>NZ_SMZP01000001.1 GCF_013181195.1 Caulobacter sp. RHG1
GCCAGCGTGATCGTGATCGCGGCCGTCAGCGTCGTCTTGCCATGGTCAACGTGACCAATGGTGCCGATGTTGCAGTGCGGCTTAGTGCGTTCGAACTTTTCCTTGGCCATCGTCTCTACCTTCGCGCCGGCGGCTGTTGTTGGGGGTAACTCGGGGAGCTGGAGCGGGTAGCGGGAATCGAACCCGCATCCTCAGCTTGGAAGGCTGCTGCACTACCATTGTGCTATACCCGCCTATACCCAATGGGTTTGCGGGGTCGCGTCGGCTCCCGGTTCTGGCTTGGGACGCCCTGTCCTAAGGACCGGCCCGCTTTCAGAACTCGTCGCGTGCATGGTGGGGGAAGTAGGACTCGAACCTACGAAGGCTAACGCCAGGGGATTTACAGTCCCCCCCCTTTGCCACTCGGGACATTCCCCCAAGCACGCGACGGAGTTCCGAAGCCGGCGGCCTTTATCCGGTTCGACGTACAACAGCAAGCCATTGAACTACGAAACGGAACAAAAGCTTCTTTTGCCGGTGACGGACGATGCTAAGAGCAGCGCCGGCCGGCCCAGAAACCCTTGGGGCCCCAAATCGGAGCGCGTCTTATAGTGTCCTCTCATTCCGAACGCAACGACCGGAAACGTCCTTCTGCACAAGGACGCGATTTTCGTTCCAAGCCGCGGAAAGAAAACAGCTTTTCTCGCGGCCAAGGTGACGCCAAGGACTGGATTTGGGGGACTCACGCCGTAGAAGCGGCGCTTTCGAACCCTCTTCGACCGGCTCCGAAGCGCCTTCTGGCGACTCCTGACCGCGCCAAGCGACTCGCTCCGAATCTCCAGAAGCTGGCCTGCCTGCAGGTGATGGAAGGCCAGGAGATCGCCAAGCAGCTGCCGCAGGGCGCCGTGCACCAAGGGCTGGCCCTGAAGATCGACGAGCCTGAGTCGCTGTCGATCTCCGAGATGGGCGCCCCGGCCGAAGGACTGCTGGTGATGCTGGACCAGATCACCGACCCGCAGAACATAGGCGCCATCTTCCGCTCGGCCGCCGCATTCGGCGCCAAGGGCGTCATTCTGCAGGATCGCCACGCACCGGTGCTGTCGGGCGTCCTGGCCAAGACCGCCGTCGGCGCGGTCGACAAGGTCGCCCACGCGCGCGTGGTCAATCTATCCCGAGCGCTTGAGGAACTGTCCGAACTGGGCTGGCGAGCGGTCGCCCTGGCCGGCGAGGCCGAGCAGAACCTGGATGCGGTGCTGGACAGCCAGCCGACCGTACTTGTTCTGGGTTCGGAAGGTGAAGGTGTTCGTCGCCTGGTCGCAGAGCATTGTGATGCTTTGGGAAAGATCCCGATGCCGGGCGGTTTCGAGAGCCTGAATGTCTCCGCCGCAGCGGCCGTCGCCCTTTACGAGGCGTCGAAAGTTCGCGCGAAGGAAGAAACCGGTTCGTGAATCTCTCTTAACCGTTTTGATTTCGTCGCAAGCTCGTGCTTCTCTCGCGAACAACGGTCCGCGAGCGCCTGCTTTGCGGCGAATTCTGGCATGGGATCGGGGGACCCGATGTTTGAACGTAATATGCGCCTGGCCGCACTGACGACCGCGGCCACCGCTGCTCTGCTCCTCGCGGGCTGCAGCGGCGGCGAGCCGGTGGATACGCCGCCGCCCGCCAGCGACTATCACGCTGAGGTCGATCATTCTCGCGCCGACGCGCCGGACCTGATGGGCGCCGCGCCCGCGCCGGACGCCAGCCAGGCCCAGGACGGCCTGCTGGGCGGCCCCGGCTATCAACCCGGCCGCGTCGCCGAGCGCCCCCTGCCCCCGCCCGGCCAGCAGAACGCGCACCTGAAGACCTGGCGTCGCCCTGACGGCACGCTGGTCACGGCCATGCGCCCGATCGCCAATCCGAAGGGCGCGTCGCGCACCGAACAGCCGCGTCGTCACTATGCGCAGAAGCCCCAGGCCCAGCCGCATCGCGTCTATGCGAGCATCCCGGCCAAGCCCGCGCCCCAACCGGCCTACAAGCCCGCGCCGGTCGCCCAAAAGCCGGTGGCCAAGCCGCCGGTGATCGCCAACGCCAAGCCGATCACGCCCAAGACCGTGGCCCCGGCGCCCGCGCCGATCCAGGCCGCCAAGCCTGTCCAGCCCGCGACGCCGCTGGCCAAGCCGCCGGTCGTGGCCGCCGTTCCGGTGGTCCCGGCCAAGCCCGCGAGCAAGCTGGAACAGCTTCAAGCCGCCGTGGCGCCGGAAGCCACCGCCGGCGCCGTTCTGGCCGCAGGCGAGAGCCTGTCGAAGAACCAGCCGGGCCAGGTGACCCTCTCGCTGCCGGTCACCCTGGGCGACCGCATCAAGGAAGAAGCCGCCAAGCTCGGCCTGGGCAAGGCGGCTCGCAAGACCAGCGCCTACGCCAATCTGGAAGGCCAGGGCTACGAGATCACCCCGAACGGTCGTCAGACCGCCGTGGTCAAGCCGGGCGAGCCCACCACCTTCGCCTGGCAGGTCAAGCCGGGTCCGGAAGCCAAGGGCCAGATCCGCTCGCAGTTCGGCGTCGAGCTGAACGGAACCAAGCAGCCGCAAGGCTTCGCCCTGGGCGAGATCAGCAAGCGCGTCTTCACCCTGCCGGAAAAGGCCAAGTCCTCGTTCGGCGCCCTCAAGGGCCTGAACGGCAAGGTCTCGCTGCCCGGCGTCGGTGATGTGTCGCTCAAGACCGTGCTGGGCGTGGCCCTGGTGCTGCTGGCCCTGATCATCCTGGTCGGCGTCTCGCGCAACGCCGCGGCCTCGCGCCGCCGCGCCGAGCGCCAGCGCAAGTACCGCACCCTGACCGACTACGGCCGCAACGAGATGGAGTTCGAGGACCCCAAGCCGGCCTCGGCCAACGTCTCCTACGTCAACCCCTTCGTGGCCGCCGCCGGCGGCGCGGCGGTGGGCGCGGTCGCGGCCTCGGCCTTCTCGAACCATGACAACAACCACGGCCGCGACAGCCAAGGTCACGACGCACACGGCCATCAGCCGTTCGCGAACCATGATGCCGGCCATGGCGCCGACCACGGCCACACGGCTCATGACGACCACGCTCACCACGCCCAGGCTCATCCCGAGCCGCACGCGCCGGCCGAGCATGTCTCGTACGTGAACCCGATGGTCGCCGCCGCGGCCGCGCCGGCTCCAGCCGCGCACGATCACGACGACCACGGTGATCATGATCATCCGCTGCAGGCTCCGGCCGCTCACGATGATCACGGCCACCACGCCAAGAAGCCCGAGCCTGCCCACTAAGCGGTTCGCGCTCGCCTGAAATCAGCGCCCCGGATCGATGATCCGGGGCGCTTTTACTTTATGCGCGGGCCGGCTCTTTTGCGCCTTGCATCGCCGCCCACACCGCCGCATTGAGGACGCATGTTTGAAACCCTGACGGCCCAGCTGAGCGGGATGCAGGCGCCCCTGATGGCCCTGCTGCAAGTGCTGATGATCGACCTGGTCCTGGCTGGCGACAACGCTGTGGCCGTGGGTCTCGCCGCTGGCGGTCTGCCGCCCCAGCAGCGCAAGAAGGTCATCCTGTACGGCCTAGGCGCGGCCGTGGTGCTGCGCATCACCTTCGCCCTGATCACCACCTGGCTGCTGGGCGTCATCGGCCTGCTGCTGGCCGGCGGCTTCCTGCTGCTGTGGGTCTGCTGGAAGATGTGGCGCGAGATGCGCGAGCAAGCCGCGCACGACGACGCCATGGCCGCCATCGACGGCGATCCGACCACCGAGCCCAAGACCCGCCAGGCCAAGACCTTCAAGCAGGCCTTCATCCAGGTGCTGATCGCCGACGTCTCGATGTCGCTGGACAACGTGCTGGCTGTCGCCGGCGCCGCCCGCGAACATCCCGGGATCCTGGTGTTCGGCCTGATCCTGTCGATCATCCTGATGGGCGTGGCTGCCAGCGCCATCGCCAACCTGCTGCACAAGCACCGCTGGATCGGCTTCGTCGGCCTGGCCATCGTGCTGTACGTCGCCCTGCACATGATCTGGCAGGGCCACCGCAGCGTGGTCATGGACCTGCACCAGACCCCCGCCTACAACGCCGCCGCGCCCGCCCCGCTGGACATTTCGCCGGACGAGGTGGCCAAGCACGAGAAGCACAAGTAGCGGGGCCGAAAACCTCGTCCTTCGACAAGCTCAGGATGAGGTTTTCTGCTGCATCGACATGGATCCTCACCCTGAGCTTGTCGAAGGGCGAGGATCACCGCGCTGGCAGCGGCGGCAGGTCCAACCGGCGCAGGTCGGCCATCTTGGCATAGAGCCGCAGGATCGCGTGGTGACGTGGCCAGTCCTCGCGCGCCTCGACCGCTTCGTGCAGGCCGATCAGCGCCTTGCGCAGAGTGGCGTTGACGCTGTCCAACGCGCCGAGGGTCAGCGCGTCCGTCGCCGGCCAGTCGGCATTCAGCCCATAGTCGGCCGCCGCTTCGTCTAGCGTCGCCCGGATCAGGACGTTCTCCTCGACCCGCGCCGCCACGCCGCGTTCGGCCTCCTGGGCCGCGAGCAGCGACAGCAAGGCCACCAGCCCGACCTTGCCGGCCATGAACTCGCCCTGCTGTTCGGGCGGTCCGGGATCAGCCATGCACATGAAGTTGCCGACCAGGATGTCGGGGAGGCTCGGGGTCATTGCAGGTCCTCCAGGCGTAACAGGGCAGCGGCCAGGATCTCGTCGTGCCTGCGGGCGGTGTACCAGCCCGACACCGCCAGGATCGGCTCCTTGAAGCCGCCGTCGCGATACTCCTTGGCCGCCGAGGTCCAGATCGCCTGCCCCTTCACCGCGGCGAACAGCGACCACCAGGAAAGCGCTCTTTCATCGACTGTCAGGCCACTGGCCTGCGACCAGATCGCCAGCGCCTCGTCGCGCGGAATCATCGCCGCCACCGTCGTCGCGTCGAACGGATTCCACAACGGATCGATGGCCCAGGCCAGGTCCTCCAGCGGATCGCCCAGATGCACCATCTCCCAGTCCAGCACCGCCAGGATGCGGCCGTTGGGATCGTGCAGGAAGTTGCCGCCGCGATAGTCGCCATGCACCACCCGCACGGCCTTGGGCGGCGGCGGCGGTTTGCGGCGCAGAGCCCGGATGGCGGCGCGGACGATCGGCTGGGGGTGCTGCTCGTCGGCCTCGATGACCCCGGCCCAATGGTCGACGGCCATGCTCCAGCAGGTCTCCGGCGCCGGAACGCCATCGCGGGCCAAGGGCAGGTCGGCGGGTTCGGCTCCGGCGATCTTGCCCAGGATGCCGAAGAACGCCTCCCCCACCGTGCGGGCATGGGCGCCGTAGGGCATGACCGTGAACGGCGAGGCCACGGTCCCACCCTCGATCCGCTCCATGATGAAGAACGGCCGCTCCAGCTCGGCCCCTTCGGCTTCCATCGCCACCGGACGCGGCGCGGGCACACGATCGTGGAAGCTCTCCAGCGCCAGATATTCCAGGCTGCGGTCGGTCTCGATCAGGCTGCCCGGCGGATCGCGGCGCAGGATCAGCGGTCGGGACCCCTCCCCTGTCCTGGCGACGAAGCGATAGGTCTCGCGGCTGGCCCCGCCGGGGATGCGAGAGAGATCGGCCACCGTCACCGGCTGCCGCCAGGTGCGGCTCAGATACGCCTCCAGGCGCTCCTGCAGGCCGCTCAAGGCGCCATGTCCAGGATCGAGGCGAAGTCCGACGGCGCATGCGGACCGATGGCCAGTTGCTCGAAGACTCCCCTGCCCTTCCGCTCTCGTCCGGCGCCGTCGACATAGGTCACATCGCTGAGCGCCTGAACGTGCAGGTGGAACGGCAAGGCCCGATCCAGATCGGCCAGGGTGAAGTCCTCACGCTCGACCTTCAGCTCGCCATGGTTCAGGCCATGGCCCCAGACCGGATGGCCATAGCCCAGGCCCAGCATGAAGAACTCGGTCTTGGGCGCGATGGTCATCTTCCCGTCGGCCCCGAGGTCCAGGGTCGCGGCGGCGGCGTGGCGCGTGCCGCTCTTCCACTGGATGGCGCAGGACGACTCCGCGAAGCCGCCGAACGCTTCCTCGTGGCTGTCATCTTTCAGCCAGACCGCGCGGCGGTTCCACAGCCGGCCCAGTTCGTCGTCATTGGTGTGGAAGAACAGGCTGCCGTCCTCGAAATTGCACGGCGCCCACAGCCAGAAGAATTGCGGCAAGGCCGGCGGGGCCAGGTCCTGGGCGTCCTTTGCGCCGACCGGTCGTACGCCCCACGAGCGGTCCCGAGTGCCGACGAAGCCATCCACCGACGTCCGTACGCCATCGACCTCGATCCAGCCGGCATAGCGGCCATTCTGGGTCAGGCGAGTATAGTCCAGCAGGGTGCGCGGGCCGTTGCGGCGCACGAAGCGCGGCTCCTCGATCGGGAAGGCTCGGCCGGTGAAGACGATCTCGGCGGCGATGCCCTGTTCGGGCGCCGCCACGGTCAGCTTCAGGCGCTGCAGCGGCTCGACGACATCGATAGAGATCGGGCCGACGGTCAGGTCCATCCGCTCCGAGCGTAGCCAACGGCTGGCGTGCAGATTGACCTGCTTGCCGTCCTTCATCACGCAGAAGGCCGCGTCGGCGATGTTCAGATGCGGATAGACCCCGAAGGCGGCGGCGAAGAACAGGTCTCCGCCATCGCCGGAGGCTGCGTAGCCGTTGAAGAAATAGCGGTCATAGAAGTTTCGATCCGTCCCGGCGTAGGCCACGGGTTCAGGCGTCTGATGGATCGGGTAATCGTCGCCCCAGGTGAGCGCCATGCCGTCCTCCCCTGTTCGCGCGGCGCTCTTGTTTCCGTAAGGAAGCGGCGTCGCTTTACGTCCAGATGATCGACGTTAAGGTCGCGGTTGACGATTGCAACGGTGACGGAACGTAAAGCGGATGAAGGCCTGGACTCCTCGCACCTGGACGGGCCTGGCGGCGATCAGCGGCCTGCTGGCCGTCGGCTTCGGCGCCTTCGCCGCGCATGGCGTCACCGAGCCCAAGCCGGTCGAGTGGCTGAAGACCGGCTCGCAGTATCAGATGTTCCACGCCCTGGCAGTGATCGGCGCGGCCGCCCTGCACCGCCTTGGCGTCAAGGGAATGGGCCTGACGGCGGGCCTGTTCCTGGCCGGGACGCTGATCTTCACCGGCACGCTCTACGCCATGGCGCTGGGCGCGCCGCGCATTCTTGGCGCGGTCACGCCGATCGGCGGCGTGCTGCTGATGGCCGGCTGGGCTCTATTGGCCTGGCGCGGCTTCAGTTGGAAGGATCAGGCCTGACACTTCTTCGCGCCCGGCAGGGCCAGGAAGAAGATCGCCAGCGCCGAGCCGACCAGGCAAGCGAACATCACCCCGGCCACCGGGCGCGGCGTTCCGTCGTGCAGCAGGCCGCCCGCCCATGAGGCTAGCGCCCCCGCCCCGAACGAGGCCGAGCCCATCAGGGCCGAGATCGAGCCGGCGCGGCGCGGGTCGACGCTGAGCGCGCCGGCCATGGTGTTGCCGCCCATCAGGCCGTAGATCGACAGCGCGCCGAACAGCAGCGGCAGCACGGTCCACTGGCCGCCCCAGCCGGTCCAGGCCGCCAGGGTCAGCAGGAAAGCCGCTGCGATCGAGGCGATGCTGGCCTTCTTCAGCACCTGGTCGGGGGTGGCGCGGCGCAGCAGCCAGCGATTGACCTGGCTGGCCCCGATGATACCCACGGCGTTGAAGGCGAAGATCAGGTTGAAGACCAGCGGCGTGTGGCCGTAGGTCCCCATCACCAGGTCCGGCGCGCCCGAGATGTAGGTGAACAGCACAGCCCCGTTCAGCGCCCCGGCCAGGGCGTAACCCATCAGCCGCCGCATGCCGAACAGCGCCACATAGGCGCGCAGCGGGTTCTCAGAACGGGCCTGGGCCTCGGTCTCGGCCGAGCGCGACTCCGACAGGCCGAAGAACACCCACAGGCCGATCAGGGCTCCGAAGCCCACCAAGGTCCAGAACACAGCGCGCCAACCGCCCAGGAACTGCACGACGCCGCCCAGTTGCGGGGCCAGCACCGGCGCCAGGCCCATGATCAGGGTCATCAGCGACAGGATGCGGGCGGTGTCGGCGTGGCCGAAGCGGTCACGGACCACGGCGCGAGCGATTACCGCGCCGGCGCAACCGCCCAAGGCCTGGACGAAGCGCGCGGTGATCAGGGTCTCGATGTTCGGGGCCAGGGCGCAGATCACCGAGGCGATGAAATAGACCCCGATGCCGACCAGCAGCGGCAGGCGGCGGCCGAACCGGTCCGAGGCCGGGCCATAGACGAACTGGCCGATGGCCATGCCGGCGAAGAAGGCCGCCAGGGTCGCCTGGGTCTGGTCGGGCCCTGCGTTCAGGGTTCGACCGATCGACGGCAGGCTGGAAAGGTACATGTCGATCGACATCGGCGCGAAGGCCGTCATCGCGCCCAGCAGCAGAACGAGCCGCCAGGGAACGGCGGAAGGCGGCGGCGCGGTAATGTCAGTCATGCGCGCCTTTTACGCCCCTTTGCCGCTGCGGAAAGCTCAAATGCTGCTTGCCCGCCCCCGATGCGGGCTTCAGGGTGATCGGCAATTACATAACAATATTGGGAGAACAGCGCTCATGACGGCAGCCCACCCGCAGGCCCCGCCCCTGCCAGAGCCGCAGTTCGCCGACGTCAACGGCATCCGCTTGGCCTATTACGAGGCCGGTCCGCGCCAGGGCGTCCCCATCGTCTTCTGTCACGGCTTTCCGGAACTGGCCTTCTCCTGGCGCTACCAGATCGCCGCCCTGGCCGCCGCCGGTCGCTGGGTAATCGCGCCCGACCAGCGCGGCTATGGCCTGACGCCGGGGCCCGAAGCGGTCGAGGCCTATGACATCGACTGTCTGACCGGCGATCTCGTAGGGCTGCTCGATCACCTGGGCGTGGAGAAGGCGATCCTGGTCGGCCACGACTGGGGCGGCATCATTGTCTGGCAGGCGCCGCTGCTGCACCCGGACCGCATCGCCGGCGTCGTGGGGTTGAACACCCCCTTCACCCCGCGCCTGCCGCTGGATCCGATCGTCATGTACCGCAACGCTTTCGGGGACGACATGTACATCGTCCACTTCCAGAAGCCCGGGGTGGCCGACGCCCAGCTGGGCGCGGATCCGGAAAAGACGATCCGCTTTTTCATGCGTCTGCCCAAGGGCACGCAGGAGGACTTCCTGTCGCGTCCGGCCGAGAAGCGCAGCCTGGCCCTGCAGGACGCGCTGGCGCACTACGATCCCGCGACCGACCAGAACCAGTTCCTGACGCCCGACGAACTGGCCGTGTTCGTCGAGGCCTTCCAGCGCACCGGATTCACCGGCGGCATCAACTGGTACCGCAACTTCACCCGCAACTGGGAGCGGGCCGAAGCCCTGCCCCGCCGCATCGACGCCATCCCCTGCCTGATGATCATGGCCGAGCTGGACGTGGTGCTGCCGCCGTCCATGGCCGACCGCATGGGCGAGCAGATCGAGGATCTCGAGAAGGTGCTGATCGAGGGCAGCGGCCACTGGACCCAGCAGGAGAAGCCGGACGAAGTGAATGCCGCCCTGCTGGACTGGCTGGATCGCAAATTCCCCCAGTAGCGGGCTAGTTCCGCGACGCCATCATCGCCTCGGCCCGGCGGCGCATGGCGGCCGCCAGCTGCAGCATGGCCAAGGCCGAGACCTCGTCACGCTCGGCGGCGCGCAGGCTGTAGACATTGGCCATGGCGTACAAGGCTTCGACGCGGTCGACGCCCTCGGCCCCGAACATGTCGCCGATCTGGCGATCCAACTCGGCCAGCTGGACGGGATTGAGCATCGCGAGCAGTTCGTCGTCGGAATAGTCTTCAGGGGCGATCTGAGTCATGGGCCGCAACATACATAAGGTTACGAAAGGCGCGAGCCCGTGCGCATCGGCCGTTCACAGCCCGGCTGGAAACACGCTAGGGTCGCGTCATGGATCGTAACGTTTCCGCCGCCGCCATGAGTTCCGTCGGCCGTCGCAGCCTCTATCGCGAGGTCGAGCCGTTCTCGTTCGGCTGGATGCCGACCGGGAGCCAGCACGAGATCTACTACGAGGAATGCGGCAATCCGCGCGGCAAGCCGTGCGTGATCCTGCACGGCGGTCCCGGCGGCGCGGTCAATCCGACGATGCGGCGGTTCTTCGATCCGGCCAAATGGCGCATGACCCTGTTCGACCAGCGCGGCTGCGGGCGCTCGCGCCCGAACGCCAGCCTGGACGACAATACGACCTGGAGCCTGATCGAGGATATCGAGCGGCTGCGCGAGCATCTGGGCGTCGAGAAGTGGACGGTGTTCGGCGGCTCGTGGGGCTCGACCCTGGCCCTGGCCTACGCCATCAAGCACCCCGACCGGGTCGACGGCCTGGTTTTGCGCGGCATCTTCCTGCTGACCGATCGCGAGCTGCGCTGGTTCTACCAGGAAGGCGCGTCGATGCTGTTCCCGGACGCCTGGGAGCGCTTCCTGGCCCCGATCCCGGAGGAAGAGCGCGGCGACCTGATGACGGCCTATCACCGCCGCCTGGTGGCGCCCGATCGCCGCGTGCAGCTGGAAGCCGCCGCCGCCTGGAGCCAGTGGGAAGGCGACACCATCTCGCTGCGAGGGCCGGAGGCCCGTCCCCCTAAATTCAATGAAGAAGACTTCGCGATCGCCTTCGCGCGGATCGAGTGCCACTTCTTCACCAACAAGGGCTTCTTCGACCACGACGGCTGGATCCTGGCCAATATCGACCGCATCCGCCACATCCCGGGCTGGATCGTGCAGGGCCGCTTCGACGTGGTGACGCCGCTGGACAGCGCCTGGCGCCTGCACAAGGCCTGGCCCGAGGCCCGCTTCGACATCATCTGGGACGCCGGCCACGCCTCGACCGAGCCGGGCGTCATCGACGGCCTGATCCGGGCGACGGACGCGGCGCTGGTGTCGTAGGCACAGCGCGTCCTTCGAGGCTCGCCTTCGGTTCGCTCTCAGGGTGAGGAATTCAGTACGGACGTCCTCATCCTGAGGCGCCCGCGCAGCGGGCCGCGAAGGACGCACTGTAGCCCTACATCCACGAGCCCTTGCCGCTGGTCACCTCGGTGTAGCGGTGCACGCGGACGGCCTGGATCAGGCCAAAGCCGATCATCACCGTCAGCATGACGGTGCCGCCGTACGACAGCATCGGCATCGGCACGCCGACGACCGGCGCCATGCCCATCACCATGCCGCCGTTGATCAGAACGTAGAGGGCGAAGGTCGAGATCGTGCCGCCGGCGGCCAGACGGCCGAAATGGCTGTGGCTGATCGAGGCGATGCGCAGGGCCATGAAGATCACCGCGCCGTACAGAAACAGCACGGTGAAACAGCCGACGAAGCCGAACTCCTCCGCCAGCGTGGCGAAGATGAAGTCGGTCTGCTTCTCGGGCAGGAAGTTCAGCTGGCTCTGTGAGCCCAGGCCAAAGCCCTTGCCCAGCAGGCCGCCCGAGCCCAGGGCGATCTTGGACTGCAGGATGTGGTAGCCATTGCCCGACGGATCGCTCTCGGGGTTCATGAAGGTCAGCACGCGATTACGCTGATAGTCGTGCAGCACGAACATCACGAACGGCGGGATGGCGACCATGACCGCCACGACGCCAGCGATGATGATCCGCCAGGACAGGCCCGCCAGCACCACGATCGACAGGCCTGTGGCCGTGATCAGCACCGCGGTGCCCAGGTCGGGCTGGTGGGCCACCAGCAGCACGGGCAAGGCGATCATCGTCGCCGGGATCAGCAACCGCCAGGACATCCGGGCGCTGTCCGACGACAGGCCGTGATAGTAGCGCGCCAAGGCCAGCACGAGGCCGATCTTCATCACCTCGGAAGGCTGAAAGCGGAAGCCGCCGATCGACAGCCAGCGCTGGGCGCCCAGCGACACATCGCCGACCACCTCCACCGCGATCAGCAGCAGCAGGCCTATGCCGTAAACCGGATAGGCGGCCATGAACCACCAGCGCAGGTCGCACATGGCCAGGGCGACCATGATGATGAAATAGACCCCGAAGCGCAGCAGGTGACGCGCCGCCCAGGGCTCCCACGAGGCGCCGGCGATGGAGAACAGCATCAGCGCGCCCGATCCGGCGATCAGGCACAGGACCAGACAGAACGTCCAGTCGATCTCCATGAACTTGATGGTCGGCCGGTCGCGTTCGCCGGGCCGGCTGAGGCCGCCGCTCAAAGTCATTACAGGCCTCCTGTCGGCGTGCCGGGCGGCGGCGGACCGGGCTCGGGCGGCGGCGCTTCCTCGACCGGATCCTCCGGCGCGGCGCCTTCCATGATGTCCTCGACCGGCGCTTCCGGCAGCGGCGCGGGGCGCTCGATGCGGGCGCGGATCTCCGGATCCTTCAGCAGGGCCACGCGCATGACCTCGCGCGCACGCGGCGCACCCGCGGTGGCGCCGCCCATGCCGCCGTGCTCGATGATGACCGACACCGCATAGCGCGGGTCGTCATAGGGCGCGAAGGCCACGAAGAGATTGTGGTCCTTGAGCCGCCAGCGCACGTCGTCGCTCTTGCGCGACACGCCCTTGTCGTAGCTGCGGACCTGGGCCGTACCGGTCTTGCCGGCCATCTGGATGTCGCCCAAGCCCAGCTGGCTGTTGCGATAGGCGGTGCCGGTGACGTCGTTGGCCACGGCGGCCATGCCGCCGCGCACATAGGCCAGGTGCTCGGGCGAGAACGGCAGGTCGGGCACGTCGGCGCCGCTCGGCTGCTCGACGTCGCCGACCGATTTGACCAGGCGCGGGTTGAGGGCCTTCTTGGCGTTGGCGAGGCGCGCGGTCATCACCGCCAGTTGCAGGGCGTTGACGGTCAGGGCGCCCTGCCCGATGCCGTAGCTGGGCGTCTCACCCGGAAACCAGATCTGGTTGGCGGGATTCTTTTTGAACGCCCGCTTCTTCCATTCCGGATCGGGGACTAGGCCCTTTTTCTGGCCGGGAATGCCGATGTCGAAGATCTGGCCAAACCCCATGGCCCGCGCCGCATTGGCGATCGCGGTCGGCCCCACCTTCAGCGACGTCTGGTAGAAATAGATGTCGCACGAGTTCTTGATGGCGTCGTGCATGTTCTGAGAGCCGTGGCCGCCCGGCTTGTAACAGCGCCAGGTGCGGCCGCCGTAGTACCAGCTACCGCCGCAGAAGATCCGCACCTCGGGATTGATGCCCGCAGCGAGAGCGGCCAGCGACACCGTCGGCTTGAAGGTCGAGCCCGGCGGGAAGACGCCGGTCATCGCCTTGTCGAGCAACGGCTTGCGCTCATACTCGGCCAGGGCCTTGTATTCCGGCCCGCTGAGGCCGCGCACGAAGCGGTTGGCGTCGAAGCTGGGCGCGGAGACCATGCACAGCAAGTCGCCCGTGCGGCAGTCCATGACCACGATGGCGCCGCTCTCGTCGCCCATCACCTCGAGGGCGCGGTTCTGGATGTCGGCGTCCAGGGTCAGGCGAACAGCCTTGCCCGCGGTGGGCGGGATGTCGCCGGCCGGGTCCAGGCGCACGACGCGGCCCTGCGCATCCACCTCGGTCTTGGTGGCGCCGGTGCGGCCGCGCAGCTCGATGTCGAAGGCCTTCTCGACGCCCTGCTTGCCGATACGGAAGCCCGGATGATGCAGCAGTTCCTGGTCCTGGGTCGGATCCTTCTTGGCCGCCTCCAGGTCGCGGTCGCTGACCTTGGCGACATAGCCGATCACGTGGGCGAAGGCCCCCCCGAACGGATAGACCCGCACCTCGCCCATGTCGGCGGTGACGTTGGGCAGTTCGGGCGCGCGGATATTGACCCGCGAGAACTCTTCCCAGGACAGGTCTTCCATCACCACGACTGGAGCCTTGCGCGGCGCGCGCTCCAGATCGCGCAGCACGCGGGCGCGGCGGGTGCCGTCGATCGGGACCAGCTTGGTCAGGTCGTCCAGGACGGCCTCGGCGTCCAGGCCCTTGTCCTTGTTGATCATCAGACGGAAGTTGGGCCGGTTGGACGCCAGCGACACGCCGTTGCGGTCAAGGATCAGGCCGCGCGGCGGCGGCACCAGGCGGTAATTGAACTGGTTGCCGGCCGAAAGCTTCTGGTAGCGCTGGGCCTCGACCAGTTGCAGCTGGGCCAGGCGACCGCCCAGGGCCAACAGGCCCACACCCGTGAGACCGCCCAACAGGAACGCGCGTCGGTGGAAGACCCCCTGGCGCTCGTTGACCTCGAAGAAGAAGATTGAGGGCTCGCTCATCGCCTCACCGGAACCGCACGTCGGCGTCCTCGAAGCGATCGAGCAAGCGGTGAGCGAACGGGAACAGCAGAGCCGTGACCAGGAACTGCCAGAACACGGCCAGCAGGCTGGGCATGGCCAGGCTGTCGAGCATCGTGAACAGGAAGCCCGCGGTCATGGCCACGGCGGTGGCGCCGGCGAACCAGATCCACAGCATCGGTCGGCTCTGACCGGTCATCATGTTGCGCAGGATCAGCACCAAGGCGTAGGCGACCAGCAAGGCCAGGCCCCACAGGCCGGTCGGGCCGCCCCAGAAGATGTCCAGGAACAGGCCCAGCAGCAGGATCGCGAACGGGGCCAGGATCGAGGGCCGGATCAGCGCCCAGGCGAACGCCGGAACCATGGCGAACACCGGCTCGGGCAGTTGCAGGCCCCAGATGCGGATCGGCGCGGAGAACACCACCGTCGCGACAATGCACAGCAGCATCGGCACGCCCAGCCAGCGGCCGGGGTTGAGAGGCCGCGCGCCGCTCATGCTCATCGGGGCGCTCCCGCCGGCGCGGGCGTCGTGGCCGCCGCAGGGGCCGCTGGACGCGGCGCGGCCGGACGGGGCTGAGCCGGCGCAGGCGCGGTCGTCGTCGCTGCCGGCAGGGTCGCGGCCGGGATCGGCGGCTTCGGCGCCGACAGGATCGAGGTCTGCGGATCCTCGGTCGTGACCGGCGGAAGGCTGCGGGTCTGCAGCGCCTTTTCGTCGGCCAGCTGGGCGAAGTCCTTGAACAGCAGGACGCGGATATAGTCGATCGACGACTGGTCGGCGAACAGCACCACGCGCCAGCGGCCGTCCAGGCCCTTCACGGCCGCGCCCACAGGCAGGCCGCGCGGCACGACGCCGCCATCGCCGGAGGTGACGACGCGGTCGCCCTGCTGGATCGGATCGACGCCGCGCAGATACTCGAGTTTCGGATTGGGCCCGCCGTCGCCGGTCAGGATGGCGCGGGCGTTGGTGCGGTCGATCATCACCGGCGTGCGCGAGGCGATGTCGGTCAGCAGCAGCACACGGCTGGCGCCGCGCGAGACGCCGACGACGCGACCGATCAGACCGCGCTCGTTCAGCACCGGGTTGCCCACCACGATGCCGCGCTCCGAACCGGCGTCGGCCAGACGGGTGTTGGCGAAGGGGCCGCGGCTGTCGGCCACCACGCGGGCGGCGGCCATCGGGATCGGCGGATCGGTGCGCAGGCCCATCAGCGACTTGAAGCGCTGGTTCTGGTCCTGCAGGTCCAGGGCCCGGTCACGCCACTGACGCATCTCGGCCAGCTCGGCCTTCAGGCGACGGTTTTCCGACGCGGTGAAGAAGTAGCTGCGCACATAGTCGAAGCCGAGACCCGTCCAGCGGCCGGGCGCGGCGATGGCGCCGCTGACCGGCTTGGCCACGACGTCCACCGTCTGGCGAGTCACGCCGTAGGCCTGCTCCTGGAGCGTCTCTCGACGATCAGCCAGCAGGAAGGCTACGGCGATGACGGCCGCCACGATCAGGGCCACCGCCGCCGTCCAGGTAAGCGGCACTTTCAGGTCGCCGAGGGGACCTTCACGAAAGGGCACGAACTTCTGTCTCCCGACGCCCCCCGAGGCGTCTCTAGAGCAATGTTATTAGGCCAGGGTGGATTCCAGGACGCCCTTCATCCACTTCGGGTGCTCCAGCACCTTGCCGCAGCCCAGGGCCACGCACGAGAGCGGATCGTCGGCCACCGTCACCGGCAGGCCGGTGTGGTCGCGGATCTCGGCGTCCAGGCCGCGCAGCAGCGCGCCGCCGCCGGTCAGCATGATGCCCTTGTCGGCGATGTCCGACGCCAGTTCCGGCGGGGTGGCTTCCAGGGCCACCTTCACGGCCTCGACGATCTGCCCGACCGGTTCCGCCAGGGCGTCGGCGGCCTGCTTTTCGCTGATGCGGACTTCGCGCGGCACGCCCTGCATCAGGTCGCGGCCCTTGACGTCGATCGACAGGCCTTCGCCGTCGGCCGGCGCGCGGGCGGTGCCGATTTCCTTCTTGATGCGCTCGGCGGTCGTCTCGCCGATCAGCAGGTTATGGTGGCGACGCATGTAGCTGATGATCGCTTCGTCCATCTTGTCGCCGCCGACGCGGACCGAACGCGAATAGACGATGCCCGACAGCGACAGCACGGCCACCTCGGTGGTGCCGCCGCCGATGTCGACGACCATCGAGCCGGTCGGCTCGTGGATGGGCAGGCCGGCGCCGATCGCGGCGGCCATCGGCTCGTCGATCAGGCCGACGCGGCGCGCGCCGGCGTTCAGGCAGCTGTCGTTGATGGCGCGGCGTTCCACGGCGGTGGCGCCCGACGGCACGCACACGATCACCTTGGGATTCACGAAGCCCTTGCGGTTGTGAACCTTGCGGATGAAGTACTTGATCATCTCTTCGGCGACTTCGAAGTCGGCGATGACGCCGTCACGCATCGGGCGGATGGCTTCCATGTGGCCCGGGGTGCGGCCCAGCATCTGCTTGGCCTCGATGCCGACGGCGTGGACGACCTTGCGGCCGCCGACATTGCGCAGCGCCACGACCGACGGCTCGTTCAACACGATGCCCTTACCCTTCTGATAGATGAGGGTATTGGCCGTTCCGAGGTCGATGGCGATGTCGTTCGAGATCACGCCGAAGAGGGAAGAGAACATTGAAGGCCCTGACTGAGGGGTAGGAGGGGCGTTACGGGCAGATGAAAGACGTCAGATCGAAGAAGCAGGCCTTTTTCCATCCCGGGGACGGCGTCGGCGGAGAAGAAACGGCTCCTACTTCAAATCAATGCGAGGACAACATGATTCCCGCATTTAGGGGATTTCGCCCCTGTCCGCGCACCCTATCGCCAGGCGGGAGCGCCGCCTCCTGGCCGCGCCGTCGTCCCAGCGGCCAAAAACGCGCCGACGCCGCCCGTTTGCCCTGCGAAAGCGTTGAATTCAAGGTCTATTCGCGGGCTTTCTGAAGGCTTTTGCGGCCAAGCTGGCCAAGCACCCGATCATGGCGAAATCTAGCCCAAGGCGGCCATCACCACACCGACCGCCGTCACGGCGCCGGCGACCATCTGCGTCCACGACAGACGCTCCTTGAACAGACGACGCCCGGCGATGGCGGCGATGGGCATTTCGACCACGCCGACCGCCCGGACAGGCCCCACCGGCGACAGGGCCATCGCCGTGAACCACAGGCCCGAGGCCGCCGCGCCGCAGAACCCCGCCCCCAGAGACTGACGCCAGGCGGCGACCACCGCCTTCAGAGAGGCCGGATTTCTCCAGGCCAGATAGCCGGTCAGGACCACGGTCTGAATGGCCTGGACGACCATGACGGTCACCAGGGCCGAGACGGCCGCATGGGCGGGGTCGAAGGCCAGGCTGGCCTGGCGGAAGCAGTTGGCGCTCATCGCGAACATCGCCCCCGCGCCCAGGCCGGCCGCCAATGCGCCGCGGCGCATGACCACTTCGCCACGCGGCCAGGTCAGGGCGGCCAGGCCTGCGGTGGCGACAAGCGCGCCCAGCCAGGTGACCGGCCCGACCTTGTCGTCGAAGAACAGCGCGCCCCAGGCCAGGGCGAAGATCAGCCCGCTCTGCTGCATGGCCGTGCCCAGGGCGAAGGTCGAGCGGTGCATGGCGGTCAGCTGAGCGGCCGTGGCCCCCATCTGCAGTGCCGCTCCCGCCGCGCAGGCCAGCCAGAACAGTGGCGTCGCGTGGGCGACCACGTCCGGCGTCACCAGCCAGGCGACCACCGCGAACACCGTGGCGAACGGCAGACCGAACAGGAACCGCACCAGGGTCGCCCCCCACGGCCCCGCCCCACCCATGATCGAGCGCTGGGCGGCGTTTCGCGCCACCTGCAGGGCGGCCGCCGCCACCGTGATGGGAATCCAGATCATCGCCTAGCGCCTCGCCGCCACGATCAGGCCCGACGCCCAGGTCAGACGCGCCACGACCAGATCCGGGCGGCTTTCCAGCCGCGCGACCAGATCGTCAACCCGCGCCGGATGCCCCTCTGGCCAGTTCGGTTGCGGCAGCATGTCGTCGATAACGTACAGCCCGCCCCGCTTCAGCAGCGCCAGGGTCTCGTCCAGCGCTTCGTACTTGCCGGGCCAGGCGTCGGCGAAGATCAGGTCGAACGAAGCCGGCGACCGCTCCCGAATGAAGTCCAGGCCGTCGGCTAGCACGAAGCGCAGGCGTTCGTCCTTCAGGTGTGCGCGCGCAACGTCCTGCACCACCGGATCGACATCGACGCTGACCAAGCTCGCCGAAGCGTCCAGCCCCGCCAGCAGCCAGGCCGTCGCCAGCCCCGTGCCGGTGCCCAGCTCCAGCATCCGCCCGCCCGGCTTGGACGCGGCCAGGAGACGCAGGAGCGCGCCGGTATTGGCCTCGGAAGGCATGTCGAAGCCAAGCGCGGCGGTACGCGCCTGGATCTCAGCCCAGGCGGCCGGCGCGGCGGAAGCGTTGTCGCCGAACATCACGTCGTTCCTTACGCGGCCCTTACGCGGAAGGGCCTGTTTCCGAATGGAGCCCTTGCGGGCGCGGGACGCAAAACACGCAGGTCGGCCCGCTCCGGCGGGCTTGGTCAGCAGAAGGTTTCCCGCCATGTCGCCCTCCCCCCTCCGTCAAGCAGCCCAGTTCCTTCTGGGCGTGCCGACTGATGGTTTCGATCCGGCCCTCGACCGGATGCTGGAGCTAGCCCAAGCCACTCCACTGGCCTTCGTGGCCGTGGCGGGTCCGGGTGCGGGGGAAGCCATGTGCCAGCTATGGCGGCGAGGCTACCAGCGCGTAGAGGCCGCGCGCCGCGCCACCTGCGGGGCGGCCGACGAGCGCAGCGACGTGCTGCTGGTGCTGGACTGCCAGACCCTGCACGACGCGCGCGCGGTCGTCGCCGCGACCTATGCCATGCTGCGTCCCGGCGGGACGCTGGTCGTGGACGCGGGCGCGCTGCTGGACGAGCAGCCCCGCAGGGCGCTCGCCGACAGCTTGCGAGAGCTTGGACTGGACGTTCAGCCCCAGGCGCACCTGGGGGCCGAGATCCTGGCGACGCGCCCGTTCAGCAGCCGAAAGGCGGCTTAGTTGAGGCGCGATGGCCGCCGAAGCCGGCGGCCACTTTCGGCTACCGCGCCTTAGAACCCGCTGGCGATCGCCGCCGGCGCGCTCTTTTCCTTGCGGGCGAAGAGGTTGTTGAGCGCGTTGACATACGCCTTGGCCGAAGCGGTCAGGGTGTCGGTGTCAGCGGCCGCGCCGGTGGCGATGCGGCCGTCCTCTTCCAGACGCACCGAGACCTGGGCCTGGGCGTCCGTGCCTTCCGTCACCGCGTGGACCTGGAACAGGCGCAGGGCGGCGTCGTGCGGCACGATCTTGTGGATGGCGTTGAACACCGCGTCGACCGGACCGTCGCCCGTCGCCTCGGCGGTCTTGGACACGCCGTCGACGTCCAGGGTCAGCTCGGCCGACTGGCCGTCGGTGCCGGCCACCACGCGCAGGTGCGAGACGCGGATCTTCTCCGAGCCGCGCGCCAGGGCGTCGTCGACCAGGGCGATGATGTCGTCGTCGTAGACGTGCTTCTTGCGGTCGGCCAGGTCCTTGAAGCGGCCGAAGGCTTCCTTCAGCGCGTTCTCGCCCAGCTCGTAGCCCAGGTCCTTCAGCTTGGCGCGGAAGGCGTGGCTGCCCGAGTGCTTGCCCATGACCAGGCTGGAGGGCGCCTGGCCCACCGACTCCGGCGTCATGATCTCGTAGGTCTCGCGGTTCTTGAGCATGCCGTCCTGGTGGATGCCGCTCTCGTGCGCGAAGGCGTTCTTGCCGACGATGGCCTTGTTGTACTGCACCGGGAAGCCGGTGATGGCCGAGACATAGCGGCTGGCGCGGGTGATGTGGGTGGTGTCGATGCCGGTCTGGAAGGGCAGACGGTCGCCGCGCACCTTCAGGGCCATGACGATCTCTTCCAGCGCGGCGTTGCCGGCGCGCTCGCCCAGACCGTTCACGGCGCACTCGACTTGGCGAGCGCCGCCTTGCACGCCGGCCAGGCTGTTGGCCACGGCCAGGCCCAGGTCGTTGTGGCAGTGGGTCGAGAACACGACGCGATCAGCGCCCTCGACGTTGTTGACCATCCAGTGGAACAGGTCGGCATATTCCGACGGATAGGTGTAGCCCACCGTGTCGGGCAGGTTGATGGTCGTGGCGCCGGCCTTGATGGCGGTCTCGGTCGCACGGCGCAGGAACTCGCGGTCGCTGCGGGTGGCGTCCTCAGCCGACCACTCGACGTCGTCGCGCAGGTTACGGGCATGAGCCACCGAGCGGGCGATGACGTCGATGACGGCGTCCGGCTCCATCTGCAGCTTGTGCTTCATGTGCAGGTCGGACGTGGCGATGACCACGTGGATGCGGCCGCGCTGCGTGGGCTTCAGGGCCTCCGCGCAGCGGTCGATATCGACCTGGTGGGCGCGGCACAGGCCGGCGATGGTCGAGTTCTTGACGATCTTGGCCACTTCGCGGACGGCCTCGAAGTCGCCGTTCGAGGCGATCGGGAAGCCGGCCTCGATGATGTCGACCCCCATCTCCTCGAGGATCTTGCCCAGCTCCAGCTTCTCTTCCAGCGACATCGACGCGCCGGGCGACTGCTCGCCGTCGCGCATGGTGGTGTCGAAAATGACGACGTTGTCGCGCTTGTCCGAAGCGGCGTTGGCGGGGGTGGTCATGGAGGTACTCGTCGAATGGGGTGGTGGCGTGCGGGCTGCGGGTCAATGTCCCCTGTGCGCCCGGCCACGACGATGCGCGGCCCCTAGAGCGCCCAGGGGGTGGTAAGCCGAAGCGAAAGCAGGTCGCGCGCGACAGTCATGGCCGACTTTCTACACATCGCCCCAGAATCGAGCAAGCAATTTGCGCCAGCGGCGCGATCGGCCGCAGCCGGCGCAAATATTTTCCCACTGACGATTAATTCGGGCGCGTAACGATCGGGAAATCGGTCGGGAAGGCGTCGAACCATCCCGTCAGACGGCCCATCGCCGCGCGATCGCCCTCCAGCTTGACCTCCCCGCTCAGGACCTTGGGAACCAGGGACACTCCCCGGAACAGCGAGTCCAGGAACACCGGCCGGGCCACCGTCAGGGTTGCGTCGGCCTTGTCGCCTTCGCGCGCCGGCTGCGCCACCAGTACGCCATTGCGGACCTCGACCAGGAAGCGCTCGCCCCGGTCAGGGAAGGCGAAGATGATCTTCAGCCGCGCTTCGCCGGCCTTGTCGGCGTTCAGACGGATGGCCAGTACGTCGAAGATCATCTGGCTCTCCAGGGCCGTGATCATGTCCAGCGGCGCCATCGACGGCGGCAGCTTGCGCACCCCGCTCCGCAGCTCGTCCGCGCCGGTCAGGTACATGTTGCG
The DNA here is from genome assembly GCF_013181195.1 of Caulobacter sp. RHG1. Classification (GTDB taxonomy): domain Bacteria; phylum Pseudomonadota; class Alphaproteobacteria; order Caulobacterales; family Caulobacteraceae; genus Caulobacter. The sequence continues at coordinate 21,576 of NZ_SMZP01000001.1, forward strand.
CGCTAGACTGTTCTCGGTCTGGTAGCCCATCTGCTGGTAGGCGGCGGCCAGCTGGGTCTTGGCTTCGGCGTCGCCGTCGTCCGCCATGACCGCGTGGTTCAGGAGGCTGGCGGCCCACGCGTAGTCGCCCTGCCCCGCCGCGTCCCTGGCCATCGCCTTGACTTTGGTCGCCCCGCCCATGGCCGCGACATAGCGCTTGCCCGCATCGGCCGGCGGCGCAGGGACCAAGTGGACCGGGTTGGCGTCGTACCAGCCCATGTAGCGCTGATAGACCGCCCGACTGTTGAAGCTCATCGAACCGTAATAGCCGCGGTTGAACCAATGCTTCGACAGCGACGGCGGCAACTGGATGCGGGCGGCGATCTCGTCGCCGGTCAGCCCCTGGTTCATCAACCGCACCGTCTGGTCGTGCAGATATTTGTAGGCGTCGCGGTGATCGGCCAGGAAACTCCTGACCAACGCCCCGCCGAAGCGCGGCCAGCCATGGCTGGTGATCATGATGTCGGAGACATCCCCGTACAGCCGCAGGGACTCGGTCAAGCCGTCCGCCCAGGCCTTGCTGTCGCGAACCAGCGCGCCGCGCGGGGTCAGGACATTGTGCATCGTGACATTGGCGTTCTCGGCCATGTCCAGGATGCGCAAATCCGGGAAGTAGAGGTTCATCTCGGCCGGAGCCTCGGTCGAGGGCGTGTACTGGAAGCGCATCTTCACGCCATCCAGGATCAGCTCCTGGCCGGTGCGGTCGACGGTGACGGTCGGCGGAATCAGGGTGATCGAGCCACGCGCGATGGTCTGGCCGATGCCGGAGGTGATCTGCCCCTCCGCCCCCGGCGGCAGCATGATGCCGAACTGGTACTGGGCCCGGCGGCTCATGGCGTTGCCGGCCAGGATGTTCTCGGCGGCGACCTCTTCCATGAAGCCCTTAGGGGCGACGATCGCCACCCTGCCCGCCTTGACGTCGGCCTCGTCGACCACGCCGCGCACGCCGCCGAAGTGGTCGCTGTGGCTATGGGTGTAGATCACCGCCTTGACCGGCCGCTTGCCCAGGGTCTCGTTGACCAGCGCCAGCGCCGCCTGGGCCGTCTCCTTCATGGTCAGCGGGTCGATGACGATCCAGCCCGTATCGCCTTGCACGAAGGTGACGTTGGAGATGTCGAAGCCCCGCACCTGCCAGACCCGGTCGCTGACCTTGTATAGCCCGTGCCTGGACAACAGCAGGGCCTGCCGCCACAGGCTGGGGTTCACGGTCGCCGGCGCGGGACCTTTCAGAAAGTCGTAGGCCGCCAGGTTCCACGCGACCTGGCCGTCCTCACGCTTGATCAGCGGATCGGCGCGAGTCGCCACGAAGCCCCGGTCGGCGAACTCGAAGTCCTGGCGGTCGTCAGCGGGCAGGCTGGCGGCGAAGGCCTTCTGCGTCTCGACCGTGACCGCGCTGGCCGGATCGGCCGCCTGGGCCGCGCTCGCTGCCATCGCCAACAGAGCAGCGCCCAGCATCACCTTGCGCATCGATCCCTCCCGCCATTTTGAAACTTTATAGTTTCATTCTACATAGCACCGATGAACTCCGCCGCGAAAGTCCCCACGCCCCGAGGTCGCCCCGGCCAGCCCAAGCCCCGGGTGGACAAGGCTGCGCGGGGCCAGGCCGTTCTGGATGCGGCAGTCGAGGTGTTCGCGGAGAAGGGTCTGCAGGTCGCCACGATGCAGGACGTCGCCAACCGACTGGGCGTGGCCAAGATCCTGATCTATCGGCTGTACCCTTCGCGCCAGAGCCTGATCGACGCGCTGTTCGGCCAGGTGCTGGCCCAGCTGGAAGCCAGCGGCGATCAGCCCTGGGGCGGCTACGGCTCCAGTATCGCTCGGCTGATCGAGATGTCGCGCGCCCATCCCAAGCTTGGCCTGCTTCTGCTGCGTGACGCCCGGGGCGCGCCCGAGGCCGCCGCCTGGCGCGAGGCGCTGGAAGCCCTGCTGACCCAGCTGATCGAGCCGTTCGTGGCCCCGCCGCCGAACGCCTCAGAGGCCGTCCGCGCCACCTGCCGGCACGCGGCGCGCACCTTCATGCCGTTCGTGATCGAGGCCTGGGCCGCCGGCCTGGAAGGTTCGGACGGCATGAATGACGAGACCCGCACCCGCTGGTTCGGCGAGATCGTCAAAGCTTGGCGGGAAGCGACCTATCGAGCCTTGGACTTGGAGCCCGCTACTCTTCCGCCGCCTCGCGCTTCTTGAGCCAGGCGCGGCTGACCAGGCCCATACCCAGCCAGATGACGACGGCCAGCACGATCATGACGATGTGCTGCTTGCCGCCGCCGCGCATGGCCTGGACGATCGAATTGCCGGCGAAGGCGGTCAGGGCGATCTTCGGGATGATGCCGATGGCTGTGCCGGCGGTGAAATCGCGCAGCTTCATCGGCGTGACGCCGGCGGCCATGTTGACGACGATGAACGGCGCGGACGGCACCAGGCGCACGATCAGGCTGGCCATGAAGCCGTTGCGGCCGATCATCCGCATGAACTTGCTGACGCCTTCGCCAGCGAAGTCGCGCAGGATCTTCGCGCCATAGGCCCGGCCCAGCCAGAAGCCGACCAACGACGAAACGAGCGTGCCGATCCAGCTGTAGGCGAAACCGGTCCACGGCCCGAAGGCCACCACCGCCGCGGCGATCAGCACGAACTGCGGCACGCCCAGGAAGGCCATGACCGCGAAGGCAGCCACGGCCATCGGCAGGGCCCAGGGCCCGCTAGCCGCGCCCAGCCAGTGCTCGACCGCCGCCTCGCCGTTGACGCCCAAGAGCTGCGCGCCGAACAGGAAGACCGCGCCCACGCCGCCGAACAGCACGAACGAAACCGCCACCGTGCGCCAGGCGCGGGCGTCCATATTGGTCACGAAGTCGATGATACGGCGGATCACCGCCCCTCCTCGCGCAGGCGCTGTCCGGGGTCAAGCGGCGCCACGCCGCATGTCGTCCGCGCAACAGGCGCCCGCAAACCGCGATCCGGGGACGTTAACGCTCGCCTGCCACGACATTTCGGTTGCGTGAAGTTCATACGACGGCGTTACTTATCCACAGGCTGCAAGGTTCGAAAACCTTGGCCTGATGGGGAGTTGCTTCGTGAAGACCCTGGCTGTCATCTCGCGCAAGGGCGGCGCCGGCAAGACGACGCTTTCGATCAACCTGGCGATCACCGCTCACCTGGCCGGCCTCAAGACCATGCTGGCCGACATCGATCCCCAGCGCTCGGCCTCCGACGTGCTGCGCGCCCGCACCGGCGACGGCCCCGTGCTGGCCGAGATCAACGCCGGCAAGCTGTTCTCGACCCAGGTCCACGCCAGCAACCACGGCCAGGACGTGCTGATCATCGACACCCCCGCCGCGCCCGAGGCCGACGTTCTGCAGGCCATCCAGTGCGCAGATCTTTGCGTGCTGGTCTGCCGCCCGACCTTCCTGGACATCGCCTCGGTGGTGCGCTCGGCCGAAGCCGTCCGCCGCCTGGGCAAGAAGGGCGTGATCGTGCTGAGCCAAGCCCCGTCCAAGCGCAACGGCTTCGAGCCGCCGGCCGTGCTGAAGGCCGCAGAGGCCTTGCGCTTCGTCGGCATGCCCGTCTCGCCGATCGGCCTGCGGGCCCGCACGGCCTTCCAGCAGTCGATCGCCCACGGCCGCTCGGTCTGCGAGTGGGAGCCGGGCTCTGCCGCCGCCGAGGAGATCACCCGCCTGTGGGCCCAGGTCGGTCCGATGCTGCTGGGCAACGAGGACATCCGGGCCCAGGCCGTCTAAAATCGCGGGATGAAGATTCTCGCGCTTTCCGGCAGCCTCCGCGCCGCCTCGTACAACACCGCCCTGCTGCACGCCGCTCGCGAGCTGGCGCCGGAAGAGCTGTCGATCGAGATCTTTGACGGCCTGGGCGATCTGCCATTCTTCAACCAGGACCTCGAGGACCAGGGCGAGCCGGCCCCGGTCGCGGCCTGGAAGACCGCCGTGCGCGACGCCGATGGCCTGCTGATCGCCTGCCCCGAATACAATGGCGGCCTGACCGCGGTGCTGAAGAACGCCCTCGACTGGGCCTCGCGCGGCAAGCCCGCGCCGCTGGACGGCAAGCTGGCCTGCGCGATCGGCGCCAGCCCCGGGATCACCGGCACGGTCCGCGCCCAGGACGCCCTGCGCCTGAACCTCAAGCGCGCCGGGTGCGACCTGGCCCCGCTGTCAGACGTGCTGGTCGGCCAGGCGCCGGGCAAGTTCGAGAACGGCGTCCTGACCGATGAGCGCACCCGCCAGGGTCTCGCCCGTCACCTGGCGGCCTTCGCTGCGGTTCTGCGTTCCCAGAACGCCTGACCCACGCCTGACCCAAAACCTTCACGAAACGCCGCTCCCCGCGTTGCGCCGCGCCAAGCGCAGGCGTAAAGACCGCCGCAATCCTGAAACCGGCCTTTCAAGGCCAATTCCTTTCCAGGGGAGTCCTGAACCATGTCGCTTGAGTCCGCCGCACTGCGGCGCATCGCACCGTCGGCCACCATCGCCATCAGCGCCAAGGCGCGCGCGTTGAAAGCCGCCGGACGTGACGTGATCGCCCTTTCCGCGGGCGAACCGGACTTCGACACCCCGGACAATATCAAGGACGCCGCCATCGCGGCGATCAAGGGCGGCAAGACCAAGTACACCGACCCCGACGGCATGCCCGAGCTGAAGGCCGCCATCTGCGCCAAGTTCAAGCGCGAGAACGGCCTGGAGTACAAGCCCAGCCAGGTCCACGTCGCCCCGGGCGGCAAGCCGGTGATCTACAACGCCTTCGTCGCGACCCTGAACCCGGGCGACGAGGTCGTCATCCCCGCGCCGTACTGGGTGTCGTACCCCGACATGACCCTGCTGGCCGGCGGCACGCCGGTGTCGGTCGAAACCACGGCCGAAAGCGGCTTCAAGATCACCCCGGAAGCCCTGGAAGCGGCGATCACGCCCAAGACCAAGTGGCTGATCATCAACAGCCCGTCCAACCCGTCGGGCGGCGCCTATACCCGCGCCGAGCTGCAGGCTCTGGCGGACGTGCTGCTGCGCCACCCGCAAGTCTGGGTGCTGACCGACGACATGTACGAGCACCTGGTGTTCGACGACTTCGAGTTCACCACCATCGCCCAGGTCGAGCCCAAGCTCTACGACCGCACCCTGACGATGAACGGCGTTTCCAAGGGCTATTCGATGACCGGCTGGCGCATCGGCTACGCCGCGGGTCCCGAAGCGCTGATCAAGGCCATGGGCAAGATGATCAGCCAGACGACCTCCAACCCCTGCTCGATCTCGCAGTGGGCGGCGCTCGAGGCGCTGAACGGCACGCAGGACTTCATCAAGCCGAACGCCAAGCTGTTCCAGGAGCGCCGCGACCTGGTCGTGTCGATGCTGAACCAGGCCCAGGGCATCGACTGCCCGACCCCGGAAGGCGCGTTCTACGTCTATCCGTCGTGCGCCGGCCTGATCGGCAAGACCGCCCCCTCGGGCAAGGTCATCACGAGCGACGAAGACTTCGCCGGCGAGCTGCTGGAAGCCGAGGGCGTGGCGGTCGTGCACGGCGCGGCCTTCGGCCTGTCGCCGTTCTTCCGCATCAGCTACGCCACCGCCAACGACGTGCTGGAAGACGCCTGCCAACGCATCCAGCGCTTCTGCGCCAGCGTGAAGTAACAACGCTTCAAACGGACGTTTGACGCCCGACGACTAATCGAGCGATCCTCTCGGCAAAGCGGCCTCAAGTCCGCCGAGCCGGGAGGATTTTTCATATGCGCCTGTCACAGCCCAGGATCCGTCCGCTCGCGCCCGAAGACTGGACGCCCGAACAGGCCGAGGTGCTGGCGCCCCTGGGCGGCGGCGGGGTGATCCCGGCCGGGCCGGTGCTGAACATCTTCCGGACCATGGCCCACGCCCCCAAGGCGCTGAAGGCGTTCCTGACCTGGGGCAACTACGTCCTCTCCAAGAAGAACGATCTGCCGCCCCGCGAGCGCGAGATCGTCATCCTGCGCACCGGCTTCCTGTGCCGCAGCGGCTACGAGTGGACCCAGCACGCCGAGATCGGCCGTCGCTGCGGGCTCGCCGACGACGAGATCCAGCGCCTGAAGGCGGGGGCGTCCGCCGGCTGGAGCCCGGCCGACGCCGCCCTGATCCAGGCGACCGACGAGTTGCACCACGACCAGTTCATCTCGACGCCAACCTGGAAAGCGTTGCTGGCTCACTTCAGCGAGAAGCAGGCCATGGACCTGGTGTTCACGGCCGGCCAGTACACCCAGGTCTCGATGCTGCTGAACACCTTCGGCGTGCAGCTGGACGCAGGCCAGAGCCTCGATCCCGACCTGAAGGCGTTCTGAGCGTGGCCGGCCGCCTGGAAGGCAAGCGCGCCATCGTCGTCGGAGCCGGCCAGACCCCGGGCGAGACGATTGGCAATGGCCGCGCCATCGCCCTGCTGTTCGCTCGCGAAGGGGCCAGCGTCCTCTGCGTCGACCGCCATCAGGACCGCGCCGACGAAACCGCCGCCCTGATCACGGCCGAGGGCGGGACCGCCCACGCCCTGGCCGCGGACATCCGTTCGGCAGAGGCCGCAGACGCCATCGTGGCGGCGGCGCAGGCCATGCTGGGCGGCCTGGACATCCTGATCAACAATGTCGGCGTCGGCGGTGGGGGCGACGGACCAGCCCACCGGCTGACTGAGGAGGCGTTCGACCGCATCCTCGACGTCAATCTGAAGGGCCTATGGCGGGTGACCCGCGCCGCCCTCCCCGTCCTGCGCGAGCAGGGCTCCGGCGCGATCGTCAACATCTCGTCCCTGGCCGGGATCGCCGGCGGCAATCAGCTGGCCTACGAGGTTTCCAAGGCCGGGGTGAACCGCCTGACCGCCAGCGTCGCCCAGGCCAACGCCGGCAAGGGCGTGCGTTGCAACGCCGTCGCGCCGGGCCTGATGGACACGCCCATGGCTGTGGCGGGCATCGCCGAGATGACCGGCCAGAGCGTCGAAGCCGTCCGCGCCAGCCGTAGCGCCCGCGTCCCCTTGGGCGGGACCATGGGCACGGCCTGGGACACCGCCTACGCCGCCCTATACCTGGCCAGCGACGAGGCCCGTTTCGTCACGGGCGTCGTCCTGCCGGTCGACGGCGGCATGTCCACGCGGATCGGCTAGCCGTCGATCCAGTCGGTGAGACCCTCGCGGACATGGACCTCACGCAGGGCCGGCCGCTGGCGGATCGCATCCAGATATCGCTTCAGGTTCGGCCACTCGGTCGCGGGCCTGGGCATATTGCGGGTCCAGCGGCACAGGATGGCGGTCAGCAGGTCTACCGTCGTGAAGCCTTCGCCGACCAGGTAGTCACGATCGGCCAGGCGGGCGTCCAGTCTCGCCAGCCCCGCCTCGATCCGCCCGCGGGCGACATCCTGGGCGGCGTCCTGCGCCGCTTCGCCCGCCGGCTCGTACGGATAGAACCAGCCCCGGAAGTGCGGCTGCCAGCTGTTGGCCAGCCAATAGCTCCAGCTCAGATAGTCGGCGCGCGCGGCCGAGCCCGGCGGCGGGGCGAAACCGGCTTCAGGATGGCGCTCGGCCAGCAGCGCCGCGATCGCGGCCATCTGGGTGACCGGCGCGCCATCCACGATCAGGGTCGGCACGAAGCCGTCGGGATTGAGCGCCAAGTACTTTGGCGTCTTGTGCTCGGCCTTGTCGAAGTCGAGCAACGTCAGCTCGAACGGGACGCCCAGTTCAAGCAGCATCCAGTGAATGGCCGTGCCCGCCGTGCTAGGCGATCCATAGAGCGCGTACATCAAAGCCCCTCCCGCTGATCGGCGCGGATAGGCGGCTGCTTCTGGGAAGCGGTCAAGCAAAAGGCCCCCGCCCTTTCGGACGGAGGCCCTTGGCGATCACCGAGCGATCAGGCTCAGTGCTTTTCGCGCCACTTGGACTTGGCGTCGTCCTTGGTCAGGCTCAGATGGACCTTGTCGTCATCGACATATTCCACCCACGACAGCGGGATCATGTGGTGCTTGAAGCCGCCGCCCAGGTCCAGCTTGGCCAGTTCGATCTCGCCGCCCATGACGTGGTCTACGCGGCCGACATGGCCGCCGTCCGAGCCGACGACTTCCTGGTGTTCCTTGATTTGCGTGAGGTCGATCATGTCGTCGTCTCCCAATCGCGGGACCGGCTGGTCCCCTTTTCCGTCCCCTCAACGGTCACGCCTGCTGCCAAGTTTCGGCTTGCGACGCTCTATAAGATTTGTTCTCGTTAAGTTCCTGCCAAAGAGGCCGCCATGCTGACCCTGTTCCACGCGCCGCGCTCGCGCTCGACCCGCTTCCTGTGGCTGCTGGAGGAGCTGGGGGCGCCCTATGAGGTCAGGACGGTCGATATCTATCGCAGCTTCGGAAACACCGGCGCGCGCGACCCGGCCAATCCGCACCCGCACGGCCAGGTGCCGGCTCTGCTGGACGATGGCGTACTGATCACCGAGTCGGCGGCCATCGCGCTCTATCTGACCGACAAGTTCCCCGGCGCGGGTCTGGGTCCCACGGTCGGCGACCCGCTGCGCGGTCCGTACCTGTCCTGGCTGGCCTATTACGCTGGCGTTCTGGAGCCGTCAGTCGTCAATCTTTGGAAGCAGCGCCAGGACGACGAGGACAAGAAGACCTATCAGACGCTGGACGACCGCCTGCGGGTCACGCTGGAAAGCTCGCCTTGGCTGCTGGGAGACCACTTCTCGGCCGCCGACATCCTGTTTATCAGTCTCCTGCAGTTCGCCCGCCAGATGCTGCCGCCGCACGCGGTCTATGACGACTGGCTGGCGCGCGCCTCCACTCGACCCGCCTTGGCGCGGGCCCTCGCCAAGGACGACGCATGACCTTCCGCGCCCGCCTTCCGATCCTCGCCGCTGCGCTATGCCTGGCGACGGCCGCCCCTGCCTTCGCCGATCCCGCGATCGGCAAGCGGGTCGACGCCGTCATGGCCGACGACACGGTGACGATCACCGAGGCGGGCAAGACCGTGCTGGTCTACCGCACCAAGGCGGCCGATCCGGCCGAGCCGGGCCGCCTGAACTACATCCATCCGCTGTACGCGCCGGACGGCGCGGTGCTGACCGAGGACCGTCCGGCCGACCACCTGCACCAGCGCGGCCTGTTCTGGGCCTGGCACCAGATCACCGTGAACGGCAAGTCGGTCGCCGATCAGTGGTTCATGAAGGACATCGCCCCGTCGGTGCGCGAGAAGCGCTTCAAGGGTGACGCCCAGGGCGGCGGGACCCTGACCATCGACGCCGACTGGCTGGTCAAGATCAACGGCGAGGTGACCTATGTCGCCGGCGAGACGACCAAGGTCACGGTCCACCCGCTGAAGGCGGGCGGCCGGCGCATCGACTTCGAGACCACGATCACGTCCAAGGTCGACGCCCTGGGCCTGGGCGGCAGCGACGACGTCAAGGGCTATGGCGGGTTCTCGGCGCGCTTCGTCCAGCCGCAGAACCTGACCTTCGCCTCGGCCGGCAAGACGGTGACGGCGACCAACACCGCCGTCACGGCCGGCTCGTCGATGGGCTTCGCCTGGCCGGCCGGTACAGGTCCGGCCTGGAGCCTCGGTCTGGCGTGCAAGGCGAACGGTCAGCCGATCACCCAGTGGATCCTGCGCAAGGAGCTGTCGATGCAGAACTGCGTCTTCCCGGGCCGCGCGCCGTTCATCCTGAAGAAGGGCGAAACCCTGAAGCTGCAGGAGACGCTGATCATCCGTCCGGCCACACCGCCGAAGCCGAAGGGCTAACCGATGGCCGATATCGTCAATCTGAACCAGGCCCGCAAGGCCAAGGCGAAAGCCGACGACAAAACCCGCGCCGCCGAGAACCGCGCCAAGTTCGGCCGCACCAAGGGCGAGAAGACCTTGGACGCCGCGCGTGCGGACAAGTTGAAGCGCGACCTCGACGGAGCCAAGCGCGAAGACTGATGGCGGGCTTGAAGAAACGCTCGGTGAACCTGGCCGGCCACGCCACCTCGCTGGCGCTGGAGCCTGAGTTCTGGGCGGTGCTGGACCGAGCGGCGGCGACAGACGGCCTGAGTCTGGCCGCCCTGGTGCAGCGCATCGACACCGATCGTGGCGAGCGACCGCTGGCGTCGGCCTGTCGGGTATTTGCCTTGGAAAGAGCGACTCTCGCCCATCCCCGCGAAATGAACTAGTTCCGCATCTCCGGCGCTACGCCCGGTCGACGCTGGATCGGCAGCGGCGCCGGCTGCGGGTTCGGGCCACGGCGCAGGCTCAGCGTTTCTGGCAAGCGCTGACGCCACTCGACCTTGTCGCCGGCCATCACGCCCAGCCGCCACGCGCCCCAGACGGCGCCGGCCAGCAGGGCCACCACCAGCAGAGCTGCGAGAAACCCGCCGCCGCTATGGCCCGAATGCCGGTGATCGTGCGCGAGCGTCTTCATCGCCCTAGCCTTCCGGGGCCTTGGGCGCCTCGGGCAGTTTCGGCGCGTCCGGGAGTTTCGGCGCCGAGGCCGAGATGTTCACGTCGACGCTCTTCTTCTGCGTCAGGCCGCCCGAGAACATGAAGAAGGCGAGCACCGCCACGATCACTACCAGGCCGCCGACGATGAACGCCAGGCCGCTGTTGCCGCCGCCGCTGTTGCTGCTGGTTCCTTCAGCCATGAGAGGTCTCCCGCCTTGCGGCTATGTTTCCAATGGCGGATCAACGGTACGCGAGCGGGGAAGTTCCTTTTCCGCGCGCTCTGGGGCTTAAGCCCCGCACAGTTTGTGCTACATATGTTCCATGTATCCCGATGATGACTCGGCTGGATTCCCAGGCGACCTCCCCTCCCCGCGCATCTCCGACCTGGCCCGGCCGCAGCCGCCGGCCCGCGAGCACGCCGCGCCGAACTATCTGGACGGGCTGAACCCCGAACAGCGCGAAGCCGTGGTGACCACCGAAGGCCCGCTGCTGGTCCTGGCCGGCGCCGGCACTGGCAAGACTCGGGTGCTGACCACTCGCCTGGCCCACATCCTGGCGACCGGTAAGGCGCGCCCGTGGGAGATGCTGGCCGTCACCTTCACCAACAAGGCCGCCCGCGAGATGCGCGAGCGGATCACCCACATCATCGGCCCGGAGGCCGAAGGCCTGCGTTGGCTGGGCACCTTCCACTCGGTGGCCGCCCAGATCCTGCGCCGCCATGCCGAGCTGGTGGGGCTGAAGTCGAACTACACGATCATCGACACCGACGATAACGAGCGGCTGCTGAAGCAGCTGATCGAGGCCGAGAACATCGACGCCAAGCGCTGGACGCCGCGCATTCTCTCGGGCCTGATCGACACCTGGAAGAACCGCGGCTGGACGCCCGACCGCGTGCCGACCAGCGAGGCCGGCGAGTTCGCCAACGGCAAGGGCATCAGCCTGTATCGCCAGTACCAGGAGCGCCTGCGCATCCTGAACGCCTGCGACTTCGGCGACCTGCTGCTGCACAACATCACCATCTTCACGGGCAATCCCGACGTGCTGGAGGATTTCCAGCGCCGCTTCAAATACGTGATGGTCGACGAGTACCAGGACACCAACGTCGCCCAGTATCTGTGGCTGCGCCTGCTGGCCCAGGGCCGGCAGAACGTCTGCTGCGTCGGCGACGACGACCAGTCGATCTATGGCTGGCGCGGGGCCGAGGTCGACAACATCCTGCGGTTCGAGCGCGACTTCGCCGGCGCCAAGGTCGTGCGGCTGGAGTGCAACTACCGCTCGACCGAACATATCCTGGCGGCGGCGTCTGGTCTGATCACCGCCAACAAGGGACGCCTGGGCAAGACACTGTGGACCCCGGCCAAGGGCGGCGAGAAGGTCAAGGTCAGCGGCGTCTGGGACGGCGAGGCCGAGAGCCGCATGATCGCCGACGAGATCGAGCGCGCCAAGAAAGACGGCCGTCGCTACAACCAGATGGCCATTCTGGTGCGCGCCTCGTTCCAGATGCGGGCCTTCGAAGAGCGGTTCGTGCTGCTGCAGATCCCCTACAAGGTGGTCGGCGGCCCGCGCTTCTTCGAACGGGCCGAGATCCGCGACGCCCACGCCTATCTGCGCCTGATCCAGTCGCCGGACGACGACCTGGCGTTCGAGCGCATCGTCAACACCCCCAAGCGCGGCATCGGCGACACCTCGGTGCAGAAGCTGCTGCAGATCGCGCGGCTGGGCGGGATCTCGACCGTCGAGGCCGCCCGCCAGATCATCGCCAGCGACGAACTGCCGGCCCGCACCCGCACGGCGCTGTCGAACTTCATTCGCGACCTGGACCGCTGGCGCTCGATGATTGGCAACATCCACCACCAGCGTCTCCTCGAGACGGTGCTGGAGGAGAGCGGCTATACCGACGCCCTGCGCCTGGACAAGGGTCCGACCAGCCAGACCCGCCTGGAGAACCTGAAGGAACTGGTCCAGTCGATGGCCGCCTTCGAGACGCTGGAGGCCTACCTGGAGCACGTCTCGCTGGTCATGGACCTGGACCGCGAGGCCACCGGCGACGCCGTCTGGATCATGACCCTGCACTCGGCCAAGGGCCTGGAGTTCCCGCTGGTCTTCCTGCCAGGCTGGGAAGAAGGCGTGTTCCCCAGCCAGCGCAGCATGGACGACAAGGGCGAGAAGGGCCTCGAGGAAGAGCGCCGGCTGGCCTATGTCGGCATTACCCGCGCCCGCGAAGAAGCCCGGATCAGCTTCGTGGCCAACCGTCAGGTCTATGGTCGCTGGACCAGCCAGTTGCCCAGCCGCTTCGTCGACGAACTCCCCTTGGCCCACGTCGATGCGGGCTCGGAGACCGGCTACTACGGCGGTGGTCCCGGCATGCAGTCGACGGCGGCCTCGCGCTGGGACGACACCGGCGGCTCGACCTTCCAGGGCGGCAGCTACGACAGCCCAGGCTGGAAGCGAGCGCAGGAACGCACGGCCGGCGTCGCCGACAAGGGCAGCGCCTGGCGCGGCGTACGCAGCGGCTCGGCGGCCCGCTCGGCGCCGATCGAGGGCGAAGGTCGCTTGGTGGCGGTCTCAGCCCCGACCAACAGCGCCTATTCACGCGGCGATCGCGTCTTCCACGTCAAGTTCGGTTACGGCCAGGTCGCCAGTATCGAAGGCAACAAGCTGACCGTGGCTTTCGACAAGGCGGGCGAGAAGAAGGTCATCGATAGCTTCGTGGAGAAGGCTTGAGGCTGTGCGTCCTTCGAGGCTCGCCTACGGCTCGCACCTCAGGATGAGGAATTCAGTACAAAGCTCCTCATCCTGAGGCGCCCGCGCAGTGGGCCTCGAAGGACGCACCGCCTCGCAACCTGAGCGCAGAACCAAACCGCCCCTTCGTGCGCTATGCCGATATGGACCAGCGGATCGAAAACATCCTCGCCAGCCTGAAGGCTTTCGCCCTCACCCGTCCCGTGGCCTACGGCGCCCCGGCCTGCGCCTTCGTCGGTGCGCTGGCGGGGCTGGCCATGCAGACCGGCCCCCAGACCACTGGCCCGACGCCCGACATGGCGCCGGTGATGGCGTCCTACGAGAACACTGCCGAGCCGACCTCCTGGCCGACCGGCAAGATCCCCGACTACGTCATCGGCCAGGACTTCGTGAAGAGCCAGCAGCCTCCTCCGCCGGTGGAGTTCGCCGAATATCCGCTGCCGCCTGAGCCTGAGATCCCGCCCTACGTCCCCGCTGCCCACGGCCCGGCCACGCCGCCCCCTCAGGTTGACGCCGCCCCGCGTTGGGCCTCACAACGTGGCGACATCCTGGATGTTTCCCTGCCCGAGGATCGCTCCCCGCAGCCCGCCACGATGGAGATGGCCGACGCCGCCGCCACCGGCATGACCACGCGCTGAAGGCTCGCTTTTCTGCGACTTTGCCGCTAACGGAGCGGCATGACCGACTATACGCCCCAACAGATCGTCGCCCGCGGCTCGCGCGTCGAGGCCGAGACCGCCGCCGACGCCATCGACAACCATCCCGGCCTCGAAGGCGCGACCTACTCGATCCTGGAAGAGGACGAGGACAAGGGCATCTGGCGCATCGACGCCTTCCCGACGACCGACGAGGAAGACGCCAGCCTGATGGCGCTGCTGGGCGAGTACGACCTGAAGGTCAATCGCGACACCCTCGCCGACGCCGACTGGCTAGCCATGGCGCTGTCGGGCCTGCCGCCCGTGCGCGCCGGCCGTTTCTTCGTCTACGGCATGCATGACCGCGGCCGCCTGCCGGCCAGCACCGTCAACCTGCGCATCGAAGCCGGCGCGGCCTTCGGGACCGGCCACCACGGCACCACCGTCGGCTGCCTGCAGGCCTATGACCGCCTGATCAAGGCCCGCAAGTTCAACAAGGTTCTGGACGTCGGCGCCGGCACCGGCCTTCTGGCCATCGCCGCCGCTCGCACCGGTTCGAAGCTGGCCGTCGGCACCGACATCGACAAGCCCAGCGTGCGGATCTCCAAGGAGAACGCTCAGGTCAACAAGGCCAACGCCCGCTTCGTCCACGCCTCGGGCCTGTCCAACAAGCTGGTCGCCGAGAACGCGCCCTACGACCTGGTGTTCGCCAACATCCTGGCCCGCCCGCTGATCAGCCTGGCCCAGGACATCAAGCGCGCCCTGGTCCCGGGCGGCACGGTCATCCTGTCGGGCCTGCTGCGCACCCAGGAACGCATGGTCAAGGCCGCCTACCTGTCGCGCGGCTTCAAGGTCGTAACCCGCATCCACCGCGACGCGTGGGCGACGCTGGTCCTGCAACGGCCGTAGGACTTTTCAGTCGGCGCATGGCGGCCTAAATCGGTAGCCATGCGCCAGACCTTCGACGAATCCACCGACCCGTCCTTCGGGCCCAAGCACGTTCCGCTGATCCGCGCCGCCATGGCCGCGCAGGGGCTGGACGGCTTCCTCGTACCGCACGAGGACGAGCACCAGAACGAATATCTGCCCGCCGCCAACGACCGCCTGGCCTGGGCCAGCGGCTTCACCGGCTCGGCCGGCGCGGGCGTGATCCTGAAGGACCGCGCCGCCGTATTCGTCGACGGCCGCTACACCCTGCAGGTCCGCGAGCAGGTCGACCAGGGCGTGTTCGAGATCCGCGACCTCGTCGAAGGCGGCGTGCCGGCCTACCTCGAGACCGCCGAGCGCGGCGCCGTCATCGGCTACGACGCCCGCCTGCACAGCCCCGCCGCTCTGGAGGGCCTGAAGGCCGCCGCCGCCCGCGCGGGCGCGGTGCTCAAGCCCGTCGCCGCCAATCCCGTGGACGAGGCCTGGGGCGAAGCCCGTCCCGCCCAGCCCATGGCCCCGGTCGTGCCGCACTTCGTCGAATATGCCGGCGAGGAGTCCAGCTCAAAGCGCGCCCGCGTCGGTGACGTGGTCTCGGCCCTGGGGGCCGACGCCACGGTGATCACCGCCCCGTCGTCGATCGCCTGGCTGTTCAACGTGCGCGGCGGCGACGTCATCCGCTCGCCCCTGCCGCTGGCCCAGGCCATCCTCAACGCCGACGGCACGGCCCGTCTGTTCGTCGAGCCAGCCAAGGTCTCGGAAGCCCTGCCCGCCTGGCTGGGCAACCAGGTCTCGCTGGAAACGCCGGACAAGCTGGCCGAGGCGCTGGGCGAGCTGTCGGGCAAGGCGGTGTTGGTCGATCCGACCCAGTCCTCGGCCTGGTATTTCGACATGTTGGCCGCGGCCGGCGCCAAGGTCGTGCGGGCCATGGATCCCTGCACCCTGCCGCGCGCCTGCAAGAACGACATCGAGCTGGACGGCACGCGCGAGGCCCATAAGCGCGACGGCGCGGCCCTGACCCGGTTCCTGCACTGGCTGGCCACCGAGGGCCAGGTCAATCCGCCCGACGAGAAGGAAGCCGTCGCCAAGCTGGAGAGCTTCCGCGAGGCGACCGGCGTGCTGAAGGATCTCAGCTTCGACACCATCGGCGCAGCCAATGGCCATGGCGCCCTGCCCCACTATCGCCCGACCGAGCGTTCCAACGAGCGCGCCGCTCTAGGCTCGCTGCTGCTGGTCGACAGCGGCGGTCAGTATCTGGACGGCACTACCGACGTCACCCGCACGGTGGCGATCGGCGAGCCTTCGCCCGAGATGGTCAACCGCAACACCCTGGTGCTGAAGGGCCACCTGGCCATCGCCCGCCTGCGCTTCCCGGCCGGCACCACCGGCTCGGCCATCGACGCCCTGGCGCGGATGGCGCTGTGGGCGCACGGCCTGGACTACGATCACGGCACTGGCCATGGCGTCGGCGTCTATCTGGGCGTTCACGAGGGCCCGCAGCGGATCTCCAAGGCCCCGAACGTCATCGCCCTGCAGCCCGGCATGATCGTCTCGAACGAGCCCGGCTACTACAAGGACGGCGAGTACGGCATCCGCATCGAGAACCTGGAGGTCGTCATGCCGGCCGAGCCGGTGGCCGGCGGCGACCGGCCGATGCACCGGTTCGAGGCGCTGACCCTGGCGCCGATCGATCGGCGGCTGGTGGACAAGGCGCTGCTGACGGCCGAGGAGGTCGCGCAGTTCGACGCCTATCACGCCCGGGTGCTGCAGGAGATCGGGCCGCGGGTCGAGGCTGACGTCCGGGCGTGGCTGGAAGAGGTTTGCGCGGCGCTTTAGGCGTTACTTGCCCCCACCTGACCGCTTCGCGGTCTTCCGCCCCCGATGGGGGCAGACAGATCCGTCTTCCCCCTTCGGGGGAGGAGCGCGAAGCGCGGAGGGGGCAAGTGGTCCGAACTACTTCAAACGCGTCCACTTCTGCGTCTTGCACAGCGGCGCGACGATGCAGCCCTTGAGCTTCAGCTCATTATCGCTGACCAGCTCGATCGTGCCCGAATAGGTGCCGCCGTCCTCGGGGTTGTAGACCTTGCCGCCGGTCCACTTGGTCGGGCCGCCGGTGAAGTCGTACAGCATCTGCAGGTTCTTCAGCGGACGGCCCCGCTGGGCCTCGTCCTTGTTCTTGACGTCCTTGCGGGCCGGGTCGGCCTTGATCGGGGTGGAGGTCACCAGCTTGCCGCACAGGCTGTTGCCGCAGCGGGCGATCTCGACCTGGCCGCCGTTGCTGGGCGTGGCCCACAGGCCGGTGACGTCGGCAGCGAAGGCGGGAACGGCCAGCACGCTCAAGGCGGCGGCGATCATGGCGGTGCGGATCATTCGGTAACTCCCTAGTCGGTCTCACGCATTCGAATGCGCGTTTAAGCCCATTCGTTGCGTCATCCCGCCATCTGGGACAAGGGCCACGGCGAAAACGAGGCCGAGATTCAGAAGACGCGGGCCCGGCGCGGCGGCGTGTATCCGTCAGGCTGGAGCCGCCCCACCGTCATGCCCAGACTGCCGGGCAGGTCCCGGACATGCGAGAGGCTGTTCAGCGACGTCGCCGCCAGCGCCACGCGCCCGCAGGCATAGGCGTCGCCGGCCGCGTCGTGGTGCTTGAAGTCAACGTCCAGATGGCCGCAGACCACGTTCAGCTTGTGCGACGGCAGGTCGGGCCAGACGCCGCGCGCCACCTGCACCGTGCACAGATAGTCGAAGCTGGGCGGCGCCACGCCGTAGTGTTCGCAGGTCCGGCGGATGACGCTGATGTCGAACGAGGCGTTGTGGGCCAGCACCAGCGCCCCCTCCAGCTCGGGCCGCAGGCGCTCCAGCACGTCTGGCCACTCGTCGGCGTCCTCGACATGCTGGGGCGTGATGCCGTGGAAGCCGATGTTGAACCGCGCGAAGCGGTTGCCGGGCGGGCGGATCCAGTGGTGCTCGATCCGCGCCACCTCCCCGTCCTCGATCCAGGCCAGACCGATGGAGCACGGGCTGGACCGCTGCTCGTTGGCGGTCTCGAAATCGAGGGCGATGACCTTCATTTGGCGACCATCTCCAGCCACTCGTCCTCGGTCATGACCTGGATGCCCAGCTCGGTGGCCGTCTTCAGCTTGGAGCCCGCGCCGGGGCCGGCGACGACCAGGTCGGTCTTCTTGGACACCGACGAGGCGACCTTGGCGCCCAGGCCCTCGGCCTGCGCCTTGGCCTCGTCGCGCGTCATCTTCTCCAGCGAACCGGTGAAGACGATGGTCTTGCCGGCCACGGCGGTGTCAGTCTTGGGCTTGGCGACCGGTTGGATATCCAGCTCGGCGACGAGGTTGGCGACCTTCTGGCGATTGTGCTCTTCGGCGAAGAACCGGGCCAGGGACTGAGCGGCCACAGGACCCACGCCATCAACGGCGGCCAGGTGCAGGTAGTCGTCGCCCGGCGCGCCAGAGGCGGCGGCGGCCAAGCCCTCCGCGAAGGCGTCCCAGGTTCCATAGCGTTGGGCTAGCGCTGCGCGGGCTGGCTTGGTCAGCTTCGGGACCGCGTGGCCGATCTTGATCTCCAGGTCCTGCGCTTCCGGCCAGGGATCGGCGATCAGCCCCCCCCTCCCCGCCTCGACCAAGAGGTCCAGGGCCTTGGGCCCCACGCCCTGGGCGGTGGAGAGCTCCAGATAGGTCTCGCCCGGCAGGCCTTTGGCGGCGGCCTCGGCGGCGGCTTGCAGATCCTCGAAGCGGTCGAAGTTGCGGGCCAGCACCGTCGAGGTCGTCTCGCCGATGTCGCGTGCGCCCAGGCCGTAGATCATGCGGTCCAGGCCGATCCTGCGCTTGTCGTTGATGCCCTTGACCAGGTTGGCGATCGAGGTTTCGCCATAGCCGTCGCGCTCGCGCAGGGCCGCCAGCTTTTCCTCGTCCTTGGCCAGCTTGAAGATATCGGCCGGTTCGGTAATCCAGCCCTCGTCGAAGAAGGCCTGCAGCTGCTTCTCGCCCAGGCCCTCGATGTCGAAGGCGCGACGGGACACGAAGTGGCGCAGGTGTTCGACCCGCTGGAACGGACAGGCGAACTCGCCGGTGCAGCGGCGCACGACCGACTCCTGGCCTGAGGCGTTGACCTCGCGCGCCAGGGCCGTCTTCAGCGGGCATTCGCAGACATGGGGGAATTCGTAAGGCGCAGGCGCCGGGTCGGGACGCGCGGCGATATCGACCTCGACGATTTGTGGGATCACGTCGCCGGCACGCTGCAGGACGACAGTGTCGCCGATCCGGACGTCTAGGCGGGCGATCTCGTCGCCGTTGTGCAGGGTGGCGTTGGTCACCGAGACGCCGCCGACGGTGACCGGCTTCAACCGCGCGACCGGCGTGTGGGCGCCAGTCCGGCCGACCTGGATATCGATGGCTTCCAGGAGGGTGCGGGCCCGCTGGGCGGGGAACTTGCGGGCGATGGCCCAACGCGGCGAGCGCGAGACGAAGCCCAGGCGACGCTGCTGTTCCAGATCGTCGACCTTGTAGACCACGCCGTCGATGTCGAAGCCCAGCATCGGACGCAGGGTCTCGAACGCCGCATAGACATCCAACAGCCCCTGCGCGTTCTCGACGCGGCGGGCCGGCGGGGCCGTGGTCACGAAGCCCCATTCGGCCAGCTTTTCCAGCGCGCCCCACTGGCTGTCGGCAAAGGGCTCCGACGCCAGCCCCCAGGCATAGCCGAAGAACCGCAGCGGCCGCTGGGCGCTGACCTTCGGGTCGATCTGACGCAGCGAGCCGGCGGCGAAGTTGCGCGGGTTTGCGTAGGTGCGCTGGCTGGCTTCCTCGGCGGCCTTGTTGAAGGCGGCGAAGGCCTCCAGCTCGACATAGACCTCGCCACGCACCTCGATCACGTCCGGCCAACCCGCCCCCTTCAGGCGCTGGGGGATGTCCTTGATGGTGCGCAGATTGGCAGTGACGTCTTCGCCCACTCGGCCGTCGCCGCGCGTCGCGCCCTGAACCAGCACGCCCTTCTCGTAGCGCAACGAAGCCGACAGGCCGTCGATCTTCGGCTCGGCCGTATAGGCGACGGTGTCTGACGGCGAAAGCCGGAGAAACCGCCGGATGCGGGCGTCGAACTCGGTCGCCTCGTCGTTGGAAAAGGCGTTGTCCAGGCTGAGCATCGGCGCACCGTGCTCGACCGGCGAGAACTGCTCGGCCCGCGCCGCGCCCACGCGCAGCGACGGGGAGTTGTCGCGCACCAGGTGCGGAAACCGGGTCTCGATGTCCAGGTTACGGCGCTTGAGGGCGTCGTACTCGGCGTCGTCGATCGTCGGCGCGTCCTGCTGGTGATAGGCGATGTCGTGCGCCGCCAGGGTATCGGCCAGAAGCTCCAGTTCCTCGACGGCCTGGGATTCGGTGAGGTCGGCGACGGGAAGTTGGGACACAGGGCGAATCCGGGAAGACGGGAAGTCTCCGCACGTTAGCAAATCTGGCGCCCACCTTGCGATATGACGCAGGAAGGAGCCCGCCATGTTCAAGTCCAGCACAGGTCCCGCCGCCCTGCCCATCCTGTCTCGCGACGGGCCGCTGGACGCGCTGCGCTTCCTGGCGGCGCTGTTTATCGTGCTCTACCATGTGGCTGAGCGCGCTCCGGTGTCGCTGTTCACGATCTCGCCGGCCTTCGGGCGCGGCTATCTGGCCACCGATTTCTTCCTGATGCTGTCGGGCTACGTCCTGGCGCGCGCCTATGGCCCGCGCATGCAAGGCGCAGACGTCGGCGCCCTCACCTTCCTGAAACGCCGGGTAATGCGCATCTGGCCGGCGCACCTGGTCATGCTGGCGCTGTTCGTCGCCTTCTTCGTCACGACCAGCGCCATCGGCCTGGCCCCGCAGAACCCGCAGTGGTTCGCCTGGGACCAGCTCCTGCCGCAGATTTTCCTGGTCCAGGCCTGGTTCGTGCCGGGGACATCTGGATGGAACGTGCCGACCTGGACCCTGTCGGCGCTGATCGTCGCCTACGCCCTGTTCCCGATGGTTTGGCGCAAGGTCGCCGCCAGCCAACGCCCGCTGCAGCTGCTGGCCATGGGCGTCTGCGCCTGGGTCGCCATCGACTTCGCCGCGCTGGAGGTATTCGGCGTGCACAGCTACCAGCTGCCGCTGCGCTACGGCCTGATCCGCGGCGTGCCGCTGTTCATGATCGGCCTGCTGATCGCCCGCCTGCCCGTCACGACGCTGGCCCGCCGCCAAGCGGCGCCGCTCGCCGTGGCGACCCTGGCCATCGTGATCGGCATCCAGGCGCTGGGGAACTTCGACCACTTCAGTCTGGCGTTGCTGGGCTTCCTGATCTACGCGGCCGGAGCGTCCAAGCCCAAGGCCTGGCGCTGGGCCGGCGTCGCCGGAAAGCTATCGTTCTCGCTGTTCCTGACCAATTCGCTGACCGCCGCGGTCTGGTTCGGCCTGGCGCGCCTGCTGGAACAGAAGATCGCCCTGCCCGCCGCCGCCAGCTGGATCCTGTGGGCGATGGCCATTCCGGCGGCGATCGTCGCCGCCTGGCTTTTCGAACGCTTCGTCGATGCGCCCCTGCAGCGGTGGATCAAGGCCCGGCAGACCGCCAATCCGGTGGCGATCCGCGCGACGCCGGTCGGCGCCTAGAGCATTTTCCGATCCGAATGGATCAGCAAAATTCTCCAAGTTTTTGATTTCAGAGCCCTTTTTGTCCGACTGATCGTTTCGATCAGATCGGAAAGGGCTCTAGGCCATCAGCGCCCGAGCGGCGGCCCTAGCCGCCTCGGTGACCTCGGCCCCCGATAGCATGCGAGCGATCTCCTCCTCGCGCTCGGCCGGCGAGAGCGGCTCGACACGGGTGCGGATCGCCGCGTCGTCGCCAGACTTGGCGATGCGCCAGTGCGCGTCGCCGCGCGCGGCGACCTGGGCCGAATGGGTGACGACCAGAACCTGGGCGTTAGCGGCCAGCCGCTTCAGGCGCAGACCCACGGCGTCAGCCACAGCCCCGCCGACGCCCTGATCGACCTCGTCGAAGATCATCAGCGGCTGCGGGCCGCCGCCGCGTCCGGCCAGGGCAGCCTTCAGGGCCAGAGCGAAGCGCGCCAGCTCACCGCCCGAGGCGATGGCCTCCATCGGGCCGAACGGGGCGCCGGGATTGGTGGCGATCTCGAAGGCGATGCGGTCCAGCCCCGTCGGGCCGGCGCGATCCTCGGCCACCGGCTCCACGGCGACGCGGAACTTGGCCTTCTCCAGCTTCAAAGGCGCCAGCTCGGCCTCGACGGCGCCGGCCAGGGCGTCGCCGGCCGCGCGGCGTTCGGCCGACAGAGCCTCGGCGGCGTAGAGATAGGTCTCGCGAGCTTCGGCGGCTTCGGTGTCGGCGGCCTTCAAGGCTTCCTCGGAAGTCTCGATGGCCTGCAGGCTGGCCGCGAACTCGGCACGCTTGGCCGGCAGGTCCTCGACCAGCACGTTCAGCTTGCGGGCCATGCCGCGCAGGGCGAACAGGCGCTCCTCGGTCTTCTCGAGGCGATCGGGTTCGAATTCGAAGCTCTCGGCCACCGCGTCGATGGCGGCGCTGGCTTCCTGGGCCTCGACCAGGGCGCGGTCGACGGCGTCGCAGGCGGCCTGCAGCCGGACCATGGCCGCACCGTCACTGGGCGCGCCGGCCTGGATGGCGCGATCGCGGGCCCGCTCCAAGGCGCGATAGGCCTGGGCAAGCTTGCCGGAGAACTCTCCGCCCAGAGCGTCCTGAGCCGAGGCGACGTCGGTGATGACCTTTTCGGCCGAGCTCAGCAGCGCCCGCTCTTCGGCCAGACTCTCCTCCTCGCCCTCGCGGGGGTCGAGGCGGTCCAGCTCCGACAGGCGCAAGGTGAGCTCTTCGGTCTCTGCGGCGGCGCGGCTGGCCAGGTCGCGCAGGCCCTCCGCCTTCTCGCGCGCCGCGCGCCAGGCGCTCCAGGCAGAGGCGACGGCCCCGACGCTGACGCCGCCGAAGGCGTCCAGCAGATTGCGATGGGTCTTGGGGTCCAGCAAGCCGACGGTCTCGTGCTGGCCATGGACCTCCAGCAGCAGCGCGCCCAGATCCTTCAGCACGCCGACGCTGGTGGCCTGGTCGTTGACAAAGGCCCTGGAGCGGCCGTCGGGCGACAGCTGGCGGCGCAGGACAAGATCCTCGTCGCGAGCGTAGGCCAGGCCCTTGTCGTCGAGATAGGCAAAGGCGGGGTGGTCGGCCGGCAGGGCGAACATCGCCGTGGCCGAGGCGTGACCCGCCGCGCCGCGACGGACGAGACCCGCGTCGGCGCGCGCACCGGTCGCCAGGCCCAGGGCGTCGAGAATGATCGACTTGCCCGCCCCGGTTTCGCCGGTGAGCGCGGTCAGGCCCTCGCCGATGGCCAGGTCC
Organism: Caulobacter sp. RHG1; assembly: GCF_013181195.1. Taxonomy (GTDB): domain Bacteria; phylum Pseudomonadota; class Alphaproteobacteria; order Caulobacterales; family Caulobacteraceae; genus Caulobacter. The sequence goes on from NZ_SMZP01000001.1 coordinate 44,681, forward strand.
AGGCTCTCGATGAGCACGACGTCACGGATGGATAGGCCGATCAGCATGGTTCGCAAGATCGCCGGGAATCAGAGTTTTTCAAAGAGGCTTTGAGAACGGAGCGAGTACAAACTCGCTCCATCGCCAAAACTACATGCCTAGAACGCCCATCAGGCCCTTCTTGGCCTTGCGTTCGCCGGGAGGCGCCAGGGTGGCGTCCTTGTCGCGGGTCAGGACGCGTTCCAGCGCGTTGCGCTTGGCGCCCGCCTTCAGCGGCTCGACGGCCGGGCGCAGGCCCGCGTCGTTCAGCAGCTTGTAGGCGTCGACGTACCAGCGATCACCCGGGAAGTTGTAGCCCAGAACCGCGCCGTTGCGCTTGGCCTCGTCCAGCAGGCCGAGGGTCATGTAGGCCTCGACCAGACGGTAGAGGGCTTCAGGCGTGTGCGAGGTGGTCTGGTGACGGTCCAGCACGGTCTTGAAGCGACCGATCGCAGCCAGGGTGTTGCCACTCTTCAGGTACCAGCGGCCGATGGCCATTTCCTTGCCGGCCAGCTGGTCGTTGACCATGTCGATCTTCAGACGAGCGTCCGTGGCGTATTCGGTGTTCGGATAGCGCTGGACGACGTCACGCAGCGAGGCCAGGGCCTGCTCGGTCGCGGCCTGGTCGCGGTTCACGTCGACGATCTGCTCGAAATAGCAGATGGCCTTCAGATAGTAGGCGTACTGGGCCGACGGATTGCCCGGGTACAGCGAGATGAAGCGATCGGCGTCGCCGATGGCCTCATTGTACTGGTTGCCCTGGTAGTGGGCGTAGCCGGTCATCAGAATCGAGCGGCGCGACCATTCCGAATAGGGGTGCTGGCGCTCGACTTCGCGGAAATAGTCGACGGCCTCGTTCCAGTTGCCGCGGTCCAGGCGATCGGCGCCGGTGGAGTACAGCAGTTCGACGGGGCGCTCTTCATAGGCGAGGGTCGGCTTCTTGGACTTGCCGACGCAGCCGGCCACCGACACGGCGGCGACCATGACGGCGATGGTGACGGCCGAACGTCCCGAGAATTTACGAAGCACCGAGTCTCACCTTCGAAGCAAACGCGCGCCCCTGCGCCGTGGAAGGCTTCTACACCACGCCGTGAAAGGCGCAAATGCGAACGCCGAGCCCCGACTCTCGAACGCTTAGGATCAAACCGCTTCGGCTAGTTCCGACGCGAGGGCGCGAAGGCGCCAGGCGCGCGGTTGCGCCAGAAGCGCCCGAACCACGGCGTTATTGAGGCCGTGACCGGCCAGGACGCCCTCAAACCGGCCCAGGATGGGCTTGCCCAGCACGTAAAGGTCGCCGATGGCGTCCAGCGCCTTGTGGCGCACGAACTCGTCCGGACGACGCAGGCCTTCGGGGTTCAGCACGCGGTCGCCGTCGATGACCACGGCGTTTTCCATCGAGCCGCCGCGGGCCAGACCGATGGCGCGCAGAGCCTCGACGTCGCGGACGAAGCCGAAGGTGCGGCAATCCGAGAGCTCGGCGCGGAACGATTCTTCGTCGATCGCCAGATCCACGATCTGACGGCCGATGGCCTTGGAGCCGAAGGCGATTTCGAAGGCGACTTCGAACCGGTCCGATGGCAGCAGGCTGGCGCGCTTGTCGCCCTCCTCGACCGTGATCGGGGCCAGGATCTCGATGTACTGGCGGACGGCTTCCTGCTTGCGGCGGCCGGCGCGGTCCAGGATCTGGACGAAGGGCTCGGACGAGCCGTCCATGATCGGCACTTCGGGGCCGTCTAGTTCGACGATGCAGTTGTCGATCGACAGGGCCGCCAGGGCCGCCATCAAGTGCTCGATGGTCGAGACGCGAACGTCGTCGCCGTTGCAGATCACGGTGCCCAGTTGGGTCTGGCAGACCGACTCAGGCGTGACGGGGACACGATTGTCACGGTCATGCACATCGGTCCGCACAAAGACGATCCCTGCATCGGGCGCCGACGGGCGCACGGAGACGCGCACGTGCGCACCCGTGTGCAGGCCGATCCCCGCAAAGATCACCGGCCCTGCGACCGTGTGCTGAAAATAACCCGAAGCCGACACAAGAAACCCTTATCGTTCGATGGACGACTCTACGGTCGCCCTTTCGCCCCGACCTAGCACTAGGCGTGATGCTGCGACGCGGCAAAGCAAAGTCTGTTTCGGATTGTTACGCGCTAAGAAGCTGACTTCATTACGCTTTTGTCACGCAAACGTACGCGCGGAAACGGAACGCCGCTCGACGATCCGCGGTCGGGAATCTCTTGCCCGGCTCCCCTAGCGGGAGGGCGGAAGCAGGACTACGCTCCGCCGCCAAAGGGATAACTGTTTCCGGGAAATTCGGTTTCATGATCAAGAGTTTGCGCCTCGCCGCCTCTGTCGTCGTCCTGGCCGCAGCAGCCAGCGCCGCCTCCGCCCAAGCGCCTCAGAAGCCGCCCGAGAAAGCTCATGTCTTCACCGCAAAGGACATGGCCAGCCTGGACCGCCTGAGCGATCCGCGCGTGTCGCCGGACGGCCGCTACGTGCTCTATTCCGTACGCACCCTGGATTATCCGGCCAACCGGGCGACCATGTCGCTGTGGATCGCCGACCTGAAGGCCAGAATGGCGCCGCGACGGCTGGCCATCTCCGACGGCGGCGCCTCCAGCGGCCGCTGGAGCGCCGACGGCAAGAGCATCTACTTCTCATCCAGCCGCGCGAGCGGGACCGAGCAGGTGTTCCGCACCGACGTGATGGGCGAGACCGCCACCCAGGTGACCAACGCCCCGTTCGACGTGCAGGCCTTCCGCGTCGCGCCGGACGGCAAGACGATCGTGGTCGGCCAGGCGGTCTTCCCCGACTGCGCCGACCTCGCCTGCACCGAGGCCCGCCTGGCGGCCAAGACCGCGACCAAGGCCACCGGCGTCGTCTATGACCGCCTGTTCGTGCGCCACTGGGATACGTGGGCCGACGGAACCCAGAACCACCTGTTCGCGTGGACGCTGGGCCCCGACGGCGTGGCGACCGGCCAGCCGATCGACCTGATGAAGGGCTTCGACGGCGATACGCCGACCAAGCCCTATGGCGGCGATGACGACTTCACCATCAGCCCGGACAGCAAGATGCTGACCTTCTCGGCCAAGGTCGCCGGCAAGGACGAGGCCTGGACCACCAACTACGACATGTGGGGCGTCCCGCTGGACGGCTCGGCCAAGCCGACCAACTACACGGGCAAGAACAAGGCCTGGGACACGGCGGCGGTCTATTCGCCGGACGGAAAATTCTCGGCCTTCCGCGCCATGAAGCGTCCCGGCTTCGAAGCCGATCGCTTCGGGATCATGATCTATGACGAGGTCGCCCAGAAGGCTCGCGAACTGGCCCCGACCTGGGATCGTTCGGCCGATTCCATCGCCTGGAGCGCCGACGGCAAGACGATTTACGCCACGGCGCTGGACGTGGGCCAAGGCAAGCTGTTCGCCATCGACGTCCAGACCGGCAAGGTCACCGCCCTGACGGGCGACGGCCATGTCAGCGCCTTCGATGTCTCGCCCGCGGGCGTGGTCTACGCCTCCGACTCGCTGAAGAGCCCATCCGAGCTGTTCCTGCTTGGCAAGAAGGGCCCGCCGGTGAAGATCGCCAGCGTCAGCAACGAGGCCCTGAAGGACGTCGCCTGGGGCGAGCCGGAGCAGTTCAACTTCAAGGGCTGGAATGATGAGACCGTCCACGGCTTCGTGCTGAAGCCGGCCAACTACGACGCCTCGAAGAAGTATCCGGTCGCCTTCCTGATTCACGGCGGCCCGCAGGGCTCGTTCAGCAACAGCTGGTCGTATCGCTGGAACCCGCAGGTCTACGCCAACGCCGGCTACGCCGTGGTGATGGTCGATTTCCACGGCTCGACCGGTTACGGCCAGGCATTCACCGACGCGATCAGCCAGCACTGGGGCGACCGTCCGCTGGAAGACCTGCAGAAGGGCTGGGCCGCGGCTCTGTCCAAGTATGCGTTCCTGGATGGCGACCGTGCTTGCGCGCTCGGCGCGTCCTACGGCGGCTACATGGTCAACTGGATCGCCGGCAACTGGAACCAGCCCTGGAAGTGCCTGGTCAATCACGACGGCGTCTTCGACACGCGCGCCATGGGCTATGCGACCGAGGAGCTGTGGTTCACCGAGTGGGAGAATGGCGGCACGCCGTGGCAGCCGAACACCACCTACGAGACCTTCAATCCGGCGAACCACGTCGACAAGTGGGTCAAGCCGCAGCTGGTGGTGCAGGGCCAGCTGGACTACCGCATCCCGGTCGAACAGGGCTTGGCGACGTTCAGCGCCCTCCAGCGCAAAGGCGTGCCCAGCAAGCTGCTGTACTTCCCCAACGAGAACCACTGGGTGCTGAAGGCCCAGAACTCGGTCCAGTGGCACAAGGAAGTGCTGGATTGGCTGGACCAATGGACGGGGAACAAGCGTCCGGGGAAGTGAACCCTGCCATTCAAAATCCGATCTCCCCGGCGAAAGCCGGGCCCAGATCATAAAGCTATGAAGCGCATGCAGAAACGCCCGCGAACCTCTCCGGATCGCGGGCGCTCTTGCAGCTGGGCCCCGGCTTTCGCCGGGGAAGTCGGATAGAGGGGGCGCTTACAGCTTTCCCGTCGCCACCGCCAACGTCAGCCGGGCCTTCTTCTCCAGTTCGCCCATCACGCGCTGACCGACATAGGCCCGCGCCAGCGCCGCCGGGGCCACCGCCGGGAAAGCCACCACGGGCAGCCCTTTCACCTCGGCGCGCGCCAGTTTCAGCTGATCCTCGACCCGACGTTGGACGTCAGCTTGCGTCCAGTCGGTCGGCAGCAGCGAGCGACCGGCCTGCTTCAGCCGCCACAGACCCGACAGTCCCCAGGCTCGCGCCGCGCCCTTGACCGCGTGCGGGTCCGCGCTCGGATCCAGCCGCCGCGCGGCCAGCACCGCCAGCGCGCCGGCCGTTCCGTCGACATAGGCCATGACCGCCGCTTCGTCCTTCAGCGGCCCTTCGTCCAGATCGGTGAAGCGCGCTTCCGACAGCGCCGCCAGGGCGTTGGGGTCAAACTTGGAGGCGGCCAGGGCCTCGACATTGGGATGTTTGCGCGGCGGCTTGCCGGCGGCGATCTCTTCCATGGCCTCGCGCCACCAGGTCAGGCGAATTTCGCCCATCAGGGCGTTGGAGACGCCCCCCGCCACGCGGGCGAGCTCGTAGTTCAGGCCGAAGAGCGCAATGACGTCGGTCCGCGCAGCCGCGTCGCCGATGAACCGGCTGGCCAGCCAGCGGTCCGGATCGACGCGGCGGACGAGGTCGTCGAGGGTTTCGGTATCGGCCATGGCGCTTCGAAAGACAGAAAGGCCCGCCCCCAGCGGGACGGGCCCTCCCCTTACAGCATTTCGCGGCGCTGTTTAGCCGAAGATGGTCTGGTGCATCGCCATGGTCGCCAGCATCGGGATGCTGAGCAGGGTGTTGATGCGGCTGAACAGCATGGCTGTCCTGGCCGCCTTGGCCTTGGCGTCCGCGTCCACCTCGATGATGCCCAGCGCGCGCTTCTGGTTCGGCCAGATCACACCCCAGACGTTCAGGAACATCACGGTGGCCAGCCACATGCCGGTGCCGATGAAGGTGAAACCCATGTCGACGCCAGGGGTGTAACCGCCCCACAGGCCCAGGGTCGCCGCCTCGGCCAGATATCCACGGCTGAAGGCCAGGATCACGCCCATGATCCAGGTGGCCAGGGCCGCCCAGCGGAACCAGAACAGCGCCTCAGGCGCGATGTACTTGCTGACCGCCGGCTTCAGCTCGGCCGGGATCTGCGGCATCACCCGGATCTGCACGAAGTTGAAATAGTACAGCAGCCCGATCCACAGGATGCCGAACCAGACGTGCAGCCAGCGGAAGACGGCCTGGAAGTAGACGGCGTCATGCCCCTGGGGGCCGTGGCCGTAGCCCAGCACGATGACCAGGGCCAGCACGAAGCTGACGATGATGGTGTTGCGGAAATTGGACAGCAGTCCGGACATCGGTTTCCCCCTCGACGGTCTTTAGGGGGAGCATAGGCCGGTTGGGAGAGTCGGGCAAAACAGCCCGAACCGTTAAACCGCGATCAGCGCCGCCGCCAGCCTGCGGCCTTCGCTGGCCAGCACGTTGTACGTCCGCGCCGCGGCCTCGGTGCTCATGAATTCCAGGCCCAGGCCCGCGGCCTTGATGGCGTCGCGGACGGGGCGTGGCGGCAGGGCGTTGACCAAGCCCGTGCCCAGCAGCACGAACTCGACCGCCCCGCGCGCGGCGAAGACCTCGGCGAAGGACTCCGGCGTCAGGTCGGCGAGCGACGTCGCGGCCCAGTCCTGCGGCTGGTCGTCGATGACCAGCAGCGAGCCGGGCCGCCAGACGCCGGCGACCCGAAAGCCGCCGCCGCCCCACGCGTCGATGGACGGCGGCTGCCGCATCAGGGACGCGAGGCCTGACCGAAGCTGATCGGCGCGGCGTCGTCGTCGTTGCGCTTGACGCCCCACACCAGGATCAGCGGCAGGGCGATATAGATCGACGAATAGGTGCCGATGATGATGCCCATGACCATGGTGAAGACCAGCGGGAACAGCACCGGACCGCCGAACAGCATCGTACCGCCCAGGGCCAGCAAGGCCGTGGTGCCGGTGATGATCGTCCGCGACAGACGCTCGTTCTCCGACAGGTCGATGATGTCGCGCAGCGGCGTGGTCTTGTACTTGCGCAGGTTTTCCTTGAGGCGGTCGAAGGTGATGACCTTTTCGTTCATCGAATAGCCGATGACCGTCAGCAGGGCCGCGATCTCGGTCATCGAGAACTCGATGCCGGCGATCGACAGCACGCCCAGCACCAGGACGATGTCGTGGATCACGGCCACGACCGCGCCCGAACCGTAGGACAGGCCAAAGCGGAACCAGATGTAGCCCAAGGTCAGGGCCAGGGCGATGCCCAGGGCCTTGAAGCCGCCCATCAGCAGCTCGCCCGAGACCTTGGCGCCAACTTCCGAACGGCTGGTCACCTTGAGGTCGGGGAACTGCTTCACCAGTTCGGTTTCGACGTGCTTGGACGCCACGGAGGCGGCCTCGCCCTCGGCAGGCAGGAACTTGACCATCGCCGTATTGGGCTGGCTGGCGAAGCCTTGGACCTGGGCGTCATGGACGCCGATCTTGTCCACCGCCGCGCGCAGCTGAGCCTCGGGGATCGGCCGCGACATGGCGATTTCCAGCGAGACGCCGCCCTTGAAGTCGATGCCCAGGTTCAGGCCGTGGAAGAACAGCGAGGCGATCGCCCCGACGATCAGGATCGCCGAGAAGACAGCCGCGACGGGCGCCCAGCGCACGAACTGGTAGTGGGTCGAGCGCGGGATGTAGCGAATGAGGGGCCAACGCATGGTCGGATCTCCTATGCGATCGGCAGCTTCTTCGGCTTGGCGGTCTTGAACCACCAACCGATGAGCACTTGGGTGATGAAGATGGCGGTGAACAGCGACGTGAACACGCCGATCACCAGGGTCCAGGCGAAGCCCTTCACCGGGCCCGAGCCGAAGCTGAACATGATCAGGCCCGAGATCAGGCTGGTGATGTTGGCGTCCAGGATCGAGGTCAGGGCCAGCTTGTAGCCGTAGTCGGCCGCCGCCATGGGCGTTCGCCCGGCGTGGGATTCGTCGCGCATCCGCTCGTAGATCAGAACGTTGGCGTCGACGGCCACGGCCAGGGTCAGGATCAGGCCGGCGATGCCGGGGAAGGTCAGGGTCGCCTGGCTGAACGACATGATGCCGATGATCAGCAGCACGTTGACCACCAGGGCGACGGCCGAGAACACCCCGAACAGGCCGTAGGCCAGGATCACGAAGACGAACATCGCCAAGGCGCCGATGGCCAGCGAGATCGAGCCGGCGCGCACGGCGTCGGCGCCGAGTTCGGCGGTCACGGTGCGCTGGTCTTCGACGTTCAGAGGCGCGGGCAGAGCGCCCGAACGCAGCAGCAGGGCCAGCTCGCTGGCGCTCTGGGCCGTGAAGTTGCCGGTGATGATGCCGTTGCCGCCCGTGATCGGATCGTTGATCACCGGGGCCGAGATCACCTTCTTGTCCAGCACGATAGCGAAGCGCTTGTCGCGGTTGCGCTGGGTGACGTCGCCGAACTTGCGCGCGCCAGAGCCGTTGAAGGCGAAGGCGACGGCCGGACGGCCGTTCTGGTCGAAGCTCTGCGAGGCGTTGGTCAGCTCTTCGCCCGAGACCACAGCCCGCGACTTGACCACATAGACCGGGGCGTAGCCGTCCTCGCTCTGCAGCAGTTCCGAGCCAGGCGGGATGCGGCCAGCCTGGATGTCTTCGGCCGTCACCGTCTCGTCGACCATCTGGAAGGTCAGCTTGGCGGTCTTGCCGATGATGTCGCGCAGCTTCTGCGGATCGCTCTCGCCGGGCGCCTGGATCATGATCCGGTTGGTGCCTTGGCGGTTGATCGAGGGCTCCTTGGTGCCCAGGCTGTCGATCCGGCGACGAATGGTCTCGATCGACTGGTCGACGGCCTTGGCGGCGTCGGCGCGGGCGGCTTCAGGAACGAAGCTCACCTCGATGCGCTGGTCGCCGCGACCGTTGATCGTGACGTCCTTGCCGCCGATGGCGCCGGCCAGGGGCGCGCCCAGGTTCCGACGCAGGACGGTCAGCGCCTCGTCGTAGCGCGAGGCGTCACCGATGCGGACGCTGATGACCTCGCCCTGCTGCGCCAGTTCGCCGAACGGGATGGTGGCGGTGCGCAGCTGGGTGCGGGTGTCCTCCAGCAGGTTCGACAGACGCTCGCGATGCAGCGCGTCGGTGTCGACCTCGTAAAGCAGGTACGAGCCGCCTTGCAGGTCGAGGCCGAGGTTCAGCTTCTGGTGCGGCAGCCAGCCTGGCAGAGCGTCCAACGTCTTTTGAGTAAGCACGTTGGGCAGGGAGAACAGAATGCCGAAGATCACCGACAGGGTGACGGCGATGATCTTCCAGCGGGAGAGGGTCAGCATGGATCGGTGACTTTTCAGGCGACGCCGCTACGGACGCCTCGCAGGGGAGCTGTGCTGTAGCGCTTAGTTCTTGGCGTCGTTGGCCGGGGCCGGGTCGCCCTTGGCGCGAACTTCGGTGATCATGCCCTTCACCACCTTGACGGTGACGCCGGTGGCGATCTCGACGCCGACTTCCTTGTCCTCGACGCGGGCGACCTTGCCGATGATGCCGCTGGACAGCACGACGGTGTCGTTACGCTTCAGGTTGCCCAGCATGTTCTGGTGCTCTTTGGCGCGCTTCTGCTGAGGACGGATCAGCATGAAGTAGAACAGCACGACCATCAGCAGGATGGGGGCGAGCTGAATGATCTGGGCGTTGAGGTTGTTCATAGGGACTCCGAGAAATTCCGTGCGGCGCGCCGCCGTTAGATAGGGTCGCGCCAAGTCGGCGGAAGCTATGCGTTCGCCTCCCCTTTTGCAATGCGACCGCGCCCGGTATGAGCGGGCCATGACTGACGCGACCGCTCCCCTGCTCGCCCGTATCGCCGACGCCCTGGAGCGCCTGGCGCCGCCGCCGCCCGCAGCCCCCGATTTCTCGGGCGCGCGCCTGTTCCGGCACGAGCCGGTCAGCGGCGCCTTCGTGGCCGCGCCGGACTATCCGCTGGCGCTGGACCTGCTGGTCGGCATCGATCGCCAGAAGGACCGTTTCGTCGAGAACCTGCGCCGTTTCGCCGTGAGCCTGCCCTGCAATCACGTGCTGCTGTGGGGCGTGCGCGGCACTGGCAAAAGCTCGGTGACCAAGGCCGCCTTCGTCACCCTGGCCAATGAGTATCCAGACCTGAAGCTGGTCGAGGTCGATCGCGACGAGGTCGCCGCCCTCCCTCCGCTGTTCGATCTGCTGCGTACGCGGTCGGAACGCTTCGTGGTGCTATGCGACGACCTCTCGTTCGAGGACGGCGCCGCCGCGGCCAAGGCCCTGAAATCGGCGCTGGAGGGCGGCGTCTCGGGCCCGCCCGAGAACGTGCTGTTCGTGGCCACCTCGAATCGCCGTCACCTGATGCCGCGCGATCATGTCGAGAGCCAGGGCGCCATCGCCGCCGCCGAGAACGCCGAGGAGGAGATGAGCGTCTCCGACCGCTTTGGCCTGTGGATCGGCTTCCCGCCGATGGACCAGGACACCTATCTGGCCGCCATCCACAGCTACGCCGAGCAGTTCGGGCTTGAAGCCCCGAACCTGGACCGTCGCGCCCTGCAGTGGTCGACCCAACGCGGCGGCCGATCGGGCCGCGTGGCCTGGCAGTTCGTCCGCGATCTGGCGGGTGAGCTGGGCGTGAAGCTGCCGAGCTAGTCCTTCAGATACAGCCCCTGCATCCCGCGCATCAGGCCGACCGGGAAGGTGGTCTCGTGGAAGCCGTCCTCGACCAGGCTGGTGCGCACGCGGAGGCCTGGGTAGTTGCGGGATTTCAAGGACGTCGCCAGCAGAGCCTGGTCGGCGACCATGTCGTGCTCACAGCCGGGACAGCCGCCAGCGCCGGGGTGCTCGCGCGAGCCCGTGGCCATGTAGAGCGTCGCCTTCAGGTCCTTGTGGGCGGCGGCGTAGTCGGCCTCGTCCTTCAGCGCCTGCCTGTCGGCGTACCAGATCGACGGGCTGGTCAGGATGTAGTTCTGGAAGGTCTCGGGCGCGTGGAACAGCACCCACAGGCCGAAGATCGCGCCATAGGACTGGCCCGCCAGGGTGCGTTGCGCCGGGTCGAGCCGATAGCGCCGCTCGACCAGCGGCATGACCTCGTCCTTCAGGAACGCGAAGTGGGCCGGACCGCCACCGGTCTCGCCCTTGATCTCAGGGTCACGCCACGGCGTCAGGTCGCGCCGGCGGCTGTCGGCCGGCGGGTCGCCCTTGGCCCACGACAGGCCGACGATGACGAACTCGTCGAACAGACCCTGGCTGAACGGCACGCGTGAAATCCCCGACGCCACCTGGAAGGTGTACGGACCGTCGGTCAGGTAGATCACCGGATAGCGTCGGCCGGCGTTCTGCGGCTTGTCGTAGCCCGGCGGCGTCTTGACGAAGATCTCGTAGTCGCGGCCGCTGGCCTTGGCGCGGATCGGGATGACCGCGCTGTTTTCGATCGCAAAGGGACGATCCTGCGGCGCGCCGGGCGTCTCGACGGCCGCAAGCCCCGCACCGCTCTCGACCTTGGCGGCGCTGTCGCCGCACGCGACCAGCCCAAACGATAGCGCCGTCGCCAAACCCAAAGTTCGCCAAGCCATGGCCGCTCCCCGCTATATCGGCATGACCCTAGGCCGGGCCTGGCGCGCAAAAGGTTACCCGCAATGAGGATTCCTGTGGACAGCAGAACGGCCCGCCTCTTTCGAAGCGGGCCGTCTGAAGTTCAGCGATCGCGCGCGGCTTAACGCGGCAGCACCAGGCTGGGATCGACCGGCTTGGCCTTGTCCTTGGCGGTGGGGGCGTAGCGCATCTCGAAGTGCAGCTTGGGCTCACTGGCGCCGCCCGTCTGACCCACCGCGCCTAGTTGTTCACCCTGGCGCACCTGCTGGCGCATCTTGACGGCGGTGCTGGACAGATGGGCGTAGGCAGTCACCCAGCCGTCCGCGTGCTTGACCAGGACGAGGTTGCCGAAGGCCGGAACCTGATTGCCCGCATAGGCCACTTCGCCGTCAGCGGCGGCCACGACCGGCGTGCCTTGGGCGGCGCGAATGTCCAGGCCGTCGTTGCGCTGACCCGTGCCCTTCACACCGAAGCTGGAGATGATCTCGCCGCGCACCGGCCAGGCGAACCGGCCCTTGCCCGAAGCGATGATCTCGGCCTCGGTCGGCGCGGCGCTGCTTTCGATGATCGGACGCGAGGCCGCGGGCGGCGGCGTCACGGGCTGGGCGACGACCGGCGCGTTGGGGCGCACGGCCGTGTACGGGATCGGCGCGGAAGGCGTCGGCGTCGGGGCGGGAGCCGGCGCCGGCGTCTCGGCGCGGGCGTAGGTGGTGGTCGGCGCCGCCGGGGTCGGCGCGGGACGGGTCACCGTCGTGGTGGTCTTGATCGGGCCCTTGTCGCGGTAGCCGTCAGGCAGACGCAGACGCTGGCCGTTGCGCAGCGAAGCGTTAACGCGGATGTCGTTCTCGTCGGCCAGGTCCTTGGCGGTGACGCTGAAGCGCTTGCCGACATTGGCCAGCGTATCACCGCTGCCGACCACATAGGCCTTGGCCGACGTCGCCGGGCCCTTGATCTTGGCGCCCAGCTTCAACGGCTTGGCGCTGTCCAGGTCGTTGTCGTCGGCCAGCTCCTTGACGCTCATGTCGAAGCGCTTGGCGATGGCGGTCAGGGTGTCGCCCGACTTGACCGTATAGGTCTGGCGCGGACCGGCGACGGTGACCACCGAGCCGGTGACGCTGGTCGTGGTGGTCGTGCTGCTGACAGTGGTCGGTTGCGGAGCGGCCGGCTCGGGCTGATAGGTCGGACGCGACGGCGCGGGCGCGGCGCCGGCCAGGGTGGTGCTGGGAACCGGCGCGGGCGTGCCCGGGATCACCTGGGTCGTCTTGATCGGGCCCTTGTCCTTGTAGCTGTCCGGCAGGATCAGCTTCTGGCCCTTCTTGATCGCCGCGTTCGACGACAGATCGTTTTCCTCGGCCAGGGCCGCGGCGGTGACGCTGAAGCGCTTGGCGATCGAGAACATGGTGTCGCCGGTCTGGACGACATAGGCCTTCTGGTCGTCCTTGGCCGGGCCCTTGATCTTCTGGCCCAGCTTCAGGCTGTACGGCGCCTTGAGGTCGTTCAGCTTGACCAGTTCGGCGCGGGTCGAGCCCATGCCGCGGGCGATGGCGTCCAGGGCGTCGCCGGACTCGACGGTCCGCACCTGCGGTTTGCCGGGGACGTTGACGACGGGACCGGTGACGGTGGTGGTGACCACGGTGCGCGGCGGGACCGCAACAGGACGCGGCGCAGGCGCCTGGTAGGGCGTCTGGGCGGCCGGCGGCGGCGGCAGGTCCGAGCGATTCACCGGGGCGATCGGCTGGCTCTGCACCGGCGGGGTCGGCGGCGGCAGGGTCGCGCCGGCGTCGCTGGGCTCGCTCGGGGCCGTCGAGACCGGCGGCTGAGTGATCGGGAAGTTCGGCGTCGGCGCGGTGCGGGTCGGTGCCGGGGCCTCACCTTCGCGCGACGGGTACTGCGGTGCGCTGGTCGCGCAGGCGGAGAGCGTTCCAGCCGTCAGGGCGACCACCGCCGCTTGCGTCCACAACTGCCTCATGACGTCTCCTTTCCTGCCGGAACCGTCAGAGGGCTCCGTCAGGGTAAATCAATCGCTAACACCCGGAGAAGCCTAGGCCTCCCCAACCCTCATTGATCCTTGGCGACGCCGGCCAGCAAAGGCACGAAACGCACGTCGCAAAGGATCTCGACCCGGAAGCCCCCTTTGCCGTCGCCGGCATAACGGCGAAGGCTCTGTACTGGCCCCTTCCCCACCGGCGCGACCAGCACGCCATTGGGTTTCAGCTGCGAAAGCAGCCGCTTGGGATCATCTTCCGCTGCAGCCGTGACCATAATGCGGTCAAACGGCGCTTGCTCGGCCCAACCTTCGCCGCCGTCACCGAATTTGGTGATGACATTGGTCAGGCCCAGCGTGTTGAAGCGGCCTTCGGCCTCCTTCATCAATGTCCGGTAGCGCTCGATCGTATAGACCAGGCGCGAGACCTTGCTGAGGATCGTGGTCTGGTAGCCCGAGCCGGTGCCGATCTCCAGCACCCGGCAGCGCGGCTCGATCGTCAGGGCCTGGGTCATCAGGCCGACGATATAGGGCTGGCTGATCGTCTGGCCGCAGGCGATCGGTAGGGCCGAATCCTCCCACGAGCGCTCCTTGAAGAGATCCGGCGTGAACAGATCGCGCGGCGTGGTCTCGATGGCCTTCAGCACCAGGGGATCGGTCACCCCCTGGTCGCGCAGGGCCTGCATCAGGCGCGGCAGGTCGGCCTTGGCGTTCTCCGCGGCCTTGCTTGTGCGTCCGCTCATGCGTCCTGAGCCTTCACCTTCGGCGGCGCCCCGCCCAGCACGCCCTTCAACGCGTGGACGGTCTCATGGTGCGTCAGGTCGATGTGCAGCGGCGTGACCGAGATGCGGCCCTCATGGACGGCCTTCAGATCGGTGCCGTCGGCGGGCGCGGAGGCCTTGGCCGAGAATCCCATCCAGTAGTAGTCGCGGCCGCGCAGGTCGGTGCGCTTTTCCATGTTGCGCAGCATGCCGTCCCGGAAGCCCTGGCGGGTCACTTCGACCGCCGTCACCTCTTCCGGCGGCAAGGCCGGGAAGTTGACGTTCATGACCACGTCCTTGGCCCAGCCGATCTCCAGTAGGCGCTGGACGATGCCCGGACCGAAGTGCTCGGCCGTCTCCCAGTGGGCGACAATCTCGTCGTGCCAGTAGGTCATGGCCTGCGAGAGAGCGATCGACGGAATGCCGTGGGCCATGCCCTCGATGGCGCCGGCGACCGTGCCCGACAGGGTGACGTCCTCGGCGATGTTCTGGCCGCGATTGACGCCCGACAGCACCAGATCCGGCGCGGGACCGTCGATCAGCTGCTGCACGGCCATCATCACGCAGTCGGTCGGCGTGCCCTCGACGGCGAAGCGGCGGTCGTCCAGCTTCCGCACGCGGATCGGGTCCGACAGGGTCAGCGCCCGGCTGGCCCCCGACTGCTCGTACTCCGGCGCGCAGATCCAGACGTCGTCGGTCAGGGTGCGGGCGATCTTCTCCAGGGCGACCAGGCCCGGAGCGTGGATGCCGTCGTCGTTGGTGAGGAGGATCCTCACGCAGCGCCCCCGATGTGCGTGACGCCGCCCATATAGGGCTGCAGCGCGGCGGGGATGTGGATGCGGCCGGCCTCGTCCTGGTAATTCTCCAGCACGGCCACCAGGGTGCGACCGACGGCCAAGCCCGAGCCGTTCAGGGTGTGCACGAAGTGGCCGCCCTTCTCGCCGGTCTTGCGGTAGCGGGCGTCCATGCGGCGGGCCTGGAAGTCGCCGCAGTTCGAGCAGGAGCTGATCTCGCGATACATGCCCTGCGACGGCAGCCAGACTTCCAGGTCGTAGGTCTTCCTGGCGCCAAAGCCCATGTCGCCGGTGCACAGCAGCATGGTGCGGAAGGGCAGCTCCAGCTTCTTCAGCACGGCCTCGGCGCACTCGACCATGCGCTGATGCTCGGCGTCCGACTGGTCGGGCGTGGTGATCGAGACCAGCTCGACCTTGTAGAACTGGTGCTGGCGGATCATGCCGCGGGTGTCGCGGCCGGCCGAACCGGCCTCGGCGCGGAACGATGGCGTCAGCGCGGTCAGGCGCAGCGGCAGTTCTTCTTCGGCGGTGATCTGCTCGCGCACGATATTGGTCAGCGAGACCTCGGCGGTGGGGATCAGCCAGCGGTCGTCTTCGGTGTGGAACAGATCTTCGGCGAACTTCGGCAGCTGGCCGGTGCCGTAAAGCGCATCGCTCTTGACCAGCAGCGGCGGCGAAACCTCGATGTAGCCGTGCTCGACCGTCTGCAGGTCCAGCATGAACTGGCCGATGGCGCGCTCGAGGCGGGCGATCTCTTTCTTGAGGACCACAAAGCGCGCGCCGCTCATGCGGGCGGCGGCCTCGAAGTCCATGCCGCCCAGGGCCGCGCCCAGGTCGACGTGGTCCTTGGGCGCGTTCAGGCGGCCCGCCGGCAGCTTGGACGCGTCGCCCCAGCGGCGCTCCTCGACATTGCCCGCCTCGTCCTCGCCGTGCGGCACGTCCGGAGCCGGGATGTTGGGCAGGCTGGACAGCAGGTCCTTCAGCTTGGCGCCGACCAAGTGCTCCTCTTCCGAGGCGGTCGTCATGATCGTCTTCAGGCTCTCGACCTCGGCCATCAGACGCGCGGCTTCAGCCTCGTCCTTCTTGGCCTTGGCCTGTCCGATCAGCTTGGAGCTCTCGTTGCGCTTGGCCTGGGCTTCCTGCAGGGCGGTCTGAGCTGCGCGCAGCTGGGCGTCCAGCTTGACGGCTTCAGCGGCCGCGCCCGACCGGCCCTTGGCCGACCAGACCAAGTCAAAGGCTTCGGGATTGTCGCGGATGGCCTTGATGTCGTGCATCGGACGCTAGCTCGGAGAGTCTGGAGAAACGCTCTCTCTAAGGCGCGTCGGCGGGGGCGCCAAGCTTTCCGGATCGGCGCGCGGCGTCTCCACGGCTTCGTGATCCGGACTAGCGGCCGCTTGCTGCAGTGCACATTGCGCTAAACACACCGAACGAGAACGTTGTTTTCGATAAACCAGCCACAAACAGGACGAGATTGCCCCACATCAAACCCAAAATCGCATGAACGGCCTAATTACTAACGGAAATTAGTGGCGCTTTGTCACACGGACTTAATCCACAGCGCGCAAAAGCCGCGCCCTAACCAGTACGCGTTTCCTTTTTAGCGGCTCCGTTCGGGGGCCATCCCAGGAATTTCGAGACCATGAAGACCCTCGCCGCCATCGCCGCCCTGGCGACCGCCACCATCCTCGCCGCCCCCGCTGCCGCCGCCACCTCGGAAGTCCGCGTCTCGGTCACCGGCAAGAGCGCTACCCAGGTCCAGAGCGAGATCAAGACCGCCGCTGACTCCGTCTGCGGCCAGTACGACACCGCCTGCGTCGACGGCGCGATCCTGAACGCCCGTCGCCAGCTGGCCCAGATCCACCGCGCCCGCCAGGCCGGCGGCGTGCCCGCGCGCAGCGTCTCGGTCGTCCGCATCGCCGTGAAGGGCAAGACCCGCGACCAGCTCCATGCCGAGATCCGCACCGCCGCCCAGACCGTCTGCAAGGCCGGCCAGCGCGCCACGGTGATCAGCTATCAGGCCTGCGTCGCCGACACGGTCCGCAACGCCAAGGCCCAGCTGCAGGCCCGCGTCGGCGACGCCGCCTAACCGGCCCTGCTCCGAAACGAAGAAGGCCCCCGCGAGACGATCGCGGGGGCCTTTTTGTGTCAGACGGCGACGATGTCCGTCCCGGCTTCGTCCTCGTCTTCCTCGCGCTTGCGGCGACGCTCGATCAGCCACACGCACCAGATCGACACCTCGTAGAGCAGACACAGCGGCACGGCGAGCGTGATCTGGCTGATCGGATCCGGCGGGGTGACGACCGCCGCCAGCACGAAGACCGCGACGATGGCGTAGCGGCGGCCCGTGCGCAGCATGTTCGACGTCACCAGGCCGGCCAGACCGCCCAGCGACAGCACCACCGGCAGCTGGAAGCTGAGGCCGAAGGCCAGCAGCAGGGTCGTGACCAGGGTCAGGTACTCCGACACCCGGGTCTGCAGCACGACCTTGACCCCGTCGCCATTGATCTGCTGGCTCAGCGAGAACCACAGCACGAACGGCAGCATGACGTAATAGACCAGCGCCGCGCCCAGCAGGAACAGCACCGGCGAGGCGATCAGGAACGGCAGGAACGCGTTGCGCTCCTTCTTGTACAGGCCCGGCGCGACGAAGCGGTACAGCTGCCAGGCGATGATCGGGAACGCCACCACGATGCCGGCGAACGCCGCCAGCTTGATGTTGGTGAAGAACTGCTCCAGCGGCGCGGTGGCCTGCAGCGTGATCTCCTTCATCGCGCTGGCCGGCACCGCCTTGATGCCGATCAGGGCCAGAAACAAGTCGAAGTGGCCGTGCGAGGCGCCCGTGTCCTGCATGGCCTTAAGGCCCTCGGCCACGGTGAAGGGCCGCACCAGGAACAGAAAGATCGGCTTCACGAAGGCGAAGCAGACGCCGAAGGCCACGGCGATCGCGCCGACGCAGATGATCAGGCGGGTGCGCAGCTCGACGAGGTGCTCCAGGAGCGGGGCGCGCGAGGCCTCGATCTCGTCCTCGTGGTCGTATCCGATGGTCTTGTCGTTCACGAGGCGATGTCCGAAGCGGTGGAGTCGCCGGCCTTGGCGGCGCGCTTGCGCGGAGCCTTGGCGGCCGGAGCGGCGACAGCTTTAGCGGCCGGCGCCTTCTTGGCAGGCGCGGCCTTCTTGGCCGGAGCCTTCACGGCCTTGGCGGCGGCCGGCTCGGCGACAGCCTTCTTGCGCGGGGCGCGCTTGGGCTTGGCGGCCTCGACGGGCTCCGCGACCGCGTTGTCGGTGGTCAGGGCCGGATTGTGGATCTCGGCGCCGGCGTAGGGATGCATCTGGGTCGCGCCGCTGGACAGCGAGGCGTCGATGTCGGCGAACACCTGATCGACGTGGGCGTCCTTGGCGGCGTCGGCCGCCTCCTTGACCGGATTGGCGTACTGGCCCTCGCGCATGGCCTGCACCTCGCGGCGCAGCTCCTCGAGTTCGGACTGCCGGGCCATCTCGTCGAAGCTGGCGCGGAATTCCGAAGCCATGCCTCTCATCTTGCCGACGAACTGACCCAGCTTGCGCAGCAGGACGGGCAAGTCCTTGGGCCCGACGACGATCAGGGCCACGGCGGCGATGACGAGAAGTTCGGTGCCGCCGATATCAGGAAGCATGGACGCGCCTTAGAGCAGCGGGACTTAAGGGTTCCGCGCGATAAATGGATCGTCGCGCGCGAGAAACCCCTCCCCGCGCGCGTCATCGAAAGCCTTACGACTTGCGGAGTTCTTCGGCCTCGGCCTCGGTGCGCGGCAGCGCGCCCTTGGACTTGTTGTCGGCGACTTCGGTGCTGGTGTCGTCCTTCAGGCCGTCCTTGAACGCCTTGATGCCCTTGGCGGCGTCACCCATGACGCTCGACAGCTTGCCGCGGCCACCGAACAACAGGGCGACGATCGCGATGACGATCACCCAGTGAATCCAACTCATGCTACCCATGACGACGGTGCTCCTTGCGACAGCGGCGCTTTAGCCCCTGTGGCGTGTCGTTACAATCTCTTCGCCGAATATAGGCTTGCCCTTGGGGCAGAGCCAAGCGTGGCGGATCAGCCATTTACGTCACAGCCCTCTGCGGAGGCCCTAAAGCCAAGCTAGTCGGCAAATTCTGCTCGGCCAAGTTGACCGCTTTTCGCCTCTTGCCTGACAGGTTCGCGCGATAAGACTCTGTAAAGCTTGAGATCGAGCTGCGGCACGGTCCTTGCGCACGATGTCGCACCCTCACCTCGCGAGTGCGCGCATGTCTATCTCCTCCATCGGTTCCTCGGCCTATGCCGGCGCCTATAGCGGCCTGTCGGCCAGCCCGTCGTCGCCGATCGGTGAGACCTCGGCGAAGGACGAGTTCCTGAAATACGCCGCCATGACCCCCGCAGAGAAGATGCGGGCGGCCATGCTGGCCAAGCTGGGCGTCACCGAGGAAGAGCTGAAGGCGATGGAGCCCGAGAAGCGCAAGGCCATCGAGCAGAAGCTGAAGGACATGATCAAGGAGCAGGTCCAAAGCGATCCCGACGGCAAGAGCAAGACGGGGCTGGTGGCGGATATCCTGGCCTAGGGCTCGGCTTTCTCAGGCTCGCCCAGGAAGTCCTGGGCGAATTCCGGCGCCTCGCCGTCTTCCAGGTCCAGTGCGTCCTCTTCCTCGATCCGTAGGCCCAGCGGATCGGGCACGGTGAAGCCGGGCGGCAGGTTCATTTCCAGCAGGCCCGCCGCCTTCATCTCGGCGATTCCCGGCAGGTCGCTGAGATGCGCCAAGCCGTAGTGCTCCAGGAACGCATCCGTCGTCCCGAACGTCACCGGCCGGCCCGGAGTGCGCCGCCGCCCCCGCATCCGGATCAGACCCAGCTCCAGCAGGACGTCCAAGGTGCCGCGACTGGCCTGAACACCGCGCACGGCCTCTATCTCGGCCCGGGTCACCGGCTGGTGATAGGCGACGATGGCCAGGGTTTCCTGGGCGGCCTTGGACAGGCGGCGCGGCTCTTCGCGCTCCTCCGTCATCAGGAACGACAGGTCGTGGGCGGTCTGGAACCGCCAGCGCCCGGCCACGCAGGCCAGTTCGATCCCCCGGCCCTCGTAGCGCGCCATCAGGCCGGCTATGGCTGCGCGGACGTCCGCGCCCTCCGGCAGACGCTTGGCCAGGTCGACGTCGCTCAGCGGCTCGGCCGCCGCGAACAGCAGCGCCTCGATGCAGCGTTCGACGAAGAGCGGGTCGAGGACGGCGGTCATTCGGTGATTTCCAGCGGCTCAGCCCGGGTGCGCAAGTAGATGTCCTCGAACGCGCCCATCTGGCGGGCCTCCAGGATGCCTTCCTTCACCAGTTCCAGCGAGGCCGACAACGTCGAGGCCAGGTAGGAGGCCGGCGTCGGGCCATCCTCGTCCTCCAGCGCCTTCTCGATCGGGGCGACCGTGGCCAGCACCGTCCAGTCGTCCATCTTGGGCAACAGGCTGCGCAGTCGGTCGCGGGCGTCTTCCAGCGGGTAGGCCGTGGGCGGGCGCGGCGCGTAGTGGCGGCTGTGCTCTTTCTTGCGCTGGGTGATGTAGGCGCTCATCAGGCCGTAGAGGTCGCCCTCCAGCCGGGTCGAGGAGACGATCTTCACCGCCTCCGGGTCACCGCGCATGAAGACGTCGCGGGCCAGGATCGGCCGCTCCTTCAGCGCCTCGACGGCCTTGCGCATGACGTCCAGCTTGGCCAGGCGGAAGGCCAGCTGAGCGGCCATCTCCTCGGCCGGCGGCTCTTCGGCCTTGGCGCGCTCGGGCTTGGGCAGCAGCAGACGGGATTTCAGATAGGCCAGCCAGGCGGCCATGACGAGATAGTCGGCCGCCAGCGAGAACCGCACGCGGCGAGCCTGCTGGACGAAAGAGAGATACTGCTCGGCCAGGCGAGTGATCGACAGCTGCAGCAGGTCGACCTTCTGGCTGCGCGCCAGGGCCAGCAGGACGTGCAGCGGGCCTTCATAGCCGTCGATGTCGATGACCAGGGCCGCGCCGTCTTCGGCCGCCGCATCGGCGGCCGCAAAGTCGAAGGTGGGCTGGAAGCCCGTGTTCAAGCGTACCGGCCGTCGAACGCCGCATCGAAGCGGGCGCGGGCCTCGGCCACATCGAAGGGTTCCGGAACCTTGACCAGGCGGCCCATGACGGCCTGAGCCCGACGACGCGCCTCCTTGCCCATCTTGCCGACGCCCGACATCACGCCCTTCATCTCGGCCATGTCGCCGTTGCAGTGCAGGACGACGTCGCAGCCGGCTGACAGGCTGTCCTTGGCGCGCTGCTTGAAGTCGCCGGTCAGCGCCTTCATCGACAGGTCGTCGCTCATCAGAAGTCCGTCGAAGCCGATGGATTCGCGGATGATTTTCTTGATCGCCTTCTTCGATGTCGTCGCCGGGCGGCTACGGTCGATGGCCGTGTAGACGACGTGGGCGGTCATCGCCATCGGCATGTCGGACAGCACGCGGAACGGCGCGAAGTCGCGGGCGTCCAGCTCGGCCAGCTTGGCCTTCACGACCGGCAGCTCCAGGTGGCTGTCGCTCATGGCGCGGCCGTGGCCGGGGATGTGCTTGATGATCGGCAGCACGCCGCCGGCCAGCAGGCCCTCGGCCGCCGCGCGGCCCAGGGTCGCCACCTGCTCGGGGGTGTCGCCATAGGCGCGGTCGCCGATGATCTCGTGGCCCTTGGGATCAGGCACGTCCAAGACCGGCACGCAGTCGACATTGACGCCCATCGAAGTCAGGTCGTGGGCGATCAGGCGTGCGCCCAGGCGGGTGATCTCCCGGGCCACCAGCGGGTCGTTGGCCACCAGCTCGCCATACGCGCGGCCCGGAGGATAGATCCGCCAGTGCGGCGCCTGCAGGCGAGCGACGCGGCCGCCCTCCTGGTCGATCAGGATCGGCGCGTCGGGACGCCCGACCGTGTCGCGCAGGGCCGCGGTCAGCGCCCGCACTTGGTTGGGGTCGGCGATGTTGCGCTTGAACAGGATGAAGCCCCACGGCTTCACATCCTTGAAGAAGGCGACCTCCTCGGCCGTCAGCGTGGTCCCGGCGCAGCCGAGAATGGCGGCGGAAGAGGAAGCGCCCATCAGCAAGCTCATTTGACGAAGCAGGATTTACCGGAAGCCGAGATCGCGTCGCAGAAGGCCTTGGCGGCGTCACGGCTGGCGAAGCCCGTCACCGAGGTGCGGTAGAGCGTGGTGCCGTTCCGGTCGATCGCTTCGACCTTCTTGCCCTTGCCCGACGCCAGACCGGGGGCCAGGCGGGTGGCTTCGCTCCAGGCGCGGTCAGCCAGAGCCGGCGAGGACAGCGCGCCGATCTGCACCGAGGCCGGACCGGTCGAGACGGCGGCGGGCTTGGGCGCGGCCGGCGCCGGGGTCGCGGCGGCGACCTGGACAGGCTTAGGCGGCGCGGGCTTCTGGGCGGCGGCGGTGGCCAGGGACTCGATGGTCGGAGCCGGGCGAGCAGCCGGCGTCGCCGGCTGGGTCGCGGTCGGGGCGGGCTTGGCGGCCGGCAGGGCGGCGGTCTGCACCGGGGCGGTGTTCAGGGGAACGGCCGGACGGGCGACCGGCGCCTCGGGCGGCGCGGCGAAGGTGGCCGACGGCTGCGGCTCCTCGTTGTGGTAGATCTGCAGGCCGGCGGCCGGATCCTGCGGCTGGGCGGCGGCCGGCGGCGGGGTCTTCATCTGCGCGACTTCCGAGCCCACGGCCTGAGGCGCATCGTTGGGACCGCGGATGCCGCCGCGATAGATCATGACCACCGCCACGACCAGGGTGACCAGCACCACGGCGCTGATGATCAGGGTCATCGGCAGCGGGCGCGACCCGCGCACGGGCTGACGCGCGTCGAACGACAGCGGCGCGTCGGTGGGCGGCGTATAGGCCCCGCGGTGCGGATCGGACATCTCAGATAGGCTCCAAAAACTCGGCGCATCGGTTGTTCGGGAGGACGCTCGAATCAGACGCGCGCGACCCTAGGTTACCCAACGTCGGCGCGTCCCAGAAGCGCCCGCCCCTCTCAGGTGGCGGACGAGCCGCCGCTCGCGTCCCCGTTCCGAGTCTTTGGAGAAGCCGTCAGGCCCTAATTCCAGACGTCGAGATGGAACAGCTTGCGGTGCTCTTCTATCGCGAAGCGGTCGGTCATGCCCGCGATATAGTCGCAGACCACGCGGGCCCGGCCAGCTTCGTCGCGGTTCTGCGACTTGGCGAACCAGACGGTCGGCAAGACCTCCGGCTCCCGCAGGAATAGCGTGAACATTTCGCCGAGAATACGGCGGGCCTGGCTGCGCGTGCGATTGACCCGCCAGTGACGGTACATCCGCTCGTGCAGGAAGGCGCGCAAGCGCGCCAGATCCTCGGCCATGTCGGGCGAGAAGGCGACCAGGGCGTGGTCCAGGCCGCGCACGTCGTCGGCCGAGGCGACGCCGGTCGCGGCGGCGCGCTGCAGGGTCTCGCCCATCACGTCGTCGACCATGGCGCCGATCATGCGGCGTACGGCTTCGAGGTGGGTCAGGCGAGCGTCAAGGTCGGGTCGCTCGCTCTTCACGGCCGCCAGGATCGGACCGATCAGCGGCACGTCCATCAGCTCGTCCAGGGTGAACAGGCCCGCGGTGACGCCGTCGTCGACGTCGTGGTTGTTGTAGGCGATGTCGTCGGCCAGGGCCGCTACCTGCGCTTCGGCCGACGCCCAGGTGCCCAGACCCAGGCGATACTCGTCGTCATACTTCTGGATGGCCTTCCAGGAGGGCTTGCCCAACTTGTTGGTCACCGGGCCGTTGTGCTTGATGATCCCTTCCAGGGTCTCCCAGGTCAGGTTGAGGCCCAGAAAATCCGGATAGCGGTGCTCCAGCTCGGTCACGACCCGAAACGTCTGGACGTTGTGGTCGAAGCCGCCATAGGGGCGCATCTGGATTTCCAGCTCGTCCTCGCCGGCGTGGCCGAACGGCGGGTGGCCCAGGTCATGGCCCAGGGCGATGGTCTCGGCCAGGTCGCTGTCCAGACCCAGGGCGGTCGCCAACGAGCGCGCCACCTGCGCCACTTCCAGCGAATGGGTCAGGCGGGTGCGGAAATTGTCGCCCTCGTGGGCCACGAAGACCTGGGTCTTTTCCTTCAAGCGACGGAAGGCCGAGGTATGGATGATACGGTCGCGATCGCGGGCGAACGGGGTGCGGCTGCGGCTCTCATCCTCCACGAACCGACGCCCCTTGGACTTGGAGGGGTCTTCGGCATAGGGCGCGCGGGGGACGAAGTACGGGGCCTGGGACATGAACCGCCTTTGGTCGCTTTGGACGATTTGGCCCCTTCCTTAAGGGGCGCGTCACCCTCATATAGGCTGAAGGTGACTTTTCCACAGCCATGACCCAGTTAGACTTAACGCTTTCCGAAAACGCCGCACGGCGGATCAAGGCCATCTCGCAAAACGAGGGCCGCAGCCTGATGCTGCGCGTCGCCGTCGACGGCGGCGGCTGCTCAGGCTTCCAGTACCGTTTCGACCTGGTCGACACCGTCGAGGACGACGACCTGAAGGTCGAGCGCGACGACGCGGTAGCCTTGGTCGACGTCGTCTCCCTGGCCCTGCTGAAGGGGTCGGAGATCGATTTCGTCGACGAACTGGCCGGCGCCGAGTTCCGGGTCCGCAACCCCAACGCCAAATCCAGCTGCGGCTGCGGCGTCAGCTTCTCGATCTAGGCCCAAGCGCTTCGAGAATCCGGCAGTCCGACACCACGCCGTGGCGGCACTGGGTCAGCAGCGACGACAGCTCACGCCGCAGCGCCTCCAGGTCGGCGATCTTGCGCTCGACATCTTCGAGCCGAGCGCGGGCCAAGTCGTCGACGGTCGCGCAGGACTGGGTCTTGTCGTCTGACAGCGCCAATAGCTCGCGCACCTGCTCCAGTGAAAAGCCCAGGTCGCGAGCGCGGCGGATGAACGACAGCCGGTTCAGCGCCTCGTCGTCATAGGCCCGATAGTTGCCTTCGGTGCGCGGCGGCGCGGTCAGCAGGCCGATGCGCTCGTAGTAACGGATGGTCTCGACCTTGGTCTGGGTGGCGCGGGACAGGTCTCCGATGGCGTGGGTCATGCCGGTTCCCGTCGACGCGCCTCGACCTTGAAGACCGGCGGCGGAGCCTTGGCGGTCTTCAGCTCGGCGCGCGCTTGGCGCACGATCTGCCAGCCGCCTTGCAGGGCCAGGCCGGCCATCACGGCGGCGACCGCCAGGTCCGGCCAGCGCGTGCCGGTCCCCAGCACACCCGCCGCCGCCAGCATCACCGCCACATTGCCGATCGCGTCGTTGCGCGAGCAGATCCAAACCGAACGCATATTGGCGTCGCCATTGCGAAACCTGAACAGCATCACCGCCGTCACGGCGTTGGCGATCAGCGCCGCGAGGCCAATGACGCCCATGACCGGCGCCTCTGGCGTCTCGCCGCGCCAGACGCCCCACAGGGTCATGCCTGCGACCCAGCCGCCGAACAGCAGCATGGTCGCGCCCTTCAGCATTGCCGCCCGCGCCCGCCAGGTCAGCGCCATGCCCGCAACGCCCAGGCTGATGCCGTAGTTGGCCGCGTCACCCAGAAAGTCGAGCGAGTCAGCCTGCAGCGCCGCCGAACCCGACAGCAGCCCCGCCGCGCCCTCGACCGCGAACATGCCGGCGTTGATGGCCAGAGCCAGCCACAGGGCCAGCCGCCAGCGCCCCGCCGGGGGCTGGTCGGTCTTGCAGAGATCGTCGCCGCAGCAGTTGGCCATGCCTTCACCTCATCGAACGAGGTCAGCCTGCACCCTGAAGCGACTACAGGGTCAAGCCGCTAGGTGGGGACGAACTGCAGGAAGGTCAGGGCCAGCGCGCCCCAGGCCAGCGGCGCGGCCATGGCGGCCCAGGCCAGCGGTTGATCCCCCTTGCGCCACAGGATCCAGCCGGCCAGCGGCGCCAGAAGGCACACCACCCAGAACGAGGCGGCGAACACGAAGCCCAGCCAGGCGATCGGGTTCATCAGATTGCCGGAGCGATCGAAAACCAGCGGCGTGAAGATCGCCAGGATGCCGCCCAACACCGCCAAGCCCACGCAAGCGCCCGTCGCCAGCACCATCAAGGCCAGCTGTTTCCGGTCGATCGTTCGTTTGCTTGCCTTGATCATACGCCCTAGCCTCCCGCCGCACTCTGGAGCCGTCAATGCGTATAGCCACCTGGAACGTCAATTCGATCAACGCTCGCCTGGAAGGCGTCCTGGCGTGGTTCGAATCGGAGGCCCCCGACGTCGCCGTGCTGCAGGAGATCAAGTGCGTCGACGAGAAGTTCCCGACCGAGGCCTTCGAGCGCCTGGGCTACAACGTCGTGGTCCATGGCCAGAAGACCTATAACGGCGTGGCTCTGCTGTCGAAGTTCCCGCTCGAGGACGTTCGCAAGGGCCTGCCCCTCCTGCACGAAGACGAGGTCGACGAGCAGTCGCGCTATGTCGAGGCGGTGATCGGCGCGCCGGTCCCGTTCCGCGTGGTCGGCATCTATCTGCCCAACGGCAATCCACTGGGCACCGAGAAGTTCGACTACAAGCTGGCCTGGATGCGTCGCCTGCACGCCCACGCCCAAGGCCTGCTGGCCTTCGAGGAGCCCTTGGTCATTCTGGGCGACTACAACGTCATCCCCGAAGCCGAAGACGTGGCCAATCCCGAGGCCTGGCTGGGCGACGCCCTCTATCAGCCCGAAAGCCGCGGCGCGTTCCGGGCCTTGAAGAACCTGGGTTTCGCCGACGCCTATATGCAGGTCGACGGCGCGCCGGGCGGCTACACCTTCTGGGACTACCAGGCCGGCGCCTGGCCCCGGAACCTCGGCATCCGCATCGACCACCTGCTGTGCTCGCCCCAGGCCGCCGACCGGCTGGAGACCGTGGTCATCCACCGCGACGAGCGCGACAAGGAAAAGCCCTCCGACCACGTGCCGGTGGTCGGTCACTTTCGGGACTGACCGCCCGCTTTCGAAGAATCGGGACTCTCGCTAGCTTCCCTCCACTATGAGCGAGCTCGCGCGTCTTTTGCTGTTCGTGGCCATCGCCGGCTCGGCGGTGACATTCCTGGGCAGCCTGGCCATCTGGTACGGCGATGAGGACCGGCGGATCCGCCGGGCGCTTCGTCATGTGCTGAAGAGCGATCCCGAGGGCCTGATCCTGGCCCGCGGTCGCGGCCGCGGCGCGGGCTTCTCGTTCTCCACGAACCTCTTGGCCGTGGCCTGGGATCGCGGCGCCTGGTGCCTGGTTTACCGCCTGGACGAACTGATGGGCGCCGAGCTTCTGGTTGACGGCCAGGTGCTGGGCCGAGTGTTCCGCGGCGAGGGCCGGCGGGCCATCGATCACGTCTCGCCTCAGGCCGAGACCGTGACCCTGCGCCTGATCTTCGACGATCCGCGCCATCCCGATTTCGCGCTGGAGCTTTGGGCCCCAGGCGACGCCCAGCGCCGCGAAAGCCGCTCGCCGGCCGAGCTGGTGCAGGAGGCCAACCGCTGGCTGGCGCGCTGCGAGGCCATCGTCCGCCGTCCGCTGCCGCCGCGCGCGCCGGCCAAGGAAACCGTGGTCGCCGCGCCGGTTCGGGCGGTCGAACCGGAGCCTTTCGACGACGAGGAAGACGAGGTCCGCGCGCCGACTCCCCTGCCCGAAGGCCCGCCGCCGATCCCCCGCCGCTCGTCCTTCGACGACGTTCCGCGCACCGCTGCGCCGCCACGTCCCATGGCCCGCCCCGGGGCAGCGCCAGCCGCTGCGGCAGTCGCGGCTCCGATCGAGCCCGACATGTTCGACAATCCGCCTTGGGACGACGAGGGGGACGACGAAGACGATATGGTCCTGGCGCCGCCTGAGCCCGAGCCCAGCTACAAGCCGGTCTCCAAGGCCCGCCGCGAAACCGCGGCAGACCAGGACGAGCTGCCTTTCGACGACTAAGGCTTAAGCCCCCGCCGCCCACTCCACCGCCAGCGCCAGGTCGAGCGCCGCGGCGGCCTCCACGCCGGTGACGACTGGACGCGGGGCATCGCCTCGGACCGCCTTCAGGAAGCCCGCCACCGACAGGCCCAGCGGGTCCTTGCCGGCCGGGGTCTCGGTGAAGTTTTCGATCAGCGCGAACGGCGTGGTGTTGCGGAAGGTGCGGGCCAGGAAGTCGATCTCGACCTCGCCCGAGGGGTAGACGACCTTCATGGTTCGCTCGCGGGCCTCGGCCACGCGCGAGCTGTCGAACACGGCGGTGAAGCCGTTGTCGAACGTGGCTTCCGCCTTGACCCAGTCCAGCGAGGTCGAGCGGGTCATCCCCCCCTCGCCTTCCACCGCCACGGGTTCGCCGTCGCAAAGGGCCAGCGCCAGGTCGATGTCGTGGATCATCAGGTCCAGCACGACCGAGACGTCGAGATTACGATCCGAGGGCGTGCCACGGCGCACGGCTTCCAGTCGCAGCGGCTGTTCGGGGATATCCAGCAGGCCCATGGCCTGGAAAACGACGCGCTCCTGGTGGCCGCAGGCCAGCGGCAGCCCGCGCTCGGCGGCCGCCACGACCATCTTGTCGGCGTCGCCCGGCGTCACGGCCAGGGGCTTTTCGGAATAGACCGGCTTGCCCGCCTTCAGCGCGGCGAGCGCCGCGCCTGCGTGGTGGACGGCGGGCGTGGCGACCGTGACCACATCGACGGCGGACAGGAAGGCGGCCATGTCGTCGAAGCCCTGGGCGCCCAGCGGCTGGGCCAGCGCCTCGGCGCGCGACAGGTCGATGTCGAACACCGCCGTCAGCGTCACGCCCTCCAGCTCGGCGTACTTCTTGGCGTGATAGCCGCCGAACACTCCGGCGCCGACGACGCCCGCTTTAAGAGTCTGGGTCATGGCCGGGTGTCTACCGCGCTTCGCCGTCGCTTAGAAGCACTGGAGCCCTGCGTAAGGACGCGCTAAACATCCGTTTAAATTAGCAACGCTCATCCAGAGCTTGGGAGGACTACCATGACCACCTCGCGCGAAATTCGCCTGAAGAGCCGTCCCGTGGGCGTTCCCAAGACCACGGACTTCGACCTGGCCACCGTCGAACTGCCCGCGCCGGGCGATGGCGAGGTGCAGGTCAAGAACCTGTGGATGTCGGTCGACCCCTATATGCGCGGCCGCATGTATGATCGCCCCAGCTATGTGCCGCCGTTCCAGATCGGTCAGGCCCTGCAAGGCGGCGCGATCGGCGAGGTCGTCACCTCCAACGATCCGGACTTCAAGCCGGGCGACGTCGTCAACTCGATGTTCGGCTGGCGCGAAGCCTTCAACGCCAACCCCAAGGCGCTGGCCGCCGCCGGCATGGGCGCGATCACCAAGGTCGACACGCAAGGCGTCCCGCCCCAGGCGTTCCTGGGCGTGGCCGGCATGCCCGGCATGACCGCCTATGTCGGCCTGCTGAAGATCGCGGCGCTGAAGGACGGCGACGTGGTGTTCGTCTCGGCCGCCGCCGGCGCGGTCGGCTCGATCGTCTGCCAGATCGCCAAGCTGAAGGGCCACACCGTCATCGGCTCGGCCGGCGGTCCGGAGAAGGTCGCGTTCCTGAAGTCGATCGGCGTCGACCACGTCATCGACTACAAGGCCACGCCCGACGTCGTCGCCGAACTGGCCAAGGTCGCCCCCAAGGGCATCGACGTCTATTTCGAGAATGTCGGCGGCGTGCACCTGGAAGCCGCCATCAACTCGGCCCGCCCGTTCGCCCGCTTCGCCCTGTGCGGGATGATCTCGCAATATAACGAGACCGGTAAGGCCGAGGGGCCGTCCAACATCATCCTGGCAGTCGGCAAGAGCCTGCGGCTGGAAGGCTTTATCGTCTCCAACCACTACGACCTCTATCCGCAGTTCGCCAAGGACATCGGCGAGTGGATCAAGGCCGGCAAGATCACCTGGAAGGAAACGGTCGAAGACGGCGTCGAGCGCGCGCCGGACGCGTTCATCAAGCTGTTCTCGGGTGAGAACATGGGGAAGATGCTGGTGAAGCTGGGATAGTCGCCTAGTCCCGGGCCTCGAGCTTCGACACCTCGAGGCCCCTCGGCGTCTGCTTGAACTGGAACTTCACCCGCGAGCCCGGCGTGATCGGCGCTTCCGCCAGCACATCGGCATAGACGGTGAACCGGTTGCGACCCGCCTTCAGCCCCGCCGCGACCGAACCATCATGATCCAGCGTGAGAACCTGACCTTCCAGGCTCGAAATCACACCTTGAGCGTCGTAGGCGGGCAGCGATTCCGTGGAGATCGGAGCCTCGGCGGCGCCTGGACGTGATGTCGCCTGCTGCTCAGCTTTGTCGCATGCGGCCAAGCTTATCAACGCCAGCGCCAAGACGAACCCACGCGTTTTCATAGACTTACCGCACTTCCCCAAATCGGCGAGCGCCGCTCGCGCGGCGCATTCCCCAGGTTTTTTCTCGCAACTGCGAAATCCGCGTGATTTCCGGTAGCGAATTTGTGATCGAAGTTTTACTCTAGAATAACCCGGCGGATCTCCACGCCGGCTTTCGACCGTCATGCAGCTGTCACGAAACCCTACGGCCGTTCCCTAGCGGACGCGCGGCGGGGCGGAAAGAGGCTCGGGACGCCGAAGCGTACGGAGAGAGCCCGGCCCGCCGGAAAAGTCCGAGATCTGACGATATGAGCGATCGTTCCGCCCTCTTCGACGTACGCTCCTCCACGAGCGTCACCCTCGATCAGGTCGTTCGCCCGCAGACGCTGGAAATCCCGGCCGAGGCGCCGCTGGCCATGCCGGTCCAGCCGCTGGGCTTCTGGCAAGGCGGCCCGCGCCGCGCCACGGCGCTGGGCGTCAACATGCGCCTGCGCCGCTGGATCATCGCCGCCGCCACCCTGGTCATGGGCTTCGCCGGCTGGAAGGCCACCTTCGACACCATCGCGCTGGGCGGCGTCACCCGCCTGGAGGGCGTGGTGCTGGTGTTGCTGGCCCCGCTGTTCCTGGCTTTGTCGCTGTGGTTCTGCACGGCCGTCGCCGGCTTCGCGATCCTGCTGGGCAAGCCCAAGGATCCACTGGGCATCGACAGCGAGACCCCGACGCCCAAGCTGCACACGCGCACCGCCATCCTGATGCCCGTGCACAACGAGGACGCCGCCGCCGTCTTCGCCCGCCTGCGCGCCATGGACGCCTCGATCGCCGAGACGGGCATGAGCCGCCACTTCGACATCTTCGTCCTCAGCGACACCCGCGACGCCCAGGTGGCCCTGGCCGAGCAGGCCTGCTTCGCCCGCTTCCGCCGCGAAGCCCACAGCCACGTCTTCTATCGCGTCCGCAAGGAAAACACGGGCCGCAAGGCCGGCAACGTCGCCGACTGGGTGCGCCGCTGGGGCAGCGCCTACGAGCACATGCTGGTCCTGGACGCCGACAGCCTGATGACCGGCGACGCCATGGTCCGCCTGGCCGACGCCATGGAGCGTCACCCCGGCGCCGGTCTGATCCAGACCATGCCGATGATCGTCAACGCCCAGACGATCTTCGCCCGCACCCTGCAGTTCGCCACCCGCCTGTACGGCCGCGTCGCCTGGACCGGCCTGGCCTGGTGGTCGGGCACCGAGAGCTCGTTCTGGGGCCACAACGCCATCGTCCGCACGCGCGCCTTCGCCGAGACCTGCGGCCTGCCCTCGCTGGGCGGCCCCAAGCCGTTCGGCGGCGAGGTGATGAGCCACGACGCCCTGGAAAGCGCCCTGCTGCGCCGCGGCGGCTGGAGCGTCCACCTGGCCCCCTATCTGGAAGGCTCGTACGAGGAGAGCCCCTCGAACCTGCTGGACTTCGCCACCCGCGACCGTCGCTGGTGCCGCGGCAACGTCCAGCACCTGCCGCTGATCGCCCTGCCCGGCCTGCACCTGATGAGCCGCATGCACCTGGTGATCGGCGTGCTCAGCTACGTCCTGTCGCCGCTGTGGTTCATCGCCCTGTCGGCCGGCGTCACCTCGCGCGCCCTGATGCCCGAGCTGAAGAAGGCGGCCTTCACCATGGCCGACCTGCAAGCGGCCGCGCATGCCCTGATCGACTGGCGCGAGATCCAGGCCACCGCCTGGGCCATGATCATCACCTTCGTGCTGCTGTTCGGCCCCAAGATCCTGGGCTCGATCCTGGTGTTCTCGCGCAAGGCCGAGACCAAGGGCTTCGGCGGCAAACGCCGCGTCGCCGCCGGTCTGGCCGTCGAGATGCTGCTCTCGGCCCTGGTCGCTCCGATGCTGATGTTCACCCAGACCCGGGCGATCATCGAGATCATGGCCGGCAAGGTCGGCGGCTGGGCCACCCAGCGCCGCGACGCCGACAAGGTCAGCTTCAAGGAGGCCTCGGCCGCCATGGGCTGGATCAGCGCCACGGGCCTGGTCCTGGCCGGCATGTTCTGGTTCACGCCGGACCTGTTCACCGCCACCATCCCGATCCTGATGGGTCTCGTTTTGGCTGTGCCGCTGACCATGCTGGGCGCCAACAAGATCGCCGGCCTGAAGGTCAAGGCCAACGGCCTGTTCATGACCCCGGAAGAGCGCCGCCCGCCGGCCATCGTCCGCGCGGCCCTGGGAGCCTCGTGCGAGCCGCCGATCCGCTGGTTCGCCCGTCACGGCCGCCCGATCGGTCCGTCGGACGAGGTCCGCGACGCCGCCTGATTTAACCTTCCCCGGGCTGGTCGTACCCGGCTTGGGGAGGTAGAAGCGCGCTTCGTTCAATCCGAAGCGGAGCGCCGTCTTGTCGCGTCTGTTCAGCGCCTATGTGATCGTCGACTGGAGCGCGGCGGCCAAGCCGACCACGGGCGCGGACTCCATCTGGATCGGCGTGCTCAAGCGCGACGTCCGCTTCCGCCTGACCTTCGAGAGCTTCAACCCGGCCACCCGCGCCGAAGCCGAGACCCGGCTGGCGGCGATCCTGGACGACCTGAAGAAGCGCGGCGAGCGGGCCCTGGTCGGCTTCGACTTCCCGCTGGGCTTCCCCCGCGGGCTGTCGCAGGCCCTGGCCCTGCCCGGCGAGACGCCCTGGCGCGCGGTCTGGGATCAACTGGCCAAGATGGTCAAGGACAAGGCCGACAACACCAACAACCGCTTCGGCGTCGGCTCGGAGATCAACCGACGCCTGACCGGCGGGCCATTCCCGTTCTGGGGCTGTCCGCCCAAGGACGCCCTGACGACCCTGCAGCCCAAGCGCACGCGCGATCATGGCGAGGGCGACCTGCCCGAGTTCCGCTACGCCGATCAGGCCGCCAAGGGCGCGCACGCGATCTGGAAGCTCTATTACAACGGCTCGGTCGGCGGTCAGGCGATCATGGGTATCCCGGCCGTGCGCCGCCTGAAGGACGCCCGCGGCGACACACTGCGGGTGTGGCCGTTCGAGACGGGCTTCAAGAGCCTGACCGAGGCCGATCTGGACGGCGTCGCCACCGTGGTGGCCGAGGTCTATCCGTCGCTGATCAAGCCCGTCCCCGCCCCCGGCGAGGTCAAGGACCTGGCCCAGGTGCGCAGCCTGGCCGAACACTTCGCCAAGCTGGACGAAGCCGGCAAGCTTGGCGCGGCCTTCGCGGCGCCGAAGGGCTTGGCGGAGGATGCGCTAACGGCGGCGGAGACCGAAGAAGGCTGGATCCTGGGGGCCTAGGCCCCCTCCTCCGCCAGCTTGCGATCGCGCGCGTCCAGCATCCTGAACCGCGCCAGCAGGAACCCCATCGCCAGGAAGCTGGTGACGATCACCGAAATCACCACCCCGTTCAGGCCCATGCCGCGCGGGATGGCCAGCCACCAGGCCAGCGGACCCATGACGAAGGCGTAGCTGATCAGGTGGGTGATGGTCGGGACCCAGACTTCGCCCCTTGCGCGCAGGGCCTGGGCGGCGACCACCTGCACGGCGTCCGGAGCCAGGAACAGACAGGTCAGCACAAGGGCCGGCAGGATCAGCTCCAGCGCCGCCGGATCGGTGGTGTAGGCCACGGCCACCCAGCTCTTCAGCGGATACAGCAGCAGGGCCGCGGCCAGGCCGACGACGCCGGTGACGGCGAAGGCGATCCAGCCGGCGCGCTTCATGCCCGCCGGGTCGCGCGCCCCGTAAGCCCGTCCCACCTGCACGGCGGTGGCCGAGGCGATGCCCAGCGGGATCATGAAGATCACGGCGGCCACGTTCAGCACCACCGCCCAGGCGGCGACGGCCAGGCCGCCGATCCAGCCGGCCACCAGGTTCATGCCGGCGAAGGCCGAGACCTCGAAGAAGTTGGATGCGCCCGCGCCGTAGCCGATGCGGCGCTGCTCGATCTCGGCGGGGCGGTCGCGAGCGGGCTTGTCGAAGACGCCCAGCGCGCGGGCCTCCTTCATGCGCAGCACATAGATGGCCAGGGCCAGCAGCAGCGCGCTGCGGGCGATGAAGGTCGACCAGGCTCCGCCCGTCGCGCCCAGGGCCGGCAGGCCGAAGGTTCCGGGCACCAGCACCAGGTTGGCGGCCAGGTTGACGATATTGGCCAGCCACATGAACACCGCGCCGGGCCCGGGCTTGGCCAAGCCCTCCAGCCAGAAGGTCAGGGCCACCGAGACGGCGTAGACCGGCAGCGACAGCGAGAAGACGATCATCGGGATGGCCGCGCCTTCCGCCAGGCCGTCCTTGAGGCCCAGGCTGCTCAGGAACAGCGGCCCGAACAGCGCCAGCAGCGCGCCCGAGCCCAGGCCCAGCCAGGCGCTGTAGCTGAGGCCCCGCCGCAGCACCGCGCCGGTCTCGTTCCGTCGGCCCGCCCCAACCGCGCGGGCGGTCATGACCTGAATCCCGACCAGCAGACCGACATTCATGGTGATGAAGATCGACGACGGCGCCCAGGCCATGGCGTGGAAGCCCAGCTCGCGCGCCGAGAAGTGGCCCACCACGATGGCGTCGGTCAGGCCCATGATCATGATGCCC
Organism: Caulobacter sp. RHG1; assembly: GCF_013181195.1. Taxonomy (GTDB): domain Bacteria; phylum Pseudomonadota; class Alphaproteobacteria; order Caulobacterales; family Caulobacteraceae; genus Caulobacter. Next base: position 79,347 of record NZ_SMZP01000001.1, read on the forward strand.
AGGCGCGACAGCACGACCGGCCCCGACAGGCGCAGCAGCTCGATCAGGTCGGTGGTGATCGGGCCGCGCCGCATGATCATGCCTCGGACAAAGGGCGGGCAACCTGACCCATGCCCGATTTTCGGGCAACCCGCTTTCAGCAAGGCTTGGAACATCGGCGGACGCGAGTGGTTTACGGGGCTCAGCGCAGGAGCAAGTCATGGCCGACACCGACACCCCGCAGCACGAAGCCGCCGCCGACCGCATCGCCCAGGCCTATCGCGACATCCAAGCGCCGCTGGACGCCAAGGAAGAGCGCTCCTTCCAGCCTGACGAGGACGACAAGGAAGCCATGCAGGCCGGCGCCCGCCCCTACCCAGCTCCGCCCTTCCCCGAGCAACACCAAACCAAGCCCGGCGACGAATACGCCCTCGATCCGGCTCCGATGTATGACGCGCCGTTCTACAAGGGCTCGGGCAAGCTGGAGGGCAAGGTCGCCCTGATCACCGGCGCCGACAGCGGCATCGGCCGGGCCGTGGCCGTGCTGTTCGCCCGCGAGGGCGCGGATGTGGCCATCGCCTATCTCTCGGAAGACAAGGACGCGCAGGAAACAAAGGCTGCCGTCGAAAAGGAGGGCAAGCGCGCCATCCTGCTGCCCGGCGACGTGGCCGACTCCGCCTACGCCAAGGACGCGGTGGCCAAGACCCTGGAAGCGTTCGGCCGCCTAGACGTGCTGGTCAACAACGCCGCCTTCCAGGAACACGTGCTGGACTTCGAGGACCTGACCGAAGAGCACTTCGACCGAACGCTGCGCACCAATCTCTATGGCTATTTCCATATGGCCAAGGCGGCGGTGAAGCACCTGCCCCGGGGCGGCTCGATCATCAATACCGGCTCGGTCACCGGCCTGCTGGGCAACAAGGACCTGCTGGACTACTCCCTGACCAAGGGCGGCATCCACGCCTTCACCCGCTCGCTGGCCACGCACCTGATCGAGCGCGGCATCAGAGTGAACGCCGTGGCCCCAGGGCCGGTCTGGACGCCGCTGAACCCGGCCGACAAGCTGGCCAAGCAGGTCGCCCAGTTCGGCGGCAAGACCCCGATGGGCCGACCCGCTCAGCCGGAGGAGATCGCCCCAGCCTATGTGTTTTTGGCCTCGCCGCAGACGTCCAGCTACATCACCGGCGAGATCCTGCCGATCATTGGCGGGTACAACGGGGGCTAGGCCCCCGCTACCAGCGCCTCAGTGCGGCCAGACCTCTTCCAGAACCTTGACCTGGCCGTCCTTGAGGCTGACCTCCATCGAGGGCTCTTCGGGCTTACCCGCCGCAAACAGCTCGTAGATCACCATGCCGTCGTTCTGGGCGCTCTCGATCACCCGCACCGGCGTGATCTTCTTGCCCGAGGCGGCCGCGGCGTCGCGCACCGGTTTTGGCGCGGAGGCCCAGGCGATGTCGCGCTGTGTCTCGACGATCTCCCAGCCGCCGTTCTTCTCCAGCAGGTCGAACTCGATCTCCGAGCCATCGGGCATGGTCCCCTCGACATCGTAGTATCGGCGGTCTTCCCGCTCCTTCAACTCGGCTTCCTTGATCGTCATTGTCGGGGCGGCGGCCTTCACGACCTTGACCACGGCGGCGGGCAGATCCTTGGGCGCGACCTGGGTGATCTTGGTCTTGGGGGCGTCGGCGAAAGCCAGCGGCGCCAGGGCCAATACGGCGGCGATAGCCGCAGAAGACGTCAGGATGAGGGGGCGGTTCATGGCGTTCTCCCGTTCGTGAAGCCGCTGTCCTAACGCCCGCGCGCTGACATCGGCCTGACGCATGGTATCCAATCGCCTCGTCTAATGGAGTCGCCAATGGCCCGCCGAGTCGCCCTCGTGTCCCTGCTGGTCGCCGACTACGACGAGGCCATCGCCTTCTATGTCGGCAAGCTGGGCTTCTCCCTGGTCGAAGACACCGACATGGGCGGCGACAAGCGCTGGGTCGTGGTCTCGCCCGGAACCGAAGGGACCGACTTCCTGCTGGCCCGCGCGGTCGACGCGCAGGCCCAGGCGATCGGCAACCAGGGCGGTGGCCGGGTCTGGCTGTTCCTGCACACCGACGACTTCGCCGGCGACTTCGCCCGCATGACCGCCGCCGGCGTGCGGTTCCTGGAAGCGCCGCGCTTCGAGCCCTATGGCACGGTGGCGGTGTTCGAGGACCTGTCGGGCAACCGCTGGGACCTGCTGCAGCCAAAGGCTGGCTGACATGGGCCGCTTCCTCGCGCTCGCGGCCGTTCTCTTCGCCCTCTCCTCCCCGGCGTTCGCGGCCGACAAGATCCGGGTGCTGTATCTCGACCAGTCGGTCGGCTTCCGCCACGCGCCGGTCACGCGCCCCAAGAACAGCAACGGCCCGACCCAGTCGGAGCGCGTCCTGGCCGAGATCGCCGCCAAGTCGGGCGCCTTCACCGTCGAGTCGACCCAGGACGCCCGCACGATCACGCCCGAAAAGCTGAAGGACATCGACGTCCTGGCCTTCTACACGACCGGCGCCCTACCGATCGCGCCGCAGGCCTGGGCCGCCATCCAGTCATGGGTCGAGAGCGGCAAGGGCGGGTTTGTGGGCCTGCACAGCGCCACCGACACCGCCTGGCCCTATGACGGCCCGGGCCAGACCTACACCGCCTTCATCAACGGCAAGTTCGCCGGCCATCCCTGGACGCAGGGCACGCCTGTCACGATCCAGGCGCTGGGCGGCATTCATCCCACGACCAAGGCCTGGCCGGCGCGGTTCGCCTATGCCGAGGAAATCTACCAGTTCGCCGACTACGACCCCGCCAAGGTCCGGGCGCTGCAGGCCCTCGACTTCACCGACACCGTCCTGAAGCGACCGTGGTTCATCCCAATCACCTGGGCGCGTGAGATCGGCAAGGGTCGGCTGTTTTCGACCAGCCTGGGCCACACGCCCAGCACCTGGGACGACCCGCGTTTCCGGGCGCAGATCGTCGACGCCATCCGCTGGACCGCCCACCGCATGCCGGGCGGCGCCAAGCCCAATCCAGACGAACAGGCTCTGTGGGCGCTGCTTTCGCTGCTGGCCTATGACAACCGCCCGAAGGCCGAGGTCGAGACTCGCCTGGCGCGTCTCGCCAAAGCTGATCCGGCCTGGTTACGCGACACCGCCGCCCGCACCGCCGCCCTGCGCCCACTGTGGCCCGGCAAGCCGGACAGCGACCGCACCCGGTTCGATGCCGCCTACAAGGCGGTGCTTCAGGACGTACTGGCCAAGTCTGAAGGCTGATCGGGCCCGAAGGCATCGGCCGCATAGGTCCTAAGCTGACCGGCCACATCGACCGGCCAGGTCTCGATACGCGCCTCGAACGCCGCGTCGTCGCCGGCGAACAGCGCCCGCATGGCGTCCTCGAAGCCCCAGAGATCCCCGCCGATGGCTGAGGCGAAGCGATAGGCCGCTTCGCGCGCGGTGCGGATGCGGTCGGGCCCCTCGCTGGCCTTGCGCGCAGCCTCGACCAGCTTGCGCAGCGCCACCGACGCCCCGCCCGGCTGGGCCGCCAGCCAGTCCCAGTGGCGCGGCAACAGCGTGACCTCGCGAGCCGTCACGCCCAGCTTGGGCCGCCCTCGCCCGCGTGGCGCCTCCTCGGCCGGCGACAGACGACGGACAAGATCGACGGTGTCGCCGCTGAGATCGAAATCGATCGAGCGACCGTCGGGACCGAAGATCAGCACCCCTGCCTCACCGACAAGCGCTTGGGCGGCCAGGGCGGCCTCCAGCTGCGAGCCGGCGGCGATGCGGTCATGGCCGCGGAAGACGACATAGCGCTCCATCAATTCAGCCCCTTCGCGTTCAGGGCCTGAACCCAATGGTCGCGGCGATCCTTCAGCTTGCCGTTACGAGAGAAGGCGTCCAGCCCTTCGGTGTCGACCACCTCGACAGGTTCGAAGACGAACGCCGCCTCGCCATGCGCCTTCCAGGCGGCCTGCAGCGACGGTTCGCGGTGCGAGCCCAGTTTCAGCGTGAACCAGATCCCCGTCTGACGGGTCGCCAGGTCGGGCGTCGCGCCGACCCAGGCTTCGCCGGTGATCGTGCAGCGCACGGCATAGACGCCGGGCTCGACCTTGCGTTCCTTGTATGCGCGCAGCAGCGCCTTGCGTTCGGACATGATCGTCTCCTTCGAGACGGATTTTTACCCGGACGAAATATAAAGTCAATAATACCCGGGTAAATTACCCCTGCGGTGGCGTGCGATAGGCGACGTAGCCGCGCTCGACCATCCGCCGGGTGGCCTCGTAGACCGCCGACAGCTCCTCATAGGCGCTGCGAAGATGGGCCAGGCGGGCGACCTGGGCGTCGGTCAGGGTAGCGGCCGCTTCGGTCATGGTCGCGGCTTCGGCGACCCAGCGGCCGCGCGCGGTGGCGGCGGCGACCGCCAGACGCTGGAAACGCTCGGCGTCGGCATGGGGGATCGTGGCTCCCAGCACGGCCTTGTTCGAGGCGAAGGCGGTGTAGTCGATCTGTTCCAGATAGCCGCGCAGGCGGCGCTGAACCTGCGGATCGACGTCGCTGGGCTCGAAATGATCGCCGACCCGACGCGTACTGGAAGTCATGATCGCCATGACAGCCTCCCATCCGGCCCCATCCTGTTTCAGGGGCCGTTGGCGGAAGGCTGCGCCCGACTGCTTAACGACGCGTTGCGGCTGTCGCTGCGTTCGCCCCTCCGCCTCAGTAGATCAGCTTGCGGAAACCGATCCGGACCGTGCGCCCCAAGGGATCCAGGTAGTCGCGCTGATAGGCTTGCGGCGTATTGCCGCTTTGGTCGCGGACCGTCTGCTTGGCGTTGAAGATGTTCTCGAAGTTGAGCGACACGTTGCCGTTCTTCAACCACGGATACTTGGCGACCAGCGCCTTGTTGGACGTGTTGAGATTGGCGAAGCTCATCACCCCGACCGTCGCCAGGTCCGAGAAGTACAGTGTCTGGCCGCCGGCGGCGCCGCCGTTCACCCAGGTGGAGCCGCGCCAGGTTGCGTTGAAACGAACGCCCATGCCGTTGCGTGTGTAGCCGCCATTGGCCTGCACCTCGTGGCGGGCCTGACCGTTGCGCGCGCTGATCGCCGCCCCGTCCAACTGATCCAGCGTCGGCAGCCCCTTGCGGATGGTGATCTCATCGCTGAGTCGCCAGGTGTGATAGATCGAAAGCTGGATCATGCCCTGACCGGGCTTGGGCATGACGCTGGGCCCTGGACCGCCGGGACCACCTGGGCCACCACCGCCTTGCGCGCCGGGAGGCGGTCCGAAGCGCATCACGCCACCACCGCCGGGAGGACCACCCGGTCCACCCGGAGGGCCGCCCGGAGGGCCGCCCGGACGCCCGGGGGCCGCGGCGGTCGGCTTGCCGACCACTTTGAACAGGTTCAGGCCCCAGCGGATGTTCTCGTTCTCGGCGCTGGCGAAATTGACCGGCCGGGCGTCGATCGCCAGCAGCCGGCCAGCCGCATCCCGCGTGAACCGCTCTGGGAAGGCCCTTTCCAGGTCCGGCGTGATCTCCGGGAAGGACGCGATCATGTTCTTGGTCTGCGCCCGCGTGTAGGTCGCGCGCAGGGACAGGTCGATCTGCTCGAACGGCTTGTAGGTCGCGCTGAACGTGGAGACCGTGCGGTTGTCATTGCGCAGATTGGCGTTGCCGCCGGTCGTGCGCGAGATCAGGGCGCTCTGTCCGGTGCTGAAATCGAAGACCACGATGTTGGGCGTCACCAGGATCGGATCGTTGATCTGGTTGGTGCTGGGCGCGCCCTGCTCATCGGTGTAGCTGGCCAGGAAGCTGACGCCTTTGACTGGGGTGGTCCAGTTGAGGCTGCCGCCCAGCGTGGTCAGCCCACCCAGGTCCGACAGTTCCTCGTACTCGAAATTGGCGCTGGCCGAGAGATCGCCGGCCTTGGCCAGGAAGCTCCGTCGGGCGCTGGTCAGGGGCACCGTGACATTGCCCTGCACGCTCTGGCGGTCGCGACTGACGCCGCGCGTTGTGGTCACGCCGGAGCGCACGGTCTTGGAGTCCAGTTCGCGGGTGTCCACGCCCAGCTTGAACGACGACTGGATGGGACCGGCCGGGGCCTCGAACAGGGTCCCGTTCAACAGCAGGTCGGCGCTGGCCGAGGTCGAGACCGAGTGGGCGGTGTCGGGCGCCATGGCCTTGTAGAGCGAGGGCGAGATCACCCCGAACGGGTTGACCGTCGGATCGCCGGCCGCCACCGCCGCCTGGAAGGCCGAGGCGTCAAAGCCGCGTCCCGTGGTGGTGTCGCTGACGATACGGTCAAAGTCGCCATTGGCGGCCCAGCGCCAGGAGCCCAGCCGGCCGTTGGCGGCCATCGCCAGCTGGGTCCGCAGGGTGTCGCTTTCCCGCGCCAGGGCGCTGGGGGCGTTGATGAAGCGATAACCGGTCACCGCATTGGAGAACGGCGAGAACGGGCTGCCCGCCGGCAGGCTGAAGGTCACGCCAGGCAAGCCCAGCAGCATCTCGGTATGGGTGTCCTCGAGATTGCCGCTCAGCGTCAGCAAGGTCTGCTTGCCCAGGCTGCCGGTACGCGCCCCGCGCAGGGTCAGCTTCTCCGACTGCGGCAGCAGCCCGCGGGCGGCGGTCAGGTCGCCGGTGTTGTAGCGGCCGGCCAAGCCCGCGAAGTCGGCCAGGGCCGCACGACCCGCCGCGGCGGAAGTCGGTACGCCGGCGAAGGTCACCGTCGAGCCGGCCAGGGCCGACAGAGCCGGATCGATCTCGGCCCCGCCACCGATATTGCCGGTCAGATCGAAGGGCTGGCCGCCCGGCGAGCGGACGATGTCGCGGTCGGTCTCCAGCAGCTTGGGTTGGTGCTGGAACGAGACGTCGACGTTCCAGCGCTTGTCGCCGTTGATGTTCAGGCGGTTGCCCTGCAGCGTCGAGATCGTGCGCCCGCCGTCGGTGGCGATCCGGGCCAACCCCTCCACCATCTTCGAATTGAAGTTCTTCTTGAGGATGATGTTCAGCACCCGCTGGTCGGCCTTGTAGCCCTGGCTGAGCGCGACTTCCTCGGGATAGATCTCGAACCGCTGGATGGCCTCGGGCGGGATGCCCTGCATCTCCTGCATGCCCGAGATGCGGCGGCCGTTGACCAGCATGACCGGCGGACCGCTGTCGCGGCCCCGGGTGCCCTGCAGCTGCGGCACCAGGATGTTGATGGCATCCAGAAGGTTGCTGGCTCCCAGGCTCTGGATCGCCTCCTCGTCCATGACGAAGTCCGGTTCGATCGGCGTATCGACCTTGCCGCGTCGCTCGGCCTCGACGGTCAGGCTGTCGACCTCATTGGGCGCCTCGTCCTGCTCGCGGGCCTTGGCCTGTCCTTCCACGACCGCCACAGGCGCGAGCGCCGGAGGCGCGACGGAAGGGTCAAGAGCGGCGGCGGCCATTCCATAGAGCAGGATGGTCGAAGGGGTCATGTCGGCCCACAAAATCGGAGGTTGCGCGAGTACGCTCACTAAGAGCCTCGCAGCTGCGCTGCAACGCCCCCGAGCATTAAGGCCAAGCTTTTGCGGCATAAAGCGCACACGGGTGTGTCTCTTCTCGCCAAGATCACGGCGACGCTCACGAAATCCGGCCACATTGCCGGCTTTTCGCGGCTGCTGCGGAAACGATGTTGCGACCCGGAAACAAAAACCGCGCGCCCGATGCCAGGCGCGCGGTTCGAGAGTGGAGCCTCACCGTGGGCGAGGCCGGTACAATCTGGAGCTGTCAGCGCTCTTCGAAGGCCTGGAAGCCGCCGTAGATCATGCGCTTGCCGTCGAACGGGGCGTTCTGCATGGAGCCCTTCAGGCGCTCGTCAGCCATCACCTTGGCGTTCACCGCGTCGCGGGTCTCGCGGTCCTTGTAGGTGATCCACGAGAACACCACGACCTCGTCGTCCTTGGCCTGGACGGCGCGCGGGAACGAGGTCAGCTCGCCATAGGGCACATCGTCGCCGATACATTCGACGTACGACAGAGCGCCATGCTCCATCCAGACCTCGGCCCCCAATCGGGCCATCGCCTTGTAGGCGTCCAGTTTGTCCTTCGGCACCGCGAGTACGAAACCATCGACATAGGCCATGACGTTTCCTCCGCTTTGAGTTGGCGTTGTCGAAGACAAGGACGTTCAGGGAGCGGCCGTTCCGACACTGCCCTCGCGAATTTTCGCGATCAGGCCGGTGATGGCCTTGGCGTGACCGTTCGACAGGTCGTTGTCCGGGAACACGGCCAAGGGGACATTGGGGACCAGCCCCCTGCCCTCCAGGTCTTCGCCCTTGGGCCCCTTGTACAGCTCGGCCGGAAGGGCCAGCGCCCAGCCGTTCGGCAGAGGCTTGGGCAGCTGATCCGAGAACGCTCCGCGCGTCGTCCCGCCTACCTGGGTGACGTTAGGCAGGGCCTTCATCATCAGAGTGAAGGTCTCGCCGGCGCTGACCGTGACGTCGCTGGTGACCAGATAGACCGGCCCAGTGAAGCGCGCGCCGGTGGCCGGCTCGATGCGGATCGGCTGCGGCGGCGCCTTGGCCCCGACCGGGACCTTGGAATAGGCCACGCGCGGCTGATCGGTGAAGCGGGCCGCGATCCGCTGGCTGATAGTGTCGTAACCGCCGCGGTTGTTGCTGATGTCGACGATCACCGCCTTCGAGCCGGCAAAGGCGCCCAAGGCCTCGTCCAGTACGACATCCAGCGGCCGGGGATCATCCGGCGCGGCGTTGCGGGCGAAGGCGCCCATGGTGACGATGTTGATGTAGCCGATGTCGCCGGCCAGGCCCCAGAACACGCGGTTATTGGCGGTCTGGCGGCCACGGCCTTCCAGCACCTGGGACAGGATCCCCTCGCGATAGGCGGCCAGCCAGGCCTTCTCGCCGCCGGTCGGGTCGGCCGCCAGCACGCGGGCCAGGGTCGCCGGACCGCCCGGTTCCAGGTCACGCTGGGAGCCGGCGACCACGCCGTGCAGCTCGACATGCGGATCGTCGATGCCGGCCAGCAGGCCCGACAGAGCCGTCCACAGTTGGGCGTCGGTTGCGGCAGGGCTCACCTCGGCCAGGGCGGCCGTCTTGCGCGCCGTCCAGTCCAGCTTTCGCTCGGCCGAGCGCGGATAGTAGTCGGCGAAGGTGTCGGCGACGAAGGTCACGATCCGGTCGGGCGTCCAGCCCGCGGCGCTGATGCAGGCGTTGGGCAGGTTCGGCAGCTTGTCGAACAGGTAGCGCGTGCCGTCGGGATCGCCGGTCAGAGTCACGACGCCCTGTCCTTCGGCGCGCCACTGGCTCAGCACGCCGTCCGGGTCCGGCTCGCGACGCGGATCAGGATAGCAGGCCTCGCCGGCGGTCTGGAACAGTTGCGCGCCCTCGGGCCCAAACTGCACGATCCAGCCATAGCCCCGCGCCTTCCACGCCCCCCGCAGCTCGGCGGCCACGAAACCGCCCTTAGGCTGCACTGGCCAGAACGGGCTTTCGGCCAGCACCGGCGTGGCGATAGCGAGGACGGCGACGGCCGCCAGGAGACTCAAGCGTTTCATGGGCGCGACGGTGAAGCCCTCTCCCCCGCCGCGCCAGTGAAAAAGCCGTCAGTCGGCCTTCAGATAGATCTCCGAGCCCTGTTCCTTAAACTTCTCGCTCATCTCGGCCATGCCCAACTCGGCGCTGTTGGGCGCCAGGCCCGCCGCGAAGTCGCGGACTTCGTGGCTGATCTTCATCGAGCAGAACTTGGGGCCGCACATCGAGCAGAAGTGAGCGGTCTTGTGCGCCTCCTTCGGCAGGGTCTCATCGTGGAACTTGCGGGCGGTCTCGGGGTCCAGGCCCAGGTTGAACTGGTCCTCCCAGCGGAACTCGAAGCGCGCGCGGCTGATGGCGTCGTCCCACATCGCCGCGCCCGGGTGGCCCTTGGCGAGGTCGGCGGCGTGGGCGGCCAGCTTGTAGGTGATGACGCCCGTCTTCACGTCGTCGCGGTCCGGCAGGCCCAGGTGCTCCTTGGGCGTGACATAGCAGAGCATCGCCGTGCCGAACCAGCCGATCATCGCCGCGCCGATCGCCGAGGTGATGTGGTCGTAGCCAGGCGCGATGTCGGTGGTCAACGGGCCGAGGGTGTAGAAGGGGGCCTCGTGGCAGTGCTTCAGCTGCTCGTCCATGTTGGCCTTGATCTTGTGCATGGCCACGTGGCCCGGCCCCTCGATCATCACCTGGACGCCGTGGTTCCAAGCCACCTTGGTCAGCTCGCCCAGGGTGCGCAGTTCCGAGAACTGGGCCTCGTCATTGGCGTCGGCGGTCGAGCCCGGACGCAGGCCGTCGCCCAGCGAGAACGAGACGTCATACGCGCGCATGATCTCGCAGATGTCCTCGAAGCGCTCGTAGAGGAAGTTCTCCTTGTGGTGCGCCAGGCACCACTTGGCCATGATCGAGCCGCCACGCGAGACGATGCCGGTGACGCGCTTGGCGGTCATCGGCACGAACGGCAGGCGCACGCCGGCATGGATGGTGAAGTAGTCGACGCCCTGTTCGCACTGCTCGATCAGGGTGTCGCGGAAGACCTCCCAGTTCAGGTCCTCGGCCACGCCGTTGACCTTCTCCAGCGCCTGGTAGATCGGCACCGTGCCGATCGGGACGCTGGAATTGCGGATGATCCAGTCGCGGATGTTGTGGATGTTGCGGCCGGTCGACAGGTCCATGACCGTGTCGGCGCCCCAGCGCGTGGCCCAGACCAGCTTGTCGACCTCGTCGGCGACGGTGCCCAGCACGGCCGAATTGCCGATGTTGGCGTTGATCTTGACCAGGAAGTTGCGGCCGATCGCCATCGGCTCCAGCTCGCCGTGGTTGATGTTGGCCGGGATGATGGCGCGGCCGCGGGCGATTTCCTGGCGCACGAACTCGGGCGTCACGAAGTCGGGGATCGAGGCGCCGAAGTCCTCGCCATCGCGCACGCACGGGGCGTTCTGCTCGCGGCGCAGGTTCTCGCGGATGGCGACATATTCCATCTCGGCCGTGATGATCCCGGCGCGGGCGTATTCCAGCTGGGTGACCAGCTTGCCGGGCTTGCTGCGATAGATCTTGCGGCTGGCGTCGGGGAATTCGGGGGCCAGGTGCTTGCCCTGGGCGAAGCCGTTGTCCTCGGGCTTCACCTGGCGGGGATCGGTGACGATCTCGACGTCGCCGCGCGCCACGACGAAGGCTTCGCGCGAGCGCGGCAGGCCCTTCTCGATGTCGATGGCCACGCTGGGGTCGGTATAGGGGCCCGACGGGTCGTAGATGGTCACCGGCGGCTCGTTGGCCGACGGGTGGACGGCGACCTCGCGGAACGGCACGCGCAGGTCGGGGAACAGCTCGCCGGCCTGATAGACCTTGCGCGAGCCGGGCACAGGGCCGGTCGACAGGGTTTCGGCCACGGATTTGATGGTGGTCTGGATATTCATTTCGGGCGCTCCTCAAGCTTCAAGGAGACCCGGACGTGTCGCGCTAAGTCGGTTTACGGACGGAGTTTCGGCCCCTACCCGCGTTCCCTCCCTTCGCCGGCATGACCCGGATCAGGTTCGACGGGTCAGGGCGAAAGCCCAATCTCAGCCGCGCAAGCGACCCCCCGGTGAACAATGGCCGGACACTAGGCGGGTTGGCGGAGAGGTCAAGGGCGCGGCGCGACAAGCAACCCAAACGAGAACTTTCCAAGCATGCAGGAATAGGTTAATTAGAGAACATTGATCTGCGAATGCGCCGGGGGGCAGCAATGAGCGACAATGGCTTCATAGCCGTCAGCAGCCGTATCGGCGACGCCTTGGCGAATGGCCTCGTCGAACGATGGCGCTTCGTGCTCCTCTCGCTGCTGCTGGCGATCGGCGCGATCCTGGCCTTCTTTGGCTGGGACGTCGGCGCGAGGCTGCTGGGCGTGTGGATTCTCCTGACCACCAGCATCCTGCTGGTGGTCATGGTCGTCTTCGATTTCTGCAAGGACCTGATCGGTCAGCCCGAGGCCCAGAAACCGGGCGCACGATCGGCCTCGGTCGCTCTCGCTTTGCTGCTGGCGGCCCTGGCCTCTCCGGAAGCGATCTCGGCGACGGCCAAGACCATGGCGGCGTCCGTCTATACAGCGACGGTCATAACACCCCAGATCGGCGCCGCAGCCAGCAACGCCGTCGACACAGTCCCCAGGAATGCGGCTGAGCGGCGTTCGTTGGTGAACATCGAGGGCAACAAGGCAAACGCCCGACTCTTCGACGAGCTCTCGGCCCAGATCTACAAGGCGACCTTGAACACCAAGGCCGACAGTGCGGCCTGGATCTGGTTCTTCTTCGTATTTTCGACGGTCCTGCTCCTGGCCCGGGCCCTCGTCCAGTCCTACGACGCGATGCTGGACGACGGCGCCGAGGTCCTGGGAGACCAGGCATCGCCCACGCCGCGCCGGCAATCCTTGATGAACTATCCGAAGTGGCTGGCCCTATGCCTGTACGTGGCCATCTTGGTGCCTGCGACCTACTTCTCGCTGGGCGCCCTGCTCAAGCTCGGCCTGGATTCGAAGGGGACCGAGATCTCGGCCGTACAGGCCCTTCTTCGTCAGGCCGGCAACGAAGCGATGGAGGCGACGCCCGGATCGCAGGTCAGTCTCGACGATGTCGCCAAGAAGCTTCAGACGGTGCGTCTAAGCCTGACCGCTCCGCCTTCCGGCGAGGCCGGCTCGCGCCCGAGTTTCCCGTCGGATTACGCCACGACGCTGACCAGCGCCGAGAACGCGCTCACCAGCGCCCGAGCCGCAGCCCTGGCGCTTGAGACCTGGCGCGCGGGTTACGAGGCGGCGGCCGTACGTCAGGCCGGCAGCTTCAAACGGATCGCTACCGCCGATCAGTTCTCCGACCAAGTCAGCGCCCTTTCCGCACAGTACCGCGCGGAAATCCTGAAAGCCCGCTCGCACATCCGCGCCTGCTTCATCGGTGCGATGGATCTCAACAACAGTCTTGGCGACAAGACGACAGGCGTGATCCAGGCCAGCTTGGCGGCCAGCGTCGAGATCCGATGCAACAAGGCGGTGAACACCCTCCAAGCCCTGCCGACGCTGCCGCTGCCCGTCGTATGCAGCGAGACTTGCGCCAACGCTCCTAAGGCCGCCGCCAAGGACGACCCGGGTTGCCTGAGCTGCCAGGGCGGCGAGATCAGCGACGTCCTCTATGGCTGGATGGCGGACCTTTCCGACTCCGCCGTACTGATCGTGGGCCTGATCGGCTTTGGCCTGTTCGGGGCGGCGATCAGGATGTTGGGGCGGCCCGACGAGACGCCCGTCGCCGAAGCCGATTTCGTCCTGGCGCGACTGAACCGCGAAATCGCCCACGCGCGCCTCCTCGAAAAAGGCGAGCAAAGGCTCAGCGCCGAAAAGGTCTATACCGACGCCAACAAGGCCGTTGATCAGACGAACCCCACCGCGGTGACCGCCCTGAACGCTATGCGGGTGGCCTTCGAGCAAATTCAGGCCGAGGAAGCGGAAGCCAAGAAGGTCGCCATAGACGCCGATAACGCCTTGGCGGCGCTCGAACGGCGCGCTTCTGAAGCCCGCACCAATTTCGTCGTCGAGCGCATCGAAAACGGCAAACGCGAGTACGTGGTGTCCGGCGCGCCCGCCAAGGTGCTCGTCTCGGGATTGGGCGCGGCCTTTACCGTGTTTCTCGCCGGCAAGGCCGGGGTTCAGATCTTCACGGAGGGCGGGCGGACCAGCCCCACCGGCCTGCTCCTCGCCTGCTTTGTAGGGGCCGTCTTCGCGGAACAGATCTGGCGGGCGGCCAGTGACATGGTCAACAAGCGCACCACGCCCGCCGGCTAGCCGGCGCAGTAACCGCGCCTAGAGCCGCGCCGCCGAGAACGTGTCGCACGCACTGGGATCGCCCTGCTCATATCCCCGCGTGAACCACCGCATCCGCTGGGCGCTGGAACCGTGGGTGAAGCTGTCGGGGACGACTTGGCCCTGGCTGCGCTTCTGGATCGTGTCGTCGCCGACGGCGGCCGCCGCGCCCAGGCCGTCCTGGATGTCGGCGCGGTTGATGACGATCTGGCCGCCCGAGGTCTCGCCCGCATGGGCGGCCCAGACGCCGGCATAGCAGTCGGCCTGCAACTCCAGGCGGACCGAACCGCTCTCCTCGCCCTTGGCGCCCAGTCGGCGAGCCTGCTGGTCGGCGCCCAGCAGGTGCTGCACGTGGTGGCCGATCTCGTGGCTGATGACATAGGCGCGGGCGAACTCGCCCTGGGCGCCGAAGCGGGTCTCAAGCTCCTGCCAGAACGACAGGTCCAGATAGACCTTCTGATCGGCCGGACAATAGAACGGCCCCATGGCCGACTGGCCTGTGCCGCAACCGGTGCCGGTGGCCTGCTGGTAGAGCACGATAGCCGCGGGCTGGCGGTACTGGACGCCTTCGCGGGCGAAGATCGGCGACCAGACCTCCTTGTTGGACGTCTCGATCACATCGACGAACTGGCCGTCACGGTCACTGACCTGGCCCCGCGCGCCCTCCTGCTGAGCAGGCCGCTGCAGGCCTTGCGTCGCTTCCAGCGTCGTGCGCGGATCGATGCCGAACACGAAATAGCCGATGGCCGCCAACACCACCGCGCCGACGCCGCCGCCGACGATGCCGCCAGCCCCCAGACCACGCCGATCCTCGATGTTGCCGGACCGGCGACCGCCTTCCCATTCCATGAGTGTCCTGGCCCTCTAGTTCGGTTCACTGGCGGGCTTGATCGCCCGGATTCGCGCATTGCTTTCGTCCAGCGCATCCTGCGTCAGGCGCTCCAGTTGGTCTACCGACCGTGCGCGTTCGGCGTAATGCTGGGCCAGATCCTGGTTCATCCGGGCGGTCGACGGATCGGTCAGCGGCCGCAGGGTCGGCGCCCCGGCGCGCTGAGCGTCGAGTTCGCGCAGCACAACCGCCGTCCGGGCCCGGTCCTGGGCGTTCGAGGCCTCGATCTCGCGCGCTGACTGCGCGCGCTGTGCGTCCTGCAGCGCATGAGCGACCAGCGGATCACGTGAATCGCGAAGATCCTGCGCCTGGGCGACCGCGCCGAGACCTAGAAAACAGGCAGAAAGCAAAAGGGCCGCACGCATCGGATACTCCTGGTCACGCGCGGCCCAGCTTACCTCAGGGCCGCTTGACCGTGAAACGCGCGAGTTCGGTCTTCGGCGCCGCCCAGTCCGGCTTCAGCTCGGCCGCACGGCTATAGTCGCGATAGGCCGCCGTCAGATCGCCCAGCCCTTCGTGCGCCAGGGCGCGGTTGTACCAGGCGCGCTCGGGATCCTTGACGCCCATCGACAGGCCCTTGTCGATCTCGCTGACGCCCTCGCGCCAGCGCTCCTCGCCGACATAGGTCGCTCCGCGGTTCACATAGGCTTCGCCCATCTGCGGATCGATCCGCGAGGCCTGGTCGAAGTCGGCCCGGGCGGCGACGTATTGCCCCTGGCGCATCTGCAGCACGCCGCGGTTCACAAGCGTGCGGGCGCGATCGCGGAAGGTCAGGGTTTCCAGCTCCAGGGCCACCGTGCAGGCCAAGACCGCGCGGCTGTCGGATCGCCCGCCAGTGGCGGCGTCCGAGCACTCGCGGGTCGATCCGTTTCCGATGATCTGGCTGGTCGCGCCGGCGGCTCCGGCGTGGGTCAGAAGCGCCGCCGCGCAGATCGCGGCGAGCGATAGGGCTCTGGTCATGTCTTCCTCCGTGAGGCCGGTCTTTTGGCGCCGGTCCTCTGGGGCGATCATACTCCCCCTTTGGGACTTCGCCCATCGTGCTAACACAGGCGTCGACTCCATCAGGGACGCCACGCCGCCATGCACCTCGCCCGCTTTCCCCGCGCCCGCTTCGCCCACCTGCCGACGCCGCTGGAGCCCCTGCCCCGCCTGGGCGCCGAGCTGGGCGTCGACCTGTGGGTCAAGCGCGACGACTGCACGGGCCTGGCCGGCGGCGGCAACAAGACCCGCAAACTAGAGTTCCTGCTCGGCGACGCCCTGGCCCAAGGCGCCGACACCCTGGTGACGCAAGGCGCGGTGCAGTCCAACCACGTGCGCCAGACCATCGCCGCCGGCGCGCGGTTCGGCCTGAAGACCGAGGTGATCCTGGAAGAGCGCACCGGCTCCAAGGCCAGCGACTACATGGGCAACGGCAACGTCCTGCTCGACAAGCTGATGGGCGCGGCCATCCGCTACGTGCCCGGCGGCACGGACATGGTCGCCGAGCTCGAGAGCACCGCCGAGAGCGTGCGCCAGCGCGGCGGCAAGCCCTATGTCATCCCCGGCGGCGGCTCCAACACCATCGGCGCCCTGGGCTATGTCGACTGCGCCCGCGAGTTGGTGGTCCAGGCCGACCAGATGGATCTGAAGATCGACCGCTTCGTCACCGCCACCGGCAGCGCCGGCACCCATGCAGGCCTGGTCGCGGGCTTCGCCGCCCTATCGGTCGATATCCCGATCCTGGGCTTTGGCGTCCGGGCGCCCAAGGCCAAGCAGGAAGAGAACGTCTTCAATCTGGCCGTGGCCACCGCCGAGACCATCGGCGCGGCCGGCCGCGTCAAGCGCGAGATGGTCGTGGCCGACTGCGACTATGTCGGCGAGGGCTATGGCCTGGTGGACCAGGGCGTGATCGACGCCCTGACCCTGGCCGCCCAGACCGAGGGCCTGCTGTTCGACCCGGTCTATTCGGGCAAGGCGCTGAAGGGCCTGATCGACCAGGCCAGGAAGGGTGCGTTCAAGGGCGAGCGGGTCGTGTTCCTGCACACCGGCGGCGCGCAGGGCCTGTTCGGCTACCAGTCGGTCCTGGAGCCCGCGCTCTAATGAGCAAGGTCTTGGGCGTCCTTGGCGGCATGGGCCCGGCCGCCACGCTGGATTTCCTGGCCAAGCTGCAGGCGGCCACGCCGGTCAAGCGCGAGCAGGATCACCTGCGAGTGCTGGTCGACATCAATCCCAAGGTCCCGGACCGCAACGTCAGCGACTCTGACCCCGGCCCTGTGCTGGCGGCGATGGCGGCGGGACTGCGGAATGGCGGGGCGGAGGTCCTGGCCATCGCCTGCAACACCGCTCACGCCTACGCCAGGGACGTCGAGGCCTCGGGCTTGCCCCTGGTCGACATGCTGGAGACGGCGGGTCTGGCGGCCAAGGCCGGGGGCGCGAGCATCGTCGGCGTGCTAGGCACCGGCCTGGCGCTGGGCCTCTACCGCGACCGCTTCTCGCACATGGGTCTGGAGGTGGTGATGCTGGACGACCACGAGCAGGTCGAGTTCATGGCCCTGCTCTATCGCATCAAGCAGGGCGACCTCAGCAACGCCTCACGCGAGACCATGGCCGCTCTCGCCCACAGGCTGGTCGGCAAGGGCGCACAAAGCGTGGTGGCGGGCTGCACCGAAGTGCCGCTGGTGCTGTCGCAGGACGCGCTGTCGGTCCCGCTGCTGGACGCGACGGAAGAACTGGCCCGCCGCTGCGTCGAGGTCTGCCTGGCCTAGAAGCTCAGGCTGGTCCCGGTCTCTTCGCTGCAGGCTTCGAACATCCCGACCAGCGCCGCCGTCCCTCGCGAGGCCTGGGCCATGCGCAGCAGAGCGGCGCGCGCATGGACGCTGTCGGCGATCTCGGCCTGACGTTCGAGGCGCTCGGCCTCGCTGAGATGATCGTTGCGATTAACCATGGGCCGAACATTTACAGGAGATGAACGAAGCCGCCATGCGACAGCTGGACGCACGCGGTTCATCGAGCGATGTGTTTGATCCGGAAATGAAAACGCCCCCGGATCCTTAGGATCCGGGGGCGTCGTCCTGTTCCCCAACAGGACGGCGTCGGCTGCGCCAGAACCGGCGCGGCGGCGTCGCCTCAAAAGCGATGACGAGGGTTTCGCCGAACAGGGATCCGGAAACAACGCGGCGGCCTGTCGCAGGCTGGCGCGCACTGCGCCTCCTCATACGAAACCCTTTTAATTCAATAAGCTGAACGAAAGCTTGAGCTTGGACCCGCGACCAGCCGTCGCAGATCACCCTTCAAATGTTACCGGTAGCAAAATTAGGGGTGGCCAAAAGGGTGACACCGGTAGCAAGCTGCGCCTCAGTTCGTCGCCACAAGACGACGGGGCCCTCGCCGGCCCCAGGGGGAAACCGACCCAGTCCATCCACGCGATGGAGGCTTCCCTTCGGCCGGCGCTGTGACCCGTCAACGGAGTTCCACATGCCGCTCAGCCCGATTTCCCGCCGCCGCCTGATGGCGTCCTCGGCCGCCGCCTTCGCCGCCGCCGGCCTGCCGTTCAAGGCCCTGGCCGCGCCGACCAAGGCTGGCGCCATCGAGACGATGAAGAAGGCCTCGCGCTTCATGGTCGACAAGGCCGCCTACAAGGGCGGCTACGTGTGGAGCTACCTGCCCGACTTCTCGCGCCGCTGGGGCGAGATGGAAGCCTTCCCGACCATGATCTGGGTGCAGCCGCCCGGCACCGGCACGGTCGGCCACCTGTTCCTGGACGCCTATCACGCCACCCAGGACGAATATTACTACGACGCCGCCTGCAAGGCCGCCGACGCCCTGATCGCCATCCAGAACCCGGCCGGCGGCTGGAACTATCTGGGCGACATGGCCGGCGAGGCTTCGCTGAAGAAGTGGTACGACACCATCGGCAAGAACGGCTGGCGCCTGGAGGAATTCCAGCACTACTACGGCAACTGCACCTTCGATGACGAAGGCACCGCCGAAGTCTGCAAGTTCATGCTGCGCATGTACGTCGAGAAGAAGAATCCGAAGTACAAGGCCGCCCTCGACAAGGCCCTGAAGTTCGTCCTGGAAGCCCAGTATCCGGTCGGAGGCTGGCCGCAGCGCTTCCCGCTGAAGGACGAGTTCCACCACCACGGTAACGCCGACTACACCGGCTACATCACCTTCAACGACGACGTGATCGGCGAGAACATCGAGTTCCTGATCATGGTCTACCAGGCGCTGGGCGACGAGAGCGTGCTGGAGCCGATCCGGCGCGCCATGGACTGCTACATCGCCTGCCAGCAGCCCCAGCCGCAGCCGGCCTGGGGCCTGCAGCACACGGTCAATGACCTGAAGCCCGCCGCGGCCCGCACCTACGAGCCCAAGGCCTTCGCCACCCACGCCACGGCCAGCAACCTGGCCCAGATGATGACCTTCTATCAGCTGACCGGCGACGCGAAGTACCTGGCGCGCATTCCCGAGGCCCTGGACTGGCTGGACAGCGTGCGTCTGCCCGACAACGTCGCCCCCGGCAAGGCGCGCTACCCGACCTTCATCCAGGTCGGCACCGGCAAGCCGCTGTACGTGCACCGCACCGGCTCGAACGTCGTCAACGGCCGCTACTACACCGACGAGAACCCCGAAAAGACCGTCACCCACTACTCGTCGTTCCGCAGCGTCGACGTGAAGGGCCTGCGCGCCCGCTACGAGAAGCTGAAGGCGACCCCGCCCGAAGAGGCCAGCAAGAACTCGCCGCTGAAGGGACGCCGCACCCTGCCGAAGTATTTCATGGTCAAGGATCTGTCGGTTGAAGACCTGAAGGTCGGCGGCGATCTGTCCAGCTCGGCCCCCAAGCCGGTCGACGCCGACCTGGCCAAGGTCGCCAAGCTGACCAGCGAGCTGAACGCCGAGGGCTGGTGGCCCACGCCCCTGACCTCGACCAGCCAGCCCTATATCGGCGACGGCCCGGCTGTGCCGACGCCGGGCGACTTCTCCGAGACCAAGGTCGGCGACAAGTACGACACCTCGCCCTATCCCGACCCGAAGCCGGCGATCGGCATCTCGACGGCGTCGTTCATCGCCAACATGGCCACGCTGATCAAGTTCGTGGACGCGGCTTAAACTACCCTACTCGCTGGCGCGCCGGAGGTTCATCAGGACCTTCGGCGTGTCCTTGCGCAGCGCCTCGCGGAGCAGGGCCTTGGGGACGGGCCAGTCGACCGCCAGACGGTTCTCGTAGAACACCCGCGTGCCGCGCCCGCCGTTCAAGGGCTCCAGCCGCCACTCGCCCTGCTCGACCTTGAGGTCGCCCTCCACCAGCTTGAACTTGATGCGGCTGATCGGCTCGTAGTCCGAGCGGAAGACGATGCGCATGCCGGGGAAGACCAGGTTGCGGCGCGTCAGGTGCTCGCGGATGTCCCAGCCCTTGCGCTGGTCACCCGACAGCACGCGGCAGCTGGTCAGGTTGGTCAGCATCAGGCCGGCCACCGCGCAGTCGGTGATCATCGTCCAGACCTTTTGCGGCGGCGCGGCGATGTCGATCACCGCCCGCACATGTCCGGAGATCCCGTCTGGATCGGGCGAGACCTCGGTATAGGCCTCGCGCTTGGCCAGGGCCGCCTGGGCCTTGGCGTTGAGGTCGAAGGCGCTGGCGCTCGTCGCCGTCAGCAGCAGGCCGAGACCGGCCAATAGTGCTCGCATCGTCGTCGGCTCCGAATTCTCTGATATCGGAACAGGTACGACGGGTAAGCGGTTGCGGACGCTTTTGCGGTCAGACCATCCCGCGGCCCAAAGCGGCCCGCACCACCTCCGGCGCATGGTCGATCACCCGCAGATAGGCGCTCAGGGCCGAGTCCGGCCGCGCCTCGCCCTGCTCCAGGTCTTCCAGCAAGGTCAGGTCGATATTGAAGGTGCGGGCGAAGGCGGCCTGGGACAGCCCGGTGCGCCAGCGGACGGCCTGGACCAGGGCGCGGGCGGAACGCGCGCGCGCCGGGGTGGCGCCCTCGTCGATCGCGAGGTCGGCATGCTTGGTCATTCGAACGCTCCTGGGCGAAGAGCCTGCCCATTTCTGATGGAAGCCATCAGAAATGGATAAGCAGGCTCGTTCTGCTTCTAAGCTGGAGCGTGGCAGGCGCCGAAACCGCAAACACTTTCGGCTGCCACGCTCTAGCGTCCTCCCTTTGGACGACTAATAGGACCGCTCGATTGCAGAATTTCGACGGCTTTGAGTCAGTCCGTGTCGGAAGCTTGGCTCTTGGTCAGGAAACCCGCCGTCGCCTCGATGGCCTCAACCAGGCTGACCCGCTCGATCTGCACGCCTTCGGGCAAGCTTGAGAACAATCGCGTCGGCGCGGCGGCGTCCAGCATCACGAACACGCCGCGGTCGTCGGCGCGGCGGATCAGCCGGCCGAAGGCCTGGCTGATGCGGGCGCGGGCCACGGCGTCGTCATAGCCCTTGCCGCCAAAGCGCAACCGCCGGGCCTTGTGCAGCACATCCGGACGCGGCCACGGCACGCGGTCGAAAACCAGCAGGCGCAAGCTGCGCCCGGGCACGTCGACGCCGTCCCGGATGGCGTCGGTGCCCAGCAGGCACGCGTCCTCCTCGGCCCGGAAGATGTCGACCAGCGCACCCACCTCCAGCGGATCGACATGCTGGGCGTAGAGGGCCAGGCCGTTGTCAGCGAGCGGCGCGGCGATACGTTCATGCACGGCCTTCAGGCGGCGGATGGCGGTGAACAGGCCAAGGCCCCCGCCCCCAGCGGCCAGAAACAGCTCGCGCATCGCGGCCGAGACCTGGCGCGGGTCTTCCTTGTTCACGTCCGTGACCACATAGGCCTTGGCGTTGTTCTGGTAGTCGAACGGCGAGGCCAGGCGCAGCACCTTGGGCGCAGTCGGCAGGCGCGCGGCGCCGGTGCGCATCTCGGCTAGGGCGAACGGATCCTCCAGGGCCGGATCAACGAGGGTGGCGCTGGTCACCAAGACCCCGTGAGCCGGCGAGAGCACCGCCGCACGCAGCGGCTCGGTCGGGTCCACCCAGTGGCGGCGACAGGCGGCGTCGACGACGCGGCCGTACAGGAACGTGGCCTCGAACCAGTCGACGAAGTCGGGATCGGCCTGGCTCGGATCGACATCGTCCTCCTCGAGCGCCTTCAGGATCGAGCGCCAGGCCGGCAGGGTCATGCGGGCGCGGCGATCCAGGCCCCGCAGCGCGCCTTCGATCCGCGCGCGCTCGGACGTCCCCAGATGCTCGGCGTCCTCGTCCAGCACGTCTTCCAGGGCGCGGACCAGGGCCAGCAGCGGCGCTTCCAGTGAGGCCAGGGCGCGGGCGGCCTCGGGCGCGCGCTCGCGGACCAGGTCGATGGCTGGCCGCGCATCGCATTGCAGGCCCAGATCGGCGCCGCCCCGCTCGCTGGAGCGGGCGCGCAGTTGCTCGATCACCGCGACCAGGAAGTTTTCGATCGGGCCGATCGGATTGATCTGGCCGTCCGGCGGCGCGACCCGGCCCGACCAGCCCTCGCCTGGCAGAGCGGCGGCGGCGTGGATCGCCTGGGTCATCGCCAGCCGCGCGCCTTCCTTGTCGCCCAGGATGTCCAGCAGACGGGCCTCCAGCCCCCTGCCCCGGCGGCCACGGCCCTCGGGACCCCGGATCCAGCGGCGCAGCTCCGCGGCCTCCGCGCCCGACAGGGCGGCGGAAAAGGCGCTGTCGGCGGCCTCGAACAGGTGGTGGCCCTCGTCGAAGACGATGCGCTTGAGACTGGTGGTCTCGTTGTCGCCCTTCAGCCCCCGCGCCGTGCGCGCGCCGTCGAAGGCGGCTTGAGTGAGGACAAGGGCATGGTTGGCGATGACCAGGTCGGCGCGCTTGGACGCCCGCACGGCCTTTTCGATGTAGCAGATGCGATAGTGCTGGCAGCCGGCATGGATGCACTCGCCGCGCCGATCGACCAGGTTCGACGGACTGGCCTGGGCCGAGGGCGGGACGGCGGACAAGGTCGGCAGCCAGGCCGGGAAGTCTCCGCCGGTCATGTCGCCGTCGCGCGTCGCGCGGGTCCAGCGCGCCGTCAGGGCCAGGCCGATCAGGTCGCCATTGCCCAGCTGGGCGCTGTTGATCTGTTCCTGAAAGTTCAGCAGGCACAGATAGTTCTCACGCCCCTTGCGGACGACGGCCTTCTTGGCGCGTTCCTTGGGATCGGGATAGATCGACCGGCTCTCGCGCTCGATCTGGCGCTGCAGGGCGCGGGTATAGGTGCTGACCCAGACCGACGGTCCGTTGGCCTCTGCCCACAGCGAAGCCGGGGCCAGATAGCCCAGGGTCTTGCCGACGCCGGTGCCGGCCTCGGCCAGCATCATCCGCGGCTCGCCCTCGCGCTCGCGCGGCTGGAAGGCGAAGGACGCCTCCCTGGCGAAGGTCGCCTGGGCCTCGCGCACCTCTTCCAGGCCTGAGCGCTGCAGCAGCTCGTTCAGCCGCAGCTCGACGCGTTCGGGGTCGATGGGCCGCGAGCCGGCTTCGCCCGGCGGGGCCTGATCCTCCCATTCGACCAGGCGAGCCCAGACGTCCAGGCCAGAGCCTCGGAACTGGTTGCCGACCGGGACTGAGCGCAGCGCGCCGATCACCGCAGGCCCCCACGACCAGCCGGCCTTGGCCAGGGTCTCGGCGACGGCCAGCGCCTCCTCGCGCGACGGCACGGGCGTCAGAGCCAGCTCGCGCAGCAGGGCGTCGGCGCTCTCGCGCAGGCTCTGGGCCTGTTCGCCCGCGCCGCGCGGCTCGGCCAAGCCCAGCGCCATGGCGAGACCCACGGCCGACGGCGCGCAGAAGGTCGCCGGGCGGACGAAAGCGTAGAGCTCCAGCACGTCGAACAGGCGTGGCCCGCGCCCCGGCGGCGAAAGGTTCAGACGGCGGGCGGTCATGGCCGCATGGGCCACCAGCACCGGGCGGTGCTCGAACAGGTCGCGGGCGTCCGGCGCGCGCAGCAGCCGCCCCTCGCCCGAGCCGTCGGCCACGCCGGCGCGCGGCCCGGGCAGGACGACCAGGGCCGGAGCCAGATCCAGAGTCGGCGGGAATGCAGTCACACGAGTCTGTTAGCAAAAACGGCCGCGAAACAGAATGGGAACGGGTGCTTTTCAGCCGATCGGGCCGTACTCGTCGTCATCCAGACCGTCCAGCCGGTCGATCCCGGCCTGGGCCGGACCGCGGATGTCCGGATCCGGACTTTCGACCGCGCGTCGATACATGACGAGGGCCAGCTCGGCGTCGGCCCGCATGCCGCGCCCCATCTCGCACATGAAGCCCAGCATCAGCCACGCGCGCAGATCGCCGCGCTCGGCCGCCATCTGGAACCAGCGGATCGCCTCGACATAGTCGATCGGTACGCCCGCGCCCCGATAGTGGGCCGCGCCCAGACTGGACATGCCTTCCGGCAGATCGTTCACGGCCGCGCCCGCATACAACCGCAAGGCTGCGTCAGGATCTTTACGCACGCCACGGCCCGCGGTGTGGAGCCGCCCCATCGCGTTCATCGCCTCGGCCGAGCCCATCTCGATCGCTCTCTGCAGCATCAGGACGCCGCGCGCCGTGTCGATCCGCCCACCATAACCGTTGAGATAGGCCCGGCCGGCGGCGAAGGCGCCCTGAGATGACCCCGCCATGGCCGCGCGGGCGTACCAGGCGCGAACCAGGGCGGCGTTCTCGCGCACTCCGCCACCGCCTTCGTAGACGACCGCCAGATTGTGCATGCCGTTCGGATCTCCCGCCTGCGCAGCGCGAGCATACAGCCGCATCGCCTGACGCCGGTCGACCGGTACGCCGTCCGCGCCGTGGAAATAGGCGTTGCCCAACTCGACCATGGCCTCGGTTTCGCCGGCGGCCACGCCCTTGCGCAGCCAGATCAGAGCCTTGACCTGATCCGGTTCACGTCCCGCGGCGCGCACGTAGCAATAGGCCAGATCGACATAGGCCTTGGCGTCGCCCCGCTCGGCTCGGTGCTGGACGGCCTGGCAATCGGTTTCGGTCTGGAAGTCCTGCGCCCGAGCCATGTCGGCGGGCGACAGCATCATGATCAAGAAGGCAAGCAGCGCACCGATACGCATCAGGTCCCCATCGAGCCCCGATCGTCACGTCGCTGGCCGCCTCGTCAAGCCAGACAACCGCAAGCTTCGCTGCGCGCAACCAGACTCGCCCGTTACGGGTTCAAAAGACGGATGAAACAGAAGGGGAACATGCTATATCGCGGTCAATGTTCGCGGCTGACGCCCTTCCTCCCAAGTTCCAAGAGTGGTTCGCCGCCCGTGGCTGGAGCCCGCGCGAGCATCAGCTGGCCATGCTGGACAAGGCCCGGGCCGGACGCGGCGCGCTGCTGATCGCCCCGACCGGCGGCGGCAAGACCCTGGCAGGCTTCCTGCCCAGCCTGATCGAGCTGGCCGAGCGCCCGCCGCGCAACACGCCGGCTGGGATCCACACCCTTTACATCTCGCCGCTGAAGGCCCTGGCTGTCGACGTCGAGCGCAACCTGCTGACGCCGATCCGTGAGATGGGCCTGCCGATCGTGGCCGAGAGCCGCACCGGCGACACCGGCGAGAGCCGCAAGGCGCGTCAACGGATCAAACCGCCGGACATCCTGCTGACCACGCCCGAGCAGCTGGCCCTGTTCTGCGCCTGGGAGGGCGCGCGCGAGTATTTCAGCGATCTGCGCTGCGTGATCATCGACGAAGCCCACGCCATCTGGCCGGGCAAGCGCGGCGATCTGCTGGCGCTCGGCTTGGCGCGACTGCAGCAGTTCGCACCCGAGATGCGGCGCGTAGGCCTGTCCGCGACGGTCAATGACCCAGACCTCGTGCGGCGTTGGCTGGGCGCGGGGCAGGACGTCGACCTCGTCCTCGGCTCGGGCGGCGCGCAGCCGGTCGTCGAGGTTCTGGTGTCCGGCGGCCGCGTGCCCTGGGCCGGCCACACGGCCGAGCACGCCATGGCCGAGGTCTACGAGATCATCAAGTCGGCCCAGACGGCGCTGATCTTCGTCAACACCCGCTTCCAGGCCGAGTTCGCCTTTCAGCGCCTGTGGGAGCTGAACGAGGCGGACCTGCCGATCGCCCTGCACCACGGCAGTCTGTCTGCCGAACAGCGGCGCAAGGTCGAGGCGGCCATGGCCCGCGGCGAGCTGCGAGCGGTCGTCTGCACCTCGACCCTCGACATGGGCATCGACTGGGGGGACGTGGACCTCGTGATCCAGCTTGCCGCGCCCAAGGGGGCCTCGCGCATGGTCCAGCGGATCGGCCGCGCCAACCACCGCCTGGACGAGCCCAGCCGCGCCCTGTTCGTGCCCGCCAGCCGCTTCGAGATGCTGGAGTGCCGCGCCGCCGCCGACGCCATCCTGGAGAACCATCTGGACGGCGAGCCGGCTCGGGTCGGCACGCTGGACACCCTGGCTCAGCACATCATGGGCTGCGCGTGCTCCGAGCCCTTCAAGCTGACCGACCTCTATGACGAGATCCGCTCGGCTGGGCCCTATTCGGACCTGTCCTGGGAAGACTTCGAGACCGTCGTCGATTTCGTCTCGACCGGCGGCTACGCCTTGCGCACCTACGACAAGTTTCGCCGCATCGTGCAAACGCAGGACGGCCTGTGGACCGCCCGAAACGCCCAGGCCCGCCAGCAGCACCGCATGAACGTCGGCGTCATCGTCACGCCCGGCATGATCAACATCCGGATCGGCGGCGGGAAGCGGCCAATGGGCGGCCGCAAGATCGGCGAGGCCGAGGAAGGCTATTTCGAACAGCTGACCCCGGGCGACACCTTCGTCTTCGCCGGCCAGGTCTGGCGCTACAACAGCCTGGTGGGCGCCGACGCCTTCGTCAGCCCCGCGCCGAATGACGACCCGAAGATGCCCAGTTGGGGCGGGTCCAAGTTCCCGCTCTCGACCTATCTGGCCAGTCGCGTTCGCCAGATGATGCACGACGAGCGCGAGTGGGCCGCCCTGCCCCCGGACGTGCAGGAATGGCTGGCCTGGCAGAAGCTGCGCTCGGCCATCCCGGACGAGGGCGAGATGCTGCTGGAGACCTTCCAGCGCGGCAAGCGCTTCCACCTGGTCTGCTATCCGTTCGATGGGCGCCTAGCCCACACCACCCTGGCCATGCTGCTGACCCGACGGCTGGATCGACTGGGCGTCGGACCGCTGGGCTTCGTCTGCAACGACTACGCCCTGAACGTCTGGTCGCTGCGACCGATGGACGGCCTCGATCTGGACGAGCTGTTCGCCCAGGACATGCTGGGCGACGACCTGGAGGTCTGGCTGGACGAGAGCTTCATGATGAAGCGGGCTTTCAAGCACTGCGCCTTGATCGCCGGCCTGATCGAGCGTCGCCATCCTGGCGCCGAGAAGTCCGGACGGCAGGTGACCTTCTCGACAGACCTGATCTACGACGTGCTGCGCAAACACCAACCCGACCACCTGATGCTGCGCTGCGCTCGCCACGACGCGGCCACCGGCCTGCTCGACATCGCGCGCCTGGGCGACATGCTGACCCGCGTGCAGGGGCGTATCCGTCATGTGCCGCTGGAGCGCGTATCCCCCTTCGCCGTGCCGATCATGCTGGAGATCGGCCGCGAGCGCGCGCCGGGCGACGCAGCCGGCGAGATGATCCTGGCCGAGGCCGAGGAAGACCTGATCGCCGAGGCCATGTCGTGACCCGCTTCACCCCCTCCGCCTGCGGCGGCCTGCGTATCGCCCTGGCCAATGTCGAGGTCATGCTGCGCTGGTCGGGCGCGATGTGGCTGGAACGCGAGCGCACCCTGGTGGTCGCCGACCTGCACTTCGAGAAGGGCAGCAGCTACGCCGCGCGCTTTGGCCAGATGCTGCCGCCCTACGACACCCGCGAGACGCTGGACCGTCTGGACCGCGAGCTGGATCTGCTGAAGCCCGAGCGGCTGATCTTCTTGGGCGACAGCTTCCACGACGGGGCCGGCGAGTCGCGGCTGGCCGCCGACGACCATCGACGCCTGGAAGGCCTGGCCCGGGGCCGCGAGTTGATCTGGGCGGTGGGCAACCACGACGCCGACGGCCCCAAGGTCCTGCCCGGCGAAGTGATCGACGAGGCCTCTATCGCGGGCCTGACCTTGCGTCACGAGCCCGAGCCCGGCGTTCAGCTGGGCGAGGTCGCCGGGCACCTGCATCCCGCCGCCAAGGTCGCCAGCGGCCGGGCCACCACCCGCCGCCGCTGCTTCGTCACCGACGGCCAGCGCCTGGTCTTGCCAGCGTTCGGGGCGTTCACGGGCGGCCTGAACATCCTGGACGAGGCCTTCTCGAATCTGTTCGCAGGTCCGCTGCTGGCGGGCGCCTTGGGTCAAAGCCGAGTTCATGCGGTGGGGATGAAGTCGCTGCGGCCAGACTGAGCGGCCGCGCGAGGCGCTACATGTGCAGCGCCTGTTCCAACGAGAACGCCAGGGACATGGCCGCCCCGGCGGTCAGGAGGGTGCGCATACGGGGGCGCCAGGCGGGGCCCTCGTGGGCGGTGACGTCCCAGACCCATTGCAGCAGCAGCACGAGGAGGAAGCCTGACAACTGCCAGGCGGGCTCGAACTTCAGCTCGCCCAGCAGCAGGCCGAAACCGGCCAGCGGAAACAGCAGGGACAGGCCCAGCACCGACCAGCGCGGACTGACGCTGTCGATCTCGAGGCCTGAGCGCACGCCGCCAAAGTACGAGACCATGGCCGCCGAATAGGCCAGGAGGCCGACCAGCGCCGTGTGCCGCAGCGCCATCGGGCCATAGCAGAACAGGAACGACGCGATGAAGAAGGGCACCAGGGTCGAGAGGCCGAACACCCAGACCGCCGGGGGCACCGGCGTCCGCTCGTCCACGGACTCGTTCATGCTTCAGCTCCTTCGGAAGGCGACCGAAGCCACCCACCCTGCGCCCAGGGCGACTATTACCGACAGCACGCCATAGGTCCACGGACGATCTTTGGAGAAGACATACAGGGCCCGCTCGACCCCAGCCTTCTCCACGATCAATTCCCGGTCGCGGATCGAGACGGGCTTGCCGTCCTGGAACAGCACGATACGGGCGCTGTAGCGGCCGATCGGGGCCTCCGCGGGCAGGTCCAGCTGAGCGCGGAACAGGCCCTTGTCGACAAAGCGCACCCCACCCGGATCGGCGGCATAAAGGCCGGCCTTCTCCTTCAGGCGCAGCACGGCGCGACGCCAATCGAGATAGTCGGCGCCCAGCCGGCTGACGACCACGTCGCGGACGCCGTAGCGGGTCTCGACCCGACGCTCCAGCGGCGCGGCGATGGTCAGGTGCTCCAGCCCCGCGCCCAGATGGCGCAGCGGCGCGAAGCCGGCGATGTCCTGCAGCTTACGGGTCGAGGCCACGCGGTAGAAGCCCGGCGCGCCCTCGAACACCACGGGGCGACTGTTCAGCCACAGGCCGGCGACCTGGGTCTTGCGCGCGATGCGGATCGGCTGGTCGGGACCGCGCACGATGACGACGATGTCGCTGGGCCGATCCTTGGGATCGAACACCGCCCCGTAGAGCACGATGCGCGCGCCGCGAAAGCCCGAGCTGACCCGGATCTCGGTGTCGGTCAGGGCCGCGGACACCGCGGGCGCGGGAGGCGCGTCGACCAGCGGGATCATCGCGCCGTCCCCGTCATCAGCACGAACGCCTCGTCGGGATGGATGAAGAGGTCCGCGCCCATGCGCAGGCCCACGGCCAGAACCAGCAAGGCCAGCAGCGCCCGCAGCTCCTCGGCGCGGAAGCGGCCCGAAGCCCGCGCGCCCAGCTGCGCGCCGATCACCCCGCCGATCAGCAATAAGGTGGCCAGCACGATGTCCACGGTCTGGTTGCGGCCAGCCTGCAGCACGCTGGTCAGCGAGGTGGTGATGACGATCTGGAACAGGCTGGTGCCCACCACCACCGGGGCTGGCATGCGCAGCAGGTAGATCATGGCCGGCACCAGGATGAAGCCGCCGCCCACGCCCATCACCGCCGACAGGATGCCGACGAACACACCCAGCAGCACCGGCGGGATGACGCTGATGTAGAGACGCGAGCGCGGGAAGCGGACCTTGAACGGCAGGGCGTACAGCAGCATGGGCCGGCGCTCGCGGCGGGGCTTGGGCGGCTGGCCCTTGCGGCGACGCAGGATGGCGCCGACCGACTCCATCAGCATCAGCCCGCCAATCACGCCCAGGAACAGCAGGTATGAGACCGACACCGCCATGTCCGCCTGGCCGATCAGGCGTAGCCAGCGGAACACCTCGACCCCGATGAACGAACCGATCGCCCCGCCTGTGGCCAGGACGCCGCCCATGCGGAAGTCGACCACGCGCTTGCGGCTATAGGCGATGACGCTGGAGACCGACGAGGCGGCGACGTGGTTGGCCTCGCTGGCCACGGCCACCACCGGCGGAATGCCCATGAACACCAGCACCGGCGTCATCAGGAATCCGCCGCCGATCCCAAACAGCCCCGAGATGAAGCCCACGAGCCCGCCCAGCACCACCAGCAGCAGCGCGTTCACCGACACCTCGGCGATGGGCAGGTAAAAATGCAAAGCGCGCGCGGTCCTTGCGGCGGAAGGGGTGTCCTGTGATGCAGGGCTGGGAGGGTCGCGTCAACGACGCCCCCTCCTTCACGGCGCGTATTCGCGCTGCGCCACCTCCCCCGTTGCACGGGTGAGGAGAAACACCCTCATCCTCCCCCGTGAAACGGGGGAGGTGGCGGCGAAGCCGACGGAGGGGGCGCTAGGAGCTTACCGCGCGTAGACCGACAGGCGGTTCAGGGTCTCGCCATCGATATTGCCCGAGGCGGGCAGGCCCTGGTCGCGCTGGTAGGCCGAGATGGCCATGCGCAGGGCTGGCGACGAGACGCCGTCGCGCGGACCTTGGTAGTAGCCCAGCTGCGACAGCACCCGCTGGGCCAGGCCCAGATTGGCGTTGGTCGCGGCAGGCGCGGCGGCGGCCGACAGGCTGGCGGTCTGCACCTGGGCCTGCGGACGGAAGGCCTGAGCCGAGCGGTCGGCGGTCTGCTGAGCTTCAGCCGTCAGCTGAGCGCGCAGGGCCGTGGCGCGGCTGCGGGCGGTGGCGTCACCGGCGCGACCGGCGATCACGTACCACTTATAGGCCTCGGCAGGGTTCTGGCTGACGCCCAGACCGCTTTCGTACAGCTGGGCTAGGTTGAACTGGCTGTCGACGAGGCCGAGATCAGCAGCCTTGCGGAACCAGGTTGCGGCCGTGGTCGAGTTGCGTGCCCCGCCCTCACCCTTGAAATAGTAGAGCGCCAGGTTGTGCATGGCGCGCGGGTCGCCGCCATTGGCCGCGCGCTCGCTCCAGCGGCGGGCTTCCGGCATGTCCTGCTTCACGCCGCCCTTGCCGCTCTCGAACATCTTCGAGAGGTAGAACTGCGCAGCGGGATAGCCGCCGTTGGCGGCGCGCTTGAGGATCTCGACGCCCGAACGGTCGCCGGCCTCGATCTTGCGGACGCCGTCCTCGAACAGGGCCTTGGAGGCGTCGGTAGCGGCCGGCGCAGAGGTTTCACCCTCGACGGGCGTGACCTGACCGGCCGACAGCGCCACGGCGGCGCGCGGCGCGCCCGGGGTGGTGTCGGCTTCCGGACCGTTGATCTCGACGTCGGCGTTGCGGCCGGCGATGGCGGCGGCGACACGCGTGGGCGCAGCGCCCGAACCGTCGGTGTTGAGCAGCAGCAGACCGCCCACGCCCGCGCCCAGGGCGCCGGCGGCGCCGAACACGGTGACGGCGGTGGCCACGGTCGCGCCCAGACGCTTGGGCTTCTTGGCGGCAAAGCCACCGAAGCCGCCGAACAGCGACCCGCCGGCCTTTTCGCCCTTATCCTTGCTGCGCTTCTCGGGCTTGGCCTTGCCGCTTCCCTTGGTGTCGGAGGTCGCAGCGGCGCGGGCCGCGGCGCGGGCCTGCTCGATGATGTCGCGGGTGGACATCGGGCGAGCCGGCGCCTCGGGCGCGGCGAAGTCCGACAGTTCCGGTTCGGGCTCGTAGCTGGGGGCTTCCGGCGCGAAGCCGTCGGCCATGGCGTAGTCTTCCTGCGCGAAGCTTGGGGCTTGCGGCTCCTCGACCGGGAAATCGGCGACCTGGTAACCGCGTGAAGGCTGGGCCTGCGGCGGCGGCGGGGCGTCGAAGTCGTCGTCGTGGCTGAACGAAGCGGACTGGCTGAACGAGGCGGCCTGCCCGAAGTCGTAAGCGTCGTCGCCGAAGGGCGAAGCGGCCGGCGGCGACGCGGTGCGGGTCGGCGCGGGGGCCGGAGCCGGCTCTTCCATCTTGCGCTGGGCTTCGCTCAGACGCGTGTCGATCTTTTGCTGCGCTTCCTCCAGCATGCGGAGCGTGCGCTCCTCGCTCTGGCGGATGCGGTCGACCAGTTCCTGGCTGGAGCGCTCGTGACGCTGGTTCAGGCGGTCGGTGACGCGGGCGACCTGCTCGCCGACATCGTCGATGGCCAGGGCGTTGCGGCGCTCGGCGCTGCCGATGCGTTCGGCCAGCTTCTCGGTGATGCGGGCGATCTCGCCACCCAGCTTCTCCAAGGCTTGAGCCTGAACGCTGTCGGCGCGGTTCAGCTTGTGCTCGACGGTGGCGGCGATGCGCGCGACCTCGCCGCCGACCTGCTCGATGGCGGTGGCGTTGCGCTGCTCGGCGGCGTGGACGCGACGGTTGAAGGCGTCGGCGACGCCCACCACTTCGCGGCCCATGCGCTCGATGGCCTGGGCCGAGCGCTGCTCGGCGGCTTGCACGTGAGCGGCCATTTCGCCCAGCTTGCGCTCCATGCGATCGAAGCGGCCGTCAGCGGTTTCCCGCAGCTTGGCGGCCATTTCCAGACGAGCGGCTTCCATGCGCTGGGTCAGGCTGGCGGCCAGATTGTCCAGACGCTCCTGCACGCCGGCGGCGGGGTTCGCGCCTTCGACGACGCCCAGGCGGTTGTCCAGGGCAGAGAACGACGAGCCCAACTCGCGCAGGGCGTCGCTGGTGCGGGTTTCGGCGGCTTCCAGGCGCTCGCTCAGGCGAGCGACGACGGCGTCAACCAGAGCGGCCGGATCCTGGGGCGTCGCGGCGGACGCGGCTTGTTCGGTAAGACGAGCTTCCAGCGCGGCGATGGTCTCGCGGGTGCGGGCTTCGCCTTCGTAGAGATGACCGGCGACCTTGCCCAGCGCCCCTTCCAGGGCGCGCAGGGCCTCGGCCGAACGCGGACCCACCGCTTCGGTCTCGATCCGGCGCGTACGCTCGGCAGCGCGGACTTGTTCGCTCTTCAGCTCGTTCACAGCGCCTTCGAAACGGGCGGCGACGGCGATCTGTTCACGTTCGGATTGTCCCAAGCGCGTGAGCGCCTCGCGGACGGAATGATCGATGCCGGTGATTGCAGCGGCGTTGCGGCCTTCGGCGGCTTCGATGCGCTGGGTCAGGCGGTCCAAGGCGACGGCCACTCGGCCGACTTCATCGGCCGGATGCTGGGCGATCTCGATACGCGGCGGCGCGTCGTCCTTGACGATTTCCAGATAGGCGCGGTTAGACGGCGACGGCGCTTCGTCGCCGACGCGTTGATCACCCGGCTGACCATCGCCCTCGATGATCATCCGATTGAGCCATTCACCCAGAGTCATGCCGGAGCGACGCGCGAGGTCTTTGGCGACCTCTCGTGCCTTAGGGTCGATGCCCTTTACGCTCCATGGCGAAGCCGCCGTCATGCGAATCGATCTCCACACACCATGTGGAAAACGCTAGTCGTCGATTCCTAGATAGTAAACGCGACGAAAACGCCGGATCTAGTGGTGCTCGCATTCATTGTGGAGGAATCAGGACGGAGGTCAAACGTTCTGTAGCGCGCTTCAAATGCAAGAGAGTTAACGATCGTTAACCATTTGCCAGGCCGATTGTCGCAGGCCTAGAAGGCGGCATGGACCTTACCGCCACCATCGCCGCGGCCGTCGCGCTTCTGCTCCTCGCCGTTCTGTGCGGATGGAGAGGCGCGCGTCCGTCCAATGTTCTCAAGGGCCCGCGCATGATTCCGTGGCGCCCGCTGATGATGGTCTGCGTGGTCGCGCTGATGCTCATGCTGGTGCATCTGGTGAACCTTCTCGGCGTCGAGACCGGCAACCAGACGCGCTATTGAGTCACAGTCAGTTGGCGGCCTTCTTGGGCCGTTTCGTCAGCCCCGACATGCCGCCGGACGACAGCAGACCGATGTCGGCGAGCAGGAAAGGAATGGCCCACTTGTGGGGCGCGGCAATGTAGCGCGGCTGCCAGACGGGGTCATACTTGTCCTTGTAGCGGCGCACGCCCTGGAAATTATAGATCTCCTCGCCTCGCTCGTAGAGCAGCCGGCCGACCCGCGACAGGATCGGCGCCAGGCGACGGTCGTCCAGGCCCGCCAGCGGCGCGACACCGAACTCGAACGCCTGGTAACCCTCTTCCTTGCCCCACTGCAGGAGCTCGACGAACAGGTAGTCCATGACGTTCTTGGGCGCCTCGTCGGAATAGCGCATCAGGTCCATCGAGAACGAGGTCTTGCACGCCGTCAGCCACAAGGTGGCGAAGGCGACGATCTTGCCCTCCTCGCCCCGCACGACGGCGACCGGGAATTCGGCCACGTAGCGCGGATCGAAACCGCCCATCGAGAAGCTCTTCTCGCCGCCGGCATGGTGCGAAAGCCAGGCGTCGGAGATCCGCTTCAGCTCGTCCATGATCTCCACGGCGGCGCCGACCGGCAGGATCTCGAAAGCAGCCCCGCCCTCCCCGGCCTTGCGCCAGTTGCGACGCAGGACTTCGCGGCGGCGGCCGACCAGGCTGAAGGCCTCCAGCGGCACGGCCGCGCTCTCGCCGGTCTTCTGGATGGCCAGACCCAGATCGACGGTGTCGGGCAGGTCTTCCGGACCCAGGCCATAGAAGCCCGCACGCGCGGCGTGAGCGTCGGCCAGCTCGCGGAAGCGCCAGAACAGCTCCATGCGCTCCTCGTCCTTGCCGACCGGCGCGCCCAGGGCCACCCACGAGCGCCCGCGCACGCCGAACATCAGGAAGCTCTCGCCCGAGGCCGAGAACAGGAAGCGCTTGTCGCCCAGAAGGGCCAGGTTGGCGGCGGGCTCGGCGTCCTGAGCCTTGGCCAGGATGGCGCGAACGCGGTCGAACTCGGGATCGGTGTCGTC
The DNA here is from genome assembly GCF_013181195.1 of Caulobacter sp. RHG1. Classification (GTDB taxonomy): domain Bacteria; phylum Pseudomonadota; class Alphaproteobacteria; order Caulobacterales; family Caulobacteraceae; genus Caulobacter. The sequence continues at coordinate 114,163 of NZ_SMZP01000001.1, forward strand.
GACAACGCCCGGCGTGGCGGCGGTGGCGATCAGGCGCCAGACGCCGACGGCCAGCAGCACGATGGCGGCGGCGACAGACGAGCGGATGGCGCGAGCCGCCTCGTCATGGTCCTGCAGGATGCGGATCCACGACTTGTCGGCGAATTCGGTGTGCTGGAAGGACCACCAGCCCAGCAGGCCAGCACCGGCGATCGCCGCGCCCGCCGACAGCAGCCAGCCGGGCGTGATCTCCATCCGCGCCAGGGCCGCCTTGCGCGGGAAGGCCTCATGGAACGGCAGGATCAGCAGGAAGCAGACCAGCAGCATCGCGGTCTCCTCCCAATTCAGGCCCTTGAAGATCGCCAGCACCGCCGAAGCGGCCAGCACGATCAGCGCCGACCACCAGGCCACGCCCAGGCGTGAGCGCAGGCCAAAGGCCAGCAGCAGCAACACCAAACCCAGGATCGACGAGAAGAAGTGGCTGATCTCGATCAGCAGGTCCGGCGCGATCGCCAGCAGCAGCAGGAAGCGGGTCGGCTCGGACGGCGTCGCGCCCGAGGCCAGCAGCATGACGCCCGCCGAAGCGGTCAGGATCGCCGCCAGCATCGGCGCGATCGCCAGGGCCGCCGGCCTGAAAACTGTCGCGGACATCCAGATCCCGGATTCGACGAATCCCCAGCGGGATCCAGCAGCGGTTCCTCGTATAACTCGCAAATCGATATGCGGTCGCGAACGATGATGCGAAACGATCGTTTGAATCGACTTGCCGACGTCGCGCCAGGGCGTACTGTGTCTCCCAAGAACTAGGTCCGCTTTAGGGAGATAGAGACCATGGCCGATTTCGGGGGAACCGAGCTCGACGCCTTCCGCGCCGAGACCCGCGCGTGGCTTGAGGCCAACTATCCCAAGTCTCTGAACGCGCCGATGGGCGAAGACGAGGCCCCGTGGGGCGGCCGCAAGATGGTCTGGAAGAACCCGGACGCCAAGCTGTGGCTGGAGCGCATGGCCGAGCGCGGCTGGACCGCGCCGATGTGGCCCCGCGAATACGGCGGCGGCGGCCTCTCCAAGGCTCAGAACAAGGTGCTGGAGCAGGAACTTCGCCGCCTGAAGGCCCGCCCGGCCCTGATGAGCTTCGGCGTCTGGATGCTGGGCCCGGTGCTGCTGGAATACGCCACCGAGGAACAGAAGCAGCGCTTCCTGCCCCAGATCGTGCGCGGCGAGATCCGCTGGTGCCAGGGCTATAGCGAACCCGGCGCGGGCTCCGACCTCGCCTCCCTCCAAACGAAGTGCGAAGACAAGGGCGACCACTGGCTGATCAACGGCCAGAAGGTCTGGACCAGCTATGCCGACCAGGCCGACTGGATCTTCTGCCTGGTGCGCACCGACACGACCAAGAAGCACGAGGGCATCTCGTTCGTGCTGTTCGACATGACCTCGCCCGGCGTCGAGGCCCGCCCGATCAAGCTGATCAGCGGCTCCTCGCCGTTCTGCGAGACCTTCTTCGACAATGTGCAGGTGCCCAAGGAGCAACTGGTCGGCAAGGTCAATGGCGGTTGGGACATCGCCAAGCGCCTGCTGCAGTACGAGCGCCAGAACATCAGCGCCTCGGGCTTCGGCGGCGGTGGCGGCCTGTCGGTCGTCGAGGCGGCCAAGACCGAGATCGGCGTCGATAGCGAGGGCCGCATCGCCGACGGCGACTTCCGCGCCCGTCTGGCGGCCCACTCGATGGACGCCCACGCCTTCATGCTGACCGTGCGCCGCGCGGAAGCCGAGTCCAAGCAGGGCTCCGGCCCCAGCGCCGCCGTCTCGATCATCAAATACGCCGCCGCCAAGATGAACCAGGAGCGCACCGAGCTCCTGGTCGAGGCGCTGGGCCTGCAGGGCCTGGGCTGGGAAGGCGAAGGCTTCGCCGCCGAAGAGCTGGCCGCTCCGCGCGCCATGCTGCGCGCCAAGGGCAATTCGATCGAGGGCGGCACCAGCGAAGTGAACCTCAACGTCGTCGCCAAGCGCGTCCTGGGCCTCCTGGATCACCAATAGTCCGATGATCGAGTTCTGGTACGAGTTCGCTTCGACCTACTCCTATCCAGCGGCCATGCGCATCGAAGCGCTGGCCGCCGATCGGGGCGTGGCCGTGGCCTGGCGACCGTTCATCGTCGGCCCGCTGTTCCATGAGCAGCAGGGCCTGACCGACAGTCCGTTCAATGTCGTGCCCACCAAGGGCAAGTACATGTGGCGCGACCTGGAGCGGGTCTGCGATCAGCAAGGGCTGCCGTTGCGCCATCCCAGCCAGTTCCCGCGCAACAGCCTGCTGGCCGCGCGCGTGGCGATCGCAGGGCTGGAGGACGGCTGGACACCGGCTTTCAGCCGCGCGGTCTACCAGGCCAATTTCGTCGACGATCTGGACATTGGCAGCCCTGACGTTCTGGGCCCGCTGATCGCCGAGGTCGGGGCCGGTCCGGATCATGTCCTGACCGCCGCCCAGTCCGATCCGATCAAGGCCAAGCTCAAAGAGCACGTGGCCATGGCCAAGGCGCGCGGCCTCTTCGGCGCGCCCAGCTTTCTCACCGCCGACGGCGAGCTCTTCTGGGGCAACGACCGTCTGGAACAGGCCCTCGACTGGGCCGTCCGTCATCAATCCAGGGAGCACGCCTGATGGCCGTCCTGACCGAAGAACAGACCATGCTGCGCGACGCCGCCAAGGGCTGGGCCAGCGAAAGCGCGCCCGTCGGCGCCCTGCGCAAGCTGCGCGACAGCAAATCGAAACAGAGCTTCGATCCGTCCGCCTGGAAGGAAATGGGCGAGATGGGCTGGGCCGGGGTGATCGTCCCGGAAGACTATGACGGCTCGGCCTTCGGCTATCTGGGCCTGGGGCTGATCCTGGAGGAGACCGGCCGCACCCTGGCCGCCTCCCCCCTGCTCTCCACCGCCATGATCGCCGCCTCGGCCCTGCAGCTGGCGGGCTCGGACGACCAGAAGTCGGCCTGGCTGCCCAAGATCGCGGTCGGCGAGGCCGTGGCCACCCTGGCCATCGACGAAGGCTCACACCACGCGCCCGCCCGCACGGCCCTGACCGCGACCAAGGGCGGCGCGGGCTATGTCCTGAACGGGACCAAGACCCTGGTGCTGGACGGCGAGGCCGCCGACCTGCTGGTGGTCGTCGCCCGCACCGGCGGCAAGCCCGGCGACACCGAGGGCCTGACCGTCTTCCTGGTCCCCTGCGACGCGGCCGGCGTGACCCGCACGCATCTGTCGCTGATCGACTCCCGCGGCGCGGCCCAGATTGCCTTCGACGGCGTCGAGGTCGGCGCCGACGCCGTGCTGGGCCAGGTCGACAAGGGCTGGGCCGTGCTGGAGCCGGTTCTGGACCGGGCCTATGCGGGCCTGGCGGCCGAGATGCTGGGCAGCGCTTCGGCCGCCTTCGACATCACCCTGGAGTACATCAAGACCCGCACCCAGTTCGGCCAGGTCATCGGCACCTTCCAGGCGCTGCAGCACCGCGCTGCCAAGTGGTTCACCGACATCGAGACCACGCGCTCGTGCGTCGAGGCCGCCCTGGAAGCCCTGGACGCCGGCGCCGACAGCCGCGCGCTGGCCTCCCTCGCCAAGGCCAAGGCCAGCGAGCTAGTCCACCTGGCCTCGAACGAGATGGTCCAGATGCACGGCGGCATCGGCATGACCGACGCCCATGACGCCGGCCTCTACATGAAGCGCGCGCGCGTCACCGAGGCCCTGTTCGGCGGCGCCAGCTTCCACCGCGATCGCTACGCCCGCCTGATGGGCTTCTAGACGCCTCCCGCCACCCCCAGTCCTGGGGATGGGCCGCCTCCGCCGAGCCCGGATACCGTCGTTCTCATGACGACGGGCCGGCGCTCCGCGGGGAGCGGGATGATCGCCGCTCCCGTCCTTGGGGAGCTTCATCATGTTCAAGACCACCGCCGCCCTCGCAATCTCTGCGGGCTTTCTCGCCGTTTCGGCCGCACACGCGCAGGTTCCCCTGCAGATGAGCTATCCGGCCGACGCGTCGCTGAGCTGCGACCAGATCATGGCCGAGATGGGCCGGATGGATCAGCTGATGGGCGTGTCCAACGGCGCGATCGCCAGCGCCGAAGGCGCGGCGCGCGGCGCCGAGACCGCCGCCAGCCTCGGTATCAACGCCGCCCTCTACAGCGGCGCCCTGGGTCGGGTTCCCGGCCTGGGCATGTTCGCCAACGCCGCCGCGGCCCAAGCCAAGGCCAGCGCCGCCGCCAAGGCCCAGCGCGAAGCCCAGACCATCCAGGTGGCCCAACAACGCCGGGCCATCATGGGCGGCCTGCACCAGGGCAAATGCGGTGCCGCATCCCTTGCGAACACCGGCATGGCCATGCCCGTCTCGGCGACCCTGACCACCACTTCGCCCTTGCCTGCCGCCGCCGGCGCCATGACCACGACCCAGGCCGTCACCCTGCGCGGTTCGGCCGCCCCAAACGGCGCGGTGGTCGGCGCGGTCAAGGCCGGCGGCGCGATCTACCCGACCGGACAGCGCAACGGCGTCTGGATCGAGGTCGACGACGAGAACGGCGCGCGCGGCTGGATGTCCTCGGCCTTCGCCAAATAGGGGATCAGTTGGAAAGGCCTCCTCCGTTCCCAGGATCAGGGCCTTTCCGGCTGAGGCGCGGAACCATCGCCCGCGCCCCGGTCTTCCCCGCGGTTCCCCGACTGCGGGGAAGACCATTTCGCGCAACGATCTGCGAACCTTCAAGCCGCCGCTCTGGCGGCTTCTTCTTGCGCCCTGCCAGATGAGCGAGGGAAGTTGGTGGCTTCTACTGATCACCTATGTCGGAAACCCGACAAAGAGGCGCCATATCAAATGATGGCCAAAAACTGACCTTCCCGGAGACTCGCTTGTTTTTGCTTGCCTCCTGACTGGATTGTGTCGGCTAAGCGACGGCGCCCAGCAACGCTCCCACCTATAGCTTGCAACCCTTGCCGTGAGACGGCGTTCGATTCGCTATGACTGGGCCGTTAGCGACCTTGAAGAACCGCCTTCTTTCCGCTTTGCCGACCGAGGATCGGGGCCTGCTCGCGCCCCATCTCACCCCTGTCGATCTCGAGAAGGGCCGCCTTCTCTATGATCCGGGCGACCTGGTCGATCAGGTCTATTTCCCTGACAACTGCGTGATCTCGATGATGACGCTGATGGAGAACGGCGCGGCCATCGAGTCGGCCATCATCGGTCGCGAGGGCGCCCTGGGTCTGATGGCCGCGGTCGCGCCACGGCAGTCGCTGTGCCGGGCCATCGTCCAGGCCCCGGGGCCGGCCCTGCGCATCGCCGCCGGTCCGCTGCACGAGGTGTGGACCCGCAGCCCCGCCCTGCGCGACCTGATCGACCGTCATGGCGAAGCCCTGTTTGGACATGCCATCCAGTCGGTGGCCTGCAACGCCCTGCACGCGGTCGAAGCCCGCTTCAGCCGCTGGCTGCTGTCATGCCACGACCGCATCGACAGCAACACGGTCAACCTGACCCAGGAATTCCTGGCGGACATGCTGGGGGTGCAGCGCACCACGGTGACCGCCGTCGCCGGCTCGATGCAGACCAAGGGCCTGATCCGCTATCGCCGAGGGGTGGTCGACATCCTGGACCGCGCCGGCCTCGAGGCCATGACCTGCGAATGCTACGGCGCGGTGCGTCGCGGCTACGAGCGGCTGCTGCCGGCGTCATTCGAGTAGTCCGTAGAAACTGTCATCCCGGCCAAGCGCGTAGCGCGCCGAGCCGGGACCGCCAGAAGCTCTGAGCTTGCTGCGGTCCCGGGTCTTCGCTTCGCTGCGCCCGGGATGACAGCTTAAGGCTTACCGCCGACGCGTCACGCCCGGCGCATGCGCCAGACGCAGCAGGTTCGCAGCGCCCGGGGCGCCGAACGGCGTGCCGGCCACGACCAGCAGGCGCTCGCCCGGGGCCACCAGGCCCAGTTCCAGCGCCTTGCTGGAGGCGTCGGTGGTCACGACTTCCAGGCTGTCGGGCTGGGCGCTGACGCGGGGCTCGACGCCCCAGCACAGGGCCATGCGGCGTACGGCGTTGATGTCCGGCGACAGGGCCAGGACCGGCTGCAACGGCCGCTCGCGGGCCAGACGGCGCGCCGTGGCGCCGGTGGTCGTGAAGGCCACCAGGCACTTGGTCGAGCCGGACTTGGCCGCGCCGGCGGCGGCGACCACCAGCACGTCGGCGTCGTCGTCGTCGTGCTTCTGCTCGGCCTGCATGACCTCGGGCCAGCGCGGGTCGCGTTCGACGCGCTCGATGATGCGGTTCATCATCGACACCGACTCTTCAGGATATTCGCCGGCCGCCGATTCCGCCGACAGCATCACCGCGTCCGCGCCTTCATAGACGGCGTTGGCGACGTCCGAGGCCTCGGCCCGGGTCGGGGTCGGCGAGGTGATCATCGACTCCAGCATCTGGGTGGCGACGATCACCGGGATGCCGCGCTCGCGCGCCGCCCGCAGAATGACCTTCTGGGCCACCGGCACTTCTTCGGGGGCCATTTCGACGCCCAGGTCGCCGCGAGCGACCATGACGCCGTCGCACAGGTCGAGGATCGGACCCAGCACCTTCAGGGCCTGGGGCTTTTCGATTTTGGCCAGCACGGCGGCGCGGCCTTCGACGATGCGGCGCAGTTCAGCCATATCTTCCGGGGCCTGCACGAACGACAGGGCGACCCAGTCGACGCCCAGGCGCAGGGCGAAGGCCAGGTCCTCGCGGTCCTTGGCGGTCAGCGGCGACATCGGGATGACGACGTCCGGCACGGCCACGCCCTTGCGTTCCGACAACTTGCCGCCGTTGACGACGGTGGTGTTGGCGTAGCCCGGACCGGCGTCGGTCACGGTCATGCGCAGCTTGCCGTCGTCCAGAAGCAAGGTCGCGCCGGGACGCATGGCGGTCAGGATTTCCGGATGCGGGAGGTGCACGCGAGTCTCGTCGCCCGGCGTAGCGTCGTCGTCGAAGCGGAACGCCTGGCCGGCTTTCAGCACCACCGGACCGTTGGCGAACTTGCCGACGCGCAGCTTGGGGCCTTGCAGGTCGGCCAGGATGCCCAGCGGACGATCGACAATCTTCTCGGCCTCGCGGATCGCCGCATAGACCGCCGCGTGCGTCTCGTGGGCGCCGTGGCTGAAGTTCAGGCGGAAGACGTCAGCCCCGGCCTTGGCCAGGGTGACGATCATGTCCAGCGAGCTGGAAGCCGGGCCCAGGGTGGCCACGATGCGGGAGCGACGGGCGCGGATCATACCGACGCTCCTTCTAGGTTCATTGTGTTGGACAGAAGGCGTCGCCCTCGTTGGAGGCGAGCCGGATCTCGGTGAAGGCCAGCGAAAAGCGGCCCGTGGTCGACAAAACGAACGGGGCGGAAACTTGCGTCATGTCCGCCCCCTTGGCCATGAAACAAGACAATCTGATCTTGGCCGTACGCCATTCGCCGATTTTCGCACCTTGAAACGTTGACGTGACGTCTACCTGCGCACCGCAGGATTCGCCACAGGCTATCCCTAAGGAAACCGGTTTCCTTGGGGAAGCATCTACCCTGTAACGAATCATCACAGCCATCTCACCGGTGGTCTGGCGCGACAGGTCGACGGGACGTCCCAACACGTTCAATGCCCCAGCCCCCTCCCCGCTCCACACCGCTTGGCGGGCGTTTTCCTGGGCGCCGGCGTCGATGGCGTTCAGCGCCACCGCGCCGGCGACGTTCATCGTCCAGGGCTCGGGCGTGCGGCCGGCGACGAAGTAGCGGTCGACATTGACCACCGCCGAGACCGTGCCTGGATCCTCGGACAGCGCGCCCACCTTGCCGGGCTTGGCGTAGGTCAGGCCATAGCCATAGGCGAACTGCGGATCGTAGCCTTTGTCGCCGACATTCTCCTCGCGATCGGCCCGCTTAGGCCACGAGAACGACAGCTTGCCGGTGAAGTCGTTCCTCGGCTTGCCGGTGGCGTCACCGACCAGCACGTCGGCAACGCCGCCGCCTTCCGAGCCCGGCAGCCAGGCCGCGACGAAGGCGTCCGAAGCGTTGATCTCGGGATTGGTCCACAGCGGCCGGCCGCTCAGGAACACCGAGACGACGGGGATGCCCTGCGCCTTCAGTTTCTTCAGAAGGGCCAGGTCGGCCTTGTCGCCCGGTTGGTACTCGGTCGTGGCGATGTCGCCCTGGAACTCGGCATAGGGGTTCTCGCCGAACACCACGATGGCGACGTCGGGCCTGTTGTCGAACTTGCCGTCGACAGCCAGTTCGGCGCTCCCGCCGCCGGCCTTCACCGCTTCGGCGATGCCCGCGTAGATCGACTGGCCGTGCGGGAAGTCGCTGTTCTTGTTGCCGGTGCCCTGCCAGGTCAGGGTCCAGCCGCCGGCCGCCTTGCCGATGTCGTCGGCCCCGTCGCCGGCCACCAGCACCTTGGCCGAGCTCTTCAGCGGCAGCACGCCCTCGTTCTTCAGCAGCACCAGCGACTTGCGGACCGCCTCGCGGGCCACGGCGCGGTGAGCAGGCGCGCCCAAGAGGTCCAGCTTGCCCTCCAGCGGGCGATTGTTCTCGAAGATGCCGGCCTTGACCTTGACCCGCAGGATGCGGCGCACCGCGTCGTCGATGCGCGCCATGGGGATCTGGCCGGCCTTCACCTGGGCCAAGGTGTTGTCGTAGAGGCCCTTCCAGCTGTCGGGGGCCATCATCATGTCCATGCCGGCGATATAGGCCTGGGCGCAGCTGGTATTGCTGCAGCCCGCCACCTGGCCGTGGGCGTTCCAGTCGCCGACCACGAAGCCCTCAAAGCCCATTCGCCCCTTGAGGACATCGGTCAGCAGGCTCTGATTGCCAGTGTGCTTGACGCCGTTCCAGCCCGAGAACGAGACCATCACCGACAGGATGCCCGCGTCGATGGCCGGCGGATAGCCGGCGTTGTGCAGGCGGATCAGCTCAGCTTCGGTGGTCTTGGCGTCGCCCTGGTCCTTGCCGCCTTCCGTGCCGCCGTCGGCCACGAAGTGCTTGGCCGAGCCGGCCACGCGGTCCTTGGCCAGCGACTTGCCGGCGACCAGCTTGCCCTGCAGGCCCAGGGTCATCGGACCGGCGTAGGAAGCCACCACTTCGGGATCCTCGGCATAGCCCTCATAGGCCCGGCCCCAGCGATCGTCGCGCGGCACCGCCACCGTCGGCCCAAAGGTCCAGTCGGCGCCCGAGGCGGCCATCTCGACCGCCGTGACCTCGGCGATACGGCGGATCAGGTCCGGGTCGCGCGCCGCGCCCAGGCCGATATTGTGCGGAAAGAGCGTCGCGCCCACGACGTTGTTGTGGCCGTGCACGGCGTCGACGCCGAACAGGATCGGGATCTCCTGGTGGCCGCCGCGCGGCGCCACGGCTGCGGCGCGAAAGTCGCGAATCCATTCCACCCAGCGTTGGCCCGAGGCGCGGTCGTTGCCGTCCGGCGCGCTGTTGCCGCCGACCAGCACCGAGCCCAGGCGGTAATGCTTCAGCTCCTCCGGCGTGATCGAAGCGCCGTCGGCCTGGATCGTCTGGGCGACCTTCTCCTCCACTGTCATCTGGCTCATCAGCTTGGTGATGAAAGCCTCAGTCTTGGCGTCGGTGATCGTCGCGGGGCTGTGCGCCTTGGGCCAAAGCGCGGGATGCGCCACGGCCGACGGCGCGGTCTGGGCAAACGCCGCGGCGCTCAGCCCGCAGGCGACCGACAGGGCCAGGAGAGAGACGCGAACGGATCGGCGCGAAAGCATGGTCGGTCCTTCAGGCGGTTCAAAGACTTGGAGAAAGGCGCTCGACGCGACGCAGGAAGCCGCGTCGAGCGAAGAGGAGCAGGCCCTAGGACCGCTTGGAGGGGTTTGATCGCGCACCCAGGGTGCGACGGACCCGGAAGGCGTCGGACGGGATCATGTTGCTTCCTCCCGACGCCGCCTTCGTGGGCGACCGTCTTGATCGTTGACAGTGTCTCGCAGCATAGACAGCGCTGTCAAGATGGATATGGATGGCGATGAAACCGCCTTCAGTCTCGCATCAGGCCGTGCCGGTGGACTCCCTGACGACCAGTTCGAAATCCAGCACCTGCGAGGGCGGCGGCGCACCCTCCTCCTGGTCGACGCCATGCATCAGCATGTCGGCGGCCGCGCCAGCCATGGCGTGGATCGGCTGACGGACCGTGGTCAGCTGCGGCCAGGTGATCTTGGCGCCGGGCGTGTCGTCGAAGCCGGCGATCGACAGCTGACCCGGCACGTCCAGGCGCAGGCGATTGGCCACGGCCATCACGCCCAAGGCCATGTCGTCGTTCGAGGCGAAGATCGCAGTGGGTCGGTCGGCGCCGCCCAGCAGCTTCTCGGCCGCCTCGAAGCCGGAGCGGAACGAGAACCAGCCCTGCTCCACCCGGTCGTCGCGCACCGGCAGATCGGCGTCGCGCATGGCGTCGAAATAGCCCTGCCGACGCTGCATGGCCGCGCCGTGATCCGGGTGGCCGATGATGAAGGCGATATCTTTGTGGCCCAGGCCGATCAGATGGCGGGTCATCTCGTAGGCGGCCAGGCGGTCGTCCATGCTGACCCACGGCGCACGGTCCAGGTCGCCGCCCGGAGCGATGCGAACGTACGGCACCCCTTCCCGCTCCAGCGCCGCCAGCACCGCCGGATGGTCGCTGAGCGGCGGGGTCAGGATCACCCCGTCCATCCGCAGCGTGGCCAGCATCGGCGCGACCTGCTCCTCGATGTCGGCGGTGGAGTCCACCGGCTCGACGATCAGGTGGAAGCCCTCCTGCCGACAGCGGGCGATGGCGCCCAGCTGCACGTCGGTGACGTAGCCGGGGCTGGGGTTGTCGAAGAAGACGCCGATCAGATAGGCCTTCGAGCCCGCCAGGCTGCGGGCCGAGATGTTGGGCCGATACTTCAGCGCCGCCACGGCCGCCTGCACCCGATCGCGGGTGTCGGCCTTGACGTTGGGCTCACGGTTCAGCACCCGCGAAACGGTCTTGATCGAGACGCCGCTTTCGCGGGCCACGTCGTGGATCGTGATCTTGGCGCTCAATTCCGTCCCCTGCCGCCGATTCTATGGCGTTTGGTCGACATTTAGCCATGACAGCCTTGTCATGGCGAGCCCAAACGACAGTTTAGGCGACCGCGGCCTGGCCTTCCGGCGTCAGGGCGACCGCCGCGCCGATCAGGGCGGTGTGCGGGTGCAAGATCACGTGGGTCGGGATGTCCTGAGTGTAGCCCGAAAGGCGGCCCTTTTCCTCGAACCGCTGACGGAACGGGCTCTTCTCCAGGATGTCGATGATCCGCGGCGCGATGCCGCCAGCGATGAACACCCCGCCGCGCGCGCCCAGGGTCAGGGCGATGTCGCCGGCCGTCGAGCCCAGCACCGCGCAGAAGCGGTTCACCGTCGCCAGGCTGTCGGCGCAGCCCTCAATCGCGCGCTGGGTGATCTGCTTGGCTTCCAGGGCCTCGACCTTGCGGCCTTCTGCAGCGCCCAGGGTCACGTGCAGGTCTTCCATGCCCGGCCCCGACAGGATGCGCTCGACCGAGACGCGGCCGCCGTTCAGCTGTCTGGTCAGCAGACGCAGCACCTCGATCTCGACCTCGTCCAGCGGGGCAAAGGCGACGTGGCCGCCCTCGGTGGCCAGCGGAATCTCCACGCCGTGGTGACGCACCAGACCCGCGACGCCGAAACCGGTGCCCGGACCCAGGATCGCCAGGTCGCCCTCGGCCGAGGTCGGCAGCGAACCGATCTGGCGCAGGTCCTTCAGCGCCAGGCGCGGCGCAGCCAGGGCCTGGGCGGTGAAGTCGTTGATCAGCTTGGCGGCCCGGAAGCCGTTGGCCTTTCGCAGGCCGTCCTCGGAGATCGTCCAGTCCAGGTTGGTCATGTGGACCTGACCGTCCTCGATCGGACCGGCGACGGCGACCACGGCCTGATCGGGATGCTTGACCCCGACCTTCGCCAGATAGTCCTCGATGGCGTCCTCGGCCTTGCCGTAGTCCTCGCCCTTGTAGGCCGTCGGCTCGATCAGACGCACGTCCGGGCCGTCGAACTCCACCAGGGCGAAGCGGGCGTTGGTGCCGCCGATGTCGCCGACGAGACCCAGGCCGGGCCGTTGATTGCCGTCCATGACGCGCGCTTCCTCAAGCAAAGACGGACGCGCCGGCGTCGGCCGCGCCGACTCCTTGCCGCATCCATCCGAACAGTTCCCGCCCAAAGCCCGGCTTGGACGCCGGAACGTTCGCTGGGGTACGAGCCAGCAGAGCCGCCTCGTCCACCAGGATTTGAAGATCGCCGGTCTCGGCGTTGACGCGGATCACGTCGCCGTCCTGGACATAGGCCAAAGGTCCCCCTTTTGCCGCCTCGGGCGTCACGTGGATGGCGGCCGGAGTTTTCCCGGAAGCGCCCGACATGCGGCCGTCAGTGACCAGGGCGACCTTGTAGCCGCGGTCCAGCAGCACCGAAATCGACGGCGACAGGTTGTGCAGCTCGGGCATGCCGTTGGCCGACGGGCCCTGGAAGCGAACGACGACCACGACGTCGCGATCCAGCTCGCCACGCTTGAAGGCGGCGATGAAGTCTTCCTGCTCCTGGAACACGGCGGCCGGCGCTTCGATCACATGGTGCTCGGGCTTCACCGCCGAGATCTTCATCACGCCGCGGCCCAGATTGCCGGCCAGCAGACGCAGACCGCCCTCCTTGCTGAACGGCTCGGAGATCGGACGAACGATGGCGGTGTCCAGGCTTTCCTGGGCGCCGTCGCGCCAAGTCAGGACGCCGTCCTCAAGGTGCGGTTCCTGAGCGTATAGCGACAAGCCCGGGCCGGCGATGGTCTGGATGTCGTCATGGACGAGACCAGCCTTCAGCAGCTCACGGATGATGAAAGCCATGCCGCCGGCGGCCTGGAAATGGTTCACGTCGGCCGAGCCGTTCGGATAGACGCGGGCCAGCAACGGCGTGGCCTTGGAGATGTCGTCCAGGTCTTCCAGCGTCAGGATGATGCCGGCCGAGTGGGCCATGGCGATCAGGTGCAGGGCCAGGTTGGTCGAGCCGCCGGTAGCCATCAGTCCGACCACGCCGTTGACGAACGACTTCTCGTCGATCATCCGGCCGACGGGCAGGAATTCGTTGCCCTTGTTGGTCACGGCGGCTGCGCGGCGAGCGGCTTCCTTGACCAGGGCCTCGCGCAGCGGCGTGTTGGGATGCACGAAGGCCGAGCCAGGCAGATGGAAGCCCATCAGCTCCATCAGCATCTGGTTGGTGTTGGCCGTGCCGTAGAAGGTGCAGGTGCCCGGGCCGTGATAGCTGGCCTGCTCGGCTTCCAGCAGCTCGGCGCGGCCGACCTTGCCCTCGGCGTAGAGGGCGCGGATGCGGGCCTTTTCCGAATTGGGCAGGCCCGAGGTCATCGGGCCGGCGGGCACGAACAGGGCCGGCAGGTGGCTGAAGGTCAGGGCGCCCATCACCAAGCCCGGCACGATCTTGTCGCAGACGCCCAGATACAGGGCCGAATCGAAGGCGTCGTGGCTCAAGGCGACGGCCGTGGCCATGGCGATGACGTCGCGCGAGAACAGCGACAGCTCCATGCCCGGGCGGCCTTGCGTCACGCCATCGCACATGGCCGGCACGCCGCCGGCGAATTGGGCGGTGGCTCCGACCTCACGCGCGGCGCCCTTGATCAGCGCAGGATACTCTTCCAGCGGCTGGTGAGCCGACAACATGTCGTTATAGGCCGAGACGATGCCGATATTGGGCGCGTTAGGATCGAGCGCGCGGACCTTGTCGACGCCCGGCGAGGCGGCGAAGGCGTGGGCCCAGTTGGCGCAGCTGAGCTTGGCGCGGCCCGGCTGGCTTTCGATCGCCAGATCCATATTGGCCAGGTAGGCCGCGCGGCTGCCTGTGCTGCGTTCGATGATGCGAGCGGTGACTTCGGCGATCACAGGATTCATGGCGACTACTCCGCCCACAGGATGCGGACCTTGGCGCGGTCCTGGTTCAGGATGGCGGCGACCGGCAGGCTGGGGTCGACCTCGCCGTCCAGCAGCGCCCGCTTGGCCTGGCCGGTGATCAGCAGCACGATCAGCGCCGACTGGGTCAACGCCTGGAAGGTCAGGCTGATCCGGGGAATGTCCGGGGCCGGGTCGCCCGGCGGCACGGCCAGCACCAGACGGTCGGAGGCGGGATCCAGGCCCCGCGCCAGCACCGGCGAGCCGGGGAACAGCGAGGCGAAGTGACCATCCGGCCCCACGCCCAGCAGCACCACGCCGAACGGGGCTGCGGCGGCGACGCCGGCCTGGGCCTTCAGCGCGGCTTCCTCGTGGCTGACGCCCTCGAAATACAGCGGCGAGAAGCCGGCCTTGGCGGCCTGGTCGGTCAGCAGGTGACGGCGCACCAGGCCTTCGTTGCTGCTGGGATCGGTCGGCGGCACCCAGCGCTCGTCGGTCAGGGTGACCATGACCTTGTCCCACGGCGCGGTCATGCCGGACATGCGGTCATAGACCGGGGCCGGGGTCGAACCACCGGTCGCGGCGAAACCGGCGAAGCCGTGCGTGGCCACGGCCTCGTTCAGGCCCTGGACGATGGTCGAGGCGGCGGCGTCATACAGCGCCTCGCGAGTCGGGAAGGCTTCGATTTGCGGTTTGGGCATACTCTTACGCTTTCCAGGCCCGGCCGCCGGGCGAGATCAGCCCTTGCGCCGATTGAGGACCCCAGGTGCCGGCGGCATAGGGCGCGGGCTCGATACCGGCTTCTTGCCAAGCCGCCGAGACGCCGTCGATGAACCGCCAGGCCTGCTCGACCTCGTCGCGGCGCACGAACAGGGTGCGGTCGCCGCGGAAGGCGTCCAGGAACAGCTTCTCATAGGCGATCCGGCGACGGCCGCCCGTCTGGCCGAACGACAGCGACAGCGGCAGCGATTGCAGGCGCATGCCCTCTTCCGACAGGCCCGGGCGCTTGTTCATGATCGTCAGCGAGATGTCTTCGTCCGGCTGCAGGTCGATGACCAGGCGGTTGGCGCACAGCTCGCCGTCGGTGGCCGCGCCGAAGATGTTGTGGGGCAGCGGCTTGAACTGCACGACGATCTGGGTGCGGCGGTCGGGCAGGTTCTTGCCGGTGCGCAGGAAGAACGGCACGCCGTCCCAGCGCCAGTTGTCGATCGCCACCTTCATGGCCACGAAGGTCTCGGTCTTGGTCGGCTTGCCGACTTCCTCGACATAGCCGGCGCGCGCGCCGCCCTCGACGACGCCGGCCACATACTGCCCGCGCACGGTGTCGTGGGCCACGCTGTCCTTGGTGAAGGGGCGCAAGCTGCGCAGAACCTTGACCTTCTCGTCGCGGACCGCGTCGGGGTCGAAGCCCGACGGCGCCTCCATGGCGACCAGACACAGCAGCTGCAGCATGTGATTCTGCACCATGTCCCGCAGCGCGCCGTACTCGTCGTAATAGGGCCAGCGGTCACCGACCTTCTCGGTCTCGGCGATGGTGATCTGCACATGGTCGATGGTGTTGCGATCCCACAGGGGCTCGAACAGCACGTTGGCGAAGCGCAGGGCGGTCAGGTTCTGGACCGTCTCCTTGCCCAGATAGTGGTCGATGCGGAAGACCTGGCTCTCGTCGACCACGGCGGCGACGGCGGCGTTGGTGACCTTAGAGCTCGCCAAGTCGCGGCCCAACGGCTTTTCCAGGATCAGGCGGGTCTCGGGACCGGTCAGGCCGGCGCTCTTCAACGCCTGGCAGGCCGGACCGTACAGGCTGGGCGACAGCGAGAAGAAGATGACCAGCGTGCCGTGGGCGCCGATGCGTTCGGCCAGCTTCTGGGCGTCGGCTTCGCTGGTGATGTCGGCGGGGACGTAGTCGAGGCGCTCGGCCAGGCGGTTCCAGACCGCTTCCTCGACGCTGGCGCGCTTGCCCAGCTGTTCGCGGACCAGGGCCTTGTAGCTGGCGGCGTCGTGATCGGCGCGCGCGACGCCGACGATGCGCAGGTCATGCGGCAGCAGGCGGTCGAGTTCGAGGAAATACAGCGAGGGCAGCAGCATGCGCAGGGCCAGGTCCCCTGCCCCGCCCAGCAGAACCATGACATCGCCACCAGTGGGCCCGCCGACTGCGTCGGTCTTGGTGTTGTTTTTCTTCGTCACGATCTTCCACCCTATGACAACGTTGTCATGACATGCCTGCGGCAGAATGGCAAGCGAGCGCCCAGCCCGCGTCCCGACAGGACGCCCCGGCGGCCTCTACCTAGGCCAAATGTCTGGCGCCCGCCATAAGACCATTGTTGTTTCGTGGGTATTTTCGGGAGTGTGGAAGGGTTCCGAGGCGAGGTATGCCTGGAAGGCCTGGGTTCGTGACGATGGCGTGAAAATCTTTGCCGCCAGCGCCCCCTCCGTCTCGCCGCGTATTCGCGGCGATCCACCTCCCCCGCTGCGCGAGGGAGGAGAAGCTGTTTCCTCCTCACCCGTGAAACGGGGGAGGTGGCGCGTTGCCGATAGGCGACGTGACGGAGGGGGCGCTTGTGGCCCCTACCCCCCTGCCCGCGCCGGCGAACCCGCTGGCTGGCCAGTGCGGAACTTGTCCTTCATCCGGCCGATCCAGCCGCTGAACGCCTCGTTGTCGGCTGTGACCCGGCCGAAGTCCGAGGCCGACACCGATTCGGCGCCCAGACCCTGGAGGGCCACGCGCAGGCCGTCCGGATTGCCGGCTGTCTCGACGAACTTGGTCCAACGGGTGCGCAGGCGCGCCAGGGCCGCGTCGTCGTCGGCCAGGCTGTAGGCGACGGCGGCGCGCAGCAATCGGGCCTCGTCGGCCGACGTCAGGCCCCCGGCTGACTTCCAGCGATCGCCCAGCATGCGCTCGTAGGACGCCCCAGCGATCGGCCAGGCGTGCTGCTTCCAGGCGATGTCGGCGCGAATTTCCTGGCCGTCCTTGGTGGTGTCGCGGTCGACCAGCTCCAGCGCCGCGTCGTAGCGGCCCAGGCCCATCAAGGCGCGGGCGGTCGCCAGGCGACGTTCGGCGTTCAGGGCCGGCGGCAGGACGGTCGTGCGGGTGTTGTTGATCGTGTCCAGCGCGTCCTGGGGCTTCCTGTTCATCAGGTAGATCCAGGCCAGGTCGGTGGCGACCTGGGCCTTGGGCACGCCGTTCAGACGGTTGTCGACCTGGTACTTCAGCAGCTTGGCGGCGTCGTCCAGCAGGTCGACATCGACCAGGCGGCGCACCAGGTTGCGCACCATCTGGTCGCCGTCGACGCCGATCGGGGTCAATTCCTGGAAGTCGTAGAACAGGCCCACGGCCTGAACCGGCTGCATGCCGTCGGCCAGGCCTTCCAGGAACAGCGCACGGAAGGTGGTCGAGATATCGTTCTGCAGCGCCACCGCCTCGGGACGGTCGGGCAGCTGGCGGCCAGCCGATCGCAGCACTTCCAGCGCCTCGCGATAGCGGCCCTGGTCGATATACAGCTTGCCCAGCGCCCGGATGACGTCCAGCTCGACGCCGTCGCCGCGCCAGCGATAGCGCAACTGGTTCAGCGTTTCGGCGGCCTGGGCTGCGTTGATCTGCTTCTTCTCGTACTGGATCTGCGTGGCGTTCAGCAGGGCCGGCGCGGCGACACGATCCATCGGCGCCTTGGCGATGGCCTGGAACATGCGCAGGGCGCGCATCTTCTCGCCCTTTGCAGCGAAGGCTTTGGCCTGGACCAGGCGGATATCCAGCTGGTCCTGGACCGGGATCTTGGGCAGCGCCAGGGCCTTGGCCGCCGCCTGCATGGCGCCGGTGACGTCGCCGACGCCCAGCGCGGCCTCGGCCTGGGCCCGCAGGAACCGCGCCTGCCAGATCGGCGGGAACAGCGCCAACGCCCGTCCCCCGGCCGAAAACTTGGTGCGCGCATCCAACCATTGACCGTTCTTGGTCGAGATCAGGCCGCGCCACAGGGCGCTGGACGGCTCGTCGGCCAGCACCGGCGAGGAGAAGTCGGCGTCGGCCTCGGCCAGGCGGCCGGCCATCACCCGGGCCATGCCGCGCAGGCCGCGGAACTCCGGATCGCCCATCAGGGTCTGGTGCTTGCGCGAGGCTGCGTTCAGCACGCCGATGGCCTCGAACGACATCTGCGAGCCGACCAGGAAGCGGGCCAGGGCCATGCGTGCGGCCCTGTCGGCCTCGTCGTCGCTGGCGGCCGAGACGGCGTTCTGCAATGCGTTGTAGCGGGCCAGGAAGCCGCCCGAGCCGACCTTCGGCCAAGTCTCCAGGTCGACCAGGGCCGGCATCGACAGCGGCTGAGGCGCGCCAGCGGCGGCCTCCTCCGGCGGGGCGCTGGCCGAGGCCGGCGACAGGGCCAGCCCCTTGGGGCGACCGATACGCACCTGGTCGCTGTCGGCCTGGGCCATCAGGTCCTGGGCGTAGGCCTCGGCAGCCAGGCCTTGCGCCGACTGCAGCAGGGCGAACTCGACATATTCCCGGCGCGAAGGCAGCCCCTTGGCCGGGGCCAGAGCCGGCGCGACGATGACCCGGTCGCCAACGGCGGGGTCGTCGACCCAGATCACGCGGGTGACGCCGGCGACACTGGCCGAGAGGGCCGCGGCCGGCGCCTTCTCGTCGCGGGTCACCTGGATGGCGTCGGGGCTCTGCTGGGGACCGGCGCCGAAGCTGATCCGCCAGGTCGGACCCGAGCCGACCGCGACATAGGGCTCGCCCGGCGGGGCGACGATGCGCAGAGCCGAATAGTCCGCGCCGCGGAAGGCCTGGATCTTGGTGTAGCGCGGCGTCGAGGTCGGCAGCTTGCCGATGTCGATGCGGGCCGGCGTGTCGAAGACGATCCACACAGCCTCGCCGCGGCGGAACACGGCGGCTCCGGCCGGCGCGGCCCAGTCGAACGTCAGGGTGACCTGGCCGTCGGCGCGCTCGAAGCCAGCGCGGACCACGCCGTCGCGCGGCATGGGATTGGGACGGCCGATCGGCGCGGGCACGGCCGACGGCGGGGCCTGGGCTGCGGCCATCGCCCCGGCCTTGGCGTAGATGTTGACGAAGTCGACGCCGTCGGCCGTGCCCAGCTTGGCGTCTGCGTCGTCGGTCAGGGTGATGACCAGTTCCAGCACGCCGTTCACGTGGCGTGCGCTAGCGTCCTTGACCCAGCGCGGCGGCGCGATCTTCAGGCGTGACAGGTCGGGATTGGCGTCACGGGTAAAGCGCAGGACCAGGGTCTGGCCGTCGCGATGCGGGGTCATCCGCGCCGCGCCGCTCCAGTGGAACTCGATGCGCGAGAACTGCGCCGCCTGCGCCACGCGCACGTCCAGAGACGCCCGCGCCGCTTGTGGCGGCGGGGCGGCGTAACCGGACGGCGCCAGCGTCCCCGCGATACAGGCGGCGGCGACGCTGGAGCGCAGGAGACGGCGAAGGGTCATGGGGTCCCTTAACCGGCCTTCTTGGGAGCGGCCTTCGGCGCGTTGCCGGCCAGGCCGGCGTCGGCCTGCTGGGCGGGCGCGGCGGCGGCCGGCGCCGCGTTCTCGGCGATGGCCGCCTTGCCCTTGTCGACGGCCGGGTTGACCAGGCGCGAAGCCAGGCGCTCGGTCAGGACCTTGGCGTCGCCCGGCGACATGTTGGCCAGGATCATCGCCAGGGTGCGTTCCTTCATCTTCGCGGCGATCGGCAGGCGCACGCTGTCGTCCAGCAGGGTCATGCGGGCGGCGGCGTCCTTGGGCTTCATGCCGGCATAGACGGTGACCAGGCGATCGACCTCGGCCTGCTTCTGGCTGTCGACCTGGCCCAGCAGCCCCTGGATGTCGCCCTTCAGGCCCGTCAGGGACTTCAGCTTGGCGTCCAGCTTGGCCTCGGCGGCGGCCAGCAGCTGCAGCTGGACGTCGATGTCCTGCTCGCGCTGGTCCAGCTGGCCGCGACGCGCGCCCAGGCTCTGCAGGACACGCAGTTCGGCGGGCGACAGGCCGGCTTCCTTGGCCAGGGCGTCAGCGCCCGGGGCGCAGGCGCGCGGCAGAGCTTGCGGCGCCTTGGCGGCTGCGTCGGTCGCCGCGCCTTCAGCCGAGGCGGCCTCGCCTTCGGGCTTGGCGACGCCTTCAGCGAAGGCCTTGGCCCCGCCCAGCAGGTCGGGCAGCGACTTGGCGCCGGCCATGGCGTTGATGGCCAGCACGCCAGCGGCGGCGACGCCGATCAGGGGCAGGATGCGCGGAACGTTCTTCATCGGCGGTCGGCTCTGGGGTTGTGTCCGGGGCGCGGGCTTTCGCCCGGTCCATCGAAGAGGTCATCATCGATCCGCGCCCGTGAACGCGGGGTTTCGCGGGAGGCGCTGGGCGCTCCCAAATTCGTTTGGCGAGCCGTCGGCGGGATGCGGTCTTCCCGCTCCAGCAGGCGCTCGAAATCTTCGGCCTTCAGGCGGCGCTCGGCCTGAGCGGAAGCCTGAGGCTCGGGCGCAGCCCGCAGCAACGGCTCGCGTTCGAAACGTTCAGGCGAGCGTTCGACCGGGCGCTCGAAGCGCTCAGGACGAGGCGCGGAGGCCGCACTCGGGGCCGGCAGCGGGCGGCTGACCCGCTCTTCCAGTTGCGCCGCCAGGGCCTGGGCGCGCTCGATGCGCACCGCCAGGGTCTCGGCGGCTTCGTCGGTGGCCGCGCGCAGGTCGGCCAGGCCCTGCTCGGCGCGCGCCGCGGCCTTGTCCAGATCGGTCACGGCCTTGGCGAAGCCGGCATGGCTGTCGCGCAGGGCCTTGAGGCGTCGCTCGAGACGCCAGCCAAAGGCCAGCGCCGCGATCAGCAGCACCGCAAGGAAACCGTTCATGGCGAAGGCGATGGCGCTCATTTCAGCTTCTGCACGGCCTTCTTGGCGGCGGGCGTCAGCGGCGCTTCGGCGCGGACGGCGATCGAGTGGTTGCGACGGCCCATGCGGCCGCGCGTCAGCGGGATGGCCCCGGCGCGCAGCTCGACCAGGCTGTCGGGCGTGGCGTTCAGCATCAGGGTGTCGCCGACTTCCATGTTCAGCACCCGCGACAGCGGCACCTGCTGTTCGTCGAGCACCGCGCGGACCTCCATCTGGGTGGTCCAGAGTTCGGTGGCCAAGTGGCCTTCCCAGATGTTGTCGCGACCGAACTTCTCACCCATGAACTGCTGCAGCAGCATCTTGCGGATGGGTTCCAGCGTGGCGTAGGGCAGCAGCAGCTCGATGCGGCCGCCGCGGTCTTCCATGTCGATGCGCAGCTTGACCAAGATCGCGGCGTTGGCCGGGCGAGCGATGGCGGCGAAGCGCGGGTTGGTCTCCAGGCGATCCAGCGAGAAGCCGACCGGATGCAGCGGCTCGAAGGCGCTCTTCAGGTCGTGCAGCACCACCTCGATCATCCGCTGCACCAGCACGCGTTCGATCGTGGTGTAGGGCCGCCCCTCGATGCGCATCGCGGCCGTGCCGCGACGGCCGCCCAGCAGCACGTCGACGATCGAGTAGATCAGGTTGGAGTCGACCGTCAGCAGACCGTAGTTGTCCAGCTCCTCGGCCCGGAACACCGCCAGGATGGCCGGCAGCGGGATCGAGTTCAGATAGTCGCCGAAACGGATCGAGCTGATGTTGTCGAGGCTGACTTCGACGTTGTCCGACGTGAAGTTCCGCAGGGAGGTCGTCATCAACCGCACCAGGCGGTCGAAGACGATTTCCAGCATCGGCAGGCGCTCGTAGCTGACCAGCGCCGAGTTGATGATCGCGCGGATGCCCGTGCGGTCCTCGGAGCCGTCGCCCGACAGGTCGAAGCCCAGCAGGCTGTCGATCTCGTCCTGGTTCAGGATGCGCTCCGAACCCGCCTCGCCGCCGCCGTCGTCCCAGCCGCCCATGCCGCCGGAGAAGTCGCCGAACTCGTTGCCGCCTTCGGTCACTTCACCGAAAGCGCCCGGGGGATTTTGCGAGGCCCACTGGGCCATCGCCGCCTGATCGTCGATGTCTTCCGCCATGTTCGTTATGCCCAGCCAGCCCGAAGGCTAGTTGATCAGCATCTCCTCGATGAGGACCGCGTTCACCTTGGCCGGCGCGGCGACCAGGTTCACCCGGCGCAGCAGCTCGACACGCAGTTGGTAGGTGCCCTGCGAACCGTTGAGGTCTTCGGGGCGCAGCTCACGCAGGAAGGTCTGGAACATGTCCTGCAGCCTTGGCAGATTCGGGGTCAGCGAGTCCGCGACCTCCTCGTCCGGCAGCTCGAAGGTCAGCTTCAGCTTCAGGAAGGTCGACTTGCCGTCGGCAGTCTGCATGTTCACGACGATGTCGGGCAGCGTGTAGAACACCACGCCGTCGGGGCCTTCCTTGATGGTCGGCGCAGCGCCGGCGGCAGCGCCGTCCTTGGGGGCTTCGCCTTCCTTCTTCTCTTCCTTTTTCTTTTCCTTCTTCGCAGGCTTTTCGCCGTGCTCGCCGGCTTCGGCGGCAGGCTTGGGCTTCATCAGGAAGAAGGCGGCCGCGCCGCCACCGCCCAGCACCAGGACGCCAGCGGCGATCGCGATGATCAGGATCGGAGGCTTCTTCTTGGCGGGGACTCCGCCTTCGGCGCCCTCACCTTCCGGAGCTTCCTTGTCGGTGTTCTCAGCCACGCGCGGGTTCCTTGGAATCTATGCCCGTACACATGCGGGGAGCATGGTTAACGATGTGTTTTGGAGGCCATTCTGTCGCAGGCTGAATCTGCCCGGCAGACTCCGACCAACTGGCCCGAGTTAACCTTCCTATTTGTTGTTTTATATAACGTTTTGCAGTTGGCACGAAGGTTGCTTCTGGAGATGCGGCGCATTTGTCGCGCCAGTCGCCCCGAGTTAACTCGCCATGGACAACGCGCTCTACGTCGGCCTCTCGCGCCAACTGACCCTGCGTCGTCAGCTCGACATCGTGGCGAACAACATCGCCAACGCCAACACCACGGGCTTCAAGGTCGAGGATCTGATGGTCCGCACCGAACAAGGCCGGCCGGCGAAGACGCTGGACGGCGGCGCCCCGGTGAAGTTCGTGTTGGACGACCAGGTCGCCCGCAACTTCACGCAGGGCGCGATGGTCAAGACGGGCGGCGACTTCGACCTGGCGATCGAGGGCACGGGCTTCTTCCACGTCCAGACGGCCGCCGGCGACCGCTACACCCGCGACGGCCGCTTCACGACCAACCCGGAAGGCCAGCTGGTCACCGAGGAAGGCGCGACGGTCCTGGACGAAGGCGGCGGCCCGATCGTGATCGACCCGACGCTGGGCGGCGTGTCGATCGGCAAGGACGGCGTGGTCACGCAAGGCGCGGTCCGCGTCGGCCGCCTGGGCATCGTGCGCGCCGACGACCTGACCTCGATGGCCAAGGACGGCGACAACCTCTACCGCAACACCACCAACGCAGCCCTGCAGGCCGCCCCGGACGCCCGGGTGCACCAGGGCATGCTGGAATCTTCGAACGTCCAACCCGTGGTCGAGATCACCAAGCTGATCGAGATCCAGCGCGCCTACGAGGGCGTCGCCAAGATGATGGACAACACCGCTGAACTGCACCGGACCGCCGTCGAGCGGCTGGGCAAAGTCAATTAAGGAAGCCTAGCCGATGCAAGCTCTCCGCACCGCCGCTTCGGGCATGTCAGCGCAACAGCTGAACGTCGAAGTCATCTCGCACAACATCGCGAACATGAACACCATTGGCTTCAAGCGCCAACGGGCCGAGTTCCAGGACCTGCTGTACCAGCAGATCGAACGCGCAGGTTCGCAGTCGTCGAACGACGGCAACATCGTCCCCACCGGCGTTCAGGTCGGCGGCGGCGTCAAGGCCGGCTCGGTCTATCGCATCATCGAGCAGGGCACCCCCACCCTGACCGACAATCCGCTGGACATCGCCATCCAGGGCAAGGGCCTGCTGCCGATCCTGCTGCCCTCGGGCGAGACGGCCTATACCCGCGCCGGCAACTTCTCGACCAATGACCAGGGTCAGGTCGTGACCGAGGACGGCTATCTGGTCCAGCCGGGCATCACGATCCCGCAGAACACCACCGACATCACCATCAGCAAGACCGGCCTGGTGCAGGTCAAGCTGGACGGCCAGCCCGCCCCGCAGACCATCGGCCAGATCCAGCTCGCCAACTTCATGAACGAAGGCGGCCTGGAACAGATCGGCGACAACCTGCTGTTGGAAACCGCCGCCTCGGGCGCCGCCAACCTGGCCGCGCCGGGCGAGCCGGGCTTCGGCGTGCTGATGCAGCACTACACCGAAGCCTCGAACGTCGACGCGGTGACCGAAATCACCTCGCTGATCACGGCCCAGCGCGCCTACGAGATGAACTCGAAGGTGATCACCACGGCCGACCAGATGCTGCAAGCCACTTCGAACCTGCGGTCGTAAGCTCATGAAAACCCTGCTGATCGCCGCTGCGTTCGCCGCTTTTGCCGCCCCCCTCCTACCGAACATGGCCTTCGCGGGCACGCCGGTGACCCTGCGCATGGACACCACCGACGCCGACGGCCGCATCACGCTGGCCGACCTGTTCGACGGCGTCAGCGGCCCGGCCGCCAACATGGTCATCGCCGCCCGCATGGGCCCCACGGCGGTGCTGGAAGCCGGCCAGGTGCAGATGTTCGCCCGCCGCGCCGGCTATGACTGGACCAACAGCAACGGCATCCGCCGCATCATCGTCCGCGAAGGCGCCGACAACGGCGGCACGTCTGCAGGGGCCACCGCCAGCGCCTCGCGCGGCAATGTGGAAGTTCTTGCCTACGCCCGCAGCATCACGGCCGGCGAAATCGTCCAGCCCCAGGACCTGCTCTGGGTAAAGATGGCCGGCGCTCCGGCCGATGCGCCCCGCGACGCCGACGCCGTGATCGGCCTGGCCGCCAAGCGCCCCCTGCGTGAAGGCGCCGCAGTCTCGACCCGCGACGTGGGCGCCGCCCAGGTCATCAAGGCCGGCGATCTGATCACCATCACCTATGACGACGGCGGAATTTCCCTTTCGCTTCAAGGCAAAGCCGTCGCCAGCGCCGCGACCGGCGATGTCTTCGCCGTCCAGAACACGCTCTCGAAGAAAATCATCCAGGCCGTTGCGACGGGTCCTGGAGCCGCCGCTGTCGGTCCGCAGGCCCAGAGCTTGCAAGCTCGTTCGCAACCCGTCCGTTTCGCTGCTCGCTAAGAGGTTTCAGCCCCATGCGTCGCCCCGTCATCATCGCCGCCGCCCTGCTCCTGGCCCCGCTGGCCGCCTGCTCCACCGTCGCCGAGGCCGTGAAGGGCCCGGAACTGGCTCCGGTCGGCTATCCCGCCGCTCTGGCTCCGATCCAGCAGCAGTACGTCTCCTCGCGTGACCCCGCCCCGCAGGCCGCTTCGGCCAACTCGCTGTGGCGGGTCGGCGCCCGCGCCTTCTTCAACGACCAGCGCGCCAGCCGCGTCGGCGACATCGTCACCGTCATGATCGACATCGACGACAGCGCCAGCACCAAGAACGCCACCAACAGCTCGCGCGCCTCCAAGGGCAACGCCGGCATCAGCAACTTCCTGGGTCTGGAATCCAGCCTGGGCAAGGTGCTGCCGGGCGGCTTCGACCCGGCCAACGCCGTGGGCACCAACTCCAGCTTCAGCAATACCGGCCAGGGCGGCATCAACCGCTCGGAAAAGATCAGCCTGACGATCGCCGCCGTGGTCAGCACCGTCCTGCCGAACGGCAACATGGTCATCCAGGGCACCCAGGAAGTCCGCACCAACGCCGAGCTGCGCCAGCTGACCGTGGCCGGCATCGTGCGCCCCGAGGACATCTCGTCGGCCAACACCATCCGCCACACCCAGATCGCCGAAGCCCGCATCAGCTACGGCGGCCGCGGCGACATCAGCCGCGTGCAAAAGACCCCGGCCGGCCAGTCGCTGGTCGAGAAGTTCTCGCCGTTCTAGGCGAGGCCTGAGGGTTTGAAATTTGGGGGCGCGGCGGTCGCAAGGCAGCCGCGCCCTTCTTCGTTTGGCGGAGCCTTTCGAAGCGACGAGACGTTGAGACCTGCATGGGACCTCGCGCCATCGCCTTCGCCGCTCTCAGCCTCCTGGCCGCCAGCCTGGCCGGGTGCGCGCACGAGCAGGTCGCGCAAGGCCCCTATCGCTGGGCGTATCTGGCCGACGACGGCGATCCGCGTCTGGCCTATGGCCGCCCCAACAGCGACGACGTGGTGCTGATGCTGAACTGCCAGCCCGGCCAGGATCAGGTCAGGGTTTCGGCGCTGGGTCTGGCGGGCCAGGAGATCGTGCTGACCTCGGGCAAGACCGAAAGCCGCTTCCCGGCCCAGGCGCTGCAGGACGACATGTCCGGCAGCCGCCTGCTGGAAGGCCGCGGCCGCACCACGGCCCCGGCGCTGGCCAGCTTCCGCAAGTCGGGTGAGCTCACGCTGATGAACAACGGCCGCCACAGCCTGGCGGCAGCTTCTGCCGACCGAGGTAAGGTGCGGGCGTTCTTCAAGGCGTGTGGGGTTTAGGAAACCCCGACCAATCACCCAAACCCGTCATCCCGCGCTTTATGCGCGGGACCCATCTGTCCGCCGCAAGTGAAGTGCGGGCCTGCGCTCCCACGCGAAAGCTGAACCATGGGTCCCGCGCATAAAGCGCGGGATGACGATGGTGGTGGTTTGCGCTCTTAAGCCCGACGCCCCGCGCCCGCCGCGCTGACATTGTCCATGCCCAGCGCCGACAGCGATCCGCGCAGGATGCCCTCGGCGTCGAGGCCGGCCTGGGCGTACATGACGTCGGGCTTGTCCTGATCCTGGAAGACGTCGGGCAGGCACAGGGTGCGGATCTTCAGGCCGCGATCGAAGGCGCCGTGCTCGGCCAGGGCCTGCAGCACGAAGCCGCCGAAGCCGCCCATCGAGCCTTCTTCCACCGTGACGATCGCCTCGTGCTCGCGCGCCAGGCGCAGCAGCAGGTCGATATCGAGCGGCTTGGCGAAACGGGCGTCGCAGACCGTCGCCGAGAGGCCGCGGGCGGCCAGCAGGTCAGCGGCCTTGAGGCTTTCCGAGAGACGCGTGCCGAACGAGACGATGGCGACGCTGGTCCCCTCGCGGACGATACGGCCCTTGCCGATCTCCAGCGGGTCGATGGTCGCGGGCATTTCCAGGCCCAGGCCTTCGCCGCGCGGATAGCGGAACGCCGAAGGCCGGTCGTCGATCTCGGCGGCGGTGGCGACCATGCGGGCCAACTCCACCTCGTCGGCGGCGGCCATCAGCACCATGCCGGGCAGAGCGCCCATGAAGCCGATGTCGAAGCTGCCGGCGTGGGTCGGACCGTCGGCGCCGACCAGACCAGCGCGGTCCATGGCGAAGCGCACCGGCAGGCCCTGGATGGCGACGTCGTGCACCACCTGGTCGTAGCCGCGCTGCAGGAAGGTCGAATAGATCGCCGTGAACGGCTTCATGCCGTCGGCGGCCAGGCCCGCGGCGAAGGTCACCGCGTGCTGTTCGGCGATGCCGACGTCGAAGGTGCGCGACGGGAAAGCCTTCTGGAAGATGTCCAGGCCCGTGCCCGACGGCATGGCGGCGGTGATGGCGACGATCTTGTCGTCCTTCTCCGCCTGGCGGACCAGTTCCTGGGCGAACACCTTGGTGTAGCTGGGCGGGCCGCCGGCGGCCTTCTGCTGCTGGCCGGTGACGACGTCGAACTTGGCCACGGCGTGCAGCTTGTCGTCCGCGCCCTCGGCGGGGGCGTAGCCCTTGCCCTTCTGCGTGACGCAGTGGACCAGCACCGGCTTGTCGCCGAAGGCCTTGGCGTTCTTCAGCACGCTGACCAGCGCGTCCATGTCGTGACCGTCGATCGGGCCGATATAGTAGAAGCCCAGCTCCTCGAAGAAGGTGCCGCCGGTGACCATGCCACGGGCGTATTCCTCCGCCTTGCGGGCGGCTTCGCGCACCGGGGTCGGCAGAGGCAGCTTCTCGACGACGGTCTTGCCCAGCTTGCGCACCGAGCGGTAGGCGCCGCCCGAAACCAGGTTGGCCAGATAGGCGCTCATGCCGCCCACCGGCGGGGCGATCGACATGTCGTTGTCGTTGAGGATGACGATCAGACGCTTGGTGGTGTCCGTCGCCGCGTTCATCGCCTCATAGGCCATGCCCGCCCCCAACGAGCCGTCGCCGATCACAGCAATGACGCTGTTGTCTTCACCCTTGGCGTCGCGCGCGGCGCAGAAGCCCAGCGCCGCCGAGATCGAGGTTGCCGCGTGGGCTGCGCCGAACGGGTCGTATTCGCTCTCGGCCCGCTTGGTGAAGCCCGACAGGCCGCCGCCCTGGCGCAGCGTCTTGATCCGGTCGCGACGGCCGGTGAGGATCTTGTGCGGATAGGCCTGGTGGCCAACGTCCCAGATGACGATGTCCTTGGGGGTCTCGAACACGTGGTGCAGGGCCACGGTCAGCTCGACCACGCCCAGGCCCGCGCCCAGGTGGCCGCCGGTCACCGACACGGCGTCGATGGTCTCGGCCCTGACCTCGGCGGCCAGCTGCTTGAGTTCAGCGATGGAGAGCCCGCGCGTGTCAGCCGGCGAGGCCACGGTGTCGAGCAGAGGTGTTTTCGAGGACATGTTTGAAGAAAGCGCGGTCAGTTGCGGCGGTCTAGTACGAAATCCACGCTTTCGCGCAGATGTTCGGCCCGTTCGCCAAAGATTTCGAGATGGGAACGCGTCTGCTCGGCCAAAAGCGCCACGCGCTCCTTCGCCGCATCCAGCCCCAGCAGGGTGACGTAGTTGGCCTTGCCCATGGCGACGTCCTTGCCGCCAGTGGCCTTGCCCATGGTTTCGGGGTCGCCCTCGACGTCCAGGATGTCGTCGACGATCTGATAGGCCAGGCCCAGATCCTGGGCGAACGCCATCAGCGCCGCTCGCTCGGAATCTTTTGCCCGGGCGATGATCAGCGGAATCTCGAAGGCGAAGGCGATCAGGGCACCGGTCTTCAGGCGCTGCATGCGCGCCACCGCGCCGAGGTCGTCGCGGACGCCCAGCAGGTCGATCATCTGGCCGCCGGCCATACCCCTGGCGCCCGAGGCGATGGCCAGCTTGCGCACCAGTTCCGAACGGACATGGCCGTCATCGTGGGTGTCGGGGTGGGCCATGATCTCGAAGGCCGCCGTCTGCAGGGCGTCGCCCGCGAGGATGGCGGTGGCCTCGTCATACTGCTTGTGCACGGTCGGACGGCCGCGGCGGACGTCGTCGTCGTCCATGGCCGGCAGGTCGTCATGCACCAGGCTATAGGCGTGGATGCACTCCAGCGCGCAGGCCGCGCGCAGCACAGGCCGCTCGGGCAGATCGAACATCTTGCCGGTCTCGAGCGCGAAGAACGGTCGCAGGCGCTTGCCAGGGCCCAGCGCCGCATAGCGCATGGCCTCGGTCAGCCGCGACTCCGGGCCTTCACCGCGGGGCAGCAGTTCGTCGAGCGCGACGGTGACGATGTCGGCGGCCTGGACGATGCGCCTTGCCAAGGTGGAGGGGGCGAAGTCGGTCAAGGGCGGCTCCCCTCGTTTTCCGGGCAAAACCACGGCATCAGTTGAACTCGGCCGGCTCGGCGGCGACGGCCCCGCCCTGACCCAGCACGATCTTCTCGACCTTCAGGCGCGCGGCTTCCAGCTTCTTCTCGCAGTGGGCCTTCAGGGCCGCGCCGCGCTCGTAGATGTCGATCGACCGCTCCAGCGGCGCCTGACCCGACTCCAGCTCGGCCACGATCTTTTCCAGCTCGGCGAGCGCTTGCTCGAAGCTGTAGGCGGAAAGGTCGGAAACGGCGGTGTTGGCGGCGTCGGTCATTTCAACTCTCAGGGGAACAGGGCGAGCCTAGTGGCCAAGGCCCGCGCGGGCAACGACCTAGAGTCAAGGCGTGGTTAAGGAAAGAGGGCTTGAGGATCAAGCGCGGCTGAAGCGCTTGATGCTCCAGTAGGCGTGGCCCTCGTCGACCAGCTTGGTCAGCCCGCGTTGCTTGAGAGCGTCGGCGATCATCCAGTTGAAGAAGCCGTGAGCCAGCACCAGCACGTCCTGCCCCTGGTCGGCCAGCGCTGCCAGCCGGTCGGCGGCCTCGCCGGCTCGGACCTCGGCCTGGGCGCGGGTCTCCTGGCCGCCATGATGGTCGAAGAACCACCACCAGAACCGGGCGAAGAAACCCAGACGCTTGGGCGACATCTTCAGCCACAGCGGCCAGGGCGGCGGCGGCAGCGGGGCCTCGATGAAGGTCTCGTCGGTGGTGAAGACGCGATCGCCGACCACGGCGTTGGCCGTTTCAATGGCTCGGCGGCGAGTCGACGCGATGATCACGTCGACGTCGCGGGCGATGGCGATCAATCCGTCTGGCGGGGTCTGGCCGGCCTTCAGCCCGCCGATTTCGTAGCGCGCCCACCAGTCGCCGTACTCGGGCGCATTGAGGCGCACCTTGCGCGACAGGGCGGGCTCCCCGTGGCGGGCCAGGGTGATGATCCCCGGCTTGATGGGCGGGGATGCCTGGTCGGCGGTGGTGACGTCGGCCATGTTGTAGAGAAGTCGGTCGACCCCAAGGCCGTTCCGTCCCCTCCCCCTCCTGAAGAGCGCTTACGGGCGCAGCGGCGGATCGCCCCAGCACCGTCCGGTGGTAACCGGCCTCGCGTCTGGACACAACCCGATCCGAGTGGCTACTCCGGTTCCCCATGACCGACACGCTCCGCCGCGCAACCTTGGAAGACGCCGACGTCCTGTCCAGCCTGGGCGCCCGCACCTTCGCCGAGACCTTCGGCCACCTCTATCCGACTGAGGACCTGGAGACTTTCCTGGCCTACGCCTATGGCCTGGAGCGGACCCGCAACGATCTGGCCCATCCCGACAAGGCCAGCTGGATCCTGGAGGACGAGGACGGCGAGGCCATCGGCTACGCCCTGGCCGGCCCCTGCGACCTGCCGCACGACGAAGCGTCGGCGAGCGATGGCGAACTGAAGCGGGTCTATGTGCTGAAAGACCACCAAGGCGGCGGCCGAGGCTCCCGGCTGCTGGCGACGGCGCTGGAGTGGTTAGGCCCGCGCCGAATTTGGATCGGGGTGTGGTCGGAGAACTTCGGCGCGCAGAAGCTTTACGGGCGCCTGGGGTTCGAGAAGGTCGGGGAGTATTTCTTCAAGGTCGGCGAGACCAACGATCTGGAGTTCATCCTGCGGCGGGAGTGAGGCTGCTTAGCGCCCCCTCCGTCACGTCGCCTATCGGCGCCGCGCCACCTCCCCCGTTTCACGGGTGAGGATGAAGATACCTCCCTCCTGCCCCGCTTGCGGGGGAGGTGGCGCGATGCGGATACGCATCGTGACGGAGGGGGCGTTGCACGGCTCGTGATTAGGCGACACTATCGAACATCTGTTCGAAAGCCGCACCGATGTTCCTTCGCTTCTTCTCCGAGCTCCGCCAGGCCAAGGTGCCGGTGAGCCTGCGCGAATACCTTCTCTTGATGGAGGCCCTCGACAAGGAGGTCATCGATCGCTCGGTCGAGGACTTCTACTACCTGTCGCGCGCCAGCTTGGTGAAGGACGAGAAGAACCTCGACAAGTTCGACCGAGTGTTCGGCCACGTCTTCAAAGGCCTGGAAACCGTCGGCGAAGGCATCACCGCCGATATCCCTGAAGAGTGGCTCAAGGCCCTGACCGAGCGGTTCCTGACCGACGAGGAGAAGGCCCAGATCGAGGCGCTGGGCGGCTTCGAGAAGCTGATGGAGACATTGCAGGAGCGCCTGCGCGAACAGAAGAAACGCCACGAGGGCGGCAACAAGATGATCGGCTCGGGCGGCACCTCGCCGTTCGGCAACAATGGCTACAATCCCGAAGGCGTGCGCATCGGCCAGGACAAGAGCCGCCACGGCCGAGCCGTGAAGGTGTGGGACAAGCGCGAGTACAAGAACCTCGATGACTCGGTCGAGCTGGGCACCCGCAACATCAAGGTGGCCCTACGCCGCCTGCGCAAGTTCGCCCGCACCGGCGCGGCCGACGAACTGGATTTGAACGGCACCATCAAGGGCACGGCCGAGAAGGGCTATCTCGACATCCAGATGCGCGCCGAACGCCGCAACGCCATCAAGGTGCTGATCTTCTTCGACATCGGCGGCTCGATGGACGGCCACATCAAGCTCTGCGAGGAGCTGTTCTCCGCCGCCAAGACCGAGTTCAAGAACCTGGAATTCTACTACTTCCACAACTGCCTCTACGAGACCGTCTGGAAGGACAACAAGCGCCGCCAGACCGAGAAGATCCCGACCTTCGACGTCCTCCACAAGTTCCCGGCCGACTACAAGGTGATCTTCGTCGGCGACGCGACCATGAGCCCGTACGAGATCACCTATCCCGGCGGCAGCGTCGAGCACTGGAACGAGGAGCCCGGCGCGATCTGGATGCAGCGGGTGGTCGACATCTACCAGAGCTGCATCTGGCTGAACCCAACGCCCGAGCGGCACTGGGACTACACCCAGTCGATCGGCGTGATGAAGCAGATCATCGGCGAGCGCATGTACCCGCTGACCCTGGACGGCCTGGACAAGGCGATGCGGGAGCTGGTGCGGGGCTGACCCCTAGCGCTGAGCGCCGTCGTCGAACAGGCCGCCGCCATCGTGGGCCGGCTGACCGATCAGCGGCACCTTGGGCAGGTCGTGGTCGTTGGCGATCGTCGCGCCGATCTTGAAGGTCGACGTCGTCGCCCCGCCCAGCAGGATGAAGACGTCCTCGCGACCGTCGCCGTCGAGGTCGAAGCCCACGCGCGTACCAGCCACGGGCCCCTTCACGTCGGTCACCTGACTGGCGATCGCCTCGCCCAGCACGGCTTCCTGCGCGGCCAGGACGTTGCTGACGGCGGCCGTGCTGACCACGGTCACGTGGCCCTTGCCCATCACGGCCAGGTGGTCGCCCTTGGCGGCCGAATAGTCCAGCACCACGCCCAGCAGCGCCTCGAGCTTGGTGGTCGGCTCGTGGGCCACGATCAGGAAGGTGTCCGCGCCGGTCCCGCCGGACGCCACCACGCGGGCGTTCATGACGATCTTGTCGTCGCCGGCTCCGCCGTCGATGCGATCGATCTGGCCGGCCTTGGCGCCGCCGCCGTCGATATAGTCGTCGCCGCCCTCGCCCTTGATCACTTCACCTTCAGCCGTGCCGAACATCACGTCGGCATTGGCCGTGCCGGTCATCACCGAGCGGCCGGCGGCAAAGCCTGCGCCATCCACACCGGCGGTGACGGGCGCATCCTCGGGCAGGCTCGCGACGGTTTGCGGAGCGCTGGACGCGACCTCCAAAGGCGCGGCGGCGGCCAGATGAGCGACCTTGAAGGCGCTCAGACCGGCGGCGGCCTCGACGGGCGCTTCGATGGCCAGGACCTTGAGGGCCTCGGGCTTGATCGGGGCCTGCGGCGCGGCGACGCCAGCCTCGGCCGCAGAATGCTGGATGATCCGGCCGGCGGCGCGTTCGCCATCCAGACCCAGCGACGCGATCAGGCGCGAGGTCACCGAGTCGACCGACAGGTCGTTGGCGCGCGGCAGGTTGTCGAAATTCAGACGGCCGCCCTCGCCGACCTCGATGCCGCGCAGTTCGAGATAGAGCCCCACGGCAATGACCAGCGACAGGAAGGACTGGGCTTCGCGGCTGGCTGGGTTGAACGCCACGACGTTGCCGCCCGTCTCTTCGGGACCGCCCGAGGACAGGACCTGGCGCAGCGCGCCCCACAGGCTGCCGACCTGGGAAAACATGTCGATCGCGGCGTCATGCACGACGAAACGCCCATCAATGCGGGCGATGTGGACCAGCACGTCCTGGTTGGAATCGGTGACGACGTACCAGGGGTCGCCGGAGTCGGTCTGACCGAAGACGCTGTCGATCTCGCCATAGCTGCTGGCCAGCTGCTGGGTGAGCAGCATCAGCAGGCCGCGCTCGTTGGCGGACCAGTCGGTGGCCGGAGGCCGGGGGCTGAAAGCGAGGATCTCACCCATGGCGCGGCTCTTTACCCTTGAGCAGCCCGTTCGGCCATACCGTCGTCGACATCGACGTCATCGGCGGCCTCATCCGAAACGCCTTCGAACAGAAGCCGGTGAAGTTCCGGCTCATAATAGCGCAGCAGCGTCCGGGCGAATTGGCTGGGGTCCAGGCCGAGGCTCTGCGCCCAGATCGCCTGGGTCTCGATCGGCACGCGCCCGAGGCCGTTCTCCACCTGGGACACGAAGGTGTAGTAGCGCAAGCCGGTCATCTCGGCCAATTCCGCCTGGGTGAGACCCGCGGCCTCACGCGCAGACTTCAGCCAACGCCCGGCTTCGCGCCGGAGAGTTTTGGTCAACGCCGCCTTGGCGGGGTTCATCGCCGTTCGTGACATCGCAAAGCCGTTCCCGCGCCCACAACTCGGACGCCGCCTTAGTTGTTACACATTGCGTAAAAACGCAACAGCAGGTTATCGAAGGCTTGCAAAGGCCTTGCGGAAGGTTCAGAACCACGCATACAGTTTTAACGCAACTATTTTGAACGCAGGCCGCGGCATGTACGTCTCCATCGACCCAGCCCATTCCCGCCGCGCCTCCCACTGGGCGACGACGCCGCGCCTGTCGCTGATCATGGTCGTGTACATGACCGGTCCGGCGCTGATCGAAAGCGTGCGCCACGTGCTGGCCGAGCCGCTGGTCGACGAGTTCATCATCGTCGACAATGGCTCCTCGCTGGCCGACGCGGCCTGGCTGCGCGACCTGGCTCGCCGCGAGCCGCGCGTGCGCCTGCTGCAGGGCCTGGGCAATATCGGCTTCGCGCGCGCCGCCAACCTGGGTGCGGCCAACGCCAAGGGCCGATCGCTGGTCTTCTTGAACCCGGACGCCTTCCTGACTACCGGCGCGGTGTCGGCCCTGATCGACGCCGCCCGCGACCGCCCGTCGCCATGCATCATCGGCGCGCGGGTGTTCAACACCGACGGAACAGAACAGCGGGGCGCGCGGCGCGGCGAAGTTACGCCGGTCACGACCCTGCTCAGCCTCTCGAAGCTTAGCGCCACCCTGCCCCCGCTGCGCCGCTTCGAGATCCACCGGGAGAGCGAGGCCCCCCCTTCGCACCCGGTGGACACCCCCACCATCTCGGGCGCCTGCTTCTATATGTCGGCGGCCGACTTTCACGTGCTCGGCGGCTTCGACGAGGGCTTCTTCCTGCACGTCGAGGATGTCGACCTGTGCTGGCGCGCCCGCAAGATGGGCGGCAGCGTGCTGTTCCAGCCGGGCGCCCGCATCATCCACGTCGGCTCGACCAGCAAGGAGAACCCCCTGGTCATCGAGTGGCACAAGGGCAAGGGCCTGGTGCGCTACTTCCTCAAGCGCGCCGACAGCAAGCGCCGCAAGGCGCTGGCGCTGGCGCTGGCTCCGCTGATCCTGGGCGTCGCCGTGGGTCGCCCGCTGCTGCGCCAGCTGGTGCGCGGCCGCATGGGCCGACCGGTCGAACGCCTCGCAACGCGCCAGCCTGCCGAGCAGCGCGTAGCCTAGACGCGCCTGAACGTCGATTAGACAGCCCACCGACGATCTTGACGCTTGCGCCAAATTCGAACGGTCGTAAGACTTCCCCACGGGTAAACGGGGAATATGTAGTGAGTCCGACCACCGACGCCGCCTCGACAGAGGTGGAGGCCGCCGAGACCGAAGCCGCCACCAAGAACCTGGTCTTCGTGGCCGCCGAACGCCTGTTCGCCCTTCACGGCTTCCAGAACGTGTCCGTGCGCGACATCACGGCCGCTGCCGGCGTGAACCTGGCTTCGGTGAACTACCACTTCGGGTCCAAGGACGCGTTGCTGTTCGACATCTTCAAGCGGCGCACGGCCGAGCTCAATCGCGAGCGCGCCAAGATGCTGCACGAGGCCAACGACCGTCACGACGGCAATCCGCCGCTGCGCGAGGTTCTGGCCGCCCTGCTGACCCCGCCTCTGCGCTGGCTGGCCCCGGACCACGAGCGCCGCATCTCGCTGCAGTTCGTGATCCGCGCTCGCAGCGAAGGCACTGACGAAATCCGGAACGTCCTGAAGACCGACGTCTCGCACCTGCGCCGTTTCTCGGACGCGCTGCTGCGCGCCCGTCCCGACCTGTCGCCCGAAGACGTCTACTGGCGGCTGCACTTCACCCTGGGCATGCTGCACAACAACCGCTTCGCCGAGTTCGACCGCCTGAACGTCCTCTCCGAAGGTCAGACCAGCGAAGCCGACGTCGTGGGGCTGCTGGAGCGCATGCTCGACTTCGCCGAGGCCGGCTTCAACGCTTAGCGACAGCTCCTGGCAACCCCACCATGACCCGGCGCGTTAGCGCCGGTCATGGGACGACTGCGCATTCTTCACGAGACCCTCTACACCTACGATCGCCCGGTGCGGTTCGGCCCACAGCGGCTGATGATCCGCCCGCGCGACAGCCATGCCCTGCGCATCGTCGAGGCGTCGCTGACGCTGTATCCGCCCGGCGAGACGCGGTGGAGCTATGACGCCAACGGCAACTGCGTCTGCTTCTTCCGGCCCGACGGCGAGTCCAAGTCCATGCGGGTGGCCAGCGAACTGCTGATCGACCGCTTCCCCGCCCCGCTGGCCCCGCCGCGGATCCAAGACCCCCACACCCTGACGCCGATCATCTACGCCGCCGAGGACCGGATCACCCTGGAGCCGTTCATTGCGCCCGTGACCGACGATCCGGACGCGGTGCTGCTGCGCTGGCTGCGTGAACTGGACACCTGCCGCGACGAGTCCGCACTGGAGTTCCTGCTGCGCGTCAACCGCACCATCCACGAGCAGTTCGAGTACCAGGGGCGCGAGGCCGAGGGCGTGCAGAGCCCGGTCGAGACGCTGAACCTGCACAGCGGCGCCTGCCGCGATGTCGCCTG
Organism: Caulobacter sp. RHG1; assembly: GCF_013181195.1. Taxonomy (GTDB): domain Bacteria; phylum Pseudomonadota; class Alphaproteobacteria; order Caulobacterales; family Caulobacteraceae; genus Caulobacter. The sequence goes on from NZ_SMZP01000001.1 coordinate 150,880, forward strand.
GCTGATGGTCGAGGGCCTGCGCCGCCTGGGCTACGCCGCCCTGTTCGCCACCGGCTACATCCATTCGCCCGGCTCTGAGATCCGCGGTGCGGGCGCCACTCACGCCTGGTGCGAGGTGTTCCTGCCCGACCTGGGCTGGCTGGAGTTCGATCCGACCAACGGTCTGGCGGAATCGCCGGATCTGATCCGTGTCGCCGCCACCCGAAGCCCCGCTCAGGCGTTACCCGTGTCCGGCGCCATCATCGGCGACCCCGGCGCATCGCGACTTCACGTCTCCGTGGATGTCAGCCTGGCCGGTGGGATCGCGAGCGCGGCGTGATAAGAAAAGTGCGGGAGGAACGACCCATGACCAGCGGCTTCCAGAACCAGACCCCCAACTTCACCGGCAGCCTGCCGAAGACCGAGCCCAAGGCCCAGCATGGCCAAAAGCCGGACAAGGACTGCATGAAGGTAAAGGAAAAACGCTCCTTCGAACCCAAGCCGGGTCACTGACCGCAGAAAACGTGCTTAACGCAAAGTCTTGTCACGCAAGGTGTCTAGGCACGACGGTAAGGTTTTATTAACCTGCAACCGAGGGGTAACGGGGAGCTGAGCGAGCATGCGAGGGGTCGCGCTCGGAGCACTGCTGACGATCACGGCGCTGGCCATGGTCGGAACCGCGACGGCGCTTGCGCCTCGTGCGGCGGAGCCGTTCGACCAGACCCTGACCCTGGCCGGCGGTCCCGAGGCTGCCACCCGCCTTGCCTATCTCGACGATCCCGACGCCCCGATCGCCACGGCCCGCTATGGCGGCGAGCGCACGCACGCGACGCCGTCGGCGGAGACCTTCCCAACGCCCGCCGTCGCCACGGTCGCTCTGGCTGGCGGCCCGATCCAGGCGGCGCCCGTCCAAGTCGCGCCAGTCCAGGTCGCCGAAGCCGCGCCGGCGGAGTCTGAGGCTCCAGCCCGCGCCAAGCCGGCCCCGGAACCGCGCCCTGCCCCTCGACTGTACGCAGAGGCCAAGCCCGCGCCGCGCGGCCCCGTCCTGGCCCTGACCCACGCGCCGTATCGCCCGCTGCCCGGCAAGGTTCTGCAGGCGCGGGTCGACGACGAGCCCCTGCCCTTCACGCCCCTGGGCCTGCAGTCGGACGCGGTTCGCCGCCTGACCCTGAACGCCTCGAACCTGATGTCCCGAGCCACAGCCTCGGCCCAAGACCTCAAGCGTGGGCGGTGGCTGATGTACGCGGCCAGCTCGGGCAAGGCCTATGGCCTGAACCTGATCCGCGATACCTTCGGCGGCTGGCGCAACGCTGGCGTCAGCGAGGAAAAGCTGGCCCGCTTCGGCAGCCGCCAAGTGGGGGTGGGCTATCGCAAGGACAACCGCCAGGTCTCGCTGACGGCCACCCAGCGCAAGTTCCGCGGCATCGACTATTCCGACAAGGACATGGTCGTGGGCGTCACCGTCTCGGTGCGCGGGAAATAGGCCTAGCCCTTCCGCCGCCCACCGCGGGAATGGTTCGCCGTCATCGGATCGGGTTTGCGCGGCGGGGTCCAGCCTTCTGGCGCCTTGGGAACGGGCTGATCCGTCCCCAGCCCCATGCGTCCCGGAACCTGGCGCTGGAAGTAGGACGCTTGCGGCGCGCCCTCGACATCCCGGACATGGGCGCTGCGGCGGATGCCGTCGATCTGGTCGCGCAGCCTGGCGGCCGCTTCGAAATCCTGAGCGGCGACAGCCGTTTCCAGCTGCTCTTTCAGGTCGTCGAGGTGGGACACGCGCGCCTCCATGGGATGGACTCCCATGGAGAACGCATCAGGCCGAGGTTAGCCCCGCGCAGCGGCGATGCGAGCGCGGGCGATCTCGTCGGCGACCAGATTGGCCGGGCGCTTCTCGCGGATGGACTGGTCGATGACCTCGCCCAGGGTCTGGGCCAGGCGGTCCAGCTTGCCGGCCACCCAGGCGCCGTCGAAGGCCCCGCCGGCTTCAAGGGCGCGGATCTCGGCGGCCACATTGATGATGCCGCCGCCGTTGATGACGTAGTCGGGGGCGTAGAGGATGCCGCGGTCGAACACGGTCTGGCCGATCATGGCGTCGGCCAGCTGGTTGTTGGCGCCGCCGGCGATGACCTTGACCTTCAGGCGCGGCAGGGTCGTGGCCGAGATCGCGCCACCAAGCGCACAAGGGGCGAAGACGTCGGCCTCGACGTCGAAGATGGCGTCGGCCGGCACGATGGTCGCGCCGGTCTTCTCCGCGACTTCGTTGAGGGCCTGCTGGTTGACGTCGGCGATGGTCAGCACGGCGCCGGCCGCGTGTAGCTTTTCCGCCAGATAGGCGCCGACATGGCCCACGCCCTGGATGGCCACGTGCACGCCGCTCAGGTCGCGGTTCAGGGCGCGCTCGACGCACAGACGCACGCCGCGGAACACGCCCTCGGCGGTGACCGGCGACGGATCGCCCGAGGCGGCCGCGTGGCCCTCCAAGCCGGCGACGAAGCGGGTGGTCTTGCGGGTGTTTTCCAGGTCGGCCGGCGAGACGCCGACATCCTCGGCCGTCCAGTAGCGGCCGTTCAGGCTGTCGACGGCGCGGCCGAACGCTTCGAACAGCTCCGGCGTCTTCTGGCTGCGGCTGTCGCCGATGATCACGGCCTTGCCGCCGCCGAAATCGAGATCGGCCATGGCGTTCTTGTAGGACATGCCGCGCGACAGGCGCAGAGCGTCGGTCAACGCCGCCTCGCTGCTGGCATAGTCCCACATGCGGCAACCGCCGGCGGCCGGGCCGCGCGCGGTGGAGTGGATCGCGACGATCGACTTCAGGCCGGTTTTTTCGTCGAAGAAAGCGTGGACGCCTTCGTGTCCCTCGAAATCGGGGGAATCGAACAAGGTCATGCCATCGGTCTCGCGTCAGCCAGAATGAACTGATCGGCGGTTTACGCCCGCCGGCCGCCCGTCACAAGCCCTGTGACTTGCGAGAACGTTTCGGGCGCTTGGGCGCATCCATCGCCTTCATCGCCGCCACACTGGACGGGATCGACGGCGCGCCCGACGGCGGCCAGGGGCCTGAGGTCTCGCGCAGGAACGTCACCGCGTCACCCCAGACGTTGCGGGCCTGCTTGTCGACCAGAAGCAGGTGATGGCCTTCGGCGTAGTAGGCGGTCTTCACGCCTCGCAGCCGGGTCGAAGCCTCGATCGTCGGCTCGCGCGGAATGACCTGATCCTTGGCTCCGTAGAACCAAGCGGTCGGCGCGTGGACCTCGTCGGTCGACTTCCAGGCCCGCTCCATCAGGTTGACCAGGCCGTAGATGGTGTCCGACCGCGCGCCCCAGATCATCAGCGGGTCACGACCCATGCGGCGCAGCTCGTCGATATTGTCCGAGGCCATGATCTCGCGGGTCAGCCAGTCCGGCGGCTCGACCACCCAGCCCCCGACGGTATGGGCCGTCAGCCAGAGACTCAGGCGATTGGGCAGCGGCTGAGCCGACCAGCCCCAGACGGCAGGCGCGAACAGCATCAGCTTGTCGACCGGCGGCGGATTGGCGCCGGCCATGGCGCTGATCGCCAGCGCCCCGCCCATGCTGATCCCGGCCAGCGCGATCTTCGCCCCCGGATGCCGCTCGCGCAGCACCACGATCAAGGCGCGCAGGTCGTCCAGGACGAGATCGGCCGGCGCCCAGACCCCGCGCTCGGGCGAGCGGCCAAAGCCCCGGACGTCCAGGGCGTAGGTCGCGATCCCCTGCCCCGCCCACCAGTCGGCGGCGAGGTGATAGGCGTTGGCGTAGTCGTTCATGCCGTGAAGGCCGACGATGACCCAATCGGGCTCGCTCTGTGGCATCCAGCGCATCAGGCCAAGCTTGGCGCCATCGAAGCTGAGGAAGCCGTCATCGACGATCCGCGGCCCGCGAAAGCCCAGCGCCGCCAGCTCGGGCCTCTGCTTAAGCGGCGCGCAGGCGCTCAGCACGGCGGCGGACGCGGTCAGGATCAGGGCGCGGCGGTTCATAGCTTCAGAATGTCCGCGACACGCTGGCGAAGATAGGGCGTGACCTCGGCCTCGAACCAGGGATTGCGCTTCAGCCAGGCGGTGTTGCGCCACGACGGGTGCGGCATGGGCAGGACGTTCGGGCCGAACTCCCGCCAGCGGGCGATGGTCTCGGTCATGGTCTTGCCGGTTCGGCCCGGCAGCGCCCAGTCTTGAGCGTAGCTGCCGACCAGCAGGGTCAGCTCGACATTGGGCAGTTCGGCGAGAAGCTGCGGCCGCCACATCGCCGCGCAGCGCGGCGGCGGCGGATAGTCGCCGCCCTTGGGGTTGGTCCCTGGAAAGCAGAAGGCCATGGCCGCCACGCCGATCTCCGGCCGGCCGTAGAAGGTGTCGCGATCGATCCCCATCCACTGCCGCAGACGCTGGCCGGACGGATCGTTGAACGGTAGCCCGGTCTCGTGGACCAGCCTTCCTGGCGCCTGGCCGGCGATCAGGATGCGGGTCTCTTCCCGCACCCGGGTCACCGGCCGGGGAACGTACGGCAGATACGGCGCGCACGCCCGGCAGGCGGCGATGTCGGAAAGGAGCGTGTCGAGCGGCATCGGCGAGGATTTAGGATCGCATCGCCGAACGCCAAGCGTGACTAGTCTTCCTCAGCGTGACTAGTCTTCCTCGCCGTCGATGTCGTCTTCGACGACCGTGTCCTCGAAGCTGGTCGGGTCGCCTTCCAGCCGGGTGCGGATGCGATAGACGCCGCGGAATTTCTCCGGATTGACCGGCTTGTTGTGGCGCAGGATCACCACCTTGCCCTCGCGGGCCAGCTCGATGGCGTTGGTGCGCACATGGCCCAGGATCTGCTGCCAGCGCTCGGGCTGGACCGCCTTGGCGACGTTCATCGGGTCGATCGACTTGCCCTCGGCCAGCGGCGCCAGCAGGGACAGGATGGTGTCTTGGATCGGGGAGGTCATGGACGCTCCCTTGCCACGGATTGTCAGCAGAGGCGAGAGCGGCGGCTTGCGCCGGCGAATGCGCCCTTCTAACTGAACATCGATAAGAACAAGCGGAGGGGACCGACATGGACGGCGGCAACGAGATCAGCAGCGGACCGCGCCTGGTGGACGGCGGCGAATGGGCCGGCTGGCGGACCTGGTCGGGGCTGGATCCGTTCGAGGACCAGTCGGGGCCGTTCTATTTCCGCGAGGATGACGCCGGCGTCGTCACCACCGCCTTCCGCGCCGAGACCAAGCACATGAACGGCGGCGGCTTCATGCACGGCGGCTGCATGATGACCTTCGCCGACTTCTCGCTGTTCGCCATCGCCTGGAAGGAACTGGCCGACAGCCGCGCGGTGACCGTCAGCCTGAACGGCGAGTTCGTCGGACCCGCTCGCCCCGGCGACCTGGTCACGGCCACCGGCGAGGTGGTCCGCGCCGGCGGCTCGCTGCTGTTCGTGCGGGGGCTGATCTCGACCGGCGGGAGCCCGATGCTGAACTTCTCGGGCGTGGTGAAGAAGATCCGGTCGCGCTAGCGCTACACACCCGCCTTCGCCGCTGGCCGCGCGTTCATCTCGGCGAGCCAGCGGTTCACGTGCGCCAGCTCCGCGTCGGGCCGGAATCGGACCATGCGCGCGAAGTCCAGGCCGGTGACGGCGATGATGTCGGCGATGGTCACGCGGTCGGCGGCGATGAAGGGGCTCTCGGCCAGGCGCCGGTCGAAGACTTTCAGCGCCCGTTCGGCGGCCTTGCGGTTGCTCTCGGCGATCTCGGGGACCTGGGTCTCGATCGCCGCCAGCGCCGGGTGACCATGGCGCACGGCCATCATCAGCGGGGTCGACAGCAGCATCTCGGCCCGACGCGTCCACATCTCGATCACCGCCGTCTCGCGCGGGTCGCGACCGAACAGGTTCGGCTCGGGATACACGCTCTCCAGATAACGGCAGATGGCCACCGACTCGGTGATGGTGGTGGTTTCGTCGATCTCCAGCGCCGGCACGTTGGGCAGGCCGGCCTTGGCCAGGTAATCGGGCTGGCGATGCTGACCGCCGAAGATGTCGATGTCGACGATCTCGACGTCCTCGATCCCCTTCTCGGCCATGAACCAGCGCACCCGACGAGGATTGGGCGCACGACGGCTGTCATAGAGCTTCACAACAAAAATCCTCCCGGCTTTTGACCGGGAGGATGGCTTGTCTTCCGCTAGGGAATGAAAGGGCGTTACAGCCCGAACAGCACCCGCGGCATCAGGCCGACCAGCGAGCCGGTCAGGCAGGTGGCCAGGAAACCGGCCATCATCGCCTTCCAGACCAGGCCCAGGATTTCCTGGCGGCGCTGGGGGACCAGGACCGAGAAGCCGGCCACGTTCATGCCGACCGAGCCGATGTTGGCGAAGCCGCACAGGGCATAGGTCAGGATCATGCGGCTGCGCTCGTCCAGCGTGCCCACGGCGATCTTCGACATCTGGATGAAGGCGGTGAACTCGGTGAGGATCAGCTTCACGCCCAGCAGGCCGCCGGCGGTGCCAGCTTCCTTCCACGGCACGCCCATGGCCCAGGCCAGGGGCGAGAAGACCACGCCCAGGCCGCGGGCGATGCTCAGCGGCTGGCCGCCGACGTCGGGCATCGCGCCCAGGAACTTGTCGACCATGGTGGCCAGGGCCACGAAGACGATCAGGGTGGCGCCGACGTTCAGGGCGATCTGCAGGCCGTCGGTGGTGCCCTTCATGACCGCGTCGATGGCGCTGCCATAGGTCTTGTCCTCACCGGCTAGGTCCAGGTCCGCGCCCTTCTCCATCGGGTCGGACGGCACAATGATGCGGGCCAGCAGCACGCCGGCCGGAGCCGAGATGATCGAGGCGGTCAGCACGTGGGCCGCGGCGTTGGGCAGCACGCCGGCCAGGATGGTGGCGTAGGCGACCATGGTCGAACCGGAGACGCAGGCCATGCCGACCGTGATCAGCATGAAGAGTTCCGAGCGGCTCAGCTTGTCCAGATAGGCGCGGATGAAGATCGGGCCTTCGATCTGGCCCATGAAGATGGTGGCGGCGGTGGCCAGGGCCGGCGGACCGCGCAGGCCCAGGGTCTTCTGGAAGATGAAGCCGAAGCCTTGAGCGGCCCACTTCAGGATCTTCCAGTGCCACAGCAGCGCCGACAGGGCGCAGACCACCAGGATCACGGGCATGACCCGGAAGGCGAAGATGAAGCCGGCGCCCGGATTGTTGACCGGATAGGGCTGCTCGCCGCCGGCCAGGAAGCCGAACACGAAGGCGGTGCCGGCCTGGGTCGAGCTGGCCAGGCCCTCGACGGCGCCGTTGACGCCCTGCAACAGCTGGCGCGCCTGGGGCAGGCCGAACAGGACCAGCACCAGCAGCACTTGGACGAAGATGGCGGCGATCGCCAGCACCCAGGGGAATCGCTTGCGATTCTCGGAAACGAGCCAGCAGAGGCCCAAGGTGAGCGCCAGACCCGCCAGGGCTTGGACGTTCTCAGGACGGAACATCAAGAGGAAGACCTTACAAAGAGGCGACGCCCCCGCGACGCCAACCAAGGGCGCAGAATGACACCAAGACGCCCGCCTCGCGCAAGCGGCTTGCTTAGGGAATGGTTAAGGAAGCGGCGAAATGCCTCGTCCAGACCCCTGAACGTCATCCCGCGCATAGGGCGCGGGATGACGATTGAAGCTTAAGCGGTTACGCTGGCTCCGCTGCTCACCGCCTTGGTCGCCGAAGAAGACGTCAGGGCCGTATCCAACTGGGCCAGCAGCTTCTGCATCAGGTCCGACGCGGCCGTGGAGCCTGACATCAGGCTGGCCAGGGTCGAGGACGTGTCTGTCCCCGTCGCCTTGCCTTGATCCAGCATGGCGTAGAACTCGCCGCCGCTCAGCGAACCATCACCATCCTGGTCGGCGGCCTTGATCAGACCGGAAGCGGCCTCAGCCGAGTCGGTCTCGCCGGCGGCCAGTTCCTCGGCCGAGACGACCCCGTCCTGGTTCGCATCCAGGGTCTCGAACACGCCGCTGGAGCCCGACGAGCCTTCGGCGCCACCACCAGGCGGCGGCCCGGGCGGCGGACCGCGCATGGCCTGAGCAGATGACTGGCGTTCGGCCGCGGCGGTGATCGCAGACGAGATCTCGGACGACGACAGGCTGCCGTCGCCGTCGGCGTCCAGCGCGGCGACGATCTTCGCCGCCAGGTCGTCCTGGCCAGCCCCGCCAGCCTTGTCGGCCGACAAGGCCGTGGAGAGCTCGCTGGTGGTCATCAGGCCATCGCCGTCGGCGTCGCCGGCCTCCATCAGGGAGCTGGCCAGCTCGTCGACCGACTGGGTCGACAGCAGCGACGAGAGTGTGTCGCCACCGAAACGTTGGCCCGCCCCGCCTTCGGCCCGCATCGGCGGCGGCCCGCGACGCTCACCCCCGCCCTGCACATTTTGCCCGCCGCGCTGCTCACTTGGGCCGAATTGGCCGACCGCCTCCGTGGCCTTCGCGCTCATCGGCTGCAGCTGGCGAAGCTGAGCCAGGCTGGCCGTCGAGCCAGCGCTGCTTATGGTCATGACACACACCCTCTGTTGCGAGACCGCTTCGTCGGCGGCCTTCGTTCGCGCCGAGACGCCGGCGCGTGAGGTGCGCAGCGAAAAACATTCCACATTTCAGCCTGTTGCGGCGATGAAATGAGGCAGGTTCTGGGCAGCTCAGATCTGCGCGCGCCCGTTACCCCGATTTAACTTGGCCGCTGGACGTTCGCCGGTCATTGCTGCAACCGTCGATTGGGGGCAGCGGCCTGGACACCGCCGCTCTTTTGGGGGAAATGCGAAGCATGTCGCTGGCCTTGGCCACTCTGCTTTACGAGTGGCGTCGTTACATGGCGGCCGTTGTCGCCCTGGCCTTTTCGGGCCTGCTGGTGCTGGCCTTCCTGGGCATGTTCATGGGCATCGGCAAGGCGTTCACCGCCCAGATCGACCGCGCCCGCGCCGACATCATGGTGCTAGGCCCCGGCGCCACGGCGCTGTTCAACGGCGGTCCCTCGGGCCTGCCGCGTCGCATGATCCCGCTGGTCTACAGCCATCCAGAAGTGCTTCAGGTGGCCCCGCTGGACGGCTCGGGCGGCCGTTTCCAGAACATCCTTAGCCCTGAGCAGATCGCCAAGGCCGAGGCTCGCGCCAAGAAGGGCGGCAAAGGAAAAGGCGGCGGCGGAGGCGGACGCAAGACCGAGTTCGTCAACGTCACCGTCATCGACGCCATTCCCGGCTACGTCACCGTGCCGACCGACTATACCGACGCGATGATCGAGGCGCTGCGCCAGCCCTACACCGTGGCCGTCGACCAGACCGCCCTGGCCCGCCTGGGCGTCAAGAAGGGCGACAAGGCCCTGTACAACGGCAAGACCGTCACCGTGGCCGTGGTCACCACCGGCTATCCCAACATGATGCAGGCCTCGCTGGTCATGTCGCGCGACACCCTCCGGATGCTGGGCGAGGCCGACACCGGCCAGCGCGTCGGCCCGCTGATGGTCCAGATCGCCGATCCTTCGCGCGCCGAGCTGGTCGCGGCCCAACTGAACGCCAAGGCCGACGGTAAATTCCGCGCCTGGACGCGTCAGGAGCTGGCCGACGCCAACTCGAACTCGATGCTGAAGGAGAGCTTCATCAGCATCATCCTGATCTTCGCCCTGATCATGGGCGCGGTGATCGGCATGGCCATCACCTGGCAGACCCTGCGCGGCGCAATCATGGCCAATATCAAGGAGTTCGCCTCCTTGCGCGCTCTGGGCGTATCGATGGGCTCCCTGCGGACCATCGTCATGGAGCTGAGCTTCTGGGTCGGCGTCGCGGGCATCCTGATGGCGGGCGTGTTCACCTGGATCGTCTCCAGTCTCGCGGCCATGGGCGGCCTGCCGATGTCGTTCCCGATCCCGATGGTCGTGGCCATCGCCTTCTTCCTCCTGGTCATCGCCATTCTGTCGGGCCTGCTGTCGCTGGGCATCCTGAAGAAGAGCCAACCTGCGGACCTCCTGCGATGAGCGGCAATAACAGTCACAAGCAGGGCGAATCCGCGCTCACCGCCAAGGGTGTCGTCAAGCGGTTCAAGACCGGCCGCACCTTCATCGAGGTGCTCAAGGGCGTGGACTTCGACGCCAAGCATGGCGACGTCACCATGGTCATGGGCCCCTCCGGCTCGGGCAAGTCGACCCTGGTCGCGGCCCTCTCGGGCCTGCTGAAGCCCGACGAAGGCATCGTCTCTGCGCTGGAAGCCAAGGACCTGTGGGCGCTGCCCAGCGGCCGGATCGACAAGTTCCGCCTCGACCACTGCGGCTTCATCTTCCAGGGCTTCAACCTGTTTCCCGCCCTCACCGCCAAGCAGCAGGTGATGACCGCGCTGAAGTACCAGGGCGTCGGCAAGAGCGAGCAGGCCCGGCGCGCCCAGGCGGCGCTGGAGTCGGTGGGCCTGGGACCGCGCGTCAACCAGCGCCCGTCCGAGCTGTCGGGCGGCGAGAAGCAGCGCGTGGCCATCGCCCGCGCCCTGGCCAAGAACCCGAACCTGATCTTCGCCGACGAACCGACCTCGGCCCTCGACGGCAAGAGCGGCGAGACGGTGATCAAGCTGCTGCGCGCGGCCGCCACCGAGCGCGGCGCAGCGGTGATCTGCGTGACCCACGACCCGCGGTTGGAGGCCTATGCCGACCGCGTCATCCACATCGAGGACGGCCGGATCCTGGACGACGTGCGGAGAACGCCCGACGCCCATCCCGCCTCACTCAGCCACTGATTTCCTGGGGGAAATGTCCAAGATGCCCGCGTTCCTGCGCCGCCCCGCCACCTACATCATCCTGGTCGTCGTGCTGCTGCTCGGCGGCGGCGTCTTCTACATGAAGGGCCAGGCGGCCGAGAAGAAGAAGAAGCTCGAGGCGGCCGCCCGCATGGAGGAGCCCTCCCCGTATGCCGCCATCGCCCAGGGCAAGGCCGACGTCGAAGGCGGCGTGATCCAGGTGGCCGCCCGCCGCCAGGGCATCATCCGTGAAGTCTTCGTCCAGGAAGGCGACGTCGTGAAGAGCGGCCAGCCGCTGGCCAAGCAGGAGGACGACGACGTCCGCCTGGCCTCGCAGACCGCGGCGGCCGCCCTGTCCTCGGCCAAGGCCCAGCTGACGCTGTTCCAGGTGCAGCTGCGCACGGCCCAGCGCGAGTACAACCGCCTGCAGAGCCTGACCGCTTCGAACTACGTCGCCGCCCAGCGCCTGGACACCGCCCGCGACCAGATCGCCTCGGCCCAGGCCAATATCGGCGCCCAGCAGGCCGCGATCAGCGTCGCCTCGGCCCAGGTGGCTCAGGCCCAGTTCAACCAGGAACTGACGATCATCCGCGCTCCGGCTGACGGTCGTATCGCCCGCCGCCAGGCCAACCCGGGCGCCGGCGCCTCGACCCTGAACGTCACGGCGATGTTCGACCTCGAACCCAACACCCAGCGCATCGTCCGCGCCGAGATCGTCGAGGCCGACATCCCCAATGTCGCCATCGGCCAGGAGGTCGAGATCCAGCCCGAGAGCGATCCCACCAAGACCTATGTCGGCAAGGTCCTGCGCCGCGCCGGCGTGTTCGGCGCCCGCAAACTGGCCTCCGACGACCCCAGCCAGCGCAGCGACGAGCGCGTCGTCGAGGTGGTGGTCAGCGCCGACAACGCCGCCCTGCTGGTCGGCCAGCGCGTGCTGGTGAAGTTCATGAAGCCCGGCCAGAAAGCCGGCGTAAAGCGCGACAAGCCAGCCACCCCGGTCGGCGGCGGCATGACGAAGAAGAAGGCATAGGGGCCGCGCGCGAGCCTATTCCCATTGAAACGCCGCGCGGCTACCGCGCGGCGTTTTCATTTGAAGCCTTACTGTCCATGGCGCAGTTCCAGCTCACACTGGCCAACTATCGCGATCCCCAACCGGACCATCGCTTCTGCTAATTCGCGCAGCCGCTCCCGACATGTCGGTTCTGCGAGTGACCGAACCCAGAGGATTTCAACGCTGCTTTCCAGCAGGGTCTTAGCATCGGCATAGTTCTGATCCTGCAAATGCAAGGCGGCTGCGCCCCAGCGAAACCTGGCCAACTCACGACCAAAATCGCCATAGCGCCCCGCTAGCTCAACGACTTGCGAATACCGCCTGTCGGCTTCGAGACATGCATCTTTAGCCTCTTCTACCTCCCCGATTCGCTGAAGGAGATAACGCAGCCGATCCCAACAGATCGCCACGTCGCGTACGGCCAAGAGGTCCTGTGGACAGGTTTTGAGGCGTTTCCTCGCGTGTCCAAGAGCCTTTCGATCAAACAGCTCGGCGTCTTCTAATCGGTTTTCGCTGAAAGCCTCTCGTCCGAGTATCGCATACCGATAGACATACTCGTTCGCTGGCATTGGAAGCTCGAAGACGTTCAACAGCTCCTCCTCCCCCATTCTAGCGCACCAGAGTGTTCTCACTGCTAGCTGCCCCAGACAACTCCGTTCACAAGGCCAGTGTAAGGCACAACAAGCGAAGTTTCGACGGCGGCAGCAAGTCTAAGGGCCGCGCGCCCTTAACCCTGTTTGGTCAGTCCCGCTTAAGGCTTGGGGACCAGATTGCCGGCGAATCCGAGAGGAACTCGCCGTGCAGGTCTCCGCCGCCAATACCGCTACCTATACGCCGCGTCCCGCCGCTCCGGCGCAGACCCCGTCGCCGGCCGTCGACCTGACCCAGCTGGCCGTGGCCCAGACCAACGTCAAGATGACCGCCGCCGCCGGCGCAGCCCTGGCCCAGACCACTGGTGAACTGACCGGCACGCTGGTGAACATCTCCGCCTGAGACAAGACAGGCCAGGATCGCTCCTGGCCCTTTGCATGTCGGGTCCCCGCCGGCCCTAGAGCAGCGCGCGGTAGACGAAATTGCGGAACCGCGCCTTGCCCTGGCCGGCCGCATAGAGACCCGGCTTCAGCATCAGGAAGCCGCCTCGGACGTTGTGGTGGTAGCCGCTGACCTCCATGCCGCGGTCGAACCGTTTCCAGGTCTTGCCGCCGTCCCCGCTGGTGTGGAAGCTGACGATGTGGCGGTTGTTGCGCACCTTCATCAGCATGCGCCGACCATAGGGATTGGCCGGCCGGCCGCGCTCGATGCCGTACTGGTGGGTCACGAAGCGCTTTTCGTCGAAGCCGACGCCGCAATAGAGCTGGCGGTCGTAGAACAGGATCAGGCCGGCGGTGACGCCCGGGTCGATCTCGATCTCGCACTCGTACTCGTAGGCCTGGTCGCCGTTGACGAACAGCAGCGGCGAGGATGTTGAGGGGGCCTGGCCGGCAGCGGTCAATTCCAGCGCGCCGCCCACCCGGTTGAACCGCTTGGGCTCCTCGGGCGTGGGACCGAAGAACGCCCACTGCACGCCGCGCTTGTCCGTACTGAAGTCGTCCGACAGCGCGAAGCCATGGGTGACGGCCTTGCCGCCCTTGGGCTTGGCGATCGGCTTGGAGAGATCACCGCCGCCGAAGGTGAACCAGCCGTCGGCCGTCCACTTGACGGGCGCCAGCAGGGTCGAACGACCCAGGGTGTAATAGCCGTTCTCATAGCCGTGATAGACGCCCCACCAGTCGCCGGCCGGCCCCTCGACCAGGCTGGCGTGACCGCGCGACCACCACATCTCGTTATTGTCCTGCGTTCGGACCAGCGGATTGTGCGGGCAGTTCTCCCAAGGGCCGTTGATCGACTTCGAGCGCGCGGCGATCACCTGGTGGCCGGTCGGCGGTCCGGCCGTGCCGCCGATGGCGGTGATCATGTAGAAGTACTCGCCGCGGCGCAGGATCTTGGGGCCTTCGGGCGCGAAGCCCTCGACGTCCCAGTCCTCCGGATAGCGCCAAGCGTCATAGACGTGCTCGGGCTTGCCTACCGTACGCAAACCGTCGGCGGTGAGCTTGACCCGGTCGCCGCCGTTGAGGAACAGCCACCGCGCCCCGTCCTCGCCAACCGCATGGCCCGGGTCGATGTGACCGGGCAGATCCAGGTCGATCGGATCCGACCAGGGGCCTTCGATCTTGTCGGCCCAGACCACCCAGTTGGTGGTCCTGGACTCCGGGCTCGCCGTCTTCTTGGTCGGGAAATAGATATAGTAGCGCCCCTCGTGCTTGATGATCTCGGGCGCCCAGACCGAGCCGATGTTGCGCTCAAGCGCGGTCGCCAGCGGGCGCCAGTTCACCAGATCCTGCGAGTGCCAGATCAGCAGGCCCGGATAGCTCTCGAAGGTCGAGAACGTCATGTAGTAGTCGGCGCCGTCCTTCAGGATGGTCGGATCGGGATGGTCGCCGGCCAGGATCGGATTGAGGAAGCGGCCGTCGCCCAGGTCGGCCTTGCGCTGGCCCTCGAACGTTGTCTTCCAGCGCGAAGCGGCCGGCTGCGCAGGCAAGCGCCCCATTGCTCCAGCTGACTGGGCTCCAGCCGACGGGGCCGAGGCCGACGCTGCAAAACCTGCGGCCGCGACGGCGGCGCCTCCGAGAACGGCCCCAAGCGCGCCGCGCCGTGACAGATGGGTCATGTCGACCTTCCCCCAAAACATCGTCTCGACCGGCCACGATCGATCATATTCTCTGAGTAATTCATGGCGTGCTTGTCGTCGACCGATAAGTACGAAAATCTTCACTCATTAAGGAATTCGGCGATGATCTTCGCTTCAAACGGCTTCGCCTAGACGCTGTCGCGCCGCCAATGTTCCGTCGCCTCGCTCACGATCAATATATTACTCTGACAAAATAGGCAGACTGAGCGCTCAGCGCTCTTGGCGGAGGCTTGACGACGGCGACGCCCCGTTACGACGGCGAGAACGCCAGGCCGAGCTCCAGGATCATGAACACCCGATCGTGGCTCCGCCGGATCTCCAAGTCGCGGATGCTCAGCACATCGCCCCCACACACATCCCCGCGTGGATACCGACAGGCGCGCACGCGCCGGACGGCGGCGACCTCCCCTTGACGCCCCCTCTCCCGCGCCGCACAAACGCGTCAAACCAAACACGCGTTTGAGGAGACAAAGGGCATGGCGGACATCCGCTTCGACGGCAAGGTCGCGATCGTTACGGGCGCCGGCGGCGGGCTTGGCCGCCAGCACGCGCTGGAGCTGGCCCGGCGTGGGGCCAAGGTGGTCGTCAACGATCTGGGCGGCAGCGTCGACGGTTCGGGCGGCTCGTCCGAAGCGGCCCAGAAGGTCGTGGCCGAGATCGAGGCCTTCGGTGGCGAGGCTATCGCCCACGGCGCTTCGGTGACCGACGACGCCGGCGTTGCCGACATGGTCAAGACGACCATGGACAAGTGGGGCCGCATCGACATCCTGATCGCCAATGCCGGCATCCTGCGCGACAAGACCCTGACCAAGATGGATCTGGCCGACTTCGAACTGGTCATGCAGGTGCACGTGTTCGGCACCTTCAAGCCGATCAAGGCGGTCTGGGACATCATGAAGGCCCAGAACTACGGCCGCATCGTCGTGACGACCTCGTCGTCGGGCATGTACGGCAACTTCGGCCAGAGCAACTACGGCGCGGCGAAGATGGCGGTGCTGGGCCTGATGAACACGCTGAAGCTCGAGGGCGCCAAGAACGACGTGAAGATCAACGCCATCAGCCCGGTCGCCGCCACGCGCATGACCGAGGGCCTGATGCCGCCGGAAGTGCTGGCCAAGCTGGCCCCAGAATATGTCACCCCGGGCGTCGTCTACCTGGCCTCGGACGAAGCCCCCACCGGCGCGATCCTGACCGCCGGCGCCGGCGCCTTCGCCCTGTCGCGCATCTACGAGACCGAAGGCGTCTATCTGGGCGAAGACGGCCTGTCGGCCGAGGAAGTCCGCGACAGCTGGGACAAGATCACCGCCGAGGACGGCCAAAAGGCCTACTTCAACGGCGGCGAGCAGGGTCAGAAGTTCTTCCGCAAGATGGCGGGCGGCTGATCCTGATCAAGCTTTCGCAGAACGCGCCTATGCGAACAGCAAGGTTTTGACATAACGATGATTGATGCGGGGTCTTTTCGGCCCCGCATCTGTTACAAATCCGACAAAATTCACGCTTGGGACAATTAAAAGCAACGCTCTTTGACCGGATGCGTTAGAGGCAGCGCTCCGTGAACGCCGCAAGGTTTTCAACGAGCATCTTCCTCCCCAAGAAGGTCGGTCATAATCATGTCTCTCTCGCGTACCCGCCTCGCCGTCGGCGTGGCCTTCGTGGCGCTCGTCGCCGCCTCTCAAGCCTCCGCCTCGGCGTTCTACCTGCAGGAACAGTCGGTCCGCGCCTCGGGCCGCGCCTATTCGGGCGAAGTCGCCGACAAGGGCGTCGGCAGCCTGTGGTGGAACCCCGCGTCGATCGCCGGCATCGAGCGCAGCGAAGCGCAGATCGGCTTCCACGCCGTCCAGGTGAACTCGAAGGTCGTCAACAACGGCTCGACCATCACCCGTCCCGTCCCGCCCGCCGGCGTGACCACCCCGATCGGCGGCGCCCAGACCGCCTTCGACCCGATCAATGACGGCGTCGTGCCGAACGGCGGCGTCGCCTTCCGCATCAACGACCGCCTGTCGGTCGGCGTTTCGGTCGCCGCGCCCTACAACTTCACCACCGAGTACAACAACGACAGCTGGACGCGTTACGACGCCCTGAAGTCGCACCTGCTGACGATCAATGTCGACGGCGTCATCGCCTACAAGGTCAGCGACTTCCTCGACCTGGGCGTGGGCGTCACCGCCCTCTACGCCGACGCCGAGCTGACCAACGCCCTGCCCAACATCTCGCCGCTGCAACCCGACGGTTCGCAGTCGCTGAAGGGCGACGGCTGGGCCTACGGCTACACGGTCGGCGCTCAGATCCACCCGTCGTCGAACTTCACGATCGGCGCCAGCTATCGCAGCAAAATCGACCAGAAGCTGGACGGCAAGGTCTCGATCGCCGGCCTTCTTGCCCCGATCCCGGCCGCCAACAACTTCTCGGTCGACGGTCAGGCCAAGATCACCCTGCCCTGGATGGCCAACATCGGCGCGCGCTGGGCGGTGAACGACCAGTGGACGCTGAACGCCTCGGTCAGCCGCATCGGCTGGAGCGAGTTCGACGCCATCCGCGTCAGCTTCCCGGGCGGCGCCTCGACCAGCGTCCAGGACTACAAAGACACGACCAGCTATGCCGCGGGTATCGACTATCAGGCCACCCCGCGCCTGACGCTGCGCACGGGCGTCCAGTACGATCCGACCCCGACGCCGGACGTCGGCCGCACCGCCCGCGTGCCGGACGGCGACCGC
This sequence comes from Caulobacter sp. RHG1, assembly GCF_013181195.1. Lineage (GTDB taxonomy): Bacteria > Pseudomonadota > Alphaproteobacteria > Caulobacterales > Caulobacteraceae > Caulobacter. The sequence goes on from NZ_SMZP01000001.1 coordinate 168,077, forward strand.
ATGATGTACGCCGCCGGCGCCACCTGGGTCGCGACCGACAACATCAAGCTGGACGCCGCGATCAACTACATCAGCTTCGACGACTCGGAGATCAACCGCGTCGACGTCACGCCCACCGGCTCGACCGTGCGCCAGTTCGGCGACGTGACGGGCCACGCCGTCGTGCTGTCGGCCGGCGCCCGCTTCAGCTTCTAAGCAGAGCTAAGGCTGAAACGAGAAACCCGCCCGGAGCGATCCGGGCGGGCTTTTTGTGGTCAGTGGCTGATGGTCTTCCACAAGGTCTGGGCCGCGGAGACAAACACCTCGGCCGCCTGCCCCTTGGGCTCGCCGATCACGGCCGGAACGCCCTGGTCGCCGCCCAGGCGGACGGCGATCTCGATCGGGATCTGGCCCAGCAGCGGCACGCCCAGGCGTTCGGCCTCGGCCACGCCGCCGCCTTCACCGAAGATCGGGATCGGAGCGCCGGTCGACGGATCGGCGAAGAAGGCCATGTTCTCGATCAGGCCCAGGATCGGGGTGGCGGTCTTCTCGAACATCACCGCCGCGCGGCGGGCGTCGATCAGGGCGATCTCCTGCGGCGTGGTCACCAGCACGACGCCGTCGATGCGCAGCTTCTGCACCAGGGTCAGCTGGACGTCGCCGGTGCCGGGCGGCAGGTCGACGACCAGCACGTCCAAGGGCTGATCTTCCGAGCCCCAGGCCACGTCGTGGATCATCTGGCGCACGGCCGACGAGGCCATCGGCCCGCGCCAGATCATCGCCTTGCCCTCGTCGACGATGAAGCCGATCGACATCACCTTGACGCCGTGCGCTTCGAGCGGTTGCAGCTTTTCGCCCTCGAACAGCGGATCGCCGTCGACGCCCATCATCTTGGGGGCCGAGGGACCGTAGATGTCGGCGTCCAGCAAGCCGACGCGCAGGCCCATCTTGGCGAAGGCGACGGCGAGATTGGTGGAGACGGTGGACTTGCCCACCCCGCCCTTGCCCGAGGCCACGGCGATGACATGGCGGACGTGAGCAGGCTTTTCCGCGCCGGGCGGCGGGACGATGCGGGCTTGAGGGTCTTCCTTGATCGACGCGCCCTTGCGGACCCGGGTCGCCCCCTCGGCGGCCTCGGAGGTCAGCACGACCTGGGTGGTCTCGACGCCAGGCAAGGCGGCCAGGGCCTGCTCGGCCAGCTCGCGGACCGGGATGTAGCGGCCGACCTGACGGGCCGGCACTTCCAGCACGAAGCCGGCGCGGCCATTGCGGACCACCAGGCCCTGGACGAGACCGGCGGTCACCAGTCCCTGCCCGCTCGCCGGATCGACGATCTGGTCCAGCGCCGTGCGGGCGTCGTCGAGAGTAGCGGTCACGGGCGGGCCTCCTGATACAGGGGGCTCATATCCGCGTGACCGCCGGCTTTTACAAGTCCGTGGAAGCGCTTAGCGCTCCACGATGTCGCGTTGCTGCGGGGCCAGCTTGGCCAGCAGCTTGTTCTGCGCGGCGAAGGGCACGCCTTCCTTGTCCATCGCGAACTGCAGGTTCTCGATCAGGGCGTTCATGTCCTTGTTGGTCGTGCCCTGGTCCTTGTGGGAGTCCTTCATGTTGCGGCCGGTGTAGTCGCAGCCGCCGCCCAGGATGTAGCAGAACTGCTCCTTCAGGGTCCGCTTCAGCCGCACCTTGTCGGCGGCGGCGAAGAAGTCCTTGATGCGCGGGTCGGCGAAGTTGCGCTCGACCAGGGTCTCGACGATGCGGTCGATGCCCTCCTTGCCGTGGAAGGCCTCGAAGGTCTTCTGGTCGGTCATCGGCGTGGCGTCAGCATTCGCGTTGGACTGCTTGTAGGCGTCAACGGGCTTCTCGCCGGGCGGAACCACCGCCTCCTGGGCGAAGGCCGAACCGGACAGGGTGATCGCGGCGAGGCCGGCGAGGATGAAGCTTTTCATGATCGCGTTTCCCTTAGAAGCCGGCCTGCAGCGACAGGTACAGCCCGCGCTGGTTCTTGAAGGTGGCGATGTCGCCCAGGTCCACATAGGCGGCGGTCACCGACAGGCTCTTGTTGACGGCGTAGGCGACGAACAGGTCCTTCCAGTCGTCTTCCTTGGCGAAGCCCAGATTGCTGGGCTTGGTCCGGTACTCGGCCCCGACGACCAGGCGCTTGCTCAGCAGATAGCCGGCCGAGCCCTCGAACTGAGGCTTGTAGGCGTTGCTCTGGTCGCCGCCGAAGCCCAGCAGGCCCATCTGGTTGGCCTTGGTCAGGCGCACCGTGCCGTTCAGCACCAGCGACTTGTCCAGCAAGAGCTTGGTCGCCGCGACATAGACGTCGACGCCGCTGTCCTTCTTGGCGCCGACGGCCCGGACGATGGCGTCCTGATTGTTGTCCTTGTACTGGACGCCGACCGCGATCTGCGGGACCCAGCTGTCCTGCTCGTACACGGCGTCGCCCAGGACCTTGACCTTGGCGCCCAGCACCGTCTGCTTGAAGGTGAAGCCCTTCCCCAGACCCAGCTTGGCGCCCGTCGCGCCGGTGTCGAACTCCTGGCGCGCAGCCGACAGCTCGACGCGATCATGCCAACCCACCGCGCCGCCAAAGGCGCGAAGCTTGTAGTCCTTGACGTCGACATAGGTCCCGTGGACCTCGCCGCCGACGCCGCGATTGGTCTCGTTGCCGGCGATCACCGCCCAGGAGGTCAGGCCCCCGCCAGCCCCGCCCTCGACCGCGCTGACGCCGTGGGTCAGCAGCAGTTTGCCGCCCGTCTCGATCTCGCCGGCGTGCGCGCCACCCGCGGCGCAGACGCCCAGGGCCATCGCCGCCAGCGCGGTTTTCGAAAGTCGTTTCATAAGGCCCCTCCTGATCGAGCTGGCCGCGAGCTTTGCCGCAGACCAACGCGCAGGACCCTTGCCGTGAAAGTTCTTACGGAGAGTTTTCGAGTATAGGAAAAAACCCAAAACAGGTTGTCGCACCCCGTGTCGCACCTGCGACAACTCTACGCTCCCGTTGACGCGCATTTCACTCCGCCCAAGCTAGGAGAAATCTAATGAAACGCATCGTTCTACTTCCGATGGTTGCGCTCTGGGGCGGACACGCACTGGCGGGCGACTTCACCACGACGGTCCGTGGGACCGATGGCAAGCCCGTGCCCGACGCCGTGGTCATGGTCTATCCGAACGGCCAGCCGACCAAGGGTCCGATCAAGTTCCCCTGGGCCTACCGCGTTGCGCAGCAGAACATCCAGTTCAGTCCGTTCGTGCTGGTGGTCCCGGTGGGCGCCGACGTGTCGTTCCCGAACCTGGATAAGGTTCGCCACCACGTCTATTCGTTCTCGGCCGGCAACAAGTTCGAGATCAAGCTGTATGGCCGCGAGGAAAATCGCACCGCCAAGATGAACGCGGCGGGCGTCGCGGCGATCGGCTGCAATATCCACGACCAGATGGTCGGCTTCATCCGCGTGGTCGACACCGCCTATGCCGGCAAGACGGACGCCAACGGCGTGGTGACGATCCAGGACGTCCCGGCCGGCGCCGTGGTCGCCAAGGTCTGGCACCCGTATCTGCGCGGCATGAAGAACGAAAAGACCCTTACGACCACCAGTCTTCCCGCCGGCGCGGCGCGCGAAGCGGTGTCGATCGAGCTGCGGGCCCCGGCCCCGCACTGATGTTCCAGCGCCTCCAGACCAAGCTCACGGTGCTCTACGCCGGGCTCTTCGCCCTGGCGCTGAGCCTCGTGGCGGTGACGGTCTATGTGGCGATCGCCAGCAACGCCCAGCGCACCGTGCGCCAGGAACTGGCCGCGTCGGGCACGGTCTTCGACCGGGTCTGGGCCCTGCGCACCCAGCGCCTGCAAGACGGCGCAGACCTGCTTTCCCGTGATTTCGGCTTCCGCGCCGCCATCGCCACCCATGACCGCCCGACCGTGGAGTCGGCCATCGCCAATTTGCGCCAGCGCCTGGGCCTGGACCTGGCCTTCACGGTGGGCGTCGACGGCGACGTGACGGGCGTGGATCCCGCGCGCCTGGACCTCGAGAAGCTGTGGGGCGCGCTGGACGCCGAAGACGGCGCTCAGGGCGTGTTCGCCATAGACGGCCAACCCTACCAGCTGATCTCGGCCCCCATCCTGTCGCCAACCCTGACCGGCTGGATCGTGTTCGCCGCCCGCCTGGACGAGCCGGAGATGCAGGCTCTGGAGAAGCTGTCGGCCATCGGCCTGGACGCCCAGGTCTTCGACCTGCGCGGCGGCAAGTGGATCTCGGCTGACCACGGCCCGGCCAATCCCGCCCTGACGGCCTTCGTCGGCCAGGCCATGCACGACAAGGTGAGCGAACCGCGGATGCTGCGCGGCGGGGCCGACAGCCTGGTGCTGGTCAAGCCGATCAAGGCTTTGGACAAGGCTTCCGGCGCGGCCCTGGTGCTGCGCTACCCCATGGCCCAGGCCATGGCCCCCTACCGGCCATTGATGGGCGCCGTGGTGATCGTCGGCCTGATCGGCGCCGCCTTGGTCGCCGCTGCCAGCTGGGCCTTGTCGCGCGGCATTTCCAAGCCGATCGTGGCGCTGGACGAAGCCGCTCAGCGCCTACAGCGCGGCGAAGAGGTCATCGTCGAGGTCACCACCCGCGACGAGATCGGCCGCCTGGCCCAGAGCTTCAACCTGATGGCCGGCGAAATCCGCGAGCGCGAGGCGGAAATGACCCGCCAAGCGCTGCATGACGGCGAAACAGGCCTGCCCAACCGCCGCGCCCTGGAGCGCACGATCGAAGGTCGGCTGACCGGGATCGGCGCCAACCAGCAAGTCGTCGTCACCGCCGTCGGCTTCGATCGCTTTCCGCAGGTGCGCGCCGCCATCGGCTATGAACTGGCCACCGAACTGGTCGCCAAGCTGGGCCAGCGGATCATGGACATCGCGCCTGGCGCAATGGTCGGCCGACTGACCACTTCGATCCTGTGCGTGATCTCGGACAATGACGACCTGGACGCGGTGCTGGCCATCATCGACTCTGTCCTGCCGCAGCTGGAGGCCCCGATCCTGCTCGGTGGCGAACCGGTCGACGTCCACATCACCCACGGCCTGGCCGCGGCCAGCGTCGGAGAACTGGACGCGGCTCGCCTGATCGAACGCGCCCTGATCGCCCTGGACCAGGCTCGCGCCGCCCACAAGAAGATCATGGCCTTCGACGCCGAGGCCTATGGCGACCCGGCCGCCAACCTTTCCTTGATGAGCGAGATGCTGGAGGCCGTGCGCAGCGGCGCGCTCTATCTGAACCACCAGCCCAAGCTGGATCTGCGCACCGGCGCGATCTCCGGCGTCGAGGCCCTGGTGCGCTGGAACCATCCGACCCGCGGCTTCGTGCGTCCGGACCTGTTCGTCGGCATGGCCGAAGAGACCGGCCACATCCGCGCCCTGACCGACTATGTCCTGGCCCAGGCCATCGAGGATCAGGCCCAGCTGCGCGCAGCCGGCCATGACGTGCTGATGTCGGTCAACGTCTCGGGCCGCCTGATCGACGACGCCGACTTCGCCCGCCACGCCCTGGCCAAGGTCAAGGCGGCCGGCGCTCGCCTGTGCTTCGAGATCACCGAGACGGCCGTGATCGGCAATCCCGACGTCGCCTTGGGCGTGCTTGAGCGCTTTGCCGACGCGGGCATCGCCGTGTCGATCGACGACTACGGCTCAGGCCTGTCGTCCCTGGCCTATCTGAAACAGATCCGCGCCGACGAGCTGAAGATCGACAAGGCCTTCGTCATGACCCTGGAGTCGGGCGGCAAGGACGCCCTGCTCGTCAAGTCCACGATCGACCTGGCCCACAGCCTGGGCATGAAGGTCACCGCCGAGGGCGTCGAGACCCGCGAGGGCCTGGCCGCCCTGCAGCTGATGGGTTGCGACCTCGCCCAAGGCTATTTCGTCGCCAAGCCGCTGGGCCTGGACAAGCTGGTCGCGTTCCTGGGCGAATGGTCCATCGACCTGCCGGCGGAAGCGCCGGCGCGGAAGCTGGCTTAGGTCGACGCCTTCAGCAGCTCCATCACGTGGTGCAGGCTCTCGGCGATGTGGATGCACTTGTCGTGCATCTCCTCGTTGGGATCGAGGATGTCGGGCACCATCACCGTCATCATGCCGGCCGCGTGGGCGGCGCGCACGCCGGGGTGGCTGTCCTCCAGCGCCAGGCAGTGCAGCGGGTCGACGCCGATGCGCTCGGCCGCCAGCAGATAGGGATCGGGATTGGGCTTGTGCCGGGTGACGTCCTGGTGAGCGACCACCGCGTTGAAGCGGCGCAGCAGGTCGAAGCGGCCCAGATACTTCTCGACCGCCGGCAGGCCGTTCGAGGTCGCGATGCCGCGCGGCAGGCCCAGATCGTCCAGATAGTCGAGGATCTCGACCACCCCCGCCTTCAGACGGGTCTCGGCGGCCAGCAGGTCCTCGACGTCGGCCCAGACCCGCTCGTAATAGGCGCGAACGGGAAAGCTCTCACCGTACAGGCCCTGCAGCATCACACCGCATTCCGGGGTCGTCTTGCCGACCATGGCGGCATAGGTCGCGCCGGTGAACTCGACGCCGAACACGCTTCCTGCCTCGATCATCGCCGCGCGATAGACGGTCTCGGTGTCCAGCAGCAGACCGTCCATGTCGAAGACGACGGCGTCGACGCGGCGGGGGAAGCTCACGACCAGAACTCCGCAGCCCTGTAGCCCTGGAAGTACAGCAAGGTCGTCAGGTCGGTGTGGTCGACCTTCGCGTGGGCCTGGGCGGCGACGATCGGCTTGGCCCGATAGGCCACGCCCAGGCCAGCGGCCTCGATCATGGCCAGGTCGTTAGCGCCGTCGCCCACGGCCAAGGCGTCGGCCGGCGTAAGACCCAGGGCCGAAGTCTCTTCGTTGAGGGCGGCCAGCTTGGCCTCCTTGCCCAGGATCGGATCGCCGACCTGGCCGGTCAGCGCGCCGTCGGCCTCGATCAGGGTGTTGGCGCGGTTCAGGTGGAAGCCCGCCGCCTGCGCCACCCGGCTGGTGAAGAAGGTGAATCCGCCCGAGACCAGGGCGCAGCGCGCGCCGTGCTGGGCCATGGTGCGCACCAGGATCTCGGCGCCCGGGTTCAGCTGCACGCGCTGGTCGTAGCAGCTCTGCAGCGCCTCGACGCCCAGGCCCTTCAGCATGCCGACCCGCTCGCGCAGGGCGCCTTCGAAGGCCAGCTCGCCGCGCATGGCGCGTTCGGTGATCTCCGAGACCTTGTCCTTGACCCCGGCGAAGTCGGCCAGTTCGTCCAGGCATTCGACATTGATGATCGTCGAGTCCATGTCGGCGATCAGCAGGCGCTTGCGGCGGTTCTCGATGGACTGAACGGCAAAGTCGACCGCCAAGGCGGCGAGGCCTGACTTGACCGCCTCCAGGTCGCCGCCCTCGATGAAGAAGTCTGCGGCCAGCGGCCCCAGATCCTCGCGACGGGTGGACAGCCCGGCTTCGACGCGCGAAACGGCTTGGGCGTAAGCGTCGGGGCTTGCCCCCACGATGGTGAGGACGGTCGGAATGGTGGAGAGTTCGGACATCGTGCCCCGCATCTGGCTGATCGCGGGACCGACCGCAAGCGGCAAGTCCGCCCATGCGCTGGATTTGGCGCAGCGGATCGGGGCTGAGATCGTCAACGCCGACTCCATGCAGATCTATGCGGACCTCCGCGTACTCACGGCTGGACCGCCGCCCGAGGAGACCGCCCTCGCCCCGCATCACCTGTTCGGCGTGGTCGATGCGGCCGTCGGCTGGTCGGTCGGCCGCTGGCTGGAGGCGGCGACCAAGGTCCTTTCCGAAATCGAAGCGCGCGGAAACCCGGCCATCGTTGTCGGCGGCACCGGCCTCTATTTCCGCGCCCTGACGCACGGCCTGGCCGATGTGCCGCCGGTGCCCGAGACCCAGCGCGAGATCTCCGGCCTGCTCTACGCCGCCCGCGGCGAGGAAGAGTTTCGCGAGATTCTCAAGCCGCTGGACCCCGAAGCCGAGGCCCGCATCGAGGTCGGCGACCGCCAGCGGCTGGTCCGCGCCCACGCCGTGGCCGTGGCCACCGGCAAGTCGCTGACCGCCTGGCAGACCGACACCAAGCCGGCGCTGCAGCCCGGGACCTGGAAGGGTTTCGTTTTGGATCCGCCCCGCCCCGAGCTCTACGCCCGCTGCGACGCCCGCCTGTCGGCGATGGTCGAGCATGGCGCGCTGGACGAGGTGCGCGCCATGGAGGCGCGTGGCCTGGACCCGTCTCTCCCCGCCCTCAAGGCCGTGGGCTATCGCGAGTTCGCCGCCCACCTGCGCGGCGAGACCACGCTCGACCAGGCCCTGGACGCCGCCCGGCAGGAAACCCGCCGCTACGCCAAGCGCCAGCTGACCTGGTTCCGCAACCAGACGCCCGACTGGGAACGCGTCGTTCCTTGATCGCCTGACGAAAGAAAAAGAAGAACATGTCCGACCTCAACGCCGCCGCCGAACGCGTCGCCGCCCTGCTGACCGCCCGCGGCGAGACCGTCGCCATCGCCGAGTCCTCGGCCGGCGGCCTGATCTCGGCGGCCTTGCTGGCCGTGCCGGGGGCCTCGAAGTTCTATGTCGGCGGCGCGGTCGTCTATACGGCGCGGGCCCGCCTGACCCTGATCGATATCCCGCAGAAGGCCATGGACGGGCTGCGCTCGGCCAGCGAGCCCTATGCCGTCCTGCTGGCCCGCGTGGCGCGCAAGAACCTGAAGGCGACCTGGGGGCTCTCGGAAACCGGCGCGGCCGGGCCGGACGGCAACCGCTACGGCGACGCCCCCGGCCACTGCTGCATGGCCGCGGTCGGCGAGGAGACCTCCGTCAGCGCCACGCTCGAAACCGGCAGCGCCGAGCGTCCGGCCAACATGCAAGCCTTCGCTGTGGCGGCGCTAGAGCTGTTGGCGCAGACCCTGGAAGCCGAAGCCTAGACCGTTGCGAACAGGGCGTAGGCGAACTCGTCCATCGCCTTCTGGGTGATACCCGTATTGTTCAGCAGCACCACGGTGGTCCGGTCGTCGAAGCGGTGGCCCAGCACCGAGCGATAGCCGGCCGCCCTGCCCGTCTCCCAGGCGAAGACCCGCGGCAGGCCGTCAGCGAACAGGGGCTTCACCCGGCCGCCCAGGGCGTAGTCCTGGTCAGGCCAGCCCACGGTCAGCAGCGCCTTCTTGCGCGTCGGCGGCAGGAACGGGCCGTCGAAGATCGCGTGGGCGGCCTTCAGCAGGTCGCTGGCCGTGCTGGCGTAACCGCCGCTGGCCGCGAAGAATGGGAAACGGTCGTTGGACTGCCGGACCAGCGGCTCCAGCGTCCGGTACGACACCGCCAAGCCCGGCGGATCGACCGGCGTGGTGCGCGAAAGGCCCAGCGGCCCGGTGACCAACTCGGACATCGCCTGGGCGTAGGGCTTGCCGGCCACCGCCTCGATGATGGCGGTGACGATCACCCAGTTGGTCAGGGCGTAGTCGAACTTCGTCCCCGGCTCGAAAGCCAGGTCGCCCGAGCACCACAGCTTCACCGCCTCGCGGGTGGTGAAGGTCTTCTTGAACAGGTCCGGATCGGGATTGGCCTTGGTCCAGGTCGCGAAACCGTTCGGGACGCCGCTGACATTGGTCAGCAGGTGGCGCAGCTTGACCTTGGCGCCGGTGTCCGCACGATAGTCTGGCAACCAGGTCGAGATCGGCGCGTCCAGGTCCAGCTTGCCAGCCTCGACCAGCTTCATCACCGCGGTCGAGGTCAGCCACTTGGAGATCGAGGCGATCACATAGGGCGTGTCCAGCGTCGTCGGCGTCTTGGCCTCGATGTCCTTGAACCCGACGGTCCGCGAATAGATTGGCTTGCCGGCCTTGCCGATCAGCACCACGCCCTGGAAGGCTTGCGTCTTGAGAAAGGCGTCGACGGCCTGGTCGGCCGCGCCGCCCGACAGCACCGTGGCCGAGGCCTTTTCAGCCAAGCCCAGGGCGGCGGCCCCCGCCAGAAATTCGCGCCGTCCGAACATTTAAACGCCCCCTGATTGCAGCGGCGCGACCGTGATGGGGAAAACCTGCCCCTGTCACGTGAAACTCCGGTAAGGTCACATCGCCCCGCAGAGGCAGAACCTTGCGGCAATCAGCGCCTTGACGCTCCAACGCACGCATGCCATCACCCTTTCCACAAGTTTGGAGCAAGACTCGTGCGCAAAACCATGATCGTACTTATGGAGCGGCCGTCCGCGGCGTGACCTCGAAGTCACGACGTAGCTCGGTCGCGCGCGCAAAGGTCCTTCGGGGCCTTTTTTCTTTTCAGCCTTCAGCTTCCCCCCCTTTCCCCACCGGATCACTGCCATGACCGCCCATCAGACCATCGAGAGCAAGGCTCCCGCCCAGACCGCAGATCGCGCCATGACCGGCGCCGAGATCGTGGTTCGCGGCCTCGTGGATCAGGGCGTCGAGGTTCTGTTCGGCTATCCGGGCGGCGCGGTCCTGCCGATCTATGACGCGCTGTTCCACGAGCCGCGCCTGCAGCACATCCTGGTTCGCCACGAACAGGGCGCGACCCATGCCGCCGAGGGCTATGCGCGGTCGTCGGGCAAGCCGGGCGTCGTCCTGGTCACCTCGGGTCCGGGCGCGACCAACGCCATCACCGGCATCATGGACGCCCTGATGGACTCGATCCCGATGGTCGTCATCACCGGCCAGGTCCCGACCCACCTGATCGGCACCGACGCCTTCCAGGAAGCCGACACCGTCGGCATGACCCGCTCGTGCACCAAGCACAACTATCTGGTCAAAGACGTCCGCGACCTGCCGCAGATCATCCACGAGGCCTTCAAGATCGCCACCACCGGCCGTCCGGGCCCGGTGCTGATCGACATCCCCAAGGACGTCCAGTTCGCCAAGGGTGAGTATTTCGGCCCCACCGAAGTCGCCTCCAGCCACGCCTATTCGCCCAAGACCAAGGGCGACGCCAACCGCGTCGCCGAGGCCGTGAAGCTGATCGCCGGCGCGCGCCGTCCGATCTTCTACACCGGCGGCGGCGTCATCAACGCCGGCCCCAAGGCCAGCGAGGCCCTGCGCGAGCTGCAGGCCCTGACCGGCGCGCCGGTGACCTCGACCCTGATGGGCCTGGGCGCCTTCCCGGCGGCCGATCCGGCCTGGCTGGGCATGCTGGGCATGCACGGCACGTTCGAGGCCAACAACGCCATGCACGACTGCGACGTGATGATCTGCGTCGGGGCCCGCTTCGACGACCGCGTCACCGGCCGCCTGGACGCCTTCTCACCGGGCAGCAAGAAGATCCACATCGATATCGACGCCTCGTCGATCAACAAGAACGTCCGCGTCGACCTGCCGATCGTCGGCGACGCCGGTTCGATCCTGGAAGACATGATCGCCGCCTGGAAGGCCGGCGGTCATCAGCCCAACAAGGCCGCCCTGAGCGACTGGTGGAGCCAGATCGACGCCTGGCGCGCTCGCCAGTGCCTGAACTATCGCCGCTCGGAAACGGTGATCAAGCCGCAGTACGCCATCGAGCGCCTGTACGCGCTGACCAAGGATCGCGACAGCTACGTCACGACCGAAGTCGGCCAACACCAGATGTGGGCCGCGCAGTTCTATCGCTTCGAAGAGCCCAACCGCTGGATGACTTCGGGGGGCCTGGGCACCATGGGCTACGGCCTGCCCGCCGCGATCGGCGTGCAGATGGCCCACCCCAAGAGCCTGGTCATCGACATCGCCGGCGAAGCCTCGATCCAGATGTGCATCCAAGAACTGTCGACCGCGATCCAGTTCAACCTGCCGGTCAAGATCTTCATCCTGAACAACGAATGGATGGGCATGGTCCGCCAGTGGCAGCAGCTGCTGCACGGCGAGCGCTACAGCCACTCCTATTCCGACAGCCTGCCCGACTTCGTGAAGCTGGCCGAGGCCTATGGCGCCGTCGGCATCCGCTGCAGCGACCCGGCCGAACTGGACGGCAAGATCCTGGAGATGATCAACAGCGACAAGGTCGTGGTCTTCGACTGCCGCGTCGAGAAGCACGAGAACTGCCTGCCGATGATCCCCTCGGGCAAAGCCCACAACGAGATGATCATGGGCGAGGTCGAGGACATCGGGAATGTGATCGGCGAGGCCGGCGCGGGGTTGGTATGATCGGCCCTGCGTCCTTCGAGGCCCTCCTCACGGAGGGCGCCTCAGGATGAGGTGAGTGGATTGTTTTTCCGCTTTCCTCCCGCACCAACTTCCTCATCCTGAGGCGCCCGCGCAGCGGGCCTCGAAGGACGCAAGGCGGATGCACGATCTCCAAAGCGCGTGGGTCTACATGCTGCGATGCCGGGATGGCTCCTACTACGTCGGCTCTCATCGCGGACCCGATGTAGCGGCCAGGGTGTCGATGCATCAGCAAGGCTTTGGAGGCGAGTACACCTCGGCCCGCCTCCCGGTAGAACTGGTCTGGTGCGAGGCCTTCCAGTTCATCACCGACGCCATCGCCGCGGAACGCCGCATCAAGGGTTGGTCGCGCGCCAAGAAAGAAGCCATGATACGCGGCGAATGGGACAAGCTCCCCGCCTTGTCACGGCGTAGAGCCGGAAAGCCCCTGCTACAAAACGAACCAGAAGTCAGAGCTCAGACATGACCGCTAACGTCCAACCCGCCTCCCTCCTGGCTCCCGCCTCGGCCTACGACCTCAGCCCCAACGAGCAGAGTGAGCAGACGGCGACCTTCGCCCTGCTGGTCGACAATGAGCCCGGCGTTCTGCACCGCGTGGTCGGCCTGTTCGCCGCGCGCGGCTACAACATCGAAAGCCTCACGGTCGCCGAGACCGACCGCAAGGCCCACACCAGCCGCATCACCGTGGTGACCCGCGGCACGCGCCAGGTGCTGGACCAGATCGAGGCCCAGCTGAACAAGGTCGTCAATGTCCGCCGCGTCCACGACGTCACCCGCGATCCCAACGGCGTCGAGCGCGAGCTGGCCCTCGTGAAGGTGCGCGGCTCGGGCGTCGATCGGGTCGAGGCCCTGCGCATCGCCGAGATCTTCCGCGCCAAGCCGGTCGACACCACGCTGGAGAGCTTCGTGTTCGAGATCTCGGGCGCACCGTCCAAGATCGACAAGTTCCTGGACCTGATGCGCCCCCTGGGCCTGGTGGAACTTTCGCGCACCGGCGTCCTTTCCATCGAGCGGGGCGTCGAAGGGATGTAGGCGATGAGCGGCCTGACCGGACTGATCGCGGGGCTGGCCCTCGCCTCCGCCCAGCAGGCCGCGCCCGTTCCCGATCCGATCGCCTGGTGGTCGCCGGAGATTCCCCGGCCGCCAGCCGAGTCCGAGCCGCTCTACAATCGCCGCCTCGGCCGCAACGACCACCCGATCCCGATCGACAATGGCGTCGAGCCCCTGCTCTACCGCCTGTGGGGCCTGCAGCCCTTGCAGAGCCAAGTGCTCAAGCGCGGCGAACTGATCCTGGAAGTCTGGGCCCGGCCCGCGCGCGGCGTGCGCCAGGTCGTGGTCCGCGTCACCCTGCGCCGCGACGGCCGCGCCTTCGTCCAGGCCCGCGCGGGCCTGGGCTGCTGCACGCCCGAGATCGGCCGCCGCGTCGACATCGACGCCGAGCTGGCCGAGGCGCAGATCGCGCCACTGAAAGCCCTGCCCGCCGATCCGGCCTGGAGCCAACCCCGCGCCGTGATCGTCGACTATGGCGGCGGCGCGGTGCCGGCGCTGTGCGTGGACGGCGTCTCGTGGGACGCCACCCTGGTCGTTCCAGGTCAGGCGCGGCATCTGCGCCGCGCCTGCGACGATGCGGAGGTCGGCTCGATCGCCCCCATCCTGTCGGCTGCTCTGGGCGCCGCCGTCGGTCGCGACCCACGTTTCGATGCGGTGCTGCCGCGCGGGGCGGACTTCTCGCGCCAGGCCTCGGCCTACTTTTCGCTGATCGAGGCCGGCGGGCGGCTGCGCGCGGGTGACAGCAACCGCCCCCAGCCCGACATCGTCCCGATCGCGCCGGACGAGGAAGAGGCTACGCCCCCGCCATCTGTTCCGGCTGTTCCCGCAGGCGCGCCACATCCCTGAGCGGCGGAGCGCCGAACAGGCGGGCATATTCGCGGCTGAACTGCGAGGCGCTGTCGTAGCCGACCGAGTGGCCGGCCGTGGCGGCGTCCAGGCGCTGCACCAGGATCAGGCGGCGCGCCTCCTGCAGGCGGATCTGCTTCTGGTACTGTAGCGGCGACAGCGAGGTCACGGCCTTGAAGTGCTGATGAAGGGCCGAAGCGCTCATCCGCGCCTCCTCGGCCACGGCGTCGATGCTGAACGGTTGGTCGAAGTTGCGCTTGATCCAGCCGATGGCGCGATTGACCTGGCGCAGACGGCCGTCGCGGCGGGCGATCTGGGCCAGGCGCGGGCCGTGCTCGCCGGTCAGCAGGCGATAGAGGATCTCCCGCTCGATCAGCGGGGCCAGCATCGGGGCGTCGTCGGGCGTGTCCATCAGACTGACCATCCGGCAGCAGGCGTCGAACAGCGCCGGCGTCATGGCCCCGGCCGACAGGCCGCCGACCAGCGGCGCGGCGGCGTCCAGGCGCGCGGCCAAACCAGCCTCCATGATCATCTCGCTGACCAGGGTCGGGTCCAGGGTGATGCGGAACGACAGGTACGGCGCCTCGGGCGAAGCCTCGATCACCTGGCCGGCCACCGGCACGTCGACCGCGGCCAGGAAGAAGTTGTGGGAGTCGTAGTGATGGACGACGTCACCGACCAGCACCCGCTTGCGGCCCTGGGCGAGCACGCAGAAGGCCGGATCGTGCACAGCGTGCATCGGCTCGGTGGGCTGGTGCACGCGATAGAGGCCCACACGCGGTCCGCAGCAAGTGTCGTGCGGGCCTTCGTCGGGTGTGAATCGTTCAATCAGGGCGGCCAGCGCCTCGCGCGTGCTCATCGGATTTCCTTGTCGGTGCGAAGCTATTTCTAAGCCTTGCACGATCCTCCGTCACCAGACGGCGTTCGGTTGCGGAGGATCGTGCAATCATGTCGGAGCATCGGTCTACCGGCTGGACGCCCCCGCCCTGCATAGTGGCCTCGTTCCGCTTCCCCAGCGGAACCGCCCCCAAAATTCGAGATCATGACGAGACGCGCAGCGGCCGGTCCGACCGACGCCTCCGTCCTGGTCCCCGCCCTGCCTGAACCGGAGGATCGCCCATGTTCATGTCCGCCATTGTTCCCCACATCCCGGTCGCCGGCGTCTGGAGCTCGCCCGACGGGCGCATCAGCCTGGAACTGCGCGCCGACGGTCGCTTCATCGAGACCCACGGCGGCTTCCTCGACGTTTTCACCGGCGTCTATGTGTTGGAGGGAGAAACGCTGAAATTGTTCGAGGACCGCGGCGCGGTGATCAGCGGCACGCTGGTCGACGGTCGCCTCAGCCTGGGGACAGCTTGAGCCCCACCCTTCCATAAGCGATCCGAACCCCCTATATTGGACATGTCCGGTTTCGGCCGGACTATGGGGATAAACGCGCACGTAATAAGCGGACTGGACCCGGGTGCGATTCCCGGCGGCTCCACCAATCTCTCCCAAGTTATCATGGGACTGCATGGGGCCGATCAGCATCGACAGACGTGTAAAGGTGTATGCTTTCTCTCGGCTTGACCCACCGTTTCGGGTCATTTTTCTAAATGCGAACGATAACTTCGCTGAAGAGTTCGCCGTCGCCGCGTAATGCGGTGCAGGTGAATTCGCCTCTTAAGTCCTAGGGGTTCAGATCCCTAGGCGGGGCCCGGAGGGAGCCTGCCAACAGAATCCCTCCACTTTCCACCAGATCACTGTCGCAACATCGTTTGCATCGCGTCGGATTCCGACAACGCCCGCTTTGCGCGAGCCGCCTGACGCGTTAGGTTCGGAGTCTCGTTTCCAGTTCGAAGTATCGACTCCGCGCATGTCCCAGACCCAACCGCCCGAAGACCTCATGCAGTACGAGGCCATGGCCCAGGACGCCCTGCGCGGCGTGGTCAAGGCGGCGTTGAAGAAGGCGGCTGCGCCGGGCGGCCTGCCTGAGCCGCACCACCTGTACATCACCTTCAAGACCAAGGCGCCGGGCGTCTCGGGCCCGCAGGACCTGCTGGGCAAGTACCCTGACGAGATGACGATCGTCCTGCAGCACCAGTACTGGGACCTGACCCCGGGCGACGCCTTCTTCTCGGTGACCTTGAAGTTCGGCGGTCAGCCCAAGCGCCTTCAGGTCCCCTATGCGGCCCTGACCCGCTTCTACGATCCGTCGGTGCAGTTCGCCCTGCAGTTCACCGCCCCCGAGATCATCGAGGACGAGCCCGAGCCGGAAGCCGAACCAGAGGCCGCCCCGCCCACCGGCGACGAAGGCCCCAAGATCGTTTCGCTGGACCAGTTCCGCAAGAAATGACCGACATCGCCTCGGACGCTCCGCAGACCCTGACGGACGAGGCGATCCTCGAGCGCTTCCGCGCATCCAAGAACCAGCCGACCGGATCCCAGACCCTGGGCTTCGAGCTGCTGGCCGTGCGTCAGGCCGACCGTGAGGTCGAGGTGGGCTTCACGGCGCGCGCCGACCTGCTGTGCAACCCCATGGGCCAGGTCCAGGGCGGCTATGTCTGCGCCATGCTGGACGAGGCCATGTCGGTGGCCGGCATGATCTCCTCCGGCATGACCCACGTGGTCCCGACCCTGGAGATGAAAACCAGCTTCCTGCGTCCGGCCATGCCGGGCAGCCTGCGGGGCGTTGGTCGCGTCGTGAAATGGGGCCGCACGGTCTGCTTCACCGAGGGCGAGCTGTACGACGCCGAGGGACGCCTGCTGGCCAAGGCCAGCGGCACGGCGATCCCTACGCCTTTCGCCAGCTTCAAGAAGAAATAGAGGCGTCATGCGAACTGCGGCGGCGATCATCGGGCTTCTGGTCCTGCTGTTCTCGCCGCCCGCGACCGCCCGCACCGGCCCCTTCGCCGGCTGGACCGCGCTCGTTGTCGCGGGCGACTACCAGGCCCACGAAGGCGGCGACACCGAAGCCTTCGACAACGCCCGTCGTGACGTCGCCAGGACCCTGGTCGACCTGGGCTTCGACAAGAGCGCCATCCGCCAGTTCTCGGTGCGTCCGCAGCGCTATCCGATCGAGACGCCCGGCCGCGCCGACGCCAAGACCTTGCGCGAGGCCATGCTCGCCGGCGCTCAGGCCGCCAAAGCCGGCTGCCTGTTCTACATCAGCACCCATGGCAGCCCCGAGGGAGTGATTCTCGGCAAGGCGATGCTGCGCCCTCACCGCCTGGCCGCGATGCTGGACGAGGCCTGCCCGAACCGTCCCAGCGTCGTGGTGATCTCCGCCTGCTTTTCCGGCGTCTTCATCGCGCCCTTGCAGAAGAACAACCGGCTGATCCTGACCGCCGCGCGCCCCGACCGCGCCTCGTTCGGCTGCGGCGAGAGCGACAAGTATCCCTATTTCGACGACTGCTTCCTGTCGTCCGCGCCTCAGGCCAAGGACTTTGCGGCCCTCGGCGCGGGCGTCCAGGCCTGTGTGGCGCGCAAGGAAAAGGAGACCGGCGCCGAACCCGCCTCCGAGCCCCAGGTCTGGGTGGGAGCGGCCTTGCGGCCGATGCTGCCGCTCTACGCCTTCCCTCGGAACAAGACACAGGCCCCTTAGCGGCCGATCGGGTTTGACCCTGGCGTCAACCACGTTACACCAGGGTTGGAAGTTTCCGCTTCTGATCTAGGGGACATCGTTGACGTCGCGCGTTTCGCCTGCAGCCGCCTTCGCGGCGGCCTTCCTCGCCCTATGGTCCATCACGGGCGCCGAAGCGCGCGCCCAAGACGCCGCGCCGCCCGCCAGTGATCCGGTGCTGAACGCCGGTCCTCGCCCCTATAACAGCCTGCGCCCTCGCCGCGTGCGCCCTGCTCCGCGCCCGGCCGCCGCGACGCCGCCTCAAGCGGCCGCCGCTGCGCCTGCTGCGGCGCCTGCCGCTGTGGCCCCGCCGCCCGCGCCCGTCGCCGGCGTCACGCCCCTGGCCGGTCCGCAACTGGAAGCCTTCGTCGACGGCGTCGTGCGCCGGTCGATGAGCCGCGACCACATCGCTGGCGTCACCGTCTCGGTCGTCCAGAACGGCCAGGTCGTGCTGAAGAAGGGCTACGGCTTCGCCAATCTGGGCCAGCACAAGGCCGTCGATCCGGACAAGACCCTGTTCCGCGTCGCCTCGATCTCCAAGACGTTCACCTGGATCGCCCTGATGAACGAGATCGAGGCCGGCCGCATGCGCCTGGACGGTCCGGTCAACCTGTACCTGCCCGAGCCGCTGCAGATCAAAGACCAGGGCAAGAAGACCCAGGTCCGCCTGCGCGACCTGATGACCCACACCGGCGGGTTCGAGGACCGCGCCCTGGGCCAGCTGTTCGAGCGCGATCCCAACCGCGTGCGGAACCTGGCCGACTATCTGCGCCAGGAACGTCCGCGTCGGGTGCGCGAGCCGGGCTTGCTGCCCAGCTATTCCAACTACGGCGCCGCCCTGGCCGGCGCGGCCGTGTCCAACGTCGTCGGCAAGCCGTACGAGCAGCTGGTCAGCGAGGCGATCATCCTGCCCACGGGCATGACCCGCACGACCTTCCGCGAAGCTCGCCCATGGCGAGACGGCCTGCCCGCGCCCATGAACGAGACCTTGGCCGCCGACCTGTCGGACGGCTACTCGTGGACCTCGGCCGGCTGGCGCGTCCAGCCCCGCGAGTTCATGGGCCAGGTGGCGCCCGCCGCTTCCGCCTCGACCACGGCCGCCGACATGGCGCGCTACATGATGCTGCTGCTGAACGGCGGCACGCTGGACGGCAAGACCGTATTCTCGCCCAAGACCGCCCAGGCCTTCCGCACCTCGATGTACCGCCCCGCGCCGGAAGCGGCCGGCTGGAACGCCGGCTTCCAGGAGATCGCTCTGCCCGGCGCGCGCCGCGGCTTCGGCCACGGCGGCGACACCCTCTACTTCCATTCGAACATGGTCCTGGCGCCGGAGCTGGGCCTGGGGATCTTCGTCTCGGTCAACACCGAGAGCGGCGCCAACCTGCCCGCCACCCTGCCTGCGACGATCGTCGAGCACTTCTACGCCCAGGCCCCGGCCGTGCCCGCCGACAGCGCCATCACCTACGACCAGGCCCGCGCCTATGAGGGCGAGTACCTGACCACCCGCCGCGCCTATGGCGGCCTGGAAGGCTTCACCAACCGCATCACCCGCCGCGCCATCGTCCGCGCGACGCCGGACGGCCGCCTGTCGGTCACCGACAGCGGGATCAGCACCCTGTTCAACGGTACGGACCGCCCCGGTGTGTTCCGCGCCGTGGACGGCGCCCAGACCCTGGTCTTCGATCCCAATGGCGACCGTCCTTCGCGCTTCTACGCCACTCGCGGCTTCGCCACCTACGAGCGGATCGGCTTCTTCCGTTCAGCAGGCCTCTTGGCCTGGGCGGCGGTACTGACCGGCCTGGCCAGCCTGGCCACCATCCTGGGCGTCTTTGTCCGCAACCGCCGCGAGGCGCGCCAGACCCCGGTCCAGGCTCGCGCCAGCCAGATGCAGATCATGCAGTCGGTTCTGTGGCTGGTTTCGGCCGGCTGCGCCGGGATCTTCGCCCTGCGGGCCTCGGACGAGACCGCAGTGTTCTTCGGCTGGCCCAGCGGCTGGCTGCTGACCGGCTCGGCCTGCGCCCTGGTGGCGTCGGTGCTGGCCATCCTGACCGTGGGCGCCCTGCCGATGGTCTGGCGCGGCGGTCGCCGGGTCGACAGCTGGAGCGGCCTGCGCAAGGTGGGCTTCACCTACACCGCCCTGCTGTTCGTCCTGCTCAGCGTGCTGCTGGGCGCCTGGGGCTACCTGCTGCCCTGGAGCTGATCTCGTCTCTTTCCTGCTCTCCCTGAACGGCGCCTGGCTTGCAGATCGTCGTTCGGGGAAGCGAGCGAGGGAGACGCATCGTGTCAAAACTGGACGGTCTGGCGTTTGGGGGAACGGGACTGGCGGCCTGGTCGGCAGCCACTCTGTTCTACGCCGCATTCGGCGGAGGGCTGCTGGAGAGCGCCTTCTGGTTCTATGCGATCAATGCGTTCGCCACGGCCGCGGTCGTGACCTTCGCCTTCCAGGCGGTGGCGAAGCTGACGCACACGCCGCGCCGGCGGCGACTGTTTCCGATGCTGCTGTTCTCGACCCCGGGCCTGGTGGCCGGCGCCCTGGTGGTCGCCCGCTATGCCGAGGTCATGCCCGGCAGCCCGGACCCGGTCAGCATCGGCCGCTACGGCGCCTATCTGATGGTGGCCTATGTCGCCGTGGCGGCCTCAATCTTCGAGCGTGCGCCGCATAAGGCTTGAGTTGAGCTTGCGCACCTGGATGACGATCCGCTCGCGCTCGCCCGGTCGGCGTTCGACCAGCAGTCGGGCGACCTGGGCGTCGTCGTGGAAGGCGTAGCCCTTGATCGAGTCCAGCAGCGCCTTGGCCAGGTTGTCCAGATCCATCCACGGCGGCTCGCCGATATACTCCATGCCGATCTCGACGCTGAACTCGCCCCAGGCCGGGCGCGAGCCGCGCCACGACTTGCGGAAGAACTCGTAGATCAGCGGCTTGTAGTATTTGCCCTGGGTGGTCAGGCCGTCGACGATGAGGGTCAGTTCGCCCCCGGCCTCGCGGGCGCGGACCTTGCCATGGTGAGTCCAGTCGTCGTCGAGCAAGTCTTCAGAGCCTCAGGTGGATCCCACGGCGGTGCAGCGGGATCAGGATCGCGGTGATCAAGGCAAGAACCAGAACCGCGCAGGCAAGGGAAGCCAGATAAGGATCGGCGATGGCCTTGAGGACCTGAGCATAGATGAAGCCCTGCGGCGTCGGCTGGGCGCCGGGCAGGATCGGCAGGCCGCCGAACACGCCCAGCAGCTGCGACAGGATGAAGGCCAGGATGGCGTTGCCGCCCAGGACGATCAGCAGCCAGCCGCCGCGCCTGGACTTCGAAACCATCTCCAGCCCGACGAAGACCACGGTCGCTATCCCGCTGCTCAGCAAGGCGAAGCTGGGCGTCCAGAGCCGCTTGTTGATCGGCATGACCGGATCCAGCGCCAGACCGGCGACGATCAGCACGACGCCGAGGGCCAGGACCCATCCCTTGCGCCCCTGCGCCGCCAGCCGCGCGGCGACAGTGCCCAGCAGCACGTTGACGGTCGCCGGCAAGGTCGAGAGCAGCCCCTCGGGGTCGTAGGTGACACCTTGGTTCCACAGGTGCGGGACCGTGAGAACCACACGGTCGACATAGGCCGGCAGAGAGCCCTCGGCGTCGAGGCGGCCCACACCGAACCCTGGAACCGGCACGAAGGCGATAAGCGCCCAGTAGATCGCCAAGAGCGCCGTCGTTGCGATCGCCGCGGCTGGCAGGTTGAAGGCCAGGCGACCGCCCTCCCCGCGTCCGGCTGTCAGCACACAGATCGCCGTGGCCAGGGCGTAGCACAGAGCGATGCGCTGCAGGATGCCCGGAATCCGCAAGGTCGCCAGATCCAGAGCCGGTAAGGCGTTCAGCGCCAACCCCAGCAAGATCAGCAACGCCGTGCGACGGGCCACCTTCAGCCACAGCGCCGGGCGCGCCCGGTCCGCTGGCGTCAGGCGCGGGACCATCAGGCCGATGGCCATGCCGACACAGGTCAGGAAGGTCGGGAACACCAGGTCGCCTGGCGTCCAGCCGTGCCAGTCGGCATGCTTCAGCGGCGCATAGACCATCGACCACGAGCCCGGACTGACCACCAGGATCATGCCGGCCACGGCCAGCCCGCGCAGCAGGTCCAGCGCCACCAGGCGTTGGCTTCCAGACATCGCTCCTCCCCCGAAGCTTCTTCAGGCGCCGATCATCTCCGCCAACTTCAGCACCGTATTCCAGTTTCGCCCGGTGCCCAGGGGCGTGCGCTTGGTCTTCTTCCATTCGCGGTCGAGGATCGAGTCGGCCATGCTGATCGGAAAGTCGGTGTAGATTTCGCGCCCCAGGGCTGCGAACCGCTCGGGTCCGCTGATCGCTGCGCGCAGGATCTCTTCGTCATCCGCCGGCAGCGGCGTTTTCATGAAGGTGACGATCAGGTGGCTGGGATGGTCGGCGGCCTCGGCCGGGAAAGGATTGGCGTCGATGATCGCCCGCAGGTCGGCCGGGTCACGCACCATGAACTCCGCGCGCAGGCCCATCCGCGCCTCCAGGGCGTCCTCCAGCCGAGCCTCCAGCGCTGTCCCGCCTGGCTGGTCGCCCCAAAGCACCAGATTGCCGCTGGCCAGATAGGTCTTGGCCTCCCGAAAGCCCAGGTCCTGGGCGACGCCCAGCAGATCCTCCTTCAACACCTTGCGCTTGCCGGTGTTGATGGCGCGCGGCAGGGCGACATAAGCGTTCATTGGACGGCTCCTTGAGGCCCGCGAACATTGCCCTGCCGCCGCTCAAGGTCTAGACCGCGCTCGACCGTTTTTCCGGAGATCGCCTGCATGACCGCCACGCGCACCGAGACCGACACCTTCGGCCCCATCGACGTCGCCGCCGACCGCTACTGGGGCGCGCAAGCCCAGCGCAGCCTGGGGAACTTCAAGATCGGCTGGGAGAAGCAGCCCCTGCCGGTCGTCCGGGCCCTGGGCATCGTCAAGCGCGCCGCCGCCGAGACCAACTTCAAGCTGGGCAAGCTGGACGCGGGCCTGAAGGACGCCATCGTCCAGGCCGCCAATGAAGTGATCGAAGGCAAGCTCAACGACCACTTCCCGCTGGTCGTCTGGCAGACCGGCTCGGGCACCCAGTCGAACATGAACGCCAACGAGGTGATCTCGAACCGCGCGATCGAGATCCTGGGCGGCGAGATGGGCACGAAGAAGCCCGTCCACCCCAACGACCACGTCAATATGAGCCAGTCGTCGAACGACACCTATCCGACGGCCATGCACGTGGCCTGCGCGGAACAGATCGTCCACGACCTGCTGCCGGCCCTCAAGCACCTGCACGCCGCCCTGGAAGCCAAGACCAAGGCCTGGGCCGACATCATCAAGATCGGCCGGACCCACACCCAGGACGCCACGCCCCTGACCTTGGGCCAGGAGTTCGGCGGCTATACGCAACAGGTCGCCAACGGCATCGAGCGCATCGAGAGCACCCTGCCCAAGCTGATGCAGCTGGCCCAAGGCGGCACCGCCGTCGGCACCGGCCTGAACGCCCCGATCGGCTTCGCCGAAGGCGTGGCCGAGGCCATCGCCGCGATCACCGGCCTTGAGTTCACCACCGCCCCCAACAAGTTCGAGGCCCTGGCCGCCCACGACGCCATGGTCTTCAGCCACGGCGCCATCAACACGGTCGCCGCCAGCCTGTTCAAGATCGCCAACGACATCCGTTTCCTGGGCTCGGGCCCGCGCGCGGGCCTGGGCGAACTGTCGCTGCCGGAAAACGAGCCCGGCTCGTCGATCATGCCGGGCAAGGTCAACCCGACCCAATGTGAAGCCCTGACCCAGGTCTGCGTGCAGGTGTTCGGCAACCACGCCGCCGTGACCTTCGCCGGCAGCCAGGGCCACTTCGAGCTGAACGTGTTCAACCCGGTGATGGCCTACAACTTCCTGCAGTCGGTCCGCCTGCTGGCCGATGCGGCCATCAGCTTCACCGACAACTGCGTGGTCGGCATCGAGCCGCGCCTGGAGAACATCCAGAAGGGCGTCGAGAACAGCCTGATGCTGGTGACGGCCCTGAACGGCCGCCTGGGCTACGACGCCTGCGCCAAGATCGCCAAGACGGCCCACAAGAATGGCACCACGCTGCGCGAGGAAACCGTCGGCGGCGGCTATCTGACCAACGAAGAGTTCGACCAGTACGTCCGTCCGGAAAAGATGGTCTCGCCGGGCTGATGCTCCAACTGGTTCGTCTGTTCGACGAACTGCCGGACGGCTTCGACGACCTGGTCGCCGAGGCCTCCGGCGAAGGCGTGGCGCTGCCGACCGACAGCGCGCGCTTTCAGGACGACGGCGAGGCCCTCCTCGTCGCCTTCCTGGCCGGATCGCTGGCGGGCGTCGGCGGCATGACCGTCGAACCCGCCGCGTCCGAGCCGGCCCGCCGCCTGGGTCCGCTTTACGTCCGCCCCACGATGCGCCGTAGAGGCGTGGCGACCGCCCTGGCCTCGGCCCTCATCCATGAGGGCTTCGACAGCGTCGGCCTGCTGACGGTCGAGGCCGCCGTCGCCGCACCGTTCTGGCAGGTGCAAGGCTTCATCTCAGACACCAGCGGCCCGTGGACGCACGTGATGCGAAGGGGCTGACCATGCGCGATACGCTGAGCCGCGACGGCGCCGTCCTGGCGCCTGCCCTGCTTTCCGGTTCCGAGATCGAAACCCTGCGCGCCCTGGCCGATGAGGTCGTTGGCGGCCGTCCCGGCGCCCGCCTGCGCGGCCATCCGGCTCTGGCGCGCGTGCTGTCTCTCGAAGGTCCCGTAGGCGCGCTGGCCGCCCGCCACACCTCTGACAAGGCCCGCCCCGTTCGCGCGGTGATGTTCGACAAGACGCCTGACGCCAACTGGATCGTCGCCTGGCACCAGGATCGCGTGATCCCGGTCCGCGAACGCCGCGAGGTCGAAGGCTTCGGCCCCTGGTCGACCAAGGACGGCGTCCTGCACGTCGCGCCGCCTTTCGACGTCTTGGCCCGCATGCTCACCGTCCGCGTCCACCTCGACCCGGTCGACGCCAGCAATGCGCCTCTAAGGGTGGCGCTGGGGTCCCACCGGCTGGGTCGCGTTGCAGCCGAGACGGCGGCGCGAGAGGCCGAGGCCTTGCCCCAGCAGATTTGCCTGGCCCAGGTCGGTGACGTCTGGGTCTATTCGACACCGATCCTGCACGCTTCCGATCGCGCCGACCCGCCGCGACAGCGCAGGGTGCTGCAGGCAGACTATGCCGACTTCGACCTGCCGGGTGGGCTGGAATGGCTAGGCATCGGCTGACGTGGTAGCGTCCTGGCATGGACGCGCCCGAGTTCGCCATCGACATCGACCCGGAACTTCTGGCCCAGGCCGAGCGGCTGGGAATTTCGGTCGTCGGCATGAGCGAGACCCAACTGCGCCTGCACCTCCAGAAGGTCGATCCGGCCGGCGCCGAGGACCGCGCGCGCCGGTGGGCCGAAGAGAACGCCGAGGCGATCGCCGAGCACAATCGCTTCGTCGAGGAGCACGGCCCCTTCGGCGCGGAATGGCGAACCTGGTGATCCGTCAGTCGCACCGCTGATGCGTATCGGGACGCCGTCCAGCGAGAGCAAGGTGCTGCTTGAAGTCGAATTCGGCGGCGAGACGCTGGTCGTGAACATGGCGCTCCTGGCCAATATCGAGCATCGCATGCTTGGCCGCTCGCGCGGCTCGCTCGCCTACCACGAGGACGCCATCCGTCGCGCCCTCGACCGGCTGTTCACCGGCTTCTAGCGGACCCGCACCACGTCCCGGCCGATCGGGGCCAGGGCGATCTGGGCCAGTTGCAGGTCCTTGATGGCGAACGGGATGCCGATGATCGAGATCGCCTCGGTCACGGCCACCAGCAGGTGACCCAGGGCCAGCCACCAGCCGGCCAGGATGAACCAGATCACGTTCAGCACCACGCCCAGCGGACCGGTCGCCAAGCCGGCCTCCCGACGCACGATTTCCTTGCCGAACGGCCAGAACGAGAAGCCGGCGATCCGGAACGCCGCGCCGGCATAGGGCAGGCCCACCACGGTGATGGCCAAAATCACGCCGGCCAGCAGCCAGCCCAGCCCCAGGAAGAAGCCGCCCCAGATGAACCACAGCACGTTCAGGACGAAGCGGATCATGGCTTTCAGCCTTCCTACTTGATCAGTTGCCAGCGACGGGCCCAGCGGGCCTTAACGACCGGATTCAGAGCCAGCAGATAGATCCCGGCATAGAGCACCGTGCCCACGCCGATCAGCGCCCAGGACCAGGGGCCGGGCATGTGCAACGTCGGAGCCGTGGTGATCCAGTCGTGGCCTTCGGAGGTAAACTCCAGCCACAGGCCGCCGACCCAGGCCAGGGCGAACAGGGTCACGATCGGATAGCGCAGGATCGGGCTGCGCTGGACCAGCAGCACCATCTGGACGAAGGCGGCCGCCAAGCCGGCTGCGAGGCCCGCCAGCCAGGGCCACCAGGGACCGGGAACAAAGCGTGCGGCGCGCAAGGCCGCCCACAGCGGCGCCCACAGGACGGGGCCCAGCATCAGGATCACCAGCACAGCGCCGAGCAGCACGCCTAGCCCGCCTCCGATCACCTTGCCGGCGGCTTCGCCCGCTTCATGGGGGCGGATGTTGGGGTCGCCGGCGGGGTTTTCCGGCGAGGTGGCGATGACGGTCTTCAGGCGCGGCAGAGGCTCGCCAGCCCGGGCGTTGGGAAGACCGCCGTAGGGAGCCTTCCGCTTGCCCATCAGGCCCTGCGGCTGACCGCGAAGTCGGCCAGGCTTTCCAGCGCCTCGCGCCAGTCGTTGGCCGGAAACACCGCCAGCGCCGCCTTGGCCTTGTCGGCATAGTCGGCGGCCAGGTCCAGGGTGGCGTCCAGGGCGCCCGAACCAACGATCAGTTCACGCGCGCGGCGGAAGTCGGCATCGGTCTGATCACGGCGGCCGATGGCCCGCTCCCAGAACTCGGCCTCGCGCGGGCCCGAGCGCGAAATGGCCAGCAGTAGCGGCAGGGTCGCCTTGCCTTCGCGGAAGTCGTCGCCGGCGTTCTTGCCCAGGGCCTCGGTCGTGCCGCCGTAGTCGAGCGCGTCGTCGACCAGCTGGAAGGCCAGGCCGAGATTCAGGCCGTAGGCCTTGAGCGCGTCGGCCTTGGCGGGCTCGACGCCGGCCGAGACCGCGCCGGCCTCCGACGCCGCGGCGAACAGCTCGGCGGTCTTGGCCTGGATAATCTCCAGATAGACGGCCTGAGACAGGTTCAGGTCATGGCTGCGCATCAGCTGCAGCACTTCGCCCTCGGCGATGACGCGGCTGGCGCGGGCCAGGATCTCCAGCGCCTTCATCGAGTCGGTCTCGACCATCAGCTCGAAGGCGCGCGCGAACAGGAAGTCGCCCACGAGCACGCTTTGCGCCGCGCCCCAGATCAAGTGCGCAGCGACCTTGCCGCGACGCAGTTGGCTGCCGTCGACCACGTCGTCGTGCAGCAGGGTGGCGGTGTGGATGAACTCGACGGCGGCCGCCAGCTTCAGACAGTTGTCGTTATCCGAGCCAGCCAGGCGCGCAGCGGCCACGGTCAGCAGCGGACGAAGGCGCTTGCCGCCGGCGGCGATCAGGTGCTCGGCCAGCGCCGGGATGATCGGCACGTCGCTCTGCATACGGTCGGTGATCAGGCGGTTGACCCCCGCCATGTCGGCCTCGGCCAGACTCACGAGGCGATCCACCGAACCCGGCTTACGGGCGAGGGTCGCTGCGGCTGCGTCCAAAACCATGGTCTCCTTCCGGCGTCCCTCAGGAAGAACCGTTGCGAGGGACAATGGTGGCGGGATAGGTCACGGTCAAGGCGAGCACAAGGCCTAGAAAGCATTGAACGATCGGCAGATGACCGAGGATCGGGTTCTGGGGGGCCGCGTAACGCTGCGCCAGCAGGCTGACGGCTACAGGGCCGGGATGGACGCTGCGCTTCTGGCGGCAGCTTGCGACGCCCTGCCCGCCCAGCGAGTGCTGGAGCCCGGCTGCGGCGTGGGCGGGGCGTTGCTGGCGGCGGCGATTCGGCGACCGGGCGCGATCTTCCAGGGAATCGAACGCGATTCCGCCGCAGCGGCCCTGGCTTGCGAGAACGCGACGCTGAATGGCCTGGCCGAGCGGGTGTCGGTGCGTGAGGGCGACGTCGAGGCCGGCTTCCGGGCGCTGGACCTTCCCGCCTTCGACGCAGTGATGACCAACCCGCCATTCTTCGACGACCCTGGAGCGCTGCGAGCCCCCGCCCCGGCCAAGAGCGGCGCCTGGATGGCCGACGGCGGCCTGGCCGCCTGGACCGGCTTCTGCCTGAAGGCCGTGCGCGAGGGCGGCACGATCACCATGATCCATCGCGCCGACCGCCTGGCCGACATTCTGGGCCAACTGGCCCCCAAGGCCGGATCATTCCGCATACGGCCAATCGCGCCGTTCGCCGACGCCCCTGCCAAGCGCGTGATCGTGCGGGCGGTCAAGACCGGCAAGGCGCCGTTGGCGTTGCTGCCGCCCCTGGTGTTGCACGACCGCGAGGGCGGCAAGCACAGCCCCGAGGCCGAGGCCATTCTGCGAGGGGAAGCGGCGCTGGGGTGGTGAGGCCTTTCCCTTACGGGAAGAACAGGCTTGGCAACGGCCTGGGTTTCGTTCCAGATAGCCGCCTGGACGCGCTCAGCGACCAATCGTCTCCCCTCGCCCCATCTTTGGATATGATTAACCGTGAAGCTTCGCGGTTAATTAGGGGCCGCGTGAGAAAACTCCGTCATCAGATTGGTTCGCCAACACAAGGGATGGGCGGGTAAATGAAATTCTCGATCGCGATCGCCGCGGGTATCGCCGGCAGCTTCTTCGTCGCTCAAGCCGCTTCGGCTGCTGGTGGTTTCGAAGACCAGATGGGCCGTTGCCTGCAGCAGTTCGCCAACACCCGCGACGCCGCTCAAGTGATGCTCGAGTGCAACGCCGACGCCGGCAAGCTGTCGGGCTGCAAGGTCGTCGACAACAGCGCCGCTGGTAAGGGCTTCGACAAGGCGGCCATGTGCATCGCCGAAAAGCTGCCCATGGGCGCCAAGACCGGTTCGGTGAAGGTTCCCTTCCGCTTCCCGGGCGGCGCGTAAGTCTCGCACTTACCCCGAAACAAAAAGCCCCCGTCGGTTCGCCGGCGGGGGTTTTTCGCATTTGGGGCTCTCCTCCTCCGCCCAAAAGAAAAGGCGCCGAACCCGAAGGTCCGGCGCCGAGGCGTCACGGGGAGGAAAGTCGCGACGATCTAGAAGGTGTAGCGCAGACCCACCACGAACTGCCGGCCCGTGTGGGTGTAGGCGTTCAGGCGGTTATCGGTGTCGACATAGAGGTCGTTGTATTCGTCGGTCAGGTTCAGACCTTCGATGCTGAACCGGATCTTGTCGGTGATGTTGTAGGCGATCTGGGCGTCGATATTGGTCGTGGCGTTGGTGCCCTGGACGTTGTTGAAGTCCGCGCCTGGCACGGCCGTCAGGTACTTGTCGCGATAGGCGGCCGAGACGCGGGCCGAGAACTTGTCGTTCTCGTAGTACAGCGTGGCGTTCCAGGCGTTCTTCGACAGGCCCGTCAGGGTGGCGTTCATCAGCGGGGCGTTGGCCGCGGACGACGTCACGTAGTCGATGTTGGAGTCGACATAGGTGTAGTTGGCCAGGAAGCCGAACTGCGACCAGAAGCCTGGCAGGAAGGTGAACGGCTGCTGCAGGTTCAACTCGATGCCCTTCAGCTTGCCGCCGGGCGAGTTGATCGGCTGGGTGACGTTGAACACCATGTCGGGCGTGGCCACCGTGCCGTCCAGCAGCGAGTTGGGCAGGCCCAGGGTGTTGTAGGGCGCCTGCCGCGGCAGCGTCTGAACGAAGGTGTCGATGTCCTTGTAGAAGGCGCCGAACGACAGGATCGCCCCGCTCTGCGGATACCATTCCAGGGAGAAGTCCAGGTTCTTGGAGCGGATCGGCTCCAGGAAGGGGTTGCCCGAAGAATAGTTGCGGTTGGCGCCCTGGACGGTCACCGAGCCGCCCGGCGACAGGCTGCCGATGCCCGGACGGGCGATGGTCTCGGCACTGCTGACGCGGGCGATCAGCTTGGGCGTCAGCTCGACCGACAGGTTCGCAGCCGGCAGCCACATGTCGTACTTGTTCTTGACCGTGACGTAGTTGACCCCCGAACCGACGATCGCATAGCCGCTCGAGTTCAGCTCGGTCTGGAAGTAGCGATAGCCCACGTCACCGCGCCACGGCAGGCCGAAGACGTCGAAGTTGAAGTCCAGCTGCGCGTAGGCGCCCTTGGTTTCTTCGCGGATCTCGGCCCGCGAGCCGGTGTTCTCGCGCAGCGCCCAGATGCCGGTGTTGCTGTAGATGTTGTACTGGGCGATGTACTTATCGAGGTCAGGCGCCAGCCAGGTGGTCAGCGAAGTGCTGGGCAGGCCCAGGCCCTCGTCGAACTTGAACACCTTTGAGAGCGCCGCAATGCCCGCGCCGCCAGCCACGGCCGGCACGTCGGCGGTGTTGGTGCGCTGCCAGGCGGACGACTCATAGTCGAAGCGCTTGTAGTCGCCGCCGACCTTCAGGGTCAGGTTGTCGTTGATGATATAGTCAGCCGACAGCTTGTAGGTCGTGAAGGCGTTGTCGACCCGCTCGGGCGTCAGGCGCGTCTCCGATTGGCCGGGCACGATGGCCCAGGCGTTGGGATCGGTGGCGTCGAAGCCCAGGCTCATCGCCATCATCCGCGGACGGAAGTCGTAGGAGAAGTTGTTGGAGTCGATGCGCTCGAAGGTGACGGTGGTCGCCACCGGGTCGCTGTAGGCCGACTCCGACCGGCCGGCGACGGCCTTGACCTTCAGCTTGTCGCTGAACTCGTGCTCGACCGTACCGGTGAACTGTTTGAACTTGGTGTTCAGCTCGTTGTAGCTGGACTGGGTGCGCAGATCGACGCGATCGATATTGGCCTGGACGAGGTTGTTGCCCTCGACGACGCCCGACCGAATGATCGACTGCGGCTTGCCCACGCCCGGACGGCTCAGGCCCAGGGCCTGCAGCTGGGCTTCCTTGCGGACGCCCTTGAAGTTCGAATAGAGGCCTTCCAGCGTGACCAGCGTGGCGTCGGTCGGGCGGTACTGCACCGCGCCGGCCAGGCCAAGACGCTTGGACGAGGTGTCATAGCTGGCATAGGCCGGGATACGCGGGTGATAGAGGGCCGCCTCGGCGCCTTCGTAGCTGGTGACGTTCTGGTTGATCTGGGCGATCGTCTTGCCGGCCACCGTCGAGGCCGCGTTCCAGCCGCCGTTGGCGCCGCCGAAGATCCAGCGCGTGATGTTGGCGCCTTCCTCGATCAGGTGGCGCTTGTCGAACGAGGCCGAGACCAGCACGCCCAGCTTGTTGTCGAAGAAGCGGTCCGAAGCCAGGAACGACACGCCCGGCTGCACGTCCTTGGCCAGGTCGTTGTAGCTGCCCTGGGCCGAGATCACGAGGCGACGACCCGACACGTCGAACGGCTTGGAGGCGTTCAGGTCGACCGTCGCGCCCAGCGAGCCTTCGTCGACCGAGGCCGAGGCCGTCTTGCGCACGATCAGGTTCGAGAACAGGTCCGACGAGAAGATGTTGAAGTCGAAGCCGCGACCGCGGTTGGTGCCGCCCGAGTTGGACGTGCCCGACGAGGTGGCGATGGCCTCCATGCCGTTGACGCGAACGCGGGTGTAGTCCGAGCCCAGGCCGCGAACCGAGATCTGACGGCCCTCGCCCGAACGGCGGGTGATGGCCACGCCGGGGATGCGCTGCAGCGACTCCGCCAGGTTCAGGTCGGGGAAGTCGGCGATGTCCTCGGCCGAGATGGCGTCGACCACGCCGTTTTCGCGGCGCTTGATGTTCAGGGCGCTCTGCAGCGAGGCGCGGAAGCCGGTGACGACCACTTCCTCGACCTCGGCGCTCTCGGGCGCCGGTGCGGGGGTCTGCTGGGCATGGGCGGCGCTCGTCATCGTCGCCACGGCGACTGCGAGAGCCGAAGCGCCATAGAAGACGCGCGAACGGGACTTGATTGACTGCATCGCTTCCACCCTCTGCTCGCCATTTGGCGGCTTTTACTCGATCGCCCGCAATACGGTCTGACCGGTTTAGAGGGAGGCTAGCCACGCCTGTGCGTCGCACGCCAATTTCAATGCAGCATGGATCGATGCGAGATCGACACTGATCCCTTGCGGGGCCCGCGCGGCGCAGACCCTTGTTCGCTAAACACAAGTCTTTGCTGCGTATGGGTTTCGCAAACGGGACGCGTTATCAGCCGCGAAGCTGACAACGCTGTACCCGTTCTATTTCCTGCATCGCTGGGCTGAAACGGCGTCGAGCCGCGCCCTATTCCGCGTAGAGTTTCAAGGCTTCCAGGCACAGTTCCAGGCCGGTCAGGTCACGCAGAGGGTCCTGAGCGACGATGACGAACAGACGTCTCGCCTCGCCCCACAGCATCACCGTTTCGGGGAGACCATGGTCCTCGATCTCGCATTCGTCGGCGTCGCGCCACACGCGGTTCTCGTCGAGCGTGGCGCCCAGCAGGGTGTCGACTCGGGCCACGTACTCGGCCTCCGCCTCGCTGGCCACGTTCAGATAGGCGAAGATCGGTCGCCCCAGTCCCGCCAGAACGCCGGCCTCGAACACCGTGGCGGTGTCGGCGGCTGGACCGCGGAACGGGGTCAGATTGACCACCCCCGCGTCGGCCTGGCGCAATTGCGCCATGCGGGTGGCGTAGAACTGGCGGGCTTCCAGCTCGTCGGTGGCCTGGCCCGGCGCCATGCGGGCGGGAACCAGGGCCTCGAGCCCCGCCTCCAGGCAGAGCGCGCGCTGGCGCGCCGCCTGGGCTTCGTGGTCGGGGAGCCAGGCTTCAGGGCCGGCGAGCCATAGGGAACGGACGGGACGCATGCGCTCTTAGGTCTGGTCCCGGGCCTCCGGTGTCAATGTCTGGTTGGAGACGGAATTGAAGTTGATCGCGCGAAGAGCCCTGCTGACCGGCGGCCTCGCCCTGGCCGCCTCCCCGGTTCTGGCCGCGCCACCCCAGCCCTGGATCGCCTATGAGCGCCGCCTGCGCGGACTGCTGGCCGATCCGCCGGGCGGCGACTTCGAGGCGGGCTTCGAAGAGACCCTGCTCGACCTCAACAACATCTTCCGTCGCCGCCTGGGCGCGCCGCCGTTGGCCTTCGACCGCGGCCTGACCCTGGCCGCCCGCGCCCATGCCGCCGACATGGCCCGCACCGAGGTGTTCGACCATGTGACGCGTGAAGGCTATTCCGCCGCTGGACGCGTGGGCTTGCTGGCCCGCGACCTGGTCGGCGCCCCGGCCGAGAACATCGCCATGCGCCGCAACGCCGATGGCGTGGTGCGGCCCGAACAGATCATGACCCAGTGGCGCGACAGCCCCGGCCACCGCGCCAACCTCGTCGCGCCAGGCTTCACCCATGTCGGCTACGGCGCGCTGCGCCAAGGCCCGCGGGTGATCGCCGTGGGCTGCTACGCCGAGGTCGCCGCTCGCCTGCCTGGTCCGGCCCCGCTGAGGGTCACGTCGAGCGACGAAATCGCCCGCGCCCTGTCCAACGCCGCCCCGGCTATCCGCCAGTTCTCGGTCTCCGAGCCCGGCGGCGAGGTGCTGACCACCACCTATATCGAAGGCCGCCCGCCCTCGGCCCTTGGCCCCGGCGCCTGGCAGCTACGCCCGCACCTGTCCTCGGGCGAGCACCGCTATCAGGTGGCGTGGGGGCCGGTGTTCGTGCTGGGGTGAGGGCGCGCTAATCGGCAGCTCTACTGCGCCACGCCCAGCGCCTCGATCCGGATATCCACCGCATCCCCGATCATCCCCGCCGCGCCCGTGCTGCCAAAGGCCTTGCGGCTGATCTGGCCGGTGATGGTGAAGCCAGCCTGTTTCTTTTGGTTGTTGGGCGCCGTGCCGATCTTGTTCAGCTTGACGTCCAGCACGGCAGGCTGGGTCACGCCCATGAGGGTCAGGTCGCCGGTGACCTTGGCGGTCGCCTCGCCGGTCTTCTCGACCTTGGTCGACTTGAAGGTGATGATCGGGCTCTTGGCGGCGTTCAGCCAGCGCTCGCTCTTCAGGTGCTCGTCGCGGCTGGCGTTGGCGGTCAGCAGGCTGTCGACGGCGATGACCGCCTCGACGCGCGACTTCTCGGGCGCGGCCTCGTCCAGCCACACCGTGCCTTCGGTCTTGGCGAACAGGCCGATCACCGAGTTGAAGCCGAAGCGGTCGATGACGAAGCTGGTCTCGGTATGGGCGCCGTCGAGCTTGTAGGCGACTTCCTCGGCGAAAGCGGGCGCAGCGGTCAGGCAGCCGGCGATCAGGGCGGCGGCGAGCAGGCGTTTCATGAGGCGTCTCCGTCGTGAGCAGACGGCGAGCTTCGGCCGCGCCCTCCCCCGGCGCAACCCTCAAACAAAAAGCCCCCGGCCTGGGAGGGCCGAGGGCTTCATGGGATTACTCTGGTACTGAACTAAAGCTTAGTTCTTGGCCTGGTCGACCAGCTTGTTCTTGGCGATCCAGGGCATCATGTCGCGCAGGCGACCGCCGACTTCCTCGATCTGGTGCTCGGCCGAACGACGGCGCGTAGCCTTGAACGAAGGCTGGCCAACCTGGTTTTCCAGCATGAAGTCGCGGACGAACTTGCCCGACTGGATGTCTTCCAGCACGCGCTTCATCTCGGCCTTGGTTTCCGGCGTGATGATGCGCGGACCCGTCACGTACTCGCCGTATTCGGCGGTGTTCGAGATCGAGTAGTTCATGTTGGCGATGCCGCCTTCGTACATGAGGTCGACGATCAGCTTCAGCTCGTGCAGGCACTCGAAATAGGCCATTTCCGGCGCGTAGCCGGCTTCCACCAGCACTTCGAAGCCGGCGCGGACCAGCTCGACGGTGCCGCCGCACAGGACGGCCTGCTCGCCGAACAGGTCGGTTTCGCACTCTTCGCGGAAGTTGGTCTCGATGATGCCCGAGCGGCCGCCGCCGATGGCCGAGGCGTAGGCCAGGCCGAGGTCCAGCGCGTTGCCGGTGGCGTTGTGGTGCACCGCGATCAGGCAGGGCACGCCGCCGCCCTTCTGGTACTCGCCGCGCACGGTGTGACCCGGGCCCTTCGGCGCAACCATCAGGACGTCGATGGTGTCCTTGGGCTCGATCAGTCCGAAGTGGACGTTCAGGCCGTGGGCGAACAGCAGGGCCGCGCCGTCACGGATGTTGGGGGCGATGTCGTTCTTGTAGATCGCGGCCTGGTGCTCGTCCGGAGCCAGGATCATGATCAGGTCGGCCCAGGCGGCGGCTTCAGCCACCGTCATGACCTTCAGGCCTTCGCCTTCGGCCTTCTTGGCGGTCGGCGAACCAGCGCGCAGGGCGACGGCGACGTTGGTCGCGCCCGAGTCACGAAGGTTGAGGGCGTGCGCGTGGCCTTGCGAGCCATAGCCTACGATGGCGATCTTCTTGTCCAGGATGCGGGCGATGTCGGCGTCGCGGTCGTAGTAGACGCGCATGATTTCTTCTCCAGGACTGGTCAATCAAGGTCGCCCGCGCAACGGCTGAGCGACAAAGGCCGGGCGTTTGAGCGTTTTTTTGCCGTTTCGTCAAGGCGAAGCCGACAGAACAACGCAATGCGGGGACCCCTGTAGCCACGTTTTAGACGCTCGCGCGTTGGATCGCCATGCCGACACCCGAAAAGGACGGTCACGAGCCGCCCGCCGCCACGCTCGAGCCTCCTGGACAGCGCCCTCTGCGCGTCCTCCTGGTGGCCGGATCCCAACGCCGCCACAACAGCTGCCCTGGCCTGGATTCGAAGGCCCGGGCCCTGATGCTGCGCATGGCCGCCCACATGCCGCCGGGCTGGCAAGTCGACACCGAGGACCTGGGCAACCAGCACGGCAAGCCCAAGATCCAAGCCTGCAACGCCTGCGTCAGCTCGTCGATGGCGCTGTGCGTCTACCCCTGCAATTGCTACGGCCCGCGCTCCACCACCCAGCCCGACCTGATGTGGGACCTGGATCTCTACGGCCGCCTAGCCCGCGCCGACGCCTGGGCGTTCATCGGGCCGACCAACTGGTATGGGCCGACGACCAACTTCAAGCTGATGTTCGACCGCCTGGTCTGCGCGGCCGGCGGCAACCCGCGTCCCGACCTGATCGACAAGAAAGACACGCTGAAGGCCCAGGCCCTGGAACGTTCGCCGGAATGGACGCAGCTGACCCGAAACCACCTGGAGGGCCGCACGGCCGCCTTCTTCACCTATTGCGACGGCGGGGCTGACGAGATCGGCGCCGACGGCCGGCCCAAGCTGGTGAAGGACAAGGCCTGGTTCGATCCGAAGGAAGAGCCCTACCAGGACGAGCGCCTGGCCTATCAGGGCCTGGTCTGGCAGTGCCGTTACAGCGGGATCGAGTCCCCGACGAGCTGTGGGTGGCCGGCGTGTTCGGCGAGGGCAAGCCCTACGCCGACGACCAGGTCGAGCAGATGATGGCCGAGAAGCAGAGCATCAAGGCGTTCGACGCCTGGGCCAGCGGCTTCATCCGCCATGTGGAGAAGAAGGGCGTGGTGGCCAAGGTGGAAGACGAACGGGCGGCGAAATCGACGACGAACGTCTGAATGGAAATGGGGCGGAGGATCGCTCCCCCGCCCCGCTAACGTCACCAGAACAGTCCGTAATAGACGCTCAGGACCTGGCCGCTCCAGACGTCGACCAGAAGGGCGTCCGAGCCGACCCGGACCCACTCGCAGCCGATGGGGGCCATCGGCAGGCCGTAGCGCCAGGAGTCCAGATAATACGAGCTGCCGAACCAGCCGCCCGGCAGGTAGTCGCCGAACGCCCAGCTGCGGGCGTACCAGCCGCTGGGATAGCGGTAGGCGCCGATGCGGTAGCGCTGCGACGCCCTGAAGCTGGGGCGGTACTGGTTGCGGTCGTACTGCGGACGTCCGCGGTCGCGGTCCCGGAACTGGCCGCCGTAGCCCGGACGACGGTCGTTGCGATCCCAGCCGCCGCGGTTGTCGCCGCGCCGGTCGTCCCAGCGGTTGTCGTTGCCGCGGCCATCATTGCCACGATTGGGGCCGCGGTTGTCGTTGCGATCCCAGCCGCCCGGGCGGTTGTTGTCGTTACGGTCGCCGCGATTCCAGTCGCCGCGGCCGCGATTGTCGTCGCCGCGGTTCCAATCCCGACCGCCGTTGTCACGAGGCGGCTGAGCCTGGGGCGCGGACGGCGCTTGCGGCGCCGGCTGGGCCTGAGGCGGCTGCTGCGGACGGTCGCCGCGGCCGCCGCGGTCACCCCGGTCCCAGCCGCCGCGATCTTGCTGAGGCTGGCCCTGCGAGGGCTGGCTCTGTTGCGGACGCTCGCCGCCCCGGTTCCAGTTGCCGCGATCGCCACCACCGCTGCGATCACCGCCGCCGCCGCGCTGACCGCCTTGCCAGCCGCCGCCACGGTCTCCGCCGCCGCCACCGCCGCGCTCGGCCTGAGGACCGCCGCGCTCGCGCCGCTCCTGAGCCGAGGCGCCCACCGGCGCCAGAACGCCGCCCAGCAGCGAAAGCGCCATGGCGGTCGTGATCAGACGTTTCATTTCTTGCTCCGAAGGGCCTTGAAGCGCGGCCCGGGCTTGTCCCTTGATAGCAGTGTCGGACTCGCCCGATGAACCAGGCTTGAACGAATTAAAGCGTTTGAGGAGAGCCTTGATGCGCGCACACCCCAATGACGTCGTCAGCTTCTGGCGTCAGGCCGGCCCAAAGAAGTGGTTCGCCAAGGACAGCGGCTTCGATCAGGCCATCGCCCTGAAATTCGAGCAGACCCACTATCGCGCCTCGATGCGCCGCTACGACGACTGGGCCCAGACGGCCGAAGGCAGCCTCGCCCTGCTGATCCTGCTCGATCAGTTTCCGCGCAACATGTACCGCAACACCCCGCACGCCTTCGCCACCGACCCGCTGGCCCGGATGTTCGCCCACACCGCCATCGCCGCCGGCCACGACCAGGATCCGGCCATCACACCCGACCTGCGGCCGTTCTTCTACCTGCCGTTCGAGCACTCTGAATCGCTGGTCGACCAGGAGTTCAGCGTCGAGCTGTTCGCCGCCCACCAGGCCGACAGCGGCGATGAAGAGTCCATGAAGTACGCCATCATCCACCGGGACATCATCGCCCGCTTCGGCCGCTTCCCGCATCGCAACGCCAGCCTTGGCCGCGAGACCACCCCGGCCGAGCAAGAATTCCTCGATGAAGGCGGTTTCGCCGGTTAACCCATCCTCAATCTTGGCGCGACCGGCCGTCGCCTGTAGGGTGAGCGCCTACAGAGTCCTGGGAAACTTCGGGGAACATCAGACGTATGAAAGCTTTCCGCAGCGCGCTGGCCGTTGGCCTGGCGCTCACCGCCGCCACGCCCGTCTCGGCCCTGGCTCAAGCTAAGGCCAGCAAGGGCCAGACGATGCAGACCCAGGCCTCGGCCGAGGTTCCGCGCTGCTCGCGCAAGCTGGGCACGCTGTCGATCGTCGATGGCGACGATTCCTCCGGCTGGACCCAGTTCAACCTGGCCTCGCCGCAGAAGGTGCTGCGCGCCATCGTCCAGAAGTCGGGCTGCTTCAACCTCGTCGATCGCGGCGCGGGCCTCAGCGCCGCCGAGCGTGAACGCAATATCGGAGGCAATCTGGGCCTGCAGCGCGGCAGCAACGTCGGCCAGGGCCAGGTCAAGGCCGCCGACTACGTCCTGGTCGCCGAAGTCCAGGGCAGCAACAGCAATGTCGGCGGCGGCGCGGTGGCGGGCGCCATCGGCGGCCTGATCGGCGGTCGCGTCGGCGGCCTGGTCGGCGGCATCAAGACCAAGAAGCTGGAAGCCAACACCGTCCTGTCGCTGACCAATGTCCGCACCACCGAGACCACCTCGGTGGCCGAGGGCTATGCGGTGAAGAACGACATCGGCTGGGGCGCAGGCGGCGGTCTGGGCTTCGCCGGCGCCGTCGGCGGCGGCTACGAAGACACCGACATCGGTCGCATCGTCACCCTGTCGTTCATCAACGCCTATTCGAAGATGATCGGCGATCTGGGCCTGCTGTCCGACAGCGTCCCGGCCGCGCAAGCCGCCCCGACCAAGACCTTCAAGGCCACGCGCGTCGCCAACCTGCGCGCCACGCCCGTCGCCGCCGGCAAGCTGATCCGCGCCCTGCCCGCCGGCGCGATCGTCTATCCGACCGGCAAGAAGCAGGACATGTGGTGGGAAGTGGCCGACGAGAACGACAACGTCGGCTGGGTGCTGAACTCGACCCTCGAGCCGAGCAAGTAGGACGGTCTTCTCCTCCCCTGCATCGCGGGGGAGGTGGCGCGGCGCGGATACGCGCCGTGACGGAGGGGGCGCTTCGGCGCTCCCTTTTTTGTTTGAGCCGGCGGCAGCGCCCCCTCCACCGCCGTTCGGCAGTCCCCCTCCCCCAAAGGGGGAGGATAGTTCGCTCCGGTCTGTGGACACCTCCCGGCGCCGCAGTGTTCAACGGCGCGATTCGCCCCCACATTATCCCCATGACCACCGCCGTCCTCGACGCCCCCAAAGCCGCCGCCGCCGACCATCCCGAGCGGCAGTACCTGAACCTGCTCGCCGACATCCTGACGAACGGCGTGCAGCGCGGCGACCGTACGGGCACCGGCACCCTGGGCGTGTTCGGCCGCCAGATCCGCTTTGATCTGGCCAAGGGCTTCCCGGTGCTGACCACCAAGAAGCTGCACCTGCGCTCGATCTTCATCGAGCTCTTGTGGTTCCTGAAGGGCGACACCAACATCGCCTATCTCAAGGACAATGGCGTGCGCATCTGGGACGAGTGGGCCGACGAGAACGGCGACCTTGGCCCGGTCTACGGCAAGCAGTGGCGCTCGTGGGCCACGCCGGACGGCCGCTCGATCGACCAGATCGCGGCGCTGGTCGAGAACCTGAAGACCAACCCCAACAGTCGCCGCCACATCGTCACGGCCTGGAACCCGGCCGATGTCGACGACATGGCACTGCCGCCCTGCCACTGCCTGTTCCAGTTCTTCGTCGCCGATGGAAAGCTCAGCTGCCAGCTCTACCAGCGCAGCGCCGACGTGTTCCTGGGCGTGCCGTTCAACATCGCCAGCTACGCCCTGTTGACCCTGATGGTCGCCAAGGTCGTGGGCCTGGAGCCCGGCGAGTTCGTCCACACCTTCGGCGACGCCCATCTCTATCTGAACCACCTCGACCAGGCCCGCGAACAGCTGACTCGCGAGCCCTTCGACTTCCCGACCCTGCAGATCGCCGACAAGCGTGACCTGTTCGGCTTCGAGTACGAGGACTTCACCCTGGAGGGCTATCAGGCCCACCCGCACATCAAGGCCGAGGTCTCGGTTTGATCGGCCTCTCCATCGTCGTCGCCCGCGCAGCCAATGGCGTGATCGGTCGGGACGGCGACCTGCCCTGGCGGCTGAAGTCGGACCTGGCGCTGTTCAAGGCCAACACCCTGGGCAAGCCCATCATCATGGGCCGCAAGACCTGGGACAGCCTGCCTCGCAAGCCCCTGCCCGGCCGCACCAACATCGTGCTGTCGCGCGACCAGAGCTTCGAACCTGGCGGCGCGATCCCTTGCGAAACCTGGATGGAGGCGGTGCAGATCGCCCGCGAGCAGGCGTCCGACGACGAGGCCGAAGAGGTCTGCGTGATCGGCGGCCGCGCTCTGTTCGAACTGGCCCTGCCGAAGGCCAAGCGCCTGTACCTGACCGAGGTCGCCGCCGAGGCGGACGGTGACGTCACCTTCCCCGACTTCGACGAGAGCGCGTGGACCGAGGTTCGCCGCGAGGAACACGCGGCCGGCGAAGGCGACGACCACGCGTTCGTGTTCCGGGTGCTGGAACGGCGCTAGTTCTCGGTCGCCAGCGGCTTGGGCGTCTTTTCCAGATTGGCCAACTTGCGCGTCTTCAGCGGCTTGCCCGTGCAGGCCTTGAACACGACCTCGACCTCGCCACCCTTGCCGACTTCAGGCATGGCGTACTTGGCCGGACCGATCCGCTGGGCGGTGATCACCGTGTCGCCCTTGTCGGTCTTGCTCCAGGCTATCCGCACGTGGGTGGCGGTGTCGCCGAACCGCTTCTGCAGATCCTGATCGAAGGTCTTGTGGATCGCTCCGTCGACGACCGGGCCCCAGGCCTCGTTCTTCATCGCCGGACAAGCGGGCCGCGTCGGCATCGCCGCGCTCTTCGACCACGGCAGAGAGGGCGCGACCGCGCAGCCCGCCAACATCAGCCCCGCCGCCGCGATTGCCGGTACAGTCGCCCGCATGCTTGAGAATCCTTCGTCCAAACTTGCCGCAAGCTCACCGCGAACGGCTTCGCGCGCAAGGGCTCAGTCGTCGGGCGGGATCGGCTTCGGCTCGGCTTCCAGCTCGGCAAGCTTGCCCGTCTTCAACACCTTGTGGGTGCACGCCTGAAACACGGCCTGGACCTCGCCGCCCTTGCCCGTCTCGGGCATGGCGAACTTGGCCGGCCCAATGCGGCGGCCAGAGACCACGGTATCGCCCTTCGCATCGACGGCGTAGTCGAGCAGGATGTGCGTGCCGGTCGAGCCGAACCGACGCTGCAACTCGGCGTCGAATGCCTTTTCCTGGGCCGCATGGATGACCGGCGACGAGACCGCCATCGGCAGGGCCGGACACGCCGGACCGCTGGCCGCCACGGGCCTCGGCTTCGTCGCGCAGCCCGCCATCGCGGCCCCGGCCATCAACGCCACCGCCCACATCGTACGCATACCGGCTCCCCCTCAGGTTGCCGCGAGGCTGCCGCCAGACCAGTGGCTGCGCAAGGTCTTTGCGGAACAGAACCCTCGCCAGGCTCAAACGGGCGTTTATAGTCTCCTCCAACGCCCACCAGAGGCTCGGTAAAGGGAGAGACGCGATGGACATCCAGCTGGTCGCCGACGGCCTGCAGTTTCCCGAAGGCCCCGTGGCCATGGCCGACGGCTCGGTGATCGTCACCGAGATCCAGGGCCAGCGCCTGACCCGGATCTGGCCCGACGGCCGCAAGGAGACCGTGGCCGAGACCGGCGGCGGCCCCAACGGCGCGGCGATCGGGCCGGACGGCGCGCTCTATGTCACCAACAACGGCGCCAGCTTCGCCTTCTTCGAGGCCAACGGCCTCAACATCCCCGGCCCCACCCCGCCCGAGCACACGGGCGGTTATATCCAGCGGGTGGACCTGAAGACCGGCGAGATCCGCACGCTCTATACCGAATGCGACGGCAAGAAACTGGTCGGCCCCAACGATCTCGTCTTCGACAAGCAAGGCGGCTTCTGGTTCACCGACCACGGCTGCTCCACGCCCGACGGCCGCAAGTATGGCGCGCTCTACTACGCCCTGCCCGACGGCTCGAAGATCACCCGCTGGCGCGACCACTTCGTCTCGCCCAACGGCGTGGGTATCTCGCCCGACGAGAAGACCGTCTACATGGCCGACACCATGCTGGGCCGGCTGTGGTCGTTCGAGGTGACCTCGCCCGGCGTGCTGGCGGACGCCCTCCCCCTCCAGCCCGGCAATGTCGTCTGCAACCTGCCGGGCTACCAGCTGCTGGACAGCCTGGCGGTCGAGGCCGGCGGCAAGGTCTGCGTGGCCACGATCATCAATGGCGGGATCACCGCCTTCGATCCAAGTGGCTCAACCGAGCACTTCGCCTTCCCGGACGTGATCGTCACCAACATCTGCTTCGGCGGCGAAGACATGCGCGACGCCTGGATCACCGCCTCGGGCACCGGCAAGCTCTACAAGGCGCGGTGGCCACGCCCCGGCCTGAAGCTGAATTTCAATGCCTAGGATCCTGGGCGTCAGATCGTGATCTGAATTCACAAGAGCTGTTCCCGGCGGCGGCATAGTCTGTCGTCGCGGGCGCCCCATTTGAGGCTCCGACAAACGACGGAGCCCAGCGATGGACCTGAAACTGAACGACAAGACCGCGCTGGTGACCGGCGCAACGGCTGGCATCGGGCTGGAAATCGCCCGCGCCCTGGCCGCCGAAGGCGCCAAGGTGTTCGTCACCGGCCGCAGCCAGGACAAGCTGGACGCCGCCCTCGCCGAGATCGGCGGCAAGGTGGAAGGCGTGCTGGCCGACGCGGCCACGGCCGAAGGCGCCGCGGCGGTGCTCAAGGCCGTTCCCAGCGTCGACATCCTGGTCAACAACATCGGC
The DNA here is from genome assembly GCF_013181195.1 of Caulobacter sp. RHG1. Lineage (GTDB taxonomy): Bacteria > Pseudomonadota > Alphaproteobacteria > Caulobacterales > Caulobacteraceae > Caulobacter. Next base: position 210,847 of record NZ_SMZP01000001.1, read on the forward strand.
ATCTACGAGATGAAGGCGTTTGCCGACATCCCGGACGAAGACTGGCTGCGCCTGTTCGACGTCAACGTGATGAGCGGCGTGCGCCTGGCCCGCGGCTACTTCCCCGGCATGCTGGAGCGCGACTGGGGCCGGGTGATCTTCATCTCCTCAGAGTCGGGTCTCGCGACGCCCGGCGAGATGGTCCATTACGGCATGACCAAGAGCGCCCAGCTGGCCGTCGCCCGCGGCATGGCCCAGGCGACCAAGGGCACGGGCGTCACCGTCAATTCGATCCTGCCCGGCCCGACCCGCTCTGAAGGCGTCGGCGATTTCCTGAAGAGCGTCTCGACCAACCCTGACGGCACGCCCCAGGAGCACGAGGCCGAGTTCTTCGCCAAGCACCGTTCGAGCTCGCTGCTGCAGCGGATGATCGAGCCGCAGGAGGTGGCCAGCCTGGTCGCCTACGTCGCCAGCCCCCTGTCGGCGGCCACCAACGGCGCATCGCTGAAGGTCGAGGGCGGCCTGGTGACGACGATCGCTTAGATCCAAATCCTCCCCCTGGCGGGGGAGGATTGTGGAATCACTCCTCTCGCAGGAGCGCTCCCGCGATCAGCAGCGCCATGGCCAGCAAGGCCAGCAAGCCCGCGACATAGGGCATCCAGTGCATCGTCGCCTCCCTCCAGAACTGGAGGCGACGATGATCCGGGGCAGGCGCATCGCCCAGCCCCGGAACGGGGGGTCTGCTAGTAGAGAACGCCCAGCGCCTCGCGTTCGAAGTTGCGCAGTTCCTCGTTGCGGCCATCGCGGATCTTCACGACCCATTCCGGATCCTGCAGCAGGGCGCGACCGACGCCGACGAGGTCGAACTCGCCGCGCTCCAGGCGCTCCAGCAGGCCGTCGATCGAGGCGGGCTGGCTGCCCTCACCGCCGAACGCGGCGATGAACTCGCCCGACAGGCCCACCGAGCCGACGGTGATGGTCGGCGCGCCGGTCAGCTTCTTGGCCCAGCCGGCGAAGTTCAGGTCGCTGCCTTCGAATTCCGGCTCCCAGAAGCGACGCTGCGAGCAGTGGAAAATATCGGCGCCGGCGTCGGCCAGCGGCTGCAGCCAGGCTTCCAGCAGTTGCGGCGTCTCGGCGTTCTTGACCGCGTAGTCCTGCTGCTTCCACTGCGACAGTCGGATGATCACCGGATAGTCCGGGCCGACGGCGGCGCGGACGGCCTTCAGGATCTCGGCGGCGAACTTGCTGCGCTCGACGATGGTCGGGCCGCCGAACAGATCGTCGCGGACATTGGTGCCGTTCCAGAAGAACTGGTCGATCAGGTAGCCATGGGCGCCGTGCAGCTCGATGGCGTCGAAGCCCAGCCGCTTGGCGTCGGCGGCGGCCGTGGCGAAGGCGGCAATAGTGTCTGCGACCTCGGAATCGGTCATCGGCTCGGTGAACGGGTTGCCGCCCGCCTTGGACAGGCCCGAGGGGCTGTCGACCTTGCCCAGCACATCCTTCCCGCGCGCAGCGCCCACGTGCCAAAGCTGCGGGGCGATCAGCCCGCCAGCGGCGTGGACTTCGTCGACGACCTTCTTCCAGGCCGCAAGCTCCTGCTCGCCGTGGAAGCGCGGCACGTTGGCGTCATTCAGCGAGGCCGGACGGGCCACGCCCGTGCCCTCCGTGACGATCAGGCCGACCTGCCCCTCGGCGCGGCGGCGGTAGTAGGCGGCGACATCGTCGGTGGCCACGCCGCCCGGCGAGAACGACCGCGTCATCGGCGCCATCACCGTCCGGTTGGGCAGCTTCAGCGACTTGAATTCGAACGGCTTGAACAGGGCGTCGAGCGACATGGGCGATTTCCGAAACAGGATATGTTGCGCGCGATCCAAACACTTGTTCGCAAGCGAAGCTAGTTAGAAATACTGGGAGGGGGTGGCGAGCGCCCCCTCCGGCCCTTCGGGCCACCTCCCCCGCTATGCGGGGGAGGAAAGACAATCTCCTCCTCACCCGTGAAACGGGGGAGGTGGCGCGAGGCGAAGCCTCGTGACGGAGGGGGCGCTAAGGCCTCACAACCCCAGCACCATCTTCGCCATGATGTTCCGCTGGATCTCGTTCGAGCCCGCATAGATCGAGGCCTTGCGGTAGCTAAAATAGGCCGGAGCGGCCGGTGCTGCGTAGTCTGGGCCAGCGCTGTGATCGTTGCTGTTGGACCACGGGTCCTGGACGAACGGCGCGGCATAGGTTCCGACCGCCTCCAGGGTCAGCTCGGTGATCGCCTGCTGGTGCTCGGAGCCGACGCATTTGAGCATCGAAGAGGCCGGACCGATCGCCTTGCCCGCCCCGCGGCCGGAGAAGATCCGCAATTCGGTGGCGTTCAGGGCCGCGACCTGGATCTCCAGATTGGTGATCTTCTCGCGGAAGGCCGCATCGTCGATCAGCCGGCCACCGTCATCGGCGAGCTCCAGGGCGGCGATGCGCTTGACCTTCTTGAGCATGTTCATCAGGCCCGGCGCATAGGCGTTGCCGCGTTCGAACTCGAGCAGGTACTTGGCGTAGGTCCAGCCCTTGTTCTCCTCGCCGATGCGGTTGGCGACCGGCACGCGAACATTGTCGAAGAAGACCTGGTTGATCTCCTGCTCGCCGTCGGGCGGGCCGTCCAGGGTGGGCAGCGGCTTGATCTGGATGCCGGGGGTGTCCATGCGCAGCAGCAGGAACGAGATGCCCTCCTGCGGCTTGCCCGCCGACGAGGTGCGCACCAGGCAGAACATCCACTCGGCCCATTGGGCGTGGGTGGTCCAGATCTTCGAGCCGTTCAGGACATAGTCGTCGCCGTCTCGCTCGGCCTTCATCTGCAGGCTGGCGAGGTCCGAGCCCGAACCCGGTTCGGAGTAGCCCTGGCACCACCAGATGTCGGACGTCAGGATCGGCGGCAGGTGCTGACGCTTCTGCTCTTCCGTGCCAAAGGCCAGGATCACCGGCGCGCACATCTTCAGACCCATCGGCGACGGCGTCGGCGCGCCCGCCAGCGACAGCTCCATGTTGTAGATGTAGCGCTGCGAGGCGGTGAAGTTCGCACCGCCCCACTCGACCGGCCAGTCCGGCGCAGCCCAGCCGCGCTCGGCCAGCTTCTTCTGCCAGCGCACCTGACCGGCCTTGTCGAGATAGCCGTTCTTCGAGCGCGCCATCTGGCGACGCAGGTCGTCGTCATAGGCGCTGGCGATCCAGTCGCGGACCTCCTGCTGGAAGGCCAGGTCCTCAGGCGAGAAGGAAAGGTCCATCAGGGCCTACTCCACCGCGTCGAGATATTCGATCTCCGGCCGCCCGGCCATGAACGGCCCCATGGCCGCGCCCGCCGCCTTGAAATAGTCGCTGCCGCCGTGGGCCTTCAGCGCCTCTTCGGAGGCGTAGAGCTCCAGCACCTTGTAGGTCCCGGCCTCGGTCTTGGAGCGGGTCAGCTGGTAGACAAGGCAGCCCGGCTCGTTGGCCTTCACCTTGTTCTGCAGATCCAGGAACACCTTCTCGAAGTCCGCCGACTTGTCCGGCTGAACCTTCAGGATCGCGACGACACCGATCATGGAAACCTCCCAACACTTGTTTGAATGGGAGGATGAGGGAGTGGCGCGGCCGGAGCAAGGGCCACGTTAGGGAATGTCGCTGAAACCGTTCCTCTGGCGAAAGCCGGAGAGAAGGAGGAGCCCTATCGCCGCTCGTTCCAGCCGTAGGCCACCCACGAGTGGCCGCCGACGTTGCGGGCTTCGATCAGGCCGTCCTCGACGGGGCCCTTGCCGCCCTTGCGCCCGCGCAGGGCGAAGGCGGCGATGCCGAACAGGGCGCTGCCCATGAAACCGACCACGACCACGGTGGCGGCGAACACCACGGCCAGCACGGCTCCGACCACCACGGCGACCGAGGTCGCAAGCGCGCCGAACATCCAGGCCAGGTTATGCCAGGGCGTCGAGGCAGCAGGGTGGGTCATCGTGGTCCTCTCGTGAGCGCTCATGATCACCAAAGGTGGTTCACAAGCGCTGAATATCAACTGAACACCCACCGGACGCGGATGAAAAGTCTTTTCCGTGCGCGTAAGGCGAGACGGATCGTCTCGGCTAACCCGCGACGGCCAATCCCAGTTCCCGACGCTCGCGCATCACCGTCGAAAACGCGGCGTTGATCGTCGACGCCTTGGCCTCGGCCAGTTCGATGAACTCGCTGGGAAGGCCGCGAGCGCGGGCCCGATCGGGGTGAGCGTTGGACAGAGCGATCTTCCACGCCTTGCGGACCGTGGCGTCGTCGGCGTCTTCCGGCACTTCCAGGATGGCGTAAGGATCATCGGCGCCGACACCCAGATGCGTGGCCCGCAGGCGGCGGAAGGCCAGAGGAGACATGCCGAACAGGTCCGACACCCGCTCCAGATACTCAAGCTCGTCGTGCGTGACGACGCCGTCGGCCTTGGCGATGTGAAACAGGCCGTCGACCACGTCTTCCAGCAGCTGCGGGCAGCTGGAATAGCGCTTGGCCAGCCGCTTGGCGTAGCTCTCGAAGCCGTGCGTCGTCTGGCGGGCCAGGTCGTACAGGCGGTGGATGTTCTGCTCCGACGCCGGGTCGGGCTGGAAGACTTCGGTGAAGGCCAGGAACTCGCCGCCGTCGGCGCGACCGTCGACCTTGGCCAGCTTGGCGCCCAGCGCCGTAACCGCCGTCGAGAACGCCGGATCCTCGCCCGGCAGACCGCCAGGGCACTCGGTGCAGTCGGCCAGGTCCAGGCGCCGGGCGGCGATGCTCGCGATGTTGCGCCAGAAACTCATGGATCGCCTCAAGGCCGGACGGACGGGTGGAAACGCGCGATGCGGCGTTCGGATCACCGCTTCGGAGCGCTTCTAGCACATTGAGAATGATCGTTCACATGACTTCGTTGCAATGCGACATTTCGGATCGCGAAACGACCGGTGACGTTACGGTGGAGCTTTTCGGGCGCTCGCTCGTTATGGCTCCGCTTGATCCGAAACGGCCACGTAACGGTCCCAATCGCGGTCGAAATGCTCTAGTTCAGACTCGACGTACCCTGAAAGGACATCCGCCCGCATGGCGAACGCCCTCCTCCTTGCTATCGCTCTCCTGGCCCAGGACGGGGCGATGGCCTCGCAAAGCCCGAACGCTCCGCCCGCCGACGAGTACGGCTATGTCTCCTGGTGCTACGGCGCCCTGGGCGGCTACGCCTCGCTGTACGATCGGGTCATGCCGGAGGTGACGCGCATCGAGAAGGCGTTCCCCGGCCCCGACGGCGTCCAGGCGGCGCTGAAGACCTATCCGGAACTGCGCACGCAGGCCCAGAAGGACCTGAAGGTGATGTCGACGGCGATCACGGCGGCCGAAAAGGCCAGCCCGCGTCCGATCTCGCAATATGGCGCAGCGCAGATCAAGCGCGGTTCGGCCATCTGGCAAGGCGCCGACTCGGTGAGCAAGGCGCGCCTGGCCCAGATGTGGATGAGCTGGAGCCCGCCCAGCGACTGCGAGCGCCGCGCCAAGACGCTGGAGACCAAGTCGTCGATCCTGGGCAAGGCGCTGAACTACAACGCCGCGCCCACCATGCCGACGCCGGCCGAACCGACGCCGGCGCTGCCGCCGGCCGCCGAGACCCCGGCCCCGCAACCGATCGCTCAGCCGATTTCCCAGCCTGTCTCCAAGCCCGCCTCGATGCCGATCGGCGCGACGCCGGCTGCCCAGCCGCTGGCCCAGAAGCCGGCGCCCAAACCCGCCCCCGCCAAGCCGGCTGCGGCGCCCGTCGCAGCCAACGAGGTCATCATCGATCCGGCCAACCCCGCCCCCTGCGCCGGCAGCCTCATGCCCGCCAAGCGTGGCGGCAAGAACGTGCTGATCTGCAAGGCGGACTAAACAAGGTCGTCATCCCGCGCTTTATGCGCGGGACCCATGGTTCAGCTTGCATGGGAGAGCGTGATCGTTCCGCACGTGCGAGGGACAAATGGGTCCCGCGAACAAGTCGCGGGATGACGGTTTTCGTCAAACCGGCAACCGCCCGCTCTCCGCCAGCGCCTTGAACCACGCGTACGACGCCTTGGGCGTGCGCACCCCGGTCTTGCGGTCCATCGCCACCAGGCCGAACTTCGACGTGTAGCCCAGGTCCCATTCGAAGTTGTCGATCAGGGTCCATTCGAAATAGCCCCGCACGTCACACCCGGCCTCGCGGGCGGCCAGCACCGCCTGCAGGTGACGGCGCAGATAGGCGATGCGGAACTGGTCGTTCAGGACCGCCGGACCGTTGCTGAAGGCGTCCGAGCAGCCGTTCTCGGTGACCAGGATCTTCGGGCTCGCGTACGCGCGGCGCACGCGGTCGAGCACCTCGAACAGACCCGACGGATCGATGTGGCGGCCGAAGGCGTCCAGCTCAGAGCCCTTGGGCGGAGCGGCGACCGCAATCTTGCCGGGCGCGTTCAAATCCAGCCGCACATAGGCCGGCGCGTAATAGTTCACCCCCAGGAAGTCGACCGGCTGGCGCGTGATCGCCAGGTCCCCGTCCTGCACGACGCCCTTCAGGAATTCGTCCATGTCCTTGGGATAGGTCCCCTTGAACAGGGGATCCAGCCAGGCCTTGTTCCACAGGGCGTCGAGGCCGTCGGAGGCCAGCCGGTTCCAGATCGCCCACGGCCCGCCGGCCGGACGGCAGGGCTGCAGCGCCATGGTGGTCCCGACCTGCAAGTCGCTGCGCCCTGCCCGCAAAGCCTGGATGGCCAGGCCCTGACCAAGGTTCATGTGGTGGATCACCGGCCCCAGCAGAGCCTCGTCCTTCAGGCCCGGCGCGCCCTCGCCCAGCACATGGCCGAACACCGCGTGCACGGCGGCTTCGTTGAGGATGATGTAGTTCTTCAGCCGGTCGCCAAGGCGATCGACCACCACGCGGGCGTAGTCGGCGAAACGCAGCGCCGTGTCGCGGTCCTTCCAGCCGCCCTTCTCTTGCAGACCCTGCGGCAGGTCCCAGTGGAACAGCGTGGCGTAGGGCTCGATGTCCTTGGCCAACAAGGCCTCGACCAGCCGTGCATAGTGGTCGAGCCCGGCGACGTTCACCGCCCCCTCGCCGCTGGGCAGCACCCGCGACCAGCTGATCGAGAAGCGATAGGCGTCCAGCCCCGCGCCTGCGATCAGGTCGACATCGTCCTGGTAGCGGCGATAGCTGTCGGTGGCGACCGTGGCGTCGGAGCCGTCCTTGATATGGCCGGGGACCTTCTCGAACACGTCCCAGACGCTGGGCCCGCGACCGTCGACGTCCTGCGCCCCCTCGGTCTGGAACGCAGCGCTGGCGACGCCCCAGGTGAAGTCCTTGGGAAACTGCCGGCTCTTGGGGTTCAGGTCCGTGTCGTGCGCGCCCTCGCACCCCGACAAGCCCATGGCCGCACCGCCCAGCGCCAAAGCGCCCAGAGCCCGGCGGCTGACGCCCGACTGCTCCATCGTCCCCTCCCGTCTTGTTCGTTGGGAGGCAGGATGCTTTGAGAGAACGTCGTTCGCAATCCTTCCCCTAGGGGCAGGTCAGCGCACCAGCTCGCGGGCGCCGGCGATCGCGTCGGCCGACATCGGGCGGCCCAACAGGAAACCCTGGAACTCGGCGCAGCCCAGTTTCACCAGGCAATCCATCTGGGCCTGGGTCTCGACGCCCTCGGCCGTGGTCTTGAGGTTCAGGGAGCGGGCCAGGCTGACGATGGCCTTGGCGACGGCCAGGCTCTCGCCATTACCCGGCAAGCTCGCGACGAACGAGCGGTCGATCTTCAGCTTGTCGATCGGATGGCGGCGCAGATAGGCCAAGCTGGCATAGCCGGTGCCGAAGTCGTCCAGCGCCAGACGGAAGCCCAGGCGCTTGAGGCGACGCAGCGCCTCGTGGACGCCGTCGCTGTCCTTCAGCAAGGCCGTCTCGGTGATCTCCAGCATGAAGACGTCGGCGCGGGCGCCGGTCTCGGCCAGGGTGGCGACCATCTCGTCGACGAAGCCTGGATTGGACAGCTGGATGGCCGAGACGTTGACCGAAACCTCCAGCCCCGACCAGCGCAGGCTGTCGTAGCAGGCGCGGCGGAACACGGCCGATCCGACCGCGCCGATCAGGCCGCAGGACTCGGCGAGCGGGATGAAAATGGCCGGCGCGATCTCGCCCCGCTGGGGATGGGTCCAGCGCGCCAGGGCCTCTACCCCGACGATCGCGCCCTTGGCGTCCGTCAGCGGCTGGTAGGCGACCTTCAGCGCCTCGTCGTCCAAGGCGGCGCGCAGGTCGCGTTCCAGGCCCTTTCGCAGACGCAGGGCGGCGTCCATCTCGGGCTCGAAGAAGGCGAAGCGACCACGGCCGGCTTCCTTGGCGCGGTACAGGGCCACATCCGCCTGGCGCAGCAGTTCGGCCTGGCCCTGGTCGGCGTCGGAGACCACCGCCACGCCGACCGAGCAAGACAGTTGCGCGCGACCGATGGTGAGGTCCACCTCGCCTGACAGGCCCTCGACGATGCGCTGGGCCAGGGTCGCGACCCCGGACGGATTGGTGTCGGGCTGGATGACGGCGAACTCGTCGCCGCCCAGGCGGCAGATAGTGTCGGTCTCGCGACAGATGGTCTTCAGGCGGCGCGCGACCTCGCGGATCAGCTGGTCGCCGGCGTCGTGGCCATAGGTGTCGTTGACCTCCTTGAACCGGTCCAGGTCGATGCACAGCACGCCCAGGTGCCCCGGCTTGCGGCGCAGGATGGCGTGGGCGTGGACCAGGCGGTCGGTGAACAGGGTGCGGTTGGCCAAGCCCGTCAGCGGGTCGTGCAGCGACAGGTGCTTGGCCTCGGCCTCGCTGAGCAGAAGCTTCTTGGCCGCACGGCGGGTGATGCGGAACAGCAGGAACGCGCCGATCACCGCCGCCACCAGGGCCGTGCCCAGCATCGGCGTCGCCGAGCGCAGCAGTTCCTCGCCCGGCTTGCGCGGCGTCCAGCGCAGGACCACGCGGCGACCGTCCGCCAGGCGGCTCAGCTGAACCTGGGCGCTGTCGGTCTCGAACTTGGCCGCGGTGACGACGTCGATACGGGCGTTCTGCAGCAGGAAGCGGTCCGAGAAGGCCTTCACCACGCTGTTGGCCACCGGTACGCCGGTCACCAGCAGCGGCGCTTGCGTTCCGCGCGTCTTGGCCTTGAGGTCGGGCCGGATCAGCGAGACGGTCATCAGGACAGGCTCGCCGCCGATCACCTCGACGCGGCTCTTGTGCACGGCGCGCAAGGCGGCGACTTGCTGCGGATCGGCCTCGATCGAACGAACCTCAGTCACCAGGCGCCCGGTCTCGGCGGCGTAGCGGCTGTAGGCGGCCGGCGCGACGTCCTTGCCGTCGACATGGCCGTAGATCGGCTGGCCGTCGGCGTCGAGAACGAACACCACGCGATACCCCAGCGCCCCGCCCAGCGAAGCGCCGATGTTCTGGCTGGCCCAGGCGCGATCGAACTGGTTGTCCAGCTTGATGATCGCCTCGTCCCAGATGACATAGGGATTGAGCGCGGTCTGGACCTCCTTGCCACGCTGGCGCAAGCCATTTCCGACGAGGGTCTGTTCGTATTCGCGCTCGCGGATGTCGGCATGGCGGGTGGCGATCGTCAGGGCAAAGACGGCAAGCAGGATCACGCCCGCCGCCACGCTGGCGATCAGGCCAAAGATCTTCAGCTCGATATTCCGACGGTCCATGCGTCTCCCTCAGGGGACGCATCGTCCATGCGAACGGTTGCGGAAGTGCTTACCGCCCAAGGTGGGTGGACACTTTACCGCACAGTGTTACGCGATTTGGGTTTTGCCTCGTCGCCCGTGCGGCAGACGCGGCCCATCACGGCCCAGTCGCGCTCGGACATCGAAGGCTGACCCGGACGGATGGCGCGGCGGGCCCTTTCCGCCCGGCCGGCGGTGTTAGGGTGGGTCTGGAACCATTCGGCCGCCTGGCGCAGGCGCGGATCGTCGCCCCGGTGCGCCAGCCGCCCGAAGAAGTCCGCCATGCCCTTCGTCGAGATGTTCTCGGCCTGCAGGATCTCTATGGCGCGCGCGTCGGCCTCGGCTTCCAGCTCGCGGCTGAAGCGATGGTCGGCGAAGCCTCCGGCCAGCACGATCAGTTGCTGCCCCGCCCCGCTGCCGCCGCCCACGACGGCGTCCAGCAGCAGGCCCGCGCCCATGGCCCGCCAAGCGGCCTGCATGGCGTGACGGCGCTCGACGTGGGCGATTTCGTGGGCCAGCACCGCGGCCACTTCGTCGGGACCGCGCGCCTCCTCGATCAGCGGACCGGTGACCAGGATCGCGCCGCCCGGCAGGGCGAAGGCGTTGACGAACGGCGCGCGCACGGCCCGCACCCGGATCTCGAACGGGCTGTCGGCCGCCTCGCCCAGCCGGTAGCCCAGGTCGCTCAGCAGCTCGGCCGCCTCAGGGTCGCCCTTGCAAGGCCGGAACGGCACCCGCAGCTGCGCTTCCATGTTGGCGCCGAAGCGGGCCTCCAGTTTCGGCGGCGTATGCATGGCCAGAGGCCGCGCGGCCATCGGCACGCCGATGAAGACCGTCGCGGCGACCGCCAGACCCGCAGCCGCCAGGCCGCCGATCAGCGCCCATTCGCGCCCTCGGCCGCGCTTGGCGATCTGGCGGTGCGAACGTCCAGAGGCGGCGCGCCAGGCCTCGGCGTCGACGACCAGGCGCGCGTCGTCTTCGCCCTGCGTCAGGGCGTAGCGGCCGTCGTTGCGCAGCGTCTCGCGCACCGCCGCCAGCGGCCAGTCGACGCCGACGGAGGCGTCGTCCACGGCCTGCGCCCGCACCCGTCCGGCCTCGACCGCGACGTGAGCCGGCCAGGGCCGTGCGACCCGGCCGTCGAACAGCAGCCCGTCCACGTCAGAACGGCGAGACGTCGAAGGCGTCGGCCAGGCCCTCGCCCGTCTTGGGACCACGCGGCGCCTGCTGGGCCTGGTCCAACGGCGCGACGCCGGCGCTGGTCAGACGCTCGATCATGAACTTGGCCGATCGGGCCATGGCCACCGGCTGCAGGAAGCCCAGGCTCAGCACGATGATCAGCAGGTTGGTCAGAGAAAGGCCCAGCAGCGCCCCGCCCTTGACGTCCAGCGCCAGGCTGGCGTCGCCAAACCGGATCGAGGCGGCGATCTCGCGCATCACCGCGGCGTGGTAGGCGGCCGAAGCGATGACGATCACCAGGGCGTAGACGAAGGCGTAGCCATAGACCCGGACGATGAACATCGCGCCGGGCTCGGTTCCGCTGCGGCCCATCTCCATGAACATCGGGATCATCGCCGCGATCATGGCGAAGTAGCCGATCAGGCCGACGACCCAGGCGATGGCGAACGGACCGTAGAGGTTGTGCTTGTTGGCGCGCTTCCAGCTGACGGGCTGGTCGCCATAGCTCATCCCGCCCCAGATGCGGGCGGCCAGGCGCATGGTCATGGCCGGGCTGAACCAGCCCAGGGTGACGCCGTTCAGCAGCGCATAGCCCAGATAGGTCCAGCCATAGCCGCCGGCCTTGCCGCGCAGCTGGAACCGGACGCCGCGCCAGACGGTGCGGCTGGCCATGTAGCGCCAGGTCATGAAGATCGCCATGCCGACCAAGACGATCACGGCGATGTAGACGGGCACGAGCAGGAACGCGAACAGCGGGCTGACGAACTGGATGGCCAGGATCAACGCCAGATAGGGCACGCCGACCAGCAGCATGGCGGTCAGGAAGCCCAGGAACAGCTCCTTGCCGCGGCCGGTGTATTCGAAAGGCTCACCGTTCAGGGTGACGTGCGACCACACGCGCCGGCGCACCTCGGTCTTGCCCCAGAAGCGGTACAGCGTCAGCGTGATGATGTTCAGCAGGCCGTTCTTCAGGCTGAGGCCGATCAGCGACCCCGGCGCGATCGTCTGGCCGAAGGTCAGTGTCTCGCCGCTGGCCGGCGTCGACACGGGCGTATGCGCACCGTCCATGAAGCTCCTCGAAAGCCACCCTGTCCGCAGGATGCGCGGACAGGGCGAGCCTCTTGGGATTTCATGACAAGGTCAACCTCACGTGGAGGTTAATAGTCGTTCCTATCAAGCCGCCGCGTCGCGGGCCCGGGCGGACGGATCGTAGTTGAGGATCGGCGACAGCCAGCGCTCGGCCGTGGCCATGTCCCACCCCTTGCGGCGGGCATAGTCCTCGACCTGGTCGGCGTCGATCTTGCCGACCCCGAAATAGTGCGCCTGCGGGTGGCTGAAGAACAGGCCCGAGACCGCCGCGCCGGGGGTCATGGCGTAGCTCTCGGTCAGCTTCAGGCCCGTGGCGGCCTCGGCGTCCATCAGGTGGAACAGCGTGCCCTTTTCCGTGTGGTCAGGTTGGGCGGGATAGCCGGGCGCGGGGCGGATGCCCTGGTACTTCTCGGCGATCATCCGCTCGACGTCGGCGTCCTCGTCCGAGGCGTAACCCCACAGCTCCGTGCGGACCTTGTGGTGCAGCCACTCGGCGAAGGCTTCGGCCAGACGGTCGGCCAAAGCAGAGGCCATGATGGCGTTGTAGTCGTCGCCAGCGTCCTTGAACTTCTTGACGATCTCGTCCTCGCCATGGCCGGCGGTGACGGCGAAGCCGCCGATGTAGTCGGCGCCCTGCCCGATCGGCGCGACAAAGTCCGACAGCGCGACGTTCTGCTTGCCGGCGCCCTTGTCCATTTGCTGGCGCAGGGTGTGGAAGCGCGAGATCTCTACCGTCCGGGTCTCGTCGGCATAGACCACGACGTCGTCGCCTTGGGCCTGGGCCGGCCAGAAGCCGACCACGCCCTTGGCCCCGAACCAGGCCTCGGCCAGCACGGTGTCGAGCATGGCGCGGGCGTCGCGATAGAGGTCCGTCGCGGCCTGGCCGACCACGTCGTCTTCCAGGATCTGCGGATAGCGGCCGATCAGCTCCCAGCTGGCGAAGAACGGCGACCAGTCGATGAACGGCTCCAGCTCGGCCAAGGTCGGCTCGAAGGTCCGCGCGCCGAGGAAGGCCGGCTTGGGCGGCGTGTAGTCCTTCCAGTCGATGGCGAAGGCGCGCTTGCGGGCCTCCTGGATCGAGGTCCGGGCCTTGGTCGTCTGGCCGCGCAGATACTGCTCGCGCACCTTGACGTATTCGGCCCGGGTCTCGCCGATGATCCGATCGCGCTCGCCTTCCGACAGCAGGCCCGAGACCACGCCGACGGCGCGGCTGGCGTCGACGACATAGGTGGTCGGACCGCGGCGATAGGCCGGCTCGATCTTCACCGCCGTATGGGTGCGGCTGGTCGTGGCGCCGCCGATCAGCAGCGGAATGTCGAAGCCCAGGCGCTCCATCTCGGCGGCGACGAACACCATCTCGTCCAGCGAGGGCGTGATCAGGCCCGACAGGCCGATCATGTCGACCTCGTGCTTTTTCGCTTCTTCCAAGATGCGGTCGGCGGGCACCATGACGCCCAGGTCCACGACCTCGTAGTTGTTACACTGCAGCACGACGCCGACGATGTTCTTGCCGATGTCGTGGACGTCGCCCTTGACCGTGGCCATCAGGACCTTGCCGGCCGCCTTGCGGACCTGGCCTTCCTTTTCGGCCTCCATGAACGGCATCAGCCAGGCCACGGCCTGCTTCATGACGCGGGCCGACTTGACCACCTGGGGCAGGAACATCTTGCCCGCGCCGAACAGGTCGCCGACGACGTTCATGCCGTCCATCAGCGGACCTTCGATGACGTGCAGCGGCCGCTCGGCAGCCAGGCGCGCTTCCTCGGTGTCGACCTCGATGAACTCGGTGACGCCGTTGACCAGGGCGTGGGTGATGCGCTCGCCGACCGTGCCCTCGCGCCAGGCCAGATTGACCTGCTGGACCGCGCCCTTCTCGCCCTTGTAGCGCGGGGCCATGTCGACCAAGCGCTCGGTGTTGGAGACGTTGGTCCGCTGCGGGCGGTTGAGGATCACGTCCTCGACGGCCTCGCGCAGTTCGGGATCCAGCGCGTCATAGACCGGCAGGTCGCCGGCGTTGACGATGCCCATGTCCATGCCGGCGTTGATGGCGTGGTACAGGAACACCGAGTGGATGGCCCGCCGCACCGGCTCGTTGCCGCGGAAGCTGAACGAGACGTTCGACACCCCGCCCGACACGCGGGCGTAAGGGCAGCGTTTCTTGATCTCGCGCGTGCCCTCGATGAAGTCGACGGCGTAGTTGTCGTGCTCCTCGATCCCCGTCGCCACGGCGAAGATGTTGGGGTCGAAGATGATGTCCTCGGGCGGGAAGCCGACCTTGTCCACCAGGATGCGGTAGGCCTTCTCGCAGATCTCGATCTTGCGGGCGGCGGTGTCGGCCTGGCCGACCTCATCGAACGCCATGACCACCACGGCCGCGCCGTAGCGCAGGCACAGCTTGGCCTGCTCGATGAACTTGGCTTCGCCCTCCTTCATCGAGATCGAATTGACGATCGCCTTGCCCTGGACGCACTTCAGGCCGGCCTCGATCACCTCCCACTTGGAGCTGTCGATCATCACCGGCACGCGGGCGATGTCCGGCTCGGCGGCCATCAGGTTCAGGTAGGTGATCATCGCCTGCTGGCTGTCCAGCAGGCCCTCGTCCATGTTGACGTCGATGACCTGGGCGCCGGCCTCGACCTGCTGGCGCGCGACCGACAGGGCGGCCGGATAGTCGCCCTCGACGACCAGCTTCTTGAACTTGGCCGAGCCGGTGACGTTGGTGCGCTCACCGATATTGACGAAGACCGGACGCATCAGACGGCCACCGTCTTGGCGCGGGCTTCGGCCAGGGCCAGCTGGCCGCGCAGGAAGTCGGCGAAGTCGACGCCTTGCGCCTTCAGGGCCTTGGGCAGCAGCGACGAGGCCGTCAGGCCCGGCAGGGTGTTGGTTTCGAGATAGATCAGGCCATGCTCGGAGACGATGAAGTCCGAGCGCGAATAGCCTCGGCAGCCCAGCGCCTTGTGGGCCTTCAGCGCCTGGTCCTGCAGGGCGGCGTTGATCTCCGGCGCGAAGGTGGCCGGGCAGATCTCGACCGTGTCCTTGGCCAGGTACTTGCTCTTGTAGTCGAACTTGCCGGCCGACGGACGGATCTCGACCGGCGGCAGGGCGATGACCTCGCCGCCGTCCAGCTCCAGCACGCCGCAGGTCGATTCCAGGCCCTGAACGAACGGCTCGATGACGTAAGCTTCGTCGGCGGCCGCCTTGCGCACGGCGTCGAGATCAGCCGGCGTGTCGACGAAGATCAGGCCGTAGCTGGAGCCGTCTTCCGACGGCTTGGCGATCAGGCGGCCGTACTTGGCCAGCGCGACCTCGGCGTCGTCCACCGCGATGTTCTGCGGGACCGAGACGCCGGCCTTCTCGACGACCTCCTTCGCGCGGGTCTTGCTGAACGCCAGCCAGCTGGCGTGCGACCCCGAACCGGTGAAGGCCACGCCGCGCGCCTCGCACAGGGCCGCCAGCTCGCCGTTCTCCGCCGCGCCGCCGTGCATCGACAGCAGCAGCACGCGGTCCTCGCGCTTGGCGACGTCCAGCGCCGCCTCGATCCCACCGATAGCCTGGCCTTCGGTCGGCAGGTCCAGCTCGAACGGGCGGTCATGGCCCAGCAGCACCTCACGGCTGGCCACATGGACCTGACCGTTCGGAGCCCAGAACCACAGGTCGGCCTCGGGCAGGGTCCGGGCCACGGTCTGGGCGCTGGCGACGGCGACGAGCCGTTCGCGGTTCTCGCCGCCGAAGAGGATGGTGGTGCGCATGGTCATAGGCTCAGGATTCAGGCGAGTTCGAAGGGTTCGAGGCCGGCAAGGCGCATGGCCTTGGGACGCTCGGGGATCTGGCGAGGCGTGACGCCGCGCACTTCGTCGGCCACGTGGCGGATGTGGTCCGGCGTGGTGCCGCAGCAGCCGCCAAGGATGTTGACCAGACCGTCCTTGGCCCATTCGTGCAGGGCGTGGCCAGTCTCGTGCGGCTCCTCGTCGTACTGGCCCATGGCGTTGGGCAGGCCGGCGTTGGGATAGGCGGCGACGAGCGTGTCAGCGATCCGGGCCATCTCGGCGATGTGCGGGCGCATCAGATCCGCGCCCAGGGCGCAGTTGAAGCCCACCGCGAACGGCTTGGCATGCTTGATCGAGTTCCAGAACGCCTCGGCCGTCTGGCCCGACAGGGTGCGGCCCGAGCGGTCGGTGATGGTGCCGCTGATCCAGATCGGCAGCTCCTCGTGGCCCTCGTCGCGCAGGTCGAGAATGGCCTTGATCGCCGCCTTGCAGTTCAGGGTGTCGGTGATGGTCTCGATCAGGAAGAGGTCGACCCCGCCCTGGTAGAGCGCGTCCACCTGCTCGCGATAGGCCTGGTAGACCTGGTCGAAGGTCACCTTGCGCGCGCCGGGGTCGTTCACGTCCGACGACATCGACAGCATGACGTTCAGCGGGCCGATCGAGCCGGCGATGAACTTCGGGCGCTCGGGATTCTCGGCGTTCCAGCGGTCAGCGACCGAGCGGCCGATCTTGGCGCCCTCGAGATTGATGTCCCACACCTCCTGCTGGCCCAGGCGATAGTCGGCCTGGGCGATGGTGGTGCCCGAGAAGGTGTTGGTCTCGGAGATGTCGGCGCCGGCCGAGAAGTAGGCGTCGTGCAGCTCGGCCACGAGATCCGGCCGGGTCAGGCACAGGATGTCGTTATTGCCCTTCATCTGGCCGTCGTAGTCGGCGAAGCGCTCGGCGCGATAGTCGGCCTCGGTCAGGCCCTTCTTCTGGAACATCACGCCCCAGGAGCCGTCGAGGATCAGGATACGCTCTTTCGCAGCGGCCTTGAGGGCGGCGACGCGGTTGGCGCGGACAGAGAGATCGGTCATCGGGCGGGCTTGCCGGCGGCAGCCTCTTGGCGCGCCAGCTCCTTCTCAAAATTGGCTTCGTAGCGGTCGGTCAGGCGACCCAGCTCTGTCGGGTCGATGAAGGCGTTGGCGTCGCCGCGAAGCATGCGCTCGCGCTTGGCCGTCAGGTCGCCCTGCTGCTCGTGGCTGGGCAGCATCACGTCGGTCGGCAGACTGCGCATGGTCGCGAAGGTCGCGCGATAGTCGGCGACGATGTTGCGATGCTCCTTGTTGCCGACCAGTTGGTTGCCGGCCACCGACATCGAGCAGTTGAAGGTCACGTTCAGCGGACGCCCCTTCTCGGTCACCGGCATGGTCCAGGTGGTGCAGCCGATCGAGTGGCCCGGCGTCAGGTGGGCGACCAGGGCGTTCTCGCCAAGGCGCAGCTTTTGTCCGTCGCCGAACGCCTTGTCGACCTTGACCGCCGGGAACGGCGTCGGGCCGTTGCTATTGCCGCCGATATGGTGACCCGCTTCCAGCGCCGGCCTGTCCAGGCGCGAGGCCCACAGCTTGGCGCCCGTGTCGGCCTTCAGCACGGCCAGGCCGCCAGCGTGGTCGTAATGGGCGTGGGTGTTGATCAGGATCTTCACGTCCGCCAGCTGGAAGCCCAACTGCTGGATAGCGCGTTCGATCAGCTTGCCGCCCTCGGCCGACTGGCCGCCGTCCAGCACGATGTGGCCTTGCGACGAGGTGATCAGCCAGGCCGGCAGCCCCTCGGAGCCGACATAGTAGATGTTGCCGACCACGCGGTACGGCTTCACCGGCTTGAGCCAATTGCTGTGGTCGTCAGCCCCCTGGGCCGAGGCGGTCGAGGCCGCGCCCAGCGCCGTCAGGGCGAAGGCCAGGGAAATCAGAGCGCGTTTCATGCGGCGGCCTCCGTGGCGGCGGTCGGGTTCTCGCGGACGCCCAGCACGCGGCAGATCGCGTAGACGAGGTCGGCCCGGTTCAGGGTGTAGAAGTGGAAGTCCTCGAACCCCTGCTCCTGCAGCTTGGCGCACATCTCGGTGGCGACCGAGCAGGCGATCAGGCGGCGGGTCTCGGCGTCGTCGTCCAGCCCTTCGAACAGGTTGGCCAGCCAGCCCGGGATGCCCGTGCCGCACGCCGCCGACATCTTCTTCAGGCCGTTGAAATTCGTTACCGGCATGATGCCCGGCACGATGGGAATGGTGATCCCCGCCGCCCGGACCTTGTCCACATAGCGCAGGAAGACGTCCAGATCGAAGAAGAACTGGCTGATGCCCAGGGTTGCGCCGGCGTCGACCTTCTGCTTCAGCACGTCGATATCGTGCTCGATCGACGGGCTTTCCGGGTGTTTCTCGGGATAGACCCCGACCAGCACCTCGAACGGCGAGATGCCACGGATGGCCTTGGTCAGCTCGGTGGCGTTGGCGTAGCCGTCGGCGCGCGGGACATAGACCCCGCCGATACCGCCCTCGCTGGGGGGCGGATCGCCGCGCAGCGAGACGATGTGACGAACGCCCGTCTCCCAGTACTCGCGGATCACCTCGTCCACTTCCTCGCGGCTGGCGCCGACGCAGGTCAGGTGAGCGGCGGGCTTGAGGCTGGTCTCGTCCAGGATGCGCTTGACCGTGCGGTGGGTGCGCTCGCGGGTCGAGCCGCCGGCGCCATAGGTCACCGAAACGAAGGCCGGATCCAGCGGGGCCAGACGGGTGATCGCCTGCCACAGGGTCTCTTCCATCGCCGGAGTCTTGGGCGGGAAGAACTCGAACGAGACGCGCGGACGGGCGGTGCGCTCGCCGGCGCGGGCGACGGGACCGATCACGCGGCGGGTGGGCGGAAGGGTCATGCGGCGTTCCTCGCGGCGGTCACTTGTTCCGGACGGCGGGCCGTCCAGATCTTTACGGTCAGCCCCTCGGCCGAGGCGGGCGGCAGGGCGATATTGCTTTCCAGGGAGAGGCCGGCAGCCTCGATCCACGGGATGATCTCGGCGTCCTCGAAGCCCAGGCGGCGGTGCTGGTGGACTTCGCGCAGGAACTCGTGGTCGTGCGGCGCGAAGTCGGCGATCAGCAGCAGGCCGCCAGGCGTCACCAGCCTCGCGGCCTCGACCACGGCGTTGGCGGGATCCGACAGATAGTGCAGCACCTGATGGACGGTCACCAGATCGGCGCAGCCGCCCGGCAGGCCGGTGCGGAAGATGTCGCCATGGCGCAGCTCGCACTGCACGAGACCGGCCTTGGCCACCTCGTCGCGGGCGATGTTCAGCATCTGCTGCGAGAGATCCAGACCCAAGGCGTTGCCGGCGCGCTTGCCCAGCAGGGTCAGCATGCGGCCCGCGCCCGCGCCCAGGTCGATCAGTTCGTCGAACGGCCCCTCCCCGGTCGCGCGCAGGATGGCGGCCTCGACCTCGGCTTCGTCGACGTACAGCGAGCGGATCTCGTTCCAGCGCGCGGCGTTGCGGGCGAAATAGGCCTGGGCGTCGGTCGAGCGCTCGGCGCGCACGACGGTCAGCTTGTCGGCGTCCAGGCGCACCGCGGGATCCGTGTCATCGATCAGGTCCAGCGCCTGCTCGACGAGGAACCGGCCCGGCGACTTGGCGGCCAGCCGGTAGAACACCCACGCCCCGTCCGGAAAGCGCTCGACCAGGCCAGCCTCGGCCAGGAGCTTCAGGTGCCGCGAGACGCGCGGCTGGCTTTGGTCCAGGATACGGCACAGTTCCAGCACCGACAGCTCCTCGGCCGCCAGCAGGGCCAGAAGGCGCAGGCGCGTGGACTCGCCGGCGGCGCGCAGCACCTCGACGACCTGTTCGGCGGTAAGCTTCATAAGGACATAAAGATATCTTTATGTCCGATTTGGCAAGAGAAACTTATGCCCCAGGTTCGCCCTTCGCGGGCTCCCAGAGCTCAATCTTGACCCCGGCGGGATCCAGAAGCCAGGCAAAACGCCCCATGCCGCCCTCGTCCTGCTGACCCAGGGCTTCAACGCCCTCGGCAGCGGCCTTGGCCAGCACGCCCTCGATATCATTGACGATGAAATTGATCATGAACGGCGCGTCGGACGGCGCGAAATACTGGGTGTCGGCGGCGAACGGCGACCAGGTCGAGGTTCCCTTCGGATGCTTGAAGATCGCTCCGCCCCAGTCATGGACGTCAAACCCCAGCACCCGCGCGTACCAGTCGCGCACGGCGGCCGGATCTTCGGCCTTGAAGAAGACGCCACCGATTCCCAGCACCTTGGCCATGGCCTGCTCCCATACCGCCGCCTCCGCCGACCTTAGCAGAGACGGCGGCGGGATCAGCAAGCCCTAGGCGTTGGCGCCGCCGTCCACGGTCAGGACCGAGCCGTTGATGAACTTGGCGGCCGGGCTGGCCAGGAAGGCGACGGCCTCGGCGATGTCGGCCGTCTCGCCATAGTGGCCCAGCGAGGTCAGGTTGCGGATGACCTCGGCGTGGTCGCCGCTGGCCGGGTTCATGTCGGTGTCGATCGGGCCTGGCTGCACCAGGTTGACCGTGATGTTGCGCGGACCAAGCTCCCGCGACAGCCCGCGATTGAAGGCCAGCAAAGCCGACTTGGTCATCGAATAGAGCGTCGAGCCGCCGAACGGCACGCGCTCGGCCAGGCACGAGCCGATCGAGACGATGCGCCCGCCTGACTGCAGATGCGGGATCGCCGCCTGCGAGGCCAGCACGACCCCGCGCACATTGACGTTCAGCAGGGCGTCGATGTCCTCAAGGGCCGCATCGGCCACCTCGGCATAGCGGGCGATGCCGGCGTTGTTGACCAGGATGTCCAGCCCGCCCAGTTGCGAGGCGGCCTCGTCGACGGCCCGCTTGATCGCCGCCGGGTCGGCGCTGTCGGCCTGGATGGCGAAGCCGCGTCGGCCCTGCCTTTCGATCGACCGCACCACCTCGGCCGCGCGGTCCGCCGAGCGCTCATAGGTGATCGCCACGTCGGCGCCCTTCTGGGCCAGCGCCAGGGCGATGCCCGCGCCGATGCCTCGCGAAGCGCCTGTCACCAAGGCGCGCTTGCCATTCAACTGGCCAATCACATCACTCATCGGAAAACCTTTCTGTATCGACCGATACAGAAATAGCTGGGAGCGTTGCGATCCAAGGTCAAGGGATTTATATATCGATCGATGCAGAAATCTGTTTCGCCTTCGCAGGACACCGAAACGACGACCGCCCGCGGTCGCGGCCGCCCCCGCGCGTTCGACCGGGAGGACGCCCTGGCCAAGGCCACGCACCTCTTCTGGCGCAAGGGCTACGAGGCGACCTCAATCTCGGACCTGACCGCCGTCATGGGCATTGGCTCGCCCAGCCTCTACGCGGCGTTCGGCTCCAAGGAAGCGCTCTACATGGCCGCGCTGGGCCACTACCAGGCCCGCTACGAGGCTTCCGTCTGGCGCCGCTTCAACAGCGCCCCGACAGCGCGCGAAGCGGTCGAGGCGCTGTTGACGGACTCCGCCGCGGCCCTGACCGGCTCGCTGCCCGATGTGCCCAATGGCTGCATGGTGACCCTGTCGTCCGTCGCCGACCACGCCGATCTCGCCGAGTTGGTCCGCGCAGCCCGCAGCGTCACCCTGGAGCGCCTGGAGGCCCGCCTGACCCGCGCCGTGGCGGCCGGCGAAGTCCCCGCCTCGATCGACATCCGCGCTCTCGCCCGCTTCGTGCAGACCGTCCAGAACGGCATGTCGATCCTGGCCCGCGACGGCGCTCCCCGCGTCGAGCTGGAAGCCGTCGCCCAGATGACGATGGCGGGCTGGGACAGCCGGGTAGGCGCGGACGCCTAGGTCGTATGGGTGTCTGCTTTCGACCCTTGGCGGACGTCCAGCGCAGTGCGTCCTTCGAGGCGCGCTCAGGAGCGCGCACCTCAGGATGAGGTATATCTTGGGAAACGCCCTTTAGCCGCCCACTGGCGTGGCCAACGGTTCGCCGTGGAAGTAGCGGCGCAGGTTTTCGATGGTCATGCCGACCATGGCCGGGATGCTGTCCACCGTCGCACCGGCCGAGTGCGGAGTCAGAACGGTGTTGGGGACGTCGGCCCAGCGCTCGGCCGGGGTCGGCTCGTGCTCGAAGACGTCCAGCGCCGCCATGCCCAGGGTCCCGGCCTTCAGAGCCTCGATCAGAGCGTCTTCATCGATCAGCGAGCCGCGCGCGACGTTGACGATCAGGCCCTGTGATCCGACCGCCTCGATCACGGCCTTGCTGACCGCGTGGCGGTTGTCGGCGTCGGCGCGGGCGCAGACCACCAGCACGTCGCTGTCGCGAGCCAGGGCCAGCAGGCTGTCGGCGCGGGGATAGTCGCTCTCCTTGGCCCGCGCCCCCCACCAGGCGATGTGCATATCGAAGGCCTCCAGGCGGCGCGCCACCGCATCGCCGATATGGCCCAGGCCGACAATGCCGGCCTTGCGACCGCGCAGGCCGTGCCGCGGCGCCATGCGCTCGCCATGGCTCCAGCGGCCCGCGCGCAGGCGGCGGTCGCCCTCGACCAGTCCGCGCCAGGCGGCCAGCACCAGCCCCACGGCATGGTCGGCGACGTCGGCGGCGTTCAGGCCCGTGGAGTGGGTGACGGCGATGTTGTGGGCCTTGCACCAGGCGACATCGACGCCGTCATAGCCGACGCTGACGCACGCGATCAGGCCCAGTTGCGGCATCTCGGCCAGCATGTCCCGGCTGAGCGGCGTCTCCCCCACATGGACGATCGCGCGCACCCGCTGACCCGGCCCGCTCAGAAAGGCCATGCGGTCAGGGTGGTCCCAGAGCCGATGCACGGTATAGGCGCCCTCGAGCAGCGGCTGCAGACCCAGCAGCATCTCGTGCGAAAGAAGGATGTGGGGCTTTTCCGCCGGAAGCTTTTCCTGGGCGCCGTGGGGCATGCGTGTCTCCGTTGGAAGCCAGTCCTGAAAGAGATCGGCGGGACAAACGTCTTTGCGAGGCCACGCTACTCCACTTTCGGAGCGCTTATCAAAAGCTAAGCGAGGATCCTGGCCGAACCCTTCGCGCAGGATGCGGTTCCGCAATGCGCGGCCAAGCTGTGAACGACCGCCACGCTCGCGGGTTTCGTCAGAGGCGCCAAGCAGACGCCGTTCTCCTCTGGAGAGTTCTCCATGTTGACCAAGACGCTCGCCGCCACGGCGGCGGTCACCCTGCTGGCCGGCGCGCCCGCCATCGCGGCGGCCCAAGCCGCCTCCCAGGCCGGCCCCAGGCAGCCGATCCCCTACTCGCAGCTGGACGCCTACGCCAAGGCTTCGCCGAAGCTGCGGGCCAGCAAGGACTGGTGGGCCGGTTCAGCGCAGGCTCAGACGGGCCTGTCGACGGATGCTTCGGCCTCGGCGCCCGCGACGACCCAGCCCTCGAGCACCAGCTCGGGCGACACCGCCGTGAACCCGACGCCGATGGCGCCGCCCGCCAGCCTGCCTTCCACGCCGCCGACCGACACAGACCCGGCCCGCGCCGCCGACCCGATGCCCGCCACTCCAGGCACGACGCCGACGGTTCCGCCGACCGCGCCGAAGTAGCGGCCTAGCCGCCGTAGATGAACTCGGCCTTGTAGTAGCCGTTGGCCGGATCGATCAGGTTCACCGCGTACGGCGCCGAGCCGTCGGCCAGATCCGTCAGCCAAGCGTCGTTCGATCGCGCGAAAACCCCAAGGTTCTCGGTCGCGGCCGCAGCGAGCAGGAAGCCGACCATCGCCGCCTTGGTGCCGATGCCCTCGGCCGGATCGCCGCTGAAGCTGGCGAGGAACGCGATGCGGCCTTCCAGAAGCTGGGCGACCTTGGCGTCGGTCGGCACGCCGCCGAAGATGACGCCATAGGCCTTCCGCGTGGCCTCGAAGAGGGTCAGGGAGCCGTACTCGGCGGCAAAGCTGTCCTTGGCCTCGCCGTTGCGGCCCAGGTTCATCGCGAAATTGATGTAGCGGTTGACGGTGTTGAACTTGGCGTAGACCTCGCTGTTGAGGTTGCCGCTGTTTCCGCCGGTCGGCGACACGAGGTAGTCAAAGCCGAGCGCGCTGGGCGTCTTGCCGGTGAAGAACTGATAGCTCATCGACGCGACCGAGGTGGTGGCGTCGGCGGCGTCGACGATGGCCGACACAGCGCCTGAAGCGGTCAGCGAGCCATCCGAAAGACGTGATGAAAGGTTGGCGGCTAAGTCCGCCGCGGCGCCGCTTGTCGACCGAAGGATGTTGCCGACAACTAACGGCATGCCATCACCAAGCACGGCCTGCTTGTCGGAGTAGGCGATGAATTCGACGTTCCGGACCAGATCGACGCCATCGTAGTTAAGGTTAGACTCAGGAGCAACGAAAGGCCGTTTGTCCGCGATCTTCCAGCCGTCGACCGACCAGGTCACCGTGAAGTCGGTGCTAGCCCCCGTCATGACGACGGTGTCAATTCCCTTGCCGCCGTCGATGACGTCGTCGCCGTGCCGCCCCATGAACCTGTTGTCGCCAGCGTCGCCCGTTAGACGATCAGCCCCCCAAGAACCGTTGATGTTCTCGGTATTGCTCAGGGTCAGCCACGAGCCAGTGGCGATAGCCTGTCGATCCGTCCGACCGAGGTCGATAACCACGCCTTCCTTAATGAAGATCGTTTCGAGAGTGTCCCTTCCAGCCCCCCCGTCGACGATATCATCGCCGGCGCTAGCGCCCGTCGTTTCGGGAAACAAGACCAAGTAGTCATCGCCGTCGTCGCCAAACACTTGGTCGTTTCCGGTGCCACCCGACAGGGTGTCGTTCCCCGCGCCGCCGCGGATGATGTCGTTACCCGCGTCACCAGTGAGGCTATCATCGCCGCCTCGCCCTTCGAGCAAATCGTCGCCATCCCCGCCGCTCAGCTGGTTGTAGCCATCGCTCCCACGAAGCACATCGTTGTAGCGCGATCCAAGTATCGCCTCGATGTCGATGAAGGTGTCGCGGCCATCACCTGTTTCCTGCGGCCCACTGATCAGGAGATCGACATTGATGGCCCTTGGAGCATCGGTGAAGAACACGAAATCCAGGCCAGGGCCGCCATCGTAGATGTCGTCGCCCTGGCTGCGGATCATGACGTCATCGCCAGCGCCCGCCCGGAAAACGTCGTTGCCTGGCGTACCGTGAAGCTCGTCACGAGCGTCCGTCCCGTTGATCAGATTGCCCGTTCCAGGGACGACCGACAGAACGACCGTCTGATCACTGAACTTCAGAAGCTCGATATTTCGCAGCGTGTCGACACCGCTGTAGACGTAGGCGAAACTGACCGGGTCACGAAGGTCGCGCACCGTCAGCGAACCGTCGGCGTTGTTGGTCCAGCTATAGTCTGCGGCGTTGCCGTCAAAGAATGCGGTGTCGTTGCCGGAACCTCCGTCGAGGAAGTCGTCGCCGATAGAGCCCGTCAACAGATCATCGCCCGCTCCACCTGACAACTGGTCGTTGCCAACGAAGCCGTCGAGCGTGTCGTTCGCGCCGCTCCCTATAATGATGTCGTTTCCCGACCCCGCAAAGACTTCAACACCGTTCGCCGTGTACTTGTCGCCTATGATGACAACGTCGTCGTAGTCACTGCCATATCCGCCGAAAACACGCTCAACATTGGTAATCGACGATCCAGCTATTCCCTCCCAATTGCCGCGCATATCGAGGTATAGCGCTTCGCCAGAACGGGTATTCCAGGCGCCGAGTACGATCGTGTCGAGACCTGCGCCACCATCGACGGTGTCCCTGCCGTCGAAGACAATAAGGTCGTCGCCTCCGCCGCCGTAGATCTTGTCGGCCCCATGGTCGCCGTAGATCTTGTCCGCCCCGCCCGAACCGACAATCGTGTCGTCTCCAGCGCCGCCGCGCAGGATCATACCCTCGAAAACGCCACGCGCAGGGTTGTCATAGTAGTTATAGACAATCTTGGTGATCAGCCCGTCGCCGACGATGATGGTGTCCGCGCCATTGCTGCCTGCAATGTCGTAGGTGTCCTCGACATTGACGATCGTACCGCCGTTGATCGTCCCGGAACCACCGCTCCACAGGCCTCGAAGGTCGATGTTCCACGCCGGCTGGCTCGGGTCTGCGCGGAACCGCAGAATGTCGCGCCCTGCGCCTCCATCGATCGTGTCGTTAGTGCTGACGAAGAAGACATCATCGCCATCTCCGCCATAGAGTTGGTCGACCCCATCGCCACCCGACAGGACATCATTGCCATCGCCGCCGTAAAGCGTGTCGTCGCCAGCATCGCCGTTCAGGACATCGGCGCCCGCGCCGCCGACAGCGTAGTCATTCCCATCCCCCAGACTGACGGAAAGGGACAGGGCGCTATTGGCCGCGCCCGCGCCCCACACCACACGGTCGGCAAGATGGCTGGTATTGAACGCACCAATCTTCTCCACGCCGCGGATCTGGCCGCCATTGATCAGGCCGTAGCCGCCCGTCCACAGGTCGGTAAGGTCAATGTTCAGCGCCTGGGCCCCATAGCCCGCCCCCCATTCGAATATGAGGGTGTCAACGCCGGAGCCGCCATCAACGATGCGGTCTGCGCCATCAATGATTAGGGTGTCATCGCCCGCGCCGCCATCCAGCGTATCGGCTCCCGCACCGCCCTTCAGGGTATCACGGCCGCTATCGCCGACCAGGATGTCGTCGCCAACGTCGCCGCTGATCGTATCGTCGCCGCTGCCGCCCGTGAGACGATCATCGCCTGCGCCGCCGGACAGCGAGGTCGCACCGGTATAGGCCTCGCCGACGACAACTGTATCGTTCATCACACTGCCGGTGACCGAACCCAGGCGCTCAACACCCGTGATGGTCAGCCCAGCCGAAGCATATTGCCCGCCCGTCCAGAGCCCGCTCAAGTCAAGGCTAAGGCCTGCCGCGCCCGCGATGAAGTTGATGGTGTCATTGCCAGCGCCGCCGATCACCGTATCGGCGCCAACGCCCAAATAGAAAATGTCGTCGCCGTCACCGCCGTCCAGCGTATCGTCGCTAGCGCCGCTGTAGAGCGTATCGGCCCCGCCGCGCCCCCTCAGAACCGCGCCCCTTGCCCCTGCCTTCAAGATATCGTTGTAGTTCGTGCCGATCACACCCTCGATGTTGATTAGGGTGTCGCGTTGAGGCCCCGACAGAGACAGGTCGACATTCACCCAGGAATGGATGAACTCGTTGCTGTAGTCGACCCAGTCGAAACCGTCGCCGCCGTCGATGGTGTTGGAACCGCTTCCTCCATCAAGGATATCGTCGCCGGCGCCGCCGTCGATGATGTCGTCACCATCACCGCCGTCGATCTTGTTCGCCCCGGCATCGCCCGTCAGCTTGTCGGCGTATCTAGACCCCACCAAAGCTTCTATGCTGACAAGGGTATCGACCCCAGCTCCACCCGTCGATTGCGGGCCCGCCAAAGCCAAGCTGACCGTCACGCCACTCGTCCAAAGGTCGCCGTAACTGACAGTGTCGTAGCCGGCCCCACCGTCTATAAGGTCGTCCCCTGCTCCGCCGCGGAGAACGTCGTCGCCAGCGCCTCCCAAAAGGATGTCATTGCCGGCCGCACCGATCAGGACGTTAGCGTTGCCATCTCCAGTGAGCTTGTCGTCAAACGCAGAGCCGCGAAGGTTCTCGATACTGATCAGGGTATCCGAACCGGCTCCGCCGGTTGCCTGGAGGCCCGAAAGGGTCAGATCGACTGCCACCCCAGCCGTGGCGAAACTATAGTCGGCGGTGTCGCTTCCCTCTCCACCGTCGAGGCGGTCGTCACCGTCGCCCCCATCGAGCGTGTCGTCCCCGCCACCGCCGTTCAGGACATCGTCGCCTTTTTGACCGATGAGCGTGTCCGCCCCGCTCGTCCCCGTCAGCGTGTCGTCACCGGCGGTGCCTACCAAGGTAGCCATCTTGAGACCTCAAGAGCTCACGCAGTCGACCACAGATCAATCAAAACCCGCGGCGCTACTTTAAATTGATTAAGGTCTGTGCCTCAGTCCTGCGCCCCTCGTCAATCATGGCCCAGCCAAAAACAAAAAAAGGCGACGGCCTGCGCCGTCGCCTTCTCTCAGTTTCGGAAGAAGCCCGGCCTTAGCGCGCGAACTTCTGGAACTTGATCCGCTTGGGGATCAGGCTGTCGGCGCCCAGGCGGCGCTTCTTGTCTTCCTCGTACATCTCGAAGTTGCCTTCGAACCATTCGACGTGGCTGTCGCCTTCGAAGGCCAGGATGTGGGTGGCCAGGCGGTCCAGGAACCAGCGATCGTGGCTGATGACCACGGCGCAGCCGGCGAACTCTTCCAGCGCCTCTTCCAGGGCCTGCAAGGTCTCGATGTCCAGGTCGTTGGTCGGTTCATCGAGCAGCAGCAGGTTGCCGCCAGTAGCCAGGGTCTTGGCCAGGTGGACACGGTTGCGCTCACCGCCCGAGAGCAGCCCGACCTTCTTCTGCTGGTCGCCGCCCTTGAAGTTGAACGAGCCCACGTAGGCGCGGCTGTTGATCTCGCGCTTGCCGACGATCATCACGTCGGTGCCGCCGCTGATCTCCTGCCAGATGGTCTTTTCCGGGTCGAGCGCATCGCGCGACTGGTCGACATACGAGAGCTTGACCGTCTCGCCGACCTTGACCGTGCCGGCGTCGGGCTGTTCGCGGCCGGTGATCAGCTTGAACAGGGTCGACTTGCCGGCGCCGTTGGGGCCGATGACGCCGACGATGCCGTTCGGCGGCAGGCGGAACGACAGGTCCTTGAACAGCACCTTGTCGCCGTATTCCTTTTCCAGGCCCGAGACTTCCAGCACCAGATTGCCCAGGCGCGGGCCGGGCGGGATCTGGATGTGGGCCTGGGTCTGGGCGGCGCGGGCGTTTTCCTGCGCGGCGACCATCTCGTCGTAGCTGGCCAGACGGGCCTTCGACTTGGACTGACGGGCCTTGGGCGAGCTGCGGACCCATTCCAGTTCGCGGGTGAGCGCGCGCTGGCGAGCTTCTGATTCCGACTGCTCCTGGACGACGCGCTTCTGCTTCTGCTCCAGCCAGCCGGAGTAGTTGCCCTCGTAGGGCACGCCCTTGCCGCGATCGAGCTCCAGGGTCCACTTGGTGACCTGATCCAGGAAGTAGCGGTCGTGGGTCACCAGGATGACGCAGCCGGGGAACTCTTCCAGGTGATGCTGCAGCCAGGCCACCGACTCGGCGTCCAGGTGGTTGGTCGGTTCGTCGAGCAGCAGCATGTCGGGCTTGCTGAGCAGCAGGCGAGCCAGGGCGATGCGGCGCTTCTCACCGCCCGACAGGTCGGCGATGCTGGCGTCGTTGGGCGGGCAGCGCAGGGCGTTGATGGCCATCTCGACCTTGGAATCGATGTCCCACAGGTCCTTGGCGTCGATGATCTCCTGGAGCTTGGTCATCTCCTCCATGAGTTCGTCGGTGTATTCTTCGCCCAGCTGAGCCGCGAGCGCGTTGTAGCGGTCGAAGATCAGCTTGTCCTCGCAGTCGGCGATGACATTGCCCCAGACGTCCAGCGTCGGGTCCAGCACCGGCTCCTGCGGGAGGTAGCCGCGCTTGATGCCGTCGGCGGCCTTGGCCTCGCCGGAGAATTCCTTGTCGAGGCCGGCCATCACCTTCAGCAGGGTCGACTTACCCGAGCCGTTGACGCCCACCACGCCGATCTTGGCGTCGGAATAGAACGACAGCCAGATGTTCTCGAAGACCTTCTTGCCGCCGGGATAGGCCTTGGTCAGGCCCTGCATCTGGAAAATATATTGCTGCGCCATGAGGCTCGCGTGCTCGCTGGGACGGAGTTTCGGGGATTGGCCGCTGAAATAGCGGTCCGGGCGGCTTCGCGCAATCGCGGCGGCCTTCTCGCCCGCCACGGCGCGCAATCGTTCGCGTCATTGTTTAGTCGCGACAGCGTCGGACAGCCGACATCAAACCTTCGTCGCACCGTCGCCGAGCACTGTTAGCCGAACGGCGTCCCGGCGCCTCCCCGCGTCGGCGAGGGGAACAAGAACACGATGAAAAGCCATCTCATGCTCGGCGCGGCGGTCGGCGCCATCCTGCTGGTCACCGGCGGTCACGCCCTGGCCGCCGATGCGGCCGCGCCGGTCGCAACCGCGCCCGCCGAGGTCTCGGAAATCGACGCCGTCATCGTCATAGGCCAGGGCCAGAGCCGCCAGGTCCAGACGCTGAAGAACGACGCCATCGGCCTGGAAGCCGCCGGCACCAGCCCGCTGAAGGCCATCGACAAGCTGCCGGGCGTCACCTTCCAGTCGGCTGATGCGTTCGGGGCTTACGAGTGGTCGGCCCGGATCTCGATCCGCGGCTTCAACCAGAACCAGCTGGGCTTCACCCTGGACGGCGTGCCGCTGGGCGACATGACCTATGGCAACCACAACGGCCTGCACATCAGCCGCGCCATCGCTTCGGAAAACATCGGCCGCGTCGAGCTGGCCCAAGGCGCCGGCGCGCTGGGCGTCGCCTCGACCTCGAACCTGGGCGGCACGCTGCAGTTCTTCTCGCGCGACCCGTCGCAGGAGATGGGCGGCCAGCTGGACGCCACGGCCGGCTCCAAGGCCATGCACCGGGTGTTCGGCCGCTTCGACACCGGCGCGATCGAACAGATCGGCGGCCTGCGCGGCTACATCTCGTTCGCCGACCAGAAGTCCGACAAGTGGAAGGGCGGCGGCGAGCATAAGCAGCGCCAGTACGACGCCAAGCTGGTCATGCCGCTGGGCGACCGCGGTGAGCTGGCCGGCTTCTACCACCACTCCGAACGCCGCGAGCAGGACTACCAGGACCTGTCGTTCGCGATGATCAAGCGCCTGGGCCGCAACTGGGACAACACCCTGCCCAACTGGGGCCTGGCCGTGGCCGCCGCCCGCGCCTACCAGACGAGCACCGCCCTGCCCGCCCCGTTCGCGACGGTGGACGACGCCTACTATGCCGGCGCCGGCGTGCGCGACGACGACCTGTACGGCGCCAAGCTGGATCTGGACGTCACCGATCGTGTGACGCTGAACGCCACCGCCTACCAGCACAAGAACCGCGGCCAAGGCCTGTGGTACACGCCCTACCTGGCCAGCCCGGGCTTCGGCACGGCCGGCTCGACCGCCGCCCCGCTGTCGATCCGCACCACCGAGTACGACATCGACCGCGGCGGCCTGACCGCCGGCCTGACGATCGACCTGGGCGCGCACAAGGTCAGCGGCGGCTTCTGGCACGAGCGCAACTACTTCAACCAGGCGCGCCGGTTCTACGCCGAAACGGCCGCCGCGCCGTCGCGCAACCCGCTGGACTTCCAGGACAGCCCGTTCTTCACCCAGTGGCAGTACGCCTTCGACACCAAGACCCTGACCGGCCACATCGAGGACGAGTGGACGATCACCGAGGCCTTCAAGGTCAATTTCGGCTTCAAGGCGATCAAGGTGACCAACAAGGTCAAGACCGTGGTCGGCAACCCGCTGTCGGGCGAGATCAAGAGCAAGGACACGTTCCTGCCCCAGGTCGGCGCAGTCTATAAGCTGACGCCCGATTTCGAAGTGTTCGGCGGCTATACCGAGAACATGGCCGCCTACGTCTCCGCCGCCACCTCGGGTCCGTTCAGCTCGCTGAACCAGGACAACGTCAACCGCGTCGCCAGCAGCCTGGAGCCGGAAAGCTCCAAGACCTTCGAACTGGGCGGTCGCTATCGCACCGAGCGCTTCCAGGGCGTTGCCGCGGTCTATCACGTAACCTTCGACAACCGCATCCTGGCCGTGCAGCAAGGCGCCTCGATCGAGGGCAACGCCCCGGTGCTCTCGAACGTCGGCTCGGTGGAAACCAAGGGCGTCGAGCTGGCCGGCACCTTCCGCATGACGGACGCCTGGAGCCTGTACGGCGCCTACACCTACAACGACTCCAAGTACGAGAGCGACGTCGTCGCCCTGAACGGCACGATCCAGGCCCGCACCAAGGGCAAGACCGTGGTCAACACGCCCAAGAACATCTTCAAGGGCGAGATCGCGTTCGACCAGGGCGGGCTCTTCGCCAAGCTGGGCGTGGCCTATACCGACAAGCGCTACTACACCTACGAGAACATCGGCGGCCAGGCTCCCTCGACCACGATCGCCGACCTGACCCTGGGCTATCGCTTTGACGAGACGACCTGGGGCAAGGGCCTGGAGATCCAGGCCAACATCACCAACCTGACCAACAAGGACTACATCTCGACCATCGGCTCGGGCGGCTTCGTCAACAGCGACCCGAACGGCGAGGCCATGACCGTGCTGACGGCCCCGCCGCGGCAGTACTACGTGTCCATCAAGAAGCGTTTCTAGAGTTTGCGAAGAAGGGCGCTCGCTTCGGCGGGCGCCCTTACTTTTCAGACGGCCTATGCGACGGCCTCAGGGCGTCTCCGGTCCCGCTATGCCGCCGCGCAAAATCGATGAACGCCTTGAACGCGGCGGTCGGGTTGCGCCGGTTCGGATAGTAAAGGCTCAAGGGCGCCAGAGTGGGCGTCCAATCTTCAAGCACGCGTACAAGGCGGCCCGCCTCGATGTCGTCCCGCACGTCGGACTCCATCGCCAGGGTTAAACCCACCGAAGCGAGAGCTGCCGTGCGTGCGAGGCTCGCTTCGTCGAGGGTGACGGCGCCCTCAACGTCGATATGCAGCGATTGTCCGTCCTTCTCGAACGGCCAGCGGTAGATCGCGCCGTTGGGAAGCCGAACGCGAAGACAGGAATGCTGGGCGAGGTCCTGAGGGATCACGGGCGTCCCGTGCGCTTTCAAATAGCTCGGCGCGCCCACCACCACATTGCGTCGCGCACCGCCCAATGGGACGGCGATCATGTCGACGGGCACGAAGTCCATGCTGCGGACGCCGAAGTCGAAGCCGCCCTCGACGATGTCCACGAGGCGACCCTCCGTGACGATATCGATGTGGACCTGAGGGTGTACGCGCAGGAACGGCAGAACGAGCCAGGAGAAGATCTCCCGCGCCGCTGTCGGAAAGGCGTTGATGCGCAGCGTGCCCGAAGGAGCGACCCTTTGGGAGCGCGCAATCTCCATCGCTTCATGAATGTCCCGCACGGCAGGCGCGACCTGCGCGACAAACTGCTGGCCAGCCTCGGTCAAGGAGACGCTTCGCGTCGTCCGGTTGAAGAGCCGTACGCCGAGCGTGCGCTCCAGCTTTCCGACGGCATTACTGAGCGCCGTCGTCGAGACGCCAAGCTCCAGCGCAGCCGTGCGGAACTTGCCCCGCCGGGCGACCATGAGAACGGCGTCCAATTCCGTCAGGCTGCCTTGCACCATTGTCCTGATTTTCGCGATGAAGCGTTCCGATCAGCCCTGATTATCACGCAACCGGGACATCGCTAACTTGATTGGCAAGCGCACGTCCAGCCGCCCCGGCTGCGACCGCCACCGGCAGGACAAGCCCATGTCACTCGAACTTCCATCCCCGATCGCCGCCTACGTGGCCGCAAACGCCCGCCTGGACGCCGACGGCATGCTCGAACCCTTCGCGGCCGACGCCGTCGTTCGCGATAACGGCGCCGTTCTACGGGGACACGCTGAAATCATGTCCCTGTTTGAAGAGGCCGTGATCCCCGTGAAGGCGATCTTCACGCCGGACGCCGCCCGCCACGAGGCCGGTCAGGTCGTCGTCGAAGGCCCCGCCCATGGCGACTTCAAGGGCAGCCCCATCCGCTTCACCTACCGCTTCACGCTCGAAGACGACGCCATCAAGGCCCTGGAGATCACGGCATGACCTTCAAGGCTGATCCGACCGAGTTCGCCGGCAAGCGCGTGCTCATCAGCGGCGGCTCCAAGGGCTTGGGCCGGGCTGCCGTCGATCGCTTCCTGGCCGGCGGCGCCAAGGTGATCACCGCCGCGCGCGGAAGCCTGGAGCCGATCGACGGCGTCGAGTTCGTCCAGGCGGACCTGACGACGGCCGAGGGCGGCGAAAGCGTCGCCAAGGCCGCGCTCGAGCGCCTGGGCGGTATCGACATCCTGGCGCATGTGATCGGCGGCTCGTCTGCGCCGGGCGGCGGCTTTGTCGCCCTGACCGACGATCACTGGCTCTCCGAGCTCAATCTGAACCTTCTGGCGACGGTGCGCTTGGATCGCCTGCTGGTTCCGCAGATGATCGAGCGCGGCGCCGGCGCGGTGGTGCACGTCACCTCCATCCAGTCGGTCCTGCCGCTCCCCGAGGCGACCACGGCCTACGCCGCCGCCAAGGCCGCGCTGAGGACCTACAGCAAGTCCATCTCCAAGGAACTGGGACCCAAGGGCGTGCGGGTCAACGCCGTCTCCCCCGGCTGGATCATGACCGAGGCGTCCGAGGACCTCCTGAAGCGTCTGCAGGCCGCCAATGGCGGCACGATCGAAGAGGCGCGGCAGGTGGTCCTCGACAGCTTGGGCGGAATCCCGATCGGGCGTCCGGCCGATCCCCATGAGGTCGCCGACATCATCGCCTACCTGGCCTCGGATCGCGCCGCCGCGATCCACGGCGCCGAGTTTGTCATCGACGGCGGCACGGTGCCGACAGTCTGATTGCAGAACCGCATTCCACGCTTGGCCGAACGGGCCGAGCGTGGACAGACCCCTGTCGCCGCCGCCCAACAGGCAAAAGAAAAGCCCGGCCAAGTGACCGGGCTGAAAGTTTTTAGGGAGGAAACGCCCAGGAAGGGCAGAAGCGCGTCGCGCTTCACAGGTTGCTGTTAGCGCTATCAGGTAACCGGTGGCAAGACATTTGTTACGGGCGCGGCGCCCTGCCGCACCTTAAGGGCGCCGCAACTTCGCTGCTGACAACGGCGACGCTCGAGAATAGCGTCCCGCGCCATGATCAAGCCTTCGCTTACCGCCCTCGCGGCTGTCCTCGCCCTCACCACCCCGGCTCTTGCGGAAAAACTGACCCCGGAGCGGGTTTTCGCCGATCCGGGCCTGTCAGGCCCCACGGCCAAGGGCGTGGCGCTTTCGCCCGACGGCAAGCGGGTCACCTATCTGAAGGCCAAGCCCGAAGCCGCCAACGTCCAGGATCTGTGGGCGGCAGACGTCGCCGGCGGCGAGCCTTATCGCCTGATCGACTCGGCGGCGCTGTCTTCGGGCGCCAAGGAACTGTCGGAGGCTGAGAAGGCCCGCCGCGAGCGAGCGCGCGTCCAGGCCCGCGGCATCGTCGAATACAGCTGGGACAAGCAGGGCCGCTTCATCCTGGTCCCGCTGGACGGCGACCTCTATCTGGACAATGTCGCCGACGGCAAGGTCACCCGCCTGACCGAAACCCCCGGCGACGAGGTCGACGCCAAGGTCTCGCCCAAGGGCCAGTACGTCAGCTACGTCCGCGACCAGAACCTCTACATCAAGGCTGTGAACGGCGGGACCGAGACGGCCCTGACCACCGAGGGCAAGGACGCCCTGTCGTTCGGTACGTCCGAGTTCATCGCCCAGGAAGAGCTGGACCGCTTCACCGGCTATTGGTGGAGCCCGACCGAGAAGGCCATCGCCTATACCCGCGTCGATGAAAGCGGCGTCGACATCGTGCCGCGCGCCGATATCGGCCCCTCGGGCGCGACCATCGTCGAGCAGCGCTATCCCCGCGCTGGTCGCCCCAACGCCGTGGTCGACGTGCTGGTGCGCGACCTGGCCTCGGGCAAGGTCGTGCAGCTGGACCTGGGGTCGAACAAGGACATCTATGTCGCCCGCGTCGACTGGTCGGCCGACGGCAAGACCGTCTACGTCCAGCGCCTGTCGCGCGACCAGAAGACCCTGGACCTGATCGCCTTCGACGCCGCCACGGGCAAGGGCAAGACCATCCTGACCGAGACCGACGCCCACTGGGTCGAGGCCTGGGATGACTTCACGCCCCTGGCTGACGGCACCTTCCTGTGGAGCTCTGAGAAGGACGGCAACAAGCACCTCTACCGCCACGCCGCCGACGGCAAGCTGATCGCCCAGCTGACCAAGGGCGACTGGCGGGTGGCCGATCTGGAAGGCGTCGACCAGGACCGCAAGGTGGCGATCTTCGCCGCCTCGGTCGACACGCCGATCGAACGCCGCCTCTACGAGGTCAGCTATGCCAAGCCCGGCAAGCTGAAGGCCCTGACCCCGGCCGGCGGCTGGTGGATGGCCAAGGTCGCCAGCAACGGCGCCTTCGCCGGCACCTACAGCGATCCCAAGACCCCGCCCCAGACTGCGCTCTATACGCCCGAGGGCAAGCGCGTACGCTGGATCGAGGAGAACAAGCTGGCCGAGGGTCACCCCTACTCGCCTTACGCCTCGACCCTGCCGACGCCGGAATTCGGGACGCTGAAGGCCGTCGACGGCGAGACCCTGCACTACGAAATCCTCAAGCCCCCCGGCTTCGACGCCTCGAAGAAGTATCCGGCCATCGTCTCGGTCTATGGGGGTCCGCACGCCCAGCGCGTCGCCCGCAACTGGCATAGCCCCGACGAGCGCGCCTATCTCGAGGCCGGCTACGTGATCTTCAAGCTGGACAACCGCGGCAGCGGCGCCCGCTCGGCCAAGTTCCAGCGCAGCCTGGACCGCAAGCTGGGTACGGTGGAGGTCGACGACCAGCTGCAGGGCGCCAAGTTCGTGCAGGGCCTGCCTTACGTCGATCCCGACAAGCTGGGCGTGATGGGCTGGTCCTACGGCGGCTTCATGGCCCTGATGCTGATCACGGCCGAGAACACCCCGTTCAAGGCCGCCGCCGCCGGCGCGCCGCCGACCGAGTGGAGCCTCTACGACACCGCCTATACCGAGCGCTACATGGGCAAGCCGGACGAGAACAAGGCCGGCTATGCCTTCTCCGACATCAATACCCGCCTGAACCATCTCAAGCCCGGCGCCCTGCTGCTGCTGCATGGCATGGCCGACGACAACGTCATCCTGGAGAACAGTACCCGGGTCATGGCCGAACTGCAGAAGCGGGCGATCCCGTTCGAGACGGCCCTCTATCCCGGCGAGCGCCACAGCGCGCCCCGCAGCAAGTCCAAGGGCCTCAGCGTGATGAAGACCCACCTGGACTTCTTCGACCGCAAGCTGAAGGGGGAGTAAGGCTCAGGGGCCAAGACTTGCCCCCTCCGCGCCTACGGCGCTCCTCCCCCGGAGGGGGAAAAAGGTCGCGCGCAACCTTCCGCCCCCTTCGGGGGCGGGCGACCGCGTAGCGGTCAGGTGGGGGCCTGCTGCGTTGGCCAGGTTCGCGGAGATGAGCGAACGAAAAAGCCACCTTGCGTATCGCCGTTCGCTCACCGAAGGTTGAATCTCCACAGGGGAACCCTCGATGCGCACTCTTCTGCTCGCCGCCGTCGCGGCGCTCGCGATCCTGCCTGCCGCCGCCACCCAGGCCCAGACCGCCACCACCGCGCCGCTGATCGAGCGCGCCAAGCTGTTCGGCAATCCCAGCCGCGCCCGCGGCCTGGTCAGCCCCGACGGCAAGCACCTGGCCTGGATCGCCCCGCGCGACGGGGTCATGAACCTGTGGGTCGCCCCGCGCGGCGACCTCGCCAAGGCCAAGCCCCTCACCGACGAGAAGACCCGGCCAATCCGCAGCTACTTCTGGTCACCGGACTCCGGCTCGCTGCTGTTCGTCAACGACAAGGGCGGCGACGAGAACTTCCTGCTGTACGGCGTCGACATCGCCACCGGGACCCAGCGCACCCTGACGCCGTTCGAAAAGACCCGCGCCGAGATCCTGGGCGTCAGCCGCAAGGTCCCCGACCGCATCCTGGTCGGCGTCAACAACCGCGACCCCCGCTGGCACGACGTCTACAGCCTGGACCTCAAGTCCGGCGCGCTGAAGCTTCTGATCAAGAACGAGAAGTACGGCGGCTTCGTCGCCGATGAGGACCTCGTGCCGCGCCTGGCCACCATCGAGCGTCCCGACGGCGGCTCCGACTATTTCCGCATCGTCGATGGCAAGATCGAGGACAAGCCGGTGGTCAGCTATGGCCTCGACGACTCCCTGACGACCAGCGCGCTGGGCTTCACCACCGACGGCAAGACGCTGTACTGGCTCGACTCGCGCGGCCGCGACACCGCCGCCCTGGTCGCCCAGGACGTCGCCTCGGGCCAGACCAAGATCATCGCCCAAGACGCCAAAGCCGACATCGGCCAGGTCCTGGCTGACCCGAAGACCGGCCTAGTCCAGGCCTATGGCGTCAATTACCTGCGCAACACCTGGACCGTCGTTGACCCGGCCGTGAAGGGCGATCTCGATTTCCTGAGCCAGCAACTGAAGGGCGACATCTACGTCACCGGGCGCACCGACGCCGACGACCTGTGGACCGTCGCCGTCGACCCCGTGACCGCCTCGGCCGCCACCTATCTCTACGACCGCAAGGCCAAGACGGTGGAGAAGCTGTTCGTCGCCCGGCCCGAGTTGGAAGGCGCGCCGCTGCAGCCGATGACGCCGGTCGAGATCAAGGCCCGCGACGGCCTGACCCTCGTTTCGTACCTGACCCTGCCGCCGGACGCGGACGCCAACAAGGATGGCAAGGCGGACAAGCCCGTGCCGATGGTGCTGCTGGTGCACGGCGGCCCGTGGGCGCGCGACGCCTATGGCTACAACGGATACCACCAGTGGCTGGCCAACCGCGGCTATGCGGTGCTGTCGGTCAACTATCGGGCCTCGACGGGCTTCGGGAAGAACTTCACCAACGCCGGCAATCTGGAATGGGCCGGCAAGATGCACGACGACCTGATCGATGCGGTCGGCTGGGCCGTGAAAGCCGGCGTCACCACCCAGAAGCAGACGGCGATCATGGGCGGCTCGTACGGCGGCTACGCCACCCTGGTCGGCCTGACCTATACGCCGGACGCCTTCGCCTGCGGGGTCGACATCGTCGGCCCGTCGAACCTGGAGACTCTGCTCAAGACCATCCCGCCCTACTGGGAGGCCGGCAAGCAGCAGTTCTACAAGCGCATGGGCGACCCCACGACGCCGGCCGGCGTGGCCCTGCTCAAGGACCGCTCGCCGGTCTATCGCGCCAGCGCCATCACCAAGCCGCTGCTGATCGGCCAGGGCGCCAACGACCCGCGCGTCAACCAGGCCGAGTCGGACCAGATCGTGGCGGCCATGGAGGCCAAGAAGATCCCGGTGACCTACGTCCTGTTCCCCGACGAGGGCCACGGCTTCGCCCGCCCGGTCAACAACATCGCCTTCAACGCGGTGGCCGAACAGTTCCTCAAGGGCTGCCTGGGCGGGCGCTCGGAGCCGATCGGCGGCGCGCTGAAGCCCTCGACCGCCCAGGTGAAGGCTGGGGCGGCGTTCACGCCGGGGCTGGCGGAGGCTCTGGCGGCGAAATAACCCGATCGCGGGGCGTTGACTTCCGTAGCGAAAGAAAACGAACTAGGCGGCATGACCGCCTATACCGATCTCATCGCTCAAATCACGCCCCGCGACGACGGCTTCTCCGCCATCGTCACCGACGACTGGAAACAGGGCCGGACCACCTATGGCGGCCTGTCCGCCGCGCTGTGCGTCGAGGCCGCCCAGCGGGCCTTTCCAGAAGCCCCGCCCCTGCGCTCGGCCCAGTTCGCCTTCGTCGGGCCAGCGGCGGGCGAGCTGTCGATCCAGGTCAAGGCGCTGCGCCAGGGCAAGTCGACCCTGTTCGTGGCGGTGGACCTGCTGGGCGAGCAGGGCGTGGCGACGCACGGCGTGCTGACCTTCGGCGCGGCGCGGGCCTCTGAGGTCTCGTACCTGGACGCCCCCTGCCCCGTCGTCGCCCGGCCCGAGGACTGCGAGCCGTTCTTCCCCTCGGACCCGAACCGCGCGCCGCACTTCTCCCAGCAGTTCGAGGTCAAGCTGGCCGGCGGCACGCGGCCGCTGACCGGCGAGGCGCCGGAATACTTGCTATGGATCCGTCACCGTGACGCCGCCGCGACCAGCCTGTCGGCGCTGATCGCCCTGGCCGACACCCCGCCCCCGCCGGCCATGGCTTTGTTC
Organism: Caulobacter sp. RHG1; assembly: GCF_013181195.1. Lineage (GTDB taxonomy): Bacteria > Pseudomonadota > Alphaproteobacteria > Caulobacterales > Caulobacteraceae > Caulobacter. The sequence goes on from NZ_SMZP01000001.1 coordinate 250,453, forward strand.
CCGCGCTTTGGACCGATCTCGACCATGACCTGGGCGCTGGATGTGGTGGGCCTGCCGGGTGATGACGATGACGGCTGGCGCCTGCTGCGCTCGCGGGCCGAGACGATCGGCGACGGCTATTCGACCCAGGCGATGGACCTGTGGGACGCGACCGGGCGACCGCTGGTGTTGGCGCGGCAGAACGTGGCGGTGTTTGTCTAGGGTCCGCAACCTCGCCCTTCGACAAGCTCAGGGTGAGGTTTCTACTGATAGGCCGTGCAAAGTAGTCCTCACCCTGAGCCTGTCGAAGGGCAAGGACGGTCCCTCAGTGCTTGGCGACCATCCACTTTTAGCCCCATCCTCTCCATAGCCGCACCAGACTCGCGCCCCCGGGGGACCACCACATGACCAAGTTCGCCTGCCTGGCCGCGCTCGCTCTGATCGCCGGCGGCGCCCAGGCCCAGACCGCCGAGGACGCGACCAAGACCGCTCTCGCCGCGATCCAGGACAAGAACCCCGTTCTCCACGCCGTCATCGCCACCAACCCCAACGCCCTGACCGACGCCCGCGCCCTCGACGCCGAGCGCAAGGCCGGCAAGGTCCGCTCCGCCCTGCACGGCGTCCCGATCCTGCTGAAGGACAATATCGAGAGCGCCGATCCGCTGCCCACCACCGCCGGCTCCCTGGCGCTGAAGGACAACGTCACCGGCCGCGACGCGCCGATCGCCAAGCGTCTGCGCGACGCGGGACTGGTCATGCTGGGCAAGGCCAACCTGTCGGAATGGGCCAATATCCGCTCGGGCAAGTCGATCAGCGGCTGGAGCGCCGTGGGCGGCACAGTGCGCAACCCCTACGTCCTGGACCGCAGCGCCTGCGGCTCGTCCAGCGGCTCGGGGGCTGCGGTGGCGGCGGGCCTGGCGCCGCTGGCCATCGGCACCGAGACCGACGGCTCGATCACCTGCCCGGCGGCGATCAACGGTCTGGTCGGCCTCAAGCCCACGGTGGGCCTGGTGTCGCGCACCCACATCGTGCCGATCAGCCACAGCCAGGACACCGCCGGCCCGATGACTGCGACGGTCGTCGACGCCGCCAAGGTGCTAACCATCATCGCCGGCAGCGACCCCGCCGATCCGGCCACGAAAGAGGCCGACGCCCGCAAGACCGACTACGCCGCCGGCCTGTCGAAGGATGCGCTGAAGGGCGTCAAGCTGGCGGTGGCCCGCTTCTACACCGGCTATTCGCCCAAGACCGACGCGGTGTTCGAGGCCGCGCTGAAGGATCTGCAGGCCCAGGGCGCGATCCTGGTCGAGGTCAAGGCCTTCGACGAGGGCCCGATCGGCAAGGCCGAGGGGCTGGTGCTCTACACCGAGCTGAAGGCCGACCTGGCGACCTACCTGGCCTCGACCGATCCGAAAAAGGTCCCGACCCGCACCCTGGCCGACGTCATCGCCTTCAACGCGGCGACGCCGAAGGAGCTGGAGTGGTTCGGCCAGGAGACCTTCGAGAAGGCGCAAGCGACCAAGGGCCTGACCGATCCCGAGTATCTGAAGGCATTGGCGGACTCGAAACGGCTGGCCGGTCCCGAAGGCATCGACCGCATCCTGCGTGAGGCCGGCGCGATCGCCATCGTCGCTCCGACCACCGGCCCGGCCTGGACCATCGATCCGCTGAACGGCGACAACTACGGCGGCTCCGCAACCACCCTGCCCGCCGTGGCCGGCTATCCGCACCTGACCGTGCCGATGGGAGCCGTGTCGGGCTTGCCGGTCGGCCTGTCGTTCATCGGTCCGGCGTGGAGCGAGAAGCTGCTGTTGAACCTGGGGTTTGCGTACGAGCAGGCGACGAGGCATCGCAAGGCGCCGGGGTTCTTGAAGACGGTGGCGCCTTAGAGCGCCCCCTCCGTCTCGCCGCTTCGCGTCGATCCACCTCCCCCGTTTCACGGGGGAGGATGAAACCCCCTCTCCTCCCCTGCGCAGCGGGGGAGGTGGCGCGATGCGCAGCATCGTGACGGAGGGGGCGCTAGCGGCTTAAGGAATCCGCGGCCTAACCACATCGATCGGCGGCGGCGGCGGCGTCACGTTCGCCGGATGCGGGCCGGTCGGCGGCGGCGGGCCGGCCGGCGGATAGTAAGGCGGATAATAGGGCTTGGAGCAGGCGCTCACCGCCAGCACGCCCAGAACGAGCGCGATCTTCAGCATCGGCGATCACCCGACCCGGGCGGACCAAACAGGCCGCTGCCCGAGCGGAAGCACTGGTTGTCGTAGCGCGGATCCCAGCTCTCGACCCGGCCGTCGGCGCGAGTGAATTGGTAGCGCTCGCCGCGATCGTCGCGGCCCGTCAGGCTGATCTGGCCCGGACGGTCGGAGCTGACGCCGTAGGACTCGCGGGTCAGGCCGTCGACCGAGCAGGATGACACCAGGCCCGGCCGGGACAGGTCGCCCGACAGGCCGGCCACCGAACCGGTCTGGACGTTGTAGGCCGCCACGTCGGTGCCCCCGTCGCGCCCGCCGCCGACGAACACCTGGGTGCCGGTGGCGCTGTCATAGGTCATCACGTCCGGCGTCTTGCCGGTCAGGGGCGAACCGCAGACATCCCGGCGCTTCGGCGGGGCATAGGAGGGCGGCGCATAGCCCGGCGCGGGGTGAATGGCCGCGGGCTGAGCGCCGTAGCCAGGAGCGTACTGCTGAGCCGAAACCTGGCCCGCCATCAGGGTCCAGACGGCGGCGAGGACGGCGACGCGGAACTTGCTCATCGTGGCGCTCCTTGTGCGGGCGGACCACCGGCCAGGCCGGTAGCGGCTGCGTCATGAGACAGCTCGGCCGGGACCGAACTGGCGGCCAGCGGGGTCGGCCCGAGGTTGCCGGCGGGCCAATAGGCGTCATAGCTCAGGCGGGCGTGATCGCGCGGCGTGCGGTACAGCTCCGGCGCCTCGAACCACGGACGGCAGGTCAACTCGCCGTCGAAGAAGCCGCTGACCAGGGCCTTGCAGCCCTCGGGGCGGGCATAGATGCGGTTGTCGACAGCGCGGATCTGGGCCCCGCGGTCGGCATAGAGGCCCGAGCGCATGACGCCGACGATCTTGTTGTTGCTGGCATAGGCGATGCCCGAGGCGACATAGACGCCGACATCGACGGCCTCGAGTTCGCCCTGGCTCATGCGCAGGTTGGCGCCCTCGACGGTCACGGCCCAGTCGCTGTCGCGGACCACGGGCCGCAGCAGGGTCGTCTCGTCGCCGCCGCCGATATAGACGCCGCGCGAGAAGCCATCGACATACAGGCCGTCGATGGTCACCAGCTGCTGGCGGTTCATGCCGCTGATCACGAAGCCGGCCGAGTTGCGGGTGCGCGACGAGCCGGTCCAGTCGCCCAGGCGGACGATGCGGATGTCGCGCAGGCGGCTGTCGCCCGCCGTCTCGAAGGCGGCGCCGATGGCGGTGGCGGCGATCTCGACGTTCGAAGCCATGATCGTGCCGGTCGCCTTGACCACCGCCGAGCGCGTGCGGCCGATGAAGACGGCGTTCTCCAGCTCGATGCGGCTGTCGCCGACATCGAACGCCGAGGCGTCGCCGTCATAGCGGATCGAAACGTCCTTCAGGGCGATCTCGGTGGCGCGGCCGACGATGCACGAGGCCGAGCCGGCGCGGCGGGCCTCGATGCCCAGGCCTTCCAGCACCACATACTGCACGCCCGGCGCGATCTTGATGCAGGGCTGGTCGGCCGGGGCGATCAGGATCGGGCGGTTCAGCGAGGCGGCGTAGTTGCGCACCACGATGGTCACCGACTGGGTGATGTTCAGCGACTCGACGCAGGCCCCGCCATTGGTCGAGGTCAGGGTCAGGGTGTCGCCGTCATAGAGCCGCGCCAGGGCGTCCGAGACCTGGCCCGGATAGGCGTAGTCGCAGTTGATCTCGCGCTGGCCGTAGCCGCCGCCGTAACCGGGACCATAGCCGCCGCCGCGATATGGCACGCACTTGCCGCGCGAGCGGTAGTAGCCGCGCGCGCAAGGCTTGGGCTTGTCGTAGCGGACCTTGCAGCCGTCGCGCAGGTTGGGCTGGATCAGCAGGCCAAAGCACGGGCGAATCTGTTGGTCGATCCGGGCGTCCGGCGAGGCGAAGGCGGCCTCCGGCGCGGCGATCGACGCCAGGCCCAGGATCAGGACGGCCCACAGCGCCATCAGGCGACCAAGGCGGCGCATCAGTAGTCCCTTTCGCTATAGGGGCGGCCGCGATCGGCCATCTGCCGGGGCGGACGCGAGACCTGGGCCAGCAGCTGCTGCAGGCGGTGCGCCGACGGCTTGAAGCCCGAGAGCGCGCTGTCGATCTGGTAGACCACCGCCTTGGCGCGGTCCTGGTCGGCCACGCCCTGGACGCCCAGGGAGAAGAAGGTCGACATGGCGTACTTGGCCTCGGCCGAGCCCTGACGTTCGGCTTCTTCGTACCAGTGATAGGCCCGGGCGTAGTCGCGCGGCACGCCCACGCCTTCGGAGTACATCACCGCCAGGACGAGCTGGGCCTTGGACGAGCCGTTGACCGCCGCGTACTGTATGGCCCGCACCTTCTCGATCGGCGACAGGCGGCCGGTGGTCGGGCGGCCCAGCATGGCCTGCACCGACTGGGCGTCGTTCAGGCTCAGCAGCTTCTCGTCCAACACCGGGTTGGGGATGACGCGCAGATAGGCCAGGGCCTCGCCGATGTGGACGAAGGGCAGTTCGTGGATCCGCGACAGCGCCCCCTCGCGGGCCTCGCCCGAGAGGTCCGATTCGTCGGAGTGCGGCACGCCGCTGTCGGGCGATTCCGGCGGATAGAACTCGTAGGTCGGGATCCAGCGCTTGGCCTTGGTCTCGACAAACGAGCCGTACGAGGCCCGCTGCGGCGAGGACCGCTCGAAGTCCTTCAGCATGACATAGGCCGAGACGTCGCCGGTCTGCACCGCCAGGTAATTGTAGAGATAGGCGTCGACGTCGTTGCGGCGGAACAGGTCCAGGGCCGCCGGCGCGCCGGGGCGGCTGGGCTTGCCATAGGCCTCGATGGCCTGGAGGTTGTCGGACGGCTCGCCATAGGGGCCGAAATAGCCGTCGTGGATCCGCGCCAGGGTGCGGAAGCCGTCCGCGCCTTGCGACGACAGCACGTAGATCACGCGGTTGCGGACCTTCTCGCGCTCCTCGGTCGACATGCGCGACAGCAGGCGGTCCAGCGCCCCATAGGCGCTGCGGCGCTCGAAGGCGCGGCAGTCGTCGAAGCGCGAGACGGCGCGAGGCTCCTTGCCGCGACGCTCATAGGCCGCGATCGGGGCGTAGCCGCCGGAATTGGCCAGGGCCATGCCGTACCAGACGGCGGCCTCGACCGGATCTTCCAGGTTCTTGTCGACCGCGCGCTGGCCCTCGTAGCGGCGGGCCAGCTCCAGCTGGGCGAAGAAGTCGCCGCGGAAGCCGCCCTGGCGCAGGGCCCGGATCTCTTGCTGCTGCTGATTGAATTGACCCGAGACACCCTGCGCGGCCTGGGGCCGGGGGCAGGCGCTGGCCCGCTTGTGCAGCCAGAAGCTGGGGCCCGTGTCGCAGCCGACCAGCGGGATCACCACGGCCGCCACGATGGCCCCGACCGGCGCACGGCGCAGCAGCGCGGCGCGATCCCCAATCGCGCGGCCCGCCGCTTCGCGAAGACTTACAAGGCGCGCAATCGCGTCGCCGGCCTCGCGCATGACTCCCCCTTCAGCCGCTGCCCGTTAACCATAAACCGACGATCTCTCATGCGCCCGGCGCTTCGACACTGTCAAGGTCAGCTCAGCCCATCCGGGTATGAAGTCTTTGTCACGACTGTCACGGTTCGCGCAGGGAGCGAATTTCCCTAACTTTTCGCCGCTTAGACGGGACGAAAAGAACGGCGAAGCTCTTGGCCTAGAGTCGAAAAGCCGACAGCTAAGCTGGTTAGCTGTCGGCTCAATCCCCTGTTTTGGGGATGAAGATTCGGCGAAGTTCAGGAGATGCTCCCCCGCGATGCGGGGGAGCTGTCGCGGAGCGACTGAGGGGGCTAATGCGGCCTATGCCCAGCTCGCCCCCTCCGGCCCTCTGGGCCACCTCCCCCGCATCGCGGGGGAGGATCTAAGTCCCCTACCGCCCCGTCGGCATGTCCTTGAACGCGACATCCTTGTCGACCCGCACGTCGCCGGGCAGGCCCAGGACGCGTTCGGCGATGATGTTCTTGAGGATCTCGTCGGTGCCGCCGGCGATGCGCAGGCCGGGCGCCCACATCAGGCTCTGCTGGAACGCCGCCTCGGCCGGGGCCGTGTCGGGATCGATCAGGATCCCGTACTGGTCCTCCATCTCGACGGCGGTGTTGGCCAGTTCCTGCATCTGGTTGGCGGCGATGATCTTGCCGATCGAGCTTTCCGGCCCCGGCGTCTGGCCGCGCGACAGGGCGGTCATGGTCCGGAAGCGGGTGAACTTCAGCCCCTCGGACTGCACGTACCAGTCGGCCAGCTTCTCGCGGAAGGCGTCGTTCTTCAACGCCGGCCCTGTGGGGCCAGAGAGTTCCTGGGCCAGTTTCAGGATCTCGCGATAGTTCGGACCGCTGGAGCCGCCGACGGCCAGGCGCTCGTTCATCAGGGTGACCAGGGCCACCTTCCAGCCGTCGCCGACCTCGCCCAGCCGCTGGCTGTCCTTGACCCGCAGGTCGGTGAAATAGACCTCGTTGAACTCGCGCCCGCCCGACATCTGGTGGATCGGCCGGCACTCGACGGCGGCGTCGCGCATGTCGATCCAGAACATGGTCAGGCCCTTGTGCTTGGGCACATCGGGGTCGGTCCGCGTGAGAAGAATGCCGTAGTCGCAGTAGTGAGCGCCGGTGGTCCAGACCTTCTGGCCGTTGATCACCCATTCATCGCCGTCCTTGACCGCCCGCGTGCGCAGGGCCGCGACGTCGGAGCCGCCGGCCGGTTCGGAGAACAGCTGGCACCAGATCTCCTCGCCCTTCACGGCGGGCGAGACGAAGCGCTTCTTGGTGTCGCTGTCGGCGAAGGCCATGACGGTCGGCACGCACATGCCAAGCCCGATGGTGAAGTAGCCGTAGCCGAGGCCCGCCTTGCCCTCTTCCTGGCCGAAGATCACCGACTGGATCGGCGTGCCGCCGCCCCCGCCGATGGCCGCGGGCCAGGTGATGCAGGCATAGCCGCCGGCGGCCTTGGTCGCCTGCCAGTCCTTGGCGGCGGCCATGTGCTCGGGCGTGTTGGGCTTCAGTTCGCCGAACTTGGCGCGGTGGGCGGCGGCGTTTTCGGCCAGCCAGGCGCGGGCCTTGTCGCGATAGGCGGCTTCTTCGGGGGAGTCGTTGAAATCCATGATCCTCTATCTCCCTTAAGCCGCGTTCTTCTGTTCGAGCTGGCTGACCAGCCGTTCCTTCCAGACCTTGGGCGCGCCGGCGACCAGGCTGAGCTGCCGCGAGCGGCGGTAGTAGAGGTGGCAGTCGACGTCCCAGGTGAAGCCCATGCCGCCATGCACCTGGATGTTCTCCTTGCTGGCGAACCAGAAGGCGTCCGAGGCGGCGATGCGGGCGGCCGAGGCGGCGATCGGAAGATCGGCGCCGGCGTCGTTCAGCGCCCAGGCCCCGTAATAGGCGTTGGAGCGGGCGACCTCGTTCTTGACGTACATGTCGGCCAGCTTGTGCTTGATGGCCTGATAGCCGGCGATGACGCGGCCAAAGGCGTAGCGGCCCATCGCATACTCCTTGGCCATCTCCAGGCAGCGGTCGGCGCCGCCCAGCTGTTCGAAGGCCAGCAGCACGGCGGCGCGGTCCAGGATGGACTGGACGAGGTCGAAACCAGCGCCGGCCTCCCCCACCCGCTCGGCCGCCGCGCCGTCGAAGACGATCCGGGCCACGCCGCGCGTGGGGTCCAGGCTCTTCAGCGTCTCACGGGTGACGCCCGCGCCCTTCAGGTCGACGAGGAACAGGCCCGGGCGGCCGCCCTCACTGGCCAGCACCAGGGCGGTGTCGGCGACGTCGCCGTCGGTGACGGGGATCTTGATCCCAGAGAGCTTGCCGCCCTCGACCTTGCTGGTCAGGGTCGCCGGGCCGATGACGCCGGGACCTTCGGAGGTCGCAAGGCAGCCGATCAGCTCACCGGCGGCGATGCGCGGCAGGATGGCGCTCTTCTGAGCCTCGCTGCCATGGGCGAGGATCGCCTCGGCCAGGACGTAGACCGTGGAGGCGAACGGGATCGGCGCGACGGCGCGGCCCAGTTCCTCGGCGATGGCGCACAGCTCGACGCGCCCCAGGCCCAGGCCGTTGAACTCCTCAGGGATGCAGGCGCCCAGCCAGCCCTGCTCGGCCACGCCCTTCCACAGCTTCTCGTCGAACGAGCGCTCGGGATTGTCGAGCACGCCGCGAACGACCCCGACGTCGCAATGGGCGGCGAGGAACTTGCGCGCCTCGTCCTTCAGGAACTTCTGGTCGTCGGAATAGTCGAAATCCACTGCAACCTCCCTGGACGCGGTTCTATCGACCGGTCTCGAGGGGCACACTGAACGACGTTCACGCGAAGGGAAAGATTGACCCGGCGTCAAGAATTTCCGCTTCTTATGCGGACTTTCGAGATCGCAGGGACGTTACCCCACGGCATGGCCAAGACCGTCTTCCAGAAGAACCAGCGGGTATGGGTCGAGAGCGTTGGCTGCTGGGCCACGGTCGACAAGATCGTGCCCATCTGGGCCAAGGGCTTCGACGAGCCCGTGCGGGTGACCTACGACGTGGGTCTGGGCCGCGAGTTCCAGGCCAACGAGCTGAAGGCCGAGGACAAGACCGACCTGCAGACCGCCGACGACGGCGCCAACTGGCGCATCCTGCGGGCTCGCAACAAATGGCAGCAGGAAAGCGACTGCGCCCACCACCCCTATCCGGGCACCTATCCGGTCGTGGTCACCGACATCCAAGACTGGGGCGGCTGGCGCACGCCGGGTGCGGAGTACGACCGCGATCCGCACAAGATGGAGTATCAGGCCCGCCTGATCGCCAGCGCTCCGCGCCTGCAGGCGATCGCTCGCGAGGTTCTGGCCCTGGTGGCCGATAGCCCGGAAGATGCGCCCCCGGCGTTGAGCGCCTTGGCCCAGAAGATCAACGTGATCGAGCGATACCTGCAGGAAGCGCCGACGGCGGCGCCGTCGGGCGGCGCCCAGGACTAGTCCGCCCGGGGCCTGAAGTTGCCCTTCTTCCAGGCCCACCACAGCGTCACGATCGCCGCCAGCGTACCCACGATCATGGCCGGCAGCGAAGCCTCCGGACCGAAGGCGCCGCCGCTCAGGATCTCCGGCGCGCCCGGCTTGGGGCTGCTGACCAGCCAGCTCTCGACCACCGGAATGCCCGAAACGGAAGCGCCCCAGATCCAGCCTTGTGTGAAGTTCCAGGCCGCGTGGACGCCGATCGAAACCCATAGGCGCCCGGTCACCAGATAGAAGCCGGCCAGCATCAGCCCAGCCTCGATGGCGATGGCCGCGGCGGCCACCGGCGTGGCGTTGGGATTGGCCAGGTGCACGACGCCGAACAGCGCCGCCTGGATCACCAGCGACGGCCAGACCCCGAAGGCCCGCATCAGCAGGCGCATGAGGACGGCCCGAAACATCAGCTCCTCCATCACGCCCGACTGGATCGCCATCGACACCGCCCCCCAGGCCGAAGCCGGACGCGGACCGCTGATCTCGTAGACGCCCAGCAGATAGAGCCCGCCCACCGCGGCGCTCAGCAGGGCCGCGCCGATCACGAGACCTATGGCCAGTTCGGCCAGCGCCGGACGCAGGGCCAGCTCCTCGGGCCAGCGGTTCTCCGTCACCCGCACGATCCCGGCGTAGAGGCCGACGCCGAACAGGCAGATCGCCGCGACCTTGAGGACGCCTGGCGCCCCGCCGCTCTGGGTCAGCGGATCGCCCAGCATCTGGACGCCCGCATAGACCAGGGAGACCAGCACGAACAGCACCACCATCCAGGCGGTGGCGCGCAGCCAGCGCAGCGGTCCCGGATGCAGAAAGCGCCTGCGTCCGACTTCCAGCCCGACCTGATCCCCGCTCATCGCCTGCATCCCCCGCTCGCAAAGTGCGTCAAGCTCGCCATTAATTCGGCTGGCGGCGTCAAGGTCCCCTCGCGAAGGGGGCGTTGGAGGCTTAAGTTGTACCGATGCGCACAGACACGCCCCAAGCCGTTCGCCTGGCGGATTACCGCCCCTTCCCGTTCGACATCGAGGCGACCCGCCTGGTCTTCGACCTCCACCCGACCGAGACCAAGGTCCGGGCCGAGCTGACGATCCGCCGCACCGGCGACGCGAGCGAGCCCCTGGTGCTGAACGGCGAGCGGCTGAAGCTGCTGTCGGTCGCCATCGACGGCCAGGCCCTGAGCGCCAACCAGTACATCGTCGACGCCGAGCACCTGACCCTTCCCGACGTCCCTGACCAGTTCGTGCTGACCACCGAGGTCGAGATCAATCCGTCGGCCAATAAGGCGCTGATGGGCCTCTACATGTCCGGCGGCCGTTATTGCACCCAGTGCGAGGCCGAGGGCTTCCGGACCATCACCTACTTCCCCGACCGCCCGGACGTGCTGTCGCGCTACACCGTCCGCATCGAGGCCGACCGCAAGTTCCCTCACCTCCTGAGCAACGGCAATCCGGGCGCGCACGGCGCCGTCGGCGACGGTCGCCACTTCCTGGAGTGGACCGACCCCTTCCCCAAGCCCTGCTACCTGTTCGCCCTGGTGGCCGGCGACCTGGACGTGCTGGCCGACAAGTTCATCACCATGAGCGGCCGCGAAGTGGCGCTGCGGGTGTTCGTCGACCCCGGCCAGGCCCCGCGCGCAGCCTACGCCCTGGACAGCCTGAAGCGGGCGATGAAGTGGGACGAGGAAGCGTTCGGCCGCGAGTACGACCTGAACCTGTTCATGATCGTCGCCGTGCGCGACTTCAATTTCGGGGCCATGGAGAACAAGGGGCTGAACATCTTCAACAGCTCCCTGCTGCTGGCCGAGCCGCGGACCGCCACCGATCTCGACTACGAGCGGATCGAGGCCGTCGTCGCCCACGAGTACTTCCACAACTGGACCGGCAACCGCATCACCTGCCGCGACTGGTTCCAGCTGTGCCTGAAGGAGGGCTTCACGGTCTTCCGCGACCAGAGCTTCAGCGCCGACATGCGCGGCCATGCGGTCCACCGGATCAAGGACGTCTGGCAGCTGCGCGCCCGCCAGTTCGCCGAAGACGCCGGGCCGCTGGCCCATCCGGTGCGCCCGTCCAGCTACATGAAGATCGACAACTTCTACACCGCGACCATCTACGAGAAGGGCGCGGAGATCATCCGGATGCTGAAGACCATCCTGGGCGAGCAGGCCTTCCGCCGGGGCTGCGATCTCTACTTCCAGCGGCTGGATGGCCAGGCCTCGACGGTCGAGGCCTTCATCGCCTGCTTCGCCGAGGCCTCGGGCCGCGACCTGACCGACTTCTTCGGCTGGTACGAGCAGGCCGGCACGCCGACGGTGACCATCGCCACCGACTACGACGCCGCCGAACAGGCGCTGACCCTGACCCTGAGCCAGGCCACCGCGCCAACGCCCGGCCAGGCGACCAAGAAGCCCCTGCCGATCCCGGTGGCCATCGGCCTGCTGTCCGAAAGCGGCGCCAGCTTGCGCGACACCGAGATCGTGCTGCTGGATCAGGAAAGCCTGACCGTGCGCTGGGACGGCGTGGCCGAGCGTCCGGTGCTGTCGGCCCTGCGCGGCTTCTCGGCGCCCGTGAATCTGGTCACCGACGCGCGGCCATCGGACCGCTATGTGTTGTTCGGCTCTGACACCGACCTCTTCAACCGCTGGGAAGCCGGTCAGACCCTGGCCCGCGACCTGATCCTGGCCCGCGCCGCCGGCACGCCCGACGAGGTGGGCGAGGAGCGCTACGCCGAAGGCCTGGGCCGGGCCCTGGCCGACACGAGCTCGGAGCCGGCGTTCAAGGCCCTGCTGCTAGCCCTGCCCGCCGAGCCGGACCTGGCGCGGATGTCCGAACCCGCCGACCCGGCCGCCCTGCACGCCGCGCGCGATCACCTGCGCCTGCGCATCGCCGTCCACCTGGGCGAGCTGCTGCGCCTGTTGCATGGCGAGATGCAGGAGGCCGGAGCGTTCTCTGACAGCGCCGAGGCCGCCGGCCGCCGCGCCCTGCGCAACGCCTGCGCCGACCTCCTGGCGACCGACCCGCACGAAGAGAACCTGATGCGGATCGTCGGTCACTACGAAGCGGCCAGCAACATGACCGACATGATCGGCGGGCTGACGCCCCTGGTGGCGATCGGCGGCACGATCCGTCTGAGGGCCTTGGCGACCTTCCACCAGGCTTGGCGCAACGAGCCGTTGGTGATGGACAAGTGGTTCGCCGCCCAGGCGCGCGATCCCAATCCGGACGCCCTCGACAACGTGATCGCCCTGCTCGGCCATCCCGATTTCGAGCCGACCAATCCCAACCGCCTGCGATCCCTGATCTCCATCTTCTCCGGCTACAACCCGGCGCGGTTCCACGACCCCAGCGGCGTGGGCTATCGCTTCCTGGCCGACCAAGTGCTGCGGATCGACGCCTTCAATCCCATGACGGCGGCGCGGATGATCGAGCCCCTGGGCGCCTGGCGGCGCTACAAGCCCGAACTGGGGGCGCTGATGCGCGAGCAGTTGCAGCGCGTCGCCGATCATCCGGACCTGTCCAAAAACGTGCTGGAACTGGCGACCAAGGCCCTGGATTGACCGTTCGGGGCGCCGAAAGGCGCCCCTTACATTGCGACCAATAGGCTCACACGTGCGGAATCGGCTTGTTCCACGGTGACGTCGGCGCGGCCGGCCAGTAGATTTACCATGTCGGCGAAGTGACTCGCCGCAGGATCTACGGGAGCCGGGTGGTTTGGACAGGGGCATGGCGAGACACGGGGGGCCGGCGGCAGCCGGACCGGCCGGGCCTTCGGCCGTGCGGGCCAAGTCCGCTCCTGGCTCGTCGCAGGTGTTCATCCGCATCACCATTCTGGCGGCCCTGCTGCTGCTGGCCGTCTACACCGCGTTCGGCGTCAAGCGCCTGCAGGCAGAGGCTGCGACCGAGCCCGGCGGCGCGCCGCTGGCGGCTCAGGCCAGCCTGATCGCCAGCCGCGTCGAGGCTAATCTGGCCGCCCAGCGCGCCGGCCTCTCGGCCGCCGCCGACCTGCTCAAGCGCGATCCGGCCGCCACCATGGACGCCGCCGAGACCGCCCTGCGGGCCGCCGGCGGCGAGGCCGCGGCCGTGGCGGTCGTGGGCGCCGGCGGTCCCATCGCCATCGCCGGCCGCGACGACGGCGCCGACTGGAAGGGCGCGGCCCAGGCCGCCAGCGCTTCGGGCCGCACCACCTGGACCGGTTCGATCGGCGAGACCGGCCGCCTCTATGTCGCCACCTCCGCCTCGATCGACGGCGCCCGGGCGTTCGTGGTCGCCAGCGGCGACGCCTCGCGCCTGGTCGAGGTCGCCGACAAGGACGACAGCGCCGCCCTGGCCCTGGCTGACGGCGCGCTGGTCACCGCCAAGGGCCGCGACGTCCAAGCCGCCAACAGCCTGCGCGAAGCCTTCGCCCTGTCGACCGAAGACGTCGGCGGCAAGGCCGTCGCCGTACACGGCCAGGGCCTCAACGGCGGCGTGCTCGACGTGGCCGTGCGGCCGCTGGCCGAGGGGGCCCTGCTGGCCGTCGCCGCCACGCCCACCCGCTCGATCGCCAACCTGGACAACAAGGTCATGGAAGGCGTCTTCAACCTTCTGGCGCCGCTGGCCGCCGGCATCGCCCTGGCGCTGCTGCTGATGCTGCAGAGCCGCAAGGTCGAGCGCGCCCACCGCGAGTTCATCGACAGCGAGCAGCGCTTCCGCCTGGCCGTCGAGGCCGCCCGCTGCGGCATCTGGGAGTGGGACCTGAACGCCGACCAGGTGTTCCTGTCCGACGTCACCGGCGCGATGTTCGGCTGGGGCGGCGGCGGCGTCGTTTCGGGCCAGGACCTGCTGGAACGCATCTCGCTGGACCACCGCGAGCGGGTCCGCCAGGCCCTGACCAACGCGGCCATGTACGGCGCCTTCGACGTCTCGTTCCGCGTGCCGGCCACCGAGCACGGCGGCCGCTCGCTGTGGATCGACGCCCGCGGCCAGGGCTTCGGCAAGCCCGGCGGCGACGGCTATGTCCGCATCATCGGCGTGGCCTTGGACGTCACCGAGGAGCGCATCGCCCAGGCCCGCGCCCAGGCCGCCGAGAACCGCCTGCGCGACGCCATCGAAAGTGTGTCGGAAGCCTTCGTCCTGTGGGATCGCCAGGGCCGGCTGCTGATGTGCAACCGCAACTATCGCAGCGTCTTCTCGCTGGAGCCCAAGATCCTGAAACCCGGCGCCGCCCGCGCCGAGGTCAACCGCTTCGCCGCCCTGGCCATCAAGCAGGACCACCCCGCCCCCGACGGCGCCAAGGGCGTGCGCGAGGCCGAGATGATGGACGGCCGCTGGATCCAGATCAGCGAGCGCCGCACGGCCGAAGGCGGCCTGGTCATGACCGCCGCCGACATCACCGCCATCAAGACCCAGGAAGAGGCCCGCCGCCTCAACGAGGAGCAGCTGCAGAACGCCATCACCGGCCTGGAGCGCAGCCAGGAGCAGCTGGCCGAGCTGGCCCGCAAGTACGAGACCGAAAAGGTCAAGGCCGAGAGCGCCAACAAGGCCAAGAGCGAGTTCCTGGCCAACATGTCCCACGAGCTGCGCACGCCGCTGAACGCCATCAACGGCTTCTCCGAGATCATGATGAACGAGATGTTCGGGGCGCTGGGGGACAAGCGCTACAAGGGCTACAGCCAGGACATCCACTCGTCGGGCCAGCACCTGCTGGCGCTGATCAACGACATCCTCGACATGTCGAAGATCGAGGCCGGCAAGATGAACCTCAAGTTCGAGGCGATGCATTTGGAGGACGTGGCCGAGGACGCCGTCCGCCTGATCCGCAACCGCGCCGAGGCCGCCGGCCTGACCCTGAACGTCGAGTTCCCGCACCTGCCCGAGGTCGAGGCCGACTATCGCGCGGTCAAGCAGGTGCTGCTGAACCTGCTGTCCAACGCCATCAAGTTCACGCCGCGCGCCGGCAGCGTCACGGTGCGGGCCGAGGTGCGCCGCGATCCGTTCGGCGACAAGGTCAAGGTGTCGGTCACCGACACTGGCATCGGCATCGCCAAGGAAGACCTGGCGCGCCTGGCCAAGCCGTTCGAGCAGGTCGAGAGCCAGTTCTCCAAGACCACCCAGGGTACGGGCCTTGGCCTGGCCCTGACCAAGTCGCTGATCACCATGCACGACGGCGTGCTGGAAATGCATTCCCAGCCCGGCGAAGGCACCACGGTCAGCTTCACCCTGCCGGTGCGCCAGGGCGAACATAAGCCGGCCCGCGACTTCGTGGCCGCTTAAGAGGCTTGACGAACACCCCTAGGATCAGTCGAGCATAGGGGCGCTGCCGGGGGGCGGCCACACAGTGATGACCTCTCGGGGGAGGACATGAGTAGACCCGCCAACGACGATGCGCCCTACGCGCCCATGCTCGCCGACGCCGGCCGGCTGGCGGCCTATGTCGAAGGACGACTGCCGCCCGATGGCCGTCGTCAGATCGAGGGCTACCTGGCCAGCAATCCCGACCTCGCCGCCCGTGTGATGGGAGAGCTACACCGTCATGGAAATGTCGCAGCGCCCCCTTCCCCCGAGCGTCGCCGCACCTATGTCCGGACTGCGCTTGCCTTAGGTTGCGGCCTGCTCGTCACGAGCATCCTGCTGCTGGGTGGGCACTTCCGGCGCGAGCTGCCGTTCCTGGCTCCCGACTTCGTCGACGACGCCGTGGTGTCGCACCGGACGACCCTGCTTCGCGCCGACATGACCTCGCAGGAGGAAACGCCGACGTTCAACGCCACGGAGATGCGGACAAAGGCCAATCTCGAAATTCCCGCGCTCCCCTCCGGATGGCGGATCATGGATGTGCAGCTCTATCCGTCCGACGACGGCCCCAGCATGCACGTTCTGATCAACACGCCCCAGGACGAACGCCTCACCCTGTTCGCGGTCCGCGCTCGCACCAGCGCGTCTGCGAAACCCGAACTGACCCGCTCCGACGGCGCCGATGTCATCTACTGGGAGCGCGGCCCGTTCGGTTACGCGCTCCTCGGAGCGCGAAGCCTAGAAACCCTGAAGCGCGACGCCGCCTTGCTGGTGGGAGCGCCCACCTGACGAGTTAAGCGTATGCATCTGGACCTCCACGCCGCCGAAACCGACATTCAGCGCAATACGGAGGTCTGCATCATCGGCGCGGGGGCGGCCGGGATCATCGCCGCCCGCCACCTGCTGGCCGCCGGCCACGAGGTCACCCTGCTGGAAAGCGGCGGCCTGGACTACGAGGCCGAGACCGCCAAGCTGAACGCCGGCCCCAATATCGGCGAGGACTACTACGACCTGCAGGACGCCCGCCTGCGCTTTTTTGGCGGCACCACCGCCATCTGGGGCGGCCGCGTCGCCGAACTGGACCCCATCGATCTGAAGCCCCGTTCGTGGGTGCCGCACAGCGGCTGGCCGATCGGCTGGGACGATCTATCGGACTACTACGCCAAGGCCCGCCCGCAGTTCGAGCTGCCCGCCGCCGCGCCGGACCTGGCCGCCATCGGCCAGGATGCCCTGCCCCGCCCGGTGTTCGACGAGGATGAGCTGGCCACCCGCCTGTGGATCTTCGACCGCAAGTTCGACCGCTTCACCTTCAAGGCCTGCGCCGACCTCGTTTCCCATCCGCGCTGCACGATCATCACCCACGCCACCACCACCGACATCGCCCTGGCCGCGTCGGGCGGCACGGTGCGCGAGATCACCGCGCGCAGCCTGAACGGCCGCCGCCTGACCCTGCGCGCTCAAGCCTTCATGCTAGCCGCCGGCGGCATGGAGAACCCGCGCCTGCTGCTGGCCTCGCGCGGCGTCATGCCGATGGGCGTGGGCAACGCCCATGACCAGGTCGGCCGCTACTTCATGGAGCACCCGCACGCCCGCGGCGGCCGCGTGGTCGGTCGCGGCGCCTGGGCCCTGCTGAAGGCCTTCGGCCGCTCGCATGCCGTGGACGGCCAGTCGCTGGCCGCCCTGCTGGCCCCCAGCGAGGCGCTGCAGGAGCGCGAGGGCGTGCTCAACACCTCCCTGACCATCGCCGCCCGCCCGCCCGCCGACGGCAAGGCCTTCGCGGTCGTGCGCGCCTATTCCAAGGCCAAGCACGGCCTGGAGCCGACCAAGGCCGGCCGTACGATGTGGATGGCCACCAAGAAGGCCGCCACCTGGGCCCAGCGCAAGGTCGATCCCCTGCGCCCGTGGCTGCTGTACAAGGCCGGTCTGCGCGATCTCGCCTTGGTCATCCGCGCCGAGCAGTCGCCCAACCCCGACAGCCGCATCCGCCTGACCGACCAAGTGGACGCCCTGGGCCTGCCGCGCGCGGCCCTGGACTGGCGCACCAACGCCCTGGACGTGCGCAGCGTCGATCGCCTGGTCGCGGCCCTGGACCGCGAACTGCGCCGCCTGAAGATGGGCAAGGTCGAGGCCGCCGACTGGCTGTCCAACCCCGACGGCGGCTGGCGCACCGACCCGCTGGTCAGCGTCCACCCGATCGGCGGCTATCACCACATGGGCACGACCCGAATGTCCCACGATCCCAAACAGGGCGTGGTCGACGCCGACGGCCGCGTGCACGGCGTCGACAATCTGTACGTGCTGGGCAGCTCGGTCTTCCCGACCTCCGGCTGGGCCAACCCCACCCTGACCATCGCGGCGCTGGCCTTGCGGACGAGCGACAAGGTCGCCGATGCCCTGGCGTCTTCGCACGCGGTGGGCGCGAGAGCCTAGCGCCGTCCCATCCGGTCCAGCGCCGCGCGCATGGCCACGGCTTGGGCGGCGGGGGCTTTCGCGGGTTCGACGACCGGCGGCAGGCCCGGCTTGTCCTTGGGCGGCGGGACCAGGGTGGCGACCTTGCGGACCGCGGCGGCCATCTGACCGCACAGGCGGGCCTTGTCGCGGGCGCGGGCGACGACCGCTGGATCGTCGCTGCGCTCGACCAGCGCCCAGGCCGCGTCGAGGGCGTCCATCAGCTTGCGTTGCATCTGAGCGCACCATGCGCCGGCGGGGGTTTGGGTCTGGCTCATGAGCTAGGAGCATGAGGCAGGTCCGGGAGGCGGGGATAAGGAACGTGCGTTTTCGTATAGGGAGTTGGTTTTTAAGGGATTTGGTCTGAAAGGTGCGGGGATTGAGCGCCTCTAGCGCCCCCATTTGACCGCGCGCCAGCGCGCGGTCGTCCGCCCCCGGAGGGGGCAGACGGACAGCCCCGTCTTCCCCCTC
Source organism: Caulobacter sp. RHG1 (assembly GCF_013181195.1). Classification (GTDB taxonomy): domain Bacteria; phylum Pseudomonadota; class Alphaproteobacteria; order Caulobacterales; family Caulobacteraceae; genus Caulobacter. The sequence goes on from NZ_SMZP01000001.1 coordinate 268,806, forward strand.
CGGGGGAGGAGCGCCGCAGGAGCGGAGGGGGCGCTCACGGCCCCTGTGGATAACTTCAGCCCTACCCGCGCCGCAGCCAGGCCGCGACCGCCCAGGCATGAGCATCATGCCGCAGGGCGACCACCGCGTCCTGCGGGTCCAGCCAGACCAGCTTGTGGTCGTCCTCGATCTTCAGGTCAGCCCGCTCACCAACGACCTTCACGACATAGACGCCGCCGTGATTGCGCACGGGTTCGCCGTCGGACTTCAGGAAGTGTTGCGAGACCGCCTCGACCAGGGCGCCGGCCTCGACCACCAGGCCGGTCTCTTCGCCGAACTCGCGGACCACGGCCTGTTCCTCGCTCTCGTCGCCGTCTACCGCCCCGCCCGGCAGGTCGAAATACGGCGCCTTGCCGGGCTTGGTGACTTCAGCCAGGGCGATCAGGCCCTGGCCGTTCTCGGCGATCCCGAAGGCGGCGCGGCGGTCACGATAGGTCAGGCCCGCCACGGCCTTGCCGAACGACAGCATCGTCAAGTTCAGTCCTTGCCGTAAAGGTCGGCCCACGGGTCGGCCTTGCCGGTCTCGACGTCCTGGACGCTGATCTCCGGACGATAGCCGATCTTGCCCGTGGCGCTCTCGCGCCAGGCGTCGGTCACCAGGTCGCGCAAGGCGGCGGCCCCGGCGACCAGGCGGCCTTGCACGAAGGTCTTGGCGCGCGGATCGGTCTCGACCATGCCGCCGGCCTTCTCCAGCTGGTAAAGCGGCTCGGTCAGCTTCCAGGTGTCGGTCAGATAGCCGACGACGCGGGTCTCGATCGAGCAGTCGCAGGCCTTGTAGGCCGGCATCTGCGCCTTGATCGAGGCCTCGTCGCCCAGGGCTTTCGCCAGAGGGCCTTCGAACTTGAAGTGGGTGTCGCGCGAGTTGGTGTAGCCGTTGGGGTTGGGGTAGTCGCCCCAGCCGTTGTAGTGCACCGACAGATGCAGGGGCTGGCTGGCGTCGCCGACATAGTGGGCCCAGACGCCCAGATCGCGCAGCAGCAGCGCCTCGCGGCGGACCAGATCGGCCTTGTAGTAGGCCAGCCTGGTCTTGTCCTTTTCCAGCTTCACCGCAGCCGTCAGCACGCGCCAGTAGGTGAAGTCCTTCACCAGCTGCTGGTAGCCGTCGATGATCGCGTACGGCAGGTAGCCGGCCTTCCAGCTGTCCTGGCCGACGGCGCGCAGGGCCGTCTCATAGTCGGCGCGAGTGGGCGGCAAGGTCGCCACCGTGAACATCGGACCGCCGTACATGCGGCCCTGGTCGTCGACGTCCAGGAAGTGGGCGGCGTCGCGGTCGTGGTCGTGGATCTTGCCCGAGCCCTTCGAGCGGTCCGGCTCACGAGCGTACTCGCCGATGGCGGCGATGGCCGTCGGCGTGCGCAGGAAGGCCGGCACGTCGGTCGGGAAGCTGGCGGCGCCGACGACGCCGACCGTACGGTGGCCCTGAGCGCCCCAGGCGAAGGCCGAGGCGGCGGGCGCCGACAGGGCCGCGGCCAGGACGAGGACTTTGAGGCTGCTCGAGAGACGCAAGAGACCCACTCCGAAGATCAGATAATGCCGAGGGCCGTCTCCATCCGCCCCACCCAGCCCTTCACGGCCGGATACTGCGAAAGGTCGAACCCGCCCTCGTGCGCCACGCGGGTGTAAGCCACCAGAGCGATGTCCGCCAGGGTCAGCCGCTCGCCCACCAGATACGGCGTCTGTTGCAGCTGTGTTTCCAGGCGCGCCAGCGCCTGCTCGGCGCGCTCGACCAGCCGCGCCTCGATCTCCTCGCGGCTCTTGCCCAGATAGAACATCTGGAAGCGGACCACGGCGACATAGGGCTCGTGGCTGTACTGCTCCCAGAACATCCACTCCCACATCTTGGCGCGCTCGAAGGCGTCGGCGGGGATCAAGGCTGAACCCTCGGCCAGGTGCAGCAGAATGGCGTTGGACTGCGACAGCGCCTGGCCGTCGCTGAGAATGACCATGGGCACCTGCCCCGCCGGGTTCTGAGCCAGGAACTCCGGCGTGCGCGACTCGCCCTTCATGATGTCGATCTCGATCCAGTCGAACGGCAGATGCAGGCGCTCGGCGGCCCACTTCACCTTCAGACAATTGCCCGATTTCGAGTCGCCGTAGATCCGCAAAGTCATGCCGGGTTCCATCTGTGAAGCTGCCGGAATCGAAAAAATCGACTCCCTTAAAGCCCAGTTTCAAGCCGCTGAATCCATGCCGTTTTTTCGCTCGAAGCGCGAGTGTGCGGTGCGGCGTATCGGCCGCGAGGGTTGTCACGGGTCCGTGATCAGACTATCCAGACCGCCGCCCGACAGACAACGCCGATAAGAGGTCCCCCTCGATGCGACGCCAACTCGCCGGAATTTTGGCCACCGCGGTCATCTCCGCGTTCGCCCTTCCTGCTCTCGCCGCCGACTCCGCTCCCGCCCAAGCCGCGCGTCCCGACCCGCTGGGCGAGCTGATTTCCTCGGCCCTGGGCGGCGGTCTGCCCGGCACGGTCGAGTACAAGATGCGGGCGACCATGTACCACGCCGGCGCCAAGGGCATCCGCGCCCTCGACTCGCTGGGCTGCAAGGTCGCGGCCATGCGCACCGTCGCGGTCGATCCCAAGGTGATCCCGCGCCGCACGATCATCTTCATCAAGGAAACCGTCGGCCTGCCCATGCCCGACGGCGATACGCACGACGGCTACTGGTACGCCTCCGACATCGGCGGCGCGGTGAAGGGCCTGAAGCTGGACCTGTTCAGCGGCGTCGGCGCGGCCTCCATGAAGACCCTGCGCGGCGTCGACCTCAGCAATCTGTCGGTCAGCAAGGTCGGCGAATTCAAGGGCTGCCCGCCGCAGTAATCCATAATCCGCTCATCGCCGCGAAAGCGGGGATCCAAGCTGACTTAAGGCTTGCAGAGCGGACCAGAATTCCTCTTCAAACTCGGCTTGGGTCCCCGCTTTCGCGGGGATGAGCGGTTTGAGGGGCGCATGCGCACACTATTGATGGCCTTGTTGGCGACCACGGTGCTCGCCACGACTCCGGCCCATGCCGCTCAAGACGACCTCCCCCGCCTGAAGACCCGCGCGGCCGCCGTCCAGATCACCCGCGACGACTGGGGCATCGCCCACATCCACGGCAAGACCGACGCCGACGCGGTGTTCGGCATGGCCTACGCCCAGGCCGAGGACGACTTCAACCGGGTCGAGGCCAACTTCATGACCGCCCTGGGCCGCACGGCCGAGGCGGACGGCGAGAAGGCGATCTGGGCCGACCTGCGCCAGAAGCTGTTCATCGATCCGGCCGTGCTGAAGGCCGACTACGCCAAGAGCCCCGCCTGGCTGAAGGCGCTGATGAACGGCTGGGCCGACGGGCTGAACTTCTACCTGGCGACCCATCCGAACGTGAAGCCGCGGGTGATCACCCAGTTCGAGCCGTGGATGGCGCTCAGCTTCTCGGAAGGCAGCATCGGCGGCGACATCGAGAAGGTGGCCCTGACCCAGCTGGAGGCCTTTTACGGCCAGCGCCAGATCGCCATGACGGCGGACGAGAAGGGCCTGCTGTTCAAGGAGCCCACAGGTTCGAACGGCTTCGCCATCGCCCCGAAGAACACGCTGGAGGGTCACGCGATGCTGCTGATCAACCCGCACACCAGCTTCTTCTTCCGCTCGGAGATGCAGGTCTCATCCGACCAAGGCCTGAACGCCTATGGCGCCACGACCTGGGGGCAGTTCTTCATCTATCAGGGCTTCAATGCTCGTGCAGGATGGATGCACACCTCCAGCGGCGTCGACGTGGTCGACGAGTTCGCCGAGACCATCGTCGAGAAGGACGGCCAGCGGTTCTACAAGTATGGCGCCGAGCTGCGGCCGCTGAAGAGCGAGGTCATCGCCGTCCCCTACCGCGCCGCCGACGGGACGATGGCGGAACGCAAGTTCACCGTCTTCAAGACCCACCACGGCCCGATCGTGCGCGAAGCCGACGGCAAGTGGATCAGCATCGCCCTGATGAACAAGCCGGTCGCGGCCCTGCAGCAGTCGTTCCTGCGCACCAAGGCCACGGACCTGCAGAGCTTCATGAAGGTGGCGCAGCTGAAGGCCAACTCGTCGAACAACACCCTGTTCGCCGACGCCAAGGGCCAGATCGCCTATCTGCACCCACAGTTCATCCCCGTCCGCGACGACCGCTTCGATTACACCAAGCCGGTGGATGGCTCGGACCCCGCCACCGACTGGAAGGGTCTCACCGCCCTGAACAAGGCCCCGCAGGCGATCAATCCGCCGAACGGCTGGGCCTTCAACACCAACAACTGGCCCTACACCGCCGCCGGCCCCTACAGCCCGAAGAAGGCCGACTTCCCCAAGTACATGGACACCTTCGGCGAGAACCCGCGCGGCCTCCACGCCGAGCTGGTGCTGAAGGACGTCAAGAACCTGACCCTGGGCGGGCTGATCGAGAAGGCCTACGACCCGTACCTGACCGCCTTCGCCCGCCTGATCCCGACGCTGGAGGCGGCCTATGCCTCAGCCCCTGATCCCAAGCTGGCCGAGCAGGTCGCGGCCCTGGCCGCCTGGGACAAGAAATCGTCGCTGCGCTCGACCGAGACCTCGCTGGCCGTGTTCTGGGGAGAAGCGATGTGGGCCAAGGCCGCGCCGGCCGCCAAGGCCCAGGGGCTGAACACCTACGACTACATGGCCGACAAGCTGACGCCGGCCGAGAAGCTGGCGGCCCTGGCCGAAGCGTCCGATCGCCTGACCGCCGACTTCGGATCCTGGAAGACGCCGTGGGACCAGATCAACCGCTTCCAGCGCAATGACGGCGCCATCGTCCAGACCTTCGACGACAGCAAGCCCAGCCTGCCGGTGGCCTTCACCTCGGCCCAGTGGGGCTCCCTGGCCTCGTTCGGGGCCAAGCGCTGGCCGGGGACCAAGAAGTACTATGGGACGCTCGGCAACAGCTTCGTGGCGGTCGTCGAGTTCGGCGACAAGGTCCGCGCCCGGGCGATCTCGGCCGGCGGCGAAAGCGGCGACCCGGCCTCCCCGCACTTCAACGACCAGGCGGGGCGGTATGTGATCGGCAATCTGCGGGACGTGTACTTCTATCCCGAGGACGTGAAGGCGCACGCGGTGCGGACGTATAGGCCGGGGGATTAGTCACTCACTTGCCCCCTCCGCGCTTCGCGCTCCTCCCCCGTAGGGGGAAGACGGCCGGGGCCTCTCCGTCTGCCCCCTCCGGGGGCGGACGACCGCGCGCTGGCGCGCGGTCAGGTGGGGGCAAGTTCTAGATATCCCCGCCCACGTTCGGCGCCACGCCCGGCGCGCGCGCCACGTGGATGCCGCACTCGGTCTTTTCCTGCCCCTGCCAACGCCCCGACCGCCCATCTTCCGACGGCTTGGTGCAGGGCCAGCAGCCGATCGAAGCGTAGCCTTGCGCCACCAGCGGGTGGGCCGGCAGGCGGTGCTCCTCAACATAGGCCTCGAGTTCGGCCTTGGCCCAGTTGGCCAGCGGGTTGAACTTGATCTTGCCCTCGGCCTCCTCGACCACCGGCAGGCTCAGGCGGTCGCCGCCGTGGAAGCGCTTGCGGCCGGTGATCCAGGCGTCGAAACCGCCGATGGCGCGGTCCAGCGGCAGGACTTTGCGGATGTTGCAGCAGCCGTCGATGCTGGTGCGCCACAGGTCCGACTTGGGGTCCTGGGTGGCCAGGTCGGCGAAGGCCGGGCGCAGGTCGCGCACGTCGGTCAGGCCAAACTGGATGGCGAGGTTCTTGCGGTAATCCAGCGTCTGGCCAAACAGCATGCCGGTGTCGAGGAACAGCACCGGAATGTTCTGCGAGATCTGCGAGGTGAGGTGCAGCAGCACCGCCGATTCCGCGCCGAACGACGAGACCAGGGCCAGCCGCTCGCCGAACTCGGCATAGGCCGCGCGCAGCACGGTCGCCGGATGGGCGTCGCGCAACTCGGCGTCCAGCCGGGCCGCGAGGCCCGGCGCGTTGGCTGTGGTCTGGTCGAAGGCCATCAGTTGCCCCGTTCCTCGAACGCCACCTGACGATCGTCGGCGGCGCGCTGATAGACGTGGCGGAAGCGGCTGGCGGCCTTGGTCCAGGCCTCGGGCGTGGCGCCATCGGCCGGCTCGAAGGCGTCGAAGCCGCAGCGGACCATGAAGCCGGCCTGCTCCTGCAGGACGTCGCCCACGGCGCGGATCTGGCCCTCGTACTTGAACCGCTCGCGCAACAGGCGGGCCGAGGTGTAGGCGCGGCCGTCGCGGTACTTCGGGAAGGCCAGGGCCACCACGGCGATGCGCGGCAGGTCGTAGGCCAGAACCTCGACCTCCTGGTCGGACTCGATGCGCACGCCGACGCGGCGGCTGTTGGAGGCCAGCAGGTCCTCGCCCTCGGCCTGGAAACGGGCCAGGGACACGATCACGTCGCCCGTTTCCGGCGTCACGTCCTCGTCGGCGACATGGACGAAGGCGTCGTCGGCCCAGCGGGCCTCAGCGCCAACCAGCTCAATCAGCCTGGGCATAGACCGCCTCCTTGAAGGGCTCGAGACCGACGCGGCGATAGGTGTCGAGGAAGCGCTCGCCGTCGGCGCGGACGTTCAGATAGGCGCCGACCAGCTGGTCGACAGCGGTGGCGACCCGGTCAGCCGACAGCGCCGGGCCCAGGATCTTGCCGATCGAGGCGTCTTCCGCCCCCGAACCGCCCAGCGACAGCTGGTAGAATTCCTCGCCCTTCTTATCGACGCCCAGGATGCCGATGTGGGCGACGTGGTGGTGGCCGCAGGCGTTGATGCAGCCGCTGATCTTGATCTTCAGCTCGCCCACCTGCTCGGCGCGATCCAGATCGGCGAACTGGCGGGCGATGTCCTGAGCGATCGGGATGGCGCGGGCATTGGCCAGCGCGCAGTAGTCCAGGCCCGGGCAGGCGATGATGTCGCTGATCAGGTCGATGTTCGGCGTCGCCAGGCCGTGGGCCTGCAGGGCCGCGAACACGGTCGGCAGGTCGTCCAGCTTGACGTGCGGCAAGACCAGGTTCTGGGCGTGGGTCACCCGCAGGTCGTTCAGGCCGTAGCGCTCGGCCAAGTCGGCCACGACGTCCAGCTGGTCGCCCGAGGCGTCGCCCGGCGTCTGCTCCTGGGCCTTCAGCGAGATCTCGACGATCGCATAGCCCGGCTGCTTGTGGGCCCGGACATTGTTGCGCACGAAGCGGGCGAAGGCAGGCTCGTTGGCCTTGGCTATCTCAAAGGCTTCCGAACGGGCCGGCAGGGTCTCGAACGGCGTCTTGGCGAAGGCGTTGCGGATGCGGTTCAGCTCGGCGACGGGCAGGTCGGCGCGCGCGGCGTCGATCTTTTCCCACTCTTCCTCGACCTGCTTGGCGAATTCCTCAGCGCCCAGGGCGGCGACCAGGATCTTGATGCGGGCCTTGTAGATATTGTCGCGGCGGCCGTGGCGATTATAGACGCGCAGGACGGCCTCCAGGTAGCTCAGCAGACGGTCGGTCGGCAGGAACTGCTTGATGGTCGGGCCGACATAGGGCGTGCGCCCCTGCCCGCCGCCGACGATCACCTCAAAGCCCAGCGCGCCGTCGCGGCCTTGGCGCATCAGCAGGCCGATGTCGTGCACCTTGGCCGCCGTCCGGTCCTTGGCCGAGGCGGTGATGGCGATCTTGAACTTGCGCGGCAGGAACGAGAATTCCGGGTGCAGGGTCGACCACTGGCGGATCACTTCCGACCACACGCGCGGATCGTCGACTTCTTCCGAGGTCGCGCCGGCGTATGGGTCGGAGGTGGTGTTGCGGATGCAGTTGCCGCTGGTCTGGATGGCGTGCAGGTCGACCTCGGCCAGCTTGTCGAGGATGTCCGGCGCGTCCTTCAGCTTGATCCAGTTGAACTGGATGTTCTGGCGCGTGGTGAAGTGGCCATAGCCCTTGTCGTAGTCGCGGGCGATCTCGGCGAGGCGGCGGGCCTGGGCCGGGTTCAGCGAGCCGTAGGGGATCGCCACCCGCAGCATGTAGGCGTGCAGCTGCAGATAGAGGCCGTTCATCAGCCGCAGCGGCTTGAACTGGTCCTCGGTCAGCTCGCCCGCCAGCCGGCGGACGACCTGGCCGCGAAACTCGTTCGAGCGGTCGACCAGGAATTCTTTGTCGATGACGTCGTACTGGTACATGCCGCTCTACTTCCTGCGGATCAGATCGACGCGGCCGGTCGAGCGGGCCGCGCCCACCGCGTGGCGCAGGGCGTCGATGACGTCGCCGCCCTCAGCCTGCTTGCCGTGCGTGGGTTCATTGGTGGGGCCGAGGGCGCGAATGCGCTCGCGATAGCTGACCGGAGCCCAGTGGCCTTCGGACGGCGCCAGGTCGATCGGATAGACGTCGACCACGACGGTGGGCTGGCCCTTGCCGGTGTTCACGGCGGCGTCGAGCTCGGCTTCCGAGCCTTCGCCGAACAGCTGAGCGTCGCCCAGGCTCTCGACCCATTGGCCAGAACTCCAGAACACGACATCGCCGTCGAGCAGGCGGTTGGCGACGATGGCTTTCATTCGAAATTCCCGCTCATCCCCGCGACAGCGGGGACCCAGTTTGCAGCGCCGCTTACATCAACGGGCGCCTGCTGCGCCATGGCCATGCTCTCGCCGACCATCAGCAGGGCCGGGCCGGTCAGGCCTTGAGCAGCCTGCGCCAAGCCCGCCAGCGTCGTCAGCACCCGGCGCTCGTCAGCGCGGCTGGCGTTCTCGACGATCAGGGCCGGGGTCGAGGTCGCACGGCCAGCAGCGGTGAGACGCTCGGCGATCAGCCCGGCGGTCGAGACGCCCATATAGACGACGACGGTCTGGTTCGGACGGGCCAGCGAAGCCCAGTCCAGATCCGGCTCACCGTGGGCGGCATGACCGGTGACGAAGGTGACGGCCTGAGCCGAGCCGCGATGCGTCAGGGGGGCGCCAGCGCCGGCGCTGGCGGCCAGGGCGGCGGTGACGCCGGGTACGACATGGCAGTCGACGCCGGCCGCGCGGCAGGCGGCCAGCTCCTCGCCGCCGCGGCCGAACAGGAACGGGTCGCCGCCCTTCAGACGCACAACGTTCAGGCCTTCCAGGGCCAGGGCCACGATCAGCTGGTTGATGTCGTCCTGCGGCAGGGTGTGGCGCGACTTGCGCTTGGCCACGTCGATGCGGCGGGCATAGGGCGGCGACAGATCCAGAATTTCTTCCGAGACCAAGCCGTCATGCACGACCACCTGGGCGGCCGCCAGGGCCTTGACCGCCTTGATCGTCAGCAGCTCGGGGTCACCCGGGCCAGCGCCCACCAGCCAGACGGCGCCCGGCGTGCGCGGGGTCGCGCTGCCGTCAAGGACGACGAGGCCGGGCTTGTTGTTGCGCACCGGCGAGCGGGCCATCGGCTCTAGAACCTCTATCAACGCGGTCGGAATAAAACGGTAGAACGCAAGGCGGGGTCGCCCCTAAAGACGACCCCGCGCATGCACGCCGACGAAAAGGGCCTATCCGTCAGCGAACGCTTGCAAACTCGGCCTGAAGAGGCCAATTCGCAAACAAGGACTTCTGCCGGGGCGTTCAGTAAAACTATGGAAAGACCCAACGAGCGCCGCCGCCTGCCGCCACTGAACGCCCTGCGCGCGTTCGAGGCCGCGGCCCGCCACCTGAACTTCAGCCGCGCCGCCGACGAACTGTCGGTGACGCCGGGCGCCGTCAGCCAGCAGATCCAGAACCTGGAAGACTATGTCGGCGCGGCCCTGTTCAAGCGCACGCCCAAGGGCCTGCTGTTGACCGATGCGGCCCAGACCGCCCTGCCCGCCCTGCGCGAGGCGTTCGACCGCCTGGCCGAGGCCGCGTCCCTGCTGACCGCCGCCGTCGACGGCCGCCGCCTGACCCTGACCGCCGCCCCTTCGTTCGCCGCCAAGTGGCTGGTGCCGCGTCTGGGCAAGTTCGAGCAGGCCCACCCCCAGGTCGACGTCTGGCTGTCGGCCGGCATGGAGGTCGTGGACTTCGCCACCGGCGAGGTCGACATGGCCATCCGCTACGGCTCGGGCCGCTATCCGGGCCTGGAAGTCATCCGGCTGATGCACGAGACCGTCGTGCCGGTCGCCAGCCCAGAGCTTCTGGAACAGAACGCCCTGGAGCGCCCCGAGGACCTGGCCCACCACATCCTGCTGCACGACGGCTCGCCCGACGCCGACGACAGCTGCCCCGACTGGGCGATGTGGTTGGCCGCGCGCGGCATCAAGGGCGTCGACGGCGCCCGGGGCCCGCGCTTCAACCAGTCCAGCATGGTCATCGAGGCCGCCGCCAACGGCCGCGGCGTCGCCCTGGCCAAGCGCACCCTGGCCCAGGCCGATCTCGACTCGGGCCGCCTGGTCATCCCGTTCGAGGCCAGCACGGCGGTCGACTTCGCCTATTACGTCGTCCACCCCAAGGCCAAGGGCCGCCTGCCCCAGGTGAAAGCCTTCGTCACCTGGCTGAAGACCGAGGCCGAAGCCCATGAGGCGGCGCTGCAGACCCTGGACAACGGCTCGGGGATTTAAGCCCGTACAGCTCTGGTTTTGCGCTGCGGAACCGGCTTTAAGGAGCCCATGAAAATCACGACTCTCAACGTCGACGAGCACCTCGCGCCCGCCGACTGCCAGACCATGGCCGATGTGCGCCAGGGCGTCGACGCCCTGGACCGGGCCCTCGTTTTGCTCCTGACCGAGCGTCAGGGCTTCATGGACGCCGCCGCCCGCATCAAGGCCGACCGCTCCAAGGTATTCGACCGCGCGCGGATCGAGGACGTCGTCGACAAGGTCAAGGCCGCCGCGCGCGAGTCCGGCCTGTCCGAAGCCATCGCCGAACCCGTCTGGCGCACGTTGATCGACCGCTGCATCGCGCATGAGTACGACAGCTGGGATCGGACGCGGGGCTAGCGCCTAGCGCCCCCTCCGTCTCGCTGCGTATCCGCAGCGATCCACCTCCCCCGCTGCGCAGGGGAGGATGAAACCTTCTCTCCTCCCCCATGCAACGGGGGAGGTGGCGCGAAGCGCCGGAGGGGGCGCTCCGCCTCGCCCCTAGTTCCCGTCGATCATCCGGCCGATGCCGCCCAGCACCGAGCCTTCGCCGCGGTTGCCGCCGCCGCCCTGCGCGGCCTGCAACATCCGCCCGGCCAGACGCGCGAACGGCAGCGACTGGATCCAGACCTTTCCCGGACCGCGCAGACGGGCGAAGAACATGCCTTCGCCGCCGAACAGCACGTTCTTGACGCCGCCGGCCATCACCAGGTCGAAGTCGATGCTGGGGGTATAGGCCGCCACGCAGCCCGTATCGATGTGCAGCTCCTCGCCCGGCTTCAGCTCGCGCTCGACCAGGGCGCCGCCCATCTGCACGAACACCCAGCCGTCGCCTTCCAGGCGCTGCATGATGAAGCCTTCGCCGCCGAACAGGCCGGTCATCACCCGCTTCTGGAAGTGGATGCCGATCGACACCCCGCGCGCGGCGGCCAGGAAGCTGTCCTTCTGGCAGATCAGCGTGCCGCCCAGCTGACCCAGGTTCAGCGGCAGGATCGAGCCCGGCGTCGGCGAGGCGAAGGCCACGCGCGCCTTGCCCTGGCCGTGATGGGTGAAGACGGTGGTGAACAGGCTCTCGCCGGTGACCAGGCGCTTGCCGGCGCCCAGCAGCTTGCCCATCACCCCGCCGCCCTGATCGGCCGAACCGTCGCCGAACACCGTGGTCATCTGGACGCTGGCGTCCTTCCAGACGAAGGCCCCGGCCTCGGCCACGGCGCTCTCGCCCGGATCCAGCTCGATCTCGACGAACTGCAGCTCCTCGCCCTTGATCTCGAAGTCGATGTCGTCGGCGACACCGGCGCTGCGCTGGTGGCTCCAAGGGCTGGGGGGCATCACGGTCTCCTCTTGATGTCCCTTCGTTCTACGCAACCGCCGCCGCGTTCGCCAATTAAGCCTGCGTCAGACTTCAGCCCTTCAGCGACTTGAGCGCCTGCTCGTGCGCATAGGCGGCGATATCCATCAGCGCCACATCCAGGGCCGTGCGCACGGCTTCCAGGCTCTCCTGCCCTGCCTCGCAGCGCTCGCACACCTCACCCAGCTGAAAGGCCCCCACGCCCCGCGCGGCGCCCTTCACGGTGTGCACCGCGTCCTGCCAGCCAGGATGGGTCGGATCCAGCATCGGGGCCCACAGCGCGGCCTGTTCGCGGAACAGGGCCAGCACCTCATCGACCACCCCGGAGTCCCCTGCCGCAAACCCTTCCAGGTAGGCGAAATCCACCGCTCCGCTGATATCTCGTCTGGCCATGAAAAAAGCGCTTGCGCTCCCAAATTCATTGAGTATGTTCCGCGCCTCGCCGCCGGGGCTCGCAAGTGCTTCGAAACGTCGAATGGGTGTATAGCTCAGTTGGTAGAGCAGCTGACTCTTAATCAGCGGGTCGTAGGTTCGAATCCTACTACACCCACCATTCTCCTAAAGACTTGGATCAGTGATGATCCCCCGCCGGGGTGAGTAGGGCGCCATCAGGTCGCCGATCCGCCCTTTGGCCGCCTTATCTTTTCCAAGCCTTGTTTTAGTCGAAGCTGACGTCGGGCCATCGCGATGGCAGACTGGTTCTCCCCAAGAGCGCGCCTCTCAGTTGGCCTTCCGCTGGAAGAACGCCTGGACGAAGAACACCACGAACGCGCCTACGCCGATGGCGAACACGACATCGCCCGGCACACGCCCCCAGACCAGCCCCTCCATGATCGGGTGGTGCATCAGCTCTGCTGACCGGGCCGCAGCGTAGTGATCGTTGAACGAGACATAGGTCTGCCACAGCCCCTGGGGCAGCAGCGACAGCAAGGTCATCATCCCAAGGCCGATGTTCAGGCACCAGAAGGCGATGGACAGCGCGCGCTGGTTCCAGCGGCTGGGGTCGGTCAGGCCGCGCAGGCAGTAGAGGATCAGCCCCAAGCCCAGCATGCCGTACACGCCAAACAGCGCCGCGTGGCCGTGCGAGGCGGTCGTGTTCAGGCCCTGCATGTAATAGAGGGCGATCGGCGAATTGATCAGGAAGCCCAGCAGGCCCGCGCCGACCAGGTTCCAGAACAGCACCGCGGCGAAGAAGCGGAACGGCCAGCGATAGACCGCCTCCCAGTCGTGCTGCCCCTCCTGCTTTGAGCGGTTGTAGGCCTCGAAGCCAACGACCGCGAGCGGCACGACCTCCAGCGCCGAGAACACCGAACCCAGCGCGATGACGCCGATCGGCGTGCCGCTGAAATAGAGGTGGTGGAAGGTGCCCAGCACGCCGCCACCCAGGAAGACGATGGTCGCAAACAGCACCGAGGTCGCCGCCACGGACGGTCGGACCAGGCCCATGCGGACCAGCAGCGCCGAGACGATGGCCGTGGCGAACACCTCGAACACGCCTTCCACCCACAGGTGGACGACCCACCAGCGCCAGTACTCCATGATCGAGATGTGGGTCTTCTCACCCCACATCAGGCTGGCCCCGAACAGCAGGCCGATCGACACCGTGGAGACCGCGACCAGCAGAACGAGGGACACCCCGCCCTTGCGGCGCAGCGCCGGCCACAGCGCCCGCAACACCAGCACCACCCAGAGCATCAGGCCGATGAAGAGGTAGATCTGCCAGAAGCGGCCGAAGTCGGTGTACTCATACCCCTGGTGACCGAACCAGAAGTTGGCGGTCAGGTCCTTGAAGAAGCCATTCACGGCCGCCCATTGGCCGGCGAAGGCGCCGACCACGATGATCAACAGGCTGACGAAGAGGAAGTTGATCCCCCAGACCTGGAACTTCGGTTCGTGTCCCGACAGCAGCGGCGCGACGTAGAGACCCGTCGCCAGCCAGGCCGTCGCGATCCACAGCACCGCCAGCTGCGTGTGCCAGGTGCGGGTCACGGCATAGGGCAGCATCTCGGAGAACGGCAGGCCGTACAGCCCCTGCCCTTCGACCTGATAGTGCGCGGTGACGATGCCCAGCAGCACCTGTGCGCCGAACAGCGCCATGACGACCCAGAAGTACTTTCGCGTCGCCAACATCGACGGCGACACGGTGACGCTGTCCATGAAGTCGCTGGCGGCAAACCCGCCGTCGGGTGTTCCGTCAGCGCGCCAGGCGTCGAACTCGCGGGCGTAGTACCAGACCAGAGCGCCGATCCCGCCCAGAAGCACGATGATCGAGATCATCGACCACAGGAACACCGCAGCCGTCGGCCCATTGCCGACCAGAGGTTCATGCGGCCAGTTGCTGGTGTAGGTGATGGTCTTGCCTGGACGCTCGGTCGTGGCGGCCCACGCCGTCCAGAAATAGAAGGCGGTCAGGGCCTGGGCGTCGGCGTCGCTCAGCCGCGTGTGGACGGGGAACGCATAGTCCACGCGCAGCGCACGCGCCTCGGGCGTCCGCGCCTGATAAAGATCGCGGTAGTGCTCCTGAACGACGGCGATCGCGGCGGCCCGGTCGGGCGCGATGGTGATCGCGCCGGTCCTGGGATCATAGGTGTTGCGGCGCATGTCGACGCGCAATTCGGCGGCGTTGGAAGCGCGCTCGCGGGCGTTCAGAGCGCCGTGCGAACCTGCGCCCTCAGCCTTGGCCCGAATGTCGAGCAGAGCCGTCGCTTCGCGGTGCAGCCAGTCGGCGCTCCAGTCTGGCGCCAGGTAGCCGCCGTGCCCCCAGATCGAGCCCTGCTGCATGCCGCCCATCGCCTGCCAGACGGCCTGACCCCGCTGGATGTCGGACCGGACGAACAGGGTCCGGCCCTCGCTCGTTCGCACCACCTCAGGCGTCGGCGGGGCGGCGTGGTAGATCTCGCGCCCGAAAAACAGCAGGACCGAGAACATCGCGACGAGGCCGACGACCAGGACGGTCCACAGCCGTCGCAGCGTGAACAGATGCGCGTAGTTGGCCATGATCTCCCCCGACCGGCTAACGACGTCAATTCGTAAGCCTCAACCCTAGGGAGATCAATTCTCGGCTTTTGATGTTTTCATGACCTGCCCCGCGCTGATGCGGATCAGGGCAGAGGCGTCACCGCATCTAGGATCGTCAGCCTGCGGCCTGCGCTCTCGCCGACGCTGGACTGCGTGACCAGGATCGTGGCGCCAGGCGTCAACGCGCCCTTCACCGCCGTGTAGAAGCCCTGGGGCACGCGCACGCGGTTGATCGCCGCCTCGTCCAGCTCGCGCCCTTCTTCCTCCGCATGGCCCGGCAACGCGACATACAGCCAACGTGGCGCGCCATCCTTGCCGACGGTCAGGTTGATCACGTGCGTGCCGGGATCGTCGTCATCGATCGCCGCGACGCTGCGGCCGATTTCGACACCGTTGCGCAGGACGACGATCGCCTGGTCGTGCTTGGAGACGATGATGGTCAAGGGTCCCTGGACCGCCTTCTCCGGCGTCCAGCGCCAGGCGTCGCTGTCCAGGGCGGCAGGCGCCGTCTGCGCGCCCGTCGCGTCGATCGGGGCCAGCAGGCTGGAATCGCTGGTGCGCATGTGGTCGGCCGCGTCGCCCGCCACCACCACGGTGGCGCCCAGCTTGGTCACCCCGAACAGCGCCCGCGCAAAGCCCATCGGCAGGTGCACGCAGCCATGGCTCTCAGGATACCCCGGCAGTCCGCCGGCATGCAGCGCCACCCCGTCCCAGGTCAGCCTCTGCTGATAGGGCATGGGCGCGCTGTTGTACTTGTTGGACCGGTGGTCGGCGTCTTTCTGCAGGATCGTGAACACCCCCGTCGGCGTCTCGAAGCCCTCGCGTCCGGACGAGATGGTGCTGACCGCGATCCGCACGCCGTTGCGATAGACGGTGGCGCGCTGGCGCGAGAGATCGACATAGACCAGCAGCGGCCCGGCCACCGCGATCTGCGGCGCCCAGACCCACTCGCCGGGCTTGAGCTGGTCGGCCAAGCGCGCCAGCTCGGCGGGCGAGCTGGTTTTCGCGCCCTGCGCCTGGGCCCCGCCGGCGAGCAGAACGAGCGCCGCGACAACGGCGCTCGCGATCCCGAATGCTGACTTCATTCTCAGATCTCTAACGACCGACGCCGACGTCCAGGGTGTAGCGCAACTGCTCGCCGCGCCGCGCGGCGTTGCGCATCAGATAGATCTCGATCTTGTAGCGCCCGCTGGTCGCCGCGCGCCCACGCCAGCGATTGCCGCTGGTCGAGCCGTTGAACACGGCCTGATCCGAACGCGGCGCGGTGACGTTGAAATAGCCCGAGCGGTTGGAGCTTTGCAGCGAGACGTTGATCGACTGCCCGGCGCGGACGTCGATTGTGTAGGTCATGGTCTCGTAGCCCCGCACGAGGCCCCGCCGGGTGGCAGACGACGCGCCGCGATCGAAGCGGATGTCCTCGGTGCGGCCGTTGGCGACGGGACCGCCCACCGGGCCGGGCAAGGTGGTGGGACGGCCAGGAGCCGGTCGGCGGCAGTCGGGCGCCGGCGTGGCGACGATGGAGTCGTAGCGGCCATTGACCGTCGCGACCGACAGGCAGACACCGCGACGCTCATTCCACCAATAGGTCCATTTCCGGTCGTCACCCGTCTGGCCACCGGCATTGACGTAGCCACGAGCCTGAAGCTGGGCCTCGCCCCCCGCGGCGCGCGCGCCAACGAGATCGCGGACGTCGGAGGGTGTAGTT
The DNA here is from genome assembly GCF_013181195.1 of Caulobacter sp. RHG1. Classification (GTDB taxonomy): domain Bacteria; phylum Pseudomonadota; class Alphaproteobacteria; order Caulobacterales; family Caulobacteraceae; genus Caulobacter. The sequence goes on from NZ_SMZP01000001.1 coordinate 285,423, forward strand.
TGCGCCATGGCCGTGGCCAGGGGCGAGAAAGCCAGGAGCATGGTCAAGGTCAGGGTGGTCGCCGAACGTCGCATGTTTGCCTCTCCGATTGAAATGCGGGCAAGGCCACGGAAGGTCGTTCATACGTCCAGCCGCGACCTCAAGTTAACTCAACTCCTAGGAGACCTCCGAGGCTTTGGGAAAGCGGGTTTGCCCGCCCTCAAAGCCGCCCATGCAGGTCCTCCGGGGCCTCGATACAGACGCTGAAGCCGAGCAGCACCGGCAGAGCTAGCAGGAACCAAAAGACCGCCTCGCCCGCCATGCCGCCTCCTGTCCCGGGCGCAACCATCGCGAGGTGGGCTTACGTTGCCAAGCGCAATCTGGAATTGTCGCCGAAAGATCATCTTCCGCCGCCTGATTCACCGGATCACGATCGTGGCCAACAAGGCTCTCCAGATGGACTTCATCCGCTGCTTGCGCGCCGTCCCGGTCGCGACAGCGTGCTTTCTGAAGGCTTCCCCGGCCGCTTTGCTGATCGCCAGCGCGGTCGCCTCGCCGGTCATGGACTGACATGGACAAGCTCCTCAACCAGGCCTCGCTGCCCCTCATTTCCGGCGCCCTGTTCCTGACCCTGCTGGGCATTCGGGAGGCCTCGGCCTGGGCGACGCGGCGCTGGGCGCCCGGGCGAGGCGTAGACCACCCCGGCTATGTCCTGTCGGGCGTTCTTGGCCTGCTGTCGCTGCTGATCGCCTTCACCTTCGGCCTGGCGCTGGATCGCTATGAGGCCCGCTACAACCTGCTGGTGGCCGAGGCCGCCGCGCTGAACACCGCCGACATGCGCGTGCGCCTGCTGGACCAGCCCGCCTCGGGTCAGCTGGTTCAACTGGTGCGGCGCTACGCCGAAACGCGCGTGCTCTACGGCAATGCGGATTCCGTCGACAAGCCGCCGTTCGAAGAGGCCTCCCAGACGCTGCGTCGACAGATCCAGCGCGAGACCCTGATCGCCGTCCGCAACGTCCGCGACCGTCCGTTCGCCCCGCTGGTCATCCAGTCGATCAACGACGCCCTGGCGGTCGGCGTCTCGCGCGAAGCCGCTCACAATGCGCCCCTGCCCACGACGATCATCGTCGTACTGATCCTCTATGCGTCCGTGGTCGCCGCCGTACTGGGCTACACCCTTCCGTCGGGCCGTCACCAGCACAGGATCGTTTCGGGCCTGTTGTTCCTGCTGCTGACGCTGGCCCTGACCCTGATCCTGGATCTGGACCGCGCGCGCAGCGGCACGATCCAGATCGACCAGGGGCCGATGGAGCGGTTGGTCGAACGTCTCGAAGCCGCGCCGGCGCCGCCCACCAACGCCCGCATCGGCGTGTCGCCCTGACCTGAACTCCACCGCTTGTAGCAAGCGTCACACCCTGCAACTATGCTGCAATCCCTTGCTCGCATGGAGGTTCGTGATGTCGAAGACCTTGAGAAGTCTGGTGTCAGCGGCGGCGGGGATCGCCGTCCTCTCCACCTCGATGGCGGCCGTGGCCGAGCCCCGCGACCTGATCGGCGCCCGCGCCGGCCAGGGCGAGAACAGCCTGCGCAATCGCGGCTACGCGCTCGATCACACCGATGGCGGCGTCCAGTACTGGTGGAACGCCCGCGACCGCGAGTGCATCAACCTGTTCATCGACAACGGTCGCTACGACACGATCGACCGCCGCCCCGACTCCGAGTGCAACTCCGGTCGCGGCAAGAAGGACAACAGCGGCGCGATCGTCGCCGGCGCCCTGGCGATCGGTATCCTGGCCGCGGCCGCCGCCTCGTCCAAGAAGCACGACGACGATCGGGACCGTGACAGGGACCGGGATCGGGATCGCGACCGGGATAGGGATCGCGATCGCCGCAACGACCCGCCCTATTCTCCGACCAGCGGCGTCTGGTGCTACCCCTCACAACGCGCCTGCTATGAGGGCAGCCGAGGCTATTCGGCGTCCTGGACGTCCCGCGAATTCCGTTATCGCTACTAGGCCCGGAGCGAGACCATGCAACGCCTCAAGACGCTTTCGTTCTCCCTGGTCGCAGTCGCGCTTGTCGCCGGTTGCAGCCCCAAGCCCGCCGCCAAGACCGACGCGCCGCCCACGACCGGCAAGGAGGCCGCCCGCCAGGAAGCCGGCAAGCTGGTCACCGAGCTGATGTCGCCGACCTTCACCGCCGAACAGCAGGGCCGCATCCTCAACATGGGCTACTTCATGGCCGCCTCGTCGCTATGCTCCGACCTCGAGGTCGACGCGGCGAAGATGGGGCGCGCGGTCGAGGCCGTGCTGGCGCTGGATCCCGCCGGGGAGACGCCGGCCGAGAAGCAGCACAAGCACGACGCGGTGATCATGTTCCTGGGCATGAGCTCCGGCGCGATGATCGGCTCGCACATCGAGGACAAGGCCGTGTTCTGCGAGGACGCCGCCAAGGTGAAGGGCGGAGCGCCCGACACACACCTGTTCACGGCTGGCCCGCCGTCGGCGCCCTCGACTGCGCCGGTGCCGGAAGAAGCCGCCAAACCCTGATCCGGATCGGTCGATGCGCGTCCCCCAAACGCTAGGCGGCCTGCTGATCGCTTGTCTGGCGATCGTGGTGCCGCCAGCACGGGCCCAGGCGCCCGTGCCGCCGCCGCCGGCCTGGTCGCCGAACCTGGACTGCGCCGCCCGCGTCTATGCGGTCGACACCTTGATCTGCGAGGACCCCGGCCTTCTCGAAGGCGCTCGCCAGGTTGAGGCGGCGTATCGGCGCGCCACCGCGCTGTCGCCGGACAGCCTGGATGCGTTGCAAGTTGATCAGCTGGAGTGGTCGAAGCAGCGCAACATGTGCGTCTTCGAACGCGGCGCTCGCGGATGCGTCAAACGCCTGCAGGCGCGCCGAGCCAAGGCCCTCGCGGCGTCTCCCAAGGCGACTACCGGGCGCTGACCCGCCGCGAAGCCGCCCTGCTCGGACCTTGCGATCAGACGGGCCGGGACGGCTTCCGGCGCAGCCGCGGTCGCTCGGAACGGTCTCGAAGTCAGCGGGCGCTGAAAAATGCTGCTGGCGTCGCCTTTCGCTCCGCCAGCAGCCAGTGCGCCTAGTGGAGATCCGCTGTCATCAAGCTGGACGAGGCCGCGCCCATCAGGTCGATGTTGTAGGTGGGCGTCCCGGTAAACATGTCGCCGAGATAATCGACGGTGGCGTCGTAGTATTTGCCGACGCTGAACTCGACCCCGACGTACATGACGAAGCCGACCATCGCCGCCTTGGCCCCGACGTCGTCCTTTCCGACAGCCATGAAGTAGTCCTTCTGGCTGACCAGGTACTGGATGGCCGCGTCGACATTGACGCCGTCGGCCTGGGCGGCGCTGCGCCCGATGATCGACTCGTAAGCCTTGGCGACAGCCGCCTCGAAGCTGAGCCCGCCGTAGTCCTTGGCAAACGTGTCATGCCCCTCGCCGAAGCGCCCCAGGTTCACCGCGAAGTTGATGAAGCGGTTACCCACGTTGAACAGCACGAAGGCGGGATCGGTCAGGTCGTTGGGGTTGTCGGGACTGTCGATCAGCCAGGTCAGACCCAGCTTGCTCGGCGTCTTGCCCGTGAAGAACTGGTAGGCCTGCAGAGCCACCATGGAGGTGTCCTCGGCGTACTCGACGATCGCCGCCTGCACCTGGGCCTGGGTCACCGTGCCGGCGTTGTAGCCTTCCAGAAGCTTGGTGAGCGCCTGGTTCTCCAGATAGACCGGGTTGGGAACCACCTTGCCGTCCGGCAGGGTGATGGTCGGCGCCTGCGCCTTGTCGTTGCTCACGCCGGTTAGGGCGCCGAACGCGACCTTGATGGCCTCGACCGTCGGCTTGGGCGGCGGCTCCTGCCCGCCTCCCCCATTGCCGCCGCCGTTGCCGCCGCCCCCGCTCGACGGCGGCGGCGTGGTGTCGTCGTTGAGGATCACGCCCTGGGCCGTCGCGTAGGTCAGTCCGCCGATCGACGGGCTGGCCAGGGTCACCGTGAAGGTCTCATCGGCCTCGACCACCGCGTCGCCCGCCACCGAGACCTGGATCGTCGCGCTGGTCGCGCCGGCGTCGAAGCTGACAACACCGCTGGGCAAGGCGCCGTTGACGAAGTCCGCGGCGTTGGCCGTACCGCCGCCGACCGACCACGCAACCGTGCTAGCCGCGGAGACGTCGCCGCCGCGCATGACGACGTACTCGTAGACCGTGGTCCCTGCGCCTTCCTGCTTCTGGATGACGGTCGCGGCGGCGAAGCCCACTGTGGTCACCGGCGCGGTGTCGTCGTTGATGATCGCCCCGATGGCCGCGCCCAGGCCGATCGTCGCCCCGACCGCGCCGCTCAGCGACAGCTTGAAGCTCTCGGTCGGCTCAAAGGTCGTGTCGCCCGAGACCTGGAGGGTGATCGTCTTGCTGGTCTCGCCCGCTCCGAAAGTCAGAGCGCCACTCGGCAAGGTCCCGCCGAAGTCGGCCGCATCGACATCGCCAGACACCGCCCAGTTCACGGTGCTGACGCCGGTGGTCGAGCCGGTCCGAGCGACCGTGTAGACGTAGGCGACCGTTCCGCTGTCGCCCTCGGAATGGCTGACCACGCTGGTGGTGAAGGCCACTTCCGGCACTGGCGGCGCGTCGTCGTTGACGATCGTGGCCTGCACCGATCCGGCGATAACCGGAACATTGGTGGTCGGCGTGATGCTGAACCTGAAGCCCTCGGTCTGCTCGTAGTCCCCGTCGCCCTTGACCCGGATGGTGACCAGCTTCTCGGTCTCGCCGGCGGCGAAGGACACCTGGCCCGTCAGGGCCTGGCCCGTCAGGGCCTGGCCCGCGGCGAAGTCGGCGGCGTTGGCCGCAACCGACGCCCCCTCGAACACCTGGCCCGTCACAGACCAATCCACATCGAGCGCGCCCGAGCTGCCGGTGCGGTAGATCTTGAACGTGTAGCTCGCTTCCGTGCCGCCATGACCTTCGTCATGGGCAGTCACGGCTGCGCCTACGCCCACGGACTGAGCGACCGTCGCCGAAGGGCCGACATCGGCGCTGACGGTCGGCGGGGCCGTGCCCGAAGCGCCTGCGCCCGAGGCCAGGAAGCCCGCGTCGCCGGTCAGCAGGTAGTCGCGAACCGCCGCCGCCTTCAGCGCAGGGTCGGTGATGCCGGCAGCCGTGGCCGCGGCCTCGGCCGCGGCGACCAGATCGGCCGGGAAGTCGCCGACCGTCGCCTGGGCCGGCGGGAAGGCCAGGTCGGTGAACGTCGCCGTCGTCTGGCCCGCAGCATAGTCCAGCAGCGACGCTGGCTGCGTCACGCGCCAGGCGTTGACATAGGTCCCGTAGAAGTCGGCGAACGACACCGGCTGCGTCATCGGCGTGCCGTTGGGCAGGGCCAGGTCGTTGCCGGCATTGCCGTCGAAATTGCCGAGCAGGCCCTGGAACTGGCCGGCGCGGCTGGGGTCGGTGGCGAACGAGACGTCCAGGCGATCGCCCAGGTCCAGCACGATCACCGCGGCCTTGGTCTCGCCGGAGTACGAGATCAGCCAGCCTTCCGTGCCGTTCTGCGAATAGCGGCTGATCGAGCCCCCGCCCGCACCGCCGACCGCGACGGTCGTCTGGCCCGTCGGGAAGGTCAGCGCCACGCCGTCGACCCAAACCGCGTCGGTCCGTGTCCCGTCGACCGTGACCCGCGCCGCGCCGACCTTGGTGGCCATGGCCGTGATCTCGGACGCGAAGGCGTTGACCGCCGCCGTGCGGACCTGGACATCGACCGCCGGACCGGTGGTGCTCTTGACCAGGGTGAACTCGCCGACGCCCTGCATCTCGTATTGCAGGCCATCCAGCGTCACCAGGTGGGGATCGCCGAAGTTGATCCCTCGCGCCCAGCTGGACGGGATGTTGGTGGCGTTGTCGTCATTGAGGACCCGGCCGGTGGCCTGCTGGCGGATGAACTGCACCGCGCCGACGTCGGGCTGGCTGAGGGTGACGGTGAAGGTCTCAACCTCTTCGATCGCCGCATCGCCGATGACCGGCACGCGGACCGTCGCCGTGGCCTGGCCAGCCGCGAACGAAACCGAGCCCTTCAGAACCCCGCCCACCATGCCGGAGATGTCGGCGTCGGTGACGCCGTTCGTCTCGCCGGGCGCGATGACATAGGGCAGCACCAGGGCCGAGGTCGTAGCGTCGCGCGTGACGGTGAAGTCGAAATAGGTGACGCCGGAATTGCCCTCGTTCGCGCTGACCGTCGCCGGGCCAATCGAGACGCCGGGCGCCAGGGACACCACGCCGTCCGCGAACCTCAGGGTCTCGACGCCGCTCAGCGTGTCCAGGCCGTCGTCGCCGTCGCCGGTGTTGATGTCCTTGACCGTGTAACCGCCGCCGGCCGTGGCGGTGACCAGATAGCCCGCCCGGTTTCCGAGATAGAGCGCGGTGTCGACGCCCTTGCCGCCGATCATCGTGTCGTCGCCTAGCCCGCCGATCAGGGTGTCGTCACCGTCGCCGCCGATCAGGACGTCGTTGCCGGCCAGCCCGTAGAGTTCGTTGTTGGCGCCGTCACCGATCAGCGTGTCGTTCAGCGCCGCGCCGGTGACGTTCTCGATGTTGCGCACATCGCCGCCGCCACCGAAGCCGTCGTCGATGATCTTCTCGCTGGACAGGTCGATCGTGACGCCGTTGCGGGCGCCTTCGCGAACAAAGTCCGTGCGGGCCGTATTCACCCCGGTGAAGCGCACCGAGTCCATGCGCAGCGAGTCGATGCCCGCGCCGCCGTCCAGGCTGGCCGCGGCCCCGTGCAGAACGATGGTGTCGTCGCCGCCCCGGGCGTCGATGATGTCGCCTGTTCCGCCGGTCAGCAGGTTCCCCGCCGCATCGCCGTAGAACGTGTCGGCGAAGACCGTGCCTGCGCCCAGGGACTCGATGCTGGTCATGGTCTCGGCGTTGCCGAACCCGTCGTTGGCGATCTGGCCCGTGGCGAGGTCGGCGATCGCGCCCTGGGTGGCGAGGACGTTGGCGAAGGACAGACGATCGAACCCCTCGCCGCCGTCGTAGGAATCAACGCCGGCGTCCGTCCCCAGAAGGTCGTCGCCGCCCATGCCGAACAGATGGTCGTCGCCCGCCCCGCCAAACAGCCAGTTGACGCCCTCATGCCCCTTCAGCGTGTCGTTGCCGGCATTGCCGTTGACGACGATGCGCACGTTCGCGCCCGCCGAGGGATAGAGCGCCGCGGCGTCGAGGGTGTCGGCCAGGATCGTGCCATTGACCGTCGCAACGCCGTTCGTGACGGCGCTGACCGAGGTCGACATCTGCACGTTCAGGAACCGGCTCTGGTTGAACGGTTCGGGGAAGAACTGCAGGGTCTCCACGCCGGTCAGGGTGTCGGTTCCCAGGCCCGCGGCTGAGCCAAGGCCCTGCACGGTGACCGTCCCGTCCGACGCGGTCGTGATCTTGAAGACCCGTTCGACGGTGTCGCCGTCCACCCGCTCCACGAAGGTCGCCGCCGCGTCCGCGCCGCTGCCGGCTACGGCGCGATAGCTGCCGGGCGCGCCCGTCGGCAGGTTGAAGATCGCGATGTCGGCTCCGGCGCCGCCGCTGATCGTGTCGTTGCCCGCGCCGCCGGTCAGTCGGTCGTCGCCGCCGCCCCCGTTCAGCGTGTCGTCGCCGTCATCGCCCCAGAACGACTCGTTGGCCGCGCCGCCGTTGATGGTGTCATTGCCGGCTCCGCCGCGCGCCGACCGCATCCAGGTCGCATCGTACCCGTTGAATAGCGCGTCAGCGTCGAGAACGTCGCCGCCGACCGAGCCTTCGATCCAGACCTGCTTGGTGTTGTTGGCGGTCGAGGTGAACAGCGCCGGAGCCAGGCGCAGTTGGGCGAACTGGCTGCTGGAGCTGTTGTTCAGCACGTAGAAGTGCAGCTGCTCGACGTTGGTGACGGTGTCCAGGCCATCCCCGGCCATCAGGTTCAGCCCCTGGACCTTGTAGGCCGCGCCGTCCTGCGTGACCTTGTAGACCTGGGTGACAGTTGCGCCGTCGACCAGCTCGATGAACCAGGCGCCGGCGTCGCCGCCCGTCCCGGCCACGGCGCGCAGCGTGCCGACCGTGCCGGCCGGCAGACGGAAGCCGGCGATGTCGGCGCCCGCGCCGCCGTCCAGCGTATCGTTGCCGGCCTCGCCATTCAGATAGTCGTCGCCGCCACCGCCGTTCAGGGTATCGGCCCCGGCGCCGCCGTCGATGGTTTCCTTCAGGTCCGAGCCGTTGACCGTGTCGTCACCCTCGCCGCCGTTGACGTAGCGGTTCCAGGTCGCGTCCTTGTCCTGGTGATAGTCGGCGGCGTTGATGGTGTCGCCGAACATCGAGCCGAAGACGCTGGCGCTCTTGTTGTCGCCGTTGACGTAGGTGCTGGCCGTCGGGGCGATGTTGAAGTTCATGCCCAGGTCGACGCCGTTCTGGCGGACATAGAGATGCAGCGTCTCGATGCTGCTCAGCGTGTCGGTCCCGGCGCCGGCCGCCTGGCCCAGGCCGGTGACCTCGAAGGCCCCGGACGGCAGCTTCTTGACGCTGAACAGCCGCTCCGTCGCAGTCCCGTCGCTGATCTCGACGAACCACAGACCAGCGTCGCTTCCGGTCCCCTGGACCATTCGGAACGTCCCCGGCGTGTCGTCTGCGGCGAAGTAGCCGACCGTGTCGTTCCCCGCCCCGCCATTCAGCGCGTCGTCGCCGCCGCCGCCGCGCAGGTAGTCGTCGCCATCGTTGCCGTTGAGAATGTCGTCGCCGGCGTCGCCGTCCAGAGTGTCGCGATAGGCTGAGCCGTGCAGCGTATCGTTACCGGCGCCGCCGCTGATGTAGCGGTTCCAAGTCCCGTCCTTGCCCGGATGAGCGACATCCATGGTGATGGTGTCGTCGTAGATCGAGCCGATGACGTTAGCGTACTTCTGGGCCTCGTTGCTGGACACCACCAGACGCAGGTTGACCGAGAACGACTGCAGCACGCCGCCTTGCGTGACGTTGACGCGCATGTGCTCGACGCTGGAAAGCGTATCGGTCCCATGCGATGCCGCCGGGCCCAGACCCGTGATCTGCGCGTCTCCCGATGGTAGCTTGACGATACGGAACAGCGCGGTGCTGCTGGACTGGTCGACGATATTGACGAACCAGTCGCCCGCATCGACGCCGGTTCCTCGAACGAGCCGCAATTGACCGGGCGTATTGTCCGCCAGGCTATAGCTGGCGGTGTCTTCTCCAAGCCCGCCGTTCAGAGCGTCATCGCCCTGCCAGCCATTCAGATTGTCGTTGCCATTGCCGCCGTTCAGCGTGTCGTTGCCCGCGTCGCCAAAGAGGTAGTCGTTCCCTTCGCCCCCATTGAGCGTGTCGACGCCCGGCGTTCCGTACACCTGATCGTTGCCCGCCCCGGCCGTAACGCGAGAGGTCCAGGCCGAGAAATCCTTGCCCGCATGCAACTCGGTCACCCGGATCACATCGTCGCCCGGACCGCCGTTGACGCCGGCGATCTTGTTGGGCTCGTCGGCCCAGGGCGCCGGGCCCAGATAGATCGAAGTCCCGTCGCTGGGACGGCCCACGATGTAGAAGCGGATCTCCTCGATGGAGCTCAAGGTGTCGGTTCCATAGGTCGCCGCATAGGCGCCCAGGGCCTTCACGGTGATGTTGGTCTCGCCATAGGTGACCTGGAACAGCGTCTCGGTGACGCCGCCATCGACCCGCTGGATCAGGGTCTCGTTGGCGTTGGCGCCCGCCACCGCCTGCAGCTTGCCCGTGACGGTGATCTCATAGGCCGCGACATCACCGCCCGCGCCCCCGTTGAGAGCGTCGTCGCCCGCGCCGCCATTCAGAGTGTCGGAACCCTCGTTGCCATAGATCGTGTCATTCCCGGCGTCGCCGTTCAGGGTGTCGCCAAACGCGCTGCCGTAGATGCTGTCGTCGCCGCCCCTGCCGTTCACGAAGCGATCCCAGGAGATGTCCTTGTCCTGGTGGACGACGTTCAGGTCGATGACGTCTCCGAACTCCGAACCGTCGACGCCGACATCGTGATTGGGCTCATAGACCCAGGGCGTCGGGCCCAGCTTGAACTCCAGCGACTGGTCGGGATTGAACGGGGTGTTGAAGACCTGGAATTGCAGCCGCTCGACATTGGTCAGCGTGTCCGTGCCCAGGTTGGCGGCGATGCCCAGACCCGTCACCAAGGTCGGCGCGCTCACGCCCCCCGGAACCACCTTGAAGACCCGCTGGACGTCGGCGCCGTTGACGATCTCGATGAACCAGGCGGCGGCGTCGGCGCCCGCGCCCTGCACCGAGCGGAACGTGCCCGGCGTGCCGGTCGGCAGGCCGAACGAGGCCGTGTCGGTCCCGGCTCCGCCGTAGATCGCGTCATTGCCGCCGCCGCCCATCAGGTAGTCGTCGCCGGCGTCGCCGAACAACGAGTCGGCGCCGTCGTTGCCGAAGAGGGAGTCCGCTCCCTGCCCGCCCCGTAGCGTGTCAGCGCTGCCCATGCCGTGGATCTGGTCGTCGCCGCCGCCGCCGTTGACCGTGAAGGTCCAGACGTTGGTGTCCTTGCCGCTGTGGAAATCGGTCAAGTGGATGATGTCGTTGGCGTCGCCGCTGGAGACGCCCCCCTGCTTGTTGGCAGTGTCCGCCCAAGGGCTTGGACCAAAGAACAGTGAGACGCCGTCGCTGGGCCGACCCAAGACGAAGAACCGCAGCTCCTCGATGTTGGTCACGGTGTCCACGCCCTTGTCGGCCTGGGCGCCCAGACCAGTCACCGTCACGCTGGACTGGCCGATGGTGATGCGGAACAGCTGATCGGCGGTCGAGGCGTCGAAGCGCTCGACGATCTTCTCGCTGGCGTTCGCGCCGTCCACGATCCGCAGCTTGCCGACCATGTCGGCCGGCAGCTCCCACGACGCCGCGTCACCGCCAGCGCCGCCATCGAGGGTGTCGTCGCCCGCGCCGCCCTTCAGCTCGTCATGACCGCCACCGCCATTCAGGACGTCGTCGCCGGCGTCGCCGAACAGATGCTCGTTGAACCCCGTCCCCGTGACCGTGTCGGCGCCAGCGCCGGCGTTGACGAAACGCTCCCAGCTGGCGTCCTTGCCCTGGTGGTAGTTGGCCAGGTCGATGACATCGGCGCCGTCCGTGCCATCCACCCCGATGTTGTGGTTCGGCTCATAGACCCAGGCGTTGGGCGCGATCCTCACGTTTAACGACTGGGCGGGGTTGAAGGGGGTGTTGAAGACCTGGAACTGCAGTTCCTCGACATTGGTCACGGTGTCCGTACCGAGGTTTGCCGCCATGCCCAGGCCGGTGACCGTCGCCGAGCCTGGCTGACCGCCCGGCGTGACCTTGAATACCGCCACGCCGGTTCCGTTGTTGACCAGCTCGATGATCGTGCTGCCCGCGTCAGGGCCTGTTCCCGCCACCGCGCGGAAGGTCCCGGCCGTCCCGGTGGGCAGGCCGAAGGCGGCCGTGTCGCGATCCTGGCCGCCGTCGATCGTGTCGTCGCCTTCGCCCCCCATCAGATAGTCGTCGCCCGACCCGCCGTTCAGCGTGTCGGCCCCGCCGGCGCCGAACAGGCTGTCGTTGCCCGGACCGCCGTGCATCGTGTCGGCGCTGGCCATGCCGTGGACGGTGTCGGCGCCGCTGACGGCGAAGACCGTGAAGGTCCAGCTAGCGTCCTTGTCGCCGTGGAAGTCGAACAGGTTGATCGTGTCGTCGCCGCCGCTGCCATTGACGCCGCCAGCCTTGGTGGTCGGGTTCCCCCACGGCGTCGGGCCGAAGTTGACCGAAACGCTGTAGCGAACGGAGACCACCCCGTTCTCGTCGCGCTGGGGCACGAAGAACCGCAGCGCTTCGATGCTGGTGAGGGTGTCGGTCCCCTGACCGCTCTGTGAATTGAGCCCCGTGACGGTGACGCCCGCCTGACCGGTAGTGATGCGGAACAGCGCCTCGGTGGTCGAGCCTTCGAAACGCTCGACGATCATCTCGTTGGCGCTGGCGCCGTTGACGATCCGGAGCTTGTCGATCACGTCGTCCGGCAATTCCCAGGCGGCCGTATCGCCACCCGCGCCGCCATGGATGGCGTCGTCGCCCGCGCCGCCGTGCAGCACGTCATGGCCATCACCGCCGTTCAGCGTATCGGCGCCGCCGGCGCCGAACAGCAGATCGTTGCCGCCGCCGCCGTTCAGGGTGTCGCTCTCCTCGCCACCCGTCAGGACGTTGTCGTTCGCGTCGCCGTCGAAATTCGCCATGTCGCTTGCCCGATCCACTGTCGGCGCGCGACAGCTGCCCGCCGCCCGCGCCAGTCCCCCATAGGTCGCCGCGAACACCCGCGGCGGCCGGAGACTAGGCGTCGGCGACGCGAGCCCGCGTCTTCACAATTGTAGAGACGGTGGAGAGAGACGCGAAAAAGGGACGACCTTTTTCAGGCGTTCGCGCCCTCGGGCGCAGGGCGCTTCAGGGCTTCGACGAGCAGATGCGGGTGGCTGTACGAGATGAACCGGCCGGCGTCGGGGATCATGTCGAACCGGGCTTCAGGCAGGACCGATCGCCAGTAGTGGAGCGTTTCGGTCGCGTCGTGCATGAAATCGGTCGCGCCGATCAGGAACGTCAGCTTCTGCGAGTTGGGCTGCAGCGCCGGCTTGCCCGAGGTCGCCTGGATCACCTGTTCGCGGACCAGGCCATCGATGCGTCCTTCGCGAAACGGGATCAGCTTGCGATAGAAGTCCATCATCAGGGCCGGGTCATCCATGGCTGTCTTGTCGGCCGGACTGGCCGAGGTCCATTCGCGCATGATCCCGGCGATGCGCTGATAGCTCGCCAAGGCGGTGATGACGCGAAACACCGACGCCACGGCCCAAGGACGCCTCGCGAACTGACGCTTGAGGTTGGGGATCATGCCGACGGCCTTCTGGCCTGAGGCGGAATCCGGCTCCGGCGCGTCGACGATGACCTTCTCGATCAGGTCGGGACACGCGCGCAGCAGGGCGAGCACGACGTGCACCGGCCCGTGGGCGATGACCGCGACCTGGGGCCATCGCATCTGTTCGCAAAGCGCCCCGACGTCATCCGCGCAGCGTTGGAGATAGGCGTCCCCCTGACAGTCGGAGGGGGCGGGGTCGGTGTCGCCATAGCCGGGACGATCCGGCGAAATCGGCCGATAGCCCCGATCCTGCAGCGCGGCGACCAGGGCACGGTCGACGCCCCGGCAGTTCATGGTGTTGTGCAGGATGATGACCGGACGTCCGCCCGCGGGGCCATAGTCGCTGGCGACGATCTTGCGGCCACGCCCGTCCTCGACGACGAGGGTGCGGCTGAAGGGCGGCGGATAGGGCTCGGGAGTCGGAATTTCGCCGGCGACGACGGCTAGGCCGCGCAGGTCCGCGAACAGACGCGCCAGCCCGATGGCGCTCGAGACGCCGGTCGCGGCAAACACCGCCGCCAGTTGCTTCTTCGCCAGCGCCTCCGAGATCCCCAGGGCCAGCGCCGCCTCCTTGCGACTGGCGCCGTCGGCGATCAGGCCGGCGAGCCGCCGCTGGGTCACCGACAACGAAAACAGCTCGCCCACCCCGTGGTCGCTTTCACCGCTGGCGTCGAGACCCAGGGACCCGACGCCGGCCCAGGTGATCAGGCGCGGAAGATTGGGCGCCCAAATGGCCGCCCTGGCCTGCGCCAGATACTCACGAGCGGTGTTGAAACTGACCTTCGCCGCCTTGGCCGCGGCCTTCACGTCACTCTGTTCGTAAAGGGCGATCACGGTCCGGATGACCGCCGGCGACAGCCCAAACGCTTCTCCGAACCGCTCCAGGCGGATCCGCACCCCGGCCGGCGCGAGCCGACAGATGGCGACCCCCGATTGCGGTCGCACCAGCCGTGCGGGCGGCGAAAGCCAGCCCTTCGCGTGGTCGAGCGGCGCCACCGCTACCACGGTGACCGCCCCATCGTGCTCCTCTACGGGGACGACTTCGTACGATGTCGCTCGCGGGTTGCTCCAGCCGATGTCGATCAGGTTCAGGCGTGTCGCCAGACTGTAGCCCGCGACAAAGCCGTGAGGGTCGTCGAGGATCGCCCCGTCCCGCCCGACGATCCCGACCTCGACCAGGGGAACGCCAGGTTCGACGGGCGGACGGAGTGACGGCGCCAAGGTCTAGAGCCTGTTCCTGATTGCGACCCGCACATCACGTCCAGGCAGCTGCGACCTGTGCCGCCTCGCCCCTGGCTGTCAACGCCGCTCTCCCTACAAATGGGGATGCCCTTCTGCGCCGCCCCACTAAATTCTCTTCGAGATGGCATATCGAGATCCCTGGGGGCGATCGTGCTGAGAAGTGACGATCATTGGCTTGAGATCAGCGACCTCTTTGGCGCAGCGGCCTTGAGCGGAGACTGGGCCGAGGCGTTGAATGGGCTCGCCGACGGATGCGGCGGCGCGCATGGCCAGTTGATAGGCGTCGGCCCCTCGCCTTCGATCCAGTTCAACCTCTCCCCCCGGCTGGCGGCGGACGATCTGGATGAGTTCGTCGCGATCGGCGGCGCGGATCCTGTCACCAACCCTCGCGTGCGGATGGGTCTGCGCCTGCCCGTGCTCGAAGCCTGGCACGAGGTCGACTGCCTCGATGCGGCCGAGGCCAGCCCAGCCTACGGCGACTTCTGCCGTCGCCACGACATTCCCTACGGCAGCCAGGTGAACCTGGCGCACGATGCTTCGGGCCTGGTGGGGCTGGCGGTGCTGCGAACCAGAGTTCAGGGCGCGCCGGAAGCGGCCGACCGCCGGGCCTTCGAAGCCCTGGCGCCGCATGTCCGCGCGGCCGTCAAGCTGCAGCAGGCGCTGGAAGGCCGGGGCGCTCAACTGCTGGCCGGCGCGATGGAGGGGCTGGGACGCATCGCTTTCGTCTGCGACCGTCATGGCCTGGTCCAGGCCATGACGCCGTCCGCCGAGCAGGCCCTGCACACCGGTCCCCTGAAACTCCGGCGCGGCCGGCTGGGCGTAGCCAACCCCGCCGCCTCCCATCGGCTTGAAGTCGCGATCGACCGAGCCAGCCAAGGCGCGACGTCGCCTGGCCAGGGACCGACCGTAACCCTGGCGACGCCAGGCGATGGGATCGGCGCGCCAACGATCATCGACGTCGTCGCCCTTCCCGCGGCTCCTTACGCCCTGGGCTTCGAGCCTCGCGTTCTCGTCGTGGTTCAAGGCGCCGGGCGCAGCCAGTCGGAGATCGAGCAACTGCTGCAGTCCGCCTATGGCCTGACCGCGGCCGAAGCCCACGTCGCCGCCTGCCTGGGAAATGGCGACAGCCCGGAAGGCATCGCGATGGCGCGGCAGGTCTCCGCCGGCACGATCAGGACGCAGCTCCGATCCATCTACCAAAAGCTGGACGTCAACCGGCAACTGGAGCTCGCCGCACGCCTCGCCGCGTTCCGCTAGGAACGTCAGGCGCGCCCACTCACAAGGCCCGGGACGATCAGGATTTCTCTTCGACGAAGAAGATTATTGCGCGCGCAGCCGGCGCGACGCGGGCGCTAGGCTGCAACCTCCAGACGCTGAAAAGCCTAGAGGAGACGCCGATGTCCGATCGCAAGCTGCATCCCGAGACCCTGGCCCTGCACGCCGGTTGGCGCGCCGATCCAGCGACGGGCGCGGTCGCTCCCCCGATCTATCAGACCACGTCGTACCAGTTCCAAAGCACCGAGCACGCCTCGGACCTGTTCGCGCTGCGCCAGCTGGGCAACATCTACACGCGCATCGGTAACCCGACGATCGACATCCTGGAGCAGCGCCTGGCCGCCCTGGAGGGCGGCGCGGCGGCCCTGGCGGTGGCCTCAGGCCAGGCGGCTTCGGCCTTCGCCCTGCAGAACCTGGCGCGGACCGGCGACAACGTCGTCAGCTCGACCGACCTCTATGGCGGCACCTGGAACCTCTTCGCCAACACCTTGCGTGACCAAGGGATCGAGGTCCGTTTCGTCGATCCCGAAGACCCCGAAGCCTTCGCCCGCGCGACCGACGATCGCACCCGCGCCTACTACGCCGAGACCCTGCCCAATCCCAAGCTGACGGTCTTTCCGATCGCCGAGGTCGCTGCGATCGGCCGCCGGCTGGGCGTGCCGCTGATCGTCGACAACACCGCCGCGCCCTTGCTGGCGCGACCGTTCGACCACGGCGCGGCCATCGTCGTCTATTCGACCACCAAGTACATCGGCGGCCACGGCACCTCGATCGGCGGCGTAATCATCGACGGCGGCAATTTCGACTGGGCCGCGCATCCGCAGCGTCAGCCGCTGTTGAACACCCCTGACCCCAGCTATCACGGCGCGGTCTGGAGTGAGGCGGCCAAGCCGTTGGGCCCGATCGCCTACATCCTGCGCGCCCGCACGGTGCTGCTGCGCGACCTGGGCGCGGCGCTGTCGCCATTCAACGCCTTCCAGATCCTGCAAGGTCTTGAGACCCTGCCGCTGCGGATCGCTCGCCATTCTCAGAACGCCCAGGCCGTGGCCGACTTCCTGGCCCAGCGCCCCGAGGTCGTGCGAGTCATCCATCCGTCGGCGCAGGACGGCCTGCGCCGGGAGCGGGCCGATCGTTATCTCTCGGGCGGATACGGCGGCCCGGTCGGCTTCGAACTGGCCGGCGGCCGCGAGGCCGGGCGCGCCTTCATCGACAGCCTGGCGCTGTTCTATCACGTGGCTAATATCGGCGATGCGCGCAGCCTGGCCATCCATCCGGCCTCGACCACCCACTCTCAGCTCAGCGCCGAGGACCAGAAGGCCACGGGCGTCTCCGACGGCTATGTGCGACTGTCGGTGGGCCTGGAGCATATCGACGACATCCTGGCCGATCTCGACCAGGCGTTGGCCGCATCCGGCGGTCTGCGGGCGGCGGCCGAATAGTGAGCCTTGCGGACGCCTGCGCCCGGCTGCCGACCCTGGATTTCTCGCAATTCCGGGGACCGCCGCCTGTGCGCCAGGCGTTCCTCGCCGCGCTGCGCGAGGTCCTGCACGACCACGGCTTCTTCTATGTCACGGGCCATGGCGTCGATCCTGGACTGATCGCAGAGGTCACCGCCACGGCCAAACGGTTCTTCGCCCTGCCCTCGGCCGAGAAGCTGAAGATCGAAATGATCAGGTCGCCGCACTTTCGCGGTTACACCCCCGCGGGCCAGGAGCGCACGCGCGGGCAGCCCGACTGGCGCGAGCAACTCGACATCAACACCGAAGGTCTAGCGGTCCAGATGACCCCGGACATGCCGGCGTGGCGACGCCTGCAGGGACCCAACCAGTGGCCGGACGCCCTTCCCGAATTCAGGCCTCTGCTTCTGGCCTACCAGGCGGAGGTCACGCGCCTGGGCGTGGCCTTGCTGGAGGCGATCGCCGTCGCCCTCGAGCAGCCGCCGACCGCTTTCGCCGACATCTTCGCGCCCAGCCCGTCGCAGCTTCTCAAGATCATTCGCTATCCCGGCCGCGAGACGGCCGCCAGCGACCAGGGCGTCGGCGCGCATCGGGACGGCGGGTTCGTGACCATGCTGCTGCAGGACGAGGTCGCCGGCCTGCGCGTACAGGGTCGTGACGGCGCCTGGATCGCCGCGCCGCCCTCCCCTGGGACCTTCGTGATCAACGCCGGCGAGTTGCTGGAGCTGGCCACCGATGGCTTCGTTCGCGCCGCCATCCACGACGTCGTCGCCCCACCCGCCGGCGTCGAGCGGTTTTCGATCGCCTTCTTCCTGGGCTCACGTCCGGACGCGACGATCCCGGTCATCCCCTTGCCGGATGCGCTGAAGGCCAGCCAGCGCGGCCTTTCGGTCGATCCCCTGAACCCGATCTTCCGCGAGGTCGGGCGCAACCAGCTCAAGAGCCGGCTACGCTCGCACCCCGATGTCGCCCGCGCGCACTATGCGGACCTGCTGGCGGGCGCCGACTGGGCCTAGCCCTAGGATCCGCCGCGGACCTTGGCCAGCTCGGCGCGCGCTATGGCGAGATCCCGCTGAAACGCCGGATCCGCCGACAGGCTGGCGAACACCGCCCCGCCCAGCACACGCCCGGCCTCCACGTCGCTACGGAAGTGGACGCCGCACACCGCGCGGCTGTCGCCATAGTCCAGGCCGCGCTTGAGCACCGCCTCGCGGCGATCCGGCGCGAGGCTGGCCAGAACCAGAGCCCAGGTCCATCCCGTGGCCGAATGGCCGGACGGATAGGAGCTGCTCTTGGCCAGCCACGGCTCGGGCGCGATGCAGATCGGGGCCGGGGTCTCGACGAAGGGCCGCGGCCGGAAGGTGGTCGTCTTCAGCTCGTGCTGAGCCAGCTGAATCTCGCCCAACACCTTTCCCAGCAGCAGGGTCAGGGTCGGCGCCGTCTTGGGATCGACACGGACCTGAAGCGCGTCGGCGAACGCCTTGAAGGGCGCTTCGGGGGTCTCGATCTCGTTGTCGGCCGCCGCCTGGCTCCAGCGCGGCGAGCCCTGCAAGGCGCGTGAGGCGACGAAAGCCTCCTGATCGGCCTTGCCTTGGCTCGAACTCGGCAGGGGCGGCGGCGGGATGAACGCCGCCGCGTTCAGGGCCGCGCTCTTGGCGCCGTAGCCGCCCGGATGATCCTCGAAGCCGCGCCAGAACTCCTCCTGCGCGCAAGCGCCGCCGGCAAGGCTGGCGACGCACAGGGCGCCGCCGATCAGGATCGCGATCCCTTTTGCCTGCCTCATGGGTCTAGATCTCCAGGTTGATGCGCACGCCGATCGTCCGCGGCTGGTGCGGCGAGGTCGTGCGGCGCGACGAGCTGTTGAAGCCGTTTCGGGTCTCTTCGTAGTACTCATTGAAGAGATTGCGCACCCACAGACCTACCCGCCAGTTGGCGTCACGAGGTCCAGCCGAGAGATTGGCGTTGGCCACCCAATAGCCCGGAATGACCGAGGTGGTCGTCACCGAATAGAGGCTGCTGCGGTAGGCGTAGTTGGTCTCGGCCCGCACCGCCCAATCGCCCAGCTCGGTATCGTAGGACAGCGAGCCACCGTAGGACCAGGTCGGGAAGCCCAGACGCTGGTTGGACAGGTCGTTGGCGATGATCCGCGTCCAGGGACCGTTGACTGGATTGGCCGCATCGGTCGCCGTGCCGTCGATGGCGAAGTACTCGTCGTACTCGCCCTTCTTGTAGCTGCCGAACTGGGTCAGCTGCACGCCGTGGCCCAGCACGAGCGCCAACTCGGCCTCGGCGCCGTAGATGTGCGACTTGGGCGCGTTGGTGATCTTGCCCAGGCGCCCGGTGATGGTGTCGTACTCCAGCCCTTGCACCTGCTGGTCGCGATAGTCGTAGTAGAAGGCCGCGGCGTTCAGGCGGACCCGGCGCTCGAACAGTTCCGAACGCACGCCAGCCTCGTAGGCCCAGACGATCTCGGGCCTGAACGGCGTGGCCGAGGTGGTGTTGTAGGTGGTGAAGCCGCCCGACTTCACCCCGCGCGAGACGTTGGCGTAGGTCAGGACATCCGGCGCCAGCTTGTACTCGGCGCCGAAGCGGCCGGAGACTTCCGACAGGCCGGTCTTGTAGGTCTGCAGCGCCGGAACGGTCTGCCCCGCCTGGGTCGTACCCGAACTCTTCAGCGTGCGATCCTCGTCCTCGTAGCGCAGGCCGCCGATCAGGCTGAAGCGATCCGTCAGCGCGTACTTGAAGTTGGAGAACAGGCCGAACGCCTCGACGTCCTGCTGGTAGGCGGTGTTGACCAGATTCGCGACCGACCGGAACTGCGTATAGAAGCCGCCGTCATTGGCCTCGTCGGCATAGTGCGCGCCGACCAGCCAGGTGAACGGCCCGTCGCCCTTCGAGGTCAGGCGCAGCTCCTGCGAGAAGACGTCGATGTCGTTGTAGAAGTAGACGTCGGACTCGTAATAGCGGGTCGAGTCCCAGTCGTTGTACTCCTTGCGGCTGAAGCTCTGACGCGCGGTCAGCGAGGTCAGGTCGGCGAAGCCGAGATCCACCGTGAACCGGGCGTTGAGGTCGACACCCTCGTTGTTGCGGAACGGCTTGGCGTCCGTGCCGACGCCGGCGACGGCGGCCAGCACCGGCGAGATCCGCCAGCCCGTGATGCGCCAGGCCGTATCGGCCGGATAGGTCGGACCGCCGACCGCGGCATAGGGCGTCAGCAGGCGAAAGCCCAGGCCATCGGACTTGTCGCGGGTATAGGTCGCCGCCAGGTCCAGAGTGGTCTTCTCGGACACGTCCCAGGTCAGGCGGCCGCGGACGGCGGTGCGATTGGCGTCACCCAGCTTTTCGCCCGTGTCGCGATTGTACTGCCAGGCCCCGCCCTGCTCCGTCGTCGCCGCCAGACGCGCCCGCACGGTGTCCGAAAGCGGCCCCGACACGAACCCTTCCAGCTGATAGCGGTCATAGGAGCCGTACTCGGCGCTGGCCCCGGCATGGAGCTCGCGCGTCGGCGCGCGGGTGATGATGTTGACCGCCCCGCCGGTGGTGTTGCGGCCATAGAGCGTGCCCTGGGGGCCGCGCAGCACCTCGATCCGCTCGACGTCGAACAGGCTGCCCTGCGTCGTCACGGTGTAGGGGTGGGAAACCTCGTCGACATAGACGCCGACGGTCGAGGCGTTGTTGCTGGAGTATTCGCGCGCGCCGATCCCGCGGATGCGGAATTGCGGCTGGCCGCCGCCGAACTGGCTGTCGACCTCCAGGTTGGGGATCGCCGTCTCCAGGTCGTTCACGATGTTGATGTTCTTTTCCTGCAGCTGCGTCCCGCTGACGACGCTGAGCGCCAGGCCAACGGTGTTGGCCGCCTCGGCCCGCCGCTGGGCCGTGACCACAACCTGGTCCAGGGCGTTGGCCTGCTCTTCGGCCATGGCCCCGCCGGCCGCCCAAACCAGCGCCAAAGAAGACACCGCGGCGAATTTACCTGATCTGCGCACCGAAACCCCCAGTCTCTAACTATGAAATGATCCATGCGGCCACCTGCGCGCTCCCGGCCGAACCGAGATCGTCACAAAACCGTCACGCTAAATTCCTACTTAAATTGTAGAGTTATGCGGTTTCAGAAATTCTGGTCTCGGCATTGGCGAGGCTGCAGAGCCCGAGGCCATGCCGGTCGAGGTCCGCTGAACCCCCGCCAAAAGCGCCTCATGACCCGATAAGGCGCTAACGATAACGGTTACCGTAACCGTTCTTAACGGCGCGCCCGCGTTCGAACCGGCCGATGAAGACCTGGGGAACGACGATGAAACCACGCCTGACACGAACCCGCGCCATGGCCCTTCTGCTTGTGGCCCTGGCGCCGGCGACGGCGCTGGGCGCGGAAACCGAACCCGGCCCCGAAGTCGAGGCCGTCACCGTGTTCGGACGCGGCGAGAACAAGATCGGCGTCGCCCTGGCGGCCAGCGAAGGCTCGATCGGCGGCGGCGACCTTCTGGTCCGACCGCTGCTGCGGGTGGCCGAACTGCTGGAGGCCGTGCCAGGCATGGTCGCGGCCCAGCACTCGGGCAGCGGCAAGGCCAACCAGTATTTCCTTCGTGGCTTCAACCTGGATCACGGCTCGGACTTCACGACCTATGTCGACGGCGTGCAGATGAACCTGCGCACCCACGGGCACGGCCACGGCTATCTCGATGTCAACGGCCTGATCCCAGAGATCGTCGAGCGCGAGGACTTCCGCAAAGGCCCCTACCGCGCCGACGGCGGCGACTTCGCCCTGGCCGGCGCGGCCTACATGACCACCCTGAGCGACATTCCCCGCCCGTGGATTTCGGCCGAGGTCGGATCGTATGGCGCGCGCCGCCTGGCCGCCGGCGGCGCCCTTGATGTCGGCGAGGGCCGGTTGAGCCTGGTGGGACAGCTGAAGACCTATGACGGCCCGTGGCGCGAGCCCGAAAAGCTGCGGCACGCCTCGGCCTTCGCCAAGTACGAGCAGAAGACCGCCCTCGGCGACCTGGCGATCTCGGCCCACGCCTATCGCGGGACCTGGCGGCCTACCGAACAGATCCCCGAGCGGATCATCGGTTCGGCGCTCTGCCCCGACGCCTTCTGTTCGCCGGACCCGAGCGCGCGGGGCGAGACGACCCGCCTCATCCTCAACGCCCAGCTTCAGGGTGAGCAATGGCGCGGCAACGCCTACGCCCAGTTCTACGACTGGACGATGTCGTCGAACCCGACCTACGCCAATGCCGACGGCTCCAGCGCCCAGATCACCCAGTTCGACCGACGCTGGGTCTTCGGCGGCCGCGCCCAGCGCGACTGGCGGCTCAGCGACACATTCACCGCCACCGTGGGTGGCGAGGCCCGCTACGACACGATCGGCAATGTCGGCGTCAACCACACCGACGCCGGAAGGTTCGTGGCCTCGCTGGGCGCCTATGAAGTCAATGAGGGCTCGGCGGCCCTTCACGGCGAGGCGACCTGGACACCGATCGCTCCGCTGCGCCTGACCGGCGGCCTGCGCGGCGATTACTACGCCTTCGATGTGAAGGCCCAGGACGCGGCCGCCCGCCTGTTGGGCCAGGGCAAGGACCACGACGCCATCCTCTCGCCCAAGGTCGGCGCGGCCTATCGCGTGGGCCAGGACCTGGAGCTCTACGCCAACTGGGGACGCGGCTTCCATTCCAACGACGTTCGCGGCGTGGTCAATGTCGACACCCCGGTGCCGACACTGGTGCGCGGCACGGGCTCGGAAGTCGGGGCTCGTCTGCGCCTGGGCGAAGCGACCCTGACCGCCACGCTCTGGAAGCTGCATGTCGACAGCGAGTTGCGGTTCGTCGGCGACTCCAACGCGGTCGAGCCGTCGGAAGCCAGCAAGCGACACGGTTATGAGCTGGTCGGCTTCTGGCGCCCCCTGCCCTGGCTGGCGATCGACGGCAGCTGGACGGCCAGCCACGCCCGCTACGTCAACGGCGACTACATTCCCAACGCCTTCGAGAACGCCGGCCAACTGGGCGTCTCGGCTGTGCTCGATCGTTGGGAAGCCAGCATTCGCTGGCGACACCTAGGCCCCTCCCCCCTCATCGAGGACAATTCGGTCCGCGACTCCGGCAGCAACGTCGTCAACCTGCGCGGCGCGTTCAAGGCCCGCGGACATCAGGTCTATGCGGAGGTTCTGAACGTCCTCAACAGCCGCGACAAGGACATCACCTATCTCTACGAGTCCTACATTCCCGCCTTCGATGCCGCCCCCGTAGAAGGACGGCTCAGCCGCGTCGTCGAGCCTCGAACCGTCCGGGTTGGTGTTCGATACAGCTTCTGAAATTCGCAAGCGGCGCGTGAAGACAAGCGGCTTAGATCTCCAACTCCAGCAACGGCACGAATTGCTGGCCGCCGTGCATGTCGCGCTCGAACGCGCCGCCTTGGGCGTGGCGTCGCGGATAGGCGTACTTGATCACCGCCAAGTCGGGAACATCGACGCGCTTGGCGGAGCCGGGCTCCAGCCGCAACGCCCGCTCGATGGCCGTCGTGGCAAGCTCTGGCGCGTCCTTGCTGCTGTCGAAGACCTCACGCGAGGGAAAGAAGATGTCGACAGTGATCCAGAACGGCCCCGCCGCCTTGGAGCGCACATAGCGAGCGACGTCTTTCAGCTGGGCCATCAGGCGATCTCCGGGGTCTTGCTGTCGATCATGTCGCGGCGGACCAGTTCCAGCCCATCCTGTGTCGCCACGACGTGGTTGAGGACGAAGTCGTAGGCGCGGCCGCGCTCGACCTCGGCCGGCGAGAACGGGAAGCCGTAGCTGGGGAGCTCCTTCCCGCGACGGACCGGGAAATGGAAGAAGTAGGGATTGCAGGTTCGGGCGATGCGTGTGGCCAGATCCTGGGTCTCGGCCGTGGCGACGAACATCAGGCCGATCTCGCGGGGCGGCGCGGTTCCCTCGGCGGTCGGCAGGCCCGACACCGCGTTCCAGCCATAGGGGCGCAGCGAGATGTCGAAGGTTTCCGGCGCCAAGCCCATGACCTTGCGCACGCGCTCGACCAGGGCTGCGTGCAGGGTCGCGACGAACCCGTCGACCACCGCCAGCACGGCGGGATCGGCGATGCCGACCCACATCAGGGTCTGGAACGGCCCGAGCGCCGCCCCTTCCAGCTTCATGGTGTAGGGCCGGGGCAGGAACTGGGACCCCGTCACCCGCACGCCCCGCTCCCCGATCGGCGCATACTGCGCCTGGGTCACGTCCAGCACGCCGCCGGGTTCGGTCAGGATGA
Source organism: Caulobacter sp. RHG1 (assembly GCF_013181195.1). GTDB lineage: Bacteria > Pseudomonadota > Alphaproteobacteria > Caulobacterales > Caulobacteraceae > Caulobacter. The sequence goes on from NZ_SMZP01000001.1 coordinate 309,545, forward strand.
AGGGGTCGCTGTTCTCGTACAGCATGTGCGAGGAGACGCTGTAGACGTCGCAGCGGTTCTGGGCGCTGAGCGGCCAGACCTCGAACGCCTCCCGCCCGACCTTGATCAGGACGCCGCCGTCGGTGGGATCGACCGTGCAGAGACCGCCGCATTCGGAGATCTTGCCCGCGTGCCAGGCCGCCCCCGCCCCTGCCCCGCGCATCAGCGGCACGGCGGCGATCACGGCGGTGTCGGTGGTCCGCCCGCCCAGGACGATGTCGGCCCCGTCCTGCAGGGCGGCGATGTAGGGCTCCGGTCCCATCAGGGCCACGATGTGCTCGCAGCGCTCGACCGTGGCGGCGTCCAGCGGTCCCAGCGGCGCGAGGGGCGATATCTGGCCGGCCTCCAGCCTGGCCAGCAGCTGTTCGCGGGTCAGCTCCGAGTGCAGGGTCGCGATCTTCGGGCTCTGCCCCAGTTCGCTGGCGACCTCCCGAGCGATGTCCAGCGTCCAGGCCACACCGGCGTCGCCGCCGGCCGTGCCGCAGGTGCCGATCAGCAGCGGCACGCCGTACTGGGCGCGCGCGGCCATCAGCACCCGCAGGTCCGACTTCACGGCCTCGCGGCTATACTTGGAAATGCCCGTGGCCAGGCAGGACGGGCCGCTGTCGGTCGAGCCGGCGTCCAGCGCGATGGCGTGCGCGCCTTGGGCCAGGCCCGCCTCTACATGCTCGGGGTCGATGCCGGCGCCCAGGGCGCCGACGGGAACGACGACAAGGGTGTCTTCGAAATCGGTCATGATGCGCTCCGCGCGAGAACTGGGGCCGCCGGCGCCTCGGCGGTCGGGGCGGCGATCGGTTTTCCGGACAGGGGAACGGCGCCGAAAACTACGGCCGCCAGGATCATCAGGGTCATCAACGCCAGCGCCCACTTCAGGCCGAACCGCTGCATGGCGCCGACATCGACATTGAGCAGGCCGGCGACCAGATAGACCGCCGCCACCAAGGGGCTCAGCACATGGACCGTCTGGCCCAGCATGGCCGCGCGGGCGATGGCCTCGGGCGCGATGCCATAGGCTTGGCCCATCTCGGCGATGATCGGAACGATGCCGAAGAAGAACGCGTCGTTGGACAGGAAGAAGGTCATCGGGCCGCTGGCGAAGGCGGTGACCACCGCCAGATGCGGTCCCCAAGCCGGCGGCAGCACGGCCAGGAACGCCTTGCCCATCTCGGCGACCATGCCGGTCCCTTCGAGGACGCCGGTAAAGGTCGCGGCCGCGAACACCAGAACGACGATGCCCATCACCGCCGGTGCGTGCGCCGCAAGACGCGCGCGCTGATCGTCGAGCCGCGGATAGTTCAGCGTCAGGGCGACCGCGAAGCCGATCATGAACACCACCGGCAGCGGCGCCAGGCGCAGGATCGCGGCCAGCAGCACGACGATCGTCAGCCCCAGGTTCAGCCACCACAGCTTGGGTCGCGCCAGCGCGGCCTGGGCGGGATCGACGCGCCAGGCGTCGGGGGTCAACTCCTGCACGCCCAACCGCCGACGCTCGACGCCGCCCAGATGCCAGGCCAGGGCCGCGACGCCCAGCAGTCCGACCGCCATGACTGGGATCAGCGGCAGGAAGATCGCATTGGGATCGACCTGCAGCACCGCCGCCAGCCGCGCCAGGGGTCCGCCCCACGGCACCATGTTGATGATGGCGTTGGACGAGCCCAGCAGCGCGGCCAGGATCAGCGGGTTCATGCCCAACTGGCTGTAGATCGGCAGGAAGGCCGTGATCGTCACCATGGCGGTCGTGGCCCCATCGCCGTCCAGCGAGACGATCGCCGCCACCGCCGCGGTGCCCAGGGCGACCTTGCGCGGATCGCCACCGACCATGGTCAGCACCCGGTCGACCAGCGGCCGAAACAGGCCCGCGTCGATCATCACGCCGAAATAGAAGACCGCGAACAGCAGCACCGCGGCGGTCGGGGCCAGCTTGACCAGGCCCTTGACGATCATCTGGCCGATCGCGGGGGCGAAGCCGCAAAGCCCCGCGACCACGACCGGCACCAGGATCAGCGCGGCCACCGCCGACAGTCGCCGGGTCATGATCAGCGTCATGAACACGGCGACCATCGCGAACCCGGCGAAGGCGAGAAGCGAGGAACTCACGGCCGCCCCCTCAGTAGCGCCAGCGCAGGGTCGCGCCGTAGGTCTTGGGCGGACCGAAATAGGCGAACTGGCCGCCCGCCAGGATGTACTGGTGGGTGATCGTCACCTCGTCGGTCAGGTTCTTGCCCCACACCACCGCCTCCCAGCGTCCGTCCGGGCTGCGATAGCCCAGCCGGGCGTCGACCAGGGTCCGCGCCGGGCGGACATTGATGCGGTTGTTGTCGATGTCGTCGAAGATGAAGCTCTCGTAGTTGACGTCCACCGCCCCGAACACGGCGCCGCCCGACGCCAGAGCCCGCTCATAGGCCGGCGACAGGGAGATCTTGTGGCGTGGGTTGCGGTTCAGGCGATTGCCCGAGAGGTCCGCCCCGCCCGTGACCAGATCGACGAACCGCGCATCGGTGAAGGCGTAGGCCGCGCCCAGCGAGAAGCCGCCGCCCGGCGTCCACTGTGTGGTGATCTCAGCCCCGCGAATCCGCGCCGAGCCGGCATTGGTCGTGAAGGTGTCGAAGCCCACCGTCCGACGAACCTGCAGGTCGTCATAGTCGATCCAGAACAGGCTGGGATTGAACAGCAGGGTGCGCCCGAACAGCTGGGTCTTCAGGCCGATCTCGTAGGACGTGGCGATCTCGGCGTCGAACGGCGTGGCCGCCGAGGTCGGCGTCGAGGGCGTGTCCTGGTAGCCGCCGCTCTTGAAGCCCGTCGAGATCGAGCCATAGGCCATGGCGTCGTCAGACAGTTCGTAGTTGGCGCCCAGGCGCCAGGTCAGCTGGTTCCAGGAGTCGGACGCCCGGATGGCGTAGCGACTGGCCGCGCGGACCAGCGCCGTGCTGGCCTGGGTCGAGACGCCGTAGTCCTTCTTGTCGCGCGAATAGCGCAGGCCGCCGAAGACCTTCAGGCGATCGGTCAGCGCATAGGTGACGTCGGCGAAGGCCGCGGCGCTGTCGGTGACGTTGTTCTGGTCGTACTGATCGCGGGCCAGGAAGGTGTTCGACGGCGCTGGCGGGCTGTCCAGCACCAGCAGGTCGGTGCGGCTGGTGTCGGCGCGGTAGAGATAGAGCCCCGTCACCCAGGATAGCGGGCCGCCCGGCGCCGCCGTCAGCCGCAGTTCCTGGCTCCAGAACTCGGTCTCCTCGTATTGGCCGCCTCGGATGTTGATGCGGTTGGTGGTCGGATTGCCCCCGTCCCCATCCCCGAAAGAGTCGTAGTCCAGCCAGCGATAGCTGCCGACATAGGACAGGATCGCCTTGCCGAAATCGTAGTCGAGATTGAGGCGCACGCCGTAGGTGTCGCGATGGTCGTCGCCATTGATGTCCATGCGCGTGACGCCGGGATCGCGATCGACGGCTCCGCGCCAGACCGCCGCGCTGGAACTGGCCGGGTCGACGCCGATCGTGTGGCGCGCCGGCAGGGTGGCGCGGTTGCGCGTGCCGTCGGCGGCGATCAGGGCCGTCAGCCGGTCGTTCGGCTTGAACAGCAGTTGGGCGCGCAGGCTCTGGGTGTCGTCGTCCTGTACGCGGTTGTTGAGGTTGAGATTGCGCACGAAGCCGTCGTGCTGACGGGTGCTGGCGCTGATCCGCAAAGCCACCGTCTCGCCCAGCGGCAGGTTGGCGTAGGCCGCCAGTTCGCGCCGATCGTAGTTGCCCAAGGTCGCGGCGACGCTGGCGTCGAAACCGGCCAGGCTGGGCCGACGGCTGACGACGTGCAGCGCGCCGCCGACGACGTTCTTGCCCCACAGCGTGCCCTGCGGCCCCTTCAGCACCTCGATGCGCTCGACGTCGAAGGCGTCGAAGGCCACCGCCGCCGGCCGGCCCATATAGACCTCGTCGATGAACACCGCCGTCGAGGGATCGCCCGCCGCGCCCCGGTCGGACGAGCCGATGCCGCGGATCGCGGGGCGCGGCTGGCTGGTCGGGAAGGCGTCGAAGTTCAAGCCGACCGTCCGGTTGGCGACCTCGCCCACCTCGGTGATGCGCGCCTGCTCGATCTGCTTGGCGCCGAAGACGTTCATGGTGATCGGCACGTCCTGGACATTCTCGGCCCGACGCTGGGCCGTGACGACGACCTCGTCGATCGTGGCGGCTGGCTGCGGCGCGGCCGAAACCTGCGCAATGGCGGCCGAGGCCGTCGCGGCCAGTACGACGCCCAGCGGCGCCGCGGCGATGATCGCCTTCTTCATGGCTGTTTCCTTTCCCTCTGATGCGGCTCTGCGGCCGTCTTGAGCGCAAGGACACACGGCGCATCAATGTTCGTCAATCTTGACGAATTGCGTCGATGTTTGGAAAAAGGCGCATGAGCGATGATCTCTACATGGACGCGCCGGAGGCGGCCGAGGCGCTGGGCATCTCGGTTCCGACGCTCTACTCCTATGTCAGCCGCAAGGGATTGCGGTCATTCGCCGTGCCTGGCACGCGCCGCAGGCGGTACTGGCGGGCCGACATCCAGGCGCTGCTGACGACCTTCGAACCGCAGGGGACCGAACCGCCCGCGCCGTCCACGCGCATCACCCTGCTGACCGCCACCGGAACCTATTATCGCGGCCAGGACGTCGTCGAACTGGCCGAGCGCTCGAGCGTCGAGGAGGTCGCCGCCTTGCTCTGGCAGGTCCCGGCGGACCAGATCTTCACTGACCGCTTGCCACATGCGCCGCCTATGCTGCCAGCGATTCTCGTGGCCCTGAACGACGCGCCGACGCTGGACCGGGCGATGTCGCTGCTGCCGCTGATCGAGCGCGCCAATCCCCGGGCGTTCGACCTTTCCCCCGCCGGCTTTGCCGCCTCCGGCGCGGACGCCCTGCGCTGGCTGACGGCGCTGATCCTGGGCGCCGATGCCCCGTCCGCCGCACCGCTGCATCTTGCGATCGCCGGCGTCCTGGGCGCCGACATGGCCTTTTCGGATCTGATCCGGCGCGCCCTGATCCTGATCGCCGACCACGAGTTCGCCGCCACCACCCATGCCGTGCGGGCAGCGGCCAGCACCGGCCTGACCCCCTATGCGGCAGTGCTGGTCGGCCTGGTCGCCGCCACCGGCCAGAAGGCCAAGATCCAGCGCTACGAGGCCGTGCGTCGCCTGGTGCTGGAGATCCTCAACGCCGCTGATCCGGCCCAGCCGATCATCTCGCGTTTCCGCGCCGGCGAGGACCTGGCGGGCTTCGAGACCCTGCCAATGCACATGGGCGGCGACCGACGCGCTCAGGCGCTGCTGTCGGCCTGCCGCGCGGCCTTGGCCGACGACCCGCTGTTTCGAAAGCTCGAGGCCGCGGTCCATGTCGTGACGGACCTTACCGCGCGAGAACCGGGCGTCATCGTGCTGCTGGCCTTCCTGGGCCATCGGCTGGGCTTGTCCGGCAACGAATTGGCCCTGGGCACGATCGGCCGCGCCATCGGCTGGATCGCCCACGCCCAGGAAGCCATGGCCGAGCCGATGATCGGCCGCACCGCGCGCGCCAGCTACGACGGCCCCCTGCCGACCTAGACCGTGTCAGGCCAAGGAGCGCATCCGGCGCCCTGATGCTCCAGCCCCCTCAAATGGGGATGGGGCCGCATCCATTGGCCGATACCGTCGATCAAAGGCGTAACGCGCGCTGGCCGCGAACCGCCGCGTCTCCACAGCTGCGCCCAACAGTTGAGAACGCTTATGCCCGGTCCGACGCCGATCACGCTGAACCCGCTCCCCACCACCGCAGCGTGGTCGAGCAGCGCATTCAACGTCGCCTTCATCGGCAAGGTCGCGCGGCAGGGCATGGATCCCTCTGGCGCGACCGTGGCCAATCTTCTCTTCAGCACCTATGGCGACCTGACCGGCGACGGCTGGCCCGAGATCGTTCTGTCCGGCTGGTCGTACCGCGGCTGGAACGCGCCTGGAAAGCCGCCGGCCGTGCCGATCACGGTGATCTCCACGTCACCGACAGGCACGAAGATCGTCGACAGCGCCGCGCTGCTGGGCGTGAGCAGCTATCCCGGCACGGCGATGCTGCGGATCGCGGATTTCAACGGCGACGGCCGCAACGACCTGTTCATCGCCGGGCACAACGAAAGCCCGTTCACGGTCACGCAGACCACGCTGTTCACCTGGACGGCGTCAGGCTTCACCGCCAAACAGAGCGCGTTCCTGGTCACGGCGCACGAGGGCCATGTCGGCGACTTCGACGGTGACGGCAAGATCGACGCCGTGCTGTCGGCCTACTATTCCGAAGGCGCGTTCCCCGCGATCTTCGCCACTGGCGCCAACGGCAGCTGGTACCAGGCGTCCGGCTCCAAGTCGGTGCTCCTGCTCGAGATGAACGACGGCCAGGGCGGCTTCAAATCGTATCCTCTGGTGTTCGATCGCTCGATCGCCGACCTTGAGAAATCCGACGCCTGGCAAGCCGGGAACTGGGGCGGCGGCTCGGCCAGCGCCTTCGCCGACTTCGACGGGGACGGCAAGACCGATGTCGTGGTTGTCGACCTGAACACGCGTCAGGACCATCGGCGGGGCGACAGCTATGTGATTTCCGACATCCAGTTCGAGGCCGCGAGCGCCTACGGCAAGCTGACGAAGCTGCCCCTGCCCTACTTCGTGCGCGACAGCACCTATGCGGGCGCCGCTTTCAGCGCCAGCGAACTGTCGCACGACATCCAGGTCATGCCGTTCGACTACAACAACGACGGCCTGATGGACATTCTCATCAACTCGATGGTCTGGAACCAGGGCGACGTCGATGGCGGACAGGACTACTCCGTCACCCAGGTGCTGAGGAACGACGGGGGGCTGAAGTTCACCGACGTCACCGATCAGGTCTTCTACAACGCCTATCTGGGCAAGCAGGAGCCGTCCCACGACTCCATCCTGGCGGACGTGAACGGCGATGGCTTCCTGGATCTGATCTCCACCGCGGAACCCGACTACATCACCGGCGGCGTCCGCCCCAACAGCGCCTCGAACGAGGTGTTCATCAACACCGGAAACGGCAAGTTCGTCTCTGCCCTGTGGAGCCAGTTCAGCGCCCTGACCGAGGCCGCCAACGCCCTGCTGGTCGGCATGGGCATCGGCCGAAACTCATTCCAGGGCATATCCCACACCTTCTTTCCCTATATGACGCCGGACAAGAAGCTGGGCTTTGTCACGTCCGAAAACGTCTGGCTCTCCACATCCGCCTACGAGCAGTACTTCTTCAACGTCACGCCCAAGGTCGCCCTCTCGACCGGCCCCGGCGGCGTCAATCCGGCGCTGCAGGGCGCGTCCGGCTTCAACGAGGCCTATTATCTGACCGAGCATACGTCGGCGGCCGCAGCGGTGCAGGCCAAGACCTACGCCAGCGGTCTGGAGCACTATCTGGCTGTAGGCCGCGCCACGGGGCTGCTGGGCTTCGCCAAGAACGCCTCCGTGGAGGGCTCGGCCGCGGCGGACACCATCGTGCTGCGCGAGGGGGCGGAAAAGGCGTTCGGCCACGGCGGCGCCGATCTCATCACAGGTGGGGCTGGCAATGACTTCATCGACGGCGGCGATGGCGTCGACACGGCGATCTATTCAGGGGTCGCGGCGGACTACAGCTGGACCAAGGCCGCCGACGGTTCCTGGACGGTTCGCGACCTGCGGCCCGGCTCGCCCGATGGCGCGGACCAGCTCAACAATGTCGAAATCCTGCGCTTCTCCGACAAGTCTGTCGCGCTCTCCGTCAGCTTCTCGGCCGCCATCGAGACGGCCTTCGCGTCTATCCTCCGGAGCGCGAGCACCCAGGCCTCGCAGGGCGCCATCGCCAGCGATCTGATGCTCAAGGTCGCCGGCGGACTGACGGATGCGCAAGCGATCGCCGAACTGGTCAAGGCGGCCGACGCCACCACCTCCGTCGCGTCGATGAGCTACCAGTTCTTCACCGGCAAGGTCCCGAGCGCACGGGGCTTCGACTTCCTGGTCTCGCCGACCGGCCCCAACGGCGCCAACCTCAACAGCGAGGCCTATGCCAAGTTCAACACCGTCAACCGCTACATCAACTTCGCCATGAACCTGGGCCGCAACGGCGAGGCCAAGGACAGCTTCGCCACCGAGTACGGGTCGCTGACCCTGTTCGAGGCCACCCGGAAGGCCTACGGTGTCATCTTCGGCAGCGTGCCGAACGACGCCAAGGTTTCCCAACTGCTGGAAGGCCGCATCGCGTTCCTCGCCAGCTTCAGCGGCGACCCGGCGGAGGGCGTCGGCACGAAGGCGGCGATGGTCGGTTTCCTGCTGGCCGCGGCGGCGACCGAGAACCTGGGCGTTATCGCGCGCTCGAACGACGCCTGGCTTACCGACCTGGCCGACGGTTCGGCGCCGTACGCCGTGAACCTCCTCGATCCGGCTGCTGGCTACTACAGGGCTGACTTCATCTTTGGAGGGTGAGCCCTGAAGTCTTTGGACCCGCCCCGGCGATCAGAAGGCCATTGCCTCTCGACATCGACCAAACCCTGACATCAAGAAAGGCGCATGGCGCCTAGATCCGAACCTGTCGTTTCGCCCCGATCCATCGACGCCGGACGCGTCCTCGAGGCCGCCGCCGCCATCGTCGCCCGGGTCGGCTTGAGAGGCCTGACGCTCCGGGACCTCGCCCAGGCGCTGGGCAAGAGCACCACCGTCATCGTCAACCTGTTCGGCTCGCGCGGGGGCCTGATCACAGCCCTTTCCACGAGCGCCCTGGAACAGGACAGGGCCTTTCACGAGCGCTTCTTCGGCGAGTTGGGCGAACTGGAGCCCAGCCGAGACGCCCTGCTGGCGATCCTGGGTCGCTATCTGCGCCGCCGGGCCGCGCTGTCGGCGTCGTTCGTGCGCATCTGGGAAGAGCTCGTGGTCGACGCCGACCAGGATCTGGTTTCGACACTGCGCGCGTGGGAGGCCATGCGCCTGGCGGCCTGGAAGGGTTTTCTCTCCCGCGATCCCAAGTTGCAGCCGATGGCGGAGGTCGTCACGACCTATCTGGTCATCGAGCAATTCTACGCCGGCGCCCTGGCCGACCGGGCCGACTACGAAGCCATCGCCGCCGAAGGCCTGGCGGGACTGGTCGATCGGGCCTTCGGACTGGAGGATGCTCCGGCCACCACCACCGAGGCCTATGTGGCGCGAATGACCATACCCGAGGCGCCGAACGGCGACGGACCCAACGGCGTGATCCGATTGAAACTCCTCGATATCGCCGCCGACCAGATTCTGCTCGGCGGCCTGCCCGCAGTCACCAACAGGTCCGTTTGCCAGGCCGCGGGCGTGTCGACCTCGACCATCGCCTATCACTGGAGCGACATGCGTCGGTTTCAGATCGACGCCATCTGGCGCTGCGTCTTCCGGGACATGCCCCAGCAACTGGACTATCGCCGCCCCGCCGTATCGGCCTCGCCGACCCTGGAAGGCTGGAGTGCGTTGATGGCTAACACCGCACGCGCCAGCGCCCTCCCCGGTGAAGGCTTCTATGTGCGCTATGCCCGCCTCATCGCCCACATCTGCCTGGAGGCGCGCCGCGATCCGCAACTGCAGACCTTGGCGATGATCCTCAGAGGACCGGAGGGCGGCGGCACCTACGTCGGGCGCGCCGCAGTCTGGCCGCCGCAGTTCGCGCTGAGCCGCCGGGCCGCCACGCGGTTCGCGCTGTGGATCAAGGGCCGGGCCCTGATCGATTCCACCCTGGGGGAAAAGCCGACGTCCCGCCAGATGGTCGAGGCCGCCCACCGGCTTGTCGCGATGCACCTGCGCTGAGTCGAGCATTCGTTATTTCAAAGAACGTCGCTCGATCGTCATTCGCGCAAAAATCGAGCATTTCCGTCACGAAACTATTGCAGCCACGGACTACACGGGCCGGCGTTGTCGAGCGGTTGTTATTTTTGACAACAGCAAGCGACCGTCCGGAGTGATCCCCCCGGCTCACGGCGGCGCTTGCGCTCTGCGCCCTCGCCCGCTCGGCAACGCCGTCTTGAACCCCAGCCGGCGCCCTTGAGGGGTTCGCGCGTCGGCCCGATGGATCGACCCATGCAACGTCTCTTCACTGGCGCATCCTGCGCCATCCTGGCCTTCGCCATTGCTCAGTCCGCGGCGGCCGCGGAAACCCGCCCCACGCACGAGCCCACCGTGCTCGACGACATCGTCGTCACCGCTCAGCGTCGCGAGCAGTCCAGCCAGGACGTGGGCGTCGCCCTGACCGTGATCAGCGGCAAGGACCTTGCCGAGAAGGGCGTCAGCGTCGTCAACGACATCGAGAACGTCGTCCCGAACATGGAGGTCGACAGCCAGTTCGGCAGCGGCCAGCCCAGCTTCCGCATTCGCGGCATCGGCACGCGCGAATACTCCAGCAACAACGCCTCGACCGTCGGCATCTACGTCGATGAAGTCGCCCACCCCTACACGATCACCACCCAGGGCGCGATGTTCGACATCGCCCGCATGGAAGTGCTGCGCGGCCCGCAAGGCACGCTCTACGGCCGCAACACCACCGGCGGCGCGGTGAACATCATCACCAACGCCCCGACCGCCGAGCGGCGCGCGGGCTTCACCGCCGAGTACGGCTCGTACGACCGCTACATGATCGAAGGCTATGTCTCCGGCCAGATCGCGCCGGGCCTGCGGGGTCGCCTGGCCGCCGTCACCGAACAGGGCGGCGCCTGGCAGTACAACCGCGACACCGGCGAGGAACTGGGCGATCGCGACAAGACCGCCGTGCGCGGCCGCCTGACCTGGGACGCCTCCGAGAACGCCACCGTCGATCTGTCCGCCACCTACCAGGTCGACAAGTCGGACGGCCTGGGCTTCCGCCTGCGCGCGCCCTATCCCGTCTTCGACGGCAGCGTGACCTATCCCACCGACACGGCGCGCCGCATCACCGGCTGGAAGCTCTCCCAAGCCATGGCCGCCGTCTCGGGTCGCGCCCTGGGCTCCAAGCCCGGCCGCGACAACGAAGGCCTTGACATCAGCGCCCGCGTCCGCGCCGACCTGGGCTGGGCGACCTTGAACACCATCACCGCCTACCAGACCTTCAGCCGCTCGGAGTACAACGACTGGGACGGCACCTCGGCGGCGGAGTCGGACGTCTACTTCTACAACGACATCAAGGCCTTCTCGCAGGAAGTGCGCCTGTCGAACGAGGTCGGCCGGCTGAACTGGATGGTCGGCGGCCACTATGCCGACGAAAGCATCGACGGCGGCTTCTACACCGAGTTCCGCGGCGCCAACCGCAACCTGATCCACACGCCCTATGACCAGTCGGTCGAAGCCATCGGGATCTTCACCCACAACAGCTTCGCCCTGACCGATCGCCTCAGCCTGATCGCCGGTCTGCGCTACGAGAACGAAGACCGCAGCCTGACGACCACCGGCACGCGCCGCATCAACGTCGCGGCCGGGCCGGCGACGACCTATGAGACCTCCCTTTCGGAATGGACCGGCCGCTTTGGCCTGGAATATGACCTGGCCGAAAACGCCCTGTTCTATGCCAGCGTCGCGCGGGGCGTGAAGTCGGGCGGCTTCACCACCTACAACGGCCAGTCGCAGACCCCGTTCAGGCCGGAAGTCGTCATCGCCTACGAGGCCGGGATCAAGTCGGACCTGTTCGACAACACCCTGCGGGTCAACGGCGCGGCGTTCTTCTACGACTACGAAGACCAGCAGATCCAAGGCAACGAATACAGCCGCGAGACCGGCCAACTCGGCAAGATCACCAACGTGCCGAAGTCGGAAATCTACGGGGCCGAGATCGAGGCGACCTGGATGCCGGTCAAGGGCCTGACCATCAGCCAGAACCTCGGCTACAAGAAGGGCAAGTACAGCGAGTATTTCGCCATCGACGCCGCCGCCACCAATGCCGCCAACCCGGTCAACGGCCCCTGGGACGTCATCATCTCCAACGACCGCTCGGGCGAACCCCTGCAGTTCCCGGAGCTGAACTATGGCGGCTCGGTCGCCTATGACTGGCAGATGGTCGGCTTCAGCTGGCGCGCAGAGACCAACTACAACTACCGCGACGCGATCTACAACGCCGCCTCGACCTCGGTGCTGCCCAGCTACTGGCTGGTCAACGCCAACCTGTCCATGGGCCCGTCGGACGCCAACTGGCGCGCCTCGCTGTGGGCGCGCAATCTCCTCGACACCAAGTACGAAGAGACCCGCAACAACTTCAACGGCGGCGCCCGCCCGACCAGCTCGCCCAACCAGGGCCGCACGGTCGGCGTGCGCCTGACCATGGACTTCTAAGCAAAACCTACCCAGGCGGGCCGGCTTGTCCGGTCCGCCGCTCCTTGCTGCCGCCCCTTCAGGACGCCGACGATGTCTCTGCTCACCCCCTCGACGCCGATCAGCCGGCGCGCCCTGATCGGCGGTCTGGTCGCCGCCCCCGCGGTGCTGCGCTTCGGCCAGGCGCATGCCGGCGGCGCCTACCTGTTCCCACTGGGCGTCGCCAGCGGCGATCCCTGGCCCGACGGCTTCGTGCTGTGGACCCGGCTGGCCGCCGATCCGATCGCCCCCGACGGCCAAGGCGGACTGTCCGCCCCGGTCGAGGTGCTGTGGGAAGTGTCGGCCAACGAGACCTTCACCCGCCCCGTCGCCAGCGGCCGCGTCACCGCCAACGCCGCCAGCGCCCACGCCGTCCACGTCGAGGTCCAAGGCCTGCGTCCCGGTCGTCCGTACTGGTACCGCTTCACCGCCGCCGGGCAGCAAAGCCCGGTGGGTCTCGCCCGCACCGCGCCGGCGCCGAACGCCGCCGTCGAGCGCCTGAAGCTGGCCGTCGCCTCCTGCTCGAACTGGGAAGTCGGCTATTTCAGCGCCTATGGCCACATGGCCGACGAAGCGCCGGACCTGACCCTGTTCCTGGGCGATTACATCTACGAATACACCCGCACGGGGGAGCGCGCGGCCGGGGCCGTTCGCCACTACGGCTTCGAGGAAGCCACGACCCTGGCGGGTTACCGCAATCGCTACGCCCTGCACCGCACCGACGCCGACCTGCAGCGACTGCACGCGGCCGCCCCGTGCCTGGTCACCTGGGACGACCATGAGGTCCTGGACAACTACTCCGGCATCTGGCCCAACAAGGGCGGCAGCCCACGTGACTTCCTGCGCCGCCGCGCCGCCGGCTATCGGGCCTTCTACGAGGCCATGCCGATCCGCCGCGCCACCGTCGATGCGCAGTTGCAGATGCCCATCCACAAGCGCATCCGCTACGGCCGCCTGGCCGAGTTCTACATGTTGGACGGGCGCCAGTATCGCTCGCGCGGCGCCTGCGTGGACGAAGGCGGTCCCAAGGGCCAAATCGTCACCGACAGCCAGTGCGCAGACCGGTTGGACCCGTCACGCACCTTCCTGGGCTTCGAACAGGAGCGCTGGCTCTATGACGGCCTGGCCCGCACCGACGCCCGATGGACCATCCTGGGCCAGGACCTGGTGATGGCCGGCCTGAGGTTCGAGCGCCCGGACCAGGAAACCCGCTACTGGACCGACACCTGGGACGGCTTCCCCGCCGCCCGCGATCGCATGACCCAGGCCCTGCACACGCTGAAGCCGCGCAACCCCGTCGTCCTGGCCGGCGACTACCACTCGTTCTGGACCAACGACGTCAAGCTGGACAGCCGTGACGAAGCCTCGCCCACGGTGGCGACCGAGTTCGTGGGCACCTCCATCACTTCGGGCGGCCCACCCTACGAAGGGCTGATGTCGGTCATGCCGGCCAATCCGCACATCAAGTTCTTCGACAGCCGCGTGCGGGGCTACATGTCGATCGACGTCACGCCGCGCCTCATGACCACGCGCTATCAGACCGTCAGCGACGTCCGCGATCCGAAGGCCTCGCTGTCCACCCTGAACACCTGGATCGTCGAGGACGGCAACCCGGGCGCCTTGCGGGCTTGATCGGCGCGGCCGCTTCGATCACAGGGACGCCGGCAGCGCTCTGCCTGCCGGCGTCCCCAGCGCATCAATACTGGTAACGAACAGTCGCCGACCAGAACGCGCCCTCGGGACCGATCGCCCCGTTGTTCTGGTAGGAGTAGAGCGCCTGGGCGGGCAGCAGCGGATCAGGCGTCTTGGTCGGCTTGGCCCCGAAGATGTTGTTGCCCGACACCGTCAGGCGAACATTCTCGCGCACGTCGACCGACACGTTGAGGTCCGTCGTCCACAGGCCGCCAATATCGTAATCATACTGGGTGATCCCGGCCCACGGACCGGTGGTCGGCGGCACATTGACCGTGCCCGAGCGGCGCAGCTTGCCCCAGTGGCTCTGGCGCACATTGACGTCGAACGGCCCACGCTTCCAGCCCGCCGACAGGATGTGCTTGGACTTGGGCACCGAGTTCTTGAGGTTGGTGGCCGCGCTCGCGTCCAGCAGCGTGATCCCGTACGAGGCCAGCACCGGCGGCGCGTCATAGATCTTGCGCAGCGAGATCTTGTTGAAGTTGGCCGCGTAGCCCAGCGTGAAGGTGTCGCGCTCCAGGCGGAAGACCTTGTCCGCCGTGATCTCGATGCCGTCCGTGCGGATGTCCGACGAGTTGACCAGATAGCTGATGCCGTCGCCGCGCAGGATGCGGCCGTTGGTCAGCTGCTCCGACAGCGACGGGCTGCCGGTGGCCGGGCCCAGCGGGCGGGCGGCGACGTTGAAGTTGGCGATCTGGGTGATGCGGTTCTCGACGTCGATGCGATAGGCGTCGACCGCCAGCTTGATGCCCCAGAACGGCTCGGCCACGACGCCGAAGCTGAGATTGACCGAGGTCTCCGGCTGCAGCGGCGAGGCGCCCAGGGCCTGGGCTTCGGGCGACAGCACCGACAGCACGTAGTTGGTGCTGGTGTTGGAGTTGCCGGTCGAGCGGTAGGACAGCGACGCCAGGGCCGGCGCGTGGAAGCCGGTGCTGACCGTGCCGCGCACCGCCAATTGCGGACTGATCTCGTAGCGGCTGGAGGCGCGCCAGGTCGACTTGGAGCCGAAGTCGGAGAAGTCCTCGTAGCGGGCCGCCAGGTCCACGGTCCATTGCGGGGTCAGGTTGAGACCAGCGCCGACATACAGCGACAGGGCCTTGCGATCGATGTTCTGGACGTCGGCGGGGCTGTAGCCCGGCAGGGCCTGCGAAACGCCCAGCGAGCGCGGGATGATCTGGCCGGCGCGCGGGCCGTCCAGGACGCGCGGCGGATTGGCGGCCGAGTTCACGCCGGGCACGCCCCAGGTGTAGGACGCCACGTCGCCGGCGGTCAGGGCGAAGTCTTCCTTGCGGTACTCAGCGCCTACCGACAGGTCGGTGGGGATCGACCACAGGCTCACCGAGCGCTTGAAGTCCAGGTTGCTGGTCCAGGCCGAATAGCGGTTGCTGCCCAGGTAGAAATCCTTCGGGCTGGCCAGGCCCCACGAGGCGTTGATCGAGTTGGTGACATAGAGGTCGACCTTGTCGCGGCCGTAGTTGGTGCTGAGATCCCAGTCCCAGCCGGCCAGGTCCTTGCCGCGGATGCCGACGGCCGACGAGTAGTCCTTCTCGTCGATCTCCTCGACCGGGGTGAAGCCGTCGGGATAGATCGCCCGCACCACCTCGTCGCGGTTGGGCGTGCGGAAGTTCTGCGGCGCGGCCGAAGTGCGCTCGGCGTAGGTGAAGAAGCCATAGGCCTCGGCGGTCTCGCCGATCGGATGGGCGATGTCGGCGGCCAGAGACTTCAGCGTGAACGGCGCCTTGCCCAGGTTTTTCCAGGCGTTGTTGTCGCGCGTGGCCTCGCGCGGATTGGGGATGGCGTTGGCCGGCAGGCTGGGATTGCTGTTCAGCGTGCCGGCGGGAACGACCTCTTGGCCGGTGATCGTGCTGATCGGGAAGTAGAACAGCAGGTTCGGGTTCACCGGGCTGTTGCGGATGACGATCTTCTGGTCGTCGTACTGGCCTGTCAGGCGCAGGTGACCGCCCTGGCCGAACTTGAAGCCCTGGCTGAGCTGGACCACCGTCGTGGCGCCGTCGCCCTTGGTGTACTCGCCATAGCGGACAGAGCCGAAGCCGCCCTCGGCGTCGTCCTCGGTGATGATGTTGATGACGCCGGCGATCGCGTCCGAGCCATACAGCGCCGAAGCCCCGTCACGCAGAACCTCGATGCGGCTGATGGCGCCGCTGGGGATCATCGACAAGTCGACGGGCGCCGTGGCCGAGAAGCCGCCGGCGCCGAGGAAAGCGGTGGAGTGGCGGCGCTTGCCGTTGACCAGCACCAGGGTGTGGCCGGGGTTCTGGCCGCGCAGCTGGCCGGCGCGGACCATGCTGCCGATGTTGGGCGTCGGGACGTTGGGCACGAAGAACGACGGGAGGGTCGCGCCCAGTTGCTCCAGCAGGTTGGCCTTGTTGGCCTGCTCGATCGCCTGGTTGCTCAGAACGTCGATCGGGGCCAGGGCGCTGCTGACGGTGCGGGCCGCGCCGCGGGAGCCAGTTACCACCACCTGGTCGACCTGCCCGTCGACTGTCGCCTCGTCGGCGTGGGCGGCGAACGGCGAGGCGGTCAGGATCGAGAAACCAACGGCGGTCAGAAGTCGGCGGCGGGTGTTGAAGACTTGGCGCATGTTATCCCCTCAGGACGCTCACTTGTCGTTGAGGGGGAGAAGGAACAGATCGCCGAAAACTACTCAACCAGTTGAATTTATGGTATTTTTTCACCAACTTATAACTGTTGGTTACCTCAGATCAGGCCGAGCCACCGTCCGGCGACCAGGGTCGACAACCAGAAGAACAACGATGCGCCGGCCAGCACGCGACTGAGGGCTTCAGCGCCCTCGCGACGCAATGTCGTCAGCACGCCGACCTGCAGCCCCAAGGCCACGACCAGCAAGGCCAGCTTCACCGGGAAGAGCGGGTTGGTGTAGTATTTGTAGGGTCCGGCGGCGACGAGCAGGACGCCCGAGACGGCGACCAGACCCAGCGCGGTCCAGAACACCTTCGAAACCCCGTCCGCCACGGCGACCGCCGGCGTGCCCCGGAAGATCACCCGCAGCGCGCCCAGGTCGGCGGCCAGCACCGCTCCACCCAGCAGGGCCAGGCCCAGCAGGTGCGAGGACTCGACCATCGAAAAGGCGAAGGTGGAGGCCTTCAGGAATTGGCCGGGCCAGGTTTCGCCCAGCCACAGGAAGGCGTCGAGAAGCGACATCGCGGTCCCCAGCTCTCAATAATAGGCGATCAGGCGGCCGGTCACGATGACCCCGGCCCACAGCAGCAGCGAGGCCAGCCCCGCGGCGCGCGCAGAACGGGGAATGACCCCCTCACCCCAGGTCTCGATCGCCTTGTAGGTCGTCGAGTGGAACAGCAGCACGTTGATCCCCGCCACGATCAGCAGGCCGAACTTGATGCGCAGGAAGAGGTTCTCGTAAATCTTCTCGGACTGGGCGACGAACAACAGGCCGCCGCTGAGCACCATGACCGCGAAGCCGACCCAGGTGACCGGCAGCAGCGGCCGGGCCACCGTCACCGGCGCCAGGCGGCGAAACACCACGCCCAGCAGGCGCAGGTCCACCAGGGCGATAGGCCCGGCCATCAGGGCGATGCCGATGATGTGGAAGGTCTGGATGATCGGGAACGCGAGCTCAGACTCGCGTACCGCGGTCGCAATGGGCCACTCATAGACCCAATGGATGGCCGACTGCAGAACGGACATGGAAGTTATCGATCAGCGCGGACGCGGCGCAGCGGCGGCGGGACCGGCGTCGCCGGGGCCGCCGTCACCGGGGGTGCCGCCGGCGACCACGCGACCACCCGGCAGGGTGATCCGGCGGGCGTCGATGATCTTGGCCCCGGTCTTGGCCAGGTAGCCGTCGACGATCAGCGTGTCGCCGACCTTGATGTCGCCCTTGCTGAAGCCGCGCCGGTTCAGCGCGCCCGGCCCTGCGCCCTCGCAGGCCCAGACCGAGGTCTGTCCGCTGGCGCTCTTCACTTCCAGGTGGAAGTAGGAGTGCGGATTGGTCCACTCGACCTTGACCAGCTTGCCGCTCAGCCGCACCGGCTTGGCCGCGTCGTACATGGCCGAGAACGAATGGTGGGCGAAGGCCGGCGAAACCACCGACATCGCCAGGCCGACCAGGGCGGCGCGGCGCGCCAACTTCACACGCGAACTCATCTTCGAAAAACCTCCACTGGGTCGGGGCGACTGCTTAGCTCTTGGCCTGAGCCGGTCGTAATTCCCGCTGGTCATAAGCTTATGCGGCGACCAGACGGCCGGCGGCGCGGGCGGTGCGGTCCTCGACCTGTCGCCGCCATTCGCGCCAGTCGGGCGCATCGGCGGCCGGCGACAGGCCTCCCGGCTGCAGGCCGCGGGTCAGTTCGCGCCGGGTGACGTGCGGCGCCAGGGCCGCCACGAAGTCGATGACATAGTCGCGCGCCACACGGTCGCGGCGCAGCAGGGCATAGGCGCTGCATCCCGGCAGCCCGGTCACCGGCCGACGCACGAGGTCGGCGTCGACATCGGCCATCTCGGCCAACAACCCCACCCCTAGCCCAGCCCGGACATAGGTCTTGATCACCTCGATATCGTGCGCCGCATAGGCGAACTGGGCCGAGGATCCCGCCTTGGCGAAGGCCTCAGCGACCGAGGCGTGCGTACCCAACGCCGACTCGTAGCCAATCAACGGATAGGCGGCGAGCTCGGTCAGGGTCAGCGGTCCCTCGGTCCGCGCCAACGGATGGTCGGCCGGGAACAGCGCGATGCGCCGCCAGTGATAGAGCGGCACCACCAGGTCGGCGGTCTGCGGCCAGTCCATCGAGCTGGCGATCAGCACGTCGGCGTCCTGCTTGGCCGAGACCGACCGCTCGGCGTCGCTGAACAGGTTGAGCCGGACGCTGACATCGGGCGACCTGGCCTTCAGCTGCTTCAGCGCCGGCGGCAGCACGAAGCGCGCCTGGGTCTGGGTGGTGGCGATCACCATCTCGCCGACGGCGTCGCGGCGATGGTTCGCGGCCAGGGTGCGGATGTTGGCGGCCTCGGAGAGGATGACCCGGGCGCGCTCGATGACCTGGGATCCGGCCGGCGTGACCCGTTCCAGGCTCTTGCCGCGCCGATCGAAGATCTGGAAGCCCAGCTCTTCCTCGAGCAGCTTCAACTGCTTGGAGATCCCCGGCTGGGTGGCGTGAACACGCTCCGCCGCCAGGGTGATGTTCAGATTGGCGTCGATAATCGCCAGCAGATATCGCAGTTGCGCCAGGGTCATAGCGTGATCGAGCCCCCTCATGATCGAGCCGGCTCAATTCCTATCTACAAGGTATGCATTTGGTCGATTAAGTTTTTCTCCGCTGCGTATTAGTCGCCCACGCCGCCTGTCCCGCTGCGGCGGGCGCAGCGGGCTCGAAGTGCGAAGCAAAGACCAACACTCGCCACGGCCAGGCTTATGCTCGCAAAGCATAAGCACATGCCGACAAGCATTGTGCGCCTGGATTTACGACTAGGTCATCGGTCGACATCTTCCGCCGACCGCGACCCGGCCTGTCGGGACCGCCGGCCCGATCATGTCTTGTCGAGGATATTTCGCTTGATCCGAGGTTCCACCACCGCCGCGCTGGGCGCGGCGATCACGCTCGCCGCCATAAGCGTCGCCGCGCCGGCCAGCGCCCAAACGCTGACGGGAAAAGCCGCTGAGGCCGCCATCCTTGGCGCTCCCTATCGCGGGGCGGCGGTCGCCACGCCGCGCGGCGCCGACGGCAAGCCCGTGCTGACCGGCTTCTGGAAGCTGCTGCACGAGACCGGCAAGCCCGACGGCAACATCGGCAAGGACCTGCCCGGCTACGCCCTGCCCTTCACCGCCAAGGGTAAGGCCGCCTTCGAGGCCAACCAGAAGGTCATCGATCCGGAAGCCCGCTGCCTGATCTCGGGCGTGCCGCGCCTGCTGACCAGCGTCCTGCCGTTCGAGATCCTGCAGACGCCCAAGCGCCTGGCGACCTTCCATCAGCTGAGCTGGCACCGCTGGGTCTGGCTGGACGGCCGCCAGCCCGACGCCGATCCCGATCCGCGCTATCTGGGCAACGCTATCGGCCACTGGGAAGGCGATACGCTGGTAATCGAGAGCACCGGCTTCCAGGACAGCGCAGACGGCAAGGTCTGGATCGATGACAACGCCAATCCGATCAGCGGCCAGGCCAAGGTCGTCGAGCGCTGGAGCCGCCCCGACTTCCACCACCTGAACCTGGAACTGACGGTCACCGACCCGACCTACTACAGCAAGCCGATCACCTATCGCCGCAGCTGGGTCGCGGGCGCAGCGGGGGAGCACCTGAAGGAGTTCTCTTGCGAGTGGAACACCTGGTGGGTGCTGAACAACCTGGAGCCCGGCCCCGGCGCGATCGGCAAGACCGGCAATCGCGGCTTCGGCCCCGATAACCAGATCGTCCCCGACCTGCCGCTGGGCGCCGTCGAGGGCAATCGCGGCACGGGCTACTGGCTCTATCGCACCAACAAGAAGAAGCCCTCGGACCTGCCGCCGCCCCCGCCGGGCGCTGTCGCAGCCGCTCGCTGATCTTTCCCCTTCTCCAGATTTCCGAGGCTTTCCATGCGCATACAGCGCGCTCTCAACGTTTCGGCCCTGCTGGCCGCCGTCGCCCTGCCGGCGCTCGCCTTCGCCCAGACTGTCGATCCCAATCCCGAGACCAGTGTCGCCCAAGCGGTGACGGCCAAGGCCGACGCCGCGACGCCCGTGCCGCGCGGCCTGGACGGCAAGCCTGACCTGTCGGGCTTCTGGCGGCCGGTCCGCACGCCCGGCAAGCCCGGCGGCAACATGGGCAAGGACGAGCCCAATTTCGACCTGCCCTACAGCGAGCAAGGCCGTCGCGCCCGGCTCTACTCGCAGAACCATACGGTCGATCCCGAAGCCGTCTGCATCCTGGGCGGCATTCCGCGCCACAACGCCTCTGGCCTGGCCTTCGAGGTCCTGCACACGCCCCAGCGCCTGGCCACGCTCTACAACTACAACACCCACCGCTGGGTCACGATCGGCGAGAACCAGACCTTCCCCGCCAAGCTGGAGCCCAGCTATTTCGGCACGGGCCTGGCCCATTGGGAGGGCGAGACCCTGGTGATCGAAACCCGCGGCCTGCGCGACAGCTCCAAGGACAAGATCTGGCTGGACGAGAACGGCGATCCGACGAGCGACCAGACCACCGTGGTCGAGCGCTGGACTCGCTCGGCCTACAACCAGCTGCGCCTGCAGATGACCATCACGGACCTGAAGTACTACACGCGTCCGTTCAAGTTCGACCGCACCTGGCAGTTGGCCGATCCAGGCACGGGCGCCGGCGAATATGCCTGCAACGAGAACAATCTCGACGCCGAGCACATCGGCCCTGGCGCCGGCGTCATCGGTCCCGACGGCAACCGGGGCTTCGGCTACGACGCCCCCCTGCCCGCCGAGCCGCCGGGCCCGGAAGCCTACGACGTCAAGCAGTAGTCGCTTCAGCCCCGGCCATCTTGGCCGGGGCTTTTTCTTGGGACGTTTCATGGCTTGGCCGGAGCGAACCAGAACTGGCCATGGCAGGCGTGGCAGGCCTCGATCAGCTTGCTGCCAGCGATCTCCATCTGCTCGGCGTCGCGCTTGTCGACCGCCGCCAGCACCTCCTGCGCCGCGCCCTGCAGGCGCCAGGCCCGCTCGTTGAACAGCGGCCGATCCTTGTCGAGCGCAGCCTGGATCTGGGCGCCGTTGGAGACCCAGCCCTCATCCTCGGCCTCGACCTTGGCGCCAGCCTTCAACAGCGGGCGGCCTTCCATGACCAACAGGTTCGGCGCTTCCAGCAGCGTCACCGCCGCATTGCGCAGCGCCTTCCAGTCCTCGTCGGTACGGGGCGTATGCGTGACCTCGCCGTTGGCGTCGACGATGGTCGAGGTGGCGTTCCAGATCACGTCCGCGGGGGCGTCGACCTGCGACTGCATGATCTCCTGGATACTGACCTCGGCGCGGGGCCCGACCGCCTTCGACGCGGGCTGCTGGCAGCTGGCCAGCGCTACGGCGCTGGCGGCCATGCCGAGGAACAAGGCGGTGCGTTTCATCTCAAACCCTTCTGGTGGAAAGCCCGCGAACCTGGCGGGCTGACCTAGGGTCTCGAGACCACGCGAAGGGGTTCGGCGGGAAGGTGGAAACTGGTTAGCGCGGCCCCTCACAACGGTTGCCGCGCACGTTGATGAACAGAGCTAAGGCCTTCAACCGGCTGGGAAATGCGTCCCGCGCCCGCCGGTCCCCCAGATCGCGGCCTGGTCGCGCGGCGCGGCGACCAACAAGCGCCCGTCGACGTTCAACTGGTCCAGTCCGTCGATGACGTAGAGCGCCTCGAACGCCGGCGCGCCCGCCGCCTTGCCGGCTAGCTGGCTGAGCCCCTCGCGGCTGGTCACGGTCTCGGCGACCTGGGACAGCGCCGCGTCGCGGGTGCCGGCGATGATGACGATGCGACCGCCAGCCGGACCGGCGAAGCTGCCGACATAGCCGTAGTCCTCGTACATGCCCTTGTTCTCGATCGCCTCCATCGCCTGGCTGGCGTAGCGGTGGCCGGTCTTGCGATCGACCAGCTCGTCATAGGTCTCGCCGACCTCGAAGCGCGAGCCGGAGAACACCGCCTCCTTCAGCGGACCCAGGCCGCTGAGGTAGCCGATGTAGATCAGATTGTTCTCCTTGATCATCGCCGGCGTCAGTTCCGACGCCGTCACCGTCCGCGCGTGGGGACCCAGCAGCGGCGCGACGTGCGCTATGGCCTTGGCCGCCCCGACCGGCACATAGGTCAGCCCAAGGTCGAAATAGCGCTCGCGGCGGTCGGGCTGGCGGGCGGCGGCGCGGGCCAGATCAGTGGCCGATTCCACGCCATACTCGCGCACCATCCGGTCCTGCTGGCCCTCGCGGTATTCGCCGAAGATGTAGTAGTCGCCGACCACGATCAGGGTCGGCCTCTGACTGTCGGCGACACCGCGCCACAGCCCCGTCGCCGCCGGCGCGTTGCTCGACACCAGCCACGTGCCGCTCGCCCAGGCCAGAGGCGCGCCCAGGGTCAGCAGCGCCAGAGCGGCCAGCGCCGGCGCCAAGCGCTTGCCACGCGGCTTGGCGCGCTCGACCGGCGCGGCCAGGGCCAACCGGTACTCGCCGCGCGGGATGGTCAGGGTGAGCGGAGCGCCCTCGAAGGCCGGGGCGGTTTCCAGCCGGCGCCGCAGCTTGTGGACATAGACCCGGGCGACGGCGTCATGGGCCGGGTCGAAGTCCGGCCGGCGGCCGAACACGGCGACCGCAACCTCGCTTTCCTTGGGCGAGCGTTCGGCGGAGGCATGCTCGGCCAGATAGTCGAACAACCGCAGGATCAGCACCGAGCGCCCCAGCGCTCCACTGCGCCGCACGCGATCGATCTCGGTGTTAAGGGCCTGCTTGGCGATCGTCATGTCAGCTCCGAACCGGACGAGATCCTGGCGACCTCAACCGGGTTCGGCGCACGCGCGATCTCTCATCTGCGCGTCATGACATGCAGAGAAATCAGCGACTTATTGCCATAGCGCATAAGCATATATGCGGGCGAGCATCGCTATCGGCGCCTCCAGAAAAGCTTCCCTTCAATTCCTACTTGTTGAGTAGATTATCAAGCCATCCGACACTTGGAGGCCTTGAAATGCAGACGCCTACCCGCCGCGCCACCTTCGCCATTCTCGCCGCAGCCGCCGTGCTGGCCGCGTCCCAAGCTTCCGCGCAGACGGCTGTTCCGGCCGCGGCCAAGGCCGTCCACGACCGACTGCTGACGCTGGACAGTCACGTCGACGTGCTGCTGCCCGGAACCAACCCACGCTACTTCGCCACGGACGGGACGTCGTTCACCAGCTTGGACAAGCTGAAAGCCGGCGGCGTCGACGCCGTGGTCTATGCGGTGGCGGTCTCGACCGGCCCGCGCACCGCCGCCGGCTATGCCGCCGCCGAGACCGAAGCCAAGGCCAAGCTCGCCTGGATCCAGGCCCTGCCCAAGGACAGCGGCGGCGCCATCCAGCTGGCCCGCACGCCAGCCGACATCCGCCGCATCGTCGCCAGCGGCAAGATCGCGGTGCTGACCGGCTTCCTCAACGCCTATTCGCTGGGCGAGGACCTCTCCGCCTTCGATCCCTATTTCGCCGGCGGCGTTCGGGTCGCAGGCCTGACCCACGCCGGCAACAACGCCTTCGCCGATTCCTCGCGCCCCCAGGCCGGGACCGGCGCCGAACACGGCGGCCTGTCGCCGCTGGGCAAGGCCGCCATCGCGCGCTTCAACGACCTGGGCGTGTTGGTCGACGTCTCGCAGCTGACGCCGGACGGCCTGCGCCAGACCCTGGCCATCACCCGCGCCCCGGTCGTGGCCAGCCACTCCGCCGCGCGGCCCCTGGTCGACGTGACCCGCAACCTCTCCGACGCAGAGCTGGACGCCATCAAGGCCAATGGCGGCGTCGTGCAAGTCCCGGCCTTCAACAGCTATCTGGCCGCCAAGGCGGCCGGCCAGGATGAACAGCCGAAGGCGACGCTGAAGGCCTATGTCGACCACATCGACTACATCGCCAAGCGGATCGGCGTGGATCACGTGGGCGTGGGCACCGACTTCAACCATGGCTCGGGCATCGTCGGTTTCGCCGACGCCAGCCAGGCTCCGGCGGTGACGGCCGAGTTGCTGGCCCGGGGCTACAGCCAGGCGGACCTGGCCAAGATCTGGGGCGAGAACTTCCTGCGCGTTCTGGGCGCCGCCCAGGCCGCGGCCAAGGCCAGCTGACCATGAGCGGCGGAACGGAGCGGGTCGCCGGCCTGCCGATGTACGACCTGCCTGAGCTGCAGGACGCCAACGACACGCTCTGGGCGGCGCTGCGTGGACGTCTGTCCGCCGCCGGCGTCGCCACCCCCGAGCGGCTGGATCGCACCCAGCCGCTCGACCGCCTCTGGACCAGCCCAGGCTTGGTGCTGGCCCAGACCTGCGGCTATCCGCTGGGCAAGACGCTCTACGACAAGGTCCAGCTGATCGGCACGCCGCGCTACCTGGCCCACGGCTGCGAGGGCCCCTTCCACCGCAGCGTCGTCGTGGTGCGCGCCCGCGATACAGCCGAAAGCCTGTTCGAGCTGCGGGGACGGCGCTGCGCGGTCAATGCGCTGGACAGCAATACCGGCATGAACCTGCTGCGCGCCGAGATCGCGCCCCTGGCCAAGGGGGCTCCGTTCTTCGGCGCCGTCACCGTGACGGGGGCCCATGCCGAGAGCGCCCGCACGGTGGTCGAGGACGAGGCCGACGTGGCGTCGATCGACTGCGTGACCTGGGCCCACCTGCGCCGCCACCGACCCAAGCTGACCGGCGCGCTGCGCATACTGGCCTGGACGCCCCGCACGCCGGGCCTGCCGCTGATCGCTGCGCCCAACCTGTCGCGCGTGGTCTACAACGCGATCCGGCGGGCGCTGGACGAGGTCATGGCCGATCCGGCCCTGCGCGAGACCCGCCGCTTGCTGCTGCTCGACGGTGTCCACGCCCTGCCCCTGACTCACTATCGCGCGGCGAACTACCTGGAGGAGCTGGCTGCGCGTCAGGGCTATCCGGCGCTGATCTGAACGATCCTCCTTGGCCTGGCCGCACTCAAGGTCGATCTGGCCTGCGGCCACGCCCCCGGCGCGGTCACCCGGCCGGTGTCACCGTTACCGCACCGTTCCTCAACCTGAAACGAACCGTAACCGACGCGACGCAGCGCCCGGCCGTGAGCATAGCGGCCTCTTCCCGCGCCTGGCCGTCAGGCGCTCACGAGAAGATGCGATGTCCCTCCCTGCCCTCCACGCCGCGCTCGCGGCCGCCCTGCTCTCGCCTCTGGGGGCTCACGCGGCCGAACAGATCCCGGCCAGCACCGAGGTCGATGGGATCCAGATCACCGCCCGGAGCCTGGAGGAAACCCTGCCGCTGGAGCTGTCGCGCTACGGCAGCGACGTGGCGATCATCACCGCTCGGCAGGTCAAGGACGGCGGCTTCGTCGACACCGTCCAGGCCCTGCAGACCCTGACGCCCGGCCTCTACATCGCGCCCGGCGCGGGGCCGTTCAGCTATGTCGACCTGTCGCTGCAGGGCTCGCGCACCCAGGACGTGCTGTGGACCGTCGACGGGGTGCGGATCAACAACCGCCTCTACAACTCGACCACGCCGATCGACACCCTGCCCGCCAGCATGATCGAGCGGATCGAGGTGCTGAAGGGCGGCCAGGGGCTGTTCTACGGCACCCAGGCCGCGGCCGGCGTCATCAACGTCGTCACCCGCGCCTTCTCCGACACGACCGGCGGCGAGCTGACGATCGGCGGCGACACCAACGACACCGTCCATGCCGACGGCTATCTGCGCGGCGCCCTGGGCCGCCACAAGTATGTGCTCTACGCCTCCAAGGACGAGAGCGACGGCATCACGCCTTATGACGTGATCCAGCCCAGCGCCACCGACCGCAAGCGCGGCTTCGACGTCGTCACCCTGGGGGCCAAGTACGGCTTCGACTTCACCGACGACCTGCGCTTCACAGCCAGCTGGCAGCACACCAACGCCAAGCTGGACAACCTGTCGCCGCGCCTGGTGCGCACCAGCTACAACGACCGCGACGAAGAGATCGTCAGCGCCCGCCTCGACTACACCCCCAGCAACCAAGCTCAGTTCTTCCTGAAGGGCTATTTCCACGACTGGGACACGACCTACGAGAGCGTCCAGAACGGCGCGTCCGGCCCGGTCGTCGTCTATCCGGCCGGCACCTACTGGGGCTATCAGGACTACGGCGTCAGCGCCCAGGCCAAGCTGCGTCCGCACAAGGGGCTGGAGTATCAGCTCGGCTACGACTTCCAGAACTTCAAGGGCCGCGACGAGGTCCTGCTGATCGACGGCAAGACCGAGACCGTCCACGCCCTGATCGCCCAGGTGCGCACGACGGAAGATCTGATCCAGAACGGCGCCCTGACCTTCGGCGTGCGCTACAACCACGGTCAGGGATCGGACACCACGATCTGGACGCTCAGCGGTCGCTACAACCTGACGCCTCAGCTCTATGTCGAAGGCGTCGGAGGGACCTCGTTCCTGCTGCCCGACGCCGAGCAACTGTTCGGCGTCGACCCCTGCTGCGCGCGCGGCAATCCTGACCTGAAGGCCGAGAAGAGCCGCAACATCAATCTGGCCATCGGTGGCGATCTGGCCGCCGCGCGCGTCGGCTGGAAGCTGACCGGCTTCTCCCGCCGGATCGACAACCTGATCGCCGACGACTACGCCAACCCGGCCTATCCGGACGGCATCTACGTCAATGTCGACGGCACGGTGCGCGTGGATGGCGCCGAGGCCGCCGCCCAGGCCGACCTGGGTGCGGGCTTCGCCCTCAACGCCAGCTACACCTACACCCAGTCGCGCAACGCCGGCGCCAGCCTGCAGCGCGACCGCACCCCGCGCGACTTCGCCAAGGCGTCGCTGTCCTACGCCCCGGCCGGCAAGCCCTATGGCGCGGATCTGTCGGTCAACTGGACCGGCGACATCTGGCAAACTGTGTCGGGCTTTGGCCGCATCAACTATGGCGGCTTCGTCGTCGCCGACATCGCCGCACACGTGTTCCTGGACGCTGAGCGACACCACCGCCTGGGCCTGCGGGTGCAGAACCTGTTCGACGAGAACTACGCCGCGCGTCTGGGCTCGGCCCCGAAGGACGGCTCGACCAGCCGTTTCCTGTACCGGAACCTGGGCGTGCCGCGCACGGCCCATGTCCGCTACAGCTACGCGTTCTGACGGGTTGCCTGCAATGATTGGGGCGACGCTCACCTGGCGCGCGGCCTGGAAGGCTGGCAAGCGCTGGCTCTACATCGTCCATCGCTGGCTGGGCGTCGCCGCCTGCCTGCTGTTCGTGCTGTGGTTCGTCTCGGGCGTGACCATGATGTACGTGCGCTTCCCGCGCCTGCAGGAGGCCGAGCGGGTCGCCCACAGCGCGCCGATCGACTGGGCCAGGGTGCGGCTCGATCCGCAGGCGGCGATCCGGATGGCCGGCGCGAAAGCCTTCCCAGCCGACCTGACCCTGGCGATGTGGGGAGACGAGCCGGTGTACCGGCTGATAGAAGGCCGCAAGCGCCTTGGCGTCTCGGCTGTCGATGGCCGCGTGATCGGCCAGGTGAGCGTCAAACAGGCCAGCAGCGTGGTCGCCGCGGCCTGGCCGGACACCTCGCCCCGCTTCCTGCGCACGTTGCGCCGCGACCAGTGGACCGTGGCTCAGGCCTTTGACGCCGCGCGACCGCTGCACCTGTTCGCGCTGGACGACCCGGCCGGGACCCAGATCTATGTTGGGGCGAAGGGTGGCGAGATCGTGCTCGACACCAACCGCACCGAGCGGTTCTGGAACTGGCTGGGCGCGGTGCCGCACTGGCTCTACTTCACCGCTCTGCGGGATATGCCCGGCGTCTGGACCCAGGTGGTGCTGTGGACCTCGGGCCTGGCCATGGTCAGCGCCGTCACCGGCATCTGGATCGGCCTGCTGCGCGTGCGGATCAAGCGCCGCTACGCCGGCGGCCGGATGTCGCCCTACCGCGGCTGGATGACCTGGCACCATCTGGCCGGCCTGGTCGGCGGCCTGTTCGTCCTGACCTGGGTGTTCAGCGGCTGGATGTCGATGGGTCCCAACGGCTGGGGCGGACCGGGCGAAGCGGTCCTGCGTGGCCGCAAGCAATGGATGGCCGCGTCCCAGGCGGCCTATCCTCTCGACAGCACGGGCTTGAGGGACCGATCCGCCGATCGACTGGCGCGCTTCTATTGGCTGGGGGAACGGCCGCTGATGCTGGTCGACACCGGACAGGCCAAGGCGGTGCTCGACCCCGTCAACGGCCGCCCCGTCCGCTTCACCGACGACGAACTCTTCGCCCGCGCCGCCGACCTCGTTCCCGGAGCCCGCCTCATCAGAGGTGATCGCCTGATCCAGGACGACGCCTACTGGTACGCCCATCACGATCCCGCACCGCTGCCGGTGCTGCGCGCCGCCTTCGACGATCCTGAACGCAGCTGGTTCTACATCGACCCGACAACCGGTCGCATGGTGGGCGTGGCTGATCGGTCTCTGCGCCTGTACCGCTGGACCTTCTCGGCCCTGCACAGCCTGGATTTCAAGTTCCTGCTGGCGAACCGACCGGTGTGGGACATCGTGGTCTGGCTGCTCAGCGCGCTGGGCCTGATCATTTCGATCAGCGGCGTGGTGATCGGCTGGCGGCGGATCAAGACCGATATCGCTGCCTTCAGCGCCCAAACTCGGCGTCGTAGCCGCCGCTGACCAGCAGCGGCTAGTCGGCTAGGGCCGCTCGCCGCGCGTGATCCGGCTTTCGATCTCGGCCAGCACCGGCGCGAGGTCGGCGACGCTTTCGATCACGTAGTGAGCCCCCGCCTCGCGCAGCGCCCTGGCGGCCGTTTCGACGCGCTCGGCGCGCTCGGCAGGGGGCAGGCCCGCCAAGGCTTCCGGCGCCAGGCCGACGCCATTGCCCGACGCCGAGAGCCCCACGGTCCAGGCGCCGACTTCCAGCCCCTCCCCGATCCCGACGGCCGCGTCGTCGACCTTGACGCAAGCGCGCGCCGGCCACGCGCCCAGCTCGACCAGGGCCTTCCACATCATCAGGGGCGATGGTCGGCCCGCCACCGTCTCGCCGGCGCAGACCACCGCATCGGGCGCATAGCCCTGATCGGCCGCCAGCGGCAGGATGTCGGCCATCATCGGCCGGGTGTAGCCCGTGGTGGAGCCGATCTTCACACCCCGCGCCCGCAGGTCGGCGACCAGCTCTGCCGCGCCCGGGATCAGTTGGGCGCAATCGCGGGCGGCCGCGCGCATCTTCGGCTCGACGGCGTCGTGCAGACGGTCGACATCGGCCTCGGTCGACGCCGTCCCCATCTTCGCCTGCCAGAGGGCGGCGATGCGCGGCAAGGCCAGCAAGGCGCGCACGTGGTCGCGCTTGGCTCGCCCCATGTCGATGCGCGCCTCTGCCTGGGTGATCGCGATCCCGGCCTCAGCGAAGGCTTCCAGCAGGGCCACGACCGGCGCGCGCGAGCCGAAGTCGATCGTCGTGCCAGCCCAGTCGAAGACGACGGCCTGGATAGGGCTGTTGGTCATGCTGCGTCTCCCAGAAGGTCGGCGATCACCTCTTCGGCCAGGCCGAACGCGGTCGAGGCGCCGGTGCCGCCGGTCACGGTGACCAGGCGCACGTTCGGCATGGGGGCCTCGACAAGGCTGTGCCCGCGAGCCGAGGCATAGGTGCCGGTCCAGCGCTCAAGCACGGGCGGCGGCGCCTGGCCGAACACCTGGGCGAACTCGTCCAGGATCAGAGCGTCGACGTCGTCTCGGGCGAAGGGATCGGGGGTGGCGGCATAGTGGTGGCTGTCGCCGACCACCAGCGAGCCATCGGCGCTCTGCGCCACGATCAGATGGACGCCATGCTCCAGATGGGCGGCCTGCTCGGCCTGCAGGCGCGCCAGCAGCGGCGCGGCCTGCGGCAGGTCGGCATAGCCCTCGTAGCGGATCAAACCGAGGTCCGACATCACCGGCGCGGGCAGGCGCCAACCCGGAGCGGCCAGGCGCAGCATCTGCAGCTTGCAACGGGTGACCTCACCGCGAACGAAGCTGTCTGGAAACAGGGTGACGAGATCGTCGCCAGGGCAGACCACGATGCTCTCGGCGCGGATGTCGCCGATCAAGGTCTCCAGCCGGCCGCTCTCCACGCCCCGCACGGCCACGCCGCGCAGGAAGGTCACGCCGTGGGCGGCCTCCAGCCAGGCGGCCAGGCGTGGGATGGCGGTGCGGGACTCCACGCGAAGGTCCACTGTGCTGGTCAGGGCGCCCAGCACGCCGCGCCGCCCGGGCAGCCGCTCGCCAAGGTCGCCGGCGCCGCGCCAGGCGCAACCCTCGGCCATCTCGGTCTCCAGGAAAGCCTCCAGCACGGCCTGCGCCTCTGGCCGGCGGGCCACCATGGTCAGGCCGCGCTGCAGCACCGCGATGCCGGCCGGCCCCGCGACCTCGTCCCAGACCTGAGCCGAGCGCCGCGCGCGCCGCCAGACCTGACCGCGGGCCTGGCCGGTGACGGTCACGAAGCCGAAGTTGCGGACCGAGGCGCCATTGGCCTGGGCGTCGCGGTCGACGACCACCACGCGCTTGCCCAGGCGGGCGGCGGCCAGGGCATGGGCCAGGCCGACGATGCCGGCCCCGACCACCGCGAGATCGAAGGACTGCTGCAAGATGATGTTCGCCTAGCGCTCGAGAATGGGATCCACAGCAGACACGACGGCTTCTCGCCTGTCGCCAGCGCTCTCGCGGCGGCGCAGGAAATAGGCGCCGGCCAGGACGGTGCAGACGGCGCCGACGATGCTGGTGGCGTAGGCGCTGGCCATGAAGAAGCCCAGCCAGTCCAGGTCGACCATCGCGAAGTTGCGCCAGACCAGAAGCGCGACGCTGCCCAGATAGCCCGAGGCGTCCGCGACATAGATCAGGAAGCCCGCCGTGCCGACCCGGCCGCTGAAGGCGATCATCCGGTCGAACAGCATGGCGTTGAACGGCGTGTAGGCCATGTAGAGACCCGCACCGGTCAGGATCATCCAGACCAGGGGCGACAACAGATGAGCCTGGAAGGCCAGGGTCGCGGCGCCCAGCACCAGGAAGCCGGCCAGGATCACGCCGTGGGTCACCATCAGCGCTCGCAGGTTGTCGCGCACCAGCATCACCGCCCCCATCACCGCCAGGGAGACCGCGGCGACCGGCAGCTCGCTGGCGGTGAACACGCCCGAGGCCTCGCCAAAGCCTAGCGCGGTCCAGATCTCGGCGGCGAAGTTGTCGCGGAAATCGCGCAGGGCCGTCAGCAGGACATAGGACAGCACCAGCAGCGCCACGCCCGGCGCATAGGCGGCCAGGAAAGCGCGGCGCTGGGCCAGGTCCATCGGCTGGCGGCGCACGCGAGCGGCCTCGTCGGCGGCGTTGGGCGGCGGCAGCTGCATCAGGGCCCAGACCGAGACGGCCAGCAGCGGCATGAAGATCGCGCCCGTGGCGGCGGGCATCCAGAACGGCGAGACGTCCAAGTCGACCATCAGCCACTTGCCGACCGATTTGACCACGCCCGACGACAGGATGAAGCTGGCGCACAGGATCGCGCCCAGAACTTCCGACGTGCGGCGGCCTTCCATGAAGCCGAACACCAGGCCCCAGATCATGCCCAGCGGCAGGCCGTTCAGGAATAGGGCCGCGATGTTCCAGGGCGCGGGAACCACCGCAAAGGCCAGCAGGGCCAGCCACGACACGCCGATCAGCCCCAGGATCGCCGCGCCGCGCTGCCCGGGGGCGACCTCGGAGATCACCTTGACCCCGATCAACTTGGAAATGGCGTAGCCGGCCACCTGGGCCACCACGAGGGCGATCTTGTAGTCGACCGCGAAGCTCCAGCCCTCGACCGCGCCGAAGGTCGCCGCCGCGAACGGCTTGCGAAAGGCGTACATCGAGAAATAGGCGCAGAAGCCAGCCAGGCCGGCGAACAGGGTGAACACCAGCGGGTTGGCGCGTTCCAGCCAGCGCCGAGGACCTGCAGTCATGGGAACGCCCCTCCGTAAGGGGCTTTGGACTATACCAAACGCATGGCGTTTCGATGACGGTCCGAACGGCCTAGCGCACGCGGATGTCGACGCTGACCTTGAGGGAGTCGTGACGCCAGTACTCGCGGTCGAACTCCACCACCCGCCCCTGAGCGTTGTAGCAGGTGCGCTCGACGCTGAGGCCCGGCAGGCCCGACTTGATGCGCAGGTCCTCGGCCTCCTGGCCCAGCAGCGCGCAAGGGCGCATGTCGACCTTGTTGCGCGCGACGCCGATGCCGTAGTCGGTCTTCAGCACGCTGGTCAGAGACCCGTCCAGGTCGTGATCGATCAGACCGGGCGCCAGCGAGGCGTCGACGACGATGCTCTCGATCAGCACGGCCCGGTCGTCGATCGAGCGCCGGCGGCGGATCCAGTACAGCGGCGCGCCGATCGGCCGCGAGAAGATCTGGGCCATCATGGCGTCGCAGACGATCTCTGTCTTGCTCAGGGTCTCGGTCAGCGGCCGCCGCCCCTGGGCCTCGACATACGACATGAAGCCTTCCCAGCGGGTCGGGTCGTAGACCACCGGCGGCGGCGACACGTACCAGCCGCTGCGGTCCTTGCGGTAGATGACGCCCTCGACCTCCAGCTGGAACAGCGCCTCGCGGACGGTGCCGCGGGCGACCCCGCCCTCGACCTGAAGCTGGC
This sequence comes from Caulobacter sp. RHG1, assembly GCF_013181195.1. GTDB lineage: Bacteria > Pseudomonadota > Alphaproteobacteria > Caulobacterales > Caulobacteraceae > Caulobacter. The sequence goes on from NZ_SMZP01000001.1 coordinate 342,832, forward strand.
GCTCGGACGGCAGGCGCTCGCCGGGCTTGAGCTCGCCGCCGGCGATGCGGGCGGCGATGTCGTCGCGCACGCCCAGATACTGGAGACTCTCGGACTGCTGCATGGGAGATCCGGCCAGCGGTCGAATCCCGCCAATGCGCGAGGATGGGAGGCCGCTTTCCCAGGGTCAAGGAACGGTTCGTCCGCTCAGGCCGTCACGAAAGTTTCGCCTGAACGCTCGTCAATTTGGTCTATACCAAAAATCAAGACGGGAGATGACCATGACGACCGACCGCCGCGCGTTCCTGCGCTCCGCCGCCACGGCTGGCGCGGCCCTCGGCCTGCTGCCGGCGACGGTCGCGCGCGCCATGGCCATCCCCGCGCGCCATCGCACCGGCACGATCATGGACGTCGAGCACGTCGTGATCTTCATGCAGGAGAACCGGGCGTTCGATCACTATTTCGGGGCGCTGAACGGCGTGCGCGGCCTGGGCGATCCGCGACCGCAGCGCCTGCCCGGCGGCGGCTCGGTCTGGCGCCAGCCCAGCCAGGAACATCCCGACGGCTTCGTGGTCCCGTTCCACGGCGACGCCTCGGCCACCAACGCCTACACCGTCGACGGCTCGGACCAGGGCCACCAAGCGGCGATCACCATCGTCAACGGCGGCCGCTACGACCAGTGGGGCCACACCGGCGAGCTGCACAAGCGGATGGTCTATTACAAGGCCAGCGACCTGCCGTTCTACCACGCCCTGGCCAGCGCCTTCACGGTCTGCGACGCCTATCACTGCTCGACCCTGACCCAGACCTATCCCAACCGCCTGCACCTGTGGACGGGCTGCAACGGCGGCGGCAAGGTCGGCGGCGATCCGGAAATGAGCAACTACGGGGAGGACGAGACCCCCAGCGCCGACATGGCCGACGACAAGGTCATGGCCCACGGTCCGCACGACTGGACCACCTATGCCGAGCGCCTGCAGGACGCCGGGATCAGCTGGAAAGTCTACCAGGAGCACGACAACTACGGCGACAACATCCTGTCGGTGTTCAAGCCGTTCCGCCCCTGCGCCAAGGACTCCGAGCTCTATCAGCGCGGCCGCTCCTGGGTGTCGGAGCACAAGACCGGCCCCGATCGCACCCGCGCCGACGGCCAGCAGTTGGTCGAGGCTTTCCGCGCCGACGTCGCCGCCGATCGCCTGCCGCAGGTGTCGTGGATCGTCACCGCCGAGGACCTGTCCGAACACCCCTCGGCGGAACCCTCGAAGGGCGAACACGTCTGCGCCGAGCTGATCAAGGCCCTGGTCGACCATCCCGACGTGTTCGCCAAGACCGTCTTCATCGTCAATTACGACGAGGCCGGCGGCTTCTACGACCACATGCAGCCGCCGATGCCGCCGCTGACCGCCGAGCAGGGCTGGAGCTCGGTGCCGGTGGCCGGCGAGATCAAGACCTACGGTCCCGACGCCGAGGGCGCCAACAAGGGCGCCCATCCGCTGGGCCTGGGCATCCGCGTGCCGGCCATCGTCGTCTCGCCCTGGAGCCGCGGCGGCTTCGTCTGCTCGGAGGTGTTCGACCACACCTCGACCCTGAAGTTCCTGGAGCGGCGCTTCGGCGTGCGCGAGGAGAACATCAGCGACTGGCGCCGCGCCGTGTGCGGCGACCTGACCTCGGCCTTCGACTTCGCCACGCCCAACCAGGACTGGGCGGCCCTGACCTTGCCGGCCACCGCCGACTACATGCAGCGGGTCGCCCGCTCCAAGGCCGCCCCGACCCTGAAGATCCCAGCGGTGCAAGCCGCCTCGGCGCAGGACGGGCCGCAACGCGGCGCGCGCCCCCTGCCCTACGCCCTGTCGGCCGACGCCCGGGTCAAGGACGGCGCCTTGTGGATCGACCTGGTCAACGCCGGCCGCGCCGGCGCGGTGTTCCAGGTGTTCGACAACACCGATCGCGACGGCCCCTGGCGCTTCACCTTGGCTGCCGGCGAGAAGTACGCCGCCGGCCACTGGAACAAGCCGGGCCTTGGTCCCTACGACCTGACCGTCCACGGCCCCAACGGCTTCTATCGCCGTTTCGCCGGCGACGTGACCAAGGTCCAGCCGCTGGTCACGGTCTCGGCGGACGCCCGCGCGCGCTTGGTCGTCAGCCTGGCCAGCCGTCACGCCGGCCTGGTCACGGCTGCAATGGACGAGGCCTATCCGCCGATGGAGGGCGTAGCCCGCCAGGTCCTGACCTTGAAGTCCCGCGGCGTGGTGCGCTCGACCTGGGACCTGCGCGGCAGCGACCACTGGTACGACCTGACCTTGACGCTGGCCGACGATCCCTCGTTCGTGCAGCGCCTGGCCGGGCACCTGGAGACGGGACGGATCAGCCGCACCGATCCCGGTATCGGCGCCATGCGGCTGGACGCCTGAAAGCGCTCAAGCCTGGTCGGCGACCAGATGCTGCAGCACCCGCTTTTCCAGCACGAGCAGCGCGCTGGCGGCGTTGGTGCGCATGACCAGGCCCTCGGAAAGCGGGCAGGCGATCTGGCGCACGGTGCCTTCCAGCCGCCGGAAATCCTCGCGGCCCCGGCCTCCCGTCCCATGCAGCGCGCAGAGCTGGCGCCAGTCGAAGACGAAGCTCTCCAGCACCTTATCCAGCCGCATGGCGCGGGCCTTGGTCTCGGCGGTGTCCACGGCCGGCGTCAGCTCGCTTCGCAGGTCGTCGACCAACCACTGCACCTCGGCGGCGGGCATGATCGGCGAGCGCTGATCGTCCTCGGTCAGCAGGTCCGGCCGCGCCTCCAGCTGCCAGCCCACCGTCGGCCATTGCGCGCGCGGCGGCTTCGGCCCGCAGGCCGTCCGCCAGAACGCCGCCGTGCCGGTGGTGTCGGCCACGAGATGGATACGGTCCGCGTCGGCCCGGTTCTCCACGTGATGCCGCCGCCAGTTGTCGAAGATCCAGGCTTCGCCGGCGGCCATGTGCACGGCCTCGCCGTCACAGTGGAAGCGCACCGCAGCTTGCGTGAACACCGGGATGTGCAGCCGCACCCGCGTATGCCAGTGGTAGTTGATGTCGGCGTGCTCGGGCACGTCGGACCCGGGCGCCAGGCGCATCAGCCGCGAGCGGCTCCACACCACGCCGAAACTGGCCAGCACCTGCTGGGCGTAGGGCATGGCCTCCAGCCACCGCGTCGGCAGCATCCGGCCGTGGACGGCGTCGGCCTCACCCCCGCCCGAGCTGATCAGCCGCGCGGCGCTGTTGCCGGCCACCCGATCGGGGTGCTCGACCCAGGCCTCGGCGGGCAAGGCGGCGACCTCAGCCTGCAGGCGCGCGACATCGAACAGCACGGGCAACTGGAAGAACGGCTGGGACAGGCGCATCGATCAGTCCCTGTAGCGGGTCACGGCGTCGCCCAAGGCGGCGCGTAGCGGCTCCAGCCAGGGCGCGTAGTGCGTCCACTGGGTCAGGCCGTCACGACCGAGCGGCTGACGCACCTGCTCGGAGCTGGGCGTGCGGATACTGCGCCGGGTCTGGTGGAAGCTCAGACAGGCCGGATCGAACCGCAGCCGGCAATGAGCCAACAGGCGGCCCACCCCGCCCTCCAGGTCGTCGATGACGTCCTCGTAGTGGACCCGCAGCACCCGGTCGGGCAGCACCGCCTCCCAGTGCGCCATCAGGTCCAGATAGGTGCGGTAATAGCGGGCGATGTCCTCGACGCCGTAGGCGAATTCCTGGTTGGTCGTGCCGAACAGCTGCTTGAGGTTGGAGAAGCCGCAGCTCATCGGCTCGCGCCGCACGTCGATGATCGTCGCGCGCGGCAGGATCAGGTGGATCAGGCCGATGTGCCAGAAGTTGTTGGGCATCTTGTCGATGAAATAGGGCCGTCCCAGCCGACGATGGACCTGGGTTTCGGCCAGGAAGCGCTCGCCCAGCGCCCTCGCCTGCCCGGCCGTCAGGCGCAGCAAGGCCTCAGGGTCCAGCGGCAGACCACAGTCCGGATCCAGACCGCACAGCTCTCCGGCATAGCGGCCGATCTCGGTCAGTTCCTGCGTGCCCTCGACATTGGCGTGTGAGGCCAGGATCTGCTCGAACAGGGTCGAGCCCGAGCGCGGCAGACCCAGGATGAAGATCGGATCCGGATCGCTCGCCCCCCAGCCGGATCGCTCGGCGAACACCTCGGCGGTAAACACCGACTTCAGGCGCTCGGCGCAGGCCTCGGCCGTCTCCGGCCGCCAATGGCTGAGGGTGCGGCGCACGGCGTTGCCCTGCGTGTACTGCGCCCACGAAGCCTCGTACGCGCCACGATCCTCCAGCGCCTTGCCGAGAGCGAAGGCCAGATAGACCCGGTCCATGGCTTGGAGGCCCGATCGGGCCTGGGCCGCACGCAGGCGGGCCAGATCCTCGTCGGTGAAGCGGTAGGTCTTGAGGTTGGCCAGGCTGAACCAGGCCACGCCGTTGTCCGGTCGCGCCTCCAGCGAGGCGCGGTAGTCGGCGATGGCCTCGGCCTGCCGGCCGGTGACCTTCAGGGCGTTGGCGCGCCACAGGCGCAGGTCGGCGACCTCTTCGCCCGATGAGGTCCCGGCCGCCAATAGCAGGGCGTAGAGATCGACGACCGGCTCATGGTCGCCCATGGCGACACAGGCCGCGCCGAACTGCTTGAGATAGTCGCGATGGCCGGGGACGTGCTTGAGGAGACGCTCGGCCTGCTGGCGGGCCAGGACCGGCTTCTGCCGCTGCAACAGCAGCATGCCGTAGTCGAAGCGGGCCGCGTGATAGTCCGGATCGCGCTCCAGCACCGCTTCCAGCAGCGCCTGGGCCTCATCCAGCGCCCCCTGCTCGCCGCGGATCCGCGCCAGCAGTCTCAGGGCGCCGACATGGCCGGCGTCGTCGTCCAGGAAGTCGCGGACGATGTCTTCGGCGGGGTCGAGGTCGCCGTCGGCCAGCAGGCTGCTGGCCACCACGATCTGCGGCGGCAGTTGCTTCAGCGTCGCCAGATGCTGGCCCGCCGTCGCCGCCTGGCCGGCGTCGCCCTGCATCCGATAGAGCTGTTCCAGCATGTCCCAGCTGGCCGGCAGGGTCGGGTTCAGGCGCACCGCCTCGCCCAGGGCCGCGAGCGCCGCCGGGCCGTCGCCCAGCAGGATGTGGCAGTGGCCGCGCTCCTGGTGCAGGCGGCTGAAGCGCGGGTGCTGCGCCTCCAGCCGCGCCAGGACGGCCAGGGCCTCGGTCGGGCGCTGGCTGGCGCGCAGAGCCTGGGCTTCCTTCAGAAGGGTGTCGCGGTCGCTCATCGGGCCGCCGCCAGCGAGGGGGCCAGCCAATCGGGGTCCGGCTGGTCGGCGTCGTAATATTCGAAGATCAGGTGGATGCGGTCGGTCTCGCCGTCGTTGCGCACCCAGTGCGGGCCCAGATTGTCGACCTCGACCGCCTCGCCGATCGGGAAGCTGCGCTCGGCGCCGCCGAAGAAGGAGACGACGCCGGGATTGGTGGTCAGCGGCACGTGGATCTTGTGCGGCCACTTGGCGGCCGGATTGGCGTCGATATGCGGATGGATCACCCCGCCCGGCGGCATGCGGGCCAGCATCACGCGCGGAAAGACGCCCTGCGCGTAGCCATAGTCGCGGACGGCCCCGTCCAGCACCGGCGCCAGCAGGCCGCGCCAGCTGGCCCAGGCCGGACGATCGTGCGAGCTGCGCCAGTCGCGGGGGCTGTCGATGAAGCGGAACACGATGTGGCGCGTCGTCCCCAGGGCCTCGAACCTGTTGGGCTTGGCCGCGTTCTCCGCCGCCCAGACGTCCTCGGGCGTCGCCAGCACCGCCGCGCGCAGGGCCTCGATGTCGACCGGCCCCAGCGGACGAACGCTCGTGGTCTTGCGGGGATTGCCGCTCATGCCTGGCCTTCGAACGTGTAGCCGAACAGCGCCAGGTCCTGCGCGTAGCGCTTGGCGACGCCGTCGATCAGGGCCTGGTCGTAGTAGCGGCGATAGTCAGCATGCTGGCTGCCGTTGACGCGATCCAGCGGGCGCGACGCGATGCCGATCCGCTGGCAGATCGCGTCATACGAGGCTTGCATGTCTTCCACGCGACCGACCGCATCGGTGAGCAGGGTCTTGCCGTCGTCGTCGACCAGCAGCGAGGCCTGCGGCTGGAACAGGATGTGCTGCTCGGGTGGTTCGACGAACAGGAAGTGATGCATGGCCTCGCGCGGCTGGCGCTCGAACAGGTCGCCGCCGCGCAGCATGAAGGCGCAGTACGAGACGAAGCGGTCAAACGGATTACGCACGAAGGCGAACTTGAAATAGGCGGCGAAGGCCTCCTCGCCGAGATGCGGCCGCACCTGCCGCAGGGCCAGGTGGCCGTGCCGGATCGCCGCCAGGTCCTCCCAGGGGAAGCGCTTGTCGACGAACAGCCCCACCTGCTCGACGTCGTTCTGGCCCAGGTGTTCGCGCAGGGCCTGGCGCACCGCGTGGGTGCCGGTCTTGGGCACCGCGGCGAAGATGAACTGGTGGTCGTGGGAAACGATCATGGGCGTCCGGTCGCACGGAAAAGGCGCCCCTCCGCGAAGGAGAGGCGCCCCGTTCAGGTCGTGTCTTAGAACTTGTAGGCCAGACCCATCATGTAGGTCGTGCCGCTTTGGTTCTGGTTATAGAGGTAGCGGTTCTGACCCCAGAACTGGGTGTCCTTCTGGTTGGTCAGGTTGATCGCGTTCAGCGAGGCCTGCAGCTTGTCGGTGATGTTCCAGAACGCCGAGGCGTCGACATAGGTCGAGCCCTCGAAGCCGCGGGTGCTGGCGCTCATCGGCGAGTCGCTGCGGCCGGTGTACCAGCGGGTGCGATGGCTCATCGAGCCGCGCAGGCCCCAGACGTCGGTCTCGTAGTAGAGCGTGGCGTTGTAGCTGGTCTTGGAGATGCCCGTCAGCGCCTTGTCGGTGTCGACATAGGTGTAGTTGGCCACCGCGCCCAGCTTGTCGAACGGCGCCGGCAGGAACGAGAACTGAGCCTGGGCGGCCAGTTCCACGCCCGTCAGCTTGCGCTTGCCGGCGATGTTGATCGGCATCGAGAACTCGTCGACGATCGTGTTGGGCGTCGCGCCGGGAATGCTGGTGTGCGGCACGCCCGTCTGGCTGAACGGCACGTCTTCCAGGGTCAGCGTGCCGATGAAGTTGTCGATGCTCTTGTGGAAGACGCTGGCCGACAGCAGGCCGACCTGGCCGAAATAGTACTCCAGCGAGAAGTCCAGCGAGGTGTCCTTGTAGGGCTTCAGGTTCGGATTGCCGCGCGAGGCGGTGATCCTGCCGTCCTCCTCCCGCGCGCCGCCCTCGGCCGCCATCGAGCCCAGGCCCGGACGGTTCAGGTTCTGCGTGGCTGAGAAGCGCACCAGCACTTCCGGCGTCAGCTCCAGCACCGAGTTCATGGCCGGCAGGACGCCCGAATAGCTGCCCTTCACGTCGGTGGTGCCCAGATAGGCGTAGGCGTCGCCCTGGATCCAGCCGGTGCTGTGAGTGTCGGTCTGGTAGCCGCGCAGACCGATATTGCCGCGGAAGCGCTTGCCAAACAGATCGGTGTCCCAATCGACCTGGACGTACTCGGAGATCGTCTCTTCAGTCGTGGTGTAGACGTTCTCGATGTCCTGGATGACGCCGCCGGTGCCGTCCTTGTTGGCCTCCAGGCGGTGGTATTCCTTGTACTTGGCGAAGGCCTTGTCGTAGTCGCCGATCAGCCACGAGCCGAAGCTGTTCTTGAACACCGAGGTGACGTCGCCGGCCGAGGTGCCGCGCATCTTCGAGCGCGTGCCGTTGACGTTGTCGTCGTAGAACTTGTCGATGCCGTCCTGGCGGAAGCGGTGATAGGCCACGCCGGCGCGCAGGGTGAAGACGTCGTTCAGCTCATAGCGGGCGTTCAGCACGCCTTCCTTCAGCTCGGACTGGTTGTTGAAGGCGCGGTAGTAGAACGAGTCCATCGCGTAGTTGGCGGCGTTGGTCATATCCGAGCCCGGATACTGGAACGACGCCGAGCGGCCGTCGTCGCCGTAGTTGGCGATCATGTTGCCCTTGGCGCGCATGTACAGCTTGTCGTCGTACGGCGTCTTGTAGGTCGACTTCTCGTAGCCGACATGACCGTCGAACGAGAGGCGCTCGGTGGCGTCCCACTTGCCGGTCAGGGCCAGTTGATTGAAGCGGTTCTTGTTCAGCGAGCGGCGGTTCTCGCTGCCGAACGTCACGCCGGTGACGTCGGTCATGGTGACGTAGTCGTTGCCGTCCCAGGCCAGGTTGTTGATCGCTGAGCCCTTCTGGAAGGCCGCCGGCCAGACGCCGCCCGCCGGCGCGTCGAAGGCCACGGAGCCGTCCGAGTTCAGCGGGCGGGTCGCCAGATGCAGCTCGTTACGATGGGTCGTGAAGCGGCCGTGCAGGGCGTCCAGGGTCAGCAGCAGGTTGTCGGTCGGCTGCCATTGCAGCGCCGTGGTCACACCCAGACGTTCCATCTTGGAGTTCCAGGACGACAGACGGTTGCCGTCGGCGAAGATCAGGTCGCCGGACAGGAACTTGGCCCGTTGCGCCGCGCTCAGCTTCGAGATGTCCAGGCCGTCGTCGACCATCTCCTGCAGGCGGTCGGCGCCGGGCTGGTTGTAGTTGTAGGTGTTGTGGCCCTGCTCGGTGGTCTCGCGCTTGCCGTAGGCGACCGAGACCAGCGCGCCGAACTTGTTGTCCCAGTTGTGGCTGAACAGGCCGGCGACGCGCGGCTGCGCATCCTTGGTGTACTGGTTGGTGCCGACCTTGATCGACACCGCGCCCTTGGAACCTGGCGCGTAGTCGAACGGCTTGCCGGTGAACAGGCCGACCGTGCCGGCCATGCCGCCTTCGTTCTGGGCTGCCTGGAAGGTTTTCTCGACCTCGACCTTCGAGAACAGTTCCGAAGCGAAGATGTTGAAGTCGAAGGCGCGGTCGCGCGAGCGCTGGCCGCGGCTGTCCTGGGCCGAGTCGACATTGCCCAGCACTTCCATGCCGTTCAGCTGGACGCGGGCGAAGTCGGGACCCAGGCCGCGCAGCGAGATGCGGCGGCCTTCGCCGGCCTCGCGGTTGATCTGCACGCCCGGCAGGCGCTGCAGCGACTCCGCCAGGTTCAGTTCCGGGAACTTGGCCATGTCCTCGGCGACGATGGCGTCCTTCAGGATCACCGAGTCGCGCTTGAGGGCGCGGGCGTCGCTCAGCGACTTGCGGAAGCCGGTGACGACGATTTCGTCGACCGAGTCGGCCGAGGCCTGTTGCGCCAGCGCGGCCGATGACGTCGCGCCGGCGGCCATCACAGAGACGGTGGCCAGCAAAATGTTCTTGTGGTTCGGGCGTGTGGTCCGAACGGGATATCGCTTCGACATAGGTTCCCCCTTGGTCCCAACTGGTATGGACCAAGAGCTTTAAGCAGCTTGCGGCGACACCTCCGTGACAGTCGCCGCTGCGGAGTGGAAATTTGTCTAGTTCCCGACCGACACCAGCAGTCCCTCGAGCAGCGAGCGATGGCTGGCCAGCCCTGGCGACACCCGTTCGGGCCGCTTGCCCTCGTCGTCGAAACGCCGCAGCGTGACCGCATCCGCGAAGAACGGCTCGGCCTCGAAGACCGCGATCTCGGCGTCCGACATCGGGCCGCCCTGCAAGCGAAGGCTCAGGATCGAGGCGGCGCTGAGGGTCGCCGCATAGGCCTGATCCACCGCGCACAGATAGCGCTTGGCGGCCACGTGCAGGCGCACGGGCTCACAGACGGCGGGCGGAAAGTGCTTGGCGAGGAAGCGCGCGCCCGTAACCTCGTGCCGCGCGTCGATACCCAGCTGCTCGGCGGCCTCGCCGGCGCCGCCCATCAGCTGGCCGATGTCGTGCAGCAGCGCCGCGGCTGTCAGCGTGTCGGAGCAGCCGCTGTCGCGCGCTAGATCCGCACACTGAAGAGCATGCTGCAGCTGGGAGGCGTTCTCGCCATAGTGCTGCGCACCGGAGCGCTCGAAGAGGTCGAAGATCTGCTCGATCACATGCACGGCCATGACTCCACACTGCCGGTAAAGCTGGCAGTCGCAGACCTTTGGACCGTTAGCCCAGGCGGCGAAACCGCTAACTTGAGATGATAATTGGACTACACCAGATAAGATTATCTGGTCTATACCAAAATAACTGACTTTGAGGACATTGGCCCCGCAGTTCCCACGCCGTCCCATGAAGCGGCGCCATATCGGGTCCTCTCAAGCGGAGCCATATCGGCGTTCGAACATTTCAGCCCTGCAAACTGGCGAACACGTTGGCCCTTTAGGGGTGCATCGACGTGCGAACGGCGCTCTCCGGAGTGACCCGCCGCCTCCCGCTCTCGCCGCAGCATGCGGCCGCTCGAAGGCTGACGATGACCGACTTCCAGACCACCGCCCCGCGCACGCCTCCGCGCCGCCGGACGCTGATCATCGGCGGCCTGATCGCCGTGGCGGCCCTGGTCGGCGTGGGTTGGCTGGGCTGGAGCCTGCTGAAGGGCGGCGGCGACCAGGCCGGCGGTCCGGGCGGCGGCTTCGGCGGCGGTCGTCGCGGTCCGGCCAGCACGGTCGCGGTGGCCACCGCGTCCAGCACCGACCTGCCGATCATCATCGAGGCCCTGGGCACCGTGACCCCGGCGGCGACCGTCACCGTGCGCCCGCAGGTCTCGGGCGTCATCACCGAAGTCCTCTTCCGCGAAGGCCAGACCGTCCAGCGCGGCCAGCCGCTGGTGCAGATCGACGCCCGCCCCTACCAGATGGCGCTGCTGCAGGCGCAGGGGAACCTGACCCGCGACGAAGCCCAGCTGTCGGCCGCCAAGCTTATCCTGTCCCGCTACCAGACCCTGCTGGCGCAAGACTCGATCGCCCGCCAGGAGGTCGACACCCAGGCCGCCACGGTCAAGCAGCTGGAAGGCACCGTGATGGCCGACCGCGCCGCCGTCGGCACCGCCCGCCTGAACGTCGGCTTCGCCCGCATCGTCGCCCCGGTCTCGGGTCGCGTCGGCCTGCGCGTCGTCGACGTCGGCAACTATGTCGGCGCGGGCGATGCGACCGGCGTGGCGGTGATCACCACCCTGTCGCCGATCGACGTCGAGTTCACCGTGCCCCAGGACGACGTGCCGCGCGTCGCCGCCCGCCAGGGCCGCGCCGCCCTGCCGGTCATCGCCCTGGACCGCACCCGCACCAACACCCTCGACCGCGGGACCTTCTCGACCCTGGATAACCTGGTCGACACCGGCACCGGCACCGTCCGCGCCAAGGCCCGCTTCCCCAACGCCTCGGGCGCGCTGTTCCCCAGCCAGTTCGTCAATGTCCGCATGGAGCTGGACAGCGTGAAGGGCGCGGTCGTCGTGCCGGCCACCGCCGTGCGCCAGAGCAGCGACGGTTCGTTCGTCTGGCTGCTGAACCAGGACCAGACCGTCTCGCGCCGCGGCGTGAAGACCGGCCAGGCCACCGGCGTCCAGGTGCAGATCACCGAGGGCCTGAAGGCCGGCGACAAGGTCATCACCGAAGGCGGCGACCGCCTGCGCGACGGCGGCAAGGTCCAGCTGCCGGGCGCCAAGCCGCAAGGCCAGCGTCAAGGGCAGGCCGGTCAGGGCGGCGAGCGTCGTCGTCAGCGTCCGGAATAGTCCCGACCGATGAACCCCTCGCGTCCCTTCATCCTGCGGCCGGTCGCCACGGCCCTGTTCATGGCGGCCATCGTGCTGGCCGGCCTGGTCGGCTTCCGGCTGCTGCCGCTGTCGGCCCTGCCGCAGGTCGACTATCCCACCATCCAGGTCCAGACCCTGTACCCTGGGGCCAGCCCCGAGGTGATGAGCCAGACCGTCACCGCGCCGCTGGAACGCCAGCTGGGCGAGATGTCGGGCCTGGCCCGGATGAGCTCGGTCAGCACGGCCGGGGCCTCGGTCATCACCCTGCAATTCAACCTCGGTGAGACGCTGGACGTCGCCGAGCAGGAGGTGCAAGCCGCCATCAACGCCGGCAACGCCCTGCTGCCGGCCGACCTGCCCGCCCCGCCGGTCTACGCCAAGGTCAATCCGGCCGACGCTCCGGTGCTGACCCTGGCCATCACGTCCGACACCCTGCCACTGACCGAGGTGCAGAACCTGGTCAACACCCGCCTGGCCCAGAAGATCAGCCAGGTCTCGGGCGTGGGCCTCGTCAGCCTGTCGGGCGGCCAGCGCCCGGCCATGCGCATCCAGGCCGACACCCAAGCCATGGCCAGCTACGGCCTGACCCTGGCCGACGTGCAGAGCGCCATCAGCGCCAGCAACGCCAACAGCGCCAAGGGCAGCTTCGACGGCCCGACCCGCAGCTACACCATCAACGCCAACGACCAGTTGCTCAGCGTCGACGACTACAGGAACTTGGTCGTCACCTGGAAGAACAACGCCCCGGTCCGCCTCTCTGACATCGCCCAGGTCGTCGAGAGCGCCGAAAACACCCGCCTGGGCGCCTGGGCCGGCAAGACCCCGGCCATCATCGTCAACGTCCAGCGCCAGCCGGGCGCCAACGTCATCAAGACCGTCGACGCCATCAAGGCCAAGCTGCCCGAGCTGCAAGCGGGCCTGCCCGCTACCCTGGACGTCCAGGTGCTGGCCGACCGCACCGCCGGCATCCGCGCCTCGGTCCACCATGTGGAACTCGAGCTGCTGCTGGCCGTGATCATGGTCGTGCTGGTGATCTTCTTCTTCCTGCACAGCCTGCGCGCCACGGTGATCGCCAGCCTGGCCGTGCCGATCTCGCTGATCGGCTCGTGCGGGGTGATGTACCTGCTGGGCTTCTCGCTCAACAACCTCAGCCTGATGGCCCTGACCATCGCGACCGGCTTCGTCGTCGACGACGCCATCGTCATGATCGAGAACATCAGCCGCCACCTGGAAAAGGGCGAAAAGCCCATGGAGGCGGCGCTGAAGGGCGCGAAGGAGATCGGCTTCACGATCATCTCGCTGACCATCTCGCTGATCGCCGTGCTGATCCCGCTGCTGTTCATGGGCGACGTGGTGGGGCGGCTGTTCCGCGAGTTCGCCATCAGCCTGTCGATCACCATCCTGATCTCGGCCGTGGTCTCCCTGACCCTGACGCCGATGCTGGCCGCGCGCTGGCTGACGGCGCACCCCGAGCAGCAGACCAAGGGCTTCAGCAAGAAGATCCAGGACAGCTTCGAACGGGTCGAGGCTCGATACGAGAAGGCGCTGGAGTGGGTGCTGCAACGCCAGAAAGCCACCCTGGTGGTCGCGGTGCTGACCCTCGTCCTGACCGCCCTGCTCTACATGGTCATCCCGAAGGGCCTGTTCCCGACCCAGGACACCGGCCAGCTTCAGGCTCGCACCGAAATGTCGCAATCGGTGTCCTACACCCGCATGGCGGATCTGCAGCAGCAGGCCGCCGAGGCGATCCTGGACGATCCGGCGGTCGAGAACGTCGCCTCGTTCATCGGCGTCGACGGCGCCAACAACGCCATGCTCCACACGGGCCAGATGCAGATCAACCTGAAGGCCGACCGCTCGGGCTCGCAGGAGAAGATCATGCAGCGGCTGCGCGAGCGCGTGGCCGAGGTGCCGGGCGTGACGCTGTACCTGCAGCCGACCCAGGACCTGACCATCGACGCCGAAAGCGGCCCGACCCAGTACCGCCTGTCGCTGGAAGGCGCCGACACCGCCACGATCAAGGAATGGGCCGGCAAACTGACCGCCGAGCTGGCCAAGGTCAAAGCCGTCCGCAACGTCTATTCGGACGCCTCGGCCACCGGCCAGGCGGCGTTCGTCGACATCGACCGCGACACCGCCGCGCGCCTGTCGATCACCGCCTCGGACGTCGACGACGCCCTCTACAGCGCCTTCGGCCAGCGGATCGTCTCGACCATCTTCACCGAGACTAACCAGTACCGGGTGATCCTGGAGGCCAAGCCGGGCCTGCTGACCGATCCGGCCAGCCTGGGGTCGCTGAACCTGAAGACTGGCGGCGGCGCGCCCGCCCCGCTGACGGCGTTCTCGACCATCAAGACGCAACAGGCCCCGCTGCAGGTGACCCACGTCGCCCAGTTCCCGGCCACGACCATCGGCTTCGACACCGCCCCCGGCGTGTCGCTGGGCCACGCGGTCGGCGAAATCCGCAAGGCGATGAAGGCCATCGACATGCCGGTGGCCGTCACCCACACCTTCCTGGGCGCGGCGGGGGCCTATGAGAGCTCGCTGTCCAATCAGCTGTGGCTGATCCTGGCGGCCGTGGTCTGCGTCTACATCGTGCTGGGTGTGCTGTACGAGAGCTACATCCACCCGATGACCATCCTGTCGACCCTGCCCTCGGCCGGCGTCGGGGCGCTGTTGGCCCTGTGGATCACCGGCAACGACCTGGGCGTCATCGGGATCATCGGCATCATCCTGCTGATCGGCATCGTCAAGAAGAACGCGATCATGATGATCGACTTCGCCATCGACGCCGAGCGCAACGAGGGCATGAGCCCGCACGACGCCATCTTCCAGGCCGCCGTGCTGCGCTTCCGCCCGATCCTGATGACGACGCTGGCGGCCCTGTTCGCCGCCGTGCCGCTGATGCTGGGCTTCGGCGAAGGCGCCGAGCTGCGCCGGCCGCTGGGCATCGCCATCTTCGGTGGCCTGCTGCTGAGCCAGTTGCTGACCATCTTCACGACGCCCGTCGTCTATCTGGCCTTCGACCGCCTGGCGCCCAGCGTCCGTCGCGAGCGCAAGGACGAGCCCGACAGCGCCGAGCCCGAAGCCCTGCCGGGGGCGCCGTCGTGAACCTGTCGGGGCCCTTCATCAAGCGGCCGGTCGCCACGGTCCTCCTGACCATCGGCATTGCGCTGGCGGGCATCGCCGCCTTCCTGGTGCTGCCGGTCTCGCCCCTGCCGCAGGTGGACTATCCGACGGTCTCGGTCCAGGCCAGCCTGTCCGGGGCCAGCCCCCAGACCATGGCCTCCAGCGTCGCCACGCCGCTGGAACGCCGCCTGGGCACGATCTCGGGCGTCAACGAGATGACCTCGCAGAGCTCGACCGGCTCGACCCGGGTCACCCTGCAGTTCGACCTCAACCGCAAGATCGACGGCGCCGCGCGCGAGGTGCAGGCCGCCATCAGCGCCGCCCGCGCCGACCTGCCCGCCACGCTGCGCAGCAACCCGACCTATCGCAAGGCCAACCCGTCGGACTCGCCGGTGATCATCCTGGCCCTGACCTCGGACACCAAGACCCCCGGCCAGATCTATGACTCCGTCTCCAACGTCGTGGCCCAGCGCCTGGCCCAGGTGACCGGCGTGGGCGAGGTCGAGATCGGCGGCGGCTCGCTGCCGGCCGTGCGCATCTCGGCCAATCCGTTCCTGCTGAACCAGTACGGCGTCAGCATGGAGGACGTCCGCGCCTCCATCCAGTCGGCCAACGCCAACCGCCCCAAGGGCGCGCTGGAGGGCAGCGGTCAGCGCTACCAGATCTACACCTCGGGCGCCGGTCGCAAGGCCGCCGACTATGCCGGCCTGGTCGTGGCCTGGCGCGGCGACGTCGGGGTCAAGCTGTCGGACGTCGCCGACGTCACCGACAGCGTCGCCGACACCCGGACCCTGGGCCTCTTCAACGGCCAGCCGGCCATCATCGTGTTGCTGACCGCCCAGCCGGGCGCCAACATCATCCAGACTGTCGACAGCGTCCGCGCCGTCCTGCCCGAGCTGCGCGCCCAGCTGCCCAGCGACATCCAGGTCAGCGTCGCCAGCGACCGCACCAACTCGATCCGCGCCTCGCTGCACGAGATCGAGTTCACCCTGCTGATCACCATCGTGCTGGTCATCCTGGTGGTCAGCGCCTTCCTGCGCAGCGCCCGGGCGACCTTCATCCCGGCGGCGGCGACCATCGTCTCGCTGCTGGGCACGTTCGGCGTGATGTACATGCTGGGCTTCTCGCTCAACAACCTGTCCCTGATGGCCATCACGGTCGCCACCGGCTTCGTGGTCGACGACGCCATCGTGGTGCTGGAGAACACCGCCCGCCACATGGAGAAGGGCATGGACCGCTTCGCCGCCGCCCTGCTGGGCGCGCGCGAGGTCGGGTTCACGGTGCTGTCGATCAGCGTCTCGCTGGTCGCCGTCTTCATCCCCCTCCTCTTCATGGGCGGCCAGGTGGGACGCCTCTTCCGCGAGTTCGCCGTCACCCTGTCGGCGGCGGTGCTGATCTCGCTGGTCATCTCCCTGACCACCACGCCGATGATGTGCGCCTATCTGCTGCGTCCGCACCAGAAGAAGGAAGGCCCCGTCGGCCGGGCGTTCGAGCGCGCCTTCGACCGCATCCACCGCTTCTACGAGGGCTGCCTGGACTGGGCGCTGCACGCCAAGCCGCTGGTCATCGCCATCCTGATCGCCGTGATCGGCATGACCGCCTGGCTCTATATCGCCGTGCCCAAGGGCTTCTTCCCGCAGCAGGACAGCGGCCAGCTGATGGCCGGCATCCGCGCCGACCAGTCGGTCTCCTCCCAGGCCATGCAGCAGAAGCTGCGCCAGGTGGTCGACATCATCCGCAAGGACAAGGCCGTCGACACCGTGGTCGGCTTCACCGGCGGCGGTCGCGCCGGCGGCGGCTTCATGTTCGTCAATCTGAAGCCGATCAAGGAACGCAAGGAAAAGGGCTCGGTCGTCATCGCCCGCCTGCGACCGCAGCTGCAGAAGGTCACCGGCCTGAACGTCTTCCTCAACCCGACGCAGGACCTGCGCATGGGCGGGCGGCAGAGCAATTCGACCTACCAATATACCCTGACCAGCGACAGCAGCGCTGACCTCAAGGAGTGGGCCGCCAAGCTGGCCGAGGCCATGAAGGCCCGCAGCGACGTGATGACCGACGTCGACTCCGACCAGCAGGAGAACGGCGTCGAGACCCTGGTGACCATCGACCGCGACAGCGCCTCGCGCATGGGGATCACGCCGCGCGACGTCGACAACGCGCTCTACAACGCCTTCGGCCAGCGCCAGGTCGCGACGATCTACGAGGACGTCAACCAGTATGCCGTGATCCTGGAGTGGAACCAGAAGTTCGCTCAAGGTCCCGAGGCCTTGAACGACGTCCGCGTGCCGACCCGGCCCGCTGCGACCGAGACCGCCGAGACCACCCAGGTCGCCGTCAATCCGGCCCTGCGCGACGCCTCGACGGGCTCAGCCCTGAACACCGCCGCCACGGCCATGACCCCGCTGCCGGCCATCGCCAGCGTCTCGCAGAACGCCACCCCGACCTCGGTCAACCACCAGAACGGCGAGCTGGCCACGACGGTCTCGTTCAACCTCGCCGAGGGCAAGGCCCTGACCGACGCCCGGGCCGCCATCGCCGAGGCCGAAGCGCAGATCGGCATGCCCACCAGCGTGCGCGGCAGCTTCCAGGGCAGCGCCCGCGCCGCCGACGACCAGATGAAGCAGCAGCCGATCCTGATCCTGGCCGCGATCGTGGCGATCTACATCGTGCTGGGCATTCTCTACGAGAGCTACGTCCACCCGATCACGGTGCTGTCCACCCTGCCCGCCGCCGGCGTCGGGGCGGTCATCGCCCTGCTGATCTTCAAGATGGAGTTCTCGGTCATCGCCCTGATCGGGGTCTTCCTCCTGCTGGGCATCGTCAAGAAGAACGCCATCCTGATCATCGACTTCGCCCTGGACGCCCAGCGCAGCCGGGGCCTGTCCGCCCAGGACGCCGTGCGCGAGGCCAGCCTGCTGCGCTTCCGCCCGATCCTGATGACCACCCTGGCCGCCGCCCTGGGCGCCCTGCCCCTGGCCATCGGCTTTGGTGAAGGCGCCGAGCTACGTCGGCCGCTGGGCGTGGCCATCATCGGCGGCCTGATCGCCAGCCAGGTCCTGACCCTGATCACCACCCCCGTCGTCTATGTCTATCTCGACCGCCTGCGCGGAAAAAAGCGCAAGGACGAGCGGCATCTGACGACCCATTCGACGAACGCCCCGGAACCCGCCTGATGACCAGCCTGCTCCGCCCCATCGGCGCCGTTTCCCTCCTGGCCGTGCTGAGCGCCTGCTCGCTGACGCCGGCCTATGAGACCCCCGCCCTGAAGACCGCGGCTCCCGCCCAGTTCAAGGCCATGAAGGGCTGGAAGATCGCCACACCGTCCGACCACCTGGACCGCGGCGACTGGTGGACCCTGCTGGGCGACGCGCAGCTGAACGCCCTGGCCGAGCGGGTGAAGGTGGACAACCAGACCATCGCCGCCGCCGAAGCCAACTACCGCCAGGCCAGAGCGCTCGTGCGCCAGCAGCGCGCCGGCCTGTTCCCGACCATCGACCTCTCGGGCTCGGGCACCCGCTCGGGCGGCGGCGGCACGACCAGCGCGCCGGGCGCGGGCGGCAGCACCCGGGCCGGCGACACCCAGCGCTATCAGGTCGGCATCGGCGCCAGCTGGGAGCCGGACGTCTGGGGCCGCATCCGCGCCAATATCAGCGGGGCCAAGGCCTCGGCCGAAGCCAGCGCGGCAGACCTCGCCGCCGCCCAGTTGTCGGCCCAGGGCGAGCTGGCCACCAGCTACCTCGGCCTGCGCCGCGCCGACGCCGAGATCGCCATGATCGCCGCCACGGTCGAGGGCTATCAGCGCGTCGTCCAGATCACCCAGAACCGCTACGACGCCGGCATCGCCCCGCGCTCGGACGTGCTGCAGGCCCAGAGCACGCTGGCCACCGCCCGCTCGACCCTGGAAGGCCTGACCCAGGACCGCACCACCTTCGAGAACGCCATCGCCGTCCTGGTCGGCGAGCCGGCCAGCACCTTCCGCCTGGCCGCCGACACGACGTGGCAGCCGGCCCCGCTGGAGATCCCCGTCGGCGTGCCCTCGACCCTGCTGGAGCGCCGCCCCGATGTGGCCGCCGCCGAGCGCCGGGTCGCCGCCGCCAACGCCGACATCGGCGTGGCCCGCGCCGCCTATTTCCCGACCTTCAGCCTCAGCGCCCGGGGCAGCTCGACCTCCAGCGAGCTGGGCAATCTGCTCACTGCGACGGCCAACACCTGGTCGCTGGGCCTGTCGGTCGCCCAGACCCTGTTCGACGCCGGCGCGCGCCGGGCACAGGTCGCCCAGAGCCGCGCGGCCTATGACGCCACGGCCGCCAACTATCGCCAAACCGCGCTGACCGCCTTCGAGGATGTCGAGAACCAGCTGACGGCCGCCCGCACCCTGGAACGGCAATACGCCCTGCAACTGGAAGCCTCGCAGGCCGCCGACCAGACCGAGCAGATGCTGCTGAACCAGTACCGCGCCGGCCAGGTGGTGTTCACCGACGTGGTCAACGCCCAGGCCTCGGCCCTGTCGGCCCGGCGCACCCTGCTGACCACGGTGGTCTCCCGTCAGACGACGGCGGTGGCCCTGGTCCAGGCCCTGGGCGGCGGCTGGCGCTAGGGCTGTCTGAACTCCGCCCACTCAACGCCCCCCATCCCCGAGTTTCCCCGCGAAGGCGGGGATCCAAGCTGACTTTCCAGATGTGGCGCCGCCTCGAACCTTCTTCAGGCGCAGCTTGGGTCCCCGCCTTCGCGGGGAAACTCGGATTGGGGTGGTCCGGCTCCCATCAGAAACCGGTTGAGGCCGACCTCCCGCGACTCTAACGTTTGTTTGAGTGCGAAGACGGGAGAGCCTCGGGATGACGACCGCCTATCTGTGTGACGGGATCCGCACGCCGTTCGGGCGCTACGGCGGAGCGCTGGCCAAGGTCCGCGCCGACGACCTGGCCGCCATCCCGCTGAAGGCCCTTGCCGCCCGCAACGCCGGCCTGGACCTGGCCGCCATCGACGAGGTGGTGCTGGGCAGCGCCAACCAGGCCGGCGAGGACAACCGCAACGTCGCCCGCATGGGCCTGTTGCTGGCGGGCTATCCGGTCAGCGTGCCCGGCGTCACCGTAAACCGCCTGTGCGCCTCGGGCCTGGAAGCCGTCGGCTACGCCGCCCGCGCCATCCTGTCGGGCCACAACGATCTGGTGATCGCCGGCGGCGTCGAGAGCATGAGCCGCGCCCCGTTCGTGATGGGCAAGGCCGACAGCGCCTTCTCGCGCAACGCCGAGATCTTCGACACCACCATCGGCTGGCGCTTCATCAACCCGGCCATGCGGAAGCTGTACGGCGTCGACAGCATGCCCGAGACGGCCGAGAACGTCGCCGCCGACTATGGGGTGAACCGCGCGGACCAGGACGCCTTCGCCCTGCGCAGCCAGCAGCGGGCGGCGGCCGCTCAGGCCAACGGTTTCCTGGCCGGCGAGATCACCCCGGTCGAGATCCCCGGCCGAAGCGGCCCGACCATCGTCGACAGCGACGAGCATCCGCGCGAAACGACGATCGAGGCCCTGGCCAAGCTGAAGCCTATCGTCCGCGAGGGCGGCACGGTGACGGCCGGCAACGCCTCGGGCGTCAATGACGGCGCGGTGGCCCTGATCGTCGCCTCGGAGGATGCCGTGAAGCGCCACGGCCTGACGCCCCGCGCCCGCATCACCGGCTACGCCACCGCCGGCGTCGAGCCGCGCGTCATGGGCATCGGCCCTGTCCCGGCCGTCCAGAAGCTGCTGGCCAAGACCGGTCTGGCCATCGGCGACTTCGACACGGTCGAGCTGAACGAGGCCTTCGCCGCCCAGGGGCTGGCGGTGCTGCGTCAGCTGGGCCTGCCCGACGATGGGGCGCACGTGAACGCCAACGGCGGCGCTATCGCCCTGGGCCATCCGCTGGGCGCATCCGGCGCCCGGCTGGTGCTGACGGCGCTGCGCCAGCTGGAAGCCACCGGCGGCAAGCGCGGCCTCGCCACCCTGTGCATCGGCGTCGGCCAGGGCGCGGCGCTGGCCTTCGAGCGCGTCTAGTGGACGCCGAACTGATCGAGGCCTTGCGCAGCACGGTTCGCGCCCTGTGCCGCGACTTCCCGCCGGCCTACTGGCGCGGCCTGGATCGCGAGAAGGCCTATCCGACCGACTTCGTGGCGGCCATGACCAAGGCCGGCCTGCTGGGCGTGCTGATCCCGGAAGCGTACGGCGGCGGCGGCCTGGGACTCGCCGCGGCGGCGACGATCCTGGAGGAGGTCCACGCCAGCGGCGGCAACGCCGCGGCCCTGCACGCCCAGATGTACACCATGGGCACGGTGCTGCGGCACGGCTCGCAGACGCAGAAGGACCTGTGGTTGCCGAAGATCGCCGACGGCTCGATCCGCTTGCAGGCGTTCGGCGTCACCGAGCCCACGGCCGGCACCGACACCACCTCGATCTCGACCTTCGCCCGCCGCGAAGGGGATACGTATGTCATCAACGGTCAGAAGGTCTGGACCAGCCGGGCCGAGCATTCCGACCTGATGGTGCTGCTGGCCCGCACCACGCCCAAGGACCAGGTGCCCCGCAAAGCTGAGGGCTTGTCGGTGTTCCTGGTCGATATGCGCGCGGCCAAGGGGAACGGCCTGACGATCAAGCCGATCGCCACCATGCTGAACCACGCCACCACCGAGATCTTCTTCGACAATCTGGTCATCCCCGCCGACAGCCTGATCGGCGAGGCGGGCAAGGGCTTCCGCTACATTCTCGACGGCATGAACGCCGAGCGGATCCTGATCGGGGCCGAGTGCCTGGGCGATGCGGCCTGGCTGATCGGCAAGGCCCGCGACTACGCCAACGGCCGCGTCGTGTTCGGCCGGCCGATCGGCCAGAACCAGGGCGTGCAGTTCCCGATCGCCCGCGCCTACGCCCAGACCCACGCCGCGCGCCTGACCGTCTATGACGCCGCCGCCCGCTATGACGCCGGGCTGCCGTGCGGCGAGCAGGCCAATATCGGCAAGATGCTGGCCTCGGAGGCCTCGTGGGCGGCGGCCGACATGTGCCTGCAGACCCACGGCGGCTTCGGCTTCGCCGAGGAGTACGACATCGAGCGCAAGTTCCGTGAGACGCGCCTCTATCAGGTGGCCCCGATCTCGACGAACCTTATCCTGGCCTATGTCGCCGAGCACGTGCTCGGCCTGCCGCGGTCGTACTGATGATCCTGGCGGCCAGCGACCTGGCGCGGCTGGCGGCGGTGCTTGATCGTGCCGAGACGCCGACGGAGGTCCCGCCCGCCTGGCACTGGGCGTGCCTGGCCAAGCCCGTGCGGCGCGCCGACCTAGGTCCCGATGGTCATCCCCTGCGCGATCCGTCCTTGCCGCCTCGGCGGATGTTCGCGGCGGCGGACCTTCGGTTTACAAAACCGCTGCACGCGGGCCTCGAGACCGAGCTCGTCGAGACCGTCGCCGCCGTTGAGGAGAAGGC
Source organism: Caulobacter sp. RHG1 (assembly GCF_013181195.1). Classification (GTDB taxonomy): domain Bacteria; phylum Pseudomonadota; class Alphaproteobacteria; order Caulobacterales; family Caulobacteraceae; genus Caulobacter. The sequence goes on from NZ_SMZP01000001.1 coordinate 365,023, forward strand.
CGGGAGCAGCGGCCCTCTGACCTTCGTCACTCTGGACCGAATGTTCAGCCAAGCCGGCGAAGTCTGCGTCACCGAGCGCCAGACGATCGTCTACACCGCCGCCCCGCCCGCGCCGCGCACGCCGGACGGGCCCTCGCCCGTGGCCGACTGGAGTGTCGAGACCCCTACTGGCCCGGTGCTGCTGGCGGCCTTCTCGGCGGCGACGTCCAACACGCACAGGATCCACTACGATCAGGCCTATGCGACGGGGGTCGAGGGCTATCCGGGCCTGGTGGTCCATGGGCCGCTGATCGCGCTGTTGCTCCTGGAAGCGATGCCCAAGCGTCCGCTGAAGCGCTTCAGCTTCCGAGCGCTGAAGCCGGCCTTCGCGGGGGAAACCATCGCGGCGCAGGGCCGCTGGGTCGAAAGCGGCGCGGAGCTGTGGGCGACCTGCGACAACGCGGTGCTGATGAAAGCGCGCGCCGAGTTCTGAAAACTCTCCTCCCCCTTTTGGGGGAGGGGGACCGCCGAACGGCGGTGGAGGGGCCAGCGCCGCCTAAGCCGTACAAGCCGCCTCCGTCTCGCCGCGCTTCGCGGCGATCCACCTCCCCCAGTCGGGGGAGGAGAGATTATTTGCCCGCCGTCACCCCTCCAGCGTCGACATATCGAACCCGTGATACAGCGACAGGAACCGGAACGGGTGGCCGGGGACATACGCGTCGAACATCACGTTGTTGATGTCGCTCTCGGTGTCGAAGGTCCCGATCCTGGCGTCCGGCGCGTGCAAGGCCAGGTGATGGCGAGCCAGGTTCAGAGCCACCTGATCGATCCAGCGCGTAACCGTCTCGCGCGACAGCCGCTCGTCCAGATAGGCCCGCAGCCAGCGCAGCAGGATCGCCGTCGCGTCCGTCGGCCGAGCCAGCAGCAGGTTGGCGGTGATGCGCGAGCCGGCCTGCACATTGCGTTCGTTCTCGTTGATCACGAGATCGGCGTCGGCCCATTGGTCCAGCAAGTCGGCCACCCCGCGTTGCAGCAGCAGGTCGATGTCGGAGACGAACACCGGCCGCTGGAGCAGGTCCAGCAGCGCGCCCAGGCGCTGGAAGCGCACCGACTGGTAGTGAGCGACCGGGATGTCGATAAGGCCTTTGGGCGGCGCCTCGTAGCACTTGGTGGTCACCGAGGCGGCGTCGAAGGCGTCGCCGGTGAAGATCACCCGCGGATCGTCGATCCCCACCGCCGCCACGGCCTCGGCTAGGCGATCGGCGCCGCCGATGACGTGAATGACCACCAGGAAGGGCGCGTCGGAATACTTGATCACCGACAGCGCCAGCAGGCGGGCATAGAGCTCGACATAGCGCAGGTCGGCGGCGGCGAAGAACACCACCTGGGCGCCCTGCCCGTCGGCATGGACCTGCAGGCCAGCCGCGTCGAGGATCTGGCCGTCGCCGGTCATGAAGGTCTGCGGACCGTCGTCGCGAGCGACCGGGGTCGGCGCGTCGATGGCGGCGCCGGACATCGCCTCGGTCACCACGCGATAGTGGATCACCCAGTCGGTCCAGTCGGCGTCGGGCGCCTCGACCTTCAGGGCCAGGGCTTCGGACAGCAGGGCCTCAAACAGCGCCAGACGCTCTGGCGTCATCGGCTGGCACAGGATCAGGCTGGCTGCGTCGTGGTAATATTTCAGCCGGCCCAGCGGATGCAGGCCGCTGTGCAGGTCGCGTGCGGTGGCGACCGCCTGGGCCAGCCCGCTGTCGATGTCGGCAGGAGTCTCGGCGTCGGACGGCGGCGCATCGCTGGATACGCCCTCGTAGAAGCGGCCCAACATGGCCAGGGCCTGCTCACGGGGCGGCAAGGCCCCCTCCCCGCCGACGATCTCGAAAGCCAGCCCGCCGCGCCAGCCGACCTGCAGTTCGAACCGCTCCGGCGCCTGGGACCAGACGGCCTCGCCGGGGAAGGTCAGGTGCTCGATCAGCGGCGTCTTGGGCGCCAGGGCGAGAACGGCGCTGGCATGGTCTGCGGCCCAACGGTGATGGGCGTAGCCGCGATGCGCCCCCTCGGGCTTGAGCGCTTCCAGATAGCGCGAGGGCGTCGTGATCCAGCCGGCCTGCGCGATCAGCGGAAGGCGCTCCAGCAGCACCGACGGCCGCGCCAGGGTCTGCAGCACATGCGGCGCGACGCAGTAGTCGAAGCGGCCATGGCGGGCGACTTGGGCCAGGATAGCGCGATAGCTGTCAGGGTCCGAGAGGTCGCCCCCCAGGACCGCGTCAGACAGGTCCGCCGGCCAGCCCGCGGGTCCGCCGTCCAGCAGCAGCACGCGGAAGTCCGGGCTCTGGGCCTTGCGGTCGCGCAGGTGGGCGACGAGGCCGGAAAGGTCGTTCAGCGCCGTCAGCCTGCCAAACTGCGAGGGCCGCGCCGTGCGCCGACGGAACAGCAGGTCCATCTGCAGCAAGCCGCCGTCCTGCACGCCACGCAGGCGGTGGAAGTCGGTGACGTCGACAGGGACGAAGCCCAAGGCCGCCAGTTGGGCGAACACCGCCTCGGCCGGGGCCGCGCCGGCGTTGTAGTTCACCAGCGAGATCTCGATCAGGATGTAGTCGGCCTGGCGCAGCACGGCCTCGCCGCCGCGCAAGACGTCCAGTTCGGAGCCTTGAGTGTCGATCTTGACGAAGTCGAAGCGGCGGCCCGGAAACAGGTCGTCGAGACGCGCCTTGCGCACCGGCTGGCGGATCGTCACCTCGTCGCGGAAGAAGTCGGTGTTCTCGCGATAGAGCGATGTGCCGGTCGACTGCAGCCATTCCTTGGTCAGGAACAGCTCGGCCTCCCCGTTCTCGTCCGAGGCGGCGGCCATGTGGCGCTCGAACGGCAGCTTGGCCAGCGCCTCCTCGCAGAACGGATTGGGCTCGACCATCGTCGGGGCGCAATCGGGGAACGCCTGGACGAAGGCGGCCGAAAAACTGCCGACATGGGCGCCGACGTCCAGCAGGGTGCGCGGCGCATAGCCGTCGAACTTCAGCGCCTCCAGCTGCTGGCGGTTCATTGACCACCGTCCCAGAGGCGACCGTCGGCGGGCAGCGCCTTGAGCGCATGGCGGCGGGCCAGTTCGTGACGATAGAGGCCGTCCAGATCGGGCTCGGCCTGCATCTCGCGATGGTCCTGATCCAGGGCCAGGCCGATCTCCATATAGACCGGCAGATTGGTCAGGTTCGGACGCGGCCGCTGGCCGGCCTGATACTCGGCGATCATCTCGCCGTAGAGCGCTTCCAGCTTGCCGGCCAGCAGGTCCATGTCGAACAGCACGCAGGTGTCGCGGTTGGCCGCCAGTGTCGCACGCAGGGCGTCGGCCTTGCCGCGATCGGCGCCGATCTCGACGGCCTTCTCGACATAGGCCTCGCCGCTGTCGACCACCAGTTCGGGCAGGCCGGCGGCGGAGACCAGGCTGCCGCAGACGCGCGAGGCGAAGCTGCGGCCCGGCCACGTCAGGACCGGCACGGCCATCCACAACGCGTCAGAGGCCGTGGTATGGGCGCCGTACGGGGTGGTGTCCAGGAACAGGTCCGCCAGGCGATAGCGCGCCAGGTGATAGGCGTTCTGCATCTTCGGGGCGAAGACCAGGCGCATGCGATCGACGCCGCGAGCCTCGGCGGAGTCGCGCAGGCGGGCGTTGGTCTCGGGCGTACTGTCCAACAGCCACAGCACCGAGCCCGGTGTGCGCTTCAGGATCTCCATCCAGCGGTCGAAGACGTGCGGCGTGATCTTCTGCGTGCCGTTGAAGCAGCAGAACACGAAGCCGTCCTCGGGCAGGCCGGCCTCGGCGCGGGTCGGGTGCTCGTCGGCCACCTTCCGGCGGCGGTCATTGGGCTGGTAGCAGGGAAGGCGCCGCACGGCTTCGGAGTAGTAGTGCTCCATCTCCGGCGGGATCACCGCGGGATCGCCGATGATGTAGTGGTGGTAGTCGCTGCCCATGGTGCCGGGATAGCCCAGCCAGTTGACGAGGATCGGCGCCGGTCGGCGGGCGAAGACCGAAGTGCGGGCGTCGCGCGTGTGGCCGTTGACGTCCACCAGGATGTCGATGCCGTCATCGACGATGCGCTGGGCCGCTTCGTCGTCGGACATCGGACGGATGTCGGTGAAATGCTCGGCGGCGGCGCGGATACGGGTGTTGAGGCCGTCGCTGGATTCCTGACCGCAGTAATAGGCGAAGACCTCGACCTTGGACTTGTCGTGCACCTCGAACAGCTCGGCCATCAGATAGCCGACGGCGTGGTCGCGCAGATCCGACGAGATGTAGCCGATGCGCGGGCGGCGGCCGGCCAGATCAATGGGGGCGTCGCGGCGATCGGTGCGGATCTGCTCGGCGGTGACCTTGGCCTCGCGCTCGCTGAACCGATTGGCGGCGCCCAACTGCAGCAAGGCGTCGTCGGTATAGGCGGCCACCGACAGCGGATTGACGCCTGACAGCAGGGTCTCGCGGCTGAGGCGTTCGCCGGGCAGGACGGCCGGCCACTTGCACTGCGACAGGCGCGTGGCGACCAGCTGGCCGATCACGTCCATGGCGTGGGGATCGAGATCGGCGGCGCGCTGCAGGGCCAGCTCGGCGCGCGAGGGCTGCTGCATCTCGCCCAGCACGCGGGCGATCTGCTTGAGGCAGGTGAAGGCGTAGCTGACGCCCATGCCGTTCATCACCGCCGGCCGATTGGCGCCCGTCTCCCAGGTGGCGATGGCCAGTTCGTGCAGGCCCAGGCGTTCCTGCAGGCCGCCCAGATTGACATAGGCCGGCAGGAAGTCGGCGTTCAGCGCGATCGCTGCCTCCAAGGACGCCACCGCCGCGACGTTGTCGCCCAGACCTGACTGCAGGACCGCGCGGTTGAAGTGCGCCACGCACAGCTGTGGGTGATCGGGGTGGAAGCGGATCCAGATGTTGTAGGCCTGGTCGGCCAAGGCGGGCTTGTCGCCCTGCCCCAGCTGGATCGCCAGGGCGATCGCGTCGCCCAGCGGACAGGCGTCCGCGGTCAGGGTGCTGATGAGGTCCAGCGTATCGACGTCGGCCATGATCTTCCCGGAGACAAAAAGCGGTGGGCGTCCGCACGCGCAACCTGCGTGCGACTCGGCCGAGCGCGATCATGCCATGGCGGGATAACGTCGACCAATGGCCGAGCCGGATCCGCCGCCCACGCTATGCGCGGGCGGCGGTGATTTCCTAGATGACCGACACGTAGGCGGCGACCTGATCCGGATCCAGGCTCTGCACCTGGGCGGTGGTCAGGGCGGAGGCCTGGGTGCTGGTCAGCGCCTTGATGTTGGTGGTCGTCAGGTGGTCCAGCTGCGTGGTCGACAGGCCCGAGAGCTGCGAGGGCTGCAACTGGCCGATCTGCGTCGTCGTCAGGGCGCCGATGACCGTAGTGGTCAGCTGGCCCAGCTGGCTGGTGGTCAGGGTTCCCACCTGGGTCGCCGTCAGCTCGCCGAGATCGGTCTGCGAGAGCCCGCGGACCTGAGAGGCGGTCAGGCCACGAACCTGGGTCGCGTTCAGACCGGCCGACTGGGTGCTGGTCAGGGCCGAGATGTTGGTCGCCGACAGCGCCGACAGCTGGCTGACGGCCAGGGCTCCGATGTGGGTCGCGTTCAGCTCGCCAACGTCGGTGGTCGACATCGCGGTCAGTTGGCCGGTGGTCAGACCCTTGATCTGCGTGGCGCTCAGCGCGCCGACCTGGGTGGCGTTCAGAGCCGCGAACGCCGTGGTCGACATCGCGCTGATCTGGGTGCTGGCCAGGCCGCCCACCTGAGTGGTGCTCAGCTGCGCCGCCTGGGTCGTGGCCAAGGCGGCGATCTGCGCCGTGGTCAGGGCCCCGACCTGCGTGCTGGTCAGCTCGCCGATGTCGGTGGTCGACAGGCTCTTCACCTGGTCGAGCGTCAGGCCCTTGACCTGGCTGGTAGTCAGCGAGGCCATCTGGGTGGCGTCGAAGCCCGAGATCTTGGTCGACAGCGCGCCCAGCTGGGCGGTGCTGAGGATGCCGATCTGGGTCGTCGTGAACTCGCCGACATCCGTGGCCGACAGACCCGACAGCTGGCTGTTGGTCAGGCCCTTGATCTGGGTCGCGTTCAGGGCGCCCATCTGGGTGCTGGTCAGCGCCGACAGCTGGGTCGTGGCCAAGGCACCGATCTGGGCGACCGACAGCGAACCGATCTGCGTGGCGTTCAGCTCGCCGATGTCGGTCGTCGTCAGGCCCTTCAGCTGATTGGCCGTCAGACCCTTCAGCTGGGTGGCGCTCAGCTCGCCGACCTGCGTGCTGCTCAGGCTGGAGAAGCCGGTCGAGGTCATCGCGCCCAGCTGGGTCGAGGACAGCGCGCCGACCTGGGTCGTGGCCAGGGCCGCGACGTTGGTGGTGGTCAGGCCAGCCATCTGGACGTTCGACAGACCCTTCAGTTGGGTCGTGGTGAGCGCGCCCAGCTGGGTGGCGTTCAGCTGCGAGAAGTTGGTCGACGAGATCACGCCCAGCTGGGTCGAGCTGAGGCCGCCGATCTGAGTGGTCGACAGCTGCTGCACCTGGGTTCCGGCCAGGGCGCCGACCTGGGCCAGCGACAGGGCGCCGACCTGGGTCGAGGTCAGCTCGCCGACATCGGTCGTCGACAGACCGGCCAGCTGGCTGGCGCTCAGCGCCTGCACCTGGGTGTTGGCCAGAGCCCCCACCTGCGTGCTGGTCAGGGCCGAGACCTGGGTGGAGGCCAGGCTCTTCAGCTGTTCGGCGGTCAAGGCCTGGATCTGGGTCGTCGCGAACTCGGTGATGTCGGTGCTCGACAGCCCCTTCAGTTGCGAGCTGGTCAGGGCCTTCATCTGGGTCGCGTTGAAGGCGCCGACCTGGGTCGAGCTCAGCGCCGACAGGCCGGTGGTGGTGAGCGCGGCGATCTGCGGAGCCGACAGCGCGCCGAGCTGGGTGGTCCCCAGCTGGCTCACGCCGGTGGTCGTCAGGCCTGCCAGCTGCGAGTTGGTGATGCTCTTCACCTGGGTCGCGTTCAGCGCGCCCATCTGCGTCGAGCTCATCGCCGACAGGGCCGAAGGCGTCAGGGCGGCGAGCTGAGTGCCCGCCAGAGCGCCGACCTGGGTCGAGGTCAGTTCGCCGACATCGGTCGTCGACAGGGCGCCCATGTGCAGGGTCGTCAGGCCCTTCAGCTGGGTCGCGGTCAGGGCGCCGACCTGGGTGCTGTTCAGAGCCCCGAACGCGGTGGTCGACAGCGAGCCCAGCTGGGTGGCGCTGAGGCCGCCGATCTGGGTGGTCGACAGCTGACCGGCCTGGGTCGTGGCCAGAGCCTTGATCTGGGAGGCCGCCAGGGCCCCGACCTGCGTCGAGCTCAGGTCGCCGATGTCCGTGGTCGACAGACCCTGGACCTGGGTGATGGTCAAGGCCGCGATCTGGGCGTTGGTCAGGGACGCGCTCTGGGTGCTGTTCAGCGCCGAGATGTTCGTCGCCGACAGGTTCTTGACCTGATCGACCGACAGGGCCGCCACCTGGGTCGCCGTGAGCTCGCCGATGTCGGTCGTGCTCAGGTTCTTCACGTGGTCGGCGGTCAGGCCCTTGATCTGGCTGGTCGTCAGCGCGCCCATCTGGGTCGAGGTCAGCGCCGACAGGCCGGTGGTCGTCAGCGCGCCCACTTGCTGGGTCGTCAGCGCCGCAACCTGGGTCGAGGTCAGCTCACCGATGTCGGTGGTGGTCAGACCCTTGACCTGCGAAGCGGTCAGACCCGCGATCTGGGTGGTGGCCAGGGCCGCCACCTGGGTGCTGTTCAGCGCCGAGAAGGCGGTTCCGAGCGCGCCGACCTGGGTCGAAGCCAGGGCGCCGACCTGGGTGGTGGTCAGGGCGCCGATATTGGTGGTCGACAGATCCTTCAGCTGATCGGCCTTCAGGGCCTTGATCTGCGCGCCGCTCAGCGCCTCGACCTGCGTGGTGCTCAGCTGGTTGAGGCTGGTCGTCGACAGCACGCCGACCTGCGACGCCGTGAGGCCGCCGATCTGGGTGGTCGTCAGGCCCTGGACCTGAGTGGCCACCAGGGTGCCGATCTGGATGTTCGACAGCGCGCCGACCTGGGTGGCGGTCAGTTCGCCGATGTCGGTGGTCGTCATACCCTTCAGCTGGGATGCGGTCAGCGACTGGATCTGGCTGTTGCTCAGCGCATTCACCTGGGTCGTCGACATCGCCGAGATGCCGGTCGCCGACAGGCTCTTCAGCTGCTCGGCGCTCAGGGCCGAGATCTGGGTCGTGGCCAGCTCACCGATGTCGGTGGTGGTCAGGCCCGCCAACTGCGAGGTGGTGACGCTCTTGATCTGGGTGGTGGTCAGCGCCGCCACCTGGGTCGAGGCCAGAGCCGAGAAGCCGGTCGCCGTCAGGGCGGCCAGCTGGCTGGGCGCCAGAGCCTGGATCTGGGTCGTTGTGAACTCGGTGACGTCGGTCGACGTCAGACCCTTCAGCTGGGCGATGGTGACGCCCTTGATCTGAGTGGTGCTCAGCGCCGCGACCTGAGTGCCGGTCAGGCCCGAGAAGCCGGTCGCCGTCATCGCACCCAGCTGGGTCGCCGCCAGGGCGGCGATCTGGGTGGTCGTGAACTCGCCCGCGTCAGTGGCCGACAGCGCGCCCATTTGCAGGGTGGTCAGGCCCTTCAGTTGCGTCGCGCTCAGCGCCTGGACCTGGGTGGTGTCGAAGGCGGCGAACTTGGTCGTGCCCAGCGCGCCCAGCTGGCTGGAGCTGAGCCCCTTCATCTGGGTGGAGGTCAGTTCGTCGACGTTCAGCGCCGTGATCTGGCCGACCGACAGGGCGCCGATCTGGGTCTCCGACAGGTCGCCGACGTCGGTCGTGCTCAGGCCGGCGATCTGGGTGTTGGTCAGACCCTTGATCTGGGTGGCCGTCAGCGCCGCCGTCTGGGTGCTGGTCAGCGCCGAGATGTTCGTCGCCGACAGGTTCTTGATCTGGTCGGCCGACAGCGCGCCGACCTGCGTGGCCGACAGCTCACCGATGTCGGTGGTCGACAGGCTCTTCATCACGTCGTTCGACAGACCCTTGATCTGGGTCGCGGTCAGACCGCCGACCTGGGTGCTGTTCAGCGCCGAGAAGTTGGTGGTCGACAGCGCGCCCAGCTGGGCGGTCGACAGCGCGCCGACCTGCGTGGAGGTCAGCTCGCCGATATCGGTGGTGGAGAGACCCTTTAGCTGCGAGGCGGTCACGCCTGCGATCTGGGTGGCGCTCAGCGCGCCGACCTGGGTGCTGGTCAGGGCCGAGAAGTTGGACGCGCCGAGGGCGGCGACCTGGGTCGTGGCCAGGGCGCTGACCTGGGTCGTCGCCAAGGCCGAGGCCTGGGTGGTGACGAGAGCGCCCATCTGGTTGGCGGTCAGGCCCTTCAGCTGGGTGGTGCTCAGCGCGCCCAGTTGCGTGCCGTTCAGCTGCGAGATGTTGCCGGTCGTGATCGCGCTGATCTGCGAGGCGCTGAGGCCGCCGATCTGCGTGGTCGACAGGTTCTGGACCTGGGTCGTGGCCAGGGCGCCGATCTGGGCGGCCGACAGAGCCCCCACCTGAGTGGCGGTCAGCTCACCGATGTCGGTGGTGCCCAACCCCTTCAGCTGGGAGGTGGTCAGGGCCTGAACCTGGGTGTTGGTCAGGGCGCCGACCTGGGTGGCGTTCAGGGCCGACAGGTTGGTGACCGTCAGGCTCTTCAGTTGGTCGGCTGTCAAGGCCGCGACCTGGGTCGTCGCCAGCTCGCCCATGTCGGTGGCGTTCAGGCTGCCCAGCTGGGCGTTGGTCAGGCTCCGGATCTGGGTCGTGCTCAACGCGCCCATCTGGGTGCTGTTCATGCCCGAAAAGGCCGTCGGCGTCAGGGCGTTCAGCTGCGCGGTCGAGAGCGCGCCGAGCTGGGTCGACGACAGGTCGTTCAGGTCGGTGGCCGACAAGCCCTTCACCTGAGCGACCGACAGGCCCTTGATCTGCGAGGTCGTCAGAGCCGCGCTCTGGGTGGCGTTCAGGCCCGACAGCGCGGTGGGCGTCAGGGCGCTGACCTGGGTTGCGGCCAGGGCGCCGATCTGGGTGGCGGTCAGCTCGCCGACGTCGGTGGCCGACAGGCCCGACAGCTGGCTGGCGGTCAGACCCTTGACCTGGGTCGTGCTGAGCGAACCCACCTGCGTGCCGTCCAGGGCCGCGAAGTTGGTCGGCGACAGCGCGCCCACCTGCGAGGCGCTCAGGCCCTGCAGCTGGGTGGTCGTCAGGGCCTTCAGGCCGGTCTGGTTCAGCGCGCCGATCTGGGCGTTCGACAGGGCGCCCAGCTGGGTCCCGGTCAGTTCCTGCACGTCGGTGGACGACAGGCCCGACAGCTGCGTGTTCGTCAGCCCCTTGACCTGGGTCGCCGTCAGAGCGCCGGTCTGGGTGGCGTTGAGCGCCGAGATGTTGGTGACCGACAGGTTCTTGATCTGGTCGGCCGTCAGGGCGCCGACCTGCGTCGTCGTCAGCTCACCCACGTCTGTGGTGCTGAGACCCTTGATCTGGTCGGCGGTCAGACCCCTGATCTGGCTGGTCGTCAGGGCGCCGGTCTGGGTCGAGGTCAGGGCCGAGACCTGGGTCGCGGCCAGCGCGCCCATCTGGGCCGGCGTCAGGGCCGAGACCTGGGTGGTGGTCAGCTCGCCCATGTCCGTCGCGGTCAGGGCCTTCAGCTGGTTGGCGGTCAGGCCCTTGATCTGGTCGGTCGACAGCGCGCCCACCTGGGTGCTGTTCAGGGCCGCGAAGTTGGTCGAGCCCATGCCGGCCAGCTGGCTGGCCGACAGCGCGCCGAGTTGGGTGGTGGCCAGATTGCCGACGCTGGTGGTGCTCAGACCGGCCAGTTGGCTGGTGCTCAGGCCCTTGACCTGGGTGGTCGTCAGAGCGCCGACCTGGGTCGAGTTCAGCTGGTTCAGGTTCGTCGACGACAGCGCCGCGACCTGGCTGGAGGTCAGGCCGCCGACCTGGGTCGTCGACAGCTGCTGAACCTGGGTCGTGACCAGCGCCGCGACCTGGGCCGTGGTCAGGCGGCCGACCTGGGTCTCGCTCAGTTCGCCGATATCGGTGGTCGACAGGCCCTTGATCTGGGTCGCCGTCAGCGCCGCCATCTGCGAGTTCGACAGCGCACCCATCTGGGTGCTGTTCAGGGCCGAGAGGTTGGTGACCGACAGGTTCTTGACCTGATCGGCCGTCAGGGCGCCGACCTGCGTCGTGCTCAGCTCGCCGATGTCGGTGGTCGACAGGCCCGACACCTGGGCGTTCGTCAGCCCCCGGATCTGGGTCGTCGTCAGGGCGCCGACCTGGGTGCTGGTCAGGGCCGAAACCTGGGTGCCCGCCAGGGCGGACATCTGGGCGGCCTGCAGACCGGCGACCTGGGTGGTGGTCAGCTCGCCCATGTCCGTTGCGGACAGAGCCTTCAGCTGGTTGGCGGTCACACCCTTCATCTGGGTCGCGTCCAGCGCCCCGACCTGAGTGGTGTTCAGCGCCGAGAACGCCGTCGTGGTCATGGCGCTGATCTGGCTGGCGCTCAGGCCGCCGACCTGCGTCGCCGTCAGCTCGCCGACGTCCGTCGAGGACATGGCGGTGATCTGCGCATTGGTCAGGCCCTTGACCTGGGTGGCGCTCAGGGCGCCGACCTGGGTGCTGTTCAGGGCCGTGAAGTTGGTCGTGCCGAGGGCCGCCAGCTGCGTCGTCGCCATCGCCGACACCTGGGTGGTGGCGAGGCCCGCGACCTGGGTCGTGCCCATGGCGCCGACCTGGGCGACGCTCAGAGCGCCGACCTGCGTGGTCGAGAGCTGAGCGACATCCGTGGAGGTCAGAGCCTTGATCTGGCTGGCCGTCACGCCCTTGATCTGGGTCGCGGTCAGGGCTTCGGTCTGGGTCTGGCTCAGGGCCGAGAAAGCTTCAGGCGTCAGGGCACCGATCTGGGCGGCCGAGAACACGCCGAGCTGGGCGGCGGAAAGCTCGCCAACGTCCGTCGTCGACAGGCCCTTCACCTGGCTGGCGCTGAGACCCTTGATCTGGGTGTCGGTCAGGCCGCCCATCTGGGTGGCGTTGAGGGCCGAGAAGTTGGTGGCGCTGAGCGCGGCGAGACGATCGCTGGCCAGGGCGCCGACCTGGGTCGCCGTGAACTCGCCCATGTCGGCGGCCGACAGGCCCTTCAGCTGGGACGCCGTGACGCCCTTGATCTGGGTGGCGCTGAGCGCTCCCACCTGGGTCCCGGTCAGGGCGGAGAAGTTGGTGGCCGACAGCACCGCGACCTGGGTGGCCGCAAGGGCCGACATGCGCGAGGTGTCGAGCGAAGCCAGCTGGGTCGAGGTAAGGGCCGAGACCTGCTGGGTGGAGAGCGTCGTAAGCTGGGTGACGTTGAAGCCCACCGAAGCGGCGAACTTCGGGATCTGGGTCGTGGTGAGCGCCTTGACCTGGGTTGTGCTGAGCGCCTCGACCTGGGTGTTGGCGAGCGCACCAATCCCCGTCGCGCTGAGGGCCGCGACCTGCGCGCCGCTCAGCGACTGGATATCAGTCGTGCTGAGACCCTGAATGGCCGTGACCGTCAGGGCAGAAATCTGCGCGGTCGAAAGGCTCGAGATCGCCATTACATCCATCCTGCTTTTGGGCGCGCCCTTACACGTACCCGAGCATCGGAGACGCCCCCCAAACGCAGGCTCCCCAACTACGCCAAACTATGGCCCGATTCCGGTAACCGTATTTCCTTTCCAACTCCTTTCAACATGCCATACCGCCGCAGATAAACCATACGCCGACACACACCCTTAAGGTGAAACCCGAATTAGGGATCATGGCGCAATCCCTTTGATTGTAAGGCTTAGAGGCGCGTGCGACGGCGCGTCGCATGCCGCCCTCGAATGGTCTGACGACTTACCCAAAGCCTAACAACGGCCCGATACGCACAGCCTTATCCACAGGCCGAGCCACCTCGGCGTCAACACACCCGATTCGGGTTCAGGGTCGGCTACTCGCCATAAGCTCGAAACTGGCGCTCAGGCCGTCGACCGCCGAATTGGCGATCCACAGATCGAACATGCCCGGCTCCGCCAGCCAGCGGTCGCCGTCGCCCACGAACATCAGGTTCTCGCGCTTCAGCTCGAAACGCACCTCGCGCTCGGCGCCGGGGGCCAGCGACACGCGGTGGAAGCCTTTCAGCTCACGCACCGGCCGGGTGCGGCTGGCCACGCGGTCACGGATGTAGAGCTGCACGACGTGGTCGCCATGGACCGTCCCCTCGTTGCGCACCTTGGCGGTGATCCGCAGCGCCTCGTTCCAGCCCAGCTTGTCGGTCGACAGCTTCACATCCGAAACCGAGAAACGCGTGTAGCTGAGGCCAAAGCCGAACGGATACAGCGCCTCGTTGCGGATTGAGCGCCAGCGGGCCTTGTACTCCTGGGCGTTGGGATCGGTCGACGCCGGGCGACCCGTGGTGCGGCTGTTATAGAAGAACGGCTCCTGACCGCTCTCGATCGGGAAGCTGATGGGCAGGCGGCCAGACGGATTGACGACGCCGAACAGCACGTCGGCGACGGCGTTGCCCATCTCGCTGCCCAGGAACCAGGTGGCCAGGATCGCAGGGGCGTCGCGGACAACCCCTTCCAGAGCGATGGCGCGGCCGTGGCGCAGCAGGACGACGACCGGCTTGCCGGTCGCGGCGATCGCCTCGGCCAGGCGCTGCTGCACAGGCGGGATGCGGATGTCGGTGCGCGACTTGGCCTCGCCGGTCATGTCCTGGCTCTCGCCCACGGCCAGCAGGACGATGTCGGCGGCCTGCGCGGCCGCCACGGCGCGCTCGAAGCCGCCGGCGATGGTGGTCTCGACCTCGCAGCCGTGCTCGACGATCAGGCTGGCCGGATCAGCCAGCTGGGCGCGGACGCCCGTCGCCAGGTCGACATTGAGATTGCGGTCGGCGAAGAACCCGCCCCAGGCGCCCAGCACGTTGTCGCGGTCGTCGGCGAACGGACCGATCAGGGCCAGGCGCTTTCCGGCCTTGGGCAGCGGCAACAGATTGCGCTCGTTCTTCAGCAGCACGATCGAGCGGGCGCCAGACTCGCGGCTCAGGGCGCGCAGGGCCGGGGTTGCGGTGCGGATCGCCTCGGCCTTGGGGTCCAGCGAGCGATAGGGATCGTCGAAGAGGCCGATCGCCTCCTTCAGCGCCAGCACCCGGCGCACCGAGGCGTCGACCACCGCCATCGGCACCGCGCCCGAGGTCACCAGCTCGGGCAGGTAGCGGATGTAGAGGCCGCTCTGCATGCTGACGTCCAGTCCGGCCAGGATGGACAGGCGCGCGGCGTCGCGGTCGTCGGCGGCAAAGCCGTGGGCCACCAGCTCCTGGTCGGACGTGTAGTCGGAGATGACCACGCCCTTGAAGCCCCACTCCTCGCGCAGGATGCCGGTCAGCAGAGGCTTGTTGGCCGTGGCCGGAACGCCGTTGATGTCGTTGAAGGCCGTCATCACCGTCAGGGCGCCGGCGTCGAACGAGGCCTGGAAAGGCGGCAGGTGCACCTCGCGCAGGGTCGCCTCGGAGAGCTCGACCGAATTGTACTCCATGCCGGCCGCCACCGCGCCGTAGGCGGCGAAGTGCTTGGGCGTGGCCAGCATGCTGTCGTCGGCCTTCAGGTCCCGCCCCTGGAAGCCGCGCACCCGGGCGGCGGCCATGACCTCGCCCAGGAACGTGTCCTCCCCCGCCCCTTCGGCGACGCGGCCCCAGCGCTGGTCGCGGGCGACGTCGACCATCGGCGCGAAGGTCCAGTGCAGGCCCGAGGCGGTGGCCTCGCTGGCGGCGGCGCGGGCCGTGCGCTCGGCCAGGTGCGGGTCGAAGCTGGCGGACTCGCCCAGCGGGATCGGGAACACGGTGCGGAAGCCGTGCACCACGTCGGCGGCGAACAGCAGCGGGATCTTCAGGCGCGAGCCTTCGACCGCAGCCTTCTGGGTTTCAAAAGCGGCCTGGGCGCCGACGCCGTTGAACAGGATGCCGACCCGGCCAGCCTTGACCTCGGCGATCACGGTCTCGGCGTTGCGGACATTGACCACCGGGTTCATGTCGGCGATCGGCGGCCGAACCATGTCGGCGAAGCACGACAGCTGGCCGGCCTTTTCCTCGAGGGTCATCTGGGCCAGCAGGCGCTCGACCCGATCCGAGGCGCCCCCCGAAGTGAGATTGGCGAAGGCGCGCGGGGCGGTCACGGCCAGGCCCGTCAGGGCGGCGGCGCCAGACAGGAAGGCCCGACGGCTCGCTCCGGAAGGAGCGCCGTTCGACGTCTTCAGACCCATGGAAATCCCCCGGACGCTTACGAGGCGCGCAAACTCGCCGCTAAAGCGTCGGGAAGCAACCGCACTCGCCTATTCCGCGGCGTGCAGGGCGGCTTCAACCGGCACCCGGCCGGCGTTGTAGACGTCCAGGTCCAGGATGCCTTCGCGCTTGGCCACGATGGTCGGGACCAGGGCCTGGCCGGCGACGTTCACGGCGGTGCGGCCCATGTCCAGGATCGGGTCGATGGCCAAGAGCAGACCCACGCCTTCCAGAGGCAGGCCCAGGGTCGACAGGGTCAGGGTCAGCATGACCACCGCGCCCGTCAGGCCCGCCGTCGCCGCCGAGCCGATCACCGACACGAAGACGATCAGGAAGTAGTCGGACCACGCCAGATGCACGCCGAAGAACTGGGCCACGAAGATCGCGGCGATGGCCGGATAGATCGCCGCGCAGCCGTCCATCTTGGTGGTCGCGCCCAGCGGCACGGCGAAGGCGGCGTAAGCGCGCGGCACGCCCAGGCTGCTCTCGGTCACGGCCTCGGTCACCGGCAGAGTGCCGATCGACGAGCGCGAGACGAAGGCCAGCTGGATCGCGGGCCAGGCGCCCTGGAAGAAGCGGATGGGGTTGAGGCCGTTCAGCGCCAGGATCGTCGGGTAGACGACCAGCAGCACCAGAGCCAGGCCGACATAGATCGCGCCGGTGAACGCGCCCAGCTGGCCGAGCGTGGTCCAGCCGTATTGCGCCACGGCGTTGCCGAACAGGCCGATGGTGCCGATCGGGGTCAGGCGGATCACCCACCACAGCACCTTGCGCACGATCGCCAGGGCCGAGGCGTTGAACTTCAGGAAGGCCTCGCCCGCCTCGCCGACCTTCAGGGCCGCGACGCCGGTGACCAGCGAGATCACCACGATCTGCAGCACGTTGAACGAAAGCGAGGTCGAGGCCCCGCCGTCCGTCACCTTGGTCGAGGCGGCGATGCCCAGGATATTCAGCGGCACCAGGCTGGTCAGGAAGTCGAGCCACGATCCGCGGGTCTTGGGGGCCACGGCAGCGGCGGCCTCGACCGTGGTGTGCAGGCCCGGCTGCAGGATCAACCCGAGGGCGATGCCGATGACCACGGCGATCAGGGCGGTGACGGCGAACCAGAAGAGCGTGCGCCAGACGAGGCGCGCGGCGTTCTGAAGCTGGGCGATGTTGGCGATGCTGGCGACGATGGCCGTGAACACCAGCGGCGGCACCAGGACGCGAAGCAGCTGGATGAAGATCACGCCGATCTGGTGCAGCGTCTCGGCCAGGGCGTAACCCGCCTGCCCTTCGGCCGGCCCGAGGTTGCGCGCGACCAGACCCAGGGCCAGGCCCAGGACCATGGCGGCCAGGACCTGAATCCCGAACCCACTGATGAAGCGGCTGCTCTTCTGCGCGGCCATGGACGATCCCCTTTAGTACCTGCGCCATTAATGTCGTGCCGCGCACTGGGAATTACGACCGAGGTTTTCTTCGAAGCCCTTGCAGGAAAACTGATCTGCCTAAAGAGGCGGCAGATCCGGCAAAAAAGAACCCCGGAAAGACAGGCTTCCCGGGGCGCTTGCAGGTAAATCTTTCGAGCGGTCAGTGGCCGGCGGCCACGCCTTCCTCGATGACGTGGGTCGGAGCCTTCTTGGCGACCAGCGCGAACCACAGGACGTAGAGGTAGCAGGCCATCGGCGCGACGAAGGCCAGGGCCTTGGAGCCGGTCATCTCCTCGATCTTGCCGAACACCAGCGGCAGGAAGGCGCCGCCGACGATAGCCATGCACAGCAGACCCGAGGTCGCCGACGCCGGGGCCGACGAGCGCTGCAGGGTTAGGGTGAAGATGGTCGGGAACATGATCGAGTTGAACAGCCCGATCAGCAGAGCCGCGAAGGCGGGGATCAGACCCGTCGTCACGGGAACCGTGGCCAGCAGCAGGTTCAGCGCGCCGTCATGGGCGCTGGGGGTCATGTCCTTGGTCAGGATCACCACCAGGCACAGGGCGATGGCGCCTACGGCTACCACGGTCAGCAGCACATAGTCCTTGATCGATTTCAGCAAGGCGGAGCCGGCGAAGCGGCCGATCATGGCGAACAGCATGAAGAAGGTGGTCATCTTGCCGGCCTGCTCGGCGGCGATGTTCAGCACGTGGGCCTGCTCGATGAACAGCAACAGGTTCAGCGACACCGCCACC
This sequence comes from Caulobacter sp. RHG1, assembly GCF_013181195.1. GTDB lineage: Bacteria > Pseudomonadota > Alphaproteobacteria > Caulobacterales > Caulobacteraceae > Caulobacter. Next base: position 382,472 of record NZ_SMZP01000001.1, read on the forward strand.
TCGGCGCCGACATAGAGGAAGATGCCGATTGCGCCCAGATTGGCCCATTTGGACGACAGGGCGGTCAGCGGGTTGACGAACTGGCCGGTCTGCGGCGCGGCCTGGGTAATCTTGTGGCGCACGAAGAAGATGGCGAGGATGAACAGGGCCAGGCCGACGCCGATGGCGAAATAGACGTTCGAGACGAAGCCCAGAGCCTGCTCCCGCATCGGCTGGGTGATCGTGATCCCCTTCTCGAAGATCTCGCCCTTCAGCAGGAAGTTGGCGCCGAACCACAGGCCACAGGCCGCGCCCAGCGAGTTGAAAGCCTGCGACAGGTTCAGGCGGAACGAGCTGTCCTCGGGCTTGCCCATCGAGGCGATCAGCGGGTTGGCGGCGACCTGCAGCAGGGTGATGCCCGAGGCCATGACGAACAGCGCCGTCAGCACCAGGGCAAAGGTGTGCAGCTTGGCTGCGGCGATAGCGATGAAGCAGCCCAGCACGATGCCGCCCAAGCCGACCATCACGGACTTGGCGTAGCCGGCCTTGGACAGGAAGGCGGCCGAGGGCATCGACATGACGCCATAGGCGATGAAGAAGGCGAAGCCGGTCAGGTTGGCTTCGACCGGGCTGAGGGTGAAGACCGTCTTCATGGTCTTCAGCAGCGGGTCCAGCAGGTTGGTGACCAGCGCCCAGATGAAGAACAGGCACGTCACATAGACGACGGCCAACTTGAGCCCGCTGCCCTTCGGGGCGGCTCCAGAGGCAGAGGATTTTGCGATCGCGGCGTCGGTCATCGGGCGACGCCCTCGCGTTCGAAGTTCAACCCAATCACTGACCACTCCCTAAGTGACGATGTTTTCGAGTCCGTCTTGGCGCGGACCCCATCATTCACCGGAACCTTGACAACGTTGTCAAGGCCTGTGGTAAACCTTCTTCGCCTATTACTCCGACTTTTCGATTTCGTCATCGCCTGACGCGGGAACTTAACGCCGATTTCCCCGCTTCATCAGCAAACGGGAGTGCAGCATGTCCGTCGTGGCGATCCTTCTGATTTCCAGCGTCTTCGTGATCGCAGCCATCGTCGGCCTGGCGGACGCGTTCGTGCACTTCGTCTGCTGGGTCGCCGGCAAGGCGATCGCGCGCGAAGAGGCGGCCGAACCGGCTGGCGCGCCGGCTCAGGGAATTACAGCCTAGCTTCAGTGAGGTCAGGCCGCCTTGCGGTCGATCACCTGAACATCGCGCATCGCCGTACGTGCGCCCGTGTAGCCCGCGTCGGCGTCGACCGCCCACACGTCATGCAGGATCTCGCCGGCGACGATGTTCTCGGCCGTCAGGATGCCCGTCATCACCGCATGCTCCTGCTGACCGGCGCGATGCAGGCCATTGCGGCCGACCAGGTGCAGCCCCGGGAAGCCCATCTTCAGGTCCAGGCGGATCATCTTCAGATGCTCGGCGCTGTCCTCGTCATGGATCGGCGCGGCCTTGCGCTGTCGCGAGACCTGGGCGCCGAGCCCGTCCACCGACAGGCCCATGACGGCGGCCTCGTGCTTGGCCTGAGCGATCAGCTCCTGGTCCGACGAGACCCAAAGGCCATCGCCTTCGAAGCAGTAGTATTCCAGGCTGGTCACCGCGCCTCGGGTCTCGACGCGAGCGGCCTTCACCGCCGGGTCGTGAACATGGATCGTCGCATCCGCCGACGTCTTGGTCGCGGTCAGCGTCACGGTGATCAGGTCGCGGTACATCAGCTCGCCAGCGTGGAAGAGGCTGATAGGGGTCGGGCAGATCGACTGCATCAGCGCGCGCAGCGGGGCCGAGGAGACGACGTTCTCGGCCGTGTAGATCTCCTTGCGGCCATCGGCGCAGGCGACCGACACGGTCCAGATGCGAGCCAGCTTGTCGTAGTGCAGGCCGTCGACCTTGCGGCCCAGACGCACCTCGCCGCCAAAAGCGACGATCTTCTGCGCGCAGGCCTTCCACAGCGCTCCGGCGCCGTCGCGAGGACAGCGGACGGTCTCGTCGCGCGCGGCTGGCTGAACCAAGCCATCGGCCGGGATGGCGTCGCACGGCATGCCCCACACCTTCTCGGCATGGGTCTTGAAGAAGGTGGAGAACAGGCTCTCGCCGAAGCGGTTGCGTCCGTGTTGCTGCACGGTGGCGGGCGCGGCGATCGGGTTCAGCCGGGCCCAGCCCAGCGAGGCGGCGCCCTTTGCGGCCTTCCAGACGCCCAGATGGGACAGGGCCTCGAAGGCCTTCAGCGGATAGGCGTAGAACTTGCGGCCGTGATAGAGGCGCGACGCCCGCGATCGCTCGACGAAGCCGTCCGGCAGGATCTCGTCCCAGAGGGCGACGACCTCCTGGTTCTTCGACGAGACGGTGAAGCCGTCGCGCACGAGACCGCCGACCGACGTCGGGTCCATCTCCAGCACGGTCACGGCGCGTCCGGCCTTGGCCAGGACATAGGCGCTCGTCAGGCCCGCCGGGCCGCCGCCGATCACCAGGGTTTCCACGTGCTGGGCCATGCGCCCCTCCGAAGGTCCGTTTCCCCTGCACGATGAGGCTGAGATGGTTAACGCCGGGATCCACAGGCGTGGTGAATCCCGGTTAATCGTGAAGACGGGACGTTTGGCCGCACCGGCGCCGCTTGGCCGCCCCGACACAACATCCGAGCGCGTTTTCCAAAGCACAGCCATTGCGATCCCAGCCAACGTCGGGGACTGTTCGCGCGGGGCTTCGGAGGGTGAGAATGCCGCGATCCGCATCGCGAGGCGCGCTGTCTCCGTTATTGATCTGGGCAGCCAGCCTTGTCGCGGTCTGGTGCGCGACGGCGGCTGCGCTGCATCAGCCGCCCTGGGTCCAGCAGGCTTCGCGCGACCTGCTTCCGTTCGGCGTGATCAAGGGGATCTACTTCGAGCCAGCCCAGGCCTGGCGGCTGGTCGCCTCGCAATGGCTGCACGTCAAGCCGCCACACATGCTGCTCAACGCCGTGATCCTGGGCGGGGTCGGCCTGTGCGTCGAGCGGCGCTGGGGAGGCCTTTGGCCGGCCCTGGTCGCCTTGACCGGCGGGACGCTAAGCCAGGCGCTGCTGGTGCGGCTGGAACCGCAAGCATTCCTCTCAGGCGCTTCGCAGGCCTACATGGCGCTGTGCGGCTTTGCGCTGACGGCCGGCGGGATCGGACGGATCGGCCTGGGCATGGCCTGGGCGGGTGTGGCGGTCGGCGTCGCTTTGGACGTCTTCGTCAGCGGCCACGGCGCGCTCAAGGTCGGGCATCTTTTCCCGCTGGTCTTCGGCCTGGCGTGCGGCTTGATCGCCCGCCTGTTAGCCGCACGTCGTCCAGCCGACACTTCGGACGCATCCTTCTGACGACCAGCGACGTTGTGGAGATCGAGGGACCTTCACTGGCGAGGAATTCGCAAACATGGCTCGTCTAGCCGTCATCAGCCTGGTCGTCGGGGCCCTGGCCCTACCCGCCGCGCTCGCGCCCGTCGAGGCCAACGCCGCCTCCTGTTCCAGCCGCAAGGCCACCGGCACCGTGCTGGGCGGCCTGGGCGGCGCCCTGGTCGGCAACGCCATCTCGGATGGCGGCGGCGGCCTGATCGTCGGCGGCGTCGGCGGCGCCTTGATCGGCCGTCAGATCGGCAAGAGCGGCTGCCGCAAGCGCGTCACCACCACCTATTACGACTCCGGTCCTCGGGCGGCGCGCGCAGCACAGCCCGCGCCGGTCCAGACGGTCTATTACGACCACATGGGCAATCCGGTCGCGCGCGGCGAGGTGCGCAACGGGACCTTCCAGACGGTGTCCACCGGCTCGAACGCGGCCTGCCGCACCGAGACGCGGTCCTATTACGACGAGCGCGGCCGCCTGACCGAGCGTCCGGTCCAGATCTGCGCCCGATAACAAGCCTTGACGAGGAAATCCCAGACCATGATCCGCACGCCCGTGATCGCCGTCCTCGCGCTGACCGCCCTCGGGCTGGCGGCGTGCGGAGAGCATGACGCCACCATGGCCAACGCCAAGATCTGCACCGACTTCAAGACCGCCACGCCCAGCGCCAGCGCCGCCGCCGATCCGGCCACGCCGGTCGACGAATGTACGCGCCGCTGGGCCTACAGCCTGGCCGGTTCCAAGGACAGCGCCGAGGTCGTGGCCGAGGCGGTCGTGGCCGCCTGCGCCCCGGCGCTCAGCCGCTGGAACCAGGCCTCGCTGGGCCAGGCGCCCGGCGCGAGCGGCGACCAGGCGCTGAGCCTGCGCACCGGCCAGCCGACCAACCCCCTGGCCGAGCACAGCGCCTTCGCCGAGGGCCGCGCCCTGCTCTACGTGGTCCAGGCGCGCGCCGGCCGCTGCAAGCCGCCGCCGGCCGAGAACGGCGTGCCGACCGGCCTCTAGGCCTTCGCTTCGGCGATCGCGTCGCGCTCCCACTCCAGGAACTCGGGTGTCGCCAGCAGGCGCTCGGCATAGGCCTTGGCGTCGCCTGACAGGTCGACGCCATAGGTGCGGAAGCGCGACGCCACCGGCGTGAAGAAGGCGTCGGCGATCGACCATTCGCCCAGCAGGAATGGACCGCCCGAGCGCTGGAGCAGCTGGCTCCAGCGCTCGACGATCTTGCGCACGTCCTTCTGGGTGGCTTCGGAGAGGTCCGGCTTGCTTGGCGCCGCGTCCAGCGCCATCGGGCATTCGCCGCGCAGCGCCTGGAAGCCCGAATGCATCTCGGCCGCCACTGAACGACCCACAGCCCGCAGAGCGGGGTCGTCCGGCCACAGCTTCGCCTCAGGGAACGTCTCGTGCAGGTACTCGCAGATCGCCAGCGAGTCCCAGACCACCAGCTCGCCATCCTTCAGGGCCGGGGCCAGCTTGCTGGGCGAGATCTTGCCGATCTCCGCCGTCGTCACCTCGCCCTGGCGCAGTTCGACCAGGATCTCCTCGAATGGAACGCCCAGGCGCTTCAGCACCAGCCACGGCCGTAACGACCAGGTGGACCACCGCTTGGTGCCGATCACGATTTCCATGCGCTCACGCCCTTTTTCCGGTTTCGGGTTTGTCATCGCCCCTAACGTAAGCCTAGGGTGGCCTCAACAATTAGAACAACTGTTCGAGGGAGTGAGACCATGGCGAAAGACGCCGCGACTGCGCCTGCAGCACCAGCCGCGGAGCCGCCCGCCACAGCGGTCCCCTCCCCGCTGATCACGCCCGTCTCCACCGCCTACCGACGATACGCGCTGTGGATCCTGCTGATCATCTACACCCTGAACTTCCTGGATCGGCAGGTGGTCAACATCCTGGCTGAGCCGATCAAGCAGGAATTGGGCCTGGCCGACTGGCAGCTGGGCATGATGACCGGCCTGGCCTTCGCCATCTTCTACACCATCCTGGGCATCCCGATCGCTCGCCTGGCAGAACGCAAGAACCGACCGGTGATTATCGGCGTCTCGGTGGCGGCCTGGAGCTTCTTCACGGTGCTGTGCGGCTTCGCCCAGAACTTCTGGCACCTGATCCTGGCCCGCATCGGCGTGGGCGTCGGCGAGGCCGGCTGCACCCCGCCCGCCCACTCACTGATCACCGACTACGTGCCAAAGGAGAAGCGGGCCAGCGCGATCGCCTTCTATTCGATCGGCACCCCGCTGGGCTCGCTGCTGGGCATGGCCATGGGCGGGCTTGTGGCGGACGCCTATGGCTGGCGCGTGGCGTTCATGGTCGCTGGCGCGCCCGGCGTGATCTTCGCCCTGATCGCCGCCTTCACCCTGGTCGAGCCCCGCAAGCGCCTGATGGCGGATCTCGCCGCCCGCGCCACGCCGCAGATCACCTTCGGCGCCGCTCTCGCCGTGCTGATGGCCAAGAAGACCTTCTGGCTGGTGGCCTTCGCCGCGGCGATCAAGGCCTTCATCGGCTATGGCCAAGCGCCGTTCGCCGCCTCGTTCTTCTTCCGCAACCACACGGCCGAACTGGCCAGCCTGGCGGCGATGTTCGGCCTGAAATCGACGGGCTTCCTGGGCCTGGCCCTGGGCCTGATCGGCGGCACGGCCGGCGTGATCGGGGCCTGGCTGGGCGGGGTGATCGCCGACCGCTACGGCTCCAAGGACATCCGCGCCTATGTCGTGGTGCCGGCCATCGCCTCGCTGCTGGCCATTCCGTTCTACCTGGTGGCGATCAACCTGCCCCAGGCTGTGCCGGCCATGGCGCTGCTGGCCATCCCGATCCTGCTGGGCACCCTGTGGTACGGCCCCGTCTACGCCACCGCCCAGAGCATCGTCGACCCGACCATGCGCGCCACCACCTCGGCGGTGCTGCTGTTCATCATCAACCTGATCGGCCTGGGCCTGGGTCCTGTCGGCGTAGGCCTGATGAGCGACTTCTTCGCCGGCCCGCTGGGCCTGGGCTCAGCCGAGGGCGTGCGATGGGCGCTGATGGTCTCGGCCGGCATGGGCCTGGTGTCGTTCTGGCTGTTCTGGCGGGCCCGCAAGACTATCGCCGAGGACATGGTGGCCTAGCGATCTGGAGGCGCCGGAGGCCTTGTAAAATAGCCTCTGGCGCTTTGGCTTCCGCTGCGTCTACAGTCCCTTCAAGAATTAGAACAAATGTTTGAAGGGAGAGTCAGGATGGCCGACGCGCGTGCGTCCGGCGGGAGTTCGCCCGTCTATACGAATGGCTACAAAGCCGCGGTGCTGGGGCTGCTTCTGGCCACCTACACCTTCAACTTCATCGACCGGACGATCATCGCCACCATCGGTCAGGCCATCAAGGTCGACCTGAAGCTGACCGACACCCAGCTGGGCCTGCTGGGCGGCCTCTACTTCGCCCTCCTCTACACTCTGCTGGGCATTCCGATCGCCCGCTTGGCCGAGCGGTTCAACCGGGTGACGATCATCTCGGTGTCGCTGGTCATCTGGTCGGGCTTCACCGCCCTGTGCGGCGCGGCCAGCAGCTTCGCCCAGCTGGCTCTGTTCCGCTTCGGCGTCGGCGTCGGCGAGGCCGGCTGCTCGCCGCCCAGCCACTCGCTGATCAGTGACTATTACGAGCCCAAGAAGCGCGCCTCGGCCCTGTCGATCTATTCGTTCGGCATCCCGCTGGGCACGATGTTCGGCGCGGTCGCCGGCGGCTGGCTGGCCACCGAGTTCAGCTGGCGCGTGGCTTTCGTCATTGTCGGCCTGCCCGGCATCATCCTGGCCCTGATCGTCAAGCTGGTGATCAAGGAGCCGCCGCGCGGCCACTCCGAGCTTGTCGAGACGCCGCTGGAGGCCGAGGACGTGGTCGTCGAGGCGCCGGCCAAGCCCGCCTTCTCGCTGGCCAACGAGTTCAAGGAACTGTGGGCCGTCTCCAAGGTGCTGTTCGGCAAATGGCCGGTGCTGCACATGGTGCTGGGCGTGACCATCGCCTCGTTCGGCTCCTACGGCTCGGGCGCCTTCGTGCCCTCGTATTTCGTGCGGGCCTTCGGGCTGAACCTGGCTGAGGTCGGGCTGATCGTCGGCCTGATCGGCGGCTTCTCGGCCGGCGTCGGCACCCTGGTCGGCGGCTTCTTGAGCGACTGGGCCGCCAAGCGCAGCGTCAAGTGGTACGCCTGGACCCCGGCCATCGGCCTGATCGTCTGCACGCCGATCTATATCCTCGCCTACCTGCAGACCGACTGGAAGGCGACGGCGGCGATCCTGCTGATCCCGGGCATCTTCCACTATGTCTACCTGGCCCCGACCTTCGGCGTCGTCCAGAACTCGGTCGAGCCGCACCGCCGCGCCACCGCGACGGCCTTGCTGTTCTTCTTCCTGAACCTGATCGCCCTGGGCGGCGGGCCGGTCTTCACCGGCTGGCTGATCGACCACCTGGCGCAGTACCACTTCAATGTTCCGGACGCTGGCGGCGTGGTCCACAGTCTGCTGGCCTCCTTCGGCCAGACCGGCGCGACCAGCTTCGCGGCGGCCTGCCCCGGCGGCGTTGCGCCGGCCGGTTCCCCAGCCGAACTGGCCGCGCAGTGCCGCACGACCCTGGCGCTGTCGAGCCAGCAGGGGATCATCATCTCGCTGTGCTTCTACGCCTGGGCGGGCGTCCACTACGCCCTGGCCAGCATCGGCATGGTCAAGCACATGAAGGAACGCGCAGGCGCCTAAGCGCAACCGAACGCCAGGCTGGACCGTTGGACCGACGGTCCAGCCTGGAGACGTCATGTCCGCCCCCCGCTTCACCGCACCCCTCGCCTGCCTGACGCTGATGATCGCCGCCTCGCCCGCCCTGGCGCGGCAGGACTATGCTTGGCAGGGGTTCGCAGCGGCGGACGCCATGAACACGCTGCACCACAACCTGCTAAACCGCACGAACGAGGCCGCTCAGGAGCGTCGCGACAGGGCCGCTGGCCGGCGCCCCGCCGCGCGTCCGACCCCGTCGACCGCCCTCCCGGCCAACCAACTGACCTTCCGCCGGGATCCAGCCGTCACTCGCGCGGTGCAGGCCGACCTCGTCCAGCGGGTCTCCAAGCGCGACGCCGTCGCCGGTCGCGCGCTGTCACAGGATCTGGCCCGCCAGGATCCCATCACCGTCGCCACGCCGGTATTCCGCCGCTTTGGCCTCGACACCGGCAATGTCGTCGACGCCACGGCGATCTACTTCATGGGCATGTGGGGCGTGGCCAACAACGTCGAGGCCCAGATGAGCCCGACCCAGGCCCGCGGGGCCCGGGCCCACGTCGCCCGCACGGTGAACTTCGCCGGCATGGGCCTGAACACCCCCGCCGCCCGCCAACGCTACGCAGACAGTCTGGTCTATCAGGCGCTGCTGATGGACGCCGCCATCGAGCGCGCCCAGAACCAGAAGGACACCGCCCAACAGCGCGCCCTGGCCGACGCCGCCCACGGCCACATGGTCAGCCTGGGCCTGGACATGCGCAAGCTAGCCATCACCGATCAGGGCTTCGTCTCGCGCTAAGTAATAAGCCTCTTCCCTTGACTCCCCGGCCCTCCCGGCCGAAACGCCGCCCATGATCAGCCGCTACGCCCGCCCCGAAGCCGCCGCCATCTGGTCCAGCCAGACCAAGTACAAGATCTGGTTCGAGATCGAGGCCCACGCCGCCGACGCCATGGCCGAGATCGGGACCATCCCGAAGCTCGCCGCCGAGACGATCTGGGAAAAGGGCCGCGACGCGGTCTGGGACAGCGACCGCATCGACGAGATCGAACGCGTCACCAAGCACGACGTCATCGCCTTCCTGACCCACGTGTCGGAAATCGTCGGTCCGGAAGCCCGCTTCCTGCACCAGGGCATGACCAGCAGCGACGTGCTGGACACCTGCTTCGCCGTGCAGCTCAGCAAGGCCACCGACCTGCTGCTGGAAGACGTCGACCTCGTCCTGGCCGCCCTGAAGCGCCGCGCGCTCGAGCACAAGATGACCGTCTGCGTCGGCCGCAGCCACGGCATCCACGCCGAACCGATCACCTTCGGCCTGAAGCTGGCCGGCTACTACGCCGAGTTCCAGCGCGCCAAGGAGCGCCTGGCCATGGCCAAGTTCGAGATCGCCACCTGCGCGATCTCGGGCGCCGTCGGCACCTTCGCCAATGTCGATCCGCGCGTCGAACAGCACGTGGCCGACAAGATGGGCCTGGCCGTCGAGCCGGTCTCGACCCAGGTCATCCCGCGCGACCGCCATGCGGCCTATTTCGCAGCCCTGGGCGTCGTGGCCTCGTCGGTCGAGCGCCTGGCCACCGAGATCCGCCACCTGCAGCGCACCGAGGTCCTGGAAGCCGAAGAGCCCTTCGAGGTCGGCCAAAAGGGTTCGTCGGCCATGCCGCACAAGCGCAACCCGATCCTGACCGAGAACCTGACGGGCCTGGCCCGCCTGGTCCGCTCGGCCGTGGTCCCGGCGATGGAGAACGTCGCCCTCTGGCACGAGCGCGACATCAGCCACTCGTCGGTCGAGCGCGGCATCGGTCCCGACGCCACCATCCACCTCGACTTCGCCCTGCGCCGCCTGGCCGGCGTCATCGAGCGCTTCAACATCTATCCCGACAACATGGCCAAGAACCTGGACAAGCTGGGGGGCCTGGTGTTCTCGCAGCGCGTCATGCTGGCCCTGACCCAGGAAGGCGTGTCGCGTGAGGACGCCTACGCCGCCGTCCAGGGCAACGCCATGAAGGTCTGGCGCGGCGAAGGCCGCTTCCTCGACCTCTTGAAGGCCGACGAGACCGTCTCCAAGGCCCTGTCGGACGAGGCGCTCGAGAGCCTGTTCGACCTCGGCTACCACACCAAGAACGTCGACGTGATCTTCGACCGCGTGTTCGGGGTTCAGGGCTGATCCGCAAGGCAGGCTTCCCGGCGGTCGTCGACGCAAGCACTCGCGTCCTGATCCTGGGCAGCCTGCCGGGCGAGGCCTCGCTGGCCGTACAGCAGTACTACGGCAATCCCAGGAACGCCTTCTGGCGGCTAATCGAGGGCGTGTTGGGCACGTCCCTGGTCCCGTTGGCCTACGAGGACCGCCTGGCGACCCTGCTGGCGCATCGCGTGGGCCTGTGGGACGTCATCGCCGAAGCCGAACGCCCCGGCAGCCTCGACGCCGCCATCCGCGATCCCGCAGCCAACGACCTCCTGGCCTTGATAGACACCCTGCCCGCGCTGCGGTTGGTGGCCTTCAACGGTGGGACAGCGGCCAAGCTCGGCGGCCGGCTGATCGGCGACCGCATCCTCACCCTGGCCCTGCCCTCCTCCAGCCCGGCCCACGCGGCGCGGACCTTCGAGCAGAAGGCGCAGGCGTGGAACGCGCTGCGCGATTCCCTGAGAACCTGACGTCCGGCCAAACAAAAAGGCCGCCCCCGAAGGAGCGGCCTTGTTCGTCTCGGCTTGTGACGAAGCTTACTCGCCAGCCTTGATCTGCTCGCGGGCCTGGGCCAGCAGCTCGGCCATCTTCATGCGCACTTCGCTGTCCGAAACCGACACGCCCGAGCCCTTCAGGTCTTCCGAGACCTTGCGGAACACGTCTTCGTCGCCCGGCTGTTCGAAGTCGGACTTCACCACGGCGCGTGCGTACTCCTCGACCGTCGCCAGGCCCATCAGGCCGGCGGCCCATTCGCCCAGCAGGCGGTTGCGGCGCGCGGTCGCCTTGAATTCCAGTTCGTTGTCGTGCGCGAACTTGCGTTCGAAGCCCTGTTCGCGTTCGTCGAAGGTGGTCATGAGGGCCCCAAAGTCGCCAAGAGCCTGTCGGGTCCCGACAGGCTCCAATTCTAAACGTTTAGAGCATGATGGTCGCCGAAACCGGCGTCCACTTTCGGCTATCATGCTCTTCCGCCGGCTGCATATCCCGTGGCGGTCTCCACCGCAATCGGCCCTGAAGCCGCAGGCGACGTTTCGGTGGCCTCTTAGACCAAAAAGACCCACCCGTGTTTGCGCCATAACGCCCCTTCAGGTAGGTTCCACAGGACATTTTCAGTGAGCGGCCTTGAGTCGAACGCCGCGCGCAGCTATCCGCCGCGCGCGCTTTTCGTTTCTCCGGAGAAAGTTTCCGGACCTTGGCCGAGCGCGCGCTTCCAGAAGGGCCTCGACGAGAGCCATGACCACCCGCCGCAAGAAGATTTACGAAGGCAAGGCGAAGATCCTGTACGAGGGGCCCGAGCCCGGTACGCTGATCCAGTACTTCAAGGACGATGCGACGGCCTTCAACGCCCAGAAGAAGGCGGTCCTGGAAGGCAAGGGCGTCATCAATAACCGCATCAGCGAGTACATCATGACTCGCCTGAACGGGATCGGCGTCCAGAACCACTTCATCCGCCGCCTGAACCTGCGCGAGCAGCTGATCAAGGAAGTCGAGATCGTCCCGCTCGAGGTCGTGGTGCGCAACATCGCCGCCGGCTCGATCGCCACGCGCCTGGGCCTGACGGAAGGTCAGCCCCTGCCCCGCTCGATCATCGAATTCTACTACAAGGACGACAAGCTGGGCGACCCGATGGTGTCCGAAGAGCACATCACCGCGTTCAACTGGGCCGCGACCCAGGAGATCGACGACATGATGGCCATGGCGCTGCGGGTGAACGACTATCTGTCGGGCCTGTTCAGCGCCGTCGGCATCACGCTGGTGGACTTCAAGATCGAGTTCGGCCGCATCTACGAGGGCGACTTCTCGCGGATCATCCTGGCCGACGAGATCAGCCCCGACAGCTGCCGTCTGTGGGACAGCGTCACCAACGAGAAGCTGGACAAGGACCGCTTCCGTCGCGACCTGGGCAACGTCATCGAAAGCTATACCGAGGTGGCCCGCCGCCTGGGGATCATGAAGGAAATGCCGACCGTCATCCAAGGCGGCGTGCACTAAGCCTTCGGTTCCGAATTTGCCGCGACCGGCCGTGTCGCGAGGGGAGATTTTGTCAGTGAAAGCCACCGTCCACGTGTTCCTGAAGCCCGGCGTTCTCGACGTTCAGGGCAAGGCTGTCGAAAACGCTCTGCACGGCCTGGGCTGGCCGTCGGTCAAGGACGCCCGCGTCGGCCGCGTGATCGAGTTCGACCTCGACGGCACGGATGCCGAAGCCGCCAAGGCCGAGGTCAAGAGCATGTGCGAGAAGCTGCTGGCCAACACGGTCATCGAAAGCTACCGCATCGAGGTGGCGTAAGCCCCTCTGCAAGATCAAGCTGATGAAAGCCCTCAAGCCCTGCTTGAGGGCTTTTCATTTGGCTATGCCGCGAAGCTGGCCCGAAGCGTCGTGAGACTGATCTCGCGGATCGGCTCCAGGTCCATGGCAGGGTCGATCAACAGCTGGGTCGACAGTCCCAGCAGCAGCGAGCCGACCATGAGTGCGGCCGCGTCGGCGTTCAGCCCGGTCCGCACCACGCCCTCTTCCTGGCCGCGCAGCACCAGCGCCTCCAGCCGCAGCTCCACCGTCTTGTGCGCCTCGGCAAAGGGCCCACGCAGGCCCGAGACCTCGGCCACCGCACCGGCCATCATCACGAAATAGGCCCGCATCTCCTGGTCCTGAGCCAGGTTGCGCAGGAAGATGTCGACGAAGGCCAGGATCGCCTCCAGGCCATTGAGATCGTCCAGTCGCCGATCGTCCAGCAGCCCCTCGATCCGCGCCTGCAAGCGCGCGATGAGCGCCTCGATCAGACCCTGCTTGGAGCCGAACCGCTGGGTCGCCAGACCGCGGCTGTAGCCGGCCCGCGCCCCGATCGCCTCGAAGGTCGCCGCCGCCGTCCCCTGCTGCGCGATCAGCTCGGCCGCCGCACGCAGCAGCTCGCTCTCGGACTGCTGGCGCCGATCGGACTGGGTGCGGCGTACGGGCGGGGCCTTAAGGGCGGACGTCATCTTGCAGAACCTAGTTATTTGTTGAACAACAAGCAAATAAGAGAAGCGACCCCGATGTCGCTCTGACAGGGAGTCCAGGACATGCCGATTCCGGCCCAGATCGCGCGCGATATCGTCGACCCTGCCGCTTATGCCGACGGCGACCGTGTCGACCAGGCCTTCGCCTGGCTGCGCCGCGAAGCGCCGCTGGACGTGGCCCAGCCCGAGGGCTTCGATCCGTTCTGGGTCGTCACCCGCCATGCCGACATCCTGGAGGTCGAGCGCCAGAACGAGCTCTTCCACAACGGCGACCGCGCCACGGTGCTGACCACCATCGAGGCCGACCAGAAGGTGCGCGAGATGATGGGCGGCTCGCCGCATCTGGTCCGCTCGCTGGTGCAGATGGACAACCCCGACCACTTCGCCTACCGCCGCGTGACCCAGCCGTCCTTGATGCCGCAGAACCTGCGGGCGCTGGAGGCCCGCATTCGCGAGATCGCGCGCGGCTTCATCGACCGCATGGCCCAGCACGGCGACCGCTGCGACTTCGCCCGCGACGTGGCGTTCCTCTATCCGCTGCACGTGATCATGGAGGTGCTGGGCGTGCCCGAGGCCGACGAGCCCCGCATGCTGAAACTGACCCAGGAACTGTTCGGCAACGCCGACCCGGAGCTGAACCGCACCGGCAAGTCGATCACCGACGTCAAGGAAGGCGTCGACAGCATCCAGTCGGTGGTCATGGACTTCATGCTGTACTTCAACGCCATCACCGAGGACCGCCGCGCAGCGCCGCGCGAGGACCTGGCCAGCATCATCGCCAACGGCAAGGTCGACGGCCAGCCGATGGGTCACCTGGAGGCGATGAGCTACTACATCATCACCGCCACGGCCGGCCACGACACCACGTCCTCGACCACCGCCGGCGCGCTGTGGGCCCTGGCCGAAAACCCCGAGCAGTTCGCCAAGGTCAAAGCCGATCCGTCGCTGATCCCCGGCCTGATCGAGGAGTCGATCCGCTGGGTCACGCCGGTGAAGCATTTCATGCGCACCGCCACCGCCGACACCGAACTGGCGGGCAAGAAGATCGCCAAGGGCGACTGGCTGTTCCTGTCCTATCCGTCCGGCAACCGCGACGAGGCGGTGTTCGACGATCCGTTCGCCTTCAAGGTCGACCGCACGCCCAACAAGCACGTCGCCTTCGGCTACGGCGCGCATGTGTGCCTGGGCCAGCACCTGGCGCGGATGGAGATGCGGGTGCTGTGGGAGGAGCTGCTGGCGCGCCTGGACAGCGTCGAACTGGACGGCGCGCCGACGCGGATGACCGCCAACTTCGTCTGCGGCCCCAAGTCGGTGCCGATCCGCTTCAAGATGCGCTGAGGCGACGATGAGCGCGCCCTACAAGGTCTGGCAGTGCCGCACCTGCGGTTATCTCTACGACGAGGCCGAGGGCGATCCGGGCGAAGGCCTGACGCCCGGCACGCGCTGGGCCGACATCCCCGCCAGCTGGATCTGCCCGCTGTGCGGAACGCCGAAGTCGGATTTCGACATGGTGGAGCTCTGAGCCCCTTTCGCTCCGGGCTTCGCCACACGATGTTCCCCGGACGTAGGGAGAGCGTCGATGAGCTCACAGTTTCACCTGGCCCAGGTCAATGTCGGCCGCCTGAAGGCGCCGATCGACCATCCGTCGATCAAGGACTTCGCCGACAATCTGGACCGGATCAACGCCCTGGCCGAATCCTCGCCGGGCTTCGTCTGGCGGTTGAAGGGCGACGGCAACAACGCCACCGACCTGGCGATCGCGGCCGACCCGCTGTTCATTCCCAACATGTCGGTCTGGACCGACATCCCCTCGCTGGGGGCCTTCGTCTATCGCAGCGACCATGTCGGCGTCATGCGCAGGCGGCGGGAATGGTTCGAGCACATGGACCTGTACCAGGCTCTGTGGTGGGTCCCCGTTGGCCACGAACCGACCGTCGAGGAGGCGCTGGAGAAGCTGGCCTTGCTGGAGGCCCACGGCCCGACCCCCGCCGCCTTCACGTTCAAGACCCCCTTCCCCGCCCCGTCCGGCCAGGTCGTGGCGCCAGAACTGGACGAGTGCGCCTGAAGACCCTGACAACCGCTTCGAACGGTGCTACAGGCCCGCGCCATGAAAGCCGCCGTCGTCGTCTTCCCCGGTTCCAACTGCGATCGTGATTGCAAGGTCGCCATCGAGCGCTCTGCGGGCGCCCGCGTCGAAATGGTCTGGCACCAGGAGACGGCGCTGCCGGACGACCTGGACCTGATCGTCCTGCCCGGCGGTTTCTCGTACGGCGACTATCTGCGCTGCGGCGCGATGGCGGCCCAGAGCCCGGTGATGAAGGAAGTCGTCTCGGCCGCCGAAAAGGGCGTCGCCGTCGTCGGCATCTGCAACGGCTTCCAGGTCCTGACCGAAGTCGGCCTGCTGCCCGGCGCCCTGCTGCGCAACGCTGGCCTGAAATACGTCTGCAAGCCGGTCGGCCTGGACATCGTCAACGGCCAGACCCGTTTCACCGCCGGCTACGGCGAGCAGCGCCAGGCGGTCATGACCGTCGGCAACGGCGAGGGCAATTACTTCGCCGACGAAGAGACCCTCGACCGCCTCGAAGGCGAAGGCCAGGTGGTGTTCCGCTACCAGGAAAACCCCAACGGTTCGGCCCGCAACATCGCCGGCATCGTCAACAAGGGCGGCAACGTCCTGGGCCTGATGCCCCACCCCGACCGCGCCTTCGACGCCGACCTCGGCTCGGAAGACGGCGCGGTGCTGTTCCGCAGCATCTTCCAGAGCGCCTGACGCGCCTTCCATTGCCGTTCATGGACGGCAGGAACTTCAGCGTTACACTATAGCACTCGCCGAAAACGGCTCTTAAGGTGCCCCTCAATTGCAGGAGGGCCCACCATGAGTCTCGTTTCCACGCTGCGCGCCGGTCTGTTGGCCGCTTCGGCCGTCACCATCTTCGCGGGCGTCGCTGTCGCCCAGGTCACGGCGATGACGCCGGACATCGACGGCAAGTACGTCGCGACCAAGGTCAATCAGGACTACGAAAAGCGCGTGGTCATGACGCCGATGCGCGATGGGACCAAGCTCTACACCGTCATCGTCATTCCCAAGGGCGGCAAGAATCTGCCGATCCTGCTGACCCGCACGCCCTACAACGCCGCCAAGCGCGCCGCCCGCGCCGACAGCCCCAAGATGCTGGGCCTGCTGGCCCAGGGCGACGAGGTGTTCGTGGCCGACCACGACTACATCCGCGTCTTCCAGGACATCCGCGGCAAGTACGGCTCGGAGGGTGACTATGTGATGACCCGGCCGCTGAAGGGGCCGCTGAACTCATCCGAGGTCGATCATTCCACCGACGCCTACGACACCATCGACTGGCTGGTGAAGAACGTGCCCGAAACCAACGGCAAGGTCGGCATGCTGGGGTCGTCCTACGAGGGCTTCACCGTAGTGATGGCCCTGGTCAATCCGCACCCGGCGCTGAAAGCCGCCGCGCCGATGAGCCCGATGGTCGACGGCTGGATGGGCGACGACTGGTTCCAGCACGGGGCCTTCCGCCAGAACAATTTCGACTACTTCGCGGGCCAGACCTCGGTCCGCGGCGCGGGCGACGGCGTGCAGCGCCAGGGCTACGACGACTACGCCAACTTCCTGCGCGAGGGTTCGGCCGGCGACTACGCCAAGAACCATGGCCTGGACAAGCTGCCCTGGGTGCAGAAGCTGTTCGCCCACACGGCCTATGACAGCTTCTGGAGCGAGCAGGCCCTCGACAAGACCATGGAGAAGACGCCGCTCAAGGTGCCGACCATGTGGATCCAGGGCCTGTGGGACCAGGAGGACATCTGGGGCGCGGTGCACGCGTATCCGGCCCTAGAGTCCAAGGATAAGAACAACGACATGAACTACCTGGTGCTGGGTCCGTGGCGGCACAGCCAGGTCAACTACGACGGCTACAACCTGGGTCCCTTCAAGTGGGATGGCGACACCGCCCTGCAGTTCCGCCGCGACGTGCTCAAGCCCTTCTTCGACCAGCATCTGAAGGACAGCGCCAAGGCCGACACCCCGCCGGTGCTGATCTACGATCCCGGCCAGAACAAGTGGAACCGCTACACCAGCTGGCCGCAAAGTAAGGCGACCAAGAACCTTTATCTGGAGCCCAAGGGCGGCCTGTCCTTCAACGCCCCGGCGGCGGCCAAGGGCGCGGGCGCCTATGACGAGTATGTCTCCGACCCGGCCAAGCCGGTGCCCTACATCGCCCGTCCGCTGCAGTTCTCCGACCGCAGCCGCTGGACGCCGTGGCTGGTCAGCGACCAGCGCACCGTCGATGGCCGTCCCGACGTCCTGACCTATGTCACCGAGCCCCTGACCGAGCCGCTGAAGATCGCCGGCGTGCCCAAGGTCAATCTGACGGCCTCGACCAGCGGCAGCGACAGCGACTGGGTCGTCAAGCTGATCGACGTCTATCCGGACGAGGTCACCAGCCAGCCGGAATTGGGCGGCTACGAGCTGCCGGTCGGCATGACCATCTTCCGCGGTCGTTATCGCGAGAGCTTCAGCGCGCCCAAGGCCCTGACGCCCAACAAGCCGCTGAAATACCAGTTCATCCTGCCGACCGCGAACTACACCTTCCAGCCGGGACACCGGATCATGGTGCAGGTGCAGTCCAGCTGGTTCCCGCTCTACGACCGCAACCCGCAGACCTTCGTGCCCAACATCTTCTTCGCCAAGCCCGAGGACTATGTGAAGGCCACGCAGCGGGTGTTCCACGCCGGCGACACGGCCAGCTTCATCGAGCTGCCGGTGGTCGACGCCAAATAAGAGAAAGGGCCGGCGTGTCAGCGCCGGCCCTTCCCTCTACGGAGAGTATTCTAAAGGTCAGCGCTCGCCGCGCCTGACCTGGTCATCCTGCTGATTGGCCTGCCCGCCGGGGTTTCGACCCTGCTCTTCGCGGCCCTTCTCGTTGGGCCTGGTCTCGGCCTGCCGCTGCTGCTGGTCGGGCGCTCGGCGTTGCTGGTCGTTCGGTTGTTGCTGCGGATTACGGTTGTTGTCAGCCATCGGGCTTTCTCCTTGGTTCCGCGCGCTCTCTCGGACGCACAAGGACAAAACGACCTCGGACTCACGCCGTTCCTACGGCGGAGTCGCCTTAATTCCCGCCAAGCTTCGGATTTTTCACGACTTTCCTGTCACGCTTCGCCTGTCGCTAGAGAAACAGGGTTAAGCCGCCCCGCCCCGGGCGAGCGCTCTGGAACGCGCCAAGCACATCGACCATTGTTCGCTCAAGGGAACTAACCAGAAGGCGTCGGTGGAGCCTTCACGAGACGCACAGAGCTAAACCAACATGGCCGACCCCGAAGTTCGGTTTCCAGAGACCTATGTCAGCGGCGTGCCCGTCTGGGCCAAGCGCCGTCGCAAGCGCTCGGGCCTGAACCCGCTGCTCAACACCCTGATCGTGCTGCTGGCCCTGTTCGGCGGGGTCGTAGCCGGCGTGTCGCTGCGCACGGGCTCGGTCGAGAAGGGCGGCGCGGTCATCGACCAGTGGATCGCCCTGGCCGCGGCCAAGTGGAACGAGGCCGCCGGCGCGCCGACAGCGCCTCCCGGACCTTAAAGCCGTCACAGCCTGTAGCGGAATCTGGACGACCAAGGTAGAAGGCGCGCCCATGAGCACGCCCCAAAAGCCCATGGCCGAATTGGCCGCCGAGTTCGGCCTGAAACCCGCCGAATATGACGTCGTCCTGCAGCGGCTGGGCCGCGAGCCCAACCTCGTGGAGCTGGGCGTGTTCTCGGTCATGTGGTCCGAGCACTGCTCGTACAAGTCCTCGAAGAACCAGCTGAAGAAGTTCCCGATCGACGGGCCGCGCGTCATCTGCGGTCCTGGCGAGAACGCCGGCGTCATCGACATCGGCGACGGCGACGCGATCATCTTCAAGATGGAGAGCCACAACCACCCCTCGTACATCGAGCCCTATCAGGGCGCGGCGACGGGCGTGGGCGGCATCATGCGCGACGTCTTCACGATGGGCGCCCGGCCGATCGCTCTGTTGAACGCCCTGCGCTTCGGCGATCCGGAGCACCCGAAGACCAAGCGCCTGGTGGACGGCGTGGTCGCCGGCATCGCCGGCTACGGCAACTGCGTCGGTGTTCCCACCGTCGCGGGCGAGACCAACTTCCACAAGGGCTACAACGGCAACATCCTGGTCAACGCCATGTGCGTCGGCCTGGCCAAGGCCGACAGCATCTTCTACTCGGCCGCGCCGGGTCCGGGTCTTGCGGTCGTCTATTTCGGCTCCAAGACTGGCCGCGACGGCATCCACGGCGCGACCATGTCCTCGACCGAGTTCACCGAGGACTCCGAGGAGAAGCGCCCCACGGTCCAAGTCGGCGACCCCTTCGCCGAGAAGCTGCTGATCGAAGCCACGCTGGAGCTGATGGCCACGGGCGCGGTCGCCGCCATCCAGGACATGGGCGCGGCGGGCCTGACCTCGTCGTCGGTCGAGATGGCCGGCAAGGGCGGCGTCGGCATCGAGCTGAACATGGACATGGTCCCGCAGCGCGAGACCGGCATGTCGGCCTACGAGATGATGCTGTCGGAGAGCCAGGAGCGTATGCTGGCGGTCCTGAAGCCCGGCCGCGAGCAGGACGGCCACGCCATCTTCGAGAAGTGGGGCCTGGACGCCGCCGTCATCGGCTACACCACCGACACCGGCCGCCTTGTCTTGAAGCATCACGGCGAGACCGTCTGCGACGTGCCGCTGGCCCCGCTGTTCGACGACGCGCCGCTGTATGACCGTCCGTGGGTCCAGCCCAAGCTGGACGCGCGCCTCGACCCGGCGACCATCCCCGCCCCGATCGACTGGAACGAAGCCGTCCTGAAGATCGTCGGCTGCCCCGACATGGCCTCCAAGCGCTGGCTGTGGGAGCAGTACGACCGCCACGTCATGGCCGACACCCTGGAAGACAGCGCCACCGGCTGCGACGCCGGCATCGTGCGCATCCACGGCACCGGCAAGGCCATCGCGGTCACCAGCGACTGCACCCCGCGCTACGTCCAGGCCGATCCCTACGAGGGCGGTAAGCAAGCCGTTGCAGAAGCCTGGCGCAACCTGACGGCCGCTGGCGCCCTGCCGATCGCCATCACCGACAACCTCAACTTCGGCAGCCCCGAAAAGCCCGAGACCATGGGCCAGATCGTGCGCGCCACCGACGGCATGGCCGAGGCCTGCCGCGCGCTGGACTTCCCGGTCGTGTCGGGCAACGTCAGCCTCTACAATGAGACCAACGGCGTCGCCATTCCGCCGACCCCGACCGTCGGCGCCGTGGGCCTGCTGGAAGACTTCGACCTGCGTACGGGCTTCGGCAACGTGGCCGAGGGCGACACGCTGGTGCTGATCGGCGAGACCCACGGCGAGCTGGGCGCCTCGATCTATCTGCGCGAGATTCTGGGCCGCGAGGACGGCGCCCCGCCGCCGGTCGATCTGGCCCTGGAGCGCAAGAACGGCGACTTCGTGCGCGGCCTAATCGCCTCGGGCTTGGTCGCGGGCGTCCACGACCTGTCGGATGGCGGCCTGTTGATCGCCGCGGCCGACATCGCCCTGGCCAGCAAGATCGGCGTCACCCTGAACGCCACCAGCGCGGCCCATGCTCACCCGTACCTGCTGGGCGAGGACCAGGCCCGCTACCTGATCGCCACGCCGGATCCCGATGCGGTGCTCGAAGCGGCCAAGGAAGCCGGCGTCCACGCCAACCTGGCCGGTGTCGCCGGCGGGAACGCTTTCGCCTCGACCGACCTTTTCAGCGTCGACCTGGAAACCCTGCGCACGGCTCACGAGGCCTGGCTGCCGGGCTACATGAACGCCCCCAAGGCTTAGAGGATCTTCATGCGCATCGCTGTCCTGGCTACCGCCGCCGCCCTGATCCTCGCCGCCTGCGCACCCACTGGCGCGCCGGAGGCTGGCAATCCCCCGTCGGCGGCGGCCCAGGCCAGCGCCTGCGCGGCCAAGGGCGGGACGATCCAGCCCGTCGGCCGGGCCCAGATCCCGACCTGCGTCATCCCCTATGCCGACGCCGGCAAGGCCTGCACCGACAAGAGCCAGTGCGAAGGCGCCTGCATCGCCGAGGGCAACCTGGAAAGCCAGGGCGCGGTCTCGGGCCAATGCCAGAAGACCAACCGCCAGTTCGGCTGCTTCGCGCGGATCGAGAACGGCAAGGCGACCGCGACGCTCTGCGTGGATTGATGACTTAATCCTCCCCCGCGCTGCGGGGGAGGTGGCCCAGAGGGCCGGAGAGGGCGGGCTCGGCCTAAGCCGCATTGGCCCCCTCAGTCGCTCCGCGACAGCTCCCCCGTATCACGGGGGAGCATCTATCTGATCTCCCCCTAAGCCGCGTGCGTCCGCCCCGACCACCTGGCCACCGTTTCCAGCAGCTTGGTCGGATTGATCGGCTTGCCCAGGTGATCGTCCATGCCCGCCGCCAGGCAGGTGGCGATCTGTTCCGGCAGGACGTTGGCGGTCAGGCCCACGATCGGGGTCGAGGCCCCTCGGGCCCCCTCCATGGCGCGGATTTCGCGCGTGGCGGTCAGACCGTCCATCACCGGCATCTGCACATCCATCAGGACGAGATCGTAGTGCCCCTGGCGCATGGCCTCGACGCCGGCGACGCCGTCATTGGCGGTCTCCAGCGCGACGCCGAACGGCTCCAGCATGGTGCGGACCAGCTCGCGATTGACGGCGTTGTCCTCGACCAGCAGCAGCCGCACCCCAGCGTCGGCGCCCAGGGCCTCCACGGCGGGCTCCTCCTCTGGCGCCGTCAGCTCGGCCAGCGGGCCCCGCACCTCGAACCAGAAGGTCGAGCCCTTGCCTTCGACGCTGTCGACGCCGATCCGGCCGTCCATGCGCTCGATGATCCGGCGCGAGATGGCCAGGCCCAGACCCGTGCCGCCGAACCGCCGCGACACCGCCGCGTCGGCCTGCGAGAAACGGTCGAAGATGTTGTCGCGATGCTCGGCCGCGATGCCGATGCCGGTGTCGATCACCTCGCCGCGCAGCACGGCCGTCTCGCCGTCTACAGTCTGGCTCAGAGCGACCGTGATCGAGCCGTGGGCGGTGAACTTCACGGCGTTGGACAGGAAATTCAGCAGCACCTGCGACAGGCGCGGCCCGTCCAGGTTCATCGGCTGCAGGCTCTTGGGCGCCTTCACCCGCACCGCCAGCCCCTTGGCGACGGCGCGTTCCTCGACCAGCGCCGCGCAGGACGAGGCCATGGCCGCCGGGTCGAACGGGCCCGGGTCCAGCTCCAAACCACCGGCCTCCAGGCGCGAGAAGTCCAGCACGTCGTTGACGACGCTGAGCAGGGTGTGGCTGGCGTCCAGGATGTGGCCGACCTGGCGGCCGGCGGTCTTGCTGAGGTCACGCGAGCGGCGCAGCACTTCGGCAAAGCCGATGATCGCCGTCAGCGGCGTGCGTAGCTCGTGGGTCATGTTGGCCAGGAAGTCGGACTTGGCCGCCGAGGCGCCCTCGGCCATCTCCAGCGCCTTGACCAGTTCCAGCTCCAGCTGCTTGCGCTCGGTGATGTCGCGCGAGGCCACGATCAGGATGTTGGAGCCATCGCCGAGGCGTGAATAGGTGCTCTCCAGCCAGATAGAAGCGCCGTCCTTGCGGAAGCTCTCATACGTGGCCACCGCCGGGGGACCGCCCGCCTGCAGCGTTCTGATCAGCGCGGCCACCCGCGCGAAGTCCGCCTCGCTGACCATGGCGGTCGGCGGCAGGACCATGAACTCCTCCAGCGTATAGCCGGTGATACGCTCGATGCTGGGCGAGCTGTAGATCCGCTCGCCCTTGGGCGACCACAGAGCCACGTGGTCGGTCAGGTTGTCGGCCAGAAGGCGATAGAGACGCTTGGTTTCGCCGAGCCGTTCGAGCGCCGCCTCGGCCTCGGCCTGACGGGCGTCCTTGGCCGCGACACTGGCCGAAAGCGCGTCTCGCAGGCGCTCCAGACTGAGGGTCTGGCCCACCACCCACAGGGACAGCGGCACGGCGATGATCGACGAGATCAGCGTCGTCATCAGGGGCGTAAAGGTGCTTGGCGAGCCCAGGATCAGGACGTTGACGATGAAGTCCATCGCCACGGCCGCCGCCACGATAAGCACCGCGGCCGGCGCGGCTCTGGGAAGCCGGTCTCGCAGTCGGGCGGAAATGATCTCGAACTCCTCGCGTGGGCCGAGTCACGTTGCCCGGTCACGCTTAAGGAGTGATAACCGTACCGCGACGACTAGGCGACATTTCGTCGCGGAATGAATTGTAACAAAACCATGCGTTTAAAGCGCAAGACCTATCGCGCCGCCGCTGTACTCAAATCGCGTTCTAGCGCGATGCTGGCCTGAACCACGGTGGCGACCGAACGCTTGAAGAAGTCCTGCGGCACCGTGGCGAAGTCGTCGGTGGGCTTGTGGTACTCGGGGTGGTCCTCGACGCCGAAATAGACCCACGGCACGCCCTTCTCGCCGAAGGCGTAGTGGTCGGACTGGTTGCTCCAGTTGTTCTCCTTGCCGTCGGCGTCGGTGTCGTGGCCCAGCTTCAGGGAAACCGGCGCGGTCATCGCCACCTTGACCAGGATCGGCTTCAGCGCAGGGAACGGCCCGGTCCCGGCGACGTACAGCTCGTTCTTGGCGTTCTTGCTGAGCATGTCGAAATTCACGTTCAGCGCGATGGTCTCCAGCGGCACGGGCGGCGCAGCCACGAAGGCGCGGGCGCCGCGCAGGCCGCCCTCCTCTGCGTCGACCACCGCGAAGATGACGTCGTGCTTCGGCGCCTTCGCCTTGAACGCCTCGGCCACGGCCAGCAGGCCCGCCACGCCCGAGGCGTTGTCATCGGCGCCGTTGTAGATCTGGCCGTCGCGGACGCCCAGGTGGTCGTAGTGGGCCGACACAACCATGGCCTTGCCGCCAGTCTCCGTTCCCTTGATCCGCGCGATCAGGTTGATCCCCTGCACGCTGGTCCCATCGCGCTTGGCGAAGCTGAACGGCTGCTCGAAGCTATCCGTCACCGGCGAAAGGCCGATCTGCGCGAACCGCGACAGGATATAGGCCCGCGCCTTCTCCGAACCCGGCGTGCCTGGCGCGCGGCCCTGCATGTCGTCGGCCGACAGGATGCGCACATCGTCCAACGCCTTGTCGCCGGGATCGGCGAAGGCCGGCGCAGCGGCGGCCAGCGACAGGAAGGCGGCGGTCAGCAGCAGGGTGCGACGATAAAGACAGGTCATGACGGCTACATGCCGTGCGCTGGGGCGCGAATTCAATTAAATCTGCAACACCTCGCGACGTACTCTCGCGGAACGCGTAGCCTCTCCAAGGATCGGAGCCCTTCCCCGTGCCCATGTCTCACGCCGAACTCGAGGCCCGCCTCACCACGGCCTTCCCCGATTCCGAGATCGTGCTGACCGACCTGGCCGGCGACAACGACCATTGGAAGGCCCGCATCGTTTCGCCCGCCTTCAAGGGCCTGCCGCGCGTGCGCCAGCACCAGCTGGTCAACAAGGCCCTGGCCGACGTCCTGGGCGGCACGCTGCACGCCCTGGCCCTCGAAACCGCCGCCCCCGCGGAATAGGAGCCCAGTCCTTGCGCTATCGGCCCTTCGGCAAATCGAGCATGGCGGTCTCGGCGCTCACCCTGCGCCTGGCCGACAGCTCGCGCCTTCGGGCCAATGACTGGCGCGCTCTGGTGTTCACGGCGCTGGAAAACGGCATCAACAGCTTCCAGGTCGACGGCGACTCGCCGGAGTTGCTGAAGGGTGCGGGCGAGGCCTTCGCGTCCGTGGAGCGCCACCTACTGTTCCTGACCTGGCGCGTGCGCGGCGACGCGGCCGCCCTGGGCCAGCAGGCGGTCGACAGCTTGCTGGGCTCGGCCTTCGACGGCCTGGGCCTGGAGTATCTGGATCTCGTCCTGATCAACGACCCTCTGGCCCCGCAGCTGCCGGCCGCCTTCGAGGCCGGCCTGCGCTCTCTGCATCAGGCCCGGGCCCTGCGCGGCCTGGGCATCGCCAGCCGCGGCGACATCAGTCCTCAACTTTTGAAGAACGGCCTGGTCACGGCTGTGTCCTCGCCGTTCAACCTCTCGTCGGGCTGGGCCGAGCGCCATCGCATCCGCCACGCCTCGCAGGCCAATTTCGCGGTCATCGGCGAGGACTTCTGGCCCCAGGCCCTGCGCGAAGGCGGCGAGAAGGCCCCGCCCAAGCCGTCTCTGTGGCGACGCCGCACCGACCCGCTATCCGATGTCGGCGGCTACGATTTCCTGCACAACACCCTGGGCTGGAATGGCGAGGAGATCTGCCTGGGCTACGCCCTGACCGAGCCTTCGCTGTCGACCCTGCGCGTCACCGCCGACACCCGCGCCGAGGTCGAGCGCCTGGCCGCCGTTGTCGAGCGCGACATGCCCACCAATGTCTGCGCTCAGATCGAGATGGCCCGCTTCTCGGCCCAGGAACGTGAGAAGGCCGCCAATCGCTCCTGATCCAGCCGCAATTGACGGCCGCACTTGACCAGGCGTCACACGGCGCCTAGCTGACAGAACTCTCCTAGGACTGTTGAACATGACTGACGTCGCCTCCACCCCCGCCACCGACTTCATCGCCAAGACCATCGCCGAGCATCCGGTCGTGGTGTTCATGAAGGGCGTGCCGGACCAGCCGCGCTGCGGTTTCTCGTCGGTCGTCGTGCAGATCCTCGACCATCTGGGCGTCGAGTTCGTCGGCGTCGACGTCCTGCAGGACGACGACCTGCGCCAGGGCATCAAGACCTTCACCGACTGGCCGACCATTCCGCAGCTGTACGTCAAGGGCGAGTTCCTGGGCGGCAGCGACATCATCCGCGAGATGTTCCAGTCGGGCGAGCTGAAGACCCTCTTCACCGAGCAGGGCCTCATCGCCGCGTGAGTAGGCTCTTCGTCCCGCCTTCGGACGCCTATTCCCTGACTTTCGAGCCCAAGGCGTCGGACATCGACGCCAACGGCCACGTCAACAACGTGGTCTACCTGGCCTGGGCCCAGGACCTGGCCATCGCCCACTGGGAAGCCTGGGCCAGCGACGAGCAGCGCGCGCCCTGGAGCTGGGTCGCGCGCCGCCACGAGATCGACTACCGCCGCGAACTGCTGCCGAACGAGATCGCCACGGGCTACACCTGGGTTGGGGAGCTCAAAGGCCCGCGCTTCGAGCGCTATGTCCGCATCGACGGCCCCGACGGCGAGATGTGCGCCCAGAGCCGCACCGACTGGGTCCTGATCGACATCGCCGCCAAGCGTCCGGCGCGGGTGCTGCCGTGGATGGTCGAGCGGTTTACGCCGAAGGGGTGAGCGGATTGGCGATGACCACCGCCTCGCCCGGCTGCAATCCCAGTTCTTCGTAGCCGAACCGAAGGCTGGCCTGGCCCACCGGCCCCTTGCAGGTCTCAAGCCGTCGCCGTGCGAACGCCACCACCGCATGGCTACCCCGCCGATCGACGCGGAACACGAAGTCGGCCTTGGCGGCGCAGCCTCTGGACCGCACGCCGATGGTCAGCGCGTCCGTGCCTGTCTCGACGATCGCCACTGGCTCCAGCTCCGCCCAGGTCTCACTCGGCGCCGCGGACAGCAGCACGGGCCGCCCCGTCGTCGCGCAGCCGGCCAGGACCACGGCCGAGCCGGCGAGCACAAAACCTCTGCGCGAAAAAACGACGTTCATCGACCTCTGTACGAACCGCCCGAACTAGGCTGAAGATCGCCCACCGCTGGCGACATGGCCAGCCTGTAGGGGGAAAGTTCCTGTGCGTCTCAGTCCTTCTTCCCTGGCCGCCGCCATGGCCAGCGCCCTCGCCCTGCCCGCCGTCGCCGCCGACCACGGCAAGTTGGACGCCGAGCTCGACCGGCTGATGGCCGTGGGCAAGATCCCCGGCGTCGCGGTGGCCGTGATCGAGGACGGCAGGGTCGCCCATGTCGTCGCCAGGGGCGCGCGCAACGCCAAGGGCGACCCGCTGACGTCCGACACGATCATGTACGCCGCCTCGCTGACCAAGACGGCCTTCGCCTACTATCTGATGATGCTGGTCGACGAGGAGAAGATCGACCTCGACACGCCGATCAGCGCCTATCTGCAGAGGCCTCTGCCCGACTATCCGCAATATGCCGACCTGGCCAATGACCCCCGCTGGAAAGCGATCACGCCGCGTATCCTGATGACCCACTCGGCGGGCTTTCCCAACTTCCGCTGGCTGAACCCCGACGAGAAGCTGGACATCAAGTTCGATCCCGGCACGCGCTACGCCTATGCCGGCGAGGGCATCAACCTGATGCAGTTCGTGCTGGAGCAAGGCCTTGGCCTGAAGGTCGGCGAAGAGATGAACCGCCGCCTGTTCCAGCCGCTGGGCATGACCCGCTCCAGCATGACCTGGCGGGGCGACTTCGCCGGCAACCTGGCAGACGGCCGGAAGGACGACGGGACCTGGGAAGCCCACGACGACCGCTCCAGCGTAAAGGCCGCCGGATCGCTGGACACAACCATCGCCGACATGGGCAAGCTGGCGGCGGCCATCGCCTCGGGCTGGGGCCTGTCGCCCAAGGCCCGGGCCGACTTCGCCAAGGCCAGCCTGCCGATCACCAGCAAGCAGCAGTTCCCGACCCTGTCGCTGGACGACAACCCCGACAACGCCCGGATCAGGCTGGCGGCCGGCATCGGCGTGGTGACCTTCGACGGCCCGGCGGGTCACGCGCTCTTCAAGGGCGGCCACAACGACATCACCGACAACATGCTGGTCTGCGTCGAGAAAGGCCGCCGCTGCGTGGTGGCGCTGTCCAACAGCGGCGTCGGCCAGCGGATCTTCCCGCCGCTGGTCAAGGCGGCGCTAGGCGAGACCGGCATGCCCTGGCCGTGGGAGTACAGCCGCCTGCTACCGGTCGAGGCGCCATAAAGAAAAACGGCGCCAGGTCTGTCAAAGACCCGACGCCGCCAGGACCCTCGCGTTGGGGTTGGGGGGACGCGCGAGGGACGCGAAGAGTTACCTAGCCCCACGGTCCCGGGCTGCTGGCTCCGCCGCGGGGGGACGACGGCGGAACGGATGGGACGATGGTTGGCGCAGGGCGGCGGGCCTGTTGGCCGACGCCCAGACGCATCAGGGCCTCTACGCGGTTATGGGTGGCCGGGTGGGTCGAGAACAGGTTGTCCGCGCCCTTTCCCGAAAGGGGGTTGATGATGAACATGTGAGCCGTGGCCGGATTGCGCTCGGCGGCGTGGTTCTCGTAGCCGCTGCGGGCATAGGCCTCGATCTTCTCCAGCGCGCGAGCCAGGGCGGCGGGGTCGCCGCCGATCGCCGCGCCGATGCGGTCGGCTTCGTATTCGCGGGCCCGGCTGATGGCCATCTGCACCAGCATGGCCGCGATCGGGGCCAGGATGGCGATGGCGATCGCGCCGATCATCCCGCCGACGCCGCCGCCGTTGCCTTCCTCGTCGCGCGAGCCGCCGAAGAAGAACGCGAAATTGGCCAGGGCCGAGATCGCGCCGGCGATGGTCGCCGTCACGGTCATCACCAGGGTGTCGCGGTTCTTCACGTGGGCCAGTTCGTGGGCCATGACGCCGCGGATCTCGTCGCGGGTCAGCAGGCGCAGCAGGCCCGTCGTGGCCGCCACCGCCGCGTGGTCCGGGTCGCGGCCCGTGGCGAAGGCGTTCGGCTGATCGCTCTCGATGATGGTGATGCGCGGACGCGGCAGGCCGGCGGCCTGCGCCATCTCGGCCACGTCCGAGGCGTAGTGGCGGATCAGCGGCTCGGGGTGACTCTCGTCCACCTCCTGCGCGCCATAGGTCCGCAGCACGATCTTGTCGGCGTTCCAGTACGAGAAGGCGTTCATCGCCAGGGCGAGCACCAGGGCGATCATCATGCCGGTCGGGCCGCCGATCAGGTAGCCGACGCCCGCGAACAGGGCGGTCATGCCCGCCAGCAGCATGTAGGTCTTGAAGTGGTTCATCGGCCTGTTTGTCGTTTGCCTGTTGGTCAGTCGAAGATGTCGAAGAGGTCGAAGCGCTTCTTCTTGCCGTGGCCGTACTGGCCGTGACGGCGATAACGGTCGTCGTCATCATCGTCGCGCTTCTTGTAGCCCTGGTCGTGGTGATGGTCAGGCCGCACATAGGGCCGCGGCGCGTTGTAGGTCGCCTGCGTCTCCTCGCGCTCGAACGCCATCAGCTTCTCGAGCTCGCCGCGGTCCAGCCAGACGCCCCGGCAGCGCGGGCACATGTCGAACTCGACGCCGGCGCGCTGCACGGCCTGCATCGAGCCATCGCAGTTGGGGCACATCAGAAGCGGCATTCGGTAGACCTCCGGTCCAAAGGGTTGGATCGGATGTCCTCGATGCTGGCGGCGCCTTTGGGGGGAGAGGGGGGCAGCCGGACCCAGTCATCGAGAACACCCGATGCGGTCCGACATCACGAGCGCTTGCATTCGCTCGCCAGAGGGGCCCGGTCCCGCCCTATTAAGCTGGGAGCAGGTCGAAGGGCTTTCAAGGGGCGGGCTTCCCTTAAGGGAGCCTGTGACAAAACATGCAAAAAAGGCCCCGGATTGCTCCGGGGCCTTTTCCGTATTGGTTCGGATCCGACGCTTACGAAGCGTAGAATTCGACGACCAGGTTCGGTTCCATCTTCACCGGATACGGAACTTCCGACAGTTCCGGAGCGCGGACGAAGGTGGCCGACAGGCCCTTGGCGTCGACCGAGACGTACTCGGCGAAGTCACGCTCGTTCGAGGCGACCGCTTCCAGGACCAGAGCCATGTTGCGCGACTTTTCGCGGACCGCGATCACGTCGCCCGGCTTGCAGCGGTACGACGGGATGTTCACGCGCTTGCCGTTCACGGTCACGTGGCCGTGGTTCACGAACTGGCGGGCGGCGAACACGGTCGGCACGAACTTGGCGCGATAGACGATGGCGTCCAGGCGCGACTCGAGCAGCGAGATCAGGTTCTCCGAGGTATTGCCCTTGCGGCGAGCAGCTTCCTCGTAGGTGCGCGAGAATTGCTTCTCGGTCAGGTTGCCGTAGTAGCCCTTCAGCTTTTGCTTGGCGCGCAGCTGCAGGCCGAAGTCCGAGACCTTCTGCTTGCGGCGTTGGCCGTGCTGGCCGGGGCCGTACGAGCGTTGGTTGACCGGGGACTTGGGACGGCCCCACAGGTTTTCACCCATACGGCGGTCGATTTTGTACTTGGCGCTATGGCGCTTGGACATAAGTCACTCTTCTATTCGATCCGGGCCGGCTCCCCTGGAAAAGAGGTGCGATCTCAACGGCGGCTTCGGGTCAATCCGTATGCGGTTTTCGCGCCGTCCGGCGAGCCGGCGGCGTGAAGGGGTGGCTTATGAGGGAACGGGGTCGGGGAGTCAATGTGGGCGGGCCCGTTCGCCAGGACCGGCGACTTGGCCTACACCTCCTCCCATGACCCTGGAGCAGCTTCGCATCTTCGTGGCCGTGGCCGAGCGCCAGCACGTGACCCAGGCGGCGCGCGAGCTGAACCTGACCCAGTCGGCAGTGTCGAGCGCGGTGGCGGCGTTGGAGGCGCGGCACGGGGTCAGCTTGCTGGACCGGGTCGGGCGCAATGTCGTGCTCAATCCCGCCGGCCAGGTGTTCCTGACTGAGGCCAAGGCGGTGCTAGCCCGCGCCGAGGCGGCCGAGGCGGCGCTGAGCAATCTGGGCGACCTGTCGCGCGGACGCCTGACGATCCACGCCAGCCAGACCATCGCCAGCTACTGGCTCCCCCGCCGTCTGGCCGCCTTCCGCCGCGCCTGGCCGGGGATCGAGCTGGACGTCACCATCGGCAACACCCGCCAGGTGGCTGAAGCCGTCGCCGAGGGCCTGGCCGAGCTGGGCTTTGTCGAGGGCGAGGTCCAGGGCCCGACGCTGGAGGTCGGCGTGGTCGACCATGACCAGCCGGCCGTACTGGTGTCGCCGGACCATCCTTGGGCTACCAGTCGCCCGACGCTGACGGATCTGGCCGCCACGCCCTGGGTGCTGCGCGAGCCGGGCTCGGGCACCCGCACGGTGTTCGATCTGCTGCTGGCGCGGTCCGGTCTCGCCCCCTCGGCCCTGACCATCGCCGTCACCCTGCCCGACAACGAGCCGGTGCGGGGAGCGATCGAGGCCGGCATGGGCGCAGGCGTGCTGTCGCGCAGCGTCGCCGCCGCCAGCCTGGCCGCCGGAACCCTGGTCGAGGTCGCCTTCGACCTGCCGCCCCGCGCCTATTGGCTGGTGCGCCACAAGGCGCGCTGGCGCGGCAAGGCCGGGGAAGCTTTTCTGGCGATCGCGCAATCGTTCGACAAAAACGAACATTAAAAGCGAAAGAACGCGTTGGATCGAACGATCCGTCGAGCGCATCACGGCGGCATGACCGCTCTGCCCTTCACACACCTCGACAGCCCCCGCGAGATCGTCCGCCAGTTCACCCCCAACTGGTTCGCCGCCAGCATGGGCACCGGCATCGTCGCCCTCGTTCTGGCCCAGACGCCGCTGAAGCTGGCCGGACAAGGCCTGTGGCTGGCCAATATCGGCCTGTTCATGCTGTTCACCGGCCTCTACGCCGCGCGGTGGATCCTGTTTCCGCACGGAGCCCGACGGATCTTCGACCACCCGGTGATGTCGAT
Source organism: Caulobacter sp. RHG1 (assembly GCF_013181195.1). Taxonomy (GTDB): domain Bacteria; phylum Pseudomonadota; class Alphaproteobacteria; order Caulobacterales; family Caulobacteraceae; genus Caulobacter. The sequence goes on from NZ_SMZP01000001.1 coordinate 414,337, forward strand.
GTTCCTGGGCTGCGCGCCGATGGCCCTGGCCACGATCGTCAACGGCTTCCTGGTGTTCGGCGTCGACCTGATGGGCCCGAAAGCGGTCGAGATCGCCGCGACCCTGTGGCGGATCGATGTGGCGCTGTCGGTCGGCTGCGGCCTGCTGGTGCCGTTCCTGATGTTCACCCGCCACGATCACGGCATCGACCGGATGACCGCCGTCTGGCTGCTGCCGATCGTGCCGGCCGAGGTTGCCGCGGCCAGCGGCGGTCTTCTGATCCCGCACCTGGCCGATCCCGCCCTGAAGCTGGAGGTGCTGGTCTCCAGCTACGCCCTGTGGGCTCTGTCCGTGCCGCTGGCCCTGGGCGTCTTGGTGATCCTGGTGCTGCGCATGGCGCTGCACAAGCTGCCCGAGGCCAGCATGGCGGCCACCAGCTGGCTGGCGCTGGGGCCGTTGGGCACCGGAGCGCTGGCCCTTTTGATGCTGGGCGAGGCCGCGCCGGGCGCGCTGGCCGGCGCAGGCCTGGGCGCCTATGCCGACGCCTTCCGGGGGGCCAGCCTGCTGGGTGCGGTGATGCTGTGGGGCTATGGCCTGTGGTGGCTGGCCACCGCGACCCTGGCGACGCTGCGCCAGGTGAAGCTGGGCCTGCCGTTCAATCTCGGCTGGTGGGGCTACACCTTCCCGCTGGGCGCCTTCACCCTGGCGACGCTGCGACTGGCCGGGCTGTTGCCGATCCCCAGCCTCATGACCTTCGGTCATCTGCTGGCGGCGGCGTTGACCGGCGTCTGGCTGATCGTCGCCGCCCGCACCTTGCAAGGCGCCTGGAGCGGGGCGCTGTTCCACGCCCCCTGCCTGACTTCGGAGAAGGGCCTGAAGGAGGCTAGAGCCTAGCCGCGTGGAAGGCGACGTGGTCGCCGATGAAGGTCGAGATGAAGAAGTAGCTGTGGTCGTAGCCGTCCTGGCGACGCACCGTGACCTTCAGGCGAGCCTCGGCGCCGGCCTCTTCCAGCAATTCGGGCTTCAGCTGGGTCTCCAGGAAGCTGTCGGCCAGGCCCTGATCGACCAGGATCTCGTCAAAGGCCTGGCCATAGCCGTCCTCGATCAGGGCGCAGGCGTCATGCGCCCGCCACGCGGCGCGATCCGAGCCCAGATACGCCGTCATCGCCTTGTCGCCCCACGGGCAGTTCAGCGGCGAGACGATCGGCGAGAACGCGCTGACCGACTTGAAGAGCTCCGGATTGCGCAGAGCGATCGTCAGGGCGCCATGGCCGCCCATCGAGTGGCCGAAGATCCCGCGCCGCGCCGGATCCAACGGGAAAGCGCCGTCGACGGCCTCCAGCAGATCTTTGGTCACATACGAATACATCTGGAAGTGCGACGCCCACGGGGCCTGCGTGGCGTCGACATAGAAGCCCGCGCCCTGCCCCAGGTCGTAGGCCGGGTCGTCGGCCACGCCTTCACCGCGGGGCGAGGTGTCGGGCGCGACGATCGCGATCCCGTGCTGGGCCGCGTATTCGTAGACCCCCGACTTCACCGTGAAATTGTCCTCGGTGCAGGTCAGGCCCGACAACCAGACGAGATAGGGAAACGGCCCCTCGCCATCCGGCGTCCACACCGTGAACTTCATCGGCGTGCCGGTCCTGGCGCTGGCGTGCTTGGCGTAGCGCAGCGTGCCGCCGTGGACGCGATGGGTGGCGAGGGTTTCGACGGTCATCCTAGAACGTCACCACGGTGCGGATGCTTTCGCCCGCGTGCATCAGGTCGAAGGCCTTGTTGATGTCCTCCAGCGGCAGGACGTGGGTGATCATCGGGTCGATCTGGATCTTGCCGTCCATGTACCAGTCGACGATCTTGGGCGTGTCGGTGCGGCCGCGCGCGCCGCCGAAGGCCGTGCCCTTCCAGACCCGGCCGGTGACCAGCTGGAACGGACGGGTGGCGATCTCCTTGCCGGCCTCGGCCACGCCGATGATGATGCTCTCGCCCCAACCGCGATGGCAGGCTTCCAGCGCCGTGCGCATGACGCCCGTGTTGCCGGTGGCGTCGAAGGTGTAGTCCGCGCCGCCGTCGGTCAGGGCCACCAGGTGGGCCACCAGATCGCCCTGCACGTCCTTCGGGTTCACGAAGTGGGTCATGCCGAACTTACGGCCCCATTCCTCGCGGTCCGGGTTGATGTCGACGCCGATGATCATGTTGGCGCCGACCAGCTTGGCGCCTTGAATGACGTTCAGGCCGATGCCGCCCAGACCGAAGACGATGACGTTCGAGCCCGGCTCGACCTTGGCGGTGTTGGTGACGGCGCCCACGCCGGTGGTCACGCCGCAACCGCAGTAGCAGGCGCTCTTGAACGGCGCGTCCTTGCGGATCTTGGCCACCGCGATCTCGGGCAGGACCGTGTAGTTCGAGAAGGTCGAGCAGCCCATGTAGTGATGGATGGTCTGCCCCTTGTACGAGAAGCGGCTCGTACCATCGGGCATCAGGCCCTTGCCCTGGGTGGCGCGGATGGCCGTGCAGAGGTTGCTCTTGCCGCTGAGGCAGCTTTTGCACTGGCGGCATTCGGGCGTGTAGAGCGGGATCACGTGGTCGCCGACCGCCACCGAGGTGACGCCCGCGCCGACCTCGACCACCACGCCTGCGCCTTCGTGGCCCAGGATCGACGGGAACAGGCCTTCGCTGTCCAGGCCGTCCAGCGTGTAGGCGTCGGTGTGGCAGACGCCGGTGGCCTTGATCTCGACCAGGACCTCGCCGGCCTTGGGCCCTTCCAGATCGACCTCGACGATCTCCAGCGGCTTCTTGGCTTCGAAGGCGACGGCGGCGCGGGTCTTCATCGGGGAGGCTCCTTGATTTGCGCGATCTTGGTACGCCGTGTGGCGCGCGTCGATAATCCCTGTCAGCGCAAAACATTGTTGCTCATGCAGGATAATGCGCGCATGCCCACGCCATGAGCCGCTGGGACGGGATCGACGAATTCGTGGCCACGGCCGAGGCCGAGAGCTTCTCCGAAGGCGCGCGCCGCTTAAGCCTATCGACCTCGGGCGTCAGCCGCGCCGTGGCGGGGCTGGAAGAGCGGCTGCAAACCCGCCTGCTCTATCGCACCACCCGCCGCGTCAGCCTGACCGACGCCGGCCGCGCCTTCCTGGCCCGCTGCCGCCAGTTGATCCTGGACCGTGACGAGGCCCTGGCCGCCGTCGGTGAAGAGGACGCCGAGCTGAAGGGCCTGCTGCGGCTGACCTGTTCGACCGCCTATGGCGAGCGGTTCGTGGCCCCGGCGGTCAACGGGTTCCTGCTGGCCCATCCCAAGCTATCGATCGAACTGGCCCTGGACGACGCGGTGCGCGACATCGTTTCCGAGGGCTTCGACCTGGCCATCCGCTTCGGCCGACTGACCGACAGCCGGCTGATCGCCAAGCGCCTGGCCTCGCGCACGCGCCGCCTCACCGCATCGCCCGCCTATCTGGCCCGGACCGGTGCGCCCCAGACCATCGCCGACCTGTCGTTGCACGCCTGCGTGCTGGGCGCATCCGACACCTGGCCGCTGCGCGAAACTCCCTCCTTTTCTGGCGCCGACGGCGAGCGCGAGATCGCCTTCAAGCCGCAGGGGCGTTGGCGCTGCAACAGCGGTCAGGCGGTGCTGGACGCGGCGCTGCAAGGGCTGGGGATCTGCCAGCTGCCCAACTTCTATGTCGACGCCGCCATCGCCGACGGCCGGCTGGTGGCGGTGCTGGAAGACGCGCGCCCGGCCGACGAGGGCGTCTGGGCCGTCTATCCGCATCTGCGCCTGCTGCCCGCCAAGGTGCGTCTGCTGGTCGAGCACCTCGAGCGCAGCCTAGCCGTCGCCGGTTAGGCCTTGACGATCGCCGGCACGCGGAAGCGGCCGCCCAGCAGTTCGGCGCGCGGCAGATAGGCCCGCAGATAGAGCGCGAAGGGCCCTGCCTTCGGAGCCGGCAGCCAGTTGGCGCTGCGCTCGCCGCCGGGGTCGCTGCGGCCGATCCAGATATCCAGCCCGCCGTCGGCGTTGCGCTTGAGGCCCGGCGTGCGGTCGCCGATCGTGTAGCGCTTGATCGGATTGTCGGTGAAGAAGAACTGCCCGTCCGGCAGGGCCTCGTACATCGACAGCGACCAGAAGCCGTCCAGCGGCAATTGAGCCGGCAGGCTGAGGCGATAGAGGCCATCGCCCGTGAAGGTCCCCGCCCCGTCGTCGCCGGCCACCTTCAGGTACGAAGCCTCGGCCACGGGCAGCGCGCCCAGGCCCTGCAGGGCGACGATGGCGCGATAGAGATAGTCCTGACCGTAGTCGCCCAGGTTCGGCCGCGGATACGACCAGCCGCTGGTGAACACCTGCCGGCCGCGCGCGAAGACGGCGATCATCTTGGCCTGCTCGATCCCGGCCGTCGCGGTGGCGGCGTCGAACGGCCCCGCGCCCAGGAAGGCGGCGGAGCGAGCCAGGATCTTGCCGTCCGTCGCCGGCGCGGGATCGCTGGCCAGCAGCGCCCGGGCGGCGGCGAAGTAGTCGCTCGGCGCGGCATCGCGGGCGGCGAAGGCCGGGACCGGAGCGGCAGGCGGGCCCTTCACCACGAAGCCGTCCTGGGCCTTGTGGGCGGCGGCCAGATCGGCGTCGCCATCAACTAGGGTGCGGACCAGCAGCCAGGCATGCGGCGTGGCGATCCGCACCGGGTTCGGACCGCTGGAGGCCTGGCCCGGTCCGCACAGGGTGAAGGTTCCGCCCTGCCCGCCGATAGTGCGCGTCCCCAGCACCACGTTGTTGTTGGTGAACATGTCCATCACCGCCACGCTGTAGTAGCGCGCGCCCAGTGGCGGGATGGTCAAGGTGACGGGCCCCTCGGAGAGATCCAGGAAAGCCGTCGAATAGAGCGTGTCGTTGTTGGGCGTGGTGACCGCGCGGCTGGTGTGGTCGGCCAGGGTCCGGGTGTGGGTCAGCGTGTTGATCGCCGCGCCGGGCGCCTTCAGCGTCCGAGCCCGGGTCGTGGCCATCTCGATCAATGGCAAGGCATAGAGATAGGCGTCGCGCGCGGCCGTCGCGTCCCCCTCTGCGGCGTTCGCAAACACGGGCGCGAAGCCCAGCACGCCGGCCGCCGCCAGCAGTTCCCGACGGTTCATGCCGCCCCTCCCCAACATTTGTTTGAGAGGCAGTGAACGCGCGATCGACCCAGGAGGCAAGTCGGGAGCTGGACCGAAGATCGGGGGATGAGGTCGACCTCCGGTCCGCCCCCACACGCTGCGCGCTACGCTGCCCGGGCGTGACGTGCGGCGTGAACCACTTCCTGCAGGGTGATGATGGTGGCGTCGACGCGCTCATGCGGGTCCGAACCGACCACCTTTCGGGCGACCGGCGACGACAGCGCGCCGCGCAGATGACCGAGGGCGCGCGGCGGCGCCACCAGGATCACATGGTCGAACGACTGCCGGCAGATCAGGTCGTCCAGCTTCTTGCCCAAGGTGCGTAGGAACGCCTTCTCGGCGCGGTCACGCACGTCGCCTGAATGGACGATGTGGGTCGGCCCCTCGTGCTCGTGATGCTCGCGCATCCCCGGCAGCCATTCCGGACGGTCATGCAGCGGACCATCGATGCGGGCCTGCTCCAGCAGGCGGGCGCGATGGCCGTCGGCGACCACCACCAGAGTTCTTGCGTCGGGGGTCATGAAGGCTCCTTGCGTCGACCACGCCTGAACCCTGCGCCCGCCCGCTCCGTCGGCGGATGATCGGCGTCAATTCCGCCGCCGGACCAGCTCCTTAAGGAGCTTCGTCCTTCTTGGTCTTCTCGGCCAGCTTGGCCAGCACGCGGCCACGGCCCTTGCTGAGCGCGGTGACCACGCCGCGGAAGGTGCGGACCTCCTGGTCGCTGAGCCGCGCGCGCGCCAGCGGGGCGCGCAGGTTGCGCACCATCGACGGCTTCTTCTCCGGCGGATGATAGAAGCCGGCCTTGTCCAGCTCGCCTTCCAGATGTTCGTACAGGCCCAGCAGCGCCGACTGGTCGGCGGGCTCTTCGACGTTCTGCTCGAACTTCTTCCAGGGCCGGTCGTCCTGGGTCATCTTCCATTCGTAGGCGTTGATCGACACGGCCTGGGCCAGGTTCAGCGACCGGAAGCGCTCGTCGATCGGGATCGAGACGATGGCCTGGCACAGGGCGATGTCGTGGGTCTCCAGGCCCGCGCGCTCGCCACCGAACAGCAGGCCGACGGCGCGGCCCAACGCAACATCCTCGGCCAGGTGGTTGGCGCTCTCACGCGGCGTATAGACTGGCAGGCGCGTCTCGCGCGGCCGGGCCGTGGTGGCGTAGACCAGCTTGAGGTCGGCGATGGCCTCTTCCAGCGTGTCGAAGACCTTGGCGTCGTCCAGAGGCCAGCTGGCGCCCGAGGCGCTGGGCCAGGCCCGCTCCTGCGGCCAGCCATCGCGAGGCCGCACCAGACGCAGGTCGTACAGCCCGAAATTGGCCATTACCCGAGCCACCGCACCGATGTTCTCAGCCAGCTGGGGCTCGTTGAGGATGACGCAAGGCGGCGTGACTTTGGGCGGGACGGGCTGGAGTTCGTCGGTCATCCGCACCCTTTGCCGCCGACCACACGCCTCTTGCAAGCTTTAGCGCGCAGCCGAACCGCTACAGCCGCGTTTAGCCCGCATGTCGCGCCGCGCCCTCCTGACCGCCCTCGCCGTCCTGCCGCTGCTGGCAGCCTGTGGCGAGAAACCGATGCTGGGCCAGGAAGAGCCCGCCATCGATCCCAAGGCGTTGCAGAAGCGGATGGAGGAGATCGCCGCCCGCGCCGCGCCGGCCACTCTGGGCGTGGCGGTCATCGACCTGGGCACCCGCCAGCTGTGGGCGTTCAACGGCGAGCGACCTTTCCCGCTGGGGGCTGCGTCCCGCATCCCGATCCTGGCGGCCGTGATGGGCGAGATGGAGGCCGGACACCTTCAGCCGACGGAGACCATCACCATCCGCGACGTCGACCTGTCGCCGCCGCCCAGCGCCGTGGCCGACGCCTGGCCTAGCCGTCAGGACTACACCGTCGCCGAGCTGGAAGCTTTGGGCCGGGCCGGCGACACCACGGCCCTGGACGTCCTGACCAAGCGCATCGGCGGCCCCGGCGGCGTCAATGGCTGGCTGCAGGTCGAGCGGCTGGACCACGTCAGCGTCGATCGCTATCGCCGCCAGGTCGCCACCGACGCCCGCGGCCTCGCCTCGTTCCGCGCCGACTGGAAGACCGAGGAAGCCTGGCAAAAGGCCATCGACTCCGTCCCAACCGCCGAGCGCGCCGAGGCCGGCCGCGAACGCGGCGCCGACCAGCGCGACACCGCCACGCCGATCGGCATGATCCGCCTGCTGGAAGCGTTCCTGAACCGCGAGCTGGTCAGCCGTCCCGACGCCGCCCGCCTGCTGGGCCGCGATCCGGGCTATCTGACCGCCGCCCTGCCCAAGGGCGCGCGGCTGATCCAGAGCGCCGGGACCTCGCCGATCAATCTGGGCGTCTCGCCGTCGATCCACAGCATCGCCGTGGCCGAGCTGAAGGGCGGCCAGCGCATCGCCTTCGTGATCTTCCTCACCGCCTCGACCCAGGACGCCGCGGCGCGCGAAGCCATCGTCGCCGACGTCGGGCGTGCAGTGTTCAAGGAATTCTAACCGCGCCGGACCTGCGCCAAGGCCTCCAGCAACTGCGCGGGGTGCAGCGGCTTGGCCAGGTGCAGATCGGCTCCCGCGGCCTGCGCGGCCGCGACGTGCTCTTCCATGGCGTTGGCGGTCAGCATGATGATCAGCATCCGAGGACCGTGCGACGCGGCCTCGCGAGCCCGGATCGCCCGGGTGGCGGTCAGGCCGTCCATGACCGGCATCTGCATGTCCATCAGCACCGCGTCGAAACGGTCCTCATCCAGCGCATCCAGCGCCGCCTGGCCGTCCTCGACCATGGTCAGGTCGACGCCAAACGGCTCCAGCACGATCTCGACGACCTTTCGGTTGGTCGGATGGTCCTCGGCGACCAGCACACGCAGGCCTTCCAGCGAGACCTCGTCCTGAACTTCCGCCTCCACCTCAGGCGCGGCGTCCGCCAAGCGCGGCAGAGGCAGCACGACCTCGAAGCGCGCGCCCTGGCCTGTCACCGATTCCGCATCGATCCCGCCGCCCATCATCTCGGCCAGAGCCGCGCAGATGGAGAGGCCCAGGCCGGTGCCGCCGAACTGGCGGGTGATCGACTGGTCGGCCTGGACGAAGCGCTTGAACAGACGCTCGCGCACGTCGCCGTCGAAGCCCACGCCGGTGTCGCGCACGACGAAGCGCAGGGCGCCGTCGACGCAATCGACCTCCAGCGACACCTCACCTTCGCCGGTGAACTTCACGGCGTTGGCCAGCAGGTTCGACAGGATCTGGCTGATCCGCGCGGCGTCGCCCTCATAGGTCCCGGCCGCCTCGGGCGAGACCGACCAGCGCAGGGTCAGGGCCTTGGCTTCGGCGGCGGCGGCGTGCAGCTCGGCCATGCCGCGCACCAGCTGGACCAGGTCGAACGGCGCCGGGGTCAGCTGGAACTCGCCGGCCTCGATCTTCGAGACGTCCAGGATGTCGCCCAGAACCTGCTCCAGCAGCCGACCCGACGAGGACACCAGGGCGGCCATCTCGCGGCGGACGGCCGGATCCTCCTCGTCGGCCAGACGGTCGCCGATGGCGATCACCCCGTTCAGCGGCGTGCGCAGCTCATGGGACATGTTGGCCAGGAACACCGACTTGGCCTGGTTGGCCCGCTCCAGCTCAACGGTGCGGGCGGCGACTCGGTCTTCCAGCGAGCGACGCAGCTCGACATTGCGATCGCGCTCTCCCCGCAGCGTGCGGGCAAGAGCGCCGATCTCGTCGTCGCGGGCCTCGATCGCCTCGGTTCCATCGCCGCCGTTGAGACGCTGAGCACGCCAGGGCGCCCAGCGGCGCGGCGACCATCTGGTTGGTCAGGCGATAGAGCAGCAGCACCTGGATCGCTACGCCGATAAAGCCGAACAGCAGCACCCAGGAGGCGGTCTTCAGCGACGACCAGACGATCTCCTCCGACGGGAAGCTCATCAGGAACCACCACCCCGGCTCCGCCATGCGGCCATAGGCGATCAGCCGGTCGCCGTTCGGCGACAGGAGCGTGCCGACCGAATGATGCTGCGCGCGGATATGCGCCACGAGCGGATTGAGGTTGTTGCCGGCCTCGAACCGACGCAGCGCCTCTGCGTCGACCACGCCGTTTCGCGCCAGCCCCTGAGCCGCCACCAGCTCGCCGCTGTCGGTGACGATCATGTTGCGCGCGCCAGGCAAGGCGTCGGCCACCGCGCGCAGCAGGTAGGAGTCCAGCGACAGACTGGTGCCGAACGCACCCAGGAAGCGGTCCTTGTAGTAGAAGGGGGTCACGCAAGCGGCGTTCAGGCTGTTGCCCGTCGGATCGGTGATCATGCGCCGCAGCTTCGTGCACTTCATCACCCCTTCGGGGTTGTGCTCCGGCAGGATCAGCTGGGCGATCTCCTCGTTGACGATGCTGAGGTCAGCCGGCGCGGTCTGGCGGTAAAAGGTCAGTCGGTCCGGGCGCTGCGGCCCGAACATCAGCAGACGCATGTCGGGCGAGAAGAAGTAGAAGTTGTCGTAGTGGCCGATCTCGGCCTCGCCCGTGCCCGACACCACGTCCAGCGCCGACAGGTACAACGACCGCTCGAACGTCGTCAGGCTGTCGGCGCGCGAGAGAAACGCCCCGACGCCGTAGACGAACTGGTCACCCAGGCGCGCGCCGTCGAACAAGCCCGGCGCCGAGCGCCGCGTACCGTCGCCATGGTCCGGGAACAGCCGCTCGAAACGCGTCCCGGCGCCGGGGCCCTCGCCCTGGTCCAGCCGCCGGGTCAGGGCTCCGCCCGCTGCGGCATGCACCTTCACCAGGTCCGAGAACAGGCGATCCTCGGTCTTGACCCGCTCGCTGACATACTCGGTCAGGTGCCGTTTTTGAGTGTCGACCGCACTCTCGCGCACGAACACGAACGCCGCCGCGGTCGCCACGCCCGTCACCGCGATCGACAGGATCGCCACCATGGTCAACAGACGCCGCGCCAACGGCGTACGGACCTCTGCGGTCGCGCCCTGATCTGTATTCAACGCCAATCCCCAGGCCCCGTCTGGCGCCCCGCCCCTTCCGGAAGTAGAGCGCATCTTCGCCACGCGCTCCAGTCCGCATCGGGGCTGGCGTCCCCAAAACACAGGCTCTCGCCGCGAACTGGCCCCAGGTGGCGCCGTCCGGCTTTTCCCTGGCGACGCAACAGTCTATAGCCTCCCCGTCCGCGCCGCTTCCTGGCCCTGTGCGCCAGATCGCCGCAAGCGCGCCACCGCCAGAGGAACATCCCCGCAATGGCCAAGATTAAAGTCGCCAACCCCGTCGTCGACATGGACGGCGATGAAATGACCCGGATTATCTGGAAGCTCATCAAGGATAAGCTGATCTTCCCGTACCTGGATCTGGAACTGGACTACTACGACCTGTCGGTCGAGAACCGCGACGCCACCAACGACCAGGTGACGATCGACGCCGCCGAGGCGACCAAGAAGCACGGCGTCGCCGTCAAGTGCGCGACCATCACCCCCGACGAGCAGCGCGTCGAGGAGTTCAGCCTGAAGAAGATGTGGAAGTCGCCGAACGGCACGATCCGCAACATCCTGGGCGGCGTGATCTTCCGCGAACCGATCATCTGCCAGAACGTGCCGCGCCTGGTGCCGGGCTGGACCCAGCCGATCATCGTCGGCCGTCACGCCTTCGGCGACCAGTACAAGGCCACCGACTTCCTGTTCCCGGGCAAGGGCACGCTGTCGATCAAGTTCGTCGGCGAAGACGGCGAAACCATCGAGCACGAAGTGTTCAAGAGCCCGTCGGCCGGCGTGGCCATGGGCATGTACAACCTCGACGACTCGATCCGCGACTTCGCCCGCGCCTCGTTCGCCTACGGCCTGGGCCGCGGCTATCCGGTCTATCTCTCGACGAAGAACACCATCCTGAAAGCCTATGACGGCCGCTTCAAGGACATCTTCCAAGAGATCTTCGACGCCGAATACGCCGACCAGTTCAAGGCCAAGGGCATCCACTACGAGCACCGCCTGATCGACGACATGGTCGCCTCGGCGCTGAAGTGGTCGGGCGGCTACGTCTGGGCCTGCAAGAACTACGACGGCGACGTGCAGTCGGACATCGTCGCCCAGGGCTTCGGCTCGCTGGGCCTGATGACCTCGGTGCTGATGACGCCGGACGGCAAGACGGTGGAAGCCGAAGCCGCCCACGGCACGGTGACCCGTCACTATCGCCAGCATCAGAAGGGCGAGAGCACCTCGACCAACTCGATCGCCTCGATCTTCGCCTGGACGCGTGGCCTGGCCCACCGCGCCAAGCTGGACGACAACCAGGAACTGGCCAACTTCGCCGCCACCCTGGAAAAGGTCTGCATCGACACCGTCGAAAGCGGCTTCATGACCAAGGACCTGGCTCTGCTGGTCGGCGACAAGCAAGGCTGGCTGACCACGGAAGGCTTCCTCGACAAGATCGACGAGAACCTCCAGAAGGCCATGGCCTAAGACTTAAGGCTTCGGCCTGAACGAGAACGCCCCCGGAGCAATCCGGGGGCGTTTTTCGTTTGGGGCCTAGTCGCGCTGGACGATGGCGCCGGCGAAGTCGATCACGCACATCGCGCCCCATTGCCGGTGACCGCCACAGGCGACCCCGACGGCGCTGTAGCCCGACGAGAAGATGTTGCGCCGGTGGCCACGCCCGGCCACCCGGCTGTCGATCACCAACTGTCGCACGATGGCGCGCGCGTCGTCATGGCCGTACGAGATGTTCTCGGCGCTCATCCCGGCGAACACGCCAGCGGCCCGCAGCCGCGCACCCAGCCCGCCCACCGCCCCATGACCGACATCACCGCGCGGCCCCTGCGCCTGCGCATGCTCCCGCGCCGCCGCGTCCAATCGGCGATCGGCCTTCAGCGCCGGCAGCGGCGCCTGGCGTTCCAGGAACGCGATCGCCTCGGCCACCGCCCCCGGCTCCTCCTGTTCGAACACCCACGCCGACGCCCCCCGCAGCTCGCGCGCATACTCGCCCGGATTGGCCCGGACATAGTTCAGCTCGCCCAGCACCGCGGCGTCGAGATCTGCGGAATGGGCCATAGCTGGGAGGAGGACGGCGACGACGGCGCAGACGCGCGCCAAAGGACGGCACAACACGTGTCGTTACTCGCGATACTGGAAGTCCCCTGAAGCGAGACGTAGCACGATGCAGAAAGCCATCAACAGCGCCCGCGTTGTCGCACAGCACCCACAAGCGGTGAAGCTTGCAGGAGGCCAATGGACCTTTGCGAGAACCAGAGTCATCATGCCCTCAAAACGTGCACGGGAGGGCGCACTATGGATCTGGCGACGCGGCTGGCGGAACTCCAGAAACGAACCATCGAACACCGGGAAGTCCTGTTGACGGAGGAAGCCGCCAAAACGGCTTTGGTCATGCCGTTCATTCAGGCGTTGGGCTATGACGTCTTCAACCCGTCAGAAGTGATCCCCGAGTACACCTGCGACGTCGGCACCAAGAAGGGCGAGAAGGTCGACTACGCGATCTGTGACAGCGGCAAGGTCAAGATCCTGCTGGAGTGCAAGCCAGCGTCCTCGGCCCTGAATCTCAACCACGCCAGCCAGCTCTTTCGCTATTTCAGCGTCACCGACGCACGGCTGGCGATCCTGACCAATGGCGTCGTCTTCCAGTTCTATTCAGACGTCGAAGCGCCCAACAAGATGGACGACAAGCCATTCTTCTCCTTCAGCATGGACGCGCTGAAGCCCACCGATGTCCGGACGATCGAGAAGTTTTCCAAGCACGCGTTCGACATCGAGAAGATCGTGCAGGAGGCTGGCTTCCTGAAGCTGCAATCCCTGCTCAGGAAGGAGCTCGAGAAGGAATTCTCGGAACCTTCCGAGGAGTTCGTCCGCATGATGGCAAGTCGCGTTCACGAAGGCCGCATCACGTCTCAGGTACGCGAGAACTTCTCCAAGCTGCTGACCAACTCGATCTCGTCGTTGATCCGAGACCTCGTCAACGAGCGCCTGTCCTCGGCCCTGAACGCATCGACCATCCCCGAGGAAGCGCCCACCGCTTCGATCGAGGAGAACGAGGCGGAGATCATCACGACGCCTGAGGAGATCTCCGGATTCCACATCGTCCAGGCCATCGCCGCCAAGCACGTCAATCCGAAGCGCGTGGTGATGCGCGACGCCAAGTCGTACTGCGCGATCCTGCTGGACGACAACAATCGCAAGAGCCTGGCGCGCCTGCACTTCAACGGCATCACGACGAAGTACTTCGGGACCTTCGCCGGCAAGGACGAGACGCGGCACAACATCAGCGACCTGACCGACATCTACCAATTCGCCGACCAGATCGCGACGCGGCTCAAGGAGCTGGACGGCGTCAGCGAGTGAAACCCTAAGCATGCCGAACTGCCGCAAGGACGCGCCCGTCGCACGCGAGCGCCCTTGCGGTGAACGTCGATAGCTGTGATCTATCCGCGTTAACCCTTTGGGAGGCGGCATGACCCTGCAGAAGCGGATCTGGGACCTGATCGTGCTGGCGATCTTCGTCTTCGCCGCCGCCTTTGCGACGGCGCCCTGGTTCGCGTTCCGGGCGCTGAAGGCCGCCGCACAGTATGAGGATGTCCAGGCGATCGGTCAGCTGGTCGACTTCCCCGCCGTGCGCCGCAGCCTGACCGGCCAACTGGTCGCCAACGCTCCCGCCGCTCAGCCCGAGAACCCTTCGATCTGGCGCGATCCGCTGAGCGTCTTCAAGAAGGCCATCGAGCCGATCACCCCGCCCGAGCCCAAGGTCGACCGCTATCTGACCGTGGCCGGAGTCTCGGCCCTGACCCGCGGCTATGCGCCCGGCAAGGCCCCGCCCGCCTCGGCGCAGGACGACACGGTGCTGGGCAAGCTGAACCATGCCGTGAAGGGCCCCTATCCGGGCATCGCCTATTGGGACCCCAACCGCGTGCGCATCTCGATCCGGCGCCCGGACGACAGCGGCAAGACCACGATCTTCACCTTCGAGCGCAAGGCGCTGTTCACCTGGAAGCTGGTGCATATCCGCCTGCCCGGCGACGAGCGCCAAGGCTAACCCGGACCGGTGCTGCCTCTCGTTCTCGATGTCCTGACGCGCGTCTGGCCATTCTTCCTGCTGGTCGGCGCGGGACTGGCCCTGACCCGACTGCGGCTGCTGGACGCCAGAATGGCGCAAGGCCTGTCGGCCTATGTGTACTGGGTCGGCTTCCCGGCCCTGCTCGTCCACTCGCTGTCGCGCACCGGCCGACCGGGTCCGGAATTGGTCGCGGGCCTGGCCGCCTATGCCGGGGTGGGCCTGGCGATCATCGCCGTCGTCGCCGTCGCGGGGCGCGCGCTGGGCTGGAGCAAGGCCGAGCGGGCGGGCGCAGCCATGGCGTCAGGCGTCGGCAACAGCGCCTTCCTGGCCCTGCCGATCGCCGCGGCGGTGCTGGGGGTCGAGACCGCCCGCCTCGTGGCCGGGATCGTCGCCGTCGACTTCGTGATCCTGACCGCCGCCGGTGTGGCGCTCTTGGGCTGGGCGGCGGGCCGCTCGGTCTGGCGCTCGACGACCCAGGCCTTTCGCAACCCGGTCGTCGCCGCCGCCCTGACCGGCATCGGCCTGGCCCTGCTGGACATCGCCCTGCCCGAACCGCTGGATCGCGCCGTCGGCATGGCCGCCGCCTCGGGCAGTCCCGTCGGCTTGGTCGCCCTGGGCGCGGCCCTGGGCCTGCGCCAGGCCGAGGACGAGGCCACGCCTGCCGCCGCGCCCGTGATCCTGGCCGCCGTCGCCAAGTTGGCGGTGTTTCCGGTGCTGGTCTGGTTCGCGGTCGGTCTGACCCCCGCCCCGCCCGCTTTCCGCGTCGGCGCGACCCTGCTGGCCGCCGCCCCGACGGCGGTCAATGTCTTCATCCAGACTCGCGCCTATGGCGTCTTCCCGCGCGGCGCGGCGCGGGCCGTGGCGCTGAGCACGGCGCTGTCGGCCCTGACCCTGGCGCTGGCCGCATTGCTGCTGGGTCCCGCCTGACACCTCGGCGCTCGCTGCTGACACCGATCGTCAGCGGCGGGGTTAGGAAGGGGCCAGAGGAGATTTTCATGACCAGCCCCATGATCAGTTACGTCACCATCGGCGCCAGCGATCCCGACCGCGCCGGCGATTTCTACGACGCCGTACTGGGCGCGCTGGGCCATGCGCGGCTGTGGCGGCAGGACCACTGGATCGGCTATGGCCCCAATCCCGAGCACGCGACGATCCTGCTTTGCAAGCCCGAGAACGGCCAACCGACCAAGGCCGGCAACGGGATCATGATCGGCCTGCGCGCCGAGACCGAGGAGCAGGTTTGCGCCGCCCACGCCGCCGCCCTGGCCCACGGCGGGTCCAGTGAAGGCGAGCCGGGTCCGCGTCCCGTCTATGGCGAGGGCTACTACCTGGCCTATGTGCGCGACCCGGACGGCAACAAGCTGTCGATCTGCAAGATGCCGCATGGCTGAGTGAGGATACGGGTCACGCTGACCACGACGCACGGGTCGACTTCGCGGTAAGGGTCATCGCTGCGATCGCGGTATAGTGGCGCGGATTTCCTTCCCAACTCGGATCAGGGCGTCGAAATTGCTCAGCCGTTCTGCCCCCCGATTGACCCATAAGCGGATCGTCACTCGTGGCTTCCAGATCTCAGCCTGGCTGATCGGCGTCCCCTCATTTCTCATGGCGCTTTTCCTCGGGGGAACCGCGTTCGTGATGGGATCCGATCATGCTGCGAAGCCATCACAGTATCTCGACGTGCAGACCTATGGGTTGGTTGGGCTGCTGGCGAACGCCGCCACCGGTCTCGGCGCTGCGTTTTCGTTCTTGAACGGCGTGTTTGTGGGGATACTCGTGTTGCTGGCCGTTTCGGCCCTGGCCGCTGCGTTGTTTGCAGTGATGGTCGGTCTTGTAGGGCAGGGTCTGAAGGCGTCAGCGAACTGGGCGCGTCCTGTAGCGGTGGCCCTGCTGTCGATCTTGGTGCTGATCGGTTTGTTCGCCCTGACGGCCTTGGACCCCATAGGCCGGTTCGCGGACGGCGCAGTGTTGGCGGCTCTATCGTACGGGCTCTGGGCCTTGATCTGGAGATATCACGACCATGAAGCCGCAGGCCTGGCGAACGGCCCGTCTTCTACCGACAAGTAACGCCCCCGAACCGTCACCGTCAGCTTATCGGCGACACACAACGTCCTTGCGCGGCGCGGCGCCCGGGCCAGGCACGAAAAAGGGGACGCCTTTCAGCGTCCCCTTTGCCATTCCAAGCCGCGGTCGGCGCATCAGCCGGCCAGCAGCGCCTTGATCGCAGCGAGGCCGTCCTGGGCCTTGCTGTCGTCCGGAGCGCCGCCCTGGGCGAAGTCGGCCTTGCCGCCCGCGCCCTGGCCGCCCATGGCGATCACGGCGGCCTTGGCCAGGTCGGCGGCGCTGAACTTGGCCGTCAGGTCGGCGGTGACCGCCACGGTGACCGCGGCCTTGCCGTCCGACGTGCCGACCAGGGCGACGACGCCGCCGTTGTTCAGCTGCTTCTTGAACTCCTCGGCGACGCCGCGCAGCTCCTTGCCGCCGACGCCGTCCAGGACGCGGGCAATCAGAGCCGTACCGTTGACGTCCTCAGGACCGGCGCCAGCCCCGCCGCCGCCGCCCAGGGCCAGCTGCTTCTTGGCGTCGGCCAGTTCCTTCTCGAGGCGCTTGCGGTCGGCGATCAGGGCGTCGACGCGGGCGCCGACTTCCAGCACCGGGGTCTTGAACTGGTCGGCCAACGACTTGGCCACGCCCGCCTGGTCCAGCAGGAAGCGGCGGGCCGCCTCGCCGGTCAGGGCCTCGATGCGACGCACGCCGGCGGCGACGCCTTGTTCCGAGACGATCTTGAACAGGGCGATGTCGCCGGTGCGGGCCACGTGGGTGCCGCCGCACAGTTCGACCGAATAGGCCTTGGCCTCATCGCTCAGCGACTTGCCAAGCGTAAGGACGCGGACGCTATCGCCGTACTTCTCGCCGAACAGAGCGACGGCGCCGGCCTCGATGGCCTCCTGCGGGGCCATTTCCTTGGTCTCGGCCGGGACGTTCTGGCGGATGACTTCGTTGACCTCGGCCTCGATCTTGTCGAGCTCCTCGGCGGTCAACGGACCGCCGTGGCTGAAGTCGAAGCGCATGCGCTCGCCGTCGACCATCTGGCCCTTCTGGGCGACGTGCGGGCCCAGCACATGGTGCAGGGCGGCGTGCACCAGGTGGGCGGCCGAGTGGTTGGAGCGGGTGGTGTGGCGACGGTCGGCGTCGACCGAGGCCACGACGCTGTCGCCGACCTTGAGGTCGCCGGCCAGCTCGACGCGGTGGACATAGAGCTCACCGGCCTGCTTCTGGGTGTCGATCACGCGGCTCTCGCGGCCATTGGCCTCGATCGCGCCAGTGTCGCCGGCCTGGCCGCCGCTCTCGGCGTAGAAGCTGGTGCGGTCCAGCAGAACCTCGACAGTCGTGCCGGCGCGGGCCGACTCGACTTCGGCGCCGTCGACGACGATCGCCTTCACGACGCCGGTGGTCTCGGTGGTCTCATAGCCGACGAAGGCGGTGGCGCCGGCCTTTTCCTTGATCGCGAACCAGGCGGCGGCGCCGGCCTGCTGGCCCGAGCCGGCCCAGTTGGCGCGCGCCATCTGGCGCTGCTTTTCCATGGCCGCGTCGAAGGCGTCGGTGTCGACGGTCAGGCCCTTGGCGCGCACGGCGTCCTGGGTCAGGTCCAGCGGGAAGCCGTAGGTGTCATAGAGCTTGAAGGCGGTCTCGCCATCCAGCACGCCGCCGCTCGACAGGTTGGCGGTGGCCTCGTCCAGCAGGCCCATGCCGCGGCCCAGGGTGACGCGGAAGCGCTCTTCCTCCTGGCGCAGGGTCTCGACGATCGAGGCCTCGGCGCGGCGCAGTTCCGGATAGGCCTGGCCCATCTCGGCCACCAGGGTCGGGGCCAGGCGGTGCATCAGGGGTTCGTTGGCGCCCAGCAGATAGGCGTGGCGCATGGCCCGGCGCATGATCCGGCGCAGGACGTAGCCGCGGCCTTCGTTCGAGGGCGTGACGCCATCGGCCAGCAGGAACGACGACGAGCGCAGGTGGTCGGCGATGACGCGGTGCGACGGGGCCTGGTCGCCCTCGGCCTTGACGCCGGTCAGCTCGACGCTGGCCGCGATCAGGCTCTTGAACAGGTCGACGTCGTAGTTGTTGTGCACGCCCTGCAGCACGGCCGCGACGCGTTCCAGGCCCATGCCGGTGTCGATCGAGGGCTTGGGCAGCGAGACGCGCTCGCCGCCGGCCATCTGCTCGAACTGCATGAACACGAGGTTCCAGATCTCGATGAAGCGGTCGCCGTCCTCATCGGGGCTGCCCGGGGGGCCACCGGGAATGCCTTCGCCGTGGTCGAAGAAGATTTCCGAGCACGGACCGCAAGGGCCGGTGTCACCCATGGACCAGAAGTTGTCGCTGGTCGGGATGCGGATGATGCGGTCGTCCGACAGGCCGGCGATCTTCTTCCAGAGATCCGCGGCCTCGTCATCGGTGTGGTACACCGTGACCAGCAGCTTTTCCTTGGGCAGCTTGAACTCGCCGGTCAGCAGGGTCCAGGCGTGGTGGATCGCCTGTTCCTTGAAGTAGTCGCCGAACGAGAAGTTGCCCAGCATCTCGAAGAAGGTGTGGTGGCGGGCGGTGTAGCCGACATTGTCCAGGTCGTTGTGCTTGCCGCCGGCGCGGACGCACTTTTGCGAACTGGCCGCGCGCGGATGGGCCGGCGTCTCGGCGCCGGTGAACACGTTCTTGAACGGCACCATGCCGGCATTGACGAACAGCAGGGTCGGATCGTTCTGCGGCACCAGCGGCGCCGACGGCGTCACGGCGTGATCGGCCTTGCCGAAGTAGTCGAGGAAGGTGCTGCGGATCTCGTTCAGGCTGGGCATTCGCGTCTCAGGTCTGTCGGCCGGCGAGCGGCCGGGAGTCGCGCGCTCATAGCGCGGTTTTAGGCGAAGGGGAAACCTTGGTGGAGATGGGGGCTTTGTGCAGCCAGGGAAAGGGTGGGGTTGGAGGCGGATGCTCCCCCGCGATGCGGGGAAGCTGTCGCCCCCGGGTCGCGCGAAGCGCGCGCCCGAGGATGAACTCAGCGACTGAGGGGGCAAGTGCTGCGAAGGCCGAGCTAGCCCCCTCCGGCCCTCTGGGCCTCCTCCCCCGCGAGCGGGGTAGGATCTCAACGAAATGAGGCCGCCTGGCATGGGGTCCAGGCGGCCTGCGATCGCGGCCCTCGCGGCGGTCCGGCCGCGGGCGTGTTGAAGGCGGGGACGCCCGGGGTCGGGCGAAGGCCGCGAAACCTTTGAGGAGGACTACTCTTCCTCGCCCTCTTCCGGGCCGCCGACCAGGAGCTCTTCCTCGATCTTCTGCGACGACTTGCGGACGGCCGCTTCGATCGAGGCGGCGACGTCCTTGTTGTTCTTCAGGAACTCACGGACGTTGTCGCGGCCCTGGCCGATGCGCTGGCTGCCGTAGGAGAACCACGAGCCGGCCTTGTCGATGATCCCGGCCTTGACGCCCAGGTCGATGACTTCGCCCAGCTTGGAGATGCCCTCGCCGTACATGATGTCGAACTCGACCTCACGGAACGGCGGGGCCACCTTGTTCTTGACCACCTTGACGCGGACGTTGTTGCCGATGATCTCGTCACGGACCTTGACCGAACCGGTGCGGCGGATGTCCAGGCGCACCGAGGCGTAGAACTTCAGAGCGTTACCGCCCGTGGTGGTTTCCGGGCTACCGTACATCACGCCGATCTTGTGACGGATCTGGTTGATGAAGATGACGATGGTGTTGGCCTTGTTGATCGAGGCGGTCAGCTTGCGCAGCGCCTGGCTCATCAGACGGGCCTGCAGGCCTGGCAGGCTGTCGCCCATCTCGCCTTCGATTTCGGCCTTCGGCGTCAGGGCAGCGACCGAGTCGATGACCACGATGTCGACGGCGCCCGAGCGCACCAGGGTGTCGGTGATTTCCAGGGCCTGCTCGCCGTTGTCGGGCTGCGAGACCAGCAGGTTGTCGAGATTGACGCCCAGCTTGAAGGCGTAGGACGGGTCGAGCGCGTGTTCGGCGTCGACGAAGGCGGCGGTGCCGCCGGCCTTCTGGACCTCGGCCACCACGTGCAGGGCCAGGGTGGTCTTGCCCGAGCTTTCCGGGCCGTAGACCTCGATGATCCGGCCCTTGGGCAGGCCGCCGATGCCGAGCGCGATGTCCAGGCCGAGCGAGCCGGTGGAGACGGACTCCATCTCGACCTTGCCCTTTTCGCCCAGCTTCATCACCGAGCCCTTGCCGAACGCGCGGTCGATCTGGGCGAGAGCCGCCTCTAGCGCACGTTGCTTATCGCCTTCTTCCTTGGCCACGAGTTTCAAAGCCGCCTGACTGCTCATTGTTGATCCGCCCTCTATCCCATGATTCCGGTCGCCTGATCGGCGCTTCCCGCGCTGCGCCCCAGCGACCTGTGGAACACCCTTAATGCGTACATGCTTTGTTCTGAGTTCGCAAGATGTTCTCATCACCAGAAACGACCGTTTCTGACGCACCCGCAGAACCCTTACGCAAACTGGATTTGGGTCTTTGGCGTCCGACCGAAACCGGTCCTTAAGCCACGCTATGTCACCGTCTCCCGCTATTCGGGGGCCTACCGTCTTGTCGATCGATCCACGTCGCCTACTGGGTCTGGCGTTCGCCAGCGCCGACCTGCTCGTCGAACTGCGCGACGGCCGTGTGCGTCTGGCGCTGGGCGCGGCGCAGAAGGTGATGGGTCAGAACGAGGCAGGCCTGACGGGCAAGGGCTGGACCCAGCTCTTCGCCGTCGACGACCAGCCGATGGTCGAGACCATGCTGGCCTGCGCCGACGACGGCGTGCGGCGAGGTCCTGTCGTCCTGCGCCTGGCGGGCGCGGAGCCGCGCCATGTGCGGGTGATCCTGCGCGCCCTGCCCGAGAACGAAGGCCGCATCTCGTGCGCGGTTACCGCCGCCCAGCCAGCCGGCCCACGCCTGGCGGCCGGCGAACTGCAGCCGCGCGAAACCTTCGACGACATCGCCAAGGGCCTGTTCGAGGCCGCCCGCGTCACCGGGCTGGAGCTGGAACTGGCCATGGTCGAGTTCACCGGCCTGACCGACCTGCGCCAAGGCATGGCCCCGCAGGAGGCCGCCGCTCTGGACGTCCAGGTGGCCAGCGCCATCCGCGCCGAGTCGCACGGCGGCTGCGCGGCCACCCGCCTGTCCGCTGAACGCTTCGCTCTGCTGCGCCAGCGCGACGACCAGCCCGACAACATGCTCAAGCGCCTGACGAAGATGGTCAGCGCCGAAGCCGCCGCCCACATGGTGCCGCTGGAGGCCGGCGGCGGCTCGACCCGCGCGCTGCGGGCCCTGCGCTACGCCCTGGACGACTTCATTCGCGAGGGCCTGAAGGACGCCGCGCCGATGACCCTGTCCGAAGCGATGAACCGCTCGGTCAAGCGCACCCTGGCCCGCGCCGGCGCTCTGGGCGTGGCCGTCAGCCAGCGCCGCTTCAACCTGGCCTTCCAGCCGGTAGTGAGCCTGTCGACCGGCCTGGCGCATCACCACGAGGTGCTGGTGCGCTTCGAGGACGGGGCCAGTCCGTTCGCTCTGATCCGCATGGCCGAGGAATTCGACCTGATCGAAGAACTGGACCACGCGATCGTCGAGCAGGCGGTCAAGAAGCTGGCCAACGACCAGGAACGCAAGCTGAAGCTGGCCGTGAACGTCTCGGGCCGCACGATCGTCAGCGAGAGCTTCGTCGACCACGTTTCGCGCCTGCTGAAGAAGCACGACGAGGCCAAGGGCCGGGTCATCTTCGAAGTCACAGAGACGGCGGCGATCGACGACCTGCCCCGCGCCAACCAGAACATCCAGGGCCTGCGCGCCCTCGGCTCGGCCGTGTGCCTGGACGATTTCGGGGCCGGCTCCTCGTCGTTCGCCTATCTGCAGCAGCTGTCGCTCGACATCGTCAAGATCGACGGCCGTTACGTGCGCGAACTGGCCGACAACGGCCGCGACGGGGCCATGGTCCGGCGGCTGGTCGAACTCTGTCGCGACCTGAAGATCCGCACCGTGGCCGAGATGGTCGAGACGGTCGAGGTCGAGGAGATCGTCCGCGGGGCCGGCGTCGACTTCGCGCAAGGCTGGCTCTACGGTAAGCCGGCTGACAAGCCCCTGCCGGCTCTGCGGCCGAGCGCGCCGGTCGTAGCTGTGGCGCGGCGGGCGGGGGCGTCGGAGAGCTGGGGGTAATCCCTACCCGCATCTCAGCAAAATCACATCGTCATCCCGCGACTTGTTCGCGGGACCCATTTGTCCGCCGCACGTGCGGACGAAGCTCACATTCTCACGTGAAAGCTGACCCATGGGTCCCGCGCATAAAGCGCGGGATGACGATGATCTTTGTTGCTGGAGCGAACTACGCCTTGCCGCCCTTGCTGACGATGTAGTCGTCGATCACCCGTTCCAGGGTGGTCAACGGGGTCATGCCCGAGAGCAGGCCCGCATCGTGGAACTGGCGAAGGTCGAACTTCTTGCCGAGCGCCTTCTGCGCCTTGGCCCGGGCGCGCAGCCAGGTGATCTTGCCGATCATGTAGCTGCAGGCCTGGCCCGGCCACACGACGTAGCGCTCGATCTCGGTGACCGAACCGCTTTCCTCGTCGCCCATGGTCTCGGCCATGTACTTCACCGCCTGCTCGCGGCTCCACTTCTTGTGGTGCATGCCGCTGTCGACGACCAGGCGCACGGCGCGGAACAGGGCGTCGTGCAGCATGCCGATATGGCCGCGCGGGTCGGTCTTGTAGATGCCCATCTCGACGGCCAGCTGCTCGGAATAGAGCGCCCAGCCCTCGGCATAGCCCGAGAAGCCGATCACCTTGCGGATCAACGGCAGGCCCTGCGCCTCGTTCGACAAGGAGAGCTGCAGGTGGTGGCCAGGAACACCTTCATGCACCGTCAGCGTGGTCAGGGTGTACTTGGCCTGCTCCTTGGTGTCGCGCAGGTTGATCCAGTAGATCCCCGGCCGCTTCCCATCCAGCGAGGGCGAGTTGTAATAGCCGCCCGGCGCGCCAGCCTCGATGGCCTTGGGCACGCGGCGGATTTCCAGAGGCGCTTTCGGCAGCTGGCCGAAATAGGCCGGCAGCTGCTTCTCGATCCACTTGGCCTTGGTGTTCAGGTCAGCGATCAGCTGTTCCTTGGCCGGGTCGGTGTTGTCGTAGACATCCTTGCCCAGCTCGGCCATGCGCTCGCCGACCGTGCCCTTGGACATGCCCATGGTCTTGAAGATCTTGTCGGCCTCGGCCGAGATCGACTTCACCAAATCCAGGCCCAGCTGGTGGATCTCGTCGGGACCGATGGTCGAGGTCGTGTAGTTCTTCAGCGACACGGCGTAGTAGTCGGCCCCGTCCTTCAAACGCCAGACGCCGGCGTCGTGGGTGGCCTTCGACCGCACGCTTTCCAGCAGGGCGATCTGGCGCTTCAGCGCCGGCAGCACCGAGTTCTCGTAGACCTTGGACGCTTCACCGGCCCAGTCGCCGGCGATCTTCTTCTCAGCCGTGCGGCGGGCCACCGACTTGACCAGTGGCGCATCGGCCGTGGGCGTGTCGGCGAAGGCCTTCATCTGCACCAAGGCCTTGTCGATGATGAAGTCGGGCGGGATGACGCCGCCTTCGATGTCGCGCTTGGCGATCAGGGTCTCCTGATCCATCAGGCGCGCGAAGCCCTCCATGCGCTGCAGATAGGCGTCGGCGTCGGCCTTGGTCTCGATGCTGTGCTGGGTGTCCAGGAAGTCGGGCATCGACTGATAGCTGCCGGTCAGCTGGCTCAGCACGTAGGGCGCGCCAGAGCCGCCACCGGCATAGGTAAACTTGCGATTGCCCTCGTCCTGCACCGCCAGGGTGAACTCGACGGTGTCGTAATTGACCGCGTCCATGCCCTTCAGAGCCTTGCGATCGATGCTGCGCAGCTCGGCCAGTTGAGCGCTGGTCTGGGCGGCGCCGGCGGCGATGGCCTCGAACGAGCGGTCGCTCAGCAGGCCCTTGGTCCAGGCCAGATCGTCCTTGTCCAGACCGAGGCTGGTCGCCAGCTCCGGCGCCTGGCGCAGCAGCTTGGCCATGGCCACGTCGAAGAACGCGTTCATCTTGGCGGCCTCACCGCCTTGAGCCAGAGCCATGGTCGGCATGCCGCCGGTCGCGGCGAAACCCGCAGCGGCCGTGGCGAACATCATGTGACGACGATTGAGCAAGGCTTTTCCTCCCCGGAGCCTGTTGGAGGACGAAAGCCGTAGCCGCCTCCTGAGTGGCGGCAACTTAATTCCGAGTCATCGAGCCGCGCTAGCAGCGATCGCTCAGGTCAGCGAAACGAAGAGCTCGTTCTCGATCACCCACTGGCCGGTGACCTTCTTCCAGGTGGCGAGGTAGGTCCCGGTCTGCTCGGGAGCGTCCTTCCACGCGCCGACCCAGCGGCCATGCTCGGCGGCGCGCTGGCCTTCGGCGTCCAAAGTGATGGTCTCGGTGGTGCGGACATAGGCGACGAAGCCCTTGTCGGCCATCTGACCGGCAAAAGCGGCCAGCACGTCCTCGGCGCCCAGCAGCAGCGAGCCGTCGCCGGCGATCAGCGTGACGCGCGGGTCGAAGAACGGCCGCAGGCGCGCGGCGTCCTTTGCGGCGATCAGCTTGTTGGTCAGCTTGCGACGGGCGGCGATCGCATCTTCGGGCTTGGTGGTCATCGGTCTTTCCTGAGCGCCCCGTCCGTGTAGCTTGCTCGGCGACTTCACCGCAAATTCGAGCGTCATGTCCGCACCGACATCGTTTCCCCCGATCCTGGTCACCCCGCGCCTGACCCTGAGTCCGCCCGTTCTGGCCGACTTCGAGGACAGCCGCGCCATGTGGGCCGATCCCGTGGTGGTCCGCCATGTGGGCGGCCGCGCCTTTACCGAAGAGGAAAGCTGGACACGGCTGATGCGAGCCCGGGGCCTTTGGGACCTGCTGGGCTATGGCTACTGGGCCGTGCGTGAGACCTCGACGGGCCGCTATGTCGGCGAGGTCGGCTTCGCCGACCTGCGCCGCGCCCTGGAGCCCAATCTGTTTGGCCTGCCGGAGATGGGCTGGGTGCTGGCGGCCTGGTCGCACGGCCAAGGCTTCGGGACCGAGGCCGTCCGCGCCGGCCTCTCCTGGATCGACCAGACCCTGGCGCCGCCGCTCGTGCCCTGCATCATCGACGTCGAGAACACCGCCTCGATCGCCCTCGCGACCAAGGTCGGTTTCACCCTGCAGACCCACACCACCTACAAGGGCGCGGCGATCGTGGTGATGGAGCGGAAGACGCCGGCCCCTGCGCTGTCGGGCCGCAGGGGTTGAACGCGACAGACGGGCCACCATATGGTAACCAGGGATCAGCAGGACGGCCCGCCGTTCGCGGCCGAACGCCGACTGCTCCCCTCGCCCGCTTTCGCCGATGACGGCGGCCCAGGGCGCAACCTTCCACGCTTAAATCTGTTGAGCTTGGCAATACGCTCGAGCTCTGTTTGGAACTTTATGAAAACCACTGCTACCCGCGAGACCGCCACCCGGCGCGACCCTCGCTTCACGGCGCCCACCCGCGCCAAGACCTCCAAGCCTGCCCAGACTGAATGGGCCTGGCCTGGCCTGACCCGCGCCCAACTGCGCGACCATGTCATCGAGATGATCGGCTGATTATCCGGCGGGCGGCTCCACGCCGCCCAGCCCCAGCCTCTCGACCACCGCCGTCATCGACGCCCCGCGCGGGATGACGGCCCAGTCCTTCGGCGCCGAGGCGCGCACAGCCACCACCGCGCCCTTGGGGCAGACATCCAGGCAATCGACCTCGATGACAGCGGCCTTCGCTTTGCGGCCCTTGCTCTTGGCGCCGATGGCCTTGCGAAGGGCCTTGGACAGCTTTTGGTCGCCGTCTGCGCCAAAGCCGCCGTCCAGCTTCTTCGAGCATTTGCGGCACACCAGCACCACCTCGCTCCAGTCGGCCTTCACGCGCTTGATCGGCTTCTCACTCATGCGCTGAAGATGGGAAGTCCGGGCCAACGGTGCTAGGAGGCGGCCATGGCCCGCAAACTCACCGCCAAAGTCATCACCGATCCCACCGTCGAGGCCGACCGCGCCTGGTTCGAAGCCAACCCCGAGCGGCGCTTCCGCCTGCGCGATCCCGCGCCCGTGGAGTTCAAGGACCCGCTGGGCGAGCCCGGCGAGGGCTTTTCCTGGCGCGTGCTGATCGCCCGCCTGCCAGACGGCGGCCGCCTGCGCTTGCCCGTATCGCTGTCGTGGGAACTGCATAACGACCACGCCAAGGATCAGCATCTGAAGATCCTGTTCGACCAGGTCGCGCCGGCCGAGGCTAAAGCGCGGCTGGGCTGATATTGACGGCTTGAGCGGATCGCGCACCCTTCCGCCCATGATCCGCACGATCGTTCTCTGGGCGCTCGTCCTGGCCGTGGGCGCCTTCGCGCTTCAATGGCTGGAGTACCGCTTTGTCGTCCGCGCCTTTTCCTGGCAGGTCTATGTGGGCCTGATCGGGACCGCGTGCGCGGTCGGCGGCGCCTGGGTCGGCTGGAGGCTGGCGGCGCGGGCGCGGCCCGAGAGCTTCCGGCGAAACGATGCGGCCCTCGCCGCCCTGGGCCTCACCGGCCAGGAAATGAAGGTGCTGGAGCGCCTGGCCGCCGGCCTTTCCAACAAGGAAATCGCCCGCGACCTCGGCCTGTCGCCGAACACGGTCAAGACGCACGTCGCCAACCTTTACGGCAAGCTGGACGTCAGCCGGCGCACCCAGGCCGTCGGCAAGGCGCGCGACCTGATCCTGATCCCTTGACCCGGCGCCGATAGGGCGAAACGGTCGAACTCACCCTTTCGGGCGATACCGTTCCGACGACGAGAACGGCAGCTTGGGGCTGCGTCGCAGGGGGCGGCGCGGAGGAGGACCACCATGCAACGCACCATCCTGACCCATGGCCAGGCTTCGGGCGTCATCATCATCCTGGGCATCATTTTCACGATCGTCTTCTCAGCCCCGCACAGCCTGTGGCTTGGCTATCTGATCATGCTGGTGGGGCTGTCCGCCGTGCTGCTGGCCGTCAAGTCGCACCGCGACACGGTCCTGGGCGGCGTGATCCGGTTCTGGCCCGCCTTCCTGATCGGCCTGGCCGTCGCGGCGATCGCCGGCGTAGCCTACGTCCTGATCTGGGAGGCCTATCTGGCCCTCACCCACTACCGCTTCATGGACGACTACACGGCCGGCGCCCTGGCCGCCAAGAAGGCGGCCGGGCTGTCCGGCGCAGCCTATGACAAGCTGGCGGCGGAGCTGGAGACAATGCGGCGGAACTACGCCAATCCGCTGTATCGGATGCCGATGACCTTCATCGAGATCTTCCCGGTCGGCCTGCTGGTCGCCCTGGTCAGCGCCGCCCTGCTGCGCAACCCAAGATTCCTGCCGGCGCGCAGTCGCTAAGCCGCCTGCAACTGCTGCTTGACCCGCTCGGCCAGCGTCTTGATGTCGATCGGCTTGGGCAGGAAGGTCACGCCGGTCTCGCCTTCCAGCAGGTCGCTGAACTCGGCCTCGGCATAGCCGGAGATGAACATCACCGGCGCATTGCCCAGATAGCCACGGGCCTTCTTGAGCAGGGTGGGACCGTCGATGCCCGGCATGATCACGTCGCTGATCAGCAGGTCGATCGTGCCGGCGTTTTCCTCGGCGATGATCAGGGCCTCCTCGCCGTCGGCCGCCTCCAGCACCTCGTAGCCGCGGGCGCGCAGCAGGCGGGCGGCGACGATGCGCACGGCGTCCTCGTCCTCGACGAACAGAATGCGGCCGGCGCCCGACAGGTCGCGGGCGGCGCGCGGCTTGGCCGGCTCGGCGGCGGCGGCCTTCTGGGCGGCGATCACGCCGGCCGGGGCGTCGTAGATCGGCAGGAAGATGCGGAACGCCGCGCCCTCGCCCGGACGGCTGTGGACGTGGATCCAACCGTCGCTCTGCTTGACGATGCCATAGACCGTGGCCAGGCCCAGACCCGTGCCCTCGCCCACCGGCTTGGTGGTGAAGAACGGATCGAAGATCTTGCCCATCACGTCGGGCGGAATGCCGGGGCCGTCGTCGCTGACCTCGATGAAGGCGGTGTCGCCCTCGGCGGCCGGGAAGCCCAGGCCGATGGCCTCGTCGCGGGTCAGGCGAGCGGTGCGAATGCGCACGATGCCGCCGCCCTTGGCCGCGCGCACGGCGTCGCGAGCGTTGACGGCCAGGTTCATGACCGCCGTCTCGAGCTGGCTCTTGTCGGCCCGAACCTGCGGCAGGTCGCGACCGTAGTCGGTGATCAGCTTGACGTCTTCGCGCAACAGGCGGCGCAGCAGGACCTCGAACTCGGAGATCAGCTCGCCCAGGTCCAGCACTTCGCGCTGGACGGTCTGCTTGCGCGAGAAGGCCAGCAGCTTGCGGACCAAGTCGGCGGCGCGCACGCCCGTCTGGCGGATTTCGTTCAGGCCCTCATACGACGGATCGCCGACCGGGTGGCGGTGCAGCAGTTCGTCCAGGCGCAGCTGGATGGCGGTCAGCAGGTTGTTGAAGTCGTGGGCGACGCCGCCGGCCAGCTGGCCGATGGCCTGCATCTTCTGGGCCTGGGCCAGCTGCAGCTCGATCTGCTTCTGCTCCGACACGTCGATCATGTAGGCCACCAGGCGGCCCTCGGCGCGGTAGAGATAAAGGTGAACGATGCGGGTCGCGTCGCGCGCCAGGCGCACCTCGAACGGACCAGCCTTGCCTTCGTTGAGGCGCGTCTCGGCGTCGGCGCGAGAGGCCGCGTCGATCAGGTCGCCGAACATCACGCCGGCCTTGGATCCGGTCATGGCCGTCATGGCCGGGTTCGTCTCCAGGACCCGGGACTTGAACGGTTCCAGCCCTTCCAGCAGCGCCGCGCCGAACGGCGAAGCGCCGGCGAAGGCGTCCAGCGAATTGGTCGGCGAGACGGCGGCCTGCTCGACCACCGGTGCGGGGGCCAGGGTTTCGGCGACCGGCGTGGCGACGATGATCGGCGCCAGGCGGATCAGCAGCCGACCGCCGGCCAGGCGCGAGACCTTGGCGATGTGGTCGGAACCGCCAGCCTTCAGCGCGCCTTCGGCCATCTCGCCCTTGCGAGCCTGGACCAGAGCGCCGAACAGGCCAGCGCCCGCCGGACCGCTGGGCAAACGACGCTGCTCGCCCATCAGGATCCGCCAGGCGGAGTTGGCCGAGAGCAGGCGGCCGTCGGGCGCGGCCAGGGCGGCCGGCTCGCTCAGCGCCTCGATGAAGCCTTCGGTCTGATCTACGTCACCGGCGGCCGAGGCGGCGTTGGAACCCTTGATCGCCACCAGGCCCAGCACGGCGACGCCAGCCACGCCCAACAGCAGCAACAGCCCCGCCAGCGTCGTCGGACCGGCCTTCAGCGCGGGGGCGGCGGACAGGGCCGCGGCGGCCACGAAGAATATCGCCGCACCGGCCAGCCACGGATCGAAGCGCCGGCGCGACGCACCGCTCGCGGCTTTGTCCTGGAGCTGAAAATCGGCCATCGGCGGCGTGGTTACCCTGGTTATGGTGAGGCTGCGACTCACCAGTAGACGGAGAAAGGATAGCCTTTCCCGCGCGCTAGGTCAGTTCTTGGAAAACCCAGCCTTGGTTCGCCTATCCGCGCGCCTGGGGCTTCTTGCCGTTCATGATAAAGCTGATGACCTTGGCCACCGCTTCGAAGTGCTCGACGGGGATCTCCTCGTCGATCTCGACGCTGGCATAGAGGGCGCGCGCCAGGGGCGGGTCTTCCAGCACCATGACGCCATGCTCCTCGGCGACGGCGCGGATCTTCAGGGCCAGCTCGTCGACGCCCTTGGCCACACAGAGCGGCGCGGGCGTCTCGCCAGGCTCGTACTTCAGCGCCACGGCGTAGTGGGTCGGGTTCATGACGACGACGGTCGCCTTGGGCACGGCCTGCATCATCCGCTGGCGCGAACGCTGCATCTGGATCTGGCGGCGCTTGCCCTTGATGTGAGGGTCGCCGTCCGACTGCTTGAACTCGTCCTTGACCTCCTGGAGGGTCATGCGCATGCGCTTCATGAAGCGCTGGCGCTGCCAGAACCAGTCGATGGCGGCCATGGCGATCAGCAGCAGCAGCACCGCCAGCATCAGCGACTTGGACAGCTTCATCGCCTCGGGCAGCAAAGCGGCGACATCCATGCCGACCAGATTGCGGACTTCGCCCACGTGCGGCTTCAACACCATGTAGGCGATGAAGCCGGTGACCAGGAACTTGATGGTCGACTTGGCGAACTGGACCATGCCGTCCATGCCGAAGATCCGGCCCAGGCCCTTCAGCAGGTCCAGCTTCTTGAAGTCGGGCTTGATCTTCTCCGGCGTCAGCATGAAGCCGGTCTGGGCGACATTGGCGACCACGCCCATCACGGCGGTGACGATCATCACCAGCAGCAGCGGCGGCATGGCCGCCATCACCGCCTGCTTCATCACCACCATGGCCCCGCCGCTGGAGATCTCGGTGGTGCCGGCGTGGGCGATGAACGGATAGAGGGCCGCCGCAAGGTCGCGCGTCAACCAGCCGCCGGCGATCAGGATCACCGAGATCGCGCCGGCCAGCGAGGCCAGCTGCGGGATGTCCATCGACTTGACGACGTCGCCCTTGGCGCGGGCGTCCGACAGCTTTTTGGCTGAGGGGTCTTCTGTTTTCGACTCGGGATCCGCATCGTCCGCCATGGCTCGCCCCTAGTTGAACACGGCGAGAAGGTCGCGGTAACGCTCGGTCCAGACCATGGCGATCCCACCCAGGGACAGCGCCAGCAGGGACAGGCCCAGGATCACGCTGAGCGGCGAGGCCACGAAGAAGATCTGGAAGGCGGGCATGACCCGACCAACCAGGCCCGTGGCGAGGTTGAAGACCAGCGAGAACACGATCACCGGCGCGGCCAGCTGGACGCCCAGCGAGAACGACTCCGCCACCGTCCGCACCGCCAGGGTGACCGAGTCGTTGAGCGGAATGGCGCGGGTGAACGGGAAGATCGTGTACGACTTGACGATGGCCCCGATGAACAGGTGATGCAGGTCGGTGGCCATCACCAGGGTCAGGCCCAGCATCGACAGGAAGGTGGCCACGGCCGTGCTCGAGCCCTGCATCGAGGGGTTGGTGGTCTGGGCGAACGACAGGGTGGTCTGCAACGAGATGATCTCCCCCGCGGTCGTCAGCGAGATCATGAACAGGCGCAGCACCGAACCGACCATCAGGCCGATCAGCAGCTCGTGGATCACCGCCCCGACCAGGCCGCCCAGGGTGGTGGGGATCGGCGGCACGGTGTTCTGGACCAGCGGCCCGACCAGCAGCGCCATCAGCAGGGCGAACGACAGGCGGATGCGCGGCGGCACCGACTGATCGCCGATGCCCGGCATCGTCATGACCATGGCACCCACCCGTGCGAACACGAGGGCGGCGACATAGACCTGAAACGCCGTGGCGAATGAGTTCACCGGAAGGCCCCTGCCCCGCTCTGACCTACATGCCCGCGATGCGGGCGGCGATCTGGCGCATGAACCCGCTCATCAGCGAGCCCATCAGCGGCAGGAACAGCAGCAGAGACAGGAAGATGGCGACGATCTTCGGCGCGTAGACCAGGGTCTGTTCCTGGATCTGGGTCAGGGCCTGGAACAGGCCGATGGCGACACCGACCACCAGACCGACGATCAGCACCGGTGCGCACAGCTGCAGCGTCAGCCAGATCGCGTCACGGCCCACATCCAGAACCTCGGCGCCCGTCATGCAAAGCCTCGTCGGAATCGGCCGTACTGGCCGTGTTGTCTTCGAGGCGGAAGATGCGGCGAATATGGTTAACAGGCCGTTAGGGGTTGTTACCGAGAAGGCCTTA
Source organism: Caulobacter sp. RHG1 (assembly GCF_013181195.1). Taxonomy (GTDB): domain Bacteria; phylum Pseudomonadota; class Alphaproteobacteria; order Caulobacterales; family Caulobacteraceae; genus Caulobacter. The sequence goes on from NZ_SMZP01000001.1 coordinate 446,352, forward strand.
AACCGGGGGCGCGACGGTGGGTCGCGGGCGGGCCATTGCGCTCCCAGGCGCTGGCCATGCACACGACTTTCAGAGCGACCACTTGGCCAGCCTCTGCAGGGGCCCAGCTACGACGAGTCCCCGCTTGAAGGCTGACAATGGGAGAGGACCAGCGCCCCCCCTGCCCGCGCCCTAGCGGATGCGGATGCTGACCGGGACCTGGATGTACGTGCCGGCGCGGCTCTTGCCGTCCGGGCCCAGCAGGTCGATCTGGAACTGCGAGGCCATCGAAAGGGCGGCCTGGCCGACGCCGAGGTCCGCATGGCTCTCCTGCTGGACGGTGCAGGCGGTCAGGTGGCCGTCGTTCTTCACGAGGCAGTTCAAGAGGGCGACGGCGACGCGCGGCTCGGACACGGGGGTCAGCAGGTCCGACGAGGTCTTGGCCGGAGCGGCGTTGGCGACGACGGCGGCGAGAGCGAGCGAAACGATCACGAGTTCATCCCTTGTACTTATTCGTTTTTGGCGGGTCCGGCGCCGGCCTGTTCCAATTCGGATCAGACGGCGTGGGCCTGCTGGACTCTCTGCAGGCCTTGTGCCGCCAGGTCGGTCAGCGAGCGCAGGCCCAGTTCCGAGAAGATGTCGAAGGCCGCGGCCAGAGCCATGCCGGCCCGGGCCAGGCGACCATCGTCACGGCCAGTGATCTCGACCCGGGCTTCGTAGAGGCGAGCCAGGTTCATCTGCGCCACCGCCCAGCTGGCGGGATCGCGAGCGCCCGACACGGCGGCCAGCTCGGCCTTGAAGGCCAGCTCGGCGGCGTCCAGCACCGCCAGGTCGGCGGTCAGCTCGGCGCAGCGCGCCAGGCAGAGAGCGCGGTTGTTGGCGACCACGGCGCGAAGAGCCAGGGCCGGCTGGACCTTCAGCACCTGGGTGGCGCGATCATAGGCCGAGACCGCCTGCTCGAAGGCGCGCTCGCTGGTCGAGGCCTCGCCCATGGTCTGCAGGGCCGCGCCCAAGGCCGACTGAACCCGCGCCCAATCCATCGGGCTGTGATCGGCGCTCAGCACCTCGACCGCCGCGGTCAGGGCTTCGACCCCGTCGGCGATGCAGGACAGCTCGCCGTCCAGATCGCCCAGCTGGCACAGGGCCTGGCCGCGCAGACCTTCCAGCCGCGCCCAGGCCAAGGGTTCAAAGTCCGGATCCAGCACGCCGGCAGCCAGCTTGGCTTCCGAAGCGGCCAGCTCGGCCAGGGTGCGATCTTTCAGGCGCTCGGCGCAGGCCAGGATCAATTCGATACGGGCGGCCCGCTGGTCGGCCAGTTGCAGACGCGCAGGACCGCCCTTGACGCGCTTGGCGGCGGCCAGGGCGCGCAGCGGCGCCTCATAGGCCTGGACGGCGGTCAGGGCGCGATCAAGATCGCTGGCGGCCAGGGCGGCGCGGCCTTCGAGGCCGGCGTTCAGAGCACCGCAGAAAGCCGTCCTGTGGCCAGCCGGCGTGCGCGCCAGGGTCGCCGACGCGGCTGCGACCAGCCCTTCGTCGCCGAAGAGATCCGCGCCCAGCACCGCCAATACGGCCTGCTCGCAGCGCGCGGTGGCCAAGGCGTCGTGGCGACGTTCGGCTTCGAAGATCTTGGCGGCGGCCTCGGCCTGGGCCGCGCCCTTGCGCAAGGCCGTGGCGTCGCCGCTACGACGCGCCAGTTCGCGCCACACGACGGCGGCTTCCAGAAGACGGGCGCCGCGATCCTTGGCCCCAAGGCGGCTGGCGGCGACATCGGCCGAACGCGCCTCGTTGGTCAGCAGGTGAACGTCCAGAAGCTCCAGCAGCGACGTGTCGCCGCCGGTCAGTCCCTCGCGCCACGCGCCCTTGAAGCCGCCGTCGGTATCGACGCCGAACAGACGCTTCAGATCTCGCCCGAACTCGAACATGCCTCGCGCACTCCGTCCACGGATGTCCCACGCCGGGACGCCCGACGAAGGTTTCAACGCCAGAGCAGCAAAACCGGAGCCAACGCGCTTAACAAGTGGTTAACGAATGTTTATGCAGCGTTAACCATAAATATTTTCCATATTTTTACACCTTGTTCCAAATTTCAACCAATATGGTTGAATATGTATGAAGTTGGCACACTTCTTGCTTTGTCGAATACAAGCGTAGCTGGTGATCATGCTGATTTATTAGAACTTTGTTCACTGAACTAAAAATGACGTTAACTATAAGTTTTAGAGATCGGTTTACCTTTCGTTCACCATCGCCCTCCCCTTTCCGCGCCGAAGCAGGCTAGAAGAACCGCCCTCGAGTCATTTTCGAAGGTGTCATCATGGCCGCCGTCACCCTGTGGATCGCCAGCCTTTGCCGTCCTGATCCGGGCTATGGCGGCTGGTCATGGGTGCGTCGGATGGACGGCGAGACCGGTGCGGCGACGATCAAGGGCGCAGCCGGCGGCGAGCGGCGCGCGAGCGGCGCCAGAATGAGCCTGACGGCGCTGACCGAGGCGCTGAGCAGTCTTTCCGACTTGCCCGCAGACGCGGCGGTGACGCTGCGCTTCTCCGATCCGAACCTGGCCGCGCAACTGGTCGCCTCGGACAGCGACTATGCCTCCGCCGAGCCTGACGCCTGGAACGCGGCGCGCAAGGCTCTGGCGACTCGCCCCACGCTGAACCTCGTCCCCGCCTCGCCCGGCGACAGCGCCGTCGGCTTCCTCGCCGCCTGGGCCGAGTTCGGCCTGGACACCAGCAAGACCCGGGGCAGCTTCAAGGCCGCGATCCCCAGGCCGAACCTGCTGAAATTCCCGGGTTAGCGGGCGACGATCAGATCCGCCGTCGCCGGATTGCAGGCGAACGGGATGTTGGCCAGGGTCGCCAGACGGATCAGCGCCTTCACGTCGACATCGTGCGGCTGGGGCGACAGCGGGTCGACGAAGAACACCAGCACGTCCAGCCGCCCCTCGGCGATCATCGCGCCCAACTGCTGGTCGCCGCCCAGCGGACCGCTCTTCAGCCGCACCAGGTGAAGCTGCGGCAGCGCCTCCAGGATCCGTCCGCCGGTCGTGCCGGTGGCGAACAACGCCTTGTCCTTCAGGAAGTCCGCGTGTGCGAGCGCCCATTCGACCAGGGCGGCCTTCTTCTCATCGTGAGCCACGAGGCCGATGGCGAGCGGAGCGACGGTCATGCGCAAGATCCTGAGCCGATACCCGCCCGATATAGTCTCGCTCAAGATCATCGTCGACGGCCGCCGCGCCGACCGGCTATCTGCGCCTCATGAGTGAGATCGAGATCGACGGCCGCCTACTTCAGCGCTGGCTGCGCACCGACGCGGCTCAGCCCGGCCAACTGGTCGGCTGCGCCCTGGACGATGGCGACTGCGACGACCCGCTGACGATCATCGAGGTCGACACGACCCGACAGGCCATCGTCTGCGCCGGCGACAAGGCGCGCGTCCGCGTCGCCTTCGCCCGCCTCCCCGACTGCCTGCTGATCGCGCCCGCCGGCCATGCCGTCGTCGTCGCCGTCCAGGCTTGCGTGTCACCGCAGGAACAGGCGCACCAACGCATGAAAGCGGAGCTTGGCGAGCTCTATCCCAAGCCGTTCGCCACGGTCGAAGACCTGGAGGCCGTCCATGCTGCGGAGATGGCCCGCCGCGAAGGCAAGCTGCCCGAACGCGCCCTGCGCGGGCCGTGGGTGCGCGCCCTCAAGCGCAACGACCTGCATCGTCAGGGCGCCGACCTGGCCCAGGCCTGGCGTCAGCAGGCCAACGCCCTAGGCGCGCCGTGGTCGGACATCGCCCTGCACCTGGCCTGGTTCCAGCGTCACGCTGGCCACCCGAACCGCGCGATCGAAACCGTGCGCGACTTTTTGCTGTCGAAAGCCGCGGCGTCCCAGACCGAGATCGCCATGTTGGCCACGGTGGAAGCCGCCTCGTGGATCGATCGCTTCGAGCGCAAGGGCGGCGCCCCGCCCGATCTGGTCGAGGCCCGCCGCGCCGCGGCCAGGGCCTACGCCATCAATACGACCGATCCGGAGATCAAGGCGGTCTATGATCGCCTCCGGGCGGCCCAGGAGCGCTAGGCGCGCTCCTTGGTCCGCTCGAAGCGCACCTTCGGATAGCGCTCGGCGACGTAGCCGATTTCCCAGGACGACTTGCCCAGGAACACCGGCTGCTCGTCGATGTCCTGGCCCATGGCCGACTTGTGCTTGTCGACGAAGTCCTCGACGTCGGCGCGCGCGCCCGACAGCCAGCGGGCCTCGGCATAGGGGCTGGCCTCGAAGATACAGTCCAGCTGGTACTCATTGGCCAGGCGGTCGGCCATGACCTCGAACTGCAGCTGGCCGACGGCGCCGACGATGAAGTCGCTGCCGATCAGCGGGCGGAAGAGCTGAGTGACGCCCTCCTCGGCCAGGCCTTCCAGCGCCTTCTTCAGGTGCTTGGCCTTCAGCGGATCCTTGACCCGCACGCGGCGCAGGATTTCCGGCGCGAAGTTGGGCAGGCCGGCGAAGCGCAGGGTCCCGGTTTCCGACAGGCTGTCACCCACCCGCAGGACGCCGTGGTTGGGGATGCCGATCACGTCGCCGGCGAAGGCGTCCTCGGCCAGTTCTCGGTCGGAGGCGAAGAACATGATCGGCGCATTGACGCTCATGGCCTTGCCGGTGTTCTGGGCCTTCAGCTTCATGCCGCGGGTGAAGCGGCCGCTGGTCAGGCGCAGGAAGGCGATCCGGTCGCGGTGATTGGGGTCCATGTTCGCCTGGACCTTGAACACGAAGCCCGACACCTCGCTGTCGCCCGGGGCGACGTGGGTCTCGGCCCCGGCCTTGGTCACCTTGGCCGGATGCGGCGGCGGGGCGTAGGCGCCGATGCCGGCCAAGAGCTGATCTACGCCGAAGTGGCGTAGGGCCGAGCCGAAGAACACCGGCGTCATGTGGCCTTCCAGGAAGCTCTGGACGTCGAACGGCTTGCCGGCCTCGGTGACCAGCATGGCGTTGTCTTCCAGCTCGGCCTTCTCGTCGGGGTCCAGATACTGGACCACCGCATTGCCGTTGAAGGCGATCGGGTCGGGATGCCCCTCGTCGTCGTTCGAGCTCTTCTTGGCGTAGGGAATGAACTGCTGGCTGCGCAGGTCCAGCATGCCCTTGAAGCGTCCGCCCGAACCGGCCGGCCAGAACAGCGGCGCCGGATCCAAGGCCAGCTTGGACGACACCTCGTCCAGCAGCTCGAACGGGTCCTGGGCCTCGCGGTCCATCTTGTTGATGAAGGTGATGATCGGGATGTCGCGCAGGCGGCACACCTCGAACAGCTTCAGGGTCTGGGGCTCGATGCCCTTGGCGGCGTCCAGCACCATGACCGCGGCGTCGGCGGCCGTCAGAGTGCGGTAGGTGTCTTCCGAGAAGTCTTCGTGGCCCGGGGTGTCCAGGAGATTGAACATCAGGCCGTCGTGGTCGAAGGTCATGACCGAGGCGCTGACCGAGATGCCGCGCTCGCGCTCGATCTTCATCCAGTCCGACTGTGTGCGGCGGGCCTGGCCACGGGCGCGCACGGCGCCGGCCGCGCGGATCGCCCCACCGGCCAGCAGCAGGTTTTCCGTCAGCGTGGTCTTGCCCGCATCGGGGTGGCTGATGATGGCGAAGGTGCGCCGGCGGGCGGCTTCAACGACGGGAGAAGTGCTCATGGGGCGGGACTAGCCCCATCAGCCGCTTTTGTCATCTTCCTCGACCGCTTGCGCAGGTCGTCGACGGGCGATGGCCTGCTCAAAACGCTGCCGGGCCTCGGCGAGGCCCGGGCCACCGTGCGGGTCGTTCAACACCGGCTCGACCATGGCGACGGCCTCGTCGAAGCGCTCGCGGCGCATCAGAGCGTCGGCGGCGGCGATGCGGAACTGACCAACTTGCGGCGCCAGTCGCTGAGCCTTCAGCAGCACGTTGAGGACGTTGTCGCTGGGAAAGCCGGGCTCGCCGCGCCGGCTGATGCCGAAGTCGTACAGCAGCCGGGCGTTGTCGGGATCGACGGCGAAGCCCTTGCCGAACTGCTCGCGAGCCAGTCGAAGCAGCTCGGGGGCCCGAGCGCGGTCGGCGCGGGCCTGCAGCATGTAGGAATAGCCCAGGGTCTGCAGGGCCTCGACGTCGCGCGGGTCGGCCTCGATCCGCGCCTTCAGCAAGGCCTGGGCCTTCGCGCGATCGCCGTAGTCGTTCTCGGCCCGAGCCAGGGTCATCTCGGCCAAACGATCGCCGGGATAGCGCGCGGCGCGCTCGCGGATCATCGCCAGCACCTGGGCTCGCTCGTCCCGCGGCACGCCTCGTTTCAGACGCTGGTTCTCCAAGATCAGGTCGTCGGCCGAGGCTGACAGGGAGCTGACCCTCAATGGCCCCAAGGTCGACGGCGGACGTGCGATCCGCCGCGCCGGCAAGGAGCCCATATAGCTGCGGAGCACACGCGGCAACGCGTCCAACGCAACACCCGCGGCTTCGGGCATCAACGCCACCGGATCGCCGCCGGCGGCCACGGCCTGGGTGTAGCGGGTCAGGCGCGCGAACCGTTCGGGGTCCAGCATCATGTAGTGCGTCAACAACCAGGACTGCGAATAGAACGCCTGGACGTCGTACTCTCGACTGGCGGCCCGCGCCCGCCGCCCCAGAATCTGGTCGAACGGCAGCCAGGCCTGGCCGCGCAGCCAGGCGATGCTGCGGTTGGTGACGCCCAGCTCGACGGAATCCGGCTTGAAGCGAGCGGTCTCGAAATACTCGGCATAGCCCTCCACCAACCATGACGGATAGGCGGCCGGCGCGTACTGGGCCATGAAGTGGTGGGTGTACTCGTGGAACAGCACTCGGCGGCTGTCGTCCGGGTCTCCGTCCAAGGTCACGACCGCGAAGACGTCCCCGACCGAGGCGCTATAGAAGCCGCCAGCTTTCAGGCCGGGCGTCACCTTCTGCAGGTCGAACAGGCGCGGGACCAGGTAGATGGGCAGCGGCTTGCCGGCCATCTGCCCGTCCACATTGTGCACGGTCCGCAGAAGACCGTCGAAGTCCTGCAGCTCTCGTGCGGTCTGGAGAAGCGCCTTTTCGCCCACCCGCCCGTAGAGCGAAAAGGCCGGTGTCTGGGTGTGCAACCACGCTTCGCGGCCGCGAGCCGTGGCCGTCACGGTCAGGGGCGTAACGGCCTGGGGCGTCTCAGCCTGAGACTTCGCAATCGCTGGCGCCGCGGCGAACGTCGCAGCGGCCGCGACAAGCGCCCGCCGCGAAATGGATCGACGCATCAGGACCTCTAACCGAACCCACAAAGCCACGATGCGATCTGACATTGGAGAGCCGAAAAGAACAACCCTGGCGGACTTTGGCGCGCGCGCTGAGCGGAACCGCGGCAATCGGCGCGCGGTTATGCTCCACATAAGGACAAAAAGACCCTATTCGAAGAAAGGGTTTGGAGGCATGCTTTCCAAATCCCGCACCGACGGCGTCAAGATCGTCGGGCTTATGGAGGATATCGAAAGATGGCCCTGCTCGACCACGATCGCGCTCACGGCCGGCAACACCCCGCCGGCAGCGCTCTGTGCTTTGGCGTCACGCTTGCCGGACTCGTCGTCCTGGCGGTGACCATTAGCTGGTTGATGACCCTGGTCTGAGGATCAATCTGAGGATCAGGCGGCCAGACGCCGCCAGACCTGACGATCGGCTTCCAGGTTGGTCAAAGAGCCCGCCTTCTGGCGTTGCAGTAGCGCGCCCATGACATCGAAGTTCAGCTGCGCATAACGCACCTGAACGTCTTCGACGCGACAGCCACGGCCCGGCGCGATGAACAGGGCCGCGTTGACGTCCGGCGCCTTGGCGATGATCAGGGCGGCCAGGCGGTGCGCTCGATCGAGATCCTTGTGGTGCAGAAGCGGCTCCTGAGCGAACAGCTCCTTGCCCAGCTCTCCCACATAGTTCAGCGACAGCTTCGCGAAACGGTCGGCCGACATCGGCGGCGCCATATCGGCCGCGTCAAAGTTCAGGACGACATCGTTCAGCAGAAAAAGCATGGCACCTTCCGGATGCGGTTTCGCAGGTGATCGGACGCCAGAGAAGTACCCGAAACGGGGTTTAGTTCAGGTTTAGCAGCACGGTTAACGTCGGACCGAACCGGCCTTCTCCACAGCTTGAAAGGCCTGTTGGGGACACTCCGCAAGCGTCGCCGGGGATCGGACTACAGTCCGTCCGCTGTTTTGGTCTCAGCCTCGACGGCTTCCGTCAGGAAATGGCGCCCCTCGCGGTCCTCGATCTCGACCACCCAGACGTCCGGGTCGATGCGGGCGGCGCGCTCGGCATAGGCGTCCAGGTCGGGCTCGAAATCGGATCGCACCGGTTGCATCCAGAACCGCTCGCCGTCGCCGCGGGTCGCTTCGCTATACAGCCGCGACACGCCGGCCCGACGATCCACCACCTTGACCAGCACAACCCCGGCCCGCGCATCGCCCTTGCGCGCAACCGTCGCGAAGGCGCCGCCCAGCTCGGCGCGTCGGATCAACGCGCCCACCCAGATATCCGTCGAAAGCTGCATGCGATAACCGAACCGAAACCCCACGAGGCGTACAGATCGCCCCTCAAGTCTCGAAGCATACGAGAATTTTCCGCTGATGACGCACCAGAAAGGTCGCGGGGCGCGATGGATCGGGGTGTCGATCGGGCTGGTCGCCATGGCCGTCCCCACCGCGCTACTTGCCGCCAACGCCGCCGACCAGCTCTACGAACGCACGCTGATGACGGCGGCAGACGGCCGCTGCCGGCTGTTCTCGTCCGACCTGGCCGCAGCCCTGGACGCCTCCCGAGCCCAGGCGCGCGGCGCGACGCTGCGCGCCGGCGCCAGCCAGGACCAGGTCATCGCCCTGGAGCAGCGCGCGCGGAGCAAGGCGGCGAACGTGGCCTGCAACGCCAAGGACCTGACCACCGCCGCCGCGCGTGTCCGGACAGGCTTCGAGGGCTATTCCAAGCTGCTGGTCATGGTCTATCCGGGCGACGTCGCGTCCTGGCGCGCCGACCGGCCGGTCTCGGCGCTGATCCCTGTCTGGCGCCTGTCGCAACCCGCCAACTTCGGCGGCGACCGCATGATCTTCGGCCTGGCCGGCAGCTCCAAGGCGCTGATGGCGGTCTCGACCTTCCCGAACGGCCAGCGCCCCTATGCGGCGCGGATCATCGTTCGCGACACTCGGCGCACCTCAGGTCCCTACATCGCCAATGGCGCGGGCCGAAACCTGGCCGCCAAGGTGCCGCCGCGCAACGCCAGCTTGGTGTTCAACGCCGAAGGCCGGGACGAGGCGCCGCCCTCGCTGCTGCCGAAGGACGCCAAGACCGGCCTGGCCTTCCGCTTTCCCACGGCGGCGGCGGACGCCATCGCGCAGCTGGATCCGCGCGAGGCGGTGACCGTGGAATTCACCCTGCCGGGCAGCGGCCTCGAGCAGACTCGCAAGGCCTATATCGAGGTCGGGGATTTCGCCGCCGGACGGGCGTTCCTGCGCTAGACCGGACTAGCGCGGAGCGAAGGCGATCACGTTGTCGCCCAGATTGGATGGCGCATCGGCGACCTCCTGCTCGGCGAAAATCTCTTCGGGCACAGCGTCGCCAGCCAGCTCCGGAGCCGCGGCCGGACGCACCGGCTGCAGCAGCACGGGCATACGCACCGAGACGGTGGTGCCCGCGCCCAGGCGGCTTTCGATGATCATCTCGCCGCCGTGCAGCTTGGCGAAGGCGCGGACAAGCGACAGGCCCAGACCCGTGCCGCGCGCTCGCTGCTCGACGCCGCCGGCCTGCTCGTAGGGGCGGCCCAGGCGTTCCAGGTCCTCGGGACTGATGCCGACGCCGGTGTCGGCGACGACGATCTCCAGCACGCCGTCATAGCCATGCACGGTGACGGTCACCTGGCCGCCGCGCGGGGTGAACTTCAGGGCGTTGGAGACGAGGTTCAGGACGATCTGCTTCAGGGCGCGGCGGTCGGCGTCGACCTCCAGCTCGCCCGGGGGCAGCACGCCGCGCAGCTGGACGCTGGCCGTGTCGGCCTGGACGCGCAGCAGGCGCATGGCCGCCTGCACGGCCTCGCGGGCGTCGAAGATGCCGCGCTGCAGCTCGAAGCGCTCGGCCTCGATCTTCGACATGTCCAGCACGTCGTTGATCAGGTCCAGAAGGTGGCCGCCACTTTCGTGGATCAGCTCGGCATACTCGCCGTAGCGGTCGCTCAGCGGGCCGAACATCCGGCCGCGCATGATGTCCGAGAAGCCCATGATGGCGTTCAGCGGCGTGCGCAGCTCGTGGCTCATATTGGCCAGGAAGCGGGCGCGACCTGCAGCCAGGGCCTCTGCGTCGGCGCGGGCCTGGTCCAGGCTGGTTTCGCGATTGCGTTCGACCGTGACGTCGCGCAGCAGACCGACCAGCTGATTGGGGCCGACCCGTTGCAGATCCAGGGCGACGATGCGCTCGATACCCAGCGCGGGATTGAAGGCCAGGCTGGCCGCGCCGTCGCGATGGGCCGCAGCGATGGCCGCGGTCACCCGCTGGCGGTCGTTCGGCGCCGCCGCGCCGGCAAGGCCGCGATTGACCAGGTCGGTCGTCGTGATCCCGGCCGGCGGCGCGCCGCGCACGGCGGTGACCGTGCCATGGCCGCGAATGGAGATGGCCAGGTGCGGCAGGCCGTCCAGCAAGGTCTCCAGGCCGATGATCTCGGCGGCGTAGCGATCGTCGCGCGCACCCTGGCGGCGACGGCCGATCAGCAGGCCCGCGGCCAGACCAAGGCCCGTGGTCACGAGCGCGAGAAAGCCCAGGACAAAGGCCAGCGCCCCCGCAGGGGTCGGCGGGGCCAGGCCCGAAAGCTGGCTGAGGGCGGCCACGCAGCCGCCGATCAGAGCCAGGGCCGCGCCCTCGGCCAAACGCTTGGGCTGATCCAGGATCGAGGCTGCCGCGACCGGGGCCAGACACCAGGCGGCCATGGCGCCCGAGACGCCGCCGGTCAGCACCGCCGCCAGCGCGCCGCCCACAGCCCACAGCACCAGCAGCACCGACTGGGTGCGCTCGTCCTCTCCGGGCAGCAGCAGGGAGACCAGGGCCGGAACCGCGCCCGCGCCCAGCGCCGCCCAGATCGGCCAGCCGCCGGGGTTCTGGGCGAACAGAGCCGCCGCCGCCGCCAGACAGATCGCCGCCAGCCAGCCCAGGCGCCACGCGTGCGCAGGATCAAACCCCGCCGCGCGAGCGGGGCGTCTGATCGGGTCTGGAAGCGTCTCGAATTCCAAAGGCCAATGACTTCAGGCGCGGCAGGACCGCCGCTGTCTTCAAACCTTAACGCCTGGCGCCGGGTCCGGCCAAGCGCGCACAATCGTTAAGCGATCTTTCCATGTCGGGTTGTTGTGGACGGAAACGGATTCGTAAGCGCCGTCAGGCATGATCACGACCTTAGAGTCGTACGGACAGAACGTCCGGGAGTTCACCATGCCAGAAGCGGCGTCCCAAAAAGACCCGTCCATCGTCACGCCTTTCGCAGCCCCAGCGCCGGCCGATCGCCGCGCGGCCGCGCAGGAACGTCGACGCCTGGCTCTGGACGACCGCAAGCGCTCGTTCCTGCGCATGGTCAGCCACGAGCTGCGCACGCCGCTGAACGCCGTGATCGGCTTCTCCGAGATCCTGTCCCAGGAACTGTACGGCCCCCTGGGCAACGAGCAGTACCGGGAATACGCCACGATCGTGCACGACAGCGGCCTCAAGCTGCTGAAGCTGGTCAATCAGATCGTCGAGATCGCCCGCCTGGAAGGCCACGTCACCGACATCGAGATGACGCCCGAGCCGCTGGACGAGGCGCTGGAAGACGTGCTCGACACCCTGCGCGGCGAGATCGCCCGTCGCGAGGTCGTCGTCCATGTCCTGGGCCAGGGCGACTTGCCGCTGGTCGTCGCCGACAGCCGCGGCCTGCGCACCATGCTGTCGAACCTGATCCAGAACGCCGTCGCCCACTCGCCGGCCGGCGGCGTGGTCCATGTCGCCGCCAGCCGCATCGGCGACGAGGTCGAGATCTCGATCCGCGACCAGGGCCCCGGCGTCGAGAGCGCCGAACTGCCCCGTCTGCTGCAGCCGTTCGAGCAGGCCGGCTCGGCCCTGACCCGCACCAGCGAAGGCGTCGGCCTGGGCCTGCCGATCGTCGACCTGCTGTCGCGCGCCATGGGCGGACGGCTGAAGCTGTCGTCCAGCCTGGGCGCCGGCTTCCTGGCCCGACTGATCCTGCCCGCCGGGTAGTCCTTGATGGTCGAGCCTGTTTTATCCGTTTCTGATGGACATCAGAAACGGACAGGCTCTTGGCTTGCCTTGTGGGGTCGCTCCCCCTAATTGGCGCCCCATGACCAGCCCGATCGACACCGCCCTCACCGACCTCGCCGACGAGTTCGAGCTCCTGGGCGACTGGGAAGAGCGCTATCGCTACGTGATCGAGCTGGGCAAGGATCTTGCGCCCCTGACCGACGCCGAGCGCTCGGAAGACAACAAGGTGCGCGGCTGCGCCAGCCAGGTGTGGCTGGTCACCGAACCGCAGGAAGACGGCACGCTGAAGTTCCGCGGCGACAGCGACGCCCACATCGTCAGCGGCCTGGTGGCCATCATGCTGCGGCTCTATTCGGGCAACACGCCGGCCGACATCGCCGCCTTCGACGCCAAGGCCGCGCTGGACAAGCTCGGTTTGTCCGAAGCCCTGTCTTCGCAGCGCTCCAACGGCCTGAAATCGATGGTCGCCCGCATCCAGCACGACGCCAATGTCCGCCTCGCCTGATATCCGCGTCGCCGCGCTTTACCGCTTTACGCGGTTCGACGACCCGGCGGCCATTCAGGGCCCGCTGGCGGCCCTATGCTGCGGCCTCGGCGTCAAGGGCACCCTGCTGCTGGCTCCCGAAGGCATCAACGGCACCATCGCCGGCGAAGACGCCGCCATCGAGACGGTGCTGGACCACATCCGCGCCCTCCCCGGCTGCGCCGATCTGAAGCCCAAGACCGCCTGGGCCGAACGGATGCCGTTCTACCGGATGAAGGTCCGGCTCAAGAAAGAGATCGTCACCCTGGGCGAGCCGGACCTGGACCCGACCGACGCCGGGACCTATGTCGCGCCCGCCGACTGGAACGCCTTGATCAGCGATCCCGACGTCTTCGTCATCGACACCCGCAACGACTACGAAGTCGCCGTCGGCCAGTTCGAAGGCGCCGTCGATCCCAAGACCGCCAGTTTCTCGGACTTCCCGACCTGGTTCCGCGACTGGCGCCAGGGCGTGGAGGCCGAACGCGGCCCGGACGCCGCCCCGCTGAAAGTCGCCATGTACTGCACCGGCGGCATCCGCTGCGAGAAGTCGACCGCCTTCCTCAAGGCCGAGGGCGTCGCCGACGTCTTCCACCTGCAGGGCGGCATTCTCGACTATCTGGAGCAGGTCCCAGAGCCCGAAAGCCTGTGGCGTGGCGAATGCTTCGTGTTCGACGAGCGGGTCGCGGTCGGTCATGGTCTGACCCAGGGGACCCACGCTTCGTGCCGCGGCTGTCGCATGCCGGTCAGTCCGCAGGATCGCGCCTCGCCGCTGTATATCGAGGGCGTCTCCTGCCCCGCCTGCCACGACCAGCGCAGTGACGACCAGAAGGCCCGCGCCGCCGAACGCCATCGCCAGGCCCTGCATTGCGAAGTCCTCGGCATCGATCATGTCGGCGCGAAGATTACGGGCTGAACCCTAAGCGCCCGCCCTGCGTTGACCCGGCTCACCTTCCAAAGTGGAGTCGCCCCATGCATACGAACGAAGACCACATCAAGCTCGTCAACGGCCTGGTCGAGACCACCATCGATAGCGCCGACGGCTATGAAGAGGCCGCCAAGGACGCCGACAGCGCCCGCTACAAGGACCTCTTCACCCGCCGCGCCCAAGAGCGCCGCTCGATCGCCTCGGAACTGCAGGACGAGGTTCGCCGTCTGGGCGGCGAGGCCAAGGACGACGGCACCATCCTGGCCGCCGCCCACCGCGCCTTCGTCAACCTCAAGGACTCACTGACCAAGGGCGATGAAGCCGTGGTCAACGAGGTTGAGTCCGGCGAGGACTACATCAAGGGCAAGTACGAGAAGGCCCTGCAGGACACCGACGTCGAGCCCCAGACCCGCGCCGTGATCGAAAAGGCCTGGGCCTCGGTCAAGACCGGCCACGATCAGATGCGTGACATCAAGCTGGCGCTGAAACACTAGTTTCGGCTCTAGAGACTTCCGAAGGGCGGGGTCGAAAGGTCCCGCCCTTTCTGCTGCCCGTTTGCTTCTGAGCGTCGCCCACCGCATATGAGAGCGATGGAAGACGCCCCGCCGATCGTGCTCGACGAGCGCCAGGTGACCCTGATCGCCAAGGCCCTGGCCGAGCCGCGCCGCCGCCAGATCCTCAAGGAGATCGGCGCGGCCAGCGAGCCCACGGCCTGCGGCGCGGTCGCCGCCCATATGCCGGTCAGCGCCGCCACCTTCTCGCACCACATGAAGGAGCTCGAGACGGCCGGGCTGATCCGCATCTGCCGCCAGGGCAAGTTCGCCTTCCTGGTGTTGCAGCGCGATGTCCTGAACGCCTATCTGGCCCAGCTCGCCGAGATCTGAGCCCCCTGAACCTTGGGGTTTTGTATAGCCGCCGACATCGCGCGCGAAGGTCGCGGGCGGCATCGTCGCGCGCGCATCAAGCCGCCGACGCGGCGTCGTGATCGCCACCCAAGATCATCGATCGCCAAGGCGCCGCCCTCACCGTGAACGCATATCTCGACCTCGCCGGGGACGTCATTCGCCGACATATCGCCTGGGCCCCGGCCTTCGCCTTTGCGGTCGCCTTTCTGGAAAGCCTGCCCTTCATCGGGCTGTTCGTGCCCGGAACCTCGCTGCTTCTGGGCCTGGGCGCGGCGACGGCGATGAGCGGCGGCTCCCTGGCGCAGATCCTCGCCGCCGCCGCGGTCGGCGCGGTCCTGGGGACATGGATCTCCTATGAAGTCGGCCGGCAATATGCCGGCCGGCTGGATCAGGCTCGCGTCTTCCAGTCCCGCCCAAAGATGCTGGCCGCCGGCGAAGCCCTGTTCCACCGCCATGGCGCAGCCAGCGTGGCGATCGGCCGCTTTCTGCCCGTCATGCGCCCTATGGTCCCGATGATCGCCGGAGGCTTTGGCCTGGAGCCGCGCCGCTTCCATCGCGTCAACATCCTGTCGGTGCTGCTGTGGGCGCCGGCCTTCATCCTGCCGGGCGCGCTGGCGGGCCTCACCGCCGAGGCCGTCGGGGGCGGCTCGGCGTTCATCCTTCTGGCGCTCACAGCGGCGCTGATCGGCGGCGCCGTGCTGCTGCGCCGCGTGAAGTTGGCGCCGGAGAAGGCGGCCGGCCAATGGCGGCTGGCCGGTCTGACCGCCGCCGGCCTGCTGGTCATCTTCGTCCTCGCCTTGGGCGTCATCGTCGTCAGTCGACCGTGGGTGAGCCAAGCCGATATCGTCGCGGCGCGTTGGGTCTTCAGCCTGCGGACACCGTCTCTCGACGGCCTCATGGTCGCGGCCTCGGCGCTGGGCGACGGCAGCCAGCGCACAGCCGCCACGGTGCTCGTCGCGTCATATCTGCTGTGGAGCCAACGCTGGCGATGGGCCGTCGCTCTGGTCAGCGTCATGGCCGGCGCCGCCCTGGCCACGGCCGCCATCAAGGCCGCGTTTCACGTCGCGCGCCCCTCGGTTCTCTATTCCGGCGTCGACGCCTTCAGCTTCCCCAGCGGCCACGCGAGCTCGGCGGCGGCGCTCTACCTGACCCTCGCCTGGATGGCCGGACGCGGCCTTCCGCGCCCCTGGCGTCCGCTAGTCTGGACGGGCGCCGCCGCGATCGTACTGCTGACGGCGATCTCGCGCGTCTATATCGGCGCGCACTGGCCCTCGGACGTCGTCGCCGGAATGGCGCTGGGCGGCGCGCTCGCCAGTCTGGCGATGGCCTACGGCGCGACGGCCGCGCAGCCGCCCTCCCCGCGCGTAGGTCCAGCGTTCGACGGGCTGGTCTTCGTCGCCGCGCTCCTGCTGGTCGCTGGCGTGCAAGGCCCGACCGTCATCACCAAGGCGCAGGCGCTGTATCGCCCCTATCTGGACGCCGGGCCGGCGTCGCTGCGGGAATAAGCTGCGGGGCTTGGCCTCCTGTACGGGGCCGGGCTAAATCAATGCCGATTCCCTACAGTCCGCACGATCGCGGCGCCGCATTCGTCCCGCTGAAGGACCCAGCCTTGGCCGCTGAGACGCCGCTTCTGGAGAGCTACCTGGAACGCACGGCGGAGATGCGTCGGTTCTTCCAGGCGCGCCTGGGACCTTCGGCCGACGTCGAGGATCTCGTTCAGGAACTGTATCTGAAGGTCTGCGCCGTGCCCGCGGACGAGATGATCCTGAAGCCGGAAGCGTTCCTGTACCGCCTGGCGCAGAACCTGATGCTGGATCGACTGCGCGCCAAGCGGCGGGCGGGCGCGCGCGACGCCGAATGGCGGCGCAACAACCAGGCCAGCATCGGGGTTATCGACGTCGTCGACGCCCCCGACGCCGAGAGCGCGGTGATCGCCCGCCAGCGCCTGCAGAAACTGGTGACCGCCCTGGAGACCCTGGCGCCGGCCACCCAGCGCGCGTTCCGGCTGCACAAGTTCGACGGCCTGTCCCAAGCCGAGGCCGCCGAACGCATGGGCATTTCGCGCAGCGCCGTCGAGAAGCACATCGCCCTGGCCCTAAAGCATCTCGTCATCCGGGTCGGCCGATGATTGTTGCATTTTCGCACCACCGGACCCACAACCGAGGTGGCCTCGCCCATCGTGCGGCGTCGGAGATCCAGGCGCCCCCTTCGGCCGCCGCCACAACCGGAGCCGCAACGAAACCATGACCGCCACCCCTGCCCTAGATCCGGTCCATCGGGAGGCGGCTGTCGAATGGTTCATCCGACTGCAGGGCGAACCCGAGGTCGAGGACTGGACGGCCTTCCAGGCCTGGCTCGAAGCCGACGAACGCCATCGCCTGGCCTATGACGAGGTCGAGGCGACCTGGCTTGATCTCGACGAGACGGACGAGACTCCGGCTGCGGAGCCCGCGCCCCAGACCGTCGTGCCCTTTCGCAAGCCTTCGCGCCGGCCGCCCGCCTGGACCTGGGGCGTCGCGGCCCTGACGGCGGCGGCGGCGGTCGTCACCCTGGCCGTCCTGCCGACCTTGACCGCCCCCCAGACCCAGACCTTCACCACCGCCAAGGGCGAGGTGCGCGACATCACCTTGGCGGACGGCTCGCGCCTGAGCCTCAGCAGCGACACCCGGCTGGAAGTCCGCCTGGCGCGCAAGCAGCGCGATGTCGTCCTGGCGCGCGGCGAAGCCAGCTTCGACGTGGCGCGCGACGAAAGCCGCCCCTTCACCGTCCAGGCCGGCGATCGCGACGTGCGCGTGCTGGGCACCGAGTTCAACATCCTGCGCTCGGACCAGACCTTGGCCGTGACGGTGCGGCGAGGCGTCGTGCGGGTTTCGGACGCCGGTCAAGCCGACGTCCATCAGCTGACCTATGGCGACCAGTTGCTGCATCGGGTCGGCGAGAGCCGCTCGACGGTCCGCAAGGTCCAGCCCGATCGGGCCTTCGCCTGGAAGAAGGGCCGCCTGACCTACGAGAACGCCCCGCTGTCCGAGGTCGTCGCCGACCTCAATCGCTACGTCCCGACGCCGATCCGGGTTGATCCCGGCGCGATACAGGTCAAGGTCAGCGGCGTCCTGTTGATCGACAAGGAAGCAGCGATGCTGCGGCACCTGGAACTGTTCGCTCCCGTCACGGCCGAGAACACCGGGACGGAGATCGTGCTCAAGGCTCGCGCGCCGAGCTACTGATCCGCGCATGCGTCCTGTCCACCCTCTGCATGCCGGCGCCCTGGCGCTCGGCCTGACGGCCGCCCTGGCGCCGTCGACGGCCAGTGCGGCCCCGGCAAAGGTGCGGGTGAACGTTCCGGCCAAGCCGGTGCACGCCGCACTGATCGATCTGGCGCTGCAGACCCAAGTCTCGTTGGGCGGCGACCTGTTCGCCTGCCAGGGGCGCAGCGACGCGGTGTCCGGACGCATGCCGCTGTCCGAAGCCCTGCGACGCATCCTGGCCAAGTCCGGCTGCGACTACACCATCCACGACGCCTTGACGGTGGTGATCACCGCCAAGCCCAAGCCGCGGTTTTCGCTCCAGAAGCTGATCGCCTTGCCGCCGGCGCCCCCACCTTCCCCGCTGGCGCTCGGCGAGGTCGTGATCACCGCGCCCAAGAGCCCCGAGCTGCTGGGCCGCACGCCGTACATGATCTCGTCCTTCTCGGGCGCCGCCCTGGCGCGCACCCGTTCGGTGGGCCTGGCCGACCTGACGGGCCAGGTGGCCGGCATGGTGGTCACCAACCTGGGTCCGGGTCGCGACAAGATCCTGCTGCGCGGCCTGTCCGACGGCGCGTTCACCGGCGAGACCCAGTCGACCGTGGCGCTTTATCTGGACGACGTCCCGATCACCTACAACGCGCCCGATCCCGACTTGCGCCTGGCCGATCTCGAGCGGGTCGAGATCCTGCGCGGGCCGCAGGGGACGCTGTACGGCGGCGGCTCGATCGGCGGCGTCGTACGCCTGCAGACCCGCAAACCCGACCTCGACGACTATTCCGCAACGCTGCTGGCGGGCCTGTCCGCCACGCGCCGCGGCGGCCTGAACCACGAGCTGGAAGCGGTCGGCAACCTGCCGCTGATCCCGGGAAGGGTCGCACTGCGGGGGGTCATCTATCGCGAGCGCTTCAGCGGCTATATCGACAATCCCACCCTCGCCGCGGACGACAGCAACGTCTCCCGGCGCGATGGTGTGAGGCTGGCCTTGCGCGCGGCTGTCACCCCGAACTGGACGGCTGCCGCCGGCTTCAATTTCCAGTCCATCGACACCGCCGACACCCAGTATGGCTTGCGCCGCCTGGGTCCGTTCACCCGCGACAACCGCATTCGCGAGCCGCACGACAACGACTTCAACCAGGTCTATGCGACCCTCGCCGGTGAAGGCGAATGGGGACGGGTCGTCGCCTCCGCCGCTCGCCTGAACCATCATTTCGAGAGCCGCTACGACGCCTCCTCGGCGCTTCCCCGCTTTGGCGCGTCGGCAGGATTGGCCGCCTTCGACGAGTCCAAGGAGATCAATCTGACCGTGGCGGAGGTCACCTACTCGTCGCCGGCCGGGCGCCGTTTCCACTGGCTGGCCGGTGCTTTCGCCTCGTCAGGAAGGACCAGCCTGGAGACGGAACTGCTGAGGCAGCCGACCGCCGAAACGGCGCTCTATGGCGAGCTGCGCACCGACCGGATCAACGAAACCGCGATCTATGGCGAGGCCAGCTACAACCTCACCGAGGCGCTGTCGGCCAGGATGGGCCTGCGCCTGTTCCGCTTCAATCTCAACACGCGCTCGACCGTCGAGCAGGGCGCCGGGGTCCGGCCTTTCCGGGGTTCGGCCAACGCCACCGGCCTGTCGCCGAAGTTCATGCTGCGCTACACGCCGACGCCGGACCTGACCCTGTACGCCCAGACCGCCGAGGGCTATCGCCCGGGCGGTTTCAACACCAGCGGCCAGATCGGCCAACCCTATGATGTCCCCGACGCCCCGCAGCGTCGTTATGGCGCCGACGAGCTCTGGAACTACGAACTCGGCGCCAAGACCCGCTGGCTCGACGACCGGCTGCAGGTGCGGATCGCGGCCTTCTACGCCACCTGGGAAGCCATCCAGAGCGATCAGTACCTGCCTGACGGTCTGCTCTACACCGTCAATGTCGGCTCGGGCACCAATCGCGGCCTGGAGGTCGAGGCGGCCTGGCGCGCCAGCGAGCGGCTGGACCTCAAAGCGGCTGGCCTCGTCAACGAGCCGGAAGTCACGGCCCTCGCCGACCATTTCAACGCCCGCATCGACGCGGGCCTGCCCGGCGTGCCCAAGACCTCGTTCAGCCTCGCCGCCGACTACCACCGGCCGCTGGTCGGCGACTGGACCCTGCGCCTGCAGGGCCGCGCGGCCTATGTCGGGCCTTCCCACCTGACCTTCGACGCCGACAACAAGCACACCATGGGCGACTACGTGACCGCGCGACTGAGCGCCTCGCTGGAAAACGCGCGCTGGACGCTGGACGCCTATGTCGACAACCCGTTCGACCTCACCGCCAACAGCTTCACCTTCGGCAACCCCTTCCGTCTGGCCCAGGATCGTCAGATCACGCCATTGCGTCCGCGCACGGTCGGGATGCGTCTGAGCGCGCGCTTCTAGAAATCGATGTGGGTCGCCGCCCGCGCCGACGTCGTCGGCGCATGCGCATCGGCTTCCTCTTCAATCACGATCAGATCCACCAGGTCGCTCACAGCCTGCCCATCGCCATAGCGCTGGCGCAGTGGGCAGATGCGGAGGTCATCGTGGCGACCACCAATCCGCGGCTTGCGGCCGAGGTGCGTCGCCTGGGTGGCCCGGCGATCGGCCAGTCCGTCGAGCATGTCGAACTGGCGCTGAACACGGTCGGCTCGAAGATCCTGGCCGCGTCGCTGGACGCCCTGCTGCCGGCCGCCAAGCTGCTGGTCTACAGCGACAATCTCGACTTCTTCCGGTCGCTGGACGTGCTGGTGGTCGCCGAGAAGACCTCCCTGATCCTCAAGTCGCGTCATGGCCTGAAGGACCTGAAGATCGTCCATACCCGCCACGGCGCGGGCGACCGGGCGATCGGCTTCGACAAGGTCAGCGCCGATTTCGACCATGTGCTGGTCTCCGGCCCCAAGATCCGCGACCGGTTGATCGCCGAGGCGCAGGTCGCCCCCAGCAAGATCTCGATGGTGGGCTATCCGAAGTTCGACGTCGCCGGCCAAGGCGCAAACGTGCATCCGCTGATCGAGGACGGTCGTCCGGTCGTGCTCTACAATCCCCACCTCTCGCCGC
The DNA here is from genome assembly GCF_013181195.1 of Caulobacter sp. RHG1. GTDB lineage: Bacteria > Pseudomonadota > Alphaproteobacteria > Caulobacterales > Caulobacteraceae > Caulobacter. The sequence goes on from NZ_SMZP01000001.1 coordinate 467,244, forward strand.
ACCTGTCGTCCTGGTACGAGATCGGCCGGCAGGTGCTGGACTGGTTCGTCGAGCACGACGACTACCACCTGATCTTCGCGCCGCACGTCATGCTGTTCGAGCGGTCGTTCGTCGTGACCATCGACAAGCTGCGGATCGACCGCCCGGGTCGCATCGAAGAACGCTATCTGCGTGCGCCGAACGTTCACATCGACCTGGGCAGCCGTGCGTCCACGACCATGGCCTATACGCGCCGCGCCGACATCTATCTGGGCGACGTCTCGAGCCAGATCTACGAGTTCCTGCTGAACCCCAGGCCGTGCGTGTTTCTCAATCCGCACCGCCTGTCCTGGCGGGGCGATCCCAGTTTCGCGCACTGGCGCAACGGCCCGGTCATCGAGGGTCCAGACCAGCTGGAAGCCGCGCTTCACCAGGCCCAAGCCGGACATGAGAGCGTCTGGCGACCGGTGCAGGAGGCGATGTTCGCCGAGAGCTTCGACCTGACCGACCAGCCGTCTTCCGAACGCGCCGCCACCGCCGTCGCCCGGTTCGCCGGCCTCTCCCACGCCGAGGCGCCGCTGCGCCGCGCCAGCGCCTGAGACCGACCATGCGCATCGCCTATGTGATCAATTCGATGGAGGGCGGCGGGGCCTGCGCACCGCTTCCCGCCGTGGTTCGCGTGCTGGAGATCGAGGGCGCCACGGTCGAGGTCTTCGCCCTGCTGCGCCGCGACGGACTGGGTCTGCCCGCCCTGCAGCGGGACGGCGTCACGGTTCACGTGCGCGACGGCGCCGAGGGCGACCATATCTCGGCGCTCCTCTGGCTGGACAAGGCCATGGAAGGCTTCGCGCCGGACGTGATCTGGACCTCGCTGAGCCGCGCCACCGTGCTGGGCCAGATGATCGGCGCGCATCGGAGCGTTCCCGTGGTGAGCTGGCAGCACAACGCCTATCTCAAGCCGTCGAACGCCTTCCTGCTGCGCACCGGCCAGCGCCTGTCGCGCCTGTGGATCGGCGACTCTCAGTCCGTCACCACCCTCACCGCGCGTCGCCTGGGCGCCCCGCCCGATCGCCTGACCACCTGGCCCCTGTTCTCGGCCGATCCCACCGCCCCGGTCGCTCCGCCCTGGCGTCCCGGCCAGCCGGTGCGGATCGGCAGCCTGGGCCGACTGCACCCGGCCAAGGGCTATGACCTGCTGATCAAGGCGCTGGCCCGGCTGAAGCTCCAGGGCTTCTCGCCTCCCGTCCCGTTCGAGGTGGCGATCGGCGGCCAGGGCCAGCAGCGATCGGCCCTGCAGGCGGCGATCGATGCGGCGGGCCTTACCCATGTCGTTCTGACGGGCTACGAGCCCAGGCCGCGCGACTTCCTGGCCGGTCTGCACCTCTATGTCCAACCCTCACGGCGGGAAGGCCTGTGCATCGCCGCGCACGAGGCGATGCAGGCGGGCCTGCCGGTCATCGCCACCGCGGTCGGCGAAATGCCCTACAGCATCGCCGACACCATCAGCGGGGTCGTCGTGCCGCCCAGCGACTCCCGGGAGCTGGCGTCCGCCCTCGCCGACATGTTGAAGGCTCCCGAGCGCCTGGCCGCGATGGGCCAGGTCTCGCGCGAGCGGATCCTGACCCAGTTCGGCGCGGACGCCTTCCACCGCAACGGCGCGCGGATCGTCGCCAAGCTCCGCCGCGGCCGCCTGGGCTAGGCGCTTGTCGGCGTAACCGTCATCGCGCCTGCCCGCGTCGCGCTGATCCGGCAGAAACGTTCGGCGCTCCCGCCGCGCACCGCAATGTTGGCCACCTTGAAATAGTCGCAGGTGATGGCCTGACGGCCGATCTCGACCAGCAAGAAGCCGTGGTCGCGCGCGTGGGCGAAGCGGACGTCCGGATTGCGATCGACCAACGCCTTCTCCGCCACCGCATAGATGCGGGGGTCGGGACTGATGGTCTCGTAGCCGCCGGGCGAGGTGATGCTGCCCACACCGAATTCCACGCCCACCGGGGTCTCGTCGCGCGGGTCGTGCAGGCGATTACCCCAGAACATGTGCGTGTCGCCGGTCAGGACCGCCAGATTGGCCTTGGTCTTGCGCACGGTGTCGTAAAGGCGCAGGCGCGCGGCGGAATAGCCGTCCCAGGCGTCCAGATTGATCGGCAGCCCCAGACGCGTGCTCTCCAGCCAGCGCTTGGCGCCGGGCCGGGTCAGGGCGTCGTCCAGCAGGTCCTTGGGCAGCAGCGACATGAAGTCGGGCGCGCGCATCCGGGCGACGATGACCTGGTTGGCCAGCATCTGCCACGCAGCGCCGCGCTTGACCGACGCCGTCAGCGCCTGGTCCAGCCAGGCCTCCTGCCTCGCCCCCATCATCGAGCGCTGGGGCGCATCCAGAACCTCCTTCTCGAAGCGGACAGGATCGGGACGCCCCGCGGCGTCGCGAATCATGTCGCGCGAGGCGCTAGGGGCCTTGGTGCGGCCGGTCAGGCGGGTCTCGATGACGATCAGCGAAACCAGGTCGCCGTAGTCATAGACGCGGTTCAAGGCGTGACGCGGCTGGCCCGCGGGCGGATCGCGCATCGGCAGCCATTCGAAATAGGCCTGGATGGCGGCGTCCCGGCGCGCTTCCCAGGCCCCTTCGGTCTTCTCGTCATGAGCCGGCGAGCCGCCCATCCAGGCATTGTTGGCGGTCTCGTGGTCGTCCCAGATAGTGATGAAGGCCGCTCGCGCATGCAGGTCCTGCAGGTCCGGGTCGGTGCGGTACTGGGCGAAGCGCTGACGGTAGTCGGCCAGGGTGACGATCTCGTGCGCCGGCTGGTGCTGACGGCCCAAGATCTTGCTCTCGGCGCCGCCATAGCCGTCGACGCCGTACTCGTAGATGTAGTCGCCCAGGTGCACGACGGCGTCGATCGGCGAGGTCAGGTCGGCGATGGCGCGATAGGCGTTGAAATAGCCGAAGCCGTAGTGCGAGCACGACACCACCGCCAGCCGCGCCGCCTTGACGCCCTTGGCCGGCAAGGTCCTGCCGCGACCGACGCGCGACACCGCGTCGGCGCTGCGGAAGCGATAGTGGTAGGTCGCGCCGGGCTTGAGGCCTTCGACCTCGACCTTGCAGGTGTAGTCACGAGCAGGACCGGTCGTGGCGACGCCCGATCGGATGATCTTGACGAAGCCTTCGTCCGTCGCGACCTCCCAGGCCAGGCGGATCTCGCCCCCCTCCCCGACGGCGCGGGTCCAGAGCAGCAGGCCGCTCGGCGTGGGGTCGCCGCAGGCCACACCGTGGGTGAAGACGGCGGTGCTCAGCTTGTCCTGCGCCAGGACCGGCGTGGACGACAGGGTCGCGCCGGCGCCGAACAGGGCCAGCAAGCCACGCCGCGAGGGACGAACGGGATCAGTCATGAAAGCCGCCAAACCTTGGAGAAAGGCCCCGGCGTCCTTCGCCGGGGCCCAGGACATCAGAAGCGATAGGCCAGGTTGACGCGGAACATCCGCGGCAGGCCCGGCATGACCGAGACTTCCTTGTACACTTCGGCGGCGGGCGTGAAGTAGGTCTCGTTGAACAGGTTGTCGACGTTCACCGACAGGGTCATCTCCTTGACCTTCACGAAGGCCGCCAGCCTCGCCAGAGTGTATTCCGGCAGGCGCAGGCTGCTCTTCAGGATGCCGCCGGTCTCCGACACATAGGTCGCGCCGGCCGTGACGCCCGCGGTCGCCTCGCCCCCCATGACCTGGAACGGATCGGTCGTGTAGGTCCCGAACACGCTGAGCACGGTGTCGGGCATGGTGCGCACGACATAGCCGTTGGTCAGTTCGGCGATCGAGCCGGCGTTGTTGACGGCGAAGGTGCCGCCATAGGCCAGGGCCGGGTTGGTAATGCCGAACTGCTCGGGGCGCAGCTCCAGATACTCCCCCTTGCCCTTGCCGGGCGCGTCGACCTTGGTCTCCTGCAGGGTCAGGGCCGTGGTGAAGCTGAGGTTGCTGGTCGCCAGCCAGTGGGCCTCGACCTCGAAGCCTTCCGAGGTGTTGCCGCTGACATTGCCCAGCACGTCGGTCGAACGCCGGAACTGCTCGTAATAGGCCGCGCTGCCGACCAGCGAGCCGTTCAGCAGCGAGAACTTGACGCCTGCTTCCTTCAGCTCCGAGGGCGAGATGAACAGCTGGTTCTGCACGGAGCCGACCGACACGCCGCCGGTCTGGGTCGATTCCAGCGAGCGCGGCTTGGCGTAGGTGACATACGGCGTCAGGCCCCACGGCGTCTCGTAGCGCGCCGAGAGCGACCAGGTGATGGCGTCGTCCTTGTTGGACACCCAGCGGTTCTTGGTCCCGAAGACGGTCTCGCCCTTGTTGATGGCGTTGACCTCGTAGCGGTCCCAGCGCAGGCCGGCCAAGATGCTGAACCGGTCGAAGATCGTGATGTCGCTCATCCCGAAGACCGAGCGGCTGTTCCAGTTCATGTGATGACGCGAGTCCCACATCTCCAGGCCGCTGGCGGCGACGCGGGGCGTGGCGATGCGGTCGCCGGCCGTGGAGCCGAACGACAGGTCGCGGCGGTTCAGGCCGATATAGCCCGACAGGAACGACTCGTACTGCTTGGCCTTGTGGTCGCGATAGCCGGCTCCGACGATGGTGTCGGCGCGGACATGGTCGCCGATCCGGGTCGGGAACTTGTAGGTCAGCCGACCCTCATAGGCCTTGGCATAGTAGTCGGCCGCGAAGCCGAAGCTGTTGAAGCGCTCGTTGTTGAACTCGTCGGCGAAGCCCGCGAGGGTCAGCACCGAACCGTTCGACATCTCCTTCTTCAGCGCGCCATAAGCGGTGAAGGTCTCGCTGTTGTTGTGGTCGGCCCTGTCGGCCATGACGTTGCGGCGGCTGAGCCTGGTCGTGCCGACGCCCTCGTCCAGCGCGAACTTGGCGTTGTTGCGGCCGCCATATTCCATGATCTGACGGATGTTCGAGGTGCCGCCCGAGGCGCCGAACGCCGCGTCGATCTCGCTGTACTCGATCATGCCCGAACCGTTGAGATCCTTCAGATCGGTGTCGCGGCCGGTGATGTAGACGCCGTTGTCGATCAGGTTCTGGCTTACGCGGTTCCAGCCCGGCGACTGGATGCGGCCCGACTCCTTGAAGCGCATCAGGTTGACCTCGGTCGACCAGCCGCCGCCGAAGTCGCCCACATAGCTGGCCTGCAGGTTCCAGTGCTTGGGGTGGATGTTGCGGTAGTAGGAGTCGGAATCCTCGCGCTCGACATAGAACGCAAAGCCCCCGGCGCCGGTCGGCACGACCAGGTCGGCGGCAGCGTTGCGGCGGCCGTACGAGCCGACGGTCAGGTTCACCCCGCCGCCCAGTTCATCGGCATAGCGGGCATTGGCGCCGCGCGCCGACTTCGGGATGAAGTTCAGCAGGCCGCCGACCTTGCCCGGACCATAGATCGGCGAGGACGGACCGCGCAGCACCTCCACATAGGCCGCCGCGCCCAGGTTGGACGAGGCGCTGCCGCGGTTCTCGATGCGCTTGAAGCCCTGGAAATAGGTGTCGGCCAGGGTGCCGCGGACATTCAGATTGCCGGGAACGCCGAAAAAGCTGGCCGTGAAGGCGCCGGGAACGGCGGTCACCAGGTCGTCGACGTTCTGCATCCCATAGCGCGCGATGGTGTCGGCGCTGACCCGCGAGGCGGCGCGCGGGGTTTCCAGCAGCGAGCGATCCAGGCCCAGAAAGCCATCCGTGGCGCTCTTCTGCAGGCGGCTCAGCGGGTCGAAGCGGGCGGTGACGATGACGTCGTCGAACATCGCCGGCTCGGCGCGGACCTCACCCGGCATGATCACGAACACGCCGTTGGCGTCGCGGCGATAGGTCAGGTTCGAGCCTTCCAGCAGACGCGACAGCGCCTGGGCCACGGTCATCGAGCCGACCAGGGTCGAGGCGCGGCGATGCTCCAGCGACACCTCGGTCGCCAGGATCACGGTGTTGGTCTGCTCCGACAGCGCGATGACGGCGCGGTCCAGCGACTGGGCCTCGATCCGCACCTGGTGCGTCGCGGCGACGGCGGCGCGTGGCGCCGAGGCTTGAGCGGCGAGCGCGGGCGTCGCCGCGCAGGCCAGGACGAGAACGGCGGCGGACGCCGAGAAAGCGGCCCGCAGGCCCATACGGTGGCTGGTCAACTCGATCCCCTAGACGATGACGTCCGTGGCCTCTGTGGCCCCGACAGCTTCAAACACCGCCTAGACGTCGCTCGCCCGCGCCCCTTCCAGCCGAGACGACGATTTCACTAAAACTTCAAAAGCCGGGGCTCAGTCGACCACGTCGGGCTTGCCCGGGGACCGCTCCAGATGCGCGCCCATCTCCCGCGTCATGCTCTCCAGGGCCTGGGGAATCTGATCGACCGCGAAGCTGGCCGTCACCCGCCGCCCATCCAGCGCCGGTCGTTCGACCACCACGCCCGGGGCGTAGTAGCGATTGAGCTCGACAACCACGTCGGAGAACGGCGCGTCGACAAAGACCAGCCGCTGTCGCCGCCACGCCGCCGCGCTGGTCAGGTCGAAACGCGCGCGGCGCAGGTCGTGGCCCACCAGGGTCACCCGCTCGCCCGGACCGGCCAGCAGCACCTCCCGCGCGCCGCGGGCGCTGATCCGCACCTTGCCTTCGGTCACCAGAACCTGCGGTCCGGCCGGCGTGGCGCGGACTTCGAAGGCGGTGCCGACCGCCTCGGCCTTCAAGCCTTCCAGATTGACCGTGAACACCCGCGCGGTGTCGTGGGCGACGTCGAAATAGGCGTCGCCCTCGGCCAGGGTCACCGTCCGCGCGCGATCGGTGATCAGGGTCTTCATCCGCGTCGCGCCGGCCAGGGAGACCCTCGAGCCGTCCTCCAGGGCCAGGTGGCGGATCTCACCGACCTCGGTGGCCAGGGCCCGGCCCGCGGTCAGGCGCTGGATCGCGAACGGCGCCAGGCAGACCACGGCCAGGCAGGCGGCGACGGCAGCCCAATGCGGAACGCTCCTCGCCTTCTGCCGGCGGGCGGGCGTCGCGATCGGCGGCGCGGCGGCCAGGTCCAGGCTCCTGGCGTTCAGCGACGGCGACCAGGCTAGTTGCGCCCACAGCGCCTCGCCTTCGGCATAGGCCGCCGCATGGTCCGGAGAGGCCGCCAGCCAGGCGTCCAGGGTCTTCTGCTGCTTGGCGTCGAAGTCGCCGCCGGCCTTCAGGGCCAGCCACTGCATGGCCTGTTCGGCGATATCCGTCTCGAGGGCCGTCATGCCGCCTCCGCCCCGACAGCCCGCAGACGCGTGCGCAGCTCGACCAGGGCGGCGGCGATCTTTCGGCTGATGTCGGCGGGGGAACGGTTGGTCATGCGGGAGATCTCGGCATAGGTCAGTCCATCGATCCGGCTCATCCGCAACAGCTCACGGGCGTCCGGCGACAGGCTTTCGAGCGCCCGCTCCAGGGCCTGCTGTTGCTCCTGCTGCATCAGAACCTCTTCCGGGGTCAATTCCGGCGGCGTCAGAGACGGCGCTTGCGAGAAGGCCGCCCACCGGCGTTTCTGGCTGTTGGCGCGACGGATCGAGTCCCGCAGCGCGTTGCGGGCCATGACGAACAGGAATGCGCGCGGATCGGCGATCGCCTCGCGATCGTCCAGCCGGCAGAACTTCAAGAGCGCGCTCTGGATCGCATCGTCGACGCCGTCCTGGTCGGGGCCGAACCGGCGCGTCAAGGCCGTCCGGATCTCGACGCCATAGCGGCCGAGCCAGTAGTTCAGAGGTCGGCGCGCCGCCCCCGTCTCAGCCTCATGTTCGCCTTTGCCCGACACCGTCGCCACCAGATCCGAAAGCCGGCGCGTTAGCGGCTTCGTGTGACGTTCGTTTGAACCGGTGGGGCCTCAAGCCCCCGCTAGCGCGTCAGGACCAGTCCGCCCTTCATCACCAGAACAGGCCGCTCCAGGACCGTGACATCGGCCAGCGGATCGCCGTCGACGGCCACCAAGTCGGCTGCGAAGCCCGGCGACAGGCGGCCGATCTCCTTGTCCAGGCGGAAGTGCTCGGCGGCGTTGACCGTGGCGGTGCGGATGGCCTCTAGCGGCGTCAGGCCCGACTGGACCAGCAGGGCGAACTCGCGGGCGTTCTCGCCGTGCGGCGACACCCCGGTGTCGGTGCCGAAGGCGATGCGCACCCCGGCCCTGTGGGCGCGGCGGACGATGGCCTTCATGTCGTGGCCGGACGAGCGCGACTTGGCCCGCTGGTTGTCGGTCATGCCGGAATCAGCCTTCTCGGCCTGGCGCGCCACATAGTCGCCGACCAGCAGGGTGGGGATGAACCAGGCCTTGGTCTGCACGAACAGGCGCACGGACTCGTCGTTCTGGAACGTGCCGTGCTCGACGCTGTCGCCGCCGGCCGCCAGGAAGCTGTTGATGCCGTCCGTGCCATGGGCGTGGCCGGTGACGGTGCGGTTCATGAAGTGCGCCGTCTCGACGATGGCTTCCAGCTCGCCCTTCGAGAAGTGCTGGCCCAAGCCGGTATTGGCGTCGGAGGTCACCCCGCCCGTGGCGGTGATCTTGATGATGTCGGCGCCGGCCTGGATGCGCTCGCGCACGGCGCGGCGGCAGTCGTCGGGACCCGAGCAGACCCCGCCCGAGCGCATGTGCGGGATCAGGTCAGACTTGACGCCGTTGACGTCGCCATGACCGCCGTGCGGCGAGATCATTCCGGCCGAGGCCACGATGCGCGGCCCGCTGACCTGGCCCGAGGCGATGCCGTTGCGCAGGGCCACGATCGCGTCGCTGGGCGCGCCCAGGTCGGCCACGGTGGTGAAGCCCGCCTCCAGCGTCTTCTTCGCATTGGCCGCGCCCTGGATCGCGGCGGCGGAGTCGCTGCGGGCGAACTTGTTGTAGCGGCTGTCGGGTCCCGGTTGGTTGGTCAGGTGGACGTGGCTGTCGATAAGGCCCGGCAGCACGAACCGCTGGCGCAGATCGACCACCCTGCCCTCGCCCACGAAGCCGTCACGGATCTCGACCACGCGACCGTCCTCGACGACCAGGGTCTGGTTGCTGGCGACCTTTCCCGTGGCCGGATCGGCCAGCAGCTTGCCGGCATGGACATAGGTCCGCTCGGCCGCGTTGGCGCCGCCGAAGGCGACCAGCGCCAGGGCGACAAGGCTGACGGCGCGCGCGATCATCGGGCGGCCGCCTGGTCGTAGAAGCTGACCAGCTCGCGGCGCATGGCCACAAGGCCCGGCTGGTCCAGATAGGGCATGTGGCCGCCGGGCAGGTAGCGCTCGGTGATGTTGGCCGCCAGGGCCGGCGGCAGGTTCATGTGCGCCAGGTCCCACTCGGTGGCGAAGAACGGCGTGGTCAGGTCGTAATAGCCGCTCAGCGACAGCACCTTCAGATGCGGGTTGGCGCGCATGGCCACGGCTAGGTCGACGGTGGTGTTGGCCCCCGAATACTGGAACGGCGCGCCGCCGGGCGGCTGGTGGCTCCAGGTCCAGCGGTCCATCATCGCCCCGTCAACGACGATGTAGTCCATCTCCGGCGCATATTTCAGCGTCCCGGCCACGTGACGGTTGAAGCCGGAGACATAGGCCGCGCCGATGCCGCCGGCCGGGTCGGCCCCCGCTCGCTCCTGCACCCCGTCGGCCGGCGTACCAGTGAAGCGGGTGTCGGACGAGCCCAGGATCTTGCCCTGGTCGCGCAGCAGCTCGGCGGTGAAGCGCGGCGACAGCACCCGCAGGTTGGCGCGGTCCCAGTATTGAGCCGAGACGCCGGTCAGGGCCTCCAGCCGCTGGGCGACCGCCGCACGCTCGGGAGCCGGCAGCTTGTGGCCCTTGGATAGCGCCGCCGCATAAGGGCCGAGGGCGAATTCGCGGGCCTGCTGGACGTGGGCCTCCAGCCCTTCGCCGCGCGGCACGCGCTGGTGGTACCAGGCCGAGGCGGCATAGGTCGGGATCAGGTTGACCGGCTCGCGGTCCAGGCCCGAGGCGTGCTGGCCAAAGTTCAGGATCGACGACATCAGCACGACGCCGTTCAGGTTGATGTTCGACGCCGCCAGCTTGTGGGCGAGCACCGCCGAGCGCGGGGATCCATAGGACTCGCCCAGCACGTACTTGGGCGCATCCCAGCGGCCATTCTCGCCGACATAGCGCTTGATCGCCTGGGCGAACGCGGCGGCGTCCTTGTCGATGCCGTAGAATTCCTTGGCCATGTCGGGCGAGGCCAGGCGCGAATAGCCGGTGCCGATGGCGTCCAGGAACACGAGGTCGGTGCGGTCCAGGATCGACTGGTCGTTCTCGACGAGCGGGTTGCCCGACGGCCGGGTCGGGGCCGGGCTGTCGGTGCGGGCATAGACCGGCGACAGGCCGCCCATGTGCAGCCACACCGTCGAGGAGCCCGGGCCGCCGTTATAGACGAAGGTCACCGGCCGTTCGGGCGCGCCCGGCGCGCGGTCGGCGACATAGGCGACGTAGAACATGTAAGCCGCGGGCGTGTTGTCGCCGCTGGTCAGGGTCAGGCGGCCGGCCTTGGCGGTGTAGGCGACCTTCTTGCCCTCGATGGTCACGGCGCCGCGTGTGACACTGACAGGACCGGCGGCGCTGGTCGAAGCCGCGGCGGGCGGCTTGGCCGGCGGGGCGTCGGCGGCCTGAGCGGCGGTCGACAGGGCCAGGACGCTGGCCGCGACAGCAGCCAGACGGAACTTACGGCGGGTCATGGCTTGGCGGCTCCTTGCTGGGTGCGCGCCGGATCGTGGGCGCGGAACCAGCCGATGATGTTGTCGGTCTTGGCGATGAACTGGGTGGGCCTCGCGCCGATGTTGTGGCCCGAGCCCGGGATGCGGGCCAGGGCGCTGTCGACGCCGCGCAGCTTCAGGGCGGTGTAGAATTGCTCGGCCTCGGCCGGCGGCGTGCGCCAGTCCTCCTCGCCGACCATGACCATGGTGGGCGTCTTGACGTGGCCGGCGCGCGACAGCGGCGACAGCTTCCAGAAGAGCTCGAGGTCGTCCCACGGCATGGCGCGGATCTGGTGGCGGGCGACATGGGCGGCGGTGTCGCCGGCCAGCATGGTGCTGACCCAGTTGATCACCGGATTGACCACCACGGCGGCGGCGAAGCGATCGGTGTTGCCGACGATCCAGGCCGTCATCGCCCCGCCGGCTGAACCGCCGGTGACGAACAGGCGCTGGGGATCGGCGACCTCGACCGCCACGGCGGCGTCGACCACGCTCATCAGGTCGGCCAGGTCATCCTTGCCGGGATAGGTGCGGTCGATGGTCAGGGCGAAAGCCTCGCCATAGCCCAGCGAGCCGCGCTGGTTGGCGAACAGCACCACGAAGCCCTCGGCGGCGAAGCGCTGCAGCTCGGCGGCGAAGGTCGGGCCGTACATGATCGCCGGCCCGCCGTGGATCTCCAGGATGGTCGGATAGCGCTTGCCGGGCTGGTAGTCGGGCGGCAGCAGCATCCAGGCGTCGATCGCCCGGCCGTCGGCGCTGCTCTTCACCGGCAACTTGCGGACCTGGCCCATGGCCACCCCGCCCAGGGCGTCCTGGTTCAGGTCGGTCAGCCGCTTGGCCGCCGCGCCCGAGGTCATCAGGGCGATGTCGGACGGCCGATCGGGGCGGCCCTGCGTGTAGGCGATCGACAGGCCGCCGTCCTTGCGCCTGGCCAGGCTGTAGGAGCCGCCGACATAGGGCCGGCCGCCCGCGCCTTCGTTGAGGTCGCTGGCCAGGGTGGTGATCTTGCCGTCCAGCGTGATCCGCAGCAGTTCGATGCGGCCCTCCGACATCGCCGTGGCCAGGATCGCCGCGCCGTCAGGCGTGAAGGTGGGCGAGGACAGCGAGCGGTCCAGCCCGGCGGTCAGGCTGCGCGCGCCCGAGCCGTCGGCGTTCATCACGTAGAGCTGGTTGGTCTGCCACGAAACCTTGCGGTCGTCATAGCCGACATAGGCGATGCGGCGGCCGTCCGGCGACACGGCCGGCTGGGCGTCGGGCCCCTTGCGCGTGGTCAGGGCCACAGCCTCGCCGCTGGCGAGATCGATGCGGAAGAGATCACTCTCGCGCGGATCCAGATCGGCGTCGGGATTGGCGTTGGCGCTGGCGACCAGAGCCCCCTGCCCCAGCCAGGCGATGTCGCCGTAGCTGACGGCCCCTTGGGTGACCTGGCGTTCGGTCCCGCCCTCGACGGGCAGGACGAAGACCTGGGTCGCGCCGGGCTTCAGGAACCCCGCGCCATCGGCGTGGACGTCCAGCCGGTCATAGATCTTGGCCGGCGGCCCCCACTCGGCGCCCGGCGGCGGGGCCGGCGGGGTCGCGAAGCTGGGCGGCTTGGCGTCGACGAAGCGCAGATAGGCGATGCTGGCGCCGTCGGGCGACCAGATCGCGCCGCGCGCGCCGCCGCCCAGCTTGCCCAGCGACCAGTCGGCGCGGGTGGCCAGGTCGAGCACGCGCAGCTCGGGTCCGGCGCTGTAGAGCAGCCGCTGGCCGTCGGGCGACCAGCGTGGGGCCGAGGCCGAGGCGGCGCCGGCGACCAGGGCCCGCTGCTCGCCGGTCTTGGCGTCGATCACCCAGATCGACGAGCGATAGCGGTCGGTCATGACGTCGGCCGCGCGGCGGACATAGGCGATCTGCGCCCCGTCCGGCGAGAGCTGCGGATCGTGCGCGCTCTCCAGCTTGAAGACGTCCATAGCCGCAAATTTGGCGGAGGGAATTTGAGCGAAGGCGGCCGGCGCAGCGGCCAAGGTCAGAGCAGCCAGGGCCGCGCCGAGGCGCAGACGGCGATGCGGGCGGTCCATCTCGGCTCCCGATATGACTTTGAAAAAGAAGCGGGCCCGACCAGTGGCCGGGCCCGCGGAAGATCCGCTTAGAAGCGGTAGCTGGCCGAGACCCCGACCGTGCGCGGCCGGAACGTGACCTCGCGATAGACCGGGTTGAACTGGCGGTAGACCGAGCACGAAGGGCCAGAAGTCGCCACGCAGCCCGAGCGGCCGTTGGAGTTGTGCACCGCCAGGACGTCCTGCGAATTGAACAGGTTGTCCGCAAACAGCGCCAGTTCGACCTTGTCGGTCAGGTCCAGGCCGGCGCGTGCGGTGACGAAGTGGGTCGCCTCACGCTGGCCGTTGACGTCGGGCGGAATAGCCGGCCGAGCCAAAGGTCACACCGCTCCAGTAGGACGAGGCGTACTGGTAGTCGGCGCGGATGTAGCCGTCGCGGCCGCCCAGGCTGAAGGCGTACTGCAGGCCCAGGGCCAGCTTCCAGTCCGGCACCGGCAGCGGGTCGCCCTTCTTCAGATAGACCGTGTTGTTCGGGGCCGGGCCGACGACGCCCTCGACATATTCGGCGTCGCTGTAGCCGATGGCCGCGTTGACGGTGAAACCGGCGCCCAGGTTAGCCTTGATATCCAGGTCGACGCCCTGGCTGATCGCCTTACCGGCGTTGACCGTATAGGTGAAGCCGCAGGTCGGCAGGCCGTAGTTGGTCTGGGTCTGATCCCATTCCAGGCGATAGACGCTGCCGTTGATCTGGGCCCCGAAGAGATTGACCTTGGCGCCCAGCTCGTAGTTCCAGACCGTGTCGCTGTCATAGGTGTCCGGCGTGCCGGTGATGCCCAGCGAGGCCAGGTCCGTGGCGCAGCGCACGGGCGGACGCTGGTTGACGCCGCCGACGCGATAGCCGCTGGAGATGGTGCCGAAGATCGAGTTCGAGCCGTCGTAGAAGTACTGGAAGCCGATCTTGGGCGAGACCTGCTTTTCGGCGATCTGGCCCAGGATCACGCCGCCGTTGGCGACGGTCGGCGTGCTGATGCCGGCGATCGGGCCGGCGGTCAGCTGCGAGTAGTCCAGATCGGTGCGCGACAGACGCAGGCCGCCGATCAGCTTGAACTTGTCTGTGACGCTGAAGGTGGCCTCGCCATAGGCGGCCACTTCGTTGTCGGTCATGTCGTGGTCGCGGTAGTATTCGAGGTTACCCGGCAGCAGAGGCACGCCGAAGATGCCTTCCGGCGGCAGGCCATAGATGGCCTGGGTCAGGTCGGCGACGTTGGCGCGGTACTCGGTCAGGGCCTTGATGGTGATGTCGCTGTAGTAGACGCCCGCCACCCAGCTGAGACGCGAGTCCGGATTGGCCGAGGAGAAGCGCAGTTCGCCGGTGAAGCCGTCGCGCTTGTTGTCGTACCAGGGATAGGACTCGTAGATCGGCAGCTTGGCGATGAACGGATAGCCGCCCTGGTGGTTCTGCGGCTCTTGGTAGGAGAAGTTCATGTTGCCGCGGCTGTTGTCCTTCACATAGGTCAGGACGCCCAGCACGGTCATGTGCTCGAACGCGTATTCGGCCGAAACCGACGGCAGGAGCAGCTCGTTGCGCACCCCGACATTGGGCATGCAGTTGCCGAACTGGCCCGCGAAGTTATCGCCGACGTTGCAGACGTCGCCCGAGTTATAGTTGCCCTTGCCGTAGTAGTTGTAGGGACCGTAGGTCGTGGCCGGATTGTTCGGACGGGCCGGCGCCGTGTGCTGCGCCACATTGCGCCAGTAGTAGTCGTCCTGGCGGGTCTTCTGCATCGACCAGTACAGCGACGGATTGATCGTCAGCTTGTCGTTGGCCTGCAGCAGGAACGAGATGCGGGCGGCCGCGGCGTCGGACGAGTTGGCGTCCTTCTTGAAGGTCTTGCCGCTCAGGCGATCGACATAGTCGATATAGCCGCCGGTGTGACGGCCGATGACGCTGGCGCGGAAGCCCAGCTTGTCCTCGATGATCGGGCCGCCCATGGCGATGCCGCCGTCATAGTTCCAGTCGCCCGACTTGGTCTTGGAGACATTGGTGCGGGCGTGGCCCGACATCGTCGTCAGGCTGGGCTTGGGGGTGATGAAGCGGACCGTGCCGCCCTGCGAGCCGCCGCCGTACAGCGTGCCCTGCGGACCGCGCAGCACTTCGACGCGCTCCAGGTCGAACAACAGCGGGATGGGCGTGCCGCTGCCGGCAGGGCCGCCGCGCTTGGTCAGCGGGCTGTCGTCCAGATAGACGCCGGTGGTGGCCGCGCCGGCCTGGGGCACGACGCCGCGGATCGAGATGGTCTGAACGGCGCTATTGGAGCCGACATTGCTGACCGACAGGCCGGGCACGCTGCGCGCCAGGTCGGCGGCGTCTTCGATGCCCTGGCGGTCCAGGCTCTCTTGGGTGACGGCGGTGATGCTGAGCGGCGTGCGGTTGATCGACGTCGCCTGGCGGGTCGCCGTGACGATGATTTCCTCGATCGCCGATTCCGGCTGAGCGGCGCTCTGCGCGAAGGCGGGCGTGACGATCGACGACGCCAACAGAATGAGTTTGAGACTCGGACGCATTTTATTCCCCCTTGTTCTTGGGCCGGCCATTCCAGGAAGGGTGTTTCCCGGGGACGCGCTATTTATTTCACATGTTATGTGTTTTGCGCCGACAGAAATTTGTCAAGTTAATTTGTTTTTCCTGACATGATGAAAAAAGGAGCGAGCAGCCATTCAGACACGCCACAAATCGTGCGAAAACTTCATGATTACAGGCCCTTATCGTTCTGTTTGATTTTTAGGCTTGCCTGTTCGCCGAGTGGCGTTTTGGGTATCGACGGCTCGTTTCCCCTCGCCCGCGCCAGACGCAAAAACGCGCCCACGGGCGGAAAAGCCCGGGGCGGCGCCTACACTTCGACTTACTCGGCAATACTTGAGACGCACGCGCCGACCGGACCGGGGCCCGGTCGCCGCCGCATCGACTACTGAGGCTGCGACGGCTTGGACGAGCGATCGTAGAAGGCGTCCAGGTCGCGCTTCATCTTCTCAAGCGCCAGCTTGTCGTTGAAGGCCATGTGGCCGGTCTCGTAGATCTTGTAGTCCACGTTGCCGATCAGCGACGGCTCCAGCAGCATGTGATCCATGCCGTATTCACCGGAGAAGAACGGCGTCGACATGTCGTAATAGCCGCTCATGGCCAGGACCTGCAGCTGCGGATTGCTGCGCATGGCCGCCGCGAGGTCGAGCGCCACGTTGGGCGAGTCCAGCATCTTGTTGCCCGGCGCGCGGTGATGGTTATCCCACGCGCTCGAGACTTCCATGTTGTTCAGCGACCGGAAGTTCATCGGCGAGCGCCACTTCAGATCGCGGCTCAGATAGTCGCGATAGGTCGACAGATAGGCGCTGGAAACGCCGGCGGTCGCCGGGTCGTCGGTTGCCGGATCGAAGCTGCCGCTCATCGCGCCATAGGCGTGGGGCGCGGTGAAGCGGGCGTCGAAGCGGCCGGTGATCTTGGCGTCGGCGCGCAGCAGCTCGCGGCGATAGGACTCCAGATCGACCCGCAGGTTGCGGCTCATCAGATAGTCGACCGGCAGGCCGACATAGGCCGACAGCTGCTCGGCGACCTTGCGCTTTTCCTCCAGCGGCAGGGCGTGGCCGCGGCCCAGGGCCAGAGTGTAGGGCCCGCGGGCGAACTCGCGCACCTCGGCCATGTAGGCCTTGAGGTCGGCGGGACGGTTCTGCAGGCGGTTATGGTACCAGGCGGTCGCCGCATAGGTCGGGACCAGGACGGCGTAGTCGTTGTCCTGACCGCCGTCGCCGTTGACGACCAGCGACAGCAGCACGACGCCGTTGAACTGCATGCCCTGGTTCTGCAGGCGATAGACCAGGCCGGCGGCGCGGGTGGTGCCGTACGACTCGCCGAACAGGTACTTGGGCGAACCCCAGCGCTCGTTGACAGTCACGTAGCGGGTGATGAACCGCGCGAAGCTGTCCATGTCCTGCTCGGTGCCCCAGAAGGTCTTGGCCGGGGTGTCGCCGATCGGGCGCGAATAGCCGGTGCCGACGGCGTCGACGAAGACTAGGTCGCTCTTGTCGAGGATGCTGCCGTGGCTGTTCTGCAGGACGTAGGGCGCGGGGCCGGTGGCCTTGGGCGCATGGACCACCGCCTGGACGGGACCGATACCGCCGATGTTCAGCCAGTGGCTGGCCGAGCCCGGACCGCCGTTGAACAGGAAGGTCACCGGGCGCGGCGGAGCGCCAGCCGGACGGTCGGCGACATAGGCGACATAGAACATGCTGGCGTTGGGATCGCCGTCATGGCTCTGGATCGTCAGCGTGCCGGCCGTGGCCGTGTAGGCGATCTTGGCGCCGTTGATCACGGTGCTGTGGCGCGTGACGCTGGACAGCTCCTCGGAGGTGGCGCGGCCCGACATCGGGTCCAGGGCGGCGGGACCCTTCGGCGGAGCCTTGGCGGCGTCCTGGGCCAGAGCGGCCGGCGCGGCCGAGGCCATCAGGAGACAGAGAGCGGCGGCGGCGAAGTTGATGCGCATTGTCGTTGTCCTTTTCGCGGACGCTAGGCGGCGGTGGTTTCAGCGGCGGCTTGTTCGAAGCGGTCTCGGTACTGGCGCAGGCCCACCCACAGCAGGGCGAAGGTCAGCGGTCCGATGACCACCGCGGCCGAGGCCAGGGCGTGCGGTAGCGCGCGGGGCCCCTGGAACACGAAGTCGCTGAGGAAGGCCGGCAGGATCGGACCCATGCTGATGCCGATGATGCCGGTGGTGAACAGGAAGACGGCGCCGAGTTGGGCGCGCAGGTGATTGGGCGCGACCATCTGCAGGGCCGAGGGGATCAGCACCGGCGTGAAGCCGATGAAGAACTTGAACGGAAACAGCATGACGGCCATGGCCTGGGCGTTCGGCATCAGCGGCAGGGCGACGGCCGGGATGGTGATGCCCACCGCCGCCAGGGCGGTGAGGCGCAGGCAGGCGTCGGTCTTGCCCTGGGCCAGCCAGCGGCTGGAGCACCAGCCGGCGAACAGCAGGCCTAGCGGGCCGCCGATCAGCGACGAGGCGCCGTTGATCCGGCCACTGGCCCCGACGTCCCAGCCCCACAGGCGGATGAACAGCTCCGGGTACCAGCTGTCGGCATAGGCCAGCACCGAGAAGAAGGCCGAACCCAGGAACAGCGACACCGACATCAGCGGGTGGCTGCGGATGAAGGTCAGGACTTCCGAGAACGGGAACGAACCCTTGGCCTTCTTGGCGACGACGCCGGTGCGGGCCGGCTCCTTCAGGGTCAGCATCCACAGGCTGACCAGCAGGCCCGGCAGGCCGACGATGATGAACACCATGTGCCACGAGCGCATCGCGCCGAAGATCGGCAGCACGATGTCGGGCGTCTGGGCGACCGCGGCGATGACCTGGCCGCCGATGATCATGGCCAGGCCCGAGCCGATGAAGATGCCGAAGGTATAGAAGCTCATCGCCTTGGGCAGGCGGGCCTTGTCGAACGAGTCCGACAGCATCGAATAGGCCGAGGGCGACAGGGTCGCCTCCCCCACCCCGACGCCCACCCGAGCCAGGAACAGCTCGATATAGCTGCGCGACAGGCCGCAGAAGGCGGTCATCACGCTCCAGGCGGCGATGCCGGCGGCGATCAGGGTCTTGCGATTGTAGCGGTCGGCCAGCCAGCCGATCGGCAGGCCCATCAGGGTGTAGAAGATCCCGAAGGCGCCGCCGGTCAGCAGCGAGAACTGGAAGTCGCTGATCTTCAGGTCGGCCTTGATCGGCTCAACCATCAGATAAAGGATCTGGCGATCCAGGAACGACAGCACATAGGCGACCATCAGGACGCCCGTGACGTACCAGGGATACCAGCGGGCCGATCCGGAGGCGGGTTTGACGTCGGTGCTCATTATCAGATGGCCTTGGGATCGCCGAGCGGATTGGCCGGCGGCGGCGAGGCCGGCGGCACGAACGGGTGGATCAGAGCCCACGGGCTGGGCATCTCAGACACCTGCACCTCGATCAGCGCCGGACCGCCGGCGGCCTTGGCCTCTTCCAGCGCCTTGGCCAGGCCCTGCGGATCACTGACCCGCGCGGCGCGGACGCCGAACGCCTTGGCCAGCAGGTCGAAGTCGGGATTGTGCAGCTCAACGGCGAACTCGCGGCCGAACGTGCGGCGCTGGATGCGCTGGACGTTGCCGAAGCGGTTGTCGGCGAACACCACGGTGGTCAGGTTCAGGCCGTACTTGGCGGCGGTCGCCAGATCGTTCAGGCCCCAGCCGAAGCCGCCGTCGCCGGTGATCGAGACGGTGCGCTCGTCGGGATTACCGACCGCCACGCCCAGCGCCGTCGGGAAGCCATAGCCCAGGGTGCCCTGATAGCCCGGCGTCAGATAGGTGCGCGGCGCGCGGACCGGATAGGCGACGCTGGCGAAGTAGCCGACCTGGGTCAGCTCGCCGACCAGCACGCCCTTGTCGCCGATGTGGTCGCGCAGCACGGCCAGATAGTCGGCCTGCGGCTTGATCTCGTCGAACTGCCCGGCCTCCCAGGCCTTGACCTGAGCGACCTCGGCGGCGCGCGAGGCGCGCGACTGGACCGGCAGCGCGGCCTTGATCGCCTCCAAGCCAAGGGTGACGTCGCCCTTCAGCGCGATCCCTGCCTTGCGCGGCGCGCCCAGGGCGGCCTCGTCGATGTTCAGATAGATGTACTGGCAGCCTTCGGCCGCATGGGTCGGCTGGGCCAGGGCGTTCAGGAAGCGCGAGCCGGCCACCAGCACGACATCGGCATGCGGCAGCACGCAGCGGCCGCCCAGGGTGGTCAGGGCCAGGTCGTGGTCGGCCGCCACGGCGCCGCGCGCGCCTTCAGTCATCACGATCGGGGCCTGGAGCGCCTCAGCCAGTTCACGCAGGGCCTCGCCCGCATCGGCCGCGCCCACGCCGCCACCGGCGCAGATCACCGGGAAGCGGGCGCCGGCCAGCAGCTCGGCGGCCTTGGCGACCAGGGCGGCGTCGACCGCGTCCGGCGCATAGGGCGCGGCGTCGAAATAGGCCACGGCGTCCATCGTCGCCTGCAGCACGTCCGGCGGCACCTCGATGGCCACCGGGCGCGGACGGCCCGAGCGCAGCTGGACAAAGGCCTCGTGCACCAGGGCCGGAACCTCTTCGGGCTTCAGGGCGATGCCGCTCCACTTGGTCAGCGACTTCAGGATGCCGGTCTGGTCGGGGATCTCGTGCAGCATGCCGTGACCCTTGCCGATCGTCGCCGACGGGATCTGGCCGCTGATGAACAGGACGCGCGAGTTGCAGGCCAGGGCCGTCGACAGGCCCGCCAGGGCGTTCAGCATGCCCGGCCCGGGGACCATCATGCAGACGCCCTCCTTGCCGGTGGCCCGCGCATAGCCGTCGGCCATGTACGAGGTCGCCTGTTCGTGGCGCGGAACGATGAAGTCGATGTCCTCGGCGGCGTCGCACAACGCGTCCACCGCCCAATCCAGTTGCACGCCGGGGATGCCGAAAATCACTTCGACGCCTTCGCGCTTCAGCTGCTCGACGAGCGCTTGCCCTCCGGTGACGGCCATACTCTGATACTCCCCCTGTGGCGGCCCCCGACGACCGCTTCGAAAAACAACTTAACTCGTTAATTATCGAGCGCCAGAGCTTTTTTGGGCCTCAGGCGCCGGTATTTTTCTCGGCGCCGATCAAGTGGGCGACGAAAGCCTCGCAAAGCGTCAGCTGGGCCAGATCGACGAACTCGTCCGGCTTGTGAGCCTGCTCGATATGGCCGGGCCCACAGACGATGGTCGGCACGCCGGCCGCCTGGAAGATCCCCGCCTCGGTGCCGAACGCGACATAGGCCGGCGCGCCGTTGCTGGCGCAGGCCCGCTCGACGCGGCGGATGAACGGATCGCCGCGGTCGGCCTGGAAGGCAGGGACCACGCCCAGTCGCCGGATCGCGATCCCCGGCTGGGCCGAGGTCTCGCGCATCTCGGGCTCCAGGGTGTCGCGACACCAGCGGCCCAGCTCGTCGACCAGGATCTCGGGCCGAGTGACGGGCAGATGGCGCAGGTCGAAGCGGAAAGCGCAGTGCTCGGGCACGATGTTCGTCGCCGCGCCGCCGGTGATGACGCCGGGACTGATGGTCGAATACGGCACGTCATAGCCGTCGTCGCGCGGCTCTTCGGCCTTCAGGGCCTCGCCCATCTGGCGCAGGCGCTCCAGCACACGGGCGGCGTAGGCGATGGCGTTGACCCCGTGCGGAGCCAATGACGAGTGGACGGCCAGGCCGCGCACCTCGACGGCATAGGCCGCCGCGCCCTTATGGCCGACGATCGGGCGCATGCCGGTCGGCTCGCCGATGACGCAGCCCGAGGGCTTCAGGCCCGCCGCGACCAGATCAGCGACCAGGGTCGGCGCGCCCAGGCACCCGACTTCCTCGTCATAGGACAGGGCGATGTGGAACGGTCGACCGCTGGCCGCCATGGCCGGTGCGGCGGCCAGCGCCACAGCGATGAAGCCCTTCATGTCGGCGACGCCGCGGCCATAGGCCCGGCCGCCGTCGAGGGTCATGACGAAAGGATCGGTCGCCCAGTCCTGGCCGTCGACCGGCACCACGTCGGTGTGGCCGGAGAAGACGATGCCGCCCTCCCCGTCTCCGAACGACGCCAGCAGATTGGCCTTGCGGCCGGCCGCGTCATAGGCGCGCCGGCAACGCGCGCCGAGGCCGGTCAGATAGGCCTCGGCGGCGTCGATCAGGTCGAGATTGCTGTCGCGGCTGACCGTCTGGAAGGCGATCAGCTGTTCGAGGATCGAGAGCGTATCGCCGGCCAGCATGGTCAGGCGGCCCGCTGCGCCAGGACTTCGCCCAGGTTCGACAGGAAGACGTCGTTCTCTTCCGGCAGGCCGATCGAGACGCGCAGCCAGGTCTTCAGGCCATAGTTGGCCACGGGGCGGGTAATGACGCCGCGGCGCATTAGGGCCTGCGCTACAGCCGGACCGTCGCCGACCTCGAACAGGATGAAGTTGGCCTTGGACGGCACATAGTCCAGGCCGAAGCTGGCGAAGGCGGCCTGCAGGCGATCGCGCTCGCGGGCGTTCAGGTCATGATAGGCCTGGGCGAAGTCGGTGTCGGCCAGGGCGGCCTCAGCGGCGGCCTGGCCGGCCGTCGACACGGCGAAAGGCATCTGCAGGCGCTTGAGAATGCTCAGGATCTCCGGACGCGCGATGCCGTAGCCGACGCGCAGGGCGGCCAGGCCGTGGATCTTGGAGAAGGTCCGCAGGACCAGCAGGTTCTCGCGGATCGCCAACAGGCGCTTGAGGTCGGGCTGTTCGGCGGCCGGCAGGAACTCGCGATAGGCCTCGTCCAGCACCACCAGCACATGGGCCGGCACGGCGGCCAGGAAGGCTTCCAGGTCGGCGGGCGCGACGGCGGTGCCGATCGGGTTGTTCGGCGTGGCCAGGAAGATCACCGCCGTCGCGTCGGTCACCGCGGCGGCCAGGGCGACCAAGTCGTGATCCCAGCCCTTGGCCGGCACGACGATGGTCTGAGCGCCTTGGGCGGCGGCGGTGCTCTCATAGGCGGCGAACGAGTACTGCGGGACGATCGCGTGGCGCTCGGCGTTCAGCCAGCCGCGCGAGACCTGCAGGATCAGGTCGCTGGAGCCGGCGCCCGGCAGCACCTGGTCGAAGCTGACGCCATTGGCGGCCGCCAGCGCCTCGCGCAGGCTGTAGTTGTCGAAGTCGGGATAGAACCGCGTGTCGGCGGCGCACTGGGCGATCGCCTCCAGGGCCTTGGGCGAGCAGCCCATCGGGTTCTCGTTGCTGGCCAGCTTGACGATCTTGGCCGGGTCCAGCCCGAACTCGCGCGCCACCGCCGAGATCGGACGGCCGGGCGGATACGGCGGGATGGCGTTGACGTGGGCGAGCGCGGTCGTGGCGTAAGCGTCGGACATGGGAACTACCTTCGAATGGAGCTTGCGGGCCTTCAGGCCTGCGGACGGGTGATGGCCTTGGGCGCGACGAACTCTTCCAGGCCATAGGCCCCGTTCTCGCGACCCAGACCCGATTGCTTGACGCCGCCGAACGGCGCGGCCAGGTCCAGGCCCGCGCCATTGATGACCACCTGGCCGGTGCGCAGGCGGCGGGCGACGGCGACGGCGCGCGCCTCGTCGGCCGACCAGACGCCGCCCGAAAGGCCATAGCGCGTGTCGTTGGCGATGCGCACGGCCTCGTCCTCGCCCTCATAGGTCAGGAGGGTCAGCACCGGGCCGAAGGTCTCGTGCTGGGCGATGGCGGCGTCGGAGGTGACGTCGCTCAACACTGTGGCGGCGACATAGGCCCCGGCGGCCAGGTCCTTGGGAATGTCCAGGCCGCCAGCGACGACCCGGGCGCCCTGCCCGATCGCGTCCTTCACGGCCTGGCGCACGCTGGCCTGCTGGATGTGTGTGGCCAGCGGACCCAGCCGCGTGGCCGGATCGGTGGGATCGCCCAGGATCCAGCCCTTGGCGGCCTCGGCGGCGATCGCCTCGACCCGCGCCTTGTGGCTGGCCGGCACGATCAGGCGCGACAGGGCCGCGCAGACCTGGCCGGAATTGATGAAGGCCTGACCCAGGGCGGCGGGGATCACCGTCTCCAGGTCGGCGTCATCCAGAATCAGGTTGGCCGACTTGCCGCCCAGCTCCAGCGACAGCTTCTTCAGGTCGCCGGCCGCCGAGGCGGCCACGGCGCGCCCGCCGCGGGTCGAGCCGGTGAACGAGATCATGTCGACCTCGGGATGGGAGACCAGCGCCGCCCCGGTCTCGCGACCGCCAAAGACCACGTTGAACACGCCCGCCGGCGCGCCGGCCGCGTCGAAGATCCGGGCCATGACGGCCGCATCCAGGGGCGTGACCTCGCTGGGCTTGAGCACCACGGTGCAGCCGGCGGCCAGGGCCGGGCCGACCTTGGCCATGATCTGGTGCAGCGGGAAATTCCACGGCGTGATGGCCACGACCACCCCGACCGGATCCTTCTGGACCAGCGAACGGCCCAGGGTCTCGTCGTGCAGCCGCTCGGCGGCGGCGATCGTGGTGTGGAT
Source organism: Caulobacter sp. RHG1 (assembly GCF_013181195.1). Classification (GTDB taxonomy): domain Bacteria; phylum Pseudomonadota; class Alphaproteobacteria; order Caulobacterales; family Caulobacteraceae; genus Caulobacter. The sequence continues at coordinate 491,007 of NZ_SMZP01000001.1, forward strand.
ATCGCCGATCGGCAGGCCGATCTGGGCGGCGCGGCAGAAGCTGGTCGGGCAGCCCATCTGGGCGGTGATCAGCGCCGCCAGCTCGTCGCCGGCGGCGCCAATGCCGTCGGCTACGCGCTTCAGCAGCGCCAGGCGGTCCTCAAGGGGAGTGTCGGCCCAAGCCGGGAAGGCCCTGCGCGCAGCGTTTACCGCCGCGTCGACCTCGCCCGTGTCGGCCTGAGCGAAGCGCGCGACCCGTTCGCCGCTGGCCGGATTGATCGCCACCAGGGCGTCCGGGTCGCTAGCCGGCGTCCAGGCGCCGCCGATGAAGTGATGGTTGCCTTGGGTCATGCGACAGCATCCTTGGCGACCACGGCGGTGCCGGCGTCCAGACGGACCAGAGCGCTCTCTTCGTCGAAGGCCACGCCCATCGGATTGCGGCCGGCGGCGATCTCGGCCAGCTGGCGGCGATAGACCCGGCGCAGCATGGCCAGGCCCTGGTCGGTCGAGGTCAGGTTCTCTTCCGAGTGATAGGTGATCGCGCCCTGGCTGACCTGGGCCTCGTAGTCGCCCGGGAAGGCCTGGTGCTCTTCCTCGGTCAGCTCGTGCCAGAGCTTGCCATTGAAGTGCGAGCGGATCTTCGACAGCGCACCCGCTTCAGTGACGCGGCCGGCCGAATAGATGCGGAAGCTGGTGTCGTCGATCGGCAGCACCCAGCCCAGCAGCGAGCACGGCCCGTCGGTCTCGGCGCGCGGGCTGGCCACGGCGCGGACCGTCGGCAGCACGGCCTCGGTGATGCGGCGGTGCGTGCCGTGATCCAGGTCGCGCAGCTGGATCGAGCGCACGCCGCGCTCGGTGTATTCGAAGGTCACCTTGGGCATCAGCGCCATCTTGGCGATGAACTGGTTGCCGCTGAACGAGCCGTGCAGGATCGGCACGTGGAACGGGTCCATTACGTTCTCGAAGTGCTGCAGCCAGTTGCAGGGCACCACCACGGGACCGCCGCTGCCGATGCTGCTGTCGTCGGCCTCGATGAACTCGCCGGGGTTCAGGTTCTCCAGCACGTCGTAGCGCGGCAAGGCCGGCTTCAGGTGCGCCGGACCCAGATAGGCGAAGATCAGGCCGTAGCGCTCCTCGACCGGATAGTGCGGCTGGCGGACCTTGTCGCAGGTCGCCGCGCCCAGGTCAGGCTCGCAGGGCTGCTCCAGGCAGCGGCCGTCCACGGCGAACTTCCAGCCGTGATAGCAGCAGCGCAGGCCGTCTTCCTCGACCCGGCCATAGTACAGCGAGGCGCCGCGGTGGGCGCAGCGGGGATGCAGCAGGCCCGCCTGGCCGCGCCCGTCGCGGAACAGGATCAGGTCCTCGCCCAGCACGCGCACCTGGCGCGGCTTGTCGCCGGCGTCGGCGGTCACGCCAATGGGATGCCAGTAGCGACGCAGCAGCTCGCCCATCGGGGTCCCCTGACCCACGCGGGTCAGCTCCTCGAAGAACGTCGGCTCCGGGCGACCGTAGGCGGTCGGCGCGTCCACGGTGATCGAGCTCATATGTTTCCCCTACCCCCTACAGATCCAGTGTCAGTTTCGGGCTCTTGGCCCGCGAGCAGCAGATCATCATCGAGCCGCCCGCCGCGCGTTCGGCCTCGCTGAGGATCATGTCCCGGTGGTCCGGTTCGCCGGCCAGGACGGTGGTCTCGCAGGTCCCGCAGACCCCGTTGCGGCACGACGACGGCGCGGCGATCCCGGCCGCCGCCAGCGCGTCGAGAATAGTCTCCGTCGGCCCCACCTCGATCGACCGGCCCGAGCGGGCCAGTTCGACGACGAAGCTGCCGGCTTCGCCCTGGATCGGCGCGGCGCCGAAGCGCTCGACACTGACCAGTTCGGCGGGACGGCCCGCGGTCGCGGCGGTAAAGGCCTCGATCATCGAGACCGGACCGCAGCAATAGAGCTTGGCGCCGGCCGGAACGGCGGCGATCGCCGCGGCCAGATCGGCCGGACCGCCGGCCTCGGCGTCGAAATGCAGCCGTGCGCCGTTCAAGCTTCCCAGTTCGGCGGCGAAGGCGGCGTTGGTCTTGGAGCGGGCCGCGTACAGCAACGAGAACGGCCGGCCCAGGGCGGCCAGGCGCACGGCCATGGCGCGGATCGGCGTGACCCCGACGCCGCCGGCGAACAGCGCCGTGTAGGGCGCGGCCTCGTCCAGGGGAAAGGTGTTGCGCGGCGGGCTGGCCTTCAGGATCATCCCTGGCCGCAGTTCCTTGTGCAGCCAGGCCGAACCGCCGCGTCCGGCGCGGTCCAGGCCCACGGCGATCTCGTAGACCCCCGCCCCGCCGTCGTTGATCAGCGAATATTGCCGCACACCCACGGGCAGATGCAGATCGATATGGGCGCCGGGCTCGAACGCCGGCAGCGGCTGGCCGTCGCAGGCCTCCAGCACGAAGGACAGCACCCCCTCGCTCTCCAGCCGCACGGCGCGGACCAGGACGTCGCGCGCCGCCGCCTCGGGCGTACCAGCCATCGATTCCGTCTGTTGTGTTGCGCCGACAGCCACTCTGCCTCCCCGCAGACCGCTTTCTGATCATGACGTGATCATGACGTCGCAAGTTACTTAACGTGTTATATTTCTCTGTGCAAGCGGTCCCAAACCGTGTTGTGACGGGCTTCTCGACGGGCCGGCTTGCGAAAGATCGCAACTGGCCCAAGGATTGACGGCTGCGCGCAGCCAAACGGTGCGACGGTGATATGGCGATCAGGAGCGAACGGGTGCCAGGCCTACTCGAAGACAGACCGTCGGACCTGCGGCGCCTGCCCGTCCTGCTGCACCGCGCCCGCGAAGCATTCTCGGTGCGCTTCCGCGACGTGTTCCAGGAGCACGATCTGACGGACCAGCAGTGGCGAATCCTGCTGCTGATCCGCAGCGACCCGTCGTCGGACATTTCCGACCTGGGCCGCCGCTCGTTCCTGCTGGGCCCCAGCCTGACCCGGATCCTGCGCAGCCTGGCCGAACGCGGCCTGATCCTGCGCCGCCCCGATCCGGAGGACGCCCGCCGCGCCTTCCACGAACTGACGCCCAAGGGCGCGGCCCTGATCGACGAAGTCGCGCCGAACTTCGACCCGATCTACACCGATCTGGCGACGCGTCTGGATGCGGAAAACCTGGCCCGACTCACGCACGAACTGGAAGTGCTGCTGCGTACGCTTAACCCCGGCGCGCTGGACTAGTCCTCGAAGATCGGCGGGCCGTTCAGCGCTTCAGACAGGGCGTTCAGCTCGGTCTTCAGCGCCGCGATGCGCGCCACGCCGAAGGCTTCCTCGATCTCGGCGTTGGCGCGCTTGCTGTGCGGCACGACCTCCAAGATCAGCGCGATCCCGGCCGGCTGAATGCTGACGAGACCTCGGCGCAGGTCCTCGACCACCGAGCGGCGCTGGATCAGGCCGCGCGCCACCAGGTCCTTGAGGATTCGCGACAGGCTGGACGGCAGGAGGCAGATGCGCTCGGCCAGGGCCGTGACCTCGATCTCTCCGACCTCGGCCAAGGTGCGCAGCACCCGCCATTGCTGCTCGGTGACGTCATGCTCGCGCAGGATCGGACGGAAGCGCGACATCACGCTTTCGCGCGTGCGCAGCAGGGCCAGCGCCAGCGACTGGGTGTAGGGCGCCAGCCCGATGGCCGACCTTGTCGTCTGGTCCGTCAAATGAGTTCCGATCGCATCGCGCGTATTTTGCGGCCCTCCTCCTTGTCACGCGAATAATTGTCATGACAAGAGGTTGACTTATTTATCATGTTAAACAATCGTCCCTGACGAACACAGGGGCGAGGAATGCACAGGGTTTTCGCGGTTCGCGAAGGAAGTCGAAATCTGGAGTGGCTGGCGGCGTCACAGGCCGAAAACTTGGCCGCGCAAGGCCGCCTCGCCTGCCCGCTGGACGGAACCGTCTACGGTGTGGCGCTGAACTCACGCCGTCATCTGGAGCGGCTGGGTGCGGCCCTGGAGCAGGCGCCTTACGTCAAGCCGCCGGTCGCGCCGGTCCTGTACGTAAAGCCCGTCAACACCTTCAACCGCAGCGGCGGCGTGGTCGAGCTCCCGGCCGGCGTCGAGGCGCTGGAGGCCAACGCCACCCTGGCCGTGGTGTTCGAACGTGACCTCGCCAAAACCGCGCCGGGCGCCGTCGCCGCCGCCATCCGGGGTTACGCGATCGCTATCGACGTCTGCATCCCGCACGACAACCTGCACCGCCCAGCGATCACCGCTCGCTGCCGCGACGGCTTCCTGCCGGTTGGTCCGTGGATCGCGCCGGTCGCCGATCCCGACGCCGTGGAGATCGTCACCCAGGTCAACGGCGCCGAAGCCGCACGCTGGTCGCTGGCCGACCTGAAACGCCCAGTGTTCGCGTTGGTCGCCGAGATCAGCCAGTTCATGACCTTCGCCGCCGGCGACACCCTGCTGGTCGGCCTCAACCCCGATCCGGCCTTCGTCCGGGCCGGCGACGTCGTCCGCGCTTCCGCCGAAGGCCTGGGCGAACTCGACGTCACCTTCAAGGGAGAAGGCCAATGAGGCGCGCCCGCATCGCCTGGAACGGCGGCGTGCATGAGGCCGTCGTCAGCGCCGACGCCCAGAGCCTGCGCCTGGCCGATGGTCGCGAGGTCGCCGCCGACGCCGTGACCTGGCTGCCGCCGGTGGTTCCCAAGACCATCTTCGCCCTGGGCCTGAACTATGCCGACCACGCCGCCGAGCTGGCCTTCGCGCCGCCGAAGGAGCCGCTGGTCTTCCTGAAGGGCCCCAACGCCCTGATCGGTCACAACGCCACGACCCGCCGGCCCGCCGACGCCAACCAGATGCACTACGAGTGCGAGCTGGCCGTCGTGATCGGCCGCGGCGGCCGGGGCATCCGAGCCGAGGACGCCCACGACCATGTCGCTGGCTACACCGTGGCCAACGACTATGCGATCCGGGAGTATCTGGAGAACTACTACCGGCCGAACCTGCGGGTGAAGAACCGCGACGGCTGCACGCCAATCGGCCCCTGGATGGTCGACCGCGACGACGTCGCCGATCCGATGGATCTGGCCCTGCGCACCCTGGTCAACGGCGTCGAGGTCCAGAGCGGCCGGACCAACGACATGATCTTCGCCATCCCCGACCTGATCGCCTTTCTGAGCAGCTTCATGACGCTCAATCCCGGCGACCTGATCCTCACCGGCACGCCGCACGGCGTCGTCTACCTGCAGCCCGGCGACGTGGTGACCACCGAGGTCGAGGGCGTGGGCGCCCTCACCAATTCCCTCGTCGCAGAAGACCTGAAGAGCGCATGAGCACGATCAAGCACCTGATCGACGGCAAGGCCGTCGAAAGCGCCGAGCGCTTCGTCACCTACAATCCGGCCACGCAAGAAGCCATCGCCGAGGTCGCGGCCGGCGACGCCGCCGAGATCGCGGCCGCGGTCGAGGCAGCCAAGGAAGCCTTCCCCAAGTGGGCCGGCACGCCCGCCAAGCAGCGCGCGGCGATCATGCGCAAGGTCGGCGACCTGATCACCGCCCATAGCGACGAGCTGGCCCGGCTGGAGACCGAGGACACCGGCCTGCCGATCCACCAGACCAGCGCCCAGCTGATCCCCCGCGCGGCCGACAACTTCCACTTCTTCGCCGAAGTGGCTACGCGGATGGACGGGCGCAGCTATCCCGTCGACAACCAGATGCTGAACTACACGCTGTACCAGCCGGTCGGCGTGTGCGGCCTGATCTCGCCCTGGAACGTGCCGTTCATGACGGCGACCTGGAAGACCGCGCCGTGCCTGGCCCTGGGCAACACCGCCGTGATGAAGATGAGCGAGCTGTCGCCGCTGACCGCCGACCGCCTGGGTCAGATCCTGCTGGAAGCCGGCGTGCCGAAGGGCGTCTTCAACCTGGTCCACGGCTATGGCCGCACGGCGGGTGAGGCCCTGGTCCGCCACAAGGACATCCGCACCCTGTCGTTCACCGGCGGCACCTCGACCGGCTATCGCATCGCCGAGACGGCGGGCATGAAGAAGCTGTCGCTGGAGCTGGGCGGCAAGTCGCCGGTGCTGATCTTCGACGACGCCGACCTGGAGCGGGCCCTGGACGCGGCCCTGTTCACGATCTTCTCGCTGAACGGCGAGCGCTGCACGGCCGGCTCGCGGATCTTCATCCAGGAGACGATCTACGACAAGTTCGTGGCCGAGTTCGCTGAACGCGCCAAGAAGATCCGCGTCGGCGATCCGCAGGACCACCACACCCAGGTCGGCGCGATGATCACCCGCCAGCACTGGGAGAAGGTCACCGGCTACATCGCCTTGGCCGAGCAGGAAGGCGCGCGCATCGTCGCCGGCGGCCTGGAGCGTCCGGCCGGCCTGCCCGAGCGGGTGGCCAACGGCAACTTCATCCAGCCGACCGTCTTCGCCGACGTCGACAACGCCATGCGCGTGGCCCAGGAGGAGATCTTCGGCCCCGCCGTGTGCCTGATCCCGTTCAAGGACGAGGCCGACGGCCTGCGCCAGGCCAATGACGTGCGCTATGGCCTCGCCTCCTACATCTGGACCCAGGACATCGGCCGCGCCCACCGCCTGGCCGCCGGCATCCAGGCCGGCATGGTGTTCATCAACAGCCAGAACGTCCGCGACCTGCGCCAGCCGTTCGGCGGTGTGAAGGACTCCGGCGTGGCCCGCGAAGGCGGCGAGTACAGCTTCGAGACCTTCTGCGAGATCAAGAACATCTGCGTCTCGCTGGGCTCGCACCCCATTCCGAAATGGGGCGTCTGAAGGATCGCGCCATGAGCCTGTACGCCCTGCAGAAATTGCTGTTCACCCTCAACCGCGACCCGGCGCTGCAGGCGGCGTTCAAGGCTGATCCCGCACCGGTGCTGGACGGCTACCGCCTGACCGACGAAGAGCGCGGCGCGATGACCGCCCACGACGTGGGCCTGCTGTACGTGCTGGGCGTCAACGGCCAGATCCTGATGCACTTCGCCGCCTTCTGCGGCTTCGCCTGGCCCGACTATCTGGAAGCCATGCGCGAGGGCGTGCGCCGCCACGGCCCCGTGCGGGCCGGCGTCTACGCCCTGACCAGCTCTCTCGATGAAAAGGTCGCCGGACTATGAGCCTTGTCTTCGCCGGCGTGACCAGCCACGGCCCGGGCATCACCGCCCGTCCCGAGACCGCCGATCCGGTGGTGCGCGACGCCTTCTTCGCGGCGCTGGGAAGCATGCGCCAGCAGCTGGAGGCGGCCAAACCGGACGCCCTGGTGGTGATCGCCGCCGAGCACTTCGCCAACTTCTTCATGAACAACATGCCGGCCTTCGCGATGGGCATGGCCGATGTCTATGAGGGGCCGATCGAGGACGAGGCCTGGCTGAAGATCAAGCGTCGCGACGACATCCCCGGCGACGCGGATCTCTCCAAGCGGCTGATCACCGAGATCATGCAGACGGTCGACGTGGCCTTCGCCGAAGAGTGGCGCTTCGACCACGGCATCTCGGTGCCGCTGCACTTCCTGACGCCCGACTACGGGCTGAAGATCATCCCGGTGAACATCAACTGCCAGGGTCCGCCCCTGACGCCGCTGCACCGGGCCTGGGCGTTCGGCGAGGCCCTGCGCCGGGCCTGCGACAAGGTCCCCGAGCGCATCGCGGTGATCGCCACCGGCGGCATCTCGCACTGGCCGGCCACGCCGGACTCCGGAAAGATCAACGAGGCCTGGGACCGCGACTTCCTGGATCGCTGGTCGCGCAACGACCGCGCGGCGCTGACCGCCTATACCGACGCCGAGACCTATCGCGACGGCGGCCAGGGCGGGTTCGAGATCCGCACCTTCATCGCCCTGGCGGCCTGCGCTGGCGGGCAAGGCGACGTGCAGTTCTACGGCCCGATCCCGCAGTTCGCGGTCGGCTGCACCGTCGGCGTCATGGACATCGTCGAGCCCTGACATGCCTCACTGCACGGTCGAATACACCCGCAACCTGGACCCCGGGGCCGACATCCCCGGCCTGCTGGCCAAGCTGGCGGCGAAGTTCCGCGACAGCGACGGGGTCTTCCCGATCGGCGCGATCCGCGTGCGCGCCATCCGCCTGGACGAGTACGTGATCGCCGACGGCGCGGCCGACGACGCCTTCGTCCACATCACGGTCAAGATCGGCCAGGGCCGTCCGGAAGCGTTCAGGAAGGCGTTTTTCGACAGCTTCTTCGCCATCGCCAAGGACCACCTCGCCTCGGTCTTCGACGAGCGCGGGACGGCCCTGTCGATGTACGTCGAGGAAGTCGACGAGCAAGGCGCCTATCGCCACAACACCATCCACAAGCGGTTCGGGCGATGAACGCCCTGACGCTGGATCGCCCCGAACTGTTGGACGGCCGCGCGCTGGTCGGCGGCGTGCGCATCGAAACCATCGCGGCCTTCATCCCGACCGATCCGGCCACCGGCCTGCCCGCGGGCGAGGTCTCTGATGTCGACCCCGACACCGCGCGAACAGCAGTGGACGCCGCCGAGGCCGCGTTCCAGACGTGGCGCACCACCCCGCCCCGTCGGCGCTCGGCTCTGTTGCGCGCCTGGTTCGACGCCATCGTCCTGCATCGCGAGGACCTGGCCAAGATCATCGCCTGGGAGAGCGGCAAGCCCCTGCAGGAGGCTCGCGACGAGGTCGCCTATGGCGGGTCGTACATCGAGTGGTACGCCGAGGAGATCAAACGCCCTTCCGGCCAGGTCCTGACGCCCGCCGCGACCGACCGCCAGGCCGTGACCACCCGCGAGCCGGTCGGCGTCGTGGCCCTGGTCACGCCGTGGAACTTCCCGTTCGCCATGATCGCCCGCAAGGCCGCCCCGGCCCTCGCCGCCGGCTGCACGGTGGTGGCCAAGCCGGCCGAGGACACCCCGCTGACCACCCTGGCCGCCGCGGCGCTGGCGCTGGAAGCCGGCCTGCCGCCGGGCGTGCTGAACGTCTGCCCGGCCTCGCGCGCCAGCACGCCAGCCCTCAGCCAAGCCTGGATGGACGACCGCCGGGTGCGCAAGATCTCTTTCACCGGCTCGACCCAGGTCGGCCGCCTGCTGGCCCACCGCGCCGCGGCCTCGCTGAAGCGCGTGTCGCTGGAGCTGGGCGGCGACGCGCCGTTCATCGTCTTCGACGACGCGGACCTCGACCTCGCCGTCCGCGCGCTGATGAAGGCCAAGTTCCGCAACGCCGGCCAGGCCTGCGTCGCCGCCAACCGCGTCTATGTGCAGGCCGGCGTGCGCGAGGCGCTGACCCCGCGCCTGACCACCGCCCTCGAAGCCCTCACCGTCGGCGCGCCCGCCGACGGCCCCGCCGACATCGGCCCACTGATCAACGCTCGCGCGCTGGAGAAGGTCGAGAGCCTGGTGGCCGACGCCGTCGCCGAGGGGGCGCGCGTGCTGCTGGGCGGCCAACGCCTTGAGCGGTCCGGCTGCTTCTACCCGCCGACCCTGGTCGACGCCGTGCGTCCGTCCATGGCCCTCGCCCGCGAGGAGATCTTCGGCCCCGTCGTCGCGCTGCAGACCTTCGCCGACGAGGCTGAGGCCCTGCAGCTGGCCAACGACACCGACTATGGCCTGGCGGCCTATGTCTGCACCCGCGACCACGCCCGCATGTGGCGCATGGCCCAGGGGCTGGAGGTCGGCATGGTCGGCGTCAACGAGGGCGCGATCTCCAGCGAGGCCGCGCCGTTCGGAGGCGTCAAGCAGTCCGGCTACGGCCGCGAGGGCGCCGCCGAGGGCCTCGCCGAATACCAGTCCGTCAAATATGTCTGCTTCGGCGGACTCGCCTAGGAGGGCCGCCCATGCTCAGCCAGAGCCTCATCGAAGACTACGCCCGCCGCCTGGACGCGGCCGAGATCAGCGGCCAGCAGATCGCGCAGATCTCGCTGGCCCAGCCCGACATCACCCTGGACGACGCCTACGCCATCCAGAAGGCCTGGGTGGCGCTGAAGCTGGCCCGCGGCCGCACGGTCAAGGGCCACAAGATCGGCCTGACGTCCAAGGCCATGCAGCGCTCGTCCAACATCAGCGAGCCCGACTTCGGCGTGCTGCTGGACGACATGTTCATCGACGACGGGGCCGAGACGCCCGTCAGCCGCTTCATCGTCCCGCGCATCGAGGTCGAGCTGGCCTTCATCCTGGGCAAGCCGCTGGAAGGCCCCAACTGCTCGATCTTCGACGTCATGGACGCCACCGACTACGTGGTGCCGGCCCTGGAGCTGATCGACGCCCGTATCCAGCAGGTCGATCCGGCCACCAAGACCACCCGCAAGGTGTTCGACACCATCTCCGACAACGCCGCCAACGCCGCCGTGATCATGGGCGGGCGCGCCGTGCGCCCCATGGACTTCGACCTCAGCCGCGTCTCGGCTGCGCTCTATCGCAATGGCGTGGTCGAGGAGTCCGGCGTCGCCGTGGCGGTGCTGAACAATCCCTGGAACGGCCCGGCCTGGCTGGCCCGCAAGCTGGCCCCGCATGGCGAGCGGCTGGAAGCCGGCGAGATCATCCTGGGCGGTTCGTTCACCGCCCCCGTCCCCGCCCGCGCCGGCGACACCTTCCATGCCGACTACGGCCCGTTGGGCGCGATCAGCGTGAGGTTCTCGTGACCCCCAACACTTTCAAAGCCGCCCTGCGCGAGGGCCAGCTGCAACTGGGCTTCTGGCAGGCCCTGGCCAGCCCTCTGGTCGCCGAACTGTGCGCCGGCGCCGGCTTCGACTGGCTGCTGCTGGATGGCGAACACGGCCCCAACACGATCACGAGCCAGCTGGCCCAGCTGCAGGCGATCTCGGGTCAGAACGTCCACGCCGTCGGCCGCGTGCCGGTCGGCGAGACCTGGATCATCAAGCAGTACCTGGACATCGGCTTCACCACCCTGCTGGTGCCGATGGTCGACACCGCCGAGCAGGCGGCCCAGATCGTGCGCGCCTGCCGCTATCCGCCGAACGGGGTGCGTGGCGTCGGCAGCGGCATCGTCCGCGCCTCGGCCTTCAACCGCACGCCGGGCTATCTGGGCAAGGCCGACGCGCAGATCTGCGTGCTGGTCCAGGTCGAGACGCTGGAGGGCCTGAAGAACCTGGACGCCATCGCCAATACCGAGGGCGTTGACGGCGTATTCATCGGCCCGGCCGACCTGTCCGGCGCCATGGGTTTCCTGGGCAAGCCCGGCGCGCCAGAGGTGCAGACCGCCATCGCCGACGCCTTCCAGCAGGTGCGCGCGGCCGGCAAGGCCGTCGGCATCCTGACCGCCGACCGCAGCCTCGCCCAAGGCTATATCGAGATGGGCTTCACCTTCGTGGCGGTCGGCAGCGACGTCGGCCTGTTCGTCAAGGCGACCGACGAACTCCTGGGCGCCTTCCGCGAAACCGGACGCGCCCCCGCCACGACAAGCTCGGTGTACTAGCGGCGGCCCCCAAGAGGCCAACGAACCGACAAACTCTCAAATTATTGATTTCATTGAGAATGCGTGGCGGTGAGAGAGTCCGCCAAACCAGTATTCCCATACCGCATCATGACGTTCCGCAATGTCCCAATATCACGTTGATTATAATGGATTAATTCCCTCTCTTGTGTCACTCTGTCCGTCGGCCGCCCACCCGATCCTGAGTACAAAATGGGACCGAAAGTGGGGCCCAAAGTGGGGCCGAAAATGAGAGTCGGCGAATTTCGCCGGACCGACAGGCCGGGGCTGCCGGAAGTGGGACCGAGCGGCTTTCGAAAAGTGGGGCCGAACTAAGCTGGAGGCTTGGCATGGGACGTTCACTTCACAAGCTGACCGCGATTCAAGCCGCGAAGCTCAACAAGCCGGGCCGCCATTCCGACGGCGGCGGCCTCTATTTGTCGATCGATGAAAGAGGGCGCCGGCGGTGGGTGTTCATGTACACGCGAGGCGGTAAGCGCGTTGAACTTGGGCTTGGGGGCCGCCGCGACCTTTCCCTGGCGGACGCGCGCGCTGAAGCGGCAACTTTACGTGCGATGCTGGCGTCGGGCACCGACCCCAAGGTCGAGCGTGCCAGGGATGACAAGGTCCAGACCTTCGGCACCTGCGCCGACGCTTATGTCGAAGCCATGCAGCCTTCGTGGCGCAACGCCAAGCACGCTGCACAATGGAAAATGACGCTCACCAAGTACGCTGCGCCGATCCGCGAGCGCCCTGTTGACGACATCACCACCCAGGACGTCCTGGACGTCCTTCAACCGCTATGGACACGCACGCCCGAGACCGCCGAGCGCCTACGGGGGCGGATTGAGAATGTCTTGGATGCGGCGAAGGCCAAAGGATTACGCACGGGCGAGAACCCAGCTCGCTGGCGTGGCCACCTCAACCAGCTCCTGCCTAAGCGTCAAAGGTTGGCGCGGGGGCACCATGCTGCGCTGGCCTACGATCTTGTCCCCGACTTCATGGCCAATCTGCGCACACGCAGCGCCGTGGCGGCGCGCGCGCTGGAGTTCGCGATCCTCACGGCTTCCCGCTCTGGCGAGGTGTTGGGCGCGACTTGGAACGAGATCGATCTGGACAAGAAGCTTTGGGTCATACCAGCAACCCGGATGAAGGCCGGACGGGAACACCGCGCGCCTCTTTCGGCTCGTGCAATGGAGATTATCGAAGCTCAATTTGACGACGGCACGGGTTACGTGTTCGCCGGGCCGAAGCCAGGTAAGCCCTTGTCATCGATGGCAATGGCGATGCTCCTTCGGCGTATGAAGTCGGACATCACCGTCCACGGCTTCCGCTCCACCTTCCGCGACTGGGCGTCGGAGACGACCGGCTTTTCGCACGAGGTGTGCGAAATGGCGTTGGCTCACACGATCGCCAACAAGGCCGAGGCGGCCTACCGGCGCGGCGATCTATTCGATAAGCGCCGCAAGCTCATGGATGCATGGGCCGGCTATTGTGCCGCTTGGCCACAGAAGATCGTTCCTTTGCTTCGAGCCTAGACGTTTGCCGACAAACGTGGAGCTGCGGCCAAAAGCCGTTCGAACCTCTCTACGCTTCGGGAAGCTAAGCTTCCCAAGTCGTAGAGAGGTCAATGGCCGGCGGATGTTTGCGCGCTAGTGCGCGACCCGCCCTGTGGCAGGTGCGTTTTGTCATGCTGGCCGACACGGGCGATCAATGTTCTGGTCGCCTCATTCATGCCGATCAAGTTCACCTCAGCGCCCTGACGGCGATAGCGGAACACGACCTTGTCGACCGCACCCGCCCCGGTCAGGTCCCAGAGGTGAGCGTCGGTCATGTCGATCTCGACGCGGCGAGGATGTGACGCCCCCACTTCCACGCCAAGATTCAGTCGCGCGCCTGTGACCCTTCGGGCTTATTGCTCTGGGGCGTGAGATCTGGAGCGCTTTCGACCTTAGCTGGCAGCCGCCGTTTGGCGAGGCTCAACAGGGCGGCGCCGAGCAAGGCCGAAACCAGTGACCCGACAAGAACCCCCACCTTCACTTCGTCTTGGAGGGCCGCGTCCCTGAACGCCAACAGACCGATGAAGAGACTCATCGTGAAGCCGATGCCGCACAACAGGCTGACCCCATAGAGCTGCAGCCAAGAGGCCGCGACCGGCAAGCATGCGACGCGCAGTCGAATGGCGAGCCATGCCGCCCCGAAGACACCTAGCTGCTTGCCCATGAACAGGCCCAGGGCCACGCCCAAGGTTACGGGCTCAGCCAGGACCGAAGGCGTCATGCCGGCGAAGGAGACGCCCGCGTTGGCGAAGCCGAAGATGGGAACGACTAGGAACGCCACCCACGGCGACAGAGCGTGCTCCAGGCGGTGCAACGGCGAGGTCGCATCGTCCGGCGCCGCCTTCGAGGCCCGCAGGGGAATGGTCATAGCCAGGACCACACCGGCGATCGTGGCGTGGATGCCCGACATGAGGACAAGCCACCAGAGCGCCAGGCCCAGGACGAGATAGGGTGCGAGCCGCGTGACCTTCATTCGGTTGAGGCCCACCAGCAAGAGACTGGCGATCACCGCGCCCACGAGGGCCGCGACGTTCAACTCCGCAGTGTAGAACACGGCGATGACCAGCACGGCCACGAGGTCATCGACGATGGCCAGCGTCGCCAGGAAGACCTTCAGGCTCGTGGGAACCCGAGGCCCCAGGAGCGAGAGCACGCCGAGCGCAAAGGCGATGTCCGTTGCGGTCGGAATGGCCCAGCCCCGCAGCGTTTCGGCGCCTCCGACGTTCAAGCTGGCATAGATGAGGCCGGGGACGATGACGCCGCCGGCGGCGGCGATGCACGGCAGCGCCCTGTTCGACCAGGTGGCCAACTGGCCGTCTAGGAACTCCCGCTTGATCTCCAGGCCGACGAAAAGGAAGAAGATCGCCATCAGGCCATCGTTGATCCAATGGAGCAGGTCGAGCCCGGCGAACGACATGTGGAGGGCGTTGAAATATCCGTCCGCCAACGCGGAATTGGCGACGAACAGCGCAAGCACCGCCGAGGCCATCAGAAGCAGGCCGCCGGCCGCTCCACTGTCCAGTAGTTCTCTCAGGACGGACGGTTTGCGGGTGCGTTGAGGCATGGCGCGGGTCTCCGCGCTGGCGGCCCGACCAACGTTAAACCCTGACCGACCAACACGGCCGACCACCCAGCCATGTCTATCGCATCAGGCGCCGGGACGAACAAGCCTAAGGCATCCATTCACGGGACACGCCCCTCACGTGGCTCGAACTGGATGGTTACTCGCCGTAAGGCTCAGCCGACAAGATCGACGTGGCGACGCAGTTGCGCCAGAATATGCCTTGCCAGGACTTGTTGTTCGGCGCGGGGATCAGTGGATCCGCAATGCCCTATCTGAGAAACTGGCGACGTCCGTCTATAGCCGGCCAACAGCCTAGCGCTGATGGTCCACTAGCTAGATGCCTCTGCTGGAGTCGTCCTAGGCTATTCGGCACGATATCCGGCAGGATCGTTGATCCAACGGTTGATCGCAGACTCATGCCATCCCGCACCGTGGACACTGATCGGGACCTGGCGAGGAAACGTTCCTTCGCCGATCTTCCGATAGAGCGTGGATCGGCTAAGCCCCGTGCGCGCCAGCACGGTCTTGAGGCGGACTATGCGGTCGAGGTCGGCCATCGTTTAAAGCTCCACAGACTGGGATCTGAAGGCATTCGATGGGCCAGAATTGGATTGCTTGCCTCGGGCGGCAAGGCCTCGCGGGACCAGATCGTACTCTGGGAAACAAAGACAGGCCCTAGGCGCCTCTAGCGAAGGTGAGACCGTACCTTCAGGACGCTCGTCGCGCCCTGGTGCCGCCCGTTTCGCCCTGGGTTCCGGACTAGCTGCGCTCCTCGCGCCGCCGCAGTTCGTTCTCGACGGCTTCGCGAATGAAGGCGGCAAGCTGGTGAGGACCTAGTAGCGCCTCGATACGGCGCACGGTTTCCACCGGCAACCTGACCGTTGTCTGCTTCAATCCAAGCGCGGGACGTCCCATAGGCTCATGCCTATCGGGTGACGAAGCGCCTTCCAACCCAATCACTGCCGCCATCTTCGGAAAATTGACATAACCGATACCGCTTATGTATAAGCGATATCGGTTATGGAGGCAACCACGCACGTTCGGTGTTCGCAAACTGATCAGGCTGGCGATGGAGGGCATATCCA
The DNA here is from genome assembly GCF_013181195.1 of Caulobacter sp. RHG1. GTDB lineage: Bacteria > Pseudomonadota > Alphaproteobacteria > Caulobacterales > Caulobacteraceae > Caulobacter. Next base: position 506,583 of record NZ_SMZP01000001.1, read on the forward strand.
AGTCTCTCGCCGAAGCATCCTCGCGGGAGTAACGGCGGCGCCGCTGGCACCTAGCCCAGATCAAGTTCCCGCTTCCGCAGATCGATCCATTGAAGTCTCTAAGCGTTGGCTCGCCGTCGACGCCGAACAGCGCCGCCTCCAACTTGAATGGGGCACGCTGGAAGGCTGGCTGATCACCCACCGCAGTTGGTACAAGCTCACGCCCGCCCAGCAGTCCGAAATCCCCGAAGGCGCCAGGCTCCCTGAGATCGACGCGCGGCTCGATGTGCTCGAAGTCGAGGGACACGCCCTCCTCAAGGACATGCGGCCGAAGCCAGCCAAGAGCGTCGAGGCCGTCATCGCCAACCTGTCGGTAGCGGCGCGCCTGATCTTCGTGGAAGACCACCCCGAAGCGCACGGCTTGATCACCCGCGCCGTCCGCGACCTCGCCGCTTTCTCCGGTGGAAAGTGACCCGCCGTGTCCCGCGACGACGGGACGGCGCCGACCGCCCCCTAGCGGCGACGTTTAGCCGTAACGCCGCTGGCTTCCACCAAGGCGCCGAGGCGGTGCTGACGCGACACCCCGAAGGCGCCCGCTACTTCCTGGCCATCGCCATCGAACTGGCACTGAAGGCTTACTTGCTGGACCGAGGGATCTGCGACGACTGGAACCGCCTCTATCTCCGGCACGATCTGGTCAAGGCGCTCCGGTTCGCGCGCCGCGCGGGCTTCGCCGATGTCCCCGCCAAGCTCCCCGAACTAGCCGCGCTCCTCAGCCCTTACTATAGCGTCCACGCCATCTCAGAGATGTCGCCGCAAGCTATCGGATCGGTCTGCTGGGTGGAGGCTTGCGAAACTGTCGGAGCGCTCATCGGCGCCGTCATTGAGGTTGCCGGAGCGGATGGTTGTCGAGAAGGCGCAGCGTGATGGCCTGCCTTCGCCTGCCTTGGCCGCTTGTCGTCAGCCAGTGGTGGCGCTGGCGACATCCTGGTCTCTGGCGAGGCCGGGCCTTCGATCCGGACAACACTCAGCAGGTCATGTCCTACGCGGTCTTGCGGCTTTGCCAGGAGATGCGAGACGTTTTCCTGCTCAATCACATCAAGGCGCTCGACTACGCGCTGATAGCGCGTCACCTCGGTCTGTCTGTCGCCGATGTCCAGGCTCGGTTCGCCGAGGCGCTCTTCGAGATCTCGCGCACGATCGATCTGATCGAGCGCGTCCGTCCTCAACCCAAACTGTCCAAAGCGGAGTATCCCGATGTCTGACGACAAGGGGCCATTCGCCGTGTCCCGGCGTGTCGTAATCGGCGCTGCCAGCGCCGCGCCCGTGGTCGGTGGCGCCGGCGGCAGCGCACCGTCAGACCCCGCCGTGGCGCGCTGCGCCGAGTGGCTGGCGCTCGACGCGGAGATTGATCGGCTGGGCCTGCGCTGGTCGGACCTAGAGACAATCCTTGTGCGGCAGAAGCGGTGGGAGCGCATGACGCCCGAGGAGCGCGGGGAGCTGTTGCCGTCCGAGGAGATGGACGCCATCGACAAGCAGATGGAACCGCTGTTCGAGCAGCGGGAGGCGTGGCTGGAGGCTCTTCCCGCTGTCCGCGCCACCGACATCCACGGCGTCGTCGCCAAGCTGGAAGTGGCGCTGCGCATCATGGTCCACCAGCAAGGCGACGGCTACGATCTTTTCAAGGCGACGATGGAGGAGCTACGCACAGCGCGCTGCCCAAACTGCGGGGCGACCGTTTGCAAGCGCTAGCCGCGCCACCTGCGGCAACCGCCCTGCCCACCCCAACCTGCGGGAGCCAGGACCGGAACGGTCGGTGCTCGCCCTGGAGCGCTTGGAGAGCCTCTGCCGGGCGGGATGGTGCGGGTCAAGGGCGGCTTCGCCGTCGCTCCGCGATGCGCCCGCAGGGCGCACCCTTGACGCGCGCCAGCCCGTCCGGCCCTTGTTCCACCAAGCGATCCAGGGTGTCTTGTCTCCGAGCGAAGGTCGGCAACGGCCGCGCGCTCTGTGGTCGGCCGGATAGGCCCAGCCAAGCGGCCCCGTCAGCGCACGCGCCTGAAGCGGACACGGTCCTTGCCAGCGATGAGAAAGGCGTCAAAGCCGGCGTCATCCCAGGCCTTAAGTTGCACTTGGCTCGTGTAGGGATCGGTGGTGTTGGCCCACCACTGTTGCCGGGCGGCGCTCTTGGGAAGCATGGCGCCGAGGATGCGTTCGATCTCGGCGAAGGTCAGTTCGAGTTCGTCTTGACGCTGGCGACGCAGATGACCCGACAGGGGATCGTACTTGGACATCCCGCAGCATCGCCGATTGATCTTGGTACGTCGAATCCGCACACGACTAGCGCGAGCGGCGAACGACCTTGAAAAGCCACGCTTGCGAGCGTTTCTGCTCCCCCAAGAACATTCCTGGATCGGCGGCCTGCCGCCTATCCGCCGCATGGAGACTTTCGTGACCGATACGACTGAAGCTCGCACGCCCAATCTCGTTGATCTCCACGTCGGCGGTCGCGTTCGCATGCGCCGAAAGATGCTGAACATGAGCCAGGAGCATCTCGCCGACGCGCTGAAGCTCACCTTCCAGCAGGTCCAGAAGTACGAGCGCGGCGCCAACCGCGTCAGCGCCAGCAAGCTCTATGAGATCGCCAAGACGCTCCAGGTCCCGGTGTCGTTCTTCTTCGACGGCTTGGCGGACCCGGTGACCAACGAAAGCGATGACGTTGGCGCCGCCGCTGATCGGATCGTCACCGACTTCCTCAACACCCCCGAGGGCATGGAATTGGCGGAGACGTTCCCCAAGATTGGCCGTGGTCGCGTCCGTCGCCAGGTTCTCGACCTCGTCCGCGCCATGGCTGACGACGAAGGCCGCGATAAGGCCTGACGATCTCTTTAGCGGCCCTCCGCCGGGCGGGACTCAGCCTCGAACGCCCGCTTTCCGCCGCGTCGCCAGAGCGCCAGGGTGTGCTCGGCGTCGTCCGCTTTGAGCATGGCCGCCAGAAACGTGAAGGCGCCGTAGAGCGCGGCGCGATCATCGCGGGTCAGCTCAACCAGGCCGGCCTTCTGCACTAGGCCGCCCAGCTCGATCAGGTGGCGGGTGCGCTCGCGCCGCTTCACCACCCAGGCCCGCGTGTCCATGCGAGCTCGACGGGCTTCCAGGCGATGGCGCATTGCTTTTGCCCGATGGTCGGCGTCATTGATCGCCACCAGTGCTTGACGCAGAGCTGCTCGACCCGCCACGAAAGAACCCGGAGCCGCGCTTCCTCCAGGCTTCCTTGCGCGCGGCGTTTCCGGCGTCGGCCAGATCCAACAGTCCGCCGGCCAGGGTGTCGATGTCGAGAGCGTCGGCGCCGGTGGCGATCACCAGCTCGCCAAGCTGCCGAACCTTGCGATCCTTCAGGGTTTTGGCCTTGTCTTCGAGGCTCTTCAGTTCGGCGTCGAAGTCTCGTGGTTTGCGCATCCCAAGTCTCCAGGTTTCGATGATGCACCAATCGTAAAACAGGGCGCCCGGGAATGCTGTAAGGTCGCCGGAACGCACTGGGACGGGCCGGTCCCTCCCGAGATTCTTTCTTGGGAGGGCGCGCTTATACGTCGTGCCGACGTGCGCTCAGAGTAGTAGGTGGTCTGTCGCCATGGCGATCTACCACTTCTCCGTCAAAGCCATCAGCCGCGCCACCGGGGCCAGCGCCGTGGCCTCGGCTGCCTATCGCTCGGCTTCGCGGCTGCACGATGAGCGGCTGGATCGCGACCACGACTTCACCAACAAGAGCGGCGTCGTCCATTCCGATATCATGCTGCCAGAGGGTGCCCCTGAGCAGCTCTGCGACCGAGCCAAGTTGTGGAACACCGTCGAGGCCGGCGAAAAGCGCAAGGACGCCCAGCTTTCGCGCGAGGTCGAGTTCGCCATTCCCCGTGAGATGGACCAGGCGCAGGGCATCGACCTGGCCCGCGATTTCGTCCAGCGCGAAATGGTCGATCGCGGCATGGTCGCCGATCTCAATGTGCATTGGGACATCGGCCCTGACGGTCTGGCCAAACCCCACGCCCACGTCATGCTCAGCATGCGCGAAATCAGCGAGGATGGCTTCGGCGCCAAGGTCCGCGACTGGAACCGCACCGAACTGGTGGAGCGCTGGCGTGAGGCCTGGGCCGACCACGTCAACGAGCGGCTGGCGCAGCTCGACATCGACGCGCGGATCGATCACCGCAGCCTGGAAGACCAGGGCATCGACCTGGAGCCGCAGCATAAGATCGGCCCGGCCGCCGGACGCATGGCCGGCGAAGGCGTCGAGACCGAGCGGCTCGAAGATCATCACCGCATCGCCCGCGAGAATGGCGACAAGATCATCGCCGATCCGCGCATCGCGCTGGACGCCATCACCCGCCAGCAGGCGACCTTCACCCGCTACGACCTAGCGAAGTTCATCCACCGCCACTCGGACGGCAAGGATCAGTTCGACCGGGCCATGAGCGCGGTGCGGACCTCGCCCGAGTTGGTGGCGCTGGGCCAGGACGGGCGCGGCCAGGACCGTTTCACCAGCCGCGATATGATCGCTGTCGAGGGGCGGCTGCATCGCGCTAGCGAAGTGATGGCGGAACGTAGGGCGCACGGCGTCAGCGCGTCGCAGCAACGGCGCGCCCTGTCGCACGCCGAGCAGCGTGGTCTCGTTCTGTCCGGCGAGCAGAAGGCCGCGTTCGAACACGTCACCGAGGGGCGCGATCTCAGCGTCGTCGTCGGCTATGCCGGCACCGGCAAGTCAGCGCTCTTGGGTGTGGCGCGCGAAGCTTGGGAGGACGCCGGCTATCGCGTCCAGGGCCTGGCGCTGTCGGGCATCGCCGCTGAGAACCTGGAGGGCGGGTCGGGCATTGGCTCGCGCACCATCGCTAGCCTCGAGCATCAGTGGGCGACAGACCGCCAGTTGCTGGACGCCCGCGACGTGCTGGTGATCGACGAGGCCGGCATGATCGGCTCGCGGCAGATGGAGCGGCTGCTGTCGGCTGCTGAGAAGGCGGGCGCCAAGGTGGTGCTGGTCGGCGATCCTGAACAACTCCAGGCCATCGAGGCCGGCGCGGCGTTCCGGTCGATCGCCGAGCGCCATAGCCACGTCGAGATCACCCAGGTTCGGCGCCAACGCGAGGACTGGCAGCGCGACGCCACGCGGCAGTTGGCCACCGGCCGGACTGGCGAGGCGTTGGCGTCTTACGAGGCGCGCGGCATGGTCCACGCCGCCGAGACGCGCGACCAAGCGCGGGAGGATCTGGTCGAGCGCTGGGACCGCGCACGCATCGCCGAACCGGGCAAGAACCGGATCATCCTCACCCACACCAATGACGAGGTGCGCGATCTCAATCTGACCGCCCGCGATCGGCTGCGCCAAGCTGGCGCCTTGGGTGACAACGTGAAGGTCAAGGCCGAGCGTGGCGAGCGGCAATTCGCGGCCGGCGATCGGCTGATGTTCCTGAAGAACGACCGTGGGCTGGGCGTGAAGAACGGCATGCTCGGCGAAATCGAGCAAGTCTCGCCCACCCAGATGACCGTGCGGCTCGACGCGGGGCGATCGGTCGTCTTCGACCTGAAGGACTACGCCCAGGTTGATCACGGCTATGCCGCCACCATTCACAAGAGCCAGGGCGTCACCGTTGATCGGACGCACGTCCTGGCGACGCCGGGCATGGATCGTCACGGCGCCTATGTGGCCCTGTCGCGGCACCGCGACAGCGTGCAGATCCACTACGGCCGCGACGAGTTCGAGGATCTCGGCAAGCTGACCCGCGTGCTGTCGCGCGAGCGGGCCAAGGACATGGCCAGCGACTTCGCGGAGCGCCGCGACATCCACGTACCTCCGTCGATGCGGACGAAGCCGCCTCAGCAGCGCCAGCGCGGGATGTTCGCCGGGTTCAAGCCCGCCAATCCGACGCGTCAGCCGACGGCGCCGGCGCGGGAGGTCAGCCAGCTTGATCAGCACCGCGCGATGGAGCGTCACGCCCGCGCCGCGGCCGACGTCCTGCGGATGAACGACCGCGGTCTGCCGGTGCTCGCCCATCAGCGGCGGGCGCTGGAGGAAACGCGCGAGGCGCTGGGGAAGATAAGCCCGCATGGGGCCAAGGATCTTGAACGGGCCTACGCGCGTGAGCCGGGTCTGGCCAGCGAGACCGCTTCGGGCCGTACCCAGCGGGCGATCCGCGTCCTTCAGCTTGAGGCGGAGGTTCGGGCCGATCCGCGTCTACGGGCCGATCACTTTGTCGAACGCTGGCAGGGCCTGGAGCGTCAGCGCTCGGCTCTTCACCGCGCGGGCGACATGACTGGCGCCGGCCAGGTCAAGGACCGCATGGGCGCCATGGCCAAGAGCCTGGAGCGCGACCCGCAGATGGAGTCGTTGCTGCGCGGGCGGCGGGCCGAGCTTGGCCTGCCTTCCGACATGGGACGCAGCGTCGGGCAGGGGTTGTCCCAGTACCTCGGCATCGGCCGGGGGCGCGGGCTTGGCATCTAGGAGGAAAGAAAATGGAACAGGATGTTGGAGCCGGAGAGCCAGCCGATGCGGCGGTGGCCTTCGAGGCGTTGCGCCGCGAGGTGGCGTTGCTAAACGTCGCCGTCGCTGGATTGGCGGCTGAGCGGTCGCCGGCGCCGGACTACAGCGAGACGCTGGGCGAGATCACTAAAGGCGTCTCCGGCGCGGTCGCGCGGTTGGGGAAGGTGATGGCGAGCCCGGCGCTGGCGATGAGCCCCGTGGAGATGGCCCGGCAGATTGCGGCGGCCGGTGATGAGGCCCGGCGACAGGACTGGGCGGCGATGCAGCAAGCCCAGGAAGCGCTTCAGCGCGCCGTTCGCGATCTCGACGGGTGGATCGACCGTGCGCGGCTGGCCAGCGTGCAGAACTGGCGGCTTATGCAGGCGGCGGCCTTCGGCGTCGTCGGCGGGGTGGTGCTCTACGTCAGTGTGTCGACCATTATCGTCAATGCTGCGCCAACCCGTTGGGCTTGGCCGGAGAAGAGGGCGGCACACGTTCTCGACCGCGACATGTGGTCGGCAGGTGAGCGCCTGCTTTCGGTCGCGGATCCGGAACGGTGGCGGCGGCTATCGTCGCAAGCCGCGTCTCCTCGCAAAGCTGAGATAGCCGTTGATCAAAGCCTCGCGGCTAAGCGCTCGCGCCTCACACAAAACCGGAAGCGATGACTCACAAACCCCGCGCTTCTGCCGTATCGCTATCGCCTAAACGGTAGTGTCGATCGCCAAGCGTCCACGCCCGAAGCTTGCAGCCGCTGCGTGATTTCCAGAGCGTCAGCTTCTGTTGCAGCAGGCCCAATTCCCACTGAGACGATCGCGCTTCCTCCACTCGGCTTGCTCAATGGCAAAGACATGGACCGCGTTAGACCAAACGCGCCAGTCCGTTCGAATGGCGGAATGGGCGGTGTTTCAGACCCATCAGTTCGATTGCCGCCGACATCTGTGATGCCCTGAGCGCCGACGACCAACATGCGGGAAACCCGAACCTCTCGCTCATCGGCGAAGGCAGGGTGCTTGATCGTAAAGAGATCGACTATCGCCCGTCGCGCATAGTCGTAGCTTACTTCAAAATCTAAGGGGTCCTCCTCGTAGGCTTCCTGAAGGACCGTCATGCTGGCCCTCAGAAGTCTCGACACGCGCTCTTCGTCATAGAGGACCGTCCGAATGGCGACACCGGCGTCATGCTCAAGATACGAAGCATCGATCCCCACGACACAGCCACCCCCGTTATCGGCGTACAGGCGCCACTGGTTCAGGTCGTCGCGACGTTCGGTCAGCGAACCGATCAACATCGTCATGTTACGCTGAACGTCCTCTAGCGCCGTCAATGCGATTACCCGAGGCACAAGCGACAAGCCGCCTTCAACCGTTGGAAGGAGGCGAAGGTAGAGTTCGCGGGCGAACGCAAACTCCGACGTGTCGTTCATCGCCGTGTACTCGGATAGCCAGAAGGTTTGGCTTTCGATCATCGCAAGCGCCGCCGCGACCGACGTGTAATGGTAGAGAACCGGACACTGGTCCGAGCTAAAGTTAAATGGCGTATGCGGCTTGTCATCCATGACGCCTACTATCGGATGTCAGCCCTCCAGGCGGTCAACGCCGTAATGCGGGACTAGTCGAGATTGACCTCTAGAATGCGCTCGACTGCGACGACGTCGCGCCAGACTCCATCCAGCTTTCCATGCTTCTCATGGACTCCGACCTCTCGAAAGCCGGCTGAGCGCAGAAGCGCCAAGCTGGCCTTGTTCTCAACGAACACCCGCGAGAGCAGCTTCCAGAACCCGGCACCCGTGGCGGCCTCGATCAACGCCTTCATCGCGACGGCGCCCGCGCCCTGGCCGCGACTTGAGCGACGGACGTAAACAGAGAACTCGGCAATGCCCGCGTAGCAGCAGCGATCCGCGTAGGAGAAGGTCGCGGCATAGCCAGCGACCTGACCGGCGTCGTCAATGACGACAACGACTGGATGGCGCCCATCAAACCAACCCGAAAGCTGCTCGGCTGTACGCGGCGTTGTTTCGAAAGTCGCGACCCGGTCGGCGATGCCTTCGTTGTAAATGTCGGCCATCGCAGACGCATCGGCCAGCGTGGCAGGGCGGGTGGTCAGGTGATGCGCGGTCATTTGGCTTGCTGGATCTCGTGGTTCATCGCCGCTGCTCCAAGTTCGACGTGCTCGGCGATCCGACCATTGGCCTTCCGCTCGCTGTAGCGGTCAACGAGGTAGTCGGCTCGATCCCGGGTCAGCAGGGTGAACTTCACCAGCTCCTCCATGACATCGACGACCCGCTCGTAGTAGCTGGACGGCTTCATCCGATCGTTGTCGTCGAACTCCTTGTAGGCCATGGCGACCGACGACTGGTTAGGGATGGTGATCATCCGCATCCAGCGGCCGAGCAGTCGCAGGGTGTTGACCGCGTTGAACGATTGCGAGCCGCCGCTGACCTGCATCACCGCCAACGTCCGGCCCTGTGTCGGACGCACACTGCCGATTTCCAGGGGTATCCAGTCGATCTGAGCCTTCATGATGCCGCTGATCGCGCCGTGACGCTCTGGGCTGCACCAGACCTGGCCCTCGGACCATTGTGACAGTGTCCGCAGTTCCTGGACCTTAGGGTGATCTGGCCCTGTTGCGTCGGGCAAGGGCAAATCGCGCGGATCGAAGATGCGGGTTTCGCAGCCTAGAACGTCAAGGATGCGGGCGGCCTCCTCCACCAGCAGTCGGCTAAACGAGCGCTCTCGCAACGATCCGTACAACAGCAGGATACGCGGCGGATGGGTTGAGGGCTTTGCGGCTTCCAACCGCCTTTGGTCGATCGACGCCAAGAACTTCCGTTCGAGGGCAGGAAACTCGGTCATGCAAGCGACTCCAACTTCGCGATTGATCCATCCCATATTTCCGGCATATTGGAAATATGGAACAGAAAGCCGCCGCAACTAGCCTGTCCGCCCTCGGTCATGAGGGGCGACTGGCGATCTTCCGCCTGCTCGTGAAAGCCGGCCCGGTTGGTATCGCTGCCGGCGAAATCGCGCGCCGGCTGGAAGTGATACCGAACACATTGTCGGCCAACCTCAACGTGCTGTCCCACGCCAGATTGATCACGTCGCGCCGAGACGGACGGTCGATCATCTACTCGGCGGACTACGCGGCCATGAGCGGCCTGCTGGGTTTCCTCATGGAAGACTGCTGCAACGGCGCCCCTGAGATTTGCGCGCCTTTGGGCGAGATCGTCGCCAAAGCCGCCGACTGCGATGGAACCTGCCTTACCGGATTGGAGACGGCATGACCGACGACACCAACCACCGCCCGTTCAATGTCCTGTTCCTTTGCACCCACAACTCAGCGCGCTCGGTCCTCGCTGAGTCGATCATGAACCGGGTCGGCGCAGGGCGCTTCAAGGCCTACTCCGCCGGCTCGATGCCCAGCGGGGTCCTCGATCCCCGCGCAATCAGTCTGCTGCAACACCTGAGCTACAAGACCGACGACCTTCGCTCGAAGGGCTGGGATGAGTTCGCGCCCCTGACCAATCCAGACGCCCCAGACCTCGATTTCGTCTTTACGGTTTGCGACAACGCCGCTGGCGAAGTGTGTCCGATCTGGCCCGGCCAGCCGATGACGGCCCATTGGGGCATTCCCAATCCGGGCGCGATCAAAGGGACCGACGCCGAGAGCGCCCAGGCCTTCGCCGAGGCCTACCGCCAGCTTAACAGCCGCATCACGCTTTTCTGCGCCCTGCCGATGACCTCGCTGGACCGCCTGTCGCTGCAACGGCGCCTGGACGAAATCGGCAAGTCGAGCGCGCCGGACACGTCCGCCGCCTAACCCTTCTCGCTTCCTGCACTGGTGACACCGAATGTCTGACACCGATTTCCCGATCGTGGTCTTCCACAACCCTGCCTGCGGCACATCGCGCAACGTCGTGGCGATGATCGAGGCCGCCGGCTACACGCCGAAGATCGTCGAGTATCTGATCGCCGGCTGGCGGCACGATCAGTTGCGCGAACTGGCCGGCGAGGCGGGCCTGACGTTCCGCCAGTTGATGCGGGAAAAGGGCACGCCCGCCGCCGAGTTGGGACTTCTCGACGACAGCGCCACCGAAGACCAAATCCTTGAGGCGATGATCGCCCATCCGATCCTGGTCAACCGGCCGCTGGTGGTGACGCCGAAGGGCGTCAAGCTCTGCCGCCCCTCCGAGGTCGTCCTAGACTTGCTGGATCGCAAGCCGACGAGCTTCACGAAGGAAGACGGCGAAGTCGTCGTCCTGTGATCCCAGCTCTTCTCATCTTCCTCCTCACCATCACCCTGGTGATCTGGCAGCCCAAAGGGCTGAGCATTGGCTGGAGCGCAACGATCGGCGCCATCCTGGCGTTGGCGACGGGCGTGGTCCACCTGGGCGACATCGCCACGGTCTGGCAGATCGTCTGGAACGCTACGGCCGCGTTCATCGCCGTCATCATCATCAGCCTTCTGCTCGACGAGGCGGGCTTTTTCGAATGGGCGGCCCTGCATGTGGCGCGCTGGGGCGGTGGCAAGGGGCGCTTGCTGTTTACTTCGATCGTACTGTTGGGCGCTGCGGTATCCTCGCTGTTCGCCAATGACGGCGCGGCCTTGATCCTGACGCCGATCGTCATCGCCATGCTGATGGCGCTGGGCTTCAAGGACAAAGCGACCCTGGCCTTCGTCATGGCCGCCGGCTTCATCGCCGACATGGCGAGCCTGCCGCTAGTGGTTTCCAACCTCGTCAACATTGTCTCGGCAGACTTCTTCAAGATCGGCTTTGCGCGCTATGCCGCCGTCATGGTCCCGGTCGATCTGGCCGCCATCGCCGCGACCCTCGGTGCGCTGTTGCTCTACTTCCGGCGGGACATCCCGCGCGGCTACGATGTCGGCCAGTTGAAGGTCCCGCGCGAGGCCATACGCGATCCGGCGACCTTCAAGGCCGGCTGGGTAGTCCTGGCCCTGCTGCTTGTCGGGTTCTTTGGCCTGGAGCCGCTAGGCGTCCCGGTAAGCGCCACGGCGGCGGTGGGCGCCGTCGTTTTGCTCGCGATAGCCGGCCGGGGTCATGTCATCAGCACGCGCAAGGTGCTGAAGGGCGCGCCCTGGCAAGTCGTGGTCTTTTCCCTCGGCATGTATCTGGTCGTCTACGGACTGCGGAACGCTGGCCTGACAGACCAGGTCGCCGGCCTGCTCAACCACTTCGCCAAGGGCGGCGTCTGGGGCGCGGCGTTTGGCACAGGCGTCCTCACGGCCCTGTTGTCGTCAGTGATGAACAACATGCCCACCGTTCTCGTCGGCGCTTTGTCGATCGACGCCAGTGGCGCCTCCGGCGTGGTGAAGGAGGCGATGATCTACGCCAACGTCATCGGCAGCGATCTCGGGCCGAAGATCACCCCGATCGGCTCTCTGGCGACCCTGCTGTGGCTGCACGTCCTCGGAACCAAGGGGATCAAGATATCCTGGGGCTATTACTTCAAGGTCGGGGTTGTGCTGACGACGCCAATTCTGCTGATCACGTTGGCGGCTTTAGCATTTCGGCTCACGGCCCTTCCTTAAGCGGCGACTGATCGCTGGCGAAAGCGGCATTGGCGGAGGTCGCTGACATGCCGTGATGACTAGGATGGCGTTGCTGGCGGCCCCTTCAGGTACTCGTCAAAATCCGCTAGCTCGCTCCACGTTCGTGGAGAGCCATCGAACATGGCGCGAAAGCCATCAGCTAAATCCCGGTGACTTGTTGCTCCCAATATACCTGCGTCAACAGAGATCTTGAAGTCGATCGAGCCGTTCCACATGTTGATCCGACCATAGCCAGGCGCAAAAGCCACTGAATCCCTGACCTTTGGCACCTCGTGTTTAGCTAGCGCCATGCGCAACGCCTCCATCATGCCAAATGTCACATGGATGCGGCGCAGGTCTGCGTCGAGAGTTTCCAGCGCGTCGGGTAGGGCGGCAGCGGTGCGCAGTTGGTGCGCTCTTATTTCTCGTGCCGTGTGGCGATAACCGAGCGGCCTCTCCAATTGAGCCAACCGCGCCTCGACCCGTCCGCCCTTAATCAGCTTCATTGTATCCTTGGCCCGCTGCTTCCAAGTACGGAGGAGCTCATAGGCAGCGAAAATCCACATCTGCGATTGGGCAGCGACAAACGCGGTGTCGAGTGGCGTGCCATCTTCCACCATCCGCGCACGCATCAACTGGCTTTCCAGCTGATTGAGGAAGACATCGACGAGCCCAAGATTGGTGGCTTGCATGCTGAGGAAGGGGTCATCCCCCAGCAGCGTCAGGCGCCTAAGCGCAGCCGGCAGGGCTCCCGGATGGATATCAGCGGCATCTACCCAATCGCGCCCTTGGTCGGGCGCGTCGTGGTCGCTTGGGTCCTCTTCCGGGTCCATGATCTCGACCTACCTCCACCCTACCCGCCAAATTTGGCATTCTGCAGAGATGGTCAAGCGGGGCGAGTCGCTCCGAAGGCGGCGCCCACGCATGAGAAAATAATTTAGCAATCACCTAGCGAGCGCCCAGGGTAAGTGGGGCCCGGAGTGGGGCCGAAGTTGTGAGGCTGGAGATTTCCGTTTAAAATCAACCCCTTAATCGGGGTGGTGGCGGTGAGAGAGGGATTCGAACCCTCGATAGAGTTTCCCCTATACACGCGTTCCAGGCGTGCGCCTTCAACCACTCGGCCACCTCACCAGCGCACTCGAGTCGGGGGTGGTTGAGACCCCCGGCGCGGGAAGGCGCGCAATATACTCAGCGGCCGGCCGGTAGCAAGCGCGTTGCGGGATGAAACTGATCGCAGGGCGAACTATATCAGTCGGCGAAGAATTCCCGGCTCCGAAAGGCCCGCCATGCTGCTGCAGAAAACCCTCGACCTGCCGACCGCCGACACCGCCCTGCCCGGCCGGTCCGCGCCGATCCCCACGGCCGACATCCACTTCATCAACGGCCACCCGCTGAAGGGTCCCTTTCCCGACGGCCTGGAGACGGCGATCTTCGCCATGGGCTGCTTCTGGGGCGTCGAGCGGATCTTCTGGAAAATCCCGGGCGTCTATGTCACTGCCGCCGGCTATGCAGGCGGGATCACGCCCAACCCGACCTATGAAGAGACCTGCACCGGCCGCACGGGCCACACCGAGGTGGTGCTGGTGGTGTTCGACCCGAAGGTCGTCACCTATGAGGCCCTGCTGAAGACCTTCTGGGAGAACCACGACCCGACCCAGGGCATGCGCCAGGGCAACGACATCGGCACCCAGTACCGCTCGGGCATCTATGTCACCAACGACGCACAGGCCGCCGCGGCCGTCGCGTCGAAGGAGGCCTACCAGCAGGCGCTGTCGGCCAAGGGTCTTGGCGACATCAGCACCGAGATCGAGGCCGCCGGCCCGTTCTACTTCGCCGAGGACTATCACCAGCAGTACCTGGCCAAGAACCCGAACGGCTATTGCGGCATCGGCGGCACCGGCGTCGTCTGCCCGATCGGCTTGGGCGTCGAGGGGAGCGTCGAGGCCTGATGAGCCCCGAAGCCTTCGACGCGGCGTGCCTGGCCCTGCCGGGCGCGACCTTGTCGATCCAGTGGGGCGACGACCACGTGTTCAAGGTCGGCGGCAAGATGTTCGCCGTCCGCGGCACGGGCGTCACCCTGGGCGGCGGGATCTCGTTCAAGGCCTCGGACGTCGCGTTCGAGGTTCTGACCGAGAGCGGTCGCGCTGCGCCGGCCCCCTACCTCGCCCGCGCCAGGTGGGTGCATTTCCCCGACCTCGCAGACCTGGACGCCGACGAGGTCGCCGACTGGGTCAAGACCGCCCATGACCTGGTCGCCGCCAAGCTGACCAGGAAGGTCCGGGCCGAAGTGGGCCTCTAGGCCCTCGCCAGTCCCTGGAGCGCGGTCGTCTCGATCGCCTCCAGCAGGCGTTCGTTGGTCAGCCCCGGGGTGCCGCGGGTCCACTTGGTCAGCCAGATCAGCATGCCGACCAGCAACTGGACCACCAAGGCCGGCTCGCACGGCGCGATCGTGCCGTCGGCCACGCCCTCTTCCAGGAACCGCTCGAGCCGCAGCCTCAGGCGCTGGGTCCAGCCTTCGATGGCCTCCTGCTGGGCGGGCTCGAGATAGGAGTGGTCGCCGAAATGCAGCTGGGGGCCGTTCTCGACCCCGTCGTCCAGCAGCGCTTTCAGAAACCGCCGCAGCTTGCACAGCCCCGTGCCGCCGTCGGCCTCCACCTGCGTCAGGATGGCCTCGAAGCGCTCCAGCGAGCGCTGGTGACCGGCAAAGGCCAGGGCCTGCTTGTTGGGAAAGTAGTAGTAGAGCGCCGCGTCGCGCAGCCCCAGCGCCGCGCCGATCTCCGTCATGGTCGCCGCGGCGAACCCCTTGACGTTGATGACCTTGATGGCCGCGTGCAGGATCGCCTCGCGCTTGAGCTCCGACTTGCGGCTCTGCGCCAAGGGCCTGACGTCATCCGCCAAGGCCGCGGGGTCCGAACCCTTCGGCAATCGCGCTCTCTCCCGTTCGGCGCGCTCGATTCTAGCGTCGAGCGAAAAGCCGAGGCGAGAGGCTCGCCCTGAACGTGATTTGGATCAATCCGATAAATTCTAACTTGCGCTAGAATATCGAGTTCATATTAAAATCGCCCCAGCCACATCCGGGATGCAAGACCGGGTGTGCTAGGGGCGAACGATGACGCAAAGCGTCACTATCCTCGGCCAGGCTTCCCCAACCGCCTCGCGCGCGTCGGACGCACGGCCAGGATCGCAGTTCCCCAACGTCAACACGACCGCGCTCCCCACCAGGAAACCTCAGTACGCTCGAGCTGAGGCGGGGAAGAACGCGGCGCATAAAAAAATACAGGGAGTTGAACATGAGAAACGTCCACCTGCTGGGGGCGTCAGCCCTGGCGCTCGCCATCGCCGCGCCCGCCTACGCACAGCAAACCACCGGCAATAGCCTCATCGACGAAATCGTCGTCACCGCCACCAAACGCGAACAGACCCTGCAGGACGTGCCGATCTCGGTCGCCGTCACGGGCCAGAAGACCATCGAACAAGCCCAGGTCCGCGACCTGATCGACCTGCAGACGGTCGTACCCTCGCTGAAGGTCTCGCAGTTCAATGCGACCGGCCAGACCAACTTCATCATCCGCGGCTTCGGCAACGGCAACGGCAACGACGGCATCGAAAGCTCGGTTGGCGTCTTCATCGACGGCGTCTATCGCAGCCGCTCGGCCGCCGCCCTCGACGACCTGCCGGAAATCGAGCGCGTCGAAGTGCTGCGCGGTCCTCAGTCGACCCTGTTCGGCAAGAACGTGTCGGCCGGCGCGATCAGCATCGTCACCAAGCGCCCGCAGTTCGAAACCGGCGGCAAGATCGAAGCCAGCCTCGGCAACTTCAACACCAGGCAGTTGCGCGGCACGTTCACCGGCCCGGTCAGCGACACGCTGGCCGTCCGCGTCTCGGGCAGCCTGAACAAGCGCGACGGCATGTTCACCAACCTGACGACCGGCAACGACGTCAACGACCGCAACCGCTGGTCGGTGCGCGGCGACGTGCTGTGGGAGCCGACCGACAAGACCTCGGTGCGGATCATCGCCGACTACAACAAGATCGACGAAACCTGCTGCGCCGTCGGCTCGATCCTGAACGGTCCGGCCACCCTGGCCATCGGCGGCGTGCTGGGCAAGCCGATCGGCGATCCGTCCAAGATCTTCGACCGCAACGTCATCTTCAACACCGACCCCAACAACACCCTGTCGGGCAAGGGGATCTCGGGCCAGATCGATCACGACCTGGGCTTCGCCAAGCTGACGGCGATCACCGCCTACCGGAACCAGAAGAGCGCTTCGTTCCAGGACATCGACTTCACCGGCGCGGACATCTCCAACAACCGCACGGCCAACACCATCAAGACCTTCACCCAGGAAATCCGCCTGGCGTCCAGCGGCGACGGGCCCGTCAGCTGGCTGGCCGGCGCGTTCTATCAGGACGAAAAGCTCGATACCGGCCGCACCATCACCTACGGCAGCGACATCCGCGCCTTCGCCGACGCCCTCTCGGGTCCGGTGCCGGCCGCTCTGCTGGGCGCCCTGCCCGCCGCGATCCGCCCGGCCCTGACCGGCCGGTCGAACATCTATGCGCTGGAGTTCCTGCAGAGCCTGGCCACGCCGACCCTGGTGCGTCCCGGTTCGACCTACTTCCAGGCCGGCCAGGGCATCAACGACTTCTACAACATGAACCAGAAGTCGTACTCGCTGTTCGGTCAGGTGGACTACGCGGTCACCGACAAGCTGACCCTGACCGGCGGCCTCGCCTATCTGAACGACGAGAAGAAGGCGCGTTCGAACGTCGTCCTGAACGACCCGTTCTCGTCGCTGAACCTGGCGGCCGTGCCGCAGTTCCCGGCCCTGGGCCTGCCCGGCAACATCTACAACGCCCTGGGGGCGCTGCAATTCTTCTACGGCAACACGACCAACCACGCCCCGGTCAACTATCCGAACGCCACGGAGTCCGGGAACCTGAAGGGCGACAAGGTCACCTACGCCGTTCGCGCCGCCTACGACTTCGGCGCGATCAACGCCTATGTCAGCTACTCCACGGGCTGGAAGGCGGGCGCCTACAACCTGTCGTCCGACAGCCGTCCGCCGAACGCCAACGGCGTGGGCCGAACCGCCAATCCGGAAGACGTCGACGTCTATGAAGTGGGCCTGAAGGCCAACTTCCCGGGCGGCTACGCCAACCTCGCGGCCTTCAAGCAGTCGATCAAGGGCTTCCAGTCCAACGCCTTCACCGGCCTGGGCTACAGCCTGGTCAACGCCGGCGAGCAGTCGGTGAAGGGCTTCGAGATCGACAGCGCCTGGCGCCCGGTCCAGTGGCTGAACCTGGCGGCCTCGGTCACCTATCTGGACGCGCAGTACGACAGCTTCACCGGCGCGGCCTGCGTGAACTACGACACCGCCCGCTGCCCGGTGAACCCGCTCACCGGCCTGCGTCCGAACTTCCGCAACCTGACCGGCGACACCCCGGCCGGCATCCCGAAGTGGTCGTTCTCGACCTCGGCGACGATCAACAAGGAGCTGAGCGCCGACTATCAGGGCTTCCTGCGGGTCGAGTACAACTACACCAGCAAGACGCACCTGACCGAGACGACTCCGCCGAACCTGTCCAGCTTCGACCAGAACGTCATCAACGCCTCGCTGGGCGTGACCAACACGCCCCGTCAGCTGGAAGTCATGGTCTGGGCGCGGAACCTGACCAACGACAAGTACCTGATCTCGACCTTCCCGACCGTGGCTCAGGACGGCAGCTACAGCGGCTATCCGAGCGCCCCGCGCACTTACGGCGTGACGGTCCGCAAGAGCTTCTAAAACGGACCGGCGGCCGTCCTCGCGACGGCCGCCGCCAAGCGCATTCGAGACCCCACCTGCAGGCGGTTCGCACTTCGCGGACCGCCTTTTTCTTGCTCTGGTTACCTACGCCCGGAGCGCGTGTGCGCCTTTGTCGCAGACATGTGACAGAGAGGAGCGTTGCCTTGAGGGCCGGACTCGTCGATGTGTCAGGAACTCGGCGCACCCCACCGCGTCCGACAACTTTTTTGTATGGGCCGGCTGGACATGACCCAGCCGGCTCCTTTTCCCGGCAACCGTCTTCCATCCACGGCCAGCCCAAAACGAAAGCTCGACCAAACGTAAAACATTGTACGCGATCTAATCGTGCAACTTTAAATCCCTGGTGAAGCGCTGCCCTTCAACGCTTCATGGACACGACCACAACAGCCGCTCGCAACCCCCGCACAGGCGCTACGACCATGACGTTGACCAAGAGCACCGCACTGAGCTTCGACGCCCGCGCCACGCTTGAGCGCCGCGTGCTGCCGCTGGCCGCGACGGTGCTGCTGTGGGCGGCCCTGATCGACGCCGCCCGCCTGGTCGCACAAGCGCTCTAGAAGGGCTTGTCGCCCTTGATCGTCACGCGCTCGACGATCCGCTCCTGGGGCCAGTAATCCAGGATAGCGTAGTGCTGGGTCGCCCGGTTGTCCCAGAAGACGATGGCGTTGGGCGTCCAGCGGAAGCGCACCTGGTATTCCGGCGCCTTCACCCGATCCAGCAGATCCGCCAGCAGAAGCTTGGCCTCGTCCTCGGGCAGGCCCAGGATCCTCGTCGTGAAGACCTTGTTGACGAACAGGTGCTTGTCGCCGGTCTCCGGGTGCGTGCGCACCACCGGATGGACCATCGGCGGATAGGCGGCCCGTAGCTCCTGGCGCTTGGCCTCATCGACGCGATAGCCGTAGCTCTGGATGATGTCGTGCTCGGCCGTGAGGCTCGCCAACTGGTCCTTCAGCTTCTGGGGCAGGTCGCGATAGATGGCGGCCGTGTCGGCGAACAGGGTGTCGCCGCCCAGCGGCGGCATGTGCCGCATCCGCAGCACCCCGCCCATCGACGGCGCTTCGCGGAAGGTGACGTCGGTGTGCCACTTGTTGGCCGCCCGCACGATCGGCACGATGTCTTCGCGCAGCTTCATGCCGTCAGCGGCCTCGATGTGCAGGATCTCCGGGAAGCCCGGCACATGGGCGGTGACCGGGTGCCCCTCCAGGTCGCCGAAATGGCGGCCGAAGCGGACATGGTCCTCGTGGCTGATGTCCTGGTCGCGGAAGAACACCACCTTGTGGCGCAACAGCGCCGCGCGGATCGCCGCGACGATCTCGGGCTTCAGGTCCTGGGTCAGGTCGACCCCGGAAATCTCGGCGCCCAGCACCGGCCCCGACGGGGTCACGGTCAGGCCGGCATAGTCGACGGCGCCTTCCTGAGGAACGGGAATGGGCTGCGATATGGAAACAGGCGCGTTCATGGCGTCCTCCCGGGACACGCCCCTTCGCGGGCGGCTATGCAGCCACCCTACGACCGACCACCGTTCTCTCAATCCAGATAATCTAACCAGCGCTTCAGGCGCTGAGCGATTCAGCGTTCGACTTCACCCTGGCGGCGCCCTTGCGGCGCACCTCTCCCACCAGACGCTCCTCGCCGGTCGGCAGCGACTCGTAGACGAACACGCTGGCGCAGCCGTGAGCTCCGGCAATGTCCTCAGCCCGATCGAGCGCGTCGCGATCGTCAGCCGCAGCATCGGCAATAAACGTCAGGGACACGCCGTCGGCGCGCCTTGGGTAGAACAAAAACGTAGGCAATGTTTTCGCTCCTGCTTTTCGAGCGGGAGCAGAAGCCAAGGCTTCATCTCTCAGTCGCCGGCGCTCGAAGGAAGATGCTGCCGACAATGCCCGCAGACTAACACCTTCACCTCGGCAGCGCGACCACGCAAATCTCCGCTTGATCACTTAACTTTGTCGACAACCCGACGAAATGCTTTGAAAGATATTGGAGAGACCTGAAAAGGTTCTGGTTTTCATTCGATAGAGCTCGATTGCGAATGTCTATGCTGAGGCTCCGCAACCGCTGTGGCGCTCCGGAGGGCGATGCAATAGGCTTGAATGCGCCGACGAGCCGGTCGGATGGACCTGTGTTTATGACGATTTCGACGGCCGAAACCCGCAAGCTCTACCAGCAGGTCGCCAGCTCGATCGCCGATGCGATCCGCGACGGCCTGCACAAGCCCGGCCAACGCCTGCCGTCCGAGCGCGACCTGGCCGAGGACTACAAGGTCAGCCGTCCGACCGTGCGTGAAGCGATGATCGCCCTGGAAATCCGCGGCCTGGTCGAGGCCCGTCATGGCTCGGGCATCTATGTTACCGAGGCCCCGCGCCCGGAGGCGCCCGCCCCCGACCTCGACATCGGCGCCTTCGAGCTGACCGAGGCTCGTCGCCTGATCGAGGGCGAGGTCGCCGCCCTGGCCGCCGCCACCATCACCGAGGAAGAGCTGACCGAACTGGCCTCGATCCTGGACGAGATGCTGGTGGCCGGCGACAACACCGACAAGGGCGAGCAGGCCGACCGCCGCTTCCACATCGCCATCGCCGGCGCCAGCCGCAACGCCGCCCTGGTCACCGTCGTCGAGAACCTGTGGGACCTGCGCTACAAGTCGCCGCTGTGCCGGGCCATGCTGTCCCGCGCCCGCCAGATGGTCGCTCGGCCCCTGATCCACGACCACCAGGCCATTCTCTCGGCCCTGCGCGAGCGCGATCCGGCCCAGGCCCGCAACGCCATGCGCGAGCACCTGGGCCAGGTGATCGACAACCTGCTGACCGCCACCGAGATCGACGCTCTGGAGCGCGCTCGCAGCGAGGTCGCCGCACGCCGCACCGAGCTGGCCAGGCGCTCGTCGCTCTAGTCCATTCCGACATCTGGTCGATCCGATCAGACCCCGGAATGCTTCTCGTAAAAAACGCCGCCGCACGTTGAAAAAACGTCATTTCAGCGCCCGATCGACTTGCGGAAAACCCCTCGCCTCCCGTCATTCTTTACATAAGGCGGACGCTGCTCGTGTCCGCGGGGAGTGTAAGGGGAATTCGATGACGCGTAGCGGAGCAATGGCCGGTGCGGCCGTGGGCCTTGTGCTGGCCTTCAGCGGGGGCCTGGCGTTCGCCGCGGACATCCCGTCTCCCGACAAGGCCTTCGCCCAGCCGGTCGGCAGCGACTACTTCCTGGCCGACTACACCGCCTACGAAACCTATCTGAAGAGCCTGGCCGCCGCGTCCGACCGCATGAAGCTGGTCGACATCGGCAAGTCCGAGGAAGGCCGCACCCAGTGGATGGCGATCGTCTCGTCGCCAGCCAATCTGGCCAAGCTGGACCGCTACAAGGAGATCTCGCGCCAGCTGGCCAAGGCCGAGGGCGTCACCAAGGAAGAGGCCGCAAAGCTGGCCGCCGAGGGCAAAGCGATCGTCTGGATCGACGCAGGCCTGCACGCCACCGAGACCATCACCTCGCAAGGCCAGATCCAAGTCCTGCATCGCATGCTGACCGCTCAGGACGCCGAGACCAAGCGCCTGCTGGACGAGACCATCATCCTGTTCGCACACGACAATCCCGACGGCATGGAGCTGGTCAGCGACTGGTACATGCGCAACGAGGACCCGAAGAAGCGCGAGTTCAACTCGATCCCGCGCCTGTATCAGAAGTACGTCGGCCACGATAACAACCGCGACAGCTTCTTCTCGGCCATGGCCGAGACCACCAACGTCAACAAGCAGCTGTTCCGCGAGTGGTTCCCGCAGATCGTCTACAACCAGCACCAGACCGGCCCCAACGGCATGGTGGTGTTCGTGCCGCCGTTCCGCGACCCGTTCAACTTCAACTACGACCCGCTGGTCATGACCGAGCTGCAGGAAGTCGGCATGGCCATGCACAGCCGCCTGGTGGCTGAGGACAAGCGCGGCTCGGGCGCCCGCAGCGCCGCTTCCTACTCGACCTGGCACAACGGCATGGAACGCTCGGTCGCATACTTCCACAACGCCATCGGCCTGCTGACCGAGATCATCGGCGGCCCGACCCCGACCACGGTGAACCTGGTCCCCGAGCTGCAGCTGCCCAACAACGACCGCCCCGCCCCCATCGCGCCGCGCGTCTGGCGCCTTCAGGACTCGCTCGACTACCAGATGACCATGAACCTGTCGGTCATCGACTACGCCGCCCGCAACCGCGAGCGCCTGCTCTTCAACATCTGGAAGATGGGCGACAACAGCATCAAGCGCGGCAGCCAGGACAGCTGGACCATGACCCCGACCCGCGTCGAGGCCCTGGAAGAAGCCGGCAAGGGCAAGCCGGGCCCGTTCGGCGCCGCCGTCGACCCTACCCTGTACAAGGCCGTGCTGGAGACCCCGGAAGCCCGTGACCCGCGCGGCTACGTCATCCCGTCCGACCAGGCCGACATGCCGACCGTCACGGCCTTCCTCAACGCCCTGATCAAGACCGGCGTCGATGTCGAGAAGGCGACCAAGGCCTTCACGATCGGCGGCAAGACCTATCCGGCCGGCTCGTACGTGGTGCGCACGGCCCAGGCCTATCGTCCGCACGTGCTGGACATGTTCGAGCCGCAGGACCACCCGCACGATCTGGAATATCCGGGCGGCCCGCCCAAGGCGCCGTACGACGTCACGGGCTACACCCTGGCCTACCAGATGGGGATGAAGTTCGACCGCATCCTGGACGGCTTCACCGCCCCCACGGCGCGCGTGCCCGACCTGATCGCCGTCACGCCGGGCGCCATCAAGGGTTCGGGCAAGGCCGGCTGGTTGATCAGCCACGAGACCAACGCCAGCTTCACCCTGACCAACCGCCTGCTGAAGGCCGGCGCTCAGGTGCAATGGATCAAGGACGGCGCGAAGTCCGGCAAGACCGCCTTCGGTCCGGGCGCGATCTGGGTCCCGGCCTCGCCGGCCGCGCAAGGCGTTCTGGAACAGGGCGTCAAGGAGTTGGGCGTCGACGCCTGGGCCGTTGGCGCCAAGCCCGCTGGCGCGACCATCGCCCTAAAGCCGATCCGCGTCGGCCTGGTCGACGTCTATGGCGGGTCGATGCCGTCGGGCTGGAACCGCTGGATGTTCGAGCAGTTCGAAGCGCCCTTCCAGGTCGTCTATCCCCAGCGCCTGGACGCCGGCGACATCGCCAAGGACTTCGACGTGCTGGTGTTCCCCGACGGCGTGGTCCCCGCTCCGCAAGGCGGCGCCTTCAAGACCGGCCGCCCGTCGACCCAACCCAAGCCGGAAGAGATCCCGGCCGAGTACCGCGCCTGGTTGGGCAAGATCAGCGACGAGAAGACCCTCCCGCAGATCGCCGACTTCGTGAAGGGCGGCGGCACGGTCGTGGCCATCGGCGCCTCGACCCGCCTGGCCACCGCCTTGGGCGCGCCGGTCGACGTCGCCACCGCCAAGACCGAGAACGGCCAGGTGAAGCCCTACACCAACCGGGAGTTCTACATCCCCGGCTCGGTGCTGCGCGCCAAGGTCGATCCCAAGCAGCCGCTGGCCTACGGCGCGCCGGCCGACATCGACGTGTTCTTCGACCGCAGCCCGACCTTCACCTTGAAGGCCGGCGCGCAGGGCGTGGCGAAGGTCTCGTGGTTCGACACCGACAAGCCGCTGCGCAGCGGCTGGGCCGTCGGTCAGGAGAAGCTGAACGGCTCGACGGCGATGCTCGACATCGACCTGGGCAAGGGCAAGATCTTCGCCTTCGGGCCCGAGATCACCCAGCGCGCCCAGTCGTGGGGTACTTTCAAGTTCCTGTTCAACGGGCTGCTGTACGGGCCGGCGGCGAAGTAAGGCCGACCACCAGAAGGACGTCATCCCGGACCGCAGGGGCCCCGGGATGACGTAGTTTGAGAGTAGCAGGCAGCCTCGGAGAAAAGCTCCGGGGCCGAAGAAGCGCTCCGGGATCTCAAGGGGGTTGGGATCCCGGAGCTTGCCTTTCGACGCCGACTGGCGAGGACGTCGATCGGCCGAGGTTCCCGTCTGGACCGCAAACTGGAGAACCCTGAGACGCAAGGTGCCTCAGGCGTTTCCCGGCGACTTTGACCTCACGCAAACTCCACAAACGAAATCGGCGCCGAGGGGGCAGCCCCGGCACCGATGATCGTGTCTTGAGACCCATCCGGTGGGTGGATCAGCCTCGCGGCGCGATCGGCTCGACCGGCCGGACGACATACTCACGCGTCGTCCAGCCCTTGGCCGAGGTCTCGCAGCAGGCGCTAGAAGCGCTTGCTGAAGTTCATGTACCAGTAGCGGCCCGTGGCGTTGTGCATGGCGCCCGAGTAGCCGAAGTTCGACGCCGTCAGCGGCGGGGCCTTGTCGCCGACGTTGCGCACGCCGACGCGAACGGTGGAGCCGTCCATCCGGCCGTCCTTGAAGGCGTACTGGCCGTACAGGTTGACC
The DNA here is from genome assembly GCF_013181195.1 of Caulobacter sp. RHG1. Lineage (GTDB taxonomy): Bacteria > Pseudomonadota > Alphaproteobacteria > Caulobacterales > Caulobacteraceae > Caulobacter. Next base: position 530,846 of record NZ_SMZP01000001.1, read on the forward strand.
GTGGTCCAGTCGCTGATCGGGAAGTACTCGCCGTTCACCTGCGCCGGGCCGGTATCGTAGGCGCCGCCGACATAGTTGACGAACGCGCCCGCGCCCCAGCCCTTGTTGCGCCAGGTCAGGCTGGCGGTGCCGCGGAACTCCGGGAAGCCGTCCATCTTGATCTGGTCGCCGGCGCTGAAGATCGTGACGCCCGGCAGGGCGCCGGACGCAACGGCTTGGGCCAGCAGCGACTCGATCGGGCTGGGCGACTGGTCGAACTTGGTCAGCTTGGCCACGTTCACGGTCAGGCCAAAATCGCCCCAGGGGGTGTCGTCCAGGTCGTAGTCGATCGTGAAGTCGACGCCCTGAACCATGCGCGGCTGCAGGTTCTGATAGACATCGTTGATGTAGGCGATGTTGCCGACCGTGGCCGTGCCGACCGGTGCGTCGCGGACGACGTTCGGGTTGGACGAGCCCTGCTGGCGCAGCAGCCAGTCATAGGCGATCTGGTTGTAGCCGCCCAGGATGCCGATGACGCCCTTTTGACGGATCGACCAGAAGTCGGTCGTCAGGGTCAGGCGACCATAGTCCGCCGGAATGAAGGTCGGCTGATACACGAAGCCGACGGTGGCGTTATCGGCCTCTTCCGGCTTCAGGTCCTTGTTGCCGCTGCGGATTTCGATGGTGCTGATGCTGGCGCAGGTGGTCGCCGTCGGGTTGTTGATCCGGCAGGCCGCGAAGTCGCTGCGGCTGTTCGAGACCGTCGTGCCGTCGCTGTAGAACTGCGGCAGGTTCGGCGCGCGGAAGCTCTGCGAGACCGAACCGCGCAGGGCGAAGCCCTGGCCGACCTTCCAGTAGATCGCGCCCTTGGGCTTCAGCACGTTGCCGAAGTCGGAATACTCCTCGTCGCGGGCGGCGATCTGCAGGCTGATTTCCTCAACGAACGGGATGTTCATTTCGGGCGAGATCACCGGGATGGCGAACTCGAAGAACGCCGAGACGATCGAGCGATCACCCTTGATGTCCGGCGCGCCCGAGGCGCCCATGACGTCGGTGCTGTACGTCGTGCCGGTGACGCTGTTGGTATACTTGATCGTGCCGTCCAGGCGGTCGTCACGATCGTCCTTGTAGGTCTCGCGACGGTACTCGACGCCCGCCGCGAAGCCGACGTCGCCGCCCGGCAGCTTGAACAGGTCCTTCTTGGACACCTTGAAGTCGGCCAGGGCCAGCGAGGTCTCGCCGATCCGGTAGACGTTGATCAGGAACGAGTCGATCGTCGCGCGGTCGCTGGGCGTGGTGTCCGGACCCGACCAGTTGGCCAGGTTGCCGCCGTTGAACGGGTTGTAGGCCGAGGCGTCCGTACGGTTGACCGCCTGCTGGAACAGCGTGTTGCTGATCGCATTGTGGGTCATGTCCTTGGTGCGGGCGGCCGAGTACAGCATGGCCGAATCCCACTTCCAGCCATTCCACGAGCCCTTCAGCCCGCCCAGCAGGCGGAAGCTGTCATCGGTCACCGTGTAGGTGCGCGGGCCGGTGTCGACCGGACGGTAGGTGGTGATGTTCATCGCCAGGCCGCCGGTCGGAACGCCGGTCAGGCCAGCGATGCGGTTGGGGCTGGTGATCGCCCCGAAGGGGTTCCAGTAGGCGTTGGCCGCGATGCTGATCGGCGCGGTGCTGAGCGGGGCCGACTGCTCGCGGCTGCCGGTGAACAGGGCGTGGTAGTAGCCCGCCTCGCCATAGGCGGTGATGTCGCCGAAATCGTGCTCGACCGTCGAGAACAGGTTGGTCCGCTCGACGCCGCCACGCAGGGTGCGGTCGCGGTTCTCGTCATAGCGCAGCTCGCGGTCGGCGGCGCCGGTGATGGTGCCCGACTTGATGCAGAGGCTGCCGGTGAGGACCGCGCTGGAGCAACCGGCCGCGGTGTTGGCCGCCGGCTCGATGTGGAACACGCCCGAAGTCGTCAGCGCCGTCGCGCCCTGGCGGACCACCGTCGAGGACGGGATGAGGGTGAACGAGCCCCAGGGGCTGGACGTCGTGCGGCTGTCGAAAGTGGTGTTGCCCGCCCAGGGCGTACCCTCGACCTGATAGCGGTGATCCTCGCTGGACGCATAATCGCGCTCGGTGGCCATCATTCGGCTGCGGCCGGTGTAGTTGCCGAAGAAGGTCAGGCGCGTGCCGTCTTCCAGACGCGTGCCGGCCTTCACATTGACCGAGCCTTCACGATAGCCGGTGCCTTCCGAGCCGCCGATCTGGGCTTCCATGCGCAGGCCGCGGAACTTGGTGTCCAGCACGGTATTGACCACGCCGGCCACGGCGTCGGTGCCGTAGATGGCCGCGGCGCCGTCGCGCAGGACTTCCAGGCGCTTGACGCCCGCGACCGGGAACGAGTTGGTGTTGACCGTCTGGACCGGGACGAAGTTCTCGGTCTGGGTGCCGGGCGCCATCACGGCCCGGCGGCCGTTCAGCAGGGCCAGGGTGTTGCCGGTGCCCAGGCTGCGCAGGTTCAGCGAGGCGATGTCGCCCCGCGCGTCGTTCAGGTTGCCCGTCGTGCGGGCTTCCTGGAACTGCACGTCGCCGGCCTGCGGGATCGAGCGGAACAGCTCGTCGCCCGACACCGCGCCGGTGGCGATGATGTCGTCTTCACCGACCACGGTCACGGGCAGGGCTTCAGTGGTGCGAGCGCCTTCGATCTGCGAGCCGACGACCACGATGGCCTCGACCAGCTGGGCCTCTTCAATGCTCGCGCCGGCCTCCGCGCTGACGGACTGGGGGCGGACGGCCCCAGAACCTGCGGATTGGGCCTGGCGCAGCGTGATGGTCTTGCCGTCGTCCGACTGGACCACCAGGCCCGCGGCGGCGGCCAGACGGGCCAGGGCGTCGGCGTCGGCGACATCACCGGTCACGGCCGGCGTGCGCTTGCCCGAGGCGGCCTCGAACGGGAACAGGACCTGCTTGCCCGATTGCTTGGCGAAGGTCTGCAGCGCGGTGACCGCGTCACCGGCCGGAATGTTGAAGCTGTGGCGAGCGTCTTGCGCCAAGGCCGGACCGGCCAGAACCAGCACGGCGGCAGACGCCATCAGGAAGCCGCGAACCGTGCGGCGAGTGTCGATCGACATCGTTTCTAGTAACCCCTCATAGCGCCCTCCATCCCCTTTGGGAGGTGCGCCCTACACGTCCGACGGGCGAAACCGTGGTTTCCGCCATGCGACATGTGGAACTTTTTTTGCCCCCCCTTCCCCTGGGGGATCAGCTGCGCCGCGACAGCCGGATGGTCCCGTCCTGGCCTTCGGCGGCGCGGACCGAGAAAGCGTGGGTCACGGCCGAGACGAAGCTCTGGGGCTCGGTGGTCTGGAAATAGCCGGCCAGGCGCAAGCTCGAGATCGACGGATCGGCGATGCGGATCTGCTGGCGATTGTAGCGGTTGAACTCGGCCACGGCCTGTTCCAGCGACTGGCCGTTCAGCGCGATCGCGCCCTGGCGCCAGGCCAGGCTGCGGTCGATCTCGCTGTCGGAAATCTCGCGGGACCGGCTGCCGGCGGAATCGTAGATCGCCGCCACGCCGGCCTTCAGACGCAGCTCGGCCTGCTGGCGGTTGGGTGTGGGGTCCAGCTCCACCGCCCCCTTCTTGACCGTGACGATCGCGCCGTCCGAGCGCAGGCGCACGGCCATTTCCGACACGCCGTCGGCGGACAGCACCGCGTCGGCGGCCTTGACCACGAACGGCCGCGCGTCGCGAGCCGCCTCGAACACGGCCTCCCCGCGCATGAGCCGCACCTCGCGCACGCCCTTGCGATAGCGCACCACGACCTTGCTGTCGGTGTTCAGCTCGATACGGCTGTTGTCGCTGAGCACCACGACCCGGCGCTCGCCGATCGCGGTGGCGTAGGCGGTGGACGTCCCGAACGACAGAGCTCCGGCGGCGACCAGGCCGGCCATAGCGCAGGCCGCAAGGCCGCGAGCCCACGACGAACCGCTCAGGCTCTTCAGTTTCGGACGGCGCACCGGGGCCAGCAGGTCGGCGTCGATGCGCACATCGGCGGGGCGATAGACGCGCACGCGCTCCAGCCGCGTCCAGGCAGCCGCTTCGCGCTCATAGGCGGCTTCGTTCTCGAAACTCTCGCCACGCCAGACCTCGAAGGCGGCGCGGTCGGCGTCCGAACACGAAGCATCGTCAAGCCGGACCACCCATTGGGCGGCGGCCTGCCTTACCGCTTCGCGTCTTGATCCCGTCTCGCGCTCCATGAGCGTCCTTCGTCGACCTTGTTCCTGCGACCGATACGCCGTCCCAGCTTGTCGGAACAGTACCGAAGGCCCTTTGCCAGATGCTTCTCAACAGTAGAGACGGATAGTCCCAGCCGAACCGCTATCTCGTCCGGCGACAGGCTGTAGACTTTTCGCATCGTGAAGACGCGCCGACATTGCGTCGGGAGTTCGGCGATGGCGTCGGCCAGGGCCTGAAGCTCTTCGCGTGATTCGAGCACCGCATGGACGCCCGGGGCTTCGTCGATCGGCTCGATACGTTCGAAATCGGCGACGGCGGTGATGGTCAGCACCTTGCGGCGGCGCAGGGCGTCGAGGGCGCAGTTGCGCAGGATGCGGGTGGCGAAAGCGCCGGGATTGCTGATCTCGCGCCAGGTCTTGCAGGCGATCGCCCGGGCGAAGGTCTCGTGGACCAAGTCTTCAGGATCGCTCTGGCCGTCACGGCAGAACTGCCGCGCATAGGCCAGCAGGTCCGGCTCCAATGGCAGGATCTCCCGCCGGAACCAGGCGCGCCTGTGTTCATCCTCATGCGTCATAAACGCCTCCCCGAGGCGCAACCAAACCGATTGAGGCGGCAATGGCAACCCGGCGACGCCTCCGCCGCCGGGTCCAAGGCTCTATTGCCTAATCGTCGATCACGTTGTGGCGGGTGTCCTTCAGGAACAGCGCCCCGACCACCGCCGTGATCCCGGCGATGATCACCGGGTACCAGAGGCCAGAATAGATGTTGCCCGTCGCCGCCACGATGGCGAAGGCCGTGGTCGGCAGGAAGCCGCCGAACCAGCCGTTGCCGATGTGATAGGGCAGCGACATCGCCGTGTAGCGGATGCGGGTCGGGAACAGCTCGACCAGCATGGCCGCGATCGGGCCGTAGACCATGGTCACATAGATCACCAGCAGCGCCAGCAGGCCGACGACGGCGGGCTTGTTCACCTGGGCCGGGTCGGCCTTGGCCGGATAGCCGGCGGCGGCAAGCTGCTCGCCCAGGTCGGCTTCCCACGCCTTGCGGTCGGCGCCGGCGGCCATGCCCTGCAGCGTCACGCCGCCGACCTGAACCGACGTGCCTGCGCCAGCCGGCGCGGCCTGGACGCTGTAACTGACGCCCGCCTTGGCCAGATAGGCCTTGGCCACGTCGCACGGGGTGTTGAACTGGGCCTTGCCGATCAGGTCGAACTGGAAAGCGCAGGTCGAGGGATCCGTCGACACCACCACGGGGGCCGAGGCCTCCGCATGGGCCAGGGCCGGGTTGGCGTAGGTCGTAATGCCCTTGAAGATCGGGAAATAGGTCGCCGCCGCCAGCAGGCAGCCGAGCAGGATAATCGGCTTGCGGCCGATCTTGTCCGACAGCCAGCCGAAGATCACGAAGAACGGCGTGCCGATCAGCAGCCCCAGGGCCACCAGCGTGTTGGCCTGCGCCCCGTCCAGCTTCAGGGTCTTTTCCAGGAAGAACAGGGCGTAGAACTGGCCGGTGTACCAGACCACCGCCTGGCCCATGGTCAGGCCCACCAGCGACAGCAGCACGACCTTGAGGTTCTTCCACTCGCCGAAGGCCTCGGCGAGCGGCTTCTTGGTCCCCTTCCCTTCCGCGATCATTTTCTGGAAGGTCGGGCTCTCGTGCAGCTTCAGGCGGATCCACAGGGACACGCCCAGCAGCAGCATCGAGACCAGGAACGGGATGCGCCAGCCCCACTCCTTGAAGGCGGCCTCGCCCAGGGTGGTGCGGGTGATCAGGATCACGGCCAGCGACAGGAACAGGCCCACCGTCGCCGTGGTCTGGATCCAGCTGGTATAGAAGCCGCGCTTGCCGTCCGGCGCGTGCTCGGCGACGTAGGTGGCCGCGCCGCCATACTCGCCGCCCAAGGCCAGGCCCTGGACCAGGCGCATCAGAACGAGGGCGATCGGCGCCGCCACGCCGATCTGGGCGTAGGACGGCAGCAGGCCGACGACGAAGGTCGAGACGCCCATCAGCAGCATGGTGATCAGGAAGGTGTTCTTGCGGCCCCAGATGTCGCCCAGGCGTCCGAACACCACCGCCCCCAGCGGCCGGATCGCGAAGCCGGCGGCGAAGGCCAGCAAGGCCAGGATGAAGCCGGTCGTCTCGTTGACGCCCGAGAAGAAGTGGCCGGTGATGATCGCGGCCAGCGAGCCGTAGAGATAGAAGTCGTACCACTCGAACACGGTGCCGAGCGAAGACGCCCCGATCACCAGCACATCGCGCCTGCCGCCCTTTTCGTGCGGTACAGGCGCAGCTTGGCTGTCAGCCCCCATAAAACGAACCCTTCCCTACTTCTCTCACGTCGACGCCGCGTTGGCCGCGGTCGCTCCAGTCTTCGCAAAGCCTAGCTCACCGAACGTCACTCTTGCGACCTCGGAATTCTGGGTACCGGTCACTTTTCCTGCTGAGCAAGGGAATGCGCCGCTTTTCCACTGCGCGATGCGCACCTGAGGTGGTACCGCCTGAACTCAGTAATCGGGGGAATGACATGAAGCGTTTCGGAATCATCGCGGCGGCGCTCATCGCGCTGTCGTCGCCGGCCGCGGCTTTCGCCGCAGAGACCGCATCGCCCAGCCTCGCCTGCCGCGCGGGACAGGCGGTCGATGAAGCCCGCTTCGTCCAGATCGGCGGCATCCAACAGTGGATGACGATCTCAGGCCGCGACTGCGCCAACCCCGTGTTGCTGATCGTGCACGGCGGTCCGGGCAACCCCAACACCCCGTTCGCCCAGAGCCTGTTCGGCGACTGGACCAAGGATTTCACCGTCATCCAGTGGGACCAGCGCGGTTCGGGCAAGACCTACGGCGCCAACAAGCCGGCCGAGGGCGAGGCCCTGACCATGGACCGCCTGACGCAGGACGGCGTCGAGGTCGCGCGCTATGTCCGCGCGCACCTGGGCAAGCGCAAGGTCATCCTGATGGGCGGCTCGTGGGGTTCAGCCCTGGCCGTCAATATGGCGATGGCCGCGCCGGACCTGTTCCACGCCTACGTCGGCACGGGCCAGCTGGCGAACTATCAGGACGACGTGCGGGTCGGTTACGCCAAGACCCTGGATCTGGCGCGGGCCGCGGGCGACGCCGACTCGGTCGGCAAGCTCGAAGCGCTGGGCGCGCCGCCGTGGACCAACCCGCGCGCCTTCGGGATCCTGCGCCGTGTGGGCCGCAAGTACGAGGCGCTGGCGACCGAGCCGCCGCCCAAGGGCTGGTTCGCCCCCGCCCCGGGCTACGATACTCCCGCCTATGAGGCGAACTACGAGGCGGGCGAAGACTACTCGTTCCTGCAGTTCGTCGGCCTGGCCGGCGACGGCATGGGTCCGAAGATCGACCTGCGCCAGCTGGGCACGCGGTTCGCCATGCCCGTCTATCTGCTGCAGGGCGAGGTCGATCTGGTCACGCCGCTGGAGGTGAGCCGCGCCTATTTCGACGACATCGCCGCGCCGAAGAAGGAATTCATCCCCTTGGCCCGCACGGGCCACGACCCCAATCGCACGATGCTCGACGCCCAACTGGACGTGCTGCAGACCCGGGTGCGCGCCGAGGCGATGGCGGGCGACGCTGGCGGCGCTGCGCCGGTCGCGCCATAACGGTCGAAATTCAGGAGCCCGCCATGTCCCTTCCCGCGATCGCCCGCCGCGCCGTGCTCGGCGCCCTCGCCGCCTTCGCCGCCTCGCCCACGCTGGCGGCCGGCAAGCCGCGCGTGGCGATCGTCACCGACAAGGGCATGATCGTCGTCGAGCTGGAGGACAAGAAGGCCCCGATCACGGCGACCAACTTCCTCTATTATGTCGACAAGCACCGGTTCGACGCCGGGCAGTTCTTCCGCGCCAACCGGGCCAAGGGCGCGCCGGGCGCGGGGTCGATCCAGGGACAGCCCAAGCTCTATTCGCGCCGCGCCCCGCCGATCGCCCACGAGAGCACGCTGAAGACCGGCCTCAAGCACAAGGCCGGCGCGATCTCGATGGGCCGCGACGCGCCCGGCTCGGCCACCGCCGACTTCTTCATCTGCGCCAGCGCCCAGCCCTATCTGGACGCCAAGCCGGGCAAGTCCGACGCCGCCCAGGGCTACGCGGTGTTCGGCTATGTCGTCCAGGGCATGGACGTCGTGAAGAAGATCCTGGCCGGCCGCACCGACGGCGTCACCAACGTGCCGTCCATGAAGGGCCAGATCCTGAACCCGCCGGTGAAGATCCTGTCGATGAAGCGGGTCTAGGCGCTGACCGGCGCCGCTGTCTTCGGGCGGCGATGCTCCGGCGGCGGCGGGGGCGGCGGAGCCGGGCAATGCTTGGCCAGGAACTCGCCATGGTCAGGCAGGCTCTCCACCTGCTGGCGGATGATCGGCGCCGAGGCGTCCAGGGTCTGGCGGATCAGCTCGTAGGGCACGACGTCAGCCAGCTGCTGGTAGCGTTTGGGTCGAATGCCCATGCCTTCCATGACCGACTGCCAGGACGGAGCGCGGAACATGTCGTCGACGCCGTCACGCAACGTGCCCGTCTCGCGGAAAAGCTCTATCCGCTCCTTCAGGCTCTGGGGCGGCTCGACCTTCTGGTACTCGCGCCAGAACGGCGTGTCGTCGCGTTGGGTGGTCTGATAGTGCAGCACGATGAAGTCGCGGATCTCCTCGTAGTCCGCGGCCATGCGGCGATTGTATTCGGCCTGTAGCGACGGGGCCAGATCACGGTCAGGGAAGAACCGCAGCAGATAGTCCATGCCGCGATAGATCAGGTGCAGGGCCGTCGACTCCAGCGGCTCGATGAAGCCGCCGGCCAGGCCGATGGCGACGCAGTTCTTGTTCCAGAGCTTCTGACGCATGCCGGTCTTGAACGGCACCAGCCAGGTGTCGGTGATTGGCGTCCCCTCGACCTGGCTCAGCAGCACATGACGGGCCTCGTCGTCGCTGATGTATTTCGAGCAGAACACATAGCCGTTGCCAGCCCGGTGCTGCAGCGGGATGCGCCAGCGCCAGCCGAAGTCCTGGGCGCAGGCCAGGGTGTAGGGGTGCGGCTGCTGGATGTTTTCGGTCTGCACGGTGATGGCGCGGTCGTTCAGCAGAACGTCCGACCAATCCAGGAACGGGGTGTCCATCGCCTTGCCGTTCAGGATCGAGCGGAAGCCCGAGCAGTCAATGAAGAGATCCCCCGAGGCCTCGTGGCCGTTCTGCAAAACCACCTTCTCGATCGAGCCGTCATTGCGGGTGACGACCTGATCGACGATGCCCTCGACGCGCTTGACGCCGCGGTCCTCCGAGAACTTGCGCAGGAACTTGGCGACCAGGTTGGCGTCGATGTGAAGGGCGTAGTTGGCGTTGGACAGCAGGCTCTTGGGCATCTTGCCCGGCAGCATGAACTTCCACTGATCGGCCATGACCGTGGCTGGGGCGAAGTCCTGCAGGGCCGACGGATGACCGTTGGCCTTGGCGCGCAGCCAGCACTGATAGAACTCATGCGGACCGATCGGACCACCGATGGCCCCGAACGGATGGTAGTAGACGTCGTCCTTCTTGCGCCAGTTTTCGAAGCGGATGGCCAGCTTGAAGCCGGCCTGCGTGGCCTGGATGAACTCGCGCTCGTCCAGGCCCAGGCTGGCGATCAGCTGCAGGAAGGGCGGGATGGTCGACTCGCCCACGCCGACCGTGCCGATCTGTTCACTCTCGATCAGCTCGATCTCGCACGCGCCTTTTTGCCCGCCGCCCCGGTCGAAGAAGTGCGACAGCATCGAAGCGCAGATCCAGCCGGCCGAGCCGCCGCCGACGATGACGACCTTGCGGATGGCGTTGGGATTGGTGTCGGTCATCGGTCTGCTCCTACTGAGCCGCCATGGGGACGGGCCGGCAGTATTGTTCGAGGAAGGCGCCGTGCGGCGGGGCCGAAGCCACGACCTCGGCGATGGCCTTGCGCATTTCGGCCAGCGGCGCGCTGAGCGTCGCCGGGTCGATGCCGTCCAGGGCAGGGTCGATCGTCTGCGGCAAGAGTTCGAAGCCGGCATAGATCGCCATCCAGCTGGCCGGCTGGAACATCTCCCAGCGGTAGCGGACGAAGTGGCCGCGCTGGCGGAACAGGTCGACCTTGCGCTGCAGCGTATCGGGCAGGGTCACGGCGTTGCAGTCGCGCCAAAACGGCGTGTCGCCCCGCTTGTTGGCCCAGTAGTGCAGGATGATGAAGTCGCGCACGCGCTCCATCTCGCGCTTGGACCAGTCGTTGAACTCGTCGACCAGTTCGGGCGCGAAGTCCTTGTCCGGGAACAGCGCCTTGATCTTCTCGATGCCCGTCTCGATCAGGGCGATCGAGGTGCTCTCCAGCGGTTCCAGGAAGCCCGAGGCCAAGCCCAAGGCGATGACGTTCTTGTTCCACACCTGCTTGCGACGGCCGGGATTGAAGCGGATCAGGCGAGGCTCGAACAACAAGGGATCGGGCACAGCGGCCTTCAGCTCGGCCAGGGCGTCCTCGTCGCTGATGTGGCGCGAGGAGAAGACGTAGCCATTGCCGTAGCGGTGCTGCAGCGGGATGCGCCAGCGCCAGCCGGCGCTGTGGGCCGTGACGTCGGTGTAGGGCGCAGGATCGCCGACACCTTCGCTCTGCACCGCATAGGCGCGGTCGCAGAACAGCACGTCGTTCCAGGGCTCGTAGCCAGTCTGCAGCGCCTCCTCGATCAGCAGCCCCCGGAAGCCCGAGCAGTCGATGAAGAGGTCGCCCTCGACGGTGTCGCCGGTATGCAGGTCCAGCGAGGCGACGTGGCCGGTCTCGGGGTTCAGATTGACCTGGGTGATCTTGGCGTCGATGCGGCGCACGCCGTTGTCTTCGGCGACTCGGCGCATCAGCTGGGCGAACAGGGCCGCGTCGAAGTGCAGGGCCCAGTCGAAGATCGACAGGCTGGAGGCCGGATTGCGCGGCGGGGCCATGAACTTGCCGGCCTTGGCCAGAGACGCGCCCAGCGAATAGTCGGCGATGTCGGTCGGCTCGCCCGCCTCCGCCAGCTTGCGCCAGTAGTGATGGAACGGGACGCCACGCAGGTCCTGGCCGAACAGGCCGAAGGGATGGATGAACGATTGACCCTCACGCACCCAGCCGTTGAAGCGGATGCCCAGCTTGCAGGTGGCCTGCGTGGCCTGCATCACCTCGATGTCGGTCAGGCCCAGCTGCTGATAGAAGCCGCGGATGGTCGGGATGGTCGCTTCGCCCACGCCGATCGTGCCGATCTCGGAGCTCTCGACCAGGGTGATCTCCAGCGGTCCGCCCTGGAAATGCCGGCGCAGCGCCGCGGCCGCCATCCAGCCGGCGGTTCCCCCGCCGACGATCACCAGCTTGCGGATCCTGTTGTCCCGCATGCGACCCTCCCCGGCCGTTGAAGTATCCGGACCTCTGACGGACCCGGTTGGATTCGAAGACTATCAGCTCTCACCCGCCGAAAAAGGTGGCCGCCGCGGATATCCACGGCGGCCGCAGGAGGTGAGAGGGTACTAGATGAAGGCTACCAACGCGCGCGGACGCCCACCGTGTAGCGGGGCTCGAACTCGTTCTGCTTGATGTACTGGGTCTTACCGTCGCCGAAGCGAGCGTAATAATCCTCGATCTCGCCGGTGACGTTCGAGCCGTTGAAGTAGACGGTCATGTTGTCGCGAACATTGTAGCTGACGTTCACGTCCACATAGCCCGTGCTCTTCTGGTAGATCGGGATCGCGCTGCTCATCACCTCGGCCAGACGGTCGGTGCGATAGTTGTAGGCGACGCGCACCTGCAGCTTGTCGTCCTGATACCAGCCGACCAGGTTGTACTGGTGCTTGGAGTTGTCGGTGAACGGCAGTTCCTTGCCGTCGAACCCGAGGCGCGACTCTTTGCTGGGCGAGTAGGTGTAGTTGGTGTCGACGCCGAAGTTCGACAGGATGCCCGCGTTCGGCATGAAGTCGCTGACCGCCAGCTTGGCGCCGACTTCCAGACCCTTGACCTCGCCGCCGTCGCCCTGGATCGGCAGATTGACGTTGACCGTGCGGCGGATGACCCCGTCCTGGTCGGGGAAACGACCGGTGGTCACGCCATCGGTGACGAAGCTGTTGATCTTCAGCAGGAAGGCCGAGACGTTCAGCATCGAGGCGCGACCGAAGTAGTACTCCACCGCCCCGTCGAAGTTGTTGGACCGCCACGGGTTCAGCATCGGGTTGCCCCGGGCCTCGGCGCTGGTGACGCAACGAACGTTCGGCAGCGACGCGCCGCAGTCGGAGGTGTTGATCTTCAGACCGCCGCCATAGCGCTCCAGATCCAGCGGTTGCATGGTCTTGCTGTAGGCGAAGCGCAGTTTCAGGTTGTCGGTGACGTCGTAGCTGGCGTTCAGCGACGGCAGCCAGTCGGTGTACTTGCGCTTGGTCAGCTGATCGCCCGCGTCGGCGTTGGTGTCGCCGTAGTTACGCACTTCGCCGGTGAGGTTCTGCTTCACCGTCAGTTCGGTCTCGATCACGCGCAGGCCGACATTACCCGACAGGCGGCCGATCTCGAAATTGGCCGCGCCATAGGCGCTCTGCTCGCGCAGGGTGACGTCGAACGTCTGGCCCGGAACCGTGACGCGGACGGCGCCGCCGAACACCTTCTCGTGGAAGGCCTTGGCGTCGTCGAAGTCGCGCGGATCGATGGCCCAGAAGCCCGGAATGCCGCTTGTGACGCCGCCCAGGTCATCGACCCAAAGCACGTTGTTGTAGGTCGACAGACCGGTCGGGGCGTTGATCGTATAGCCCTGGAACACCGGCAGGCCGGTGATCGGATCGGGCACGAACTCGCCAGCCTGACACTGGTTCTGGTTCATGACGACGTCGATGGCCTTCCACTGGGCCTCGCAGCCGCCGGCCGGAACGGGCGAACCGTTGGCCTGCACCGCGCCCGGCGTGTTGCCGTAGAAGCCCGAGAACAGGTGGAACTGCTCGACCTCGACTGAACGCTGGCTCTGGCGCACGCCGCCATCGACCTTGGTGATGAAGCCCAGCAGCTTGTCGTCGAACTTGTAGTGGCCGTCGGCGCGGAACACGTTCATGTCCGACTCGACTTCGTTGTTGCCCTCCGACGAGAAGGCCCCGATGGCGTAGCTGTCCTTGTTGGCCATGTAGTCCTTGAGGGACTTGCCGGCGCCAAGGCCGCCCGTGATCGGACGATCGAAGCCGCTCCACACCGGATGATCGCCGGCGATGTTGTAATGCAGCTGCGGGTTCTGGCCGTACCCTTGCGGGTTGGGATCCAGATAGCAGCCGCCGGCGCTGCCGGTGACGGCGTTGGTGCGGCGCGCGGCCGAGAACTTGTCGCAGATGGCCTTGGGATAGAACGTGCCGCGCGTGCGGTCGTTGGCGTCGCGGAACAGGTTGAACCGGCCCGGCGCGTAGCGCCAGTTGCTCAGGTCGCCCTGGGCCTGGCCGTTCATGCTGAGACGGTCGCCGTCGGCGCGGATGGCCCGGGCCTCGAAGGTGAACGGACCGCCGTTGTCGTAGTTGAGCTCGAGGTTGAAGTTCTTGGTCTTCGACTTGGTGGTGCGGTTGACGCTGAAGGAGTTCACCCACCACGCGTCGATGTCGTACTCGTCGACCGCCAGCCAGTTGCCGCTGCCGACCGACGTGGACGCCGTTGGCTTGGTCCAGGCGCCGAACGCCCCGCCGTCCCAGCGGTTGGAGATGTTGATGCCGATGGCGCGGTTGTACTCGTCGAGCTTGGCGTAGAAGCCTTCGGCGACCAGCGTGAAGCCCTCGCCCAGGTCGAACTCGACCGCGGCGTTCAGGCCCAGACGCTTGCGTTCGACCACGCGGTTGAAGCTCTCGTAGCCGTGCGGCGAGATGTAGTTGTTGGCGAAGCCGCCGCCCCAGTCGTTGTTGCCCGACAGGGCGACCGCGCCCGAATAGTTGTTGCCCAGGTTGGACTCGCTGAGCGCCGCGCCGACCATCACGCCCACGCGGTCATTGCGCCAGTTGACGACGCCATTGACCAGATAGTCGTCCTTCTTGGTGCGGTCGCCGCGCTGGGCTTCGGCCGCGCCGGTGAAGGTCAGGCCTTCGCCGAACTGGAACGGACGACGGGTGCGCAGGTCGATGGTGCCCGAAATGCCCGACAGCGCGTTCTTCGGATCGGTCGACTTGTAGACCAGCACCTGGTTCATCAGCTGCGACGGCACGTCCAGCAGGTTCGGCTGGGCCTCGCCCATATTGCCGGCGCTGAGATACTGCTCGCCATTCAGCAGGGTGATGACTTGGCGAAGACCCCGGATGTTGACGGTCTTGCCCTCGCCCGCGTCGCGCTGGATCTGGATGCCCGAGATGCGCTGCAGCGAGTCGGCGATGGTGACGTCGGGCAGCTTGCCGATGTCTTCCGACGAGATGGCGTCGACGATGGCGGCTTCACGGCGCTTGACGTCCACCGACTTGATCTGCGAGCCGCGGACGCCGGTGACGACGATCTCTTCGACCTGCGTGTCGCCGGCCTGCTGGGCGAAGGCCCCGGTGGCCAGCGCCAGTTGTGACGCACCGGCGACCAGCGCCAGCGTCAGGCCGCGCGCAAGCACGGCTTTCCTTGCTTCCTGTGACAATTCCTCGCTCCCCAATTTATCTCGTTCTTGTGGATCGCCCGCGCCCCGCGCCGCCGCTCTTTGTCGGAAGCTCTCGAGGAACGTTGAGGCTCGAGGCCCCGGCGTCCGGACATCCGATTCTGGCCCCGCGCCTTCACCGAACACTGTGACACTCGCGCAATTGTCCCGGACAAGTCAACAAGAATGTCAACGTTGTCATTCCTGAACTGCAAGGCTTTTGGCGATGACGACCGGCGCTGGAGAACAGGGCGGCAAGGGCTGAATTTGCCGGCTCGCTTCAACCGAAAAACACAACTCTCATTGTATTTAAAGAGATTTTACACTGGCGCCACCGGTGGCGCCGATAAGCCCTCTCCTGGCTTCACAGCTTCACAGGCCAGGGACAGTCCAAGCCGCCCGAAACCCTGTCAGCCTCGTAGATAGTCAAGAAATGTCCTGAAAATGTCTCGATAAATGACCACAAATGGCCCATTTTTGTCCCGACAGATGACAGGAAAGACAAAACCCGTTACAGCTCGCGACATCCATCGCCTTGTCGCAGCCGCCTTTCCCTGATCGGCTGGCCGGCAAGCTTGGCAGTGGAGCGGACACGGGGACCCATGACGACGATTAACGACGTGGCGGAACGGGCGGACGTTTCGCCCAAGACCGTTTCCCGCGTGCTCAACGATCACGAGAGCGTCAGCGCCAAGACGCGCGACCGTGTCCGTGCGGCCATGAAGGCCCTCGGCTATCAGCCCAGCGCCGTAGCTCGCAGCCTGCGCTCGCAAGGTTCGGGCTCAGTCGGCGTGCTGATGGGCGACCCGTCCGGCGGCTACCACACCCGCATCCACCACGCCTTGCTGCTGGCCTGTGTCGAGACCGGCCGCCACCTGTCGGTCGACCTCAGCGAAGGGCCGATTCCCGGCTGGGCCGACCGCGTCCGCGCCTTCGTGCGCGACAGCGGCATCCGCGAGATGATCCTGCTGCCGCCAGAGTGTGACTTCGGCCCCATGAAGGAGCTGATGCGCGAGCTCGACGTGCGCTGCGTGCTGATCACGCCCACGACGCCCGACCCACAGTTCCCGGCCATCGGCATGGACGACCGCGCCGCCGCGCGCGAGGTGGTCGAGCACCTGTTCTCGCTGGGCCACACGCGGATCGGCCATATCGCCGGCCATCCCGACCACGCCGCCAGCACCCATCGCCGCAACGGCTTCTTCGAGGCCTATGCCGCGCGCGGCCTGCCACGTCCGCCGCCTGAGCTGATCGTGCAGGGCGAGTTCACCTTCAAGACCGGCCTGGATGCGGCCAAGGTCCTGCTGGACATCGACAATCCGCCGACCGCGATCTTCGCCGCCAATGACGACATGGCCGCCGCCACCTGCATGGAAGTGCAGCGTCGCGGCCTGCGCATTCCCGATGACGTTTCGGTGGTCGGCTTCGACGACGCCCCGATCGCGGCGGTCATCTGGCCGACCCTGACCACCATTCGCCAGCCCTTCGACCAGATGGCCCTTCGCGCGATGCAGACCTTCGCAGCATGGAGCGCCAACGAGGGCGCGGGCCGCTCCAACACCCCCTTCCTCGCACAGCACAGCCTGGTGGTGCGCGAGTCCACCGGTCCGGCGCGAAGCCGAAGACCCTGACATCCCGTTCCGACGCGGAACGCCGCGCGGGACCGAAAACCACGACGGAGGAAACATGCAACGGACGACCTGGAAGAGCCTGACGCTCGCCTTGATGATCGGCGCCGCGATCCCGGCCCTGACAACCGCGCCCGCCTTGGCTCAGGCTGTTCCCGCCGCCAAGCCCGCGCAACCCTGGCTGAACGCCAAGCTGGACGCTGACAAGCGCGCGGACCTGGCCCTGGCGGCCATGACCAGCGACGAGAAGTTCACCGTGATCTTCGGCTACTTCGGCGCCGACATGAAGCCGAAGTACGATCGCCACCCCGACTCGCGCGACGCCTCGGCCGGCTACATCGCCGGCGTTCCGCGCCTGGGCATTCCGGGCCAGTGGCAGACCGACGCCGGCGTCGGGGTGGCCACGCAAGGCACACGCCAGGGCCTGCGCGAGCGCACCGCCCTGCCCGCCGGCATCGCCACCGCCGCGACCTGGAACCCCGAGCTGGCCCAGCAGGGCGGCGCGATGATCGGCAAGGAAGCCCGCGACTCGGGCTTCAATGTCCAGCTGGCCGGCGGCATCAACCTGATGCGCGAACCCCGCAATGGCCGGAACTTCGAATATGGCGGCGAGGACCCCTGGCTGGCCGGCGTGATGGTCGCGGCCCAGATCCGCGGCATCCAGTCCAACCACATCGTCTCGACGATCAAGCACTACGCCCTGAACGGCCAGGAGACCGGCCGCTTCTTCCACAGCACCAACATCAGTGACGCGGCGGCCCGCACCTCGGACCTGCTGGCCTTCCAGTTCGCCATCGAGCAGTCGGACCCGCACTCGGTGATGTGCGCCTACAACCGCGTGAACAGCGTCTACGCCTGCGAGAACGACTGGCTGCTGAACACCGTCCTGAAGAAGGACTGGGGCTACAAGGGCTACGTCATGTCCGACTGGGGCGCCGACCATTCGTCAGCCAAGGCGGCGAACGCCGGCCTCGACCAGCAGTCGGCCGGCGAGGCCTTTGACAAGCAGCCCTGGTTCGGTGCGCCGCTGAAGGCGGATCTGGCCGCCGGCCGCGTCAGCCAGGCCCGCATCGACGACATGGCCCGCCGGGTGCTGCGCGCCCTGTTCGCCAGCGGCGCGGTCGATCACCCGCTGGCCGGCGCACCCGATAGCCTGCCCGCCACCACCCTGGCCGCCCACGCCAAGATCACCCAGGCCGACGCCGAGGAAGGCATCGTCCTGCTGAAGAACGACAGCGGTCTTCTGCCGCTGGCCAAGACCGCCAAGACCATCGCGGTGATCGGCGGCCATGCCGATGTCGGCGTGCTGTCGGGCGGCGGCTCGTCGCAGGTCTATCCGGCCGGCGGCCGCGCGGTGCAGGGCCTGGAGCCGGCGACTTGGCCAGGCCCGATGATCTACTATCCGTCCTCGCCGCTGAAGGCGCTGGCCAAGCGCTATCCGGGCGCCAAGGTCGTCTATGACGACGGCACGGACCCGGCGCGCGCCGCCAAGCTGGCCGCCGAGAGCGAGCTGGCCTTGGTCTTCGCCGACCAGTGGACCACTGAGTCATGGGA
This sequence comes from Caulobacter sp. RHG1, assembly GCF_013181195.1. Classification (GTDB taxonomy): domain Bacteria; phylum Pseudomonadota; class Alphaproteobacteria; order Caulobacterales; family Caulobacteraceae; genus Caulobacter. The sequence continues at coordinate 548,803 of NZ_SMZP01000001.1, forward strand.
TGTTGCGACCCTGGACCTGCCGAAGAACCAGGACGCCACGATCGAGGCGGTGGCCGCCGCCAACAAGAAGACCGTGGTCGTGCTGATCACCGGCGGTCCGGTGCTGATGCCGTGGCTGGACAAGGTCGGGGCCGTGGTCGAGGCTTGGTTCCCGGGCACGGCCGGCGGCGAGGCCATCGCCAGGGTCCTGACCGGCGAGGTCGACGCCACGGGCCGCCTGCCCGTCAGCTTCCCCAAGAGCGTGGCCGACCTGCCGCGCCCGAAGCTGGACGGCGATCCCAAGAAGCCCGAAGAGCTGTTCGATATCGACTACGACATCGAAGGCGCCGCGGTCGGCTACAAGTGGTACGACGCCAAGAAGATCGAGCCGCTGTTCGCCTTCGGCCACGGCCTCTCGTACACGACCTTCGCCTATTCGAACCTCAAGGCCAGCGCGGCCGGCGACAAGGTCACGGTCAGCTTCGACGTCAAGAACACCGGCGCCCGCGCCGGCAAGGACGTGCCGCAGGTCTATGTGGGCCCGAAGGCCGGAGGCTGGGAAGCGCCCAAGCGCCTGGCCGGTTTCAAGAAGGTGTCGCTGGCGCCGGGCGCGACCCAGCGCGTGAGCCTGACGGTGGATCCGCGGCTGCTGGCGACGTGGGATGGCAAGGCCCATGGGTGGTCGATCGCCGCGGGGGCCTATGACGTGTCGTTGGGGGCCTCGTCGCGGGTGATCGCGTCGACGGTGGAAGTGACTCTGGCCGCGAAGGCGCTGTCGGTGGCGGGGAAGTAGGGCCCGACACTTGCCCCCTCCGCGCCTGCGGCGCTCCTCCCCCGGAGGGGGAAGACGGGTGACGTCTGCCCCCTCCAGGGGCGGACGACCACGCGCTGGCGCGTGGTCAGGTAGGGGCCTGTGCTGAGCCTCAGTTCACCTGCCGCTCGCGCCCTTCCCAATACGGCGCCCGCAGCTCCCGGCGCAGGATCTTCCCCGAGGCGTTCCTTGGCAGCGCCGCCACGAAGTCCACGCTCTTGGGCGCCTTGAAGTGCGCGATCCGCGTCCGGGCGAAGGCGATGATGTCTTCGGCGTCGGGCGTCACGCCGGGCTTGGCGGCGACCACCGCCTTGACGGCCTCGCCCCATTTCTCGTCGGGCACGCCGATCACCGCCACCTCGGCCACGTGCGGGTGGCCGTAGACGGCGCTTTCGACCTCGGCCGGATAGATGTTCTCACCGCCGGAGATGATCATGTCCTTCACCCGGTCGTGGATGAACAGATAGCCGTCCTCGTCGAGATAGCCGGCGTCGCCCGTCCGCAGCCAGCCATCGGCGTCGATGGTCTTGGCCGTCGCGTCGCCCAGCTTCCAGTAGCCAGCCATGTTGGCGCGCGAGCGCACCGCGACCTCGCCGACCGTATTGGCTGGAACGCTGGCGCCGGCTTCGTCGATGACCTTGATCTCGACGCCCGGCATCGGCAGGCCCGCCGCCCGCATGCGCTTGTTGCCGGCCGGGTCGTGGTCCTCGGGCGGCAGATAGACCACCGTGCCGGTCGTCTCGGTCATGCCGTACTGCTGGACGAAGCCGCAGCCGAACACCTCCATGCACTCGCGCAGCAAGTCGAGCGGAATAGGCGCCGCGCCATAGAGGATGTGGGAAAGCCGCGAATAGTCGACCTCGCGGGCCCGGGGCTGACGCACCACGATCTGCAGCGCGGCCGGCACCATGAACATCTTCGAGACGCGGTCCTTCTCGATATAGTCCAGCACCTTGAACGGATCGAACTCGCGCGCCACCACGCCCTTGGCGCCGTTCAGCAGGCCGACCAGCCCCCAGCCGGTGCCGCCGATATGAGCGACGGGCATGGCAACCAGGCTGACGTCCTCCGGCCCCCACTGGTTCCAGGCGAGCGGCGTCTTGGCGGCCTCGCGGCGCATGGCCAGCAGGTTGTCGTGCGTCAGCATCGCGCCCTTGGGCCGCCCCGTCGTGCCCGAGGTATAGAGCTGGATGGCGATATCCGAGGTCGCGACCGGCTTGGCCGGATCGCTCTCGGGCTGCATGTCCCGCCAGGTCTCGAAGGTCTGATAGTCGCTGCCGTCCTCCATAGCGATCACGGTGGGACGACAGGAAAGCTCGCCGGCGACCGCCTCGACGTGGTCGATCAGCTCAGGACCGACGAAGACCATCTTGGCGTCGCTATCACCGACGATATAGGCGATCTCGGGCGCGGCCAGGCGCCAGCCGATCGGCGTGGTCACGACCCCGGCCTTGGCCGCCCCGATCAGCAGCTCGAAGTACCAGTCGCTGTTCTTGCCGACATAGGCGATGCGGTCGCCGGTCTTGAGGCCTGCCGCCAGCAAGGCGTTGGCGACCTGGTTCACATGCCGGTCGAAGGCGGCGAAGTCGGTGTCGCGCCCCTCGAAGCTGAAGGCCGTCTCTCCTGGCCGCGCCTCCGCATGATAGCGGGCGACGTCGCCCAGGGTCTTCATGCGGTCGAAGTCGATCGCGTCGGCCATGCCGGCTCCCTCGTTTTTCGGGTCTGACGCCCGGTCAAACGAATGTTGGGCCAGGCTTACGCCAGCGGCAAGCTATCCGTTACGATAGGGTGACTCAGCGCCAGGCGCGGACGCCGACCACCACCGCCGTGCTTCCGGCCCGCTCGCCGGCGACGACCGCCGGCCCAAAAGCCCGCTCACGGACGATGCCGACATAGGGCGCGAACTCGCGCTTGAACTCGTAGCGCAGGCGAAGACCGCCCTCCAGCCGCGCCGCACCGGCTTCGGCGACATCGGCCTCGACGCGCGGCTGCAGGATCAGCCGCTGGGTCAGGCGCAGGTCGTACGAGGCCTCGGCCCGCGCCGAGACATCGCCCTGATCGGAGACATAGGCCGCGCCCTGGACCTCGAACCAGTACGGCGCCAGCCCCTCGAAGCCAAGGCTGGCATAGGTGCGGCCCCCGTTCCCAAGGCTTGGCGGCGCCAGGTCGTAGCGGACGCCAGCCTGCAGGTCGAAATAGGGGCCGATGGTCCAGGCCTTCAGGGCCTCGAACTCGCCGCTCTCCCAGCCGCTGCCGTCAACACGCTCGCCGCGCGCCTTGACCACCCACTTGTCGAAGTCGTTGCCCCACCAGGCCTCGCCCTCGAACGCTTGCGCGTCCGCGCCCTTGCGGAAGCGGTGCTCGGCCTGGTCGGCTCGAACGGTCCAGAAGCCCCCGCCGCCGTGCTCCTTGGCCAACTGGGCGCGGGCGGCGGCCATCGCCTGCGGCGTGTAGAACCGCTCGGCGGCGTGGTCGGTCGGGACCGGCGGCGGGCCGCCATTGGCGACGGGCGCCGCCATGGTGTGGCCCGCGTGAGGGTTGGCCGCCGGCATGTGGTGTCCGGCATGAGGATCGACGGCCGGCGCGGGCATGTGGTGACCGGCGTGCGGATCGGGCGCCGGCGTCGGCGCGGCCTGGTGATGCTCATGCTGACCGGCGGCGAGGAGAAGCAGCAGCAGCATCACGCGACCTCCCCTTCCGTCTGGCCTTCCAGGGGCCGCACGGTGACGACGTTGAACATCCCCGCATGCATGTGCAGCAGCAGGTGGCAGTGGAAGGCCCAGTCCCCCGGCTCGGTAGCCGTGAAGTCGAAAGCGACCTTGCCGCCCGGCGCGACATTGACCGTGTGCTTCAGCGGCTGGCGGTCCTGGCCGTTGACCAGTTCGAAGAAGTGGCCGTGCAGGTGGATCGGGTGGGCCATCATGGTGTCGTTGATCAGCACCACCCGCGCTCGCTCGCCGCGCCGGAACGGGATGGGCTTCTTGACCGGCCCATAGGCCTCGCCATCGAACGCCCACATGAAGCGCTCCATGTTTCCGGTCAGGTGGATCTCGACCGTCCGCTCGGGCGGCCGTGGATCGTCGGGCGGATTGAGATTGGCGAGATCTGCGTAGCGCAGCACCTTGTGGCCCACGTCGGCCAGACCCTGCGGCGGCTCGGCCATGCGGTCGGCCGGCATTGGCGAAAGGGTCTGCACGCCCGGCGTCAGCGGCACGGTCGGCGCATTGCTCTGGGCGCGCATCGACATGTCCATGGCCGGCATATCCATGCCGTGATGCATGTCGCCCATGCCCATGTCCTTCATCGTAGCGACCGGCCGCTTGCGCAGCGGCGGGACGGCGGCGGACATGCCCGCGCGCGGCGCCAGGGTGGCTCGCGCCAGACCCGAGCGGTCCGAGGCCTCGGCCACCAGGGTGAAGGCGCGATCCTCCGCCGGCCGCACGATGACGTCGAAGGTCTCGGCCGGCGCGATCTGGAACTCGTCGACCCGCACGGGCGACACCGGCTGGCCATCCGTGGCCACGACATCGAGGCCCAGGCCCGGAATGCGCACGTTGAAGATCGTCATGGCCGCGGCGTTGATAAAGCGCAGCCGCACCCGCTCGCCCGGCGAAAACAGACCCGTCCAGTTGTCGCCCGGCCCGTGGCCATTGACGAGGTAGGTGTAGACCGAGCCCGTGACGTCGGCGATGTCGGTGGGGTCCATCCGCATCTTCGCCCACTCGACGCGGTCTTTCAGCGACTGGTCCTGCCCCGCCAGCAGGCCGGCGACCGTCTGGCGCTGCATGTTGAAGTGGCCGGCATTGACCTTCAGCTTCCGGAACAGCTCGTGCGGATGCAGGAAGCTCCAGTCCGACAGCACCACCACGTGCTCACGGTCGTAGAGAATAGGGTCCTCGCCGGCCGGGTCGATGATCATTGGCGCATAGAGGCCAACCTGCTCCTGCAGGCCCGAATGGCTGTGCCACCAGTAGGTGCCCGACTGCCGGACCGGGAAGTCGTAGGTGAAGGTCTCGCCCGGCTTGATGCCCGGGAAGCTGACACCCGGCACGCCGTCCATCTGGAACGGCACCAGCAGGCCATGCCAGTGGATCGAACTCTCTTCATCCAAGGTGTTGGTCACCGCGATGCGCGCGCGCTGGCCTTCCTTCAGGCGGATCAGAGGGCCGGGAACGGTGCCATTGGCCGTCACCGCGTGGCCGGCCTTTCCGTCGATCCGCGCCGCCGCGTGACCGATGGTCAGCTTGATCTCCTCGCCGGTCAGCGCCGCCGGCGATCGCCCCGGGTCCGCCGCCCGCGCCCAGGCGGGCAGCAGTCCCGCCGCGCCCAAACCAAAAGCGCCGCGCAACAGGGTCCGTCGATCGAAAGCCGTCATCACTGATCCGTATTCCAAGCCGGGCCGGACTTGGGCTATCACGCCGCCCATGTCCAGAAGCACGCCCGCCACGATCGCATTGCAGAAGGCCGGCGTCGCCTTCGACCTGCATACGTATGACTACGATCCGGGTTCGGAGCGTGTTGGCCTGCAGGCCGCTGAAGCTCTGGGCGAACCTCCCGCTCGCGTGCTCAAGACCCTGATCGTGATGCTGGACGGCAAACCCGCCTGCGCCATCCTGCCCTCGGACCAGGAGGTCAGCATGAAGAAGCTGGCCGCCGCCCTGAAGGGCAAGTCCGCCACCATGGCCCCCGTCCCCGACGCCGAACGCATCACCGGCTACAAGGTCGGCGGCGTCAGCCCATTCGGACAGAAGAAGCGCCTGCCGACCGTGATGGAGGAGGCCGCTCTCGCCGAGCCCTATGTCTTCCTCAACGGCGGCCAGCGCGGCCTGCAGGTAAAGCTGGCCCCGGCCGATGCGGCGAAGGCGCTGGGCGCGGTGACGGCGGCGATCGTCGCAGAATAGGCGGGCTTGAAATCCCGCGCAGTTCTCGCCTATAAGCCGCGCCTCCTGGCTCGGTTGGGTAGCTCAGATGGTTAGAGCGGTGGATTCATAACCCACAGGTCGGCGGTTCGATCCCGCCTCCAACCACCAGGGATTTCGCTCCTAGACGAGCAGATCGCGCGTGCGGATCACCGCGCAATATTCCCCATCCAGATTGGCCAGGCTCATGGCGTGGACCTCGTCTGCGGTGCGTTCGACGCCGCGGAAATCGGTGCGCCCGAAGGTGAAGCCTGCGTCCTCGACCAGCCAGGTCGCGAAGCCAAGATTGCCAGCCATCCGAACGGTCGCCTCGACCGAGTTGTTGGTGATCACACCGGCGACGACCAGACGCGTTTCGCCTCGCGCTTTAAGATCGGCTTCCAGTGTGGCGCCGATGAAGGCGCTGTTGGTCTGCTTGGCGATGACCGGCTCGCCAGCCAGAGGCTCCGCGCCCGGGCGGAAGGCGTGGAGCGGCTGGCCTGGCCGGTAGTGCGATGTCGCGTGGACCGAGTCGTGGCGCACGTGCCAGACTGGCCAGCCCTCGCGCCGCCATAAGGCCAGCAGCGCGGCCAGATTGGCCTCGGCGTCCGGGTTGTTGCGCACGCCCCACGACGGATGGTCGATCGCCTTCTGCAGATCGATCAGCAGCAGCACCGCGCCATGGGCGGGATGGCCGCCCGCCTCAGCCACCGGGCAGCGAGCCCGGCCGGATATAGGCGAACATGTGGCTGACCCAGTCGGGCTTGCCCAGGGCCACGCCCTTGTGGCGCAGGATCGCGTAGGCCATCCCGAGGTGGAAGTAGAACTGCGGCAGCGCCCAGTCGCGGACGAACTGCTCGCCGGTCACGTCGAAGACGATGCCGTTGGGCAGCGTCACCGTGAGCTCGCGGGTCGCCACGCCTTCGAAGACCGAGATCGGGGTAGCCTCCAGGCGAGCGATGGCGTCGACCAGCTGGGCGCGAAGCCCATCGAAATCGGCGGCGTCTTCCGTGGGCGCGAATGGCTCGGTGCCCGTCAGGTAGCGCAGCAGCTCGCTGGCCTGGGTGCAGCAGTAGCGGACCTGAGTCGACAGCGGGAACATGTCCGGCGCCAGGCGCGCGCCCAGCAGATCCTGCGCGGCGCCGCCCTCCTCGGCGACCAGGGTCTCGCCCTTGGTCAGCTGAGCCGACAGGCCCTTGAGCATCTGGACGTAGGTCGGGACGGTCAGCGCGTGCAGGTCCATCGGGCAAACTCCATGATCGGTCACTCGGTCGGGCCGAGTCGCGCCACGACCCTAAAGCGTTCGCACCACAGGTCCATGTCGTCGGCGAAGCCGCCGTTGCGCTCGAAGTAGCGTTGATGCCCCTCGCGCCAATGGGCCAGGGACCGGTCGCCCTCGCCTTCGTCCCGCGCGAAGTCGGCGTCGACGTCGCGGAAGCGTCGGCGGACCAGCTCGACCGTCTCGATGACCACACGGGGCTCATTGCGGCCGTCGCAGGCGATCATGCGCTTGCCGACTTCCGTCAGCAGCCCGTCGCGCGCCGCCCAGCAGGTGGCCGTCTTGCGACCGGACATGACCAACGCCAGCAGTTCGTCGGCCAGCTCGGGTCCGTCACCGAACTGAAAGCGCTCCAGGTCCTTGAAGGTCTCGTCCATGCTCATGCTCCGGGTCCGAACCGCGCCACCAGATCATAGGCCTCGCCGGGGAACACCTGGCGGACGCGAGTGACGTGCTGGCCCTCGCGCCAGGTGCGGCGGTCGACGACCAGGCAGGCCGCGCCTTCGTCGAGGGCCAGCAGGCGGGCGTCATCGGCGTCGGCGTTGACGGCGCTGATCCGGCTTTCGGCCTCGGTCCAGGCGACGTTCTCCAGCAGCCAGACACCCGGTGCGACGGCCTCGAAGTCGGCGTCAGCCATCTCGGGCGCGGCCTTCAGCGACACCAGCCGTCGCTCCAGCGCGAACGGCCGGCCACCGGCGTCGTGCACGCCGTCCAGCGCCAGCAGCCTGCCGCCCGCCGCCAGTTCGACTTCCTCGGCGTTGTCGCGATCGGCGGCCCGCACCGTTCGCGACAGCAGGCGGAAGGCGTAGGTCTCGCCGCGCGCCACGATCTCGGACTGGATATCGGGGATGTTCAGCACCGGCGCGTGCACGCGTGGCCGGGCCACGAAAGAGCCCGCCCGCTTGCGGCGCACGATCAGCCCGGCTTCGACCAGGGCGGCCATGGCCTTGCTGACCGTCATGCGGGCGCAGCCGTACTGGGTCATCAGCTCGGTCTCGAACGGCACCCGATGACCGGGCTCCCACTCGCCCGAGCGGATGCGGGCCTCGATGTCCGAACGAATGCGCTGGTGCAGCGGTCCCGTCACGCCAGCAGGGCCTTCAGGGTCTCGACATAGCGCGCCTGGATCGCTTCGCGCGCGTGGTGGCGACCGCCGGTAACCAGCTGCTTGCCGTGGCGCCAGACGGTGTCGATGCCGCCGCCGGCGAACACCAGGCTGTCGATCAGCGTGTCGCCGGAGCGGCCGACCAGGTTCGGATGGTTGGCGTCCAGCGTGATGAAGTCGGCCGGTGCGCCGCGACGCAGGCCGCCGCGTCCGACGCCCAGGGCCTGCGCGCCGCCGACCGTCGCCGCGCGCCACAGGTCGCCGCCGGTCGAACGCTTGGCGCCGCCCGCCAGCACATTGCGGGCCCGCCGGCTCAGGCGCTGGGCGTATTCCATGGTCCGCAGCTCCTGGGCGGCGTCGATGACTATGTTGGAGTCCGTCCCGATTCCAAAGCTTCCGCCAGCCGACAGATAGTCCGGCGTCGGGAAGATCCCGTCGCCCAGATTGGCCTCGGTCACCGGGCATAGACCAGCGACCGCGCCGCTCTTGGCCAGGCGTTCGGTCTCGGTGGCGTTGATGTGGGTGGCGTGGATCAGGCACCACTGCTTGGTGACCTCGGCATGGTTCATCAGCCAGCGGACGGGCCGCGCGCCGGTGGCGGCCAGGCAGTCGTCGACCTCCTTGGTCTGCTCGGCCACATGCATGTGGATCGGCCCGCCAGCCGCCAGCGGCAGGATGGCGGTCAGCTCTTCGCCGGTCACCGCGCGCAGGCTGTGCGGCGCGATCCCGACCACCGCCTCGGGCAGGGCTGAGACGATCTCTCGGCAAGCCTCAACCAGTCGCGCGAAGCCGTCGACATCGTGGATGAAGCGTTTCTGGCCGTCGGTGGGCGGCAAACCGCCGAAGTTGGAATGGGCGTAGAAGACCGGCAGCAGGGTCAGGCCGATCCCGGTCTCTTCCGCCGCCGCCGCCATCCGCGCCGCCATCTCGGCCGGGTTGTCGTAGAACCCGCCATCCGGCGCGTGGTGCAGGTAGTGGAACTCGCCCACCCGCGTGAAGCCGCCCTCCAGCATCTCGACCTGACTCATGGCGGCGATGGCCTGGGCCATGTCGGGGTCCAGCCGCTCCAGGAAGCGGTACATGACCTCGCGCCAGGTCCAGAAGTTGTCGCCGGTCTCGCCGCGTGTCTCGGCCAGGCCCGCCATGGCCCGCTGGAAGGCGTGGCTGTGGACGTTGCCCAGCCCCGGCAGGGCGGGACCCAGGCGCTGGGCGTCGCCCGCGCTGGTGTCGGTGTCGATGCGCCCAATGCGGCCCTCGGCGATGGTGAACTTCACGCCCCGCGCCCAGCCGTCGGCCAGCAAGGCGCTCTCGCACCAGACCACGGTCGAAGCTTCGGGCGGATTTTGCGCGTCGGTCACTGGACAAGCCTCATGGTTCGCAAATATGTCTATACATATTGAAGCCGACTGCAAGCGAGGGAGACGGACAGGATGCGCTGCGACACCCTGTGGATAACTTGCCGTCTCGCCACCCTCGATCCGACACGGCCGGGTCTTGGAATCGTCGAGAACGGCGCGATCGCCGCCCGCGACGGGCGCATCGTCTACGCCGGTTCGGTCGAAGACGCGCCTGCCTTCGAGGCGGCCCAGACCATCGACTGCGAAGGCCGCTGGATCACTCCCGGCCTGATCGATCCGCACACCCACCTCGTTTACGCCGGCGACCGTGCTCACGAGTTCGAGCTGCGCCTGGCCGGGGCCTCCTACGAGGAGATCGCCCGGGCCGGCGGCGGCATCGTCTCGACCATGCGCGCCACCCGCGCGGCGTCTGAGGACGACCTGATCCAGGCCGCCCTGCCCCGCCTGGACGCCCTGATCGCGCAGGGCGTCACCACCGTCGAGATCAAGTCCGGCTACGGCCTGTCGCTGGACGACGAGATCAAAAGCCTTCGCGCCGCCCGCACCCTCTCCGAAATCCGCCGCGTCGGGGTCAGCACCACGTTCCTGGGCGCCCACGCGCTGCCGCCGGAGTATCGCGACGACAAGGACGGCTATGTCGATCTGGTCTGCCAGACGATGATCCCGGCCGTCGCCGCGCGCGGCCTGGCCGACGCGGTCGACGGCTTCTGCGAGGGCATCGGCTTCTCGCCCGACCAGATCCGCCGAGTGTTCGAGGCCGCGCGAGCCAATGGCCTGCCGGTCAAGCTGCACGCCGAGCAGCTGTCGAACCTGCAAGGCGCGTCGCTCGCCGCCGAGTTCGGCGCGCTGTCGGCCGACCACCTGGAGCACCTGGACGAAGCCGGCGTCGCGGCGATGGCCGCCTCGGGCACGGTCGCCACCCTGCTGCCCGGCGCCTACTACTTCACCCGCGAGCACAAGGCGCCGCCGATCGCGGCGCTGCGGGCGGCCGGCGTGCCGATGGCCCTGGCTACCGACTGCAACCCCGGCACCTCGCCCCTGACCTCGCCGCTGCTGGTCATGAACATGGCAGCCACCCTCTTTCGGATGACCGTCGAGGAGTGCCTGGCCGGCGTGACGCGCGAGGCCGCGCGGGCGCTGGGCCTGCTGAACACCTGCGGGACTCTGGAGGCCGGCAAGGCCTGCGATCTCGCCATCTGGGACATCGAGCGTCCCGCCGAACTTGTCTATCGCATGGGCTTCAATCCGCTCCATGCGCGCGTGTGGAGAGGCCAGTGATCGACCTTGTTCTGAACCCCGGCGACGTCGCCCTGGCCGACTGGAAGGCAATCTATCGCGGGGCCAAGGCGACTCTCGCCGAAGACGCCTGGCCGGTGATCGCCGCCAGCGCCGCCGCCGTCGAGCGTATCCTGGCCAAGGGCGAGCCGGTCTACGGCATCAACACCGGCTTCGGGAAACTGGCCAGCGTCCGCATCGGTGACGCAGACCTCGAGACCCTGCAGCGCAACATCGTCCTGTCGCACGCGGCTGGGGTCGGCGAGCCCTCGCCCGTCCCGGTCATCCGCCTGATGATGGCCCTGAAACTGGCCAGCCTGGCCCAAGGCGCCTCGGGCGTGCGGGTCGAGACGGTGCGGATGCTGGAGCTTATGCTGAAGCAGGGCCTGACTCCGGTCGTGCCGTGCCAGGGCTCGGTCGGCGCTTCCGGGGATCTCGCCCCGCTGTCGCACATGGCCGCGACCATGATCGGGGTCGGCGAGATCTTCGTCGACGGCGAGCGCAAGCCAGCAGCCAAGGCGCTGAAGAAGGCCGGGCTGTCGCCGCTGACGCTGGGGCCCAAGGAAGGCCTGGCTCTGCTGAACGGCACCCAGTTCTCGACCGCCAACGCCCTGGCTGGCCTGTTCGACGCCGAGCGATTGTTCCAGTCGGCCCTGGTCACCGGCGCGCTCTCCACCGAAGCCGCCAAGGGCTCTGACACCCCGTTCGATCCGCGCATCCACGCCCTGCGCCGCCACGCCGGCCAGATCGAGACCGCCGCCGCCCTGCGCAGCCTGATGGCAGCTTCCGCCATCCGCGCCTCGCACCTGAAGGAGGACGAGCGCGTCCAGGACCCCTACTGCCTGCGCTGCCAGCCCCAGGTGATGGGCGCGGCGCTGGACGTGCTGCGCCAGGCTGCGACCACGCTGGCGACCGAGGCCAACGGCGTCTCGGACAATCCCCTCATCTTCCCGGAAGCCGACGAGGCGCTGTCGGGCGGTAACTTCCACGCCGAGCCGGTAGCCTTCGCCGCCGACATGATCGCCCTGGCCGTCTGCGAGATCGGCTCGATCGCCGAGCGCCGCATCGCCATGCTGGTCGATCCGGCGCTGTCGGGCCTGCCGGCGTTCCTGACGCCGAAGCCGGGCCTGAACTCCGGCTTCATGATCCCGCAGGTCACGGCCGCCGCCCTGGTCTCGGAGAACAAGCAGAAGGCCTATCCGGCCAGCGTCGACTCGATCCCGACCTCGGCCAACCAGGAGGACCACGTCTCGATGGCCGCCCACGGCGCCCGGCGCCTCGCGGGCATGGTCGAGAACGCCATGGCGGTGCTGGGCATCGAACTGCTGGCCGCTGCCCAGGGCTGCGACTTCCATGCACCACTGAAGTCGAGCGACGCCCTGGAAGCGGTCCGCGCCCTGACTCGCGCCCAGGTCCCGCACCTGGACGACGACCGCCACTTCCATCCGGACATGGAAGCCGCCAACGCGCTGGTGCGTAGTGGTGCGGTGATCGCGGCGGCGGGTAGCTTGCCAGGGCTTAGCTGATATGGCGGACAGGGTGGGATTCGAACCCTGGCTGCAGGTCACGCGCGGCGACGCGCCGCTGATCGTCAGCCTGCCGCACACCGGAACCGAGATCCCGCCGGAGATCGCCGCGCACTTGGTCTGGCCGTGGCTGGGCCTCAAGGACGCCGACTGGTGGATCGACCGGCTCTACGCCTTCGCCGAGCGGATGGGCGCGACGATCGTGCGGACGGCGATCTCGCGGACGGTCATCGACGTCAATCGCGACCCGTCCGGCGCTTCGCTCTATCCGGGCCAGGCGACAACCGAGCTGTGCCCGACTACGACCTTCGATGGCGAGCCGCTCTATCGCGACGGCGGACCGGACGCCGCTGAGATCGACCGCCGGCGGGCGGCCTATTTCGAGCCCTACCACGCCGCCCTGCGCGCCGAGATCGACCGCTTGCGCGCCATCCATCCGACGGTGGTGCTGTACGAGGCTCACTCCATCCGCTCGCGCGTGCCGCGCCTGTTCGACGGCGAGCTGCCGCAGTTCAATCTCGGGACCAACAGCGGCGCGTCCTGCGACGAGGCCCTGACCATCGCCGTCGAGGCCGCCTGCGACGCCTCGGGGCTCAGCCGCGTCACCAACGGCCGCTTCAAGGGCGGCTGGACGACGCGGCGCTACGGTCAGCCCGCGACGGGCGTCCACGCCTTGCAGATGGAGCTGGCCTGCCGGGGCTACATGGACGACCCGGCCACACCGCCGACCGAAGCTGCCTGGCCCACGCCCTTCCACGCCGACCGCGCCGAGCCGCTGCGCCTGGTGCTGGAAGACGTCCTCAACGCCTGCCTTACCTTTGCCCGGAGCAAAGCATGACCCGCCGCGACAACACCCGCGTCATCCGCCCCGCCACCGGGACGCAGCTCTCCGCCAAGTCATGGCTGACCGAGGCCCCGCTGCGGATGCTGATGAACAACCTGCACCCCGACGTCGCAGAGCGACCGGAGGAGCTGGTCGTCTACGGCGGCATCGGCCGCGCCGCCCGCGACTGGGAGAGCTACGACAAGATCGTCGAGACCCTGCGTCGGCTGGAGGACGACCAGACGCTCTTGGTCCAGTCCGGCAAACCGGTTGGCGTCTTCCGCACCCACGCCGACGCGCCGCGGGTGCTGATCGCCAACTCCAACCTGGTGCCGCGCTGGGCCAATTGGGAGCACTTCAACGAGCTCGATAAGAAGGGCCTGGCCATGTACGGCCAGATGACCGCCGGCTCGTGGATCTACATCGGCGCCCAGGGCATCGTGCAGGGCACCTACGAGACCTTCGTCGAGATGGGCCGCCAGCACTATGCCGGCGACCTGTCGGGCAAGTGGCTGCTGACCGCCGGCCTGGGCGGCATGGGCGGGGCGCAGCCGCTGGCGGCCGTGATGGCCGGGGCCTCGTGCCTGGCCATCGAGTGCCAGCCCTCCCGGATCGAGATGCGCCTGCGCACCGGCTATCTCGACAAGTCCACCGACAGCGTCGACGAGGCCCTGGCCTGGATCGCGGACTCCTGCGCCGCCAAGAGCCCGATCTCGGTCGGCCTGCTGGGCAACGCCGCGCAGCTGCTGCCCGAGCTCTTCAAGCGCGGCGTCCGGCCCGACCTGCTGACCGACCAGACCAGCGCCCACGACCCGATCAACGGCTACCTGCCGGCGGGCTGGACGCTGGACCAGTGGGCCGACGCCCGCGAGCGCGACCCGGCTTCCGTCGACAAAGCCGCCCGCGCCTCGATGGCTGTTCACGTCCAGGCCATGCTCGACTTCCAGGCCGCCGGCGTCCCGACCGTCGACTACGGCAACAACATCCGCCAGATGGCGCTGGAAGAAGGCGTCGCCAACGCCTTCGACTTCCCGGGCTTCGTGCCGGCCTATATCCGCCCGCTGTTCTGCCGCGGCGTCGGCCCCTTCCGCTGGGCGGCTCTCTCGGGCGACCCTGAGGACATCGCCAAGACCGACGCCAAGGTCAAAGAGCTGATCCCGGACAATCCGCACCTGCACAACTGGCTCGACATGGCGGGCCAGAAGATCAAGTTCCAAGGCCTGCCGGCGCGCATCTGCTGGGTCGGCCTGGGCGACCGTCACCGCCTGGGCCTGGCCTTCAACGCCATGGTCGCTAGCGGCGAGCTGAAGGCCCCGATCGTCATCGGCCGCGACCACCTGGACTCAGGCTCGGTCGCCTCGCCCAACCGCGAGACCGAGGCGATGCAGGACGGCTCGGACGCGGTGTCGGACTGGCCGCTGCTGAACGCCCTGCTCAACACCGCTTCGGGCGCCACCTGGGTGTCGCTGCACCACGGCGGCGGGGTCGGCATGGGCTTCTCGCAGCACTCGGGCATGGTCATCGTCTGCGACGGCACAGACGCCGCGGCCAGGCGCATCGAACGCGTGCTGTGGAACGACCCAGCCACCGGCGTGATGCGCCACGCCGACGCCGGCTACGACATCGCCCTCGACTGCGCGCGGGACAAGGGCCTGGACCTGCCGGGGATCCTCTGAACCGACGGACCCTGACACCCGCGCGAGAAATTCTCGCCCGGGCGCTCATTGAATCATTTCGATAATTATCTAAATGTCGAAACGTTCGCCGCTTGAGGCGACCGGAGAGACATTATGAGCAAGCTTGCAGGCAAGACCGCGATCGTCACGGGCGCATCGAAGGGGATCGGGGCGGCCATCGCCAAGGCCCTGGCCGCGGAGGGTGCGGCGGTGGCGGTCAACTACGCCTCCAGCCGCGAGGGCGCAGACAAGGTCGTGGCCGAGATCGTCGCGGCGGGCGGCAAGGCCGTCGCCGTTCAGGCGTCGGTGGCCCAGGAGGCCGACGTGGTCCGCCTGTTCGACGAGACCGTGCAGGCGTTCGGCGGCGTCGACATCGTGGTCAACAACGCGGGCGTCTACGCCTTCGCGCCGATCGACGACTTCGCCGAGGCCGAGTACCGCCGCCAGTTCGACACCAACGTTCTGGGCGTGCTGCTGGCCAGCCGCGAGGCGGCCCGGCGCTTCAGCCCCGAGGGCGGCAGCATCATCAACATCAGCTCGGCTGCGGTGACTGCCGACCTGCCGACCAGCTCGATCTATACGGCCAGCAAGGCGGCGGTGGACTCGATCACCCGCGTGCTGGCCAAGGAGCTGGGACCGCGCAAGATCCGGGTCAACGCCATCTCGCCCGGCGGCGTCGAGACCGAGGGCACCCACGCGGCGGGCATCGCCGGCAGCGATTTCGAGAACCAGCTGGTGGCCATCACCCCGCTGGGCCGCATCGGTCAGCCGTCTGACATCGCGCCGGTGGCGACCTTCCTGGCCTCGCCCGAGAGCTACTGGATCACCGGCGAGATCATCGCGGCGGCCGGTGGCAATCGCTAGACGTCAGACCATGCGGTAGTGCCGCGCCAGGCGCTGCAAGGCGAGCTTCAGGATCGTCTTGCCCGCCCGGCGCGGCAGCTTCAACGCCACCTCGGCCTGCTCCAGGGCCGAGCCCAGCAGGCAGACCCGCTCCAGGATCTCGCGCAGGCCGGGACCGACCTCCGCCAGGGCCTTGGCGATCCGGGCCCGGGCGGCGTGGTCTCGCTCGGCCGGCGCCAGACCTGGCTGGCCGCCGTCGACACGCGGGCCGGCGCTCCAGTTCATCGTCAGGCGACCCTGGGTCCCGAGGCTCTCGAACTCGTCACGCAGCCGCTCGCCAGCGGCCGCCTCGATCGGGGTCAGCCAGGGCTGGCCATTGCGATCGCGACGGCGGGCCAGCCAGGCGATCGGCGACTCGCCCAGATTGCGCCGAACAGCGCCCGACGCGCCCAGCAGGGTCACCTCGGTCTCGACGATACCCGGCCTTCCGGCGGGCGGCGCAGGGACAGGCGCAAGGCGCTCGGCCATGAACCAGCCCCCCTGGGCGCGCGGCTTCAAGCTCGCCGCCCGCGCCAAGGCTTGGAACGCCGCCTCGTCCAGGCGCAACATCACCGGCCGCCGGCGACTGGCTCCTAGCCGCACGGCGTAACCGACGCCTTCGGCCTCGATCACCGCGCCGGGCCGCGCGAGCAATCGCATGGCGCGCTCGGCCAGCCGGCACGCCTCGATCTCCCCGTCGAAAGCCGCGCTCACTGCGGGATCTCCTCGGCGTGGGCCGGCGCCTGGCGCAGACAGGCCTCCAGGTCCGACAGCCGGCGGTCGAAGGCGGCGTCCTCGCGCATATCCTCGATCTTGCGACAGGCGTGGCCACAGGTCGTGCGGTCGCGCCCAAACGCATAGGCCACGCGGTTGAGCGGCCAATGGAAGGTGATGTGGGTCAGGTAGATGCACAGCTGCCGGGCGCGGACTGCAGCCTGCGACGCGCGCCTGGGCGCGGAGATTTCGGCCGCCGACACGCCGGTGGCCAGGGAAACGAGATGGGTGACGAAACCGACCGTCAGGCGGTCACGGCGCGGATCGGGCGTGATCGCCCAGATGTCCTCAAGGGCTTGAACCAGCATGGCGTCCTCCTCCCCGGCCGCGAGCGCGACCGGCGAACACCACTATAGGTTTATTTTCCCAATGAGAGGAAGATATTCCTATTGCACTCAAGCTTGAGGCAGCCAAGTTGTTGAATTTGCTAGGGCGAGGTCTGCTCAACACCCACGGCAGGACGAGCGTTCAGGCTGCCGGCGTCCGCGAAACCGTCATCGCCGGAACTCGCACGAACGCCTCGCTCATCCGCTGCACCCAAGCCGCGTCGATGACCGTGCTCCGCAGCGCCTCGCAGGCCGTGACGGCCGCCGCGAGCCCGACCTCAGGATTGGCCGCCTGGAGATCCGGTGGGCAGGCGCTTCGGAAAGCCGCCGCAAGCGTGTCCGGCAGACGGGGTGCCGTCCGCAGCCACTGTTGGGACCGCACAAAGCTGTCCGTGCCCAGCAGCCGCTTCATATAGCCGGCGTTCGACTGGATCGTGATCTGCCCCCTGGAGTCGACCAACACCACCGGGAACAACGGCGCCAGCGATGGCAGCAGGGTGTTGGCGTAGGCTCGGGCGTCCCAGTAGCGCTCGGCGACCCGTGCGAAATGGACCGCGTCCTGGATCAGCACCAGGCCCGACCGGTCCATTGGCAGGATCTCGACCTTGGGCTTGGTGACGTCGACCGTGTCGTTGGAGACATCGACATACAGCCCGCCCAGATGCATGGCGTTCTGGAAATAGCTGTCACGCAGCACGCCCCAGATGAGCTTGCCGCGCCCGCCGCGCCGGAAGAAATCGTTCAGCGCCAGCTGACCCGGCGAGCGGCGCTGGGCGGCGAAGGCGGCCACCCGGCCCATGACGTCCAGCGTGATCTCGTGGCAGCAGCCGTAGGGATAGGGCTTGCCCTTGTAGGTCGGGACCTTTCCCGCCAGCGCCTGGTCGGTGTCGACGCGCAGCTCCAGCAGCGCCGCCTCGATCTCTGCGAGGGCGGGCAGCAGGAACCGCTCCGTCAGCGCCGCCTGGGTCGCATCTGTGCTCAGATCGTCCGGCGGCGTCAGCACTAGGACGCCCCTCTCAAGACGCTAGGGCCACGCCGTGCGGCAGGATCGCGCCACGGTGCGAGACCACCAGGGCGGCCAAGGCGTGGGCGCGCGCGACAGCGTCTTCGATCGACAGACCCGCCAGCCGCGCCGACAGATAGGCGGCGTTGAAGCTGTCTCCGGCCCCCGTCGTATCGACCGCCTTGACCCGCCCGGGCGGCGGCGTGGCGGTGCGGCCTTCGGGGCGGTGGACGTTGACGGCGTGGCTCTCGTCGCGGGCCACCACCTCGGCGCCGGCCGCGGCCCACTCGCCGGCCAGGTCTTCGGCCTCGCGGCCATAGAGAGGGCGGCTGTCCTCGCTGCTCAGCGAGACGTAACGACATGAGGGCACGACGCCGTCCAGGGCCGCGCGGGCGGCTTCGGGGCTGGGCCACAGGGCCGGGCGGTAGTTGAAGTCCAGCGCCACGGCGATACCCAGCGAGTGGACGTAAGCCAGGATATCCTTGAGGCGCGCCCGGCCGATGTCGCCGATCACCGCCAGGGTGACGCCCGAGAGATAGACCAGGTCGCTGGCCTTGGCCGCCTCGATCAGCTGGTCGGCGGTGTGGGCCGAGAACAGGTCGCGGATCGGGGCGCGCTCGCGCCAGTAGTGGAACTTCCGCTCGCCGGCGTCGTCCAGCACGATGGCGTAGAGGCCCGGCAGGCGGTTCTCGACTTGGCGCACCAGACGGGTGTCCATGGCCTCGCGACGCATGGTGGCCAGCACGCCCTCGCTGAAGGGATCCCCCTGCCCCAGCGCCGTGCAGTAGGCGACCTCGTCGTTCAGCCGCGCCATGTAGATGGCGGTGTTGAAGGTGTCGCCGGCATAGCCCATCCGGTACAGCGGCGCGCCGCCATCGGACGCTT
This sequence comes from Caulobacter sp. RHG1, assembly GCF_013181195.1. GTDB lineage: Bacteria > Pseudomonadota > Alphaproteobacteria > Caulobacterales > Caulobacteraceae > Caulobacter. Next base: position 567,403 of record NZ_SMZP01000001.1, read on the forward strand.
CAGGCGACAGCTCGACCATGCATTCGCCGAGGACGGTGATCTTGGCCATGGTCAGCCCTTCTTCTTTTTCTGCACATCGATCCAGGCGTCGATGCGGGTCTCCAGCACCGACAGCGGCAGCGAGCCGCGTAGCAGCACCGCGTCGTGGAAGCCACGTTCATCGAACCGGGCGCCGAGTTTGGTCTCGGCGCGCTGGCGCAGCTCCAGCAGCTTCAGTTCGCCGACCTTGTAGGCGAGCGCCTGTCCCGGCCACGAGACATAGCGTTTCAGCTCGACCTCGATATTGACCGGCGACAGCGCGGTGTTGTCGGTGAAGCAGGCGCGGGCCTGGTCCAGGCTCCAGCCCTTCCAGTGCATGCCGGTGTCGGCCACCAGACGGCAAGCCCGCCACATCTCGTAGGACAGCCGGCCGAACAGCTCATAGGGGTCGCGATAGATCCCCATCTCTTCGCCCAGCCACTCCGAATAGAGCCCCCAGCCCTCGCCATAGGCGGTGAAGTAGAGATTGCGGCGGAACTCGGGGACGTCGGCCTGTTCCTGGGCCAGCGAGGTCTGGATGTGGTGGCCGGGCGCGCCCTCATGCAACACCAGGGCCGGCAGCTCGTAGAGGGGCCGCTGGTTGAGCTCCGAGGTGTTGATCATCAAGCCGCCGGCGCGACCGACCTTGGGGTCGCCGCCGAAGTAGCGGCCGGTCGTGTAGCCCTGCTCGATGCTGGCCGGCACGGCGCGCACGCCATAGGTCAGGCGCGGCAGCACGCCGAAATGGGCCGGCAGCTGATCGTCGGCGCGCTTGGCGATCTCGCTGGACTTCTCCAGCAGCTGCTGGCGGCTGGTCGCATAGAAGCGCGGATCCTGGCGCAGCATGGCAATGAAGGCCGGCAGATCGCCCTTGAAGCCGGCGGCCTTCATCGCCGCTTCCATGCGGGCGCGGATGCGGGCCACTTCGGCCTGGCCGATGTCGTGAATCTGGTCAGGCGTCAGGTCGGTCGTCGTATGTCGACGCGCCAGGAACGCATAGTAGCGCTTGCCGTCGGGAAGGTCGGAGGCCGCCAGGCTCGTGGCCGCATGCGGCACGTATTCGGTTTCCATGAACGTCACGAAGCCGGCGCGCGCTGGCGCGACCTTTTCGACGACGGCCTTTTCCCCCTCGGCGATCAGGGCGTCGCGGCCTGTCAGATCGGTCGGCAGCGCGCGGAGAGGCGCCAGCAGCGGGTCGTCCGCCCTTGGCGTGGCGGCCGTGCGGCGGGCGCGCTCCAGCACCGCCTGAGCCGTCGGCGCGGCCTGGACGAAGCCGCTGGCGACACCGCGCCTGGCGTTGTCGATATTGACAGCGTACCAGCCGGGCATGCCGTTCAAGAGGGCAATCCAGCGTCGGGCCTCGTCCTCGGTCCGCAGGGTCATGCCGCTGGCCCGATACAGCATCATCACGTCGAAGCCGCCATCGCTGCTGAACGGCATCCGCGCTTCGTCGAAGCCCGCCGCCTCTATGCGGTCGGCCAGGCTGAACAGCAGAAGATCGCGGGTCAGGCGCTCCTGTTCCGATAGGCCCTTTGCGCCCATGGCCTTCAATTCGGCCTGGATCGTCTTCAGCTTGGCGGCGCGGTCGGCGTCGGCGGCCGGCGAGACGTCCGGCAGACGCCAGCGCAGGTCGGCCGAACCGCCGGAGTCGGGGTCCTCTCCCGGATCGCCGAGCATCTCGTAGCGCAGGACCAGACTGGTCAGGTTGCTGGACGGGTTCGCCCAGGCGGCCGGCGCCGTCAGCGCGACGAGATAGACGCCGGCGAAAGCGGCGCGCCAGGGTGCGGAGCGAGTCATGGCCCAAGCTTAGGCGAACAGCGCCAGCCTCGCGACACGCGAATCGCTCGGCCGACCCGGACCGGCGAAGACTTTAGATTTTCGGAGGAAATTCGAGAATGGAGCGGGCGAAGAGATTCGAACTCTCGACCCCAACCTTGGCAAGGTTGTGCTCTACCACTGAGCTACGCCCGCCCATTCGCGAGATATGTAAATCGCCCAATTCACCCGGAAAGACCGGAAGAATGGAGCGGGCGAAGAGATTCGAACTCTCGACCCCAACCTTGGCAAGGTTGTGCTCTACCACTGAGCTACGCCCGCATCGGCGAGGCTCAGAAGAGCGCCCCGCGACGAGGAGGCGGCTTATGGCAGAGCGTTCGGCGCTTTGCAAGCGCCCTTGAGGGGTTGCGAAGAGGGAATTTTCAGAGGCTTGATTACAGCAGGTTTTCCGGGGGCGGAGTTCCAGTGTTGCGTCTGTTCGTGTTTGGTCTGGGCTATGTCGGCGATGCTTTCGCCGACGCTTTGCGCGCCCGGGGTTGGGAAGTCGCCGCCACGGCGCGCGACGCGACTCAGGCGGAAAAACTTCGCGCCCAGGGAATCACGCCCGCCGATCCGGCCGACCGCGACGCCATGGCCGCGGCCCTCACGGGCGTGAGCGCGATTCTCGTCACCGCCCCGCCCGGCCCCGACGGCTGTCCGGCGCTGGAGGCGATCATCCCCGCCCTCGCCCAGGCCCAGGCCTTCCCGGACTGGATCGGCTATCTGTCGACGACGGGGGTCTATGGCGACTTCGACGGCCGCTGGGTGTTCGAAAGCTCGCCCCTCAAGGCCCAGTCGGTCGAAGGCGCCCGCCGGGTCGGGGCCGAGCGCGACTGGCGCCAGGTCGGCCGCGGCATGGGCCTGACCGTCACCGCCTTCCGCCTGCCGGGCATCTACGGCCCCGGTCGCAGCGCCCTGGATCGCCTGCGCGCCGGCGAAGGCCGCCGCATCGTCAAGACCGGCCAGGTGTTCAGCCGCATCCACGTCGAGGACATCGTCACGGGGCTGCTGGCCTCGCTGGACCGTCCGCGCGCTGGCGGAGTGTACAATCTGGTCGACGACGAGCCGGCGCCGCCGCAGGACGTCATGGAACATGCCGCCCGCCTCCTGGGCGTTCCGGTCCCGCCGGATCTGCCCTTCAACGAACTGGGCATGTCCCCCGCCACCCGCCGCTTCTACGCCGAGAACAAGCGCGTCTCGAACGCCCTGGCCAAGGCCGAACTGGGCTGGCGGCCCAAATACGCGACCTATCGCGAGGGCCTCGCGGCGATCCTGGCAGCGGGCGGCTGAGCGCTACTCGTCGTCGATCGACGGCGCGCGGGGCGTGATCCCCACCGCCTCCAGGCCTGCCGCGTTGCGCAATCGCGCCGCACGGGCCAGGCGGCGGGAGACGAGGTCGCCCTCCTCCGGTTCAGCCAGGGCCTTGGCCTCGTTGACGGCGGCGACCAGACGCTCGAGATCCTGCGGGCGCGACAGGCGGTGATCGCCATCCTTGATCAGGGTGAAGACCACGTTCTGGCTGGTCACCGCGTTGGCCAGCTCCAGCGCGTGCGTCCACGGCACGTCCGGATCAGCGCCCCCCTGCAGCACGCGCACCGGGATGTCGATCGGCACGGGCCCCGGCAGGATCGACCACCGCGCGCCATCTTCCAGCAGTTCGCGGGTGATGGCGTAGCCGCCGTCGTCGTATTCCGAAGGCCGGATCCAGAAGCCGTCGCGAGCGATGTCCGCCCTGGCCTCGTCGGAGAGCTCCGGCTCCATCAGCTTCTCGGTGAAATCGGGTGCGGGCGCGATCAGCACGAGGGCCTTCACGCGGTCGGGTCTGGCGATCGCGGCCAGGCAGGCCAGCCAGCCGCCCATGGACGAACCGACCAACACCAGCGGACCATCGGTCAGCTCGTCGATCACCGCCAGGGCGTCTGTGCGCCAGCGGCTGATAGTTCCGTCCGCGAACTGACCATCCGACTCGCCATGGCCGAAATAGTCGAAGCGAATATAGCCGCCGCCGGTCGCCTGGGCCTGCTCGGCCAGCACCTCGGCCTTCGTGCCTGTCATGTCGGAATGGAAACCACCCAGCCACACGACCGTTGCACCTTCGCCCTGGACGCGCCGCCAGGCCAGTTTCGAGCCGTCTTCACGCGCAAGGGCGCCCCGGGATTCGGTCATGGCGTCGCCTCGATCCTTTCGCTAACTAAAACCTGAGTTGTTTCGCCGAGAGTCGCGTGCCCGACCTACCCGCCGACTTCACCCTGCTGCAAGTGACCCCCGAGCTGGAAACGGGCGGCGCCGAGCAGACGACGATTGATGTCGCCCACGCCGTGGTCGCGCAAGGCGGCAAGGCCTTGGTCGCCACCAAGGGCGGCCGCATGGCCTCGCGCCTTGAGGCCGACGGCGGTCGACTGGCCCACATGCCGGCTCAGTCCAAGAACCCCCTGGTCATGTTGGGCAACGCCGCGCGACTGATCGATCTGATCCGGCGCGAGAAGGTCAGCCTGGTCCACGCCCGCTCGCGCGCTCCGGCCTTCAGCGCGCTCTGGGCCGCCCACGCCACCAAGACCCCCTTCGTCGCCACCTATCATGGCGTCTACAACGCCAAGTCCAATCTCAAGCGCTGGTACAACGCGGTGATGACCAAGGGCGACCTGGTCATCGCCAATTCGGAGTACACCCGTCAGCACGTCATCAAGGAACACGGCATCGCCCCCGAAAAGGTGGTGGCCATTCCACGCGGCGTCGACCTGGCGCGCTTCGAGCCCGGCGTCGTCGGCGCCGAGCGCATCGAGGCCCTGCGCAAGGCCTGGGGCGTCGAGCCGGGCGAGCGTCGCCTGAAGGTGCTGCTGGCCGGCCGCCTGACCCGCTGGAAGGGCCAGGGCCTGCTGGTCGAGGCCATGACCCTGCTGAAGGCCCGCGGCGAGGACAAGATCCTGCTGCTGTTGGTCGGCGACGACCAGGGCCGCAAGGGCTATCGCGCCGAGCTGGAGGCGGCGATCGCCAGCGCCGGCCTGCAGGACGCCGTCAAGCTGGTCGGCCACTGCGACGACATGCCAGCCGCCTATCTGCTGGCCGACCTGGCCATCGCCCCGTCGCTGGAGCCGGAGGCCTTCGGCCGCACGGCGGTCGAGCCCCAGGTCATGGGTCGCCCCGTCCTGGCCTCGGACCACGGCGCCACCTGCGAGACGGTCGTCCCCGGCGAGACGGGCTGGCTGGTCAAGGCCGGCGACGCCAAGGCCTGGGCCGACGCCCTGCTGGAAGCCTGCGAGGCCGGCGCCGCCCGTCGCCACACCATGGGCATGGCTGCGCGTTTACGAGCCCGCCGGTTGTATTCGGTGGACGCGATGTGCGAAGCGACCCTCAAGGTCTATGCCCACATATTGCGGGCGCGTGTATTCGGTTCGGAGCGTTCGTCTTGAGCAAGGAGATCAAGAAGGTCCTGGTGATCAAGCTGGGCGCCCTGGGCGACTTCGTCCTGGCGCTGGCGGCCATGCGCAAGATCCGCGAGGCTCACCCCAAGGCCAAGATCACCCTCCTGACCACGCCGCCCTTCGAGGCGCTGGCCAAGCTCAGCCCCTATTTCAACACGGTCGAGACTGACGGCCGCACAGCCGACTTCGGCGAGACCCTGGCCATGATCGGTCGGATCCGCAAGGCGCGCTACGACCGGGTCTATGACCTGCAGACCAACAGCCGGACCAACTGGTACTTCCAGCTGCTGCGCCCCTTCCCGCCGCAATGGAGCGGCGTCGCCTTCGGCGCCTCGCTGCCGCAGAAGGGCAAGGCCCGACTGCACATGCACACGCTGGAGCGCCAGGCCGACCAACTCCGCGCCGCCGGCATCTGGCCCGACGCCCCGACCGAGCACGGGAGCGCCCCGCCACCGGACCTGACCTGGATCCTGCGCAAGCACAAGGAGCCGCGCCCGGTCGCCGGCGCCGCTACGCCCAAGCCCTATGTGCTGTTCGTGCCCGGCGGCTCGGCTCACCGGCTCGAGAAACGCTGGCCCGTCGAGTACTACGCCCAGCTGGGCACGCTGCTGAAGGCGCGCGGCCTGGACATCGTGATCATCGGCGGCCCGCAGGAAAGCGCCATGGCCCGCCACATCCAGAAGGCCGTGGGCGGCGCTCGCGACCTGACCGGCCGCACCGATTTTGCGCAACTCGCCGTGCTCGGCGCCAAGGCGGCCTTGGCGGTCGGCAACGACACCGGCCCGACGCACCTGCTGGCGGCCGCCGGCGCCCCGACCATCGCCCTGTTCTCCGACGCCTCGGATCCCGAGCTGTGCGGCCCGCGCGGCCACGTGGCGGTGATCCGCTCGCCAGACCTCAAGGCCCTGCCCGTCAGCACCGTCGCCAGCGCGGCGATGGCCCTCCTGCCGCGCTAGTACCCCGCGTACCGTCCCGGCTTGTGGTTGGCGATCAGCACGGCGCTGAGCGCCACGGCGCTGACGATCGAGAGCAGCAGCTTGTCGAAGCTGAGCGTGAAGAAGGCCGCGCCGACGATCAGGCAATCGGTGGCCATCTGCACCTTGCCGGCGCTGATGCCGCGGCGTTCCTGCAGATAGAGCGCCAGCACCCCGACCCCGCCGACGCTGGAGCGGTGGCGCGCCAGGGCCAGAATCCCCATGCCGATGATCGTGCCGCCGAACACCGCCGCGAAGATCGGGTCCACCCGCTCGACCTTGAGCCAGAAGGGCAAACCCCAGGCCAAGCCCGCCAGCAGCAGGTTGGTGGCCAGGGTCTTGGCGGTGAACAGCCAGCCCAGGGTGCGCTGGGCCAGGATGTAGAACGGCAGGTTCAGGACAAGGAACACCGTCCCGACCGGCCAGTCGCCCATATAGGAGATGATCAGTGCGATGCCGGCGACACCGCCGGTGACGAGACCCGCGGCCTTCAGCAGGGTCAGGCCCACGGCGCAGAAGCTGGAGCCGATCAGGAGGGCGTGGACGTCCTCGATGGCGGTGTGACGATGGGTGCTCATAAGGTGTCGGGCAGGCGTCTTGATGGAGGGAAGAACCGTCTCCCGACCTGTCATTTCCGCCCCGATGGCCGTTCACCGTCGAAAAAACTCGACCGGCCGGCGTCTCTATTGATCGCCCTCGCTTGATAGAGCGCCATCCGCGCGTCATATATCAGTTTCTCGCGGCGCGCCCAGCGCGGCGCGTACGCGTTCAGCCCTATTCCCATTAACTGCTCCGGAGCCGCCCCTATTCGCCGTCCTATGCAAACGCCGCCCGTCAAGGACGGGCCGCGTATCAACGAAGACATCCGCGTCCCGCGCGTCCTGCTGATCGACCAACATGGCGAGAAGCAAGGCGAGATGCCGACCGCGTCCGCTATGGAAGCGGCCGAGGAAGCCGGCCTGGACCTGGTTGAAATCGTTCCGAACGCCAATCCTCCCGTCTGCAAGATCCTGGACTACGGCAAGTTCAAGTTCCAGGAGCAGAAGAAGAAGAACGAGGCGCGCAAGCGGCAAAAGGTGGTCGAGCTCAAGGAGATCAAGCTCCGCCCGAACATCGACATCCACGACTATGAAGTGAAGGCGAAAGCCATGACTCGCTTCTTCGAGGAAGGCGACAAGGTCAAGGTGACCCTGCGCTTCCGCGGTCGTGAAATGGCGCACCCGGAACTCGGCATGAAGCTGCTGCTCAAGGTCAAGGCCGACTTCGACGAGGTCGCCAAGGTCGAATACGAGCCGCGCATGGAAGGCCGTCAGATGATCATGATCCTGGCCCCGCGCTAGGCTTCTTCATCGGGTAGACATGACAGACGCCCCGACCCTCGCGGTCGGGGCGTTTTGTTTTGTCGATTACCCTGGAGTTCGGCGGCGCCACACGGTTGAAGATGCTGATCCAAACCGTCGCTTTCGTCGAACAGTACAATCCGCCGAAACAACGTCGCCGTCAGACCCTAGTCGCCAAGCCCATGGTTCGGGCGTAAACCCCGCGTCCTGATGCCCGAACCCGCCCACAGCGCCCGCGCCCTACTCGTCCTTCTCCTGGTTGTCTTCATCAACCTGGTGGGCTTTGGCGTCGTCATTCCCTTGCTGCCCTTCTACGCCACGGCGATGGACGCCGCCCCTTGGCAGGTGACGACCATGTTCGCCGCCTACAGCCTGGGTCAGTTCTTCGGCGAGCCGTTCTGGGGTCGGCTGTCGGACAGGATCGGGCGGCGGCCGGTGCTGATCGTCACGATCATCGCCAATGCCCTGGCCTATCTGGCCTTGGCCTTCGCCCCGAACATCTGGATCGCCATGGCCATCCGACTGGTCGGCGGTTTCGGCAGCGGCAACATCTCGACCATCCAAGGCTACATGGCCGACGTCACCCCGCCTGAGAAGCGCGCCGGTCGCATGGGCCTCTTGGGCGCAGCATTCGGGGCGGGGTTCGTGATCGGTCCGTCGCTGGGCGGCCTGCTGGCCCACCCCGACGCCGGCCAGTTGGGCTTCCAGATCCCCCTGTTCGTCGCCGCCGGCATGGCGGGGCTGGCCGCCATCGGGGTCATGCTGTTCGTGGCCGAGAGTCGCGCCCGTTCGGCCCCTGGCGCGCCCCAGGTCAGCCGCCTCGAAGCCCTGACCGAGGCGCGCGCCCATCCTGTGCTGTCGCGCGTGCTGCTGGTCACCCTGGTCTCGACCGCCGCCTTCGCCGGCATGGAGTCGATCTTTGGCCTGTGGGCTCACGCCCGCTTCGAGTGGGGACCACGGCAGGTCGGACTGTGCTTCGCGGTCATCGGCGTCATCGCCTCGATCGGCCAGGGCTTCCTGACCGGCCGCCTGGCCCGACGCTTCGGCGAGGGTCGCGTGCTGGCCGCGGGCCTGGCGATCATAGCCGTGAGCCTGTTCCTGACCCCGCTCGCGCCGACCGCCGCCCTGGCCACTGCCGCCGTCGGCTTCACCGCCTTCGGCCAGTCTCTGGTCTTCCCCTGCGTCGCCGCTCTGATGTCGCGCGCCAGCCCGCCCGACCGCCAGGGCCAGATGCTGGGCCTGAACATGGCCGCCGGCTCCCTGGCCCGTATCGGCGGCCCCCTGCTGGCCGGCCCGTTGTTCGGCCTGGCCACAGGCGGACCGTTCTGGGTCGGCGCAGCCCTGATGATCCCGGCCGTCGGCCTGGCGATGGTGATCGTCCAAAGGACCAAAGCAGCGGCCTGAGCCCTACGCGCCCTCGACACAGCCAAGCTTCAACCCTAGCGTGGAGCCCGCAATCTGGGGATGCGCTCATGTTGAGATTTCTGACGGCTGCGTCGATGACGCTGGCGCTTTGCCTTGGATCGGCCAAGGCCGCACCGCTCGAGGCTTACGGACGCCTTCCCGCCATCGAGAGCGTGCAGATCTCGCCCGACGGCTCGGCGATCGCCCTCATCGCCGCGGTCAACGACGAACGCCACGTGATCGTCCGCTCTCTGGCGGGCCAGGTGCTGGCGTCGGCCTCCATCGGCTTTCGCAAGGTGCGCGCCGTCCAATGGGCGGGCCCTGGCCACATCGTGATCGAGGCCTCCTCGACCACCGCGATCGACAACACCACCTACGCCGGCGAGCACTGGCAGGCCGTGAGCCTCAATGTGGCGACCGGCGAATACAAGCAGCTCCCGGCCAAGGCGCTCGATTCGTTCCTGAACATCCTGCAAGGGCGCGTTCAACCCGGCGTGGATGGCAAGGAAGCCGTCATCTACACGCCGCTCTACGTGACGGTCGCCGGCAACATGCAGCATCGCGGCGGACACCTGGATCTGTTCCGGATCGATCTGACCAGCGGCGTCGCCCGACGCCTGCAGATGGGCGACAGCGAAACCTACGACTATCTGGCGCGCTCGGACGGCGAGGTGCTGGCCAAGGCCAGCTATCGCGAGCGTCGGAACAACAACGATGCGCTCTGGACCCTCTCGGTCCGCAAGGGCTCCTCGTGGCTCACGGCCTATCAGACCTCCAGCGCGGTTGAGGCTCCCAGCCTGTGGGGCCAGTCCGTCGACAGCCAGTCGGTGATCATCGACACCTGGGACGCCAAAGAGCAACTGTGGCGCCCTACGTCGGTCTCCCTGGCCGACGGAAAGCTCGGCGCCTTTATCGGCCCCGCCCGCGAGCAGCAGGGCGTCATCGGCGCAGATGGCGTGGTCCTGGGCTTTCGCTATCGGCAGCAGTTTCACGAGTACGACTTCATGGAACCGCGCCTGAGGGCGATCTGGCCGGCGTTCCGCGGCGCCTTCAAGAACCAGCAGGTGACGCTGTCGTCCTGGACGCCGGACTTCCGCAAGCTGGTCCTGTTCGTCAACGGCGGTCCCTCATCGGGCGGCTACTACCTCGCCGACACCGTCACCAAGCGCGTGGAGCCCATCGGCGCGCCCTATCCGAAGGTTCCGCCCAGCGATGTCGCCCCCACGCGCTTCGTCCGTTACGCGGCGACTGACGGCCTTGAGATCGAGGCCGTGCTGACGACGCCGAAAGGCAAGCCTGAGACGGCGCTTCCACTGATCGTCCTGCCCCATGGCGGTCCCCGCGCCTACGACGACATCACGTTCGATTGGTGGGCCCAGGCCCTGGCGTCGCGCGGCTACGCGGTGCTCCAGCCCAATTTCCGCGGCTCGAGCGGCTATGGGCACGCCTTCAAGGAGGCGGGCTATGGCCAATGGGGCGCCAAGATGCAGACCGACCTGTCGGACGGCGTGTCGGATCTGGTTCGCCAAGGCGTTGTCGACCCCAAGCGCGTCTGCATCCTCGGCGCCAGCTACGGCGGCTATGCCGCCTTGGCCGGCGTCACCCTCCAGAAAGACATCTATCGCTGCGCCGTCTCGATCGCCGGACCGAGCGATCTGGGAGGCCGCCTGCGTGACGAGATCATCAAGTACGGCGAACGCAACGCAGGGATTCGCGATCGCAAGCGTCTCTACGGCGTCGAAAGCGCTTCGGACCCCAAGCTCGATTCCATCTCGCCAGCGATGCATGCCTCCAAAGCCGGCGCGCCTGTCCTGATCATCCACGGCAAGGACGACACCGTCGTGCCGTTCGCCCAAAGCCAGCGGATGGCCGACGCCCTCAAGACCGCCGACAAACCGTACGAACTCGTCGTGCTGCCCGGGGAGGATCATTGGCTCTCGACCAGCGTCACGCGACTGCAGATGCTGGACGCGACCGTGGCCTTCCTCGAGAAGAACAACCCGCCGAACTGACCCTCGCCCCTCGTAAGGGAGACGAAGCTTGCCTTCGCTCCCCATTTCAATTAGTAACCCCGCCTTTCCGGAACCGCCTGGCCATTGGCATGCCATGGCGGTTCGTCATGCTTCCAGAGGACGGGGCGCAAGCTCCGACGCGAAATGCCTAAGTTGAAGACCAAGTCTGGCGCCAAAAAGCGCTTCAAGATCACGGCCACGGGTAAGCTGAAAGCCGGCGTCGCCGGCAAGCGCCACCGTCTGATCGGCCACAACGGCAAGTACATCCGCCAAAACCGCGGAACGAAGGTGATGAGCGAGGCTGACGCCAAGACCATCCGTTCGTACCTGCCCTACGGCCTTTAAGAGGAGCGCTGACACATGGCTCGCGTTAAACGTGGCGTCGTTGCTCACGCCAAGCACAAGAAGGTTCTTGAACAGGCGAAAGGCTTCTACGGCCGCCGCAAGAACACCATCCGCACGGCCAAGGCCGCTGTCGACAAGGCCGGTCAGTACGCCTACCGCGACCGCAAGGTGCGCAAGCGCGCCTTCCGCTCGCTCTGGATCCAGCGCATCAACGCTGGCGCCCGTCTGGAAGGCTTCACCTACTCGCAGTTTATCCACGGCCTCGACGTGGCGGGTATCGAGATGGACCGTAAGGTTCTCGCCGATATCGCGGGCAACGACCCGGCTGCGTTCAAGGCCATCGCCGACAAGGTTCGCGCTGCCCTGGCCTAAGGACATCTGAGCTGTCATCAGCTCAATCGATCCTGAAAAGCCCTTCGGCGCGAGCCGGAGGGCTTTTTGCTGCGCGCTCCCCTACTCCCCCGCGATCAAATCCTCTAGACGGATGCCCGTCATGACCGATCTCAACACCCTCGAATCCGACGTCCTGGCCCAGGTGGCCGGCGCTGCGGACCTCCAAGCGCTCGACGCCGTCCGCGTGGCCGCCGTCGGCAAGACCGGCTCGATCTCGGGCCTGCTCAAGACCCTCGGCGCGATGAGCCCCGAAGAGCGCAAGGACCGCGGCGCGGCCATCAACGCGCTCCGCGACAAGGTCGCCACCGCGATCACCGAAAGGAAGGCCGCGCTGGAAACCGCCGAACTGGACGCGCGCCTGGCCAGCGAGACGCTGGACCTGTCCCTGCCCGCTCCGCACCGCCGCAAGGGCAGCGTCCACCCGACCATGCAGACCATGGACGAGGTGATCGCCATCTTCGCCGAGATGGGCTTCGCCGTGGCCGAAGGTCCGGACATCGAAGACGACTTCCACAACTTCACGGCCCTGAACTTCCCCGAGAAGCATCCGGCCCGCGAGATGCACGACACCTTCTTCTTCAACACGAAGGAGACGGGCGAACGCATGCTGCTGCGCACCCACACCAGCCCCGTGCAGGTGCGGACCATGGTGTCGCAGAAGCCGCCGATCCGAATCATCGCGCCGGGCCGCACCTATCGGGTGGACAACGACGCCACCCACACGCCGGTGTTCCACCAGGTCGAGGGCCTGGTGATCGACAAAGCCATCCACATGGGCCACCTGAAGTGGACCCTGGAGACCTTCCTGGCCCGGTTCTTCGAGACCGACGCGGTCACCACCCAGTTCCGCCCGCACCACTTCCCGTTCACCGAGCCCTCGGCCGAGATGGACGTGCAGTGCGACCGCTCGGGCGGCGAGATCAAGATCGGCCAGGGCACGTCGTGGCTCGAGATCCTGGGCTGCGGCATGGTTCACCCGAACGTGCTGCGCGCCTGCGGCATCGATCCGGACGAGTACCAGGGCTTCGCCTTCGGCATGGGCGTCGATCGCCTGGGCATGCTGAAATACGGCATGCCGGACCTGCGCGACATGTGGTCGTCGGACGTCCGCTGGCTGTCGCACTACGGCTTCAGCGCCTTCGCCGCGCCGAACCCCGCCTCGGGGCTCAGCTGATGACCGGCCCCTTCCAACCCGGCGGCCGTCCTGGCCGCATCCCGCTCGACGCCGACGCCCTGGTGTTCGAGAACGTCGACATCTCGCTGTTCGATCTCTACCGGACGGTCATGGCCAAGAACGAAAGCGTGATCCGCAATCGCACTTTCCGCGGCTGCCAGATCGAAGGCCCGGTGGTGATGCTGGTGCAGCCCGGCACGACGTTCAATCGCACCAACTTCGGTCCGACCGAGGGCGACATCCGCAATCTGGTCCTGCACCCAGCGAGTCCGGACCGGGTGATCGGAGCCATCCCCGTCGCGGACTGCGCGTTCGAAAACTGCCAATTCATGGGCGTCGGCTTCACCGGCGCCGAGCTGTTCCTGAAGCAGGTCCTGGCTCTGGAAACCTTCTGATGAAATTCACCCTGTCCTGGCTCAAGGACCACCTTGAGACCACCGCCACCGTCCCTGAGATCGTCGCGGCCATGACCATGGCCGGGCTCGAGGTCGAGCACGTCATCGATCCGGCGACCAAGCTGGCCCCGTTCACGGTCTGCAAGATCGTCGAGGCCGCCCGTCACCCCAACGCCGACCGCCTGCAGGTCTGCCAGGTCGACACCGTCGACGGCCGCAAGGAGATCGTCTGCGGCGCGCCCAACGCCCGCCCGGGCCTGACCACCATCTACGCCCCGATCGGCGCCTATGTGCCGGGCCTGGACGTGACCCTGGTCGAGAAGCCGGTGCGCGGCGTCGTCTCGAACGGCATGCTCTGCTCGGCCGCCGAGCTGGAATACGCCACCGAGAGCGACGGCATCATGGAGCTGCCCGACGCCCTGCCGGTCGGGACCTCGGCCGTCGACGCCCTGGGCCTGGAAGCCGTCATCGATTTCGAAGTCACCCCCAACCGCCCCGACTGGCTGGGCGTCGTGGGCATCGCCCGCGACCTGGCCGCCGCCGGCGTGGGCAAGCTGAAGGACGTGTCGATCGCGCCGATCGCCGGGACCTTCGACAGCCCGATCACCGTGACGGTTGACGGCGAAGCCTGCCCGGTGTTCGCCGGCCGCTTCATCCGCGGCGTCAAGAACGGCTCCTCGCCCAAGTGGCTTCAGGACCGCCTGACCGCCATCGGCCTGCGCCCGATCAACGCCCTGGTGGATATCACCAACCTGATCTCGTACGACCGCGCCCGCCCGCTGCACGTCTATGACGCCGCCAAGCTGTCGGGTGGCGTGATCTCGACGCGCCTGGGCCGTCACGGCGTCAACGGCGACGAGCACCTGATCGCCCTGGACGGCAAGACCTACGAGCTGACGCCCGAGATGTGCGTGATCGCCGATGCCGAGGGCGAGCGCCCGATCGGTCTGGGCGGCGTGATGGGCGGCGAAAGCACCGGCTGCTCGGACGAGACCACGGACGTCTTCGTCGAGAGCGCCTGGTTCGAGCCGATCCGCATCGCCCAGACGGGCCGCGCCACCGGCATCGCCAGCGACGCCCAGTACCGCTTCGCCCGCACGGTCGACACTGGTTCGGTCGTGCCCGGCATCGAGCTGGCCACCAAGTTGATCCTGGAGCTGTGCGGCGGCGAGCCGTCGAACATCGTCGTCGCCGGCGAGGCTCCGGCCGCGCCCGGCGCGATCCTGTTCGACCCGGCCTATGTCGGCCAGCTGTCGGGCCTGGAGATCGAGCCGGAACGCTCGCTGGCCATCCTGCGCGACCTGGGCTTCACGGTCGAGCCGCCCAAGGACGTGTCGGCGACCGCCTTCGTCACCCACGCCGAGAGCCTGGTCTGCGTCACCCCGCCGACCTTCCGCCGCGACGTGGACGGCAAGGCCGACCTGGTCGAGGAAGTCGCCCGCATCGCCGGCTACGGCGCCCTGCCCTCGACGCCGCTGCCCGAAGCCGCGCGCGCCGTCGGCGGTATCCTGACCGCCAAGCAGGCCCGCGCCCGCACGGCCCGTCGCGCCCTCGCCGCGGCCGGCTATGCCGAGGCGGTGACCTTCAGCTTCACCAGCGGCAAGACCGCCCAGCTGTTCGGTGGCGGTCAGCCTGAGCTGATGCTCGCCAACCCGATCGCCGCGGAACTGGACTGCATGCGCCCGTCGCTGCTGCCCAACCTGATCGACGCGGCCGGCCGCAACGCCCGTCGCGGCTTCCCAGATGCGGCGCTGTTCGAGGTCGGCCCGACCTTCCACGGCGATCGTCCGAACGACCAGCGCACGGTCGTCGCCGCCATCCTGGCGCCCAAGGCCCCGCGCGGCTGGGACAAGGCTGCGCAAGGCGACGTCTTCACCGTCAAGGCCGACCTGCTGGCCCTGCTGGAAGAGCTGGGCGCGCCGGTGGCCTCGCTGCAGACCGCGCAAGGCTCGGCCTCGTCCTGGTGGCACCCGGGTCGCTCGGCGCGCCTGCAGCTGGGTCCCAAGGCGGTGATGGCCGAGTTCGGCGAGATCCACCCGGCCGTGCTGAAGGCCCTCGACGTGGCCGGCCCGGTCTACGGCTTCGAGATCACCCTGGAGGCGATCCCCGAGCCGAAGAAGAAGGCGGTCAAGACCAAGCCAGCCTTCTCGCCCTCGGTGCTGATGCCGCTGACCCGCGACTTCGCCTTCGTGGTCGAGAAATCCAAGGCCGCCGGCGATCTGGTGAAGGCCGCGGCGGGCGCTGACAAGGCGCTGATCACCGCTGCGCGCGTGTTCGACGTCTATGAGGGCCCCGGCGTGCCGGAGGGCTTCAAGTCGGTCGCCCTCGAGGTCGTGGTCCAGCCGCGTGACGCTACCCTGACGGACGCCGAGATCGAGGCCCTGTCGGCCAAGGTCGTCGCGGCGGCCGAGAAGGCCGGCGGGAAGCTGCGGTCGTAAAGACTATGGGGGCAGGTTCGTCACTTGCCCCCTCCGCGCCTTCGGCGCTCCTCCCCCTGAGGGGGAAGACGGGCATACGTCTGCCCCCTCAGGGGGCGGACGACCTGCATAAGCAGGTCAGGTGGGGGCCAGTGCTGAGTTTCCAGGCGCCCACCGCCAATTCCTGCCCCTCTCCGCGACCGATCGCGCATCTCGCAGGCAAGACCTTGCGCAATGGCCGACGCCACGCTACCTGTAAGTGGCGCTAACTGGATTCATCACTTCCACATGCAATCGCATTTCGCCTTTACCGCCTTTATCGCGACCGGCCTCACCGCTGGCGTCGCGATGTCGTGCGCGGTGGCGATGTGGAATATGATTAACACCAAGATTAAAACCGTACCTATCCGGACGGGGCAAAATCGGCGCAGGCAGCGGTAGGAACCTACCCGCCAGAAAACCGAAGGATCGCAAGATCTCCAAAAGCCCCGCTCCCACGAGCGGGGTTTTTTGTTGCGCGGTTCCTCGGTCCTCCCAGTCTCTCTCATGCACAGGACCAACCCCAATGAGCTACCTGCCCTCTCCACCGGCCTTCAACTCCGACCATGAAGGCGTCACCGTTCACCAGCTGCTGCTGGCCGCACAGGATGCTCCCAGCGCCCTCGAGGCCGTGCGCCAGGGCCTCGCCGACAGCGGCGCCGAACTGTGCGGCCTGTCGATGAAGCCGGTCGGCCAGATCGTCGAAGCCAGCTTGCGCGTCCGCCACCTGGGCGACCAGGCCGCCCGCCTGCTGGCCCGTGACCTCGCCGCCTGGCCGGGCGTCAATTCGGCTTCGGTCGAGCATCAATGGTTTCGCCCGTGAGCAGTCTCGTAGAGCCGCTTAAATGCGAGGAAGGCGCCTTTGCTTCCCTTAGGCGCCGCCTCTTCCTCGTCACTGCAGAAGACACGCCTGACGCCCTGATGCGGGTGCTGGGCGTGGCTTCGGTCCAGCAGGCCCGCCTGCGCGCCCTGTCCGCCGCTCCCGAGGGTCCCAACATGACCATTAGGCTCGAGATCGACGACCAGGGCGACGACCGCGCCGCCATTCTCGCTTCCCGTCTGGCCGCCTGTCCGGCCGTGCGCGGCGTCGGTTTCGGCTGGCGGGCCTGAACTTTTCGCCTCCCATCCCCATTTGATGATCTAGCCCGTCCAGGATCTCCTCCCATGCGCCGCCTGATCATCGCCTTCGCCGCCCTGTTCGCCATGCTGGGCGTGAGCGCGGCCCTCGCCGCCGCTCCGCCCAAGAAGACCGAAACCGCCATCTTCGCCGGCGGCTGCTTCTGGTGCATGGAGCACGATATGCAGGGCGTGCCCGGCGTTCTGAAAGTCGAGAGCGGCTACACCGGCGGCCATTTGAAGAACCCCAGCTATCGCGACGTCACCAGCGAAACCTCCGGTCACTACGAGGCCGTGCGCGTCACCTATGACCCGGCCAAGCTGGACTACGGCTTCCTGCTGTTTCGCTACTGGAAGCTGGTCGACCCCACCGACGACGGCGGTCAGTTCTGCGACCGCGGCCCGTCGTATCGCCCTGCCGTCTTCGTCACGCCGCAGCAGCGCCCGATCGCCGAGAAGTCCCGCGCCGAGGCTGCCAAGCGCCTGAAGAGTGGCACGATGAAGGCCCCGATCCTGAACGCGCAGACCTTCTGGCCCGCCGAGGAATACCACCGCGACTACGCCAAGCGGAACAAGCTGCGCTACTTCGCCTACCGCCAGGGCTGCGGCCGCGACGCCACGCTGAAACAGGTGTGGGGCGGCTAGCTCAACCTAGCCTCGACTCCGCCTCAATCCCGTGTAGCTTACCTCTGTAAATACACGGGAGGACATCGATGAACCGTCGCGCGCTGCTGGCTACGGCCGGCCTGCTGTTGATGCCCCTCTCCGCGCACGCGCAGAGCCGCGACGTCTCGGTCACCATCTACAATGCCGACCTCGCCCTGGTCGAGGACGCCCGGTCGCTGGACCTGAAGTCCGGCCGCCAGACGCTGGAGTTCAAGGACGTCTCGGCCCAAATCCGCCCCGAGACGGTCAGCCTGTCGGCCCCCGGGGTGACCATCCTGGAGCAGAACTTCGACTACGATCTGCTGACGCCCGACAAGCTGATGGAGAAGGCGGTCGGCCAGCAGATCAAGATCGTCCGCACCAACCCCGGCGACGGCAAGGAGACCACCGAGGTCGCCACCGTCCTGGCCGCGAACCAAGGCGTGGTGCTGAAGATCGGCGACCGCATCGAGGTGCTGCGCGACGACGGCGTTCCGACCCGGGTGATCTTCGACAAGGTGCCAGAGACCCTGCGCGCCAGGCCGACACTCTCAGTGTCCGTTGACGCAGCGAGCGCCGGCGCACGACAGGCCAAGCTCAGCTACCTGACCTCGGGCCTGTCGTGGAAGGCCGACTATGTCGCCCTGTTCGACGAGGCCAAGGGCGCGCTGGACCTGCAGGGCTGGATCACCCTGTCCAACCAGTCGGGCACGCCGTTCGAGAACGCCCGCACCCAGCTGGTGGCCGGCGACGTCAACCAGTTGAACCAGGCCAATGTCTATCGTCCCAATCGGCGTGGCACGCCCGGCGTGATCAGCGCCGGGACCGAGAGCGGGACCGGCGAGCGCGTGGCCGACTATTACGTCTATCCCCTTCCCGAGCGCACCACGATCGCCGCCAACCAGAACAAGCAGGTCGGCTTCCTGTCGGCCCAAGGCGTGGCGGCGAAAAAGGTCTACGAGATCCGCGAGGGTGGTTTCGCCAGCCAGGGCGAGCCGGAAAAGGCCTCGGTCGCCATCCAGTTCAGTAATGCGCGCCTGGCCGGCCTGGGCAGCCAGCTGCCGGCCGGGACCATGCGGATCTACATGCGCGACGCGAACGGCGATCCCAAGTTTGTCGGCGAGAACGCCATCGGCCACACGCCAGGCGGCTCGGAGCTGTCGATCAAGACCGGCGACGCCTTCGACGTCTCCAGCCAGGCGACCCTGGTGGCCGAGACCAAGGTCTCGCGCACCCGCTCGCGCTACGAGATGCGCTACCTGCTGCGCAACGCCCGCAACGAGCCCGTGACGATCGAGCTGCGCCAAGGCGGCCTGTGGCGCGACGGCGAGGTCAAGGCCGAGAGCCTCAAGAGCCGCCGCATCGACGCGCGGACGTTGGGCTGGTCTGTGCCGGTGCCGGCCAATGGCGAGACGACCCTGACCTTCACGGTCGAGACGGGGTGGTGACCATGCGCGCCTTGATCGGCGCGCTCGCCCTGGCCGCCGCCATTCCCGCCACCGCCGCCACGATCCCCTCGGCCGCGCCTGAAAAGGTTGCCGTGACGCTGTACCGCGATGGCGACGGGCCGTTCCAGGCCATGCCCGACTGGCAGCGCCAGCAGGCCCGTGAAAAGGGCCTGATCCTGGTCACCGAGACCCGCACGGTCGACTTGCCCGCCGGCCGCCACGTCGTGCGCTTCGACGGCGTCGCCGAGGGCCTGATCCCGCAGAGCGCGGCGGTCGAGGGCCTGCCCGGCAAGGCGGTCGAGCGCAATTACGACTACGCCCTGCTCAGCCCCGGAACCCTGGTCGAGCGGTCGCTGGGCCAGCCGATCAAGGTCGTGCGCACCAACCGCACCACCGGTCGCCAGCAGACGGTCGACGCCACGCTGGTCCAAGGCCCCTACGGGCTGATGGTCCGGACCGCCGAGGGCGTCGAGGCTCTGGGCTGCTCCGGCGGCCCCGAGCGGCTGGTCATGGATCGCGCGCCCGAGGGCCTGACCGACAAGCCCAGCCTCTCGACTGTCGTGGACGTCGAGCGGCCCACACGGGCCAAGCTGACACTCTCTTACCTGGCGCTGGGCGTGAACTGGCAGGCCGACTACGTCGCCCGCATCTATCCGGACGGCAAGCGACTGGACCTGACCGGCTGGCTGACCCTGGTCAACAGCGGCGGCAGCCGGTTCGCGGACGCCAGGACCCAGGCCGTCGCCGGCAAGCTGTCGCGCCAGTACGTCCGTGTGGACAAGGGTCGCGCCCGATCGGTTGTCCGCGCCTGCTGGCCGATGGACACCACCCACACCATCGCCTCGCCCGAAGGCGGCATGGCGCTGTACGACCGCGCGCCGATGGCGGCGCCCCCGCCGCCGCCCCTGCCGATCCCGGCCGTGGCCATGCGCGCCGAGGTCATGGTCACCGGCGCCCGCGCCAAGCTGGCCGAGCAGTCGGACCTGGGCGACTACAAGCTCTACACCCTGCCCGAGCCGGTCACCCTGAACGCCCGCCAGACCAAGCAGGTGGCCTTCCTCGACCAGAAAGGCGTCGCCTTCCAGCGGCTCTATGCCGTCCCGGTCAGCGCCTATGACGACTACCACGCCCAGGGAATGCTGGCGCCCGACGTCGTGCTGAGACTTGAGAACAAGGCCGCCGACGGCTTGGGCAAGCCGCTGCCGTCCGGCGCGTTGTCGGCCATCGAGACGGTCGACGGCCGCCCGACCTTCGCCGGCGAGCAGGCCGTGCGCGACGTGGCGGTGGGCGAGCCGCTGGACCTGGTGATCGGCCAGGCCATGGACGTGACAGCCCGTCCGCGCCTCGTCGAGGAAGCCAGGCAAGGCAAGGGTCGGGTACGCCGGAGCTACGAGGTCGACCTCGCCAACGCCAAGACCATCCCGGTGACCGTCGAGATCCGGCAGGACCCCAGCGCGTCGCTGTTCAAGGTGGTGGCCGAGCCGCAGAAGCACGACATCCGCAACGGCCAGGTGGCGTGGCGCGTCACCCTGGGACCGGGCGAGCGCCGCACCTTCCGCTACGCGATCAGCCGGGCGGGCTAGCCGTTCCTAGAACGGCAGCCAGCGGCGCTGGCGGCTGTAGCCGAGGTAACCGACATTGGCCCCCAGGCGCAGGCCGACGCCGGCGCGGATCGGGGCCAGGGTGATCTCGTCGGCCTTCTGGTAGTTCACGCCCAGACCGCCCACGAGATAGGCCGTGCCCTCCACGCCGGGGAAGCGGCGGAAGATGGCGTCGGGATATTGCAGGTTATAGCAGAGGGTGAAGACGCGGCTGGCGTTGCCGCCCCAGTCCCAGCCCACCGTCGGCCCCTGCCAGAACACTTCCTGGGTCGGGCGCCCCTTCATGTAGAGCAGGCCGCGGCCATAGCGCAGGCCGGCGATGAACGCGCCCGAGCCCTCTTCGCCAGCGATATAGGCGGTCGGCTGCCCCTTGTCCTTGAAGATCCGTTCGATCGCCGAGCCGGCGCTCTCGGCCGTCACGCCCAGGAAGTCGGACGTGGCCCGCACCATTTCGTCGGCCGAATAGGTCTGGGCGCGCCCCGTGTCATAGGCTGGAGTAGGACCACCCGAGTTCGACGGCGGCGGCGACGGATAGGCGCCGTAGGTGTCCTGAGCGGGAGGCGGCGGCGGCGTGTAGGGATCGGCCGCGCGCGCCGGGCCGATCGGCTGAGGCGGCGGCAGTTGTTCGCTGTAGTTGCTCTGGCGCGCCAGGGCCTCGGTGGCCGCGGCGCTAAGGCCGGCGGCGGCGCCCGAGAGGATCAGCTTGCGACGGTCCATGGGAGCCCTCCAGATCGATTTCATTGCAACGTTGTTGCAAGTCATTGAGACCGGTTTGGGGCTCCAAACTTAACGACCGGTTAAGCATGACGGGCGCGCTGCGCCGCAACGCCCCCTCGCGAAGCGGGTCAAATGTGCTATGCGCACGCCCATGACTTCGACGCCTCTCGACAAGATCCGCAACTTTTCCATCGTTGCCCACATCGACCACGGCAAATCGACGCTCTCGGATCGTCTGATCCAGGAGACCGGCGGCCTGACTGCGCGCGAGATGAGCGCCCAGGTTCTCGATAACATGGACATCGAGAAAGAGCGCGGCATCACCATCAAGGCGCAGACCGTGCGCCTGAAGTACCGTGCCGACGACGGCGAGGACTACATCCTCAACCTGATGGACACCCCCGGGCACGTCGACTTCGCCTATGAGGTCAGTCGCTCGCTGGCCGCCTGCGAAGGCTCGATCCTGGTCGTCGACGCCTCGCAAGGCGTGGAAGCCCAGACCCTGGCCAATGTCTATTCGGCGATCGACAACAATCACGAAATCGTCCCGGTCCTGAACAAGATCGATCTGCCGGCCGCCGAGCCCGAGCGTGTGCGCGCCCAGATCGAGGATCTGATCGGCC
This sequence comes from Caulobacter sp. RHG1, assembly GCF_013181195.1. GTDB lineage: Bacteria > Pseudomonadota > Alphaproteobacteria > Caulobacterales > Caulobacteraceae > Caulobacter. The sequence continues at coordinate 589,301 of NZ_SMZP01000001.1, forward strand.
TGGACGCCAGCGACGCCGTCCTGGCCAGCGCCAAGTCGGGCCTGGGAATCCACGACGTGCTGGAAGCCATCGTCACCCGCCTGCCCGCCCCCAAGGGAGACCGCGACGCCCCGCTGAAGGCGCTGCTGGTCGACGCCTGGTACGACGCCTATCTGGGCGTGGTCGTTCTCGTGCGCATCTTCGACGGCACGCTGAAGGCCGGCCAGCAGGTCCGCATGATGCAGACCGGCGCCACCCACCGCATCGACAAGGTCGGCGTGTTCACGCCCAAGGCCACCGACGTCGCGGAACTGGGTCCGGGTGAGGTCGGCTTCTTCACCGCCTCGATCAAGGAAGTGGCCGACGCCGCCGTCGGCGACACCATCACTGACGAGAAGAAGCAGACGGCCGAGCCGCTGAAAGGCTTCAAGGACGTCCAGCCGGTGGTGTTCTGCGGTCTGTTCCCGGTCGACGCCGCCGACTTCGAGGACCTGCGCGCCGCCGTCGGCAAGCTGCGCCTGAACGACGGCAGCTTCACCTACGAGATGGAGAGCAGCGCCGCGCTGGGCTTCGGCTTCCGCTGCGGCTTCCTGGGTCTGCTGCACCTGGAGATCATCCAGGAGCGCCTGAGCCGCGAGTTCGACCTCGACCTGATCGCGACGGCGCCGTCGGTCGTCTACAAGATCCACATGCGCAATGGCGACGAGATGGAGCTGCACAATCCGGCCGATCTGCCGGACGTGATGCAGATCGAGAACATCTCCGAGCCGTGGATCAAGGCGACGATCTTCACCCCGGACGAGTATCTGGGCGGCGTGATCAAGCTGTGCCAGGACCGCCGCGGCATGCAGCGTGAACTCAGCTACGTCGGCAACCGCGCCATGGTCATCTACGACCTGCCGCTGAACGAAGTAGTGTTCGACTTCTACGACCGCCTGAAGTCGATCTCGAAGGGCTATGCCAGCTTCGACTACCAGCTCGAGGACTACCGCGTCGGCGACTTGGTGAAGATGTCGATCCTGGTCAATGCCGAGCCGGTCGACGCCCTGTCGATGCTGGTCCACCGCGACCGCGCCGAAAGCCGCGGCCGGGGCATGTGCGAGAAGATGAAGGAGCTCATCCCGCAGCACATGTTCGTCATCCCCATCCAGGCGGCGATCGGCGGCCGGATCATCGCCCGCGAGACTGTCCGCGCCCTGCGCAAGGACGTGACCGCCAAGTGCTACGGCGGCGACGCCTCGCGTAAGCGCAAGCTGCTGGACAAGCAGAAGGCCGGCAAGAAGCGCATGCGCCAGTTCGGCAAGGTCGAGATCCCGCAGGAAGCCTTCATCGCCGCGCTGAAGATGGACGAGGATTGATCGGCCCCCGCCGTCCTCTCGAACAAACAAAAACGCCCCGCCGGTCCAACCGGCGGGGCGTTTGTCTTTTCGGGATGGGAGCCGGCGGCTACCGACCTCCCAGCGTCTCCAGCCACGCCTTCAGCACTTCGCGAGCGGCCTGGGCGCTGGCGCGGGCCTGAGCGACGGCTTCCTGGACGCCTTGGCCGGCGACGCAGGCGCTTTCGACCTTGCGAGCGTCGGCGCCCAGAGTGTCGAAGCCCAGCAGTCCCGCCGAGCCGGCCAGGGAGTGGCCGTCGGATTCCAGGATCTCGAGGTCATCGGACTGGAACTTGCCATCCAACTGGACCAGCAGCAGGCCGCCCAGCTTCACGGCGGCGTCCTTGCCCATGGTCTCGATGAAGTCCTCGCGGGCGCGCGCCTCGCCGGACAGGTCAGGGATCGCCGACTCGGCGACGCCGCCGATGCGGGCCAGGTCGGGCCGCAGATGGTCGGTCAGCAGCTTGTCCAGCTCGCGCTCGTGGAATGGCTTGAGCAGATGGCCCACCATCCCCGCCTCGCGACAGGCGGCGACCTGGGCTTCGGTGTTGCTGGCGGTCAGGGCGACGATCGGACCGCAGTCCAGGCCCAGAGCGACGATCTCTCGGGTGGCGGCCAGACCGTCCAGCACCGGCATGTGCAGATCCATCAGGACGAGGTCGTAGCGTTGCTGGGCCACAGCCTGCACGGCTTCGGCCCCGTCGCAGGCGACGTCGACCATCAGGCCACGGCGCTTCAGCAGTTCCTCGGCCAGTTCACGGTTCAGCTCGACGTCGTCGACCAGCAGGACCCGGCCGACATAGTCGCCGTGCTCCACATCGACCCGCAGCGGCTGGGCGATCGGATCGGCGGTGAACAGGACGAGTTCGACCCAGAAGGTCGAGCCCTTGCCGATCTCGCTCTGGACGCCGATACGGCCGCCCATAAGCTCGACCAGCTCACTGCAGATCGCCAGGCCCAGGCCCGTGCCGCCGAACACGCGGGTGATCGAGCCATCGGCTTGAGCGAAACGGGTGAACAGGCGCTCGATGGCCTCGGGCGCGATGCCCACGCCCTCGTCGACGACCTCCAGCCGCAGGCGGACGACGCCGCCGACCTGGATCACGTCGGTGCGCACCGTGACCGCCCCCTCGCGGGTGAACTTCACGGCGTTGGACAGCAGGTTCAGCAGGATCTGGCGCAGGCGCAGTTGGTCGCCGATCACCCAGCCGACGGAATCGCCGCTGGCGGTCAGGGTCACCCGCCGCTCTCCGGCCTGAGGTTCGACGAAGGCGATGCTGTCGGCGACGAAGTCGTCGAAGTTGAAGGCCCCGGCCTCCAGCTCGACGGCTCCGGCCTCCAGCTTGGAGAAGTCGAGGATGTCGTTGATCAAGCTGCTCAGCGTCTCGCCGGCCGAGCGGATGCGGTCCACCTTGCGGCGGGCCGACGGCGTCAGCGCCTCCTCGGCCAGCAGGCGCGAGAAGCCGACCACGCCGTTCAACGGCGTGCGCAGCTCGTGGGACATGTTGGCCAGGAATTCGGCCTTGGCCAGGGTGGCGGCTTCGGCGTCGTCCTTGGCGGCGGCCAGCTGCACGGCCATGCTGGCCAGATGCTCGGTCTGGCGCTCCAGGGCTTCCTGGGCCTCGACGCGAGCGGTCAGGTCCTGGACCTGGGCGATGAAGTGCTTGGGGCTGCCGTCGGAATTGGCCACCATCGACACCGACAGACGCACCCAGACGATCGCGCCGTCCTTGCGGATATAGCGCTTGTCCATGTGGTAGTTCGGGATCGCGCCGGCCACCAGTTGCTGAAGCAGGCCCAGATCCTTGTCGAGGTCGTCCGGGTGCGTGATCGTCTGGAAGTCGACCGCCAGCATCTCCTGGGCGCTGTAGCCGACGATGTCGCAATAGGCGCTGTTCACCCGGGCGAAGCCGCCCTCCGGCGACACCAGGGCGATGCCGACGGCCGCGTTGTGGAACGCCGTCTCGAACAGGGCCGCTTGAGCCTTCCGCGCCGAGATGTCGTGCATCAGGGCCGTGAAGCTCCAGCCATCGGGGCCGCGCTCGGCGCTGATCGCCAACTCGATCGTGAAGGCTTCGCCGGACTTGCGCAGAGCCGGAACCTCGACGCGCTGGTCGACGAAGGCGCTGTGTCCGGTGCGGATAAAGCCCGCCATGTCGTCCAACTGCGCCTGGCGGCGATGCGGCGGAGTGATGAAGTCGGTCAGCGGCTTGCCGAACACGTCGCTGCTGGACCAGCCGAAGGTCTGCTCGGCAAAGCGGTTCCAGCCCGTCACCAAACCTTGGGCGTCCGTGGTGACGATGGCCTGGTGGGCGTTGGCGAGGATCTTGCGAGAGCGGGCCTCGCTGGCCTGCAGCTGATCCTCCAGCGCCTTGCGGTCGCTGATGTCGCGGATCACGGCGACCGTGTCGAAGCGCCCGTCTTCATCGTTCTGGGCCAGACGGAAACGGGTTTCGACCCAGACGGCGTGACCTTCGCGGTGCAGGGCGCGGTGGCGGACAGTCGCGACGTCCTGACCGTTGGCCAGGCGCTGCAAGGCGGCGGACACCAGCCAGCGGTCGTCGGCGTGGATGAACTCAAGGGCTCCACGCCCCGCCATCTCTTCGGGCGTCCAGCCGATCAGGCTCTGGACCGCCGGCGAGACGTAGTCGCTGGCGCCGTTGAAGCGGATGCGCGCCACCGTATCGGCCATGCTGGCGGCCAGCAGCTTGTAGCCGGAGCGACTGCGCTTGAGGGCGATCGTCGCGGCCTCGCGGTTGGTGATGTCCTCCAGAACGCCAAACACGCCGATCGGCTTGCCGTCGGCGTCGAATTCGCAAGTGGCGCGGCCAAAGCAGGTGCGGAAGACCCCATCGCCGCGCACGATGCGGATCTTGTAGCTCTGCGGCGCGCCGGCCAGGGCGTCTCGCAGACATTCGCGCAGCAAGTCCTGGTCGTCTGGATGAACCAGTTCCAGCCAGTGCTCGAAGCCAGGCCTGAAGGATCCCGGCTCGCGGCCGTAGATGCGATAGACCTCGTCGGACCAGATCACCGTCCGCTCGACCAGGTCGGCGCGCCAGTGGCCAACGCCGGAAATGGTCTCTGTCATGGCCAGCAAGCGGCTTTGCTCGCCGCTCTGGTGCTTGGCGCGACGGGCTTCAAGACGCGCCACAACCAGGTCGGCCAGCATCTTGAGCTGGTCGATCAGGTGCTGGGCCGGACGCTCACGCGGCGTGTGGTCGATCACGCATAGCGTGCCCAGATTGTAGCCGTCGTCGCTGGTCAGGACCGCGCCGACATAGAACTTCACGAAGGGCTCGCCGACCGCCAGCGGATTTTCCGCGAAGCGCGGATCCTTGGCCGAGTCCTCGACGATCAGGACGCCGTGCGGCTCCAGGCGCAGGGCATGGTCGCAGAACGCCAGCTCTCGCGGGGTCGAGCAGACCGCCAGGCCGTGACGGGACTTGAACCACTGTCGATGGTCATCGACCAGCGAGACCAGCGAAATCGGCGTGCCGAACAGCGCCGCCGCCCGAGCCGTGATCTCGTCAAAGACGTCCTCGGCCCCGGTGTCCAGCACGCGGTACGATTTCAGGGCCGCCAGGCGGGCGGCCTCGATGTCTGGGTTCACCGGGTCGCGTCCGTATCGTTCGCGGGCGGGGCGACAGACGTTCGAGTGGCCAGGGTGTGGATCTTCTGGGCCGCTTCCAGCGGAGCGAAGGGCTTCATCAGATAGTCGTCGGCGCCGGCGCTGATCGCCTGGGCGATGCGGTCCAGGCGCCCGCCGCCGGTGATCATCATCACCCGAGCCTTGCCCTCCGAGGCGGCCTTGATGCGGTTCAGCATTTCCAGGCCGTCGATGCGCGGCATGCGGATATCGACCACCCAGACGTCCGGCGGCGACTGCATGGCGGCGGCCAGCGCCGCCTCGCCGTCTGCAAAGCCCACGACCACGTGGCCGCAGCGCGCCAGGCTGGCTTCCAGGAAGGCGATCTGGATCGGGTCGTCGTCAACGACATAGATCAGCGAACCCAGGCCGCCTTCGACGCGTCCTTTCGAGAGATCGGTAGCTGAGTTGCCCAAGACGCCCTCCGTTGGCCGAGTACGCGGCCGCAAAGGGAGAAGACGGCCTCACAGGTTCAAAATCTCTGAATCGGAGACCTTGGCCGCTGTGGCGCATCGCCGCATGGTTAAGGCGCTCAGAACGGCGGTTTGATCCGGTAGAATCGCGCCTCGCCCAGCAGGTCGTAAACCCGTCGAATGCGGAAAGCCTCCGGGCGCTTTTCCGACAGGGCGAACTCGGCCTGGCTCAAGCCGAACGGCGAGACATCGCCCGACAAGGTGGTCTTCACGACGATCAGGCGCGGGCTCTCGTCCAGACCGAAGGCGATGACGTCGCAACCCTCGGGATCGCCTTCACGCGAGGGACGCACGCGGGCGGCCAGGTCCGGACGGCCGCGATCAGACAGGCGGCGGGCTTCATGGGCGATGATGCTGGCCACGCCCAGCCCCCGCAGGAAGCGGTCCTCGGCCTCGCGACTGGCCATGTCGAAGCGCTGGATCACGCGGACCACGCGCTCGTCCATCGGCATCGGTTGTGGGGGGGCGGCCTCGATCAGCGGCACGGCCGGCGGCGCGGCGAACAGGGCATGCGGGCGAACCGCGGCGGCCAGCAAGGCGGGCTTTGCGGCCAGGTGCTCCTCCACCGCTTGCAACAGGGCCGTGTCATAAGACCAGCGCGGCGGCTGATCGCGCAGGATCGGCAGGCCGATCAGGGACAGCACCGCCGAGATCTCGCCCTGCTTCCACAGGATCGGCATGTCGGCCTTGCCGGTGACGAACCGGACGCTGCGGTCATGGGCGCCGCGATCGACGGCCTTGCCGGCAAGCGTCTTCTCCAGCTGGACGACATAGTCGCCCACCACCACCGCGAGGTCAGCCCCCGTCCACTCGCGCCCCGATTCCCCCGTCATCCGACAATGATGCGCCAGCCGAGGCGACGACGCCACAAGCTAGGGTATGCGGATCAGCCCCTGGCCGCGTCGCCGGTCGCGCGGGGCGCGTCCTGGACGGGCATCTGGTCGGACTTCAGGCCGGCGGCGTCCATGGCGCGGCGCAGGGTGGTCACGGGATCGTCGGCGCCGACCTTGAAGGTCAGGGCCGCGGTCTCGGCGGGATTGTCGCCCAGATTGGCGAAGCCGCCGGCGCGCTGGGCGTTGAAGGTGACGCCATAGTCGCGGTTGCCCAGCACCCGACACAGCAGCACGAAGGTCTTCTGGTCGCTCAGCAGGCGCGGGGTCTTCACGCAATCCATCGGCGTGACATCCGGCGCGGGGGCGTAGTTCCAGGCGCTGGGCGACATCTGCTGGTCGAAGGCCACCTTCAGGATCAGGACGCCCGGCGCGACCGTCGCCCCCTGCGCCGGGTAGGTGGAGACCATCTTCGGCGGGTTGGTCGGCGGCAGGATCAGCACCGGCGAAACCTGGTTCGCCTCCTGCGCATGCGCGGCGGACGCGGCCAGGATGAGGGCAATCGACAGGGGAACCGAACGGCGGCGCGACATCTTTCCAGACTGACCGCCAAGCACGGCCTTCTCAAGGCGCTTTTGCAGGCCTACATCGCCCTTATGACCGATAATCAGATCCCGCCCGCCGACGAGACGCCGATGCAACGCGCCCTGCGCCTGAAAAAGGCCGCCCAGGGCAAGCACGGCCATGGCCCCAAGGCCTCCAGCGGCAAGGTCGAGCGCGCCAGCGCCGCCGCGCCCACCGGCAAGTCCAAGCCCTGGATGACCCGGTGACGATTCCCAGGGTCCTCGGCCGCACGGGCTCGATCAATGTTCGCAAGGTGCTCTGGACCCTCGACGAACTTGGTCTGGCCTATGAGCGCGAGGACTGGGGCCAGGGCTTTGCGCCCACCAACGACGCCAAGTTCGTGAAGCTGAACCCCAACGCCCTCGTCCCCGTGCTGGTCGACGACGAGGGCTCCCTGTGGGAGAGCAACGCCATCTGCCGTTATGTGGCGACCGGCACGCCGCTCTATCCAGATGCCCGCCGTCCGCGCGCCATCGTCGACCAGTGGATGGATTGGCAGGCCACCGAGCTGAACACCGCCTGGCGCTTCGCCTTCTCTGGCCTGGTGCGCAAGACCCGCGGCTTTGGCGACAAGCGGCGGATCCAGGCCAGCGTCGACGCCTGGAACGTGGCCATGGGCCTGCTGGACGCGCGCCTCGTGGACACCGGCGCCTATGTCACCGGCGAGCAGTTCACCCTGGCCGACATCGTGCTGGGCCTGTCGACCCACCGCTGGCTGCACAGCCCGATCGCGCGCGTCGAGTGGCCAGCGCTCAACGACTATTACGCGCGACTGTCGCAACGGCCGGCTTTCCGGAAATGGGCGCTACCGGAGGTTCCGTAACGGGCTCGGAGCCCGCCGTCGGCAGGCTGGAGATCGGCACGCCGGGCAGCATGCCCTCACCCGTCCATTCCCAATGCCAGGGCTCGTAGGCGTAGTTGACGAAGCCGAACCGGCCGGCGTTGACCACCATCCAGCGATAAAGCGGCGAACGTGACATCGCCAACCGATTGGCGTCCGCCGAGCTGTCGGGGCCAAAACCCGGCGCGGCGTCGATGAACACGTCCATGGCCAGGCCCGTGCGGTGGGCCGAGCAGATCGTTCGGCTCAGGCCCTGGCAGTTGTTGTCGCGCGCGCAGCGCTGGGCGTCGGCGTCGGGCGCGCGGAAGCCGGAGAAGATGGTCAGCGCTTCCGGCCGTCGCAGCACGCCGGCCGCCTTCGCCTCGGCCGTCATCCGGCGATAGGCGTCCAACGCCCCGGGCCGCAGTCGGATGGCCTTGCCGCCATAGCTCTCCTTGGGCGCGGCCTGGGCCAGGTTCGCTTCGAGCGGCGCGCCCGGGCACATGCCCTCGCGGTTCACGCGCACGAACGGGCGGGCCAGGTGCCAGCCGGTAAGCATCACGCCGAAGGCGGCGGGATCGAGCACGCCGGTCCGCGCCTGACCATGCGCGCCTTGCCAGCGCGCCAGGGCCGAGGCGAAGCCGTTCGAGCCCGGCGCGCAGGTCGTGCCGATCTCGGCGGCGATACGCGGAGCGTAGGTCTCCCAGCCGGTCTCGGGTTTGCCGAACGGCGTCCAGACCAGGGTCGAGAGCGACGCGGCGTTGACGGCGGCGGCGCTGCCCGGCGCGTCGGTCGCATCGCAGGCCTCGGATGCGCCGGCCAGCGGCGTGGCGCCGCTCAGCGCCGGCGGATCGATCGAAGCCACGTGTTGCGGGGCGGCGTAGGCGACATCGTCACGCGGCTGCGACGGGACCGGTGACGCGCCACCTCCCCCTCCTATTGGCGGCCACATCACCCATAGCCAAAAGCCGCCGACGGCCAGCGCCAACAGACCCAATCCCCACAGCAGCCGGCGCAGCACCCTCAAGTCGATCCCTATCCGCTGTGGAACTTCGCCATGGCTCAAGCCTTGAGAACTCTGACTCGTTCCCCCGGAGTATGCATGATCGGTCTGGTTTCCCGCTTCGCCCTCGTCGCCGCCCTGGCCCTGACCGCCTGCGACGACGCCCCGCCGGCCAAGCCCGCCCCCGCCAAGACCGTCCAGAAAGCGCCCGTGGTCCCTGCCCCGCCGGCGACGGCGGCCAACACCCCGATGGCCCAAGCGATCAACGCCGCGGCGTTCGATCCTGCCGCCACCGATCCCATGGCCCGCCGCGACGTGCTGGTCCGCGTGCAAACGCTGCTGGACCGCGCCCACTTCTCACCCGGCGTGATTGACGGCCGCGACGGCACGAACATGACCCTGGCCATCAAGGCCTTCCAGGCCGCGCGCAGCCTGACCGTCGACGGCGAGGTCACCCAGGCCCTGCTGGACGCCCTGGCGGCCGGCGACAGCGGCGCGGTGCTGGTCGACTACACGATCTCCGACGCCGACGTCGGCGGGCCGTTCTCGCCGGAGCTGGATCCGGGCGACTACGAGGCGATGTCGAAGCTGCCGGCCATGAACTACCACAGCCCGCTGGAGCTGCTGGCCGAGCGCTTCCACATGGACGAGGCGCTGCTGCAGGCTCTGAACCCCGGCGTCGACTTCGCCAAGGCCGGGACGGCGATCGTGGTCACCGCGCCGGGCGTCGACAAGCTGGATCGCAAGGTCGAACGTATCGAGATCGACAAGGCCCTGGGCCAGGTCCGCGTCTTCGACGCCCAGGGCGTGGAGCTGGCGGTCTACCCGGCGACTGTGGGCAGCACCGAGCGCCCCGCCCCGTCCGGCGAGTGGGCCGTTCGCACCCTGGCCCCGGCCCCGACCTACACCTACGACCCCTCACGCCTGACCTTCGGCAAGCCCAAGGGCAAGCTGACCATCAAGGCGGGCCCCAACAACCCGGTCGGATCGACCTGGATCGACCTGACCAAGGACACCTACGGCATCCACGGCACGCCCGATCCCAAGCTGGTCAACAAGCGCGCCTCGCACGGCTGCGTGCGCCTGACCAACTGGGACGCGGCCGAACTGGGCTCGGCCGTTAGCAAGGGCGCCAAGGTGATCTTCATGGGCGCCGAGGCGCGGGCCTCCTAAAGGGCGCGCACCCACTTCAGGAACGCCGCCGGCCAGGCCGCCGCCGGCGCGCCGGACGGTGAGGTCAGGGCAAAGCCGTGGCCGCCTGTGGCGTACTCATGCTCCTCAGCGGTCCCGCCCGCCGCGCGGATCGCGGCTGCGCCCTTGCGGCTGTTCTCGACCGGCACTCGCGTGTCGTCGATGGCGTGGAACAGGAAGGCCTTGGTCGGCGCGGTGAAGCCCTTGAACATCGACAGCGCCGGCCGCGCGGGCGCCGGGATGTTCAGATACGGATAGCCCAGGCCGACGAAGTCCGGCAGCGAGTCCTTCTCGTCCAGATCGTCGATCGGCGGGTAAAGCGGCGCGGCGCCGCGCGAGGCCAGAGCTGCAGCGATCGTGCCGCCAGCCGAGAAGCCCAGCACCCCGACCTTGGCGGCCCCACTGCGGGCGCGCAGGAGGCGCAGGGCGCGCTGGGCGTCCTGCAGCGGCGCGTCGAAACCATCGTCCCAGCCGTCGCCCGGCAGGCGATAGACCAGCACCCCGGCCGTAATCCCTTCGCTCGCCAGCCAGCGGGCGATGGCGCGCCCTTCCTTGTCGGCCACCACCTTGCGGAAGCCGCCCCCGGGGATGACCAGCACGGCCAGATTGCTCGGTGCGCCGCCCTTGGCCGGATAGATCGTCAGGGTCGGGCGCGTGACGCCCAGGACACTGTTGTCGATCGTGCCGTCGGGCATGGTGAAGGGGTCCAGCCGCTCGACCACCCGCACCTTGTCGCCGCCCGGCGCCAGGCCCGGCCACAGCGGGATGTGCTCAGGCGCGGCCTCTGCGCTCCAGGCTGGCGCGGCAGTCAGGGCCAGACCGGCGGCCAGCAGGCCTCGGCGGTTCCAGGCGAAGTCCATAGCTCTCCCCTCCCTCGGATCGTCGCGCGATCCCGCCATGGCGGCGGGCGACTCGCAAGTCCCGTTGACCGATCTCGCCTGTCGCCTATCCGCAAAAGAACGACGTTATTGTATGAAGCTGAAGTGTTCAGGCGCCGTTCAGGCAAAGAACGGCTAGCTTGTCTTCACGACGAAGCCTTCCGGTGGGGAAAACGACATGCTCAAGACTTTCGGCCTCACGGCCCTTTCCGCTCTCGCCCTGGCCGGCGCAGCCGCAGCCCAGGCGCCGTCCTGGAATGGTCAGTACGACGATCCGCCGCGCGGCTCGTATACGCAGTCCTGCCGCGAGATCACCGCCTTCCGCGGCGAGGTCTGGGCCCGGTGTTCGAATCGCCGCGGCGGCTGGGAATGGAGCAGCGCCCGGACGCGCGACTGCGGCAGCCAAGGTCTGGAGAACCGCGACGGCCGCCTTCAGTGCGTCGGCTACGGCGGCGGTAACGGCGGCGGCTGGAATGGCGGCGGTGGCGGCTGGAACAATGGCGGCAATGGCGGTGGCGGTGGCGGTGGCCGTCCCGGCAACAGCTATCGTGGCGACCTGCTGATGTTCGAGGACACCGGCTATCAAGGCCGCGTCTACGAGGTCGTCGGCGATATCCCCGACCTCGACATGGTCCGGTTCAACGACAAGGCGTCGTCCATCAAGATCGTCCGCGGCAAGTGGGAGATCTGCGAGCACGCCAACTATCAGGGCCGCTGCAGCCGCCTGGACGCCGACCAGCCCGTTCTGCCGCGCGAGTGGAACGACGCCATCAGCTCGGTCCGTCGCGTCCGCTAGGAGAGCCCCAGATGCGCAAGACTGCCTTCACCATCGCCTGCGGGGTCCTGGCCCTGCTGACGGCCGGCGCCGCCACGGCTCAGGACCGCCACTATGGCGGCGACCGCCGCGACGGTCGCTATGACCGATACGACGATCGTCGGGATGACCGCCGCGGCGGGGGCGTCGACGTGGTGCTGTTCGAGCACCGCGATTTCGGCGGCCAGTCGCGCCCGATCCGGGGCAACGAGCCCGACCTCGTCCGCATGGGCTTCAACGACCAGACCTCGTCGATGAAGATCATGCGCGGCGTGTGGGAGTTCTGCGAGGACGCCTACTATCGCGGTCGCTGCTGGACCTACAGCTACGACGCGCCCGTGCTGCCCAAGAAGCAGAACGACCGCTACAGCTCGCTGCGCCGCATCCGTTAGGCCGGAAGCCATGCGGGGCCTCTTGAAGCCCCGCATGGCCAACGGTTAAGTTCCCGCGCTTTCCAAGTGGAGTTCGAAACCCATGCGTAAGATCGTCGTCCTGGCCGCCGCCGCGGCCGCCCTGCTGGTTTCGGCCTGCAACACCATCGAAGGCGTCGGCCGCGACGTCTCGGCCGCCGGCCGCGCGGTCAGCACCACCGCCAGCGACGCCAAGCGCTAGGCGTCTTCTTCCCGCGAGGTCTCAGCGCCGATCGCCCGCTTCTCGTGCGGCGCGACGGCGTCTTCGGGCGCCTTGCGGACGGCGTGCTCGGCCTTCGAGGCCGCCGCGCCGTCCCGCGGGGGCTGCGGGTTCACTGGTTTGACGTTCAACACCATGCTCGCCTCGCTATATTCAACTCGGACAATCAACGTCAGCGCGCGGTGGGCGTTCCAGACCGAATTGACCGAACGCTGACGACCTAAGCCCGCCCCATCGTTGAATATTCTTCGCTGAACGATGCTCTTTCGACGCATCCTGGCGGGCAGTTTGCACGACCGGATCCCATGCGGATCTGAAGACGCGTTCACCAATACTTGTTCAACACATGGTGGAATGAGCAAGGTGCGACGGCTGGTCGCCCTTTCCTTGGCGCTGCTCAAGGCGCATATGGACGCCATGTCAGAGACCCAGCCTGCCAATCCTCTGCTCACCGGCCTCAAGCGCGGCGTGCTGCACCGTTGCCCCAACTGCGGCGATGGCCGGCTGTACACGCGCTACCTCAAGGTCGACCCCGAGTGCGAAGCCTGCGGCCATGAGCTGGGCGGCTATCCGGCTGACGATGGTCCGGCCTATTTCACCATCCTGCTGATCGGCCACCTGGTCGTCGCGCCGCTGCTGTTCTTCCCCTGGATCTGGGAAGCCCCGCCCCTGGCGGTGGCGCCCGTGACCCTGACCCTGCTGGCGACCCTGACCCTGCTGACCCTGCCGCGCGTCAAGGGCGCGGTGATCGGCGCCCTGTGGGCCATGCGCATGCGCAAGGCCCAGGACGCCGTCAGCTAGGCGACGCCGACCTCAGAACGGCGCGACGCGGAACCGACAAGCGCCGCCATGTATTCCGAAAGCGTGATCCCAGCGGCGCCGTAGTGGCGAAGGCGGGATCGGAGGGACTTTCGGATCATGCTCGGCACAATCCTCATCATCATCCTGATCCTGGCTCTGGTCGGCGCGCTGCCCACCTGGGGCCACAGCCGTTCGTGGGGCTATTTCCCCAGCGGCGGCCTGGGCCTGGTGCTGATCATCCTGATCATCCTGGTCCTGCTCGGCAGGATCTAGACCCCCACCCGACACGAAGCTTGTCCAAGCTCCCCCTTCCGGCGACGGGAGGGGGAGTTTTTATGATGGCGAACCTGGTTTTCCGACTCTGCGCCTGCGTCTAGATTTGCGCCATGCACTTGATCGACATCATCGTCCTGTCCGTGTTCGCCGCCTGCTGGCTCCTGTACGAGCCCATGCTCAAGCGCCTGGGCGAGAGCGGCGGGGCGCTGAACACCGACATGACCATCATCCGCCGCCGGTGGATGCAGGAGATGGCGGTGCGCGAGATCGCCCTGCTGGACGGCCAGCTGCTGGGTCACGCGATCAATTCGGCCAGCTTCTTCGCCTCGTCGAACCTGATCCTGATCGCCGCGGCGGGCGGCGTGCTGTTCGGCGGCGACAACGCCCTGCGCAGCGTCGAAGGCCTGGCGGTGCTGGCCAAGACCACGCCGCTGATGTTCCAGGTCAAGCTGGGCCTGGTGCTGGTGGCCTTGGCCCGCGGCCTGCTGGATTTCATCTGGTCGATCCGCCAGATGAACTATTGCCTGGCCGCCATCGGCGCCACGCCGATGTGGGCGCCGCCGAACGTGCTGGCCGAATATGCCGAAGCGGCCGGCGGCATCCTCAATCCGGCCCTTTCGGCCTTCAACGCCGGCGTGCGGGCCTATTACTTCGCCCTGGCGGCGGCGGTATGGCTGCTGGGGCCCCTACCCTTCATGATCGCCACGCTGGGCGCCATGACCCTGCTGCTCTGGCGCCAGCGCCGCAGCCGCGCCTCCACGGCGGTGCGCAAGGTGCGCCATATCCTCGAGCGCCAGCCCGTGGTGCATGGTCCGCACATGCCTCCGCGGAACACGACGCCGCCGGAAGACCGGATATAGGTTTTACCGAAACTTGGCCTTAGGAACGCCGCCCGATGCGCGGCGTTCATTCGCCGCGAGAGATCCAGACCCCAGATGCAATAAGCCCCGCCGGTGACTCGGTCTCCGGCGGGGCTAATGGGAAGTCTTGTGGGTAGACAACCTCTTCATACCTTAACCAGCCGGGCTTCGCAACCAGCTTGCTACGGGATTCCGACATTTTCCCGTGAATTCGACGTTCAACTTCCGATATTGCCAAGCTGCCTCCAGATTCCCGGAGCAAGGTTTGAAATATCGAAATTAAGAACCCGCCCCGTCAGAAAGACGCGACCGACGTTTCGATTATAGAGATCTGGAACGTCAGTTTACTTCGCGAAAATCAAATCGATCCAACGCGGTGAACATTGAACAACCGGTACGAACGACGCACCGGAAAAACAAATTCATCTTCCTAGAATGCGATTACGCCAATTAGCGTGGATAGATTTGGCGTTCACTCTCCAAGGAGGCGAACCTGAGCCTTGTGACTCCACAGCATCTTGTGGGCGAGCAAGACCCAGGCGCGCGCCAAACTCCCGTTTAGCGCGCACCCAGCTCTTCGTCAGATCCCCAAGGCCGTCCACACGGGCAGGATCTTGGCGCCCCAGACCTCAGCCTGCGCCTTCAGTTCAGTGAGGTTATCCTCGCCCTGCAGGGTGGCGCCGTCCTTGATGATGGCCTGGTTCTGGCCCTGCAGTAGCGACCAGGTGAAAGCCGCCCAGTCCGCGGGCGTCTTGCCGCCATTCTGCTTGCTCAACCAGAACAGCTGCTGGAAGCGCGGCGCGATAATCCCGCTCCCAAGAACGGGCGAAGCGAAATAGGCCACGTCGCCAACCGAAATCGATCGCTTCGCGATCGCACGGTTCAAGGCCAGGGTTCGGGTCTTGGCCTTGCTGAGGTCCTGACCCGGCGCGACCGGAAGCAGCACGCCCAGACCCAGCAGGATGGTGATGGCCGAAACCAGTTGCTGCAGGCTGACTCCCTTGGTCGCCACCTCGGTCTCGATCTCACCGATCGTCCGCGCCTTGTGGTCCTGCATCAGGTCATAGATCGGGTGATAGATCTGCTCCATCAGCCCTGCCTCGCCCAACGTGCCGCGCACCTTGGTCGGAATGTCGGCGCGCGCCACGGTCAGCACCACCCGCTCCTCGCGCAAGGCAGCTGCCTGCTCGTGACCGACCATGTTGCGAACGCCCCGCAGCCAGTAGTCCCGACGGAACTGCTGGTTGGTGTAGAAGTCGCGGATCGTCTCGCGCAGGGAGGCGTCGGGGATATTGCGCATGAAGGTCGCCTGATCAGGCGTCACGTTCAGGTCGTGGAGACTGTCGATCGTGTGCGCCGATGCGGCGAAACCGACCTTGGCCTCCGCCAGCCAGGCCTCCATGTCGGCGAAGTACATCGGGACCCAGTCGCGGTTCATGTACTCGTGCGCCAGATATTGGCGGTCCTGCCCCTTGATAGACTTGAAGCGCTCCACCGCCGCCGGGTTGGCCTTGGCGTACAGCGGCTCCTGAGCCAGGAACTGCTCGATAAAGGCCAGCGAGGCGTCAGTCTGGCCGACAGGTCCCATGCCTGGCGCGCCCATGACGTCAGCATGTCGCTTCATCAGATGCCGGATCGGCGCCGAGGACGACCAGCCCGGCAGGGTGTTGTAGGAAATGTAGAGCACGCCACCCGGACGCAGCTTGCGGCGGATGAAGTCCACCAGGATCTGGCGGTTCTCGTCCGAGATCCAGGTCCAGATGCCGTGCAGACCGATGAAGTCGAAGTCGGGCAGATCCTGGCGAGCGCAGAATTCCGAGAAGGCCTCGTCGAACAGCTTCGCGTCGGCGCCAGCCAGACGGGTCATCTCCGAGGCGAAGGCGGCCTGGGACGGGTTGAAGTCGGTGCCGTACCAGTTGATCGACGGCTGGGCCGCGGCATGGATGGCGACCGAGAGGCCTTGGCCGAAGCCCAGCTCACAGGCATTTTCGATCTTGGGCGCATGGCGACCGGAGAGCAGAAGCGGAAGGCGGCTTCTCATGGGGTTGAGCTCCCCATAATAGCCGAAGGTATAGTTCACGTCGGTGACGTAGCCGGCGTTCCAGGCAGTGGACACGCGTCCCCCTACGATTGTTGCTAAGAACCAATTGACGAATTAGACGCCTGCATCCACTGCGCCGGCCCGAAGGACGACACACCTTTCCCCAACGGTCATGTACGCCCCGAACGCCCGGAGGTTCCCTCGGCCTCTCCCCAAGCTGGGTCTTTCTGCCATGAAGCACGTATTGCTCTCATTCTGGCGCGGTCTGCCCGTTCCGGTGCGCAGGACTGCCCATCAAGTCGTCAGGTCGCCAGGCGCGATGGTCGCCGCCACGCGACAGGCGATGGACGACGCGGCCCGCGCCCGCGCCGAGCGGATCGGCCTGGCGCGCGCCTTCAGGCGCGCCAGGCGGCAGGGCCTTTCACCAACCCTGCCCGTGACGATCGTGGGCTTCCACGGCGCCGTCCACGGCCTGGGCGAAGGCGCGCGGATGCTGGCGCGGGGCTTTGCCGACGCCGGCCAGTCCGTGCGCGCCCTTGATCTATCGGCCGACGTCGGTTTCGCGGTCGACCTGCCCGCCGCCTACCCATCACCAGCAGCCGACGAGCGCGGGGTGGTGATCTCGCACATCAATCCGCCTGAACTGCTGCGCTGGGCGCGCGACACCGAAGGCCGCCTGCTGGAAGGCCGCCGGCACATCGGCTACTGGGCCTGGGAGCTGGAAGACGCGCCTCCGGAGTGGGCCGACGCCTTTGATCTGGTCGACGAGGTCTGGACGCCGTCCGCCTTCGCCGCGGACGCCATCCGTAAGCTGGCGCCCGCGCGGGTGAAGGTCTCGCCCGCCCCCTACCCGCTCTATCTCAATCCGCGCCCAGCGCCCGACCGGGCCCGCTTCGATCTACCGACAGACCGGATCGTGGTGCTGATGGCGTTCGATCTTCGCTCGACGGCTCAGCGCAAGAACCCCCACGCGGCCCTGCGCGCCTTCCAGCGGGCCGTGGCGATCAGCGGCGCGCCGGCCCTGCTGGTCTGCAAGGTCGTCGGCGCCGATCTCTATCCCGACACCCTGGCGCAGTTGGCGGCCAGCGTTGCGGACGATCCGACCATCCGCCTGATGACCGACAGCCTCTCGGCGGACGACATGGCCCTGCTGACCGCCAGCGTCGACATCGTGCTGTCGCTACACCGCTCAGAGGGCTACGGCCTGCTGCTGGCCGAAGCGATCTGGCTGGGCAAGCCGACCCTGGCCACGGGCTGGTCCTCGACCGTCGAATTCATGGATCCAGCCTCCAGCCAGCGCGTGGACTTCACCCTGATCCCGGTCGAAGGCGACGGAGCGATCTATCGCGAGGGCCGCTGGGCCGACGCCGATGTCGATGACGCCGCCGGCAAGTTGGCGCGCATGCTGTCGGACGACGCCTGGCGCGCCGAACTCGCCGTTGCGACGGCGCGCAACGGTCACGTGTCGTTCGATCGAGAAGCGTGGCTGGCGCTGATGCGCCGGTTGCTGCCGATCACCCCTTAGGGGCGGTCATCACCGGAGAGTCGTCCAGGGCCGGCAAGTCGTTGATCGACTTCGGCGGCTCCACCTTGTCGGCCGAGATCGGCTTGGCCGGCAGCTCGCTTGACGGCGGACGGATCGGGGTCGTGTCGCCGGGTTCGGGCTTCTTGGGCTCCATCGGCAGGGCGATCTTGTCCAGGGTCTGGACGATCAGATCCGTCGGCAGCACGCCCTTGTAGCGGACCTTCTTGAAGTGCCGCTCAGGATCGTAGGACGCCACGCCCGGCGCCAGGTTACCGACCTCCAGCGTACCGACCTGGGCCAGCAGCTGCAGGCGCCCGACATACTCGTTGGCGCGGGCCCGGACAAAACCGATCTGGGCGTTCTGCAGTTCGGCCTGGGCGTTCAGCACCTCGATGGTGCTGCGCAGGGCGAAGCGCTCTTCCTCGCGGACGCCATAGAAGGCGATGGTGCTGGCCTTCATCTCCTCCTCGATGGTCACCAGCGACCGGCGCGCGGCGACCAGCTGGTCCCAGTACTGCGAGACGCTCAGCACCATGTTGCGGCGCGCGTCCTCGATCAGCAGCTTGTCGCGATTGTTCTCTTCGATTGACTGGCGAACCGCCGAGTTCAGCTGACCGCTGGTGAACAACGGCTGGCTCAGCGTGACGCCCGCATTGACCGTGTCCTCGCGAAGCGCGCTGCTCCCCAGATAAGGAACTTGAGGTCCGTTGCGGTAGTCGGCCCGCGCACTGACCGTGAACAACCGCTGGGCGCGCGCCTCGGCGACGCCTTCGCGCGAAGCCTTTTCGGTGTAGCCGGCGGCCAGCAGGGTCGGATTGGTCTGTTCAGCCTGGTTGAACGCCTCGTCCAGGTTGACGGGCAGATCGTCGATATCGGGCTCGGGCTCCAGCGCCTCGGGCAACCGGCCGATGATCGAGCCATAGAAAGCGATGCTGACGTTCAGCTGGGCCTGGGCGTTGGCGACCTGAGTGCTGGCCGAGGCCAGGCGCGCCTTGGCCTGCTGAACATCGGTCAGGGTCACCTGGCGGACGCTGTACTTGTCCTCAGTGTCCTGCAGTTGCTTGCGCAGCCAGGCCTCACCGCCCTGAGCGATCCGCAGGACTTCCCGGTCGCGGCGGACCGACACGTAACCATTGGTCACGCGGATCAGGAGATCCATCTCGATGCGGCGCAAGTTCTCACGGGCGGCCTTGATCTGAGCCTCCACGCCCTGCAGGCGCGCGGCGTACCGGCCGTTGGTGTAGAGCGCCTGGCTCAGCGACAGCTGGCTGGTCTGCTGGGTGGCCTCAATGCCGGAGCTTTGGACGTTGGTCTGCCGCCAACCGTAGTTCTCCGACACCGCAGCGCTGGCCTGCAGGCCGTAGGCCGCCCGCGCCTGGGTGTAATTCTCATCCAACGCGCGCATGGCGGCGCGCTGAGCCTGGATGTTCGGATTGCTCTGGTAGGCGGTGGTGATCGCCTCGGCCAGGGTTTCGGCATGCGCGAGGCCGGCGTGAGCCGACACCGCCATGGCCACGGCCACAGCGATCACGGACGTCCGGACGAACAGGGACTTCGACAGCACTCGCATTTCCTAGACCTGGGCAGACCAGCTATCAGCCGGCGTTCAACGCAATATTTATGGCTTAATCAAGAAGACGGCGAACCGTCTGCTCCCACGTGACATTCTTGTCGCGCCAGAGTTTACGCGCCGCGCCACCCAGGGATATCGCTCGCCCCCTGTCCGAGGTCAAACGATCCAGCGCATCGGCCAGGGCCTGCGGGGTTGGCTCGGCGACGGCGCCCGTGTCCTGGCTGACGATCTCCAGAAGGCCGCCGCTGTCGGTGACGGTCAGCACGGCCTTGCCACAGGCGAAGGCCTCCATGGTCACGTAGCCTACGCTGTCTTCGTCGAAGGGCAGATAGGCGCACACCAGGGCGTCGTTGGCCCAGCGGGCGATATCCTCGCGCGGATGGAAGCCGAAGCGCAGATCGACGCGATCCTTGAGATCCAGATCCTCGACCAGCTTGATCAGACGATCGGCGTAGGCCTGGTTCTCGGGCGGGCCGGCGATGATCAGGCGCAGGCTGCCGGGCAGCAGCGCCAGGGCCTCGATCAGCAGGTGCTGGCGCTTGCCCGCCGCCACTCGGCCGCCGGCGAAGACGTAGTCGCCATAGTCGCCGCCGACGAACAGCTCTTCGTCGTTCAGCGGCGGATACAACACTTCGCTGGGCACGCCGTTGAACCGCGCCAGGCGGTTCTGAGTCACCGGCGAGTTGCAGAAGATCTTGCGGCACTGGGCGAAGCAGTCGTTGTCGGCCGCCTTGATCGCCGCCTTCACCGCCCGGCCCGTGTCGTCGAAGTCCAAGTGGCTCTGGCCAGCTTCCGACAGGTCATAGGCCTGGCGAAACTGGTGCAGCAGCCACAATACCTTCTCGTGGTGCGGGACTAGGTAGGCGGGGAACTTCAGGCCGATGACGCGGTCGACATTGTACAGCCGCATGCCCTTGGAGATCAGCATCTCCTCAATCAGGCGCTCGGCCGGTTCCCAGGTGAAGGGGATGCGGACCAGCTCGGACTGCACGCCAGGCGTGGCGTTCAGGCGGCGAACCAGGTGATCGGCCAGTTCCTCGGCCCCGCCCCGCTGGAATGGGGCGGCGTTGTTGACGACCAGGACTTTCATGCGGTCAGCCGATCCACCACGGTGCTCCAGTCGATCTTCATCTCGGCCAGGCGGTTCAGCGAGGCCTCGCCCATCTTGGCGACGCGCTGCTTGTCGGCGTGGAGGCGGTCAAACTGCTGAGCCAGCGCCTTGGCGTCCGGTTCGGAGATCAGGCCGTTGCGGCCGTGCTCGACCAGCTCCAGCACCCCGCCGCTGTCGGTGGTGGTAATGATCGGCTTGCGAGCGTGGGCGCCCTCCAGCGAGGGGTAGCCGTAGCTGTCCTCGTCCTTGGGCAGGTAGGCGATGGCCAGCGCTTCCTTCAGCATCTGAGCCTTCTCGTCCTCGCTGATCCAGCGATCTTCGAGGATCACGCGGTCCTGCACGCCCAGGTCCTTGGTCATCTGCACCAACTGACGGCCGTACTCGGGGCTGGACGCCGTGCCGGCCAGACGCAGCTTCACGCCGGTCTTCACATGCTGCATGGCCTGGATCATCAGCGCCTGGCGCTTGTGAGGCTCCAGACGCGAAATGGCGACGATCTCATCGCCATAGCCGGTGTGGGTGAAGCGCTCGGGTTGGTAGATCGGCGGGTACAGCGGCGTGGAATCCAGGCCGTTGAACGCCTTCAGGCGATCGGCCACCACCTGCGAATTGGTGAACACGGCCCGGCTCTCGGCGATGGCCCGCGTGTCCAGCGCCCGCAGATTGTCGCGGATGGCGCGGGTGTGGGTATCGTCGGGCATACCGCGATAGGGCGTGTCCCACAGGTCGTAGAAGGTGCGGATGTGGTGGATGAACCACAGCACCTTGTTCGGGTGGTCCACCACATAGGCCGGCGGCCGGAAGCAGATCACCCGGTCGCACCACTGGGTCAGGTCGATTAGCCGCCAGGCGGCGATCTGGTGCAGGATCTCGTTGGGATCGTCGGTGAACGGCAGGTAGAACCGCTCGACCTCGTGGCCAGCCTCGATCAGCTTCTCCTCGAGCCACTCGACGATGAAGCGCGCGCCGCCGTTGATGAACGGCACGATCGAGGAAAGCAGGACGATCCGCATGGGCTAGACCAGAACCTGGTCGAGCGCGGCCACGACCCGGTCGATGTCAGCCTCCGAGAGTCCGGCGTGGGTCGGCAGGTTCAGGCCGTCGGCGCCGCAGGCCTCGGCCTGCTTCAGGTCGCCGGTCGCCAGATGCGCATAAGGCGGCATGATGTGCATGGGGTGGAACACCGGACGGCTCTCGATACCCAAGACGTCCAGGTCCTTGATCACCTGGTCGCGCGACGTCGACAGACCTTCGCCCAAGCGCACGGTGTACATCCAGAAAACGTGGCGGCCGGTGTCGGCGACGTGCGGCTTGATCACGCGGTCGCCTAGACGCGGCAGTTTGTCGTTGTACCAGGCCACGACCTGCTCACGCGCGTCTAGATGCTCGTCCACCCGCTCCAATTGGGCCAGACCGATCGCGGCCTGGATATTGGTCATGCGGTAGTTGTAGCCAACGATCGGGAACCAGTAGCGACGGTTGGGATCCATGCCCTGCCCTCGCAGCAATCGCATCTTCGCGGCCAGCTCGTCATCATCGGTGGTGATCATCCCGCCTTCGCCGGTGGTGATGATCTTGTTGCCGAAGAAGCTGAAGGTGGCGCACGTGCCCAGCGCGCCGGCCTTCTTGCCCTTGTACGTCGCGCCGACAGCCTCGGCCGCATCCTCAACAATCTTCAGACCATGCTTCCGGGCGATCTCGATGATCGGGTCCATGTCGCAGATCTGGCCATACAGGTGCACCGGCATGATCGCCTTGGTGCGCGGCGTGATCAGCGTCTCCAGCTTGGCCGGATCGAGATTGAAGGTGTGAGGATCGTTGTCGATCAAAACCGGCGTCGCGCCGCAGTACGTCACCGCATTGGCCGAAGCGATGTACGTCAGGCTGGGCACGATCACCTCATCGCCCGGACCGATGTCCAGCGCCACCAGCGCCAGATGCAGAGCCGTCGTGCCGTTGTTGCAGGCGATGGCGTTGCGCACGCCGCAATACGCGGCGAAGCCTTTCTCGAACTCGGAGATGAAGCGGCCGACCGACGAGATCCAGGTCGTATCCATGCACTCCAGGACGTATTCGCGTTCCTTGCCGTCCAGACGCGGAGCGGCGACGGAAATCCTGGGCAGAGTGTTCGCCGGGCTGGTCATGGCCGGTCTCCTTTGATTTTGGCCGGAACGCCGATCGCAAGAACGGCGTCCGGAAGATCTCGTATAACGACGCCACCAGCGCCGACGATGGTGTCGGCGCCGATGCGCACGCCAGGAATGACCCGCGCGCCGACGCCGAGGAAAGCGCGCGCGCCAACGCTGACGTTGCCCGCCAGGGCCGAGGCCGGACCCAGGTGGCAGGCTGCGCCCAGCACGCAGTCATGATCGACGACTGCGCCGGTGTTGACGATCGCCAGATCGCCAATCCGGCTGTCAGCATTGATCGCCACACCCGCCATCACCGCAATGCCTTCGCCAAACTGAACGCTGGGTGAGATCACCGCCGAGGGGTGGATGGCGTTGACCAGCACAAATCCCTGCTCGCGAGCCTTCCGGCCCAGCTTCTCGCGCAGGCTATTGTCACCGATCGCCACGAACAGCTTTGAAAGCCCCTGCCCGTGCAGATCCGCCAGGGCCAGGTCGTCGCCGACCACCGGGACGCCCAGCACCGTGCGTGGCGTGGGATCGGCGTCGACGATCGCTGCGACCGTCTCGCCCGCAGCCCGCAGGCTCTCGATGACCACCTTGGCGTGGCCGCCGCCGCCGATGATGACGACGCCCCCGATGGCGAGGGTTGGGCTCATCAGCTCTTGGACCGCCGCGTGATGTCGGCCTCGACCATCTCGGCGATCATGTCCTGCATTGTGATCTTCGGCTCCCAGCCCAGCTTGGCCTTGGCCTTGCTTGGGTCACCCAGCAGCAGGTCGACTTCCGCCGGTCGCAGGAACTTTGGATTAATTGTGATGTGATCCTGGTAGTTCAAGCCGACGGTGGCGAAGGCGGTCTCGCACATCTCGCGCACGGTCCAGGTCTTGCCGGTCGCAACAACATAGTCGTCCGGGATCTCCTGCTGCAGCATCAGCCACATGGCCTCGACATAATCCTGGGCGTGGCCCCAGTCGCGCTTGGCGTCGAGATTGCCCAGATCTACGGTCTTCTGCTGGCCCAGCTTGATGGCCGCCACGGCGTCGGTGACCTTGCGGGTCACGAACTCGATGCCGCGCAGCGGGCTCTCGTGGTTGAACAGGATGCCGGCCGAGGCGTGCAGGCCGAAGCTCTCGCGGTAGTTCACCGTCATCCAGTGCGCGTACATCTTGGCCACGGCATAGGGCGAACGCGGATAGAACGGCGTCGTCTCCGACTGGATCGGGTGCTGCACCAGGCCGTACATTTCCGACGACGAGGCCTGATAGAAGCGCGCCTGCGGGCACTCCTCGCGCACGGCTTCCAGCATGTTGGTCGCGCCCAGGCCCGTGACCTCGCCGGTCAAGTGAGGCTGATCCCAAGACGCACCGACGAAGCTTTGGGCGGCGAGGTTATAGACTTCGTCCGGCTGCAGGCGGCGCATGAGGCGCGACAGTCCGCCCTGATCGAGCAGATCACCCAGCTCGAACTGGATATCATCATAGACGCCAATCCAGCGCAGACGGTCCCCGATCACATCGGCAGAGGCTGAGCGGCGCAGCATACCGTGGACAGAGTAGCCCTTCTCCAGCAGCAGCTTGGCGAGATACGCCCCGTCCTGTCCGGTAATGCCGGTGATCAGCGCCGTCTTCGCCATACGCCCTATCGACTCCAGTTAAAAAGAAGGGTCCTGACTACACTATTGCGGGCGATTGGGAAGCAGCATCCGCCGCTTCGCCAAAACCCAGCGGAATCAAACTCTTCCTACTCCTCGCGCATCGTGGTGCGCAGCGTGTCGCGCAGCGGCGAGAATAGATACTGCAGCACGGTGCGCTCGCCCGTCGGCACGATGACCTGGGCCGGCATGCCGGCGCTGACCTTCGAGCGGACTTCCGGCGGCAACTGCTTGGGATCGACGCGGACAATCCCCAGGAAGTAGGCCGTCTTGTTCTCCGGGTCAGGGATGCGGTCGCGCGACAAAGACTCGATCTTGCCGTTCAGGATCGGGATCTTGCGCGAGTGGAAGGCCGGCAGGCGCACCTCGGTCACCAGGCCCGGATGAACATTGTCCACATCGGTCGGCGCGAAGTGAGCCTGGATCACGAAGGCCTCGTCGTCAGGAGCGATGTCGACCAGCGGCTCGGCGGCGCGAACCACGGCGCCTTCGGTGAAGAAGCGCAGGTTCTGGGCGGTGCCGCTGACCGGCGAGACGACCTTCACGCGACGCTGGGCGTCGGAGGCGACGATCTCCTTTTCGGTGACCTCGGCCAGGCGCACGCGGGTCTCGGTGATGCTCTGGCTGACTTCTTCGAAGAACTGCTGCTTGATCTGGCGGATCTTCAGCTGGGTCTCGGCCATGCCTTGCACGGCCTTGGCGCGGTCGGCGGTCAGACGGCCGATCGAGCCCGACAGCGAAGCCTGCTCACGTTCCAGCGCCAGCAGACGCGGCCGCGGCACCAGGCCCTTGTCGTAGATCTTGCGCAGGTCGGTCAGCTCATCCTGGATGAAGCCCAGTTGATCCTTCAGACCCTGGGTCTGACGATCGATGCCTTCGATCTCGCTTTTGAACTGCTCGCGCTGAGCGTTCATGAGGTCGGTCTGGCCTTGGATGGTCTGACGGCGCTCGATGAATTGAGCCTGTTCATCCGCGATCGCGCGCGCGACCATCGGATCGGCGCGCTGAGCGCTTAGATCCGCGGGAAAGCTGATCGCGGGACGCTGGTCGCGCTCGGCGAGCAGGCGCGCTTCCATGGCCTTCAAGGCCACGTACTGGTTGCGAGTGATGCCGGCGGCGGCGTCGGCCTGGGTCGGGTCCAGCTCGAACAGCACCTGACCGGCCTTCACCTTCTGGCCTTCCCGCACCAGGATCCGGCGCAGCATGCCGCCTTCCAGGTGTTGGACGGTCTTGCGGTTGCCCTCGGCCGAGACCACGCCGTTGGCGATCACCGCGCTGTCCAGCGGCGCGAACGCCGCCCAGCCCAGCAGGCCCACGAACGTGAAGGCGATGATGCCGTAGCCGATCTTGGCCACGCCTTTGTAGTTGTCCGTCGGACGTTGGATCTTCGGGGGCTTCATGATGTCTTCAGCCTGAGAGGCGCGCCCGAAGGCGGCCAGGAAACGGGAATGGCGGACCGGCGCGCGACGGCGTCAGTGCGCGCCCTGGATCGGCGTCGGCGCGACCGGCGGGGGGCTCTGCGGCGCGGCCGCGCCGGTCAGCTTGGCCAACATCGCGTCGCGCGGACCGAAGTCGGCGATCACACCCTGGTTGATGACCATGATGTAGTCGGCTTGGCTCAGAATATTGACCTTGTGCGTGGCGAAGATCACCGTGCGCTTGGCGGCCTTCAGCTGGTTCATGGCCTGCATCAGAGCGACCTCGCCCACCTGGTCCAGGCTGGCGTTCGGTTCGTCCAGCACCAGCAGGGCCGGCATGCGGAATACCGAGCGGGCCAAGGCCAGACGCTGACGCTGGCCGCCAGACAACGACGCACCGCCCTCGCCGATCGGCGTGTCATAACCCTCGGGCAGGCCCTGGATCATCTCGTGCACGCCGGCCAGGGTCGCCGCAGCGATGACTTCCTGAGCGTCGAACTCGGTGAAGCGGGCGATGTTCTGAGCCACAGTGCCTTGGAACAGTTCGATGTCCTGCGGCAGGTAGCCGATATGACGGCCCAGCTTTTCGGGATCCCACTGCTTGATGTCGTAGCCATCGAGACGGATCACGCCAGCCGCGCAGGGCCACACGCCGACGAGGCCACGCAGCAGCGAGCTCTTGCCCGCGGCGCTGGGGCCGACAAGCGCCACGGACGTGCCGGCCTCGATGCGGAAGCTGGCCTGACGCATGGTCGGCTGCTGCGCGCCTGGCGGCAGGATCGAAGCCGCCTCGGCCGACAGCACGCCCTTGGGCTCGGGCAGAGACATGTGGTCTTCGGTGTTCTTTTCAGCGCGCAGCATTTCCTGCAAGCGGTCCCAAGACCCGCGAGCGCCGATGAAGCCTTTCCACTGACCCACAGCGCCTTCGATCGGCGCCAGGGCGCGGCCCACCAGGATCGAGCCTGCGATCATCGAGCCGGCCGAGATGTCGCCTTGGATGGCCAGATAGGCGCCGCCGCCCAGGATCAGGGTTTGGACGACCTGGCGGAACACCTTGATGCCCGACATCACCGCGCCGCCGGCGTCGCTGGCCGAGGCCTGCCAAGCCACCTGCTCGTCGCGGCGACCGCGCCAGCGCGCCTGCAAGCCGCCCCACATGCCCATGGCCTTCATGACCTCGGCGTTGCGAAGGGTCGCGCCGGCGTCGTTCTGGGCGGCGATCGAGGCCATGGTGGCCATCTGGACCGGCATCTTGGTGGCGTTGTCGTTCAGTACCGCCAGGCCGAAGATGATGAAGCAGCTGATGATCGCCAGGATGCCGAAGAACGGGTGCAGCATCCATGAGACGATGATGAACACTGGCGTCCACGGCGCGTCGCAGAAGGCGATCAGGCCGCCGGTCATGAAGTCGCGGACCTGATCCATATCGCGGAACGCCTGGCTGCCCGCGCCGCGACGGCTGAGCGTCGAATCCAGCACCGACTTGAAGATTGGATCGCGCACGGCGTTGTCGAACTTCAGGCCGCCCCGCACCAGCACCTGGGTGCGCAGGGCCTCCAGCAGGCCGTAGATCAAGAACAGGAAGATACAGATCGCCGTCAGCGCCACCAGGGTCGCAACGTTCCGGCTGGACAGCACCCGGTCATAGACCTGCAGCATGTACAGCGGGCTGACCAAGGCCAGGATGTTGATGAAGAAGCTGAAGACCATAGCGGCGATCACAGCCGGCTTAGCGACCAGCACGGCTTGGTCGAGAACGGTCGGCTTCGAGCCGGAGCGGGTGAAGATCATTGCGGGCCTTCAGGACAACCGCTCGAACGGGCGGGTCGTGTACAGTAACAACTGAGGTGGCGTCTCGACCATGAAAATATGGCCGAAATGAGCGCCCCCTTCTCGGCGTAGACCATGGCGGGTACGCCCACGCAAGCCTTAGCGCCTAGCGTGTAGTCCGGACAAAAAGAAACCCCCGCGCGGCGAACCGCACGGGGGTTTCTAAGGCTGGACGAGGCGGCGAGCCGCCTCGTCCTCTTCCGAAGAAGATTAGGCCAGGACCAGCGTCTGCGACGTGGCGCTGAACGAAGCCGTCGACAGGTCGACCGGACCAGCCAGCTTCACGATGATGTCCGTACCGTTGACGAACGCCGACGCGTTGTTCGAGATGTTCTCGACCACGTAGGTGTCGCCGCCGAACTGGAACCAGGTGATGGCGCCGGTGTCCGTGCTCGCGATCGCCAGGTTGGCGAAGTCTTGGAACACGGCGGTGCCGCCCAGGGCCAGCTTGGCCGAGGTGAAGGACTCAGGGCCCGCGCTGTCGACGAACTTGATGATGTCGCCAGCAGTGCCGTCCGTGATGGTGGCGTAGCTGTTGACGTTCGCCGCGGCGCCCAGGATCTGGAACGTGTCAGCGCCAGCGCCACCGGTCAGGGTGACGAGGTTGGCGCCCGCGCCGACCTTCAGGACGTCCGCACCAGCGCCGCCGATCAGGACGTCGTTGGAGTGCAGAGCCGTCAGGGTGTCAGCGCCCGAACCACCGGTGATGGTGGCGGCAGCGCCGGCCGTAGCCAGGGTGGTCGCGGTCACGCCACCGGTGTTGGCCGAGGCGTCGATCGAGGTCAGGGCGTCGCTGTTGTGCGTCAGGACAACCTTGGCGTTGCCGCCGATGGTCACCGTCTTCAGAGCAGCATCGGCCAGGCTGACCGTGTGGGTGTTGATCGTCGTCGGGGTCGAGTCCGTCGCCGTGATGGCGATGGTTTCGACGCCAGCGGCGGTCACGGTGCCGAAGTTGATGTTGCCACCGTTCTTCGTGATCAGGTTCAGGACGTCCGAGGTACCCGTGGCGTCAACCAGAGCGACCGACGTGTTGGCGGCCGCACCCGTGAGTTCCAGCGTGCCACCAGCAACGAAGTTGGTCAGAGCCAGAGTGCCAGCAGGCGTGCCAGCCGCGATGGCCGTAGCAGCAACGGTGCTCGAGTCGGCCGTCGCGCCACCGTTCGTGGCCGTGGTGCCGGTGATGGTGAACGCGGTCGGCGAGGTCAGCGTGATAACGCCGCCAGCAACCGAAGACGTAACACCGATACCGGCCAGCGTGATTTGGTTGGCCAGTTGGGTAGCAACGTCGTTCGCGGTGTCCGTACCGTTGGTGGTGTAGGTCACCGTGGTGGTGCCGATCGTGAAGGCGAAGGTATCGCCCGCTTCAACCGTACCGCGGGTGATCGTGACCGTGCTGCTCTGGTTTTGAGCGAAGCCACCAGCCGAAACGACGTAGTTGATGTCGTTCAGGTTGGCGATGTCCACGGTGTTCGTGGTGTTCGAGGCCAGAGCGCGGACGCCGAGCTTTTCGAAGCCGTTGAACTTGGCTTCGAAAGCGTTCGAGGCCGACAGGGTGGCAGCGTCAGCAGCAGCCACTTCCAGGGTGTCGATGCCGTCGCCGCCCGACAGGACGCCGGTCACGCTCGTGGTGCCCGTGGCCAGCTTCAGGACGTCGTCGCCGGCGCCCAGGGTCACGTTCTTGGTCACGGTCGTGCTCGACAGGGTGACCGTGTCCTTACCAGCGCCACCAGCATACGTCGCGGTCGCGGCGTTGATGGTGAAGGTGTTCGAACCGGTGGTGCCCGTGGTGTCAACCGAGGTCACGTTGGCGCCCGAGGCGTTCAGCGAAACGCCAGCCGAACCGGTGACGACGACGGTCTTCAGAGCGCCCAGCGAGGTGGTGCCGAAGTCGACAGTCTTGTCGCCCGAGACGGTCAGAGCGGTGACGCCGCCCGCGGCCAGGGTGGTGTACGAGTTAGCGCCCGAAGCGGCCACGTTCAGCGTGGTGTAGCTCGCGCCCAGGTCCACGGTCGAGAAGACCTTGGCGCCAGCGGCGTTCACATAACCGACGTTGTTCAGGCCCAGAGCCAGCGACGTAGCGGTGCTCGTCACGGTCAGGGTGCTGTTGTGGCTGTCCTTCAGGTTCAGCGTCTTCAGCGCGTTCGACTCGATCGTCGAGCCCGTGCCGCCGTAACCGGCCAGCGAAACCGTGGCGACCTTGTCGGTCGTGGCGTGGCTGTCGATGTACACTTCACCGCCGATGATACCGGCAACGCCGGTAACCGCGTCAACGAAGGTCACGCCGTCGGTGACTTCGACAACGGTCGGCAGGGTGGTCGCCGTACCGGTCGGGGTCAGCAGGCCCTGGCTGCCCGAAACGGCCGTACCCGTGTAGGTGACGGTGCTGGTCGTGCCCGTGGTGGTCACGGCGCCGGTCGAACCGGCCTGGCCGTTGAACGCGCCAGTGTAGGTGCCCAGCGAGTTCGAAGCCGAACCTTGGACGCCGCCGTTCTTCACGTTGGCGAAGGCCGACGCGACTTGAGCAGCCGTCAGGTTCACAGCAGCCGTGAAGGTCAGGCCGTTGATGGTCACGGTCTGGCCGGCCGTGATGGCCGCGAACGTGATGGTCTGCACTTCTTGAGCGCCAGCAGCGGCGACAGCGTTAACCGCATCGACCGGGGCCGACTGGTTCACGGTGACCGACGTGTTGCTGTCGTAAGCGTGAATGTCGATGTTGGCTTGAGTGATCTCGTTGCCGACGTTGGTCGCGGTAGCGGCCGCAGCGGTCGAGGTCGTCGCCGTCGCGTTCACGACGACGGTGGTGCCACCGCGCACGGTCACGTCGGCAGTCGTCTGACCGGTAGCGTTGTAGGCCACGCCGGTGGTGTTGATCACCACAGCGCCCGTCGGACGATCACCGGTGTCACCGACCGAGATCGAGCCGTTCGTCGCCTTCGTCGCCGTCACCGAAATGTCGGTGCCGCCGCTGACGTCGATCGAGCCGTTGCCGAGGTTGGCGTCGGTCACGGTGACAGCGCCGGTCGAGGCTTCGTTAGCGCCGATGGTGATGTTGTTGTTGGTGGTCGAGTCGGCCACCGTGACGGTCGAGCCGCCATCAACTTGGATCGAGCCGGTCGCGTTGGTAACCGAAACGGCCGTGGTGCCAGCAGCGTCAACGTCAACGTTCACAGCTTGCTTCACGTTCAGGGCGGTGACGTCAGCATAAGCCGACGAGTCAAAGCCGATGTCCTGAGCGCCGCGGAGGTTGATCGTTTCGATGCTGGTGATGGTCACCGAAGCCAGATCAGCGGTGGTCAGGTTCTGAAGAGCGTTGATCGTCAGCGAGTCATTGCCGCCGGCGCCGCCGATGGTGTCGAGCGCGTTGATGGTCGTCTTGTTGCCAGCGGCAACGCCGTCCCAAACGCCCGTGTAGCTGTCGTTGCCCGACGTGCCCGTCAGGGTGTCGATGTCAGCGGTCAGGTTCTTGGTTTCGCCCGTGCTGCCGGTCGGCGGATAGGCGACGATCAGGTTGATGCCGGCGTCGGTGTTGCCGGTCAGGGCGCCGTCGTCGCTGTAGTCCTTGATCGCGGCGTTGATGGCCTCGGCGTAACCGCCCAGGCTGTTCGAAACGGCGATGTTCAGGATCTGGCCGATCAGAGCAGCCTTGACGGCCAGATCGACTTGAGCGGTCGTGAAGGTCGGGTTGTTGGCGCGCACGAAGCCGGTCAGGGCCGTGATGTTGGACTGGCGCGACAGCCAGGCGACGGCGGCGTCAACGTCAACGCCAGCAGCTTGAGCGACGCTGTTGCCGATGATCTTGTTGTAGGCCGTCGAAACGGTTTGAGCGATCGTGACGCTGCCGTAGTCGGTGGCGAACTGGGCGGCCGAGCTGCTGCCCAGAGCCAGGTTGATCGAGAAGTTGATGAAGCGGCTTTCCTGGTTGAACGAGGCGTACAGGCCGCCCGTGTCGTTCAGGTCATTCGTGTTCGTCGACGAATTCAGGAAATAGGTCAGGCCAGCCGCCGACGGGGCCGAGCCCGTGAAGAACTGGTAGGTGGCCAGAACGACAGCGGTCGTGTCGCTGTTCAGGGCCAGGGTCTTCGACAGGGCGCCGTCCGGCGTGTCCTTGCCGAGTTCGACCTGTTGAGCATACGAACCGATCGCCAGCTTGCTGGCGGCATCGGCTTCAACGCCACCGTTGGCGTTCTTATAGGCTGCGAGCAGCGTGTCTACATAAGCCATCTGGCTCTGTCTCCCAAAGTAATCCCACACCCCCTGCGGCCAAACGGCGCGCATGGGAGCAGCGACGGCTATAGAGCAAACGTCATACGTCGACAATAGCCGAATTCGAGCTGTACAGCATTTTTCATACCGGTACAGCAAATTCCTATGTCGCGATCCTTGTACCCCCTCGCCTGGCAGGGTATATATAATGAGAAATCATGCGTCGGTTCAGGCGAGCGCGCGGTCGCGCTCCCCGCTTCTGACGAGTGCGAGGGCTTTGATTATGTACGGCAATCCACAACGCCGCAGCGCTACGGAGGTTCAAGACCTCCGCCGCGAGGGCGGCCGATGGCTCAAGGAGCAGCGTGAGGCCACCGGCCTGTCGCAGCGTCAGCTCGCCGCCAAGGTCGGCGCCGACTACTACACCTTCATCTCGCAGCTGGAGACCGGTCGCGGCCGCATCCCGCCCGACCGCTATCGCGACTGGGCGCGGGCGCTGGAGGTCTCGGAGAAGATCTTCGTGCGCGAGCTGATGCGCTTCTATGATCCGATCACCTACGAGATCCTCTTTGGCGAGGTTCTGGTCAGCGAAGAACAGATCGGCTAGATTGCTCCGTCGGCTGGGGGCCGGCGACCTTATATATAGACTCGTTGCAACAGGCGTGGGGGAAGCTACCGCCGCATGGCCGCTCAGGTCCTTTCGTTCTTTCAGCGCTCGCCGCGGCTGACGCCGCACGCGACCCCGCGCCCCGCCGACTGGAGCCAGCAGGAGCTGGCCGAGTTCTATCGGGTCGAGGGCGCTCTGATCCGCGCCGGCATCAGTGTCGGCACCGATCGCGGGATGAGCGACGAGAACGAGCCGTGGTTCTGCTTCTACCGCCAGGACGATGGCGAGGTGGTGATCCACTTCGCGCGCATCGACGGCGAGTACATCATCGCCGGCGCCGCCTATGAAGAGATCGCGCGCGGTTTCGATTTCACGGCCCTGGTGCGCAACATGGTGGCGCGTCACCCGCTGATCCGCCGCAACGACAGCGGCGGCAACCTGTCGATCCACCCCGCCGCCCTGCTGGTGGCTGTGGTCGGCACCGCCTTCTTCAAGACGGGCGAAGCCAAGGCTGGCGAGCTCGAGGCCGGCAAGGGCGCGTCGCATCACACGCAACAGGCCAGCCGTCCCGTACTGCTGTCGTCCAGCTCGAACGCCGGCCTGACCGCTGGCGTGGCGGGGGTGAGCCTGCCGCAGAGCGGCTACGACACCATCCAGCTGCCAGCCAACCAGGCTGTTCTGATCCTGGCCGCCGCCCTGCTCGCGTCGGATGGCGCGGGCCCGGCCGTGACCGTGGATCCGGCCGCCCGTGCGGCGATGGCCGCCGCGGCCGCGGCGCTCGACTTCGGCGACGTCAACGCTGCGCCCCTCCAGGCTGGCGACAGCGTCGCGCATCAGACGGTCGGCACGCACGCGGTCACCCTCGACAACAGCCCGGCGCATACGGTGTCATCGGTGCTGACCCTGGTCAGCCTGCTGATGACCCTGCCGCATCCTGCCGAGGGCGCTGGAACCTCTGAAACCGTCATGCTGAGCGGCGCCGCCGTCGGCCACGATTTCACGGTTTCGCCGATCCTATCGACCGAGAGCGCTGCCTGGACCATCGACGTGCGTCTGGGCCTGGGCCTGAACGGCGCGCCGACGGTCGAAGCCGTGCAGTTGGTGCGCGGCCTGGTCGGCGAGGCCGGCGCGCAGAAGATCTCGGTGATCGAGGTCGCCAAGCTTCCGAATATCCTGGCCGAGCTGATCGCCAAGGGCGAGCACGTCACGGTCGCGCCGAGCGACCACAACAATCAGACGCCGGATACGCCGCCGACCGACACGCCGGAAACCACAACTCCGCCCGTCGGCGGCAATGGCGAGACCACCCCGCCGCTGACGCCGCAGCCGGAGCCGGTTCCAACCGCCCCGGCCCATACGACCTACGACATCGCCAAGGAATTCATCGATTACTTCGTGGCCCACACCACTCGCATCGAAGCGATGGTGAACGGTCCGGACATCGTGATGTTCGACACGCGCGTGCTCTATGACGTGAGTACGATCTCCCAGCTGCACAGCATGTCGTTCCACTTCGACGATGGCAGCTCGATCAGCCTGGTGGGCGATCTTTCGTCCTTCCTGCACGGTGGGATTCTGGTCTAGACGAGACGTCTTCGGAGCGCTGGCTCCGTCTCACGTTTCGGGAAGAACCGTCTTGAGGCCTGCACGCCTGGACATGGCGATCAGCTCCGCCATGCGTTCCGACGCCACCGTCGCCGCTGAAGCGCCTGGCGCGCCGCCGCCCGGCTCTTCCGCTGAGGGCGGGCCGCCTCCGCGTCGCCGCTTCGGCTTCGCCCGCCGCCTGATCGGCCCTCTGGTCGGACCCGTAGCCAACTATGCGCGGCGCTACCTGCAGGCCAGCGTCGAGCACCAGCTGGGCGAGACGCGCGCGCATCTGGGCGCCCTGTCGACCGAGCTCTACGCGACCCAGGTCCGGCTGGACCACACCCAGATCCTGCTGCAGGCCGTGCTTCAGCAGCAGCAGGCGTCGACCGCGATCATGCAAGCGATGTCGGCACAGCTGGCGCGCATCGAGCCGACGACCCAGCGCATCGAGCTGCTCAACACGCAGGGCTTCGGCGAGCTGGCCTCGATGTTCGGCCCGCGCTTCGATGAGCTGGAGATCAAGGCCCGACCGCTGATCGCCTATGACGAGGAGTCGATGGCGATCCGCATGCGCGACGGCTACGTCATGGCCCCGCGCGCCCTGCCCACCTTCGTGACCATGCTGGCCAACGCCACCAGCAAGGGCCTGGAGCCCGGGACCACCGATGTTCTGCGCCGCCTGGTGCAGCCGGGCATGGTGGTCGCCGATGTGGGCGCCAATATCGGCCTGCTGACCCTGGTCATGGCCTCGGCTGCCGGGCCAGGCGGCAAGGTCATCGCCTTCGAACCCGAGGCCGTGCCGCGGTCGAACCTCGAGAAGATGAAGCACCTTAACGGCCTGTCGTGGGTCGAGGTGCGCGACCAAGCGGTGGGCGAGAAGGCCGGCCAGCTGACTTTCCACGTCAGCGACATCATCGGCCACAGCTCGCTGTACGCCCTGCCCGAGACCGAGGGCTCGCGCGAGATCCAGGTCGAGGTTGTGCGCCTGGATGACGTCGCGCCTGCCAAGCGCATGGACGTCGTGAAGATCGACGTCGAGGGCGCCGAGCTGGACGTGTTGGCCGGCATGGGCGGCGTGATCGCCAGGAACCCCGACCTGGCCATCGTCGCCGAGTTCGGTCCCGAGCACCTCAAGCGCGTGGGTCAGACCCCGGCCCAGTGGTTCAAGGCTTTCACCGACCACGGCTTCAAGGCCTACATCATCGATGAGGCGACCAGCGCGGCCGAGCCGACCAACGCCAAGGCGGCCGCAAAGGTGATCTCGGCCAACATCGCCTTCGTGCGCCCCGGCGGCGACGCCGAGCAGCGTCTCCTGAAGCGCTAGGACGTAAAGCCCATGAAGATCTGCTGGGTGACGCCCTTCGTCCTGCGCTCGTCGATCGGCCGGGTCAGCGCCGAGGTCGCCAAGGCCCTGGCCGCGCGCGGCCACGAGGTCGAGATCCTGCGTTGCGAGGAGCAGGACGACGCGGCCGAGCCGCTGCACCCGACGCGCCTGCCGGTGCATCACTGGCGCTCGTACGACCTCTCGCGCCTGCGGACCCAGTTCGACGTGGTCATCGTCAATATCGGCGACAACTATCCCTTCCACGCCGGCGTGTTCGCCATCCTGGACGCCGCGCCGTGCCTGGGGATCTTCCACGACTTCTATATCTACAACCTGTTTTCGGGCTGGCTGCACTACAACGGTCTGGACTATCGCCGGCATGACGCGGAGATCGTCGCCACCTATGGCCCGCAGGCCGAGCCGCATGCAGTCGCCGTTCGCTCGGGCCAGATGCTGGACATGGGCGAGATCGCGTCGAAGCTGCCGATGACCGAGTGGCTGGCCGGCCGCTGCGAGGCCGCCCTGGCCCACGCCCACTTCTACGCGCCCAAGCTGGAAGCCGCCTGCCCAGGTCCCGTAGCCGTCACGCCGCTGTGCTGCCCCGACCGCGCCACGCCGCCCGGACCGCCCAAGGCCAAGAGCCAGCTGACCCTGACCACCGTCGGGGTGATGAACCCCAACAAGCGCGTCGCCGACGTCATCCGCGCCATCGGCGGCTCGGACGCCCTGAAGGCCTGCGCCTACCGCCTGGTCGGCCCGATCTCGGACGACGAGCGCGCCAAGTTGGAGGCCGTCGCCGCCGAGGTGGGCTTTGCGCACCTGATCATCGACGGCGCTGTCGACGACGACACCCTGGACAAGCGCCTGGACGAGGCCGACGTCATGGTCGCCCTGCGTAAGCCGGTGCTGGAAGGCGCCTCGGGCTCGGCCTGCGAGGGCATGCTCAGCGGCCGCCCGACCGTGGTGGCGCGCGCCGGCTTCTACGGCGAACTGCCCGACGACCTGGTGTTCAAGGTCGATGGCGAGATCGTCGTTGAGGAACTTCGCGAGACCCTGGAGCGCCTGGTCGCCGACAAGACCCTGCGCCGCGACACCGGCAAGGCCGCCCGCGCCTGGGCGCTGGAAAACCTCAACGCCGCCCGCTACGCGGAAGCCGTCGAGGCCTTGGCGCAAGCCCAGGTCACCAGCCGTCCGCTGCTGGCCATCGGCGCGCGTGTCGGCGGTGAACTGCGGGCGATGGGTCTGGCGGATACCGATCCGGCCGTAGCCCGTATCGGCGCCACACTTCAGAAGCTGCTCGCGCCGCTCGACGCCTAAGCGCCCCAGCGCGGCGCGGGGCAGTAACGGTCGATGAAGGCCTGGTGAGACGGCATGCCGGCGATCGCGCCGTCGATGTTGCGGGCCAGGTCGCCCAACGCCTGCTTCAGCTGCTGCGGTGGCATCAGCCGGCCCATGTGGTGATGCCCCTGCGGCTCCAGCCGCTGGCCCAGCATCACCTGCAGCCACGAGTCGATCTGGAAGAGCTCGCCCGGGGCCTGGAACACGTGTCCGTTGTCACGGAACAGTTCCAGGCGATGGGCCAGGCTGTCGGGGACCTCCTGGGTCCGGCAGTGGTCCCAGAACGGGCTGTCGGTGCGCTCGGTCACCTTGTAGTGCAGCACGATGAAGTCGCGGATCTTCTCGATCTCGTCGTTGGCGAGATGGTTGAAGCGGTCGCTGATGGCGTCGTTGCAGCCCTGGAACGGGAACAGCTGCAACAGCCGGTGGATGGCGATCATGATCATGTGGATCGAGGTCGATTCCAGCGGCTCGATGAAGCCGGCGGCCAGGCCCAGCGAGACCACGTTCTTGTGCCAGGCCTTGTGACGGCGACCGGCGCGGAACTTGATCAGCTTGGGCTCGATCAGCATCTCGCCCTCGACCATCTGGTGCAGCAGCTGAAGGCCTTCCTCGTCGCTCATGAACTGGCTGGAGAACACCAGACCGTTGCCAACCCGCTGCTGCAGCGGGATGCCCCACAGCCAGCCGGCCTTGTGAGCGATGGCGCGGGTGTAGGGGCCGGGCGGCACGTCGGTGCTGGTCTGCACCGCCCAGGCGCGGTCGTTGGGCAGCCACTTCCCATAGTCCTCGAAGCCGACATCCAGCGCGCCGTTGATCAGCACGCCCTTGAAGCCCGTGCAGTCGATGAAGAGGTCGCCCTCGATCACCTTGCCCGACTCCAGCACCAGAGCGGCGATCGATCCGTCTTCGGCGTGCTTGCGGACCTCGACGATCTTGCCCTCGACCCGGCGCACGCCGTTGTCCTCGCACTTGCCGCGCAGGTAGCGGCCGTAGAGCGTGGCGTCGATGTGATAGGCGTAGTTCACCGATGAGGTCTCGTCGGTGAAGAACTTGTCCTGCTCGGCCGCCTTCAGCTCCAGACAGTAGTCGCCTAGGTCGCCGCCGAACCCTTGTCGCCGCGCCTCCAGCCAGAAGTGGTGGAAATGGCCTAGCCAGGTCCCCTTCCCGATCTTGCCGAACGAGTGGATGTAGCGGTCGCCGATCTCGCCCCAGTTCTCGAACGAGATGCCCAGCTTGAAGGTCGCCTGGGTGGCCGCCATGAACTCGCGTTCGTCGAGGTTCAGCAGGGCGTTGAAGGTCCGCGCGGTCGGCACCGTCGACTCGCCGACCCCGACCGTGCCGATCTCGTCGGACTCGACCAGGGTGATGTCCAAGAGCGGCCCCAGCTGCCGCGACAGCGCCGCCGCCGCCATCCAGCCGGCCGAGCCGCCGCCGGCGACGACCACCTTCTTCACGACCTGACCGGTCATAGCGCTTCCCCCAAGTTTCTTATCTGTTGAGACGATCCAGCAGCTGCGCGCGCAGGCGGCGGGCCGTCATGTCGTCCATGGTCCCCAGCGGTCCGCGCGCCGCTGGCGGCAGATGCGCGCCGGCGCGTTCGGCGGGCCCGAAGACGTAGTAGTCGAACAGCGCCTTCCAGCCCTGCTTCTCGAAATCGGGCCGATCGCGCAGGCTGAGCAGGCCATGCAGCAGGGTGTTCATCGGCGTGTCGATGTGGGCGGGCGCCGTGTTCCACCAGTAGTTCACCAGCACGTTGAAGGGATCCAGCGCCTCGACCTGGTGCCACCACAGGGCGGGGTAGACGAGCACGTCGCCGGGCTCCATCTCGGCGACCTGGGCCGAACCGATGGCGTCGCGAAAGCCGGGATAGGCGTCGAAGTCGGGTCGCTGGAAATCGACGAGGCTGACCACCTGGCCGCCGGGCGTCGGCTCCAGCGGGCCGGGATAGAGGTTGGCGACCTGATCCGGCGGGAACAGGGTGAAACACCGCCGGCCCACGGCGCAGACGGCGATGTTGTTGGACATGTCGAAATGGGCCGCGGCCGTGGTGCGATTGCCGATCCAGATGCCGGCCATAGGCGGTTCGGGGCCGAACACCTCGGCCCCCAAGCCCAGATCGTTGGCCGCCTTCAGGGTCGGGAAGTAGGCGTCGAGATCAGCCGAACCGACATAGACCGACGGAGCGTCGTCGCGGCCCTCGGCGGCCTCCAGGCGCTGCAGGAAAATCTCCAGCGGCGCGCGTTCGGCCTTGAAGTTCATGGCCGTCAGGGTGTCGCCGTAGAAGAACCGACCCTGGATCGACGGATCCCCGCTGTAACCCACCACGCGGCCGCCCTGGTCGTGGGCGCGGAGATAGTCGCGAGCCGCCTGGCTGGATTTAAGACCTTCCCGCACTAACGGCCAATCGCCAGCCAGACCCTTGAACAGCATCGGGGTCTGCCCCGCCAGCACCGCGTCGAACGGGATCTCGACCGCCGAGGCGACCTTAGTTTCCAGCGTCCGACGGGCAGTGATTGCGGTCATTGCGTCGCCAGCCGCTGCGTCTTGCGAGCGACCAACGCCTCGACGTTACCCAGGGACGACACGATCCACTGGGCCGCGCGCAGCAGGCCCGATTGATGCAGCCGCTCCAACGCCTCGCCGCTCACCGCCGCCAGGCGATCAGGCGCCAGGGTGAAAATCCCGGGCAAGTCGTAGGTCGTCTGGTCGTCCAGCTTGATCTCGATGTCGATCGGCTCGATCAGGCCCAGCTCCTCGAAGGCGGCGAACATCGGGCCGGCGATCTCCAGCCCGTTGTGGATCTGCGCCAGAGCCTGGTTGACGCCCTGGAGGTAAGGCGCGTTGCCGCCGGCCGGCAGGAACAGGCGCTCGCCGTCGTCGCGGCTGATGCGCGGATGGTCGAGATCGACATGGATCATCGGCCGCGCCGCTTCACCGGCGCGCTGCAGGGCGATCGAGAACGGCCCGCGCCGCTGCACCGCCGGCACATAGCGGGCGTTCCAGCCGGTCTCGTCCAGAAACAGGTTCTCGTCGCGCTCCAGCCCCAGCAGGGCCACCGCCTGCCAGCCGCCGTCCGGGTCCTGGCGGATCAGGATCGGATATTCGCGCTGCACGGCCTCGAACTCGGTCGGCAGGACCAGGACCTGGTTGATCCCGTCGCCGAACGCGACGCCGTGACCCGCGATCACGCGCAGGTCGGCGTGGTCGACATTGTTCAGCAGAACCCGGTTGGTCATTTCCCGCCCCTTTACGCGTACTTCAAAGGAAGACGGGGACCGCCGCAAGCGCGGCGATCCCCTCCCCTGCCTCCAGGACTTCCGATCTAGAAGCGGTAGCGGGCGCCGAGCAGGAAGCGGCGGTCCAGCTCCTGGGCGAACCACAGCTGGTTCGGGTCGCGGCCGTAGGTCCGCAGGCTCTCCTTGGTCAGGTTGATGCCTTCCAGCGAGACCGCCAGCTTTTCCGTCACGTCATAGCTGACGTTGAAATCCAGCTGACCGAACGGCTCCACATAGACGGGGTTACGCCCGTTGCCGCGGTTGGTCGATTGCAGGAACCGGTCACGCCAGTTGTAGGCAAGCCGCGCGGACAGACCGTACTTGTCGAAGATCAGGGTGGCGTTGGCGGTGTCCGACAGGCCCAGCAGAGCGAACTGGTCCTGACTGGGCGGCGCGCCGTTGTCGAACTCGACGTCGCCGCGCACCATCGTATAGGCCGCCGAGACGCCGAAGCCCGTATCGCCGAAGAAGTGCTGGGCGGCGATTTCGAAGCCGTGGATCTTGCCGGTCTTGTTGTTGATCGGCTTGGCCACCTGGAAGTTCAGCAGCGGATCGGTGCTGTTGGGCGAGATATCGACCGCCGCCAGGATGGCGTCGACGAAGCCCTGGTTCAGGTCGCCGCCGGCGCCGCGATTGGCCTGGAACTGCGCGGTGGCCGCGGCCGACGAACCCGTGGTCTGCAACAGGGCCGCCATCGTGAACAGGTTCACGTCGCTTTGGCCGGCGCCGATCGAGTCCAGCAGCGCCTTGGCCTGGGCCGAGCGGGTGCCCGGCGCGCCCGAGGTCACGTCACGCAGGCCAAACAGGTTCTGCATCACGGTGCCGGTGCCGATGAAGTTGTTCACCCGCTTCTCGAAGAAGCCCGCCGAGATGTAGCTGCCGGGCTTGTAGTACCACTCCAGCGAGACATCGAAGTTGTCCGAGATCAGCGGTTCCAGGTCCGGGTTGCCCGACGTGCCCAGCGGAACGGCGCCGTTCATGGTCGGACGCGCAGGCTTCTCCACCGTCTGGGCGGCGAACAGGTTGACGTAGTCCGGCCGAGCGATGGTGCGGCTGAACGAGACGCGGCCGATCAGGTCGTCGCGAAGATCGACGCTGAAGTCCAGGGCCGGCAGCAGGTTGTTATACTTGCCCTTGCCCGAAAGCGGCTGGAAGGTGCTGGCCGTGTCGATCCGGAAGTCATTGTCGGCAGTCCAGACGATGCCGGTCGGCGTGCGGATCTGCGAGGTCGAGGTGACCTTGGTCTGCTCGTAGCGGACGCCGGTGACCAGGGTCGCCGGACGGCCGGCCAGCTCCGCCTTCCAGGTCAGCTGTCCGTAGACGGCGGCGATGTCCTCGTCGACGCGGTTGTTGTTCTGGGCGACGATCCGAACCGGATTGCCCCGGCCGACATAGACCGGCGACAGGGTGTTGTAGAGCTCGACCGCGTCGCTGCGGAACGACACCAGGCCCGGTCCGCTCTGACGCGGATCGAACTTGTCGAACTTGCAGGCCATGCAGAAGGCCTGGACCAGGTTGCCGGCGTACTGCTTCACGTCGCCGGGGCTGGAGACGCCCCAGCTGCCCAGGTCCTGCTCGGTGGCGGAGTTGGACTGGGTCATCTGGCTGGTTCGATAGTCCGCCCCGAAGTCCAGGCGGCTGCCGTTGTCGTCGAGATCCCAAGTCAGGTCGGCCCGGATCTCCTTGACCTCGTGCTGCTGGCGTTGAGTCCAGGTGCGGCCGACCTGGCTGCCCAGATCGCCGACGTCCAGCACGCCGTTGGCGTTGCCGCGCGGAGCCGCATCGTTGATCGTGAACGACTGGACCGGGATCTTGCCGCTGTAGTCGACCGAGTGGCTGGAGATGATCGGCGCGGCGATGGCCACGGCGGTCGAGCTGGCGCCGTTCGGCGAGTTGGGCTTGGAGTCGGCCTTGGAGATATGGCCGTCCACCTTCAGGCGCATGCGGTCAGACAGTTCCCAGTCGGCGTTCAGGCCGAAGGACTTCAGGCTGTCCTCATTGCCGCGATACTGCTGCTCGAAGCCCATGTCCTTTGTACCGCTCAGGGTTTCCTGCAGCAGCACGGCCGTCGAGATCACCGGGTTGTCGTCGAAGGTGACCTTGTCGAACGGCCGGTTGAACCAGTTGGAGCTGTCGTTGCGGCGCTCGAACGCCTTGTTGCGGGCGTAGAGGGCGTCGGCGGTGATCGTCAGGGTCTCGATCGGACGGAATTGCGCCGTCAACTGACCGTTGATCCGCTCGCGCTGGCCTTGCGAGAAGTGGTAGCGGCTGTCGTTGGGGATCGCGACCAGGGCGTCCAGGCTTTTGGGCGCATTGGTGATCTGGGTCGCGCCGCCAGCCCGGACGAAGTTGTTGGCCGGGTCGAGGAACTCGCTGTAGGTGCGGATGTTCCAGTCGTTCGACGTCGCCGAGCGGCTGGTGAAGTTGCGCTTCTGGTAGCTGCCAAACAGCGCCACGCCGAACTTCTCGCTGTCATCCAGCCAGTTCAGCAGGCCCGAGACTTCCGGCGTAATCTTCGAGGCGTCCTCCAGTCGCTTGGACATGCTGGTGTCGTAGACGCCCTTGACGCCCATGCTGCCCGACAGGCCGTGCTGGCGCGAGTCCAGCGGACGGCGGGTCTTGACGTTGATGGCGGCGCCGATGCCGCCCGACGGCACGGCCGCGCGGCCGGTCTTATAGACCTCCAGCGTCGTGACGCCTTCCGACGCCAGGTTCGAGAAGTCGAAGGAGCGGCTGGTGCCCTTGGCGTCGTCCGAGGACTGGTCGCCGCCCACCGTGGCGACGTCCGCCGTCGGCATGGTGCGGCCGTTCAGGGTCACCAGGTTGAAGCCGCCGCCGAAGCCGCGGACCGTGACCTGCGAGCCTTCGCCGTTGGTGCGGTCGATGGACACGCCGGTGATCCGCTGCAACGACTCCGCCAGGTTGGTGTCCGGGAACTTGCCGATGTCCTCGGCGGAGATGGCGTCGACCACGCCGCTGTTGGTGCGCTTGATCTCGATCGACCGCTCGAGCGAGGCGCGAATGCCGGTGATGACCACCTCGTCGACGGTGGTGTCGTGGATCTGCTGAGCCGTCGCCGGGCTGGCCAGAACGGCCGCCGAAATGGCGAGACAAGACGCAGACGCATGGAGGCGACGGAGCCGCTTCATAGCCTTCCCCCTAAAGTTTTAGCCCTCTGTGGGGCGCTGTTATCGTTGTGCGCCGGAAGCCTCCGACCGCTTTCAGCCCCGCGCTCCGGACAACCAGAACAGGTGGGACAAGTTAGCGGTAACACCGGTACGCCACTGCCGCAATGGCAAAATGACAGCGCAGTCATTCTTTTTCAATGGGCTTTTTTGCCCCTTCTGAAGATTTTGTCTTCAGGACAAATTGAGGCCGTCGAGACCCGCGTTTAGGCGCTCGACGCACATGATCGCGCTCAAATTGTGCAACTTCGGGGATGGAATTAGCGGCCTGTGGCCGCGCCGTGCGTCAGCTTCGAACGAGCTTGGCCTGCGCCACCTCGGCCAGCAGCGCGTAGAGCGCCGCGACGTCTAACGGCTTGCGCAGAGCGCCGTCCGCCCCGTCGCCGCGATAGCGCTCGACGTCCTCGGGAAAGACATTGGCGGTCAGCATCCAGATCGGCGTGCGCCGCCCTCCGCCCTCGGCCTTGCGGATCTCGCGCACCGCTTCGCGGCCGCCCAGCACCGGCATGTTGACGTCCATCAGGACGAGGTCGAAGCCGCCCGCCCGCCACAGATCCAGCGCCTGCGCCCCGTCCTCGGCGAAGGTCAGATCGACCGGAGCCCCCTCCAGAGCCAGGGCCAGAACCCGGCGGTTCGCGGCGTTGTCCTCGGCCGCCAACACCCGGATCTCATCAGCGGCGTCCAGCCTCGGCGGGCGCTCGCGGCGGACGGAGCCGCCCTCCAGCGGCGCATCGAAAGCGAACCAGAACACCGCCCCCACCGGACCACGCGGCGCCCTCTCGGGCGGATCGACGCCGATCTCGCCGCCCATCAGGGCCACGTTCTGGGCGCAGATCTTCAGGCTCAGGCCCGTACCGCCTTCGGCGCGGCCACGGCGGGTCTGCTCATAGGCCTCGAACATCATCGCGCGTTCTTCGGGATGGATCGGCGGACCGGTGTCGACCACATCGATCAGCACGCGCACAGCGTGATCCTGGATCACGCCTGCCAACCGCACCGTCACCGCTCCGCCGGGCGTCACGACCGCAAGGGCGTTGGAGACCAGGTTCACCAAGGTCTGCTCGACCCGGACAAGGTCGGCCATGACCTGGAACGACACCGTCGGATCGGCGTCGTCGAGGGTCAGGGTCACGCCGATCGCGCGCGCATGGCCGCTCCACACCCGGACGACCCCGCGCACGGTCTTGCGCAGGTCGACGGGCGAAAGGTCCAGCGCGCCCCGCAACCGATCACCGCGCGCCAGGTCCAGCACTCCGCCCAGGAGGCGGTTCAGGTGCTGGCTGCCTTCCAACACGCCCTCGGCCAGCTCGGCCTGGCGCGGCGAAAGCGGCTCGCCCCGCAACGCCCGACCAAAGCCGATGATGGCGTTCAAGGGCGTGCGGATCTCATGACTGGCCACCGCCAGCAGCTCGTCCTTGGAGCGGTTGGCGGCGCGGGTCTCGTTGACCGCCTGGGTCAGGGCGACGTTCTTGCGGGTCAGCTCGCGCATGGCTCGGGTCAGTGCCCGGTCGGTCGCCTGCTGGCGCGCGGTGACGAGAAGAACGGCCGCCACGAACAGCGTCATCGACAAGGCGTAGGGGCCAGGCTGCAGCGGCGCGCTCCAGTCGATGGCGATCCAGATCAGGGTCAGGGCCGGCGGGACCACACCCACGACGTAACTGACCCGCGTCAGATGCACCCGCAGCGCCGCGAACAGCAGGACGCAGATGGCCAGAAGCGCGGACTCCACCAGGGTCTCGGGCTGATCGTAAAGCCGGATCTGCACCGCG
The DNA here is from genome assembly GCF_013181195.1 of Caulobacter sp. RHG1. GTDB lineage: Bacteria > Pseudomonadota > Alphaproteobacteria > Caulobacterales > Caulobacteraceae > Caulobacter. Next base: position 634,074 of record NZ_SMZP01000001.1, read on the forward strand.
ATCCAGCAGGCGTTGGTTACCAGCAGGAGCATCAGGATGTCGGACTGCAGCGCCAGTCGTCTGTGGGCCTTGATCGGGTCCGAATGCCGTACGGCCAGCTCGGTGGCCAGGAACAGCGCGACGTAGAGGCCCAGCTCCACCGCCCCCAGTAAGGCGATACGCCAGGGTGTGAACATCACCAGCAGCAGGACGAAGCCCGCGACCAAGGCCAGGCGTGACAAGGCGACACCACGCGAATAGCGCACCAGGCCTTCCAGCTGCGTGACGTCCGTCAGCCGCTTAAGCATGCAATCGCCACACCCTCACCTTGCGTAAGCGCTGCTGTCATACGGCTGTGATTCGCGCCTTTTCGATCGCCTGAAACGGGAAATTCTGCAGGCGACGCGCTCGACGCGCCTTTGCAAACCCCCAGTTCAGGGGATGTCGAGGCCTTAACCCCCGATTGTAGAACCGTTTCGGGGCCCAGGGTGACGCGTGGTGCGAGGGGAAGGCTCCGGAGGGAACTCAACCATGGCCGAGCCGACGCTTCGCGACTTCCAATTCCTGATCCAGCTGGTCGACAGCGGCCTGATCCAGGCCAGCTTCAAGTTCATCGAGCTGCGCGCGTTGCTCAAGAGCTTCAACGTGCTGACGCCCGACGTCGACGCGGCTCTGGCCCAGGTCGAGGCCAATCCAGCCCTGATCAACCTCGGCGTCCAGACCTTGAAAGACGCGTTGACCAAGTGGCCGCTGGACACTCCGATCAGCGTCGCATTCGGGGCTGGAACGGGCGGCGGCGGCACGGTCGCCAACCCGATCACCCTGACCGAAGCCCAGATCCAGGACGTCTACAAGATCATGGCCGGCATCTCGGCCAACTCGTCCAAGGCGCTTTCGGAATTCCTGACCGGCCCCAATGGCGAGAAGGTCGCCAACGCCTTCTACACCGAGATGAAGGCCCTGGCCGCGCTGCAGGCCGACGTCATCGCCAACAAGATCACCAAGGCCGTCTTCATCGACAAGATGATCGGCTACTCGATCGACACCTCAGCCCTGGCGCTGCAGGCGATGAACTTCTTCACCGGCAAGACCCCGACCCAGGCGGCGCTGACCGAGCTGATCGACAGCTCGACCAATCCGGCCGACCTGACCGACTACGCCTATGCGATCTACAACACCGGCAACAAGTACATCGCCTTCGCCATCAACCAGGCCATGAGCGGCACGGGCGCGGCGACCTTCAAGACCGCTTACGACACCCTGACCTTCCGCGACGCCGTGACCAAGGCCTACGACGCCATCATCGGCAACACCAAGGCCGCGGCGGCCGGGATCAACGTCAATGCTGCGGTGGACTACATCGTCTCGCAGCAGAGCTACTTCACAACTGCTGGCCACGACGCCCTGGGCGCTAAGGCGGCGATGGCCGGCTTCCTGATGTATGCGGGGATGGAGGCCAATGTCGGCCATTACAACGAGGCGACCCGCGCCTTTCTGACCAAGGCCTATGACGGCACGGCGACCTACGGCGCCGAGCTGACCTCGACCAAGGCGGTCGCCCTGGTTGGCCAAGCGGCCGCCTATGACGACGGCATGGTCGCCGCCTGACCTCTACGGGGGCAGCCGTAGAGACTTTAGAGGCCCGGTGGCGAAAGCCGCCGGGCCCTTTCTTCTAGAGGCTGTAGGGCACCCAGCGGCGATCGTTCTCCAGCACCTCGAACTTGCGATCGACCGGCGGGAAGGCGCGCTGGGTGCAGTCGACCCGCTCGCAGATCCGGCAGCTGACGCCGATCGGCGCGGACGGGCCGGCGAGATCCAGCCCGTCGGCATAGACCAGTTGGTCGGCATATTGCGCCTCGCAGCCCAGCCCCAGGGCGTAGCGGCGGTCGGCCTGCAGATAGGCCCCTGAAGGCTTCACCACCCCCTTGGCGATGCAGACGTAACGCACGCCGTCGGGCATCTGCGCCAACTGCACCAGCCAGGCGTCGGGCCGGCTGAAGGCGTCGTGGACGTTCCACATCGGGCACGCCCCGCCGAAGCGCGCGAAGTGGAAGCGCGTAGCGCTGTGACGCTTGGTGATGTTGCCCGCCCGGTCCAGCCGCACGAAGTAGAACGGCACGCCCCGCGCGCCCGACCGTTGCAGCGTGCTGAGACGGTGGAAGACCTGCTCCAGGCTGGTCTGGAAGATCAGGCTCAACTGCTCGACGTCGTGGCGCACGCGCCGGGCCGTTTCGCGAAAGCGCTCATAGGGCAGCAGCAGCGCCCCGGCGGCGTAGTTCAAGAGGCCTGTTCGGCAGACTTGAGCGGCGCTCTCGCTGCGGAACGAGGCGGCGGTCAGCTCGGCCTCGACCACCTGCGACAGGGTCATGGCGGCGATCTGATAGGCCATCTGGAACGCGCGCGTCGCCGCCGGCTGGGACGCGCCCAACAGCAGCGTCCGAGTCTCGGGATCATAGCGGCGAAGCAGATCGAACTCGCGCGAGCGCTCTGTCGTGACCCCCAGGGCCGCGAGCCGCCGTTCCAGCGCCGCCTCGACGCCCGCGCCCTCCTCCAGGCCCAGCTCGCCGGCCAGGGCCTCGGCAGCCAGATCAAGGGCGTGAATGTAGTTGTCCTTGTAGTGGAAGAAGTCGCGGACCTCCTCGTAGGGCAGCAGCGCGCTGGCCGCCCCGCGCTCGTCCAGCGACACCGCCTCTTCCGTCTGCTTGAGGCGCTCGTCCAGCTGGCGATAGGCGCGGTGCAAGGCGAGATAGGCGCGGGCGAACTGCGGGGCGTTGGTCACCACCTGCTTGATCTCGCCAAGGCCCGGCGCGTCCTCGCCGCTGACCGGATCAGCGGCGGCCTCGCGAAGGTCGGCGATCAGGCGCTGGTCGTCGGCGGCGTCCAGGGCCGCGGCGTCGACCTCGAACACCCGCATGGCGTCGATCAGCACCCGCGCGGTGACGGGCCGCTGATTGGCTTCCAGTTGCGACAGATAGCTGGGCGACAGCCCCAGACGCGCTGCGCACACCTCCAGCGTCCAGCTGCGCGCCTGGCGCAACAGCCGCAGTCGCGGACCGATGAAAAGCTTCTCGCGCATCTTCACAACTTTGCAAATTTGCAGATCCGAGCGTCGCAACCTCGCTGCGAACGCCCGATTTACGGCGTATTTTGGGGCGTCAATCTGGACGAGTTTTCCAACTTCGCCAATTTTCAATTTGCGGACGCCTTCACAGGCCGCATGCTCGAAGAACCCTGTCTTCCCATTGCGAGATCGTATCCGGTGCAGCGCATCCTCGAAGAACTCGACCGTCGTCGCGAACAGGCCAAGGCTGGCGGCGGCGAGAAACGGGTCGCGGCCCAGCACGCCAAGGGCAAGCTGACCGCCCGCGAGCGCATCGATCTCCTGCTGGACGAAGGCTCGTTCGAGGAGTTCGACATGTTCGTCGAGCACCGCTGCGCCGACTTCGGCATGGAGAGCCAGAAGGTCCCCGGCGACGGCGTCGTCACCGGCTGGGGCACGATCAACGGCAAGGTCGTCTACCTGTTCTCCAAGGACTTCACGGTGTTCGGCGGCAGCCTGTCGAACGCCCACGCCCAGAAGATCATCAAGGTCCAGCGCCAGGCCATGAAGGTCGGCGCGCCGATCATCGGCCTGTTCGACGCAGGCGGGGCGCGCATCCAGGAGGGCGTCGACAGCTTGGCCGGCTATGCCGACATCTTCCTGGAAAACACCCTGGCCAGCGGCGTCATCCCCCAGATCAGCGTGATCATGGGCCCCTGCGCCGGCGGCGACGTCTATTCGCCCGCGATCACCGACTTCATCTTCATGGTCAAGGATACGAGCTACATGTTCGTGACCGGCCCGGACGTCGTGAAGACAGTCACCAACGAGGTCGTCACCGCCGAGGAACTGGGCGGGGCCCGCGTTCATGCCGCCAAATCTGGCGTGGCCGAAGGCGCGTTCGAGAACGATCTCGAGGCCCTGACCCAGGTGCGCCGCCTGATCGACTTCCTGCCCTCGTCCAACCGCGAGCCCGCGCCCGAGCGCGAGAGCTTCGACGAGGCCTATCGCGAGGAGGCCAGCCTCGACACCCTGATCCCGGCCGACGCCACCAAGCCCTACGACATGAAGGAGCTGATCCTGAAGATCGTCGACGAGGCCGACTTCTTCGAGATCAGCAGCGAGTGGGCCAAGAACATCGTCTGCGGCTTCGCCCGCATGGACGGCGAGACGGTCGGCATCGTCGCCAACCAGCCCCAGGTGCTGGCCGGCGTGCTGGACATCGACAGCTCGCGCAAGGCGGCCCGCTTCGTACGCTTCTGCGACGCCTTCAGCATCCCGATCATCACCCTGGTCGACGTGCCGGGCTTCATGCCGGGGACCAAGCAGGAGTACGGCGGCCTGATCAAGCACGGCGCCAAGCTCTTGTTCGCCTATGCCGAGGCCACCGTGCCGAAGATCACCGTCATCACCCGCAAGGCCTATGGCGGCGCCTATGACGTGATGAGCTCCAAGCACCTGCGCGGCGACCTCAACTACGCCTGGCCGACCGCCGAGATCGCGGTGATGGGGGCCAAGGGCGCGGTCGAGATCATCTTCCGCCAGGAGGCCAAGGACCCCGAGGCCCTGGCCGTGCGCGAGGCCGAGTACAAGGACCGCTTCGCCAACCCGTTCGTCGCCGCTCAGCGTGGCTATGTCGACGACGTGATCATGCCGCACGGCACGCGTCGCCGCATCGTCAGAGGCCTCAAGAGCCTCAAGGGGAAGGAACTCTCCAACCCCTGGAAAAAACACGACAACATCCCGCTGTAGGTGCGACCATGTTCACCAAGATCCTGATCGCCAACCGAGGCGAAATCGCAGTCCGCGTGATCAAGACCTGCCGCCGCCTGGGGATCGCGACCGTCGTCGTGTACTCGGACGCCGACGCTGGCTCGCTCGCGGTCGAAATGGCTGATGAGACCGTGCACATCGGCGCCTCGCCGGCCGCACAGAGTTACCTGGTCGCCGACAAGATCATCGCCGCCTGCAAAGAGACCGGCGCCCAGGCCATCCATCCGGGCTTCGGCTTCCTGTCGGAGAACGCCGGCTTCGCCCAGCGCTGCGCCGACGAGGGCCTGGTGTTCATCGGTCCCAACCCCGGCGCCATCCAGGCGATGGGCGACAAGATCGAGAGCAAGAAGTTCGCCCAGGCCGCCGGCGTGTCGTGCGTGCCCGGCCACATCGGCGAGATCGCCGACACCGCCGAGGCCGTCACCATCGCCGAGCAGATCGGCTATCCGGTGATGATCAAGGCCAGCGCCGGCGGCGGCGGCAAGGGCATCCGCGTGGCCTGGAACCGCCAGGACGTCGAGGAAGGCTTCCCGGCCGTGCGCGCCGAGGCCAAGGCCAGCTTCGGCGACGACCGGATCTTCATCGAGAAGTTCATCGAAAGCCCGCGCCACATCGAGATCCAGGTGCTGGGCGACAAGCACGGCAACGTCGTCCACCTGTTCGAGCGCGAATGCTCGATCCAGCGCCGCAATCAAAAGGTCATCGAGGAGGCCCCCTCCCCGCTGCTGGACGAGGCGACCCGCGCGGCCATGGGCGCCCAGGCCGTCGCCCTGGCCAAGGCGGTGAACTATGACAGCGCCGGCACGGTCGAGTTCGTCGCCGGCCAGGACAAGAGCTTCTTCTTCCTGGAGATGAACACCCGCCTGCAGGTCGAGCACCCAGTCACCGAACTGATCACCGGCCTCGATCTGGTCGAGCAGATGATCCGCAGCGCCTGGGGCGAGAAGCTGGCCTTCCAGCAATCGGATCTGAAGATCAACGGCTGGGCCATCGAGAGCCGGATCTACGCCGAGGATCCCTACCGCAAGTTCCTGCCCAGCATCGGTCGCCTGGTTCGATACGCCCCTCCAGAGGAGGGCGAGAAGGACGGCTACACGGTTCGCAACGACGCCGGGGTCCGCGAGGGCGACGAGATCTCGATGTACTACGACCCGATGATCTCCAAGCTGTGCAGCTGGGCGCCGACCCGTCTGGCGGCGATCGACGGCATGGGCCGGGCGCTGGAGGACTTCCACATCGAGGGCCTGGGCCAGAACATCCCGTTCCTGGCCGCGGTGATGGACCAGGAACGCTTCCGGTCCGGCAAGATCTCGACCAACTACATCAAGGACGAGTTCCCCGACGGCTTCGCCGGCACGAACCCGACGCCCGACCAGCTGGACATCCTGACCGCCGTCGGCGCGGCCATGCAGCGGGTCTATGCCGCCCGCGCCCGCTCCTACGCCTCAGGCCTGGCCGGCCCGCCGCGTGAGGACTGGGTCGTCGCCGTCGGCCACGCCAAGCGCAACGTCAAGGTTTCCGAACACGACGACGGCGTCACGATCCACCTCGTCGACGAGGGCCGCAGCCTGTCGCTGACCGCCATCGACTGGCGCCCCGGCAAGCCGGTGTTCCGCGCCCGGCTGGACGGCCAGGCCTTCACGGTCCAGGTCGCGCCGGCCGCCGAGGGCTTCACCATCCGCCACCGCGCCGCCAAGGCCCGGGTGCTGGTCCTGACGCCCCGCAACGCCGAGCTGCACGACAGGCTGCCCGAGAAGAAGGCCGCCGACACCTCCAAGCTCGTCCTCTCGCCCATGCCCGGCCTGGTCGTCTCGATGGACGTCGCCGCCGGCCAGCTGGTCCGCGAGGGCGAGGTCGTCTGCGTGCTGGAGGCCATGAAGATGCAGAACATCATCCGCGCCGAGCGCGATGGAACCGTCAAAGCCGTCAACGCCAAGTCCGGCGATCCTGTCGCCGCCGACGAAATCCTGGTGGAGTTCGCCTGATGAACCACGTCTCCTTCCCGCTCCGCTCGCCCGCCCGCGCGCCTATGCGCCTGGTGTCGATCGGCGATCTGGCCCGACGCCTGGGCGTCACCACCCGCGCCCTGCGCCACTATCAGGACCAGGACTTGGTCCGCTCGCACCGGCTGTCGGGCAATGTTCGCGGCTACGACGCCGAAGCCGTCGAGCGGCTGGAGACGGTGATCGCCCTGCGCGCCGTCGGCCTGCCGATCGCCGCCATCCGCACCGTGCTGGACCTGCGCGAAGAGCCCCAGGCCCAGGCCAGCGCTCTGCGAGACGCCCTGTCCTCGGCCCTGGAAGCCCAGCGTGACCAGGTCTCGCGCCTGCAGGGCATGCTGGAGCAGATGGCCGAGGCGCCGCGAACGGCCACGCGCTCCAGCCCGCGCCGCGAAGACCCTGTCAGCCGCCTGCTGGCCGGCGGCGCAGCCTGACGGCGCGGCACGCTCGCCGCGCTTCGGTCGCTCGACTAAGAGGATTCAAACAGACGTAGAAACCAGCGCCCGCAGAGGCGTGGGACAAAGGGAGAGACCCCATGCGTGATCCCCATCGGATCCCCGTGATCGTCGGCGTCGGCGAAGCGATCGACCGTCCCGCCAGCCCCGCCGAGAGCCTGGAACCCGTCGCCCTGATGGCCGCCGCCCTGCGCAAGGCCGAGAGCGATTCCGGCGCCGCCCTTCTGGCCCAGGTCGACACCTTGGATCTCGTCGGCCTGGTCTCCTGGCGCTACGCCGATCCGGTCGGCCTGTTGGCGTCGCAGCTGAACATCGACCCGGCCCGCAAAACCAACGCCAGCATGGGCGGCGAAACGCCGATCCGCCTTATCCACGAGGCTGCCGTCCGCATCGCCCGCGGCGAGCAGAAGGCCGCCGCGATCGTCGGCGGCGAGGCGACCCACAGCGCGACCCGAGCTCAGCGCGACAAGATCATGCCGCCGTGGACGCCGATGGCTTCGAAGGAAGACGCCGCGCGCTTCCCGTCCAGCCGCTTCGCCATGAGCCCGCCGGCGACGGATCTGGGGATGCACGACCCGGCCCAGGTCTATCCCTTCTACGAGATGGCCGCCCAGCACGCCTGGGGCCAGACGCCCGCGCAAGCCCAGGCCGAGTCTTCGGCCCTGTGGGCCCGCTACGCGGAGGTCGCAGCGGCCAATCCCAACGCCTGGATCAAGACCGCGCCGGACGCGGCGACGATCGGCGCGGTCAGCGCCGACAACCGCATGATCAACTGGCCCTACCCGAAGCTGATGGTCGCCAATCCGCAGGTGAACCAGGCCGCCGCCATCCTGGTCACCAGCCTGGCCCTGGCCCGCGAGGCCGGCGTGCCTGAGGACCGCATCGTCCACGTCTGGGGCGGGGCCGCCGCGCGCGAGCCCGAGGACTATCTGCTGCGCGACACCTACACGCACTCCACCGCTCAGCAGGTAGTGCTGGAGACCGCCGCCGCTCAAGCCGGCGGGGCCGAGCGGTTCAAGCATCTGGAGCTCTACAGCTGCTTCCCGGTGGTGCCGAAGATGGCCCTGCGCACCCTGGGGCTGGAGGACAGCGACATCGCGCCGACCGTGACCGGCGGCCTGACCTTTTTCGGCGCGCCGCTGAACAACTATATGGGCCACGCCGCCGTCGCGATGGTGAAGCGGCTGCGCGAGCAACCCGGCGATCTGGGCCTGCTCTATGGCCAGGGCGGCTACGTCAACAAGCACCACGCCCTGCTGGTCAGCACCCAGCCCTCTGCCAATGACCTGGCCCAGGACTATTCGGTGCAGGACAAGGCCGACGCCCTGCGCGGCCCCGTGCCGCCCCTGGTCGAGCGCCATGCCGGCCCCGCGATGATCGAGACCTACACTGTCCGCTTCGGCCGCGACGGCGCGCCGCTGGACGGGGTCGTCATCGGCCGCACGCCGGCCGGCGAGCGCCTGATGGCCCGCGTCGCGCCCGACGACGAGGCCTCGATGGCGCTGCTGCTGTCGACCGAACGCTCGGCGATCGGTTCGGAGGGCCATACGCGCGTCGACCCGTTCGGCAAGCTGACCTGGGAGGCCGGGCCCCCCCGCGCCCTCGCCGACCGTCCGCGCCGCTTCAGCAAGGTCGAGCGCGAGGGCCCGCTGACCATCGTCACCATCGACCGGCCCGACGTGATGAATTCCCTGCATCCCGCCGCAAACGCCGAGCTGGCCGAGATCTTCGACGACTTCGCCGCCGATCCTCAGCAGTGGGTGGCGATCATCACCGGGGCCGGCGACAAGGCGTTCTCGGCCGGCAACGACCTGAAGTTCACGGCGCAAGCGATGGCGAAAGGCCAGCCGATCGATCCGCCGGTCACCGGCTTCGCCGGCCTCACCGCCCGCTTCGACCTGGACAAGCCGGTAATCGCAGCGGTCAACGGTCTGGCCATGGGCGGCGGCTTCGAGATCGCCCTGGCCTGCGACCTGATCGTGGCCTCGGAGGAAGCCGTCTTCGCCCTGCCCGAGCCCAAGGTCGGCCTGGCCGCTTTGGCCGGCGGGCTGCACCGCCTGCCGCGCCTGATCGGCCTGAAGCGCGCCATGGGCATGATCCTGACCGGCCGCCGGGTCACCGCGCGCGAAGGCGAGAGCTTGGGCTTCGTCAACGAGGTCGCCGCGCCGAGCGAGGTGATGACCGTCGCCCGCCGCTGGGCCGACGAGATCCTGGCCAACAGCCCGATGTCGATCCGCGCCTCGAAGCAGACGATCCAGAAGGGCCTGGACGAGCCGACCCTGGCCGACGCCTACCGGGGCCAGGCAGCCTATCCGGCGGTGCGCGCCCTCTTCCGCTCGGCCGATGCGCGCGAGGGCCCCCTGGCCTTCGCCCAGAAGCGGCCGCCGAAATGGACGGGGCGCTAAAAGGCCGCCCTGCGCGTTCGGCCCATACGTCCGGCGTCGTCCTTGCCGCGTATCGCAGTGACCCGTCACGCCCGAGACCCGCGCAGGAGACCGCCCGATGAAAGGCCCCGTGTTCGCCTACCTAGCCTCCGGCCTGGTGTTCCTGGTCATGGACGCCACCTGGCTGACGACCATGGTTCCCAAGCTCTACAAGCCGCGACTGGGCGCCCTGATCGCCGACAAGCCGTCGCTGCCTCCCGCGGTGGCGTTCTATCTGATCTACCTCCTTGGCATCCTGCTGCTGGCCATCCTGCCGGCCGCGCGCGAGGACAGCTGGCGACGGCTGGTGTTCAACGCCGCCGTGTTCGGCTTCTGCGCCTACGCCACCTACGACCTGACCAACCAGGCGACATTGAGGTCCTGGTCCACGACCCTGACAGTGGTGGACATCGCCTGGGGCACGCTGCTGACCACCGCGGCGGCCTGCGCCGGCTACGCAGCCCTGCGCGCGGTGAAATAGATCAGCCGGGCTTGTCGAGCGCCATCTGGATGACGTCGGTCCGCCCCGAGCGGAAGCCAGCCTCGCAATAGGCCAGGTAGAACCGCCACAGCCGGTCGAAGCGGGCGTCGAACCCCGGCAAGCGCTGGGTGATGCCCGCGAAAGTCGCTTCGAAACTGCGCGCCCAGCAGGCCAGGGTGTCGGCATAGTCGCCGCCGAAGCGCTCGGTGTCCGACCAGGCCAAGCCGCGCGCGGCGATCAACGGGGCCAGCCGCGCTTCGGACGGCAGACTGCCGCCCGGGAAGACGTAGCGCTGGATGAAGTCGGTGCGCGCCTCGTACTCCTCGAAGAGCGCCTCCTGGATGGTGATCACCTGCAAGCCGGCGCGGCCACCCGGCTTCAACAGGTCCCGCACCTTGTCGAAATAGACGCCCCAATAGGCGCGCCCCACCGCCTCGAACATCTCGATCGAGGCCAGTCGGTCGAACTGGCCCTCCAGGTCGCGATAGTCGCACAGGCGGATGTCGACCCGTTCGGCCAGCCCCGCCTCGAACACCCGTCGGCGGGCGTAGTCGTGCTGCTCGCGCGAGATGGTCACCCCGGTGACGGTCGCGCCCACCTCACCGGCGGCGAACTGGGCGAAACCGCCCCAGCCGCAGCCGATCTCGACCACCGAATATCCCGCGCGCAGGTCCATCAGGCGGGCGAGGGCGGCGTACTTGGCGTTCTGGGCGGCCTCCAGCGACTGGCCCGGATGTTCGAACCGCGCCGACGAATAGGTCATCGAGCCGTCCAGCCACGCCTCGTAGAACGCGTTGCCCAGGTCGTAGTGGGCGTGGATGTTGCGCCGCGCGCCGGCTTTGCTGTTGGGCCGCAGACGGTGGAACGCCCAGTTGGCCGCCTTCATCAGCGGACCGCCATCGAACAGCCGACGGATATGGTCGTAATTCTGGACCAGGGTCTCCAGCAGCGCCGCCAGGTCGGGCGTATCCCATTCGCCGGCCATGAAACCCTCGGCAAAGCCGATGTCGCCATTGGCGAGCACCCGGCCGGCGAAGCGGAAGTCGCGGACGGTCAGGCTGGCGGCCCGGCCGGGCTGTTGGCCGACCAGACGACGGCGCGCGCCATTCGGCGCGATGATGGTCAGCTCGCCCCAGGTCCAGTTGGCCGCCAACAGCCGCATCACCAGACCGAACACCGCCGGAGCGGCCGGCGCGTCATCGGCGCGCATCTCGACGGAAATATCGCTCATGTCTTGCGGACCTTCAGGGTCTGGAGGCTAGCGGCCGGCTGGCGGGTCAGGGGCACGCCCTTGAGCCACAGCTTCAACGCTTCCCAATGAATCGCGGCGACGACCTTCAGCGTCAGCAACGGAAATTGAACGGCGGCGGCCAGCAGCTGGCGATCGCTGAGGTCGCGTCGTCGGCCGGCAAGGGTCGCGGTGATCAGCACGCCCTCCGCATCGCGACCTTCGATGGTGAGACCCAGCCCAGCGTCCGGCGCCCGCCCGCGGAAGGCGTAACGCATGTTCATGCCCATGAACGGCGACACGTAGAGGGCCTTGTCCGCTTCCTGACGAATGACGCCGACGGCCTGGTCCTTCGGCTGGATCGGCGCGACGTAGAAATGGCGCAGACCGAAAGTACTGGTCACCTCATAGACCATCCCCGCCAGCGTCCCGTCGGGGCGGTGACAGTAGTAGAGGCTGATCGGATTGAAGACGAAACCCAGCATCCTGGGCATGGTCAGCAGGCGAATCGCGCCGCCTTGCAGATCGACGCCGACGGCTTGGAGCCGGGCCTCGATCTGGACGCGCAGCGGCGTCTGCGAACCATCTCCATGGTCACGATCGTGGAAGGACAGCAGGTTGAAGCGATTGCGCGAGAACAGCGTCAGCCTGCGGCCCAGACCGTCCAGCTCTGCCAGGTCCAGCAGTAGCCAGAACACCCGATAGCGCAGGCGATGGGCTTTCGGCCGAAAGCGCCGGTGGGCGACAGCGCCTCGATAGAGGGCCGACGCCTGGGTCATGCGGCGCGCTCCAGCTTTGCCGGCGAGGCAGGCGTGACGAAGATCCGGCCGCTTTCGTTGGCGACCGACCAAGGCCGACGCACGCCCCCAAGCTGCTCGGCGACCGCCAGGCCCGACTGCAGGCCGTCCTCATGGAAGCCCGCGCCGAAATGGGCGCCGCAGAACCACACCCCGCCTTCACCCTGCAGGCTCCACAGCCGCTTCTGCGCCTGGATGGCGGCCGGGTTGAAGATCGGGTGCTCGTAGGTGTCCTCGCGCAACACGCTGCCAGCCGCAGGCGGTCGCGGCGGATTGAGGGTGACGAACAGGTCCGAGCCCTCCAGGCCCTGCAGCTTGTTCATCCAGTAGGTGACGCACAGTCCCTGGTCGGAGCCGATATAGTTCCAGCTGGCCCAGGCCCGCCGCCGGCGGGGCATCAGGGTGGCGTCGGTGTGCAGCACGGCCTGATTGCGGCTGTAGCCGAATGCGCCCAGCAGCTCGCGCTCAAGGGCGGTCGGCTCGGCCAGCATCGCCAGGGCCTGATCGGCATGGCTGCCGATCACCACATGGTCGAAGCGCTCCTCATGACCGTCCTCGTCTCGCACCAAGACGCCGTCCGGCGTCCGGCGCACGGCGGCCACGCCGCGGCCCAGGCGGATGTCCTCGATGACGCTGGCCATACGCTCGACATAGACGCGGCTGCCGCCGACCACCGTGCGCCAGATCGGCCGCCCCACCAGTTTGAGGAGGCCGTGATTGTCGCAGAACCGGATGAAGGCCTCGGCGGGATAGTCCAGCAGGGTGCTGGCCGGCGACGACCAGATCGCCGCCGCCATCGGCAGCAGGTGATCGTCGCGGAAGGCGTCGCTGAAGCCCTCGCGACGCAGGTAGTCGCCAAGCGTCAGGCCAGGATCGACGGCCCCCGCCAGGTCGGCCGGCGCCTGCCGGTAGAAGCGCAGCACCTCGCCCAGCATCGACCAGAACCGGGGCCGCAAGGCGTTGCGGCGCTGGGCGAACAGGCCGGGCGCGGCATATTCGAACCCGCCCTCCTCCAGCGACACGGCGAACGACATGTCCGTCGCCTGGGTCGGCACGGCCAGGCGCTCGAACAGCGCCTTGAGATTGGGATAGGTGACGTCGTTGAAGCAGATGAACCCGGTGTCGACCGCGCGACCATCGGCCTCGACCGTATGCGAATGGCCGCCCAGACGCTGGGCCTTCTCGTAGACCGTAACCCGGTGACGGCCCGAAAGCAGCCAGGCGCAGGATAGCGCCGCCACGCCGGAGCCGATCACCGCAATCTTCAGCGGCGCGGAGAAAGGGTCGGCCTGAGAAAGTGACATCGCGGCTCCGAAACGCATGACCGCCAGCGGCGGGTTCATGTCTGCTACGGACGAACGAAACGATCGGATGGAGGACGTTTTCACGCTCGGCGAAAAAAACGCGTGGAACCCAGTGATCCGTTATCAAGTCCAGGGCGTATCCTGGTCATGCATGCGACTCGCGCCCTGTCTGTTCGATCCGGAGACCGTCACGCCGTGACCCCGTCGCGCGCGCTCGACCATCTCGTGACCCAGGTTGCGGCGGATCGCGACCGCACGGCCTTCGTGGCGCTGTTCGACCACTATGCGCCGCGCGTGAAGGCGCTGCTGATCCGCGGCGGCGCCAGCCCTTCGGCGGCCGAGGAACTGGCCCAGGAGACGATGCTGGCGGTCTGGCGAAAGGCCCACCTCTTCGACCCGGCCCGCGCCTCGGCGGCCGCCTGGATCTTCACCATCGCGCGCAACCTGCGGATCGACAGCCTGCGACGCGGCTCGCCGTCGCTCTACGATCTGGACCTCAATCTCGGCGCCGAGGATCCCGCTCAGCCCGACGCGATCCTCAGCGGCGTGCAGGACGCCGCCCAGGTCCGGGCCGCGATGCGGTCGCTCAACGCCGATCAGGCACAGGCCATCGAGATGGCCTTTTTTCAGGAACAGACCCACACCGAGATCTCGCAGGCCCTGGGCGTGCCGCTGGGTACGATCAAGGCCCGCATCCGGTTTGGCATGATGAAGCTTCGCGTATTCATCGAAAGGGACAAGGGAGGCGCGGCATGAGCCTTCGCAGACAGCCCAGCGAGGAGCAGCTCCTCGCCTACACCGCCGGCACGCTGAGCTTCCCCGAAGCGATCGTGGTCGCCACCCACCTGAGTCTGCGCCCCGAGACCCGGGCGTGGACCGAGCTGGCGACGGCCGTCGGCGGGGCCGTGCTGGAAGATCAGGCGCCCAGCCCGATCGACGCCGGCGTTCGCGACGACCTCCTCAGCCGCCTCGACGCCCCGGCGGCGCCGCAGGCCGCTGCTCGACCGCCGACGGCGGACGCCGCCCTGCCCGCGCCGCTGGATCGCTTCGCCTTGGGTCCGTGGCGCTGGCTGGGACCGGGCGTGCAGGTTCGCGACGTCCTGGGGACCAAGGTCGGCGACTGCCGGGTCATCCTGCTGAAGATCGCCTCGGGCCAGTCCACGCCTCTCCACACGCACCAGGGCGTCGAGCTGACCTGCGTCATCGACGGCGCCTACGAGACCCATGACGGCGTGTTCGCACGCGGCGACTTCGAGGACGCCGACCCTAACGTGACCCACCAGCCCAGGGTGGTCTCGAAGGAGCCTTGTCTGTGCGTCGCCGCGCTGGACGGACAGATCAGGCTGCCGGGCATGCTGGGGCGCCTGCTGGCCCCGTTCGTGCGCCTCTAGCCCGCCAGGACCTCGTCCGACGACGGATCAACGTCGCCGATCGTCGCAAACACTTCACATAAAACCCGCCCCCAAACCTGTCCCCGGCGGCCGTTCGCAGCCCTCCCCCGCGTGACGGCCGGTGGGGAAACCTCCCTGCCCCGTCGCTACACCGCAAGGGATCGGGGCCATGAAAAAAGCCATCAAGTTCGACCTTCTGACCACGACGGCGCTGTCCGTCGCGCTGCTGGGCGCAGCCCAGGCGCACGCGGCCGATGCTCCCGCGCCGGCCGTCGAGCCCGCAGCTGACGAGATCGAAGCCATCGTCGTCACCGGCTTCCGCGAGAGCCTGCTGCAGGCCCGCGACATCAAGCGCCGCGCGGTCGGCAGCCAGGACGTCATCGTCGCCGACGACATCGCCGCCTTCCCCGACCTGAACCTGGCGGAATCCCTGCAGCGCATCTCGGGCGTGACCATCTCGCGCGACGCCGGCGAAGGCCGTCAGATCGCCCTGCGCGGCCTTGGCCCCGACTTCACGCGCACCCAGCTGAACGGCATGGAGGTGCTGACCAACACCTCGTCGGGCTTCGACAACCGCGGCTCGGTCAGCCGCTCGCGCAGCTTCGACTATTCGATCTTCGCCTCGGAGCTGTTCAACCGCGTGGTGGTCGAGAAGTCCTACGCCGCCGAGCAGGACGAAGGCGGCATCGGCGGCACGGTCGGCCTCTCCACCGCCAAGCCGTTCGACTATGCCGGCTTCAAGGCCGTGGCCTCGGTCAAGGGCCTGCGCAACGCCAACACCGACAAGGTCACGCCGCGCGCGGTGGGTCTGATCTCGAACCGCTGGGGCGACTTCGGCGCGCTGTTCTCGGTGGCCTACAGCCAGAACGACATCAACGAGTACGGCTACCGCAACTGGAACTGGACGCTGATCAACGCCAACGCGGCCAATATCGGCCCGGGCGTGTCGGCCGCCGATCGCGATCGCCTGATCAACGCCACCGGCAACAACCGCGTCCGCGCCTCGCAGGCCCAGACCTATTCGACCTGGTTCAACAAGCGTGAGCGCCTGGGCCTGACGGCGGCCTTCCAGTACCACCCGGGCGAGCGCCTGACGATGGACCTGGACCTGATGTACGGGACCCTGTCCAACGACCGTGACGAGTTCCAGATGACCTCGGCCGGCGTCAACGCCCTGACCGGCAACATCACGGGCACCCAGCGCCTGAACTCGGTGGTGATCCAGGGCGACAGCCTGGTGGCCGCCGACGTCAGCGGCGTGGACATGCGCAGCGAGCACAAGTTCTCGCACGACAAGACCACCTTCACCCAGGCGGTGTTCAACGGCGGCTACCAGGTCACCGACGCCTTCAAGATCAAGACCCTGATCGGCTATTCGAAGTCGGAATTCAAAGAACCGATCTTCGACAAGGTGTTCCTGCAATCGACCAACAAGTCGATCAGCTACGACTTCCGCAACAGCCGGATGGGCCGCAACACCTACAACTTCGACCTGACCGATCCGAACCAGTGGGGCCTGATGCGGGCCGACACCCGCGAGGACTACATCAGCAGCGAGTACAAGACCGCCAAGCTCGACGGTCTCTACGACTTCGGCGGCGGTTCGGTGCTGAAGGCCGGCGTCGAATACAAGAACTTCGCCAATGACGGCTTCCAGCGCTTCCTGCGCGTCGACTGGTACAACCGCCCGGTCGTGCCGCAGGCGGTGAAGTACGTCGTCGATCGCGACTCGGTGATCCCCTACATCGTCGCCGACGTCGACGGCACCTACGCCAACACCGGACAGCTGCGCGACCTGACCACCGCCAACGACCAGCCGGGCTCGAACTACCAGCTGGAGGAAAAGACCACCTCGGCGTTCGTGCAGTACGACCTGAACACCACCGCCTTCTCCTATCCGGTCCGCGCCAACCTCGGTGTGCGCTACTACTCCACCGACCTGACCTCGGCCGGCACGGCGACGCAAGGCGCGGTGCTGCTGCCGGTGGTGATCAAGAGCAGCTACGACGGCTTCCTGCCGGCCTTCAACCTGGCCGTGGACGTCAGCGACAGCGTGGTCGCCCGCTTCAGCGCCAACCGCAACATCAGCCGGCCCAGCCTGGCCGACCTGCGCGCGGCCGGCAGCGTCAGCTTCACCCCGTTCGGCGGTAACATCTCGGCCGGCAATCCGAACCTGGAGCCGTTCCTGGCCGACTCCGTCGAGGGCTCGCTGGAATTCTACCAGGGCAAGAGCGGCTACATCGCTCTGAGCGCCTTCTACAAGAACATGGACAGCTTCATCACCGCCGAGACCTCGCGGGTGCCTTACGGCCAGACCGGCTATCCGACCCAGTTCCAGGGCCCGGGCCAGGACGCCTCGACGATCTACAGCTTCAACCGCCCGGTGAACGGCGACGGCGCCACGATCAAGGGCGTCGAGCTGGCCGTGCAGCGCGATTTCGACTTCCTGCCCGCGCCGTTCGACAAGTTCGGCTTCGTCGGCAACGTCACCTACGCCGCCGGCAAGTCTAACGTGATCATCGATGGCGCTTCGGTGTCGCTGGACCTGATGCAGCTGTCGAAGTGGACCTCGAACGCCACGCTCTACTACGAGACCTCCAACTGGGGCGCGCGCATCTCGTCGGCCTATCGTGACGGCTATCTGGACGGCGCTGGCGGCAACGGCAACATCGGCTCGGGCTATCACAGCACCAACAACATCGACTTCGCCGCCCACTGGAACGCACCGGGCGGGCTGAAGGTGGTGTTCGAGGGCATCAACCTGACCAACCAGGCGATCGATCAGTACACCGACATCGTCGCCGACCGGATCCTGGCCTACACCAAGAGCGGCCGGACCTTCACGCTGGGCGTGACCTACGAGTTCTAATTTCCCCTGATATCCCCTGAACTTACGGCCGCCGTCCTCCCCGGATGGCGGCCTTCTTTTTGCGGCCTTCAAATTAGTGACATGCGGCGTTTGTAGGGGTTCGCCACGAGGCGCCGGAAGCTTGTCTGGCGACCGCTTGGGGATCCTGATGGCGGCACGGCGCGCCTGGCCGGCGCGATCCGGCGCGATTGTGAGCCTCGCCGCGGGCGTGGCGACGATCGCGGCCGCACCCGCCTGCGCCGAAACGCCCCGCCGCTTCGCCATCGCGGGCGGCGAGCTCTCTCAGGTCCTCAACACCTTCTCCCGTCAGGCCGACATCTCGGTCATGACCCTGGCCGACATCCGCCATCGCACCAGCCGCGGCGTACGTGGCGTGCTGACGCCCACCGAGGCGCTGAACCGACTGATCGCCGGTCAGAAATTACACGCGGTGGCGGCGGGCGGCGGGTACGTTCTGCGCGAAGCCTCCCCCATCCCCTCGCCGCCGCCTCCGGTTCTCCGCCCCGCCCCGCCGCTCGAGGCGCCGACCCAGGTCGGGACGGTGATCGTCACCGGGTTTCGCGAAAGCCTGCTGCGCGCCCGCGACCTGAAACGTCAGGCCAACGGCGCCCAGGAAGTGATCCTTTCCGAGGACATCGCCGCCTTCCCGGACCTGAACCTGGCGGAGTCCCTGCAGCGCGTGCCGGGCATGACCATCTCGCGCGACACCGGCGAAGGACGGCAGATCGCCCTGCGCGGCCTGGGGCCCGACTTCACCCGCGCCCAGCTGAACGGCATGGAGGTCTCGGCCTCGACCGCCTCGGGCATGGACAATCGCGGCTCGGTCACCCGCACGCGGGCCTTCGACTATTCGATCTTCGCCAGCGAGCTCTTCAACCGGGTCACGGTCTGGAAGTCCTACGCCGCCGACCAGGACGAGGGCGGCATAGGTGGCACGGTCGAGCTGCGCACCGCCAAGCCGTTCGACTATGCGGGCGACAAGCTGGCCTTCTCGGCCAAGGCGTTGACCAACAGCGCCACCGACGCGGTCAGCCCCCGCTTCGCCGCTCTGGCCTCGAAACGCTGGGGCGACCTGGGCGCGCTGGTCTCGGTGGCCTACAGCGAGAACGACGCCAACGAGTACGGCTATCGCAACTGGGGCTGGTCGCCGGTCACGTTCGGCGCGGCCAATATCGGCCCGGGCGTGGCGCGCGATGTCGCAGATCGACTGATCAACGCCACGGGCGACAACCGCGTCGTCGCCCCGATGGCCGCCACCTATTCCAGCTGGTTCGACCACCGCACCCGGCTGGGCGTAACCCTGGCCCTGCAGTACGAGCCCGGCGCCCGTCTGAAGCTGGGGGCGGACCTGCTGTACGGCCGCCTCTCCAACGACCGCGCGGAGTTCTCCCTGGCCGCGGCCGGCGACAATCCGCTGACCGGCGACGTCCGCGGCGCCCAGCGCCTGCGTGCCGCGGAGATCCGGAACGGCGGCCTCGTCTATGCCGACTATGCCGGCGGGGTCGATCTGCGCAGCGAGCACAAGCGGTCGGAGGACACGACGGTCTTCCTGCAGGGCGCGCTGAACGGCGAGATCCAGGCGACCGACCGCCTGCGCGTACGCGGCATGGCAGGCTATTCGAAGTCCGATTTCGAAGGGCCGATCTTCGACAAGATCTTCCTGCAGACCCGCGACAAGGCCTTCGCCTACGATCTGCGCGGCGCCGACAGGGACGCCCGCAGCACCTATGGCTTCGATCCCACCGACCCGGCCGTCTGGAGCCTGATGCGCGCCGACGTCCGCGAGGACCGGGTGGTCAACGCCTTCTCCACCGGCCGCCTCGACCTGGACTACAAGCTCGCGCCGACGCTCTCGGTGCTGGGCGGCGCGCAATACAAGGCGTTCCGCAACGACGGCTACACCCGCCGCGCCCGCACCGACTATCCGACCGGCGGTCCTGAGATCCCCAAGATCCCGGTCTTCGAGACCTCGCTGATCCCCTACGCCGTCGCCGACATCGACGGTGCCTTCGCCCGTCTGGGCCTGCCCCGCGACCTGTCCGCCGCCGACGACCAGCCTGGCTCGCACTATTCGATCAACGAGAAGACCTGGTCGGCCTACGTCCTGGCGCGCATGGCCGGCGTCGCTGCAGGACGGTCCTGGCGCGGCGACCTGGGCCTGCGCTGGTACGCCACCGACCTGACCTCGGCGGGCATGGTCAACACCGGGACGCGCCTGGAGCCGGCCGTGATCCGCAGTTCCTATGACGGCGTGCTGCCGGCCGTGAACCTGGCCATGGACCTGTCGCCGTCGGTCGTGGCCCGGGTCTCGGCCAACCGCAACATCAGTCGGCCCAGCCTGTCGGACCTGCGGGCGGCCGGCAACGTCAACTCCGCCCCGTTCGGCGGTACGGTGTCCTCGGGCAATCCCAACCTGCGCCCGTTCCTGGCTGACGCGGTCGAAGGGGCGATCGAGGTCTATCAGGGCCGCACCGGCTACTTCGCCGTCAGCCTATTCTACAAGCGGATGGACTCCTTCATCACCACCGCCACCAGCGCCGTGCCCTACGGGTCCACGGGTTATCCCCTGGCCTTCCTGTCGCCGGGCAATGGCCCCAACACCATCTACAACTTCGTGCGGCCGGTGAACGGCGACGGCGCGGCGATCAAGGGCGTGGAGCTGGCCCTGCAGCGCGACTTCACCTTCCTGCCCGCCCCATTCGACAAGCTGGGCTTCGTCGGCAATCTCACCCATGCCGCCGGCCGCTCGAACGTGCTGATCGAGAACCGCGCGGTGGCGATGGACCTCTTCCAGCTGTCGCGCTGGACCTCAAACGCCACGCTCTACTACGAGACGCCGCGCTGGGGCGCTCGGGTGTCTTCGGCCTACCGGTCGGGCTATCTGGACGGCGCGGGCGGCAATGGCGCGATCGGCGCGGGCTACAAGGCCAGCAACAACATCGACTTCGCCGCCCACTACAACACCGCCGCCGGTCTTAAGATCGTGGTCGAGGGCGTCAATCTGACGGACGCCCCGATCACCCAGTACTCCGACCGGACGGCCAAGCGACTGCTGGCCCGCACCGTCAGCGGCCGCACCTTCACCCTGGGCGTGACCTATGAGTTCTGACGCCCTGCGAAAAAAGCTGCTGTCGCTGTCCCCGTTCAGCCGACCTGCGTCTCTACGGTCCATGGACGCGCGCACGACCATGCCGACCGGAAGCGCCATGACCGACGTGATCGCGGTGCTGCGGCCCCATGAGCGCAAGCTGGCGGCCTATATCGTGCGACGCTCCAAGGATCCCGGCCGGGCCGAGGACATCCTGCAGGAGACCTTTCTCACCGTCATGCGCCAGGCCCAGAAGCAGGAGATCACCCAGCCTCTGGCCTATGCCTATCGCGTGGCGGACTCGCTGATCTACGCCCAGGCGCGCCGCGACAAGCGCGAGGAGCCGATCGGCGACGAGGACTTCGGCTGCGACCTGCCTCTTCCCGACGCCGTCTTGGAGCACAAGCAGCGCGCCGCCGTGTTCGAGGCTGCGCTGCAGCGGCTGTCGCCGCTGCGCCGCGACATCTTCATGCGTCGTCATCTGGACGGCCAATCACGCCAGGCCATCGCCGACGATCTCCGGATCAACGTCGAGGCCGTCAAGAAACACCTCGTGCGGGCCATGGCCGAACTGGCCGGCGCGATGCAGGACGCGGCGGTCAACGCTGCGCGGGAAGGGAACGGCCGCGATGCGCGCTAACGACAACTGGCGACTGCCGTCAGACGAAGAACTCGAGATCGCCGCCGACTGGGCCGACCGCCTGCCCGACCTGACCGAGACCCAGCGCGCCGAACTGGAAGCCTGGCTGGCCGCCAAGCCGCGCCATGCGACCGCCTTCGCCCTGATGCGTGACACCCAGCGCGACACCGCCCTGCTGGACGCCGCCGAGCGCGTGCGCGCCGCGCCGGCCGCCAAGCGCTCGTTCCGCCTGAGCCTGATCGCCGCCGGCGTAGCCCTGGTTGCCGGACTGTCGGCCGTCGTCCTGGTCCGTCCCTATCTGGCCGAGAAGCCGCTCGAACTGGCCACGACCGTGGGCCAGCGCGCCGAGCACCAGCTCAGCGACAAGTCCGTCGTCACCCTGGCCGCCGACAGCGGCGTCTCGGTTCGCTACGGCCGCGACGGCCGCGACATCGCCTTGACCAAGGGCGACGCCGTGTTCGACGTGACCAAGGACGCCAAGCGTCCGTTCCGCGTCCAGGCCGGCGACACCCAGGTCACCGCCGTCGGCACGACCTTCGAGGTCGAGCGGGTCAGCGACGCGGTGCAAGTGCGCGTGTTCGAAGGCGTCGTCCGGGTCTCTCGCAACGGGTCCGAACAACGCCTGGGCAAAGGCCAATGGCTGATGCTGGCCTCCAACCAGGCCCCAGTCGGCGGCCGCCTGGACGCCGACAGTTACGCGGCCTGGCGCTCGGACTGGCTGGACGCCGACGGCCTGCCGCTGAAGTACGTGGTCGCCCGCCTGAACCGCTACACCACTCAGCACGTGGCTCTGCACGACCCCGCTCTTGGCGAGCTGAAAGTCACCGGTCGCTTCAAGCTGGATCGGCCGACGGAGTCGCTGACCATGATCGCTGCGCTGCTGGACATGCAGGCCCGTCCGGAAGGCGCGCGGGTCTATCTGACGCCGCGCCGCGCCCAGCCCTGACGTCCGGTCAGAACCGGAACTGGGCGAACAGCACCGCCAGATCGACCGGCTTGCCGCCCAGCGCACGGACAGCGGGCCCGGCCTCCTGGTGGACCAGCTGAGCCTGGAGCTTCAGGTTGCGATTGACCTGCCAGGTTCCGTCCAGCTGGCTTGCGCCGCCGACGTCCTTGGAAGGGTCCGACCCGGCAGGCGCCAGGGTGGCCAGGGGCTGGATGTAGATGGCGTCGGCCCCGCTCATCCGGCGATGCAGGGTGTAGCTGGCCTCCAGGCTGACGCCCTTCGTCGGCGTCACGCCCAGGCTGGGACGCAGCGACACCAGGTTGCCCCAGCTCATCAGCGTGGTCTCGTTGAAATAGCCGCCTTTTGGGAACAGCGGGTTGAAGGTTTCCAGCCGGTCGTCGGTTGGGTCGGTGTCGCCCGAACCCAGGTCCAGACGCAGGCCCAGGCGCGGTTTCCACGGCTGGTCCAGCGTATAGCCGCCGGCCGCCGAAGCCGACCAGGCGCGGATCTTCCGGCCGGCGAAGCGCCCGCCCTGCACCACACCCTCGGTGTCGTAGTCGAAGGCCCCGGCGGTCCCGGCCAAGCGCGCGCCAAAGCTGGTGCGGCGCTCATCGCCGGTCACCGTCCCGAACCGCACACGATCGCGGTCGAAGCCCAGGGCGTAGACGTCCAGCGTCTGGCGCGGCGACAGCCTGGTCGAAGCATAAAGGCCGTAGAAGCGCTGCCGGCGGTTGCGCGTGTCGTTGAAGGCGCCGGGCGAGACCGTGACAGGTTGCAGGTAGAAGGCGTCCAGCTTCATCGCGCCGCGGTTATGGGTGACCCGCACCCCGTCGAAGCTCTGGCGGATGTTAGGCGACTCCCGCACGGCGATGAAGCGCTGTGTCGGGTTCAGTTGCAGCTCCTGACGGCCCAGGCGCACGCGCCAGCCGGCGGCGGGCGCGACGTCGACGAACAGCACCTGGGCGTCGACGCCGTTGCGGTCCAGCGGCGTGGCTGGATCACGCTTGCCGATATCCCGATGCAAGCCCACCTCGCCATAGATCCGCAGCGCCGGCGCCAGATGCACGTCAGCGCTGAGCAGCAGTCGGCCCAGGGCGAAGGTGTCGGGCTGCTCGCCGTCGACGCCGAAGTGCGGCGCGTCGATCGCATCCACGCGCAGGCGCGCCTCGCCGCCGAGGCTCAGATAGGCCTGCCCGCCCAACGGGATGTAGCGCAGCGGATCCAGACCCGTGCGATCGGCGACGTTGCGCAGATAGCCGTAGTCCTCGTCCGAGCGCACCGGCTTGAAGGCCGGCGGCGGGGCAACAGCGCCCGCGCCGGCCAGACCCAGGGCCATGAGAGCGGCCGCGGCGCTCATCGCCCTGCGCGCTCCCGCTCGACCAGCGCGGCGGCCAGCATGAAGCCGCCGATCAGGCCGATGTGCTCCAGGAAGGTGTTGGTGGCGTGGAAGCGCGCCATGGGATCCTCGACCGTCCAGAACGGGTGGGCGATCACGGTGGCCAGGGCGGTGAAGGTCGCCAGGGCGCCGGCCGCCAGCCAGCTCAGCCGGCCCAGGATCAGCAGCAGCGAACCGCCCAACTGGACCAGGATGGTGGCGGCCACGACGAAACCGGCGAGCTTGAGACCGAAGTGGCCGGCCTCGGCCAGGGCGTCGGGCAGGTCGGTCAGCTTGGCGATCCCGCTGGCCCAGTAGGGCAAGGTCAGGACCGCGCGGGCGAAGACGCCAAAGGCCGGCTGGCGCAGCAGCGCCGCGATGGGTTTGGGGCTGCTCATGATCAAACCGCCCAGCAGCCGCAGCCCATGGCGCCCCAGAAGGAGCGCGCATCGCTGGTCGGAGCCTCTCGCTCATAGGCCGAGGCGTGGTCGTGGCCGTGAACGTTGCAGCTGCTGGCGCAGCCGCATGCGCTGGCCAGCGCCATGGCGGTCTTCTTCGACCGGTTCTGATAGCCGCCGAAGGTCCGGACCGGCGACCAGTCGGGCATGGCGGGCGGCAGATTGGGGGCAAGCTTGGAATAGCCACCCTCGCCATGCACCACCTTGCCGCCCAGAATGGTCAGCACCGCCGACAGGTGCGGGATCTGATCCTCGGACACGGTCATGTAGTCGTCCGACAGCACCGCCAGGTCGGCCAGTTGGCCGACGGCGATCTGACCCTTCTTGCCCTCCTCATTGGAGAACCAGGTATTGGCCGTGGTCCACAGGCGCAGAGCTTCCTCGCGGTCCAGCCGGTTGGCTGGCGGATAGAGGCGCGTGCCGCCCACGGTCTTGCCGGTCACCAGCCAGTTCAGCGAAACCCACGGATTGTAGCTGGCCACGCGGGTGGCGTCGGTGCCCGCGCCGACGGGGATCCCGGCCTTCAGCATCTTGTTGATCGGCGGCGTGGCCTCGGCGGCCTTGGCCCCGTAGCGCTCCATGAAGTACTCGCCCTGGAACGCCATGCGGTGCTGCACAGCGATACCGCCGCCCAGGGCCGCGATGCGGTCGATGTTGCGATCGCTGATCGTCTCGGCGTGGTCGAAGAACCAGTGCAGTCCCTCGAACGGCATGTCGCGATTGACCTTCTCGTAGACGTCCAGCGCCCGCGTGATGGTCTCGTCATAGGTGGCGTGCAGCCGCCAGGGCCAGCGGTTCTCGACCAGGTGACGGATCACCGGCTCCAGGTCGCTCTCCATATTGGCCGGCATTTCGGGACGCTCGACCCGGAAGTCTTCGAAGTCGGCCGCGCTATAGACCAGCATCTCGCCCGCGCCGTTGTGGCGGTACTTGTCGTCGCCCTGACCCGGCTTGACCTGCTTGGACCAACTCTGGAAGTCCGACAGCTCGGCCTTCGGCTTCTGGGTGAACAGGTTGTAGCTGATGCGCAGGGTCAGCTGGTCGTCGGCATGCAGCTTCTCGATGATCGCATAGTCGTCGGGATAGTTCTGGAAGCCGCCGCCGGCGTCGATCACGCCGGTCACGCCCAGGCGGTTCATCTCGCGCATGAAGTGGCGCGTGGAGTTCAGCTGGTACTCTTCCGGCAACTTAGGCCCCTTGGCCAGGGTGGCGTAGAGGATCGTCGCGTTCGGCTGGGCCAGCAGCAGGCCGGTGGGCTCGCCGGACGCGTCGCGCTGGATCTCGCCGCCGGGCGGATTGGGCGTGTCCTTGGTATAGCCGACGGCGCGCAGGGCGGCGCGGTTGAGCAGAGCGCGGTCATAGAGGTGGAGGATAAACACCGGCGTCTCGGGCGCGGCGGCGTTGATCTCGTCCAGGGTCGGCAGGCGCTTCTCGACGAACTGGTGCTCGGTGAAGCCGCCCACGACGCGCACCCACTGCGGCGGCGGCGTGTTCTGGGCCTGCTTCTTCAGCATGGCCATGGCGTCGGCGAGGGTCGGCACCCCGTCCCAGCGCAGCTCCATATTGTAGTTCAGCCCGCCGCGGATGATGTGCATGTGGCTGTCGATCAGGCCCGGGATCACCCGGCGGCCGGCAAGATCGATGATCGTCGGGTTCGGACCGGCGGCGGCGCGGACCTCGCCCTCCTCGCCGACCGCGGCGAAGCGGCCGTCACGGATCAGGGCGGCGTCGGCGCGCGGATTGCTGCGGTCCAGGGTGGTGAATTTGCCGTTGATCAGCAGCAGGTCGGTCGGAGCGGGCATGTCTGGCTTCCAAGGGGCGGCGAAGGCGGAACTGGGCAGGAGCGAGGCTCCCAGCGCGAGGGCGCGACGACGGCTGAGCGGGGTCATGCGGGATCCTTGGGGCTGGAGGTTTCGACTGGCGTTTTGGCCACCAGATGCTTGGCGACCGGGAGCATCTGCTCGCCTAGCAGCATGCCCAGAAGGCCCAGTAGCGCGATGGCCGGCGGGGCGGGCGAGCGGACGTTGAGCAGCGAATAGAGGACGCCCGCCAACAGGCCGGCCCCCAGCGAGAGCAGATAGGGTTTCATGGCGTCTTCCGGGCTGGAGAGCCGGGGCGGAACCGACGAAAGGTCCCGCCCCGGAAAGCGATCGTCAGGCGAAGGCTCAGCCTTCGGACGCGCCGAACATGGTCTTGGCGTAGGTGATGCCCAGGCCGTAGGCGCCGCCGAACTTCTTGGCCACACCGGTCGTCATCTCGTAGGTCTCGCCGCGGGCCCAGTCGCGCTGCATCTCCAGCAGGTATTGCAGCGAAGTGATCGGCTGGGCGCCGGCCTGGATCATCCGGGTCACGGCGCGCTCGTGCGCCTCGTCCGAGATGTCACCGCAGGCGTCGGTGATCACGAAGACCTCGAAGCCCTGGTCGATGGCCGACAGCGCCGGACCGACGATGCAGACCGAGGTCCACAGACCAGCCAGCACGATGCGCGGCTTGCCCAGGGCGTTGACCTGAGCGATCACCGCCTCGTCTTCCCAGGTGTTCATCGAGGTGCGGTCCAGCAGCGGCTGGCCCGGGAAAGCGTCGGTGATTTCCGAGAACATCGGGCCCGAGAAGCTCTTCTCGGCGACGGTCGTCAGGATGGTCGAGACGCCGAAACCGGCGGCGGCGTTGGCGACCAGGGCCGCATTGGTGCGCAGCAGGCTGGCGTCGATCGACTTGGTGGCGAAGGCCATCTGCGACTGGAAGTCGATCATGACCAGGGTGTGGTCGGTCGGGGTCAGGAGGCGGGCGCCGGGAGCGGCCTTGGCTTGCGGGGTCATGATCGGATGTCCTTCTTGGCCTTTGGGCGAACCGCTTTGGCCGCCGCGCTTGCTGTGATGTGAAGAACTTGACCGGGATCAAATGCGTTAGAAATGGAAATGATAGAAATTTATAGTTTCCATTTTTGAACCGCGACAGCCAAGCCCAAACCGCGCTAGGCGGTGTTATCGACGCAGCATCCTGGCGGCTTCGGTCGGACTTTTCTTGTCTGTATCGCGGTCGACGGCATAGTTGGCGGCCTGCATTGCCTGCACGCCGATACTCCCGCCCAGCGGGCCCAGAGCGTCGAGCAAGCGGCGATCGTCCGCCCGCTTCGGCGAGACCAGGATCACCGCGTCATAGGGCGGCAGCGCGCCCTTGGGGTCGGCCAGCAGCACCAGATCGTCGGCGGCGATCCGGCCGTCCGAGGAAAAGGCCGAGATCACGTCCGCCTCGCGGCCCGCCAGCGCCCGATACATGAAGGTCGGCTGGAACTGGCGCTTGGTCTTGAACTTCAGGCCGTAGGCGCTCTCGACGCTTTTCCACTCGGGCCGCGAGAAGAACTCCAGGTCGCCGCCCATGGTCAGTTGCGGAGCCTTCGCCGCCAGGTCGGCCAGGGTCTTGATCCCCAGTTGCTCGGCGCGCTCGCGGCGCATGGCCAGGGCGTAGGCGTTCTCGAAGCCCAGGGCGTTCAGCAGCACCACGCCGTCCCGGGCCTTCAGTTCGGTGCGCAACCCCTCCAGCACCGCCTGGCGGCCAGGATTGTCCTGGCGGTTCAGGATGTTGGCCCACAGGGTGCCGGAATAGTCGACATAGGCGTCGATCTCGCCGCTGGCCAAGGCGCGGTAGGCGATGACCGAGCCGAGATTGACGCGGCGCTGCACGCTCGCCCCTTCGGCCTCCAGTCGCCCAGCCATCAGCTCAGCCAGGATGTACTGTTCGGAGAAGTTCTTGGCGCCGATCACATAGGCCGCCTGGCCCTGCGACAGCGCCCGGCCGGCCAGGGGCGCCAGCGCCGCCAGGAGACCGATCAGCAGGCCCGCGCCACCGCTCCACAGGCGCCGACGCCTGCCTCGGGCCACACCGGTCTCGATCAGAGCCAGCAGGCCGTCGACGACCAAAGCCAGACCCGCAGAGGCCGCGCAGCCGACCAGCACCGCCACCCAGTCCTCGGTCTGTAACCCTGAAAAGATGTGGTCGCCCAGCGAGGTCTGGCCGACGGGCGTGGAGAGGGTCGCGGCGCCAATCGTCCAGACCGCGGCCGTGCGCACGCCGGCCATGATCACCGGCGCGGCCAGGGGCAGCTCCACCCGCCACAGCCGCTGGCGGTCGGTCATGCCCACGCCCCGCGCGGCCTCGACCACGGCCGGGTCGACACCGGACACGCCCGCCGCCGCGTTCCGCAGGATCGGCAGCATCGAGTAGAGCGTCAGGGCCAGCAGCGACGGCAGGAAGCCAGGGCGGGGAAGCCGTGGCCGAAGGCCTTCACGGCAAGGCCCGAGAGCAGCAACAGCAGCGGATAGAACAGGGCCAGCAAGGCCAGGCTCGGGATCGTTTGGACGAGACCGGCCGCGCCCAGAGCAATCCATTTCAGGCGCGGGTTGCGCGCGGCGGCGATCCCCAGCGGCAGGGCGACAGCCAGGCCCAGCGCCAAGGCCGAAGCCGAAAGCGCGACGTGCCAGCCCAGGCGCTCGGGCAGGACCGCGAGGGCGGCGTTCAGACGATCAGCCACGGGCCAGCTCCGCGAGACGTTCGGCCTGGGCCTTGGGCGCAGCGATCAGATCGGCGACGACGGGGTCCGGGTGCCCCGCCAGCAGCTCTCGCGGCGACGCATGGGCCAGCGCCCAGCCGTCCGCCATGACCACCACCTCATCGGCCAGCAGCAAGGCCTCGCCGACGTCGTGGGTGACCATCACCGTGGTCAGGCCCAGCTGATCGTGCAGCGCCCGGACATCGTCGGCCAGGGCGACGCGGGTCACCGGGTCCAGCGCCCCGAAGGGTTCGTCCATCAGGAGGATCGAGGGCCGCGCCGCCAGGGCCCTCGCCACGCCGACCCGCTGGCGCTGGCCGCCCGACAGCTGCGACGGCGCCCGGCCGGCCACCTCGCGCGGCAAGGCCACCAGATCCAGAAGCGCGTCGACCCGCGCGGCGATCTCGGCCGGCGGCCAGCCCAGCAGCGTCGGCGTGATCCCAATGTTCTGGGCGACGGTCATGTGCGGGAAGAGGCCGATCTCCTGAAACACGTAGCCGATGCCCCGCCGCAGTTGCGCCCCTGGCCTCTGCGCAATGTCCGCGCCCTCGATCAGCACCCGCCCGGAGCTTGGGGTCGACAGTCCGTTCATCAGCTTCAGCAGCGTGGTCTTGCCCGCCCCCGAGCCGCCGACCAGGGCCACGAACCGCCCCTTGGCGATCTCGAGCGAGGTCTCCCGCAGCACGATCCGGCCGTCGTAGGACTTGCTGACCTGGTCGAGGATGATGGCGCTCATCGGAACTCCGGAAGGGCGAGAGAATCAACCGTTCGCCAACCCAAGCGTTGACTCAACGCCCAGGTGCGACAAGGCGGCGCGCGACAGGTCGTCAGGTTCGCAAAGGCCGAGTCAATCTCGACCATGAGGGCAGGTTCAAGGAGCGCCTCATGTCCGTCATCACGCAAGCCCGCCCGTTCGATCCCCGTCCAGTTCGTCGCCCCGTGCGTCAATGGCCGCTGGGTTTTGCGGTGCTGGTGGCCGCCGTGCTGAACGCGGTCGTGTGGGGCGGTCTGTTCACGGTCGCCAAGACGTTTCTCAACTTCTAGGCCCCGACGCCAGAGCCACCCGTTTGTTGAGTAGGCGTAAGCGTAATCCCCTCCCCTGAAGCAACTTGGGCCGCGTCCTCTTCGGACGCGGCCCATTTTCTTTGGTCGCTACAAGGGAGAAGCGAAACAGCCGTCAGATCGGCATCCGCATGATTTCCTGATAGGCCGAGATCACCTGGTCGCGGACAGCCATCACCGTTTCCAGGCTGGCCTCGGCCGAGCTGATGGCGGTGACGACGTCGACCAGTTCGGCCTTGCCGGCGACCTGGGCGGCGATCTTGCTCTCGGCGACCTTCGAGGTCTTGGCCGCACCCTCCATGGCCGACTTCAGCATGTCGCCGAAGTCGACGCCCTTCTTGTCCGAGCCGCTGAGCGAGCCGATCGAGCCGACCCCCATCGCGCCTTGCGAGGCATAGGCCTTGGCGGCCGCCAGTGCGGTGATCATCGCCTAGTCCCCTACTTCTTGATGATGTCGAGGGTGCGCGCTTCCATGGCGCGGGCCGTCTCGATCACGTTGAGGTTGGCTTCGTAGGCGCGCTGGGCGTCCTTCATGTCCAGCGCCTCGACCAGCGTGTTGACGTTGGGCAGCTTGACGTAGCCCTTGGCGTCGGCGGCCGGGTTGCCCGGGTCGTATTCGGTCTTGAAGTCGGCGCGGTCGGGATCGACGCGCAGCATCTGCACGCCCTCGGCGCCCGACACTCTGGTCGGCTTGAACACCGGAACCTGACGGCGATAGGGGTCGCCGCCGGCGGTGCGCGCCGTCGAGTTGGCGTTGGCGATGTTTTCCGCGATGACGCGCATGCGGCCCTGCTGGGCGCGCAGGGCCGACGAGGCCACCGCCATGGTCGCGAGCGCGTTGGATTTGATCTCGGGCATCGCCTAGCTCCTTAGCCGCCGGGCTTGCGCGCGGCGGTGCGCAGCATGTTCATGGATTTCTGGTAGAAGGTGATCGCCGCGTCGTAGTTCATCCGCGCGTCGGTCATCTTCAGCATCTGGTCTTCGAGCGACACCGCATTGCCGTCGAGGGTGACCTCGGAGTCGACGCCGGCCGACGAGCGCCAGGCGCTGGGCGCCTTGGACGGCGCCATGTGCGAGGCCGAGGTCTCCATCATGCGAACGCCGCCGGTCGGGGCCGCTGCGCCGCCACGATAGGGCGCGCCCGAGGACTGGTTCATCAGCGAGGCCTGGAAGCTGTAGGCCTTGAGGTCCGCCGGACGGTAGCCAGGCGTGTCCGCATTGGCCACGTTCTGGGAGACAAGCTTCTGCCGTTCGGTCAGATAACCGAGGCGGCTCTTGAGCATGCCGAAAAGGGGAAGATCGTCCGGACCCATGGCGATCATGGTGAAGAAACAGGGTTAATCCCGCATTAAGAAGCCTCAGGCACACCAGGGCATGTGGGGGCGATCCCCTGCGCCATCTCGTCTCACCCACCTCGCTGCTTCGGGCCGTTCATGGACCCTCTCGAATTCATCCGCGCCCTGGCGGCGCTGGCGATCACCCTGGGCCTGATCGGCCTGGCCGCCTGGGCCTTGCGCAAGTTCGGCCCCGACGCCGTGGGCCGGATGATCGCCGCGCGGCAGGACCGCCGCATGCGGGTGGTCGAGAGCCTGGTCCTGGATCCGACCCGCCGCCTGCTGATCGTCAGCCTGGACGGCGAGGAGCGCATGGTGCTGCTGGGTGACGGCAAGCTGCTGGACTGGATCCCGCAGCCGCCCAAGACGCCTGTTCAAACCGTTTCCGATCCGGAGCCCGTGGCCTGATGCGCGACCTCCTCAAGGCGGTGACCGGCGCCAATGCCGAAGACCTGCGGCGCGCCGCGATCATCTCGGTGCTGGCGGCGTTCGCCTGCGCCGTCATGCCGGCCGTCGCCCTCGCCCAGGCCGGGCAGTCGGCGATCAACGTCAACCTCGGCACCGGCGCGGGCCTGACCGAGCGGGTCGTGCAGTTGGTCGGCCTGATGACGGTGCTGTCGCTAGCCCCGTCGATCGTGATCATGACCACCTCGTTCGTGCGGATCGTGGTCGTCCTGAGCCTATTGCGCACCGCCATCGGCGTGCAGCAGAGCCCGCCCAACCCGGTGATCATCAGCCTGGCTCTGTTCCTGACCGCCATCGTCATGGGCCCGACCTTCGAGCGCTCGTACGACGCGGGCATCAAGCCCCTGCTGGACAACCAGATGGAGCTGCCCGCCGCGATCGACGCCGCCGGCGGCCCGGTCAAGCAGTTCATGCTCAGCCAGGTGGGGCGCGACGACCTGGCCCTGTTCGTACGCCTGTCCAAGACGCCCCGCACCCAGAACGCCCAGGAGCTGCCGCTGCAGGTGGTCACCCCGGCCTTCATGATCTCGGAGCTGAAGCGCGCCTTCTCGATCGGCTTCCTGCTGTTCATCCCGTTCCTGGTCATCGACCTCGTCGTGGCCAGCGTGCTGATGAGCATGGGCATGATGATGCTGCCGCCCGCCACCATCAGCTTGCCATTCAAGCTGATCTTCTTCGTGCTAGTGGACGGATGGCGACTCGTCGCCGGCAGCCTCGTCGAAAGCTTCCAGCGCGGAGGCGGCGGCGGCTAGCCGCTCCAGGACCTTAGAAGACTAAAGCTCATGACCGTTTTCGTTCTCGGCTCGATCAATCTGGACGCTGTGGCGCGGGTCGATGACCTGCCACGTCCTGGCGAGACCGTCGCCGGCCTGTCCCTGGAGCTGTTCCTGGGCGGCAAGGGCGCCAACCAGGCGGTCGCCGCCGCACGAATGGGCGCGCCCACCCGCCTGATGGGCGCGGTCGGCGGCGACGACAGCGGCAAGAGCCTGAAGGCCAAGCTGGCCGGCTACGGCGTGCAGGTCGCCGACGTCGTCGAACTTGAGGGCGTGCCCACCGGCCAGGCCCACGTCTGGGTCGCCAACAGCGCCGAGAACATGATCGTGGTCACCGCCGGCGCCAACGCCACGGTCACCCCGCAGCAGGTCACGGCCACGCCGCTGGAGGGCCAGCGCGTGCTGCTCTGCCAGCTGGAGACCCCGGCCCACGCCATCGAGGCCCTGTTCCGCACGGGCGCGGCCAAGGGGGCGCTACGCATCCTCAACACCGCTCCGGCCCTGCCGCAGGGCGCAGCGCTGTTCCCGCTGACCGACATCCTGATCCTGAACCAGACCGAGCTGGCGACCTACGCCAAGCTCGACCACGAGCCGGTGCGCCTGGAGCAGGTCTCGGTCGCCGCCCGCAAGCTGATGAGCCGCCCGGACCAGACGATCATCGTCACCCTGGGCGCGGCCGGCGTGGCCGCCGTGCGCCGCGACGAGGCCTTCCTGGTCGAGGGCCGCAAGGTCAAGGCGATCGACACCGTCGGGGCTGGCGACTGCTTCTGCGGCGCTCTGGCGGCAGCCCTCGCCGCCAACATGGACCTGCGCGAAGCGGTCGAGATGGCCAACGCCGCCGCCGCCCTGTCGGTGCAGAAGGCCGGCGCCGCGCCCTCGATGCCGAGCCGCCGCGAGGTGGAAGCGTTCCTGGAAGGGTAGAGGGCGGCGCTTAAGCCGCGCGGATGCCCGAGACGCCTTCGGACTGCGAGCCGACCACCGCGTCGTAGCCCAGGATCATGTCGACGTCCTTGCCGTTGCTGGCCAGCGGCAGACGCAGCCACAGGATCGACATGTGCGGCGTGCCGCGCCAGGCCAGGCTGTGAACCCCGACGCCGGGCCGGCGCTCGTCGACGACCTTGTCCAGCTCCTTGCGCCAGTAGTCGAAGGCGGCGGTGTTGTAGACGTCGCCGATCATGCGGCCGGTGATCTCGCGCCCATAGACGCCGTAGAGACCCGTGCCGGCCAGACGCAGACGGTAGTCGCGCGGCTGGTTCACGACGTCGATCAACGACACCGTCGGCAGCAGCCGCTTCATGCTCGAAGGGTGCAGGTCGACGCGCGCCGGGAGGCTCGCCCCCCGGCGGAGGGACGCCCAATAGGCGAACATCTCCTGGTGAGCGCGCGCCGCTGTGGCGGATGCGCTCAGTTGCGCGGACATCTTCAGAGTCCTTAACAAGCCTTTGGAATCACTTCGATTCACTATCGCTTAAGGAACGAATCGGCGTCCAGCGAAAAACGGCCCGCACAGAGAGATTCCCGGGGAGAGTCAACCGAGAACGGAAACGCCCGCCGTCCGGGTTCGGACGACGGGCGCTAGCGGCTCGAACCGTGCGACACGGCCAAGCTATTGTTCAGACTCGGCTATTTGCCCTTGCGCGCAGGCTTACGTCCGCCCTGGCCCAGGCCCATCTGCTTGGCGAGGTTCGAGCGGGCCTCTGCGTAGTTCGGGGCGACCATCGGGTAATCTTTCGGCAGACCCCACTTGGCGCGGTAGTCTTCGGGGGTCATGTCGTACTTGGTGCGCAGGTGGCGCTTCAGCGACTTGAACTTCCGGCCGTCCTCCAGACAGATCAGATAGTCCGGCGTGATCGACTTCTTCAGCGGAACCGCGGGCTCCTTCGGCGGCGCGATCGGCTCGGCGACCGGCGAGCCGACGGCGGCCAGGGCGCTATGGACTTGCTTGATCAGGGCCGGCAGGTCGGCGGTCGAGACCGCGTTGTTGCCAACATAGGCGGAGACGATACCCGCCGTCATCTCGATGAGATCCGATTGATCTTCCATAAGGCCTCGCCAGTCGCAAAATCTTGCGGGTATCCGGATTGATTCCGACACCAATCGAGGCGTGCATACAAAGATTGTCTGCGCCGATCAATACGCGGGCATCAAGAGATCATCTGTAATGGTGCAGTGTTCACGACAAACGCTCAACCCATCATATGATGAGTAAGGGAGGTTGAGTTCCTGAACCTAAACCGCCGACCAACTCGAAGATCAGCGATATCCCTATTTATCGCCCGAAGTCGCGGGCAAGCGCCAGCATAGCCGCACGCTGGGGCGTCGAGTACTCGTCGATCGCCGCCTCGTCGCCTTCGCGGATGGCCTTGATCAGCGCGGGGGTCAGGGCCGAGGTCAGAGACCAGTTCCAGTAACGCAGCACCGTCTGGGCGCGATCGACGGCGATGGTGTCGTAGACCGTCAGCACCCGCTCCAGGGCGTGGTCGATCACGCCGCTGCGATCGACCTCCTGCCGGCGCAGGCCACGCCACAACTGGCGCACGCAAGCGCGCGGCAGGCCGGTGGCCTTGCACAGGATGGCCAGAGGCTCGCCGCCCGGATCGGTGAAGATCTTGGCGCCGGTCATCGGCTTGAGGCCCGAGAGGTACGAGATCTCTTCGGCGATCTCGCGGGTCACCCCGCCCTCGGCCGCGGCGACGGCGGCGTCCAGGCTCTCGAACGGGCTCTTGGCGATGGCGGCGCGATTGCGCTGACGGCGCTCGATGAATTGCAGGGCCTTGCGCGACAGCGGATCCTGCCAGCCCTCGGCCGAGGCCAGGGCGAAGACGTCGCCGACGGCGTCCTGCAGGATCTCCCGCGAGACGGCGAAGCGCTGGAGGATGGTCTTGCGGGCCTCGGCGTCGGCCCACCAGAACATGACATAGGCATGGCTGGGGCGCAGCTCGGCCCTGCGCAGCAGCAGCGGGATCAGGTGCTGGGCGTCGCGGGTGGCGGCGACGACGTTCTCGACGCCCTGGTGGCTGATCTTGACCAGTTCGTTGCGCAGCAGGGTCTCGATGACCGGCGCCTCGGCCATGTCGATCAGGGCGTCGGCCACGACCTCGCTGACGCCGCGTCGCTGGGCGATCAGCCGGCGGTGCTCCATCGAAGCGTTGTAGAGGCAGCTGATCAGGTCGGCGTCCGACAGCTTCTCGGCGTCGACCAGCAGACAACGGGCCACCGGCAGCTCGTCGCGCAGCAGCAGACGCACCAGCACCCCGGGCATTTCGTTGAGCATGGCCAGGCGACGGGCGACCTTTTCGCGCTCGGTGACATTGGCGTCGCGCAGCATCTCGACCAGCAGGTCGGCGGTCATCGACCGCTCGAAAGCGTTGATGCGGCTGGTCGGCAGGCAGACCACGTCGGCCAGGCGCTTGAGCAGGGTCGTGCGTGAGCGCGGCGCGGGCTTGGCGGCCTCTTCGAACGACGATGTCAGGCCGGGATCGCTCATGCGTCGGAAGAGAGCAGATCGTGATTAACGGGCCGTGAGCGGGAACGCGACAAAGCGCCCCCGCGCAGTGTTCGCCTCAGCGGAACTCCGGCTCCTTCCACTCGGGCCAGATGTCCGGAAGGTCGGCCGAGACCTTGTTCGGATAAATCGGCGCGCGCTTCTCCAGGAACGAGGTGACGCCCTCCTTGGCGTCGCCCGACGCGCCGCGCGACTGAATGGCCCGGCTGTCGGCCATGTGGGCGTCCATCGGATGGGCCGCGCCCGCCATGCGCCACAGCAGCTGGCGAGTGATGGCCACCGAGACCGGGGCGGTGTTGTCGGCGATCTCGCGGGCCAGGGCGCGGGCGGCGGGCAGCAGGTCTTCCGGCGCGTGCAGCGAGCGGACGAGGCCCCGATCCAGCGCCTCCTGGGCGTCGAACACCCGGCCGGTGTAGCACCACTCCAGCGCCGTCTGCAGGCCGACCAAGCGCGGCAGGAACCAGCTGGACGCGGCCTCGGGATTGATGCCCCGACGCGCAAAGACGAAGCCGAACTTGGCGGCCGTCGAGGCCATGCGGATGTCCATCGGCAGCTGCATGGTCACGCCCACGCCCACGGCTGCGCCGTTGATCGCGCCGATGATGGGCTTCAGGCTGTCGTACATGCGCAGGGTCACGCGGCCGCCGCCGTCGCGATAGACGTCGCCGACCTTGCCCTCTTCACGCTCTACGGCCTGGGGCGAGGAGCGGTCGAAGGTGCCGCCGCCGCCGCCCAGATCAGCCCCAGCGCAGAACGCGCGGCCCGCGCCCGTGACGATCACCGCCTTCACCGCGTCGTCGGCGTCGGTGACGTCGAACACCTCGATCATGTCCTTCATCATCCGGGCGGTGAAGGCGTTCATCCGGTCCGGGCGGTTGAGGGTGATCGTCGCGATCCCGTCCTCGACATCATACAGCAGGGTCTCGAAGGTCGGTTGCGACATGGGACGTTTCCTCTCCTGGCTTTAGGGCCAGTCAAACATGCGTATGAACGGGCGGCAACGACTTAGCGCCCCCTCCGTCACGTCGCCTATCGGCGCCGCGCCACCTCCCCCGTTTCACGGGTGAGGAAGAGGCAGCTTCTCCTCCCCCGCCTGCGGGGGAGGTGGCGGCGAAGCCGACGGAGGGGGCGCTCACCCCCGCCGCACCCCCAGCTTGCTGATCGCGTGGACGAAGTTGTTCGGCGCGATCTCGATCTCGCCGGTCCAGGCCAGATCGGGGAAGCGGGCCAGGATCTGCCGATAGGCCTCCTCCAGCTGGATCTGGGCCACGCGCTTGCCGATGCAGGTATGGGGGCCGTAGCCGAAGGCGATGTGCTTGCCAGCATTGGCGCGGGTAACATCCAGCTGGTCGGGATTCTCGAACATGGCCGGATCGCGGTTGGCCGCGCCGTAGTACATCACGGCCTTCTCGCCCTCGCGGATCAGCTGGCCATTGACCTCGACGTCGCGGGTCGCCGTGCGGCGCATGTAGATGACCGGGCTGACCATGCGGATGAACTCGTCGACCGCCCCGCCCAGCAGCGACGGATCGGCGATCAGCCGTTGCTTCTGCTCCGGGAACTGCGTCAGCAGCTTCATCGCGCCCGACAGGGTGTTGCGGGTGGTGTCGTTGCCGGCGAACACGATCAGCAGCCACGAGCCGTCCAGATATTCGTCAGCCAGCAGAGAACCGTCGACCTGGGCCCGCGCGATCGCGGTCATCAGGTCTTCCTTCGGATCCTCGCGCCGCTTCTTCAGCATCGTTCGGCCGTAGTCGAACATCTCCTCGACGCCGTTGTTGAAGTCCTGGACGAACTGCATCAGCTCCAGCGTCGGCGCGACGGGCGCGGCGGCGTTCTGCACCGCCAAGTCCTGGGCGCGCTCCAGATAGTGCATCCATTTCAGGAAGCGCGGACGATCCTCCGGCGGCACACTCAGGATCTCGCACAGGGTGAACAGCGGCAGGATCGAGCTGAAGTTCTCGACCATGTCGATCGCCGCGCCGCCGGCGAGCTGCGGCTCCATGCCGTCCAGCAGCCGCGTGACCTCGCCCTTCACCCGGTCGGTCAGACCGCGCAGATAGCCGGGCGTGAAATAGGGCATGTGCTCGCGGCGCAGCTGCAGGTGATGCGGCGCGTCGAGATTGATCATGGTATCCATCGACGCCCGGAACAGCAGGGCGTGGCGCTTGTCCGGCGGCCCCATCGACATCAGGATGCCGCCGCGCTGGGACGAAAAGGCCTCCGGATCGCCATTGACCCGCTGGACATCCTCATAGCGCGTCAGAGCCCAGAAGCCCGGCCCGCCGAACGGCTCGGGGTGCCACATCACCGGTGCGTCGTGGCGCATTCGCGCGAAGTCGGCCCAGGGCTGGCCCTGGGTGAAGCGGAAGATGTCGGCGAGGTCGATATCGCCCAATGTCGGATAGGTCGGCGGCGCGCCGGGACCGGCTATGCCGTCCACCACCGTCTGGCTGATCAGGTCCATGGCGTTCCTCCCACGCTTTTCACGAACGTCGTTCGTTGACGTGACGATAGACAAGCCCCCTGCCCCGCCAACGGCGCCGCGACGGCAACTTGCGCGATCGCGGAAGCTGGGCGCATGCTCTCAACTGAACGGTGATCATGCGGACCACACGCAGACACTGACAGGGAGAGAAACGATGGCTGGGATCATCGAGGCCGACTACGTGATCGTGGGCGCAGGCTCGGCCGGCTGCGTGCTGGCCGCGCGACTGTCCGAGGGCGGAAAGTTCAAGGTCGTGCTGCTGGAGGCCGGCGGCGACGACCGGCCGACCAAGAACCTTGGCCAGTTCGCCTCGAACATGATGATCCACATCCCGGTCGGCTATTCGTCGACGCTGAAGGATCCCAAGGTCAACTGGCTGTACACCACCGAGCCCGACCCCGGCACGGGCGGCCGCACCCACGTCTGGCCGCGCGGCAAGGTGCTGGGCGGCTCGTCCTCGATCAACGGTCTGCTCTACATCCGCGGCCAGCACGCCGACTACGACGGCTGGCGGCAGCTGGGCTGCGAGGGCTGGGCGTGGGACGACGTGGCCCCCTACTTCCGCCGCGCCGAGCACCAGGAACGCGGCGGCTGCGAGTGGCACGCCACCGGCGGCCCGCTGAACGTCTCGGACGTCACCGAGAAGAACCCGATCTCCGACGCCGTTGTCGAGGCCTGCGCCCAGGCCGGCATCCCACGCAACGACGACGTCAACGGCTCGGCCCAGGAAGGCGCGACCTACTACCAGCTGACGGTCAAGAACGGCCAGCGCTGCTCGGCCGCCGTGGCCTATCTGCACCCGGCCATGACCCGCCCGAACCTGCAGGTCGTGACCAACGCACTAGCCGGCAAGGTCCTGTTCGAAGGCAAGCGCGCGGTCGGCGTCGAGTTCACCCAGAACGGCGTCAAGCGCGTGGCCAAGGCCCGCGCCGAGGTGATCCTGGCCGGCGGAGCGATCAACTCGCCGCAGCTGCTGCAGCTGTCGGGCGTCGGCCCGGCCGAGCTTCTGGCGCGTCACGGCATCCCCGTCGTCGCCGACCTGCCCGGCGTCGGCGAGAACCTGCAAGACCACTACGTGATGAGCGTGCGCTATCGGCTCAAGCCCGGCGTCGTCTCGGTCAACGAGCTGTCCAAGGGCGGCCGCCTGGCCGGCGAGGCGCTGCGCTACCTCTTCCAGCGCAAGGGCCTGCTGACCCTGTCGGCCGCCCACATCGCCGCCTTTTGTAAGTCGCGTCCGGATCTCGCGGGGCCGGACATCCAATTCCACATCCTGCCGGCGACCATGGACCTGGAGAAGCTGGTCAACGAGCAGAAGATGGAGCTGGAGGGCGCGCCTGGCCTGACCATCGCCCCGTGCCAGCTGCGCCCCGAGAGCCGCGGCCACGTGCGTATCAAGTCGGCCGATCCGTCGACCTATCCGGCCATCTTCGCCAACTACCTGGCCGATCCGCTGGACCAGGAGGTGGCGGTGGCGGGCCTGAAGTGGGGCCGCAAGATCGGCGAGGCCCCGGCCTTGGCGCCCTATATCGACAGCGAGATGAATCCGGGCGGTGAGGTCCGCACCGACGAGCAGCTGCTGGACTTCGCCCGTCTCAGCGGCTCGACCATCTATCACCCGGTCGGCACCTGCCAGATAGGCCAGGGACCGATGGCCGTGGTCGACGCCCAGCTGCGCGTGAAGGGCCTGGAAGCCTTACGCGTCGTCGACGCCTCGGTCATGCCGCGCCTCGTCTCCGGCAACACCAACGCCCCCACGATCATGATCGCCGAGAAGGCCAGCGACATGATCCGCGAAGCCGCCCGCGCGCCGGTCGCGGCCTAAGCCAGAGAGGTATCGAAATGCACCCCTACCTCCACGCCCAGAGCCAGGGCGACAAGCCGGCCTACATCATGGCAGGCTCCGGCGAGGTCGTGACCTACGCCCAG
Organism: Caulobacter sp. RHG1; assembly: GCF_013181195.1. Lineage (GTDB taxonomy): Bacteria > Pseudomonadota > Alphaproteobacteria > Caulobacterales > Caulobacteraceae > Caulobacter. The sequence continues at coordinate 674,423 of NZ_SMZP01000001.1, forward strand.
CTGGACCAGCGCTCGAACCAAGGGGCGCACCTCTTCCGGTCGCTGGGCCTGGTGACCGGCGACGTGATCGCCATCTTGATGGAGAACAACGCCCGCTTCTTCGAGGTCGCCTGGGCGGCCCAGCGCGCGGGGCTCTATTTCGTCTGCGTCTCGACCAAGCTGACGGCCGGCGAGACCGAGTACATCCTGCAGGATTGCGGGGCCAAGGTGTTCATCACCTCCACCGCCATGGATCCGCTGATCGACGAGATCGCCGCCCTGGCTCCGGACCTTCGCCTGTTCGCCGTCGGCGGCCCGCACGGCGCCTATGCCGGCTTCGAGGAGGCCCGCGCCGGCTGCCCGACCACGCCGGTGGCCGACGAGACGGCCGGCTCGGACATGCTCTATTCGTCGGGCACCACCGGCCGCCCCAAAGGGGTCAAGCCGGCCCTGAGCGGCGGCCCGATCGACGCTCCGCACGCCTTGCAGATGATGGCCCAAGGCCTGTTCGGCTTCTCGGGCGACAGCGTCTATCTCTCGCCGGCCCCGCTCTATCACGCCGCCCCGCTGCGTTGGTGCATGACCGTCCACAAGCTGGGCGGCACGGTGATCGTGATGGAGAAATTCGATCCGGAAGCCGCCCTGGCGCTGATCGAGAAATACAAAATCGACCGTGGCCAGTTCGTCCCGACCCACTTCGTGCGGATGCTGAAACTGCCTGAGGAAGTCCGGGCGAAATACGACGTCTCGTCGATGAAGTCGGCGGTCCACGCCGCCGCGCCCTGCCCCGTCCCGGTCAAGGAACAGATGATCGCCTGGTGGGGCCCGGTGATCTACGAGTACTATGCCGGCACCGAGGGCAACGGTTTCTGCTGGATCAATTCCGAGAACTGGTTGGCCCACAAGGGCAGCGTCGGCCAGGCGGTGCTGGGCGAACTGCGCATCTGCGACGAGGACGGCAACGCCCTGCCCCCGCGCACCGAAGGCGCCGTCTACTTCGCCAACGGTCCGGCGGTGAACTATCACAACGCCCCGGACAAGACCGCCGAGAGCTACAACCAGCATGGCTGGACGACGCTGGGCGACGTGGGCTGGATCGACGAAGAGGGCTACCTCTACCTGACCGACCGCAAGAGCTTCATGATCATCTCCGGCGGGGTGAACATCTATCCGCAGGAGATCGAAAACCTGCTGATCACCCACCCCAAGGTCGCCGACGCCGCCGTGGTCGGCGCCCCGCACGAGGAGATGGGCGAGCAGGTCGTGGCGGTGATCCAGCCCCTGGCCTGGACTGGCGATCACGACGAACTGGCCGCCGAACTGATGGCCTTCGCCCGCGCCAATCTCAGCCACGTCAAGTCGCCCCGCCGCATCGACTTCATGGCCGAGCTGCCGCGCCACCCGACCGGCAAGCTCTACAAGCGGCTGATCCGGGACGCCTACTGGGGCAAGGACGAGAGCCGGATCGTTTAGACACGCCGTCCCCGGTTGACCTTCCTCGCCTGGGCTGGTCTCTATCCAAACAACTGTTCGAGGGAGAGAAGCATCATGAAGGAAGTCGCGTATGCCGACGTCGCGTCGCTGGTCGGCCAGGAAATCGGCGTGTCCGATTGGGTCGAGGTGAGCCAGGAGCGCGTGAACCAGTTCGCCGAGGCCACCGGCGACCACCAGTGGATCCACGTCGACGTCGAGCGCGCCACCAAGGAGATCGGCGGCCCGATCGCCCACGGCTATCTGACCCTGTCGCTGATCCCGATGCTGGGAGCCGACATCCTGCGCGTCACCGGCGTCACGCGCGGCATCAACTACGGCTGCGACAAGGTCCGCTTCACCGGCATGGTCCGGGTCGGCAAGCGCGTGCGCATGCGCCAGAAGCTGCTCTCCGCCGAGCCCAAGTCGGGCGGCCTGCAGATGAAGAACGAGTGCACCATCGAGATCGAGGGCGAGGAACGTCCGGCCTGCGTGGCCGAGACGATCTCGGTGATCTACGGAGCCTGATCCCACCCCGGCTGAAATCGAGGGATAGCTGTCATTTCCCCTGGCGGCCGTTCGCGCTAGCGAGCGGGCCTACCGCCAGGGGTTTTGCATGCTCGAACTGCGTCCCAACTGCGAACTGTGCGACGTTGACCTGGCGCCCGACGCCACGAACGCGCGCATCTGCAGCTACGAGTGCACCTATTGCGCGGATTGCGCCGACACGGTGCTGGAGAACGTCTGCGCCACCTGTGGCGGTGGGCTGACGCGGCGCCCGATCCGGCCGCGCGGCGCCTATCGCCATCCGGACATTTCACTGGGCCTGGGCTTCCATCCAGCGGGCGCCACGCGCAAACACAGCCGTTGGAGTCGGGACGAGATCGCCGCCATGACCGCGCGGCTGAAGGGCGTACCACCAGAGGAGCGTTGAACCATGGCCAAGCAGCACGACTACACCAGCCTGGTCGAGTGGACCGGCGATCGTGGCGACGGCACGCGCACCTATCGCGGCTATGACCGCACCTGGACCATCGCCACGCCGGGCAAGCCGCCGGTGCCCTGCTCCAACGATCCGCTGCTGGGCGGCGACCCGACGCTGCACAATCCCGAAGACCTGCTGATCTCGTCGCTGAGCGCCTGCCACATGCTGTGGTACCTGCATCTGGCCTCGGTCGCCGGGATCGTGGTGCGCGGCTATCGCGACCAGCCGATCGGGGTGGGCGAAAGCACGCCCGACGGCGCCGGCCGGTTCATTCGCGCGACCCTGAAGCCGCACATCGCCGTCGAACGCGGCGCGGACCTGGCCAAGGCCAACGCCATCCACCACGAGATCCACAAGGTCTGCTTCATTGCCCGCTCGGTGAACTTCCCGGTCGACTACGCGGCAACCTATGAAGAGGTGGACGCCTAGCGGCCGAAGGGCGCATGAGTCATCCCCTTGCCAGGCCCTCGCACAGGGATGACCCATGACCTTCCAAGCCCGCGGCCGCGCCGTCCTGCTGTCGCTTCTGCTCTGCGGCGCCGCCTTGCCGGCGCTGGCCCAGACCCCGCCGGTTCCGGCGATCCTGGCCACGCCCGAGGCGCGCGACATCCACTCCTACGCCCAGCCGCTGGTGGCGCGGGTCACGCATGTCGACCTGGACCTGACGGCGGATTTCGCCAACCGGAAGATGACCGGCACGGCCGCCCTCGACATCGCCGCCGCATCGGACGCCAAGGCCGTCGTCCTCGACACCAAGGGCCTGATCATCCACGGCGTCACGGACGCCAAGGGAACCGCCCTGCCCTACATCCTGGGCAAAGCCGACCCGATCCTGGGCGCGCCCCTGACCATCACCTTGAATGGCGCGGGCCGCATCGTTGTGTCCTACGACAGCGCGCCTGACGGGGCGGCCTTGCAGTGGCTGACGCCGGCCCAGACCGCCGGCAAGAAGAGTCCCTATCTGTTCAGCCAGGGCGAGGCGATCCTGAACCGCACCTGGATCCCCACGCAGGACAGCCCCGGCATCCGCCAAACCTGGACCGCCCGCATCGTCGCGCCCGCCGGCCTCAAGGCGGTGATGAGCGCAGAGATGCTGACGCCCGACGGCGAGCCTGTCGCAGGCGGCGGCCGCGCCTATCGCTTCAAGATGGACAAGCCGGTCGCCTCGTACCTGATCGCCATCGCGATCGGCGACCTGACGTTCACGCCGCTGGGCAAGCGCACCGGCGTCTATACCGAGCCGTCGGTGATGAAGAAGACGGCCAATGAGCTGGTCGATGTCGAGAAGATGGTCGAGGCCGCCGAGGGCCTGTACGGCCCCTACGCCTGGGGCCGCTACGATCTGCTGGTGCTGCCGCCGTCGTTCCCGTTCGGCGGCATGGAAAACCCCCGCCTGACCTTCGCCACCCCGACCATCATCGCCGGCGACCGCTCGCTGGTCAGCCTGGTGGCGCACGAACTGGCGCATTCGTGGTCGGGCAACCTCGTGAACAACGCCACATGGTCGGACTTCTGGCTGAACGAGGGCTTCACCGACTATTTCGAGAACCGGATCATGGAGCGGCTGTACGGCAAGCCGCGCGCCGACATGCTGGCCGACCTGGGCTGGAGCGACCTGCAGGCGGCGATCAAGGACGCCGGCGGCCTGACCGGCGCCGATACCCGCCTGCATCTGGACCTGACCGGCCGCGATCCCGACGACGGCATGACCGACATCGCCTATCAGAAGGGCGCAACCTTCCTGCGCACCATCGAGAAGGCCGTCGGCCGCCCGGCCTGGGACGCCTACCTGAAAGCCTATTTCGCCCGCCACGCCTTCCAGAGCCAGACCACGGCCGGCTTTGTCGCCGACCTGCGCCAGAACCTGATCAAGGGCGACACCAAGCTGGAAGCGGCGATTGGCATCGACCGATGGGTCTATGAGGTCGGGCTGCCGAACAACGCCGTGCATATCCAGTCGGCCGCCTTCCCGGCCGTGGACGCCCTGGCTGCTGTCTACGCCAAGGGCGGGGGCGCTCCGCTCGCCCGATGGAAAGCCTGGAGCACGCCCGAGCGCACCCGCTTCATCGCCAGCCTGCCGCGCGCTCTGCCGGTGGAGCGCCTGGCGACCCTGGACAAAGCCTTCGGCCTCTCGGCCCAGGGCAACAGCGAGATCCGCTTCGTCTGGCTGGAGCTGGCCGTCGCCAATCGCTACGCGCCGGCCACGCCTTCGCTGGAGGCCTTCCTCACCGACCAAGGCCGCCGCAAGTTTGTCGCGCCGCTGTTCAAGGACCTGATGGCGCAGGGCGACTGGGGCCAGCCGATCGCCAAGCGCCTCTACGCCAAGACCCGACCGCTCTATCACGCCGTGACGCGGCAGACCGTGGACGGGATCGTCAAGTAGACGCTGAACAGCAAAACGGCCGCCAGATCACTCCGGCGGCCGCTCCGTTAGTCGTAACTGGGCGTTCAGTGTTTGATCGCGTCGCCGATCTTGTCCTGGGCCTTGCCGACCTTGTTCTGAACGTCGCCCTTGGCCTTCTGGACGGCGCCTTCGGCTTCGAGGCGTTCGTTGCCCGTGGCCTTGCCAGCGGCTTCCTTGACTGCGCCGATGCCCTTGTCGATAGCGCCTTCCACACGATTGGTGCTCATGGCTCTCGCTCCTGTTTGCTGCGCGATGTTGCGTTGCAGAAAGAACGGGCCTGGCCGGAAACTTGTTCCTCCGGCAGAGCTTAGTGTGACGCACCCATCGCCAGGGCCGAGACCGCCGCCGCCGGGGTCGCGCCCGGCATGACGGGCTCGGGCTTGGCGGCCCGCGCCTGGGTGATGGTCGCGCCCGGGATCTTGTCGAGAATGGCCAGAGCCTCGCGGATGAACTTGGCGTGGGTGACGATGCCGATCTCCAGCCGTTCACCCGACAGCTCGACCTGCTGGGTCAAGAGGCCGGCCACGAACTGGACTTCCTGGCTCTCGCTGCCGCCCGGCCGTCGGCGCGCGCCCTGGGCCATGAATACAGGGCCGCCGGAATTGCCGGGGAACACCGCGAAGTCCATCAGGAAGGTGGGGAAGCTGGTCGCCGGAGCCAGGGGATAGCTGGCCACGCGGCCGGAACGCAGGATCGGGAAGCCGGCCGGATTGGCGGCCAGGCCCCGCGGGAAGCCCAGGGCCATCATCTCGTCGCCCGGACCCAGGTTGTACTGGTTGAAGGTGTCGTCCTGGGCCAGATAGTTGATCGGGATCGCCGCCTTGACGAACTCGGCCGGCGCCTCGACCACCATGACCGCGACGTCGCGGGTCGGGTGCTTGACCCACAGCGGATGGTCGCCGTCGCGGATCTTCAAGGTCTCAGGGTCATAGCGCCAAGCGCCTTCCGAGCCCTGCACGCGGTAGCCGATCCGAGCCGACATCGACGGCATTTTCTCGAAGACGTGGGCGGCGGTGACCAGAATGGTGCGCGGCTTGCCGTCCGGGGTCGGATCGGAAATCAGAAAACCCGTGCCGACCGTGCGCGAACCATCGCCCAACGGCTGCTCGAGCTGGACCGTCGCCTTGATCAAGTCGACGGACAAATCCCAAACCATGTCGCCCCCTTGTTACGCTTACTGGAGAACTACGAACCCGACGCTTGGGAGAGTTTGACCACAGGATTCTCTCGCCGCAAGTTGTCGTTCTGACGCAGTCGCGCGTTGTGTCCGATCGGGGGAAATTTGCGCATGAACCGCCGCCAAATGATGACGAGCGCCGCCGCGACGCTTACGTCTGCCTCCACAGTCCTCTCTGGAACAGCTTTCGGATTTCCCATGTCCTCAGACGCCGCACGCCCCAAGCCGCCGGTCGCCAAGAAAGTCCCCAAGACCATCGAGCAGTTGGGCCGCACGCGCGTCGACGACTATGCCTGGATGAAAGACGACAACTGGCAAAAGGTCCTGCGCGACCCCAGCCTGATCAAGGCCGACATCAAGGCGCACCTGACCGAGGAGAATGCCTACACCAAGGCGATGCTGGCCTCGACCGAGGACCTGCAGGCCAAAATGTTTGCAGAAATGAAGGGGCGGATCAAAGAGGACGACGCCTCCGTGCCGGCGCCTGACGGCGCGTTCGAGTACTACACCCGCTACGACAAGGGCGCGCAGCACCCGATCCATGCCCGAAAGCCTGCCCAAAAGACAGGAATGGGCGGCGGCGCCGAGACGGTGCTGCTGGACGAAGAGAAAGAGTCGAAGGGCAAGGCCTTCTACCAGGTCGGCGCAGCCGGCCACTCGCCCGACCACAAGCTCTACGCCTATGCCGTCGACGAGCAGGGTTCGGAAGTCTACCGCGTCCACGTCAAGGATCTGGCCAGCGGCGCGGTCCTGGAAAGCCCGGTGGAAAGCTCTACCGGCGACTTCTGCTTCTCGCCCGACAGCCAGTGGCTGTTCTGGACGTTCCGCGACGACAACGGCCGCCCGGCCAAGATCTATCGTCGCCCGGCCAAGGGTTCGGCCAAGGACGACGTGCTGATCTATGACGAGCCGGACGAAGGCTTCTTCATCGGCGTCGGCGTCACCAGCTCGGACAAGTTCGTCGTCATCTCGTGCGGCAACCAGGAGACCAGCGAGGCGCTGATCATCCCGGCCGCGACGCCGACCGCGACGCCGGCGGTCTTCCAGCCGCGCGAAGTGGGCGTGCGCTACGAGGTGGAGCACTGGAACGACCACTTCGTGATCCGCACCAACGCTGACGGCGCTGTGGACTGGAAGCTGGTCACGGCGCCTGAGACCGCCACCGCCAAGGCCAACTGGAAGGACTGGGTCGCCCACAAGCCGGGCCGCCTGATCTCCGGGACCATGGCCTTCAAGAAATGGTTCGTGCGCCTGGAGAAGGTCGACGCGCTGAACCGCGTCACCGTCACCGCCGCGGACGGCGCCGAACACGCCATCGCCTTCGACGAGCAGGCCTACGCCCTGTCGCTGGAAGGCGGCTACGAATACGACACCGACACCCTGCGCTTCGTCTACAATTCGATGACCACGCCCCGGCAGTGGTTCGACTACGACATGGCCGCCCGAACCCGAACCCTGCGCAAGACGCAGGAGATCCCCTCGGGCCACGATCCCGCCCAGTACGAAACCCGCCGCCTGAACGCCAAGGCCAGCGACGGGACCGACGTGCCGATCTTCATCCTGATGAAGAAGGGGACCAAGCTGGACGGCACGGCCCCGCTGCTGCTGTACGGCTACGGCAGCTACGGCATCGCCATGGAGCCCAGCTTCTCGATCCGGAACCTGTCCCTGGTTGATCGCGGCTGGATCTGGGCCACGGCCTGCCCGCGCGGCGGTTCCGAGAAGGGCTGGGGCTGGTTCCTGGACGGCAAGAAGTTCAAGAAGAAGAACACCTTCACCGACTTCATCGCCTGCGCCGAACACCTGCACGGGGCCGGCTACGGCAAGCCGGCCAACACGGTCGCCTATGGCGGCTCGGCCGGCGGCCTGCTGATGGGCGCGATCACCAACATGCGGCCGGACCTGTTCGCCGGGATCATCGCCGCCGTGCCGTTCGTCGACGTGGTCAACACCATGAGCGACACCACCCTGCCGCTCACCCCGCCGGAATGGCCCGAATGGGGCAATCCACTGGAGGACAAGGCGGCCTACGACTACATCGCCAGCTACTCGCCTTACGACAACGTGACAGCCAAGCCCTATCCGGCCGTGCTGGCCACTGGCGGCCTGTCGGACCCGCGCGTCACCTACTGGGAGCCCGAGAAGTGGGTCGCCAAGCTGCGGCCGGCCACCACCAGCGGCAATCCGGTGCTCCTGAAGATCAACATGGACGCCGGCCACGGCGGCGCGTCGGGGCGCTTCGACTTCCTGAAGGAGATCGCCCTGGACTACGCCTTCGCCGTCTGGGCGGTCGACAAGGGTTGGACCAAGGCGTGAGCTTAGTGATCAGGGCGTCAGCCGACGCCGACGTACCGGCGATCACCGCCGTCTATGCCTGGAACGTCCTGAACGGCTTCGGCACGTTCGAAGAGATCCCGCCCGACGAGGCCGAGATGGCCCGTCGCCGGGCGGCGTTCCTGGACCGCGGCCTGCCCTACCTCGTCGCCGAACTGGACGGAGAGATTCTGGGCTACTGCTACGCTGGCCCGTTCCGCCTGCGCGCGGCCTATCGCTACACGGTCGAGGACAGCGTCTACGTCTCGCCCAACGCCGTGGGCAAGGGCGTCGGCAAGGCGCTGCTGGCGGCCCTGATCCAGTCTTGCGAAGCTTTGGGCCTGCGACAAATGTGCGCGGTGATCGGCGACAGCGAAAACGCCGCTTCGATCGGCCTGCACGCCGCCATGGGCTTTGAAAAGCAAGGCGTTTTCCCGGCCATGGGCTACAAGTTCGGCCGCTGGGTGGATCTGGTCTGGATGCAGCGCTCGCTGAACGGCGGGAGTGAAACCGCGCCCGACGCCCCGGGGATGTCGCTCAGCGGCGTTTGAGATACCGGCGTTCCAAGCAAAGTTTAACCTGTAGGGTCTAGACCTCGCCCCGAGATCAGTCGGGGAACAGGTTTGGCGACTTCGCGGACAGAAGAAACGCGGCCGGCGCAGGTTGCGCTGATGCGCGCTTATGTGCCGATCGCGCGCGGCTACCTGATCGCCGCGGCGATTTACTACGCCCTGATCAGCCTGTCCCACCCCTACTACGAGACCGGCGCAGCGTTTGCCGTGCTGGAAGGCCTGTCGGCGATCTCGGCGCTCTACGCCTTCGCCAGCTGGTTCGCGCTGGGCCGGGGCAAGCTGGCGGGTCCTGGGCTGGAGCTGCTGGTCCTGGGCATGAACGCCCTCTTCCTGGGCAACACCCTGGCCTATCAGCTGCTGCATTTCGAACCGGCCAAGCTGGTCTATTTCGTGCTGATGGCCCTGGTGTTCGCGACCTCGGCCCCCACGCGCCGCGTCGCCATGGTCAGCGTCGCCGCGGCGACCGCCAGTCTGGTCTGGATGTGCCGTCACGCCCCGGGCGACGCCGTGGGCCAATACATGTTCATCGGCCTGGCCGGCGCCTTCGCGGCCGTCGGCATGTCCAGCCTGATGCGCGGCGTCGTCGGCCGCGAGGTGCGCGCGCGCCTGGCCAGCGAGGCCCTGACCGAGGACCTGCAGCGCGAACTGACCAACAACCGCCGCCTGCAGGCCGAGGCTCAGGAGCTGGCCCTGGCGGCCGAGACCGCCAACCGCGCCAAGACCGAGTTCCTGGCCACCATGAGCCACGAGATTCGCACGCCGCTGAACGGCGTGCTGGGCATGGCCCAGATCATGGCCTCAGGCGAACTGGCCTCCGACCAGCGCCTGCGCCTCGACACCATCACCGCCTCGGGCAAGTCGCTGCTCAGCGTGATCAACGCCATCCTGGACATCTCCAAGATCGAAGCCGGCAAGGTCGAGATCGTTTCCGAGCCGTTCGACCTGTGCGCCCAGCTCGACGCGCTGCGCCAGCTCTATGACGGCCTGGCGCGCGACAAGGACCTGAGCTTCAGCCTGGACGTCGCTCCCGAGGCCCAAGGCTGGCGGCTGGGCGACGCCGAGCGCCTGCGCCAAGTGCTGTCGAACCTGATCTCCAACGCCGTGAAGTTCACCAGCTTCGGCGGGGTCCATGTCCTGGTCGAGGGCGACGCAACCAGCCTGACCGCGCATGTGACCGACACCGGCGCCGGCATCCCGGAAAATCAGCGCGAGCGCCTGTTCACCAAGTTCGCCCAGCTGGACAGCTCCAGCACCCGCCAGGCCGGGGGTTCAGGCCTGGGCCTGGCGATCTGCAAGACCCTGACCGAGCTGATGGGCGGCGCGATCGCCTTTTCCGCGCCCCAGGAAGGCGGCGCACGCTTCACCGTCAGCCTGCCGCTGCCCCGCGTCGCGTCGACCGATACCCCGCAGCCGGAGATCGCCGCCCCCGACCTGGGCGAGGCCGGCGCGCCGCAGATCCTGGTGGTGGACGACAATCAGACCAACCGCGCCGTCCTGCTGACCCTGCTGGGCCATTTGGGCGTGGTCGGCCAGTTCGCGGTCGACGGCCATGACGCCGTCGCCATGTGGGAGCGCCGCCATTGGGACGCGATCCTGATGGACATCCACATGCCCGTCATGGACGGCGTTCAGGCCAGCCGCATCATCCGAGAGCGCGAGCGCCAGACCGGACGCCCTCGCACCCCGATCATCGCCGTCACCGCCAGCGTGCTGAGCCATGAGCGCAAGCTCTATGTCGACGCCGGCATGGACGCCCTGGTCGCCAAGCCTGTGGAGGTGCCTCGCCTGGTCGAGACCCTCGCCAGGGTGCTGGCGGTCGAGGAAAGCCCCGCCGAAGACCAGGCCGGCGCGGCCTGATCCGCCGACAAACCTGATCCACAGACAAAAAAAGGGGACGCCCCTAGAGCGTCCCCTTTCTCGTGTTCTCAAGAGATTGATCGAACGATCAACCCTTGCGACCGCGCGGCGCCTTGGTCTTGCGGCCGCCCTGGCCCAGGCCGAGGGCCTTGGCCATTTGCGACCGGGCCTCGCTGTAGGCGGGCGCCGTGGTCGGATAGTCGTTGGGCAGGCCCCACTTGGCCTTGTACTCGGCCACGGTCATGCCGTGCGTGGTCAGGTGGCGCTTCAGCGTCTTGTAGGGCTTGCCGTCCTCGAAGCTGATCAGGGCTTCGGGCGTGATGCTCTTGCGGATCTGAGCCGGCGTCGCCTTGCTGACCGCCTCGACGGTCGGCGCGGGCGGGGCGCCGATATTGGCCAGAGCATCGTGCGTCGCGCGGATCAGCGCAGGCAGGTCCGACACCGGCGTAGAATTGTTGGCCACATAATTGGCGACGATTTCAGCCGTAAGCTCGATCAGGGTCGCTTTGTCTTCCACGATCACAACTCCATTCCCCTATTCGTCCGGAGTTACACCCTCTCATCAGAAAAACAAGTAGTGCGATGGCAGAAACTCTCCAAGTTCGTGACATATCGTAACAATTGACTGTCATTGAGATCGATCAACGAGGCAAATTTCCCGTCAACTATAGCCACGATGATCTTGATTTCAGACACCGCCGACTCAGCGGGCCTCGTTGCGACACCGCTCTATCTCGCAACTGCGAACTCGACTGACGCCTGAACAGGCTTCCCGCGCGCCAATACCGATGCAATGCGAATCGAAATTCGATGAGCACGCAAGCGTTGAACCCCAACGCCGCCATACACTCATGCGTCGACTAAACGATTGCACAACTCAACTTGAAGCGAGGCGCGGTAAATCCGCCCGTAGCCTTGGCAGATTCACGGGATCGAGGACGGCCTCAGCACAGCCAAGCGCAGGCCTCTCGCAAGGCAAGCGAAGCCTCCGGTGAGGTCGCTTCGAATGCTGACTATTCGGAGAGAAGTGGCTGGGGAACTAGGACTCGAACCTAGAATGACGGTACCAAAAACCGCTGTGTTACCATTACACCATTCCCCAGCAGGAACGGCTAAACCCCGTGGGGCCCGGCGAGGCGGTGGAAATAGCTCACGACTCGGATGGATGCAACAGGCCATTTCAGAAGTTTTTTCGGCCTGTCGCACGAACGTCGAAAAAGGCGCTTGCGTCCTCTGAAACCCACACCTATAAGGCCGGCCTCCAAGTCGGAGTGTGGCTCAGTCTGGTAGAGCACTGCGTTCGGGACGCAGGGGTCGCAGGTTCAAATCCTGCCACTCCGACCATTTTCCCCCGCTAACCAGAAGCGGGAAACTTTCCAAGAAAACAGAAGCTTAGGCGTCGCGAAAGCGGCGCCTTGCCTGCGCCTGCAGGGAACGCTCTCGCATTGCGCGCTCTTCATTTGGTCGCAACGCGAACCGTGTTTAGCTTGTCGCGAATTTTCGAGAGCGGGTTTCCCGATGAAGCAGTTCTTCCTGACCGTCGCCGGCGTCTTCGTCGGCCTCTTGCTGTTTGTGGTCGGGGTTCCCTTCCTGCTGATCGTGATGGCCGCGGGCGCGACACGTCCGACGCCGGTTCCCGCCCAGGCGGTGCTGCAGCTGGACCTCCGCAGCGGCCTGACCGACCAGGCGCCTAAGAGCCCGTTCGCGGCCCTGGGCTCGGGAGGCACGTCGGTGCTGTCGATCATCGAGACGATGCGGCGCGCCGAGAAGGACGACAAGGTCAAGGCGATCCTGGTGCGCCTGCCCGAGGGCGGCCTGGCGCCGGCCGCCGCCGACGAGCTGCGCCTGGCCCTCAAGCATTTCCGCGAGACGGGCAAGAAGCCCGTCTATGCTCACAGCCAGGGGCTCTATCCCTCCGGCATGATCACCTCGACCTACATGGTCGGCGCGGCCGCCAGCGAATTCTGGATGCAGCCTGATTCCAGCTTCCAGGCCGTCGGCGTGTCGTCGGAGTCGATGTTCTTCAAGCGCTTCTTCGACAAGTACGGCGTCAAGGCCGACTACGAGCAGCGCTACGAGTACAAGAACGCCGTAAACCCCTATCTCTACAGCGACTACACCCCGGCCCACCGGGAATCGACGCTGTCCTGGATGGGCTCGGTCTACGGCTCGGCCCTGACTCACGCGGCGATCGATCGCAAGCGCGAGCCCGCCCAACTGATCAAGACCCTCGAGAGCGGCCCCTACAGCGCCGAGGAGGCCGTGGAGAAGGGCTTGATCGACAAGGTTGGCCAGGTCAGCGACATCCAGGCCCTGGCGCTGGAAAAGGCCGGCAAGAACGCCAAGCTGATCGACTTCGGCGACTACGCCTCGCGGTCCAAGCCGCCGACCGTCAAGACGGGCCCTGCCATCGCAGTGATCGGGGCCGAGGGCGCGATCGTCACGGGCGCAGGCGGCGGCGGCTCGCCGTTCGGCGGCGACAGCAACGTCTATTCCGACGACGTGGCCAAGGCCTTCCGCGACGCGACCGAGGACAAGGACGTCAAGGCGATCGTCTTTCGCGTCTCCTCGCCCGGCGGCTCCGACACAGCCTCCGAGCAGATCCTGGCGGCCGTCAAGGCGGCCAAGGCGGCCGGTAAGCCCGTCGTCGTCAGCATGGGGACCTATGCGGCCTCGGGCGGCTACTGGATCAGCAGTGCGGCCGACTCGATCGTCGCCCAGCCCTCCACCCTGACGGGCTCCATCGGCGTCTACGGCGGCAAGTTCGCTGTCGGCGACGCTCTCGCCCGGTTCGGCGTCGACAGCCGGCCGCTGCACGTCGGCGGCGACTACTCGGAAGCCTTCGCCGCCGGTCAGGGCTTCACGCCCGAACAGCGCGCCAAGTTCGCCGGCTGGATGGACCATATCTATGCCGGCTTCATCAATCGCGTGGCCGAGGGCCGCAAGCTGCCGCCGGCCCGTGTGCGCGAGATCGCCAAGGGCCGCGTCTGGACCGGCGAGCAGGCCAAGCAGATCGGCCTCGTGGACGAGTTGGGCGGCTTCTATGACGCCGTCGACAAGGCCCGCGCCCTGGCCAAGCTGAAGGACGACGTGCGCCTCAAGCGCATGGACGGCGCCAAGTCGCCGTTCGAGGCCTTCGAGCAGTTTCTGGGGGTCAGCGAGACCTCGGCCCGCACCTTGGCCGCTGCGGCCTGGGTGATGGGCGATCCGCGCTCGCAGGCGATCCTCGACGAGATGGCCAAGGCCCGCCTGCGCGCTGCGCCCGGCGGCGCCGCGGTCCTGGCCGATACGCCGGTGCGGTAGAGCGCTCCACAGCCCAAGACCACAGAAAGCCGCCCGGCGTCCGTCGGGCGGCTTTTTCGTGTGCGTGAGGCAGTCGTGTTCGGATGAGCGGCCCCTGCCCCTCCCCGCCCCGTTCAGCCCCCGCGCGAAGGCGCGGGGTGTAGTGCGCCTCGCCAGGCTTCAGATGACGCAGGAACCCAGCCAGCTCTTCTCCTGGCTTGCGCCTACGCCTCTGCGCAAGGACGTGGCCGGCCATCGCCTCGCTGATCAACGCGCAAAGAAAAACGGCGGGCTCTTGCGAGCCCGCCGCCTTCCGTTCGCTTCCGCTGGAGCGGATTAGAACTGCAGATCGAAGCCGAAGCGGATCGACCGCGGCGTCTGGTAGGTCGTCGGAGCCATGTAGTCCAAACGAGCCGTGTTCAGGGCGCTTTCCCCGAACTCGTTACGCTCCGACACGCCCTTCAGGTTGAAGACGTTGAAGATGTCGGCGCGCAGGACCAGCGAGCTGTCATCCGAGCCGATCATCGGCAGGCCCGGGACGAACTTCGACGGCACGGTGTAGCGCACCGAAGCGTCGAAACGCGTGACCCAATCGCTGTCGAAGGCCGTACCGCGGTTCACGAGCTTGCTGCCGCAGTAGCGCGAAGCCGCACCGTAGCTCGAGTTAGCCACTTGCGAGTCCGGAGCCGAGCCGTCCGGCGCGAAGCCGATGCAGCCGTACTTACGCGGCGAGATCACCGACAGGTTGCCACCGAACAGCAGGTTGTCGGTCAGAGCATACGAACCGAACAGCTTCAGCTGGTGACCACGGTGGTTCGGCAGCAGGCCGTACGAACCGGGGACGAACGCCAGGTGGTCGAAGTCGACGGTGATGCCGGCGTCGGCTTGGCCGTTGTCCGAACGCGCCTGACCTTCGAAGTTACCCTTCGATTCCGAGACGACGTACGACCCTTGCAGGCCCCACTTGCCATCGAACGAACGCTCGAAGTTGAACTCGAGGCCGAGGTATTCGCGCTTCACCTTCGGGAAGCCCAGTTGGGCGGCCGTGACGGTGATGGTGCGGATCTGGGTCTCGCCCGGCAGCGGGTCGCTGAGGGTGATCACAGCGTCCTTGCCCGGGTTGATGATCAGGTACTGGTGCTCACCACCCCAGATGGCGGCGCAGCCCGTACCGCCGGCGCCGCTGGCGCCGCGGACCGACGGATAACCGTTGGCCAAGCACCAGTTTTGGATGCCGTAGTCGAGCAGGGCGTCTTCCGACACGCGGCCCAGGGTGCGGTAGGTCAGGTTGACGCCAGCGCGCCACAGCGGGCCGAAGCGGTGCTCGTAACCCAGGATGTATTCGTCCTGATAGGTCGAACCCAGGTTCTTGGCGGCGACGGCTTCCGGATCCGGCGAGCGACCGTTGTTACGGGTGACGCAGGCATACGAGTTGACCGGAGCGATCGAACCGACGGCCGCGACGCAGGGCTGCAGCGTGCCGGGGTTCGAGGCGGAACCGATGATCTGAGCGCCGAGACCCGCGGTGGGCAGGCCCGTGGTGGTGCTCAGGTTGGTGAACGCCAGAGCGCCGCCAGCCGGCAGGAAGAACTGCGAGTTGTCGATGGCCGGCGAAGCCGCGCGGAACGCGGTGTTCGAGGCGACCGGCACGAAGGTGCGGCCGTACGAGCCATAGATCTTGTCGTTACGATCGCCGAAGACGTCGTAAGCGAAGCCCATGCGCAGACCAACTTCGTTGTCGAAGCTGGAGAACACTTGGCCGTTCGGGTCGGCGACGGCGAACTGGTCGCGACGCACGCCCAGGTTCAGGGTCAGACGATCGGTGATGTCCCAGGCGTCCTGGATGTAGATCGCCTTGTTGACGCCGTCGAAGCCGCCACCGGTTTCGAACTTACGCAGCTCGACATATTCCTGGTTCGCAGCAACCAGACCGCCGAGAGCGCCGCCGGCCGGAGCGCGACGATAGATGTAGTTGTAGCCGCCGTTACGACGGGTGAACTCGGTCAGCGTGGTGTTTTCGCGGTCGTAACCGGCGCGAATGTGGTGCGAACCGAACAGCTTGAAGTACAGGTCGACGTCGCCGCGATAGAATTCACGTTCGGCGATGAACGGGAAGGTGCTGGCGGCGGCGGTCTGACGGCTCAGGGTCGTCGTGGAGCCACGGGCGTCTTGAACCAGCGGTTCGCCGATCAGGTTGCCGACGTTGGCGTTGTCGACTTCGCTGCGGCCGTAGGCGGCCGAAACGGTCAGCCAGTCGGTGAAGCTGCCGGTGTAGCGAGCGACGTAGTTCTCACCACCTTGGTACAGCGTGTTCGCCGCCGTGCGGCCGCCGACGATCTGGTCGGTGTCCAGCGAGTAGCGATAGACGTCGCTCTTTTGCTTACGGCTGGTGTCGAAGTAGGTGAATTCCAGGTGCTGACGGTCGGTGATGTAGCCGTCCAGCTTGAAGGCGTAGAACGGGTCCGACGTACGGAACTTGCTCACGTTGCTTTGAGCGCCAGCGGCCGGCTGGAAGATGTTGGTGGCCGACTGGGTTTCCAGGCTGTTGAACGAGGCCAGGCCGTAGAAGAACAGGTGGTCCGGGATGATCGGGCCGCCGGCTTCGACGATCAGGCTCTTGTCCGTGCGCTTGGACATCGAGTTGCGCGTGGTCAGAGCGTTCGGAGCCTGCTCGCGCAGCGAGTTGGGCTCGTAGTTGCCGTGCAGGGCGAAGGTGAAGTCGTTCGAGCCCGACTTGGTGACGGCGTTGATCATGGCGCCGGTGCCGCGGCCGAATTCGGCGGGGAAGCCGCCGGTCTTCACTTCAACCGACTTGTAGAATTCGAACGGAACGGTAGCGCCACCGATGCCGTTGACGAAGTTCGTGATGTTCAGGCCGTTGACGTAGAAAACGTTTTCGCCGAGCGACGAACCACCGATGGCGGCTTGCGACTGGCCCTGCTGCGTGAAGGCCGCGGCCGAGTCGCCGGGGATGGCCGACGGAGCCAGCAGCGTCAGAGCGGTGACGTTCCGGGCGATCGGGACTTGCTTGGCCAGGGTTTCGACGTCGACGACGAGGCCGGTCGTGGTGTTGGCGAAGTCCAGCTGCGGGTTGGCGGTGCCGGTGATGACGATTTCCGAAACGGCTTCGCCTTCACCCGCCAGGGTGAAGCTGTAGTTCGAGGCCGAGCCGGCGCGGACGCGGACGTTGCCGTCGTTGGCGGCGACGAAGCCACCCTTGTTGATCGAAACCGAGTAGCCGCCCGACGGGATCAGGGCAGCGCGGAATTCGCCCGACGAGTTGGTCGTCAGGTTACGCTCGAAGCCCTGGGCCAGCGACTTCACGACGACGGTCGCGCCGGCGATCGGAGCGCCCGAGGTGTCGTTGACGGTGCCGACCAGCGTACCGTTTTGATAGTCCTGCGCGCTGGCCACGGCCGGAGCGAAGGTAGCGACCGTCAACGCAGCCATCGGCGCCGCCACGGTGGCGATGCCGGCGAGCAGCGTGGACGTCAGCAGGCGCGAGCGCGCGCTACCCTTGGTGGAATTCGTATTCATCAATATCCCCTCTGAACGCGGCGCAGGCGGCAAATCGGACATGTCCCCCTAGAAACTTTGTCCGACCTGGAGCGGAAATCCGCCGAAGTGCGCCACGAGATCACTGGTGTCCCGGAAAAGATTTCCCCCGGTTGAGGCGACGTTAGGAGCGCCTGCTGCTCAGGGTCAATTGTCATTGCAAATTTGTAATCGACATCGCGCTCAGCTGTCGCAAAAACGCCACAGCGTCGCCGCTTTTCCGATGATCGGCGATCGCCAGACAGACGCAGGCGAGGACGATCTTGCCCAGGACCATGATTTAGCGGGTAAATTTCACATTCAAAGAACGTGGATTCCGACCAGCGCGCACGGCCAGAAATCTGAAGATTAATTGCGCCCGCATGTTGACTTGGGAGAAATCGATCCCCCGAACACCCTCACATGTGTGAAAGTTTTTTGAAGACACCGCTAACCGAAAGTATTTTCCGCCCTCAAAAGATGGGTTTGTGGGCGCCATTCGAGCGCCCCTGACCATTGCCTAGGCGCCGCATGGCCGTGAAGATGCGTCAGCGGCGAAATGCGCCGCGGCAGTACGAGCCTCGACCCGTCCATGAGCGACTTCCGCCCCGTCACCGACTCTTTCTCGGTCGCCCCGCAGGTGAGCGAGGCCGACATGGCGCAGGCCGCGTCGGAGGGATTCGTCCTGGTCATCAACAATCGCCCGGATGGCGAAGACCCCAGCCAGCCTTCGAGCGCGACGATCGAGTCGGCGGTCCGCGCGGCGGGGATGGACTATCTGCACGCGCCCGTGCGCGGGGGCCCGACCCAGGAGCAGGTCGACGCCGTCAAGGCGGCGATAGAATCGGCCGATGGCAAGGTGCTGGCGTTCTGCCGCTCGGGCACGCGCTCGATCGTGACCTGGTCGATCGGCCAGGCCCTGGCGGGTGAAGACCGCGAGACCCTGATCAGCCAGGGCCGTCAGGCGGGCTATGATCTGTCGGGCGTACTGCCCGGCTGATCCTATTGGCCCAGTGCTTGGCGGGCCGCCATCGGCGTCGGTTCGGGCTGGCAGCTGGCCAGCGCGAACTGCGCCATGATGATACACAGAACAGCAAAGGCGGCGCGCTGGAGCCGTTTTGAGACAAAAATCGCCGCGTCCGCCGCCATGGCCGGTCCTCCAGGGTTACTGGAGTGTTAAATCGCAAGACTGGCGCCGCGCTCTGGGAGCCCAAGATGATCCCCTTCGTCCGCGAGCTCGCGTTCGAGTATGGCCGCTGCGACCAGGTCTCGCCGCTGATCCGCCGCGTGATCGCCCGTAATCCGGGACCGTTCACCTATACCGGCACCGGCGTCTATATCGTGGGCTCCGGCGAGGTGGCGGTGATCGACCCCGGCCCCGACCAGACCGAGCACCTGGAAGCCTTGCAGGCGGCTCTGTCCGGAGAGCGGGTGACCCATGTGCTGGTCACCCACCATCACCTGGACCACTCTCCCCTCGCCCATCCGCTGGCCCGGCTGCATGGGGCCAAGGTCTATGGCCTGCCCGCGCCCTCGCCCTACGCGAGCGATGCGCCAGCGCTGGAGGAAGGCGGCGACGACCGCTTCCGGCCCGACGTCACCCTGGCCGACGGCGACGTGCTGAGCGGTCCCGGCTGGACGCTGGAGGCGATCACCACCCCCGGCCACACGTCCAACCATGTCTGCTTTGCGCTGAAGGAAGAGAACGCCCTGTTCGCCGGCGACCACATCATGGGCTGGTCGACCACGGTCATCACGCCGCCGGACGGCGACATGGGCGACTACTTCGCCAGCCTGGCCAAGGTGCGAGCGCGGGACTTCGACGTCCTGTGGCCGACCCACGGCGCGCCCATCCGCGACGTCGCGCCGTTCATCGACGCCTATGTCGCCCATCGCCGGGCGCGTGAGGCCCAGATCCTGGACGCCCTGGCCGCCGGCCTCACCACCATCAAGGCCATGGTGCCCAGCCTCTACGCGGCGGTGGATCCGCGCCTGCATCCGGCGGCGGCCCACTCGGTGCTGGCCCACATGCTGCAGCTGGTGCGCGAAGGACGGGTCGTTAGCGCGGGAACAGCGGGACTGGACGCGGAATATCGGTTGGCGTGAGCCCCTCGCCCTCTGGAAAACTGGGGCCGAAAAACTTCAGTTCAAGAATTGGCGGCGAATGAATTCTGCGTCGTCATGCCGTTCATGAGCGACACACCCTTCTACCACGGCACAAAGGCCGATCTGAAAGCCGGCGACCTGATCGGCGCGGGCTATGCGTCCAACTACGGTCAGCGCAAAGCCGCGGCCTTCGTCTATTTCAGCGCTACCCTGGACGCGGCGACCTGGGGCGCGGAACTGGCCCAGGGCGAGACCCCTGGACGGATCTATGTCGTCGAGCCCACCGGTCCCTATGAGGACGACCCAAACCTCACGGACAAGAAATTCCCGGGCAATCCGACGCGGTCCTACCGCACCCGCGACCCGCTAAGGATCGTCGGCGAGGTGACGGACTGGACCGGCCATCCGCCCGAGCAGCTCCAGGCGATGCAGGACCACCTGGAGACGCTCAAACGACAAGGCGTGGAAGCGATCGAGGACTGACCTCTACGCGCCGCGCACCGCCGTGATCAGGTCGCCGATCCGCGCGCAGTTGCGCCCCTGGTCGGGGCCGGCGTCGCGGCCGATGGAGCGCATGTCGACGCGCGAGCCTTGGGCGTCGGGGCGCACACGGACCACCAGGTCGTCGGTCAGGCCGTACCAGAAGCTGCTGCCGGTGGCTTCCAGGCGGCCGTCCGCCGGATCGTCGGTGACCAAGGTGAGCCCTGCGGCCATGACCGCGGCCTTGACCGCCTCGTAGGCGTCGCCGGGCGTGCGGGGGCTGACCAGCGGACGGGCGGCCGGGCAGGTCTCGGCGTTGACGTCGGCGATGCTGCGGCCGGCATAGGCGGCCGAGCCGACAGGCAGGCTGGGGTCATCGTCGACGATCTGGGCCGAACCGCCGCGCGCGGCCAGGGCCACGTCCGAGAAGGCCAGCGGCGTCTTCCAGTCGGTGGCGACGTCGTGGATCGGCGGCGACTGGCCCGACAGCGCCTTGGCCCCGAACATCGCCGCAAAGCTCGCGGCCGTCAGAGCCAGAGCCAGCAGCGCGCCCTTGCCCAGCTTGGAAAAACCGCCAACCAGCGCGATCACCAGCGCCAGCAGGCTGGTGGCCACGCTGACGAAGGCGGCCTTCGGCGCCCAGTCCAGGGTCATGGCCGTGTAGCCCAAGGGCAGGTCGAGGAAGCCCAGCTTCACGCCCAGCGCACCGCCGGCGACCAGGATGGCCGGCGCCAACGCCGCCAGTACGGCCAGATCGACATAGAGCGAAGCCCAGAGCGGCGGCTTGCCCGACTTGGTTTTGGCGGGCTCGGCGCTTTCCGCCTTCGACCGCGCCTTGGCCTTCTTGCCACCCTTGCGAGGCGTGATCGGCATGGCGAACGGCAGGTCGTCCTCGGCCGAGGGATCGACGATCAGCGTCGGCTTGGGCGCAGCGGGCTCATGCAGGCGCAGCGGCGTCTCGGCGACCGGTTCGGGCCTGGGCGCAGGCTTGGGCGGTTCCGGCTCGGGCGGCGCGATCACCGGCGTTGCGGCCGCAACGGCGGCTGCCGCGGCGATCAGGGCGTCCGCCTGGCTGGTGTCTTCAACGGGCTTTTCCACCTCGACCACCGGCTCGGGCGCGTGGACGACCTCGGTCGCCACCGGCTCGGGTTCGGGCTGGATCTGGGGCTCTGGCTCCGGAGCCATGACCTGCTGGACGTCTTCGGGAGCCTCGACCGGCTCGGGGGCATAGATCACCGCGCCGTGCGAACCGTCAGCGGCGGCCAGGGTCTGGGCCTTTGACGCTTCGGGGGGCGCTTCCGGGGGCGTGCCCTGCACCGGCGCCTCGGGCAGCGTGTAGCCCTGCTCGGCCAGGCGCTTGCGGATCAGCTTCTTGTCGATCTTGCCGGTCGCGCCCAGCGGGATGTCGTCGACGAACAGCACGTCGTCGGGCATCCACCACTTGGCGATCTTGCCCTGGAGATAGTCGATGAACTCCGCCTTGCTGGCGGTCTCGCCGTCCTTCAGCTTGATCAACAGCACCGGACGCTCGTCCCACTTGGGATGTGCTGCGCCGACCACCGCCGCCAGGGCGACCTTCGGGTGGCCGACGGCGATGTTCTCGATCTCGATGGTGCTGATCCACTCGCCGCCGGACTTCACGACGTCCTTGGCGCGGTCGGTGATCTGCATGAAGCCGTGGTCGTCGATCGTGGCCACGTCGCCCGTGTCGAAGAAGCCCTCGTCGTCGAGGATCTTGCCGCCGGCGCCGCGGAAGTATTCGGCGGCGATGATCGGACCGCGGATCTTCAGATTGCCGAACGCCTGGCCGTCGTGCGGCAGGCGCTGGCCCTCGTCGTCCTTCAGGCAGATTTCGACGCCGAGCGGGGGCCGCCCCTGTTTGAGGCGATAGGGCATCTGCTGGTCGTAGGGCAGCTTGGAAAGCTCGTCGGTCATCACCGACAGGGTCCCGACCGGCGAAGTCTCGGTCATGCCCCAGGCATGGACCACCTCGACGTCGTACTTCTCCTGGAAGGCGCGGATGATGCTCTCGGGGCAGGCCGCCCCGCCGATCACCACCTTCTTCAGCACCGGCAGCTTGGCGCCGCTGGCCTCCAGGTGCTGCAGCAGCATCTGCCAGACCGTGGGCACGGCGGCCGAGAAGGTGACGCCCTCAGTGTCCAAAAGTTCGAAGATCGAGGCGCCGTCCATCTTGGCGCCCGGCATGACCATCTTGGCCCCGGCCCCTGGGGCCGAGAACGCCACGCCCCAGGCGTTGGCGTGGAACATCGGCACCACGGGCAGAATGACGTCCTTCTGGGACAGACCCATCACGTCCGGCTGCATGGTGATCAGGGTGTGCAGGAAGTTCGAGCGGTGCGAATAGAGCACGCCCTTGGGGTCGCCCGTCGTGCCGGAGGTGTAGCAAAGACCCGCGGCCGTGCCCTCGTCGAACCCGCCCCAGGCGCATTCGGCGCTATTCTGCTCGACCAGATCCTCATAGGCCAGCAGCCCCTTGAAGTGCGGCGCCTCGCCGGCGGGCGCGAAGTCGGCCGGCATGTGGGCGCGGTCGGTCAGAACGATCACATGCTCGACATGCGGCAGGCGCGGCAGGATGCCGGCGATGATCGGCAGGAAGGTCAGGTCGGTGAAGATGGCGCGGTCGCCGGCGTGGTCGGCGATCCAGGCGATCTGCTCGGGGAACAGGCGCGGGTTCAGCGTGTGGCACACCGCCCCGATGCCCATGATCCCGTACCACACCTCCATGTGGCGGCCGGTGTTCCAGGCGAGAGTCCCGACTCGGTCGCCAGGCTTGATCCCCATGGCCAGCAAGGCGTTGGACACGCGCTTGGCCCGGTCGCGGATCTCACCATAGGTCGTGCGCACGATCGGCCCCTCGACCGAGCGACTGACCACCTCGCGGCCGCCGTTCCACTTGGCGGCGTGGTCGATGATCTTGTCGAGGGTCAGCGCCCCGTGCTGCATCAGGCCTTGCATCGGCTTCCTGCTCTCCCGGTCTGTCTTATCGTCGTTCAGGCGAGGCTAAAGGCGCACGGCCCAACGCGCAACGCGCAGCGCCCAAAGCGGGAAAATCCCTGGCCCTCAGCCGCCTTGACCGCACGCGGTGATCGGTCGCAGCGCCTGTAAGGAGACTCTTGGTTGCGATGGGAGGATAGTCCCACCCGAGGCGAAAGTGGTTCGTTGGTGGAGACTTAGCGCTTGGGTTGGGTGGCCGACACATTGGCGGACGAGCGACTGGACGAGGTTGCAGCCGACATTCGACGGCTGGGCGTCTCGCGCCTCATCTCCGGCTGCCTGGCCGCCGGCGTCATCGGCCTGGGCCTCGGTTACGGCGTCGCCCTGGGCTGGCTGGCCAGCTTCATCGCCGCCGAAGGCCTGGCCACGCTCGCTACGCGCAACTTCGGCCAGGGTCGTCCCGGCTCGGCCCGCGATCGCGCCGGTTTCATCCTCGCCGCCATCCCCGTCAACGCCAGTTGGGCGGCCCTGGCCACCCTGCTGTGGATTCACGGCCCCGACCGGCTGAAGATCGCGGCGGTGGCCATCTGGTGCGGCCAGCTGGTCTTCGCCCAGCAATATCGCCACCAGCCCCTCGCGCTGCTGGCCATCAGCGGCCTGACGCCGGTGCTGTGCCTGATCGTCTTCCCCTTCTTCTACCTCGACGGCAACGATCCGGTGACCCTGGCCACGCGCTGGTCGCTGGTGCTGCTGATCGGCGTGACCATCAACGTGTCGCTGCGAAACCGCGCCGCCGCCCAGCAGATGGACACCCTGACCCGCCGCCTGCGCGAGGAGCGGGAAAAGGCCCTGGAGGCGGCCCGCGCCAAGTCGACCTTCATCGCCGTCACCAGCCACGAGCTGCGCACCCCGATGAACGGCCTGCTGGGCATGGCCCACGCCTTGCGCCGCTCGGACCTCGACCCGGTGCAGCGCGAGCATGTGGAGCTGATGATCAAGTCGGGCGACAGCCTGATGCAACTGCTCAACGACGTGCTGGACATGTCGCGCATCGACGCCGGCAAGGTCGAGCTGGTTCCCGAACCGATCGATCCGCGCGTCGTGGTCTCAGACATCGTCGACGCCTGGCGCGACGCGGCTCAGGCCCGGGGCCTGGCCCTGCAATGCCGCTTCGGCGCCGAGCTGCCCGCCGGCATCGCCGCTGACCCGCTGCGCATCCGCCAAGTGTTGGCCAACCTCATTTCCAACGCCATCAAGTTCACGCCCCAGGGCCATGTCTGCGTGGCCGTCGACGCCGAGCCTGTGGGGAGCGACTGGCTGGTGCGCCTGTCGGTCTGCGACACCGGGCCGGGCGTGCCGGAAGACGCCGCCGAGCGGGTGTTCGACACCTTCACCCAGGCCGACGAGACGGTGTCGCGCCGGTATGGCGGCGCGGGCCTGGGCCTGGCCATCTCGCGCGCCCTGGCCCGGCAGATGGGCGGCGACCTGGTGCTGCGCCCCGATCCGGACGGCGCCTGCTTCCAGTTCAGCCTGCTGGCTCCCGAAGTCGCCGCGCCGGTCCGAGCCGAACCGCAGCCGGATCTGAACGAAGAAGAGCCGCTGGAGCAGTTGCGCGTGCTGATGGCTGAAGACAACGCCATCAACCAACTGGTCGTACGCACCATGCTCGAGCCCGCCGGCGTCAACCTGACCGTGGTCGAGAACGGCGCCGAAGCGCTCAAAGCGATGACCGAGGGCCGCTACGACTGCGTGCTGATGGACATCAACATGCCGGTGATGGACGGCATCACCGCGCTGGAGGCGATCCGCAACGGTCAGGCCGGCGACCCGGCCCTGCCGGTCATCGCCCTGACGGCCTCGGCCATGGCCGGCGACCGCGAACGCTTCCTGGGGCTGGGCTTCGACGACCACGTCGGCAAGCCGGTCAAGCCGATCGACCTGATCACGGCGATCGCGCGGGCTGTTGGTCCGGAACCGCCGACGAACGGGCTGAAGGCGGCCTAGCCCATCGCCTCGGCCAGCGCACGGGCTTCATCTTCGAACGCGCTGACGGTGTCGACCTTGCGCCAGGTGATCTCGCCGGTGTCGCGGGTCAGCTGGTTCTCCAACACCGCCACGTCGGCGTCCGAGGCGTCGTTGACCCGAGCCGCCACGCGAGCGCGCAACACTTCGGGCGGCGCTTCCAGCCACGCGCCCTGGAAGGCGACGCCGGCGCGCTCGGCCAGGGCTTCGGCGCGGGCTCGCTCCTCGGCCTTCAGGAACACCGCGTCCAGCACCACCGACCGGCCAGCCTTCAGGCACAGCTCTGCGTCGCCGAACAGGCGATCGTAGACCTGGGCGCTGACTTCCGGCGTGTAAGCCTCGCGCGGCAGGCGCTGCAGAGACGGCACGCCCCACAGGCGCTTGCGGATCTCGTCGGTGCGCAGGACCACCGCGCCAGGGGCCGAGCCCAGGCCGGGAGCGCAGACGCGCGAGAAGGTCGACTTGCCCGAGCCCGACAGACCGCCGGCCGCCACCAAGCTGACCGGGCGCGGCGCCAGGTGCTCCAAGGCGGTCTGCAGATAGGCCCGCGCGGCCTCGTCGTCGCCGGTGTAGGCCCAGACGTGGGTGCGCACGGCGGCGCGGACGCTGAGCATCAGCGGCAGAGCCGCCAGGCCCGACCACAGACCTTCGCCGAAGGTGCGGGCGGCCTCGTCCAGATAGGCGTTCAGCACCCGGCCCGCGGCGTCGCGGCGGCGACGGAAGTCCAGATCCATCAACAGGAAGGCCAGATCATACTGCACATCGATGTCCGACAGGGTGTCGTTGAACTCGATGCAGTCGAACAGGATCGGCTGACCTTCCTCGATCAGGATGTTGCCCAGGTGCAGGTCGCCGTGACAGTGGCGGGCGAAGCCGTCCTTGGCGCGACCGTCCAGCAGCGGACCCAGGCGTTCCAGCGCAATGTCGGTCTCGTGCACCAGGCGCTCGACGGCCTGCTTGCCCAGACGAGGAGCCAGGCCGCGCAGCAGGTTGGCGTTCGAGCGGATGGTGTAGCCCAGGGCAGAGACGCCGCCGCCTTCCGGGCGCAAGGTCGAGCCGGCGTGGAAGCGGGCCACGGTCCGGCCCAGCGAATCCTCCAGCGCGTCGTCGATCGCCCACGGCTGGGTGGCCAGCACCCCGTTCTGGTCGAAGCGGCGCATCTCCAGCAGGTACTCGACGATCTCGCCTTCGCCGTCGATCTCGATGCCGCCGTCGGCCATGCGCGTCAGGCAGCGCACCTCGCGATAGATGTCCGGCGCGGCGGCGCGGTTGAAGGTCAGCTCGCGCTCCAGCGCCCAGCGACGCAGCTCCAGCGTCGAGTAGTCCAGGAAACCGAAGTCGACCGGGCGCTTCACCTTGAAGGCCGAACCGCCAATCAGGAACACCCGGGCGCACGAGGTCTCGATCGTGTTTTCCGCCCGCTCGCCGAACCAGGCGGCCACTTCCTGCTCGCGCGCGGCTTCCACGTCCTTGATCACGCTGGTGTTCCCATCTTTCGCGCCCCGAAATTCCGGCGCGGGCGCTCCATAGCCGAAACCGCGGCGCAAGTCGCCTCACGCCCTCCTTGCCACACCTTCAATTTCGCGGTTAGATTGTATTCACGGTCATCAGCGTGAGGGGCGCATGCTTGTCGGTGCGGGTCTGAAGCGGTCTAGCCTCAAGCGAGAGGAGATCCTCGCCTCGGCGCGAAGTCTGTTCCTGCGCACCGGCTATTCGGACGCCGGCATGGAGGTGGTCGCCCGCACGGCGGGGGTGTCGACCGCGACCTTGTACGCCTACTTCCCCAGCAAGGCCGACCTGTTCAAGGCTATCGTCATGGAGACGGTGACCGACGTGGCGGCCCCCGTGCGAGAGGCCGCCCGCGCCAAGGGCGACGCGCGCACCCGGTTGACGGCGCTCGCCTGCGCCTACGCCGCCTTCTTCGCCCGCTCCGACGTGCGAGGCCTGTTCCGCATGGTCACGGCCGAGCGCCGCCGGTTCGAGGACGTGGCGGAATACTTCCTGCAAAGCGCTCGCGACGAGCTGGGCGGGGCCATGCTGGCGGTGATCAACGACCTGATCCGCGCCGGCGAGCTGAAGGTCGACAAGCCTTCCTGGGCCGCCGGCCAGCTGATGGGCATGCTGGACCACGTCACCCTGGTGCTGGGCCTTTCGGCCGGCGACGACATCCAGTCCCGCCGCCCGGTCCAGGACATCGCCGAAGACGCCGTAGAGACCTTCCTGGCGCGGTACGGAGCGTCGCGGAAAAACCCTTTGAGGTAGATTTAATCATTCAATACAATTTATACTTTTCTTTCTTCCGCCGCCGTGAGTTAATCCCTGCCGATAGCCGGGGGGCCTTCAAGTTGTGTGCGTGCGGACTTTGCGTCCCCGGCGAAAGGATGAATGCATCCTCATTCGGAGACGCACATGCCCACGCTGGCCAAGGAATATCAGTGGCTTAAACAACTCGATCTGCTGCCCAAGATGGTGACGTCCGCTCTCGAGAGCTATGGCGTCAAGGAGACCCAAGGCCCCGGCAATACGCCCGAGATCATGGCCTGGGCGACGCAGACGGGGCTCAGATCCTCGTACAACGCCGACGCCATCCCGTGGTGCGGGCTGTTCATGGCCTACGTGGCCAAGAGCAGCGGCAAGGCGTTCCCGAAGGACCCGCTCTGGGCGCTGAACTGGTCGAAGTTCGGCGAAGACGGCGGCCAGCCCGAGCTGGGCGACGTTCTGGTCTTCGTCCGCAAGGGTGGCGGCCACGTCGGCCTCTATATCGGCGAAGACAGCGAATGCTACCACGTGCTGGGCGGCAACCAGGGCGACGCCGTCAGCATCACCCGCATCGACAAGGAGCGCCTCTACGCGGTCCGTCAGCCGCCCTATAACAATAAGCCCAGCACAGCGAAGACCTACCTGCTGTCGTCCAACGGCAAGAAGTCGGTGGACGAGGCCTGAGGCGTCGCCGCGGCTCGACGACTTGGGCGCGGCGGAGGAAATCGAAACGTCCTCCGCCCCTCCCCCTTGAGCTTGCCCGCGCTTCGTGGCCCTCTGGGCCGTCGGGGTAGACGGAGGTAATGCTCATGTTCAGGCCTGTGTTCGCACCGCCGCCCCTCTTGGCGATAGTCTTTGCCCTGCCGGTTCTGGCCCTGCCCGCGGCCACCCTCGCTCACCACGGCTGGAGCGCCTACGACGCCACCAAGGTCATCAAGATCACGGCGCCCGTCAGCGACATCACCTGGGGCAATCCCCATGGCGCGGCCAAGGTGCGTCACGAGGGCAGGACCTGGGACGTCGTCCTGGCGCCGGTGACACGCATGGAGGCCCGGGGCCTAACCCGGGCCATGCTCGCCTCCGACAAGCCGGTCACGCTGGAAGGCTATCCTCGCAAGGACGGCGTGGCGGAAATGCGCATTGAGCGCGTCACCGTCGACGGCAAGACGGTCGAGCTGCGCTAGGTGAGCGGACTGATCGACGCCGCCACGATGCTGCAGAATTCCGGGTTCGCGACCTGGGCGCGGGGGTCGGCCTATGCCTACCCCATCGCCAATCTGGCGCACCTGCTGGGCTTGGTGCTGTTGGTCGGCGGTATCGGCGTACTGGACCTGCGGGTCGCCGGTCTCTGGCGCAGCCTGCCCGTCGCGCCGCTGTCGCGGGCCCTGACGCCGCTGGCCATCACGGGCCTGATCCTGATGCTTCCCAGTGGCTTCACGATGTTCGCCGCCGACGCCCGGGCGCTGGCCGGCTCGCCGCTGTTTCGCTGGAAGATCGTGATGATCGTCCTGGCCGTCACCAACGCCGTCGCCTTCCGGCGGGCCTGGGGCGCGCGACTGGACCGCTGGGGCGAGACCGTGCCGCCAGCGGCGCGCAGCCTGGCGGCGCTGTCGCTGCTGCTGTGGCTGACCGTGGCGGCGCTGGGCCGGTTGATCGCCTACGCCTGAAGGCTCACTTCACTTCGTAGGCGAGCGAGACCTTGAAATTCGACTTGGCCGCCATGGCCCCGCGGGTCTTCAGCCGGACGTACTTCACCTGGCTCTGCGTCGCCGCCGTGGGCTGGAAGGTGAAGACCTGGTCGGTGGTGTCGGAGAACTCGACATCGTCGGTCGTGCTGGTGCTGCCGCTATAGGTGAAGGCCAGGCCCGAGGTCGGGCTGCCCTCGGTGAAGGTAGCGAACGCGCCGCCAGCGCCGTCACCGTTCAGCGCGATGGTGGTGTTCGGCGGCGTGGCGATCACCACGGCCACCACATTGCTGTCCTGAGCTGCGATGTCGGGATTGCCGACCGTCGCCGTCACCCGCCGCTTGCTGGCGGGAATGGCCTTAGGATTGCTGGTCCCGTTCAAATCGTCCCAGGTGGTGGTGGTGACGGTCGAAATCGTCGGGGCGACGCCGCCGACATTCAGGGTCACGGTGACGTCGGTGTTCACCGTGCCTGTCTCCGTCTTTCCGAGGATGCAGAGATTGGCGACGCTGATCGCGGTGCAGAAGCTCC
Organism: Caulobacter sp. RHG1; assembly: GCF_013181195.1. Classification (GTDB taxonomy): domain Bacteria; phylum Pseudomonadota; class Alphaproteobacteria; order Caulobacterales; family Caulobacteraceae; genus Caulobacter. The sequence goes on from NZ_SMZP01000001.1 coordinate 704,034, forward strand.
ACTCCCACTTCACCCTGAAGGTCCCGGAATAGGTTCCCGGCAGAGGCGCGAGCACGGGGGTCGTCAGGCGGGGCTTGATGTAGATCGGGATGCTGGTGGGCGCGCTGCCCGTCAGGCCCAGCAAGTCCAGGACCGTTCCATTGATGAAAAAGGTGGTAGTGCCCGACAGCTGCGGCGTGCCCGATGACTGGGCGGCTAGCAGAAAGTCGACGGTGTTGGTCCCATTCGTATGGGTCACCTTGTAGGTCGTATTGCTGATCGTGGCCTTCAGAAAGTTGGCCCCGAGCAGGGTGAGAACCGGACTGCCCGTCGGACAGCCGAAGCCTCCCGGAAAGCCGGTGTAGGGCGCAACGTCTGTAAAGACGGCGTTGGGCGACTGGGAGAGCGTCACCGACGAGGTCGCCGCGGCGCCGCAAGAGGCCGCCGACGCCCCGGACGCGGCGAACAGCAGCGCGCACGCCGCAGCCAGGCCTGTGAAAATCGAGTTCAGCCGCATTGCTTATGGGTCTTCCGGATTTCACCCGAAAACCTAGGCCATCACGGTTAATCGCCCCTCAAGGATGTGGCGAGCGCAAACGCTCAACCCATAGACTTTGGTCTAGAAATGCCCCCTAGGGGAACAGGCGCTTGGTCGTCCAGCCCTCGACCACGCGATCGAACACCAGGCGCTCGTGCAGCCGGAACGGCCGATCGCGCCAGAACTCGATGGCGACGGGGACGATGCGATAGCCCGACCAGTGCGGCGGACGCGGCACCTTTCCCAGGCCGAACTTCAGGCCCATCTCGGCGACCCGTTTCTCCAGCGCCAGGCGGTCGGGCAGCGGTCGCGACTGGTCGCTGGCCCAGGCGCCGATCTGGCTGTGGCGGGCGCGGCTGGCGAAATAGGCGTCGGCCTCGACCTCGCTGACCGGCTCGACGATCCCGCGGATCCGCACCTGGCGGCGCAGCGACTTCCAATGGAACAGCAGGGCGGCCTTGGGCTGCCCCGTCAGTTCCTGACCCTTGGCGCTGTGGGTGTTGGTGTAGAAGACGAAGCCGCGGGCGTCGAAGTCCTTCAGCAGCACCATGCGCGAGTCCGGCATCCCCTCGGCGTCGACGGTCGAGACCGTCATGGCGTTGGGATCGTTTGGCTCCTTCTTGCCCGCCTCCTCCAGCCACTCGGCGAACAGGGCGAACGGATCTTCCTCGCTCAGCAGGGCCGGCGGCGTGGCCTCGGTGACCTGGCGGACATAGTCGTCTTCGCTGGGCGAGGCGGGGATCAGGGTCGGGTCGGCGCTCATGCCACCGATATAGGCCGCCGCCGCGCCAGGGGCCACACCGGGATCATCACCTAAAGTCTTAACTTAACCCGTCGTTGACCATCCCGGCGCAAGGGTCGGACAATGACTGCCCGCCCCTCCGCCCTGTCGCTCTCGGCCGCCCGCGCCCTCCTGGGCGTGACGCCGGACGCTGACGAGCGCGAGTTGCGCAAGGCCTACCGCGAAGCCGCCAAGCGGGCCCACCCCGATCGTCCGACCGGCGACGCGGCCCTGTTCCGCGACGTGCTGGCCGCCTATCGCCTGCTGCAGGACACGCCCATCGTCCGCGCGAGCTTTCCGCCGGTCGTGGCCCAGGCCGCGCCTCTGGTCGATCGCGTGTTTCTGGACATCGACATCGCCACCGCCTTCGCCGGCGGGGCCGAGGACCTGGATATCGACGGCCGCCGCCTGCGGCTGAAGCTGCCCGCCGGCCTGCGCGACGGCGACAAGGTCCGCGTCGACGGCGTGCTGTTCGAAGCCCGCATCCGCGCCCAGGACGGCGCCCTGCTGCGCGGCTCGGACCTGTGGCTGACCGGCAAGGTCGATCCGCGCGTGCTGGCCGAAGGCGGCCGCGTCGAGGCCGACACCCCGCTTGGTCCGCGCCTGGCCTGGATCTCGACCAAGGCCGCCGCCCGCGGCCTGGTCCGCCTGCCCGGTCAGGGCCTGCCGGCCCGCGCTGAGCACAAGGCCGGCGACCTCTTCCTGCGCCTGGAAGCCGCCGAAGCCGGCGCCGAAAGCCCAGCCCGCTCGCTGCTGAAGCGCTTCGCGGCGGCCTGGGCCGCCTAATTCCGACGCCAAGCGCGATTTTTCGAAGCTCCGCCACTTGAAGTTATATTGCGCGCGATTAAATCGCACTCATAACTCAAGCCTTGGAGCTTCCCGATGAGCACTCTCTACTCCACCCGCGCCACGGTCGTCGGCGGCCGCGAAGGCCATGTCCGCACTGACGACGGTCTGCTGGATCTGCAACTGTCGATGCCCAAGGCCCTGGGCGGCAAGGAGACCGGGACCAATCCCGAGCAGCTGTTCGCCGCCGGCTACGCCGCCTGCTTCCAGAGCGCGCTGGCCCACGTCGCCCGCACCCAGAAGATCGCCCTGACCGGCTCGACCGTCACCGGCCAGGTTGGCCTGGCGACGCAAGAGGTCGGCTTCAAGTTGGAAGTGGCGCTCGAAGTCGAGACCCAAGGCCTCAGCCAGGCCGACGCCGAAGCCTTGGTGGCCACCGCACACCAGGTTTGTCCGTATTCGAACGCCACGCGAGGCAATGTTGACGTGGCCATCACCGTCAAGGCGGCGTAACTAGTACTGTAATGAGCAAGAATAACGCGTCATCCGATCCGTCCGTCGAAGCCCTCAAGCTCGACAACCAGCTGTGCTTTGCCCTGTACGGGGCGGCCAATCGGATGACGCGGCTCTACCGTCCCTTGCTGGACGCCATGGGCCTGACCTATCCGCAATATCTGGTGATGCTGGTGCTGTGGGAAAGCAGCCCCCGCACCGTCGGCGCGCTGGGCGAGGCGCTGGATCTGGATTCCAGCACCTTGACCCCGCTGCTCAAGCGGCTGGAAGCTGCTGGCCTGGTCGAACGCCACCGCGATCCCGAGGACGAGCGCCGGGTGATCGTCGATCTCAGCGAAGCTGGCCGCGCGCTGCGCGAACAGGCCAAGGCGATCCCGGAACAGATGATCTGCGCGCTGGACCTGCAGATGGACGCCATCTCGACCCTGCGCGAGCGCCTGAAGGTCCTGGCCCGGTAAGCCGCGTTACAGCTGGCGCGGCGGCGGTTGAGTCGCTTGCGGTTGCTGACGCCGCGCCAGGAGCGCGGCGTGATCGGCGTCGCTGGTCTGACGCAGGGCCCGCAAATCCTCGCTGATTCGGAAGATGGCGACGTAGAACTCGCAGAACGCGCGCCACAGCAGCACCAGGGCGCCCGCGACCAGCAGGCCTGCGATCAACATCGGGAAGGCCAGCAGCAGCGAGCCCACGCCCGGCTCCTTGAGCGCCAGGCCGACGGCGGCGCCGACGACCGAGAAGCCGAACAGCGTCACGACGCCCAGCCCAGCCCAATAGATGAAGTGGATCACCGGCCCGGTCACCAGGCGGTCGAACGTCAGCAGATCCCAAAGCAGCGAGTTCGACGCACGCTTGGTCTTATTGGCCGGAGGCATACTGAACCCCAAGTCGGCGAGAACCGCCCCGTTTTGAGGCTCCATCGCTAGCAGCGAGAAGCCCGCTCGGCAATGCCGGGCGGGCTCGCGTTTGTCTTAGATCAGATCGAAGATGGGTTACTGAGGCTTGGCGCCCGCAACCGTGGCGTCAATCTGAGCCTTGGTGGCGGTGGTCGAGACGCTGCCGTCGGCGGCCGCACTGAGGCTGTTGCCCGGCAGGGCGAACTTCACACCGCCGTTGGTGACGATGACGTTGGTCGAGCCGTCTGCGCCGGTGCTGGTGCCGGTGATCTGGCCGACCGAGACGCCTTGGGCGTCCTTCACGGCCGCGCCGACCTTGATGTCAGCGGCGGTGGCCGAGCTCGGCGTCGCAGCGCTCTCGGCCGGGGTGGCCGAAGGCTGAGTCGCAGCGGCCGGAGCCGCACTCTCGGTCGTCGGGGCCGGCGTCATCGACTGCGCGGGCGCGGTCGGCGAAGCCGGGGCGGTCGGGTCAGGCGTGGTCGCAGCGGGCGGCGTAGCCTGCGGCGCGGCCGGAGCCGTCATTTCCTGGGCGAAAGCAGCGCCAGCGAACGTCAGGGACGCAGCGGCGGCGAGCAGCGCGATCTTGTTGGTCATGTTCACTCTCTCTCCGTCGGGGCCCCACCCGTTGCAGAAACAACGTCACCTTGCGGCGGGGGTTCCGTCGGCGAGTCGACGCAGCGCTCTACTCCCGCGCGTTCCGGGCGCTCAGCAGGGCGAAGACATAGGCCTCCATCAGCCGCACCAGTTCGTCTTCCAGGCGCTCGGGATCCAGCTGCAGGTCGGCTTCGATGGTGGCCGCGCGCAGCAGGCCGACCACCGCGTGGGTCAGCACGAAGCCAGCCTCGGGCGACAGGTCAAACCCCAGGCTGGCCTTGCCGGCGATGGCCTCCAGAAACGACTGGTGATGGCGCATGATCACCTGATCGCCGCCCTCCAGGAACAGCGCATCCAGCAAGGCCCGACGGGTGGCGGGCGCGCCTTCGAAGGCCGTGATCAGGGTGCGTACGATCAGACGCACCGCGCCCAGTTCCGGCCGGGTGATGACGAGATCGGCGATACGGTCCCGCGCCGCCTCGGCCCGGCGCTGGGCCAGGGCCGCCAGGATCGCCTGCTTGCCGCCGAAATACTGATAGAGCGTGCCGATGCTGACCCCTGCCCGCTCGGCGACGTGGTTGGTGGTCAGGGCGTCGGGACCATCCTGCTCCAGAAGTTGAAAGGCCGCTTCGAGAATCGCCTCGACCGTCGCCTCGGACCGCGACTGGCGCGGCGTTCGCCTCGTCTTTTCAGTCACTTGTTGCGTCGCTCCTGCGTCCGCTCCGCTGGATGGCAAGGCGAGTAGTCCCTGCCGCTCAGCCCTCTAACCTAAGACGTAATCGAAGGATCCGTCATGGGTCCGCTACGTCACGAGGATGAGATGCAAACGCCGCTGGATCGCGTCCGGGCCAAGGTCGCGTCGCAGAAGACCGCCCTGCCCGAGCTCTATGGCGACGTCGACTTCGACCGCACGCCCGAGCGCTTCACAGACGATCCCAAGGCCAGCGTCGCGCCCAAGCTGGGCAAGGCCGCGCTGGACCCCGACAAGGTCGCCCTGATCAAGGCCTACACCATGCTGGGGGACGGGGTGGCCGACGCCTATGCCGCCCTGATGCCGAAATACGGCTTCCGGCCGCTGATCCAGATGCTGACCAAGGCCTGCGACCAGGGGATTGCGGCTGTGCCCGACGCCCCGCCGGAACTGGCCGCCTTCATCGCCGACATGGAGGCCACGCCGGCCTGGGTCGACATGGACCTGGTCCGCGAGGGCCAGCGGCTGGACCGCAACGCCGCCGCCAATCTCGGTCCGTTCGCGATCCGCGGCGCGTTCATCGCCACCTTCATGAACAAGTACGCCGCCCTGCCGATGGCCCTGACGGGGACCCTGTCGAACGACACGGCCGCCCGCCGGGTCAACGAGACGGCGACCTTCTTCACCACCACTTTGCTGCCCGGTTCGCTGGAGCGGCACGGCGCCGGCTTCAAGGCCGCGGCCATGGTGCGGCTGATGCACTCGATGGTGCGCTTCAACGCCCTCAAGCGCTCGGACCGTTGGGATGTCGGCGTCTATGGCATCCCGATCCCCCAGGTCGACCAGATGCCGGCTGGCCTGATCCCGATCTTCCTGATGAGCTACAAGATCGTCGCCAAGGGCCGCACGACCTTCACCGCCGACGAGCGCGCCCGGGTCGAGCTGGCTCGCTATCGCTGCTTCCTCCTGGGCCTGCCCGAGGACCTGCTGGCCGACACCCCGCAAGGGGTCGTCGACACCATGAACGCCCGCAGCGGCACCTTGCGCGCCGGCTTCGACGACGAGACCTGCGGCGAGCTGGTCCGCGCCACGCTCAGCGCCTACCTGCCGCCGGACGAGCGCCCCGACAATCGCCTGTTCGACAAGGTCGAGCGCGGCTTCTCCAAGGTGTTCTTCCTGCGCAACTTCATGAACGGCGACATGGCGGCGGCCCGGCGCATGGGCGTCGAGATCGGCCCGCGCGACTTCGCCCTGTTCGGTCTGGTGGCGACGCTGATCACCAGCCAGCTTCTGGCCTTCCGCATGGCGCGCGAGGTCCCGGTGCTCTCGACCCTGGCGGACGCCCACCTGGTCGGAAAGCTGCGCCGCCAGCTCAAGCGCTACGGCCACGCCGAGTTCACCAGCGACGCGGAAAAGTACCGGCCTGCGGGGACGCGACCCGCGGCCGCCTAGAGGCCCCTGGCAGACGGCGGCGGCGCGTGGCACAGCTTGCGCCATGCGCCTGCCGCCCCTGAAGCCCGACTCCGACCAGATGCTGCACCTCGACGCCCTGCGCATCGTGGGGGCGGTGATGATCGTGGTGTTCCACTTCAACCGGTTCATCAATCTGGACGGCCGCTGGCAGCTGGCCGACGACACGATCAAGAGCTTCAGCCTGATCGTCGACCTGTTCTTCCTGATCTCCGGCTACGTGATGGCGGCGATCTATACCGGCCGCCTGACCACCTTCGCCAAGTATCGCGACTTCCTGCAGAAGCGCGTGGCGAGACTGGGGCCGTTGCACTGGGCCACGATGCTGGTCTTCGTGGTCATCGCCGCCCTGGGCTGGGCGGGCCTGATCAACGAGCGCGACGCCTCGCGCTACGACGTGACCTGCATTCCGCAAAACGTGCTGTTCATCCACGCCTGGGGGACCTGCAAGGCCCAGACCTGGAACTTCGCCAGCTGGGCGATCAGCGCCGAGATGGGGCTGTACCTGGCCCTGCCGCTCCTTTTTAAGATTACCGCTTTGGGCCGCTGGCCCACGGCCGCCGTGGCGTTCGGCAGCCTCGCCGTGCTGCTGTGGATCTCGCGCGACGGCGAAACCTTCTCGCAGTGGACCTTCAACTTCGGCGTCGCCCGCGCCGTGCCTGGCTTCATGCTGGGCATGCTGGCCTTCCAGATGAAGGACGTACTGGCCAAGATCCCGCAGGCGCGGTTCGTGATGTGGGCGCTGCTGGCGGCGTTCGTCATCGCCTCAGGGCTGGGCGCGTCGCGGACCAGCCTGCTGCTGGTGATCTACGCGGTCGGCCTGGCCGCGGTCGCAGCCGACGCCGCCGGCGTCCAAGGCGGGATCAGCCGCGCCCTGGCGCCGTGGGCGCAACTCAGCTTCAGCCTCTACCTGCTGCACCCGATCGCACTGAAGATCGCCCTGAACTGGGTCGGCTTCGGGATGTGGCATCTGAACGGCGACGCCATGCGGCTGTGGTGCCTCGTCTGGGTGATCGCCCTCTTCCCGATCGCATACCTGTCGCTGATTGGCTTCGAGCGCCCAGCCCGCGACTGGATCGCCAAGCTGGGCCGCAAGGCCTAACGCAGGCTGTCCACCCAGGCCGGCAGCTCGCTGATGCTGCCCAACTCCGCATAACGCGCATGCCCCACGGGCGCCTCGGCGGCCTCGTGAGCCCAGACCAGGGGATAGGGGATCAGCGCGCCCCAGCAGCCGGCCTCCAGCGCCGGCAGCACGTCCGAGCGCATCGAGTTGCCGGCCATCACCGCCTGCTCCGCGCCCGTGCCATAACGCTCGAACACCCGGCGATAGGTGCCCGCGTCCTTCTCGGACACGATCTCGACCGCCACGAAGAAGTCGCCCAAGCCCGACGAGGCCAGCTTCTGCTCCTGGTGCAGCAAGTCACCCTTGGTGACCAGGATCAGACGATAGCGTTCCGACAGCGTCGCCAGCGCCTTCTCGACGCCCGGCAGCGGCTCGATCGGCTCGGTCAGCATCTCGCGGCCCACGGCCAGGATCTCGCGGATCACCCGCGTGTCGACCCGGCCGTCGGTCAGCTCCAGCGCCGTCTCGATCATCGACAGGGTGAAGCCCTTGGCCCCGTAGCCATAGACTCGCAGGTTGCGCTTCTCGACGGCCGTCAGCTGGGCCTCGATCTTGTCGGTATCGCCATGCTCGGCCAGCAGGTCGATGAAGCGCTGATGGGACAGGCGAAACAGGCTTTCGCAGTGCCAGAGGGTGTCGTCGGCGTCCACGCCGACGGTGGTGATCGAAGTCATGGGGCCTTTCTATCGTCTCGCCGAACCGCCGCAAGCGGCGGCGGCGATGCCTCCGGCCTCGAACTGAACACGTCCACTTGCTACTAGGGACGGATGCAGATGAGATTTGCCCTGGTCGCGGTGGCCGTCACGGCGCTGATGGCCGCGACTTCGACCCATGCCGAGGAACGCGCCCGTGTCCGGGTCTCCAGCCTGAAATGCCGCGCCACGCCCGAGCCCGCCGGCCAGGTCGTCGCCAAGCTGCGTCGTGGCGAGCGGGTACGGGTCGTCGGGCATAGCGCGGCCTGGGCGAGGATCCGCACGAACGGTCATCCGCCCTGCTGGACGGCGCAGCGCTACCTGACGCCGGATGCGGACGCCTATCGCGGGCGCTGACCCTTAAGGCCGCCAACCCTTAAGGATGGGGCGAGACATCACGCCTCAAGACATCCGTCGCGCGGTGCGTTAAATCGCCCTCGTGCCCCGCCTGACCGCCCTCGTCAGACCGATCGCCCGCGACGCCTTCCTGGTGCTCGCGACCCTGGCGATCGCGCTGAAGATCATGTTGCCGGCCGGGTTCATGCCGGGCGCGACGCCGGTCAACGGCTTGCCCTTCGCGCTAGTGCTCTGCACCGCCGACGGCGCCAAGGTCGTCGAGCCCGGCGAGGCCCACAAGACGTCGGACGAACCCGCTGGCGCGACGCACGACCAGCCCTGTCCGTTCGCGACCCAGGGCGCGGTCGTGCCGCCACCGACCGTCGCCAGCGTCGGCGAGACCCTGGCCGTCGCCTATGTCGAGGCGCCTGCCCCGCTCGCGCGCACCGTCATGCCTGGGCGCGGCCTTGCCGCCCCGCCGCCGCCCAAGACCGGGCCCCCTTCGATCGCCTGACCCTTCGCCGCCGCCCGCGCTCGCGAGCGGCAGATGCTGTCTGACGATCGGATTTTTCATGTCCTCTCTATCGACCCGCCGCGCCCTCCTCGTGGGCGCCGCCTGGCTTGCCTTCGCGACCACCGCCCATGCCGACGACGCCGACTCCACCGTCTCCTCGGTGACCATCACCCAGGCCCGCAAGGACCAGAGCCTGCTGCTGGGCGCGCCCGCCGCCTATCTCGACACGCCGATGTCGACCTCCAGCGTGCCGACCGACCTGGTGCTGGACCAAGGCGGTACGACCCTGCTGGACGCCCTGCGCAACGTGCCCGGCGCCCAGGCCGACCTCAGCTTCAGCGGCAGCCATTCGCAGGTCGTCGTGCTGCGCGGCTCGATCGCCGACAGCGGCACTCAGAGCAGCCGCATCCTGCGTGACGGCGCGCGCCTCTCGAACTACGCGTTCACGCCCGCCTTCGTGGACGAAGTGCAGGTGCTGCGCGGCCCCGGCGCGGCGGCCTCGACCCGTTCAGAGCCCGGCGGCACAGTGGCCCTGGTCACCAAGGCCCCGCAGATGAGCGACTTCGGAACCGCCTATGCCCGGGTCGGCGCGCACAATGCTCGCGAGGCCTGGATCGACGTCAACCGAGTGCTGTCCGAGCGCCACGGCGTCGCCGGCCGCGTCGTGCTGGTCCATTCCACCGAAAGCGAGTGGCGCCACGTCAAGGACGAGCTGCAGGGCGTCAAGCTGGGCGTCTCCAAGACCGACGGCGACCGCTATCATCTGACCCTGGATTTCGAAGCCACCAACCAGACCTACAATCCCGACTTCGGCCTGCCCGCCCTGAACGGCAAGGTCGTCGCCGTGCCGCGCGACCGCCAGCTGGGCGAGCCGTTCGCGGACTCGACGACCGACAACCGGGTCTACAGCCTGCATGGCGACTACCGCCTGACCGACAACACCCGCCTGTCGCTCGACTATACCCACCTCGACGGCAAGACGACGTCGGTGCGCAACTCGGTGTTCTCGATCGCTGCTGGCCAGCCGGTCGGGACCTACAACCGCGCCACGGCCTACGAGCCCGGCGGCAAGCGGATCATCGACTCGCTAGCGCTTGGGGCGACCTCGATCCTCCGGACCGGCGCCGCGACCCACAACCTCTATGTCGGCGCCGAGTACTATGCCGAGGACCTGAACCTGCCGTCGCTAACCGTGCCGGCCGCCAGCAATCCGCGGATCAATGTCTACAACCCGGTCTACGGCCTGGTCGTCGCCCCGACCGGCGTCCTGCCGCGCAGCCTGACGATCCAGGACACGAAGAGCTGGCTGGTCACCGTGCAGGACCGCATCGAGATCGGCCGCTTCAACCTGGTCGCCGGGATCCAGTATGTCGACCTGGACTCGGCCTATGGCGTGGTCGGGGTGGTCAAGCCGGTCAGCGAGAAGCGCTGGTCGCCCAAGCTGGGGCTGACCTATGCGCTGACGCCGAACCAGAGCCTCTATGCCAGCTTCAGCACCGGCAGCGCCTTCCAGCCGGTGATGACCACGTCTGGCCAGTCCGCGCCGATGCGGCACTCAAAGCAATATGAGGCCGGCTGGAAGCTGGATCTGGGCGAGGGCCGGCTGCGCGCCGACGCAGCCCTGTTCCGCCTGGACCACAGCAACATGATCGCCGGCGATCCCGCCTTCTTCGGCCGCTTCCTGATCGGCGGCGAGGCGCGCTCGCAGGGGCTGGAGGTCTCGGTCAACGGCCAGGTCACCGACCGGCTGTCGCTGAACCTCGCCTACGCCAACACCGACGCCAAGTATCGCGCGGCCAGCCTCTATCCCGGCCGGCATATCCCCAATGTCGCCCGCGACTCCGGCAGCGTCTGGGCCAACATGCGGTGGGACGCCCATTGGCGCACGGGCCTGGGCCTGGCCGCCCAGGGCGCCCGCTATGCCGATGGCGCCAACACCACGCGCCTGCCGGGCTATGTTCGCGTCGACCTGGTCCAGGCCGTGAAATTCGCGGTTCAGGGCCGGCCGCTGGAGGTCCAGCTCAATATCGAGAACCTGCTCGACCAGGACTACTTCGCCGGCAGCCACGTGCATGTCGCCCGCTACATCCTGCCGGCCCAGGGGCGCAATGCCTCCGTCAGCCTGGCCTATCGTTTCTGATCCCCGGAGCCCGATCATGAAGACCTTCGCTTTCACGACCCTCTCCTCCTCGATCTTGGCCGCCCTCGCCATGTCCGCCTGCGCTCAAGCCGCGCCCGCCGCCAAGGTGGTCGCCACCGACGCCTGGTGCCGCCCCGCCCCCGCCGGCGCCCTGGCCGGCGGCTGCTACGTCACCCTGAAGGCCGCCGCCGACGACCGTCTGGTGTCGGTCGAGACCGCCGCCGCCGATCGTGGCGAGATCCACACCATGTCGATGGACGGCGGCGTCATGCGCATGCGCAAGCTGGCCGACGGCATCGCCCTGCCGGCCGGTACGAGCGTAGCGCTGAAGCCCGGCGCCGAGCACCTGATGATCATCGGCCCGAAGATCGCCCTGACGGCCGGCGCCAAGGTTCCGCTGGTGCTGAAGTTCCGCAACGCGCCGCCGGTCAAGCTGGACGCCGTCGTCCGCATGCCCGCCATGCCGGGGATGGCGCACTGATGCGCGGGCTGGTTCTGGCCCTGGGCCTCTGCGTGCTGCCGCTGGCGGGCTGCGGAGCCAAGGACGCGACCGAAACGCCCAAGGCCTCGGTACAGATCGGCGGGCCGTTCAATCTGGTCGACCAGGACGGCAAGCCGGTCACCGAGAAGGATCTGCTGGGCAAGCCCACGGCGGTCTTCTTCGGCTTCACCTATTGTCCGGAGGTCTGTCCCACCACCCTGACCGACCTGACGGCGTGGCTGAAGGCGCTGGGCCCCGACGCCGACAAGCTGAATGTCGTGTTCGTCTCGGTCGATCCCGAGCGCGACACGCCCCAGCAGCTGAAGCTCTATCTGTCGAATTTCGACCCGCACATCCGCGGGCTGACCGGCACGCCGGACGAGATCGCCAAGACCGCCAAGGCCTATCGAGTCTATTATCAGAAGGTCCCGCAGGACGGCGGCGAGTACACGATCGACCACTCGTCGGCGATCTATCTGTTCGACCGCAAGGGGACCTTCGTGGCGCCGATCGGCTACCAGTCCCCGCCCGACATGGCGCTGGCGCAACTGCGCCGGCTGATCAAGGGCTAGAGTTCATGCTCGCGCCGGGGCGTTTTGCGCTCCGGCGCGCCGTCTTCAGAAGGTGAGGACGGCGAACACCACGATCGACACCGGCACCGCCGCCGACAGGGCCAGGTTCAGCAGCGTCTCGCCGACGCCGAGCACGACGCGGGACGACAGCTCGGAAATCTTGGCCTGGGATTGGGCGGGAATCATTCGGTGGGGCTCCTTTGACGCTGGAGCTTGCACCGGGAGCGGTTAATGACCTGAAAGCATGGGCCACATTGGCCTTGCGACAGATTGTCCCGAGACCAGCGTTCTTCGGCTTAATGCGGCAGTCTGTGGCCGCGGCTCACCCGACGCAGAGAGGCCGGGAAACGGTGCAGCTGGTTCTCGGGCCGGATCGGTCTGGCGACCAGCCCGCCCCCGCAATCGGGACAGGCCGCATCGAACCGCTCGTCCGCGCATGCCGAGCAGAAGGTGTGCTCGAAGGTGCAGATTCGGGCCGCGTCGCTGGCCGGCGGCAGGTCGGCGTCGCAGGACTCGCAATTGGGGCGCAGTTCGAGCATGGGTCCGTCCTCCCGTGTTCGTCTGATCTTGGCTTGGAAGCCCCGCACCATAAGGGCTTTTCGCTCCGTCGCGCGAGGCCGCGCGGTCGCATATCACGGGAATGTGGAGCCAAGCGAAATCCGCGTGATCGCGAGGGGTTGACCCCCCCTCTCATACCCCCTAGACACCGCGCCGTTTGCGCGGCGGGCCGGGGTTACTCCCTGCCCGCTTTTTTGCAAAAATAGACCGCCCAATTCCGGGCCCGACCGCGTCCAGGAGCGCTTCCAAGAATGTCCCAAGACCTTCTCCCCGGCGTTACCGGCGTTCTGGCCCTGGCCGACGGCACCATCCTGCAAGGCGTGGGCTGCGGCGCGGTCGGCGACGCGGTCGGCGAGGTGTGCTTCAACACCGCCATGACGGGCTATCAGGAGATCCTGACCGACCCGTCCTACATGGCCCAGATCGTCGCCTTCACCTTCCCGCACGTGGGCAATGTCGGCACGAACGTCGAGGACGTCGAGCAGATCACCGGCGTCGCCGAGACCGCCGCCCGTGGCGCCCTCTTCCGCGAAGTCCCGACGCAGCAGGCCAACTGGCGCGCCGGCGGCGACTTCGACGCCTGGATGAAGGCGCGCGGCATGGTCGGCCTGGCCGGCGTCGACACCCGCGCCCTGACCCGCAAGATCCGCGAGACCGGCATGCCGCACGGCGTCATCGCCCATTCGCCCGACGGCCAGTTCGACCTGGACGCCCTGGTCGCCAAGGCCAAGGCCTGGGCCGGCCTGGAAGGCCTGGACCTGGCCAAGGACGCCTCGACCACCCAGACCTTCACCTGGGACGAGGGCCTGTGGTCGTGGCCGGAAGGCTACGCCAAGCTGGACAAGCCCAAGTACGACGTCGTGGTCATCGACTATGGCGTCAAGCGTAACATCCTGCGCGCCCTGGCCCATGTCGGCGCCCGCGCCACGGTGGTGCCGGCCTCGACTTCGGCCGAGGACATCCTGGCTCGCAATCCCGACGGCGTGCTGCTGAGCAACGGCCCGGGCGACCCGGCCGCGACCGGCGCCTACGCCGTGCCGGAAATCCAGAAGCTGGTGCAGAGCGGAAAGCCGGTGTTCGGCATCTGCCTGGGTCACCAGATGTTGGCCCTGGCTCTGGGCGCCAAGACCGTGAAGATGGAACAGGGCCACCATGGCGCCAACCACCCGGTCAAGGACCTGACCACCGGCAAGGTCGAGATCGTGTCGATGAACCACGGCTTCACCGTGGACTCGTCCTCGCTGCCGGCTCCGGTGCAGGAGACCCATGTCTCGCTATTCGACGGCACCAACGCCGGCATCCAGCTGGCCGACAAGCCGGTGTTCTCGGTGCAGCACCACCCGGAAGCCTCGCCCGGCCCGACCGACAGCCTCTATCTGTTCGAGCGCTTCGCCGGCCTGATGGACAAGGCGAAGTAAGACCCGCCCAACGCAAAAAGACTCGCCATTACCGACGGCCCCACCGGCTGCGGAATGGCGAGTTAAAGGTCTCGTCGTCGTTATTCCCGGATGTCAGCTCCAGGCGTGGTGCCGCCTCCCGCGAGACTAGGGGCGCTTGCGGGAGGCGGCGGCCGGACACCCCCGGGGCAATAGGGGGGCGCTTCGGAGGTATCCGGCGGCTCGCACCCGTCCGCTTCGCCGGACAGCTTGGTCCGGCGATCAGGTCGGGCGTTATGTCGAAACCTGGTGGAGCGCGAGCGCTCCCTTCGGCGCGCTAGACCTTGAGGTTCAGCAGCGCGCCGGACATCTGGTCGGCTGTGCGGATGACCGCGGCGTTGGCCTTGAAGTCGACCTCCGCACTGATCTGCCCGACCCGTTCCTTCACGTAGTCGACGTCATTCACCTGCTCGACCCGGTCGGCCTGAGCGCCCGCCGCGGCCACGCGCTGGGCGCTGGAGCTGAGACGGTCGGCGGCTGCCATCATTCCGGCGGCGGCGATCGAAAGAGCCTGCATGAGGATGTCCCCCTCAAAGATTGGCGTCAGCAAAGTTGCTGTTGTTGACGTTGGTTATCGCGGCGGTTGGGTTAAGCAGCTGCAACCAAAAATGGTAAAATTCATACTCTGGTCATCTTTTTTAGCGCGCGTTAACCCTTTTCGGGGACACCCGAACGGCGCTGGAAACAGGGTGAATCTGTCGCTAACCGAAACCTGCTTGGAACATCTCAAGCCCTTGCAGCGCCAAGCCTTGGCCGCGCCTTGCCGGAACGACGTTCCGCATGGGAAATCCTGCCCCACATTACAAAACGTTCAGGTTGCGACCCTCGACAAGCCGTCAGCACACCGACATGGTTCGCCCCCTGCTGCGGGCCCCGAGGGGCGGCGCCCGCGCCCTAGGAGTTTCCCTGCCTATGTCGTTTACGCGTCGCGCCGCGCTCGCCAGCGCAGCCTTGCTCATGGTTGCGCAACCGGTCCTCGCGGCCACTCCGGCCAAGCCTGCCGCTCAGAAGACGGTCAAGACCGCTACGTCGGACTTCGTCCCGTCGGCCGAAGCCATCAAGGCTCACATGGGCTTCCTGGCCGATGACGCCATGGAAGGCCGCGAAGCCGGCACTCGCGGCTACGACATCGCCGCCAACTATGTCGCCGCCCAGTACGCCCTGCTCGGCGTCAAGCCGGCCGGCGGCGCGGGGTCCTACCTGCAGCCCGTGCCGCTGCTGGCCTTCCGCCCGGTCGGCGAAGGCGTGCTGACCATCACCGGCGCCGACGGCAAGCCGGTCGCTCTGAAGTACGGCGAGGACTACCTGCCCTCGGGCCAGGCCCAGGCCGCCGAGCTGAACCTGGACGCGCCGCTGGTCTTCGTTGGCTACGGCGTCGTTGATCCCAGCCGCAACCGCGACGACTTCGCGGGCCTGGACGTGAAGGGCAAGATCGTCGTCATGCTGACCGGCGCCCCGACCTCGATCCAGACGGAAGAGCGCGCTCACCTCAGCAGCCCCAACACCAAGCGCACCGAAGCCCAGAAGCGCGGCGCCATCGGCGTTCTCACCATCCCGACCACCAGCGGCGAGAAGCGCCGTCCGTTCGTGCGCGGCCTGTCGGGCATGAAGGAATGGCGCGTGGTGTGGCGCAACGCCCAGGACGTCGGCTCCATCCGTGCGCCGGGCGCTCCCGCCCTGGCCAGTATCAGCCTGGCCGGCGCCGAGAAGCTGTTCGCCGGCGCCCCGACGCCGCTGGCGACCGTCCTGGCCGAGGCCGAGACCCCGGCCGGCGCGGTCAAGGGCTTCGCCCTGCCCTTCAAGGCCCAGATCGCCCTGAAGACCGAGATCGAGAAGCGCGAGAGCAGCAACGTGGTCGGCCTGATCGAAGGCTCTGACCCGACGCTGAAGGCCCAGACCATCATCCTGTCGGCCCACCTCGACCACATCGGGATCAAGGACAACGCCAAGCCGGGCGAAGACCGCATCAACAACGGCGCTCTGGATAACGCCTCGGGCATCGCCACCCTGCTGGAGGTCGCGCGCGGCTTCAAGAACAGCAAGGTGCGCCCCAAGCGCTCGATCGTGCTGCTGGCCGTGACCGCCGAGGAAAAGGGCCTGGTCGGCTCGGACTACTTCGCCACCAACCCGACGGTGAAGAAGGCCGACATCACCGCCGACGTGAACCTGGACATGCCGGTGCTGCTGTATCCGTTCACCGACGTCATCGCGTTCGGCGCCGACCGCTCGACCATCGGCGCCACCGTGAGCCGCGCCGCCGGCCGCGTGGGCGTGGCGCTGTCAGGCGACCCGATGCCGGAAGAAGGCCTGTTCACCCGCTCGGACCACTACCGCTTCGTCGAGCAGGGCGTGCCGTCGGTGTTCCTGATGACCGGCTTCCAGAACGGCGGCGAGAAGGCCTTCACCACGTTCCTGAAGACCAACTACCACCACCCGGGCGACGACCTGAACCAGCCGATCGACTACCAGGCGGCCGCCAAGTTCGCGCTCGTGAACTACGAGATCGCCCGCGAACTGGCCAATCAGCCCGAGCGTCCGGTGTGGAAGAAGGGCGACTTCTTCGGCGGCGCCTTCGCCCCGGCGGGTCATCCGTCCGCGGCGAAATAAGCTGCGCTGAAAAGCTTGATTGACCCGGAGGGCGGCGGAAGGGATTCTGCCGCCCTCTTGCTTTTCGGACCTCTGGATTTCGCGTGACTCTCCGCACCGGCGCCTTCCTGAAGATCGGGGTGATCGCGCCGGCCATCATGGTGGCAGACGTGTGGCTGGCGCAGCGGCTGTTTCCGGGCTTCGACGCCGGCGCTCAGTTCATCAGCGAGCTGGGCGGCCCAGCCGCGCCCCTGCCCGAGGTCTTCAACTACGGCATGATGATCGCCGGCATCGCGGGCCTCTTGGCCGGGGCCGGCTTCGCCCATGCGCTGGAACAGGCCGGCAGCCGCCGCGCGGTGTCGGCCTTCGCAGGGCTGTTCGTGGCGCTGACGGGCCTGGGCGCCTTCTTCGCCGGCGTGTTCCACTGGCCCGATCCGATGCACCGCGCCTGCGGCGTGGGCCTGGCCATCCAGTTCGCGCCGCTGTTCACGGCGTGGGCGCTGTGGGGAAAGCCGGGCTACCGCCGGCTGGCCAGCTTCTCGCTGGGCTGGTTCCTCGGCCTGCTGCTGGTCTTCGCCCTGCTGACCGGGGTTTGGAACGTGCGCACCGGCAACGACGTCGGCTTCTGGCAGCGCGGCCACGCCTTCCTGGGCCTGCTGTGGCTGGCCATCGCCGCCTGGACCCTGGAGAAGGGCTGGAAGGCGTCGCTGACCGCCGAGCCTGAGGCCGCGACCGCTTAACGCCCCCCTTAACGCCAGGCGTAGTTGAAGCTGACGCTGATCCGCTGCTCGTCGGCGCGATTGGGCGTCACCTCGTGACGCAGCCAGCTCTCCCACATCAGCACCGTGCCGGGCGCGGGCTGGACGTAGACGAACGGCTGCAGGCCCTCGGGCGCGTCGGCCTCGCGGGTCGGGGCGGCCATCATCATCGCCAGGCGCGGATCTTCCAGCTTCAAGGCCGAGGCGCCCGGCGGGATGGTGATGTAGACCGTGCCGGAGATGACGCTGTGCGGGTGGATGTGGCTGGTGTGCTGGCCGCCCGGCTCCAGGATGTTGATCCAGTAGCTGTCCATGACCAGCTTGCCGCCGGCCAGGTCGAAGCGCAGCTCCTTGGCGAAGGCCAGGGCGTGCTTGTCCAGCTTGCGCTTGAGGTCGTCGAACAGGCTGTCGCGCTGCGCCAAGTCGTTCAGCGAGGCGTAGGACGTATAGCCCAGATAGCCTTTGTTGTAGGCCCAGGCCTGGCCGGCGTCGTCGTCCTCGGCGATGGCGATGCACGCGTCATGCAGGTCGTCGATGAAGGTGTCGAAACCCTTCTCCCCAGCCAGGGAAGCTTCATAGAGCGGCGTGACGAAGAGCGAGCGCATGGTCATGGAGCGCGGCGTAGTCCACCCGGTTCAAGGATGTCAAAGACACTTTATAGTTGTTTCACAAAAAGATTAATGCGAGAGTGGAATATCAGTGTTCTTCCAGCGGGGGCGGGGAATGCGTACAGCTTTCATGACGACGGTTTTGCTGGCGGCGGCGCTCGGGCTGGGTGGCTGCGCAAGTTTCGAGGGATATCCCTCCCACAGCGTGGCCGCGGATGAGGTGTCGGCGTGCCCGGTTTCGGCCGGAACACTCGCGACCCTTCAGCGAACCGACTACGACACCGCCCGCAAAAGCGCCAGCACGAGCGACGCCGAGCGGCGGAGGCTGCGAAACATCTTCATCGATAGCTGCATGGGCGCGATCAATGCGAGCTATCGCGCGTTCGCCCGCGAGCTGACCGGTGATCAGAAGTATTTCAATGTCGGAACCGATGTGGCCGCGGGGGGCTTCACGACGGCCGCGACCCTGGCGAAGAGCGCCAGAACCAAGACCTTCCTGGCGGCCTATGCGACCACGATCCTTGGCCTTCGCAGCAGCGTCGACAAAGAGGTTTTCCTCGGGAAGACCCTCACCGCCCTGACCGCCCAGATGGACGCCTCCCGCAAGGTCGTGATGGTCGACATCATCATCGGCCGGAACGAACCCGACAGCGACTATTCACTCGATACCGCGCTTCTGGACCTTCAGGAACTCTATGAGGCCGGCAGCATCAACAGCGCGATCACCGCCGTCACCGCCGACGCCGGAGAGAAGAGCAAAGAGGCGAAGGCCGAAATCAAGGAGTTCCGTTACAAGTCCACGGCGGATGCGCAGACCGACAAAATATACGCCTACTTCGCCGCCAACACTCCCGGCGACGGTGCAAGACTAAGTGAAATAGTCAAATGCACATCTTCCGCCGCCCGCATGACGCCGATGGATGCTCAGTTGGAAGCGCTGCGCGTCTCCGAAGCCGGGAGCCCTGTTGAACGCGCGGAGATCGTCGGCTGCCTCAAGGGCAAGAACCTCATCCAATAGGAGCCTGGAATGTCCGAGCTGCACGAGACACCCGCCAGCGAAAAGAAGCTCAAGCAAGTCGTCTATGAAGGCGTTACGGAAGAGCGCCGCCCGACTGTGATTCGCATTCTCTGGCTGAGCAAGGCGATCAAGGTGGACGCCGTCAAGACCGGAGAAACCTATACGATCACGGCGTTGATCGAGGTCCCCGCAGCCGAGTAGACAACTCTGCCCCATCGCGCCCGTCGCCGCCTTCCTCGGACTCGCCTATATGTCGGGCGTGACCGACACGACTGACGACTCCCCTACCCCGCCCCGCCTCATCGGCGCCGCCCTGATCAAGGACGAGGTCACGCGCCTGCCTGACGCGCCGGGCGTCTACCGCATGATCGGCGACGCCGAGGAAGTGCTGTACGTCGGCAAGGCCAAGAGCCTGAAAAAACGCGTGGTGCAGTACGCACAAGGCCGCTTCCACACCAACCGCATCGCCCACATGGTCGATGCGACGCGGTCCATGGAGTTCGTCACCACCCGCACCGAAGCCGACGCCCTGCTGCTCGAGATCAACCTGATCAAGCAGCTGAAGCCGCGCTTCAACGTGCTGCTGCGCGATGACAAGAGCTTCCCAGAGATCGTTATCCGCCGCGATCACGACGCTCCGCAGCTGCGCAAGCATCGCGGCGCGCACACGATCAAGGGCGACTATTTCGGACCGTTCGCCAGCGCCTGGGCGGTCAACCGGACGCTGAACACCCTGCAGAAGGCCTTCCTGCTGCGCTCATGCAGCGACAGCGTCTACGACGCTCGCGACCGGCCCTGCATGCTGCACCAGATCAAGCGCTGCGCCGCGCCGTGCACCGGCCTGATCGGCAAGGACGACTATCAGGCCCTGGTCGACCAGGCCGAGGCTTTCTTGAGAGGAAAGTCCCGCGCGGTCATGGCGTCCATGGCCAAGCAGATGGAAGAGGCGGCCGAGGAGCTGGAATTCGAGCGCGCGGCCCGCCTGCGCGACCGCATCCGCGCCCTGTCGGCCGTCGCCCAGGAGACCCAGATCAATCCCGAGACCGTGGACGAGGCCGACGTCGTGGCCCTGCACGTCGAGGGCGGCCAGGCCTGCGTGCAGGTGTTCTTCTTCCGCGCCGGCCAGAACTGGGGCAACCGCGCCTATTTCCCGCGGGTCGCCGGCGCAGCCGACGAGTCCGAGGACGAGACGACCACCGAGGAACAACGGATCCTGACCGCGTTCCTGGGCCAGTTCTATGACGACAAGCCGATCCCGCGCCTGATCCTGGCCAATCTGGAGCCGGCCGAGATCGGGCTGCTGTCCGAGGCCTTCGCCCTGAAGAGCGGCCGCAAGGTCGAGATCGCCGTGCCCAGGCGCGGTGAAAAGGCCGATCTGGTCGGCCACGCCCTGACCAATGCCCGCGAGGCCCTGGGCCGCAAGATGGCCGAGGGCTCGGCCCAGACCAAGCTGCTGGCCGGTGTGTGCGAAGCGTTCAAGCTGGAAGCCCCGCCCGAGCGGATCGAGGTCTACGACAACAGCCACATCCAGGGCACCAACGCCGTGGGCGGCATGATCGTGGCCGGGCCGGAAGGCTTCATGAAAGGCCAGTACCGCAAGTTCAACATCAAGAGCACCGAGCTCACCCCCGGCGACGACTACGGCATGATGAAGGAGGTGCTGAAGCGCCGCTTCGCCCGCCTGGTCAAGGAAGAGGAGGAAGGCGACAGCGACAACCGCCCCGACCTCGTGCTGGTCGACGGCGGCAAGGGCCAGCTGGACGCGGCGCTGGAGATCATGGCCGATCTTGGCGTCGACGACATCGCCGTCGTGGGCGTCGCCAAGGGCCCGGACCGCGACGCCGGCTTGGAGCGCTTCTTCATCCCCGGCCAGACGCCGTTCATGCTCGAGCCCAAGTCGCCGGTGCTCTACTACCTGCAGCGCCTGCGCGACGAGGCCCACCGCTTCGCCATCGGGGCCCATCGCACCCGCCGCAGCATGGACCTGAAGAAGAACCCGCTGGACGAGATCGAGGGCGTCGGGCCCGGCCGCAAGAAGGCCCTGCTGCACGCCTTCGGCTCGGCCAAGGGCGTGGGCCGCGCCAGCGTCGAGGACCTGGTCAAGGTCGAGGGCGTGAGCCAGGCCCTGGCCGAACGCATTCACGGCTTTTTCCGCAAGGGGTAGAAGGTTCACTTGACGGTCGCGCAGGCGGCGGGGATAGCTAGCTCAACCTTAGATCGCGGAGCGCCCATGCGCGGTTTGCTGCTGGCCCTGGCTGTCGTGTCGCCCGTCACCGCCCTGGCGAGCGTCCCACCGCCGCCCGTCACCGAAAACGCGGCGGAGATGCAGCTGGTCAGCTTCGCCGCCGCACCAGTCGTCACCTGCGCCCAGGGAACCGCCCGCCTGGTCGAGGGCGCACCGCCCTCGCCACGGACCTGGCAGCCCTGGCGGCCGCCGGGCGCGCCCGCCCCCGTTCCGCCGACGCTCGCCGCCCATACCTTCTCGATCAACGCCGAGGGCCGGGTTCTGGATCTGAAGAGCACGACCCCCTCGACGCAGTGGCTGGCCCAGGAACAGGCTGCCGCCATCGTCAGCTGGCGGTTCGCGCCGGGCGCGCCCGCCAGCGGCTGCAGCGTCGATCTGGCGCCGACCTACGTCCCGGTGACCGCGGCCTCGCCGGCCCGGCTGTTCGCCCTGCTGGCCGCCGAGGGCCGCAATACGCCGCTCCCCGTCCGCAAGGCGCTCGCCGCTGGCGGCGACTGTGGCGAGGCAACGCCGCGCCGTCGCCCGCAGATGGTGATCTATCCCGACCTGCGCCCCTTCGAGAACAAGACCCTCGATCCGGCCTGGGCTGGCGTACGCTACGACATCGACGCCAGCGGCGCGGTCCGCAATGTCCGGGTCGCGGCCCAGCACGGAGAGCCCGCCTTCGCCGACGCCGCCGCCTCGGCCGTTGCAGAGGCCCGGTTCTTCCCGGGTCCGGCGCGCACCGGCTGCTACGCGGCCTTCAAGGCCTCCCCGCGCGCTACGGAGGCGCCCGCCCGGCCGGACGCCAAGCGCTTCGATCGCCCCGACGACGCTTGCAAGGTGACCCGCGAGGCGCTGAACATCCCGGCGGCGAAGTTCTACCCGCCGGCCTACGCCAAGCAGCGCGTTTCCGGCTGGGCGATCGTGCGGTTCGACGTCGCCCCCTGGGGCCAGGTCGGGGCCATCGAGGTGCTGGAAGCCCAGCCCAGCGCCGCCTTCGGCGATGCGGCTCGCAGCCTCGTGCAGTCCGCCCGCCCCAGTCCGCCGGCCAGCGGCTATCGCGGCTGCGTCATCCCGATCGTCTACGCTATTCCGTCGCCTCCGGAAGACAACGACTAGCACGCGCCCCCTCCCCCTTCGCGCGCAACGCGGTTAAACCATCGCCATGGTTCAGCCTGTCGTATCGCCCGTTTCCATTCCGCCCCTGCCCGTCGTCGTCGCCCGTTCACGCGCGGGCAAGCGCCTGTCGATCGTAGCCCCCTGCTACAACGAGCAGGAGGTGCTGGACCTGTTCTTCGGCCGCATCGAGGACGAGCTGGCCCAGCTGGGCGTCGACTACGAGATCGTCTGCGTCAACGACGGCAGCCGCGACCACACCCTGGCCGTGCTGCTGCGCCATCATCAGCGCAACCCGAAGATCAAGGTCATCAACCTGGCCCGCAACTTCGGCAAGGAGACCGCCCTGTCGGCCGGTCTGGACGCGGTGATCGGTGACATGATCGTGCCGATCGACGTCGACCTGCAGGACCCGCCCGAGCTGATCGGCCAGTTCATCACCGCCTGGGAGAACGGCGCCGACGTCGCCTATGGCGTTCGCATCGATCGCAGCAGCGACACAGCCCTCAAGCGCTTCACCGCCCAGGGCTTCTACAAGGCCTTCAACCGCCTGTCGGACGTCGACCTGCCCTACAACGCCGGCGACTATCGGCTGATGGACAAGCGGGTGGTGGACGTGTTGCGCCAGCTGCCCGAGCGCAACCGCTTCATGAAGGGCCTGTTCGCCTGGGTCGGCTTCCGCCAGGAGGCCGTGCCGTATGCGCGCCCCGAGCGCGCGGCCGGCTCCAGCTCGTGGCGCTACTGGAAACTCTGGAACTTCGCCCTGGACGGCATCACCTCGTTCAGCACCGCGCCGATCCGGGTGTGGAGCTATGTCGGCGTCGTGGCCGGCGTGCTGGCCGCCCTGGCTGCGCTGTTCCTGGTGCTGCGCACGCTTCTGGAGGGCAACAAGGTCCCCGGCTACCCCTCGCTGATGGTGGTGATCCTGACCGGCTTCGCCATCCAGATGCTGGCCATCGGCTCGCTGGGCGAATACGTCGCCCGCATCTATCAGGAGGTGAAAGGCCGCCCGCTGTACGTGGTCATGGACCGCTACGGCTTCGACGCCACGCCCGGAGCGGACGCTTGAGCGTGGCCGCGATGCTGACCCCGGCCCGACGGGATTTCCTACTGTCCGCGCTGCGCTACGGCCTGGCGGGCGTCATCAACACCCTGGTCGGCTTCTCGATCATCATCGCCCTGGACGTCGGCCTGGGCCTGGACGCGCACCTGGCCAACGCCGTCGGCTATGCGGTCGGCATCTGTGTCAGCTTCGCCCTCAGCAAGCTCTTCGTGTTCAAGGACCGGCAGACCAAGGCCCGCGCGCCGCTGCGCTACCTCACCGCCGTGGCCCTGGCGTTCGCGATCAACCAAGGCGTCCTGACCCTGGCGCGCTTCGTGGTTCCGCCGGGCGCGGTGTTCGATGTTGCAGCCCAGGGTGCAGCCGTGGTCAGCTATACCGCGACGCTGTTCCTGCTGAGCCACTTCTGGGTCTTCGCCCACCAGCCGGACGCCTAAAGACCAGGACTCGCCATGGAACGCCTGATCTACGACCGCATCCGCGACCTGGAGACCGACCACTGGTGGTTCGTCGGCCGGCGTAAGATCCTGCGTCAGCTGCTGCGCCGCATCGGCACGCCCGCCGGCGCCCGGATCCTGGAAGTCGGCTGCGGCGCAGGCGGCAATGTCCCGCTGCTGCGCGAGTTCGGCTCCGTCGCGGCCCTGGAGCCCGACGACGAGTCGCGCGCCTACGCCTCCGAGCGCCTGGATCTGAAGATCGACTCCGGCCTGCTGCCCGACGGCCTGCCCTATGCGCCCGAAAGCTTCGACCTCGTCTGCGCCTTCGACGTGGTCGAGCACGTCGACGACGACGCCGGCTCGGTCAAGGCCCTGGCCCGCCTGGTCAAGCCGGGCGGCGCGATCCTGACCACGGTGCCGGCCTATCAGTGGATGTGGAGCCACCACGACGTGGCCCATCACCACAAGCGCCGCTATCTACTGCCGGCCTATCGCGCCCTGTTCGACCAGGCCGGGCTGAAGGTCGAGACCGCGACCTACTTCAACACCCTGCTGTTCCCGCTGGCCGCCGTGCGGCGGACGGCCAAGAAGCTGCTCAAGGACGAGAGCGCCGACGACGCCATGCCGCCCGCCTGGCTGAACAAGACCCTGGCCGGCGTCTTCTCGCTGGAGGCGCCGCTGGCCGTGGGCGGCGGCCTGCCGTTCGGACTCTCGATCGCCGTGATCGCTCGCAAGCCCTGAAATTACTTTCGTAAATTTTATACTTGTAATTTTCGCTGCCGGATTCGAACCTCCCATCGAATGAGACGGGAGGCGCGGCCATGGCTTTGCGAAACTTCGGGACGCCAAGCGCGAGGCGATCGCTGACGCCCAGAGTCATTTCCGCCATTGCGGTCGTCGGGCTGCTGGGCGCCCTGGCCTTCACGGTCAAGGATCTGGTGCGGTTCGAGCGGGCCAACGCCATCAAGCCGCCGGCCTCCCCTGAAGACATCGCTCCAGCGCGGATCCGGGCCGAGGCGGAATGGCGGATCGTACGTCCGCGCCTGGAAGCCCGACTGGACCAGAACACGCCGCTGGAGCTGGGCGCGGTCTGGTCCACCCGCGCCGGCCAGATTTGCGGCCTGGTCAACGGCCGGGGCAGCTTCGGCGGGCTGGCCAGCATGGTGCGGTTCTACACCGTCGACCGACAGCCGGTGTTCCACCGCGACGCCGACCACGTCGCCTTCCAGCGCGCCTGGTTCGAGTGCCGCCGCGATCCTTATGTGACCCTGAATTCGGGCCCGGCCGAGCCGGGCTTCTGCAGCAGCGCCCAAGGCCGCCGCCACTGCTACGACGTCGTCAACGGTGTGCGGCGGGAGTGACATCCACTCCCGCCTGGCAGCCTTAGAAGGTCTCGCCGACCATGGTCTCGCTCAGCGCCCAAAGGGCCTGGGCGCGGGCCGGATCGAGGGCGTAGCTGCGCACGCCGGCGCGGATCTGCGAGGCGTCCTCGACCAGTTCCGCGACGTGGCAATCCTCGCAGTAGCGCCCCGCGACCTCTTCCACCGGCGCCTTGACCCCGGCCCAGACGCTGGTCGCCGCGCCCTGCGGGATGGTCTTCCACTCGATCGGCGGCTGGCCCTGGGCGGCCGCCTGGGCGTTCAGCTGGTCGATCCATTGCTGAATGAAGCTCGGCTCCAGGTGACGCGCCAGCTCGGTCTGGATGCCGCCCGGATGCACGGCGGTCGCCCGCACGCCGCGGTCCTTGTGCCGACGATCGAACTCGACGGCGAACAGGATGTTGGCGGTCTTCGAGCGGCCATAAGCCTCGAACGGCACGTATTCGGTGGTCTCGAAGGTGGGGTCTTCCAGGTTCACGTCCGCGAACCGGTGGCCCGACGAGGCCAGGGACACCACGCGTGAGCCGGCCTTCAGCAGGCTGGCGATGCGATTGATGAACACGAAGTGGCCCAGGTGATTGGTGCCGAACTGGGTCTCGAAGCCGTCGGCGGTCTTGCCGAACGGCGGCGCCATGACGCCGGCGTTGGCGATGACCAGATCGAAGGTCTTGCCGTCCGCGACCAGGGCGTCGGCGGCGGCCCGGACGCTGGCGAGATCGGCCAAGTCCAGTTGGATCAGCTGCAGCGAGCCGCCATGGGCGGCGGCGGCCTCACGGACAACGGCGGTCGCGCCTTCGGCCTTGGCCAGGTCGCGGGCGGCGCCGACGACATCCGCGCCATGGGCGGCCAGGACGCGGGCGGTCTCCACGCCCAGGCCGGCCGAAACGCCGGTGACCAGCACGCGCTTGCCGGAAAGATCGACGCCGGCCAGGACGTCGTCAGTGGTGGATTGGGCGCCGAATGGATTGCTCATGACTCTCTCGTCCCTTGAAGGAAGTGTTGTCCGAGCCGTTCCGGAGGATTAAATGGAGGAAGGCTCCGGATACATATTCGGAGGCACCCTCCGCTTTTCAAGGCCGATGTCCGAAGATTCCGAGCTCAAGATCCGAAAGCCTCGCGCCGACAGCCTGCGCAATCGCGAGCTGCTGCTGACTGCGGCCAAGGCGGCCTTCACGGAAACCAGCGCCGACGCCCCCCTGGAGGATGTCGCCCGGCGCGCAGGCGTGGGCATCGGCACGCTCTATCGCCACTTCCCCACTCGCGAGGCGCTGGTGGCCGCGGTCTATGCGCGCGAGATCGAACAGCTGGCCGCCTCGGCCGACAGCCTGCTGGCCGAGCGCACGGCGGGCGACGCCCTCGGGGCCTGGCTGGACCTCCTGATCGATTACATGGCCACCAAGCGCGTGGTGGCGCCGGCCCTGCGCGCCGATCCCGGCGAGGGCTCACGGATTTACGCCAGCTCCGGCGCGACTATCCTCTCGACCCTGCAACGCCTGACAGAGGCCGCCCACGCCGCCGGCGACATCCGCCCCGACATCGGCTTCGAGGACATCCTGCGCATGATGAGCGGCCTGTCCCAAGGCTTCGAACAGCCCGGTTGGGAAGCCGGCGCCCGACGCCTGCTCAGCGTGATGATGGCGGGGCTGCGGGCCAGGCCGAGCTAAACGATCGCCTCGGCGTCGAGGCCTACTCTGCCAACTCGAACCCGTGCTCCCAGATGATGCGGTTGAATTGCCGCACGGCGTCGGGCTCGACGCGGGTCTTGGCGAACAGGGTCGACGCGGAGGTGGGATCCTTCAGTTCGCAGACCCCCAGCAACCTGGCCAGCGCCGGATCGGCCCGCAGGCGTTTGACCTCGGCCTCGACCGCAGCCTTGCCGTTCTTGTCCTCGCCATCGGTCAGGGCTTTCATCGCCGCCTTCGCCTCCGCGCTTGACCCGTAGGCAGCGTCCAGCAGCAGCGGCGAGCGCGCCAGCTTGCGCCAGGTATCGGGCCATTCCGTCGAGAGCGCCACCCACAGGGCCAGCTGCCGCCAGCGCGAGGTGCTCTCGGTCGTCGAGAGCGGACCGGGCTGTTCGTACTGGAAATACTGCGCGCCGACGGTGGCGAACAGCGGGAAGGCGTTGATCACCCGCTTGATCTGCCGAGGGTTGTTGGGCAGCAGCGGCGCCAGGCCGCCCAGCACCTTCTCGACCCGCTGGGTCAGGGCGGCGTCGCTGTTGGTGGCCTGGGTCACCCCGCTGGACGCCGCGACGCGAGCCGCCTCGATGTCTTCGCCTAGCGCTTCCTGCTCCTCCAGAACAGTCTTCAGAACTTGCTCTTGCTCGGATGCGGACCCGCCCCCGGTCAGCACCGCCTCCACGGCCTGGGTCGCAGCGTTGGGTGCGGGCGGCGGTGATGGGAGCGGGTAGTCGTGCTTTCGACCGCCCACCTGTTTGAGGGTGAATAGGGCGCGGCTCTCGGGGGTCATGGCCGGCAGGACGAACGAGAGCTGGAAAATCTTCTCCACGAAACGCGCGCCCAGCTTGGTCTCCGGCCCGACCGCCAGGCTGCCCATGTCGGCGTGGGCCACCGAGTGAGCCGTCTCGATCCAGTTGCGGTCGCCCAGGATCATCACGAACATCCGGGGCGACTGCAGGATGGTCTGGAAGCCACGCAGCATCTCGACCACCATCTTAGGCGGGCAACGATCCAGGTCGTCGACGATCAGCAGGATCGGTCGTCGGCCTACGGCCAGGATTCCCTGGATCGTCCGACGGAAGCGCGCGATCGGATCGCCGACGCCGACACGCCGCGTCTCGCCCGAGAAGTCGATATCGGGGGCCAGCGATTGCGACAGGGCAGAACCCAAGGTCACCAATCCTCCGCCCAGAAGGGTGAGACCCAGCATCACCAGCTCGGCCATCTTCTTGAAGTCATCCAACGTCATGCCGCCAAGCACCCGGCCCGGCGTACAGTTCGGGAGGGCGGTCGGGCAGGCGCTGGCGGTCAGAGGGATAATCGTCAGCAAAAACCACACGCCGCCCCCAGCAAGGGCGGTCCATGCCAGTTGCTTGATCAGCCGAGTGTTGGTGATCCGATAGACCAGTCCGAGGACAAGCGCCCATCCCCATCGGCCCAAAGCCCGTGTCATGCCAACGAGCGCACGAAGGCGCTCGCTGGGCGTCGCGCGGGAGGCGATCAGAACCTTCGCGCAGTGGCGGAAGTCCTCCAGCATCCCGTCGCGCACCGCCTTGGCGACGTCCAGATAGATCTGCCACCAGGGCGGCTCGACATCCTGATAGCGCCAGGCATTGGAGCGCACGATGATCCACGGCCGCCGCCCCTCGCGCGGATGCGGCTCCCACGTCGTCGCCGAATAGTCGCCCAGGAAGATCCCGTCGAACGAGGCCTTCTCGGGCGGCTGGTCCCCGGCCTTCAAGCCCAGTTGCCCGTACAGGAAGTGATCGGCCGCGACCTTGGCCCCGCGCGGATTCAGCGCCCGAGCGACGAAATTGGCGAAGGTTGTCTTGCCCCCGCCCCACGGCGCGTCGACATGGATGATGAAGGTGTCATCGCCCCCGCCCCCACGACCGGATCGGCCATCCGGCGGGTCATCGGCGCTCGACCCGATGCGGTTGCGCTTGCACCAGATCAGATGCAGCCGCCGCGCCAACGCCAAGGCCAGGCTTCCCCGCTCCAGCAGATCAACCTCCTCGGCCGGCGCATCGGTCAGGTAGTCGGAAGCGCCATCGAAGGTCGCGTCGGGCGGAGGCTGC
The DNA here is from genome assembly GCF_013181195.1 of Caulobacter sp. RHG1. Classification (GTDB taxonomy): domain Bacteria; phylum Pseudomonadota; class Alphaproteobacteria; order Caulobacterales; family Caulobacteraceae; genus Caulobacter. The sequence continues at coordinate 733,074 of NZ_SMZP01000001.1, forward strand.
GGCCCGATATGCGGATGCCGCCGCAGAGCGGCGTCGATCGTCTCGCCGGCCGCAAGGGCGCCCTCCGCATCGATGTCGGACAGAGGGATGCTTGGGACACCGGCCTCCCCCAGAGCCCTCGACAGGATGGCGGCCTGAGCGCTGTCGATCGCATGGACGCCCCCGCCGGCGCTCTTCAACAACGGGCCTGCCTGCGCCTCGACACGGGCGCGCGGGAACAGGTTCCGATCGAAGACTTGCGTGATCAGAACCGGCCAGCGACGACGCCCCTGATTGTCGGTGAACTCCCGCTCGGGACCAGCCGCCAGCACACCAACCGCGACAATCGCCCCGCGACCGCCTTCCTCACCGGACAGGAGCACGACGGTATGACCGCGCCTGAATCGCAGGAGATGGGGCTGGCCGTTCTTGATCCAGAACAGGATCTTGCCGGTCTCCAGCGCCATCAACCAGTCGGCGTTGCGCTGGTCGGGATTGGCGTAGAACACCGAGGCATTGACGCTCACGCGATCGCGAGGCGGCCGAGACCGCGAAGGAGCCGCGCCGCCGTCGGCAGGGGCCTTGGCGCCGAGCGGCGGCGGAGAGGGCCGCGCCTCGACTTCCGGCGTCGAAATGACGACACCGACGCCGGGCCGTTCAGCCCACCTCGTCGCCTCCAGCGCGCGTCGCGTGACCTGAAGGCTCTGGTCCAGGCTCAACCCGCCGGAGCCCATCCCCATCAAGGGCAGCCAAAGGCTGCTCGCTCTGGTGATCCTGAAGTCGTTCAGGGCGCTCGTAAGATTGACGAAGAGGGCTTCATCCGTGTCCATCTTCAGGCCGACGGTCACGACAAAGCACAGGAGGTTCCCCCCTATGCTGACGATCGCGTAGCCCTGCGCGAGATCCCTGGCGGTGGGGATGACGCGGGTCGTGAGATTGAGGCTCTCCAGGACGGCGGTATTCAGCGCCCCTGGCGTCCCCGCCGAGTCGCACGACATGAAGATGACATCGCCCTGCGGCGGCGCCGCCTCGATGATCGTGATTCCGCCCGCCGCGCTCGCGTCCATACTGGCTTCCCCCAAAGCACCGCTATTGGGACGAGCGAGGAGACATCAGTCAACCAGTAAGAGAATTGATCTCAAAGACACGCGCATTGCGAACGGACGCTACGTCCGTCGCTTATAGCCCTTCCTCATCCACGTAGATCAGCACGGGCTTGCCGCGCGACAGCGGCTCCCAGCCGGCTTCGATAGCCGAGGCGATGGCCTTGGCGACGATGCGCACGGGGACCTGCGAAGGCTTCAGCGGCGGGGCGCTGAACTTGGGCTTGGGGCCAGGCGGGAACTCCACCAAGGCCTCGCGCTGGCCCTCCTTGTGGCGGACGGCCAGCACCTTGCCGTGCCGCTCCGACGGGTCGTAGTTCCATTGCGGCAGACGGTGCAGCCGCCAGACATAGAATTCGCCGTCGACCTCGATGTCGAACTCAACGGTCAGCTTGGTGGTTTTGGCCATGCCGGGGAATACCTCAGCCTGGGCTCAAGAAAAAGGGCCGCCCCTTTCGGAGCGGCCCTTCGCCTTGATTACTGCAAGGTAGCCTTGCCGAACGACAGGCCGCCATCCTCGACCCCGACGGCGATGACGCCGCCGTCCTCGATCTCGCCGGCCAGCAGCTTGCGGGCGATCGGGTCGACCAGCTCCTTCTGGATCACGCGCTTCAAGGGACGCGCGCCATAGACCGGGTCGTAGCCCTTGTCGGCGATCCAGTTCAGGGCCTCGGCGTCGATCGACAGCGCCATGCGACGGTCGGTCAGCAGCTTCTCGACCCGCTGCAGCTGGATGCGGACGATGTCCCCCATGTGCGGGCGCGACAGGCGCTTGAACAGGATGACCTCGTCGATCCGGTTGAGGAACTCAGGCCGGAAGTGGCCCCGCACCATGTTCATCACCAGCGGGCGGACGGCTTCCACGTCGGCGCTTTCGCCATTGGGGCCCTCTTCCTGGTTGGCCAGGAATTCGGCGCCGAGGTTGCTGGTCATGATGATCAGCGTGTTGCGGAAGTCGACCGTGCGGCCCTGACCATCGGTCAGGCGACCGTCGTCCAGCACCTGAAGCAGCACGTTGAAGACATCCGGGTGGGCCTTCTCGATCTCGTCGAACAGCACCACCTGGTATGGACGGCGACGAACGGCCTCGGTCAGCGCCCCGCCCTCGTCGTAGCCGACATAGCCGGGAGGCGCGCCGATCAGACGGCTGACCGAGTGCTTCTCCATGTACTCGGACATGTCCATCCGGGTGATGGCGTGCTCGTCAGCGAACAGGAACTCGGCCAGGCTCTTGGTCAGTTCGGTCTTGCCCACGCCCGTCGGGCCCAGGAATAGGAACGAGCCGATCGGCTTGGACGGATCCTGGAGGCCGGCCCGCGCGCGGCGGACGGCGTCGGACACGGCGGTCAGGGCCTCGTCCTGGCCGACCACGCGACCGCGCAGTTCGTCCTCCATCTTCAAGAGCTTCTCGCGCTCGCCTTCCAGCATCTTCTCGACCGGCACGCCCGTCCAGCGGCTGACGACAGCGGCGATCTGCTCGGCGTCGACGACCTCGGGCGTCAGGGCGGCAGTGTCGCCTTCCTCAGCCTCCTCCAGGCGGCGCTCCAGGGCCGGGATCTCGCCGTACTGGATCTGGCCGGCGCGAGCGAAGTCGCCGGCGCGCTGCGCGGTTGCGAGGTCGGCGCGCAGACGGTCGAGCGCTTCACGCGCTTGCGCAGCGCCGCCGACCTTGTCCTTCTCGGCCTTCCAGCGGGCGGTCATCTCGTCCGACCGGAACTGCAGATCGTCGACCTCGACCTCCAGGTTCTCCAGGCGATGCTTGGAGGCGGCGTCGGTTTCCCTCGACAAGGCCTCGCGCTCGATCTTCAGCTGCACCAGGCGGCGGTCGATCTCGTCCAGTTCCTCGGGTTTGCTGTCGATCGCCATGCGCACGCGGCTGGAAGCCTCGTCCATCAGGTCGATCGCCTTGTCGGGCAGGAAACGGTCGGCGATGTAGCGATTGCTGAGCGTGGCGGCGGCGACCAGGGCCGAGTCCGAGATGCGCACCCCGTGGTGGACCTCGTACTTCTCCTTCAGGCCGCGCAGGATCGAGACGGTGTCCTCCACCGTGGGCTCACCGACGAACACCGGCTGGAAGCGACGGGCCAGAGCCGCGTCCTTCTCGACGTGCTTGCGGTACTCGTCCAGCGTGGTGGCGCCGACGCAGTGCAGCTCGCCGCGCGCCAGGGCGGGCTTCAGCAGGTTGGAGGCGTCCATCGCCCCATCGCCCTTGCCGGCCCCGACCAGCGTGTGCATCTCGTCGATGAACAGGATGATCGAGCCTTCGGCCGCCGTGGTCTCGGCCAGCACGGCCTTCAGGCGCTCCTCGAACTCGCCGCGATACTTCGCGCCAGCGATCAGGCTGCCCATGTCCAGCGAGAGGAGCTTCTTGTCCTTCAGGCTTTCCGGCACGTCGCCATTGATGATGCGCAGGGCCAGGCCCTCGACGATGGCGGTCTTGCCGACGCCGGGTTCGCCGATCAGGACGGGGTTGTTCTTGGTGCGGCGCGACAGGACTTGGATCGTGCGGCGGATTTCCTCGTCGCGGCCGATCACCGGGTCCAGCTTGCCGTCGCGGGCGGCGGCGGTCAGATCGCGTGCGTAGCGCTTGAGCGCCTCATAGCCTTCCTCGGCATTGGCGCTGTCGGCGGTGCGGCCCTTGCGCAGGGCGTTGGCGGCGGTCTCCAGGGCCTGGGCCGAAACGCCGGCTTCCTTGAAGAGCTTGGCGGCCTCGGCGCCTTCCTTGGCGATGGCGATCAGCAGGCGTTCGGTGGTGACGAAGGCGTCGCCGGCCGTCTTGGCGCCCTTCTCGGCTTCGGCGAAGACGCGGGCCGTGTCGGGTTTCATGTAAAGCTGGCCGCCGGCGCCGTCGACGCGCGGGGTCTTGGCCAACAGGGTCTCGACGCCGCCGTCCAGCTGGTCGGGGCGGCCGCCGGCGCTCTGGATCAGGGCGCGGCTGAGGCCGTCCTTTTCCTCGAGCAGGACCTTGAGAATGTGTTCGGGCGCGAATTGCTGGTGACCACGGGCGAGCGCCAGGCTCTGGGCCGACTGGACGGCCTGTTTGGCGCGGTCCGAATAGAGATCGATGTTCATGGTGTCCCCTTCCTAGGCGGATCTGGACCCACCGCCTTCACGAAGCACGGTGAGTTCCAGAGGGGCATTTAGGTGTGGCTGATGAGCCACACAAGGCCTACCAGCCCTTGCCGGAGAGATAAGCTTCCAGCGCCTGGATCCGCACCGCGTCGGACGGGTGGGTCGAGCTCAGCTCGCCGCCGGAAGCCTTGCCTTGGGCGATGTCCAGCGCCTGCATGTTGCGCCACAAGGTCACCGCCTCACGGGGGCGATAGCCGGCCCGCTGCATGTAGTCGACGCCCAGCTTGTCGGCCTCCAGCTCCTGCTTGCGGGAGAACGGCAGCAGAACCCCGAACTTGGCCGCGTCGCCGCCGTGATCCTTGACCAATCGCCCGAAATCGCTGCTGCCAGCCGCCGCCCCGGCGATGCCCAGCAGGATCTGCGAAGTGCGCTGCTGGGAGACCCGCTCGGCGGCGTGACGGGCGACGACGTGGCCGGCCTCGTGGCCGATCACCGCCGCCAGCTGATCGTCGTTCTCGACGACGGCCAGCAGGCCCACCGTAACCCCGACATGGCCGCCCGGCAGCACGAAGGCGTTGGGGGCCTCGTCCAGGAACACCGCATAGTCCCAAGGCCGGTCGGCCAGGCCCGCCGCCTGGATCACCCGCTGGCCGATCGCCCGCACCCGGCCGACCTTGACCGGCTCGCGCGAGACATTGCCGGTGCGCAGGGTCTCGGCCCAGGCCTTCTCGCCCTCGGCCGCCAGGTTGTCGTCGCCGACGATCAGCAGTTGGTCGCGCCCCAGATCGGCGTTGTAGGCGCAGCCCGACATCGCGCAGGCGGCGGCCATCAGGAGGGGCAAGGTCAGTCGGCTAGGAAAGGCCATGGGCTCCGTCGGCTTTGTTTCAGACGTGAAACGCAGCCTTATCGCGCCGACCTTCCCTTGCGCAACCTGGGCCGCTAGCGGCGAAGCTCCAGGATGTCGAGCTTCGACTCCTGCTGCGGCCACGGCATCGCCAGGCGGTACTGATTGGCGCCGACCCTCTCGAACACGCCCACCTGATCGCGCTCGGGGCTGCGGCCGTACTGAGCCCGGCCCTCGCCGGTTCCCCAGGCCACCGCGCCCAGGAACACCAGGCGCTTGGCGGCGTCGGGATAGAGGTTGCCGGCCTGGCGCTGCGAGCCTGTGGTCTTCTCCAGGATCAGGTCGCCGCCCGGGGTCAGCTCGACCCGGCAGCGGAACCAGCCGTAGGCGATGTAGGACGGGCCGACGCCCTGCGTCCCCAGCTTGATGGTCCGGCAGCGATAAGTCCCTGGCGTCGGCTGCGGGCGGGCCAGGGAGACGCGCGGATCGGCCAGAGGGCCCAGCGCCTTCAGGTCACGGCCGTAGCCATCACGACGAACTTCCGCCAGCGCTTGCGTCCACGCCTCGTCCAGCCGCTCGATCCGCCGCACGTCCGCGCGCTTGGCGTCGGCGCGCCAGTCGCCGGACGCCGCCAATGCCGGGGCGGCGGTCAGTAGGGAGAGAGCGAGAACGGACGCGACGCGCATGGGCGGCTCCTGGAGTTTCGGGTCCGAGAAGAACTCCCGAAGGCGCCCCGCGGTTCTATCGGCAACCGGCGCGGCGCAGCTTGTCCATGGCTTGGGCCAGACGCGGACCCAGGTCACGCTGGGCCGCCGTGGTCAGGTGCAGGTCGTCGGGCTTCTTGGGCAAACCCTGGGCCGAGACCATGGCCACGCACGTCGGCAGCGGTCCGGCCTGAACCGCCTGGATCGCCGCCCAGCCGGGATAGGTCTTGGGCGCGCTGATCGCGGGCGACGGCGGATCGGCCAGTTGAACGATGACGATCGGCAGAAGCTTAGCGCCCAGGTCTGCGCGGAAGCGGGCGACCAGGGTCTCGAAGGCCGCGCGCCAGGCCTGCGCCGAGTCCGCCTGGCCGGCGTCGGTCTCGCCTTGATACCAGAGGATCCCCTTCGGCTTTCCGCCCACCGCGCGAGCCCGGGCCAGGCACGAGCCGTACAAGGTGTCGCGACCGCCGCCAGGCGTCCATTGCGCCATCGACGAGCCGCCCTTGGCGCAGGGGACCAGCAGGATCGGCTTGGGCCTCAAGGTCTGCGTCGCACGAGCGAAGAACAGGCCCGGCCCCACCGCCGCCAGGCCGGCGTCGGACGAGACCGCGTCGACCTGCCCGGTCGCGTCGTCCAGCGGGTCCAGGGCCGGACGGACCTGCTCGTCGTTGCCATAGACCTGTATGGCCGGATCGGCGGTTCGCTCCGCCGCCGTCAGCGCCTCGACCAGGCCACGGCCGGACATGTTGGACTGGCCGGTCAGAAGGTAGACGTCTGGCGCCGCCGTGATCGTCAGGGCCAGGGTCAGGGCCGCGATCACTTGCGCGGGGCCAGCAGCGACAGCGGGACGGCCGCGGCCATGGCCCGATAGCCGGCCGGCGACGGGTGCAGTTGGTCGCCGCTGTCGTACTCGGCCTTCAGGCGCGCGGGGTTGGCGGGGTCGCGGGTGGCGGCGTCGAAGTCGATTACCGCGTAAAAAGCGCCGGACGTGCGGATCCACTGGTTCACGGCCTGGCGGTCGGCGTCGGCGTCCGCGTCGGAGCGATAGACCTTGGTGCCGCCGAACGGCAGGATCGTCGTGCCGATCACGCGGATCCCCAGCCCGTGGGCGCGCTCGATCACCTGGCGGTAGCCGGCAATCAGGCCCTGGACGACCGCCTGGCGCTTCTCCGGCGTCACCGGCCCCTCGCGCGACAGGTTGCCGATGTCGTTGACGCCGATCAGCACGATCAGAGTGGTGACGCCTGGATGCATCAGCACATCGCGGTCCAGACGGGCCAGGCCGCTGGGGCTGTTGCCGTCGGTCAGCAGGCGGTTGCCGCCGATGCCGGCGTTGATCACCGACAGACCTCGGGTGCGGGGATCAGCCTGCAGCCGTTCGGCCAGGATGTCGGGCCAGCGCTCGTCGACGTCGACGCCTGTGCCAGCTCCGTCCGTGATGGAATCGCCGAAGGTCGCGATGGCGTTGACCTTGGCGTTCTCGACCTCGATCCCAGCCAGTTGCAGCCATTGAACGGTCTTGGTCGCCCCCGGCAGGTCGGCGGCGTCGGGCGCCGCGCCGGCGGCCAGGTAGCTGGTGGTGCGCGAGGCTCGGTGCTGGGTCGACAGACTGGGCGGCGCGGGCAGCTGCAGGCTGACGGCGAGGCGGTCCAGGGCCTTGGCCCGCAGGGCGATCGGATCGGACAGATAGACCGCTCCAGCCGGGATGGTGACGCCGTCGCGGCCGTCAAAGGTGACCTTGCGATCGCTGCCGGCGACGATGGCGGCGCTGGCCCGCGCCGTCGACAGCGCCACATGGGCGGCGTCGATGCGCAGCGGCGTGGTCCCAAAGGCGTTGGACAGGCGCAGGCGCACGCGCGGTCCGCCGGCGGTCAGGCGCACGACCTGGCGCAACACGAACGGGCCTTGCGGGAACGGCGGGGGCTTGTCGGGCTCGGCGGCGACCACCGCCGTCGACCAGGCGCTGACCCAGGGCCCGCGCCGCTCGGCCGCGCAGGGGGTTGCCGTCGCCAGCACCAGGACGCTCGCCAGCGCCAGAAGCCGCATCGCCTGTCTCATGGAAACTCCCCGACCAAACTCGGCCGGGAGCTTAGGCGCCGCTCAAAGAAAAAGGGAGCTGCTTTCACGGCTCCCTTTGAACTTCAATCTCCCGAGGCTCAGGCCTCTTCGGACTCCGACGAAGCCGGGGCCCCCTCGCCCGCCTCGAAGCTGCGCGGAGCGCGGCGACGGCGGGGCTTCTTGACCTCTTCGCCGCCTTCGGCCGCGGCGGGGGCCGGAGCCTCCTCGGCCGGAGCAGCAGCAGCGGCGGGCGCGGCGCGGGTCTTGCGGCCCAGGAAGGCCGGAGCCTCGCTGACCGTGCCGTCCTGGCCACGCAGCAGGGGCGAACCCTCGCTGGCCGGGGCTTCGCTGGCGGTCGGCAGCGGCGAGGCTTCCGGTTCGATCACGGCCATCGGGTCGCGCTCGCCGCGCGGCTGCCAGTCACGATCGCGGTCGCGGTTGCGTTCGCGGCGCGGACGGCGGCCCTCGCGGAACTCGCCCTCGGCCTGCGGCTGGTCTCCCTCGGCGGCCGCCCGGTCTTCACGGGGGCGCTCTTCACGCACCCGATCCTCACGGGGACGATCGTCGCGCGGACGGTCGTCACGGTCGCGGAAACGGTCTTCACGAGGCCGGTCGTCGCGAGGACGGTCATCCCGCGGGCGATCATCACGGGGACGATCCTCACGCGGCCGATCATCGCGCGGACGGTCATCGCGGTTGCGATCACGATCGCGGTCGTCGCGGTCGCGCCAGCGGTCGCGGCGGCCTTCGCCCCCGTCCCGGTTATCGCGGTTGTCGCGATTGCGGTCCCGATCACGGTTGCGATCGCGGTTTTCGAAACGATCACGGCGCTGCTCGCCGCCTTCGCCGCCTTCACCAGCCTCGCCCTGCTGAGACTCGGCCGGAGCCGGCGTCTCGACAGCTTCGACTTCCTCGGGCTCGGCCTCGAAGTCGATCTCGTAGGCCGCGTAGACGTCCTTGCCGATGATGTCGGACACCGGACGATTCGGCTGGATGGCGCGCAGGACGCGGAAATAGTGCTCGGCGTGCTGCAGATAGTTCTCGGCCAGCACGCGGTCGCCGGACGACGTCGCGTCACGCGCCAGCTGCTGGTACTTTTCGTACACGCTCTGGGCCGCGCCGCGCACCTTGATGCCTTCCGGGCCGTTCGAATCGAACGCGCGGTTGGCGTTGTGCTGCTGAGGCTTGCCACCGCTGCCGCCGCGATTGTTGCGGCCGCGCTGGCGCTTCATGCCCTTGAAATCTCTCATGGTCTTCTTCTGAACCTGTCCGGAGGTCAGTCTTGTGCTGGCGCACCCGGCCTTGCTGGTCTCTGGGCGGGTCGAACCCTGGTAGACGTCAGAGACACTGGTTTCCGTAGAGCCTCCGCCCTGCCGTTCGGCGCGACGACCGGCGGACCGGGAGCGCCTGCCGGGGGAGCCTGGCGAACGTCAGCGACGCTCGTCTTTCCCGTCACCCGGCGATCTGGAAGGAGACAAGACTCGTCTAACGGTTCACGCCCCGGTTTCCAAGGGATTTTTCACCCCCGTGACAACACGGTCGTGGGTGGACAGATCCTTGATCGTCGTGACCTGCTGGGCGCCCGCCTCGCGGAACAGGGCTTCGACGTCCTTGGACTGGTCGAAGCCGATCTCGACGGCGAACATGCCGGCGGGCTTGAGCACGCGCAGGATCTCCGGGGCCAGCAGGCGATAGGCGTCCAGACCATCCTCGCCGCCATCCAGGGCCAGGCGCGGTTCGTGGTCGCGAACCTCCGGCTCCAGGGTCTCGATGACCTTGGTCGGAATATAGGGCGGGTTGGAGACCACCAGGTCGAAGCTGGCGTCGCCCAGACCGGCGGTCCAGTCGCCGTGCATGAAGGCGGCGCGGTTGTTCAGGTCCAGACTGGCGGCGTTTTCGCGCGCCACGGCCAGGGCTTCGTCCGAGGCGTCGACACCCAGCCCCTTGGCCGCCGGGCGCTCGGCCAGCACCGCCAGCAGGATGGTGCCCGAGCCGACGCCCAGGTCCAGCATCGAGAAGCCCATCTGCTCGGGGAAGGCCTTCAGCACCTCGTCGACGATGACCTCGGTCTCGGGACGCGGGGTCAGGACGTTCTTGTTGACCTGCAGCAGGATCTTCCAGAAGCCCTTGCGGCCGATGATCTGGCTGACCGGCTCGCGCTTGGCGCGGCGATCCAGGTAGTTTTCCAGAGTCGCTTCCTGCTCGGGCGTCAGTTCGCGATAGGGATCGGTGACGATCTCGGTGCGGGTGACGTCGGCGGCCACCTCCAGCATCAGGCGCGCGTCGATGGACGGCTGATCGATGCCGGCGTCCTTCAGACGATCCTTGGCGGCGGTCCAGGCTTTCACGAGAGTCAGGGTCATGCGGCGGGTTTAGCGCTTCGAGCGCCGGTGCGAAACGGCTAATGGTCGCGGCCATGACCACCGCCCTGCCCCAGCTTATTCTCCTTCCCGGCCTGCTGAACGACGCCGAACTGTGGCGCGACCAGATCGCGGGACTGTCCGATGTCGCCCGCTGCTGGGTCCCGGACCTGACCCAGGGCGAGACGATCCATGCGCTGGCCCAGAGCGTCCTGGAACAGGCCGAGCCGACCTTCGCCCTGGCCGGCTTTTCGATGGGCGGCTATGTCGCCCAAGAGATCGCCCGCTTGGCGCCCGAGCGCATCGAACGCCTGGCGCTGCTGGACACCGCCATCCGGGTCGACACCCCTGAACGCGCCGCCCAGCGCCGGGCGCTGAACAAGGCCGCCGCCAAGGGCGGGACGTTCCTGGGCATCGGCCAGGCCATCCTGAAGAGCTATGTCGACGCCTCGCGCCTGGACGACGCCGACCTGACCGGCCGCATCGTCGAGATGACCCAGCGCCTGGGCCGCGACGTGTTCCTGCGCCAGAACAGCCTGGAGCGCGAGGATGGCGAGGCGGCGCTGAAGGCCCTGCGCGTGCCGCTGGCGATCGTCGTCGGCGAGAACGACCAGATCACGCCCGCCGAGGGGCACCGCGAGATGGCCCGGGCGATCGGCTGCTCGCATCTGCTGGTCATCCCGAACACCGGCCACATGACGCCGATGGAAGCGCCCGGCCCGGTCAACGGCGCCCTGCGTCACTGGCTGTCACGTCCTGCCGGCCACCGCTAGCCAACAAAAAACCTCCCCGGATCGCTCCGGGGAGGCTCTTGCAGACCGGGTGTCTACCCCAAGCCCTCAGAGCCTTTCTGTTCCAGAAAGGCTCCGCGCTTTTGCTTTGAGCGCGTCCGGGCGGCGAACCGCCCACACTTCGCCTGACGCGCTCTAGAAGTTGAAGCGCACGCCGCCGACGTAGCGGCGACCGAACTTCTCGTACTCGATCGGATAGCGCGACTGGTCGCCGTAGCGGCGCGAGCCCTGGTTGGTCAGGTTGCTGGCGTCGAAGAACACTTCGACGTTCTTGTTGACCCGATAGCGGGCCGAGAAGTCCAGCTCCTCGTCGCTGTCCCAGAAGATGTCGCCGTTGTCGCTGGCGTAGGACACGCCATTGCTGACGCGGCGCGCGCCCACCGACTGGCCCCACGGCGTGCGGTACTGGTAGGCCAGACGCAGGGTCATGCCGTACTTTTCGTAGATGGCCTGGACGTTGTAGACGGCGTCCGAGGTGCCCAGCACCGAGATCGTACGGGCCGGCACGGGACCAACCGCCGCCAGGTCGACTTCCGACGAGGTCCAGGTGCCCGACAGGCGCGTGCCGAAGCCGCCCAGCCAGCTGGGCAGGCCGCGCTCCTGGACGAAGGTTTCGGCCGTGCCGCTGAAGAACACTTCCAGGCCCTTCAGGTGACCCGAGCCGGCGTTGCCGATCTGGGTGACCGTGTAGTCGGAGCGATCGACGCCACCGCTGTTGAGCGCGGTGCTGCCGAATGGACGCGTGGTCTGGACCAGCACATCCTTCAGGTCCTTGTAGAACAGACCCGCCGAGATGAAGGTCTCGCGGCCGGCGTACCATTCCAGATAGGTGTCGAGGCCGATCTGGCGCTCAGGCTTGGCGTCCGGGTTGCCGCCCGAGATCGCCTCGTCGGCGTCGACGAAGGTGTAGTTCGGACGCAGATCGTCGAAGTCGGCGCGCGAGGCCGAGGTGGTGACGCCGACGCGCAGCTTGAGGTCTTCGCGCAGGTTCCAGTTCACGTGGGCGCTGGGGTAGAACAGCGTCACGTCGTTCTTGGTCTTGACCGCACGCCAGTCGCGCGTCGTCGCGTTAGGCGTAAAGTCGACAAAGGCTTGGCCGTGGTTCTGGATGTGCTCGACGCGCAGGCCGTAGACCACGTTACCCCAGTCGAAACGGGTGGTGCCCATGGCGTAGCCGGCGGTGATCGTCTCGCCCACGCGCCAGTAGTTGCCGGTCGTGTCGTTCTTCCGCGCCCCACCGGTTGCGATCAGGTTGTCCACGAACGCCTTGGTGACGTCCTTGTCGGTGTAGCGGAAGGTGTAGTTGAGCTTCTGGCTGCCCAGATAGTCGATGTCGCTGGCCAGTTGCGCCCAGGTCGGCGTCACGCCTGAGAAGGGAAGGTTGGTGAAGCTGCTTTCGCGCGACTTCTTGGTGCGGTCGGTCCACAGGCCGCCGAACTCGAACTTGGTCTCGTGGCCGCCCAGCTCGGCTTCATAGTCGAAGTCGGCCTTGGCGGTGTAGGCGTTGGTGAAATCGCCGCCCTTGAGGTTGCCGGCGCTGTTCATCGGGAACTGGAAGTCCTCGATGTTCATCACCTGGGCGCCCTTGGTGCGGGCGCCGGTGACGCCGCCGGTCTGGAACAGCTTCACGGTGTTCACGTCGCCGTTGCGGAAGTCATATTCCACAGTCGGGCGCAGCAGGAAGCTGGACGGGCTCTGGAAGGCCACCGTCACCGGGGTGTCGCGGCCGTCCTGGGTGAAGGTGTAGTTCAGGCGCCAGGTGGCGCTGAGCTTGTTCCACTTGTGCTCGCCGCCGATCGTGTTGGTCGACATCGCTTCCTTGGTGTCGCGATAGTCGATGCGGGCGTTGATGCGCGCGCCGTAGCTGGTCCCGAAGGTCGGGTCATTGCCGTTGACATAGGCGGCAGTGAGATAGCCGGCGCCGGCCGCGTTCGTGCCCTGGTCCAGACGGAAGATGAAATTGTCGCGCAGCTCGTCGTCGTGGAAGTAGGTGTTGACGGTGCTGAAGAAGACCGAATTGTTGTCGTCGAACTTGTAGTCCAGGCGGACCGTCGCCGACATGTTCTCGCGGGTCAGGCGATAGTGCTTGTTCTCGTGCTCGCGCGCGAAGTGCTTGTTGGAATCGAAGGCGTTGAACAGGTAGGGATCGGTTTCCCAGTTGTCGGTCGCCATCTCGCGCGAATAGTACGAAGCCTGGGCCACGACGCCCAGCTTGTCGGCGAAGACGTTCGAATAGACCAGATTGGCGTCGATCTCGTCGCCGCCGCCCAGCTTCACACGGCCCAGGCCCAGCTTACCGTTGATGCGCTGGCCGTTGTAGTCGAACGCACGGCGCGTGCGGATGTCGACGTTACCGGCGACGGTGTCGCCCGGCATCGACGGCACGATAGCCTTCTCGACGGTGATCAGGCTGGCGATGGCCGACGGAATGTTGTCGAAGCGGGTCGAACGGCCTTCCGGGCTGACGACGCTGAGGCCGTCGAACGACAGGGTCGTCCAGTAGACCGGCGCGCCGCGCAGGTTGATGTAGCGGGCCTGACCCTGGTCGCGCTCGACGCCCACGCCCGGCAGGCGGCCGACGGCGAAGGCGATGTTCTGGTCCGGCAGGGCGCCGACCGCGTCGGCCGACAGGACGCTGACCAGCGAGTCCGAGTTCTTCTGAATCTGCAGCGCCACGGCCTGGCTCTCGGCCATCGGGCGGCGGCCCGTGACGATGACGTCGCTGACGGACGTGTTGTCGTCCTCTGCGCCGACAGTGGTCACTTCAGCGCGGGCGGCGCCCACGGCGGTGGCGGCGATGACGAGCGCGAGCGCGCTCACACGGCGCAGCAGCGCCGTCTGTTGACGAATGATCATGAAATAACCCCCGAGAACCCCTCGCTTTGCGCGATTGAAGGCCTCGGACGGGCTGTTACCGACTAGACGCGGCTAGTACGCGACAGTTCCACGACAGACTCGTGACAGCGAAGCTCAACTAGGCCGCGCGGCCGCCCTCGTCGGTCATGAAGCCCATCAGGGCGTCGATCCGCTTGAGCAGTTCGACGCGGCCGCTCGTGCCGGCCAGATCCGCGCCCATGAAGGTTCCCAGCGCCTCGGCGGCCTGGATCAGGCGGGCGTCCTTGACCGCTTCGCCGACGCGACGCAGCTCCACCGCCTGGGCGGCGAGGGCGCGGCGGGCCTGGGCCGGATCGGTGTCCAGCGCCGTGGCGGCCGACTTGACGATGCGCAGGGCCTGGGACAGGCGCGCGGCGGGCGTGCCGGCCGCATCGGCCTTGCGCTTGCGCGGACCCTTGTAGTCGGCCGAGTTGAAGCGACGGCGATCGGGGCCGACATAGGCTACGGCCTCGATCCAGTCGCGCGGCTTCAGGGCCACCGCTTCCAGGCGGCGCTCCAGATCCTTGATCGTGAACGGCTTGCGCATGAACTCGTGCACGCCCGAATCGCGCGCGCCGAAGATGGTCTCGGCCGTCGCTTCGGCCGTGCACATGATGATCGGCGCCTCGCGGCAGCTCAGGTCGCTGCGGCGGATCTTGCGGGTGAAAGCCAGGCCGTCGACGCCCTGCTGGGCGTGCTCGATGAAGATCAGCTGCGGATCGGTCGCCCGGGCCATGGCGTAGCCCTTCTCCGCGCTGGGCGCGGCGAACATCTGCACCGCGCCCAGCGGACGCAGGTGCTCGGCCAACAAGCGCGCGGTCGCCGGATTGGGGTCCACGACCAGCACCCGCTGCACCTTAGAGGCGACACGCTGAAGATTGCGCACGTTCCCGTCGAACACGGACCTGGGGCTCCTCGAATCTAGACCAAGAGCTTTAGGCCTAGTTCGTAAAAAACGCCTTGATGATTTTCGGGCGTTAACTGCCTTAGCTGGCCATCGGTACGGAGAGGCCCGCCTCGAAGTCCTGGAAGATGTCGATCGCCTCTTCGACGTCGACGGTCAGGGCTTCGCCCGCCGGGAAACGATAACGCCAATAGCTGGAGATGTGTGAGATCACTCCCACCCGCTCGCCCAGCGACAGGAACATTTCCGGGGCGCGCATCAGGAACTCGCGGAAGGCCTGAGGGCGGCCGTTCTCGATCAGGTCCTCGAAGGCGTCGTCATAGACCTTGAGCGTGCGCATGATCGCCGAGCGCTCGACCAGCACCCCGCCTTGCAGGCGGCGGCGGGCGTCGTCGACATAGCGGCCGGTTTCGGCGTCGCGATTACCGGTGACGATGACCCGGCCCAGCTCCTGGCCCACGGCGGTCAGCTGAGGCCAAAGGCGGGTCAGCATCCACTTGTAGTAGAGGAAGCCCTTCCAGCTGAAGACGCCTTCCTTGAAGCTCTCGCCTTCCATGACCAGGGTCTGGCGCAGAGGTTCGAGACGCTCGTCGACGTCGGTGGACAGCAGGGCCTCGACCAGACGCGCGGCATGGGCTCGGCCGACGCCGCGCGAGCCGCGATAGGCCAGCTCGATCAGCCGCGAGATCTCCATCGTCACGAAGCCTTGCATGGCCTCGAGATCGGCCATGGACAGCGCGAAATAGCAGTTGGCCACCAACACGCCGTGCTGGCGCAGGTGCTCGCGCATCAGGAACGGATCCAGCGACGGCAGCATGTCGATCAGGCGCAGGGTCGCCAGATCCCGGCTCATGTCGCTGGAGGCGTTAGTCGCCTCGATGATGAGGTCGGTCCAGCCGCGCTGGCCCACGAACACAGACTGGCCGCCCAGGCCAAGGTCGGTGCGGTCGAAGGGAATGATGATCTTGGTCGCCGTCGGCCGCGCTTCGTCGAACAGATAGAAGTCGTCGTTGCGCAGGCGGTGCTTCAGCACGAGGGCGGTGTTCAGCACGCGGTTGCGGAACAGCGGGGCCTGCAGATATTCGGGACGCTTGCTGCTGTCGGCCTCGACGGCGATCAGGTTCAGCACGCGACTGGTCGAGGCCGTGCGCTCGAGAGCGCGCAGGCTGCGCATCACCCGATCAGCCTTGTTGAGCGGCTTCGGCTTGTGACGACGCGCGAGTGCGGACACGGAACCCCCTAGGTCTGTAAGGGGTCCTGGATACGGCCAAGTCGGCTAACAAACGCTAACCAAGCGGCGTCCGACCGTCCGTACGCAACCGAAAGTGGGTATCAGGCCGTCAAGCGCGTTTCGGGCGGCGCGCTGGCCCGGCACAGGCCGGCCACCGTGGCCAACAGGCCCGCCGGCTGGATCGGCTTGGGGTGGGCGTCGTCGAAGCCCTGGCTCAGCAGGCGCTCGGCGTCGCCGACCATGGCGTCGGCGGTCAGGGCCACCACCGGCATGTCGACGCGGCCGCCCTCGCCCGCCCGGATGCGGCGGACGGTTTCGACACCGTCCATCACCGGCATGTGCACATCCATCAGCACGACGTCGAAGTCCTCGCCGCGCAGGCGGGCCAGGGCGGTGTGGCCGTCATCGACCGTGGCCACCGAGACGTCGGCGGCCTCGAGAATGGCGCGAGCCACCATCTGGTTGACGCGATTGTCGTCGACCACCAGCACCCGCACGCCCGTCAGGTCGAGGCTGGGCGCGACGTCGATCCCTTCGCCCGGCGCGGCGGCGGTCGGCAGGGCCAGGCGGACTGTGAAGGTCGAGCCCTGCCCCGGCGTGCTCTCGACGCCGATCTCGCCACCCATCATCGTCGCCAGCTGCCGGCAGATGGCCAGGCCCAGGCCCGTGCCGCCAAACCGGCGGGCGGTCGAGCGATCGCCTTGCGAGAACGGGATGAACAGGCGCGAGCACTGCTCGGCGCTCATGCCGACGCCGGTGTCCGAGACGGCCAGCAGGATGCCGCCGGGCGTCGCCACGATATGGACGGCCACGCGGCCGGTCTCGGTGAACTTCAGGGCGTTCGAGACCAGATTGCGCAGGATCTGACGAACCCGGGCGTCGTCGCCGGCCAGCCAGGCGGGAGTCTCGGGGTCCACTTCCAGGACCAGGTCCACGCCCTTCAGCCGCGCGGTCTCACCCCAGACCAGCAGGATCTGGGCGGCCGACTTGCGGATGTCGAACGGCGCGCTCTCCAGCTCCAGCTTGCCCGCCTCGACCTTGGAGAGGTCCAGAATGTCGTTGAGGATGGTCAGCAGGCCGTGGCCCGACTGTTCGATCATCTCCAGATAGTCGGCCTGACGCTGGTCCAGGCGCGTGCCGCGCAGGGCATGGGCCAGGCCCAGCACCCCGTTCATCGGCGTGCGCAGCTCGTGGCTCATCATCGCCAGGAAGGCCGACTTGGCGCGGCTGGCCTCGAGAGCGTCGGCCTCGGCCTTCTCCAGCGCCCGGGCGGCGTCACGCATCAGCCGCACGGCGTCGGCCATGTAGCCGGCCAGGCCGACGATGGCGACCAGGGCGATAGTCTTGTCCCAAGTGTTGAACTTGGTCCCCATCAGGGGCGCCAGGGTCAGGGCGATGAATGGCCCCGGCAGGATGGCCAGCATCGCCGCCCGGCTGACGGCGGCGTACTTCATCGCCTCGATCATCAGGCCGAACAGGACGATCAGCGCCGCGAACTTCATCGAGGTCGGGCCGTGGATCGCCACCAGACAGGCCATCACCGACCAGACGGTGGTGAACGCCGCCGAAGGTCCCAGACGCAGGACCGGATGGCGCACCGCCACGTCCGGCTTGAACGACAGCTGCAGATAGACCAGCCAGCCTTCCAGCAGGAAATTGGCCAGAACCCAGATCAAGGCCTGGCGCGGACCGAAGTGGAACGCCAGGAGGCCGGCGGCCACCAGCATGACGATGACGCGCGCCAGGCGGCTACGGCGGCTCATGATGAGAATCGCCTCATCCGCCCCGTCGTCCAGAACCTCACGCAGACCCAACGGCCGACCTTTCGTCACCACAGTTGTGGCGGACGCTAGGCGCACAACGTTCAGCAAACTTTACCAAATGGCCGACCGGCGCCGATTTAGACGCCGGCCGCGCGCTTTGCTCAGCCCTGGAAGGGGTCGCGCATCAGGATGGTGTCGTCTCGCTCGGGGCTGGTCGACAGCAGGGCCACCGGGGCGCCGATCAGCTCCTCGACGCGGCGCACATACTTGATGGCGTTGGCGTTGAGATCCTTGAACGAACGGGCGCCGGCGGTGCTTTCCGTCCAGCCTTCGATCTCCTCGTAGATCGGCGTGGCGGCGGCCTGGTCGCGCAGGCCGGCCGGGAGGTAGTCGACGACCTTGTCGCCGATCTTGTAGCCGACGCAGATCTTCAGCGTCTTCAGGCCGTCCAGCACGTCCAGCTTGGTCAGGGCCACGCCGTGGATGCCGTTGATCGCCACCGACTGGCGCACCAGCACCGAGTCGAACCAGCCGCAGCGGCGGGCGCGGCCGGTATTGACCCCGACCTCGCGGCCGACCGTCGACAGGTGCTGGCCGACCTCATCGAACAGCTCGGCCGGGAACGGGCCTTCGCCGACGCGGGTCGTGTAGGCCTTGACGATGCCCAGCACGAAACCGGTCGCCGACGGGCCCATGCCCGAGCCGGCCGAGGCCTGACCCGCGGCGGTGTTGGAGGAGGTGACGAACGGATAGGTGCCGTGGTCGACGTCCAGCAGCGAGCCTTGCGCGCCTTCGAACAGGATCTTGCGGCCGGCCTTGTGGGCCTGGTCCAGCACCCGCCACGCCGGCTGGGCGTAGGGCAGGATGCGCGGGGCCAGCTCCATCAGGGCGTCGAACAGCTCCTGAGCATTGGCCTCCGGCAGGTTCAGGCCGCGACGCAGGGCGCCGTGGTGGCTGAGCAGGCGCTCGATCTTCGGCTTCAGCGCTTCCGGATCGGCCAGGTCGGCGACGCGGATGGCGCGACGGCCGACCTTGTCCTCATAGGCCGGACCGATGCCGCGGCCGGTGGTGCCGATCTTCTGGGTCGAGGCGGCTTCGCGAGCCTGGTCCAGGTCGCGGTGCAGCGGCAGGATCAGGCAGGCGTTGTCAGCCAGGATCAGCAGCTCGGGCGAAATGTTGACGCCCTGGTCGGCGATCTTGTCGATCTCGCCCAGCAGGTGCCACGGATCGACCACGACGCCGTTGCCGATCACCGACAGCTTGCCCTGGACGACGCCCGAGGGCAGCAGGGCCAGCTTGTAGACCTTGCCGTCCACCACCAGCGTGTGGCCGGCGTTGTGGCCGCCCTGGAAGCGAACGACGACATCGGCTCGGTTGCTGAGCCAGTCGACGATCTTGCCCTTGCCTTCATCGCCCCACTGGGCGCCGACGACGGTCACGTTGGCCATGATGGAGATACGCCTTATCGCCCGCCGGGTGACGTCACAGGGTCCTTCGACAGGACTCGACCCAGGACGTTTCGCAGATTTTAGGCGGCGTCGCGGGCGGCGTCGAAACGCGCCTCACGAAGTCAGAAGGCGTAAACCAGCCGAACCCCTGCGTCGTCAAGCCCCTGGTTCTTGCCGCGGTGGAAGATCTGGCCATTCGACAGGTGGGTGTAGCTCAGCTCCACCGACACGCGGTCGCTGACCTGATAGCCCAGAGCCAGTTCGGGTTCGAACAGCACCTTCGAGCCGAAATCGATGCGCGTGTAGTAGAGGTGCGTGCGGCGCGCGCGCTCTTCCGGCGTCAGGTTCGGGGCGTTGGCGGGCGGCAGGCCCGCCTCGCCGTCCGTATAGGCCAGACCCATGCCGGGACGCAGATAGAACCCGCCCGGCTGGCCCAGATCGATCTTCCAGTTCAGGCCGGCGGCTACGAAGTTGGAGGTGTTCTTGCTGTTGATCGACACCATGGCGTGGGCTTGCGGACGCCCCAGCCAGCGCAGGCTCTCGATGCGGTCGGTGCGATAGCCCAGGTGAACATCGACGCCCTTCTCGCGACCGGCCGCGCCCAGACCAACCGCCTCGCCGATGAAGGTCACGTCATGCTTGAAAAGGCCTGCATACACCTCGCCGGCCCAAGCAGGCGCGGCGCAGCCAAGCGCGGCAAACGCCGCGGCGGCGAACATGGCGGTCTTCATCGAATGGTCCTGAACAGCTGAGCCCCCAGCTCATATATGGGCCTAACGGCAAAGGTCGGAAAGAGTTTCGCGACTGCAACATTCGCTTCGCGTCCGGAGTATTCAAAAGGCCGCTCTTCGGCTCTAGAACCAACGCCATGACCATCACCCTCGCCGACATCCAAGCCGCCGCCGGACGCCTCAAGGGACAGGCCGTCGAGACTCCGCTGATCGAAAGCCCGGCGCTCAACGCGCGGCTGGGCGGCCGGGTGTTCCTCAAGCCCGAAACCCTGCAGCGCGCCGGGGCCTTCAAGTTCCGCGGCGCCTACAACCGTCTCAGCCAGCTGACCGACGAAGAAAAGACGCGCGGCGTCGTGGCGTTCTCGTCAGGCAACCACGCCCAGGGCGTGGCGCTGGCGGCGAAGCTGCTGGGTCTGCCGGCGCTGATCGTCATGCCGACCGACGCGCCCAGCGTGAAGGTCGAGGCGACCAAGGGCTTCGGCGCCGAGATCCGCTTCTACGATCGCTTCACCGAGGACCGCGTCGCCATCGCCGACCAGATCGCCGCCGAGCGCGGCTGCACGGTCGTGCCGTCCTACGACGATCCGCACATCATCGCCGGCCAGGGCACGCTGGGCATCGAACTGGTTGAGCAGGCTCGCGCCCAGGGCGTCGAGCTGGACCGCGTACTGTCGCCCGTCGGCGGCGGCGGCCTGATCGCCGGGACCTCGACGGCGGTAAAGGGTCTTTCTCCGTCGACGGAAGTGTGGGGCGCCGAGCCGGCCGGCTTCGACGAGACCCGCCGCTCGCTGGAAAGCGGTCAGCGCGAGACCATCGACAAGGACGCGCGCTCGATCTGCGACGCCCTGCTGACCCCGATCCCGGGCGACCTGACCTGGCCGATCAATTCCAGGACGCTGTCGGGCGTCGTCGCCGTCACCGACGCCGAAGTCGCCGAAGCGATGCGTTACGCCTTCTCGGTCCTGAAGCTGGTGGTCGAGCCCGGCGGCTGCGTCGCCCTCACCGCGGCTCTGACCGGCAAGATCGACCTGAAGGGGAAGACGGCGGCGATCGTGCTGTCTGGCGGTAACGTGGATCCGGGGTTGTTTGCGCGGATTCTTCAGGGCGAACTCTAGCGCCGCGAGCGCCCCCTCCGGCCCTCTGGGCCACCTCCCCCGCTTCGCGGGGGAGGAAAGACAGCATCATCCTCACCCGCGAAGCGGGGGAGGTGGCGCGCGGCGTAGCCGCGTGACGGAGGGGGCGCTAGGGTCGCGGCAAAGAGGAAACAAAATGAACCTGCCGCCCGCCAGCGCCCTCCCCCAGACCCCCCTCCTCGTCGTCGACCGCGCCGCGCTCGATCGTAATCTCCGCAAGATGCAGGCCCTGTGCGACGCCGCCGGCGTGCGCCTCCGCGCTCACGGCAAGACCCACAAGTGCAGCACACTCGGTCGCCTCATCGTCGAGGGCGGGGCCGTGGGCCTGTGCTGCCAGACGGTCGGCGAGGCCGAGGCCTTCGTGGCCGGCGGCATCCAGGACGTGCTGGTCACCGCCCCGCCGCCCGCCTGGGCCGGTCCGCGTCTGGCCGCCTTGGCGAAGGCCGGCGCCAAGGTCGGGGTCGTGGCCGACGACGAGGGCCAAATCGACCGCCTGTCCGACGCCGCCGTCGCGGCCGGGACCATGCTGGACCTGGTCGTCGATCTGGACCTGGGCACTCACCGCACCGGCGTCTATCCGCACGAGGCCCTGGCTCTGGCCCGCGCCGCCGACGCCTCGCCGGGCCTGCGCTTCGCTGGCGTCCAGGCCTATCTCGGCCATCTGCAGCACCTGGACGACGGTGCCCTGCGCCAATCCGCCGACGAGGCCGCCTTCGCCACGCTGAAGGCCCTGGTCGCCGAGCTGACCGCTGCCGGCCTGCCGCCGCCGGTGGTGACGGGCGGCGGCACCGGAACCCACGCCTTCGACCTGGCGTCCGGCGTGTTCACCGAGCTTCAGGCCGGCTCCTACGCGGTCATGGACGTCGAGTACGACGCCTGCGGCGCGCCGGGCGGCGGCGACTGGCCGTTCGAGCCGGCGCTCTACGTCGCCGCCAGCATTGTTTCGGCCCGCCACAAGAGCCACGTCGTCTGCGACGCCGGCTTCAAGGCGATGTCGATGGACGGCCCGCCGGCCCGCGTGGTCGCTGGCGCCGCGCCAGGTTCGCTGTGGCGGCCGATGGGCGACGAGCACGGCATGATCGCCCACCCCGCCACCCTGGATGTGCTGAAGGCCGCGGGCCGCGCGCCGCTGGGTTTCGCCGAGGCCGTGACCGCCGCCGACGCCGATCCCTCACGAGAAGAACCCGCCGACGCGCCCCGCGTCGGCGACGTCGTCTGGCTGCAGCCGGGGCACTGCGACCCGACCATCAACCTCTACGACGCCCTGCACGTCTGGGACGGCGAAAGGCTGGAGCGCTGGGCGGTGGACGGCCGTCGGGTGAGCCTCTAGGTTCCGCGCCAAGATTTGCTCCTCAAAAGGGCCGCCGATGAAACGCCTGTTGCTCGCCACCGTTCTGATCGCCGCGCCCATGCTGGCTCACGCCGCGGACGCGCCCAAGATCGACCCCGCCAAGCTGTCGAACCACATCAAGATCCTGTCGTCCGACGACTTCGAGGGCCGCGGTCCCGGTACGGCCGGCGAGACCAAGGCGGTCGGCTACATCGTCGACCAGATGGTGGCCATCGGCCTGACCCCGGCGGGCGACGTCCAGAAGAGCGGTTCGCGCTCGTGGACGCAAAACGTGCCGCTGGCCAAGTTCGAGATCGCCGGTCCGGTGACCGCCCACGCCATGGTCGGCGGCCAGCACGTGATGCTGAACCAGGGCGAGCAGATCGCCATCCGCGCGGCCATGACCAATGTCGACGCCGTCTCGATCAAGGACGCGCCCATCGTCTTCGCCGGCTATGGCGTGAATGCTCCCGAGCGCAACTGGGACGACTTCAAGGGCCTGGACGTCAAGGGCAAGATCCTGGTCGTGCTGATCAACGACCCGGACTTCGAGACGGGTGAGGGTGACTTCGGCGGCAAGGCCATGACCTACTACGGCCGCTGGACCTACAAGTTCGAGGAGGCCGCGCGCCTGGGCGCCGCCGGCGTGCTGATCGTCCACGAGACGGCCCCCGCCTCGTATGGCTGGAACACGGTCAAGAACTCCAACACCAACACGATGTTCGACATCGTCCGCAAGGATCCGGAGAAGACCCACCCCAAGCTGGAGGCCTGGATCCAGCGCGACGTCGCCGTCGATCTGTTCAAGAAGGCCGGCCTGGATTTCGACGCCCTGAAGACGCAGGCCCAGACCCGCGACTTCAAGCCGGTGGAGCTAAAGGGCGCGACCTTCTCGGCCGACTTCAAGGTCAAGCACGAGACCATCGTCTCCAAGAACATCGCCGGTCGCATCGTCGGCTCGAAATATCCGGACGAGACCATCATCTACAGCGGCCACTGGGACCACCTGGGGATCGGCGCGCCGGATGCGAAGGGCGACAAGATCTACAACGGCGCCGTGGACAACGCCGACGGCATCGCCGGCATCCTGGAACTGGCCCGCGCCTTCAAGAGCCAGCCCGCCCCGCAGCGCTCGATCCTGTTCCTGGCCGTGACCGCCGAGGAGAAGGGCCTGCTGGGCTCTGAGTACTATTCGGACAATCCGCTGTTCCCGGTCGCCACAACCGTGGCCGACATCAATATCGACGCCCTGTCGGCCGCCGGTCCGGCCAAGGACGTCACCACCTCGGGCGACGGCAAGGTCGACCTGCAGGACATGCTGGCCGCCAAGGCCAAGGCGCACGGCCGCTACTTCACGCCTGACCCGACCCCGCAAGCGGGTCACTTCTACCGCTCGGACCACTTCCCGTTCGCCAAGCGCGGCGTGCCGGCCATCTCGATCGGCTCGGGCAATGACCTGATCAAGGGCGGCAAGGAGGCCGGCGAGAAGGCCGAGGCCGACTACAACGAGAAGCGCTACCACCAGCCGGCCGACGAATGGTCGGCGGACTGGGATCTCTCGGGCCAGGCCATGGACCTGGGCCTCGTCTACGAGATCGGCGCCGACCTGGCCAACAGCCGCGTCTGGCCGCAGTGGCAGGCGGGCTCGGAGTTCAAGGCCCTGCGCGACCAGACCGCATCGAAGCGGAAGTAACCGAACCATCGCCTATCCCCGCGAAAGCGGGGACCCATTCTGACGTGCCGCTTGGGTCCCCGCTTTCGCGGGGATGAGCGGGAGTTTTTGCATGACCGCCTCCGTCTTCGACCTCTTCAAACTCGGCGTCGGCCCGTCTAGCAGCCACACCATGGGGCCTATGACGGCCGCGGTGATGTTCATCGACCGGCTGCGCGACGCCGGGAAGCTGCCGGCCGTGGCGCGGATCGAGACCAAGCTCTACGCCTCCCTGGCCCTGACCGGCCGCGGCCACGCCACCGACCGCGCCGTGATCCTGGGCCTGATGGGCTTCGTGCCCGCCGACCTCGATCCCGACGCCGGCGAGGCCGCGCTGCTGGAGAGCCAGGCCACCCAGTCCCTGAATCTGGGCGGCGACCACGCCATCGCCTTCGACGAGGCCAAGGACATCGTCTGGCTGGGCCACGAGCGCCTGCCCCAGCATCCCAACGGCCTGACCTTCACGGCCTTCGACGCCGCCGGCGTCGTGCTGGCCGAGCGCACCTATTTCTCGATCGGCGGCGGCTTCGTGCGCGACGAAAGCGAGATGGGCCGCAACGCCCCGCCCGAGGACGGCCCGACTGTCCCCTACCCGTTCGAGAGCGGCGAGGACCTGCTACAGCGGGCCCATGACGCCGGCCTGACGATCGCCGAAGTGATGGCCGCCAACGAACTGGCCCGGATGAGCGAAGGCGAGATGAACGCCGGCATCGACCGCATCTTCGGGGCCATGGAGGCCTGTATCGACCGCGGCATGCGCCAGGAGGGCGTCCTGCCCGGCGGCCTGACGGTCAAGCGCCGCGCCCGCCAGATCCACCAGACCATCCAGGGCCGGATGGAGCGCCAGATGAGCGATCCCCTGGCGGCCATGGACTTCGTCAACCTGTGGGCCATGGCGGTCAACGAGGAGAACGCCGCCGGCGGCCGCGTGGTCACCGCCCCGACCAATGGCGCCGCGGGCCTGGTCCCGGCCGTGCTGCGGTTCTTCGTGCGCTTCCACAAGGGCAGCCCCGAGCAGATCCGCACCTTCCTGCTGACGGCGGCGGCGATCGGCGCGCTCTACAAGCGCAACGCCTCGATCAGCGGCGCCGAGGTCGGCTGCCAAGGCGAGGTCGGGGTGGCCTGCTCGATGGCGGCGGCGGGCCTCGCCGCGGCCCTGGGCGGCACCAACGCCCAGATCGAGAACGCCGCCGAGATCGGCATGGAGCACAATCTGGGCCTGACCTGCGACCCGATCGGCGGCCTGGTGCAGATCCCCTGCATCGAACGCAACGCCATGGGCGCCATCAAGGCCATCGACGCCGCCCGCCTGGCCCTGCTGGGCGACGGCCAGCATTCGGTCAGCCTCGACAAGGTCATCGCCACGATGAAGCGCACCGGCGAGGACATGAACGAGATCTACAAGGAAACCTCGATGGGCGGCTTGGCGGTGGGTCTGTCGGTCAACCGCGTGGAGTGCTGACCGCAGGAGTCAGCAGTCGTCCCTGTCGCCCTTGCCGAACCCGGCGGCGATGCTAGGGTGCGCGCCGAGAACAGGAAGGGAACATCATGGCCAAGGGCGTGATCCGGACAGGCATCGGCGGCTGGACCTTCGAGCCCTGGCGCGGGACCTTCTATGGCGATGACGTCAAGCAGAAGGACGAGCTGAAATACGCCGCGTCCAAGCTGACCAGCATCGAGATCAACGGCACCTATTATTCGACCTTCAAGCCCAACAGCTGGCAGAAGTGGCGCGACGAGACGCCCGACGACTTTGTGTTCGCGGTCAAGGCCAGCCGCTACTGCACCAACCGCAAGGTGCTGTCGGAGGGCAATGACTCGCTGGAAAAGTTCCTGTCCCAGGGGCTGGAAGAGCTGGGTCCCAAGCTGGGTCCCATCAACTGGCAGTTCATGGCGACCAAGAAATTCGACCCGGTCGACTTCGAGGGCTTCCTGAAATTACTGCCAAAGGAGCAGAAGGGCGTGCCGCTCCGTCACGCCTTGGAGGTTCGCAGCCCGACCTTCGCCTGCCAGGCGTTCTACGACCTGGCCGCCAAGTATGGCGCGGCCATCGTCTACGCCGTCGATGACGAGGAGCCGACCTGGCCCTGCATCGACCAGCCGACCGCCGACTTCACCTATGCTCGCCTGATGTCGAGCAAGGAAGACGAGCCGACGGGCATGAGCTCGGACGAGCTGGACGGGGTGGCGCAGCAGACGCGGGCCTGGGCGGCGCGTGGTGACGTATTCGCCTACTTCATCGCCGGCGCGAAGGTGAGAAACCCCGCGGCGGCGATGGCGCTGATCGAGAAGTTGGGGGCTTAAAGGCTCCCTCTCCCATAGGGAGAGGGTTGGGGTGAGGGGTTACGAGGTCAGCCGGCGTGCCGGCACTCCGGCTGCCACTGTAACCCCTCACCCTCCCACCGCTTTCAGCGGCGGGCCCCTCCCTCTCCCTATGGGAGAGGGGTGTTCTTCGGAAACCACGGCACGAACCCACTGGTCCGCGCCACATAGGCCTCATACCCCGGCTTGCTCTTCTTCATCCGGCCTTCCGTGGTCGGCACCCCGCTCCAGCGCGTCAACAGCACGGTGATCAGCACCGGCCCCGGCAGGCTCCAGGCGCCCAGGCCGGTCTCGGCGGCGATCAGGTAGAGGCCCCACCAGACGCAGGCGTCGCCGAAATAGTTCGGGTGGCGGGTATAGCGCCACAGGCCCTGATCCATGACCTTGCCGGCGTTGGCCGGGTCGGCCTTGAAGCGGGTCAGCTGCCAGTCGCCGATGGTCTCGAAGAAGATCCCGGTCGCCGCCAGCACTGCGCCGGTTATGGCCAAGGGTCCCAGCGCGCCCGGCTGCTGGCCCAGTTGCACCGGCAAGGCGACCACGAAGCCCAGGGCGTACTGCGTCGAGAACACGAACAGCAGCGCGGTCTTGGCGAAGCTCCAGCCGCGGTGCTTCTCGGCATGGGCCAGCATTGAGACATAGCGCCGGTCCGCGCCGTGCTGACGCCACCGCCAGAACAGATAGCCGCCCAGGCGCGCCGCCCACAGGGTGCAGACCCCCGTCAACAGCAGGCCATGCGGCGTGACCGGACCTTGCCGCAGCGTGCTCCAGGCCAGCAGCGCCATGCTCGGTCCCCACCAGGCGTCGATGAAGCTGACATCGCGGATCTTCAGGGACACGGCCCACAGGGCCAGGAAGGCGACGGCGGAGACGGCGGCGTTGATCGCCAGGACAGTCAGGATCGGCATTCGGAACCTTGAGCGATGGGTCGCGAGGGATACGGACGGGAAACGGAAATGGATGCCGAGGGGCCGCGCCGAAGCCGCCCCGCCGGCAGCCTCTACCGTCTTGCGACGGTCCTCCTCCCCCCGAAGGAGAGGCGCAGCCCCCTCGGGCTCTAGACGCCGACCACGAAGCTCACTGTCGTCGTGGTCGAGCCGCCTATGTTCAGAGTCTGGACGGTCTTGGCGCCCTCGACCTGGTAGTCGCCAGCGCGATCGGAGGTCTGTTTCCAGGCGTCCAGCAACATTCGCACGCCGGTCGCGCCGACGGGATGGCCGGTCCCGATCAGCCCGCCGGACGGATTGATCGGCAGCTTGCCGCCGATGGCGATGTCGCCGGCCTCGACCGCCTTCCAGCTCTCGCCCGGCGCGGTCAGACCCAGGTGGTCGATGGCCATGTATTCGGTGGCGGTGAAGCAGTCGTGGGTCTCGACGGCGTCGACGCCCGAGACATCCGGCGCGATCCCGGCCCGCGACCGGGCGTCGAGGATGGCGCGGCGCACCTGCGGGAAGACATAGTCCTGGTCACGCGACGCCTCGACCTTGCGGGCATAGCTGATCGGAGCCGAGCGATGGCCCCAGCCCTTGATGCGCGGGATGCTCTCCAGCGCGATCCCGCGCTTGGCCGCATAGGCGCGGGCCCGCTTTTCGGACGCCAGAAACACCACGGCGCTGCCGTCGGTGACCTGGCCGCAGTCCTGCTTGCGCGTGCGCCCCTCGACCACTGGATTGGCGACGTCGTCGGCGGTGAAGGCGTCCGGGCCGAAGTTCCAGCTCCGCGTCTGGCTGTTGGGATTGCGCCTGCCGTTGGCGAAATTGACCTCGGCGATGCCCATCAGGTGCTCGTACTTCAGCCCGTAACGGCGGTCGTACTCGTCGGCGAGGTCGGAGAAGGCGCGCGGCCACAGAAAGCGGGCGTCCTGAAATTCGTGGCCGGCCCAGGCGGCGCTGCCCAGGTTCTCGGCGGCTTTCTGGCCAGGGACGTTGCGCATCTGCTCGACGCCGACGACGCAAGCCAGGTCGTAGCGTCCGGCCTCGATCTCGGCCGTCGCCGCCAGGATCGCCACGCTGCCCGAGGCGCAGGCCGCCTCGTGCCGCGCGGTCGGCAGGCCGTCGAAGGCCGGGTGAACCAGGCCGAACATCCCGCCCAGCAGGCCCTGCCCCGCGAACAGCTCGGCGGCGAAATTGCCGACATGGCCGGTCTCGACGTCGGACGGCTCCAGGTCGACAGCCGCCAGCCCCTCGCCCACCGCCTCGGCGAAGGCGTCGGCCAGGTCGCGACCCTCACGGCTCCAGTTGGCGGCGAAATCGCTCTGCCAGCCGCCCAGCACATAGACCATGCGCCGACCTCCCTGTCGCTCGCGCCCGTTAGTGAGTCCAACTATACAAGTGACTGACGCCGTGTCCACGCCGTTGACAGTTCGAACCGAAGCGCCCCACCAAGCCGCATGGTCCCGCAGAAGGTCCCCACACAAGAAAGGACGGCCCTCGTCCGCAAGAGTTCAGCCGCCCGCGCGCTGAACCTGATCGGCGACCGCTGGACCTTGCTGACCCTATACGCCGCCTTCATGGGCGTGACCCGGTTCGACGGCTTCGTGGCCATGACCGGCGTGGCCCGCTCGCTGCTGACCGATCGCCTCAAGCGGCTGGAAGCCGGCGGCGTGCTGGAAAAGCGGCTCTACCAGGATCGCCCGCCGCGCTATGAATACCGGCTGACAGCCATGGGCCGCGATCTCTACGACTCGGCCCTGGTGCTGCTGGGCTGGGAGATGCGCTGGCGGCTGGATCCGGAGTGCCCCTCGCACCGCATCCTCCACACGCCGTGCGGTCAGCCGCTGCGGCCAGTGCTGGCGTGCAAGGCCTGCGGAGAGGCGGTGAAGGTGCGCGACATCGCCCTGTCGCCCGGCCCTGGCGCCGGCCTGGAGCCCGCGCCCCGCGCCCGCCACTCGCGCCGCGCCAGCTCCGACGACGTCGGCGGCGCGGCCCTGCACCCGATGCTGGAGCGCTCGGTCGAGGTGCTGGGCGACCGCTGGACCGCTCACCTCCTGGCCGCCGCCTTCTACGGCAAGCGGCGCTTCAAGGACCTGCAGGACGAACTGAAGGTCGCCAGCAACATTCTCACCGACCGCCTGGAACGGCTGGTGGCGCGCGGGATGCTGGAGAAGGTGCGGTACCAGGAACGGCCGGAGCGGTGGGAATATCGGCTGACCAAGGAGGGCCGCGACCTCTTCCCGCTGGTGGCGGCGCTGATGGCCTGGGGCGATCGGTGGCTGGCAGGAGATGAGGGAACGCCGGAAATCCTGACACATAGCTGCGGGGCAAGGTTGGAGCCGGTGGTGGTGTGCGGCGCATGTGGGGAACAGGCGGATCTGGGCACGACGTC
Source organism: Caulobacter sp. RHG1 (assembly GCF_013181195.1). Classification (GTDB taxonomy): domain Bacteria; phylum Pseudomonadota; class Alphaproteobacteria; order Caulobacterales; family Caulobacteraceae; genus Caulobacter. Next base: position 762,753 of record NZ_SMZP01000001.1, read on the forward strand.
ATTGATGCTCCCCCGCGATGCGGGGGAGCTGTCGCGAAGCGACTGAGGGGGCAAGCTGGACGCATGCCGCATTAGCCCCTCCGGCCCTCTGGGCCACCTCCCCCGCATCGCGGGGGAGGATCTACTGGGTCAGCAGAGCCACAGCCCCTCGGCCTCTCCCCCATCGCCCCAGAACCCCGCCTTCGGCGGCGTGATCCGCCCGCGCTCGACCCGCAGCCCGCCGGGATGATCCGTCTTCAGCCACCACGGCCCGTCCAGGTCGGCGAAGTCGCTGGCTCCGCCCAGATGCAGCGCCGGCGCGACGCCGAGCGACGAGGCGACCATGCAGCCGGTCATCACCTGGAAGCCCAGGGCTCGCGCAGCCTTCAGCATGGCCACGGCCTCGGTCAGGCCGCCAGTCTTGTCCAGCTTGAGGTTCACCGCCTGATAGCGGCCGCGCAGAGCCGCCAAGTCGCCGCCGACATGCACCGACTCGTCGGCGCAGACGGTGAACGGCGGATCCCAGCCCTCCAGCTCATGGTCCGCGTCGGCCGGCAGCGGTTGCTCGACCAGAGCGATCGGCAGATCGGCCAGCAGGGGCTTGAGGTCCTTGAGGATCGCGAAGGTCCAGCCTTCGTTGGGATCGACGATAAAGCGCGCGTCCGGCGCGGCGGCGGCCACGGCGCGCAGGCGAGCGGCGGGGTCGTCCGAAGAAAGCTTGATCTTGATCAGCGGCGCGTCGGCCACCGCGCGAGCAGCCGCGCCCATGGCCTCGGGCGCATCCAGGCTGACAGTCACGGCGGTGATCAGGTCGGCGGGAACCGGCAGGCCCGTAGCCTCTGAAACGCTGACCCCGGTGCGCCTAGCCCGCAGGTCCCACAGGGCCAGATCCAGCGCATTGCGCGCCGCGCCGGGCGGCAGAGCGGCCTCGACATCACCGGTCACCAGCACCGGCGCCAACTGGGCCAGCACGCTGTCGACCGCCTCGCCGTATCGACCGTAGGGCACGCTCTCGCCGCGCCCGACATGGCCGTCGGCCGACACCAGAACCTCGACCACCTCGGCCGCCGTCTTGACCCCGCGCGAGATGCGGAACGGGGCCTTCAGCAGGTGCGAGACCGGGCGGGCGGTGACGGCGATCGACATGCCCGAAGGGATGGCGCCGTTCGGCGTGTCCTACCAGCCCCAGCGGCGGGGAATGGGCGAGTCGGCGCGGCGCTCGGCCATCACCTTCAGCGCCAGAGGACGGTCGACGACGAACACCACCGCCCAGACCAGCAGCACGCCCGCATAGTGAACGGCCCCGAGCACGCCGCCCGGACGACCAGGACGCACGAAGCGCGACTTGGCAAAGCGCGGGGCGGTCAGGGGCATGGCGTAGTCGGTCATGGCGGCGTCCTCGTCTGATGCAGACACCTTGCCCTGGCCTTGCGCCAGAAACGGACGTATGCAGCCAAGCTCCGGTCGATCGCGTTTCGGCCGGGAGTGTTTCGCGAGGACCCGCCATGGCCAAGACCGTCAGCATCAACATCCCCCACCAGCTGGGCGCGGCCGAAGCCAAGCGCCGCCTGGAGCAGGGCCTGGCGCAGCTGGCCAGCCAGATCCCCGGCGGCGACGCCAAGGGCTTCACCCAGAGCTGGGCCGGCGACGTGCTGAACTTCTCGGCCGTGGCCATGGGCTCGACCATCACCGGCGTAGTCCAGGTGCTGGAGGACCACGCCCGCCTCGACATCACCTTGCCCGGCCTGCTGGGCATGGCCGCCGGCAAGATCAAGGACGAGCTGACCCGCCGCGGCCAGACCCTGCTGAAGTAGCTCAGAGGGTCGCGATCTCGACCGCCGCCAGGCGTTCGGGATCGCCCGTGACCTCGATCTCCACCACCTTGCCGTTCTCGATGCGGATGGCCAGCATGGCGTAGAGCTTGCCGCGCGGGACCACGACCGCGCCGACCGCGCCGTTTATGAGCACCGTGCGGGCGTTGACCGCCAGGCCGTCATAGAAGGCCGCCACCTTGGGCGCGCCGCGCAGTTCACGGGTCTGGCCGCCGCCGGCGAAGACATCGGCCCGCACCACGACATCAGGATCCAGCACCGCCATCAGTCCGGCCAGGTCGCCGGTGCGCGAGGCGGTGAGAAACGCGTCGACCACGCTCTTCTGCGCGACCTGGACAGGATCCAGCGCCTCCCCGCCCCGCACGCGGCGACGGGCCCGGCTGGCCAGCTGGCGGGCCGCCTCGGGACTGCGATCAACGATCGGCGCGATCGTATCGAACGGCATGTCGAACAGGTCGTGCAGCACGAAGGCGATGCGCTCGGCGGGGTTCAGGGCCTGCAGCACGACCAGCAGCGCCAGACCCACGGAATCGGCCAGGATGGTCTCGCGTTCGATGGCCTCCTCGGCGGTGACGGCCGGCTCAGGCGCGCCTTCGCCGATGGCGTCCTCACGGCGGGCCTTCTTGCTGCGCAGCATGTCCAGACACACGCGCGAGGTGACGGTGGTCAGCCAGGCCGACAGATTGTCGACGCCGGCGGTGTCGGCGCGCGACAGGCGCAGCCAGGCCTCCTGCACGGCGTCCTCGGCCTCGGGCAGCGAGCCCAACATCCGGTAGGCGACGCCCCGCAGACGGGCGCGGTCGGCCTCGAATCGGTCGGCCAGAAAATTCTGCTCGGGCATCGGTCACATCGCTCCGTCGGGCTTCGTCAGCTCTTCGACGAAACGAAATCGCCGGATGTGACCGGCGGCGTCAGCAAACCGCAAGGAGACCCCGATGCAAGCCAGAATGACCCAGCCCGCCTTCCTCGTTCCCGAAGCCATGAAGGCGATGATGGCCCTGTCCAAGTCCGCCCATGTCGAGGGCGTCCCCGCCGGCCTGCACGACCTGCTGCACCTGCGGGTCAGCCAGATCAACAACTGCGGCGTCTGCCTGGAGATGCACGCCCGCGGCGCGCTGAAGGCCGGCGAGACGCCCGAGCGCCTGGCCACGGTCGCCGGCTGGCGCGACACGCCCTACTTCACCGAGGCCGAACGCGCCGCCTTGGCCTTGGCTGAAGCCGTGACCCGCATCGCCGACAAGGCCGATCCGGTCTCGGACGAGGTCTGGAACGAGGCGGCCCGACACTACGACGAGAAGGCGCTGGCGGGCCTCTTGCTATCCATCAGCGCCATCAACGTGTGGAACCGCCTGAACGCGGCGACCCACCAGGTCGCGGGCACGCTGGGGTTCTAAAGCCTTGGAGCCTAGAGCCGCCGCGGATCGTAGTCGTGGCGGCCCAGGCTTTCGAAGCGGCCTTCCTCGGCCTTGTTGATGTACTGCGAGGCGACCAGCCAGGCCTTCACGGGTCGCAGGGTCGCCAGACAGCCGATGATCAGGGCCGGGAAGACCGTCGCAAAATGCACCCAGATCGGCGGATGGAACGCGACCTCGACCCAGGCGAAGATCGAGACGATGACGATGCCCACGCCGCTCATCACGAAGAAGGCCGGACCATCGGCCGGGTCGGCAAAGCCGTAGTCCAGGCTGCAGCGCTCGCACGACGGCGCCAGCTTCAGAAAGCCGGCATACAGCTTGCCCTCGCCGCAGCGCGGGCAGCAGCACTTGAGACCGGCCTCGATGGGGGTCGGGGAGTCGTAAGACATCTCGAAATTCGGGTCGGTCATCGAAGACCCCTTCCTACAATCGCAGGATTGATCCATACATTACAGATACAATGTATGGATCAACGCCGATGATAGCAACCCCGCCCGCGTGGCTGCGCCGGATCGCCGCGCTGGAGGGCCCTGCCTATCGCCGCATCGCCCAGGCCTTGGAAACCGCCGTGGCCGAGGGCGAGCTGCAGGCCGGCGACCAGATCCCCGCCCAACGCGAGGTCGCCCGTCTGGTCGGGATCGACTTCACCACCGTCACCCGCGCCTACGCCCTGGCCCGCGAGCGCGGCCTGATCGAGGGGACGGCCGGGCGCGGAACTTTCATCCGCTCCCGGACCAACGAGGACGAGGCGGGGCTGGTCGACCTGTCGATGAACCTGCCGCCGCCGCCCGCAGGCCTGAACCTGGCGGCCCTGCTGCGCGAGACGACGGGCGCGATCCTGGCGCGGACCGATCCGGCGACCTTGATGGCCTATCACCCCGGCGCGGGCTCATTGGCTCAGCGCTCGGCCGGCGCGACCTGGCTGGCGCAGGCATTGGGCGAAATCGATCCGGCGCGAATGGTCGTGGCCAGCGGGGCCCAGACGGCGTTGTCGGCCCTGCTGGATCATCTGACGGCGCCGGGCGACATGATCCTGGCCGAGACCTTCGCCTATCCGGGCCTGCTGGCCACCGCCGCCCGGCGAGGCGTCGCCGTCGTCGCCTGCCCGATGGACGCCGAAGGGCTGGCGCCTGAAGCGCTCGAACGGCTGATCGCCCAGCATCGTCCGCGCCTGCTGTGCTGCACCCCGACCTTCCAGAACCCGACGGCGGCGACCATGGGCCTGGCGCGGCGGCAGGCGGTCGTCGAGATCGCCCGCACGGCCGGCGTGACGATCATCGAGGACGACGCCTACGGCCTGCTGCCCGCCGCGCCGCCGCCGGCCCTGGCGTCGCTGTGGCCGGAAGGGGTGTTCCATGTCGCCACCACCGCCAAGACCCTGTCGCCGGGCCTGCGCCTGGCCTATGTCGCCTGCCCGCCCGGCAAGGCCGAAGGCTTCGCGGCGGCGCTGCACACGATCGCCCAGATGCCGGCGCCGCTGATGGCCGCCGTGGTGACGAACTGGATACGAGAGGGCGTGGCCGCAGAGGTTCTGGCGGGCGTGCGGGAAGAGGCTGTCGCGCGCCGGACGCTGGCGGCCGAACTGCTGCCGACGGCGGTCGGCGGGCCCGAGAGCCTGCACGTGTGGCTCCCCGGCGCCGTGAACAGCCCCGCCGCCCGCGAACGCGGCCTGGCCCTGGTCGGGGCCGAGGCGTTCAGGGCGCCGGGGGCCGTCGGCGAAGGCCTGCGGATCTCATTGGGCGCGGCCGGCAAGCGCGGGACGCTGGTCAGGGGGCTGAAGGCGCTGGCGACCTTGAGCGCCTAGAACTCGGCGTCGTCCTCATTGCCGTCGCCTTCACCCTCGCCGCCCATGGCGTTCTCGAGGCTGTCGATGATGTCGTCCATCTGGTCGGCGGTGATCGAGACATAGATGGACTCGCCGCCGATGGCCGAGACCAGCAGGCGGTAGCCGTCCTCGGTTTCCTGCAGGCTGAACGATTGGAGCGGCAGCAGCTTGGCCATGAGGAATCCTTCCCGAGAAAGCGAGGGCGTCATCTAGAGACGCACGGCCCCTACTTCAACGCCCCTCTTCGCAGCATGGCCACATGGGTCGCGATCAGCGTCTCGCGTTCGACCCAGGGGAAGTCCGCCCGGGCGATCAGCAGGGCGACCAAGCCGTGCAGGCCAGCCCACAGGCTTTGGGTGACAGCCAGGGGGTCATCGCCCGCCATCACGCCCTGGGCGTGAAAGCCGCTGACGATCTCGTGGAACACCTGGAAGACGTCCAGCCCCGCCTCCATGGGACGACCGTCGGTCTGCTCGATGAAGCCAGCCCCCTTTTCCAGCATGAACGCCACGCGATAGGCGTTGGGCTCCTCCAGGCCGAAATCGATATAGACCCGCAAGGCGCGCTCGAAGGTCTGAGGCGTCGGCTGGCAGGTGACGCCCGCATCGGACATCCGCTGGCGCAGGATCGCGAAGGCCCGGACGCACAGCTCAGCCGCAATGTGGTCCTTGGTGGCGAAATAGGCGTAGAGCGCCGGCTGGCTGATGCCGGCTAGCTCGGCGATCTGCCGGGTCGAAACGGCGTGGACGCCTTTCTGGCTGAACAGGGTCAGGGCGGCGTCGAGGATTTCCTCGCGGCGCTCGGCGCCCTGGCCTTTGGGTTTACGCGGGGAACGCGGCTTCGGAGACTGCATCGAACGTCCTTCAGCATCGCTGTCGAAGCTTGACAAGCGCGCACTATCGATCACTGATAACTTATCATCGATCGATTTGGAACCGACCATGTGGCGCAACCGGTTGCTGGCTTCCGCGGCAGTCCTGGCGACGGCAGCGCTTTCTGCGTGTGGGGCCAAGCCCAAGACCGAGGACGCCGCCGCCCCGACACCGGTCGAGGCCGTGCTGGTCGCCGCGCCCGGAACCAGCGGCTCGGTCGGCGGCGCGGGCGCGCTGGAACGCCGGCGCGAGATGGCGCTGTCGTTCCGCATCCCCGGCGTGCTGACCGCGATGAAGGTCGAGGCCGGTGACCGGGTCAGCGCCGGCCAACTGGTCGCCGCCATCGATCCGGCGGGCGTCGACGCCCGCCAGCAACAGACCGTCGCCGACCTGGAGCGCGCCCGCCGCGACCTCGACCGCGACAAGACCCTGTTCGAGAAGGGCTTCGTCGCCCGCCAGCGCATCGACGACCGGCAGAGCGCGCTGAAGGCCGCCCAAGCGTCTTACGACGCCGCCCGCTTCGACCGCCGCTGGGCCAGCCTGGTCTCGCCGGTCTCGGGCGTGGTGCTAACCCGCCAGGCCCAGGCCGGCGAGGTAGTCGCCGCCGGCCAGGTGGTGGCGCGGGTCGCCGACCTTTCCAGCCCGCTGATCCTGCGCCTGCCCCTGCCCGCCCGCGACGCCGCCCGCGTGCAGGTCGGCGACGCCGCCCAGGTGACCGTCGAGGAGCTGGGCGACCAGGCGCTCTCGGCCCGCGTCACCCGCGTGGGCCAGGCCGCCGACACCCGCACCGGCGCGATCAATGTCGAGATCGAGATCTCGGCCCCCCCGCCGACCTTGCGCAGCGGCCAGGTGGCGCATGCGACCCTGGCCGTGCGCGCCGCGCCTGGTACGGCGAGCGCCTTCGCCCGCATCCCGGCCGAGGCGGTGCTGGAGGCCAGCGGCCAGCGCGCCTTCGTCCTGCGCTATGACGGCGGCAAGGCCCGGCGCACGGCCGTGACCTTCGGCGGCTTCGACGGCGACGACGCCCTGGTCTCCGGCCTGCCCGGCGGGACGCGGGTGATCACCGCCGGCGCCGGCTTCGTGGCCGATGGCGAGGCCGTGCGGGTCATCGATCCCAAGGCCCTCGCGGCCCCGACGGGGCGTTAGTCGTGAAGTTCGACCTCTCGGCCTTCGCCGTCCGCCGCTGGCAGTTCACCCTGGTCGCCTTCGGCCTCTTGGTCATGCTGGGCGTCAACGCCTTCCTGAGCGTGCCGCGCTCGGAAGACCCCCACTTCCCGGTGCCGATCGTGCTGGTCCGCGCTGTGCTGCCAGGCGCAGAGCCCTCGGAAGTCGAGCAGCTGATCATCGACCCGATCGAGGATGCGGTCGACGGGCTGGACGACATCGACAAGGTCGAGTCCACCGCCGTCGACGGCGCGGCGATCGTCCGCATCCACTTCACCTGGGACGTCGACACCGAGCGCAAGTTCGACCAGGTCGTGCGCGAGGTGAACGCCATTCGCGGCGCCCTGCCGGCCGGCGTCCAGCGGCTGGAGATCGAGCGGGTGCGCACCACCGAGGTGTCGATCGTCCAGGCCGCCCTGGTCAGCGACATCCTGCCGATGCGCCGCCTGGAGAAGGTCGCCGACCGCCTGCGCGAGCGGCTGGACCGCGTGCCCGGCGTGCGCCAGGCCCGCTATTGGGGCGCGCCGGCCTCCGAGGTGCAGGTGACCCTGGACCTGGCCCGCCTGGCCGCCCTGCGCCTGCCGGCCTCGGCCGTGGCCGACGCCCTACGCCAAGCCGGCGCCGAGGCGCCCATCGGCGCCGTCCAGGCCGGAGAACGACGCTTCAACGTCAAGTCCGGCGGGGCCTTCCGCGACATCGAGACGGTCAAGAACACGCCGGTGCGCGCCATCGGCGGCCAGGTCACGCGTGTCGGCGACGTCGCTACCGTGGCCTGGGCCCAGGCCGAGCCCAACCATCTGACCCGCTTCAACGGCCGCCGCGCCGTGTTCCTGACCGTCAACCAGAAAGACGGCCAGGACGTCGGCAAGATCACACAAGCGGTCGACAAGGTGCTGGACGACTACGCCAAGACCTTGCCGGCCGGTGTGAAGCTGGAGAAAGCCTTCTACCAGTCGCGCAATGTCGACCATCGGCTGCAGAACCTGTTCCGCGACTTCGGCATTGCGCTGGTTCTGGTATTGATCACCCTGCTGCCGCTGGGGCCGCGCGCCGGGATCGTGGTCATGGTGTCGATCCCGCTATCCTTGCTGATCGGCCTGACGATGCTGCAGGCGTTCGGCTTCACCCTGAACCAGCTGTCGATCGCCGGCTTCGTGCTGTCGCTGGGCCTGCTGGTCGACGACAGCATCGTCATCACCGAGAACATCGCCCGCCGCATCCGAGAAGGCGAGGAACGCACCGCCGCGGCCATCAACGGCACACAGCAGATCGGCCTGGCGGTGATCGGCTGCACGGCCACCCTGATGCTGGCCTTCCTGCCGCTGATGGCCCTGCCCGCCGGCTCGGGCGCCTACATCAAGTCGCTGCCGGTGACGGTGCTGTGCACGGTGGGCGCGTCCCTCTTCGTGTCGCTGACCATCATCCCGTTCCTGGCCAGCCGCATCCTGGACAAGCACTCCGATCCCGAGGGCAACGCCCTGTTGCAGGCGGTCAACGGCTTCATCCATCGCGTCTACAGCCCCGTGCTGCACCGGGCCCTGGCGCGGCCCTGGCTGACGCTCGCCCTGCTGCTGGCCCTGTGCGCCACGACCGTGCCGCTGGCCAAGATGATCGGGTCGTCGCTATTCCCTTCGGCCGAGACGCCGGAGTTCCTGGTCCGCATCGAGACGCCGGACGGCTCGTCCCTGGCCCGCACCGACCAGGCCCTCCGCTTCGTCGACGCCCGCCTGGCCAAGGAGCCCGATATCCTGTGGCGCGCTGACAATCTGGGGCGCGGCAACCCGCAGATCTTCTACAACCAAAGCCAGCGTGAGAGCGCCACGACCTATGCCGAGGTCTATGCCAGCATGGGCGCCTGGCGGCCCGGCCGCAGCGAGGCCATGCTGGACGGCCTGCGCCGCGACTTCGCCAAGTATCCCGGCGCGCGGATCAGCGTGGTGGCCTTCGAGAACGGCCCGCCGATCGATGCGCCGATCGCCATCCGCATCACCGGCCAGAACCTGGAAGTCCTCAAGGCCCTGGCCGCGCGGACCGAAGGCGTGCTGAAGGCGACCCCGGGTACGCGCGACGTCAACAATCCCGTCCGCCTGGACCGCACCGACCTCGACCTCGGCGTCGACGAGGCCAAGGCCGCCGCCTTGGGCGTGCCGGCCGGCGCGGCCCGCCGCGTGGCCCGACTGGCGCTGTCGGGCGAGGAAACCAGCCGCTATCGCGACGCCGACGGCGACGACTATGCCGTGCGGGTGCGCCTGCCGATGGCCCAGGCCGACGGCGCGGCCCGCAATCCGCTCTCGGCGCTGAAGGGCGTCTATGTTCCCACGGCCGACGGCGAGGCTGCTCCCCTGGGCGCGATCGCTGCGCCAACCCTAAAGTCCAGCCCCGCCCGCATCGACCGCTTCGATCGCGAGCGGACGGTGACAGTGACCTCGTTCGTGCGGACGGGCTTCCTCACCGCCAAGGTCAACGAAGACGCCGTCGCGCGCCTGGCCCGCGAGGTCCCCATGCCTCCCGGCTACCGCCTGTCGCTGGGCGGCCAGGCCGAGGCGCAGGAAGAAAGCTTCGCCGGCTTGGGCGCAGCGGTGCTGGTGGCGGTGTTCGGCATTCTCGCCGTGCTGGTCCTGGAGTTCCAGAAGTTCAAGACCGCGCTCGTGGTGGCGGGCATCATCCCGTTCGGCCTGTTCGGCGCTGTCTTGGCGCTAGCCGTGACGGGCCACTCGCTGTCGTTCACGGCGACCATCGGCCTGATCGCGCTGATCGGCATCGAGATTAAGAACTCGATCCTGCTGGTGGACTTCACCGAACAGCTGCGCCGCGAAGGCATGAACCTGCACGACGCCATCGAGAAGGCCGGCGAGGTGCGCTTCCTGCCGGTGCTGCTGACCAGCGTCACGGCGATCGGCGGGCTGCTGCCGCTGGCGCTCGAACAGTCGGGCCTTTACTCGCCGCTGGCCATCGCGATCATCGGCGGGCTGATCACCAGCACGCTGCTGAGCCGGGTCGCGACGCCGGTGATGTACTGGCTGACGGCGCGCGGGAAGGCGGAGCGGCCGCAGGCCCGCACCTGACCCGCTTACGCAGGTCGTCCGCCCCCGAAGGGGGGCAGACGGTGATCCGTCTTCCCCCTCCGGGGGAGGAGCGCGTCAGCGCGGAGGGGGCAAGCAGCCCTTGCCCATCCCTTCGCCACACCGCACCCTCCCCATCATGACATCCCCCACCTCCCGCGACGCCGTCATCATCGGCGGCGGCCATAACGGTCTCGTCTGCGCCTTCTACCTGGCCAAGGCCGGGCTGAAGGTCACCGTCTGCGAAGCCCGTCCCATCGTCGGCGGCGCGGCGGTGACCGAGGAGTTCCACCCCGGCTTTCGCAACTCGGTGGCCAGCTACACGGTCAGCCTGCTGAACCCGCGTGTCATCGCCGACATGGGCCTGCGCGAGCTGGGCCTGACCTTCCTGGAGCGGCCGATCTCGAACTTCCTGCCGCTGGCCGACGACCGCTATCTGAAGCTGGGTGGCGGCCTGGAGCGGACGCAAGAAGAGTTCCGCAAGTTCAGCCGCCGCGACGCCGAGATCCTGCCGGCCTACTACGCCATGCTGGACGAGATCGGCGACGTCCTGCGGGCGTTGGCGCAAGAGACGCCGCCGAACCTGGGCGATGGTCTGCCCGGCCTGTTGCGCACACTACGCCAGGGCGGGCGCTTGGCCATGCTGCCCCGCGAGCGCAAGCGCGACCTGATCGACCTCTTCACCAAGAGCGCCCGCGAGATGCTGGACGGCTGGTTCGAGAGCGACCCAGTCAAGGCCGCTTTCGGCTTCGATTCCGTGGTCGGCGCCTTCGCCAGTCCCGACACGCCGGGCTCGGCCTATGTGCTGCTGCATCACACCTTCGGCGAGGTGAACGGCAAGAGGGGCGCCTGGGGTCACGCGGTCGGCGGCATGGGCGCGATCACCCAGGCGATGGGCAAAGCGTGCGACGCGGCCGGGGTCGAAATCCTGCTGAACACCCCGGTCGAGGGCGTGCATGTCGACGCCGGCAAGGCGGTAGGCGTCCAGCTCGTCGACGGCCGGCAGCTGATGGCCCCGATCGTGGCGGCCAACGTCAATCCGGCCCTGCTCTTCCGCAAGCTGGTCCCGCCCTCGGCCCTGACCGCCGACTTCCGCCGCGCCGTCGACGGCTACAAGAACGGCTCGGGCACGTTCCGCATGAACGTGGCGCTGTCGCAGCTGCCGGACTTCACCTGCCTGCCCGGAACCGCGACCGCTGAGCATCACCAGGCCGGGATCGTGATCGCCCCCAGCCTGGACTACATGGACGCCGCCTATCGCGACGCGAAGGCCGAGGGCCTGAGCAAGGCCCCGATCGTCGAGATGCTGATCCCCTCGACCATCGACACGTCCCTGGCCCCGCCTGGCCAGCACGTGGCCAGCCTGTTCTGCCAGCAGTTCGCGCCGGAGCTGCCGAACGGTCACTCATGGGACGAGGTGCGCGAGGCGGCGGCCGACCTGATCATCGCCACGGTCGATCGCTGGGCGCCGAACTTCAAGGCCTCGGTGCTGGGTCGCCAGATCCTGTCGCCGCTGGATCTGGAGCGGACCTTCGGCCTGATCGGCGGCGACATCATGCACGGAAGGCTGTCGCTGGATCAGCTGTGGGCGACGCGGCCGTTCCTGGGCCACGCCAGCCACCGCGCGCCGATCAAGGGGCTCTATATGTGCGGCGCCGGGACCCATCCTGGCGGCGGCGTGTCGGGCAATCCGGGCCGCAACGCCGCGCGGGAGATCCTGCGCGACAAGGACTTCGTGACAGCGGTCAGGCTGTCGGTGGTGGGGCGGTGACAATCTTGCTGCAACCCAACCACCGCTCATCCCCGCGAAAGCGGGGATCCAAGCTGAGATTGCAGTCCAAATCCTGGGCCTTGCCGCGAGCCGAAAGCCCGCTTGGGTCCCCGCTTTCGCGGGGATGAGCGAAGGGGTTAGGCCGCCGCGATCTGATGTGCGACGCGGTTGCGGCGCCAGGCGGGCACGCGCTCTTCCGGCTCGTCGACATGGACCTCGCCCTTGCGGCCCTGGGCGCGCATGTGTCGGGCCAGCAGCTGGGCCAGGCCTTCGGCTTCGTGTTGCGAGGGGAAGCAGCCGATCAGTTCGGCCGAGTCGTTCCAGGTCACGTGCCACACGCCGGCGACCGGGCGGACGTAGTAGTGATTCTCGGTCATGGCGACCTCCTTGGACGTACTCAACATGGTTCTAACCACGCTGACATGACAGTTGTTTCGCTATCGCACAACGGAAATGCGCTGCGATGCACAATGCATGAACGAGGCCAAGAACCGCTGACCGATCCTTGATCGCTCAGTTTCCGGCGAACCGCTTGCGCAGCTCGGCCAGGGTGTAGGCGTTCCCCCACTCGAAGTGCCCGTAGACTGTGTCGGCTTCGGGGCCGGTCCCGTAACCGGTGTTGGTCAGCCGCACCCGCGTGCCCGTCGTGATCGCCTCGAACTCGATCACCGTGACGGTCTTCTGGAAAGCGTCCTTCCCTGGAAAGCCCGCGGGCGCCTGGACGTTGCGGATCACCAGCAGCCGGTCGGGGATAAAGGTGACGATCTGGTTCTTGATGTTGTTCGGATCGCCGATCGCGGCCTTGGGGTCGTAGCTGGCCTCGATCTCGCCGCCGGTGCGCAGGTCGACGCGCGCCACGGCGACCGCCCAGCGTTTGAAGCCCTCGGCGGTGGCGAAGGCCTGGAACACATCGTGCGGCGCAGCGGGAATGTCCATCGACAGCTGCAAGGCCCGCTCGCCTGCGGCGTCGACATAGCTGGTGTTGGAAACACCCGGGAAATCACGCCAGCTCTTGCCGGCCTGGGCGTTGGCGGCGCCGGCGGTCAGGACGAGAGCGCAAGCGCCCAGGATCAGCGATCGGATCGTCATGTCGAAGGGCCTCCCCTGCCCTGACTAGAGACGATCCCTCAAGGCGTACCAGGTCAAGCCTGCGACCGTCAGCGGCCAGCGCAGCAACCGCCCGCCCGGAAACGACGGGGTCGGCGCGCGGGAGAGCAGATCCACGCCGGCCGTGTCGCCCAGCGCCGCCTGCGCCAGCAGCTTGCCGACATAGGGCGCCAGCATCACGCCCTGGCCGGAATAGCCGGACGCCACGCGGACATTGGACGCGATCTCGCCGACGAACGGCATGCGACTCATCGTGATGCCCAGGGTTCCGCCCCACGCATGGGTGATCGGGATGTCGGCCAGCTGCGGATAGACCTTGGCGAGGTTCTTCCGGACCATCCCTGCGATGTCGCTTGGAAAGCCGGGCCGATAGTTCTCGCCGCCGCCGAACAGCAACCGGCCATCGGGGGTCTTGCGGAAGTAGTTCACGACGAAGCGGCTGTCCGACACCGCCGCGCCGGAGCGGATGATCTCGTCGGCCAGCCCCCCCAGCGGCGCGGTGACGGCGATGAAGTTGTTGATCGGCATGACCCGGGCGCGGGCCGGGCCGGCCATGGCGTTCAGCGAACCGTCGCCGGAGAGGATCAGCTGGTCGCAGATCACCCGGCCTTGAACCGTCTCGACGACGATCTTGCCGTCCTCACGCCCCCAGCGCTCGGCCCGGGTATTCTCGTGGATCGTCAGGCCGCGCGCCATGCCCAGCGCCAGCTTCAGCGGATGCACATGGCCACCGCCGCGATCGATCATGCCGCCGTGATAGACGTTCGTCCCCAGCTCGGCGGCGAGGTCTGCCTCGTCGATCAGCGCGAGTTGGTCGTAGCCATAGCGCTCGGCCATCAGGGCGATGTGGGCCGCGTCCTCGGCCTCGCCGCCAGGCTTGTGGCGGGCATGGATCATGCCCGGCCGCCAGTCGCAGTCGATCGTATCGGTCAGGGTGCGGAAGTGCGCTCGCGCGTCCTCGGCCAGCCGCCAAAGGGCCAGGGCGTCGTCACGGCCGACGACCTTTTCCAGCCAGGCCTGGTCACGCCGCTGGCCGGTATGGAGCTGGCCGCCATTACGCCCCGTGGCCGCGCAGCCAACCCGGCCAGCCTCCAGCACCACGACGTTCGCCCGCCCGGCCAAGGCCATGGCCGCGCCCAGGCCGGTGAAGCCCGCGCCAACGACGCAGACATCGACCGAGACATCCCCCGCCAGCGGCGGAAACTCCGGAGCCTGGCTCGCGGAGGCCGCGTACCAGTTCCCCTGTCCGTAGACGTCAGACATTCAGCAGCAGGAACTCCCGCTCCCACGGGCTGATCGTGCGCATGAAGGTCTCGTACTCGGCCTGCTTCACGCGGTCATAGGCCTGGCAGAAGATCGGTCCCAGGATCTCGACCAGCGGCTGGCAGGCTTCGAACAGATGCAGCGATTCCGACAGGCTGCGCGGCAGCTGCACGCCCTCGGCTCCGGCGTCGGTCGCCACCGGCGCGCTGGGCTTGAGGTTCTGGGTCATGCCCAGATAGCCGCTGGCCAGCACCGCCGCGATCGCCAGATAGGGATTGGCGTCCGACGAGGGGATGCGGTTCTCCAGGCGGCGGTTGGCCGGATCCGACGGCGGCACCCGTAGGCCGCAGGTGCGGTTGTCGTAGCCCCACTGGGTGTTGACCGGCGCGCCGCTGTCGCGCGCGATCCGGCGATAGGAATTCACGTACGGCGCCAGGATGGCCATGATCGCCGGCAGGTATTTCTGCTGGCCGCCGATGAAGCCGTGGAACAGCTCGGTCTCGGCGCCGTCCTCGTCGGAGAACAGGTTACGGCCCTTCCGGTCGACGATCGACTGGTGGATGTGCATGGCGCTGCCCGGCTCCGACGCCATCGGCTTGGCCATGAAGGTGGCGTAGATCTCGTGCTCCAACGCCGCCTCGCGGATGGTGCGCTTCATCATGAACACCTGATCGGCCAGCTCCAGCGGATGGCCGTGACGCAGGTTGATCTCCATCTGCGCCACCCCGCTCTCGTGGATCAGGGTGTCGATCTCCAGGCCCTGGCGCTCGGAATATTCGTACATGTCCTCGAACAGGGCGTCGAACTCGTTGACCGCGCTGATCGAATAGCCCTGGCGGCCCGTCTCCGGACGGCCCGAGCGCCCGATGGGCGGCTTGAGCGGATAGTCCGGATCGGTGTTGCGCTCGACCAGGTAGAACTCGATCTCCGGCGCGACGATCGGGTTCCAGCCCTTCTCGGCGTAAAGCGCCAGCACCCTGCGCAGCACCTGGCGCGGAGCCTCCTCGACGGGGCGGCCGTCGGGGTGGAAGGCGTCGTGGATCACCTGGGCTGTCGGGTCCTGAGCCCACGGCACGGCGGCCAGGGTGGCGAAGTCCGGGGTCAGGAAGATGTCGGTGTCGGCCTGCACCGCGGTCACCGAGCCTTCGAAGGCGGGAAACTCGCCGGCGATGGTCTGGTAGAACACGGCCAGCGGCAGGTTCATCGAAGGGGTCCCTAAGAACTTGCGCACCGGCATAATCTTGCCGCGCGCCACCCCGGCCAGGTCGGGCACGACGCACTCGATCTCCTCGATGCTCTGCCGCGCGAACCAGGCCTGGGCTTCCTCCAGCGTCGAGACGCCCCGATCCAGCGTCGTCTCGCGCTTGGCCTTGTTGTGCTTGGGCTTCATGCGACGACCTCCGGCTTCAATGCTCGCAGCACCGGCTCCGCTGCGTCCAGCGCCTTGCGGATGATCGCCACCAGCTCGTCGATCTGGGCGTGGGTGATGATCAGCGGCGGGCAGCAGACGATGCTGTCGCGGATGGCGCGGACCATCAGGCCACCCTCGATACATAGGTCGCGGACGATCGGGCCTGCCTCGCCCTCCTTGTCGAGGAAGCGCAGGTTCGTGCCTTTTTCGCGGACGATCTCGACCGCGCCGATCAGGCCCAGCGAGCGGGTCTCCCCGACCAGCGGATGGTCGTTCAGGGTGGCGAGCGCCTTGGCGAGATAGGGTCCGGTGTCGTCGCGGGTGCGCTCGACCAGGGCCTCGCGCTCCAGGATCTCGATGTTCTTCAGCGCCACGGCCGCGCAGGTCGGGTGGCCCGAATAGGTAAAGCCGTGGATGAAGTCGCCGCCCTTTTCGCGCAACTCGGCGACGATGTGGTCCGCCACGCCCACGGCGCTGATCGGCAGGTAGCCGGACGACAGGCCCTTGGCCATGGCGATCAGGTCCGGCTTGATGCCGTAGTGCTGGTGGCCGAACCATTGGCCCAACCGCCCAAAGCCGCAGATCACCTCATCGCAGACCAGCAGGATCCCGTACTTGCGGCACAGCGCCTCGACCGCCGGCCAGTAGCCGTCCGGCGGGATGATCACCCCGCCCGCGCCCTGCACCGGCTCGCCGATGAAGGCCGCGACGTTCTCGGGCCCGACCTCAAGGATCTTGTCCTCGATCTCCTGCACCGCGCGATCGCGGAAGGCGGCCGGGTCCTCGCCGAAGCCGTCGCCGAACAGATAGGGCTGCATGACGTGCTCGACGCCATCGATCGGCAGGTCGCCCTGGGCATGCATGTGCTTCATGCCGCCTAGCGAGACGCCGGCCACGGTCGAGCCGTGATAGGCGTTCCAGCGGCTGATGAAGACCTTCCGCTGCGGCTGCTCCTTGAGCTTCCAGTAGTGGCGGACCAGGCGGAAGACCGTGTCGTTGGCCTCCGACCCCGACGAGTTGAAGAACACGTGGGTCAGGTGATCGCCCATCTTCTGCGCGATCTTGGCCGCGAGGGTCACAGTGGGCGGCGTCGCGGTCTTGAAGAAGGTGTTGTAGTACGGCAGCTCCAGCATCTGCTCGTACGCCGCGTCGGCCAGCTCCTTGCGGCCGTAGCCGACATTGACGCACCACAGGCCGGCCATGCCGTCCAGGATCTGGTGGCCTTCTCCGTCGTGGATGTAGACGCCGTCGGCGCGGGTGATGATCCGGCTGCCGCCCATCTGCGCGATGACCTTGTGGTCGGCCTGGGCTGGCAAGTGGTGGGCGAGATCCAGGCGCTTGAGCTCGGCGATGTCGTGGTTGCGGATCGGGACGGTCATCGTGGCTCCTGACGAACTTTCTTCTTGCTTGAAACGCGTAAAGCTCAGCTCAGCAGCACAGCCGGCGAACACGCATGCCAGCACAGCCACACCGTCTCGCCCAGCTTGAAATCCTCCTGGTCCCATCGGGTCAGGTTCGAGCGCTGGACTTTCACACGGCGCCCGCTGGCGATCTCGACTTCATAGGTGGATGAGCCGCCCAGATAGGCCTCGTGCTTGATGACACCGGCAACCGCGTTGGTCCCCTTCGGCGCGTCGCCGAGATTGGGGGCTGCGTCGCCGTCCTTCTTGTGAAGCTCGATCTTCTCGGGCCGGATGGCCGCCCAGACCGCGCCGCCGCGCGCGCCGGTGACGCCGTGGTCCAGGAAGATGTCGACCGGCAGATCGGGCGAGCGGATCACTGCGTGGCTGGGTTCGTCGACGGCCAGCACGCCCTCGAACAGATTCACGCTGCCGATGAAGTCGGCCACGAACCGACTGGCGGGGAATTCGTAGAGGTCATTGGGCGTGGCGACCTGCTGCAGCACGCCCCGGCTCATCACCGCGCAGCGCGTCGCCAGGGCCAGGGCCTCGTCCTGGTCGTGAGTGACCATGATGAAGGTGATGCCGACCTTCTCCTGCAGGGTGCACAGCTCGGTGCGCATCTGCTCGCGCAGCTTGGCGTCCAGGGCCGACAGCGGCTCGTCCAGCAGCAGCACGCGCGGCCGCTTGACCAGCGCCCGGGCCAGAGCCACCCGCTGGCGTTGGCCGCCCGACAGCTGGTCAGGCTTGCGGTGGCCCAGGCCACCCAGCTGCACCAGCTCCAGCGCCTCTTCGACGCGACGGTCGCGTTCGGCCTTGGCGACCTTGTCGACCACCAGGCCGTAGGCGACGTTGTCGGCCACGCTGATGTGCGGAAACACGGCGTAGGACTGGAACACCATGTTCACCGGCCGCCTGTTGGGCGGCGTATTGGAGATGTCCTGGCCGTCGATCAGGATCCGGCCCTCGGTGGGCGTCTCGAAGCCGGCCAGCATCCGCAGCAGGGTGGTCTTGCCGCAGCCCGACGGCCCCAGCAGCGAGAAGAACTCGCCCTCGTGGATGGTCAGGGAGACGTCGTCGACGGCGGTCATCTTGCCGAACCGTTTGCTGACGTTCTCGAAAGTGATG
Organism: Caulobacter sp. RHG1; assembly: GCF_013181195.1. GTDB lineage: Bacteria > Pseudomonadota > Alphaproteobacteria > Caulobacterales > Caulobacteraceae > Caulobacter. Next base: position 780,982 of record NZ_SMZP01000001.1, read on the forward strand.
ATCGGCTTGCTCATTTAGCGTCCCCCGCCCCATGCCCCGCGGTTGCGGCCGGGTCCCCCTGCAGTTTCAGCGCCGCCGCGGTCAGCAGCACGGTCAGCACGATCAGCACCGTCGAGGCCGCATTGACTTCCGGCGTCACCGAGAAGCGGACCATCGAATAGACCTTCACCGGGAAGGTCACGGTGTCCGGCCCTGCGGTGAAGAAGGTGATGACGAAGTCGTCCAGGCTGAGCGTGAAGGCCAAGAGCGCTCCGGCCACCAGCGACGGGGCCATGTGCGGCAGGATCACATCCTTGATGGTGCGGAACTCGCCGGCGCCCAGGTCGCGGGCGGCCTCCTCCATCTCGCGGTTGAAGCTGGCCATGCGGGCGCGCACCACCACCGCCACGAACGGAAACGAGAACGACACGTGGGCGATGATGATCGCCCCGAGGTTCAGCGGCCACGGCAGCCCCTGCGGCCACGGCATGACCCGGGCGAAGAACACCAACATGGCCACGCCCATGCAGATTTCGGGCACCACGATCGGCAGGGCCAGCGCCCCGTCCAGGGCCGTCTTGCCGGGGAACCGGAAGCGCCACAAAACGAGCGCCGCCGCCGCGCCCAGGAATAGGCTCAGCACCGTCGAGACCGCCGCGATGGTCAGGCTGTTGCCGAACGCCTCCAGAAGGGCGGAGTCGTTGAACAGCTTGTCGTAATATTTGAGCGTGAAGCCCTTCCAGACGATGTTGCGCCGGCTGTCGTTGAAGCTGAACGCCATCAGCGCGACCAGCGGCGCGTAGAGAAATATCGCCACGGCCGCCAGCCAGGCCTGCATCTGCCAGCGGCGGAGATATTCGAGGGGACCAGGAGCGCTGCGCTTGCTCATCCCCTGGCCTCCGGCGTCTTCTTCGCCAGCAGCGCCTGGATCGCGATGGCGATGAAGGTCAGGTACATCAGCACGAAGGACATGGCCGCGCCGAACGGCCAGTCGTTGGCGCGCTTGAACTGGCGCTCGATGACGTTTGCTATCATCTGGCTGTCGGGGCCGCCCAGCAGGTCCGGCGTCAGATAGGCGCCCAGCGCCGGGATGAAGGTGATCAGGATCCCCGAGGCGATGCCCGGCAGGGCCAGCGGCACGACCACCTTGAACAGGGTCCGCAGGTGCCCGGCGCCCAGGTCGAGACTGGCCTCCAGCAGCGACTTGTCCAGCCGGTCCAGCGCCGAATAGAGCGGCAGCACCATGAACGGCAGGTGGACGTAGACCAGGCCCAGGATCACCGCGAAATTGTTGTGCAGCAGTTGCAGCGGCTGGAAGTCGCCCAGCGGCGCGAAAACGCTCGCCAGGTTCCACAGCCACTCAAAGCCCTGATTGACGTAGCCCTCGGTGCGCAGCACGGCGATCAGGGCGTAGGTCCGGATCAGGAGGTTCGTCCAGAACGGCAGCATGATCAGCAGCAGCAGCCAGGTCTTGGCCTTGTCGGAGGCGAAGGTGATGGCCAGCGCCACCGGAAAACCGACTGCCAGGCACAGGCCCGTCGTCAGGGCCGCGACCCAGGCCGATTTCAGGAAGATCTTCAGGTACAGCGGCTCGATCGCCCGGGCGTAGTTGCCGAAAGTGCCGCTGATGGCGATCTCCGTCAGGCCATCGTTGTGGCCGAAGCTGTAGGCCCAGACGATCGCCAGCGGCGCCAGGAAGAACAGCGCCAGCCACACCAGCGGCGGTCCCAGCGCCGCGGCGAAGACGGCCTTGGCCTGTTTCCAGGATTGCTCCATCAAGGTCCCCCGTCTCCCAAGATCCTCCCCCGCGTTGCGGGGGAGGTGGCCCAGAGGGCCGGAGGGGGCTAGCCCGGCCTAGGCCGCATTTGCCCCCTCAGTCGCTCCGCGACAGCTCCCCCGCAACGCGGGGGAGCATTTACGTCGGCATCAAGCCGCCCGCACCCGGGTGATGACTTCCTCGTACAAGCTCGCCTTCTCGGCCCCCTCGAACGCGCCGTACTCGCACTTGGCCAGGATGGCGGCCGGCGGGAAGATCACCGGATTGTTCTTGTAGTCGTCGGGCATCAGCGCTTTCGCCGCCGCATTGGGGGTCGGGTAGAGGATCGTCTTGCTGATCTCGGCCCCGGCCTGCGCGTCCAGCAGGTAGTTGATGAAGGCGTGGGCGTTGTTGGGCCGCGGCGCGCCTTTCGGGATGCACAGGGTGTCGGAGTTCAGCAAGCTGCCCTCCTTGGGGATCACGAAGTCGAGGTCCGGATCCTCCTTCATCACCTGGGCGATGTCGCCGTTGTACTCCAGCACCAGGTCGACCTCGCCCGACAGCAGCAGATCCTGGCCGTTGTCGTCGTGGAAGGCCTTCACGTTCGGCTTCTGCTTGATCAGCATCTGCTCGATGCGCACCAGCATGTCGGCAGGGATGTCGTTGACGCTGTGGCCGAGATACTTGGCCGACAGCCGCACCAGATCGGCGCTTTCCGACAGCAGGGCGATGCGCCCCTTGTACTGGTCGCTGTCCAGCAGCCACTTCCAGCTGTCGGGAACGCCCTTCACCTTGCTCTTGCGATAGCCGATGCCCAGAGCCAGCCAGGTGTAGGGCATCGAGAACTTCCGCCCCGGGTCGTAGTCCGGGTTCATGAAGGTCGGATCGACGTTCTTCAGGTTGGGGATCTTGGCATGGTCCAGCGGCTCCAGCAGACCGGCCTGGCCCATCCGGGTCACGAACTCGTTGGACGGCACGATGACGTCGAAGCCGGGATTGCCGGCCTTCAGCTTGGCGAACAGCTCGTCGTTGGTCGCGAACAGGCTCATGTTCACGTCGACGCCCGAGGCCTTCTTGAAGTCGCCCAGCGTCGTCTCGCCGATATAGGTGTCCCAGTTGTAGAAGTTCAGCTTGGCTTCTTCGCCGCCGGGGGTCGCCTTGGGCTTCTCGCCGCAGGCGGTGAAGGTCATGCCAATGGCGGCCGCGCCGAAGGCCGTGAGAAGCGAGCGCCGCGAAGCGCCATTCTGAAAGCTACCCATCCGAAACTCCCTCCTGTTTCGTTCTAGTTTTTGTCAGGCGTTGCGCAGGTACCAGTCGAAATCCAGCTCGGTGACGACCTCGAAGAACCGCGCCTGTTCCGTACGCTTTACCGCCACGAACATGTCCACGAAGCGATCGCCCAGATAGTCGCGCAGAACGTCGGACTTCTCGAACAGGTCGACGGCCGCGAACCAGTGGGTCGGCAACCGGCTGTTTTCCTTGGCCGCCGCGGCATAGCCGTCGCCGACCACCGCCGGGCCGGGATCCAGCTTACTGGCGATGCCGTGGTGGGCGCTGGCCAGCAGCACGGCCAGCACCAGGTACGGATTGGCGTCGGCCCCGGCCACGCGGTGCTCGACATGACGCGTCTTTGGCGGACCGGCCGGCACGCGCAGTGATACGGTGCGGTTGTTGACGCCCCAGGTCGGGGCCACCGGCGCGTAAGAGTTGGCCTTGAAGCGGCGATAGCTGTTGGCGTTCGGCGCCAGGATCGCCATGCCCTCGCCCAGCAGAACCTTCATGCCGGCGATCGCCTGCTTCAGCAGGGGCGAACCCTCCAGATCCTCGGCGGCGCAAAGGTTGTTCCCGTCCGCGTCATTGACGCTGAGATGGACGTGGAAGCCGTTGCCGGCCCGGTCGCTCCACGGCTTGGCCATGAAGGTCGCCTCGCAGCCGTGGCGCAGGGCCACGCCCTTGGCGGCGCGCTTGTACAGCACGGCGTCATCGGCGGCCCGCAGCGCGTCGGGCTTGTGCTTCAGGGTCAGCTCGACCTGACCCGGGGCGAATTCCGAGATGGCGCCTTCCAGCGGCACGCCCAGGATGTCGGCGGTGTCCCACAACTCGCGCAGAAACGGGGCGTGGGCCTCCAGTTCGGGCAGACCATAGACCTGGATGCCGGTCGGATGCTGGCCGGTCTGCATCGACTTGGCCGGCATCAGCTGGCCGCCAGGACCACGCCGCTGATCGACGAGGTAGTATTCCAGCTCGCAGGCCGCGACGGGCGTCAGGCCGTCGGCGGCGTAGCGGTTCAGGACACGCTGCAGCACGTGGCGCGGGTCCAGGTCGTTGGGCGTCCCGTCCAGCTCGTACATCGACAGCATGACCTGGGCGACGTCGGGGCCCAGCCACGGGGCCAGGGTCAGGCTCCCGGGCACGGGCCGCGCGCGGCGGTCGGCGTCGCCGTCTTCCCAGACCAGACCGGTGTCCTCGCAGTCGGCTCCGGTGGTGTCGATCACCAGCACCGAGCCGGGCAGGAAGCGGCCGTACTCGTAGATCGCCTCCAGCTCGTGCACGCGCAGCCGCTTGCCGCGGGGCACGCCGGTCATGCTGGTGAAGAACACCTCGACGAACTTGACCTGCGGATGGGCGGCCAGGAAGTCGCGGCATTCCTGGATGTCGGCCACTTGGCTCATGCTTCCCTCGTCGCGATCGCGAAGCCGTCAATGGCCGCGACCAACCGGTCGATCGCCGCGTCGTCGGTGACGGGCGAGACCAGCATCATGGTGTGGAAGGGCGCGATCAGCACGCCCCGGTTGATCAGCCACAGATGCAGCGCTTCCACACGGTCGTGGTCCAGCACTTTTCGCATCGCGGCGGCGTTCTTCGGTGGATTGCTTGCGAACACCAGTTCGACCCGCGCGCCGACATGGACCACCGACCACGGCAGGCCGCGCGCGGCGATGACGCCTTCCAGGCCCGCCACCAGCCGCGCGGCGCCGGCCAGCATCCTGGCGTAGGCCGCGTCGGTCATCACCTCCGACAGCATGGCCCGCATGGCGGCCATGGCCAGCGCATTGCCCGACAGCGTGGTGCCGATGCCGGACTGGCCCGGGCCTATCTGCTGCTGCGCTTCGTCCATCCGCGCCGAGAGTTCTGCCGTGACGCCCCAGACGGCGGCCGGCACGCCGCCGGCGACGGCCTTGCCCAGCACGAAGATGTCAGGCTCCAGGCCGTGGGCCTTGGTATAGCCGCCGGGACCGGTCGACATGGTGTGGGTCTCGTCGATGACCAGCAGGGTCCCGGCGTCGCGGCTCAGCCGGCGCAGGGCGTCGTGGAAGCCGGGCTCGGGCAGGATCATCCCGCAGTTGGTCATCACCGGCTCGGCCAGCACGGCGGCGACGTCGCCGGATGCCAGCGCGGCTTCCAGCGCTTCGAGGTCGTTGAACGGCACGACGCGCGTGGTGGCCGTCAGGTCATGGACCTGGCCCAGCAGGCCCGGCTTCATCGTCGCGACGCCGTCGCTGAGCGCCACGAACGCATCCTCGACCATGCCGTGATAGCAGCCGTCGAACACCACGATCACCGGTCGCTGCGTCACCGCCCGCGCCCAGCGGATCGCCGCGCGGTTGGCGTCGCTGGCCGTGGTCGCCGCCTGCCACAGCGGCAGGCCGAACCGCTCGGCCAGGAGCTTGCCGACGATCACCGCCGAGGCGGTCGGCAGCATGAACCCCGCGCCGCGCCTGGCCTGGTCGGCGACGGCGGCCGCCACCGAGGCGTCGCCGTGCCCGAACATCGCCGGCGTGTCGCCCAGGCAGAAGTCGTCATAGAGCCGCCCATCGACATCGGTGACCTGCGCGCCGACGCCCTGCGCCGCGAAGATCGGCGACGGCGAAGCCCAGTCGTTCATCCAGTGCATCGGCGCTCCGCCGCGCCAGACCGCAGCGGCGGCCTTGGCCATGGCGACGGAACGGGGATGCTCGGCGAGGAAGCGAGCGCGTTCGGCGGCGAGGAAGGCTGGGATCATCCCACCCCGCCGAAACACAGATACTTGGTCTCCAGATACTCATCGAGACCCTCGGAGGCCCCCTCGCGGCCCAGGCCCGATTCCTTCACGCCGCCGAACGGCGCGACTTCCGTCGAGATCAGGCCCTCGTTGATGCCGACCATGCCCGCCTCGATCGCCTCTGCCACGCGCCAGCAGCGGCCGACGTCGCGGCTGTAGAAATAGGCCGCCAGGCCGAACGGCGTGGCGTTGGCCAGTTCGATGGCTTGCTCCTCGGTGGTGAATTTCACGATCGGGGCGACCGGGCCGAAGATCTCTTCCTGGAAGAGGCGCATGTCCGGCGTCACGTTGACAAGCACCGTAGGAGAGAAGAACCGCTGCGGATCGAAGGGATCGTCTCCGCCACCGACTGTCACATATGCGCCCGCGAGGACCGCTTCGTTGACGAGGTCTCCGACCTTCCGCATTGCCTTCGCATTAATAAGGGGACCGATCTGAACCCCTTCGGTCATACCGTTACCGACCTTCAGAACGTCAACCTTCTCGCTTAGCCGCGCCACGAAAGCATCGTGGATGCCGGCCTGGACGATCAGGCGGTTGGCGCACACGCAGGTCTGGCCGGTATTGCGGTACTTGCTGGCGATCGCGCCGTCGACGGCGGCCTCCAGGTCGGCGTCGTCGAAGACGATGAAAGGCGCATTGCCGCCCAGCTCGAGAGAGAGCTTCTTCATCGTGCCGGCGCACTGTTCGTACAGGATCTTGCCGACGGGGGTGGAGCCAGTGAACGACAGCTTGCGCACCCGGCTGTCGTCGCACAGGGCCTTGCCGATGGCGCTCGAGTCCTTGCCGGTGACGACGTTCAGCACGCCGGCCGGCACGCCGGCCTCAACCGCCAGCCGGGCGATGGCCAGGGCGCACAGCGGCGTCTCGGCGGCCGGCTTGACCACCACGGTGCAGCCGGCGGCCAGCGCTGGCCCCACCTTGCGGGTGATCATGGCGATCGGGAAGTTCCACGGCGCAATGGCCGCGCAGACGCCGATCGGCTGCTTGATCGACGCCAGCCGCTTGCCCGGCATGGGCGTTGGAATGGTGTGGCCGTAGGCGCGCTTGGCCTCGTCGGCGAACCAGTCGATGAACGCCGCGCCATAGGCCACCTCGCCCTTCGACTCCGCCAGCGGCTTGCCCTGCTCGGCGGTCATCAGCCGCGCCAGGTCGTCGGCGTGGGCCAGCATCAGGTCGCTCCACCGGCGCAGGATCGCCCCGCGTTCCTTGGCCGTCTTGGCCGACCAGGCCGGCAAGGCCCGGTGCGCGGCCCCTATCGCCACCCGCGTCTCGCTGGCCCCCAGGTCGGCGACCTGGGCGATCAGCGTCCCGTCGGCCGGATTGGTCACGTCGAAGCTGTCGTCTCCCTCGATCCACAGGCCGTCGATGAAGGCGGCGGTTTCGACGAGGCTTAGCGCTTGGGAGGTCATGACGGGCTCACTTCAAGGTCAGATGCTGACGACAACGCGCACAAAGCTTCTGGAGCCCACCCCAAGATTTCTCCACTTCGGCGCTAGGGTTTCGCCGCGACGGGCGGCGAAGAGCCCTTTACGAGAGGGGCGCAACTGCGGTCACAATGCAAGGCGCTGTAAGGAAATTCGCGACATGTCCGACCTGCTCGCCAACGATCTCGACGCCTACTGGATGCCCTTCACGGCCAACCGGCGTTTCAAGGCCAATCCGCGGCTGCTGGCCAGCGCCAGCGGCATGTTCTACCGCACGCCCGAAGGCCGCGAGATCCTGGACGGCACCTCGGGCCTGTGGTGCGTCAACGCCGGCCACGACCGCCCCAAGATCCGCGAGGCGATCCAGAAGCAGGCCGCGACCATGGACTTCGCGCCCAGCTTCAACCTGGGCCACCCCCTGGCTTTCCAGTTCGCCTCGCGCCTGGCCCAGATCACCCCGCCAGGCCTGGACCGCATCTTCTTCACCAACTCAGGCTCGGAGTCGGTCGACACCGCCCTGAAGATCGCGCTCGCCTATCACCGCGCCCGAGGCAAGGGGACCAAGACACGGCTGATCGGCCGCGAGCGCGGCTATCACGGCGTGGGCTTCGGCGGCATTTCGGTCGGCGGCATTCCCAAGAACCGGATGTATTTCGGGTCCTTGCTGACCGGCGTCGACCACCTGCCCCACACCCACGGCCAGCCGGGCAACAGCTTCGCCAAGGGCCAGCCCGAGCACGGCGCTCAGCTGGCAGACGAGCTGGAGCGAATCGTCGCCCTGCACGACGCCTCCAACATCGCCGCCGTCATCGTCGAGCCGGTCGCCGGTTCGGCCGGCGTGCTGGTCCCGCCCAAGGGCTATCTCGAACGCCTGCGGGCGATCTGCGACAAGCATGACATCCTGCTGATCTTCGACGAGGTCATCACCGGCTTTGGCCGCCTGGGCGCGCCGTTCGCGGCCGAGCGCTTCGGGATCATGCCCGACCTGATCTGCATGGCCAAGGGCCTGACCAACGCCGCCGTCCCCGCCGGCGCCGTGGCCGCCTCGCGGAAGATCTACGACGCCATGCTCGACGGCGCCGACGCGCCGATCGAGCTGTTCCACGGCTATACCTATTCGGCCCACCCTCTGGCCTGCGCAGCGGGCCTGGCGACGCTGGAGACCTACCAGGAAGAAGACCTGTTCGCCCGGGCCGCCGGCATCGAAGGCTACTGGCAGGACGCCCTGCACAGCCTGGCCGACGCGCGCCACGTCATCGACATCCGTAACCTGGGCCTGATCGGCGGCATCGAGCTGGAGCCCCGCCCCGGCGCGCCGACCGCCCGCGCGACGGAAGCCTTCGAGACCAGCTTCGACCAGGGCCTGCTGGTGCGTGTGACAGGCGACATCATCGCCCTGTCGCCGCCGCTGATCCTGGAGAAAGCGCACATCGACCGCATCGTCGAGACGATCCGCTCGGTGCTGGCGGGCATCGATTAGCCCCGATACGACATCGCTACGTTGGCGCGCTCATACCGCCCGCCGCACAGCCGCATGATCTCGGGGTCGTGGACGAAGCCAAGCTTCTCATAGAGGTGGATGGCCGCCTCGCACTTGGTGTTGGTCAGCAGATAGAGCTTGTCGATCCCCAGGCTGGCGGCGCGCTCCAGGGTCTTGGCCAGCAGGAACTCGCCGACCTTGCGGCCCCGTGCGCTCTCGGACACGCCCATCTTGGTCAGCTCGATCCAGCCGCCCTTGGAGACCATCAGAGCCGCCGTGCCGACCACGCCCAGATCCGGGGTCTCGGCGAACAGCACCAGGCCGCCCTTGTCGAGGATCAGCTCACGCGGGCGGGTCAGCAGGGCGACATCGTTCTCCTCCAGGCTGAACATCGCCTGGATCCATTCGGCGTTGATGCGGTGGAAGGCCTCGGCCAGATCGTCGGAGAAGTCGCGCACCCACATCGTCGGCGCACCGGCGACGGTGATGCGGCCCAGCAGCGAGCGTTCCGCCAGCCGCGCCTCGACCTTGGCCAGGCCCTGCATGAAGTCGCCAGCCAAGCCTTCGACCAGTTCGGCGGCGGCGGGCTCGATACGCGCCAGCAGCTCGGTCTGCACCCGCACCAGCAGGGCGTCTCCGGCGGAGGTCAGGGCCAGGCTCCGCGTGCGCCCATCGTCCGGCGAAGGCCGCGCCTCGACATAGTCGCCCAGCGCGCCCAGCGCCCGGGTCACCGTCGGCTGGGCCAGCTGCAGTCGCTCGGCCAGCTCGCCGACCGAGATCGGACCGTGGAGACGAATGGCCAGCAGCATCGACATCTGAGCCGGCTGCACCGGCAGCTCCAGGGACCTCGCCACCTCGGCGGCGTCCGCTTGCATCCGCTCGGCCAGGCGCTTGAGACGGCTGCCCAGGAACCCCACGCCCAGGCCAGCCAGCAGGTCGACGTCCATCTTCGATCTCCAGATTCATAGCTCGCTATATAGCTTGCTATTCAAATCACGCCCTGACAAGCGAAGAACGCCGCTCATCACACTTGACGTCGATGCGCTACATTTGTAGCGTACTCGCGACATCACTGAGATCCCTACGATGACCGAACCCTCTGACCTGGAACTGGAAGTGCTGAAGGCCTTCTGGCGCGGCGGCGCGATGAGCGCCCGCGAAGCCCAGGGACTGATCGAGCCCGAGCTGGGCTGGAGCGCCTCGACCACGCGCACCGTGCTGGAGCGGATGGTGGCCAAGGGCCTGCTGGTCCGGCGGTCCGTTCACGGCCTGGCGGTCTACGAGGCTCGCACCGGCAAGGTCGACGTGATCGGCGGGGTGCTGAACCGCCTGCGGGGTTTGCTGGAGATCGATGGTCGCCTGCCGGCCTCGGCCTTCGCCGGCAGCCAGATCCTGTCGGAGACCGAGATCGCCGAGCTGGAGACCCTGCTCAACACCGGTGAGACGGAGGACAAGGCATGAACCCGCTGCTGGCTTCCACCGCCCTGGGGCTGATCGCCGCCTGGCCGGTCGGCGCGCTGGGCTTCGCCCTGGGCCGCACCGTCGAGCGGCTGACCGAGGATCCGCGCCCGCGCGCCGCCGCCTGGAGCCTGGCCTACGCCCTGCCCGCCGGCGCCCTGGCCGCCACGGTCGCCATGACCTTCGCGCCGATACCGCCGAAAGCTCCCCCTGAGCCCGTCGCCATGGAGGCGGTCGCCGTCCCGCCCGCGCCGGCCGCTCCCGCCCGGATGCCGCCGCCCAGTCTGGCGTCCGGCCTGACCTGGTCGCCGCCCCCCGGTCTCGCAACCGGCCTGGCCTGGAGCCTGATCGGCCTGTCCGCCGCCGGCCTGATGGCTCGGGGCTGGCGCTGGAACCAGGGTCGCCGACGCCTGGCCGCGATCCGCGCCGCCGCCGTCCCGTGCGAGGACCTGGCCCTGACCGCCGCCGTGCGCCGCGAGGCCATGCGCCTGGGCGTCCAGGCGCCGCGCGTGCTGGTCAGCGATGCGGTGTCCGAACCGCTGCTGGCCGGCGTGCGCCGCCCCGCCATCCTGCTGCCTCGCGCCCTGATCGAGACCGCCGGGGCCGAGCGCCTGGCCCTGGTGTGCGGCCATGAACTGGCTCATCTGCGCCGCGGCGACAACTGGCGGATTCCGGCCGAGGAAGCCCTGGCCGGCCTCTTCTGGATGACCCCGCCGGTCGCCGCCCTGCGCAGCCGGATGCTGGCCGCCCGCGAATCCGTCTGCGACCAGTACGCCCTGGCCGGCGCCGCGCCCGAGGCTCGCCGCGACTATGCCCGCGTGCTGGTCGAAGCCCTGCGGATGAACGCCCTGCCCGCGCCCCAAATGACTTTCGAGTCGGCCTTCACCGGCCGCGAGCGCAGCCTGGCCGCCTTACGGCTGTCGGCGATCCTGCAGCCGCAAAGCGGCGCCTCGGTCGGTCGGTTGGGCCTGGTCGTCGCTCTGGGCGGCGCCCTGACCGTCGCCACCGGCGCCGGCTCGCTGGCCCTGGCCTCGCAGGTGCGCAAGATCGCTCCGCCCGCGCCAGAAGAGATCGCCCGCATCGAGGCCGAAGCCGCCGCCGATGCGAGCGACGTGGCCCAGGCCGCCGCGGCCCAGGCGGCCGCCGAGGTCGAGCCTCTGCGCATTCAGGTCGAGAAGGCCGCCGAAGCCGCGGCCGCCAAGGACGTCGCCGCCGTGGAACGCGCCGTCGAGGCCGAGGCCGCTGCGACCGCCGCGCTGGCCGCCCTCCCCGCGCCCGCGCCGGACCCTAGGCCCGATCCGCATCCGGACCCGCATCCCGATCCGCGCCCCAACCCTCAGCCTGAGCCGCGCGTGCAGGTCGAGGCCGATCGCGCCGCGCAGCGCGCCCGCCTGGCCGCCGTCGCCGCGGACCTGGCCCAGCACCAAGCCGTCATCGCCCAGGCAGCGGCCCTGAAGGCGCTGGGCGCCCTGGACGTCAAGGTCGACGTGCAGCCGAACGTGAGGGTCATCCTGCCCCAGGACGTGATCGAGAAGGCCCTCCGCGTGAAGGCCATCGCCCCTCGGGCCATGGCCGAACCGAAGATCAGCGTGAAGCTCAGCCTGCGCAACGAACCGCCCATGCCCACACCCTGGAACCGCTGAGATCGGAGGGACCCATGAACGCGCTCTTCGCCTCCGCCGCCCTGGGCCTAGTCGTCGCCTGGCCGGCCAGCGGCCTGGGCTGGCTGCTGGGCAAGGCGGCCGACCGGCTGACCGGCGATCCGACCCAGCGGGCCCGGGCCTGGAACCGCGCCGTCGCCCTGCCCCCGGTCATGCTGGCGGCGATGGTCGGCGTCTCGGCCCTGCCTGAGGAAACCACCGCGCCCGTCTACCAGGCCGCCCTGACCACCCAGGCCGCCGCCAGCGCCACGGCGACGATCAGCGAGCTCTCGGTCCGCGCCTTTTCCACCTTCAGCGGACTGGAAACGGCCGGCGCAGCGCTGATCCTGGGCGCCCTGGGCGGGCTGGCCGTCGCGACCGTCCGCCAGGCCGTGGGCCGCGCCCGGCTCAAGCGCATCGCCGCGCAGGCCCGTCCCGTTTCGCCGGAACTGGCCCAAGCCGTCCGCGCCGCCGCCCGCCGGCTGGACACCGGCCGGCCCGAGGTGAAGGTCAGCGACACCATCGACCAGCCGCTGCTGGCGGGTCTGGCCACGCCGGTGATCCTGCTGCCCCGCGCCCTGGTCGAGCGCTTGAGCCCCGAACGACTGGCGCCGGTCTGCGCGCACGAACTGGCGCACCTGAAGCGCGGCGACAACTGGCGGCTGCTGGCCGAGCACCTGCTGGGCGGCCTCTTCTGGATGGTCCCGCCTTACGCCGTGCTGCGCGCCCGCGCCGCCGCCACCCGCGAGGAGCTGGCCGACGCCCTGGCCCTGGAGGACGCAGGTCCGGCCGCGCGCCGGAACTATGCCGAGACCCTGATCGACGTGCTGCGGACCCGCGCCGCGCCCGCCCTGCATCCCGCCTTCACCGGCAAGGGACGGAGACCCACGATTATGCGCCTGAAAGCCATCACCGCTCCGCGCGATCCCGCCTCCCTGGGCCGCCGCGCCCTGCTGACCCTGGCCGGCCTGCTGGCCGTGGGCGTCACCGTCGCCGGCTCGATCGCCCTGGCTCAGCAGGACGAGACCCCCGGCCGCAGTCGCAGCCGCACGGTCATCACCGACAGCAAGACTGGCCAGTACGTCGACATCCGCTCGAAATACATCCGCGTGCACAACGCCGAGCTGGTCGACGGCAAGCTCAAGATCGAGAACGGCAAGATGTCGACCTATCACGGCGACGTCCAGATCCGCGGTCGCCTGCGCGCGCCCCAAACCCTCGTGCTGCTGAACGGCGCGGCCGCGCCCGCCGGCTTCGACCCCACCACCCTGCCCAAGGGCGCGATCGACGCCGTCGAGGTCGTTCACCAGAACGACGGCCAGCAGTCGCATGTGTCGCTGAACGTGATCATGAAACAGGGCCTCTAAGCCGCGCGCGGGGCAGCCATGACACCGGTGGACAAGATCGGTGTCGCCCTGCATTTTCCCGAGCCTGACGGCGACGCCAAGTCGGCCGCATTCGGGGATGGACCATGCTCGCTCGCCACCTTCTTCGCGCCGCCGGCGCGGTCGCTCTGACGCTCGCGGCGACGCCGGCCCTGTCGGACACCCTGGCCTTCCCCGGCGCCGAGGGCGCGGGACGGTTCAGCCAGGGCGGACGCGGCGGCGCTGTTCTGCGGGTCACCAACCTAAGCGACGCCGGCCCTGGATCCTTGCGCACCGCGATCGAGGCCAAGGGCCCTCGCACGGTCGTCTTCGACGTCGCCGGCACGATCCAGCTCAAGAGCGAACTGAGGATCCGCGAGGGCCGCATCACCATCGCCGGCCAGACCGCGCCGGGCGGCGGGATCACCTTGCGCGACCAGACCCTGGTGGTGTCCGCCGACGACGTGGTGATCCGCTTCATCCGCTCGCGCCTGGGGGCCGAGAGCAAGGTCGAGGGCGACGCGATCTGGATCAATGGCGGGCGCCGGATCATCCTGGACCACGTCTCGGCCAGCTGGTCGGTGGACGAGACCCTGTCGGCCTCGGCCCGTTTCGGCAAGGGCGAGCAGGGCTTTCACGACCTGACCGTCCAGTGGTCGATCATCGCTGAAAGCCTGGCCCATTCGATCCACGTCAAGGGCGACCACGGCTATGGCAGCCTGATCCGCGGCGGCCAGGGCTCGAAGATCAGCTTCCACCACAATCTGTGGGCCAACCACATGGCCCGGATGCCGCGGCCGGGGAACTATGCCGGCGTCGACGAGGATCCGGTCGGAGCGTTCTTCGATTTCCGCTCCAACGTCTTCTACAATTGGGGCAAGGGCCACGCCGGCTACGACGCCGACAAGGCGGCCATGGCGGCCTACAACTTCGTCGACAACGCCTATGTGCCAGGGCCCAACTCGACGAAGGCCGTGGCCTTCCAGGAGAGCAACACCCTGGCCAAGGCCCATTTCGCTGGCAACAGCATGGCGGGCGCGGTTCCTGCCGATCCGTGGAGCCTGGTGACCTTCACCATCCCCGAGCCGGCCGGCTATCGCCTGCCTGCGCCGCTGGACGTCGGGGCCGTGACGCCCGAGACGGCCGACAAGGCCTATGAGCGCGTGCTGGCCGACGCCGGCGCCTCGGTCTGGCGCGACCCCGTCGACCGCCGCGTGGTCGAGGGCGTGCGGACGAAGACCGGCAAGGTCATCAACATCCAGGGCGACGTCGGCGGCTGGCCAGACCTGCCGGCAGGCAAGGCGGCCAAGGACACCGACGGCGATGGCATGCCCGACGCTTGGGAAACGGCGCATGGGCTGGATCCGAAGACGGCGGATGGCGCGGTCGTCGGCAAAGACGGCTGGACGAACCTGGAGCTCTACCTGGCCGACGCGGCGAAGGTGCGCGGCTGACTCAGCAGGCCCCCACCTGACCTCGCCCTGCGAGGTCGTCCGACCCCGGAGGGGGCAGACGGCGCCCGTCTTCCCCCTCCGGGGGAGGAGGGCCGCAGGCCCGGAGGGGGCAAGTGAGCAAGCTCATCCTCCCTTTTGCGACGTGGCTCCGTTTCCGCTAAACCCCCGCCCATGTCGCACAACACCTTCGGTCACCTGTTCCGCGTCACCACCTGGGGCGAAAGCCACGGCCCGGCCTTGGGCTGCGTCGTCGATGGCGTTCCGCCGGGCATCGCGCTGACGCCCGAGATGATCCAGGCGTTCCTGGACAAGCGCCGGCCCGGGAACGGCAAGTTCGTGACCCAGCGCCAGGAGCCGGACGCCGTGCGCATCCTGTCGGGCGTGTTCGAGGACGAGCGCACGGACGGACCACGCACGACGGGTACGCCGATCAGCCTGATGATCGAGAACACCGACCAGCGGTCCAAGGACTATGGCGAGATCGCCCAGGCCTTCCGCCCAGGCCACGCCGACTATGCCTATTTCGCCAAGTACGGCGTCCGCGACTATCGCGGCGGCGGCCGCAGCTCGGCCCGCGAGACGGCCGCGCGGGTGGCGGCCGGGGCGATCGCCCGCCTGGTCACGCCCGGCGTCACCGTCCGCGCCGCCCTGGTGCAGATCGGCCCGCACGCCATCAACCGCGACAACTGGGACTGGGCGCAGACCGAGCAGAACCCCTACTGGTCGCCGGACGCCGAGATCATCCCGGTGTGGGAAGAGCACCTGGAAAAGATCCGCAAGGCCGGCTCCTCGACCGGCGCCGTCGTCGAGGTGGAAGCCACCGGCGTGCCGGCCGGCTGGGGCGCGCCGCTGTACGGCAAGCTGGACGCTGAACTGGCCGCGGCCCTGATGTCGATCAACGCCGCCAAGGGCGTGGAAATCGGCGAAGGCTTCGCGTCCGCCGCCCTGACCGGCGAGGACAACGCCGACGCCATGCGCCGGGGCGAGAACGGCGAGCCGGTGTTCCTGTCCAACCATGCGGGCGGGGTTCTCGGCGGCATCTCGACGGGCCAGCCGGTCGTGGCGCGCGTGGCCTTCAAGCCGACCTCGTCGATCCTGATCCCGCGCCAGACCTTGAACGAGGCTGGCGAAGAAATCGATCTGCGCACCAAGGGCCGCCACGATCCGTGCGTGGGCATCCGCGGCGTTCCGGTGGTCGAGGCCATGACCGCCTGCGTCCTGGCCGACGCCTTCCTGCGCCATCGGGCCCAGGTCGGTTAAGCTCGCGCATGGCGTGTGGCGCATTCGTCAAATGATGACAGCGCTGATGCACATGATGAGTTCTTCTGACTGAAAACTATAAGCTTTCGGATTGACCAAAGTTATCAACAGGCCTTAGAACTCGCCCATTGGGGGAGTATGGGGCGTGCGGTTCGATCTGCTGAAAGTCCTGCTGGTCGACGATAACCAGCATATGCGCATTTTGCTGATCGAGATCCTGCGGGCGATCGGCGTGCGGCACGTCTTCGAGGCCACCGACGGCGCCGAAGCCCTGTCCCTGCTGCGCAAGGTCGCCATCGACGTGGTGCTCACCGACCTGTCGATGAACGGTCTGGACGGCATCGACTTCATGCACCTGGTTCGCCGTTCGCCCGACAGCCCCAATCCGTTCGTGCCCGTCGTGATGATCACCGGCCACTCGACCGAGCGCCGGGTGCATGAGGCTCGCGACGCCGGCGTCAACGAGTTCCTGACCAAGCCGGTCACCGCCCGCGGCGTGATCCACCGCCTGACCCTGCTGGTCGAGAATCCCCGCCCCTTCATCCGGACCGAGACCTATTTCGGCCCCGACCGCCGTCGACGCGACGACCCGCGCTACCGCGGCGAACGGCGGCGCGAGGAGGACCGCGCGACCTATGTCGACGACGTCCAGGAGCAGCGCGTCCATCCGACGCGGAGAATTTAAAGGATTGGCCGGCTAGAACGTGGTGAACCGCTGTTTACGGACTTCCCCATGCTCTTTCGCCGCTTCGCCCCCCTCGCCGCGCTCCTGGCGATGATCGCCGTCTCGCAGACCGGCTGCCTGGCCGCCGCCGCGGTCGGCACGGTCGCGGGCACCGCCATCGGCGTCACTGGCGCGGTCGTCGGCGGCGCCGGCAAGGTCGTGGTCGGGGCCGGCAAGGCCGTGATCCCGGGCGATGGCAAGAAGGATCGGGACCGGGACGATTATCGGCGGTAAGCCATCCCAATCCTCCCCCGCTAGCGGGAGGATTTAAGACTTCAGAGCACCAACGCGCACGTCTCGCCGATCGTCGGGCGCGACAGCACCACGCGCGACAGGCCGGGGAACTGGCCCTGCAGGCGCTCGGCGAAATAGAGGCACAGGCGTTCCAGGGTCGGGACTTCCAAGCCGGCGCGGTCGTTGAGCAGGCCGTGGTCCAGCTCGGCGGCGACGGCCTTCAGCGCGACGTCCAGGGTCTCCAGGTCAGCGACCCACCCTTCCGGCAGCATCTCACCACGCACGCTGGCCTCCACCTTGAACGAGTGGCCGTGCAGCTTGCGATAGCGATGGTCGGTCGGACCTTGCTCGATGAAATGGGCGGCGTCGAAGAACGCAGCCTTCGTGATCTCGAAGACGGGCTTCATAGGGACTTCTTTGACTAAGGCCTGGGAGGCTCTAGCGCGTCGACCCTGTCACCAAGTCGAGCGCCTTATCCGTCAGGGCAGGCCGAGATATTTGTGCGTTTGGACGCTTAAACGCCATTGTGGGTGCGAAAGGCAATAGGCGACGGCCAATTGCGTGTTCCTGTCGCGGTCCGGGCCGTCCATCGGCTGAAGGTAGAAGCGCTCGAAATCGAGATCCGCGAAGCGTTCCGGCATGGCCTTGTCCTGCGGGAAGACCAGCTTCAGCTCCTGGCCCGAAGTCTGGACCACGTGCGCGTCGGCCTTGGGGCTGATGCAGATCCAGTCGATCCCGGCCGGAGCCTCCAGCGTGCCGTTGCTCTCGCAGGCGATCTGGAAGCCGCGGGCGTGCAGCGCCGCGATCGCGGCCTCGTCCAGCTGCAGGAAGGGCTCGCCGCCGGTGCAGACCACCAGGCGATCGTCCGGCCCGCCGGTCCACTGGGCCTCGACGGCGGCCGCCAGGTCGTCGGCCGTGGCGAACTTGCCGCCGTTCTCGCCGTCGGTCCCGACGAAGTCGGTGTCGCAGAAGGTGCAGACGGCCTTGGCGCGGTCCTGCTCGCGGCCGGTCCACAGGTTGCAGCCCGAGAAGCGGCAGAACACCGCCGCCTTGCCCGCCTGGCCGCCCTCGCCCTGCAGGGTCAGGAAGATCTCTTTGACGCTGTAGGTCACGGCTGGAGCGCCCCCTCGACCAGGGCTGGGCGCCCGGCCGCGTCCCACTCGGCATAGCCCTTTTCACGCAGCTCGCACGCCGGGCAGGTCCCGCAGCCGTGACCCCAGCTGTGCAGCGCACCGCGTTCGCCCTGGTAGCAGGTGTGGCTTTCCTCGACGATCAGCTTGACGAGGTCCTCGCCGCCGAGGGTCTTGGACAGCGCCCAGGTCTGGGCCTTGGTCAGCCACATCAGCGGCGTCTCGATGCGGAAGCTGCGATCCATGCCAAGGTTCAAGGCGCTCTGCATCGCGTCCATGGTGTCGCGTCGGCAGTCGGGATAGCCTGAGAAGTCGGTCTCGCACATGCCGCCGACCAAGGCGTCGACGCCCCGGCGATCCGCAAGCGCGGCGGCGTAGATCAGGAACACCAGATTGCGCCCTGGCACGAAGGTCGAGGGCAGGCCGCGCTCGGTCATCTCGATGGCGCGATCGGCGGTCAGGGCCGACTGGGCCACCTGGCCGAAGCTGCGGATATCCAGCACGTGGTCTTCGCCGAGACGATCGGCCCACTGCGGGAAGCGCGCGGCGATCTCGGCGCGCACGGTCTGGCGCGCCTCCATCTCGACGACATGGCGCTGGCCATAGTCGAAACCGACCGTCTCGACGCGCGCATAGCGCTCCAGGGCCCAGGCCAGACAGACGCTGCTGTCCTGGCCGCCGGAGAACAGAACCAGGGCCGCCTGGCCTTCGGAGGCGGGGCGCTCGATGGAAGAGGAAGGAGACATGCGCCCTCCTCTACACGAGCCGCGCCCTTCCCGGAACAGCGGCCAGGGCGACACAGCCTCGGCGGGGGCCTTACAGGCAATACTCAGAGCTTGAAAGACAGCGATCTCTTTCGCGCGCGAAAGACAGATTCTCTCCCGTCACATGGCGATTATACGCCAACCCACCGCGTCATGTTTCCGTTACGGAAATCACAAACCCTGTTTTCTAATTCGGTGAAACCTTACGCCTGCAAGGAGAAATAGGCCACCCGCAAAGTGAAAAGGCGTAACCTATCGCTGTTCACTTACATAGCGCCCAGTTGACAGCTTTCAAACGCAAGTATGCAATCGACGAATGCTGCGAGGGGCTCGCCGTACGCCCGCGTGGTGAAAACAGGTACGGCGCCGAGGAAACATCGCTCTCGCAGGCTCCATCCATAAGGCGCCGCTTGGGTCCAGGGAGGGAATTCAATGTCGCATACTCTGCGTTTGCGGAGCCTATTGGTCATGGGCGCTTCGGCGGCCGCGATCTCGGCTCTCGCCGTCCCCGCGTTCGCTCAACAGACTCGTCAGGCTCCTGCTCAGCAAAGCAGCGTCATCGAAGAGCTGGTCGTCACCGCCCAGAAGAAGGAAGAAGCCCTTCAGGACGTGCCGATCGCCGTGTCGGCCTTCAGCCAGGACTCGCTGCAGGCCCAGAAGATCGACGGCGGCCCCAACCTGCAGCAGGCGATCCCGAACGTCAGCTTCGCCCGCAGCAACTTCACCAACAGCTTCAACTTCCAGATCCGCGGCATTGGCGCCAAGGCCGTCGGGGCCTCGGCCGACCAGGGCGTCGGCGTCCACGTGAACAACGCGCCCCAGCAGTCGGGCAATCTGTTCGAGAGCGAGTTCTACGACGTCGAGCGGGTGGAAGTACTGCGCGGCCCGCAGGGCACGCTGTACGGCCGCAACGCCACGGGCGGCGTGGTCAACGTCATCACCGCCAAGCCGACCGACCAGTTCGAGGCGAACGCCCGCGCCGAGTACGGCAACTACAACACCATCCGCCTGCGCGGCATGGTCAACCTGCCAATCTGGGGCGACAAGCTGGCCGTCCGCGCGGCCGGCACCCTGCTGAAGCGCGACGGCTTCGTCACCAACACCTTCAACAACCACGTCGTCGACGACCGCGACCTGTGGGCCGGTCGCGTGCAGGTGATGTTCAACCCGACCGAAAAGCTGCGAACCAACTTCCTGTGGGAGCGCTTCGACGAAAACGACAGCCGCGCCCGCACCGGCAAGCAGCTGTGCACCAAGGACGAAGGCCCCGCCACGGTCGGCGGCGTTCCGACCGGCGCGGCACGCCGCTATCTGACGCAGGGCTGCCTGCCCGGTTCGCTGTACGCACCGGCCGCCTATGGCACGGTCAACACCTCGGGCACGCTGACGGGCCTGCTGGGCAACATCTTCGGCTTCACCTCGGGCGACGCCAACGCCGGCGCCACCACCTCGACCAATCTGCGCGAGATCGAGACCGCGCTGGACCCGCTGTATCAGTCCAAGTCCAACACCTATCAGTTCACCCTGAACTACGACCTGTCCGACGAGCTGACCTTCACGGCCATGACCTCGTACGGAAAGGGCAGCGTCTACACCAAGCAGGACTACAACCGGGTCGTCTCGCCGATCGCGTTCAACAACACCCCGTTCACGCCGGGCGGCTTCTTCAACGATCCGCAGGTCGGCAACACCAACAAGTTCACCACCATTGACGTGTCGTCGGGCCGCTCCGAGCAGTTCAGCCAGGAGTTCCGCCTGCAGTCGGCCTTCGACGGCCCGGTGAACTTCAATGTCGGCGGCATCCACTTCACCTACCGGACGCTGACCGACTACTATGTGATCGGCAATTCGCTGACCCTGTCGTCGATGGCCTTGAACGCCTCGAAGGGGCTGTCGCCCACCTGCAACCCGGCGACCACCGCCAACTGCATCGGCATCGACACCTCGGCCACCCCGACCGGCGACGGCCACAACTACTATGACAACCGCACGCCCTACACCCTGGTGTCCGACGCCCTGTTCGGCGAGGTCTACTATCAGATCAACGAGGATCTGAAGTTCACCCTGGGCCTGCGCCAGACCCGCGACAAGAAGGCGGTCAAGAACTACTCGACCGTGCTGCTGGCCCCCGGCTACGGCCTGACCCTGAACCCGACCAACCCCGACCAGCGGGCCCGCTTCACCGAGACCACGGGCCGGATCGGTCTCGACTACAAGGCCAATCTCGGCTTCACCGACGACACCCTGCTCTATGCCTTCTATTCAAAGGGCTACAAGGGCGGCGGCATCAATCCGGGCGTGCCCGCCGGCGCCATCGGCATCAGCCAGACCTTCGCCCCCGAGTTCGTCAACGCCATCGAAATCGGCACCAAGAACACCCTGGCCGGCGGCAGCGTGCTGCTGAACGCCACGGGCTTCCGCTACGACTACAAGGGCTATCAGATCTCCAAGATCGTGAACCGCACGTCGGTGAACGAGAACGTCGACGCCAAGATCTGGGGCTTCGAGCTGGAGTCCATCTGGTCGCCGGTCCGGAACCTCAAACTGAACGCGACCCTGGGCTATCTGAACACCAAGATCGGCGACGGCGTCTCTTCGATCGACACCATGAACCGCACCCAGTCCAACCCGGCCTATACGGTCGTGAAGGTGGGCCCGCAGGCTTCGTCGGTCGGGGCCAACTGCGTGCTGAACACCGTCGGCGTCGCCACCATCCTGGGCGCCGGCGCCGGGGCCACCCTGCCCTGGGCCTGCACCGGGGCGGCGGCCTATCAGGCGTTCCTGTCGACCCCGGCCGCGGCCGGCGGCGCAGGCCTGCCCGCGCCCACGGCCGCCTTCCTGGCCAACAGCACCGGCCTGTTCAACTATGCCAACGGCTTCTCGATTGAGGGCGTGGCGGCGGACCTGTCGGGCAAGGAACTGCCCAACTCGCCGCATTGGACGACGTCGATCGGCGCCCAGTACACGTTCGAGCTTTCGGGCGGCTGGTCGGCGACGCTGCGCGGCGACTACTACCGCCAGAGCCAGCAGTTCGCCCGCGTCTACAACACCGAGTACGACCGCCTGAAGTCGTGGGACAACGGCAACATCACGCTGAAGTTCGACAAGCCCGAGTGGGGCGTCACCGTCGACGCCTACGTCAAGAACATCGGCAACAAGATCCCGATCGTCGACGCCTACACCACCGACGACAGCTCGGGCCTGTTCACCAACGTGATCACCGCCGAGCCGCGGCTATACGGGATCGCGATCAGCAAGTCCTGGTAGCCTCGAGGCATACTGAAGGCCTTATTCTCCCTGGAGGGCGGCGGAGCGATCCGTCGCCCTTTCCTTTTCGATGAACAATGATCAGTCAAAAAGATCAGCGGTTTCCGCTGCTAATGCCGAGACAAGCGCTGTCAACTTAACGACTCTGCAAGGCGAGCTGGCGCAAGCTGACAATCCAAAGTGCTGACTAAAGGTCTTGGCGACGTCCGTATGGAAACGCTGTCCCGTCTGATCGATACCCGCGCGCCGATCGCGCCCGACACGCTTTGCGGCGACGTCGCGGCGATGTTCGACGCCGAACCGAGCCTGACCGCGATCGCCGTGGTCGAGGACGGCGGGCCCGTGGGCCTGGTCTATCGCGACGTGCTGCAGGGCCAGATGCGCGTGGCCGACCTGATCGCCCGCCCGGTCCGCGACATCATGGATGCGGCCCCGCGCGTCATCCAGGCCGACACCGACGCCAGCGCCTTCGTCAACGCCCTGGCCGACAGCCCGACCCCCGTCTTCCGCACCGCCTATGTCACCATCGACGCCGCCGGCGCCTATGTCGGCGTGGGCGGGCTGGCCTCGCTGCTGGCCTCGCACCGCCGCCGCCAGGGCGAAGCCCGCGACGCCCGCGCCATGGTCGACCGCATGGCCGTCGAGATCGGCGCCCATCTGGACGGCGTCCTGGCCATCACCGAGCGCCTCGAACAACAACGCCTGACGCCTGACGCCGCCGCCTTCGTGCGCGCCATCGGCGACACCAGCCGCGACATGGGCGAGACGCTCAGCCGCGCCATCGATCTGCACCGTTCGGCCCAGGGCCAGATGGCGTTCAACGCGGTTCCGACCCGCCTGCGCGACCTGGCCGACGCGGTCGAAGCCCGCTGGGCCGCCCGCGCCCACGAAGGCGGCTCGACCCTGCTGGTGTCCTATGACGGCGAGCCCGAGTGCGGGGTCGAGGTCGACGGCGAGCGCCTGCTGCAGGTCTACGACATCCTAATCGAGAACGCCCTGGCCGCCGGCCGCGGCATGATCGAGGCCCGCCTGACCGCCCGCGCCGACGGCGGCCGCGTCCGCCTGGAAGGCCAGGTCCGCGACAACGCCGAGGGCCATGGCGGCGATCGCCTGGCCTGGGTCAGCGCGCCGCTCAGCGCCGCCAGCCTGCAAGACCACCACGAGATGGCGCTCAGCGTCGGCCTGGCCCTGGCCCACCGCGTCATGCGGGCCATGGGCGGCCCGCTGGTCGCCGAGGCCAATCGCGGCGCCGGCCTGACCGTGGGCTTCGGCCTCACCGCCGACGCCGCCCAGATCCTCGTCGCCCGCGACGCCGAGCCGGCCGTCGCCGGCCGCGCCGCCCACATCCTGATCGTCGACGACAACGCCACCAACCGCATGGTCGCCGAGGCCCTCTGCGACATGTTCGAATGCACCTCCGAACAGGCCGTCGACGGCGTCGAGGCCGTCGAGATGGCCAGGAGCGGCCGCTACGACCTAGTGCTGATGGACATCAAGATGCCGCGCATGGACGGCATCGCCGCCACCCGCGCCATCCGCGACATGGCCGGCCGCGTCGGCGCCGTGCCGATCGTCGCCCTGACCGCCAACGCCGATCCGGCCGACGTCCAGACCTATCTGGCCGCGGGCATGCAGGACGTGGTCGAGAAGCCGATCAAGCCCGAACGCCTGGCCACCGTCCTGAACGCTCTGCTGGGCGGCGAGGACGAGGACGCCGAAGCCGCAGCCTAGCCGCGACCGATCGCCGCCGCTCTACCGCTCCGCTTGGGATTGCGGCCGCTTTGCGCCAAGGTGGCGCCGCACCTAGCTTAACAAGGTGTGAGTCCGGAGCGGCGCGTGCTGACCACCGCTGAACAGCAGGCCTGGGCCTTCCTGAGCCAAGCCCCTCACCTGACCTCCGCCCAGGAGGTCGAGGCGCGCTTTGCCGAGGCTATCGCCGCGTTCGGCTACGACCGCTTCGCCGCCACCCTGGTCAATGCCGAACACTACGGCAAGGAGCCCCGCACCCTCAGCCGGCGCGACTTCGACGCCTGGGACGAGCGGTACTGGAGCGAGCGCTACGTCGTCCATGATCCCTGCGTGCGGCTGCTGCTGACCTCGCCGCGCGCCTTTGCCTGGTCGGACGCCCGGCCGCTGGGCGACAGCCGCGCCCAGGCCATGTGGGGCGAGGCCGCCGACCAGGGCATGAACGACGGCTATGTCGTGCGCGTCTTCGGCCCCGCCGGCCAGGAAGTGCTGATCCGCATGTCGACCGGCGCGCCCGACACCGACCCGGCCCACCGCGCCGTGATCGAGAGCTTGGCCACGGTGTTTGGCACCACCATGCTCAAGCACTGGGAAATGCAGGACGACAATCCCGACTACGGGATCATCTCCGAGCGTCAGGCCCAGTGTCTGTATTGGGCCAGCCGCGGCAAGACCGACTGGGAGATCGGCGCGATCCTGGAACTGTCGCCGCGCACCGTCCACCACCACATCGAGGCCGCCAAGAAGCGCCTGGGCGTGGCCAAGCGCCAGGAAGCGGTTCTGAAAGCCGGCGAACTGGGCCTGCTGCGCAAGCTGGACCGCTAGAACTTCCACGTCTTCCATTTCCCCGGTGAAGGCCGGGAAGACGGATCTGGCTCAGAACTTCCACTTGCCCGTCACCACCTCGAACCACAGGCGGAAATCGCCCATCAGGCTGTAGAGCGGATACTTGAACGTCGCTGGCCGGTTCTTCTCGAACACGAAGTGGCCGATCCAGGCGAAGCCGTAGCCGACGAGCGGCGCGGCCACGAAGAACCGCCAGTCCCGGACGACGCCCAGCAGCAGGCAGACGATCACCAGGCTGGTCCCGATCACATGCAGCCGCCGGCTGACCGGATTGACGTGTTCGGTCAGGTAGAACGGATAGAAGGCCGCGAAGGTGCGGTAGCGCTCTGGGGTCGCCGTGTTCATGGCGGAAATGCTGCCCCCTCACCTCTCGCCTGACAAGGCCATAGGCCGTTTGGCCTATCGTCGGTTTGACGGATCATGCCGCTTAATCCCCCCCTGTTGAACGTCAGCGCTTGGGGGCAGGCCATGATCCACATCATCACGTCCGAGAACCGTCACCTCTACGGCCCGCAGCTGTGGGCGATGCACGAGGAACGTCGCCGCCAATGCGTCGAGAAGAATGGCTGGGTCGATCTCGTGGTGCTGGAGGGCGGCGAGGTCGACGACTACGACGACGACCGCGCCATCTACCTGCTGGGCTTCAATCCCGAGATGGAGCTGGAGGTCGGCCTGCGCCTTCGCCCCACCGACGACCGCTGCATGCTGGCCGACAAGTTCCCCCATCTGATCGCCCCCGGCGAGACGCCCAAGAAGGGACCGGACGTCTGGGAGGCCACGCGCCTGTTCACCACCGACGCCTATCGCCGCCGCAAGGGCCCCGGCCGGGGCGAGCGGGTGTTCGAGGTCTGGGCGGCTGCGTTCGAATACGCCCTGCGCAAGGGCGTGAACCGCTTTGTCGGCATGATCGACATGCAGCTGTATCCCGGGATCCTGAACTCGCCGATCGACACCCGCCTGGTCGGCATCCCGCGCGCCTATGAACACGGCGTGGTGGCCGGGTCGGAAATCGCCCTGTCCCGGGCGCTGCTCGATCGCGTGCTGGAAGCCGTCTGCCGCGAGTCGCCGGTCGGCTACGAGATCGACGCCATGGACATGCTGGCCTTCGGCGATCTGTCCTGCGTGCAGCGCCAGGTGCGCCGGGCCATGACCCCGCAGTTGGTGGCGGGCGCCGAGCGCGACGAGACCCTGGCGGCCGAGACCCTGTTCCGCCTGCACGACGCCACCGGACGCGCCCGTCACATCTGGAGCCAGCGCGAACAACGTCTCCACGCCTGAAAAATTCCTCCAGCCGCTCTCCAAGTTCGCGTTTGACGAAAGTGAGACCCGCCAAGGTTGGCGGCGAATCACCTCGCAGGCGACTAACCTCCTGGAATCGGGGAGGAAAGGCCAACCAGCGCGACGTAACGCCGCGCGACGCGAGCTTCGCTTTCACCAGCGTCACGGTCGTGTCATTTTCCCTGAACAACCGTTGGAGGCGGAATTAAACTCATGAGCGAAGAAACCGAAGGCCGTCGTCCCAATCCTGTCGACCTGCACGTCGGCGGCCGGGTCCGCATGCGCCGCAAGCTGCTTGGCGTCAGCCAGGAACAGCTCGCGGACTCTCTCGGCCTTACCTTTCAACAGGTTCAGAAGTACGAGCGCGGCGCCAACCGCGTGAGCGCTTCCAAGCTGTACGAGATCGCCAAGACCCTTCAGGTCCCCGTGTCGTTCTTCTTCGACGGCCTGGCCGACCCGATGAGCGGCGCCGAAGTCGATGACGCCACCCAGCACGCCGAACGCGTGGTCCAGGAATTCCTGACCACCCCGGAAGGCCTGGAACTGGCCGAAGTGTTCCCGCGCATCGGTCGCGGCCGCGTCCGTCGCCAGGTGCTCGACCTGGTCCGCGCCATGGCCGACGAATCCTCGCGCGGCGACGCCGCCTAGGACCCGCTAAGAGCCAAGAACGACAAAGGCCTCGGTCCGCTCAGCCGAGGCCTTTTTTGTGCCTGTAGGGCGGCCCGATTCTGCAAAGCAGACCGCCGCAGCGCCGGAAAGGGGCCGTTAGCGGACCCGGTCGGCTATGAGATGTTTCGATCGCAAGACCCGGCGCTGTGATGCTTGGCGGGCTTCGGCTAGAAGGCGGCGCTACCTGCCCCGGCGAGCCGGCGCTGCCTGGATCGACTTTTTCGGGATGCATCCATGAACGAAAATCCCGATCTCGCTGCCCTGGATAAGCTTAAGGCGCGCATCCAGGGGCTACGCGCCAAGACGACGGACAACGGCTGCACCGAGGCCGAAGCGTTGTCGGCCGCCGCCAAGGTCGCGGAGCTGCTCGATCGCTACGACTTGTCGCTGACCGACGTCGAGATCCGTGACGCGACGTGCGAGCGGCTTGAGTACGAGACCCGCCACAACAAACGCATACCGCTGGAGGAATGCATCGGCGCTGTCGCGAACTTCTGCGATTGCCGGGTCTGGCGCGAAAAGACGCCCGCGGGCGACCCACGCTACGTATTCTTTGGTCTCCGGTCTGATATCGAAGCCGCCCACTACCTGACCGGACTGATAGATCTGGCCGTTCGGTCAGAGCTTGGCCGATACAAGACAAGTAGAGAATACCAGCAGTTTCGACACCAAGACCGACACATGGCGAATGCGTCCTTCACCCTGGGAATGGTAGCGTCGATCGCGGAGAAATTGACCGCCATGAAGGCTGGCCGGGATCAGGCCAACAACGACGCCGGACGTCATCTCGTCGTTCTCAAGTCAGCGGTCGTCGAGGCCGAATTCGACAGGCTCGACCTGAAGCTCGAGACCGTGCGCCGCCCTACTCGCATGGTGTCGCCGGACGCATACGACGCCGGCGGCGCCGCTGGTGTGTCCTTGGCCATCCCCCCCAGAGGACGGGGAATCGCATAGCGACGGTTGTCAACGACGAGCGCCAGACACCCCGCTTCCCGATCCACCAAGCGTGAGCGAACGGAACCCTAGCCGATTGCAGACGCTACGCCGCCAATACGAGGGTGAACCTCTCGCAGACGATCTCCAGATCGGCGTCCACCGTGAACTTGGAGCCAGCCAGCACGGTCTCATAGTAGCTTTGGTGAGCCGCCCTCCACCATTCAAGCGAGAGATCTCCCTCCCCTTCGGAGCGCGCAAACGCCTCGTCGATCTCGCCAAATCGCCTTGTCTCGACCGACACTGTCTGGATGACGGCCACGGCGTCGCCTGCCCAGTCGGTCACGATCGAGTAGTCGCCCACGCGCGGCATCGGGTCGCCGGCAAGCTCAAGTTCCGCAACCGAGGGCGCCGTCGCGCGCTTCTGCCCCATCGCCACCAGCTTGGCGCAGAGATCAGCATCCGCCTGATTGTCGCAGAAATGGAAGCTGCTCGGCGCATCAGCCGGGGCATCGGGATTGATGGCGCGATACCGATCCCACAGGCGAGCAGCAGACAAGGTCATGATCGCCCGCTATCCGAATCCAAAAACGCGCGCAACCGGAAGCAGAAAGCCCGCACCTTGGAGCGCCTCTTAAGAGAGACAGATCTTAGGTGACGACGACGCCCCTACCCTGCAGAAACGCTGCCTTGCGAGGCCTGCCAGATGCGCTTGGCGGTGCCGGCCGCGGCGGGCGCCAGGCCACGCAGGTCGTAGGTGCGTACGATCCGGATGCCGATCTCACGGTCCCTCTGCCAGGCGACGGTGACGTCGTGGGCCAGGCCGGCGACCAGGTCGACGAGCTGCGCCTGCCCGGGCGGCGCGGCGGCGGTCAGCATCTGGATACGCGCGCCGCTGCTGGACAGGTCGCGGATCACGCAGTCCCAGGCAAAGGCGCCGCACAGCACCTTGCCGGACCGTTGGGTCTGGATGCGGACGGCAGACCGCCGCTCATGTTCCCCGCCGGACGCGAACTTCGCCATGACCGGATAAACGCATGGGGCGGTTAATCGGTCGTGCAGATTTAAGATTTTTGCAGTAAAGGTTAACGACCTCAGGGTGCGGCGATTTGCGCTGACGGCTTCAGGTCGAATTCCGACCGACATAGGCTCTAGCGACCGCTACCATCGACGAACGATGATTGACGAATCCCCGCCCCTCTCCGCCTCTCCCAGCGTGACCACCGCGCTGAAGCATGCGCCGCTGGGCATCGCCATCTTCGATCGCGACATGCGCTATCTGGCGGCCTCGCGGCAGTATCTGACCGACCAGCACCTGCCCGCGGACATGCCCTTGATCGGCCGCCTGCACTACGAGGCCTTCCCCGAGGTGCCGCAGAAGTGGCGCGACCTTCATGCCCAGGTGCTGCTCGAGGGCGTCGAACTGCGCCACGAGGGCGACCCCTATGTCGACCGCTTCGGCCGCACCGAGTGGATCCGCTGGTCGATGGCCCCCTGGCGGACGGATGCCAATGAAAGCGGGGAAAGCGAGATCGGCGGCCTGGTGCTCTACACCGAGGTGGTCACCGCCAATATCGAGGCCCGTCTGAAGCTGGAGGCGGCCGAAGCCCGCTATCGGGCCGTGTTCGACCAGGCCGCCATGGGCGTGGCTCGCCTGACCCCGACCGGCGAGATCCTGGAGGTCAACGACAGCTTCTGCGTCCTGCTGCAGCGCCCGCGCGAAGCCCTGCTGGACGCGTCTTTCCAGAGCCTGGCCCATGCCGACCATCTGGACGACGTGCTGGCCTCCAGCGCCGCCCTGCTGGCCGGCGAGCGCGAAACCTGCTCGGCCGAGCGCCTCTTCCAGTTGCCCGAGGGCGAGATCTGGATCCACCTGACCGCTTCGATGGTCAGGGTGGAAGACGAACCAGCCTACATCCTGGCCATCATCTCCGACATCAGCGCCCGCAAGCAGGCCGAGACCGCCCAGCAGAACCATCAGGGCCAGCTGCGGCTGCTGATCAACGAACTGAACCACCGCGTGAAGAACACCCTGGCCACCGTCCAGTCGATGGCGGCCCAGACCCTGCGCAACGAACCCCATCCGACCGTGGCCTTCGAGAAGTTCGAGGCGCGCCTGCTGGGCCTGTCGGGGGTGCACGACATCCTGACCCGCGAGAGCTGGCACGGGGCGGCGCTGCACGAGGTGGTCCGACGCGCCCTGCGCCCCTTCGACGAGGCCGGGGTGCGCGTCAGCGTCGAGGGGCCCGCGGTGAGGCTGCAACCCGGCGGCGCGCTGACCATGGCGCTGATCCTGCACGAGCTGGCCACCAACGCCCTGAAGTACGGCGCGCTGTCGAACGCCGAGGGCCGCGTCAGCCTGGCCTGGACCTATGACCCGGCCACGCGCATCCTCGAAACCACCTGGACCGAGCTTGGCGGTCCGCCCGTGGTCGAGCCGACACGCAAGGGCTTCGGCTCGCGCCTGATCGAGCGCAGCCTGCGCGGCGAACTGAAGGGCCAGGCGGCCATGGACTACCGCCCCCAGGGCCTGCGCTGCGTGCTCCAGGCCCGCCTGCCCGAAGCGCCGGAAACCCCGTCCGAGCCTGGCTGATCCCGCTCGAAGACACATTTGATCTGCCGCATTGCGGGCGCAGACGATCGGCGGCGTCATAGTTGCAAAGCGGCTTCCGGCGACCCCATCCGCCAGGACCCCTTGGCCGGCCGGGGTGTCGTGACCTCGGCCGGCAGCCTTTCCCTCGACACCATCACTCACGCCTGGATAGGCTGGCGCCATGACGCTCGCCAGACTCACGCGCCGCTCCGCCCTCGCCTCCGTGATCGCGGCGGGACTGGCGCCGCCCTTCGCTCAGGCTCAGAACAAACCGGAGGACTGGAAGGCCCTGGCCGCCGACGTCCGCAAGGAGTTCCAGTGGGCCTGGCAGGCCTATGTCGCCAAGGCCTGGGGCAAGGACGAGATCAATCCGGTCAGCGGCACGTCGCGCTCGTTCTTCATCGAGGGTCACGACCTGGGCCTGTCGCTGGTCGAGGCGCTGGACACCCTGTGGATCATGGGCCTGGACGCCGAGTTCCAGGCCGGCGTCGACTGGGTGAAGTCGTCCCTGTCCTTCGATGTCGACGGCGACGCCCAGGTGTTCGAGACCAATATCCGGCTGGTCGGCGGCCTGATCGCCGCCCACCTGGCCTGCGGCGATCCGATGCTGCTGGCCAAGGCGAAAGACCTGGCCGACCGATTGATGAAGGCCTTCGACGCCTCGCCGCACGGCCTGCCCTGGCGCTATGTGAACCTGCGCACCGGCGCCGTGCGTGATCCCGAGACCAACCTGGCCGAGATCGGCACCTACATCACCGAATTCGGGGTGCTGAGCCAGCTGACCGGCGATGACCGCTACTTCAAGGCCGCCAAACGGGCCATGAAGCACGCCCTGGACCGCCGCTCGAGGATCGGCCTGATGGCCGCCAATATCGACGCCCGCACCGGCGACTTCATCAGCCGCAACGCCAGCATCGATATCTATGCCGACAGCTTCTACGAATATCTTTGGGACGCCTGGGAGCTGTTCGGCGACGCGGACTGCAAGCGCTGGGCGGTCGAGTGCGTCGACGCTCAGCTGGCCCACCAGGCCAAGCGCTATGAGGGTCGTCTCTGGTTCCCGATGGTCGACTACGAGACCGGCGTCGTGACCTCGACGGCCCAGAGCGAACTGGCCGCCTACTATGCCGGCCTGCTGGGCCAGGTGGGCCGCAAGGCGCAGGGCGACGACTATCTGGCCACCTTCACCTATCTGCAGGCGACGTTCGGGATCATTCCGGAATCGATCGAGGCTCCCACCGCCCAGCCACGCCGCAAGCACACGGGCCTGCGCCCGGAGTATCCCGACGCCTGCCTGAACCTGTGGCTGATCGACCGCGACGAGCGCTATCGCCAGCTCTCGGCCATCCACTATCGCGAGATGAAGGCCACCAGCCGCGCGCCTTACGGCTACACCGCGCTGAAGGACATCACGACCAAGCCGATGACCCAGGGCGACAACTGTCCCGGCTACTGGTGGTCCGAGCAGATGAAATACTACTACCTGCTGTTTTCGGACACGCCGCGCATCGACTACGCCCAGCTGCAGCTCAGCACGGAGGCCAACGTGCTGCGCGGTTTCCGAAAGGTTTAGAAACGGACAACTTGTCGCACCCCAAACGCTGAGGCCCAGCCCCGACGACGTCGTCATCCCAGTGAGCCCGAACCGACGCAGGCCTGTCGCGTGAATCGGTCATCAAGGCGACGGCTCGGGGGATTTGAACCATGCGACTTCGCACGTTCCTGACCGCACTGGCGATCACCGCCGGCCTGGGCGCCCCGGCGGCCCAAGCCGCCGATCCGCGCGAGCGGCTCCACGATCCCTCGGCCGGCGTGATGGTGGTCGCCCACCGCGCATGCCACGCCGCCGCGCCTTCGCGCAGCATGACCAACACCCTGCCTGAAAACTCCCTGTCCGCCCTCAAGCGCTGCATCGCCCTGGGCGTCGACATGGTCGAGATCGACGTGCGCCGCACCCAGGACGGAGCCCTGGTCGTCATGCACGACGCCAAGGTCGATCGCACCACCAACGGCAAGGGCAAGATCGCCGACATGACCCTGGGCGAGGTCCAGGCCTTGCGCCTCAAGGCCGGCGACGCCGAGTTCGAAGCGCCGCCGACCCTGTCGGCCTTCCTGCGCGTCGCCCGCGGCCGCATCCTGGTCAACATCGACCTGAAGGAAGGGCCGCTGGCCGCCCAGGCCGCTCGACTGGTGCGAGACACCGACACCACCGACTGGGTGCTGTTCAAGGCCCGCGCCGACCTCGACGCAGCTCCGATCGCCGACAAGCCGCTGTATCAAGACATGGCCTTCATGCCGATCGTGGGCCAGAAGGCCGCTTCGCGCGCCGAGCAGCTGGGCGAGATCACCACCCGCCAGGCTTCCGGCGAACGCGCGATCCCGGCCGTCGAGCTGGACGCCCTCAAGAAGGACGGCTTTTTCGCGGTGCGCGACGCGGCCCACGCCGCCCGCATCCGCGTCTGGAGCAACAGCCTGGACGGCAAGGGCCTGAAGGGCGTGGCCGACGCCGCCGGCGACCGTCGCGCCCTGACCGATCCCGCCCGCGCCTGGGGCGGCCTGATCGCCGAGGGCGTCAACATGGTCCAGACCGACCAGCCGGCCGCCCTGCTCGACTATCTGAACGACCAGGGCCTGCGCGATCCCGCGAGGGTCACCGTCGCAGACGTCGGATCGACTGTTCCAGCGTCCGCCGTCGTTTCGTCCAGGATTCATTGAGCCCTTCGGCCTCGGTCTCCAGCGCGCGACGCCGCCGCTCCAGATCGGCCGCGACGTCACGCTGCTCGATCTCGGCGGCCTCCAAGACGGCTTCCGCCTCGGCCAAGGCCTTCTTTCGTCTGGTCTCGGCGGCATCGGCGGCCTTCTTCGGCGCAGCCTTGGGCTTGGGCAGGGTCTCGATCGCCGCCTTCAGCCCGCCCTCGGCCCGCCGGATCACCGACCCGGGCGCGGCCAGGGCCGCCTTGGCGTCGGGCGCATCGGACGCTTCGCTCGCCACGCCTTCCTTGAAGAGATCGCGGTCCGTCTCCCACGCCGCCAACGCCTTGACGCGCGACGTCGTCGCCACGGTGTAGCGGTGAAAGCCGTCAGACCAGGTGAAGACCTTGAGGGCGCGCGCCATGACGCGACAACGAGCAGCGCCGAGGCCCTGTTCCAAACTTCTGAATTGTAAGGAGAAGTCAGTCCGTCCTGGTGGTTGGAGGCGGGATCGAACCGCCGACCTGTGGGTTATGAATCCACCGCTCTAACCATCTGAGCTACCCAACCGTCGCCAGGACGGACGGGGGTCATACGCTCAAGAGCGCCCCGCATCAAGCCTTAGAATCGACCCGTATCGGGCGGCGAAACCGCACACGCTTTCGCCCGGCGCGCTCAGGTGAGCATCGCATCCAGCGCGGCTTCCAAGCGCCGCGCCAGCTGGTCGGGGCCGTATTCGCCCAGCACCAGGGCGCGGGCGGCCTCGCCCAGGCGGACCGCGCCTTGCGGGTCCGCCACCACCTCGCCCAGGGCCTCGGCCAGGCGGTCGACGTCGTCGTCGGGGACCAGCCTGCCGTTGACGCCGTCCTTGAGGATCTCGTCGGGACCGTCGATCTCGGTGGCCACCACGGGCAGGCCCACGGCCATGGCCTCAAGCAGGGTCAGCGGGAAACCCTCCTGGTGCGAGGGGAAGGCGAAGACGTCGCCCGAAGCCAGGAAGCCGGCGACGTCGTCGGTCCAGCCGACCAGCTTGACGCAGGGGCTGAGGTC
Source organism: Caulobacter sp. RHG1 (assembly GCF_013181195.1). Taxonomy (GTDB): domain Bacteria; phylum Pseudomonadota; class Alphaproteobacteria; order Caulobacterales; family Caulobacteraceae; genus Caulobacter. Next base: position 814,767 of record NZ_SMZP01000001.1, read on the forward strand.
CAGCTCGCGGATCAGCGCTTCCAGCGCGCCGCGCTCGTCGCCCTCGCCGGCGATCTCGCAGGTGACCTCCAGGTCGTAGGCGCGCAGCTTGCCGATCGCCCGGATCAGGATGTCGAAGCCCTTCTTCGAGTGCAGCCGGCCGGCGGCGACGATCTTGATCGGGCAGCCGTCGGTCGCTCCGCGCGCGAACGGCGTCGCTCGCGCGGTCGGCGGGGTCACAGCGTTGGGGATGAAATGGACGTGGTCCGCCGGCGCGCCGCGGTCCAGGGCCAGTTGGGCCAGGTGCTGACCGACGCATAGATAGTGAACGCCCGGGGCGACGTCGAACGAGGGCTTGTGCACGCAGACGGCCTGCAAGGTTCCCGCCGGCGCGGCCTTGGCGAACAGGCGAGCAGGCCGCTGGCCGTGGCTTAGGATCAGGACCGGCCGGACCTCGCGAACCACCGCCTTGGCCGCGCCCAGGGTGACCGGGTCCCAGTCGGTGAAGGCCGGCATGCTTGAGAATGGCGGCGTGCGTTGGCTCTGCGCGGCCGCGACCTTGCCGCCCTGGCGCACCACGCCGACGCAGCGACCGTCATGCCGCGCCGCCCACGCCTCCAGGATCGGCTGATAGTCCAGAAACACCTGCTCCAGACCGCCCAAGCCCTTGCCCAGCATGGCGTGCAGGATGTTGGTCAAGGCGGGCTCCAGGGAGTCTTCTAACGGGCGGGGACCATCGTGGGGCGCCGCTTGCGTGTCAACGCGCCAGCAGCCGATCCGCAACCTCTTGTCCGATCGCCAGCGAGCTGGTGAGGCCGGGGCTCTCGATGCCGAACAGCGCCATCAGGCCTTCCAGACCATGATCCTCGACGCCGCGCAGCTGGAAATCGGGCTGCGGCTCATCGGGCCCGTGCAGCTTGGGCCGCACGCCGGCATAGTCCGGCTGCAGGGCGCCGTCAGGCAGGTCCGGCCAGAACTTGCGGATATAGGCGGCGAAGGTCTCGGCCCGCGCAGGATCGACCGAATAGTCGGGCGCGGACACGTATTCCAGGTCCGGCCCGAACACCGCCTGGCCGCCCAGGTCGTTGCGGTAGTGAGTGCCCAGCGCGCCGTGGATCGGCGGCGGATAGACCAGGCGCTGGAACGGCGCCTTGCCGGTCAGTCGGAAATAGACGCCCTTGCCATAGTGGGCCGTGGGGATGCGGTCGCCGGGATAGCCTTCGATGCGGCCCGCGACGTCCTGCGCCGACAGCCCCGGAGCAGCGACCAGCAGGCGGCAGGTCAGGCTGGTCGGGTCAACGCCCCCGGCCCTGACCTTGAAGCCGCCGCCCGCGAAGGCCTCGGCGCCCTCGAACGGCGTATTGAGCACCACCGCCCCGCCGGCGGCCTCGATCTCCCCCTGCAGGGCCAGCATGTAGTCGTGGCTGGCGAAGACGCCGCTCTCAGGCGACAACAGCGCAGCATGGGCGTTGAGACCAGGCTCCAGCGCGCGGGCCTGCTGGCCGCTCACTCGCTCCATGCCCTCGACGTCGTTGGCCAGGGCCTGGTCCCAGATGGCGTCCAGGCGCGGGATCTCGTCCTCGCTCGTGGCCACGACCAGCTTGCCGCAGCGCTTGTAGGCCACGCCGTGCTTGTCGAGGAACGGATACAGCAGCCGCCGCCCCTGCACGCACAGCCGCGCCTTCAGCGAACCGGACGGATAGTAGAGCCCGCCGTGGATCACCTCGGAATTGCGCGACGACACGCCCTGCCCGATGTGGCCCTCGGCCTCCAGCACCGCGACGATCAGGCCCCGCTGAGCCAGGGCGTAGCCGCACGCCAGGCCGACCGCGCCCGCGCCCACCACGACGGCGTCGAAATCGAATTCGGTCATTTCAGGGTCGCCGAATGCTCGATTGAACGGATGATGACGGCATCATCCACGACCTCATAAAAGATCACGTAGGCGCCGTGTGGAAGCCGACGAAACCGCGGGTTCTGCGCTACGGTCTGAGCCATGAACGGCATGAGGGCGAGGTCGTCGAACTTGGCCGTCAGCCCCTCGACAAACCGCACCCCGGCTTGGGGACTGTGCTGAACGATGTAGTGGCGAATGCTCTGCAGATCGCGTTGAGCGCGCCGTGTCAGAACATAGCGACGGCTCACTCCCCCGCGGCCTCGGCGCGAGCCTTCAGTTCGGCAAGCATCTCGGCCATGAACGTCGCGCCGTCGACGCATTCGTCGGGATGGATAACCTCTGCCTCCAGCTCATCGAGCAGTGCTTTCAGCTTCTCCGAACCGCCGACGATGTCCGATGCCCGGCGATAGTTGAGCTCTGCAAGCTCAGCCGCGATACCCTCATCCAGCGATGTAAACTCACCACGCTCCACGCGCGCCTGAAGGTCGGCGGCGTCCTCGGCGCTGAGCTGCACCGTAACTTGGCTAGCGTTCACCGGCTTGTTCATGGCCGCAAGACTAGCACGAACCCCTGGCGGCGTCAGCGCGTTGCCTCCTCATGACCGAGCCCGCCAAGCCCACGTCCAAAGAACCGCTGCTGCGCGCCATCGGGCCCATGCAGATGACGCTGTACGCGGCCGGCAGCATGATGGGCGCGGGCATCTATGGCCTGATCGGCAAGGCGGCCGGGCAGGTCGGCTCGGCGGTGTGGGCCTCTTTCCTGGTCGCCCTGGTCGCGGCTCTGCTGACGGGCCTGTCCTATGCAAGCCTGGCCTCGCGCTATCCCAAGGCTGGCGGCGCGGCCTATGTCACCCAGCGGGCCTTCAAGCGCGGCCTGCTGACCCACGTGGTCGGCATCGCCACGGCCTGCTCGGGCCTGACCTCGATCGCCGCCGGGGCCTGGGTGATCGGCGAGAACCTGCACACCTTCAAATGGCTGGCCTCCACGCCGCCCGTGCTGATCGCCCTGGCCTATGTGGTGCTGATGGCCGGCATCGTCTTCCGCGGCATCCGGGAGTCGATCTGGGCCAACTTGGTCTGCACCTTCATCGAGGCCGGCGGCCTGCTGCTGGTGGTCGTCGTGGGCGCCAGGTTCTGGGGCCAGGCCGACCTGTTCGAGATCCCTACCCCGGCCCAGGGCGCAGCAACCTCGATCGTGCCGCTGCTGCTGGTTCAGGGCGCAGCCCTGACCTTCTTCGCCTTCGTCGGCTTCGAGGACTCGATCAATGTCGGCGAGGAGGTCAAGAACCCCCGCACCACCCTGCCGATCGGCATCCTGCTGGCCATGGGGATTACGGCGGTGCTCTATGTCGCCGTGGCGATCACCGCCGTCTCGGTCATCCCCTGGCGCGAGCTGGGCGAGGCCGGCGCGCCGCTGGCCGCGGTGATGGACAAGGCCGCGCCGTGGCTGCCGGGCTGGACCTTCGTGGTCATCACCGTCTTCGCGGTCGCCAACAGCGCCCTGGTCAACTACGTCACCGCCTCGCGCCTGCTGTACGGCATGGCCCGCGACGGGCGCCTGCCCAAGCCGCTGTCCAAGGTCCACGCCACCCGCCACACCCCGCACGTCGCCATCCTGGTGCTGCTGGCCATCGTCGCGGTGCTGGTGATGTCGGGCAATGTCACCCAACTGGGCGAGGCCACCACCCTGCTGCTGCTGGCAGTGTTCACCGTGGTCAACGGCGCCCTCCTGGTCCTGCGCAAACGTCCCGGCGAGAAACCCGGCGCCTTCGAGCCGCCGGCCTTCGTCCCGGCGCTCGGCGCGGTCGTGTGCCTGGGCCTGATCGCCGTGCGGGTCTCGACCGGCGACCTCGCCGCGCCGCTGACGGCCGGCGCGCTGATCGCCGTGGCGCTGGGCCTCTACTGGCTGATGAACGCCGCCAGCCCCCTTGCCAAGCTGGGCCACAATCGCTCACCCTGAGATTGAAACGCGGGGGATGACATGAAGCTCTGGATCGGGGTCGCGCTGGCGGCTCAGCTGCTGGCCGGCGCGGCGAGTGCGCAGACACAGACGCCGCCCGCGGACGCGGCGCCGACACGACCCGAGTGGGTTCGCAAACCGTCGGGGCAGGATATCGCCAACGCCTTGGACAGCACCCTCTCCCTGGGCCAGCAGAGCGGCTGGGCGCTGATGCGCTGCTGGGTGACGGCGGCGGGCACGCTGAAGCCTTGCCGCGTGATCATCCAGTCTCCGGACCCGGGCAAGATCGGCAGGGTGGCTCTGAAGCTGGCCCCGATCTTCCGGCTCAAGCCGGCCATAAAGGACGGGAAGCCGGTCGACGGCGGCCATGTCCTGGTGCCGATCGTCATCGGCTCGCCCGAAACCGGAACGCCCCGCCTCACCTTTTCCCCCGGGCGGCCATCCTTCGTGCTGACGCCGCTGACCGGCCGCGAGAAGACGGGCGCGCGCCAGATGGCGTGCCCGTTCGACACCGACAAGACGCCCGTCTGCGAGGCGCGCGAGGTCTACTGGACCGACACCCCAATGCTGGAAGACACCGCGCCGATCATCATCGACGCACAACAGGCGACAGGTCTGTCGACCGTCTTCTGCCGATTCACCGCCGCCGGACGCTTCGAGACCTGCCGGATCGATGGCGAGGAGGGTCCCGGCGCGACCAAGGCCGTCAGCAAGACCCTGGCCAAGCTCAAGGCGCCCGTCCTGGCCGACGGCCAACCCATGCCTGCGCCGGCCATGGTGGCGCTGGTCTATGACTGGACCACCCTGACGAAGGCCGCCCACGCCATCCTCGAGGACATCAAGGCCGCCCCTTGAGCCACTCCTGCGGGTTTTGACGAATACTCGCCTTTGAGGCGAGCCGCAGCGACCTATCGGACCTTGAACGTGCCGTTCGCCCGCAAGGTCAGCCGCGCGATCCCCGAAACCGCGTCAGCCGCCCCATTGCGCCCATAGCTTGTCCTCGGCCGCCTTGGCCGTGACCACCGAGGCGTCCTTGACGTGGCCGTAGCCCCGGATCTGTTGCGGGACCTCGGCGATCTTCACCGCCAGGGACAGGCTTTCGGGTGAGAGGCCCGCGGCCAGGCGATCCAGCGCCGTCTCGTAGGACGCGATCAGGCCGCGCTCCATCCGACGCTCCTCCGTCCGTCCGAAGACGTCGAACGCCCCGCCGCGCAGGCCCTTCATCCTGGCCATCAGCGGGAAGGCGGCGTCCAGCATCCAGCCGCCGAAGGCGATCTTCTTGGGCTTGCCGTCGGCGCCCTTGGGGGCCAGCAGCGGCGGCGAGAGCCAGACCTTGGCCTTGCCGCCCTTGAAGGTCCCGGCCAGCTCCTTGGCGAAGCGGCCGTCGGTGTAGAGGCGCGCGACCTCGTACTCGTCCTTGTAGGCCATCAGCTTGTAGAGGTTGACCGCCGCGGCGCGGGTGAGCGGCAGGGCGCTGTCAGGGCCGCTGGTCGCGACCTCGGCGGTGCGGACCTTGGCCACCTTGTCGGCGTAACGCTGGGCGTAAGCGACGTTCTGATAGGCCGTCAGCTCGCCGATGCGGTGGGCGATCAGCTCTTCCAGCGGCAGGGTCTCGGGCGACGGGGTCTTGTCTTCCTTGACCTCGACCGATGACGGATCATGCGCCACGCGGCGGCCCAGCTCGAAGGCGGCCAGGTTGGCGTCGGCGTCGACGCCGTTCAGCTTGATCGCGCGATAGAGGGCCCGGCTGGAGACCGGGATCACCCCGCGCTGCCAGGCAAAGCCGACCATGATCATGTTGGCGTAGATGGCGTCGCCGAACTGGCTCTCGGCCAGATGCTGGGCGGGACAGGCGTCGAAGGTCTTGGTCGCCCCGCGCACCCGGCGCGCCATCGCCCCGCTGTCGAAGCGCACGTCGCGGCTGGTGACGAAGTCGGCCGTCGGCGCGAAGTCGCTGTTGCCGAACGCGTGGGTGCGGTCCTTGGCGTAGAGCGACAGGCCCTCCGGCGAAGCGGCCACCAGCAGGTCGCAGGCGATCAGTACGTCGGCGCTGGCGGCCGGCACGCGGCCGCCCACGATGGTGTCCTCGGTCTCGCCGATCTTGACGTGGCTGAAAACCGAGCCGCCCTTCTGGGCCAGGCCGGTCATGTCCACGACGCTGCCGGCGCGGCCGTCGATATGGGCGGCCATGGCCAGGATCGAGGCCACGGTGGTGACGCCGGTGCCGCCGACACCGGTGAACAGGATGCGGCGCACGCCGGTGAAAGCCTCGAACTCCGGCAGCGGCGTCGCATCGGCGGTCAGGGGCGCGGGGGCCTTCTTGGCCTGGGCGCTTTCGGCCCCTTCCAGGGTGATGAACGACGGGCAGAAGCCCTCGACGCAGGAATAGTCCTGGTTACAGCTGGACTGGTTGATCTTGCGCTTGCGGCCAAACTCCGTGGCCAGCGGCTCGACCGAGACGCAGTTGGACTTCACCGAGCAGTCGCCGCAGCCCTCGCAGACCAGCGGATTGATGAACACGCGCTGGGTGGCCTTGGGCATGGAGCCGCGCTTGCGGCGGCGGCGCTTTTCGGTGGCGCAGGTCTGGTCGTACAGCAGCACGCTGGTCGCGGGCGTCTCGCGCAGCATCTCCTGCACGCGCATCAGGTCCGAGCGCGGGAAGATCTCGACGCCGGGCGCCAGGTCGGTGACGCCCTCGTAGCGCTTCAGGTCATCGACGACGATGACGGTCTTCTGGACGCCCTCGGCCGCCAGCTGGCGGGTGATCTGGGCGGGGGTGAAGCCGCTCTCGGCGCGCTGGCCGCCCGTCATGGCGACGGCGTCGTTATAGAGCAGCTTGTAGGTGATGTTGGTCCCAGCCGCGACGGCGCCGCGAATGGCCAGGGATCCCGAGTGGTTGTAGGTGCCGTCGCCCAGGTTCTGGAAGACGTGCTTCTCGGCCGTGAAGGGCGAGGCGCCGACCCAGGTCAGGCCCTCGCCGCCCATGTGGGTGTTGAGGTCGGTCTGCGGATCGTTGAACCCGGCCATGTAGTGGCAGCCGATGCCGGCCAGGGCCCGGCTGCCTTCCGGCAGCTTGGTCGAAGTGTTGTGCGGACAGCCCGAGCAGAAGAACGGCTTGCGGGCCTGATCGGCGGCCAGGCTGACGGCGGCGACGCCGGCGGCCGAGACGCGGTTCAGATAGGCTCGCGCCCGCTCCATGTGCGGACCGTCGGGCAGGCGGTCGTAGATGGCCAGGGCGATCTCGGCCACCGACAGGGCGCCCAGCTCCGACAGCAGCGGCGCGCCGCGCTCGTCGATCTTGCCGATGATGCGGGGGCGAGCTTGCGCGGGCAGGTCGTACAGCGCCGCCCTCGCCTGGGGCTCGATCAGGCCGCGCTTGTGCTCGATGACCATCAGGGTCTCGAGGCCGGCGGCGAAGGCGCGCAGGCCCAGCGGCTCCAGCGGCCAGGGCATGCCGACCTTGTAGATCGACACCCCCAGGTCGGCGGCTTCCTGCAGGGTCATGCCCATGGCCGTGAAGGCCTCCAGCACGTCCTTGTAGGCCTGGCCCTGACAGACGATGCCCAATCGAGCTTTGCCCACACGAACGTGCGAGGCGCCCAGCACCACGCGGTCGATCTGGTTGGCGCGGGCGAAGGCCAGGGCGGCGGGCAGCTTGTGCAGCCGCATCCGCCGTTCCTTCTCCATCGGCTGATCCTTCAGCCGGATGCCCAGACCACCGGGGGGGAACGGGAAGTCGGGAATGATCGCCTTGTGGCGCCCCAGCGAGACGTCGATGGTCACACCGCTATCCATGGTGTCGGCCAGGGCGATCATGCCCGTCCACAGGCCCGAGAACCGCGACATCGCGATGCCCAGGATGCCGTAGTCGAGGACTTCCTGAACGTCGGCCGGCGACAGCACCGGCATCTCGAAGTCCTGGAAGGCGAATTCCGATTGCGACGGCAGGGTCGAGCTCTTGCAGCCGTGGTCGTCGCCGGCCACCGCCAGTACGCCGCCGGTCGGGAAGGTCCCTGCGAAATTGGCGTGCTTGAAGACGTCGCCGGTGCGGTCGACCCCGGGGGCCTTGCCGTACCACATCCCATAGACGCCATCATAAAGCGCGCCGGGGAAGAGATTGGCCTGCTGGCTGCCCCACACGGCGGTGGCGGCGAGGTCCTCATTGACGCCTTCCTTGAAGACGACGTCGTGCGCGGTCAGCAGCTTGTTGATGCGCGCGGCCTGCTGGTCCAGGCCGCCCAGCGGCGAGCCGCGATAGCCGGAAAGAAAGCCCGCGGTGTTCAGTCCGGCGAGGCGATCGAGGCGCTTGCGATCCAGCAGGACCCGCAGCAGCGCCTGCACGCCAGTGATGAATGCACGACCATCTTCGAGCACATATTTGTCGTCGAGCGTGACTTCGGAGTGCCGCATAGCAAAAATTTTCCTCCCGGGTCTTTCCGCCCGTCACGCAATATCTTATAGAAGCGCGGAAAAGTTTTGCCCAAGGCGTGCCCGGTTCGTGGCGGTTTTGCGCAAAATTGGAGCGTCAACGCCCTCTGGGGGGAGGAATTTCTTGTCCGAACAACTCGACGCCGTGGATGCCAAGATCCTCGATCTCATCCAACACGACGCCGGACTGTCCGTCGCCGAGATCGCCGAACGCGTCGGCCTGTCGTCCAGCCCCTGCTGGCGCCGGATCAAGCGCCTGGAAGACGCCGGCGTCATCCAGCGTCGCGTCACCATCCTGGACCGCGAAAAGCTGGGCCTGGGCTTCGAAGTCTACTGCACCGTCAAGCTGTCGCTGCCGACCAAGGAAAACCTCGACACCTTCGAGGTCGCGGTCGCCAAGTGGGCCGAGGTCGTGCAGTGCGCCACCGTGACCGGCGCGGCCGACTACGAGATGCGCATCGTCACCCGCGACATGCACGCCTTCGACGAGTTCCTTCGGGAAAAGCTGCTGTCGCTGGGCCTGGTGTCCAACATCGAGAGCCGCATCGTCATCCGCGGCGTCAAGAACTCGACCGCCGTGCCGCTGGGCCTGGTCAGCCCATACGTCAGCCCGCTGGGCTGAAAAGCGTAACCGGAGCGTGCTGGGGAGCCGCTCCGGACTATCCTGACATTCTGAGGAGGCCGTCATGGCCCAATCGAGCGCTACCGGCGCCTCGTCGCGACGGGTGCTGGCCGCCAGCCTGATCGGCACCGCGGTCGAGTTCTACGACTTCTATATCTACGCCACCGCCGCCTCGCTGGTGTTCGGGCCGCTGTTCTTCCCGTCCAGTTCGCCGGCCATGCAGCTGCTGGCCTCATACGCCAGCCTGAGCGTCGCGTTCATCGCCCGGCCGCTGGGCTCGATCGTGTTCGGGCACTTCGGCGACCGCATCGGCCGCAAGTCGACCCTGGTGGCCTCGCTGATCATCATGGGCGGCTCGACCCTGCTGGTGGCCTTCCTGCCGACCTATCACCAAGCTGGCTGGATCGCGCCGTTCATGCTGTGCCTGCTGCGCTTTGGCCAAGGCTTCGGCCTGGGCGGCGAGTGGGGCGGGGCCGCGCTGCTGGCGGTCGAGAACGCCCCGCCCGGCTGGCGCGCGCGCTTCGGCATGTTCCCGCAACTGGGGGCGCCGGTGGGCTTCATCGCCGCCAACGGCCTGTTCCTGATCCTCGGCGCGCTGCTGACGCCCGAGCAGTTCCAGGCCTGGGGCTGGCGCCTGCCGTTCCTGGGCAGCATCCTCTTGGTCGGGGTCGGCCTGTGGATCCGCCTGAAGCTGACCGAGACTCCCGCCTTCGCCGCCGCGGCCGCCGAGGCCCCGCCGCCGCACGTGCCGGTCGCCGAGCTTTTCCGCACCCACGGCCGCGAGACGATCAGCGGCATCTTCGCCGTCGTCGCCTGCTTTGCGCTCTTCTACCTGACCACCGCCTTCGCCCTGGGCTATGGCACCACCACCCTGGGCTATGATCGCCAGACGTTCCTGAGCGTACTGTTGTTCGCCATCCTGTTCATGGCCGGCGGCATCGTCTGGGCCGGCTACTGGTCGGACGCCACGACGCCGCGCAAGGTGCTGATGACCGGCTCGGGCCTGACCGTCGTGGTCGGCGCCCTCCTGGCCCCGATGCTGGGCGGCGGCTCGCTGTGGCTGGTCGGCGGGTTCCTGTCGCTGTCGCTGCTGGTCATGGGCCTGGTTTACGGACCGCTGGGCGCCTGGCTGCCCAGCCTGTTCCCGGCCCGGGTGCGCTACACCGGCGCCTCGATCGCCTTCAATGTCGGCGGCATCCTGGGCGGCGGCCTGGCGCCGGTGGCCGCGCAGTACCTGGCCAGCCACGGCGGCCTGGGCTTCGTCGGTATCTATCTGGCGGCGGCCGGCCTGATCAGCCTTCTCGCCCTGCTGCCCCTGAGAAAGACGCCCGACAGCCTCTAGGGGCGCCAAAACGCGAACGATGTGTTGCGGTCTTTGCGCAAGACGACATGGGGCGCCCCGGCTAGGTTGAGCTTACATCTTCCCGGAGCCGCCCCATGATCGATCTCGTCATCGAAGCCCGCCGCCACGACATCGGAAACTTCGAGGTCGGCCGCGTGCTGCCCTTCCACGCCCGCCGCATGGTCGGCCCGTTCACCTTCCTGGACCACATGGGGCCGGCCGAGTTCGCGCCCGGCTTCCCCAAGAGCGCCGACGTCCGCCCGCACCCGCACATCGGCCTGTCGACCCTGTCCTACCTGTTCCAGGGCGAGATCACCCACCGCGACAGCGTCGGCTCGGAAACCGTGATCAAGCCGGGCGAGGTCAACTGGATGACCGCCGGCTCGGGCATCACCCACTCCGAGCGCTTCGAGACCCTGCGCCGCCAGGGCGGCCGCATGGACGGCATGCAGGCGTGGATCGCCCTGCCCAAGGAATTCGAAGAGACCGATCCCGGCTTCGTCCACATCGAGGGCGACGTCGACCTGCCCACCTATGAGGAGCGCGGCCTGAAGGCGCGGCTGATCGCCGGCGAGGCGTTCGGCGCCAAGGCCAATGTGCCGATCTTCTCGCCGCTGTTCTACGTCCACTGGGAGCTGGAGGCGGGCGCGACCGCCGCCCTGCCCGCCGAGTATGCCGAGCGCGCGGCCTATGTCGCCGACGGCCGGGTCGAGGTCGACGGCCGCGAGCTGAACGCCCTGCAGATGGCCGTGTTCGAGCCCGGCGACACCGTGGTCTTCAAGGCCCTGGAGCGCTCGACCGTCATGCTGCTGGGCGGCGAGCCGGTGGGCCCGCGCTTCATGGAGTGGAACTTCGTCTCCTCGTCCAAGGAGCGCATCGAGCAGGCCAAGGCCGACTGGAAGGCCGGCCGCATGAAGCTGCCCGACCTGGACCACGACGAATTCATCCCGCTGCCCGAAACGCCGAAGCCGCCGCAACCTCTGTAGGGCCAAGCGCAACCGATCGCCCGTATCCGGATTATCCTCCAGACCCGGCGCCAAGGCCGGGCTTGGAGGAGATGTCCATGCGTATCGTGACGATCGCGGCCGTGGCCGCTTTGGGCCTGACGGTGATGGCCTGCGAGAACAAGGCCGAGAAGGCCCAGGAAGCCACCGCCGAAAGCAGCAACGCCGCCAGCGAAGCGGCCGCCGCCGCCTCGGCCTCGCAGGCCGCCGCCGACGCCTCGGCCAGCGCCGCCATGGCCACCACGCCGGAAGGCAAGGAAGCCGCCGGTGACGCCGCCGCGGCTGCGGGCGAAGCCGCCGAGAAGGCCGGCGACAAGGCGCAGGACGCCGCCAAGAAGGCTCAGGACGCCGCGCACTAGCCGCGCCGTTCGGCCCGGAACACCGAACGCCGGTCGCCCCAGTGGCGGCCGGCGTTTTCGTTTGCTAGGAATTGAAACGATCGTTTGACTTCACGCGCGAGCCGCCATGCCCCGCTTCACGACCTCCGACGGCCTCTCCATCGCCTATCAGGTCTGGGGCGAGGACGAAGACCGGCCGCCCATCGTGCTGCACCACGGCTTCGGGGCCAGCGGCGTCATCAACTGGAAGGCGCCAGGCATCATCGACGCCCTGGTCGGGGCCGGCCGCAAGGTCGTGACGATCGACGCGCGCGGCCACGGGGCTTCTGACAAGCCGCACGATCCGGCCTTCTACGGCGAGGCGCGGATGGCGGCCGATGTCTCCGCGCTGATCGACCACCTGGACGCGCCGACCATCGACCTGGCCGGCTATTCGATGGGGGCGATCGTGTCTCTGATCTGCGCCAGCCAGGAACCGCGCGTGCGGCGGCTGCTCACCGGCGGCGTCGGCGAGGGCGTGGTCGAGACCGGCGGCGTCGACACCCGCCACGTGCCCAACGCCGCCCTGGTCGAGGCTTTGCTGGCCGATGATCCGTCCACGATCCAGCATCCCGCAGCGATCCCCTTCCGCCAGTTCGCCGACGCCATCGGCGCGGACCGCAAGGCGCTGGCCGCCCAGGCCAGCGTCGTCCACGCCCAGCCGATCGCCCTGGACCGCATCACCGCCCCGACCCTGGTCACAGCCGGCGACGACGACCCGCTGGCGGTGCGTCCCGAGCGGCTGGCCGCGGCGATCCCGGGCGCGCGCTCGCTGCTGGTGAAGGGCGACCACCGCGCCGCGGTGGCGGATCCGGCGTTTGCCCAGGCGATGGTGGGGTTCTTGAGCTGAGAACACCCAACCCGTCATCCCGCGCTTTGTGCGCGGGACCCATGGTTCAGCCCGCACGAGAGAGCGCCCATCTTCTCCGCACTTGCGGCGGACGGATGGGTCCCGCGCATAAAGCGCGGGATGACGGTTGATTGGTAACGAAGTGGCGGCTCATAAAGCCCCCATGACCGACACCGCCTTCTCCACCTTCGTCCGCGGCCTGCCCAAGGCCGAGCTGCACATGCACATCGAGGGCAGCCTCGAGCCCGAGCTGATGTTCGAGCTGGCCGCGCGCAACGGCGTCGCCCTGCCCTTCAAGTCGGTGGACGAGATCCGAGCGGCCTACGACTTCTCGAACCTGCAGGACTTCCTGGACATCTATTACCAGGGCGCCGGGGTGCTGATCACCGAGGCCGACTTCAAGGACCTGGCGCTGGCCTATTTCAAGCGCCTGGCGGCCGATGGCGGCACGCACGCCGAGATCTTCTACGACCCGCAGACCCACACCGACCGCGGCGTCGCCTTCGACACGGCGATCAAGGGCCTGCTGGCCGGCATGGACGAGGCCGAGAAGACGCTGGGCGTGACCAGCAAGCTGATCCTCTGCTTCCTGCGCCACCTGTCGGAAGAGAGCGCTTTTGCGACCCTGGAGCAGGCCAAGCCCTGGCTCGGCTCGCTGGCGGGCGTGGGCCTGGACAGCTCGGAGGTCGGCCACCCGCCGGCCAAGTTCGCCCGCGTCATGCAGGCCGCCCGTGACCTCGGCCTCAAGGTCGTGGCCCACGCCGGCGAGGAAGGCCCGCCGGCCTATGTTTGGGAAGCCCTCGACCTGGTGAAGGTCGACCGCATCGACCACGGCAACCGCGCCCTGGAAGACGAGGCCCTGACCCAGCGCCTGGTCGACGAAGGCATCACCCTGACGGTCTGTCCGCTGTCGAACCTGAAGCTGTGCGGCGTGCCCAGCCTGGACGTCCACCCGCTGAAGAAGATGCTGGCCCTGGGCCTGAAGGCCACCGTCAACTCTGACGACCCGGCCTATTTCGGCGGCTACCTGCTGGAGAACTACCTGGCCACCGCTGACGCCGTGGGCCTGACCCGCGACGAGATCGTCACCCTGGCCAAGAACAGCTTCACGGGCTCGTTCCTCAGCGACGCCGAAAAGGCCGAGCGCGTGGCCCAGGTCGAGGCCTACGCGGCGGCGAACTAGGACGCGTGGAGGACGCCCAGGATCTCGTGGTGGCGCGCGGCGTCGATGCCGTCGCGCTGTTCCTGGGCCAGCCGGCTCTTGTCGCCTTCGGGAAGGATCAGGGTCGCGCGTTCGTCCGGCGTCTGTAGCTGGATGAAAAGCCGGGTGCCCAGCGACACGCCGGGATAGGGCGCAAGCCGGTTGGCCAGCTTGCCCGGCAACGGCGGCTCCTCGCGGCCGTCTTCGTCATAGAGGTCGAGATAGCGCTCGAACGCCTCGGCCTCGACCTCGGCCCACGCGCCCCAGCCGAAATAGTCGTCTTCCCCCTTCAGCGGCACCGGCAGGATGCAGCGAATGAAGAAGCGGTCGCCCCACTGGCACAGGTCGTCGCTATAACGCGCCTGGGCGTCGCGCTCGTCTTCGGGGATCGCCCAGACCTCGTCCGGCAGGGTGAAGCCCCAGTCCCGCGACAAGCCTTCGTGATGAAACTCTTCAGCCATGGCCCAGAGCTCTAGGCCAAGTCGCGAGCCGGCTCTAGCCCACAGCCTCGCGCAGGGCGTCGCACAGGCGGTCCAGGGCTTCGATGTCCAGGTTGGGATCGAGCGTGATCACCACGGTCGAGGCGGCCAGGTGGTCGGCGGTCGGCGTGTCGTCGGCGGCCAGCGAGCGGTCGCGGACGGCGCAGCTGGCCTGGACGCCCGCGTCTTGCAGCTTCCAGGCGACAGCGCCGGCGTCGTCGGTCGGCAGGCTCAGCGCGCAGGTTGGCGAGATCCAGCTCATGCCCCAGCCCGGCTGGAAGCCGACCCCGCTGTCCAGCAGCAGCACGCGCAGTTGTTGGGCGGTGCCGCACAGGCGCTGGCGCAGGCCCGGCCAGGCGGCGAGGCCGTCCTCGCCGGCGAAGGGCGCAGCCTCGATGTCGTTGATGGTGGCGGCGTCCTCGCAGGCGACGAACACGCCCTCCCCGCCCGGCAGGCCGACCAGAACCGGCACCGGGGCCTCGATCATCACGTCGAAGGCGCCGGCGGCGTCGATCAGGATCGGCAGCCCGGTCTCGGCGCGGAAGGCGGCCCAGGCGCGCATGTCGGGCGCGCGGCCATGAGCGGCCGCAGGAACGATGGCTTCCAGAGCCCCCGGCGCGTCGGGCAGGCGTTCGCGCAGGTGGCCGGTGTCGAACATGGCGCTGAACGGATCGACGTCGACCAGCCAGGCCTTCAGCCCCGCGGCGGCGACGCCGGCCAGGGTCTCGGGATCGGCCAGGGCCGAGACGACGCAGACGCCGCCCTCGCGCACGCCCAGGGCTTTCAGCGCCGCGGCCGTGGCCTCGACGCGATCCGCAAACGCGCGGACGGCGACCGGACGGGCGAAGCGGGCGGCCAGACGGCTTTCGAGATTCGCGACGTGACCCGTGAAGCCCAGGGCCTCGGCGACCGCATCGAAATCGATCGGCGCGCCCGAAGCCCGGACGAAGGCCTTCCCTTGCAGGAAGATGTTCTGATCAGCAGCGGCAAGCTTCGGGAGCATATCAGGCGCATTCCACGACGAACCGGGCGACCTGCATGGCCGCACCATATGGTTAAGCAACCGTATTCGCTGATTCCATCTGGCCTAATGTGGCGCGCCGACGCGGCAAAAACGTCCTTTAGCTAGGCGGAATCTGCCAGCTGTCGCGCAGCTCGCGCTTCAGAACCTTGCCGATGTGGCTGCGCGGCAGGCTGTCGACGATCTGTACGTCGGCCAGCCGCTGGGTCTTGCCGACCTGGCCGTTGACGAAGGCCTTGATGTCGGCGGCTTCCCCCGCCCCCTTCAGGGCGACAAAGGCGACCGGGGTCTCGCCCCACTCTTTCGACGGCACGCCGACCACCGCCGCCTCCAGCACGGCCGGATGTTGGACCAGCACCGCCTCGAGGTCGGACGGATAGATGTTGAAGCCGCCGGAGATGACCATGTCCTTCTTGCGGTCCATCAGGGTCAGGAACCCTTCCTCGTCGAAGCGCCCCACGTCCCCGGTGCGGATGAAGGTCCAGCCCTCTGGCGAGGTCCAGATCGCTTCGGCGGTCTTGTCCGGGCGGCCGTGATAGCCGTTCATGGTCGCGCCCGAGCGGCCGACGATCTCGCCGACCACGCCCGGACCGACCTGGACGCCGTCCTCGTCGATCAGGCGGATGTCATGGCCGGGCGCCGGGCGGCCCACCGTGTGCAACTTGTCGGGATGCTCGTGGGCGATGAGGATGCAGGTGCCGCCGCCCTCGGTCATGCCGAAATACTCGACCAGGCCGCCGGGCCAGCGCTGCAGCACCTCGCTCTTCAGTTCGGCTGCGAACGGCGCGCTGGTGCAGAACTTCAGGTGGGTGGACGACAGGTCGTAGTCGGAAAAGTCGGGCCGCTCCATCAGGCGGCGGTACTGCACCGGCACCAGCATGGTGTGGGTCATGCGGTGCTTCTGGGCCAGCTCCAGATACCTGCCGGCGTCGAACTTCCTCATCAGCACCACGGTCCCGCCGCCGGCCAGGGTGGGGAAGAAGCAGACCAGGGTGGTGTTCGAATAGAGCGGCGTCGACAGCACCGTGACGGCCTCGGGGCCGTAGCCGACCGCGTCGCCGCGAAACACGTGCTTCCAGCGCATGCCGTGCGACTGGACGATGCCCTTGGGCGTGCCGGTCGTGCCGCTGGAATAGATGATGTTGAACGGCTGGTCGGGAGCGATCGCGACCGGGCGTGGCGTAGCGTCCTCAGGCGCCAGCCAGGCGTCGAACTCGCGGTCCAGGTCGATCTGGCGGACGGCGATCGGCGCGGGCTGCTGGGCCTGCGCGACGCCGGCGTCGAGGAAGAACAGCCGTGCGCCGCAGTCGGAGACCATGCCGGCGATGGCCTCGGGCGTCGAGGACGGCGCGATCGGCGCGACGGCGACACCGGCGCGCAGGGCGCCCAGGAACAGCGCCGTGTACGGAATGGACGACAGGGCGCAGACGGCGACGGCCTCGCCCGGCGCGATCCCGTCCCGCTGCAGGGCGGCGGCGACGCGGTCGGCCAGGGCGTCAAACTGAGCGTAGCTCACCTCCTCGCCGGTCTCCATGACGATCGCCGGATGGTTGGGGCCTTCCTGCGCGCGGACGCGGAGGATGTCGCCCAGCGTGCCGTAGTCGGCGGACATCATGGCGGCGATGGTGGTCATGGGAGACTCCAAACAACAAATCCTGTCATCCCGGCCGGAGCGCAGCGGAGAGCCGGGACCGCAGAAGGCTCAGCGCTTCCGGCGGTCCCGGATCTGCGCGCTACACGCTTGTCCGGGATGACAATTCAGGAAGAAGCCGCCCTCAGGCGTCCTTGAACCCCTTGCCCTCGGCGACCAGTCGCTCCAGCAGCGCCGACGGCTTGAAGTCGTCGCCCAGGGTCTCGTGGAATTCCTTCATCTTGGCCAGGATCTTGTCGAGGCCCACCAGCTCGCCCCAGAACATCGGGCCACCGCGATAGACCGGCCAGCCGTAGCCGTTGATCCAGACGATATCGATGTCGGACGCCCGGATGGCCTTGCCCTCTTCCAGGATCTTCGCGCCCTCGTTGACCATCGGATAGAGGCAGCGCTCCAGGATCTCCTGGTCGCTGATCTCGCGGCGCTGGATCTGGCGCTTCTCGGCGAAGTCGCGGATCACGCCCTCGACCTCGGCCGACGGCTTGGCGTTGCGGTTCTCGTCGTAGTCGTAGAAGCCCTTGCCGTTCTTCTGGCCGCGACGGTCCATCTCGCAGAGGACCTCCCGCACGGTCGAGGACGAGGTCTTGGCCGGGTCCCAGCCGATGTCGAGGCCGGCCAGGTCGCTCATGGCGAACGGCCCCATCGGCAGGCCGAAGTCGTACAGCACCCGGTCGACGTCCCAGGGCATGGCGCCTTCCAGGATCAGCTTCTGGGCCTCGCGCTGGCGCTGGGCCAGCATGCGGTTGCCGACGAAGCCGTGGCAGTTGCCGACCAGCACCGCGACCTTGCCGATCTTCTTGCCGATCTGCATCGAGGTGGCGATCACCGACTTGTCGGTCTTCTCGCCGCGCACGATTTCCAGCAGGCGCATGACATTGGCCGGCGAGAAGAAGTGCAGGCCGATCACGCTCTCGGGCCGGCTGGTGCTGGCGGCGATGACGTCGATGTCCAGGTACGAGGTGTTCGAGGCCAGGATCGCGCCGGGTTTGGCGATCTTGTCCAGCTTGCCGAAGACCTCCTTCTTGATCTCCATCAGCTCGAACACGGCCTCGATGATCAGGTCGCAGTCGGCCAGGTCCTCCAGATTCATCGACGGCGTCAGCAGGCCCATGCGCTTTTCGACGTCGTCCTGGGTCAGGCGGCCCTTCTTGGCGGTGTTCTCATAGTTCTTGCGAATGACGCCGACGCCGCGCTCCAGGTTCTCCGGCTTGGCCTCGATGATCGTCACCGGGATGCCGGCGTTGAGGAAGTTCATCGAGATGCCGCCGCCCATGGTGCCGGCGCCGATGACGCCGACCTTCTTGACCGGGATCAGCGGGGTGTCGTCCGGCACGTCCGGGATCTTGGCGGCCTGACGCTCGGCGAAGAATACATAGCGCTGGGCGGCCGACTGGCTGCCGCTCATCAGCTCGACGAACAGCCGGCGCTCCTCGGCCAGGCCTTCCTCGAACGGCAGATTCACCGCCGCCTCGATGCACTTGATGTTGTTTTCCGGGGCCAGGAAGCCGCGGAACTTCTTGGCGTTGGCCTTGCGGAAGTCGGCGAAGATCTCGGGCTTGCCGCGGGCGGCCTCGACCTTGTCGTTCAGCTCGCGGACCTTGTTCAGCGGCCGGTCCTCGGCCAGCACCACGCGGGCGAAGGCGATGGCGCCGTCCCGCAGCGCGCCTTCCTCGACGATCGAATCGAACAGGCCCATGGCCAGCGCGGCCTTGGCCGGCACGTGCTGGCCGCTGGTCACCATCTCCAGCGCCTTCTCGACGCCGACGATGCGCGGCAGGCGCTGGGTGCCGCCGGCGCCCGGCAGCAGGCCGATGTTCACTTCCGGCAGGCCGGCCTTGGCCGACGGCACGGCGACGCGGTAGTGCGCCACCAGCGCCACCTCCAGGCCGCCGCCCAGCACCGTGCCGTGGATCGCCGCGACGACCGGCTTGGGCGAGTTCTCGATGATCGCCTGCACCTCTTGCAGCGACGGGCCGGTCATGGCCTTGCCGAACTCGGTGATGTCGGCGCCGGCGATGAAGGTCTTGCCGGCGCAGATCAGCACGATGGCCTTCACGGCCGGATCGGCGATCGCGCCCTCGAAGGCGCCCTTCAGCCCCTCGCGGACCTTGGCCGACAGGGCGTTGACGGGCGGGCTGTCCAGCGTGACGACGCCGATGTCGCCTTCGACGGTAAGATCGGTGACGTCGTTGATCGCGGCCATGGCGGCTTCCACCCTTTGATATCGTTTGAACGATTGTTTGAGAGAAGCCTGCACGGTCCGGCGAAGATGTCCAGACCTCCCTGACGGCGCCCCATTTTCAGGCGCCCGCCGTTGACGGCCCCGTTGCCATACTGCAAGTTCGAAACTGTAGTTTCAGCCGAGATCGTCCGTGGATGCCGATGCCAGGCCGCGACTGTCCGCGCGCCGCATTTGCCTGAAATCCGAGAAGAATGATCCGAGCTGGGGAGGGCGTTCGCGGAAAATCATGGACTTTGGATGCGCCTTGCACGCGTCCTGACGTTTCGAAGTCGGTGAACCCGCGGGCGCGGCGTGTTGCCCGCAATGCGTCGGACTTTGGTAAAGCGCAACTCGGCGCGGAAGGGGCCCTTCCGCGCCGTTTCTTTGCGGGCCTGTAGAGGCTCCCCCGCATCGCGGGGGAGCCTCTGTCACCCCGCCGCTTCCGTCAGGCTGGAATACACCAGCGTCCGCAGCTCGCGCCGGATCGGGTAGGCGTTCGACGGCATCAGCTGGGTCATGAACACCACCGTCAGGTCCTCGACGGGGTCGACCCAGAAGGCGGTCGAGGCCATGCCGCCCCAGAAATATTCGCCCAGCGAGCCCAGGTTCTTGGTCCGGGCCTGATCGATGGTCATGGCGAAGCCGAGGCCAAAGCCCAGCCCTTCGAACACCGCCTCGCTGAACAGCGACTTGGACGCCTGGACCAGCTCCTGGCCGCCCGGCAGGTGGTTCATGGTCATCAGCTTGAGGGTCTTGGGGCTGAGCAGCCGCACGCCGTCCAGCTCGCCGCCGTTCAGCAGCATGCGGCAAAAGCGCATGTAGTCGGCGGCGGTCGAAACGAGGCCGCCGCCGCCCGACTTCACGGCCGGGTCGGACAGGAAGCGGCTCTTCAGCGGATCGTCCTGCAGCACCATCTTGCCCTGCGGGTTCAGCGTATAGCAGGCGGTGAAGCGGGCGCGCTCGCTCTCGGGCACGAAGAAGCCAGTGTCGACCATCTTCAGCGGGTCGAAGATCCGGCTCTTCAGGAAAGCCTCGAACGGCTGGCCCGAGATCGCCTCGACCAGATAGCCCAACACGTCGGTTGCCACCGAATAGTTCCAGGCCGTCCCCGGCGAGAACTCCAGCGGCACAGTCCCCAGGGTGTCGACGAAGGTCTGCAGGCCGCCTTCGCTGTCGACGCCGTCCAGCCGCAGCTTGCGATAGGCCGCGTCGACATTGGTGCGCTGCTGGAAGCCATAGGTCAGGCCCGCCGTGTGGCGCAGCAGATCGATCATCCGCATCGGCTCGGCCGTGCGCTCGGTCAGGAACGCCCCGGCCACGCCGGCCTGGAACACGCCCAGGTCGCGCCACGCTGGAATGAAGCGGTGCACCGGATCGTCCAGCGCCACCAGCCCCTCCTCGACCAGCATCATGAAGGCCACGCTGGTGACCGGCTTGGTCATCGAATAGATGCGAAACAGGCTGTCGGCCTTCAGCGGCTTGCCGCGCTCGATGTCGGCCGAGCCCAGCACCGTCTGATAGGCCAGCTGCCCGCGCCGCCACACCTGGACCTGGGCGCACGGCAATTTCCCGGTGTCGATATACTTGTCCTGGATGAAGGTCTCGATGCGCTCCAGGCGCTCGGACGACATGCCTACGGCTTCCGGCGTGCTCAAATCGGTATCCCTCCCAGTTCTGCGACTGTCTTGCTTTTGGATCAGGAACCGAGATTTCAACGTTACGTCGAAACGCAACCTTTACCCGATCCTGCGCATCCTGATTGAAAACGAGGGAGAGTGGATGGGCAAGCGCTTGGACGCAGACGCCGCATCCGGAATCGAGGCCGAGGCCGCCGACTGGTTCTTCCAGAGCAGCCTCGACATGTTCGTGGTGCTACGCGACGACGCCATCGTGAAGGTCAATCCGGCCTGGACGCAGGCGACCGGCTGGACGCCCGAGGAGACTCTGGGCCGGCCGATCCGCGACTTCTTCCATCTGCACGACACCGAGGTGATCCACGCCATCGCCGCGGCCCTGCGCACGGTCGGCCATGCCCGCTCCGAGCACCGCCTGGCCCGCAAGGGCGGCGGCTGGCTGTGGGTGCGCTCGCAGTCGAAGATCCTTCCCAAGACCGAAGGCGGTGGCGACGGCCTGCTGATCGTCATCCAGGACTTCAGCGAGGAGCGCGCCCGCCGCATCGCCCACCAGCAGGCCGAACGCTCCAGCGAGCTGCTGCGCAGCGCCGCCGGCGTCTATGCTTGGCGCTTCAACCCGCGCAAGGGCGTCTACGTCTTCGACCAGGATGTGCCGACACCGTCGACGCCGAAGGGCGCGAAGGTGATGACCGTGGCCGAGATGACCCAGTCCATCCATGCGGAGGACCGCGAAAAGGTCTGGGAAGGCTTCACCCGCACCCTGAGGACGGGCGAACATGTGACCGTCGACTATCGCCACTTCGACCCTGGCGTCGACGCCTGGACCCACATGCACGCCGAGTGGCGCGGCGTCCGCGGCGGCAGCTCCGACGCCTGGGACATCATCGGCATCAGCCAAGACGTCACCCAGCTGGTTCGAGCCCGCGACGCGGCCCTGTCCGCAGCCGAGGCCAAGAGCCAGTTCCTGGCCAATGTCAGCCACGAGATCCGCACGCCGATGAACGGGGTGCTGGGCGTCATGCACCTGCTCAAGACCGAGTCTCTCTCCGACGACGGCCGCCGGCTGCTGAACGAGGCCCTCGGCTGCGGCGAGATGCTGTCGGAGCTGCTGAACGACATCATCGACTTCTCGAAGATCGAGGCCGGCAAGCTGGAGTTGGCGATCGAGCCGGTGGATCCCGCCGACCTGCTGCGCGGCGTGGCCGACATGCTGCGCCCCCAGGCCCAGGCCAAGGGCCTGGAGCTGCGCATCGAGGTTCCTCCGGCAGGGGCCGGCGCCCTGGGCTGGGTGGCCGCCGATCCGCTGCGCCTGCGCCAGGCCCTGTTCAACCTGCTGGGCAACGCCGTGAAGTTCACCCTGGAAGGCGGGGTCGTGGCCCGGCTCAGCGGGCGTCGCGTGGATGGACGCCTGCGCCTGCGCTACGAGATCCAGGACACCGGCGTGGGCATCGACGAAGAGGCGGCCCAGGGTCTGTTCGAGCGCTTCAGGCAAGGCGACGGCTCGACCACCCGCCGGTTCGGCGGTTCGGGCCTGGGCCTGGCCATCTGCCGGCGGCTGGCCGAACTGATGGGCGGCGAGGTCGGTTTCGAGAGCCAGCCGGGACAGGGCTCGACCTTCTGGATCGAGGTGGAGGCGCAAGCCTGCGCCGCCCCGGCCGAGGCCGCGGAGGAAGACGACGGCCCGCTGTTCGCCGGCTTGCGGGTGCTGGTGGTCGAGGACAACGCCACCAACCGCCTGATCGCCGGCCGGATGCTGGAGGCGCTGGGCGCGCGGGTCACCACCGCCGACGATGGCGTTCAGGGCGTGGCCGCCGCCCGCGAGGGCTTCGACCTGATCCTGATGGACATCCAGATGCCGCTGATGGACGGCGTCGAGGCGACCCACCGCATCCGCGCCCTGCCGGGCCGCGCCGGCGCCGCGCCGATCCTGGCCATGACCGCCAACGCCATGGCCCACCAGCAAGCGGCCTACCTCGCCGCCGGCATGGACGGCGCCATCGCCAAGCCGCTGTCGCCATCCGCCCTGGTCCAGGCCATCGCCCGGGCGCTCACGACAGAGCGCCCGGACAAACGCCGGGCGTCCTGAAGAGCCCCTCATCCCCCATATGGGGGATGCGGCGTCATCGCCCCCGGTGCAAGCCGCCCCAGAACCGATCTTGGGGGATTCATTCATGGCGCTGACCGACCGCTTCACGATCACCAAGACGCTGTACGGGAGCAAGCTCACCGGCATCAGCGCCGCCGGTGACTTCAACGGCGACGGCTGGACAGACTTCCTATTGGCATGGTCGAACTCGGGTGCGCAGCAACCGCTGGCCGTGGCGTTGAGCGACGGCAAGGGTGGCTATACGGTCGGAGCCGCCGGC
This sequence comes from Caulobacter sp. RHG1, assembly GCF_013181195.1. Lineage (GTDB taxonomy): Bacteria > Pseudomonadota > Alphaproteobacteria > Caulobacterales > Caulobacteraceae > Caulobacter. Next base: position 837,798 of record NZ_SMZP01000001.1, read on the forward strand.
CTGCCTACGGGGCTCAAGGCCGAATGGGCCTTCGCCCAGGCCTCCGACTTCAACGGCGACGGCAAGTTGGACATCGCCCTTTACGACGCCGGGCGCTACGATTGGACGCTCCGCATGGGCGTCGGTCATCCGCCCACCCTGCTGGTCGGCGACGGCAAGGGCGGATTTACGGCCTCGTCGGCGCTTGCCGACGCCGTGTTGAATACGCCCAAGAATAGCTACCTAGGGACCTTCACCGACGCCGATTTGGCCATAAAGGGCTTCGTGGCGGGTGACATCGACAACGACGGCGACATCGACCTTTGGGTCGAGAGCACGGGCGCCGACAACATCACCAATCACTTTCAGATCAACCAGGGGAACGGCCAGTTCGTGGTCGACCCCAGTCGGATCGACAAGACGACGATCTTCGGCGGCGGCTCCGGCGACTATTGGCGCTACGGTCGCGGCGAGCTGATCGACCTGAACGGCGACGGCTGGCTGGACCTGATCCTGGGCCAAATTCGCGACAACGACCGGACGCACATCAACCAAAGCAGTTTCGTCGTCTACAACGACAAGACCGGCCACTTCCCCTTGGCCAACCGCGTGGCCATGCCCCATCCTGACTTTTATTTCGGCTATACCTCCGTCGAGGCGATCGGTAGCGGTGACATCGATGGGGACGGGCGCGCCGACCTGATCCTGGCCCATACCCGCAACGACGACGTCTCCGGGCCGAACGTCGAGCCCGGCTTTACCGGTCGCTTCCTTCAGATTCTGATCGCCAACGCCGACGGCACATTCCGTGACGAGACCGCCACTCGACTGGGCGACCAGTCCCTGACCAAAGACGTCAAGACGCACAACAACACCCCACACGACATCGACGTTCGTGACGTGGACGGCGACGGCGATCTCGATCTGGTTCTGAGCGGCAACTACGACTACCTCAAGGACATCGGCCCCGCGCTGATGCTGAACGACGGCGACGGCAAGTTCGTCGCTGCCGACGTTCGCTACTTTTCCGACGGCGACGGCTTCTATGGCGAAGGCGGCTGGCTGCTGGACATCAACGGGGACGGCAAGCTGGACATGGTCCACCTGAACGGCCTGCCTGGGCCGAACGGGACCTACGACAACACCGCCACCAGCGACGACACCGTCGAGTTCATCGTTCAAATCGCCAAGGGCGCCCCGACTGGTGCGGCCACCAGCGCCGGCGGCGTCAAGCTGGTTCAGATGGCCCAGAGCGTGCTGCGGCTGGACGACGTGCTGCTGCGCGACTTCGCCAGCCTGAAGACCGCCGCCGCGGCCTACGACAAGGGGACCCTGACCAATGCCGGCCTGGTCACGACGGTCTCGACCCTAGCCGACGCCACGACTTCGGTGGCGACGATGAGCTACCAGTTCTTCACCGGCAAGATCCCCAGCGTCATCGGCATCGACTTCCTGGTCGCGCCGGACGGCCCCAACACCGCCAATCTCAACAGTGCGGCCTACGCCAAGTTCAACACCGTCAACCGTTACATCAACTTCGCCATGAACCTGGGCCGCAACGGCGAGGCCAAGGACAGCTTCGCGGCGGAGTACGGATCGCTGACGCTGTTCGAAGCGACGCGAAAGGCCTACGGCGTCATCTTCGGCAAGGCGCCGAACGACGCCAAGGTCGCCCAGTTGCTGGAGGGCCGCGTCGACTTCCTGGCCAGCTTCAGCGGCGATCCGGCCGAGGGAATCGGCACCAAGGCGGCGATGGTCGGCTTTCTCCTGGCGGCGGCGGCGACTGAGAACCTGGGCGTCCTGGCCCGTTCGAACGACGCTTGGCTGGCCGACCTGTCCGACGGCTCGGCCCCGTTCGCGGTCAACATCCTGGATCCGGCCAACGGCTACTACAAGGCCGACTTCATCTTCGGCGGCTGACGGCCGGCCCTGGCGAGCGGACCCAGTGGGCTCGCTCGCCAGGGCCTTGCCGACTATCGCGCCAGAGCTTCCAGGCGGCCAGCGTTCACCGCACCGACGGCGCGCTTCAGGTCGTCGACGCTGTCGGCCGTGCCCTCGGCCTCGACCGAGAAGCGGTCGGCGACGACCACCGAGTACTTGCCGTACTTGGACTGGCGGTTCCATTCCTCGGACACCAGCCGTCCATCGACCGTGGAGACCTTCTCGTAGCCTTCGTCGGTCTCGCGGGTCTGCTGCGCGCCCATGCCCGAGGCCAGGGCCGCCATCGCGCCCATGGGACCAAGGTCGGTGACCGCCAGCTGGAACGAGGAGTCGCCCTTCCGGTAGTCGGCCTTGGCCACGCCGATCTGGACGTCGCCCGAGCCGGTCGAGCTGGTCTCGAGATTGGCCCGCGTATAGCCGGCCATGTCACCGGGGATCAGGGCCTTGAGGGCGTCGACCGCCACCGGCTTCTGAGGCTGCTTGGACAATTGCTCGGCGCGGTTGGCGGCGGCCTGCATCTGGCCCAGATCGACCTTCTGGCCGTTGATCTCGACCGTGCCGGAGGCGCCCGCGGCATTGCCCGCGGCCACGCCCGCCAGGCCGCCGCCGGCGAGACCGGCGCCCAGGCCGGCCATGCCGATCACCGTGGTGGTGATCACCCCGATGACGATCGAGACGACGATGGCCGCCAGGATCGTGACCACCGCATAGCCGGTGGCCTTCTCGGCCGGGGCCTTCATCACGCGGGGCAGGCCCAGATAAAGCAGGTAGCAGCCGTACAGGCTGGCCAGCAGGACGACGATGCCCAGCGCCGGCATGATCTGCAGCACGCCCGCCACCCAGCCGGCCGTGCCGGAATAGGCGGCGACCTTGAAGGCCTGGACGCGGTTCTTCTCGGCCCCGAAGCTGGGAGCCAGGGCGTCAATGATGAAGCCCAGGATGGCGACCATCAGCAGCGCGCCGAGATAGCCCATGACCGCGCCGGCGATGCCCAGGCCCAGGCCCGGCTTGACCGACAGCCCCGGAATGCCGACGCCGAACAGCTGGCCGCCGATCAGGCCGGCCACCGCCGGGATCGCCGCCAGGATGCAGACATAGCCCGTGAACAGGCCGCCGATCGTGGCGGGCTCCCGTTCGATCCGTTCCCATTCGGCGGAGGGCGAAAGAAGGATGCCCTTGATCCGCGCCACAAGACCGGTCGACGCCGATCCACCTTCAACAACTGCCATTTTCGCGAACGCGCTCCATGCAAGAAGAAACGCCCGCCCCGATGCGGCTATCTAGGCACAGTTCTCGGAAAGATCGAAACAAGCCTTTGCGACAACGGCTTATACTGAGGTCTGCTGCAGGAAGAGCCGCGACTCACGCTCCAGAATCTCGGCGGGCACGCCGTGATCAACGCCCGGCAGCACCACCAGCTTCGACTTCGGGATGCGCTCGGCCATGACCCGTGAGTGGACGGGATCGCAGATCCAGTCGTCGGCGCCGCAGATCACCAGGGTCGGGACCTTGATGTCCTTCAGCCTTTCGGTGACGTCGAACGCGCGCCAGACCTCGGGCCGATAGAGGTCGTTGTGGACCTTGGCGCGATAGGCCACGCGCCGGGAATTGGCCAGGATCCGGTTGTAGTCGGGCGCCTCGCCGTCCGGCAGGTACATCGGCGCCAGGGCGAACATGATCAGCCGGAATTCCTCGTCGTCGACGATGTTGGGACTGAACAGCTTGTCCAGCATCTCGCGTGTGGCCATCGGCGCCTTGGCCGCTCGCCGGGCCTCGAAATTGGCGATCGCCGCCTCCTCCTGGCGATAGGACGGCGCCGTGCCGCGCAGGATCAGGTGCGAGAGGCTATCGGGGTAGCGCATGGCATAGGCCAGGGCGATGAAGCCGCCGAACGAGCCGCCGTGCAGGACCAGCTTGCGGCTGCCGCCTTGCGTCAGCCGCAGCTGTTCGATGTCATCGCACATCTGGTCGAAGGTGAACGGCCCCGTGACGCTGGACTTGCCGTGGCCGCGCATGTCGAAGCCAATCACCCGATATTGGTCGGCCAGCGGCTTGAAGGCCGCGAACACCCCGCCGTGCGTGCCGAAACCTCGCCCGCCGTGCAGCACGATCAGCGGCGGGGCGTCCTCCGGCCCGGTGATCGAGCAGGCCAAGTCCGCGCCGTTGATCCGCAGCGTCCCCGGCGGCGCGACGACCGCCTGGACCTTGCTCGCCGCCAGCCCCAGCGGCGCGGCGGCCAGCGCCATCAATGCGGTCCTGCGTTCCATCTCGCCCTCTCCACGCTCTACGAGGCGGCCACCACGCCGCCGAGGCGTCGCGAAGGTCAAACCGCTTATTACCCGGAACGGTGAAATCGACGCGGCTGACCCGTCCGGGGTCACGCCTCTGTTCAAACGGCGGCAAGCTCGCTAACCCTCCTGCCCAGGTTGAGGCTGACCGCGCGTCGCCTTGGGGGAAGTATGCTGTTCTCGTCGCCGCTGTTTCTGTTCTTCGTACTGCCGCCGGCGCTGCTGCTGTACTTCCTGGCGCCGAAGGTCCTGAAGAACACGGCGCTGCTGGTCGCCAGCGTGCTGTTCTATGCCTGGGGCGAGCCGGCCGCGGTGCTGGTGGTGCTGGCCTCGGCGCTGTTCGACTACCTGCTGGGCCCCAAGGTGGTGAAGCCTGGCCCCGAGGGCGGCCGCTGGCTGGCGCTGGGCGTGTCGGCCAACCTGCTGCTGCTGTTCGTCTACAAGTACGCCAACTTCTTCATCGGCACGGTCGAACCGGTACTGGGCCCCCTGCCCCACCTGAACCTAGCCCTGCCGCTGGGCGTGTCGTTCATCGTCTTCGAGAAGATCACCTATCTGGTCGACCTGCGCCGGGGCGAAAGCCGCACCGCCCGGTCCCTGCGCGACTACCTGCTGTTCGTGTTCTTCTTCCCCAAGGTGCTGGCCGGCCCGATCATCAAGTATCACGAGATCGACGACGCCCTGCGCAACCGCCAGGACGCCAAGACCGAGGTCTGGGACGACCGGACCTGGGGCTTCCTGCGCTTCCTGTGGGGCCTGGCCCGCAAGGTGCTGATCGCCGACGTCTGCGCCCAGGTGGTGGACCGCGCCTTCGATCCGGCCGGGGCCACGCCGGGCTTTGCCGGCGCCTGGATCGGGGTGATCGCCTTCACCGCCCAGATCTATTTCGACTTCGCCGGCTATTCGGACATGGCCCTGGGCCTGGCCCGGATGTTCGGCTTCAAGCTGCGGGAGAACTTCGCCCACCCCTATGGCGCGGTCAGCTTCACCGAGTTCTGGAAGCGCTGGCACATCTCGCTGACCACCTGGATCCGCAGCTATCTGTACATCCCGCTGGGCGGCAACCGGCACGGCCAGGCGCGGACCTATCTGAACCTGTGGCTGTGCTTCCTCCTGTCAGGCCTGTGGCACGGGGCGGCCTGGACCTTCGTGCTGTGGGGCGCCTGGCACGGGGCGTTCATGGTGCTGGACCGCCAGAGCTGGTGGAAGTGGAGCGAGAAACTGCCCTCGCCGCTGCGCGCGGCCGGGGTGCTGTTTCTGGTCGCCATCGGCTGGACCATCTTCCGCGCCCACGACCTGCCCCAGCTGGGCGCGATGCTGAGCGCCATGGCCTCGCCAGGGCTGGAGGGCCGCTTCGTCGCCTTGCGCAGCCATGAGCTAGCCGCCATCGTCATCGGCCTGGGCGGCGCGCTGATCGCCGCCACGCCGCTGGTCCGCCGCCTCGTCACAGCCGGCGCCGCCCGCCCCGCCGCCCGCGCCGGCGCCGCCGTCTTCATCGTCGCCGTCGGCGGCCTGGCCATCGCCAAGGCGCTGACGACGACGTTCAATCCCTTCCTCTATTTCCGGTTCTGACCATGCGCACGCTGCTCACCTGGACACCGAGGATCCTGGCCCTGTCGGTCGCAGCCGGCCTGGGCCTCATGGGCGCCTCGCCCCTGATCAAGAAGCGCCTGCCCGAGCCGGCGCCGCTGCAGGGCATGCAACTGCCGCCCGAGCGCCCGCCCCTGTCGCTGGCGTCGCTGTGGAGCGGCGAATACCAGAAGGCGACCGAAGCCAATGTCGCCGCCAGCCTGCCGCCGCGGCCGCAGATCGTGCGCGCCTATAACCAGTGGCAGTGGAACACCTTCGGCACGTCCTACATGGCGTCCGGCTCGATCATCCGCGGCCGCAAGGGCGCACTGTTCGAAGAGAGTTACATCCTGGCCCATTGCGGACTGATCGCGCCGGTCAATCCCGCCAGCCTGCCCGCCTTCGCCGCCCGCGTACGCAAGGCCCAGGACTGGTTCGCCAGCCGCGGGCAGAAGTTCGTCTATGTGCTGTCGCCGGTGAAGACGACCTGGCTGCCCGACCTGGTCCCGGCCAGCTATCCCTGCCCGGCCGCCAAGCGCGACGTCCTCTATCCGGCCGCCCGCAGCGCGTTCGATGCGGCCGGCGTCCACTGGGTCGACGCCCGCGCGGTGCTGGAATCCCACCGCGGCAAGGTCGAGTACGAGCTCTTCCCCCGCAACGGCATCCACTGGAACCAGCTGGGCGTGGCCCTGGCCGGCGAGGCCGTGACCGACGCCCTGCGCCGCCAGGACCCGTCGATCCCCAAGCTGACCTGGAGCGTGGCGACGGGGCCTGACGAGATCGGTCCGGACCGCGACCTGTCGGCCCTGCTGAACCTGCGCCGCCCGCCGCGCGCCTGGAAGACCCCGGCCGTGACGCCCCAGCCCCTGGCCGCGCCCGGCGAAGGCAAGCTGACCCTGACGGCGGTCAATGACAGCTTCATGGACCAGTTGACCCTGTTCCTGAACCAGAACGAGCTGGTCCATCACGCCCGCAACTACGGCTACATCAGCCTGGCGCCGATCGAGTATCACAAGGGCGGCGCGACCCTGGTCCCGGCCGAGGGCCTGACCCAGGACCTGCTGACCTCGGACATCGTCGTGCTGGAGGCCGTCGAGACCGCGACCGGCGGCGAGCTGGGCCAGCGCTTCCTGGCCATCGTCGAGGCCGAAATGGCCAAACATCCCGCGCCGTAGGGAAAGAGGATTTTGGAGAGCGGAGTCTTTCGGCCGCCCCTCGAAAAGCCTAAATCGGGTATGAGCGTTCGGCCAATTGGCGCGACGGGCGCCGCAGGGGTTCTGTTCGATGGATGACGGTCGGATCGCGGGTGCGGCCACGGCGCGTTACGCCCGCAAGAAGGAGACCATCCTGGCCGCGGCCACGGGGATCCTGAACCGCCAGGGCGTGCGCGGCATGACCCTGGCCGACGTCGCCGCTGCCGTGGGCCTGAACACCACCAGCGTCACCTACTATTATCGCAAGAAGGACGACCTGGCCGCCGCCTGCTTCATGCGCGGGCTGGAGCGCTTCGAGGCCATGGTCGACGAGGCCGCGGCGCAGGGCACGCCCGCCGCGCGCATCCTGAAGTTCCTGGACCTCTATCTCGACCTCAACCGCCGCGTCCGCCTGGGCGAGGCCACGCCGCTCACCAGCTTCGCCGAGGTCAAGGCGCTGAAGGAACCGCTGCGCGAGTCCGTCGGCGGCGCGTTCACCGATCTGTTCCGGCGCGTGCGGGCCTTCTTCGACGACCCGTCGCTGGGCCACCTGGACAAGCGTCAGCGCACGGCGCGCGCCCACCTCCTGATGGAGCAGGTGTTCTGGTCGGGCCGCTGGCTGCGCCGCTACGACGTCGAGGACTATGGCCGGGTGCGCGACCGCATGGGCGACATCCTGCTGAACGGCCTGCACGCCACGGGCCGGACCTGGGCCCCGCAGGCCCTGCCCGATCCGACCCCGCAAGCCCAGAAAGGATCGGCGCCCGAGGGGCTGGACGGCCGCGAGACCTTCTTGGTCGCCGCCACCCGCCTGATCAATCAGCGCGGCTATCGCGGCGCGTCGGTCGAGGAGATCTCGGCCGCCCTGAACGTCACCAAGGGCTCGTTCTACCACCACCACGAGGACAAGGACGCCCTGGTCGCCGAGTGCTTCGAGCGCACCTTCACCGTCACCCGCCGCTCGCAGCTGGACGCGCGTGACCTCGACGCCGACTGCTGGACGCAGCTGGTCTCGACCGCCGCCGGCCTGAGCAGCTACCAGCTGTCCGAGCACGGACCGCTGCTGCGCGCCTCGTCGCTGGGCGCCCTGCCCGAACCGTTGCGCAGCGAGATGGCCGACGGCTACATGCGTGGCTGGCAGCGCTTCGCCTCGATCATCTCGGACGGGATCGCCGACGGCTCCATCCGCCCGATCGACCCCAGCATCGCCGCCCACATGATCAATTCGATGCTGAACGCGGCGGCCTCGCTGGGCGCCTGGGTCCCGGGCCTGCAGCAGGACGAGGCGGCCGAACTGTTCGCCAAGCCGCTGCTGACGGGCGTGCTGAACTAGCCCAAAGGTTGCGACCTATTAACCATAGGGCGCCCAAGGCGATCGTCGGCTGCTACGGTGTAAGGGTCTGATTCGCTTCGAGTCCCTGCGTCATGACGACGATCAATCCCTATTCGTCGACCTACGCCCCCGGCCTGACCGCGGGGCAGACCGCCACGCAGCGCGCCAACCAGGCGACCGGCTACGGCGCGCCGCGCGACCAGAGCCCGACCATCAACACGCCGGCGGTCAACGTCACCCTGTCGGCCGCGGCCCAGGCGGCGCTGAAGGCCCAGACCGACTCCCGCACCATCGAGACCGTCGTCTCCGAGGCCAAGGCCCAGATCACCGCGCGCCTGAAGGCTGCCGGGACCAAGGACGCCCTGAAGGGCGGCGACCCATCGATCGACTTGACCAGCCTGGATCGCCGCACGCTGTACGCCGTCGCCTCCAACAAGGGCGGCGCATTTCCGATGGAGCAGCAGGTCGTCGCCAGCCTGGCCCTGAAGAGCCAGGCCGACCAGACCCTGGCCGCCCCCGCGGCTCAGGCCCGTCTGACCGGCGACTATGCCAGCCTCTACCAGACCGCCCTCAATCGCCTGGACGCCGCCGGCCCCGAGGAGAAGGAGACCGCCGCCTGGAGCCAGCAGCGCGAAGCCCTAGTCGAGGGCCGCAAGCAAGCCATCGCCCGCCCGGGCATCGCTCCCGCCGGCATCGCCAATGACACGGTCGCGGCCTACATGTCCGAGACCGGCAGCGCCGTGGCCGGCGCCAAGACCCGCGAGTTCGGCAAGGTCGCCACGGACGTCCGGGCGGCCCTGGACAAGCAGTACGAACTGGCAGTCTCGCCCGGCATGGCCACCGACGCCGACAGCGGCGAGATCGATTTCCGCCGCTTCGACGACCGCTCGCTGTCGGCCATCGCCCTGAACAAGGACGAGCAGTTCTCCGGCCACGAGATCAACAAGGCCAAGGCCGAGATCCGTCGGCGCGACAGCGCCGCGATCAAGGCCGGCTATCAATCCTCGAGCGACGAGGGTTCAGCAGGTTTCGGCATGGCGATGATCACCCGCTACGCCGGCATGACGGTGGAAGAACGCGACGCCACCGGCTGGACCCCGGCCCTCTATTCCAAGATGGTCGAGTTGCAGACCGCCAGCGACAAGCTGGCCGAACTGTTCAACGCCAACGGCGCACTGGCGGGACCGCCGAGCATGCTGGACTTCCTCTAGCCTAAGCGCCCCCTCCGTCACGCGGCTTCGCCGCGCGCCACCTCCCCCGTTTCACGGGTGAGGAAAACACGGCTTCATCCTCCCCCGCCTGCGGGGGAGGTGGATCGGCGCGGATACGCGACGAGACGGAGGGGGCGCTTCGCGACCCTCACTCCGCCGCCATCGGCGTCCGCATCGCTTCGATGTCCTTGGCCGGCGGCTGGCCGTACAGACGACGATATTCGCGGCTGAACTGCGAAGGGCTCTGATAGCCGACCTCGAAACCGGCCGCGCCGACGTCCAGGCCCGCCAGCATCAGGCGGCGGGCTTCATAGAGCCGCAGCTGCTTCTGGTACTGCATCGGCGTCATGTTGGTGACAGCCTTGAAGTGGTGGTGCAGCGAGCTCTCGCTCATCCCCACCTGCTCGGCCAGCGCCTCGATGCGCAGCGGCTGGGCGAAATGCTCGCGCAGCCAGGCCACGGCGCGGGTCACGCGGCGTCCCTGGCCCTCGGCCCCGGCGATGTGCAGCAGGCGCGCGCCGTGGGGACCGCTGAGCAGGCGGTAGAGGATCTCCTCCTCGACCAGCGGGGCCACGGCCGCCACGTCCTGGGGACGGTCCAGCAGCCGCAACAGGCGCAGGGTGGCGTCCAGCAGCTCCGGCGAGGCCGGATTGACCGCCACGCCGCGCACGCCATCCGGCGCGGCGCTGGCGGCTTCAGGCAGGCGCCCCATCAGGTCGGCCAGGCGGGCGGGATTGATCGCCACGCCCACGCAAAGATGCGGCTCGGCTTCGGTCGCGTGGGTGATGCGCGAGGTCACGGGCATGTCCAGCGCCACCAGCAGGCAGTCGCCCACGCCGTAATGCAGCTCCTCGTCGCCGACCTTCACGCACTTTCGCCCCTGCGCCACCAGCCAGAACGACGGCCACTGATGGCAGTGCAGCGGCATGGTGGGCGACGAACGCTTGATGACGAACAGACCATCGATCGCGGAGTCGGTCGCCTCATCCCTGGCGTAACGGGTGATCAGGTCGGCGATCTCGGCATAGGCGGCGGCGGTGGCGGAACTGGTCAAAGGCTTGGTTTTTCCAGGCTTTCGGGATCACATCGTTCTAGACCCGCGCACCGCCGGACGAAACCCGAAGGAACCCCGTTTGCAGGATCGTGCAAGAGACTTGCAGGATCGGGATCACGCTCGCCCGCGTTGCCGTGGCAATCCTGGCGACGTTCGATCCTCCCCGATCGCTCCCCAATCCAAGGAACATCCCGATGGCCACTGCCAAAGGCTATGCGGCGCAAGCCGCCGGCGCGCCGCTCGCGCCCTTCACCTTCGACCGTCGCGAACCCAACGCCGACGACGTCGTCATCGCCATCAAGCACTGCGGCGTCTGCCACTCGGACCTGCACATGGTCGACAACGGCTGGGGCATGAGCATCTATCCGCTGGTGCCCGGCCACGAGATCAGCGGCGTGGTCACCGCCGTCGGCTCTGCCGTCACCAAGTTCAAGGAAGGCGACCGGGTCGGCGTCGGCTGCTTCGTCGACAGCTGCATCGGCTGCGCCACGCGCGACCTGGACCGCGAGCAGTACATGCCCGGCCTGATCCAGACCTATTCCAACCCGCAGCCGGGTTCGGACCTGCCCACCTATGGCGGCTATTCCGACCACATGGTGGTCAAGGAAGGCTATGTCCTGTCGATCCCCGACAACCTGGCCCTGGACGCCGCCGCCCCGCTGCTGTGCGCCGGCATCACCCTGTACTCGCCGCTGCGCCACTGGAACGCCAGTCCCGGCAAGAAGGTCGCCATCCTGGGCATGGGCGGTCTTGGCCACATGGGCGTCAAGCTGGCCCACGCCATGGGCGCGGAAGTCACGGTGCTGAGCCAGACCCTGTCCAAGCAGGACGACGGACTGAAGATGGGCGCGGCCCACTACTACGCCACCAGCAACCCCGAGACCTTCAAGACCCTGGCCGGTGAATTCGACCTGCTGATCTGCACGGTCTCGGCCGGCCTAGATTGGGGCGCGTATCTGGGCCTGCTGAAGGTGGACGGCGCGATGGTGCTGGTCGGGGCGCCCGAGGAGTCGGTGTCGCTGAACGCCTTCGCCCTGATCCCCGGTCGCCGCACCCTGGCTGGCTCGATGATCGGCTCGATCAAGGAGACCCAGGAGATGCTAGACTTCTGCGGCGAGCACAACATCGTCGCCGACATCGAGACCATCTCGATCGACCAGATCAACGACGCCTACAAGCGCATGCAGAAGAGCGACGTGCGCTATCGGTTCGTGATCGACATGGCGACGCTGTAACTCAAGTCCGATCTTCCCGGCGAAAGCCGGGACCCAGATCTCAAGGCGCTGGGGCGAGTTGGATGAACTCCGAGTTCATAGAACCCGCCCCAGCGCCCCTCCATCTGGGCCCCGGCCTTCGCCTGGGAAACGGATGGGGGCAGGCGCCTAAAACTTCTTCCGCAGACCAAACTTGTACGTCCGGCCCAGCGGGTCCCCGGTGAACGGGTCGTAGCCGAGGTCCAGCCGCGCGTAGGACGGGTCCTTGTCGAACAGGTTGGTGATCGCCACGGTCGCCGTCGTGTCCCAGGGCAGGAAGACGCGGTAGGCCAGGTTGGTCAGCACCTGGGCCTTGATCTGCTTGCCGGCGCTGATCGTCACGCCCGCGCCCGTGGTGTCCTTGTAGGCGTTGGTCGCGAACGGCGCGATGCGCTGGTCGGTATAGCCGTCGATATAGTGGACCGAGAGGCGCAGGTTGTGCGGCCCGGTGTTCCACTCGGCGAAGACGTCGCCCTTCCACTGCGGGATCGGCACGACGGTGGTCTGATAGTTCAGCAGACCGACCGCATCGAAGGCCTTCTCGACCGTGATCCCCTCGACCTGGCTTTCGCCGACCTCGTACTTCTGGACGTAGGTGGCGGTGCCGCCCAGGGTCAGGTCGCCGCCCATCACGCCGCGGAAACGGTACTCGGCGTTGAAGTCGAAGCCCGAGTTCTTCACGCTCGCACCGTTGACATAGAAGGTCTTCAGCCGCGCGATGCTGGTGGTCGGCGTAGCGCAGGCCCCGTTGAAGGTGAAGCGCGCCACCAGGGCCGCATAGGCCGGATTGGCGCAGTTGTTCGCGCCCGCCGCGCCGTTCGGATACAGCGCATTGGTGATGCCCGCGACCGGTTCGGCGACGATCGGATTGTCGAAGTCGAACATGAAGTAGTCGACGCTACCCTTGAAGTCGCCGACGTTGAACAGCAGGCCGAAGTTATAGGTCTTGGCCTTTTCCGGCTTCAGGTTCGGATTGCTGAAGATGTCGACGGCGCGGAACACGCCCAGGATGCCCTGCAGCGAGGTCACCGAGGTGGTGGTGGTCAGCGGGTCCGGCGGACCGCGGAAGGTCGAGCCGGCCGAGGCGCGCAGGGCCATCCACGGCGTGGCCTGCCAACGGATCGAGGCCTTGGGATTGAAGGTCGAGCCGATCGCGCCGCCATAGGTCTCGTAGCGCGCGGCCAGCTGGGCCTGGACGGTCTCGGTGATCGGCAGCGACAGTTCGCCGAAGCCGGCGATCACGTCGCTCTGGTTATCCGACGGCGTGCCCACGCCTAAGAACATGAACGGGCCGTTGCGGGCCGACCCGGTGCAGGTGGTCACCCCGAAGTCCGGCGTGTTGACGCACGGATTGATCAGGGCGTTGCTGATGTCGTTGTAGTCGGCCTTGAAGAAGCTGCGGCGGTACTGCGCGCCGGCCGCCCAGGCGATGTCGCCGCCCGGCAGGCTGATATTGGTCTTGCCGTTCAGCACCGCCTCGCCGACGAACAGGCGCGAGGACTGCTTGGTCGACAGCTTCTTGAAGAACCAGTCGACCAGGTCCTTGTTGTTGGCCAGTGCCGAATTGAAGCCCGGATTGGCCACGCCGGAGATGGCGTTGCTGGGGATCGCGCTGGAGAAGGGGTTGTAATACATGCACCCGCCCTGGCCGGGCGTGCCCTGGATGCCGGGCATCGAGGGATTGGTGTCGCAGTTGGGACCGCCCAGCCCCTGCAGGGCCAGGGCGAACCGGTTGACCAGAGTGTCGTAGCCCGTGCGGATACCGACCTCCTGGCTGTAGGTCAGGGCCATTTCCCAGCCGATGCCGTTGTCGAACTCGCCCTTCAGGTCGGCCGACACGCGGAAGGCGTCGAACGCCCGCGCGCCGATCGAGGGGCCGTAGCCGAACTTGGGATTGCCGCCGATGCCGAACGGCCGGTTGGCGACGTTCAGCGCCCCGCCGGCGAAGATCGCGCTGGGCGAGGTCGAGGTGGCGCCGGTGACAAGGTTGGTCAGCTGCACCGTCGGATTGGCGGCCATGAAGGCGATCAGGCCGGGATTGCTGGCCGGCACGAAATAACGACCGGCCAGGGCGGCGGCCGGCGCGACTTCCGCCGTCGGCACGGCCAGGGCCGCATAGGACGGCGAGGTGTTCCACTCGGGCACGTCGGTATGGGCGTACAGCACCTCGACGTGGAACTTGGTCTTGGCCGACAGGTCGGCGTTGATCTCGCCGTAGATCTGCACGGCGTCGGACTTTTCGACCAGATTGTCGAACGGCGTGTAGTGCCAGTAGCAGACCGGGGTCAGGCCGCTGAAGCCCGGATAGCCGCCCAGGCCCGCGCAGGCCGGGTCGCGCATGCCGCTGGTGGTGCTGGCCAGGGGAATGAAGGACGAAGGATTGCCCGCCGCCGACCAGCCGGCTTCCGGATTGGTCAGGTACGGCGTGTTGGCCCAGTCGCGCTCGGCGATCGACAGCTTGGAGCGGTGCTGCCAGCCGGCGCTGACCAGGATGTTGCCGTTGTCCCAGGTCTTGCCCCAGGTGGCGTTGAGGCCGTAGTCGCCGTCCGAGCCCTTGATGTGGCGGTAGTCGCCGGCGACCTCCAGCCCGTTGACGTTCTTCTTGGTGATGAAGTTGACGACGCCGGCGATGGCGTCCGAGCCGTAGGTGGCGGCCGCGCCGTCCTTCAGCACTTCCAGCCGGCCGATGGCGGCGGCGGGGATGATGTTGGTGTCGACGATACCGGCCCCAGCCTGGCCGAACGGGTTGATCGCCAGGCGCCGGCCGTTCATCAACACCAGGGTGCGCTGCGAGCCCAGGCCGCGCAGATTGACCGAGCCCGAGCCTTCCGAGCCCTGGGCGCGGCTATCGAACTGGTTGGTGTCGCCCAGAACCCCGTTCGAGACCGAGAGGGCCTTCAGCAGTTCCACGGTCGAGGGCGAACCGCGCTTCTGCAGCTCTTCGGCCCCGATCACCTCCACGGGCAGGGCCGCGTCCTCGGGGGTGCCCCGGATGAACGAGCCGGTGACGATCACCTCATCGACCTGGGTCGAGCTTTCGTTCGATCTCTGCTGGGCGTGCGCCACGCCGCTGGTCAGCGCGATCGCCAAGGCGAGGCTGGAGCCCCCGCGCAGGAAGCTGGTTCGGTTCATCTGCAATTCCCTCCCTCGTTTGTTTTTTGACCGGCGCCCGTCTTCGCGGGGCCGGAGCATTCGTTCAGTCGGGCGGCGCCTTCCCCTGGCAGGCGCGACCAATCCGGACACGGAGCATCACGCGGTCAGCCAGGCCGACACGCCGCTCTGAGCGTTCGTTTTCGAAACTCGGTGATGCGCCTTCTTGGGTCGACAAGCCTTGGTCTCCACCGGGCCGGACACTTGAAAAGCAACGCTTACTGACCTCGCCGCCAACGGCGGGACCTTGCTCGACCTTCAGAGCCGAACAGATGTTTCGATGATGCGGTATGTTTTGCCGCGACGTCAACCGCTGTCGGGACAGGCCTCAGCCGTGGATCTGGCGCGACACCCTGCTGACAAGTATGGGCGCCGCGACGGCTTAGAACTGAGTGCGCTGCAACATAAGCTTCGCCAAAGCCTGCGCATGAGGGGTTTCCCACGGCCCCAGCCTCGCCTAATTGAAAACGTTGGTCGCCCAAGGCGCGCCAGCGAACCGCACTAACCGGGTTTTGAATTCATGCGTCTCGCCAAGACCGGCGCTTCTCCGCTGCTGGCCGTCTCGGGGCTGGCTCTTCTGCTGGGGGCCTGCGCCACGCCCGCGCCCAAGGTCGATGCGCGCCTGCCTGCCGCCTACGAGGTGCCCGCAGGCTCGCCGCTGGCGACCCAGGCCCTGGATCAGTGGTGGACGACCTTCGACGACCCGGTGCTGAACGAGCTGGTTACGACCGCCCTGGCCAACAGCCCCGACGCCCGCCTGGCCGCCGCCAAGCTGGACGAGGCCCGCGCCGTGCGTCAGGGCCAGATCCGCGAGCTCTATATCCCGCAGACCCCGGTGGTCGGCTCGGCCTCGCGCACCAAGACCGACATCATCGATCAGAGCGGTTCGGGCGCCTTCACCCTGGGCGGGGTGACCAAGACCTATGCGGCCAATTTCGACGTCTCGTGGGAGCTGGACCTGATCGGCCGCCGCCGCGCCGCCCGCCGCGTGGTCGACAACGACCTGGCCGCCGCCCGCTTCGCCTATGAGGGCGCTCGCGCGGCCCTGGCCGCCAATGTCGCCCAGTCCTATTTCGAGGCCCGCGGCTATGCCGTGCAGCTGGAAGACGCTCGCCAGAACGCCCGCATCTCTCAGAGCCTGTACGATGTTTCGGCCGAGAAGGGCCGCCGCGGCCTGTCGGCGACGTCCGAAGGCGAGCGCACCGCCGCCGATCTGGCGCAGGCTCAGGCCCAGGTCGCCCAGCTGGAAGCCGAGCTTCAGGCCTCGCGCCGCAGCCTGTTGATCCTGGTCGGCAAGGGCGTGGACCCACTGGCCAGCCTGCCGGTCGAGCCGGTGCTGGCCCAAGCCCCGCCGGTCCCAGCCGCCGCGCCCGGCGCCTTGCTGGCCCGCCGCCCCGACGTGCGCGAGGCCGCCGCCCGCCTGGCCTCGGCCTCGGGCAATCTGAACGTCAACGAGCTGGCGCTGTTTCCGACCCTGACCATGACGCCCAGCATCGGCATCACCAAGCAGATCAGCCCCAGCTTCCTGTCGCCGGGCCAGACGGTGTCGACCACCAGCTCGGCCTGGAGCCTGGGCGGCAATCTCTCGTTGCCGCTGCTGAACATCCCCAAGCTGATGTCCGACATCAAGGCCCAGGGCGCCCGCGTCGAGCAGGCCGCCATCACCTATGAGCAGACCGTGCAGAAGGCGTTCGGCGAAACCGAGAACGCCCTGGTGCAGCAGGACGCCGACCAGCGCCGCGTCGTGCTGCTGACCGCCGGCGAGCGCAGCGCCGCCTCGGCCTACGAGGCCAGCCGCAAGGGCTACGCCGCCGGCCTGACCGACCTGACCACGGCCCTGCAGGCCGAGCAGTCCTGGCGCAGCAGCCGCACGGCGCTGACAGGGGCCCAGACCCAGGCGCTGCAACGCGCCGTCCAGACCTACAAGGCGCTCGGCGGCGGTTGGTCGCCCGAGTCCATCCCCGCAAAGCCCAACGCCCAATGAGACCCGACACGATGACGACCCGCTCCTTGATGATCGCCACCGCCCTGGTTTCCGTCGCCGTGGGCCTGACCGCCTGTGGCGACAAGAAGGACAAGGAAGCCCCCAAGACCGCCGCGTCCCAAGCGCGCACCGTCAGCGTCGGCAGCGTCGAGACGCGCCCGCTGGGCGGCGGGGTCGAGGCCTCGGGCCTGCTGGTCTCGCGCGAGGAAGCCGCCGTCGGCTCGGAGCTGACCGGCTATCGCGTCGCGCGTCTCTATGCCGACGAGGGCGACTGGGTCCGCGCCGGCCAGCCGCTGGCCCAGCTGGACGACACCCTGCTGCGCGCCCAGATCGACCAGCAGGCGGCCGTAACCGCCCAGTCGCAGGCCGAGGCCGCGCGCGTCTCCGGCCTGGACGGCCAGGGCGTGCTGAGCCAGGAGCAGATCGAGACCCGTCGCTATCAGGCCAAGGCGCAGGAGGCGGCGCTGCGTGAGCTGCGCACCCGCGCCTCGCGCATGACCATCACCTCGCCGGTCAGCGGCCGGGTGCTGCAACGCGGCGTGCAGCCTGGCCAAATCGCCGGCGGCGGCACGACCCCGTGGTTCACCATCGCCCGCGACGGCCTGGTCGAGCTGGACGCCGAGGTCAACGAAGCCGCCCTGGCCGGGATCCGCGAGGGTCAATCGGCCCAGGTCTCCCTGCCCGGCGGCCAGTCGATCTCCGGCGTGGTGCGCCTGATCAGCCCGCGCGTCGACAGCAACAACCGCCTGGGCAAGGTGCGCGTGCGCCTGCCCGTGCGTCCCGACCTGCGCCCCGGCGGCTTCGGCCGCGCTGTGTTCGGCGCCTCGGGCGCGCCGGTGACGGCCATCCCCGAGACCGCCATCCGCTACGAGGCCGACGGCCTGTTCGTGATGACCGTCGATAGCAACAATCGCGCCCACCAGACCGCCGTGAAGATCGGCCAGAAGGGCGGCGGCTGGGCTCAGCTGGTCCAGGGCCCGCCGGCGGGTACGCGCATCGTCCTGGGCGGCGCGTCCTTCGTCAGCGACGGCGACGTCGTTCGCCCGGCTCCGGCCAACCAGGCGGCCCGCTGATGTCTGGAGACGGCAAGACGAACCCGCCCGGCGGCCACTCTACTGGCCAGCTGATGGTCTCCGCCTGGGCGATCCGCAATCCGATCCCGGTCGCGCTGCTGTTCATCATCCTGATGATCGCCGGCGTCGGCGCCTATCTCAGCCTGCCGATCAAGCAGTTCCCCAACGTCGAATTCCCCGCCGTGACCGTGACGGTCACCCAGAGCGGCGCGGCGCCGGGCGAGATGGAGACGCAAGTCACCCGCCCCGTCGAGGACGCGGTCGCCAGCATCTCCAACGTCAAGACCATCCGGTCTTCCGTGGTCCAGGGCGCCTCGACCACGACGATCGAGTTCAACCTCGGCGAGGACCTGCAGAAGGTCACCGACGAGGTCCGCTCCAAGGTCGACCAGACCCGCGCCGTCCTGCCGCGCGAGGTGGACGAGCCGATCGTCCAGCGCCTGGAGATCACAAGCGCGCCGATCATCACCTACGCCGTCTCCGCGCCGAACATGAGCGCGTCGGAGCTGTCGTGGTTCATCGACGACACCGTCACCCGCGCCCTGCAGGGCGAAAAGGGCGTGGCCCAGGTGGCCCGCGTCGGCGGCGTGGATCGCGAGATCAACGTCATCCTCGACCCGGACCGCATGGCCAGCTTTGGGGTCACCGCGCCGCAGCTGAACACGGCCCTGGCCAATTTCAGCGTCGACGCCCCCGGTGGCCGCGCCAGCATCGGCGGCCGCGAGCAGACCCTGCGCGTGCTGGGCGCGGCGACCACGGTCGACCAGCTGCGCGCCATCACCATCCCCATCGCCGGCGGCCGCTACGTCAAGCTGACCGACGTCGCCCAGGTCGGCCAGGGCGCCGAGGAGCAACGCGGCTTCGCTCGTCTGGACGGCAAGGCCGTCGTCGCCTTCCAGGTGATGAAGACCCGCGACAGCAGCGACGTCGCCGTCGAGGACAACGTCAAGCGGGCCATCGACGCCCTGGCCGAGAAGCAGGCCGGCGTGTCGTTCGTGAAGATCTTCTCGACCGTCGACGAGACCCGCGCCAGCTTCGCGGCCACCGAGCACACCCTGCTGGAAGGCATGCTGCTGGCCTCGCTGGTGGTGTTCCTGTTCCTGCGCGAGTGGCGCGCCACCCTGATCACCGCCATCGCCATGCCGGTGTCGCTGGTGCCGACCTTCGCCTTCATGGCGATGATGGGCTTCTCGCTGAACGTCGTGACCCTGCTGGCCCTGACCCTGGTCATCGGCATCCTGGTCGACGACGCCGTGGTCGAGATCGAGAACATCGAGAAACGCGTCGCCCGCGGCCAGCGGCCGTACCAGGCGGCGATGGAGGGCGCGGACGCCATCGGCCTGGCGGTCGTGGCCACCACCTTCACCATCGTGGCGGTGTTCGTGCCCGTCTCGTACATGCCCGGCACGCCCGGCCAGTTCTTCAAGGAGTTCGGCCTGACGGTCGCCGTGGCCGTGCTGTTCTCGCTGGTCGTGGCGCGCCTGCTGACGCCGCTGCTGGCCGCCTACTTCCTGAAGCCCTCGAAGCACCCGCACCCGCGGAAGGAATTCAAGGGCTTCTATCGCAACGTGCTGGACTGGTCGCTGGACCACCGGATCCTGGCCTGCATCATCGGCGGCGTGATCTTCATCGGCTCGATCATGCTGGCGGGCTTCCTGCCCACCGCCTTCCAGCCGGCGGCCAACAACAACTACTACTATCTGAAGGTCCAGGGCCCGCCCGGCGCCACCGTGGCCGACATGGAACGCACCGTGCAGTCGGTGACGACCATGTTCCGCAAACGCCCGGAAGTAGCCCACGTCTTCGCCCAGGTCGGCTCGAACATCGGCAGCGGCTGGGGCGGGCAGAGCGGCACGGACATCCGCGACGCCACCATCACCATCGTCCTGAACGGCGATCGCGACCTGACGGTGACGGAGATCAAGCAGGAGGTCCGCAACGGCCTGCACGACATCCCCGATGCTCGCGTCAACCTGCTGGGCGACTGGGGCACGTCCGAGGTCCAGACCATCCTGATCGCCGAGGACGGCCCGCTGCTGGAACGCACCGCCGCCCAGATCGAACGCGAGATGCAGAAGCTGTCGACCGTCGCCGATCCGCGTCCGTCGTCGCCGCCCAGCGGTCCTGAGATCCTGATCCGGCCCAAGACCGACGAGGCGGCGCGCCTGGGCGTCAACTCGGCCGACATCGCCGCCATCGCCCGCGTGGCCACGGTCGGCGACATCGACGCCAACGTCGCCAAGATGACCCAGGGCGAGCGCCGGATCCCGATCCGCGTGCGCCTGCCGGCCGACAGCCGCCGCGACCTGGACGCCCTGGGCGCCCTGCGCGTGCCGACCGCCAGCGGCGGCACGACCCGACTGGATACCGTCGCGGACCTGTCGTTCCAGGCGGGTCCCGCCAAGATCGACCGCTTCGCCCGCAAGCGGCAGGTGACCATCGAGGCCGACCTCAACAACGGCGCGCAACTCGGCCAGGCCATGACCGACGTCGGCAACCTGCCCACGATGAAGAAGCTGCCCGCCGGCGTCGGCCCCGCCTCGGCCGGCGACCAGGAGGCGTTCGTCGAGCTGTTCACCGGCTTCGCCGTCGCCCTGCTGTCGGCGGTGGGCCTGGTGTTCGGCGTGCTGGTGCTGCTGTTCCGCAGCTTCTTCAAGCCGATCACCATTCTGTCGGCTCTGCCGCTGGCGATCGGCGGCGCGTTCTTCGCCCTGCTGGTCACCGGCCAGTCGCTGTCGATGCCGTCGCTGATCGGCTTCCTGATGCTGATGGGGCTGGCGGCCAAGAACTCGATCCTGCTGGTCGAGTACGCCATCGAGCAGGAGCGCGACGGCATGAGCCAGCGCGACGCCATCGTCGACGCCTGTCACGAGCGCGCCCGACCGATCGTCATGACCACCCTGGCGATGATGGCCGGCATGCTGCCCACGGCGCTCGGCATCGGCACCGGCTCGGAATTCCGCCAGCCCATGGCCGTGGCCGTGATCGGCGGCCTGATCACCTCGACCGTGCTGTCGCTGGTGCTGGTGCCGGTGGTCTACGAGATCGTCGACGACTTCGAGATGTGGCTGAAGCCGAAGCTGGGTCGGATGACCACGCCGCGCGAGGCCGAGGGTCATGGAGCGCCGGTGGATCGACTGTAGGGTTCAGGTAGATCCTCCCCCGCGATGCGGGGGAGGTGGCCCAGAGGGCCGGAGGGGGCCAGCTGGACATAGGCCGCACTAGCCCCCTCAGTCGCTCCGCGACAGCTCCCCCGTACTACGGGGGAGCATCTAGAGCCCCTACTCCACCTTCCCCACATAGCTCAGCCGGCACACCGTCCAGCCGTCCTCGCGTCCCATCTCGAACCGGCCGCCCAGCTGCTGGGCCATCGCCCGCACGATCCGCAGGCCCAGGCTCTTGGACGTCGCCGGATCGAAGCCGGCCGGCGGTCCCGCGCCGTCGTCGCGAACGGTCAGCACATGGGTCTCGCCCGACTGGTCCAGGTCGACCAGCACCCGGCCAGAACCCGTCTCGCCGAAGCCATGCTCCAGGGCGTTGTTGAAGCTCTCCAGCATCACCAGCGTCACCGGGGTGGCCTGGTCCGAATGCAGCGGGGCCTCGCCGCCGTCCAGGGTCAGGGACACTCGAGCGCCCGCCGCTGAGGCCGCGCTGGACAGGATGGCCTCGGCGAAGGCGCGGAACGGGGCCGGATCGCCCGTGCGGTCGTGCAGCTCGCGCTGAATCTTGGCGATCACCTCGATGCGCTCGCCGGCCTGTTCCAGCGCATGGCGGGCGTCGACGTCCGTAATCCCCTGCCCCTGCAGCCGCAGCAGGGCGCCGGCGACCTGCAGGTTGTTACTCACCCGGTGATGCAGTTCGCGATAGAGCAGGTCGCGGCTGTCGGCCAGCTGGGCATAACGCTCGCGCTCGCCCTCCAGCTGGTCCAGCGCCTTGCGCATGCCGTCGATGAAGAAGATGTCGACCGCCACCACGAAGGCATAGAAGCCGATCGCCCACAGCACCGGCGTGCCCAGGTCGAAGGCCCCGAACGGCGGGATGAACCAGTACCAGGCGGCCAGGCCGCAGACGCCTGCGCACACGATCGCCGGGCGTAGGCCCAGATAGTAGGCGCAGACCACGACGGCCGGAAAGAAGGTCAGATAGGGGAAGCCGGCCGGCAGCAGGTCGTGCAGGCCAAACCGCGCCAGGATCGCCAGGCCGGCGGCCAGCAACGCCAGTCCATAGCGCGCGCCCAGATTGCCGCTGATCTTCCGCCGCCAGTCCAAACGCGCGTCTCCCCCGAGAACCCATTGTCGGTGCTGAGCCTTTCGTGCGTCGCCGTCAAGGCGGCAGCCGACATAGCCAGGCCGTGCGCGACGTTACCAAACCTTATGTTGCGAGGCGCCAGGCCCACGGCGAAGTTCGGTGCAATTGGAAGGACCCTCGCATGAAGCTTTCGACCCTGGCGCTGGGCGCGCTGCTGGCGACGCCGTCACTGGTCCAGGCGCAGACCGTCGCCGATCGTCAGAAGGCGGTCGAAACCGGCCTGCTCCCCGCCGTGCTGGTCGCCGGCGCGCCCTCGCCCGCCCGGCGGCTGGACGAGGCGATGCGCGCCCTGAACGTCCCGGGCGTCGCCATCGCCGTGGTGCGCGGCGGCAAGTTGGACTGGGTCAAGGGCTATGGGATGGTCACGCCGGGCGGCGCAGCCGTCGGACCGGACACGCTGTTCCAGGCCGGCTCGGTCAGCAAGCCGGTCGCCGCCGTCGCCGCCATGCGTCTGGTCCAGGACGGAACCTTGGCGCTGGAGGCGCCGATCAACGACGCCCTGAAGAGCTGGCGCCTGCCCGAGAACGACTTCACCCGGGCCAGTCCCGTCACGCTTCGCCGGCTGCTGTCGCACACGGCCGGGACGACGGTGCACGGCTTTGCGGGCTATGCCGCGGGCGCGCCGCTGCCCAGCGCCCCGCAGATCCTGGACGGGGTCGCGCCGGCCAACAGTGCGGCCGTGCGCGTCGACACCCCCGTGGGCGCGGCCTACCGCTATTCCGGCGGCGGCTACACCATCGTCCAGCAGGCGATGATCGACGCGGCCGGGGCGCCCTTCCCGGCCATCGCCCGCAAGGCGGTGCTCCAGCCTCTGGGCATGGGCCGCAGCACCTATGACCAGCCCTTGCCGGCCGGGACCCGCGACGTCGCCCTGGCCCATGACGGGACCGGCCAGCCGATCGCCGGCGGGCCGCACGTCTATCCCGAGCTGGCGGCGGCGGGCCTGTGGACGACCGCCAACGACCTGGCGCGCTTCGTCATCGACCTGCAGCGGTCGGCGGGCCAGGATCAGGGCAAGGTGCTGTCGGCGGCGACCGCGCGACGCATGCTGACGCCGGAGCCGGCCGGCTGGGCGCTGGGCTTCAAGATCATCGGCGAGGGCCGCGATCAGGCCTTCTTCCACGACGGTTCGAACGCCGGCTACAAGGCCACGCTGATCGGCCACGCCGAGACCGGCGACGGCGCGGTGATCCTGACCAATGGCGACCAGGGCTATCAGCTGGGCAAGGACATCCTGCGCGGGATCGCCGTGGCCTATGGCTGGCCGGACCAGCGCCCGATCACCCGCACGGCCGTCACCCTGCCGCTGGACGCCCAGCGCGGTTTCGCCGGCGAGTTCGAGATCCAGGGTCTGGGAACCTTCGACATCCGCGACGGCGGCCCGGCGATGACGATCGAGATCCGCAAGGATCAGGTCTTCAAGCTGATCCCGGCGGCGGCGCAGAGCTTCTTCGTCGTCGAACAGGATGTGGTGGTGACCTTCGACGGGCCGGATCGCGGAACGCTGGAGGCGGACGGGCAGCGGTTCGGGTTTGCCCGGGTGAAGTAGGAAACGAGGATCCTCCCCCGCGATGCGGGGGAGGTGGCCCAGAGGGCCGGAGGGGGCGAGCTGGAGCGAGGCCGCATTCGCCCCCTCAGTCGCTCCGCGACAGCTCCCCCGCATCGCGGGGGAGCATCTCGACCACCCCCATAGCAAAAGGCCCCGGAGATTGCTCTCCGGGGCCTTCGCTTAGTTCAGCTGTCGCTGGGATCGATCGATTACTCGACGATCTTGGCGACGACGCCGGCGCCGACGGTGCGGCCGC
>NZ_SMZP01000010.1 GCF_013181195.1 Caulobacter sp. RHG1
GGGACCGCCCGGGGCGCCGCCAGTCTGGCCGGCGCCACGGTCGGGGCGGCCCAGAGTGGCGGGGCGGCGGGCGTGGCCAAGGCCGCCGGCGGCGCGGCTGTCAGCCCCCTGCGCCGCATGGCCCAATCCCTGGGTCAACGGTTCGAGTCCGCACGCCAGCAACACACTTCGTCGGGCGCGCCGCAGCCAAGCCCCGAGGCCCCGCCGCCGGCGCAAGGCCAACCGGCCTGGGCCCAGCGCCTGCAGCAGCGCCAGGCCATCGCCCACGGCGCGACCAGCCTTGGCCATGCCGCCGCGTCCGGCCAAGCCGGCGGCGGCGCCTCGGTCGATCTTTCGGAGGAGTAAGCGATGTTTCGACGGCCGGAGATCCGCTACGGGACCACGCCCGAGCCCGACACACCTTACCGCCGGGCGCGGCAGGCCTGGGACGACCGCGAAGGGCGCCTAGCCGTGACCGGCCGGCGCGCCTGGGCGGTGGCGCTGGTGCAGGGCGGGGTGATCGCGGTCCTGGCGGGCGCGCTGGTGTGGCAGGGCGCCAGGGGCCAGGTCGTGCCCTGGGTCGTGGAGGTCGACCGGTTCGGCGAGGCGCGCACGGTGGGTCCCGCGACGGCCGATTTCAAGCCCAGCGACTTCATGATCGCCGCCCGGCTCGAGCGCTTCATCGAGGAGGTTCGGTCGGTGTCGTCTGATCCGGTGGTGGTCACCGACAACTGGCTGTCGGCCTACCGCTTCACCACCGACAAAGGCGCGGCGGCCCTGACCGCATACGGCAAGACCAACGACCCGCGCGAGCGCGTGGGCAAGGAGCAGGTGTCGGTCGACGTCACCAACGTCCTGCGCGCCTCGCCGACCAGCTTCCGCATCGCCTGGACCGAGCGCCACTACCAGGACGGGGCGCTGGCTTCGACCGAGCGCTGGTCGGCGATCCTCACCCTGGTCGACCGGCCGACCAAAAACGTCGACCGACTAAAGGCCAACCCCCTCCACCTCTATGTCGACGCGATCGACTGGTCCAAGGAGATGACCCCATGACCGCCGCCGTCCGGGGGGCCGCGGTCGCCGCGGTCCTGTCGCTCATCACCGCCAGCAGCGCTGCGGCGGCCCCGTCATCCGGGCCGCCCACGCCGGTCGCCAAAGCCAACGCCGCCGCCCGCGTCCAGCCCCGGCTCGACAGCTTCCTGGGCGCGATGCAGCGCTTCGCCTGGAGCGAGGGCGGCCTCTACCAGATCTACACCGCGCCGGGCCGGGTCACCGACATCGTGCTCGAGCCCGGTGAGCAGTTGGCGGGGCCGGGTCCGATCGCCGCCGGCGACACCGCCCGCTGGGTGATCGGCGACACCGAGAGCGGCCAGGGGCAAGCCCGGCGCGTGCATGTCCTGGTCAAACCGACCCAGGCGGGCCTCGCCACCAACCTCGTCATCAACACCGACCGCCGGACCTATTATCTCGAGCTGCGGTCCGGGGCGGCCACCTACATGGCCTCGGTCGCCTGGACCTATCCCAGGGACGCATTGATCGCCCTGGCCAAGCCCATCGGCCAGGCCACGCCACAACCACCGACACCACCAACCCCGCCGACGCCGCCTGCCGCCGATCTGGCCCGCCTCAACTTCGATTACCGGATCTCCGGCGACAAGGTCGGCTGGCGTCCGCAGCAGGTGTTCGACGACGGCGCCAAGGTCCACCTGGTGTTCCCCGCCCAGATCGGCGCCGGAGAACTGCCGCCGCTCTTCCTGCTCGACGCCGCCGGCAAGGCCGGCCTCGTCGACTACCGCATCAAGGGTCGCCAGATCATTGTCGACCGCCTATTCGACCGGGCCGAGCTTCGGCTCGGCGACAAGCGCTCGGCGCGGCGGGTGCGGATCGAGCGGGTCGGGAGCCCCGCGCCATGAGCGGGCCCGACCCGACCGAAGCTGCGGCCAAGGCGGCCGTGCGCCTGCGCGCCGCCCCGCCCAGGGTCGCGCGCTTGTCGCGGGTGGCGGTCGCCGGCCTCGCCGGGCTCGGCGCGGCCGGGATCGGCGCGGCCTTGGCGCTGGCGCTGCAGCCCCGTGCGCCGAAGCCGG
Source organism: Caulobacter sp. RHG1 (assembly GCF_013181195.1). Lineage (GTDB taxonomy): Bacteria > Pseudomonadota > Alphaproteobacteria > Caulobacterales > Caulobacteraceae > Caulobacter. The sequence goes on from NZ_SMZP01000010.1 coordinate 2,064, forward strand.
TGGTCATCAAGGCCGACGAGACCGACGGGCGTGCGCCCCAAGCCGTGATCACCGGTCCCAGGACCTATGCCGACGTGCCCAAGCTCGGCCCGCCGCTGCCCGGCGATCTTGGCCGCCCGATCCTGTCGGCGCAGCAGCGCGGCGAGGTGATCGCGCCGCCGCCGATCGGCCAGGCCCCCGCTGATCCAACGGCCGACGCAAGCCGCCAAGCCCTGGTCGCCGCGCGCACAAGCGCCGTCTTCAGCCGCACCAGCCCAGCCGCGACGCCGGCCATGACTCAGCCTGCCCCCATGCCGCCGCCGGCTATCCCAGCCCCGGCGTCGATACCGCCCCTCATCCAGCCCGCGACCACCGATGCGCGCCGGGCCTTCCTGGACGCCCGAAACGCGGCGCCGACCACCAGCGCCTTTCGACCGCAGCCGCCAGCCGGGCGACGCGTGCTGCTGGCCCAGACGATCATCCCCGCCGCCCTGCTGACCGCCGTGAGCTCGGACCTTCCCGGCGCCGTCTCGGCGCAGGTGACGCGCAACGTCTATGACAGCCTGACCGGGCGGGCCGTGCTGATCCCGCAGGGCGCCAAACTGATCGGGAGCTATGACAGCCAGGTCGCGTTCGGCCAGAAGCGGGTGCTTCTGGCCTGGGACCGGGTGATCTTCCCCGACGGCCGGTCGCTGCAGCTCGACCGCCTGATCGGGGCCGACGCCACCGGCCGCTCGGGCCTCGTCGACAAGACCAACGCCCATTGGGGCGCCATGGGCAAGGCCGCGCTGCTCTCCAGCGTGTTGGGCGTGGGCGCGGCGCTGGGCCCCGAAGACGACAGCGACATCGCCCGGGCCTTGCGCCAGGGCGTACAGGACACCGTCAACCAGACCGGCCAGCAGGTGGTGCGCAAACAGCTCGACGTCCAGCCGACCCTGACCCTGCGCGCCGGCCTGCCGCTCACGATCCTGGTGACCCGCGACATCGTCTTCGACGATTAGGCCACGCCGGGAAGTAGGGCCAGGAGCTGGCGCACGACCGGCTTCTCCGGCCGCCGGCCCAACACCGCATCAAAGCCCAGGAAGCTCCGGGCCAGCGGCCGGTAGACCACGCCGGTGGCGCGGCAGGCGTCCCCCTCGCCGACGAGGCCAAGACCTTGGCCCAGCGCCACCAACCGCGCCAAGCTGGCCGGCGCGCCCGCCCGGCCAAGCATCGCCGCCGATCCCAGACGCCGCGCGGCGAGGTCTCGAACAAGGCCGGCGATCGGCTCGACGACCAGAAGCCGACGCCCGGCCAGGTCGGACCAGCAGAGGGACGTGGCCTCGGTCATCGGATCGCCGATCGGCACGGCGATCACCAGGCGCTCGCGCCAGGCCGGCGTCGACACCAGGCCGGCGGGCGGGGTCAGTAGAAAGGCGAGATCGAGCCGCCCCTGACCCAGCGCAGCCGCCAGAACCTCGGCGCCGCCCTCGACCAGGTCGAGCGCCAAGTCCGGTTCGACCGCCACCAACTGGCGAAGGAGATCCTGGAGGACGCCGCCCCCGAGGCCAGCCAGTATGCCGACGCGCAAGGTCGCGTGGTCGGCGCGTGCGGCCTCGGTCGCGCGATCGACGGCCAGGTCCAGTTCGCCGACGGCGCCCTGGGCGCCCCGCACGAAATCCTCGCCGGCCGACGTCAGGCGCACGCCCTGGGGTCCGCGTTCGAAGATTGGCGCCCCGAGACGACCTTCCAATTCCTGGATGCGGCGCGACACGGCCGACTGCTGGACACCCAGCCGTCGCGCCGCCCGCCGAAATCCGCCCTGCTCGGCTGCCGCCAGCACATAGCGCAGGTGGTGCAGGCCAAGCCCGGCCCGGGCGCTGGCCTCACCCTGGTCGATGGCGGCAAGATCCGGCGCGGGCATCGACACGCAGAGCTCGGGCTGGCGGCCGAACTGGCCGCAAGCCATGCAAGCGCGCCAACCTGCGCACCGCCACCCTATAGAACGAATATAGACAGAATATTCGCCCGCCCGATGCAACGAACAGTGGCGCCAACCCAGCCCGACGCCCTAGACTCCCAGCCTTATCGCCAAACGACCACGGCCCCATGAAGACCTCGCTCGACCACCTGCCCGCCGCCAAACGTAAGGAACTGGACTTCGTCGTCCAGACCCTCCGCGACGGCTTCGCGCAGGCCGTCAGCCGACGAACAATGCCGCGGTTCCGGACCGGCAAAATCCTCAAGATCATCCTCTTCGGAAGCTATGCGCGCGGCGACTGGGTCGAGGATCCCAAGGGCCGATACTTCTCGGACTACGACATCCTGGTCGTGGTCAACCACGACGACCTGACGGACCTGGAGAAGTTCTGGGGCGCACCGGACGAAATCCTTTTGAGGGAGCTGGCCTCCGGCGAGCGCCTGCGCACTCAGCCCAACTTCATCATCCACAGTCTCGACGATGTGAACCAGCAACTCCGCCTCGGCCGCTACTTCTTTACGGACATCCTGAGAGACGGGATCACGCTTTTCGAGGAAGACGGTTTGCCGTTCGTTAGACCTGAGGCTCTATCGCGGCAGGACGCCTATCGCGAAACTAAGAGCTATTTCGAAAAGTGGTCTGTGCGTTCGGAAAACTCTCGTCTTCTAGCCCAAGATGCCCAAGCCAGAGAGATGCCAAACGATGCGGCTTTCCTTCTGCATCAGGCAGCCGAGCGAGCCTACCATGGCCTGATACTGACGCTCACCCTATACAGCGCTAAGACACATCGGCTGAACCTTCTGCGTGATCGAGCAGAGGCGATGGATCAGCGGCTAGTTGGCATTTGGCCCGGTTCGAATAAGTTCGAGCGCCAAGGCTTCGATTTGATCCGCCGAGCATATGTTGAAGCGCGCTATTCCGACTTCTACGAGGTTTCGGCCGAGCATCTTGCCTGGATGAACGATCGAATCATGAAGCTGCAGGACGTCGTCCAAACGGTTGCCGCCGAACGGATCGAAGCACTCCGTGACGCCGCAACGTAACCTAGGTGGCGCGGAATGACTGGAGCCATGCCTACACCACCCAACGCAGGCACCAGAACTCAAGCTGCGCTCGATCCTGCCCGGTTTCGCCTTGCAAGGTGAAGCTATGTAACGATAGTGCAGGGCAACGCTTAGTTGTGGTAAGGGGATGGGGGAGGCGATTTGACGAGTGCCCAAGTGGTTCGAGAGGCATTGGCGCGCCATCGCGATCAAGACTCAATCGCACTCAACATCCAGTTTCCAATAAACTGGCAGTTAGATGCCGATCTATGTGGCGTAATTCAGGGTGATCTAGATCGTATCGGCCCTTGGGAAAGCTACAAGGCGACGCCGACCCTGACGAACCACATTCCTGCGGTGTCGGGTTTGTACATGTTTGTATTTCGCTCACATTTCAAACTCTCGCTGGCGGCCGAAACAGCTCATACGCCACTTTGGGTGATGTACGTTGGCCGGGCCGGGGATGGGTCTAGCAAGCAAACGCTTAGAGACCGCTACCGAAATGACTACGCCAAGCATGTCGGGGGCGATCCGGAACAACTTTGGGATGACGCGCCGAAGTTGAACCGCGCAGCAGCGCTGAAGAAGTATCTCTCCCTTTGGCCGCTTGAATACTGGTTCCTGCCAGTCGAAGACCGCACGGCCATTCCCGATCTTGAAAAACGGCTCATCAGGCTCTTCGCCCCGCCACTCAACAAGATCGGGCGCCTACGAGTCCGCACAAGAGAAATGCCAGCCTTCAAGGTGCCACAATGACAAACAAGACCTTCATACCAGCATTTAAGGCTAGCGTTGGGGACTGGGAGTATTACATTTGCATTATGAAATATGCAGAGGTTGCCCGCCAAGTCGATTTTGCCTACGAGCTGGGAGGCAATTCAGATCTAAATACAATGATTCAGCGCGGCCTTGGCGATAGAACAGAGGCAATCAAGAAATATCTTCTGAATTCCGAGCATCGTTTTCTCGGCGCCCTGATCGTAGCGGCGTGGGGCGGGGCGCCATCGTACCTTGAAGTGTCGATGGAGGATTCCGACGGTGTACTTTCTGGAATTGATCGACAGTTCGGCGTCCTGACTTTTGACGGAACCCAGCAGTATTTTGCGCTCGACGGTCAGCACCGACTGAAGGCGATCAAAGAGTCTATTAAAGTAAATCCAGAACTTGGGCGCGAAGATATTTGCGTAATCATGGTCTCTCACTTCGACTCTGCAGAAGGGAAGATCCGCACCCGACGCCTATTCACTAACATCAATAGAAATGCCAAAGCGACGTCAAATGCAGAGAATATCGTGCTTGACGAAGACGATGGTGCCGCGATTCTGACCCGACGGCTCCTCACGGAGCACCCGTTCCTTTCACGGAAGGGCGTCGTGAAGGTATTCACCAGCGTTGGCGATGAAGGCGTTCTGAAGCTCGCAGCCGGGAACGTCCCTCAAGGCGACAAGCTGGCCTTCACCACAATTGCCAACCTCTACGACATTGTGCGCACGCTGAGCTTTGACCTTGACCCCTCAATGAAGAAGCCTCAGGCCCGCCCGTCTGATGAGGTTCTTGAGGCCTCCTACAGCGTTATCGCCTCTCGACTCGACGACATCATTAAGGCCGCGGGCGATGTGCGCACGCCACTCGATGCAGAGACGAGCGCCAAGGATCTCCGCGCCCCCAAGGGCAAAGAGGCTACCGGATCTCCATTTATGCGGCCGGTAGTGCAGAAGGCCGTCGCGCGGGTCGTGTCGGAGATTGCCTCCCAAGGCGCCCTTGCATGGCCCGAAATAATGAAGCGCTTGGCGGGCCTGAAATGGCGCATTGGTGAAGGCCCCTGGCTCTCAGTCTTCAATGCAACCAACGGCAAGATGATTTCTGCGAAGGAGAACGCAGAGCTCCTGCGCGACCTCCTGTATGTCCACCTGGCCGCGCCGAGCAAACAGGCCATCGTCCGGGCGCGCAAGCAGTATAAGGAGCTGAAGGGCTCGGCCTATTCAGTGAGCGAGGAAGAGCTCTTGAAATCGCTGACCCCGCACACTGAGGGAAAGATCGAGGTCGCCTCGCTCGTGCCCGAAGCCGCGCCTGCCGGCGCAAGCGATGAAAGTGAGGGCGAAGCCTAGGCCGTCACGTTCATTGACTGACCTGATGGCATTGGCCGGCCGGCGCGTTCGACCTAGATATGGGTTTTCCGCGTCGGCCGGGGTTTCGTCGAATGAGTTCCACCGGAATTTTCCTGGATGCGCATGCCACAACGCCGATCGCCAAGGAGGCGCTAAGCGCTCTAGTTACGCAGCTGGGCCAGCCAGGCAATCCACACTCCCCCCACGCCGCCGGCGCCGTGGCCCACGAGGCTATCGAAACGGCGCGTAAGGCCGTGGCTGAGTTGATTGGGGCTGCGCCAGGCGAGATCGTCTTCACCTCCGGCGCCACTGAGGCGAACAACATCGCGATTATCGGTCTTGCCAGAGCTTCACGCCACAAGAGCTCCCGCCGAACTATCGTCACCAGCGCAATAGAGCACCCCTCCGTCCTGGAAGCCTCTGAGGCGCTGACGAAGGAGGGCTTCACGCACCTCATCGCTCCAGTCGGTGAAGATGGACGCCTGGACTTGGACGCGTTCGGGAACATGGTCGGCGACGACGTTCTGCTGGTCAGTGTCATGGCCGCCAACAATGTCAGCGGCATTATCCAACCCGTGCAGGAGGTGGCCGCAATCGCGCGAGCTGCCGGCGCTATGATCCACTGCGACGCCGCCCAAGCTGGCGGTCGGCTCGCTCTCGATGTGTTCGATCTCGACGTCGACCTCTTGAGCCTCTCGGCTCACAAGATGTATGGGCCGCCAGGCGTAGGCGCGCTCTATGTTTCGGCTGCGATCCCCACCCGCCCCGATCCCATCGTTTTCGGCGGAGGTCAGGAGCAAGGACTTCGATCTGGAACTGCACCGGCGGGCCTGATAGCCGCCTTCGGCGTGGCCGCGCGACTCGCGCTCGCTCAGCGCGAAGAGGACGCACTTCGTCTTGCCACCCTCACAAATCGCTTCACCGCGGGTTTGGAAGCCCTGCAGGTCCGCTATCGGCGGATCGGGACCGACGACCGACGATTGCCTGGAAGTTTGAATATTGCCTTCGACAACTGCGACGCTCAGGAACTAACCGAGCGGCTTTCAACGATTGTAGCCATATCCACTGGCTCAGCATGCTCATCAGGCCAAATATCCACATCCCCAGTTCTCGATGCTATGAGACTACCTCAGTCACTCAAGCGATCATCAGTACGAATTTGCTTCAACAGATATTCTACAGAAGCCGACGCTGACAATTCAGCGCTCGCCCTATCGAGGGCGCTTCGCGAGATCGAGGTTGCAACTGGGAGCATCGCCCAGTAGCATTCCCGTATGAGGGACGCCTTTACAGAATCCGACACGCGCGGCGCGTTCGCGGGGCATGAAACGTTCCCACTGCGCCTGCTATGGCTCAAGAAGGCCTACAACGTCGCTGAAGACGGCCTGCCGTCAAGAACATTTCAAGAACCCGATGCCATTGGCCGGTTCGGCGTTGGCAAAAACATGGCTATGTCGATACGCTTTTGGGCCCTTAGCGCCGGGGTTCTAGAGGAATACCAAGGCCGGCTCAAGCCAACGGAATTTGGCCAACTCATACTCTCCGACAAGGGATTGGATCCCTATCTGGAAGAGCCGGCGACAATCTGGGCGTTGCACGCTCACTTGGCAGGGCAGCCTCTGCCGTCGACGACGACCTACTTCGCGTTCAGCGGTCTGAATTTGCAGGAGTTTGACGCCGCCACCCTCGTTTCGGAGCTTGAAGCCGTCGTGGCGAAGAGGGGTTGGCGCGCGACATCCGGCACCTTGAAGCGTGACGTGGAGGTTCTGCTGCGAGGCTACGTTTCCCGGACAGACGCCAATGAAGACGCCGTCGAGCCGCTGATGGCAGAACTTGGCCTCATCCGAGAAACGCGATCGGGAGGGTACTTCGAGTTTGTCAGAGGGCCCAAACCCTCCTTGCCTGACGGCGTGTTCGCCTATGCCTTGGCCCGCTTCTGGGAACGGCGACATCACGCTTCACCGACACTCTCGGTCGAACAAGCGTCCTACGGTCCTGGCTCACCCGGCAGGATCTTCAAGCTTGGCGAAGACGACGTCGCCGCACGCATGTCCCGTGTCGAGGCTTATACGAATGAGGCCTGGCGCTTCACCGACACCGCCGGCCTTCGGCAAATTCAGAAGATCAAAGATATCGACCTCATGAGCCTTCTGCGGTCAGCCTATCACCCAAAGGGCACGGCGTGAGCCGCCTAAGCGACATCGTTCGCGTCGATGGGCGCTTCCAGAGGTCGGCGCGGATCGACGCCGACCTCAAGGGTTTTCCGCCCCTCGAAGGCTACGTGCTGCAGGCAAGCGTCGAAAAGGCCTTGGATGGCATGGCGGCCTCCATTGCGGAGGCTGGCCGGACCGCCTTTACTTGGACGGGCCCCTATGGTGGGGGTAAGTCCAGCGCCGCCCTATTGGTCGGCAGCCTTGTGGCTGGCGACTGCGAAGCGAGACAGCTTGCGCGCTCACTCGCTGGCCAAGCGCTGACCCAAGCCTTCGAGCGCGCATTCGTTGAAACGCATGGCCCATGGTCGGTTGTCGCCGTCACCGGCCGGCGCGCGAACCTGCGTGAGGAGCTCGCATTGGCCGCCGGCGAAGCGCTCGGCTGGTCTAAGGCCGAGGCGGCGGCTGCATTTAAGGACGACCGCGCCTTGGTCGATAGCCTCGCCAAAAGCGCGACGACGCGCGGCGGCGTGCTGCTGATCATCGACGAACTAGGTAAGTTTCTGGAATACGCGGTCGCCGACGGTGGTGACGTCCACTTACTACAGGATCTGGCTGAACGCGGCGATCGCAGCGATGGTCGCCTCGTCACCATCGGCGTCCTTCATCAGAGCTTCGCGCAGTACGCCGCGCGGGCCGGGCGTGACGCTCGCGAAGAGTGGGCCAAGATCCAAGGGCGCTTCAAAGACATCCCTTTCCTCTCGGCGACTGACGAAACGGTCAGCCTGCTTGGGCGGGCCATCCGTTGCGACGACGACAGGCGTGATGATGGTTTGGCGCACTCGGTCGCCGAAGCGATCGCCCTGCGACGGCCGGTGGACCCTCAAGCGCTCGGCAAGGCTTTGCATGAGGTTTGGCCGCTTCACCCCATCACCGCCCTGCTCCTCGGCCCACTCTCCCGACAGAGGTTCGCCCAGAACGAGCGCAGCGTGTTCGGCTTCCTCAGCTCAGCCGAGCCCAAGGGATTCCAAGAGCACCTAGCGACTGTTGATGGGAAAGCGCCAGACGCGCTCTATGGCCCAAACCTGCTTTGGGACTACCTGATCGCGAATTTCGGCGTCGCCCTGACGGACGGCGCCGATGGCCGACGCTTCTCCTTGGCGTTGGAGGCGATAGAGCGCGCTGCGGTTCGTGGCGCGGCGCTGCACACTCGGCTCATCAAGACGATCGCCCTAATCGAGTTTTTCCGAAACGGCAGCGGTCTCGCCGCCGCCGATGACATCCTTGCGCTCTCCTCCCCCAATGACAGCCCCGCAGCGGTGAAGTCGGCGCTGACTGATCTCGTTGAGTGGGCGATCCTGATCCGGCAACCGCGTCTGGGGGGCTATGCGCTTTTCGCCGGCAGTGACTTTGATCTGGAAGAAGCGATCGAGCGCGTGCGCGCTCCACTCGACCGAGACACCGCCGCGAGCCTCCCGACTCGGGTGGGGTTTGGCGCCGTACCGGCCAAACGTCACTACTTCGACACCGGGGCGCTGAGGAGCTTCGAGCCCCGGATCCTTTTGGTGGGCGAGAGCGAAGTCGGCAAGGGCGGGGATCATTCCCGACTTATGGCCGAGATCAAGCGAGGCGGTGACGGGCATCGCCTTTTGTTGGTGATGTCGGACGAGAGCGCCTCGTCACAGGAAGTCGAAGCCGTGGCCAGCGCCTTGGCCCGAAAACTGTGGGACGACGACGTCGTTGTCGCCATCGGCGCGGCCACCAGTCCTGTTCCTTTGAGAGCCGCCGCCACTGAATTGGTGGCGATCGACAGGTTAGCGCGTGACCATCCCCAGCTCGAAGGCGACCGGATCGCTCGGCGCGAAATCGCGGCAAGACGCTCTGCCTTGTTCGATGACGTTAACCGACAGCTCACTTCAGCGTTCGAGACGGCGAAGTGGAAATTCGGCCCTGGTCCGCATAAGGCGCTGGACAAGCAGTCGCTATCTTCGTTGGCCTCGGCGGTTTGTGACCTGGCCTACAGGGATGCGCCCAAGCTTCACAGCGAACTGTTGCAGCGAGAGCGTCCATCTTCCAGCGCCATGGCCGCAGTGCGCGACCTCGGCCACGCGATGATCCTCCACGCCGATGCGGCGCACTTGAACATCGATGGATATCCCGCTCACCGCGGCCTCTACATGACAGTTCTGGAGCCATTCGGCCTTCACCGACACCTGGAGTCGGGATGGCGGTTCACGGACCCGAACGTCGATACCGCAGCGGGAAGAAGTCTACTTCCAGCTTGGGATGTCGTCGCCGAGACCCCCGAGTGCAGTCTAGATGAGATCTTCGACCTCTGGGCCAAGCCGCCCTTTGGCTTGAAGCGCGGGGTCATGCCGATCTTGGCGCTGGCATATATCTTGGCCAAGCGCTCAGCGTTGGCCGTCTACGTCTCGGACATCTTCCAGCCTGGTATCGAGCCGCTCCTATTCGATCGGATCCTGCAGAACCCCGCCGAGATCCGGATCAAACACATCGACCGCACTCAGGACGATGTGAAGGTCCTGAAGGTGTTGGGCAAGGGCTTGAGCTTGAAAGTCGGCGCCTCGTCCTTGGAGGTCGCCGCCGGCCTTTATCAGCGGTTCGAGGCGCTGCCCCTCTACAGCAAGCGCACACTGCGCTTGCCTGCTGAGGTGCGCGCCGTGCGCGACGTAGTGTTGAAGGCCAGCGACCCCGAAGCCCTGCTCTTCCGCGACCTCAAGCCTATTCTCGCCAAGAATCCAGCCGTCGCCCTTTCGGCGCTGGAAGCCTGCGAAGCCGCATATGGCCGCTTGCGCTCGGACTTGGTCTTGGCGCTGCAAACCGCCCTGGCGGCGCCAGCCGATTTCGCGGATCTTGGCGCGCGCGCGGCCAACGTCGTCGATCGCACAGGTGATCTGCGCTTTGACGCCTTCGCCAATCGGGCGGCGGCGTTCGAAGGTGGGTCAGGCGACATCGAAGGTCTTGCCAGCTTGCTGGTCCACAAGCCCGCCCATAGCTGGACGGACCGTGAGCATGATCAGGCCTTGATGGAGCTTTCAAAGCTTGGGCGGCTGTTCCGGGAGACCGAGGCCGTGGTGGCAGTGCGCGACCGTCGAAAGGGCGGTGAAGCCCTTGCCGTGGTGGTCGGCTTTGACCCGGAAGTCCCCACGCTCGTAAGGTCCTTCGAGATTACGGCGGCGCAGAGCCAAGAGGCCGATGAATTGGCTTCACAGCTGATCGGCCTTCTCGGCCAGGTCGAACGCTCTGGTGATGTAAACCTCGCGGCTCTCGCCCGCGCCGTGCAGCGGTTGAACCTGATCCCAGAGACGGAGGCCGTATGATTGAGCGGCATATCTTGGGCGTATCGGGGGGCCGTGACAGCGCGGCCCTGGCTGTTTGGATGCGTGAAAATCGCCCGGACGTCGACCTTGAGTACTTCTTCACCGATACGGGCAAAGAGCTTCCAGAAGTCTACGATTTCCTGGACCGGTTGGAAGGCTTCTTGGGCAAGCCCATCGCCCGGCTGAACCCCGACCGAGATTTCGATTTCTGGCTGAAGGAATACGGCAATTTCCTTCCATCGCCGCGCACGCGCTGGTGCACCAGGCAGCTGAAGCTGCGCCCCCTTGAACAGTGGCTCCGCGACGACCTCGAGGCCGGGCAGATCATCAATTCCTACGTTGCAATTCGCGCTGATGAACCTTCACGAGAGGGCTACCAATCGACCCACGAGAATATGCGCGTGCATCTGCCACTACGCGATGCCGGCATTGACAGACGTGGTGTGATCGAATTGCTGGAGAGCGCTGGCGTGGGCGAGCCGGCCTACTATCAATGGCGCTCGCGGTCGGGCTGCACGTTCTGCTTCTACCAGCAGAAGATCGAGTGGGTGCGCTTAATGCGCCAACATCCCGAAGCCTTCGCCGACGCCAAGAATTACGAAAAGACCGCACACGCCAACGGCACACCGTTCACCTGGAGCCAAGGCGAGAGTCTCGAGGAGCTGGCACAGGCCGAACGCGTCGCCGCCATCGAGTCAGACTTCAAGAAGCGGCAAGAGCGCTACCTGGCGCGGCGCCCGCGCAATCCCCTGGCCAGCAAAACACTAGAGCCAAGCATCGACGACATATTCGGCATCGATGAGGCGTCAGCCGGCTGCGTCATTTGCCACAAGTAGATGGGCTCACTGGGCTTTGTGTAGGTCGAGATACATGACCGGCTCGAGCCGCGCACGGTTCTCGCCAGTGTCGACCAAGGTAAAGCCGCATCGCTCGTAGAACTTGATGGACTCAGCCTTGGAATCCACCACGACAAAGCGGCAACCAATGGCGGGACAGATCTCCGCCTTGGCGATGCCCTGAGCGAAATTGACAAGATGCACGCCAAGGCCCTGACCGCGGTAGCGATCATCGACCAGAAGGCGCGCGATCTTCACAGCTGGATAGGTATCGTAGGGAAAATGCAGGCCATCCTCGCGGACCAACTCCGGACCAGAGGTAACCTCACTGCAGACAAGTGTAACGTAGGCGGCCGACCGCTTGTGAACCCTGTCATGGACTACGTAGGTCCGAGCCAAGTTCTCAGCCTCATACTTTTTGGCGTTCTTGCGGGCGAAAAGCTTCAGCGGCGTGAATCGTTCGTGGCCGGCTCTCATCGACGTGAAGGAGTCGTCGGGCTGCAGAGCGCGTAGCTCGAACGCGTCCTCAGCCTCGTCCACAGCTCAACGTTACTTCGTCTTCACGGTGTTGAACGTCAGCTTACCGCCCTGGCTCCGGAAAGACTGGACCAGCTCAACCCCGCGCTCGACATTGTCCTTCGCATTGGCCTTAGGCCGGCCAAAGGTCACTTGGCGTTTGAACTTCTTCGCATCGTCCCCGGTCAGAGACACCCGACCAAATGCGTTTGAATGAATAGCCATAGGATGCCTCCTTTCTACGGCGCGACCGTGCAGATCAACGGCTGAAGTGTCAACGCCCATACAAGCCGCCAAGTGCCAACTTGGGGTTAAATCGTGCGAATTTAAGAAGCCTGGGTTGAAACAAAATTCCAAATTTATCGCGCCTGGGCTGGAATAATTTTCCCTTGGCGAGCTTCACGAGAACAGCCCGGTCACGCGCCTTGGCAAGCCGGGCATCAATCGTGCACATGACGCGACAGCTTGCCGCTGCCGTCCGCCAAACCTAGGCTCGTTTTGCGGGCGCCGCCCTATAGGCGCCGATCTGGAGCCGGGGGTCATCGGCGGCGGTCGGCGCTGAAGTCGGCGGGCCTTCGCCATCGCAAGGTTTCCAACGCCCGCCCCTTTTCCTCCTGGATGGCATTTTCGCCTAACAGCGATCTGCGCCTTGCGCCGCTGGCCCGATTGATTCACGCTTCCAGCGCCGGCGCCGATGCGCGCGGGTGGGGCGTGGAAACCCCGTGCGATGTCTAAGAGCCATAGCGGCGCGCCGATCACAGCGGCGCGTCGATAGCGCCCATGCCCCCGGGTCGCGTCCCCGTGTCCGCAGACTGCGGCCACGCGCCCTTGTCCGCCCCTGCGTTTCCGAAACCGCCCCGTTGCACCGACGGAGTAGGCGATGGACCCCAAGCTTCCGCGCGTCGCGACCCAGCCCGAGGGCGGCTGGGACGAGCGCGACGACCTGGATCGGCTCTACCGGCGCTATGCGCCTTGGCTGGGGGCGATGCTGCGCCGGCGGTTCGGTCGCGGGATCGAGGCCGACGCCGATGACCTGGTGCAGGAGACCTACGCCCGGCTGGCGCCGCACGACACGGCCCGGATCGAGCGCCCGCAGGCGCTGCTGATGCGCGTGGCGTCCAACCTCGCCACTGATCTCCTACGCCGGCGGGCGGTCCGCACCCGGCACGCCCAGCAGGTCCAGCGCGAACCAGATACCGCGCAGGCGGCGGCCAGCGCTCTGGACATCCTCTTGGCCAAGGAGGCGATCCTGCAAATCCCCGAGCCCTATCTCGACGTCTTCGTCTTGAGGCGCTTTCATGGATTGACCTATGAACAGATCGCCACACGCTGCGGTTTAACCGTAAAGAGCGTAGAATGGCGTCTGGCGCGGGCGGTAGAATACGCCCTCGCAGCGCAGGCAGGACTGAGCGGAAGAAGCGACAGATGAGTCTTTCGACTGTCCCGACGGACCAGGCCAGGCGGGAGGCGACCGAGTGGTTCGCCCGCCTGAACAAGCGCGACGTCCCGCTCGCCGAAATGCAGGCCTGGAAGCTCTGGCTTGACGCGCCGGGCAATAAGGCCGCCTACGACGAGGTCGATGCGTTCTGGCGCAAGAGCGAAGGGCTCAAGGACGATCCTGACATCAAGGCCGCCGTCGCCCGCGCCCTTGGCCGCGCCGCGCCGCCCGCCGCCAAGCCGTATCCGCGGGGCTTGGCCGCAGCGCTCGCCGTCGGGGTGGTGGCGGCTGTCGCCGGCGGCTACGCGCTCTTTGCCCCTAAAGTCTATTCGACCGGCGTGGGCGAGCAGCGCACGATCCAGTTGGCCGACGGCTCGACCGTCGTGCTCGACACCGACAGCCAGGTCGCCGTCCGGCTGACGGGCGCACGACGCGACATCCGCCTTGGCCGCGGCCAGGCTCTGTTCGACGTAGCCCACGACCGCCGCCGGCCTTTCGTCGTGACCGCCGGCGCCACCTCGGTCACGGCCCTGGGCACACGCTTCGACGTCCGCCGCGAGGCCAGCGGCGCCACCGTGACCCTGGTCAGCGGGTCGGTGGAGGTCCGACAAGGGTCGGCGGCGCAGGCCCAGCAGATCTGGCGCCTGACGCCCGGCCAGCGCGTGGCGACGGAGGCCGCCGCCGAACGACCCAGTTCCGTGGATGTCGACACCGCCACCAGTTGGGCCTCAGGCCGGCTGGTCTTCCGCGCCGTACCGCTGCGGGCGGCCGTGGCGGAGTTCAACCGCTATGAGCGCCACAAGATCGAAGTCGCGGAGGGTCCCGTTGGCGACGCGTTGATCAGCGGGGTCTTCGCGATCGGTGACAGCGACAGCTTCGTCGGCTCGGTGGCCGACCTGCACGACCTCACCGTCGTGCGGTCCGACAAGGACGGGACCGTCCGTCTGGCCCGTGCGGGAGAGAATGGCGGCGCCCGGTAAGTTTTTTCGTCGCATCGCCAGGGAAGCGGCCGGGGTGACGCGTCAATGCCCTGACGTCTTGCGCCGTGCACAGAAGATCCGTCCCACGACGGACGCCGCCGCAGCGTCAAAGGGGGTCCCTTTCATGCTGCAGCCTTCCCTTCGCCGCCGGTTGCTGGTCGGCCTGGCCACCACCGTCTTTCTGGCGCCGGCGCTGATCGCGCCCGTCTCGGCCGCGCCCCAGGAGGCGGCCCAGACGATCGTCTTCGACATCCAGCCCGGCACGCTGGACGCCGCCCTGATCGCCTTCGCCACCCAGAGCGGCCGCACGCTCGCCTATGCGCCCTCGCTGGTCGCCGGACGCCCCTCCGAGGGCTTGCGCGGGCGCTTCACGCCCGAAGCGGCGCTCGACCGGCTGATCGCCGGGGCCGCCATCGACGTCCGCCGCCGCGGGGTCAAGGGCTTTGTGCTGAAGCCCCGAAGGAGCGGCCTTTCACCGATCGCTGCCCCGGAGGCGCCCGCGCCGATCGAAGGCGTCACCGCCGAGGAGCCGAGCCAGCTCTCCGAGATCGTGGTGACCGGGTCGCTGATCCGCGGCCCGGCCCAAGGGGCCTCGCCGCTAGTGACCGTGTCGCGCGACGACCTTGACCGCACCGGCAAGTCCACCGTCGCAGACATGCTGACCGACCTGCCCCAGGCTTTCGGCGCCGCCGCGTCCGCCGACACAAACCTCGCCAATACCGACGGCACCGGCGCCAATCCGTCGGTCTCGACCGGCGTCAATCTTCGCGGCCTGGGCGCCTCGGCGACCCTGGTCCTGGTCAACGGCCGACGGATGGCCGGCAGCGGACTGATGGGCGACTTCGCCGACGTCTCCACCCTGCCGACCGCCGCCGTCGACCGCGTGGAGATCCTGCTCGACGGGGCCTCTGCGCTCTACGGCTCCGACGCGGTCGGCGGCGTGGTCAACGTCATCCTGCGCAAGGATTTCGACGGGGCCGAGACGCGGCTGCGCGTGGGAGGTGCGACGGCGGGCGGCGCATCCGAGCGGCAGTTCGCCCAGACCCTGGGCAAGACCTGGGGCTCTGGCCACGCGCTGATCAGCTACGAACACTGGCGTCGCGACCGGGTGGCGAGCGCCGATCGACCCTATGCGGCCGACGCGGACCTGCGCCCCTTGGGCGGGACCAACCGCCGGTTCTTCTACAGCCACCCGGGCAACGTCCTGCAACTGGTCTCCGGCAGCTACGTGCCGACCTGGGCGATCCCGTCTGGTCAGCCAGGGACCGGGCTCACGCCGTCCAGCTTCCAGGCCGGCGCGGTGAACTACGAGAACCAACGGGCTCAGACCGACATTCTGCCCGAGCAGAACCGTGACGCGGTCTACGCCGCCTTCGGCCAGCAGCTCGCCCCGCGTCTGGAGATCGGCGGCGACCTTCGCCTGGCCCGTCGCCAATTTTCCTTCGCCCTGCCCGGCACGGTGAACATCTTCACGGTCAGCCGCGCCAATCCCTATTTCGTCTCGCCCAACGGCGCGACCTCCAACGCCATCGGCTACAGCTTCACTGACGAGCTTGGCCCGCTGCGCGTCCGCGGCGACTCCACCGGCGTGGCCGCCTCGCTCGGGGCCGAGATCGATCTGGGGCGATCCTGGCGCGCCAACCTCTACGGGGCCTATGCCGAGGAGGTCGCGCGCCGCGATGGCACGCACCGGCTCAACACCCGGTTTCTGGCCGAGGCCCTGGGCAATATCGCCGATGATCCGGCGACCAGTTACAGCGCCGCCCGCGACGGCTACTTCAATCCGTACGGCGACGGCGGCGCCAACAGCCGGGCCGTGCTCGATTTCATCGGCAGCGGCTATCTGCTCACGCGCTACGTCAGTACGGTCAAGACGCTGAACGGCCAAGCCGACGGCACGCTGCTGACCCTACCGGGCGGTCCGGTCAAGCTGGCCGTCGGCGGACAGTATCGCCGGGAGCATTTCGACACCCGCACGATCTCCTTGAGCTCGCGGGCGACCCCGACCACCACCCTGACCGGTCCCTTCGACCGCGAGATCCTGGCCGGCTTCGCCGAGTTGCGCGTTCCGCTGGTCGGCCCCGAGAACGCCCAGCCCGGCGTGCGGCGTCTCGATCTGTCCCTGGCCGGTCGCGTGGAGCGCTATGACGACGTCGGCACGACCCGCAATCCCAAGATCGGGGTGGTCTGGTCGCCGATCGAGGCGCTGAACGTGCGGGCCAGCTACGGAACCTCCTTCCGCGCGCCGTCCCTGCCCGAAGTGTTCCAACCGCAGGACGGTGGGCCATCGTTCCTGGCGGCGGGGGCGACGACCAAACTCGTCCTGCTCCGCTTCGGCGGCAATCGTGACCTGTTGCCCGAGCGCGCCCGCTCATGGACGGCGGGGCTGGACTACAGCAGCGTCCGCTGGCCGGGGTTGCGACTGTCGGCGACCTGGTTCGACACCCGCTTCAGGGGCCAGATCGGCACGCCGGTGGCTGAGAACATCAGCAATGTCCTCGGCAACGCCGCCTATGCGCCGTTCGTCCAGACGCTCGACCCCGCCAACCCAGCCGATCAGGCCAAGGTGGCCGCCCTGCTCGCCGGCACAACCAGCGCCGCGCTCTATCCGACGACCGCCTACACCGCGATCGTCGACGCCCGCTACGTCAACACCGGCGGGCTGCACGTGCAGGGGCTGGACCTGACCGTCCGCTACGGCGCGGGCCTTGGCGGCGGCCGGCTCGACCTCACGGCCAGCGCCAGCTACCTGTTGGACTACAAGCGCAAGGTGACGCCCGACGCGGCGTGGCTCTCGCTGCTTGATCAGGCGCGCCAGCCCGTCGACCTGCGCGGCAAGCTGGGCGCGACCTGGACGCGCCAGGCCTGGTCGGTCACCAGCGGCCTCAACCATGTCGACGACTATCGGACGCCCGTGGGCAAGCCGATCGACAGTTGGACCACGATCGACGCGCAGATCACCTGGCGCGCCCAGGGCGCAGGCTGGAGCCAGGGCCTTTCAGCGGCGCTGTCGGTCCAGAACCTCTTCGACGCCGATCCCCCCTTCTACGACGACCCGCAAGGCGTCGGCTACGACACGGCCAACGCCGATCCGCTGGGCCGTTTCGTCTCGCTGCAGCTGACCAAGCGCTGGTAAGGCGAGGGCTTTTTCATGATCGCCAAGTCCCCATGGACGGGCCGCCTCGGCGCGGCCTGCATGGTCCTGGCCGCCACCGCGGCCGGAGCCGAGCCCCTGACCCTCGATCGCCTGCTGAAGCTAGAAGATCTCGGCGCGACCGTCCTGGCGCCGGGCGGGCGCTATCTCGTGATCGAGACCCGTGCGCCCTACGACCAGGCGCCGGGTTTCGACTTCGAGACGCCGGACGCCCGGATCGGCCGTCTGATGGTGGTCGACCGCGTCAAGGGCGGCGGCCCGCGGGCTCTTCTGAGCGCCGATCAGCGGAGCGGTTACACCGCCGGCCCCTTCTCGCCCGACGGCCGCCGGATGATCGTCTCGCGCTGGCGCGAGGGCCGCTGGACGACGGGGGTGGTCGAACTGACGAGCGGCGCGGTGCGTTGGTTCGACTTCGGTCTGGAGTCGCCCGAGTACGGCCGAAGCCTGCAGTGGCTCTCGGACACCGCTTTCATTGCGATCGGACGCGATCCCGAGGACCTGCCCCTGAAGCTTAAGCTGGGCTCGCAGAATCAGGCCCGCCTCAGCGCCCTGTGGCGACGCCAAGCCGAGGGCCGCATCGCGGCGATCACGGTCGTCGGCAGCGGCCGGGCCCGCCGCCCCGAGCCGCTTGGCAATCGCCGGCTTCTTAAGGTGGACGCTGTTACAGGCGTCTCGAAGGCCCTGGCGACGGGCGGGTTCTTCGACATCGAGCTCTCGCCCAGCGGCCGCTATCTGGCGGCCCTCGAAGAGGCCGAGCGCATTGATCTCGTCGATAGGCCGGCGGTGCGGATGATGGCACCGAGCCGTCGACGAGCCCTGTCGGTGGTCGACCTGCGGACGGGGGCCGTCGAGGCGATCTGCGCCACCTGCACCACGCTGATCGAACCGATGGTCTGGTCGCCGGGCGCCGATCGCCTCCTGGTGTTTCAGCACGCGGCCGACAGGCCAGAGACGGAGGGCGCCCTGGTGGTCGTAGATCCGGCCCGCCGCCAGGTGGAGGCGCTGACCGCCACACCACAGCCGGACATGGACTATGGCTCGGAGGGCGCGGCGCGGGTCCGCGCCGACTGGATGGGCTCGCATCCGATCCTGCTGGGCCGCCCATCGACCGCCGCAAGGAGCGACTGGTACGATCTGTCGGGGAGCACGCCGGTGAACCTGACCTCGGTCCTGCCCTCCGGCGGCGCCAGTCTGGCCTTCGACATGGCTGGGGGAACCTTCGCGCTGTCACAGGGCCAGACCTGGCGCCTGGACGGCGCTGGCGGGGCTGTGAAGCAGCCGGCGACCGGCTCGGCATGGTTTCGGCCCGGAATGTTCGGACTTGGCGTACGGCCGGCGTCGGCGCCCTGGCGCGCGGCCGACCTGCGCCTGCGGACGGAGACGGGGCTCTCCGACCTTAGAGGACGAACACTCGCCCTGCCGCAAAGCGCCCGTCCCCTGGCCGTGATCGGCGAGGAGACGATCGTCGAGCGCCGTCCGCCCAGCGGCGTCGCAGGCATCGAGGTCGTCGAGCCTTTGGGCGCGAGGAAGACGCTGCTGGCGGTCAACAGCGATCTCGCCGACGTCGAGTTTGGCGCGGTGCGCACGGTCGAGACCCGCGCCTGGAACGGCCAGATCCTGAAGAGCTGGATCTATTTGCCGCCGGGCTGGCGCCCGGGGCGCAAGCCCCCTCTCGTCGTCATTCCCTATCCAGGATCGGCGCCGCAGTCCTTTCCCTTCCGCTTCACCGTGCGGACGGGCCTGCTTACGCCTAGCGCGGTTCTGCTGGCCGCCCAGGGCTATGCGGTGCTCATCCCGGCCTTGCCGCGCGACCGGGGGCGCGGCGAGCCGGGCGAGGACCTCGCCCAACAGATCCTCGCCGCCGTGGACGCCGTCGTCGACCAGGGGCTGGCCGACCCCGATCGCCTGGCGCTGTGGGGCCATAGCTTCGGCGGCTATGCCGGTCTCGTCACGGCGACCCAGACCCATCGCTTCAAGGCGATCGTCGCCCAGGCGGGCCCCAGCGACTTCGTCGCCAACTGGGCCAGCACCGACCCCTATTTTCTGACCGCGCCGGAGGACGGCGCCCCCAGCCCCAATATGCTCGGGTTCAACGAGACCGGCCAAGGCGGCCTGAAGGGGCCGCCTTGGCGGGAGACCGAGCGTTACCTGCGCAACAGCCCCCTCTTCCAGGCCGACAAGATCAGCACGCCGATGATGCTGGTCTATGGCGAACAGGACTTCGTGGCGCTCGCGCAGGGTCAGGCGATGTTCAACGCCCTCTATCGGCAAGGCAAGGACGCCACCTTGCTGACGATGTTCGGCGAGCGTCATCTGCCAGCCAGCCCCGCGACTATACGGGCTCTCTACGCCGAGGTCCTGCCCTGGCTGGCCGATCGGCTGGCCGCGCCGGCGCCTGGACAGGCCGCGGCTTCAAAGTCTGCGATCCGGCCTTCCCAGTGACGGACGTAAGCTTCGAGGGCGACGATCTGGAAGAGCCTGGGATAGTCGCCTTCGTGGATCATTCGATCTGGATCGAGGAAGCGCTCGGTCGCCGCGCGGTCGAGCACGCCCGCCTGAGCCAGGCGCCCGTCCAACAGGAAGGGCGTCAGGACGTCGAGGCTGCGAAGGACCATCCGCCCGTAGTAGGCGGTGAGATCCCCCTTCGAGCGCCGTGTCCGGACGAACTCGGGGATCCGATCGGAGAAGACGTCCCGCGCAAGACTCCTGCCACGACCGCCCCGCGCCAGATCGATAACCGGCGCGGCAAGGGCCGCCTCGAGCACCGGCTGGTGGAGCAGGGGGTGGATCAAGTGGGCGCGCGCCCCGCGTAGGCTGGCCCCATGGAAGAGCTGTGAACGGATCAGGCTGGAGATCTGGCGCTGCTTGGCGGGGGCGACGGCGGTGTCGAGCCAGGGATGGACGTCTGGCGTCGGTGTTTGGGGCCGCCAGGCTTCCCGCACCGCTTCGCCGAGCAGCGACCAGACCGAGCAGCGGTTCCAGCGCGCGGCGTCTTCGAGCTGGCGCCAGAGGGGATCGGCGCGGGGCCGCCGCGCCCAGCGACCCCAGAATTCCGACCCGACGCCGCGCGACGGGCTTTGGAAGAAGATCATGTCTCCGCCCTGCCCCGTCAGCAGGCGATCCACGCCGAAACGCTCGGCCAGATCGGCTTGCGTCTGGTCGTAATGGCGGTCGATAGCGGTGTTGGAGGGCCGTACGCCGATCGGCATGGACGCCAGCTCTCCGGCGCCGATCCGCAGTTCCGGCTTTACGACTTCGAGCAGCTCGACCCCGGCTTGGGCGGCGACCGCACGGGCGAAGCGCCGCTCGTCGCCGCCGGGATCGTCGATGTGGAAATGGACGAAGCAGGCGCGTCCCACGGCGCCGAGCCGCGCGAGGGTTCCGGTGACGATCGCCGAATCGAGTCCGCCGGAGATCTCCACCAGCAGGCGGCCGGCGGATCCGCCTTCCGCCGCGAGGCTTTCCTCGACCGCCTCGGCCATAGCGCGGCGCGAGACGTCATAGGAACAGTGAGGCTCGAGGGCGAAGCGCGCTGGATGCCAAACCACGCGATCGACGGTCTTGCTCGCCAAGCGCCGCGAGGTTCCGGGAAGCAGTTGCGAGACGCCGAGGAGGCCCAGGCTCGGATCGGTTCCGCTCTCGTCCCGCAACATGGCGGCGACGCCCGGCCAGTCGATGGCCAGACCGCGCGGCGCCATGACCGCCGGAAGATCGGAAGGCAGCGCCGAGCCGGCGAGCCAGGCCGAGGACGAGGACCAGGTCAAGCAATCCAGATGTCCCGAGGGATCGCGAAGAAGCGCCCGCTCCTCGGGGAAGATGGCGACGTAGCGTCCCCAAAATTCCTGAACGAGACGATCAAAGCGCGCGTCAAGCGCCTCGCCGTCCGCATGCCGCAAGGCCAGAACGGGATCGGCCTGGCGGCCACTGCCCCGCTCGAAGAGTTCGCCCACCACCCAGCCGCCGGCGACATCGCGTACGCGAACTTCGCCGCGGACCCAGAGATCCGTCGCCTGGTGCGAGCGCGCCAGCCGCCATCCCTGGGCCAGGAGGGCTCGATGCGCCTCGGGTTGGCGCTGCCCCAGGAACCCGAAGCGGCCCTCGACCAAAAACGCGTCCATCAGACGGCCAGGATAGGGGTGAAGCCCGCCAACCGATCGGCGGTGTCGTCCAAGGCCGTATCGCCGACCTGCAACCAGCAATGCGCTTGGAATGGCCAGGTGCGCACGCCGAACATCCACCTGGCGTCATGTCCTCGCCAGCGAAGAATCCGAAGCAGGAGGAAGGCGCGGTAGAGGCAAACGCCTTGGAACGGCAGCCAGGGCAGGATCTTCTCGAAGCTCGCGACGAGCCCCTTCAAGTCCTCAGTGACGTCGCTGGCCAGCTCAGCCTGGCGCCGGCGGCGCGCCTGCGCGAGCAGGCGATCGAAGGGCAGGACGTGATAACTGAAGGCCATCGTCGTCCATCCGGCCAGGATCAGCAGGATATCGCGGGTCGCGACCCGTTTGGCGACACGCAAGGCCAGGTCCCGGCTTGGCAGGCTGGGAGGATCGGCCTGCAGCCTGGGCGCCGGAGTGAGGAAACCCGCCTGTTCGAAATCCTGGGCGAGGCCCGGGTCGTCGAACACGACGCCATCTGAGCCGACACTGAGGCCAGCGGCGGCGTCCGGAAGGCAGAAATAGGCGTTCTGACGAGTGTCGAGAACCACGACGTCCGCGCCGATCACGGCGAGGTGGATCTTCGGCGAGAGGTATGATGTCACGACGAGCCCCAAGAAAATGGCGGCGTCGGCCGGCCGACGCCGCCGAACGCGTCAGCCCTGCTGCTCGAAGCGGTTCGAGCCCAGTTCCGCGCCGATGCCGACTTCGCCCTTGGTCAGGCGCTTGGCGTCGCCCAGGCGGACGAGGCGGGTCTTGGTTTGCTTGGTCATCGTCGTCTCCTTGACGTCTGATCCTGGAGGAACGGGCGGTCGCCAGGGACCGCCCTAGACTGTCGGCCAGCGCCGGACGCCCTGGGATCAGGGCAGTTCCTTGCGCATGGTGCCCAGCTCGGCGCCGACGTCGATGTCGCCCTTGGTGAGGACCTTGGCGTCGCCGACACGGACAAAGCGGACCTTACGGCTCTTGGTCATGACACGCTCCTTCAGGAGAAAAGCCGCGTGATTGCGGCCCTTCATCAAGCGCATCGGCCGATCGGCATTGGCAGTATATTGCAGCTATAAGGACGCTATATTTTCACCCGCCCGCAGGGCGCGTGCGATATCGGCGGCTTGGAGAACGCGCGCGCCATGCAGCCGGACTAAGCATACCGCCGTTCTTTCGCGATCGGACGCGGCTTCGCCAAGCTCGGCGATCTCCTCGGCCAGGGCGAAGACCCGAGCTTCCACGCGGACGCAGGGGGCCAGGCGCTCGCCGACCTGACGGTAGGCGTCGAACAGGGCGCGGTTGCCAGCCCTGGCTACGATCCAATCGAGGCGCTGCGTCAGCTGACTTTGCAGAGGCAGAGCCTGGTCCGCCGATCCAGGCGGCGAGATCGATGCGGTCTCGCCACCGCTGGCGAGCGCCTCCACGAGGTAGAGGCGTCGCAGGCCGTAGAGTTCGACGAGATCGGAGACGTCCAGGCGCGGTGCGAAATAGCCTCGGCCGCGGCGGTCCTCGATCAGGCGCTCGCCCGCCAGTCGCGACAGCGCCTCGCGCACGGGCGTGGCGCTGAGGCCCAGGTCATGGGCCAGGTCGGTGATGGTCAGGGGCTCGCCCGACACGAGACGGCCGCTCCGCAAGCGATCACGCAGGGCGTCCAAGGCGGCGCTGAATGGATCCTGGGGCTTCCCAAACGCGCTAATTCTCACGCGGACCTCCCACAGGGAGATCGCACGCCAGAATTCGCCACCGCTCTCCACAACTCCTAAATAGTCTTAAAACACACACAATGCAACTATAGGATATCTGTTTAGCATTATAAAGAACGACGTATTATTTATGCGCAGTCGCGCAATTTTTCTGCGTTATTTTGTTATGTGAATATTTACTAGGCGCAGCTTCGATAAACTGCCCCTATGGCACGCTGAACCTGTCCGACGGTCGGGCGGCAACCCTGGCGCTTGCGGCTTCCGCTACACCGCCAAGCTTTGTTACACCTAGGGTAGATCAGTATGCGTGGGTTGGATGAGCGGTAAGGATCCCGACGACAAGCAGCGCTCGACCCTCTTGTCGCGCGCCCTGCGGGCGGTCCGCGCCATCCGCAAGGTCAAGCCCCGGGCCCTGGCCGCGGCCCTCGGCCTGTCGTTGCGCGGCTACCAGAATTTCGAGGCCGGCGGCGGCCAGCTCAACATCGAGCACATCAAGGCCTTCGCCCAGGCCAATGACGCCGACCCGTTCGGCATCCTGGCGGCCGTTCAGATCGGCAGGCCCGAGTTCGCCGCCTGGGTGGCCCAGAACAAGGCGATGATCGCGTTCATGATCACCCTGGAAGAGTTCGTCGACAACACGGGCGAGGCCATGGTCCGGCTCGAGACGACGACCTGGGTGTCGGCCTATCGCGAGATGTTCAAGGGCCTGTCGGAAAAGGCGCTGGCCGCCAAAGCCCAGGACGAGGCTTGGCTGGCCGAGAACGCCCCGCGGCTTGGCCTGGGCGGCGCGCTCTCGACCACCGGGCGTCTTGAAAGGGATGAGTCGGCCAGGGATGAACGCGACGAGAGCGGCGAGGACGAGATCGGCGAGACCCCGAATCCTCCAGGCGAGGGCTCATAACCCAGGTCCCAGCGAGCGCCCCAAGGACCATCGCATGCCGCCGGGCTCCAGCACCCCGCTGACCCGTCGTCCTAGATGGCCCTCCAGGGCAGGCCGCCACGGCGCCAACTGGAAGCCAAGACCATCGTCGAGGACGGCGAAGCGCCCCGAAGCCAGATCGACGCGGCGCTGGTAGGCGCCAGCCACCGTCTCGCCGGGGAGGACTGATCGGACCGGCCGACCAGTCTCGTGCGCCAGCTTGGCGGCGGCCAGCGCCAGTTCTTCGGCCTGCAGGGTTGCCAGAAGGGCGGGAACCGGGACCAGGCGGCCCTCGCGCTCCGACGCCAAGCCCCGGCGCACCAGGACGCCCGCCCGCCTGGCCATGGCCTGGGCCGTTTCGCTCGCAAAGCCGCCGGCGCCGTCGTCGGGGGTGCGCTTTAGAACCTGGCGGTCGAGCCAGGTCGCGCCGTGGGCCTCGACCTGGGCCTCCAGACCAAGGTCGCTGCGGACGGCCAGGGCCTGGCGCGCGGCGCCGTCGCGGTCGGTGTAGGCGCGCAGTTCGACGATCGCCCCGATCGGCGCGTCGGTGGCCGCGGCGAGATCGGGGACGGTGATGTGGTGCTGGCGCCCATCGAGGCCATCGATCAGGACATAGGCCGAACCGGCCAACTCATCTTGCAAGCCGCGTTCGACCAGCCGCCCGGTGACCGGAAGAGCCGAGTCCTGGCGGTGGATGACCAGGCGCTCAGGCGTGGGATGGCGGCCGCCGCGGGTCATGGCCTGGTGGTAGGTCTTGATGATGTCGCCGCGCAGGGCCAGGTCCCGCAGGCGAGACTCGACATCCTGTGCGATCCGCCAGCGGCCCGGTCCTCGGGCCTCGGCCAAGCCTAGCTTTTCGAGATGGGCCGCGCGCCCCAGGAGCCGCGCCTCGTCCCGGCCGAAGTCGGCGCGGCGGCGCAGGTCGACCAAGCCGTCGCCAGGGTCGGCCGCCGCGACCAGGGTCCGATCGAGGCGCGTCCAGCGGTCGGCGGTGACATCGGCGTCGCGGGCAAGGTCGATCTGGCGCTCCGTCCGCGGCCCCAGTTCCAGGGTGGCCAGGTCCTCCGCCCGCTGGCGCAGGCCGCGGGCGATGTAGTCGCCGGCGATCACCAGGTCCTTGCCGTCGTCGGCGCGCCCGCGGACCAGGACATGGAGGTGGGGGTTGTCGGTGTTCCAGTGGTCGATAGCTACCCAGTCGAGGCGCGTTCCGAGATCCTGCTCGGCGCGCCCCATGAGGTCGCGGCAGTAGGCGCGCAGGTCGGCCAACTCGGCGGCGTCCTCGGGCGAGACGATGAAGCGGAAGTGGTGGCGGTCCCCCTCGCAGCGCTCGGCGAAGGCGGCGACGTCGGCGTCCGCCCCGCCCGCGTCGAACATGCGGGCGGCGGTCTCGTCGTGGGTCACGCCCTCGCGCTGCAGATAGGCGATGTGACGGGCCAAGGGCGCGGCGCGGTAGCGGCCCCCGGACTGGCGCACGATCCGCGACTTGACCACCACCCGGCGCCCCGCTTCTGCGCCGCTCCTGGCCCTGCCTGCGCCGCGGGCCAGGCGTCCGTCCGACCGCCCGGGTCCGCCCGCGCGACGGTCTGGCCCGGGGTCGGAAGCTGCTTGCACGGCGCGGCGCACCTGCCCCAGGAAGCAGACCGGCTTAGCCGTGCGATCGCCTCCGACCCGGCCTGGGCGCAACAGGAAATCGTCGTCGAATTCGCTCATGGCCAGGCCGACGGCGCTGCGGCCATTGAAAACACTGGCAAAGGCCTGGGGACCGCCAGCCGCGCGCAGGTGGCGATGGCGCAGAAACCCCAATCCAACCAACACCTTGCCGCCCGACCGACGGCGCGGCTTTTATCTGGCCATCCCCGCCGACCCCGCTGGAACCCGCCCCTGTCCGCCATGCCGCTCACTGCCCAGCTTCCCGGCGCACCGTGAAGACCCGCTCGCCGCCGCTGGACGCCGGCCCGCCCAACGCCGTGACGCCGGCCGCACCCAGCCCCTGGGACCAGGCCGGCGGAAAGAGCCCTGCGGCGCGCCAGTCGGGACGGACCGGGCTCGCCGCTCCCTGCATTCCCGAAAGGCGGGCGACATAGAGGCGCGTCTCCAACGGCAGGGGCCTGCCCGCGAGGCTCGCCTCGTAGCGCGCGGGTCCGGCGTTGTAGGCGGCCAGGAAGCCCGGTGCGCCGTAGCGGTCGAGAAGCTCGCGCAGGTAGGCCGCGCCCGCGACGATGTTGTCGGCTGGATCGAAGGGATCAGCGCCGAGCCCCAGGCGCGAGCGCAGGTCCGTCCAGGTGCCTGGCATCAGCTGCATCAGGCCCATGGCGCCGGCCGGCGACACCGCCCCGGTCCGGCCGCCGCTCTCGACGGCGATGACCGCCTCGATCAGGTCGGCCGGCAGGGCAAAGCGCGCAGCGGCTGCCTCGACGTGGGGCCGCACGCCGTCCTGCGCCCGCGCCGCGCCCGCCGCCAGGACGAAGACAGCCAGGGCCAGGCCCAGGCGCCTCATCGCGCCGGCTCGGGGCTTGCGACCAGGAGCGGCCGGGCGCGGGCCAGGACCTGCGCCTGCCCGGTCGGCCCGAAGTAGCGCCCGTCCAGACTGCCGGGCGCCGGGGCGAGCAGCAGGATCTCGCCAGGTCCCAACAGCCGGCAGCCGCTCCAGGCCGGCAGGGCCCGGCCATGGGCGTCGACGTCCAGAGCCCGCGCGGCCAGGCGGCCGTCGATGCGGAGCTCGCGGCCCGCGAGGCAGACCGACTGCCCCGCGACGGCGCCCACGGGCTTGATCAGGGGCACGCCGCGTGGCAGCCAGCCGCCCTCGTCGAGGAAGGCGGCCAGCGCCGGGTCCGGGCGCACGACGAGCAGGTCGCCGACATGGGCGCGGCCGGGCGGCGAAAGACCGTAGAGGCCCACGGGCACGCTGGCGGTCGTGTTGAGCAGCAGGCGCGGGGTCGGCGCCGCGGCGAGCGCCAGGCAGGCGACTCCCCCGGCGACGAGGACGGCGCGCCTCATGGCCCCACCTTCTGGCGCAAGCGCCAGGCGCGATGGCGGCGGGCGTCGTAGGCGCGGGGCGCCAGGCCAGCGCAAAGGCGGTTGTGCACATGGCGCCAGTGGTCGGGCGCGATGGCGTGGGGCGCAAAGCCCGCCGCCTCGATCGCGTCGATCACCGCCAGGCCGCGTTGCACCCGCGTCCAGCCCTCGACCAGGACCAGGGCCTGCGCGCCGGAGCGCACGCCCGGCAGGGTGATGCAGGCCTCGCCCGCCCCCGGCGCCCGGATGACCTCCAGCGCCGATGTGGTCGTGCCGTACGGGCCGCCCGTCCAGCGCACCCGGGCCAGCACCGCGCCGGGACAGAAGACCAGGGTGCGGCGCCGCCGATCGCGCAGGATCTCCTCGCGCGGCTGGCCAAAGCGCAGCCACTCCTCGACCCGCCCGCGCCACCAGGTGATGTCGACCTCGGTTTCGACAGCCCCCGTCATACGCGCGCCTCCGGGAATTCCCGGCCGAGGAGCTCGCGGAGCATGTCGGCCACGGTCTGGCCGCGCGCGAAGGCCGCGATCTTGATCCGCCCGCGGCAGGCGGGCGTGACGTCGATGGTCAGGCGGGCGGTGAACGGGCTTGGCCGGGCGCCTGGCCGATCGGCCTCTTCCTGGACCCAGGCCTCGGCGCCAGGCGGACGGGCGGCGAAGGGTTTGCCGCTCATCGCCCCAGCGCCTCGATCTCGGCCGCGACGGCGGCCACCTCGGCGGCGGCGGGCCCGTCGGGATCGAGTTCGCCGGCGACACGGCCGGCGGCCATCGCCTGAGCGAACAGCACCCGCTGGCCAATCGTGCCGCGTAGGGCGCCGGTGTCCTGCAGGGCCAGGGCGTCCTTGGTCTCCCGGGCGATCACCGTGCGGGCGGCGCACCGGTTGAGCAGGAAACGGGCGCGCAGGTCCGGCCGGTAGACGCGGGCTTCGCTGAGCAGCCGCAGCATCTCGGCCGACGCCCAGCCGTCGAGCGGCGAGGGCTGTACCGGAATGACCACGAGGTCGGCGGCCAGGAGCGCCGAGCGCAGCAGAGACGCCACGCGCGGCGGGCCATCGATAATGACGTGGTCGGCGGCGCGCGCCAAGTCGGGCGCTTCGTGGTGGAGGGTGTCGCGCGGCAGGCCCACCACCGCGAACGCGCGGCCATGGCCAGCGTGGCTGCGCGCCTGCGCCCAGTCGAGGGCCGAACCTTGCGGATCGGCGTCGACGAGCGTCACGCGCCGCCCCTGGGCGGCCCAGCAGGCGGCGAGGTTGAGGGCCAGGGTGGTCTTGCCGACCCCGCCCTTCTGGTTGAGGAGCGCCAGGATCAACGGCCCGCCTCCGGCCCGGGCAGGCCCGCGCCCAGGACGGCGGCCGCCAAGAGGTTAGAATCGGGGTTAGAGTCCAAGTTAGGCGTGGCGCAAGCCGTTGCAGGACAAGGTCTTTCGAGCGTTCCGTGCGCCTGATCTCCCGATAGCGCTGCGCCCGATGTCACGATAGCCGGTGCGCCTGATATCCCGTGCCCCTCCACAGGCCGGTCGAGCGCGATCTCGACGACCAGAGGCAGGATCCGCAGGCGCTCTTTCCCCTGCGCGCGCTCCAACATCAGGCGGTAGCCCGGCAACGGCTGACGGCGAACGATACGGCGGATGTCGAGAGCGAAGTCGGAGGGGCGGGCCAGGCTGCCGGACTTGTGGTGGAGGTGAGCCAGCTCGAACACCCAGCCGCCCACCTGGCGGCCCGCGTGCTTGCGCGCCACGCGGTAGAGCCAGCGCTCGATCCCGCCGGTCAGCCGGAAATAGTGCGGGTCGATGCTCAGGACGAGCGAGCGGTCGACGACGCCGCGATAGAACCAGTCGGGCAGGACGATCTCGACGCCCTCGACCCGGCCGGCGCGGCTGCTGCGTTCCTCCCACTCGTTGATCCATGAGAACTGCTGGCCGCGCCAGTGTTCGCCCTGCCGAATGGTGGTCGCCACGACCGTCGACTGCAGCCGGCGTAAGGCGGCCTTGAAGAGGCGATACTCGGTCGCGCCGGTCGCACGGCCGACGCCGGTCAGGAGCTGGAAGGGCGTGAAGCGCAGCCGGCGCGAGGTGCGAAGGCCGCGATCCTCCGCCTCGACGATCTGCGAGGCGGCCCAGATCAGCACGTCGGCGTCCCAGATGGTGGCCATGCCGTGTTCGGGCAGGCCGTGGACGCAGACCTCGATCCCGCCGGCCCGATAGAGGATGGGGCTCACGCGGCGCGACTTCGACAGCGAGAAGAACGGCCGCTCCATGAGGTCGCGCTGGTCGCGGGGCCGCGCGTCCCCGGCGACGACGATGAAGGGATCGAGCCGCCCGTCAGCCTGGGGGTCGAACAGAGGGGTCTTGGCCATGGTCAGGCCTGGTCCGCGAGGGGCGCGAGCGGATGGCGCTTGGCCGGCAGGACCTCGCCGACGCCGGTATCGGTCGTGGAGACCCGCGCGCCGCGATCGGCCCAGGCCTGCAGGTCGTCGATGGCGTAGAGGACCCGCCCACCCAGCTTCCGGTAAGCCGGGCCGGTCCCGTAGGTCCGGTGCTTCTCGAGGGTGCGGTGCGACAGGCCCAGATAGGCGGCGGCCTGCTGGGTGCGCACGAAGCGTGGCACGCCCGGGATCGGCGAGGCGGGCATTGGCGGTCTCCCTGGTCTTGAGGCGCGGGACCGGATGGCCGTGCGCGGACCAGGGGAAGCTGGCGAAGCCGCGGCCGGGCCAGGGAGTGCGAAGGCGGCGGCCTGAGAAACGCCCCCCGGGCCGAGGGCCGCTTCAAGGTGGGTATGCCCGCATTGGCGCCCGGTCGGTACGGGCGAGCCCACGCCCGCCGGAAGCCCATGTCCGAAATATGCCTACAAATTTCGGACAGCTCGGCCGTCCCTATCGGTCGCCCAAAACCCTTGCCGCGCCCAGCAGGGACAGGTAGCCGCCCTGGGCCATCGCCCCGCCATCGCGCACCAGCCTCAGGGTCGCGTCGCGTATCGATGAGGTCTTCCAGGGCTCGGCCGCGACGCGAGCAGCGCCGAACAGGACAGAGGCGATCTCGCGATAGACCGCGCCGCTGGCGCGGGCGTCGAGCGCCCGCAGCATGGCGGCCATCCGCCGTCGACGCTGGCGCGTGATCGGATCGGGCGGCGGTTTGCGGCCTTCGAGATGGCGCGCCAGCCGGTCCAGGGCGCGAAGGCGGGCGGGCGTCGCCGCGTCGAGCGGGACGACTGCTTCCAGGGGGCGACGCGGATCGGGATGCTCGCCGCGCAGGGCCAGGCGGATCTGCTGGCCGTGTCCAGACGACCAGCGCGCGCGTCCTGCCGCGTCGAGGTCGGTCGCCAGGAGGCGCCACCCTGGGGTCGCGCCCGAGGCGACGGCATCATGAGAGGTTGCCTGCAGTTCGATCAGTTCGGCGTCGACTTCGGGACGCCACCACACCTGCGCGCGGTCGGCTTCAAGCGATGGATCGACGGGGAAATCGCAGCCCCCAGCGTGCGTCGAGACGCTGGGCGTCTCGCCCACGGCTCGCGGTCTGGAAGTCGTTCTGATAATCTGGGTTGCGACGAAGATATTCCCAGGCCAGATCCGCCCCGGACAGGTTGTCGACGTAGCCATAGGCTTCAGCGGACCGCCACCGAGAGGTGTCTGGCGACATGAGAACCTCCGACGAAGCTCACCCTAGATTGAGCTGACGGTCGGTTCTTTCCGTGCACGGACGCGGCGGGAAGCATCGGTCCCGCGATCGCCCGATGCCGTGGCGGCATCACCCTTGGGATCTTCCCTTCAAGAGATGCTTGTAGCCGGCGCGGGCCATCCAGCGGGCGCGGTCGAGGTGAATGTCGTGGATGCGGCGGGCCCGTCCAGGGTCGACCGCTACGTCGAGCTCCAGGATGATGGCCGCCGCCTCGCGCCAGTCGGCGTGGGCGGCGGCGGCGTCCAGCAGGCGCAGATAGACCAGCAGGTGGGCCTGGTCGTAGGGCGTGACTTCTGGGTCGTCGATCGGCGTGTCGCGCAGGTCGCCGTGGCTCATGGTGTTCCTCCCCCGCCGGAGATCCTAGAGGATCGCGCGGGTCGGGGGGCGACGTCGAAGACGGATCGGGCGATGCGTTCGTGGCATCACCCCTCGCGCCTCCAAGCGCTCGGTCAGGTCGGTGGGCGCGGCCTGGTGTCGTCGGCCGGCTTGTCGCCCGCGCGCTCCGGCGCCCGATCGGCCTTCTGGCGGATCCAGACCAGAGGATGGGGCTCCTCGCCCGCCATCAGCCGGGCGTTGACCGGTTCGGACCAGGTCGGGTCGTCGAGCTCTACGTTGAGGATCGCGCCGCTGGCCGGGTCGAGCGGGCGCCAGGCCGCGCCGCATTCGTTGTCGCCGACGTAGGCCCGGAAGGCCGGGGCGCGGGGCGAGAGCCGATCGATCGGCACGAGCCTCACGGCCGCGTCGATCTGCAGGGTGGAAAGGCGGCCGACGAAGGTTTGGCCGTCGCGCCGGAAGTAGCCGATGGTGGTCATGGAGCCTCCTTTGGGCGGGGTGCGGCGACGCGGGGGCCAGGTGGGGGAGGCGCGCGCCGCCGCTGCGTTCCGGTAGGGAGCGCAAGGCCGCCCGAGCGGATCGGACGACACTGCGACGATGTTGGCCGCGCGGCCGGACCTCAAGGGGCTCGCCATCCGCGTGCGGCAAAGACAGGCGCTGGCGCGCCCTGGCGAAGACGCGCCGGCATGGAGGGATCCGTACGAACCAGGGATGCGCGGGGGCTGGCGCGTCAATGCACCCCGACGGCGCCGGCCGTCGCCGTCCCGGAGCCCCCCTTGCAGCCGTTCCCCGCCCCGCATCCCGTCGACGTCCATGTCGGCGGCCGCCTCCGCCTGGCCCGCACGCTGAAGGGCTGCTCGCAGGAGACCCTGGGCCAGTCGATCGGCGTCTCGGCCCAGCAGGTCCAGAAGTACGAGAGCGGGGCCAACCGGATATCCGCTTCGGCGCTTTTCCGGCTTTGCGGTTTTCTGGGCCGGCCGGTCGGCTGGCTGTTCGAGGGCCTGGATCCGACCGGACCGGAGCCTGGCTGCCCGGCGGATATTGTGGCGGCCCTGATGTCCAGCCGCGAAGGCGCGCAACTGGCCACGGCCATGGCGCGGCTTTCGCCGGTCATGCGCCGCAAGGTTCTGGCCGTGGTGAAAGCCTTCCTGCCCGACGAGCCAAACGCCGTGGACTAAAGGCCAGAAGCGAGCGGGACGCCCCTTGCGGGGCGTCCCTTAGGCGTCAGTCGGCCTTGGCGGCGCTGCGCGACCAGACGAGGGTGTGCACGCCGTCGATGACCACCAAGGCGGCGTTGACCGGCTCGCCGAAGCTGATGTCGTCCAGCTTCATCGACAGGTACTCGTTGTTGTCCTTGGAGGTCTTCTTCCAGGCTGCGCCCAGATCCGCGCCGTTGGCCGACACCCGGTAGTCGGGACTGCGCTCGCCGGTCTTCTCGACGGGCTGGATGCGGACGTTCTTGACGTTGAGGGTCAGGGTGCGGATGGCCCCCGAAAACGAACCGTCGGCGTTGGCGGTGAAGGTGCCGATCGTAGCCATTGGAGTCTTCCTTGTCGTCTTCGGGCCGCGACCATCGCGACCTCGATGGCGATCCTTTGGACCGGGGAAGACAGGGGACCGGCAGCGCGCCGTGCGCGCCCGAAGGCTTGCCGAAGGACCGACGACGTCGGGTTTCTTGCCTCGCGAGGAATGGCGGCGCGCCGCCAGGGGAGGAAAATCGAAAGACGAGGTTGCCGGGCCTCCGGCCCCGGTCAGATCGGGCCATGAGAGATCGCGGATGGACGCCCCTGGAGGCGGGCGGGAGACTTCGAACGCTACGATCGGCACCTTCACCGCCAACGCCGACGGTTCGTTTTCGGGGGCCATCCGCACCCCAGCCTCGCCGACAGGACCGCCCGCATCGCCGCCTGCGACACGGCGCTCGCTGTCCCGACTACCGGGTGTCGGCCGAGGGTGCGGACGCGCGCGCGGCCTGGCGGAAGCCCGGCAGGGGCGACGGCGAATTGTCGATGACGCGGGCGACACCGGCTTCGGCGAGCCGGTCAACGCCGCCCTGGCGGTCATCGGCGGCGTGCGCACCCTGGTCTGGTCGCGCAGCGCCGCCAAGGCCGGCCGACGCCCAAGGGGCGCCACGGACGGGGCGTCCCTCCCGTCTTGAGCCCTTCGACCACACGAAGACGCGGCCGATCCCGAAAGGATCGGCCGCGCCGACGTCAAACCTGCTGGGGGCGGATAGCGTCCGCCCCCAGACCCGATCAGGCCGCCACGTCCGCCGCCTCAGGCTCGAGCGCCGACCCGGATACTGCTCCGGGCATGGCCTGGGCCTCGCCCGCCCCGGCGTTCAGCCACGGCAGGGCGCGACCGGGCGTGCGCAGGCAGGCCGGGAGCCACCGCGCCGCGATCAGCTGGGGCTCGGCGGCCTCGACCATCTCGGTCTTCTTGAGACCGGCGAGGCGCTCGCCCGCCTCGGCGGACACCCCCTCGGCGACCGCATCAACGATCTGCGCCTTGGTGACGGCGCCAAGATAGCGAGCGGCGGTCGGCGACCACCAGTCGCTCATGTCGAGGTCAAGGGCGCTCGCCAACCGGTCGGCATGCTTCCAGGCCATCGGCCGATTGTCCCAGCCACGCACGGCGTCGAGGCTGAGACTGACGCAGTGGGCCATCAGGCCCATGCGGCTGTCGGCGTCGAGGCCAACCACGAAGTCCCAGTAGGCCTCGGGGTCGTCGGGCATCTGCCGCGCCCACATCTCATGGCGCTCGGCGTTGGCGCGCGCGGCAGGGGCGTCCTCGACCCCCTCGCCGTCGGCGGCGAGGTTGCGCGAGCCAAGCCGGATGTCGAGGCACGAGGCATAGCCGCCGACGCCCCGGAACACCCTCAGCAACAAGGCGTGGGTCAGGGCCACCAGGGCGAGGTCGGGGTCCTGCGCCAGGGCGTAGCGCAGGGCGGTGCTGCGATGGGCGGTGAGGTCGGCGCGGATGCGCGGCGAGATCGGCGCGTTGGCCTCCCCCAGCGGTTCCTCGATCTCGCTCCGCTCGTCGTCCTCGCCGTCCTGTTCGGTGTCGTCGTCCTCGCCGGGGTCCGGGCCCATCGCATCCGGCGCCTCAATCTCGGCCGGGGGCTCGTCCTCCGGCCGTACATAGCCGCGCTCAACCCGCGTCTCGCCGTCACCGCCGAGGACCACGAAGGCGCCGGCGCGCGCCTTCTCCTGCAGATCGAAGCCGTAGGTCTCGGCCAGGGCGTCGAGCTGAACGTCGATCTCAGCGAGGCGCGCTTGCGCCGCCTCGGGCAGGTCGGCGAGATCGGGATAGCGCTCGATCAGGCTGTCGCGTT
Source organism: Caulobacter sp. RHG1 (assembly GCF_013181195.1). Lineage (GTDB taxonomy): Bacteria > Pseudomonadota > Alphaproteobacteria > Caulobacterales > Caulobacteraceae > Caulobacter. The sequence goes on from NZ_SMZP01000010.1 coordinate 36,687, forward strand.
CGGCATAGAGCGCCGAGCGCTGGGCCTCTTCCTCGGGCGCACGGGGCAGCGCGCGTTCCCAGATGCGGCTGCAGCCGTGGTCGTAGGGGTAGGCCAGATAGGCCGCCGTCCATTTCCAGCCCTCGGCCTCGCGGAGCGCGACCGCCTCGGCCTGAAGCTTCTCGGCGACGAGACGGTCGAGCAGGGAGACGTCCTCCAGCCAGCCCTCGCCCGCCTCGGTGAAGAGGTCGACGAGGAAGGCGCCGCCCGCCGCGACATAGGCGTCGACGCCGACGAAGCGGACGCGGGGATCGTCGGCCGGGACCTTCGCCTCGGTCATCGCCCGGCGAATGGCGTAGGTCTGGCGCTGGTGCGGTGCGAGCTGGGCGTAGACCTGCATCTGCCGGTCGGGGTCGGGGCTGACCGCGAAGGCCATGACCTGCTCCAGCGTCAAGCCGCCCTCGCGGTAGATGTCGAGCAAGGCCGGAGCGACGGCGCCCATGCGCAGGCGCTGGCGCACGGCCTGGGGCGAGACGCCCGACCGGGCGGCGATCTCCTCGGCGCTGTAGCCCTTGCGCTCGGCGAGGTCCTTCCAGGCCTCGAACTGGTCGGCCGGGTGCATGTCGCGGCGCGAGGTGTTCTCGTCGAGGGAAATCTCGCCGGGGTCGTTCAGGGTATCGACCACGCAGCGCACCGGCTCGTGCTTGCTCAGCAGCTTGCGCTTGGCCAGCAGCCGCAGGGCTTGGCGGCGGCCTTCGCCGATGGTGACGAGGTAGTAGCCGCTGGCTTCGCCGCTCTCCTTCACCTCCGGCTCGACCACCAGGGGCTGGAGCAGGCCCTTGTAGCGGATGCTGGCCGCGCGGGCCTCGATGTCCTGGGCGGTGTGGCTCACGCGCCGGACGTTGCGCGGCGAGGCCTTGAGCTTGTCGAGGGCGATCTCCAGGACCTCGCCGGTCTGGATCACGGGTCGCTCGGCCTTGCTGGTGGCGGGGGCGGTCTGGGCTTGTCGGGTCATGTCTGCCTCCTTAGGGCTGGTCGCAGGCGCAAGGCGCGCCTGCGGCCTTGCCCGTCGGCGAGACCGGGGGTGCAAACGGAGGGGCGGCTTCGCGGGGACCCGGCTGCAGGGCGTCGGGGCACGATCTGGCGTGGCGGAGGGTCGCGCCCGAAGCTGGGCGGAAGCCGATCCGAAGTGCGCTAGGGGCGGAGCCCCAAGTCCTGCGCGCCCGCAAGACGGGCGCTCATGACAATGAAGCCTGTACAGGAGCCCGCGCACCGCGCGGGCGGGAGGCGGCGTCGAGCGGCCGGCGGCGCCCGAAGGCGCCCGCGAGGGTCGCGCCCGAGGGAGCGGCGAAAGTCGCGGGACCGAGCGTGACCGCCGGCTGCTCTCCGGCCCGTGCGAATGCCAGGCGCGAAAGCGGCTGGCGAAAGCCTCTCGCCCACGCCAGGGAAAATGGCCCCTTGGCGCGTCTAGCCGCGGCGGACGAACCGTTCCGCGCGTGATCCCAGTGAAATGACCAACAAATCAAAGCCGCCGCGCAAGGCGGCCCAAAAGCGTGCCTCCAGCCAACCAAGCGCCAACCAGACAAGTGAAGGCGTAAAACCGCAGAGGCGTAAAACCGGATATCCGGCTCGCCCCGTCATCGCCTACCCGAAGGCGCTGTGGGACGAATGGGAGGACCCGCCGACCTTCAGCCAAGCGCTGGACCTGCACATGCGCCGGCACGGCGACACTGGCTACGGCCTGCGGCGCGCGGCGTGCGAACGCGGCGAGACGATCGAAACGACCACGTTCACGGCTTGGCGGCGGGGCGCCAAGGCCCCGCGCGGCGCGGCGTCGCTGCGCATCCTGGCCGCGCTTGAACGCCGCTGGAAACTGCCGGCCGGCTACTTCCAGGACAAGCTCCCTCATCCAGGCCGCTACATCACCACCGAGGCCTGCTTGCCTCTGCCCATGTCCGAACGGCGTCGGATGGCCTGGCATCTGCCCGACGACTTCGCCCAACTCCCACTTTCAAAGCGTCAGGAGATCGAAGCCTGGGTTCGGTCGGTGATCCTGTCCGGCCACACCGACTACCGGCGCTACCAGTCCGAAGCGATGAAACAGCGGTTCGCCTTCCAATTCTCAGGCCAGGGCGGCGCCACCGAATTGGCGGCGGGCTCACCGCTGGAAGAGCGCCTGGCCGATCCTGGTCACCGGCGGATCGGCCGCCCACTGGGCGCGGCGCCTGCCCCCGCCCAGCTCGACGAGGAAGCCAGCGATCTCCTGGCCTTCAAGACTGCTACGCTCACCTCACGGGGCCGCCGGCGCAACGGCGTCTGGAACAGCGAGACTGCGGCGCAGAAGATGGAGCACCTGGGCCTCATGATGGGCGCGCTTGCCGCGTGTCCCGAGGGCGCGGTGCGAGGATACGGCGCGCCGGTCGAAAGCGTCAGCTTCGGCCTGCTCGTCCTCCCGGCGGTTTGGGATTGGTACCTGGAATGGCGCGAAGGACGCCGCGGCTTCTTCACCCAGTGGGAAACCGAGATGCTGACGGTGGGAGCCTCGCTCAGTCGCCGCGAGACGGGATGGCTGCGCCAGACGCCACGACTGGCCGATCGGCTGCGCCCGATCGAGGGCTTGGTGTCGGCGGCGGATGTCCGGGCGGCGTCGGAAGACTGGGACAACGCCTGCGATGCCCAGCACCGGCACCTTCTCCTACGCGCCAAGGAGGTCGCCCGGGTCGCGCGAATCCACCGCGATCCGTTCGAGCCCATTCTCCCGATCCTCGAGGCCGACAGCCCTGTGGGCGAGTATCGCAAGATCACCGAGGAAATCCTCAGGCGGCGGCCAGATAGCCGGCTCTATCCGACGGCGTCCGCCGAGGCGACGCGGGCCTTCCTGATGCTTCGGCTCGGCCTGCACCTGGGCCTTCGCCAGAAGAACCTGCGCCAGCTCCTGACTTGCCCAAAGGACAGGGCGCCGACGCCAGAGCGTCAGCTGGAGGCGCTTAAGCGCGGCGAGCTGCGCTGGAACGCGCGCGACAACGCCTGGGAGGTCCTGATCCCTGCTGCGGCCTTCAAGAACGCGGGTTCGTCCTATTTCCGCAAGAACCCTTTTCGGCTGGCCCTGCCAGACCTCGGCGGTCTCTACGCCGAGATTGAGGGCTATATCGCCCGCGATCGCCCCGTCCTGCTCCGGGGCGCGCCCGATCCCGGCGTCTTCTTCATTAAGACCATGAAGGCCAAGAGCAAGGTCGCCGAATACGACCAGAATACCTTCTATGAGGCCTGGCGCCTGGCCATCCAGCGCTACGGGATCTTCAACCCCTATACAGGGCGAGGCGCGATCGAAGGCCTGCTGCCGCATGGCCCGCACAATGTTCGCGATGTTCTAGCCACCCATGTCCTAAAGCAGACGGGCTCCTATGAGCAGGCCAGCTACGCGATCCAGGACACGCCGGACACGATCGCCGAGCACTACGGCCGCTTCCTGCCGCAGGACAAGGCGGCGCTGGCCGCGCAGGTCCTGAACCAGGTTTGGGCCTAGCAATTGGCCGCATGTGGCCCGTTAAGCCGTGGAAGCGCGGACAACTGGCCAAATGCGGCCAGCAAGCCTTAGGCGGCCCTTTGGCCCTGGAGCGGCCGAACGCGTAGGAATGCGAAGGCGCGAGGCTTCTCGGGCGTCCCGTTCAGCCGCAGCAGCCAAGCCTGGACTTGGCGCGAGCGAAGCCACTGCCCGACGACCGTCGCCTGCAGGCGATTGACGTGCCCGATGAGTTCGCCGTTCGCTTCGAGACGGATGGCGTTGGGATCGTGCTCATTGGTCGGATCGGGGACGAGACCAAGCTCGCCGCCTTCGATAAGACGCTCGCGGCATCCAACGTTATGGCGGTGACCGGCGATCTCGAAGACAAGGTCACGCTCGACCTCGTCAGCGTCGAGGGGATCGATGAGCGAGAAGCCGTCACCGGGAAGTCGGGCCTCGGTCAGGCCGAGCAAGGCGAAGTCGCTGAAGTTGGAGGTCGGCCTGACCCGGAAATGCTCGAGGTAGCGCGAGAAATCCGAGCGTCCCCGCGGCGGCAGTCGGCGCATGAAGGCGTCCATCACCCCGTTGGCGAACACGCCCTGCTCGGCGACATCAAAGGCCGGATAGCCGAAATATCCGCAGGCGCGCAGGTCGTCGCGCGTACGCCCGCCGTTGAGCTCGGCGAACTCCGCCCCATCGAAATAGCGGAACGTTCCGCCGGACCCCGCCCGGCTCAGCTCGCCAACGGCCCAGCGCACGCGGTCCTTTTGCTCGACAGGAGCCTGCCAAGCCAGGATGAGCCTGTTGGGCTCTCCGATATGCTCGATCCAATGCTCCATCTCAGGCTCCGATCGCCGCAGCGATATTGTCTCGGCGCGTCTTGACTTGTGCGACGACGAATTCGCCGCGGGCCTGCGAGAACGGGACGGGGAAGTCGAACTGGGCCGCCCAATCGACCACGCTCTCAATCCGCGAATCTCGTAACTGAATCACGTTCCGCATCGCGCCGCCAGAGGCTCCGTAGACGCGCACGTACTGCTCGCAGAGCGCAACGTGTTGCGCACTGGCGTCGTTGCCCGACAGCCATCCGAAGTGGTGTCTTCCACGCGCGATGAACTCGCCGAGTTTCCTCGGGTTGGCGTATCGCGCCAGTTCCTGCTCGCGGATGAGAAACCCGAGGCTAGTGCCGTTGTCGAAGGCCGGCGCGAGCGCGTACTTGGCCTCGCCCGGGACGGACTGGTCCACCAGGAAGCCCCAGTTCTCCGAGTGCCGGTCGGTGTTTCCGATCAAGGCGTCGAAGGCGATCGTGCGGCTCCACCAGTCTTTCCAGTCGGGCACCTGGTGCTTGCGGGTGAGCTGGACATTGTCGTGCAGGCTGCCCCGGCGAAGATCGACGGGGATGCCAAGGCCCTGGAAGCGCTCGATCGCGTGGACGAAGCGCAGCGGGGGCCACTCCCCTCCGAAGAAGAACTCGATGAGCACCCCAGGGCTATCGTCCACCGGGTCGTAGGCGACGAAAGCCGGCGGCACCGGCACGCCGAGGCCTCGCGCCAGCTCGTAGGCGATGACCTCCGACCAGATCTGCTGGGCCTTGCTGCCGGCCGGCTCCTTGAAGACGTAGCGGTGGCCCGGGATCAGGTAGGGGTGCGGTGCGGGCGTCGGACAAATGACGATGCGCTTGGGCTTGGCCCCTTGCGGTCCGAACGGGAAGTCCTCGTCCGGCAGCCAGCCGGCGATGGACACGACCTCGTTGGCCGGTTGGGGAAGGCGGTGCTCGACGGCCATGGGCTGCAGTTAGAGGTCATGGACGAGTCTCGCAACCGCGAGGCCGGCGGCGGACACGTCTTGCGGGTGGGCGCGGAAGATCACCACCTGCGACCGTAGCGACCGGGGGGCACCAATGAAAGAAGCCCAAAGGGGTCGACGACTAGGATTTTCCCCACGCCGTTCTCGGTGGCTCGCGACTGCGCCTGGAAGAGCGCGTCACGGGCGGGAAGCTGGAATCCGCTGAACGCCAACGGCGCCGTATCCTCAGCGGCGGGCGCAATCAGGTCCATGTCGAGGTCGGCCAGGATAGCCCCGGTGGACGGGTTCGTGCCTACGATCAGACGGTAATAGCGCTCGCCCGGGGACAGAACCTGCGGGTCATAGACGAGTTCGGCCATCGGAAATCCGGAAGGAGGCGAAGGGAGAGAGACACCTTGCCCACTTCACACGTCAAATCCGAACGTTCGCCGCCGCACGCTCCGAATCGGAATGTTGGCCGCTTCAGCGCGCTCCGGCGCGTGGAGAATGACCGTCGGGCGATGGCGAAGCCGAGGCGGTTGCGGCGAGACGGCGCGTACAGGATCGTCGCCCCTGACTAAACCCCTGACTAAACGCGCGCGCAGTCAGGGGTCGCCCCCGCCAAGCGGGCCAACTAATTGATTTTATTGGAGAAAATGGCGCGCCCGGAACGATTCGAACGTCCGACCCTCAGATTCGTAGTCTGATGCTCTATCCAGCTGAGCTACGGGCGCGCACTGCCTTGCGGCGAGGCGGGGGAAATAGCCCGTACATTTCGGGGACGCAAGCCCGGTTTTTCGGAAAGTGTGGAAAACTTCGCGCAACGCCGTTCGATCATGGAGCAGCCCACCCTGGTTAAGCCGCCTTCAGAGGATCTGAGCGTGACAGTCCGGCATGATTGGTGTCCATGAACCCTCTCATTTACGGAGCGACGGGCAGGTCGTTCCGCCGTGCACGAGGATCCCGTATGCGTCGTCTTCTGTCGCCTTCCCTGCTCGCCCCCTCCCTGCTGACCCTGGCGCTGCTGGCCCCGGTCGCCGCGCAGGCCGAGTCGATCCCGCTGGCCCCGACGCCCGCAAAGCCGGTCTCAGCCTCGACGACGGCGAAGGGCATGGTCGCGGCGGCCAATCCGCTGGCCGTCGAGGCGGGCCTGCGGGTGCTGCGCGACGGCGGCTCGGCGGTCGATGCCGCCGTCGCCATCCAGGCGGTGCTGAGCCTGGTCGAGCCGCAGAGCTCGGGCCTGGGCGGCGGCGCGTTCATGGTGTTCTACGACGCCAAGACCGGCAAGGTGACCGCCTATGACGGCCGCGAGAAGGCCCCAAACGGCGCGGGGCCGGACATGTTCATGGGCGCGGACGGCAAGCCGCTGCCGTTCGTGACCGCCCTGCTGTCGGGCCGCTCGACCGGCGTGCCCGGCGCGGTGGCCATGCTGGCCCATGCCCAGAAGGCGCACGGCAAGTCGCCCTGGAACACCCTCTTCAAGGACGCCGAGACCCTGGCCGCCGACGGCTTCACGGTCAGCCCGCGCCTGGCCGGCATGATCAACGGCCGCTCGCCCCAGGCCGGCCAGCCCGACGCGGTCAAGTACTTCACCAAGCCCGACGGGACCCGCTACCAGGCCGGCGACGTGCTGAAGAACCCGGCCTATGCGGAAACCCTGCGCCGGCTTGCGGCCGAGGGTCCGTCCGCCCTGTACGAAGGTCCGATCGCCCAGGCCATCGTCGACCGCGTCCACGAGGGCGAGCTGCCGGGCAGCATCAGCCTGGAAGACCTCAAGACCTACAAGCCGCGCGAAGCGGCCGCCCTGTGCCGTCCGTGGAAGGTCTATCAGGTCTGCGTGCCCAATCCTCAATCGTCGGGTCTGGCGATCATCCAGGCGCTGCAGATGCTGGAGCACACCGACATCGGCAAGCGCGGCCCGACCGATCCGGTCGCCTGGACCCAGCTGGCCCAGGCCGAGCGCGTCATGTACGCCGACCGCGACCGCTATGTCGGCGACCCGGACTTCGTCACCGTGCCGGTCGCCGGCCTGCTGGATCCCAAATACGTCGCCCAGCGCGCCAAGCTGATCACCGACACCGCCGGCGCGCCGCCGCCGTTCGGCCACCCCAAAGGCGCGCCCAAGGTCGGGGTCGACCTGACCCAGGAGCCGGGCGGCACCACTCACCTGGTCGTGGCCGATCCGCAGGGCAACGTGGTGTCAATGACCACCACGGTAGAGAGCATCTTCGGCAACGGCCGGATGGTGGGCGGCTTCTTCCTCAACAACCAGCTGACCGACTTCTCGTTCACCCCGACCGAGAAGGACGGCGCCCCGGCCGCCAACGCCATCGCGGCGGGCAAGCGACCGCGCTCGTCGATGGCCCCGCTGATCGTTCTGGACAAGAAGGGCAAGTTCCTGGCCGCCGTCGGCTCGCCGGGCGGCAACGCCATCCTGTCCTACAACCTCAAAGCCATGGTCGGCCTGTTCTACTGGGGCCTGAACATGCAGGAGGCGGTGTCGCTTCCCAACCTGGTGGCGCGCGGCGAGAACTTCTCGGGCGACGCCGACCGCTTCGGTCCCGCCATGCTGGACGCGTTGAACAAGCGCGGCGTGAAGGTGCGGGTCGGCCAGCTGGAGACCTCGGGCCTGCACGGCGTCATCGTGCGTCCGAACGGCGTGCTGGAGGGCGGAGCCGACCCTCGCCGCGAAGGCGTCGCCAAGGGCCTCTAGAGGCCGTCCAGGCCCGCCTCGACCTCGGCGCGGGAGAAGACCTCCTCCTGGCCGTCCTGCAGCAGGTCGGCGGCGGCGGCTTCCTCGACCGCGACCATCGCGGCGACGCGTCGCAGCGCGGCCGAGGCGTCGGGGGCCTCGACGGTGATCTCGTGGATCGGCAGGCTGTCGGGCGAGGCGCCGAGCTTCACGGCGATGGTCCAGGTCGTGGTCATCAGCGCCTCCTGGGTTATTCGGCGGGCGCGTCCGCCTGATCACCGGCTTCCGGCAGCGCCTCGGGAACGCCGGCCAGGTTAAGATCGAACACCGAACCGCCCGGTCCGGTTTCCACCAGGGTCAGGTCTCCGCCGTGACCCTGGGCCAGCTCACGGGCGATGGCCAGGCCCAGACCGGTGCCGCCGCGCCGGGCCGAGCCGACGAAGGGCTGGAAGAGATTGGCCCGCGCCCGCTCGGGCACGCCGGGGCCGTCGTCCGACAGCCGCAGGATGCTGTGGCCGTCGGCGCGACGCAGCTCGACGAACACCTTGCCCTTGCCGCCGCGGTCCGGCGCGCCCTCGATGGCCTCGCGGGCGTTGCGGAACAGATTGGTGAGGATGCGGTGCAGCTGGTCCGGGTCGGCCTGGACCTGGGCGCGCGGGTCGATGACCGTCTCCAGCGCCACGCCTTGCGGCGTCAAGCCAGCGTCCTCGGCGGCCATCTCCAGCGCGGGGCGCAGCGGCGTGATGCGGACCACCGGCGCCGGCTCCTTGGACTTGCCATAGGCCATGACGTCCGAGGCCAGGGTAATGGCGCGGTCCAGAGCCCGTTCCAGACGCGGCAAGGCCTGGGCCACCTTGGGGTCGCCCAGGGCGGCCAGGCGGTCCGACGCCATCTGGGCGCTGGTCAGCATGTTGCGCAGGTCGTGATTGATCTTGGCCACCGCCTCGCCCAGGGCCGCCAGGCGGGCCTTGGACGACAGGGCGGCCAGCAGGTCGGCCTGCATGCGGTCCAGTTCGGCCTCGGCGCGGCCGATCTCGTCGCGGCGCTTGGACACCACGATGCGGGCGGCCGGATCGTCGGGGTCGCCGCGGAAGGCTTCCATGGCCCGGGTGATGCGCTGCATCGGACGGACCAGGAAGATGTTCAGGAAGGCGTAGACGAACAGGCCCGCCAGCGCGGCGACGAAGACGGTGACGCCGGCCAGACGCCAGAAATAGCTGACCAGCTGAGCCTTCAGCGGCGCGTCGGGAAGCACCACCTCGACGAACTCGGCCTTGCGGTAGCGCGGCTCGGCCATCACGCGAACCATGCTGCCCTTGGGGCTGGTCAGGGTGAAGAACGGGGCGGCCAGCCACGAGCCGGGGTTCTGGCGGCGCAGGTCGACGAGGTACGGGACCTTGAACGGCTCCTTGGGCGGCAGCACCAGGCGGCGCGCGCCGTCGGCCTGGACGGCGACGGTGACGGCGCCGGCCTGGTCGAACATCTGGTTGGCGACCGCGTCGCTGACCCGCAGCTCGGGATCGGACTCGGCGATGGTCGAGGCCAATTCGCCAGCCCGCACGCGGTCCAACAGCCACTGCTCCTCATAGGCCGCCAGGGTCGGCGGTACGATCAGCAGGCCGCCAAACGCCACGACGATGGCGGTGAACAGCAGCAGACGCGCCGACAGGCCGCCGGGCCACGGAAAGCGTCTCCGAGGCGGGGCGGTGTCAATCACGGGCGGCGAAACCGTTTCGACCATCCGGGGCGGCTACTTCTCGTCCAAGGGCATCGGCAAGGGCGCAGCGTTGCGCCCTTTGCGCCAATGGCGCCACAACGGCGGCAGAAAGGCCAGAACGCCCATGCCGATGATCGGAAGATAGATCCGCGGCGACAAGAGGGTCTCGATGCTGACGTCGCCGCCCCTCGCGAAAATATGGCCCAGCCCCGCGCCGATGCCGGCATAGACGAACGAACTGGGCGCCATGCCTAAGAAAGAGGCCGGCAGGAAGGTCCGGATGCGGAGGTTCATCACCCCCGAGGCGATATTGACGATCAGCAGCGGAAAGGCCGGGATCAGACGCAGAGTCAGAAGGTAGGCGAAGGCGTCCTGCTTGAAGCCCGCCTCGGCGCGGGTCAGGAACGCGCTGGGCTTGCGCCGCAGAGAGTCGCCGAAGGCGGTGCGGAACACCAGATAGGTGACGGTTGAACCGCCGGTGGCCCCGGTCACGGCCGCGAAGCCGCCGGCGATGGGGCCAAACAGGAAGCCGGCGCTCAGCGACATGATCAGGGCGCCGGGCAGCGACACCGCCACCAGGCCGACATAGAGCGCCAGATAGATCGCCAGGCACTGCAGCGGCTTTTCGGCGGCGAAGGCCTGCAGCTCGGCGCCGCGGGCCCGCAGTTCGTGCAGGGACAGGTGCTCGGTCAGGCCGCTGGCCAGAACCACCGCGAACAGGACCACGATGACCGCGAGCGGCCCGAAGCGGCGGAGCAGCAGCAGGGCCTTGTCACGGGTCATTTCTGGCCGACCGCGTCCTCGACCGCCGCAAAGCCGTCGGCCCGCAGGCGGGCGGCCAGGTCGCGCTTGATGCGGGTGACCAGGCCAGGACCGCCATAGACCAGGGCCGAATAGAGCTGCACGGCGCGAGCGCCGGCGCGGATCTTGGCATAGGCCCCGGCGCCGTCGGCGATCCCGCCCGCCCCGATCAGGGCCACGCGGCCGGCCGCGGCGGCGTGGAAGCGGGCCAGCACCGCCGTCGAGGCGTCCAGCAGCGGCGCACCTGACAGGCCGCCGCCCTCGCCCTTCCGCGCCGACTTCAGGCTGTCGGGGCGGGCGATGGTGGTGTTGCTGACGATGATGGCGTCCAGGCCCGCCCCGACCACGGCCTCGACGATGGCCTCGACCTCGCCGTCCTCCAGGTCGGGGGCGACCTTCAGGAAGATCGGATAGTCGCGGCCCGAGGCGATCTTCAGGGCTTCGCGGGTCTCGGAGATCCGCCCAAGCAACTCCTCCAGCGCCGCCTTGGTCTGCAGGGCGCGCAGGCCCGGCGTGTTGGGCGAGGAGATGTTGGCGGTGAAATAGTCCGACAGGCCCCACAGGCGCGACAGGCCGGTGACGTAGTCCTGGATGCGGTCGCCGGCGTCCTTGTTGGCCCCGATATTGGCGCCGACGACGCCGCCTTTGTCCTTGCGGGCCGAAAGTCGCTGGACGAAGGGCTCGAGGCCGCCATTGTTGAAGCCCATGCGGTTGATCACCGCCTGGTCTTCGGTCAGGCGGAACAGGCGCGGGCGCGGATTGCCCGCCTGGGCCAAGGGCGTGACGGTGCCCGCCTCGACGAAGCCGAAGCCGGCGGCCAGCATGGCGTCCGGAACCTCGGCGTTCTTGTCGAAGCCAGCGGCCAAGCCCACGCAGTTGGGCAGATCAAGGCCCGCCAGGCGGATCGCCAGGATCGGATCGTCCGGCCCGCCCTCGCGCGGACCCAGACCCCACTTCAGGCCGCGGATGGCCCAGCCGTGCGCGTCCTCGGGATCGAAGGCGTGCAGGACCCGGGCGGCGACGTCGTGAAGGCTCATGCGAGATGGTCGCTCAGTTGGGGCACGCCGTCGGCGTCCAGGGTCAGATCGTCTTGGGTCAGCACTTCGCCGACCAGCAGGGGGCGATAGAGGTGTGGGAACAGGGCTCCGCCGCGCGAGGCTTCCCACTTCAGAGCCTCGCCCAGGCCCTCGGCCTCCACGCCCAGCAGGACGAGGTCGGCCTGGTCCTTGAAATACTTGGCGGCGGTTTCCTGGGCCTGATCGTGGGCCGACAGGTGAATGTAGCCGTCCTGATGATCGACGGCCGAACCCTCGAACCGGCCGGCCGCCTTGGCGGCGTCCCACTCGGCGCGGGACAGGATCTTGTAGATCAGGGTCATTCGCCGCCGGCTCCGCCGTTTTCGCTCACGAAGAGAATGTGTTCCAGCACCGGGGCGCTTTCCCCGCGCCAGACGAAGGTCACGACCGTCGAGGTCGGGAAGCGGCCGCGCAGCTTGTTGATCTGGATCGGCGTCGCGCCGGCCTGCACCGCCAGGCGCAGGGCCAGTTCGTGCATGCCCGGATTGTGGCCGACAATCATCACCGTGCCGTCGGGGTCGTGATCCTCGATCGCCTGGGCGATCTCCTCCGGATCGGCGTGATAGAGGTCGCGCAGGTGCTCCAGCCTGGCCTGCGGGAAGCTGGCGGCGACCTCGTCGGCGGTCTGCCGCGTGCGGCGCGCCGAGGAGACCAGCATCAGGTCGGGCGTGTAGCCCAGCCCGGCCAGCACCCGCCCCATGACGGCCGCGTCGGCGCGACCGCTGTCGGCCAGCGCCCGCTCGAAATCGCCGCCGCTTTGGGCGTGCCGCTCGGCCTTGCCGTGGCGCATCAGGATCAGTCGGTCCATGCGCCCTCCATAGCCGTCCCACGCGCCATCAGGAAGTCGGGTTGACACGTTGTTCGCCAAGCGCTCCAAGGCGACATGGCTGCGCTCGATCTGTTCACACCCGTCCTGTCCGGCGGGGGAACCTGGCGGTTTCCCGCGAACGAACCCTTGCGGCTCGATTCCGGCGGCATGATCGAAGGGCTGGAGGTCGGCTACCAGACCTACGGGACCCTCAACGCCGACAAGTCCAACGCCGTCCTGATCTGCCACGCCCTGACCGGCGACCAGTATGTGGCCTCGCCGCACCCGACCACGGGCAAGCCCGGCTGGTGGCTGCGGCTGATCGGCCCGGGCAAGCCGCTGGATCCCGAGCGCCACTTCATCATCTGCTCGAACGTGATCGGCGGCTGCATGGGCTCGACCGGTCCCGGCTCGATCAATCCGGCGACAGGCAAGGCCTATGGCCTGACCTTCCCGGTCATCACCGTGCCCGACATGGTCCGCGCCCAGGCCATGCTGGTGAAGGCGCTGGGCATCGATACCCTGTTCGCGGTGATCGGCGGCTCGATGGGCGGCATGCAGGCCCAGCAGTGGGCGGTGGACTATCCCGAGCGCGTGTTCAGCGTCGTGGTGCTGGCCTCGGCCTCCCGGCACTCGGCCCAGAACATCGCCTTCCACGAGGTGGGCCGCCAGGCGATCATGGCCGATCCCGACTGGCGCGGCGGCGCCTATGCCGAGCAGGGCGTCCAGCCCGGCAAGGGCCTGGCCGTGGCCCGGATGGCCGCCCACATCACCTATCTGTCGGAACCGGCCCTGCAGCGGAAATTCGGCCGCGAGCTGAAGCGTGACGGCCTGTCGTGGGGCTTCGACGCCGACTTCCAGGTCGAGAGCTACCTGCGTCACCAGGGCGCCAGCTTCGTCGACCGCTTCGACGCCAACAGTTATCTCTACATCACCCGGGCCACCGACTATTTCGACATCGCCGCCGCCCATGGCGGGGTGCTGGCAAAGGCCTTCACCCGCGCCCGCGACGTGCGGTTCTGCGTGCTCAGCTTCTCCAGCGACTGGCTGTATCCCACCGCCGAGAGCCGCCACCTGGTGCGCGCCCTGACCGCCGCCGGCGCCCGCGCGGCCTTCGCCGAGATCGAGAGCGACAAGGGCCACGACGCCTTCCTGCTGGACGAGCCGGTAATGGACGCGGCGCTGGAAGGCTTCCTGGCCTCGGCCGAACGCGATCGGGGACTGACGTGAGCGATATCGCCATCCGCGAGGACTTCCGCGAGATCCTGCGCCTGGTGCGCCCCGGCGCGCGGGTGCTGGACGTCGGCTGTGGCGAAGGCGTGCTGCTGGACCTCCTGGCGCATGAGAAACAGGTCGACGCCCGGGGCCTGGAGATCAGCGCCAACGGCGTGGCCGCCTGCATGGCGCGGGGCCTGTCGGTCGTGCAGGGCGACGCCGACCAGGACCTGGACCACTTCCCCGACCGATCCTTCGACTACGCCGTACTGTCCCAGACCCTGCAGGCGACGCGCAATCCGCGCCACGTGCTCGACGAGTTGCTGCGCATCGCCGACCGGGCCATCGTCTCGTTCCCCAATTTCGGCCACTGGCGGGTGCGCTGGTCGCTGCTGAGCCGTGGCCGGATGCCCGAGACCAAGGCCCTGCCGCTGCCCTGGTGGGCGACGCCGAACATCCACCTGTGCACCCTGGCCGACTTCATGGCCCTGACCGCGGATCTGAACCTGCGCGTCGACGCCTGCGCGGCCTTCGCCGGCAACGGCCCAGCGCGGTCGATGAACCCCACCGGCGCGCTGGAAAACTGGCGCACCGAGACCTGCCTGTTCATGCTCAGCCGCAACGGCGGCGTCCCGAGCAGGGAACTTCCGACCGCTTCGGGCGATCTCTTCGACGGATGAAGACCCTGCGTCTGATGACTTACAACGTCCACCGCTGCGTGGGCACCGACCGCAAGCTCGATGTCGAGCGTGTGGCAGAGGTCATTGCGGCCGAACAGCCGGACGTCGTCGCCTTGCAGGAGCTGGACGTCGGCCGCATGCGCACCCGCAGCGTCGACCAGGCCCATCGCCTGGCAGAACTGCTGAAGATGACCTTCCATTTCCATCCGGCCATGACGGTCGAGGAAGAGCTCTACGGCGACGCCATCCTGACCGCCCTGCCCGAGCGCCGGATCAAGGCCAAGGAACTGCCGCTGTATCGCCGGGTGCCGGGCCTGGAGCCGCGCGGCGCCCTGTGGGTCGAGGTGGAGTTCGAGGGCCAGAAGGTCCAGATCATCAACACCCACCTGGGCCTGATCCCTCAGGAGCAGAAGCGCCAGGCCGCTGCTCTGTTGGGTCCCGACTGGATGGGCGACGATAAGTGGGTCGCCCCCGGCGTGGTGCTGGGCGATTTCAACGCCACGCCCTATTCGGCGACCTACCGGATGCTGCGTACGGCCCTGCGCGACGCCCAGGCGCCGACGCCGACCTGGCCGCGCCCGGCCACGGCGACCTTCCCGTCCAGCTTCCCGTTCATGCGCATCGACCACGTCTTCCTGACCAAGGGCCTGGAGACGCGCGGCGTGCGGTCGCCCTACGACGCTCGCGCGAGGCTGGCCTCGGACCACCTGCCGCTGGTGGTCGACCTGGAGATCATTCCTGCAGCCGCTCCGGCGGCAGGGGCGGCGGCTCCGTAAGCCGAGCGATGTCGCGCTTGAGGCGGGCGCGCCGGCCCCACGGCCGCCAGGCGTCGTCAGGCGCGATGGCGTCGCCCAGGCTCCAGTCGGCGATGAACTTCTCCACCCCGCTCAGCTTGCGGGTCGGCACCGGCTGAAGCCGACGCGGCGGCCCGCCCTTGACGTCCAGAGCGTTGATCGCCGCGCCCAGGCCGCCTTCGCGCTCCATCGTCGCCAGCACGTCGCCGGCCGAGCGGCCCACGAAGTGACCGACCAGCCGTCCCAGGAACGAGCTGATCGTCTCACGCTCGAAGTCGGAATGGCCCTCCAGCGCCAGGTCGCACTCGCTGTCCAGGCCGATCGAGCGATTGTTGAGATTGGCCGAACCGATCCGCAGCACCGTGTCGTCGATGATCGTGACCTTGGAGTGGACGATGATCGGCGCGCCCTTGGGCGTGTGGGCGCTGAAGGCCGAGAAACGCTTGTGGACGTCCACGCTGCGCAGGCGATTGATCGCCGCCGTGCGGGCGCTGTCCATGGTCATCTGGTCGAAATAGCTGGGGCTGCGCGCCGGGCCGATGGTGACGATCTCCGGCCCGTCCGGCTCGACCAGCCGCTCGGCCAGGGCCTCGACGATGATCGGCGAGGTCAGGTACTGGTTCTCCAGATAGATCAGCCGCTTGGCGCGCTTGATCGACGCCAGGTGCAGCAGCAGGCTCTCGATGATCTCGGGCCTGCCCTGCCAGGCGGCGGCGGTGCGGGCCACTGCGATCGGGGTGCGACGCAGGTCGGGGACAAGACCCTCGGGCCAAGGCGTCTCCTCGGGGCGTTCCGGACGCTCGATGTGTTCGCCGCCAGAGGTGCGCCAGCGGTCGATGAAGAGATCCGCCATCGCCTCGCCCGCCTTGCCGTCGACCAGCATCGCCACCTCGTGCCGGGGCGGATAGTGGCGACCCGTGGGCAGGCGGCGCAGCGGATTGTTGTCCAGGTGGCGCTGGTCGTCCCAGCGATCGACGCCGATGTCGCCGCCGCTGATCAGGGCGCTGACGCCGTCGACGATCACCGCCTTCTGGTGATGGCAGGCGCTGGCCGGCAGGGTGGCGTCCAGGCGGTACTTGACCCGCGAGCCGGCGAAGAAGGCGGCGCCGCGATGCGGGCCGAACAACTGGGCGGCGGCGATCGGGAACGGCATGTCCCAGGTCAGCACTCGCACGTCCAGCGCCGGGTTCAGCGCCGCCTGGCGTCGCAGGATTAGGCCGATACGGTCCGCGTGGGTCGGGTCCCGGCTCTTGCGCACCCGGTCGGGATCCAGCCGCGTCAGAGGATCGAACACCCAGGCCAGGATCCAGATCGACTTCCGCGCCGACAGGATCAGCGGCTTGAGCGCGTCGAACGTCTCGTCGTTGTCGATGAACAGGGCCGTGCGATCGGACGGCTCGACCCGCCAGCAATTATAGCCCGGTTGGAAGACGGAAGACCGCTGATCCATGTCGCCCCAAACGCCCGCACACTCACGCCCGTGAGCTACAGGAACGCGCGGAACCGTTTATGGCTCCGCTTGGCGATCCCGTCGCGTGAAAAGCGGAGCCTTAAGGGCGGTTCAGCCTGCGATGGCCGCCGCGTCGCGTTCGCCGGTGCGGATGCGCAGGGCCTGTTCAAGGTCCATGACGAACACCTTGCCGTCGCCGATCTTGCCGGTGTTGGCGGTGCGCTGCAGGGCCTCGACGACAGGCTCCAACACGTCGGTGGGCACGGCGATCTCCAGCTTGACCTTGGGCAGCAGCTTCACCTCGTACTCGGCGCCGCGATAGACCTCGGTCTTGCCCTTCTGGCGGCCATAGCCGCGCACCTCGGTGACGGTCAGGCCCGACGCGCCGGCCTCGGTGACGGCCTCGAGCACCGCATCCAGACGGCTGGGCTTAATCACGGCGACGATCATCTTCATGGCGCGGCTCCCGCCCAGAGCATTTTCCGATCCGAAGGGATCGGCGAGATGCTCCAGCTTTTTGATCTCGAAACGGTTGTTACGACTCCAAGCTAGGCGTCCGCGCGCTTCGCTCCAAGCCCGATCAGCCCTCGCAACCGCTCGGCGCCTGATGAACAGGCGCCGAATGTCCGTCGGTGTGGCGCACGGGTGTCGGTCCCGCCGGGCTGGGCAGCAGCACGCCCGGCGCGAAGACCCGCGCGCGCGCGCGATGGCCGCGCGGCTTGACCGCGAAGGTCTGCTTGATGGCCTCCATCAGGATCACCCCGGCGAAGCGCGGCCAGAGGCGGGCGCCGACCTGCTCGAAACCCTCCGCCCACGGCGCCATGGCGTTCATCGGCGGCACGTACAGCGCCCGGGTCCAGCCGGCCGGTTCCAGCTCGGCCTCGCGGATCAGGCTCTCCAGCTGGCTGCGACTGTAGGGCCGACCGTGACCGAACGGCGTGCGCTCCGCCCCGGTCCAGACGCCGTCGCGCGACGAGACCGCCACGATCAGGCGCCCCGTGGGCGCCATCACGCGGCCGATCTCGGCCAGCAAGGCGGCGGGATCGTCGGCTTCTTCGAGGGCATGGACGGCCAGCACCCGGTCGAACATCGCATTGGGCAGCGGCAACGAGGTCTCTTCCACCAGGCAAGCCTGGTTGCGGTGGCCATGCGGCCAGACCTCGACGCCCTGCTGGGCCGGCATGGCGGCGACAACGCGGCGGGCATTGGTGCGGGCCTTGTCGAGAAACGGCGTGGCATAGCCAACGCCCAGCACGTCGAGGTCGCGGGTGTCGCCCCAGGCCTCGTCCACCTTGCGCGTCAGCATCGTCCGCGCCGCGCGCCCCAGAGGGGCGGCGTAGAACGCGCGCAGGTCCAGCACGTCGCGGCGCATTGAGTCTCCTGGTAGGCAGGGCCATCTTTGTAGGCGCGCCAGGGCCGGCGCGATAGAGCAAGCGCCGATGACCCTTACCGTTCACCAGTTTCCCTGCCTGTCCGACAACTACGGCTTTCTGATCCGCGACGAGGCCAGCGGCCAGGTCGCCACGATCGACACGCCCGACGCCCAGGCGATCCTCGCCGAGCTGGACACCCTGGGCTGGTCGCTGGACCTGATCCTCAACACCCACTGGCACCCCGACCACGCCGGCGGCAACGAGGCCTTGAAGGCCGCCACCGGCGCGATCATCGCCGGACCGTCCGAGGTGACCCGCATCGCGCCGCTGGATCGCGTGGTGCGCGACGGCGACGTCGTCATGCTGGGCGAGACCCGGTTCGACGTGATCGACAGCGGCGGTCATACCTTGGGCCATGTCGCCTATCACGACGCCGCAGACGCCCTCGCCTTCGTCGGCGACACCCTGTTCGCGCTCGGCTGTGGCCGGCTGTTCGAAGGTACGGCCGAGCAGATGTGGGACTCGCTCTCGCGCCTGACCGCCCTGCCCGACGCCACCACGATCTATTGCGCCCACGAGTACACCGCCTCGAACGCCCGCTTCGCCCTGTCGGTCGACGACGATCCGGCGCTGAAGGCCCGCGCCGACGGCGTCTTCGCCGCCCGCGAGCGCGGCGAGGCGACCGTGCCGACCACCCTGGCCGTGGAGAAGGCCACCAACCCGTTCCTGCGCGCGCCTCTGCTGCGCCCGGACGCCGCTTCGCCCGCTCAGGCCTTCGCCGAGATCCGGGCCGCCAAGGACAGCTTCAAGGGATGACCATGCCCCCTCTTTCTGCGACCGCGCTTTCCGGCGACCTGGGCGCCAAGGAAATCATTCGGATGCTGGAGATGGCGCCGCATCCCGAGGGCGGCTGGTATCGCCGGACCTTCGAGGATGCTCCGGGCCCGGATGGACGCGCCCTGTCGACCTGCATCTATTATCTGCTGGAGGCCGAACAGATGTCGGCCTGGCATCGGGTCGACGCCGTCGAGACCTGGCACTGGTATGCGGGCGCGCCGATCTCGATCAGTCTGTCGCCGCCGGATGGCCAGGGGATCACCGCCCATGTGCTGGGTCCGGACCTTCGCGCCGGCTGCCGACCACAGGTGGTGGTGCCGACTTTGTGGTGGCAGACCGCGGTCAGCCTGGGCGCCTGGACCCTGGTCGGCTGCACCGTCGCTCCCGGATTCCGATTCGAAGGTTTCGAGCTGGCGGCGCCCGACTGGAGACCCTCAAGCCTCTGAAATGGCGCCGGAATTTTACATTCCACAACCCTCGGCTGGATTATGGTGGCCTCGGCCCGCGTCAGTTCGTCGCAGCGGCTCAATAAGGGTACCCATAGTGAGCAACTTGGTCGCATGGCGTCGGTATCTGCACCGTGCAATCCTTTTCACGTCGCGGTGAAATGCCGGCCAGGGGAACCGAGTACGAATGTCTGAAGAGTACGCCAATGCTCGCTCAGCGAGCCGCTACGCGACCGATTATATCCTGCGCTGGGTCGAGATCGCCAACGAGGTTCACGGATCCGATCTACTCTACGCCCTGGTCTTCACCACCCTCTGGGCTGGCAACTGCTCGCACATCCGCGGCGGCCTCTATGCTGACCTCGATGACATTCCCCCGGACCACGAGCGTCGCCCGCTAACCGTGCGCCAGGTCGCGGACTCGCTGGGCCTGCCCTATGAGACCGTGCGTCGCCGCTTCGTCGAGATGCTGGAGCGCGGCATGGCCCAGCGCGTCGGCCGCGAGGGCTTCATCGTGCCCGCCTCGGCCCTGGCCAAGCCGGAGGTCGTGCACGGCCTGCGCCGCTCGCACATCAGCCTGACGCGCTTCCTGAAGGAACTGAAGACGATCGGCGTCGAGGCCGCCTAACGGCTGCTTTCGCGCACAACCAGCTGGACCGGCGCGCACGCGCCGGGCGCATCCTCGCCGGCCATGCGCCGGAACAGCAGATCGATCATCGTGCGCGCGCCGACTTCCAGGTCCTTGCGCACGCTGGTCAGCGGCAGCACGCCGTGCCGGGCGAGCACGCTGTCGTCGAAGCCGACCACCGCCACGTCCCCAGGCACGCTGCGGCCAGCCTCGGCCAACGCGCGCACCGCGGCGAGCGCGATCAGGTCGGACCGAGCGAAGACGGCGTCGAAGGCGATGTCGCGGGCCAGGAACGCCGCCATCGCCGCATGGGCTGCTTCGGCGGCATGCGGCGCGGCGACGACCAGGGCCGGGTCGAGCGAAAGACCCGCCTCGGCCAATCCTTTCTGATAGCCGGCGAAACGCTGAACCGCCTCGGGCGTGTCGGTTGCGCCCAGGAAGACGATGCGGCGCCGGCCAGTGGCCGCCAGGTGCGCCACGGCCAGCCGCCCCCCCTCGGCATTGTCGCCGCCCACCGCGCAATAGTGCTGGTCGGGCTGAGGCGCCGCCCACACCACCATCGGTCGATAGGTCCCAGCGACACTGTTGAGCGCCTCGTGCTGAGCGCTGCGACCGATCACCACCAGGCCGTCGGCGCGGTGCGACTGGATGATCCGCTCCAGCCAGCCGACTTCCGTGACCACCACCTTGTTCAGCAGCACCGAATAGTTTCGCAAGGTGATCTCGTCGGCCAGGCGTCCGACCATCTCCAGCAGGAAAGGATCGGCGATCAGCTGCCCGGTCTCGTCGGCCAGGGGGATGACCACGCCGATGGTGTCGGTCTTGCGCAGACGTAAGGAGCGCGCCGACTGGTTGACGACATAGCCATGGGTCTGGGCGATCTCGACGATCTGGTCGCGCAGGGTCTTGGGGATCAGCGGATTGCCCGCCAGGGCCCGCGAGACGGTCGAAATCGACACCCCCGCCATCCGCGCGATGTCGGCCATCTTCAGGCGACCGCGTTCCGGCGCCTCGGAGAGGTCGGGACTGTCCATGATATTACAATACAACCCTGAGAACGCACGAACAGCCATGTTGACGTCGCAGGATCGGCGGTAGAGCGCAGGTGACGGCGACAACGGGACCGGGAATAGCGAACAGCGCTATCCGAGGCCAATTAACGTCTCTTTAGACTTTATGGTTACGCTCGCGGCAGCCGTTCTTTTCCGCCGCTCAACGGTTCATGACCTTGAAGATCCGCTTTGAGGACGGGCGTCCCGCCAGGCCTTCGCCCGGCGCATAGGTGACCACCAGGGCCCCATCCTTCAGCTGGGCGCTGGGCTTGCCGCCTTCGGTCAGCATCACCCGCAGGATCCGCGACAGCAGAGCCCGGTCCTTGCGCGCGGCCCGCTCGAACGCTTCGGCCGCCAGGCTGGCGGCGTCGGCGATCAGCACCGAAGTCTCGGGCCGAGCGTCCTGCAGGGTCTCGAACGGCACCTGGCGCTGAGCGGCGCGACTGGCCCGGACGCTGGCCTGGCCCATGCGCTGGTACAGCGCCACGGGCGACAGCATGACCGGAGGCTGGATCGATGCGGCCCGCCCCGTCAGCGCCGCGGCCATGCCCATCGGCGCTTCGTCGCCGTAGAGGATCATGCCCCCCAGCTTGGTGATCCGCAGCACCGGCTCGCCCAGGTCGTTGCGGTAGATGACATCGCCGCGCGAGGCCGGCTGGCGCGACAGCACCCAGACCTCGGCGCTGTTGTCGAACTTGATCAGGGGTCGCGAGGCGGCCTGGTCGAAGATGAACGCACCGCAGCTTTCGGAGACATAGCGGGCGACAGGCGGGGCCGGCACGCGACGAGCCTCGGCGGCGCCCTTGTGGCCGAGCAAGGCGTCGCGCAGCGAGTGCGGCAACTGCTGGGCGTTCGCATTGCCTGGCCACAAGGGCGCCGCCATGAGCATCAGAGCCGCGATGGCGAGGGCGGTGATCGCCCCAAACTCGCTCGACTCCGCCTTACAGAATTTCATGCGATCCGTACTGCTCGCCGACTGGGGCGAATCTTGGACGCCTGAACGTCCATCCCCCGAAGCGGGGCGCATGAGGCCAAAACGCCACAGCGGCCGTCAAGCCCGGCTTCGGAGGAAAAACGCATTACGGCGGTTAGGCCATGTACTGGCCGCCGTTCAGGCTGAGCGTGGCGCCGGTCACGAAGCCCGCGCGCTCGCCGGCCAGGAACGAGACCATGTCGGCGATCTCCTCGCCCTTGCCCAGGCGACCGACGGGGATGCCGCCGATGATGCTGGCCAGGACGTTCTCCGGCACCGCCGCCACCATTTCGGTGTCGATATAGCCAGGGCAGATCACATTGACCGTCACGCCTTTCTTGGCGTTCTCCAGGGCCAGGGCCTTGGTGAAGCCGATCAGGCCGGCCTTGGCCGCCGAATAGTTGGTCTGGCCCATCTGGCCCTTCTGGCCGTTGATCGAGCTGATGTTGACGATCCGGCCCCAGCCGCGATCGCGCATGCCCTCGATGACCGGACGGGTCATGTTGAAGGCGCTGTCCATGTTGACCCGGATCACGTCCGACCACTGCTCGTAGGTCATCTTGTGAAGCATGCCGTCGCGGGTGATGCCGGCGTTGTTGACCAGGATGTCGATGGGGCCCAGCTCGGCCTCGACCTTTTTCACGGCCGCCTGACAGTCTTCGAAGTGGCCGACATTGCCCTTCACGACCATCACGCCCAGCTCCTTGGCGCAGGCCGCGGCGGCTTCTTCGTTGCCGGAATAGCCCGCCGCCACCTTGTGGCCGTCGGCGATCAGCCGCTCGCAGATCGCCCGACCGATGCCGCGGGTGCCGCCGGTCACGAACGCAACTCTCGTCATATCTGTCTCCCGGATATTTTTATGGTTGCCGCGCGCCCCGAGGCAACAGGGCCTAGAGCGCGCGGTTACAGCTAAGGTTGCGTATCGAAAGGTGTCAGAGCGCCTCGACGCACAGGGCCACGCCCATGCCGCCGCCGACGCACAGCGTGGCCAGACCCTTCTTGCCGCCCGAGCGCTTCAGCTCGTGCACCAGGGTGGTCAGGATCCGCGCGCCCGAGGCGCCGATCGGGTGGCCGATGGCGATGGCGCCGCCATTGACATTGACCTTGGCCGGATCGAGGCCCAGCTCGCGGACCACGCACAGCGACTGGGCGGCGAAGGCCTCGTTGCTCTCGACGAGGTCGAGGTCCGAAACGCTCCAGCCGGCCTTCTCCAGCGCCTTCTTCGAGGCCGGGATCGGGCCGGTGCCCATGATCTCGGGATCGACGCCCGCATTGGCCCACGAGGCGATCTTGGCCAGGGGCTTGAGGCCGCGCTTGGCGGCTTCGTCGGCGCTCATCAGCACCAGGGCGGCCGCGCCGTCATTCAGACCCGAGGCGTTGGCGGCGGTGACCGAGCCGTCCTTGGTGAAGGCCGGGCGCAGACCCGAAACGCTCTCCAGCGTCGCGCCGTGACGGATGTACTCGTCCTTGTCGACGATCGTGTCGCCCTTGCGGCCCTTGATGGTGACCGGAACGATCTCGTCGTCGAACTTGCCGGCCTTCTGGGCGGCTTCGGCCTTGTTCTGGCTGGCGACGGCGAAGGCGTCCTGGTCGGCGCGGGTGATCTGCCAACGGCTGGCGATGTTCTCGGCCGTCTGGCCCATGTGATAGCCGTGGAAGGCGTCCCACAGGCCGTCCTTGATCATGGTGTCGACGAACGCCAGGTCGCCCATCTTCTGGCCGCCACGCAGGTTCTGGGCGTGCGGCGCCTGGCTCATGCTCTCCTGGCCGCCGGCCACGACGATGCTGGCCGAGCCGTCGGCGATCTGCTGGGCGCCCAGGGCCACCGCGCGCAGACCCGAGCCGCACAGCTGGTTCAGGCTCCAGGCCGGGCTCTCGACCGGCACGCCGGCGCGGACGGCGGCCTGACGGGCGGGGCCCTGGCCGGCGCCAGCCTGCAGCACCTGGCCCAGGATCACCTCATCGACGTCGGCCGGCGTGATGCCGGCGCGCGACACGGCCGCCTCGATGGCGAGCTTGCCAAGCTCGGACGCGGGCAAGCTGGACAGCGCCCCATTGAACGAGCCGACCGGGGTGCGGGCGGCGGAGACGATGACGATGTCGCTCATGAGGAGAACTCCCGTGACGTTCTGATGTGACGCCGTCTGGTTCGCGGCGTCGCCTTCGCAGTGCAACGCCAGCCTTGCATGTCCGAACCGCGTTCGTCACGGCCACATTTTCACGGCTTGGCGACGCTTCCACGACATCACCCTACTGGCGTCATGGCTTTGCATTGGCGATAGTGCGGTGCGAAAAGCAGGCGGTCACCGCCCACTGGATCATCTTTGATGATCCAGGTTTTACTTAGAACGCATTTTCTGACGACGAACCGGCGTCCACTTCGTCGGAAAATGCTTAGGGAACGAAATGTCCGAGAACCCTGAAAAAGGCGAAACGACAGCCGGCGGCGAAAAGGCCTCCGCTCAGCGCGTGATCATCAAAAAGTACGCCAACCGTCGCCTCTACAACACGGCGTCCTCGTCCTACGTCACCCTCGAACACCTGTCGGACATGGTGAAGGAAGGCGTCGACTTCGTGGTCTATGACGCCAAGTCCAACGACGACATCACCCGTTCGGTCCTGACCCAGATCATCTTCGAAGAAGAGAACCGCGGCGGGGGCCAGAACCTGCTGCCCATCCAGTTCCTGCGCCAGCTGATCGGCTTCTACGGAAACTCGATGCAGGCCTTCCTGCCGTCGTACCTCGAGATGTCGCTGGAGAGCTTTTCCAAGCAGCAGGAGCGCCTGCGCGGCCAGCTGTCGACCATGGCCCCGGGCAAGATGCCGGGCATGGACGTCTATGGCGAGCAGATCCGCCAGAATATGGCCCTGTTCGACAGGGCCATGAAGATGTTCTCGCCGTTCGCCTATGTGCGCCCGGAAGACGCCGCGGCGGCCGCCCAGGCCGAGCCGCAGCCCGCGCCGGCGGCGCCGTCCAGCGACGACTCGCTGGCGGACCTGAAGCGGCAGATGGAAGCCATGCAGGAGCAGTTGGCCAAGCTGGCCAACAAGCCTTAACGCCACAGCCTCTTAACCAAGACGCTCCAGCCGTTCTTAACCGTCCTGGCCCTATTTTCGGTACATGAACGACCCGATCGATCCCATTCGACGCTCTGGTCACGCACGCCGCGCTCTGCCGGCGCCGCGGGACAAGTCGCGTCCTGAGAGCGAAGAAGAGGTCGTCTTCACCGTGGAGGAAGACGTCCCCCCACCGCGCTCGGAACCGCCGCCCCGGCGCGAGGGCTTCGCCGCCTTCGCCGCTCACGTCATGGGTCAGTCGGGACAGAAGCGCGGCCTGCGCGGTGGGCAGGAAGTGCTCGACACGGCCAGAACGACCTATCTCGGCACGGAATATTCTGGCCCGGCCGATCGTCGTCCCAAGACGGGCCTGCTGAAGAAAACCAACATCTAAAGGCCTCGCGGTCCCTTATCGGGAACCTGAAGGCTGGCGCCGTTCTTGCTTAAGCGTTGATGAACTCAACGCTGCGAGCCCGCCATGCTGTCCGTCGCCATCCGCATCTTCGACGTCACCATCGTGGCCCTGATCTTCACGGCGCTGACCTAAGTCTAGGCCGACTCCAGCAGCATCATCGTGCCCTGGCCGCCATCGGCGCAGATGCTGACGATGGCCCGCTCGCCCTTCGGACGGGCGGCCAGCTCCTTCACCGCTTGGCTGAGGATCCGCGCGCCGGTGGCCCCGAACGGGTGACCCAGCGCCAGGCTGCCGCCGTTGGGGTTCATCCGCTCGTGCGGGAAGCTGCCCATCGGCGCGGTGACGCCCGCCTTCTCCGACAGGAACTGGGCGCTCTCCCAGGCGGCGATGTGCGACAGGACCTGGGCGGCGAAGGCCTCGTGGATCTCCCACAAACCGACATCGGCATAGGTCATGCCATTGCGAGCCAGCATCCGCGGCACGCCATAGGCCGGGGCCATCAGCAGGCCCTCGTGACGCAGGTCGATCGAGGTGACCTCATAGTCGACGATCTTCACCTTCGGCGTCTCGCCCGGCAGGCGGGCCATGCCGGCCGCAGAGCCGACCCAGATCGCCGCCGCCCCATCGGTCAGGGGCGAGGAATTGCCGGCCGTCAGCGTGCCCTTGCCGCTGGTCTTGTCGAAGGCCGGTCCCAGCTTGGCCAGCTTCTCGGGCGTGGAGTCCTTGCGCGGAATGGTGTCGTGTTTCGTCTCGCCCACCGGGATGACCAGGTCGTCGAAGAAGCCGCTTTCCCAGCCCTTCACCGCGTCGCGATGGCTGGCATAGGCGATGGCGTCCTGGTCGGCGCGGGTCAGGCCCCATGCCTTGGCGGTGATCTCGGTGTGCTCGCCCATCGACAGACCCGTGACCCGATTGGCGACCTTGGGGATGAACAAGCGCACGTCCTTGAGGTTCAGCGCGCCTAGGGCCGCCAGCCGCTGCTGGCCGGTGCGCGCGCCCTGGAACTTGCGGATCCAGTCCGACAGCGCCACCGACAGGCCGATCTGCACCCGGCTCATGCTCTCGACGCCGCCAACCAGGGCCAGGTCGCGGCCCCGTCCATCGATCATGCCCGCCGCCTCGATCGCGCCGATCATGCTGGTCGAGCAGGCCATGATCGTCGAGAAGGCCGGGATGGTCGGGTCGGCCCCGGCGTCCAGCAACACCTCGCGCGCCAGATTGCTCCAGGTCAGGTTCGGAATGACCGTGCCCCAGACCGCGAAGTCGGGCCGCGCGCCCTTCTCGAGCATGGCTTTGACGACGGGCACGGACAGCGCGATGGCGTCGTAGGCGGCCAACGCCCCCTCGACCTTGGCGAAGGGCGTGCGCACGCCCGAGGCGATCCAGACATCAGACATGAAAGAACTCCGGAGGGCGGAAACCTCGACCTATATGGGATCGCCTCTCGCCTCTTGTCGAATATCGGCTTAATTCGGCGCGATGAGCAGCGATCAAGACCTCGACAGCAAGAAAGCCTGCGCCCGGGCGTGGTTCGAAAGCCTGCGCGACCAGATCTGCGCGGCGTTCGAACAGCTCGAGGACGAGGCCCCGGCCGACCTCTATCCCGGCGCGCCCGGCCGCTTCGAAAAGAAGCCCTGGAACCGCGCGGCCGGCGGCGGCGGCGTCATGGGCATGATGCACGGCCGGCTGTTCGAGAAGGTCGGCGTCCATGTCTCGACGGTCCACGGCAGCTTCACGCCGGAAATGGCCAAGAACATGCCCGGCGCTGGCGAAGATCCGCGGTTCTTCGCCACCGGGATCAGCCTGATCGCCCACATGGTCAGCCCTCGCGTGCCCGCCGTGCACATGAACACCCGCTTCATCGCCACGACCAAGAGTTGGTTCGGCGGCGGCGGCGACCTGACGCCCCTGCTCGGTTATCAGCGCAGCCAGGACTTCCCGGACGCCATCGACTTCCACGCCGCCTATCAGCGGGCCTGCGACAAGTACGATCCGAGCTGGCACGCCAAGTACAAGGCCTGGTGCGACGAGTATTTCTTCCTGCCCCACCGCAACGAACCGCGCGGCGTCGGCGGCATCTTCTACGACCACCACGACAGCGGCGACTGGGACCGCGACTTCGCCTTCACGCAAGACGTGGGCCGGGCCTTCCTGGAGATCTATCCCGACCTCGTCCGCCGTCGGATGAGCGAGGCCTGGACGCCTGAGGAGCGCGAAGAGCAGCTGGTTCAGCGCGGCCGCTATGTCGAGTTCAACCTGCTGTACGACCGCGGGACCATGTTTGGCCTCAAGACCGGCGGCAACGTCGAGTCGATCCTCAGCTCGATGCCGCCGACGGTGAAGTGGCCTTAGGCTAAGCCGTCGGGCACTTCGCGCCCGTGTCGATCCACGCCTTGATCAGCTCGCCGAACTGAGCCTGCGAGCCCGGAGCGGGAACGCGGCCCGCGCCGGGGTTCCAGCCCCAGCCGACCAGGTGATCCTCGGCCATGTGGTGATGGATCTGGGCCATGGTCTTGCCGCCGTTGCGGGCCGGGTCCTTCAGCTGGGCGCAGATCTGGCCCAGGCTCTTGCCCTGCCAGGCCATCTCGGCCGGGGCGAGGGCCCATTTCGGATCGCCGGGAATGCTCTTGATGTTCTGGCCCCAGGTCGGGACGTTGGCTTCGCCGTGGCACGAGAAACACGGCAGGCCCGTCGGGCCGTGGCCGCTGTCGCCGGCCTTCATGGGCGGATTGTGCGGGTGCAGATCATCGCCCTGCGTCGGGGCGCGCTCGACCGGGTGGCAGTTCAGGCAGCGCGGGCTCTGAATGACCTTTCCGGCCTCGGTGAACAGGGCGACCGAGCGCGCGCCCGGATCCTTGATCGACTGGAAGCTGGCCGCGGTCTTCAAGGTCGCAGGCTTGGGCTGGGTCGCCGCCTCAGGCGCGGCCTGGACGCTGGCCACGACCGCGCCAGCGGCGGCCAGGGTTCCGGCAAGGATCACCACGGTAGCAACGCGCATGAGAAATCTCCCGGATGTCGGCAGTCTGGGATGTAGGTCAGGGAACGCTTGAGCTTGACCTCAGGTTGCCTGCTCGAGAAAACGGCTGATCCAGCTTGCAAGGCGGTCGCGGTCGTTGTCCGCGCCCAGGCTGGCGATGGCGGCGTCGGCCTGCTCGTCTGTGAACCGGGTCCCGCGCCGGGCCTCGATCAGAGCCTTGGCGTAGGCCGGCGTGAACTCGGGGTGGAACTGCATCGAGATCGCCTTGGCGTCGTCATAGGCCAGCACGCCGTAGGGGGTGAAGGCGCTGCCGGCCAGCACCCGCGCGCCGGGCGCCAGTTCGACGACCTGGTCCTGGTGCGAGCCCGGGACCGAGACGTGGCGGGCGCCATCCATCCACGGCGCGTGTTCGGCCACCTCATAGGCCTGCAGGCCTACGCCCCAGCCCTTGTCGGACTTCTCGACCTTGCCGCCGAACGCCTCGGCCATGATCTGGTGGCCGAAGCACACCCCGACCAGCGGCGTCGCGCCCTTGGCGTCGCGGAGGAAGCTTTTCAGCGGCTCGATCCACGGCAGCGGGTCGTAGACGCCGGCCGCCGAGCCGGTGACGACATAGGCGTCGTTCTCGGCGGGATCGCTCGGCAGCTCGCCTTTCTGAACGTCGTAGACGCGATAGACATGGCCATCGCCCAGCAGCGCCTCGAACATCGCGCTGTAGCTGCCGTACTTTTCCAGCAGATCGCCCGGCGGCTCGCCGGTTTCGAGCAGGCCGATCTTCATCAGTAGACCATCCCTTGCGCCACCGCCTTCAGGCGCTCGATGGCGCTGAACTTGTCCTCGATGAAGTCCTGGTCGATCCACCAGATCTCGACCTCGCGCATCACCTCGCCGACCATCGGACCCTTGGGCACGCCGGCCTGCAGGATCTCGTCGCCGGTCAGCGGGAAGGTCGGCGGGTTCCAGGTCTCAGCCAGGGCCAGCAGGGCCCGCCACTGCGGCGCGGTCGAAGGCCGGCCCGAACCGGCCCAGGCCAGCTTGATGCGATCGCAGAAGGCCCGGACGCCCAGACCATAGACCGCGCGGCGAGCCTCGCGCGGGCTCATCCACGAGACGACGCGGGGGCTCTTGCCGACGGCGTCGACGATCCGGTCCCGGACGTTGTTGGGCAGGCGTAGACGCTCGGCGGTCTCGCTGGCGGCCTTGGCGTCGTCGGGGATCAGGGCCGCCAGGCGCAGCCCCGGGTCGTTCTCGAACAATTGCTCGGTCTCGATGCCGACCAGGGCCTCGAAGCGGGCCAGCGACTTCACCGACGGCAGGATCGAGGACAGCACGCCCGTCGCCGACATCAGCCGGAAGGCCGGACGCGGATCTTCCGACGCCAGCATCTTCATCAGCTCCTTCTGGGTGCGTTCGGCGGCGCGGCCCGAAACCATGCCCTTCAGCGCCTTGCAGGCGGCCAGGGCCTTCTGGTCGGCCTCGCCCTTGCCGTACCAGGCCTGGAAGCGGAAGAAGCGCAGGATGCGCAGATAATCCTCGCGGATGCGGGTCATCGGGTCGCCGACGAACACCACCCGGCCCTCGCGCGCGTCGTTCACGCCTTCGCCGGTCGGGTCATAGACGTGACCTTCCAGGTCGGCATAGAGGGCGTTGAAGCGGAAATCCCGCCGCTCGGCGTCCTGGCTCCAGTCCTGGGTGAAGGCCACCACCGCCCGGCGGCCGTCGGTCGAGACGTCCTTGCGCAGGGTGGTGATCTCGTAAGGCCGGCCGCCCGACAGCGCCGTGATCGTGCCGTGGTCGACCCCGGTCGGGATGGCGCGCAGGCCAGCCTGCTCCAGGGCGTCGATGATCAGGTCTGGCGTCAAGGTGGTGGCGATGTCGATATCGTCCACCGGCTTGTTCATCAGCGTATTGCGCACGCAGCCGCCGACGAAGCGCGCGCAGCCCGGATAGCCGCGCGCCTCCAGCGCCGCGATCACCGCGCGCGTCTCCGGTAGCGCCATCCACGGCGGCGCGCCGATCGTCATAGTGTCCAACGCCTGACTCCCACCCACGCGTTCGAGGGGCGACCATCTTGCCGCTTGCCCCCGAGTTCTTCTTCGAGAACCTCGTTCCCCATTGTGGGGTTTCCACCCAGAAGGAACAGGCCCTCGATCCCCAAAACGGGGCGACATAACTAGGTCAGGCGGCGCGCCCGCGCCAGCACCCTATTCGTGGGCGCCATCGCTCAAGCGCTCGTACAGCGACCGCAGCATCCCCGCCGTCGCGCCCCAGATGAAGCGGTCGTTCCAGGGCATGGCGTAGAAGTTGCGCCGCTCGCCGCTGGGCGTCTCGCGATGCTGGCGTTGGTGGTTGGCCGGGTCCATCAGGAAGGCGAACGGGGTCTCGAAGACGTCGGCGACCTCTTCGGGACTGGCCACGAAGGTCGCCTTGGGATCGATGAAGCCGACCACCGGCGTGACGTGGAAGCCGGTCACCGTCTGATAGCCGTGCAGCAGCCCCGCCACGGTCACGAAGGCCGGGTCCAGCGCCACCTCTTCCTGGGCCTCGCGCAGGGCCGTGCCCCAGGGCGTTTCGCCCGGATCGCAGCGGCCGCCGGGAAAGGCGATCTGGCCGGTGTGGCTGCGCAGGGTGTCGGCGCGGCGGGTCAGCAGCACGGTCAGGCCGTCGTCATGCTCGATCAGCCCTACCAGCACCGCGGCCGGCCGCAGGGCGTGGGGATTGTCGAAGGTCAGGCCCGGATTGAGGTCGAAGTCCGACTTGATCGGATTGGCCAGGCTGGGGTCGTAGTCGGCGATCGGGTCCAGCCGACTGCCGATCCAGGCCCGCAGGTCCTCGCCCTTCAGATCCGGGATCATGCGAGGTCCGTTCCGGGCGCAGCGATCGGGAACACCGCGCCGTTCGAGCTGACGCCCCACGCATCGCCGGTCAGGGTCGCCATCTCGGCCAGCTCGTAGAACACCGGCCGAGCGATCAGGGCCTCCAGGCCGCGACGCACGTG
This sequence comes from Caulobacter sp. RHG1, assembly GCF_013181195.1. Lineage (GTDB taxonomy): Bacteria > Pseudomonadota > Alphaproteobacteria > Caulobacterales > Caulobacteraceae > Caulobacter. The sequence goes on from NZ_SMZP01000010.1 coordinate 67,945, forward strand.
CAGATAGGGCCGCGGCTCGCCGGTCTCAGGATCGATCTCGACGCGGATGGCGTTGTCGGGCCCGGCCTCGACCGTGTCGCCGACATTGGTCTGGAAGATCAGCGCCTCGCCCTCGCGATCGACGCGGGTGGCGATGAACGGCGCGTCCTCGACGACGATCTTCATCTTCTCTACGGGCGTGACCAGGTGATAACCGTCCGGGTCCAGCCGCAACACAGTCGAGAACAGGCGCACCAGGGCCTCGCGGCCGATCGGCGTACCCTCGTGGAACCACACCCCGTCCTTGCGGATGCGGATGTCGATCTCGCCGCAGTGGGGCGGGTTCCACAGATGGACCGGCGGCAGGCCGCGACCGCCGGCGGCTTTCGCCGCTTCAGCGACGCCTTCCAGTCCAGCTTTGGGGGAAACCTCGGTCATCCCCGATCAGTTAGGCCCTAAGGGTCCCCGGCTCAAGCGCGGGGATCGATCGCCACCAGACCCGACAGCCCTTCGTCGCCGCCTTGACGCAGGGGCAACAGCAGCACGCGACGCTGGTCCACCGGACCCGGCATGACGACGCCGGCGGTGTGGGCGTTGTTGAAGCCGACCCGGCCGAAATAGGGACCGTCACCGACCAGCAGCACGGCGCGCCAGCCGGCTGCGCGGGCGGCCTCGACGGCGCTCTCGACCAGGGCCTGGCCCAGACCCGCGCTGCGCTCGTCGGGATCGACGGCCAGCGGCCCCAGGAACGCCACGGCCTCGCCGCCGATGGTCACCGGCCACATGCGGCAGCAGCCGACGGGCTTGCCCTCGCGCAGGGCCACGAACGAGCAGTCGTTCAGCAGGGTGTTGCCCTCGCGCAGGCGCTCGGACGACTTGGCGAAGCGGCCGGGCCCGAAGACCCGGTCGATCAGATGGGTGACGGCCGCCTCCATCGCCGGGGTCTCGAGGACCAACGGCGGATAGGCGGGCTCAGCAGAAACAGAGGTGGAAACGGAGGTCATCGGCCTTCGAAATGCGAGAGGACGTCGGGGGCTCCCGACGCGAAGGCGCGCGGGAGGGCTTCAGATCGTGGCGCGTTCGCGCAGGATTCGTCGCAGGCGTCGCATGGGCCAAAGCTCCGGATGACTGCGCGCGCTGTAGGGCCAAGCCTTTCTCAGGTCAACAACGTTGCGATGCGGGCGCTTGAGCCTATGTTGCGGGCCGATGTCAGACCCCGCCCCAGCAGACGCGCCCGCTTCCGACTCCTCTAGCCGCGCCCTGTTGCGGGAACGTGACTTCCTGCTGTTCCTGGTGGCGCGGTTCTGCTCGACCGTGGGCGTGCAGATCCAGTCGGTGGCGCTGGGCTGGCAGGTCTATGCGATCGCCCGCCTGACCCACTCGGTCGGCGAGTCGGCCTTCCTGGTCAGCATGATCGGCCTGGCCCAATTCATCCCGTTGTTGCTGCTGACCCTGATCGCCGGCGAGACGGCCGACCGGCTCACCCGCAAGCGGATCATCGCCGTCAGCCTGACCCTGGACGCGATCAGCGCCGGCGTGCTGCTGGTGCTGGCCCTGTCGGGTTCGCATCATCTGTGGCCGATCTTCGCCATCTCGGTGATGTTCGGAGCCAGCCGCGCCTTCCTGTCGCCGGCCAGCAGCGCCATGGGGCCCATGCTGGTGCCGCGCGCCCTGCTGCCGCGCGCCATCGCCTGGAACTCACTGGCCTGGCAGGGCGGGGCCATCGCCGGCCCGGCCCTGGGCGGCCTGCTGCTGATTCACTCGCCGGGCCTGGCCTTCGGCGGTTCGGTGACCCTCTACCTGCTGGCCGCGACGCTGGCGCTGCTGGTGCGCCATTCGACCAAGCCCGAACGCCAGGACGGCTCGCGCGTCGAGCTGATCAAGGAGGGCTTGGCCTATGTCTGGAACAACAAGATCGTCTTCGGCTCCATCTCGCTAGACCTGTTCGCAGTGATCCTGGGCGGGGCCACCGCCCTGCTGCCGGTCTTCGCCAAGGACGTGTTGCACATCGGTCCGGGCGGCTTTGGCCTGCTGCGCGCGTCTCCCGCGATCGGCGCGGCGCTGGTCGGCATCTACCTGGCCAGCAACCCGATCCGCCGCCATGCAGGCCACATCATGTTTGCGGGTGTGGCGGTGTTCGGCCTGGCCACCGTGGTGTTCGGCCTGTCGAAGCTGCAGTGGCTGTCGGTCGGGGCCCTGGCTGTGCTGGGCGGAGCTGACATGCTGTCCGTTTATGTCCGCCAGACCCTGGTCCAGATCGTCACCCCCGACGCCATGCGCGGCCGCGTCGCCGCCGTCTCGGGCGTGTTCATCAGCGCGTCCAACGAGCTGGGCGAGGTCGAGAGCGGCGCGGTCGCCTGGCTGCTGGGGCCGGTCGGCGCAGCGGTGTTCGGCGGCGTCGGCGCGATGGCCGTCACCGCCCTCTGGGCCTACCTCTTCCCCGACCTGCGCAAGGCCGACCGGCTGGAGTAGCTAGACGCCCGCCAGCTTGCGCAGCGCGTCGCCAGTCAGGCGGCGGGTGATCCAGTCGGTCATCGCGGCGGCCTCCAGGCTGTCGTAGAAGGCGATCGAGGGCGCGTTCCAGTCCAGAACCGACCATTCCAGGCGGCCAAGGTTCTCGGCGACGCAGCGCTGGGCCAGATTGGCCAGCAGCGCCTTGCCCGCGCCCGAACCACGCGCCGACGGCCGCACGAACAGATCCTCCAGATAGATCCCGTGCCGGCCGACGAAGGTCGAGTAGTTGTAGAACCACAGCGCGAAGCCCACCGGCTGGCCGTCGATCTCGGCGATGTCGGCGAAGGCGCGCGGGTTGTCGCCAAAGAGCGCACCGGCGGTGTCGGCCTCGCTGGCGTCCACTTCATGCAGCAGCTTTTCATACTCGGCCAGATCGCGGATGAACTGGTGGATGAGGCTCGCATCGGCGGGCGTGGCGGCGCGGACTGAAACGGACATGGCGGTCTCTTCGGACTATCTGGACTTCTTGGTCGAGCAGCTGGCGCCGCTAGGGCGGATCACCACGCGCCGGATGTTCGGCGGCGCCGGGATCTACGCCAACGGCCTGTTCTTCGCCCTCATTGCCGATGACGTGCTCTATCTCAAGGGCGATGAGACCCTGAAGGCAGAGTTCGAGGCGGCCGGCGCCCAGATCTTCGACCCGTTCGGCGACGGCAAGACCCTGAACTACTGGTCCGCCCCGGCCGAGGCGCTGGACGACCAGGAGATCCTGATCGACTGGGCCCGCAAGTCGCTGGAGGTCGCCGCGCGCAAGAAGCGCTAGCGCTTTCTCAGGAGCTCGAACCCAACCACCGCGAAGCCGCCGATGAAGGTCCACTTGGCCAGGTGCGCGAGCGTCCCGCCGTCCTTCACGACCAGACCTGCGAGGCCGACCGCCAGCGCGGCGATCCACAGCGCCGCCGCCAGCCGGAACGTCTTGGCCTTCAAGAGATCGACGGCCCACAGCACCATGCCGATCGACCAGGCGCTGGAGGCGATCATGTACGAGGCCTCGCCGAAAATCCTGGCCTCGGAGGTGCGCACCAGCATTACGCCCAGCAGGGCCAGGACGAAGCCGGCCAGAGCCAGCCGCCCGGTCGACTTCGCCGTCGCCGCCCTCAGACCCAGCATGCCGATCACCAGCAGCAGGTCGATGAGCACATAGACCAGATGCGGCCACGGCTGGGTGAGACGCGGGTAGATGACGAACGGCGCGGCGACGTCGATCGCCGCGCCGGCCAGGGTCGCGACCCCAGCCAGGCGCAGGGTGGAGCGGCTTTCCATCAGGCGCCCGTCACCTTGATCGAATAGTCCCACAGCCGGTCGGCCGCTTCGGGGTCCAGAGCATGGGGCATCACCCCGACCCAAGAATGCTCCTTGGTCCACGGGACGGCCTGGTTGCAGTCCTCGAGATAGAGCCCGCCAACGCCCTCCAGTTCGTTGCCGACCGCGGCCCAGACGCTGGTCGACGCGCCCTGCTCGGTGGTCTTGAAGCCGTCGCGGACGTTGCCGTCGTCGTCGATCCAGCCCAGCGCCTTCTGCTCCTCGATCGGTAGATGGCGCTGCAGCGGGGTCATGATGCCGCCGGGCATGACGGCGTTGGCGTTGACGCCCTGGTCCTTGAAGCGCTGCTCGAAGCCGACCGCGAACAGGCTGTTGGCGGTCTTGGCCTGACCGTAGGCTTCCCACTTTTCGTAGGGCCGGCTCTCGTAGTTCGGATCGTCGAAGTTCACGCCCGAGCGGCGATGGCCGATCGACGACAGCGACACCAGCCGCGAGCGCTTCCCGCTGGCCTTGGCGCCGGCGACCAGGTTCGGAGCCAGCAGCACCGACAGCAGGAAGTGGCCCAGATGGTTGGTGCCGAACTGCATCTCAAAGCCGTCGGCAGTGCGCATCAGCGGGCTGGCCATGACGCCGGCGTTGTTGATCAGCAGGTCGATCGGCCGCTCGCCCCAGCGGTTGGCGAAGTGACGCACGGCCTCCAGGCTGGAGAGGTCCAACATGCCGAAGCTGACGCGCTTGGAGCCGACCTCTTCGTTGATCTGGTTGGCGACCTCTTCGCCCAGCTCAGGCTTGCGGGCGGCGATGATCACTTCGGCGCCAGCCAAGGCGAGCGCGCGGGCGGTCTCGACGCCGATGCCGGTGGCCGCGCCGGTGACGATGGCCGTTCGGCCCGACAGGTCGTGGCCCTGGGCCACCTCGCGCGCCGTCGTCTTCGCCCCAAAGGGCGAGGTGATCCGTTCAGCCATGGCGATCCTCCCAGATCGTTTTTGTTATGGCGGCGAGCTTAGCCCACCTTCGAGAAATCCGGCGGCCGGCGCTCCATGAAGGCCATGAAGGCCTCGCGGGCTTCGGCGGTCTTGAGGCGCTCGCCGAACAGCGCGCCTTCGGTGTCCATCAGTTCGGCGATCTTTTCGGCGTCGCGCATCAGGCGCTTGGTCGTGGTCAGGGCGCCCAGCGGACGCGTCGCCAGCCGGTCGGCCGCCTCGCGCGCCCGGGCCCGCAGGTCGCCGGCCTCGGCCGCGCCGTTGGCGATCCCCCAGGCCACCGCGGTGGCGCCGTCGATCGCCTCGCCCAAGGCGAACATGGCGTAGGCGCGGGCGTGGCCGATCCGGGCCGGCAGCAGCCAGCTGGAGGCAGCCTCCGGCACCAGGGCCAGATTGACGAACGGCACGGTCAGGCGCGCATCCGGCGTCACATAGACGAGATCGCAGTGCAGCAGCATGGTCGTGCCGACGCCCACGGCCTGGCCGTGGACGGCGGCGACCAGCGGTCGGGTGGCGTGGGCCAGGGCCTTCAGGAACCGCCCCACATGCCGCTCTTCGGTGAAGGCCCCGGCGCCCTGGGCCGCGAAGTCCTGCAGGTCGTTGCCGGCCGTGAAGCTGTCGCCGTCGGCCTGGAAGACCACCACGCGGATCGCGGGGTCCTGCTCGGCGGCCTCCAGGCTGTCGGCCAGCACCTTGTACATGGCGTTGGAGAGCGCGTTCTTTTTCTCGGGCCGGGCCAGGGTGAGGGTCATCACGCCGGCGTCGATCTCGACCTTTACGTGCTCGGTCATTGCGCTTCTCCCTTGGGGAATTTGGTCTGCAGGCTGGCCAGCCAGCGGGCGACGACGGCGATCTCGGCGTCGGTGAAGCCGTCGATCAGGTGGGCGTTGATCCCGTCCAGGCCGGACTTGGCGGCCTGGCGGGCGTCGCGTCCCTTGTCGGTCAGGTGCAGGCGCATGGCCCGCCCGTCCTTGGGATCGGCGCGGCGCTCGACCAGCTCGGCGCGGGTCATGCGGTCGATCAGGCCGGTCATGGCCGAGGGGGCCAGATCGAGGGCGTCGGCAGCCTCGCCGATCAGCACCCCGTCCTTGTCGCCGAGATAGAACAGCACCCCCGACTGGGCGGCGGTCAGACCGCCCTTGGCCGCCATCTTGCTCTCGATCCAGCGCTGCACGCGCCGTTGGCCGGCGTTAAGCAGGAAGATCAGTCGACGGTCGGCGGGCACGGACATGCGCGCGTCAGATTATGTTTCGCACGCGAAATGTCAAACGCGCGTTTTCACGCCCGATACCAGGCCACCCCCTCACCATCGAGTTCCCGGCGGATCAGCCCCCGCCCGATCAGGCAATTCAGATGCGCCAGCGCCTCGCCGGTGGCCATGCCCAGCAGGTCCGGCCCGATCGGCCGGGCGAACAGGGCGCCGAAGGTGTCGACCACCCGCTTGGGCTCGGCCAGCTTCTTCTCCAGCCTTCCCAGGCCGCGCTCGTGACCGGAGATCAGCCCCTCGATCCGGGTGTGCAGGCCCTCGAACGGATCGTTGTGAGCCGGCAGCACCACGACCTCGTCCGGCACCACATCCCGCACCTTGGCCAGCGACCGCAGCCAATCGCTCAAGGGGTCCGCGTCCGGCTCGGTCGGAAACACCGAGACGTTGGACGAGATGCGCGGCAGCACTTGGTCGCCGGAGATCAGCAGGTTCAGCTCCGGGCACCACAGACAGGCGTGGTCGGGCGAGTGCCCCTGCCCCGTCACGACCCGCCAGGTCTTGCCGCCGATCTCGAAATCCTCGCCGTCACTGAGGCGGCGATAGCTGTCGGGCAGGGCGTAGATCGCCTTGCCGAAGCCGCCGAAACGGGCCTTGTAGTTGTCGAGGGCGTCCTCGTCCCAGCCGGCGGCGCGGAAGAACTTCACCCCGTCCTCGGGCGCTTCACGGCCGGTGTCGGCCACCAGCATCCGGCACTGGAAATACTCCAGCCGCGTCATCCAGAGCCGGCAGTCGAACTTGCGCGTCATCCAGCCGGCCAGGCCGATGTGGTCGGGATGCAGGTGGGTGACGATCACCCGAGTGATCGGCTTGCCGCCCAGGGCGCCGGCGAAGGCGTCGCGCCAGGCCTGGCTGGTCTCGCGGGTCTGCAGACCGGTGTCGACCACCGCCCAGCCCTCGCCGTCCGCGATGGCCCAGACATTGATGAACTGCAGCGAGCCGCCCAGCGGCATCCGCAGCCACAGAACGCCCGGCGCCACCTGGACCGCGTCGCCGGCCCCGACCTCCGGCGCCATCTCGAACGGATAGACCAACCGCCCCGTCTTCTTCGGCGCCTCGGTCGCCGCCGCATCTTCGAACCCGTCCCGCATTCCGTTCCCTCCCGGCCCCGCTCGTCAGGCGAAGCTTCTTGAACCAACCCATTTTTTGCCCGCAGGCGCGGTCATGTTCGCGCCTATGTCGGACGGTATCTTGACCCCCGATGCAAGCACGCGCTTATGTCCGCGCGAGGAATCCACCCAGGAGATGTGTCCCATGAAGCGTTTCGCGATCGGCCTGTCGGCCGCCCTCGCGGTCGCCATTCTCATTCCAGCCGCCGTCATTTCGGCGCCGAAAGAAGAGAAGGGCAAGCCCGCCGCCGTCGACGCCAAGTCGCGCGAAGTGGGCATGAAGGAAGCTCCGGCCCTGATCCAGGCCGCCGGTATCGCCTGCACCGTCTCGGACGCTCGCTACATCGGCGAGGACAAGAAGTCGGCCAGCAAGTACTACGAAGTCGCCTGTAACGAAGGCATGGGCTTCGCGGTTCTGGCCAAGAAGGACGCCCCGGTCCAGACCTACACCTGCCTGGAATCGAGCGCCCCGCAAGCCGACGGCAAGGCCGGCGGCCTGGCCTGCGTCCTGCCTGGCAACGCCAACCCCGGCGCGGCCCTTCAGGCCTACGCCACCAAGGCCGGCGTCAGCTGCGAAGTCGAGAACAGCCGCGCCATCGGCTCGTCGGCCAAGAACTCGTTCTTCGAAATCGCCTGTAAGGGCGGCACGGGCTACGTCCTCCAGACGGCCAACCCGATGACCCTGAACGGCGAAGTCGTCGCCAACAGCTGCCTGCTCTACGAGGAAGGCGGCAACGTCAACTGCAAGCTGACCAACCGCGAGACCCAGCTGAGCGTCGTCAACACGCTGAACGGCTCGGCCGGCACCAGCTGCACGATCAAGGACAAGCGCTACGTCCTCAGCACCAAGACCGACAACTACTACGAGGTCTCGTGCCAGGACGGTAAGGGCTACATGTACCAGCAGACGGCGTCGAACGGCGCCTTCGCCAAGGCCATTCCGTGCGCCCAGGCCGGCTTCGTCGGCGGCGGCTGCACCATGACCGACGCCGTGGCCGCCCAGACCGAACAGGCCGGCTTCTACGGCAAGCTCGCCGCCAAGGCCGGCTTCCCGTGCGACGTCGAAAAGTACGGCATGCTGCCCAGCCAGGACCCCAAGAAGGAAGTCGTCGAGCTGAAGTGCAAGAACAGCGACGTCGGCGCCATCGCCATCTTCACGGCGAACGACGGCCAGGTGTTCGACTGCATCACCGCCGAGCTGAACGGTTATCGCTGCACCTTCACCAAGAAGGACACCCAGTACGCCCGCCTGTCGGCCGACCTGGTGAAGTTCAACAAGGGTTCGTGCAAGGTCTCGGACGCCCGCATCATCGGCTCGACCGACAAGGAAGGCTTCGTCGAAGTCGCCTGCTCGGACGGTCTGCCGGGCTGGGTGCTGGCCTATCCGCTCAACGTCTCCAAGCCGGCTTCGTCGCAGTTCCTGTCCTGCGTGCAGGCCAAGGGCATCGGCGGCGGCTGCAAGCTGCCGACCAACGCGACCAAGAGCTGATCTGCTCAGCGCTTGAAATGACGAGGCCCGCCGGGAGCGATCCCGGCGGGCCTTTTCTTTTGATCCTCCCCCGCGATGCGGGGGAGGTGGCTCAGAGAGCCGGAGGGGGCCAACTCGGCCTACGTCCAGCTAGCCCCCTCAGTCGCTTCGTGACAGCTCCCCCGCAGCGCGGGGGAGCATCCAAACTACAACGCCGCCTCGATCAGGCGCGGCCCCGGCGCGGCCATGGCGCGGGCGAAGGCGTCTTCGAAGGCCTCGGCGGTCTCGGCCCGTTCAGCGGCCATGCCCATGCCGGCAGCCAGGGCCACCCAGTCGATGCGCGGGTCGCCCAGGTCCAGTAGCTTCGAGGCCGCAGGACCGGGATTGCCCGCCCCGGTGCGACCCAGCTCGATGCCCAGGATGCGATAGGCGTGGTTGGCGAACACCACGACCGTGACGTCCAATTGCTCGCGGACCAGGGTCCACAGCCCCTGCACCGTGTACATCCCCGCCCCGTCGCCGGTCAGGGCCAGCACCTTGCGGTCGGGACAGGCCACGGCCGCGCCGATCGCCGCCGGAACGCCCTGGCCGATCGCGCCGCCGGTCAGCGACAGCCAGTCGTGGGCGCGGGCCGCGCGGGTCTGGGTGAAGATCGGCAGCCCCGCCGTCACCGCATCGTCCGAGACCACGGCATCGGCTGGCATGTGCCGGGCGATTGAGGCGCCGATGGCCCAGGCGTCCAGGCGGCCCGTCGGCGCATCGATCTGGGCGTAGGTCTCGCGTGGTCCCGTCTCTGGCGCGCCGACGGCATCGGCCAGGGCGATCAGCGCCGCCTCGGCGTCGACCTCGCGGCCGCACAAGGTCTCAACCGAGCAACCCTCCGGAACCAGCACGCTGGGCCGGTCGGGATAGGCGAAGAAGGCCACCGGCCGCTGGGTCGAGACCAGCACCATCAGATCGACGCCCTCCAGGTCCTGCAGGGCCAGCTCGGCGAAGTACGGCAGCTTGTCGGGTCGGAAGCGGCCCTCGCCCCGCGCCTGGCGGGACGTGAAGGTGTCGGTGAGCACGCGCACGCCGTGGGCCGACAGGCGGCCGGCCGCGGCCAGCGCCGCCTCGCCGCAGGCGCCCGACCCCAGCAGCAGCACCGGCTTCTTGGCGAAGGACAACGCCTTGGCCACAGCCTCGACGGCGGCCGGATCAGGCTGGACGAAGGCTGGCGGGGTGACCACCGGCCCCTTCACGGTCGCCTCGTTCCAGGCGCTGTCGGCCGGGAGGATCAGGCTGGCGTTGCCGCCGGGCGCGCCGTAGCTGGCGACGATGGCCTCGGCGGCCAGCGGCCCGACGCTGTCGGCGCTCTCGGCCGACTTGACCCACAGCGAGTTGGGCGCGGCCAGGGCGGCGATGTCGCTGTTCAGCGGCGCGTCGAAGCCGCGGTGATAGGTGGCATGGTCGCCAATGACATTGACCACCGGCGTGAAGGCGCGGCGAGCATTGTGCAGATTGGCCGCCCCGTTGGCGTAGCCAGGCCCCAGGTGCAGCAGGGTGCAGGCGGGCTTGCCGGCCATCCGCCCGTAGCCGTCGGCCGCGCCGGTCGCCACGCCTTCGAACAGGCACAGCACCGAGCGCATGCGCGGCTCGCGGTCCAGGGCCGAGACGAACTGCATCTCGCTGGTGCCGGGATTGGCGAAGCAGGCTGTGACCCCGTTGTCGGCCAGGGTGGTGATCAGGGCGTCCGCGCCGTTCATGCCGTCCTCCATTTTGTTATGCCCTTGGTGTCCGACATTTCGGCAGGCCCCTCAACACGATTGCGTCCGGCGCGAACCTCGTCGCAATCTCAAGAAAAAGTTGGGGGAAACGGTTCATGCAAGGAATGAGCGCGATCGCGCGCGGGACGCTTGTCGCGTCGATAATCGCCGGCGTCAGCTATGTGGCGACCTGGACCTGGGACCTGCCAGCAGTGGTGGAGACGGCCTGGAAGGGCGCGGGCGTCGCCTTGCTGGCGGTCCATGCCGCCTTGCGCGCCCGAAACCTCGACGGCTGGCTTCTGGTCGCGGTCATGGCGCTGGGCGCGGGCGGCGACATCCTGCTGGAAACCCACGGCCTGACGATCGGAGCGGTGTCATTCCTTCTGGGCCACCTGACGGCCACGGGCCTCTACTTGCGGCATCGCGGGACCGGTACGCGGCTGCAGCTGCTGCTGATCCCGGTGGTGGCGATCGTCTCCTATCTGCTGCCGGCAGATCGCGCCGCCGCGCCGGGCGTAGCGCTTTATGGCCTGATCCTGGCAGTGATGGCGGCGACGGCGCTGATGAGCCGCTTCTCCCGCAAGATGGTCGGGCTTGGGGCGCTGATGTTCGTCGCCTCCGATCTCCTGATCTTCGCGCGACTGGGATCGCTGCCCGACACCTTCGCCACCGGGCTGGCGGTCTGGGGCCTCTACTATTTCGGCCAGCTGCTGATCTGCCTGGGCGTGGTGCGAGGTCCCGAGCCTAGAACCGCATGACCCCGGCGTCGGGGCGCTCGGCGAACAGCCGCGCCAGCTCGGCCGGACGCCGATCGCGAGCCAGGGCCTGGTTGATATAGCCCTTGTCGGTCAGCTCGCCGCTGGCCGCGTCGGGCGCGCCATCCAGGATCAGGGCGCGTAGCACCCTGCCGCCGCCGCCCATGGCTCCTGCGTTCAGCTGCGAGAGCCCCTCGATGATCGCGGCCCTGACCGCACCTTTATCGCCCAGCCGCTCGCAGGCCTTGGCGTCAAGGAACAGCATCAGCCCGACACCGTCCTGGCCCTCGCCGCAGACCACCGCGTCCGAGATCAGCCCGCCGATCGCCGACACCGCCGCCACCCGCAGCGCCCCAGCCGCCACGAAGGTCCCGCTGGCGAGCTTGAAGTTCTCCACGAGGCGCCCGTCGAAGACGAGGCCCGCCGCCGGGTCCTCCGGATCAGCCAGCCGCGCCGCATCGCCCAGCCGGTAGAAGCTGTCCTCGTCGAAGGCCTGGGCCGTGGCTTCCGGCTGATCCAGATAGCCGGGAGAGACCTGCGGTCCCTTCACCCGGATCTCGAACTTGCCGCCCTCCCCGGCCGGGACCAGCTTCACCGAGGTCCCGGGCGTCGGCAGGCCGACCATGCCCGAACGGGCGTTGATCCAATGGATGTTGCAGGCCGTCGGCCCGGTCTCGGTCGCGCCATAGCCGGCCGCGAAGGTGATCCGCTGACCGATCGTGCGCACCGCCACGGCCTGGACGCGATCCAGGATCGACTGGGCCATGGATGCGCCGCCGTACTGCAGCACCCGCACTACCTCGAAGAACTTGGCCGCCAGGACCTCGTCGCGTTCCAGCTCGCCGACCAGCATGCCCCAGCCGGCTGGGACCATGTTGTGATAGGTCGTGGCCACCTCGCGCAGGTTGCGGACAGTCTCGGCGAACTTGCCTGGCACGGGCTGGCCAGCGTCGATGTACAGGGTCCCGCCTCGGTGCAGGACCATGTGCAGGATGGCGTTTGCCCCCAGGCTGTGGCTCCAGGGCGCGGAATTGACCAGCACCGGCGGATCCGGATCGGCGTAGCAGCCCTGGATCTGACAAGCGTTGAGCGCGATGTTGTCGTGGGTGCAGACCACCGCCTTGGGCTTGCCCGTCGAACCCGAGGTGAGCAGCAGCTTGGCGATGTCGTCGGATTGGGCGACGGGCTCGACGGGGGCGCTGTTCAGCAGGTCGTCGAAGGCGACATCGCCCGGCCGCGCATTGCGGCTGACCACCACCGGCAAACCGGCCAGGAACGGCGCCGCCAGCGCCTCGCCGAACGCCTCGGCGTCGTCGGCATAGACCGCGGCGGGCTTCAGGCGCTCCACGGCATGCTCCAGCCGGGTCAGATCCGCGCCCTTCAGCCCGTACTGCGGCGAGACCGGCGCGACCGGCATGCCCAGGCCCATGGCGGCATAGGCGATCAGGGCGTGGTCGATCCCATTGCGGGCCAGGATCAGCAGCGGCTGGCCACGCGACAGGCCAAGACCTTTCAGCCCCCCGGCCAAAGCCGCGACCTGCTCAGCCGCCCTGGCATAGGTCACCGTCCGCCAGCCCTCGCCATCCCGCTCCGCCAGCCAGATGCGCTCCGGCGCCTCGGCCGCCCAGCGCGCCAGCGGCGCCGTCGTCGTCCGCATGGTGGCGGCGTAGGGCATGGGATTGCGCAGGATCAGCGTCTCGCCCTGTCGCTCGACGTCCAGCGCACGAGGCGCGTAGCGGGCGTCACGAAACGGGGCGTCGATGGATGCGTTCATGCCCGACTATCCCGCGTCGGATCACAGCGTTCAATCTGGTCTCGACTTTTTCGCCAAGGCCTGTCGAATCCGGGCCGGCTCGCGCGTCTCTCCCTTCGAAAGCGCCGCGAGGACCGCGGGCTCGCCTGGAGACGACATCGTGCAATACATGCTGCTGATCTACGAGGACGAGAGCCTCTATCAAGACGACAGCCCCGACCTGGAAGCGGTCATCGCCGCCCACCAGGCCCTGGCCGCCGAGCTGGCCGAGCAAGGGATTCTGCGGGGCGGCGATGGCCTGAAGACCTCCGACACCGCCACCACTGTGCGCAAGACCGCCGACGGTCACGCCCTGCACGACGGCCCCTATGCCGAGGCCCGCGAGCAGCTGGGCGGCTTCTACCAGATCGAGGTCCCCGACCTGGACGCGGCCTTGGCCATCGCCAAGCGGATTCCTCTGCTGCGCGACGGCGCGGTCGAGGTGCGGCCCGTGATGGAGATGGATTGAACACGCTAGACCAAACGGCGCGGGAGGCCGGCGGGCGCATCGTCGCCGCCTTGGCCACGGCCTTCCGCGACCTGGATCTGGCCGAAGAGGCCTATGCCGAGGCCTGCGCGCGGGCCGCCGCCGTCTGGCCGACAGCCCCACCGCTCGACCCAGCGGCTTGGCTCTACGCCACGGCGCGGCGGCACGCCCTGGATATAATCCGTAAACGGAATATCAGGCAAAAGCTAACGCTCGATGCGCCCGAACCGGAGCCCTCAGTCGAGGACATTCTGGTCTCGGACGCCCGCCTGATCCCCGACGAGCGGCTGCGGCTGATCTTCGTCTGCTGCCATCCCGCCGTCGCGCCCGAGGCCCGCGCGGCCCTGACCCTGCGGCTGGTCTGCGGACTTTCCGTGCAGGAGATCGCCCGCGCCTTCCTGGTCGCCGAACCGGCCATGTTCCAGCGCCTGACCCGCGCCAAGAAGAAGATCGCGCAGGCCGGGGTGTCGTTCGAGGTCCCTGGTCCCGACGCCTGGCCCGAGCGGCTATCGGCGGTGCTGTCGACCCTGGAGGTCGCCTATGCCCGCGCTCACGAGGACGCCGCGGGGCTTGGTCCACACGCCGGCTATGGCCGCGAGATGCTGGACCTGACCACGGCGCTGGCCGACCTGCTGCCGACCGAGCCCGAGTGCCTGGCCTTCGCCGCCCTGGTCCGCTTCGCCGAGGCCCGCCGGCCAGCGCGGCTGGACGCCGAGGGGGCGATGGTCCCTCTCTCGGAGCAGGATCCCGCCCGCTGGAACAAGCCGCTGATCCGCGAAGGCGAGGCTCTGCTAAGGGCGGCCGCGCGGCTGAACCGTTCCGGTCCCCGCCAACTGCGCGCGGCGCTGCAGGGCGTGTGGTGCGTCCGCCGATCCTTGGCCGAACCACCGCCCTGGTCGGCGGCCCTGGCGCTGTACGACCTGCTGCTGGCCTGGCGCGAGGACCCATTTGTGAGGATCAACCGCGCCGTAGTGCTGGCGCAGATCGCTGGACCAGCCACAGCCCTGGCCGAGATCGAGGCGCTGGACGCCCCCCGGCTGGCCGATTTCCAGCCCTTCCACGCCGTGCGCGCCGACCTCCTAGCGCGTCTGGGACGGCGGGGGGAGGCGCTTCTGGCCTATGATCGCGCTCTGGATCTGGCGCCCGGACCAGCCGAGCGCCTTTGGCTGATCCGTAGGCGGAGCGAACTTTAGCCCGCCAGGGTCTCCAGGAAGCGCACCGGCTCGCCACGGCCCTCGGCGACGATCTCGTCGTCGCGCATGACCACGATGCCGCGCACGATGGTCGCCACCGGCCAGGCCTTGGCCTCGAAGCCGTCGAACGGAGTCCAGCCGGCGCGATTGGCCATCTGCTCGTGGGTGATGACTTTGCGGGCCTTCATGTCGACGATCGTGAAGTCGGCGTCGAAGCCCTCGGCCAGGCGGCCCTTGTCGGCCAGGCCGAACACCCGGTTCACGCCATGGCTGGTCAGGTCGACGAAGCGCTCGAGGCTGAGCTTGCCGTCCACCACGTGGGTCAGCATCACCGGCACCAGGGTCTGGACCCCGGGCATGCCCGAGGGCGAGGCCGGATAGGGCCGAGCCTTCTCCTCGCGGGTGTGCGGGGCGTGGTCCGAGCCCAGCACGTCGGCGATGCCGGCCTCGATGCCGCGCCAGACGCCAGCCACATGGTCGGCGGTGCGGATCGGCGGGTTCATCTGAGCGAAGCCCTTCAGGCGCTCGTAGGCCTCGGGCGCCACCAGGGTCAGGTGCTGCGGCGTGACCTCGACCGAGGCGACGTCCTTGTTCTGGGCCAGGAAGTCGATCTCTTCCTTGGTGGTGACGTGCAGCACATGGATGCGCTTGCCCAGGTTCTTGGCGATGCGGACCAGGCGGTGGGTCGATTGCAGGGCGGCCTGGGCGTCGCGCACCTCGGGGTGGCTGGTCCAGTCGCCAGGGCGCGCCAGATGGCGGCGGTCGGCCAGACGGTATTCGTCTTCCGAGTGGAAGGCCGCGCGGCGGTTGACGTGGCGCAGCACATTCTCGACGCCCTCGTCGTCCTGCACCAGCAGGGTGCCGGTCGAGGCGCCCATGAACACCTTGATGCCGCAGCAGCCCGGCAGGCGCTCCAGCTCGCCCAGGAACTTGGCGTTCTCGTGGGTGCCGCCGACATAGAAGGCGTGGTCGGTGTGCATGCGGTTCTTGGCGCGCGAGAGCTTGTCGGCCAGGGCGTCCGGATCGGTCGTCGTCGGCTCGGTGTTGGGCATCTCGAACACGGCGACCACGCCGCCCAGGGCCGCGCCGCGCGAGCCGCTTTCCAGGTCTTCCTTCCACTCCAGGCCCGGCTCGCGGAAGTGGACCTGGCTGTCGATCACGCCCGGCAGCACCGTCAGGCCCGAGGCGTCGAAGATCTCACCCGCGCTGGCCTGGCTCAGGTCGCCGATAGCGACGATCTTGCCGCCGCGCACGCCGATGTCGGCGAGACCGCGACCCGCGTGGTTCACCACCTCGCCGCCACGCACGATCAGGTCGAAGGTCTGGGTCATGGGAGGCTCCTGCGAATGGATTTCAGCGGGTCTAGGAGCCCTGTTCCCACCCCGCAACCATTATCCGCTCATCCCGCCCCCGGGTCGCGCTAAAGCGCGCGCCCGAGGATAAACTCCAGCGGGGACCCATGCAGAGTTTGCGGGATCAACCGAGCTTAAGCGTCTCGCTCAGCTTGGGTCCCCGCTTGCGCGGGGATGAGCGATTGAGGGGCTTCATGTTCTTCAGCCAACGCTTCCTCGACGGCCTCCTCCTGAGCGGACGGTTCCTCAGCAACGATGAGGTGTTCCGGCGCGATGTCCTCGGCCGGCGGAGCCTCTTCAACGCCTGCGTCTTCCTCGGCGATCGCCGCCTCGACAACGGCGGCCTGCGCCGAGACGTCGGCAGGGATGGTGCGGGCCAGCAAGGCCTTGGCTTCGCGGACGACCTTGGCCACCGGCAGGTCGCTCATGTGGCGGATGGCCTGGGAGAGGTCCGGGTCGATGGCCAGGAACTGGTCAAAGGTGCGCGGGCCACGAATCGCCGCCGTATGCTCGCCCCAGGGCGCGTAGCGGCGCTCGTCCGACGGGCCGAACAGGCCCAGGGTCGGCGTTCCGGCGGCGGCGGCGATGTGCATCAGGCCCGAGTCGTTGCCGATGAACGTCCGCGCCCGCCGCAGGCAGGCATAGGCGGTCAGGAGATCCACCTTCCCAGTCAGGTCGATGCAGCGGCCGCGCGCGGTGGCCATGCGCAGCTCCTCGACCATGCGCTGGTCTTCCGGACCGCCCAGGATCAGCAGCCGACCGCCGGCCATCGGGCCGTCCTTGTCCAGCAGCTGACCGGCGGTCTGGATGAAGCGCTCGATCGGCCAGACCTTGCCGATCCAGTTCGAGGCCGGCCCCACGGCCAGGATCGGGCCGCCTTCACCGAGCAGGCCGTCGGCCAGGGCCTGGACCTCGGGGGTGATGTAGAGGTGCGGGGCCGGCGGGTCGCCTTCCAGCTTCAGGGTGCGGGCCGCGTCGATGACCTTGTGCACCGGTTCGCCGGGAGTCTTCTTCCAGATCGCCCGCTTCTCGCGGCGCAGGAAGAGGGCCGTGCCGCTGCCGCGCAGGTCGACGACTAGGCCCCACTTTTTACGGCGGACCTGGTTCCAGAGCTTGAACCAGTGGCCCTTGCCCTTGCCCTTCTCCATCACGATCACGCGGTCCAGGCCCGGCACGTGGGCGAACAACGGCGCGGCCAACGGGCCGGCGACGATGGTGAAGCGCGCGTTGGGTATTTGATCTGAGAGAAGCTTGATCAGGCCGGACGACAGCACCGCATCGCCGATGCGGGTGGCCGTGATGAAGAGAATCGGGAAGGCCCGCTGTGTCATCGGTCCATCTATAGATGCGTCTTCGAGTCGACGCATCCCACGTTAACGGTTGAGCTTTCCGAGTTTTTGAGGACTGGCGCGACCGTCACCTCGGCGCCACATGTGCGACATGACCACGCTTACCGTCGCCCCCCTGCTGTCCCGCGCCGTCATCGCCGTGTCCGGACCGGACTGGAAGAGCTTCCTGCAAGGGCTGCTGACCCAGGATGTCGAGACCATCCAGCCCGGCGAGCTGCGCTTCGCGGCGCTGCTGACCCCGCAGGGCAAGGTGCTCTACGACCTGTTCGTGGCGGGTACGGAAGACGGCGCCCTGCTGGACGTGGCGGCCGAGCATCGGGCGACGATCCTGATGCGGCTGACCATGTACCGCCTGCGAGCCAAGGTGACGCTTGAGGCCGTCGATACACCGGTATTCGCGGCATGGGGCGGCGACATCGCGGGCTTGTACATCGACCCCCGCCTGCCGGGCCTGGGCGCGCGGGCCTATGGCGAGCGCGGCGCCAATGCCGACGAAGACGCCTACGAGGCCCACCGCCTGGCTCTCGGCGCGCCAGGGCCGGCCGACTGGGGCAGCGAGGCGACCTATCCGATCGAGGCCAATTACGACCTCCTGGCCGGCATCGACTTCAAGAAGGGCTGTTTCGTCGGCCAGGAGACGACCAGCCGCATGAAACGGCGCGGCACGATCAAGAACCGCATGCTGCCCATCGCCTTCAACGGCCCCGCGCCGGCCTTCGGGACCGAAGTGCTGGCCGGGACCTTGCGGGCCGGCGAGGTGTTGAGCGGCCGCGACGGCCGGGCCATGGCCCTGCTGCGCCTGGACCGCATCGAGGGCGCGGCGCTGACCGTGGACGGACGGCCTGTGACCGTCGAGCGCCCGGACTGGCTCGCCTAGGGGGCTTTCGTTCCCGAAAAGTTCTGGTAGCGTCGCCGCATGACCGAACCGACACGCTGCACCTGGTATGGCATGAACGGCAACCCGTTCTACGAGGCCTATCACGACCACGAATGGGGCGTGCCCGAGTGGGACAGCCGCGCCCTCTGGGAGAAGTTAGTGCTGGACGGCTTCCAGGCCGGGCTGTCGTGGATCACCATCCTGAAGAAGCGCGAGGCCTTCCGCGAGGCGTTCGCCAACTTCGATCCGGAGATCGTCGCACGCTTTGGCGACGAAGACCGCGCCCGGCTGATGGCCGACGCCGGTATCATCCGCTCCAACGCCAAGATCGACGCGGCCATCTCGGGCGCGCGGATCTATCTGGACATGCGCGAGCGCGGCGAGGACTTCTCGAAATTTCTGTGGGACATGGTCGGCGGCGCGCCGATCCAGAACGCCTGGCAAGCCGGCCAGGTCCCGGCCCAGACGCCGCTGGCCGTCGACATGGCCAAGGCGCTGAAAGCCAAGGGCTTCAAGTTCTGCGGGCCGGTGATCGTCTACGCCTTCATGCAGGCCACGGGCCTGGTCAACGACCACCTGACGACCTGCTTCCGCCACGAGGACTGCAAGGCCATGGCCCAAAGGGTTTAGGGCGGGCCTGGACGCCTACTTGCCCGCGGCGGCGATGGCGGCGTCGATCTCCTCCAGAGTGTGGTAGCCCGGCTCCATCTTGCGACCATTGATCTCGAAGGTGGGCGTCGCCTCCACGCCGTGGTCGCGACGGTTGCGCTCGACGCGATCGTTCAGCGCCTTGATCTGGGTCTCGTCGGCCACGCACCTGGCGAACTGGTCCTCGCTCAGCCCCGACGATTTGGCGATGTCCAGCAGGGTCTCACGCGGCGAGTAGAAGATCCCCGGCTGACTGGCGAAGATCGCGTCGTTGACGGCGAAATACTTGTCCTTGCCCGCGCAGCGCGCCAGCAGGAAACCGGCCGAGGCGACGGTGACCTCCGACGAGCCGCCGACCAGCATCTCGCGGAACACGTAACGCACCTTGCCGGTGTCGATATATTTGGCCTTGAACGCCGGATAGACGTCGGCCTGCCACTTGGCGCAAACTGGGCAGCCGACCGAGGCATATTCGACGACGGTGATCTTGGCGTTCGCATCGCCCAGCGCCATGTCGTCGGGCTGCGGGCCAGACGATCCCTTGTTGCAGGCCCCCAGACCCAGGGTCGCGACAAGAGCGGCGGCGAGGATCAGACGGCGCATTAGGGGTCTCCGGACGAACGGCGCCATCAGAGGCAGGATCACCGACAGCGTCAACCCGAACGGCGCCGCTAGGGAGCGAGCACCTTGGCCGCAGCCACCGTGCAGACCTGGCCGTCCCAAGCGCCGTCCGCCGCCCCCAGATTGATCGCCGCGAAGATCAGCCTGCCGCCTGGCGGGATGACCGCCTGCACCACCGCCGACACCGTACCGGCCTTGGCGCCGCCGCGCGTCATGCGGCAGCTCAGGCGAGGGTTGCTGATCGCCAGACCCGAGCCGTTCATCGCCACGCCGGTCAGCAGCACCGCCCCATCGCGCCCCTTGTAGGCCGTCACGCCGTCCAGAGTCAGAAAGCGTTCGGGGTGGGCGCGGACCTTGTCGCCGGCGGGCAAGCGGATAGGCGGAGCCTGAACGGGCGGCCGCGGCGCGACGGGCGGCTCGCGGTCCGCGCCCAGGAGACCGGCCAGCGCTATGGCGAGCCCACCGCCGACCAGGATCCCCGCCAGCATGGCCAGAGCCCGTCCCCGCGTGGCGAACACCGCCAGGCTGGGGCTAGGCCGGAAGACGTAGAACAGCGCCATCAGGGCGGCGCACAGCCACACCAGCAGCCCCGCGTCGATCAGCAAACGCATCGAAGATCCCCCTCGCCCGCCCGTCGGGACGAGCGCGACGGCATCTAGGGCGTCGGAGCCTTGCTGTCCAAGCCCTCGCTGGCCGCAACCCGCTGACTGACCCGCACCCAGTCGACCTCCATCGTGGCCGGCAAGGCCGTCTCGTCGATCCCCTTGGCGTTGGCGCCTTCGGGCCAGCGGCCGCCGAAGGCCAGGTTCAGGATCAGGTGGAACGGTCGGTCGAACGGCGCCGGGCCTGCCGCCTGATCCGTGCGCTTCCAGTCGGCGGCCTTGGCCTGGGCGTATTGCCGGCCATCGACGAACCAGGTGATCGCCTCGGCCGACCATTCGACGGCGTAGACATGGAAGCCATCCGCCGAAATCGGCATCGGCGTCCCGGCGCTACGCTGGCTGTGCGATCCGGCGGCGTCGCCAGCGAAGTGGATCGTCCCGAACACCCGGTTCTCGCGTCCGCCCTCGCAGTCGCCGCACGGCGCGTCCAGGTTCACCGCCTCCAGGATGTCGATCTCGCCCGAGCGCGGCCAGCCGCCATAGGTCCCGAAGTCCGGCATCATCCAGATCGCCGGCCAGACGCCCTGGCCGCCGGGGATCCTGGCGCGGGCCTCGATGCGGCCATAGAGCCAGCTGGCCCGCCCCTGGGTCAGGATCTTGCCCGAGGCGTAGTCGCCGGTCTTCATCGGCCCGGTCGGCCCGGCCCAAGGATTGGCCAGGCCCGTGGTCTTGCGCTTGATCGCCGTCAGCTTCAGCACGCCGCCGCCGACCGACACCGTCTCGGGACTGACGTCGTAGCACTGCCGCTCGTCATTGCCCCCGCCACCGCAGTCGGCCGCGTAGCTCCACTTGGTCTCGTCGAGTTGGTCGCCGTCGAACTCGTCGGACCAGACAAGCGTCCAGTCCTCCTTCACGTCCTGAGCGTGGACAGGCCCAGCAAGGACGGCGATGGCCAGAGCCAGGGCGGCGGTCGATCGGATCATGGGCGCGACCCTAGGCGAGGACGCCGCACATTCCCATCCCGTGCGAACCAGCCTAAACACCGGCCCATGCGCACCGGGCCCGACATGATGCTGGAACTGGCCTGCGGACCGGGACCGGTCTGCGGGGTGGACGAGGCCGGACGCGGTCCCTGGGCTGGCCCCGTCAGCGCCGGCGCGGTGATCCTGGATCCCGACCGCGTACCCAAGGGCCTGAACGACTCCAAGAAGCTGACCGCCAAGGCCCGCGCGGCCCTGGAGGAGGAGATCAAGGCCGTCGCCATCGCGTGGGGCGTGGGCATGGCCTCGATCGAGGAGATCGAGCAGCTCAACATCCTGCACGCCGCGGGCTTGGCCATGTGCCGGGCGATCGACGGCCTGTCGGTGACGCCGGCCATCGCGCTGGTGGATGGAAACTACGCCTTCAAGCTGCCCTGCCCGATCAAGACCGTGGTCAAGGGCGACAGCCTGTCGTGCTCGATCGCAGCGGCCTCGATCCTGGCCAAGGAAGCCCGCGACCGGATCATGGTCGAGATGGACGCGGTCTATCCCGGCTACGGCTTCGCCGGCCACAAGGGCTATCACGCCCCGATCCATGTCGAGGGCCTGCGCAAACTGGGTCCGTCGCCGATCCATCGCCTGGGCTGGGCGCCGGTCAAGGCCGCGCTGGCCGAAAAGAGCCTAGACGCCTGATCGCGCTGAGGTTTTGAGTCTAATCAGACTCAAACGGTAAGGTTAATCCGCCGCTAACCACGTCTCTACACACCGCGTTTACCAGCAAGACTCATGATTCCACTCTCTTTCTTAGGGACGTGGACCATGAAGTTCGGGCCGGAAACCATCATCCTGGGCGACTGCATCGAGCAGATGAACGCCCTGCCGGAGAAGTCGGTCGACCTGATCTTCGCCGATCCGCCCTACAATCTTCAGCTGGGCGGCGACCTGCTGCGTCCCGACAATTCCAAGGTCGACGCGGTCGACGACCACTGGGACCAGTTCGAGAGCTTCGCCGCCTACGACAAGTTCACCCGCGAGTGGCTGAAGGCCGCCCGCCGCGTCCTGAAGGACGACGGCGCGATCTGGGTGATCGGCAGCTATCACAACATCTTCCGCGTCGGCGTGGCCGTGCAGGACCTGGGCTTCTGGATCCTCAACGACATCGTCTGGCGCAAGTCCAACCCGATGCCCAACTTCAAGGGCACCCGCTTCGCCAATGCTCACGAGACCCTGATCTGGGCCTCGAAGAGCCAGAACGCCAAGCGCTACACCTTCAACTACGACGCCCTGAAGATGGCCAATGACGAGGTGCAGATGCGCTCGGACTGGACCATCCCGCTGTGCACCGGCGAGGAGCGCATCAAGGGCGCCGACGGTAACAAGGCCCACCCGACCCAGAAGCCGGAAGCCCTGCTCTATCGGGTGATCCTGTCGACGACCAAGCCGGGCGACGTGATCCTGGATCCGTTCTTCGGCGTCGGCACCACCGGCGCGGCCGCCAAGCGCCTTGGCCGCAAATTCATCGGCATCGAGCGCGAGGCCGAATATGTCGACCACGCCAAGGCCCGCATCGCCAAGGTCGTGCCGATCGCGCCGGAAGACCTGGACATCATGGGCAGCAAGCGCGCCGAGCCGCGCGTCCCGTTCGGCACCATCGTCGAGAGCGGCCTGCTGAGCCCCGGCGACACCCTCTACTGCGCCAAGGGCAACCACGCGGCCAAGGTGCGCCCGGACGGCTCGATCACGGTCGGCGACCTGTCGGGCTCGATCCACAAGATCGGCGCCCTGGTCCAATCGGCCCCGGCCTGCAACGGCTGGACCTACTGGCACTTCAAGACGGACGCCGGCCTGGCGCCGATCGACGTCCTGCGTGCGCAGGTCCGTGCGGGAATGAACTAACTAGGCCGGATAGGCCTCCACCGTGACGTGGCTGAGCTCGTGGACGCGGGCCAGCCGCTCGCGGACCGCTTGGGCGGGGGCTGCGCCAAGATAGCTGACGATCGCGCCATAGGCGCCGGGGCCCAGCCGCCAGACGTGCAGGTCGGTGATCGTCGCATCGCCCGGCCCCTCGACCTCCTCGCGAACCTCGGCCTCCAGGTGGCGGTCGGTGGCGTCTAGCAGCACGCCGGCCGTGTCGCGGATCAGGCTCCAGGCCCAGGTCGCGATCACCACCGCGCCGACGACGCCCATCACCGGGTCCAGCCAGGTCCAGCCCAGGAAGCGGCCAGCCAGCAGCGCGGCGATGGCCAGCACCGAGGTCAGGGCGTCGGCCAGCACGTGGACGAAGGCCGCGCGCAGGTTGTTGTCCTGATGGTGATGATGACCGTGGTCATGGTGGTGATCATGGCCATGGCCGTGATGATGATGCCCACCGCCCAGCAGCAGGGCGCTGACCAGATTCACGACCAGACCGATCACCGCCACCAGGGTCGCCTGGCCGAAGGCCACCGGACGTGGGTCCAGCAGCCGACCCACGGACTCCCAGGCGATGCCGATCGCCACGACCGCCAGCACCAGGGCCGAGGCGAATCCCGCCAGATCGCCGACCTTGCCCGTGCCGAAGGTGTAGCGGCCACTGCGAGCGTGCTTGCGGGCGAAGGCGTAGGCGAACGCCGCGACGGCCAGGGCGCCGGCGTGGGTGGCCATGTGGAAGCCGTCGGCCAGCAGGGCCATCGAGTTGTAGACCACGCCGGCGACGATCTCGCCGACCATCATCACCGCGGTCAGGGCCACCACCAGCAGGGTGCGGCGGGTGTTGTCGTCATGCCCCGCGCCCAGGAACACGTGCTCGTGGGTCAGGGTCTTGATGTCGTCGTCCAGGGGCATCGGTCGGCCTATTTCGCGTAGCGGCGGATGGCCGCCATCAATTCCTCAGCGCCCTGGGCGCGGGCGGCGTCGGACAGTCCCGGAGCGGCGACGTGCTCACGCAGGTGAGACTCCAGGATCTCGTCCATCAGGCCGTTCACCGCGCCCCGCACGGCCGCCACCTGCTGCAGGACCGAGGCGCAGTCGGCCTCGCCGTCGATCGCCCGCTCCACCGCGGACAGCTGACCCGAGATCCGCCGCACGCGGGACATCAGGGCCTGGTCATTCTTCAAGTGCGCCATACTATACCCCCCTATAGTATCTAACTAGACATGGCTAGGCGGATCAGATCAGCCGATCGGCCGCCCGCGCCGCTTTCAGGAACACGCTGGGCAGCGCGCCAAGGCCGGCACGGGGCGTCCAGACGAAGTCGCCGTCGCCCCGGGCCATGAACACCCTCAGCGTCAGGGAGAAATGGGTGAAGACGTGCTCGACCGCGCCAAGGTCACGCCAGGGCGCGGCAATGGGACCTGCGACGGCGGCTTCGGCGTCGGAGAATGGTTCGGACCGCCAGTCGCTGGTCGGCAGGCCCAGCATTCCACCCAGCAGGCCTTTCGGCGGACGACGGACCAGGGCCATCTCGTCGCCGCGGGTCAGGACATAGGCCACGCCGTAGCGCCGCGGGCGGTCGGCCTTCTTGGTTTTCCTCGGATAGGTCTCGGGCGCGCCGCCAGCGCGCGCGTCGCACCAGGCCTCGACCGGGCAGCGATCGCACAGCGGCGACTTCGGCTTGCAGATCGTGGCGCCCAGATCCATCAACGCCTGGGCCCAGTCGCCGGGCCGATCGCCGGTGACCAATTCAGCGGCCAAAGCCTTCAGCTCAGGCTTGGCGTCTGGCATCGGCGCCTCGACTGCGAACAGCCGCGACATCACCCGCTCGACATTGCCGTCGACGACATTGGCGGCGCGGTCGAAGGCGATCGCGGCTACGGCGGCGGCGGTGTAGGCCCCGACGCCCGGCAGAGCGCGCAAACCGTCCTCGGTGTCCGGAAAGACCCCGCCATGCTCGCCCGCCACGGCGCGGGCGCAGGCCAGAAGGTTGCGGGCCCGGGCGTAGTAGCCCAGCCCCGCCCAGGCGGCCATCAACTCGCCGTCCTCCACGGCCGCCAGGTCAGAGACCGTCGGCCAGCGCTCGGTGAAGCCCAGGAAATAGGGCGTGGCGTGCGGCACGGTGGTCTGCTGCAGCATCACCTCCGACAACCAGACGCGATAGGGATCGCTGCGCACGCCCGCGCGGCGGTCGCCGGGCGAGGTCCGCCAGGCCAGGGTGCGCGCCTGGGCGTCATACCAGGCGAGCAAAGCAGAACGGAGGGCGTCGCGGTCTTTCATCACCCCTCGCCTACCCCGAAGGCCGGGCGTCGTGCTAGCCTTCTGGACATGCGCCGCCCCTTGCCCACGCCGGAAGAAGCCCTTGCGATCCTGCGCAGGAAGCGGACACGGCCGCAGTTCCGCTCGCCGCCTCCCGCCGGCAAGAACCTGGCGCCGCTGCTGAAGTCGCTGGAAGAGAAGTACGGCAAGGGCCCGGCCGCCCTGCAGGCCCGCTGGCGCGAGATCGTCGGCGACACCCTGGCCCGCCGCACAGAACCCGTCCGGATCATCAAGGGTCGCAACGGTGACGGCGGGGCGCTGGAGCTGCGCGTCGACGGCCCGGTGGCCTCGCTGATCCAGCACCAGGCGCCGCAGATCACCGCCCGCCTGGACATGCTGCTGGGCAAGGGCGTCGTCACTCGCCTGCGCATCGTCCAAGGCCCCGTGAAGGCGCCCGCCGCGCCGGTCGCCCAGCGCCCGCGCCGCAAGCCGCCGCTGGACGCGGCGCTGGAAAAGCAGCTCTCCGACAGCCTGGCCGAGCAGCCCGACGGCGACTTGAAACAGGCCCTGCTGAAGCTCGGACGCGGCGTCCTGGCCTCGGAGCGCTGAACGGCTCCGCAACCCCGCCTGCAACCATTGACAAGCGTCCCGCCGTGAAGCTCATGCGCTGTCACGGTTTGGGCTCTTTTCGCGCGATAACGAGAATCGGGCTTAACTTTCCTATCGACCCTCGAGGGCCAAATTCCATGCGTTCGCTGATCAGCCGAGTCACTGTCGTCGCCGCGCTCGCCGCCGGGCTTTCCGCCTGCGGCCCCAAGGGCGAAACCGTCACCGCCGACGACATGACCCAGGGCAACGCCAGCGCCAAGATCACCGTCGTCGAATACGCCTCGGCCTCGTGCAGCCACTGCGCCGAGTGGAACGAGGACGTCTATCCGGCCTTCAAGGCCAAATATATCGACACCGGCAAGATCAACTACGTCTACCGCGAGATCCTGACCCCGCCGCAGGAAGTGGCCGCCGCCGCGTTCCTGATGGCCCGCTGCGCCGGTAAGGACAAATACTTCCAAGTCGTGGACTCGGTGTACCGTTCGCAGACCGAGATGTTCCAGACCGGCCAGTTCCGTGAAGGTCTGCTGCGCGTCGCCCAGTCGGCCGGCATGAGCGAAGAGCAGTTCAACGCCTGCGTCACCGACGAGAAGGGCCTGAAGGCCCTGAACGACCGCGTCGAGAAGTACAGCAAGGAAGCCAAGATCCAGGGCACCCCGACCTTCGTCGTCAATGGCAAGAAGGTCGGCGGCGACGAGGGCGGCGCCCGCAGCCTGGCCGAGCTGGACAAGGCCATCGAGGAAGCTTCGAAGTAATGACCCTGGACCGGCGCGCGCTTATCGTTTCCGGGCTTGCCGTCGCGATGGCGAGCCCTGCCCTGGCGCGCGCCGGCCAGATGCCGCCGGTTCCCGGCGAAATGCTGCTTGGATCGCCCAAGGCTCCGGTGCAGCTGGTGGTCTACGCCTCGGCCAGCTGCCCGCACTGCGCCCACTGGTGGACCACGGTGCTGCCGCAGGTGCGCAAGAGCTTCATCGACACCGGCAAGGTTCGGCTGACGTTCCGCGAATTCCTGACCCCGCCCAACGAGTTCGCCGCCGCCGGCTTCATCCTGTCCCGCCGCGTCCCGGGCAAGTATTTCGACGTCCTGACTACGGTGTTCGAGCGCCAAGGCGCCATCTACGAAAGCGGCAAGCTGTTCGAGGGCCTGCTGGCCATCGCCAAGCAGTATGGCCTGACGGACGCCCAGTTCTCGGCAGCCCTGAATGACCCGGCGGCCTTGAAGGCGGTCAACGACCGCGCGGCCCGCGCGGTCGAGGTCGAGCACGTCCAGAGCACCCCGACCTTCTTCGTCAATGGCGTGCAGCACGTCGGCGACACCGACTTCGCCACGCTGTCCAAAGCCTTCGCCGCCAAGGCGAAGGGCTAGGGACCTCAACGGGACCGCCTCGTGCAGTTCCAGCGCCTGCGCCTTTCGGGCTTCAAGTCCTTCGTCGAGCCGACCGAATTCCGGATCGAGCCCGGCCTGACGGGCATCGTCGGGCCGAACGGCTGCGGCAAATCCAATCTGCTGGAAGCCCTGCGCTGGGTCATGGGCGCCAACTCGGCCAAGGCCATGCGCGCAGGCGGCATGGACGACGTGATCTTCGCCGGCAGCGGGGCGCGGCCGCCGCGCAACCACGCCGACGTCGCCCTGACGATCGACAACGCCGACCGTACGGCTCCTGCTCAGTTCAACGACGATCCGATCCTGGAAGTCGTGCGCCGCATCGATCGCGGCGCCGGCTCG
The DNA here is from genome assembly GCF_013181195.1 of Caulobacter sp. RHG1. Classification (GTDB taxonomy): domain Bacteria; phylum Pseudomonadota; class Alphaproteobacteria; order Caulobacterales; family Caulobacteraceae; genus Caulobacter. Next base: position 95,431 of record NZ_SMZP01000010.1, read on the forward strand.
ACCTACAGGATCAACGGCCGCGAGGTGCGGGCCCGCGACGTCCAGCTGCTGTTCGCCGACGCCTCGACCGGCGCCAATTCGCCAGCCCTGGTGCGCCAGGGCCAGATCAGCGAGCTGATCGGCGCCAAGCCGCAGAACCGCCGCCGCATCCTGGAAGAGGCCGCCGGGGTCTCAGGGCTCCACACCCGCCGCCACGAGGCCGAGCTGCGGCTGCGGGCGGCCGAGAGCAATCTCTCGCGCCTGGACGACGTGGCCCGCGAGCTTGAGACGGCGCTGAACCGCCTCAAGCGCGAGGCCCGCCAGGCCGAGAAGTACAAGCGCCTGTCGGCCGAGATCCGCGCCGTGCAAGGAGCCGTGCTTTACAGCCGCTGGACCGAGGCTCGGGATGCGCTGGAGCGCACCCAGCGCGAGGCCACCGAGGCCGCGCGTCTGGTCGAGGACACCGCCCGCGCCAGCGCCGCCGCCCAGGTCGCCATCACCGAGGCCGAGGCCGCCATGCCTCCCCTGCGCGAGGAGGCGACCATCGCTCAGGCGGTCCTGGGTCAGCTGGCGATCCAGAAGGACCGGGCCGAGCGCGAGGCCGAGGCCGCCGCCGCCGAGTTCGAGCGCCTTTCCAACGATCTGGCCCGCATCGACGCCGATCGTGGCCGTGAGGAGCAGGCTACGGCCGACGCCGCCGCCGCTCTCGCCCGCATCAACGCCGAGCTGACCGAGGTCCGCGCCCTGGTCGCCGCCGCGCCCGAGCGTGGCCCCGAACTAGCCGCCGCGGCCAAGGCCGCCGAGGAAGCCCGCGCCGCCGCAGAAACCCAGGTAGAACAGCTGGCCGCCCGCGTCGCCGCCGAGGAGGCGCAGGGCCGCGCCGCCGCCACGCGCCTGTCGGAAGCCGACGCCCGCGCCAACCGCACAAACCGCGCCCTGGACCAGGCCAAGGCCGAGCGGGCCGCCGTCGGTCCCGAGATCGACCCGGCCGCGGCTGACGCCCGCCAGCGTTTCGTCAACGCCGAGACCGCCCTGGCCGCCGCCCGCGCGGCGCTGGAAGAGGCCGAGAACGAGCGGGTCAAGGCCGCCGAGCAGGAGGCCCAGGCCCGCCAGCTGGCGCGCAATGTCGAGGACCAGCTAGGCCGCCTGCGCACCGAAGCCCGCGGCCTGGCCCAACTGACGGCGCCGCGCAGCAAGAGCGGTCACGCCCCCGCCTTAGACAGCGTCTCGCCTGACAAGGGCTATGGCGCGGCCCTGGCGGCGGCTCTGGGCGACGATTTGGACGCCGCCCTGGACGCCAAGGCCCCTTCGTACTGGGGCGGCGCCGAGGCCCCTGCTCCGACCTGGCCAGACGGCGCCGAGCCGCTGGCCCTGCTGGTGAAGGCTCCCCCCGCCCTCGCCGCCCGCCTGTCGCACGTGGCCGTCGTGGCCCGCGCCGAGGGCGACCGGCTGCAGAAGGACCTCAAGGTCGGCATGCGCCTGGTCTCGCGCGAAGGGGACCTCTGGCGCTGGGACGGCTTCGTCGCCCGCGCGGATGCGCCCAAGCCGGCCGCCATCCGCCTGGAACAACGCACCCGCCTGGCCGAGGTCGAGGCCGAGATCGACGTGCTGGCGCCCCGCGCCGAGGCCACTAACGCCGCCTTGAAGACCGCCGCCGACCGCATGCGCATGGTCGAGGACAGCTTGCGCGACAAGCGGCGCGGACCGCCCGACGCCGAGCGGCTGCTGAACGGGGCCCGCGAGCAGGTGGCCAAGTTCGAGCGCGAGCAGGCCATGCGGGCCGCCCGCGCCCAATCGCTGGACGACACCATCGCTCGCTTCGAAGCCGAGAAGGCCGAGACCGACACCGCCTTGACCCAAGCCCGCGAGGCTCATGCCGCCGCCCAGACGTCGGGCGATCTGCAGCCGCAGCTGGCGCAAGCCCGCCAGGCCTCGGCCCAGGCCCGCGAGACGGCCAGCGCCGCCCGCACCGCCTTGGACGTCGAGACCCGCGAGCGGGCCGGCCGCCAGCGTCGCTTGGAGAGTCTGGAGCGCGACCACGCCGACTGGAGCAAGCGCGCCGAGAGCGCCGCCAAGCGCACGCAGGCCCTCGACGCCGACCGCGTGAAGGCCGCCGCCGCCCTGGAGGCCGCCCGCGAGGCGCCCGTGGCGCTGAAGGAAAAGCTGGTCGCCCTGCTGGACGAGTTCGCCGCCGCCGAGGCTCGCCGCGCCAAGTCCAGCGACGCCCTGGAAGCCGCCGAGACCGACCGCCTGAACGCCGACCGCGCTGCGCGGGCCGCCGAACAGGCCGCCGGCGAAGCCCGCGAAAAACGCGCGGCCCTGGTCGCTCACCTGGACGGGGCTCGCCAGCGCTTCGGCGAGGTCGCCTCGGCGATCCGCGAGCAGGCCCGCATGGAGCCCGAGGAGCTGGGCCGCCACGTCGCCGGCGAGGCCGTCGCCGTGCCGAAGGACGCCGCCGGCGTCGAGGCTCACCTGTTCGCCCTGGAGCGCGAGCGCGACTCCATTGGCCCGGTGAACCTGCGCGCCGAGGAGGAGGCCCAGGAATATGCCGGCCGCCTGGAGATCATGCGCACCGAGCGGGCGGACCTGTCGGGCGCCGTGACCAAGCTGCGGGCCGGCATCGAGGAGCTGAACGCCGAGGGGCGCGAGCGCCTGCTGGCGGCCTTCGACGTCATCAACGCCAACTTCCAGACCCTCTTCCAGGCCCTGTTCGGCGGCGGTCAGGCCGAGCTGAAGCTGATCGAGAGCGACGATCCTCTGGAAGCAGGATTGGAGATCTTCGCCTGTCCGCCCGGCAAGCGCATGGCCAGCATGAGCCTGATGAGCGGCGGCGAGCAGGCTCTCACCGCCAGCGCCCTGATCTTCGGCGTCTTCCTGGCCAATCCGGCCCCGATCTGCGTGCTGGACGAAGTCGACGCGCCGCTAGATGACGCCAATGTCGACCGCTACTGCAACATGCTGGACGAGATGCGCCGGCGCACCCAGACCCGCTTCATCGCCATCACCCACAACCCTGTGACCATGAGCCGCATGGATCGCCTGTTCGGCGTGACGATGGCCGAGCGCGGCGTCAGCCAGCTGGTCAGCGTCGATCTGTCAACGGCCGAGAAGCTGGTCGCGGCCTAGTTAGAAGCCGATGGCCTGACGGATGGGATTTGTGGGGTCGGCCAGCAGCTTGATGGCCATGGCGCACGAAATCGTCACCAGAAGGGGCCGGATCAGCTTGGGCCCGAAGCGCACGGCCAAGCGCGAGCCGATCTGGGCGCCGAGGAAGGCGCCGACGGCCATGGTCAGGCCGATCGGCCAGACCACCACGCCCTTGAGAATGAACAGGGCTAGGCTGCCCAGGTTGCTGGCGGCGTTGGCCAGTTTCGTATGGGCCGTGGCCTTCAGCACGCCGTAGCCCAGCAGGGTGACGATCGCGACCATGTAGAAGGCCCCTGCCCCCGGGCCGAAGATGCCGTCGTAGAATCCGACCAGCGGGGCGACGAAGCACGCGAACGGGATCAGCGCCAGGCGGGGGGCGACGTCCTCGCTCTTGAGCGCGCGCGAGAAGCCGAAATAGAGGGCGATGGTGATCAGCATCACCGGCACGATGGCCCGCAGCAGCTCCGGCGACAGAAGGCTGGCGCAAAGCGCGCCGCACAGACCGGCGATCCCGGCCCCAAGGGCGACCGGCCAGGCGGTCTTCCAATCGATCATGCCGCGACGGGCGAAGGCCGCTGTCGCCGACAAGGAGCCGAAGGTACTCTGCAGCTTGCTGGTGCCCAGAGCCTGGACCGGCGACAGCCCCGCCAGCAACAGGGCAGGCAGAGTCACCAGACCACCGCCGCCGGCGATGGCGTCGAGCGCGCCCGCCAGCGCAGCGACGGCGAACAGGGCGACCAGAAGTTCGAAATGGACGGAGTCCACGACGGCTCGTCTCCGTGGGATTCACGCCCAAACGAAAACGGGGACCCGAAGGTCCCCGCCTAATCCTTAAAGGATCAGCTGCTCCAGAGGCTGGCCCACTGGTGGGCGCGGTCAGCCTTGCTGTTGCTCGTCTTGCCCAGAGCGCGAAGCTCTTCGCGGGCCTGAGCCTTCACTTCCTTGCGCTCGCGCTGCTCGGCGGCCTCGGCCACCTTGCGTTCCTTACGCTCGGCGCGCTTGGCGGCCATGATCTCTTCCTGGCGAGCCAGGGCTTCGAGGCGGGCCACTTCCTTGGCTTCGGCGCGAGCGGCGCGGACAGCCTCGAGTTCGGCCGCGCGAAGCTCTTCGCGCTTGTCGAAATCGGGGTCCTGCACGGTCGGCTTGGCCTTGAACTTGGCCAGCATGGCCTTCTTGGCCTCCTGCTGAGAGGAGATGCGATCGGCGAAACCGGTGTTCTTCAGGTGCGACATGAATCTTCGTATAGTTAGGAGGCGGCGGCTCTAAAGCCCAGATTGACGAAAAAATCAATGCGTCATCGGGCCCGACGCTCCGTGCCTAGGGGGAGCGGCGTCGTGAGAACGCGCGATATATAGGGGGCCGTTCCCTTCGTTGTCAGGGGCTGGCGCGACTAAGAACGGGGACGGATTGCCCCCTTCCTGAACGTAAGGGCGATTTCTTCAAGGATTACCGAGACTTGTGAAGCGACCCGGTCGTCTTGACGCACCGCAGCGAGGTCTATAGGTTCCGCGCCGATCAAGCCGGCCGGAAATGCGCCTTCTTTTGGCGCGTCCGCGGCGTTTTCGGACCTGCCGCTTCCCATGCCCAAGGCCGACGAGACGAACGACAAGGCTTTCGACAGCCTGGACGCTCGTCTCGCCGCTTTCGAGGCGAGGAAGGCGGCGGAAAAACCCGCCAAGGCGGGCGCCGAAAAGGCCAATCAGGATGGCTACCGCCTCCTGGCGGATTTGATCGGGGGCGTACTGGTGGGTCTCGGCTTCGGCTGGCTGCTCGACCGCTACGTCCACACGAGCCCCTGGGGCATGGTCGGCGGTCTGCTGATCGGTCTCGGGCTCGCGATTTTCTCCATCGTCCGCAAGGCGATGAAACTGAGCGCGCAGGCGTCGGCGACTTCCTCTAAAGGGGGCGACGACGAACACATGGGAGACGGGCCTACCGTCCCCAAACAGAAGAGAGACTAGGGCCAATGGCCGATCCGATGCACCAGTTCCAGATCAGCAAGATCGTGGAACTGCCGACCGTGACCGTTCCCGGCCTGGGCGCCATCGACCTGTCGATCACCAATTCGGTCGCCGCGATGATGTCGGCCGCCCTGCTGGTCATCGGCTTCTATGCCGTGGCCGCGCGCCGCGCCGTGGTGCCGGGCCGCCTGCAGTCGGTCGGCGAGATGCTCTACGGGCTGGTCGACGGATTGGCTGAATCGATCATCGGCCACGATGGCAAGAAGTACCTGCCGTTCATCTTCACCCTGTTCGCGTTCGTGCTGTTCATGAACATGCAGGGCATGTTCCTGGTGTTCACCGCCACCTCGCAGCTGGCCGTGACCCTGACGCTGGGCCTGATGGTCATCCTGACCGTGGTCGCCGTCGGCTTCGCCAAGAACGGCCTGAAGTTCTTCAAGCTGTTCGCGCCGTCGGGCGTCCCCCCGGTGCTGTACATCCTGCTGGTGCCGATCGAGATCCTGTCGTTCCTGATCCGTCCGATCACCCTGGGCCTTCGTCTGTTCGGCAACATGCTGGGCGGCCACGTGGTTCTGAAGATCTTCGCCGGTTTCGTGATCGCCCTGGGCGGTCTCGGCATTCTGGGCTGGGCCGGCGCGGCCCTGGCCCTGACCTCGGTCGTCGCCCTGACGGCCCTCGAGTTCATGGTGGCCTTCCTGCAGGCCTTCGTGTTCGCGGTGCTCGCATGCGTCTACATCAACGACGTCGTGCACCTCGACAGCCACTGATCAACCTCTAGTCTTTCAACCTACATACCCTTCCTAAGGAGTCTCTATCATGGACGCTGCTGCTGCTAAGTACATCGGCGCTGGCCTGGCTATGCTCGGCATGATCGGCGCGGGCGTTGGCCTGGGCGTGATGTTCGGCAACTACTTCCAAGGCGCCCTGCGCAACCCGACCGCCGCCGCTCAAGAGCGCCCGATGCTGTTCCTGGGCATGGCTCTGACGGAAGCCCTGGGCATCTTCGCCCTGGTCATCGCCTTCCTGATCCTGTTCTCGTAATCCGATCCCTGGAGCGCGGCGCTTCAACGGAAGCGACGCGCTCCAAGCTTTCTTGTTTTCTCGCGTCTTCGGGGCGGGCCGGTTTCCGGTCCGCTCGATGACGCTCTAGCTGAGAGGCGCCTTCGCCCATGGCGACGGAACATCACGGCACGACCGAGACGACGGAAGCCCCTCAGGGCCACGAAGGCGGCGGCGGTCTTCCGCAGCTGCAGTTCGAGCACTGGGGCGGTCAGATCGTCTGGTTGCTGCTCATCTTCGCCGTTCTCTACGTGGTGCTGTCGAAGGGCCTCCTGCCCCGCGTCAGCGGCGCGATCGACGAGCGCGGCGCCAAGATCGCCGGCGACATCGCTGACGCCCGTCGCATGAAGGACGAAGCCGAAGCCCAGGCCCGTGCGGCCGCCGCCGAGGTGGCCGAGGCTCGCGCCAAGGCCCAGAAGACCGCCGCCGACGCCAAGGCCAAGGCCGCGGCCGAAGCCGCCGAGCGTCAGGCCAAGGAAGAAGCCGTCCTGGCCGAGAAGCTGGCCGCGGCCGAAGCTTCGATCCAGACCGCTCGCGACCAGGCCCTGAGCCAGGTCCGCGTGGTGGCCGAGGACACGGCCAGCGCGATCGTCGAGAAGCTGACCGGCAAGGCGGCTTCGGCCGCCGAGCTGAAGTCGGCCCTGGCCTAAGGAGCGCTGACAATGGAACACGAATCCCTGTTCAGCGTCGCCAACCCGGAACTCTGGGTTCTGGTCGCCCTGGTGATCTTCTTCGGCCTTCTGGTCGTGCTGAAGGTCCTGCCGGGCGCTCTGTTCGGCGCGCTCGACGGCTATGCCGCCAAGATCAAGGCTGAACTCGACGAAGCCCAGACCCTGCGGGAAGAGGCGCAAGCCCTGCTCGCCGACGTCAAGGCTCAGCGCGAGGACGCCGAGCGCCAGGCTGCGGGCATGCTCGACGCCGCCAAGGCCGACGCCAAGCGTCTGGCCGAGGAAGCCAAGGAAAAGCTCGAGGAGCAGATCAAGCGCCGCGCCGAAATGGCCGAACGCAAGATCGCTCAGGCCGAGGCTCAGGCTGCAGCGGACGTGAAGGCCGCCGCGGTCGACCTGGCCGCCCAGGCCGCCGAAGCTGTCCTGGCCGCCCGCCTTGCCGGCGCCAAGAGCGACCCGCTGATCGACACCGCGATCGGCCAGATGGGCGCCAAGCTGCAATAGCAGCGAGGTCCATCGGACAAAGATGAGAGGGCGCGGATCGCAAGGTCCGCGCCCTTTTCTTATGCCCCTCCCCGGTTCGGAGACCTCTGCTTCGAAAAGATTTGCAAAAGCGTCGCAAGAGCGCTTGTTCTGGCGATGATCGCAGGGGGAGTTCCGTCATCGCCATCGCCGCACCGGCCACGTCAGACAACGGCGCACCGTCGACCGCCCCCACCGCCTGGACCGTCTCGGCTCTGTTCACCGTCGCCTTCCTAGGCGTCACGGCCGGGGTGCAGATGAGCGACCGCGGCCTCCAGTCGGTTCTGCTGGCCGCGATCCAGAAAAGCTTCCAGGTCGGCGACGCCACGATCGGCGCCTTGCAAGGGCTGGCGGGCGTGCTGGTGGCCAGCGCCGTCGCCGTCCCGATCGCGCGCCTGGCCGACCGTATGTCGCGCAAGGTCGTCCTGCTGGGCCTGATCATCGGCTGGAGCGCCTTGATGGTTCTGAGCGCCCTGGCGCCGAACTTCCCGCTGTTCTTCGTCGGCCGAGCCGCCGCCGGCGTCACCGAGTTCGCGATGATCCCGATCGTCTATTCATTGATCCCCGATCTGGCTCCAGACCGTAGCCGGGTCGCCGCCAACCTGTCCTTCGCCGCCCTGATGGCCGCCGGGGCCAGCGCCGGCTTCTATTTTGGCGACGTGATCGTTCACGTCGCCGAGGCGGTGTTCACGTTCCAGGCCGAGCCGTGGCGCAAGGCCATGCTGCTGCTGTCGCTGGCCGGCGTTCCGCTGCTTCTGCTGGGCCTTTTGACGGCCGATCCGCGCCGGACAGTGATCGCCGACACCCAACGCCCCTCCGCCTCTCTGCTGGCCTTCTTGCGCGAGCGCTGGCGGGCCGTGGGGTTGTTCGTCGGGGTGGCCGGCAGCCTGATGATCGCCGTCCAGGCGCTGAACCCGCTGATCGCCCTGGCCCTGCAACGCCGCTTCGACGCCGACATGGGCCAGATCGGTCACGCGCTGGGGATCGTGACCCTGGCCACCAGCATCGGCTGCCTGCCCGTCGCCGGTTTCCTGGACCGCGCCCTGCGGCGCCGCTTCGGCCTGGCCGCCAGACCGATGATCATGGGCCTGGGAGCCCTGGCGTCCGTGCCCTGCGCGGTGCTGCTGCTGACCGCCGGCGACATGGACGCCGCCCTGTGGCTGGTCGCCGCCTTCCTGTTCCTGACCTGCACGGCCAACGCCCTGGTGCCGACCATGCTTCAGGATCTGACGCCGTCGGAGCTTCGCGCCCGCAGCTTCGCGATCTGGAGCTTCGTGGTGTCGATCTTCTGCGCCATCGGTCCGATGGTCGCCGGCGCGCTATCGGATCTGGTCCTGCACGGCCGCCTGCTCAGCGCTATCGCCGTCACCGCGATCCCCGCTCTGGTGATCTCGGCCCTCTGCGCGATCCGCTCGATGCAGAGCGCGCGCGCCACGGCCTAGCCGATCTTGCCGATCGAGAAGCTCTGCTCGACCAGGGTCGCCTTGCCGAAGATGGTCATGAAGGCGATGTCGGCGGCGTCTCGCCCCGTGGCCACCCGCACCAGCCCATCGATCGGCGCCAGGCCGGTGGCGTCGATCAGCCGCCAGCGGCCGCCAAGATACACCTCGGCGATAGCGTGCAGGTCCGGCGGCTCCAGCCGCCAGGCATAGGCGCTGACGGCCCGGGCGGGGATGTTCGCGGCCCGGCACAGGCCGATCACCAGGTGGGTGAAGTCACGGCAGACGCCAGCCCGGTCGACCAGAGTGTCGATCGCCGTGGTGGCCGCGTCGCTGACGCCGGCCCGATAGTCCAGATGCGCCGCGATCCAGTCCAGGATCGCCTGCACCTTGCGCCCGCCCTCCAGCCCCTCGAACTCGCGGTCCACGAAGCGTTCCAGGCGGTCGGACGGGCTATAGCGGCTGGCCCGCAGGAACGGCAGAACCTCGCTGGGCAGATCCCGCACCGCCATGGCCGGCGCATCGGTCAGGTCGTGGTCGCGAAGCATGACCTCGACCTCGGCGCGGTAGAGCGCGTTCACCTGGCCCGAGGCCGTGAACACCGTCCGCCGCTCAAAGGTCACCGGGTCGTCGACCCGCACGGCGTCGACATTGGGCCAGAAGGTCAGGGCTTCGGAATGCACGACCTGGTCGGGTCCGTGCGCCGCCTCGACGAGGAGCAGGACCTCGCACGGGCCGGCGAAGTCGTAGGTCAGCGAGGCTTCGACCGCAAAACGCATGGATTGTCCTGAGATGGCCATGGGACCCGAACGGCCTTGGCCGTCCCTCAATCCCCAAGACGGCAAAGAGTTCAGGCCGACGCCTTATTGTGCTCGGCCATCTTGCGCGCGACGTAGCGCTTGGCCTTCTTGCGCGTGCGCTTGAGCAGCCGCCAGCGGGCTTTGCGCAGGACCAGCTTCTCGGTGCGCAGCATCTGTTGCCAGACGACCAGCAGCACTTCCGGCTCGCGGCGCATCAGGCGACGGATCGGAAAGACCAGCTTGGGATGGCGGCGCTGCCAGCGGATGAAGGTCTTGCGGGCCTGGAACGAGTAGCGCAGCACCACCATCAGGCCCAGGACCAGCAGCGGCAGGCCCACATGCCCCGGCAGCGGCGTCAGGATCGCCCCGGCCAGGATCACCAGGGCCCCGAACCCCAGGGCGATCCAGCGAAAGACCCGAGCCGCCAGCTCGCGCAGCAGCAGGGCCAGCCGCGCGCGGCGGCGCGCACGTTGTCGGATCTGGATCGCCGAAGCGGTGGCGGTCACCGTCCCGCGCGCTTCATGGCGCCACGGCGCTTGGCCGACTTGCGCCAGCGCACGGCCACCCGCCACTTGCGCGGCACGATCAGCCGCTCGACGCGCAGGGCCTGCTGCCAGGCCACCAGCACGACCTCGGGTTCGCGGCGCAGGAGGCGACGCAGCGGGAAGATCAGCTTGGGGTGAGCGTGCTGGAAGCGGACGAACTGCTTGCGCGCCTTGAACGAGTTGCGCAGCACCAGCATCAGGCCCAGCACGGTCAGGGGCAGGCCCATCGGACCCGGCAGCGGCGCGATGACGATGCCGCCAATCACCAGCAGCACGCCCAGCGTGACCAGCACGATGCGCAACACACGGGCGATGAGATCCCGGGCGAGGTCATCGGCGGTGCGGCGTGTGCGCGGCATGGCGAGGGCGATAGCAATCATGGGAGGGGCGAAACGAAGCTCGCGTTCGCCTGCTGCCTGGATCAGCCAGCCAGCCCCGATGCGCATCCCCGATATGTGGACCAGGGAGGACGCCGTAAAGGCGCCCTCCCGCGATCACGGGGTATGGACTTTACTATTCAGCTGCGAGTGGCGCCGCAGCAACAGGTTTCCACCTCAACCGGGGCTTGCGGGCCGCCTGGGTCTCGTCCAGGCGCTTGAGCGGCGCATGGAACGGCGCGCCCTTGAAGCGCTCGGTCTCGCCCGCCTTCGCCGCGCCGGCCAGCAGACGCAGCGCCTCGATGAAGCGATCCAGCTCCTGCTTGCTCTCGGTCTCGGTCGGCTCGATCAGCATCGCGCCGTGGACGACCAGCGGGAAGTACATGGTCATCGGATGGAAGCCCTCGTCGATCATCGCCTTGGCGAAGTCGAGCGTGGTCACCCCGGTGCCTTCCAGCCAGCTGTCGTCGAACAGGGCCTCGTGCATGCACGGCCCTTCCGGGAAGGCCGGGCTCATCACGTCCTTCAGCTTGGCCTTGATGTAGTTGGCGTTGAGGACGGCGTCCTCGGCCACCTGCCGCAGACCGTCGGCCCCATGGCTCAGCATGTAGGCGTAGGCGCGGACATACATGCCCATCTGGCCGTGGAAGGCGCTCATTCGGCCGAAGGCGGTCTTGGCGCCCTCTTCGCCGGCGTGCTCGACCATCTCGAAGCCGTCGTCGCCATGGACCAGCCAGGGCGTCGGGGCGAAGGCGGCCAGGGCTTCGGACAGCACCACCGGGCCCGCGCCCGGACCGCCGCCGCCGTGGGGCGTCGAAAAGGTCTTGTGCAGGTTGATGTGCATGGCGTCGACGCCCAGGTCGCCCGGGCGCACCCGGCCGACGATGGCGTTGAAGTTGGCGCCGTCGCAGTAGAAGTAAGCGCCTGCCGCATGGGTCAGACGAGCGATCTCGACGACGTCGCGCTCGAACAGGCCGCAGGTGTTGGGGTTGGTGACCATGATGGCGGCCACGTGGTCGCCCAGCTTGGACTCCAGGTCCGCCAGGTCGACGCGGCCGTCATCGGTCTGGGCGATCTCGACGACGGTGTAGCCGACGAAGGCCGCCGTGGCCGGGTTGGTGCCGTGGGCGCTGGTCGGGGCCAGGACGGTCTTGCGGTGCCCGTTGCCGGCCGCCTCGTGGGCGGCGCGGATGGCCAGCAGGCCGCACAGCTCGCCGTGGGCGCCGGCCTTGGGGCTCAGGGCGACGGCGGGCATGCCGGTCAGGGTCTTCAGCCAGTGGGCCAGGCGGTCCATCAGCTGCAGGGCGCCCTGCACGGTCGACTGCGGCTGCAGCGGGTGGATGTCGGAGAAGCCCGGCAGGCGCGCCATCTTCTCGTTCAGCCGCGGATTGTGCTTCATCGTGCACGAGCCCAGCGGATACAGCGCCAGGTCGATGGCGTGGTTCTTCTGCGACAGGCGCACGTAGTGGCGGACGGCTTCCGGCTCCGACAGGCCCGGCAGGCCGATCGGCTCGGCGCGCAGCAGGCCGGCCAGGTCGCTCGACGGCGCGGCGGCTTGCGGCAGGTCGACGCCGGTCTTGTTCCAGCCATCCAGTTCGAAGATCAGGGCTTCGTTCTGGAGCAGACCGCGATTGCCGGTCAGGGTTTCATGGCCGTTCGAGCCGTCATTGGCGGCGGTTTCCGGGCGCGTGGGGCGGCCGACGTTGTTCATGCTCATTGGCCCACCACCTTGGACAGGATCTTGGCGAAGAAAGTGATGTCGATGTCGAGCGTGGTCTCGGTGGCCGCGACCAGCAGCACGTCGTCCAGGCCCGCGCCCGCATCGAGGCGCGAGAACGGCACGCCGGCGATGACGCCGTGGCCGGCCAGGGTCTCGACGACCTCGGCGGCCTTGCCCGGCACGCGGATGGCGAACTCGTTGAAGAAGCGCGGGGTCAGGACCTCGACGCCCGGCACGGCCTTCAGGGCGTCGCGCAGGGCGAGCGCCTTCTGGTGATTCAGGGCGGCCAGCTGGCGCAGACCAGTCTCACCCAGCAGGCTCATGTGGATCGAGAAAGCCAGGGCGCACAGGCCGCTGTTGGTGCAGATGTTCGACGTCGCCTTGTCGCGGCGGATGTGCTGCTCGCGGGTCGACAGGGTCAGCACGAAACCGCGCTTGCCGTCGGCGTCGACCGTCTCGCCGCACAGGCGGCCCGGCATCTGGCGGACGAACTTTTCCTTGCAGGCGAAGAGGCCGACATAGGGGCCGCCGAAGTTCAGGCCGTTGCCGATCGACTGGCCCTCGGCCACGGCGATGTCCGCGCCCATCTCGCCCGGCGACTTCAGCAGGCCGTAGGAGACGGCCTCCGTGGTCACGACGATCAGCAACGCGCCGGCGGCGTGAGCGGCCTCGGCGATCTTGGTGACGTCGGTGACCGTGCCGAACACGTTCGGGGTCTGGACGACGACGCAGGCGGTATCTTGGTCGATGGCGGCGATCACCGCGTCCTCGGCGTCGACGGCCGCGGGCATAGCCTGGGTCGTGACGCCGGCCGCGTGGGCCAGGGTCTCGATGGTCTCGATGTAGTGCGGGTGGACGCCGCCCGACATCACCGCCTTGTTCCGACGGGTGACGCGCTGGGCCATCATCACGGCCTCGGCCGCGCCGGTCGAGCCGTCATAGAGCGAGGCGTTGGCCACTTCCATGCCGGTCAGGGCAGCGACCTGGGTCTGGAACTCGAACAGGACCTGCAGGGTGCCCTGAGCGATTTCCGGCTGGTAGGGCGTGTAGCTGGTCAGGAATTCCGACCGCTGGATGATGTGGTCGACCGTGGCCGGCACGTGGTGGCGATAGGCGCCGGCCCCGCAGAAGAACGGTCCCTCCCCCGCCGAACGGTTGCGACGGGCCAGGCCCGCCATCTCGCGCTCGACTTCGATTTCGCCGGCGTGCAGCGGCAGGTCGACGGTTCCGTCGCGGCGGGCCGAGGCCGGCACGTCGACGAACAGGTCGTCGATCGACTTCACGCCGATCGCGCCGAGCATCTCGACGCGGTCTTCGGGGGTCAGGGGGAGGTAACGCATTGATCTGCTTTCGTGGGGTCGAAAGTTAGAGGGTGCTCAGGAACGCTTCGTACGCGTCGCGGTCCATCAGGGCCTCGACTTCGCTCGGGTTGCTCAGCTTGATCTTGGCGAACCAGCCGCCGCTTTCCGGCAGGGCGTTGACCGTTTCCGGCGCGTCGCCGAGTTCAGCATTGCCTTCGACGACCTCGCCCGACACCGGGGCATAGACGTCCGAGGCCGCCTTGACGCTCTCGACGACGGCCAGGCCGTCGCCTTGCTTCACGGTCTTGCCGGCTTCCGGAACTTCGACGAACACCACGTCGCCCAGTTGCTCGGCGGCATAGGCGCTGATGCCGACGGTGGCGACGTCGCCTTCGACGATGACCCACTCATGATCTTTGGTGAAACGCATCTTTTCCGGCCCTTGGATTAGAGTTTGCGGACGTAACGATTGGCGACGAACGGCGTCGCAACGACTTCAGCGGCGGCCTGCTTGCCGCGCACGATGACTTTCAACTTCGTCCCAACGACGGCGAAGGCCGGTGGGGCGAAGCCGATGGCGATGGGGAAACCCAGCGAGGGCGCGAAGCCGCCGCTGGTGATCTTGCCGATGACGTTACCGGCTTCGTTGGCGATCTCGGCGCCTTCGCGGGCCGGAGCCCCTTCCAGCACCTTGAGATTGATGCGGACGCGCGAGAGCTCGCCAGCCAGCTCCTTGGCGATGCGGGTCGCGCCCAGATAGTCGCCAGCCTCGCGGCGCGACTTGCCGACGGCGAAGTTCAAGCCGCCCTCGATCGGCGAGACCGTCTCGTCCAGGTCATGGCCGTACAGCGGCAGGCCGGCTTCAAGACGCAGGCTGTCGCGCGCGCCCAGGCCGATCGGCTTGACGCGCTCGTCGGCCAGCAGGGTGTTCCAGATCCGCTCGGCGGCGTCGGCCGGGACCGAGATCTCGTAGCCGTCCTCGCCAGTATAGCCCGAGCGCGAGATGATGGCGTCAACGCCGAAGGCGGTCAGGGCCTTGGTGTCCATGAACACCATCTGCGCGGCTTCCGGCACATGGGCGGCCAGCACGGCGGCGGCCTCGGGGCCTTGCAGCGCCAGCAGCGCGCGGTCTTCCAGGCGGGTCACCGTGGCCTCGCCGGCCAGGGCCTCGGCGATGATCTTGTAGTCGTTGTCCTTGCAGGCGCCGTTGACGACCACGAACAGGCCGTCGTCGTCGGGACGCGCGGTCATCAGGTCGTCGATGATGCCGCCGTCGGCGTTCAGCAGCACGCCGTAGCGCTGCTTGCCGGCCTTCAGGCCCTGATAGTCGGCCGAGACCACCTTCTCGAAGCTCTTGGCGGGGTTGTCGCCGCGCAGTCGGGCCTGGCCCATGTGCGAGACGTCGAACAGGCCGGCGTGCTCGCGGGTCCAGAGGTGCTCTTTCAGCACCCCGTCCTTGTACTGCACCGGCATGGAATAGCCCGCGAACGGCACCATGCGGGCGCCGGCCGCCACGTGGGCGTCGTACAACGGGGTCTTCTTGAGGTCTTGATCAGACACGCGGCGGGCTCCAAACGGGGTCGGCGAGACGACCGGCATCCGCCGGTTGGTCGCGCCCCCGCTGTCCCTTGGACCTGAGAGATTCCGGCCTCGCCCCTCTGCCGGACGGGTTTGGCCTTGCTCCTTCGGCGAGCCGCTCTTTCGAGAGGCTACTTTCCAGCGTTTCTAAACCCGCGCGGTCCTTTTGCCTGAGCGTTTCCGGGGCGGTTGCGCCTTCGGCCTCGGGATCGAATCCCGATGTCTCCCGCGAGGGTCGTCGGCTCAATGCGGGAGGGGCGGGTCCGAGTCAAGCTGGCCCTGCCTGAGCCCGGCCTGTTTGCCGGGAAAAGCAGCGCCCCTCTCCCATCGCCGGGAAAGGGGCGTGCGGATTACATCCGTTCCGGCGCTTCGATGCCAAGCAGGTCCAGGGTCAGCTCCAACTGACGCAGGGTGGTCTCGGCCAGCGACAGGCGCGAGGCTCGCAGCGTTTCGTTGTCGGCGCCCATGATCGGGCAGGCGGCGTAGAACTTCGAGAACGACTGGGCCAGCTTGTAGGCGTGCTCGGCGACGAAGTTCGGGGCCTTCTTGTCGTAGGCCTCCTGCAGGGCGCCCTCGAAGGCGTCCAGCAGCATGGCCAGGTCGCGCTCGGCGGGCTCGTGGATGGCGATGCGACCGGCGACGGCGCCGGCCTCCGAGGCGCGACGCAGCACGCTCTTGATGCGCACCGACTGGTACAGCAGGTAAGGGCCGGTCTTGCCCTCGAAGCTGGTGAAGCGGTCGAGGTCGAAGACGTACGACGTGCCGCGGAAGTTCTGCAGATCGGCGAACTTCAGGGCGGCGACGCCCACCTTGTGCGCCGTCTCCTCGAACTGGTCCTCGGGCAACTCGGCGCCGAGGCCGGCTTCGCGCAGGCGCTCGCGGGCCTTTTCGCGGGCCATCTCGATCAGGTCGTGCAGCTTCAGGACGCCGCCGGCGCGGGTCTTGAAGGGCTTGCCGTCCGTGCCGTTCATCGTGCCGAAGCCGATATGCTCCAGCCCGCCCTCTTGCGCGTAGCCGGCCAGATAGGCGGCGCGGAACACGGTCTCGAAGTGCAGGGCCTGACGCTGGTCCACGCAGTAGAGGATCAGGTGCGGATCGAACGACTTGCGGCGGTCCAGGATCGTGGCCAGGTCGGTCGTGCCGTACATGGCCGAACCTTCCGACGACACCACCAGCAGCGGCGGCACGTCCTGCTTGTCGTCCTCGCGCGAGACGCGGACGATGCGGGCGCCCTGGTCGGAGACCAGCAGGCCCTTGTCCTCGAGCTGGCGGACCATCGGCTCGATCAAGTCGTTGACGTCGCTCTCGCCCTTCCACAGATCGAAGTCGACGCCCAGGGCATGGAACTCGCGCTCCAGGGCCACGCGGCTGACCTTGACGAAGTGGCTCCACAGCAGACGGTAGCCGAAGCGGCCGTTCTGCAGCTCGGCGGTGGCCTTGCGGGCGCGCTCCTTGAACGCCGGATCTTCCTTCTGTCGCACCGAGGCGGCCGGATAGATGCGGTCGAGGTCGGCCAGGGTGATGCGGCTCTCGAACTCGGCCATGACCTTGGCTTCGTCGGCGGCGGAAAAGCCGCGCGGCGCTTCCGGCAGCTTGTCCATCAGGGCGCGGATGAAGGCGTCCTCGTCGATGATCGCCGAGATCAGCAGGCCCATCTGGAAGCCCCAGTCGCCGAAGTGGGCGTCGCCCACCACGTCGTCGCCGCGGAAGCGGTACAGGCGCTTGATCGACTCGCCGATGATCGAGGCGCGCAGGTGGCCCACGTGCATCGGCTTGGCGACGTTGGGGCCGGCATAGTCGATCAGCACCCGGCGCGGATCTTCCAGCAGCTGAGCGCCGGCGCGATCATCAGCGGCGATCTCGCGCGCGCGGGCCGAGAGAGCCTCGTCGCTGACGCGCATGTTGATGAAGCCGACGCCAGCGATCTCGACCGAGGCCAGGCGCGGGTCGCCCTTCAGGATGTCGACCACCTGGACGGCGATCTCGCGCGGATTGCGCTTGGCGCTCTTGGCGGCCGCAAGGGCGCCGTTGCACTGGAAATCAGCCAGGTCGGGACGGTCGGACGCGGTGACGCGACCGAATTCGGGAGGCAGTCCGGCGGCCTGGAAAGCGGCCGCGGCCGCCTCGCTCAGGGACCGCTTCAAATCGTTCATGGGTTGGTAGTCGTCCCTGCTTGGGTCTTGCCCGTCTGGGTTTGGGCTTGTTGCGCGGCCTGGCCCGCATTGACGCGGAAGCGCTTGCCGTCACGGTTGAAGGCGGCCATTTCCGGGGTCACGTCGAAACCGAGCAGCACTTCGAAGTTGCCGCCGCTGACCTTCTCGTCGGCCCGCGGGATGGTGATCGATTCGATCGCCTCACGGGTGTAGACGCGGTCCTGGCCCGGCGCGAAGCTCACCGGCAGATCGAAATATTCCTTGGCGATGACCGACTGATTGCGCTCGGTGACCGCCACCCAGTAGCGATAGGTGTGCTTGTCGCCCTGGGCCTGCGGACCACGGCCCAGCTGGAACAGCGCCTCGATGCGGATGCGGATAGGCTCATCGCTCTTGTAGGCGCATCCCGAGGAGATGCTCTGCAATTCGCCGGTGTAGCCGGCCTGGGCGGCGGATTCCTTGCCGTCCTTGAACTCGACATAGCGGCTGGCGTCGTACAGCACCTTCACGAAGGGGCACGGGCCGGCGTTGCGCAGCTGCTGAAGCGGCGCCTTGGGCTGGTTCCATTCGGCGTCGCGCTTCTTGCGCTTGGCCGCTTCGCCGTCATCGCCACCGCCGCCGCCGCCCGGGCCTTGCTGGGCGTGAGCGATCGACGCCGTCGCGGCGAGCGAGACGACCATCAGGGCTCTGAGGGCGAGCGAGACTTTGCGGCGCATGAAACGTCTGGTCCGGAAGAAGAAGTAGCCAAGCGGGACCATCCAGCCCCATCGGCGTCATGCAGCCTGATAAAGGCATATGCGTGACGTCGCAACGACGCAGACTCCTGGCGTCAGACCGCCCGAGAGACTAGTTTCCGCGTCATGAACGCCCATTCGCCCGTCCGCCGCCCGATCTCGCTCGTGCTCGCCAGCCCGCGCGGCTTCTGCGCCGGCGTCGATCGCGCCATCCAGATCGTCGAGCGCGCCGTCGAGAAGTTCGGCGCGCCGGTCTATGTGCGCCACGAGATCGTCCACAACCGCCACGTGGTCGACCGCCTGAAGGCGATGGGTGCGGTGTTCATCGAAGAGTTGTCCGAGGCCCCCGACGACCGTCCCGTGGTGTTCTCGGCCCACGGCGTGCCCAAGTCGGTGCCGGCCGAAGCCAAGGCCCGCGAGATGATCTATCTCGACGCCACCTGCCCGCTGGTTTCCAAGGTCCATGTCGAGGCCCAGAAGCATTTCGACGCCGGCCGCGAGATCGTGCTGATCGGCCATGCCGGCCACCCCGAGGTGATCGGCACCATGGGCCAGCTGCCCGAGGGCTCGGTGACGCTGATCGAGGACATCCACGACGCCGCCGCCTGGACCCCCAAGGATGCGTCCAACGTCGCCTTCCTGACCCAGACCACCCTGTCGGTGGACGACACCGCCGACATGGTGGCCCTGCTGCGCGAGCGCTTCCCGGGCATCGCCGCCCCGCACAAGGAAGACATCTGCTACGCCACGACCAACCGCCAGGACGCGGTCAAGCACCTGGCCGAACAGTCGCAACTGGTGCTGGTGGTCGGGTCGCGCAACTCGTCGAACTCGGTGCGCCTCAAGGAGGTGGGCCTGAAGGCCGGCGCCAGCGCCGCCTATCTGATCGACGACGCCAAGGACATCGACTGGGCCTGGTTCGACGGCATCGACCGCGTCGGCCTGACCGCCGGCGCTTCGGCCCCGGAAGACCTGGTGCAGGGCGTCATCGACGCCATCTCGGCCCGCTTCGACACCAATGTCGAGGAACTGGTCGAAGCTCGCGAGACCATCACGTTCAAGCTGCCGAGGCTGCTGACCGCGTAAGGGCGGCTTGACCACAGGCGTCCGGTCGCGCATCCCGACGCCATGGCCGTCTATACCGACATCACCGACGAAGAACTCGCGACCTTCCTGCAGGGCTACGACCTTGGCGCGCCGCTGGCGTTCAAGGGCATCGCCGAGGGCGTGGAGAACTCCAACTTCCTGCTGGAGACGGAGAAGGGGCGCTACATTCTCACCGTCTACGAGCGGCGTGTGAAAGCGCAGGAGCTGCCCTACTTCCTCAACATGCTGACCTGGCTGGCCGACAAGGGCTATCCCAGCGCCCGCCCCATCCCGGACCGCAAGGGCGAGACGCTGTCGACCCTGCGCGGCAAGTCGGCGGCGATCGTCGAGTTTCTGCCTGGTCTCTCGGTGCGAAAGCCCACCCCCGCCCACTGCCGCGAAGCCGGTGAAGGCCTGGCCTGGCTGCACCTGGCCGGCGAAGGCTATCCCGGCCGCCGCGCCAACGACCTGGGCCAGACCGCCTGGGCTTCGCTGTTCTCCAAGCACCGCAAGGCGGCCGAGGATCTGAAGCCCGGCCTGTCGGCGACGATCGACAACGATCTGGCGCAGCTCTCTTTGATGTGGCCGCGCACCTTGCCGGCCGGCCCGATCCACGCCGACTATTTCCCCGACAACGTCTTCTTCAAGCCGGACGGCAAGTTCGCGGCGGCGATCGACTTCTATTTCGCCTGCGACGACGCCTATGCCTACGATGTGGCCGTGACCCTGAATGCCTGGTGCTTCGAGGCGGACGGCAGCTTCAACATCACCGCCGCCAAGGCGTTGCTGAACGGCTACGAGCGCCGCCGGCCGCTGAGCCCGGCCGAAAAGGAAGCCCTGCCGATCCTGGCGCGCGGCGCGGCCATGCGCTTCTTTCTGACCCGCCTGGCCGACTGGGGCGCGACGCCCGCCGGCGCCCTTGTCCGACCCAAGGATCCGCTGGAGTACGAGCGCAAGCTGGCCGTCCACCGCGAGGGCCTGGTGCTGTTCTGATGACGCCCAAGGTCACGATCTATACCGACGGCGCCTGCAAGGGGAATCCCGGCCCGGGCGGCTGGGGCGCCATCCTCTTCTATGGCGACAAGAAGAAGGAAATCACCGGCGGCGAGCCGGCGACGACCAACAACCGCATGGAGCTGATGGCCGCCATCCAGGCGCTGGAGCTGCTGAACCGCCCCTGCAAGGTCGAGCTGCACACCGACAGCCAGTACGTGATGAAGGGCATCCAGGAATGGATCCGCGGCTGGAAGGCGCGCGGCTGGAAGACCGCCGACAAGAGCCCCGTCAAGAACGACGACCTGTGGAAGCGTCTCGACGCCGCCCGTGATCGCCACGAGGTCGACTGGCGCTGGGTCAAGGGTCACGCCGGCCATCCGCTGAACGAGCGCGCCGACGCCCTGGCCAACGAAGGCCTGCGCAAGGCCAATCCGCGCTACTAACCCAACTGTGGACGTTTGGACAAAGCCCTCGCCAAGCCGCGCGGGGTTTGCCAAGCACGCCCGATGAATCTCGTCGGCTACTATCGCGTGCCGCCCGTGCGCGGGATCTTCTTCAGCCCCGCGCAGGAGGAGCGCCTGCTGCTGCTGGGCTGCCAGGAGGTCTTCAGCGACCGCTGCCTGGCCTCGGGCGTGGTGCGACCCGGCCTGCAGCGCGCCCTGGACGCGCTGGAGCCGGGCGGCGCGGTGGCGGTGCCCAGCTTCCACGCCCTGGCCGGCGACATGGCCGGCCTGGTCGAGGCGGTGCTGAAACTGCAGGCGCGCGGTCTGCACCTGATCGTCCAGCAGCCGGACGTCGATACCCGCACCCAGCCCGGCTTCTTCGAGACCTGCCAGATGCTGGCCGGCTTCAGCCGCGAACGCCCGATGGTCCGCGCCGCCGAAGCGGCCTTGATCGCCAAGGGCGGCAAGGCGGGCGGCATGAAGGGCCTGAAGACTGGCGCTTCAGAAAAGCCCGGAGAGAAAGAGCCCCCCACCACCGCTCATCCCCGCGAAGGCGGGGACCCAAGCTGACTCGCAGCCGATTGGTGAGGCTTCTAAGAACCCGCTGGCTCGGCTTGGGTCCCCGCCTTCGCGGGGATGAGCGGTTTATGGATCAGACCTTGATCCGGTAGCCGGTCTTGAAGATCAGCCACACGGCGGTCAGGCAGATGACCAGGAACACCGTCGTCATGGCCAGGCTGATGCCGACGCCGACGTCGGAGACGCCGTAGAAGCTCCAGCGGAAGCCGCTGATCAGATAGACGACCGGGTTCAGCAGGGTGATCTTCTGCCAGATCGGCGGCAACATGTTGATCGAGTAGAAGCTGCCGCCCAGGAAGGTCAGCGGCGTGATGATCAGCGCCGGCACGATCTGCAGCTTCTGGAAGTTGTCGGCCCAGACCCCGATCACGAAGCCGAACAGGCTGAAGGTCACCGCCGTCAGCACCAGGAACAGCGCCATCACGAACGGGTGGGCGATCTCGAACGGCACGAACAGGCGCGCCGTGGCCAGGATCAGCAGGCCCAGCAGCACCGACTTGGTCGCCGCCGCCCCGACATAACCCATCACCGTCTCGATCCACGACACCGGGGCCGAGAGAAGCTCATAGATCGTGCCGGCCCACTTGGGCATGTAGATGCCGAACGAGGCGTTGGAGATGCTCTCGCTGAGCAGCGACAGCATGACCAGACCCGGGATGATGAAGGCCCCGTAGCTGACCCCGTCGATCGACTGCATCCGCGAGCCGATCGCCGAGCCGAACACCACGAAATACAGCGAGGTCGAGATCACCGGCGCCAGGATGCTCTGCAGCAGGGTGCGGAACCACCGCGCCAGCTCGAAGCGGTAGATGGCTTTGATTGCATGGACGTTCATTTCGCGTCCCTCACCAGGCTGACGAAGATTTCTTCCAGCGAGCTCTGGCTGGTGTGCAGGTCTTTGAAGTCCACGCCTTCATTGCTGAGGCGGCGCAAGAGGTCGGCGATGCCGGTTTCCTCGGCCTGGGCGTCGAAGGTGTAGATCAGCTCGTTGCCGTCCTTGGCCAGTTCCAGGGCGTGGCCCATGAGGTTGGCCGGCAGGGCCTCGAGCGGGCTCTGCAGCTGCAGGGTCAGCTGCTTCTTGCCCAGCTTGCGCATGAGGACGTCCTTGTCCTCGACCAGGATGATCTCGCCCTTGCGGATCACCCCGATCCGGTCGGCCATTTCCTCGGCTTCCTCGATGTAGTGGGTGGTCAGGATGATGGTGACCCCGCGCTCACGCAGACCCCGCACCATCTCCCACATGTCGCGGCGCAGATCGACGTCGACGCCGGCGGTGGGCTCGTCCAGGAACAGGATGGTCGGCTCGTGGCTCAGCGCCTTGGCGATCATCACCCGGCGCTTCATGCCGCCCGACAGCGCCATGATCTTGCTGTCCTTCTTGTCCCACAGGGACAGGTCGCGAAGGATCTTCTCGATCAGGGCGTCGTTGCGCGGCTTGCCGAACAGACCCCGCGAGAAGCTGACCGTGGCCCAGACCGTCTCGAAGGCGTCGGTGTTCAGTTCCTGCGGCACCAGACCGATCTTGGTCCGGGCGGCGCGGTAGTCCTTCACGACGTCATGGCCGTCGGCCAGCACCACGCCCTGGCTGGGATTGACGATGCCGCAGATGATGCTGATCAGCGTCGTCTTGCCCGCCCCGTTCGGGCCGAGCAGGGCGAAGATCTCGCCCTGTCGGATGTCGAGGTCGATGGTCTTCAGGGCCTGATGGCCCGAGGCATAGGTCTTGTTCAGACCCTTTACCGATATGATGGAGGTCACGCGGTCTCCCTTGAGCGCAACGGCGACACGGCCGCAGCGCTCCCCCTTTTCAAAAGCCGGCCTCAGATGGTGTCGCTTGGCCGATATAACAGGGGGTCATAACAGGGAGGCGGCTGACTTCTGTCAGCAGGCGCTTTCAGGTCGCGATCGGGCGCACCTTGAGCACCGCGCCAGCCACGGCCGTGACCACCACTTCCTGGCTGGCGGCGGAGAGCGGCTCGTCGGTTTCAGCAGCCCAGTCCTTGCCGTCGACGAACACGCGGCCGCGCCCCTGTTCGAACGCCGACAGCACCTGGCCGCGCTGGCCGACCAGACGCTGCAGGGGGTCGTTGAGATCCGGACCCTTGGCCTCCAGCACCGGCGGCAGGAAGCGCCGAGCCAGATAGGTCGAGGCGATCGTCAGGACGGCGAAAAGGCCCAGCTCCAGGACGAAGCCCGGATGGATCGCCTGGGCCAGCAGGCCTACGACGAAGGCGCTGGCGGCCGGCCACAGCAGCCAGCCCGTGCCGCTGGCGACCTCGATCGCCAGGAACAGCGCCGCCAGTCCCAGCCACAGCCAGAACGGTTGCAGGGCGTAGAAACCGGCGACGGCGTGCATGGCCTTAAGCTCCGCGCTTGCCGCCGGGCGGCGTGATGGTCGGGGGAACCGGCGACGTCGCCACCGGGCGCGCGCGCTGGGCGGCGGGTTGCAGCGGCGGCGAGCGCGGAACGTCGGCGCTGAGCGACTTCACCAGTTCGCCCACGCCCGCGACCGTACCGGTCAGGCCGGCGAAGTCGGCGGGCACGATGACGGTCTTTTGCTGCGGACTGCGGGCCAGTTCGGCGAACGCCTCCACATATTTCTGGGCGACGAAATAGTTGATGGCGTTGACGTCGCCCTCGGCGATGGCGGCCGACACCATGGCGGTGGCTTTCGCCTCGGCCTCGGCTTCACGTTCGCGGCCTTCGGCGTCGCGGAAGGCGGCTTCACGACGGCCCTCGGCCTCGAGAATGGCGCCCTGCTTCTGGCCCTCGGCGCGGGCGATGGCGGCTTGCTTCTCGCCCTCGGCCTCGGTGATGACGGCGCGGCGCTCACGCTCGGCCTTCATCTGGCGGGCCATGGCGTTGGTGATGTCGGCCGGCGGGGTCAGGTCCTTGATCTCGATGCGGGCGATCTTCACGCCCCACGGCCCCGTCGCATGGTCGATCGTCGACAGCAGGCGGGTGTTGATCTGGTCGCGCTGGCTCAGCACCTCGTCCAGCTCCAGCGAGCCGACCACGGTGCGCAGGTTGGTCTGGGCCAACTGGGTGATGGCGTAAATCAGGTTGTCGACACGGTAGGCCGCCTGGGACGCGTCCATCACCTGGATGAAGACGATGGCGTCGACCTTCACCGAGACGTTGTCCTTGGTGATGACCTCCTGCTGAGGCACCTCCAAAACCTGCTCCATCATGTTGACGCGGCGGCCGATCGTCTCGACGAACGGGGTCAGGATGCTGATGCCGGGCTTGAGGGTGCGGGTGTAGCGGCCGAACCGCTCGACGGTGAACTCGCGCCCCTGCGGGACGATCTTGATCACGCTGAACACCAGCGCGAACGCCAGGATCAACAGCACCACAACGACGATCGACGTGCCCAAAACGCTCTCCCTTAAAACTTAAGGTCGAGGTTAGCGCGCTCCTTCGCCTTCCGCCATGGAATCCGGCGCTGGGCGAGCGGCTTGGCGAACCGATTGCGAGAGCCGGCGGGCCAGAGCCTGGCCACGGCGGGCCGTTTGCTGCTCGGCCTTGCGGCTGGCGTCGTCGCAGGTCGGAAACTCGCTTCGACGCGACGCGAAGCCGGTGTTGAAGCGCTCGCGCATCTGGGCGTCGAAGGCCTGATCGGCCTGCTCCACCTCGGTCATGCGCACCATGCGGGCGCGCCAGTACTGGTCGCCCTCGCCCTGGCACGCCTGGCGCAGGGCATGGCTCTCGCCCAGCGTATAGGCGATGTCGAGCAGGCGCTGACGTTCGCCCGCGTCCCGCTCCTGAGCCAGGACGGGAACGGCGAAAAGGGCGCTCAAGGCGACGCCGATGAGGAACGGACGCGACATGCCGCTGTTATCGCCAAACCACGCCCGCCTGTCACGATCCCGCCCGCAGGAGGCGAGCCCCATACCGTCAGGCTGGGGACAATTGTCCATCGGTGTCAGGAAAAAGCTTGAGTGATAAAGGACTTGCGCCTTCCCCGGATCGGGGCTTCCCTGTGGATTACTGCAAGGAGGTCACGCCCATGACTGAGGTGCATTACGGCGTTGTTCGCGTCGGCCATCACTGGTCGATCATCGGTGACAACCTGCGCTTTGGAACCTACGAAACTCGTCGCGAGGCCCGCGAGGCCGCGAGACGCTTGGCCCTCCACTCCTCGGGTCTGGGCCTGCCCGTCCTGATGCACGAGCAGCAGGACGACTGGACCCTGCCGCGCCCAGTTCAGCTCAGCTGACCTCTTCGGTCTCGTCCTCGTCGTACAGGTACGGGCGGATGACTCTTAGCACCTGGGCGATCGAGGCCACGGCCCCGACGATCGACGCCACGACCTGGAAGCCTTGCCACAGCAGGCCGATCAGCGGGTCCTCGCCCAGCAGGGACGCCAGCGGATAGATCAGGCGGCTGACCACGATCCGGAAACCGGCATAGGCGGTGGAATATTCGACGGACGCGCCCGCCAGGGCGGCCGAGACGACCACCGCCAGCACCGGCGCCCAGAGGAGCGGCAGGAGCAGCAGCAACGCCAGGGTCACGATCACCAGCTTGGTCGACAGCCCGACGTCACGCACCAGGGTCAGACCGACGCCGACGATCACAAGGACGCCCAGAACTCCGAACGCGACCGGCAGCGCCATGTCCGCCGTTTCGGCCAGGGGCGCGCCGACGCCGAACACCATGGCGGCCATGACGATCAGGGTAAGGACGAAGGACCCTAGCCACAGCGCGCCGTACTGACCGAGCCTTCGCCGGACATGCCGCTTCGCGATCATCGCCGCCCCCTTTGGCCAATCGAATGAAGGGTGCGTCGGAAGAGTCTCGCCGTCCACGGGAAACTAAGCCGTTCGACGCGCGCTTTAGGAGTCGAAGCGCCACCGGAGAGCTTGATGAGCCTCATCACCCGCATCGTCCGCAGCGCCGCCGACGGCGACGCCGCCCCGCCCTATGGCGCCAACCGCCTGTTGGCCGCCTTGAAGCCCGACGCCCTGGCGGCTCTGGCGCCACATCTCGTGCTGGTCGACCTGCCCGCCGAGGCGGTTCTGTTCGACGTCGGCGACGACGTGCAGCACACCTATCTGCCGTGCGGCCCGACCCAGGTGTCGTTGCTGGTGGTCACGGCCGACGGCCAGGAAATCGAGACCGCCAGCATCGGCCTGGAAGGCGCGATCGGCGGCGTGGTCAGCGCCGGCTTCAAGCCGGCCTATGGCCGAGCCGTGGTCCGCACGCCCGGCCACGCCTTCTGCGTCCCGACCCAGAAGCTGGAGGAGATCAAGACCGCCTCGCCGGTCGTCGCCGACCTGTTTGATCGCTACGCCGACGTGATGATCGCCCAGATGATGCAGCTGGCGGCCTGCAACGCCCTGCATCCGATCGAGCAGCGAGTCGGACGCTGGTTGCTGTTCGCCCACGACCGCGCCGGCGACGAACCCATCCGCCTGACCCAGGAAACCCTGGCCCAGATGCTGGGCGTGCAGCGCACCACGATCAGCGCCGTGGCCCGCACCCTGCAGGACGCCGGCGTCATCGACATCGGCCGCGGCAAGGTCACCATCCGCGACCGCGCCGGCCTGGAACGTCGCGCCTGCGAATGCCACGACGCGGTCGAGGCCCACTTCCGCCGAGTCCTGCCGAAGGTCGAGGTCTAGGTCCTGAACGCCGCCGCCTTCGCCAGGGCGTCTTCCGCCTCGACCACCAGCCGGGCCACGATCTCGCCGGCCGGCGGGGCGTCGCGGACGCCGCCGGCGCTCTGACCCATGGCGAAGCAGGACTTGTCGGGGTCCAGCCCCTCGATCTGACCACCGATGCCGCCCATGGCCTGATTGCGGATTGAGGTCATGGCCTGCTGCGGGAACGGCTGGATGTCGGCGGGCCGCGCCTCCCAGTCGTCGACATAGCCGTTCTTGCGCACCCGCATCGGCTTGCCCGAGTAGCAGCGGGTGCGGATGGTGTCCTCGTCGGTGGCCTCGATCACGGCTTGGCGATAAGGCTCGCCGGCATGGGCCTCCTGGCTGGCGATGAAGCGGGTGCCCATCCAGACGCCCTGGGCGCCGAGGGCCAGCGACGCCGCAAGCCCCCGGCCGTCATAGAGGCCGCCGGCCGCGACCACCGGGATCTTCACCGCTTCGACCGCCTGGGCCACCAGCGGCAGGGTGCCGACCAGGCCGGTATGGCCTCCGCCCTCGCCGCCCTGGCAGATCACCGCGTCGCAGCCGGCCTGCTCGGCTTTCACCGCGTGCTTGACCGCCCCGCAGACGACCATGACCTTCAGCCCCGCCGCCTTGAGGCGTTCGATGATCGGCAGCGGCACGCCCAGGCCGGCGATGAACGACGACGCCCCCTCTTCGATGATGACCTCGACGCTGGCGGTCAGAGCCTCGGGCGTGGCGGCCAGCAGGTCGACGCCGAAGGGCCTGTCGGTCAGGGCGCGAACCTCGCGCATCTGCTGGCGGATAAAGTCGGGCGTCGTACCGGCCATGCCCAGCACACCGTAGCCCCCGGCGTTGGAGACCGCCGCCGCCAGAGGCGCATAGGAAACCCCTCCCATGCCGGCCAGCATGACGGGGTGCTTGATATCCAGAAGATCGCAAAGCGGCGTGCGCAGTCCCATGCCGGTTCCTCCCTTTGTTTCGAGGGAGGATTTAGGCGCACGGCCGGCGCGGCAAGTATGCCGCGAGGTTAGCGGTGCTTGGCGAGCTCGGTCTCGACGTCGGTTTCCGACGTCCAGAAGCAACTGGCCATGGCCGTGATGATCATGGCGACCAGCATCAGGAAGCCGCGCGGCGGCGCCAGGCTGACAACGTCTTGAGGCGTCATCGGTGTTGTTTCCTCATCGGCGCCCGGATCTGATGTCCAGGCTGCCGTGAGGAAAGCTTCTCACCAGATGCTACGTTCCGCAAGAGGCTGTTTTTCATAAGCTTTTCCTGGACCGCAGAGTCCAAGATACGCACCTCTAGAAGATCGAGTATCCGCCATCGATCACCAGAGTGGTCCCCGAGTGATAGCTGGAGGCGTCCGAGGCCAGATAGACGGCCATGCCGCCGAAGTCCTCGGGCTCGCCCCAGCGACGGGCGGGCACGCGGGGGATGACCTTTTCCGAGAAGGCCGAATTGGCCTGGGCCCCGGCCGTCATATCGGTAGCGATCCAGCCGGGCAGGATGGCGTTGGCGCGCACGCCATAGCGGGCGTGCTCGACAGCGACCGACTTGATCATGGAGATCACCGCGCCCTTGGTGGCGGCATAGGCCTCGTTGCGGGCCGCGCCTTCGATGGCGGCCAGTGAAGCCACCCCGACCAGCGAACCCCCGGCGTCGCCGGCCTTGGCCCGCTCGACCATGTGACGGCAAGCCTCGCGCAGGGTGAAGAAGACGCCGTCCAGGTTCACGGCCAGGGTCTTGCGATAGGTCTCGGTGGTCATGTCGACGAACGACGGCGAGCCGAAGCCGACGCCGGCATTGGCGAACACGCTGTCGACCCGGCCCATGGCGGCCACGGCCTCTTCCATGCCCTCGCGGACCTGGGCCTCGTCGGAGACGTCGACGGTCTGCGCCTTCACCCGGACGCCCAGGCCGGTCAGTTGCTGCTCGGCGGCCAGGTTACGTTCGGCGTTGGAGCCCCAGATGACGATGTCGGCGCCGGCTTGGGCCATGGCCTGAGCCATGCCGAAGCCGATGCCCCGATTGCCGCCGGTGACGAGGGCGACCTTGCCCGACAGGTTGAACGGCGCGTAGGCCATGGCGAAACCTCCCTCATTCTTCTCGAAACGTTTGTTTGAAGAAGGAGGGCTGACGCGACGCCAGTCAAGAGGTTCGGATCAAGCCCCCCAGAAGTGGAAGGCGTCCCAGCCCGCGGCGATCGCCGAGCGTGGGACGCCCAGCAGGTCAGTGATCGACAGAGCCGCGCCGAAGATCGGCCGGCTGGCGCCGGGCACGAAGAAGATCAGGCCAAACAGGATCAGGAAGCCGATCCGCTCGATCTTCAACATCCCCGCCCGAACGCCGTCGGGCAGGAACGGCCGCAGGACGCCGTAGCCGTCCAGGCCGGGGATCGGCAGCAGGTTCAGCACCAGCGCGCTACCCTGCAGCATCGCCAGCAGGCTGAGGGCGTTGCGCAGGTCCGGCGAGGCGACGAACGGCAGGGTCACGGCCAGCACCAGCAGCACGGCCAGCGTCCCCAGCGGTCCGGCTAGCGAGGCCAGCGACCGCCAGGCTTTCGAGCGCATCAGGTCCTCGCGCAGATACACCGCCCCGCCCGGAAAACCGATCCCACCCATCGCCAGGGCCAGCAGCGGGATGACGATCGTGGTGACGAGGTCGGAATATTTCAGCGGATCGAGGGTCAGATAGCCCTTCTCGACGATCGTGTGGTCCCCGGCCTTCCAGGCGGCGAAGGCGTGGCCGAACTCGTGGACGCCGACCGACAGAATCCAGGTCGCGGCGACGAAGGCGAAGGTGATCGGCCCCACCGGCGGCAGCTGGGCGGCCACGGCCCAACCCAGACCCACGCAGGCGGCAATCAGGATCAGGGCGTTGGGCGACAGCGGGGCCCTGGGGGCGCGGGCTTCAAGGACGGTCATGACTGCGGATTTCGGCTAGCTGGGGCGTCAGCGCAAGCCGAACCGTTCATAGGTCGCGTCGATCATCCGCCGCGTCTCGTCCCATTCGACCATCGCCATGGCCTCGTCACGGGAGACGAACCGCGCCTCGGCCGCGTCGTCGCCGGCCACCGGCTCGCCGCCGGTCCAGCGGGCGGCGTAGTCGATCAGCACGTAGTGGCGGGTGATCTCGCCACCGGGCCGGGCCGGAAATACGCCATCGACCACGTCCAGCAGGCCGGTCAATTCGGCGTCGACGCCGGTCTCTTCCTTCAGCTCGCGCAGGGCGGCGACCTCCAGAGTCTCACCCCATTCCAGCCGCCCCCCGGGCAAGCTCCACTGCCCCAGGCGCGGCGGCGTGCCCCGGCGGATCAGCAGCACCTCGTCACCGCGCAGGCAGACGACGCCAACGCAGGGGACGGGGTTGCTCATGGGAAGCCCACCTTCAGATCGACGCTCGACTTCACGCCGATGCAGGTCCCGCAGTCGGCCAGCCACTGCTCGGCCGCCGTTCGCCCGCGTTCCTTCAGGTCCGAGAGGAAGCTCCACTCGGTGTTGAACTTGCTCGACATCGAAAGGTCCGCCAGCGGCTTGTCGGCGGTGATGGCGTGGACCAGCATCCGGCGATAGCGGCCCCGGGCGTTGTCCTTCAACAGGCCCTCGTCCAGCAGCTTCTGCACGAAGCCGATGGCCCGCAGTTCCGACGCCAGCGAGGCGTTGAAGGTGATCTCGTTCAGCCGGTCCATGATCTCGCCCGGCGTCTTGGGCGTCTCCTCGCGGACGAACGGATTGAGGCTGACGATCAGGATGTCGTCGGGGGTGTCGTCGTAGAACAGCGGCCACAGCGGCGGATTGGCCAGGAAGCCCCCGTCCCAGTAGGGCTCGCCGTCGATCTCCACGGCCTGGAACACCTGCGGCAGGCAGGCGCTGGCCATGATGTGGCGTACGGTCAGCTCGGTCTCGCGGAAGATGACGGACTTGCTGGTCCGCACCGCGGTGGCGGCGATGTACAGCTTGATCGGGCTGTTCTCGCGCAGCTGGTCGAAGTTGACCTCGCCCTCCAGGGCGTCGTGCAGCGGGTTCAGGTTGAACGGATTGAACTCGTAGGGGCTGAACGACAGGGCCAGGGTCTCGGCCATCCGCCAGCCCGGCAGGTTCTTGAACCAGTCGACGCCGCCCGAAAACGCATTGGTCCAGATGGAGGTGTCGCCGAAGACGTTGCGGCCGCCCTGGCGGTTCACCTGCCGCCAGAAGGCGTCCAGCTTGGCCTTGGCCCCGGCCTTGCCGTCGTCGATCAGGCCCTGGGCCAGGCAGACGGCGTTCATCGCCCCGGCCGAGGCGGCGGTCACCGCCCGGATCTCCAGGTCTTCTTCCTCGAGCAGGCGATCCAGGATCCCCCACTCAAACGCCCCATGGGCGCCGCCGCCCTGCAAGGCGAGGCTCAGGTTTCGGCCCGAGGACTTCTTCCTGGTGAAGGGCGGGATCGGCATCGGCCTACCCCGCTATTGCGCCACCCAGCCGCCGTCGACCTGGAAGGCCGCGCCATTGGCCGAGGCCCCGGCGTCCGAGACGAGATACAGCAGCATGCCGCCCAGCTGCTCGAAGGTGACGAACTGCTTGGTCGGCTGGCTGGCCAGGATCACGTCCTTCATCACGGCTTCTTCCGAGATGCCGCGGGCCTTGGCCTGGTCGGCGATCTGAGCCTCGACCAGCGGAGTCTTCACAAAGCCCGGGCAGATGGCGTTGCAGGTGATGCCGTTCTGGGCGACTTCGAGGGCGACGGTCTTGGTCAGACCCATGATGCCGTGCTTGGCGGCGACATAGGCGGCCTTGTAGGGCGAGGCGATCAGGGCGTGGGCCGAGGCGATGTTGACGATCCGCCCGCGCCCCTGCTCCTTCATGATCGGCACCGCCGCCTTGGTGGCGTGGAAGGCCGACGAGAGATTGATGGCGATGATCAGGTCCCACTTGTCGTCGGGGAAGTCCTCGATCGGGGCCACGTGCTGGACGCCGGCGTTGTTCACCAGAATGTCCAGCTCGCCGAACTCGGCCTTGGCCTGCAGCACCATGTCGGCGATCTGGGCCGGCTTGGTCATGTCGGCGCTGTTGTAGAGCACCTCGACGCCGTGGCGCTCGGCCATCTCGGCCCGGGCCCGCTCGATGGCGTTCATCTCGCCCAGGCCGTTCATGACGATGTTGACGCCCTGGGCGGCGAGCGCGTCGGCCAAGGCGTGGCCGATGCCGCTGGTCGAGCCGGTGACGATGGCGACCTGACCCTGCAAACCGAAATCGACGGCCATGCGAGCGCTCCCTATATTGCTGCAGCGCAGCATATAGCTCGCCCTTGCGATGAGCGAGCCCTTATAAATTCACCACTAGATGAATTCAGGGCTGCAGGCGAGCGAAAACCCAGTCGGCGTCGGTCGACAGGTCCGCCCGGAAGCCATAGCCATCCAGATCGAAGCCCTTCAGGCCTTCGGCGCGGTCGATGCGGTTATCGATCACGTAGCGCGCCATGCGGCCGCGGGCCTTCTTGGCGAAGAAGCCCAGCACGCGCAGCTCGTTGCCCTTCTCTTCCTTGAAGTGGCAGGTCACCACCGGCAGTTTCAGGGCCTTGGCGTCGACGGCGCCGAAATATTCCTGGCTGGCCAGGTTCACCAGCGTCGGGTCGGCGTGGCCCTCGGCGGCGGCGTTCAGGGTCTTGGAGATCGTCTCGCCCCAGAAGTCGTAGAGATTGCCGCCGCGCTTGGTCTTCAGGCGCGTGCCCATCTCCAGGCGATAGGGCTGCAAGGCGTCAAACGGGCGCAGCACGCCATACAGGCCCGACAGGATCCGCAGGTGGTCCTGCGCCCATTCCAGGGCCGGACGGTCCAGCTCGCGGGCGGCCAAGCCGCCATAGACGTCGCCGTTGAAGGCGATCACCGCCTGCAGGCCGTCTTCCAGCTCGGCGTCGAAGGCCTGAAACCGCTCGCGGTTCAGCTTGGCCAGGGCGTCGGAGATATGCATCAGGCGCTTGAGATCGGGCGCGGTCAGCTTGCGGGTGACCTTGGCCAGCTCGCCGATCTGCGGTTTCAGCTCGGGCGTGGTGAGGGGCAGCACCGTCTTGGGGGCGGTGAAGTCCAGCGACTTGGCAGGCGAGATGACCATCAACATGGGCCGGGAGATAGAGGCTTCGAGGGAGCTTCGCTAGCGGGGTCACTACGGAATGGCGCACGGAGCCGCCGCTTCACGCGGCTGGGCGCTGAAGTTGGACGAAAGGGACGCGGCGCGCCGGAGGACGTCCGGAGAATTGGCGTTGATTGCTGCCTGCCCCTTGCCTGCGCGGCTCTTCGAAACCCTTAGCGGGTCAGGGTGACTGACTGGACAGCCCCGCCGCTCACTGACACGCGCGTCGCCAAGGTCCCGCCCTCCTGCACCAAGTACGACACCGAGCCGCCGGCCGGCGTCTCGATGCTGACGACGGCCGCGACGTAATAGTCGCCGTCGGGCGCCCGGTCGAAGACGAAGACGCCTTGAGCGTCACAGGTCGCGAACTGAACGTCATGGTCGAACGGCTGCGGCTCCCAGCCGGTGCGACGGCTGAAACCACCCGCCGGTGAGCCGAAGGTCCAGGCGACAAAGGCTTGGGTGGTTTCGTTGACGGGAAACAGTCGTACCGGACGGCCGGCGCAGGTGCGCTGTTGGCCGTTTCCGGCCCGCAGGAAGGCCGAGCCCTTGATGACATTGCCGGCATGGACGCGCGGCAGCTCCGGCGCGGCCGGCGGCGGCCCGCCAGCCAAGCGCAAAGGCTCTGCATCGCTGGGCGAAAGGGGCGGAGGCGGAGGAAGCGGCCGCGAAACCGGAGGCGGAGGCAACGGCGGTTCCGGCTCTGGCGGCGGTTCTGGGGCGGGCGGCGCGGCGGCCCAGGGCGCAGCCACGGACGGGGCGTCGTAGATCGACGCGGGCTCCAGCTTGAGGAAGGCGGGATTGGGGGTCAGGTCCTGGGTGGCGCCGGTCGTGGAGTCGATCGCAATCCCGATCAGTCCGCCGATCAGGACATTGCCCGCCATGCCGGCCGCGCCGGCCTTGGCGGTCTTGTGGGTCACGGTGACGGTCGCCGGCTTGTAGCCAGGCTTGGTCACCGTCGCGACGAACTCGCTCTTTCGGCTCATGCGGATGGAACACGGCGTGGCCGGACACTGGTGGCCGTGGGTGGTTTCGACCTTGGCGCCGATCGGATCGCTGCTGACTTCCCAGGCGTCCGTGGTTCCCCGCGTCACCGACGCACAGGCGCCAAGCATGACGCACGCCGACACCGACGCAGCCAGACCAAGTTTCATCGTCTTCCCCCGCTCGTCACCGACGAGCCTCGATTGCCCGCGCCCATACGCGCATTCAGAGGTTGAACAACGGTGAAGGTCGGCGCTTCTCGGCCGCCGCCAGGGAGGCTATGCAGCGGCGATGACCTACACTATGGGCCTGATGGCCGCCCTGACCTGGCCTCTGCCGATGATCGTCGCGCTGATCCTGGTCGCCCGCGACAAGACCCTGAAATATCGCGTGCTGTGGGCGGTGCTGTGCTTCGTCGGCGTCGGCGCGTTCTGGATGCAGATCTCGACCGGCCGCTGGGGCTTCGTGCCGCTGGCCATCAACCTGCTGGGCCCGGGCTCGCAGCCGGACTTCCTGAAGGCCACCGTCCCCGCCGGGGCCTTCGCGGTGCTGGCCCTGCAGACCATGCGCGCGCGCAAGAAGCGGGCGCTGAAAATCCAGGCCGCTAGAACAGAATCCGCGGGTTCATGATCCGCTGCGGGTCCAGCGCACCACGGATGGCCCGCAACGCCGCGACCTCGATCGGATCCTTGTAGGTCAGAGCCTCGCCCGTCTTCATCGCCCCCAGGCCGTGCTCGGCGCTGATCGAGCCTTGGAAGGTGGCGGTGATGTCGTGGACGATCTTGGCGCCAGCCTCGCGGGCCGCGTCATGGGCGCCATCGTCGCCGCCGTCGGGCTTGAGAACGTCGTAGTGGACATTGCCGTCGCCGACATGGCCGAAGGCGACGATGCGGGTTCCCGGGAAGGCCGTGGTGACCGCCGCGTCGGCCTGGGCGACGAAGTCGGGGATCTTGGAGACCGGCACCGAGACGTCGTGCTTCCACACCGCGCCCTCAGGCTTCTGGCCGGCCGAGTGGCCTTCGCGGATGTGCCAGAAATCCTTCATCTGGCTCTCGGTCTGGGCGACGGCCGCGTCGGCGATCAGGCCGCGTTCGAACGCCCCTGCCAACAGGCGTTCCAGCGCCGCCTCGGCCGCGCCCGGCTCGCCGCTGGCGATCTCGATCAGCACGTACCAGGGATGCTCGCTGGCCAACGGCTCGCGCAGGCCCGGTACGTTGCGGAGGGTCAGGGCAAAGCCCAGCCGGCCCATTAGCTCGAAGGCCTCGACCGCGCCGCCGGTCTCGTCTTTTGCCCTGGCGAGCAGCTGGATAGCGTCGGCTGGCGAGGCCAGGCCCACGATGGCCACGGCTCGGGAGGCCAGCGGCGCGTGCAGCTTCAACGAGGCGGCGGTGACGATTCCCAGCGTGCCTTCAGCCCCGATCAGCAGCTGCTTGAGGTCGTAGCCCGTGTTGTCCTTGCGCAGGCGTTTCAGGCCATTCCAGATCTCGCCATTGGGCAGGACGGCCTCGATCCCCAGCACCTGCTCGCGCATCATGCCATAGCGCAGGACGGCCGTGCCGCCGGCGTTGGTCGAGATCAGTCCGCCGATCGTGCAGGAGCCTTCCGAGGCCACACCCACGGTAAAGCGGCGGCCGACCTTGGCGGCCTGCTGGTGAGCCTCATAGAGGGTGACGCCGGCTTCCAGCACCATCACGTCATCGAGAGGATCGACGTCGCGGACGGCGGTCAGCTTCTTGGTCGACAGCAGGATCTCGCCATGCGGGATCTGGCCGGCGACCAGGCCGGTATTGCCGCCCTGGGGGGTGATCGCCACGCCTTCGGCGGCGCAGATCCCGACCACGGCGGCGACGTCGGCGGTCGTGCGCGGCGTGACCAGCAGCGGCGTCTCGCCCCTCCAGCGACCGCGCCATTCCACCAGATGCGGCGCCAGGACGTCGGGATCCTGGCTCCACCCGCCCTCGCCGAGCACGGCCTTCAGGCGGGAGACGACGCTCTCCAAGTCTTTGGGGGGAACGGGCTTGGTCATGGGCGAACGATACGCTTCTGGCAGGGTCGATGTCAGTCTTTGAGGGCCGGGTCGGGCAGACCGCGGATGTCGCGCCAGTATTCCTCGCGCACGTCCTCGTCGATCACCGCCGGCTCGCCCGCGCCCTTGTAGAGCCGGTCTGCGCCATCCTTGCGGGCCCGGGCGATCCAGTACGGCTTGCCGGTGACGCTGCACTCGAAATTGGCCTTCAGGCCCGAGTGGCGCAGCGCCCTGAACGACTGGCCGGCATAGTGCAGGGTCTCGCCGCTCTTGGACGAGTTCACCCGCCCGATCCGCGCGGGGCCGTTGATGCCCTTGGACTTGTCCTCGACATACATGATCCGGGATTTCATCGACTATCCTACGAAGCCGGCGGCGCGACGCAGCCGGTCATTGATCGCTTCGCCCAGGCCCTCTTCGGGGATGGCCGCCACGGCGATCGCCGTGGGCTGCGTCCGATCGGCGGCGCGCAGGAACGAGAAGAGATTGGCCGCCGCTTCGCCCAGCGAAGCCGTTGGGCTGAGATTGAACACGCCCGCCCCGCCCGGCCAGGGACCGAAGGCCAGGAACGCCTCGCCGGCGGCGGGGGTCTTGGCGTTGATCCGCACCGGGGCGTCGGGGGCGTAGTGCAAGGCCAGGCGGCCGGGCGAGCGCTTGGCGTCATCCTCGGCCTCGGCCAGCGGGCCGACGATCTGCTGCAGTTGCACGCGGGTGACCGCGCCGGGACGTAAGAGACGCACCTGGCCCTCCAGCACCGAGACGACGGTCGATTCCAGGCCGACGGCGCAGGGACCGCCATCCAGGGCGGCGGCGGCCTTGTCGCCAGTCTCGGCGACGGCGTCGGCGAAGGTGGTCGGGCTGGGCCGGCCCGAGCGGTTGGCCGAGGGCGCCACGACCGCACCGCCGAACGCGTCCAGCACGGCATGCGAAACGGGATGGCCCGGCACGCGGATCGCCACGGTGTCCAGACCCGCGCGGGCCAGGTCACAGACGGCTGTCGTGTCCTTGATCGGCGCGACGATGGTCAGCGGGCCCGGCCAGAATTCCTTGGCCAGCGCCCAGGCGCGGTCGTCGAAGTCGGCGATGCTCGCAGCGGTTTCCAAGTCGGCGACGTGGGCGATCAGCGGGTTGAAGCGCGGCCGGCCCTTGGCCTCGAAGATCGCCGCCACAGCCGCCGGGTTCGAGGCGTCGGCGCCCAGGCCATAGACGGTCTCGGTCGGCAGCAGGACGAGCCCGCCCGCGCGCAGGGCGCGGGCGGCGGCCGCTACTTCTTCTTGGCGGTCAGCGAGAAGCTCACCTGCACCTTGGCTGCGATTTGATCCGTCGACGCCCATTCGCCCTGTCCAACTCCGAACGCGGTCCGGTCGAGGCTGGTTACACCCCGCGCGGTGGCCGTGTCGCCGTCGATCTTCAGGCTGAACGGCAGGCTGAGCGGCTTTTTGGCCCCGCGCAGGTCCAGGGTCCCGTCGGCGACGTACTTGCCCTCGCCGGTCTTGCGGAACTTGGTCGCGGCGAAGGTCGCCTTGGGATGGGCGGCGGTGTCGAAGAAGTCACCGCTGGGCAGGCTCTGGTCGCGCTGGTCGTCGCCGGTCGCGGCCGAGGCCATGTCGATGCTGACGGTCAGCTTCGAGCGGTCCAGGGCTTCGGGCGAGAACAGGATATCGGCGGTCCAGCGGGTGAAGCGCCCCTCGATGGCGCTGCCCGACCAGTCGGCGGTGAAGGCCAGCACGCCACCCTTCTGGACGGTCCAGGCGACGGGGTCCTTCAGCGGCGATTCCTCGACGGGCGCGGTCGTTTCCGTAGCGGCCGGTGTCTCGGCGGTCGGGGCGACGGGCGTCACGACGGCCGGGGCCTCGGGCTCGATGGGCTCCTCGATCGGCGCGGGCGCGACTGGCTTGGCCTTGACGGCGGGGGTGTAGAGATAGCCGGCGGCGATCACCGCGACGAGGCCAGCCGCAGCCAGCCAGGCGCGGGGCTCTTTCCAGCCGGGCTTGGCGCCGGGGGCCATGTGACCCAGCACTTCGTCCTTGTCGAGGATCTGGTGCTTGGCCACCGCGCCCAGGTGCAGGGCCAGCAGCAGGTAGGTGGTCTTGACCAGCACGCCGTGGCCCAGGTCGCCGAACTCGCGCCAGGCCTGCTTGGCGCCGGCGGCCAGCTCGGGGATCAGCGGCAGGTGCGGCCACGGGATCGTCCCGTAGAGCAGGGTGGGGATCGGCGTGCGGCTGGCCGAGACCATGATCCAGCCCGTAAGCGGCAGGCCGATCATGATCACGTAGAAGCCGACATGCACCACCTGCGAGGCGATCTTCTCCCACTTCGGCTGGCCCTCGGGCGCGGGCGGCGACCTGTGGGTCAGCTTCCAGCCCAGCCGGAACAGGCTGAGCAGCAGGATGGTGATTCCGATGGACTTGTGCAGCTGGACCATCGCGAAGGTGGACGGCCCCTTCGGACCATCCCCCATGCGCCAGCCCAGGATGACCTGGAAGATAAGAGCCGCGGCGATCAGCCAGTGAACAACGATCGCCACCGTCGTGTAACGCGTACGGGTGTCGGCCATCCGTATCTCCCAGGTCGTTATAGGTCTTTACGCTTCGAGCACGTCGAGCGGCGAAACCGCTTACACTTTCGCCTACGTGCTCTGCCTTACTTCTTGTCGAACTCGACTTCGATGTTCAGCGTCACGTCGTCGCCAACCAGCGGGGCGTACTTGCTGACGCCGAACTCGGTGCGCTTGATCGTCGTGACAGCCGAGAAGCCGGTCTTGACGCCCGGACCCATGCCCGAGCCGACGCCGTTGAAGGTCACGTCCAGCACCACCGGCTTGGTGACGCCATGCAGGGTCAGGTCGCCATGGACCTTGCCCTTCTGGCCCGCGCCCGGCTCGATCTTGGTCGAGACGAAGGTGGCGGTCGGGAACTTGTTGGCTTCCAGCCAGCCGTCGCCGGCCAGTTCCTGGTTGAACTTGATCCCGAAGGCGTCAGGACCGGTCGAGGTGTCGACCGAGGCCGGATCGATGGTCACCGACAGCTTGGCGGCGGTCGGGTTCTTCGGATCATAGTCGAAGTGGGCGTCGACCTTGGTGAAGCGGAACTGGTAGTTCGAGAAGCCCATGTGGCTGAGCTTGGCGACGACCGAGGCGTGGGTCTTGTCCAGCACATAGTGGCCGGCCGGCAGATCAGCGGGCTTGGTCGAGGTCACGCCCGGCGCGGCCATCGCGGCGGGGGCCGCGAAGAGGACGACGGCGAGAGCAGCGGAGGCGAAAGGACGAAACATCGGGATTTGCTCCAGGCAAATTAAAACAGGACCAGTTACGGTTTCCCCGACTTAGGAACTTAGCCATGCGATGGAAGGGACCGGCGATCACGAGGGCGTGATCCGAGGCATAAAGTTCGGGCCGGCTTGGCGACGTAGCGTCAGCCTGCCTAAACAGATCGTCGATCACCCGGAGTCTGCCGTCGATGACCTACCGCGCCCCCGTTCGCGACCTCGCCTTCTCGCTACGTCATGCCGCCGGCTTCGACCGGCTGGCAGATGCGTTTCCAGAGGCCGATGCGGACACGGTGACGGCGGTGATCGAAGCGGCCGGCGCCTTCGCCGCCGACGTGCTGGCCCCGCTGAATCGCGGCGGCGACCTGGTCGGCGCCAAGCTGGAGAACGGCGTGGTTCGCTGCGCGCCCGGCTTCGCCGACGCCTATCAGCAGTTCGCGCGAGGCGGCTGGGCCAGCCTGGCCGCGCCGGCCGAGCACGGCGGCCAGGGCCTGCCCAAGACGCTGGAGGTCGCGGTGCTAGAAATGGTCCAGGCCGCCAACATGGCGTTTGGCCTGTGCCCGATGCTGAGCCTAGGCGCGATCGAGGCGCTGGAACATCACGGCACCGACAGCCAGAAAGCGACCTACCTGCCCAAGCTGGTCTCGGGCGAGTGGACCGGCACCATGAACCTGACCGAGCCCCAGGCGGGCTCGGACCTCGCGGCCCTGACCACGGTGGCCACGCCCGATGGGAATGGCGGCTGGAAGATCACCGGCCAGAAGATCTTCATCACCTGGGGCGACCACGACGCGGCCGACAACATCGTCCACCTGGTGCTGGCCCGCACGCCCGACGCGCCTCCCGGCGTGAAGGGCATCTCGCTGTTCCTGGCGCCGAAGGTGCTGGTCGACGCGGACGGCAAGCTGGGTGAAGCCAACGGCGTCCGTGTCGGCGGCCTGGAGCACAAGCTGGGCATCCACGGCTCGCCCACCTGCGTCATGCTGTTCGAGGGCGCCAAGGCCGAGCTGGTCGGCGGCCTGGGCGCGGGCCTGCCCAACATGTTCACGATGATGAACGCCGCGCGCCTGCAGGTCGGCACGCAGGGCGTCGCCATCGCCGAGCGCGCCTATCAGCAGGCGCTCGCCTTCAGCCAGGAGCGCAGCCAGGGTCGCTCGGCCTGGACCGGGGCCTATCCGGCCCGGCTGTTCGACCATCCGGACGTGCGCCGCACCCTCGTCCTGATGAAGGCCCATATCGAGGCTGCCCGCGGCATCTGCCTGTCGACCGCCGTCGCCGCCGACCTGGCCCGCGCCGCCACCGACGAGACCGTCCGCACCGCTGCCAAGCTGCGCGAGGAGCTGCTGACCCCGATCGCCAAGGCCTGGTCGACCGACATCGGCGTGCAGGTGGCCTCGCAGGGCGTGCAAATCCACGGCGGCATGGGCTTCATCGAGGAGACCGGCGCGGCCCAGCACTATCGCGACGCCCGCATCGCGCCGATTTACGAAGGCACCAACGGCATCCAGGCCATCGACCTGGTCGGCCGCAAGCTGATGCTGGGCGAAGGCCAGGCGGTCGGCGACCTGATGGACGACATCCGCGACACGATCGAAGTGCTGGTCGCCGGCGATCTCAAGGCCGTCGGCCTGCGCCTGGAAGCGGCCCTGGACGCGGCGGCCTCGGCCACCGCCTGGCTGATCGAACGCCGCACGAAGTCGATGCCCGACGCCCTGTCGGGAGCCACGGCCTATCAGAAGCTGCTGGGCGATGTCGTGGGCGGCTGGATGCTGGCCAAGGGCGCTCTCGCGGCCGACGGCGAGGCCGATACGGCCTGGGCCGAGAGCAAGCGGGCGTTGGCGCGGGTGTTCGCGGAGTCTGTGCTGGCGCAGGTCCCGGGCGCTGCCGCGGGCGTGATGCTCGGCGCGGCCGACCTGGAGGCGATGACGCCGGAAGTGCTGGGGGCGTAGTCGGAAAGATCGTGCGTCCTTCGAGGCTCGCCTACGGCTCGCACCTCAGGATGAGGGACTTCCTAAATTCCTCATCCTGAGGCGTCCGCGTAGCGGGCCTCGAAGGACGCAGAGACTTAAAGCTGCTCCAGCAGGTACTCGGCCGACGAGACCTTGAACTGGCCGGCTTCCTCGACGTGCAGCTGGGTCACCACGCCGTCCTTGGCGATCAGCGAGTAGCGCTGCGAGCGGCCGCCCATGCCGAACTTCGAACCGTCGAAGTCCAGGCCGATGGTGCGGGTGAAGTCGCCGTTGCCGTCAGCCAGCAGCAGCACTTCGCCGTCGATGCCCTGGTCCTTGCCCCAGGCCTTCATCACGAAGACGTCGTTGACCGAGACGCAGGCGATCGTATCGACGCCCTTGGCCTTCAGTTCGGCGGCCTTCTCCTTGAAGCCCGGCAGGTGCTTGGCCGAGCAGGTGGGCGTGAAGGCCCCCGGCACGGCGAACAGGGCGACGGTCTTGCCCTTGAACAGGTCGTCGCCGGTGATCGGCGCCGGGCCTTCGGCCGTGCTGGTCATGAAAGTCGCTGCAGGCAGCGTGTCGCCAACCTTGATGGTCATCCGTCCCAATTCCTTGTGTTCGAAAAGATCGCGCACCCGAGATAGACCTCGCGCGCCTGAACGCCAAGGAACAAGCGGCGGGGCCGTAAGGTTTCCTTGATCCGACCTTGAAACCGAAGCCTGGAAGGCCAATCCTCAGTCCATGGCCAGCCTGATCGAAGATGACGAAGACACCGATTTCCTGACCGGCCGGCTGCTGGTCGCGATGCCCGGCATCGACGACGAGCGCTTCGAGCGCACGGTGCTCTATCTGTGCGCCCATGACGAGGAGCAGGCCATGGGTGTGGCGGTCAACCGCCCGATCGACGGCCTGTCGGTGTTCGAGCTGCTGGACCGCCTGGGCGTGAAGTCCGAGATCCAGGCCCCCAGCGACCTGGTGCTGCTGGGCGGGCCGATCGAGCGCGAGCGTGGCTTTGTCCTGCACACCGACGACTTCAACTCGCCGGACTCGACCCTGCCGGTGGCCGACGGCGTGGGCCTGACCGCCACCCGCGACGTGCTGGACGCCATGGCCAGCGCCATCCACCGCCCGCGCAAGGCGGTGCTGGCCCTGGGCTATGCCGGCTGGGGTCCGGGGCAGCTGGAGCAGGAGCTGCGCGACAACATCTGGCTGATCTGCGACGCCGACGAGGGCCTGCTGTTCGACGAGGACCACGAGCACAAGTGGACCCGGGCGTTGGCGAAGCTTGGGATTACGGCGGATCACCTGTCGGCGACGGCGGGGCGGGCTTAAGCGCTTGCCCCCTCCGCGCCTTCGGCGCTCCTCCCCCAAATGGGGAAGAGGGGTCTGCGTCTGCCCCCTCCGGGGGGCGGACGACCTGCGAAGCAGGTCAGGTGGGGGCCTGCTGAGCTAGCCGCCTAGCCCCGCGCCTTCACCGGCGCGGCGCCGTCCACATAGGCCTCGTTCAAGTACACCTCGGCCTCCTGCGGCGACAGGGCCGGCGCATAGCCGAAGCCCTGGCCGTAGTCGCAGCCCAGCGATTGCAGCGCATGGGCCATCTCGGCGTTCTCGACGCCTTCGGCGACGACTTCCAGGTCCAGGTCCTGGCCCAGCTTGACGACCGAGCGGACGATCTTGGCCGAGCCGGCGTTGCCGCCCATGGTGCGGACGAAGTAGCGGTCGATCTTCAGCGTGTCGAACGGCAGGCGCGTCAGATACGACAGCGACGAGAAGCCGGTGCCGAAGTCGTCCAGGGCCAGGCCGGCGCCGGCTTCGCGCAGGGTCTTGAGGATCACCGCGGCCCGCTCGGGGTCGCGCATGATGTCGCTCTCGGTGACTTCCAGCTTCAGGGCGCCGCGCGGCAGACGGTTGATGCGCAGGGTCTCGGCCACGTCGGCCACTAGGCCTGGGCGGTCGATCTCGCCGGTCGACAGGTTGACGCTGACGGTCAGGCTACCCATCGCCGGATGCGCGTCACGCCAGGCCGCCAGCTGTTTGGCGGCCGAGTGCATCATGTGCGCGCCCAGCTCGCTCATCAGCCCCATCTCTTCGATCAGCGGCAGGAACTCGTCGGGCGGCAGCATGCCCCGGCGCGGATGGATCCAGCGGGCCAGGGCCTCGAAGCCGGACAGCGCGCCGGTCGACAGGCGCACCACGGGCTGGAAATAGGGAACGATCTCGCCACGGCCGATGGCCCCGCGCAGGTCGGCTTCCAGGGCCAGACGCGACAGGCCGTCGGTCTCCATGGCGCGACCATAGGCGGCGGCTCCGCCCCGGCCAGCGGCGGCGGCGGCCTCGACGGCCAGTTCGGCGCGACGGATCAGCTCGGCGGCGTCAGGCGCGTCGAGCCCCCCTTCGGCCGAAACCGCGCCGATCGAGAGGGTCGGGTGGATGTCGAAGCCGGCGATGCGCAGCGGTTGCTCCAGCGCGGCGCGCAGCATCTCGGCCGGCGCATAGCCCTGAGGCGAGCACAGGACGGCGAACTCGTCCTCGCCGACGCGTCCCATCAGAGTGTCGCTCGGGAAGGCCGCGACCAGACGCGATCCCAAGGCGGCCAACACCAGGTCGGCGCGCTCGTGGCCAAGAGCCTCGTTCAGGCGGCGCAGGCGATCCAGGTCGGCGACGACCAGCTCATGGACGCCGTCGCGCGACAGACGCTCGCGGGCACGGGCGATGAAGCTGCGACGATCGAGAAGACCCGTCAGCTCGCAGCGCTCCGAGGCGGCGAATTTCGTTTCGGGAGCGACGACGCCGGCGGCGCGCACGCCCTCCTCCAGCCATACGCCACGCCACAGGCAGGTCTCGCCGCCACGCACGCGGAAGCGGGCGACGACCTCGGAGCCGGGCTCCCGGACCTTCAGAACTTCTTCGGCCTGGGCGCGGTCCTGCGGCAGGGCCAGGGCCCGGAAGGCGGCGGACGAGCACTCGGGGGCCAGCGGGCCAAGACCCAGCGCCCGCGCCGCGCCGTTCAGGCGCAGCCGGTCGGCTTCAGGTTCCCAGATCCACAGCGCGACGTCGGCCCCGCCCAACGCTTCCAGCGTGGCCGTGGTGTCCCAGATCCGTCGCTCACCCGTCCGAAAAGACATACGCGTCCCAAAAGTCCGGGCATGGGCCCCAGCGCCTAATCGGGCGCAACCATGCCGAACAGACGATGATCTCGCCAACCGCCGTTAATTTTCAAATAAGCGGGCGCGTATCCTTCCTCGCGGAAGCCACATTTCATCAACAGGCTGGCCGAGGCGTCGTTCTCGGGCATGCAGGCCGCCTCCAGGCGGTGGAGCCCCAAACCCTGGAAGGAAAAGCGGATCAGCGTCTCGACGGCGTCGGCCATGTGGCCTTGGCGCGTGAACGGCTGGCCGATCCAGTAGCCGATCGTCCCAGTCTGGGCGACACCACGTCGCACGTGGAAAAGACGCACGGCGCCGATCAGGGCGTCGTCTTCCCGACGGAAAATGAAGAACGGATAGGCGTCGCCCATCTCGATCTCGCGGGCATAGGCCGCCAGACGAGCCCGAAAGGCGCCCCGGCTGAGATCGTTTTCAGGCCAGGTCGGTTCCCAGGGCTCGAGGAAGTCGCGCGATCGGGCGCGCAGGGTCGCCCAGGGCCGATGGTCCTGCGGCCGCGGCGGACGCAGATAGACCCCACGCCCGGTCAGTTGCTGGCGAGGGCGGGCTTTCAGAAACGGCAGCAAAACGGACACTTGGGGCGAGCTTCAGGATCAATCACGGTCGCCACCTTCCACCGTCAGGATGCGGAGAACAACGCCTTGTCGAACGCCTCGCCCGCCTTCAGGGACGACTTGGCGCCGAGCACGGCGGTGGCGGCGCGACGGCCCGACAGGAGACGCGCGGCCAGGCGGGCGACGTCGGCGGGGGTGACGGCGTCGACCTCGGCGGCCAGCTC
This sequence comes from Caulobacter sp. RHG1, assembly GCF_013181195.1. Lineage (GTDB taxonomy): Bacteria > Pseudomonadota > Alphaproteobacteria > Caulobacterales > Caulobacteraceae > Caulobacter. The sequence goes on from NZ_SMZP01000010.1 coordinate 140,423, forward strand.
GGTCGGCGGATAAAGACGATCGAACAGCAGCACCTGCCCCGCGCCCTGCTCGGCGCGCGACAGAGGCTGCTCACGGGCCATGAACATGTGGGCCTTCAGCTGGGCCTTGGCGCGGGCCAGTTCGGCGGGCTCGATGCGCTCGGCCAGCTTCAGGATCTCGCCGGCGCAGACCTTGGCCGTCTCCACCGCATCGCCGGCCGCGCAGCCGGCATAGACGCCCAACGCGCCGTGGTCGGCGTAGGTGTCGGCATAGGCGTCGATATTGTAGGCCAGACCGCGCTTCTCGCGGGCTTCCTGGAACAGGCGCGAGGACATGCCGCCACCCAGGCACTCGGCGAAGATCCGCAGGGCGAAATAGTCGTCCTCGCGCGAACCGCAGGCCGGCAGCATGAAGACCAGATGCGCTTGTTCCAGCTTGCGGGCCTCGGCCTGCGGGCCGCCGACAAAGGCGGCCGGAGCCGGCACGTCAGCGCCGGGCGTGGCGGGCAAATCACCGAACGCGCGCTCAGCGGCGGCCATCAGCTCGGCTTCGTTCACGGCGCCCGTGGCGCTGACCACCAGGCGGTCTGCGGCGTAGAGAGCCCCGCGCCAGTCAGACAGGGCCTCGACGGTGGCGGCCTCGACCGTGGCGTCGCTGCCCAGGATCGGACGGCCCACAGGATGGTCGCCCCAGCAGGCGCGCTGGATCAGGTCGAAGACATAGTCGTCGGGCGCGTCGGCGGCCTCGGCGATCTCTTGGGCGACGACCTGCTTCTCGCGGGTCAGGTCGGCGGGATCCAGGGTCGGCCGCAGGACGAGGTCGGCGATGACATCCATGCCCAGATCCAGCCCGCCCTTCAGGGCCCGCACCTGGAAGCTGGTGCGCTCATAGCCGGTGGCGGCGTTGATCGAGCCGCCTTCGCTCTCGATGACCTCGACGATGTCGCGCGACGAGCGGGCCCCAGCCCCCTTGAACACCATGTGCTCCAGGAGGTGCGACCAGCCCGAGCGCGCCGTATCCTCATAGGCCGCCCCGCGCCCCGCCACGACAGTGAGCGCCAGGGTTTCAAGGCCCGGCATCGGGTCACAGACGACGCGGACGCCGTTCTTCAGGGTGCGGAGGGAGGCGGTCATGTGGCGCGGTATCTAGGACGCCGCGCCCATAAACGCCAGTGCGGCCTCAGCTATTGGCCGCGAAGGTCCGCACGAAGGCCTTGATGGTCGCGCCGTCGGCTGGCAGCCGCTCGAACTTCTCGGGCTTCCTGGAGAGGTCCGGCGTGGCGCGCGGGGTCGAGGGCAGCAGGCCCGTGGCGGCCTGGACCGCTTCGGGGAACTTGGCCGGGTGGGCGGTCGACAGCACCACGACCGGCACCGACGCAGGCACGTCGACGCCGACCGCCGCGGCCAGGCCGACGGCGGTGTGGGGGTCGATGACCTCGCCGGTCTCGTTCAGGGTCGAGAGCATGGTCTTGGCGGTGTCGGCCTCGGTGACCGACGCGCCGCGGAACAACTCGCACATCCAGGCGTAGGCGGCCGGCGGGATATCCAGCAGGCCGGTGTCGGCGAAGGCGCGGAAGGCCCGGCCGGTCTCGGTGCCGTCCCGGCGGACGGCTTCGAAGTAGAGGCGCTCGAAGTTGGAGGCGACCTGGATGTCCATGGCCGGGCTCTGGGTCGCGGCCACCGCGCCGCGCGCATAGCGGCCGGTCTCGAAGGCGCGGGCCAGGATGTCGTTGGAGTTGGTCGCCGCCGTCACCGAATGGATCGGCAGGCCCAGCTTCTTGGCCACGAAGGCCGCATAGGCGTCGCCGAAATTGCCCGTGGGGACGACGAAGGCCACTTCACGGTTCGGTGCGCCCAAGGCGACGGCCGAGGTGAAGTAGTAGACGCTCTGGGCCGCGATCCGCGCCCAGTTGATCGAGTTGACGCCCGACAGGTCCACGGCGTGGCGGAACTGGTCGTCCTGGAAGGCCGACTTGACGATGTGCTGGCAGTCGTCAAACGAACCCAGCACCGAGACGCAGGCGACATTGCCATCGACGGCCGTGGTCATGAACCGGCGCTGCACCTCGCTGATGCGGCCTTCCGGGAAGAGCGCGACGATGCGAGCGTTCTTGCGGCCGCGGAACGCCTCGACGGCCGCGCCGCCGGTGTCGCCCGAGGTGGCGCAGATGATGGTCATCTTCCGCGACTGACGCTCCAGCACGTAGTCGTACAGCCGGCCCAGCAGCTGCATCGCCACGTCCTTGAACGCCAGGGTCGGACCGTGGAACAGCTCAAGCAGGTAGCGGTTGGCGGTCAGTTGCTTGACCGGCACGACGGCCGTGTGAGCGAAGGTGGCGTAGGCCTCCTCGCACATGTGCCGCAGGTCGTCGGCCGGGATGTCGTCGCCGACGAACTTGCCGACCACGGCGGCGGCCACCTCGGCATAGGGCTTTCCCGCGAAGCCCGCGATCTCGGCGGCCGAGAAGGCCGGCCATTCGGAGGGCACGTACAGGCCGCCGTCGGGGGCCAGGCCGGCCAGCACCGCATCGAGGAAGCCGATGGTCGCGGCCTGGCCGCGGGTCGATACGTAGCGCATCAGGGTCTCAATCTCCGCCAGAGCATGGCGGCATAGATAAACAGCAGGGTTACGGCAAGACCGAACCACGTCAGGGCGTATTCCAGGTGCCGATTGGAAATTTCTACCGGCAAGGGCGCCACGGTGACACCGTCGACCTTGGGCGAGACCTGTTCTGCCATCAGCACGTGGTGCGAGGGCTTGGGCCCCATCAGGGTTTCGATGATCCGCTTGCGCTCGTCGCCGCCAAGCTGGTCGGAGGCCGCGAGCACACCGATCACCTTGGCCGGCGGCGCGAAGGCCTTTTGGCCGCCCGTCGGCTGACCCGTAAGCGCATCGACGACGCCCAGGTCGACAAGGATCGCGCTGTTGACGGCTCCGGAGAGCTGACAGACCGCTTGGGCGCGCCATACGATGTCGCCGTCACGGATGCCGTAGACCAGAGGCAGGTCAGCGCGGGCCGAAGCCGGCGCACAGTTCGCCTCGACGCGGGTCCAGGAGACATCTTCACCCTTTGCGGCGGCCGCCAGCACCGGGGCCAGCGGCACGGCCGGCGCGGCCTTCAGCTTCTCCAGGCGGACCAGCAGGTCCTCCTTCCAGGCCAGGCGCTTCATCTGCCAGGCGCCGAGACCGCACAGGATCACGAACGAGATGGCGACGGCGATGGTCAGGCCGAAGGGGAAACCAGGCTTCTTCTCAGACATCGCCCCGCCCCGCTTCCGAAGCCTTCTGGGCGTACTGGGCGGCGACCATCAGTCCCTTGGCCGGGCGCATCAGGCCCAGGGTGATGACGAACACCGCCGGCAGCCACACGACCAGCAGCGCCCACACCGGCCAGTTCCAGGCGAACATCGAGAACAGCGCCCCGAACGCGCAGATCGTCCCGGCGATCAGGATCACGAAGGTCGCCGCGCCGTCGCCGGTCTCGTACTTGGAAAGGTCAAAGCCGCAGGCTTCGCAGGCCGGGGCCACCTTCAGGAAGCCCTCGAACAGATGCCCCTCGCCGCAGTGGGGACACAGGCTGCGCGCGCCGGCGCTGTAGGGGTTGGTCGCAAAAGAAGAAGGATGGGTCATTATGGACGCCCGAAACGAAAAAGGCCCGGAACGCTGGTCTGCGTTCCGGGCCCCTCTGATCCTAGGATCTTAGTGAGCCGAGGCCCCGAAGATCACGTAGATGAACGCGAACAGGAACAGCCAGACCACGTCCACGAAGTGCCAGTACCAGGCGGCCGCTTCGAAGCCGAAGTGCTGCTTGGGCGTGAAGGCGCCGTTCATCAGGCGGATCAGGCAGACGATCAGGAAGATCGTGCCGACGAACACGTGGAAGCCGTGGAAGCCGGTCGCCAGGAAGAAGGTCGAGCCATAGAGGCCCGAGTTCACGGCGGCTTCCGAGTAGAACAGCTGCTCGTGGTTGATGTGGGCGTACTCGACCACCTGGATGCAGGTGAACAGCGCGCCCAGCAGCACGGTCAGGATCAGGCCCCACTTGGCGCCCTTGCGGTCGCCGACCTGCAGAGCATGGTGAGCCCAGGTGACCGTCGTGCCCGAGAGCAGCAGGGTCAGGGTGTTGACCAGCGGCAGGCGCCAGGCCGAGACGGTCTCGACGCCGGCCGGCGGCCAGGTGGCCCAGGCGGTGCGGACTTCCTCGATGGTCGAGAGTTCACGATGGCCGTGGAACAGGGCCATTTCGAAGAACATCCAGAACCACGCCACGAAGAACATCACTTCCGAAGCGATGAACAGGATCATGCCGTAGCGCAGGCCGATCGAGACGACCGGGGTGTGGTCGCCGACCTTGGCTTCCTTGGCCACGTCCGACCACCAGCCGAACATGGTGTAGAGGACGCCGGCCAGGCCTGCGGCGAAGATCGCCCAGTTGCCCTTTTCCAGACCCAGGAAACCACCCTTGACCCAGCCGATCAGGCCGACGGCCATGACGACGGAAGCCATCGAGCCGACGAACGGCCACGGGCTGGGCGGAAGGATGTGATAATCGTGTTTAACGGCGCCGGCCATGTTGCTGCTAACCCTTATATCCCTCTGATCACGGCGCTGGTCCCCCTACGCCGCAGTCCTTAAGTGAACGCTATAGCCCTCTCGACGGCGTGCCGCCAAGAGGTTCCACGATGCGAGGCGAGGTCGCCGCCGCCACCTTGTCGTTTTTGTCGCCTTCGACCGCCGGGAAGAACGTGTAGCTGAGCGTGATCTCGTTCTTGCCCTTGGTCTCGGGATCGTCGACGAACTTCGGATCCACAAAGTAGACGATCGGGAATTCCACCGTCTGGTGGGGCTGGATCGTCTGGCTGGTGAAGCAGAAGCATTCCAGTTTCTGGAAGTACGGCCCCGCCGATTCCGGCACGACGTTGTAGAGCGCGCGGCCGGTGATCGGCTTGTCGGTGGGATTGCTGACCTTGAAGAAGGCCAGGCCCGTCTCGCCGATGCGCAGGTCCTGGCTGGCCTGCAGGGTCTGGAAGGTCCAGGGCAGGTCGCGCAGGTTGGCGTCGAATCGGACGGTGATCTTGCGATCCAGGATCGTGGTCGGAGCGGCCTCGGCCTTGCGGACCGTGCCGTCGAAGCCGGTGACCTGGCAGAACAGCTTGTACAGCGGTACGGCCGCATAGGCCGCGCCGACCATGCCGAAGAAGGCCGCGCCGCAGATCAGCGCCACCCGGCCGTTTCGGCGGGCCATGGCTTCCTGCGCGGTCTCCGGGCCCTTCGGGGCCTTAGGCGTGCGGGTGAACATTGCCGGCGAGCCTCACCAGGGTGACCACGAACACCAGGATGACGAAGGTGACCAGGCCCAGGGCCAGGGCCAGGTTGCGGCCATTGCGGGCCTTCTTGGCCGCCTCTTGGGCGTCCTTGGTGTCGAGCGGTTGGTTCACTTCAGCAGCTCCAGCGCCTGCAGCCCCACCACGGCCTCGCCCAACAGGGCGGCGAACAGGGCGAACAGATAGAGGATCGAGAAGGCGAACAGGTTACGGGCGGCCTTGGCCCCCGCGGCCTTCTCGTCTTCGGAGACGTCGTACAGGGCCCGGTCGGCCAGGCGCGGATCGGCCGCGTCGCCCGCCTTGCTGACGAAGACTCGCCAGGCCAGGACCAGGAACACCAGATCGCCCAGGGCCGCGACGGCCAGGTACAGCGGACCGCCCAGGCCGGTGAAGGCCGGGATCAGGCAGATAGGGGTGAAGATCAGGCTGTAGATCAGGATCTGCTTGCGGGTCTCGCGCGCGCCCTTGACCACCGGCAGCATCGGCACGCCGGCCTTGGCATAGTCGGTGGTGACGTACAGCGACAGCGCCCAGAAGTGCGGCGGCGTCCAGAAGAAGATGATGGCGACCATCAGCCAGGCGTTCAGCGGGGCCGAGCCCGTGGCGGCAGCCCAGCCGATCGCGGGCGGCAGGGCTCCGGCCAGACCGCCGATGACGATGTTCTGCGCCGTCCAGCGCTTCAGCCACATCGTGTAGACGACGGCGTAGAAGACGATGGTGAAGGCCAGCAGGCCCGCGGCGAACCAGTTGATGGCGAAGCCGAGGAACATCACTGACAGCAGGCTGAGCACGACGCCGAGGGTGGCCGCCTCCTCGCCCTTGACCTTGCCGGCCGGGACGGGACGGCCGCGGGTGCGGCGCATCTGCTGGTCGATATCGGCGTCGTACCACATGTTCAGCGCGCCCGAGGCCCCGGCCCCGACGGCGATGCAGAGAACGGCGATCGCGCCCAGCACGGGGTGGATCGGCGCACGGGCGGCCAGCAGGCCGGTCAGGCCGGTGAACACCACCAGCGACATCACGCGCGGCTTCATCAGCTGGAAGTAATCCTGCCAGCGCGCGGTTTCGGTCGTGTCCGAAACGGTGTCCGGAGTCATGGCGGCGGTCTTCGACATGGTGATTGAAATATAGCGGTCTTTAATGGGCGAAGGGCGCGGCCCAGACCCTTAAGGATCCTGGCCGCGCCCCCGTTTAGCGTAATTAGGTCAACAGCTTAGTGGCTGTCTTCCTTGATCACCGGCGGTTCGCTGAATTGGTGGAACGGCGGCGGCGACGACAGGGTCCATTCCAGGGTGGTGGCGCCTTCGCCCCACGGATTGGCTTCACCCTTGCGGCGACGGATGACGGCTTCCAGCAGCATCAGGAGGAAGATGCCCACGCCGACGACGGTGATCATGTAACCGACCGACGAGACGTAGTTCCACTTCGTGAAGGCTTCCGGATAGTCGATGTAGCGGCGCGGCATGCCCTGCAGACCCAGGAAGTGCTGCGGGAAGAACACCAGGTTCACGCCGACGAACATCACCCAGAAGTGGGCGGCGCCGAGGAACTCGTTGTACTTGATGCCGAACATCTTCTCGAACCAGTAGTAGAAGCCCGCGAAGATGGCGAAGACGGCGCCCAGCGACAGCACGTAGTGGAAGTGCGCCACGACGTAGTAGGTGTCGTGCAGGCTGTAGTCGATGCCGGCGTTCGACAGGACGACGCCGGTGACGCCGCCGACCGTGAACAGGAAGATGAAGCCGATCGCCCACAGCATGGGGGTCTTGAAGCTGATCGAACCGCCCCACATCGTGGCGATCCAGCTGAAGATCTTCACGCCCGTCGGGACGGCGATGATCATCGTGGCGGCCACGAAGTAGGCGCGCAGGTTGATGCTCATGCCGACGGTGTACATGTGGTGAGCCCACACGACGAAGCCGACGAAGCCGATGGCGACCATGGCGTAGGCCATCGCCAAGTAGCCGAAGACCGGTTTCTTGGAGAAGGTCGAGACGATGTGGCTGATGATGCCGAACCCGGGCAGGATCAGGATGTACACTTCCGGGTGACCGAAGAACCAGAACAGGTGCTGGAACATGACGGGGTCGCCGCCGGCGGCCGGATCGAAGAAGTGAGTGCCGAAGTTGCGGTCGGTCAGCAGCATGGTGATGGCGCCGGCCAGCACGGGCAGCGACAGCAGCAGCAGGAAGGCGGTGATCAGCACCGACCAGGCGAACAGCGGCATGCGGTGCAGGGTCATGCCCGGCGCGCGCATGTTGAAGATCGTGGTGATGAAGTTGATCGCGCCCAGGATCGACGAAGCGCCGGCCAGGTGGAGCGACAGGATCGCCAGGTCCATGGCCGGACCCTTGTGACCGATGGTCGACAGGGGCGGATAGATCGTCCAGCCGCCGCCGAAGCCATGGCCCGGGCCACCGTCGACGAACATCGACAGGCAGAGCAGGATCCAGGCGGCGATCAGCAGCCAGAACGAGATGTTGTTCATCCGCGGGAAGGCCATGTCCGGCGCGCCGATCATGATCGGAACGAACCAGTTGCCGAAGCCGCCGATCATGGCGGGCATGACCATGAAGAAGATCATGATCAGGGCGTGGGCGGTGACCACGGCGTTATAGCCGTGCTTGCCCTTGAACAGGCCCATCTGAGCCAGCAGGCCGGTGTCCGAGAACACCTGGATGCCCGGCTCCATCAGTTCCCAGCGGATCAGGCCCGACAGGGCGCCGCCGACCAGGCCCGCCATGATGGCGAACAGCAGGTAAAGGGTGCCGATGTCCTTGTGGTTCGTCGAGAAGAACCAGCGGGCGAAGAAGGGCGGCTTGTGGTCGGCGTCATGCCCGTCGTGGGCGCCGTCCGTATGGTGAGTGTCTGCGGCGTGAGCCATCGGACTTCTATCCTACAGGTATCTTAGGCCGCCGGCGCGGCGGGAGCCGCGGCCGGGACGGAAGCGGGAGCGGCGGCCGGAGCCGAGGCGGGGGTCGCAGCAGCAGCGGCGGCGCCTGCATCAGCAGGAGCGGCCGGCGCGGCGGCCGGAGCCGGCGGAGCGGTCTTGGAAGCGACCCAGGCGTCGAACTGCGCCTGCGTCACGACCTGGATCTCGATCGGCATGTTGGCGTGGTCGACGCCGCACAGTTCCGAGCACTGACCGTAGAACACGCCGGTCTTCTCGGCCTTGAACCAGGTTTCGTTCAGGCGGCCCGGGATGGCGTCGATCTTCAGACCGAAGGCCGGCAGGGCGAAGGCGTGGATGACGTCGGCGCCGGTGACCTGCACGCGGACGACCTGGTTCACAGGGACGACCATCGCGTTGTCGGCGGCCAGCAGGTACGGGACCTTCTTGGCGTCGGCCTGTTCCTTGGTCAGCGGCAGCGACACGATCTCGCTGACCTTCTGGTCAGGATATTCGTAGCCCCAGTACCACTGATAGCCCGTGGCCTTCACGGTCATGTAGGGCTTGGGCATGTCGTTGTAGTGGAACAGCAGCCGGAACGAGAAGATGGCGATGACCATCAGGATCAGCACCGGGACCAGGGTCCAGATGATCTCGATCGTGGTGTTGTGGCTGAACTTGGCCGGAACCGGGTTCGCCTTCTTGTTGTAGCGCACCGCAATCCAGATCAGCAGGCCCAGCACCAGCAAGGTGATGGCCGTGATGATCGGCAGCAGGATGATGTTGTGGAACCAGATCGCGTGGTGCTTCAGCTCCGACGCGGCGGGTTGCAGGTCGATGGCCCCCGGCGTGGGTTGGCCCATCAGATCTTCGGCGAGGGCGTGCCCCGCGAAAACGACACTGGCGGCGAGCGCGCTGGCGCCCGTCAAGACCCGCCGAATCCCCGAAAATTGCGCCTTCATATCCCTCACGGCCCGTTTCGGCGGCGTTTTGACATCGATCAATGTCACAGCGCGCCGACTTGCTTATTACGACCCCGATGATGGCGGGAGCCACGACCGACAAGGTCCAAAAGGACACGCGTCGACGCCCAGCCCGCCCCAAGAGGCCGATCCACGGGGCTGCATACGCGCATCGTCCCCGGTTGCCAAGCACCAGAGACCACGCTCTGAGCATGGGATTGGCGCGCCCCGCCTCAAGCCCCCGAAAAACCTGCGCCGCAACGGCTTTCCTCAATTTCCGCATCATTACGTATTGTTCATGGCAAGGTACCTTGTGATGCTCAGTACCTGGCGGTAGAAGAGAGCATCCAAGGAGGCGAGGACGACGTGCCGGAAGCCATTGAAATCCAATTGAAGAAAGGCGTGCTGGCGCTGTGCGTGCTGGCCCTGCTCTCGCACGCCGACAACTACGCCTACGAGATCGCCAGCAGGCTGACGAAGGACATCGATATGGGGGAAGGGACGATCTATCCGCTGATGCGCCGCATGCAGTCGGATGGACTGGTGGAAACCTATCTGGTCGAGAGCCAGAGCGGGCCGCCGCGCAAGTATTATCGCCTGACGGCCGCTGGCCGTCGCAGCTTCGAGCAGCAGAAGGCCGAATGGGCGACGTTCTCGAACGCCGTCAACGCCATCGTGGGAGCCGCCGCATGACCCGCGCCGAGTTCATGACCCGCCTGCGTCGGGGTCTCGCCGGCCTGCCGGTGACCACGATCGCCGACATCGTCGCCGACCACGAAGCCCACTTCGCCGACGCCGAGGCCGCTGGCCGCAGCGAAGCCGAGGTGGCCGCCGCCCTGGGCGATCCCGATCGCCTGGCCCGCGAACTGCGCGCCGAGAACGGCCTCAAGCAATGGGAGGAACGCAAGAACCCCTCCAACGCCCTGGCCGCCGTCATCGCCCTGCTGGGCCTGGGGGCGCTGGACATCATGTTCCTGCTGCCCCTGCTGATGGGGGTGCTGGCTTCGCTGGTCGGGCTGCTGTTCGCCGTGGTGGCGATCTTCGTCGCCGGCGGCTTCGTCTTCGCCGTCGGCCCGCTGACGGGACCGCCCGGCGGCCCGATCACCGCTTTCCTGAGCGGCATCGGCCTGATGGGCATGGCGACTTGCCTGGGCGCCCTGCTGACCATCGTCACGGTCGGCGTCTTCAACGCGGTCGTCTGGTACGCCCGCCTTCACTTCCGGCTTCTGAAGCCGGCCATGGACCAAGCTTAGCGGGACAAGGAGGGGACACCATGTTGATCCGCAATTCGCTCATCGTCGCCGGGGCCAGCTTTGCGCTCGCCATCGGCTGCTTCGCCGGGGTGGCGGCCATCGCCGGCCCCGAGATCCTCAAGAACGGCTGGACCTTCCCGCTGAACGAGGGCGACACCATCGTCGTCCGGGAGAACGGCAAGGTGTTCCGCGCCAGCGGCAGCCACGTGGGGCCAGGTCGCCGCATCGCGCCCAGCATCGACCGCACCTTCGCCTGGACGGGCAAGGACGAGCTGCGCATCGACCTGCCGGTCGACGTCGTCTTCGTCCAGGGCGCCGAAGCCAAGATCGTCGCCTCGGGCCCCAAGGCCTATATCGACCGCCTCCGCGTCGACGGCGGCCATATCAGCCTGGACGACAATGACGGCGCCGACCACGACAGCGTCACCATCAGCGCCCTGGGCGTGCACATCCAGAGCGACTCCGACCGGGTGAAGATCACGGTCATCGCCCCGGACGTGACCAAGTTCGACGTGCGCGGCTCCGGCGATCTCGACATCCGCAAGTACGACCACCCGTCCTTCGCGGTGTCGGTCAGCGGCAGCGGCGACGTCGAGGCCTCGGGCCGAACCGACGCCGTGGCGATCGACAATTCCGGGTCCGGCTACGCCAACCTCGGCGACCTGAAGGCCAAGACCGCAGTCGCTGACATCTCCGGCAGCGGCGGCGGCGCGCTCTTCGCCACGACCCTCGCCCGGATCGACATCTCCGGCAGCGGCGACCTGGAGCTGCGCACCGAACCCAAGACGGTGAACAGCGAGATCAGCGGCTCCGGCGAGATCCGCCGGGAATACTGAGACAAAGGGGCGGGGTGACGGACGCGTTCGGAACGCCTACCTGTAGGCTTATGAACGCTCCCATCTCCGCTCCTTCCCTGCTGGACGCCGCCGGCGTCGATCGTGAACGCGCCCAGGCGATCCTGGGCGAGGCCCTGGCCGGCGCCGACGACGGCGAGTTGTTCCTCGAACGCTCCGAGAGCGAGGCCTTCGTCTTCGACGACGGACGCCTCAAGAGCGCCTCCTACGATTCGGGCGAGGGTTTCGGCCTGCGCGTGGTGGCCGGCGAGACGGCCGGCTACGCCCATGCCGCCGAGATTTCCGAGGCCGCCATCGGCCGCGCCGCCGATTCGGCCAGGCTGGCCAAGCGCGGCTACGCCGGCGTCTCGGCGGAAGGTCCCCGCTCGACCAACGAAAAGCTCTATGGCGAAGACAATCCGGTCAGCGCCCCCGACTTCTCCGACAAGGTCAGCCTGCTCCAGGAAATCGACGCCTTCGCTCGCGCCCGCGACCCGCGCGTCGTCCAGGTCATGGCCTCGATGGCCGGCGAGCGCCGCGTGGTCGAGATCCTGCGGGCCGACGGCAAGCTGATCCGCGACGTGCGTCCGCTGGTGCGGGTCAATGTCCAGGTCACCGTCGAGAAGGATGGCCGCCGCGAGACCGGCAATTCCGGCGCCGGCGGCCGCGCCGGCTTCTCAGCCTGGATCAGCCCCGACAAGTGGCAGGGTCAGGTCGACGAGGCCCTGCGCATGGCGCTGGTCAATCTCGACGCCGTCGCCTGTCCCGCCGGCGAGATGGACGTGGTCCTGGGCCCGGGCTGGAACGGCGTGCTGCTGCACGAGGCCGTCGGCCACGGCCTGGAAGGCGACTTCAACCGCAAGGGCATTTCGGCCTTCTCCGGCCGCATCGGCGAACGTGTGGCCGCCAAGGGCGTCACTGTGTTCGATGACGGCTCGCTGGCCGGCCGCCGCGGCTCGCTGACCGTCGATGACGAAGGCACGCCCACCGAACGCACCGTGCTGATCGAGGATGGCATCCTGGTGGGCTACATGCACGACCGCATGTCGGCCCGCCTGATGGGTATGAAAGCCACCGGCAACGGCCGCCGCCAGTCCTACGCTCACATGCCGATGCCGCGCATGACCAACACCGGCATGCTGGCCGGCAATGACGATCCGCAGGAGATGATCGCCTCGCTGAAGCGTGGCCTCTACTGCGCCAATTTCGGCGGCGGCCAGGTCGACATCACCAACGGCAAGTTCGTCTTCCAGTGCACCGAGGCCTATCTGGTCGAGGACGGCAAGATCACCGCCCCGGTCAAGGGCGCCACCCTGATCGGCGACGGCCCCAGCGCCCTGACCCGCGTGACCATGATCGGCAACGACTTCGACTTCGACCCCGGCATCGGCGTGTGCGGCAAGTCCGGCCAGGGCGTCCCGGTGGGCGTGGGCCAGCCGAGCCTGAAGATCACCGGGCTGACCGTGGGCGGCACGGCGGTTTAATCCCTGCGTCCTTCGAGGCCCACTACGCGGGCGCCTCAGGATGAGGAACTCGTTGCACTAGCGACCTCATCCTGAGGTGCGCGCTCCTGAGCGCGCCTCGAAGGACGCACGGCGCTCCCCAACCTGTCTCAGGTTTAATCCACCTTTCGCGCTTGTAACTGTCCCCGAAGCGTCGCCGCACGCACGGTGCGCGGACTTCGGGTTGGAGCGGAAACGGCCTTCATGACTTGAGCCGTCACGAAGGCCGGTCCACCCGAAGGTGAGGCGCGGCCCCTCTGCGCCTCGGTGGAGGACCCCGGTGAGCGCCGGGGTCCTTCGATCCTTTAAGCCTGCCCCGAAACGCTGGGATCGGCGACCAGCTTGGCGTCGGTGTCGTCCGCGCCGTGCGACCACTTCTTGAGGATCGGCGACAGCGCCAGGAACAGCACGCCCAGGCCGATGGCGGCCAGGCCGATCACCTTGAAGACCAGCAACGACTGAGCCATGGCGGCGGCGGGATCCAGGACCTGGCCGCCGATGGTCTCGGTCGAGGCGATGGCGGCGATCCAGCTGCCGAACAGGTTGGCCATGGCCAGGGCCATGTACCAGACGGCCATCACGAACGAGACCATCTGCAGCGGCGACAGCTTGGTCATCTGCGACAGGCCCACAGGCGACATGCACATCTCGCCGGTGGTGTGCAGCATGTACATCAGCACCAGGAAGACCAGCGGCATCTTGAAGGCGCCGTCGGCGAACTGGGCCCCGACCAGCAGGATCAGGAAGCCAGCCCCGACCTGGATCAGCGAGAGGCCGAACTTGATCATTGGGTTGGGGTTCCTGCCGCGCGCGGTCAGCACAGTCCACAGGGCGGCGAAGACCGGGGCGAAGATCAGGATCCAGCCGGCGTTGATGGCCTGGGTCTGGGCGGCGTTGAAGTCGGTGTTGATCCAGAACTTGCCCGCCGTGGAAATTCCGGCTGCGGCCAGCTGGCCGGGCGCGCCCAGCACCACCGAACCGCCGAACCATTCGACCGGCTTGGACAGCAGCTTCAGATCGACATTGGTCGCCGCGAACAGGTTCAGCGACGAACCGGCCTGTTCGAACAGGGTCCAGAACACCACCGCGCCCAGCACCAGCACCGTGGCCAGCAGCAGGCGTTCACGCTCAACCTTCTCGCACTTGGCGAAGGCGAACCACAGGATGTAGCCCAGCGAGCCGAACATGCCGGCCAGCAGGGTGACATTGACCACTGGCGTGCGCTGCACGACCAGGAACACCGCCAGCACGGCCAGCAGCGAGACGCCGTAGATCAGCACTTCGCGGGTGACAGGGCCGGCCACCTTCTCCTTCAGCTTGGCGTTCGCCGGCGGCTCGCCCTTGCCCAGCAGCCAGGGCTTGCCCAGCACGAAGATCACGAAGCCGGCCAGCATGCCCAGGCCGGCCGCGCCGAAGCCGGCCCACCATCCGAAATTGACGCCGAGGATGCCGCACAGGATCGACGCCCAGAACGAGCCCAGATTGATGCCGTAGTAGTAGAGGGTGAAGCCGGGATCGCGCCGCGGATCGCCCTGCGGATATAGCTGGCCGACGAGGGCCGCGACGTTCGACTTCATGAAGCCTACGCCGACGATGATCAGCGAGAGGGCCAGCCAGAAGATGTTCAGATACAGCGGCTCGCGACCGGTAACGTCCAGCTTGTACTCGCCCTTGGGCAGAACGGCCGGCAGCGGCGCGGCGGCGGGCAGATCCTTGATCGCGAAGTCGCCCTTCGGGGTCGCGGTGACCTCGTAGGGCTTGCCGGCGACGACCAGCTTGGCGGTGCGCGCCTCGCCTCGGCCTTCCGACTGGAACTCATAGACCTGGCCGCCATAGGCCAGCGTCTGGACCGCGGGCTTGCCCTCGACCGCCATGGCCAGGTGTCCGGCCACCAGGAGCAGGGCGCCGAACGCCACCGCCTTGCGAGTGCCCAGATAGCGGTCGGCCAGGAAGCCGCCCAGCAGGGGCACGATATAGACCAGCGAGGTGTAGGAGCCGTAGTGGCCGCTAGCCGCCTTCGGATCGAACAGGAAGTGCTGGGTCAGGTAGAAGATCAGCAGCGCCCGCATGCCGTAGTAGGAGAAGCGCTCCCACATCTCGGCCAGGAAACAGATGATCAGGCCGCGCGGATGGCCTTTCAGTAGCTGCACGAGAACAGGAATGCCGGTCACGAGCGTGACCAGGATGCCCCCGGCGATGACGATATTCATACGCGAGCCTTGAAACGTGACGAGTTGGCCGGACAAAGACCCCCCGGTCAAATCGCCCTCGCCTCCCCCAATTGGCGGGGAGAAGATCACGCAGCGGATGGTTTCACAAGCAACGGCTTGCCGATCGCTTGGCGAACTTTCACCCCTTTGCGAGCCTGGATTGAAGCTTTGCGGCGATTTCGTGCGTTTCCCTCACGAACCCTTTCATGCGGAAGCGCCCGATGAAGATTCCCGACGAAAGCCATCCGATCACGATCAGCCGCGCCCCGACCACGGTGCGGGTGCTGTTCGAAGGCCACGAGATCGCCGACAGCGATGATGTCCTGGTGCTGCAGGAGGCCAGCTATCCGCCGGTCTACTACTTCCCGCGCCAGGACGTGCAGATGCTGTTCCTGCGCCGCACCGACAAGACCAGCCACTGCCCCTACAAGGGCGACGCCGCGTACTTCACCATCTATCGCGACGCTCAGGTGATCGAGGATGCGGTGTGGTCCTACGAGACGCCGTTCGCAGCGGTCGACCGGATCAAGGAACGGGTGGCCTTCTATCCCGAGCACGTCGAGTTCCAGCTGGGCGCGCTGACCGCGGCTCAAACGGAAGCGCGCGACGTGGACGAGATCGTCCGCCACACCGACAGCGGCTCGGGCAGCAGCCAAGCCCCGCATTGGCAGCCCAATGTGTCGATGCCCGATCCGGAGCGCACCGAGCACGAGATCGACACGCCGTCCGTGGACCAGCCTTACAAGGGCGTTGGCGCGATCTAACGGATTTTCAGGAGGGGAGCCGGGCTTAAGCCCGCCTTAACCGATGGGAGCGTGACCATGAGGTTCAGCTCCCGGCAGAGGGGCGCGGAGGAAATCATGGCCTACGTCACCTACCACCGGACGGACGCTGTTCACGCGACGATTCACCCGCAGCGCAAGCTTGCCTGGGGTCGGCTGTTCGCCCTGGCCGCGGCGATCGGCCTGTGGGCAGGCCTGATCGCCGCCGCGAGAGCGATCTTCTAGTGCTTGTGTGCGGGAGCGCCAACGCTCCCGCCGCCGAGATTGATCACCTTGATGGCGGACACCATGCGCGCGCCGCGCGCTGGGCGCAGGTCGCCCTCGACGATCAGACGGAACGGTCCCTGCCCCTCGCCCATCGGCGCGCCGTCGGCCTTGTCGGCCAGGATCATGCGATTGGCGCGCGTGCCTGGATCCGCCTCGGCCAGGCCGAAGGCGACCTTGTAGCCGTCGCCGGCCTCGACCAGCACCACATTGGCCAGGGCCGGACCGCGCAGCGCCTGGCCCGTCGGCGCCCCCGCCTTGGCCAGGACGTCGATCAGCAGCGGGCCTTCATAGACATGCGATTCGCCATGGCCGGCGAAGGTCACCGTCTGGCGCGGCAGGGCGGCGATGTCGGCGGCGCTCAGCGTCACCGACTGCCCCGCGGGCCCGGTCAGAACCAGGGTTTGGGCGGCGACTGGAGACGCCAGCAGCGCCAGCGCGACGAGGGACGAAAGAAGGCGCATTGATCGACTCGTTATGAAGCGAAGCTCCATAACGACAGTCTTTGCCGCTTCCCGCTAGTAGGCGCAGTCGGTGAAGACGCGGCCGATGTCGCCCTGCCACTCGCCATTGTACAGCGACAGCAACTTCTCGGCCGGAGTGATCCCGCTGTCGGCGATCTGCTCCAGCTCGCCCAGATAGATGGTCTCGTCCAGGAAGCCGCCGTTCATGTGGGCGCGGCCCTTCAGGCCAGACTTGGCGATGGCCACGAAGTCCTTGGCCACGTCCTGCGCCGAGCGGCCGGCGACCTGCGCCTTCAGGCCCAGGCGCGGCACGTCGCGGCGCAGGCCTTCACGGTCTTCGATCGTCCAGTCCTTGCAGAGGTCCCAAGCCGCCGCCAGGGCCGCGTCGTCATAGAACACGCCGGTCCACAGGGCCGGCAGAGCGCACAGGCGGCTCCACGGACCAGCATCGGCGCCGCGCATTTCCAGATAGGTCTTGAGGCGAACTTCCGGGAAGGCGGTGGTGGTGTGGTCGGCCCAATCCTTCATCGTGGCAATCTCGCCCGGCAGCTCGGGCAGCTTGCCCTCGATGAAGTCACGGAAGCTGCGACCGGCGACGTCGATATATTTGTCGCCGCGCTTGACGAAGTACATCGGCACGTCCAGCGCGTAGCGGGCGTAGCGCTCGAAGTCGAAGCCATCCTCGAAAACGAAGTCCAGCAGGCCCGTGCGGTTGGGGTCGGTGTCGGTCCAGACGTTGGCGCGCGCCGAGAGGAAGCCGTTCGGCTTGCCCTCGGTGAACGGCGAATTGGCGAACAAAGCCGTAGCGATCGGCTGCAGGGCCAGGCTCATGCGGAACTTGGCGACCATGTCCGCTTCGCTGGAGAAGTCGAGATTGGCCTGCACCGTGCAGGTGCGCAGCATCATGTCGAGGCCGAGATTGCCGACCTTGGGCATGTAGTTGCGCATGATCACGTACCGGCCCTTGGGCATGATCGGCACCTGTTCCCGGGTCCACAGCGGCGAGAAGCCCAGGCCCGTGAATCCCAGGCCCAGTTCGTCGGCGACGGTCTTGACCTCGTCCAGGTGCTGACCCGTCTCCTCGCAGATGTCGTGCATGGTCGCCAGCGGCGCGCCCGACAGCTCGAACTGGCCGCCCGGCTCCAGGCTGACATTGGCGCCGTTGCGCTCCAGGCCGATGAGGACCTCGCCCTCCATGACCGGCTTCCAGCCGAAGCGCTGAAGCCCCGTCAGCAGGGCGTAGATGCCCTTGTCGCCCTCATAGGGGACCGGTTCGTGCGAGCCGAGATAGAAGCCGAACTTCTCGTGCTCGGCGCCGACGCGGAAGGCGTCCTTGGGCTTGCTGCCCTGGGCGAAATATTCGGTCAGATCGGCGAGCGTCAGCTGACGATCTTGAACGCTAGCGGTGTCGGCCATGCAAGCCGCCCCTCCCCAGGGAATGATGCTGCGGGAGGATGGAAACGAAGTCCCTCCGCCGACGGCGAAACGCGATGTCACGCCCAGTTGGGCGTTTTCTTTCAGAACCTCAAGGGGCGACCTTGAGCATAATGTTCAGCGCCAATCTCCTGCAGCGGCCTGCCACAAGGTCATCGCCGAGATCGCGGCGGTGTCGGCGCGCAGGATGCGCGGGCCCAGCGACACCGGCGTGACGAAGGAAAGCCCCCGCAGCCGCTCGCGTTCCTCGGGCGCGAACCCGCCTTCGGGACCGATCAGGATGGCTGCCGGACCGCCGGTTCCGGCCAGCGCTTCGATCGCGGGTTTCGCATCGCCGCCCTCGTCGCAGAACACCAGGCGGCGAGCCGGGTCCCAGGCGTCCAGGATCTTGTCCAGCTTCTCGGGGTCGGCGACCTCGGGCACGTCCAGACGGCCGGTCTGCTCAGCGGCTTCCATGGCGATGGCGTCCAGGCGGCCCAGCTTGACGAAGTCGACATTGGTTCGCCGCGTCACCGCCAACCGCACTCTGCGCGCCCCCAGCTCGGCGGCCTTCTCGACGATGGTCTCGACCCGGCTGCGCTTGACCATGGCGATGATCAGATCGAGGTCGGGCCCCAGCTCCATCGGACGGGTCTGGTCCTCGGCCTTCAGCAGGCAGCCGCGCTTGGTCGACTCGATGAGGGTGGCGCGCCACTCGCCGTCGCGGCCGTTGAACAGCAGAAGCTCGGCCCCTACCGCCAGACGCATGACCGCAGTCAGATAGCGCGATTGGTCGACGGTGGGCACGACGCCGGCCCCGGCGGAGAGGTCGTTGGGAACGAAGAGACGGATCATGGCGTCCTTCTAGCGCATCTCTTCTTTTCGGGGGTAGGCTGACGTCATGAGCAAGCACGACGACTACGAAAACGAACTCATGCAGCTGCAGCTCGCCCTGATCGAGATGCAGAAGAAGGCCATCGCCGACGACTGGAAGATCCTGGCAGTCTTCGAGGGCCGCGACTCGGCCGGCAAGGACGGCACGATCGCCCGAGTCACCCAGCATCTGTCCAAGCGCGCCACCACCGTCGTGGCCCTGCCTAAGCCGAACGAGCGCGAACGCAGCGAATGGTACTTCCAGCGCTATGTCGACTACCTGCCGGCCGCCGGCGAGGCGGTGCTGTTCAACCGCTCCTGGTACAACCGGGCGGGGGTCGAGCGGGTGATGGGCTTCTCGACGCCAGAGCAGCAGGAGCAGTTCCTGCGCGACGTGCCGGCCTTCGAGCGGATGCTGGTCGAGAACGGCCTGCGCTACGTGAAGTTCTGGCTCGACATCAGCCGCGACGAGCAGGCCGAGCGCCTCAAAGCCCGCCGCGATGATCCTCTGAAGGCCTTCAAGACCAGCGACCTGGACAAGGTCGCCCAGGACAAGTGGGACGACTACACCAAGGCCCGCGACGAGATGCTGATGCGCACCCACAGCGACGTCGCCCCGTGGATCTGCGTGCGCGCCGACCACAAGAAGGAAGCCCGGCTCAACGTCATCCGCTGGCTGCTGCACGCCGCCGGCGACAAGAAGCTGGTCAAGGGCGTCGCCAAGCCGGACCCGAGCGTCATCTTCTCGTTCGAGCCCGCGGCGCTGGAGGACGGGCGGCTGGCGCGGTAGACCCGCTTCTCGGTTCGAAAAGCCCCTTTCCGACAGGGCGCGAGCGTGGTGCTGTACCCGAAACGGAGAAGCGCCCTCGCATGGACGACACCAAGACGACCCGGACCACCGCCTTCACCCGCCTGGGGATCGGCCTGGCCCAGGGCATTGCGATGTTCCTGCTACAGAAGGCCGACGAGTCCAAGGCCTGGCCCGCGACGCAGCCGATGCTGTACGCGCCGCTGCTGATCTGCGCCTTGATGGTCCCGATGATCCCGCTGGCGGCGCTGTCGGCCATGCGGCGCCAGGCTCTGATCGCCTGGAGCCTGATCGCCGCCGCCCTGGCCGTGATCCTGGCCATCCACGCCGCCTGGACCGGCGCCGGACCCGAACGCTATGGCGCAGGACCGTTGTCCCCGCCGCTGTTCATCGCCGTCGCGGCCCTCCTCTTCATCGCCCACCACCTGGTCCAGCCGGCCGAGGCGGTCTCTAAGCCGGTCGCGCCCTACGAGGACTATTTCGACCTGGTGGGCACCAATGCGGTGCGCCTGTTCCTGTCCCTGGCCTTCACCGGCGCGTTCTGGCTGCTGCTGTTCCTGGCCGGGGCGCTGTTCAAGCTGATCGGCGTCGACGCCATCCAGAAGCTGATCGGCGAGACCGCCTTCGCCTTCCCGGCCACCGGCCTGATGTTCGCCGCCGCCGTGCACATGGCCGTGCAACTGACCGAGGCCCGCGCCGGCCTGGTCCGCGGCGTGCGCACCGTGGCCCTGGTGCTGCTGGCCTGGCTGCTGCCGCTGATGGTCGTGATCGCCGGCGGCTTCCTGGCCAGCCTGCCGTTCACGGGCCTGGCCCCGCTGTGGGGCACCAAGGCCGCCGCGGCCCTGCTGCTGTCGGCCGCCGCCGCCCTGATCATCCTGATCAACGCCGCCTATCAGGATGGCGTCGAGCCGCCGCACCTGATTTTGCGCTGGTCTGCGCGGATCGCCAGCCTGCTGCTGATCCCGATCGTCGTGCTGACCGCCTATGCGCTGTGGCTGCGGATCGACCAGTATGGCCTGACCCCGGACCGCGTCCTGGCCTCCACCTATCTGGTCGTCGCCGCCGGCTTCACGGTCGGCTACACCCTCGCCGCTTTGAAACCGGCGCCCTGGATGAAGCCGCTGGAGCCCACCAACCTGATCATGGCCGCCGTCTCGGTCCTGCTGCTGATCGCCCTGTTCACCCCGATCGCCGACCCCGCGCGCCTGTCGGTGAACAGTCAGGTCAAGCGGCTGGAGACCGGCAAGATCGCGCCCGACAAGTTCGACTTCCAGTTCCTGCGCTTCGACAGCGGACGCTATGGTCGCGACGGGCTGGCCCGGCTGAAGGCCAGCAGCAACACCGACATCGCCGAGCGCGCCCGCAAGGCCCAGGCCCAGACCGCCAAGGACTTCCGCCCGCTGAACGCCCCCGAAGGCGGCGTGATCGCCGTCTATCCCGCCGGCCGCACCCTGCCCGACAGCTTCCGCAATCAGGACTGGACCAAGAACGATTCCGGCTCGGTCTGCGGCTATGCCGGCATGCGCTGCTCGGCCCTGCTGCTGGATGTCGACGGCGACGGCGTCGAGGAGGTGCTGCTGACCAACGGCGCCATGCTGGACGTCATGTCGCTGGCCAATGGCGAATGGCGCAAGGTGGCCGACGTCTCAACGTCCTGCGAGGGCGTCGACCTGGATGCGGCCCTGAAGGCCGGGACGGTCCGCATGGGCGAGCCGGAGGCCCGCCGCGACTTGATGCTGGGCGACCAGCGCCTAGTGCTGCGCCCGGCGGCGAAAGGCTGCGGGGTGGCTACGCCATCCCCGCGCTGATCGCGTTCAGGCGGGCATAGACCCCGCCCTGCGTCGCCAACTGGTCGTGACGACCTTCCTCGACGACCTGACCGTTCTGGAAGACCAGGATGCGGTCGGCGCCGCGCACCGTCGACAGGCGGTGGGCGATGACGATCGTGGTCCGGCCGTCCATCAGCGCCTCGGCGGCGGCCTGGACCAGGCCCTCGGTCTCGACGTCCAGCGACGAGGTCGCCTCGTCCATCACCAGGATGGGCGCGTCGGCCAGGAAGGCGCGAGCGATGGCCACACGCTGGCGCTCGCCGCCCGACAGCTTGACGCCGCGCTCTCCGACCAGGGTGTCGTAGCCTTTCGGCAGGCGCAGGATGAACTCGTGGGCGCGGGCCTTCTTGGCCGCCGCCTCGATCTCCTCGCGGGTGGCGTCCGGCTTGGCGTAGGCGATGTTTTCCCAGAGCGTGCGGTGGAACAGGGCCGGATCCTGCGGCACCACCGCGATGGCCCGGCGCAGCGATGTCTGAGTGACCTTGGAAACGTCCTGGCCATCGATCAGGATTGTCCCGTCCTGCAGGTCGTGCAGGCGCTGGACCAGCTTGACGAAGGTCGACTTGCCCGAGCCCGTCGGGCCGACGAGGGCCACTCGCTCGCCAGGCGCGATCTTCAGGCTGAAATGGTCGTACAGCGGCGCGCCCGCCGCCTTGTAGCGGAAGGTCACGTCGCGGAACTCGATGCTGCCGGATGCGGGCAGGAAGTCAGGGGCCCCAGGCGCATCGGCGATCTGCGGCGACAGGGTGGTCCACGCGGCCACGTCCTCGGCGTCGTCCAGGCCCTTCTGCAGCATGCGGATGTTCTCGCCCAGGTTCCGCAGATAGCCGCTCATCAGCATGAAGGCGGTGATGGCGAAAGCGACGTCGCCGGGCGTGGCCGTGCCCTTGGCCCAGCCCCAGACCATCGCCCCGGTCAGGCCGGCCTGCAGCACGACCAGCAGCAGGTTCTGGCCCAGCCATACATTGGTGAAGCGCACCCAGGTGACCATGATCGCGTCGCGCCAGGCGGCCGTGACCTCGGCCAGACGCTCGCCCTCGCGCTGCTCGGCGCCGAAGCTCTTCACGGTCGGGTTCGAGGTCACCGCGTCGGCCAGAGCCCCGCCGATCCTGGAGTCCAGGGCGTTGGACCGCAGATTGCTGGGGCGCACATAGCGCTCGGTGATCCACAGGTTGACGCCCAGATAGGCGACCACCACGACCAGCGAGATGACGCCGGCCAGCGGCTGGCGCAGCAGCATGGCGAACGACAGGCCGACCAGCACGATGATGCCCGGCCCCAGCCAGATCGTGACCGCGTCGGTGACGCTGTCATAGCCCCACATGGCGCGGGTCAGCTTGCGCACCGTCGCGCCGGCGAAGCTGTCGGCGTGCCAGTCCGACGAGAAGGCCTGCACCTTGGCGAAGCCCTCGTTGGTCATCTCCTCCATGTTCCGGGCCGCCAGCGGGATCCAGAACCGGTGGGCGATGTTGCGGATGATCGCGAAGGCGAAATAGACGCCGACGAACAGACCCAGCGCCGTCCAGGCCTCGCTGTCGCCACGCGGCTTGCTGGCGACGGTGTCGACGAGGTAGCCGGAGGCGTAGGGCAGGGCCAGGTCGAAGGCCACCGCCACCAGGGTCAGTCCGACGCCGAAGCCGAACAGCACCGGCCGCCGCTTCCAGAACTGGGCGACGAAGCCCAGCACTTGGCGGTTCGACAGGGCGCGCTTGCGGGGCCCGGCTTCGTCTTCATCGTCGAGAATGTCGGTCATGGCGCGGGCTAGATAGGCGCTTTCGCCGGCCGGCGCGACCCGTCAGGTGCGCGACTTGCGACCGCCGCCGAACGGTCGCCAGCGCAGAAACCAGATGATCGCCGGCCCGACGATCGGCGTGCGCAGCAGCGGACGCACCGTGTGCGGACGGGTCTTGAGGAAGCAGACCACCGCCCCGATCCAGAACACGGTGGTCGGCATGCCCGGCACGACGACGCCCACTGCGCCGGTCGCCACCAAGGCGCCGCCCAGCCCGTCCAGCGCCCAGCGTTCGGCGCGGGTCAGGCGGCGACGCGGCTTGCGGCGAGGCTTGAGACTCATTTGCAAGAGTTAGCGCGTCACGGGGCGGGTTCAAACCCCGGAGCAACCCTGATCAAGCCGCCGGCGCCAGGTCTCCGAATGGCGGCGCCGGCTGGCGCTCCAGGCCGCGACGGATGCGCGGCCCGAACTTGGTCGCCGAGGTCAGGCGCGCGACCATGGCCCGGTCGCCGGCCCGCGCGAACAGGCGGCCCGCGGCGGTCCACAGCGCGGTGGTCGCCGGGTGAGGCAGGACGATCCCCGCCCCCGCGCCGGCCAGCAGCAGGCTCCAAGCCGAGACACGAAGGGCGGCGGTGGCCATGGTCAGGCTCCTCTATTCGGCCGCGATGTCGTCGACCGACACCCCGACCCGCTGCGCGACGCCGGCGGCATAGGCCGGATCGGCGCGGTGGAAGTGGACCAGCTGGCGCTTGATGATCTCCACCGGCACGCCCTGCATGGCCGCGGCGATGTTGTCGAACAGCTGACGCTGCTGGTCGGGGCTCATCAACCGGAACAGGTCGCCCGGCTGACTGTAGTCATCGTTCCCGTCGCGGTGATTGAACCGGTCCGCGTCGCCGTGGATCGGCAGCGGCGGCTCGGCCACGGACGGATCCTCGACCGGCCCGCCGAAGCTGTTCGGCTCATACCAGGCGTCGGTGCGCGGGGGGCTGTCGAACCGCATCGCGCCGTCGGCGTGGTAGTGGTTCACCGGGCAGCGCGGACGATTGACCGGCAGCGCCTCGTAGTGCGTGCCGATCCGATAGCGGTGGGCGTCGGCATAGGCGAAGATCCGCGCCTGCAGCATCTTGTCCGGCGAGAAGCCGATGCCCGGGACGATGTTCGATGGCGAGAACGAGCTCTGCTCGACCTCGGCGAAATAGTTGTCCGGGTTGCGGTTCAGCTCCAGCACGCCGACCTCGATCAGCGGGAACTCGCCGTGCGGCCAGACCTTGGTCAGGTCGAACGGATTCCAGCGGAACGTCTGCGCCTGCGCCTCCGTCATGATCTGCACGTAGAAGGTCCAGCGCGGGAAGTCGCCGCCCTCGATGGCTTCGAACAGGTCGCGCTGGGCGCTCTCGCGGTCATTGGCGATGACCGCGTTGCCCTCGGCGTTGGTCCAGTTCTTGATGCCCTGCTGGGTCTTGAAGTGGAACTTGACCCACACGCGCTCATTGGCGGCGTTCAGGAAGCTGTAGGTGTGGCTGCCAAAGCCGTGCACGTGGCGATAGCTCTGCGGCAGGCCCCGGTCCGAGAACAGGGTCGTCACCTGGTGCAGGCTCTCGGGGCTCAGGCTCCAGAAGTCCCACATCGCTGTCGGCGAGCGCAGGTTCGAGACCGGGTGGCGCTTCTGGGTGCGGATGAAGTCGGGGAATTTCAGCGGGTCGCGGACGAAGAACACCGGGGTGTTGTTGCCGACCAGGTCCCAGTTGCCCTCCTCGGTATAGACCTTCAGCGCAAAGCCGCGCACGTCGCGCTCCGCGTCGGCCGCGCCGCGCTCGCCGGCCACGGTCGAGAAGCGCAGCAGGATCTCGCTTTCCGCGCCCGGCTGCAGGGCCTTGGCCTTGGTGTAGGCGCTGATGTCGTGGGTGATCTTCAACGTGCCATAGGCGGCCGAACCCTTGGCGTGGACGACCCGCTCGGGCACGCGCTCGCGGTTCTGGTGGGCCAGCTTTTCCAGCAGCTGGTAGTCCTGCATCAGCAGCGGGCCGCGCGGTCCGGCGCTGATCGAATTCTGGTTGTCAGCGATCGGCGCACCAGCGCTGGTCGTCATCGTGGTCTTGGTCATCAGAGTCCCTCTCGGCCGAGTTCGTGGGGGAGACCTTCGCCGTCTCAGCGCAATAAAGCCAATTGATCGTTTCTGGCGACAGGATCGGAATTATCTATCGCGCGCGGCGGACGTGGCGGGTTAAGCCTCGCCGCATGAGCGACACCGCCATCCTGCCCGACGCCGCCGCGACCAACTGGGTCGACCGTCACGCGCCGCCCGCCTTGCGCCCCTGGCTGAAGCTGGGCCGGTTCGACCGGCCGGCGGGGATCTGGCTCTTGATGCTGCCCGGCT
Organism: Caulobacter sp. RHG1; assembly: GCF_013181195.1. Taxonomy (GTDB): domain Bacteria; phylum Pseudomonadota; class Alphaproteobacteria; order Caulobacterales; family Caulobacteraceae; genus Caulobacter. Next base: position 165,922 of record NZ_SMZP01000010.1, read on the forward strand.
GGCAAGGCATCGCCCTGGCCGCCGCCGAGCAGGGCCGCTGGCCCAGCGTCTGGCTGCTGCTGGCGGTGTTCGTGGGCGCGGCCCTAATGCGGGCGGCCGGCTGCGCCTTCAACGACATCGTCGACCGCGACTTCGACGCCCAGGTCGCTCGCACCGCCATGCGCCCGATCCCGGCCGGGCTGATCACCGTCAAGCAGGCCTGGCTGTTCCTGGTCGGCTGCAGCCTGGTCAGCCTGTTGATCCTGCTAACCCTGGGCTGGGTGGCGATCGGGCTGGGCGTGTTGTCGCTGGGCCTGGTGGCCGGCTACCCGTTCATGAAGCGCATCACCTGGTGGCCGCAAGCGTGGCTCGGCCTGACCTTCAACTGGGGCGCCCTGCTGGGCTACGCCGCCGCCACCGGCCATCTGTCGTGGTCGGCCGCCCTGCTCTATGCGGCGGGCATCTTCTGGACCCTGGGCTACGACACGATCTACGCGATCCAGGACATCGAGGACGACGCCCTGGCCGGCATCAAGTCCTCGACCCGCCGCCTGGGCGCCCACGTCCAGCTGGGCGTGGCGGGCTTCTACGCCGCCGCCTTCGTGCTGGTCGTCGCCGCCGCCTGGGTCGGCAATCTGGGCCCGCTGTTCCTGCCGTTCGCCGGCCTCTTCGCCCTGCACCTGTCGCGCCAAGCCGCCGCCATCAACGTCAATGACGGCCCCGGCGCGCTGAAGCTGTTCAAGTCCAACGCCATCGCCGGGTTGCTGGTGGTCATCGGCCTGACGGCGGGGCTCTGGAAGCCCGGCGTCAGCTTCTAGAACGGCCCCTGACTGTAGACGCGGTCCATGACCGTGTTCAGCTGGCGGATGCGACCGTCATAGCTCTTGGCCAGGCAGCTCTGGTTGGCCCCGCAGCGCTTGCGCGCCTGCAGCCAGTCGCGCTGGTCGTCCATGATCGCGCCGCGGCCGCCCATCGGCACGAGATGGCGGGTGATGCCGTACAGCTGGTCCAGCCGCACGTCCTGGTCGTTGAGGTCGCGGTTGGCGCAGATCGCCTTCTCGTCAGCCGTGCGAGCCTTGCGGCAGTCGAAGCTGGCCGCCGCCGCGGGCGCTGCGCCGGCGGCGCAGACAGCGGTCAGGAGAAGAGCAGAGATCAGGCGGCGCATATCGGGCTCCGGAGTGTGACGTCGGGTCATGCTGTCTGCCTCAAGCTGAATGTGGGATGATCCGTTCCATGGCTGTCGCGCCGCGTGTCAAACCGCAGGATCTTTTCACGCCCGCCGAATGGACGCGAGTGTCCGCACGCTCGTCCTGGCGAGGCCTCATGATGGTCGCCCACGCCTGGGGGGTGATCCTCGCCGCCGGCGCGCTGTTCGTCGCCTTCCCCAATCCGCTGACCTACGTGATCGCCGTGATGCTGATCGGCGCGCGGCAGCTGGGCCTGGCCATCCTGATGCACGAGGCCGCCCATGGAGGCCTGCACCCGAACCTCAAGGTCAACGACTGGGTCGGCGAATGGCTGTGCGCGGCCCCGACCGGCGCCTCCCTGGCCAGCTACCGCCCCTATCACCTGACCCACCACAAATACGCCCAGCAGGCCGAGGACCCCGACCTGATCCTGTCGGCGCCCTTCCCGACCACCCTAGCGTCCCTGCGCCGCAAGATCGTCCGCGACCTGACCGGCCAGACCTTCTTCAAGCAGCGGTTCGGGCCCTTGCTGGGCCGTATGAAGGGCGATCAGCCCAAGGGCGCGATCTTCGCCGGCGAAGTGGCGCGGCAGATGCCGTTCCTGCTGTGGAACCTGGGCATTCTCGTCGTGCTGTCGGCGTTCGGTCTCTGGTGGGCCTGGCTGGCGCTGTGGATCGTGCCGATGGCGACCTGGTTCCCGCTGGTCACCCGCCTGCGCAACATCGCCGAGCACGCCTTGGTGGCCAAGAACGAGCCCGACCCGTTCCGCCACGCCCGCACGACGAAGGCCAACTGGCTGGAGCGCGCCCTGATCGCGCCCTACCACGTCAACTTCCACGCTGAGCACCACATGTTCATGCACACCCCGTGCTGGAACCTGCCCCTGGCCCACCGCCTGTTGGAGGAGAAGGGCCTGACCCAGGGCATGCTGACCGCGCCGGGATATCTGACCGTGCTGAAGGCGGCGTCGAGCAAACCGGTCGCCGCCTAATCTGGGCCGTGCTCTAAGCGCGGCATGATCGTCCAGACCCTGGAAGGCCGCCGCGCCTTCATTCGCGACAACACACGCCTGCAGGCCCCGCCGCACACGCCGGAGCTGTCGCTGCATCTGGCTGACGAGATCACCCCGATCTGGAAGCTGACCGAGGAAGCGCTGGAGGAGATCGGCCTGCCGCCGCCGTTCTGGGCGTTTGCGTGGGCCGGGGGCCAGGCCCTGGCGCGCTATATCCTCGACCATCCCGAGATCGTCGCCGGCAAGCGCGTGGTCGACTTCGCCACCGGCTCGGGCATCGTCGCGATCGCGGCGATGAAGGCCGGCGCGACGAGCGTGCTGGCCGCCGACATCGACGTGTTCTGCGAGGCGGCCGTGGGCCTCAACGCGCAGGCCAACGACGTCGCGGTCAGCTTCACCGACGTCAACCTGCTGGACGCTCCGCCACCGGAGACCGACGTGCTGCTGGCCGGCGACATCTGCTACGAAAAGCCCATGGCCGAGGCGGTGATGGACTGGCTGCGGCAGGGCCGGGCCAACGGCGCCAGCGTGCTGATCGGCGATCCGGGCCGGACCTACTTCCGCAAGGACGACCTGGTGAAGCTGGCCGAATACCAGGTCGAGACCACTCGCGAGCTCGAGGATTTCGCCGTCAAGCGCACCAGCGTCTGGACTCTGCCCTGACGGCCCAATAGAACATTTGAAGAACATTGTTTGAGGAGAGCGCCATGCGCGAAGACGGCAAGATCGACTACATCGAATGGCCCGGCGGCGATCTCCCGGCGACCAAGAGCTTCTATTCCGCCGCTTTCGGCTGGAGCTTCGTCGACTACGGTCCCGACTATGTCGCCTTCGAGGGTCAGGGGACCGATGGCGGTTTCGCCAAGCCGCAGGAAGGCTCTTCCGACCGCCCGCTGGTCATCCTCTACGCCACCGACCTGGAAGCCATGCTCGAAAAGGTGACAAAGGCCGGCGGCGTGATCACCGCGCCGATCTTCAGCTTCCCGGGCGGCCGCCGCTTCCACTTCACCGATCCGTCCGGCAACGAGCTGGGCGTGTGGAGCGATGCGGGCGTCGCGTAAGGCCTAAAAGCGCGGGTGGAACGCCCTGGGCGTCCACCCGAAGTCGCGCGTCGCCTCGGCCGAGTCGAACGCCAGATCCTGGCCCATCCGCGCGCCCATGGCCGTGGTGGCGCCGGGATAGAACGGCTTGGCCAGCTTCATAAGCAAAGCAAACAGCCAGACCGGCAGCGGCAGGACGCGCGGCGGCTTGTCGAGGCCGGCGAAGATCCGCTCGACCATCACGCGGTAGGTCACGGTCTCGCCGCCGACAAGGTCGTAGGCCCGGTTCTGCGCCGCCGGCGATGCGGCGGCCGCCAGCGCCCCGGACGCCAGGTCCGCCGCGTGGACCGGCTGGCGCAGACCCCGGCCGCCGCCCAGCAGCGGCATGACTCCGAAGCGCTTCACCAGCTTGGCGATGCGGCTGACATTGCCGTCGCGGCCCTCGTCATAGATCAGGGTCGGCCGCAGGATGGTCCAGGCCACGCCGTGCGCCTCGCACCAGGCCTCGACCGCGGCCTCCGCGTCGGCCAGCGCCTTGGCCACGGCCCGCTCGCCAGCGTCTGGAGAGGCCTCCTTGGTGAACCGGCTGGTCGAGGAAAAGGCCACCAGCCGCGTCATCCCCGCCGCCTTGAGGGCCAGCAGGGCGTCGGGCAACAGCCAGATCGGCGACAGCGAGAACACGGTGACGATCTGCGGCAGGATCAGCCGAGGATCCTTCAGGTCGCCGGCGATCCACTGCGCGCCACCGATGGCCCCACCTGTTGATTGCGTCCGGCTCAGGGCGACGGCGTCCAGGCCGACCTGGGCCAGGGCGGCCATGATCCACCGGCCGATCAGGCTGGTCGCGCCCAGCACCAGCACCGGCGCCTTCAGGGTATTCTCAAGCGTCATTCCGCTCCTATAGTCCGCCGCGACGGAGGTTCCCATGACTTACGAAGAGGTCCGCGCCTTCGCCCTTGGCCTGCCTGGCGTCGAAGACGGCACGGCCTATGGCCGCCCCTGCCTGAAGGCGCATGGCAAGTTCCTGACCCGCCTGTTCGAGGACGGCCAAAGCCTGGTCTGCCCCGCCGTACCGTTCGACGAGCGCGAGATGCTGGTCGAGGCCGAGCCAGAGGTGGTTCACTTCACCGACCACTTCAAGAACTATCCCTACGTCCTGCTCCGCCTGCCCCATGCCGATCCCGGCGTGGTCCGCAGCCTGGTCACCCGCCAATGGCGCGCGACCGCGCCAAAGAAGGTGCTCAAGGCCTGGGACGAAACCCATTGCGCGCCTATATCGGCCTGACCGCTTTTCCGGAGCCCTCCATGTCCAAGCTCGTTCCCGCCGTCCGCTCGGGCGACGTCCTCATCCCCGCCCTCGGCTTTGGAACCTGGCAGCTGGAGAACGGCACGGCCACACCGCTGGTCGAGAAGGCGCTGGAGGTCGGCTACCGCCACATCGACACCGCCCAGATCTATGGCAACGAGGCCGACGTCGGCGCGGCCATCAAGACCAGCGGCGTCAAGCGCGACGAGATCTTCCTGACCACCAAGGTCTGGATCGACCAGTTCCGCGACGGCGACCTGCAGCGCTCGGCCGAGATCAGCCTTGAGAAGCTGGGCGTCGACCATGTCGACCTCCTGCTGCTGCACTGGCCCAAGCCGGATGTGCCGCTGGCCGAGACCCTGAAGGCCCTGAACGAAGTCCAGTCGCGCGGCCTGACCCGCGCCATCGGCCTGTCGAACTTCCCATCGGCCCAGCTGGAAGAAGCCGCCAAGCTGTCGGACGCCCCGATCGCCACCGATCAGGTCGAGTACCACCCCTATCTGTCGCTCAAGACCCTGAAGGCCAAGGCCGACGCCCTGGGGACCTCGATCACCGCCTGGTCGCCGCTGGCCCAGGGCAAGGTCGCCCAGGACCCGGTTCTGGTCGACATCGGCGCCGCCCACGGCAAGACCCCGGGCCAGGTCACCCTCCGCTGGCTGATCCAGCAGGGCGTCATCGCCATCCCCCGCACCAGTAACCCGGCCCGCATCGCCGAGAACTTCGACGTGCTGGACTTCAGCCTGTCCGAAGACGAGATGACCCGCATCCACGGCCTGGCCCGTCCCGACGGCCGTCTGGGCGACTGGCTGGACAAGGCCTACGCCTGGGACGCGGAATAGGCAGCAGCCCCGTCCTTCCGGACTCAAGGCCCGGAAGGACGGAAGAGGCCGGGCCAAGCAAAACTCCCTCCGCTTCCAGACGAAAGCCGTTCCATCCACACCCAAAAGCGCCTAGGTAAGCCTCAACCTGAGCATAACTTACCAGGGGCAGGGACGATGGACGACGCGGGCATGAGCTTGCAGGCGACGATGGCGGGGATGGGCCGGACGGCTCGCGAAGGCGCGCGTGCGCTTCGCCTCGCCACGCCAGAGCAGCGCACCGCCGCCATCCAGGCCATGGCCGCCGCCATCCGCGCCGACGCCCCCGCCATCCTGGCCGCCAACGCCAAGGACCTGGCCAAGGCGACGTCCAACGGCGTCTCAGGCCCGATGCTGGATCGCCTGGCCCTCGATGAAGCGCGCCTCGCCGGCGTCGCCGACGGCGTCGAGGCGGTGGCCAACATCCCCGATCCGATCGGCGTGGCCACCTCGCGCTGGACCCGGCCCAACGGCCTGGACATCAGCCGCGTGCGCACCCCGATCGGCGTGATCGCCATGATCTATGAGAGCCGCCCGAACGTGACCGCCGACGCCGCAGCGCTATGCGTGCGCTCGGGCAATGCGGTGATCCTGCGCGGCGGGTCCGAGTGCATCCACTCCAACCTGGCCATCCACGCTTCAATTGAACGCGGCCTCAAGAGCGCCGGCCTGCCCGCCGCCGCCGTCCAGGCGGTGAAGACCGCCGACCGCGCGGCCGTGGGCTTCATCCTGGCCGGCCTGGACAAGTCCATCGACCTGATCATCCCGCGCGGCGGCAAGAGCCTGGTCGCCCGCGTCCAGGCCGAGGCCCGCGCCCCGGTGCTGGGCCACCTGGAAGGCCTGAACCACGTCTTCGTCCATGCCGGCGCCGACGTGAAGAAGGCGGTCGACATCGTCGTCAACGCCAAGCTGCGCCGGGTTTCGGTCTGCGGTTCGGCCGAGACCCTGCTGATCGACAAGGCCGCCGCCGACAAGTTGCTGCCGCCGATCGCCGACGCCCTGATCCGGGCTGGCTGCGAGCTGCGCGGCGACGCCGCCGCCCGCGCGGTCGAGCCATCGATGAAGGCCGCGACGCCCGACGACTGGACCACCGAATATCTGGCGGCGATCCTGGCCGTGGCCGTGGTCGACGGCGTCGAGGGGGCGGCCAAGCACATCGCCACCTACGGCTCGGGCCACACTGACGCGATCGTCACCGAGGACGCCGGCGCCGCCGAAGCCTTCGTGGCCGCGGTCGACAGCGCCATCGTGCTGGTCAACGCCTCGACCCAGTTCGCCGACGGCGGCGAGTTCGGCTTCGGGGCCGAGATCGGCATCGCCACCGACAAGCTTCACGCCCGCGGCCCGGTTGGGGCCGAGCAACTGACGACGTTCAAATATGTGGTTCGCGGGACCGGCCAGACTCGTCCCTGAGGCCGGCCGGCCTAACGCTCAGCGTCTCGGCTTCCATCTGGAGCCGGGCATGCGCGTGGGCCTGTTCGGCGGCAGCTTCAACCCGGCGCACGAGGGTCACGCCCACGTGGCCGAGACGGCCATGCGCCGTCTGGAGCTGGACCGCGTCATCTGGCTGGTGTCGCCGCAGAACCCGCTGAAGTCGTCGCACGAGACCCGGCCGGTGGCCGAGCGCATGGCCGGCGCCCGCCGCTGGGCGCGCGGCTCGGGCATGATCGTCTCCGACGCCGAGACGCGGCTGAACTCGCAGTACACGATCGACACGCTGCGCGTGCTGAGAGCGCGCTTTCCCGGCGTGAAATTCGTCTGGGTGATGGGCGCCGACAGCCTGGCCACCTTCCACCGCTGGCGGGGCTGGACCCAGATCATGCGCGAAGTGCCCGTGGCGGTGATCTCGCGCCCGTGGATTTCGCTGAAGGCCCGCACCTCGCCGGCCGCCCGCCGCTTCGCCTTCGCCCGCTGGCCCGCCAGCGCGGCGGCCAAGCTTCCGGACGCCAAATCGCCGGCCTGGGTCTATCTGACCGGCCCGCTGAACTTCGCGTCCTCCACAGCGATGCGAGCGCGGCAGAAGGGCTAGGCGCCCGGCGCGGCCTCGAGCGTGACCACCATCCTGAACGGCGCCCCGCCCAGGGCCACCGCCGCCGGCTGGCCCGGTTTGACGAGCAGGGCCGGCTTGGCCTCGATCCGCTCACCTGTCGACAGGACGATGTCCATCGTCGACGAAACGTCCACGGAATCGGATCCGGCGCGAGGACGGGCGATCAGGCTCATGCTGACGCCATGCCCCTCGGCGTCACGGATCACGATCACGGCCCGCTCACCGGCGCGCACCGTCAGGCGAGGCTGGCCCACCAGCCGCTCACCATCCGTCAGCTTCAACGAGACCGCATAGGCGGGTCCCTCGGCCGCGGCGGCGGGTGCGAAAACCAGTAGTCCTGTCGCGAACAGCGCCGCTCCGACCAAGCCCCGAACCATGGATCCCTCAAGGATTGAACGCCTCGCCCCATGCGCGACACAGGCGACTTGAGTCATGCTTCGCGCACGCTGTCGAGCCGCCCAAAGCCGCGCTTGCAGTGCGGCCAAACGACGTTTGACCATCAACCCCTCACTTTCCGCCCAATTCCGTGCTATGGGGGATATCCACAGCGACCCCATAAGGAGCAATCCGCTGCGTAGCGACCCCGCGCTTAATGCGCACGAAGACCCGGCCGGCGCCGAGTCCTCGACTGAATCCCCGGGCCTGAGTCTGCCCCTGGACATCCAGGCGCTGGAGCGCCTGATCCTGACCCGCCTCGACGACGACAAGGCGCAGGACATCGTCCACATCGACTTGACGGACAAGAGCTCGGTCGCCGACAGCCTGATCGTGGCGTCGGGCCGTTCGCACCGCCACGTCGGCGCTCTGGCCGACCACATCCTGCGCGCCCTGAAGGAAAACGGCTTCGGCAAGGCGCGGGTCGAAGGCCTGCCGCACTGCGACTGGGTGCTGATCGACGCCGGTGACGTCGTCGTCCACCTGTTCCGTCCCGAAGTGCGCAGCTTCTACAACATCGAGAAGATCTGGGCGGTCGACGCACCGCACCGCACCGCGGCGAACTGATCTTCCGCGCGCGGCGATGGCGTCAGACCCATCGCCGCGACGGCCGCCTCAGGCCAGCTCCAGCACATAGAGATGCGTGTCGTCCTCGCCCTCGAACGCCATGTCGGCGAGGGTGAACCCTGCGCGCGTCAGCATCGCTGCAGACGCGTGGTTGTCGGGATAGATCAGCGCCCGCAGCTGAGTCGCGCCCCGCTCCTGGGCCGCTGCGATCAGACCGCCCAGGATCTCACGACCCAGGCCCCGCCCTTGCCAGGCGCGGGAAAGGCCGTAGATCAGTTCCTCGCCGCCCTCGGGCGGTCGCGCCATTCCGGCCCAGCCGACCAGCGCGCCGCTCTCACGATCGAGCACCGCCGCCGTGCCATAGCCGTGGCGAGCCACGTTCTCGCCTGAACGCAAGATCCACTCGGCCGTCGCCGCACGGCCCAAGGGCTGGCCGTCGCCGACAAAACGCATCACCTCCGGGTCGCCGGCGATGGCGGCCAGAGCGTCGAGGTCTGCCGGCTGGAACGGCCGAACGAGCAGGCGGGGCGTCTGGAAGGCGGTCATGACGAAGGTTTAAGCTGCGACCTTCTATGGAACCAGCGATGCTGCTCGCCTGTGTGGGGGCTTGCATGAAAATTGGTATTCTGGCGGCGGTCGCGTTGGGACTGGCCGCTCTGGCCGGCGTGTCGACCGCCCTGGCCGCGCCCTTCGAGCATGCCGAGGACGGGTTCGAACCCTGCCCCGACGCCGACGGCGCGCTGGCGGGATCGCAGTGTGCTCGCTTTCTGTCGCCGCTGGACCCAAGCGACCTGAAGCTGGGCCACGCTGAACTGTTCGTGCGCCGCTTTCCCGCCCAGGGCGCCTCGCGCGGCCAGGTCTGGCTGATCGCTGGCGGTCCAGGCGAGTCCGGGGCCAGCTTCTATCCGCTGCTCGACACCTTCCGGGCGGCGTTCCCTGGCTACGACCTGATGATCCCAGACCATCGCGGCACGGGCTTCTCGACGCGCCTGTGCCCCGCGGAAGAAAGCCCCGACGGCCCCGGCGGAGCCGCCCTGCAAGGCGCGGAATGGGCCACATGCTTGCCCGCACTGGCGACGCCCCGCGCCAAGGCCTTCACCATCAGCAACGCCGCTCGCGATCTGTCGGCTCTTATGAACCGCTATGGCGAGAAGCAGCCGACCTTCCTCTACGGCGTCTCATACGGAACCCAGCTGGTGCTGCGGGTGCTGGCCATCGCGCCGCCCAAGCGCCTGGACGGGGTGATCCTCGACTCGCTGGTTCCGCCGGATGGCGATGCCGCCCTCGACCTGAGCCACCGCTCGGTGGTGGTCGATCAGGTCGGCCGGCAGGTTCTGGCGCGCTGCGACGCCGACGCGGCCTGCCGCGCCCGCCTGGGCGGCTCGGCGATGGAGGCCTATCGCACGGTGCTGGATGATCCGGCCAAGGCGGCGCTGGTTCCCGGCGGCAAGCCCAAGCTGTTCTTCGGCGCTCTGCTGGACGCGCCGCCGCTGCGCGCGCGCATCCCCGAGCTGATCGCCGCCCTGCGCGCCGGCGACGCCGAGCCGTTGAAGCAGGCCCGGACCGATCTGGAGACGCTCGGCGCGCCGTTCGGCGACTTCCCGCAAGCGCCGCTGTCGATCCCGCTGGTCAGCCTGATCAGCGCCTCTGAGAACAACGCTCGCCCCGCCATGACCAAGGCTGACGTCGAGGCCGAAGCGGAAGGGCTGCTGTTTGTCAGCAGCCTGCCCGGCCAGCTGGTCGGCGGGGCGGCCGACGCCTACCCGCGCGACGCCTTCTTCGGGAAGCGTCCAGGCAAGCTGCCGCCGACCCAGGTGCTGCAGGGGGATCTCGACCCGAAGACGCCGCTGGCGGGCGCTGAAGCCCAGGTGACGGCGCTGAAAGCCGCCGGCCCCATCGCCTTGCAGGCCGTCCAGGGCGGTCCGCACTTCCTGGCCTTCACCGCGCCGGGCTGCTTCGTCGCCGCGGCCCGGGCTTTCGTCGCGACGAAGCGGCCCGTTCGTGGCACATGCTCGCTGGAATGAAGATCACCATCCTCACCGTCGGGAAGCTGGGCCGCATGGTCGAGGCGCAGCTGGCCGTGGACTACGCCGCCCGCGCCACCGCTTCTGGCCGCGCCCTGGCCCTGGGTCCGGTGGACATCCTTGAGGTCGAGGCCAAGAAGCCGGGCAAGGCCGCCGAGGCCGAGGTGCTGCGCCCGCACCTGGAAGGCGCCTATGTCATCGCCTGCGACGAGCACGGCAAGGCCTGGAAGAGCCGCGCCTTCTCCGACCACCTGGCCCGGCTGCGCGACGACGGCAATCGGCGCGTGGTGTTCCTGATCGGCGGGGCCGACGGCCTGGATCCTTCGATCCTGTCGGCCGCCAACGAGACCATGGCCTTCGGGATCCAGACCTGGCCCCACGCCATGGCCCGGGCGATGCTGGCCGAGCAGATCTATCGCGCCGCCACCATCCTGTCGGGCTCGCCCTATCACCGCGATTGAGGCACTAAGGGCCTGATGCTTCGCCGCCCTTCGCGCCTTCTGCTGATCCTGTGCGCCCTCGCCGTGCCCACGGCTGTGGTCGCCTGGCAGCGCGCCGAGAAGGGCGCGCTTGAGCAGCGGGCCAAGGATCGCCAGCAGGCCGCCGACACGCGCCGCGAGATCCAGGACCTGCGGGCCGAGCTGGACCGCCTGGACCACGCCCGCATCGCCGCCGGGGCCGATGTCGACGCCAAGCGCGCAAGGCTGGAAACCCTGAACGCCCGCGAGCGCTCGATCCTGGCGGACCTGGGCCGCAACCGGCAGCGGCTGTCGCAGTTGCTGTCGGCCCTGCAGTTCTTCCGTCGCGATCCGCCGCCGGCCCTGCTGGTCTCGCCCGACAACGCCCGCGACGCGGTGCGGGCGGCGATCCTGATCCGCGCCATGACGCCCGACCTGCAGCACCGCGCCGAGGCCTATGCCCGCCAGGCGACCGCCGTCGGGACCCTGCGCCGCGAGGCCGCCGCCGCCTCGGCCGAGCTGTTCACCGCCGAGAGCGTGGTCGCCGACCGCAAGGGCGAGATCGAACGACTGATCATCGAGAAGACCCAGTTGGAGCGCGCCTTCGCTCAACAGGCCATGGCCGAGGAAAGCGAACTGCGCACCCTGGGCGCGCTGACGGACGGACTGGGCGGCAAGGTCGAGGCCACCGGCCCGCTACACCTGCGCGCCCCGGCGGCCGGCGCCATCGTCAGCCGCTTCGGCCAGGAGACTCCCGCCGGCGGCAAGTCGCCCGGCCTGACGATCCGCACCGGCAAGGGTCAGGCGGTCACCGCCCCGGCGAACGGAACCATCGAATATGCCGGCGCGCTGAACGGCTGGGGAGCCGTGGTCATCCTTCGGTCACAGGGCGCCTACCATCTGATCCTCGGCGGCCTGGACCAGGTCACCGCCGCGCCCGGACAATCTGTCGCGGCCGGCGCCCCGATCGGAAAGATGGCTAGCGATGTATCCTCCGATCCGGAGCTCTATATGGAGGTCCGTGAGAATGGCGAACCGGCCGATCCGGAACGCTGGCTCAAACAGGAGTCGCGGTAGTCGGCTCTTTTGATAAGGTGACTGTCTCACGATAGTCACCGTCGGGTTGGACGGGGCTAAATTGGTTGCGGCGCCGCGCGCCGCGTAGGGAGCCTTCAGGGCCTTAATGCGCAAGTATCTGCTCATCGGTGTTTCGGCTTTCGTTCTCGGCGCGGGGGCCATGGCTTATGTCAGCCCGATCGCCCAGGCGAACATCGCCCCCAAGACCAAGACCTACAAACTGCTGGAGCTGTTCGGCGACGTGCTCGGCACGGTCGAGGACCAGTACGTCACCGAGGTCGACGACAAGAAGCTGATCGAGGCCGCGCTGGACGGCATGCTGACCAGCCTGGACCCGCACTCCGGCTATCTGTCGCCCGACAGCTATGAAGACATGCAGGACACCACCCGCGGCGAGTACGGCGGCCTGGGCCTGGAAGTCACCAGCGAGGACGGCGTCGTCAAGGTCGTCTCGCCGATGGACGGCACGCCGGCCGATCGCGCGGGCGTCAAGGCCGGCGACTACATCACCGCCGTCAACAGCCAGAGCGTGTTGGGCCTGACCGTCAATGAGGCGGTCAAGCAGATGCGCGGCGCGCCCGGCGAGCCGGTCACCCTGACCATCGCCCGCGACAAGACCGACCCGTTCGACGTCAAGCTGGTGCGCGAGATCATCAAGCCCAAGGCCGCCATCGCCCGGATGGAAGGCTCCTATGGCTATGTCCGCCTGCCGGGCTTCAACGAAAAGGCCACCGACGCCGTCTCGGCCGCGATCACCGACCTGCGGGCCAAGAATCCGCAGATGAAGGGCCTGATCCTGGACCTGCGCAACAACCCCGGCGGTCTGCTGGACCAGGCGGTCGGCGTGTCCGACCTGTTCCTGGACGGCGGCGAGGTGGTCAGCCAGCGCGGTCGCGATCCGCGCAACATCCAGCGCTACAACGCCAAGCCCGGCGATCTGCTGAACGGCATGAAGATGGTCGTGCTGATCAACCAGGGCTCGGCCTCGGCCGCAGAGATCGTCGCCGGCGCCCTGCAGGATCGCCATCGCGCCGAACTCGTGGGCCTGACCAGCTTCGGCAAGGGCTCGGTGCAGACCGTCATCCCGCTGCGCGGCGGGGCCGACGGCGCTCTGAAGCTGACCACGGCCAAGTACTTCACGCCGTCGGGCCGCTCGATCCAGAAGACCGGCATCGCGCCGGACCTCGAGGTCGCCCAGACCCGCGACCAGGCCCAGGACATCGCCAACCGCGTCTGGTTCAGCGAGGCCAGCTTCAAGAACGCTCTGAACGCCGACGAGGGCAAGTCGCGGGTCGCCCCGCACGCCCCGGCCGAGGCGCCGCCGACTGGCTTCGACGACAAGAAGGACGACTTCCAGCTGCAGCGCGCCATCGCCGTGCTGAACGCCGGCTCGGTCGCCGCCACGCCGAAGCTGCCCAAGCCAGCCGCCAAGGTCGCCGACATCACCGCCAAGGCCGCCACCGCCGCGGGCAAGGCGGCGCCGTCACAGAACAAGTAAGACGGTCCCCTTCGGGATCAGATGGACGCCGCTCCGGGAAACCGGGGCGGCGTTCTTCGTTTCGGGGTCCGCGTCCCCACGCCGCAGGCGCGAAGGCGTTCCTAAGCGCCTTGTTAACCATATGTTCGAAGCTTCCCCGTTAGCGTCCCGGACCATGGCCGTCACGTTCTCGCGCAAGCCCGCCTATGCCGCCGCCGCGCCCGCTTCGGGCGGGACGGGCGGCGATCTGCGCGCCAAGCTGATGAGCGCCCTGACCAATCCCTATATCGGCGCCAGCGCCGCAGCCTGCCTGTTCCTGGCCTCGGCCGCCGCCCTCGTCCTGATCACCAGCGACCCCAAGGCCGGCGCGCCGACGATCCGGCTGGGCCTGGACAAGATCGGCGCGACCAAGAACGCGCCGGAAGGCTGGCGCGACGCCTTGGGCGCCGGCGCGCACGAGTCGGGCCTCGCGCCCGGCCAGATGAACCTGTCCAGCAATCCGTTCGCCCCGGTGACCAGCGAGGGCGGCGAGCCCCCCATGGCGATGGGCGAGCAGGTCCTGCCTCCCGTCCAGCAAGGCCCCGGCCTGGCTCAAGCGCCGATGGCCGGCCTCACCGCGCCGGGGCCGAGCGGCGGTCAGCTGCCGATCATCGCCGCCGACGGCCGCACCGTCGCCGACGCCTATGCCCGCCCGTTCACGCCGAATGGCCGCCCCAAGGTGTCGGTCGTCATCGGCGGCCTGGGCCTCAACGCCCAGACCACCCGTGCCGCGATCGAGACCCTGCCGGGCGAGATCACCCTGTCGTTCGCCCCCTATGCCGACGGCTTGCAGGGCTGGATCGACCTGGCCCGCGCCCACGGTCACGAAGTGCTGCTGGAAACGCCGATGGAGCCGGCCGACTATCCGGCCAACGACCCGGGTCCCTACACCCTGATCGCCGCCAACCGGCCCGAGGACACCGTCCGCAAGCTGGAATGGCTGATGTCGCGCGCCACCGGCTATTTCGGCCTGTCGAACTATCTGGGCGCCCGCTTCGTCGACAACGACCAGGCGATGAACACCTTCAATGCGACGCTGAAGGCCCGAGGCCTGGCGTTCGTGGACGACGGCCTGGCCGCCCGCCGCGCCGGCCCGATCCCGCGCGCCTCGGCCGACCGGGTGATCGACGACGAACTGGCCGCCGGCGCCATCGACGCCCAGCTACGGGCTCTGGAGACCGGCGCCAACGGCCGCGGGCAAGCCCTGGGCTCCGGCTTCGCCTATCCCGTGACCATCAACCAGGTGCGCGCCTGGGCCGCCGGCTTGCCTGCCAGAGGCCTGCAACTTGCCCCAGCGTCAGCTTTGGCGCACCGCTAGGCCACAGGCAGACTGGCGTACCGCCGTTTCTCCTGATCTAAAGCTTGGCATGACCGAGCGTGAGTACCCCAAGCATCGTCCCAATGTCGGCGTGGTTCTCTTCCACCCCGACGGCCGCGTGTGGCTAGGTCGACGCTATCGGCAGGCCCCGCCCTACAATTGGCAGTTCCCGCAGGGCGGCGTCGACGACGGCGAG
Organism: Caulobacter sp. RHG1; assembly: GCF_013181195.1. GTDB lineage: Bacteria > Pseudomonadota > Alphaproteobacteria > Caulobacterales > Caulobacteraceae > Caulobacter. The sequence continues at coordinate 180,944 of NZ_SMZP01000010.1, forward strand.
GACCTGGAAGCCGCCGCGCGTCGCGAGCTGGCCGAAGAGACCGGCGTCACCTCGGTGGAGCTGCTGGCGCGCACCGAGGGGTGGATCACCTACGACTTCCCCCCCGAGATCCTGTCCGACCCGAAGTTCTCGCGCGGCTGGCTGGGCCAGAAGCAGGTGTGGTTCGCCTATCGCTTCGTCGGCGAAGAGTCCGAGATCGATCTGACGGCGGACGAACACATCGAGTTCGACGCCTGGAAGTGGGGCAGGCTCGACGAAACGCCCGAACTGATCGTACCTTTCAAGCGCGGCGTCTACGAGGCGGTGGTCGTCGCATTCCAGGGATTTGCGCGCGGCGCCTGAGCGGCGCGCTGGGGAGAACGGTATGGCGGGTACGGTTCTGTTGATCCACGGCTACGGTTGCGCCGGCGATGTCTGGGCGCCGATCGCTGCGCGCCTGCGCGCCGAGGGCTACCGCGTCGAGGCGCCCACCATTCGCTCGGCCGTGCGCACGGTCGAAGGCCCCCGTGCGGGTCTCGCAGGCCTGACCCTGGCCGACTATGTCGCCGAGATGAGCGCCCTGGCCCAGAGCCTGGCCAAGGAGACCGGCGAGAAGCCGATCGTCTTCGGCCACTCCATGGGCGGACTGATCGCCCAGAAGATCGCCGAGGCCGGCCATGCGGCCGCCCTCGTGCTGTTCGCCACCGCCTCGCCGGCCGACGCGCGCGGCAAGCCGAAACTCTCGCCGGTCTTCACCTTCCTGAACATGGCCCTGCAGTCCAAGCCCGAGACCCGGGCGGGTAAGATGTGGAAGCCGGGCTTCAAGTTCGGCGTGGTCAACGCCGTGCCGGCCGACCGCCACGACGGCCTCTACGCCAAGATGGTCCATGACAGCGGCCAGGTGCTGGCCGACCTGGCCTGGCCGGACAAGGACCCCAACAAGGCCGCGCATGTCGACGCCGCCAAGGTGACCGTGCCAGTCCTGGTGCTGGCCGGCGCCCAGGATCGCACGACGCCCGTCGAGGACGTGCGCCGCGTCGGCAAGAAGTACGCCGGCGCAGACTACCGCGAATACCCCAGCAACGCCCATTACTTGATAGATGAGCCCAACACGATGAGCATCCTCGACGACGTGATCGCCTGGCTGACCGGTAAACCCAAGGCCAAGGCCCCGGAACCGGCCAAGACCGAAGCGCCCAAGGCCGCGGCGCCTGCGCCGACGCCAGCTCCCGCCCCCGCGCCGACCCTGGCGCCTGAACCCGTGAAGACGGCCGAGCCGGCGCCTGTCGCCGCGGCTCCGGAACCCGCGCCTGCTCCGGCCCCGGCCCCGGCCCCGGCCCCGAAGGCCGCCGCCAAGCCGAAGACCCCAGCCAAGCCGAAGGCCGTCACTCCGGCTGCTCCAGCCGCCGCCAAGCCGGCGCCGAAAGCCAAGGCCCCGGCCGCCGAAAAGACCACTCCGGCCCCGAAGGCGGCCGCGCCCAAGAAGGCCGCAACGCCCGCCAAGGCCCCGGCCAAACCGAAAGCCGCCGAAACCGCCGCCGCTCCGAAGGCTGCGGCCCCGAAAGCTGCCGCCAAGCCTAAGGCCGCTCCGGCTCCGAAGGCGGCTCCCGCGGCCAAGGCTGCTCCGAAGGCCGCACCGGCCCCGAAAGCGGCGGCCGTGAAAGCCCCCGCAAAGCCTAAGGCGGCCGCCGCCCCCAAGACCGCTGCTCCGAAGGCTGCTGCGAAACCCGCCGCGCCCAAGGCCGCCCCGGCCAAAAAGCCTGCGACAACGGCGACCGCCAAAACCTCGCCCAAGTCGAAATAGACGGTGTAGGCTGTGCCCGTCGGCCATACGGTCGACGGGGTTTCAGTCGGGTTCAAGGGCGTTCATGCGCGCACCGGTCATCATGGTCCACGGCGCGTTCTGCGGCGGCTGGACCTTCGACGCTTTCCGCCAGCCTTTCGAGGCGGCCGGCCATCCCGTGATCACGCCCGACCTCGTCGGTCACGACGGCAAGACCGCAGTGGCCGGCGTCTCGATGAGCGACTACGCCCGCCAGGTCGCGCAGCTGGTCCGAACCTGCGAGACCCCGCCGATCCTGGTCGGCCACTCGCTGGGCGGCCTCGTTGCCCAGATGGCCGCCAGTCGCGCCAAGATTTCGAAGTTGATTTTGCTGGCCCCGTCCGCGCCGTGGGGCGTGTCGGGCGCGAGCCTCGAGGAGGCGGCCTCGGCCGTCAGTCTCTACACGCTCGGCCCGTACTGGATGCAGGCCATCGCGCCGGACTACGGCGTGGTGCGCCGCTACAGCGTCGACAAGCTGGAACGCCCCGAGCGCAAGGCGATCTTCGCCCGCATGACGGCCGAGAGCGGCCGGGCGCTGTGGGAGACGCTGAACTGGTGGCTGGACCCGTTCATGACCACCTCGGTGTCCTCGCCGGGCTGCCCGGTGCTGGCGATCGCCGGCGGCCAGGACGTCATCCATCCGCCTGCGACGGTCCGCCAGACGGCCGCGCGCCTGGGCGGGGCGGTCGAGGTCTTCCCTGAGATGAGCCACTGGCTGCCCGGCGAACCGGGCTGGGAGGCCGTGGCCGCCCGCTGCCTGGCGTTCATCGACGCCGAGAACCGCGCGGCGGCCTAGCCTGCGCGCCTACGGCGCGCTGAACACCTTCAACCCCAGAATGCCCGAGACGATCAGGGCCAGGCACACCAGGCGCGCGGCCGTGGCCGGCTCCTTGAACAGCACGATGCCGACAATCGCCGTGCCGACAGCGCCGATCCCGGTCCACACGGCATAGGCCGTGCCCAGCGGCAGGGTCCGCACCGCCCAGCCCAGCAGGCCCATGGACAGCGCCAGGCTGATCGCCGTCAGCACGGTGGGAACGAGCTTGGTGAAGCCCTCGGTATATTTCAGGCCGACGGCCCAACCGATCTCGAACAGTCCGGCGATGAAGAGAATGAACCAGGCCACGACGAGCCCCTTTTCTTGAAAAGGTGGGGTCGTCCCCGGGATAACAGCTGTTGCGAGCGGCGGAGAGGCCGCCAAAAGCAAAAGGCGCGGGGGTCGTCCCCCGCGCCTCGCTTGCATAGAACCCGTGCCCGCAAGGGGCAAGGAGAGCCTTAGCGGCTGGTCGTGCTGTACAGGACCTGGGCGCGCTCATAATTCTTGCCGACCGAGCTCTCGTCCAGCTTCTTCAGGCGCATGTAGACCAGGCCCGCGTGACCGCCGGCCCAAGCATCGTCCCACGAGACCGTCAGGCGACGGAAGTCGCTGCCGACCGTCTGGTCGTTGCGGATCAGGCGCAGCTGCGGGCTGTTCTCCCAGGTCGCCCAGTCGTGCAGGGCGTCGGCCAGGGCCTGGGCCTGAGCGTCGCCTTGCGCGTAGTCGATGGTGACCGTGCAGACGTTCTTGTTCGAGCCCGGGTTGTCGAGCGTGATGTTGTACGGCTTGCCCAGATCGAGGACCCACTGTTCCTTCTTCTTCTTCAGGCCGTTTTCCTTGACCAGCGCGGCGAAGTCGCCACCGGCGACCGACGGCTTGCAGATCTTGTCCAGCACGTCGAGCAGCTTCAGCGACACCGGGTCGGTCGTGCGCGGACCGCGGACCGGGGCGCTGTATTCAGCCGGCGCAGCGCCCGCAGCGGGAGCGGCGACCGGCGGCGCGGCCTGGTCGGCGGCGGGCGCGGCTTGGTCGACCGGAGCAGCTTGAGCAGCAGGAGCGGCGGCAGGCGCGGCGGTCTGCTCTTGGGCGACGGCGGTGGTCGAGACCGCGCCGATGGCGATCAGGCTGGCGAGCGCAAGGCGCATAGGCTGGATATCCCCAACTAGACAGAGGTCGGCATTAAAACCGACCGACGATCCCTCGCAACCCTTATGGCGACAGATTGGGGCGGAGATTGGGTCACAGCTGTAATTTTGTTGCTCCGCGGGCGCTGAGCATGACGGTTGAATGACAAAACCCTCCGCCTCATGACGAAGGTGCATGCCGCCAAAGGGGGCACACGAACGAAAACGCCCCCGATCCTGTCGGACCGAGGGCGCTTCGATAGCTTTACGAAGAGGCGGTTAGGCCGCTTCGACGGCGTGCTCGGCCAGGATGGTCAGACCGTCGGGACCGACATCGGCGAAACCGCCCTGGATGTCGAACACCTTGGTCGTCGCGCCGTCCTTCACGGTCACCTGGCCTTCGCGCAGGGTGGTCATGAACGGAGCGTGGCCGGCCAGGACGCCGAAGTCGCCTTCCGAACCCGGAGCCTGGACCAGGTCCACGTCGCCGGAGAACAGTTCACGCTCGGGCGCGACCAGGGAAAAGTGCAGCTTGGCCATCAGTTGAAGGTCTCCTCGACGCTGCCCAGGGCGGCTTCGATGTCTTCGTCGGTCTGGATCTCGGTCCCGCAGAACGGGCAGAAGTGGATCGTGGCCAGCAGCACGCCGGTCTCGCCCTCTTCTTCCCGCTCGCCGAGATTCAGCAGGATCAGACCGCTGTCGTGCTCGATGAGGCTGGCGGTCGGGTCCGGAGACACGGCTTCCGCCAGCTCTTCACAGCAGAATTGGCCCAGATCGGCGTCTTCGGTCATTAGGCTTCCGCCGCCATCTTCTCGGCCTTGGCCACGACTTCTTCGATCGCGCCGACCATGTAGAAGGCGCCTTCCGGCAGGTGGTCGTATTCACCGGCCACGATGCCCTTGAACGAACGGATCGTGTCCTTCAGCTGGACAAAGGCGCCCGGCGTGTTGGTGAACTGCTCGGCGACGTGGAACGGCTGGCTCAGGAAGCGCTGGATCTTGCGGGCGCGCGAGACGACCAGCTTGTCCTCTTCCGACAGCTCGTCCATGCCCAGGATGGCGATGATGTCCTTCAGCGACTTGTACTGCTGCAGGACTTCCTGGACCGAACGGGCCACGTTGTAGTGCTCTTCGCCGATGACCAGCGGGTCCATGATCCGCGAGGTCGAGTCCAGCGGATCGACGGCGGGGAAGATGGCCTGGGCGGCGATGTCGCGCGACAGAACGGTGGTGGCGTCCAAGTGAGCGAACGAGGCGGCGGGCGCCGGGTCGGTCAAGTCATCGGCGGGCACGTAGATGGCCTGGACCGAGGTGATCGAACCCTTGTTCGTCGAGGTGATGCGCTCCTGCAGGTTGCCCATCTCGGTGGCCAGGGTGGGCTGATAGCCCACGGCCGAGGGGATGCGGCCCAGCAGAGCCGACACTTCGGCGCCGGCTTGGGTGAAGCGGAAGATGTTGTCGACGAACAGCAGCACGTCCTTGCCTTCTTCGTCGCGGAAGTATTCCGCGATCGACAGGCCGGTCAGGGCGACGCGGGCGCGGGCGCCCGGGGGTTCGTTCATCTGGCCGTAGACCAGGGCGCAGCGCGAGCCTTCCGTCGAGCCGTTGTTGGCCTTCGGGTCGGTGTTCACGTTCGACTCGATCATCTCGTGATAGAGGTCGTTGCCTTCGCGGGTGCGTTCGCCCACGCCGGCCAGAACCGAGTAACCGCCGTAAGCCTTGGCGATGTTGTTGATCAGTTCCTGCATCGTCACGGTCTTGCCGACGCCGGCGCCGCCGAACAGGCCGATCTTGCCGCCCTTGGTGTAGGGGCAGATCAGGTCGATGACCTTGATGCCCGTGACCAGGACTTCAGCCGTGTTGGTCTGCTCGGCGAAGGTCGGGGCTTCACGGTGGATCGTGCGGAAGATGTCCGACTGGATCGGGCCTTGTTCGTCGATCGGCTCGCCGATGACGTTCATGATGCGGCCCAGGGTGCCGGGGCCGACCGGAACGCGGATCGAGGCGCCGGTGTCGCGCACGGCCTGGCCGCGAACGAGGCCTTCGGTGGCGTCCATGGCGATGGCGCGGACGGTGTTCTGACCCAGGTGCTGGGCGACTTCGAACACCAGGCGCTGGCCCGAGGCGACGTTGACGGTCTCGACGGCGTTCAGGATCGCCGGCAGCTCGCCGGTGAACTCGATGTCGACGACGGCGCCGATGATCTGCACCAGACGACCGGTCGCGCCTTCCAGCGAGACGGCGGTGTTGGCGGGCGTGGCGGCCTTCGGAGCAGCCGGCTTCTTGGCGGCCGGAGCCTTGGGAGCAGCGGCGGCGGCGGCGGGAGCCTTGGTCGCGGCGGCGGCCTTCGGAGCAGCAGCAGCCTTGGGGGCGGCGGGCTTCTTGGCGGCGGCGGCGGCCGGCTTTTCAGCGGGGGTCTTGGCCATGGCGTGCGGGTCTTTCGATCTCTGCGTGCTTGTGTCGTTAGGCTAGATCAGACGGCTTCTGCGCCGGAGATGATCTCGATCAGCTCTTTGGTGATCTGGGCCTGGCGGGAACGGTTATACTCGAGGGTGTAGCGCTTGATCATGTCGCCCGCGTTGCGCGTGGCGTTGTCCATGGCGGTCATCTGGCTGGCGTAGAAACCAGCCATGTTGTCGAGCAGGGCCGACAGGATCTGAACCGTCAGGTTACGCGGCAGCAGCGTCTCGAGGATGGCCTCTTCCGAGGGCTCGTACTCGTAGACCGCCGTCGGGCCGGTCGGGGCGGCGACGCCCTCGACCGTCGCCGGGATCAGCTGCAGCGCCGTCGGGGTCTGGACGACCACCGACTTGAAGCGGCTGTAGAACAGCGTGACCACGTCGGTCTCCCCGGCCTCATAGAGGCGCGTGACGACGTCGGCGATCGGCTGGGCGACCGACAGGGTGAACTGGCGATAGGCCGACAGATCGAAATTCTCGACCACCTTGGCGCCGTACGGGCGCTTCAGCTGGGCGCTGACCTTCTTGCCGACGCAGACGATCTTCACGTCCTTGCCTTCGGCGATCAGGCCGTCGATGTGCTGGCGCGCAGCGCGGACGATCGACGACGTGAAGCCGCCGGCCAGACCGCGATCGGCGGCCGCGACGATGATCAGGTGACGATCATCGCGGCCCGTGCCGGTCAGCAGGGCCGGAGCCCCGTCGCCGGACACGCCGGCCGCCAGGTTGGCGATCACCGAAGCCAGGCGCCGGGCGTAAGGACGAGCCGCTTCGGCCGCGTCCTGGCTCCGGCGCAGCTTGGCCGCCGCCACCATCTGCATCGCTTTCGTGATCTTCTGCGTCGCCTTGACGCTCGAGATCCGATTGCGCATTTCCTTCAAACTGGCCATTCGGCGCTACTCTCTCCGAGCGGTTCCGAGGGCTTAGGCGAAGGTCGACAGGAAGCTGTCGAGCGCGCCCTTCAGCGTCGCTTCCAGATCCTTGTCGAGCGCCTTCTTGGTGCGGATGCTGTCCAGCAGGTCCTTGTGCTGGCTGTGCAGGCGCGCCAGGAACTCGGTCTCGAAACGACGGACCGACGAGGTCGGGATCGAGTCCAGATAGCCGCGCGTGCCGGCGTAGATCACGCAGACCTGCTCTTCGACCGACTGCGGCGCGTACTGGGGCTGCTTCAGCAGCTCGGTCAGGCGCTCGCCGCGGGCCAGCATCTTCTGGGTCGAGGCGTCCAGGTCCGAACCGAACTTCGCGAAGGCGGCCATTTCACGATACTGGGCCAGCTCGCCCTTAATCGGACCGGCGACTTGCTTCATCGCCTTGATCTGGGCCGACGAACCGACGCGCGACACCGAGATGCCGACGTTCACGGCCGGGCGGATGCCCTGGTTGAACAGGTCGGTTTCCAGGAAGATCTGGCCGTCGGTGATCGAGATCACGTTGGTCGGGATGTAGGCCGAGACGTCGTTGGCCTGGGTTTCGATGATCGGCAGCGCCGTCAGCGAGCCCGAACCGTTGTCTTCGTTCAACTTCGCGGCGCGTTCCAGCAGGCGCGAGTGCAGATAGAAGACGTCGCCCGGATAGGCTTCGCGGCCCGGCGGGCGGCGCAGCAGCAGCGACATCTGGCGATAGGCGACGGCTTGCTTCGAAAGGTCATCATAGATGATCAGGCCGTGCAGGCCGTTGTCGCGGAACCACTCGCCCATGGCGCAGCCCGAGAACGGCGCGATGTACTGCAGCGGAGCCGGCTCCGAGGCCGAGGCCACGACGACGATCGTGTATTCCAGCGCGCCTTGCTCTTCGAGCGTCTTGACGATCTGGGCGACGGTCGAGCGCTTCTGGCCGATGGCGACGTAGACGCAGTAGAGCTTGGCGCTCTCGTCCTTGCCGGCGTTGGCGGCCTTCTGGTTCAGGATGGTGTCGATGGCGACGGCGGTCTTGCCGGTCTGACGGTCACCGATGATCAGCTCGCGCTGGCCACGGCCGACCGGGATCAGGGTGTCGATCGACTTCAGGCCGGTCTGCACGGGCTCGTGCACCGACTTGCGCGGAATGATGCCCGGCGCCTTGACGTCGACGCGGCGACGCTCGGTGTACTCGATCGGGCCCTTGCCGTCGATCGGCTCGCCCAGCGGGTTGACGACCCGGCCCAGCAGGCCACGGCCGACCGGCACGTCGACGATCTCGCCCAGGCGGCGGACTTCGTCGCCTTCCTTGATCTCGGCGTCAGCGCCGAAGATCACGGCGCCGACATTGTCGCGCTCGAGGTTCAGGGCCATGCCCTTCACGCCGGCCTTCGGGAATTCCAGCATTTCACCGGCTTGGACGTTGTCCAGGCCGTAGATGCGGGCGATGCCGTCACCGACGGACAGCACCTGGCCGACGTCCGAGACGGCGGCCTCTTCGCCGAAGTTGGCGATCTGCGACTTGAGGATGGCCGAAATCTCGGCGGCGCGGATGTCCATGATCTTCTGGGCTCTCTGCGATCTGTTTTTTAAGGCGCGCTTAAGCGCGCTTGAGGGCGAACTTCAGGGAATCGAGCTTCGAACGGAGCGAAGCATCGAAAAGGCGCGAACCGACGCGCACCTTCAGCCCGCCCAGCAGGGACGGGTCGACGCGCGTGGAAACTTCGGGGGTCTTGCCCAGGGCCTCGGCGAGGGCGGCTTGCACGCCCTTCAGCTGAGCGGGCGACAGGGCGCTGGCCGAGATCACCTCGGCGGTGACGACGCCGCGGTGCTTGGCCGACAGCTCGCTGAAGGCCGAGATGGCGCCCAGCAGGTCGGCGGTGCGGCCGTTCGAGGCCACCAGGCCCAGGAACTTCGTGGTCAGCATGTCGAACTTGGCCTTCACGGCCACGGCGACGAGACCCTTGCCCTTGTCCTCGGCCGAGAACGCCGGCGAGTCGATCAGGCGACGCAGGTCGGCGCTGTCGGCGATCATCGCCTTCAGGCTCTTCAGGTCGGTCTCGACCTTGGCCAGGTTGCCGTTCTCGATCGTCAATTCGAACAGGGATTGCGCGTAACGCTGACCCGCATCCGTCGCCTTGGTTTCGTCCGCCACTTTTATCCGCCCGGTGCATTGCAAGGGCCGCCGACAAGAAGTTCAACTCCTGTCGCGGCTTAAGAGCTTGAGCGCGCTTGTAAAAAGCACATGGACGGCCGGCGCTCTCGCACCGCCCCGTCCGAAGCCGCGCGCCTGATAACACGGGCCTTTCGCAGTCGCAACTAAGCCCGCGTGTTCAGACCCCGGCGCGGCGGAACACGGCGGAAGCCGAAGCGGCCAGACCGCCGTCGGCCCGGCGCAGCTCGCCCTGGGCGAAGACGAGGCTGCGCGTGGCCCGCTCAATCCAGGCCTTGGGCTCCAACGCGGCCTCATCAGAAGACGGACCATAGTCGACGGTCATCGACGCCAAGGCCGCCCCCTCGCCTGCGGCTTGCCGCAGAACGGATTCCAACTGTGAGGATAAGGTGACGGCCATACGCTTCAGCTAGTCCCTGATCTGGAAAAGAAAAGAGGCGGCGGACAAAATCCGCCGCCCCATGAAGTCGAATGCTCGAGGAAACAGCCAGACGGGACCGAGCAAGTTCAGTCCCTAAGCGTCCGGGTACTGGGTAGAACGGTAGGTATTTCTACTTAGCCGCCCATTCCTACTTGGCGGCCAGGGCGGAGGCGCCCTTGGCCACGGCGTTGCAGCGGGTCAGATCGTCGGCGTCCAGCGACTTGGTCTCGCCGCCGAAGGCCGAGACGCGGCCCACTTCCTTGGCCAGCGCCTTGCAGGCGACGGCGGTGAGGGCCCGCGAGGGGGCCTGGGTCGAGACGCACTCGACGCCTTCGCAGACGAAGACGGCGCCGCCGGCCACGACCTTGGTCTTTGCGGCGACCGGCGCGTCCAGGGCGACGGCGATGCGGCCGTCGGCCAGAGCCTGTCCAGCGAACATGGAAACGGATACGGCGGCGACAGCCGCCAGGGTGCGGAGCTTCATCGAGGAGCCCTCCAGCGTGTTGGGGAAGTTGCGGTCAGATCGTTGATCAGGGTGAGACGCGGTACTCGAAGATACGCAGACTGGCCGCTCGGAACCGGGGATGACGGCGCGGGTATCCCCACCAGCGCTTCGGATCCGAACTAAGCATCGCTTAGATATCAGTGATAAGGAATATCGCAAGCGGAATTTCGTGGCTGCCGTCAAAATGGCTATGTCGCAATGGCTTCGCGCCCAAGACCGCAAGATCGGTCGAGCGCGCGACAACGCCCAACGCCAGTCTGGGATCGCCACAGCGGATGAGGATCATGACGGCGCTCGACCACTACCATGCCAGGATGCGCAGGGTGCTGAATCACATCGATCGGCATCTGGACGACGATCTGGACCTGGATGCGGTCAGCAGCGTCGCGGCGTTCTCCAAGTTCCACTTCCACCGGCAGTTCAAGGCGACCTTCGGCGTCTCCCTGCATCGCTATGTCCAGCTGGCCCGCCTGCGGCAGGCCTCGAAACAGCTGGCCCATGCGCAAGGGCAGAGCGTCACCGAGATCGCCCTGGACGCCGGCTACGAGACGCCCGACGCCTTCGCCCGCGCCTTTCGCCAAAGGCTCGGGCAGTCGCCGTCCAGCTTCCGCAAGGCCCCCGACTGGGAGCCGTGGCTCAAGGCCTTCGGGCCGCTCAACACAGCCAGGAGCAAGATCATGCAGACGACCTTCACTTCCGACCAGGTGACCATCCATGCCGTGGCCCCGACCCGCGTGGCGATCCTCGAGCATCACGGCGATCCCCGGACCCTCGACGCCTCGATCCAACGGTTCATCGCCTGGCGCAAAGCCGCCGGGCTTTCGCCCCGGACCAACCCGACCTTCAATGTCTGGCATTCCGAGCGGCGCCCCGCCGATCCAGCCGACTACCGCGTGGACCTGTGCGTCGGCCTCGCGGACGATCAGCCGATCGATGCGCGAGGCGAGACGATCAAGCTCGGCGAAATCCCCGGCGGGCGGTGCGCGGTGCTGCGCGTGACCGGCGACACTCATAATCTGGAGCCCGCTGCGCTCTATCTATACCGCGACTGGCTGCCGGCCAGCGGCGAGGAGATGCGCGACTTCCCGATCTACTGCCAGCGCTTCTTCCTGGACCAGCCCGAGCTGGGCGCGGCCGCGGACCTGTTCCTGCCGCTGAGATAGGCGGCGTTCGGTCGCTCAGAGGTCTAGGATCTTGTCGATCCGGCTTTCGGCCTTGGCGTGGATGGCGCGGTCCTGGACCATGCCTTCCGCGCGGGCGTAGCGACCGTCCTTGCCGGCGCGACGACGGATGCCCTCGGCGCTGAGCACCGGAGCGGCCTTCTTCGGATCGGTGAACACGCCCAGGATCGCCGCGAGCACGGCGCCGATCGCCGCGGCGGCCACCGGGATGATCATGTCCAGGATCTCGTCGCCGAAGACCGCCTGCACGCGCATGACCAGCACTTCGCGGTTGGTCTGGTGCTCCATCACCCCGACAGCCCAGTAGGCGCCGCCCTCGACGGCGGCGGCCAGCAGGATCGCCAGGATCACGCCGAAGAGGCGCGGTCGGACGAAGAGTCCGAGCGCGGCGCCGAAGATCGCAAAGACGGCCATCAGGATCATGACCCCAGGTGTGCGCCGCCTCTGGTCAAGACAGGGTTAAGCGCTCGTTCCCCAAGGGCACGATTGGCCGCGGCGCGTCGTCGCGCTCTAATCATCGAAACGAACGAGAAAAATAGCAGGGAGGCCTAGGGCATGGACTTCAATCCGCCGCCGGAACTGACCGCCTATCTCGCCGAGCTGGACGCCTTCATCGAGAAGGAGATCGCGCCCCTGCAGGCGCGCGACGACAACCAGCGCTTCTTCGACCACCGCCGCGAATGGGCCCGCACCGACTGGGACGCCGGCGGCCTGCCCAAGCACGAGTGGGAAGAACTGCTGGGCAAGGCCCGAAAACTGGCTGACCAGGCCGGCCACTACCGCTTCGCCCTGCCGAAAGCGTATGGCGGCAAGGACGGCTCCAACCTGTGGATGGCGGTGATCCGCGAGCACCTGGCCGCCAAGGGCCTGGGCCTGTTCAACGACCTGCAGAACGAGCACTCAATCGTCGGCAACAATCCGTTCGTGCTGATGCTGCGCGACTTCGGCCGACCCGATCAGCAGACCCTGATCGGCGACATGCTGGACCGGGGCGCCTTCCGCCCGACCTTTGGCCTCACCGAACCCGACCACGGCTCGGACGCCACCTTCATGGAAACGCGCGGGGTGCGCGAGGAGCGAAACGGCGAGGCCGGCTGGCGGATCAATGGCGAGAAGATGTGGACCACGGGCATGCATGCGGCCACGCACTGCTGCCTGTTCGTGCGCACGGCCGGCGAGGACGGCGACGCGCGCGGCATCACCGCCTTCCTGGTCCCGGCCCACGCGCCGGGGGTCAAGGTCGAGGAGTATCTCTGGACCTTCAACATGCCGACCGATCACCCGCGGGTCAGCTTCACCCATGTCTGGGTTCCGGACTCGGCGATGTTCGGCCCCGAGGGCGGCGGCCTGTCGATCGCCCAGCACTTCGTGCACGAGAACCGCATCCGCCAGGCCGCCTCCAGCCTGGGCGCCGCGACCTACTGCATAGAAGAAAGCATCAAGTACGCCCGCGCCCGCAGACCGTTCGGCAAGGCCCTGGCCGAGAACCAGGCCATCCAGTTCCCGATCGTCGAGCTGTCCACCCAGGCCGAGATGCTGCGCCTGCTGATCCGCAAGACCGCCTGGGAGATGGACCAGATGTCCAAGGTCGAGGTGGAAAAGCGCCTCTCCGACAAGGTCTCGATGTGTAACTACTGGGCCAACCGCCTCGTCTGCGAAGCCGCCGACCGGGCGATGCAGATCCACGGCGGCCTCGGCTATTCGCGCCACAAGCCGTTCGAGCACATCTACCGCCACCACCGCCGCTACCGGATCACCGAGGGCTCGGAAGAGATCCAGATGCGCAAGGTGGCCGCTTGGCTGTTTGGCTATGTCGGCCCGCGCAAGAAGGCGTTTGCCGACATGGACAAGGTTTAACCTGTCGCACCCTGCCGTGTAGAGCTAGGCTCGCTATCTAACAGCGATACGCGGGCATGAATGTTCGCGCCTGGAGGACACATGAACCGCTTCGTCCGTAACGCTTCGCGCGCCGCCCTGATCGTCGCGATCCCGGCTGCGCTGGCCGGCTGCGGGGTCAACACCATTCCCACCCAGGACGAGGCGACCAAGACCGCCTGGGCCGAGGTGCAGAACCAGTACCAGCGCCGCGCCGACCTGGTGCCGAACCTGGTGGCGACTGTGAAGGGCTATGCGGCCCAGGAAAAGAGCGTTCTGGTCGAGGTGACCCAGGCTCGCGCCAGCGCCACGCAGGTGAAGGTCGACGCTTCGACCATCACCGACCCCGCCGCCTTCCAGCAATACGCCGCCGCCCAGGACAAGCTGTCCGGCGTGCTGGGCCGCCTCATGGTCATCCAGGAGCAGTATCCGGACCTGAAGTCGAATCAGAACTTCCTGGCTCTCCAGAGCCAGCTGGAAGGCACCGAGAACCGCATCACCATCGCGCGGCGCGACTACAACCAGACCGCCCAGGTCTACAACACCACCCTGCGCACCTTCCCCAGCGTGCTTTGGGCCAAGACGCTGTACAGCAGCCAGAAGCCGGCCCAGCTGTTCCAGGCCTCGGCCGCCGCCCAGAGCGCCCCGACCGTAGACTTCTCGGCCCCGCCGACCGCGACGCCGCCGAAGGTGCAATAATGAATCTCCTCCCCCGTAAAACGGGGGAGGGGGACCGCGAAGCGGTGGAGGGGGCGCTCGCCACCGCACAGCGCCCCCTCCGTCACGGCGCGTATCCGCGCCGCGCCACCTCCCCCGCTTTGCGGGTGAGGAGTTGGTTTCTCGCGGCGCTTGTCGTTTTCTCGACCTTCGCCCTCCCCGCCTTCGCCGCGCCCAAGTTCCCGCCGCTGTCGGGCCGCGTGGTCGACGAGGCGCAGATCCTGTCGCCGGACGCCCAGCGCGAACTGACGACAAAGCTGGAGAACCTTGAGACCACGACCGGCCGCCAGCTGGTCGTGGCCACGGTGCCCAGCCTGCAGGACTACCCCATCGAGGACTTCGGCTATCAGCTGGGTCGGACCTGGGGCATTGGCGAGAAGGGCAAGAACACGGGCGCGATCCTGCTGGTCGCGCCCAACGAGCGGAAGGTGCGGATCGAGGTCGGCTACGGGCTCGAACCCGTCCTGACCGACGCCCTGTCCAGCGCCATCATTCAGAGCGCCATCCTGCCCAAGTTCCGCGATGGCGACATGCAGGGCGGCATCCTCGCAGGGACCAACGCCATCGTCGAGCAGCTATCCCTGCCCGCCGACCAGGCCCAGGCGCGGATCGCTGCGGCCAGCCAGCCCGAGCGGCAGAAGGCCAAGGGTTCGCCGTTCATGGCGCTCCTGATGTTCGCCTTCGTGATCTTTCTGTTCTCGGGCCTGTTCCGCAGCCGACGCGCGCGTCGAGGCCTGGGCGAGGCCCTGCCCTGGATCATCCTCAGCGCCCTCAACAGCAGCAGCGGGCGCGGCGGCGGCTGGAGCGGCGGCGGAGGCGGAGGCTTCTCGGGCGGCGGCGGGTCGTTCGGCGGCGGCGGCAGTTCGGGGAGCTGGTAGATGGCCATCACGATGAACCCGCAAGACCTGGACCGCATCGCAAACGCGGTGGCCCAGGCTGAGAAGGCCACCGCCGGCGAGATCTTCTGCGTCCTGGCGCCCGAGGTGTCGGACTATCGCGAGACCCCGCTGGTGTGGGCGGCGGCCACGGCCCTGGTCCTGCCGGCCGCGGCCCTGTTCGCCGGCTTCCGGCCCGAAATGCTGACCCGGCTCTTCGGTGGCTGGAGCATCGGCCATCAGTCGGCGCTGGACGGGGCGATCCTGTCGGCGCTGTCGACCTATATCGTCCTGCAAGCCGTGGTGTTCGTGCTGGCGGCTCTGGTCGTCTCGCTCCCGCCGGTCCGCCGCGCCCTCACCCCCGGCTCGCTGAAGGCCGCCCGGGTCCGGCGCGCGGCCATGGAGCAGTTCCTGGGCCACGGCCTGCACGTCACCCGGGATCGCACCGGCGTGCTGATCTTCGCCGCCCTGGCCGAGCATCGCGTCGAGGTCATCGCCGACGAGGGCATCTATGCCGCCGCGCCCAATACGGTGTGGGACGAGGTGGTCGCCGACCTGGTCGGCGGCCTCAAGCAGGACCGCATCGCCGACGGCTTCGTGGCCGCCGTGACCCGGGCCGGCGCCATCCTGGCCGAGCACGTCCCGCCTCGCGGCGACGACCGCAACGAGCTTCCCGACGGCCTGACGATCCTTCCGAAGCGCTAGAATGGAAACCTAAGCCGTCTTGCGCGCTTTTCTCATGACCAGCAGGAGGAGAGCCGCGACATGTCCGACTTCGATACCTTCCTCGAGATCCGCCGCCACGCCGCCCAGGCCTATGTGAACGGCCAGGCCGGCCCCCTGGATCGGATGGCGGCCACCGCCTGTCCGGCCAGCTTCTTCCCGCCGCATGGCGGACGCGAGGAAGGCGCCTATCGGGTGGCAGATGTCTATGCCCGTGACTCCCGCTCCTTCGCCGAGGGCGGCGAAACCACGCTGGAGATTCTGCACAGCGACTCGGTCGGCGACCTCGCCTACTGGACCGGCCTGCAACACGCCAAGGTGCGCGTCCCCGGCCAGGACGAGCCGGTCGAGATGCATCTGCGGATCACCGAACTCTTCCGCCACGAGGACGGCGCCTGGAAACTGATCCACCGCCACGCCGACCCGCTGGCGGAAGCGGATGCCTAGTGCGTCCTTCGAGGCTCGGCTGCGCCTCGCACCTCAGGATGAGGAAGTTTGTACATCGGTCCTCATCCTGAGGCGCCCGCGCAGCGGGCCTCGAAGGACGCAGTGACTACTCCGCCGCCAAGGCCAGCGGGGTCGCCTGCGCCCCGCGCACCAGCCGTCCGGGCAGAGCCCCTGTCGGTTCGCCATCGCGCTGGGTGACGACGCCCGCCACGATCGTCGCGACATAGCCGTGGGCGCGCTGGACCAGCCGCCGTCCGCCGGCCGGCAGGTCATAGGCCACCTGCGGCGCCTCCAACCTTAGCCCCTCGTAGTCGATGACATTGAGGTCGGCGCGATAGCCGGGCGCGATCAGGCCGCGGTCCATCAGGCCGACGGCGGCGGCCGTGTCGCGGGTCTGGCGGGCGATCATCGTCGCCAGCGGGATGGTCGGGCCGCGCGTGCGGTCGCGGGTCCAGTGGGTCAGGTTGCTGGTCGGGAAGCTGCCGTCGCAGATCATGCCGACATGGGCCCCGCCGTCCGACAGGCCCGGTACGGTGTCGCGGTGGCTCAGCATCGTGAAGCTGGGGTCCAGCGAGCCATCGGCATAGTTCAAGAACGGGTGGTAGAGCATGCCGCGCCCGTCGTTCTCGAGCAGGGCGTCGAGCGCCACCATCGCCGGATCCCGGCCCTCGCGCGTGGCGATCGCCGCCACGGTCTGTTCGGCCGTCGGCTCGTAGTCGGGGACAACACGCATCGGGAAGAGATTGTCCCAGGCCCGCAGAGCGCTGCCGGCGAACGGCCCCTTGGCGTCCTCGTCATGGGCCAGCAGCCGGGCGCGGAACGCCGGATCGCGCAAGCCGGCGACCTTGTCGGCCAGCGGGCGGTCCTTGAGCTCGGCGAAGACGGGGTTCTGGCTAAACGGATTGAGGGTCAATTCCAGGCCGAACAGCACGCCCACCGGCCGGCCGCAGACCTGGGCCTTCATCGGCAAGCCAGCGTCGACGGCGGCCGACAACCCGGCCAGCATCGCCTTGTAGCCCTGCGGCGCCTTGGGGCTCTGGACCAGCGAGAACGACAGCGGCCGGCCCGAGCGCTCGACAATCCGCCGGACCATGGCCAGCTCGGCGGCGCCGTCGGGGAAGAAGTCCGAGACCAGCTGCAGCACGCCCTTGCCGGCGGCGGCCAGGCCGAGAGCGATGCCGGTCAGCTCGTCCTCACCCGCCGTTAGGGTCGGGGTCGGCTGGCCGTCGCTGGTCCGGTGGTTGAGGGTGCGCGAGGTCGAGAAGCCCAAGGCCCCGGCCTCCACCGCCCGCTGGGCGATAGCGGCCATGGCGGCGATGTCGGCCTCCGTCGCCGGTTCACGGTTCGCGCCACGCTGGCCCATCACATAGACCCGCAGCGCTGCGTGCGGCAGCTGGGCGCCGATGTCGACGTCGAAGGCCCGGCCGGCGAGAAAGTCGAGATAGTCGGGGAAGCTTTCCCAGGCCCAGGGCAAGCCCTCGGTCAGGACCGGAAAAGGAATGTCCTCGACGCCCTCCATCAGCCGGATCAGGCGATCATGGTCCTCCGGCCGACAGGGCGCGAAGCCGACCCCGCAATTGCCCATCACCACCGTGGTCACGCCGTGGCCCGAGCTGGGCGTCATCCGCTCGCCCCAGGTCGCCTGGCCGTCATAGTGGGTGTGGATGTCGACGAAGCCCGGGGTGACGATGCGGCCGGCAGCGTCGATCTCCTCGACGCCGGGCGCGAGGTCGGGCCCGACAGCGGCGATCAGGCCGTCCTTGACCCCAACATCCGCGACGACCCCTGCCCCGCCAGTCCCGTCGAAAACCGTCCCACCACGCAGCACGAGATCATAGGCGCGATCAGCCATCACGTATCCTCCCGTATCTTATCGTTGTTCATGAGCGTCCGCCCGCCTCGCCGACCCGTCAAGCCGGTTTACGTTCGCGTGACCTTTCGCGCCGGGAAATCCCGGTCTAGGGTGGGGGCAATTCAAACTAACGTTTAACGGGGAGTGCGCCTCTATGCGCGAAGCGGTCATCGTCTCTTACGCCCGCACGGGCCTGGCCAAGTCGGTCCGAGGTGGCTTCAACAACACCCATGGCGCAGCCATGGCCGGTCACGCCATCCAGCACGCCGTGTCGCGCGCCGGCCTGGAAGGGGCCGAGGTCGAGGACGTGGTCCTGGGCTGCGGCGGTCCCGAGGGCGCCACCGGCATGAACGTCGCCCGCAATGCGGCGATGTGGGCCGGCCTGCCGATCACCACCTCGGGCCAGACCGTCAACCGCTTCTGCTCGTCGGGCCTGCAGGCGATCGCCACGGCCGCCAACTATGTCCGTAACGACGGCGCGGACGTCGCGGTCGGCGGCGGCGTGGAGTCGATCTCGCTGGTCAACGCTAGCGGCCACATGAACCGCTACCACATCACCGAAGAGAAGCTGCTCAAGACCCATCCGGCCCTGTGGATGGCGATGATCGACACCGCCGACATCGTCGCCAAGCGCTACAATGTCAGCCGCGAGTACCAGGACGAGTACGCCCTGCGCAGCCAGCAACGCATCGCTGCGGCTCAAGCCGCTGGCCTGTTCGACGACGAGATCGTGCCGATGGCCACCAAGATGAAGGTGGTCAACAAGGAGACCAAGGAAGAGAGCCTGGTCGACTACGTGGTCACCAAGGACGAGTGCAATCGTCCCGAGACGACGCTGGAGGGCCTGGCCAAGCTGGAGCCGGTCAAGGGTCCGGGCAACTTCGTCACCGCCGGCAACGCCAGCCAACTGTCGGACGGCGCCGCCGCCGTCGTGGTCATGGAGCGCAAGGAAGCCGAGAAGCGCGGCCTTGAGCCCCTGGGCCTCTTCCGCGGCTTCGCCGTCGCCGGCTGCGAGCCCGACGAGATGGGCATCGGCCCGGTCTTCGCCGTGCCGCGCCTGCTGGAACGCCACGGCCTGAAGGTCGACGACATCGACATCTGGGAGCTGAACGAAGCCTTCGCCTCGCAGTGCCTCTACAGCCGCGACCGTCTGGGCATCGATCCCGAGAAGTACAACGTCAATGGCGGCTCGATCGCCATCGGCCACCCCTTCGGCATGACCGGCGCCCGCTGCGCCGGCCACATCCTGCTGGAAGGCAAGCGCCGCAAGGCCAAGCTCGGCGTCGTCACCATGTGCATCGGCGGCGGCATGGGCGCCGCTGGGCTCTTCGAAATCTTCTAAGATCGTTCCACTGAGCTGTTGAAATAAGGCCGGGAACCGCAGAGGCGGTTTCCGGCCTTTGTTGTTGGATCAAGACAGCGCGTTCGCACAACGCCGGTCTCTTGAACCCGGCGACGGACGGGCCATCTGAAGCTCCGTCGGCGCCGCGATCACCGCAACACCAACGCCAGACCCGAGATATGACCATGGCCGCCAAGGCCTTCTTCACCGTCGCCCTTTTGATCGCCGCCGCCGTCGGCCTGGCCCTGCCCACCCCGGGCGCGACCCATCAGAAGCCACAAGCCACCCAGTCGTCGTTCGAGACCCTCGCCCTGAACAAGGGCTGATGCGAAAACGGGCTCCCCGGTTTCCCGGAGAGCCCGCTTTTGGACTTCAGCTGATCAGGACGATCAGAACTCTTCCCAGTCTTCGCTGACCGCCACGGCGGCCGAGCCTCGGCCCGGACGTGCGATCGGTCGCGACTGCGCCACAGGACGCGGCGCCGGCGCGGCGGGACGCTGAGCCACGACCGGACGCGCGGCCGGGGCTGCGGTCTGGGCGGTGCGGAAGCGGCCGACCATCTCGCGCAACGCATTGGCTTCGCTCTTCAGCGAATGGGTCGCGGCGGTGGCTTCCTCGACCATGGCCGCGTTCTGCTGAACGACCTGGTCCATCTGGTTCACCGCCGTATTGACCTGGTGCAGGCCGGTGGCCTGCTCCGTGGCCGAAGCGGCGATCTCGTTGACCAGGGTGTCGATAGCGGCGACCTGCTCGACGATGCGATGCAGGGCCTGACCCGTCTGGCCGACCAGGTTCACACCGGCTTCCACCTGCTGGGTCGAGGTCGAGATCAGCGTCTTGATCTCCTTGGCCGCGTCGGCCGAGCGCTGGGCAAGAGCCCGCACTTCTTGGGCGACGACGGCAAAGCCGCGGCCGGCCTCTCCCGCACGCGCGGCTTCGACGCCGGCGTTCAGAGCCAGAAGGTTGGTCTGGAAGGCGATCTCGTCGATGACGCTGATGATCTGGTTCACCTGGGCCGACGAGGTCTCGATCTGGCTCATGGCCGAGACGGCCTGGCTGACGATCTGACCCGAGCGCTCGGCGTCGGTGCGCGCGGTGGCGACGACCTGCGAGGCTTCCTTGGCGCCCGACGCGGTCTTGCGCACCGTAGCGGTGATCTCATCCAGCGCAGCGGCGGTTTCTTCCAGGCTGGCGGCCTGTTGTTCGGTGCGACGCGAGAGGTTGTCCGAAGCCTCGGCGATCTCGTCGGCGCCGCTGTTGACGCCGCCGGTGGCCGAGTTGATGGCCTGGATCGCCTGCTGCATGCGGTCGGCGGCGGCGTTGAAGTTGCTCTTGAGGCTCTCGGCCTTCGGCGCGACCTGGATGGTGATGCGGTGGGTCAGATCGCCCGAGGCCATGTGATCCAGGGCTTCGTTCAGGGCGACGATGGCGATCTGATCGGTGCGGGCGACCTCGGCCTTTTCCGACTCGTTCAACGCGCGCTCGCTGTCGGCGGCCTGGCGCTGGTCGGCGGCGGCGGCCTCGACGCGGATCTTCTCGATGCCGGCGTCCTTGAAGTAGACGACGGCGGCGGCCATGTCGCCGATCTCGTCCTTGCGACCCTTGGCCGGGACATCGACGGTGCTGTCGCCAGCGGCCAGACGACGCATGGCGTTGGTCATGGCGGCGATCGGCGTGGCGATGGCGCCGGTCAGCAGCAGCCCGCCAGCGACGGCGATGGCGGCGGTGACCAGGATCCCGATGGCCAGAACCAGGGTCGACTGGGCCGAGGCCTTCTCTTGCGACGCGGCCTCGATGGCCAGTTGGCTTTCGGCGGTCTTGGTGATGGCTTCGATGGCGTTCTCGACCTGCTCGACGGCCTTGTCGGCGACGCCGTCGCGCTTGACGAGGTCGGCGGCCTGGGCGCGGGTCGCCGGGTCGGCGCCGAGCTTCTCGGCCGGCTCGATGACCGACTGGCGCAGATCAGCATAGGTGGCGTGAACGGCGGCGACGCGGGCCAGATCCGCTTCGTTGCCGGTCGACAGCGTCTTCAGCTCATCGAGCGCCTTCAGGAACTTGGGCTTGTGGGCCTCTTCCAGGCGCGAGACGTAGTAGCTATCGCCCGACAGCAGGAAGCCCCGCAGCGAGTTCTCCTGCCGCGTCAGGCGGAAGGCCGCGCTGTCGGCCAGGCGCAGCATTTCATAAGCGCGCTGGGTCCGGTCCACGGACTGGGCCAGGTTGGTCTTGTTGGCGTACAGCGACGCGCCCATCAGCATGATGGTCGCAAGCATGACGGCAAACACCGCCATCAGTTTCTGGGGGATCTTCAGGTCGCCAAAAGACACCGCGCGGGCTCCTCGTCTCGGATGAACGCCCGCTAAGTTTCAGATAACACGGATATTTTATGCCGCGTCGTCAATTTCAGGCGTCATCATACAAGTCGCTTGCAAGGGTTGCCGAGGCATTAACCCTAGCGCGGCGGAATGTCGCAGTTTCGACATCCCGGCGATTTTTGAACTCGTTTCGGGTTAGTGCGCCTCGTCCCAGTTGAGTGCGGCGCGCGCTTCGACCGTTAGCGGTACCGAAATCGCCACGGCCGGCTCGGCGGCCTTCTCCATGACCGCGGAGATAACCGCACAGGCGCGGTCGGCTTCGGCTTCCGGCGCCTCGAACACCAGTTCGTCGTGCACCTGCAGCAGCATGCGGGCTTCCAGACCTGCCGTTTCGAGCGCGGCGGGCATGCGGATCATCGCCCGGCGCATGACGTCGGCCGCCGCGCCCTGGATCGGGGCGTTGATCGCCGCCCGCTCGGCGAACTGGCGCTGGCCGACCGACTTGGACTGGATCTCCGGGATGTTGATCTTCCGCCCGAAGATGGTCGTGACATAGCCGTGCTCGCGCACGAAGGCCTTGGTCGCGTCCATATAGGCCTGGATGCCGGGGAAGCGCTCGAAATAGGTCTTGATATAGGCCCCGGCCTCGCCCTGGCCGATGCCCAGCTGGTTGGCGAGACCAAAGGCAGAGATGCCGTAGACGATGCCGAAGTTGATGGCCTTGGCCCGACGGCGGATCATCGGATCCATGCCCTCGATCGGCGTATCGAACATCTCCGAGGCCGTCATGGCGTGGATGTCCAGGCCTTCCTGGAAGGCCTTCTTCAGCTGCGGGATGTCGCCAATGTGGGCCAGCAGGCGCAGCTCGATCTGGCTGTAGTCGGCGCTGATCAACACCTTGCCCGGCGGGGCGATGAAGGCCTTGCGGATCTTGCGGCCTTCCTCGGTGCGGATCGGGATGTTCTGCAGGTTGGGGTCGGACGAGGACAGCCGCCCCGTCGTGGTCGCGGCCAGGGCGTAGGAGGTGTGGACCCGGCCCGTGCGCTCGGCGATCGCGGCGATCAGGTTCTCGGTATAGGTGCCCTTAAGCTTGGAGAGCTGGCGCCAGTCCAGCAGGACGCGCGGCAACTCGTGCTCGTTGGCCAGGGCTTCCAGCACGTCGCTGTCGGTCGACCACTGGCCGGTGGCGGTCTTCTTGCCGCCCTTCAGGTTCAGCTCGCCAAACAGCACGTCGCCGATCTGCTTGGGGCTGCCCAGGTTGAAGGGCCGCCCGACGATCTCCTGGGCCCGCTCCTCGAACTTGGCCATGCGTAGCGAGAACTCGTTGGACAGCAGGCGCAGAGCCTCGGGGTCGACCTTGACCCCCTCGTTCTCCATCGCCGCCAGCACCGTCGGTAGCGGACGCTCGAGGGTCTCGTAGACGGTCGACAGGCCCTCGCGGGCCAGGCGAGGCTTGAGGATTTCCCAAAGGCGCAGGGTGACGTCGGCGTCCTCGGCCGCGTAGGCCGTCGCCTCGGGCAGGGCCACATGCTTGAAGCTGATCTGGCCCTTGCCCGTGCCGCACACCTGCTTGAACGGGATCGGCTTGTGGCCCAGGTGCAGCTCGGACAGCTCGTCCATGCCGTGGGCGTGCAGGCCGGCCTCCAGCACGTAGGAGATCAGCATGGTGTCATCGATCGGCGCCACCTGGATGCCGTGACGCGCCAGCACCGCGATGTCGTACTTGGCGTTCTGGGCCACCTTCAGCACCGCCGGGTCTTCCAGCAGCGGCTTGAGGGTCGCGATCACGTCGGCCAGAGCGATCTGCTCGATGTCGGCCGGGGCCTCGAACGCGAGACCATCGGCCTTTTCGCAGTGGCTGATCGGAATGTAACAGGCCTCGCCCGCATTGATCGCCAGCGACACGCCGCACAGGCCGGCATTGGCCGAGGACAGGGCGTCGGTCTCGGTGTCGAACGCCACCACGCCTTTTGCCTGAGCCTTGGCGACCCAGGCCTTCAGCGTCTCGACGTCACGGACGCAGATATAGGCCGCGGTGTCGATCTTGACCGGCTCGGCCACCGGATTGGCCGCGGCGCGGGCGGCCGCGCCCATGTAGGAGACGGTGCTGACCGGCGCTTTCGGCTGGCTGGGGGCGCGGTCGGCCGCGCCGCCCACCAGGCCCAGGCCGCCGGGCATGGCCGAGCCGTCACCGACCCGCCGGGCCAGGGTCCGGAACTCCATCTGCTCCAGGAAGGCCGACAGCGCCGCCTTGTCCGGCTCGCGCACGGTCAGCTCGTCCAGCGGCTGGGGCAGCGGCGTATCGCAGTCCAGCTTCACCAACTGGCGCGACAGACGGATCTGGTCGGCGAAGTTGATCAGGGTCTCGCGGCGCTTGGGCTGCTTGATCTCGTCCGCGCGGGCCAGCAGCGTGTCGAGGTCCCCATACTCGGTGATCAACTGGGCGGCGGTCTTGATGCCGATGCCTGGGGCGCCGGGGACGTTGTCGACGCTGTCGCCACACAGGGCCTGCACGTCGACGACCTTGTCGGGATAGACGCCGAACTTCTCGAACACCTGCTCGCGGTCGATGCGCAGGCCCTTCATCGGGTCGAACATCGAGACGCCGTCGCCGACCAGCTGCATCAGGTCCTTGTCCGACGAGACGATCACGGCCTCGCCGCCCAGATCACGCACCTTGCAGGCATAGGCGGCGATCAGGTCGTCGGCCTCGTAGCCGGCCAGTTCGATGGCGGGCACGCCGAACGCCAGGGTCGCCTCGCGCACCAGCGGGAACTGCGGGATCAGGTCTTCCGGCGGCGGCGGACGGTGGGCCTTGTATTGATCGTACAGGCTGTTGCGGAACGTCTTCTCCGAGTGGTCCCAGATCACCGCCAGGTGCGTGGGCGCGTCGCCCTGCATGTCGCGCATCAGCTTCCACAGCATGTTGCAGAAGCCCTGGACGGCGCCCACCGGCAGGCCGTCGCTCTTGCGGGTCAGCGGCGGCAGGGCGTGATAGGCGCGGAACAGGTAGGCCGAGCCGTCGACCAGGAAGAGCCGCACGGCGGGACCGTCCTGGGTCAGTTCGGAAGCGTGGGGAAGCGAGGGAGCGGCGACGTCGGTCATGGCCGGCAACATAGGGGGCGGCGGCCGTTGCGGAAAGCCTTCGGAGACCCTCTGGCGAAGCAGAAGGCGATCGCATAAACTACCTAAGGTCGCGACACGATGCTTCATCGCGCGCCTCTTGGGGAATCTGTCGTGCTGTTCCGTCACGTTGCGCTGTTGCTGCTGGTCGGCTTGCCGGTCACGGGTCCCGCCGCCGCCCAAACCGGACACACGGGGCAGGTTGCGAAGACGGGCGCTGACTGGAAGCCCGAGTTCATCGAGCAGGTCCCTAAGGACAAACTGAAGGCCGCCTTCCCGAAGGGCGCGACGGCCACCGGCCGCGCCGTGCTCAGCTGCGCCGCGACCGAGGATGGTCGGCTGGCCGATTGCAGGGTGATGCACGAAGATCCCGCCGGCCAGGGCTTTGGCCAAGCGGCCCTGTCCGTGGTCGGTTACGAGCGCATCAAGAAGAAGGATGCCGCCGGCGCCTCGGTGGCGGGCCGGCCGGTGTTGACCCGCTTTGAATTCCTCGCCCCCGGCGACTCCAACCCCAACTGGATTCGCCAGCCCAGCGGCGCCGAGATGGCCAACGTCTTTCCCAAGGCCGCGATCGACAAGCGGGTGGGCGGCAGGGCCGTCATCACCTGCCAGGTGACGATCGAGGGGTTCCTTGAGGCCTGCAAGGTCCGCTCGGAGACGCCGGAGGGCCTGAACTTCGGCAAGGCCGGCCTGCAGTTGGCGCCGCAGTTTCGCCTGTCGCCCAAGATCCGTGGCGGCAAGGCCGTCCCGGGCGGCGAGGTCAGCATCCCGATCGTCTGGAGCGAGCCGCCGCCCGGCGCGATGATCTACGGCTCGACGCTGGTGATGGATCCGCCCTGGAGCCGCGTCCCGACCCAGGGCGAGATCGACGCCGTCTGGCCAGCCGCCGCTCTGGGTCAGCCCTCGGGCCAGGCCGCCTTGCGCTGCCGTTTGCTGGGGAGCGGTCAGCTGAGCAGTTGCGAGGTGATCTCCGAGAACCCTCGCGGCAAGGGCTTCGGCAAGGCGGCGATGACGCTGTCCAAACTGTTTCAGGCCAATATCGGCGAGACCCCGAACAAGACGCTGAAAGACGCGAAGATCGACGTGCCGTTCCGCTTCCGCGATCCGGCCGCACCGGAGGCCCGCAAGCTGACCAAGCCGCGCTGGACACGCACCCTAAGCCCCGAGGGCATGACCGCCCTCTATCCTGACGTGGCCCTGAAGGCCGGGGTCAAGGCTGGCCTCGGCGTGGCCGCCTGCACGATTACCGCCGCCGGTGAGCTTTCCGGCTGCGCGATCGCTCGCGAGACGCCCAAGGCTCTCGGCTTCGGCGCCGCCGCGGTGCAGGCCGCCTCACTGATGCGGATGAACCCCTGGACCAAGGAAGGCGACACGGTCGACGGCCTGGCCGTGACCATCCCCTTCGAGTTCACCTGGAGCGGCCCGATGCCAGGCGATCCGGACAAGGCCCCGCCCGCGGGCCAATAAGTTCTTCTCCCCGCCCCAGAAACCCTCGCCTTGCGTGCGGGGGTCTGGAGGCGTACGGGAACGACGCTCCGCGCGATCAGCGGACGCACACAGTTTCAGGAGAGCGCGATGGGTTACCGGGTCGCCGTGGTCGGCGCCACGGGCAATGTTGGCCGCGAGATGTTCAACATCCTCGAGGAAGTCAAATTCCCGGTCGACAAGATGCACGCCATCGCCAGCCGCAAATCCATCGGCGTCGAGGTCTCGTTCGGCAGCCAGATCCTGCATTGCGAGGACCTGGAGCAGTTCGACTTCTCGACCGTCGACATCGTGCTGATGAGCGCCGGCGGCGCCATCTCCAAGGCCTGGGGCGAGAAGATCGGCGCGGCCGGCCCGATCGTCATCGACAATTCCAGCCACTTCCGCATGGACCCGGACGTGCCGCTGGTGGTGCCGGAAGTGAACCCGCACGCCGTCGACAAGCTGCCCAAGAACATCATCGCCAACCCCAACTGCTCGACCGCGCAACTGGTGGTGGTGCTGGCGCCCCTGCACGCCGAAGCCAAGATCAAGCGCGTCGTCGTCTCGACCTACCAGTCGGTGTCGGGCGCCGGCAAAGAGGGCATGGACGAGCTGTGGGACCAGACCAAGGGCGTCTTCGTCCTGGGCGCCCCGCCGCCCAAGAAGTTCACCAAGCAGATCGCCTTCAACGTCATCCCGCACATCGATGTGTTCATGGAGGACGGCTACACGAAGGAAGAGTGGAAGATGATGGCGGAGACCAAGAAGATCCTGGATCCGTCGATCAAGCTGACCGCCACCGCCGTGCGCGTGCCGGTCATGGTCGGCCACGCCGAGTCGGTGAACATCGAGTTCGAGACCCCGCTGGACGAGGACGACGTCCGCGAGATCCTGCGCGACGCCGACGGCGTGCAGGTCGTCGATAAGCGCGAAGACGGCGGCTACATGACGCCGAAGGAAAGCGCCGGCGAGTTCCCGGTCTATGTCTCGCGCATCCGCACCGACGCCACGGTCGAGAACGGCATCGCCCTGTGGTGCGTCGCCGACAACCTGCGCAAGGGCGCGGCGCTGAACGCCGTGCAGATCGCGCAGCTGCTGCACGACAAAGGTCTGATCAAGCAGAAGACCCCGGCCTGACGCCAAGTCCGCAACAAGCGGGCGGACACTTCAGGGCTCCCGGGGCAGACGTCCCGGGAGCCCTTTTCATTTCTGAGATGAAGGACACGCCATGTCGGCGAGCGTGAACGAGACCCCGGACCAGACGCGGTCGGCCTATGTGGCGGGCGTGGTCTGCTACCTGCTGTGGGGTTTCCTGCCGCTGTACTTCCACCTGCTGGCCACGATGGGCGTCACCTCGTGGGAGATGATCGCCCACCGCACGATGTGGTCGGTTCTGTGGGCCGGTGGCCTGGTGGTGCTGGCCAAGCAGGCGACCCAGGTCGGCCAGGTGCTGCGCCAGCCGCGCACCCTGGGCATCCTGGCGCTTTCGACCCTGATGATCTTCGCCAACTGGACGATCTATGTCTTCGCGGTCAACGCCGGCAAGGTGATCGAGGCCAGCCTCGGCTACTACATCAACCCCCTGATGAACATGGCGGCCGGGGCCCTGCTGTTCCGCGAGCGGGTCTCGCTGGAGGGCAAGGTCGCCATCGGCCTGGCCGCCATCGGCGTCGGCATCCAGACACTGGCCCTGGGCCACCTGCCGCTGATCTCACTGGGCCTGGCCGTGTCGTTCTGCGCCTACGCCATCCTGCGCAAGCAGGTGAAGGCCGACGCCCAGACGGGCCTCTTCTTCGAGTGCGCCTACCTGGCCCTGCCCGGCCTGCTCTACGTGCTGCACCTGCAATCGACTGGTCAGGGTCACTTCGGCTCGGCCGCTGGGGTGAGCCTGCTGCTGGCCCTGGCCGGTCCGGCCACGGTCGTGCCGCTGGCCCTGTTCGCCTGGTCGGCGCGTCGCCTGCCTCTGTCCGCCGTCGGCTTCCTGCAGTTCATCGCCCCGACGATCCAGTTCCTGCTGGGCGTGGCCCTGGGCGAGAGCTTCACGCCGCTGCGGGCGCTGTCGTTCCTGTTCATCTGGCTGGGCGTAGCGGCCTTCGCCTACGGAGCCTGGAAGCGGACGCGGGTGGCGGCGGCCTGAGGGGCGCTTTGCGCCCTACAGGCTGGCGTAAGCCGCCTCGATCAGGCGCACCGCGCGGGGGTCGCCGATCAGGGCGTTGCCCTGCTTGTTCATCACGTAGGACCCCGATACGCCGCGCGTCGGATCGGCGAAGGCGCACGAGCCGCCCCAGCCGGAGTGGCCGAACGCTTCGGCGGTGGGGCCATAGTAGAAGTTCGGCTCATTGCGCATGAAGCCCGCGCCCCAGCTGATCACATAGGGCAGGACCAGATCCTGGCCGACGATGCGCTGGGCGCTGGCGGCCTTGATGCCGGCGGGCGTGATGATCGAGCGGCCGTCCAGGCTGCCGTCGCCGGCCAGGACGCTCATCAGCCGCGCCAGGGCCGGGGCGGTGGCGTGGCCGTTGGCCGAGGGGATCTCGACCCGCCGCCACTCGGCCGCGCCCTTGCCGCCGGGCGACGACCACGGCTTGAGAAAGGCGGCCTGCACCGCGTCGTTCAGCTCGCCGAACTTGGGCATGGCCGTCGGGCGCATCAGCTCGGCGACGCGGCCGTGCTCGCTGTCGGGCAGGCCGATCCAGATATCCAGGCCGAACGGCTCGCACAGATCCTCACGCAACGCCGTGCCGATCGTGCGGCCGTCGACGCGGCGGAAGATCTCGCCGGCCAGGTAGCCATAGGTCACCGGGTGATACCCGCTGGCCGAGCCGATCGGGAACAGCGGGGCCATGGCCGCCAGCTTGGCGCAGGTGGCGTCCCAGTCGAACCAGATCGCCGGGTCGGTCTCGTCGGGAAAGCCGGAGAGACCCGCCTGGTGCGACAGGGCCTGCTCGACGGTGACCTCGCCCTTGCCGGCCTGCGCGAACTCCGGCCAGACGTCGGCGACGGGCTGGTCATAGGCCAGGCGGCCCTCATCGACGAGGCGCGCGACCATCAGCGCCGCCACGGCCTTGGTGGTCGAGAACAGGGCCGTCAGGGTGTCGGGACCGAACGGGACCTCGCGCTTGCGATCGGCATGGCCGCCCATCAGGTCGACGACGATCTCGCCGTCGATGGCGAAGGCAAAGCGCGCGCCCAGTTCGCCGTTGTTCTCAAAATTGGCTTCGAACGTCTCACGCACGCGGAAGAACTGGTCGGGGCAGAGGCCGGTGATCTCGGTCATTTAAGCCAGACGCTCGATGCGGACGGTCGGCGAGGTCTGCTTGATGCGCGCGCCCATGGCGACGATCGGCAGCTCGGGCGCGTTCCAGATGTTGGCGGCGGTGATGGTCTCGGCGACGCCGCCGACCGCGCGGGCCAGGCCGTACGAGAAGGTCTGCCCCTCCAGGATCGAGGCGGCGTAGAGGGCGGTCAACAGGTCGCCCGTGCCGTTGGGCGAGCGCTCGGCCTTGGCGTGGGCGGCCAGCCAGGCTTCCTTCTTGTCGGCCAGCACGGCGCCGATCTCGGCCCCGCGGAAGACCGAGGACACCAGGGTGGTCTTGCCGAGCAGGCGGGCGGCCTTCATGGCCGAGACGGGATCGCGGGCGTCGGTCCCGGTCAGCTTCTGCAGCTCCCAGGCGTTGCAGGCCACGACGTCGGCGCGCGGGATCAGGTCGGCGATGATCTCGTCGGCGGTCTCGGTCGGAATGTAGAGACCCTTGCCGGCGTCGCCCATGGTCGGGTCGACCACGACCACCGGCCGGCGCGTGGCCGCGCCTTGCGGACGGGGCGCTTCACGTACGGCGTCGATGACGCGCGCAGCGGCCCGCGCCTGGGCCGGGGCGGCGAAATAGCCGGTGATGACGACGTCGACGAGACCGAACAGGCCGTTGGCCTCGAGGCCGTCCAGCATGCCCTCGAACACCTCGATCGGCACCGGCGCCCCGCCGGGAATGCCCCAGCCGGGATGGCGGCCGTACAGCACGGTCGGCACCACCATCGAGTCGATACGGAATTGCGCCAGGGCGGTGGCCTGCGCCGTCGCGCCGACCTGGCTGCCGGCGACATGGCTGGAAAGGATCAAGGCTAGCGGCATGGCAAAGCGATTAGCCGAGCAATGCGGACTTGAATAGGGCGCGTGTTCGCTTGGAGCGCGAAAAGTAAAGGCCCGCCGATGAGGGCGGGCCTTTCCATGGAATTCAAGAAATTCCGTCGCGGAAACTACACGCTTTAGTAGCGGTAGTGCTCCGGCTTGAAGGGACCGGCTTCCGGCACGTTGATGTAGTCGGCCTGCTCCTTGCTCAGCGTGGACAGCTTCGCGCCCAGCTTTTCCAGGTGCAGGAAGGCGACCTTCTCATCGAGGTGCTTGGGCAGGGTGTAGACTTGGTTCTCGTACTTGGCCGCGTTGGTCCACAGTTCGATCTGGGCCAGCGTCTGGTTGGTGAACGAGGCCGACATCACGAACGAGGGGTGGCCCGTCGCGTTGCCCAAGTTCACCAGGCGACCTTCCGACAGCAGGATGATCTTCTTGCCGTCCGGGAATTCCACGTGGTGGACCTGCGGCTTGATCTCGTCCCACTTGAAGTTCTTCAGGCCGGCGACCTGGATCTCCGAGTCGAAGTGACCGATGTTGCAGACGATGGCGTTGTTCTTCATCCGGCGCATGTCGTCGACGGTGATGACGTCCTTGTTGCCCGTCGCCGTGACGAAGATGTCGGCCTTGTCGGCGACGTCCTGCAGGGTCTGGACCTCGTAGCCTTCCATCGCCGCCTGCAGGGCGCAGATCGGGTCGACTTCCGTGACGATCACGCGGGCGCCGCCTTGGCGCAGCGACGCGGCCGAGCCCTTGCCCACGTCGCCGTAGCCGCAGACCACCGCGACCTTGCCCGACAGCATGACGTCGGTGCCGCGGCGGATGGCGTCGACCAGCGATTCACGGCAGCCGTACAGGTTGTCGAACTTCGACTTGGTGACGCTGTCGTTGACGTTGATCGCCGGGAACGGCAGGTCGCCCTTCTGGGCCATCTGGTACAGGCGGTGGACGCCCGTGGTGGTCTCTTCCGAGACGCCGCCAATGGCCGAACGGATGGCCGAATAGAAGCCCGGCTTTTCGGCCAGGTACTTCTTCATCACGGCGAACAGGGCTTCTTCTTCCTCGTTCTGCGGGTTGTCGAGGATCGAGGGATCCTTCTCGGCCTTCGGGCCCAGAACGCAGAGCAGGGTGGCGTCGCCGCCGTCGTCGAGGATCAGGTTCGGGTAGCCGCCGTCGTGCCACTCGAAGATCTTGTGGGCGTATTCCCAGTACTCGACCAGGTTCTCACCCTTGAAGGCGAAGACCGGGATGCCGGCGGCGGCGATGGCGGCCGCGGCGTGGTCCTGGGTCGAGAAGATGTTGCACGAGGCCCAACGGACTTCAGCGCCTAGGGCGGTG
Source organism: Caulobacter sp. RHG1 (assembly GCF_013181195.1). Lineage (GTDB taxonomy): Bacteria > Pseudomonadota > Alphaproteobacteria > Caulobacterales > Caulobacteraceae > Caulobacter. The sequence goes on from NZ_SMZP01000010.1 coordinate 212,517, forward strand.
AGCGTCTCGATCAGCACGCCGGTCTGGATGGTCATGTGCAGGCTGCCGGCGATGCGGGCGCCCTTCAGGATCTGCTGCGGACCGTACTCGGCGCGCGTGGCCATCAGGCCCGGCATTTCGGTCTCGGCGATAGCCAGTTCCTTGCGGCCGAAATCGGCGAGCGAGATGTCCTTGACGATGTAGTCGGCCACGTGCGGCTCCTGCGTCGGTGAAGTCGTGGAAATGAGAGTCTTGGGGGCGGCTTATACAACCACCGGCCTCAGCTATCAATTAAGGCATAAAGATATCTTTATGTGCGAGCGCCGCCGCGCTTCGCACACCCAATCTTGACACCGCCTGGAGCGCCACGCGTAATGCGATAGCTCCGGGAGATGCTCAATGCTTGGAATACTCCTTATAGCCCTTCTGGCGTCGCCGGACGCCGCGCCCCTGGACGGTCCAGCGCTGCGCCAGGCGATGGAGACGGCGACCGCCAACAAGGACGCCAGCGCCCTGATCGGCAAGCGCTTTCGGGTCGTGGTTCCGTTCACCGACCAGCGCACGCGCAAGTACAAGGCCTTCAAGCAATCCGCACGCTGGGACTATGACGGCCGCAAGAAGGTGATGACCACCACGATTGGCCTGGGCGAGATCACCGACCGGAACTTCGACACGTTCAAGGCCAGCAAGCTGGACGCCCTGCCGCCGCTGCAGTCGCTGTATTTCGACGTCGATGCGCAGAACCAGAACATGGTGTTCACGCGCGCCACGTCGATCGACCATCCCGACTACTACACCGGCGTCTCCACCCGCGCCGTCAGCTTCGGCCTGGCCATTCCCTATCAGGAGGGCGGCCGATCGGCGATGCCCGAGGGCTTTCACCCCTTGGTGGTCAACCAGATGAAAGGCTCCAGCGACGAAGCGGCGCGCTGGGCCAGCACGATGAGCGTGGTGTTCGAGGGCGAGATCACCAGTCTCGGCCAACAGCCCGAGGTGTTCTGCGGAGCCTATCGCGGCCAGATGTCGTCGACCGACGTCACCGGCGACGCCCGTATGGTCGTGCAGGACAAGCAGTGCTTCGTGACCGCGCGCATCGATCGGGTCGAGGTGGTCCGTCGCAGCGCCGTACTCACCTACTGGCGCAATCCACCCAAGAACCCGTTCTGATCAGAAGCCCAGCTCCGGCTGCATGGCCCCCGGCTGCTGGGTCTCGGGCAGGTGGCAGGTGAAGGTCGAACCGGCGCCCGGCTCGCTCTCCAGCGCCACCCAGCCGCCGTGCAGCTCGACCAGCGCCTTGACCAGGGCCAGGCCCAGGCCCGGGCCGCCACGGTCGCGGCCGACGAAACGGTCGAAGATGTGGGCCTGGACGTGGAAGGGCACGCCACGACCGGTGTCGCGCACGTCCAGCCGCACCTCGCCCAGGGCGCGGCGGGCCGACAGGGTGACCTGACCGCCGGGCGGGGTCTGGCGCAGGGCGTTCTCGACCAGATGGTCCATGGTCTGGGTCAGGCGCTTGGCGTCGCCGCGGATCAGGCCGACGTCCTCCTCGCATTCGACCACCAGGGTGACGGCGCCCAGCTGGGCGTCCTTCAGGGCGCGCTCCTGGGCGTTGAGCAGCAGGTCGGTGACGCGGATGTCCTCGATCTCCAGCGCCATCTCGCCGGCGTCGATCTGGGCCATGTCCAGCACGTCGTCGATCGAGCGGGCCAGCTGGGTGGCGGCGGCGCGAACAGCGGCCACATGGTTGCGGCCGCGCTCGGAGATGCCGTCGGCGCGCTCCAGCAGCTCGGAATAGCCGATGATCGTCGTCAGCGGCGTGCGCAGCTCATAGGAGACGTTGCCGACGAAGTCGCGCTTCAGCCGCTCGGCCTCGGCCAAAGCGGCGGACCGGTCGGCCAGGGCGCTCTGCAGGTCGCGGGTGTCGGTGACGTCGGCGAAGGCGATCAGGGTCGCGCCGTCCGGCAGCGGCCGGCTCTGATAGACGACGATGCGGCCGTCCGAGGTGCGGACCTCACCCGACGTGGGCGCACGCATCTGCGGATCGGGATCGGCGACCCGGCCCTTCAGCTCGCGCCAGAAGGCCAGGTCGTGCAGACGCGGCACGCACAGGTCGACCACGCCCTCGAAGTCGCCGGCAGCCTCCAGCGCGAAGGCGCTGACGTTCCAGAAGGTCTCGAAGGCCTCGTTGTGCAGGCGCAGGCGGCCGTCCGAGCCGAACACGGCGACGGCGTCGTTCAGCTTGTCCAGCGTGGCCTGCTGCACCTGGATCAGGGCGTTGTACTGGGCCTTCAAGCGCAGCTCGCCGGTGATGTCGGAATAGATCAGCAGCATGCCGCCCAGCGGGTGGGGCTGGCGCACCACTTTGAGCGTGCGACCGTCGGGCAGGTGCCACAGGTCGTCGGCCTGCGGACCCAGGTCCTCGTAGCGCGCCAGTTCGGCGGCCTTCCAGCCCGAATAGTCGATGCTCTCGGGCAGGCGGCGGCGCTGACGCAGGCGGTCCAGCACCTCGCCATGGGTGGGGCGTTCGGCCAGCCAGGCCGGCTCCAGGCCCCACAGGGTGGCGAAGGCGGTGTTGTGATAGGACAGGCGACGGGTCTGGCTGAAGATCGCCACGGCCTCGGCGATGTGGTTCAGGGTCTCGTCATGGGCTTCGACGTGCTTCTTGAAGGCGTCGCGGACGTCCTCGATCTCGGTGACGTCCGCGCAGAACACGCCCACGCCGCCGCCTTCCAGCGGCTCGGCCGACAGGCGGAACGCGCGGCGGCGGCCCTCCAGATTGATCCAGCGCAGGGCTTCCTTGCGCTCGCCCTTGGCGGCGGCCTCGGCGACCATGGCGTCGGCGGACCGGTCGAAGCTCTTGCCCGCCAGCGCCGCAGCCGTCGGCGCCGTGGCCCCGACCGCGCGGATGAAGGCGGTGTTGCCCCAGACGGCCTGACCGTCGGCGCCCGCCACCCAGGCTGGTTCGAAAACGCTGTCCACGAGGGCGGCGAACCGTGCGGCGGACGGCAGGCCGACATCGCCGCCGCTGACCGCCGACAGGCGCAGCCAGGCCAGGGCGCCGGAAGCCCGCCCCTCGACCTCCACCGAACCGGCCTTGCCGCGGGCTTCGAAGGCGCAGCCCTCGCCGCGTTCGAACAGGGCGGTCAGCTTCTGGGCGTGATCGGGATCGGCGCGGCCGATGGCGGTGACCACCGCCTGCACCTGCGCCTCGACATCCAGCGCCTTGGCGCAGGCCGCCAGGCCTTCGCCGCCGGCCGCCAGCCAGGACTGGTCACCCTCGACGGCCACGATCGCGGTGTCGAAAGCCTCGACCCAGGCGGGCGCGTTCGCGCTGTCGCCGCCCGGCTGTTCGACCAGGCGGGCCTTCAAGGCGGCGATGCGGGCTTCGAAGCTGCGGCGCTGACTCAGGGACCAAAGGCTGACGCAAATGGCGAGGCAGACCGCGCCGGCCGTCGCCGCGAGGATCAGATCAAAGGGAGTCATCAGGCGCGTCGTTACCCAGCGGGTCAGCGAATCAGAGTTTCAGAATAGTCCGCCCATGGCCAGAGGGCGACCACCGCTCTATGTGGAGGCCATGACCTGGACCGAACGCCTCGCCCCGTCCCTGGCCCCCTCGCTGGACGACTTCGCCGCCCTGGCGCGCGCCGCCTTCGACGCCCTGCCCGACGACTTCCGCAAGCTGTCGGGCGACGTGGTCATCCGGGTCGACGATTTTCCAGCCGAAGACGTGCTGGACAGCCTGGGCATCGAGGATCCGTTCGAGCTGACCGGCCTCTATCAGGGCGTGGACCTGGGTCACCGCTCGGTGCTCGATTACGGGACCGAGCCGTCGCGGGTCTTTCTCTATCGCCGCCCGATCCTGGACGAGTGGGCAGAGCGCGGCGACGTCACCCTCGGCGACCTGATCGCCCACGTGCTGGTCCACGAGATCGGCCACCATTTCGGCCTGTCGGACGACGACATCCACCGCATCGAGGACGAGGCATGAGCCCCCAGGAAACGCCTCTCTTCGATCAAGACGCCTGGCGCGAACGCATGGACGAGCGCTGGTTCGACACCGGCGCAGCCATGGCCGAAGCCGGCGCCGTCGACCTGGTTTCGATCGAGGACGAGAAGGTCACCGCCCACGTCACCGGCAGCGTCGGCGACCTCTATGTGGTGGAACTGCGCGCCCCGGCCGGCGAGGGCTCGTGCACCTGCCCCGGCTTCGAGAAATTCGGCGCCTGTAAGCACCAGGCGGCCGTGGTCGTCGCCGCCAACACGGCCGACCTGGGCAAGGTCCGGGAGCGCATGGCGAAACTGCGCGACGGCCTGGCGCTCGACAGCCAGGACGCCCTGATCGAACGCCTGGCCGAACTGGCCCGCGTGCAGCCGGCGGTCCTGGCGGCGCTGGAGAATGGCCTAGATTGAGGTTTCGACATCCGCCGGTAGTTGGGGGGCCGTGTAGGTAATCATCGGCGGCGTCGTGGCGATCACTTCCAGGCAAAGGTTCTGCCCGCCGAACAGGAAGTGGCGCAGGCCGCCGACCGCCAGCCCGGAAACTCCTCTGTGCATCTCGGCCAGGTACGCGCTCTGCATTATCTCGTAGGCAAACGAAACCGGTGCGCCTTCCTCGTTGCGTTGCGTCCAATAGACAACGAGTTCGCGCTCATCGTGAGCTCGATGGCTGATGTGATCCTCGAAGATGACCCACGCGGGACCTCCATCACCAACATACTCGGCGATGAGCTTCCATCCTGTTCTAGCGCCATAGGCGATTTGCCAAATGTCCCCCGACGGTGCGGGGCCGCCCCGCCACCCAAGTCCATCGTCGAGAGACCGGAAACCCGCCGGATCGAGACTGATCTTCGTCATGGCCATCCGCTTCCTCACAAAAAATCGTCGATCGCCTTGCGCCTGGCCTTCGGCTTGGGCCGCTCCCACATCACGCCGGGGTAGCCCTTCAGCGGAACCAGCTTCCCGCCGGCATAGGCCCAGTCGGGCGCCTCATCGAGGGACGTGTGGTAGCGCGGCTCGCGGCCGGTGCGGCCGGAGAACAAGGCGCGGGGCAGGTTGATCATGGTGGGGCTGCGCTTGCGCTCCATGGCCAGCGGCGCGCCGCAGCGGCTGCAGAAGCTGCGCGTCGTCCCCTCATGCTCGTGGCGAGCGATCAGGTCCTCCCCCTCAAGCCAGCGGAAGCGGCTGCGATAGCTGGCGACATAGGTGACGTAGGCGCATCCCTGGGCGCGACGGCTGGCGGCCGAGTGGTCGTGGAACGCCCAGCGGGCCGGCACGCCGATGGCCAGCCGCACCGCTCCACAGGCGCATGATCCCTCGGCTTCCTCGGCGGGCGGTTTCAAGGTCTTGGCCATGGCGGGCTCCAGGCGATGGATACCAGCAGTACAGCAGCTGCTGTCAGCCTTGTGTCAGCACCCGCTCGACCCAGGCCGGAACGGTCTCGCTGGCCGGACCGTACAGCTTCTCGTCGAAGACATAGGCGTTGGCGGACGGCTCCAGATTGATCTCGCAGGTCGGCACGCCCATCGCCCGCGCCATCTCGACGAAGCCGGCGGCCGGATAGACCGAGCCGGAGGTGCCGATCGAGACGAAGAGATCGGCCTCTGACAGGGCGTCCTCGATCTCCTCCATGTAGAGCGGAATCTCGCCGAACCAGACGATGTGCGGGCGCGCCGCGCCTTCGCGCCCGCAGGCCTCGCACACGATCTCGGCGGTCAGCGGCGCGGTGTCGGGCCACGTCGCCTGGCAGGCATGGCAGCGGCTGACCGCCAGCTCGCCGTGCATGTGGATCACCCGCTGCGAGCCGGCCCGTTCGTGCAGGTCGTCGACGTTCTGGGTACACAGGAAGAGCGCGCCGCCCCTTGCGGCCAATCCGGCTTCGAGCCTCGCCAGGGCGTCGTGCGCTGCGTTCGCAACCGCACCCGCCAGGTTCTCGCGACGGGCGTTGTAGAAGGCCCGCACCAGGGCCGGATTGCGCGCGAAGCCCTCCGGCGTGGCGACCTCGTTCAGGTCGTATTGCGTCCACACCCCGTCCTTGTCGCGAAAGGTGCCCAGGCCGCTCTCGGCCGACACTCCGGCCCCGGTCAGCACGAAGATCTTCATTCCGCCCTCGAATTAATGCAGCGCAGCAAAGGTGACGCCTCCGTCATTTTTAATTTGACCACCGTCAAGAGTTGAGTTGACAGTGTTCAGGTCGCTCGGAGGCCCGCGCAAGACGGCCCCGTTGATGGACGCAAACTGGCCGATAGGGAGCGCCGCCATGACCGACAAGAACATCACCAAGGACGCCATGTACGACGCCGTGGCGCCGGACGACTTCGAAGCGATGCTCGAACTCGACCGCTACGGCAACCGCTCGTCGGCCTTCGACAAGATCATCGCGGCCACCCACGACCACTTCTGGGATCCGCTGGACAAGACCTATATCGATTTCGACGAGCCGTTCGACATGGAGAACCAGCCGCTGGTTCCCGAAGATCTCGTGATCGCCCTGTCGACCGAGTACGTTTCCAATCACCTCAGCGATCCCAAGCTCCGCACCCGGTTCATCAACCAGTCGGTGCTGCGCAGCTTCTCGTCGATCCTGCACGGCGAGCAAGGCGCGCTGAACCTCTCGGCCAGCCTGTGCCACGTGCTCAAGGACCAAGGCGCCCAGGAGTACGCGGCCAACCAGACCCGCGAGGAAGCCCGCCACGTCACGGCCTTCGCCAAATATATCAGCACCCGCTGGGGTCGCCCGGTCGCGTGCGGTCCGGCCCTGAAGACCCTACTGGTCGAGATCATCGGCGCGCCCGAGGTCTACAAGAAGATCATCGGCATGCAGATGCTGGTCGAAGGCCTGGCCATGGGCGCCTTCGCCACCTTTTACAACCAGATCAACGATCCGGTCGGCAAGAAGCTGCTGCAGCTGGTGATGACCGACGAGGCCTTCCACCACAAGTTCGGGAAGATCTGGGCCGACCGAACTGTGCCCAAGCTGACCCCCGAAGAGCATGCGATCATCGAGGACTGGGCGGCGCACTGCTTCCAGACCCTGCTCTTCAACCTGGTCTCGCCGCACCAGCAGCTGGATCTCTATGCCGAGTTCGGCCTGGACCCCGACAAGGTGGTCGAGGAGTACGGGAAGATCATGACCGACGATGTCCGTCGCGAGGGCATGAAGGAGCAGACCAACATCTTCCGGGTGCTGGTCAAGACGCTGCTGAACGCGGGCATCATCACCGACCGCACCAAGGCGTTCTACGCCATGTATGTCGACCTCAACGAGCTGAAGAGCGAAGGCGACCGCATGGTCGGCGACGACATCGCCGAGGACGGCATCCGCTATCTGCAGGCCATCAACTTCAAGGATCGGCCGGCAAGTGCGGTGAGCATCGCGGCTGAGTAGGCGGAACATCATTTGGCCGACAGGCGTTTGGGCGGACCTAGCAAAGGTTCGCCCATGCGCTTTTCTACGATCGCCCTGCCCGCTCTTGCGACCCTCGTCGCTGGCGCAGCGTGGGCCGCGGCCACCCCGCCCGCCAAGCCCGTGCCCGCCGCCTTCTATTCCGGCCGCTGGTACGAGATCGCCCGCACGCCCAACAGCGGCCAGCGAAACTGCCAGGCGCCGACGACGGACTTCACGGCCCAGGGGACCAACTTCAAGGTCCGCCAGGTCTGCCATCGCGGCTCGCCACGCGGCGCGCAGAAGGTGTTCCGCACCAGCGGCAAGATCCTGCCCGGCGGCCAGAACAACCGCTTCACGATGAGCTTCCTGGGAGGCCTCAAGAAGCAGGAGTACTGGATCCTCGACAGCGCCGCCGACGACAGCTGGGGCATCATGGCTACGCCTGGCGGCAACTATGTCTGGCTGCTGTCGCGCACCCCCGACCTGCCGGCTGCGACCAAGGCCGTCGCCCTCGAGAAGGTCAAGGCGCTGGGCTACCAGAAGCTGGAATATCCGGAGCATCCCGCATGAAGCCTCTGCTCGCCCTGGCCGCGGCTCTCAGCCTGTCGGCCTGCGTCGCCGGGCCGGTCGGCAACCCCAGTCCGCCCCAGCCGGCCAAGGCCGTCGACCTGGATCGCTACGCCGGCCGCTGGTACGAAGTGGCCCGCTACGACATGCGGTTCGAGGAAGGCTGCGAGGGCGTCACCGCCGAATATTCCAAGCGCCCCGACGGCCTGATCCGCGTGCTCAACACCTGCCGCGAGGGCGCGGTGGACGGCCCCGTCAAGGTCAGCGAAGGCAAGGCCAAGGTCGCCGACACGACCACCAACGCCAAGCTGAAGGTCAGCTTCTTCGGCCCGTTCTTCTTCGGCGACTACTGGGTGCTGGACCACGCCGACGACTACAGCTGGTCGATCGTCGGCGAAGGCTCGGGCAAGTACCTCTGGCTGCTGTCGCGCAAGCTGCCGACCGACGCCGACCGCGCCGCCCTGACCGCCCGCGCCAAGGCGCTGGGCTATGACGTCACGATGCTGCGACCGACGAAGCAGCCCGCGCCTTAAGGCCCTGGCGCGCGCCCTGGCCGGACGGCTAGACAACCTCCGGTGAATCACGGCCGTCGGGGGACGTCATGAAGTCTTGGATCTTGATCGCTGGCCTGACGGCCGCCGCGCCGGCGCTGGCGCAGGACGATCCGCCGCCTGCGCCGATCCCGGGCCAGGTGCGCGTCCTCGAAGGCTGCTGGGCGGGAACCGGCGAGGTCATGGGCAAGGCCGTAACCATCGCCCTGGCCGCCAAGCCAATTGTGGAAGGAACAATGTTCCTGATCGAGGCCAAGAGCCACGCTGTCGCGGATCCCAAGGACCGTTACGCCGCGCACCTGGTGTTCGGCGGCAAGGGCCCCGCGCCGAAGAGCGACCAGGCGAGCGCCATATCCGGCTTCTGGATCGACAGCTTCGGCGGCGATTTTACCGCCATAGGCTCGGGCGCGGCCACCGCCGACGGTTTCGACATCGCCTACGCCTATCCCGACGCCAGCTTCGTCAACCGCTGGCGCCCTGCAGGCGAGGCCCTGTCGTGGACGATCGTCGCCAAGACGGCCAAGGCCGAGAACGCCTTCGCGCGCTACGACCTCAAGCGGACGGACTGCCCGAAAGGCTAGGGACGGACCAGGAAGCCGGGCAGCGGCGCTCGTTCCGGATAGGCGGCCGCCAGGCGATAGTCGAAGGCCGGGGCCGGATCGGGACGCGGCTCGGCCTTGGCCATGATCACGGCGGGCGCAACAGGCTTCTGAACGACGGCCTCCACGATCCGAGGGCGTGGGACAAGCTCAGCACGGACAGGCGCAGGCTGGGCCATCACTGGCCGGACGGGCGCGCGCTCGACCATCTGCAGGTCAGCTTGGCGCGGGGGCGGCGGCAAGACAGAGACAGGAGCAGCCTTCGTCGTCTGTACGGCGAAGTCGCGGCGCTGCACCGCCGCGGGCGGCGACCACCTGCGCAGACTGGCGGAGAACTGCGCGAGACAAGCCCGACCGGCCTTATCGAAGATCGCCTTCAGCAAGGCCGCCCTGTCATCCAGCAGCGCGTTACGGGTCGGCGCGCCCTCCGGCATGGGGCCTCCGTTCTTGTCGGAGTTCCACTTGCAGACCTCGGCCAGCGCGATCTCGCGGGTCTGGGTGTCGACCACATTGAGCGCCGCCGAGTAGTAGACCCGATAGCGGCTCCAGGCGAGCGACTGCCACATGAAGCTGCGCGAAGCCGTGACCGTTCCCACGACATAACGGGCAGGTCCGCCCTCGGCGGCGATCTCGCCGGCCTTCATGCGCTGCAAGTTCAGCGGACGATCATCGACCGCGGCGCCGCGCAGGTCGGCCAGTTCAAAAGCCAGGGCCCGGGCCATGGGCGCAGCAGGATCGGGCAGGTCATTGTCGGCGACGATCTGCTTGCCGTCCGACATGTCGATCAAGGCCCCGACGAGGCCGCCGACCAGCAGGTTGCGGCTGCTGGACGCCGCGGACAGACCGCTCGGGCGCAGGGCTCCGTAAGCGATGGTTTCGGGCCCCTCGACAGCGGCGGCCGGCGATGCCCGCGGTCCCGCGCTCGCAACCCCGGCGATCGCCGCCATCGTCGTCGCCAGAATGACAATCCGCGCCGTCACGTCCCACCCCCACCCCGGTTTCGTCAGGAGCCGCATAAGTCGCCGTGGAGTTGTGATAAAGCGCGCTCGCTTACCGGGAGGTTATTTAACCTTGTTCTGCGCTTGCCCCGCGAACAAAGCTGGAACATGATAACGGCGTGGACGTCATCATCCAGCTCCAGAGCCGACCGGAAACGACCCTGACCGTCACGCGGGGAGCCGCGCGGCTGCTCGTCGACCTGGGCTATGCGCCGCTGGCCGAGGTGACGCTGCCCAACGGCCGACGCGCAGACTTGATGGCGCTCGGTCCCAAAGGGGATGTGCTGATCGTCGAAGTGAAGTCCGGGCTGGAAGATTTCCGCGTCGACCGGAAATGGGGCGAGTACGCGCCCTATTGCGACGCCTTCTACTTCGCCGTCGCGCCTAGTTTTCCGGAAGACGTCCTGCCGGACGAGCCGGGCCTGATCGTCGCCGACGGCTTTGGCGGCGCGGTCGTGCGGGAGGCCCCGGCGACGACGCTGGCGCCGGCCCGCCGCAAGGCCCTGACCTTGGCGTTCGCCCGTCTCGCGGCCCTGCGGGCGGCGGGAGTGAATGCTGAGCGGCTGGCGCTCTGAGGGATCGAAACCCCGCCCTTCGACACGCTCAGGGAGAGGTTTCTACGCATCGGCTTGGAAGTCGCCCTCACCCCGAGCTTGTCGAAGGCGAGGACGAGGCCGTTTCGCTAGTCCAGGTTCCGCGCGATCAGGAAGCCCACGCCAAGGCCGATCGCGAACGCGCCCAGCGCGACGCCGACCGGATGTTCCTCGGCGGCATGGTGGGCGACCTGGGCCTTGTCGCGGGTCCAGGCGGCGCCGACCTTGGCCTTCTCCGAAGCGAAGGTGCGGGTCTGCTGGGCCACTTCGGTGGCGGTGTCGCGGGCCGATTTCACGGCCTTGCTGACCGCTTCCTTGGCCTGCTTGGTCTTTTCGGCGGTCGAGGTCTTCGCACCGTCCAGCGCGGCGGCTGCTGACGAGGTGTCGGGAGTGAAGCTGCTGATGTCAGTCATTGGGGGAGGCTCCTAGGCTTGACCGGATACCAACACCCAAGGAGCGGTTTAGTTCTCCCGCACGACCTTCAAAACCGCTTCGCCGTAACGGTCCAGCTTGCCTTGACCCACGCCGCCGGACTTGCCCAGAGCCGCCAGACTGGCCGGACGGGCCGCGGCGATCTCGGCCAGGGTGGCGTCGTGGAAGATGATATAGGGCGGCACATGCTGGGCCTGGGCCGCCTCCCGGCGCCAGGCGCGCAGGGCTTCGAACAGAACCTGGTTCTCGGCCGGGATGGCCAGGGCCTTGCCCTCGCGGCGCTTGCGCGCGCCGGTGGCGCGGCCGGTCTCGGGCGCCTCGGCCATCTGGCGCAGGGCCACGCGACGCTCGCCGCGATAGACCTGACGCACGCCCTCGACGTCGCCCAGGCCGATCAGCGGCCGACCGTCATTGGGGTCCTCGCGCAGCAGCCCCTCGAAGATCAGGGTGTCGAACAGGTCGCGCCACACCGGCTGGCTGAACTCGCGGCCGATGCCGAAGGTCGGCAGCTGGGCCTCCTGCGGCGTGACGTCCTTGGTCTTGCCCAAGAGGTGGTCGATCAGCCGCCCGCGCCCGAACCGGCCGCCCATGCGGTGCACGGCCGAGAGGGCCTTTTGCGCGGCCTCGGTGGCGTCGATCCCGGTCGGCGGCGCGACGCAGACGTCGCAGACGCCGCAGCGAGCCACCCCCTCCTCGCCGAAATAGCGGCGGACGGCGGCGGCGCGGCAGGTGACGCCTTCCAGCATCGAATAGAACTGACGCAGCTTGCGGCTCTGGGCCTGCTTGACCTCGTCGGGCGCCTCGCGGGTCTCGATCCGGCGACCGGCCCAGGCCATGTCGGCCGAGCCGTACAGAGTGATGCCCTCGGCCGGCTGGCCGTCGCGGCCAGCGCGGCCGACCTCCTGCCAATAGGCCTCGATGGCGGCCGGCGGGTCGGCATGGATCACGAAGCGGACGTCGGGCTTGTCGACGCCCATGCCGAAGGCGATCGTCGCCACCATCACCGCGGCGTCGGCCTCGAGAAAGTCCTCAAGCCGCTTGGCGCGGACGGCCTTGTCCAGGCCGGCGTGATAGGCCAGCGCGGGGATACCTTCGGCGTTCAGTTTCTCGGCCAGCTTCTCGGTCGAGTCGCGGCTGCCGGCATAGACGACGCCGGCCCGGCCGGGGCGCTCCAGAACGAGCTCGACGACGCGGTCGTGGCCCTTGCCGCGCTTGCGTTCGGCAGACAGGGCCAGTTCCGGACGGGCGAAGCTGTCGACGAACTCGGCCGCGCCCTGCAGGCGCAGTTCGGCGCGGATATCGTCGCGGGTGCGGGCGTCGGCGGTGGCGGTGACGGCCAGGCGCGGCACGTCGGGGAACAGCTCGGCCAGCCGTCCCATCATCCGGTACTCGGGCCGGAAGTCGTGGCCCCACTGGCTGACGCAGTGGGCTTCGTCGACGGCGATCAAGGCCAGCGGCGTGCGGGCCAGGCGATCCAGCATCCACGGCTGCATCAGGCCTTCGGGCGACAGGTACAGCATGTCGACCTCGCCGGCGTCGATGCGCCGCCAGATGTCGCCGCGCTCGTCCAGCGAGATGGCGCTGTCCATCCGCTCGGCCGCCACGCCCGCCTGGCGCAGGCCTTGGACCTGGTCGGCCATCAGGGCGATCAGCGGCGAGATCACCAGGCCCACGCCCGGCCGGATCAGCGACGGGATCTGGTAGCACAGCGACTTGCCGCCGCCGGTGGGCAGCACGGCCATGGCGCTGTGGCCGGCCAGGATTTCATTGATCACCCCGGCCTGCATGCCCCGGAAATCGGCATGGCCGAACGTACGCCGCAGGACGTCGCGGGCGTGGTCGAGAGCGGGGGATTCGGGAGGAACGTACACGGCGGCTCTTTTGGCAGCCGAACGCGTCTCGGCCAAGGGCGTCATCGTGCTCGCCATTTCCGAAGTTCAATTCCAGGTAGTACAATGGCGCCGGATCCGAAGCGTCACAAGAGCGCCTTAAGCTTCGTTCACCTCTCGTCAATCTTGTCGCGCGTTGTGTGGGCTTGGGATAAACGAGACACGCTCTTCACCGGCGCGCGCCGGGGTGTGTAGGAATACAGGACGACCATGGCGAACGGACCCTTCGGCGGGAACAAGGCGGCTCGGCCGCAACGCACCCCGCTCCAGGCCCTGGTCTATTGGGGCACCGTTCTGGGCGTCTGGGGCCTGATCTTCGTCGTCGCCTTCTTCGCGGTGTTCGCCAGCGACCTGCCCGACACCTCCAAGCTTTACGACGTCAAGCGCCAGCCCTCGATCAACTATCTGGACCGCTCGGGCGCCCTGCTGGCCGTGCGCGGCAGCCAATATGCGCCGCCGGTCGACATCGACGCCCTGCCGAAATACGTGCCGGCCGCCTTCGTGGCGATCGAGGACCGCCAGTTCTATCATCACTTCGGCTTCAACCCTTGGGGCATCATCCGCTCGCTGGCCTGGAACATGACCCATGACGGCGGGCCCCAGCGCGGCGGCTCGACCATCACCCAGCAGCTGGCCCGCAACCTGTTCCTGAGCCCGGCCCAGAACTACCGCCGCAAGGCCCAGGAGCTGATCCTGGCCGTCTGGCTGGAGCTGAAGTTCTCCAAGAACCAGATCCTGGCCCTCTACATGAACCGGGTCTATTTCGGGGCCGGCGCCTACGGCATTGAGGCCGCCTCGCAGCGCTATTTCAACAAGCCCGCCAAGGAGCTGACCATCGGCGAGGCCGCCCTGCTGGCCGGCATGATGAAGGGCCCGGCCCGCTATTCGCCGGTCTCGGCCAAGGAGCGCGCCGCCCGTCGCGCCACCATCGTTCTGGACGAGATGGTGCGCATCAAGGCCATCACGCCCGAGCAGCGCGACGAGGCGTTCAAGACGCCGGTGCAGGTCTCGGCCACCCTGGCCAACCAGCGCGCCCAGTACTTCACCGACTATATCGACGCCCAGGTCCGCTCGCTGGTCGGCGAACCGACCGAGGACCTGGTGGTCGAGACCACCATGGACCTGCCGATCCAGGCCTCGGCCGAGCGCGCCGTGAAGCTGGGCGTGGACGGCCACGGCGAACAGGGCGTGCAGCAGGCGGCCCTGGTGGCCATCGACGGCGAAGGCCGCATCCGCGCTTACGTGGGCGGCGCCGACTATGCCGACAGCCAGTTCGACCGCGCCACCACCGCCCGTCGCCAAGCTGGCTCGGCCTTCAAGCCGTTCGTCTATCTGACCGCCATGGAACAGGGCCGCACGCCGGCGGTCATGGTCGTCGACGAGCCGGTGAAGATCGGCAACTGGGAGCCGCGCAACTACACCAACAAGTTCCTGGGTCCGATGACCCTGCAGACGGCCTTGGCTCAGTCGATCAACACGGTCGCCGCCCGCCTGGCTTCGGAAGTCGGCACCAGCAACGTCGCCGCCACCGCGAAGCGCCTGGGCATCACCAGTAAGATCCAGCTGGACCCGTCGATGGCGCTCGGCGCGGTCGAGGTCAGCCCCATGGAGATGGCCCAGGCCTACGCCCCGTTCTCGAACGGCGGCTTCCTGGCCAAGGGCTACGGCATCGAGCGCATCCGCACCGCCAGCGGCAAGGTCCTGTACGATCACAGCGTCGACCGCCAAGCCCGCGCCGCGGTGATCGGCTCGCCGGCCCTGCAGTACATGAACCAGATGATGCGCCAGGTCGTGGCCTCGGGCACCGGCGCGCGCGCCAAGGTCGCCGGCTACGACGTGGCCGGCAAGACCGGCACCACCAGCGACTACAAGGACGCCTGGTTCGTCGGCTACACCGGCGGCTTCGTGGCCGCCGTCTGGACCGGCAAGGACGACAACACGCCGATGAAGCGGGTGACCGGCGGCGGCGCGCCCGCCGAGATCTGGCGCACCTTCATGGCCGCGGCCCTGCCCCGCCTGAAGGCCACCCCGATCCCCGGCGGCGTGGTTGAACCTCCGCCCGTGGCGACCGAGGACCCGATCGGCGACCTGATCAACCCGGCTCCCACGCCCGAAGGCCCGGCCGCAGAAACCCCAGCCGGCGCGACGCCGCCGGTGGATCAGCTGCCTTACTAAGGACTAGGCCCCGATCGCGTGCAGCTCGGCCGCGTGCGCCCGCAGCCAGGCGCGGTGCGGGGTCGGGTCGCCGGCCAGCTCTTCGCACAGCGCCCAGAAGCGCGGACCGTGATTGGCCTCGATCAGGTGGGCGCATTCGTGGGCGACGACATAGTCGGCCACCGCCGCGGGGGCCAGGATCAGCCGCCAGCTGTAGCGGATCGCCGCCGGCGTTCGCGGCGTCGCCGGCCGGCATGAGCCCCAGCGCGCCTTGGGATCGGCCACCGCCACCGACGGCATCGGCCGGTTCAGGGCCGCGGCGTGGACGGCGGTCCGTTCGGTCAGCACGGCCAGCGCCTCGCGCTTGGCCAGGCGGATGACCTTCAGCCCCCAGTTGGCGTCGTGGGGCGCGACGATGCGCTCGCCGTCGATGCGGGCGCGGCCGGGAGCGGCCTCCAAGCGATAGGGAATGTCGTTGAGGCGCAGGATCCCGCCGGGGGCGAGGCTCATCCGCTCGGGCAGGGCCGCCAGCTGCTTGGCGATCCAGCCGGACTTCTCCTGGGCGAAGGCGACGGCCTCGTTCAGGCGCTTGGGATTTGGCGCGAGGGCGACGATCTCGGAATTGGCCCGGTCGACGCGCAACGAAATCCGCCGCGCCCGGCCATCCACCCGCAGGCGGACGGGCCAGCCGCCGATCTCCAGTCGATCACCATCCGAGAAGCGTGGGGCCTTGAGCGCAAACATCTGGCGCTAAGATCGTGTGCGCCGCCGTCCGCTGCAAGCCGGACGTAACGTTACGCTTCTTCCTCGAAGTGCGGATCGCACTTCCTGATAAACTTGCGCACGCGCGGATAGATCTCTTCGCGGAAGCGGCGACCGTTGAACACACCGTAGTGGCCGACGCTGGGCTGGACATAGTCGAGCTTCAGGTCGTCGGGAATGTTGGCGCACAGGGTGTGGGCGGCCTGGGTCTGGCCGATGCCGGAGATGTCGTCGTTCTCGCCCTCGACCGTCATCAGGCCGATGTCGGTGATCGCCTCGGGCTTCACCCGCGTCCCGCGATGCGTCAGCTCGCCCTTGGGCAGCAGGTACTGCTGGAAGACGATGTCGATGGTCTGGAGATAGAACTCCTCGGTCAGGTCCAGGACCGACAGATATTCGTCGTAGAACTCCAGGTGCTTGTCGGCGCTGTCGCCGTCGCCCTTCACCAGATCGTTGAAGTAGCGGCGGTGGGCTTCCTGGTGGCGCTCGGCGTTCATGCTCATGAAGCTGGCCAGCTGGACGAAGCCCGGATAGACGCGCCGGCCCGCGCCCGGATAGGGCGGCGGCACGGTGTAGATCATGTTCGACTGGAACCAGGTGAACGGCTTTTCCTCGGCCAGCTGGTTGGTCACGGTCGGCGACAGGCGCGCATCGATCGGCGAGCCCATGAAGGTCATGCTGGCCGGACGCGAAGGATGGTTCTGCTCGGCCATCAGGGCGGCGGCGGCCAGAACCGGCGGACCGGGCTGGCAGACGGCCACGACATTGGGACGCGGGCCCAGCACCGACAGCATCTGGATGATGTGGTCGATATAGTCGTGGAAGTCGAAGCGGCCTTCCAGCACCGAGACGTTGCGGGCGTTGACCCAGTCGACGATGAACACCGCGTGGTCGGGCAGGAACGCCTCGACCGTGCCGCGCAGCAGGGTGGCGTAGTGGCCCGAAAGCGGCGCGACGATCAGCACCGCCGGATCCAGCGAGAACTTCCCCGCCCGGCGCATGTCGGCCATGTCGCGGTCGAACTGCACGAGACGCGCCCACGGGCTTTCCCAGACCACGTTCTGGCGCACGCGCACATCGACCTGACCGATCTTGACCGTGTCGATGTTCCAGCGCGGCTTGCCGTAGCGGCGGGTGATGTTGGCGAAGAGATCCGCGCCCGCGTGCATGCGCCGGCCGACGGCCGAGTCTGCGGCCGGATTCAGCGGCGATCCCCAGAAGTCCCGGGCCGCCAGCGCCGCCAGGCGCATCGGAGTGGAGGCGTAATAAGCCGCCTCATGGAGAGCGTAAAGCATGGCGCACCCGCGATGTTGCAACGCAACATAACACGCTGAACCCTAAGAAAGTCCACCCTTTCCTGACTTTTTGCGCCGCGTCATGGCGCCGCTTGCGCGGGGAGGTGGAAACAGGATCGGCGCTCGCGGCTGGGAGGCGGCGCATCCGCTTCCCAGCCGCCGGCCTGGACTAGATCTGGTTGTCCCAGGCCTTCAGTTGGTGATCCTTGAGCATGTCCTCGATCACCTGCGGCACGACGTTGCGGAACTTGCCGGTGTCGGCCGGGACGATGTCGATCATCCGGTCGATCATCTCCTGGGCGTCCATCTTGCCCTCGGGCGTGGCGAAGAAGTCGTCGAAGCCCTTGCGCAGGTCGGCCCGCTTGGTGAAGTTCCGGCCGTCATCCATCCAGCGGAACGGGTTGTCGGCCATCGTCTCGTTGTAGCCGGTGTAGTAGGCGCCCGGATTGATCGTCTGGATCTTGATCCCGTAGGCCGCCAGCTCCTGCTGCATGGCTTCGGCCACCGATTCCAGGGCGTGCTTGGTCGAGACGTAGGTCCCCCAGTTGGCCGGGGTGAACAGCCCGCCCATCGACGAGGTGAAGACCACCTTCTTGCCCTGGCTGGAGCCTTCGCGGACCCACTTCTGCACAACGCCCTGGGTCAGGGTCAGCGGCAGGAAGACGTTGATCTCGAAGTTCTTGCGGACCAGGTCGACGGGGATCTCCCAGACCGGTCCGGCCTCGCCCATGCCGGCGTTGTTCCACAGGATGTCGAAGTCCAGGCCCATGGCCTGCTGGATGTCGTAGGGGTCGGTCAGGTCCAGGCGATAGACGGTGATCTTGTCGGCAAGACCCAGGGCGGCGACCTCCTCGCGCAGGGCGGTGACCTGGGATGAGACCTGCACGGTGGCGATGACGTTGTGGCCGTTCTTGGCCATGCCGATCGCGGCGCCCTTGCCGAAGCCGCCGGCCGCGCCGGTGATCAGGATGGTTTTCTGGGTGGTCATGGTCGTGTTCCTTCTGGATTGGGTTTGACGTTCAGGGGTGGGGAAAGAGGTCAGCCGTTGAGGGTCGCCGCGGCGACGCGGGCGATCTCGGCGTCCTGGTCAGGGCTGCCGCCGGACACCCCGACCGCGCCCAGCAGTCGGCCGACCAGGTCGCGCAGCGGCGCGCCGCCGGGGAAGGTCATCAGGCCGCCGTTGCTGCGCTCCAGGCCGGGAGCTGGCGCGCCGGGCTTGCAGTATTCCCAGACGGCTTCGCTGGTGATGCCGAACAGAGCCGCGGTGCGGGCCTTGCCGACGGCGACGTCGATCGAGCCCAGCACGGCTTCGTCCATGCCGCCGAACGCCTTCAGATGCGCCCCGGCGTCGAGGATGGCGATATTGACCGGCACGCCGATCTGGATGGCGTGGTCGTGGCCGGCGGCGATCGCGGCCTGGGCCTGGTTCAGGGTGAGCATCAAGGTCTCCTCTCCGTTTCTGCCCGAGCCGCATCAGCGCCGCCCGTCTGTGAGGAGGAGAATTGCGCCGATCGATCTTGCCGATTAGATTGGAAATTATCCGATCAATGCTGAGTGAAATTCAGGAATGAGGGCGACCGACCTCTCAGAGTTGGCCGCGTTCGACGCAGTCGCGCGTCATCGCAGCTTCCGCCGCGCCGGCGAGGAGCGCGGGGTCACGGCCTCGGCCATCAGCCACGCCGTCACCAACCTGGAAGCGCGAGTGGGCCTCCGCCTGCTGAACCGCACCACCCGCAGCGTCTCGCTGACCGACGCTGGAGCCATGCTGCTGTCGCGCCTGTCGCCAGCCTTCGACGACATCAGTTCGGCGATGGACGGCCTGAACCAGTTCCGCGACACGCCTTTCGGCAAGGTTCGGATCAACGCGCCGATCTCGATCGCGTCGTTCGTACTGGGACCGGCCGTCGGCCGACTGGCCCGCGCGCATCCACACCTTCAGCTGGAGGTGATCGCCACCGACCGTCTGGTCGACATCGTGGAGGAAGGGTTCGACGCCGGCGTCAGGTTGGGCGAGAGCCTGCGCGACGGCATGACGGCGGTGCGGATCAATCCGCGACTGCGCTTTGCACTGGTGGGCTCACCCGCCTATTTCGCCGAGGCTCCGGCGCCCCATGTCCCGGGCGACCTGAAGAGCCATGTCTGCTTCCAGAACCTCTATCCCAGCGGCGTGCGCTACCCGTGGACGTTCGCGCACCAGGGCCGGGACATCGCGTTCCAGCCGGAGGGCCCCTTCGGCTCGGACGATCATGACCTGCTGATCGCCGGTGCGCTGGCGGGGGCGGGCCTGGCCTATGTCTGGGAACATCGGGTCGAGGACCATGTTCGCGCCGGGCGGCTGGTGCGCTGCCTGGAGCCCTGGTGCCCGCCCGAGGACTGGCTGTACCTCTATTATCCGACGCGCAAATATCTGTCGGCGGGCCTCAGGGCCGTGATCGAGACGCTGCGGGCGTAAGCTGCCCTCGCCTCACCCCTCGCGCATCGCGTCGTCGATGCGCCGGGCGATGTCGGCCGGGGGCAGGTTGTAGGGGATCACCGTCTTGAAGCGGCCCTTGGGGTCCATCAGGTAGATCGCCGTCGAGTGATCCATGGTGTAGCCGGGGCCGGCGCCGACCTTGGCGTAGTAGACCTTGTAGGTCTTGGCCGCGGCGTCGGTCTGGTCCTGCGTGCCGGTCAGGCCGATCGTGGACCGGAGCACGTAGTCGGCCGACAGATAGGTCTTCATCTGCTCAGGCGTGTCGCGGGCCGGATCGATCGAGATGAAGACGATCTGCAGATCCTTGGCCTTGTTCGGACCCAGGATGTCGGTGGCGGCCGACAGACCTTGCAAGGTCCCGGGGCAGACATCCGGGCAATAGGTGAAACCAAAGAACACCGCGCTCCATTTCCCCTTCAACGCCTTCTCGGTCGTGGGGACGCCATCCTGATTGACCAGCTGGAACGGCCCGCCGACAGCGGCCGGCGCCTGGCTCTTGAACACGCCGGCGCGCCAGGCCAGGCCGCCCACGACGACGAAGCCGACAAGGCAGGCCAGGATCAGGAAAAGGCGGTGACGCGGCATGTGCATTTCATCCTTTTACGCTCGCCCAGCCTTTTGCGCTCGCCAGGCGGGAAATTCTGGACAATCCTGCGACCATGGCTGACGCATCGTTTGCTGGAGCGCCCGACGACCCACGTCACAGGGGGCTCGATAAGCCGGGCGAAGACCCTGCGCAAGACGACGGCTGGTCCTGGATGGCTCCCGGGCTGCGCCGGGGTCGCCTGCGGGTTCGCACCCTTCTGGCGCAACGCTGGTTGTGGGTGGTGGGTCAGACCGCCGTCCTGATGGTGGCGGGTCTTGGCCTCAAGCTGCATGTGCCCTGGGCGCTGTGCTTCACCCTGATCGCCCTCTCGGCCTGGCTGAACGTGCTGCTGGGCCTGGCCTCCAGCGGTCAGCGACTGGCCCGTGACGGCGAGGCCACCGCCCAGATCGCCTTCGACATCCTCCAGCTTTCGGGCCTGCTCTATCTGACAGGCGGCGCGCTCAATCCCTTCTCGCTCTTGCTGATCGCGCCGGTGACCCTGGCCGCGGCCACGCTGCCGGCCCGCTATGCGATCGGCCTGGGGGCGCTGGCCATCGCCTCGTCAATCGCCCTGGCGCTGTTCCACATGCCGCTGCCGACCATCGAGGGCGCCCCGCTGCACTACACGCCCAGCCCGCTGATGCTGGGCATCATCGTCACGGCGCGGATCATCGGCATTATCCTGACGGCGGCCTATGCTTGGCAGGCGGCCAGCGAGTCGGCCCGCATGGAGCTGGCGCTCAACGTCACCGAAACCGTGCTGGCCCGCGAACAGCGGCTGTCGGCGCTAGGCGCCCTCGCGGCGGCGGCGGCGCATGAACTGGGCACGCCGCTGGCGACGATCGCGGTCGTCTCGCGCGAGATGGCCCGCAACGCCGTCAGCGAGGAAATCCGCGAGGACGCCGAACTGCTGATCGGCCAGGCCGTCCGCTGCCGCGAGATCCTGGCCCGCCTGACCGAGATGCCCGAGGCCAAGGACGCCGTGCACGAGCGCATGAGCCTGGTGCAGCTGGTCCAGGACGTCATCGAGCCGCACCTGGTGCACGGCATTCGCGTCGAGGCCGTGGTCAACGGCCCGTCGGGCGACACCGCCCCCGACATCTGGCGCCGGCCCGAGATCATTCACGCCATGACCTCGATCGTCGAGAACGCGGTCGACTTCGCCCGCAGCGAGGTGATCGTCATCGCCCGCTTCGACGCCCGCTACGTCGTGATCGAAGCCCGCGACGACGGTCCCGGCTTCTCGCCCGAGGTGCTGGCCAAGCTGGGCGAGCCCTATGTGACGACCCGTCCGGGCGCGGAAGGATCGCGCACCGGGCACATCGGCATGGGCCTGGGATTCTTTATCGCGAAGACTTTGCTGGAACGAACAGGCGCGACCGTGGATTTCCGTAACGGACGTCGCGGCGGCGCCGTGGTTTCGGCGCGCTGGCCTCGACCTGCCTTAGAAGCTCCCGGATATATCGGGGTGTGATCACGACGACACGCAAAGGGGCTTGCAGTCTCTCGTGAAGGCAGGAAAGTATAGGTTGTTATTTGGCCTATCGAGTATTGGCCCGGGGAGGGGCTGACTTCATGGCGGATATCGGCGAGCTGGTCGCGGCGTTGCCCGACAAAACTCTGCTTCTGTTGGACGACGACGGTCCGTTGCGGACCCGATTGGGACGCGCGCTGGAACAGCGCGGCTTCGAGGTCACCCTGGCCGCTTCGGTGGCCGAGGCCCTGACCATCCTGCGCAGCCATGCGCCGGCGCACGCCGTGCTGGACATGCGCCTGGAAGACGGTTCAGGCCTGAAGGTGGTCGAGGCGGTCCGCGACACGCGCCCCGACGCCAAGGTCATCATGCTGACCGGCTACGGCAACATCGCCACCGCCGTGGCGGCGGTGAAGGCCGGGGTGGTCGACTACCTCTCCAAGCCGGCCGACGCCGACGACGTGGCTCGAGCCCTGCTGGCGGCCAAGGGCGACGCCCCGGCCCCGCCGGAAAACCCGATGAGCGCCGACCGCGTTCGCTGGGAACACATCCAGCGCGTCTACGAGATGTGCGGCCACAACGTGTCGGAAACCGCGCGCCGGCTGAACATGCACCGCCGGACCTTGCAGCGCATCCTGGCCAAGCGCGCGCCGCGGTAGGCGATGAGGTCGCGCCCGCGCTGCGCGCGGGCGCTTCTGTCCTCACATCGCCGAGATGCCGCCGTCGACCTTGATCTCGGCGCCGGTCATGAACTTGCTCTCGTCGCTGGCGAGGTAGAGCACGGCATTGGCGATGTCGTTCGGTTCGCCGATACGGCCCAGCGGCACCTGGCGCGCCAGCTTGGCGAAGGCCTCTTCCTTGCCGAACCGCGCCGAGAAACCGTCCAGGATCGGCGTGTCGATAAAGGTCGGGTGGATCGAGTTCGAGCGGATGTCGAGCTTCATCTTGGCGCAGTACAGCGCGATGTTCTTGCTGAGCAGCCAGACCGCCGCCTTCGAGGCGTTGTAGGCGGGCGAATTGCCGTTGGCGATCAGGCCGGCGATCGAGCTCAGATTGATGATCGAGCCCGGCTGATGGGCCCGCATGTGGGTCAGGGCGTGCTTGGCGCCCAGGAACACCGAGTCGACATTGACCGACATGACCTTTTTCCAGAGGTCGAAATCCAGGCTCTCGATCGGCCCGTCGCCGCCGATGCCGGCGTTATTGACCAGCACCGACAGGCCGCCCATCGCCTCCGCGGCCTTCTCCAGCACGTCGATCCACTGGTCTTCCTGGGTGACGTCCAGCTGGAAGGCGAAAGCCGTGCCGGCGCCGTGGGCGGCGTTGATCTCGTCGGCCACGGCCTGCGCCCCGGCCAGGTTGAGGTCGGCCAGAGCGACCTTGGCGCCCTGACTGGCCAGCATCCGCCCGGCCGCCGCGCCCAGACCCTGGGCCCCGCCGGTGATGAAGGCCTTCTTGCCGGCGACCCGGCCTGTGCTGTGCGCCATTGGGCGTCCTCCCGATTATAATTCAAACGGGAGTTTGAATTCTTCAGACGGCCCTGTCCATCTCAGAACGCCAAGCCGGTCGCTTCTGCGAGATCGGAGAGCAGCTGATCTTCGCTGGAGACCTTGATGGCCTTCATGCCCAAGGCCGCCGCCGGCTTGCAGTTGATCCCCAGGTCGTCGAGGTAGATGCAGGCCTCCGGCGCGACGCCCAGGAGCTCGCACATCATCTGGTAGATGCGCGGGTCGGGCTTGCGCACCCCCGCCTTGGAGCTTTCGATCACCGCGTCGAACAGGGCCATGATCTCGCCCACGGCCAGGGCCTTCTGCGCGCTCTGGGCCATGCCGGGTCCGTGGCCGGTCGGGACGTTGTTGGTGATGCAACCGACCTTGAACCGGACCTTGCAGGCCTTCAGCGCGTCCGTCACCCGCGGCCGCAGGTCGCCATAGAGCAGCGGCAGGACCTCGGCGCCGCGCACCGCATGGCCAAGGCGCGTGGCTTCCTCCAGGAACAGCCCGTCGAAGGCCGCCGCATCGATCTCGGCCCGTTCGAACTTCGCCCAGGCGTTGGTGTCGGGATCCGTGGCGTTGACCGTGCGGATGAAGTCCTTGGGCAGGCCCGCTTGTGTCTCGTAGCGCCGGAAAGCCTCGAACGGCGAGGTCGTGAACACCCCGCCGAAATCCCAGATCACCGCCTCGATCGCCATCTCCGCCCCCCTCAAACATTCGTTTGACCCGACGCTAGCCGGACTAGTCGCGGAGGAAAAGGGCCGCCCGTCACGGCCAAGCTCGCGTGAGGGGTGAAATCATGCCGGGCCCCGGCGCGTTAGTGGTTTGTTAAGATCGTTACGGAGTTCCGCCCATGACCGTTCGCCTGTTTGCCGCCCTCGCCTTCGCCAGCGCCGCCCTCGCGGCCGCGCCCGTCGTGGCTGGACCGCATCAGGGCGGACTACCGCTGGATCCGCAGCTGCTGCCGGCCAATTCCGGCCCCGGCGACTGCGTGGTTCGTCGGGTCACCGGTCCGGGCGGCGCCTATCGCTGGGACCGCGTCGAATGCGACAACCAGGGTCAACACCAGTGGAGCGGCCAGCCGCTTGGCGTGGAAACAGCCGATCGCTACAGCGAGCGGCACGACCCCCGCTACGGATATGGCCCGTCGCCCTACGGCTACGACCAACAGTACGCCTACCAAGACCAAGACCTGCGCGAGCGCAGCTATGACGACCGATACGACATGGGCCGTGGGGGCCCCGTCACCCAGTATCCGCCGTCCTATGCGCCCGTGTCTTACGGCTATGCCGCCGCCGGACGAGACGCCTACGGCTACCTCGTCTGGCCCGGAAAGCTGCCCTAACCCATTCCGGGTGGCGCCGCCCTTGCGCCGGATGCGGGGACTTGCACCAAAATGGGACTGGGGGAACTATCATCATGCGCACACCGAGCCGACCGCTCTTCAAGGCCTACGAACTCGTGGCCATCGCCGTGTTCGTCGTGGCGGCCGCGGCCGTCAGCAGCATCGGGCTGGTCTACTAGGACCACTCAGCCGCTTCGAAATGGAACAGGATCGCTGGGCTCACGCGTTGTGTGGGTTCAACCGGAGCCACGATCCTGTCGACCGCCGACGCCACCACCGCGCCCAGCCCTGGGCCCAAGCCCCCGCGGAACCCTTTCCGCGGGCTGTCGCGTAGCGCCAAGATCGGCATCGGCTCGGCCCTGGCCTTGGTCGCAGCGATCATCATCTTCCTGGTGATCTTCGACTGGAACTGGCTGCGCGGGCCGATCGGCCGCTTCGCCTCGGCCCAGCTGCAGCGCGAAGTGGTCATCGCCGGCGACCTGCGCGTCCATCCCTGGTCGTTCTCGCCCAAGGTCGAGGCGTACGGCATCCGCATCGGCCAGCCGGCCTGGGCCAAGTCCGTCGACAAGGATGCGGGCCAGATGGTCCAGCTCCAGCGCATCGCCGTGCAGGTCAAGGTGCTGCCGCTGCTGCGCGGCCAGGTCATCCTGCCGTTCCTGGTGGTCGACAAGCCCGACGTGCGCCTGCTGCGCGCCAAGGACGGCAAGGCCAACTGGACGTTCGGCGCGCCGCGCAAGGACGCCAAGCCGCTGAAGCTGCCGGCCATCCAGCGCTTCGTGATCAATGATGGCAAGCTGCGCGTCGACGACCGCGTCGGCGGCGCGCTGTTCGTCGGCTCGGTGAACGCCCAGGAACGGGCCGGGGAGCGCGGCGGCCGTTTCGTGCTGGAGGGCAAGGGCAGCCTGAACCGTTCGGGCTTCGTGGCCCAGGTCACCGGCGGCCCGTTGCTGAACATCACGCCCGACCGTCCCTATCCGTTCGACGCCGACGTCCGCGCCGGCTCGACCCGCATCACCGCCAACGGCAGCATCACCCGACCGTTCGACCTGGGCCGGTTCGAGACCCAGCTCAGCATCGCCGGCGCCGACCTGAACCGCCTGCACGACCTGATCGGCCTGACCCTGCCCAACACCCCGCCCTACAAGGTCACGGGCAAGCTGGTGCGCAAAGGCCAGCGCTTCGACTTTGAAAAGCTGTCGGGCCGCATCGGCGACAGCGACATCCGCGGCGACCTGTTCGTGCTGACCGGCCGCGAGCGTCCCTACCTGGAAGCCGATCTGCGCTCGCGCCGCCTGGACTTCGACGACCTGGGCAGCCTGGTCGGTGCGGCCCCCGCGACCGGCAAGGGCGAGACCGCCTCGGCCGGCCAGAAGGTCGAGGCCCGCCAGCGCGACGCCACTCAGCGCCTGCTGCCCGACGCCACCCTGCAGGTCGACCGCGTACGGGCCATGGACGCCAAGGTCAGCTACCGCGCCGACACCGTGAACGCCCCAAACCTACCGCTGCGCAAGGTCAGCCTGGACCTGACCCTGGACAAGGGCGTGCTGAACCTGGACCCGATCGCCTTCACCTTCTCGCACGGCGACCTGAAGGGGAAAGTGCGGCTGGACGCCAACCCGGCCGTGCCGAAGACCGATCTGGACGTGCGTCTGACCAACGCCCGTCTCGAGGATTTCATCCCGATCATGAGCGACGGCAAGCGCGCCATCGAGGGTCCCGTCATGGCCCGCGCCAAGCTGACCGGCACGGGCAACAGCGTCCACCGCGCCGCCGCCTCGGCCAACGGTTCGGTGACGGTGGTGTCGCCGCGTGGCCAGATCCGTCAGGCCTTCGCCGAGCTGCTGGGCGTCAACGCCTCCAAGGGCCTGATCCTGCTGCTGTCCAAGAGCGAAAAGGAGACGCCCGTTCGTTGTGCGATCGCCGATTTTGACGTCAAGAACGGCGTCATGACCTCAAACCAGATCGTCGCCGACACCGGCGTGGTCCTGGCCAGGGGGCGCGGCACGATCAATCTGGACACCGAGCGGATGAACTTCCGCATCGAGGGCGACAGCAAGAAGCCGCGCCTGCTGCGCCTGTTCGTGCCGATCACCATCGAGGGCCCGTTCATGGCCCCCAAGATCGGCCTGGACGCCAGCAAGGCCGTCGGCCAGGGCGGCATCGCCGCGGCCCTCGGCTCGCTGGTCAACCCGCTGGCCGCCCTCCTGCCCTTCATCACCACCGGCGAAGCCAAGGACGCCGACTGCGCCGGCCTGGTCAGCGAAGCCCGCCAGCAAGGCGCCCCGGTGAAGACCAGCCAGACGACGCCGGCCAAGGTGAAGAAGTAGACGAAGAACCTGACGCCTTCGCCATCCCGCGACTTGTTCGGGGGCTGCGGACAGGCCCTGCGTCCTTCGAGGCTCGCCTTCGGCTCACACCTCAGGATGAGGACTCTATTGCACTGAATACCTCATCCTGAGCGCGCCTCAGAGGGCGCACCGCGCTGGACGTCCGCTAAGGGTGGAACCCTGACATTGCGGGGGTAAGCTCGGCAGTTATGGAAACGGAACTGACAGACCTCGCAGCTGCTAAGCGCGCTTTTCAGGAGAGCTGGGCAGCCGGAGGTTCGGAGAGAAATCTGAAGTCGGCGGGAAAGTCCCGGTTTGTCTCTCAGTCTGATGGGTGGGCGATAGATTTCAGCTTCGACTTCGTCGGACAGGCGCTGGTTCGTTGCCAAGGCTCAGTGAGCCTGCGGCACCGAGCCTTCGATAAAATCATACACGCGGCGCTAAGCGAGAAATGGCCGGGGGTTTCCAGACAGGCCCCGATTGCACTGGTCTCCGTTGAGGTTCCTGTCGTCGATGACCCTATGTCACCTCCTTCGCTGCTCCACGGCTCTACGGCCTCGCGCGCTGCCTCTTGGTGGGCGTCGGCGGATGCGGCGGAGATGATGCTCCGGCCGTTGCAAGGAGCCCCCGCCGACTACTTGAACTATCTGAAGGATGAGCAGGCTTGGGTTTTCACCTACGAACCTTCTGTGAGCTTCCTTGCACTGCTCAGCGAAAACCCAGATGCAGCCTGGCAAAGGGCGGCGGATCGAGCGGCAGATAGCGGAATGAACGCGGCGTTCTTCGAGTGGTGCGAACGAAACCGCGAGGCTGCAACTGGAGCCGCTGCTCAAATCTATCGTTAGTCCACTGCTCCGCGATAACGCCTGACTAGGGTGGCTAGGCGACGTTGAACTGTTCGCGCGGAGAGAAGCGGCGATGCGAGCGATCGTTGCGTAGGCTGCGAGTGCGGTGGACAGTGCTCCGAGGCGCTCACAGCGCGCCCTGAACTTAAGGTGGAGCTTTTCAGGCGCCGAAGCGTTTTGCGCCCAAGGTTCGTCACGAGGAAACGCCCCCCATGATCTCCGTTACCCTGCTTGCGCTGGTCGCCGGTCTTGCCGGTCAGGCCAAGGAGCCGATCCACATCGTCGGTGTCGGCCAAGGCAGCACTGTCGCGTGCGGTGGGCGCGATGTCGTCGTCGATGGAACCGAGCACAACCTGACCTTCACCGGCAATTGCGCCAGCCTCAAGCTGAACGGCACGGACAACAAGGTGATGATCGACCTGGCGCCGGGCGCGCCGGTGGTGGTGACCGGGACGGATCAGACCGTCCGCTGGCGCGCGTCGCGCCCGCCCCAGGTGCGGATGAACGGCGTCGACAACAGCGTCAGCAAGGCGCCGTAACCCCCCAAACGTTTTCCCGGCGAAAGCCGGGGAAACGGTGTTGTGGGAGAGGGTTGCAGGCGGCGAAACCACCGCTATCCTGTGAAAATCAAACCTCAAGAGTGGTTTATGTCAGAGATTGTGCGCGAGGCGCGGGCCTAACAGGCTCCGGACCTCGGTTCGAAAGTCAGTAGGCCCGTTATCCGCCCGCGTTCGCCGCGGGCGTGCCTCGTCACGCCCGTTCTCGAATAGAGATGGGTCTCGAAGAGACCCGGCGGACGCGATTACGCGCCTCGATCTCTCGGACATTCCCTTGAACATCTCCAAACCGCAGCAACGCACGCTGCATGCTCTGGCCCAAGGCGGCCGGATCGAACTCGAACGTGACGAGAAGGGCCGCATCCTCTCGGCCGACTGCATCACCCGCGACGGCTGGGCGCTGACCGACTGCAATGTCGGCGTCTTCCAGTCTCTCAAGAAGAAACGGCTGATCGCCAGCCAGGAGGGCGGCCCCTACCGGATCACCCGGCTGGGGCTGGGCAACCTGCGCGCCCAGCTCGACAATCGGGTAGGGGCGAAAGCGTGGTGAGCCTTAACCCAGGATCGCCGCCAGGGCGTCGACGACCCGCTCGACGTCGCCGTCCGCCATGGCCGGGAACAGCGGCAGCGTCAGGCAGCGCTTGTACCAGGCGTCGGCGCCGGGCAGGTCCGCCAGGCCCTGGCGGTTGACGTAGTAGGGCTGGCGGTGGACCGGGATGTAGTGAACCTGCGTCCCGATCCCCTGGCTTTTAAGGCTGTCGACCACGGTGCGGCGCGACAGGCCTTCGGCCTCGAAATCGATCAGCACGGTCAAGAGGTGCAGAGCCGGGTTCGAGTGGGCCGGGCTCTGCGCCAGACGCACGCGCGGGCAGCGCTCGGCCAGCCGCTCGGCATAGAGCGCCGTCAACGCACGACGCCGGGCGACGAAACGGTCCAGCTTGGCCAGCTGCGACAGGCCCAGGGCGCACAGGATGTCGGGGATGCGGTAGTTGAAGCCCAGCTCCGGCATCTCGTACCACCAGGGATCGCCGCCGGCGGGCCGGACCATGCCGTGCGAGCGCAGCAGCCGAGCTCGGGCCGCCAGCTCGGCGTCGTTGGTGGTCAGCATGCCGCCCTCGCCCGTAGCCAGCGTCTTGACCGGGTGGAACGAGAAGCTGGCGAAGCTGGAATAGGCGCCGTCGCCGACCGGATGCTCGACGCCGCCAAAAGTCCCGATGGAGCCCAGGGCGTGGGGGGCGTCCTCAACCAGCACAGCCCCGGCGGCGCTGGCCATGGCTTTCAGCGCCGGCAGGTCGCAAACGTCGCCGCGCAGATGCACCGGCAACACGGCCTTGACCCGCTTGTCGCCGACCCGGGACAAAGCGCGGGCCAGGGTGTCGGGGGTCATCAGGCCGCTGTCGGGGTCGACATCGGCGAACACGGCTTCGGCTCCGACGTAGCGAGCGCAGTTGGCGGTGGCCAGAAAGGTGACCGAGGGCGCGATGCAGACATCGCCCTCACCCACGCCCAGCGACATCATCGCCAGATGCAGGGTGGCCGTGCCGTTCGACACGGCGATGGCGTGTTGCGCGCCGACCTTGGCGGCGAAGGCGGTCTCGAACGCCTCAACCGTCGGGCCCGTCGTCAGGAAGTCGCCGCGCAGCGCCTCGGTCACGGCGGCGATGTCGTCGTCCTCGATCGTCTGGCGACCGTAGGGCAGGAAGCCGCTCATCGCGCGGCCTTCTCCTCCAGCATGGCCAGCAGACCATCGGGCGAGAGCCAGTCGTGGTTATTGTCGCTGCTGTACGAGAAGTCCTCGGGCACCGGCTTGGCGCCGTCGACCGCGCCATAGGGCGTGCGGCCGAACTCGGCGAAGTTGGGCTCGATGGCGAAGCGGTCCTCGAACTCGACGGTCGAGCGAGCGTCGTCGGCGCTGATCATGATCTCGTGCAGCTTCTCGCCGGGGCGGATGCCGACCACCTTCATGGCCGCGTCGGCCGACATCGCCTTGACGAGATCCGGCATGGCCATCGACGGGATCTTGGGCACGAAGATCTCGCCGCCGCGCATCATGGTCAGGGACGACAGCACGAAGTCGACGCCCTCGTTCAGGGTGATCCAGAAGCGGGTCATGCGCGGGTCGGTGACCGGCAGCTCGGTCGCGCCCTGGCTCAGCAGGCGGCGATACAGCGGCACGACGCTGCCGCGCGAACCCACCACATTGCCGTAGCGCACCACGCAGAAGCGGGTGCCGATGTCGCCCGACAGATTGTTGGCCGCCACGAAGGTCTTGTCCGAGGCCAGCTTGGTCGCGCCATAGAGGTTGGTCGGGTTGCAGGCCTTGTCTGTCGACAGGGCCACGACCTGCTTCACGCCATTGTTCAGGCTGGCCCAGACGACGTTCTCGGCGCCCAACACGTTGGTGTGGATGCACTCCGACGGATTGTATTCGGCGGCCG
This sequence comes from Caulobacter sp. RHG1, assembly GCF_013181195.1. Lineage (GTDB taxonomy): Bacteria > Pseudomonadota > Alphaproteobacteria > Caulobacterales > Caulobacteraceae > Caulobacter. The sequence goes on from NZ_SMZP01000010.1 coordinate 243,258, forward strand.
GCACCTGTTTCAGGGCCGCGGCGTGGATGACGATGTCGACGCCGCGCAGGGCCAGGGTCAGGCGCTCGCGGTCGCGGACATCACCCAGGAAGAACCGCAGCTTGCCGACGGTCTTTTCGTCGAACTGCTCGCGCAGCTCGATCTGCATGTCGCTCTGCTTCAGCTCGTCGCGCGAATAGACGATGACCTTGCGCGGATCATAGCGGCGCAGCACCGTCTCGATGAAACGGCGGCCGAACGAGCCCGTGCCGCCGGTGATCAGGATCACCTTGCCGTCCAGGTCGAGGGATTTGGGGGAGAAGCGGCCCAAGGTCTGCCTCCTGCAACGGGCGCCGCGACGATAAGCGGCGTCGAATCTCGATTAACGCCTCTGTGTGCGCTTGCAGATGTAAAGAGGACGTCAACCACGCTGCGGTAGCAAGAGGGCATGCAACGCCGCGCTCTCCTCCTGCCGCTCCTTCTTGTCGCCGCTCTGGGCGCGACGCCTGCGCTCGCCAGCGCGGAGAAGAAGGAGGACAAGGCGGTCACGTATTTCCAGCTGGACCCGATCAACGCCGTGGTCCTGCGCCGCGACGGTCGCCGGGGCGTGATGACCGTGGAGACGGGCCTGGAGGTCAAGGACGCCACGCTGATGAAGCGCGCCCAGGCCTCGACGCCGCGCCTGCGGGCCGCCTTCGCCCAGACGCTGATGGTCTATTGCGCGGGCTTGCGCGGCGGCGCGGCCCCAGACATCGACCACGTCTCGCGCGAGCTGCAGAAGGCCGCCGACCAGGTGCTGGGCAAGCCCGGCTCGAAGGTCCTGCTGGGCTCGGCCCTGATCAGCTAGGCTTCTTGCGCCGCGCTCGGAAGAACCCTCGCAGCAATTCGGCGCTCTCGTCGGCCAGCACGCCGCCGGTGACCTCCGGCCGCCAGTGGCAGGTGGGCTGGGCGAAGAACCGCGGGCCATGCACCACCGCCCCGCCCTTGGGATCCTCGGCCCCGAACACCACCCGGCCAATCCGCGCGTGGCTGATCGCGCCGGCGCACATGGCGCAGGGCTCCAACGTCACCACCAGGGTCAGGTCCGTCAGCCGATAGTTCTCCAGCTTGGCGGCGGCCAGGCGCATGACCGCGATCTCGGCGTGGGCGGTGGGGTCGTGGGCGGCGATCGGACCGTTGCCGGCCGCAGCGATAACCTCGCCGGTCCGGGGATCCAGGATCACCGCGCCAACCGGAGTCTCGCCGGCATCGGCGGCCGCCCGGGCGGCGTCCAGCGCCAAGCGCATCATCGCTTCGTCTTGATCGTCAGCCGGATCAGTGTGCATTAGCAGTTGAACGCCCATCGAGAGATGCGCCCAGCCCGAGAAGGACGCCGAAATGACCAAGCCACACGATCCCCTGTACGAGCCTGAACTCGAGGGTCAAGACGGCGAGCTGGACGGCGGTCCCGGCGAGCGGGTCGCCAAGGCCCTGGCTCGAGCCGGCGTGGCCTCGCGGCGCGAGGTCGAGCGACTGATCGAGGCCGGCCGCGTGGCGATCAACGGCAAGGTGCTGACCACCCCGGCGGTCAAGGTCGCGCCCGGCGACTTCCTCACCGTCGACGGCCAGCTGGTGGCAGAGCGTGAGCCGACCCGGATCTTCCGCTATCACAAGCCCACCGGGCTGATGACCACCCACAACGACCCCAAGGGCCGGCCGACCGTGTTCGGCTCGCTGCCCAAGGACCTGCCGCGCCTGATCTCGGTCGGCCGCCTGGACTTGAACTCCGAAGGCCTGCTGCTGCTGACCAACGACGGCGAGCTGTCGCGGGCGCTGGAGACCCCCAGCAACGCCTGGGTCCGCCGCTATCGCGCCCGCGCCTTCGGCGACACCACACAGGCCAAGCTGGACACGCTGAAGGACGGCATCACCGTCGAGGGCGTCAAGTACGGTTCGATCGAGGCCAAGATCGACAAGGCCCACGAGAAGGCCGGCGGCGGCAAGAACATCTGGATCACGGTCAGCCTGTCGGAAGGCAAGAACCGTGAAGTCCGCCGCGTGCTGGAAGCGCTGGGCCTGAAGGTCAACCGCCTGATCCGGATGTCCTACGGCCCGTTCGCGCTGGGCCCGCTGGAAGCCGGCCAGATCGAGGAGGTCGGCCCGCGTGTGATCCGTGAACTGATGGAAGGCATCGTCTCCGAAGAGAACATGCCGACCGGCGATCGCCCCAAGTTCGGCGGCATCGCCAATGCGACCCGCGCGCCCGGCACCGAAGGCGGCGGCGATCTGCAGCGCCGCGGCGCCCCCCGCGCCGACCGGACGGGCGTGATCGACGTCCCCGAAAAGTCCGAGAAGCCGGTCTACAAGGCCGGCTGGGCCAAGCCGAAGAAGAAGGTCTCGCCCCACGCGCCGGCCAAGGGCGCCAGCAAGGGCGCTACCCCGTCCAAGCCCAAGCGCGCGGCCAAGTCGATCGAGAGCAAGTTCATCGACATCGGAAAACCCGCCGCCCGCGGCAAGCCGGCCGCGCCCGCCAAGGGGGCTCGCCCAGGCGCGAAGCCGGCAGACGGCGCCGCACGCCGCATGGCGGAAAAACCCGGCAAGCCCAGCGGCGCTCGCCCCGGTCCGCGCCCGACCGGCGGCGCCGGTGGACGGGGTCCGGCTCCGCGCGGTCCGAAGCGCTAAGCGGCCGCAGCCTGCGCGCCGGTCCAGCGGCGCAGGGCCGGCCAGCGCAGCGACAGCTCGGCCACGCCGATGAAGCCGGCCAGCAGCACCAGCGCGCTGGCGATCAGGCCCGCCTTGAACTCGTGCGGGGCGTCGGGCTGGGCGGTCATCGGCCGGACCAGCAGGACGATGATGGCGTTGTTGGCCGCATGGGCGCCAATGCCCAGCTCGATGCCGCCCAGACGCAACGCCATCCAGGTCAGGCCCGCGCCCATCGCCATCCGCACCAGGAAGGCGTCGAGATTGGGGTCCAGATGGATAGCCGCGAACAGCAGGCCGTTCAGGCCCATCAGCGCCAGCGGATTGCGGATATAGGCGGCGGTCTGCTTCAGCAGCCAGCCTCGGAACAGCAGCTCCTCGGCCGCCGAGGCCAGGATCAGCAGACTGATCGCCAGGCTGGCATAGATCGCCTGTCCCGCCAGGTTGGGCGCGATGCGGCCGACCGGCGGCTCGATATCCTGGCCGCTCAGGGCCGAGCCGCCGACCACCGCGCTCATCACGATGGCCACCAGCACCAGGCCGCCGACCAGAAGCCGCCAGCGAAAGGGCTGGCCGCCATTGATGTAGCCCGACAGCTTGCGGTGATGGATCGCGCCGGCCGCGAACACGAAGCCGACCGCCGCGCCCAGGTTCACCCCGGCCAGCACGGTCAGCAGGAACAGCGATTGGCGGCCAGACGGCTCGGCGAGATTGGGGTCGGAAAAGATCGCGAACAGGTCGCCCGTCGTCGGCGCGCCGTCCAGGCCGCTGACCACGACGAGGGCCGTCACCAGCGCCACGGCGCCGCCCAGCGCCGCCCCGACCACCGCCGCCAGCAGGCCGGCCGGCAGGGCGACCGCCGTCCGCCACGGGTCGCGATCGAAGGGCGACAGATCGGCCAGGAAGCGCGAACGCTTCGCCGACTCCATGATCTCGCCCATGCGCATCGCCTGATCGCCGTCCGTTCGCCTGTGCCCTGTGGCGCGACTAAGAGGCCGCGGGCGCGGACTTGTAAAGCGCACGCTTGCCGCAGGGCGCGGAGGACGGCACACATCCCGTTACAGGTTGTGAGGGGACCATCATGAGCGACGCAAAGACGGGCGATTCCAGCCCAGGACACCTGCACCGGCTGGTGCTGTTTTCGGACGCCGTGTTCGCGATCGCGATCACCTTGCTGGCCATCGAGATCCATCCGCCGCACCACTGGCACGGCGCGTCGGACCTGTTCAACCAGATGGGCCGCAAGCTGCTGGCCTACGCCGTCAGCTTCGCGGTCGTCGGCGTGTGCTGGTTCAGCCATCGGCGCCTGTTCGCGCGCCTGGCCAAGGCCGACAGCGGCCTCGACCTCGTCAACTTCCTGCTGCTGGGCCTGATCGCCCTGTTGCCGCTGGGCACCGAACTGCTGTGGGAAGACGGCAATCAGGCCCTGCCGATCTATGTCGGTCTGGTGGCGCTGATCGGCGTCGCCATGGGCGTGGTCTGGGGCTATGCGGCGTTCGTCGGCAAGCTGACCGAACCGATGCCGGTCGCCGAGGCCTGGTTCATCTGGCTGCGCGTCACCCTGCTGCCGGGATTGATGTGCGGCTTGAGCCTCTACAGCCTGGTCCATCCCTGGGGCTGGTTCCTGATGATCGCCCTGCTGGTCGGCCTCGGCTGGATCAGCAAGCGCGTGACTGCCGCCCCACCTCCCAAGACAGCAACGCCGAAGGCGGCCTGATGCGAATCGTCTCGGGCCAGTATCGCGGCAAGGCCATCGCCACCCCGCCCGGCGGGGTGACCCGCCCTACATCGGACCGCGCACGGCAGGCGGTGTTCAACATCCTGGAGCACGCGGCCTGGGCGCCGGAACTGCACGGCGCGCGGGTCGTCGACCTGTTCGCCGGCTCGGGGGCCCTGGGCCTGGAGGCCCTGTCGCGCGGCGCGGCCTATTGCCTGTTCGTCGAGACCGATGACGCCGCCCGCGGCGCCATCCGCGAAAACATCGACGCCATGCACCTGTTCGGCGTCACCCGCGTGCACCGCCGCGACGCCACCGACCTTGGCCCCATCCCGGCCAGCGCCGGCGCGCCGTTCGACATCGCCTTCCTCGACCCGCCCTATGCCAAGGGTCTGGGCGAAAAGGCCGTGGCCGAGCTGAAAGCCGGCGGCTGGCTGAACTCCGGCGCGATCCTGATGTTCGAACGCGGCCGCGGCGAGACCGACCCGGCGCTGGACGGCTTCGAGCTGATCGACACCCGCGACTACGGCGCCGCGCGCGTGCTGTTCTACAAGGCTCTGGACTAAGCCTCGGCGCTGATCTGGGCCACCGGCTGGATGTCGGTGAAGTTGGCGACGTCGCCCATCACCTCGGCCGCGCGCGGACCGCCCAGCGACGCCTGCAGCGCCGCCGCGTCGCGGAAGGTCAGGTTGACCATCATCACATAGGGCGCCGGCGCACCGCCGCCGCCGGCCAACCCCTTCAGCACTTGGACGTTCAGCAAGCCGGTCGGCGCGAACGCTTCCTTGACCAGCGGGATATGGGTCCCGGTGTAATAGGCTTCGTCGAACTTGGCGCCGTCGGCGGCGGGATAGAGGACGGTGAACACGGCCATGGCGATCTCCCCTGGGTCTGGTTCAACGACCCTACCGGGCGCCGTCGGGGAAGAAGCAAGAGCCTTTGCGCCCCCTTCCTCGCCTTGCGGGTGAGGAGCCGCTCCTTCCCCCGAAACCTCACCGCCACCATTTGACGACTAGACGCTCATCAACCCGGAGACCCCGCCCATGCCCGCTCGCTTCGATGGCCGCCTGAACGAGTTGCTGGGAATCGCGCTGCCGATCGTCCAGGCGCCGATGGCGGGGGCGACGACGCCAGCGATGGCGATCGGCGCGGCCTTGGCTGGCGGTCTGGGCTCCCTGCCCTGTGCTCAGTACGCCCCCGACCAGGCGCGCGAGGCCGTGGCCGCGTTTCGCGCCGCTGCGCCCGGTCGGCCCGTAAACCTGAACTTCTTCAGCCACCAGACCCCGGCCGCCGATCCGGTTGCGGCCCTGGCCTGGCGCGCTCAGCTCGCCCCCTACTATGTCGAGGCGGGTCTCGATCCGGCGGAGACCCCGCCCAACGCCGGCCGCGCGCCGTTCGACGAGGCCTTCTGCGCCGTGGTCGAAGACCTGCGCCCCGAGGTCGTCAGCTTTCACTTCGGTCTGCCTGACGAAAAGCTGGTCGACCGCGTGCGCGCCGCCGGCGCCAAGATCCTGTCGTCAGCCACGACGGTCGCCGAGGCGTGCTGGCTGGAGGACCATGGCGTCGACGCGATCATCGCCATGGGCGCCGAGGCCGGCGGCCATCGCGCGACCTTCCTGCCGGGATATGGCGAACAGCTGGACAGCCGACTCGACATGGCCGCCCAGCCGGGGCTCTTCGCCCTGCTGCCTCAGATCGTCGACGCCGTGAATGTGCCGGTGATCGCCGCCGGCGGCGTCGCCGACCCCCGCGGCGTGTCCGCCGCCGTCGCGCTGGGCGCGTCCGGCGTCCAGGTCGGCACCGCCTATCTGTTCACGCCAGAAGCCCAGATCCCCGCCGCCCATCGCGCGGCGCTGCAGGACGCCCGCGACGACAACACCATGCTGACCGACCTGTTCACGGGCCGGCCGGCGCGCGGCGTCGCCAATCGTCTGATGCTGGAACGGGGACCGCTGGGACAAGCCATGCCGCCCTTCCCCACCGCCGGCGGCGCCCTGGTCCCGCTGCGGGAGGGCGGCGAAAACCGCGACTTCGTCAACGCCTGGTCCGGCCAGGCCGCACGCCTGGCGCCACGAGACCTGTCAGCTCACGACCTGACGCGGTGGCTGATGGCCTAGGCCGCCTGGCTGACCAGGGCCTTGAGCAGGTCCATGGTCTGGGGCGAGCCTTTCAGCTCCTCGCGGGCGCTGGGGTCGCGGGCCAGTTTCAGGGCCTCGACACGAGCCTTGTCCGCAACCGGTCCGGTCGGCCCGGCCTCGCCCATCGCCAGCTTGGCCAGCAACTGCAGGCGGTGCGGCAGCGGCGCCGGCGCGCGGACCAGCATGGTCAGCAGGCGCGTATCGGCCTCGACCAGAGCGCCGACATCGCCCAGCTTGCCGCAGAGCGGCTCGTAATCTTCGCGCACCAGGCCCGAGCGGGTCAGCTGGCGCTGCAGGCCAGCCAGGTTGCTCAGCTTGGCGACCGGCGATTCCGGACCCTGGCGGGTTTCCTTCTCGAAGCGCATGGCGCTGATATTGGCGTTCAGCCAGCGGGCGGCGTTGCGCTTGTTGACCGCGCCCATGACGTTTTCCGCCAGGCGGATCAAGATCTTGATCTCGTCATAGGCCGAACGGTCGCGGCCCAGCAGCGAGTCGATGAAGTCGCCGTTCAGCAGGGTCTTGGACCGGGTGGTGAAGGCGGCCTGGATGTCCTCGGCCTGCAGGATGCGGCCGGCGGCGGCCGTCAGGCTCATGGCCAGGGCGCGCAGGAACTCGATCTCGGCCTCGGCGTCGGTGGGCTTGAGGCGACGCACGCCGTTCAGCTCGGTCACCACACGCTCGGCGATCGCCTTGCGCACGCTGGGGAAGTCGTCGCCGCTCAGCCATTGCGACAGGCGGCGGGCGGTGCCCGACAGCTCGGGCATGCAGTTGCGGACGCTGGCCTCGATGCGGATCAGGGCCTCGACGGCCGAGCCGCCGGTCAGTCGGGTCATGGCCGCCAGGGTAACGCCCAGATCCTCGCCAGTGGTGTCCAGCAGGTCGGCCATGCCGGCGCGTGAACCGATGATCTCGGCCAGGGGCTGTTCGATGGCGGCCATGGCGGCGGCGCGGGCGCGCGGCTCGGTCGGGGCGGCGTCGGCCAGGTCCAGCAAGCGGGCGATTTTCTCGGACCAGTTCTTGCCGGGCGCGATCGAGGCGGCGACGCCGGCCCCCAGCAGGAAGGCGCGGTCGGGATCGGCGACCAGGCGCTCGGCGGCCTTCGCGAAGCCTTCCTTATCGAGGTCCGGCAGGGTCCCCTTCTTGAAGGCCTTGCTGAGATTGCCGATGGCGCGCTCGACCAGGCCCTGGAAGTGGCGGATGACCTCGTGCACGGTCTGGCCGCGCGCCTCGGCTTCCGGAATGGCGATCTTCTGCAGGGCGTGCTGCAGGTCGGTGCCGGAGGCTTCCAGCTTCTCGACCAGGTCGGGACGGTGCAGCAGCTCGAACGGGGTGGCCTTGTGACGGGCCAGCCAGCCCTCCAGCAGGCGGCCGATGCGGTCGCGGGCGTGGGCGGTGTAGAGGTCGGCGGGCTGCACGCACAGCGGATCGCGGTCCTCGACCTCCTTCTTGGGCTTGCCGCCGTCGACCATGCCTTTGGTGAAGATGGCGATCGACTTGTATTCGCCGGTCGACGGATCCAGGGTTTCCTTGCTGATCCGGACGGCGACGGCGCGCTTCTGCTCCAGCACGTCCTCGGCCGTCTGCAGGGCCTGAGCGCGGTTCTCGGTCGCGATCTCGAGCGTCCATTGCGCCCCGACTTTCCGGCGCACGAACAACTCGTAGTGGACTTGGCTCATGCGACGCGCGCTCCCGATCGTCCCGACTATGGGTTCTCATCCCTTAAGGTGAGGTTGAGGAAGCAGAGCTTGGGCCGATGAGCCGCAATCACGCCTTGCTGGGGCCGCAAAGGCCAAAGACAAGCGGAAGGGAAAGCTTTGCCGCGCCACGCGTTGAAGCTGTTGCCGCAGATCGATAGGATCGGCGGTCTACAAGAGGCGAAGGACAAGAAGGCATAGATGGCCGCCATCACGCTCATTGACGACGACGAGAACATCGTCGCCTCGGTCTCGCTGGCCCTGGAAAGCCACGGCCACGCGGTGAAGGCCTATTACGACGGGGTCGCCGGCCTCGAAGGCGTGGAAGCCAGCCCGCCGGACCTGGTGATCCTGGACGTGAAGATGCCGCGCATGGACGGCATGGAAGTGCTGCGCCGCCTGCGCCAGACGTCCGAGATCCCGGTGATCATGCTGACGTCCAAGGACGACGAGATCGACGAGATCCTCGGCTTCAACCTCGGCGCCGACGACTACATGCACAAGCCGTTCAGCCAGCGCCTGCTGCTGGAACGGGTCAAGGCCGTGCTGCGCCGCGCCCGTCCCGAGGACGAGCTGGGCGCCGCTGACCCCGCGGGAGCCGCGGGCTCCAAGGTCATGAAGCGCGGCAAGCTCACGCTCGACCCGGCCCGCCACGACAGCCTGTGGGACGGCCGTCCCGTCCGCCTGACCGTCACAGAATTCCTGCTGCTGCAGGCCCTCGCTCAACGCCCCGGCTTCGTGAAGAGCCGCGACAACCTGATGGACGCCGCCTACGACGATCAGGTCTATGTCGACGACCGCACGATCGACAGCCACATCAAGCGCATGCGCAAGAAGTTCCGTCAGGTCGATTCCGAGTTCGACTCCATCGAGACCCTGTACGGCGTTGGCTACCGTTACCGCGAAGCCTGAGCCCGCGCCCCAAAGCGCCCAGGGGCGCAGGCGACGCTTCACCTGGCCGCGCGGGTCGCGGCTGGGACGGCTGATCATCACGCTGAACGTGCTGGCGCTGCTGATCCTGGTGGTCGGGGCCCTGGTGCTGAACGAGCTGCGCAGCGGCCTCGTCAACGCACGCATCGACAGCCTGACGACCCAGGGCGAGCTGATCGCCAACGTCATCGACCAGTCGGCGACGGTGGGCGAGCCCGAGCCGACGCTGGACCCCTACACCGCCAGCGCCATCCTGCAGGTGCTGTTCATTCCGCGCTCGCAGCGCGCCCGGCTGTTCGACGCCCAGGGCAAGGTGTTGGCCGACTCGTTCGTGGTCGCCGACCGCGTCGACTGGAAGGTGCTGCCGCCGGCCCGCAAGCCCGGGCAGAAGGACGACGGCACCCAGAAGACTCCCCGCGAGCAGGCCCAGGCCGAACGCGCCCAGAAGGCCCTGGCCGACGAGATCGCCCGCGCCATGCAGGGACGTCCCGTCGCCGGCACCCGCATCGCCGAGGACGGCGAGAAGGTGGTCTCCGTCTCGATCCCGATCCAGCATGTCCGCGCTGTGCTAGGCGTGCTGACCCTTGAGGCCGGCGACGTCGACGAGATCATCTCGGCCGAGCGCAAGGCCCTGCTGCCGTTCATCATCGTGGCCATGATCGCCATCGTGCTGTCCAGCGTGCTGCTGCACCGCCTGGTCGCCGTGCCCGTGCTGCGTCTGGCCCGCGCCGCCGACCATGTCCGCCTGCAAGGGGCCCGCGCCATCTCCCTGCCCGACCTGGAGCGGCGCAGCGACGAGCTGGGCGACCTGTCGCGGTCCCTGGCCGACATGACCCATTCGCTGTCCGAGCGCATGGACGCCATCGAGCGCTTCGCCGCCGATGTCGCCCACGAGATCAAGAACCCCCTGACCTCGATCCGCTCGGCCATCGAGACCCTGGACCTGGTCACCGACCCGGCCGCCCGCGCCCGGCTGCTGGCTATCCTGCAGAACGACGTCAACCGCCTGGACCGCCTGGTCACCGACATCTCCAACGCCTCGCGCCTGGACGCAGAGCTGTCGCGCGAGCATCCCAAGATCCTGGATCTGCAGCGCCTGCTCACCGAGATCGTCAGCCTGTACGAGGCCCAGCTGCGTCCTGGCGAAGCCCCCGGCAGCGTCCGCGTCGCGATCGACATCGCCGACCCGGCCCACGCCCACACCATCCTGGCCCGCGAGACCCCGATCGGCCAGGTGTTCCGCAACCTGGTGGACAACGCCCGCTCATTCAGCCCCGCCGACGGCGAGGTCCGCATCCGACTGACCCGCCAGCGCGACCGCCTGATCACCGTGGTCGAGGATGACGGCCCAGGCATGCCGCCCGACAATCTCGAGACGATCTTCGAGCGCTTCTACACCTCGCGCCCCAAGGGCCGCGCGTTCGGCAGCAATTCGGGCCTGGGCCTGTCGATCGCCCGCCAGATCGTCGAAGCCCATGGCGGGGTCATCCACGCCGAAAACCGCCAGGACGCCGCCGGCGCGGTCATCGGCGCCCGCTTCGTTGTCGACCTGCCGGACGCGCGGGCGTGAGCGAGATCCGGCACGGCGGTCTGATCGCCCGCCGCCTGAACGGCGTCTGGCGCGGCGCCCTGATCGAAGGCCCATCGGGGATCGGCAAGAGCGACCTGGCCCTGCGCGCCCTGGACGCTGGCTTTCGCCTGGTCGCCGACGACCGCGTCCTGACCTTCCCGTCCAGCGGCAAGCTCTATGGCAAGCCGCACGAGACCCTGGCCGGCCTGATGGAGATTCGCGGCCTGGGCGTCGTTCGCCAGACCGCCCTGCCGCTGTGCGAAATCGCCCTGGTCATTCGCTGCGTCGAGACGCCAGAAGCCGTTGAGCGGCTGCCTGACCCGCGTTTCACCGTGATAACGGGCGTTTCCGTTCCCGTTTTCGACCTGTGGCCGCGAGAACCCGCCGCCCCCTTGAAAATCGGCGCCATGATGCAGTCTCTTGGAGTCGCACCCTAACGAGCGTATCAAGACCGCCCGCGCGGCGCTCTCCCGGCCGTTGTGGGATAGGGGATCCCGTTTGAGACATCAGGCATGATCGGGCTCGTGATCGTGACGCACGGGCGTTTGGCGGAAGAATTCGTCTCCGCCATGGAGCATGTAGTCGGGCCGCAGAGCGCCGTTAAGGCGATCTGCATCGGGCCGGAAGACGACATGGAACGCCGCCGTTCCGACATCTTGAAGGCTTGCGCCGCGGTCGACGAAGACCAGGACGGCGTCATCCTGCTGACCGACATGTTCGGCGGCACGCCCAGCAACCTGGCCATCTCGGTCATGGAGCAGACCAAGGCCGAGGTCATCGCCGGCCTGAACCTGCCCATGCTGATCAAGCTGGCCAGCGTGCGACAGCGCGAGCCGCTGCAAGCCTGCGTCGCTCACGCCCAAGAGGCTGGACGCAAGTACATCTCCGTGGCCTCTTATGTGCTCGCGGGGGAAAAGTAGGGCATGGCTTCAAGAACGGTCGAGATCGTCAACGAGCGCGGACTGCACGCGCGGGCCTCGGCCAAGTTCGTGAAGATGGCGTCGGGTTTCGACGCCGAGGTCACCGTCAGCCGTGAAGGCTCGTCCGTCGACGCCCGCTCGATCATGGGCCTGATGATGCTGGCCGCCGGAATCGGCTCGACCATCGACATCGCCGCCGAGGGCCCTGAGGCCCAGGACGCCGTCGAGGCGCTGTGCGAGCTGGTGGCGAATCGGTTCGACGAAGAGCGTTAAGGCCGCGCTCTCGCGCTAGCCTCCGGAAACGACCAGTTCCGCCGCCAGGAAGTCCACGAACGCGCGGACCTTGGGCGCCAGTTGGCGATTGGTGGGCCAGACCACCCGGAAGGTCCCCATGCTTCTGAGGAAGGGCTCCAGCACGGGGACCAGGGCGCCGGTCTTGAGCTGTGACCGCACCGAGAACAACGGCACGCACGTCACCCCCTGACCCTGCTCGGCCAGATAGATCAGCGGCTCCAGCGTGCTGGCGGTGACGGCGGCGGGCAGGTCATGACCGACGAAGACGGCGTCGCGATACAGCGGCCACCGCTCCAGCTTGCCGGTCGAGGGATAGCGGTGCTGCAGGCAGGCATGCCCCTGGAGATCCTCAGGCGTCTGCGGCCAGCCCATCCGATCGAAATAGTCGCGCGTTCCCACGACCCGGTGCTCGAACGCGCCCAGGACGCGGGTCATCAGCCGCGAATCGGAGACGTCGCCCGTGCGGACTACGGCGTCGAAGCCCTCCTCGATCACGTCCACGACGCGATCGGTGAAATCCAGGTCCAGCTCGACATCCGGATAGGCGCGCATGAACGCCGACAGGGTCGGCATCAGCAGCATGCCCACCAGCGGAAAGCTCACGCGCAGCAGGCCGCGCGGCGCGGCGTGCGAGGCCGAGAGCTCGCCGGTCAGGGCCTCGACCTCGGCCAGGATGCGGCGCGCCCGATCCAGCAGCAGGCCGCCCTCGGCGGTCAGGGCGATGCTGCGCGTGCTGCGATGAAACAGCCGCGCGCCCAGCTGCGCTTCCAGGCGCGCGATGGCCTTGCCCACGGCCGAAGGCGAAATGCCCAGCCGGCTAGCGGCGAGCGCAAAGCTGCGGGTCTCGGTGACCTGCACGAAGACACTGAGCGCGCCCAGGCTTTCCATCCGGCTTGATCCATTGCGGACAGAAATGTCCCGACTGAGCGGATGTGTAGCGTGTTTTTCGTCAGCAAGCGCCGGGCCATGTGTCTGCCCGCGGCCAGTTCCGGCCGCGTCCCTATCGGATCGCCACGATGACTACCCAACCCGTCGCCGCCTTCTCGGCCGGCCCCGCCCCCACCGTCTTCATCGTCAATGTCATCCACGCCCATCCGGGCCGTCAGGACGAGGCCTTCGACATCATCCAGGATGTCGTGCGCCTGGCGTCGGGCAAGCCGGGGTTCTTGTGGAGCAACCTGGCCAAGAGCACCGATGGCCAGACTGTCGTGAACATCGAGGCGATCGCCGCCCCGGACAATGTCGGCGAATTTTTCTCCGACCCGGTCTTCGTCGAGAAATTCCGCCGCCTGGACGAGGTCTCGACCAGTGAGTTCCACACCTATCGCGTCACCGACCTGATCCTGCCGTCGGCGGCCCGCTGATCATGGCCCCGGCGACGCCATCGCATCCGCAAGATCGCCTGCCGCTGGCCGGCCTCTCGGCCCTGGCCATCGCCGGGTTCCTGACCATCCTGACCGAGGCGCTCCCGGCCGGACTTCTGCCCAGGATGAGCGCCGACCTTCAGGTGTCCGAGCCGATGATCGGGCAGTTGGTGACGGTCTATGCGTTGGGCTCGCTGCTGGCGGCCATCCCGCTCACGGCGGCGACGCGCGGCTGGCGACGGCGGCCCCTCTTGATGCTGGCCGTGGGCGGGTTCCTGGTCGTCAACGCGATTACGGCCCTCTCGCACAGCTATGCCCTGACCCTGGTCGCGCGCTTCTTCGCAGGGGTGTTCGCCGGCCTGGTCTGGGCGCTGCTGGCCGGCTACGCCAGCCGCATGGTCGTCGAGCCGCTTCGCGGGCGCGCCATCGCCGTGGCCATGGTCGGCACGCCCCTGGCCCTGTCGATCGGCATTCCCGCCGGGACGCTGCTGGGCGGCGTGATCGGCTGGCGCGCGGTGTTCCTGATCCTGAGCGGCCTGAGCCTGTTGCTGGTTGGCTGGATCGGTTGGAAGGTTCCCGACTTTCCCGGCGAGAGGCGGACAGCGCGCAGATCCCTGCCAGAGGTTCTCGCCCTGCCGGGCCTCAAGGTCGTGCTGGCGACGACGCTGGGCTTCGTCCTGGCCCACAATGCGCTCTACACCTACATCGCGCCCTTCCTGGAACGAGCCGGCCTGGGCGCCCGCACCGATGCCGTACTGCTGGTGTTTGGCGTGGCAGCGCTGGTGGGGATCGGCTGGGTCGGGGCCCATATCGATCGGAGGCTCCGAACCCTGACCCTGGCCAGCATCGCCCTGTTTGCGATCGCCGCCCTGGTCCTGGGCCTGTTCGGCGAAAGGCCCGGCCTCGTCATCGCCGCCGTCATCGCCTGGGGCGTGGCGTTCGGCGGCGCGGCCACGCTCTTCCAGACGGCCTCGGCGCGGGTCGCGGGTGAAGCCGCCGATGTCGCCCAGTCCATGGTCGTCACGATCTGGAACCTGGCGATCGCCGGCGGCGGGATCGCCGGAGGGCTGGTCTTGCGCGACCTGGGTCCGGGAGCCCTGCCCTGGAGCCTTCTGGCGCTCCTGATCGCCACGGGCGCAGTGGTTCTGGCCAAGGCGCGCGAGGGTTTCCGAAACTGAAGGCCGTAGGGGTCGTCCGGATCGAAAGAACGGGCGGCCCGGCGCCCGAACACTCGGTATTCGTGGTGTCGGAGCAAACGAATTCAAACGCTTGTCGATTTTACGCGTCGCTGAATGATCCGCGTTCACCGCCGCCCCATAATCACCTGGTCCCCGTCGCAAGGGGAGGGCGCTTGGATCCGGCCCAAAGCGGCGACGGTGGATAGGTTGAGCGGGGCCGCTGACGGCTCCCGGCGACGTCGTCAGGTCGAGCGGCTTACTCTTTAGGAGCGCGCATGGGTGACGGGATCGCTCGGGATCAAAGCCGACAGCGGAGCGACAGGGCGGTGAACGTTCAAAGCCGCCTATCGTGGAGCGTCGGGGTCGAGACGGATGTAGCCGATCGACTTGCTCTGCGCCCGTCCGGGGGCTCTTGGGGTCCCGGGCCGATAAGGCCCACGCCCCCCTTCCTCACGGACAAGAACAGCCTGGCGGAGCGGTAAGCGAGCCGAAACACACAAATCCATACGGTCTCCGGGTTCGCCCGGCCGCTCCGTCGCCTCCCCAGCAAACTTCAGCGGTCATGCCGCGTGAAGCCGAAACGCCGTGCCCAGATCCAAGCCCCCGCGCCGCAAGGAGGCCAGGCCTTAGGACCTATTCAGCCGCGATCATGTCTTCCGCTTTGGCTTCCACCTGCACCTTGCCGCCCATCGGCTTCAGGTCCAGGTCCTGGAACAGCTTGCTGTCCTCGTCCATGTCCGGCAGCGGCGTGGTCAGCAGCTTGCCGCCGACGAAGATCGAGTTGGCGCCGGCCAGGAAGCACAGGGCCTGCAGGTCGCGGCTCATGCCCTCGCGGCCAGCCGACAGGCGGACCATCGATTTCGGGCAGACGATGCGGGCCACGGCGATGGTGCGGACGAACTCGATCGAGTCGATCGCCTTGCCTTCGGAGAGCACCTTGTCGCCCAGCGGCGTGCCGCTGACGGGGACGAGGCCGTTGATCGGCAGGCTGTCGGGGTGCGACGGCAGGGTGGCCAGCTGCCACAGCAGGCCGGCGCGGTCGCGGCGCGTCTCGCCCATGCCGACGATGCCGCCGCAGCAGGTGCTCATGCCCGCGTCGCGGACATAGGCCAGGGTGTCGAGGCGCTCCTGATAGGTGCGGGTCGTCACCACCTGACCATAGTACTCCGGGCCGGTGTCGAGGTTGTGATTGTAGTAGTCCAGGCCGGCGTCCTTCAGCTGCTGGGCCTGTTCGGCGGTCAGCATGCCCAGGGTGGCGCAGGTCTCCAGGCCCAGGGCCTTCACGCCGCCGATCATGGTCGCCAGCTTGGGCAGGTCGCGGTCCTTCAGCTCGCGCCAGGCCGCGCCCATGCAGAAGCGCTGGGCGCCGCCGTCGCGAGCGGCCTTGGCCTTGGCGATGACGACGTCGGCGTCCATCAGCTTCTCGGCCTTGAGGCCGGTCTTGAAGTGGGCGCTCTGGCTGCAGTAGCCGCAGTTCTCGGCGCAGCCGCCCGTCTTGACCGACAGCAGCTGCGACAGCTGGACTTCGGAGGGATCGAAATGGGCGCGGTGGACGTTCGCCGCCTGATAGACCAGCTCCATGAAGGGCAGGTCGAACAGGGCCTCCACCTGCGTCAAGGTCCAGTCGTAGCGGGGCTCAGCGGCGTTGATCTTGCTCATGGCGGCGGTTCTAGGACTGGCGCATCACGCTTGGCAAGACATCAACGAGGCGGCACAACGCTGACCCAACGACAGCGTATCGCAGGATTTGGCCAGGTCATGGATCGCGAGATCGAGCTGAAATTCCTGATTCCGCCTGAAGCGGCGGCCTTGGTGCTGGCCCAGCTCCACGGCGAAGGGGTCGCCCGCCAGCTTGACGCCACCTATTTCGACACCCCCGACCACGCTCTGCGCAAGGCCGGCTTCGGCCTGCGGGTGCGCGACGGCGAGGGCGGTCGCAAACAGACCCTGAAATCGGCCTCGGCCGGCGGCGTCTTCGCTCGGGGCGAATGGGAGACGACGGTGGTCGGCCCTGGTCCCGATCGCGACGCCCTGGCGCGGACTCCCGCCGCGGCGGTGCTGGACGGCCAGGACCTGGCGCCGGTCTTCACCACCCGGGTCGAGCGCATCATTCGCCTGGTCCAGGTGGGCGAGGCGACGATCGAGGCCGCCCTCGACCGCGGCGAGCTGCTGGCCGACGGCCGTCGGGCCGCGGTCTGCGAGCTGGAACTGGAATTGAAGGGCGGCCAACCGGCGGCCCTGTTCGACCTGGCCCGCCAGTTGGCCCGCCGCTCGCCCCTGCGCCTGTCGCTGGTCAGCAAGGCCGAGCGCGGCTATGGCCTCGCCGTCGGCGATGAGGGCGGGGCGCCGCATCGGCAGGCCGCGCCGCTCAGCGCCAAGGCCACCGTTGGCGAGGCGCTTCAAGCCCTGGGCCAGGCAGGACTGATCCATCTGTGCGCTGCCCTGGAGGCCGTGCGTGAGCGGCCCGAGCCGGAGGGCGTCCACCAGGCCCGGGTCGCCGTGCGCCGGCTGCGCTCGTTGCTGAAGACCTTCAAAGCCCTGGCCAGCGACACTGCGGCGAAGACTTTGGACGAGGAACTGCACTGGCTGGCCGGCGAGTTCGACGCGGCGCGCGATCTCGACGTCTTCGAGGGCGAGGTCTGGAGCCAGGCTGGCAAAGGCGCAGCCTTCGCCGGCCGCGACGACTTCGAGCGCGCGCTGCAGGCGGCCCGCGCCAACGCCTATCTGCGCATGGAAGCGGCGCTGGAGAGCCCCCGCGCTCGCAGCGTGCTGTTGGAAGCCGCCGCCTGGCTGGAAGCCGGCGCCTGGACCATCGATCCGGCCCTGGCCAAGCTGCGCGATGGTCGCGCTGACGCCTTCGCCGCCGAAGAACTGAGCCATCGGCGCAAGCAGGTGAAGACCCGCGCCAAGGCCTTCGACGACCTCGACGCCCACGGCCGTCATCGCCTGCGCCTCAAGGGCAAGACCCTGCGCTACGCTGTCGAGGATCTCAGCCCGCTGTTTCCGGAGCACCCGAAACGGGTCGAGCACTTCATCGCCGCCGTGAAGGCCGTGCAGGATGTGTTGGGAACGCTGAACGACCGTCACGTCCGAGAACAATTGATCCAGACGGTAGCCCATGGCGATGCCCGGATGGCCCAGGACGTCGCCCGGGTGGCGCTGGACGATCGCGACGACGCCCTGCTCACCGACGCCCGCCAGGCGCTGGACGACCTGCTGGAGGCCAAGGCGTTCTGGTGAGGACGAAGTCCTAAACGGGTATGCTGAAACGGCAAAAGCCACCCGAGGGTGGCTTTTGTACGTAGACCCTTGGGTGCGGGGACAGGATTTGAACCTGTGACCTTCAGGTTATGAGCCTGACGAGCTACCGGGCTGCTCCACCCCGCGTCAGGGTGTTT
>NZ_SMZP01000011.1 GCF_013181195.1 Caulobacter sp. RHG1
CAGGCCTGGCCGGGGCGGCCACCGGCGCGGCCCAGACCGGGGGCGTCCTGGGCATGGCCAAGGCCGCCGGCGGCGCGGCTGTCAGCCCGCTGCGAGCCGCAGCCCAGGGTCTGAAGGCGCGGTTCGAAGCCGCGCGCCAGGCCCAACACGGCGCCCCGCCCACACCACCCGGCCAAGGCGACGCCAGCCAAGCCCCACCAGCCTGGGCTCAACGCATGCAGACCCGCCAGCACCTGTCGCATGGCGCGGCCACCACCGCCGCCGCAGTCAACTCCGGCGACGCCGCTGGCGGCGGCGGCGGCTCCGTCGACCTTTCGGAAGGATCGTGATCGCCATGTTCCGACGCGCACAAAGCCACTACGGGCGAACGCCCGACCCCGAGACGCCCTATCACCGCGCCCGTCAGGCCTGGGACGATCGCATCGGCGCCGTCGCCGTGACGGGCCGCCGCGTCTGGGCCCTGGCCCTCGCGGAGGGCGGCGTCATCGTGGTCCTCAGCCTGGCTCTGGTCTGGACGAACGCCCGCGGTTCGGTGGTGCCTTGGGTGGTCGAGGTCGATCGCTTTGGCGAGGCTCGCGCCGTCGGCCCCGCCATCGCCGATTTCCAGCCGACCGACGCCATGATCGCCGAGCGCTTGGAGCGTTTCGTCAAACAGGTTCGCTCGATTCCGGCCGATCCGGTGGTCCTGCGCAACGACTTGCTGACGGCCTACGACTTCGTCAGCCCCAACGGCGCCAAGGCCCTGACGGCCTATGTCGGCGAAACCGCGCCATTCATCCAGGTCGGCAAGGCCCAGGTCTCGCTCGAAGTCTCCAGCGTGGTCCGCGCCTCGCCCACCAGCTTCCGCCTGGCCTGGACCGAGCGCCGCTACCAGAACGGCGCCCTGGCCACGACCGAGCGATGGTCGGCGATCTTCACCCTGACCAAACTGCCCAAGCCCACCCGCGACCGGCTCAAGAAGAACCCCCTCAACGTCGCAGTCGACGCGATCGACTGGTCCAAGGAGATGGCCTCGTGAACGACGCTCTCGCCCTCGCCATGCTCATCTTGGTCACCATCGACGGCTCGCCTCAGGCCGACGGACCAAAGCCGCCGCCGCGCGCGCCCACTGCGCTTGCGGGCGATCCAACACAGGAAACCCTGACCAGCGCCGCCTTGGCCGCCCGGGTGGAACCTCGCTCCGACAGCTTTCTGGGCGCCATCCAGCGCTATGCCTGGACCCAGGGCGCGCTCTACCAGGTCTACGTCGCCCCCGGCCAGGTCACCGACATCGCGCTCGAACCCGGCGAGCAACTGGCCGGCTCAGGTCCCGTCGCGGCGGGCGACACCAGCCGCTGGATCATCGGCCGCTCCGAAAGCGGCGCGGGCCCGACGCGCCGCGCGCACATCCTGATCAAGCCGACCCAAACCGGACTTGCCACGAACCTGCTGATCAATACCGATCGGCGAACCTACCGCCTGGAGCTTCGCACCGCGCCGCGCGGCTACATGGCCGGTGTCGAGTGGCGATACCCCGAGGACGCCTTGATCGCGCTCCGCGTCGATCCGGCGCCGGCCCTGGCCGCGCCCCTCGCGGCGACGGCGACGCCGTTCGATCCGCTCAGCCTGCGGTTCGGCTATCGGATCTCCGGACCCAAGGTCGCCTGGCGTCCTAGCCTGGCCTTCGACGACGGCCAGCGTGTCTATGTCGCCCTCCCGCCGAACGCCGCTCAGACCCAGCTGCCGCCGCTGTTCGTGCGAGGCCCCGAAGGCGGCGGCGAACTCGTCAACTACCGCGTCCACAACGGCTATATGGTCGTCGACAAGCTCTTCGACGCCGCCGAACTGCGGATGGGCGGCAAACGTGGCGCCAAGACCGTCCGGATCGACCGGGTCCAGGAGACGTCGCGATGACGCCGCCCGACACCGAAGACAACGCCCCGCCGGCGCAGGACGCGTTTCGCCTGCGAGGGTCTCCTCCGCCCGTGGCCCGGCTCTCGCGTAAGGGCCTGGCGGTCCTTGGCGGGATCGGCGCGGCCGCGGTCGGCGCGGCTCTGACCTTCGCCCTGACGCCGCGCCTGCATGTTCCAGCGCCCCAGGATCCGCCGCCGACCTCGGACGCACGACAGCCTGCCGAAGCCGTCACCGCCGCGCCCAAGGACTATGCGGCCACGCCAAGGCTCGGGCCGCCCCTGCCTGGCGATCTTGGACGGCCGATCCTAGCGGCTCAGGCCCGTGACGACGCCCTCGTTCCAGCTTCAGCCCCGCCCCCCGCGCCAGCCGTCCACGCTCCGACACAACCCTCGCCCGCCGAGCAGGCCCGTCAGGCCGCCCTGACCAGCGCGATCCTGGCCGATGTCGGCCAGGGCCGCTCAAGCCCAGCCGCCGCCAGCCAGAACCAGATCTTCAGCGCCGCGCCCGAGGCCTTGATCGCATCGGCCACCCCGGCTGCGACGCCGCCCCCGGCGCGAGCGTCCGTCAAACTCACCGCGATGAGCTCCCCCTACACCCTGCTGGCCGGCTCGATCATTCCCGCGGCGCTGATCACCGGGCTCAACAGCGACTTGCCCGGGCAGGCCATCGCCCAGGTCACCGCCGACGTCCACGACACGGTGACCGGACGCATCCGCCTGATTCCGGCGGGCGCCCGCCTGATCGGCGCCTACGATGCTCAGGTCGCGTTCGGTCAACGGCGTATCCACGTCACATGGACGCGCCTGGTGTTTCCCGACGGTGCCTCGATCTGGCTGGCACGCCAGACGGCGTCGGACCTGCAGGGCTTTGCGGGCCTGGCGGAC
Source organism: Caulobacter sp. RHG1 (assembly GCF_013181195.1). Taxonomy (GTDB): domain Bacteria; phylum Pseudomonadota; class Alphaproteobacteria; order Caulobacterales; family Caulobacteraceae; genus Caulobacter. The sequence continues at coordinate 2,778 of NZ_SMZP01000011.1, forward strand.
CAAGTCGACAGCCACTGGGGCGCGATCGCCCGCGCCGCCGGCCTTTCGACGCTGTTGGGCGTGGGCGCCGAGCTGGGTGCGGACGACCAGGGCGACATCGCCAGGGCCCTGCGACGCGGCATGCAGGACACGGTCAACCAGGCCGGTCAGCAGATCGTGCGCCGCCAACTCGACGTGCGCCCCACGCTGACAATCCGCCCAGGGCATCCGGTGCGGCTCATCCTCACCGAGGACCTGGTTCTTGATCCCGTCGCCAAGGAGCCAACGCCATGAAGCTCAAGCTCGCTGGCCTCGAAGACGACCGGCCCGTACGCATCACGCTCGAAATCCCTGCGAGCCTGAACCGCGACCTGGCGGCCTACGCGGCAGTCCTGAGCAAGGAGACCGGCACGCCCCCTGTCGAGCCCGCCAAGTTGGTGGCGCCGATGCTCCAGCGCTTCATCGCCACCGACCGGGCCTTCGCCAAGGCGCGCAGGAGCCTATGAGCGCTCGGGCGTCTGCCCCCTGACCAGCAGGCGCAGAAACCGCGCCAGCGCCGGCCGGTTGTTTCGGCTGGACCACAGCGCCATCACATCGACCGTCTCGTGATCGAGCGGAATGGCGATCACCTCGGGATGACTGGTTTGGGCCAGGGACGCAGGCAAGATCGTGAGCCCCTGGCCCCACGCCACCAAGCTCACCAGCGTCGCCAAACCGACCGCCTCCCGACGCGTCTGGGCCTGCTCCCCCCGGGCGCCGTGCATCCGCAGCGCATCTTCGACGACGCCGGCGTGATCCCGCGCCAGGATCAAAGGCGCATTGACCAGATCGGCCCACGCCAGGCGTTCGGATCGGGCCAGCTCATGGTCTCGGCGCACCAGGACCATCAGCGTTTCGCGCCAAAGCCGATGAGCCTTGATATGGCCCTGGGGCCGACCGCCGAACTCGCAGATCAGGTCGATCGCCTGAAGGTCCAGCGCTCGCCGCAGCTCGGCTGGAGAAGCCTCTGCGACCTGAACCATGGGCGCGCCGGACGCCCCGAGCGCCCGGCGCAGCCAGTCGCCCAGACCGCCCTCGCCCACCGGCGCCGAGACGCCGATGCGCAGTCGGCTGGCCTCCGCCGCGCCCAACTCGCGCGCCAGACCCGCCGCGCCCTCCAGCTGATCCATCGCCGCACGAGCCTCGACAAGAAAGCGCTCGCCGATCGTCGTCAGCCGGACGCCGCACGCCGATCGTTCGAAAAGCGCCGCTCCCAGCTGGTGCTCGAGGTCCCGGACACGGCGACTGACGGTGGACTGCTCGACATGCAAGGCTGCGGCGGCCTGTCGAAACGACCGATGCTCGGCGGCGCTGACCACATAGCGAACCTGGTGCAGCTTGATGCCGCGCAGACGGTCTGGACCACGCCGCGCCAAGCCTTGGCTATCGGGATCAGCACCATGTCGAGCAGGACCGAACATTAAGCCTGGCCGCCTGATGACGCCGCGTTCAAGCGACCCTATCAGTCAATGATCTGCACAACGCCGCGTTGAGCCAGCATATAGTTGGAAAATAGGTCGCCAATAGACAGCGACGACCTCTGCTCGGTGGCCGTAACCGCAACTTCTGCCGATCAGCCCCGCGCGACCTAGCCTCATCCCGTCGCATCGCGGCTAGACTTGGCCTTGAGCGACCAGGGGGAGATTGGCAGTGACCGAAACGAACAGTCAGGCTGATTTAGCCATTCTATGCTCGGCCTGCTTTCGCAACGAGGGCCTGCGGCTCGATGCGGTCAGGTTGGGCTGGGCCAGCGATGAGCCCTGCCCCCATTGCGGAGCGACCGACGGCGCCAAGCTCTCAGATGAGCGCGCCCGACACCTAGCTCACCGGTTCTTTGTGGTCGGCAGCCTGGTCAAGACAGAGTACGGTGGCGCCTCGGTCATCCAGTTCAACAGCCGCGTCGAGACCAGCCTCGATCCGAACCCGCTGCACGGCGATGACGCCCAGCTCCTCAGCCAAACCCTGGGCATCGGGTTCTTCTACCACGGCCCGCCCATCTGGGCGGTCGGCGAGATCGAGCCCCTGAAGGCGCTGGAGGATCCCCAGACCCGCGCGCCTATCATCGCCCGGATCCTGGCCGAGTATCCCCGATTTACGCTGTCGCCCGATCAGACCTTCTATCGCCTGCGCAAGGCTGCGGCTCGACCGCAGGACCCCGGCGAGTACGACAGTCCACCCGACGAATTCTGCGGCGGTGGCCGACTCGATACGCCCGACCTGCCGATCCTCTACGGCTCAGCCGACCTCGAACTCTGCATCCATGAGTGCCGCGTCACGGTGGCCGACGAGCTCCACGTCGCCACCCTGAAGGCCACCCGCCCGCTCAGCCTCCTGGACCTGACGGCCCTGATCGATGACGGGACCACCTCGTTCGAGAGCCTGGACATGGCCGTCCACCTGCTGTTCCTGGCCGCAAGCCACTCCTATCCGATCAGTCGCGACATCGCTGCGGCGGCCCACCGGGCCGGCTTAGATGGCGTGCTGTTCCCGTCCTACTTCAGCCTGCTGCGCACGGGCCAACCGTTCCTGGAAACCATCTACGGCCTCTCCACGCGAGTGTTCGCGGGCGCGGCCGAGTACGAGGCGGTCAAGATCGTCGAGAATATCGCCCTTTTCGACCGGCCGATCGCCGACGGCCGCGTCGCGGTCACCTGCATCAATCGGCTCTATCTGCGCCAGGCCAGCTACGACCTGGGTTTCGGGCCAGCGACCTACTAGGCCCACCCTGCTTGGGGCGGGTCAGCTTGACCTCGAAGTCATGAGAACATAAGTAGAACATTGAGGCGCGCAGCCCTACCGCGACGCCACGCGTTTATGCCTCAGGTGACGGCCCCACCGCGCCTGTGGCATGATGCCGCCGGGCTTTCGCGGAGCCAAGGTGCCTCGGGCGCTGTTACGCGCTGCTTCGAGAATCGAGATACCGTCAAGCCATGCTGATCTATCGTCGCACCAGCGTCCTAGACTCGCCTGCACAGACGCTCGTCAACACGGTCAACTGTGTCGGCGTGATGGGCAAAGGCATCGCCAAAGCTTTTAAGGATCGCTACCCGGAGATGTTCTCCGCCTACAAGCGCATCTGCGACGCGGGCATGCTGGAACCCGGCAAGCTGTGGCTCTGGAACAGCAGCGACCAGTGGGTGCTCAACTTCCCCACCAAGGTCCACTGGCGCAATCCCTCGCGCTTGGAATGGATTGAGATGGGACTGGACAAGTTCCGCGCCGAGTACGCCAACCGCGGCATCAATCAGATCTCGTTCCCGCGCCTGGGCTGCGGCAATGGCGGCCTGGATTGGGAAGACGTGCGCCCGCTGATGGAGCGCTATCTGGCGAACCTGCCGATCAACGTCTTCATCCACGATTTCGAACAGCCCATCGGCCTGCCCGAGCACTTGGAGGCGCTCTCCCAGCAGCTGCGCACCGCCGACACCCCGTGGGCTTCGTTCGACCACTTCATGAACGCGCTGGATCAAGCCCTCACGGTTTCCGGCGGCGATCTGCACGACATGACCACCGATGCACCGTTCCATGCGCGGATGGTCGGCGAGAGCCTTGAGATCAAGACCGCCGCCGGCGTCACGCTCCTAGACGACGAAGACCTGCGCGGCGTGTGGCTGAGCCTCAAGTCGGGCCTCCTGACCGCGCGGGAAGCAGGCTGGTCGGAAACCACCAATGGCGGCCCGCTGCTTTCGCTGTTGAGCGTCTTGCCCCAGGTGCGAGCGCTGCAGATCCAGCGCCGGGCTGGCGATCAGCCCGAACTGGCGCTTGAGCTGCGTCGCCAGACGCCCTCGCCCGCCGCCGACTGGTCCTCAGGCTCGCAGCGGGAGCTGTCGTGGGCCTGAGCGCGGCCTTCATCGACGCACACATCCAACGCTGGGCCGGCAATCTCGACAGCCGGTTCTTCCCGCATCGCCGCCTATGGCCTGAGCTGCTGTTTCATCACGCGCCGCTCGAGAACGCGATCAGGATCATCAACTCTGGTCAGTTGTTGTCGCGCAACGGGTCCAACGGCGTGCGCGGCCGCGACGTCGCCGCCGGCGGCGTCATCGACAACCGCGACCGGGCGCACGACTTCGTCCGGCTGTATTTTCGGCCGCGCACGCCCACCCAGTTCAATATCGAAGGCATCCGCCGGCCCATCGACTGCCGGTACGAGAACGGCCACGCGCCGGTCCTGGTGATGTTCGTGCTCGACGCGCGCAGCATCCTGAGCATGCCCAACGTTCGATTTTCCAAAATCAACATGCAGCTCAACGCCGCCCGCGATGGCGAGGACGAGGCGTTCTTCAACGAGATCGACTTCGCCAAGGTCTATCACGAAGGCGCCTACACCGACGCCTCGATCAAGGACCATAGGTGCGCCGAGGTGCTGTGCCCCTCGCCGCTGCCCCTGGTCCAGCATCTGCGTGGGATCATCTGCCGATCAGAAGCCGAGCGCGAAACGCTGGCCTACCAGGCCGGGCCGGCCATCCTCCCCTATCGGGAAAGACTGGTCGCCTCCGACGACCTCAAGGTCTTCGACAAGAACTTCCCCTTCGCCAACCGGGTCGCGGTCTCGAACGAGGGTGTGTTCTTCACCCTCAATCCGCGACGCGACGGACAGAACATCAAGGTCCATGTCCGCATCACGCGGCCCGACGGCCAAGTCGTGTTCGAGATCACCTATCCGGACATGCCCGCCTTGACCGACACTGGCGGGTCCTGGGTCACGCGCACGCCGCTCGCCGATGGCGGCTATGTCGTCTCACTGACGGTCGACGACCACCTGGCCTACCAGGCCGCCCACTATGTCGGCGAGGTTCTGTTCTAGGCCTGCGCCCCTGCACGCGACTGGCTAGATTCGACCGCTAAGCATCTTCTTCAGTTCATCGTCGACGAGCGCCTTGGGCAGGTCCAGGAAGTCGAACAGCCCATAGAGCGGCACCATGAACCCGTACACCAGTTCCGGTAACTGCTCGGGGATGGACGACGCGACCGCGCTCATCATGTGATCGAACGCGTCCTGCCGGCAGACCCGCCCCTCATGGACGAACCGCGTACCTTGGACGTGCACCAGTTCGCGTCCTGCCAGGCCGCGCCATTGGACCATGAAGTTCACCTCGGCATCGGGAACGCCCAGGGCCGCTGCGAACGCGGAGGCCTGCATCAGGCAATCACCGATCCGCCAGACCGGCACGGTGAGATCGAAGACCGTGCCCGGCTTGTAGCGGTGCGGGATCTCATCCTCGTTGTAACCGCGGATCAACAACGCCTCGCCCTGCGGCGAAACCCGCCAGAAATCCGAGTATGCGGTGATCTCGTCGCCTTGGGCCAAATTGCACTCGATCGCCCCGTCCTTGACGTACGGACGGAGCTCATCGCGGGTCGGCACCCACCACGGGGGCCAGCCCGTGAACCGCGTCGTCGCCCGGCCGATCGCCTCCAGCAACTGCGGCTTGGCCAGCGGCGCCGGCTCTGGTGTCAGCCGATATGCAACCTGATAGTGGCCAGGCGGCCGGATCAGGGCGCCGGTCGGCGTGTGCGGCAAGATCGCTTCCCAACGCTGCATGCCGTCCTGGCCCCAGGCTTCCAGCTTGGCGCTGGCGGAGGGCTCCACGGGCTCGGCCGCCGTCGCTGCCCCCGTCATGATTCCCCGGATCGCATCCAGCATGGCGTCGCGCCCGGCCATCACGCAGCGGTCGATCAGCTCACGCCACTCAGCCGCCGTTGCCGGCTCAGCGCTCTCGATAGGCGGGCGACGGATGTAGACCTTGCCGACGCTGAGCGTCTTGCCGCAGGGGCTCCCGCGCTTGGCCTGGATCGGCGTGCGGTGCCCACCAGAGACCTGGATGATCGGATGGACCCCGATCGGCGACGGCACATGGTGAACCAGCACGTGGAGCGCAGGCTCGGTGAAGGTCGCGATGATCCTGGAGATGACGTCGGGCGCAAAGCCATCGAGCGTTTTGGGGCGTCCCGGGGCCGGCGTGAACACGCCCTTCTCGTCGGCCAGGCCAATGACGATGAACCCGCCGCCATGATTGGCCAGGGCGATCGCCGCGCGCGACAGGGTCGCCTGGTGGGCCTTGTCGGTGAGGTCCAGCCACGACTTGATCTCGATGTGTAGGTCTTCGCGCGGGCTGGTGATCAGCGCCTCGAGTAACGCGTTGTGCGCCGGATCCATGACCAGCCCCTACCCTTCTTGGTCTACTTGGCCGGCGTCTCGCCCCAGGCCAAGCTTCAACATCAGATCGTGCTCGATCGGTTTGGCGCTGGCGGCGATGACCTGAGCCCGACACCAAGCGAAGAACTTCGGGTGGCGCCAGCGCAGCGCCAACCGTTCGAACAGGGTCAGGCGCGACCAGAAGACAAACCGCAGGGCGCCGATGGAAACCGTCGAGTGAAAAGCCCGCGGCTCACCGCTGGCGATATGGCCGTAGACCACCAACCCGCCGTGAGCGGCATAGGGGTGATCGCCGAAGGCCTCGCTGGCCCGCGCATATTCCCAGTCATGATCGACCTGCAGCCACACACAGTTGGTCGCGTTCAGGCCGAGAGCAAAAGCGGACATGTGCACTGGCCGCGGCGCCTCGACCTCGGCGAGGTGGGCGCAAAGCATCTTGGCGAAGAAACGGAAGAGATTGAGGTAGGGCTCGCTGCCCGGCGCATAGCGTGGATCAATCAGGGCCAGGCCCGGCTCCTGACCATCGGCGATCAGCGCCCGCGCCGCCGCGACGAGGCGGTCAAACTCCTTGTCGGCAGGTTGGGTCGTGGCGTTGTTGCAGGGGCCGCACATCGGCCGGTCGAAACACAGTTCCTGCGACTTGGGGCCCCGCACGGGTCGAGCTACCCCGCCCTGCTCGCGGATGAACATCTTGTGGCCGTCGAACTCGGCACGGATCTGGGAGGCCTTGAGCTTGTGCTCCCCCGTCGGCTCGGCGGTCGAGCCGCATAGCGAACAGGCCTTGGCGTTGAACGGCTCGAACATCGCCCCCACGCCCGCGGGTCCTCTCAGCCGATATCGGCGCGCAGCGCGGCCAGCCGGGCCTCGCCGAGAGCCTGGACGCGGTCGCGAAGCATGCCGATCCGCTCTTCCAGCCACGCCAATTCTGCTGTGGTGATCCGGTAGTGCGGTGAATACCGCGCCTTCACATAGGCCTCACGCAGCAGCTCGTAGCAGCGCTTCTGGAACTTGGTGTCGGTTGGCCAAATCTCGGCCAGGGACGGCTCCAACCCTTCGGCGAGCTTGCGCAGCTGATTAAGGTTGTGGGTCTTCGGGCTGTACAGCGTCAGGACTAGGAAGAGCGCGTGGTAGTAGCGTTCCGTCGCCTGATGCAGCATGAACGCAGCGATATTGGCCTCGCCCTCATCCCGCGAAAAACGGAAATTCTTGAAGAATCCGTTCGCGCTACTGAACCAGTCTTCATAGTAGCGCTGGCTTTCGTCCAGGGCCTGCTCCGGTGTCAGCGGCTGTGCTTCCGCGAACGGATGGTCCGGCTCTTCGAACAACACGATCCCTTCACGGACGATGTCCATGAAAAAGTATCGGCCCAGCGCCAGTTGCTGGTTCACGTCGTCGATGTCGTGGACGATCAGGCTGACCGGCGTGCGGAGGAAATCGCCCGCGATCAGCGCATCCACCAGGATGCCATCGGTCTTGCTCCAGAACTCGGGGAAATCCGTCAGGTCGACGTGATCCACCACGATCAGGAGATCGAAATCGGAGAAGTAGCGGCCGATGGGGTCGGAGACCCAGTCGTTGCGGGCGTGGCTTCCGAACAGGATGATCTTCAGCAGCTTGCCGTCGCGCAGACGCGGCGCTGTCCGTTGGGCGATCGCCTCGGCAAAGCCCTCGCGAATGGTGTCCACCACCCATTTCAACTGACGCCGTTTGGCGGAGGGCAGATGGTCGAGACGCCTATTCATTCGGCCCAGTTTCACGCTTCGAGCTCAGGTTGCAAGGCTTGATCCAACGCCTGGATTCACAAGGACTTGAATCTCTACCGGGAGTCGGGCGCTGACGGCCACGACCGGCAAAAACCCAAGCCCGCGAATGGGTGTGGTTGCGCCAACATCAGCTTCTTCCAGCTGCGTCCGATGGTATAGCTACGCGACTCCCCGTTGATCTGCCGCCTGACTGAGCACGTGACCAAGCGCGACGATTTTTCCAGCAAGATCGTACTGCAGATCGCCAAGCGCGCCGGCTGGCTCTGCTCGGACCCCAACTGCCGGGCGCCCACCATCGGCGCGACCCAGGACGGCCAGGGCGAGATCAACATCGGCACCGCCGCCCACATCTGCGCCGCAGCGCCCGGCGGCCCACGCTACGACGCCACCCAGACCGCCGACGAGCGCAAAGCCGCCGACAACGGCATCTGGATGTGCCGCGACCACGGCAAGGCCATCGATTCCGATCCTGCAGCCTTTCCGGTGGAGATGCTGCGCGCCTGGAAGCGCCAGGCCGAGGACGACTCGTGGCATCGCGTCGTTCGCCACAACCCGCAGGAGCTCGTCGCCCCCAAGCCCGCCACCAACCCGGTGTCCGAACGCGTTCGAGCCGCGGCCCAGGCCGATCTCGAACGCTTGCGCACCGGCGGCAAGTGGCCGGCGACCACTCTTCCCCTGCCTCTGCAACTGCAAGGCTTCGACGCGCCGCTGACCACCCAGGCCTTGGCCCAGGCTGGGACCGCCCTGCAGGACATGATCCTGGTCGCGCCGCCTGGCATGGGCAAGACGACAACCCTGCTGCAGATCGCCGAGGGTCTGCTCGCCAACGCCACCGGCACACCGCTCTTTGTCGCCCTTGGCGAATGGGCCGCCCAGGACGGGACGCTTCTGGAATCGATCCTGCGGCGCGCCGCCTTCGCCGGCTTGTCCGACCAGGCGCTGCGCGAGGCGGCCGGCGCCCAAGGGGTGTGGCTGCTGCTGGACGGCTGGAACGAGCTGGACGCCGCCGCCGCCAAGCGCGCCCGGATTCAGGTTGAAGACCTCAAGGCCGAACTTCCGGCCCTGGGCCTCATCGTCTCGACCCGCCGTCAGGCCCTGGACGTGCCGTTCTCGGGCGCTCGCCTCGATATCATGCCCCTCAACGAGGACCTCCAGGCTAAGATCGCGCGAACCATGCGCGGCCAAGTCGGCGTGGACCTCATCGATCGCGCCTGGCGCACCGCCGGCGTCCGCGATCTGGTCACGATCCCGCTCTATCTGACCGCCCTGCTCTCCCTGCCCGACGGCACGCCGTTTCCCGAGACCAAGGACGCCGTTATCTGTCTCTTCGTCGCGGCCCATGAGCACCAGCCCCAGCACGCCGAGACCCTTCGCGCTGTGCTCGATGGCTTCCAATCGAACTATCTGGAAGCCCTCGCCGTCGCGGCCACCACGACCGGCAACACCACCCTGGCCGACACCGACGCCCGCCCCTGCATCACCCGGGCCGCCAGGGCGCTGGAAGACGACGGCCAGATCAGCGCGCGCCCTGCGCCCAACCTTGTGCTCGACACCCTCGTCAGCGACCATTTGCTGATCCGCAGCGGCGACAGCGCCGGCTTCACCTTCCAACACCAGCAGTTCCAGGAGTGGTACGCCGCGCGCTGGGTGCAGCGCCGTATCCTGGACGACTTGGAAAATTCTGCGCGACGGACCGATCTCCTCGCCCGGGTCTTCGATCTGCCGGTGTGGGAAGAAGCCATCCTCTTCGCGGTCGACCGGCTGGCCCGCGGCGACCAGGCCGCTCGCCGCGCCTGCGCCAACGCGATCCTGGCCGCCTGGGACGTCGACCCGATGCTGGCCGCCGAGATGGTCTACCGCGCGACCGACGCGGTCTGGGTCCTGGCGGCGCCCACGCTCGAGCCGCGGGTCAGGCGCTGGCATCGGCCCGGCCAGACCGATCGCGCGCTGATCTTCATGCTGACCTCGGGCCGACCGGAGTTCCAGGACATCCTCTGGCCCGTGCTGGCCAGCGAGGATCGACAGAATGCCCTCTGGGCGATGCGGCAACGGGTTCGGTTCCGGCCTGGGATCCTCGGTCCGGACGCCGCCGCCCGGATCACCGCGCTGCCTATCGAACAGCGGCTCACCCTGCTCTACGAGCTGGCGGCGCGCAGCGGCATGGACGGCATGGACCTGGCGACCGACATCGCCATCGCCGATCCCGATCCACAGGTGAAAATCCGCGTCGTCGAGGCCCTGTCGTTCCGCCGGGGCGACAACCACGTCGCGCGCGTCCTGGGCAGCGCGACTGATGAAACCATCGCCCTGGCCGCGGATCGCAACATCATCGACATCGTCGAACATGAGGGCGTGCGCGAGATGATCGCCCGGGCTCGCGGGCGCTTGCCCGCCGAACCGCCGAGCCTGGTCAACCGGCTACGCGCGATCGTCAATCCAACGCCTGGCCTGGACCTCACCGACGACCTGATCGCGATCATCGCCACCGAGGACCTGCGCGCCAACGACTTCGTCGCCTCGCTCGTTCATGACGCCATTCGCATGTACCCGAAGGCTGCGGCCGAAGGCCTCCTGGCGCGAGTGCGAGCCGGAAGGCCCTTGCCTTACGGCAGCGACGACATCCTGGCCGCCGCCCAGCTGAATATCGATAACGACGACGCGCTGCTGGCGCTCGCGCTGAGCCCTACGCGCGACCATGGCCGCGACGCCCATGCGGCCACATCCGTCCTTGGCCCGGCCGGCATTGCGCGGCTCATCGACGCCTACCTGGAAACCGTTCCAACCGTCCGCACTGACCTCGAGGCGTCACGTCGATACAGCGACCTTCAGGACCGGCTCAGTTGGGCCCCAATCGATCACCTGTTGGCGATCGTCATGGCGCGTGCCGAGGGCGCAAACAACGAGGGGCTGTCGCGTCTGGCCGATCTGCTCCGGCGACGACTGACTCAGCCACCGCAGCGTGGACAGGCTCTGACCAGCGACGTCCCAGCGACGGTCGCGGCGCTGATCGCGACTTGGGCCGACCAGATGCTCGCCACGGAGGCCAGCCGCCAGCAAACCGCGAGCTTGGCCCAGCTCGCTGCGGCCGCGCCATCGCCCGGAATCTTGCCCATCATCAAGCGGCTGCTCGACGACGAACTTCAGCGCTACCGAGATTTCCGGGAGGCCGCTGCGGCGTCAGGCTGGCGTCAGTCCGAGGTCTTGCACGAAGCCCAAAGCCCGCTGTCTCGTGACTACCAGACCGCGCTCTCCGCCATCGGGACGCCGAATGTCGCCACCCTGGCAGCCGACTACCTGACCGATGAGGAGTTCGGCGACAAGGCGGCCCTGATCCTCGCCGACATCTGGCGTCGGGCCAACGATCCGCCTCGACCGCATCACTTCGCGATCGTCGATTTCTCCCGGGTCGCCGACAAGCGCGCCGAGCGCGCTGCCAACCCCGAGGCGACCAGCCCAGCGGCCGAGACCATCCTGGCGGCCGCCGAGCAGATCCTGGCCTCAGATCCCGACCAGGCCCAGCAACGCTTGGCCGTCAGGCTCGCCACAATCGCGCTGCGCCTTCCACATGGCCAAAAGCCCACGCTCGTGCGGAGCCTCATCGATCTGGCGCCGCGCGAACACCGCGCCAACCTACTGCTTGCCCTGGTGCTCTCGGGCGAGACCATCGCCTTTGACGATGTCGCCACTGGCCTGGCGGAGACTTTTGAGGCGGCCAAAACACAAACCTGGATCCTGACGGACAACAACGCCTGGGCGTTGAGAGATTGGCTTCGCCTCCTGCCCTTCGTCGATCGCCCGCTCGAGATTCCGGCTCTGGTTGCGGACCTGCCCCAAGCGCAACGTCGCGCCCGGTTCCTGGAGGAGGTTGTCAGCGGACTTGCCCAGGCGCCGTCCCCCGAAACCGAGGCTGTGCTTTTCGCCCTGCCGCAGCAGGATCCGGCCTTTTACCAAGAGCGCCAGTGGCGCGACACCGTGCTGGCCTTCGACGCGCACTCAGCCCATTGCAGGCTTATCGACCTGATCGCTGACGGGACCGACCTCGGCGACGCCGGCGACCACTGGCACATGGTGCGCACCATCGCTGGCTTGGTCGCCGAAAGGCCGGATCTGCGCGCCTACCTCTATCGGCGGCTCGACGGGGTCCAGGAACTTCCCGGTCTGGACAGCCTGGCCGGTATCGTCGCCGAATGCGCCGACGATACCGGCGTACTGATCCTGGTTCGGCTGGAAAACGCGCTCGGTCGTGGATTTCTCGACCGGCATGCGATCGAGGAGGCCGTCACCGAGCGTCGTCCCTACGAGGGCATGCAGAACGCCTATGACATCGTCCCTCGTCCAGCCGCGGCGCTGCGCGCCAGCCTGCTAGCGATGGTCACGGACGGCGGATCGCGCGATGCGGCGGCCCGGCGCCTGGCCGATATCGACCTGGCCCGCGACGAGCACGGCTCGCCCGAGTATGACCCCCGTCACCCCGACCTCGCGTCCGGTCGCGCTTGGCCGATCATTCCCATCCCTGTGTTCGTGAATCAGAGCCAAGCTGGTGGCGCGCAGACAACGGACGATCGGCGAGAGTAAATTCTCAAATACCAACCCCCGATTGTTAACCTTGACCATATTGTGCTAGCTTGGCCGTTACCGAGAGTTTGAGGGGGAACGGTCATGCGCCGAGGCTTCGAAAGCGTCTGTGCTGCTTTGATCATTCTCGCCGCGGGGCCTGCCGCCTCGCAGATCGCTGCGACCGGTGATGGAACTGGACTGGGCAAACCCGCATCATTGGGCGGGCTCAAGGGCCTCAAACCGAAGATCACGCTTCCCAACGGCGCTGAGCCCGTCACCCTCGACGATCTCAAGAACAAGGCGCCCTACATCAACATCACACCAGGGCTGGATGCCCCTGATCGCCCATTTGGCGACCTCCTGGCCGGGACGATCCGCTTCCCCGGACCAGACCCGACCAACCAGACCCCCGCATCACCTGGCGCGGCCGCCGACATCGTGGGCGGCATCAAGGAACAACTGCGTGAGCTCTGCGGAAACCGCACCACCGGCGAGTGCGGCCAGATCCCTGATTTGACAAAGGTCGCAAACGATCTCCGATCGGCCAACACGGCCTATCCGAACTGCTCGGCGGCAGTCTCCAGCTACCTGACCTACTATCCGCGCCGGCCGGTGCCCCCCCTGATCCAGCGCACCTACGACCAGGCCTGCCTGGCCGCGTCGGTTCCACGCGAAGCACTATTGGCTGATCCCTATCCGACCCTCCTGACGACCGCGGCGCCCGGTCAAGTCTCGGCGCTGCGCTCGATCGGCTTGCTCGAAGCCGGCGGCAAAATCTTTTGCGGCGCCCTGCTACGCAACGACCGCACCATCGTCACCGCTCGCCACTGTTTCGACGGACGTGGCGGCGCCTATCTCGCCGCCGGCCAGGTCACGGTCCATCCGATCGACGGTCGCGGCGAGGCCTGGACGCTGGCCGCCACGATCCAGAAGCAAGGCGCGGATGGCGGCAAGCTCACCAAGGATGATTGGGCGATCGTGGCCATCGACACGACCGCGGCGATCGGCGCGGCCGATCTGTCCCTGGCTTCGCCGTCCAAGCCGGGAGCGGCGACCGTCGTTGGCTACTTCACCGGCCACACCGCCACCCCGCCGCCACCAGGCAGCGCTAACGGCTGGCAACGCGGGGTGCGTTGGCCAAAGCCGGGCCTGTGTCAGGTCATCCAGATCAAGCCCGGCTGTCTGCAGATGGCCTGCCAGACCGTCGAAGGCTTTTCGGGGGCGCCGATCTTCAGCCTCGCCCCCGGCCAGTCCAAGCCGACCGTGATCGGTTTCGTCAGCCGCCCGGCCACCGTCAACGCCGGCGCCTGCAGTACATCGGCCAGCTCCATCACGCTGGCGGCTAGCGCCGAGGGGATCGGCTAAACCACCCGGGGGGACCGTCATGAAGATCTCAACCTTGGCCGTCACGGCCATCGGCCTCGTGCTTGCCGCACCGAGCCTGGCCAACGCCCAGCGCACCGATACGACGTCGAGCGCGCGGCTGTTCGTGCGCGACACCTGCATCCTAACGCCGTCAAACGCGGTCAATGCAGAAGTCGACGCCGACAAGCGCGAGTCAGCTTTCGCACTGGCTCTGGCCACGGTCGGGGCCAAGGTCGTTGGCGATCTGGCCACCAGCGCGATCAACGCCGCCGGCGACGCCTTGGTCAAAGCCTCCCAAGAGCAGGGCTTCATCGCCGAAGGCAGCGGCCACTATTCGGCCTATCAGGTTCGCCTGGCCGCCGACGGGCGCAAAAACGCCGATCTGGAAACACCCCAGGCCTGCCTCATCCTGGTAGCGCCGAGCACCGCCGCCAATCCCGTCACCACGGTCAGCGCCCAGGCGCTGAAGGATCTGGACGCGGTGTCGCGCAAGCAGGGCCGAGGCCTGCGCCACCTCGACGACGGAGCCAACCTCAGCGCCGAACTGGCCTCGGTCGGGGCCCTTAGCGCGCCGGCGGTCTATGTCGAAGCGATGATGTGGTCCTCGCCCGACGGCCTGATCGTTCGTCCGGTTTTGGTCTGGTACCAAACCCCCCTGCCCGGCGCGCCGCCGGCCAAGCCTTCCGCCGCCGAACTCCACGTCACCCTGGCCACACCCGGCAACGCCGCCTCGACCACCAGCCTCGGCGCCCCTTTCGCCGTGGGCCGCATCCGCCTGCCCAAGCTTGCCCCAGGCACGGCGATCGGCGTTGACGCCTTGGCCGGCTATGACGTGATCAGCCTTCCCTCCCGCCCCACGGCCGGCAGCCCCGATACTGCCCTGTCAGCGACCAACGCCGTCTACACGGCCGCAGCCACGGCCAACGCCGAGGCCGAGAAAGCCGCTTCCGCCCTCGTCGCGGCACAGCGCAAGCTCGCCAAGACCAAAACTGCGGAGAACGAGGAAGCGGTTACGGTCGCCGAGGAAACCAAAGCTGCCAAGGTCAAGGCTGCCCAGGCCTCCGCCTTGGAAGTCGGCTCCCTCACGGCCCCGCGGGTCGGCGCCACCAACGCCCAACTGCGCTTTGTGGTGATCAAGGACGCCAACAAGTTCGGCTTGGCGATCGGCGCGGCGCTGAAGAGCCATGCGGCCGAGGTCGGCACCGCCGTCACCGCCAAGCTCACCCCCAAGGCGCCGACGCCCGAATGGAGCGCCACCGACACCGCCTACGTCACCGCCATCAACAATGTCGGCGCCAAACAGCGCGAGATCGACGGGCTGAGCGGGACGCCCGACCCGACCGCCAGCGCCCGCCTCAACGACGAACTCACGGTCCTCAAAGCTCGCGCCAACGAGGCGGCGGTCACGGCCGGCTACACCATTCCCTATCCTGGACTTCTGCCGTCACGGACCTAGACGCCGACGTCGCCGTTGAGATGCGAGCGCGCGCCCCGTAGATTGATTGTGCGGGGCCGCGCGCCGCCGCCTGCGTCCGACATGCCAGGGGCCGCGCCTCGCGCGGCGGCATGGGCGCTGCTCGGCACGCGCGGGCTCCTGGTTCTGCTCGGAGTTTCCACCCCCGCCCCTTTTCCTTCCGCGCACCGAACAAGGTTCGCTTGCCTGCGAAATCCAAATCGGTCACGATTCCCCTGCCGGAGCGCGAGCTTCGGCAGGGGCGTGGAAACCCCTGAGCAAGATCTGGTGACATAGGCCGCCGACGACCGCGTCGGGGGCATGCGTTCTTGTGCGGAACGATCGCGAGCGCCTGCGCGTCTCGCGGCCTGCTCTCTCATGCCGTTTCCGCGGGCTCGGGTTCGACCGCTCGCCCCTTCCTTGAACCCGGGAGAAGGTCGATGACGCATGTTGGGAAACCTGTCCCGACAGCGCCTCAGGACGCGGTCACGCTGGACGCCCTCTATCGCCGTTACGCGCGATGGCTGGGTCACATGTTGCGCAGGCGGTTTCACGACGTCGATCCAGCCACGTCCGAGGACCTGGTGCAGGAAACCTACGTCCGTGTTGCGCCCTACCATGCGCGCGGCGTCATCCAGCACCCGCGCGCCCTGCTGCTGAAGGTCGCCACGAACCTGGTCCATGACCACCGCCGCCGGTTGCTGCGAGGTGGAGCAGCGCCAGTCCTGATTGAAGAAACCCTCGAAAGAGAGGAACATGTCTTCGCACCGGCGCAGGACGAAGCGGTCCTCTTGGGTCAGCTGATCGAAAAGCTGCCGGCAAAGCTTAGGGATGTTTTTGTCTTGAGCCGTTTCGCCGGTTTCTCCAACCAGCAGACCGCCGACCACATGGGCCTCTCGGTCAAACGGGTCGAAGCGCTCTTGACCCAAGCCCTGGCCATTCTGGCCGCTCAGATGGCGGCGAAAGATTGAGCATGCCCGAGGACACGTTGGAAAGCTCGCCAACCACCACCGCGGCCAACTGGCTGGCCCGTCTGAACACGACCACTGTGTCGGCCAAGACGATGGACGAGTTTCGCGACTGGCGCGCGCAGCCGGGCAATCACGAGGCCTTCCACGAGGTCGCACAGCTCTGGGCCAAATCCGCGCAAGCCAAGACCCAACCCGGCGTCCAGGCCGCGCTCGAGGCCGCCCTGGCTCGCAAGGCGCCCAGGCGTGCGAACAGGATCGGCTTTGGTCTGGCCGTGGCCACCGCCATGGTGACCGTCTCCATCGGCGGATACGTCACCTGGCGCAGCATCGCCGCACCCAACTTCGACACGGGCGTGGGCGAGCAGCGCCTGGTTCAACTGTCCGACGGCAGCAGCGTCCGCCTCGACACCAATTCCAAGGTCACCGTCCGCTATAGCCAGGGTGCGCGGCGGATCACCCTGGCCCGCGGCCAGGCCTATTTCGAGGTCGCGCACGACGCTGCCCGCCCGTTCCTGGTCGAGACGCCCCAGGCGAGCGTACGCGCGATCGGCACACGGTTTTCGGTTCGAGAGGACGGCGCGACAACCAAGGTGACCTTGGTGCAAGGCCGCATCGAGGTACGCGACGGCCACAACGCCTCGCCGCGCCTCCTGACCGCCGGAGAGCAGATCATCGCGACCCAGGCGCTTGGCCCAGTTCAAAAGGTCGACGCCAAGGTGGCGACCAGCTGGACGACCGGGCGGCTGGTCTTCCGCGGTGTGCCGCTTCAGCAGGCGCTCGTCGAGATCAACCGCTACAGCCGAAAACCCATCCGGCTAGACCCCGCCTACGACCAGATCGAAACGCTCACCGGCGCCTTCGACAGCGCCGACACCGACGCCATGGTCGCGGCTGTGGCCAGCCTGCGAGGCCTCAGCGTCGAGCATCGGCCCGACGGCTCGATCCTTCTGCGTCAACGTCCCGACGCCTGATTGAAGAAAAATCGTCACGATCGCGAGGGTCACCCCCTGATTTCGAAGTCTACCCCTCCGACACCATCCCGCGTCATACAAACCTGTCCTGAGACAGGCGCAGCGGTGTCGAAGGGGGATTACCGCTCGCCATGTCGCATCCGTTTCGTCGCCGCCTAGCCTCCAGCCTGACCCACGCGGCCCTGCTGGCCGCTCTCGCCGCGCCCACCGTGGTGGTCGCGCAGCCCCAACAGCTCGCCTTCGACATTCCCGCCGGACCGTTGGACAAGGCGCTGCTGGCCTTTGCCGACCAGTCCAAACTGCAAGTTCTCTACGATGACGCAACCGTCCAAGGGCGCCGGGCCGTGCGCCTGCAGGGCCGGTTCACGGCCCAGGACGGCCTCAGGCGCTTGCTGAGCAAAAGCGATATCGCCGCCGAGCAGATCCGCCCCGGCGTCTATGTGCTCAAGCGTATCGGCCAGCTCGCCGCCAACCCGCCGCTGAGCGCGGTCGAGCCCGAACGTCTCGTCGCCGAGCCCACGACCGAATTGGCGGAACTAATCGTCACCGGGTCGTTCATTCGCGGCGCCTCGCCCTCCTCGCCCATCGTCACTGTCAGTCGCGATGACATCGACCGCTCGGGCCGCGCCAGCGTCGCCGACGTGCTGGCCGCCCTGCCCCAGAACTACGGCAACGCCGCGTCGCCGACGGCGCTCTTGGGGCTAGCCGACACCAGCGGCTCCAACGGATCTCTGGCCCGCGGCGTCAATCTGAGGGGCCTGGGCGCCAATGCCACCCTGGTGCTCGTCAATGGACGTCGGATGGCCGGCTCGGGTTCTAGGGGAGACATCGCCGATATCTCGGCCATCCCCACGGCGGCCGTTCAAAGGGTCGAAGTCCTGCTCGACGGCGCTTCGGCGCTGTATGGCTCGGACGCGGTGGCCGGCGTGGTCAATCTGATCCCGCGCCGAGATTGGAACGGTGGTGAACTGCGGCTTCGACTGGGCGCTACACGCGGTGGCGCCGAACAGGTGCAGGTGTCTCAGGCGGCTGGTCACACCTGGGATCACGGCCATCTGCTCCTGGCGCTCGAATACCAAAGGGACAACGAGCTCTCATCGGCCAAGCGCCCCTATACCGCCACCTCCGACCTGCGAGCATTCGGCGGCGCCGATTATCGAACCATCTACAGCTTCCCGGCCAATATCGTGGCCTACAGCGCCAGCGTGGGGGCCTACGTGCCGACCTACGCCGTTCCCGCCACGGGGGCCAAGGGCGTATCGGACCTGATAGCAGGCGGGCGAAATCTACAGAACCAGCGTCAGGGCTACTCAGCTTTGCCCCGGCAGACGCGATACAGCGGCTTCCTGGATTTTCGGCAGGAACTGAGCGACCGCCTGACCCTTGCCGGGGACCTTCGGTTCACCCGTCGAGACTTCGCCTACAGCGGCCAGGGGGCGCCGTCGATCTTTCAGATCACGGCCGCCAACCCCTACTTCCTCTCGCCCAACGGAGCGACCAGCCAACTCGTCGCCTACAACTTCTACAACGAGCTGGGCGCATCTCACTCTTCCGGCCGGTCAAAGAGCTTTGGCGTCAGCCAGGCGCTTGAATCGAGACTATGGAGCGACTGGCGCGGCGAAGCCTATCTGGCCTACGCCCAGCAGCAGAGCTATCTCGCCCTCCCCCGTCAGCTCAGCAGCACGTTTCTGAACGAAGCTCTCGGCAATTCACCCGACAACCCGGCGACCGCCTTCAGTACGGCCAAAGACGGGTTCTTCAATCCGTTCGGCGGCGGCCGCGCCAACAACGCCGCCATCCTCGATTTCATCGGATCCGGCTGGCAGACGATCGACACCATCAGCCGCGTCGGCACCGCCAACATCAAACTAGACGGCTCGCTCGTCGACCTGCCTGGCGGCGCCCTGAAGCTCGCAGTCGGGGCGCAGTTTCGTCAGGAGCAGTTCAAAAACGCGGTGCGCATCTCATCGTCGGCGAACGCACCGGCGACCTATGGCGGCCGCACGTTCATGCGCAACATCTCCGCCGCCTTCGTTGAACTGCGCGCTCCTCTCGTCAGCGACAGCAATGCTCGGCCCGGCATCCAGCGCTTGGAACTCTCCCTCGCAGGCCGGGTCGAGCACTATGAAGACGCCGGCTCCAGCGCGACGCCGAAGATCGGTCTTCTCTGGTCGCCGGTTCACGACCTCTCCATCCGGGGGACCTACGGGCAGTCCTATCGGGCGCCCAGCCTGACCGAGGTCAACGAAGAAGGCTCCATCTCCTCGTCGACCTTGACCGCACCGAACGGCCAGCTCCTGGCCGTGGTTCGCTATGGCGGCAACAAGGATCTGAAGCCCGAAACCGCCAGATCATGGACCTTTGGGTTCGACTGGACTCCCGCCTTCGCCAAAGGTGTGACGATCAACGCAACCGCCTTCGACACGCGCTTCAAGAACCGTATCGGCAGGCCCGTGCTTGAGAACTTCCAGAAGGTCCTGACTGATCCGGCATTCACCCCCTTCGTTCGACGCGTTGTTCCGGCCAGCAACACGGGCGACTTGGCCGATGTCCAAGCCTTGGTCGCGGCCTCAACGAACACGAGCATCAAGCTCTATCCGCTCACGTCGTTCGGGGCGATCATAGATGCGCGGATCGTCAATGCCGCCGAGCTCAATGTTCGTGGCGTCGACGTCAGCGCCGCCTATAGCTTCATCTATGAGGCCAATCGGTTTTCCCTCGGGGGCAGCGCAACCTATCTGCTAGATTTCAAGCGCCGCCTGACCCCGACAGCGCCGATCACCGAGTTGGTCGACACGGCGGGCAATCCGGTGGATCTGCGGCTGCGTGGCTCCGCCTCATGGGCGCGCGGTCCGCTCAGCGCCAATCTCACGATCAACTATGTCGACGACTATGCTGCGACGGCCTCGAAACGGGTCGACAGTTGGACCACAATCGATCTGCAGCTGACTTGGACCGCGCCCGACCAGACCGGATCGCTAAAGGGGTTGGGACTGGCGATCTCCGCCCAAAACCTCTTCGACACGGACCCGCCATTTTACGGCAGCGCCTTGGGCGTTGGCTATGACGCGGCCAACGCTGACCCGCTTGGCCGGTTCGTTTCGGTCCAGCTGAGCAAGCGCTGGTAGCCGCCCCCTCCCTAAAAGGCATCAGAGTTTTCGTAATGCGCAAGCTTTTGTCCTGCGCGGCGCTTGGCCTTGTCTTGATTGGCTCCTGCGCCGCCTCGCGTCCGTACACAGTGGACGATCTGGTCGGACTGGAAGTGTTCAGCGGCGTGTCGGTAGACCCCACCGAGCACTGGCTGCTGATCGACACGCTGAAGCCCTTGGACCAAGCAGGTCGGTACGACTACCTGCAAGGCTCGGGTCCAGCTCGCGGACGCCCTCTTCTGGTCGACCTGACGAAACCAGCCGCCGCAGTACCCCTTCTGCCCGACATTCAGGGCATGGGATACACGATCGGTCCCTTCTCTCCGGATGGCGCGCGGATTGCGGTCTATCGCCACAAGGATGAGCTGTGGGAGCTCGGCGTCGTCACGCTCGCCAATCGCCAGATACGTTGGCTCGGGCTTTCGACTGACATCCCCTTGTGGGGATCAGGCCTGCAATGGCGTTCGGCGACCGAGTTGGTCGCACTAGGCCTCGCTCCCGGCGATCTCCCAGCCAAGATCCGTCGCGGACGCCAAGCCATGGAACGCCTCAAGTCCAACTGGGCGACGGCATTAGAAGGTGAAGCCGCCAGCTACACTCGGATCGGCAGCGGCCGCTACGCGGGCGTGAGGGACCTGCCACCACCGAAAGCCCTACTGCGGATCGCCGTCGACACCGGCAACATTGAGGCCGTGGCGAAGGGCCAATTCAAGGACCTCGAAATATCGCCCAGTGGCCGCTTCGTCGCCTTGGTCGAAGCCGAAATCCCAACCCAGCCTGACGCGGCCACACCGCCCCGCATGATCGACTTCGAAGGCCGGCGCCCGACCGTCGCGATCTTCGAGCTGTCGAGCGGTCGGGCGATCCGACCGACACTTCAGGAGATCCTGCCCACACTGCTCTCCTGGTCGCAGGATGATCGGCTGCTAGTCTTTACGCGTGACCAAGGCCACGTTTGGGCCGATGGCGATCTGCGGGAGGTCAACGCAAGAACTGGCGTGATCAGGCCCCTGACGAATACCCAACTTAGGGCCGATGTCGCCATGCCTGTGAGGGAGCTCGGCTACAGCGTCGTTCAAGCGGGCTGGTACGGCAAGGCGCCGATCATCCTAGCCCGTCGCGCCGGCGACCAACGCCCCGACTGGTTTGAGCTAGCGCCCAGCCAGGCGATCAACCTGACGAGGGCGATCCCAACCGCGCCAACCGCGGCTGCAGCCGCCTCGGTCGAAGGGCTCTTGGTTCAGGCCGGAGCTGAAGTTTGGCGGATCTTGCCTGGCCGCCCCAAGCGGCTTGGAAAGGAGGCTCGCCTAACTTTCACACCCCGTACCGACGGTGGCGCTCGTGCCCCGCTCATCAACCTGACAACTTCGGCCGCCTGGATCCGAACGGGCAAGCAGGATCGTCAAGTCATTCGACGGCTCGGCGATCACGTGGACCAAGCAGTCATGCCGGCCGCCCCAGGCGAGCGCCCCCTGCTCCTAACCCGCCATGGATCGATCAGCAGTACGACCAACGACCATGGCGTGCGAACGATCAGCATAACCCGAGCCAACCACATCGTGCCCCTTCTGACGCTAAACGCGGGGCTCTCCGATATTGAGCTGCCGAACCGGCAGCCGCTCAAGCACAAGGCCCCCAACGGGCGGGAGCTGACGAGCTGGCTCTACACACCGCCCGGTCTCAAACCCAACGAACGGGCGCCGCTGATCGTAAAGACCTACCCGAATTTGGATCAACCAGAGCCCCCCGGTGGCGGCCTCCCAAGTTCTTCCTTTTCGATGTTCAGCACGAGCCTGCTCACTGCCGCCGGCTACGCCGTCCTGGACGCTTCCTATCAGCGGAACCCCGCTTCGGTTGAACCCAGCGACGGCTTCACTCAGGCTTTGGTCGATGCAACGGACGCGGCGATCGCGACCGGCCATGTCGACCCAAACCGCATGGCGCTGATGGGCCATAGCTTCGGCGCCTACGCCACGATGATCGCCGTCGCGCGCACGCACCGCTTCAAAGCGGCAATTGCGAACATGGGCATTTCGGATCTGACGTCACATATGCTGACGGCGCTGCCGCACTATCGCAGCGTGCCGGAGGACGGCATGCCTGCGGCCGTCCCCTACAGCTGGGGCGAAACCGGGCAAGGCAATCTAGGCGCAGCGCCCTGGGACGCCCCACAACGCTATATCCGTAACAGCCCTGTTTACGGAGCTGGTGCGGTCGAAACCCCGCTACTGCTCGTTGGAGCTGATCAGGAATGGGGCTCGATCGGGCAGATGGAGGAAATGTTCTACGCGCTGTGGCGCCAGAACAAAGACGCCAAGCTGCTGACCTTCTGGGGCGAGACACATGGGCTCGAAAGTCCGGCCAACATCCGTGCCTACTGGTCGGAGGTCTTCTCCTTCCTCACGCCGCTGATCGGTCCGACGGCTAGTTCGGGCGGCGATAGCCTCGCCAGCCGCTCCTCCCACGACCGAACCCAAGCCTCAATGGCGAGCAAACCGTAGATTTCGCCATACCTCCCAACGTGGGCCAATTCCTCAAGAGAAAGGCGGATTTCGAGCAAGTCTCGATCCAGAATACCGGCTGCGACGAGCCGCCCATCCAGGAGAAACGGCGTTATCTCGTCCAGACCGGCGGCCAGGGCGTGGCCGTAAAAGGCGGTCATGTCCCCCTTGGTTCGCCTGTTGGCGACGACGCCGGGAAGGCGCTCGGCAAACGTATCTCTGGCGAGGCCGCGTGATCGGCCGCCTTGGACAAGTCGATCTGCAGGAATCGACAGGCAAAGCTCCACGACCGGCTGAGACAGAAGCGGATGAAGGACCGCAGCCTCCCGTCCCCGCCGACTTCGCCCCCTTACTAGCTGGATGTAGGCGAGATTCGCGATCTGTAGGCGTTTGGCCGGTGGCAAGCCATCCGCCATCTCGATCCAAGTGTGCCTCGCCACCGCTGAACCAGACAGCCTGTCGTGAGCTGAGGTGAGCGTGTGGGACGACGCTTTCGCGCTCTGGGCGTGGCCGAAAACTTGGCGCAGGACTGTCCAAACCGAGACTTGGTTCCAGACCGCGATCTCTCGCAGGAACGCCCAAGACAGTCCTTTGAACCCCAACCGGCGAAATCGGTCGGCTGCTACCGTCGGCGTTTCCATCTGAAAGAAGACCACGTCGCCGCCCTGGCCTGTCATGATGGCGCTAGCTCCAGCCGCACGAGCAGCGCTCCCCATCGCCTCATCGAAGCCGATGTCAGCGGCGTTGAAGGTCGGCCTGGGCCCATCTGCCACATCAAGGAAACTTGTCGGCCGAACGACCAACTCAGCTCTGGGCACTTCAGTCAGCTCCACGCCAAGCCGCTCGGTCAAAGCCCGCGCATATGGCCGTTCATCGCCCACCCAGTCGTCGATGAAGTGATTGAGCCACGACTTCACGTCTGCGCCCTGCGAAACGAGGGCCGCCGCGACGATCGAAGAATCCAGGCCGCCAGAGACTTCGGCAATCACCGGCCCGTAGGCTGCAGCCCAGGCGCCGACACACCGATCGACAGTTTGGCGAAGCTTTCCTTCCAGGTCTCCAGAAGGTGGCGGACGCCGCGCGACCTCGCCCGGCGCCCAGATGCGCCTGCGCTGCGGGCCAGACTGCTCGAACGCGATCAACTCACCCGGTTCGATAGCCTCAACCCCTAGCAGGAGGCTGCAGGTCTGCGCCATGTTCGGTGCAGTCACTACCCGGCGCACCATCACCCAATCGATCGCAACACCGTCGGTGAAATGGCGCAGCACCGCGTGAGGTAGGCTTGAGGCGACAACCACCACATCGGCATAGCGCAAACCGAAAGCATCGATGCCGCCCATCGGATCACGATAGACACCCCAAACGTCCCGCTGCACGGCCGGGAATAGAGCGACATAACGACCCCAGTATTGGTCGCTAAGATGCCTGGAGGCTGTGGCCAGATCCACATCGCCTGCTAGCTCGGCAATACCGTCTACAAGGTCGCCATCAGCGTTGAACACATCGCCGATCACCACGCCACCGCGCGTTCCCCAGGGAACAACCCGAGCTGCGGAATCCCCAAAGCCAAAGACCCATAAGCCCGGCCGTTCATAGGCTAGGCGCCATCCTTCGCGTTCGAGATCGGCCTTTACCCTCACGATCGCGGTGGTGCCGGCGCCGGAGACTTCACCGTTAAGCCAGGCAAGGGCCACAAACTGGTCTCGCGCCACGATCATACCGCCAAGATTGGCGTGTAGCGCCGAACACGTAGCAGGCGATCGTTGAGCACTAGGCCATCGAACTGCAC
Source organism: Caulobacter sp. RHG1 (assembly GCF_013181195.1). Lineage (GTDB taxonomy): Bacteria > Pseudomonadota > Alphaproteobacteria > Caulobacterales > Caulobacteraceae > Caulobacter. Next base: position 27,475 of record NZ_SMZP01000011.1, read on the forward strand.
CCAACAGTGGGCAGCAAACGGCCAAGTGCTAACGCCGAACACCCAGCGAGTTCGGGGCGCCAAGTTCTTGAGATGGGCGCGTAGGAGAGCAGCACGGTAGAGACACTGGCCCTGAAATGGGAGCCAAGGCAGAACGGCGCGTAAGACTAGAGCCCGCTCAATGACGTCAGCCGCCGCGCCCTGCCCCTCACTGCTCAGCCGCGGCTCCACGATCGTCGAGAGCTGCGTCGAATTTAGCCGTGCAGAGACCCGTGCCGAAAGGATCGCCATTTTCGCTCGGAACGCCACGGACACGGTGGGGTCGGGTCGATCGTAGAGGTCTGCATCAGCGGGCAGCAAAGCCAGCGACGGCCGACGGTCCGCGCCCCGCGCTCTCGTCCCGAGACCCGCGTCCGCGAGCTCACTGATCAGATCAGCATCATCGATGGTGGCTCCCACACCCGACGGCTCCAGGCGAACCGAGCGTTCAGCTAGCGGCAGAACCACATAGTCGTTGCGATCGGCGTCTAGGACGACAAGATCTCGGCCATGCATGACCGCGTGAACGCGAGGACCCCAGTACCAATTCATGCTTCACCCGTGCATCGAAAGACGTGACCGGGCGCACCTACGCCGCGCCCGGTCACGATCCGTTCAGGCCGGCAGATCGTACTGACTGATCACCAGCGTCTCTTCGTTCGGGCCGTCGAACCCGAGGGTCCGGCGCTTGGCGTCGGCCAGTCGGATCAGCTTGGTCTTGCGGGTCTTGCCCATGACGGGATCTCCCTTGAGAAGCGTCGCGTGATTGCGACAACCTCAGGAAGCGCCCGCAGAAACAGGCATTCAAACTATATCTAGAATATTTGAGCGCCCATATCCGCGCTCATCAATTACGACACCAGGGATATAGGCTACCTATTGAAGGTCTATATTCAAGATATTTACCGCTCTCCTTGTCGACGGATCAGCGCAACGATGTGACCGGCCGCGGCACGCCGGCGCTGGTGATAGCCGCCAATCTCGCTGGTCAGTGAGCGCCATTCTCGGGCGTCGTAGAGCTCGATCAGGGCGCCGATTTCATCGACCATGCCGGTGAGCACCATCGGCTCGGTGCGGCGCGCGGGAGCGAGCCGGTCGGCGAGCGAGGCCTGACTTGCGACAAGCGTTCGACCACCGCCAGCTCGCACGATCACAGCAAACAGGCGCTCACCCGCGCGGACCGGGTCGGCCTTCCAGAGCACCGGGTCGGCCAAGAGAGCTTCACGCGGCTGCTCCACGCGGATGCCCGAGGCCTCGGCGCCTTCCAGGACCGTCAGCGCCGCGCCGACTTGAAGCTGATTAAGGTCGTAGAGCTCGACAAGGTCCAACGGATCGACACGCCAGCTGAAGTAGCCGCGCCCACGGCGGTCCTCGATGAGCCCCTCGCCTGCCAGCCGTGACAGCGCCTCTCGAACCGGCGTTGCACTCAAATCCAACTCGCGGGCCAGGTCGCTGATCGGAAGGGGCTCTCCCAAAACGAAATCGCCTCCGCGTAAGCGTTCGCGCAGCGCCTCCAGCGCTCGACTGAATGGATCAAGCTCTCGGACCACCGTTCACCTCACCAAATACCCCCTCCTGAAATACGCACAATTGTCCAGCCACCCCTCAAGACTACGAACAACCGAAACATGAGAATATATTAAATATATAATTCACCACACATACTTGCTAAAATACCGCAAGAAACTTGCGGATCGCTAACAACAATTCGCGATCGTTTGACCAGCTTCGTTTTCGAGCAGACCTTGAGCGCCTCCCGCCCGAACTCATTCGTTGGCGGATCATCCGCACATGACCGTTGATCCTGACCACGAAGCGCGAGAGGGTCGCCCCCAGGTTGATTTTTCCGTATCGAGTTCATGACCAGAGGGAGTAGCAATCCGCCGCCCTGGAGCGCCCTGCTCTCGAAGGCGGTGCGCCTCCTTCGACGCGCGCGCGGCGCGACGGTCGGCGACATGGCCGACGCCATGGAACTGCAGGTCCGCACCTATGAACACTTCGAAAGTGGACAGGCTCGGCCGAACTTCGAGCGAATGCACCGCTTTGCGCATGCGACCGACGCCGACCCCAACGGCCTGATCACTTCGCTGCTCATCGGCTCGCCGGAGTTCGCCGTCCGCGTAGCCGACAACAAGCTGATGACCGCCTTCCTGATCGAGCTACAGACCTTCGACCAGGCCGCTGGCGACGATCTGCGCCGGCTCGACACCTTGACCATCGTCTCGGAGTTCTCCGCGACCTTCGAACGCCTGCTCGAGGAAGTCCGGCGCCGCGCAGACCTGGCGGCGCGATTGCAGGGCGGCCTGGGTCCATCAGACGAAAACCAGTAGGAGCTTGCCGCCCGCGGCGACGGCGCCTACCGTCGTAGGCGGCGGGGGCCGTTATATAGGCCGCGAGCCGATGCGATCAGGGCCGCGTAGCGCGGAAGTATCGCGGCGCGCGCGCTGAAGTCACGGGCCTCTGCACTTGCTCGAGGTTTCCAACCCCCGCCCCCTATACCTCGCGACACAGCATCGATGGGGCTTTTGAGCCGCCGTGATCTGGGCCAAGCTCTACCTATGTGGAAGCCGTCTCGCCCCATTCTCGCCCTTGGCGCCGCCTGCGCGGTGGCCACGCTCGTCGTTGTCGGCGCGGTGACCAAGGATCGCTCGCTGTTTGGTCAGACCGTAGCGGCCTGGGCCCAGGCGATCTTCGCCGCGGCGGCCGTGTTCGCCGCGGCTTGGCTCCAGGAACGGTACTTGCGCCGCCAATCCCAAGAGCAACGTCACCAGAAGATCCACAACGCCGCATCGGCTGCGCGCTGGGTGCTGCAGACCTACGAACGCATTCATCAAGCCGTTGATGGTCGCAGCCTGCCCTTGCGGGACTTCGTCAATCTCGATGGCCAAGGGGCATTTGCAACGGCCGCCAAGGTGCTGGCCGAGCTGAGGTTGGGCGACCTCGATGACCATGAGCTGGCGACGGCGGTCCTGACCCTACAGGGCGTGATTGCCGACATCAGCGCCAAGCGTGATGAACAACTCGACATCGCAAAGCGCGCGCCCAACGCGGTCGTCACCGAGCGCTGGCTAAAGCAGGACTACGTCGCGGTGTTCAACGCCGCCTCCGCCGTCGAGCGGCTCGCGGCCCGCGCGACCGGGCGCAAAGCCGCCCTCTAGCCCTTCCCAAACAGCAGCGACACGCGACGCCAGCCCCTCTTACGAGACCAGAGCAAGATCGATGCGGATCACCAATCCACTCTCGCCAATTGAGATCTTCACCGAACTTCTGCGCCGCAATGCCGTGACAGATTCCGAAACAGTCCAGTTCAAGAACTTCAAACACGACAAGGACCTCTGCCCTTCGTTCACGGAGATTTTGGAGGGCGTGCTTGGCGTCTTTGGCAGCTACCACACCGACGTCCACGACATTCAAGGCTTCTCGGACGAGGGCATCGATGTGCTCCTGCGCTATCGAGCCGACGACGGTGAGCACAAGATCGGCCTCCAGATCAAAAGCTACGACGAGTTCGAGCTGTGGGCCAAGGAGAAGCTCGACGTCCTCAAGACGCTCAAGGCGCAGTATGCGACCGCCATGCACACGGTCCGTACTGAGGAATATTTCGTTGTGCTCTGCACCGACGCCGCCAAACATCGTGGCCGGATCCGCAGCATCACCTCGGCCCTGAAAACGTTCGCCAACTGCACGATCGTCAAACCCAAGGAAGCACTGGGCCTGTTGCAGCTCGGCGGCCTGGACACCTTCATCCAGGCCACGCGCCTGATCTGTCAGGATGACCGTACGCTTCAAGCGGCGGAATCCTACGTCGCCGACATGCCGCCTGCCCAGGCCTACGCCGTCATCGCCCTGGTCTGTGGTGCATTTGAGAACGGGCCGGACCTGGATGAACGTGACATCGTCGAGTTCCTGCGCGAATGGGAGGAAACCTTCCATGCGCCCCGACTGGATGCCCATGAGGAAGTCGACATCATCGACGACCTCGTCACCGAACAGATGATCGGCTACGCGGACGGTGTCTATCGGATCGATGTCCGACGCCTGCCCGAACAAATCTGTGCGCTCTATTTCGACCAAAAGGTTCTTGGCACGCGCACCGATCGCAGCTTCCGGATCCGCCTGGCCAAGCTCCTCGATCTTGCGCCATGACCAACCTCCCGCTTGAGCCGTTCGATCCTCTCGCCGAAGCGGACGAGGCCATGAACGCACTCGCCACATGGCTCGCGGACGTTCCCGGCGGCGTTTGTATTTTCTGGCCCAGCCCCACGAGCCCGGCCGCCCTTACCAGCTTTCCGACCATCGACGCTTGGCGTCGGGCTCTGGAAGCGCTCGATCTGGATTCCGCCTGCGCCGCACCCGCCGTCGTGCGCGTCAAATATCGGCGAGCTCAGAAGCTCTACCTGCTGGCATGGGCCGATGCCGACGTGATGTTAGCTGCAGAAATAGTGGCGTTTACCGCTCTGGAGCTCGCGCTCAACGATCGCTTCGGCCTCCTGGTCAAAGCCCTGTCGCCGCCGAGGAAGAAGAAGGAACCGTCCGCTACAGGCATGATCGCCACGCCGCCGCTCTCAGACCTCCTCGACCACCTGGTCACCCACCAGGGCATTCGCGAGTTGGATTTCCCCACCGCGCTGATCGGTGGCGGTCGCGTCATCAACCGTTTGCGCAAGATCGGCCCCTTGGCTGATCGCCCGACCCTCGCAGAGATGCGCAACCGTCACGCCCACGGCTCGCCGATCGAAGGCGGACCACTCTCAGGCCTGCTCCATGTGATCCGCGACCTGATCCACTACTGTTACGCCTGACACACGTTGCGCCGCCAAGCCGACCTTCACGAGGACTGTCGTTACGAGCAGTATGCGCCAGAAGCGGACCCTTGCTCGTCGGCGGAAAGCGGGCCTTTGAGTTTCCGGTGCCCAGCGGATTTTCACTGCGACCTCGAGTCTGGATCGGTGCCCCGCGCCATGTTCACGGCAATACACCCCCCGTGGCGAGATCCGCGCTCATCCGTGCGACGAACCCACGTACGGCGTCATTGTGGATCTCAGCGTCGAACGGCGTTCCCATCATCGCCAGCCGCCGAGCGACAAACCAGTCCTGAAACGACTGGTGAGCAAACCGAAACATGCGTTGGCGACTAACAGGGCCCCGGCCGGCCGGAAGCAGCAGCGAGTTCAACGCGATTTCCTCGATCCTCGCGACCTCCGCCGAGACCATGCGGAGGATTTCTCTCAAGCGATCCTCCGTTATGACCGCCGCCTCATCCCGCAGTCCAGCGGCGGCAATTTCGCTGGCGACGTCCTGCATCGCTAAGATCAGGCGCTCCCCCTCCTCCTCCCGCCCGAGCCGGTTCGCGAGTTCGCCCGCTCGGACAACGGCCGCCGCTCCGGCGCTGTGGCGATCCAAGTACAATTTCCGCCGAAGGTACTTGCCGTAGAGCCGATGCAACTCCCGTTCGGGTTCTGCATCGCGCCATGCGTCGTGGGCCAGCATGCCCAGAAACAAGGGCCGTCTGGGGATATCACCATAGACCGAGACATAGCCGCCGCTTTGCACCAGCTGTCGGAAGCGTTCGAAAGCCGCAGGAGGCGGACTGGATTGGGCCGCTTCGTAGCGGCGCAGGAATTCATCGATCAGGGGGTCCGGCCAGTCGCCCAAGGCTACGAGCTCAAAGAACGGCCGCCCGAAAGACCGACCGTCCCCCGCCTCGAATTCCTGCCGACGCAGTTGGAGCAGTTCGTCCCGGATCGAGGCGACCAGCGGAAGCCCCAGATCCACGACGCCACCCCAGAGCGCCGACATGCGCTGGGGATCGGCCCAATGGGCGCATTCGTCCAAACCGTCGATCAACAGCAACCAGTCGCGTGATCGGGCGAGTTCCTTGCGCAAAGTCTCGCGAAGCGTGAAGAGGACGTGCTGCGGGGCTTCCCACCCGGACGGCATGATCTGCTCGAGCAGGCTTTCGGTAAGCCCCGCGCCGTTGACAAAAGCATTGTCGGACAGCAGCGCCGCGGGCACGTAGATGACGTGACCGGCGGACGCGATCCAGTCTTCCGCAATCGCGTGCAGGGCGCTGGTCTTTCCGAAGCCAAAGCTCGCCGTGAAGAGGAAGCGGGGCGGAGAGCGGTCCTTTCCAACATGCTCGGCATGGATCGCGGCCAGATATTGACGTACGGCCTTGTTGGTCCAATCGGCGGGCCATTCTCGTGCAACGCCGCGGTGCTCAAACGGGACGTCGGCGATATAGCGGACGACTTCCAGCCGCTCGACGAACTCTGCGAGCAGCCGCGCCCGGGATTCGGTCGCCCAATCGGCCAAGCGATCCCGGGCAAGAATTCGAAGCTGGTCGACGAAGGCGTTTAGATCGAGAAGCTTCGCCTCGGTCGCCTTACCGCTCGCGACCAGGTCATCGAGATGGGGTTCGACCGTTGCGCGATCCGGCTGGCCCATGCGCTTGTTGACGATCAGCCAATAGCTCGCGACGGGTGGGCCAACGCGCTTGAACTTCTGGATCTCTTCGACGCAGGCCTCGACCTGTTGCTCGCTGATCGCTAGCTCAAAGCCCTTGCACTGGATCGCCATCGTAATCGCGTCGGTCGACTCGTCGTATTGCGACACGTCAATACCCAGGCAGTCCAACGCGCCCAGGCGGCGCGACCGCGCCACTCGGGGGATCAGGCCCGTCAGTAGATCGACCACCAACCCTTCGAGCGCGTCGTGGGTGGTGGACCGAATGAGGTGCCGGAGATCTGCGAAGCCGGGCATGCGGCAACTATGCGGCGAGCTTCCGAGCTTGGCCATTCCCCGCTCGCAGCTTTCCATCTTCGTTGAAGCGCCCAACTCCGCCCCGTCGCTCCGCGTCGTCCCAGTGCCGCAGACAGTCTTTTGTGCGGTACAGCTCCGCGCCACTACCGGACATTGGCGCACCTTCGGGAACACGACTTTGGGCTGATGCGAGTTTTACCACGCAGACCGCGCCAAAGCTGAGGCGCACACAGAGTTCCATCCACCGCTGCGAGGACCATCGGTCTGCCACGACCGAGGGGTCCTCATGGTGGCGCCACCTAGGTCAGGACCGCTAGTAGGTCATCGAACGTCATGAATCGGACACCGTAAGTCTCCGTCAGCCAGGCGCGGTTGATAGGATCGAGGACGGAGTTCCGGGCGTTGCTGTTGCCCACATCAGCCGAACAAAACACGTCGATTCCGTAGGCGATGTGAGAGCCCAGAGCATCTCCATCAGCCCACTCGCTGAAGGCACGCTTCACCCCATTCTCTTCGTGGATGTCCTTCGCTTCCTTCAGCGCTCGGAACCACAGGTCGTGGGGACTGTTGATCGCAAGCCGCTCGCCCAGCGCCTTCACCTGCGCAAAACCGACACCCCGCGCTTCAATGGCGCGACAAGCAGCATGGGCGGCATCGATCCAACGACCGAGATCGTCATCAGGAATGGCGAGATAGTACTCTCCCGTTTCGTCGGTAATGTCGAATGCGCCAATGCGCGGCACGGCCCTCAGTGCTCGAACCCCGAGAGCCTTAGCTGCCGCCACGCGTTTTGCGACCTCGGGGTGCAGGGATTTTCGGTCGTCCTGCGTGACTGTCAACGTCACGTTGTAGGTCTCCAGGTTGCCGTCGCCGATCTCCGCTCGGAGCTTAGCTGGGAGATCGTTGCTCGGGGTAATCACAGGGGGGCTCTCTGTGATCACCGTCTTCGTTCCGCCATAGACCCCAGCCCGGTCAGGGTTCTGGATACCTTCGATGGTCAGCATTGTGACTGGATAGAAGCCGTGAATCTCACCGGCTTCCAGTGCTTGACGCACCCGAACCAGGCCGGGCTGCCGAGGATCCTTAGGAAATCGCTCAGGACGGCAGGCCAGATCGAGGACGTTGGTATCGAAGGTGACGCGCATTGGTAGGGATCCAGCGGCGCAAGGCGCTGCGCGTGTGTCATATGGCTGAAGTGGCTACGGCCCGCCAGCTCAACCTGTGCGATTATTCCCGCGATCTCCACTTTGCGCCAGGAGCAGACATTGGGTCCTCTCCAGGAACTTGACGTTTGGGCGCCCCCTGCTGCTGGCCGTGACCCTAGGGCGCTGGGCCTCGCAACAACCTCGCCGTCAGAGACCCCTACGGGCCCTGCCGGGCGCTTTTCGTGGGAGGAATATGCTTGAGCATTCGCCTGACGACACCGTGAGGCGTCTCCAATGAGGTGTCGAAGCGATGCTTCAACTCGCACACTAAGCGATCGAGAGCTGAACATCAGCAACCGATCGGGAATAGAAATCCGCCAGCCGCTGGGAACCGGGCCCATGGCTTACTTCTCGAAGTTTCTGGTTGGCCAGCGCGGTGGCGATGCACAACCAGCATTGCTGTCACTCGGTGCCCAGCGGCGTGGCGTCCTATGGCCATGGCTCCGATCTACCCTCCACACCTACGCCAAGACCCACTCCGCCGAAGACCGCGCTTTCGCTCGCCGCCGACAATCGCCAACGATCGCGCGTCGACCAGAGGAGCAGACCATGTCGGATCCAACCCCCGCCGCCCAGGCGAATACTCACCCCACCGCCCCGGTCCGCCCAATTCGGCGCACCGAACTGCGCAAGCTCGTGCCACTCGCCGACAGCACCATCTACGATCTTGAGCAGCGCGGCGACTTTCCCCGTCGCTTCGCCCTAACCCGCCGCTGCGTCGTCTGGGACCGGGCCGAGGTCGAAGCCTGGCTGGCCAAACGCAAGGCCGATCCGATCGTCAACGATGAGCGGGCTCCTGGCCCCGACGTTCGGTTGCGCCGATCTCGCCCCGTCGCACGATCAATAGCTGCCGCCAGACGCCGCTAACAACCTAGGCGGTAAGAGCATAAGGTCGTAAGCTTGGCCCATGCCTCCGCTCAGACTGTTCTTCCTGCCACCTCAGAATTGGACCGACTTCGAAACCTTGACGGCTTCGACGGCCCAGCGCGTTTTCTCCACGCCTTTCGTCGACACCGTCGGCATAGCGGGCCAAACGCAGCACGGCCTGGATGTCCACATTCCCGACCTTAGGATCGGCATCCAGTGCAAGCGCCATCTGAAACTAGGCGCTAATGGCCTTCCTCGCCCCGGCGGCCCCCTAACGCCAAAGACTCTTCGCGACGCCGTCGAGGAAGCCGACAAGGGTCCATGGCGGCTCAAAAAATTCATCCTGGCGACGACGGCTTCCGCTGACGTGAAGCTGCAGGTGGCCGCCTTCCAATTGAGCGAAGAGCGTGCCGCACTAAAGCTCTGCGGCGTGACGATCTGGTTCTGGGAACAGTTCGTCACCCATCTGAACAACTACGATGAACTAGCTCGCCACTACTACGAGAACGTGCTGCAGATCAGGTCGCCTGACGACCAGGACCGCAAGATCATCGATGTCGTCACCCGAGCTTTCGATCGTCCGGCCTTCCAAGACCCCATCAACAATGAGCACGGTGATGATTTCAAACAGGCGTTGGAGGATACAGTGCACGCCCTCAACACGGGCGAACTCATCGATCGTCGCAGTCGCCATACCTTTGAATCGGCTCATGGAGGCCGCAGTGACGTCCTGAGGGACGGATGGCGAGAAGCGCTGGATGACCTCTATGACGAGGTCGCGCTGCTTCGTAAGACCTACGCTGTGGCCATCAAACAAGGGAAGATTGCCTCGATCTCTGGATACCTGCGGTCCCGCGACCCAGTCACCGAGCAGTTCATGAACGAGCATCGGCAGGCGATCCGTGCGGCAATGCGCCAGCTGCGCGATGATGCTGGCCTTCCTTGAGGGATATCGCAGGCCACCTGCGCCACGATGTCGCCAGCGCCGCCCCCAAGGGTGGAAGCATGGCCCGGGCTCAACATCGAAAGTGAATCCGTACTGCTTTTCGAACTCTCTAAAGCTCAGTGCAGGGACCCACTGCCAGCAAAGTCGCTGAAGTATTCTCCCTGCCATGTGCGCGAGACCGGTGCGTACGAGGCGACAACGTCCAGCTAGAGAACATCATCGAGCGGCGCGGCAGGGGCGTTATTGGCGACGGCTTCACGGCGCCTGGCCCAGGATGCTTGGAAGGCGGGACCACGAGAGTCCGGCGGACTCGTCGGGGGCGTGACAAAAATGGGCACCGGCGCGGGCAGGTCAGGCCCGATAACGACGGCCTCGCCCGGCGCCAACATGGGAATGAACTGAGCCGCGCCGCGGTCGAGATCACCACAGGCGCTCTCGACCGTGTCACGGTCCTGTTTGTTGGTGAGCCTATGAACGAAGAGCGTCCCTAGTTGGCTGAGGACGTCGTGGGGGATGTCGCGCGGCCGCTGGGTAGCCAGCACGCATGTGAGCCCGTACTTCCGCCCCTCCTTGGCGATCAAGCCGAACGCATCCAACTGCGTGCTGCCGTACTCGTCGCCAACGCTGCGACCGAGGAATTGGTGAGCCTCGTCGAGCATCACGACCAAGGGACGATCCTTGAAGCGCCCCTCGCGTGCCAGAGCCAGCAGGTGGCGTCCGATAATGTTGAGCAGCACCTCCCGGGTGTGATGCTCGAAGCGAACTTCACGGAACGAGATCACCGCGACGCCACGCTGATCGTCGGCGATGAACGCGTCCAATTCGTCAACCAGCGAAACGCCCTTCTGTTGGAACAAGCACTGGAGTTCCGGCGACTGGATCTGCGTGGTGATGCGCGCGACAAGGGCCTCGCAATAGCTAAGCGTGTTGTTGTCGGGACCGCCGAAGTTGGCTGGATTGTCACGATCCGAAGAGTAGATGCATTCAGCCTTGATCTGGTCGGGCAGCCATTGAATGTCGAAATCGCAATGGGGTGCGTGTAGGGCCTTGGCGTTGACCTCTAGGGCTTCGTAGAACGGTCCTCGCGGCTTGCCGCGTTTGACCACCCGACCCTTGGAATATGTGACGCCGTTGGGCGCGACGACGTTGGTGGCGGTCACCAGTTTCAGACTCTTGATCGCCTCGCGAAGCTTCGGACCTTGGCTCTGCCCGCCAGGCTTGAAGACCGTGAAAAGATCGTCTTCCGTGACCCGGCGATACGGGAAATGAACGTGCTTATGGCCCGGGATTTCTTCGAAGGCGAAAACCTCGTCAACGGGGTCGATGTCGACGAACTCACCGGTAGGATCGAGAAGGATCGCCTTTCCGCCGTTGGCTTTCAGCTCTTGCAACAGCATGGCCAGCGTCCAGCTCTTGCCTCCGCCCGTGGCGCCGAAGACGCCGGTATGACGACCAAAGACCTTTTCCGGCGGTAGGTGAATGTCGACGCCTTCTGCGGCGTCGATGCGCCCAACCCGGAGCGTGGCCTCGCCAGGCTTGGCCACGGCGTTTCGAATGAGTTCGGCCATCAACTTTGGATCGGCCAGATAGACGCTGTCACCGATACGAGGGAAAGCAGGGAGGCCGCGCTTGAGCGTGTTTGCTCCCTGCTCGACCGTCGCCAGAAGCTGCACATGCCCAATTGGATTGGGCTCGATCGTAGCCCCAAGCTTAGGCTCGACCGAGAGCCGCTCACCATCGGGAATTCGGGTCTCGATCACGCGGCCAAGGATCTTGATGCGATCGCAGTCGACGAAAACAAAGTCTCCGACCGCACCCCGCGACAAACCGCGCCGCTCTGGGCGCGCGGTCGCCTTGGGCAGATTCACTTGCACCTGCGAGGCCGTCACCAGGGTCACTGTGCCCAGATAAAGATCTGGATTGACGGGACTGGCCAGCTTCACGGCGCCTTGCCCTCCTCGCCACGCAGCACACGGATTCGCGCGGCATGGCGCTCGCGGTCTGTCTCACCGATCAGATCGGGCAGCGCGTGCGCCATGTCGCTGAACCGCCCGTTGATCAGATGCAGACGCGCGTCGCCGCTGGCGGCGAGGCGGTGGAACGCGGCGTAGAACTTGTTGGTCGTCGCCAACGGCGCGTTGACGGCATGCTCGTCCAGGGCCAGGGCGCCGGCCGACAGAAACGCCGGATCACAGATCACCAGGCGCATCGAAAGGTTCGACTCGATGGCCGACAGGATCGGCCGGCTGAGGTGATCGTCGTTGAAGCCGAAGCCCGAAATCACCAACGCCGTGTCGGGCTCGCGCAACGCCGCCTGCAGCGCGCCCATCATGTCGAGATAAGGGGCGTCGAACGCCTCCTGGTATTTACTTGAGCGTGGATAGATCAAGATCGGCTCGCCCACGTCGTTTCGCGACCGAATGATCTCGCCGTCTGGCATGCGCCGCCAGTCGATCGAGCCGTGCAGCTTGTAGAGGTGGAAGACGTTCTCGATATAGTCGGGAGCGTCCTTTCCCGCCTCGCGCCGCACGATATCGTGGTCGAAATGCCCACGATCGTAGGTCTGCACCAAGGTGTGGGAGAACCCGTCGATGATCGTGAAGCGGTGACGCCGCGCGGCCTCCTCAAAACAAAGATCGTAGTTGGTAGTAAAGAACTTGGCGCGCGGCTTACGGTGCCCGCGCCGGCCAACCTTCTGCACTACCAGGGCGTGGGCGTCCAAGTTGGTGTCCGCGTCCACGAAGTCGACGGTCGCCAGAATGCACCGCTCGGCGTCGGCGACGAACTTGCGCATCTGCTCGGTCGTCGCGTCGGTGGACGTCTCGTTGAGTTCCAGGAAAAGCTTGCAGAGCGTGAGCAGCTTTTCGATGTTCTTGTCGACGTTGGCGGAGGTAAAGCGCTTGCCGACTTCCTCGAAGGTCGCTGTGCCGACCGCCGCTTCGACGGCGATCCAGAGCGCCGCCATTCCGGCGGGTTCGGGTTTGCCGACCGGGTTCTTGGCCGCAAATGAGGAGCCGGTGCCAGTCAAGATGACGAGATTGGTAGCGTTCAGAGCGTTGAGAAACGCGCTCTCGATCAGGCGCTGGCTTCCAGCTTCCGTTCTTCCGTCACCACCGACCCTGTCAGCGTAGGATCGCCACCCCTCGCCAGGCAAGAACAAGCGCAGATGTTTGGCGTCGGGTGCGTCGGTCGCCCAGTTTGGCATACGTCAAGGTCGTCCAAGTGAAGCTTAATCGACAGTAGACGCGTCCACCTCGCCCGCATAGGTGGCGACGCCCGTTTCGGGCGTGGCCTGCGTTGAGCCGATTGGCCGCAAACGCGGGCACTGCAATCGTGACCGGTCATCCCGACCGGCCACACCTCAAATCCGCTCCGAGAACCGCTCGAATGCGGTAATCCGGCGCGGGGAGAGCTGCGGATCATAACCGTAAATCTCTTGGGCCAGATAAATCATCTCGGCGTGATAGGCGTCCTCGGCAACGTCGATCCACCAAGCCTTTGGCGCCAGGTTCTCACCGTCGTTCCAGCGATAGCCACGCGCCTTCAGCGCTTCCTTGTGATGGAAGGGCGCGTTGACGGCGGCGATACGCCAAGTCGTGGTCCGGGCCGTCTCAAGCATGTGACGCAGCGCAGTCTGGCCTGTCGGCAAGGTGTGCGACAGGATCTCGATGCCGGCGTAGCAATCGTTTTCAGCGCGGTGCCCAGCGAAGAAGAAGCCGGCCTCGGCGGCCAGATACTTGAGCTTTGTGCCTTCGAACCCGAAGGCGGCCCAGTCGACCTCGCGCATCGAGCACGCCCAAGACTTCAACTTGAAACTCTCACAGAACCGCTCGACGAACGGGCGGTCGAAGGCTGCGTTGTGCGCTACGACGATTACGGCTGGACCAATAAAAGCAGCGACCTCAGCAGGATCTATTACGTGGCCCGCGACCATGGCGTCGGTGATACCCGTGACTTGCGTGATCTCGGGCGGGATGGGTTTACTCGGCTGGCGCAACCGAACCCAGGGCTGACCGACGAAGCAGATTTGACCGATTTCATCGTACTGGAACGGGATCATCGCCAGTTCGATGATCTCGTCCTTCTGCGCTGAAAGGCCCGTTGTCTCGGTGTCGAGATAGATGCCCCAGCGCAGTGTCGCGGCATTAGTGGGTGCGACGACAGTGTTACGCTCGAACTGGCGCAGAATCTTGTAGCGACCACTGGCTTCAAGTTGGCGCGCCATCGCCTCAAGGGCGTCGAAGGGGGGATGCTGTGGCGGCAGGGCGTTCATAGGATTCGATCGGAGTTTGCCACATCAACGGTGGAATGAGACGCATTTAGCCCGCTTCGGGTGTCCGCAGCGGCGCCGACGTGACGCGGTGGAATGTTCGCAGTCGAGCATGACTTCAGGTGCGTCACCGCCCTATGGACACAATCAAGTTCCGCAACGGGCCGAAAGCGGTAGCGCTGCCGACAGTAGCGCTACCGCTTTCGGCAACTATGCGGCCGGATCCAAGGTGACCCCATGCTCCAACGTTGGCTTGAGCGTCGGGACGTGCTTGTGGCCAGAGACCCAGGCATCGATCATGTCGGCCCACTCCTGGAGCATATGGCGGCGCTGCGTCGCGTACTCGGCGACATTGTAGACCCGCCGAGAGGTGCGCCGATCAACGTGAGCCAGGCAGCGCTCGATCCAGTCCTCGTCGAAGCCGATCTCGTTCAGAAGGGTCGATCCGGTCCGCCGCAGATCGTGGACGGTGAACGGCGCCAGCGCCAGGTCATTGGCCTTGGCTCGCTCGGCGATCGACGTCGTCACCCGATTGAACGTCGCGCGCGACATCGGTTCGTTGGCGTCGTAGCGCGACGGCAAAACATATCGCGACCCGCCAGAGCAGGTCTTCAGCGCGATCAGAATGTCGAGAGCTTGGGTCGACAGGTAGACGTTGTGGGCTCGCCCGCACTTCATCCGGCTCTTCGGAATCTGCCAGACCGCGTTGACGAAATCGACCTCGCTCCAAACCGCGTCTTGGAGTTCACTCTTGCGCACCATGGTCAGCAAGATGAACTTCATGCCCAGACGGATCGTCGGCAAAGTCGCGACCTGCTCCAGCAGCGTGTAGAATAGCCGGATCTCTCGAGGCGACAGGGCGCGCTCACGCGGCGTGAACGTCCAGATCGAAGACGGGCTGACCTCCTTGGCCGGATTCTCCACCTTCTCGCCATGGAGCCTGGCGAAGGCGTAGATCAGGTTGATCTGATCGCGGATGTGGACGGCCGTCGCCGGCGCGGATCGATCCTTCACCTTCTGGCAGAGCGCCCGCACGTCCTGCGGCTCGATCTCGGTCAGAAGCCGGTTCTCGAACGCCTTGGCGATGTCGCGCTCGAAGATACTGCGGCGCATGGCGCGCGTGCTCTCCGCCATGCGCCCCTCCTCCAGCCATTTGCGGCCGAACTCGCCGAACGTCTTCGCGGCTTTGATCTTCGCCTTGGCCCGCTGCTTCTCCATGGCGGGAGACACCCCCTCCCGCACCTGCCTGCGAGCTTCCATGACGAGCTCGCGCGCCTTCAGCAGGCTGACGCCGCCAGGCCCGTAGCGACCCAGGGTCAGAGTCCTCACGTCGATTGTTCAGGCGGTAGTCGAGGCGGAAGGTTATGCCCCCCGCGGAAGAGACCACGACGTACATACCGTCACGGTCGGACACCTTGTAGGATTTTCTCTTTGGTTTCAGGCTCTTGAGAGCCGCGTCGGTAAGCATGGGGACGGTCTCCGCGCCCCTGAAAGCAGGCAAAATCCGTCGCTATACCGCCACCTCGTTTTCGGGATGCCGATCGCGATTTTCTTTTGTGATTTCAGGAGCTTGTTGCTGGAAAAGTACCGTCAGGCCCGACGTGAGCTGACGGTACCAGCCGACCCGGCGCAGGAGCAAGGTGCGCTCCGGCCCGTCAATTAGACGACATTTGAAACTGTGCCCGCCGATAGTTGTCGATACTTGGCGGCGAGAATCACAAATTATTTCAGTGACTTAGGCGACATCCGCGATAGATCGCGAACGTCGCCGGAGAGGCCTGAATCATTCTCCCACTCGATCATCAATCAATCGCACAAGCTGTTGAATGAAAAGGACATTTCCACGAACATTTCGCGCGATGCCGTCCAAAGCGCCGTCAGAAATGCCGCCAAATAACCGACTGTTTTTACAGACTTTTTTGGCGGTAAACTTGGCGTGATTTCACCAAGAGGCGCACTTCCAGGAATTTTCCGCTCCATCGACGACGGAGCGCTTCCCAACCAGCTTCCCAGTGCCTTTCCTCTTTGATTTTCCTCAAAACCTACCGCGTCGATCTATGTCTAGGGTAAGGCTAAGGGCCTGAACTATCGCCACCGGCAGCTCTTTGCACCGCGCCGCTTTGCCGGCTCCTTGGGACCCTTCCATGACATTCGCTCAAGGGACGACGTCGATGGTTACTCGCCGCTTCGTTCTCGGTGCAGGCGCGGCTCTGACTGCAACACCGGTAGGTGCTCAGACCCGCAATTTGCTAGTCTACAAGACGCGCTATTGCGGTTGTTGCTCTGGGTGGATCACCCACATGCGGCGCGCCGGCTTTCAGCCCACCGTGATAGAGCGAGATGATCTCGCGCCTATCCGCGCCAAGCACGGCGTTCCCGAGACGCTGTCCTCTTGCCACACGGCCATTGTCGGCAGGTATGTGCTCGAAGGTCACGTTCCTCCCGCAGATATCTTGAGGCTGCTGAAGGATAAGCCGCAGGCGTTGGGTCTAGCCGTACCGGGCATGCCGGCGGGATCGCCCGGGATGGAACAACCAGACGGCGCCCGCCAGCGCTTTAGCACCTTGCTGGTTCTCGATCGCGCCGGACGCACACGCATCTTTGCCACACATGGCTAACTCGTTGGACGAACGCTTACACAATGACGGACGACACGCCGTTGTCATCACCGCCACGAGCACGCGGGGCGCCCTGCTCTTAAGCGCTTAGCGAGAGAGAACGCGGACCACACCAACCCTAGTCGAAAAGTCCCCCGAGAAAGCCCCGGCGTCCGCCGTGGCGTCCCCCGCCATGCCCTCCGCCATGCTTGCTTCCGTGCTTGCCGCCATGGCTGCCCTGGTGATCGCTCTCCCATGGTCCGCCGTGCTCCGGCGCGGGCTGGCGCGGCGCCGGCGCGGCCTGCGGCGCAGGCGCGGTCTCATAGGCGAGGCTTCGCTCGATAATCTTGTCGAGTTCACCGCGATCCAGCCAAACTCCTCGACATTTCGGGCAATAGTCGATCTCGATACCCTGGCGATCGGTCATCACCAGATCAACCCGGCAGACCGGGCAAGGCAGTCCTCCCTCGTGGTGGGCGGCCGGAGCAAAGGTGGAGTCGGTCATTCGCATTCTCCTTGGGGAGACCAGACGCGGGCGGGCGCAAAGCCGGCGAAATTCGAAGCTCGACGCGCTTGACTGACAGTACGTCCCACAGGCGGCGACATAGTGGCGCTCCTGGTGTTTTCCGAAGAATAGGCCGCCGCGCTACACACGGTGATCGTATGCGCGGCGCCAGGCCTTGTCGCTTCGAAAGATCAGCGCAACATGCCCCCAAAGGCCTCGGCCACAGGGGCTGGACGCGCCGGAGACCCCAGGCATGATGACCTTCAATTCAGCCAGCTTTTGGGAAGCGGCCAATCACATCTTCAATCTGGCCCTGGCCTTCGCCTTGGCCCTGCCGGTGGGCTGGGATCGCGAGCGCGGCGACCGGAGCGCGGGGCTTCGCACCTTTCCCCTGGTGGCGATCGCCGCCTGCGGCTTCGTGTTGGTCGGCATCGCCGTTCTGGGCCGAGAATCCATGGGCCAGGCCCGGATCATGGAAGGTCTGATCACGGGTGTCGGATTCATCGGCGGCGGCGCCATCCTCAAGCAGCGCGGTCGAGCATCGGGCACTGCGACCGCCGCCAGCCTGTGGGCGACAGGCGCCTTGGGCGCGGCGGTAGGCTATGGCCTCTACGACATCGCCGTGGTGCTGGCCCTGACCACGTTCCTGACACTGCGCTGGTCCCAGCCCCTTAAGAAGGCCGCGCAGATTGAGGCGATCCGCCCGGGAACACTCGGTGACGATCGCTCGCTTTAGTTCCGGTTCGCCCAGGCGTTCAAGGAGCCAGCATGACCGCGTCGGGCAAGCCGAGAGATCAGGCCGAAAGGCGCACCCTGTGGGTCGTGCTGCTCCTAAATGGGGCCATCGCGGCCGGCTTCTTCATGACGGGCGTGATCGCCGACTCCAGCGCCCTGATCGCCAATGGCGTCGACAACTTGTCCGATGCGGCAGTCTATGCGCTGAGCTTGCTGGCCCTGACGCGCGGACAGCTGTGGAAGCGCCGGGCCGCGACGGTCTCGGGCCTCATGCTTCTGGTGTTCGCTGTCGGCATCGCCATCGACGTCGCGCGCCGCTTCTTCCAAGGTAGCGAACCGATCGGCCCGACCATGATGGTGATGTCGGCGATCGCCGCTGCGGTGAACTTCTACTGCCTGCGCCGACTGCAGCGGCTGGAAGCCCCCGACGTCAACCTTCGCGCCGCGACGACCTTCAGCTTCAACGACTTCATCTCCAACGGCGGCATCCTGATCGCCGGCGCGATGGTATTTTGGTTGGGCGTTAACTGGCCGGATCTTCTTGTGGGCCTGGCTACTGCCCTCGTCGCCGTCAAGGGCGGTATCGAAATCCTCCAGGATGCGCGCAACGAAGCGCGCAAAGCCATAGAAACGCCCGTCTAAGCTCCCGATCGGGTGATCCGCTCAACAGGCCAAACCACCAATCGCACTATACCCCCTCACTATGGGTCTGCGGCGTTGTCGATGGCGGCCGAAATCGCGACAATGGCGGCGTTGGATTCCTTTCGGAGTCGCTGTGGCCTTCCGCCTCCCTAAAACAGTTCGGCAAGCGATGGTGGCCTTTGCCACCATGCTGACGATGCTTGTGGCGCTGCAGGCCCAGATGGACATCCTGAGCCATGGAGCCGAGCTCCACATAACCGCGAGCGCCGAGACACATCAGTTGGCGGATCCTGCCGCGGACGCGCGGGAGCAGCCTGGATTGCTCCTCGAGGTAACCCCTGTTCCGACCGTCAGGGTCCAGGCGTCGAGTGAGCCCCAAACCGCGGCTCCTGCCCCGCCCGGCGCTCATCACCACCACACCGACGGCGGCTCCCTCTACCGGGTGGCGACGGACGCATTAACGCCATCCTGGAAGGAAGCGCCGATCACGGCCTTCCCGCTGGAAAACGACGATCGGCCAGGCTTAGGGGCCAATCCACAGGACCGGCCGCCCAGATCTCTTCTCGAACGCGCTGCCTAGACCTGCGCGACTTTTGTCGCTCCGCCTGTTCGAGGATTCTCCATGTCTATGAGATTCAACATCCGCTTCGCGCGGATCTGCCTACGCGTGCGCTTCCACCTCCAGCACGCTCGACCAAGCACAGGGGGGGCTTTCGCATGACCCTCACCTTCGCGACCTACGTCTTCACCTATCCCTGGGTGCTCACCATCGCCTTCTTCGCCATCGCCGGTGGCGTGATCGGCGCAATGATCTGGAGCTGGCAACTGCGCGCGGACAAGATCGCCGCGCTCTATACAGACCCGGATCCGGAAACTCGCTGCATATATCTCGACAATGGAACGCTGCGGCTGGACATCATCCGTCGGCGTGCGGCCTGGCGGTTTCGCGTCAAGCCACTCCTGGGCCTTCTTCAGGTCGAGGACATTACCATCGTGACGCTTCGCCCGGACGGCTCAAGCGAAACCTTCACCTTCGAAAAACGCGGACGCGACTTCTTGTCGATCACGAAGGTTCACCTCCCCCACGTGTTTGTGGCGCATCTGTCGGTCGGCCACGCCGAACGAAGCAGAGAGTTCGTCGTGTCGTTCGGTGGAGATCGTGCGCGTGGCGGGCTCCACGACGTCGCTCGCCGTTCCAAGGTCAAGCCCAGGCCGGAGGACTGACCAAGCCGGCACGCCACCTCTCTAAGTGTGGGAACTTTGCAGGCCGGGCCGTGGCTCGGCCTGCAAAACAGCCCTGGCTCCCCCTTTCCCTCACGGCTGCCGCTAATGAGCGGACATGGGTGGGGCCACGGGCCCAAGGCCAGCGTCGCACGGGCCGTTCGATGGTGTGACAAACATGCTCGACACTGCAGGTCGCCATCCTGCTCAGTTCCCCCACAGGGGGTGCCGTGCGCCCGGCTACAGAACAGACGGCCCAGGCATTCGACATTCCCTTTGCCTTGCAATGCGTCGGGCAGGCCTTCCAAAGAGCGAATTAATCGCGTGGCGTTGGCAGCGTGGACGTCAGCTCCCCTCGTCGACGAGGGCGCGGACCAGCGCCAGAACCTGCGCCTTACAATTGGGCGGCAGCGGTTGAAAGGCCCTGACAAGCGCCAGGCCCTCGGGGTGCATTAAAAGGGGATAGACCGTTCTGCCCCACCCATTGCCAGGCGCGGACGCCGCGGACGCGTCCGGCGCTGTGTCCGGCAGGCCCTCGAAGAACCAGGCGACACCACACCTCAACACCGCGGCGAGCGCATAGAGCTTGGAAGCGCTGATCCGGTTGGCGCCGCGCTCGTACTTTTGAAGTTGCGGAAAGGTCACGCCAGCGGCCTTGGCGACGTGGGCCTGGCTAAGCCCCAGGCTTCTGCGTCGTCCCCGCAGGCGCGCGCCCACGTACAGGTCTACGAAATGCGGCGTCGTGGTCGGCGGCATCCAGCCTCTCTTTGCGAAGCCTTCGGCGACGCGCATGGGTTATCGAAGTTGGCCCGTGAAAACGGATGATCCTGGCCTAGATCGTCGCCTGACCGGGGTGGGGACGACGGGCGAAGGGATCGCGGGCTCGCAGCCAGCGCCGCGCGGGCCGTTCGGCGGCGTGATAGACGATCACCGAAACCAGGAAACAGGCCACCATCACGCCGAGCCAGGCCGCCCAGGCCAGAGCTCCGACCGGCTGAACAGGCAGACGGCCGAGCAGTTCGAAATAGGCGATGTCGACCGGTAGGTGAGTCATGTAGACCGCGTAGGAGACCTCGCCGAGGTAGACGGCCAGAGGCACGGCCAGCATCCCGACGCGGCCAGATTTATCGCGCTCAGCCAGGCAGAAAATCAAAGCCGCCAGGGCGGGCCAGATCCAAATGTCGGCCAGGCCAAGGCTTGTCGAAACGACGATCCAGGCCAAGGCCGCGCCCGTCCCGATCCGGGCGAGGCCCAGGGTCATTGATCGTGTCTGGCCAAGCCGGTGCAGGGCCACACCCATGGCGAACGAAGGGACGATACGTAGCGCCCCGCCTTGGGCGGTCATCTGGGTCAGGTCGCCACCTCCCCTCCCAACGAGAGCGTCGAGAAGGAAGAACAGGCCGGCGGCCAGAAGAACCGCCAGCACCGGTCGGGCGCGCAGCGCCATCGCCGCAACGGCCGCAGCCGGGAAGGCCAGGTAGGCGAACCATTCGGCTGAGATCGACCAAGACGGAAAGTTCCACTGCACCGTCGGCGTGGTCCACCAAGCGTGGATCAGCAGGATTTGCTGGGGCAGTACGGACGGGTCGAAGGCGATGGGATCAAAACTGGCGCCCTGCCAACGTCCGAGCGCCCACAGCGCTATCGTGCCCGCCAGGGTCAACAGGTGCACCGGGTAGAGACGCGCCAGTCGCGCCCAGAGAAAGGCGCGGTACTGAAACCGACCCTCTTCCCAGGCGCGCAGATAGACATGAGTCAGGATGAAGCCGGAGAGGATGAAGAACAGGTCGACCCCGAGGTAGCCCTTGGCCACCAGTCCAAACCGCTCCAGATCCAGGCCCAGACGGTTTCGGAAATGATAGACCAACACCCAGGCGGCCGCGACGATACGCAGGCCCGTCAGGGAGCGGATATCGGCTGGATACATGTCCTTCCCCTCAGGAGAATCTTCACCGTTAGGTGTGGCCGCCTTCTTCCAGGCATTCGACGCGTTCGGTCTGGATGGTGACGTGATGAAGGTCGAAATCGGTCTCCAGCCGTTCGGCGATCGCCAGGCGCACGCTCTCGCCGTCCGCGCCCTCGGTCAGGACGACATGGGCGGTGCAGATGGCTTGGTCGGCGCCGCTGGTCCAGATGTGCAGGTCGTGAACACCAGCCACCCCGGGGGTTTCGGCGATGACCTTGCGCACACCGGCCAGGGCCAAACCCGAAGGCGCGCCTTCGAGAAGAATGCGCGTGGTGTCCTTCAGGAGGATCCAGGTTCTGGGCAGGACCCACAGACCGATGCCGATGGCGACGATGGGATCGACGAAGCGCCAACCGGTGAAGCGGATGACCAGGGCCCCGGCGATAACGCCGACCGAGCCGAGCATGTCGGCCCAGACTTCCAGATAGGCGCCCTTGACGTTGAGGCTCTTATCCTTGTGGCTGGAGAGCAGACGCATGGAGATCAGGTTGATAATCAGGCCAAGAGAGGCCACCACCAACATGCCCAGCGACTGCACGGGCTCGGGTTCGACGATACGCTTGATCCCCTCGACCAACACGTAGATCGCCACGGCGAACAGCAGGATGGCGTTGAAGGCCGCGGCCAGGATTTCGAACCGCCGGTAGCCGAAGGTGAAGTCCTCGGTGGCCTTGCGCTGGCCCACCTTGATGGCCGCCAGAGCGATGGCCAGCGCCACGGCGTCGGTGAACATGTGGGCGGCGTCCGACAACAGGGCGAGACTGTTGTAGACGACACCGGCCACGACCTCGGCCACCAGGAAGGTGGAGGTCAGGGCCAGGGCGATGGCGAGCCGGCGGCCATTGGCCTGGCCTGCTCCGTGGTCGTGTCCGGCTCCCATGCGATGGGTTCTCCAGGGGCGGCCTAGAGGCCGCCGCGTTGATCAGATCAAAAGGGTCAAAGCGTACTGACGACCGCGGCAAGCAGCCTTTGCGGTTTTACTTCTTCAGAATCGATAGCGTGCTGGCGTCCATCGCGTCCTGGTTTTCGAGGACGTTGAGGTTGGCCTCGTAGGCGCGCATGGCCTGTTTGAGATCCAGGCTCTCGGCCAGGGAATTGACGTTCGGCAGCAGGACGTAGCCGGCGGCGTTGGCGCCCGGATGGCCTGGGTCGTAGGCCTGCGGAAACGGCTTGGGATCCAGCCGAACTCCGCTCAAGGCGACGCCCTTGCCGTCCCCCAGTTCTTCGACCTTGAAGACGGGGATCTGCCGCCGGTAGGGCTCGCCACCCGCGGTGCGCGCCGTTGAGTTGGCGTTGGCGATATTCTCGGCCAGGAGCTGGATACGCTTTTTCTGGGCCTGCAGCCCCGACACGGCGATGGCCGTGCTTCCACCTTCTATTCCAGGCTTGCTCATCGGATGGCTCCGCTCTGGGGTTGAAGAAAAGAGGCGGCGCGCCGGACGATCCGACGCGCCGCGTTTCACCTAGGCTTCGGTCGCCGCGCTCCTTTCGCTCTTGCGCAGGACGAAGCGGCAGATCGCCGGCAGCACGAACAGGGTCAGGGCGGTGGCGGTGATCAGGCCGCCGATGACCACGGTGGCCAGCGGCCGCTGGACCTCCGAGCCGGTGCCGGTCGCCAGGGCCATGGGCACGAAGCCCAGAGAGGCGACGAGGCCAGTCATCATCACCGGCCTCAGGCGCTCCATGGCCCCATCGATGATCGCCTTCTCCAACGCAAGACCAGTGGCCAGGCGTTGTCTGATGGCGGTCATCATCACCAGGCCGTTCAGCACCGCCACGCCCGACAGCGCGATGAAGCCGACGGCGGCCGAGACCGAGAACGGGATCCCCCGCAGCGCCAAGCCGAACACCCCGCCGGCCAGAGCCAGCGGAATGGCCGAGAACACCGCCGCGGCCGGCGCGACGCCGCCAAGGGCCATGAACAACAGGCCGAAGATCAGCAGGAAGCAAAGCGGCACCACCAGAGCCAAGCGGGCCTGAGCGGCCTTCAGGTTCTCGAACTGACCGCCCCAGACCAGCCAGGAGCCGGACGGAAGCTTGACCTGCGCGTCGATCTTTTCCTGGGCCGTGGTCACGAAGGAGCCGAGATCGGCCCCGCGGACATTGGCCTGGACCACCACCCGGCGCTTACCCGCTTCCCGGCTGACCTGGTTGAGGCCTTCCGAGAAGTTGAACTGGGCCAGATCGCGCAGCGGAACCGAGGTGCGGGCGCCAGCGCCGGCCGGCAGCATGACCGGCAGGGCGCCGACGGCGTCCAGGTCGTTGCGGCTGGCGTCCGGCAGACGGACTACCACGTCGAAGCGGCGGTCCCCCTGGAAGACCAGGCCCGCCTCGCGCCCGCCCATCGCCACCGCCAAGGTGTCGGCGACCTCCTCGACGGTGAGGCCAAAGCGCCCGATGGCGTCGCGGTTGAGCTGGACGTCCAGGGTCGGGAAGCCCGAGGTTTGCTCGACCTTGACGTCCGCGGCCCCCGGCACCGTGCGCAGAACCGTGGCGATCTCCTCGGCGGTCCGGCTCATGGCGTCCAGATCATCGCCATAGACCTTGATGGCCACGTCGCCACGCACGCCGGCGATCAGTTCGTTGAAGCGCATCTGGATCGGCTGGCTGAACTCGAAGGCGTTGCCGGTAAGCCCTTCAAGCTTGGCTTCGATGCGGCCGATCAGCTCGGCCTTGGTCTCACCCTTGTTGGGCCATTCCTTTTGCGGCTTGAGGATGATGAAGGCGTCCGAGGCGTTGGGCGGCATCGGGTCGCTGGCGACCTCGGCGGTCCCCGTCTTGGAATAGACGAAATTCACTTCCGGGAAGCTGGCGACGACGCGCTCGATCCGCCGCTGCATGCGCAGCGACTGCTCCAGCGAGGTCGACGGAATGCGCAGGGCCTGAACGGCCATGTCCTTCTCGTCCAGCTGCGGGGTGAACTCTCGGCCCAGGAACCCGAAGGTCACGACAGCCGCGATGAAGATCGCCACGGCGCCGCCGATCACCGGCCAGGGACGGGCCACCACCTTGTGCAGCAGCGGCTCATAACGCGCCTTGGTCCATCGCACCGGCGCCACTTCCTTTTCCGCCACCTTGCCGGTGATCAGTAGGGCAATCATGGCGGGGATGAAGGTCAGCGACAGCACGAAGGCGCCGGCCAGGGCCAGCATCACCGTGATCGCCATCGGCGAGAAGGTCTTGCCCTCGACGCCAGTGAAGGTCAGCAGCGGGGCGTAGACCAAGAGGATGATCGCCTGACCATAGACGGTGGGCGAGATCATCTCACGGGCGGCCTCACGGGTTTCCGTCAGGCGTTCGGACAGGGTCAGCAGGCGGCCTTCGTGGTGCTGGCGCTCAGCCAGGCGCCGCAAGGCGTTCTCGACGATGATCACCGCCCCGTCGACGATCAGGCCGAAGTCCAGAGCCCCCAGGCTCATCAGGTTACCCGAAACACCCAGCTTGTTCATGCCGATGGCGGTCATCAGCATCGACAGCGGAATGACCAGGGCGGTGATCAGGGCGGCGCGGAAGTTGCCCAGCAGCAGGAACAGCACCACGATGACCAGCAGCGCGCCTTCAACCAGGTTCTTCTCCACCGTCTTGATGGTGGCGCCGACCAGCTTGGACCGGTCATAGACGACCTGCACCTTCACACCGGGCGGCAGGGACTTGGCGACCTCGGCCAGCTTTTCGGCCGAGGCGCCGGCGACGGTGCGGCTGTTCTCGCCGGTCAGCATCAAGACGGTGCCGACGACGACCTCTTCACCGTTCTCCGAGCCTGCGCCAGTGCGCAGAGCGCCGCCGATCTTGACGCTAGCGACGTCGCGCACCAGCACCGAAACGCCTTCGCGCGCGGCGACCGTAGCGTTGGCGATCTCGTCGACCGTGCGCACACGGGCGTCGGCGCGGACCAGGAACGCTTCGCCGCCCTTCTCCAGGAAGTTGGCGCCGACCGCGAGGTTGGCCGCTTCCAGCGCCTTGGCCAGTTCACTGAAAGACACGCCCAGCGAGGCCATGCGGGTGGGATCGGGCTGGACGATGAACTGCTTTTCAAAGCCGCCGATGGAGTCGACGCCGGCGACGCCGGGCACCGAGCGCATCTGCGGCCGAACGATCCAGTCCTGAACCTCGCGCAGATAGGCCGCTTGAGATGTGGGATCCGACAGCCGCTCGCCGGTCTGGGTGAGATAGGACCCATCGCCCTGCCAGCCCGTGCCGCCTTCCGTGATCTTGGCGCCCTTGCCGCCGGGATTCTCGAAGGCCACGGTCCACATCAAGACCTCGCCCAGGCCCGAGGAGATCGGACCCATGGCCGGCTCGGCGCCCGCCGGCAGGCTCTGGCGAACCTGGGTCAGGCGCTCGGCCACCTGTTGGCGGGCGAAGTAGATATCGGTCTTCTCCTGGAAGACGATGGTCACCTGCGAGAAGCCGTTGCGCGAGATCGAGCGGGTGGTCTCCAGGCCGGGGATGCCGGCCATGGCCGTCTCGACCGGATAGGTGACCAGCTTTTCCACCTCGGCCGGGGCCAGGGTCCCGGCCACGGTGTTGATCTGCACCTGCTTGTTGGTGATGTCGGGCACCGCATCGATGGGCAGGCGCACGAGGTTGTAGACGCCCAGGGCCGCGACCAGCGTGACCAGAGCGATGACGGCCCAGCGGAAGCGGACTGAAAGGTCGAGGACGCGTCCGATCAATGTTCCGCCTCCCCTTTGCCCAGTTCGGCCTTCAGCAGGAAGGCGCCCTTGGCGGCGATCTGGTCACCGGCGCGTGCGCCCGAGACGATCTCGACTTGGCCGCCGCCGCGGCGGCCGACGCGCACGGGACGCGGCTCAAAGCCGGTCTTGGTGCGCACGAAGATCACGTCGCTGCCGTTGACAGACTGGACGGCCTCGTCCGGCACGGCGAAGCGGTCGCTCGCGCCCGTCGTGGCGTTGCGGGGCGTGATGCGCGCGCGCAGGGCCTGGCCCGGCGTCAGCATCTGCGACGGACCGGCCAGGGCCAGCACGGCCGTGGCCGAACGGCTCTCTGCATCGAGGCCCGGCGTGACGCTGCGCACGACGGCCGGGATCGAACCATTGGCCGTCTCGACCACGGCCGGGTCGCCCGGCTTGACGCGCTGGGCGTCGGCGACCGGCAAGGCGGCCTGGATCTCGATGCTGCCGGGGTCGGCGACCCGGAACAGCTCCGAGCCGGCGGTCACATAGGCGCCGAGGGTGGCCGTGGCGGCGGTGATCCGGCCCGAGATCGGGCTGGTCACGGCCAGGGTGCGGCCGTTGCCGCTGACGCCAGCGGCGGCGCTGGCGCTGCTGGCGCGCCCCAGTTCAGCCTCGGCGATGGCCGCCGCGGCCTGGGCGGCTTCCAGGTCTTGACGCGCCGTGATCTTGGCGTCGAACAGCTTGCGTTCGCGGGCCAGGGCCTGGCGGGCGGCCGCGGCCTTGGCGGCCGCGGCGCTGCGATCGGCGCTGATGGTGGCCGCGTCGCGGCTCTCGATCGTGGCGATCACCTCGCCGGCGGCGACGGGGTCGCCCAGGCGCTTGTTGATGCGCACGATCGCGCCATCGGCGCGGGCGGCCAAGGTGGCCGCGCCATGGGGCGTCGCCACCACCGTGGCCTGGGCCGGAACGGCGGCGTCGAGACCGCCGCCGGCCAAGGTCATCAGCTTGATGCCGTCGGCGGTGATGCGCTCGGGGGTGATGTTGACGTGGGGCTTTTCCCCGGCGTGGTCTTCGCCGGCTTCAGCGGCCGGGGCCGCCTTGGGGGCCAGCAGGGCCTTACCGGCGAAAGCGCCGATGCCCGCGGCCAGCAGGCTGCTGACCGCCACGGCCGTCAACAGGGTCTTTCTATCGTTGGACTTCATGATGAGGTTCCTATTGCGCTGCGGCGCGTTCGAGCGCGGCCAGCGCCTGGGCGCGCTCGAGGCGCGCGGCGATGAGGTCGGTGCGAGCAGTGGTCAGCGCGGTCTGGGCGTCGAGCACGTCGAGTAAGGAGAACTTGCCCGCTTCGAAGCCGCTACGCGCCAAGTCCACGGCGGTCTGGGCCTGGGGCACGATCTTGGTTTCAAGCGCCTCGAGCCGGGCGTTGGCCGCCCGCAACGAAGCCTCCCCGTCGCGGACCGCTCGAACCGAGTTGGCCAAGGCTAGACGCTCTCGCGCCTCGGCCGCCGTGGCGTCGGCGCGCGCGGCCGCGACCGTGCCCTGGTTGCGATTCGAAATCGGGATCGGGGCGGTGAAGCCGACGATCAACGCCGAGTCGCCGGTCTGCTCGAACCGGCGAACACCGGCCTGGACCGTGACGTCCGGGCGGCCAATGGCCCGTTCGCGGTCGATGACGGCGCGCGCCGTTTCTCGCTCGGCCCGCGCCAGACGCACGTCGAGGGTTTCGGCCGGGTCGATGAGGCCTGGCGCGGGTTCGGCGATCGGGGCCTCGCGCGTCAGTTCAACCGCGTCGTCCGCCTCCCCCCACAGGGTGGCGAGGGCGCGGCGGGCGGCGGCCGCATCGGCCTCCGCGGTGACGACGGCGGCGGCGGCTTCGCGGCTGGCGGCTTCCGCGCGCATCGCTCGAAGCGGCGGTTCGCGCCCGGCCTCAACCAGCGTGCCGGCGACCCGAGAGAGCCCCTGGGCCCGCTCGGCGGTCTCGCGCGCCAAGATCAAGCGATCTTCGGCGGCGATGGCCTGGGCGTAGCGCACCGAGACGTCGCGGGTGAGGTCGGCCTTGGCGATGATGAAGCCGATGCGCGCAGCGTCGACCTCGGCGGTGGCCGCGGCCACGCGAGTGCGCCGCTTGCCGCCCAATTCCAGCCGCTGGCTGATCGTGGCCGTGGTCTCGGCCACACCAAAACCGCTGTACTGGCCCGAGCCGGCGACGTTTTCGGTCTGCAGGCCCGCTTCGGGGTTGGGGATAAGACCGGCCTGGCGGGCGCGGCCTTCGGCCGCCCTTACCGTGGCCTCGGCGGCGGTGACGAGGGGTGACTGGGATTGGGCGCGCGCGGTGGCGGCGCTCAGGGTGAGCGGCTCGGCGGCGGCGCGCAAAGGCGCGCCGAGGCCGGCGAGCGCCAGGACCGCGCCAAAAATGGCGGCGGGCCGGGCATATCGGGAGTGCATGGGAAGTCCCTGCTTACGAACTGACGATGGCGATCACGCGCGCGATGGCGCGGCCGGGGTCAGGCTCGAGGGGGCTCTTTGGCGCCGTCGGGAATCCGCGACGGCGGAATGGTCGACGCAGGCGGAACGAGACGAACACTGCCTTGCGGAATCTCAGCGATCAGCGCGCCGGTCGGCGGCGCCGGCGCGGGCGCGTGATGGCAATGACCCTTGTGGCAGACTTCCCCACCACTGATCTTGCCGGCGCCATGGTTGTCGGAATCCGCACCGAGATCGGACGCGACGAAGACGGGCGTGTCACCCGCCTCGAACTGCTGGGCAGCGACGTAGGTGTCGCCCAGGCACTCGCCGGCGCGCACCGAAGGCGCCGTCAAGCCGATCACCAGCAGGCACGCGATAAGCGCCCCCGCGAAGGTCTTCAGCCATGTGCTCAAATCCAACATCGATTAGCCGTATAGCTTTCGCGCCGCAGCAAGGAAATATGTTACAAAATCACGCGACCTTCTGGCGCAGTTCGTCTGCGAAAGGTCAGATCAAGACTTCGGTTGGATCAAATCCGCGTGCGGGGGCGACCGCGGCTCACCAGCTTCAGAGCGGCGCCGGCGGTGACATACTTGCGCAGCGCGTCGATGCGCCGCGCATACACGGCCTGGAGCTTGTCCCGCTCGGCCTGATTGCGAAACTGAAGCGCCGCCAACCCGGTGATTTCGGTGCGATGATAGAGGAGCGTTCCGCTCGAAGCCGCCTCCAGCAGGAAGTATTCTCGCGCCCTGGCGAAGAACACGCCAGACGAGAAGGCCAGTTCCTCATTGTCCTTCAGAGCGATGATCCTAGCGCGCATCCTAACCCGCTTGTCGGGATTGACGCCGACGCCGAGATGTACGCGCGCGCCGAGCACCGGCACGCCGGAAATCTCCCAATGCGGATGCCAGTTCGGATAGCAGCCAAACTCTGTCAAAGCGCGCCAGACCTTCGGCACTGGCGCTGCGATGTCGGTCTCAGTCTGAAGGATCATGGCCTACCTTTGCAATGTTGGCCGCCCAGGCGGGGGCTCTGGAATGGCGATGCTCAAGGGGCGGACGCCGGGTGAGGGGCGACGTGGGATGTCTGGGGTTGACGGCTGGAGGCGGAGATGGGCGCCGGGTGACCCGGATCGCTCGCGCGGTAACCGATACCGATACCCAGCAGAACGAGCGCTAGTGCTATGCACGCCAGCGCCGCCCCGAGATCGACCCAGGCGCGCCGGACGCTACGCCTGGCTAACGCCGTCGCGAGATCCTCTCCACGATCAGGCCCGGTCATGGCGCACGCATCGTTTTCGCCACGGCCAGCTGGGCGGGCTGGGCGCCGCGCTCGCGGAAAGCGAGCAGGCGTAGCGCATTGACCACAACCAACAGCGTCGAGCCTTCGTGGAAGATCACGGCCTCGCCGATTTTCATGCCGAAAATCGTCGCCGGGATCAGGAACGCCACGACACCGAGACTGACCCAGAGGTTCTGGCGAATGATGGCGCTGGTGCGCCGGCTAAGACCGACCGCGAACGGCAAATGGTTGAGATCGTCGGCCATCAACGCCACGTCGGCGGTTTCGAGCGCCACGTCCGAGCCGGCCGCGCCCATGGCCACGCCGACGGTGGCGTTGGCCATCGCCGGGGCGTCGTTGACGCCATCACCGACCATGGCCGCCTTGCCGAACTTCTGGCGCAAGGCCTTGATGGTCTCGACCTTGTCTTCCGGCATCAGGCCGCCGCGAGCCTCGTCCAGGCCAAGATCGCGCGCGATCGCGTCCGACACCGACTGATTGTCGCCCGAGAGCATGACCATGTGCTTGATGCCCAGCGCCCGCAGACGCAGGATCACCGCGCGGGCCGCCGGCCGGGCGGTGTCCATCAAGCCCAGAACGCCCAGATAGCGCTCTCCCTGGCGCACCATCACCACCGTGCGGCCGCTCGCCTCCAGGCGCTGGGCATCAGCCCACACCGCCTCTGGCGGCCGCTGCCCCTCGCCACTCTCGAAGAACTTGGGCTTGCCGATCACCGTCGCCAACCCGCCGACCCGGGCCTGAATGCCTTGGCCAGTCAGACTCTTGATATCGGTGGCCTCCAGACGCGGTCGCCCCTCCAGCCTGGCCTCACCGTCGCGGACGATGGCCGCGGCCAGGGGGTGGTCGCTGAGCGCTTCGACGGCCACGGCGACCGCTAGCAATTCATGGTCCTCGACGTCCTCGGCGGGAACCACGTCCGTCAACTTGGGCCGCCCTTCGGTCAGGGTGCCGGTCTTGTCGAAGGCCAGGGCCGTCAGGGTCCCGAGGTTTTCCAAGGGCCCGCCGCCCTTGACCAGGACCCCTCCCCGCCCCGCGCGCGCGACACCGCTCAGGACCGCACTGGGCACAGAGATGGCCAGGGCGCAGGGGCTGGCGGCGACCAGAACGGCCATAGCCCGGTAAAAGCTGACGCTGAACGGCTCGTCGATCACCAGGAACGCCAGCATCAGCAGGCCCACGAAGACCAGCACCAGCGGGACAAACACCTTCTCGAACCGGTCTGTGAACCTCTGGGTTGGCGAGCGTTGCGCCTCAGCCTCGGCGACCATGCGCACCACGCGCGCCAGGGTGGTTTCGCCGGCCTTACGCGCCACGCGCACATCGAGCGCGCCCGCGCCGTTGATCGTGCCGGCGAAAACGCGGTGCTCGGCGCCGGCCTTGGCGAAGTCCAAGCCGGTCTCCTGGCTGGCGCGCTTGTCGACGGGAATGCTCTCGCCCGTTACCGGGGCCTGGTTGACGCTGCTTTCGCCGCTGACGACGACCCCGTCGGCGGGGATGCGCTCATTGGGGCGCACCAAGACGATGTCGTCGATCGCCAAGGCCTCGACCGGGACGTCTTCCACACGGCCTTCACGCCGCACCAGAGCCCGCTCCGGAGCTAGTTCGGCCAAGGCCTCGATCGCCCGGCGCGCACGCCCCATGGCATAGTGTTCGAGGGCGTGACCGATGCTGAACAGGAACAGCAGCAACGCGCCTTCGGCCCATTGCCCCAGCGCCCCGGCGCCGGCGGCGGCCACGAGCATCAGGGTATCGATCTCGAAGCGTCGCTTGCGAAGGTTCTCCACCGCCTCGGTCAGGGTGAACCAGCCGCCAAAGACATAGGCCGCGCCGTAGAACACCAGCGAGATCCAACTGTCGCTTTTCAGGCTGATCAACCAGCCGGCCAGAAGCATCACCCCTGACAAGATCGCGAAGATCAGCTCGGTCTTCTCGCCCAGCAGGCCGCCATGCGCGTGGTTGTGGTCCTGGCCCGATCCTGGCCGATCCTGGCCATGGTCGTGGCCGTCGTGGGCGCCGGGCTTTTCCGACTTTGCGCCGCCGCTGGCATGCTTGTGTCCAGCGCCATGCGCGTGACCATCGTGGTCACGGCCATGGACCTTGGATGACGACACGCCTGCGCCCGTCGTCGTTTGATCGCTCTGGAGCTTGCCCCCGGCCGACCGGATGGCCGCGCGCAAAGCGGTCTCGTTAGTTTGTTCGCGATCGAATTCGACAAAGCCGCGCCCTGTCGCGGCCACCTCGGCCGTCACCACGCCCGGCAGCGCACAAAGATCGGCGGCCAGTCGTCGCGCATTGGCGACGGTCAGGGTGCTGGCTAGACTGAAGGTGAAGTGGCCGAAGCGATCGCTGATCGTTCCGCCCGCCTGCAGCACGAAGGCGCGAAGCTGTCCCAGCGCAATCTGGGTGTCGTCGTAGTGGATGCATAAGACGCCCTGCCCGGGCGCCTCGTGATCGACATGGGCGTCGAGGACGCCGGGTCGCCCCGCCAGCACGGTGATCAGACTCGAGACGCAGGCCCCGCAGGCGTCGGCGTCACGCGGCAAGACCAGGGGAAGGGCTAGGCGGAGCTTGTCGGACATGGCGCGTCTCCTACTCGGCGTGCGGCTGCGCGCGATGGCCGCCGTAGCGCAGCACCTCGACCTTCTCGAAGGTCATCAGGCCGATGTCCTTCAGATCGGCCAGGGCCGGGAGGAAAGCGCGCAACCGCGCTTCCTCATCGACGATCTCGATTACGATGGGGAGATTGTCGTTGAACTCGAAGGGGCGCGGTTCGTGGACGCGGGCCGACTCGCCAAAGCCCTTATTGCCGCGCAGCACGGTTGCGCCGGCCAAGCGCGCTTCGCGGGCGCGTTGGACGATGACGTCCCGCAAGGAGCGGTCGCCGACCGAGGCGTTGTCGTCGGTATAGATGCGCAGCAGGACCGCTTGTCCGGGAATCTGCATGGAGTGTCTCCAGTCTCGTCACGCCCGTCGCAGGCTCTGCGCGCGACGGCGGGGTTGGAAGGCTTAGCGCCGGCGTGATGCAAGGGGGCTGAGATCACGCCGGCGCCCCGACCAGCGACGCTCTGCTCAGCGACGCTGACGGTTCCTCAACTGGGGTCTGGCGACCGGGGCCCAGTTGGAGGATCGGGTGTGCGATGAGGCGCTGGGGCTGAAACCAGAGCGGTTCAGGCGCGAAGTCTCACAACGCGCCGGCGTGCAGCCGCTTGAGGCGACCGGTCACGCAGGACGAACAGCATGGGGGTTGGACCCTAGAGCCTTAAACGCGGTCAATCCGCCGATCGGCGGAAGGCGCGGGTCAGGCCCTAGGTGGGCGATCCAGCAAGTCGGCGCGCGCGGTCAGCGGTCGCGAATCTTGCTCTGGCCGCCAGTCGGCGGGGCTGGCGACGGCGACTGCCTCGGCGGCGAAGGACGTCGGCAGGCTCAAGCCGTGGGTCACGCAGTGGCCCGTGCAGGCAATGGCGGTGCTCTTGGCAGGCGCTTGGCGTTCTCCAGAGTCCTTCAGGACAGCTGGCGCATTCCCCTCGATGGTGAGCGTTAGCGGCGCCGTCGAGCGCAGGGATTCCATAGCCTCGTGCTCGGCTGGACCGCAGACCACGACGCCGAAAACAAAGACCATCGCGACAAGCATGACCATGAGCTTGGCGACGGCGCGTCGCACGGCTCCCCCACGGCGTGAAATCCGCAAAGCGGTCTCGCCGCCAAGTGCCCGAGCATGGAAAGCCATAGCCGCCATCACCGAACCTATACCGCCACGATGAGGCCTTCGAAATGCGTTATTTAATTACATGTTACATAATCACACCCCATCATGTCTTTCTTCGCGGACGCGAAGACTGAAAACGTCTGATTTTCAGACCTTGGATAGACTTACATCAAGCGTTTGCGTGGGTTGCGACACCCCATCGCATGTCGCCTGACGCAAGCCATCGGGCTGAACGCCCACCCAGCGCCCTCGTCGCCCGCTGGAACGCCTTCGGCTTGAACCCGATTGAGCTTGGGTGCGGATCGCGACCTTCAACATCAACAATGTGCGCAGCCGGTTCGACATCCTGCTGGAGTGGTTGGACGCGGCCCAGCCGGATGTCGTCTGCCTGCAGGAGCTAAAAACCGAGCAAGCTGGCTTTCCGGTCGAGGCCCTCGAGCAGATGGGTTATGGCGCGGTTTGGAAAGGTCAGCGGACCTGGAATGGCGTGGCGATCCTGGCGCGCGGCATGACGCCGGTTCTCACTCGCACCGCCCTGCCGGCCGATCCCGACAAGAGCCAAGCCCGCTACATCGAGGCGGCGGTGAACGGCGTGCTGATCGGTTGCCTGTACCTGCCCAACGGCAATCCCAATCCCGGCCCCAAGTTCGACTACAAGCTGGCCTGGTTCGAAGCCCTGAACGCTCATGCCCAGACCCTGCTGGACAGCGGCGCGCCCGTCGTGCTGGCCGGCGACTACAATGTCGTCCCGACCGAGGCCGACATCTACCCCCGCCATTCTTATGGCGACGATGCGCTGCTGCGGCCGCAAAGCCGGGCTGCGTTTCAGCGCCTGCTGGATCAGGGCTGGACCGACGCTGTGCGGACACTCCATCCCGATGCGCCGCCTTGGACCTATTGGTCGTATCTGCGCGAGCGCTGGCCCAGGGACAAGGGTCTGCGGATCGACCACCTCCTGGTCTCGCCTAGCCTGGTTGACCGACTCCAGGATGCGGGCGTCGACCGGTGGGTCCGGGGCCTGGACGGCGCCAGCGACCACGCCCCCGCCTGGATCGTGGTCTGACGATGAAGCCCGCCGCCCCGGTCACGCCCGACGGACGCTATCTAGTCGTTCGTGGCCGCTTGTGGCGGGCCAGCAACCCGGCGCTGCCGCCAGATCACCGTCAGGCGCTGGTGAACGCCTTGATGACGGCGCGCCGGGCGGTGCGCGCGGCCCTGGCCGCCGACAATCCCCAACAGCTGGCTCTGGCCCGCGCCCAGGTCGACGCGGCCAAGGTTGGCCTGGGCGAGCGTGGGCCGGTCTGGTGGACCGATGGCGCGCCTGATCTCAATCGCCACATGGCCAAGACCACGCCCTATGCCGATTGGTGGGCCGGCCTCATCCAGGCTTAGCGACGCTCGTCCCCCGCCACGCCAGGCCACATTGACGCCTGGCCCGCCGGCGCTCAAATTGAACGCGGATCGCAGTTCCAGACGAGTCGTCGGGTCAAACACTGCTTCAGACAGTTTTCTACCGCAGCTCTTGATGAGCACGGTCGCGGCATAATCGACGATCTGCGGCCGATCATTGAGGCTGTGATGAAGACGTTTCTCGACCTTGCGGCGCTGCCGGCGCTGAAAGAAGACCTGCGCCACGCCCTGCCCGGCGCGCGCGCCTCCGACCGCATCGAAGCCCTGGCCCGGGGCCTGGGCTACAACACCTATGCCGCCATGAGAGCGGCGCTGACCAATGGCGGCGTCCTGGTCGCACCGGACGACCTGGCGTTCCAGGCCTATCTGGCCGCGCGCGGCGACCCACCGAACGAACGGGTTCTGCGCCGAACCTTAGCCAAGCTTGATCTGCGGCGGGCGATGGACCGCGAGGCCGACCTGACGACGGCGGGCTTCGGCGTGGGTTGGGACCGGCGCGAGACGGCTGCGGTGCGTCGGGAGAAGAAGAGGCAGTGGCGCGCGGACCTGCTGCACGATGTTTCGGCCGACGAGTTCGAGCTGGCGCGGCTCTATGTCGACCAACTGGTCCCACGCAAGACGCTGAACCGCGACTTCAGCACCTATGGCCTCAAGCACCAGGCCGAGCGCCTGTCGCGCGACCGGGGGATCGCCGCGCACCTAGGCAACTACGTGCCCAACGGGGTATTCATCGCCGCGGCGATCTCGGCCGGCTTCACGGTCAAGCGGTGCCAGCCCGACGACTTGAACGGCTTCATCAACGCCACGACGCCCAGCATCAGGGCCGCCCAGACAGGACAGCTGATCGATCGGACGACGGCGTCCTGCGTCCTCGGCCACGCCTTGCACGTCGTGACCGGCTAGGCCTTGCGGCGGGCTTGGGACGCCAAGCCCGCCGCAACCAAACTACACGCCACCTCGGCCGGCGAGGTAGGCGCGCGCCCAGGTCCGGATGCGCCCCTCAACCTCCATGCGGTGCCGCACGAGGGCCCTGAAGGTCGGGTCGGTGTCGATGATTTCGTTGGATCCGGCCGCGTCGATCCGTACGTCATACTCGGCGCACAGGGCGATAAACGCGTCGATCTCGTCGGGCAGCGGATCCTTGGGCGCCTTTTGCGCCAGCCAGTCCTCAAGGCTCAGGTTCGCCTTGGTCGCGCGCCGCGTCTCGTAGGCGCGCTGGGTTTCGGAGAAGCCGGCGATCAGAGCCGCAGGATCGGGCAAAGTCGGTTCGTAGATGCGGACGCGCCGATTGCGCGGGCGCAGGTCAAAATCGAAGTCCACGCCGTAGCTGGGATCCTCGACGAAGAGGATGGTCTTCTCGTCGGCGGGTTTGGGCGTGATGTCGACGAGATCGCCTTGGGGACTGCGCCAGACGCAATGGAACTCCGCCGTGACGATCGCCGGCGGCCATTCCCAGATCGTCCAGCCGTAGACCGGCGCGCCACCGTCAGCCGCGATTTTCAGCCGGACCCCATCACTACAGAACCCAAAGAGGCCGTGGGGGTCGGGCGTCACCGGAAGGAATGCCGCCGGCGCGCCTCCCAGAGATTGGCAGAACGCCAGGATCTGGCCCGTCAGGTTCGTGGGCGTGGTCTCGGTCGTCTGTTGCCGCTGCTGGCGGCTTTGGTCGAACAACTGCTTTGAGGTGGCTTTGATCTCGCCGTCTGTCATCACCATGCGTCATGCCCCGCTTCGAATAGTCAAGCTTCACGATAGGTTGATTTCCAAACCCGGCGCCACCCCATAGAGGTAGAGCTTAGCTTTAACTGACGAGGCCTAGCGTCGCCGCAGGCCCCGCCCTATCCTTGGGCCATGCCCCCTCGCCTCCGCCCGACACCCCGCCTGCTCACCCCCGCCGGCTGGACCGCCCTTGCCGCCGTGGCGCTGCTGGCCGCCGCGATGGTCACGGTCGTGACGCGCGCCTAGCGCGTCCAGAAGACATGCACCGCGTCCGGCGCGGTTTCGACGGTAAAGACCTCGCCGTTCAGCCGCGCGTCGCGGGCCATGGCCTCGTAATCGATATAAAGCCGCAGGGCCTGCGGGATTTCGACGGTCTCCTCGGTCAGTTCCTGGAAGCTGTCGGCGAGGCTTGAGAAGCAACCGCGATACTGGTCCTCGAGCGCTGTCTCTGCCGCCTCCAGATCGCCACCGACCTCCGCCAGCACCAAGGCGCCAAGCCGCCCACGGGCGCGCAGGAAGCCCGCGATCTCGACCACCCGCGCGATCCCCGCATATTCGGCGATCTCGACCCCGCCAAATCCCTCATGGTCGTGGATCGCGAACTCTTCGGCCATTGGCTCGGGCGAGGCCTCCAGCATCGATCGGATCGCGGCCCACACCGCTTCGGCGTCGCTCTCCACGTCGATCCAGGCGCCATGCAGAACGCCAGCATTATAGGCGGCCAGACACGCAACATAGATGCGGGGCGCCACAACACCAAAGCCAAGGTCATCAACAGCTTGTCCCATCATGCTCATCCTTCAAGGCAGGGGTTCGATCACTCGAACCCTTGCCCGTCGGCGAGACCGGGGGTGCAAGCGGAGGGGCGGCTTCGCGGGGACCCGGCTGCAGGCCGGCAAGGCCGGCCGAAGCTGGGCGGAAGGCGATCCGCAGCGCGCTGGGGGCGGAGCCCCAAGACGGCGCCCTGCGCTAGCGGCCGAGGGATCTGGCCGTCGGTCCCGAGATTCGCGCCCTGGTCGATTGACTCCGCGGCCCCAAAAAGAACAATTAGAGAACATTAAGGAAATCTCCGTGCCGACCTCCTCCCACCCCGGGCGCATCGCGTCTGCGGACAAGCCGCCGCGCGTCTATCGCCGCGCCGTCGAGAAGCTGACCCGTCACCGCGAGCGACACGGCGATCCGACTGCCCGCACCCTCTATTTCACCTTCCCGGGCAGTCGCCGGGCCTTGCGCAGCCAGGTCACCTTCGTGTCGACCGAGCACGCGCCCGACTTCGAGGGGGATGAGGCTTGGTTCGAAATGGAGCTGGTGGCCGGCGTTCCCTGGTCCTGGTGGCGGGCCGTCCGCCAAGTCGAGGCGCCCAGGCGATGAGCGGTCAGCTCAGCCTGTTCGCGCCCGCGCCGCCCGCCATGCCCGAGGGCTTTCGCTACCAGCCCGACCTGATCGGCGAGGACGAGGAGCGCGACTTGGTGGGTCGCTTCCAGGATCTGGATTTCCAGCCCTATGAGCATGAGGGCTATCTGGGCCATCGCCGCGTGGCCGCTTTCGGATGGCGACGCGACGCCCACGGCCACATGGTCGAGACGGGCGAGCCGATCCCCGACCTCCTGCGGCCGCTGCTGGCCAAGGTCGCCGGCTTCACCGGCCTGGCCATCAGCAGCTTCCGCCACGCGCTGGTCACCGAATATGCCCCGGGCGCGGGGATCGGCTGGCATCGTGATCGCCCGCCGGCCGTGGCGATCGCCGGGGTCTCGCTCCTCTCGCCCTGCGCCTTTCGCCTGCGCCGCAAGACCGGCGAGCGCTGGGCGCGGGCGACGCTGCAGGCAGAGCCGCGTTCGGCCTATCTGATGTCTGGCCCCTCCCGCAGGGATTGGCAGCACAGCATCCCGCCCGTCGAGGCCCTGCGCTACTCGGTGACCTTCCGCACGGTGCGAGCCTAGCGCCACGCGTCAATGTTCCAATTTTGTTCGCATTCGTGATAGAAGGCCGGGCCATGGAGTCGCCGCCCCGCAAGATCATCCATATCGACATGGACGCCTTCTATGCGTCGGTCGAACAGCGCGATGACCCCAACCTGCGCGGCAAGCCTGTTGTGGTCGGCTCGCCGGCCGCGCGCGGGGTAATCGCCGCGGCCAGCTACGAGGCGCGCCAGTTTGGGGTGCGCTCGGCCATGCCCTCCAGCACGGCGCTGCGCAAATGCCCGCAGTTGATCTTCGTGCCGCACCGGTTCGAGGTCTACCGGGCCGTCTCGCGCCAGATCCACGCGATCTTCGCTGACTTCACCGATCTCATCGAACCTTTGTCGCTGGACGAGGCCTATCTCGACGTCACCGCCGACAAGGCCGCTCTGGGCAACGCCACCGACACCGCCCGGCTGATCCGCCAGCGCATCCACGAGGCGACCGGCCTGACCGCCTCGGCGGGCGTCTCCTACAACAAGTTCCTAGCCAAGCTGGCCAGCGACCAGAACAAGCCCGACGGCCAGTTCGTGGTTGGTCCGGGCAAGGGCCAAGCCTTTGTCGCCAGCTTGCCGATCGGCCGGTTCTACGGGGTCGGCGAGGTCACCGAGCGCAAGATGAAGGCCCTCGGGATCGAGACCGGCGAAGACCTGCACCGCCAGAGCCTGGAGTTGCTGGTCCGCCATTTCGGCCGCTCGGGTCCCTGGTTTTACGGCGTCGCGCGCGGGATCGACGAGCGTCCGGTCAATCCCGATCGCGAGCGCAAGTCCTCGGGTTCAGAGACCACGTTCGAGACCGATCTTCTGGACACCACCCGGATCGAGGCCGAGGTCGCGGCCCTGGCCGACAAGGTGTTTTCCTGGTGCGAGACGGCCCAGGCCTACGGGCGCACCGCCACGGTCAAGATCAAGTATGCCGACTTCGAGCAGGCCACCCGCCGCCGGTCGCTGGCCGACGCCATCGTCGACGCCGCGACCTTGCGCCAGCTGGCCCGGGATCTGGTGCGCTCGGTCTATCCCCTGCGGGCCGGCGTGCGCCTTCTGGGCGTGACCGTCTCCAGCTTCGCCAGCGCGCCGCCGGCCGTCCAGGCCGCCCTCGTCTAGCTGCCTAGCGGAACGTCCAAGGCCGCACGATCAGGACCATGACCGTAAAGAGGCCCACGAACAGGGCCGGGCCAAAGAGCGGTGAGATGTCACGATCCACCGCCTGGACCAGGGTCGACAAGGCCGCGGTGGGCATAACCACCGCGAGGAGGCAGCCCAGCCAGGCGACAAGCTCGCGCCAAGGCCGAGAACCGGCCTTGGTCTCCTCCTCGTCATGATGCCAGCCCATGGGCCCCCTCCCGCGCCTTGAGCCACCGCGATCGGGCCGCCCGGTCACAATGAGATCGGCGACCACGGACCTCAAGTCGAAGCCAGGTATTGCGCGCCGAGCGAGATCGCCGCCGCAATCCGCGCGACTGACGACAATTTCCCGCCGAGGGCGCCGCACACACCCTATCTCGCCCCTAGCGACCTTTTAGCCACAACATGTAGGAATCCTATGGACCCATGTCGAGAATCGACAGATTCAGGTCATCAGCCCGTTTACTGCCCCTTCACCTTTGAGCGAAGCAGCCCATACTCATCGGGCGGAGGGGATGATTCTGTCCGTGACCTGCTGGGTTCAGCCAGCATTTGCCGCTCCGGACGGAAGTGGGCCTGCCCACGTCCAATCTAAATATCCTGGAGCATCTGGCGGCTAAGGCCGCCGGGGACCGGGGGGACGACCGCTGACTTGCCGGTCGATGAGGTCGCCCCCTCCGGAATGCCGACTCGTGAAAGCCGACGGCGATATCCTATGTCGCCGATGTGCGCGCGTACAGCTGTGCGTTCGCGTGGCGATCTCGAGTCCTTGGAAACCAAGCCGCTCCGGCTTCAACGGCGCGGCGACAGGACAGACAGCGCGCCGACAAAAGGTCGGGCGCTTCGAAGGAAACGCCATGAAGCTTGTCGAGCATTTCAAAGACTTTCTGAACGACACGGTGAACCTCAACACCACGCGGCTGACGCAGCTGGACAGCAGCGTCGCGGCGTTGAAGACGTTCATTTCCGGATCGAGCTGGGATCCGACCATCACGAGCTGGGCCGAACAGGGGTCCTGGGCCCACAAGACGATCATCAAGCCGGTGAACGAGCGCCCGTTCGACGCCGACGTGATGGTCTTCGTCAAGCCGGTCGCCGGCTGGGACGCCAAGCGCTACATCACCGAGCTGAAGGCGATCTTCCTGGCGAGCAACACCTATAAGGACAAGGTGTCGCGCAGCTCCCACTGCATCACGATCGAGTACGCCAAGGAGCGCAAGATCGACATCGCCCCGGTCGTGGTCGACCGCGACGGCGTCACGCGCCTTGAGGTCTGCAACGTCGACAGCAACAATTTCGAGCGGACCGAGCCGGGCCTCTATACGAACTGGCTGATCGAGCGCAACGGCTGGACCGGTGGCAATGGCCTGCGCAAGGTCACCCGGCTCTTGAAGTACCTGCGCGACATCAAGACCACCTTCACCTGCCCGTCGGTGCTGCTGACGACGTTGCTGGGCAACCAGATCAACATCTTCGACCAGTATTCGACCAGCGCCTTCACCGACACGCCGACCGCCCTGAAGACGATCGTCGGCCGGCTGGACGACTGGCTGCAGGGCAACCCGACCCTGCCTACCGTGGTCAACCCGGTCCTGACCAGCGAGGTGTTCAGCGCGGCCTGGGACGACACCAAGTACGCCAACTTCCGCGACAAGATCCATACCTACCGCGAGTGGATCGACGACGCCTATAACGAGGCTGATCGCGACGAGAGCATCGGCAAGTGGCAGCGCGTGTTCGGCGAGGAGTTCGCCGCCTCGGTGGCGATCGAACGGGCCGCTTCGGTCTCCAAGTCGGCGGACCTGTTCAAGGAGGCTTCGCACTCGGCGATCGCCGCGGCGACCGACCTGGTGGCCCGCTTCGCCCAGTTTGGTCGCACCGCCCTGCCCGACAACTTCGACCGCTTGCCCCACAAGCAGCGTCCGCGCTGGAAGGTGGCCGCGACCTCCACGTTCAACGTGACCGTGGCCGCCAGCCTGCACGACGGGCGTGGCGGACGCTGGGTCGAGACGGTCGAGGGCGAGCGCCGCTCTCCCTTGCCCAAGCACTACTGGATGCAGTTCCAGCTGCGCACCAGCACCGGCACGCCGCTGGCCGGCGACTACGATATCCACTGGCGGGTGACCAACACCGACCAGGAGGCCAACCGCGCCGGCTGCCTGCGAGGTGGTTTCGAGCGGTCCAACGACGGCAGCGCGCGCTGGGAGCAGTTGTCCTATCGCGGGGTGCACACGGTCGAGGGCTTCGTGGTGCGCAAGCGCGACCAGCAGTTGGTGGCCCAGAGCGCGCCGTTCTATGTGGTGATCGCCTGATGAACGCGCCGTTGAACGCCATCCCGGTTCGCCAGAACCAGGACGATCTGCTGAAGCTGCGGCGGGCCGTGTCGGTCATTTACGACACGGCCCAGGCCCTCGTCGTCTGCCAGGTCGCCCTGGCCGTCGCGGTCCCCATCCTCAGCGCCATCGCCACCTTGCTCTTTCCCGAGACCAAGACCTACGCGGTGGCGCTGGCCATGGGCCTGACCATTGCCGACGTGGCCTATCTGGATCGCCAACAGAAGGTGCTGCTTAAGCGCGCGGCCAAGATCTCCGAGGTGTTCGACACCACGGTGTTCGAGATGCCGTGGGACGGGTTCACGGTGGGTGAACGCCCCCGGCCCGAAGACATCAATGGGGCTGACGAGACGTTCCAGCGGCAAAAGAAAGTCCGCCGCTTGCGCGACTGGTACGCGCCGGTCGTCGACCAGGCGCCCATCTATCTGGCCCGGCTGATCTGCCAGCGCAGCAGCCTGTTCTACGATGTCGAGCTTCGCCGTTCCTACGCCACCGCCATTCGCGTTCTGGCGTTGGGGGTGTTTGTGGTGCTTGCGGCTGTGGGGCTTGTCGAAGAGCTGCCTACTCCGGATCTCGTCCTCTTCCTGGCGCTGTCGACGCCGCTGCAGACCTGGGCCTGGCGCGAGTCCTTCCGCCAGCGCGATACGGCCGAGGCCCAGGAGACGCTGATGCAACAGGCGCGCAAGGTCTGGGACGACGCCCTGGCCGACCGTTGCGGGGCCGACAATTGCGAGCTGCGCGCCCGTGAGTTCCAAAGCGCGATCTATCTGCGCCGCGCCACCGCGCCGATGTTCCTTCCCGGGGTCTACAAGCTGCGGCGGCCTGGCCTGGAGCTGCAGATGACCAAGACGGCCGCGGACTTCATCGCCGAGTACAAGGGCTCACCGGCCGCGGCCCGACACGCCGCGGAGGCGCGCTCATGATCACCGACATTTTCCAGGCCCGCTACGACCGGTCCTCGCTGGTGTTCTTCGAGTTTCAAACGGACGGCTTGCAGCCGTTCTTCATCCAATGCGCCCACATTCTCGAGGATCTGGCCCCAGCGCTCGGTCTGGACGAGGCGTTCTTCCGCAACGTCCATGACCGGTTGGCGCGCGAGTTTGGCGTGGGCCGGCTGATCGACGGTCTGCCCAACTACACCTACGCCTGCGGGGG
The DNA here is from genome assembly GCF_013181195.1 of Caulobacter sp. RHG1. GTDB lineage: Bacteria > Pseudomonadota > Alphaproteobacteria > Caulobacterales > Caulobacteraceae > Caulobacter. Next base: position 71,019 of record NZ_SMZP01000011.1, read on the forward strand.
TTATCTCGTGCGCCCTCGCGGCCTGACCAACGAGCCCTATGACGAGGCCGACGTCTTCCTGAAGCGTAAGTTCAGCCTGCTGGAGCTTTTGTTCCGCGCCGCCGAGGAGACCGTGGCCGCGCGCGAGGCGGCCTTCGTCCCGCCCGACCGACCGCGTGGCTTGTTTCGCCTCACCGCGCCGAAGGCCATGACCCCGTCGCTCGAAAGCCAGCGTCGCGCGCTCAACGCCGCGCTGACCGAACTGAACCAGCGTTTGCGCAATCAGCGCACTGGTCTGGCCTACCACAATGGTTTTCTCCACCTCGCGGACGACGCCCTGTCGACCGCGCGGACCACAGCGCCGTTCTGGGAGATCGTCGCCGCGCCCCGCTGGCGGGTCGTGGACGAGGAGATGAAGGCGGCGGTGGAACATCTGGACCGCACCGACCAGGACGCGGTGGTCCACGCCCTGTGCGCGCTGGAGAGCGCGATCAAGATCCTGTCGGACGATCACGGCTGGTCGACCGGCAAGGAGCGCGGCGCGGCCAATTTCATCGACAATCTGGCCGGCGAGCGCAGCAGCGCCTTTATCGCCCGCTGGGAGGCCGACGCCCTGCGGGCGCTCTATCGCGACATCCGCAATCCGCGCAGCCATGGAGGCGGTTCAGCGCCCCCTGCCCCGCTGAGCGCGGCGCAGCTGAAGTGGGTGGTCGAGACGGCGATGGGATGGATCAAAAGCCTGGTCACCCGCGAGGACCGCAAGCCAGCCCTGACCGGTTACGGGTCGGCGATGTAGGGACCGGCCATGCTGCAGGATGTCGCCACCGTCACGTCCGCGGATGCTATTTGGCTGGGCCGCCTTGTCCATTGGAAGGATCGCGCGACCTGGTTCGGCCCGCTGGGTGACTGGGTCCGTCCGTTCTTTCGTAAGGGCGCGTGGGAACGTCTGCAGCGTACGAGACCGAGGGATCTGCCTTGGGACGACTACGACTGGCTCGACGTCGTGCTTGCCCCAAAGCTGCTGGTTCAGATCGACACCGCCTTGGACCTGCTTGCCAATGCCCTGGAAGGTGCGGTTCTGCGGAGTTTCCACGGTTGTCGCGTTGCCGACGCCGGCGTCTATCACCGGGATGGACTTCGCCTGAACGATCCGACCCAGCGCGCTGAAGCGGTCCGCAGAATGGTGGCGGAGGACGAGGAACTCGCCTGGCTAAGGCCCACGATCGACGAGAAGCTAGCCCAGTGGGGCAGCCGTGAGCGCGACACGGGTCGTCTCTATGTCTGCGCCGATGACCAGCCACAACTCGATCGTATCGGCCACTACATGCTCTATGGCAGCGAGTGGGTGACCGCCCTGCTAGGCTTCTCGGCTCACCGCGCCTTGCGACGCCGGGGCGTACCAACCATGATTGAGGTCGACCTGCCGTTCAGAACAGCGGCGGCGAACACCCGGCGAGAGTTCGCGCGTAAACTTCTCCAGGAATGGGTGCGCGTCACAGTCAATGCGCCGACCTTCATTCCCAAGCTGGACTTCACCGTCACTGTGCAGGTCGACCTGCCGCCGGAGATGATTGTCGGACACTACCATCCCGAGGCGCTCAAGGACCCTTTCCGCCAGTTCGAGATCCACGAGACCGAAACACCCCACTGCCCCAGCTGCGCCGCTGACCGTTCCGCCTCTGGCGCGGCATTCGCCTAAGACTCCCGCGTGCCGAACAACAAAAATCAGCACTATGTCCCCCGCTGCCATCTCAAGCCCTTCACGGTCGATGGGCAGGGGCGTTGCATCAACCTCTTCAACCTGCCCCGAAGTGCGCCAATCGCCGACGCTCCGGTGAAGAACCAATGCTCGGGCGACTACTTCTATGGCGCCGACGAAAAGCTGGAATCGGCGATCAACTCTGTCGAAAACGGCTACGCAGGGCTGTTACCGGACATGCTGAACGTGAACGCCCGGGTCGACGCCCGGCTCAGGATCGTTCTCCAGCGCTTTATCTATCTGCAGCATCTGCGGACGGAGCTCTCGTCGCGCAACGCGGCGAAAATGCTGCTGGCGATGTACGATATCCCCGGCCAAACTGAGCCTACGCCGAATTTAAAGGATGCTGCGCGGCAAGCGGTTCATTCGTCGATGCTGGCCTACAGCGACACCATGCGAATGGTCGACGATCTGGCGGTCTGCATCATCCGGAACTCCAGCGGATCACCGTTCATCACGTCGGACAATCCGGCCATCGAAACCAATCGTTGGCACCTGCAAGACCCCCGTACGGCTGGTCGGGGCTTTGGAGCCGGCAGCGCCGGTGCGATCTTCCTGCTGCCACTCTCCCCAGATCGCCTGGCAATGCTCTATGACGCGGACGTTTACGCTATTCCTGAACGCGGAGGCGTCGTCGACCTGGTCAAACGGTCAGACGTGGAGGCTCTGAACGCCCACCAAGTCCTAAACTGTATGAGCAACCTCTACTTTCGCCGCTGGGAAGACCGTCCGCTTGTTACTGCACAAGCCTCAAGGGCGGCCCCCTACCGGCCTTCCACGCCGCATACCGTGCATCATGCCGTCCTGGCTGACCGGGATGGTTGGGGCGCTCGCTACGATGTCCAGGACCGTGAGACGTTGGAACCCGGCAGAGAGATTCTCATCCGCGTTGTGCCGAACGCGCCGCGCCCCATCGCCTGGCCCTCGTTCCTGAACCTTCGGCCTGACGGCGTCGTCTACTCGAACGGCACGGGCGCAGGTTTCAAACGATGGGGCGTCATCCAGGCCGGCTTCGTGTCCGGCCAGAACTATCGCCCTTACCGCGCCTAAGCCTGGCGACGAGCGGCGGCGTTCAATTCCCGCCCCTACGCCGCCCCCGTACAAACGCCCGGTCGGTGGCCATGAACCGCGCCAGCATCGGCGCCACCAGCCTGGCCGGTTCGGGCGCCTTGCCGCCGGTCTCGGCCGCGTGAGCCTGGGCATAGGCCAGCAGATCGCGATGGATGGCGGCCGGCAGGTCCAGGGTGATCTTGATCGGGGTCTCGTCCTCCAGGGGACCAAGCTTCAGTTTGCTCATGGGACCTTCCTTTCGACATAGGGTTCAAGAATCAGGTCGCGGGTCAGCAGCACCCGCAGGGGCGCGCCGGGGCGGATGGTCAGGGTCGGCGCCAGATCGAGAGATCGACCCACCGCTTGCTGGCCGACGCTGTTGGCCGTGTCGCGCCGGGCCCGCCGCAAGGCCCGCAGCAGATCGTCATCCTGGCGGGACGACCCGATCTCGGTTCCGATGGCCAGGAGCGTGCTGAGGCCGGCGGCAGCGAGCACCCGGCGGCCGTGACGATCGACGCCATCCTGCAGGCCGGCCATGCCCTGCTCATCGGCGCCCGGTAGCTTGTCCAGCACGATTGAGCGCCCCGACGGCAGGATCAGCCGCGTCCAGGTCACCGCCAAACGGGTCTGTCCGCCGCGCGCGCCGGCCTCGTACTCGCCGATCAGGCGGCCCCCGGCCGGGATCAGCAGGACGCCGCCCCCGAGACTGTCGAACACGTCCTGGGTCACCTGAGCGATGGCCAGACCCGAGACGTCCGACCGGAGCCCCGTAACCAAGGCCGCCGGAATGATCGCGCCGGCCTGTAGGATATAGGGCGAGGCCGGAGCCTGAAGGCGCTCGGCGCTGGTCGTGCGGGCATCGCCTCTCGCTTCCGCGGTCGGCGTCGCCGCCACCGCTGCCCCTGACGCCGTGACTGTCCGGCGCGACGAAGCGGGCAGGAAGAGACCGCTGACGATCGCCGCCTGGCGCGCGTCCCTTTCTGCCGCCCGACGCGGATCCGCCAGCGGTGTCGTGGCCGACCCCGGCGAGGCGTCAATCAGGTCCGGCGGTATCGTGGGCGTTCCACCGGCCTTAGCCCGGCTGGCGGCCAGGATCGGCCGCCCCAGGTCGCCGGGCAAGGGCGGCCCCAGCGCCGGCACGTGCGCGGGACCAACATAGCCGCCAGGCAAGGCGCTGACCTGTTCGGGCGGCTGAGGTGGGGTGAAGGTCGGTTCGCGCTCGGCAGGTTTGCGCTTTTCCATCAGCGACCAACCCAGCGCCCCAGCAAGCCCCACCGCCAGCACGACCGAAGCCACCATCAAGGCCCGCCGCGACACCCGCGCGACGGGGGCCGAAGCGGTCCGTAGTCGAAGCGTCTTGGCGACTTGGCTTTCGTGCGCGTCGCGGTCCTCGCTCATGGGGCCGGCTCCTGGATGACGTACTGAGGCTTAGCCTTACGAGTCAGGCGCACGGCGATCGCGCGCCGCTTGGCGCCCAGACGCAGCTCCGTGCGGTCGAACAGACGGTCCGTGACCAGACGCTGGCCCTCGATGCGGTAGTTGATCAGCTCAGCGGTCTTGCCGTCCGGGCCCAGGCGATAGAGCGGCGGCAGGTCCGAGACATCGATCCCAGGGCCGAACGCGACGAAGACCTTGCGGCCGTCGTCAAAGACCCGGATCGGACGCCAGGGCGGGTGGGTGCCTTCGATCTTATAGCCGATGTTGATGCGGCGCTCCGACGGCTCGGTCGGCGGCCTGTTTGCCGGGGTCGGCGGCGCGGCCACGAGCACGATCGGCGGCGGCGGATAGACCCAGGCCACTTGCGAAAGCCAGGTGCGCGCCGAGGCTCGAAGCTCAAGGTGGTAGGTGCGCCGGTCGGTGTTAATCAGGAGGTTGGTGGCCAGGTTCGCCGCCGTCGGCTTGACCAGAACGTGCACCCGCCGCGTGGCGCCCACGCCGCTGACGGTGTCGCCGATCACCCAGCGGGCGGTGTCGCCGGCGGCGATCGCGCCCTCGCCCACCAGGGCTTCTCCAGGCTCCAGGACGATGTCGGTGATGCGGCCGGGCGTGGCGATGATCGGATAGACCGTCTCTTCATCATAGATGAAGCGCTTGGGCCCGGCCGGAACCTGCAGCTGGGCCGGCGTCGCGGCCAGTACGCCCAGCGGCCAGGCCGCGGCGACCACGGCCACCATGAGGTCACGCCGCCTGGTCATGCGCCGTACTCCTTCGACCAGGCGATCGCCGAGACGAAGACGCCCAGCGGATTGGCGCGTAGCGCCTCGGCGGTGCGCGGCGGCTTGATCACCACGGTCAGGATCGCCGTCCAACGCTCGGTCGCGGCCAGTTGGCCCTCGGCGTAGCGCTTCTCGACCCAGGCAACCTGGAAGCTGGACGGCGTAGCGCGCACCACACTGGTCACCGTAACCGTCACCTGAGCACGGCCGACCTGGGCGAAGGGATCCTGACGACGGGCATGGTCAGACAGCACGGTCGCGCCCGCGGTGTCGACGAAGTCGTAGGCGCGTAGCCATCCCTGGCGCATGACCACCGGGTCGGTGGAGATGGTCCGCACATCGGCGATGAACCGCGCTAGGGTCCAGGCGATCATAGGATCGGTGGGTCGGGCGCCCTGCACGGCCGGGGCGGTGATCCGCGGCCCACCGTCGCGCGAAACCTCGACCACCCAGGGGGTCACCGACCCGCGCGTGGCTAGCCAGGTCAGGCCACCACCAAGGGCAAGATTGGACGCCAGCAGGCCAAGGGTCGCCAACCGCCAGTTGGCGGCCTGTACACGCGCTGCGCCCATCCGATCGTCCCAGGCCTGGCCGGCGCGTTGGTATGGGGTTTCCGGCTGAGGGGTCGCACCGTAGCGCGCCGATCCCTTGAAGGGGTTCATGATCAGTCCTCCTTGAGGCTGGGCGCGGCGCCGCCGCTGGATCCATCGCCGCTGCCGACGGCGTGCAAGGCCATGCCCGCGCCGTGGGCCAGGGCCTGCTTTTGGTGAAGATCGCGCGCCCAGGCGGGTGCATCAGTCGAACCGCCGCCGCCCTGATCACCGCCGGTGTCGCCACCGCCGGACCTGGAGGGCGACACGGTGCTGGCCGCGCCTTCGCCAGAGCCGCCGCCCTTGGGCGAGGATGGCCCCGAGGGACCGGGCGGGCCGGAGGGCGATGGCGGGCTTCCACCGCTCGGGCCTGCCAGCGGCGCACCGCCACCGGCCGCCCCCGCGCCAGCCAGGCCTTTGCCTAGAGCCGTCGTTCCAGCGACGGTCATCTGGGCGGCGGCCGCGCCGGCCATGGCCATGCCGCCGACCACCAGTCCCGTACCGACCGCCGCACCCGCGCCCAACTGCGGCGCGCCCGAGACCAGACCCGAGGCGATGCCGGGTCCGAAAATCGACAGCCCCAGGAGCGTCAGAGCCGCCAAGGCCATCGCCAGGACCTCTTCCAGGGTCGGCTGGCCGGTAGAGGCGCTGGTGAATTCCGAGAACAACGACGAGCCGATGCCGACGATCACCGCCAGCACCATGACCTTCACGCCCGAGGCGATGACATTGCCGAGCACCTTCTCGGCCAGAAAGGCGGTGCGGCCGAAGAGGCCGAAGGGGACGAGCACGAAGCCGGCCAGGCTGACGAGCTTGAACTCGATCAGCACTACGAAGACCTGCACGGCGATGATGAAGAAGGCGACGATCACCAGCAGCGCCACGGCCAGAAGAATGACGATCTGGACGATGTTCTCGAAGAACCCGGGAAACCCGCCCAATTCGGCGGCCGCTTGCAAAATCGGTTTGCACGCCTCGATCCCAAGCGCGGCCAGTTTGCCCGGCCGCAGGAAGTCTTCGGCCGAAGCGCCGGCGGCGCTGGCCTTGAGCCCCAGCCCCGCGAAGCTGCGCATCACGATGCTGCTCAGGGTCTGGAAGTTGCCGATCAGGAAGGCGAAGAACCCGACGTACAGGGTCTTCTTGATCAGCCGGGCCAGGATGTCTTCGCCCTGCGACCACGCCCAGAAGAGCGCCGCCAGGGTCACATCGATGGCCACCAGGGTGGTCGAGAGAAACGCGACCTCACCGCCCAGCAACCCAAAGCCGCTGTCGATGTAGGTGTTGAAGGTGTCGGTGAAGAGGTCGCGCAGCACCGAACCGCCCGCTGCGACGTAGTCGTCCAGGCCCACGAAGCGCACCCGGCGGTCGTCGGCGCCGACCTTCATCTCCGTCATGGCGCGACGGATGGCGAAGGGCTGACGGTTATGCGGCGCCATCTGCTCATAGACCTGCATCTGGCGGACAGGGTCGGGATTGACCGCGAAGGCCGTGACCTGTTCGAGGGTCAGGGTCTCTTCGCGGTAAAGGTCGAGCAAGGCGGGGGCGACCGCCCCCAGGCGCAGCCGCTGGCGCACGACGTCGGGCTTGATCCCGTGGCGCGCGGCGATCTCCTCGGCGCCGTAGCCCTTGCGCTCGGCCATATCCTTGAAGGCTTCGAACTCGTCGGCGGGATGCAGCCGTTCACGGCTGAAATTCTCGTCCAGCGACACCTCCGCCGGGTCGTTGGTGGTGTCGACCACGCAGCGGACCGGCGCGCCATTGGCCAGCGCCTTGCGCTTGGCCAGCAGGCGCAAGGCTTGGCGGCGGCCTTCGCCCGCGCTGACGAGATAGTAGCCGGTCTCCTGGCCGTCCTTGACCTCCGGCTCGACGACGAGCGGCTGCAGGACGCCCTTGTAGGTGATCGAGGCCGCGCGGGATTCGATCACCTCGGCGCTGTGGCCGACCCGGCGGACATTCTTGGGCGAGGCCTTCAGACGATTGAGGGGGATGTCGCGAACTTCGCCGTATTGCACGACGACCTGCGCGGGTCGCGAGGCCTTGAGGCTCGCAAATGCTGCTGAGGTGGACATGATGTGCCTCCTTGGGGCTGGGTTGCAGGCGCAAGGCGCGCCTGAAACCCTGCCAAGCGGCGAGCGCGGGTGTGCAAGCGGAGGGGCGCCTTCGCGGGGACCCGGCTGCAGGGCGCGCCCTGTCGCGGTGTCGACCTGTCGTCACGCCCGAAGCTGGGCGGAAGGCGATCCGAAGCGCGCCGAGGGCGGAGCCCTAAGCCCGGCCGCGAAAAGCGGCTTGAAGAAAGAAAAGGCGTCCGCCGCCCAGCGCGCGGTGATGGCTTTTGCAGCACCCAAAACGCCGGATTGGAACAGCACGGGGCGCGGCCCATCCGAATCCGGCCGTCGCAGAGATGGTCCCTCGCGCGGCCCCCGGGGGGCGATGGCTCGTCGTGAAAGGATCGACCTCAGAGCGGTCGCAGGCCTAGACGCCGTCAGGCGGCGGCGGCCGGCCTGACGATGGGCGCGGCGGTCGTCCTGGCGCGCTTGGCCTCCACGCGTTGGGCGAACGACCAAGCGTCAGCCAGGATCTCGGCGGCGACGGCCTCGTTGATCGCCGCCAGACGCAGCAGGACGATGCCCGACTTGCGCCGCCGCCCCGGCTCGCAGGCTATGCCGTCACTCAGCGACAGCGCCCAGGCCTGGCGCGCGGGGGAGATCTTGGCCACCGCCCAGCCGGGCACCGGCCAGCCCAGGGTCGCCAAGGCCTTGCCGCCCGCCCGGAACTGCACGGTCTCGAGGATGGCCTTGGCCTGGATATTCGGTCCCAGGGCCAGGGCCAGGGCGGTGAAATCGTCAGGGGTCATCGGATCCTCGCTGCGGCGCGGATCAAAATCCGAGTCGTCGCCGCGATGCAAAAGTCATCGGGCGGCACGACAGATCCGGTCGTCCCCAGCCGGTGGGGTGGTGGCCCAAGCCTCAGCCCCGAGGTTACGATCTGGCCGCGGCCATCGCCACCACGCCGGCAACCTCAAGGTGGGTCCGGCGATCTCGACCGGTACGCGACAGGCCTGCTATGGCCACGCTTAGATTGTGGAGCGATCGTCGATGAAGTGGATCAACGCCAAGAACCTGGAGACCTGGGCTGGCACAGCCCAAGGCCCGATCAATCTGCCGGGCCTGGTGGGCGCCCTGATCCGCGCCACGGTCACCAACCTCTCCCACTACCGCTTCCCCGAAGGCGACAAGGGCAAGGTGCGCGGCTTCGACGGCGTGGTCGAAACCATCACCACCAGCGCCTTCGTACCGGACGGTCGCTCGATCTGGGAATTTGGGGTCGAGAAGACCATCTCGACCAAGGCTTGGTCCGACTTCGACAAGCGTTCGAAGGCGATTCCGGAGGACGAGCGCAAGGACCTGAGCTTTGTCTTCGTCACGCCCCAGACCTGGGACACCCCCAGGGAAAAGCTGCACGATCTCATCGACGAGATGAAGGCGGCCTATGTCTGGAAGGACGTTCGCCTGATCGACGGCTCGCAGCTGGAGACATGGCTGGACGAGCGCCCGGCCGTGGCCTCGCGCTGGGCCCGCGAGGTGATCGGCAACTACCCCAAGTCCGGCGCCCTGAGCACCGACGAGTTCTGGGAGGCCTATTCTCGCCGGTTCGACCCGCAGCTGACCGAGGACGTCCTCCTGGCCGGCCGAGACGCCGCCGCCGCCGACCTGGTGAAGGCGCTGCTGGGAGATCCCGGCCGCTATCCGCTGATGGCCGACTCCCCCACCGAGGTCATCGCCTTCGCCGTCGCGGCCATCCGGCGCGCGCCGGCCAAAGAGCGCGACCATCTCGAGGCGCGCACCTTGGTCTTGAAGCACGAGGAGGTCGCCGCGGACCTGGCGGGCTACAAAAACCTGGTGTTCTTGCCCATGGGCAGCGCCGTCGGCCTGGCCGGCCTCCTGTCCAACGACGGTCCAACGGTGGTGGCTCTGGGCCAGGACCAGAAGGGCCGCCGCGAGAGCACCCTGCCCCGCCCGAGCGCCGACGAAATGGCCAAGGCGCTGGAGACGATGGGCTTCGATAGCGCCAAGAGCCGGGCGCTGGGCAAGGCCGTGGGCCGGAGCGTGACGATCCTGGAACGCCAGATTGCCTCGGCCAATGTCGAGCGGCCGCGCTGGGCCAAGCTGGGACGCGCCCTGCTTCCGGCCATGCTGGCCGGGGCCTGGAACGCCAACCTCGAACCCGACCGCGAACGCCTGGCCGACCTCAACGCCCCGGGCAGTTACCTCGAACTGCTCAGGACCCTGCAGCCCCTGACCGCAGAGCAGGATCCGTTCATCGAGCAGGAACACCCGATCTGGCTGACGCGCGCGCCCGTCGACGCCTTCATCCAGCTTGGCAGCCTTCTGACCCTGGAAGACCTGGAACGCCTGGAGAAGATCGCCACCACCGTGTTCTCCGAGGTGGTCGCGCCCTCGGACGCGCCGTTCGCGCCTCACAACGACGGCTACGCCCACAGCGACTTCCTGAGACAAGGTCTGGCCCAGACGCTGCTGCAGATCGCGATGCTGCACGACGAGGCCCGCCTGACGGTGCCGCACAAGACGCCTCAGGCCTTCGTCAACGACCTGATCAGCAATCTGCCGGGCCTGCGGACGGACACCCGGCTGATGGCCAGCCTGCGCGACGAACTGATCGTCCTGGCGGAGGCCGCCCCCGACCCTTTCCTCTCGGCCCTCGAGCACTTGCTCGAGGGGAAACAGCCCAAGGCCCTAGCCCTTTTTGACGAAAGCCCCGACATCTTCGGCCGCTCGGGCCCCTACTCGAACGTGCTCTGGGCTCTCGAAGCCCTGGCCTGGCCCAGTGAGCTTTTCCCGCGCGTCGCCCTGGTGCTGGCGCGGCTCGCCGAGATCGACCCGGGCGGTCGATACGCCAACCGCCCCAAGAGCACCCTGCGGTCCATCTTCCTGCTCTGGAATCCTGGAACCAACGCCACCTGGGAAGAGCGCCAGGACGCCTTGTCGATCGTGGTGGAAACCTACCCCGCGGTCGGCTGGACGCTACTGCTGAGCCTTTTGCCAGGCCGCCACGAGTCCGCCCTGGCCACGGTACGCCCACGGTTCCGCGACGGAGGCGGCCGCAGTGAACACGTGACCAACGCCATGGTCGGCCAGGGTGCGCGCCACGTGGCCGATCTGCTCATCGACCATGCCGGACTCGACGCCGAGCGCTGGACGGCGCTGATCCGCCGCCTCACCGATCTTCCCCCTGAGTATCGCGCCAAGGTCTTCGAGGGCCTCGACGCGGCGCGTCCGCAGCTGCCCGCCGACGCCAAGGCCGCGATCTGGGAGGCGTTGCGCAAGGAGCTGCGCCGTCATGAAGCGTTTGCCTCGACGGCCTGGGCGATCCCCGCCGAGGAATTGCGGGCCTATCAGGAGGTTACCCAACGCTTCGGCGTCGAGGATATCCTGGTGACGACGCGCACGTTGTTCACCGAGCTGCCGCTGGCGATGAACGACTTCGACCAGGCCATGGCCGACCTTAAGATCAAGCGCCGCGACGCCTTGAGGGAGCTCCACGCCGCGTTGGGTGTCCCCGGCATCCTGGCGCTGGCGCGTATCAATGTTGAGGTCAGCTACGATGTGGCCGTAGCGGCCGTCGAAATCCTGGAAACGCCCGAGGCCGTATTCGAGCTCTTCGAAGCCGCGCGTCACGATCCGGCGCTGCGTCCGTTCGCCATCATGCTCAGCGGCATCAGCTACAATAGCTGGCGCGACAGACCCGAACGGCAGATCGCGTGGCGCGACGTCGTTCGTACGATGCATGACTTCGGCGCCCCCCCACCTGATATCGCCAGCGTGTGTTTCCATTGGCCCGACACGCCCGAGACCTGGTCGTTCCTGATCGATCTCGACGGCGAAGTGGCCCTCGCCTACTGGCGTGAAAAGCCCGCCGTATCCGTGGCTCTCGAACATCTGATCGCCGCCATCCTGTTCTATCTGGCGGTCGAACGCGGCAGCGCGGCCTTGCGGGTCGCCCACAATCACCGCGACCAGGTCCCCGCCGCCCTGATCCTGAACATGCTCGACACGCTGGTCCTGGAGATCAATGCCGGCCGCGTTCAGCCCGACACCATGACCGGCTTCTATGTCGAAGGGGCCCTGGACGCGCTCGACAAGGCCGCTGACGCCGACGCACACGACATCGCCCGGCGGGAATTTTCCCTGTTGTCGGTGATCGAGTACGGCTCGCGCCACTTGGCGCTGCAACGCCTGATGGCCACTGACCCGTTTTTCTTCTTCAGCCTCATCCAAACCGTCTTCCGCGGTGAGGGCGATCCGGTGCGCGAGGAGCCGTCGGAGCAGGAGGTCAACGTCGCGACCCTGTGCTTCCGCCTTCTGATGAAGTTCGACACCCTCCCCGGCTCTGGCGAGGACGGCGTGGACGCCGCCGCGCTCGCCGCCTGGGTCGACGGGGTGCGCCAGCTCGGTCGGGAAAATGCCCGCGGCCCGATCACCGACCAGTATGTCGGCCAGGCCCTGGCCAATTCCCACGAGGTCCAGCCATTCTGGCCCGGCGTCATCGTCGCGGCCGAGATTGAACGCGCGCAGAACCAAGATGTCGACACCGGCGTCGAGGTTGGTCGATTCAACCAGCGCGGCGTCACATCCCGGGGCATGGACGACGGCGGCGCCCAGGAATGGACGCTCGTCGAGCGCTACCAAGCCTGGGCTAAAGCCGCGCGCGGCTATCCCAGAACGGTCAAGATTCTAGAGTCCATCGCCGAGACCTATAGAGGCACGGCTGAGCGCGAGGACCGCGAAGTTCGCCTGCGCAATGCCCGCGACTAGTCGGATTTCTGGACGTCGCGGCGCCGAGCCTGCCTGGGTCGCTAGCCGCCGCCAGCGACGCTTATGCAGAGACGTCGAGCAGGGCTCCAGCGTTTACCTCTGATGGGTCAGTGGTACCTGCCCCCACGCGTTCGCGTAACCAATCTGCCAATGTATTCAGAGAGTTGGTGCTCTGGTCACCATTCGATGCGCTGACGGCCCAGCGCTCCGCACCCCCCAGAGAAATGAGTTTCTCGATTGTGGCGAGAGAACCCTTCGCCTCCTTTTCGGAGAAGCCAGAGACGTCGCCAAGGCGCATACCCGAAGATGATCGATTGGCCTGCGCACGCGCTATCGCCTCGTGCGCATCAATGAACGGGTCTGGGCGACTCTCTCGCCGTTGCGCTTGGGATTGGCTCGGAAGTTCCTTGGGCTGGAGTCGAACACCTACCGCCCCGGTATCGGCGGTCGCTGGCGTCGGATAGTTTGCGCGGATCGTGACCGCGATATCCCTGTTGCTGACATTCATGACGGCACCGTGACGTGAGACTACGACACGGTTCCCGCAAAAATTGAGCCAACTCGTCGTCGGCATAACGCACTATATTATATGAATTTTTAAAGAGATTGGCGAACTAACGCTCAATCCTGACCGGCAATTCCAACCCGGTGGGCAGAATGTTTCCAGCTGAACTAGCAGGCCGCGTTACGGAAAAAGAAAAGCGGCGCTTCAAGGGTCGAAGCGCCGCCGGGTAACCTCAAATCGTGAAACCAATGCCATCTAGCGTGTAGAATTGCTCAATTGCCTTCGAGCCGCCCGCACCAAAGTAACCGATTACGACGATACCTGAATCTATCTGCCCGTTGTCATTCAGGTCGTTAAAGGTCGAAATATAAAGATCTGAACCTACAGCGACCGCAGCGACCTCAGACGCGGAATTGAACGTATTCAAGTACACGACATCCATTCCAGACGTGCCAGTGTCGGTAATATAGGTTCGAGCCGAAGTCTCGACGTAGTAGCGATCACCCCCATTTCCACCATGGGCTTCCCCCGCCCCACGAAGCTCGAACTGATCGCCATCATCTCCCCCATCCAGAATATAGGCGCTTCCGAGACCAACCAATCGATCTGCGCCAGCCCCACCGAGGGCCACGCCACCGTAAACCGTCAGGATATCGTTCCCCGTTCCGCCATCTGCGATACTGAAGATGTCGTCGACTGACGTAGTGATCTGGTCGTTACCGTCTCCGCCGTAGAGCAGATCCGCCTGCGCACCTGCTTGCGCCGCCCCAACTGGACCCGTGTTGCTGCCGAGATAGCCGAAGATGATATCGTTCCCGGCCCCACCACGGATCTCGTCATCGCCAGCCCCGCCCTCAAGGGTGTTGTCGTTGCCGTTGCCAATCAATTTGTCGGCGAAATTCGTACCGATGATCCCGAAGATATGATCAAAGCTATCGCCGGTGGCGTCTCCGCCAAACGCCGCGCCTGTGGATAGGTCGATTTCGACTGCTGCGGCGCTGGTCAGATACCAAACCATATCCCTACCCGCGCCACCTCCGAAGAAGCTGTCGGCGCCAGCGCCACCGATGAAGGTGTCGTCGCCTGTCCCGCCGAGAAAGACATCGTTGAAGGAAGACCCCTCGAAAATTTCGATAGAGGCGTAGGTGTCGCCTGCCGCGATCCCCGAGCTTCCCGTTCCGCTGACGGAGATCGTTAGAGCGGACGCCGAAGAAAGGTAGCTGACAAGATCGACGCCTTGCCCCCCGTCAATGGCGTGGGCGGCCGCGCCCGCGATGAAAGTATCGTTGAAGTTCGACCCGGCGAAAATCTCGATGCTGTCGAAGGTGTCGCCGGTGAACCCGCCTTGGAAGCCGTCGAAAATTAGCACGACACTGCTTGCCGAGTCGGCGAACGAAACCGTGTCCGTGCCATCGCCACCGAAGAAAGCGTCTCCCCCCGCGCCGCCATAGAGGATGTCGTCGCCGGCCCCGCCGTTGAGGGTGTCGTCGCCGTCGCCACCGAAGAGCTGATCGGCGCCGCCGGCCCCGTTGAGCTCATCGTCCCCAGCCATGCCGTACAGCATGTCGCTACCGTTGGCCCCGGTCAGGACGTTATTGCCGGCGCTGCCAGTCCCGGTGAAGGCTGCGCTCCCCGTGTAGGTGAGCCGCTCGATCTCCACCCAGGCGCCCAAGGAGTAGTTCGCAAGGGTCGTGCTGATGAGATCGTCCCCTTGGCCGGCGCCTTCGGTGATCGTGATGCCGGTGGAAGTGATCACATAGGTGTCGTCGCCATCGCCCCCCCGCAGCCAGTGGCCGCTGGTGGTCGAGGTCAGGGTGTCGTTGAACGCCGAACCAAGGACGACTTCGAAGTTTTTAATGACGTCGCCTTCGGCGTAGCCGCCGGACACCACATTGGTGGTCAGATTGACGTTCACAGCTGCGGTCGACGCCGCATAGCTTAGAAGATCCGGGCCAGCGCCACCGTCCAGCCGCTCGGCCGCCGCGCTGGAGACGATCGTGTCGCCGTATCCGGTCCCAATGAACCCTTCAATGGAATTGAAGGTGTCGCCCTGCGCATCGCCGCTGCCGACCCCGGCCGCCAGGTCGAGGCTGACCGCGCTCGTGGCGTTGGCGTAGCTGACCGTGTCGATGCCGTCGCCGCCATTGAAGGTGTCCGCGCCGGCGTCCCCGATCAGCGTGTCGTTGCCGCCGCCACCGTTGAGCACGTCGTCGCCGCCCCCGCCTTGGAGGGTGTCGGCCGCGCCACCGCCGGTGATGACGTTGTCGAGACTGTTCCCCGTACCGGAGAAGCTGGCGCCACCCGCGTAGCTGAGACGTTCGATCTGCGGGAGGGCCGCCAGGCTGAAGGTGGCCAGGGTCGTTTGGATGGTGTCGTCCCCGGACGTATCGACGATACCGACACCGGTCGCGCCAATGACGTAGGTGTCGTCGCCCGCTCCGCCCTGCAGGCTATGGCCAGCGGTCGCCGAGCCCAGCGTGTCGGCGAAGGTTGTTCCGATCAGGGTCTCGAAGCCCGAAATCGTATCGCCTTCGGCATAGCCGCCGGCGGCGGTGTTGGCCGTCAGATGGACGTTCACCCCGGCGGTCGAGGCGGCGTAGTCCAGAATGTCGACGCCGCCCCCGCCCGCGAAGCCATCGGCGCCCACGCCGGCCACGAAGGTATCGGCGAGACTGGAGCCCTGGATGACCTCGATGCTGTTGAAGGTGTCGCCTTCGGCGTCGCCGGTATGCACCCCGGTGAGCATGTTGATGGTGATGGCGGTCTGGTAGCGTGCGGTGTCGGTCCCGGCCCCGCCGTTGAGCTGATCCGCGCCAGCGCCGCCGTAGAGGCTGTCGTCCCCGTCCCCGCCGTTGAGGATGTCGTCGCCGGTTTCGCCCAGCAGTTCGTCGTTGCCGCCGCCGGCGTTCAGGACGTCATCGCCGTCACGACCATTGAGATTGTCGTTGCCGTCGCCGGTGGTGATGGTGTTGTCGCCGCCGTTGCCGAAGCCGTTGAAATTACCTGTGCCGATGAAGACCAGGTTCTCGACATTGGTCATGCTCGACAGGGATGCACCGCCGGTGGTCATGACGGTGTCGATACCGCCACCGACCGCCTCCTCGACCGTCACCGTGGCGCCGCTGATGTAATAGACGTCGTCGCCGGCGCCGCCAGCCAGCGTCTGGCCGGTCGTGTTGGAGCGCAGGGTATCGCCGAAGGCCGAGCCGACCACGCGCTCGAAGTTGGTGATGACGTCGCCCTGCGCGTAGCCGCCGGACGCCGCCCCCGTCGTCAGATTGACGTCCACGGCTGCGTCGGAACCCTCGTAGCTCAGCGTGTCGGCGCCGGTGTTACCGTCGAACTTGTCCGCACCGGCCCCGGAGATGAAGACGTCGTTGCTGGTCGAGCCTTGGATCAGCTCGACGCCATCGAAGGTGTCGCCCGCGGCGTCGCCCTCGTGCTGCCCCGTCGCCATGTCGACCGTCACTTGGCTTTCGTAGCGGACGGTGTCGGTTCCAGCCCCGCCAACCAGGTGGTCGGCGCCCGCGCCCCCGATCAGGATATCATTGCCGTCGCCGCCGTTCAGGGTGTCGTCGCCCACCATCCCGCGCAGGGTGTCCGCCCCGACGCCGCCCGTGATGACGTTGTCGTCGCCGTTGCCGATGCCGGTAAAGGCGCTTGTCCCCGAATAGCTCAGCCGCTCGAAGTTGGCGGCCAGCGTCCAGGTCGCCAGCGTGGTGATGATGAGGTCATCGCCCTCACCCGCTGCTTCGTTGATCGTGACGAACTGATGGCCCACGACATAGGTGTCGTCGCCTTTGCCGCCCGACAGGACGTGGCCGGACGTGCTGCTGGCCAGGGTGTCGTTCCAGTTGGATCCGACGGCGCTTTCGAAGTTGGTCAGCACGTCGCCCTCGGCAAAGCCGCCCGAAACCACCTTGGTGGTGAGGTTTACGTTCACCCCGCTCGTCGACTTTGCGTAGCTGATGATGTCGGCCGTGCCAGCCCCGGCGTCGAGACGGTCAATGCCAGCGCCCGAGACGAAGGTGTCGTTGAAGGTCGAACCGGTGAAGTTCTCGATGTCGCTGTAGGTGTCGCCTGCCGCCTCGCCGGCATTGGCGCCGTCGACAAGATCGACGGTGACCGCCGCGGCGGCGGCGCCGTAGGTGACCAAATCAGTCCCCGCGCCACCGTTGTGGACGTCCGCGCCCAGGCCGCCGATCAGGATGTCGTTGCCGTCGCCACCATTCAGGACGTCATCGCCCTCCAGGCCACGCAAGGTATCGACCCCGACACCGCCCGTGATGATGTTGTTCGAAGCGTTGCCATAGCCGGAGAAGGCGCCTGTGCCCGTATAGGTCAGCCGCTCGATGTTGTCGGCGATCGTGAAGGAGACGGTCGAGGTCAGCACCAGGTCATTGCCGCCGCCGGACGCTTCGATGATGGTCGCCGCTTGGTGGCTGACAACGTAGGTATCATCGCCGGCGCCGCCTTCCAGGGTCGCGTTGGACGATGTGAAGGTGTCGTTGAAGCTTGAGCCCACGACCTTCTCGAAGTTCACGACGGTATCGCCGGCGGCATATCCACCCGACGCCGCGCCGGTGAGGAGATTGACGCTCACGGCCGCGTCCGACGCGGCATAGCTGAGGGTGTCGGTTCCGGCCGCGCCGTCGAAATTGTCCGCGCCCGCGCCGGCGATGAAGATGTCGGCCGCAGCCGAACCCTGGATCAGTTCGATGCTGTCGAAGGTGTCGCCGGCCGCGTCGCCGGCGTGCGCGCCGGTGGCCATGTTGATGGTGACGGCGCTGGCGTAGCTCGCCGTATCGGTCCCAGCGCCGCCAAAGAGCTTGTCCGCGCCGGCTCCGCCGATCAGGACGTCGTTCCCGTCCCCGCCGTAGAGAGTGTCGTCGCCGCCAAGCCCCTGAAGGGTGTCGTTGCCGGTCCCACCGGTGATGACGTTGTTCTCCGCGTTACCTGTGCCGGTGAAGGCCACCGTGCCGGTATAGGTCAGCCGCTCGAGATTGTTGCCCAAGGTATAGGACGCCGAAGTCGTGACCACGCTGTCCTCGCCACCGCCAGCCGATTCGATGAGGGCAACCGCGCTGGTGACGAAGTAGGTGTCGTTGCCCGCCCCGCCTTCCAGGGGCGCGCTCGCCGTCGTGGCGGTGAACGTGTCGTCGAAGGCCGAGCCGACGAAGCGCTCGAAACCCTTGAAGGTGTCTCCGGTCGCGTAACCGCCAGACGCGGTCTGGGTTACGACATTGATGTTCACGGCCGCGTCCGAGGCCGCGTAGCTCAAGATGTCGAAGCCGGTGGCGCCGTCGAAATTGTCCGCTCCGGCGCCCGCGACGAAAACGTCGTCCGCATTCGAGCCTTGGATGAGCTCGATACTGTCGAAGATATCGCCAGCCGCATCCCCGGTGTGAACACCGGTGGCCATATTGATGGTGACCGAACCGGCGAAGGCGACGGAGTCGATCCCCGCGCCGCCGAAGAGCTTGTCGGCGCCGGCGCCACCGATCAGCGCGTCGTTGCCGTCCCCGCCGTAGAGCGTGTCGTCACCGCCCATGCCCTGCAGAGTGTCGTTCCCGACCCCGCCGGTGATGATGTTGGCGTCGTTGTTGCCGAGGCCCGAGAAGGCGCCTGCGCCCGAGTAGGTCAGGCGCTCGAGGTTGACGCCCAGGGTGTAGGTGGCCAGAGCGGTCTGGACGGTGTCGTCGCCGCCCCCTGCCGCCTCGATGACGGTGACGCCCGTGCCAACGATATAGAGATCATCGCCCGCGCCGCCTTCGAGCACGTGGCCACTGGTCGTCGAACCCAGGGTGTCGCTGAAGGCCGACCCCTGCACGCGCTCGAAGTTCTTGATCACGTCGCCTTGGGCGTAGCCTCCCGAGGCGGTGTTGGTGGTGATGTTGACGCTGACGGCCGCACTAGAGGTGGCGTAGCTGAGGATGTCGACACCACCGGCGGAGTCGAAGTTGTCAGCGCCTGCGCCGGAGATGAAGGTGTCGGAAGACGCCGAACCCTGGATGATCTCGATGCTGTCGAAGATGTCGCCCGCCGCGTCGCCTGTGTGTACGCCGGTGTCGGTGTTGATGGTGACCGAGCCCGCGAAGGCGACCGAGTCGATCCCCGCGCCGCCGAAGAGCTTGTCTACGCCAGCGCCGCCGATCAGAACGTCATTGCCGTCCCCGCCGTAGAGGGTGTCATCGCCGCCCATGCCCTGAAGGGTGTCATTGCCGGCCCCGCCGGTCATGACGTTGGCGTCGTTGTTGCCGATGCCTGAGAAGGCGCCCGCCCCCGAATAGGTCAAACGCTCGAGGTTCACGCCCAGAGTGTAGGTGGCCAGGGCGGTCTGGACGGTGTCGTCACCGCTTCCAGCCGCCTCACTGACGACGACGCCGGCGCCGCTGACGATGTAGAGGTCATCCCCCGCCCCACCATCCAGAACGTGCCCATTGCCGCTGGACCCCAGGGTGTCGCCGAACACCGAGCCCACCAGGCGCTCGAAGTTCTTGATAACATCGCCCTGGGCGTAGCCGCCCGACGCGGTGTTTGTGCCGATATTGACGTTCACCGCCGCATCTGAGGCCGCGTAGCTCAGGATATCGGTCCCGCCCCCGCCATCGAAGTTGTCGGCGCCCGCGCCGGAGACGAAGGTGTCCGTCGAATTGGAGCCGGCAATAATCTCAATGCTATCGAACGTGTCGCCAGCTGCCTCGCCGATATGAACGCCGGTCGCGGTGTTGATCGTCACGGCGGAGCTGTAGACGGCGGTGTCGGTCCCTGCGCCCCCAAACAACGCGTCCGCGCCCAATCCCCCAGACAGGACATCGTTGCCGTCACCGCCATTGAGGATGTCGTTGCCGGCGAGGCCGTTGATGATATCGGCTACTGCCGTGCCGGTAAGCGTGTCGTCGCCGTTGGTGCCGTTGATCGTCGCCATGAAGCCCTCCCAAACTCTACCTAGGAGGGATCATTACTCAAGGTAGAAATTCTGCAAGAGCAACCATTGGTTTGTCATAAAGAATTTTTGAGAAATCGTGGAGTTTTTTAGGGGGTATCGTGATGGAGAATTCGGGCGCGGAAAACGCCTCGAACGCCATCAAAGCGCTGTCGGCCGACATGTCCCAACGTCCCATGGCCTCGTCCCGATCAGCGGATCGCCTCCCACCGCCCAGTTCTGATTGCCAAAAAGGCGGGCCGATCCCGAAAGATCGCCCCCCTTCACCAGCGTCGCTGGCATCGCGCCAGGGTCCGCCGCCGCCCCCATAGAGCGCAGCCGCGCCCAGGCCTTAGTATTCTTCGGCCAGCATCAAGGTCAGGACCCGCTTGGTGACGGCCGGATCAGCCGGATCGGGCGAGGCCAGGGTCATGTCGAGATCGTAGTAGTCGATCTTCCAGAGGAGCCGCTGCCCATCAGCCTCGAAGGCGCGGAAGTCGCGCTCGCCATGAGGGTCGTTGTCGGCGTTGAACACGCAGAAGGCGCTGACCAGGGCGAAGGCGACGGCCTGTTTGGCGAACGGCATGGCGCGCACGCCAGGGGTCAGCATCCAACGGGCGCCCGGATCGGCGCGCAGGGCGTCGTTAAGGGCCGCGATTGCGGCGACATGTTCGGCTTCGGTCATCTTGGTCTCCAGTTCAGGGTCCGGGGTCAGGGCGAAAAGCTCGCCTGACCCCGACGCCCGTCGGCGAGACCGGGTGTGCAAACGGAGGGGCGCCTTCGCGGGGACCCGGCTGCAGGGCGCGCCCTGTCGCCCTACCCGCCTGTCATCACGCCCGAAGCTGGGCGGAAGGCGATCCGAAGTGCGCCGAGGGCGGAGTCCTAAGCCACGCGGCCGAGAAGCGGACGCCCTGTAACAATGAAGCCTGCACAGGAGCCCGCGCACCGCGCGTGGTGGGAAGCGGCGTTGAGGGCCCGGCGGCAGGCCAAAGCCTGCCCGCAGGGTCGCGCCCGTAGGAGCAGCGAAAGCTGCGGGACCGAGCGTGACCGCCGGGCGCTCTCGATTTCGGGTGAAGCTGGGCGCGCAAGCGCTCGGCGAGAACCCTGTTCTCCGACATCGGTTGGAGGCTCGCCGCCTAAGCAGACATCGCGGCGAAGCGGACAATCCGTAGGTCCGCTAAGGGTGGTTTGCAGACTCTCCAGACTGGCGCCTACCCTGCCGCTATGAAGCAAAAGACCATGCTGCAGTTCGACTACGAAGCAATCGATGGCGAGGCCATAACCGCTGTGGTGGGGCGCGCCGACGGCGTCGACGGCCGGTGGTCGGTTGTCTCCATTGTACTCGGAGCGCGAGCGTTGGTGTTACGTGTCGATCCCGATAGCGACGAGATTTCCGCAACGCTGGAGGCTGCCCCCGGTGGGGCGGAATGGATTCCGATCGCGCCGATGCAAGCGGTCGTGGGGACGGCCCTAGGCTGGTGCTGGGTCGGGCGAAACTATCGAGGTTATCTCGACACGTTCATCCTCTCCTGCTCCGACCTAGAGCCGCAATTCCTTTTCATCGGCATGGCCTCGGCGATCCATTTGCGGCGCATATCCGAGTTCGACTGAATGTCCGACTAGGGCCGGGTGCTGAAATCGGGCCACCGCCCGAAACCAGACACTAGACCTTCGCCCCGCAAGCGGACATCGCAAGGGTCAGTGAAGGGTGGTGAACGGACCTAAGCCTTGGTATCCTGCGCCATGGAAGCACTCGCATACTTCGTCGCGTTAGTTGCACTCTTGCTTTTACAAGACTACTTCGCACCATCTTCAATCGGAATGATCAGGTTCGAATGGATGGGCGATATGGATCATCTGTACGTTGCCTATCGGCGTCGCTTCTTTAGGCGTGGCATCGTAGTTTTGGTCGGTTCGGCGATATATGCTCTTTCTGGCGCACTCAATTGGCCGGAATGGATCCAGATAGCCCTTTTGATAATTACTGTGGCTTCGCACATCGGGTTAGTGCTGTTCGACATCACGAAATCGCGCAGGTTCCACTGAAATTACCCACGTCTGCTCAGGGTCGGGAGCAAGGTTACGACCTCCCGCGCAACCTAGTCTTGGTCACCGTTCGGCCTGCCGATGCTCCTCCGGGTCGCACCGGCGCGATGCATCAACACGACGCCTAACCCGCCGATGATAAAGCCCATCTCAGCGCTCCGACGAGCGAGCCAGGGTTTCTGTTCCCAGAACAGCAACGCTGTGACGGCGAAACCGAGAGCGAACAGCAGAACAAGGCGGGCTGGCCAAGTCTTCCGCCAGTTCCACGTCAATGACCTACCTGATGATGGTGGGACGCCGTTCATTGGGGACATTTTGGTTAGCTCAGCCCGCGGGGTCGCAATGAACGTGAGCCCGCAACGGGTGGGGGCGGACGTTGACCGTTGATGGGCAAGCGTCACGCTACCAGCATGCGCTCCTTGCGGGAAGTCGCCAGCCGGCTATCGTTACGCTACAGCGAGGACGTTCGACGCTATTTACTGAAAACGGTCCATAGAGATAGTAGCCGGAGTGACTGCATGAGCTTTGCTGCGAGGTTCAGGGCCGCTCAGCCGCGCTGGTCGCGCTGGCTGATGTGGTTCGTCGGGGTTCCTGCGTGGGTCACGATGGTCTTTGGGATTGCGGCTGCGCCTGAAGACGGCGCGCTGCCCGTTTGGGGCTGGGTCGCCTTCTTCGTCTTCGCCTTCGTCGCCGTTTTACAGTGGGTAATTTTTCTCCAGCAGGAACGCTGAGGTTCGCCCGCCACCCGTTGTGGACATGAGCTGTGGCGATGGCATGTCCACCATGGGTGGGAAACAGGCCTAGACCGGGCGGCAACTTCCAGCTTCCACAAGGAAGCTGAAATCTTGGACCGCGCCCGGCGTCACGTAACCCACGACACAGGTGACTGGAGCGCGGTCAGACCGGACGATGATTTGGCCCTCGCCTTCACAAGTAATGCGCTGCGCTCCAACGAAACTGTCGCCCAGTTTATGGAGACGCTTCTCCTTACCGCAAAGCCTCAGATCTGCAGAAGTCACCATGCGATTTGACTTAACGTTAAATGTATTCGGCACATCGCTGCAGGCAGCGACAGTGGCGGATAACGTCAAACCTATGATTACCGCCCCAACCTTCATGGCGGACACATTGCCACCACGAACGGAACGTCCGCAACGGGTCGTTAGGAGACGTTAGCGCATCTCCGGAAGTCTGCCTTTGCTTGGCTGCGCGCCGAAAACAACCGACTAGTGAAAGCAGCGCCTTTCACTTGGAGCGCCAAGCGCGGGCGGGAGGCCGATCAGCTGCTCGCAAAGGGCCTCAGCGCGAACGACGTCGCGTGCGGCGATCGCGTCCGCCATCCGCCTGTGCAGGCCTACATCGACCAATTGCGCCTCGGGCGTCTGCCGCTCCATCTGCCAGACCCAAAACCGGGTGGCGGTGTTCTGCAGGCTGACGACGAAGCGGGCCAGCGTCGAGTTCTGACCGGCGAAGGCGACCGCGCGGTGAAACGCAAGATCCATGGCCAGCATGGCCCTAAAGTCGCCTGCGGCGATGGCGTCCTCGGCCCCGTCGAAGGCGCCCAGGATGCCGGGCAGGTCATCCTCGCGACGGTTGCGTGCCGCGAGACCTACGGCCTTGGCCTCCAGCATGCGTCGGACCTGGAAGGCGTGTTCGATCTCGGCAAGGTCCAGGGGCGCGACGATAGTGCCCACGCGGGGCCGGCGCACAACCAACCCCTCTATGGCCAGACGCCCCAGTGCGTCTCGCACCCCAGCCACCCCGCCAGCGTAGCGGACGGCCAGCGCCTTCTCCTCCAGCACCTGCATGGGGGCGAGATCGCCCAAGAGGATATCCTGCAGGATCGCCTCGTAGAGTCGGGCCTTCTGGAGCCCCGGCGACCATGCGCCATGCGGCTGCACGCTGTTGCGCGGCCCCTTCATCGCGGCGCTCTGACATCGTCAATCATACGGGGCAGTTAAGCCAAAACGGCGCGATCGTCATTCCCAATGCCACCTAACATGTTAGGCGCGAGATTGGCGATGCTTGCTTGAGACGCGGCCGATCCCGTCATTAGTAGACGGCCCATGACGGCCCCCTCCCCGACCCCAGCTCAGATCGCGACCGGCTTCCGGCTAGCCCTGGACGCCGCCGACCGCTTCACCGGCGCCACCGCGCCCAACCCGCCGGTGGGCTGCGCCTTGTTGGCGGCGGACGGGATGGTGCTGGCAGTCGCCGCTCACGAGGCCGCAGGGCGGCCCCACGCCGAAGGTGCTGCACTGGCCTCTTGCCACGCCAAAGGACGCTTCGACGCCGTTCATACGCTGGTCGTCTCCCTGGAGCCCTGCACGCACCGCGGCCGCACCCCGCCCTGCGCCGAGGCGATCCTGGCCAGTCCCACTCGGGCGGTCTGGTACGGGGCGATCGACCCAAACCCAACGGCCGCCGGCGGAGCGGCGAGGCTGGAGGCCATGGGCGTGGCCACCCGTCCAATCATCGACCTCGATCACCGCGACGCACGCGCACTTGCCGCCCGAGCGTCCCGCCTCATCGCACCCTTCGCCACCCGCCTGACCAAGGCGCGGCCATGGCTGACGATCAAGCAGGCCCTGGACGCTGAGGGCTCGATGCTGCCGCCGGTCGGTGCCAAGACCTTCACGAACGAGACTTCGCTTACCCTGGCCCACGACCTGCGCCGACGGGCCGACGCGGTGATCACCGGTTCGGGCACGATCCTGGCCGACGCGCCGCTCTTCACCGTCCGGCACGTCGAGGATCCGCGCCGTCAGTCGCGCCGCCTGGCCATCCTCGATCGTCGCGGGCGCACCGCCCCGGCCTATCTCGACGCGGCGCGGGAGCGAGGCTTTGCCCCCAGCCTGCACGGCGACATGTCCGAAATGCTGGCCGCCCTGGCCGAGGACGGGGTCATGGAGGCCCTGGTCGAGTGCGGTCCCACCCTGCTGTCCGCTTTTCTGGAGGCCGGCCTGTGGGACGAGCACGTGATCATTCGCCAGGGCGCGGGCGGCGACACCGTCAGCCGTCGGCTGGCCTAGAATAGTTAAAGCCGATGTTTTCCGGAATCATCGAGCGCCTGGGCGAGGTAACGGCTGTCGAGCCGGTGGCCGACGGGGCCATGCGCCTGACCTTACAGACGGCGTTTCCCGATCTAGCCCAGGGCGAAAGCCTGGCGGTCAACGGCGCCTGCATGACCATCGTCGCCAGCGACGAGACTGGAGACGCCGAGGTGTTCGTCAGCGCCGAAAGCCTCGCGCGCACCAACCTCAAGACTCTTGTGGCCGGCCACCTCGTCAACCTGGAACGGGCCGTCACCCTAGCCACGCGGCTGTCGGGACACCTCGTACAGGGCCACATCGATGGCGAAGCCCGCCTGGCCTCGGTCATCCAAGAGGATGGGGCCAGGAGCGTCCGCTTCGATCTGCCGGCGTCACTCGCCCCCTACTGCGTCGAGAAGGGCTCGATCGCCCTGAATGGCGTCAGTCTGACCCTCAATTCGATAGAGCCGGTCGATGCTGGCCGCTTCGCCGTCGGGATCACCCTGATCCCCCACACCTGGACCCACACCAACCTGCAGCACGCCCGCGTCGGCGACCCGATCAATGTCGAGGTCGACGTGCTGGCCAAATATGTGGAGCGGCTATGCCACGCCTCCCTGAACGCCTAAACGTTGCCATCGAACGCCTGAAGACCGGCGGCATGATCATTCTCGTTGATGACGAGGACCGCGAGAACGAGGGCGACCTTGTTCTGGCCGCCCAGTTCGCTGACGCGGATACGGTGGCCTTCATGGCCAAGCAGGCCAGCGGCCTGATCTGCCTGGCCATGGACGCTCCGACCATTGACCAACTGGGCCTTCCGCCCATGGTCGCCGATAACCGCACCCGTCGCGGCACGGCCTTCACCGTCTCGATCGAGGCGGCCGAAGGGATCGACACCGGCATCTCGGCCGCCGACCGGGCGCTGACCATCCAGGCGGCGGTCGCGGCAAACGCCACTTCGACCGATCTGGTCTCACCCGGCCACGTCTTCCCGCTGCGCGCCGTACCCGGCGGGGTGTTGGCGCGAGCCGGCCACACCGAGGCCTCGGTGGAGCTGGCGCGTATGGCGGGCCTGACGCCAGCGGCGGTAATCTGCGAGGTCATGAACGAAGACGGGACCATGGCGCGAGGCGGCGATTTGATCGCCTTCTCCGCCCGCCATGACCTGCCGATCCTCAGCATCGCCGAGCTGCGCGCGCACCTGATCGCCACCGATCCGCCGGTCGAGGCGGTAGGCGCCGCCAAGCTTCCCACCCGCCACGGAACCTTCGAGGTCCGGGCCTTTCGAAGCCGCCTAGAGGGCAGCGAACACCTGGCCCTCGTGCGCGGCCCCCTCACCGGCGCGCCACTGGTGCGGGTGCATTCCGAATGCCTGACCGGCGACGCTCTGGGGTCGCGCCGCTGTGACTGCGGCGCCCAGCTGGACGCAGCGCTGGCGGCGATCGATGCTTCGGGCAACGGCGTGCTGGTCTATCTGCGCGGCCATGAGGGGCGCGGCATCGGCCTGGCCAACAAGATCGCCGCCTACGCCCTGCAGGACCAAGGGCTGGACACCGTGGAAGCCAACCACGCCCTGGGCTTCGCCGACGACGCACGTGACTACGCCGCGGCCGCCGACATCCTGCGATCGCTGGGCACCGACAAGGTCCGGCTGCTCAGCAACAATCCGCGCAAGGTCACAGCGCTGGAAGACCTGGGCATTACGGTACGCGAGATCCTGCCGCTGGTTGCCCCGCCCGATCCGCACCGCGCTGACTATTTGGCTACCAAGCGCGCCAAGCTGGGCCACCGCCTTTCCCTGCCGCCTTCCCGGATCTCCGCATGACCGCTCCACGCTTCGCCATCGCCATCAGCCGCTTCAACCCCGAGGTCACCGGCGGCCTGCTGGCTGGTGCCCTGGCCGAGTTCGCCGAACACGGCGCACCGGTCGAAGACGCCGACATCTTCGAAGCGCCCGGAGCCTTCGAGCTGCCGCTGATCGCCCAGGCTCTGGCACGCACGGGCCGATATGCCGGGGTCGCCTGTTTAGGCTGTGTCATCAAGGGCGACACTGCGCACTTCGAATTCATCAGTGCCGGCGCTGCCTGGGGCCTGGTCAGCGCTAGCCTGGCGACGGAGACGCCAATCGCCTTCGGCGTGCTGACCACCTACACCGACGAACAGGCTCAGGCTCGCTCCCGCGACGACGCCGGTAACAAGGGCCGCGAGGCGGCAGCTGCGTGCGTGGAAACGGCCGCGTCGCTCAGGCGGATAGCCCGTCAGCAGTCGAACTGAACGTCCGACAAGAGTTGAAGGCGGGCACGCGATTCGACGTTCATACCAGAAATCTAGGCGATGGAGTGTGGTGGATAGTCGATGTAGCCTTCGACATCCCTGTTCTTGAGCGTTTCGGGGTTCGGATAGAATGACGCCGGGTCCGCATCGGCGAGCGGCCAGTCGTTCTGCAAGCGCGCGACCAGGTCTGGGTTCGAGATGAACCAGCGACCGAACACGATCATGTCCACGACGCCCTCGGCCAGCAGACGGTCAGCACGTTTGCGAGACATGGCGCCCGCGACCATTAGGCCTGTGTTCGGAAGCTGACCGCGAAACTGTCGGAGCATCGGCTCTATCCGGGCTGCGACGGGCGACGGTTCCGGCGCCTTCGCCCCGGCCTCCGTATGGTCCATCACATGGACATAGGCGATGCTGCGGCTTCCTAGGGCTTCAACTAGGGCGGCGTAGGTCTCTTCGACGCCGTTGTACAGAGGCATGCCGAAGTCCTGCGCATAGGGCGAGATCCGGATCGCGGTCTTC
Source organism: Caulobacter sp. RHG1 (assembly GCF_013181195.1). Lineage (GTDB taxonomy): Bacteria > Pseudomonadota > Alphaproteobacteria > Caulobacterales > Caulobacteraceae > Caulobacter. The sequence goes on from NZ_SMZP01000011.1 coordinate 98,753, forward strand.
TCCCGGCCGATCCGGGCGATCACCGCGTCCACGACCTCCAAGGGAAACCGTAGGCGTCCCTTCAGTGTCGCGCCGGTGTATTCGTCCTCCCGATCGTTCACCTTGGGGTTCATGAACTGCTCAAGCAGATAGCCGTTGGCGCCATGGATCTCGACGCCGTCGAAACCGGCTTCGATCGCGTTGGCGGCGGCTTGGGCAAAATCCTGAACGACGCGGCCAACCTCTTCCGTCGTCAAAGCGCGCGGGGGCGAGGCCGGGATCCTGCCCGGTGAACCATCGTCCCGGTAGGCGTAGCTCCAGGCGTTCTGCGCAATCTTGTCCGAAGGTCCGACCGGGCTCTTGCCGCCTTCCTGGATCGAGATGTGGGACACTCGACCGACATGCCAGAGCTGCGCGAAGATCGTTCCTCCCAAGGCGTGAACGGTATTCGTCGTCAAGCGCCAGCCTTCGATCTGTTCAAGCGTGTAGATCGAAGGATTGAACAGATATCCTTGTCCTTCTCGGGAGATGGGCGTGCCTTCGCTTATGATCAGGCCGGCGGTCGCACGCTGAGCGTAGTAGAGCGCGTTCCGTTCAGTCGCGATGTTTTCGGGAGACCTGGCGCGCGTCAGCGGCGCCATGGCGATCCGGTTCCGCAATCGCCGGCCAGCGAGGTCGAAACTGTCGAAGAGTGTCGTCATCTTGATAAATCCAAAAAAAGGTCATGATCACTGTCGGGTCGCTGCGGCGACTGCCCTGCCCCCCCCCGGACGGGGCGTCTCAGCGAAGCGTGAGGCCGCGTGCGGTCACCATGTCTCTCAGATCCGCCCGGCCGCTCATGTAGGCCATGCTCGTCGCCGACTCGTGGACCGCGTCCTGCCACGAGCGCGGACGCATGTTCTGGCCTTCGCGGAAGGCTCTGTAGGCGTCCTCGTAACTGTCCAGCTTTGCCTTGAACCCCTCGGAGTCGTAGCGGTTCTCATGCAGCATCACCGATTGCGGCGGACGCGGCCTGGGGACGCTTTGGCGCGACTGGTCTGGATGCCCGACCGCCATGCCGAAGGTGAAGAATGTATGGGGCGGTAGACCCACGAACTCGGCGATCTCTTGAGCTGCGTTGCGTACGACACCCAGGAAGACGATGCCGAGGCCCATGGATTCCGCCGCCAGCGCGGCGTTTTGGGCGGCCAGAGACGTATCGACCGTGGCCATGAGGAAGGCGTCGAGATAGTCGTGCACCACGGGCTCCGCGCCCCGTTCTCGGGTAATCGCCGCAGATCGCGACAAGTCGGCCACCCAGAGCAGAAGGGTAGGCGCCTCCTCGATCCACGGAATGCGGTCGGTTGGAACGGTGCGGGCGATCGTGTCTGAGATGCGCTGTTTCAACGCCCCATCCGTGACCGTAATGACGCTCCACTGATGAAGAGCAGAGCCCGTCGATGCAGACTGCGCCGCTGCGACCATGGTTTCGAGAGCTCCTTCCGGCAGCGCCTCCGGCAGGAAGGTCCTGACTGACTTGTGCGCCAACTGGATCTCCACCACGGGGTTCCAGACAAGGTTCTGCGGCTTCTCCTGGTTGCCGTAGCGCTGATCCAGAAGGGTTGTATGGCGGTCTGTTTGATCATGCATGATGGGACTCCGTCCTTGTTCGCCCCTTCAGCTAGGCCCTTCTGAGTTGCTTGGAAGACGGTCGTCCGCGAAGTCAGTGTTCACACGTGTGGACAATGTGACTGGCGCGCATATGGTGGCGAAATGGATCAGTTGTCGGCGCTGAGGGTATTTCTACGGACCGTCGAAACCGGCTCCTTGACCAAAGCCGCAGCGCAACTCGGCACGCCGAAATCGACAGCCAGCAAACAATTGGCCCAACTCGAGGCGCATCTCGGATTCAAGCTGCTGCAGCGTTCGACCCGAGCCGTGTCGCTGACCGCCGAAGGAAGCGAGTATTACGAGCGTGCTGGCGCCATTCTCGCGGATCTCCAGGGCATAGAGGCCGACCTTCGCCAGCGAGGTGGCGGGCTCAGCGGTCGCATCCGGATCGACGTGCATTCCTCAATGGCGAACATGATCCTAATCCCGGCCTTGGCTCACTTCCGTGACCGCTACCCTGACATTCAAGTGGCGTTGGGCATCAGCGACAAACCCGTCAGCCTCATCGGCGAAGGGGTGGACTGCGTTGTCCGGCTGGGCCGCCTCGCGGACTCTTCGCTGATCGCGCGCACGATCTACGAGGACCAGCGTATTACGTGCGCGAGCCCCGCCTACCTCTCAAGCCATGGCGTGCCAACAGAGCCGTCCAGTCTTCTCGAGCGGCACCAATGTATCGGCTATTTCTCGGCATCAACGGGAGAGGCCAAACCCATGACGTTCGAGAAGGACGGTAAGCGCGTCTTGATTGAGGCCAAGGATCTCATGGCGAACGACAGCACTGGTCAGGTCAACATGATCCTGAATGGGTTGGGCGTCGGGCAAACTTACCTGTCGACTGTAAGGACGCATCTAACCTCAGGCGCTCTCGTGCGGGTGCTCGACGACTGGGTTGCCGGATCCGACCCGATCTCCGTCCTTTATCCTCCCGCTCGCCGAATAAACGCCCGCGTCAGGGTATTCATCGATTGGCTGGTGGAACACTTGGAAGACGAAATGCGACAACCCGCGCACAGCTAAGCGAATGCCCGGCGATATTTGAACGTCCGCTATGGGTGGGTGCCGGCCGTGGTCATCAGCGACCGTTACCTGATCTCTAGCAGCCTCCCAGCCGAGTAATTTGAACAGGCCCTTCGCCAGAGATCGCGGCCGAGGCCCTACAACCCGAAGGCCCGCCGAATGCCTGTCTTTCTACGCCAGGCCCCGCCCCGGCAGGCCTGACGCTTGCGGGCCTATCGGCTGCGGTGGCTACTGATGGCGAAGGAGTACGCCATGCCGCAGGATACCGTGTCGCCTTCTCGCTCGCTCGGCTCTATGCCCACCACCCGCGCCATCCGTCGACCGGAACTGCGCAAAATGGTGCCTCTGGCCGACACCACGATCTACGAAATGGAGAGGCGCGGGGAGTTCCCCCGCCGCTTTCCCCTCACCCGCCGCTGCGTGGTGTGGGACTTGGGCGAGATCGAAACCTGGCTGGCCCAGCGCAAAAAGGCCGCACACGACTCGGCAGAGCCCGCCGAGGGCCCTGACGTGCGTACACGCCGCACGCGTCCTGTTCACCGGTAGATCAGAACGAGGCCCTCGCCAGCGATGTCGACACGGTCGCCATGTACGCTTCGACGCCGGTTCGAAATTGCCGCGAACTTCTTCGTCGTTGGCCACGAACTATTTTCGCCAGGGTTTTGATACGAAATTTGAAACCGATTTAATGCGCGTTCCGACACCAACTTGGATTATGTTCGCAACATCCAACGTGAACATCGCGTTGGATGTTTGGTCGCTCTTGTACGTCGTGACACGAGGGGCCAAATTAGTATCGTCTTCAACGTTGGAATTCACAGTGTGATTCCATCACGGGATTGAGGAGCCAAACATGTTGGAATATGGCGACGCATTCCTTGAACAAAATCGCGAAGCCCTGAAGGCTCTCGAAGCGATGTCGCCTGCCGCCTTCGCCGTGGCCGCCGAAATGGCGCCCCACCAAGCTGAGGTCGTCGACGAAGACGAAGAGGAGCTTGTAGCCGCGTAACGCGGCTACAGCCCACCAGGCCACTCTCCCGCGAGAATATCGACATCGGGCGTGGCCGTCACGGGTACAATGCCGGTCAGCCGCCAGGACTGCGCGTTGCTGTTGAGGCGTCCATCGAGACTGCGTTCGCTGACGGCGCCCGGCTGAAGGGTAAGGCATAAGCCGTGCGCCCCGTCGGGCAGCGATAATTCTTCGGTGCGACCCGAGTCGTCCCGCCACAATGCAATTTTGTCCGAAGCCGGGAAGCGCTTGGTGGCGTTGGACCTGGCGATCAGGCCCTTCGACGTCACCGACAGCACTGACGAACCCGGATCCTCGGCGAGAACCGTGGCGTAACGCGCTGGCCAGCGATCCTTCAATTGCGGTCCATCCATCAGGAGCGCGATCAACAGATTGGGACCCACGCCCCGGACCAGCTCTTGACAAGGGTCATTGCGCGCGAGGTCCTCGCAAATCAAGGTCGTGACCGTAGCACCGCCGCGCAGCACGAAGACGTCGAGGCTGCGGCTGAGAATGTCGATCTTCTCCCACCAGCCTGAATTGGCGTCGAGGGCGGAGCCCAAGGCGTAGGCGTCGATCTGCGACTTCTCTATGCGCCACCGATGGTGCTTTTCGCGGGTAGCGATGTCGAACTTCTTCTTGCCCTTTGCGTCCTCGTCCAAGCGCGCCATCGCCGCGAAGTTGCCCTCGCGGTATCCGCCCGTCGGGTCTCGCGCGTCGAACAGTCCTGCCACCAAGAGTTCCAATCCAGGCCGCTGCTGGAGTTCGAGGCAAAGCTTCTGAAACACCTCGTAGCTCAGCGCAGCTTCTGGGAAGACAAGGCCATGAACAGTGCCCACGTCGCGCGCGGCTTCGTCGAGCACATCGGTCACGAACTTCAGAAACGGCTCGAACCCATCCTTGAAGGCCTTGCCCTTCTTCGCTCCGCTCGCTGGACACCAATGGGACTTGATGTGGAACCATCCCCAAGTGGCGTCCGTCGCCGGTGTTCCCCTGAAAGCCTCGGCCCTCACCTTGAACGGCGAGGGAATGATCACGAGGTTGAACGGCGCGTTGGCGATGGTCGCGCTCTCGCCGCTGATCTGCGGGGCCGGACTCCAATAGGCGCGCGCCAAGCCCCGCGAAGGCAACAGCGCCAGATGATGCGAGAGCGAGCGCAACGTGCAACCGACCTTCGGTGTACGGCTCTTGGGCAGGACGCAGATGTGGTCGGGGTCGGCGCTCGACAGCGTGTAGACCTTGCGATTGGCGGCGATCTCTTTGCGCATCTGCACGTCGGCGGTGAACGCCTGGGCGTTGGACGCACTGGCTTCAAACCCGACATTGGCCGCGGCTTCATCGGCGATCGCCAACAGCGCGACGCATGCGGGCCACCACGGTCGCGGCTTGGCCGACGGCAGCTTTTCCCGGAAGAGGTCGTTGCGGAACCACTCTTTGAGCTCATCCCACGCCGCGATGAGTTCGGGCGGTGGAGGCGGAACGACACCCCCAGTCGCTTCTCGCCACTGGCGTCCGGCTGCTTTCCAAGCTTCTCGTTGAGCGGCCGTGACGGTGATCATCCTGGGGCTAGCAGCCCCACCGACTTCGGGACTGACATGATGATAGCCACCACTTTTGAGAAGTAGGAAGCCGGCGATCGCGAAGAGGTCCACCGCCAAATAGGGCGGGTTCTCAAAGGTCTTGTGCAGCTTCGGCGGCAGCCGCTTCGTGTCCGTGAGCTCAAGGCGCGTCTGATAGCCCTTGTGGTCGAGGTAACCCCTTGGAAAGAGGCTCCTGAGCGCTTCCCGAAGCGTATAGGCCGCCGTTTTTTTGATCGTGACGCTCAACGCAATCTCCGTACGCGGTCACCAACTGCGAAGCTGAACTGCCAGTTGTAGCCGATCATGCCGCCGGGTCCAGAACGACCCCATGGGTCACGGAGGGCTGAAGGGTGGGCGTGTACTTCTCCCCCGCCACCCAGGCATCGATCATGTTGGCCCATTCCTGCAGCATATGGATCCGAGCGTGGGCGTATTCGGCCACGTTGTAGACCCTCCGCGAGGTCCTGCGGTCTACGTGGGCCAGACACTTCTCGACCCAGTCGGCGTCGAACCCCACCTCGTTCAGCAGCGTAGAGCCCGTCCTACGTAGGTCGTGGACGGTGAAGGCCTCAAGGCGTTGCTGGTTTTGCTTTGCCCGTTCGGTGATGGCCGTGGTCACTCGATTGAACGTCGCGCGCGACATCGGCTGGTCGGCCTCGTACCGCGACGGCAGGAGGTAAGGAGAGTTCCCGGCGCAGGTGCGTAACGCGATCATGATGTCGAGCGCTTGGCGCGAGAGGTAGATATTGTGGGGCCGGCCGCACTTCATGCGCTCGGCGGGGATGCGCCAGATGGCGTTGACGAAGTCGACTTCGTCCCAGGTAGCGAAAGTCAACTCGCTCTTCCGGACCAGCGTGAGCAGGATCAGCTTCATGCCCAGCCGGATGGTAGGCAGGGTCGGCACCTGCTCCAGCAGCGGATAGAACAAGCGGATTTCGCGCGGCGACAAGGAGCGTTCGCGGGGAACGAACCTGGCGATCGAGGCCGGGGCCACATCGGTGGCGGGATTGTCGACCTTCTCGCCGTAGAGGCGGGCATAGGCGAAGACGAGCTTCATCTGCTCGCGCACGTGGATCGCTGTGGCCGGCGCATCGCGCGCGACGATCTTCTCGCAGACCAGCCGGATGTCCTGCGGCTCGATCTCGATTAGTAGGCGGTTTTCGAAGATGGCCTTGATGTCTCGCTCGTAGATGCTCCTGCGCATGGCGCGGGTGCTGTCGGCCATCGGCGCTTTCTCGAGCCACTTCTCGGCCCATTCCCCGTAGGTCTTGGCGTCATTCACCCTGGCCTTGGTCCGCTGCTTCTCGATCATGGGCGAACGGCCCTCGCGGACCGTGGCCCGCGCCGCCATTCCCAGCTCTCGGGCGCGCACCAGATTGATGCCGTCCGCGCCGTATCGACCCAGCGTCAGGCTCTCGCGCCGGCCGTTCAGGCGGTAGTCGAGGCGGAAGGAAATCGCCCCCGTGGTGGAGACCGTGACGTAAATGCCGTCACGGTCAGCGACCTTGTACAGTTTCTGCTTAGGTTTCAGAGATTTGAGTTTGCTTTCAGTCAGCATGGACGGTCCTCCGAGCCCCCTGAAAAGCGCTTGAAAGCGAGCGAAAATGCCGTCAGGCCACTTGGGCCTGCCGAGATCGATCTTTCAACAACGATTTCAGAGAGTTAAGTTGAGAAAAAATGCCGTCACGACGTGATTGGCTGACGGTATAACCGCTAAGGTCAATTGGACAACCCCAGCGCAACGCCGTCGCCCGTGCCGACAAACGAAAAGAGCGCTGGCGATTGCCAGCGCTCCTAAACGAATGAAAACACTTTTTATTTCAGAAACTTACGCCAGATTCTCAATCACAGCCGAACGCTCCTGAAAGACGCCCCGTCACTCCCACTCGATCGTGCCGGGGGGCTTGCTGGTCACGTCGTAGACGACGCGATTGACGCCGCGGACTTCGTTGATGATACGCGTGGCGGTCTTGCCGAGGATTTCCCAGGGGAACTCGAAGAAGTCGGCGGTCATGCCGTCGGTCGAGGTGACCGCGCGCAGGGCCAGCACGTTTTCGTAGGTGCGAGCGTCGCCCATGACGCCGACCGTCTTGACGGGCAACAGCACCGCGAAGGCCTGCCAGATCTTGTCGTAGAGGCCGGCGTTGCGGATCTCTTCGAGGTAGATGGCGTCGGCGTCCTGCAGGACCTTGACCTTGTCGGGCGTGATCTCGCCGGGGATGCGGATGGCCAGGCCTGGACCGGGGAACGGGTGGCGGCCGACGAAGGCCGGGGCCAGGCCCAGCTCGACGCCCAGGGCGCGGACCTCGTCCTTGAACAGTTCGCGCAGCGGCTCGACCAGCTTCAGCTTCATGTAGTCCGGCAGGCCGCCCACATTGTGGTGGCTCTTGATCACCGCCGACGGGCCGCCGCGGGCCGAGACGCTCTCGACGACGTCGGGATAGAGGGTGCCCTGGGCCAGGAACGCCGCGCCATCGATCTTGGCGGCTTCCTTGTCGAAGACGTCGATGAACAGGCGACCGATGGTCTTGCGCTTGGTCTCCGGGTCGCTGACGCCGGCCAGCTCGCCCAGGAACAGGTCGCCGGCGTCCACGTGGACCAGCGGGATATTGTAGTGGTCGCGGAACAGGGTGACGACCTGGTCGGCCTCGTTCTTGCGCAGAAGGCCCGTGTCGACGAACACGCAGGTCAGCTGGTCGCCGATCGCTTCGTGGATCAGCACGGCGGCCACCGAGCTGTCGACGCCGCCCGACAGGCCGCAGATCACCTTGCCGTCGCCGACCTGGTCGCGGATCTTCTGGACCATCTCCTGGCGGAAGGCCGCCATGGTCCAGTCGCCCTTCAGGCCGGCCAGGCCCAGGAAGTTCTTGTAGATCTTGCTGCCATTGACCGTGTGAACCACCTCGGGGTGAAACTGGACGGCGTAGATCTTCTTCTCATCGTTCGCGATGGCGGCGAACGGCGCGCCGGTCGACGTGGCGACGACCTCGAAACCTTCCGGAATGGCGGTGACGCGGTCGCCGTGGCTCATCCAGACGGTTTCCAGACCGCCGACATCGGCCAGGCCTTCGAACAGCGGGTTTTGCTTGCCGATGGTCAGCTCGGCGCGGCCGAACTCGCCGGCGTGGCCGCCCTCGACCTTGCCGCCCAGCACGTCGCACAGCAGTTGCTGGCCGTAGCAGATGGCCAGCAGCGGCACGCCCAGGTCGAACAGCTTGCGGCCGATGCGGGGGCTGTCGGCTTCCAGCACGCTGGCCGGGCCGCCCGACAGGATGATCGCCGACGGATCATAGGCGTCGACCAGCGCTTCGGCCTTGTCGAACGGATGGATCTCGCAATAGACGCCGGCCTCGCGCACCCGGCGCGCGATCAGCTGGGTCACCTGGCTGCCGAAGTCGACGATCAGGACGCGCTGGTGGTGGGTTTCGGTGGTCATCGGCAAGGCTCCAGCGGTCGGTCGATTGCGGTCAGGGCGTGTAGGAGGATCGCTCCAGCACGGCGGCGAAGAAGCCGTCCGTTCCGGCGCGATGCGGGGTCAGGCGCAGATAGCCTTCGGGGGTCACGTGGGTGACGCCGTCCAGGGCGATCGGCTTGGCGGTGAATTCAGGATGGCGCTCGAGGAAGGCGGCGACGCGGTCCTCGTTCTCCTCGGTCAGCAGCGAGCAGGTGACATAGACCATGCGGCCGCCGGCCTTCACGAAGGTCGAGGCGTCCTCCAGGACGCTGTCCTGCTCGATCTGGCGCTTGGCCAGCTGGTCGGGCGACAGCCGCCATTTCGCATCGGGATGGCGGCGCCAGGTGCCCGCGCCCGTGCAGGGGGCGTCGACGAAGACGACGTCGATCTTGCCTTCCAGGCCCTTTAGCGGCTGGGCCTCGATCGGCGAGCGGATCTGCAGGTTGCGGACCCCTGCCCTCTGGCCGCGACGGATGGTGTCGGCCAGGCGGCGGGCGTCGCTGTCGTGGGCGAAGATCTGGCCGGTGTTGCCCATGGCGGCGGCCAGGGCCAGCGTCTTGCCGCCCCCGCCGGCGCAGAAGTCCAGCACCTGCTTGCCCTTGACCTCACCGGCTACGGCGGCGGCGATCTGCGAGCCCAGGTCCTGAACCTCGAACCAGCCCTTGGAGAAGGCCGGCACGGCCTCGACGGACGGTGTGCGATCGGCCGCGGCCGGAGCCGGGATGCGGAAGGCGTTGGGCAGGATCCCAGCCGGTGCGGCGTGGATCGGGGCCAGGGCCTTGGCGCCGCGCTCGGCGTCGGCCTTCAGGGTGTTGACCCGCAGGTCGACCGGCGCGCGCTCGGCCAGGGCCTGCATCTCGATCGCCTGGTCGGCGCCCAGGGCGCGCGCCAGGTGTGGCTCCAGCCAGTCGGGATAGTCGCCGGCTACTGGGGCTGGCGCAGCGTCCAGCGACACTGGATTGGCCAGGCGCTCAAGCTCGGCGTCGGTCAGCGCGCCGAAGCCGTGCTCTTCGGAAGCCGCCTCGGCGATGCGCTCAAGCGTCCAGCCCCACGTGAAGGCCAGCACACCCAGCATGACGCCGCGTGGGTTCGTATCGCCCATCTTCCAGCCCAGCGAGCGCTTGCGGCGCATCGCGTCGAGCACCAGGCCAGACACGAACGCCCGGTCCTTGGAGCCGGCGTAGCGCGCGGCCTCGCCCCAGCGCTTGAGCGCCATCTTGACCGGAAAATGCCGCGCCTCGATCTCGGTCAGAACCTCGATCGCTGCTGAAACCCGTCCACCGTCGCGCATCAGACCACCAGGGCCGCGAGCAACATCAAGATCCCGACCATCGAGGCGACCCAGGTCAAGCTGCGCACATAGGGCACGCCGAAGGCATAAAGCGGGATGTAGACCGCGCGGGCGATCACATAGATCAGCGCGCCCATCGTGGTGATCTCACCCAGGCGGCCACCCAGATAGTCGATCACCACCAGAGCCGCGAAGAACGGGAACGTCTCGCGGAAGTTGGCGAAGGCGCGCTCGAGCCGGCCGGCCATGCCGGTCAGTTCGAGCGCCTGGTCGCGCGGACCAACATTCCACTTCAAGCCCCGCTGGGGCTGGGCGGCGCCGGCCGCCCACAGCAGGTTGACGATCCCGATCAGGACCGCCACCGCCACCATCTGGAGCTCGAAGGCCATCCGCATCGCTTAGACCGCGCTCGGATAGTTGGGGGCTTCGCGCGTGATCATCACGTCGTGGACGTGGCTTTCCCGCAGGCCCGCGCCCGTGATCCGCACGAAGCGCGCACGCTCCTGCAGCTCGGGGATGGTCGGCGCGCCAACATAGCCCATGGCCGCGCGCAGGCCGCCGACCAGTTGGTGCAGCACCGGCGAGATCGGACCCTTGAACGGGGTCTGGCCCTCGATGCCTTCCGGCACCAGCTTGAAGCTGTCCGTCACTTCCTTCTGGAAGTAGCGGTCGGCCGAGCCGCGGGCCATGGCGCCCACCGAGCCCATGCCGCGATAGCTCTTGTACGAGCGCCCCTGGTACAGGAACACCTCGCCCGGCGCCTCTTCGGTGCCGGCAAACATCGAGCCCATCATGGCGGTCGAGGCCCCGGCGGCGATGGCCTTGGCCAGGTCGCCCGAGTACTTGATGCCCCCGTCGGCGATGATCGGGGTGTTGCTTTCGCGGCCCGCGCGCACGGCTTCCATGATCGCGGTCAACTGCGGCACGCCCACGCCCGCGACGATGCGGGTGGTGCAGATCGAGCCTGGGCCGATGCCGACCTTCACCGCGTCGGCGCCGGCGTCGATGAGGGCGCGAGCGGCGTCGTAGGTGGCGATGTTGCCGGCCACGATCTGCACGCGGTTGGCTTCGCGCTTGAGGCGCGAGACCGCTTGCGCGACCTGGCTGGAGTGGCCGTGGGCGGTGTCGATGACGACGACGTCGACGCCGGCGTCCACCAGGCCCATCGAGCGCTCGAACCCGGCGTCGCCGACGGTCGAGGCCGCGCCAACCAGCAGGCGACCCTTGTCGTCCTTGGCGGCCAGGGGGTGAGCCTGGGCCTTCTCGATGTCCTTCACCGTAATCAGGCCGACGGCGCGGTAGGCCTCGTCGACGACGATCAGACGCTCGATCTTGTGCTTGCGCAGCAGTTCGCGCGCTTCGCGCTGATCGACGCCTTCGGCCACCGTGATCAGGTTCTCGCGGGTCATGATCGCCGAGGCCGGGACGTTGGCGTCGCCCTCGAAGCGCATGTCGCGGTTGGTGACGATGCCGACCAGCTTGCCGCTGCCGCGCTCGACCACCGGGAAGCCCGAGATCTTGCGGCGGGCCGTGATCTCGCGGATCTCGGCCAGCGTGGTGTCGGGGTGGATGGTCAGCGGGTTGATGACCATGCCGCTTTCGTAGCGCTTGACCTCGCGCACCTGGTCGGCCTGCTCCTCGTTGGTGAGGTTGCGGTGCAGGACGCCCATGCCGCCGGCCTGGGCCATCGCGATGGCCAGGCGGCTTTCGGTCACCGTGTCCATGGCGGCGGACACGAGCGGAATGTTCAGACTGATTTCACGCGTGAACCGGGTCTCGGTCGTCACCTGGGTAGGCATGACGTCTGACGGGCCGGGTTCGAGCAAAACGTCGTCGAAGGTGAGCCCTTCGCGAATCTCCATCGGAGTCTCCATTTTGCGGCGCGGATATAGCCGCGAGGCCGCCGGTTGTCGAGCCGCTGGAGACGGGAACCGCCAAGGAATTTTGCGATGGCCGTGTGACAGCTCGGAACCTTGCCTGAGCGCGACCAATAATAGATATTGGATTCAGGAGACAGCCCATGGCCATCAGCGTCGATCTAGGTCCGCAACTGGAAGCCGCCGTCACCGATCTGATCGAGAACGGCCGCTACGGCTCCAAGAGCGAGGTGCTGCGCGAGGGCGTGCGCCTTGTGCAGGAGCGTGAAGCCAAGCTGGCAGTGTTTCACGCGGCGATCGATGCGGGGTTGGCGGACCTCGAAGCCGGACGGACGATATCGATGGAAGATGCATTCGCCAGCGTCGAGGCCGAACTCGATCTTCTGCTGGCCCGCCCAGCTGGCTTCGCCGAGGAATGAAGGTCATCTTCTCAGAACAGGCTGATCGCGATCTTCACGCGATCGCGGTCTGGATTTCTGGAGATAGACCCAACGCGGCCCGCAAGGTCATCCGAGCCTTGCAAGCCAAATGCGCCACGCTCGGGAAACAGCCCTATGTGTATCAGTTCGTCGAAGGCCGTGAGGCCGACGGCGTCAGGCGCGCGCCTTGCAGCCGCTACCTCATTCTCTATCGGGTCGAGGTCGATCGAATCTCGATCGTGCGCATACTGGACGGCGCGCAGGATATCACCGACCTCTCCTAGCCTTACCGCCCCTTGAACCCCGTCGCGACTAGGAACACCTCCGAGCTGTCGGCGCGGCTGGCCTTGGGCTTGTAGTGCTGGACGCGCTCGAAGTGCTTCTTCAGCCGGGCGATGACCTCGGCCGTCTCGCCGCCCTGGAAGGCCTTGGCGACGAAGCTGCCGCCGGGCTTGAGGGTGTCGATCGCGAACTCGGCGGCGATCTCGATCAGGCCCACGATACGCAGGTGGTCGGTCTCGCGGTGGCCGACGGTATTGGGCGCCATGTCCGACATCACGAGGTCCGGCGCGCCGTCCAGCAGCTCCAGGATCTTGCCCGGCGCGTCGTCGGCCGTGAAGTCCATCTCCAGAAGATGCGCCGGCGCGACCGGGTCAACGGGCAGCAGGTCGATGCCCACAAGGTCGGTGACGCCACGCTCGACGGCGATCTGCAGCCAGCCGCCGGGCGCACAGCCCAGGTCGATGACCTTCGCGCCCTTCTTGAAGAACCGGTATTTCTCGTCGATCTCGCTGATCTTGAAGGCCGCACGACTGCGATAGCCCAGGGCGCGGGCCTTGGCCGAGAACGGATCGTTGATCTGGCGCTCCAGCCAGGCCTGCTGGCTGGGCGTGCGGCCATAGGCGGTCTTCAGGCGCGCCGGCTTGGCGCGGCCGCCTTCGGTGCCGCCGGCCGGCGGCTTGACCATACGCTTGCGGGGGGGCTCTTCGTCGCTCATGCGGGCACCGGTTTCTTGGATGCGCCGCCGCGACGGCGCCGGCGCGGGCGCTTCTGCTGGTCGGACATCAGGGACATCAGGAGGCCTTCTCTAAGCCCTCGATCGGCGACGCGCACGCGCGAACATGGCCAAAGCTCCTGAACGGCCTGCAGGATCGCCGCGCCGGCCAGCACCAGATCGGCACGATCGGCGCCAATACAGGGCTCCAGGGCCCGCTCGGCGGCAGTCAGGCCCAGCAGGCGGTCGGAGGCGGCATCGCAGTCGGTGCGGTTCATCCAGAGACCGTCGACGACGTTGCGATCGTAGCGCGGCAGGCCAAGGTGCAGGCCCGCCAGACTGGTGATGGCGCCGGAAGTGCCGACCAGATGCGCCCTGCCCTCCTCGAAGATCGGCCGCATGGCCTCGGCGTGCGGAAAACCGTCGATCCGGCTCTTCACGTCGTCGACCATGGCCCGGAACCAGGCCTCGTCGCCGCGCTCGCCCTCGGGGAAGAGCTCGGACAGGGTGACGACCCCGACCGGGATCGACAGCCAGGCCTTGATCGGCAACTTCCAGGCGGCGAACTGGCGCGGCTTGGCGTCCAGCCCCCCGCCCTTCAGGTCGACCCACGACAGCTCGGTCGAGCCGCCGCCGACGTCGATCACCAGGGCCGCATCCTGCTGGCGATCGAACAGGCTCATGCAGCCCGCGACCGAAAGCTGGGCCTCTTCACGCGGGCTGATGATCTGCAGCTTAAGACCAGTTTCCTCGTGGACCCGGCGTACGAACTCGGCGCCGTTGGTCGCCCCTCGGCAAGCCTGGGTGGCCACGGCCTTGACGCGCAGCGCCTTGCGGCGGCGGATCTTCTCGGCGCAGACCTTCAAGGCCGCCAACGAACGGTCCATGGCCGCCTCGGACAGCTGGCCGGTCTGCGACAGGCCCTCACCCAGGCGCACGATGCGGGAATAGGCCTCGACGACGCGGAATCCGCGCGGCGAAGGCGTCGCCACCAGAAGGCGGCAGTTGTTGGTCCCCAGATCGAGCGCCGCATAGCATGCGGCATCGTCCTGAGACCGCCGGCGCCGCGCGTTCGGGGCGCCGGGCGCGCGGGGCGCCTCCGACATGGTCTCTACCTGTCTCGCAGGCCTCGCATACGATCGCGAAGCCTCACTTCGACTCGACCATAACATGCCACTCGCCTGCCGGAAGGCGCCCGCTTGTCATCCGGGTGCGGAAGTCTCACCGTTCAGGTTTCAGTCAGGTGCGCTGGGTATCCTTGACGCCATGAACTCGAGACTCGCCAAATTTGCGATCGGCCAGGTCGTCAGGCACCGCATCTTCCCTTTCCGGGGCGTGGTGTTCGACGTCGACCCGGTATTCGCCAATACCGAGGAGTGGTGGGAGTCGATCCCGGAAGACATCCGGCCGACCAAGGACCAGCCCTTCTACCATCTGCTGGCCGAGAACGAAGACAACAGCTACGTGGCCTACGTTTCCGAGCAGAACCTGCTGCCCGATGACAGCGGCGAACCGGTCGGCCATCCGCAGACGGCCGTGATCTTCGAGTCGTTCGACCACGGCCTCTACAAGCTGCGCCCCCGGATTTCGCACTAGGCCTTGAGGCCAAACAGGGCTCGCACGACCGGAAGGCGTCGCACGGCCTCGTATGTCGCGAAGCATCCCGCGAAAGTCCCCGCGACCAGGATAGCGCCCTCCAGCCCTTGCGGCAGGCCCAGCTTGGCCAGGTGATGGGCCATGACCACGGTCAGGGTCTGGTGCACGAGATAGAACGGGAAGACGCCCAGGGTCAGGTAGCGCAGCACGGGACCGCCCTTGGTCAGATGCTTGGCGCCGAAGCCCAGGATCGCGACGATCGCGCACCAGGTGTCGGTGGCGAACACGAAGCGCATCGCCTGAATCAGCGGCTGAGGCGGAATGGCGTCATCGGCGCGATAGATCCAGACATAGCTGGCCCACCCAGCCCAGGCGACGATCGCGAGAATCAACGCCGGCCAGCGCACGGCCGTCAGGCGATCGCGCAGGATCTCGGACTTGGCCAGCCCAAAGCCCAGCAGGAAGGCGCTGAACGAGACGGCGTGGACATAGTGGTCTCCGACCAAGGCGTGGGTTTCGCCGAACCTGATCAGCAGGGTGCGCGCCAGGCCCAGGAACAGGATCGGCCAGACGAACAGGCCCCAGCCCTTCAGCACCCGCTCCGCGCCGGCCTGAATGTGATCTCCCGCCCTGCGCCAGACCAGCAGCATGACCGCCAGGACCAGGCTGTAGAACAACAGATAGGCCACGAACCACATGTGGTTCCAGGTCGGAGTGGTCAGGCACTCGCCATCCGTCCAGCACCAGTCGCCCGAGGCCGTGACATAGCGGAGCCAGAAGTTGTCGACGGTCAGCGACGCGCCGGGATGGGCGGCGATGTACTCGACGATCTGGTAGTAGGACTGCGGCGGCACGATCACGAACATCGCAAACAGCAGCGGCGGCAAGAGGCGCGAGATCCGCGCCCAGGTCAGCTTCCCGACTGTGGACTTGTCGGCCAGGAACCGCGTCGCCGCGCCCGAGACCAGGAACAGCAGGGTCAGCCGCCAGGGATTGGTCAGCAGCATGACCGGCATCAGCCCCTCGACCACATGGGGCGTCTTCACGTGCCACTCCCACGGCACGTAGAACATGCCGGTGTGGTAGAGGATCAACAGGAAGAACGCCCCGACTCGGATCCAGTCCAGGTCGTAGCGGCGGTCCAGGGGGACGGCGGTCGTGGTCATCAAGGGGCGTCCAGCTTGAAAGGCGTTGCCGACGACGTGACCCATGCCGCCCGGCGCGGCCAAGCGTCCGGGGATCAGCGGGCGCTCGCCGGGACATCCGGCAGGCCTTTCGGGCTCAAAGGCGCGTTTTCAGGGATGACCGGCGAAGAGCGCACATGGCTCAAGCGCGCCTGGCTGCTGGGCATGGCCATCGTGGCGGCCTTCGCCTTCATCAATGTCCTGACCATCCAGCACGACGCTCCCAGGCTAGGCCTGATCGCGCCGATGATCTGGGAGGTCAGCAGCGCCCTGACGATCTTCTGCCTGTTCGGCATTCCGGCCGGGATGGCGATATGGACGGCGCGCACGGAGCCCCGCTGGTGGCTGGCGGTTCCGGCGCATCTGGTCGCGGTGCTGGTCTATTCGGCGCTGCACGTCGCCGGTTTCGTGGTGCTGCGGACGTGGGCGCACTGGCATCTGCTGCGCGAACACTATGACTTTGGCCCGCTGTCGACCGAGTTTCCCTACGAGTTTCGCAAGGACATGCTGTCCTACGGCATGGCGACGGTAATCTTCTGGGTGGCGCTGCGCCGCGGCGCTCACAGAGCGACCGAGACCCCCGCCCCCGCCGCTCCGGCCACGTTCGACATCAACGACGGCGCACGGATGATCCGGGTTCCCGTGTCTGAAATCCTGGCCGTGCGCTCGGCCGGCAACTACGCCGAGTTCGTGCTGGCCGACGGCCGCCGCCCGCTGACACGCTCGTCGCTGGGCGCAGCGCTGGACGGCCTGGCGCCACACGGTTTCGTCCGCAGCCACAAGTCCTGGCTGGTCAATCCGACTCGCGTCACCGGCCTCAAGCCCGAGGGCTCAGGCGACTACGCCGTGGAGTTGGGCGAGCTCGAAGTCCCCCTGTCTCGGCGTTTCCCCCAGGCCCTGGCGGCGATCCGCGGCTAGCGCTGAAACGGATAGAAGCCGCCGCCCAGGTCCAGGATCGTCGTTAGCTCGTCCAGCGCCTCGCGGCTTTCGGTCAGCAGCAGCGGATCGGCCAGATCGGCCGGCGCCAGGCGGTCGCGATAGCGGCGCGTGATCCAGTCGGCGAGCGTCGTGTGCAGACCGGGCGTGAAGCGCTGGGCAGGATTGGTCGCCTCCAGCTCATCGTCGGTCAGCACCACCCGCAGACGGAGGCAAGCCGGACCCCCGCCATTGCGCATGCTCTGGCGGACGTCGACATACTCGACCCGACCGATCGGGCCGTTGGACGACGCCAGCCCCTCGGCGACCGCGAAGGCGTTCGGGTTGTCGCGCGTCTCGGCCGGGGCCAGCAACACCAGGCGGTCCTCGCCGGGAACGACCAGCAGCTGCGAATTGAACAGATAGCTGGCCACCAGATCGGCCATCGGCAGCTCGGCTTCGGACACCTCGACGAAGGCCGGCTCGAACAGGTCTTCGGCGGCGGTGCGAACCTCACGCTCCGTCAGCGCGCGATCCTCGAAGGCGCGCTCGTGGAAGAACAGGCATTCACGCGTGCCGACGCAAACGACGTCGTTGTGGAACGCTCCGCCCTCGATCGCCGCCTTGCCCTGTTGTGGAAACACCGCCCGCGCCGCGCCATGGCGACGCTGGATCGCCTCGAAGGCCTCGCGAGTCTGGCGAGCCGGAAAGCGACCATCCCAATGGCCCCAGGCTTCGCGGCCCCAGACGAACAGATTGACGCCCGGCGCGCCGTGCTCGGCGCAGAGCCGCACATGGTTGGCCGCGCCCTCGTCGGCGAAGTGCGGCTGGGCCGGCAGCGGGTCGTGGACGGCGAAACGGCTCTCGTCCGGAAACAGCCGACGCAGGGCGCGGGTCGTCTGCGGCCCTTCGAGACTGCGGTGCAGATTGGTCAGCAGATTGGCCGGCGTGAGGTGGACACGGCCGTCGCCAGCATCGGCGCTGGGCGTCACGGTGGCGGCGTTGGCGGCCCACATCGGCGAGGCCGAGCAGGCCGCCGCCGCCAGGGCCGGCGCGTCCTTCCATGCCGTCTCGATCACCGTCTCGTCGGATCCCGAGAAACCCAACGACTTCAAGAGACTTACGGCCGGGCGCTCGTGCGGCGGCAGCACGAACTGCGGGATGCCCAGATCCGCCAATCGGCGCATCTTGAGGAGGCCCTCCAACGCCGCGCCGCGGGGATTGGAGACCTCGCCGGCGTTCTTGGTGCTGGCCAGGTTGCCGGGCGACAGACCGACGTACGAGTGGGTCGGTCCGACCAGACCGTCGCAATTGGCCTCGAACGCCGAGCTCATCCGCGCAGCCCGTTGATATCCTTGAGGGTATCGGTGACCGTTTCGGCCTCGAAGCTCGCGACCGGATAGGCGCAGTAGTCGGCGGCGTAGTAGGCGCTGGGGCGGTGGTTCCCCGAGGCCCCAAGGCCGCCGAACGGCATCGAGCCAGCCGCGCCGGTGGTCGGCCGGTTCCAATTGACCACACCGGCGCGGATGCGATTCAGAAACTGATCCCAACGCTCTGATTGAGAAGAGATAAGCCCCGCCGAAAGCCCATAGCGCGTGGCGTTGGCGGCCTTGAGCGCGTCGTCGAAGCTGGCGACGCGGCGTACCTGCAGCCACGGGGCGAACAGTTCCTCGTCGGGGGTGTCGACGCCGGTGACGTCGACGATCCCCGGAGTCACGAAGGCCTCGCTCAGCCCCTCGACGCCGCCCAGCGACCGGATGCGCTCGCCGCCCATCGTCTCGGCGACAGCCCGGGCGGCATTGGCGGCGCGCGCCGAGATCAGCGGGCCCATGAAGGCCTCGCCCTGCCCGTTCCAGGGTCCAATGGTCAGCCGGTCCGCCAGGGCCGCGGTCGCCTCGATCACCGACCGGCCGAACGCGTCGTCCGGCACGATCAGCCGGCGGGCGCACGAACAGCGCTGGCCGGTGGTGATGAAGGCCGACTGCACGACCAGGGCGGCGACAGCCTCAGCGTCGTCGGCGTCCCACACCACCAGTGGATTGTTGCCGCCCAGCTCCAGGGCCAGGATCACGTCGGGCCGGTCGGCGAAGTGGCGGCGGAAGAAGGTCCCAGCGGCGGCCGAGCCGGTGAACAGCAGGCCGTCGATCTCCTGATTGATCAACGCCTGGCCGGTCTCCCGACCGCCCTGCACCAGGTTGACGACGCCCGCCGGCACACCGGCCGCCTCCAGGGCCTCGACCATCAGCTGGCCGGCCAGAGGCGTCTCTTCCGAGGGCTTGAAGACCACCGTGTCGCCGGCCAGCAGGGCCGGCACGATATGACCGTTGGGTAGGTGGCCGGGGAAGTTGAACGGCCCCAGCACCGCCATCACGCCGTGGGCCCGATGGCGCAGCACAGCGCGGCCGAAAGGCATGGCGGCCTCGGTGACGCCGGTCCGCTCGTCATAGGCGCGGATGGAAAGATCGACCTTGCCGGCCATCGAGCCCAGCTCGGCCTTGGTCTCCCACAACGCCTTGCCGGTCTCGCGGCTCAGGGCCTCGGCGAAGGCCGCCGTGCGCTCGACCAGGATGTCCTTGTAGCGGCGCAACACAGCAATGCGCGCCTCGCGCGGCTGGTCGGCCCAGTCGGGGAAGGCCCGCCGCGCAGCCTCGACCGCTTCGGCGACGTCGGCCGCGTTGGCGGTCGCTTCGCGCCAGACCGTCTCGCCGCTCGCTGGATCGGTCGAGATCAGTTCCGGCCCGCGCCCCGCGCGCCACTTACCGTCGATGAACACGCCGCTCATGCCTTCACCCGCACCATGTCGCCGTCCCGCACGCCCAAGGCGGCCAGCGCCTCGCGGCCCAGGATGGCGGTCTCGCCATCGATCAGCACCGGCGCCCGCACGGCCCGGAACCGGGCCACCGCGCTGGTCGAGACCAGCGCTTCTTCGCCGAACGCGTCCTCGCCGAGCTTGACCCGCAGCCGCTTGGCGTCGCGCACCGTGCGAATGTCGTCGCGCGGACAGGCCACGGTCGGCCCGGCGTCGAACAGGTCGATCAGGCCCTGATAACGGAAGCCCTCGCGCTCCAGCATGGCCCGCGCCGCCTCGCCGTCGCGGTGGACGCGGCCGATCACCTCGCGCGCCGACTCTGGCAGCAGCTCGGTATAGATCGGGTGGCGTGGCGACAGGTCGAGGATGAACTGGCCGTCGGTCGAGGCGCTCATCAGGTCGGCCTGGTCGAACTCAAGACGGAAGAACTTGCTGGCCACATGGTCCCAGAACGGGCAGCGACCGTCGTCGTCGAACCAGCCGCGCAACTCGGCCAGCACCATCTCGGCGAAGCGCTGCGGCTCGATGCCGATCAGCATGTAGCGCGACTGGGCCAGCAGGCGTCCCGCCCCACCCTTGCGCTTCTCGGGCCTCAGGAACAGCGAGCCAACCTCGGACCAGCCGGCGCACTCGTTCACCAGCACCAAGGCGCTGTGGTCGAAGCGCATCTCCAGGGTCGGCGACGACTGGGCCAGGGTCACGACGCGGAACGAGAAGTGCGGGCGTTTGAGGCCGACGCCGGCCTTGACCCCGGCGACGCCCTCGATTGTCCCGGCCTCCAGGTCTTCCAACATCAGGGTGTACCAGGCCTCGGGCGGTGCGACGCCGGCCTGGAAGCTGGCTTCGGATAGGGCCAGGCGCGCGCGCAGGGTCGGCTCATCCTCGGGCAGGCTGGTGAAGCCGCGCCCAGACAGCACGGCCAGCTCCATCAGGGTGTCGAAATCGGCGGAGCCGGCGGGACGGACGACAAGCATTCACTCACTCCCCATGGCCGCGCGGATCGCTCTGGCGTCGATCTCGCCGCTGGCCAATTTCATCAGGATCAGGGCCGAGAGCTGGGCGCGCTCGACGAAGCTTTCGGGAAAGGCGTGCTCGGCCTCGCTGTGGATGTCGCCGCCGCGCACGCCCAGGGTGTCGACATTGGGCAGGCCGGACGCGAACAGATTGTTGCCCTCGCAGACCCCGCCGGACGGCTTCCAGGTGATGTCCTGCCCCAGCAGCGCGCCGACGTCCTTGACCGCCCCGAACAGCTGCTGCTGGGCGGCGTTGAAGGGCTTGGCGCCGCGCGTGACCATGCCGTGCAGGTGGGCGTGAAGATCGTCGCTCACGCCTTCCAGGATGCGCGCGACCTGCGCCTCGAACCAGGCGGCGGCCTCGGCTTCCGGGAAGCGGACATTGAACCGCACCACGGCGATATCGGGCACCATGTTCAGCGGCGCGCCGCCGTCGATGCGCGACACATTGACCGTCACGCCGTCGCGCTGGCCGTTCAGCCCGTGCAACGCCTCGGCCACCCGCGCGGCGCCGATCACGGCGTTGCGGCCAGTGGCGAAGTCGCGGCCGGCATGGGCTGCGCGGCCGTGGATGACGATGTGGAAATTGCCCGACCCCTTGCGCGCCGAGGCCAAGCCCCCGTCCGCCAGGGCCGGCTCATAGGTCAGGCCGACATGGCCGCGCTGGGCGAAATCGGCCAGCACCGGCCCCGAAGCGATCGAGCCGATCTCCTCGTCCGGCGACAGCAGCACGCGATAGCCGACCTGAGTCGCGCTGGGATGCCGCTCGAACGCTTGCAGCGCCGCCAACATCACCGAGATCCCGCCCTTCATGTCGGCGATTCCCGGTCCGTGCAGCGCGCCGTCGGGACGGGTGCGGACCAGCTGGAACGCGCTCGTTTCGGGATAGACGGTGTCGTAGTGGCCGGTCAGCACGACCTGGACCGGGGCCTCGGGCCGCACGACGACGGCCAGGCACGACGGATGGCCGAACTCGGTCTCGCGGCCGTCTGCGCCGATCTCGCGTGAGGGCGACAGCGGGATCTCGACCGGCGCGGCCGGCAGGTCGGCGGCGGCGTCGAGCAGGATTTGCCGCTGACGCTCCAACCCCGCCAGATGGCGGCTGCCGGAGTTGACTGCGCACCAGTCCACGGCGCGATCGACGATGCGGCCGCCATCCCGCGCGATGAGGCCCAGAACCGCGCGATCTTCCGAATTGAGACGCATGAAACGCTGATCCTCCCTCAGTCACGATAACCAAGGGCCGCGGGTAAATTGTGCTCACCTCCGACGAGGTAACCGGTCGCCCGCGCAACAGCCTTGCGTCCTTAGTAGTCTTTCCTCCAGCGGACGGAAAGCTTCGCGTCGTTCTGGCCGCCGATTCTGGACACCAGCGACAGGGTCCGGCGCACGCGCCACTCGACCTGCGCCGCCGGCCCTTCGCGGCCACCACCGATGATCTCGAGATAGACGTCGTCGGTCACGTACTTGCCGCCAGACACCGTCATGCCGGTAGCGCTCTCGGCAAAGGCCAGGCGATCCAGGCGCGCGAAGCTGCGCAGGTTGCCGATCACGTCGAAGCCGCCGCCGCCGGCCATGGCGGCCAGGGCCGAGGCCAGCTGCGCGGCCTCGATCGGCGACAGCTGGGCGGCCGATGATCCGAACAGCACCTGGCTCAGAACCTCGTCGCTGGGTAGTTCGGGCCGCGAGGTCAGGGTGATCTCCGGCTTGGCGGCCGTGCCCAGGATCCGCACAACGGCGGTCAGCGAGGCGTCCTCGCGCGTCGCCGACAGGTCCAGGCGGATACGATCCAGCTGGGTCGACAGATACACGACGCCGTCGTCGTCGAACTCGAAGCGCTTGCCGGCGAAGTCGTACTCGCCACGCACGACCCGGGCGGTGCCGCCCAGGACCGGGGCCAGCGAGGTGCCGCCGACGTGAGCGTCCAGCGACAGCTCCACGTCCAGGCCCCGGCCACGCACGAACACCCGGCGGGCGGCCTTGAGATCCAGGTCCAGGATCATGCCGCCGGTGGTCGGGCGGCGCTGCAGGCCCTGGTCCAGGTCCTGCGGCCGGTTGCGCTCGATGACGTCCATGGCCACGACGCCGACCGGGGTCTTGCTCTGGGCCGAGACGTCGGCGCGGTCGATGGTCACCGCCCCCGACAGCTTGATCTTGCCGTCGGCCGAGCGGTTGACGCTGGCCTGGCCGGTCGCCACGGCCGAGGCCAGATCGTTGTCGATCAGGCGGAAGCTCTTCATGTCGAGCTTGAAGTTGCCGATCCCGTCGCGGGCCAGGCTGATGCGTCCCGCGCCCGAAACCGAACCGCCCTGCCCGTCCTCGCCGATGGCCTGGCTGACGTCGATGGCGTTGTCGGCCAAGGCCGCGCGGAGGGTGACGTTGCGCAGCTTCAGACCCGTCTGGCCGTCCTCGAAGCCGCCCCGATCCAGGGTCGCCTGACCGATCAGACGCGGGTCGGCCAGGGTGCCGCCCAGGCTGGCCTGCAGGTTGATCTTGCCCGACAGCGAGCGATCGGCGCCCATCAAGAGGTTCCAGAGCGGCTTGATCTCGCCCTGGGCCATGAACTGGCCATTCACGCCGCGCTTCTTGTCGATCACCAGCCGCAGCGGCTTGGCCGAGGCCTCGACCGGCAGGGTCAGGTTGGCTTCGGCCTTGAGGCCCTGGCTGTTGTCGCCGTCCGCGACGATGGTCAGGCGGGTATCGGAGAGTTCGCCATGGACCTTGGCGTTCAGGGACTGCTCGATCTTGGCCCCCCGCTCGCGGGCGTTGGCCAGACGCATGTCGAAGTCGCCGGCCAGGCTCTCGCCCTGGCCGCGCAGGTTGAACGACCCGTCGATGTCGCCGTCCAGATCGGGATTGAAGGCGGAGATCGCCACCCCGGCCAGTTGCGCCTTCAGCATCGCCGTCGCACCGCCCAAATCGGCGTCGATGTCGGCGCGGCCCTTGTCGATGGCCAGGCGCAGACGGGCCTGGGTCGGGCCGTCGCCGAAGCGGACCTTGGCGGTCTCGCGCGTCTTGATTTCGGTGCGGCCCATGCGGCCAGCGGCGTCGAGAGACAGGTCATAGACCTTGCCCGTCTGGGCCAGGGCGCCAGAGCCGCCGATGCGCCAGCGCCCGCCGGGCGCGTCGCCCCGCGCGTCGATGGACAGCGGCAGGCGCGTCAGCGGGCCGTCAGCCTTGATCCGCGCCGAGCGCACCTTCCAGGCCCCGAACGCCACGTCCTCGGCGGTCAGGTCGAGAATCGCGACCGCAGAACCGCCGCCGGGCGCATCGACCAGCTTGGCCGCGCCCTTGACCTGGCCCTGCGGCAGGAAGGCGCCGGGGCCGACGGCCACGGTCAGATCGGCCGTCGCCGGCATGCCGTTGCGCAGGGAGACCGCCCCCTTGGCCTTGGCCCCGCCAGCGTCGACGTCCAGCTCCGAGAGTTCGATGCCGCCCTGCGAGAAGCGGAAGGCCGAGCGGCCGCGCGCCGGACCATAGGTGCTGTCGGCCTGCAGCGCCGCGACCCCGTCCGTGGCGTTGGGACCGCGGGCGAAGGTCAGGGTCAGATGCGCCTTGGTCAGCGGCAGCTTGGGCAGGTCGATACTGTCGAAGTCGGCCTTCAGCTCGGCCTTCGGGGCCGACAGCGTGCCGCCGACATGGCCGTCGCCCGCCGCCTTGCCGGCGACCTCGACCGGGCCGGCGCTGAACGGGCCCGTGGCCGTCCAGTCCAGCTTGAAGTCCAGGCCCAGGCCCTGGGCGATCATCTTGCCCGAGGACTTGAGGTTGGCGTTGGCGCCGATCAGCTGACCATCGGCGACGCTCAGCACGCCGTTGTTCCAGCCGGCCTTGGCGTTCAGACGCGGCGTTGCGCCCAGCAGACGGTCGATCTCGGCAAAGCCGGTGGCGAAATTGGCTGCGCGGCTATCGACGGTGAAGCTCCAGGGGCGATTGGCGAAGCTGTTGGCGGTCCACTTGGCGGTCACTGAGCCCTTGGCGCCCTGCCGCACGGGACCAAGGCTCGCCACGCGCATCTCGCCGTTGAATGACAGGCCGCCCAGCACGCCGCGCTCGCCCTTGCCGGTCACCACCAGATTGGGGGCGTCGACGCGGGCCGACTTGATCAGGAACTGGCCGCCCTTGACCCGCGCGCCCTCGAAGGTCGCCTTCGGGCTCGAGCCCAGCACAGCCAGCAGGCCCGTTCCGCCGCCGCCCGCGCCCGCGGCCTGGGCGCTGATGTCCAGCTCGCCCTTGGCCAGGCGAACCTTGACCGGTCCCTTCAGACGCTTGAGGCGGTAGCCCATCAGCTCCAGATCGGCGACGTCGGCGTCGCCCTCGACCGAAAAGCCGCCATCCTCCAGCCGGAAGACCCCGTCAGCCAGGCCTTGCCCCATCTGCGGAATGGTGACGATGCGCTTCAGCTGGCCGATGCGGGCCGTGAAATTCAGGCCATCCGGGCCGGTGCGCTTCTTGGCCAGATCCGCCAGACCGTCAGCCTGCAGCGTCAGGTTCTCGGCCTGCACGTTCAGGGTCAAGGCCGACAGGCCGTCCTGGGTCGCCTTCTTGCCGTCCAGGGTGAACTCGGCCTGCGGACCGAAGATCTTGGCCGGGTAGCGGGTCAGGGTCGAGGCGGTCAGGTCCATCCGGCCGCGGGCGGAACCGCCCTGCTCCGTCCAGGCGCCCTTGGCCTCCAGCGGCGTGGTGTTCCCCGAGCGCGCGATGACGTCGAAGGCGGCGCGGCTCATGGTCCCGTCGGCCTTGGCCTTCAGATCGAACGGCCGGTCGGCGGGCAAGCCAAGGGCGCCAGCGATGGCGCCGCCATTGGCCTCGGTGGCGTCGGCCAGCAGATGCAGGCTCTTGGAGCGCCCCAGGTCGAAGTCGAGGTTGACGTGGTCGCCAGCGTGCAGGCGCGACTTTACCGCCAGATTGCCCTTCTGGCCGCCTTGTCGGGCCATCTCATAGGCGCCGGTGACGTCGAAGTCCCCATCGCGGCCACTGAACGCCGGTCGGGTGACCAGACGCAGGGCGAAAGCGTCGAGATCGACCGAAACGGGGGCGGCGCTGGACTTGCCTTTGGGTCCCATGGTCGGGCGGCGCAGCACGATGACGTCGCGGGCGTCGATGCGCTCGGCGTGGAAACGGCGGCCGAACAGCTCGGTCGGACGCCAGGCCACGCGCACGTCGTGGGCCTCCAGCCAGACGCCCTTCTCGTCGGAGATGGTCAGGCGGCGAACGCCGAAATCCTTCCAGATGTCGCCCGACAGGCCTTCGATATGCAGCTTGCCGATCCGGCCCAGCTTCAGGCCCGAGGCGCGGGCCTCCAGGAACATGCGGCCCTGCGGCGTGATCGGCGCAAAGCGCAGGCCGCCGGCCATGACGATCAGGATGCCAGCCAGGATCGCGGCGGCGATCAGCAGCGCGCCGCCCCAGCCGATCTTCTTGGCGACCTTGACCGCGGCTTCCCCCGTCGCCTCGGCGGCCTGGGCGACCGACTCTGTCAGGTCAGGCTTGTCCTGCTCGCCGCTCAAAAGCTCTGCCCGATGCTGAGATAAACCTGGAAGGCCGGGTCGCCCTTGCGGCGGCCCAGCGGCACGGCGACGTCGGCGCGGATCGGGCCGAAACCGAGATCATAGCGAATGCCCAGGCCCGCGCCGGCGCGGAAGTCCTGGCTCTGGGGCATTTCCTGGGTGCTGATGGCGCCGGCGTCGATGAAGGCCACGCCGCTCCACTTCGACGTGATTTTCTGGCGCAGCTCGAATGAGGTCTCGACCAGGGAGACGCCGCCTTGCGGCGTGTTGTCGGTCAGGCGCGGGCCGATGGCCTGATAGGCATAGCCGCGCACCGATCCGCCGCCGCCGGCATAGAATCGCCGCGCCGCCGGGATGTCGGGAATGCCGCCGCCCAGGATGGCGCCCAGCTTCAGGCGGCCGGCCAGGACCGTGCTGGCCTGACGCCCCAACGGCAGATAGGCCGAGCCCTGGGTGGTCAGCTTCAGATAAGGCAGGGTCGTGTCGCCGACGACATAGGTCGGCTCGCCGCGAGCCTCGAGGCGCCAGCCGCGCTTGGGATCCAGGATGTTGTCCGAGAAGTCCCAGGCGTAGGCCGCCAGACCGGCGAAGGTGGCCAGGTTCAGCTTGCGCCCCGCCAGGCCGCCACTGCGGGCGATCTGATCCTTGGTCTGCGACAGGTCCAGCGAAACGCCGAAGGTGCGGTAGGCCGTGGTCTGACGACGCCGGGTCAGATCGACGCCGACGGTCGCGCCGGTTTCGTTGTAGGCGTCGGTATCGTTGCGGAACAGAGCGCTGTTCAGCTTCAAGGTCTGTTGCGGCCGCCGCCAATGGGGCAGCGAAATCTCCGCTCCCACCCGCTGCTCCAGCTTGGCGAAACGGACGGCATAGGTGGTAGTGTCGGCGCGCTTCAGGCGATTGTAGCGGATCCAGCGGGTGTCCACGCCAGCGCCTTCGCTGGTCGAGAAGCCCGCGCCGACTTCAATGGTGCGGGACTTGCGATCCGACAGGGTGACGACGACCGGCCGCAGGCCCTGGGGCGTCGCCTTGTCGGGACCGGCCAGCGACACCGAAATCGAATCATAGACGGCGGTGTCGCGCAGCCGGCGCTCCAGCTCGGCGACGTCCTCGGGATCGTAGACGTCGCCTTCCTTCCACGGGGTCAGGTGCAGGATCCAGTCGGGGTTCGTGCGCCCCTTGGTGACCACCTCGACGCCGTCCAGATGCACCAGCTCGCCGGACGAGATCTTGAACGCCGGACGCACGGTGTTGTCGGCGTGGTCGACGATGACCTCACGCGGTTCGGCCATGGCGTCGGCGTAACCAAGCTTGGCGACCTGGGCGACGACGCGCCCCTCGGCGCCGACCACATCGGCCGAACGACCGGGCTCGCCGACGGTCAGACGCATGGCGACGGCGGCGCGCTGGCGCACGCCCTCGTCGGGCGGCGCGCCGGACCAGTCGATACGGGGGTCGGCAAGGGTGAAGACCGGGCCCGGCGTGATCTTGACCACGGCGCGTGGCGGCTCGCCGTCCAGGACGTCGGGTTCGACCGTGTAGCCGTAGTAGCCTTCGGAGCGCAGGACGGCGATTGCGTCCTCGCCGGCCTGGCGGGCGCGGCGTCGGGCCTCGGCGCGGCTCTGGGGAGAGGTCTTGGATTGGGTCAGGGCGCGCTGGATGGCGTCGCGCAGGGCTTTGTCCTCGACGCCTTGGATCTGGGCCATCGGCTCGTCGGCCCAAGCGATCGTGGCGGTCAGCCACATCACAGCAGTCAAGGCCAGGGTGGTCCGCCCAAGCACCAAATTACGTTCCCCGCGCGAAGCGCCCCCGCCCTTGCTGTAGTCCGGGGCGCCGCTGGTGTCACGCATCGAAATGCAACGAACTGCCCACAAGCTGCGCTTAGCAAACGGGGCGAACGGCGCCCAAATCATGAGCAGCCATGCGCAATCGTGCGGCGACGGTCGAATCCGTCGCTTTCGACGTGCAGGACGCTCTAAGTTCGATTGGACGCGATCGCTTCGGCCAGCGCGTCCAATGACTTAAATATAGGTCTCAAGGCGGAATATGGGCGTGGACAAGAGCGTGGCGGCAAAGACACCAACCCAAGCGGATGCGCCGCCCCTGCCGATGATGGATGCGGCCTATCTGCCCGGCGTGGCGTATGACGAGATGTTCACGGCGGAAGGCGATGTTCGTCGCCATTAC
Organism: Caulobacter sp. RHG1; assembly: GCF_013181195.1. Taxonomy (GTDB): domain Bacteria; phylum Pseudomonadota; class Alphaproteobacteria; order Caulobacterales; family Caulobacteraceae; genus Caulobacter. Next base: position 127,231 of record NZ_SMZP01000011.1, read on the forward strand.
GACCCGCTGCACGGCCGGATGTCGACGCTGGGCGCCGAGGAACTGGCCGGCCGCCAGCGCACGCTGGAGCGCTCGTTCCTGCTGCAGGGCATCACCTTCACCGTCTACGGGGCCGAGAACACCACCGAGCGGATCATTCCGACCGACCTTTTCCCGCGCATCATTCCGGCCGACGAGTGGCGTCGGATCGAGGCCGGCCTGATCCAGCGGCTGCAGGCGCTGAACCTGTTCCTGGCCGACATCTATGGCGATCAGCAGATCCTGATGGACGGGGTCGTACCGCGCGAACTGGTGCTGGGCGCGCCGTCGTATCGCCGCGAAATGCAGCACCTCTACGTGCCGCATAAGGCCTATGCGAACGTCTGCGGCAGCGACCTGATCCGCCAGCAGAACGGCGAATTCGCCGTGCTGGAGGACAATCTGCGCGTCCCGTCCGGCGTCTCGTACATGCTGGCCAACCGCGATGCGGCCAAGCGCACCTTCCCCGGCACCTATCGCGCCGCCGGGGTGCGCCCGGTCGAGCGCTATCCGGACCTGCTGCTGTCGACGCTGAAGAGCATGGCCGCCGACTGGCGCAACGACCCGCAGGTCGTGGTGCTGACCCCCGGCGTCTACAACAGCGCCTACTACGAACACGCCTATCTGGCCCGCCTGATGGGCGTGCCGCTGGTCGAGGGCCGCGATCTCGTCGTGCACGAGAACATGGTCTACATGCGCACCACGACCGGCATCCGTCGCATCGACGTGATCTATCGCCGGGTGGACGACGACTTCATCGACCCTCTCACCTTCCGCCGCGATTCGTCGCTGGGGGCCGCGGGCCTGTTCAACGCCTACCGCGCCGGCAATGTCGTGATCTGCAACGCGCCGGGCACCGGCGTCGCCGACGACAAGGCCGTCTACGCCTATGTCCCCGACATCATCCGCTACTATCTGGGCGAGGACGCCATCCTGCCCAATATCGAGACCTTCCTGTGCCGCGAGGCCCGGCAGCTGAGCCACGTGCTCGACAATCTCGACAAGTACGTGGTCAAGGCCGTTGGGGCCTCAGGCGGCTACGGCATGCTGGTCGGCCCCCACGCCAGCCAGAAGGAACGCGACGACTTCGCCCAGGCGATCAAGGCCGATCCCGAGAACTACATCGCCCAGCCGACCATCCAGCTGTCAACTGCGCCCTGCCTGGTCGACGGCCGCATCGAGCCGCGCCACGTTGACCTGCGCCCCTTCATCCTGTCGGGCGAGAAGACGGTGGTGACGCCCGGCGCCCTGACCCGCGTGGCGCTGAAGCGCGGCTCGCTGGTGGTCAATTCCAGCCAGGGCGGCGGTTCGAAGGACACCTGGGTGCTGGCGGACGAGAACGGCCATAACGGCTCCAATGGCCATGCGAACGGGAGCGCCCGCCCATGATGCTCGCGCGCGTAGCCGACAGCCTTTACTGGCTGGGCCGATACATCGAACGGGCCGAGCACCTGTCGCGCCTGTCCTCGGTGATGCTGAACGCCACCCTGGACCAGACGGATTCGGGGGCTCAGGCCGTGTGGATCGCCATGGCCGCCGTCGGCGAGCCGGGCGACGGCATCGACATCGGTTCGTTCGAGGCCGCCGAGGCCCTGGTGCTGGATCGCCAGGATCCGAACTCGGTGGTGTCGTCGCTGGCGCGGGCCCGCGAGAACGCGCGCCAGGTCCGCGACCAGATCACCACCGAGACCTGGGAGCGGCTGAACCTGCTGTATCTGAAGGTCACCGACGCCAAGGCCGGCAAGGAGTTCTCGGACGGCTCGGCCAACTTCCTGCACGACGTGATCGCCGACCTGCACCTGTTCAAGGGCGCAGCCGACACCACCATGAGCCACGGCGAGAACTGGCGGTTCATGATGCTGGGCATCTACATGGAGCGCGCCCAGCTGGTCTCGCGCCTGTTGGAGGTGTGCTTCGCCGAGACGCCCCAGCGCGGTCCGCTCGACGACCATGTGGCCCTGGTCAGCGTGCTGCGCATGGCCTGCGCCCTGGAGCCCTACCTGCGCGCCTACACGGCCGAGATCGAGCCGCGGCACATCCTGGAATTCCTGGTCTTCGACGAAGACTTCCCGCGCTCGATCCGCTTCGCCACCAGCCAGATCGAGCAGCACCTGACGGCCCTCGCCCGCCGGGTGTTCGCCGGCGAAAGCGCCGCGCCCGAACGTCTGGCCGGACGCCTGAAGGCCCGCCTGCAGTTCGCCGACGTCGATGAGCTGGAAGCCGTCGGCGCCGGCCCGCTGCTGACCACCGTCGTCAACGAATGCGCGCGCATCCACGAAGCGATCTACGAGACCTTCGTGGCCTATCCGCTCGAAACGCGCCTCCCGGCCTAGGACATCACGCAGTGCTGCTCGAAATCCGCCACGTCACCCAATACCACTACGAGCGCCCGGTCCGGGAAAGCCTGATGGAGCTGTGGATGCAGCCCCAGAAGACCGCCCGCCAGCGCCTGGTCAGCTTCGAGCTGGACCTGGAGCCGGCCGCTCAGGTGTTCTCGTACGCCGACAGCTTCGGCAACGCCGTCTATCACTTCGACGTGCCCCAGCCGCACGACAAGCTGACCATCATCGCCCGCTCAGCGGTCGAGACCGAGGCTCCGGCCGATCGACCAGCCCATCTGGACACCGGCGAGTGGGACCGGCTGCGCAGCGAGTTCGTCCGCGGCGAATGCTTCGACTTCCTGCGTCCGCACGGCTTCGTCCAGACCACCGACGCATTGCAGACCTTCATCAACGAGCACGATCTGGAGGCGCTCAAGCGCCGTGATCCGCTGACCGCGGTGCGCCTGCTGTCAGAGACGATCTACAAGGCCTTCGAGTATCAGCCGGGGGTGACGGACGCCGATAGCCCGATCGATCTCGCGCTCAGCGCCGGGCGCGGCGTCTGCCAGGACTTCGCCCATATCATGCTGGCGGTCTGCCGCAGCTGGGGCGTGCCGGCGCGCTATGTCTCGGGCTATCTGTTCACCGACCGCGAGGCCGGCGACCGCTCCGATCCCGACGCAACCCACGCCTGGGTCGAGGTCTTCCTGCCCAGCCTGCGCTGGGTGGGCTTCGATCCGACCAACAACATGATGACCGGCGAGCGTCACGTCGCCGTGGCCGTCGGCCGTGACTATGCCGACGTCACCCCCTCACGCGGGGTCTACAAGGGCGATACGGAAAGCCAGCTGGCGGTCGGCGTCACCGTGCGCCGGGCGCGCGCGGCCGTGGCGGAACCGGAATTCCTGCGCATGGCCCGCCCCAGCTTCGCGGGTGGTCGCCGCCGCCCCGACGCCGCCCTGCGCGAGGACCTGCACCAGCAGCAGCAACAACAGCAGCAGTAACCCCTACTGCAGGATCTCGGGCGGCAGATTGGCGGCGAAGCGACGCGCGATGTCCAGCGCGCCGGCGGCGCCGCCCGCACGAGGACCGATGCGCTCGGTCTTGAGGAACTGCACGCCGGCTTCAGCGCCAGAACGCCAGACGACCTCGGCCAGGTGAACCCGGCGGCCGCCCGCGTCGACGAAGATGAACTTGTCCGGCGGCGTGGCGATCCCCGAGGTCGACAGGCGCGCGCCGCGCTCGGCGATGTCCAGCAGCGAGCACTTCCACGAGCGCGGATCGTCGACGATGTAGATCTTGCGGGCCGCGGGCATCCGAGGATGTACGCGACGCTCCGCGCCCGAAGGCTCGATCATGGACATTCGACTTCAGAACTCCCGGTCAGCGCGTCACGGATTCTAGTTTAGGACGCATTTGATCCGGAGCGTGCTTAACAGAAAGCGCCTTACACGGCGTAAACGTGCGTTTTGCGCGCGGCGATCTTCACCGCGCCCTGGAAAAGAGCAGCCTCGGCGCGCGAAGCGCTGATCTCCAGCGGGTGACCGTCCAGGGTGGCGGCGCTGACGGCGGTCAGCGGACCCTGCACGTGGGCGCGCTCGACCCTGACCTCGAAGCCAGTCTCATCCAGCACGAAGTCGTGCGGGCGGACATAGGCCGTCGCCGCGCCGTCGCGCACGCCCGCGGCCGGCAGACGCAGGGCGCCGGCGGTGAATTGCCCGCCAGCAACCTGGCCTTCGAAGCTATTGGCCTCACCGACGAAGCCGCAGACAAAGGCCGTCTGGGGCTGGTCATGGACCTGGTCGGGCGTGCCGACCTGCTCGATCTGGCCCTTGTTGAGGATGGCCACGCGGTCGGCCAGCTCCAGGGCCTCCTCTTGGTCGTGGGTCACGAAGATGGTGGTGACGCCGGTGGCGTCGTGCACGCGGCGCAGCTCCTTGCGCAGCGACTTGCGGACCGTGGCGTCCAGGGCGCCGAACGGCTCGTCCAGCAGCAGCACGCTGGGCTGCACGGCCAGGGCGCGCGACAGCGCCACGCGCTGACGCTGGCCGCCCGATAGCTGCGAGGGGTAGCGCTTGCCCAGACCATCCAGCTCGACCAGCTTGAGAAGCTCGTCGACCCGCTTCTCGATCTCGATCTTGGACGGCTTGTCCTTGCCCTTGCGCACGTCCAGGCCGAACGCGATGTTCTTGGCCACGGTCATGTGCTTGAACAGCGCATACTGCTGGAAGACGAACCCCACGCGGCGTGCGGCCGCCGAGGCGAAGGTCACGTCCTGGCCGTGGAACAACACCTGGCCTGCGTCGGGAAATTCCAACCCAGCGATCGTGCGCAGCAGCGTCGTCTTGCCCGAGCCCGACGGCCCCAGCAGCGCCAGCAGCTCACCGTCGGCGATCTCGAGATCGACCTTGTTGAGGGCCGGGTAGCGACCGAACTTCTTGTCGACAGAGCGGATGGAGATGGTCATGGAAGGCCTTGAATCCGTTCAGTGTCCGCCGCGCCCGGTGCGGGGCTGGGCAGCCTCGACCGCCGTCTTCAGCACCAGGGTCACCACGGCCAGCAGGCACAGCAGGGCCGCGACGGCGAAGGCGCCGACGAAGTCGTACTCGTTGTAGAGGATCTCGACGTGCAGCGGCATGGTGTTGGTCAGGCCGCGGATATGGCCGCTGACCACCGACACCGCCCCGAACTCGCCCATGGCGCGGGCGTTGGACAGCAGCACGCCGTACATCAGGCCCCAGCGGACGTTCGGCGCGGTCACCCGCCAGAAGGTGTAGAGGCCCGAGGCGCCCATCGAGATGGCCGCCTCTTCCTCGCTGGTCCCCTGCTCCTGCATCAGCGGGATCAGCTCGCGGGCCACGAACGGGAAGGTCACGAACACGGTGGCCAGCACGATGCCAGGCACGGCGAAAATGACCTTGATGTCGTTGTCGACCAGCCATTCGCCAAACCACCCCTGCATGCCGAAGATCAACACGTAGATCAGACCCGCCACGACGGGCGAGACCGAGAACGGCAGGTCGATCAGGGTGATCAGCAGCGGCTTGCCGCGGAACTCGTGCTTGGCGATCGCCCAGCTGGCGCACAGGCCGAAGACGGCGTTGAACGGCACGGCGATGGCGGCGGTCAGCAGGGTCAGCTTCACGGCGGCCAGGGCGTCGGGATTGTTGACCGCGACCAGAGCCGCGTCCAGACCCCGGCGCAGGGCTTCGGCGAACACGGCCGCCAGCGGCACGATCAGGACCAGCGCCAGGAAGACCAGCACCACGCCGATAACCAGGGCCTTGGCCCAGGCCGGATCGTCGGTGGCGCGCCGGCTACGGGACGGAGCGGCGCTCATCAGTCGAACCTCCGCGACCAAGCCTGGATGGCGTTGATGACCAGCAGCATCGTGAACGACACCGCCAGCATGACCACGGCGATCGTCGCGGCCCGCGCGTACTCGAACTGCTCCAGCTGGATGATGATCAGCAGCGGCGCGATCTCGGACTTGTAGGGCATGTTGCCGGCGATGAAGATCACCGAGCCGTACTCGCCCACGCCCCGCGCGAAGGCCAGGGCGAAGCCGGTCAGCCACGCAGGCGCCAGCGCGGGCAGGATCACCCGGAGGATGGTGTCGATGCGGTTCGCGCCCAGGCTGGCGGCGGCCTCCTCGACGTCGTCGGCGGCGTCGCGCAGGACAGGCTCGATGGTGCGGACCACGAACGGCAAACCGATGAAGGTCAGGGCGATGACCACGCCCACCGCGTTGTAGGCGGCCTTGACGCCCAGCGGCGTCAGGAACTGCCCGATCCAGCCATTGGGCGCGTACAGCGTCGCCAGGGCGATGCCGGCCACGGCCGTGGGCAGGGCGAACGGCAGATCGACCAGGGCGTTGACCAGGGTCTTGCCGGGAAACTCGTAGCGCACCAGCACCCAGGCGGTCAGCACGCCGAACACGCCATTGACCACGGCCGCGACGAACGCCGCCCCGAAGGTCAGGCGATAGGCGGCCATCGCGCGCTCGGAAAAAGCCACGGCCCAGAACTCTGACGGCGACAGCTCGGCGGCCTTGATGGCCACGGCCGACAGCGGGATCAGCACGATCAGCGACAGCACGCTGAGCGTAACGCCCATCGTCAGTCCAAAGCCGGGAATGGCCGAGCGACGGCGAAACAGCGGCCGCCGCGATGGCGCGCTAGCCCGGATGGCGGCGGTGTCGGCGGTCATCGTCTGATCGTCGTCCTGGGTCCGGGCTCGCCAGTTGGCTCAAGGCAAAGGTTGAAACGCACGGACGCCCGATCGGTCGCCAGCGGCGCTGAAACTGAGCCGCTTAAATCTCTAGCCTGGCGATGGGGCAACGGAGAAACGTCGGGCGGAGCGACAGAAAAACTCTGCATGCCGCTCGAGGCCGGAGAATAGGGTGGAAGGCGGCGTATCTTCGCCGCAGAACCTCTGCAAGATCAGAGGTTTGAAATGGTAGGCCGGGTGGGGTTCGAACCCACGACCATTCGATTAAAAGTCGAATGCTCTACCACTGAGCTACCGGCCCGCTCTCGATCCGGCGGGTACCGGGGGAAGCGGCGCGGACCATAGTCGGGGGCTTTCCGCGTCGCAAGCACGGTTTCGCCGTTTTTCAGAAGGATGACGGTAAAGCTGTGGGTGGGTTAGGGTAGGACATGCGTAGAACCTTGCTTTTGGCGGCCGTTTGCGGCGCGACCCTGGCTTCCGCGGCCTTCGCGAAGCCGCAGCAGCCGCCGCCTTTGCTGGGCGCGCCGCCTCAGCAACGCGACGATTATCCGGTCGAACCGACCGACGACGGCCGAATCAGATCGACCTCGGAAGCCAATCGCGAGGGAATCACCGGAGCCATGAGCGCGCCGCTGCGCGACGTGAATCTGGTCCGCACCAAGATCCCGCGCGTGCTGCTGGAAGCGATGGACGATCCGTATCAGCGGCCGACCGAAGCCAGCTGCAAGACGCTGATCGCCCTGATCCAGCCGCTGGACGTCGCCTTGGGCGAGGACATCGACCAGAATCCGCCGACCGAGGATGAGGATCTTCTGGACCGCGGGCGCAAGGCGGCCGGCGGGGCGGCCCTGGGCGCGGTGGCCACCACGGCTCAGGGGCTGATCCCCATGCGGGGCTGGGTGCGGAAGCTGACCGGGGCCGAGCGCCACGATCGTCTGGTGCAGAGCGCCGTCGCCTCGGGCGCCGTGCGCCGCGCCTATCTGAAGGGCCTGGGCGAGGCTCGGGGCTGCAATCCGCCCGCCACGCCGCAGCACAAGCCGCCGCCGGCGCCGGTCGTTGTCGAACCCGGCATGCCGCCGCCGCGCGACCGCTACGGCCCGCTGAGGCCCCGCTTCCCGATCGTCAAGGAAGAAGCTCCGCGCGTGCCGAAGGGACCGGCCTACTAGCCGTTTGCGAGGTGGCGAGCCCGGAAGTCGCGGCGGAACTGTTCGAAGCGGCCTTCGGCGATCGCGGCGCGCATGGCGGCGGTCAGGGCCTGGAAGAAGGCGATGTTGTGCCAGGACAGCAGCACCTGGCCCAGGATCTCCTCGGCCTTGAACAGGTGGCGCAGATAGGCCTTGGAATAGTCCCGGCTGGCCGGGCAGTCGCTGTCCGGGTCGAGGGGTGACTCGTCCTCGGCATATTTGGCGTTCTTGATGTTGATCGGCCCGTCCCAGGTCCAGGCCTGGCCATGGCGGCCCGAGCGGGTCGGCAGCACGCAGTCGAACATGTCGACGCCACGCGCCACGGCTTCCACAAGGTCGATCGGCTTGCCCACGCCCATCAGGTAGCGCGGACGGTCCTCGGGCAGCATGCCGGGCGCGTAGTCCAGCACCTCGCACATCGCCTCGTGCCCCTCGCCGACCGCCAGGCCGCCGATGGCGTAGCCGTCGAAGCCGATCTCGCGCAGGCGATCCGAAGACTCGCGGCGCAGGTTCTCGAAGGTCGAACCCTGCTGGATGCCGAACAAGGCCTGGGTGTCGCGGGTCCCGAAGGCGGTCTTGGAACGCACCGCCCAGCGGGCCGACAGCTCCATGCCCTTGCGCGCCCTCGCCTCTTCGGCCGGCCAGGCAACGCATTCGTCCAGCTGCATGACGATGTCGCTGCCCAGCAGGTCGGCCTGGATCTCGATCGAGCGCTCCGGGGTCAAGACATGCTTGGAGCCGTCGATATGGCTGGAGAAGGTCACCGCCTCCTCGGTCAGCTTGCTGATCCCCGACAGGCTCATGACCTGGAAGCCGCCGCTGTCGGTCAGGATCGGTTTGTCCCAGCGCATGAACTTGTGCAGTCCGCCCAGGCGATGCACCCGCTCGGCCGAGGGGCGAAGCATCAGGTGATAGGTATTGCCCAGGATGATGTCGGCGCCGGTGTCCTTGACCTGATCGACGGTCATCGCCTTGACGGTCGCGGCCGTGCCCACGGGCATGAAGGCCGGGGTGCGGATGTCGCCGCGCGGGGTCTTCAGGAGGCCGGTGCGGGCCTTGCCTTCGGTGGCTTTGATCTCGAAGGGGAACGCGGCCATCAGGAGTTCTCGTCTTTGAACAGCAGGCTGCCGTCGCCGTAGGAATAGAAGCGATAGCCGGTCGACACGGCGTGCTCATAGGCCGCCCGCATGGTCGCCTGGCCCGCGAAAGCGCTGACCAACATGAACAGGGTCGACTTGGGCAGGTGGAAGTTGGTCATCAGCATGTCGGCGGCGCGGAAGCGGTAACCGGGCGTGATGAAGATGGCCGTCTCGTCGGCGAACGGCCGCACGATGCGGTCCTCCCCGGTGGCGCTTTCCAGCAGGCGCAAGCTGGTCGTGCCGACGCAGACGATGCGGCCGCCGGCGGCGCGCACGGCGTTCAGGGCGTCGGCGACCTCAGCTGTCACCTCGCCGAACTCGGCGTGCATCTTGTGGTCGGAGACGTCGTCGGTCTTGACCGGCAGGAAGGTCCCCGCCCCCACGTGCAGGGTCACGAAATGCAGCGACACGCCCTTGGCCTTCAGCGCCGCCAGCAGGTCGGGCGTGAAGTGCAGGCCGGCGGTCGGAGCGGCCACCGAGCCGTCCTCGCGGGCGTAGACGGTCTGGTAGTCGGCGCGGTCGCGCGCGTCTTCGCCCCGCTTGGCGGCGATATAAGGCGGCAGCGGCATGTCGCCATGGCGAGCGATGCCGATGTCGAGATCAAGGCCGGAGACGTCGAAGGCCAGCAGCACCTCGCCGCCCTCGTGCTTCTCGACGACCGTGGCGTCCAGGCGATCCGCTTCGCACGCGCGATCATCGCGAGCCCCGAAGGCGACGCGGTCGCCGACCTTCAACCGTTTGCCGGGACGCATGAAGGCGCTCCAGCGATCAGGGGCGACGCGGCGGTGCAGGGTCGCCTCGACGGCCACGGGCGTGCCGTCCGCCCCGCCGGTCGTGCGGCCTTCGCGCAGGCCGGCCAGACGCGCGGGAATGACACGCGTGTCGTTGAAGACCAGGGCGTCGCCCGCCTGGAGAAAGTCGGGCAGCTCGCGCACGACATGGTCAGCCAGGGGCTGGCCGGGGCGGACCACGAGGAAGCGCGCGGCGTCGCGGGGCTCGGCCGGACGCAGGGCGATGCGGTCCTCGGGGAGGTCGAAATCGAAGTCGGAAAGGCGCATGGGCGCGTTTCAAGCGCACGATGGACCGTTCAGGTCAAGACATACGCCGCCAGGCGAGCGCCATGGACAACCTGAACGGGTTGCGCACAGTTTCACATAACGCCATTCTTCGGGGGAAGATCGCTATGAACCGCCTGCTCGTTTCCGCGCTCGCGCTGCCGCTGCTGCTGACCGCTTGCGAGGCCAAGAAGGAAACGCCGCCTGCCGCGCCGGCCGAGGAGCGCACCGTCGCCACGGCAGTCGACGCGCCCGCCCCAGCGCCTGCCGCCTTCCAGCACGATCCGGCGTTGGAGCTGGTCGGCTTCTATTTCGTGGAGACCCAGGCCCAGGTCGCTCGCTGGCGGCTGATGAACCTCTCGGTCGGCCAGCCTGCCGACTTCGCGGCCTGGGAGGCGGGCAAGCGCGACCCGAAAAACCCGCCCATCACCTTGATCTTCGCCAATATCGACAGTCCGGCGAAAAAGGACGAGCTGGAGCAGACCATCCACCAGACGACCCTGACCCTCGTTCCTGACAGCTATCAAATCGATGACCAGCGGGTGTTCCTGCACGCCAACACCCAGGAACTGGGTGAGGTCGTGCTGGAGCTGACGCCCGATCTGGCGGCCTACAAGGCCGCGCGGACGGCGGGTCCGAATGGCGGCGCGCAGCGCGTCTTCACCGGATCCCTGCAGATCGGCGCCGAGCGGATCCGCAATATCAGCTTCTTCCACCACCCCGGCGAGTAGGGCGAAGCATCCTTTACGGAGCCGTGTTATGGGCGGCTCATGCGCCTGATCGTCCAGCTCCTGAGTCTCCTGGTGCGTGGCACCGCCCTGATGCTGGGCCTGGTCGGCTGCGGCCTCGCCATCGCCTGCCTGGGCGGCGCCTGGAGCGACCGGCTGGACGCTTTCACCCATGGCGCACCGCTGTGGCTGGCCATGGGCGTCGGCGCGGCGGCGCTGGGGGCGGTCTTCGCCCGCGGCGGCGAGCGCTGGGTGATGGTCGGACTGGGCGGCGCGACGATCGCCGCCTGCGCCGTGTTGATGCTGCCGGAGATGGTCGCCGCCTCACGATTTAAACCGGCGACGGTCGCCGCCAGCGACCTGAAGATCATCCAGTTCAACATCTGGCACGACAACCGCACGCCCGAGAAAAGCCTGGAGTGGATCCGCGCTCAGGACGCCGACGTGGTGATCCTGGAGGAAGCCGGCGGCTACGCCATGCCGGTCATCAAGGCGCTGCGCGAGGACTATCCGTTCGCCTCGTGCGACAAGGCCGCCCGCTGCGAGACCTGGATCTTCTCGCGCAAGAAGATGCTGGATCGCGGCAGCGTGCCGATGGACAAGCCCTACCTGTCGGGCGCCTGGGCGACCCTGGCCGATCCCAAGGGCCCGTTCACGGTCGCCGGCGTGCACTACACTTGGCCGATCCCCGCCGGTCCGCAGCAGGCCCAGTCGCGCAAGCTGGTCGAGACCCTGAAGCCGTTCGGGACGAAGAGCACCATCCTGACCGGCGATTTCAATTCCACGCCGTGGTCGTTCACGCTGAAGCGCCAGGACAAGGCCCTGGGTCTGCGCCGCTGGACCCGCGCCCTGCCCTCGTGGCCCGCTGGCAAGTTCTCGCGCGTGGCGGCCGCCCCGGCCCCGTTCCTGCCGATCGACCACGTCTATGCCGGCTCGGAATGGCATGCGGTGCAGATCGAGCGCGGTCCGGCCCTGGGCTCGGACCACCGGCCGATGGTGGTTACGCTGCGCCGCCGGTAAGCTGAGCGATCTCGCGCCGCAGGTTGGCGCGAGCCCGCCCCTCGAAACGCGCGGCGAAGTCGGCGTCCGGAAACAGCACCGGCGCCGCCAGGAAATGACCCAGCACCGCGGCCCGGGCGGGACGATAGACGTCCTCGGGCACGTGGCCGTATTCCTCGCGGATGGCGCGGGCATAGGCGTCGTAGGTTTCGGGATCGGCGGCCAGGATCGACAGGTCGATCGACACCATCAGCGCGCCGAGCGGATCGCCTTCCGGGACCTGGTGGCCCTTGGTCAGCAGGATCAAGCGCTCGACCTCGGCGATATCGTCGGGCGCATAGCCGAGTTCGGGAAGATCGCGGGCCGCCAGTTCGGCGCTGAGCGCCTCGTTGTCGCCGCGCGTCGGGTCATAGACCGCGTCATGCCACCAGAAGGCGGCCGTCAGGACCGCACGATCGCGGTCCGACAGGTCGGAAACCGCCGCGAGCCGCGCCAGGCAGTCCTCGATATGCGCCAGGGTATGATACCGGCGCCGAGGCTCCGCATAGGCGGCTCGCAGCGAAGGCGTCACGCGTCGGCGGCGATCTTGGCGCTGACGATCTTGCCCGGAGCGCGCGGCGGCTCGCCCTTCGGCAGGGCGTCGACATTGTCCATGCCCTCGGTCACCTGGCCCCAGACGGTGTACTGCTTGTCCAGGAAGGTGGCGTCGTCGAACACGATGAAGAACTGGCTGTTGGCCGAGTCGGGGTTCGGGGTGCGAGCCATCGAGCAGACGCCGCGCACGTGCGGCTCGGCGTTGAACTCGGCCTTCAGGTCCGGCTTGTCCGAACCGCCACGGCCGGTGCCCGACGGATCGCCGCCCTGGGCCATGAAGCCCGGGATCACGCGGTGGAAGACGACGCCGTCATAGAAGCCCTCGCGCACCAGTTCCTTGATGCGGGCGACGTGGCCCGGCGCCAGGTCGGGACGCAGCTTGATCGTGACCGGACCGGTCTCGAGGGTCAGGATCAGGGTGTTTTCGAGGTCAGCCGACATGGTCTTCCCTTGGGGATGCGAGTGTTGTGACCGCGCTTCTAGCGCGGTTCACGCCCGCCTGTGAACCAAGTCACGCGATAAACCGGTAATGGGTTCAGTGAACCTCGACCGGCAGGTCGATGTCGCAGACCGAGAAGTCGGCCCCCTTCAAAGTCCGCAGCCGCTTGGTCTCGGCCGCAAACCATGGCCCCCTGGGGTCGATCACCCGAACTGCAGGGCGCTGGCTGGCCGGAATGTCCGACAGCAGGCGCACCCGCTGCATCTGGTCCTGCGGCGCGGCGACAGGCTCGCCGGTCTTGATGGCGCGCACCGCGTCCAGGCCGCTGATCACCCGGCCAAAGGCGGTATAGCGCTTGTCCAGCGACGGATAGGGCTGGCGCATCAGGAAGAACTGGCTGTTGGCCGAGTTGTTATCCTCGTCTCGAGCCATGCCGATCACGCCGGAGCAATAGGTCCCCCAGGCCGCGACCTTGCGGTCGGGGGTCACGTCGTTCCAGCTCCAGGCCTGACTGGCCACGGGCAGCGACTTGATAAAGCCCACCTCGAGCCCGGCCGGAGCGGCCATGGGAACGAAGGCGGTGTCGGCAGTGCGGCGGAAGGTGAACTCGGCCTTGAGGTTAGGCCGATCCGAACCGCCCTCGCCCGTATTGGTCGGGTCGCCGGTCTGGGCCATGAAGCGATCGATGACCCGGAAGAAGGTCCGGCCGTCATAGACGCCAACACGGGTCAGGTCCTGCAGGCGCGCGACATGGTTCGGCGCGACCTCGGGGACCAGCTCGACCAGCACCCGACCCTTGTTGGTGTCGATCACCATGATCGTGTCCGGCGCCGGCGTGCGCCAATCGGCTTCGACGAGCTTGACCGGCCCTGCCGCGAGCGCCGGAGCCGAGGTCGTCGCCAGGCTGAGCCCGGCCAGCAGCGCGCGGAGGATCATGTCATTTCACCTGATCAGTTACTTCACTTGAACGGGGATCTCGACGTCGCAGTTGGTGAAGGCTGCGCCGACCTCGGCCTGACGCTTGGCCACCAGGGCCTGGAAAGCGGCCGAGCGCGTATCCATCACCTGGATCGACGGGCGCTTGTCGGCCGGCAGGTCGGCCAGCAGCTTGACGCTGACCATCTTGTCCTGCGGATCGGGAACCGGCTCGCCGGTCTTGATGGCGCGCACGACGTCCTGACCCGACAGCACGCGGCCGAAGGCGGTGTAGACCTTGTCCAGCGACGCGTTGTGCTGGCGCATGAAGAAGAACTGGCTGTTGGCGCTGTCGGGATCGCCGGCGCGGGCCATGCCCAGCGTGCCCGAGCAGAAGTTGCCCCAGGTCGACACCTTGCGGTCGGCGGTCATCACCGCCAGGGCCGCCGGCTGGCTGGTCACCGGCAAGGCGCCGATCCAGCCGGTTTCGTTGGAGCCGACCTTGAAGGGCGCGCCCAGCGGCAGCTCTGCGCCGCGACGGAAATTGAACTCGGCCTTCAGGTCGGGCTGATCGGAACCGCCCATGCCGGTGTTCTGGGGATCGCCCGTCTGGGCCATGAACTCGTCGATGACCCGGAAGAAGGTCAGGCCGTCATAGAAGCCGGCCTTCACCAGGCCACGGACGCGCTCGATATGGGCGGGAGCGGCCTCGGGGCTCAGCTCGGCGATGATCCGGCCCTTGTTGGTCTCGACGACGATGACGTTATTGGGGTCGGGCGTACGCCAGTCGGCGGTCTGGGCCGAGGCCGTGGTGGCGGCGAGCGCCAGCACGGCGGCGGTCATGGCGAGCTTCATCGAATACCCCGAACAGAATAGGTCGGGGTCGGCGTAGAACGCCACGACCGCCCCGACAAGTGCGGCGACTGTTGAAGCTGATGATTCCGGCCGCTTCTGGGCGGTTTAGTTCGTAAGCTGCGGCGGGAAATCCAGCTCGAACTCCGACAGCGACGGCGCGCCGCCAAAGGTCGACTCGCCGTTGCGGCCCGCATAGCGGTCCAGCAGCGTCGAATAGGTGGTGAAGCGGATCTTCTTGGCCTCGGTGTCGAAGGTCATGAACCGCATCCAGCCCGCGCCGCCATTGGCCGAGTCGGGCTTGCCATCCGGGCCAATGGTGTTGCCCTGATAGTCCTGGATCAGCTGGTAGACCGGCCGGCCGGCGTCATTGCGGTCGATCCGCAGGTTCTCGCCTTCGGACTTGCCCTCGACCGCCGGCGTGTAGGCGTGGCCGCACAGGACCATGAAGATCATCGCGTTCTTGCGGATAAAGCGGTCCCAGACCTGGTCGGGCGACAGGTGGTCGCTATTGGGGAAGTAGGAGGCCTGGCCGTTCGAACGCGGCGCCTTGCGGGGCTCCAGCCACTCGTGGGTCGTGACCATGACCGGCAGGCCCGGATGGGCGTCGATCACGCCCTGGGCCCAATCCAGCGCCGACTGCGGGGGCTCCATCTCCAGCGACAGGTGCAGGAAGCGCTTGCCGCCGCCGGTGAAGGTCTGGAAGCTGTTCATGCCGTTCGTCGAGGCGCCGCCGTACCAGGCCTTGCCGGCGAAGTGGCGCGACTGCGGACCGAAATAGAAGCTCCAGGCCCGGCTGCCGGCCAGCGGCTTGGACGGGCCCAGGCCCGCTTCCGGCCAGTAGCTGTAGTTGTCGTAGTCGTGGTTGCCCGGCACCATGCCGAACGGCACGCCGCTCGCGCCCAGGATCGAGACGGCGCGGTGGGCGATGTCCCACTCCTGGCGGGTGTCGAACGTCTCGTACTGGCCTACGGCGTCCGGACGGGCGCGGCGGAACTGGCCGTCGCCGTGCTGGACGAGGTCGCCGACGAAGGTGACAAAGGCCAGGTTCTTCTCCTGGCGGGTGTCCGCCAGATAGCGCATCTGCTGCTCGAAGGTGTTGGCCCCGCGCGGCTGCGGCAGAGTGATGTCCGAATAGTTCTGGGTGTCAGAAACGACGGCCACGGTGAAGACCTCGGCCAGCGCGGCGGTCGCCGTTGCAGCCAGCGCCAAGCTCAGAGCCAAGCCGGCTCCCAAACGCCCAAGGGTCTTCATCCGCGCACTCCCGATAACTGAAGCGCAGGCCATACGACGCAATTGTGAACCTTTGACCGGCGGGCGCCGCCTAGCCCTTGCCCACCTTGGCCAGCAGCTGCTCGGCCACGCCGGCGGGCACGAACTTGCCGATATCGCCGCCCAGCGTAGCGATTTCCTTGACCAGGCGCGAGGCGATCGCCTGGTGGCGCGGATCGGCCATCAGGAAGACGGTCTCGATCTCGCGATCCAGCTGCTGGTTCATCGCCGTCATCTGGAATTCGTATTCGAAGTCGGCCACGGCGCGCAGGCCGCGCACGATCATCTGGGCGTTCACTTCGCGAGCAAAGTGCATCAGCAGGCTCTCGAACGGCCGGACCTCGATCTGGGCGATCTTGGTCAGGTGCGCCGTCTCCTGCTCCAGGATGGCGACTCGCTCGTCCAGCGAGAACAGAGGACCCTTGCCGCTGTTCACAGCGACGCCGATCACCAGCTTGTCGACCAGCTTTACGGCCCGACCGATGATGTCGAGGTGACCGTTGGTGACCGGATCGAAGGTCCCCGGATAAAGCCCAACCCGCATGCAGCCCCCTACTTTAGGTTTGAGGGTTACGGGGTCTCGTCCGCCCCGCTGTCCTCGCCTTGGTTATCGTCGCCGCCGGAATCGGCGAGACGCTCGACGCTGACGACATGCTCGTCCTGCGCGGTGCGGAAGATGGTTACGCCCTGAGTATTCCGCGCTGCAACACGAATTTGCGAGACGGGCACCCGGATGAGTTGACCCGCGTCGGTGACCAGCAGGATCTGGTCGGTCTCGTCGATCGGGAACGAGCCCACCAGACGACCGCCACGCTTGCTCAGATCCTGCGCGGCCAGGCCCTGGCCGCCGCGACCGGTGCGACGGAAGTCGTAGGCGCTGGTGCGCTTGCCGAAGCCCTCCGACGACACGGTCAGCAGGATTTCCTCGGCCGCGCCCAGTTCGGCGATGCGTTCCGGCGTCAGGGTGGTTTCGTCGCCGTCCTCTTCGCCCTCTTCCACGGCGACGGGAGCGTCATCGCCCTCTTCGCCCGCGGCGCGCAGCATGGCGCGCTGGTGCTTGAGATAGGCGGCGCGTTCGGCCGGAGTGGCCGCCACGCTGCGCAGAACGGCCATCGAGATGACGGTGTCGTCGCCCGCCAGCTTCACGCCGCGCACACCGGTCGAATCACGGCTGGCGAACACGCGCACCTCGTCGACCGAGAAGCGGATACAGCGGCCGGCAGCCGTGGTCAGCAGCACGTCCTGTTCGGCGTTGCAGACGGACACGCCGACAATGCCGTCGCCTTCGTCCAGCTTCATGGCGATCTTGCCGTTGCGGCGGACGTCCACGAAGTCGGAGAGCTTGTTGCGACGTACGCTGCCCGAGCGGGTGGCAAACATCACGTCCAGAGCGCCCCAGGTCGCCTCGTCCTCCGGCAGAGCCAGGATCGAGGTGATGGTTTCGCCCGGCTCGATCGGCAGAAGGTTGACGAACGCCTTGCCGCGCGAATTGGCGACGCCCTGCGGCAGGCGCCAAACCTTCAGCTTGTAGACCTTGCCGCCCGAGGTGAAGAACAGCAGCGGCGCGTGGGTCGAGGCCGAGAACACGCGAGTGACCGCGTCCTCGGTCTTGGTCGCCATGCCCGACTTGCCCTTCCCGCCCCGATGCTGGGTGCGGTAGTTGGCCAGCGGCGTGCGCTTGACGTAGCCGCCCATGGTGACGGTGATGACCATGTCCTCGCGGACGATCAGGTCTTCATCTTCCACATCGGCTTCGCCGTCGACCATCTGGCTGCGGCGCGGGATGGCGAACTTTTCGCGCACCTCGACCAGCTCCTGACGGACCACCGCCATGATGTTGGCGCGGTCCGACAGCAACTCCAGATAGCCGCGGATGGCGTCGGCCAGGGCGGCGGCTTCGTTGCCGATCTCGTCACGGCCCAGGCCCGTCAGACGCGACAGGGTCAGGGCCAGGATGGCGCGGGCCTGCTCGTCGGTCAGACGGATCAGGCCGCCGTCTTCCTGCACGGTGCGCGGGTCGGCGATCAGCTCGACCAGCGGCAGCATGTCGCCGGCCGGCCAAGCCCTGGCCACCAGGCGCTCGCGGGCCTCGGTCGGATCCTTGGACGAGCGGATGATGTGGATGAACTCGTCGATATTGGCGACGGCGATGGTCAGGCCGACCAGCACGTGGCCGCGATCGCGGGCCTTGCCCAGTTCGAACTTGGTCCGGCGGACGACGACTTCCTCGCGGAACTCGACGAACAGCTGCAGCAGCTTGTGCAGGCCCATCTGCTCGGGACGACCGCGGTTCAGCGCCAGCATGTTGACGCCGAACGAGCTTTGCAGCGCCGTAAAGCGGTACAGCTGGTTCAGGATCACTTCGCCCGAGGCGTCGCGCTTCAGCTCGACGACGATGCGCATGCCTTCGCGGTTGGACTCGTCGCGGATGTCGGCGACGCCCTCGATCTTTTTGTCGCGAACCAGCTCGGCGATGTACTCGACCAGGTTGGCCTTGTTCACCTGATACGGGATCTCGGTGATGATGATGGCTTCGCGGCCGGCGCGGATCTCGTCGACGGTGGCGACGCCGCGCATGATGACCGAGCCGCGGCCCGTCAGCAGCGCCTGGCGCGGACCCGCGCGGCCGATGATCTCGCCGCCGGTCGGGAAGTCGGGGCCGGGCACCAGGTCCAGCAACTGATCGGTCGTGACCTCCGGGTCGTCGATCAGCAGCAGGCAGGCGTCGATGATTTCGCCCAGATTGTGCGGCGGGATATTGGTCGCCATGCCGACGGCGATGCCGCCCGCGCCGTTGACCAGCAGGTTGGGGATCCGCGATGGCAGGACGGTCGGTTCCTGCTCCTTGCCGTCGTAGTTGTCGGCGAAGTCGACCGTGTTCTTGTCCAGGTCGGCCAGCAGCGACATGGCCGGCGGGGCCATGCGGCACTCGGTGTAACGCATGGCGGCCGGCATATCGCCGTCGACCGAACCGAAGTTGCCCTGGCCGTCGATCAGCACCAGGCCCATCGAGAACGACTGGGTCATGCGGACCAGGGTGAAATAGATCGAGGCGTCGCCGTGCGGGTGATACTTACCCATGACGTCACCGACCACGCGGGCCGACTTGACGTAGGACCGCTCGGGCGTCTGGCCCTGCTCGTGCATCGAGAACAGCACCCGGCGGTGAACCGGTTTGAGACCGTCGCGCGCGTCCGGCAGGGCGCGGCTGACGATGACGCTCATGGCGTAATCGAGATACGAACGACGCAGTTCGTCCTCGATATTGATCGGTGCGACATCCCCGCCCGGAGCTTCAGGAGGGATGGTGTTTTGATCGTCGCTCAAGGGGATTTTTCGCCGTCAGAATCGGACACGGAACCGTTGAAAACCGTTAGCATTTCGAAGGAGATGGCGCCACCTTCCCAGGCGTTTCGTCCCCATCGTTCGCTTGACTAGAGAAGGAATTCCGCATGCGTAGCCTCCCCGCCGCGACCGCGCTCGGCCTTGCCGCCGTCCTGATGGCCGCCCCGGCCCTGGCCCAGACCACTGCGACCGCCTCCGTCAAGACGGGCGACGGCAAGGACGCCGGCGTCATCACCCTGACCGAAGCCCCGCACGGCGTTCTGCTGAAGCTGGAGCTGAAGGGCCTGACGCCCGGCTGGCACGCCATTCACTTCCACGAGAAGGGCGATTGCGGCGCCCCCGCCTTCACCTCGGCCGGCGCCCACGTCCACACCACCGAGAAGGTCGTGCACGGCCTGCTGAACCCCGACGCCAACGACAATGGCGACCTGCCCAACATCTTCGCCCATGCCGACGGCGCAGCGACGGCCGAGGTCTACTCCACCCTGGTGTCGCTGAAGGGCGCCGGCGGCCGCCCCGCCCTGCTGGACGCGGACGGCAGCTCGGTCGTCGTCCACGCCAGCCCCGACGACCACAAGAGCCAGCCGATCGGCGGCGCCGGCGCCCGCGCCGCTTGCGGCGTGATCAAGTAGTCATGCGCATCTGGCGGCTGTCGCTTCTCGCTCTCACGCTGGCCGCGACGGCCGCCTGCCATGACTCCAAGCCGGCTCAAGACGCTGGCAAGGACGCCAAACCACCTGTCGCACCTGCTCAGCCGGCGACGGAACTGGTCACGCTGGCCTGGACGCCGGCGAACGCTGAACAAAATCTGCAGTCCTTCGACCTCCAGCTGACCGGCGCGGAGCTCATTTCCATCTGCCGCAAGCCGCCCGGCTGGGTGCTCGAGCGCACGGCCGGCGGGATCAAGGGCTACGCCACGGTCGGCGCCGGCTTCGTCAGCGTCGAGCACCTGGGCGACCTGAACGACCTCTTCCTGATCCGCCCGCAGGCTGGCCAGACGCTGGGGGTCAAGGGCAAGCTGCTGACAGGCGTCTATGCCGACGACGGCGGCCAGAGCGAGGTCCCGGCGACGCCAGCCCTCCTGCGCCGCTCGCCAGCCAAGGAATGCCCCGGGCGCTAGGTGTCGAAGCTATGAAGGTTGTTCACCCGGAGGCGGGCTTGAACGAAGCTGGGGTTGCGACACTCCACTTCCAGAGCCGGAAGCCCCCGGATGAACATCCATCACAATGCCC
>NZ_SMZP01000012.1 GCF_013181195.1 Caulobacter sp. RHG1
CGCGCCCGCCCGTCGCCCGACTGCCAAGGCCCTGAAACCCTGACGTGACAGGAGGTCCCCTCCCCGTCATCCTGCCCAGGCCCTTCGTCGCACTTCAGTTAGAACCCACACAGCTCCAACGCCTGCTGAAAGGTCATCCAGTAGGGGGAGGCAAAGCCGCGCTCTTGGCTGGCGCCCCACAGCATCACGACGTTGATCCCGCGATAGGGCTCGCCGTTGAAGCGCAGGGGTCGCAGCGATCCGCCCGCCGAGCGCCAGGGTTGCTCCCAAGGCTTGGTTCCGGCTTCCAGGGCCTTGATGATCTGGTCGGTGACATGTTGGTGGACGTCGAAACGCTCGGTCGGCGCGGCCTTGGTGGCGGCGGTCTTGCGGCTCTTGGAGGTAGGGGCTTTGGTCATGTCCGGGCTCCGTCTCTAAGGCTGAAGAATACATCTTTATGTTTTCCGACACCCGAAGATAAAGATGTTTTCTTGCCCTTGTCGTCTTGGGTTGGCTCGCTTCTTTTGCGATCCAACCGGCTAGGCCGGCGCCAATGAGCCGGGGGTAGCAAGGGGGCGGCCGAGGCGAGGGAGGGGGATCGCCCGACCTGCACGACCAGAGGGAGGAAGGTGGGGGACACCCTCGCCTCGGGTCGAAGACTTCACCGCCCCCACGCGAGGGGCAAAGCCCCTTAGCGACCAAATTTGAGGGGAGGGCGGGCCGCAGGCCCGCGCCGTATCGGCAGGGTTTGCACGTGCAAACTGTCCCCTGACCTCAAACGCACGGGAGCGGGTTTGCACGTGCAAACCCGCTCCGGAAGATGGCCGGGGCGCAAGGCCCCGGCTCTGGCTTTATGGCTATTCGGCCGCCATCGGCGCCTCATCCTCATCCCAAGGCGCGGCGTCCAAGTCCTCGTCACCTTCGCCGTCAAAGCCCAGGCCCTCCATCGCTTCGTCGTCCTGGACGATCTCACGCGGGCGAAGGATGGTCGGCAGCCAGCCCTTGCCGTCCAAGCGTCGCTCGGCTTCGGCCGCCAGTTCCTGCTTCTTCAGGCCAGCGATGTTCTCGGCCGCCTGGGCGGTTGTGGCTTCCTCGACGGCGGCCACGATCAACGGTTTGGAGATCCGGCCAAAGTAGCCTTGCGCGGTCGGGGTCCACCATTGGGCCATGTCCAGGTCCAGCGCCTTGGCCAGATGATCGGACGCCACTTGGCGCGCGCTCGTCTCGTTCTCGAAGGGCTGCTTGACCGCATCGACCAGCTGGGAGGCGGCATAGGCGACAAGCTCCATGAGCTGGCCCGGTTCGCGGCCCATGAGGAAGGTCCACAGGTCGCCATGGCTGGCGGGCAGCAACAGCGTCATCTGGCCCTTGACCCGCTTGAGCGCCTCGCCCGCCCGGCTGGCCTCGAACCCTTCGGCGTGCTTGCGCGGATGGTTGGCCGACAGGTCGGCCCGAAGATCGATGGTCGAGGCGGGCGAGGAGCGATGACCCGCGCCGTAGTGGGTGAGCAGCAGCAGCGAATGAACGACCGCCACGAAGGCGACGTCATGACGCTCGATCAGCGCGGCCCGAAGCGCCGCCGTCCTGTGAGCCGTCAGGTCCAGCACCAGTTTGTCGGGCAGGGCGCCCACGGGCTTCTTGGTCCGCTCGCGCGTGACGCTGCTTCCGCCTTCCGTGGCCTTGCCGTCCAGCTTGCGCAACGCCTTGGTGTCGGCCCCCGGCTTGGCGCACCCCCGCTCGATCCGCAGCGACCCGTCGTCGGCGATGGTGACGATGGCCCCGGTGATCGCCTTGACCTCGGGCGCATAGACCTCCTCGCCTGAGCTTTCGAGCGCGTAGAGTTCATCCTCGATCTGGCTGATGCGTTCGGCCGCTTCGTCGGTCTCGGCCTCGGCCTCCTCCAGCGCCCGCATCTCGGCGGTCAGGGCCTCGATCTGGGAAAGAACCTCGGGGGTCAGAGGCGCGACCGTGGGGTAGGCCCGCCCAAAAGTCTGGGACAGGCTGTAGTCGAAGCGAAGGGTGGTCTCCACCCAGGACCAGCCTTCCGGCTCCAACGTCTTGGCCTGCGCCTCAAGGGCATCGGTGGCCAGTCGTTCCAGCAGGGTCAGATCGGTGATGTAGCCTGCATCATCGACCTGGGCGAAGAGGTCCTGACTGACCTCGCCGCCAGCGGCGCGATAGGCGTCCAGCCCGACGAACTTGGCTGTGGCGTTGTTCTGGCTGCTGACCCGCCCACCGACGATACGCTGCTTGACGCGGTAGGCCTGACGGTCGTGTTCGGGGAAGTCGAAATAGGCTGCTTCCTGGGCCGCCTGATCGTCGGTCAGGGTGAAGGCCGCCATGTGGTCCAGGTTGATTTCATCGGCGCGGAAGAGGGCCATGAGGCGCGGCGAGACCGTCGCCAGCTTAAGCCGCCGCTCCACAATCCGGGGAGCGATCGAATAGCGCTCGGCGATCTCCGAGACGGTCTTGCCGGTCTGGCTGAGGGCATGGAAGGCGGCGAACTGGTCGGCCGGATGCGGAGCCAGTCGCACGGCGTTTTCAGCGATACTCTCCTCAAGCGCGGTCGCCTCGTCAGGGCAGACGACGCACGGCACCAGGAACGAGCGGGGGATGGCCTTGCGCGCGGCCAAGACGCTCAGCGCCCTCAGGCGTCGCCCGCCGACATGGACCTCGAACAGGCCCGTGGCCTTGCCGTCCTTCTGCTGGGCGGTGACCCGCAGGTTTTGCAGCACCGTCTTGGTAGCGCCGATGTCGGCCACCAGATCGCCCACTTCGACTTCGCCCTGACGCATGTTGTTGGGCGACAGAACCAGCTTGGAGAGTTGGATTTCACGAACGGTCATCGGTTGAACTCCGTCTTGGGGTTGGGGTCGATGCTTTGCGCATCTACCCCTGCCCGCCGGCGAGGCTGGGGGTAGCAACCGGGGGACGGACGGGGGGAGGGGGATCACCCGGCCTGCACGCAGCGAAGCGAAGGAAGGCCGGGGACACCCCCCGTTCGGTCGTAGCGAAGCGCAGACTTTATCCCCCGGGCGCGAGGGGCGACCGCCCCTCAGCCAACCGCCACGCTACGCGTGGCTACCAAGGTGAAGTTTCGTGCAACGAGACGCCGAAACATGTGTAGGTGGAGCTGCTGGGAGCGGCCTTGAACGCGCTCAAACCGACATCAAATGGTGGGCGCCATCAACAATACGGGGACCGACCAAGCGATGCAGGACAACGCCTACACCTTTCTGGGAAACTCGAAGGCCGGCGCGACCCTCTTCATGGACATTGCGGTTTTCGAAGACGACGAGATGGCCAAGCGCCACGCCCTTCAGCTGCTCAAGGATCACGACAGCGGCGAAGCGGTGGAGGTTTGGCGCTCCAGCCTCCTGATCGCGAAAATCCCGCGCGCCGCGATTTCAGGGCCCGCCGCCGAGGGCGGCTAGCAAGCCGCGGCTTGCCGTGCGCGAAGCGCGGCCCTGATCGATTTGCACATGCAAACTCACCGCGCTCTGGATGGCCAGAACTCCACCGCGCACGGCGACAGCTTAAGTCGCTGCCGCCTTGGCGGTCCTCGCTTGCTCTGTGGGGGAGCCGCTCGGCCCGCCATCCCCGTGGATTTCTGGCCAGGCCGAGTCTAGCGGTTCCTCTCGGCAAGAGTGGGGTCGGTAGGGGAGGGGGCCTGATTGTGGGCGGCGTTTCGCCAGGCCTGCTCCTTGGAGACCTCGACGATCGTCCGCCCGGCCCGCAGGTGCTCGGCGACCTGGTGGCGGGCCTTGTCCAGCAGCCGCGCTCGGGCCTCGGCGTCATGGGCCATGGCCGATCCGATGACGGCGGCGATCTTGTCCAGGTTCGCCCAGGCCGCCTGGAAGCTCCCGTCGCCACTGGCCAGCGCCGCCTCCCGGCTCATGGCCAAGAACTGCGCGGCCCGTTCAGGGCCGCGACCGTTTTCGGCCAGCTGCAGGGTCTGGATCCGCGCCAGGATCAACTGCGCCATCGGCGCGGTGTTGGCCGCCTCAAAGCCGATCCGCGAGGCCTCGTACCAGGCAGCCTGGTCTTCGGGCCGGATCGCAAATTCAAAGCCCGCCCGTTCGGCCACGCCGCCGAGCCACACCCGCTGCACGCGGCCATTGCCTTCGATGAACGGATGGGCGGCGTTGATCTCGGTGATGAACTCCGCCGACTTGGCCGCGAAGGCTTCGGCGCCCAGTCCCTTCAGCTCCCGGGCCGCGCGAAAGGCGGAAAACTGCTTTTCCATCCACGGCCCGATCTGCTCGGGCGGCGCGAACGGGGTGGGGCCGCGCCCCGTCGTATAGGTCCGCTCTTGCCCGGCCCACGCATAGAGGTCCTGGAAGAGATGGTGATGGATCGCCTTGAACCCGGCATAGGTCGGCTCGCCCGCGAGCGCGGGCATGCCTTCTTCGATCCGCGTATCGGTGAAGAGGCGCTCGGCGGCGTCGAGCGAGGCTGCATCACGCAAGCCAAGCTCGTTCACCAGAACGCGGCTGTCAGGGTAGAAGACGCGCTCGAACGCGGCGCGCTCGGCCGCCTTGCGGTCGCTCACTAGGCCTTCTGGGCGAAGTAACCGCGCAGGGCGTCACGCTTCTGAGCCGGGGTTTTGCCCTCCGCGTCCAGGCGCGCCATCAGCTGGTCGGCCTGGGGATCGCGGCGCACGCCTTCGATGTCGTTGCTCGCGCTCATCTGCTCGCGGCGCCAAGCCACGTCTGCGGGATCGGATGAGGACCAACGGCCCATGGCGAAACTCCTTCGAACACCGCTCAATATAGCATCGGGGAGGGGAGGGGGCCAGTCCGGGGGACTGGCCCGTCCGGGTCAATATTCGCTGGCCAGCATGATGGTCACAACGCGCCGGGTCAGCTCCGTGCTCCACTTGACCGGCGAGTGCTCGTCACGGTCGGGGTGATAGTAGTCGATCTTCCAAAACAGTCGCTCGCCCCATAGCTCCAGCACCCCAAAGTCGCGCTCGCCATAGGGGTCGCCGCCCTCGTCGAACGATGCGTACCGGGCCAGCGCCAAGGCCAGGGCCTGGCCGCGATCCTCTTCGACCCCGCCCTCGGCCAGCAGCGCCGCCGCGCCCCCGTCGCCAGCCACGAGGCATTGACCGTGCGCGGCGCCTTGCGGGCCAGATCGTTGAGACGGGCGGTCTCGGCGGTGCGTTCGGCGTCGGTGGAAAAGAGCTGGGTCATCTGGGTCTCCAAGGGTTGGATGCCTTGCGCATCAACCCCTGCCCGCCGGCGAGGCGGGGGTAGCAAGGGGACGACCGGGGGAGGGGAGGGGGATCGCCCGACCTGCACGCCACCGGCGGAAGGTGGGGGACACCCCAAGGCCGGTCTTCCGCGCGCGAGGGGCCAGGCCCCTTAGCCACGCCTCAATGAGGATCCGTGGCCGACGAGGCCTCCGCCACGACGATCGTCCCGACCAGCTCCAGGAGCTGGCGCACGGTCTCGCAGGCGGCCGGGACGTTGATAAGCGCCAAGAGCTGCTCGGCCTGGCTCTGGATGGCGTGGCGCTGATAGGCGGGGCCAAGGACCTGGGCGATCGCTTCCAGATCGGCAGGGATGTCGCGCAAGCCCGCGCGACGGGCGCAGCGGAGCGCCTTGCGCAGGTCGTGGCGGATGTGACGACGGTTCCAGTCGTCGGTCAGGCCCCGCCACAGCAGGAAGGCCTTGAGCGAAAGCTCGATGGCGATCGCGAAATCGTAGAGCGCATGGTCGGGATAGAGCGCGCCGGTCGCGTCGCCGCTTCGGAAGAAGCCGCCGGCGTTGCGAAGGAAGACGCGCGCCAGCTGGCGGTCAGGACTCGGACGGTTCGGGCGCACACCCATCAATCCAGACCCGCCAGCGCCTTGATGTCGGCGATCGCCCGTTTGACCATGCCGTGGGTCATCTCGTGATCGTCCGGATAGAGCAGGGTCATCACGATCATCAGATTGGCGACGACGCCCTCGACGCTGGTGGCCGCCGCCGTCGGCAAGGTGTCCAGGATCGTTTCGCTTTCGGCCTCAAGCTGGTCTAGCCGAGCGCTGATTTCGCCAAGCCGTCCGCCCTCACGGATCGCCGTGCGCTCCTGCGTCGACAGCTCGCCCCAGCCATCGGACTTCATGAACCGGCCTTCCAACTGGCCCCAGGCCAGCATCAGACGGTTTCGCTCCGCGTCGACCTTTAGCCAATGCTGGCTGATCGCGATGATCGGATCGACCGGCGCGCCGCTCGGCGCTGCGGCGAGAACGGGAGTGGCGGAGACGCCGACGAGGATGGCGCGGCGGGAGAGGGCAGGCAGGCGCGCGACCGCGTCTCCCGCCTTGCGACGTGAGGCCATGGCTTGAACTCATCTGTTCACTTAAGAACAAATTGCTACCACGCCCACGATAGCTTGGACAACTTTAAATGCTCCGTACTGAACATTTTATGTTCTCCCTATGCTGCTGACCGCCGGGCAGATCAGGGCGGCGCGGGCGCTGCTGGACTGGAGCCAGCCCCAGTTGGCGGAGGCTGCCGGCCTGTCGTTGATGAGCATCCGGCGCATGGAGGACCCGAGGATCGGAACCGCCCAGCGGGCGGCCGCCAACGTCGAAGCTGTTCGCGCGGCGTTGGACGTCGCCGGCGTCGTCTTCCTGGAAGCGGGCGATCACGGCGGACCAGGGCTGCGGCTGAAAGCCTGACCTGACGCCCGCGAGGGGAACCCGGAGTCGCTGGCGCCGGTTGGGGTGGAAAGGAGATTTCCATGTCCGACGACAAGACCAAGACCGGCCCGCAAGACGCCTCCAAGATCAGCCTGAGCGAGGACTATGAGGTCCGCTATTGGAGCGACAAGTTCGGCGTCTCGCGCGATGAACTCGAGCGGGCGGTCAAGGCGGCCGGCAATGGCGCTGACGCCGTGCAGGCCTACCTGCAACGCGGCGCGCACTGACCATGCCCGGGCGGTCCGCTCAACACCCGCGGCCGGGCCGCCCCCAACACGCTTTGATGATCTCGCTTGCGGCGGTGACGCTCTTTAGCGCCACTGCCGTGGAGGCCCTGGGCGATGGAACACGGCCAGGCGCGGGAGCACCCCTGTGCAGCTCGCGATGACCACGATCGCCCTGCGCGCCGGCGCGCCGATCAAGGCCAAGCGCCCCATCCTTGGCCGGCTGCGGCGTCTGGTCGCCTACCTGCGTCGCTCGACGACAGGGGAGGGGGCCGGCTCGCCGTACGGCCCGCTGAGCGTCGGCGCGCTGATCGGCCAGCTGCAACGGTTCGATCCGGACATGCGCGTGATCATGCCCGGCGACATCGAAGATTGGTCGGACGTCTACGAGGCGGACCTGGATATCTTCTCGCCGCAGCGCCGCTATCCCCAACTGCTCGAACTGGCCGACGACGGTGACCCAAAGGCGATCCTGGTCGTCAGGCTCTTCGGGGCGCCGGACGGCGACTAGGCGTCGCTTCAATCACGCACGGGGCGTTGCGGGGCAGGCTGTGCTAAAAGTCGCAGCCGCCACGATCATATCGCAGCCGCTCAGGCGGCGCGGAGCGCCTCGATCAGCGGACAGCCTGGATCCTGCCCCGCGTCGCAAGCCCGCACCGAGTCGGCCAGCACCCGCTCCATCCGCTTCAGGTCGGCGATGCGCGTGCGCACGTCTTTCAGATGCGATGCGGCGAGGTTGCGCACCTCGGCGCAGGACGCGTGCCCGCCGCCTGCAAGGCCCAGCAGGGCGCGCACCTCGTCCAGCGTGAAGCCCAGCTCGCGGGCCCGTCGCACGAAGCCGAGGCGGCCCACGTCGTCCGCGCCATAGCTCCGGTAGCGGCCCCGCCGGGGCGGGGCCGGCATCAGGCCGATCCGCTCGTAGTAGCGGATCGTTTCGATGTTGCAGCCCGTGCGCCGGGACAGTTCGCCAATCGGAATCGCGGTATCCGCCATGCTGTTCGCGCCTCTCAATTTTGGGCTTGAGTCTGTAGTCGCTACAGATCGTATGTAGTGATCCTCAGCCCCCACGGGCAAGCTGCAGTCCTGATTGTAGCGTCGCTCTGACGGTTCCACGAAGTCGCCGAGGCTATTGCGATGCCCATCCAGAATCCCCTCACCCGCGCGGCCGACAAGGCGGGCGTCATCGGCTCGATCGTCACCGCCATGGGCTGCGCGGCGTGCTTCCCGGCTCTTGCGAGCCTTGGCGCCGCGCTGGGCCTCGGGTTTCTGAGCCAGTACGAAGGCGTCTTTATTCGTTACCTCCTGCCGCTGTTCGCCGTGATCGCCCTCGTCGCCAACGTGGTCGGCGGACTTCGCCATCGCCGGTGGCCGCGAATGGCGCTGAGCGTCATCGGGCCGATCTTGGTGCTGGCGGCGGCTTTGCTCATGGCCACCCGCGGTTGGCCGACGGCGTGGCTCCTCTATCCCGGACTGACCTTGATGGTGGTCGTCGCGATCTGGGATCTCGCTGCACCGCCTCGCAATGCGCCCGCGCCACCCCGCGAAAGGGCTGTTTCCTAACGTGATGGCGGAGTTGATCGGAAGGAGAGTCGACTTGTCAGAACCCAAAAGCGGCCGCAGTGCGTTGGCGCTAGGAGGCGTAGCCGCCATTCTGGCATCGACCTGTTGCCTCGGCCCGCTCGTCTTGGTCGCCCTCGGGTTCAGCGGCGCCTGGATCGGCAACCTGACCGCGCTGGAACCGTATCGTCCGTTGTTCATCGGCGCAGCGCTGATCGCCATGGTCTTCGCCTACCGCCGAATCTTTCGCCCGGCCCGCGCCTGCGAGCCCGGCGAAGTCTGCGCCGTGCCCACGGTCAGGACCACCTACAAGGTCATCTTCTGGGCGGTCGCAGCGCTCGTCCTTGTCGCGCTGGCGTTCCCCTACGTCCTGCCCCTGTTCTACTGAAAGGAAGTCCCCATGAAGACGCTCGTCTCCCTGATCGCCCTGATGGGCGCGCTCAGCTCGCCCGCGTGGGCCGCGACGAAGACGGTCACCCTGGCGGTGCCCGGCATGACCTGCGCGGCCTGCCCGATAACCGTCAAGACGGCGCTTGCCAAGGTCGACGGCGTCGAGAAAACCGAGGTCAGCTTCGAAAAGCGCGAGGCCGTCGTCTCCTACGATGACGCCAAGACCACGGTCGCCGCCCTGACCAAGGCGACGGCGGGCGCGGGCTACCCGTCCACCGTGAAGCGCTGAGGAGCCTGCCCCGTGACCGCCGCGATCGCCCTGCGCATTGACGGAATGACCTGCGACTCGTGCGCCACGCACGTGAGGGAGGCGTTGGAGCGCGTCCCAGGCGTGCGCTCGGCCGCCGTCTCCTATCTGAAGGCGCGCGCGGAGATCGCGGCCGATGCGGGGGTTAGCTCCGAGGCCCTTGCGGCCACGGTCGCGACGCTCGGCTATCGCGCCTCGGTCGCCGACGCGGGCGGCGCGCAACGCGGCGCCGGCGGCGTCCCGCTGCACATCGCCGTCATCGGCAGCGGCGGCGCGGCGATGGCGGCGGCGCTGAAAGCCGTCGAGCAGGGCGCGAAGGTCACCCTTGTCGAGCGCGGCGTCATTGGCGGAACCTGCGTCAACGTCGGCTGCGTGCCGTCCAAGATCATGATCCGCGCGGCGCATATCGCCCATCTACGTCGCGAAAGCCCGTTCGATGACGGGATCGGGGCCTGTACGCCAGCGATCCTGCGCGAGCAGCTGCTGGCCCAGCAGCAGGCGCGCGTCGATGAGCTGCGGCAGGCGAAATACGAGACCATCCTGGCCGACACCCCGTCCATCACGGTGCTGCGCGGCGAGGCCCGCTTCGCGGACGCCCACAGCCTGCTCGTGCGCCAGTCCGACGGGGTCGAGCAACATGTGACCTTCGAACGCTGCCTAATCGCCACCGGCGCCAGCCCGGCCGAGCCGCCCATTCTGGGGTTGTCGGATACGCCGTACTGGACCTCGACGGAGGCCCTTGAGAGCGAGACCCTCCCATCGCGCCTAGCGGTGATCGGCTCATCGGTCGTCGCTGTCGAACTGGCCCAGGCCTTCGCTCGGCTCGGCAGCAAGGTGACGATCCTGGCGCGCCATACCCTGTTCTTCCGTGAGGACCCGGCCATCGGCGAGGCGGTCACGGCCGCCTTCCGCGCCGAGGGCATCGAGGTGCTGGAGCACACCCAGGCGAGCAAGGTCGCCTACGCCGATGGCGAGTTCGTCCTCGCCACCGGCCAGGGCGAACTGCGCGTGGACAAGCTGCTCGTCGCGACGGGCCGGGCGCCCAACACCCGGACGCTTGTCCTGGAGGCGGCCGGCGTCGCCGTCAACGCGCAGGGCGGCGTCGTGATCGACACGGCCATGCGCAGCAGCACGCCGCACATCTACGCCGCCGGCGACTGCACAGACCAGCCTCAGTTCGTCTATGTCGCGGCGGCGGCCGGAACCCGGGCGGCGATCAACATGACCGGCGGTGAGGCCGCCTTGGACCTGGCCACGATGCCGGCGGTCGTGTTCAGCGATCCGCAGGTCGCCACGGTCGGGCTCAGCGAGGCGGAGGCCCACCGCGCCGGGATCGAGACCGACAGCCGGCTCCTGACCTTGGACAACGTCCCGCGCGCGCTCGCCAACTTTGACACCCGCGGCTTCATCAAGCTGGTCGCCGAAGCTGGTAGCGGCCGGCTCATTGGCGTCCAGGCGGTGACGCCGGAGGCGGGCGAGATCATCCAGACGGCCGCGCTCGCCATCCGGGCGCGCATGACCGTCGGCGAGCTGGGCGACCAGCTGTTCCCCTATCTGACCATGGTGGAAGGCCTGAAGCTCGCGGCCCAGACCTTCTCCAAGGATGTGAAACAGCTTTCCTGCTGCGCCGGTTGAAGGTTCAGTTTGGGTGGCGAGCGGAGCGCGCGTGATGACGACGCCCACCTCACACGCTGAAGCCACCGGATGGCCCGCCGTCGAGTTTCGAGGCGGCGTGATCATCCCAGACTGGGGAGCGGTCACGACACCACAGGCCCAAAACGCCCTGAGGGCCGTCGTCGAGGCCTTCATCGGCCCCAAGTGGGATGGGCTGGATGAGACCGAGAGCCGAATCCACGGCATCGTCCTGAGCGCCTACGCCATGAGCGGGCACGCTCCGGAGGCCGCGGACGTCGCCGCCGGGGCCGGACTCGCCATCGCTGAGACCGACAGCGTGCTGCGGCGTCTGGCCGGGCGCGACCTCCTCATTCTCAACGTTGCCGGCCGGATAGGCGGCGCCTATCCGTTCACCGATGGTCCGACTGAGCATCACGTCGAGACCGGCGGGCTCTCCGTGGGCGCCATGTGCGCCATCGACGCGCTCGGCGTCGGGGCGATGCTGGAGCGCGACATCACCGTCCGCTCGGCGTGCCGTCAGTGCGCCCGTGCGCTCGCCATCCACACACGGAGCCACGGCCGCCAACTGGATCAGGTCGAGCCTTCGGGGATCGTCGTCTGGTCCGGCCATCGCTACGCCGCCGGTTGCGCGGCGTCTTCGCTCTGCACCCTGCAGGCCTTCTTCTGCGATGACGCTCACCTGGAGACCTGGCGCACGAACAGCCTGGCCGCCGGTCAGGACGGGGTGCGCCTGAGCCTGTCCGAAGCGCTGGAGGTCGGCCGCGCGATCTTCGCGCCGATGCGGATGGAGTTGCGGCCATGGCCTACGACCTGATCGTCATCGGCAGCGGCACGGCGGCCCAGGTTGCCGTTGCGAAGGTCCGCGCCGCCGGCTGGTCCGTCGCCGTGATCGATCACCGGCCGTTCGGCGGCACGTGCGCGCTCCGCGGCTGCGATCCCAAGAAGATGCTGGTAAGCGGCGAGGAAGCGATCGACGCGGCCAGGCGCATGGCCGGGCATGGCGTCGAAGGCGCCCTAGCGATCGACTGGCCCGGCCTGATGGGGTTCAAGCGGACCTTCACCGATCCCATTCCCGCCAAACAAGAACATCGCTACGCCGAGTTGGGCGTCGACGCCGTCCACGGGCTCGCCCGCTTCGCCGCCCCAGACACGATCGAGGTGGACGGCCGGACCTTGCAGGCCCGCCACGTGCTGATCGCTACCGGGGCGCGGCCGATCCCGCTTGGCATCCCGGGCGAGGGACTGGTCGTCACGAGCGACACCTTCATGGAGCTTGAACGCCTCCCGCGCCGGATCGTGCTGATCGGCGGCGGCTACGTCGCCGCCGAATTCTCGCACCTGGCGGCGCGCGCCGGGGCCGAGGTCACCATCCTGCAACGGCCTGCGCGGCTGCTGCCGAATTTCGATCCCGACCTGGTCGGCTGGCTCATGCCGCGCTTCCATGAACTCCGCATCGCCGTCGAGACCGGCGCTACGGTCACCCGTGTCGAGCCGGTCCAGGGCGGCCTGCTAGTCCATGCCAGCCGTCCGGGCGCGCCGGACCTCGCTGTCCCGGCCGAACTGGTGGTGCACGCCGCAGGCCGCGGGCCCGACCTCGACGCATTGGACCTCGCGGCGGGCCAGGTCACCGTGCGCGACGGCCGCATGCAGCTAAACGACCATCTGCAAAGCGTCTCCAACCCGCGGGTCTATGCCGCTGGCGACGCGGCCGGCGTCGGGCCGCCCCTGACGCCGGTCTCCAGCCACGACGCCAGGGTGGTGGCCGCCAACCTGTTGGACGGCACGTCGCGCAAGCCGGACTATCGCGGGGTCCCGAGCGTTGCCTTCACCGTGCCGCCGATCGCCGCAGTCGGACTCTCGGAGGCGGAGGCCCGTCGCCGCGGGCTGGTGTTCCGCATCAACGCCGCCTCGACGCCGGACTGGTTCACCGCCCGCCGCTTGGCCGAGCGGGTCTACGGCCACAAGGTGCTGATCGAGGAGCACAGTGACCTGGTCCTCGGCGCGCATCTTGTGGGGCCGGGCGCCGACGAGGTGATCAACCTCTTCGGCCTGGCGATCCGCCACGGCCTGACCGCCGCCGACCTTCGCTCCACCATGTTCGCCTATCCGACCGGCGCATCGGACCTGGGTTACATGCTGTAGCGCTCGCCAATGCCTTAGACTGAAGGCCCTCGGCCGATGTAGGAAAATCTCAGTGTACGAACGCAAGACTGTGACTACGTCTGTCCGAGAGGCGCGAACACTACTAGAATCTACACCTGATTAAGGCCTGCCCTGAGGTGTTCGTGAGCTTTATCGAAGGAACAGAACGCGGTCAGGCCAGCCTGCTTCCGCCTTGCCTCGACGATTATGTCGCCCCGGACGCGCTCGTGCGCATCGTCGATGCGTTCGTCGCCAGTCTCGACCTGACTGAACTGGGTTTTGGCCGCACCGTCGCCGCGTCCACCGGCCGTCCTGGTTACCGCCCGGGCGACATGCTCAGGCTCTATATCTGGGGCTATCTCAACCAGCTCCGATCCTCGCGCCATCTGGAACGCGCATGCACTCGCGACCTTGAAGCGCTCTGGTTGCTCCGCCGATTGGCCCCAGACTACCGCACGATCGCCGCCTTCCGGCACGACAACCCGGAAGCCATCATCGCTTCGAGCGCCGCCTTTATTCAGTTCTGCAGGGAAGCCGGCCTGATCAGCGGCCGTCTCGTCGCGCTGGATGGGACCAAGATGCGCGCGGTCGCCAGCTCCAAGAATATCGCCGGCGCAGATCGGCTTGCGCGCGACCTGGCGCACACGGAAAAGGAGATCGGCTACTACCTGGACCGGCTCGACATCATGGACGAGGCGTCGGCCAAGGGCTTCGACGATCAGCCGAAGCACCGCCAGGCGTTTACGGATGCAATCGCCGCTCTGCGCCGCCGAAAGGATCGTCTTGTGCGCCGCCAGCAGGTTTTGGCGGATCGCGATGAGAAGGTGCTCGTTTTCGGCGAGCCTGACGCCAAGCCTATGGGCTACGGCCGCGCGCCCAAGTTCCCTGCGTACAACATGCAAAGCGTCGTCGATGTCGACAGCGGACTGATCATTCATCACGACGTCGCCAACGAGGCGAACGACAGCCAACTCCTTCACCCCATGTCGCTGGCGGCGATGGAGGTGTTGGAGATCGACCGGCTCAAAATCCTGGCCGATGGCGGCTACTCGAACGCCCAGGCTGTCGCCGAATGTGAGCGTGACAACATCGAGGTGGCTGCGCCGATCAAGCGTGGCGCGATGAGCTCCGACTTCTTCCGGCCGATCCAGTTTACCTACGATGAAGTGTCCGACACCATCCGATGTCCGGCCGGCGAGACCCTGAGGCCGTCGGGCAAGCACACGCGCAACCGCGCCATCCGATACCGAACGTCCACGTGCAAGGACTGTCGACTGAAATCCCGATGCACGCCCGGCGCCCAGAGGACGATCCATCGACTTTTCGATCAGGCGGCCCTCGATCGGATGGAGGCTAGGATCTACGCCGATCCGAGCTTGATGGTGACGCGCCGATGTACTGTTGAGCACCCGTTCGGCACGATTAAGCGAATGTCGGGCGGCGGCAGATTCCTCACACGAGGGCTCAGAGCGGTGAAAGCGGAGGCCGCGCTCTCGATCTTGGCTTTCAACATCCTCCACGCGGTGAACGCCTTCGGTGCGGAGCGTCTAACGCCAGCGGCCTGAGCCGCACGGCGCTTCGCTGCAGTCGCCGGTGCTCTGTGCCGCCGAGTTTTGGCACAGCCTGGGGGTGTCCCCGCAGAGGGGGTAGATTGAACCTTGTGGCTCAAGCTCAGGGGGAGGCCTCCCCCGTCTGGCTCAAGGCCTCGAACCACTGCGCATAGGGCGTGTTCTTCACAAGCCGACGATTGAAATCAGGCGCGCCGTCCGACCACCAGACAGGCACTCGCTCGCCGAGTCCTCGCTTGGCTTCATCCACCCTGGACCGCGCCAGCGCCTTGCCCTCTTCATCGTCGTGCCGCCCCGCCGCTCCCACCTCGCGTCGAGCGTCCATCAGCGCCTTGACTAGGCTTTCGCGAACATGCGGATCCAGCCCGGGATTGGACAGCCGCCACAGCCGCCCCTTGACCACGAAGTAGCGACCATCGGGCGTCGTTGGATAGGCGCTTGGGGTCTTGGAAGTCTGGCTCATCGGTCGATCACGATCCAGGCTGGAGCATGATCACTGGCGTTCGCCTCTGCCCGCACCCAGCGATCCACGCCGCCGGCCACCAGATCGTCGACCAAGCTCGTCGATATCAAGAGGTGATCCAGTCGCATCCCGTGATCAGTCTCCCAGCGGTTTCGAAGATAGGACCAGAAGGTCCACAGCGGCCCCACCGGGTGCATCGCCCGCAAGGCGTCGGTTCACCCCTGGCTAAGCAAACGCTGAAAGGCCGCGCGGCTCTCGGGCCGAAGCAGCGCGTTGCCGGCGTAAGAATGCTTTGGGTAGATGTCGGCGTCGGTGGGGATGACGTTGTAGTCGCCGGCTAGCACCACCGGAGCCCCACTGGCCATGAGGTCGGCGGCGTGGTCGATGAAGCGCTCGAACCAGTCAAGCTTGTAGTCGAACTTGGGACCTGGCGCCGGATTGCCATTGGGCAGGTAGAGACTGGCGATCAGCACCCCGCCCACGGCCGCCTCGATATAGCGGGCCTGGCGGTCGCCTGTGTCGCCCGGAAGCCGCGTGCGGGTCACCACCGGCTCGACACCCCGGGCCAAGATCGCCACGCCGTTCCAGGTCCGCTCACCAGACCATGCGGCGTGGTAGCCCATCTGCTCCAACGGCTGGGCCGGGAACGCGCCTTGCTCGGCCTTCAGCTCTTGAAGGCAGACCACATCGGGCTCTTCCTGGGCCAGCCAGTCGATCAGGTTGTCCAGCCGGCCAACGACGTTGTTGATGTTGAAGGTCGCGATTTTCATCGCCGCGCCGGCCCAACGGCTTGCTGATCACCAAAGGAATGGTCGCGGAAGGTCATCGGACCTGAACGCCGCAGCAGCGCTTTGGCTCAAGGATGCAGACCTCGCTCGATCTTTGCCGCCGCCGCGAGAGCCGCTAAGGTCGCAGCATGCGCACATGCGATGGGCCACGATGAGGCCCTGCAAAGGACAAGCCCAGTGACCCAAGCCCGCTTCGAAGCCCAGGTCCTGAAGATCGCCGCTCTCGTCGGCGGCTCCCTGTCCCAAGCGCGGTTTCTGTTCCAGGACCTCTCGGTGGAGGCGGCGTACTGCGCCTCGCGCCACCGCATCGCCTTCACCAAAGCGCTAGACGCCGCCGTGGCCGCCTTCGCGGTCGAATATCTGCGCTCGCGCGACAGCGCCCTGGCCCACAACGCCGCGTGCGCGCGACTGGAGGCTATGGCGCTTTTGAAGAAGACCGCGCGCTAGCCGGCCAACTTCGCCAGCGCGGGAAATTGCGCTTTCAGAGACCGGGCCACCGGGATGATCCGGGCCCGTCGCGACGGCTCCTCATCGCAAAGAACGCCGACCAGGCGCACGACCAGATCAAGATCGGGGCTTCGCAGGCGCGCGCGTTGGCCCTCTAGTCGAACGCGCCAACCGCCGCCGCCCGGCGGGAAGTCGTCGATCGCGCGCTCGACGTCATCACGCAGCACCGCCAGGCGGTCGGCAAGGCCGACGTCCATGGCCGCCTGCAAAAAGGTCGAGAGGTCGGGCTGCACGGCGTCTCGCTTACAAAGCAACGCTTAACGCGACGTCAGTGCGGTAGAAGGCGTGAGTTTTTTCAAGCCGGCGCCTATTATCGCCCCGTGAAGCAAACCCTCGATCTTGCCGGCGCATCTGGCGCGACCTACCGCTTTAAGCTCGTCGAAGACCCCGCCGAGCTGCCCTCGGCGGCGGGCAACTTCGCCTATGTCCGCTGGCGCGGGTCTGCGCCCCAGGTGATGGGCTGCGGGGCGGTCAACAGCCTGCTCGATGCTATGCGCGACTGGGATTTGGCCGTCCGTGCTCACGGCGCCGAAGGTCTCTACGTGCGCCTGAACGTGGCCCGCTCGACCCGGGGCGAGGAGCACCAGGATCTCTTCGAAAAGCTGCGGCCGCCGATGCCGGCGCGCGACGAGTAGCTCCCCGGCAGTCGCGATCAGCAGAAATTCCGGCTCTTGCGGGCCCATTGCATGCCGCCTTGATCACCCGATTGCGACTGCAGGGTCGCCAGGATGTCGCCCAGGTCATGGACCTTATATGCGACAAGGTGGACCACATCGCCTTCGCGCTGGATCCGCCCATCGACGCCAAGCAGGCTGGCGCCCAAGATCACCCGGCGCTGCTTCTCGTAGAGCGTTGGCCAAATGACCAGATTGGCCACGCCGCTCTCGTCTTCGATGGTGATGAACATCACGCCCTTGGCCGATCCCGGCCGCTGGCGCACCAGCACCAGGCCGGCGGTCTGGATGAAGTGACCATCGCGGCCCGCGCTGACCGATCGGCAGGGCGCGCGGCGCTGGCGGGTGAGATCCGACCGAAGCAGCGCCAAGGGATGCCGGCGAAGCGACAGGCCAAGATTGCCGTAGTCCTCGACGATCTCGCGCCCCTCGGTCATGGCCTTCAGCTGCGGCGCTGGCTCGTTGAGTTCGCTGGCCTCCGGCTGATCGAACAAGGGCAGGGCGGTGTCGCGCAGCGCCTTGATCGCCCACATCGCTTCGCGTCGGTGCAGGCGTAGGCTTGGCAGAAAGGCGTCGGCTTCGGCGAGCTTCCCAAGCATCCCCGGCTTCAGCCCTGACCGGCGCCAGAGGTCGTCGATCGAGGTGTAGGGCTGGTCACCGCGCGCGGCCACCAGGGTCGCGGCCTCCTCGTCCACCACGCCCTTGATCATCCTCAGGCCCAGGCGAACGGCTAGGCGACCGTCCCGGCTGGCCGGCTCAAGGGTGCAGTCCCATCGCGAGCGATTGACGCACACGGGCCTAATCTCGACGCCATGCTCGACTGCGTCGCGCACGATCTGCGAGACCCCGTAGAAGCCCATCGGCTGGGAGTTCAGGAGCGCCGCGCAAAAGGCGTCGGGGTGGTGGCACTTGAGCCAGGAGGAGGCGTAGGCCAGCAGCGCGAAGCTGGCCGCATGGCTTTCCGGAAAGCCGTAGGATCCGAACCCTTCAAGCTGGGAGAAGGTCTTTTCGGCGTACTCCAGATCGTAGCCTCGCTCGACCATGCCGCCGACCAGCTTGTCGCGAAAGTGCGTGACCCCGCCGGTCATTTTGAAAGTCGCCATCGCGCGGCGCAGCTGATCGGCTTCGCCCGGCGTGAACCCGGCGCATTCGATCGCCACGCGCATGGCCTGCTCCTGGAAGAGCGGCACGCCCAGGGTCTTGCCCAGCACCTTCTCCAGCTCGGGGGTGGGATAGCTGACCGGCTCTAGGCCCTCGCGCCGCCGAAGATAGGGGTGGACCATGTCGCCCTGGATCGGGCCGGGCCGCACGATCGCCACCTCGATCACCAGGTCGTAGAAGCTGCGCGGCTTGATGCGCGGCAACATCGCCATCTGGGCCCGGCTTTCAATCTGGAAGACGCCCAGGGTGTCGGCCTTGCGGATCATCGCGTAGGTGCGCGGATCCTCCGGCGGAATGGTGGCCAGCTGGAGATGGACGCCCTTGTGCTGCGCGATCAGCGCCAAACCCTTCTGCAGGCAGGTCAGCATGCCCAAGGCCAGTACATCGACCTTCATGAACTTCAGCTCGTCGATGTCGTCCTTATCCCACTCGATGATCTGGCGGTTTTCCATGGCCGCCGGCTCGATCGGCACCAGCTCGTCTAGGCGGTCCTCGGTCAGGACGAAGCCGCCGGGATGCTGGCTAAAGTGGCGCGGGGTGTTGAGCAGCTGCTGAGCCAGCTCCAGAGTCAGGCGCAGCCGACGGTCGGACAGGTCCATGCCAAGGTCGGCGGCGTGCTTTTCCTCGATCTCCTCGCGCGAGAAGCTCCACACCTGGCTCGACAGGGCCTTGGTCATGTCCTCGGGCAAGCCCAACACCTTGCCCACGTCGCGCACCGCCCCGCGCGGGCGAAAGCGCTGGACGACGGCGACCAGCGCGCAGCGATGGCGCCCGTAGGTGTCGAAGATCCACTGCATCACCGTCTCGCGGCGCGCATGCTCGAAATCCACGTCGATGTCCGGCGGCTCGTTACGCTCCTGGCTGACGAAGCGCTCGAACAGCAGGTCGTTGCGCTCAGGGTCGATCGAGGTAATGCCCAGCACATAGCAGACCGCCGAATTGGCGGCCGAGCCGCGACCTTGGCAGAGGATGTCCTGGGACCGCGCGAAGCGGACGATCGAATTGACCGTCAGGAAATAGGGCGCATAGCCCATGATCCCGATCAGCTTCAGCTCATGGTTCAAGGTCGCGCGAACCTCGGGCGGCACCCCGTCCGGATAGCGCTCGGCCGCGCCCTCCCAGGTTTGACGCTCTAGGGTCTCCTGGGGCGAGCGCCCCTCGTTGACCTCGCTGGGATACTGGTAGCTCAGCTCGTCGAGATTGAACCGGCAGCGAGCGGCGATCGAAGTCGTTGCCGCCACCGCGTCCAGGTGCTTGGCGAACAGGCGCTCGATCTCGGCCGGCGCCTTCAGATAGCGATCGGCGTGGCGGTCACGCTTGAAGCCAACATCGTCGATCGTCGTGCCCTCACGAATGCACGTGACGACGTCCTGCAGCATCCGGCGCGAGGGCTCATGGAAGAGCACTCGGTTGGTGACAACCGGCGTCACACCGGCGGCCCGGGCGATCTGGTCGAGACGATGAAGCCGCAAGGCGTCGCCGGGACGCCGGCGCAGGGTCAGGGCCAAGTGGGCGTTGGCCCCGAAGACTGCGGCCACCTTCTTCAGCTGCAGGGCGCAAAGATCGTCGGCCTTGTCGGGGATGAGAATGGCGATCAGACCCTCGGCATGGGCGGCCACGTCGTGCAGGTCCAGGTCGCACTCGCCCTTGCCGGCGCGGTGCTTGCCCAGGGACAGCAATCTGCAGAGCCGCGAATAGGCGGGCCGGTCGGTCGGCAGCACCACCAGGGTCATGCCGTCGCGAAGCGCCAGCTCGCAGCCGACGATCAGCCGAACCCCCGTGGCCTTGGCCCCGATATGCGCGCGAACGATGCCGGCCAGGCTGTTGCGATCGCAGACCGCCAGCGCCTCGTAGCCCAGGGCCGCGGCCTGGTCGAAAAGCTCGCCCGGCGAGGACGCTCCGCGCAAGAGCGAGAAATGCGAAGCGCATTGCAGCTCGACGTAAGTCGCGCTCATGCGAAGATCCCCGCGATAAACCAGCGCTGCGTGCCGGTCGCCGGATCCTCGCCGTCACCGTCACGATAGAGCCAGAAGCGTTCTCCAGAGTCGTCCTCGACCTGGTAGTAGTCGCGCGAGCGGGCCAATTCGGCGTCGGCCTTCCACCATTCGCCAAACACCCGCTCAGGGCCATCGGCGCAACGAACGCGCCGGCGAACGCCGCGCCAGGTGAAGGCGGCCGGCGGCGCGTCGGGCAACAGAGCCACGGTCTCCACCGGTTCTGGCCGGGCGAAGAGCCGGGTGGGCCGGGGCCAATCCAGAGGCCAGGAAAACTCCTCCACCGCGTCTAGCGCGGGCGCGGCGCGCACTGATCGCTCGGGCAGATCGCTTTCGGCCGACGCCAAGCGATAGACTTGGCCAGCGCCCAGGCGATTGGTCAGGGTGTCCACCAGGGCCGACAGGTCGGTGGGCGCGTCGCTGTCGCCCAGGCTGTCGGTTTGCTTGAAAACCAGAGACTCCGCGCCAGGCGCGGCGAGGATGATCTTCTCCACGCCAAAGCCGGGATCGACGTACTCGAGCCTCTCGCAGAGCAGTCGCGCCAAGCGCCTGGCGTCCCGGGTCGGAGAGGCCATGGCGATCCTTGCCGTCTCGGTCCGATTGTCGACCCGCACGAAATAGGCGTCCAGACGCCGGGCCCCGAGGCTGACAGCCTCCAACGCGGCGCAAAGCTCGGCGACCAATTGGGTGACGTATCGCGCCATCGTTTCGGGCGCGCCGATCGGCTCGGCGAAAGCCCGGCGCGCGGTCAGAGTTTCTGGCGCCATGACCGGCTCGATCGGCTCGGCGTGGCGACCGAAGGCCTGGTCCAGACGCCGCACCGGGGCGTAGCCGACACGGTGGGCCAGGGGCCCTTTGGGCGTGGCCTCCAGCTCACCGATGGTGTCGAACCCCAATCGCCCGAGCGCCTCGACCGTGGAGGCCGGAAGACGCAGCGCCGCGACTGGCAGGTCCGAGATCACCCTTCCGATAACGCTAGGATCGACAACGTAGATGGCACGGCGGCTATAGCGCGCCACGGCATGGGCCGCGCCCCAGGTGTCGGCGATGGCGACGTGAGACTGCAGCCCCACCTTCTCGAGCCGACTGCGGATGTCGATCAGCATCTTCTCCTCGCCGCCGCGCAGGTGCGCAGCGCCGGTGGCGTCAATGACCAATCCATCGGGTGCATCGGGAGACGCGACGGGCGAGTAGAGACGCTGGGCCCAGAGCGCCAAGCGATGGAGCGCGGCCGCGTCACCGTCCGCGTCCAGGTCGTGGAGCACCAAGCCTGGGACCATGGCGGTGGCATGGGCAACGGCCTGGCCAAGTCGAACGCCGGCTTCCGCCGCTGCGGTGTTGAGGCTCGCCACGGCGCGGCGACGCCCCACCCGTCCGACCATGACGACGGGAACGTCAGGCGGCGGCGCGCTCTTGCCCAGGCTGCGGCGCAACCGATCGGTCGGCCACTGCGGTAGGAAGACGGAGATGACCCTTGGCGTCACAGGCTTCAATCTCGATGTCGAAAGCTTCGCCAGCGCGGCAACGCATGAGTTCCAGGAGCCAGCGGGCCCGGCCGACGCCGGCGGTTGGCAGGGGGGAGGAGGGGAGAGCCGACACTCTCCACCGGGTGGTGGCCGCCGTCGGCTGACCAAGATCGGCCGCATCGGCGATCCGTCGCCATCGTCGGATGGCGATCGCCATCTGGCCGCTCTTCTCGGCCGCGAGCTGAAGACGGCGGGACGCTGTCATCGACAGTTTGGCGACCTCGCCGACCACGCCGGCCAGACCGCGATACTTCAGCCCCTCCTCCATCGCCCCCAGGATGGCCGCCTCGTCGCCGGCTTCGGCGAAGATGACGCGCTTGGGGGGCAGACCCGCCTGCGCCAGGGCCGGCGCGAAGAGATCGCGCTGACGAAGACACCAGAGCACCGGGCCATCCGCCCGCGCGAGGATCCCGGCCGCGAAGCTTGCTGCGGCGGCGCCATGCAGCGCGCCCTCGGCCCCGCCGGCGACTTCGTGCAGCGCGCCCATTGCCAGACCTTGACCGGGCAACCGCTCATCGATCGCCTCCACGCCGAAAGGCAGGACCCGGCCGCTGGCGCTGTCGGCCAGCTCGATCAGGCGAACCTGACGTCTGAGCGCGTCGAGCGCGGCGGGTGAGCGCGGGAGGGACATGTGAACCAAAACTAAGAAGTTCTATCTTTGTTCTCATCCCGATTTATGAGTCAACGCCGGGTGCGTCCGTGTTTGACGCCCAAGCTCTACGATTCATGCGAAAACGTAAGGGCTTGTGCCGATTCAGATATTTTTTGTCGCAGGCGTAGCAGCGCCTGCTGGTCAGCCAAAGCCGATACCGCCGAGCGCAGGAAGGTCGGCCATCTATCCGGCCAAAGCCTCAATCACCCGGCAGTCGGCAGCCCGGCCGTCACAGGTCGCGGTCACCATGCGCCGCAGTTCGCTGCGCAGCGTTTCCAACTGGGCGATCTTAGTCTCGACATCTTGAAGTTGCCGGGAGGCCAGGGCGTTAGCCTCGCCGCACGGGCGTTCAGGGTTGTCTGCCAGATCCAGCAGGTTGCGGATCGCCTCGACTGAGAAGCCGAGCTGCCGCGCGTGGCGAATGAACGCCAAACGTCGGACGGCGTCGGCGTCATAAACCCGACGGTCGTTGGCCGCGCGCCTCGGCTCGGGGAGCAAGCCAATCTCCTCGTAAAAGCGGATGGTCGGGACCTTGACGTCGGCGGCCTTGGCCAACAGGCCGATGGAGAGGGTCATCTAGAGGGCTCCTTGTTCATACGAATAGGCCCTGGTTCCACAGCGGCGAACGAAATCTTTCGGGCGACGCCGCCCCATCGAACGATGGTTTCGGGCTCTTGCGCTGCATTTCGATAGCTGATTTCCGCCGGGCTCAGCCGAGTAAAGAAAACGCTTGATCCTCTAGCCACTAGAGGAAGCAAGATGCCGACGAGTCAAGGCGCGGTGTCTTATGAAAGCGCGCCCAACAGCGTGCGCCCGTTCGTGGCGTTGGAGTATCTGGGGTGGCCATGGACAGGCTGAGGGCTTGGGGAAAGGGCATTGCGCAGCTGGCGATCGCTTGCGCTGTCGCCTTGTTCGCTCTTGCACCAAGTCTCGATGTTGCCTTCTGCCCCGAAAGCAAACCTGCGCCGACCACCTCGTCAGCGGCCACCTTTCAGCAAGTCGCGATGGCGACCAACGCAGAGCGGGGTAGACCCTCTCCGGCTCTGGTCGGGTTTTGCCTTTACGGCCATTGCAAACATAGTGTGGCCTTTCCTCCGCCTATGGCGGCAGATCATGCGCCCGCCAGCGACCGACCGACCGAACGCCACGCGTTGGCGAACACGGCATTGCCTGTGTCGAATCCCGAATTTGAATTGAATCGACCGCCTCGCGCTTGAGCCGCTACGCGCCTGTGGCGCGCCGCCTCGTCAAATCGTGAGAAGGTCTATGTCCCTATCTGTTCCTCAAAAGCTGCGCCTTAAGCTGCTGCTTGGCCTTTCGTTGCAGTCACTGCTAGCCGGCGCCGCGCTCGCTGACCCCGCGCCGCCGTTCAGGGAGCTGCTGCGTCAGGCCCAGGCGACGGCCCCCCGTTTAGCCGAAGCGCGGGCCGAAATCGCGCGCGCCGAAGGGCTTGCACGCCAAGCTGGCGCTATGCCCAACCCGACACTGGGCGTCGAAGTCGAGAACTTCGCCACCAGCAATG
Organism: Caulobacter sp. RHG1; assembly: GCF_013181195.1. Lineage (GTDB taxonomy): Bacteria > Pseudomonadota > Alphaproteobacteria > Caulobacterales > Caulobacteraceae > Caulobacter. Next base: position 23,781 of record NZ_SMZP01000012.1, read on the forward strand.
GGGTGAACATGGCCGAGACTACGGCTTCGATCGAGCAAACGATCGAACTCGGCGGCAAACGATCGGCGCGTATCGCTGCCGGACGCGCCGACGTCGAAGCCGCGCGTCGGCGCGCGGCGAGCGCCCAATCGGAATATACGTTCGATCTCGCCGCCGCCTACGCAGAGGCAGACGGCGCCGATCGCCGGCTGCAATTGGCAAGCGAAGGCCTTGAACTCGCGCAGGAAGACGCCCGTATAGCAACCGTCCTAGTCCAATCCGGGCGTGAGGCGGATCTGCGGCGGGTGCAAGCCCAAGCGGCGGTGCAGGCAGCGCGCGCTGCGGTTGACCAGGCCAGGGCCGCGCGCGCTACGGCTTTCGCCAATCTCACCGCCATGGTGGGCGCGCCGGTGTCCTACACCTCGATCCCGGTCAGCCTGCTCGACGAAGCCACCAAGACCCTCCGAATTCCAGATCCGAACCCCCTTTCGAGCCCTGCCTATCTGGCAGCAGAAGCCGAGCGCGATGCGGCGGCGCGGCGCGTACGGGTGGAGCGGAGCCAGGCGGTGCCAGACGTGACCGTCTCGTTCGGGGTCCGCAAAATGCAGGAAGACAATTCCACCGCCATGGTGGCCGGCGTCGCGATGCCGTTTCCAATCTTCAGCCGCAATGGCGGTAACATCAGCGCGGCGCGAGCTGAGCTGAATGCCGCAGAGGCCCGCCTCAATTCGGCTCGGCTCGATGCCGAAGCCGCGGCGCGATCGGGCGTTGCTCGCGTGAGCGCCGCAGAAACGCGCCTGGTTGCGGCTCGGGAAGGCGAGCAAACCGCCGAGGAAGCCTACCGCCTCACGCGCATCGGCTATGAAGGCGGCAAACTGGCCTTGGTAGAACTGCTAAACGCCCGTCGCGCGCTGACCGATGCCCGCACTCAGATGATCGACGCCGCTACCGAGCGGCTGAGCGCGCAGGCCGCGCTCGCCCGTCTAGCTGGCGTCCCCCCCTTTGGAGATCAACCATGAAGCACGACCACAAGCAGGTCTCCGCGGCGGGCGCGGTCAGCCGAAACGCCCTTTACGGCGGGATCGCCGTGGCCGCGATCCTGGCCGCCGCTGGCGGCTTCGGCCTCGCAAAGCTCACGAGCAACCCGCCGGCGAAAGTGGCTGCCGAAGCCGGTGAAGAGAAGAAGCCGGTCGGCGCGCCCGACGCGGTCGAAATGGAGGCGGGCCGCATCGCCGCGAGCGGGCTTTCAGTCCAGACGGTGTCCGCCACCGGCCTAGCCGCCGAGATTGTGGCGCAGGCGACCGTGGAAGCCGCACCGGGGGCCCAGGCCGTGCTTACCGCTCGCGCAGCCGGTTCGGTCAGTCGGATCAACAAGCGTTTGGGCGAACCGGTGCGCGCCGGCGAAGTATTGGCGTTGGTGGAAAGTCGCGAGGCTGCTCAGATCGCGGCCGCACGGAGTGTGGCCGCCGCCAAGGCCGACTTGGCGGCCAAGGCGCTCGCGAGAGAGCGCCATCTCTATGAACAGCGTGTCAGTGCGCGCCAGGACCTCGAAGCCGCGCAAGCGGAGGATGCTTCAGCCCGAGCCGAGGCGCTGAGCGCCGCTGCTGCTGTGCGCGCGGCCGATGTGTCTCGGGATGGCCGATACGTCATGGTGACAAGTCCGATCACGGGTCGCGTCACCTCAGCGCCGGCAAGCGTCGGCGCATTCGTACAGCCGGAGACCGAACTCTTCCGGGTGGCGGATGCGAGCCAGCTGCAGGTTGAAGCCTCCGTGACCGCCGCTGACGCTCGCCGCATTCGTCCAGGCGATTCTGCCGTGCTTGAGCTGAATGACGGCGCCACCGCCAGCGCGATCGTGCGCTCCGTCACGCCCGGCGTCGACGAGACCACCCGGGCCGCCACCGTCGTGCTCACCCTGACCGGAGGGCAAGGGTTGCTCCAGCCAGGTCAGGCGGTGCGGGCGCGGATCACCGCGCGTCAGTCGCTCACCCAAGGCATCGTGGTGCCCGAGGAGGCTGTCCAGACTTGGGAGGGACAGGACGTGGTGTTTGTCCGAACGCAAAAAGGTTTCGTGGCCCGACCGGTCCTCGTTGGTGCTCGCGCCGCCGGGCGCGTCGAGGTCGCCTCGGGCCTCCGAGCTGGCGAAAGCATCGTGGTCAAAAACGCCTTCCTCCTGAAAGCCGAACTCGCCAAGGGCGAGGCGGAAGAAGATTAGAGGAACAGAAGCATGATCGCTCGCCTCATTTCCCTCGCGGTAAGGGGACGCTGGTATGTCGTCGCCCTTACCCTGATCATCGCCGCTCTCGGCTTGTGGCAACTCACGAAGCTTCCCGTCGACGCTGTTCCGGACGTTACGAACAAGCAGGTCCAGATCAACACGGTCGAGTCTTCGCTCTCGCCCGTCGAGATCGAGAAACGGGTCACATTCCCGATCGAAACCGCGCTCGCCGGCATCCCAGGCCTCGAGACGACCCGGTCCCTTTCGCGTAATGGGTTCTCGCAGGTAACGGCGGTGTTCACCGACCGCACCGACCTCTATTTCGCCCGCCAGCAAGTCGCCGAGCGGCTGGCTCAGGCCGGCGCCTCGCTCCCGGCAGGGGTGCAGCCACAGGTCGGGCCGGTCTCTACCGGGCTGGGCGAGATCTTCATGTACTCGGTCGAATTCGCCCGTCCCGGCCCGAACGCCCGGATACGCGATGGCGCACCCGGATGGCAAACCGATGGCGCCTATCTCACGCCGGAAGGCGAGCGGCTCGCTGACGCGGTCTCCCAGGCGGCCTACCTACGAACCGTCCAGGATTGGATAATTCGGCCGCAGTTGCGCACGGTCAAAGGCGTGGCCGGCGTGGATTCCATCGGCGGCTATGAGAAACAGTACCTCGTCGAACCCGACCCCGCGAAACTGGCCGCTTATGGCGTCTCTTACGCCGATCTTGGGAAAGCGCTCGAAGCCGCCAATTTGTCTGTCGGCGCTAACTTCATCCAGCGCGCGGGCGAAGCCTACCTAGTGCGCGCCGATGCGCGGGTGCGGCGGCTCGACGAAATCGCAGAGGCCGTGATCGCCACCCGGGGCGGCGTCCCCGTTCACGTCAAGGATGTGGCGGCGGTGCGGATCGGCGGCGAACTGCGGACCGGCGCGGCCAGTAAGAACGGCCAGGAGGTCGTGGTCGGCACGTCGCTCATGCTGATCGGCGAAAACAGCCGCACAGTGGCCAAGGCCACAGGCGAGAAGCTGGAGCAGGTTAAGGCCTCCCTTCCCCCCGGGGTGGTCGTACACACGCTTCTCGATCGGTCCGCGCTGGTGAACGCCACCATCGGCACGGTCGAGCGCAATCTGACGGAAGGGGCGCTGCTCGTTGCGGCAACGCTCTTCCTGTTGCTGGGCAACGGCCGGGCGGCGCTGATTGCGGTGCTGGTCATCCCCTTCTCCTTCCTGATGATGGCCATCGGCATGAACGGGCTGAAGGTGCCCGGGAATCTGATGAGCCTGGGAGCGCTCGACTTTGGCCTGATCGTCGACGGCGCGGTGATCATCATCGAGAATTGTCTTCTGAGGCTTGCCCACAAACAGGAGCACCAGGGCCGCCTGCTCAGTTTGCCAGAACGGCTGGAGACTGTGCTCCACGCCACGCAAGAGATGATCCGGCCGACCGTCTACGGTCAGGCGATCATCTTCTTGGTGTTCGCGCCCTTGCTGACGTTCACGGGGGTCGAAGGGAAGACCTTCTATCCGATGGCGGTCACCATCATGCTGGCGCTGGCGGCGGCCTTCATCCTGTCGCTGACCTTCGTCCCCGCGATGGTCGCCATCCTCATGCGCGGCAAGGTGGCTGAAAAGGAGGTCAAAGCGGTTCAGGCGGTGAAGGTTCGCTATGAGCCTATCCTGCGTCGCGCGCTTCTGCGGCCCTGGCCGTTCATCGGCGGCGGCTTGGCGGTCTTTGTGGTGGCGGCGGGGATCTTCACGACGATCGGCCAGGAATTCATTCCGACCCTCGACGAAAAGAACGTGCTTCTCGGTTCCTTGCGGATTCCCTCCACGGCGATGGAGCAGTCTCGCGACATGCAGTTGCACGTCGAACGCGCCGTCACGACCCTGCCGGAGGTGGAGATGATGTTTTCCAAGACCGGCACGGCGGAGATGGCCGCCGATCCGATGCCGCCCAATCAGTCCGACGGCTTCGTCATCCTGAAGCCGCAGAAGGACTGGCCCAAGGGGGTGCATTCGAAATCCGAAGCGGTCGAGCGCATCCTCGGTAAGGCCGAGCCGTTGCTCGGGAACAACTACGAGGTCACCCAGCCGATCCAGATGCGGTTCAACGAACTGGTCGCTGGGGTGCGCGGCGACGTCGCCATTAAGCTTTACGGCGACGATCTGGAAAAGATGAGCGCCGCAGCGGCTAAAATCGGCGCCACGCTTGGATCCATCCCTGGCGCGTCAGGGGTGCGGGTAGAACAGACTTCCGGCGCGCCCACGCTCGATGTCCGGTTCGACCGGGCCGCGATCGCGGGCTATGGCCTGACCGTCGAGGACGTTGCCGATACGCTGGCCAGCGCGCTCGGCGGCCGCGAGGCGGGCAATGTCTTCGAAGGGGATCGCCGCTTCGACATCGTTGTGCGCGTGCCCATGGCCGAGCGGAACGACATCGAAGCCCTGGGAGCAATGCCGGTCATGTTGTCCGGCGGCGAAGGTCAAGCGCGCCAGTCGGTTCCGATGCGCCAACTCGTGGAGTTCCGCTTCACCGACGGCCTCAATCAGATCAGCCGCGAGGACGGAAAGCGGCGCGTCGTCATCCAGGCCAATGTCCGCGGCCGCGATGTCGGTTCCTTCGTGACCGAAGCACGCGACAAGGTGGCGGCCGTTCCGCTTCCGCCGGGCTCGTGGATGGTCTGGGGCGGACAGTATGAAAATCTCAAGGCCGCGACGGCGCGACTTTCGATCGTGGTTCCGCTGTGCTTCCTGGCGATCTTCCTCATCTTGTTCTTGGCGCTCGGCGGTTTCTGGCCAGCCTTGGCCGTTTTCGCCGCCATTCCACTGGGGTTGTCGGGCGGTGTCTTCGCCCTGGCCCTCACGGGGATCACCTTTTCGATCTCCGCGGCCGTCGGCTTCATCGTCCTGGCCGGTGTTGCGGTCCTGAACGGTTTGGTGGTGATGACCAGCATACGTCAGCGGCTTGAGGATGGGGCGAGCGTCGTTGAGGCCATCTACGAAGGCGGCATGGAGCGGGTGCGTCCCGTCCTCATGACCGGCTTGGTGCCGGCGATCGGGTTCATCCCGATGGCGCTGGCGCATGGCACAGGCGCCGAGGTTCAGAAGCCTCTGGCCATGGTGGTCATCGGCGGCCTGATCACCGCCACGGCGGTCACCCTCCTCGTCCTGCCGGCCATCAGCAAGCTTCTGTTGACGATCGGCGACCGCTTCAGCCGGGAAGCGTCGGCCTCTTCCTCCAAAGCCACGGAGGCGTCAGCCTAAAGGGTGAGCCGAGCTAGACAGAGGAGTTGAACATGAACTGTGGTCCTTATTCCACCTGGTCAGGAGTGGCGTGATGGTTGCACCTGGTTCAGCGGTCCTGTTGAGGATCTATACCGACGAGGACGCGCTCTATGGCGCCGAGGCGCTCGCGGCGGTCATCGTCAAGCGGGCTCGGGAAGCGCAGTTGGCCGGAGCCACGGTGCTGCGCGGCAGCTTGGGCTATGGCCATTCCTCGCGACTGCACGCGCATCGGCCGTTTCGGCTCGACGACAACATGCCGGTGGTCATCGAGATCGTCGACGATGAAGCGCCCCTTCGCGCGTTTGTTGTCACTCTCGGCGAATTCCACGACATCGGTCTGATCACGTTCGAGAAGGTTGAGGTCGTCCGCTACGGGAACCAGACAAGCTAAACACGTCGCCGACGCTCGCGTCTCGCGGCTATGGGAGGGTCAGGAATGCGCCGATTCATGCTGCTCGTGTTGGCGGCCTTGCTCGCGGCGGCGCCGGCGATGGTCCTCAGGATCACAGGGTGGCGACCCGACCCTGTGGCGGACGCCCTTTTTTTCGGTGTCGCGGTCCTGGCTGCGGGCTTCATGCTTTCCTGGGGGGCGGAAGCCGCTGAGAAACACATTTCTCAAGGCCTCATCGTCGCCTTGGTCGCCTTGGTCACCGTTCTTCCAGAGTACGCGGTGGATCTGTACTATGCTTTCCGCGCTGGCCAGGCTCCGCAGTCGAACTACGTCCACTACGCCGCCGCCAATATGACCGGCGCCAACCGCCTTTTGGTGGGACTGGCCTGGCCTTTGATGGTGCTGCTGCATTGGCTGAAGACGCGCAACAAGGCTCTCGAACTCTCACCCGTCAACGCCGTCGAGATCGCCTTCCTTATGCTGGGCAGCCTCTATGCGTTCGTTATCCTTTTCAAAGGCGCCATTGCTCCCTTCGATTTCGCGGTGCTGTTCCTGATCTTCGCTGGCTACCTCTACCGCGTCAGCCAGTTGCCAAAGGCCGACGACGACGACGACGATGAGGACGAGGAGCCTGGCCCTGCGGCGGCGCTAAACGCGCTCCGCCCCACCGCACAGTGGGCCTGGATGGGTGGGCTTACCTTGATCGCATTCGTGGTGATCGCGACCTCCGCCGAGCCGTTTGCCGAAGCCATGGTGGGGTCAGGAAGAATCCTTGGCGTCGACGAGTTCCTCCTCATCCAATGGCTCGCGCCATTGGCCAGCGAAGCGCCCGCCGTGACGATTGCGGTCCTCTTCGTCTTGGCCGGGCGTGCGGTAAGCGGACTGACGGCCATGATCAGCGACAAGATCAACCAATGGACCCTGCTGGTCGGCATGCTGCCGCTCGCAATGAGCCTTGGGGCGGGGGGGCTGATCGGCCTGCCCCTTGACGCGCGGCAGAAGGAAGAATTCTTGCTGACGGCCGCCCAGTCGCTGTTCGCCATAATGCTGTTGGTTCGCCTGCGGATTTCGGTTCTGTCGGCGGGTCTATTGTTCGCGCTCTTCGCCGTGCAGGTCGGACTGGCCTTTCATTTCCGAGAAGACGAGGTGGCGACGGTCAATAGCCTAACAATCCTGGCTTGGACCTATCTGGGCCTAGCGGCGATCCTCGTCCCCCTCAACGGGCGCCGTGTCGTAGCTGTCCTGCGTGATGGGCTCTTAAGATCCCATCGCCGCATGGCGACCGCGCCCGAACCACATGACCTGGAGGGCGAATAACCGCCTGCAACGACTTGATCCTCTAGTGACTTGAGCAAGTAAGGTCTTGGCCAAGAGGAGGATGTGCATGCCCAACACGACGGCGGTCGCCGAAACACTTCGCTACCGGGTCACTGGAATGGACTGCTCGAGCTGCGCCGAGAAGATCCAGTCGGCGGTGTCAAAACTTCCTGGCGTGGAAACGGCGCGCGTATCGATCGCTTCGTCGATGATGACCCTGCAAGTCGACGGGGTGGAGCGACGCGCGTCCGAGATCGAGGCGACCGTGAACGGGCTCGGCTACCAACTGGATCGCGAAGAGGCCGTCGCGGACGACGACCAACGCCAAAGCGCCAAAGCGGTCAGTCATGTCACCCCCTCTTACCGACGGGCCCTTTGGGGCGTCGTCCTGATCAATGTTGGCTACGGGCTGGTGGAGATCATCGCCGGGTTTATCGCACGGTCTCAGGCGCTGAAGGCCGATGCCCTGGACTTCGTTGGCGACGGTCTGATCAGCTTCTTGGGCCTGCTGGCGATTGGATGGTCCCTCGCGTGGCGAGCCAAGTCCGCCCTGATCCAGGGTTACTTTCTGGCGTTGCTTGGTCTGGGCGTGCTCCTGAATACAGGCTACCGCGTCCTGGTCTTGAACCAGCCTGAAGCCGAACTCATGGGCCTCTTTGGGGCCGTGGCGCTGGTAGCGAACGTCGCCGCTGCGTTGATCCTGATCCCGCATCGGAAGGGCGACGCCAACGTCCGCGCGGTCTGGCTCTTCTCGCGCAACGACGCCTTGGGCAACCTCGCGGTTGTTGTCGCCGCGGGCTTGGTTTTCTGGACCAAGGCGGCTTGGCCGGACCTTGTGGTGGCGGTCGTCATCGGCGGGCTCTTCCTGCAGTCGGCCTGGTCGATTATCCGCGATGCGCGCGCCGATCTGCGCGAGGCGCAGACGCCTCAGCCGGTCTAGCCGCTCATGAGCCGGCAGCCGCCACATCTGCTGCACCGCCCGTCAGCCCAAGTAATGTCGGACCTGCAACGTGCGGTCGCGCTTGTGAATGGGGGGCAATGGCGCCAAGCGCAAATTCATGCCCAGCGGGTCCTCGCCGTCACGCCAAAGGATTCCTCGGCGCTGAACGTCCTTGGAACCGTGGCCATGAACACTGGTCCGGTCGATGATGCGCTGGTGTGGTTCGAGCGGGCGGCTGCCGGTCAACCTCGAAACCCGTTCATCCAGTTCAATCTCGGAGAGGCGCACAGGCGCCTACACGCCTATCCGACAGCGGCGAAATTCTTCCAGCGCGCCGCGGTGTTGAAGCCGGACTTTGCAGAAGCCCACGCTGCCGCAGGCGACGCCTTCAGGATCATGCGACAGGGGGTTCATGCCGAGCGCAGCTACCAAGCCGCCCTGCGTCTATCGCCAACCCTGCCTGGCGCGCTCAGCGGGTATGGGCTCCTGGCGTTGCAAAACGGTGATCCGAGCTTGGCCGCGTCCCGCTTCGAGACAGGCTGTGTCAACGCGCCCGTCGGCCATCCCATGCGGCCCGTCCTCCTCGCCAATCTCGGCGTTGCGCTGCTGCAGATTGGCCAAGGGCTGCAAGCCTTCGACGTGCTGGCTCAGGCCGTCGACATCGCGCCTGGGGACGACGAGCACTGGCGGCGGCTTGCAGGCGCCCTTCGCCATACTCGAGTGGCGCCCGCGACCCCTGCCTTCCGTGATGTTCTATGCCGCCTTTTCGAACGAACGGACGTGAACCCACGGAATTTGGCGACCGCGGCCTTAGCGGTCATCCGTCAAGATGCGGAGATCGACGATCTCCTCAATGCGGTCGCTGCTGAACCGCGAGCGCTGACACGCACGCTTGAGGAAAAAAGTGATGCCGCCTCCCGCTTCGTCCAGGATCCGCTGTTTCGAAGCCTCCTTGCATCTGCGCCAATTCCGAACGCGGCAGTGGAGCTTCTGCTCGTTCAGCTGCGAGCTGATCTATTGGCCATCGCCAACGACGAGCCTGCAAGCCTGGAAGAGGAGCTTGGCCTCATTGTCGCGATCGCGCGACAGGCGTTTCTCAACGAATACGTCTATTTCGCTAGCGCCGAAGAGCAGAGTCGCGTTGATTCTCTGATCGCCCAGCTTGAACACGGAGACCCCGAATTCGGGGCGGGGGCGGCCGCGAGGATCGCCCTGGTGGCGGCGTATCGCCCGCTTGCCTCCACCCCGCTCTCGTCGCGACTTCAGGCCGTTGATCTCCCGGCGTTGGCCGATCTCCTCCGAGAACAACTGACCGAACCTGCCGAGGAGGCGCGCCTTCGCTCAACCCTGCCCCTGCTGAAGCCCATGGTCGACAGCATCTCGATCGCCGTGCAGCAGCAATACGAAGAGAACTCATATCCGCGCTGGACGCGCTGCGGTCTGGGTGCGCCGTTGCCGTTCCGGGAGGCTGTTCAGGCCGCATTGCCTGAGCTCGCAACGCGGGAAATTCCCGAGACCGACGCACCCCAAGTGCTCGTCGCTGGGTGCGGCACGGGACTGGAAACACTGCGCGTGACGAGCACCTACCGTAACGCTTCGATCCTAGCGGTTGACTTAAGCGGCGCCAGCCTTGGCTACGCCATGCGCAAGAGCCGAGAATACGGGATCGAGGTTGAACACCTTCAAGCCGACATTCTTGACCTCACCGCCCTAAGCCAGCGGTTTGATCTGATCGACAGCTTTGGCGTCATTCACCATATGGCCGAGCCGGTGCGAGGTCTGAAGGTGCTCTCAGGGCTGTTGAAACCGCAGGGCCTTATTTTCCTTGGGCTCTACAGCGAGATCGGCCGGCGCGCCGTTGTCGAGGCGCGACGCCACATCGCCCATGGACAGTACGCGAACTCGGCGGAGGGGATTCGCGCTCTACGGCGTGAACTGATGCTGGCGGGCGCGCCCGCCCAGCTGCAGAGCGTGGTGAGCCCGGCCTCGGATTTCTGGACGTTATCTGATTGCCGAGACCTACTCTTTCATGTGGAAGAGCATCGTTTCACGTTGCCCCAGATTGGCGAGCTTCTGGATTCAGCGGGCCTGGAGTTTCTCGGCGTGCAGTTCGGGCATCAGGCAGATCGAACCCGCTACCGCGCCGAAAATCGATCATCCGACTCGATGCGCGACCTCCGGCGCCTTCATCTCCACGAGATGAAGCATCCCGAAATCTTCGGCGATACCTATCGTCTATGGGCGCGGCGCACCAAGGCGCCCAAATGACGGAGGAGATGGCGCCGCCTCAGATCGATCTGGTGACTGAACAGGGACGAGTTCGCAGACAGGCCGCCTTCGCTTTTGCCGTATGCGTCCCGGTCCTCACACTGGCGTGTCTCGGCCTGCCCCGGCTCTTCGAATTCCCGACGTCTCTGGCCGAACGCATCGCCTTTGGCCTGCGGGCCAATCTGGTGGTCGGCTTTTGGGTGCTGCTGGCCGTGCAGAGGGTGGCGCACGTGCGGTTTGTATCGGCCGCCGACAACGCCGGGTCCGCCTTCAGCCGGCCAAGCGCGCGCTTGGCCATTCCCGCCGCGTTCCTTCGAAACACCCTTGAGCAGGCCTTCGTGACTAGCGTTGGCCTCTTGGCGCTCGCGACGGCCAAGGGCGAAGCCGCCCTGGCTTACATCGTGGGAGCGGTCGTCCTCTTCAGCGTCGGAAGGAGCACGTTCCTCCGCGGCTATCCGCGCGGCGCGGGCGCGCGGGCCTTTGGAATCGCCGTCACCGCGTTGCCCACCCTAGGCGCCTACTGCTGGGCGATCTTCGACACCTGCGCGAACCTGCTACGCTGATCCTGGTGCGAGGCGCCGTAGAACAGCGTTGCCGGGCAGCGCGACTTGCTCGAGCCTTAATAGTAGCGTCGCAGCACCAGCGTGCGTGTAGATCCATCCGACAGCGAGAGCACGGCCTTGCCTCCCGCCGGCCCGTAGCGCCATTGAGCCAAACCGCTCGATGCGTAACGCGGGCCGATTGGCACGCCATCCACGGCGACAACGATCTCGCCCTCGCGCCACCCGGCCAAGGCGGCCGGCCCACCCTGGGCGACATGGACGACGCGCAGATGACCAGACTCCACAGCGAGGCCCAGGCCAGACAAATCCCGCCTAAACGGCGTCGCCAATCGACGTGCCTCGGGTTTCAGCCAAAGGGCTTGGCCCGCGACATCCAGAGCAAATAGAAATCGCTCGAAAACGGGAAGGCCCAGCTTGGCGACGACAAGGGTGGGGTCGGTCTTCGCCAACACCTCGCAGGGAACATCGTTGATCAGGCTGCGTCCGACCCGGAGCGTCGCTACCGAAATAGTGCGGCTGATGGACAGCCCGTCGATCCCCCCCGTCGCCGCCGATGAAATTCTCCGGCCACGCATCAAGGTTTGCGCCTCCGCCAAGGCCGGCGTGACGGTGAGAGGATTGGAACTGCCCAGGTCAATCGCCGCGGCGACCGGGTCGTGTCCCTCCAGGACGATCGGGAGAGAGAGCTGCCCGCGCAAGCTCTTGGTGACCGCAAAGCGTTCCGCGCCCGGCCATGGCCGGAAGGCGTCGCGGGGGAGGAATGCGAGGCGGCGGGCTGTAAAATCGATCGCGAGAATGGCGTCTCTAAGCGCGTCGATCCCAAGGATAACATTGGGCGAGCCACCATCGGCTCCAAAAATTGGCGCGAAATCGGTGACCAAATATCGCTCGACGGCGAAATGCGTCCCGCCAAGATCGAGACTGAGGTCGCTACCCGCGCCCAGCGTGACCGACCCGACATCGCCGCGAACGCTGCGGGCGCCCGTTGAAGCCAAGCCCAGCCGCTTGGCAAGCGCGGCATCGACGACGGTCATAGCCGAGCCTGTATCGATCAAAATCCTGAGGCGCTCGCCCTGTACAGTCCCGCCGACCATCACGGCATCGGGATCCGGAAGGAGGGTCGACCAGAGCGTTTTGGGGTTCCGGGCGACCGTCGCGCTCGTCGCCTTCTTCGCGACCGCTAACGTTGCGCCCGTCGCGAACGCCATTGATCCCATTCTGGCCAATAACGCTCGGCGGGTCTCCTCTGAGCAATGCATTTACGGGACTCACGGACGATGTTGAGGGCCTGCGGAACATCGCCTCAATCGGGGTCAATCACCAAGAGCGACGTCCGCCTTCATAGCGCCGAGTGCGTGTTCGCGGCCAAACTTGGCGTGCGCCGGTCACGGCCGCCACTCGATCTCGGGCTTGTCGGAGAGCTGTCCAACTGGACCGCGCCACGCTCCATGCCGCCGATCTTGGTCATCTCCGTAACTAAAATCTGGCCCCATTCCCGGTGCGCTAAGCCGCGATCAGTCGATCGGAGATAATTTCCGCTTGCTCCTCCAGTGGCTATAGGATGCATGAAGCTTCATCGTGGCGGCCTTCGCGGCTCCGCGCTTCCCTTCCTGTCGCCCGTACCGTTTCCAGCCTGCCGATCGCCACGCCACCGGAGTGATAATGACTACTGTTCTTAACGCCGTGGGGCGGGCCATCTCTGGGCTGATGATCGTGATCCTGGTCCTGGCGGGTGGCGCGGGCGTCGCGACGGCCCAGGAGGCCAGCTCGTCCCAGACCGCATGGCGACTGCTCGACTACCTGTCGGTCGACTACGCCGGGGCGGTGAAGGACGGCAAGGTCATCAGCCCGTCCGAATATGCCGAGATGAACGAATTCGCCGGCCAGGTGCGCGAGCGCATCGCCGGCCTGCCGGCCACCAAGGCCCAGCCGGATTTGCTGGCCAAGGCCGAGAGCCTTCAGGCCACGATCGCCGCCAAGCAGGAGCCGGCCGTGGTCTCGGCGAAGGCCCATGCCCTGGCCAACGACCTTCTGGCCGCCTATCCGACGCCGCTGGCGCCCAAGCGCGCGCCGGACCTGGCGCGCGGCGCGGCCCTCTATGCCGAGAACTGCGCGGCCTGCCACGGCGAGACGGGCAAGGCCGACGGTCCGAACGCCGTCGGCCTGGACCCGCCGCCGATCGCCTTCGCCGACGCCGAGCGCGCCCGCCAGCGCAGCGTCTTTGGCCTCTACCAGGTCATCCAGCAGGGCCTCGACGGTACCGCCATGGCCAGCTACGCCCACCTGCCGTCTGACGACCGCTGGGACCTGGCCTTCTATGTCGGGCGCTTCGCTTTCAGCGACGCCGAAGCTGCCGCGGGCGAGAAGATCTGGAACGAGGACGCCGCCGTCCGCGCCCGCTTCCCCGACCTGCAAACCCTGACCCAGACCACGCCCGCCGCCCTCGCAACAGCCGTGGGGGAGACCAAGGCCCGGGCCCTGACCGCCTATCTGCGCCGCCATCCCGAAGTCGTCACCCGCTCGGGCGGCGGCTCGCTCGACGTCGCCCGACAGAAGCTGGCGGCCAGCCTCAAGGCCTACGAGGCTGGCGACCGAAAGGCCGCCGCCGATCTCGCCCTGGCCGCCTATCTCGACGGCTTCGAGCCGGTCGAGCCGTCACTAGGCGCGCGCGATCCGGCCTTGATGCGGCGGATCGAGGGCGCGATGGGCGATGTGCGCGGCGCGATCGGCAAGGCCGCGCCGGCCAGTGAGGTCCGCGCCCAGATCGCGCGCCTGGACGCCCTGTTCGCCGCCGCCGGCCGGGCCCTGGCCCCGGAGAAGGCCAGCGGTCTGTCGAGCTTCGCCGGCGCCTTCACCATCCTGCTGCGCGAGGGCCTGGAAGCCCTGCTGATCGTGGTCGCCATGATCGCCTTCCTGCGCAAGGCCGAACGCACCGACGTCCTGCCTTACGTCCACGGCGGCTGGATCGCGGCCCTGGCGGCTGGTGGCCTGACCTGGGCGGTCGCGACCTTCTTCATCTCGATCAGCGGCGCCAGTCGCGAAATGACCGAGGGTTTCGGTTCGGTGATCGCCGCCGCGGTTTTGATCTCCGTCGGCCTTTGGATGCACGGCAAGGCCCAGGCCGACGCCTGGCAGGTCTATATCCGCGAGAAGCTGTCGCACGCGCTTTCCAAGCAATCGGCCTGGTTCCTGTTCCTGCTGGCCTTCGTGGTCGTCTATCGCGAGGTCTTCGAGACCATCCTCTTCCTGACGGCGCTCTGGACCCAGGGCGGGGCCGGCGCGGTGCTGGCTGGCGTCGGCTGCGCCGTCGTCGTGCTGGCCGCCATCGCCTGGGCGATGCTGCGTTTCTCCAAGCGCCTGCCGATCGGGAAGTTCTTCGAGTACAGCGCGATCCTGATGGCTATCTTGGCGGTCGTCCTGGCCGGCAAGGGTGTGGCCGGTCTGCAGGAGGCGGGTCTGCTCGACCTGCATCCGCTGGCCTTGCCGCGCGTCGAGCTGCTGGGCTTCTTCCCGACGATCGAGGGCGTCGCCGCTCAGGCGATGACCATCGCCATTCTCGTTGTCGGATTTTTCTGGAACCGGTCGGGCGGCCGCAAGGATGCGGCGGCCTAGGCCCGACCCGCGGTCACCCGCAACAGCCGCCGCCCTGCTGAATCGGCGGACAGGCCACGTCGCCATAGGAGCAATAGACGCAGCAATCGCCTGGCTTGGGCTTGAGCACGGCGCCGCATCCCAGGCAGTCGTAGAAGTACTGGCAGGCGTCGGTCGGCATGGTCTCGGTCGCGCGGTGTCCGCACTCGGGACAGGTCAAGGTGGACGTTGGTTCGATCCGCATGGTGTTCATCCGCGTGCGTTCCGGATTAGGGCCAAAGCCCAAGGCTCGATGATCGGTCGCCAAATCAAAGCAAGACCGAGGAGGAGCGTGGCTGCTCCAAGCAGACTCACTTGGAGTTTCGACGGCGCGGCGCATGACCCGTCGGTTCGGCACGTGCGCGCCCGCCGCCAAGTCATGACCCAGCCGGCGCCGATGGCGGCGATCGCAAGGATCGTGATCCAGCTGCGTTGACCCGCTACCCAGCCAAGCCCGCCAAGGCCCAGTCCGGCCAGAGCCAGGGACATCGGCAGGATGCAACAGGCGGCCCAGGCGAAAACCGCGCCCGCCGCCGTGGCCAGGGCCGCCCATGTCAGGGCCGTTTCGGCGGGGCGTTCATCCCTTCCGCCGGGCCGCGCTCCTGGGCCGTTTCGCACCGTCATCCTGTCACCTCCTGGTCCGACACCGACGAGCATGCCATCTGTAGTCACTACAGACTCAAGCCCTAATCCAAGGCGGACATGACTGATCACGCTCTCCAGATCGGCGAACTTTCTCGCCGCACCGGCTGCAACATCGAGACGATCCGCTACTACGAACGGATCGGGTTGATCTCCGCGCCGCCGCGACGCGGACGGTATCGGAGCTATGGCGCGCAGGACGTAGGCCGGCTGAGCTTTGTGCGCAGGGCAAGGGAGTTGGGCTTCAAACTCGACGAGGTCCGCGCTTTGCTGAATCTGGCCGCTGGCGGGCAGTCCGCCTGCGCCGAGGTTCGTGACCTGGCCGCGGCCCATCTTGGCGATGTGCGCTCGCGGATCGTCGACCTTCAGCGAATGGAGCAGGTATTGGCCGCGTCCGTGAGGGCCTGCGACGAGGGGCAAGATCCGGGGTGTCCGCTCATTCTGACGCTAAGCGCACCGGCCGGCTGAGGCGGGACCGGACCGTCGGCCAATCCTGGTCTCCCCGGTCTACCGGACAAGCGCGAACCTTGGTCCGCGCCCGTCCGGTGGGGCCTATTGCCGACGGATCGCCGTCACTTCGCCAGAACCATCATGAAGCTTCAGGTCGAAGGCGACCTGGTCGCCGACGGCGACGCCTTCCAACAGGCCCGGGGCGATCTTGAAACCCATGGTCATGGCCGGCCAACCGGCTTCCGGGATCGCCTCGTGGTCGAGCGTGATCGTGCCGGCGGTCTTGTCGATCGCCTTCACGACGCCGACGCCCTTGGCCATCTTGTCGGCCGGCGCCATGTCCATGCCGGCCATGTCGTTGCCCGCCGCCGGGGCTGAGGCGGCTGGGGCCGCCGGCGCTTCAGTCTTGCGATCACACGCGGCCAGGCCGGTCATCGCCACCAGGGCGGCGAGGGTCAGGGACAGGGTCTTCATCAGCGTATCTCCTTAGGCTGAGGTGGAAGCGGAAACGGCGGTTCGGGCTTGCCGGCGACGCAGCAGCAGGTATCCGGCCGGGATCACGAACATCGACAGCAGGGGCGCTGTGAGCATGCCGCCGATCATCGGGGCGGCGATGCGGCTCATGACCTCCGAGCCCGCGCCGTGGCCCCAGAGGATCGGCGCCAGGCCTGCCAGGATCACCGCCACGGTCATGGCCTTGGGCCGCACCCGCAGCAGGGCGCCTTCGCGCACCGCAGACTCGACCTGGTCGGGCGCCGGGTTCGGGCCCAGGGCGTCCATGGCGTGCTTGAGATAGATCAGCATCACCACCCCGAACTCGGCCGAGACCCCGGCCAGGGCGATGAAGCCGACGCCAGTGGCCACCGACTGGTGGAACCCCGCCAGGTAGAGCGTCCAGATCCCGCCGGTCAGGGCGAACGGCAGGGTGGCCATGATCAGCCCCGCTTCGTCGAAGCGGCGGAAGATCACGTAGAGCAGGACGAAGATGATCAGCAGGGTGGCCGGCACGACGATCTTCAGCCGGTCGGCGGCGCGCTGCAGATATTCGAACTGGCCCGAATAGGAGAGGCTGACGCCCGGCGAGAGCTTGACCCTCTCGCCCACGGCCTGGCGCAAATCGCCGACCACCGAGGCCAGGTCCCGGCCCCGCACGTCGACATAGACCCAGGTCGTCGGCCGGCCGTTCTCGCTCTTCAACATCGGCGGGCCATCGGCGATCTCAACATTGGCGACGGTTCCCAAGGTGATCTGAGCGCCGCCTGGCGTGAGCACCGGAAGGGCGCGCAGTCCCTCCAGGCTATCGCGCAGCTCGCGGGGATAGCGGACGCTGATCGGATAGCGGGCCAGGCCCTCGACCGTCTGGCCGATGGTCTCGCCGCCGATCGCGCCCGAGACGATCGACTGGATATCGTCGATGTTGAGCCCGAACCGCGCGGCGGCGGCGCGGTCGATGCGGACGTCGACATAGCGCCCGCCGGTCAGGCGCTCGGCCAGGGCCGAGCTGACGCCGGGCACGTCCTTGGCCACCACCTCGACCTCGCGGGCGATGCGGTCGAGGTCGGTGAGGTTGCCCCCCGACACCTTGACCCCGATCGGGCTCTTGATGCCGGTGGCCAGCATGTCGATGCGGTTGCGGATCGGCGGGACCCAGACATTGGTCAGGCCGGGTACGCGAACGCGCTGGTCGAGTTCGGCCACCAGCTTGTCGGGCGTCATGCCGGGCCGCCACTGGTCGCGCGGCTTGAAGCGGATCGTCGTCTCGAACATCTCCAGCGGGGCCGGATCGGTGGCGCTTTCGGCCCGGCCGGCCTTGCCGAACACGCTCTCGACTTCCGGCACCGTCTTAATCATCCGGTCGGTCTGCTGGAGCAGTTGGCCGGCCTTGGCCGCCGACAGGCCTGGCAGGGCCGAGGGCATGTAGAGCAGGTCGCCTTCATCCATGCTGGGCATGAACTCGCCGCCCAGATGGGCCAGCGGCCAGGCCGTGGTCGCGAAAGCGAGCAGGGCGACGACCAGGGTGGTCCTGGGGCGGCGCATCACCCGGTCCAGCAGCGGCCGATAGGCCGCCGTCAGCACGCGGTTGATCGGGTTGGCCGCCTCGTCGGGGATGCGCCCGCGGATCAGATAGCCCATCAGCACCGGGATCAGGGTCACCGACAGGATCGCCGCCGCCGCCATGGCGTAGGTCTTGGTGAAGGCCAGGGGGCGGAAGAGCCGGCCTTCCTGCGCCTGCAGGGTGAAGACCGGGATGAACGATAGAGTGATGATCAGGAGGCTGAAGAACAGCGCCGGCCCGACCTCGGCGGCGGCCTCCGTGATCACCGACCAGCGGGTCTTGCCGTTTAGGGTCTCGCCGGGATGATCGTGCGCCCAGCGCTCGAGCTTCTTGTGGGCGTTCTCGATCATCACCACGGCCGCATCGACCATGGCCCCGATGGCGATAGCGATGCCGCCCAGCGACATAATGTTGGCGTCCACGCCCTGGCTCTTCATCACCAGGAAAGCGGCCAGGACGCCCAGCGGCAGCGAGATGATCGCCACCAGGGCCGAGCGCAGATGGCCCAGGAAGAGGGCGCAGACCAGGGCCACGACCAGGAACTCCTCGACGAGCTTGCCGGTCAGGTTGTGAACGGCGCGGTCGATCAGGCCCGAGCGGTCATAGGTGGTGACGACCTCGACGCCGGGCGGCAGGCTCTTCTTCAGCTCGGCCAGCTTGGCCTTCACCGCCGCGATGGTCGTGCGGGCGTTCTCGCCGGAGCGCAGGATCACCACGCCGCCGGCGACCTCGCCCTGGCCGTTGAGTTCGGCGACGCCGCGCCGCATTTCCGGGCCGACCTGGATCGTGGCCACGTCGCCGAGGCGCACTGGGACGCCGCCGGCCGCCGTCTTCAGCGGCACGGCCTGGAAGTCCTCGATCGTCTTCAGATAGCCGGTGGCGCGGACCATGTATTCGGCCTCGCCCAGCTCCAGCACCGAGCCGCCGGTCTCGGCGTTGGCGCCTTTCAGCGCGGCGACAACCTGTTGGTGCGTGACCCCGAAGCTGGCCAGCTTCTGCGGGTCGAGCACCACCTGGTACTGGCGGACCATGCCGCCGATCGCCGAGACCTCGGCCACGCCCGGTAGGGTCTTCAGCTCATAGCGCAGGAACCAGTCCTGGATCGATCGCAGCTGGCTGAGGTCGTGGCCGCCGGTCTTGTCGACTAGGGCGTACTCGTAGACCCAGCCCACCCCGGTGGCGTCAGGACCCAGGGCCGGACGGGCGCTCTCCGGAAGACGGCCCTGGACCTGATTGAGGTACTCCAGGACCCGCGAGCGGGCCCAGTAGAGGTCGGTCTTGTCGTCGAAGATCACATAGACGAAGCTGTCGCCGAAGAACGAATAGCCGCGCACGGTCTTGGCGCCAGGGACCGAGAGCATGGTGGTGGCCAGCGGATAGGTGACCTGGTTCTCGACCAGCTGCGGGGCCTGGCCCGGATAGCTGGTGCGGATGATCACCTGGGTGTCGGAGAGATCGGGCAGGGCGTCGATCGAGGTCGACCGCACCGCCAGGCCGCCGGCCACGATCAGCGCCAGGGCGCCCAGCAGCACGAAGAAGCGGTTGGCGACCGACCAGCGGATCAGGGCGGCGATCATGCGCCACCGCCGATCTTGGCGATGCGCCGGATGATCGGGTCGGCCGGCGGCGGGTCGAAGGCGAAGCGGACCTGGTCGCCGGCCTTCACGCCCTTCAGCAGCCTCGGGTCGGCGCGGAAGGTCATGGTCATGGCCGGCCAGCCGATGGCCGGCACGGGGCCGTGCGAGAGGGTGACGCCGTCCGGGGTCACCTGCTCGACGCGGCCGGTGGCTTCGGCCAGGGCCGGCTTGGCCGCCGCCGTGGGCTTGGCCATGGTCATGTCGCTCGGCGAGGTCGAAGGACCCGACGCCGGAAGCGGCTGAACCTGCAAGCCTGCCAAGCTGGCCTCGGAGTCGATCAGGAACTGGCCCGACGCGATGACCTTCTGACCAGAAGACAGCCCAGCCAGGACTTCCGTCCGGCCGCCAGCTTCGCGCCCGGTCCGGACCTCGACGGCCTGGTAGCGGCCGCCGTCGGCGGCCAGCATCACCACGTCGCGCGCCCCGGTGCGGATCACCGCCTCGGACGGGATCAGCAGGGCGGTCCGCGTCGCCGCGTCGAAGGCGATGGTGGCGAACAGGCCAGGCTTGAGGCGGCCGTCGCGGTTGGCCAGTTCGATCCGCGCCTGCAAGGTGCGGCTGTCGCCCTGGGCCTGCGGGAGCACGGCCTGGACCGTCCCGCGCAGGGTCTCGCCCGGATAGGCCGCCAGGGTGACGCCAACGCCCTGGCCCGGACGCAGCTGCCCGGCCTGCGCCTCGGGCACGGCGGCCGTGACCCAGACCCTCGAGAGGCCGTTGATCTCGGCCAGGGTCTGGCCCGCGCCCACGGTCATGCCGGCGCGCACGTCGAGCTTGGAAACGACCCCGCCGAGCGGCGCGGTGATGGTGATCGTGGTGCGCGGCCGCCCGTCTCGGTCGAGACCGGCGACCACGCCGTCGGGCATGCCCAAGAGGCGCAGGCGCTGGCGGGCGGCGGCGCTCAGGGCCGCGTCTCCGGTGCGCCGGACCGCCAGATATTCGGCCTGGGCGCCGCCCCATTCGGGAACCAACAGGTCGGCCAGCGGCGCGCCGGCGGCGATCACGTCGCCCGGCGCGCGGCCATAAACCCGCTGCACGAAACCGCCGCTGCGGGCCTGGACGACGGCGACGTCACGCTGGTTGAAGTCGACGATCCCGGTGGCGGTCAGGCCGCTGGAAAGCGCGCCTTCCTCCACGGTCGCCAGCCGGAAGCCGAGGTTCTGGGCGGCCGAGGGGTCGATCCGCACCCCCGCCGCCGGACCACTGGTTTCGGCCTCGCCGGCGTATTTGGGCGTCAGCGGCATGTCCATGAACGGCGACTTGCCCGGCTTGTCGAAGTGCTGGGCCGGGACCATCGGGTCGTACCAGTAGAGCACCTTGCGGCTGTCGGCCGAGGTCGCCGGCATCGGCGGCTTGGCGGTCAGGCGGGCCAGGCCATAGCCGCCGGCCCCGGCCAGCACGACCAGGGCGGCGCCGGCGCCGAGCAGGGCCTTCATCGAGGGGGAGGGGGTCATTGATCGTCGCTTCCGTAGGTGAGGGTCAGGCGGGCGGCGTCGATGGCGACGGCGGCCTCGCGATCTAGGGTGGTGAGCTGGGCCTCGGCCAGGCTCGAGAAGGCGATCAGCACGTCGGGCAAACCGGCCGCGCCGGAGCCATAGGCGGCGGTCTCCAGCTGGGCCCGCTGCTTGGCCAGCGGCAGCAGCGTGTCGCGGGCCCGCAGCCATTGCTCGTGATGCATGACGTGGTCGGCCAGATCGGCCTCGAGCTGGGCGCTCAGCGCTCGGCGGGCGTCCTCGCGCTGGGCGTCGGCGCGGCCGGCGCTGGCGGTGCGCGCGGCGATCATCGGATCCTGGCGGCTCTTGCCCCACAGCGGCAGGCTGATGCTGACCCCGGCCGAGACCATGTCGCCGAACATCGGGTCGCGGCGCTGGTAGGCCACTTCCCAGCTCCAGTCGGGCTGCTTGTCGGCCTTGGCCAGGGCGACGTCGGCCTGGGCTTGGCGGGCGGCGGCGTCCTTGGCCAGCACGGCGGGATGGCGGTCGATCGCGGCCCGAAGACTGGCGGGGGGGAGATCGAGGTCGGGCGCCGGACCGAGCGCCTCGGGGTCGGGATCTCCGGTCCAGCGGGTCAGGGCCGCACGGGCCCTCCCCAGGGCCGAGACCGCCTCGCTGCGGCGATCCGCCAGGGCCGCGCGCATCTGCGCGGCCTCCAGCGCCTGGGCGGGCCGCGAGCGTCCGGACGCGACGCCGGACGGGGCGGCGCTCCACAGGGGAGCCAGCTGGGCGACCACCCCGTCCAGGGCGGCGAGCTTGCGCTGGGCGTAGAGCAGTTCGATCCAGGCCAGCGCCGTGGCGACCCGGACCTGGCGGGCCTCGACCGCGCCCTCGGCCCCGGCCGCGACGATGTCGGCCTGCGCCCGGCCGATCCGCGCCTGGCGCTTGGCGGCGCTGGGCATGTCCTGGCTGAAGCCGACCTTGCCCATGGTCATCTCGTCGGTTCCGAACCGGCCGGCCGGCGGCCCCGAGACCGGGAAGTTGTCGAGGCCGACGGCGAGCTTGGGATCGGGCAGGGCGCCGGCCGCCTTGGCCGAGGCCTTGGCGGCCTCGACCTGCAGGGCCGCGGCGCGCAGCGCCGGCGCATTGGCCGCGGCCGCGTCGAGGCTCTGGGCGTAGGTCAGGGGCGCGGCGTGGGCGACGCTCGCCAAGCTCAGCCCGGCCAGAAGGGGGAGAATACGCATGGAGACGAAAATCCTGGAGGAAGCCGTGAGGGGCCAGCGCCCCGGCGAAGCGTTTGCAGCCGCTTCGCCGGGGCCGGACGGGACGGGCGAAGACAGGGGATCGGCCCCACCCGTCCCGGCCGAGCTAGCGAGCCAGGCAGGCCGGTTGGGCGGCCCGCAAATAGCCGCAGGCGCGTGGCGTGGCGGCCGAGACGGTCGTCGCGGAAGCTAGGCCGGAGACGAGCGCCAGCGCGGGAAGGCGGGGAGACATGAAGGTCATCCTTGAAGATCGAAAAGCCAGCCGGCGAAAGCGCGGGCGATCACGCGCGCCCGGCAGGACCGGGGCGTGAAACCAGCGATGGCGGGGATCGGCCCTCGGGCCGGTCCTAGGCGATCGTTCGGGGGGGCGGATCTTCGGGGATGAGGCGGTGGGTGCGGCCGCTGGTGTTGGACCAGCGGGTCTCGACGCGATAGCCGACGGCGATCGGGGTCTCCGAGCCCGGGCAGGGGGCCGCAACGGACAGGGCGCAACTGATCGCGCAGGCCTTGGCGCAATCCTTGGCCGACATGGTCTTGCCGTGATCGCAGCAGGGCTCGGCCTGGGCCACGTCGTCGCCGGCGGGGGCCATGGCGATCATGCTCATCGCGTCCATGCCGGCCATGTCGCAATCAGCCCGCGCGGCGTTGACCGCCAGCGGACTGAACGCGAGGGCCACGGCGGCCAGGAAAGCGAGCGCATGCCTTAGCATCGGGCGAGCTTAGCGCGGTCACACGGCCTCGTCATGTCCGGACAATCCCCGAATGCGATTTGCCGCGACGCGCGCGGACTGGCGACGGCTTGGAGGCGGGGCCTGAAAGCCGCCATCTGGTCCAATACGCAGCGGCCTGGACCATCCCTCGACCTTTGGCGCGGTCGCGGTGAATATTTTCAGAGGCGGAACCGGGGCGCCGTTCGCCGGTTGTGGGAGCATCGCAACCCGCTGGAAAACCTCGCCCCGGCGCGTGGTTGCGCCGGGCTCCAGGAGCGGAAAACAGTCATGGCCGAGCACCACGCGCCCAAAGACCATCAACACCACAGGCCCTACCTGCGCCTGGCCGCCATGACCGTGCTGTCGTTCCTGGCCATGTATGTCCTGATGTACGCCATGGTCGACAGGGCCGCGAACATCCATCCAAGCTTCAACCAGGCCTACATGGCCGGCCTGATGACCGCGCCGATGGTCATGCTCGAACTCGTGCTCATGGGCATGATGTATCCGCGCAAGGGCCTCAACCGCGGCTTGGTCGCGTCCAGCCTCGTCATCGGGGTCTTGTGCTTTGCGGCCATTCGCCAGCAGTGGCTGGTCGGCGACCGCGAGTTCCTGCGCTCGATGATCCCGCATCACGCTGGCGCGATCCTGATGTGCGGACGCGCGCCGGTGAAGGATCCTGAGATCCGCAGCCTTTGCGCCACGATCATCAAGGGCCAGCAGCAGGAGATCGACCAGATGAGCGCCATGCTCGCGCCCCTTCGCTGAGCATCGCCCGGTCGCCCCCGCGGCGATGGCGGGGGTCAACGCAACGGCCAGCGGGGGATGAAGGCGGGAACCCGCGCCCTGTAGTCGCGATAGGCGTCGCCGAACTGCGCCAGCGCCGCCTGCTCCTCGTGACGGGCCAGGCGGACGTACATCACCACCAGCACGGGGAACATCGCCAGCGTCAACAGCGTGGGCCACTGCAGCAGGAAGCCTAGCATCACCAGGATGAAGCCGGCGTACTGGGGATGGCGCACCCTGGCGTAGACCCCCGTGGTGGCCAGCTCCCGGTGGCGCTGACGGGCGTGCAGCGCCACCCAGCCGACCGAGATCAGCCAGAACCCGGTCCCGATCAGCACGAAGCTGGCGATATGGAACGGTCCGAAGTGGGGATTGACCCGCCAGCCGAACATCATCTCCAGCAGGTGGCCGGCGTCGTGGCTCCACCAGTCGACACTGGGAAAACGCGACTGCAGCCATCCCGAGAGCAGGAAGATGGTCAGGGGGAAGCCGTACATCTCGGCGAACAGGGCGACGATAAAGGCGCTGAACGCGCCGAAGCTGCGCCAGTCGCGGCCGGTCGCGGGCTTGAAGAAGCTGAACGCGAACAGGATGAAGACGGCGGCGTTGACCAAAGCCAGTCCCCAGAGGCCGTAGCCGTAACCGGGATGGGTCATCGCCGCTGCCTCTCGACCGGTTCGTTGGGATTGGCCGGCGCGTCCGCCGGGATGCGGCCGGGCGCGTCCTCTCGCCCGTGCTGATGGGCGCCATGGCCATGGTGCATGAACAGGTGCATCAGCGGACAGGCCAGTAGGAGCAGATAGGGCAAGACGCCGAGCACATGCGCGGCGTGCTCGGTGGTCAGGAAGAAGCCGGCGATCAGCAGGAACCCGACCAGGACGATCGTTCCGCGCCGACGCAGCTTTTGGTGTTGAACATCCATGGATCGCTCACTTCAGGCCTTGACGCCCTATCATAGGCCCGCGACCCGGGCGCCAAGTATAGGTAGAGGCCGCAGCGGCGGGTGGGGGCGGCGCCCGCGGGTCCCCGGAGGCAGGCGGCGATGTCTGCGGCCTTTGCGTATTGGCCCGCGGCGACCGAGCCTGAAAGGCTGCGCGGCGAGCATCATCACCAGAGGCAAGCCGCCCATGCACAGGAACAGGAAGAAGCAACGGCTCCACGGCAATTTCGGAACGGCCGCCCTTGAACGCGAAGCGCGCATCGACCTTGCCGAGCGGCCGGCCGGCGGCCTTGCCGTGGCCTTCCTCGGCGCGTCGGGCACGGTGACGGGCTCGCGCTACCTGCTGGACGACGGCCAGACCCGGATCGTGGTCGATTCCGGTCTGTTCCAGGGGGCCAAGGACCTGCGCCGCCTCAACTGGGCGCCGCTTGCGCCCGAGGTGGCCGACGTCGAGCAGGTGCTGCTCACCCACGCCCATCTCGACCATTCGGGCGCCCTGCCACGCATGGCCCGCCTGGGATGGGATGGGACCGTCCTCAGCACGCCGGCCACGGCGGCCCTTTGCCAACTGCTGCTCGCCGACAGCGGGCGCATCCAGGAGAAGGACGCGGAGTTCGCCAACCGCCACGGCTTCTCGCGCCACGATCCGGCGCTGCCGCTCTACACGGAGGCCGACGCGCGCCTGGCCCTGCGGCTGTTCGAGACCATCGGGTTTGGCGAATGGCGCTCGCTCGCCGACGGGATCAGGACGCGCTACCATCGCGCCGGCCACATCCTCGGCGCGGCGTCGATCGAGATCGACTGGAAGGGCCGGTCGGTTCTCTTCTCGGGCGATATCGGGCGCTATGACGACGCGGTGATCAAGGACCCCGAACCGCCGGCGCGGGCCGACTACGTCATCGTCGAATCCACCTATGGCGACCGCCGCCATGACCGCGTGGATCCGTCGCGGGCGCTGGGAGACCATATCGAACGGTGCATCCGACGCGGGGGAACCGTGGTGATCCCCGCCTTCGCGGTCGGTCGCGTCCAATCGCTGCTCTATCATCTGTCCCGTCTGCGCGCGGACGGCCGGCTGCGTGATGCGCCGATCTATCTGGACAGCCCGATGGCGATCGACGCCAGCGGGCTGATGTGTGATTTCATGGACGAACACAGGCTGAGCCGCGCGGCATGCGAAGCCGCGTGCGGCGTCGCGCACTATGTGCGCGAAGTCGAGGAATCCAAGGCGCTGACCGCGGACGCCACCCCCAAGGTGATCATCTCGGCCAGCGGCATGGCGACCGGTGGCCGCGTCGTGCACCATCTCAAGCGGTTCGCCCCGGATGAGCGCAACCTCATCCTGTTCTCCGGCTTCCAGGCGGCCGGCACGCGCGGCGCTGCGCTCGTCTCGGGGGCCCGGACGATCAAGATCCACGGCGAACACGTCCCCGTCCACGCCGAGGTGGCGAACCTGACCATGCTGTCGGCCCACGCCGACAGCGACGAGCTCATGCGGTGGCTGGGCGCCATGCAGGCGGCGCCGCGGCATGTCTATGTCACCCATGGCGAGCCGGCCGGCGCGCAGGTCCTGGCCAAGCGCATCGGCGAGGAACACGGCTGGCCTTGCACCGTCCCGACCCTCGGCAGCTGGGGGCGGCTGGCGTGAGCGTCCCAAGGCACGAGCAGGCCGACGCGAGGCCGGCGTCGGCCACGCTGCGCGCGCGTCGCATGGGGCTCACCGCGGCTGGCGGCGACATGATCGCGGTGATGCGGCACGACTGCCCGGTCTGCCGGTCCGAGGGCCTGGGGTCGCGCGCCCAGGTCGTCCTGCGCGCCGGCGGCCGCGAGGCGGTGGTGTCCTTGTTGCACAGCTCGGGCGACACGCCAGACCCCGGCGAGATCGGCCTTTCCGAGACCGCATGGGCCCGGCTCGGGGTCAAGGCGGGCGACCGCGTGGAGGTCGCCCACGCTCCGCCGTTGGCCTCGCTGCGGGCGGTGCGCCGCCGGATCTATGGAGAGCGCCTGAGCCAGGCGGCCTTTTCGGCGATCGTCGCGGATATCGCCGAGCATCGCTATAGCGACGTCCACCTCTCGGCGTTCGTCACCGCCTGTTCGGCGGCGCCGCTCGATCAGGCCGAGACGATCGGACTGACCAAGGCCATGGTCGAGGTCGGCGAGCAGTTGAGCTGGCCTGGGCCGATCGTCGTCGACAAGCACAGCGTCGGCGGCTTGCCGGGCAACCGCACCACGCCGATCATCGTCTCGATCATGGCGGCCGAAGGCCTGGTCATGCCCAAGACCTCCTCGCGCGCGATCACCTCACCGGCCGGCACCGCCGACACCATGGAGGTTCTGGCGCCCGTCGACCTCGACATCGCCGCGATCCGCCGGGTGGTGGCGCGCGAGGGGGGCTGCATCGCCTGGGGCGGGGCGGTTCGGTTGAGCCCGGCCGACGACGTGATCATTGGCGTCGAGCGGGCGCTCGACATCGACGCGGTCGGCCAGCTGGTGGCCTCGGTGCTGTCCAAGAAGATCGCCGCCGGCGCGACCCACCTGGTGATCGACGTTCCTGTGGGACCGACCGCCAAGGTGCGGAGCCTGGAGGCCGCGCGGGATCTCGAGGCGGCGCTCACCTCGGTGGCCGCCGCCTTCGGCCTGCGCACGCGGGTGATGTATGGCCCTGGGGCTGAGCCGATCGGACGCGGCATCGGGCCGGCGCTGGAGGCGCTGGACATACTGGCCGTGCTTCAAGGCGAGCCCGGCGTCGAGGATCTCGCCCATAGGGCCTGTGAACTGGCCGGGGGATTGTTCGAGCTGGCGGGCGTGGCGGCCCCTGGCGCTGGCCTCGCGCGCGCGCGGCAAAGCCTCGAGAGCGGCCGCGCCTGGGCCAAGTTCAAGCGCATCTGCCAGGCCCAAGGCGGCATGCGCTCGCCGCCGGTCGCCCGCTTCCAGCGAGACCTGACCGCGCCCTCCAGCGGCCGGATCGCCAGCATCGACAACCGCAAACTCGCGACCGTCGCCAAGCTCGCGGGCGCGCCGATGGCCAAGGCGGCCGGGGTGGCGGTCCACGCCCGGCTCGGCCAGTCGATCGTCGCGGGGTCGCCCTTGTGCACCCTTCACGCCGAGAGCCCCGGCGAACTGGACTATGCGGCCGCCTTCGCCTTGAGCGACGGGGCGATCTTCGCGATCGCGGCGCCATGACGCCGCCGATCGTCTTCGCCTTGGACGGCGGCGAGCGCCTGGCCCAAGCCCTTGGCCCAGCGCTCGGCGCGGAGGCAGGGGTCCTGCTGCAGCGCCAGTTTCCAGATGGCGAGACCTACCTTCGGATCGACAGCGACGTCACCGAGCGCGATGTCATCCTGGTCTGCGGCCTCGAGCGTCCGGACGCGAAATTGCCGCCGCTGCTCTTCGCGGCGGACACGCTGCGCGAGCTTGGCGCGCGCGGGGTGGGCCTGATCGCGCCCTATCTGGCCTACATGCGCCAGGACACCCGTTTCCATCCGGGCGAGGCGGTCACGTCGCGTATTTTCGCGGCGGTGCTCTCGCGCCACCTCGACTGGCTGGTGACCGTCGATCCCCACCTGCACCGCCATCACGCCCTGGCGGAGATCTACCGAATCCCCAGCCAGCTCGTTCACGCCGCGCCGCTCATGGCGTCGTGGATCAGGCGGAACGTCGCCCGACCGGTGATCGTCGGGCCCGATCTGGAGAGCGAGCAGTGGGTGGCGCAGGTGGCGGCCGGCGCCGACGCGCCGTTCCTGGTCTGCCAAAAGCAGCGGTCCGGGGATCGTGAGGTCGACATCTCGATCCCCAACGCCGGCGCCTTCCTGGGCCGCCAAGCCGTGCTCGTCGACGACATCGCCTCGTCGGGCCGCACGCTCGCCGTCGCGGCCCGCCAGCTCAAGGCCCTGGGTTTTGCGCCGCCGGACTGCGTCGTGGTGCATGCGCTGTTCGCCGGCGACGCCGCCCAGGTCCTGGGCGAACATGTCGCGCGCATCGTCAGCACCAACACGGTCGCCCATGCGTCGAACGCCATCGACATGACGCCGGCGATCGCCCAGGCCGTGCGCGCCCTGCTGTGAACGGCGTTCGCCAATCCTCGGCCAGCCGCCGGGAGGCGAACGGCGAAGCCTCTTGACCCTGGACCCCGGTCCAACCCGCACAAGGCGTCCGCGAAGCGGCGCCGCATTCGCCGCTGCAGCCTGGCGCCCGCTCAGTTCGCCTGAGGAGGCCCATGGGGGACAAGCGTGTCGTTCATATCGTCGACGACGAGGAGACGATCCAGCGGTCGGTCGGCTTCATGCTCCGCGCCACGGGCTTCAGCGTCGAGACCTATCCGTCGGGGACGGCGTTTGTGGCCGTCGCGACGCAGGCCAAGATCGGCTGCGTCATCCTGGACATGCAGATGCCGGGCCTGGGCGGGCTTGAGGTTCAGGTCGCCCTGGCCGATATCGGCGTCGACATGCCGGTCGTCGTGCTGACCGGCAATGGCGATGTCGCCCTGGCGGTCCGGGCGATGCGGGCCGGGGCCGTCGACTTCCTGGCCAAGCCTGTTGAAAAGGCCATGCTGCTCGAAGCGCTCCATCGCGGCTTCGCGCGCATCGACCGGGCCGATGGCCGGGCGGCCGAGGAAGCCGAGGCGCAGGGCCGCGTCGAGGCCCTGTCGCCGCGCGAGCGGGATGTCCTCGAAGGTCTCGCCCAGGGGCGCGCGAACAAGGCCATCGCCTATGATCTCGGGATCTCCTCGCGCACGGTCGAGGTCTGTCGCGCGAGCCTGGCACGCAAGCTCGGCGTCCAGACCTTGGCCCAGACCCTGCGGATCGCCTTCGCGGCGGGGATGGGACGGCCGCCGCGAGCCTAGACGCTCGCCGCGGCGGCCGCCCCGGCGATCGCTAGTCCGCGATCAGATGAAACCGCTCGACCAGCTTGGCGATCTCGGTGCCTTCCAGCGTCTTCAGCAGCAGCTTGCGCAGGATGGCGGGGCCGGGGATCTCGATGCCCTCGCCATCCCGCAGCGGCGCGACGGCGGCCAGCAGAGTGCGAATGTCATAGGTCGAGTTGAACACTTCGGGCACGCCGCGCTCGACATCGAGCAGCGTGTAGACCGCCTCCATCGGCGTGCGGACCGAATACTCCGTGGTGAAGATGCAGTCGCGCTGCTTGGACTCGGCGAACTGGCCGATGAAGGCGAAATTGACGGCCCCCGCCGGGACCACGTCCGGCCGGTCTCCGGCCTGGCGGGGCATGAAGAAGGCGGTGATATAGGGCATCATCACCGGCACGGTCCTGGCGCCGCTCGCCGCGAGATCGGCGATATCCTCGACCGGGACGCCGAGGTGATAGAGCCATTCCTGGGTGATCTCCTCGCCAGTGCAGGCCTGCATCGGCTTTTTCACATAGTCGCCGGGCCGATCGACGAACAGGGCGTAGAACCAGGCCACGAGCTGGTCCTTCGGCTGCTTCTTGAAATGGGGCTGGCGGCTGACCGTCCAACTCAGCAGCCAGCTCGAATCCTTGGCCGTGACGATGCCGGCGGTGACCACCTTGCCGCTGAACGGATCGCGCTTGGCGATCTTGCGGATGTACTGCGGAATACGCGCGTCGAGCGTGGTGATGGTCGCCGACGCCCATTTGGTCTGCGCAATATGGGCCCCGAACACGTCGGGACGTCCGAAGGCCGGGTCCTTGGCCGCGATGCGCCGCCACAGGTCCCAGGCGGGCGCCGGGCCTTGATTCAGCTTGGCCGGGGTCTGATGGTCGCCGCTGTCGGAATTTTCGGTCAGCGACCCGATGGTGATGAACACCAGATCGTCGGGGCCAAGATCGACGCCGCCCTCGGCGCCCTTCTCGATCCAGCCGATCCGCGTCGCCTGCTTGCGTTCGGCGTCGATCGCGAAATCGATGTCGGTGACCTGAACGCCGTAGCGGAACCGGACGCCCTGATCCTGCAGCCACTTGACCAGCGGCAGGACCATCGACTCGTATTGATTGTACCGGTTGAACTTGAGCGACGAGAAGTCGGCGAGCTGGCCGATGTGGTGGATGAAGCGGTGGAGATAGAGTTTCATCTCCAGGGCCGAATGCCACTCCTCGAACGCGAACATCGTACGCCAGAACAGCCAGAAATTGCTCTTCAGGAAATCGGGGCCGAACACCTCGTTGATCCGCTTGTTCTCCATCTCTTCGCGGGTCGCCAGGAAGACGGAGAGGAGCTCTCGTTGGGCCTTGTCGTTCAGCGTCAGCAGCGCCTTGTCGGGCACATCCTGCCCGCGGCTCTGCGTGACCCGCTGCAGCGAGACGTTCGGATCGTCCTTGTTGAGCCGGTAGAATTCGTCGAGGACGCTGGCGTCTTCGAGCTCGAGCGAGGGGATCGAGCGGTAGAGATCCCAGAGGCACTCGAAATGCGCCTCCATCTCGCGCCCGCCGCGGATGACGAACCCCTTTTCCGCCACGTCCAGGCCATCAAGGGCGCCGCCGGGAAGCTCCAGCTCCTCGAGAAGCGTGATGCGCTGGCCCGCGACGCCGCCGTCCCTGATGAGGAAGGCCGCGCCCGCCAGGCCGGCGAGGCCCGCGCCGACGAACCAGGCCGTCGCCCTGTCGGCCCGCTCCGGCTTGCGGGGACGGACGAACGCTTCATAATTTCCGCGGCTGTAATGCATTGGCGGGCTCCTAGGGGCGGCGAGCGGTTTGGGCGGCGGCTTCGGGACGAGCGCGCATGCTCATATCTTCTGCCGATTGAGCCGCAGCGCGTTGGTGACCACGCTGACCGAGGACAGCGCCATCGCCGCGGCCGCGATGATCGGCGAGAGCAGGATGCCAAACAGCGGATAGAGCACGCCGGCCGCCACGGGCACGCCCGCGACGTTGTAGATGAAGGCGAAGACCAGGTTCTGGCGGATGTTGGACATGGTCGCCTGGCTCAGCCGCCGCGCCTTGACGATGCCGTTGAGGTCGCCCTTGAGGAGGGTGACGCCCGCGCTCTCGATCGCCACATCGGTCCCCGAGCCCATGGCGATGCCGACATCGGCCGCGGCGAGGGCCGGCGCGTCGTTGACGCCGTCTCCGGCCATGGCGACCACGCGCCCCTCGCGCTTGAGACGCGCGACGACG
Source organism: Caulobacter sp. RHG1 (assembly GCF_013181195.1). Lineage (GTDB taxonomy): Bacteria > Pseudomonadota > Alphaproteobacteria > Caulobacterales > Caulobacteraceae > Caulobacter. The sequence goes on from NZ_SMZP01000012.1 coordinate 55,365, forward strand.
GCGCTCTTCTGGTCGGGCAGGACCTCGGCTTCCACTTCCTCGATGCCCAGACGCCGCGCGACCGCCTCGGCCGTGGTGCGGTTGTCGCCCGTCAGCATCACCACCCGGATGCCTTCGGCCTTGAGGGCGGCCAAGGCTTCGGGCGTGGTCGCCTTGACGGGGTCGGCGATGGCGAAGGCGCCGCCGACCCGGCCGTCGACGCCGATGAAGATCGCCGTGGCCCCGTCGCGGCGAAGGGCGTCGGCCTGCTCCGCCAGGGCCTCGGTCGCGACGCCCTCGTCGGCCAGGAACCGGGCGTTGCCGAGCACGATGCGGCGGCCCTCGACGGTTCCCAGCGCGCCGCGCCCGGTCGGGGAATCGAAATCGCTGACCTCGGCGACCGCGACGCCGCGCGCCTTGGCCGCTTCGACGATGGCCAGCGCCAGCGGATGTTCGGACGCCCGTTCGACGGACGCGGCCAGCCGCAGCAGTTCGACCTCGTCAAACCCCGCCGCGGGCACGACCTGCGTGACCGCCGGGCGGCCCTCCGTCAGCGTGCCGGTCTTGTCGACGACCAGGGTGTCGACCTTCTCAATATGCTCGAGCGCTTCGGCGTTCTTGATCAGGACGCCGACGCCCGCGCCCCGGCCGACGCCGACCATGATCGACATCGGCGTGGCGAGCCCCAGCGCGCAGGGACAGGCGATGATCAGGACGGCGACGGCGGCCACGAGTCCGTAGGCGAAGCGCGGCTCGGGCCCCCAGACGCTCCAGGCGATGAAGGCCAGGACCGCCACGCCGATGACGACCGGGACGAACCAGCCGGAGACCTGGTCGGCCATGCGCTGGATCGGCGCGCGCGAACGCTGGGCCTCGGCGACCATCTGGACGATGCGGGCGAGCATGGTGTCGCGACCGACCTTGTCGGCGACGATGACCAGCGCGCCGGTCTGGTTGAGCGTGCCGCCGATCACCTTGTCGTCCTTGGCCTTCGTGACCGGCATGGACTCGCCGGTGACCATCGACTCGTCCAGCGAGGAACGGCCGTCCTCGACCACCCCGTCGACCGGGACCTTTTCGCCGGGCCGCACGCGCAGACGATCGCCGACCGTCACCAGATCGAGGCTGACCTCCGCCTCCGACCCGTCCGCCGCGATGCGGCGCGCGGTCTTGGGCGCCAGATTGAGCAGCGCCTTGATCGCGCCCGATGTGCGCTCGCGCGCCCGCAGTTCGAGCACCTGGCCCAGCAGCACCAGCACGGTGATCACCGCCGCGGCCTCGAAATAGACCGCCACCACGCCGTCGGTGTTCTGGAACGCGGGTGGGAAGACCTGGGGCGCGAGCGTGGCGACGACGCTATAGATCCAGGCCACGCCCGTCCCCATGGCGATCAGCGTGAACATGTTGAGGTTGCGGGTCTTCAGCGAGGCCCAGCCACGCTCGAAGAACGGCCAACCGGCCCATAGGACCACCGGGGTAGCCAGGGCGAACTGGACCCATATCGAAACCGGCATCGGGATGATGTGATGCAACGCGGGGAATAGATGGCCGCCCATCTCGAGGATCAGCACCGGGATGCTGAGAGCCAGACCGACCCAGAAGCGGCGGGTCATGTCGATCAGCTCATGGCTGGGACCGGCGTCGGCGGTCACCGTCGCCGGTTCGAGCGCCATGCCGCAGATGGGACAGGCTCCGGGATGGTCCTGGCGGATCTCCGGATGCATGGGGCAGGTCCAGATGACGCCTTCGGGCGCGGCCGACGCGGCCGACGCGGCCGGCGCGCCGAGATAGCGGTCGGGATCGGCGATGAATTTGGCCCGGCAGCCCGCGCTGCAGAAGTGGTGCGGCTTGCCGGCGTGCTCGGCATGGTGCGCGGTCTTGGCCGGGTCCACGCTCATGCCGCAGACCGGGTCCTTCACCTGGTCGGCCGCCGGGGCGCCATGCGCCGTGGGCTTGGTCTCGTTCATCCGCGCGTTCCTTTCGCCAGCAGCCCTTGTAGGGTCTGAGATCGTGCCGGGGTCAATACGTACTCTCCTCAGACCCGCGGCTGGAGAGGGCAACAGGCCGCGAGGCGTTCGACAAGCCGCGCGGGCGCCAAGCAACGGCGCGGCCGCACTTTGCGCTGAAATTCTGAGGGGACCGGCCGGCCCGCGCGTAAACGCGATAGGACCCCGCGGATACAAGCGAGACCGTGACCCATGGATGCACTATCGGACCCGCGCGCGTGGGGGCTGAAGGCTGGCGCGCGGCGTTGTCGGGCGGCCTGCCGGTCCGGCCCCGCGGGGTGTCGCCAAGCTCGCGCTCGCGCCGCATCGCCGCGCCTGCGCGCCGCGGATCTGGCCTGAGCCGGCGGCATGCGCGACCAGGATCAAGGCCCCGAGGCGGGCGTGGCCGCCGTCGAGCAGCTTGCGCGGCTGTTTCTGCGCCAGGCCGGCGGCTATGTCCTGACGCTGCTTGCCGCCTCGGGACGGGTCCTGAGCTACAATATCGGCGGCGAACGGATCGAATGCTGGTCAGCCGATCACGTCGTCGGCCAGCAGCACGATGTCTTCTATCCGCCCGATGAGATCCACGCCGGGCGTCCCCGGGCGGATCTCGCCGCGGCCTTGCGCGACGGCGTGCTGGAGCGCGAGGCCTGGCGGGTCTGCGAAAACGGCGCTGAATACCTCGCCCGCCTGACCGTCACGCCGCTGTTCGACGCGGGCGCGCATCGCGGCTTCGCCTGCATCGCCCGCGACATCACCGACGAGGCCGCGGTGCGCGCCTCCATCGAAACGCGCGAGCAGCATTTGCAATCGATCCTGGCGACGGTGCCGGACGCGATGATCATCATCGACGAGGCCGGCGCCATCACCTCGTTCAGCGCGGCGGCCGAGCGCCTGTTCGGCTATCGCGAGGCCGAGCTGATCGGCCGCAATGTCGCGTGTCTGATGCCCGAGCCGGACCATGGCCGGCACGACGCGTACATCAACCACTACCTGCAGACCGGCGAGCGCAGGATCATCGGCGTCGGCCGCGTCGTGGTGGGGCTGCGACGTGACGGGTCGACCTTCCCGATGGAGCTTTCGGTCGGCGAGGCGGGCGAGAACGGCCAGCGGCTGTTCACCGGCTTCATTCGCGATCTGACCGCCAAGGAGCAGGACGAACTGAAGCTGAAGGCGCTTCAGGCCGAGCTGGTTCATGTCTCCCGGCTGAGCGCCATGGGCACCATGGCCTCGACCCTGGCGCATGAACTCAACCAGCCTCTGGCGGCCGTCTCGCTCTATCTGGAGACGATCCGCGACATGCTGGAAGCCGAGCAGGGGGAACCCTTCGCCACCTTTCGCCGGGTCATGGACGAGGCCGCGCAGGAAACCCTGCGCGCTGGCCATATCGTGCGCCGCCTGCGCGACTTCGTGGCGCGCGGCGAGGTCGAGAAGAGCCTGCACGACCTGGCGCAGGTGATCGGCGACGCCGGCCAGCTGGCGCTCGTGGGCGCGCGCGAGCGGGGGGTGCGCAGCTTCTTCGATTTCGATCCGGCGGCCACGCCCGTCCTCGTCGATCGGGTGCAGATTCAACAGGTCCTGGTCAACCTTATGCGCAACGCCATCGAGGCGATGGCGGACACCCCGATCCGCGACCTGAGAATCGCCACGCGCCTGCGCGGCGACGGCCTGATCGAGGTCACCGTCGAGGATAGCGGGCCGGGCATCGCCGAGGACATCGGCGAGCAGCTCTTCACGGCGTTCGTCTCGACCAAGGCCGACGGCATGGGTCTGGGGCTCTCGATCTGCCGGACCATCATCGAAGCGCACGGCGGGCGGATCTGGGTCGAGGCGCCTGAGCGTGGCGGCGCCCGGTTCCATTTCACCTTGATCCACGCGGGGGCGGAGGAGGATTATGGGGGATAGGCGGATCATACACCTCGTCGACGACGAAGAGGCGATCCGGCGCGCGGCCGGGTTCGCCTTGAAGACGGCGGGCTTTGGCGTGGAGACCTACGCTTCGGGCGTGGAGTTCCTGAGGGCGGCCCGGTCGACGACCCAGGGCTGCGTCATTCTCGACGTGCGCATGCCGGCGATGGACGGCCTGGAGGTGCAGACCGCCATGGCCGAGCGCGGCATCCAGATGCCGGTCATCGTGCTGACGGGTCATGGCGATGTGTCGGTCGCGGTTCAGGCGATGAAGGCCGGCGCCGTGGATTTCCTCGAAAAGCCCTTCGAGAAGGCCGCTCTTCTCCATGCGGTCGAGCGAGCATTCGCGCGTATCGACGACGCCGACGTCCGCGCGATCGAGGCGTCGGACGCGCAGGTGCGCATCGCCAGCCTCACCCCTCGTGAGCGCGAGGTGCTGGAGGGCTTGGCCCAAGGCCATCCCAACAAGACCATCGCCTATGACCTTGGATGCTCGTCACGCACCGTGGAGGTGCATCGCGCCAGCCTGATGACCAAGCTGGACGTGCGCAACCTGTCCGAGGCGCTTAGGATCGCCTTCGCCGCCGGGATGGGCCGCAAACCCAAGTGACTGCGACGTTTACGTAGCGACCCGGAGGCGGCGGACATGCGACGGTCACCAGGCTTTCAACCGGATGCCTTCATCGCGCGATGTTATCGGTCAGTTCCTCGCCGCGCGATCGCCGCTATACGGTCCTCGTCTCCGACGATGATCCTGGCGTGCGACGCGGCCTCCTCCTCATGCTTCGAGCCCGCGGCTACACGGTGAGCGGCTACACCACGGGGAGCGCCCTTCTGGCTGATCCGCGCGCTAGGGAAGCCGATTGCGTGATCCTCGACTACCGGATGCCCGACATCGACGGCCTGACGCTCCTGGATCATCTCCGGCGCCAGGGCTGGCGCGGCGGCGCCATCCTGATCTCCGGCTTCTACGACGAGGATCTCGAGCAACGCGCGCGCGCGGCCGGCTTCGATCAGGTGATCCCCAAGCCGGTGATCGGCCGGGCGGTGCTCGAAGCCTTGCGTCGGCAGTCGGGGATGTCGCGCGACGCGCATTGACCCGACGCCAGCCCATGGCCCTGACCGTTGGAGGTCAGTAGCGGGCGAAAACCCGCGCGCCGGCCGGCCCGAAGGCCACGACATCGTAGTGTTGCCGCGCCCCGCTCGGCGCCGCCATGCCCTCCGAGCCGATCGGCATGCCGCCGACGGCGAGCCCCTTCACGCCAGCCGGCCGGGCGGCCAGGAGACGCTTCACCTCGGCGACCGGCACATGACCTTCGATAACGAAACCGTCGATGATCGCGGTGTGGCAGGAGGAAAGCGCCGGCGGCAGGCCGGATTGGCGCTGCAGGCGCACGCGGGCGACCTGATCCCTGACGATGACCTTTCTGTCCAGTTTCGCACGGACGGCCTGGGCCCAGGCCTCGCAGCAACCACATCCAGGGTCGCGATAGAGCAGGATGTCGCCAGCCGCCAGCGCGGCGCTGGGCAAGGCGAGCAACAGCAGAACGGCGGCGAGGCGGATTTTCATGGGCGGACTCCTTGGCGTGAAGCTGGGCGCGTGGCGGACGCGGCTCTCGGACGTGGCGGCGCTGTCACGCCCTTTCCCCGGCTGGATGGACCGGTGTCGCCGTCCGGCGCCATATCGCCGGCAGAAGCGCGAGCAGACCGAGCGACAGCCAGCCGATCGCTTCGACGACGGCCGCTTGCCGATGGGGTGACACGACGGCGAGCGACATGGGCGCCAGCGCCTGGCCGAGGCTCGCGGCTGTATGCTGCAGCCCAAGCATGACTCCAGAGGGCCGCATGGGGCCGCTGATCCAGAAGCTCGTGACCAGCCGAAGACTGGCTGAGCTCCAGCCGGCGACGGCGATGAGACCGGCCATTTCGACCACGGTCGTTCCAAACCGAAAGAGAAACAGCGACAGGGCTAGAAGCGCGAGCGTGAGGCAGGCCAGGCGTCGAGGCGCGGTCACCAGCCAGGTGACGCGGGTGTGGAAAAGCTGAGCCGCCAACATCGCCAGCCCGCAGAGACTGAGCATCCCGGCGATCGCCTCGCGGCTCAGCGCGCCCTCGGAGCGGGTCACGAGCAGGCTGACATGCATGGCGGCGAGTCCGCCGCCGCCGACGATGGTGACAAGCAGGAGGACAAGCGTGACGACGCGCGGCGGGGCTTGCAGGCGACGTCCCTCGGGACGGGCGGCACAGCGGGCCGGCAAGCGCACAATGCCGGTCGTCAGCGCCAGCGCCAGCACGGCGATGACGAGCGCGAGCACCAACAGCGGCGTGCGGGGAAAGAGCGACGCGGACGCTTCGGCGAGCAGGGGGCCGAACAGGTCGCCAAGAAACATGAAGGCCGTCAGCCAGGTGAAACGCCTCGCCTGCTCGTCCCGGCCACCGGGTGCGAAGTTCGTTGACAGCAGCGCCAGCGGGATGATGGCGGCCGCGGACAGCCCAGCCAGCAAGCGAAGTCCATACAGCATGGGGAGCGGGACCGCCCCGACCGGCGCGGTCGCCAGCGCGAGGACGACCAGGGCCGTGCGCAGAATGATCCGGTAGTCGATGCGGTCGGCGAGCCATCCCCAGAGCGGCGCGAAGACGAGCGCCGCCAGCGGGTGGGCCGCCGTCAAACTCGCGACATGGACATCGTGGATGCGCAGCGCCAAGTCGGCCTGGCCTCCGTCGACGAGGGTCGGGAGAAAGGCGAGGACGGCGGTCTGGCCCGCAGACGCCGCCGCGACCGCGAGAAGCAACAGGATCGACGCAGCCGTCTGGCTCCGGCCAGGGCTATCGTCCGCCGCAGAACACGTCAGGCCGTCTTCCGGTCGCCAAGGCGCCGCGCAGCGCCTCACCACCATGATCGCAAGCCGACAACCACCCGATGCTCGGCCGGGCGCTGGCGATCGGCACGTCGGAAGTCGGCGGTGTCGTCCAGCGCCCGCTCCCAGACGAAGCCGACATAGGGCGCGAATTTCCGCGAGACCTCGTAGCGCAGCCGAGCGCTCAGCTCGACGTTGCTGAAGCCGCCGCCGAGCTCACGGTCGGTCGAGCGCTTGGAATAGAGGTTGGTTTCGACCTGCGGGGTCAGGATGAGGCGATTGGTGAAGCGGACCTCGTAGGCGCCCTTGGCGCGGGCGCCGAGGCGGCCGTCGTCGCCGACGTAGCCGGTCAGCTGGACATCGAACCAGTAGGGCGCCAGGCCCTCGACGCCGGCGGCGAGCCAAGTGGTCGCCCCCTTGCCGAGATCCTGACGAACGCCCAGCAACGTGCCCCAGAACGGGCTCTTGCTGCGCCACCACAGCGCCTCGACGCTGCTCTCCGGATCGAGGCGATCCTTGGAGTTCTTGAGGCCCTGGCTGCGCAGCCAGAGCTTGCTGTCGTCCTGGCCCTGGGTGACGAGGACGGTCCAGCCGACGCCCTGCCCCTCGTTGCCGCTGGCGAACTCCAGTTCGTCAACGAGAACCTTGGGGATCGACAGCTTGTCGGCCATCTCGTAGCCCGGCAGCGTCGAATTGCGATAGCCGTCCGCATAGTCGTCGGAGTTGCGGGCGTCCGGCGGAGCCTTGCCGCCCTGCATCCGTCCCATGTCCATGGTCATGCCGCCGGCGGGCGTCCCCGCGCCGGACATATCCATGCCGGACATATCCATGCCCGCGTGATCCGCAGGCGCCGCGGGGGAGGCCGTTGGGGCCGGGCTCGGCGGCGGTGGCGCGGCGTGCTGATGGGGGGCGTCCTGGGCGATTGCGGGCGCGGCCACGGCCGAAACGCTCAGAGCCAAGGCGAGCAGAGACGCTCGCGAGAGGGCCAGACGGGTCATGCGACGACCACCTCCCGGAACATGCCGGCCGCCATGTGGTAGAGCAGATGACAGTGGAAGGCCCATCGCCCCATGGCGTCGGCGGTGACGCGAAAGCTGATCCGCTGGGCGGGCTGGACCACCACGGTATGCTTGCGGACCTGGAACGCGCCGTCCGGGCCTTCGACATCGCTCCACATGCCGTGGAGGTGCATCGGGTGGGCCATCATCGTGTCGTTGACGAGAACGATGCGCAGCCGCGCGTTCGGCTTGAAGTGGAGCGGACGGGAATCGTTCAGCTTGATCCCGTCCAGCGTCCAGATGAAGCGCTCCATGTTGCCGGTGAGGTGCAACTCGATCTCACGCTCCGGCTCGCGAGGATCCGGATCGCCGCCGGGCGTGCGAAGGTCGGCCAGGGTCAGCACCCGCCAGGACCGCTCGCGCAGGCCCGCGCCGGGATCGTCGAGATTGGTGCGCGGATAGTCGACGCGCATGTCGGTGTTGGCGCCGTACTCGGTGCGCGCGTGACGCGCCTTCGGGGGCGTGTCCGCCATGCCGTGGCCGGCGTGTTCGCCGCCCATGGCGGCCATGGCGCCCATCATGTCGACCGGATCGAGCCAGGTCCGCGCATCGAGCGCCGGCGTCGGCGCCGTCATGCCGGGCGCTGGGGCGATGACGCCGCGGGCGAAGCCGGTCCGGTCGATCGATTGGGCGAAGATCGTGCGGGCGCCGTCGCCCATGGTGAACTCGACGTCGTAGGTCTCGCCCGGCCCGATCCGGAACTCCTCGACCGTCACCGGCTCCACCGGCTGGCCGTCGGTCGAGACGACGGTCATCGCGACGCCGGGAATGCGCACGTCGAAGAAGGTCGCCGTCGCCGCGCCCACGAACCGCAGGCGAACCCGCTCGCCGGCGGCGGCTATGCCCGTCCAATTCCCGGCCGGCGGCGTTCCGTTCATCAGGTAGGTGTAGGTGGCGGCCGAGACGTCGCTGTAGTCCGTCGGGTTCATCCGCGACCGGTTCCACATCCGCCGCCGCGTCAGGGCCTGGCCCGCCCCCAGGCGGCTCACATCATCGAGGAAGTCTCCGGCGGTCGGCTGCGCGAAATTGTAGTAGCTGCTCAGCTTCTTGAGGTTCGTGAAGATCTGCAGCGGCGGTTCGTCCGACCAGTCGCTCAGCAGGATGGCGTAGTCCCGATCGGGCGCAGGTCCGGTCGGCGCGCGCGGCTCGACGATGATCGCGCCATAAAGCCCGGTTTGCTCGGCCAAGGTGTGCGCGTGATACCAGTAGGTGCCCGCCTGACGCAGCTCGAAGCGATAGGTGAAGGTCTCGCCGGGCGCGATCCCGGGAAAGCTGATGCCTGGTACGCCGTCCATCTCGGCGGGCAGGATGACCCCGTGCCAGTGGATGCTGGACATCTCCTTGAGGCGGTTGCGGACGCGCAGGGTGACGGTGTCGCCCTCGCGCAATCGCAGCACGGGGGCGGGCACGGCGCCGTTCACCGCCGTGGCGATCCGACGCTTGCCGGTGAAGTTGACCGGCAGTTCGGCGATCTCGAGATCGAATTCGGTCCCGCGCAATTCGGCGGTCGCGGCGGCGGCGGGGCCCGCCAGCAGCGCCGGCGAAACTCCGGCCACCGCCCCGCTGACCGCCAGGCCCTGGACGAAGCGGCGCCGTGTGGCCGGCAAGGTAGGACTGTCGAACATGGTTTGCTCGCGGTTCGTCGCGGGGGGGATTAGGCGAGGTCGAGGACGATGCGGCCCTCGATGTCGCCGTGGTGCATGCGCGCGAAGACGTCGTTGATCTTCTCGAGCGGTTCGGTGTGGACAGTCGCGTGAACCTTGCCCTCGCCGGCGAAGGCCAGCGCCTCCATCAGGTCGAGCCGGGTGCCGACGATCGAGCCGCGGACGGTGACGCCGTTGAGCACGGTGTCGAAGATCGACAGCGGAAAATCGCCGGGCGGCAGGCCATTGAGGGCCACCGTGCCGCCGCGCCGGACCATGCCGAGCGCCTGCTGGAAGGCCTTGGGCGAGACGGCGGTGACGAGGACGCCCTGCGCGCCGCCGATCGCCGCCTTGATCGCGGCGGCGGGATCCTGCTCTCGGGCGTTGACGGTCACGGCCGCGCCAAGGCGTGTCGCCAGATCGAGCTTGCGGTCGTCGATGTCGACCGCCGCCACGTTGAGCCCCATCGCCTTGGCGTACTGCACGGCCATGTGACCCAGGCCGCCGATGCCGGAGACCACGACCCACTCGCCCGGCTTGGCCTCGGTCGCCTTCAGTCCCTTGTAGACGGTAACGCCCGCGCACAGGATCGGCGCGATGTCGATAAAGCCGACATTGTCCGGCAGGTGGCCGACATAGTTGGGGTCGGCGAGGACGTATTCGGCGAAGCTGCCGTTGACCGAATAGCCGGTGTTCTGCTGGCTCTCGCACAGGGTCTCCCATCCCCCCAGGCAATGCACGCAATGGCCGCAGGCGGTGTAGAGCCACGGCACGCCGACCCGGTCGCCCTCCTTGACGTGGGTGACGCCCGACCCGACAGCGGCGACGTGACCGACGCCTTCATGGCCAGGAATGAAGGGCGGGTTCGGCTTCACCGGCCAATCGCCCTCGGCGGCGTGCAGGTCGGTGTGACAGACGCCGGTGGCGGCGATCTTCACCAGGATCTGTCCGGGACCGACCGTGGGGATCGGCGCTTCCTCGATCACCAGCGGCGCGCCGAATTGGCGGACGACAGCCGCCTTCATGGTCTTGGCCATGGCTGTGCTCCTTTGCGAGGGATCAGAAGAGACCAAGGCCGTGCTCGTCGTAGGAGACGAGCAGGTTCTTGGTCTGCTGGTAGTGATCGAGCATCGCCTTGTGGGTCTCGCGTCCGAACCCCGAGGCCTTGTAGCCGCCGAAGGCGGCGTGGGCCGGATACTGGTGATAGCAGTTGGTCCAGACCCGTCCGGCCTCGATGGCGCGGCCGAGGCGATAGGCGGTGTTGCCGCTGCGGCTCCAGACGCCGGCGCCCAGACCATAGGGGGTGTCGTTGGCGATCGCGATCGCCTCGTCGAGGGTCTTGAAGGTCGTCACCGACAACACTGGGCCGAAGATCTCCTCCTGGAAGATCCGCATGCTGTTGTCGCCGACGAAGACGGTCGGCTGCACGAAATAGCCCCCGTCGAGTTCGCCTCCGGGCAGCGCCCGCGCGCCGCCGATCAGGCATTGCGCGCCCTCGTTCTTGCCGATCTCGATATAGCCGAGGATCTTGCGCAGCTGGTCTTCGGACGCCTGGGCGCCCAGCTGGGTCGCGGGGTCGAGCGGGTCGCCCTGACGGATCGCCGCCACGCGGGCCACGGCCCGCTCCATGAACCGGTCGAAGATCGATTCATGGATCAGGGCGCGCGAGGGACAGGTGCAGACCTCGCCCTTGTTGAAGGCGAAGAGCGTGAACCCTTCCAGCGCCTTGTCGAAGAAGGCGTCCTCCTCATCAAGGACGTCGGCCATGAAGATGTTGGGCGACTTGCCCCCGAGCTCCATCGTCTGCGGGATCAGGTGATCGGCCGCGGCGTGCATGATCGCCTTGCCCGTGACCGTCTCGCCGGTGAACGAGACCTTGGCGATCCGCGGGTTGGCGGCGATCGCCTGGCCGACGGTTCGGCCGGGCCCGGTCACGACGTTGAGCACGCCCGGCGGCAGGATGTCGGCGGTGAGTTCGGCGAGCATCATCAGCGTCAGGGGCGTCTGGGACGCTGGCTTGATGACCGTGCAGTTGCCGGCGGCCAGCGCGGGCGCGATCTTCCAGGCCGCCATCAGCAGGGGGAAGTTCCAGGGAATGATCTGGCCGACCACGCCAAGCGGCTCGCGGAAATGGTAGGCGATGGTGTCGGCGTCGATCGTCGAGATCGCGCCTTCCTCGGCCCGGATGCATCCAGCGAAATAGCGGAAGTGATCGACCGCGAGCGGCACGTCGGCGCCGCGCGTCTCGCGGATCGGCTTGCCGTTGTCGAGCGTCTCGGCGAGCGCCAGCAGGTCGAGGTTCTGCTCCAGGCGATCGGCGACCCGGCTCAGCAGCCGGGACCGCTCGGCCGGCGACAACCGCGCCCAGCCGGCCTTGGCGCGATGGGCGGCGTCGAGCGCCAGTTCCACGTCGGCCGGACCCGACAGGGCGAACTCGGCGATCCGGTCGCCATTGATCGGGCTGTGGTCGGCGAAGTACTCGCCCGTGGTCGGGGCCGACCAGGCGCCGCCGATGAAGTTGTCGTAGCGCGCCTTGAACAAGGGCGCGGCGCGCATCGTCTCGATGGCCTTGTGGAACATCGCTTGGCTCCCTGCTGGTGACGACGAGCCTAGTGGCGGGCGCGGCCGAGGATATCCGTAGATGTCACATCGCCTGGCGGCGCCCGGACGTGAAAGAACCTGCCGGGCGTGCTCGCCCGGCAGGTTCTTCGGCGCGTCGCGGCTTGAGCGGGCGTTACATGTCCTTCATGGGCATGGCGGGATCCTTGGCGTCCTTGGGAGCCATGGGTTTGCCTTTCGGGGCCATCGGCTTGTCCATGCAGCAGCCCTTCATGGGCTTCTTGGCGGCGGGATCCTTGGGCGGCGTGGCCGGCATGTTCGCCATCCCCTGTTGATGGTCCTTCATCATCTGGTCGTGCATCTGCTGGCCGCCATGGTCCATGCCCTGCATGTGGGCGTGGTCCGGCGGGGTCTGGGCGGAGGCGGCCGGCGCGGGCTGGGTCTGGGCCTTGGGCGCGGGGCCGTCGGCGAATGCGGCGGTCCCCATGGCCAGAAGGCCGACAGCGCCGGCCACGACTGCGATCTTGCGCATCATTTCTGATCTCCAACTTATGACGTTCGCGTCCGATGGCGTCGTCTGCATCTCGAACGGCGTGACGCTTGCAATGCCCGCAATTGGCGGCCGCGCGTATACGTAAGGTCCGAAGGCGCGGTCAGCGCGACATCTGTCGGCAGCCCGCGGCGCACACCCTGCACGTCTCGGCGCACTGGGCCATCGGGGCGTCGGCGCGGGGTTTCGAACAGGCCGCCGCGCACAGGTCGCAGGCTTCGGCGCAGGCGCGGCAGAGCACCGGGTGCAGGGCCGAGCCGCGGAGCATGGAGTTGGCGGTCGCCTGGCACAGCTCGGCGCAGTCGGTGAGCATGGCGATCAGGTCGGGGGCGGCGAGCGCGCCGCCTTGACCGAGGGCGTAGGCGGCGGTCTCAAGGCACCGGCGATGGGAAGCCAGGCAGTGATCGATGCAGTCGCTCATCGACATCGCCATGCCGGGCATGGCGTCCATGCCCTTCATGTCGTGGGCCTGGGCGGCCGCCGCGGCGGGCTGGGCGGCGCCGGCCGCCAACAGGGCGGCTCCCGTGAGCAGGTCTCGTCGTTGCAGCATGTCAATCTCCCGGCGGGTGGGCGGGTCTGGTCAGACCCGCGGTGAGGAAGGTTCGCGGCCCGTGGCCCTGGCCATGCGCGTGTCCTCCCAGGGCCAGTGGCCGTTGATCTCGACGCCGAGCGAGATGCTAAGGAAGGTGCGCACGAAGACCAGACCGGCCAGGACGATGAGATCGTCCAAGGTCGGGTTGATGACGAGCGACTTGACGATGTCGCCGGCGACCAGGAATTCGAGGCCAAGAAGGATGCTTCGGCCGAGGGCGGACCGGAACGCGCCATAGGCCTTGGCCCGGTCGCCCGATCGGGCCCGCAGGGCGAACAGGATCGTCGCCAGCGCCGCGCCGCTGAGGATGGTCAGCGTGCCCGCCAGCTCGAGGATGATCACCGCGAGCCTGAAGAAGGCGCTGAGCCAGCCGGACTCAATGGTGATCATACCAGCCTCGGCGGCGGATGTTGTTGAAGCTGTCGGTGGTGTGACAGGCGTAGCATTGTTCGACGCGCGCCTTGGAGCCGGCGGCGCGCTGGGAGACCATGCTGAAGTGCTCCATGAAATGACTGGGCGGCGCGGTGTGGCACTCCGAGCATTGCGTCGAGCTGACCGACGGATGCCGGAAGTTGGGAACCTTCCAACTGCTGGTCGCGTGGCAGCTGGCGCAGTCCTGGCCGAAGAGTCCCAGATGCGGATCGCGGACGGAATGGCAGCTTGCGCAATTGAGCGCGGCTTCGGGCGGCAAGGCGTGCGGATTGGGTGGCGAAACAGCCGGCCCTCGCCACACCGCCGGATCGAGCAACGCCTGATGGTCCATCTTCACGATGGCGCGCGCGCCTTCGTGCTCGACGTGGCAAGCCGTGCACTCCTTGGCCTGGGCATGGAACTGGGTCGACTGTTTGTTTCCGAAATCGGTGCTCGCGTGGCAGGCGACGCAGGTCTTGCTCTCCACGCCCTTGAGAGGCGTGTGGCAACTGGCGCACTGCGCGCCGAAGGCTTGGTGGGCCGGCGACAGGGGGCCTGGCGCGACAAGCTGAGCCACCGGTCCGGCGCCGGGCGGCGCGCTTGTCTGCATCATCGCCGCGACGCCCAGCAGCGCCAGGCCGGCGGCGACAAAGATCCAGTAGAGGAGGCGGTCCCGCATCATAGCCAGCGCAGCCCGAAATAGATGGCCGCGGCGATGTGCAAAAGCAGCACCAGGTAGACCAGCGCCCCCAGGACAGCGTGCAGCCACCGCCAACGCGACAACAGCCGGTTGGTCGCACCCTCCGCGCGGATGGCGAACTCGGTGTCGGCCAAGGCCGCGGCCAGGGCCTCGGCCCCATCGGGCGGCGGCGCCGGCGGTTCGCCGGCGACGAAGAACAGCCGCTTCCAGCGGGAAAGCGCAACGGCCGCCGCCGTCGGCGCCGGGGGCGCCGGCAGGTGGAGATACGCCGCTTGCAGGGACGCCAGCTCGGAGCGGCGGCCGCGCAGGGCCCGCGCCGTCTGCGCCAGCAGGTAGCGGCCGACGAAGCCGCTGAGGACCGTCAGCAGCACAAGGCCAGTCAGCGTTAGGCCGACGGGGCTGCCGAACTTGTGGGCGGCATGAACCAACCCCAGGATCGGAGCCAGCACGCCCGCATACACATGCAGGGCCAGCAGCGTCGGCTTGCTGACGAACCGGCCTGTCCACCGTTCCGCCGCCTTGACGTGCTTGACCACCACATAGGGCAGGGTCAGCAGCATGAGGACGGCGGCGACGACGCCGATGACGCCGCCGACCAGGCTGCCGGGAAAGCGCGGCGCGACGTGCAGGACGTAGCCCAGCGGAAAGAGCAGCAGGAAGGCCACAAGCAGGCCGACGGCCATGTCGCCGCGCTCGCGCATCAGGCCTCCACCACGAGCGGCTGGCCCGTGCTCTTGGCCTGGCAGGCCAGGATGTAGCCCTTGGCCTTGTCGGCGGGATCCAGGCCGGTCTCCACCGCCATGGTGACCTCGCCCGAAATCAGCCGGGTGACGCAGACGCCGCATTCACCCGAGCGGCAGGCATAGGGGATTTCCACCCCCGCGCCCTCCGCGGCTTCCAGGACGGTCTGGCCGGCGGGGAGCGGGGCCGACACGCCCGCCACGGAAAAGGTGATGGTGGCCGCGGCGACCGCCGGCGTGGGGGGCGCGACGACGCTCGGGGATGACGGCGCGGGGGGCGGCGCCTTGACCTCGAGCTCGGCCGCGTCGGCGGGCAGCGACGCGGGCCCGAAGGCTTCGGTGTGAAGTTGAGCGTCCGGGACGCCCAGAGCGGCCAGCTCCCGGCGCATCGCGGCCATCATGCCCGGCGGCCCGCACATGTGAATGCGGCGGCGGGCGATGTCTGGGACCGCGTCGAGCAGCATCTGGCGGGTGAGCGGGCCTTGCGGCCCCAGCCAGACCGTGCCGGCCGAGCGTCGCATGGCCGCCATCACGTGCAGATTGGAGAACCGCCGCTCGAGCCGCTCGAGCTCCTCGCGGAAGACGAATTCGTCGGTCGAACGGGCGCCGTACAGGAAGAAGATCTCGCCCGACCAAGCCGTGTCGGTCAGGTAGCGCAGGACCGACATCATGGGGGTGATGCCGACCCCGCCGGCGATCAGCACGATGCTGTCGGCGTCGGTTCCGGTGAAGGTGAACGCGCCGAAGGGGCCCGTCGTCTTCAGCAGGTCGCCGACGGCGACCTTGTCGTGCAGAAAGCACGACACGACGCCCTGCTCCTCGCGCTTGACCGTTAGCTCGACATAGGCGCGCTGCGTCGGCGAGGAGGCGATGGTGTAGGATCGCCGCGAGGGCTTGCCATCCACCGGCTCCACCTCGACCTGGAGAAACTGGCCGGGCAGAAAATCGAAGGGCAGCCGATCGGCGGCCGGGTCGGCCAGCCGGAAGGTCTGAATCGTCGGCGTCTCCCGCACGATCTGGACCACCCGCAACGGGCCAGACCAGCTCCTGGGCTTGCGCAGCGACGCCCCGGCGGGCGGCGCGGCGTTGCTCGGCGTGAGCGTTTCAGCGCCCGGCTCAACGGCCGCCGCCTGGCGTGGCGAGGCCGTCGCGGTCGCCGGGGCGGGCGCGGGGGCCGTCGACCCGCCGGCGTCGACGATCTTGCGGACCCGCCGCAGGCGCGCGACCTGCAGGCCCAGCAGCATCGCGCTGACCATCGCCAGGACGAACATCAGCATGAAATGGGGCGGCGAGACGCCGAGCCACCGGATCGGCGCCGCGTGCGGCGGCGCGCCCAGGCTCATCTGATCCCGAAACCAGGTGATCGCCGCCGGCTGCGGGGACGCGCCGCGGTCGAGGGCGGCGAGCGCGGCCGATCCGCTCGCGAAGAGGTCGCTTGCTTCACGCAGGCGCCGCGCCGCGCTCGCCCGGGCGGCCGGATCTTCGGACCGCGCGGCGGCGGAGGCCTCGGCGGCCATGGCCAGTCCGCGCTCCACGCGCGCTTGGGCCTCGCCCATCAACCGGTTGCGCCCCTCGGCGCTGAGCGACGGGGCGGCGAGCAGTTGTGAGACGAAGGGCGTGCGCCGGGCGCCATGCTCGCCTTCGCCCTCCATCATCTCGTCCATCATTCCGCTCATGCCGGCTGCCGCGGGGCTCGGCGCGGCGCCCATGACGCCGGCGTCCGCCATCGCGCCGCCTTGCGCGCCCGGATGGTGGGCCGCGTGCTCGTCGCCTTCCTGGGCGATGGCCGCCGTCGAAAGCAGAAGGCAGGCGGCGGCCAGACCCAAGCTCCATCCCTGTCGGCTGGTCGTCCCGCGCATCGGGCTTGCCCTCGTCTTCACATGTCCTTCATCGGAGCCGATGGGCTCATCGGCGCGGCGTCGGGTTGGGGCGTCGTCCCCGTGGCCGCGCCGCCCTGGCGCATGGCGTGGTGATCCATCTCCTGACGATGATGGCGTTCCATCGTCGCCGCGTCGTGATCGGCGTCATGTTGCCCGGCGGCGTTGTTCGAAGGCGCCGTCGAGCCGCCGACGCCGGGATCCGGATCGGCGGCGCTGGGGACCGGGGCCGCGGCGGGCGACGGGGCCGGGGCCTGGACCGAGGCCGCGGGCGGCGGGGGCTCAGCGCCCTTGTCGCCGCAGGCGGTGAGGGCGAGCGCCGCGGCGCCGATCACAAGCGCCTGGATGGGCGCGCGAAGTGTGTGGCGGATGTCGATCATGGCAAGTTCCTCCCTGGAGATCATGGGCTCGACACCGATGGCCTTCGCCGCGGACGGGCGCGCCAGGGGCGAGCGGTGGAGCCGGCGAGGTCGCCGGCCAAGGATTGACGTGTCGCCGCGCGCCCGGGCGGGTCAGAGCGCCTCCCGCGGTGCGTCGCCGCGGGCGTCCGACCGCCGGACCCGTCTTTCGGCGAGGAAGGCCAGGATCGGACAGTCCGAGGCCGCCACGTCCATCGGGCAATCGTCGGCCAGCGCGCTGAGCACGTCACGGATATCCGACAGCCGCTGAATGCGGCGTTCGGCGTCGCGGATCTTCTCGCGGGTGATCTCCAGCACCGCCGACGCCTTGGCGGTGTCGGAGGCTTGAAGCGCGAGCAGGTCGGCGGTTTCGGCGAGCGTGAAGCCGAGCTCCTGCGCGGCCCGGATGAAATGGAGCCGCAGGAGGTCGGCGTCCTCATAGACACGGTAGCCGGCGCCGGTCCTGCCCGGATCGCGCAGCAGGCCGGTGCGCTCGTAGTACCGGATCGTATCGCGCCGCACGCCGGCGGCTGCGGCGAACGCGCCGATCTTGAAGGTCGTCATGATACTCGTCGCCTCGCTCGTTGGACGAAAGCCCAAGGTCAGCGGAGGGGCGCGCCCGCCGGTCGCTCCGGCGAGACGGCGTGGGCCATCCCGCCGCTGGCGAACCGATCGCCCGCTCAGTTCTTGCGCAGCTCGACGATGTCGTGCTTGGCCGGCGTACCGTCGGCGACCGTGACATGGGCGAAGTGGTCGTCGAAGACGTGGTCGATCTTCACGTGCCCGACGAGGTCGCGCCGATAGGACGGCGGGGCCTTGTTGGGCCCCGGCAGCTGCTTGACGCGGTAGACTTCCAGGGTCTGGCCGACCTCGGCGCCGTCCGCCTTGCCGATGCAGATCACGGTGCCGTTGCTGTCGTTCGCGACGATCGAGCCCTTCATGAAGAAGGTGTGGCCGATCCCTTGCGCCAGAACCGGCGTTGCAACGAGCATCGCGATGCCGGCCAAGCCGGCGATGACGGACGTCTTGATCATCTTTGACTCCTTAGATGAATAGGTTTGGAGATGAGTAGATGCGCCGCCGTTTGATCTTCGACGGGAAGAAGTTGTTCTTCGAGTCAGGGACTAGGGTCCTACGTCCCGGGTCGGAATACGTAGATTCCGAAGCGCAGGTTTTGGCCCTCGTCTCGCGCGACGGGGCGCCAGGCCGCGGCGGCGATCGCGCCGCTCCGAACCTCGGCCGTCCTGGGCGCGGGCGCGTCCCCCCGGGGGGCGATCGCCATGCGGGGCCGGGGCGTGCGTGGCTTTCACCCGCACCCGAGCGTCGCCAGCGGCCCAACACCTGTGGATCCGTGCGGACGTTTTCAGCATATGGTTTTTCTCCGCGTCGTGCGCCGGACGCACGGCCGGCCCGGGGGCGCGTCGCGCCTGAGGTGAGGGGTTGGACCGCGGGCCGCGTATGTAGGCGTGCAGAGTCAGGGGATCGACGATGAGCGACCAGCTCGACGAACTTTTCGAGGCGTTGCGGCGCCAGCCGCACGCCCAGCTGCCCGGCCTGGAAGGCCAGGTGTGGGCCAGGATCGACAGCTGGCGCGACGGCCGGCGCGCGGCGAACGCGCTCGTGCCGCTCCAACCATTGCCTCGGGGGAGGGGCCATGTATCCGTCGGACATCCGTCCGCTCACGTCGTTGCGCATCTGCGCGGCGCTGTGGGTGCTCGTCTATCATTTCCGCAACCACCTGGACCTTGGTCTCGAGCGCTTTGGCCTGGCCGCCAAGGGCTACCTCGGCGTCGACCTCTTCTTCATCCTGTCGGGTTTCATCCTCAGCCACGTCTATACGCGGGCCTGGGCCGAGCGACGGTTCAACTACGGCTCCTTCCTTTGGGCGCGCCTGGCGCGGGTCTATCCCGTCCATCTGGTCACCCTGGCCGCGACGATCGCCATCTGGCTCGCGGCCTTGAAGCTGGGCGTCCGCTTCGATCCCCAGGCGTTCGACCCGCGCATGCTCCCCCAGCACCTGTTGCTAGTGCATGCCTGGGGCACGACGCCCACCGTGCAATGGAACTTCCCCTCCTGGTCGATCTCGGCTGAGTGGTTCGCCTACCTCGGCTTTCCGGTCGCGGCCATCGCCTCGGTGTCGCTGAGGCGTTGGCCACGCCTCTTCGTCCTCGCCGTGCTCGCCCTGTTCGTCGCCATGTTCCTGACGGCCCAGGGGCGCGGGGTGCTGTTCACCGACATGAGCGCCCAGATCGGCGCCTTGCGGATCATCCCGGCCTTCCTGATGGGCGCGGCCCTGCATCGCTTGGGATCGAGCCTGAGCCTGCCGGCCGGCATGGCCGGATTCGGCGCGCTCGCCGCGACGGCCTGGGTGGCGATCGCCGCCAACCTGCGACTGAGCGATCTCTATATCTGGCCGGGTCTGGCGATGCTGATCTTCTGCCTGGCCGAGACGTCCAAGGCCGCGAAGCCAGGCGCGATGTCGGCGCCGGCGCTCGTCTATCTCGGCGAGGTCTCCTACAGCCTCTACATGGTCCACCTTCCGGCCGACATCGTCTATTTCCACGCTCTGGAAAGGCTGGCGCCAGACCTGTCCGGCGCCGGGATCGCCTTGGCCTGGGCAGGAGCGTTCGTGGCCTGTCAGCTGGCCGCGATGGTCGCCTACCATCTTGTCGAACGGCCTGCGCGTAACTGGTTGCGGGCGCGCGATCCCTTCGCGCGGCGCCCCACGCCCGAGCCGGCGCACGAACCGGTGCTCTGAACGTTGCGGCTATTGCGCGCTGATCGGCGCGAGACGTCCTAGCCAGGCGACCACGGCGACGAGCGCCATCGCCGCGCTCAGTTCCAGCACGAGACTGCGGCGCAGCGCCTTGACCGCCGTGCTGGGCGGCGCTGGCTCGACCAGGGCTTCGCGCAGGGCCGGGGTCAGGCGAAACCGGTTGGCGGCGGCCAGCACGACCATGGCGCCGAAGAGAACGAGCTTGAGAAGCAGAAGAAGCCCGTAGGGCGTGCGGACCAGGGCCGCAACGCCCATGGGCCCGACGAGGAACCAGCTGTTGATCAGGCCGCTGGCGACCAGCACGGCGACGACGCCCGAGCCGATGCCCGAGAAACCCGCCAGGGCGGCATGGAAGGTCGGCGCCTGTCGCGCGTCACGCCGACTGACCCCGGCCAGCCCCAGAAAGAACACCAGGGCGCCGACCCACACGGCGGCCGCCGCCAGGTGGGCGATGTCGGCCGCCAGGTGCAGGCCCCCGCCGAAACCTTCGGTGGCCGCGCCGTGGCCCATCCAGGCCATGCTGGCCGCAGCCACGGCCCCCAACGTTGATACAGCGATCCAGGCGGCGCGGCCGGGCGGCGCGAGCAGAAGCACGTGCAGCGCCACGACCGCGGCCAGGGCCCGTGCGAGCGAGGCCGCGCCCATCGCCATCTCGCTGATCACCGAGGTCAGGATCGAGGGATCCAGCGCCGCGGAAAGCGACCCGGCGACCACGGCCGTTTGCAGCACAAGACCCAGGAGACTGGCCACGACCAGCAGCGCGGCGCAGCCCGCCAGGAGCCGACGCGGCCAGCCCAGCGCCACGGCGCTGGACGGACCCGCGGCCGGCAGGGCGTAGAGCGCGAAGAGCGCCCCGCCCGCCAGGACGAAGCACGTCACATATTGCGCCCAGCGAACGAGGACTACCGCGGTCTCCATCGGCTACTTCACCGTGAAGGCCAGGGTCCCATCCATGCGGTGACCGTCATCGGCGGCGGCCGCATGCCAGGTGAGCTTGTAGGCGCCCGCCATCAGCCGGCCCTTGGGCACGCCCGTGATCGTCTTGCGGTCGGCCGAGACGGTGGTCTTGACCGGCGCCTTCATGCCGTCGGCCATGGCCAGCTCGAAGCTCGAGAAGGCTGGGGCGAGCTTTTCATTGAAGGTCAGGCGGATGGTCTTGGGCGCGGCGACCGTGGCGTTGGCGGCGGGGTCGGAGGCCACCAGCTTGGCGTGGGCGCTGGCCTGGCCGCCGGCCAGGATCGAGGCCGACAGAACGGCGGTGGCGAGGAAAGCGCGGTAGGTCATGGGGCGGTCCTGTTGAAAGGCGACTTTGTCCTAAGTTCCTACGCGGGCGGCGGCCCAACCCCTCAACAACGCCCGCGCCAGTCAGCGCCTAAAGCCGCACCGCCCGCAGGCGCAGCGCATTGCCGACCACGCTGACCGAGGACAGAGCCATGGCCGCCGCGGCGATCGCCGGCGACAGCAGCCAGCCGAACACCGGATAGAGCACCCCGGCCGCGATCGGCACGCCCGCGACATTGTAGGCGAAGGCGAAGAACAGGTTCTGCCGGATGTTGCCCATCACCGCTCGCGAGAGGCGACGCGCCTTGACCAGGCCCTCCAGGTCCCCGTGCAGCAGCGTGACCCCGGCGCTCTCGATGGCGACGTCCGAGCCCGCGCCCATGGCGACGCCGACCTCGGCCGCCGCCAGGGCCGGCGCGTCGTTGACGCCATCGCCCGCCATGGCGACCTTGCGGCCTTCAGCCCGCAGGCGCTTGACCACGGCGGCCTTCTCGTCGGGCAGGACGTCGGCCTCGACCTCGTCGATGCCCAGCCGCTTGGCGACGGCCTGGGCGGTCGTGCGGTTGTCGCCGGTCAGCATGACCACGCGCACGCCGTCCGCCTTCAGGGCTTCGACGGCCTTCTGGGTGGTCGGCTTGACCGGGTCGGCGATGGCCAGCACGGCGGCGACCACTCCGTCGATGGCGACATAGATCGCCGTGGCGCCGTCCTGGCGCAGCGCGTCAGCCTGGTCGGCGAGCGGCGCCGACGCCACGCCTTGCTCGTCCAGGAAGCGGGCCGAGCCGATCGCCAGGACGCGCCCCTCGACCTTGCCGACCACGCCCTTGCCCACGGGCGAGTCGAAGTCTTCGGGATGCGACAGCGGCAGCTCCAGCGCCGCCGCGGCTCGAACGATCGCGTCGGCCAGCGGATGCTCGCTGGCCCGCTCCAGGCTGGCGGCCAGGCGCAGGATCTCCTCCTCCGTGAACCCCGCCGCCGGGCGGATCGCCGTGACGGCCGGTCGGCCTTCGGTAAGCGTGCCGGTCTTGTCGACGACGAGGGTGTCGATCTTCTCGAAGCGCTCCAGGGCCTCGGCGTTCTTGATCAGGACGCCGGCGGCCGCGCCGCGGCCGACACCGACCATGATCGAGATCGGCGTGGCCAGCCCCAGGGCGCAGGGACACGCGATGATCAAGACCGAGACCGCCGCCACCAGCGCGAAGGCCATGCTCGGCGGCGGACCGAACGCCGCCCAGGCGCCGAAGGCGATCAGGGCGACGAGCATGACGGCCGGCACGAACCAGCCCGATACCTGGTCGGCCATCCGCTGGATGGGCGCGCGGCTGCGCTGGGCCTCGGCCACCATCGCCACGATCTGCGAGAGCAGGGTGTCGGCGCCGACCTTGTCGGCGATCATCAGGAAGGAGCCGGTCTTGTTCAGGGCGCCGCCGATCACCTTGTCGCCCGGCGACTTGTGGACTGGCATGGACTCGCCGGTCACCAGGGACTCGTCGACCGAGGCCTCGCCCATCAGCACCCGACCGTCGACGGGGATCTTCTCGCCGGGGCGGACGCGCAGATGGAAGCCGGCCTGGATCTCCTCGACGGGAATCTCGAAGTCCTCGCCGTCGAACATTCGGCGCGCGGTCTTGGGCGAAAGGTCCAGCAGCGCCTTGATCGCGCCGGAGGTGTTCTCGCGCGCGCGCAGCTCAAGCACCTGGCCCAGCAGCACCAGGACCGTGATCACCGCGGCGGCCTCGAAATAGATCGGCGTCGAGCCGTCGGGACGGCGGAAGGCGGCCGGGAAGAGCTGAGGCGCCAGGGTGGCGACCACGCTGTAGGTCCAGGCCACGCCGATGCCCATGGCGATCAGCGTGAACATATTGAGCTGGCGCGTCGCCAGCGAGCGCGCGCCACGCTCAAAGAAGGGCCAGCCGCAGCCCAGAACCACGGGTGTGGCCAAGGCCAATTGGACCCAATTGGACACCCCTGGCGTCAGGTGAAGCGCCATCAGTCCGATGTGGCCGCCCATTTCCAGCGCGAAGACGGGCAAGGCCAGGGCCAGGCCGATCCAGAACCGGATCGTCATGTCGCGCAGTTCGGGATTGGGGGCGCTGTCGGCCGTGACGGTCAGCGGCTCCAAGGCCATGCCGCAGATCGGGCAGCTGCCCGGGCCGGACCGCCGAATCTCTGGGTGCATCGGGCAGGTATAGATCGCGCCCGGCGTCGCTTCGGACGATGCCGCCTTCGGCGCGGCGACGTCTTGCAGGTAGCGTTCAGGCTCGGCGTCGAACTTGCGCGCGCAGCCGGTCGAACAGAAGTGGGAATGCCGCCCCGCATTCAGGCGGTGCTCCGGCGCGGTGGCCGGATCCACGCTCATGCCGCAGACGGGATCGCGATGCTCGCCGACTGGGACGCCAGGGTGGTGATGGCCATGGTGTGAGTTCGAACCGGACATCACTTCTCTCCATGCGTCACACGATAATTCGCAATACGCATGCCTCGAAGCTATCCCTCGTTGGGCTAGATCAAACGGCGACGGCCACTGCCGGTTTCTCAGTTGTTGGCGAGGTCGATTATGATCGCTACCCCAGTTGGCGTCGTTCGCTGGGTAGCTTTATTTCCGATAATCTTTGTTATACGATAAATATATGTAGCCGGGCGGATTCTATTTTGAAGTGCGATTTGTGAGGGTTTTTATGGACTTACGTCCACGGAGATTTTTCACATGGGATCGCGCTACGACCATATCACGATTGAAGA
>NZ_SMZP01000013.1 GCF_013181195.1 Caulobacter sp. RHG1
TCTTCAATCGTGATATGGTCGTAGCGCGATCCCATGTGAAAAATCTCCGTGGACGTAAGTCCATAAAAACCCTCACAAATCGCACTTCAAAATAGAATCCGCCCGGCTACAGACGCGCCTCGTATAATATATCTTATCGGAAATACGCGAGTGTAAAATAGTAGGCGCATTCATAGTCGCCGCAAACACATACGTTCTCTGAAATTGCGCTGCGCAATATCTAGGCTTTGGCGAAGGCGTCCACATAAGCGGCCTCGACGCCGGCGATCTCGCCCGGCGTCAACGCGGCGAATTCCCGGTCCCGGGCGCGCTGGGACAGTCGCCCATCGTTCTGATCAAGGAACTTATGGAGAAGCTCAAGCTGCGCCATTGGCATGTCGACGATCTGCTGCACGGCCTGGCCGAAGGCGTCGAACGCCTGAAGAAAACCGACCTCTTCGGGCAAGTCGTGCTCGATGGTCTGCTCGACACAGTCGTAGAGGAAGGCCGCATGGGCTGTGGCGTCAAAGTAGCGGTAGAACCGCGCGCTGTCGTTGAGCACCACGACATTGCCGTCGGGCGTGGGGTGCCATTCGATATGAGCCAGCAAAGGCCTGGAATAGGCCTCGAGAACGGTTCGATAGCGCTCGATGTTTCTCAAGATCACCGCGCTGACCGGGAAAACTAGGCCTGGGGGGCTGAAGGCGGCTCGTGCCAGAGCGTGATGGATCAGCCAGCGATGCAGCCGGCCGTTACCGTCGACATAGGGATGGATGTAGACGAAGCCGAAGGCCAGACAAGCTGCGGTCACAATGGGATCCATCCTGCCGCGCGCCGCGCGCTCGGCGAAGGCGACGACACCCTCGATCAGACTGGCAAGATCCTCGTGCCGGGCGCTGATGTGGTCTGGTATGGGCTGGTTGGTGTCGCGGTCATGGACGCCGACGAAGCCACCCTCCTCTCTTAATCCCAACCTCACAAAGCGCGCATCGCCGATGACAATGCGCTGCAAACGGTCAAGTTCGGCTTGGCTGAGCGCCACCATGCCTGCCTGGGCGATGGCCTGGCCCCATCGCGCGGCGCGCTGTCCGGTGGGGCGCTCACCCTCGATAGCGAAGGAGGACTTGGAGTCGTTGAGCAGGAGGAAGGCTGCGGCTCGCGCCATCAGGTCGGGCCGGACCCGGCCCATGGCCGCTCGGGCCCGTTCGTCGAGAGCCTTTTCGCAATAGGCTGCAAGCTCGGGCGCCTTGCGCACGAGCGGGCAGAAGGCGCGTGAGCCGGGCAGGTTGTTGAGGACCTTATGCCTTGGCGAGGGCTCGCCCTCGGCCAGGGCGTATTGCTGATCAGCGTCGAGCACAGGGATCAGGCGGACCTTTCCTGGATCGGGGACGTCCAGTTGGCGTTCGGTCAGCCATTCGTAAAGGAACCACAGGCGTCGGGCGAAGCCGCCAGTCGGCGCGGCCCGGACAAGCGTAGCGATGTCCTCGGGGGGCACAGTCTCGAAGAGGCTCGAAAGGACCTGTAGATCCACGCCTTCGTATCTGAAGGCGAAGGTGAGTTGATCACCCAGGGACCGATCGGGGCGATGCCTTGGCGTCAGCATCAACCACTCCTCGTTCGAGACGGGATGATGCCGGCCGGCGATGGCCGCCATGCGGGGGGGTGATGGAAGGTCCAGCTCGTATCGGGCTATAAGAGCGGCATAGCCCGCAGGCTCGCCGGCTTCCGGCAAAGCTTTGCCGCGAAAGTCGCTCACCACCTGCGCAGGCCATTCACCCATCGGGGACTCCGTGATTCTCGCTCACCAGACCACAATTGAGTTGTGAGAACCGATCACCGCACGCGAAAATCTATCACAAAGTCGCAAAATTGCGAATATCGTTCTCGACCTGCGCTGTGGGCGCGACAGTCGCCGTCCTGAAGCTCAACGGCTAGCGCTACCCTTCCCGTCGCAGCCAGCTGGCTTATCGCAGCCTAGTATAGTTCGGGAGTCGGCAGCTCGCCTCGCGCCTGTTCCTGGGTCCCGGGCCGGTCGACGGCTTGCCAAGCCTCGAACAAGGCCTGCAGGAATGGTGGCCCAACCAAGACGCCCAGCGCCTAGCTGAGGCAGTCTTCGCACGTTTCGACGTTGAACGATTCAAGGATCGCCCCCTTCCCAACCCGCCGACGGAGAGCGTCGATAGTTTGATCGCCAGTGGGGAGGCTTTCGTTCGGGCGTGGCATTTCAGCTGATCCGCCAGTCGAATCGAAGCGCTCTGGCTTCCGGAGGTCAGCGGCGCCCAGAAGCGGAAGCGGCCGCAGCCCCCGGACGCTAACTTGATCTGACTGTGCGTTTTACGACGACGGTCTGGGCGACGATGCGTTGGTTAATCTTCACTTTCCAAGCCAGCTGCTTCTCCGACAGAATACGCTTGCGCACGGTCTGTTTGAGGAAGGTGTATTCCTTCTCGCCGTAGAGATATCCCATGCGCATCGCATGCTCGATCAAGTCGGTGTTCGCATTCGCCGTAGGGTCCTTCGCGATCCGCTTCAGGCCGTCGAACAGATTGCCTGTGTCGATCTGAATGAAGCGATTGATGCAGACGTTGCCGACATAGGTCTCGCGGCCGGTCATCCGATTGCGGATGTAGCAATGCTCCTTGATCTCCTGGCCGCAAGGACAATGGTCCCACTCGTCGCTGATCTCCACGGCGACAAGCCCCCACTCTCGCCTGGCGACGTCGAAGTCCTGGGAGAGCGACAGCGGCAGGACATGGGCCTTGAGCCTCTCGAAGTTATGGCCGTCCATTTCGGCGTCTCCATTGAAGGTCTCGCATCCCACTCGGCGGCGGTGTGCGGACGGGCCCACGCCCTACTTCGACCAGTGCCCGAGAACCCACTCCCAGGCGTTCCGATCATAGTCCCAGCGCCAGTGGGCGCGGATCCATTTGGTTTTCCCCAGGGGGCGGATTGTCCGCATGTTCTGCAGACGATCGACCGGTTTGGGCGGGCGAGGCGGACGGATTCGAGGGGGCTTTACCATGGAGACCTCAGTGCAGGGTGTATTCGCGCCAGGGGATGGCGCTGACGGGGACGCGGGATAGGAAACGGGCGATGTCGGGCCGGCCGAAATAGGTCGCCGCGCCCCGGTGATTCTGCGCCACCAGCACCACTGGCAGACCGGGGAAAGCCGGCTGAAAGCTGCGCGCCACCCGGATGGCTTCCGCGTTGTTATCGAGGATGTGCCGCTTCACCACGACGGTGGCGAAGGCCACCCCTTGTTCGCGAACGATGGTGCCTTCGAAGCGCATGGGGATGCTCCTGATGAACGAAAGGCCGCGTCACGACTGACGCGGCCTTTCGAAGTTCAGCCTTTCGGCGGGTAGGGATCGTTTCCGAAGCTGTCACGCTCGCGGATCTGACCGTTGCGGCCGTGGATCAGCAGTTCGCTCTGTTGATTTTGAGCGATGTTTCGCGCGTAAGAGATCGCTTCGGCCTGCGTCTGATGCACCGTGGTTGCGCGCGCATTGCCCGCGCCACGGACGGCCCAGCCATTGGCGTGGGGGACGACGTGTTGGTTCTTGCCCATTTCCTTCACCTCCTTCCTCGTCCGGGATGAACGTGACGTATGATATAGTTTACGGTGATATCACTTGTCAACCCGGTCTTCCGGCGCGTACGATTCATCTTTACAGCGCT
Source organism: Caulobacter sp. RHG1 (assembly GCF_013181195.1). Lineage (GTDB taxonomy): Bacteria > Pseudomonadota > Alphaproteobacteria > Caulobacterales > Caulobacteraceae > Caulobacter. The sequence continues at coordinate 3,658 of NZ_SMZP01000013.1, forward strand.
TGCGAGGGACCGAATGTCTTTGGCCAACAAGCTCAAGGATCTGCGGGTCAAAAGCGGGCAATCGCTTCAACAGGTCGCTGACGGTGTCGGCGTGTCCAAGGCTCACATCTGGCAACTCGAACGCGGCGACAGCACAAATCCGAGCCTGGACCTGCTCCGGCGACTGGCCGACCACTACAAAGTGACGGTGGCGTTCCTGTCGGATGAGAGCGAGCCTTCGGAAGAGGCGCCTGCCCTCCAGTTCTATCGGGAGTTTGACGGCAAGCTGGACGAAAAGGCTTGGGCGGCCGTTCGCGCCATGGCCGAGGCACTGAAGAAGCCGTGAGCGAGCTCCTCATGGATTTGGCAGACTGCGGCTCTCCCGAGCGGCTGATCCAGACCATCCTGAGGCATCACCCTGACTGGACGCCGCCCGTTCCGATCGAGGCGCTCGCGGCGGCAGTGAATATTCTTGAGATCAAGGATCTGGACACGACGTCCTTCGAGGGGGCCTTGCTGACCGATCCTGACAAAAGCCAAGGCATCATTCTGTGCAGGCCGGGCGTGCCCGGCGGCCGTCGGCGCTTCACCATCGGTCATGAGTTGGGCCATTTCCTGATCCCCACCCACGTCGGGAACCAGCAGTGTACCCAATCCCATCTCAGCGAGCGCGGGTTCTCCACACCGGCGCAAAGGCGGGAGGCCGAAGCAAACCGTTTCGCGGCGGGCATTCTCATGCCGAAGCCCTGGTTTGAGCGCGACGCGGACGGACTTGGCCTCCCGGAGGCCAGCCATCTCCGCAAGCTAGCAAGGTCCTATGACGTCAGCCTGGAAGCAGCCGCGAACCGGTTCGTCGAGTTGACCTCGACCCCATGCGCCGTCGTATTCTCTTACGATGGCTTGGTCCGGTACGCCCGTTCGCATGTGCGCTTCCCTCGGTTGGCCGTGGAGAGAAAAAGTCGCCTTCCGTCCGACTGCGCCACGAAAGTCAGAGCGAACGCCGGTATCGCAGAGCCGTCCGACTGGATCGAGATGGATGGGACGATCTGGCTTCAGCATGAGTGGGGGCGTCCGTCGCCCCGTGTTCTTGAACAGGTTCTCCGGCAGGCCAACGGTCACGCGGTGACCATGCTGCTCTTGGCCGACGACCCGACCGACGACGAAAATGAAGATGAAGACGACATGGTCGCGCGCTGGAATCCGCGATTCTAGTTCGCGTGCCGGACCGGCAGGCTTGGACGCGGCAACCACTTCGGCCGCCAAGCGCCACAAGCGGACTCTGGCGTCGATGCAGGAACACGACGCTGAATTCCATACCGACAAGGCAGCGCTGAGCGGAATCGCCGCTAAATTGAGCCTGTCCGCTGGATATGTATGAAGGCCGCTAGAGCAGCACTTCGTTTGAAACGACTGGAGGCGCCGTCGGCCTGGGGCGCAGCAGGCGAGCTACCCGCGCCAACAACATCGCGTCGTTGAACGGCTTGGCGAGATAGTCTTTTGCACCTAGAGCGAGGGCTTCGCGAATGTCGTTTGGTGCATTGCGGGCCGTAAGCATCATCACTGGGATATTGGACACGGCCGGGCTCTTCCTGAGATGGCGCAGCACGCCAAAGCCGTCCAGCCGGGGCATGTTGACGTCCAGTACTATAGCGGCGGGCCGGGTGCTGTGGATGCCCTCCAGGGCCTCCCATCCATCGCGACCGAAACTGGTCACGTAGCCGGCCAGGTCAAGCCGCGTGGTCAGAAGTTCCAGCAGGTTGCGGTCGTCTTCCGCGATGAAGATCCGTTTCGTGCGCGCGTTAGGCGGCATTTTCGATATCTCCCTCGAAGGACAGGGTGCGGTTGATCTCCGCGATCAGCGTGCGCGCATCCAGCGGCTTGGCGACCAAGCCGTCGAAGACGTCCACCGGCAAGACGCCGCCCACATCGGCCGAGAAGGCGATGATCGGGACATTGCCGTTGAGCCCGTCCTTGCGAATCTGTCGGGTCGCGGCCTCGCCGCCTATGCCCGGCATGCGCAGGTCCATAAGGATCACGTCGAAGGGCTCACCGGCGGCGAGCTGGACAGCCGTCTCGCCGTCGGGCGCCTCGGCCATTTCAGCGCCGAACGCCCGCAGCACCGCACAGACCAGGTCGCGATTGACCGGGTTGTCGTCAACCACCAGCACCCGGCAACCTTCGGGTATGAACGCCGTCTCGCCATCTACTTCGGTCGCAGCGCGCGAGGTCTTGTCGGCCGGGATCTCAAACCAGAAGCAGGATCCCTGGCCGGCCTGGCTAGAGACGCCGATCCGGCCGCCCATGGCGTCGACCAGGCCCTTGCAGATCGCCAAGCCCAGGCCCGTCCCGCCATGTCGGCGCGTGGAGGACCCGTCGACCTGCGAGAACCGCTTGAACAGCTGGCCCAGACGGTCGGCGGGAATGCCCACGCCGCTGTCGGTGATCGAGACGCGAAGGCGGCGGGTTCTGGCCGTCCACCTGGCGTCCAGCGTCACTCGACCGCGGTCGGTGAACTTCACCGCGTTGCCGATCAGGTTGAGCAGGATCTGGCGGATCCGGTCGGGGGCCAGGGCCAGTCCATCAGGCAGCTTATCTAGGCCGGTCATGACCAGATCCAGGCCCTTTTCCTGGGCCTGGCCCGAGAAGAGGTCCATGGCGTCTTCCAAGACCTGGCGCGGATTGCTGGGGGCGACGATGATCTCGACCTGACCAGCCTCCAGCTTGGAGAAGTCCAGAATGTCATTGACCGTCGATAGCAGCGCCTTGCCGGCGTTGGAGACCCGATCCACGAAGCGGCGGGTGGCGGGCGACAGTTCGGGTTGATCCTCGATCAGGCGCGAGAAGCCCAGCACGGCCGTCAGCGGTGTGCGCAGCTCGTGGCTCATGTTCGACAGGAATTCGGCCTTCACCGCAGCAGCCGCCTCGGCCTCGGCGCGGGCCAGTTCCAGCGCCGCCTCGAGCGCCTTGCGGCCGGTGATGTCCCGCGCGACGTCCTGGATCGCGGCCAGCTTGCCGGTCTCCGCATCGAAAAACAGCTTTGGCTGTCCCTCCAGCCAGACCCAATGACCGTCCTTGTGCCGTCCCCGAAACTGATAGGGCTCGGAGGTCGCGGAGGGCCCCTTGGCGATCAGGTCGCCATAGTACCCTATCATCACCGCCACATCCTCGGGATGGGTCATATCGATGACCCGGCGGCCAATCATCTCCTCGGGCGTATAGCCGAGAATGGGGTGGCATGCTGGCGAGATGAATCGAATATCGCCGGCCGGTCCGAAGGATGTGATCATGTCGCTGGCGCTGTCGGCCATCAGCCGATAGCGGCTTTCACTAGCCGCCAGATCGGCCTGAGCCCGGCGCTCGTCGGTGATGTCGCGGACCGTGCCCATGATGAAGTTCGGGACGCCGTCGGGACCCATATCGATGAACGTGCTGCCAGAAATATAGCGCTCCTCGCCGTCCGGGCGGACGATGCGCGTGGTGACGTTGTAGTCGGCCTCGCCGGTCTTCAGGCGTTCGGCGATCCGGGCCATGGTCCAGGCGCGTTCTTCGGGATGGATACGATCGTTGAAGCTGGCCATGGCCGGCCGCTCGACGCGCTCTAGCCCATAGATTTCGAACATCTTGGGCGACACATCCAGCTCCAGGGCCTTCAGGTCGTATCGCCAGTAGCCGACGCCGCCGATGTCCTCGGCCAGCCGCGCCCGCTGGGCCTGTTCCCGCGCAGTGTCGCGGGCGTCCATCATCTCCAGTTCCAGGGCCTTACGGTCGGTGATGTCGCGTGAGACCGAGACGATTTCCTGCGGCGCGCCGGACTCATCGCGCACCAGCTGCAGGTTGGATTCCACCCAGATGTAGTGACCCGCCTTGTGGCGCGAGCGGTGTTGAAGCGTGCTCTGGTCCAGCCCGCGCGACATCGCCTCGAACACCGCCATCACCTGCTCGCGATCCGCCGGGTGCAGCACCGAGGGCACGGTCAGTCCGATGGTTTCCTCAACGGTGTAGCCGAGCAGTTTCTCGATGGCCGGCGAGATGAAGTGGCCCGCACCTGCAAAATCGTATCGGGTGATGACGTCGCCGGCATGTTGGGTAACCAGTTGATAGCGCTGCTTGCGATCCTTCAGGGTCTCGATGGTCGTGACAGTGTCGGTTATGTCCTGGAACAGCCCAATGATCGCAGACGGCTTGCCATGGTCGTCCAGTTCGCAGACCCCGCGCGAGACGACGTGGCGCATGGCGCCGTCGGCGCGCATCAGCCTCAGCCTGAACTCAAACCCGGCGCTGGTCTCGATAGCATTGGCCAGATGAGACCGGACCATGTCGCGGTCGTCGGGATGATAGAAAGCGATGGCGTCGTCGAGTCCGGGATCGAAGCTCTCGCGATCAACGCCGTGGATCGCGTAAACCCCGTCTGACCAGGTCGGCTTGTTGGTGGCTAGATCCAGCCGCCAGTGGCCAACGCCAGACATGGTCTCGGCGATCTCGAGAAGCCGCTGTTTTTCGCGGGCCTGGCGGTGGGCGCGGGTCAGTTCGAACTCGTCGACCACGATGCGCGCCAGTAGCTGAAGCCGTTCCAGCTCGGCGGGGCTGGGGCGCGGCCTTGGCTTGTCGTCGATGACGCAGAGGGTGCCAAGGTTGTGGCCCTCCTTGGTGGTCAGGGTCGCGCCCGCATAGAAGCGAATGTCCGGCGCCCCGGTGACCAGGGGATTGTTCGCAAAGCGCGGGTCCTGAGTGGCGTCTTCGACCACCATCACGGCGTCGGGACCCATGGCGATGGCGTGGGCGCAGAAGGCCTGATCGCGCGGCGTCTCCGACGCTTCCAGGCCGACCCTGGCCTTGAACCACTGTCGATGCTCGTCGATCAGCGAAACCAGCGAAATCGGTGTCGAAAACAGGTTTCCAGCCAGTCCGGCAAGGCGATCAATCGCGGCGTCAGCCTCTGTGTCCAAGACACTATAGGCCCGCAAGGCTGCCAGCCTTTGCCCCTCGCGATCACCCATCTCGTCTCACCCAATCGTTTGCAAGACCTTAGACGCGAGAGGTGGCAACAGGGTTAACGGATGCGTGCGACAAAGTGACACCCGTTCGGTGACCGATGTTCTTTAAAGACCCCTTTCTCAAAGCCTCCTCCCTCCCCGATCATTTGTCGTCAGCGCGCCATTTACAGACATTGGCATACCTCCAGAAACAGGACGTCGGCTCTCGACCGCGGAGGCCGGCGATTGTCGCATGTCCTACTCCTCCGCGTCCTCCTCGCCCTCCTTAGGCACGGAGGTCGCCCCTCCCGTGGCCTCGAATCGGCGGGCGGCCAGCCACTGCAGGCGCTTGGCCTGGGTCAGCATCACCCGCCGCAAACCGCCTTTGACTTGGCGCTCGGAGATGACCTGAGCGAGCCGAGAGATGATGAGGGCGCGCCGGGCAATGCGAAAATCTGGATGGCCACGCAATTCTAAGACCCGGTCGGAAACGATACGGTCCTCAAAGGCGGGCGGCTCATCGACGGTCAGGGTTCCTGGCGGCGGGTCCTTCTCATTGAGGATCGCCTTGAACTGAGATTCAGCGACGGCCTTATTGGTGATCAGCCGCTCCAGGGCGTCGAGATGAGCGCGGGCCGGCGGCGCTAGGACCTTGTCCTTGGGATTGACGGCTTGAAACTGCGGCAGGGGCCAGACCTTGATCCTCAAGACCTCAAATGGGTCCAAGACCGACATAGCTACCGCGTCGGTGCGTTGGTTGGTCAGGTGGCGGCGGATGCGGGTGCGTAATTGCTCGTTGGTCTGGCCGACATAGATCGGCTCGTCGTCATAGTCGAAGAATGCGTAGACCCCCCACCGATAGTTACCGACCAAGGGGCGCTCGCCGGACGGATCGTGCTCGAAGGGCGTGTCGAGGAAACGCGTTAGGCACGCGCGTAGGTCGTCGGTCTCGAACGGCGGGCGTTTGATAAAGTCGGGGTTGGTCCCGAACAGGGAAGGAGCGGGCTCAGACACGGCGGATCGGCGTCATCTCGGAGGCGTGTTGCGGCAAGCCGGCTCGGCGGACGCTGGTGCGACGGAAGAGACCCTCGCCCTGTTCGGCCAGATCGAAGTCGACATAGTTGACCTCGTCGTCGGTCCCGCCGAAGGCCTGGTGAAAGGCCGCCAGCAACTCCACGGCCTCCAACCTCCGGGCCGGAGCGTGCGGCCGCTCTAGGCACGGGATCTCGCCGGGAAGCACGTAGATACAAGGCGGCGGAGTGGTGAATGGACCCAGAGAGGTCGTTCGAGGCGACTGCGCGAGCGTGGCCAGCTTGGGACAGGGGCGCCCCAACGTCCCGCAGATCCAGTCCCAGATCACCACGCCGTCGACGCGCTGGTTGCGGCTGATCATCTCCGCGCTCAGCCGCGTGTGAATCCCTGACCAGGCGTTGCGGCGCGGGTCCGCGCCGGTGTTGGTACACAGACTCCAGGTGACGAACTCGTCGGCCTCGGGAGGGCGCTCGAAGATGTTGGTGTTGGCGCCGTCCAGACAGCCTTTCAGGTCGATGACGGCGATGCGGCCGCTGTTGAGCTGGACGTAGTAATCGTTGCGGGCTCCGGCCTTGGCGCGATCCCAGTCAGCGATGAACCCGCCGTCCTGCATGTGGTTGAGCACATGCTGAACGAACTCGCGCTTGCCCCGCATGGTGGCGGAAAACTCACCGCGCAGCTTCTCGATCGCGCCGCGTAAGATCGGCGACGCGTAGAAATCGGCTTCGCTAAGTCCGTGATCGCCAAGGGCGTGGGCCTGGGTCTTCAAAGCCTCCGCGAACCGATCGATCTGGGCGCGCAGCCGAGAATCCTGGTCGCAGGGAATGACGCTCACGCAGCGTCCGCCTTGGCCTTAGCGGCCTTACCAAGTAGGGGTTCGAAGATGTGCTCGGCCAAGTGACGCACCACGGGCACGGCCACGCCGTCGCCCGTCAAGTGGTAGGCTTCGTTGTAGTTCCTGGGCAGTTTGTAGTCCTTGTCCAGGCCCATCAGGCTCGCGGTTTCGCGGGCCGAGATCAGGCGGCTGCGGACGTTCTCGCCGTCGACCACGACGATCACCTGGCGGCTGGAGCCGCCGGCAGGAGTGCGCAGGCAGCCGGCGACATCGTCGAAGCGGATCTCGGCGCGCTGGACCTTGGCGCCCTTCTCGTCGAGCCGTGTGCGCTTGTAGACGCCTCCGACCATCCGCCGGCCCGCGCGCTTAGCGGCGTTGACCTTGTCCAGGTTGATCCGCGACATCATCGCCAGCAGCGCCTTCGTCTCGGCCGGGCTGTGCCAGGAAACGCTGGTGGGCTGGTCCTCGATAAGATCGGCGAAGGTCTGTGTGCGGCGCGGCGGGGTGGGCAGGTTCCACCACACCATGCTCTCGAGCGCCGCGGGATCGACCCGTTCGAAGGCGCGCTGCAGGGCCGAGGTGTGGAAAGGCGCGATGGGGCCCGACGACAGAAGGGCCGGATCGATTTCCACGTCGGCGCGCACGCCGATGACGAACAACCGAGGTCGCGACTGGGGCACGAACAGCTGGGCGTTGATGACCAGAGCCCCGTAGCGATAGCCGGCATCAGCGAAGGTCTTGCAGATAGCCTCGAAGTCGCGGCCTTGGTGGGAGGTCAAGGTTCCGCAGACATTCTCCAGCGCCACCATCTTGGGACCGCGGCCTTCGGCAATCAGCGCGGTGACTATGTCCCAGAACGGATAGAAAGTACCCGAGCGTTCGCCCTTCAGGCCCGCGCCGCCTCCTGCAAGGGACAGGTCCTGACAGGGAAACGATCCCCACACTAGGTCGGCCTGCCCGGGAAGTTGGCTGGTTTCGACCTTGCGCACGTCGCCGACATGCAGCTCGCCGCCCGTGCCCCAGTTGTCCTGGTAGGTTAGGCCCTTCTTGAAATCGAAGTCGTTGGCGAACAGGCAGGTCCAGCCCGGACCCAGGCCCGCGCGGGCCATGCCCGCGCCCGCGAAGAATTCGTAGAACCTACCCATTGCGGCGTCGACCCTCCCCAAGGGCGCGGTCCGCGCGATCCCGGGCCAGTTTTTCCTCGACTGCTTCGGTTACCCAAGTGTTACGAGAGACATGGCCAGAACGGGCCAGACGGGATTCGTCGATCGCTGCGAAGGTGTCGGCCGAGAGCCGCAGGTTGATGCGGTCCAGCGCCCGGATGCTTGGGATTTTCGAATCGTCGTTCATGGCGCCACACTGGCGCCATCGCGGCGCCTCGTCGAGTGTTTCTATTTTGTTCTTCTTCGGCGCGTGGTCAAGACCAGGCTGAGAGGTGGGATGGCACCCCAGAAGTTCTATGATCGGGCGATCGTACGGCGAGTGGATATCGCGCGTCTGCGCCCAATCAGTGACGCAGAAGCCGACGCCGGCGAGGATATAGGTCTTGAGGGCAACCAACAGTATCGCGACCTGCGCGGGATAAGCTGGGATTTTGTCGCCGAGGCGCTCAAGCGCGAGCAGGCGCTGTTCGAACGCTTCGCCGAGGCGGCTGACCTGGAGCACGAGGCCCGACGCTACGCCGAGGAACTCGACGACGCCGTCTTTCCTGAGGAAGACCTGTGGGGCCTGGACGTCGGCGTCATCGGTGCGGTGATGGCCCTGTCAGCCCTGGGCGTTTTGACTGTCAACAGCTGTAACGCCGGTGGTTTTGGCGGCGTTCATGTCGAACGCTTTCCCCTGGTGGCCATGTCGCTGCCTGCGGAGCTGGCCGGCGAGGTTTTGGCGATCGCCGAGAGCGCAGATGTCGGATTGGACATGATCGAGGGTGGATTGGTTCTGCTCTATGGCCAAACCGACTACGACCTTCACCGGTTCGGCCAGGCGGCGCTGGCCCGGCATCTTTCCGTCCGAGCGGCTGATGAGAACCGGAGCGCGGACATTCGATCTCGATGAGGACGAGGGCCTGAAGTCCGACCATCGGTGGAGTAGTACCATTGGCGGAGCTTGGGAAACCTCTAGAAGCGGCACGTGCGCCCCTCGGACCCTCAGCGCACCAACTGGGTTCAGGCCATTGCGCGCCCCGTTCACTACTTGTTCGGAACCAGCTTGACCACAACAACCTAGTGGCGAAAGTTATTTCGCTGATCGCTTCCGGTTTTTTCGACGTGGGCTCGCTCCACGTCTGAACCGCGTCGAAGAGGCTGTTGAGGAACGATAATGGACGAAGAAGAAGGACCGGATCCCGGCGATATCGCCGGCTGGCGACAAGTAGTCGACCGCCAAGAGCTTTCTAAAATTCCGGGCCATCGCCTTGTGATGGCCGCCCAGAAGATTGGGTCTTCAGGCGGCCGACGCACTATCAACGCCCTCATGAGCGAGATCTCCGACCGCATCATGCGCATCCTGCGCAAGCGTATCGGCCGTAACCACCGCAACGAGGGGTGGGACATGATCGAGGAGGCGCATGGCAAACTGATCGACGCGGTGCTGCTGCCCAAGTCGGCTGACGGCACTGCGATGCGCACTGCGTTCGTCGCGACCATCAGGTTTCGTGCCGCCGACGCGATCCGGCGGGAGGAGCTCCACTCTGACCGCTACGTCCACGTGGAGGAGCAGCAGCCATCTGCAGGTGGCCAGAAGGAATTGTCCTCGCCGACCGAAGAGCAGGCCCATGTTGAAAGCGTGCTCAAGCGGATCGCTGATCCGCGTAGACGCCTCGCCTTTCGCCTTCACATGGATGGCGTGCCACGCAACTCCATCAAGGTCGAATCCATCGCCTCAGCGCTCGGTGTGAGCGCCAAGACGGCGGAAGAGTGGGTCAAGGAAACAGAGGAACAGGTTAAAGCCATTCTTGGAGCTAAGGCATGACGGACCAAACCAAGGCCATGAGGCGGGACGAGGTCCTGTTCGCATTCCACCGGGAATGCGCCACCCCGACCCTGGATCAGATCATCGACTGGACGCGGCGTTACCCCGAGTTCGCGGACGATATTCGCGCGCATGCAGGGATCATGCGTGATTGGGCGGCGGACGACGAAGCTGATGAGGAAGCGGTCGACGAACTGATGATGAACCGCGCCCGGAGTCGTGCGCTCAACGCCATCTACAAGGCTCAGGCGGCCGAACAGGCCGACACTCAAGTTGCGCCGGAAACGACGTTCGATCAATTGCTGTCCGCCGTGGGTTTGGACACGCGGCAGCTCAGCCGCGCTCTCGATGTGGGTCGCGACGTCCTTGCGGACCTTTTTCGTGGGCGCATGTCGCCTCCGGTTGGGCCGCGGTTGGTAAAGGCGCTGCTAGGCCAGCTTCAAGCGACCCATGCGCAGTTCGAATGTGCGCTTGCCTATTCGCAGGCTCATCCCTCCATGGGCCATGCAAAGGCGTCGCAGCAGCCCACGGTCATAAAATGCAGCTACGAGGAGAGCGTGCAACGAAGCAGCATGTCGCCGGAACGCAAATCCTACTGGCTTGAGGAGGACTAGCCATGGACGCTTGGCGTGACATTCGGCTGAAGGCCCGCGCTTGCCATGTAAAGGCGCTGGTTGTGTCCCACGGCGACCGTCGCGGTCGCGCTCTTGTCAATGCCGCGTTGAGGGACGCAGATCTGGAGCTACGTTACTGCCAGCCCGGTGAAGTCTTCGGCGTTGGTGTCCACGGGTCTTTCGAGCGGGCGGACGGGCTCGTCTATGTCGTCACCGGCCAGGCTCCAAAGGAAGAGGTGGTCGTGATAGCTCACGAGATCGGCCACTCGGAACTCCACCACGATCCAAGCAACGAAGTGCGAAACCTCCAGTCTCACCTTGGGGGGGACGTGATCGACAGCGGCGCGGGCGTGGTCGAGGGCTATTCGCCGCGCGAGCGCAAGGAGGTGCAGGCGGATATCTTCGCCGGAGAGTTCCTGTGCCCTGCGGACTGGCTACGCACCGAACTAGTGGAGAAGGCCCGGCGCCCATCAGAAGTCGCTGAAGAATTGGGCCTTCCAAACGGGCTTGTCCTGAACCAAGCCATCCGAGCCTTGCTGTTGCCCCCCCTCCGCGAACCGGATGCTCGAGGTCCAGAAGTGCTGATCGAACTCGATGAAAGCCAGAAACACGCGGCGACGTGGAACGGGGGTCCTCTCCTAGTCGACGCAGGACCGGGGACGGGCAAAACCCGTACGCTCGTGCACCGCATCGGGCATGTCCTTGGCCAGGGAGCTCTTTCAGGTTCGATCCTTGCGCTCACCTTCTCGAAGAAAGCTGCTGAAGAGATGCGTGAGCGGCTTTCCGACTCCCATCAGGATGCCGCGATCGAGATGTGGGTAGGAACATTCCACGGCTTTGGCCTGGAGATGGTAACCAAATGGCCTGGACGCCTTGGGCGCACGGCCGACGTCAAAATTCTCGATCAGACCGCGCAGCTCGCACTTCTCGAAGCAAACCTGTCGCGCCTTCCGCTGCGCCACTATCAGAACCTGTTCGAGCCCGCCTATGAGCTGGTCTACGTCCTGCAAGCTATCTCTCGCTGTAAGGATGAGCTTATCTCGCCAGAGGATTATCTGAGCGAGGCGAAGGCCGCCCTTGCCTGCGCGACACCTGACGAGGTCGAGGCTGCGGAGAAGGCCGTCGAAGTCGGGGAGATCTACAAGATCTACCAAGACGTGTTGCGCGAGGCGGACGCCGTTGATTTCGGCGATCTCATCATGCTGCCGGCGCAGTTGATGGCGGCCCACGAAGATATCCGCGCAGAGTTCCAGCAGCGTTTCCAGCACATTCTGGTCGACGAGTATCAGGACGTGAACTTCGCTAGCGCCCGCCTTCTCCAATTGCTGGCCGGCGGCTGTCACGACGTGTGGGTGGTGGGGGATCAGCGTCAGTCCATCTACAGATTCCGTGGGGCGTCGCCTGCTAACGTCGAGCGCTTCCAGACTGATTTCAGCGGTTCGAAGCTATCGCTTACCAGCAACTACCGCTCAGGCGCACCGGTGGTGCGCGCGTTCTCGGAGTTCTCGCGCCACATGGCGGCCGACCCTGGAGCGGCGGCGAACTGGGATGCGTTCCGTGGTGAACTTGGCAAAGTGTCGCTCACCGTGGCAGGCACGGTCGCGGAAGAGGCCGCCGCCATCCGCGATCAGATCGAAGCCCTCCGTGCGAGCGGCGTCGCATACCGCGATCAGGCGATCCTTGCGCGCAGCCACCTCACGCTCTCGCGCATCACCGATGTGCTGGAGCAGCTCGGCGTTCCTCTCCTTTATCTGGGGGACCTGTTCGAACGAGACGACGTGCGGGATCTGCTCTCACTTGTCGCCATCGACGCGGAGTTCGGCGGCATCGGGCTGGTCCGTGTCGCACAACTGTCGGAGTACGCGGCGTCCAAGGATGACGCTCTTGCGGTCATTCGCTGGTCCGAGGACCAAGGCCATACCGTATATGAAGCCCTCGCTAGATTAAACGAGATTGAGAGCCTGAGCGAGAAGGGCCGCGCAGGTCTAGGCAAGCTGGCGGAGCATCTTACCGGCATGGGTCCGACCACTTCGCCATGGGTGCTGCTCACGACGTGGCTGTTCGAACGCAGCAACTATCTTCGGCCCTTGCTGGAGAGTCCGGACTCGCAGGCGCAGCAAAAGCTGATCGCGATCTATCAGCTACTCAAAGTGTGCAGCGAGCAACACGACGTTGAGGGACGCGCGGATCTGCGCGACCCGGGCCGCAAGGCCTTCCTCGAACGCATCCGCCGCATTGAAGCGCTAAGTCAGGACAGCCGGTATCGAGCTGTTGTCTCCGAAGCTGCGGATTTCGACGCAGTGCGGGTGATGACGATCCATGGCAGCAAGGGATTGGAGTTCCGCGGGGTACATCTGCCGGCGCTTGCAACCCGCTACATGCCGACCAATCGCCAATGGGCACGCTGCCCATCGCCGGCGACGCTCAGCAAGCTCACCATGCAGAAGGAAGACCACGACGCGGAAGAGGAATGCCTGTTTTTCGTAGGCCTATCGCGTGCGCGCGACCATCTCTGCCTGACCCGGGCCGAGCGCTACACCCAGGTCAACGCCAGCGCGTCGAAGTTTCTCGATACCGTATCGCGCCATCTCGAGGTGAAGCGGTTCAATGGTCCGGCGCCGGCCCTCAAGGCGACGCGGATCTGGTCGCCCCTTCCGCCGCGCGATGGCTATGACGAGCGCGAACTCGATGTCTATCTGAGGTGTCCGGCGCGCTATCGGTATGAGGTACTGGATGGGCTGCGCGGTGGGCGGGACTCGTCCGCCTATCTGCGGTTCCATCGCTGCGTCCACCGAACAATGGGATGGCTTGAGCAACAGGTTGAGAACGGGCAGCCGGCGAGCCCCGCCCAGGCCTTGCAGGAACTCGCTCGACAATGGGAAGAGCATGGCCCTGGTGGCCACGGGTTCGAGGGCTACTACCGCTCGGCGGCGGAGACGATGGTGGTATCCATCGCCCGCTTGATCGCCTCCGAAACTGGAACCTATGATCGAGAGTCGTGGCCGGTGCAGGTCGGCAGCAAGACGATCACCTATACCCCTGACCGGGTCGTCATCGCGCCAGATGGTCGGGTGCGCGTCCAGCGTATCCGCACGGGTCGCAAGACGAAGTCCGAACCGGAAAACCGAGTTTATGCGCTAATCCGAAAAGGAGCCACCCAGCGGTATCCGGGCCGCACTGTCTCGGTGGAAGCCTATTATCCGGCTACGGACGAGTCGTTCGCAATGGTCGCCAAGAATGACGACAAACTGCTTCGCGAATATGCCGATGCGATCACTGCCATCGAGCGTGGTGAGTTCGCGGCGGTCCCAGAGGCGCGACAGTGCCCGAACTGCCAGTGCTACTTCATCTGCGGCGTGTGAGCCGCGCGCGAGCCCTGCTTCCGGTTTTTCCTCAGTGACTTCGCTCCTTTCACAGGACGCCATTCAGGCGCCGGAAAGGATCAATTATGACCACCATTGTTTTCATCCAGGTCCACGAGCGGGACGGCCTCATCGAGGCCGAACTGCCCCCCGACGCGACCCACGAGCATCTGCACGATGTGATCGCAGCGCTCGGGATCGAACTCGACGATGACACCTTCATCTTCATCGACGAGGCGGAAAAGCCGCTGGTGCACAAGCACCACGAGCCCCTGCCGCCCATCAAGCGCGGCTGCCGCATCCACGTCAGCAAGTGCCGCAAGGTCAAGGTGACGGCGCACTACCTCGAGAAGACCGAGGAGCGCACCTTCACGCCGGGCGCGCGGGTCAAAAAGGTCAAGGCCTGGGCGGTCGAGACGTTCAAGCTCGACCGCCACGACGCCGCTGAGCACGTGCTCCAGCTCTGCAACTCGACGGACCGGCCGGCGACCGATACGCCGCTGCACGAGCTGACTAAGGCCCCGGTCTGCTCGGTGTGCTTCGACCTCGTCCCCGAAAAGCGCGTCGAGGGCTAGATGAACGTCGCGGTCTCCCCGGCCCGGCTGCTCCTCGAACAAGACCTCGCCGCACCGGAGTTCCGGTGTGGCGAGATCGAGGGTCGCTGGAGGCATGTGTCCACCACGTGGCCGCATGTGATCATCACTGTCAGTGCCGACGCGCGGCCTGGCGCGCCCGACGAGTACGGGTTTCGCTTCGAGTGTTCCGGCTATCGCCAGAACCCTGCGACGGCTCAGCCCTGGGACGTCATGGCCAACCGACCACTGCCGTTCGGCCAGTGGCCAACGGGTAGAACGATCCTTCCGTCCATCTTCCGGCCCGATTGGAAGAGCGGCCAGTGCCTGTACCTGCCCTGCGATCGCTTCTCCATCGAAGGCCACGACAACTGGCGCAACGAACACCCTAGCCGGCTCTGGCAGCCGCGCCGCGGGATCATCTGTTATCTGGAGCAGCTCTATGACCTTTTCTATCAAAGCGACTATTCGGGCGTTCGTGGCGCCTGATCACCGTGTGAGCTGCCCGCGGCGGCTGTGGGATACGGTGACGCATGAGCTCGACCGCAGGGGAGAGAGAGCCCATGAAGCAGGAGCCTTCCTGCTGGGCCACGCCAACGGCGAACGCCGGGAAGTGACCGATGTCGTCTTCTACGATGACCTCGACCCGCAGGCGTACTCGACCGGCGTCTGCGTCCTGTACGCCCCAGCCTTCGCCAAGCTCTGGTCGCTCTGCCGCGAGCGCAAGCTCACCGTGGTGGCTGATGTTCACACACATGGCGGACACGCGATCCAGAGCGAAGCGGATCGCACCAACCCGATGGTGGCGCGCGCCGGCCACGTCGGCTTGATCCTGCCCGATTTCGCGGTCGCGCCGATCCGCTGGGATCAAGTGGGCATCTACGAATACCGAGGCGACCACCAATGGCACGACCGCTCGCCACGGGTGCGCCGTGGCTTCTTTTACACCGGCCTATGGAGCTGACATGACCGACCCGCTTCACACCTCCCTGCACCGCACCGCCAAGTATTTCATGGATAGCGGGCGCGTGCAGACGATCGAGGAGGCTATGGATCTCCTGAATTCCTTCGGTCTCACCATCGCTGTCGGCCCTGAAGTCCAGACGAGCCCGGCGGCGCAGATTGCTCTGCTCACCCTGGTAAACCTGGCGCGCCGCACATTCTTGGCTGGCGTCGAGATCGTTGGTCTGACCGATGCACCGGTCCTCACCCGGCTCGCACTGGAAGCCAGCCTGGTCGATGCGGTCACAAACCTTGGTGGGCGTATCGCGTCACATGCTCAACCCGACTGGCCGGTGGCGATCATTGGCTCAGTCCAGATGCAGACGCCTCAGGCGTGCGCGTGGCGCGTAACCTGGCAGGGCTGGCGCGCTGGCGTCGTCCCCGTCCGCGATGGTTGGGCGATGAATGATGACGCGGTCATGTCGCTAGCTCCCGCCCTGGCGGCCGCAATCTGCGCGGCCGAGGTGTTCACACTGCATGCCGCCGATCACCCGCTAGCCGGCAAGCGAGCTTCGGGTCTATCGCTCTGGCGTCCGGAATCCGACTGGACCGAAGTTGATGAAACGGAGCCGGTTCTGGCGTTCCTTCCCTCCCGCCTGTGGCTCATCGGCCTTGGCAATCTCGGTCAGGCCTATTCCTGGCTCCTGGCGTGCCTGCCCTACCCGGTCAGCGGCCTGGAACTGGTGCTGCAGGATTTCGACCGCCTGGCCCTTTCCAACGACAGCACCTCCGTTCTCACCAGCCTGGACGTCCTTGGTCGGAAGAAGACGCGATGGGCGGCGGAGTGGTTGGAGGCGCGGGGCTTCACGACCAACGTTGAAGAGCGGCGGTTTGGCGCTTGGACGCGGCGTCAGACCGATGAACCCGCCGTGGCGTTGTGTGGGGTGGACAACGCGATCGCCCGCGCCGCACTGGAAGATGCGGGGTTCGAGCTAGTCATTGAAGCCGGGTTGGGCGCTGGCCCACAGAGTTTCCGTAGCTTCGCGATGCACACCTTTCCCGGCCCGAGTCGCGCAAGTGACCTATGGCCAACGACACTTTCGTCGGAAGGGCCGGACGTGTCGCACATGCCGGCCTACATAGACCTCAAAGAGAAGGGGGTCGACGCTTGCGGTCTAGCTCAGCTGGCGTCTCGAACTGTGGGTGTTCCATTTGTGGGCCTTGTGGCCGCATCGCTTGCGATCTCAGAGCTCGTCCGTCGGCTCAATGGCGGAGTCGCTTATGAAGTGATCGCCGGTTCGGTCACGTGCTTCGACGATATAGAGGCATGCGGCGGCACCTCCAAAGTTTACGAGTTTGGTTTCAGTCCGGTTCTCGAAGTCAATGCGGCTAGCCACACTGATGAAGATTCAAGCTTTGCCAATGAGTCAGCCCGTTCTGGCCCGGGACTTTCACCCATTAGCCCCGAAGTAGACGTTTCCAGCCTCAGCTAATGGGATGAACCAGCCGGGCCGCTGCCGCTCAAGACGCCGTGCGGAAAGCGGACCTTCCCAAGGTCACCGAAGAGTCAGACCTTGCCCTCTCCGGCGAGCGAATAGCTCGTACTACGCCCGCCAGCGGCGTCCTTCGCCAGAACGCCGCGCTTGACCAGGTCGTCGATGTCACGGCCAGCGGTGTCCTGGGAGCACTTGGCGATCAGCGCCCATTTTGAAGAGGTCAACTTGCCCTCGAACCCAGCGAGAAGACGCTGAAGCATGATCCGCTGACGCTCATTGAACGCTTCTCCGGCATGCCGCTCCCAGAAGCACGCCGCGGCGAGCACCACGGCCAATGTCACCTCGGCGCCGTCGAACGAGCGCTCCAAACAACCCAGGAACCAGCCGAGCCAGCCGGTGACATCCGTGTCGCCCTTCTGCGTGGTCTCCAGGACGTCGTAGTAGGCTTTGCGCTCAATCCGAATCTGGGAAGACATGCTGTAGAAGCGCTGGGAGCTGCCATCCGATCGCGCCAGCGCCATGTCGGCGATCGCCCGGGCGATACGACCGTTGCCGTCTTCAAACGGGTGGATGGTGACAAACCACAGGTGCGCCAGCGCCGCCTTGATCACTGGATCATCAACGGCGTCCCCATTGAACCAAGTGAGAAAGGCCTCCATCTCGGCCGCCAGCCGCTTGGCCGGCGGCGCCTCAAAGTGAACCCGCTCCCGGCCGATGGCTCCAGAGATGACCTGCATCGGCCCAGCCCCCTCCCCTCGCCAGACGCCGACCGTGATCCTGCTCAACCCGCTGTAACCCGTGGGGAAGAGACCCGCGTGCCAGGCAAAGAGCCGCTCCTGTGACAACGGCGCCTGGAAGCCTTGCGTGGCGTCGAGCATCATCTCAACCACGCCATCGACGTGACGATCGGCCGGCTTTAGCGCGCCGATGTCGATGCCCAGCCGGCGTGCAATGGATGACCGGACCTGCTCCTTGTCCAGAACCTCGCCTTCGATTTCACTGGACTTAAGGACGTCCTCGGTGAGGGTGCGCAACGAGGCCTCTTCGCGCAAGGAAAAGCCCAGCCCCTCCATGCGGCCGAGCAGACGACCCTGGCGGTGGCGTACATGGGCGAGCTGACCGGCCAAGGCTGCCCTGTCCCACCGAAGGTTAGGCCAACCTTCGCGTTCGTAGATATATAGGGCCATCAGCTTGTCCTCAGAACCAATTGTGACGGGAGCCCGTTCGGTCCGCAAGGATATTCTCCGCATACTTTGCGGATTATGTGGGCGCTATTCTCCGCAAGCGGTCCCGCGTGGCCAAGGCGACCTGACCTATTGGCCGCCTGCAGTCCTCTAACCCCGACTCCGTCTGCTTTCGACAGAGACGGAAAGCTACCGCCGACCAAACTCGTATGCGTCCATCAGCTTCACCAGCACGTCGCTGACGGTCTCACCGCGGTGCTGGTAACAGATATCGCTGAAACGCGCCTTAGCATCATCGGTCAGCCGCATAGTCAACATCGTCTTGGCGCCAGCGCCCTGGTCATCCCGGGGCTCCGCTCGCTCGGCCGGCGCGTCCATCACCCAGTCCAGCTGTGAAGGCCCGGGCTTGCTCGCAGGGCCCGCGTCCTGAAGCTTCGCGCCCACGACAGAAGCAAGCTCCGCGGCAAAAGCCGCCCCCGATCCTGCGTTCATCTCGCCGTCAAAGTCGGCGGTGATCGTGGTGATGGTGACCTTGGTCTTCGACATGTGATGGTTCCGACGGGACCCGCACAGGCTGCGAGATCCCTGCAAAGGGGTTGCGAGGGTCATCAGCATCCCCGCTTTCGGGGCGCACAGAGGCTAAGCACATGGCGGACCCTCAATGGCCACTTGCCCGATTGCTCCTATTATGGGAGCATTTGACCGCTTGGCTAGCCCTGTCCTGCAAAAAACATCGAGGACGGCGGACATGGCTGGACGAAGCATCGAGCCGTTCCGGGAGATCGGCGGGCGCCTGGCGCTGGTTCGCAAGGCCTACGGCCTCACCCAAAGGCAACTGGCCGAACGGGTCGGTCGGCCAGCCTCCTATATCGCCAAGCTTGAGCTCGCTGAACGCCGGCTCGATGTGATCGACCTGGAGGAGCTCGCCAGGGCCTTGGACCTCGACCCAGGCCTCCTCCTCAGCCGTCTGATGGGCAAAGATCCGATCTAGCCGGCACGAAGCCTACATCCCCATGCCGTAGTCGCGCTCTCGCTCCCGCGTTTTCTGACGACCCAGCACCATGCCTCGCATGGACGGTCCATCGCTCAGATCAAGGCTCATGGACCGCTCAAGGGCCATTTCTTTGACTTCGCCGCCGCGCTCGCGGTCCCGCCCGTACTGCTTCAAAGCCTCCGCCGCAGCCCGCAGGTGATCGAGGGCGACTGGCTTCTGACCGTCCTGTTGCAGAATGAGCTGAGACACCCTGGCCAGATCGTCGGTGACCATCCGCGCGTCCTGGGAGAGGCGCGAGGCCTGAACATAGAGGCGCGCCATGTTGGCCGCTTCGCCCACCTTGCTGGTGAGCTCGAACACCACCCCGTCAAATGTCGCGCCCTGGGCGCGATCGGCCGTCATGGCATAGCCGTAGCCGCTGAACCGTAGGGCCTCGTCGCGTGAAGACAGGGTTTCGGTTTTTCCGGCGAGCTTGCCTTCGCCCTCGTGACGGATCGTCACCGACCGGCTGTCGACGGCCAGAACCGAGAAGGCCCCTCCCCGCTCATAGCCGCGATCGCCAAAGCGCGCTTCCCAGACCATCTTCTCGCCGGCGGCGATCGGGTGCGCCCGCTCCGTGAAACTCGCAAATGAGGGGCTTTTCCGGTCAGCCTCGGCGTTGAGATCGATCAGACGCTCGCCGCCCTTCTCGCCCCGCACCTTGAGGAGGTTGTTGACCTGGTCGATGCCGATGATGGTCTCGACCATGTTCCGCGGCGTCCCGACGCCCTGGAAGCCCTTGTGATCAACCACCTTGTCGCCGAGCGCGTAGCTCCTCGCATCTAGGTGCTCGGCCCGGGTGAGCTTCTTCTCGTAGAGACGCGCGACGTCATGCTCTCGGGCGCCAAGCTCGCCCGAGTTCTTGAGGTGCTCGCGAAGCTGAACCGACACCAGGCCCCGCATGGCGTTGGTGGCGACTACGATCTGCGTGTCGCGCGCCTGGCGCTGATCGAGATAGGCTTCGACCACCTTCTGCGCGACGGCGGCGTTATCGCCGTCCTTGCCCACCTCGAGGATGTTAGGCGCCAGCTTGGCCAAGCCCTCCTTGAACCGGCCATGGGCCATGTGCTGGACAGCGTCGCGCAGATGATCGGGCGCATGGCGTTGGCGCAGGATCTCGCCCATCTCCGCGCGCTCGGCGCCGCGATCGATGATCGCCTTGAACGGATTGCCCGCCCCTGGACCGCCCAACTGGCCCCGATCGCCTAGAAAGCGAACGGCGGGGATTTCGAGCCTTTCGGCCACGCGGGTGAGCCGAAGCATGGTGTCGTTCGTGAGGGTTGAGGCCTCATCGACGATCAGGATCGTCTTGGAAAAGTCGCGCTTGAGGCGGTCGGCCTCTTCACCGCCCGCGTTCAGCTTGGCCTCGGCCCCGCGCAGAAAGGATTCGACTGTGCGCGCCACCACGCCCGTCTTGCGGATCTCGTCGGCGAACCGGTGCTGGGAGGCAATGCCATAGAGCTTGAACCCGTTTCGCTCGGCGATGTCGTTGGTCACCCGCAGCGACGTGGACTTGCCAACGCCGGCGAACCCTTCAACGACGGCGTAGCGATCACGCGATCCCAGCATCATCGCCGCTCCGGCGATCTGGCCGCCGGTCAGGGTCATGCCCGTCCGTTCCTTGATGTTGACCGGGTCCAGCGCCCTGTTGAGCGTCTCTCTGGAAAGTAGGGCCGGCGCCTTGCCCTTGCCCGCCTCCATGGCCCCGACGATTTCCTGCTCGCGCTGGATCGTTCGGTCCGTGGTCACCGCGCCGACCACCTTCTGATCGGCGTCCTTGATTGCGCCGGCGGCCACCAAGCGATCAAACGAGGCCTTCAGGCGCTCGTAGGTCATCCCCGCG
Organism: Caulobacter sp. RHG1; assembly: GCF_013181195.1. Lineage (GTDB taxonomy): Bacteria > Pseudomonadota > Alphaproteobacteria > Caulobacterales > Caulobacteraceae > Caulobacter. Next base: position 24,493 of record NZ_SMZP01000013.1, read on the forward strand.
CTCGAGGCTATGAGCGCCTTTTGCATGACCAGATGCTTGCTGAAGACCGCCTCGCGCTCCTCGGCCGACTTGAGCCCGAGGGTGACCAGCTGCTGGGCTTCCTGGTCAGGATCGCGGACCGTGACCGTGTAACGGTCGATCCTCTCATTCTCGCCGCGCAGATCGCGCATCAACCGACGCACGGCTGAAACTCTGTTACTCATGGCCCCTATCACCCTCTCGGTGACGTCACGGCCGCGTTCTACGGTTCGCGAGGCCAGCTGGCGCATCATGGCGCCAGGATCGGCCTTCTCGGCGCGTTCAGCCCATTCGGCCTGCAGGTCTTCGCGGACGATCTCGCCCTTGGCCTTGCGCGTCTGCTTCTGCAGCATCGTGCGCTGGTGCTCGGTGGCTTCGATCCCGCGTTCCGCTTCCAGCCCCTTCGCCGCTGCGTTGATCTCCTGAGATCGCGAACTGAACTCCGCCACCAGCTTCGCGCTGGAGCCGGCGACTTCCCACCCCAGCTTGCCCTTTCGCTGGATACTGAAGCCCTCAGACATCAGCCGGTCCTGCAGATCCCGCGCGGCCACAAGCGATGTGTTCTGCTGCCACCGGTACATCTGCCGTGTTTCGAGGGCGCCGTATTGGCCTGTCTCCGGGTTCTTGGTGGTGTTCGCGATCGGATTGTGGACGTGGATGTGCGGATCGCCGCCCCGGGTAGTGACGTGCATCACCGACGCGTAGAGGAGGTTGCCGGTCAGGACCTCGCGGAGCCCGCCTTCCTTGTCCCGCACGCGTGTGATCGCATGGTTCTCCTCGAGGTAGGCCATGGCCGCCTGATTGGCGCCCATGATGTGCTCCTTGATCCGATCGGCGAGCGTCGGATCATGTTTCTCGGCCGCCAGGACGAGCAGCGTGACCGACTTGGGCACAGCGAAGGTGAAGTCCCAACCGGCGTGGTGTTTGGCCTTGTTCTCCGACGCGGTGAGCGCAGGCCCAGCCGGATCAGGGTTCTTGCCGTCCAGGACGGACCGCAGATCCTCGGCGCTGACCCTGCCCTCCAGGCCAAGGTCCGCAGCGGCCTTGCCGCCCCACTCCAGGTTCGGCGTCCCCGCCTCCCCCTCAATGTAGTAGTCATCCTTGGCGTAGTAGCCTGCAGCGCCCGAAGCGCTGCTGATACGCGACGGCGTCATCATCGCATCGACCCCGAGGTCGACGGTCCGTCCAGATCGTTCCGGTCATCGTCTAGATCCTGAGCGAGCCATGGTCCCGTCGGCGGCGGCCGACCAGCGCCACGAGCCGGACCGCGCTCCTTGCCCTTCCAAACCGCAAGGCCGTTGAGCGGAATGCCCTGCTCCATGTCGCGACGCACGCGGTCATAAAGCTGCATGAACGCCGACTGCTTGGCGTCGAGATCCAGGCGCGAGCGATAGGCGTCGACCGCCAGTCGACTGGTTCGGTCCAGGTTCCCGGCCGCAGCAAGCTCGGGCAAAGCTACGTCGCCCGTCGAGATAGGCTCGACGGGCGCGGCGTTTCCTGGCGCATTGGCCTCGTCTGGCGTGATGATGGCAGGGTCGCCGTCAGACGCCTCCGCAGCGGCCTCGGCGCCGTCCTCATCCGGTAGTTCGGGATCATTGGCGGCGACGACGGGGGTATCCGCAGCCGCTATGGGCAGACCGCTTTTGGGATCAATAACCATCGGGGCGCCGGCCGAGGCGGCTGTGGCTTCGACGGCCGGCGGCTCGGAGCCCTTCTGCCGCTTCGCCTCGGCTTCGGCGATCAGCTCGTTGGTCTTCTGCAGCTCGGCCAGGAAGATCTCGGTAGGCGTCGGCCCCTCGGGCGGGACGATGCCGTCGGCGACCTTGGGCCGGCTCTTGAACGAGAACTTCAACGTGGCGGCCGGGAAGGCTTCGCCATCACGCGCCGACGAGACCTTGATGAACCCGTGCATCTTGGGCTGGTTCATGAGGTCTTCGGGCAGGGCGACCGGTTCAATCTCCTCACGGGCGTTGAGGTTGACCCCGTCACGCTGGGAGTTGGCGCCGAACGAGATGCTCTCGTCCACGCGCCGCACCTGGGCGCGGCCAAGCTGGTCGCTCATGAACTTGGCGGTCTCCGGATCCTGACAACGCAGGATCAGCTTGGTCGCGCACTGGCCGATGATCGTGGTGGCGGTCTCGTGGCCGTAGATCTCTTGCAGCTGGCTGAACTGCTGCAGGCCCAGAACCATTGAGCCGTTGTATTTGCGAAGCCGCACCGGTCCGGTGGCCAGCCCGTCGATCCGGCCCAGCGACGAGAACTCGTCCAGGACGATCCAGGTCTGCGGCCGGTTGTCCTCCGGGCGGCTGAGCAAGGCGCCGACCACCAGTTCCGTCCAGAACGAGAGCAGCGGCCGCAAGCTCTCGATGTGGGTCTCCGGCGCCGACAGGAAGAGGATACCGCCCTCCCCGTCCCGGCTGTTGACCCATTCTCGGATCGAGAAGGTCGAGTAGTCGGCCGACAGGTGCGTGAGGCTGTTGAGGCCCGTGGTCATCACGCTCTTGATCGAGGTGACGCGATTGCCGCCACCGGCGAGATGCGAGGCCGCCGGCGTACCGCGCACGAGCCACTCCAGAAGCTCATGCGGCCCGAAGAACATCTGCAGGAGGTCCTGCAAGGTCGCCTCGGGGAAGAGACGCTTGAACTGGTAGGTGGCCCACACAAAGGTCTGGCGCGAGGCCTCCGACCAGTAGGGATCGCCCGACTTCGGATCCTTCCAGAGACAGGCCGCCAGCTTGTCGAGCTCTGTCTTGTCGGTCGCGTCGTTGAACGGCGACCAGCCCACCGACCGCGCGTCGTAGGGATTGAGGATCAGGTCGGTCTCTGGCCGGTAATGGGCGCGGATGTAATCCAGCTCCGGGTCATAGACGATGGCCCGATCGCCGCGCGCGCGGATCGACTCCAGGAGCGTGTGGATGGCCTGCGACTTGCCAGCGCCCGGCGCCCCGACGGCGAAGAGGTGCTCGCTCTCGGTCCGGTACGGGAACGGCACGCCGACGATCTTTGCGGGCTGGTAGGTGGGGTCCTTCTCGGCCGCCTTCTTCTTCTCATTGAACTCGTAGATCTGGCGCAGGAGGTCGGCGATGCCGACCACCTTCTGGCCACGGATCTGGCGCGCGCGCAGTTTCTCTTCGCCCGAGTGGATGAACCAGGCCGTGGCCAGGGTGAAGATGGCGAAGACGCCAAGGCCCCACATGAGGAGCGCCTTGCGAAGGTTGTGATAGTAGCGCTTGGCGATCGGCTGCAGCCACTCAAGCTCGGCGATCTGCGCGTTGGTGTAGGTGCGCTCGATACCGTCGAGACCCTTGATGGCGATCTTCTCAGGGAGCGGGTGTCCGAACTTCTCGAAGAGCGCCGCCTGCGCGGCCTGGATCCCGTACTCCTGCTCCAGCTCCGAGGATGAGCGGTTGCCCATCCAGAAGCAGACCATCCCCCACACCAGACTGAGGATCACGAGCTTCCCGAGAACCTCCATGACCATGTCGATATTGTGGGAGAACGTCTGACCGCCGCGAAGCCAAGCCTCGCCTTTACCGCGGTGAATTCGGGCCATGTCGCATCAACCTTTCAACCAGGGGGTTGGAAGGCTAGGCGGGCGTCGATCTGATAGTTCTACCTGCCTGCGAAGGCCTCGAAAAGGGCTGTCAGTCGGGGGTCAGCATTCGGTGATGGAGCGCCCATGGATTCGGGCCTGCCGGGCGGTTCGCCGAACAGCATGGCTGCCGCTTGATAGGCGTGCTGCTGCGCCGCTTGGAACTCCGCCGGCGTCAGCGCTCGCCTCGCGATGGCCAGCGAAAGTGCGGTGGCGATAAGCGACTGAAACGCTGCGTGCTGGGCGTGGTAATCTAGGGCTGGCGGCGCCTGCTCCATGATCAGCGTTTCGATGTAATCCGCCAGGGTCATGCCCAGGTCGTCGGCCTTACGACGCGCACGATCGACCGCGCTTGATTTGATCCTGACGACCATAGGCGTCGTGGTGGCTCTAGGTCTGCGGCCCAAGGGAAACGCCTCGCTTCGTGCTTTGTGTATTACCGGGAATACAGCCTAAGTTATTGTTATAGCGTATTCAACGCTAAAACGGTATGCCCGGGCATACTCTTTGCGATAAGCAAATCCTCTGATATTTCAAAGCCCTACAAAAACCGCAGGTGTGCATTACGTGCCCTTCAAAAACGCTCCCTTCAGGCCAAGCTCTCGGCGACCCTCCGTAGTCGAATTTGCAAAGTTATTCGGCATGGCAACGGCGACCGTCGTCGCCAGGTTGGCGCACGCTGCACTTTCGGCTTTCGCGTCCAGAACAGAAAAGCCCCGTCGGGCGGCGGACCTGACGGGGCTCTGACGACCCGGTAGGGGTTGGGCTTGGGGTCGTTCAGCCTGTGAGAAACAGCATCGCCTTAGCGACGGCGACCATGCTCATGAGAGCTCCAGAGATGGCGACACAGCACCCTGCTTCGAGACCCTCGCCATGACAATCACTAGCGCCAAACGACCCGACTGACGGTTCCTTGAGCGGGAGCCAGGTGGGAGACTTCCAGTCTAGAGACCGGCGCGGGCAGCTCCCCAGAAACGCCGTTCGCGGTGCTAGCCGCCTAGAGTCATGATTTGGTTGTTCGCCCCGACGCGCAGGCAGCATCCGTGACCTTGGCCTTGTTGCAGTCGTCCGCTAGCGCAGGTCCATCGCCCTCGCCCAGAGGTCGACCTGGCCGAAGGCGTCAGTCTGCCATTGGTCGCTTGTGCGCCCGTCCAGAATCCCCGCTGCCTCGGCGAACCGCGCCGTCCAGACGGGACCAACGCTCTCGCGACTTTCGAACTTGGCGGCGAGATACTTGAAGCCCTCGACGGCCTCCGGCTGATCGAGCAACAGCCTGCAGTCGGCCGCCAGGGCCTCTGGGCCGCCGGCGTAGTTGCGTATGCAGTAGTAGACGTCGTAGGCGTCCTTCTCCTTCTGACGGTTATTCAGCGCGAAGCCCTTCATCGCCAAGAGTGCCGGCACGGAGGCGACGGCGATCTCGACGCGGTTTTCTCCACCCAGGGGCATGACGCCCGCGATCTCGATGATCTTGGCGTAGCGCAGCGCCAGATCCGCGCCGCTGGCCTTCTGCACTGCAAATCCGGCCACAAGCGGGGTCTCGCGCTTTTCGACAACGGCGTCGCGCGGCATCAGGAAGTCGACGACGATGTTGATCGCCGGCCCGCCGTCGTCGACGGGCACTTCACGCACCAGTTGGAACTTGCGCAGGTCCTCAGCCTGCCGATAGCCGCGCCCCAACAAGGTCTCGACTAGCATGGCGTACTCGCCATCCTCCAAGGCCACCGGATCGAGACTCAAGTCGACGTCAAGCGAGCCAATGTGGCGCATCTGCGGATTGTCGAGCAGGAGCCACGGCACCGCGCCGCCTATCACCACGAACTTTCCGCGGTAGCTGCCAAGGAGCTGCCCTATCTCGAGCAGCACCGAACGGACCGCAGCGACTGAGCGCGGCTCATATTCGGCCGGGTGTGGATTATCCATCGGCGGCCTCACCATCCGATCGCCTCCCGCCGCAGATGCTCGGCCGCCTCCAGCCCGCGATCGCCACTCGTCCAAAGGTCCAGATAGGTCTGGATAGGACTGGTCGTAACGATGCCAGGGACCGCCTCTCGCGCATCCAGGAGCGGCCCCTCATCATCCAGTTCAATGAGCACCAGATTTGCGCCTCTCGGCGTGGGCGTGGCTTTTAGCAGTTCCCGTACGCGATCCGCAGAATACGGAGAGGCATAGATCTGAAGGGTGTTGGCGCGCACATAGGGCGCGATCCAGTCGGCTGCGGAAAACCCTGCTAGCGCGGCGCGATCACCTGGGGCGTCCATCTGTAGGGCGCGCAAGGCTTGCTGCAAGGATTCGCCAAAAAGCGGAGTGTAGAGCTCCGAGCGTTCCCCGTTGGGCGGCGCGTACTCCTCGCGCCAGCTGTCGAGCACCGCAGCGGGCCTGATCAGGAAGATGCCGTCTGAAGTCTCAGAGAGCCAGTCGTTTGCCCGCAGCGCTTCCTTGACCTTGTGGACCTGGCCGATGCTGACCTTGGTCTTCTGAGAGATTTCGCTAAGACGCCTGGGAGTATCAGGCTCTTGGAGCAACAGGCGCAGCACCCGGGCGCTCTTGGGCTTGAATAGCGAGCGCAGCTCCCGGCGCGCGGCTGGCGGTTTGATGCCCGAGGCTCTTTCGATGAAGAGGCCATTGAGAAACAGGCGACAGTTGCCGGTCAGGTCGAGATAGCCAACGCCCGAGGCGCGGCAGAGTTCGCGCACGTCCGGTCCGATGAATGGCGCAATGAAAACAGGCGCTTCGCCCCGCGGATCAGGCGACAACCATGACTTCAGATGCCCGATCGCCTTCTGCGCCGCCATACCGCGTCCATCGGCCTTTATTTCGCAGATCAGACTCGTGGGTCGATCATTGACCCAGGCTTCGAGCACCAAGTCGATCTGGCGACCATCGCGTTGGATGTGGCGAACAACACCGCCAGCCCGAGCGTTTGGGGCGCTGTTGATCAACGCCACCAGTGCAGCTTCTGCCTCACGTTCAATTTTCATCAGACCGAGAGCTTTCACCATAGGGTGAAAAGCGCACTGAAAGTGAAAAACGTCAAGGGAATTTCACCAGTTTCGGCACTTTCACTGCGTGGTGAAAATCCTGGTCGCGTTGAAAGTCGTCAAGGCCGACCCCGATGCCATCACGCTCGTATTAGTGGCGCTGTTGGCTGCGGCGCCAGTCGCGCTGGATGGGGTTTCGAGCGCCCTCCCCTCAGGCTTCGCCGCCGCAGTCAGGCAACCGATCGCCGCAGGGTTCCTGGCAAGACTGAAATTGGTCAAGCTTGGTGAACCAGATTGGACGTTGGTTGATCTACCTGGGGTCGCCAATCTTCGCGCAGTGAAGTGGCGCCAGATGAACCTCGCCAGAGCGCCGGACCGTGCAGACCAATTGCATAGGCTCCGTTTGGTGCTGTTCGGAGGGACTTAAGGTCGCTCCGTTGACGGCGAGGTAAGTCTGCAAACTGCCGTGAACCAGGATGCTTGGAATGCGCCAGCCTCCGCCATCTAGCAAAGAATAGCCCCGTCAGGCTTGAGGGCCTGACGGGGCGCATGTGGATCCAAGCCGGCGGCGTCGGGCTTATCGGCCCAGCACGACGAAGGCGCCCATCGCCAAGCCGAAAACGATCGTGAACCCAAGGAGCTGCCAGCGGGCGCCTTCGCGTATGATCGCAACGAGCGCCTCGTTATGCTTCGTGATCTGTCGATCCAAATCCGTCTTGGTCATCACGCCCTCCAGCGGCAGCTTTGGTCGATGAGTTTGGGCTTGGCCTTTCCAGCGTTCAAGAGCGCCGGCCCTGCGGCGCCATCGTCGGATAAAACGGATCGGGCCAAGCTCCCGGGTCCCGCCGACGAACCGTGCGGGCCTCCTTGATCCCAAGTCGCCATGGTTGGATGCTCAGGATGTTGAGACGCCGAAACCCCGGTTCAACGGGCTCGGGCGGTGCTGGCCGGGTGCCGTAGTAGATCCAGAGCTTGAAAGCCTCCTCCCCTACCCTTCCAAGCTTCAGCGCCGACTCGTGCTTCCAGTGACTGTCGACCTCGAAAATGATCGGCTTCTCCAGAAAGCCGGCGTCGTTTGCAGGATCGAGGGTCCAGACGACATCGAACCGTCCCTGGAAGATGAAGCGCCGGTAGCCGGTGCCCACCTCCATTCTCGACTGATAGCCAAGGCAGACGCCAAGGGCATGGAGCCGCAGTTGCAACACGGCGTGGCGAGCCTCCTTGGTAATACCTGGCATAAGCGGGGCGGTCAGGACTTGATCGATCATAGTGATCAGGGGCTTGGGGAGCCTGAACTGGGCGTCGGCGGCGGGCCAGTAGTTGATGGGGCCGATCTGGCGAGCAAGAGCGTCTGACATGGTGGGAGAACCCTCTGAAGTGCGGTTAGTCGCACCCCTCCCCCGCCCTCCCCTTCCCCTTTTCCGTAGCTGCGCGATAGCTATGCGACCGATTTTGTCGTATAGAGGGCCTAGTGTGTCGTGCGCGGGATGTGATCACTCCCGTCAGGTCCGAAAGGCAGTTGAGATGGCCCACGAGCTGCATCGGCGAGACGCCAGTCGGAACATGGCCCGCTTCTACGCCTTGAGGGTCGTTCCAGGCCTTTTCGGCGATACAGGTCTTTGCAGGACCTGGGGACGTATCGGCGCACGTGGTGGGCGATCGATCATTGAATGGTTCGAAACGCCAGGTGCTGCCGAGGCGCGTCTTGAAGTTCTGCGTCGGCAGAAACTTCGCCGAGGCTATCAACCAGCTCCGGTGGCGCCGTGAACCTAGTTCAGCGCTACGAAACCCGGATAGACGGCCTGCTCGAACCCTTGCCGCCTGTAGTCCTGGATGCCGCACCTCCATCGAGTGTGCTCCAGCGCGGCAGATCCCGGCCGATCGATATTGTTCCTGGCTGGGCGGTGACCAATGTGGTCCTCGCCCTGGTCTATCTCTTCGGCAGCTACGGGCTGTTTGTGTGGCGGCCGGCAGCCGGTTGGTTGGCCTTTGCGCTGTCGGCCTTGGTCGAGGGATATCGGGCGCTTGAGCTTCTTCGGCCGCGGTCGGTCTGGGGTTGCGCGCCCTTATCAGGGACAGAGCGTTGGACCGGCGCTATGGCGCTGGTCATTGGCCCCGGATGCGCCCTCGTGGGTTGCCTTGTGCCATGGGTTTTCGGCTGAGACTGTCGGATAGCCGCATCGTGCGCGGGGTTGGCGGCGCACATCGGGATTTTCCAACTTTGGCCACCGTGGCGCAGTTGCTCTGGTTGCCTCCGGCTACAAATTTTTCCTTCTCAAGACATCTCAGCGCGTTAGAGGGTTAGAAGAGAAAAGTTAGAAGGTTAAGAGCGAAGCTTTTCGGCCAACCCGTAGAATCTGCTCGTTGAATCTATCCACAGCGTTCCTGGAGTGTCGCGCGCGCGTTCCCAATGTGTCGAAGCATGGGTTCCTGAAGTGTCGATAAACCGTTCCCAACGTATCGTCGGGTGTTCCTGAAGTGTCGATCATCGAGGAAATGGTGGCAATTGGACCATGCCGGATCTGGTGATTGAATCACTTTGCCAACCGGCCCGCGGAAAAACGTTCAGCTAGGGATGTCTACCGCATCGACCGACTGGGATCGTTACGGTCGTGTTGGTGGCCACACGACATTTCGGGAACAGGGCGCGCTTAGCCAGCGACCCTGCTTGTTGCCACATGGATTGAGGCCGCCAGTTCAGCTGCGCAGCTGGAAACGGTTTTTCTCGTGATAACGCCGCACAAAGCCAATGAAGGCCTTCTGGTAGCGATCGGGCTCACGGTCGTCCTGACTGCGCAACCAAGTTTGGAACTCGCGGTGCAGGGCGTAGAAATCCCAGCCGCGGTAATGCTCACGCAGATGGGCTAGCGTTTCGTCTGTCAAGTAGCCGCGTGGCTCTAGGTTTTGCGAGGGCGGCTTAGCAGCAGGAGCCGATGTCTTGCTAACGTCGACCGTCTGGCTGCTGGCTTTTCTGTGAGCCGGGCCCTTGTCGTCCGCCTTTCGCCGAATGCGGAGGAGGGGTTCTTTCGAGGTCACCGCGGGCTCAAGCGCTAAATCGTAGCCCGGGATGGCGTTCTCCCGGACTAGCGCAGCCATCTCGAACTTGAACCGCCGGTACTGGCCTTCTGCGCCGGATTTTTCAAAGAGGGTTGGAAGAGCGATCGCAAAGCCATCGTCCCCTGCCCCACCGGCATGCTTGCGGGCGACCTTGTACAGCCAGCGCTCTCGTCCGCCGGTGATCGAGAAGTAGGATCGATCAATCGACAGAACCCCTCCGGCCATCAACACGCCATCGTAAAACCAACTCGACAGGGCGATTGAGATTCCTCGAGAGCGGTCGGTCTTCTCATCGACCAGTTGGCTCCAACTATCGAGCCAAGAGAAGGTCGCTTCCCGGCGTTGGTCGGCGCGGATATTGGTTTTGACAGTCGTCGATTGCAGGCGGTCGAGTGCGGCCCCGAGAAGCTCGTAAGAGCGGCCCGTTACCGGACGACCGATGCTCCTCAGGATGTCATAGGGCATAACCTTAAGTACGCGCGGGATATCATTGACCCGCCGCTCTTTCAGGTCGTTTAGAACGCTTGCGCAATAGATGAGGATGTCGGCGTCCCAGATGGTCGCCATGCCGTAGTCGGGGTTGGCCGAAACGTGGACCCAGACCTTTCCATCTGGCGAGGTGTAGTCGATCGGCTTGGTGCGCTTGGTTTTGGAAAGGCTGAAAAAGGGCCTTTCCATCATCTCCCGCTGATCACGAAGGTTCAGATCAGCCAGATAAGGCAGGAACAGATCGATCTGCTCCACGCCGACCTTGCTCGTGTTGTTAGCCATGATGCCCGACCGTTTCAGACATGCGCGCGTTAACTCCACCCTCGACGAAAGTTTCCCCGGGGAAACTTTCACGCACCGGCCCTGGCCGATCATCGCTGCGACCAAAAAGTTTCCCCGGGGAAACTTTTTCTGCCCTACTCAGCGACGCCTCGACCTTGTGTGCGAAGGAAAGCCAAAGCGCGCTCGACCAGACCCAGTAACTCCGCATCGCTCGCCCCTGACCCCGCGTGAATCCGGAGGGTCGCTCCATTCCGATTGGCGGAAAGAACCGACAGAGCGCGGCGACCATGCACCGAGTCGGCCGCGAACAGCGACTCCTGCTCCTGGCTTGAAGGTTGAGCAGCCTTGAGAAGCGCATCGGACACTTCGGCGGCAGTTAGACCGGGTACCCCGTCGGCCAAGCGCGCGTGCTGGGCCTGCTTGAGGCGCACGGCCTCCTTCTGCATCCGCTTCAGGGCCGCAGGATCAGATTGCGAAAGCGTCTTGATCCGCTGGGCGAGCGGGTAACAGGCCTTAAGCTGGATATCGCCAAGCCCCGAAAAGGCCGATACAGCCCAGTCTGGGATATCCGCGACCAAGAGCATCTTCGAGAGCCAGCCCTTGGAGAGGTTCAGGCGCTCGGCCATGCGAACTTGACGATCCCCGTAATAGCTCCTCAGAGCGTCGCGATAGTTCCTCGCACGCTCGAAATCCGAGACGTCCTTACGCGCTCTGTTTTCAAGATCGGCGAGCCGAAAAGCGCTCTCATCGTCGAGCGTATGTACCTGAGCAAGCAGCTGCAGGTCGGGATAGCTGTTGGCCCGAAGCCAGCTAATGGACCAGTGGCGACGGGTTCCAGCAATAAGCTCATAGTCATGCTCGGGATCGTCCGTTACGCGCCGTACAACCACGGGCACCTTCTGCCCGCCCTCCGCCAGGATTGAATCGATCAGATCTCTGCAGGACGCTTCATTTAAGCTTTGCTGATGCCGCGCATTGCCCCCCCAGACCCGCACCCGCGCGGGGTTCAGCAGAAGCTGGGTCACTTGCTTGACCTCGCCCGCAGCGACCCGCGCCAAGGCGGATTCTCGCGCAAGCAAGGTCATACCGGGACTGGTGCGCGCCGAGGGCAGGGGAGGGGAGGCGTCACCTGGATTGCTGCCGGCGCCTGCCGGCTGTGGCGTTGAAGCCACCGGCTCGGCCGCAGGTTCCATCGCTCCAGGATCAGGGCCAAGAAGGGAGTTCAGATAGTCGGACTGACGCTTTGACATCGTGCTTCCTCCTGACGCCTTAGACCGTCACTGAGGCCAGTGTGGACGGCTGCTGCATGGCAGGGCGTCCCCATCGCCGGCGGATGAGCTGTTCCACTTGCGAAAGCGCCTCATCCAGGTTGGAGCGGCAGCGCTTGTGCGTCCGCGGCGTGCCGATCGGCTTGTCGAGTTCGTAGATCGTCATCATCCGAAGCGCGGCGTGACTGATCTCAGCAGACTCCAGGATGGGTACGGGCAGAAGCGCCGGGCCAAAGGCCTGGTCCATCACGCGCTGGACCATGTCCTGGCTAGGGTCATTGGCGTTGAACTTGGAACAGATCAGCCGGCAAAAATCGTATTCGACGGTGATGCCCGCAGCGGTGAGCTGTCCGATCACCTGGTCCATCATCGACAGGAATTGAACTGTTGAGCAGAAGTCTGGCGTTGTGGCCGCCAGCGGGACGAGGAGCGCATTGGCCGCCTGCATGACGGCTAGGGAGATTGTCCCGAGGGCTGGTGGCGGATCCAAAAGGACGACATCATAGTTCTGGGCCAGTTCAAACAGGCCCGCGCGAAGCTTGCGGAATCGTGAGGCCAGAACCCCGCCGCCGCCCGTGCCCGCCGCCGCCAGTTCATACTCGATGTCGAACATCTGCAGGTTCGAGGGGATAAGATCGACATTTGGCCACACCGTCTTCTTGACCGCATAGGCAAGGTCATCCTGGGTGGGCTCGATCGAAAGATAAGGATAGAGGGTCTCCTCACGTCGAATGGCGAAGTGAGGGTTGAACCCGAAGAGTGTGGTGGTTGTCGCCTGACTGTCGCAGTCGACCACCAGCACGCGATACCCTGCGACGGCCAGATAGTGAGCCAGATGGGTTGTGACCGTCGACTTGCCGACGCCGCCTTTGAAGTTCTGCACGGTGATTATGGACGGTGTGTCGTTGGGCCCGCGCTGGGGTGAAGCGCCCAAGACCTGTCGCATGTTGAGAAGCGCCGGAATGTCATAGCCGATCCGTCGGCCTGTCTCGGATTCGGGCGGGGAGGGGAGGCGCCCATCCTGTTCGGCCATTCGAATCCGATTAGACGAGCAACCCAACAGCTCAGCGGCGTCAGCAATCCCGATGCGGACATCGAGGCTCTTGGTCTGTCCGGGGAGAAACGCCGTGCGACGAAGCCGCTCAACCATCTGTTCGCCAGCATTGGCCAATTGACCAATTCGATCCGCCTCGGTCACGTTTGCATCCATCTTCGCCATCCCCACCGTGAATCGCCACACACGCACTGCAGGTGCGTAAATTGAATGATTTTTCTCTAAAACAAAGGAGAAAACATTCATCGGTAGGTATGGTTACGAAATCCTTAACGGCGCGCTTGGTGACCACCCGGTTAGGGTCAAACCGCTCCGCGCCGGCTATCCACGTTCGGGGTTGCTCTGAGGCTTGAAGTCATTGCTGCGTCAGTTTTGGTGACGATTTACTTCTTACAGCAGCCGCCGGTCTGAAACGGACTCAGGTGGGGGGCGTCACATAAAACGGGCACAGATATACGCTAAGCCTTTTGGGGCACGGTAGCGCCGATCTTTTGGCGCAGCGGCCGTAGCGTGCCGGTCGTTAAGTCATGATCCGTCCAAAGGTAATCGCCGGTCAGATTGATGTGTTGCCAGCCCAGCGGTGACAGATGTTGGAGAAATTCGGCCGGGATTGCCTTTCCTTGCTGCTCCATATGGCGAAGCACCGCCTCGAGGTAGGTCGTGTTCCAGAGGACAATGGCTCCAGCCACCAGATTGAGCGCGGACGCTCGGTGTCCTTGAGCCTGTAGCCCATGGTCGCGTATCCGGCCGGTGCGGTGAAAGAAGATCGCGCGCTTGAGGGCGTTCTGCGCCTCGCCCTTGTTCAGTTCGCGCGTAGCACGGCGCCGTTCTTCCGGCTTTTCGATCCAGTCTAGGGTGAAAAGCGTCCGTTCAACCCGGCCTATCTCGCGTAGCGTCAGCGCCAGGCCGTTGGCGCGCGGATATGAACCAAGGCGCTCGAGCATGGTGGAGGCACTCGTGACTCCGGTCCGGATAGATGTTGCGAGGCGGACGATGTCTTCCCAGTGGCTAGCGATGAGCTGTTCATCAATGGCTTGCGCGGCCATCGGGGCTATGGTCGGCCCTGGCCGCGCATCGCGGAACAAGTGGAGGCGCCGGGCGGCGATATTGGGAATTCGCGGTGCGAACTGGAACCCCAGCAAATGGCAGAGCGCGAAAACATGGTCGGAAATGCCGCCGCCATCGGTATGGTGGCGTTCAATCGCAAGTTCGGCACCATGATGCAGCAGGCCGTCAAGGACGTGGGCTGCCTCGCTCGCACCGGCGGAAATAACCTTGGCATGAAACGGCGCATAGCGATCCGAGACGTGAGTATAGAAGGATACCGAAGGTTCACTGCCCTTGTGGGGATTAACAGAACCGGTCGCCTGCGCGCGGCGATCAAGTGGAAAGTTCTGGCCATCGGAACTCGACACATTTCCATCGCCGAACACATTTGACAGCGTCATGCGATGCTGAGCATCGGCCAACATCGCCAAGGCGGCGCCGTAGCTGTCTTCGCGTAAATGCCATGCCGCAAGCCAACCGAGTTGGCGCTGGCTCACCAAATCGCAGGCCTCTGCCATGCGGGCGTGGCCGAGATTGGTGGCGTCGGCAAGAACCGCTGTCAGGACAGTGCGGGGATCATCATGTACGCGGCCCGTGGTGAGATGGGTAAAGCATTTCGAGAAGCCGGTCCAACGATCAACCTCCGCCAGCAGGTCAGTAATGCGGATGGCCGGCAAATGGCCATACAAGGGAGAGAGTGCCCTTTCGGCTTCCTCCGGTGTGATGGCTCGAAGTGGCGATATCCGCAGCTTGCCGCCTGAAAAGTGCACATCTTCGAGCGCGTCCGCTTCCACCTTTGCGTCCACCTCGGCCAGCCTTCGGGAAAGGAGCGCCTTGCGCTCCTCGAGCCAGACTGCGGCCGTATCGGCGACCGGGACAGGCAATGGACCAGCGGCCCTCATCGCAGTGAACACCGGGGTGGAGATAAGTTGCTGCTCCACGGCTCTGTATCGCCGGCTGCCTTCGACCCACACGTCACCCGCTCGCAAGCGGTCCCGCAACTCGGCGAGGACACAGAACTCGAAAATACGGCGATCAAGACCGGCTCGGCCAATCCGTCGCCGCCATGCCGGTCGGACGAAACCAAGCGCGGCATCTGCTGGTAGCTTGCGCAGGCGGCCACTTCCGAGATCGCGCATTGTCGCGATGGCTCGAGCAAGACCCACACAGGCAGGCACCGCACCGAAGGTGAAGCTTGCGACGAAGGCCGGACCGATCTGTCGCAGGATCGGCAGGTTCGATCGCGCGAGTTCGACGGGATCGAGCGGATCGGGACGGACAAGTCGCTTGGCTTCCTCGATCTCGGAACCGAGATCGTCCCATCCGATAACCTCTTCAATGGCGCTGAGAGGATCTGCACCGCTGTCCCTTGCATCAATGATCGCAGTTCCGAGACGGGCCAGCAGACGAATTTTGCCATTGATGGTGCGTTTGTCGCGCTTCAGCGCAGCCTCTTCCCGGCGCTCGGCACGCCGGAACATCTGTCCGATCAAACGTTCGAACATCATCACGGCATCGTCAGTCAGGGCGATCTGCATTTCGGCAACGGTGGCAGCCAGAATGGCCCGGCGACGGATCGCGTTCAGGACGGATAGATGTTGCGCAGTGAGCCGCACGCCCTCCTGATTAAGGCGCCGCAGTCGTTCTGGATGGACTGGGGCTACAACTTCAGGCTCCAAGCCGATTGCCCGCAATGTGGACAATCGCTCGAGAATTTCCGCGAAGGCACGTCGTCCCGGTCTACCGGGTGGTTGGCGGATCCAGGCAAGAATGCTGATGCGGCCTGCATTGTGCTGCAGCAGCAGCGAGTCCAGCAGGCCGCATTGCACTGAAGTCAGACTTCCCGTCAGCAGGTTGCCCACGTTCCGCTCGGCATCTAACAGAGCTTTGCTCACCATGCGTTCCAGGGACGTGATACCGGGCACGATTATCTGCCGGCGGCGGAATTCTTCCATCAGGATCCGCGCGAGATCGATTCCACCGGTCATGGTCAGTGCGATCGGCAAGAGCCAAGCCTGCAGTTCTGCATGGATCGGACGGCTCAATTGCCGGAAACCGAATACCTCGCGCAGCGTATCGAGTTGCTCATACCGGGTGGGACCACGCGTGGCATAATCGGCAAGCGCGTCCGGCTCGACGCCGAGCTGATCCCCGACGAACCTGAGAGGAGCATCAGGGATGAATTCGCCGGGTTTCAGCAATCGGCCAGGATATCGCAAGGCGCAGAGCTGCAGCGCAAAACCGAGGCGGTTGTGGGGACGCCTCCGGCTCGTGAAGACGCGCAGATCTGCGGAACTGAGCGTCCAGTATCGCACCAGATCTGGCTCGCTCTCCGGCAAGGCGAACAACTCGGCGTGTTGCGCCTCGGTCAGAACAGAGCGGCGGGGCATCGGGTCAGGCCTTGACCGGTCCCGTCCAGCCAATGCGATCGAGCGTGCCGATGAGGGTCGATCGCGGCACCTTGAATGATCGGCACACCGACGCCTTGCTTGCGCCGGCATCGAGGGCTGCCGTGATCTGCTCGATCGTTTCCGCGTCAATGCTGGGCGGCCGGCCCCCGCGCCGGCCCCGTCGTCGAGCTGCGACCAAGCCTGCCATCACCCGCTCACGCGTGAGCGCGCGTTCATATTGGGCGAGCGCGCCGAAGAGCGAAAACAGCAATTCACCATGGGGCGTGCTTGTGTCCATCTGCTCCGTTAGCGATCGGAAGGCCACACCTCGATTTTTCAGATCGGTTATGATCGCCAGAAGATTGGTCAATGATCGCCCGAGACGGTCGAGTTTCCAAACGACCAAGGTGTCGCCGGCCTTCAGGAATTCGAGGCAAGCCTTCAGGCCGGGACGATCATCCCGGGCGCCCGATGCCTTGTCGGAATAGAGATGGCGCTCATCGACACCTGCGGCGAGGAGGGCATCGCGTTGAAGGTCAACCGACTGACGGTCATCGACCGATGAGACACGCATGTACCCGATGAGCATGTGCGACAAACCCTGAAATTGATGTTGTCGCGCACTAGATCAAAGCGACAGGGTTTGTCGTGCAAAATCAACCATGGTTGTCGAGGCGTAGCCTGGTTGCGATGCTACCCTGTCGGAAAACATGTGATTGCCGCCTACCGGAATAGCAGGCAAACTCGGTTAACTATTTGCACTTCCCTGCTGCAACGAGAGCCGCACGATAGCAGCGACCATGTTCGGCCCGCCATGCATTCGCATTCGCGGTTCCCTTTGCAGCTAACCGGCGCTTATATTCGGCTTCCATCGCGCGCCTCTCCGGTCCCGGACCAGAATCAGCAAGACATCGGGCCGATACCGAATTGGACCGCGAGTTCCCGTTGGCGATGTCGCCAGACAGTTTATTCGCCATCGTACTGGTCGCCGTTTGCCCCATTGGCATTGGATCGACGGGCGCATATTGAGCCTGTGCCGACTGATTGAAAAGAAGCAGAGCGGCGCTCACCGCGCTGCTTGTGGCAAGACACCTCATATGGTTCTCCCGATAATCAAAATTCAATATGCAGAAAATGTGCGACGTCGCCCAACAGCGAGCGATGGTAAGCCTCATAATATCGACCGACCACGTCCACTGCAGGGCAGTCAGCACCGAAAATCAGGTGTTTTCCGACGCTCTCAGGCCTTAGCGTATATCTGTGCCCGTTTTATGTGACGCCCCCAGCTCGATCGGAAAACGCGCGATCACCCACCCCGACCGTAGCGCCAGCAAACGCTGTCCACTAACATTGAACCCGGATAACCCAGTGGGGTCAGGCCAAGCCATGCGAATTCCAGCGACCTTGGCGATTGTGACGCTGGCGGTGTCGGCGCCGGCCGCAGCGCAGGACAGCGCCGCCATCGTGCTCGATTATCAGGCCGCCCAGCAACGCCTGCTTGATCGATCGGACGCGATCGCCGCCTCGGACGCCAACGTGCGCGGCAAGCAGGCCCAGGTCGGCGCGACCCGCACATTGGGCGGACCTGAGGTGGACTTCGAGGCGCAGCTTCTGGACTACCAGAAGACGCTCTATCTGCCGCTGGGATCGCTGGCGCCGGTTGCCGGATCATTCGGGATCGAGGATCCGCTGCGGTTCCGACGCGGGGAGACCGCCGTCCGTCCGATCGTGACGGCGACGCTTCCGCTCTACACCGGCGGCCAGATCGCCGGCGCGAAAGCCGGCGCCAGGGCGCAGCTCGATCAGGCGCGCGCGGAACAGAAAGGCGCCGTCGACAAGGCGCTGCTGCAACTCGTGCAAGCCTATTACGGCCAGCAGCTCGCCGAACAGGCGCTCGGCGTGCGGCGCGACGTGCTGGCCGGCCTAGACCGGCATCTCGCCGATGCGGTCAAGCTGGAGCGGGAGCAGTTCATCAGCCGCGCGCAGCGCCTCCAGGCGCAGGTCGCACGCGATGACGCCGCGCGTGAGTTCGAGAAGGCCGTGGCGGAGCTTGAGACCGCGAACGCCGTTCTCGCCGGCCTGCTCCGCGCGCCGCAGGGCGTACGTCCCACCACGCCGCTCTTCGTCGTCTCCCAGCCGCTCGACCCCTTGGAGACGTACAGGGCCGAAGCCCTCAATTCCTATCCTGAGCTCGACCGGCTGCGTGCGCTGGAAGCTCAGGCCGAGGCGGGCCTGAAGATCGAGAAGTCCAAGCTGCGCCCGACGATCTATGGCTTTAGCCAGTATAGTTTCGATCGGCGGAATTCGCTGCTGACGGACCCGGACTGGACTGTCGGAATCGGCCTTCGCTACAAGCTCGTGTCTGGTCTCGGACGCAACCAGACGGTCGAGGCCGCGCGCCAGACCTCCATGCAGGCGAACGCCGGCGTCCGCGAGGCCCGGATGCAGATCGAAGTCGGCGTCGCCAGGGCGTGGAACGAGGCGGAAGCCGCACGCAGGCGTTTTCTGTTGCTGGACGGCTCGCTCGACGCCGCGAGCGAGAACCTGCGACTCCAGGGCCTTTCCTATCGCGAGCAGCAGGCGACGTCGCTCGACGTGATCGACGCCGAACTGGGCCTTGGCCGCGCACGTATCCAGCGCGCCCAGGCGGCTTATGAGTATGTGCTGGCGCTCGCGCAGCTTCTCGATCTGAGCGGACAGATCTCGAGCCTGCCCGACTATGTCGCCCGCGCCGACAAGGAGGTCCCGTGAGCGAGACGGCCGTGGAACCGCGCCCGGAAGGACCGGCCCCCCGCCAGCGGAACAGGCGTCGGCTGGCGATCGGCGTGGCGGCGGGGGTCGCGCTGCTGCTGGCGATCGGCCTGTGGCTCGCCTACCGCCCGGCGCCCGGCCAGATCCAGGGCATGGCGGACGCGCGCGAGGTCCGGATCACAAGCAAGGTCACGGGCCGGATCGCCGCCTTCCATGTCGAGGAGGGGCAAGCGGTCCGCGCGGGTCAGCTGCTCTACACCGTCGCCAGCCCCGAGATCGCCGCCAGGTCGCAGCAGGCCGGCGGCGCGCTCGCCTCGGCCCAGGCGGTGGAAAACAAGGCCAACACCGGGGCGCGGCCCGAGGACATCCGCGCGGCGGAGGCGCAGTGGCGCCGCGCCGAGGCCGCCGCCGCCCTCGCGCAGACCACCTACCAGCGCACCCAGCGTCTCCACGACGAGGGCGTGATCGCCGGCCAGAAGCGCGACGAGGCGCGCACCAATGCGATCGCCTCCAACGAGGCGGCGAAGGCGGCGCGGGCGCAATACGATCAAGCGCTGGCGGGCGCTCGCGGCGAGGACAAGGCCGCAGCCAGCGGGCAGGTGCGACAGGCGCGCGGCGCCGTCGCCGAAGTGGAAGCCGCCGCGGCCGAGACCCGCGTGACGGCCCCGATCGCCGGCGAGATCGGCCGCCGTCTCGCACAGCCCGGCGAGCTTGTGCCGCAAGGCTTCCCGGTCTTCGTGCTCACCGACGTCGCCCATCCCTGGGTCACGCTCAACGTGCGGGAGGACCAGTTGCGCGGGCTCGCGCGAGGCGCCGAGCTGGTCGGCGCGATTCCGGCCCTGCGCGAGCGCCGCGTCCGCTTCCGGGTGACCTATCTTGCCCCGGCCGGCGACTTCGCCACCTGGCGCGCGACGCGCCAGTCCAGCGGGTTCGATATCAAGAGCTTCGAGGTGCGCGTCACCCCGGTTTCGCCGGTGCGCGGTCTGCGGCCGGGCATGACCGTGCTGTTCGAATGGCCCCAGTAGTGCCGGGAACGGGCGCGACGGCGGGAACGGGAAAGGCCTTTCTCGCCGGCCTGCGCAGGGAAGTCCGCTTCCTCCGGTCGAGCTTCTGGGATCTCGCCCTCGTAAGCTGGATACCCCTCGCGCTCCTGGCGGTCATGGCGATCCAGCTCTCTTCCGGCGTGATGCGCGACCTGCCGATCGCCGTGGTGGACGAGGACGGCGGCGCGATCGCCCGCGAACTGACGCGCCGCCTGGACGCGGCGCCGGGCCTGCGCGTGGCCGCCCGTCCCGCCGAGATGCGGGACGCCGAGCGGCTGGTGCGGTCTCAAGCCGTCTACGCCATCGTGCTGATCCCCCGGGAAACGGAGCGGGCGGTGCTGCACGGGAGCACGGCCAGCATCCCCGTCTTCTACAATGCGAGCTTCTCCACCGCGTCCGGCGCCGCGCTCCGCGAGGTCGGCAATGTGACGCAGGGCTATGCGGCGCGGCTCGCCGTGGAGCAGACGGCGGCGGTCGCGGGGCCGGACAAGGTCCGGCCGCCGCCGGTGGCCGCGCAGACCACGATCCTGTTCAATCCGCAGGGCAGCTATGAGCTGCAGCTCGTGGCCCTGATCCATCCGGCCCTTCTCCACCTCGTCTTCATGGTCGCGGTGGTCAGCGCGCTGGGCCGCGAGCTCCGCGACGGGACCATCGGCGCCTGGCTCGGCGGCGCGCCCAGGCTGTCGGCGGCGGCGGCCGTGGCGGGCAAGATCTCCGTCTATTTCGTCTTCTTCATGGGCTGGGGCGTGCTGGCCACCGGCTATCTGGCCGGCCTGCGCGGCTGGCCGGTGCTGGGCAGCCCGCTGATGCTCTTCGCCGGCTATGTGGCGATGTATCTGGCCTACGCCGGGGTCGCGCTGCTGGTGACGGGGATAACCCTGTCCATGGGCAGGGCGCTTTCGGTCGCGGGGCTCTACGCGGGGGCGTCCTTCGCCTTCGCGGGGGCGATCTTTCCTGTCGAATCCGCTTCCGGCTTCGCGCAGTTCTGGAGCGCGATCCTGCCCTACACGGCCTTCGCCAAGCTGCTCGCCGAGCAATGGATGATGGGGTCGCCCGCGGCGGTGTCGTTCCCACAGGTCCTCATCATGCTGGTCTTCCTCGCCGTCGGCGCGGCCATCGGCCTGCCGCGCTATATCCATGCGGCGGCGACGCCGGCCGCCTGGGGGCGCCGATGATCGGGAAGTCGTTCCTCGCCACCTTCCGGGCGATCCTCACCGACAGCACGGCGCTGATGCTGCTGATCGGCTCGGCGATCCTCTATTCCTTCTTCTATCCCGCCGCCTATTCCGGCGAGACGCCGACCCGCATTCCCGTCGCGGTGGTGGACCTGGACCGGACAGCCGCCAGCCGTTCGCTGGTCAGCAAGCTGTCGGCCCTGCAGCAGGCGCAGGTGGTCGCCCGGCCGGCGTCGCCGTCAGAGGCCCTGCGCTGGGTCGAAGATCGCCGGGCGAGCGCCGTCGTCGTCATCCCGGAAGGGTTCGAACGGCGCATCCTGCGGGGAGAGCAGGGCGTGGTCACGCTTCATGGCAACGGGGCCTACCTGCTGCGCAGCAGCACTGCGCTCGCAGGGGTGGGCGCGGCGCTGGGAACGCTGGGCCGGGAAGCGGCGGTCGACCAGGCCATGGCGCGGGGCGCGCCGGCCCCGCCCGCCCTGGAGGTGATCCAGCGGCCGCTGTTCAACACGCATGAAGGCTATGGCAGCGCGGTGGTCCCCGGCGTCACCTTCGTCATCATACACCAGACGCTGCTGATGGGTCTGGCGCTGCTGGCGGGAACCATGAGCGAGCGTCAGGGCCCGCTCGCCTTCCGCCCACGCGAGCTGCTGGGCGTTGCGCTGGCCTTCTTCGTCATCGGCTGCGCGGACGTCGCCTATTTCACCGGCTTCGTCTTCTGGTTCCAGGACTTCCCGCGCGCCGCCGGAAGCCTTGGCGCGCTGGCGGTGGCCAGCGTGCTGTTCGTCGCCGCTACAGTGGCCGGCGCGCTGGCCCTGGCGAGTTGCTTCGCGGTGCGCGAACGGCCGATCCAGCTCTGGATCATCACCTCCGTGCCGATCTATTTCCTTTCCGGACTGTCCTGGCCCGCGGAGGCGACGCCGGGCTGGCTGGCGATGCTGGCGCGGCTGCTGCCGACGACGCCCGGCATCCATCTGATGGTGGGCGTGAACCAGATGGGGGCCAGTCTGGCGGAGCAGAAGATCGAGCTGCTCAACCTCGCGGCGCTGACGTTGCTCTATGGCGCGATCACCATTGTCCGCTATTGCACCCGCACCCACCGGTGACCCCGGTGTCGCGGGGCCGGACGGCTTCGCCAAGGCTTGAGTGTGGTTCACAGACCGTCCCAATGGTCCCTTCCACCGCCTTCCGTCGCGCTCGCATTCGGGACGCCCACAGTCCAGTCTGATGGTCAGGAGAGCCGTCGCTACGGGCTGAGCCCGACCGCTACTGGTATGCGCCTGACTGTCCCCCGTCAGCGCCACTGGCACAGATTTGAGGTTGTGAGTTGAGGAGGATCTGGGCTTCGTCGCAGTGACGAAGGAACGAAGATGAAGCCCAGATCCTCCAACGTGAAATTGCCGGCGAAGGCCCCTGCGGAGCAGGTGGTGAAGGACATTCGACGGCAGACGCGGCGCCACTTCTCGGCTGAGGACAAGATCCGCATCGTGCTCGAGGGCCTGCGCGGTGAGGACAGCATCGCCGAGCTGTGCCGCAAGGAAGGGATCGCCCAAAGCCTGTACTACACCTGGTCGAAGGAGTTCATGGAGGCGGGCAAGCGCCGCCTGGCCGGGGACACCGCCCGGGCCGCGACCACGGGCGAAGTGCAGGACCTGCGCCGTGAAGCTCGCGCCCTGAAGGAATGCGTGGCGGACCTGACGCTGGAAAACCGTCTGCTCAAAAAAAGCATGATCGCGGATGGGGGCGACGACGCATGAGGTATCCCGCATCCGAGAAGCTGGAGATCATCAGGATCGTGGAGCAGTCGCACCTGCCGGCCAAGCGCACGCTGGACCAGCTGGGCATCCCCCGCCGGACCTTCTACCGCTGGTACGACCGCTACCTCGACGGCGGGCCCGAAGCCTTGGAGGATCGGTCCTCGGCGCCGAGCAGGGTGTGGAACCGCATCGGCGACGACATCCAGGGCCAGATCGTCGAGATGGCGCTGGAGCACAGCGAGCTGTCCCCGCGTGAACTGGCGGTGCGATTTACCGATGAACGTCAGTACTTTGTCTCCGAGGCCACGGTCTACCGGCTGCTCAAGGCCCACGACCTGATCACCAGCCCGGCCTTCGTCGTGATCAAGGCCGCCGAGGCCTTCCACACCAAGACCACGCGGCCGAACCAGATGTGGCAGACCGATTTTACCTACTTCAAGATCATCGGGTGGGGCTGGATGTATCTGTCGACCGTGCTCGACGACTTCTCGCGCTACATCATCGCTTGGAAGCTGTGCGCCAACATGCGCGCGCAGGACGTCACCGACACGCTGGACCTGGCCCTGGCGGCTTCCGGCTGCGACAGCGCCACGGTGCTGCACAAGCCCCGCCTGCTCAGCGACAACGGCCCCAGCTATATCGCCGATGAGCTGGCTCAATACATCGAGGCCAACAAGATGAGCCATGTCCGAGGCGCCCCGATGCATCCCCAGACCCAGGGCAAGATCGAGCGCTGGCATCAGACCTTGAAGAACCGCATCCTGCTGGAGAACTACTTCCTGCCCAGCGATCTGGAGGCCCAGATCGCGGCCTTCGTCGAGCACTACAACCACCAGCGCTACCACGAGAGCCTGGCCAACGTGACCCCGGCCGACGCCTACTTCGGAAGGGCCGCCGCCATCATCAAACACCGCGAAAGGGTCAAGCGACAGACCCTCGAATATCGGCGCTTGCTGCACCGCAAGCTCGCCGCCTAACATCAACCCCCAGACGAGGCCCGCTCTCCGCTAATTTACGCCCCCATCTGAGCCAAATGTCCTGACGACGGACAGCGAAGAGCGAACCGACCATCTTGTCAAACATGTCGACAGCCACGTCGCTGATCCGGCGCTCAAGATCGAGGAGTTGGGCGGCCACAGTCGCGCGCCGCCGTCCTACGCTATAGCCACCTAGCAGGAACGCCGGGGCGATCGCCCCTTCGCGGACATATTGATCAAAGCGCCGTTCGTGGATTGCGTCGGCGAGCTTCGGGGGTAAGTCAATGGCGCGAAGGTAGTCCAACCGCTCCATCAGCGCGCTCATATTGAGAGCGCTTGGGGCCTCCGGCAGATCTCGCAGCCAGGCCAGCGGTGACTTGCCAAGGGTCTCGTCATTGACGAGCAGCTGGTCCAGCGCCGCAAGCTGCTCCCGCGATAGGCTCGCCAGAAGGTCAGTGGCTGACTGTCGCCTTGCTTGGGCGCGCCCGGCCAGTCCTATGCGCTCGAGGGTGTCCGGAGACGGGAACGCAATGCCCAGGCGACGAAGCTGCGCCATGACCGCTTCGACGATTGGTCCGCCCTTGTCGGTCGAACGCGCCGCCTCGGCTGCGATGGTGATCGTCGTTTGCAAATCCGAACGGCCAAAGGCACGGAGGCCAAGCCGAGCACGGAGCGCCGTAAGGTGAGCGCTTCTCGTCTGTCCTCGAGCACCGTAACTGGCCAACACACCTGGCGGCACGTGGATCTGCTCAGCGATGAAATCCACAAGCGTAGGCGCGAGGACCGCATCAGGGCCCATCCGAACCCGGGATGTCGTAGAAGCGCCAACTGCAAGGCTGCCCCAAGCTTGTTGGCGGGATTGCGTCGTTCTTCGATCCAATCGAGATCGTCGGGGGACAGGGTGTAACGGGTGGCTATCTCGCAATCGCTGGTCGGCGGCTCGAACAGCTTTCGCCGTTCCTCTCCCGTAAGCAAGCTACGCCGTGCCATCGGAAAGCCTCCCCACCTTCTGCGGTGGCTCAGAATTTAAGAAAAATGAGACGCTGACCAGCCCCAACGAATTCAGCAGCTTGCCTGTCTCGAATTATAGTCTCAGAAATAGACGCATGATTTGCGGATATGCACGTGTTTCGACCGACGGCCAGAGTGTCGCCGCCCAGGTCGCCGAGCTGACAGCAGCCGGCTGCCAGAAAGTGTTCAGCGAGACGGCGTCCGGGGCCAAGACAGATCGAACTCAGCTTAATAGAGCCATCGCTTCGCTGGCCGCTGGCGACGTGCTTGTGGTCACGCGGCTAGATCGCCTGGCGCGCTCGACGCGAGATCTGCTCAATGTCCTGGCCGCACTCACCGAGAAGGGCGCGCAATTTCGCTCAATCCGCGACAGTTGGGCGGACACCACCACGCCGCACGGCCGATTGATGCTAACAGTCCTGGGTGGCCTGGCCGAGTTCGAGCGCGACTTGATCCGATCGCGCACCAGCGAGGGCCGTGAACGGGCCAAAGCCCGCGGTGTTAAGCTTGGACGCCGCCACTGCCTGACCGTCGCTCAGCGCACCTTCGTCGCTCAACAGCGCGCCAGTGGTGAGAGCGTTCGCCACCTAGCCAAGGTCTTGGGTGTCAGCAAAGCGACAATTGGGCGGATACCTCCATCTGATCGCTAGGGCGAGCGATGGCGGCAGTGCATTAAGGCCTCACGTGAGGGCTACATTGTCGCATCTGCCTTCTACTGTTCATTAACCATTCTGGCGCAACCCTTGGGCTGGACGTCTGGGGTCATGCAAACGATGGCAATCCGCATCAGTGGGGTTTTGAACCTCTTCGCAGCGCTGCTCATTGCAGGCTTTATTCTTGCTACGGGCGCAGCTGCCTACTCGCTCATGGAGCTTCGCGTTGGCGGACCGGTGTCCGAGCAGCAGACAAAGGCCCAGACGTTCATTGCCGACATCCTTCCGCCCCCGCTCTACCTAGTAGAGGCGCTGTTGACGGCCCATCGGGGACCAGATGAGCTGGATAGGGCGGCTGAGATTGAGAAAAAGCTAAAAAGTC
This sequence comes from Caulobacter sp. RHG1, assembly GCF_013181195.1. Taxonomy (GTDB): domain Bacteria; phylum Pseudomonadota; class Alphaproteobacteria; order Caulobacterales; family Caulobacteraceae; genus Caulobacter. Next base: position 50,414 of record NZ_SMZP01000013.1, read on the forward strand.
TAAAACAAGATTATGATTCCCGCCGCGAGTATTGGCGCGAAAACCCGCTTTCAGATGAGTTGCTGCAATCTTTGAATAAGTCGGACGTTGAGGTTCAGAAATTCTGGAAGGTGATTGATAGTCAGTTCATTCCTGCGTTAAGGGTTGGCGATACAACGCAGATGGATGCCGCTATCTCAGACCTCAGCATGCACTATCAAGCCCACCGGCTTGTCATTGACGAAATGGCGATCCAAGCCCAGCGCATCGCCGACGAGAAGATCCAGCGGGCAAATAGGCTGACAATCGAAATCGTCGCCCTGTTGTCGGTGACTTCACTGCTGATGCTCTCTGTCGTGATCGGCGGGGTCGCTTCGCTACGCGCAAAAGTCGTTCATCCCGTCCTGCATATGGCCGGCTACATGGGCCGTCTGGCGGCGGGGGACTATTCCCAAGAGGTTCCGCATCGCGCCCGGCCCGACGAGGTCGGCGACATGGCCCGATCCGTCGGCGTTTTCCGCCAGGCAGTGCTGGAGCGCCGAACGGCGCGCGAGCAGAACGAAGCCATGGAAGCCCGTGTCTGGCAGGAAAGGGCCGAGCAGCAAGAGCGGATTGCCGCAGAAGCGCAACGGCGCGACGAAGTCGTCCGGTCGCTGGATCAGGGGCTGCGGGCCCTGGCCGCCGGCGATCTGCAGCACCGGATCGCCAACACGTTCCCGGAGGAATTTGAGCAGCTGCGTGTGAACTTCAATAGCTCGTTGCAATCGCTCCAGAACATCATTGCGCAGGTTGTTGCGAGCGCGGCTGCCGTCGACAGCGGTGCGCGTGAGATCTCCGCTGCTGCTGATGATTTGTCACGACGCACCGAGCATCAGGCTGCCAGTCTCGAACAAACGGCAGCTGCTTTGGACGAAGTGACTGCCACTATCCGGCAGACCTCGGAAAGCGCCCTGATGGCGCAGCAGGCCATGTCCGAAAGTCGCAACAACGTCGCCGGATCCAGCGCAGTGGCGGGCCAGGCGATCAGCGCCATGGAGCGCATCGACGCCTCTTCGCGTCAGATCGGCCAAATCATCGGGGTGATCGACGAGATCGCCTTCCAGACCAATCTTCTGGCGTTGAACGCAGGCGTTGAAGCCGCACGAGCTGGCGAAGCGGGCCGGGGTTTTGCGGTTGTGGCTCAAGAGGTGAGAGCACTCGCCCAGCGGTCCGCCGATGCCGCCAAGGAGATCAAGGGGCTGATTGCTGAAGCGTCTTCAAGCGTCCAGAGCGGTGTGGACCTTGTGGTCAAGGTAGGCGACGCACTGACCAGTGTCGTTTCCGAGTTCAGCCGAATTGAAGGGTTGGTTCGGGACATCGCGCAGGCCGCCAGAGAACAAGCTGCCGGCCTCGCCGAGGTGAACACGGCAGTAAACGAAATGGACCAGGTCACACAGCAGAACGCCGCTATGGTCGAGCAGACGACGGCGGCGAGCCACAGCCTGAGCCGCGAGGCGGTTCAGCTAGGGCGATTGGTTGAAGTGTTCGCGGGGCGCAGCAAGGGCGCGCAGCGGAACGCGGCTTAGTTTCGCTGCCCCTGGACTCCTTCCACTCTACAGGTTGCGATGAGGCGTTAGCCGCCTTATGCCGCTTTTGTTCTTCTTGGCGCACTCTAGCGAACAAACCTTGAGGTGAGCCCAATGTGGGTTCTAACTGAAGTGCGACGAAGGGCCTGGGCAGGATGACGGGGAGGGGACCTCCTGTCACGTCAGGGTTTCAGGGCCTTGGCAGTCGGGCGACGGGCGGGCGCGG
>NZ_SMZP01000014.1 GCF_013181195.1 Caulobacter sp. RHG1
CCCCCGCTGCGCCGCCGGCCACCAGGCCACCGGCTGCGGCCGCAGCCGCCATGGCGCCACCCGCGGCCAGTCCCGTGCCGACGGCCGAGCCGGCGCCCAGCTGGGGGCCGCCGGACACGATGCCGCTGGCCACGCCCGGACCGAAGATGCCAAGGCCCAGGAGGGTCAGTGCGGCCAGGATGATGGCCAGGACTTCCTCCATGTTCGGCTGGCGCTCGTTTAGGACCGGCGTGAAGCTGGAAAACAGGGTCGAGCCGATCCCGACGATCACGGCGATGACGAGCACCTTGACGCCCGACGACATGACGTTGCCCAGCACGCGCTCCGCCAGGAAGGCGGTCTTGCCAAACAGGCCAAACGGGATGAGCACGAAGCCGCAGAGGGTGGTGAGCTTGAACTCGATCAGCACGATGAAGAGCTGGATCGCCAGAATGAAGAAGCTCAGCAGGACGATGAGCCAGGCGATGAACAGCACCGCGATCTGGATGAAGTTCTCGAAGAAGGCGACGTAGCCCATCAGGCCGGAGATCGACTCGAGAAGCGGGCGTCCAGCGTCGATCCCGACTTGGGCCACGCGGCCTGGGCGCAGGAGGTCCGCCTGGGTGAAAGCCGCGCCCGTCGCCTTGAGGCCAAGGCCGGCGAAGCTTTCAAAGATCACCCTGGCCAGCATGCTCCAGTTGCTGATCAGGTAGGCGAAGACGCCGACGAAGAGCGTCTTGCGGATCAGCTTGGCAAGGATGTCGTCGCCTTCGCCGAGGCTCCAGAACAGCGCCGCCAGGGTGACGTCGATGACGATGAGGCTGGTGGCGATGAACGCCACTTCGCCGCTGAGGAGGCCAAAGCCGGACTCGATGTAGCCTCCGAAGACCCCGAGGAAGCGGTCGATGACGCCGGACCCTTCCATGACTATCGCTCCTGCGATGGCTGGGGGCGGCCCAGAAAGCGGTCGCGCTGCCGAGCCCAGGCGGCCAAGCACTCAGAATCTTCGGCGCCGGCGGCGCCCAGGCTCTGGCACTGGCGCAGGGCGGCTTGATGCGGATCGGCGGTCGCGACCATCGTGGTGGGCGGGCTGGCGGCCGGCGCGGGCGATGGTGGAGGCGAGCGCTGACCAAGCACGGCCACGACCACGGCGGTGGCGACGAACCCGGCGGCGGCGAGGCGAAAGACGAGGGCGGGGTCCACATCGCCCTCACTTCGAAAAGAGCGTGACGGGCGGGGCTTGGTAGCCGGCGCCGGGGGTGAGAAACCGCCGTATCTGCTCGCGAGCCTGGTCCTGAGCGGCGGCGCGGGCGGCCGCATCAAGGTTCTGGGCGCGCCCCTGAGCGGCCATCAGCGCCAGGAGGTCGGCCAGCTGCTGGGATTGCAGGGCCATCAGCTGGTTGCCGGCTTGGGCTGCCTGCAGGGCGCCGTTGGCCGACTGGCTGGCCTCGACCAGCTGGGTCATCTGATCGCGGGCGCCATCGAGATTGCCGACGACCCCGGCCTGGACCTTCAGGGCGTCCTGGAATGCGGCGACACTGGTGGACCAGCGCGATTGGGCCAGGCTCGCCAGGTCACGGTCTGTGGCGGTGAGATCGGCCGGGCCGAATTGGTCCTTGAACGCCGTCTCGATGGCCGAGACGTCATAGGCCAGCCGCTGGGCCTGGCCGATGAGCGCGCGCGTCCGCTGCAGCTGGCCTTGGAGGGCCGACAGCGACGAGAAGGGCAGGCCCGCCAGGTTGCGTGCGTCGTTGATCAGGCCTTGGGCCTGGTTCTGCAGCGCCTGGATCTGATTGTTGATGCTCTGCAGGGTGCGCGCCGCTGTCAGCACGTTCTGGGCGTAGTTGCTGGGGTCGAACACGGTCAGCTGCGCGTTCGCGGCGCGGGCGCGCGGCAGGCAGGCAAGGGCGGTCACGGCGAGCAGCAGTCGCCGGCGGGCTGGTCCAGCCATCGTCAGGGCTCCAGGGGAAGGTGGGACACAAGATCGGCGGCCCAGGGCAGGCCGCGCGCGAGCAGCCAGGCGCGGGTGAATGCCGGGCCGGGCGCGACGTCGATCGCGTCGATCAAGGCCTGGTCGGGCTTTGACGCGGTCGCGCAGAAGGCCAAGGCGATCTCGCCCAGCCCCAGTTCGAACAGCCGATGGCCTTGGCGCGACTGGCAGTAGTAGTCGCGGCGTGGCGCGGCGCGGCTGATGATCTGGATCTGCCGGTCGTTGAGGCCGAACTTGCGATAGATCGCCTGGCTGCGGGGCTCGGCGGCCCGGGCGTTGGGCAGAAAAATCCGTGTTGGGCAGCTGTCGAGGATGGTCGCGGCGACCGGGCTGGCGTCGAGGTCGAGCAGGGCCTCGGTGGCAAAGACGACTGCGCCGTTCTTCTTGCGCAGGGTCTTGATCCACGCGCGCAGCTGGCCGGCGAACACCGGGTCCTCGAGGATCAGCCAACCCTCGTCGATGAGTATGAGCGTGGGGCGCCCGTCGAGGGCGTGCTCGATACGATGAAAGAGATAGGCCAGCACGGCGGGGGCGGCGCTGGTCTTGAGCAGACCCGCGGTCTCGAAGACCTGAACCGAAGCGGTCCCGAGACTTTCGGCGTCAGCGTCGAGGAGCCGCCCGTGCGCGCCGCCCAGACAGAATGGGGCGAGGGCTTGTTTGAGCGCCGGCGCCTGGAGGAGCGCGGCGAGCCCTGAAAGCGTCCGCTCGATCGGCGGCGCGCTGGCCAGGGATTCCAGCGCCGACCACAGATGGGCCTTGGCGGCTGGGTCGATCGTGACGCCTTCGCGGGCGAGCACGGCGGCGAGCCACTCGAGCGCCCAGGCGCGTTCGCCCGGTTCGTCGATACGACGCAGGGGCTGGAGCGCCACGGCGCGGCCCTGAGCCTCGCCGCCCAGATCGTGCCAGTCTCCACCCATGGCCAGGCCTGCCGCGCGCAAGGAAGCGCCGTGGTCGAAGGCGAAGATCTGGTTGTCGGGGTAGCGTCGCCACGACAGGGCCGTGAAGGCCAGGAACACCGACTTGCCCGCGCCGGTGGGGCCGGCAACCAGGGTGTGGGCGACGTCGTCGACGTGAAGGCTCAGGCGAAACGGCGTTGCGCCTTCGGTGCGGGCGTAGAACAGCGGCGGCCCGTTGAGATGGCCGTTCCGCTCCGGACCCGCCCAGACCGCCGATAGCGGCACGATGTGGGCCAGGTTCTGGGTCGAGATCGGTGGCTGGCGGACGTTGGCGTAGACGTGGCCGGGCAGGGATCCCAGCCAGGCTTCCACCGCGTTCAGGGTCTCGACGATGGTCGAAAAGTCCCGCCCCCGGACCACCTTCTCGACTTGGCGAAGCTTCTCGGAGGCCCGGGCGGGGTCTTCGTCCCAGACCGTCACCGTGGCGGTCACGTAGGCGTGGCCCACGAGGTCGGCGCCCAGGTCCTGCAAGGCGGCGTCGGCGTCGGCGGCTTTGTTGGCCGCATCGTTGTCGACCAGGACCGAAGCCTCGTTGGTCATCACCTCCTTGAGGATGGCGGCGACGGATTTTCGCTTGGCGAACCATTGGCGACGGATGCGGCCGAGCACCTTGGCGGCGGCCAGCTTGTCGAGCATCACCGCGCGGGTGGTCCAGCGGTAGTCGAAGGCCAGGCGATTGAGCTCGTCGAGGACGCCGGGAAAAGTGGCGCTGGGAAACCCGACCAAGGTCAAGGTTCGCAGGTGGGCGCGCCCGAGCTTCGGTTCGAGCCCGCCGACCAAGGGTTGGGTGGCCAGCAGGGCGTCCAGGTGGATCGGGGTCTGTGGAACCGCCAGGGTTTGGCGGACGGTGCTGACGGTCGAGTGGAGGTAGCTCAGGGTTTGGCCGTCATCGAGCCAGGCGCATTCGGGCATGAAGCCGTCGAGCAGCTGCAGCAGTCGGTCGGTCTCGACGATGAACGCCTTGGTCTGGGTCCAGGGATCGGCGGCGACGGCCTTGCGACCTTCAAACAGCCAGCCCTCTGCGCGACGCGTTTCCTCGGCCGGCGGCAGCCAGGTCAGGGTCAGAAAGTAGCGGCTTTCGAAGTGGGCGCCGGCCTGGCTGAACTGCTCGGTGCGTTCCAGATCGACCAGGGCCGACGCCGGGTCGCCAAAGCGGCTCTGCGGATAGGCGACGGCGGGAGCGCGCTGGGCCTCGACGAAGAGCGCCCAGCCGCTACCCAGGCGGCGCAGGGCTCCGCCCATACGGGCGGTCACGGCCGTCAACTCGGCGGGCGTGGCGCTATCGAGGTCTGGACCTCGAAACGCCGCAGTTCGTTGGAAGGCGCCATCCTTGTTGAGCACCACGCCGGAGGCGACGAGCGCGGCCCAGGGCAGGTAGTCGCTGAGGCGAGGACGAGTATCGCGATAGACGCTGAGGGCGAGCATGGGCGGCCTCAGATGCGGAAATAGGGCGGGTAGCGCAGGTGTCGACGGCCGACCTCGAAGACCTGCGGATCGCTGCGCGCGGCCCAGGCCGCCAGCAGCTGGCCCATGGCAAAGAACAGCAGGCCGACGATCCAGAGCCGCAGGCCAAGGCCAAGCGCAGCCGCCAGGGTGCCGTTGGCGATGGCGATCGTTCGCGGTGCGCCGCCTAACAGGATGGGCTCGATGAGCGCTCGATGGACGGGAGCGTAGTAGTCGGCCGGCAAGGGATCGTCGGGCCGGGTCATGCGACGAGCGCCCCGCCGCCGAAGCTGAAGAACGACAGGAAAAAGGAGCTGGCCGCGAAGGCGATGCTCAGGCCGAACACGATCTGGATGAGCCGGCGAAAGCCTCCGGAGGTTTCGCCGAAGGCTAGCGCCAGGCCGGTGCTGATGATCACGATCACCGCGATGATCTTGGCGACCGGCCCTTCGATCGATTCCAGAATCGACTGCAGCGGCGCTTCCCAGGGCATCGAGGAGCCGGCCGCCTGCGCCGGGATCGCGTGGAGCGCGCTGATGGCGGCGAGGGTCAGCAGGCTGAGTCGGTCGAGCGCGGAACCGCTCGGGGCATGACGGCGCACGGTAACGGCGCGAGCTTGGCTCATGGCAGGTCTCCCATCGGAACGAGGCGGTAGTCGCCGGCGGGGCAGAGCCCCGTGACGGAGGCGAGCTCGGTGAGGCGGCGGGCTTGGCCGCGGCCGCTCAGGACGGCGATCAGCTCGATGGTCTCGGCGATCAGGGCGCGCGGCGGCGCCACGACGACTTCCTGAATGAGCTGTTCTAGGCGGCGCAGGGCGCCAAGCGCGGAGCCGGCGTGAAGAGTGCCAAGGCCGCCGGGATGGCCCGTTCCCCAGGCCTTGACGAGATCGAGCGCCTCGCCGCCGCGGACCTCGCCGACGATGATGCGGTCGGGGCGCAGGCGCAGGGCGCTGCGGACCAGGTCGGTCAGGCTGGCGACACCGACCTGGGTGCGCAGCCCGATGTGGTTGGGGATCGAGCACTGCAGTTCACGCAGGTCTTCGGCCAGGACCAGGCGCTCGTCGGTGGGGACTTCGGCGAGCAGGGCGTTGGTGAGGGTCGTCTTGCCGCTCGAGGTGGGACCGACGACCAGGATGTTCTTGCGATCCCGCACAGCCTGGCGCAGCAGCGCGGCCTGGTGGGAGGAGATGACGCCGGCGGCGACATAGGCCTCGAGCCTGACGATCGCCCGGGCCGGCTTGCGGATCGCGAAGGCCGGCGCGGTGACCAGGGGCGCGATCAGGCCCTCGAACCGTTCGCCGGACTGTGGGAGCTCGGCCGAAAGACGCGGTCGTCCGGCGTGGACCTCGGCGCCGACATGATGGGCCACCAGCCGGATCACCCGCTCGCCGTCGGCTGGCGACATCCGTCGTTCGGTGTCGGCCAGGCCGCTGCTCAGCCGGTCGATCCACAAGCGCCCATCGGCGTTCAGCATGACCTCGCTGATGTCGGGATCAGCCAGCCAAGCGGCGAGCTCGGGGCCCATGGCCGTGCGCAGCATCCGCACGCCTCGATCGAGGCTTTCGGCGGTGGCGAGCTGGGCGGTCATGGAGGCCTCGTTCGATCGCGCCGGCCTGGGGGACGGCGAACGAGGCTGATTAAGAAGCGCCCGGAATTGTCGGAAACAACAGGGGAATTGGGCCTGGAGGCCCTAGCGGGCAACGGCAGGCAGGCGGGCGCTCGCGTCGGCGCGCGGCGGACGAAACCGAGGGTGAAGCGTAGGTCGCGGCGGGGTTAGCGGGCCGGCGCGCTGGACGCCCAAACGCCCCGACGGGCGGTTTTGGCTTCCGCCTCGGCCTTGGCGTACTGGCCCTTGCTGTAGCGGCGGTACTCGGTGGCGAAGCCCGATCGGATCATGGCCGCATTCACGTCGGGGCTGGCGTTCGACCAGCACTTGCCCACGAAGCGGCCGTAGCGATCACGATCGACGAACCGGCAGGCCACACGGCCGCGCGTCAGCCGTTCCAGTTCCAGTCGCGCCTCGTCGGAGAACGGTTGCGCCGGCGTCTTGCCGCGTCGCAGCTCCGGGGCGTCGACGCCGAACAGACGCACGCGCTCGCCCGCGCAGCGCAGGGTGTCGCCATCGTGGACGGGCGGGGCGTTGCAGGCGATCAAAGCCGCGGCGGCGGCCGCGGCGGCGGTCTGAAGCATGGCTGTGCTCTAGACTGCTTCGGCCAGGGGGCTAGGCCCTTTCAATCGATCTCGCCGTCTTGCGGGCCATGGTCTTGGCTGAGCTCGAACGCCAGGCTCTGGCCCGCCGCGATCCTTCGTCCGAGCGCCCGCACGAAGGCGGCGTAGCGCTCGCGGCCCTTGGCCTGGGCGGCGGCCTGGGCAGTGTCGGGCATAGCCGGCGTGGCTGTCAGCCAAAACCGGACGAAGAGTGCGTGGGCTTCGTTGGCGATCTCGATGCTGCGTTCCAGCCGCTCCATCTGGCGGCTGATGCGGTCCAGACGCCGCGACAGGGCCGCTTCCAGCCGCTCGGGGCTATCGGGTGACAGGTGCGAGGCCAGGGCCGTCTCGACGACGAGGGCCTGGGGGACGCGCTTGCGGTGGGCGTAGTCGGCGAGCTGGCCGGCCAGGACCGGTTCGAGCCGAAAGGTATGTTTGCGTCGCATCGACTAGAGCTCCACGCCATCGTCTGGATCAAGGCTGGCCTGCCGCGCCACGGCGGTCATGCGTCGCTGAAGCGCCATCCGGCGGGTGGATTGGCCGGCGTCGAGATCGGGATCGTCGAAGGCGAACTCATCCTGCACGGCGGGAGATGCCACGATGTCCTCGTGTTCGGGCAAGCCTGGCTCGCGACGGGGGCCGCTGCTGTCGTCACCTGCGTCGCTATCCTCGTCGTCACGGCGATAGTCCGCCGAGGACGGGGCCGGCGAGGGCGCGGCGCAGACGGCCAGACCTGACCAATCGTCAGGGGCGGGCGGGGGATCTTGTCGCGACGCCGGCTCCGGCGCGGGCAGGACACGGCGGCGTAGCCGAGCATCCTGGTAGTAGCGGATCTTGCGGGCGCGGATCGGCGGCGCCCCCGAAACCATCACGATCTCCTCGTCGGCCGGCAACTGCATCACCTCGCCTGGCGTGAGGAGCGGACGCGCTGTTTCCTGGCGTGAGACCATCAGGTGGCCGAGCCACGGCGAGAGCCTGTGGCCGGCGTAGTTGCGCATCGCACGAAGCTCTGTGGCCACGCCCAGGGCGTCGGAGACCCGCTTGGCGGTTCTTTCGTCGTTGGTGGCGAAGCTGACCCGGACATGGCAGTTGTCGAGGATCGAGTTGAAGGCGCCGTAGGCTTTTTCGATCTGGTTCAGGGACTGGGCGATCAGCACCGATTTCAGGCCGTAGCCGGCCATGAACGCCAGGGCGCTCTCGAAGAAGTCGAGCCGTCCCAGGGCCGGGAACTCATCCAGCATCAAAAGCAGGCGATGGCGCTTGCCGACCGGGCCGAGCGTCTCGGTCAGGCGCCGGCCGATCTGATTGAGCAACAGGCGGATCAACGGCTTGGTGCGGCTGATGTCGGACGGCGGCACGACGAGGTAGAGCGTGGTGGGGCGCGGGCCTTCGACCAGATCGGCGATGCGCCAGTCACAGCGACCGGTCACCTGCGCCACGACGGGATCGCGATAGAGGTTGAGGAAGGTCATGGCCGTCGACAGCACGCCCGACCGCTCGTTGTCGGACTTGTCCCGCAGCTCGCGAGCCACGGACGCCACCACAGGATGGACCCCGGCCTCGCCCAGATGCCGGGTGCGCATCATCACCCGCAGGGTCGCCAGGATCGGGCGTTCGGGATCGGAGAGGAACGCAGCTACGCCCGCGAGGGTCTTGTCGCGCTCGGCGTAGAGCACGTGTAGGATCGCGCCGACCAGCAGGGCATGGCTGGTCTTTTCCCAGTGATTGCGCTTTTCGAGCGATCCTTCCGGGTCGACCAGGATGTCGGCGATGTTCTGGACGTCGCGGACCTCCCACTCACCGCGCCGCACCTCCAGCAAGGGATTGTATGCGGCCGAGGCCCGATTGGTCGGATCAAAGAGCAGGACGCGGCCATGGCGGGCGCGAAACCCGCTGGTGAGCTGCCAGTTCTCGCCTTTGATGTCGTGAACGATGGCCGAGCCTGGCCAGGTCAGGAGCGTGGGAAGCACCAGGCCCACGCCCTTGCCCGATCGGGTCGGGGCAAAGCACAGGCAATGCTCGGGGCCGTCGTGGCGCAGATAGGTTTCGCCGAGTCGTCCCAGGACCACGCCGGTGTCGCCGAGCAGACCGGCGGCCTTGGCCTCGAGCGTCGTGGCCCAGCGCGCGGTGCCGTAGGTATCGACGCTGGCGCTTTCGCGGGCGCGCCAGATCGCCATGGTGATGGCTGCGGCCGCCGCTAGAAGGCCGCCCGATGCGGCTGTGGCCGCGCCGCGAAGAAACACCGCCGGCGCATAGGCGTCGTAGACGAACCACCACCAGAAGAAGGCGGGCGGGGCATAGACCCGTTGGCCTCGCCAGACGAACCATGGCGGCCCTAGGGCGTCCTGGTAGCCGAGCTGGGCGGCGGTCCATTGGGTCGCCGACCAGATTGCGACGAGGACGATCAGGCCTACGACAAGAACCTGGCCCCAGAGAATCCGGGTGGCGGACATTGAGGGCTCCCGGGGTGTGGGGAGCCTTCAAAGTTTTCCGTCCAAGCGACGGATCAAGAAGGAATAACTGGCGCGGCGGTCCTGGCGCGCAACGACAGGCCGCTAGCGGGTTTTGGGGATGGCTGGCGGGCAACCGACCAGGGTTTTGGCGGCTGTGTCGGGGCGCTCGCCGCTCTTGGCCGGCAAGCTCAGCGACCCGGCGAAAGCATCACGGCGGATGGGCATCACCCCGCAGGCGCGTTGGCGGCGGATCGCTTCGCTGGGCGCATGGCGCAGCTGGCTGTAGAAGAAACGCATGCGCTCGGCGCTGCAGTCCTCCGGATCGTCGGTCAGGCGAACGATGCGATACTCGCCCGCCGTCAGGATCAGACACGCCGACTTCAGCGGCCCGCCCAGGGTCGTGCGCGCGGGGTCGGGATAGTAGTCGGCGACGCCGCCGCCGGCGTTGCTGGCGCGCAGGGCGTTGAAGATCAGCATCTGGGAGCCGGGCGTGAAGGCCAGGGTCGAAAGGATGGCCAGGATGATCATCACCACGGTGGCGCGACGGTTGTGGCTGGCCGCGCTCAAGGCGAAGTGAACAACGCAGGCGCCGATCAGAATGAGCGCTGGCCGGTTCGGGTCGGCCGCGCCGTCCGGCGAGAGGTTCGGCGTCAGCAGGCTGTCGACCGACGAGACCCACGACCAGGCTGACATGGCGAAGGCAAAGCCGATGGCCATGGCCGCGGCCGAGGCCCAACTGCTCCGGTTCGCCGGCTTGATGGAGAACTGGACCATCAGCAGGGCGCTGAGCGGGCTGAGCGTCAACAGGGCGGGCACCAGCCAGAAAGGCGGGTGCTGCAGGCATTTGACGTAGGGCTGCAACGCCTGGAGGACGGCCAGGCCAACCAAGGAGGCGTTGGCGGCGAAGTATGCGAGCACAGGTCGGGGCGTGAAGTTCTGCGTCGGCGCCGGCCTGACGCTCCCGAGCATGGGGCTGTTGACGTGATCGGCAAAGCTGAGCCCTTGGGCTTGGTGGGCAAAGAAGAACCGCGTGAACAGCGGTGCGGCGAGGATCACGCCGATCAGGGCCAGTAGAAGAGCGAACACCAGGCCGGCCGCCTGAAGGATGCCGACGATCAGGTTGTCGCCAAAGGCGCCCAATCCCGGTTGGCCAAAGCCTTTGAGGTAGTCGTTGACCATCCAGGTCGGACCCAGGAGGCCAAAGAACAGCCCGGCGACGACACGTAGCCATTTGGGCACGGCGTCGACGAGGGCGTTGGCTCTTTCGAGCATGGCCTTGGCGGCTTCCAGGTTGGGGTTGGCCGGGGGCTGATCGACGCTGTGACTCATGAGGGCCTCGAAGGTGATGCACCCTCTTGTCGCAAGCTGCACCTTAACGAGTGTTGCGCGTCCTGGCGTTGTGGGGGGCGAGCTTAGAGGCCTGGCCCTCTGGCGCGGCCAAGCGACCAGTCGATGCCGCCGCCCGCAACGGCTCCGGAGATGGCCTGGCCGCGATGGCGCTCCAGGCTGGGGCGCCAGGGCACGAGCGAAAAACCGAGCCCGTCGTCGATCATCGCAAATCGGCCCGACGCCAGATCCAGCCGCCTCCGATAGACCCCCGCAACCGTATCGCCCTCCTGGGGAATGCGGGGCGTCTGGCCTGTCTCGAGAGCCAGGGCTTGTCGGGTCCTGGTCAGCTCGACCTCGCGCAGGGTCTCCAGGAGCTTGGGGGCGTGCCGCGTCGTTCCGTCGACCGTCGAGGCGTGGCCACGCTCCACGAGCACGGCTTGGCGCGCGGTCAGAGCGCTGGTCACTTCCGCGCCGAAGCCGTCGGCGCGCGCAGCCGGTTCGCGCGCCACCAGTTGGCGGTCGAGCCAGGTGGCCCCATCGGCCTGGATTTGCGCGGCCAGCGGCAGGTCAGAATGGGTTGTCAGTCCATGGCGCGCCCGACCTGACGCTTCCGTCCAGGTCCGCAGCGCCACCACGGCCCCGGGGGCGGCGTCGCCGGTCGCTTCCAGGGTCTCAAAACGCAGGTGGTGTAGGCGTCCGTCCAGGCCGTCCACCACGGCGTAGGCGCTGCCTTGCAGTTCGTCATGGAGGCCGCGCTCGACCAGGCGGCCGGTGACCCCGTGGGGCGGCGGCTCGCCGGTGAGAACCAGCCGCTCGGCGGAGACTTCGCGGCCCTCGCGCGCCATGGCCTGGTGCAGCGTCTTGATGAGGTCGCCGCGAAGGGCGAGATCTCGCAGGGTCGGCTCCAGATCGGGCGCCAGCGTCCAGACCCCCGATGTTCTGCGGGTTGCAAGACCCAAGTCCGTAAGTTTGGACAGGCGTCCCACGAGGGCGGAGCGGAGATCCTCGCCGATGGCTGGATCGCCTGGCCGCAAATCCACTAAGGCGTCTGGTTCGGTGGCCATCCCGCGTAGAGCCTTGTCCAGATGGGTGAGGCGTTCGGCCGAGACCTCGCGCAGCAGGGCCCGCTCGATCTCTTCGGTGCGGCGCGGACCCAGCTCGAGTTCGACCAGACGTTCGGCGCGCTCGCGTAGACCCCGGCTGATATAGGCCTTGTCGATGACCAGATCGGCGCCGTCCTCCGACACGCCGCGCAGCAGCACGTGGACGTGGGGGTTGTCGGTGTTCCAGTGATCGATCGCGACCCAGTCGAGTCGGACGCCGAGATCCTCTGCGGCCTGGTCCATCAGCTCGCGGGTGAAGGCGCGAAGATCGGCCATCTCGCCGGCGTCCTCGGGCGAGACGATGAAGCGAAAATGGTGGCGGTCATCCTCGCAGCGCTTGGCGAACCCGGCGGCGTTGGCTTGGTCTCCCGCGGCGTCGAACATCTGGGCCGGCTCGCCGCTCTTGGTGACGCCCTCGCGCTGCAGATAGCGCAGGTGACGGGCCAGGCTTGCGGCGCGAAAGCGGGTCCCGAACTGGCGAACGACCCGGGCCTTGATCACGGCGCGACGGGCGGGGGTGGTGAGCGCGGCCAATCGCCAGGCCCGTCCGCGACCCCGGCCGCCGCTGGTGCGGGTCGCGCGGCGGATCTGGCTGCGCCCGCCGGCGGCCTGAACCGCCTGGGAAACCTGCGCCACGAACCTCTGGGCGCTGCGCGCTGCGCGGCGGTCCCGCCCGATCCGTCCGGGGCGGACCTGGAAGTCATCGTCCTGATCAGCCACGGCTCAGACGCTCCAAGACGGTGAATGCTGGCGATTTTGCGTTTGAAATTGCTTGGAAAATGGGCAAATGCGCCATCCCCGCCGCCCGGCGGCAGGCGCAGCAAACCATTGTCCCGCAAGGCCGCGCGACCCGCGCGCCGTCGCGGCTTTTATCTTGCCGTCCACACTATTGAGCAGTTTGCGTTCGGTTGTTGCACTCTTGTTCTCCTTCCATGAGGCGAACCATGTCGGGCTCCTGATTAGCGAGGGAGATCGGCCGTGGCGTCGAAGCGCTACCAAAACCGAGGACTGCGAACCTACTGGGCGATCCACATCGAGGCGTGGCGGCTGAGCGGTTTGTCGCGCGCGGCATACTGCGGCGAGCACCGGCTCGAACCCGGCGTCTTCAGCAGCTGGCTGAAGAAGATCGGTGACGCCGACGCCTTGCAGCACAAGCCTTTGAGCAAGCGAAAGCCGCCGCCGCGACGCTCCACCAGCGAGGTTCGTAACCGGGCCGTGCAGGCGTTCTGGGCCATGCACGTCGAGGCCCAATTGTGGAGCGGACTGAGCGCGGCGGAATACGCCAGCGCCCTTCGGCTGACACCCTCGTCGTTGCGTCAGTGGCGCCAACGCCTGGACGAAGACCCCCTTGGGATCGATTGGCGAGAGCTCGTTCATCCCAGCGCCCGCCCGTATGTGGGGCCCAGACGAAGCACTAGTGCTAAGGCCCGGACGCCGGAATCCGGCTTGACGGACGCGAGCAGAACGCTCCGCGACGGTGATGGCCGGAGCAGCCGCCGCACGTTCAACGATGAGCAAAGGCGCGCCATCGTCGCCGAGACACAAGCGCCCGGCGCCACGGTCAGCGCGGTGGCCAGGAAACACGGCGTGGTCACCAGCATGCTGTTCCGGTGGCGCGCCCAAATGGGCCTTGGCCAGGACGAGCGCGCAAAGCTGGCTCGGGTCAGGCTGGTCGGCGATGGCCTCAAGACGGCGAGCCAGGCGCTCACGGGGGGCATTCCCTTGCCGATTCCCGAGGGCGCGGTGGCCGTCGATCTTGGCGACGGACGCCGGGTCTTCGCGCCGCCAGGGAGCGATCCGGATGAGGTCCGGCGGTACGTGGCGCAGCGGGAGGCGGCCCGATGATGATCATCCCCTCCGGCGTGAAGGTGCATCTGGCGCTGGGTCAAACCGACATGCGCAAGGGCTTCGACGGCCTGTCGATGCTGGTGCAAGACCTGCTGAAGGAGGACCCGTTCTCGGGCCACCTGTTCGCCTTCCGGGGGCGAAAGGCCGACACCATCAAGCTGCTCTACTGGGACGGAACAGGCCTGTGCCTGTTCACAAAGCGGCTGCAACGAGGGCGCTTTATCTGGCCCCATATCACCACGCCTGGCGGCTCGGTGGTGCTCACGCCCGCGCAACTGGCCATGCTGATCGAAGGCATCGACTGGCGCTTCCCGGAGCGCACCTGGCGGCCCGCCATCGCCGGCTGAAATAGCGTCGAAAACCCCGCTGGATAAGGGGAAAATGCTTGGTCGCGGACTCCGAAAATAGTAGAATCGGGCATGCGGCTGGATCTCGAAAACCTGCCTACCGACACGGCCTTGCTGCACCAGTTGGTGCGCGAAATGGCCGGCTTCGTCGGTGAGCGGGACGGCGAGATCGACCGGCTCAAAGCCATCATCAAGCAGCTCCAGCGCGCGCAATTTGGACGCCGTTCCGAGCACCTGGACGCCGATCAACTGGCGCTGGCCCTGGAGGATGTCGAGACCGATCTGGCCGCCGCCGAAGCGCGCCGACCCGACATCCTGCCCGCGCCCGCGAAGGCTCAACCCAAGCGCAAACCGCTCCCCGACCATCTCCCGCGCGAAGACCGGTTGCTCGATATCGACAGCCAGGTCTGCGCCTGCGGCGGCGCTCTGCACAGCATCGGCGAGAGCGTCAGCGAAATGCTGGACTGGGTTCCCGCGCAGATGCGGGTGATCCGGATCGTGCGCCCCAAGTACGCCTGCCGGGCCTGCGCAACGGTCGTCCAAGCGCCAGCGCCGGAGCGGCCGATCGACGGCGGCCTGGCCACGCCGGCGCTGTTGGCCCAGGTGCTGGTCAGCAAGTATTGCGACCACACCCCGCTCTATCGGCAGTCCAAAATCTTTGCTCGGCACGGCGTGGACCTGGAGCGCTCGACACTGGCCGGCTGGGTCGGCGGGGCCTGCTGGTGGCTCCAAGCCCTGCACGACAAGCTGTCGGCCAGCCTGTTCGCCAGCAGCCATCTCTTCGCCGACGACACGCCGATCCCGGTGCTTGATCCGGGCCGGGGCCGGACCAAGACCGGGCGGCTGTGGGCCTACACGCGTGATGATCGACCGTGGGGCGGACCGGAGCCGCCCGGCACGGTCTATGTCTATGCGCCGGACCGGAAGGGCGAGCGTCCAGCCGCCCATCTGGGCCGGTTCAAGGGCGTCCTCCAGGTCGATGGCTATGCCGGCTTCGAGCCGCTGACGGCGTCCGGCGACATCAAGCTGGCGGCCTGTTGGGCGCACGCCCGGCGCAAGTTCTATGAGATCGCCGAGTCCACCAAGGCGCCCGTGGCCGTCGAGGCGTTGCGCCGGATCGGCGAGCTCTACGCCATCGAAGCCCAGGTGCGCGGCCAGTCGGCGGCGCTGCGGCGGGCGGCGCGTCAGGAGTCTTCCCGCCCGTTGGTGGACGCTCTGCATGCCTGGTTGGAACGTCAGCTGGCCCGCGCGCCGCCGCGCGGCGCCCTGGCCGAGGCCATCCGCTACGCCCTCGGCCGCTGGGACGCGCTCAGCCTGTTCCTCACAGACGGCCGCATCGATCTGGACAACAACCCCGTCGAGCGCGCGATCCGGCCCATCGCCCTCGGCCGCAAGAACCACCTGTTCGCCGGTTCGGACGGCGGCGGCGACCGCTGGGCCGTGGTCGGTTCGCTGATCGAGACCGCCAAGATGAATGGCGTCGAGCCCTTCGCCTACTTGCGGGATGTGCTGGAGCGCATGGTCAATGGCCACCCCGTCAACCGCCTCGACGAGCTGCTGCCCTGGGCCTGGAAGCAGACTGAAGAAGCCGAGGCCTGACGCAGGCCCTGCAAATCGGTAGAAGTCGGACGCATCGGGTCGCAGCCGCCCAGTGGCCAAACTGGCAAGAGGAACAGAGACGTGACCCAAGTTCCGCAGAGCGATGACAAGGCCGAACTGCTGCGCGAAGCGCTCATCGCGTTGCGCGAACTGAGCCTCCGATCCGAGGATGCTTATGATCTCCTCGATTGGGATGAGTTCGGCATCGATACTTGGAAAAGCTCTGAGTTCAGCAAAGCGGTCAAGCAAGCCGAAGCTATTCTGGCGCGCGCGGCATCCGTTGGCTTTGAAGGCTTTGAGCAAGCGAAGCCTCACCCGCCGTCGCAACCCCGTCGCACTGAGTTCTGACGACCGAAGGCGATGCGTCGGCCGTGAAGTCGTGGAAATCACGTCAACACCTGGCGGACGTGCAATAGCCGGACGCTTACATTGAGCACCCCACCGGCCCCTGGTGTCGCCCCCAAGTCGACTGCCGAACCCGTCACCGACCTCCGCTGGCCCGGCAAGCGTGGCGCGGCGCTCACAGGGCGTCACCCGCCGGCGCCGTGTCGCCGCGGGCGGCTGGCGCGGCGGGAAACAGGGTGTCGAGCGCTGCTGCGTCGGATCCGGGAGCGGCCGGAAAGAGCGGGGCGCGGCGCCAGTCTGGCGGTGGCGCGCGCCGCGTCGGCGCCCCGCCGGCAAGCGCGGGAAGGCCCAGTTTGATGGTGAGCTTGGCGACGTAGAGACGGGTCTCGGCCGGGAGGGGGCGAGCCTGGTCTCGGAAAGCCTCGTAGCGACCTGGCCCGGCATTGTAGGCGGCCAAAAAGCCTGGCGCGCCGTAGCGGTCGTGCAGCGCCCGAAGATAGGCCGCGCCGGCCAGGATATTGTCGCGGACATCAAACGGATCGGCGCCGAAGCCATGGCTTTGTCGCAGGTCTCGCCATGTGCCGGGCATGATCTGCATCAGCCCCTGGGCGCCGGCCGGGGAGATCGCCTGGGGATCGCCCGCGCTCTCGGCCGCGATGACAGCCAGTAGCCATTCGCGCGGTACGCCAAACCGTGCTTCCGCCTCGCCGAGGGCGGCCTGGATCCGGTCGGCGGCGGGGCGGCTCGATGCGGCCGCTCCGCTGGCGGACAGCAGCACGACGGTCAGGGCCATGGCGGCCGCTCGGCGACCGCGCGAGCGCTGGGTCTCGTCCTTCATCGGCGCGACTTCGGCGCAGCCGGCGGGCTGGATCGTGTCCAGAGCGGGGTGACCTGTCCCAGGAGCCCGTGGGCCGAGATGGGGCCGAAATAGCGGCCATCGAAGCTGTCGTCGCGCGCGGCGTTGAGCAGAAAAAGCTCATCGTCATCGATCAGGCGGCAACCGCTCCAGGTCGGAAGTGGGCGACCGTGGCGATCGCGCTGACGGGCGATTGCAAGCGCGCGGCCCGCGAGCGTGACGGTGTCGCCGTGGCGGCAAACCTCCTCGCGTGGCAGGCCGGCGACGGGTTTGATCAACGGCGTCCCGAGCGGCAGGACGCCGCGCCGGGCGAGCGCGTGGGCCAGCGGCGGGGGCGGGGCGATGGCGACAAGATCGCCGCGGCGGATCGCCTGAGGCGACATGACCCGATAGAGGCCGATCGGGGCGCTGGCGGTCGTGTTCCACACCAGTTTGGGCGCCCAGGCGCGCGTCATCGCCGTGCAGGCCACAAGGCCCAGGACGAGTGGGATGAGGGGGCGTTTCATGGGGCGAGCCGACGACGGTGAAGCCAGGCCCGGTGGCGCGCCCGGTCGTAGGGACGGGGCGGTTCGCGGGTGAGCAGGCGGTTGTTGAGATGACGCCAGTGGTCGGGATCGACGGCGGTGGGCGTGACGCCCGCAGCCTCGATCTGGCCGATGTGGCCAAGGGCGCGCTCGACGAGCGGCCATCCCGCGAGTCGCAGGAGGCTCTCGCCGCCAGGCCGGACATGGGCGAGGGTCTGGAACGGCTCGCCCGGCGCCACGGCGCGCAGGATATCCAGGCGTGAGATCACCGTGCCGTAGTCGTTGGCGGTCCAGCGCACGAAGGCGAAGATCGCGCCCGGGTCGAACGTTGCGGTGCGCCGGCGGCGATCGATGACGACCTCGTCGACCGGACGGCCAAACCTCAGCCAGTGCTCGATCCGCCCCTCGATCCAGACGAGGTCGACTTGGGTGCGGGCGGTCATGGCGGCGGGGCCTGGGTCACGCCATAGGTCGCCTCGAGTAGCTCCCGGACCATGTCGGAAAGGGTCTGACCCCGTTCGATGGCGATGATCTTGATGCGCGCCCGCAGGGCCGGGGTGATGTCGAGCGTCAGGCGAGCGCTGTAGGGTTTGGCTGCCGGGGTCGTGGCGCTCTTGACCCAGCGGTCGGCGCCGGTGGGGCGGGCGGCAAAATCGCCGGAGGCCGCGGGCTTGCGGGTCACGGCGCCAGCTCCTCGATGGCGTCGGCCAGGGCCAGGATTTCGCGCCAGGCCTTGGCGTCGCCGGCCCGTTCGTCGACGAGTTGCCCATGGCGCGCGGCGTCGGCGAAGATCACGCGCTGGCCCAGTTGGACGGGCAGGGCGGGCGGCTCACTCCTGGCCAGGGCGCTGGCGACATCGCGAGCGATGACGGTGCGGGCGCCGCAGCGATTGAGCACGAACCGGGCGCGCAGCGACGGGCGAAAATCGCGTGCTTCGCCGACGAGACGAAGCATTTCGTCGGACGCCCAGCCGTCGAACGGCGAGGGTTGTACCGGGATGAGCGCCAGGTCCGCCGCCAGCAGGGCCGAGCGCATCAGCGGCGCGACCCGGGGCGGGGCGTCGACGATCACGATGTCACGGTCCTGGGCGAGCTCCGGCAGCTCGTGATGGAGGGTCTCGCGGGCGAGGCCAATGACGCTGAAGCGCCGCTCCAGGCCTCGACCGGCGCGCAAGGCCGACCAGTCGAGCGCCGAGGCTTGCGGATCGGCATCGACGAGAACCACGCGCCGCCCGCGCTTGGCCCAGGCGCCGGCCAGATGAAGCGCCAAGGTCGTCTTGCCGACGCCGCCCTTCTGATTGACGAGGGCGATGATCATCGGCGCGACCGCGGTGGCGGCCTCTTAAGGTTAGACTCCTGGTTAGAGTCAAAGTTACAGGCGGCGATTTCGCCGCCGGGCCATAGGTTTAGCTGGGGATGTTGCGCCTGATATCCCGAGGCGATCGCGCCCGATGTCACGAGGGGTGCTGCGCCTGATGTCACGAGGCCGTCCACAGGCGCGGCCAGGTCGATCGTCGAGACCAACGGCAGGATGTGGAGGGTCTCGCGACGGGCGTCACGAGACAGCAGCAGGCGATAGCCGGGCAGGGATTGGCGGGCGACGAGACGGCGCAGGTCGAGGGCGAAGTCGCTCGGGCGCGCAAGGCTCCCGGACTTGACGTGCAGATGCGCCACCTCGAAGCGCCAGCCACCCGGCTGGCGGCCGGCGTGCTTGCGGGCGACCCGATAGAGCCAGCGCTCGATCCCGCCGGTGAGCTGGAAGTAGGCTGGATCGATGGAGAGCACGAGCGCGCGGTCCAGCACGCCGCGATAGAACCAGTCGGGCAGCACGATCTCCAGGCCAAGGCTTCGACCATCCGAGCCTGAGAGTTCTGTCCACTCGTTGATCCAGGAGAACTGGTGGCGACGCCAATGCTCGCCGTTGCGCAGGCTGGTGGCCACGACGGTCGATTGCAGGCGGCGAAGGGCGGCTTTCAGGAGCCGGTACTCGGTCGCGCCGGTGGCGCGGCCTGTCGCGGTCAGCAGCTGGTAGGGCAAGAAGCGCAGGCGGCGCGAGGTCGGCAGGCCGCGATCGGCGGCCTCGACGATCTGGGACCCGGCCCAGATGAGCACGTCGGCGTCCCAGATCGTGGCCATGCCGAAGTCGGGCAGGCCCTGGACCCAGACCTCGACCTCACCGGCCTGGTAGCGGATCGGCGTGATGCGACGGGACTTGGCCAACGAGAAGAAAGGCCGCTCCATCAGGTCGCGCTGGTCGCGAGGGCGAGCGCCGCCAGCGACGATCAGCGGCGCCAGGGTGTCATCAGGGGCTTCAACGGGGGCGTCGCGCGCGCTCATCCGCCGGCCTTGGGCTGGGCTGGCGCGATCGGATTGGTCAGGGGCTGACGGGTGGAGACCTTCAGGCCGCGATCGGTCCAGGCGTCCAGGTCGTCTATAGCGTAGACGACGCGGCCGCCCAGCTTGCGAAAGGCCGGGCCGGTTCCGTAGGTCCGGTGTTTCTCCAGTGTCCGAAAGGACAGGCCCAGATATCGCGCGGCGTCCTGTGTGCGCAGGAAGCGCAGCGGCGTTCGCGGCGCTGGCAGGGCGGGCGCAGGCGTTCGTGATGGCGACATGCAATGGATCCCGATGCGCTGCAGCGGGCCAGGGAGGGCGTGCTGCGGTTCGGGCCGGACGCTGGTCGTCGTGGGGCGTGGGCAGGGAGTGCGAAGGTCTGGGCGCACAATCGCACCCCGTCCTTGGACCTAGTCGGTGCTAGGCGAGGTCTAGAGCGCCAGGAGCCGTCGATAGCCGTGCGCGACGAGGACGGCGCCGTCGCGCGCCAGACGCAGGGTGGTGTCGCGCAGGGACGAAGTCTTCCAGGGCTCGGCGGCGACGCGGGGCGCGCTATAGAGCGCCTCGGCCAGTTGGCGATGGCTGGCGCCGGCGGCGCGGGCGTCGACGGCGCGCAGCATCATGCCGATGCGGCGCTGTTTGTGGGGCGTGAGGCGCGGGGCCCGCAGGCCGGCCAGGGCCTCGCCCAGGCGCCAGCGTCCGAACCGCTCCAATGCGGCCAGACGTGCGCTCAAGCTCGCATCGAGCGGGACGACCGCGGTGACGGGCTGACCGGGTGGGAGCACGGCCAGTAGCCGCACGACATGGGCGTCCGGTCCTGCGCCGAAGACCAGATGGACGGCGTCAGGCGCCGGCTCGCGGCGGCTCGGCGAAGGCAGCGGGCCGCTGATCGTGGGTTCTAGGCCCGGTTCGTTGGGCGCGGGGGCGAAGAGGAGGATCGAAGGATCGGATTTCGGGGTCCAGGCGGTCGCCAGGTCCCGGGCGGTCGTGGTGACGGGGTATGGGAAATCGTAGGCCCCAACGGCCGGCCACCTCCGTTTGGCTTGGAGCGCTGGGCGACTGCAAGGCGTGAAGGTCGGCGTTGTAGGCCTGGTTACGGCGCAGGCACTCCCACGCCAGCGCTGACGGTGTCAGGGTGTCGAGGTAGTCATAGGCGGCGGTGTTGCGCCAGTCTTCGATCGGAAGCGCGTCAGGCGGCATCGCGAAGGTCCGGGGAAGCAAACGGTACGAAGGACGGACCTTGACGATTCCCGCCCCTGGACGCGCTCGGAAGCCGGAAAGGCCGCATGGGGTGATGCCGCCGGAGCATCGCCTGTTCAGTCGGGTTTGAGCAGGTCCCGGTAGCCCCCCGCGATCAGCCAGCGCGCCCTGGCCAGGTGACTGGCATGACGCGCCTGGGCGGCGGCGGGGTCGGCTTCGGGGTCCAGGCCAAGGACGATCGCGGCGACCTCGCGCCAGTCGGCGCCGGCCGCGTCGGCGTCGAGCAGCCTCAGATAGGTCTTCAGGTGCTGGCGATCATAGTCGGTCAGCGTGGCGCTGTCGGGTGCGGTGTCGCCGATCGTCGCCGGCATGGGTCGCCTCCAAGACTGGGAAGCGCCCAGTCTAGCGACCTTGGACGTCTAGGGGAGAGGTCGAAGATGCGTTGAGTGATGCCCTGACGGCATCACCTGGGGCGTTGCCGGCCCTTGGCCCCGCTCGGGTGAGCGGGGCCGCCGGGATCGCTTAGGCCCGGACCGCCTTGGGCGGCTTGGGACGCGACCAGATCAGGTTGTACTCCTCGCTGGTCTCGGTCTCGTAGAGGTTGGCGTTGATCGGGGCCGACAGGCTGGCGTCGTCGAGCTTGACCGAATGGTAGGGCCGACCATCGGCGGTCTTCTGGGCCCAGGCCACGCCGATCTCGACGCGACCGGCATGGATCAGATGGCTGGGCGGGTTCTCGCCGGCGCGGCCGGACACCGGAACGAAGCGCACGCCCTGGACCTGCAGTTCGAGGGTGAAGATGTCGCCTTGGAATTCGTCGCCGATCTTCTTGAAGGTGCCGATGGTAGCCATTGTGATCTTCCTCTTGGTCTCGAACCCGCGACCATCGCGGCCTCGATGAGGATCGGCCGGACGGGGCGGGCGCCGACGCACTTGGCTTGCCAAGCCGCAGCGCAGCGCAGGACGCTGGCGAGCGAGTTTCTTGGTCCGCGAGGAACGGGCCCTGGCCCGGGGGAAGAAAGTCGAACGACGGCGTTGCGCCCAGGCGACCGAGGCGAAGCCGCACCCGTCCAGATCCCTTCTTCGAGAGGCCGCAAGGTTGTGGGGTTGGGTCCAAGCCGAAGAGCACAGTGGCGACCAGCGCGCCGAAAAGAGGATCGGCGACGAATTCCAAGGCGACGTCGGCGGGCGAGACGCTAGGTCTAGGGCGTATGCTGCGGTCCGGTGTCTGGCCGCGCCGGCGAGAACCCGCTCGGCCGGCTGATCCATGCCGGTCGCGTCGAAATCGGTGGGCCTGGGTCCAGAAGACCGCCGATGGTCGGCCCTACCATTCGGTCAAGCTGGGCGACGCCAGCCTGTCGGCTCCGATCAGCACCAACTCTACGAGACCAAGACCAGCGAGGCGTACACCCTGATCTGGTCGCGCCCCAAGCCGCCCAAGTCGGTCCGGGCCTAAGCGATCCCCGGCGGCCCCGCTCACCCGGGCGGGGCCAAAGGTCGGCGATACCCCAGGGCTCCTCATCGAAAGCGGCTCACACTCGGATGCCGACTCGTGGCTTGAAGGTGCTCCGTTCAGAGACGAGGGCCATCATGACCCCCAACGCATTTCGCGCCGCCGCCGCCAGTCTGCCCGGCGTGCAATCGGTCGCCGTCATGGAGACGGAGGTCTTCAAGGTGCGTGGACGCGCGTTTGCGACGCTGAACTGGCCAGCGCCTGGCTGGGCGGTCGTCAAGCTGCGTCTGGCCGAGCAGAAGCGCCTGATCGCGCAGAGCCGGGCCTTGGCGCGGGAGCCGGGCTTGCGCGGCAAGCGCGGGGTCACGGTTGTTCAGCTCCAGGCGCTCAACGAGGCGGAGGGCGCTGAAGTGCTCGCCGAGGCCTGGGGCCTGGCCTACGGCGGCGCACGCGTCAGCGCCGAGACGGTGATGAGCGCCATTTCGGCCGCTACGGACGCGCGATAGGCGCTAGCGAGCGCCAAGAACAAAAATGGAACTTTTTGCCTTGCGGCCCACTGGGCCGGTAGGCGATATAAGCTGTGCGGGGTGTTCGGCCTCGCGCGTTTCGGACGGGGCGATGGCGAGGGCCGTCAACTACACTTTCGTTTGCCTGGGCGACAAACAGGTCGCCACCACGCTAGACCTCCAGGTCCTCGACGACGAGGGCTATCGCCGCCACGCCATTGAGCTTCTGCGCCAGCACGGCTCGGCCTCGGCGGTCGAGGTCTGGACCGAAACCGGTCTGGTCGATGTAATCCCGCGCGATGGTGTCCGGGTCTGGCCAGAGCCCACCGTCTAGCTGTCGACGGGTTGATCCTGTCGCCCGACCGCCAAATTTGGCGGGAGCATTCATGATCGACGGATCGTCGCTGACTGATCTTGTGTCTTGTTCGAAGGTTGGTCTGCAGCGTCGGGGGCGCGGTTGGGCTTCGCATGCCGCGGGCTATCCGGTTGGGGCAAGAGCTACTGGCGGCGAAGACCTCGGCGGCGTTGTTCGACGGCCGGTAGTGGGGGCGCTTACGCGCCCCCGTCGAACCGCCACACCGGGATGCCCAGCTTGCGGGCCTTGTCGGCCAGGTTGGCCTGGATGCCCGAGCCGGGGAACACCAGGACGCCCAGGGGCAGGGTCTCTAGCAGCAGGTCGTTGCGCTTGAAGGGCGCGGCCTTGGCGTGGCGTGTCCAATCGGGCTTGAAGGCGATGTGGGTCACCTGGCGGCTTTCCGCCCAGCAGGCGGCGATACGCTCGGCCCCGGTGGGCGCGCCGCCGTGCAGGAGCGCCATGTCCGGATGCTTGGCTAGTACGCGGTCTAGCTGTCGTTTCCAAGAAGGTTGTTCACACGCTGCCAGGGCGTGAGGCCTTTGATGCCGGAGTGGGGGCGGTTGAGATTATAGCTGGCGGTCCAAGGTTGGATGGCGCG
>NZ_SMZP01000015.1 GCF_013181195.1 Caulobacter sp. RHG1
CCTTGGGTGCGGGGACAGGATTTGAACCTGTGACCTTCAGGTTATGAGCCTGACGAGCTACCGGGCTGCTCCACCCCGCGTCAGGGTGTTTTGGATTGTGATGGCAGGGTGGACTTAAACTTTTTGTTTTCAGCACTTCCGGGCGGCGAACCGGGATCCACTTCGCCTGAAGTGCTGATGCGATATCCTTTTGGCGGACCTGGCGGCGACCTACTCTCCCGCGCCTTGAGACGAAGTACCATTGGCCCAGGGGGACTTAACGACCGAGTTCGGAATGGGATCGGGTGGGGAACCCCCGGCAAAGCCACCAGGTCAGCGAAAAGGATATCGTTCGCTCTTTGTGGGAGCGAATGATTTAAGAAGAAGACATCAGTGTCTGAAGTAGAGCCATGCGTTTGCATGGGTTTGACTGAAGAACGATCAAGCCTATCGAGCTATTAGTACCGGTAAGCTCCATGCGTCGCCGCACTTCCACACCCGGCCTATCAACGTGGTGGTCTTCCACGGCTCTCAGCGAGACCTTGTTTTGAGGTTAGTTTCCCGCTTAGATGCTTTCAGCGGTTATCTATTCCACACTTAGCTACCCTGCTGCACAGCTGGCGCCATGACAGGTCCACCAGAGGTGTGTCCATCCCGGTCCTCTCGTACTAGGGACAGATCCTCTCAAGTCTCGTACACCCACGGCAGATAGGGACCAAACTGTCTCACGACGTTCTGAACCCAGCTCACGTACCACTTTAATCGGCGAACAGCCGAACCCTTGGGACCTGCTCCAGCCCCAGGATGTGATGAGCCGACATCGAGGTGCCAAACTTTGCCGTCGATATGGACTCTTGGGCAAAATCAGCCTGTTATCCCTAGAGTACCTTTTATTCGTTGAGCGATGGCCCTTCCACGCAGGACCACCGGATCACTATGGCCGACTTTCGTCTCTGCTCGACTTGTCAGTCTCGCAGTCAGGCGGGCTTATGCCATTGCACTCGACGACCGATTTCCGACCGGTCTGAGCCCACCATCGCGCGCCTCCGTTACACTTTGGGAGGCGACCGCCCCAGTCAAACTGCCCGCCACGCCATGTCCCGGACCCGGATAACGGGCCGCGGTTAGACGTCAACAACAATAAGGGTGGTATTTCAAGGATGGCTCCCCCGGAACTGGCGCCCCGGATTCATAGCCTCCCACCTATCCTACACATGTTATTGCTAACGCCAAGGCGAAGCTGCAGTAAAGGTTCATAGGGTCTTTCCGTCTGACCGCGGGAACCCCGCATCTTCACGGGGAATTCAATTTCGCTGAGCCTGTGCTGGAGACAGTGGGGAAGTCGTTACGCCATTCGTGCAGGTCGGAACTTACCCGACAAGGAATTTCGCTACCTTAGGACCGTTATAGTTACGGCCGCCGTTTACCTGGGCTTCAATTCAGAGCTTGCACCCCTCCTTTTAACCTTCAGGCACCGGGCAGGCGTCAGACCCTATACGTCGCCTTGCGGCTTCGCAGAGCCCTGTGTTTTTGATAAACAGTCGCTACCCCCTGGCTTGTGCCACTCTCATCTGGTTGCCCAAAAGAGAGTCACGCTTATCCCGAAGTTACGCGTGCAATTTGCCGAGTTCCTTCAGCACAGTTCTCTCAAGCGCCTTGGTATACTCTACCTGCCCACCTGTGTCGGTTTCGGGTACGGTCTCCGTTGGAGTTATTTCCAGGGACCTGTTCACTGCCAGGAGCAATCCAATAAGCCCTGACAATTTACCAGATCCGTCACTTCCAACTGGTTCAGGAATATTCACCTGATTCCCATCGACTACGCCTTTCGGCCTCGCCTTAGGGGCCGACTAACCCTGCGCAGATTAGCTTTACGCAGGAACCCTTGGGCTTTCGGCGAGAGGGTCTCTCACCCTCTTTATCGCTACTCATGTCAGCATTCTCACTTCCGATACCTCCAGCAAGGCTCACGCCTCACCTTCATCGGCTTACGGAACGCTCCGCTACCGCGTGCACAGAGTGCACACCCATACCTTCGGCGACTGGCTTGAGCCCCGTTACATTTTCCGCGCAGGTTCGCTTGACCAGTGAGCTGTTACGCTTTCTTTAAATGATGGCTGCTTCTAAGCCAACATCCTGGTTGTCAAAGCAAACCCACATCGTTTCCCACTTAGCCAGTACTTGGGGGCCTTAGATGATGGTTAGGGTTGTTTCCCTTTTCACGACGGACGTTAGCACCCGCCGTGTGTCTCCCGGATAGTTCTCTTGGGTATTCGGAGTTTGATTAGAATTGGTAGAGATCGCTCCCCCCGCATCCATTCAGTGCTCTACCCCCCAAGGAATACGTCCGAGGCACTACCTAAATAGTTTTCGCGGAGAACCAGCTATGTCCAGGTTTGATTGGCCTTTCACCCCTATCCACAAGTCATCCGAGAATTTTTCAACATTCACCGGTTCGGTCCTCCAGTAAGTGTTACCTTACCTTCAACCTGCTCATGGATAGATCACCTGGTTTCGGGTCGTCATGCGACGTACTTATTCGCCCTATTCAGACTCGCTTTCGCTGCGCCTACACCTAACGGCTTAAGCTTGCACGGCACATGAAGTCGCTGACCCATTATACAAAAGGTACGCCGTCACCACGCTCGGTGGCTCCGACTGCTTGTAGGCTTCCGATTTCAGGATCTGTTTCACTCCCCTTGTCGGGGTGCTTTTCACCTTTCCCTCACGGTACTTGTTCGCTATCGGTCATTGAGGAGTACTTAGGCTTGGAGGGTGGTCCCCCCATGTTCAGACAGGATTTCACGTGTCCCGCCCTACTCGAGTCTGTCGCTATTTGACGCTTACGGGGCTATCACCCACTATGGCTGTACTTCCCAGTACATTCAGCTTTATGTCACGACAGCACTGGCCTGGTCCCGGTTCGCTCGCCACTACTACGGGAGTCTCGGTTGATGTCCTTTCCTCCGGGTACTGAGATGTTTCAGTTCCCCGGGTTTGCTTAATGAACCCTATGTATTCAGGTCATTATACCTCTTCTGATCAACCAATCCTCGTCCCGGCCGAAGCCGAAACAAAGTTGGGTGACCATAAAGGTGGGTTTCCCCATTCGGAGATAGCCGGATCAAAGGGTGCTCGCGCCTCCCCGGCTCTTATCGCAGCGTGCCACGTCCTTCATCGCCTCTCAATGCCAAGGCATCCGTCAGAAGCCCTTATGCGCTTGATCGTTCTCAGCAAAACCCATGCATAATCGTCTCTTGTCACTCACGTGAGAAGAGATCGAGCATGAGCTCTACCTTTAGTCAGACAATGATGTCTTCTTAAGTCCATCCTTAAACCAGGTCCGTATCCCAGGGGTGAGCTACGGTTGGCGGAGGAACCCTGCCTTCACAATGTCATTTCGCATCGTCACTGAGTGACGCTGCAAACTTGATCATTCCTCGATCGCGATATCTCGACCTACCCGATGGTAGGGAGATGGTGGAGCCAGACGGATTCGAACCGACGACATCCTGCTTGCAAAGCAGGCGCTCTACCAACTGAGCTATGGCCCCTCACACTCGGTGTGAGTTGCTTGCCCAGGAGAGCCTGGTCGGTGCGGTATCCGTAGGATGGAAGAGTGGTAGGCCCGATAAGACTTGAACTTATGACCTCACGCTTATCAAGCGTGCGCTCTAACCAACTGAGCTACGGGCCCATAGGCCGCTCAGATCAGATCCAAAGATCTGCTCCAGGGCTCGCGATCGCCTCGACGACCTAACGGCCATCAAGGAGTGGAAAGAGAAACGAAGACGGCGGCGATCCGCTCATTTGTGTGCGTCAAGCGCACTAATCGGAGCTTCAATAAACCCGAAGGCTTGGAGAAGCATCCTTAGAAAGGAGGTGATCCAGCCGCAGGTTCCCCTACGGCTACCTTGTTACGACTTCACCCCAGTCGCTGACCCTACCGTGGTCGCCTGCCTCTCTTGCGAGTTAGCGCAGCGCCTTCGGGTAAAGCCAACTCCCATGGTGTGACGGGCGGTGTGTACAAGGCCCGGGAACGTATTCACCGCGGCATGCTGATCCGCGATTACTAGCGATTCCAACTTCATGCTCTCGAGTTGCAGAGAACAATCCGAACTGAGACGACTTTTAGGGATTGGCTCCCCCTCGCGGGATTGCAGCCCTCTGTAGTCGCCATTGTAGCACGTGTGTAGCCCACCTTGTAAGGGCCATGAGGACTTGACGTCATCCCCGCCTTCCTCCGGATTAACTCCGGCAGTACGATTAGAGTGCCCAGCCAAACCTGATGGCAACTAATCGCGAGGGTTGCGCTCGTTGCGGGACTTAACCCAACATCTCACGACACGAGCTGACGACAGCCATGCAGCACCTGTGTCCCAGTCCCCGAAGGGAAAGCCAGATCTCTCTGGATGTCCAGGCATGTCAAAAGGTGGTAAGGTTCTGCGCGTTGCTTCGAATTAAACCACATGCTCCACCGCTTGTGCGGGCCCCCGTCAATTCCTTTGAGTTTTAATCTTGCGACCGTACTCCCCAGGCGGAGTGCTTAATGCGTTAGCTGCGTCACCGACATGCATGCATGCCGACAACTAGCACTCATCGTTTACGGCGTGGACTACCAGGGTATCTAATCCTGTTTGCTCCCCACGCTTTCGAGCCTCAGCGTCAGTAACGGACCAGTATGTCGCCTTCGCCACTGGTGTTCTTCCGAATATCTACGAATTTCACCTCTACACTCGGAGTTCCACATACCTCTTCCGTACTCAAGACTGCCAGTATCAAAGGCAATTCCAAGGTTGAGCCCTGGGCTTTCACCTCTAACTTAACAGTCCGCCTACGCTCCCTTTACGCCCAGTAATTCCGAGCAACGCTAGCCCCCTTCGTATTACCGCGGCTGCTGGCACGAAGTTAGCCGGGGCTTCTTCTCCGGGTACCGTCATTATCGTCCCCGGTGAAAGAATTTTACAATCCTAAGACCTTCATCATTCACGCGGCATGGCTGCGTCAGGCTTTCGCCCATTGCGCAAGATTCCCCACTGCTGCCTCCCGTAGGAGTTTGGGCCGTGTCTCAGTCCCAATGTGGCTGATCATCCTCTCAGACCAGCTACTGATCGTCGCCTTGGTGGGCCTTTACCCCACCAACTAGCTAATCAGACGCGGGCCGCTCTAATGGCGATAAATCTTTCCCCCGAAGGGCACATCCGGTATTAGCTCAAGTTTCCCTGAGTTGTTCCGAACCAAAAGGCACGTTCCCACGTGTTACTCACCCGTCCGCCACTAATCCCGAAGGATCCGTTCGACTTGCATGTGTTAGGCCTGCCGCCAGCGTTCGCTCTGAGCCAGGATCAAACTCTCAGGTTGAGTTGACATTGACCCAGACTTCCAGACCCAGGGAAAACCCAGGTCCAGGTAAATCTGGTTTGCATAGTTTCTTGACGAGTTCCCATCACACAATGACCAACTCCTAAGAGCCAGCCACCGTATTAATGGTGTCTTCAAGAGACCGCATTCGTCAGCGTCATTTGGTGAACCTAAAGTCCACCGCCAGAGCGCCGCCGCCTGCGTTTCTCTTTCCAAATCAACAATGTCAAAGACCC
>NZ_SMZP01000017.1 GCF_013181195.1 Caulobacter sp. RHG1
AAAAGGCCCCGGAGATTGCTCTCCGGGGCCTTCGCTTAGTTCAGCTGTCGCTGGGATCGATCGATTACTCGACGATCTTGGCGACGACGCCGGCGCCGACGGTGCGGCCGCCTTCGCGGATGGCGAAGCGCAGGCCTTGGTCCATGGCGATCGGGGTGATCAGCTCGACGTCCAGCTCGGCGTTGTCGCCCGGCATGATCATTTCCACGCCTTCCTTCAGCTTGATGATGCCGGTGACATCGGTCGTGCGGAAGTAGAACTGCGGACGGTAGTTGGTGAAGAACGGGGTGTGACGGCCGCCCTCTTCCTTGTTCAGGATGTAGGCTTCGGCCACGAACTTCGTGTGCGGGGTGATCGAACCCGGCTTGCAGAGAACCTGGCCGCGCTCGACGTCTTCACGCTTGGTGCCGCGCAGCAGCACGCCAACGTTGTCGCCGGCTTGACCTTGGTCCAGCAGCTTGCGGAACATTTCGACGCCCGTGCAGGTCGTCTTCTGGACCGGACGGATGCCGACGATTTCGACTTCTTCGCCGACCTTGACGATGCCCTTTTCGATACGGCCGGTGACCACGGTGCCGCGGCCCGAGATCGAGAACACGTCTTCGACCGGCATCAGGAACGGCAGGTCAACGGGGCGTTCCGGCTGCGGGATGTAGGCGTCGACCGTCGACATCAGCTCGAGGATCTTCTCTTCGCCGATGTTGGCGTCGCGGCCTTCAACGGCGGCCAGAGCCGAACCCTTGGTGATCGGAATGTCGTCGCCCGGGAACTGGTACGAGCTCAGCAGCTCGCGCACTTCCATTTCGACCAGCTCCAGCAGCTCTTCGTCGTCGACCATGTCGACCTTGTTCATGAACACGACCAGAGCCGGCACGCCGACCTGACGGGCCAGCAGGATGTGCTCGCGGGTCTGCGGCATCGGGCCGTCGGCGGCCGACACGACCAGGATCGCGCCGTCCATCTGGGCGGCGCCCGTGATCATGTTCTTCACGTAGTCGGCGTGGCCGGGGCAGTCGACGTGCGCGTAGTGACGGTTGGCCGTCTCGTACTCGACGTGAGCCGTGTTGATCGTGATGCCGCGGGCCTTTTCTTCCGGCGCAGCGTCGATGTCGGCGTAGTTCTTGGCGGTCGCGCCGCCCGACTTCGCCAGCGTGATCGTGATCGCGGCCGTCAGCGTCGTCTTGCCATGGTCAACGTGACCAATGGTGCCGATGTTGCAGTGCGGCTTAGTGCGTTCGAACTTTTCCTTGGCCATC
>NZ_SMZP01000018.1 GCF_013181195.1 Caulobacter sp. RHG1
TGTAGCCGGGCGGATTCTATTTTGAAGTGCGATTTGTGAGGGTTTTTATGGACTTACGTCCACGGAGATTTTTCACATGGGATCGCGCTACGACCATATCACGATTGAAGAACGCCACCTGATCTGTCGCTGGCGTGACGCCAAGGTGCCTGTCCGGGTCATCTCCGAGCGTCTTGGTCGCCACCCGTCGACCATCCATCGCGAGATCCGGCGCAATTGGTTCGACGACGGCCCGTGGCTGCGCGGCTACTTCGCCATCGCCGCCGACGAGCGCGCCGCGTCGCGACGCAGACGCGTCGGCAAGCTGCATCGTGATCCAGAACTGGCCCACTTCGTCACAGAGCGGCTGCGAGAGACCTGGTCGCCAGAACAGATCGCGGGCCATCTCAAAGCCACCCGCCAGCTCCAGGCCTACGCCTGCCACGAGACCATCTACCGCTACGTCTATGGGCCAGATGGCCAGGCCGCGGAGCTCTACAAGCTGTTGCCCAAGATGCGTCGGCGCCGGCGCGTGCGCTATGCCCGACGGCCGCGCGGACTGAATATCCCACTGCAAAACACCATCGCACAGCGCCCCACCCATATCGGCGAGCGCCAGGGATACGGCCATTGGGAGTGCGATCTGATCGCCTTCCGCAAGGAATACGGGCGTCACAACATCACGACGCTGGTCGAGCGGCGAAGCCGGTATCTGATCATGATCAAAAACCCGAGCCGCAGCTCGACAGGCATCATGGCCGGTCTGGCCGAGCGTCTGGAGCCGTTTCCTCCGCCGATGCGGCAATCCATTACCTTTGATCGCGGCACGGAGTTCGCCTTCTACGGGACCCTGAAGCGCTCGCTGGAAATCGACAGCTACTTCTGCAAGCCACAGGCGCCTTGGCAAAAAGGCACGGTCGAGAACACCAACGGTCGCCTGCGCCGCTTCTTGCCCAGCGACACAGACATCGCGTTGATCCCGCCGGAGAAGCTGATGGAGCTGACCACGCGGCTCAATCGGATTCCGCGCAAGTGCCTCGGATACCGCACGCCGGAGGATGTGCTTGCGGAGCAGATCGCGGCGACGGCTGGGACACGGGCGGCGAACGGGCTCTGCGCTACG
>NZ_SMZP01000019.1 GCF_013181195.1 Caulobacter sp. RHG1
TGTCGAAGCTATGAAGGTTGTTCACCCGGAGGCGGGCTTGAACGAAGCTGGGGTTGCGACACTCCACTTCCAGAGCCGGAAGCCCCCGGATGAACATCCATCACAATGCCCGTCTGACGCCGCTGGGTCGAGCGGCGATGATTTCACGGATCGAGACTGACGGCTGGTCGGTGGCCAAGGCCGCCGAGGCCTTCGGGATTTCGCGTCGCACGGCCGGCAAGTGGCTGCGGCGGCATCGGCGGGGCGGCGAGCGAAGGCTTCACGACCGCAGCTCGGCGCCGCGCCGATGTCCGCGCAAGACGCCTGACGACATCGTCGTCCAGGTGGAGACGTTGCGCCGTCAACGCATGACCGGCCCGGCCATCGCCCACGCCTTGGGGCTGGCGCGCTCGACGGTTGGCTTGATCCTGCGTCGGCTGGGCCTGGGCAAGCTGTCGGCCCTGGATCCGAAGATCCCCGTCGTCCGCTACGAGCGCGCCGCGCCTGGCGAGATGATCCACCTGGACATCAAGAAACTGGGCAAGTTCAACGTCCAGGGCCATCGCGTCACCGGCGACCGTCAGGCCGGCCGCTCCAGGAAGGCCGGCTGGGACTTCCTGCACGTCTGCGTCGATGACGCCTCGCGCCTGGCCTATACCGAGATCCTGCCTTCCGAAGGCCAAGCCGACACGACCGCATTCCTCGAACGGGCCATCGCCTGGCTGGGCCGCCACGGCGTCGCCGTCCAGCGGGTGATGACCGACAACGGCTCGGCCTATCGCTCCAAGCTCTTCGCCAACGCCCTACAGGCCGCCGGCGCCAGACACGTCCGGACTCGACCCTACACGCCCAGGACCAACGGCAAGGCCGAACGCTTCATTCAGACCAGCCTGCGCGAATGGGCCTATGGCCGACCCTACGCCTGCTCGGACGAACGCGCTCGCGCCATCCAACCTTGGACCGCCAGCTATAATCTCAACCGCCCCCACTCCGGCATCAAAGGCCTCACGCCCTGGCAGCGTGTGAACAACCTTCTTGGAAACGACAGCTAG
>NZ_SMZP01000002.1 GCF_013181195.1 Caulobacter sp. RHG1
CGCGCCCGCCCGTCGCCCGACTGCCAAGGCCCTGAAACCCTGACGTGACAGGAGGTCCCCTCCCCGTCATCCTGCCCAGGCCCTTCGTCGCACTTCAGTTAGAACCCACACTGCGTCATCCCGATCATGCCAGCCAAGGGCGTGCGGAGCTCGTGGCTCATATTGGCGAGAAAGCGCGCCTTGGCCGCCACGGCCTGCTCGGCCCGTTCCCGGGCCTCCAGATTCTCCGCAACGGCCGCAAGCCGTTGCGTTTCGATCTCGGTGATATCGGTGGCGACCTTGATGATCTTGTAGGGGCGGCCGTTTTCGTCAAGGACAGGGTTGTAGACGCCTTGGATCCAGACGTCGGAGCCGTCCTTCGCGACCCGATGGAACGTGTCGGAGAAGAACTTGCCTTCGCGAAGCCGCCGCCAGAAGTCGATGTAGCCTGGGGTCCTGGCCTCATCGTCGGCCACGAAGACCGCGTGGCGGCGCCCAAGGAGCTCGTCGAGATGATAGCCCATCGTCGTGAGGAAGTTTTCGTTGGCCGCGAGGATTTGCCCCGACAGGCTGAGTTCTAGAATCAGCTGTGAGCGGTTCAGCGCGGCGAAGGTCCCCGCCATGTCGCGCGAATTGGCGACCTGCGGCTCTACCCAGGGACAGAAGGCGGGTGTTGAAGCCATAACGCTCACCTCAACCAGCGTCGCTTGAGGACAATCCCCCCGGTGTAGGCCCGGTCGCGGCGGTTTCAATTTAGATGAATCTATTTAGTATATATACAGAATTCAACAATGTCGCTATCGCTGCGACAAAATGACATAGTAATTCATGTGTCAAGTACAAAAAATCTAACTATCGTTGACATAAATCAATTTACCCCACGTTTTACATCGAAATACATGAAGCATCAGATACTCAAGGCCCATTTTGGGTTTTATTGACTATAATTTGCATAAATCGTTAATATTTGACGCGCCTTTGGAGCGTACGCCAGAGATTTAGAAAGGGGTGGCGCCCGGCCACTCTCTTGGGGAAAAAGAGCCATGGTCTTCATGTCCGCCAAAACGCGCAGCGCGTTGGCTGATCTACAGAGGCAGAACCTTGAATTTGAGGCCCTGATCGCCTCCATCGAACGTTCCCAGGCTCGTGTTGAGTTCGATTTGGCCGGCAACGTGCTCGACGCCAATGACAACTTTCTCACTACGATGGGCTACGCCCTTTCGGAAATCAAAGGCCGCCACCACAGTCTGTTCGTCGACCCGACCTATGCCCGCAGCGCCGAATATGCCGATTTTTGGCGCCGCCTGAATGCCGGAGAGTTCTTGGCCGATAAGTACCAGCGGGTGGGCTCCGGCGGGCGAGACGTGTGGATACAGGGCTCCTACAACCCGGTCTTCGACGCCAGCGGAAAGCCCTACAAAGTTATCAAGTTCGCCAACGACGTCACCCAGGTCGAAGTCGAGCGCCTGCGCAATGAAGAGATCCGTAGGAAGGCGGAGGATGACAACCACGTGGTCTCAACCCTCGCCGATAGCCTGCAACGACTGGCGGCTGGCGACCTGACGGCCAAGATCGCAATCGATTTCGGAGGCCGCTACCAGGCCATCAAGGACGACTTCAACGCCGCGCTGGAGAGCCTGCTCGGCGTGATCGTCGCGGTCACGAACTCGACCGACGCCATGGCCAGCGGATCAGCCGAGATCGCCTCGGCCTCGCAGGATCTTTCCAAGCGCACGGAGCAGCAGGCTGCCGGACTGGAGCAGACAGCCGCAGCGCTCGACGAGATTACCGCCACGGTCCGCCGCAGCGCCGCAGGCGCAATTCAGGCGGCCAAGACGACATCGGCCATCAAGGCAGACGCCGTGCGATCCGGCGAGGTCATGAGCCGGGCGGTCGTGGCCATGGGGGCCATCGAGCGAAGCTCCGGCGAAATCAGCCAGATCATCGGCGTGATCGACGAGATCGCCTTCCAGACCAACCTGCTGGCCCTGAATGCCGGCGTAGAGGCCGCGCGCGCGGGGGATTCCGGTCGAGGCTTCGCCGTCGTTGCGCAGGAAGTCCGCGCCCTGGCCCAACGCTCGGCGGACGCCGCCAAGGAGATCAAGAGCCTCATCGCCACGAGTGCGACCCAGGTCACCGAGGGCGTCGCCCTGGTTGGCGAGACCGGCAGCGCCCTGACGGGAATGGTCACCAAGATCGGGGAAATTGACAGCCTGATCGGCGAGATCGCCAAGTCAAACCAAGAACAGTCCACGGGTATTGGCGAGGTGAACGCCGCCGTCAATCAGATGGATCAGGTCACCCAGCAGAACGCCGCCATGGTGGAACAGGCCACTGCCGCAGCGGCCAGTCTCAGCCACGAAGCCCAACAGCTTGCCCAGCAGGTTGGCCACTTCAGGACGGGTCGCGAGACCACGGCGCGAACTCAGGTTAGCGCCGTCCGCCCGCAGGCTCCGCCGACCAGGAGCCGGCCCAGGATTGTGGCCAATGGGGGCTCCCAAACCAACTGGGAAGAGTTCTAGTGCGCGGTGGAGCCGGAGACCAGTGCGTCCCGGCTTTGGACAAACCAATCTGGGATTCTGCCAATTAGCGCCAAGGAGACGAAAAATGCCTAGCAGCGACAACCAGTCAATTCTTCGCCTCCAAACCAGCTTGTTTGGCGCATTGGTGGGCGTACTCGTTGGAAAGACCCTCGTCTCGCGAGGGGAAATAGCAGTGGCTCTCAACTTGATGATCGACGCTGAATCAGACCCAGTGACAAGGGAGCTCTTACTTATCACATCGCGAATGATCGACCCGAGCCTCGCCGACGCCGGGCCTGTATGCCTTAGGCTCATCTAGGGCGCGCGCGACACGCGCTTTCAACGTCAACGTCCGCAACCCACCCTTCTGAGAAGTTCGGAACGTCCCCTCGCGGCGAGCAAACCCGTCAGAGCCTCGCCCGCCTGGCGGCGCGCTCGGTAAGATCAAAAATGACCAAACACTCTTGCCCTTGCCACGGTCGCCGGTCGGGCTCTGCGCGGTGTGAGAGCTCCGCGCCCGCCCGCCGCCCGACGCCAAACTCAGCGCCGGGTGACATTTCTAAATGGCAGACTCCGCGACATCTCTAAGCGGCGTAGACAATGTTACCGCGTGTCTCGGTTGACCGCCGGCCCCAGGCTCTGGCCCTATTTGCGCTGGAGGATCTGATGACTCGTTCGAACCGTTTGCTGATCGGCGCTGGCCTATGTGCGGCGCTGATCCTCGCCGCGATCTACTTTGCGTCGCCGATCCTGGCCCTCAAGGGCCTGACGGACGCCGCCAAGGCCGGCAATCGCGACGAGCTGGCGGAGCGCGTCGATTTCCCGGCCGTGCGCGAAAGCCTGAAGATCCAGCTGAAAGCCGTCATGACGCGCTCGTTCGCCGAAGATCCGGCGCTGCGCGACAATCCGTTCGCGGCGCTGGGCCAGATGCTGCTGGTCGGTGTTGTCGACAAGGCCGTCGAGGCCTACGCAACGCCGGACGCCATCGCTTCGATGGTCGCCAATTCGCGCGCTCCCAAGGAAATCTCGACGCCGCCGGCGCAAGGTTCGACCGCTCCGCCGCCGGAAGCGTCACGCGAGACGCCGCGCGAAAAGTCCAAGACCGAGACCCGCTACGCCTATCAAGGCCTGGACCACTTCCGGGTCAGCTATCACGAACGCGGCAAGCCCGACGACAGCGACTTTGGCCTGCTGCTGGAACGTCAGGGCTTCTTCAAATGGAAGCTGGTGCGCATCGAGCTGCCGGGCGGCCTGGGTCGCCGTTAACCAAGTCGCCAGTCGATCGACGCGCCTTCGAAGGCGTCGATCCCCCGTCCCAGCGTGGCGATCGCCCGCCGCATCGCACCGCCGCGTCCCAAGGCGTCGTCGGCCAGACTGATCATCAGGGCGTTCGGCGTGGCTTGAGGGCAGGATGTGCGCAAAAAAGCCGCCAAAGCCCCCTCCTCGCCTGCCTGCCGATGGGCGCAGGCCAGGATATAGGCCGCCGCCGTCGAACGGCTGACGCCCGCAAAGCAATGGATCAGCAGGGTATCGTGGCTTCGCAGCGCCAGGATCGCCGCGATCGCCTCCGGATCGGGCGCCACGAGGCCAGCTCGCGGCGCGATGATGTCATTGAACCGCAGCACCGTGCGCGAAGCCGCAACGGGCTCGAGCTCGGCGTCCGGCGACACCAGGCTCAACACATGATCCACGGGCTCGGCAGCGAGAAGCTGGGCCACGCGGGATCCCGGACCCACCAGCAGCCTCACGTCAGGAGCGCTCCGGCGCCCAGCAGGAAGCCGACCTCGAACACCTGCTCGACCCCGCCCAGCACGTCGCCGGTGTGGCCGCCGATCAGGCGTTTGGCGGTCAGCGCCAGAGCGGTCGCCAGAACCGCGCCGCCCGCCAGACCGGCCGCCACGGCGTACGGCGGCATCAGGACTAGCGGCCAGGCGGCGAAAGCCAGCGCCAGCAGCACCTCGCCGGTTCGCACGCCCTGCGGCGTCGGCTTCCACTTGCCGGCGTCGCCGCTGGGCGCATAGGGCGTCAGGCGCATGACCACCACGGCGGCGGCGCGCCCTGCCCCATGCGCGGCCAGCAGCATCAGCGCCGCCGACAGCGCCGGCGCCTGGGCCAGCACCGCGATCTTGAGACCCAGCACCAGCACCAAGGCGCAGACGCCATAGGTGCCGATGCGGCTGTCCTTCATGATCTCCAGGCGACGCTGCGCCGTCTGGCCGCCGCCCAGGCCGTCGGCGGTGTCGGCCAGGCCATCCTCGTGAAAGGCGCCGGTGGCCAGCACGCCCACCCCGATGGCCAGCAGCGCCGCGACCAAGCCGCTCCAGGCCTGTTCGGCAGCCAGCAGAATGACGGCGCTGAGCGCTCCAACCCCTTGACCAACCAATGGAAAGTAGCGTGCGGCGCGGGTGATCCAGTCCGGCTCGAACCTCGACAGGGCCGGCATCGGCGCGCGGGTCAGAAACTGGATCGCGCAGACCAGCAGTCGCAGCTCATGTCGCGCTCGCTCCAGCATCACAAGCGGCCGCTCAGGACGTCGTCGAGGCTGGCGACGTCGCTCAGCAGCCGCGAGGCCGCCCGCACCAGCGGAAGGGCCAGAAGCGCGCCGGTGCCCTCCCCCAGCCGCAGGTCGAGGGTCAGTAGCGGCTCGACCGCCAGCCTCTGCAACATCAGGGCGTGACCCTGCTCGGCCGAACGGTGACAGAAGACGCAGTAGTCAGCGACCTCCGGGACCAGCGCGACGGCCACCAGCGCCGCGGCCGAAACGATGAAGCCGTCGATCAGCACGGGAATGCGCGCCGAAGCCGCGCCGATCACCGCGCCGGCGATCATGGCGATCTCCAGCCCGCCGAACTGGGCCAGCACCTCCTGCGGCTTGGTCGCGCCCGACCGCGCGGCCGCGCACTCGATCGCCGCCTGCTTGCGAGCCAGGCCTTCCGCATCATGGCCTGCGCCCAGCCCGACGCACTGGTCCAGGGGTACATCCGCCAGTCGATGCATGATCAGCGCCGCCGAAGCGGTGTTGCCGATGCCCATCTCTCCCAGGGCCAGCACCTCATAGCCATCGGCCACCGCCTGACGCGCGATGGCCGCGCCGCGCTCCAAGGCTTGAGTGACCTCGTCGGCGGTCAGGGCCGACTCTATTGCGGCGTTCCGCGTTCCCCGGCGGACCTTCTGGGCCAGCAGGTCCGGATGGGCCGGCAGGTCGGCGTCCACCCCGGCGTCGACCACCTTCAGATCCGCCCCGACCGCGCGAGCGAACGCGTTGGCGCTGGCCTTGCCGGCCAGGAAGGTGGCGACCATGGCCTGGGTGACGCTGGCCGGATAGGCAGACACGCCCTCAGCGGTCAGGCCGTGATCGCCGGCGAACACCAGCAGCAGCGCCTTGTCGTAGGCCGGTGGCGCGCCGCCCGCGATCAGGCCCAGTTGCACCGCCAGGGTCTCGATCCGCCCCAGCGCGCCCAGTGGCTTGGCCTTGCCGTCGATCGTGGCGCGCAAGGCCCCGGCGGCGTTGGTGTCCACCGGCGCGACGGATGGAAGGGTCATGATGCGATCTCCAGGCCGGCGAGCGCGGCCAGGGCGGGAATATCGAAGGCTTGCTCGAGGACGGCGGCGATCTCGTCCAACGCCTGGTCGATGCGCAGGTCCTGGTCGACGCCGTTGGAAACAGCGCCAAGTTCAGCCAGGAGCGCGGCGCGGGCCTCGCCTTGATCGAACAGGCCGTGGACGTAAGCGCCGCGCACCCGGCCGTCGGCCGACACCGCGCCGTCGCTCACACCATCGTCGAAGGTCAGCATCGGCTGCTCGCCGCCGGTGGTGCGGCCGACATGCATCTCGTAACCGGCAAAACGCGCGCCACCAGCCAGACGCCCCGTCACCGGCCGCAAGGTCTTGTCGCCGGTCATCACGGTCTCGACGTCCAGCAGGCCCAGTCCCTCGACGGCGTCCGGCGCGCCCTCGACGCCGTCGGGGTCCGAGACCCGCCGACCCAGCATCTGGTAGCCGCCGCAGACGCCCAGCACCCGGCCGCCGCGCCGAACATGGGCCATCAGGTCGATGTCCCAGCCCTGAGCGCGAAAGAAGGCCAGGTCCGCCAAGGTCGCCTTGGTCCCTGGCAGGATGACCAGGTCGGCGTCGCCCGGCAGGGGCGTTCCCGGCGGGACGAAGGCGAACGCGACGTCCGGTTCGCTGCGCAGAGCGTCGAACTCGTCGAAATTGGCGATCCGCGACAGCATCGGCACGACGATCCGAACCCGGCGGCCGTCGTCGGCGGCGGCGCGGTCCAGCACCACGGCGTCTTCAGCCGGCAGGCGCCGCGCCGCCGCCAGCCAGGGGGCCATGCCGAGGTCGGTCCAGCCGGTGCGGCGCACGATCTCGGTTCGGCCGTCCTGAAACAGGCTGGGATCGCCGCGGAACTTGTTGATCAGAAAGCCGCGAACCATGGACC
Source organism: Caulobacter sp. RHG1 (assembly GCF_013181195.1). Lineage (GTDB taxonomy): Bacteria > Pseudomonadota > Alphaproteobacteria > Caulobacterales > Caulobacteraceae > Caulobacter. The sequence continues at coordinate 6,946 of NZ_SMZP01000002.1, forward strand.
GGTCGGCGTCATCCAGCACCGCATGGGCGCCGACCAGGGCGGCGATGACATGGCCGCGGTCGATGTCGCCGACCAGCACCACCGGGACGTCGGCGGAGATCGCAAAGCCCATATTGGCGATGTCGCCGGCCCGCAGATTGATCTCGGCCGGGCTGCCGGCGCCCTCGACGATGACCAGATCGCTTTGCGCTTCGAGCGTGCGGAAACTCTCCAGCACGGTGTCCAAGAGGGCGGCCTTGCGCTCCTGATAGCCACGCGCCTTCCAGGTCCCGGCCATCTGGCCGCGCACCACCAGCTGGGCGCCGACGTCGCTCTGGGGCTTCAGCAGCACCGGGTTCATGTCGACGGTCGGCGGCGTGCGGCAGGCGATGGCCTGCAAGGCCTGGGCGCGGCCGATCTCGCCGCCATCAGCGGTCACCGCGGCGTTGTTGGACATGTTCTGCGGCTTGAACGGTCGCACAGTCAGGCCGCGATTGGCGAACAGCCGGCACAGGCCCGCGACCAGCACCGACTTGCCGACGTCGGACCCGCACCCCTGGACCATCAATGCCGCCATGCGAATCCTCCAGCCAGCAGCATCAACCAGAGGATCGTGCAGGCGACCAGATAGACCTTGAGCGCGCGGGCGAGGTCGTCGGCGTCGGGCGCCCTGCCCTGGCCCAGCACTGGACGGTTGGAGACCTCGCCATCGTACCAGGCCGGACCGCCAAGCTGGACACCCAGCGCTCCGGCCATGGCCGCCTCGGGCCAGCCAGCATTGGGCGAGGCGTGCTTGCCGGCGTCGCGCAGCATGGTCTTCCAGCCGCCGCGTCCTGCCAGGGCGATCAGACCGCCCGCCAGACGGGCCGGGATCAGGTTCAGAAGATCGTCAAACCGGGCCGAGGCCCAGCCGAAACTGCGCCAGCGCGGCTCGCGGTGGCCGATCAGGCTGTCGGCGGTGTTGACGGCCTTGTAGGCGAACAGGCCCGGCAGCCCCGCGACCACGAACCAGAAGATCGGTGCGACAACACCGTCGCAGAAGCTCTCGGCCAGGCTCTCGACGGCGGCTGCGGCGACGCCGGACTCGTCGAGACGGGCGGTGTCGCGGCCCACGATCATGCCCACCGCCGTACGGGCGCCGTCCAGGTCGCCGGCGCTCAGCGGTTTTGCGACTGCGCGGACGTGGTCGTAGAGACTACGCTGCGCCAGGCCGGCGACGCCGACGATGATCACGGCGCAGGGACCGCCGAACGCGGTGACCAGCCAGCCCGCCAGTCCGCTGACGCCGACGATGATCAGCAGGGTCACGATGCCCAGCGCCCGTCGCACGGCCTCATTGAAGTCCGACCGGTTCAGCCGTGCTTCCAGGGCCGATATCAGCGTCCCGATCCACACGACCGGATGCGGCACGCGCTTGTGCAGGGCGTTGGGATAACCGACCGCGGCCTCCAGCGCCGCCGCCGCCAGCACGAGCCAGGGACTAGCCCACACGGCCCAGCACTTCGATCAAGGGACCGCCCTCGCCTTCGTGGCGGCGAACGACCACGCCATAGACCTTGGCCAGGATGTCCGGCGTGAGGGCCGCCTCCGGCGCATCGTCGACGACCAGCTTGCCCTCGTTGAGCACCAGTACGCGGTCGGCGAAGCGGGCGGCCAGGTTCAGGTCGTGCAGGGTGACAATGACGCCCCGGCCCTCGTCGTGGGCCAGTTGGCGAAACAGCGACAGGGCGTCCAGGGCATGGGCGGGGTCCAGGCCCGTCAGCGGCTCGTCGGCCAGCAGCCAGTCGGTCTCGCCGGCCAAGGCGCGGGCGATCAGAGCCCGGGCCCGCTCGCCGCCGGACAGCCGCGTGACGGGCCGGTCGGCGAAGTCTTCCAGCCGCGCCTTGGCGATGGCGCTGTCGACGGCGACCTTGTCCTCGCCGCTGGGCCCGAAGGCCCCCAGGTGTGGCGTGCGGCCTAAGCCGATGAACGCACGGACATCGACATCCCACGCGATTTCAGGGCTTTGCGCCAGGAAAGCGATGTGACGCGCGCGGCGGCGGCCAGGGATGGCGGCGACCGCCTCCTCGCCCAGCCGCGCCTGCCCGGCGTCTGGCTTGCGTAGACCGGCCAGGCACGACAGCAGGGTCGACTTCCCCGCCCCGTTGGGGCCGACGATGGCGATCACCTGGCCGCGCGCGAAATCGGCGTTGACGCCGTCCAGGATCCGGCGACCGCCCAGGCTCAGGGTGATCCCGCTCGCGTGCAGGGCGCTCATGCCAGCCTCCGGCGCATGGTGATCAGCATCCACAGGAAGAACGGGCCGCCCAGGATAGCCATTGCCACGCTCAGCTTGATCTCGCTGGCGGCCGGGGTCATGCGCACCAGGATGTCGGCGGCCAGGGTCAGGACGGCGCCGCCCAGGAACGACGGCAACAGCACCGCGCTGGGCTTGGAGCCCAGCAGCGGCCGCAGCAGGTGCGGAGTAATCAGGCCGACGAAGCTGATGACGCCGGTCACCGCCACGCTGGACCCGACCGCCACGGCGACGCCGATAGCCATCAGCAGGCGGATGCGCGACAGCTCCACGCCCAGGGACTTGGCGCCCTGCTCGCCCAGGGTCAGGGCGTCCAGCGAACGGCCCAGGGTCAGCAGCAGCAGGCCGCCGGCGACCACGCCCGGCGCCGCCAGCTTGACCTCATCGACGCTGCGATCGGCCAGCGAGCCCATCAGCCAGTTGAGGATCTCGTTCACCGCCCACGGGTTGGGGGCCAGGTTCAGAGCCAGGGCGATGGCGGCACCGCAGACCGTCTGGATGATGAATCCGGCCAGCAGGAAGGTCACGATGCTGGAGGTGACGCCCGACAGCGTCAGCAGGGCCGCGACGCCCAGGCCCGCGCCGAGCATGGCGCCGGCCGGCAGGATCCACACCGCCTCGGCCGCTGCGCCCAGATAGAGAGTCAGCACCGCCCCCAGCGCCGCCGAGGTCGAAACGCCCAGCGCCGCCGGATCGGCCAGCGGGTTGCGGGTATAGCCCTGCAGCGCCGCGCCCGAGAGCCCCAGGGCCCCGCCGACCAGGATGGCCAGGATGGTGCGCGGCAGGCGCAGCCCGAAGACGATGGCCCAACGCGGGTCCTCGCCGTGCGAGATCCAGGCGCTCCACGGCGTCCAGACCCGGCCGGCGCAGAGGCCAAGGCCAAACAGTACGATCAGGACGGCCGCCAGCACCGCGCAGACGAGCCAGGGGGATCTGACCTTCATGCGCCCTCCTTCAAAGCTTGAACACGCGCTCTCGCCATGGCCGCGGCGGTGTCGATCAGGACGGGTCCGCCGCAGTAGAGAAGCTTCTCGGGCACCCGCACCGTGCGCATTCGGCCCGAGATCGACTTGAGCGCCGGATGGGTCATGACCCGATCGGCCCAGCTGCGCGCGCCGGGCGCGGGCTCGCCGACCAGCAGCACTTGCGGCGGATCGGCCAGCAAGCGCTCCAAGCCCACATTGCCCCAGGTCTTGAGGCCGTAGCGGCGGGCGACATTCTCGAAGCCGGCCTGGTCCATCATCTCGTCGACCAAGGTGCCGGGCCCGGCGGCGAAGCCGTTCGGCTGGTAGATCAAGGCCTGCAGGCGCCGGCTGCCCGGTGGCGGCGCCGCCGCGGCGATGGCGGCCTCGATGCGGCCCACCAAGCCCTCGCCACGTTGTGGGTGGCCCACCAGGTCTGCGATCTTGCGCACCTGGGCCAGGCTCTCGGCGACGGACTTGGGCACCTTGAACCGGTGCACCGGCACGTGCAGGCGTTTCAGCGCATTGCGGGTGGCCAGGGCCGAGTGCTGGCTGGCCAGCACCATGTCGGGCTGCAGCGCGATGATCTCCTCGGCGCTCTCCCAGGTATAGGGCAGGGTCTGGGCCTGGGCGGCGATGGTGGAGCCGTGCGGCTCGCGGGCATAGTGGCTGAGGGCGGCGATCTGGCCGCGATCGGCCAGGTGCACCAACATCGCGTCCAGGCAATTGTTCAGCGACGCGATCCGGCGCGGCGGGGCCTTGGACGGCACGGCTAGCGACAGCGCGCCGCCGATCATTTCGCGACGCGTGCTCATGCCTCAAGAGCTTCTCGCAAGCGATTGAAATCGCGCATCAAGGGCAAGCCAAATCGAAGCCGATCAGGAAGAGTCGCAAACGGCCGCGTCAGCACGCCCCTGGCGCAGAGGCGCGCAAACAGATCGTGAGCGTCGGCGGCTTCGACCCAGCGAAAGAGGTCGCAGCCGCCCAGCACCGTCAGGCCAGCCTCGGTCAGCAGCCCATCCAGCGCCTTCGCCTGGGACGCCAGCGACGCCCGGGCCGATGCCCGCCAGGTCGCATCGGCATAGGCGCCAAGGCCCAACGTCAGGGCGTCGGCGCTGATCGGCCAGTCGCCTATCATGACGCGAACTTTTTTCGCCATCACCTTGTTCAAGATCAGGAAACCAAGCCTGGCTCCAGGCAGGCCGTAGAACTTGCCAAACGAGCGCAGCACGATCAGACGTTCGATCTCCAGTTCGGCGACACTGAGCTCGGGCGCGACCTCGCCAAAGGACTCGTCGACGACCGTCCAGCGGCCGGCGGCCGAACGGGTCCGGGCCAGGACCTCTAGCGCGTCCCGCTCGATCCGCCTGCCATCGGGATTGTTCGGATTGACCAGCACCAGGATGTCGGCCGTCTCGTCCGGGGACTGTACGGCCATCCCCCGGTCGCCCCAGGCCTCGGTATGGCCGCCGTAGATCGGATCTACCAACGCAGCCCGACCGTCCAGCAGACCCACCACGAGCCGGAGCCCCGCCTCAGCGCCGGCGGTCGCCACGACCCGCGCGGGGTCGGCGACTGCGAACGCCTTCGCCGCCACGGCCTCCAGCCGCGCCAGGTCACGCGGATCCGGCAGTCGCGTCAGAGCCTTGGCCGGCGCGCGCGGCCCCGGCCAAGGCTCGGGATTGATGCCTGTCGACAGGTCCAGCCAGGGCCAGGGCGCGTCGGGATAGGCGGCCATCGCCTCGTGGAGACGGCCGCCATGCCGAAAGGCGCCGATATGGGGAATCGACGCCACGACCGATCCTAGAACCGAGCCCGCAGGCCCAGGAACGCCCCACGGCCCGGCGCGCCGTAGTTCAGGATGGTCTGATAGTCCTTGTCGAAGGCGTTCTCGACCCGGCCGAAGACCTCATAGGTCTCGTTGATCGGGTACGAGGCGCGCAGGTCGACCAGGGTGTAGCTCTTCACCACGACGGTGTTGGCGTCGTTGTTGAAGGTCTTGCCCACGTGACGCGCCGCCACCGTGGTGGTCAGGCCCACCGGCCAGCGATAGCCGACCGACAGATTGCCCATGTTCTTGGGGCGACGGGTCAGCTGCTTGCCGGCGCTGGTCCCCGACTCCGACTGGGCGTCGGTGTAGGTATAGTTGCCGGTGATCGTCAGGCCCTCGATCGGCTTGATCTCGCCGATCAGCTCGACGCCCTGGGTCTTGGTCTTCTGGACGTTGCGATAATAACCGAAGCGGAAGGCGCCGCCGGGCGTGCACAGCGGGTCGGTCGAGCCCGACGAGCAGCTATTGTAGCGGATCTCGTTGTCGGCCTCGCGGTTGAACCAGGTGACCGAGGCGCGAGCCTTGCCCTCGAAGAAGCGCTGCTCGACGCCGGCGTCCCAGCTGTCGAACTCTTCCGGCGACAGGTTGAGGTTGCCGTATTCGCTGTACAGCTCATAGAGGCCCGGAGCGCGGAAGCCCTGACCGAAGCTGGCGCGCAGCACCGTATTGCCCTCGTTCAGCGCCCAGGCGGCCGAGGCCTGACCCAGGGTGTGCGAACCGTAGGTATCGTGGTCCTCGTAGCGGACGCCGGCGGTCAGGGTCAGGCCCTGGATCACCTCGGCCTGCAGCTGACCATAGAGGCTATCGACGCCGACGCGGCCGCGGCTGAAGGCCGGATTGGGGTTGGTCACCTGGGGCGAGCGGGTGCGCATGCGCGACCTTTCGCTCTCGGCGCCGAAGGTGGCGCTCCAGGCGTCCGAGATTGCGAACACGCCCTGATACTCCCAGCGCTTGTTCTTGCCGGCGGCGTCGAAGGTCAGCGGCACGGTCGAACGGGCCGGGTTGATGTTCTCGCGATCGGTGTCGGTATAGGCGTAGCCGACGCGGTTGTTCCAGCGGCCGTCCAGCAGGGCGAAGTTCAGGCCCGAATAGACCACCAGTTCGTTGGTGCGGCCGTACTCGACGCTGTCGCCGTTAAAGGCGTCGAAGTCGTTCTTGCCTTTCGAATAGACCGAGCGGACCTCGGCCGAGACGGCGTCGCTGAACTTGTAGCGCAGGCGGCCCGACAGGCCGGTGTTGTGATAGCCGTCGTTTTCCTTGCCCGTCTTGTAGGCCGAGAAGCCGTCGGTCGAATAGAAGCTGCCGGCCACGCGCCAGACGATCTTCTCGCTGGCGCCGCCCACGCCGCCACGGATGTAGCCGGTCTGGCGCGAGCCGCCTTCGACGTCCAACGAACCGCCAAACGGCGAGGTCGGGTCGGCGGTGACGATGTTGACCACGCCGCCGATGGCCTGGCTGCCCCACAGGGTCGACTGGGCGCCGCGCAGGACCTCGATGCGGGTGATGTCGCCGACCAGAAGGTTGCCGCTGTTGAAGCCGCCTTGCGTCGAGGACGGGTCGTTCAGCTTGACGCCGTCGATCAGAACGACGGTGTGCTGGGTCTCGGCGCCGCGAATGTTGAGGCTGGTGGTCGTGCCCGGACCGCCGTTGCGCACGAAGTTGACGCTGGGCTGCTGAGCCAGCAGCTCGACGACCGAGATGGCCTGGCTGGCCTCGATGGCGGGCTGGGTCAGGACGGTCACCGACGCGCCGATCTTCTCGATCGGCTGGGCGGTGCGGGTGGCGGTGACGACAAGTTCGGCGACGCCGTTAGCGCCGGCCGAACCGGCGACGTCGGCCTCGGGAGCCTTCTGATCGTCGGCAAGAACCGGGCTGGCGATCAGGACGGTGGCGATGGCGGTGGAGCTGAGAAATGCTCGGATCATGGTCTTTTCTTTCCCCTTCTGAACGACCCGCGCGCCAAGCCAGGGCGAACACGAAGCGGTAAGCCGCGCGTACGCCTCGGACCGTCGCGCGGTCCTGTGACTGTCGTTTCTCGGGAAGACCCGTTCGTTCGGCGCACCCCGGCCGAGCGATGAACGACTGCGCCGGGCAGGTCTCCTGGCTCGCGGGTCAAGGCTCTTGGCGTCGCCTTCCCAGGACCGAAATCCCAGTGGCGTATGACGCTAGAGCTCGCCGCTTACAGTTGCGGGGGCAGCCGAGGTCTTGAACCTCGTTCCCTTTTAATCCTCTTTCGAGGAGCCTGATGCAGCGCCTGCCGTATATTGTGCGCCGCACACCGTCAATGTGGAGCTTTCATGACCGCGACCCTGGTGCTGGGCGGGGCCCGTTCCGGCAAGAGCATGTTTGCGCAGAAGGCCGCGGAAATGGCTGTGGGAACTGGGCGCGCGACGATGATCGTGACGGGACAGGCGTTCGACGACGAGATGGCGCAGCGCATCGCACGCCATCAGGCCGACCGCGGCGAATCGTGGATCACGGTCGAAGCGCCGGTCGACCTGCCGCAGGCGGTGAGCGCCCTGCCCGCCGACGCGGTGGCCGTGGTCGACTGCCTGACGCTGTGGCTGTCGAACCTGATGCTGAACGACCTGGACGTCGAGGCCGCCGCCAGCGCCCTGGTCGAGGCCGTGAGCGCCTGTCCGGCCCGTGTCTGGCTGGTCAGCAACGAGGTTGGCCTGGGGTTGGTGCCTGAGACCCCGCTGGGGCGCCGGTTCCGGGACGAGGCGGGGCGACTGCACCAGCGGCTGGCCCAGGCGGCGGACGAGGTGTTCTTCGTGGCGGCGGGGCTGCCGCTGCGGATGAAGTAGGGAGTTGCAGACCTCCTTGCCGTCATCCCGCGCCTTGTGCGCGGGCCCCCTCTATCCGTCGCAGATGACGAGCGGAAATCCGCCCCTCACGTAGAAGCTGAACCATGGGTCCCGCGCATATGCGGCTGGCCGCGTGAGGCCGAGACGCCGTGCGTCCTTCGAGGCCCGCTGCGCAGGCGCCTCAGGATGAGGAATTCAGAAAGTCCCTCATCCTGAGGCGCGCGCCGAAGGCGGGCCTCGAAGGACGCACCGTGCTTACAGAAGGACTAGCGCGCGACGCGCATTGCTCGCACACTCGTTTTAAACGGCGTTCAAATGGCGCCAAGTACGGGGAGGAGTACACCATGAGCCAGCGACGATCTTCGTGGGCGCTAGCCCGATTTGCCTCGCCGGCGATCCCCATCTCGGCGATGGGCCTGCCGCTCGTCGTGTACCTGCCCGAATACTACATCAACTCCCTAGGCCTGCCGATGGCCATGGTCGGCGCGGCCTTCCTGATCGTGAAGCTGGTCGACATGATGCTGGACCCGGTGCTGGGCGGGATCATGGACGGCACGCGCTCGCGCTTCGGCCGCTTCCGCCCCTGGCTGGCGGCCGGCACGCCGATCATCGCCATCGGCACCTTCGCGCTGTTCATGGCCCAGCCCGGCGTCGGTCCGCTCTATCTGTGGTTCTGGCTGGCCGTGCTCTATGTCGGCTATTCGATGGTGGTGCTGTCCCAGACGGCCTGGGGGGCGGTGCTGTCCAGCGACTACCAGCAGCGCTCGCGCGTCTTCGCCTGGTGGCAGGGCGCCAATGTCGTCGGCATGATCCTGGTGTTGTGCCTGCCGCCCATCGTGACCGGGGTGTTCAAGGGCGACCACCTGGCCAGCATGCAGGCGATGGGCTGGTTCATCGTCCTCCTGGCGCCGCTGACCGTGCTGCTGGCCGTGACCACGGTCGGCGAACCGGCCGCTCCGCCCAAGCACGGCAAGACCGGCTTGAAGCAGTATATCGCCCTGCTCGGCCGCCCCTCGGTCCAGCGCCTGCTGATCGCCGACCTGCTGATGGGCCTGGCGCCCGGCATCGCCGGCACGCTGTTTCTGTTCTTCTTCGAGCGGATGAAGGGCTTCGACAAGACGCAGGCCGGAATCCTGCTGCTGATCTATTTCATCGCCGCTCTCGCCGGCGCGCCGATCTGGCCCATGCTGGCCAAGAAGATCGGCAAGCACCGGTCGCTGGCCGTGGCGTCGGTGATCTACGCGGTCGTGCAGCTGACGGCCGTCATCACCCCGCCTGGCGAACTGGTGCTGGGCATGATCGTGCTGATCCTGGCCGGCCTGCCCTACTCCGCCGCACCGCTGCTGGTGCGCGCGATGATGGCCGACATCGGCGACGAGGAGCGTCTGCAAAGCGGCGTCGACAAGACCGGCCTGCTCTATGCGATCGCGACGGGCACGCTGAAGCTGGGCTACGCATTGGCCGTCGGCGTGTTCATCCTGCTGGGCGCGCTGGGCTTCGATCCCAAGACCCCGACGCCCGCGGGCGATGCGGCCTTGGTCGGCCTCTACTCCTTCGCGCCGGCGGTGCTGGGACTGGTGGTCGCGGCGGTCATGATGCGCTATCCGCTGGATGCGAACCGCCTCGCCGAGATTCAGCGCCAGCTCGCGGCGCGGGACGCGGCGGCGGGCGCTGAGCCTCCAGCCGAACCGGGTCCAAATGTCATCCTCCCCGCCCCCGCCGAGTGACGAAACGCACCCGATCTTCCGCCTCGTGGAGATCATGGCCAAGCTGCGCGATCCGAACGGCGGCTGCCCCTGGGACCTGGAGCAGACGTTCGCGACGATCGCGCCCTACACAGTCGAAGAGGCCTACGAGGTGGCCGACGCCATCGAGCGAAACGACCTGCCGGAGCTGAGGGACGAGCTGGGCGACCTCCTCCTGCAGGTGGTCTTCCACGCGCGGATGGCCGAGGAGCAAGGGGCGTTCGACCTGAAGGACGTGGCCACCGCCATTTCCGACAAGATGATCCGCCGCCATCCGCATGTGTTCGGCGACCATGCCTATGACGACCTGTCGGCTCAGGTCGCTGGTTGGGAAGAACTGAAGGCCCAGGAGCGAAAGGCCAAGGCCAAGACTGGCGTGCTGGACGACGTACCGACCGGCCTGCCCGCCATGACCCGCGCCGTGAAGCTGACCAAGCGCGCCGCACGCGTCGGCTTCGACTGGCCCTCGGCCAGCCAGGTGTTGGACAAGCTGCGCGAGGAAACCGACGAGATCGCTGTCGAGATCGAGGCCGGCGACATGGCCAAGGCCCGCGAGGAACTGGGCGACATCCTCTTCGTCTGCGCCAACCTGGCTCGCAAGCTGGACGTCGATCCGGAAGACGCCCTGCGCGCCACCAACGCCAAGTTCGCTCGCCGCTTCGCCTTCGTCGAGGCCGGCCTGGCCCAGCGTGGCAAGACGCCGGACCAGTCCGATCTCGCGGAGATGGACGCGCTGTGGAACGACGCCAAGGCGGCCGAGAAGAAGGGCTAGAGCCCTCCTACTCCGCGACCCCGACGAGGGCGCCGGGGAACTGGCGCTCGAACCGGCCCAGGGCCTGGCTGTCCAGTCGCGTGACGATCGTGACCTCGCCTGCCGGGCCGTCGTAGCGGCTCAGCACCCGGCCGTTTCGATAGATCCAGGCCAGGGCCTGGCCGTCCTGCGCCAGAAGCTTGATCTCGACCGGCGGCGAATCGTCGATCAGGCCGCTGATCCGGCGCAGCAGGGCCTCGCAGCCCTCGCCGGTCACAGCCGAGACGGCCGAAGCCTCCTTGCGGCGAGCATGGCCCTCGACGACCTCCCGATCGTCCTCGTTCAGGAGATCGACCTTGTTCCAGACCTCGACGACCGTCTTGCCCTCGTCGAACGTGACGCCCAGTTCGGACAGCACGGTCTCGACGTCGCGGGCCTGGGCCTCGCTGTCGGGATTGGCCACGTCTCGAACGTGCAGCACCACGTCGGCCTCCTGCACCTCTTCGAGGGTGGCGCGGAAGGCCTCGACCAGCTCGTGCGGCAGGTCGGAGATGAAGCCGACGGTGTCGGACATGATCGCCGGCCGCCCGTCGGGCAGCTTCACGGTGCGCAGCGTCGGGTCCAGCGTCGCGAACAGCATGTCCTTGGCCAGGACCTCCGCCTCGGTCAGGCGGTTGAACAGCGTGGACTTGCCGGCGTTCGTGTAGCCCACGAGGGCGACCGTCGGATACGGGACCTTCTTGCGGGCGCTGCGGTGCAGGGTCCGCGTGCGGCGCACCTCCTCCAGCTCTTTCTTGAGCTTGAGGATGTTGTCGCGGATCAGGCGACGGTCCAGCTCGATCTGGGTCTCGCCGGGGCCGCCTGTGTTGCCGGTGCCGCCGCGCTGGCGTTCCAGGTGGGTCCAGGTGCGGACGAGGCGCGAGCGCTCATAATCCAGCCTGGCCAGCTCGACCTGCAGCTTGCCTTCACGGGTTCGGGCCCGACGGGCGAAGATCTCGAGGATCAGCCCGGTGCGGTCCACGACCTTCACCTCCAGCGCCTTCTCGAGATTGCGCTGCTGGATGGGCGTGAGCTGATCGTCGAAGACAGCGACGTCGATGTGCTCGACCTCGCAGATCGCCGCGAACTCCTCGATCTTGCCCTTACCGAACAAGGTCGCGGGCGTCACCGCCCGCAGCGGGGCGATCACGGTTTCGACGACGTCGAGATCGAGCGCGATGGCGAGGCCGACAGCCTCCTCGAGCCGAGACTTGGGATCCCGGGCCTCGAGGGCCGCCTGACCGCGAAGTTGCCGCGCCGGATGGATGACAAGCGCCTTCAGGATCGGCGCGGCGTGGTCAATCGACCTGGATGTAGATTTTGACAAGCGTCTCTGGATCAGTCGTCAGAGTCGGCGCTGGGCTCATAGAGCTGAACGGGCTGCGCCGGCATGATGGTGGAAATGGCGTGCTTGTAGACCAGTTGCGACTGGCCATCGCGACGCAGCAGCACGCAGAAATTATCGAACCAGCTGACCACGCCCTGCAGCTTCACGCCGTTGACCAGGAAAATGGTGAGCGGCGTCTTCGACTTGCGCACGCTGTTCAGGAAGGTGTCCTGCAGGTTTTGCTTCTTCTCGGCAGACATTGGGGGTTCCCCTCATTGTTCTCGGAGGGCCACACGCCCCCCACACAAACAAGACCATGCTAGAGGATTTTTCGCCGAAAGCGACAAGTCGTCGGCGAAATTTTCCCGCATGGTTAAGCGACCTAAGGCCGCCCAGGCCGGATACGCTCCGATCTCAGACGGCTTTCTGACGCGCTCGCTCAATATAGAGCGCCCGCAGCTTCGTCGCCACCGGCCCCGGAACGCCATCGCCCAGTTTCACGCCGTCGACCTGGACGATCGGCGTCACCAGCGAGCCGGCGCCGGTGATGAAGGCCTCCTTGGCGGCCTGGGCTTCAGCGATCGTGAAAGGCTTTTCGCTGATCGGCAGGCCGGCCTCGCGGATCACCTCCAGCAGGGTCGAGCGGGTGACGCCGCGCAGGATGTTGGCGTTCGTGTCGCGGGTCCGCAGCTGGCCGTCGCCATCGACGATCCAGGCATTGGACGACGCCCCTTCGGTGACCAGGCCCATGTCGTCGACAAACCAGGCCTCCAGGGCGCCGCGTTCGCGGGCCGCCTGCTTGGCGAGGGCATTCGGCAGAAGCCCGATCGACTTGATGTCGCAGCGGGCCCAGCGGTTCTCCGGGACCGAGATCACCGAAGCGCCCTTGGCCGCCTTGGCGTTGGTCGCGGCGCGATCCAGCGACTTGGCGGTGACCACGACGGCCGGCAGGACGCCCGGGCTCGGGAAAGCGTGGTCGCGCTTGGCGACGCCGCGGGTGACCTGCAGATAGACCAGCCCCTCGCGCACCTTGTTGCGGCGCACGGCCTCGCGCAGGACCATCGTCAGCGACGCCTCGCTCATCGGATGGGCGATGCGCAGCTCGTCCAGGCTGCGCCACAGGCGGGTGAAGTGACCCTCAGCGTCGGCCAGCTTGCCGTCGAACACGGCCCAGACCTCGTAGACGCCATCGGCCAGCTGATAGCCGCGATCCTCGATATGGACGACGGCCTCGCCGTGCCGCACGAAGCGGCCGTTCACATAGGCGAAACGCGACATCTACTCTTCCTCTTCGGCCCGAGCGCCGGCCACGCCCAGGGACTTCAGCTTCCGGTGCAGGGCCGAGCGCTCCATGCCGATGAAGTTGGCCGTGCGCGAGATGTTGCCGCCGAACCGCAGGATCTGGGCGTTCAGATATTCGCGCTCGAACAGCTCGCGAGCCTCGCGCAACGGCAGGGCGATGATCCGCTCGGCGCCAATGGCCCCGGCGTTGCCGGCGCTGGGCTGGTCGGGACCGGCCAGCATCTCGGCGGTGATCACGTCGCCGGGCTCGCCCGAAGCCAGGATCAGCATCCGCTCGACGTTGTTGCGCAGCTGGCGGACATTGCCCGGCCAGGTCTGCACCTGCAGCGTGGCCAGAGCGTCCTCGCCCAGCCGACGGCGCTGCAGGCCTGTGGCCTCGCTGATCCGCTCCACGAAGAAGTTGATCAGCTCGGGAATGTCCTCGCGCCGCTCGGCCAGGCCCGGCACCCGCACCGGCACCACGTTCAGGCGATGGAACAGGTCTTCGCGGAAGCGTCCGCCAGCGATCTCGTCGCGCAGGTCGCGAGAGCTGGACGAGATGACCCGCACATCGACCTGCACGTCGCTGTCGCCGCCCACGCGGCGGAAGCGCTGCTCGACCAGAACCCGCAGAATGCGGCCCTGGGTCTCCCGCGGCATGTCGGCCACTTCGTCGAGATAGAGCGTGCCGTTGTGCGCGCGTTCGAACACGCCGATCTTGCGCGGCCGGCCGCCCTCGCCTTCCTCGCCAAACAGCTCGACGTCCAGCCGCTCCGGCGCCATGCCGGCAGAGCTGACCGCCACGAACTCCTGGCGAGCCCGAGCGCTGGCGCCGTGGATCATCCGCGCCACGAGTTCCTTGCCCGAGCCGGGCGGGCCCGAGACCAGGATCCGGCTGTTGGCCGGCGCGACCTTGGCGATCAGTTGGCGCAACGCCTGAGCCGGCGCCGACTTGCCGATGAGGCCGTCGGGGGTGATGGTCTGGGCGCGCAGCCGGCGGTTCTCGCGGCGCAGGCCCGCAGCTTCCAGCGCCCGCTCGACGATCAGCAGCAGGCGGTCGGACTTGAACGGTTTTTCCAGGAACTCGTAGGCGCCGCGCTTGATGGCGCTGACGGCCGTCTCGATGTTGCCGTGGCCGGAGATCATGATCACCGGCAGGTCGGCGTCCAGCGCCTTGACCATGTCCAGCAACTCCAGGCCGTCCATGCCGCCGCCCTGCATCCAGATATCCAGGACCAGCAGCGCCGGCTTTCGGGCCCGGATGGCGGCGAGCGCCTGATCGGAGTCGGCGGCCGTTCGCACGGCGTAGCCTTCATCCTCCAGGATGCCGGCCACCAGTTCGCGGATGTCGGCTTCGTCATCCACAACAAGAACGTCGGCGCTCATATCATCTCCTCAACGCCACTTATGGCCGCGGCAGGCAGTCGCGCGGTCGTCGGAAACTTCAGAATCACGCGAGCGCCGGGAAGCGTGCGTGCGTCGGTGAGGGCCAGGCTGCCGCCATGGTCCTCCATGATCCGCTTGACGATGGCCAGGCCCAGGCCTGTCCCCTTCTCGCGGGTGGTGACATAGGGCTCGGTCAGCCGGTCGCGGTCCTTGGCCGGCAGGCCCACCCCATTATCCTCGACCGTCACGCAGAAGTCGTCGGCGGTCGAGGTCAGGATCGCGGTAATCCGACCGGCCAGCTCAGGCGCAACGGCGCGACGGCCGCCCACGGCCTCGCCGGCGTTCTTCAGGATGTTGGTCAGGGCCTGGCCGATCATCCGCTGGTCGCAGGTGACCCAGACGTCCTCGCCGCCCGGCTCCTCCAGCTTGACCTCGATCTCGGCGTCCTGGAAGCGCTGGGCGAAGACGGCCTGGCGCAGCATCTCGGTCAGGTTGGCCGGCTCGAAGCGCGGCGCCGGCATCCGGGCGAAGGCGGAGAACTCGTCGACCATGCGGCCAATGTCGCCGACCTGCCGGATGATCGTCTCGGTGCAGCGGTCGAAGGTCTCCAGGTCGCTGGCGATCTCCTTGCGATACTTGCGGCGCAGGCGCTCGGCCGACAGCTGGATCGGCGTCAGCGGGTTCTTGATCTCGTGGGCGATGCGGCGCGCCACGTCCTTCCAGGCGGCGTTACGCTGGGCGGCCACCAGGCGGGTGATGTCGTCGAAAGTCAGAACCAGCCCCTCGGCCACATGGCCAGCGGCGCGGACCCGCAGGCGGCGCGTCTCGCCGTCGCGCATGATGTCGACCTCGACATCGGTGTCGGGGCGGCTCTCCTGCAGAGCCTCCATCACCGTCTCGAACTCAGGCGCCAGCTGGATCATGTCGACCCCGACCGCGTCGTCCGACAAGGCCAGCAGCGTGACGGCCCGGCGGTTCAGCGCCGACACCCGGCCGTTCTCGTCCAGGCTGACCACGCCGGCGCTGACGCCCGACAGCACCGTCTCGATGAACTGGCGACGGCTCTCGGCGTCCAGACTGGCGGTCCTCAGCGCGGCCTGCTGCAGCTGCAGGTCACTGGTCATCATGTTGAAGGCGTTGGAAAGGGCGCGGATCTCCTCGGGGCCCTTGTCGGCCTCGACCCGGGCGTCCAGGTCGCCGCCGGACACCCGGCCTGCCGCCTCGACTAGGCCCGCGACCGGACCGGCGATCGAGTTGGCGGCGGCGATGCCGACCCAGATGGCCGCCACCAGCACCAGCAGCGCGGTTTCCAGATAGCTGAGGCCGAAGATCGCCTGGATCCGGCCGCGGCTGCGCTCGGCGTCGCGATACGAGACCAGGGCGTCCTGGGTCTCGATCAGGTGGTTCAAGATGCCCCGCTCGATCGGCCGCACGACATAGAGATAGCCGTCTGGAAAGGCCTTCAGCTTGTAGAGCGCCCGGAACAGGTCGGTCGACACGAAGCGCTGGGCGCTGACCTCGCCGCTGTCGGTGCCGTCATAGCTGGACGGCGGCGGGGCCAGGAACGGCGGGGCGTCTCGCGCTTCGGCCCGGGCCAGGATCCGGCCATCGCGGTCCAGGACGTAGGCGGCCGAAAAGCCGTTGTCCTCGGTCAGGCCCGCCAGGAAGTGGCCGAACGCTACCGGCGACTGTGACAGCGCCGGCGCGGCCTGGTTCAAGGCGCCGGCCATGGGGCCGACGTGCTCGGAAATGTATTTGGTCTGCTGCTCGACGTAGGAATTGGCGACCTTGGCCGAGTTGCCGACCACGGTCTGCACGCGCTCGCTGAACCAGCCGTCAACGCCGCGGTTGACCAGCACGCCGAAGAACAGCGCCACGATCACCGCCGGCGCCACGGCGGCCAGCGAAAACAGGCCCACGAAACGCAGGTGCAGACGGGCGCCAGCGTCACTGGCCCGAGCATCGATCAAGTCATAGAGGCGCAAGCCCACGACGGTGGCGACGCCCAGGATCAGCACCAGATTGAAGCCCAGCACCACCAGGATGACGGTGCTGGCTGTGCTGATCGAATCGGTGCGTGGCGGCGATGAGGCCAGAACGACGCCTGCGACGGTCAGGATGACCGCCAGCGCATAGCCGCTACCGACCAGATAGCGCGATCGCAGAAGCGCCCGCCACCAGTCCCGGCTGAACCGGTTCGGCGGGTCCTCAGGCCGTGTCGCGTAAGCCACAGAAGACATCGAAGCGGAGTTTAGGAGCGTGTGTCCTAAATTCAACAGCTATGTGCCGGGAAAAGCGCAGCCACTAACGACGGCCGCGCGTCATCTCCACACCCAGGTCCTGGATCTTCTTGCGCAACGTGTTGCGGTTCAGGCCCAGGATCTCGGCGGCGCGAACCTGATTGCCGCGTGTGGCCGACAGGGTCAGCTGGATCAGCGGACGCTCAACCTCTTCCAGGATCCGGTCGTAGAGACCCGGCGCCGGCACGCCGTCCGGCTGGTCGGCGAAGTGCGAGGCCAGGTGGCGCTCGACCAAGGTCGATAGCGTGACGGGACCTTCTTCCGACCGAATGGCCGGCGTGTGATCCTGCAGCTCGCGATCGACTATACGGGCGGAGATCAGTTCCTCGGCATAGAGGGCGCACATCCGACGCATCAGGTTTTCCAGCTCGCGGACGTTGCCGGGCCACGGATGGGTCTTCAGGCGGTCCAGGGCGCTCTGGTCGATAGTCTTGGACGGCAGACCTTCGCGGGCGGCGCGCAGCAGGAAGGTGCGGGCCAGATCCGGAATGTCCTCGACGCGGTCGCGCAGCGGCGGCAGGCGCACAGGCGCGACGTTGAGGCGGAAGAACAGGTCCTCGCGGAACAGGCCTTGCTGGATCAAACCCCGCAGGTCGCGATTGGTGGCGGCGATGATCCGCACGTTCGGGCGGCGGCCGGTCTTGGGGTTGATCACCGGCTCGGTGCCGTCGATGACGCGCAGCAGTCGTGTCTGGGCGTCCAGCGGCATGTCGCCGATCTCGTCCAGGAACAAGGTGCCGCCATCGGCCTCGACCAGACGGCCGTTGTCGCCCTCGCCGCGGCCGAACAGCTCAGCCTCAACCCGTTCACGCGGCACGGCGGCCAGGTTGATGACCACGAACTTGCCGTCGCGGCGACGGCCCAGCTCGTGCAGGGCGCGGGCGACCAGCTCCTTGCCGGTGCCGCTCTCGCCCAGGATCAGGACGGTCAGGTCGGCCCCGACCAGGCGGGCGATGGTGCGATAGACTTCCTGCATCGGCGCCGAGCGGCCGATCAGCGGCAGGCGCTCGTCGCGCATGGCCCGGGCCTGGGCCTTGGACGCCTCGGTGTCGGCCGGACGCGACAGAGCCCGGCGCGCGGCGGCGGTGACGTCGTCGAGGTCGAACGGCTTGGAGACATATTCGAACGCGCCCGCATCGGCGGCGTTGACCGCCGTCAGCAAGGTGTTCTGAGCGCTCATCACAATGATCGGCAGCTTGGGCCGCTCCTTGCGGATGCGCGGCAGCACGTCGAACACGTTCTCGTCGGGCATCATCACGTCAGTGACGACCAGGTCGCCCTCGCCGTCCGTGACCCACTTCAGCAGCGTCGTGGCGTTGCCCGTGGCCCGCACCTGGTAGCCCAGGCGGGTGAACGCCTGACTGAGCACGAGGCGAACCGAGCTGTCGTCGTCGGCGATCAGGATCTTCTTGCTCGCGGCGTTCATGCTCAGGCGTCTCCGGATACTGTTTCGGGCGCAACCGGCAGCAGCACGCGGAAGACGGTGCGGCCGGGTTCGGATTCGAAGTCGATCAGCCCGCCATGGGCCGTGACCAGCTTGGTGACCAAGGCCAGGCCGAGGCCCGTGCCGTTGGCCTTGGTGGTGACGAACGGCTGGAACAGGTGGTCGCGAAGCGTCGTCGGCACCCCCGGCCCATTGTCGATCACCTTGATCTCGATCGGCGCGCCGGCCGCCGCCTTGCCGTCGGCGCCGCGCACCCGCACGCCCGGACGCCAGGCGGTGTGGATCGCGATCATGCCGCGATCGTCGCCGCGCATATTGGCGGCCTCGGCAGCGTTCTTGGTCAGGTTCAGGAAGATCTGGATCAGGTGATCCTCGTCGCCCCAGACCGGCGGCAGCGATGGGTCGTAGCTTTCCTTCAGCTGCAGACCGTCGGCGACGCCGTTGGCGACCAGGGCGCGGACGCGGTCCAGAACCTGGTGGATATTGACCGGCTCGCGCGGCGTCGGGACGTCGTCGGAGAAGGCCTCCATGCGGTCGACCAGGCGGCGGATGCGATCGGTCTCGTCCACGATCAGTTGGGCCAGCGGCTGGTCGACGGCGCTGGCGCCCGTCTTCAGCAGCTGGGCGGCGCCGCGAATGCCGGCCAGCGGGTTTTTGATCTCGTGGGCCAGCATCTTGCCCAGGCCGACGACCGAGCGCAGGCCGGCCGCGTCGGCGGCGCGCTCGACGCCCAGCACGCCCTTGACGTGCAAGGTCAGCATCACCGAGCCGTCGCCCAGCGGCGCCGCGGCGCCATCGGCCTCGAACGGCGGCTGGCCGAACAGATTGACCTCGACGCCATGCTCGCGAACCAGCGCGCCCTCGAAGATGGCGCGATCCAGCAGCGACACCAACACCGAGCCCGGCGGCAAGGCTGCGCGGAAGCGACCACGGGCCAGCAGCGACAGGCCGTGGCCGAACAGGGCCTCGGCGGCTTCGTTGACGGCCACCAGACCGCCCTCCCGGTCAACAACAAGCGCCGGTTCGGGACTGAGGTCGAAGGCGGCGGCCTTCAGGGCTTCGGGCGTGATCCCTCCCAGGACGCGGGCGCGATCGGTCATGCGGCTAGTCTCCCGCCCGCCAGCCAAAGGTCGCGCAAGGCGGCCTCCACGGCGGCGGGGTCTTCAAGGCGGCACAGGCTGGCGCGGGCGGCGCGACGCGCTTCGGCGGTCTCGGGCCACGGCGCGGCCTCGATGTACGAGGCCAGGTGCTTGCGGAACATCTTCAGGCCCAGCGGCTGGCCATAGAATTCCAGGCTGCGGCGGAAATGGGTGAGCGCGATGGCCAAGCGCTCCTCGGCCTGCGGCTCGGCGAAGCCGCGACCTTCAAGCGCCGCCTCGATGGCGCCGGCGATCCACGGGCGGCCATAGACGCCCCGGCCGATCATCACGCCATCGGCGCCAGACTGTTCCAGAGCCTGGCGGGCGCTATCGCCGTCGATGATGTCGCCATTGACCAGCACCGGCACAGACACCGCCTGCTTCACCGCCGAGACAGCGGTCCAGTCGGCGACGCCCTTGTAGAACTGACTGCGCGTACGGCCATGAACCGTGATCGCCTTGGCGCCGACCGCCTCGGCGCGGCGCGCGATGTCGGGGGCATTGCGCAGATTGTCGTCCCAGCCCAGCCGCATCTTGACGGTGACGGGAATGTCGACGGCCTCGACCGCCGCGCTGACCAATGCCTCGGCCAGGTCAGGCTCACGCATGATGGCCGAGCCCGATTGTTGGCCGGCAGAGACTTCCTTGGCGGGACAGCCAAAATTCAGGTCGACGATCTGGGCGCCGGCGTCGGCGGCCATGCGGGCGCCCTTGGCCATCAGTTCAGGATCGCGCCCGACCAGCTGGACCACCATCAGCGGCAGGCCCTCGCCCACCGCGGCGCGGCGCACGACATCGGGCCGCCCCCGCGCAAACTCGGCGCAGGCCACCATTTCCGTTGCCACATAGGGCGCGCCGAGCGCCGTGGCGGTCTCTCTGAAGGGCAGGTCCGAGACCCCGGTCATAGGCGCAATCCACACCCGACCGAGGACCTCGACCCCGCCGACCTCGAGCTTGTTGCTCATTTTGTGATCATCCCCGTAGCTTTCTTTTTAGGCACATTGTGCGGCGCAGTAAAGCCCAATCGCTGGACAACAACGGCAGTGTGGCTAAACAGCCGCTATGACTTTTTCCGCCGTGATCGTCGCCGCCGGTTCGGGCTCCAGAGCCGGACCGGGCCAGGCCAAGCAATGGCGGCTGGTGGCCGGCAAGCCAGTGCTGCGCTGGTCCGTCGAGGCGTTCCTGGCGGCCGGCGCGACCGCGATCGTCATCGTAACGACCGAAGACGGCGAAAACGCGCTCTCCGAAGTGCTGGCTGGCCTGCCGAGCTGGCGCACGGCGCGCGGCGGCGCGACTCGGGCCCTGTCGGTCCAATCGGGCCTGGCCGCTCTCGCTGACCGCCCGCAGGACGAGCCCGTGCTGGTCCACGACGCCGCCCGCCCGTTCGTCAGCGGCGCGACCGTCGCGGGCGTGCTTGAAGCGCTTGAAGGCGCCGACGCCGCCCTGCCCGCCCTACCCGTGGCCGACACGTTGAAGCGCGCCGAACCCGGCCAGAACCCGACGACGACGTCGCGCGAACACCTCTGGCGCGCCCAGACGCCCCAGGCAGCCCGCCGCAAGACCCTGCTGGACGCCTATGCCGCCTGGTCCGGCGCCGAGCCGACCGACGACGCCCAGGTGGTGGAAGCCGCCGGCGGCCGCGTGGCCATCGCGCCAGGCGATCCGCTTCTGTTGAAACTCACCTATCCCGAGGATTTCGCCATGGCCGAACGGCTCGCCGGCGCCGCGCGCATCACCCGAGTCGGCCAGGGCTTCGACGCCCATCGCTGGGGGCCGGGCGAAGAAGTCTGGCTGTGCGGCGTGGCGATCAAGCACGACGAAACCCTGATCGGTCACTCGGACGCCGACGCGGGTTTGCACGCCTTGACCGACGCCATCCTGGGCGCGATCGGCGAAGGCGACATCGGCGACCATTTCCCGCCGACCGACGACACATGGAAGGGCGCGGCTTCGGACCTGTTCCTCAAGCACGCCGCTGACCTGGTCACCGCCAAGGGCGGGTCGATCGTCAATGTCGACGTGACGCTGATCTGCGAGCGGCCCAAGATCAAACCGCACCGCCTGGCCATGCGCGAACGGCTGGCCGAGATCCTGTCGCTGCCGCTGGACCGGGTCAGCGTCAAGGCGACCACGACCGAGAAGATGGGCTTCACGGGCCGCGGCGAAGGCCTGGCCGCCTCGGCCATCGTCGCCGTCGAGACACCGGTCTAAGATAGGGCCTGCGAATCCGGAGGCCCGCATGTTCCCGCTGGAAATCGAGACCCTGGCCCGACTGCTGATCGACGAGGCGCGCAGCAAGTCGCTGCGCTTGGTCACGGCCGAAAGCTGCACCGGCGGCCTGGTCGCTGGCGCCATCTGCGCCATCAGCGGCGCCTCGGACGTCTTCGAGCGCGGGTTCGTCACCTATACCAATCGCGCCAAGTCCGAGATGCTGGGCGTGCCGGGCGACCTGATCGCCGACCACGGCGCAGTGTCCGAGCCGGTGGCGCGGATGATGGCCGAGGGCGCGCTGCGCGAAAGCAACGGCCATGTCGCGGTGTCGATCACCGGCGTCGCTGGCCCCGGCGGCGGCTCGCCGCTGAAGCCGGTCGGCACGGTCCACTTCGCCATCGCCCGCGCCAACCGATCGGTCGTCCATCGGCACGAGCGGTTCGACGGCGAGACGCGCGAGGCGGTGCAATTGGCCGCGATCCGCACGGCGCTGGAAATGCTGCGCGAGGCGGTGGCCTAGTGCCGGAGACCGCGCCCAGCGACTGGCGGCGCTTCACCGGCGTCAACCTCTCGCAACGGGCGCTCAAGGCCGCCGCCGCCCGCAAGACCGAGATCCGCCACGCCATCCGCGTCTCGGCGGCCGTCGGCGCGGCCTTCGCCCTGGCGACGGTCCTGCGCCTGCCGCAAGGCTATTGGGCCGTGTTCACCGCCGTGATCGTGGTGCAGTCCAGCCTGGGCGCGACCATCACCGCCTCGATGGAGCGGTTGATGGGCACGGTCGTCGGCGCGCTGGTCGGCGCGGTCGCGGCCTATTTCCACGCCAAGGCGCCCGACCTGGGCGGTGTGATCCTGTGCGTCACGGTCGCCCTGCTGGCCTTCCTGGTCTCGATGCGGCCCGCGTTGAAGGTGGCGCCGGTCACCGCCGTCATCATGTTGATCGGCACGACCACCCACATGGACCCGCTGCTGGCCGCCGGCTGGCGCGTCGCCGAGATCGCCGTCGGCAGCGTCGTCGGCGTCGCCGCCACCCTGCTGATCTTCCCGGCCCGCGCCCACGCCTCGGTCGTCACCAGCGTCCAGAAGATCGCCAGCCTGCAGGCCCACATCCTGGAAAGTCACGTCCTGACCCTGCGCGACACGCCGGGGCCGACCGACTATCTGAAGGCTCAGGACGACCTGCGCGCAGCTCTCGCCAAGCTGCAGAGCGGCATGAACGAGGCCGACCGCGAGAGCGCCAGCAAGCTCAGCGACCGCTCGGTGTCCGAGGCCCTGCCCCGCACCCTTTGGCGGTTGCGCAACGACACGGTGATGATCGGGCGCGCCCTACGTCAGCCCTTGCCTTCGCCCGACCTTGCGCCCGCCGCCGCCGACATGCTGGAGGCCAGCGCCAAGTTCCTGCGCGGCACCGCCGACCTTCTGGCCAGCGGCGTCCGCCCCGACCGCATCGCCTTCGCGCAGGCCCATCAGGCCTTCCACGACTGCGTGGAAAGCCTGCGCGACAAGGGGGTCACCCAGGATCTGGAGTTCGACGACGCCGCGCGGGTGTTCGGCCTGGTCTTCGCGATCGAGAACCTGTTTTCCAACCTCGGCGACTTCGAAGAGCGCATCGAGGAAGCGGTGGCGAAGAAGGACTAGGCTTTTACGCCGTAGATCTGCCGCGCCCGGTCTTCGAAGCAACCGATCAGCTTGTTAGCGGCCTTGTCGACATTGGCGGCCAGCATGGCGTCCAGCAGGGCCGACTTGAACGCGAAGTCGATCACGAACTCGATCTTCGTCGCCTCGCCTTCAGCGACGAACCGCCAGCCGTTGGTCAGACGCTTGAACGGGCCATACAGCAGGCTAACGTCGATGGAGAGCGCGTCGCGGTCGCGGCGCACGCGGGTGGCGAACTTCTCACGCAGGAACGAGAAGCCGACCTGGGCCTCGGCGTCGACCGTGCTGACCGCCCCGTCCTCGCGACCGTTCCAGGTGCGCATGCCGGTAATCCACGGCACGAACTTCGGATAGGCCTCGACGTCGCCGACCAGATCGAACAGTTGCTCAGGCGCGTACGGCAGCACGCGCGTCACGACATGGCGGTGCAAGGCTTTAGGCCTTGCGGGCGTCTAGCGCGTGGCGGGCGGCCTGCAGCTTGGCGAAATCCTCGCCCGCGTGGTGCGACGAGCGCGTCAGCGGGCTGGACGAGACCATCAGGAAGCCCTTGGCCCGGGCGATCGCCTCATAGGCCTTGAACTCTTCCGGCGTCACGAAGCGGTCGATGGCCGCGTGCTTGCGGGTCGGCTGCAGGTACTGGCCGATGGTGATGAAGTCGACGCCGGCCGAGCGCATGTCGTCCATCACCTGCATGACCTCCTCCTTGGTCTCACCCAGGCCGACCATCAGGCCGGACTTGGTGAACTGGGAGGGGTCGCGCTGCTTCACGCGGTCCAGCAGGCGCAGCGAGTTGTAGTAGCGCGCACCGGGGCGGATCTTCAGATACAGCCGCGGCACCGTCTCGAGATTGTGGTTGAAGACGTCCGGACGGGAGTCGATCACCACGTTCTCGGCCTGGTCCTTGCGCAGGAAGTCCGGCGTCAGGATCTCGATGGTCGTGGTCGGGGCAGCCGCGCGGATGGCGGTGACTACCTCGGCGAAGTGGCGGGCGCCGCCATCCAGCAGGTCGTCACGGTCCACCGAGGTGATGACCACGTGCTTGAGGCCCATCTTGGCGACGGCCTCGGCCACGCGGCGCGGTTCGTCGGGGTCCAGCTGAGTCGGCAGGCCCGTGGTGACGTTGCAGAAGGCGCAGGCGCGCGTGCAGATCTCGCCCATGATCATCATGGTCGCGTGCTTCTGGCTCCAGCACTCGCCGATGTTCGGGCAAGCCGCTTCCTCGCAGACCGTTGTCAGACGGTTTTCGCGAACGATGCTCTTGGTCTCGTTGTACTGACCCGAGCCCGGGGCGCGCACGCGCAGCCACTCGGGTTTGCGAAGCACCGGCGTGTCCGGGCGGTTCTGCTTTTCGGGGTGGCGCACAGCCCGGTCTTCCGGGTTGCGAGCCTTGAGGGTGTCGATCACCGTGGCCATGGCGCCTAAATCGGTCTTCTTGGCCTCCGGATCAAGCGCTTGATCTTGCTTAAGGCCGCGATGCGCGAAATGACTGGGGCGTATGCGTCGCCGCCTTGTGATTATCGCCCTGGCCTTGTCCGTTTCCGCCTGCGGTGACGGGGGCTCGCGCGCGCCGTTCGCCGAGAGCCGGACGCCGCCTTCGCTGAGCGCCCGCTTCTATCCGCCGCAAGGCTGGGCCTGGGGTTTCGTGCGCAGCGGCGAGGGCCCGGTCCAGCGTTACGGCGTCTCGGCTCCGCCCGTCGCGCCGCGCGCCAACGTCCTGATCCTGAGCGGCTATGGCGAAACCGCCGAGAAGTGGTTCGAGACCGTCTCCGAGCTCAACGCCGCCGGCTTCACCGTCTGGGTGCTGGAGCGTCAGGGTCAGGGCGGCTCGGAGCGCGCCACGCCCTGGCGGGATCTGGGCCACATCGACAGTTTCGATCCCGACGTCGCGGCGGTCCGCGCGCTGCGTCAGGGCGTGATCCGCCCGCAGGACGACATTCCGTTCGTGGTGCTGGGTCACTCGGAAGGCGGCCTCGTCGGCCTGCGCGCCGTCCAGCAGGGCGTCGCCATGGACGGATTGGTGCTGTCCGCGCCGGCCTTCGGCCTCAGCGCCCTGCCCCGCCCGCGTTCGGACTTCGCCAGGTTCACGCCGGCCATGCGGTTCTTGCGTCTGGGCTGGATCCGCACGCCCGACCAAGGCGGCTGGAAACGCGAGGGCCCGGACGGCGTCCAGTCCGGCCAGACCCACGATCCGGCGCGCGGCAAGGTCCAGGCCGCCTGGATGCTGGCCAATCCCGACCTGCGGATGGGCGGACGCAGTCTCGGCTGGTTCGCCGCCTTCTTCGACGCCTCCGAGGCCGCCGCCCGCGACGCCGGCAAGGTCACAGTCCCGACGCTGATGCTTGACGCTGGCCAGGACCAGGCCGTGACCGCCACACCCCAAACCCGGGTATGCGAGGCCATGCCCGTCTGCCAGGAGACCCGCTACCCCAGCGCAGGACACGATCTGCACCTGGAATCGGATGCCAGCCGCCAGCCGTGGCTGGCCGCGATCATCAAGTTCACCCGGGCGAGAGCGGCCGCCAAGATCCAATCCCGCCAGGGCTGAGCCTCACGGTTTGTGACTCTTTCTTGCAAAGCGGGACCTTCGTCGGCAGTCTCGGCGTTCAAGAAACGAGAGCGCATTTTCGCTCCTCGGGGAGGTTTCGCCGGCATGCCGGTAGCTTACGACGCGCGTAATAGCGACAAGGCCATCTTCGACGCCCTGATCGACGCCAAGGACAAGTTCGGGGCCAAGAAACCGATCCTTGAAGATCAGGACCGCAAACCCCTTAGCTACACGGACCTGATCCGGGCCAGCTTCGCGCTGGGCCGCAAGATCGCGGCCATGACCAAGCCGGGCGAGCACGTGGGGATCCTGCTGCCGTCCGGCGCGGGATCGGTGGTGACCTTCTTCGCCCTGCACGCTTTCGGGCGCGTACCGACCATGCTGAACTTCACGGCGGGCCTGCGGAACATCAAGGCCGCCTGCAAGCTGGCCGGGATCAAGCGCGTCCTGACCGCCCACAAGTTCATCGAGCTGGGCAAGCTGCACGACATCGTCGACGCCATCAGCGAACAGGCCGAGGTCACCTATCTGGAAGACGTGCGCGGCACGATCGGCCTGACGGACAAGTTGTTCGCCGCCGCCGCCGGCCTGTTCCCGCGCCAGTTCCGCGCCCCGGCCAAGCCCAGCGACAAGGGTGTGGTTCTGTTCACGTCGGGCAGCTTCGGCGCGCCGCGCGGCGTGGTGCTGACCCAGGCCAACCTGGTGTCCAACGCCCAGCAGATCGCCGCGCACATCGCGCTGGATCCGGACTGGGTGTTCTTCAACCCGTTGCCGGTGTTTCACTGCTTTGGCCTGACCGCCGGCGTGATCCTGCCGATCATGAGCGGCATGAAGGCGTTCCAGTACCCCTCGCCGCTGCACACCAAGCAGATCCCGCCCCTGCTTAAGGATACAGGCGCCTCTGTGCTGCTGGCGACCGACACCTTCGTCAACCAGTACGCCCGCGCCGCCGAGCGCGACGAGATGGCCGGTTTGAAGTTCATCGTCTGCGGCGCCGAGAAGGTCCGCGAAGAAACCCACGACCTGATCCAGGAGAAGTTCGGCGCGGTGCCGGTGCTGGAAGGCTACGGTGCGACCGAGGCCTCGCCGGTGATCGCGGTCAACAAACCGGACGACAATCGCCGCGGCACGGTCGGCGGCCTGCTGCCGGGACAGGAATGGAAGATCGAGCCTGTCGAGGGCATCGCCGAAGGCGGTCGCCTGCTGGTGCGCGGTCCCAACATCATGGCCGGCTATCTGCGCGAGGACGGCGGCGTCGACGCGCCCGAGGGCGGCTGGCATGACACCGGCGACGTCGTCACCATGAGCGACGACCTGTGGATCACCATCAAGGGCCGCGTCAAACGCTTCGCCAAGATCGGCGGCGAGATGGTCTCCTTGACGGCTGCCGAGGACCTCGCTTCCGCCGTGTGGCCCGACGGCCGCCACGCCGTGATCTCGATGCCAGACAAGAAGAAGGGCGAGAAACTGGTCCTGGTCACCGACTGCCAGAACGCCGCCGTCACTTCACTGGTCGCCCATGCCCAGAGCATCGGCGCGCCGGAGTTGGCCGTGCCGCGCAAGATCCTCAAGGTCACCCAGGTGCCTGTGCTGGGCAGCGGCAAGACCGACTATGTCGCCATCCAGCGCATGGCGGAGGCCGCGTGATGGAACGTCTCTACGTCTGGTCGCCGCGCGTTCTGAGCGTGCTGCGGATCATCGTCGCCCTGCTCTTCATGGAGCACGGCTTCATGAAGCTGTTCCAGTTCCCGGGACCGCAGCCCGGCGCGCCCAGTCCGCTGCCGCTGATCCTGACGATCGCCGGGGCGCTGGAAATCTTCGGCGGCGCGCACATCCTGATCGGGCTGTTCACGCGGCCGTTCGCGTTCCTGCTGTCGGGCATGATGGCGGTGGCCTATTTCACGGCCCACGCCAGCCAGGGCTTCTGGCCCGGACTGAACGGCGGCGAGCCGGCGATCCTCTACTGCTTCGTATTCCTGTATTTCGTCTTCCAGGGCGGCGGCGAGTGGAGCATCGACGCCCAGGTCCGCAAAAAGCCCTAGAAGGTCGCCCCAAGGGCTTCCAGCTCACTGCGGAAGCCCTGCTTGCGGCTGTGCATGGCCCGCAAGTCGGCGACGAAGGCCTCATGGTCGGGATATTCACCGAAGTCGCCGATCACGACCGACAGCGACTCCGCCTCAAGCAACTGCCGCGCAGCCTCGGCATAGCGCGGGGCGACGCCATAGGTCAGCACGTACTGGATCGAGGCCCGCAGCAGCAGGGTCGCGGCCAGCGGATAGCTGCCCTCCAACCGGCGCGCTGCCTCGGCCATCAGAGTGTCGTCGCCCCCATGGATCTCGCCGGCGCGGCTTAGGATAAGCCGCGAAGCCGCCGGCAGGTCCGGCCACGAGACCAGGAACGCCAGCGCCCGGTCGAACTGCGGGAAGCGCTTGGCGACGGCCTTGGCCTGGTCCTCGGCCTCGACGTCGTCGAAGTCCGGCAGGCCCTTGAGATAGGCCCGTAGGCGTGGGATCGACAGCGTCCGCTCGAACTCGGCCCAACGGCGCTTCTGGGCCTCGTCCTGGTGGCCCGTGGCCTCCAGGGCGTCCAGCATCGCCTCTTCCCAGGTTGAACGCTCTTCCAGCGAGCTCTGGTGGCGACCGCTCTTCTCGCTGGGCGCGCCGGCCTGCAGGGTCGCCAGGGCGTCCTCCGCCCGCCCCGCCGCCAGCAGCCGGCGGGCGATCTCGGCCGAGACCAGCGGCGTGCGGCGCAGGTCCGGCGCGAAAGTGGCCTCGAAGGCGTCGACGTCGCCGCTGGCGTCGGCCAGCCGGCGCAGGGCGTCCTTGTAGATGGCGTCGACACGGCTGGCCGAACGGGGCGAGCGTGCGCCCAGCGCGGCCTCCAGCGTCTGTCGCAAATGGGCCTGCCCCTTCGGCCCCAGCGTTGGGGTCAGGGCGTTCACCAGCGGTCCGAACTGGGCGTAGTCGTCGCGGCGCAGCAGCAGGGCGATGCGGTCGGCCAGAACGATCGGGTCGGGCAAGGCGCCGACGGCCACCGCGGCGATCCCGTCCCGAGCGGCGGTGAAGACGTCGCCGATCGGCCCCTCGGCCTGGCTGAGGCGATCCAGGGTCGGCGTCGCCATGTCCAGCAGGTCGAGCATCAGATCGAGCGCGGCGGTGGCGTCGTCCTGCGCCAGCCGCTCGATCATCTGGCGATGCAGGTCGAGGTCCTTGGCGAAGGCCGCCCGCTTGCGCCAGTTGATGCGCGACGAGGACTTGCCGACCGTCGCCAGGCGCTTGGAGATCTCCAGCGCCAGGCCTTCGGTGTTCGACTCGGCGAACAGCTCCAGCCGCAGCACGCGCTTGACGTGGCTGTCGCTGGAGAGATCGAGCAGGATGGCGGCCAGGCGCTCGGGACCCAGGTCGACCAGATTGGCCTCGGAAAGGGTCGTCTTGGACCCTTTCCGAGCTTTCACCGGCTTCTCACCCGTCGTCGCGGCGGCCTTGCGCGCCATCCAGTATCCTTAGAGTTCGTCCTAGATGTGCAGGACGCGACCGTAGGCGTCCAGCGCCGCTTCGTGCATGGCTTCCGACATGGTCGGGTGCGCATAGACGATGCCGTGAATGTCTTCCTCGGTCGCTTCCAGCGTGATCGCGGTAACGAAGCCCTGGATCATTTCCGTGACTTCGTGGCCGATCATGTGGGCGCCGATCAGGGCGCCGGTCTTGGCGTCGAACACGGTCTTCACGAAGCCTTCGATCTCGCCCGCGGCCACGGCCTTGCCGTTGACCTTGAACGGGAAGCGGCCCGCCTTGACCTCGATGCCGGCGGCCTTGGCGCCGGCCTCGGTGTAGCCGACCGAGGCGACCTGTGGGTTGGCGTAGGTGCAGCCCGGGATCGGCGAGTTGACGTTCGGGGTCTTGTAGCCGGCGATGGCCTCGGCGGCGTGGATGCCCTCGTGGCTGGCCTTGTGGGCCAGCCAGGGACCGCCGGCGATGTCGCCGATGGCGTAGAGGCCCGGGACGTTGGTCTTGCAGTGCTTGTCGGTCACGGCGTGGCCGCGATCCAGGTTCAGGCCGACGGCGTCCAGGCCTTCGCTGTTGGGCGCGATGCCGACGGCGACGATGCACTTCTCGGCGGTCAGCTGCTCGATCTTGCCGCCGACGTCGACGGTCACCGAGACGCCGTCCTTGGTCTTCTCGACCTTGGACACCTTGGCGCCAATACGGAAGGTGATGCCGCGCTTTTCGAACGCCTTTTGGGCGGCCTTGGAGACCTCGGCGTCCTCGACCGGCATGATGCGGTCCAGGGCTTCGACGACGGTCACTTCGGCGCCGAGGGCGCGGTAGAAGCTGGCGAACTCGATGCCGATGGCGCCCGAGCCGATCACGACCAGCGACTTTGGCATGGTCTTGGGCGCCAGGGCGTCACGATAGGTCCAGATCTTGTCGCCGTCCGAGACCGCGCCGATGGCGGGGATCTCGCGAGCGCGGGCGCCGCTGGCCAGGATCACGTTCTTGGCCTGGACCGTGCGGCTGCCGCCGGCCTTCAGAGCGATGACCAGCTTCGGGGCCGGATTGCCCTTCTCTAGCTTGGCCTCGCCTTCGATGACCTCGATCTTGTGCTTCTTCATCAGGTAGGCGATGCCGCCCGACATGGTCTTGGCCACGCCGCGCGAACGCTCGATGATCTTGGTGAAGTCGAAGGCCGGCTTCTCGACCGACAGGCCGTAGCTGTCCAGGTGCGACAGCTGCTCGAAGATCTCGCCGGACTTCAGCAGCGCCTTGGTGGGGATGCAGCCCCAGTTCAGGCAGATGCCGCCCAGGTTCTCGCGCTCGACGATGGCCGTCTTCAGGCCCAGCTGGCTGGCGCGGATGGCGGCCACGTAGCCGCCAGGACCGGCGCCGATGACGACGACATCGAATTCCGTGGACATAGTCTTCTTACCCTAGCTTGGACGACGGCCGCGCGAACGCGGCGACGCCGGTCGACCGGTCTGCAAACCGGTCCGGGAAATTCAAAGCAGCGCCTCGACCGCGACCTTCAGGTCTTCGGGCTTCACGGTGGGCGCGAAACGGTCGACGACCTCGCCATCGCGGCCGATCAAGAACTTGGTGAAGTTCCACTTGATCGCCTCCGTGCCCAGCAGCCCCTTCTGTTCCTTCTTGAGGAACTTGTAGAGCGGGTGGGCTTCGGCGCCGTTGACGTCGATCTTGCTCATTACCGGGAAGGTCACGTCGTAGGTCAGCGAGCAGAAGTTCGCGATCTCCTCGGCGTTCCCCGGCTCCTGAGCGCCGAATTGGTTGCAGGGGAAGGCCAGGACCGTGAAGCCACGGTCCTTGTGAGCCTTGTAGAGCGCTTCGAGGCCTTCGTACTGAGGCGTGAACCCGCACTTGCTGGCGGTATTCACGATGAGCAGCACCTGGCCGCGATAGTCGGCCAGGCTCGCGTCCTGGCCGTCCAGCGTCTTGGCCGAATAGTCGTAAACCGACATAGCCGTCCCCTACTCCGCGAACCGGATCAGACGATCAGGGTCAGCGGCTCTTCGATCAGCGGCTTGAAGGCCGCCAGGAAGCGAGCGCCGACCGCGCCATCGACCACGCGGTGATCGCAGGTCAGGGTCACGGTCATCACGGTGGCCACGGCCAGCTGGCCGTTCTTGACCACCGGACGCTGCTCGCCCGCGCCGACGCTCATGATCGCGCCTTGCGGCTCGTTGATGATCGACGAGAAGGCCTTGATGCCGAACATGCCCAGGTTGCTGACCGAGAAGGTGCCGCCCTGGAATTCCTCGGGCTTAAGCTTCTTGGCCTTGGCGCGGGCGGCCAGGTCCTTCATCTCGGCCGAGATCTGGGCCAGGCCCTTGGTCTCGGCGGCGCGGATGATCGGGGTGATCAGGCCGCCGTCGATAGCCACGGCCACGGCGATGTCGGCATGCTTGTGCATGGCGATGCCTTCCGGCGTGTAGGAGGCGTTGGCCTCCGGCACGCGCTTCAGCGCCACGGCGGCGGCCTTGATGACGATGTCGTTGACCGACACCTTCACGCCCTGGCCTTCCAGCAGGCTGTTGATCTTCGCGCGGGCAGTCAGCAGGCCGTCCAGCTCGATGTCGATCGTCAGCGGGAAGTGCGGCACGTCGCGGAAGCTTTCCGTCAGGCGGCGCGCGATGGTCTTGCGCATGCCGTCCAGCGGAACGAGGTCGTACGAGCCGGCCGGGATGCCCATCTGTTCCAGCGACTGAACCTTGCGCGGCTCGGCGGCGGCCGGAGCAGCTGCTGCGGCGGTCGGCGCGGCCTTGGCGGCCGGGGCGCCAGACTTGGCGGCTTCGACGTCGGCCTTGACCACGCGACCACGCGGGCCGGTGCCCTTGATGGCCTTCAGGTCCAGGCCGGCGGTCGAGGCCAGGCGGCGAGCCAGCGGCGAAGCCAGGACGCGCGAACCGTCAGCAGCGACCGGGGCCGGCGCGGCAGCAGGGGTCGGAGCAGCGACGGGGGCAGCGGCCGGAGCCGGCGCAGCGGCGGCGGCCTTGGGCGCTTCGGCCTTGGGAGCCGGAGCCGGGCTCTCGCCCTCACCTGCCAGCTTGGCGATCAGGGCGTTGACCTTGACGTTCTCGGTGCCGGCGTCGACCAGGATGGCCCCGATCACGCCTTCGTCGACGGCTTCGACTTCCATCGTCGCCTTGTCGGTCTCGATCTCGGCGATCACGTCGCCGGCCTTGACGGTGTCACCGACCTTGACGTGCCACTTGGCGAGGGTCCCCTCCTCCATGGTGGGCGACAGGGCGGGCATCAGGATGTCGATCGACATTGAGCTTTTTCCTCAATCGTTCGGGACGGCTCGCGCCCCGATACCCCGCTTTGACGCGGGATGAATTCGTTGGCCAAGACGATGCGGCCCCCGCTCGTCGGGAGCGAGGGCCGCGCCAGTCTTAGCGGTAGCAGACCGTCTTGGCCGCTTTGACGATCTTCTCGACCGACGGCAGCGACAGGACTTCCAGGTTCGCCGCGTAAGGCAGCGGCACGTCTTCCTGGCAAACGCGCAGCGGCGGGGCGTCGAGATAGTCGAAGCCGAACTCGGTGATGCGCGAGACGATCTCGGAGCCGACGCCCATCGGGCCCCAGCCTTCCTCGACCGTGACCAGACGGTTGGTCTTCTTGACGCTTTCCAGGACGGTCTCGTGGTCCATCGGACGGATCGTGCGCAGGTCGACGACCTCCGCCGAAATGCCTTCCTTCTCCAGCTCTTCAGCCGCCTTCAGGGCGAAGCCGACCATGCGGCTGTAGGCCACCAGGGTCACGTCCGTGCCTTCGCGACGGACCTTGGCCTTGCCGATCGGCACGACCCAGTCCTCGACGTCCGGAATGTCGAACTCGTGGCCGTACATCATCTCGTGTTCGAGGAAGACGACGGGGTTCGGATCGCGGATGGCGGCCTTTAGCAGGCCCTTGGCGTCAGCGGCGTCGTAAGGCGCGATGACCTTCAGACCGGGGACGTTGCCGTACCAGGCGGCGTAGTCCTGGCTGTGCTGGGCGCCAACGCGCGAGGCCGCGCCGTTCGGGCCGCGGAACACGATCGACGACTTGATCTGGCCACCCGACATGTACAGCGTCTTGGCGGCCGAGTTGATGATGTGGTCGATCGCCTGCATGGCGAAGTTCCAGGTCATGAACTCGACGATCGGCTTCAGACCAGCCATCGCCGCGCCGACGCCCATGCCGGCGAAGCCGTGCTCGGTGATCGGGGTGTCGATGACGCGCTTGTCGCCGAACTCTTGGAGCAGTTCACGGCTGACCTTGTAGGCGCCCTGATACTGAGCGACTTCCTCGCCCATCAGGAACACGCGGTCATCGCGGCGCATCTCTTCGGCCATGGCGTCGCGCAGGGCGTCGCGGACCGTGATCTTCTTCAGCGGCTTACCGGCGATGTCCGGATCGGCGAAGGTCGAGGCGGCCGAGATCGGACCACCCGCGGCCGGGGCGGCGGCGACCGGAGCCGGAGCGGCTTCAGCAGCGGCGGGCGCGGCGGCCGGAGCAGCGGGAGCCGAAGCTTCGCCCTCGCCCTTCAGGCGCGCGATCAGGGTGTTGACCTTGACGTTCTCGCTGCCGGCCGGGATCAGGATGGCTTCGATCACGCCTTCGTCGACGGCTTCGACTTCCATCGTCGCCTTGTCGGTCTCGATCTCGGCGATCACGTCGCCGGCCTTGATGGTGTCGCCTTCCTTGACGAGCCACTTGGCCAGGGTGCCTTCCTCCATCGTGGGGGAAAGCGCGGGCATCAGGATGTCCGTCACTCGGCGGCCTCCAGGTAGACGTCGGTATACAGTTCCGAGGGATCGGGCTCGGGGCTCGTGCGGGCGAACTCGGCGGCTTCGGCGACGATGCGCTTCACTTCCGCGTCGACGCCCTTCAGGTCGTCTTCGGTGACGCCGGCGGCGGCCAGGCGTTCCTTGATGTGATCGATCGGGTCGCGAGTCGTCTTGACCTCGTCGACCTCTTCCTTGGTGCGGTACTTGGCCGGGTCCGACATCGAGTGGCCGCGATAGCGATAGGTCTTCATCTCGAGGATGTAGGGACCCTGGCCGCTGCGGGCGTGCTCGGTGGCGCGGGCGCCAGCTTCGCGAACCGCCACGACGTCCATGCCGTCGACCTGCTCGCCCGGGATCCGGAACGAGGTGCCGCGCTTGTGGAAGTCGGTTTCAGACGCCGCGCGCTCGACGCTGGTGCCCATGGCGTACTGGTTGTTCTCGATCACGTACACGACCGGCAGCTTCCACAGCTGGGCCATGTTGAAGCTCTCGTAGACCTGGCCCTGGTTCGCCGCGCCGTCGCCCATGTAGGCGTACGAGACGTTGCCATTGCCCTTGTAGTGGTTGGCCAGCGCCAGGCCGGTGCCGAGCGCCACCTGGGCGCCGACGATGCCGTGGCCGCCGTAGAAGCCGGTGGCGATGTCGAACATGTGCATCGACCCGCCCTTGCCCTTGGACGAACCGCCGGCGCGGCCGGTCAGCTCAGCCATGACCTCGCGGGGATCCATGCCGGCGGCCAGCATATGGCCGTGGTCACGATAGCCCGTGATGATCTGGTCGCCCTGCTGCGAAATCGACTGCATGCCGACCGCGATGGCTTCCTGACCGATGTACAGGTGGCAGAAGCCGCCGATCAGGCCCATGCCGTACAGCTGGCCGGCGCGCTCCTCGAAGCGGCGGATCAGCAGCATGTCCTGATAGAATTTCAGGAGTTCGTCCTTGCCGACGAAGGTGTTGACACCGGTTTCCGGCGCCTTCCCCTCAGAGGCCTCAGCCTTGCGCGTACGCGCCATTCAAATCTCCCTGGCCAATCTTCATCGCGGCCTTAGCCCTGAGAGCATTTCCCGCCGAAGACGTCGTCGGTTCCGCGAAGGAAACGCTCTGATGCACCGTCAGTCCGGCCCTGGATCAGATGATCCGTGAACCGACCGGCAGTCGTTTCCGCAGACTACGCGACCGGTCAGCTGGGACGCTTGACCCGGATCACATAGTCCCTCGGGTCGGCGTATCCTAGGAGTGAACGCGCACGTTCCTCCAGGAGATCAGCCGACAGACTGCCGCTGCGTAATAAACGAGCGCGGGCCTCCAGGTCCATCCTCTCCGCACGTATCTTCCTGAGTTCCCTTGTTTTCGCTGCGAGATCGGCGCTGCGCTGCGAGATGGACAGCAGGCCTCGATCACCCGTCAGAGCGTGAAAGGCGAAGTAGAAAATCAGGAAAAAGATCGCCGCAGTCGGCAGGAAGGGTTGCAGTCGGGCGAACATCTGAGCGTCCCAGAGAGGGATTCGCAGGATCGCCGACCGTGCTTAACGCCTTCTAAATCTGGGCATTGAGAACGACGCTCGATCTCTCGCGCGTCAGGCGAACGATGCTTTCACGTGAGATGGTTTCAGGCGCATCTAGATGCCGCATCGCCGAAGTCCTTTCGCGACCGCGAACAGCGCGCAACTGGTCTCGTTTGAAACGACTGCCAAGCTTTTAGAAAAATTGTGGGTTAACCCCGAGAGTAACCCTGCGCCGAGTCCGGAAATCGCATCCAGCGCCTGCAGAATCGTCGCCGCCAGATGGCGCCGGAGACCCGTTCAAGCAAAAGGCGCGGCTCCTTTCGGGGCCGCGCCTTCGTCAGTTCCAGCGATCTGGAAGGGTCCTAGCGACCCTTCAGCGCCGCGCGGGCGGCATAGACGCCCTGGTCGTCCAGCATCTCCTCGATGCGCAGCAGTTGGTTGTACTTCGCCGTACGATCCGAACGGGCCAGCGAGCCGGTCTTGATCTGACCGCAGTTCAGGGCCACGGCCAGGTCGGCGATGGTGCTGTCCTCGGTCTCGCCCGAACGGTGGCTCATGACGCTGGTGTAGCCGTGGCGGTGGGCCAGTTCGACGGCGTCGATGGTTTCCGACAGCGTGCCGATCTGATTGACCTTCACGAGGATCGAGTTGGCCAGGCCCTTGTCCAGGCCCATCTGCAGGCGCGCCGGGTTGGTCACGAACAGGTCGTCGCCGACCAGCTGGACCTTCTTGCCCAGGGTGTCGGTCAGCAGCTTCCAGCCTTCGAAGTCGTCTTCGGCCATGCCGTCCTCGATCGACAGGATCGGGAACTTGCCAGCCAGGCCAGCCAGATAGTCGACCATCTGGGCCGGATCCAGCGACTTGCCTTCGCCTTCCAGCTCGTACTTGCCGTTCTTGAAGAACTCGGTCGAGGCGACGTCCAGGCCCAGAACGAAGTCTTCACCGGCCTTGTAGCCAGCCTTCTCGCCAGCCTTGACGATGAAGTCGAGCGCGGCTTCGGCCGACGCCAGGTTCGGGGCGAAGCCGCCCTCGTCGCCGACATTGGTGTTGTGGCCGGCGTCCTTCAGGGCCTTCTTCAGGGCGTGGAAGATCTCGGCGCCCATGCGCAGACCTTCACGGAATTCCTTGGCGCCGGTCGGCAGGATCATGAATTCCTGGATGTCGATCGGATTGTCGGCGTGGGCGCCGCCGTTGATGATGTTCATCATCGGGGTCGGCAGCACGCGGGCGTTCACGCCGCCGACGTACTTGTAGAGCGGCAGGCCGGCCGACTCGGCCGCGGCCTTGGCGGCGGCCAGCGAGACGCCCAGGATGGCGTTGGCGCCCAGGCGGGCCTTGTTCGGCGTGCCGTCCAGCGCGATCAGCAGGTTGTCCAGGCGGCGCTGGTCCTCGGCGTCCACACCCGACAGAGCATCGAAGATTTCGCCGTTTACGGCGTCGACGGCCTGCTGGACGCCCTTGCCCAGATAGCGATCCTTGTCGCCGTCACGCTTCTCGACGGCTTCGTGCGCGCCCGTCGAGGCGCCCGACGGGACGGCGGCGCGGCCAAAGGCGCCGTCTTCCAGAATGACGTCGACTTCGACGGTCGGGTTGCCCCGGCTGTCGAGAATTTCGCGGGCGATGATGTCGACGATCTCGGTCATGACTGCTCCTCAAGGCCAAAAGGCGCGGGAGCCTTAGCCGCCAAGCGGCTCGGGCGCAACTTGACTTCCCCTCGGGGCAGCCACGGAACATCGCGCAAACAGGAGGAAGCCATGCTGGACGTCGAACGCCGCGGCCCGATCGCCATCGTCACCCTGAACCGCCCCGAGGCCATGAACGCGCTGTCCAAAGCGCTGCGCAAGGCCTTGCACGACGCCATGGTCCATCTCGATCAGGACCCGGACGTCAGCGTCGTCGTCCTGACCGGAGCCGGCGAGAAGGCCTTCACCGCGGGGCTGGACCTCAAGGAGCTTGGCGGCGATCCGGACGCCATGGGCGCGGCCAATGACCAGGACGCCCGGTCCAATCCGGTCCGCGCCGTCGAGACCTGCCGCAAGCCGGTGATTGGCGCGATCAACGGCGTGGCCATCACGGGCGGCTTCGAGCTGGCCCTGGCCTGCGACGTGCTGATCGCCTCGGAGACCGCCCGCTTTGCCGATACCCATGCCCGGGTCGGGATCATGCCGGGCTGGGGCCTGTCGCAGAAGCTGTCGCGCCTGGTGGGCGTCCATCGCGCCAAGGAACTGTCGCTGACCGGCAACTTCCTGGACGCCCGCACCGCCGCCGACTGGGGCCTGGTCAACCGTGTGGTCCCCGCCGCCGACCTGCTGGCGACCGCCGTGAAGCTGGCCGAAGACATGGCTTCGATACCGGTCGAGACCCTGTCGTTCTACAAGGGCCTGATCGACGAGGGCTACGCCCAGACCTTCGGCGAAGGCCTGAAGACCGAACACGCCCGCTCCTCAGCGCATAATCGCGAGGTCACGCCGGAAAAGGTCGAGGCCCGCCGTCGCCAGGTGATGAGCCGCGGCCGCTCGCAGTAACGGTCAGGCGTTCAGGGTCGGGGCGAAGCCGCCCTGCCCCAGCCTGAACAGCACCCGATCCGCGCCGAAATCCAGCTCGACGCGGGCGAACAGCCGCAGCACATCGATGCCCAGAAGCGCCGCGGGCTGATTGTTCAGGCTCCAGTAGTCGAAGATGTGAATGTCGGCGAAGGCCATCGGAATGTTGGTGATCCGCAGGTCGCCCATGGTGATCGTCGGCACGACCCGAAATTCGCCCAGCTGCATTTCGCCGGAGGCGGTGAGCAGGCGAGCGGGCTGCACGGCGTCCGAAGATCCGCGTCGTCGGGCGGCGATGGCTCGGCCCAGGGCCATGTTGCCGATACTCACGCCGCCGCCCGAATCGACGAAGGCCAGCGACCGGGCTCCGCCGATCTTGGCCTTGGCGATCGTCAGCCGGCCAAACTTCTCGTGCGCCACCACGGAGACGTCGCGGGTCGTGTACAGGAAATCGGGCGTGCGTCGACTGCGCCGGACTTCGAGCCGGTTGCGGCCGAAATCCATGACGACGTTGCGCCCCTCCAGGATGTCGACGCCCAGAAGGCCGTCCGCGCCGATCCGGTCGTAGGGCAGGATCGGCAGAATGGTGTCGGCCATCCGGGCCTCCCCGGCGCTCAGGCTGGCCACCTGGGCCGTCGCGCACTGGATGGAGCCGGACACGCCGTGGACCATCACGTCCGGGCCCCGCGGCAGGCTCAGCCTTTCGGCCAGCCTCTCCGAGAGCACGGAACGGTCGGCGCCGGTATCGACCGTGAAGTTGAAGCCCTCGACCTCGTTGATCCGGACCGGCACGGCCAGACGCTCGTCCTGATCCTGGGAGGCGTCCAAGATCAGCAGCGAATCTTCGGCAGCGGCAGGTGTGGGCGGGGTCTGCGTCAACGAGACCGGCGTGATCGTTTGCGCCAGCACCGACGGCGCGGCGAACGAAAGACCCAGTCCCGCCGCGATGTTCCGGCGTGTGAGCATGGGCGCTCCTCCCTGGTCGGAGGATAACACCGTTTTCCGATCTCAGAACGAAAAACGCCGCCCGAGCGAGTCGGGCGGCGCTTTCGAAGCCGTCAGTGACGGAAGGAGACCTTAGTCTTCCTTCGGCGTCAGGATCTGCTTGCCGTTGTACATGCCGGTCTTCAGATCGACATGGTGCGGGCGGCGCAGCTCACCGGTGTCCTTGTCCTCGACGAACGAGTTAGCGCCCAGGGCGTGGTGCGACCGGCGCATGTTCCGGCGAGAAGGCGAAGTTTTTCTTTTGGGAACGGCCATCGAAGTGACTCTGCTCGCTGAGCTTGAAAATCGGAAGCGGCGACTCGGGTTCGCCCCAGGTCGCCGCGTGAGCGGGGGCTTATGCCCGAATCTCTCCCCGGATGCAACAGCACCGGGGAAAAACCGTCACACCAAGCGCCCATGCTCCTTCGCCGCGGCGATGAAGCTGGCGAAAAGCGGGTGCGGGGCGAACGGACGGCTCTTCAGTTCCGGGTGGTACTGAACGCCGATGAACCACGGATGGTCGTCCCGTTCGACGATCTCGGGCAGCACGCCATTAGGCGAACGACCGGTCAGTTTCAGGCCCGCGTCCTCCATCAGGTGCGCATAGCCGATATTGACCTCGTAGCGGTGGCGGTGACGCTCGCTGATCTCGGTGGAGCCGTAGATCTGCGCGACCTTGGATCCGGTCGTCAGGACGGCGTCATAGGCCCCCAGGCGCATGGTGCCGCCCAGGTCGTCGTTGGCGCGGCGCTGGACCGTCTCGTTGCCCTTGATCCACTCGGTCATGATGCCGACCACCGGACGCTCGGTCGGGCCGAACTCGCTGGACGAGGCGTCCTTGATGCCGGCGACGTTGCGCAGGGTCTCGATGACGGCCATCTGCATGCCGAAGCAGATGCCGAAGTACGGCACCTTGCGTTCGCGAGCGAACTGGGCCGCGCGGATCTTGCCTTCCGCGCCCCGCTCGCCGAAGCCGCCGGGCACCATGATGGCGTGGGCGTTCTCCAGGCGGGCCGCGGCCGCGCCCTCGTCGCCCTCGAAGGTCTCGCTCTCGACCCAGTCCAGGTTGACCTTGACCTTGTTGGCCAGGCCGCCGTGATGCAGGGCTTCGATCAGCGACTTATAGGCGTCCTTCAGGACGGTGTATTTGCCGACGACCGCGATGGTCACTTCACCATCGGGATGCTGGACGGTGTCGTCGATCGCCTTCCAGCGCGACAGATCCGGCGCCGGCGCATCGTGCAGGCCGAACACGTCCAGGACCTCGGCGTCGAGGCCTTCCTGGTGATAGTCGATCGGCACGGCGTAGATCGAGGAGCTGTCCATCGCCTGGATGACCGCGCTGGGGCGGACATTGCAGAACTGGGCGATCTTGCGCTTTTCCTCGGCCGGGATCTCCTGCTCGCAGCGGCACAGCAGGATGTCGGGCTGGATGCCGATCGAGCGCAGCTCCTTGACCGAGTGCTGCGTTGGCTTGGTCTTCATCTCGCCGGCCGTCTTGATGAACGGCAGCAGGGTCAGGTGCACGTAGCAGCTCTGGCCGCGCGGCAAGTCCTGTCGCAGCTGGCGGATGGCCTCGAAGAACGGCAGGCCTTCGATGTCGCCGACCGTGCCGCCGATCTCGACCAGCACGAAATCGACCGGTTTCTTGCCCGTCTCGTCCATGGCGGGCGACAGGACGAAGTCCTTGATCTCGTTGGTGACGTGCGGAATCACCTGGACGGTCGCGCCCAGATAGTCGCCGCGGCGTTCCTTCTCGATGATCGTCTTGTAGATCTGGCCGGTGGTGATGTTGTCGGCCTTCTTGGCCGACACGCCGGTGAAGCGCTCGTAGTGGCCAAGGTCCAGGTCGGTCTCGGCCCCGTCGTCGGTCACGAACACCTCGCCGTGTTGATACGGGCTCATCGTGCCCGGATCGACGTTGAGATAGGGGTCGAGCTTACGCAGGCGGACCGAATAGCCGCGTGCTTGCAGCAGCGCGCCGAGCGCCGCCGAGGCCAGACCTTTGCCGAGCGAGGAAACCACGCCGCCGGTGATGAAAATGTACCGCGTCATGGGCGATCAGGTTACCCGCGATTCGTGGACACGGGGAGCTAAGACCCGTGTTCATCAACAAGTTTCGACCCCCGAGGTCACCCGCGGGGGTCGGACGGAAGCCTTCGAGAGAAGACGTTAGGGCTTGGGCTGCTCGGCCGGGGCCGAGGCGGCGGGCGCCGGAGCCGCCGGGGCTTGAGCGGCCGGCAGGTTGAACTGCGGCGTCGGAGCCTGGATGGCGCCCGGCTGGGCGTCGGCCGGAGCCGTGGTGGCCGGCGCGGTCGGCGTGGGCGCTCCTGGGATGGGAGCGGCCGGGGCGTTCAGCGTCTTGGAATCCAGGTTCTGCATGTCCAGGCGATCGACGATCGAGCCGCCGCTGTTGCTGCGGCCGGTCAGGATGGTGAGGATCAGGCTGATCACCAGGAAGATCGAGAACAGGATCCAGGTGATGCGAGTCAGCAGGTCGCCGGCGCCGCGGGCGGTCATGAAGCTGCCAGAGTTGCCGCCGCCCATGCCCAGCGCACCGCCTTCGGAGCGCTGCAGCAGGACCACCCCGATCAGACCGAGGCAGACGATGATGTTGATGGCCAGCAGGACGCCGATAAGCATGCGAATGTGTTCTCGATCCGGGCGCGGTCAAAAAGCCGCGCGAAAAACGAAGCGGCCCCTCTATCACTAGAGACGGCTCCACGCCATAGCTGGGAAGCCTACCCTGGATCGCAAGATCTGTCGCAGCCTTCCACGCAGCCCTCAAGCCCAGCTTCCGGACCGCATGATCCTCGAAACCGAACGCCTGTCCCTCAGCCCGCTCAAGCCTGAAGACGCAGCCCTGATCTATCCGTTCTTCAGCGACGCCGAGGTGATGTCCAACCTGGACCAGGAGCCGATCGAGGATCCCGACGAAGTCACAAGCCGCGTCGCCGCCCAGGTCGAGCAGATGACCGCCGGCGCCGCCGAGTACTGGTCGATCCGCCATACGACGAGCGGCGCGTTCCTGGGCTATTGCGAATTCATCGACATCGACAAGCGGCACGACCGCGCCGAGATCCGCTTCGTGATCGCTCGCCTGGGCTGGGGCCAGGGTTTCGGCGCCGAAGCCGTCAGCGCCCTCCTCGCCCATGCCGCCGCCGGCGGCCTCAAGAGCCTGGTCGCCAGTATCCACGTCGGCGACAACCGCGCCGAACGCCTGATGGAAAAACTGGGCTTCAAGGCCGAGGGCTATCTGAAGGGCGCCGTGCATCGGGATGGCGAACGGCGTGACCGGCGGCTGTATGGGTTGACGCTGTAAGGACGGCACAGCCCCCCTCCACCGGCTTCGCCGGCGGATGGGCCTGCCCCGGGTCGCGCGAAGCGCCAGAGGATAAGCTCCGCGGTCAGGTGCGGGCCTGCGCCGAGCTCGGCCGGCGTCACTGTGAAGACACAGCCCTGGCCTGAACTGCGACAAATTGGCAGCAACGCTTGCCTTTGCCCCCGACACAGCGGCATAAGACGGCTCATCGAGCCCCCTTCCGCGCGGAGGGGGCTATTTTCGTTGGAATTCGACCAAGAAGCGGTCCGAGGGAAGCGTTCAAGGCTTCAGGGGCCCGATTTGGTCATTGGCGCGAGCCACGCGTTTTTGTGTGCGTGGCCGCAAATGAACTGGACCAAGATGCCCTTCCCCGCCTCCCACCCCGCTCTTGAGCGGGCTCTCGCCGCTCAGGGTTATGCCGAGCCCACCCCCGTCCAGGCCGCCGTTCTGGCCGCCGACGCCGCCGAGCGCGACCTGCTGGTCAGCGCCCAGACCGGCTCGGGCAAGACCGTCGCCTTCGGTCTCGCCGCCGCGCCGACCCTGCTGGGCGAGAACGAAGTCTTCCACCGCGCCGCCGAGCCGCTGTGCCTGGTCATCGCCCCGACCCGCGAACTGGCCATGCAGGTCAATCGCGAACTGACCTGGCTTTATGCCGAAGCGAAGGCCGTGGTGGTCAACTGCGTCGGCGGCATGGACGCCCGTCGTGAGCAGCGCGCCCTGAACTACGGCGCCCACATCGTCGTCGGCACCCCGGGCCGCCTGCGCGACCACATCGAGCGCGGCCACCTGGACCTGTCCAAGCTGCAGGTCGCCGTCCTCGACGAGGCCGACGAGATGCTGGACATGGGCTTCCGTGAGGACCTGGAGTTCATCCTCGACGCCGCCTCGCCCGAGCGTCGCACCCTGCTGTTCTCGGCGACCCTGGCCCGCGACATCGTCGAACTGGCCAAGCGCTATCAGAATGACGCCGTCCGCATCGACACCATCGGCCGCAACGAGCCGCACCGCGACATCGAATATCGCGCCGTGCGCGTGGCCCCCAATGAGGTCGAGCACGCCGTCGTCAACCTGCTGCGCTTCTTCGAAGCCCCCGGGGCCCTGGTGTTCGCCAACACCCGTGAGAGCGTCCGTTCGCTACACGCCAAGCTGCGCGAGCGCGGCTTCGCCGTCGTCGGCCTGTCGGGCGAGCTGAGCCAGCGCGAACGCGCCGACGCCCTGCAGGCCCTGCGCGACGGCCACGCCCGCGTCTGCGTCGCCACCGACGTCGCCGCCCGCGGTCTGGACCTGCCGGACCTGGGCCTGGTCATCCACGCCGAGCTGCCGATCAACAAAGCCACGCTGCTGCACCGTTCGGGCCGCACCGGCCGCGCCGGCAAGAAGGGCGTCTCGGCCCTGGTCGTCCCCTACACCCGCCGCCGCAAGGCCGAGCAGCTGCTGTTCGCCGCCGGCGTCGAGGCCGAATGGGGCGGCGCCCCCAGCGCCGACTCGATCCGCGAGAAGGATCAGGAGCGTCTGCTCGAGGATCCGATCTTCGCCGAAGCCTCGACCGAGGAAGACATCGCCTTGGCCGAAGCCATGCTGGCCAAGCGCACGCCGGTGGAAATCGCCGCCGCGCTGATCCGCACTCGCCGCGCCAAGCTGCCGTCGCCGGAAGACATCTATGACGATCCGCGCCACGGCGCCGATCCGGGTCCGCGTTCGCGCGAACCTCGCGAGCCGGGCGAGCGCTTCGAGCGTCCCGAGCGCGAGCCG
Organism: Caulobacter sp. RHG1; assembly: GCF_013181195.1. Taxonomy (GTDB): domain Bacteria; phylum Pseudomonadota; class Alphaproteobacteria; order Caulobacterales; family Caulobacteraceae; genus Caulobacter. Next base: position 51,031 of record NZ_SMZP01000002.1, read on the forward strand.
CGCGTCAGCATGGACGGCTCGGAGTGGTTCCGCATCAGCGTCGGCCGTCGTGGCAACGCCGATCCGAAGTGGCTGATCCCGATGATCTGCCGCCTGGGCCATATCACCAAGAAAGACATCGGTTCGATCCGGATCTTCGACTACGACACCAAGTTCGAGATCTCGGCCGAGGCGGCCACCAAGTTCGGCGCGGCCGCCCAGGCCACGGTGCGCGAGGACGTCTCGATCACCCCGACGACGGCTCCGGCCGCCCGCGAAGCCGGTCCGCGCCGTGAATATGCGCCGCGTCCGCCGCGTGGTGAGAACGACGGCCCGCGTGAGTACAAGCCGCGCGCGCCGCGTGAAGACGCCCCTCGTGCGCCCCGCGCCAACGCTCCGGGCTCGCGCGACCACACCCCGCGTCCGGCCGCCTATGGCGACGACGGCTTCAGCAACGCCAAGCCATACGGCCGCGGCGAAGAGCCCAAGGGCGACTACAAGCCCCGCCGCGCCCCGCGCGACAACGACGCGCCGCGTGACTTCAAGCGCGACAACGACGCCCCGCGCCCCTACTCGCCGCAGGACAGCGAAGGCGCTCCCAAGCGCGCCTTCAAGCCGCGCCACGAGGCCGGCGCTGAGGCTCCCCGTGAGTTCAAGCCCCGCGCGCCGCGTGCGGACGGCGATTTCGCCAAGAAGCCGTTCAAGAAGGCCTTCAGCGACAATGCCGCCGGCCCCAAGCCCTACGCCAAGCCGTATGCCGGCAAGCGCGACGGCGACGGCCCCGCCAAGCCGTTCAAGGGCCCAAAGCCCTTCAAGAAAAGCTTCGACGCCAAGCCCGGCGCCAAGCCGGCCGGTAAGCCGTTTAAGAAGAAGTAGATGATGAAAGCCTCTCCCGCCCGGGAGAGGCTTTTTTCTTTAGGCGCGCCGTTCAGACGCTCTGGCCGGCCGACCAGCCCGACGCCCAGGCCCACTGGAAGTTATAGCCGCCCAGCCAGCCGGTGACGTCGACCACCTCGCCGATGAAGTAGAGTCCCGGGACCGCCTTGGCTTCCAGGGTGCGGGAGTCCAGCGCATCGGTGTCGACCCCGCCCAGCGTCACTTCCGCGGTGCGATAGCCTTCCGAGCCCACCGGCTTGAACGTCCAGGCGTTGACCGCGCCGGCCAGGGCGCCCAGCACCTTGTCCGAACAGTCGGCGATGTTGCCTTTGCCGGCGGCCTCTTCGTCGGCGATGATCTGCGCCACGCGCTTGGGCAGCAGGGTCGCCAGCACCGTCGCCACCGCCTGGCGCGGCGTGGCCGTGCGGGCGGCCTTCAGCTTGGCCAGGGCGTCGACGCCCGGCGCCATGTCGACCCGGATCTCGTCGCCCTCGCGCCAATAGGACGAGATCTGCAGGATCGACGGCCCCGAAAGGCCGCGATGGGTGAACAGCATGCCTTCCTGGAACTTGGTCTTGCCACGGCTGACCACGGCGTCCAGCGCCACGCCCGACAGCGGGACGAGTCGCGCCAGCATGCCGGCCTCGAAGGTCAGCGGCACCAGGGCCGGACGGGTCTCGATGATGTTCAACCCGAACTGCTTGGCGATATCGTAGCCCAGGCCCGTCGCGCCCATCTTCGGGATCGACTTGCCGCCGCTGGCCACCACCAGCGAGGCGCACCGCACCGCACCGGACGACAGCGTCACGTCGTAGCCGGCGTCGGCCTTGGTCACGCTCTGCACGACCGTCTCCAGCCGCAGCTTGACGCCGGCGGCCTTCATCTCGGTCAGCAGCATGTCGATGATCTGCTTGGCCGAGCCGTCGCAGAAGAGCTGCCCCAGCGTCTTCTCGTGATAGGCGATGCCGTAGCGCTCAACCAAGGCGATGAAGTCCTTCGGCCGGTATCGGCGCAGAGCCGACAGGGCGAACTTCGGGTTGGCCGACAGGAAGTTATGGATGCTGGCGCCGGTGTTGGTGAAGTTGCACCGCCCGCCGCCGCTGATGCGGATCTTCTCGCCCGGCGCCTTGGCATGGTCGACGACCAGCACCGAGCGGCCGCGCTTGCCCGCCTCGATGGCGCACATCATGCCGGCCGCGCCCGCGCCGATCACCAGAACGTCGTAGTTTTCCAAGGTCTTCCCATCACTTGCCCGGTCCCGTTCGAGCCGAGCAAGCGCCGGAAGTCAATCAGCCCACGCGGCGATGGCCCGGACGCGAGGCGATCTGGGGCCTCGCCGCCTGACTGACCTCGAAGCGGCCGATCATCCGCGTCAGGCCGGCGATCTCGCCCTTCAGGGCGTGGCTGACGGCGGTGGACTGCTCGACCATGGCCGCGTTCTGCTGCACGCCCTGGTCCATCTGGTTGACGGCGGTGTTGACCTCGTTGAGGCCCCGCGCCTGCTCACTGGCCGAGCTGGCCAGCTCCGAGACCAAGGCGTCGATCTCGCCGACCTTCAGCACGATGCCGTCCAGGGCCTCGCCGGTCTGGCCGACCAGCCGCACGCCCTCGTCGACCTGCTGGGTCGAGGCGGCGATCAGGCTCTTGATCTCGCGCGCCGCGTCGGCCGAGCGCTGGGCCAGGGCCCGCACCTCTTGGGCGACGACCGCGAAGCCCTTGCCGCTGTCACCGGCGCGCGCGGCCTCGACGCCGGCGTTCAGGGCCAGGAGGTTGGTCTGAAAGGCGATCTCGTCGATCACGCCGACGATGTTGCTGATCTGAGCCGAAGACTGCTCGATGCCGGTCATGGCCGCCACCGCGCCACGCACCACGCGGCCGGAGGTCTCGGCGTCGGCGCGGGTGGCGGTGACCACGCGGCTGGCCTCGCCGGCCCCTTGCGAGGCGCGGCGCACGGTGGCGGTGATCTCGTCCAGGGCCGCGGCGGTCTCTTCCAGGCTGGCGGCCTGCTGCTCGCTGCGGCGGGCGGTGTTGTCGGCGGCGGCGGCGATCTCGTCGGCGCTGGAGCCCACCGCCCCGACCACGGCGACGATGCCGCCCATGGCTTCGTCCAGCTGGGCGATGGCGGCGTTGAAGTCGGTCCGCACAGCCTCATAGGCCGAGGGGAAGGCGTCGGTGACCCGCACGGTCAGGTCGCCGTTCGACAGCCGCGACAACGCATTGGCCAGCCGCTCCATGACGAAGACCTGCTCGCGCGCGGCGGCGGAGGTCACGGCCTCGCTGCGGGCCCGTTCGCTGTCGGACGCAGCGCTGACCCGGGCCTGCTCGGCCTGGGCCGTGCGCAGAGCCACGGCGTTGTCCTTGAACACCTGGACGGCGCGGGCCATCAGCCCGACCTCGTCCTGACGCCCTGCCCCGACGACCGAAACGTCCAGCTGGCCGTCGGCGAGGCCTGTCATAGTCCGCGACAGCGATCGCACCGGCCGCGAGATCTTGAACGACCCGATATAGAGCGCAAAGCCCATGCCGCAGGCGGCCGCCCCCAGGCCAAACAGCAGGGTCAGCCAAGAGCCGGCCTTTGCCGACTGGCTGGCGCTCTCGACCATGGCGGCGGTGTCCTTGTTGTAGACATCGCCCCAGGCCTTGCCCTCCTTGGCCAGGCCGTCGATGGCCGGGTCCAGCCGCGCCAGCACGCCCGCCGCGCCGGCGTCGTCGTTCTTCAGCCCTAGGTCGGCGGCAGAACGGGCGTCGGCATAGGCCGCGTCCAGCTTGGTCTTGATGCCGGCGGTGTACTCGGCGGTCGAGGGATCGACGGCAGTGATCTTGTCCAGGCTCTCGGCGCCCTCGGCATAGACCTTGTCCAGCTCCTTCGACGCCGCGCTGGCCTGGTCGGAGGCGCCGTCATAGGTCACCACCCTGTGGGCCGCGTAGCCCATCATGCTGATCCGACGCAGGAAGCGGGCCGACTGGATCTCGGCCGGCGAGCGCTGGGAGACCAGCACCTCCGTCGCCGCATCCGCGCGCTTCTGCTGCCAGACGCCGAGGCCCGCGCAGGCGACGGTCGCGATCGCCAGCACGGCGGCCGGCAACAGAACCTTGGACGAGATCTTCAGATCGTCGAGCTTCATCGCCGTACTCCCCCTGCACCCTAGACCCGGAGAAACCGGTGTCAGGTCGAATCGTGTTCGCCGACCGTTGACGCGAAGGGTCCAGCCGGGACGGTAAATGCGGCCTTAAGGCGCTCGTCACTTGACCTTCGTCAGAGAGACGGTACGACGCTCGCCCCTCCTCCCCAGAATGATCGAGCCCGCAATGACGGCCACCCTTATGCCGTCGACCATCGGCGTCGACTTCGGCACCACCAACACTGTCGTGTCGCTGACCTTCGGCGACGACGCCGCCAAGCTGGTCCGCTTCCAGCTGGACAACCGCGACCTGTTCGCCTTCCGCTCGGCGCTCAGCTTCCACAGCGTCCAGGGCGAGGGCGGCGGGGTCAACGAACGCGTCGTCGAGGCCGGCCCGTGGGCCATCGAGTCGTATCTGGAAGATCCGCTGGAGACGCGGTTCATCCAGTCGTTCAAGACCTTCGCGGCCTCCCAGGCCTTCACCGAGACCCGCATCCTCAACAAGCGCTACCTGTTCGAGGACCTGCTGGCCGCTTTCCTGCTGCGCCTGAAGGACCACGCCGCCGGCCAGCTGGACGCCCTGCCCCCGCGCATCATCGTCGGCCGCCCGGTGACCTTCGCCGGCTCCTCGCCCAACGAGGGCCTGGCCCTCTCCCGCTACGAGGAAGCCTTCAAGCGCCTGGGCTTTTCCGACATTCGCTACGCCTACGAGCCCGTCGGCGCAGCCTTCTTCTTCGCCCGCCAGCTGAAGCAGGACGCCACCGTGCTGGTCGCTGACTTCGGCGGCGGCACCTCGGACTTCTCGCTGGTCCGCTTCGAGCGCGACGCCGACGGCACGCTGCGCTCCACCCCGCTGTCGCGTTCGGGTGTCGGCGTCGCCGGCGACGCCTTCGACTACCGGATCATCGACCAGCTGGTCTCGCCGGAGCTGGGCAAGGGCTCGGAGTACCGCTCGTTCTCCAACAGCCTGCCGATCCCACAGCGCTACTACGCCGCCTTCGCCCGCTGGGACCAACTGGCCCTGCTGCGCGCCTCCAAGGACATGCGCGACATCCGCGCCCTGGAGCGCACCGCCGTCGAGCCCGACAAGATCGCCGCCCTGATCGAGGTGCTGGACGGCAACCACGGCTACGCCCTCTACCGCTCGGTCTCGGCCCTCAAGGAAGCGCTGTCCAGCCAGACGGAAGCCACCTTCCGCTTCGAGGCCGGCTCGGTCCACATCGAGAAGCCCGTCCAGCGCACTGAGTTCGAGGCCTGGATCCAGCCCGAACTGACCGCCATCGAGACCGCCGTCGCCCAGGCCCTGGACAGCGCCGGCCTCACCGAAGCCGGCGTCGACCGCGTCTTCCTTACCGGCGGCAGCTCCTTCGTCCCCGCCGTCCGCGACATCTTCCTCCGCCGCTTCGGGGCGGAGAAGATCGAGAGCGGCGGCGAGTTCGAGTCGATCGCGTCCGGCCTGGCGCTGATCGGGCGCGAGAAGGATCTGGAGCTGTGGACGATGCGGGCGGGATGAGGGAGACCTGCCAGGCAGGCTCCCTCGACCGCGTACTGATGGGCGGCGCCAGACTTTGGCGAGCTAGGGCGCTTCGGCCCCAGTCTCGCCTTCGCGAAACTCGTCCGCGCCGATGAAGGCGACACCCTCTTCGTCCAGGACCCACGCGCCCAGGAAGGCGACGTGCGACGGGTCGACCTCTTCGTCGATCAGATCGCCGTCATAGAGACCCACGGTGCTGAAGTCGAAATCCAGCGACAGCTGATGGGCCATGCCGACCATTTCCTCGGCCATTCGCCGGGAATAGCCTAGGGCCTCGCTCTCGTTGGAAAAGTCGTCGCTCAGGGTGCTGACTTCCGCCGCATCGCTGCCTTGGGTCGCGGTGGTCGTGACGATGGTGAAGGCGGGCATGGGCGTCTCTCTTGAGTCAGGAAACTCCCACCTAGCCCGCTTTGCCCGTAAGCGAGCGCTAAATCTGCGGGAGCGACTGTTGACCGGTCGGACCGCCTGTCGGCTCAATCCCCGCCTCGCGCATCCTTCTTGCTGGTGCGGTAGGCCTTCTGAAGCTTGGCCAGGCGGCGGCGTTCGGCCTCCTTGGCGAGGCGTTCGGCCTTGGCTTCGATAGCCGCCAGTTCGGCGCCGAGCTTCTTGAAGTGGGCCCACCGGGCGGGGTCGAGCGCGCCGCTGTCCAGAGCCCCCCGCACGGCGCAGCCAGGCTCTCCGGTATGGGCGCAGTCGTTGAACTTGCAGGTCTCGATCAAGCGCTCGATGTCGTCGAACACCACGCCCAGGCCTTCCTCGGCGTCGATCAGGCCCACCTCGCGAATACCAGGCGTGTCGAGGATGAGGCGGCCGCCGGGCAACAGGACAAGCTGGCGATGGCTGGTAGTGTGGCGGCCCTGGTCATCGGTCTCGCGGATCGCCTGGGTGGCCATGAGATCCTCGCCCAGGAAAGCGTTGACCAGAGTGGACTTGCCGACGCCGGACGAGCCGACCAGCACGCAGGTTTCGCCCGGCGCCACCTGGGCCAGCAGGGCGTCCAGACCCTGGCCGCGCCGCGCGGAGACCGTCAGCACCGGGCAGCCGGCCGCCAGAGCGGCGATCGCATCGACCTGCCCTTGCTGATCTTCGGCCAGATCGGCTTTCGTCAGCACCACCACGGGTCGCGCCCCGCTCTGCCAGGCGGCGGCGAGGTAGCGTTCGATCCGGCGCGGATTGAGATCGGCGTTCAGCGAGGTGACCACGAAAGCCACGTCGACATTGGCGGCGACGACCTGAAGGGTCTGGACGCTATCGGCCGCCCGGCGAACGAAAGCGCTCTGGCGCGGCAAGATGGCGTGAATCGTCGCGGTGTCTTCGACGCCCGGCGACAGCGCCACCCAGTCGCCGACGGCCGGATGATCGACTTCCCGCGCTTCGTGAAACAGGCGGCCCGAAGACTTGGCCCGCAACGCCCCCTCGTCGGTCACCACCTCATATCCGTCGCGATGCTGGGCGACGACCCGGCCAGGAATATGACCGGCGCGCGCGTGCGGCGCGAAGGCCCTGGTCGCCGCGTCGGACCATCCATACTGCTCGATCAAGCGCTGACTTTCACATCGCCAGCGCGCCGTCGCGGTTCGCCTTCTTCCTTTTAGGGCGACGAGCCGACGGCTGCTAGCGACCAATGGGCTGAACGCCTCAGGAGTTGGGGTGTCTGCGGAACCGCCGGCGACGCCGTGTGCGTCCGCCCCCTAGCCTCTCGCCCCCAGCGCCTTGGTCAGGTAGGCCGCCAGCGCCTCCACCCGCGCCGGCCTGGGGCCGCCCGGCGGCATGACCAGGTGCAGCGCGATCGGGGTCGCAGTCCAGTCGATCAGGACCTCCTCCAGCTGCCCCGCCGCTATGGCCGGGCCGACGATGAAGTCGGGAAGCACGGCCACGCCGACGCCGGCGATCAATGACGGCACCAGGACGTCGCCGTTGTTGGCGCGGATTACCGATCTCGGGCGGATCGAGGTCTCCTCGTGGGCGGCGCGCTTGAAGCGCCAGGTCTCGGGCGAGGCCTGATGGCCGTAGGTGACGCCGCGGTGTTCGGCGAGGTTGGCCGGATGCGCAGGGCGGCCGTGTGCGTCCCAATAGGCTGGCGAGGCCACGACGTGACGCTTCACTGCGCGCAGCCGGCGGGCGACCAGCGAGCTGTCGGGAAGGTCGGCCACGCGCAGGGCCATGTCGAAGCCCATGCCGACGAGGTCGACGGTGGCGTCCGACAGATGCAGGTCGACCGAGACCTCCGGATAGGCTTCGAAGAACCCGGGCAGCACGGGACCCAGGGTGGTGATGCCCAGCGACATCGGCACGGCGATCCGCACCACGCCGCGCGGGGCCGACGATTGGTGCGAGGCCTCCTCCTCTGCGGCCTGAGCCTCGGCCAGCACGCGCGTCGCGCGCTCGACCAGGGACTGGCCGGCGTCGGTCAGGGCCAGGCGGCGCGAGGTGCGGTTGAACAGGCGCGCGCCCAGGCGCTCCTCCAGCCGGGTAACGGCCTTGGAGACGGTGGCCTTGGACATGGCGAGATCCTCGGCGGCGGCGGCGAACGAGCGCAGCTCCACCACCTTGGCGAACACGGCGAGGCCTTCGAGATCGGGAAGCTTGGACATGGAAGAAGCGTAGTTTTGGAAACGATAGGTTTCAACAGTTTCCATTTAAGAATTTCGGCCGACGCCTATCTTCTTCCTCAACAGGACGCGCCGACGCGGCGCTCTCTCGAAGACAGAAAGGTTAGAGCCATGATCGATCGCAGACCCTTTGACGCTCTCGGCGGCGCCAACCACGGCTGGCTGAACGCCAAGCACCACTTCTCGTTCGCCAGCTACTACGACCCCAAGAACATGAACTGGGGCGCGTTGCGGGTGTGGAACGACGACGAGATCGCCCCCAACACCGGCTTCCCGCCGCACCCGCACAGCGACATGGAGATCATCACCTACGTCCGCGACGGCGCGATCACCCACCAGGACAACCTGGGCAACAAGGGCCGCACCGAGGCTGGCGACGTCCAGGTGATGAGCGCGGGCACGGGCATCCGTCACTCGGAGTACAATCTCGAGCCGGAAACCACCCGGATCTTCCAGATCTGGATCGAGCCCAAGACCTTCGGCGCCGCGCCGTCGTGGGGCGCCAAGCCGTTCCCCAAGGGCGACCGCTCGGGCAAGTTCGTGACCCTGGCTTCGGGCTTCAAGGACGATGTCGACGCCCTGCCGATCCGCACCGACGCCCGCGTTCTGGGCGCGACGCTGAAGGCCGGTGAAAGCACGACCTACGCCCTGGGCAAGGATCGTAGCGGCTATCTGGTCCCGGCCGTCGGCGTGGTCGAGGTCAATGGCGTCAAGCTGAACGCCCGCGACGGCGCCGGCATCAAGGACGAGGACGTCATCACCGTCACCGCCCTGGAAGACGCCGAGCTGGTGCTGGTCGACGCCGCCTAAGCTTACAAGAAACGGACGCGAGGAACCGTTAGCCTCGCGTCCGACCTTCTAACCCGACATTCACTTCACGGAGGCCCTCATGGCCAAGGTTCTGGTTCTCTATTACTCGTCGTACGGCCACATCGAGACCATGGCCAAGGCGGTGGCCGAGGGAGTCCGCGAAGGCGGCGCGGCCGTCGACATCAAGCGGGTTCCGGAGACCGCGCCGCTGGAGGTCGCCCAGAAGGCGCACTTCAAGCTCGACCAGGAGGCTCCGATCGCCAAGATCGAGGACTTGGCCGACTACGACGCTATCATCGTCGGCGTGGGCACGCGGTTTGGCCGGATGAGCTCGCAGATGGCGGCGTTCCTCGACCAGGCCGGCGGCCTGTGGGCCAAGGGCGCGCTGAACGGCAAGGTCGGCGGGGCCTTCACCTCGACCGCCACCCAGCACGGCGGCCAGGAGACCACCCTGTTCTCGATCATCACCAACCTGCTGCACTTCGGCATGGTGGTGGTGGGCCTGGACTACGGCCATGCGGGCCAGATGACCCTGGACGAGATCACCGGCGGCAGCCCCTACGGCGCCACGACCATCGCCGGCGGCGACGGCTCGCGCCAGCCGACCGAGAACGAACTGGTCGGCGCCCGCTACCAAGGCCGCAAGATCGCCGAGACGGCGGTGAAGCTGCACGGCTGACCCTGTTTCGCCGCTCGCGCCCTCCCCCAGGGCGGGCGGCCTGGTCAGCCGTCGAACCGCCCCGAGGCTTTCCCTCCCAGCCTCGGGGCGGTTTTCTATTTGCTCTTCGGTTGCGTGACCGCGACCAGCCAGCCGCCGCCCCAGGGCGTGTTAATCACCGCCTCGTCCAGCACCGGGCCCATGGCCTTGAGGCGATGCCACAGGCGTAGCGGCTTGAGCGCCAGCCACATGGTCAGGCCGATCGCGCCGCCGGGCTTCAGATTCGGAGCGTAGTGAGCGATCAGGTCCTCGACCTCGCCCAGATGCTCGACACATTCTGAAAACACCACGACATCGAAGGTCTCGTCGGTGGCGAAGGTGCGGCCGTCGCCCAGCAGCATCTTGACCTCGCCGATGGCGATTTCGGGCGCCAGGCGCATCTCGCCGCGCTCGATGGCCGGCTTGGAGAAGTCGACCCCGACATAACGGGCCGGGCGGTGGGCGCGCAGCGCCTCGTAGAACACCCCCTCGCCCGCCCCGATCTCCAGCACGCGCGGATTGGGCCACCGGTCGGCGATCATGGCCGCCAGCAGACGGTGATGGTGGCGCTGCTCGGAACGGCTCAGGCGGTCATAGATCCCGTCCTGGTACTCGGCGTCCCACTTCTCGACCGGGGCGGCGATGATCGGCTTGCCCCGCTTGCGCATGAACAGCTCACCCAGCCACGGACGGTCGAGCGAAGCCAGTTCCGTGAACCGGCGCCAGCGCAGATAGGCCATGAAGTCCCCCGAGTGTCTCGAAGACCCCGGATAGGGAAAGGGCCCCATGCTGTCCAGCATGAGGCCCTTATGATCTAGCCCTTGTTGGCCAGAGCCGCTTGAGCGGCCGCCAGCCTGGCGATCGGCACCCGGTAGGGCGAGCACGACACGTAGTCTAGGCCGACCGTTTCGCAGAAGCTGATCGAGGCCGGATCGCCGCCATGCTCCCCGCAGATGCCCAGCTTGACGTCCGGACGGGCCGCGCGACCGCGCTCGGCGGCGATGCGGATCAGGTCGCCCACGCCCTCCTGGTCGAGGCTGACGAAGGGGTCCTTTTCGAAGATGCCCTTGTCGATATAGGCGCCCAGGAACTTGCCGGCGTCGTCGCGGCTGATGCCGAACGTCGTCTGCGTCAGGTCGTTGGTGCCGAAGCTGAAGAACGCGGCGTTTTCAGCGAGGTCGCCGGCCCGCAAGGCGGCGCGGGGCAGCTCGATCATGGTGCCGACGGTGTATTCCAGCGCCACGCCCTGCTCTTCCAGCACCGCCTTGGCGACGCGGTCGGTCAGGTCGCGCAGGTACTTCATCTCCTCGCCCTTGGCGACCAGCGGGTGCATGATCTCAGGAACCGGAGCAGCCTTGCCCGACTTGGCGATTTCGCAGGCGGCCTCGAGGATGGCGCGGACCTGCATCTCGTAAATCTCGGGATACGACACGCCCAGGCGGCAGCCGCGGTGGCCCAGCATCGGGTTGGTCTCGTGCAGCTCCTTGGCGCGGCGCAGCAGCTTGGCGGCGTCCAAGCCCGTCGCCCTGGCCACGGCCTCGACGTCTTCCTCGGTGTGCGGCAGGAACTCGTGCAGCGGCGGATCCAGCAGGCGGATCGTGACCGGCAGGCCCTCCATGATCGTGAACAGCTCGACGAAGTCGGCCTTCTGGAACGGCGCGATCTTGGCCAGGGCCGTGCGGCGACCCTTCTCGTCGTCGGCCAGGATCATCTCGCGCACGGCGGCGATCCGGGTGTCGTCGAAGAACATGTGCTCGGTGCGGCACAGGCCGATGCCTTCGGCGCCGAACTGCCGGGCGGTCTTGGCGTCCAGCGGCGTCTCGGCGTTGGCGCGCACCTTCAGGCGGCGGACCTGGTCGGCCCAGCCCATCAGGGTGGCGAAGTCGCCGGTCAGCTCGGGCTCGATCATGCGTGGCGCGCCGGCCAGGATCTCGCCGGTCGAACCGTCGATGGTGATGATCTCGCCGGTCTTGAACTCGCGCCCACGGACGCGGAACAGGCCTTCCTTGGCGAAGATCGACACGTCGCCGGCGCCGGAGACGCAAGGCCGGCCCATGCCGCGCGCCACGACCGCGGCATGGCTGGTCATGCCGCCGCGGGCGGTGATGATGCCGCGAGCGGCGTGCATGCCGTGAATGTCCTCGGGCGAGGTTTCCTCGCGCACCAGGATGACCGACTCGCCATTGGCGGCGGCCTTTTCGGCCGCATCGCTGTCGAACACGATCTTGCCGGTCGCCGCGCCGGGCGAGGCCGGCAGGCCGGTGGTGATCACGTCGCGATGGGCGGCCGGATCAATGGTCGGGTGCAGCAGTTGGTCCAGCGAGGCCGGCTCGACGCGGCCGATGCCTTCTTCCTTGGTGATCACGCCCTCGGCCGCCATGTCGACCGCGATCTTCAGCGCGGCCTTGGCGGTGCGCTTACCGTTGCGGGTCTGCAGCATGTAGAGCACGCCCTGCTCCACCGTGAACTCGATGTCCTGCATGTCGCGATAGTGACGCTCCAGCGTCTCGACCACCGACTTGAACTGGGCGAACACCTCCGGCATCGCCTCTTCCATCGAGGGGGCGACGTCGCCCATCTCCTCGCGGGCGGCCTTGGTCAGCGATTGCGGCGTGCGGATGCCCGCCACCACGTCCTCGCCCTGGGCGTTGATCAGGAACTCGCCATAGAGGCGGTTGTCGCCGTTCGACGGATTGCGGGTGAAGGCCACGCCCGTCGCCGAGGTGTCGCCCATGTTGCCGAACACCATCGACTGGATGTTGACGGCCGTGCCCCAGCTTTCCGGGATGTCGTGCATGCGGCGATAGAACTTGGCGCGGTCGTTCATCCAGCTGGCGAACACGGCGCCGACGGCGCCCCACAGCTGCTCCTGAGCGTCCTGCGGGAACGGCTTGCCCAGTTGCTCCTGGACGGCGGCCTTGTAGTCCTTGATCACGTCGGCCCAGTCGTCGGCGGTGAGGCCGGTGTCGACATGGACGTCCAGGCGATCCTTGTGGTCGTCCAGGATCTCCTCGAACATGTGGTGCTCCAGGTCGAGCACGACGTTCGAGTACATCTGGATGAAGCGGCGATAGCTGTCATAGGCGAAGCGCCGGTCGCCCGACAGCTTGGCCAGGCCTTCGACGGTGGCGTCGTTGAGGCCGAGATTCAACACCGTGTCCATCATGCCCGGCATCGAGGCCCGGGCGCCCGAGCGCACCGAGACCAGCAGCGGGTTGGTGACGTCGCCGAACGTCTTACCCGTGATCTCCTCGACCTTGGCCAGGCCGGCAGCGACCTGTTGAGCCAGCTCGGCCGGGTACTGCTTGCCGTTCGAATAGTAGTGAACGCAGGCCTCGGTGGTGATCGTAAAGCCTGGCGGCACCGGCAGGCCCAGGGCCGACATCTCCGCGAGATTGGCGCCCTTCCCCCCGAGGAGGTTCTTCATCGAGGCGTCGCCATCCGCGCCGCCCCCACCGAAAGCATAGACCCACCGAGCCTTGGTCAGCGTCTCAACCGGCATTTTCATTCTCACCCTGCGATAAGTGAAGAAGGCCGCGCCCTCTGTCGGGGCGTCTCGCCTTGGAACAGCGCTGCTTCGTCGTGATCCCGCAGTGCAATATCCGTGGCCTCAGTAGCACCTCGCCCAAGAACGCGTCCACTGGCGCTTCGCGTTCCCGTCATCAACAAGAGAATTCGGCAAATATTTCCAATGACACCGCTTTCCGTTCGACGGCCTTGGCGAGATTTCAGACAATCGGACAGCGATCTGGCGACTTCCCGGACATCATACCAGGCACGACAGCTTGCCTCGACGTCATGAAGTGTCGCCTAGTCAACGGATGACGCCTGCGCTGGTCCGACTCGACACATCCCATGGTGATCCGGATGCGATCGCCGATCTTCATACGCGCAGCCGCCAGATCGCCTATCGCGGGCTCTATGGAGACAGCTACCTGGACTCGGAGCTGGCTGCAGTCTCGCGAGCGTCGTGGCGCGCGCGGTTCGCCGATTTCCAGCCAAGCCAGGATCTGATCCTGGCGGCGATGGACGGCGCGACGCCCTTGGGCCTGGCCTATGCCTCATTCCGACTGAAGCCAGAGGTCGGCGCCCTGCTGGACAATCTGCACGTCGCGCCCGAGCGCAAGGGCGGCGGGCTGGGCACGGCCCTGCTGGCCGGCGTGGCCCTCTGGCTGGTCGAAGATCATGCGGCCGCGCCACTGCACCTGGAGGTCTACGCGCCGAACGCCGCAGCGCTGGACTTCTACGAGCGCAAGGGCGGCGTCGAGGTCGCACGCTATGACGAAGTCGCGCCGGGCGGCCGCCAGGTCGACGTCGTGCGCTATCGATGGGGCGATCCTGCGGCGCTGCTCTAGAGCTCACGATCTGAGTCCGTCAGCCCGTGAGCTCTAGTCTTTTGTTTTGACGCATTTTTCTTCACGTGAACGGGATCCGCTTCGCTCGAAAAATGCTCTAGCCACCGGCGCGGCCGCCTTGAGCTTGTCGGCCAGGAAGCCGATGCAGGCGCGCACCTTGGCCGCCGCGTCGCGGCTGCGGGGATAGACGGCGTTGACCGCGCTTTCCGGCAGCGCCAGGTGCGGCAGGACCACTTCCAGCTCGCCGTTGCGCAGCTCGTCCTCCACGTCCCACAGCGACTTCACCGCCAGGCCGGCGCCGCCGACCGCCCAGGCATGAGCCAGCGCCAGATCGTTGGTCGTCAGCGGATGACGCAGCTTGATCGACTGACCGTCGGCCAGCCGCCAGCGGTCGGCCTCGGACGAGCCGACCACGATGCAGTCGTGGCGTACGAGATCACTCAGGTTCCGCGGCGCGCCGCGGCGTCGTAGATAGTCGGGCGCAGCGCAGATCACCCGCCGGTTCGGCGCCAGTCGCCGGACGATCAGGCTGGAATCCGGCAGGTCTCCGACCCAGATCGCCAGGTCATAGCCGCCCTCGACCAGCCTGGCGTCATGCTGGACCGCGTCGAGGTGAACCCGCAGCTCGGGATGCAGTAGCCGGAACTCCTGCAGCAGCGGCGCCAGTCGTCGCCGGCCGAACTCCATGCCGGCGATGATCCGCAAGGGCCCCGCCAGGATGTCCGCGTCGTTGGCGACCTCCTGCTCGGCCGTCTCAAGCTCGGTCAGCAGGTGCGACGCGCGTTGGAAGAACTGCCGCCCACGGTCGGTCAGCACGACCGATCGCGTGGTGCGATGCAGCAATGTCACCCCAAGCCGCGCCTCCAGCTGGGTCAATCGCCGGCTGATTGCACCGAGCGACAAACCCATGGATCGAGCAGCTGACGTCAAGCTTCCCGTCGCAGCGACTTGGACAAACGATGATATTTCAGTGAACCTGTCCGGCATGGCGGGAAGCTATGATTGATCCTCAATAGAACAAGTCGCAAATCACCAATCGATCGTTACAAAATTTATCTGTTGGAATTTAGTGCAGACACACGGGTTCACATTTCTCGTCTCATGAAGTCTCATTATTGACGATAGCGAAAGACTGAGTTTCCCAGACATTCGATCGATTGACGAAGTCGGAATGGGCTCCAATCCTTTTTTGCGAATGCGAAGACAGCTTCACCGTCTTCGCGACGCACCCTGATTTCTGGATGGAGACACCCTCATGATCACGACCGCCACACGCCGCGAAGAAGAACGGCTGAGCTGGACCGATATCGAGATGCTGCCGATCTATGGCGCGGTGCTGATCCTGGGAGGCCTGGTCCTGCAGAGCCTGCCGGACCTCGGCCCGGCCGTACATTCGGCCCTGATCAAGGCCGCCCTGATCGTCGGCCTGGTGGGCGTCCAGCACTGGCTGGCCTCGAATGACCACGCACTCGATTAAGGCCCGTGTCGACCTATATGCGCGACCACATGGCCGCCATGTGGAGGGCGTGATGATCCCTCTGGGCACGCCGCGCATACGCCGCACCTTCGTCGGCGTATGGCGGGTGCTGGCGGCGCTGTTCGTGTGGGACGTGGCGGTTACGGTCTATTATCTGACCTCATCGCCCCACCAGGCGCCGTCCCTACCCGTCACGCTTTTCGGTACAGGACTGGCGCTGTTCCTGGGCTTCCGGGTCAACTCCGCCTATCAGCGCTGGTGGGAAGGACGGGTCCTGTGGGGCTCTCTGATCAACGCCTCACGCAGCCTGGCGCGGGCGGTCGTCGCCTTCCTGGGCCACGGCGACGCGCGTTCGGAAAGCCTGAAACGCGACATCGTCGTGCGGCAGATCGCCTATGCTCACGCCCTCCGTAACCAGCTGCGCCGGACGGATCCATCGGCGGATGTGCGACGCCTGCTCAGCGCGGACGAGGCTGACGACGCCCTGCGTCGCCAGAACCCGGCCAACGGACTGCTGGACGGCGTGGCGCGCCTGATCGCCGAGGCGGCTCGCGAGCAGCGCATCGACACCATCCAACAGGCCCAGCTTGAGCGCGTGATGATCGACATCGCCAATGCTCAAGGCGGCATGGAACGGCTGAAGAATACGCCGTTGCCGGCCCAGTACCGCAGCTTTCCAGAGTTCTTCGCCCGGCTGTTCTGCGTCCTGCTGCCTGTGGGACTGGTCGAGACCCTGGGCTGGGCCACGCCGATCGGCTCGACCCTGATCGGCCTGATGTTCCTGGCAGTGCTGCGCATCGGCGACGACCTGGTCGACCCGTTCGCCAACACCGTCCACGACGTCCCGATGACGGCCATGTGCCAGACGATCGAGATCGATCTGCTGGAGGCTATCGGCGCCCCAGCGCCCCAGCCCCTGAAGCCGGTCGACGGCGTACTCTGGTGAGCCGCAACCTCAAATGAAAGCGGCGGGCGACCGTTTCCGGATCGCCCGCCGCTCGCCCCCGTGGACAGTCGTCGTCGGCTTGGCCGGCGACTGTCCACTTCTTCGTCAGGCTGTCGCCTAGAACGGAATTTCGTCGTCCAGGTCGGCCGAGAAGTTCTCACGCGGACCGCTGGGTTGGCTGCGCTGACCGCCGCCACCGCCGAAGCTGGAGCCGCCGCCACCGCCGCCCGAATAGCCGCCGCCGTAGCTGTCGTCGCCACCGCCCGAAGAGGCGCCGGCGCTGTCGCCACGGCCGCCCAGCATGGTCAGTTCACCGCGGAACTTCTGCAGGACGATTTCGGTCGAGTACTTCTCGGCGCCGGTGTTGTCGGTCCACTTGCGGGTCTGGATCGCGCCCTCGATGTAGACGGTCGAGCCCTTGCGCAGGTACTGCTCGGCGACCTTCACCAGGTTGTCGTTGAAGATGACCACGCGGTGCCACTCGGTCTTTTCCTTGCGCTCGCCGCTGTTGCGGTCGCGCCAGGTTTCCGAGGTGGCGATGCGGAGATTGGCGACGCGGTCGCCCGAACCCAGGCTGCGGATCTCGGGATCGGCCCCGAGGTTGCCGACCAGGATGACCTTGTTGACGCTGCCCGCCATTCGCTTGTTCTCGCTCTCGCCCGGCGACCCTTGCGCCGGAATCTGGAGCGAGACGTTAACGAAAGCTCAAAGGGGGCGCAAGTTTTGTTCCCAATACGTTCTTGTGGACGACCGGTCGGGTGCCAAAGAGGGCTGTGGACGGACGAACCGCCCCCCGCCTTATCCCGAAGCTTAGGGCTCGCGGCGAATGGCGCCGGGAGGGGCCAGGCGGCCGTCACCCGTCGGAACCAGCGACATGTAGCGCGGTCCCTCATAGGTCTGGCCCAGCAGGATGCCTTCCTTCTCGATGAACAGGAAGGAGCCCTGATAGGATCCGACCATCGAGCGGCTAGGGCTGCCCATGCGGATGAAGCGCTGACGCATGCCCTCCAGCGTGCCGGCGCACTCTTCCATCGTCGGCACGTTGCGAGCCACGGGATTGTAGCGCAGAGACCCATCCTTGTTGGTCGCCACGTGGAAGCAGACCCCCGTCTCGAAGGGCGGCTTGGTCTGCTTTTCGCAGCCTGCGAGCGCGAGGCTCGAGACGGTGAGCAGGACGGCGGCGGCGAGAACAGGCGTCTTCATGGATTACACTTATAAATCCTAACCGGCGTTCGGGATAGAGCAGTTTGCGCCTTGATCGAACGCAGTGTGGAAGCTTCGG
Organism: Caulobacter sp. RHG1; assembly: GCF_013181195.1. Taxonomy (GTDB): domain Bacteria; phylum Pseudomonadota; class Alphaproteobacteria; order Caulobacterales; family Caulobacteraceae; genus Caulobacter. Next base: position 68,721 of record NZ_SMZP01000002.1, read on the forward strand.
TTGTCCGACGAGATCTCGACGCGCCCCGGAACGAGGCGGAGCGTCTCCTCGCCCCAGCGGCCGTAGGTGGCGCCGCCTGGGCGTTCGCAACGACCGCCGAACAGTTGCTGGGCGCAGGCGCTCAGGGTGATCTCGCCCGGCAGGCGACGCCATTCGCTGCCGGCATAGCGCCAGCAGGCAGCCAGCGGCGTGCTGGGAGCGCTCGGCGCGCTGGGGGCGGCGACCGGCGGCGCGACGGGCGCGGAAACGGCAGGAGTCGGCGGCAGCGGCGTGAGGACGGTGCCGGCCTGATCAGCGGCGGCCAAGGCGCCGGTCTCGTCGACGCCGACGTCCAGGGCGCCGGTGGCGACGCCGTTCTTCTTGGCGCATTCGGCCAGGGTGATCTCGCCGACGAAGGCGCCGCCGACGAAGCAGCGCAGCGGGCGGGCCGGATCGAGCTTGGTGTCGTCGTCGCGACCGGTTTCGACGATCAGGCCGCCGCGCGAGGCGGGCGGCGCCTCGGGGGCCTTCTTGTCATGACCCGTCATCAGGGCCACGGCGATGCCCAGGCCAGCCACGAGCGCCAAGCCGGCGCCGCCGGCGATGATGACCCGTCGATCTTTGAGAAACTCCATGCCCTCTGGCTACGACGCGTCGATGACGCTTTCAAGCGCGACGCGGCGCATTGCGCGCCTTATCCGGCGTCAACCGGCATATTGGTCCGTCAACCGCCGGTCAGGCGGTTGAGCGCGGCCTGGTAGTTGGAGATCTGAGCGGTCAGATATTTCGGCACCGTGCCATCGGTCTTGCCCGACGTCTGGCTGGCGGGCTTGACCCCCATCGCCGTGTCGGCGATCTCGCGATAGGCGGTGCGGACCGAGGACATGGCGCGGGTCAGCACCATGGTGGCGTTCTTGCGTCCTGCTTCCGAGGTCAGGTCCAACTCCGGCGACAGCTGCAGGCCGTAGACCGGTCCGCCGCCATTGGCCGAGACGGTCTTGCCGCCGTCGGTCTTGGTGGCGCGCACGACGCCGCCCGCCAGGCCCAGCGATTCCAGGACGTCGGTGCCACCCTTGCCGGCGACGATCTCGATGGTCGAGGTGTTCGAGGCCGGGCTGATCTTCAGCACGCGGCTGTTGCCATTGCTGGCGACCTCGACCTTGGCGCGATAGCCCGAGGCTTTCTTGATCTTGTCGGCCAGGGTCTCCAGCGTGTCCTTGGCCTCGATGGTGATCGTGGTCAGGTTGCCGCGCTCGCGGGTGCGGATCTGGAAGGTGTCGCCCGCCCGGGCCGTGGTCGCCGAGACGAGGCGGTCGGACTGGGTGAAGTCCATCTTGCCGCTGGGCAGGCCAAAGAGGTCCAGGCTGGACGCGCCGCCGCCCGACACCGCCACGGTGCTGGGGGTCGCATAACCGTCCTTGCCGGTCAGGCGCTGGCTCCAGGCGACACTGCCCGTGCCGACGTCGATCTGGGCGACGTAGCCGTCCTTGGTCCCGACCGTGGTCTGCCCGTCCAGGTTGGCGCCGGCGGAACCGACCAGATAGGCTTGGCCATTGACGACGGCCATGCCGGTGACGGTGTCGTCGCCGGAGCCGCCATAATAGGTCAGGGCGTCGGCGCTGGTGTCCGACAGATTCAGCGCCACGCGGCCGACGAAGGCGTCCGAGCCGCCCGAAGCCGCAGCCTTGGTCCCGCCGATCGACAGCGCGCCGTTGGAGGTATAGCCGCCGACATAGAGCTGGCCGCCATCGATCTTCAGACCGACCAGCTCACCGCCCTTCAGCGAGCCGAGGTCGCGCGTCGCGCCCGCGGTGGCCGTGGCGGTCTTGGTATAGGTCACCGGCACGGTCTCGTAGGCGCCGTACTGGTTCAGCTGGGTGACGTTTTCGGTCACCACGCCCGGCGCGACATCGAAGCTGCGCAGCTTGGCCGAGCCGTTTTCCTTGGAGCCGACGATCACCTGCGAGCCGTTGACGACGATGTCGGTGACGGAGTCGTTCTCGGTGGTGCCGAACTTCTGGGTGAACAGCGCCTTGGGCTGGCCGCTGGAATCGGCGGCGAAGGCCGTCAGATAGGCGTCCCAGCCGCCGCTGGGGTCGGTTCCCACCGAGTTGGGCAGGTCCGACTTGCTACGGCCGCCGACATACAGAACGCCGTCCGAGCCGAAGGCCAGGGCGGTGGCCTCGTCCTCCTGCAGGCCGCCGCGACGCACCGTCCACTGCTCATCGCCATTGGCGGCGTAGCGGGTGACGAAGCTGTCGGTCAGGGTCGAGGTGTCGCCGTTGTTGATAGGACCGTTGACGGCCCCGGCCAGACGGCCGCTGACCGAGCCGGCCACCGCGACGCTGCCGTCGTCGGCCACCGCCAGCGACAGGCCGCTGGCCTGGTCGGTCGCACCCAGGCTGCGCGCATAGAGCAGATGGCCGGCGCTGTCGTACTTCAGCAGGGCGACATCGCTCTCGCCCTTGATCGGCTGGCCGTTGATATCGACCTTGCCGTCGACCTCCGTGCCGACGTCGGCCAGCATGTAGACCGAGCCGTCCGGGCCGGTGATCGACTTGCGGACAGTCGAGATCGTGCCTTGCAGCGTCTCGGAGAACACCTTGCCGCCGGGCGCGCCGGCATTGACGCCACCGCCGGTCCCGGCCGCGCTGTACTTGGTCAGGGTCGTTTCGAAAACGCCGTCATCGGTCAGCGCGTTCTTGTCAGGATCCGGGTCGCCGGCCTTGGTGGTGACGTAGACCGCCGGCGCCGTGGTCGGCGCGGTGAAGGTCAGCTCCTCGGCCGAGTCGCCATTGACGCGCAGCGCGAAGTCATCGCCCGTGGCCGGCAGGGTCACGGGCTTGCCCGCCACCTGGACCGTGCGCTCCGCGCCCGGCGTGCGTTGCAGGGCGAAGGTCGTGCGGAAGCCGGCGTCCTTCAGCTTGTCGTTCATGAAGCTGACGACGTTGGACATGGTCCGGGGCGTCGCGCCCATTTCGGACAGGTCCATCTTGAGGTTCGTGGTCTCGCCGAAGCTCTTCACGGCGACGGTGAACGAGACGTCGCCTTTGAACTTGGCGACTTCCTCGTCCATCTGGCCGCTATGGATGGTGTCGGTGACGTATGTGTAGGTCGCCTTGGGAACACCCACGGTGCTCTTGCTCGAGGTCGCGACCGAGCCGGTCGTCAGACGCCCCTGATCCAGCGACATGTTCTGGACGTAGGCGCCGACCTCGGTCAGCCCCTTCATCAACGCCTTCTGCAGGCGCGAGATCTCGCTTTCGGTGACGCCCTTCTCCGCGGCGCGCGCCGCGACGGCCGACAGAGTGTTCAGCGCCTGATAGGTGGCGAACAGCTTCTTGTAGTCGGCGCTGACGCCCTTGAGGCTGGAGCTGTTGGCGTCTTCATCGACGAACTTGCGACCCGCCAGGGCCGTGCGAACCAGCTCACTGGGCTCGGGCGTGGCGGCGCTGAGCCACGGCGCGGACGGCACCACGGCCTTGGACTTCGAGCTCGAGACGGCAGCTGCTCCAGACGCAGCGGCGCCCACGCCCGCGCGGGCCTGGTAGTAGCCGAGCAAAAGACTGGAATCTAAGCTGATCACGACCTGTCCCGTGCGGAACCCGAAGTTCCCCGCTGGTACCTTTGCCTGAGGATCGCTGACGACTCGTTAAGACTTGGCGTTAAACGACGTTAGGCAGCGATGAGATTGGCGTCCGAAAGCGCGCGGCGCGCATCTTCGCGCAGCTCGGCCCACTCGTCGGCCAGGATGCCCAGCAGCACGACGTCGCGCGGCTGGCCGCCCTTGAGCACGTGGCCGCGCAGATACCCCTCACGGCGGAAGCCCGCGGACGACTGCGCCTTCAGAGCGGCGTCATTGTCGGCCATGACCTCGGCGAACACCTTGTGCAGACCCAGCTCGCCGAAGGCGCGATCCAGACCCAGCACCTGGGCGGCGCGTCCCACGCCCCTGCCCCGCGCCTCGGCCGACCCCAGGAACCAGTGCCAGCTGGCGCGCCGATGATGGCTCTTGAGCCCGGTCAGGGTCAGAAGGCCCATAGGCGCGCCGGCGCGGGTGATCATCCAGCCGCGCATGTTGGGATCGGTCCGCAAGGCCTGAAACCAAGCGGCGTGAGCCGCATGGCTGGGCAGCTCGGCGTCCGACATCCAGCGGTCGACCTCGGGTTCGGAACGCCACTGAAAAAGAACGCCTTCGTCCTCGTCCCGCAAGTCGCGCAGCTCGATCATGCTCGTCGCCGAATCCTCGGTTGGCGTTGCGTAAGCTTAGCCCGCCGGGGCGAGCTAACCTAGCTTTAGCCCTTGAACAGCGACAGAATGATCTGCGGCGCGCTGTTGGCGATCGACAGGGCCTGCGCGCCCAGCTGCTGCTTCACCTGCAGAGCCTGCAGGCGCGCGCTTTCCTTGGCGAGGTCCGCGTCCACCAGATTGCCGACGCCCGTCTCCAGCACGTCAGTCAGCCGGCCCACGAAGGTGTTATGCGCCTCGATCTGCTTGGCCTGGGTGCCGATATTGCCGACGGCCTGGTTCACCGCCTTCATCGTGTCGTCCAGGCGCGCCAGGACAGCCGTAGCGTTGGCCGGCGTCAGGATGTCGTCGCCGACCTGCAGCGAGTTGATCGGACCGCCCAGCGTCAGGTTCTGCAGGGTCAGGGTGATGGCCTGGGCGGCGTCAGCGTCGGCCAGGAAGGTCATGTCGGCAGCCTGGCTGCCATCCAGCAGGTTCGCGCCGTCGAACACCGCCGACGTCACCACCTGACCGAGGTTCTTCAGAAGCCCCTGGAAGTCGGCGTTCAGCGATTGCAGCGAGGTGCTGGACAGCGAGGTGTCCTTGGCCGCGACCACCTTCTCGCGCATCAGCTTGAGCAGATCCGAGACCGACTCGCCGCCAGCCAGGGCCACGTCGGCGATCGACGTCGCGCGATCCAGGCTCATCTTGACTGCGCCGAGCGCGCTCATGTCGGCGCGCTGGTCCTGAGCGATCGACCAGATCGCCGCATTGTCCTTGGCCGTCGAGATCGACTCGCCCGTGTTGATGCGGGTCTGGGTCGACTGCATCGACTCGTTGGTGCGGTTCAGGTTCTGCAGCGCGATCAGCGCGGGCTGGTTCGTGTTGACGCTCAGCGTCATGCGCGGCCTCCGATCGGCGATTTTGCCGTTGGTTGCGACCGCTCGCGATTCGGCGAGCGATCTGTTCGCCGCCGAGATTGGGTTCAGAAAGTAAGATTATGGTTAACAGATATAAACCATATCCATTTACCCCTGCGGCCCGCCGTCGCACCCTCCCCTAGAACGCCGGAAACGCAGCGCTCAGAAGGGCTCGCCGAACTAGGCCTTGCCGTCGAACACGTCACCAGAGTGGTAGGCCTCGGCCAGACGCAGCTTCAGGATCTGCTCGCGCGGATACTGGTTGAGCGTCTCGCCGGTGCGGCGATCCACGGTCTTGTAGATGTATTCACCCGAGTCGCCGTCCTGCTCGATCACCAGACGCAGGTCGCTCGGCAGCGGACCGTTGTCGACGGGCGGCGCCGGCTCGGCCTGGGCCGGAACGACTTTAGCGCCCTCGGAGGGTTCCGGGGCGCGCACAGGCGTCGCACTTGGCGCGACGAACTCGTTATGAAGGGCCGCAAGAGCGGTTTTGGGTTCCATCCTTCACTGCCGGCTTTTGCGGGCCGACCTCCTGGTTTTTCCGTTTGTTTGCTCCCTGTCCTGGTTTCCGTCGGAAAAGCGGGGGCGGACCGCGGACGGCCCGCCCCACTCTATTCCTTAGCGGAACAGGCTCAGGATCGAAGACGTGGACTGATTGGCGATCGACAGCGCCTGCACGCCAAGCTGTTGCTTGGTTTGCAGCGACTGCAGCTTGGCGCTTTCCTTGGCCAGGTCGGCGTCCACCAGGTTGCCGACGCCCGCGTCCAGGCTGTCTTGCAGCTTGCCGACGAAGGTCAGGTGGGCGTCCAGGCCGGCCGAGCTGGTGCCCAGCGAAGCCAGCTTGTTGCTGGCCGATTGCAGGGCGTTAGCGACCTTGGTGATCGCGGTCTTGGCGCCGGCGGCGTCCGTGAAGGTTTCGGCGTTGCTCAGACCGATGGCGGCCAGCGCGATCGTCTGGGCGTTGACCGTGAAGCTGTCGCCTTCGGCGTTGGCCAGGAAGGTCAGCTTCGTGGTGCTGCCGTTGGCGATCGAGATGCCGTTGAACTTCGAATTGTCGACGGCCTTGATGATCTGGTCGCGCAGCGAATGGAAGTCGGACTGCAGGGCGTTGAACGACGCGGTGTTCAGCGAGGTGTCGGAAGCGGCCAGGGCCTTTTCCTTCATCTTGCCGAGCAGGTCGATCACGGTGTCGCCCGAGGCCAGAGCGACGTCGATGGTCGACTGGCCGCGTTGCAGCGAGTCCTTCACCGAGTTCAGCGACTGGCTGGCGGCCGATTGATTTTTGGCGATGGCCCAGATGGCGCCGTTGTCCTTGGCATTACCGACCTTCTTGCCGGTGTTGATGCGCTGTTGGACGGTGGACAGTTCCGAGTTGGTCGAGTTCAGGTTTTGCAGGGCGACCAGAGCGCCGGCGTTCGTATTGATGCTGTTCAGCGGCATACGAGTAGGTTCCTTTTCAAGGTATCCGACGCCATTTTGGCTGCCGGGAGCATTTTGCTCGAAAAGGTCTGTAGCAATTGCCGGGCCAATTTTGCCGAGCCGCGACAATCTGTCCGATTTGCTGATTTTATTGAGTTTTTACCCGCCAGAACGACGAAGCCTCCCGGCAGATTTTGCCGGGAGGCTTTCGACGTGGGCAATTATTGCCGGGCACTTGTTGCGCACCCAGCAGAAAGAGGCCGCCGGACGACCCCGAAGGAGTCGTCCGGCGTATCGGGCTCAGCCCCTGAACAGCGACATGATCGACTGCGGTGCTTGATTGGCGATCGAAAGGGCCTGAACACCGAGCTGCTGCTTCGTCTGCAGCGACTGGAGTTTGGCGCTTTCCTTCGCCAGATCCGCATCGACCATGTTGCCCACGCCGGTGTCCAAGCTGTCTTGCAGCTTGCCGACGAAGGTCAGGTGCATATCCAGACCGGTCGAGGCCGTACCAAGCGAGGCCAGCTTGTTCGTTGCAGATTGCAACGCCGTGGCGACCGTCGTGATCATGGTCTTGGCCTGGGTCGCATCCGTCAGCGTGTCGGCGTCCGACAGACCAATGCCCGCGAGGGCCAGGGTCTGAGCGTTGACCGTGAAGTTGTCCCCGTCCGAGTTGGACAGGAAGGCCAGCTTCGTGGTCGAGCCGTCCGACAAGCTCACGCCGTTGAACTTCGCATTTTCCGCGGCTTTCTTGATTTGCTCGCGGAGAGAGTCGAAGTCCGACTTGAGCGCATTGAACGAAGCGGTGTTCAGCGAGGTGTCGGAAGCGGCCAGAGCCTTTTCCTTCATCTTCGTGAGCAGATCGGTGATCGTGTCGCCAGCTGCCAGCGCCACATCGATCGTCGACTGACCGCGTTGGAGGGAATCCTTCACGGAGTTCAGCGAAGCCGAGTTGGCGCTCTGCATCTTGGCAATCGACCAGATCGCACCGTTGTCCTTGGCGGTAGCAACCTTCTTGCCGGTGTTAATCCGGCCCTGGGTGGTGGCGAGCTCCGTGTTAGTTGCGTTCAGATTTTGGAGCGCGATGAGAGCGCCCGGGTTCGTGTTGATCGAGTTCAGCATTTGGCACCTACCGTTTTGGTGGGATTTATCCGGCGTAGTGCCGGGCGAGCGTTTTGCCCGCGTGAACCATCGCAAGCCTCGGGCCAGTTTGGCCACGCCCGGAGCCAATGCTCATCACATTGAATTATATAGATTTTTATCAGGCCAGCGCCCAAAACGAAACCGCCCGGCGAATGCAACATTCGCCGGGCGGCAGGTTTTTCCGGAAGAGGTAGGCAAGACCTTCAGTCTTGCCGGGGCGACAGAATCACGCCGCGTCGGCGCGGGCCGCCAGCCCCTGCATGATCATGCGATTGATCTCGATGAGAGGCTCGAAATCCTCCTCCTTGCGCATGACCGCGCTGGAGTGACGACCGACCCAGAGGCTCAGCGAAATGATGCTGGCGCGCATTTCCATCGGCAGCTGGTTTTCCGGCTGCGAGCAATCGGTCGCCAAGGTCGACCAGACCTTGCGATTCCAATCCAATGCATCGATCCGCGTCGCAATGTCGTCCGCCGGGGTCTGTGACGCATCCATGAGGGCGCGCGTCACCTGACCGAACAGGCGGTACTCCATTTCACGGGGATTCTCAGCCCGCGTCGCCGCCTGCTGATACGCCCGAAGAGACATGCCCCAACCTCTCGTCTTCGTATTCAATCAACCTACGGCTCAACATCAGAGCCTTGTAATACTCACGCGCCATCACGTGCTTCGAAATGGCGATGCAGTCCTGGAGAACCACAGGATTGCGCACAACACCCATAAAATCGTTAAGGCGCGTCGCGAATTCCTCGTAGAACTTCTCCGCGGCCGGCTCGTCAAGGTACATCATCATCACCGGGAAATAGATCCGACGCGCGGGCGTCGTGACCTGGTCCGGCTGCAAGATGTCCTTTTCCCGAAGGACGGACGCCTTGTTCTGGAGCACCAGAACACCGCGCCGGTCTCCATTCTGGACCACGGCGCCGTTGAGAACGAATTTTTCGCCGGGCTTCAGCGACAGCTTCAAAGGCACTTAAGGCCGCTCCTTCGTTACGCCGCACAAGCCCGGTCCCGTCATGACGACGGCTTGAACGGCAAGCTAGGCGAACATGAGTTAACGCCGTCTTGCCGCCCTTGCGACCGTGAGCCGCAGCTTAGGACTCAATTAAACATAGCGCGTCACAACATGGTTAACAGCAAAGTGTAAGGCCCGCCGCCATGTCCCGTAAACGCGCCCTGGAATTGTCCGCCAGCGCCCTGGCCCAGGCCGACCTCGGCGCCGCAGGGATCCAGAGCGGCGTCATCGCCGGCGCGGTCGGCGATTCGGCCTCCCGGGAAGCGGTCGAACGCCTCAAGCGCGCGGCCCAGCAGCTCAAGAACAACGAGCACGGCAAGGCCGTCACCCGCGCCATCCAGGCCATCCACCTGCGCGACTACGCCAAGGCCGACAAGCTGGCGCTGGCCCTGCTGCAGAAGGACGAGCAATTCGGGCTGGCCTGGCACATCCTGGGCATCGCGCGCGAAAAACAAGGCGATTTTGCTTCGTCGCTACGGGCCTATGAGGCGGCGCTGAAACTGCTGGCCGATCACGGATCAGTGGCCGGCGACCTGGGCCGCCTGGCTTTCCGCATGAACATGCCCGAGATCGCCGCGCAGTTCTTCGCCCACTACCGCCTGGCCAAGCCCGATGACGTCGAGGGCGCCAACAACCTGGCCTGCGCCCTGCGCGAATTGAACCGCGAAGGCGAAGCCATCGAGGTGCTGAAGGCCGCGATCGGCGCCCACCCCACGGCCGCTCTGCTGTGGAACACCCTGGGCACCGTGCTGTGCAACATCGGCGACGCCGGCGGGTCCCTGGTGTTCTTCGACGAGGCCCTGCGCCTGCGCCCCGACCTCAGCAAGGCCTATCACAACCGCGCCTTCGCCAAGCTGGACCTGGGCCAGATCGAGGCGGCCCTGGTCGATTGCGATGCGGCGATCAACACCCCCGATTCGCCCGAGGATGTGGCGATGATGCAGTTCGCCCGCGCCACCATCCTGCTGGGCCTGGGCCGCATCGCCGAAGGCTGGGAAGCCTATGAAGCGCGGTTCTCGCCGGCCATGACCGACGCCCCGCGCTTCAACATTCCCGGCGCCCGCTGGTCGAACCAGGACCTGACGGGCAAGACCCTGATGATCTCGACCGAACAGGGTCTGGGCGACGAGGTGATGTTCGCCGGCATGCTGCCCGACATCCTGGAGCGCCTGGGTCCGGACGGGGCGCTGTCGTTGGCCGTCGAGCGACGCCTGATCCCGCTGTTCCAACGCTCGTTCCCGGGCGTCGAGGTCACCGCCCACCGCACGGTGGCCTATGAGGGCCGCACCTATCGCGCCGCGCCCGATATCGAGAACTGGGACCGCTTCGACTACTGGGCCGCGATCGGCGATTTCCTGCCGAGCCTGCGCGGTTCGGCCGAAGCCTTCCCGCAGCGCGATCGCTATCTGACGCCGGATCCCGACCGCGTCGCCCATTGGAAGGCCGAACTGGCCAAGCTTGGCCCGGCGCCGAAGGTCGGCCTGCTGTGGAAAAGCCTGAAGCTGAACGCCGAGCGCGGCCGGCAGTTTTCGCCGTTCGAGTCCTGGCGCGCGGTGCTGCAGACACCGGGCGCGGTCTTCGTCAACCTGCAGTACGGCGACTGCGACGAGGAGATCGCCTACGCCAAGGACACGTTCGGCGTCGAGATCTGGCAGCCGCCGGGCATCGACCTGAAGAAGGATCTGGACGACGTGGCGGCCCTGTGCGCCGCGGTCGATCTGGTGATCGGCTTCTCGAACGCCACCATCAACCTGGCCGGCGCTGTCGGCGCGCCGATCTGGATGATGTCAGCCCCGAAGGCCTGGACCAAGCTCGGCACCGACCGCTACCCCTGGTACCCTCAGGCGCGGGTCTTCTCGCCCGCTGACTTCAGCGACTGGGAGCCGGTGATGGAAGAGGTCGCCGCCGCCCTGTCAGCCAAGATCGCGGGCTGAGCGATGGTCCTGGCCATCCTGCAGGCCCGGATGTCCTCAAGCCGCCTGCCCGGCAAGGTGCTGGCGGACGTGGCCGGCGCGCCGATGATCCTGCGGCAGATCGAAAGAGTGCGCCGGGCCCGGCATGTTTCCCGCCTGATCGTCGCGACCTCGACCCGCGCAGACGACGATCCGCTGGTTCAAGCCCTGACGGCGGCCGAGGTCGAGGTCGTTCGCGGCGACCTGGACGACGTGCTGTCGCGCTTCATCCTGGCGCTGGACGTGGCCGGCGACCAGACCGCGGCGATCCGCCTGACCGCAGACTGCCCCTTGGCCGATCCGGACGTGATAGACGCCACCATCGCGCGCTTCCAGCACACCGGGGCCGACTACGTCACCAGCGGCGGCGACACCCGCACCTTTCCCAAGGGATTGGACGTCGAGGTTTTCCGAACGGACGCGCTACGCCAAGCGCACGCGGAGACCGCCGACGCCTACGACCGCGAGCACGTCACACCCTTCCTCTATCGCCATGCCGAACGCTATCGCCTGGCCACACTGACTCAGGACCGCCCGGAAGGAGACCTGCGCTGGACCGTCGACAGGCCCGACGACCTGGAGTTCGTCCGCGCCGTCTACGACGCCCTCTACCCTGCCCGCCCCGACTTCACTTCGGACGACGTCCGGGCTTTCGTCGCCACGCGGCCGGACCTGATGACGCTGGGCGGAGACCCTCGAGGATGAGCACGACCGTCGAGATGCGGGATGTCGCCGAGGACGACCGCGAGCGTCTGCTGGCCTGGCGCAACAGCCCCGAGGTCGCCGCCTACATGTATTCCGACCACCCCATCGGGCGCGAGGAACATGATCGGTGGTTCGACACGCTCTCCAAGCGCCACGATCGTCGCTACTGGATCATCCAGGTCGATGACGAGCCGGCGGGCCTGATCAATCTGGCCGACATCGATGAGGTTCATCGCCGCTGCGCCTGGGCCTACTACCTGGCCAGCCCCAAGGTGCGCGGGCTGGGCGTCGGATCGTATGTCGAATTCTGGGCCATCGAGCACGTCTTCACGGTTCTCGGTCTCAACAAGCTGTGGTGCGAGGTTCTGCTGTCCAACGAGGCGGTCTGGAAGCTGCACGAGACGTTCGGCTTCCAGCGTGAGGCCCTGCTCCGCGATCACGTCGTCAAGCACGGCCAACCGGTCGACGTCGTCGGCCTGGGCCTGCTGGCGCGCGACTGGGAAGGCCAGCGCGAGGCGATGGCGCAACGTCTTCGCGCCAAGGGCTACGCACTTCCCGCCTAGCGGTTTCATCGCCGCACTTGCCAAGCGCGTGCGCCTGGGTAGTTTGATCAGTTCGTTTTGAACACTTGTTCGAACCGGACTGAGATCCGGCGGAGATGGGCATGAGCCAGCGCTTCGAAGGCACTTCCGATTACGTGGCCACCGACGACCTCAAGGTCGCGGTCAACGCCTCCGTAGCCCTGGAGCGTCCCCTGTTGATCAAGGGCGAGCCCGGCACGGGCAAGACCGTCCTGGCCTACGAGGTCGCCAAGGCGATGGGCGCGCCGCTGATCACCTGGCACATCAAGTCGACGACCAAGGCCCAGCAGGGCCTCTACGAGTACGACGCCGTCACCCGCCTGCGTGACAGCCAGCTGGGCGACGAGCGGGTCAAGGACGTCAAGAACTACATCAAGAAGGGCAAGCTCTGGGAGGCCTTCGAGGCCCCGGTCCGCCCCGTGCTGCTGATCGACGAGATCGACAAGGCCGACATCGAGTTCCCCAACGACCTGCTGCAGGAACTGGATCGCAACGAGTTCTACGTCTACGAGACCAATGAGACGATCAAGGCCAAGGTCCGGCCAATCATCATCATCACCTCGAACAACGAGAAGGAGCTGCCGGACGCCTTCCTGCGCCGCTGCTTCTTCCACTACATCCGCTTCCCCGAGGAAGCGACGATGCAGGCCATCGTCGACGTCCACTTCCCGGGCATCAAGCAGAAGCTGGTCGCCGAGGCGCTGCGCATCTTCTACGACATGCGCAAGGTGCCGGGCCTGAAGAAGAAGCCGTCGACCTCCGAGCTGCTGGACTGGCTGAAGCTGCTGCTGGTCGAGGACATCGACGACACGGTTCTGCGCGAGAAGGATCCGACCAAGCTGATCCCGCCGCTGCATGGCGCCCTGCTGAAGAACGAGCAAGACGTGCATCTGTTCGAGCGCCTGGCCTTCCTGGCCCGCCGCGAGGGCTCGGGCGCTCGTCCCGGCCAATAGCGCCGTCTCGAACAGGCGTTACCTGGATTTCACTGGACGCGCCTGGCGGGCGCGCCCACTTTCCCGCCCAGTTTTCGGGAAATTCGGGGGAATCCCATGCGTCATCACAAGCGACTGGCCAGGCTTCTGGTGATCGGCGCCTGCGCGGCGGCTCTGGCCGGCTGCCAGCGTCACGAGACCTCGAACGAGCGCTCGGCAGACGCCAAGCCCGGTCGTCGCCAGCCGGTTCACGTGATCGACCGCCTGGACTGCCCCGAGCGCCAAGGCAAGCTGACACGCGTCAGCGCCGCACCGGACGGCCAGTCCTGCACCTACGAAACCACCGAAGCCACGGTCGACCTGCGTCTGGTCAAGCTGCAAGGCGCCGACGCCGACGCCGCCCTGGCGCCGATCGAGACCGAACTGAAGGCTGTCATGCCCCTGCCCCCTGGCGCGGAAAAGCCCCGGGCGGCCAAGGGCGGCAAAAACCAGACCAGCATCAATCTGCCAGGCGTCAACATCAACGCCAGCAATGACGGCGCCGACATCCGCATCGGCCAGCTGACGATCAACAGCGACGGCGGCGCGGCCGAGGTGAAGGTCAACAAGAACACCAACGTCCGGGGCGACAACGCCCAGGTCAACGTCTCGGCCAATGACGAGCACGAAGGCGATGTGACCATCAAGGCCAACGATCACGGCGCGGAAATCCGCACTCGCAAGGGCGGCGACGTGATCCGTTCGACCCTGATCCTGGCCAACGACAAGGCGCCGAAGGGCTACCGTCTGGCCGGCTACGAAGCCCGAGGCCCCAAGGGCGGCCCGCTGGCCGTCGCCGTCGTCAAGGCCAAGACCCGCGACACCGACGACCACGACCTGTTCAAGGACATGAAGGCCCTGGTCCGCCATAACGTCGGGGGCTGACCGTAGAAGCTGTCATCCCGGACGAAGCGCAGCGAAGACCCGGGACCGCGGGAAACTCGACGCTTCCGGCGGTCCCGGCTCGGCGTGCTACGCTTGGCCGGGATGACAGATCTTACTGGACCGGCTCGACCTGCATGACCTTGTAGGTCAGCGGGCGGCCGTCCTCGTCGGTGACGGTGACGTATTCGCCCAGGGCGAAGCGGTGCTCGCCCAGGCGGTGCAGCGGTTCGTCGTCGGCGACGTCCTCGTCGTCATAGTCGAAGAACCAGCGCGCACCCTTCTTGTTCAGGCGACCATCGACCGCGTCCTCGTCGGGCGCGAAGCGGCGGACGCTGCACGATCCCTTCACCTTGGCGTAGGCGGCTTCGTCGATATGGCCGTCCTCGGTCAGCGGCGCGGTCAGGGCGTAACCGCGATGGTCGTCGCCGCCGGAGAACTCGGTGCCCGGATTGCGCGCCAGGCGCATGACGATGCGCGAAAGAGACATGCGGTCGTCTCCCTTTCTTGATTGTTGTTCTGAGACTTAGTGCGACAGGAACAGCGAGGGACCGTCGCTGTTCAGCAAGCTGCGGGTGGTGCCCCCGAAGATGAACTCCTGAAGCCTGGGATGTCCGAACGCACCGGCGACCAGCAGGTTCGCACCCGTGTCACGCGCAGCGCCAAGCAGCAGGCCGGCGGCGTCGCCACTACCGTCCAGCACCCGGGTCGTGGCCTTGACGCCGCGGGCGGCCAGGAACTCGACCAGCCTTTCCAGCTCGAAGGCCCGCGACGAGGCGCCGGGGGCGCCGGCCACGATCACCGAACCCGCCTTCTGCAGCAGCGGCAGAGCCGTCCGCAGGGCGCGGCTGGCTTCCTTGCCGCCGTCCCAGGCCACCAGCGCCACGCCATCGGTCCTGAAGCCCGAACGGGCCACCAGGGTCGGGCGCTGTTCGTCGGCGACCAGTTGCTGGAAGGCTTCGGCCAGAGGCCCCTTGCCGCGCGCCGATGCGTCGTCGAAGACGATGACGTCCGAAAGGCGGCCTTCCATGGCCAGACCCGCCCACACGGGCGACTCCAGCGTGACGACGCGCGTGCGGTTGTAACCGGTTTCGGCCGCCAGCTTGCCGACGGCGCGCGCGCCCTCGTGAGCGGCCTCCTTCAGGCTTTCCAAGGCCGTGACCTGCACGCCGCCCATGAAACCCTCGCCCATCCAGGGCATAAGGTCGGCCATGTCGGCAGGCGCATGCACGCAAGCCAGCTCGGCCTGGAAAGCGCCCGCCAGAACGGCGGCGGCGGTCAGGACGCTCTGGTCGTTCGGGGTTCCGGCCAGCGGAACCATAATTCTCGCCCAAGTCATGATCGAACTCCCTTCAAGGGTATTTCCACAGATGACGGCGACCGGCTCATTGATCTTTCTCAATCGATGCGCCAGTCAACACGGTAGGCAGTCAACACCTTCACCGTGAGGAACGATCTCGTGGCCAAAGGGCTGCATAGGGGCGCACCGCCCCGCGCTTGGCAAAGAATGCTCTCCGGACGACGGCTCGACTTGCTCGACCCGTCGCCGATGGACATCGAGATCGAGGACATCGCCCACGGCCTGGCCCGTGTTGCGCGTTGGAACGGTCAAACCGTTGGAGATCATGGCTTTTCCGTCGCCCAGCACAGCATGGTCGTCGAGGAGATCGCCGCGCACATCAAGCCGGACCTGGAGCCTAAGTGGCGCCTGGCCGCGCTGCTGCACGACGCCAGCGAATATGTGATCGGCGACATGATCAGCCCGTTCAAGGCGGCGCTGGGCGTCAGTTACAAGGACTTCGAGGCCCGTCTCGAGGACGCCATCCACATCCGTTTCGGCCTGCCGGTGAAGACCCCCGCCCCCATCAAGAAGCTGATCAAGCAGGCCGACCGCGCCTGCGCCTTCTTCGAGGCCACCCAGCTGGCGGGTTTCGAGCATGGCGAGTCGCTGCAGATCTTCGGCGCGCCGCCGGCCGGTTACGACCTGACGATCAATCCCCTGCCGCCGTTCGAGGCCCAGGCCCGCTACGTCCAGCGCTTCCATGTGCTGTCGCGGGCGGCGGGTTTCGAGTCCGCGCCAGGCGCGGCGTTCGAAACAGAATGACCGCTTCGGTCGTCATCGGCCTTTCGGCGGTGGTCGTCGCGATCCGCGACGGCGAAGCCGTTGTCCTGACCGTACGGCCGCACGATGCGATCACCGACGTCGCCTCCTCGCTTTCCGGGTTGCCATTCGGCCCGTTCGATCCCGAAGCGCACCGCACCTTCGAGCTGGGCCTGCGCGCCTTCGTGGCCCAGCAGACCCGCTTCCAGCTCGGCTATGTCGAGCAGCTCTACACCTTCGGCGACAAGGGCCGCGACGCCCCCCGCGCCGAGGTCGGGGCCGGCGCGGCGCGCGTGGTCTCGGTCGGCTATCTGGGCCTGACGCCCAAGGCCGTCGACACCGACGCCCCTGACACCGCCTGGGCCCCCTGGACGCGGTTCTTCCCGTGGGAGGACTGGCGCGCCGGCCGCCCAGCCCTGCTGGACGAGGCCATCGCCCCGGCCCTGCGCCGCTGGGCCGGCGACGACGCGGCCAAGTGGTCGCGCGCGCGCCTGGCTTTCGCCCTGGACGGCGCGCCCTGGAACGAAGAGCGCGTGATGGAGCGCTACGAGCTGCTCTACGAGGCGGGCCTGGCCCCTGAGGCGGCGCGCGATCAGGCCCGCGCGGCCGGTCAGGACCCGGCCGAACCAGCAGCCTTGTCGGCGGCGCTGGGCGAACCGATGATCTCCGACCACCGGCGGATCCTGGCCACTGGCCTGTCGCGCCTGCGCGGTAAGATCAAGTACCGCCCCGTGGTGTTCGAGCTAACCCCCGAGGAATTCACCCTCTCGACCCTGCAGCGCACCGTCGAGGCCATTGCCGGCGTGCCGCTGCACAAGCAGAACTTCCGCCGCGTGGTCGAGCGCGAGGAACTGGTCGAAGGCCTGGGCCGCATGGACGCCGAGACCGGCGGCAGGCCCGCCGAGCTGTTCCGCTTCCGCCGTGAGATGCTGGCCACGCGCCAGGCCACGGGCCTTTCGCTGCCGCTGCTCCGGGATTGAAGCTGACGCGAGGTTGGCCCTAAGCTCGCCGCATGATGCCGAAGAACAAGAAAACGATCATCGTGGGCGGCGTCGTCGCCCTTATGCTGGCGGCGATCGGCGTTGGCCTCAGCCTCTATGTGGTGCAGGACTCGCGCGCCGAACTGACCGGCCAGACCCGGGACGATCCCCTGCAGGTCGCCGGCGCCAAGATCGCCATCGAGAACCGCTTTCCCGAGGCCCAGCTGAACTTCGGAAACGCCTCCGTCCATTGGGACGGCGAAATCCCCTCGGTTTGCGGCCAGGTCGACATCGTCGAGCAGCAGGACATGTTCGACGGACCCGAGCGCTATGTGTTCTCCGAGGGCGAGCTGACCGTTGAAGAGGCCGACGGCACCGACGCCGTGAACCAGAAATGGTCGGACCTGTGCGCCTGACCGCTCAGCGGTAGTCGGTGATCGCGTAGGTTCCCTCGCTGGCCGGAACCAGATCGCCGACGATCGCCACATGCGCGCCGGCGGCCTTGCCGGCCGCGACGCCCGCAGGTGAATCCTCGAACACCAGACATTCGGCGATCGGCGCGCCCAGCCGCCGCGCCGCTTTCAGGAAGCCTTCGGGATCGGGCTTGCCGCGCCGCACGTCCTCGGCCGTGACCAGGATCTTAGGGACCGGCAAGCCGGCGGCGCGCAGTCGCATCTTGGCCAGCTCGAGCGGCGCGGACGTGACGATCGCCCACGCATCCGGATCCAGCTCGGCAAGCAGAGCCTCGATGCCGGCGATCGCGACCACCCCCTCCGTGTCGGCCAGTTCGGCCTCATGAAACCGGCGGGCCTCCTCGACGATGTCGACATCCGGGGCGGCGAACCGGCGCATGATGTCGCCGCACTGCACGCCGTGAGAGACCGCCAGCAAGGCTTCGACATCCACACGGTGCCGCGCGGCCCAGGCGCGCCAGGTACGCTCCACCACGATCGAGGAATCGAGCAGGGTTCCGTCCATGTCGAACAGGAAGGCGGCATAGGCGCGGCCCTTGAACCGGGGCGCAGAGCGTTCAGCAGCTGACATGACGCCCTTCTAGCGCGACGGCTTCTCCGCCTCCACCCGCGCCCGCCATTTGGCCTTCAGCGTGTGGGAGGTGTCGCGCGAGCCGTCGGGGCTCCAGCCGGGCGGGCCGAACATGTAGCCCAGGGCCTCACGCGGCGACTTGCTGCCGGCCACGTCCTTGCCGATGCCGATCCACTCGTGGAAGACATTGTGGAAGAGATTGAAATTGCCGAGGTTCTTAACCGTGCCGTAGCGGCAGGGCTCTTCGTCGACCTCGGGGATGAAGGTGCCGAACATCCTGTCCCAGATGATCAGAATGCCGGCGTAGTTGGCGTCCAGATACCGGGCGTTGCGGGCGTGGTGCACGCGGTGATGCGAGGGCGTGTTGAACACCGCCTCGAACCAGCGGGGCATGCGCTTGATCGCCTCGGTATGGATCCAGAACTGGTAGACGAGGCTGATCCCCTTCTGGATCGCCACCATGGCAGGCGGAAAGCCCAGGAACGACAGCGGCAGCCACAAGAGCCACGTGCCGGCGACACCGCCGGTCCAGGTCTGACGCAGAGCGGTCGACAGGTTGTAGTGGGTCGAGGTGTGGTGGTTCACGTGGCTGGCCCACCAGAAGCGGCGTTCGTGCGCCAAGCGGTGGAACCAGTAGTAGGTCAGGTCCTCCAGCAGGAAGACCGCCACCCAGGCCCAGATCGCCGTCATCGGGATCGTGAACAGCCGGTGCTGATAGACCCACACCGTCGTCGCGAAGATCACCCCGCCGAAGAACAGGCCCGCCACGGTGCTGCCGACGCCCATGGACAGCGACATGGCCGTATCGCGGGTCTCGTAGTTCGCCTTGGCCTTGCCGAAGCGCCCCAGCAGGATCTCCAGGATGATGGCCAGCACGAAGAACGGAATGGCCAGCTGGACGGGGTCGAAGGGGGCTTTCAGCATCAGGCGAGCTCCTTCGGCGGCCAGGCGTCAGTCTCGACGGCGAAGATCGGGCGGGCGTCGGACAGGCGCAGCTTCAGGCGACCGCCGCTGGGCTTGAGAGCCGCGACCACGCTCCACGGCAGGTCGCGAGCTACATAGCCGTCGCCGCGGCGGTACAGCACGAGCGCCTGAGCGCCTTCGCGGGCGATGAGCGCCGCGCCGTCGGCAGCGATCCAGACCGCGTCCGGCCTGTGTTCGGGAAATTCCAGAAAGAGCAGCGCCTTGGCCGACTCGGCGTCCAGCGGCGGCGTCGACCGCGCCACCCCCAACCACGCTGCGAACGCCACAAGCAAAGCCACGGCGGCTACCGAGCCGCCCAACTGCAACAACAGCGCCTTGTCCAAGACCGACGCGCCCTCCCATAACTTATTGCTGTTTAGATTGACGCCTCGCGCGCGGCCGTCAAGCCTGACGCAAACGGAAACGGCGCGCCCCGCGAGGAGCGCGCCGTTCGTCATGTCTCGTTGAAGCGTCGGACTAGAAGCGACGGACGTAGCCCACCGACATGGTGTCGGAGTTCAAGTCGCTCTTGGTGTAGTCCGAGCGGGTATAGTCGGCGCGGATGCCGTTCTTGTCATCCAGCTTGTACTCGGCGCCGACGCCATAGTTCCAGCTGTCGCGGTTGCCGTCGAACTGGGTGGCGGCGGGGTTGTTGGTGCTGAACTTGGTCGTGCCGTAACCGACGCGGCCGATCAGGTCGACATTGGGCGTCACGGGCAGATAGCCGACCGCATAAGCAGCGACCTGATGCTCCATTTTCACCTTCGCGGCGCCCGGCGCATAGGTCTTGTCGCCATCGACGCCGCCGGCTACTTCGGCCTCGACGCCAAAATTAGGCGTAAACTTGGCGCCCATGCGCCCCTGAATAGCGCCGGTATCAACACCCTTGGTCCGAGTTTGACCATAGTTCACTGAACCATAGACCTCGGTGGAATTCTGAGCCTGTGCGAACATCGGAGCCGCGAGAACCGAACCGGCGACCAGAGTAGTGGCGATGAGAGTTTTCATTCTTGTACTCCAATTCTATACGTAGTCTTCAGCTCCCTCAGCCAGCCTAGGGCTATTCGGATAACGCGGCGGGTATGGGGCGGTTCACGGCCGGGTTTGCGGCGCATCCGTGTCGTGACCGAAATGTCACGGTGATGACGGCGGCGTCATCCATGCTATCTACGACTTCAAACAAGCGTCAGAACGCGGACTCGCCCTCGTAGCGGATGAGGTTCGCGCGCATCATCGGGACAGTCGTCTTGCCGCAAGCCGTCATCGCCGCCACCGGCCTCTACACCCCGCCCCACAGCATTTCGAACACCGAGCTGGTCGAGGCCTTCAACACCTTCGTCGAGCGGTTCAACGCCGCCAACGCAGACGCCATCGCGGCCGGCGACGTGGTCGCCCTGGCCCCCTCCTCGCCTGAGTTCATCGAGAAAGCCTCGGGCATCAAGTCGCGCTTCGTGATGAACAAGGACGGCATCATCGACCCCGAGGTCATGCGGCCCAACCTGCCGGAGCGCAGCAACGACGAGCTGTCGATCCTGGCCGAAATGGCCGTCGAGGCCGCCAAGGACGCCATAGCGCGATGGGGCAAGTCGGTCAGCGAGATCGGCGCGGTGATCTGCGCGGCCTCGAACATGCAGCGCCCCTACCCGGCCATGGCCATCGAGGTGCAGCAGGCCCTGGGCATAGACGGCTTCGCCTTCGACATGAACGTCGCCTGCTCGTCGGCCACTTTCGGCATCAAGACCGCCGCCGACTTCATCACCACCGGCAGCGCCAAGGCGGTGCTGATGGTCAACCCGGAAATCTGCTCGGGCCACCTGAACTTCAAGGATCGCGACAGCCACTTCATCTTCGGCGACGTCGCCACCGCAGTGATCGTCGAGGACGCCGACTTGGCGACGGGCGGCTGGGAAATCCTGGGCACGCGCCTGAAGACGGTGTTCTCCAACAACATCCGCAACAATTTCGGCTTCCTCAACCGCGCCGCGCCGGAAGGCGAAGGCGCGCGCGACAAGCTGTTCGTTCAGGAAGGCCGCAAGGTGTTCCGCGAGGTGGTGCCGATGGTCAGCGAGATGATCGTCGAGCACGCCAAGGACATCGGCGTCGATCCGCATGCGCTCAAGCGCCTGTGGCTACACCAGGCCAATATCAACATGAACGAGATGATCGGCCGTAAAGTGCTGGGCCGCGATCCCGCTCCGGGCGAGAATGTCATCATTCTGGATGAGTACGCCAACACCAGTTCGGCCGGCTCGATCATCGCCTTCCACACCGCCAATGACGACTTCGCGGTTGGCGATACGGGCCTGATCTGCAGCTTCGGCGCCGGCTATTCGGCCGGCACGGTATTCGTGCGCAAACGCTGATCGCCCTACTCGGCGACACGCACCACGTGCGCCGAGATCGCCTTCCAGCTCCCGCCACGCCGGACGTAGACGTCGGCGAAGTCGTTGATGCTGGAGAACGGCCCGTCGGCCGACTTGCCGCTCATCTTCGCCCGGGCCCGCAGCACGGCGACGTCGCCGTTCACGACGATGCGGACGTCCTCCCAGGTCACGGTGTCGAACGACCGCGTCGTGTTGGTCGCCAATGCGAGAATATCGGCCTTCTTCATGATCCGCCCCCCCTGGTAGATCCCCTCGAAGTCGTCGGCCAGCACTCGGTCCAGCGCCGCGACGTCGCGGGTGCGATAGGCGGTGAGCCAGTCGCTGTTCAGCGCCTCCAAGACGACGACGTCGGCGGACTTGGGCGCGGGCGCTTGGGCAAGCGTCGGCAGGGGCGCGGCCAAAAGGGCGAACGAGAGAACCAGGGCTTTCACCGTCGTCTCCAGGCGAGAGGAATAGCGCAGGAGAGTGCCACCAGAATTCGCGTCTGACGTCAGCTTAAATTGCAGTCATGGTCGCCTGACGGTCTTCACAACGACCTTCGGACTGGCGAAGCGCGTCCGCCCGTATAGAACTGGACACAATTGTTACGCCCAAAGGTCGTCCCGATGCGATTCCCCGCCCGCCGCGCCGTCATTTCCGGTCTCGGCATCGCCCTGCTTGCCGCCTGCGGAAAGAAGCCGCAAGCGGGCGCCAGCGCCTGGGATCGCATCAAGGCGTCAGGCGCTTTACGCATCGGCCTGGAAGGCACCTATCCGCCGTTCAACTTCCAGGACAAGGACGGTCAGCTGGCCGGCTTCGAGGTCGATTTCGCCAAGGCCCTGGCCAAGCAGCTGGACCTGAAGCCCGAGTTCCGCCCCGCGCCGTTCGCCGGCCTGCTGGGCGCCTTAGAATCGGGTCGGGTCGACGTCGTGATCAACCAGATCACCATTACCCCCGACCGCCAGGCCAAGTACGACTTCTCCGAGCCCTATACGATCTCGGGCATCCAGATCATCGGCCTGCGCGGCAAGGCGGGTCCCACAAAGCCTGAGGAGCTGGCCGGCAAGAAGGTCGGCGTCGGCCTGGGCACCAACTACGAGCAGTGGATCCGCGCCAACGTGCCGACCGCCGACGTTCGCACCTATGACGACGACCCCACCAAGTACCAGGACCTGAAGGCCGGTCGCATCGATGCGGTGCTGAACGATCGCCTGGTGGCCGCCGACTTCATCAAGACCTCGCCGGAGTACGTCGCCTTGGGCATGCCGTTCGCCGCCCAAGGCGCGGGCGTCGCCATGAAGAAGGATCCGGGCCTCAAGATCGTCATCGATCAGGCCATCCAGGCGCTGCGCGCTGACGGCCAGCTGGGTCAGATCTCTCAGACCTGGTTCGGCATGGACGTCACGCGCTGATTCCATGGAGACCGGGTTCGACCTTCTGCGCCAATCGGCGCCGCTGCTGCTGAAAGGCGCCGGCTACACCATCCTGCTCAGTGTCATCGGCATGGGCGTGGGGGTGGCGCTCGGCTTTGGCCTCGCCTTGATGCGCCTGTCGCGCACGCCGCTGCTGCGCTGGCCGGCGGCTGTCTACATCTCGGCCTTCCGAGGCACGCCGCTGCTGGTGCAGCTGTTCCTGATCTATTACGGCCTGCCGCAGTTCGGCCTGGAGATGCCAGCCCTGGTCGCCGCCGGCATCGGCTTCTCGCTGAATGTCGCCGCCTATTCGTCCGAGATCCTGCGCAGCGCCATCGACGCCGTCGACAAAGCCCAGTGGGAGGCCGCCAGCGTGCTGGGCATGAGTCGTGGCCAGACCCTGCGCCGGGTCATCCTGCCCCAGGCCGCCCGCACGGCGGTGGCCCCGCTGTCCAACAGTTTCATCGGCCTGGTCAAGGACACCTCCCTGGCGGCCACCATCCAGGTGCCCGAGCTGTTTCGCCAGGCCCAGCTGATCACCGCCCGCACCTACGAGATCTTCACGATGTATCTGGCCGCGGCGGCCATCTACTGGATCCTGTCGACCCTGTTGGCGACTGTGCAGGCCCGCCTCGAGCGCCGCGCTGCGGAGGGCCGCCGATGAGCGCGATCGACGCCAAGGCCATCCGCAAGAGCTATGGCGACACCCCCGTCCTGGCGGGGGTCGACCTGACCGTCTCGCCCGGCGAGGTCGTGGCCGTCATCGGCCCCAGCGGTTCGGGCAAGAGCACCCTGCTGCGCTGCCTGGCGGGCCTCGAGCCCATCAATGCGGGCGAACTGACCATTGCGGGCGTCACCGCCGGCGACAAGGTTTCCCTGGCCAAGGCCCTCAACGGCCGCGTCGGCTTCGTCTTCCAGAGCTTCGCCTTGTTCCCGCACCGCACGGCGCTGGAGAACGTCATCGAGGGCCCGATCGTCGTCCGCAAGGAAGACCCGGCCCATGCCCGCGCCCGCGGCCTAGCCCTGCTGGAAAAGGTCGGACTCTCCGGCCGCGCCGACGCCTATCCAGCCGCCCTGTCCGGCGGCCAGCAGCAGCGCTGCGCCATCGCCCGGGCTCTGGCCATGGATCCGGAAGTCATTCTGTTCGACGAGCCGACCTCGGCCCTAGACCCTGAGCTGGTGGGCGAGGTCCTGGCCGTGATCCGCGATCTGGCCGCCGAAAAGCGGACCATGGTCATCGTCACCCACCAGATGGACTTCGCGCGAGATGTGGCCGATCGCACGATTTTCATGGACGGCGGGGTGATCGTGGAGCAAGGACCTTCCGGTCAGTTGCTCGCCGCGCCGCGCGAGGAGCGGACCCGTCGCTTCCTGGCCAGGTCAGGCGTGCTCCAGCCATAATTTGGCCCACGGCGCGCTTCAGTTCCTGACAGCGCGTAAGGCGGTTGCGTAGGCGGCCTCGCTGCTCACACGCGCTATAAACATTTTGATTCAAAGCCCTACGCCGGGTGGCTTTTATGGCGAGGACAGCGTGAAGCCTTACATCGAACTGAAGGGCGCCTCGGGCGCCGTGTACCGCTACAAGCTGGCCGAGAACGGTGACCCCAACACCACGATCGCCGGCAACTACGTCTATGTCGACGCCAAGGGGACCGTGGTCTACGCGGGCGAAGCCAACAACCTGATCGACTCCAAGGCCCGCTGGTCGGAAGCCTATGCGCGTCACGGTGCGACCTGGCTCTATACCCGTCTGAACGTCTCTGGCGCTTCGCGCGCCGACGAGTACTCCGACATCGTCATCGCGCTGACGCCGGTGATGAATCAGGCCGACTAACGGATTCGCTCCGGGCGCTGAGTTGGCTAAGGTTCGCCGCGAATGCGCCCGGAGATTCTCTTTCCTCTGTTCACCTCGGTGTCGACGCTCAAGGGCGTGGGCCCCCGCGTTGCGCCACTGGTCGAGAAGCTGGCGGGGTCCATCACGCGCGACGTGCTGTTCACCGCTCCGGCCGGCCTGATCCGGCGAACGGTGACCACGGTCGACCAGGCCGTCGAGGGCCAGGTTCAGACCTTCATCGTCACCATCGACGCCCACTTCCCGTCGCAGCGCCCCAGCCAGCCGTGGAGGATCCGAGTCCACGACGACACGGGGCCGCTCACTCTGATCTGGTTCAAAGGCCACGGCCCGCACCTGGAGCGCCAGCATCCCAAGGGCGCGCGCCGCGCCGTCAGCGGCAAGGTCGAGCGGCCCGACGGCTATGCTTCCGAACTGCAGATCGCCCATCCGGACTACATCGTCGACGAGGAACGCGCCGGCGACATCCCGCAGATCGAGACCGTCTATCCGGCCACGCATGGCCTGCCCTCGCGCACCTTCCGCAAGTTCGCCCTGGAAGCCCTGGACCGCGCACCGGAACTGCCCGAGTGGCAGGACGCCGCCTGGCGAGAACGCGAAAAGCTGCCCGGCTG
Organism: Caulobacter sp. RHG1; assembly: GCF_013181195.1. Classification (GTDB taxonomy): domain Bacteria; phylum Pseudomonadota; class Alphaproteobacteria; order Caulobacterales; family Caulobacteraceae; genus Caulobacter. The sequence continues at coordinate 93,845 of NZ_SMZP01000002.1, forward strand.
GCGCGAAGCCCTGGCTGCCATGCACGCCCCAGCCAGCGAGGCCGACATCTCGCCCCTGGCCCGCCCGCGCCGTCGCCTGGCCTATGACGAACTTCTGGCCCACCAGCTGGCCCTGGCCCAGCGCAAGGCGTCGCGCCGGTCGCATCCCGGCCCGCGCATTCCCTCCGGCGCGCTGTCGGACGCGGCCGAAAAGGCCCTGCCCTTCAAGCTGACCGGCGCCCAGATCCGCAGTCTTTCCGAGATTCGCGGCGATCTGGCTTCAGGCGAGCGGATGAGCCGGCTGCTGCAAGGCGATGTCGGCTCGGGCAAGACGGTGGTGGCCCTGCTGGCCATGGCCGACGCCGCCGACGCCGGCTTCCAGTCGGCCCTGATGGCTCCGACCGAGATCCTGGCCCGCCAGCACTTCGAAACCATCGCCGCGCCGCTGCAGGCGCTGGGCCTGTCGGCAGTTCTGCTGACCGGCCGCGACAAGGGCGGCGGCCGCAACGCCAAACTGCTGGGCCTGGCCGACGGGACTCACCATGTGGCGGTCGGCACCCACGCCCTGTTCCAGGACGACGTGGTTTTCGACCGCCTGGCCCTGACCATCATCGACGAGCAGCATCGCTTCGGCGTCAACGAACGCCGCCGCCTGCAGGACAAGGGCCCCTCAAGTGAAGATTGGGGCGTGCATCTGCTAGCGATGTCGGCCACGCCGATCCCGCGCACCCTCGAGCTGACCGTTTTCGGCGACCTGGACGTTTCGCGCATCGACGAGAAGCCGCCAGGCCGCACGCCGGTCGCCACCCGCGCCGCGCCGACCCCGCGCGTGCCCGAAATCGTCGACCGCCTGCGTGGAGCCATCGCCGGCGGCGCCCAGGCCTTCTGGATCTGCCCGCTGGTCTCGGAGTCCGACAAGATCGACCTGAGGGCCGCCGAGGACCGCGCCGCCGACCTGGCCCGCCACCTGCCCGGCGTGGGCCTCGTCCACGGCCAGATGCCCGCCGCCGAGAAGGACGCGGTCATGCAGCGCTTCGTCGACGGCGAGGTCAGCGTTCTGGTCGCCACCACCGTGGTCGAGGTCGGGGTGAATGTGCCCAACGCCAGCATCATGGTCATCGAGCACGCCGACCGCTTCGGCCTGGCCCAGCTGCACCAGCTCCGAGGCCGGGTGGGCCGGGGCACGCGCGAAAGCTCGTGCGTGCTGCTCTATGATCCGCCGCTGTCGGAAGTGGCCCAGCAGCGCCTGGACATCCTGCGCCGCAGCGACGACGGCTTCGAGATCGCCGAGAAGGACCTGGAGCTGCGCGGCGGCGGCGATCCGCTGGGCCTGAAACAAAGCGGCTTCCCCGCCTACCGCCTGGCCGATCCCGTCGCGCACCGCGACCTGATCGCCGTCGCCGCCGACGACGCCCGGCTGGTCCTGGCCCGCGACCCCGACCTGACCTCCCCACGCGGCCAGGCTTTGCGGATGCTGCAGGAACTGTTCGACTGGAAACCCGCCTCGCCGCTGAACGAGGCGGGGTAGACGGCTTAGTGCGCCGCCGCGCCCTTGCGGCTGTGCCACAGGTGCATGACGCCGGCGATCACACCGCCGACCACCAGACCGACCACGGCCGAGCCCAGCGCAAAGGCCAGCCAGCCGGTGACGGCGCCGATGCCCGGGACGCCGTGCGCCCAGTGCGAGAAGCCCTCGACCCAATGCGGCACCGGCGTCAGGTGAAACTCCTCCAGGCCGTGAACGATGATGCCGCCGCCGACCCACAGCATGGCCGCCGTGCCGATCACAGTCAGGGCTTCCATGGTGATCGGCATGGCCTTGACCAGGCCACGACCGAAGCTCTGGACGCCCTTGGGCTCGCGACGCGACAGGTTCAGGCCGATGTCGTCCATCTTCACGATCAACGCCACCGCGCCATAGACCACGATGGTCAGCAGCACGCCGACCAGCGCCAGCGCCACCGCCTGCATCGGCAGGCTGAGGTCGGAAACCTCCGACAGGGCGATGGCCATGATCTCGCCGGACAGGATCAGGTCGGTGCGGATCGCGCCGTCGACCTTCTGCTTTTCCAGCTCGGGACCGGCCAGGGCCAGTTCCTCGATCGCCTCGCCCTCGGCCTGGGGCGTGAAGGCCTCCAGGATCTTCTCGGTGGCCTCGAAGGCCAGATAGGCGCCGCCGACCATCAGGATCGGCGTCACCGCCCACGGCGCGAAGGCCGCCAGCAGCAGGGCGCCGGGCAGCAGGAACAGGAGCTTGTTGCGCAAGCTGCCCTTGGCAATCTTCCAGACGATCGGCAGCTCGCGGTCGGGCGAGAAGCCCATCGCATAGCCGGGCGTCACGGCCGCGTCGTCGACCACGACCCCCGCCGCCTTGGCGCCGGCCTTGCCGGCCGCGGCTCCCACGTCGTCCAGCGAAGCAGCGGCGAGCTTGGTGATAGCCGCGACGTCATCGAGGAGCGCGGCGAGACCGGAGGGCATTGGAAATCCTGGGAAAGGTTGAGCCATGCCTGCGTAAGGCGCGCCGGGCGCGGCGTAAAGGGACGTCGCGCGGACGCTTGCCTGACGTGGCGTGAAGTCTGGAAGCTGGTCATCATGGATGTCGCCGCCGCCCTCGATCGCCTCGCTCCGCGCCTCTCGCCGAAAGCCGCCGGGGTGGTCTCGCCCCGCCGTCTGTCGGGCGGGGCCAGCCTGGAGACCTGGGCCTTCGATCTGGACGACGGGACGCCGCTGATCCTGCGCCGCCGCTCGGCCGGCACGGCGCTGCGGGACGAAGCCCTGCCCCTGGTTTCCGAGGCGGCCCTGATCGCCGCGGCCGACGCCGTCGGCGCGCCGGTTCCCAGAGTCGTTCACGTCTGTGAAGAGATCGACGGCCTGGGCGAGGCCTATGTCATGCGCCGGCTGGAGGGCGAAACCCTGGGCCGCCGCATCGTCCGCGACGAAGCCTTCGCCGATGTCCGACCAGGCCTGTCAAGGCGCTGCGGCGAGGTCCTGACCCAGATCCACAGCGTCCCGACCGAGGGACTGCCGGACTTGGCCATCTCCGACGCCCGCGGTGAGCTGGCGCGCTACGAGGCGGTCTATCGCCAGATCGGCGCCGAACGGCCGATCCTGGAGGCGGCCTTCCGCTGGCTGGAGGCCACCGCTCCGCCACCGCCCGAGCAGCCAGTTCTGGTGCACGGCGACTTTCGCAACGGCAACCTGATGATCCACCCACAGCAGGGGCTGGTCGGAGTGCTGGACTGGGAGTTGGCCCATCTGGGCGACCCGGCCGAGGACCTGGGCTGGATCTGCGTCAATTCCTGGCGCTTCGGCGAATGGCGCAGGCCCGTGGGCGGCTTCGGCGACTATGATGATCTGCTGGCCGGATATGGAGGCGAAATTTCGTTGGATCGGGTGCGCTTCTGGCAGGCTCTGGGCTCGCTGAAATGGGGCGTCATGTGCCTGATGATGTACCAGAGCTTCGCCACCGGCGCGGATCGCTCGATCGAGCGCGCCATGATCGGCCGGCGCACCAGCGAAACCGAGATCGACCTCGTCGCCTTGATGGAATCGGCCGCATGATCAGCCATCCAACCGCCGCCGAGCTTTTCGAGGCCATCGCCGCGTTCCAGGCGACGCCTGGTGATCCCAGCGATCCGCGTCAGGTCTTCCTGGCTCGGGTCACCGACAACGCCCGCTCTACCCTGGCCCGCGAGGCCGAGCACGGGGCACGGCTCGAGACCGAAGCGCTTGCACGCTTGCGCACCTTGCTGGGCCAGGACGGTGAATTTGCGCGCCTGAACGCTCGACTTTGCCAGGCTTTGCACGACGGGACCATCTCGCCGCGCGATCCGGCCCTGCTGGCGCATCTGCGCGCTACCGCCGTCGGCCACATCGCCATCGACCAGCCCGGTTATGGCGGTTTAGCGGCTCTGGGCGCCGGCTAAGATCGCCACCCGAGCGCGGGCGTCGGCCTCCAGATCGGCATAGAACAGGTTGAAGGCGTCGACCTTGCGCAGATCCGCCCAGGAACCGCTGTCGCGTAGCACCTTGGACTTCGGCTTGCTGGTGCGCAGCACGCCGTTCTCGCAGCGCGCCGAAACCTGGCGCTGCAGGAAGGCCGGGCGTGCGCCCCAGTCCAGCCCCGTGGCGTTGGCCGCGCCCAGGTTCAGCCGCGCCGGCGCACGCTCGGCCGAGACCGCGCCCAACAGCGGATTGAAGCACAGCGGCGTGCGCCCCTCGAGGTTCACCAACTGGTCGGCGCCATCCCAGATCAACGAGCGGCCAATCAGCTCCTGAACGCGCTGGAAGTCGCCCTCAGGCGCCGAGATCCAAGCGGCGACGCAGGCGGTCTCGCCCTTGCGCTCGCAGGCCGGCAGGGCTGCGTCGGGGGCGTATTCATCGGCGGGGACCGCCGTTTCAATCAGGTAGGCTGCGGCGAGGCGTCGCTTCAACGCAGGATCGGCGGCGATTTCCTCGCGCAGCAGCCGCGCGGCCAGGGAGCCGCCCTGCTCCACCCCGACGATGATGAAGGGGCGCTCTTGCCCATCACGCACCTGCCAGGCGCGGAAGGCTTGCAGCACGTCGCCATATGCGAAACGCCGGGCGTCGCGAGCATCGTCGCGCAAGGTCAGATAGGTGTAGAGACTGGCCTGGCGATAGCGCGGCGCAAAGACCCGGCCGACGCGGTCGAAGGGTCCCGCATAGTTGGGCAGCACCACCCGGCTCAGAAACCGCTGAGCTTTTGGCTGGTCGATGCCGCCGTTCCAGTCGCGCCCGCCGTCGAAAGTGGTCGGATGGACAAAGAACACGTCCACCGGCCGATCGGCCGGCGCGGGTCCAGACGGACGTAACGCCCAGGCATCGGCCCGACCGTAGTCCGGCGCGGCCGGCGGGCGGTAGGTCAGGAAAGGAACCTTGGGATCCAGGGCGTTGCTGAGGATGTCGTAGCGCCAGATGAAGGCGGCCGACAGGATCACAGCCAGGACCAATACGGCTCCGGCGAAAATCCAGCGCTTGAAGCCTTTGAAGCGTCCCATGGCCTCTGGGTACACCAAGGCCTGATCGGCTTTAAGCCCCTTCCTGGCCGATGATCGCCACCGAGCAGACATTGCTGGCGGGCGCGCCGCCCAGGTTGTGGGTCATGCCCAGCACCGGATTGGCCAGCTGCCGCTCGCCCGCGCGCCCCTGCAGCTGCAGATACATCTCGTAGAGCATCCGCAGGCCCGAGGCCCCGATCGGATGGCCGAAGCACTTCAGGCCGCCGTCGATCTGGCACGGCACCCCGCCGTCGGCATCGTAGAAGCCGTCCAGCACGTCGCGCCAGCCCTGGCCCTCCGGCGAGATGAACAGGTCCTCCATCGTCACCAGCTCGGTGATCGAGAAGCAGTCGTGCACCTCCATCATCGAGATCTGCTCGCGCGGCCGCTCGACCCCGGCTTCCCTGTAGGCCTTGCCGGCGGCGATGCGAGCAGTGTGGAAGTGGCTGCCATCCCAGCCGTTGTACTGGCTCTCGTAGCCGTTGGAGACCGACAGCTGCAGCGCCTTGACCATGGTCAGGTTCTTCTTGCCCAGCGCCCGAGCAATCTCGGGCGTGGTGACGATGGCCGCCGCTGCGCCGTCAGACACACCGCAGCAGTCGAACAGGCCCAACGGCTCGGCGATCATCGGCGCGTTCAGCGCCTGCTCGGTCGTGATCGGTTTTCTAAGGTGCGCCTTGGGGTTCTTGGCGCCATTGGCGTGGCTCTTGACCGAGACATGGGCGATCGCGCGCTTGAGGTCGTCCTTCGACACCCCGTGCTTGGCGCGATAGGCGCTGGCCAACTGGGCGAAATTGCCGGGCGCGGAGCCATTGGGCATCACCTGCGGATTGAGCGTGCCCGGATTGGCCACCGGTAGGCCGCCATAGCCGGTGTCCTTCAGCTTCTCGACCCCCACGGCCAGGGCGATGTCGGCCGCGCCGGCCGCCACGGCATAGACCGCGCCCCGGAACGCTTCAGAGCCCGAGGCGCAGAAGTTCTCGACCCGGGTGACGGCGATATTGGGCAGACGCAAGGCGATCGACAGCGGCGTGCCGCCCTTGCCCGAGCCGATCTCGTCGATGTGGGTCGAGAACCAGGCTGCGTCCAGCTGCGTCGGCTCGACCCCAGCGTCCTGCATGGCCTCCAGATAGGCCTCGACCATCAGGTCGTCGGGGCCGGCGTCCCAGCGCTCGCCGAATTTGGAACAGCCCATCCCCAGGATGGCGACCTTGTCCCGGATCCCTTGCGGCATGACGGTCTCCCTATTCGGCGGCTTGAGCGATCTGGCCGACGGCGCGATCCGGCGCAGCCTTCCAGAAATAGCGAACGAATCCGCGCTTCTCGTCGACTTCCTTGATGCGGAACACCATCCGTACCGGCAGGCCGGTCTCGACATCGCCCGGGGCGACGTCGGTGATGTCCATCATGATCCGTCCGCCGCCCTCGAACACGACCATGCCGTAGTGGTTAGGCGGCGCCATGGAAAAGGTCAGATAATCAGCGGAGTAGCTGAGAATACTCGCGCGACGCTCTGCGAAGCGGTACGGCTCCTGGGTGTCCACGGCCGGGTTGTTGGGCGCGACCGAGATGCGCGTGCGCGGGAACTGGACGACGCCGGTCTCGCGGCAACGGCCGCCGACCAGACCCAGGATCATATCTTCGTTGCGATAGAGCGTGGTGAGAGCCGTCTTGTTGTCCTTCTCGGCCCGCATGCCCTTGTCCCATTCGATCAGGCCATTGAAGGTCAGGAACTTCAGATAGTTGGCCTCTTCTTCTCGTGCGGCCAGGGACCCAGTGACGCCGCGCGCTGGGCGCTGGCCCGCGCCGGTAGCGCGAAATACCAAGGCTTCAGCGCCCTGCCCAAACTGAGCCGCCAGGATAAGTTCACCCGCCTTGGCGTCCTCGAGGGCGTGGGCCAGCATGATCGGTCCATGGGCGCAGCCGGCCTCGCCCATCACGGCGGCGAGGTTGTCGCGCACGGCTTCGGGGCGGATGCCGACCGCCCTGGCGACCGTGGCGGCCATGCCGGAGAAGGTCGACGGAAAACAGAAATAGTCGATATCAGCAGCACTTAGACCGGCAACCTCCAGCGCATTGCGGATCGCCTGCGGGACCAGCTTGACGACGCCCTCGTCGCGAATCCAGCGCTCTTCCCAGTAGTAGTCGAAGCCGCCATCGTCGCCGCGAAAGTGGTCGACGAAGTCCGCCGTGACGCTGCCGCGTCCCAGCAGCTCGGCGGCGCCGGGGTCGTCACTGACCACGAAGGCCGCCGCGCCGTCGCCGAAGTCCAGCTCCTGGGTCGAGGCCGCGCGGGCCTTGCGGTGTTCGCCGACGACGACGAGCGACGTACCGCCTGCCGCCAGGGCTTGGCCCAGCGCAGTGAGACCACAGCGCTGCGAGCCGGTGACGTCGCTGGCGGCGATCGCCTTCTCCAGGATCAGCGCCCCCGCGACGATCCCCGCATTGAGGCGATCGGCGAACGGCGCGGTCGTCGAGGCGAAATAGAGGGCGGCGATGTGACTGCGATCGTCGTCAGGCCCAAGAGCGTCGCGGGCCGCCTCGACCGCCATGGTCAGGGCGTCCTCGTCCCAGTTGGCCATGGACCGCTCGCCCTTGCCCTTGGCCTTCAGGTTCGGGGCGACCCAGGCATTGGCGTCGGTCACCGCCTTGCGGCTGAGGCGCAGGCGCGGCGCATAGGCGCCCCAGGCGGCGATGCCGGCCATTGTCTCGCTCCCTTTTATCTCGTTGGGAGGAGCCTAGGCCGGGCAGTTCGCGCCGTTCAAGCCTGACGCTTCGTCAAGCGTTCGGGCGAACGGACCCGCTCCATGCGAAAGCCCATGCCGATCACCCGGGCCGGCAGGCGGCGCAGGACGGGCAGCCAGTCGAACAGCTTAAGCACAGGTGGCAGCTTGACGACCTTGGCGGCCAGGATCTGGCCGATCACCCGCTTTTGGACAACAAGCTGAATGGCTTGGATCGCCTTCACCGCCGGTTCGCGCCGCGCCTGCACGGCCGCCGCATGCCGGTCCAGCACCGCATCGTCGCTATCGAAGGCGTCATGCAGGTGATTGGCCGCGGCGATGGCGTCCTGGATCGCCAGGTTGATGCCCACGCCGCCGATCGGCGACATGGCGTGGGCCGCATCGCCGATGCACAACAGGCCAGGCTTGGACCACTGGCTCAGCCGATCGACCGTCACGGTCAGCAGGTGGACGTCATCGAAGCTCCTCAGTTCGTCGACGCGGTCGGCGACTGTAGGGCTGGCTAGAGCGACCTCGTGGCGGAAGGCTTCGATGCCGGCCGCCTTGATCGCGTCGAAGCTGCCCTTGGCCGCCACATAGCCGCACTGGAAATAGCCCTCGCGCGGGACGGCGATGAACATCCGCCCCGCGCTGAGCCGGCCCAACGGCGCCTCGGGCAGGTCCTCGGGGCGCCGCGACAGGCGCATCCACAGCACATCCATCGGCGCGCCCAGGTCCTGGACGGTCAGCCCGGCCGCCGCCCGGGTGGTCGAGCCTCGGCCATCGGCAACGACCACCAGGCGGGATCGAACCTCGCGCGGTCCGTCGGGCGTCTCGACCTCGACGCCAGCAATGCGATCGGCCTCGGTCAGCAAGCCCGTGACCTTAGCGTTCATCATCAGGCCAAAGCCTGGAAACCGCCGCGAACGCTCGACCAGGAAGCTCAGGAAATCCCACTGCGGCATCAGGGCGATGAACGGCGCGGCGACGGGAAGGCGACGGAAGTCGGCCAGATGCACGACCTTTCCGCCGACCTCGCCGGAAAGCTGGTCGACCGGGTGTGCGGCAACTTCAGGAAATCGTCGAGCAGCCCCAGGTCGGCCATGGCCTGCAGGGTCGAGGGATGGACCGTGTCGCCCCGGAAATCGCGCAGAAAGTCGCCGTGCTTCTCCAGCACCAGCACCTCAATGCCCGCCCGCGCCAGCAGATGGCCGACCATGACGCCGGCCGGACCGCCGCCGACGATGCAGCACTGGACCTGGATCGGCGTGGGCATGGTCGCTGCTCCGTTAGCGGTAGGGGTCGTCCGTGTTCAGGTAGCCGGCCACATAGTCGGCCACGCCGTCTTCCAGCGCCGTCATCGGGGCGTTGTAGCCGGCGGCGCGCAGGCGGCTCATGTCGGCCTGGGTGTAGTACTGGTACTTGCCGCGCAGGACCTCGGGCATGTCGATATAGCTGATGTCCGGTTCGCGGCCGGCGGCCTGGAAGGTCGCTTCGGCCAGGTCGCGGAACGAGCGGGCGTGGCCCGAGCCCAGGTTGAAGACGCCGTTGACGGCCGGGCTCTTGGCCAGCCAGCCGATCACGTCGACCACGTCGCGGACATAGACGAAGTCGCGCAGCTGGCCGCCGTCCTCGTAGTCCGGATGGTGCGACTTGAAGAGCTTGACGCCTTCGCCGGCGGCGATGCGCGGCCAGATCTGGGCCACGACGGACTTCATGCCGCCCTTGTGGTCCTCGTTGGGGCCATAGACGTTGAAGAACTTCAGCCCCGCCCACTGGGCCGGCGCGTGGCCGCGATGGGCCTCGCGAACGGCGTAGATATCGAACAGCGCCTTGGACCAGCCATAGGCGTTCAGCGGCCGCAGCCCCCTCAGCGTATCGAGGTCGTCCTGGCCGTCGAAACCCAAGGTCCCGTCGCCATAGGTCGCCGCCGACGAGGCGTAGATCAGCCGCTTGCCATGTTCGGCGCACCAGTCCCACAGGTCGCGCGACAGCACGAAGTTGGACTGCACGATCTTGTCGGCGTCCGTCTCCGTGGTCGAGGACACCGCGCCCATATGGACGATCAGCTCGACCTGGTCGCCCTTGCGGGCCAGCCAGTCGTTGAGCTGCTCGGGCGCGACAAAGTCGGCGATCGGGTGCTTGGCGATGTTGCGCCACTTGCCGCTGGCCGCGTCGCGCAGGCGATCGCAGACCACGACGTCGAGGTCGGGATCCTCGCAGAGCTTTGCGACAACGTTCGAGCCGATGAAGCCCGCGCCGCCGGTGACGAGAACGATGCGACGGGTCATGGCCTTAAGCGCCCTTGGTCAGGGCGTCGTACTGCAGCAGGTTGCCGACCAGGGCCTCGAACTGGCTCATCGGCACCATGTTGGGGCCGTCCGAAGGAGCGTGATCGGGATCGGGATGGGTCTCGATGAACACGCAGGCCACGCCGACGGCCACGGCCGCGCGGGCCAGGATCGGCACGAACTCGCGCTGGCCGCCCGACGAGGTTCCCTGCCCGCCCGGTTGCTGGACACTGTGGGTGGCGTCGAAGACGACCGGGCAACCGATCTCCTTCATGATCGGCAAGGACCGCATGTCGCTGACCAGGGTGTTGTAGCCGAACGAAGCGCCGCGCTCGCAGGCCATGACGTTGGGATTGCCCGCGCCGGTCACCTTGGCGATGACGTTCTTCATGTCCCAGGGGGCCAGGAACTGGCCCTTCTTGATGTTGATCGCCCGGCCGGTGTTGGCGGCGGCGACCAGCAGGTCGGTCTGACGGCACAGGAAGGCCGGGATCTGGATGACGTCGACCGCCTCCGCCACGATCGGGCAATGGCTGGTCTCATGCACGTCGGTCAGGGTCGGCAGGCCGGTGACCTCGCGGATCTCCTGGAAGATCGGCAGGCTGTCATAGAGGCCGATGCCACGCTGGGCGTTGGCCGAGGTGCGGTTGGCCTTGTCGTAGGAGGTCTTGTAGATCAGGCCGACACCGAGACGGTCGGCCATCTCCTTCAGCGCATGGGCCGTTTCCAGCGCGTGCTGGCGGCTTTCCATCTGGCAGGGACCGGCGATGATCGACAGCTTTTCGCCATTGCCGATGCGGACGGGGGCGCCGTTCGGCGTCTTGATCTCGACGACGGCGTTCGGGGCGACGGCTTGCGGCTGATCCAAGGCGAGTATTCCGGCGTATCAGGATTTCGGGCGCCCAAGAGGTGACCCCTCGGGCAGGACGGTGCAAGTGCAGAAGAAGAGTGACGACGGTAAGGCCATCATCGTCTGGTTCCGCAACGACCTGCGCTTAGCCGACAATCCGGCGCTGCGCCATGCCGCCGACAGCGGACGGCCGGTGATCTGCCTCTATATTCTCGACGAGACCCAGGGCGTCCGCCCGATGGGCGCGGCCTCGCTGTGGTGGCTCAATCGGTCATTGAAGAGCCTGGCCGAGAGCCTTGAGAAGCTTGGCAATAGGCTGGTGCTGCGCAAGGGCGTCGCCGCCGACGTGCTGGACGACGTCCTGGCGCACACGGGCGCGAGCTGCGTGCTGTGGAACCGCCTTTACGACAAGGCCTCGATCGATCGCGACACGCAGATCAAGGCGCGACTGAAGGACGCCGACATCGACTGCCAGAGCTTCAACGCCGGCCTGCTGAACGAGCCCTGGACGGTTCAGAACGGCTCGCGCCAGCCCTACAAGGTCTTCACCCCCTACTGGCGAGCAGCCCGCGCGCACCTGACCCACGTCGTCGTAGATTCCGCGCCGAAGTCGCTGATATCGCCTGAACATTTCCCCCGCACCGAAAGCCTCGCCGGCTGGGGTCTGCATCCGACCAAGCCGGACTGGTCCAAGGGCTTCGACCTCTGGACGCCCGGCGAGGCCGGCGCGCTGGAGCGGCTGGACGACTTCCTGACTGGCCCGGTCGACGGCTATGGCGAAAAGCGCGACATCCCTGGCGTGGAGGCGACCTCGCGCCTGGCCCCGCACCTGCACTTCGGCGAGATCGGTCCGCGCCAGGTCTGGCTGGCCGCCCGCAACGCCGCGGAAGCGGGCGACGCGCCCGCCGGCGAGGTCGAGAAGTTCCTGTCGGAGATCGGCTGGCGCGAGTTCAACCACGCGATCCTGTTCCATTGGCCGGACCTGCCGACCAAGAGCTTCCGGCCCGAGTTCGATGATTTCCCTTGGAAATCCAGCGCCGCCTTCTTCGAAGCCTGGAGCCAGGGGCGGACCGGCTATCCGATCGTCGACGCCGGCATGCGCGAGCTCTGGACGACCGGCTTCATGCACAACCGCGTGCGCATGATCGTCGCCTCGTTCCTGATCAAGCACCTGCTGATCGACTGGCGCGAGGGCGAGGCCTGGTTCTGGGACACTCTGGTCGACGCCGACCTGCCCAACAACGTCGGCAACTGGCAATGGGTGGCCGGCAGTGGCGCCGACGCCTCGCCCTACTTCCGCATCTTCAACCCGATCGCTCAGGGCGAAAAATTCGATCCCAAGGGTGTTTACGTCCGACAGTGGATCCCCGAACTGAAGGGCGCTCCCGACGACCTGATCCACAAGCCCTGGACCAAGCCAGAGCGTCTGCCTGCCGCCGCCTGGCCGCTGTACGAGCGCCCGATCGTCGATCATGCCCAGGCCCGCGAGAAGGCGATGGAGGCCTATCGAAGCCTTTAAGGATAAGGGCTCCAGAAACAGATGCCCGAGCGGATAACTATTGAAGCAACCACAGCTGTGGATAATTCAGCAAGTCCACGGTCAAGCTGCGATTTCAGCTTCGCCTCTGAGGCGTGTTCAGGAAAACTGGGCTTGCGCCGGAGGCCTTGCGCACGATCTACCAGCCACCTACCGCGCCCTCGAAAGTCCGCCATGACCGCCCTGCCCACCGTTCTGGACGCCATCGGAAATACGCCGCTGATCCGACTGAACCGCGCCAGCGCGGCGACCGGCTGCGAGATCCTGGGCAAGGCCGAGTTCATGAATCCCGGCCAGTCGATCAAGGATCGCGCAGCCTTGGGGATCATCCGTGACGCCGAAGCCAGGGGCCTGCTGAAGCCCGGCGGCCGCATCGTCGAGGGCACAGCGGGCAACACCGGCATCGGACTGGCCATGGTCGCCTCAGCGCTGGGCTACAAGACCACGATCGTCATCCCCCGCACCCAGAGCCAGGAGAAGAAGGACGCCATCCGCCTGCTGGGCGCGGAGCTGGTCGAGGTCGACGCAGTGCCCTACTCCAACCCAGACAACTATGTCCGCTACTCTGGACGCCTGGCCGAAGAGCTGGGCGCGGTCTGGGCCAACCAGTTCGACAATGTCGCCAACCGCCAGGCTCACTACGCCGGCACCGGTCCGGAAATCTTCGCGCAGACCGATGGCAAGGTCGACGGCTTCATCTGCGCAGTCGGCTCGGGCGGCACCCTCGCCGGCGTCGCCGCCGCCCTGCGCGAGCGCAAGCCCGGCGTGAAGATCGGCCTGGCCGACCCCTACGGCGCCTCGCTCTACGCCTGGTACAAGGACGGTGAACTGAAGGCCGAGGGAACCTCGATCAGCGAGGGCATCGGCCAGGGCCGCATCACCGCCAATCTGCAGGACCTGGTCGTCGACCATCCGTACCGCGTCACCGACGAGGAGATGCTGGAGGTGCTTTACGACCTCGTGCAGCACGAGGGCCTGTGCCTGGGCGGCTCGTCGGGCATCAACATCGTCGGGGCCGTCAAGCTGGCTCGCGAACTGGGCCCCGGCCACACCATCGTGACCGTGCTGTGCGACCACGGCTCGCGCTACCAGTCCAAGCTCTTCAATCCGGATTTCCTGCGGGAAAAGGGCCTGCCGACACCGCCTTGGATGTAAGGTCGCGGCCGAGTCACATCGCAAGAGGCGTCGCCATGGCTATCCCGTCTGATCCCTTGGTCTCCACCGCCTGGCTGGCCGACCATCTCGACGCTCCGGACGTGCGCGTGGTCGACGCCTCCTGGCACATGCCGGCCGTCCAGCGCGACCCGGGCAAGGAGTTCCTGGCCGCCCACATCCCTGGCGCGGTGTTCTTCGACATCGACGACATTTCCGACGAGACCAGCGACCTGCCGCACATGATCCCGACGGCGGTGAAGTTCGCCTCCAAGGTCAAGAAGCTGGGCCTGGGCGACGGCTCGCGTATCGTCGTCTACGACAGCAGCGGCATCCTGCCGGCCGCCCGCGCCTGGTGGCACTTCCGCGCCATGGGCCACGAGGACGTCGTGGTTCTGGACGGCGGCCTGCCCAAGTGGCTGGCCGAGGGCCGCCCGGTCGAGGACGGTCCCGCAGCCCCGCAGGAGCGTCACTTCACCCCGCGCTGGCAGGCCGACATCTATCGCTCGCTGGAGCAGATGCGCGACATCGTCGGCAATGGCGGCGAGCAGGTGATCGACGCCCGCGCCGCCGGCCGCTTTGAGGGCCAGGATCCCGAACCCCGCGCCGGCCTGCGCAGCGGCCACATGCCCGGCGCGCGCAACATTCCGCTCTCGGCCCTGCTGGCCTCTGACGCCACCCTGTTGCCGACCGACCAGCTGAAGACGGTGTTCGAAAAGGCCGGCGTCGATATCGGACGGCCCGTGGTCTCGACCTGCGGTTCGGGCATCACCGCATCGGTGGTGGCCCTGGCCCTGTTCCGCCTGGGTCAGCCGCGCTCGGCGGTCTATGACGGCTCTTGGACCGAATGGGGCGGCCTGGCCGATACGCCGGTCGCGACAGGGCCCGCAGGCTAGCGCATCGGCGGCGCGTACATCAGGCCAGGCTTGGGCGCGTTCCAGAGTGCGTTCAGGCCCCGGTCCAGCTTGAGGGCCGAACCGCCGCCGATCTCGCGCTCGAAGATCTCGCCGTAGTTGCCGTTGGCAGTGATCGCCCGATAGGCCCAATCGGCGTCCAGGTTCAGCGCCTTGCCGTATTCGCCCTCGCCCAGCAGGCGCCGCGCCTCGGGATCGGCGCCGTCCTTCATCTCTTTCGCATTGGCCTTGGTGACACCGTGCTCCTCGGCCAGCACCAAAGCGTAAAGGGTCCAGCGGACAATGTCGGTCCAGGCCGGATCGTCCTGGCGCACCAGCGGGCCCAGGGGCTCCTTGGAGATGGCGTCGGGCAGGATGACGTGGGCGTTTGGGTCGTCCAGCACCGAGCGGGTCGCCGCCAGGGCCGAGATGTCTGCCGCCAGGGCGTCGCACTTATCGGCCTGGTAGGCGGCGCGAGTCTGCTCTTCGCTGTCGAACACCATGGCCGTGTAGGCGATGCCGCGAGCCCGGAAGAAGTCTTCCAGGTTCTGGGCGCTGGTGGCGTTGCCCTGCACGCAGATCTTGGCGGTGTTGAGCTCGACGGCGCTGGTCAGGTTCAGACTGCGGCGAACCAGAAAGCCCTGGCCGTCGAAATACGAGATCGCGGCCATATCCAGCTGGTCGGCGGCGTCCCGCGAGAAGGTCCACGAGGTGTTGCGCCACAGGACGTCAACCTTGCCCGCGCGCAGGGCGGCGATCCGTTCTTCATTGCTGAGCTGCACGAAGCGCGCCTTGTCGGCATCGCCCAGTACGGCGGCGGCCAGGGCCTGACAGAAGGCGACGTTGAAGCCGCGCCAGCGCTTGCTGTTATCCTGGAAGGCGAAGCCCGGCAGGGCTGGATTGACCCCGCAACGCAGTACGCCACGCGCCCGGACAGCCTTCAGCGTCGGGCTGTTGGCGGCCGCCTTGACCGCAAGCGGTGCAACCGCCGCCGTCTCGGACGGCTCAGGTTCGGACGCGCGTTTGCCGCAAGCGCCCAGCGCCAGCACCGCCACCATCAGCATACCTAAACGCACCGACAACCGATCGCTCCTTGAACCGTGCGTGCAGCGCCTTAAACCACAGGCCTTACGCTGCGTCGCCGAAGAGTCTCACCCATGGACGAAGAAACCCGCCTGATCCGCAAGGGCTCCGCGCCCGAGACCCTGGCGCGCACCGTCAATCCGCCCATTCAGCGGGCCTCGACCGTGCTGCTGCCCAACGCCGCGTCGCTGTACGACGACAACCAGCTGACCTACGGCATCACCGGCCTGGCCTCGCCCGCCGCCCTGCAGCAGGCCCTGGCCGAGCTGGAAGGTTCGCCGGACGTGACGCTGTATCCGTCGGGCCTGGCGGCGATCACCGGCGTCATGCTGGCGGTGCTGAAGGCCGGCGACGAGATCCTGGTGGTCGACAGCGCCTACAAGCCCACCCGCCGGTTTTGCGACCGCGTGCTGACCCGTTTCGGCGTCAAGACCACCTATTACGATCCGGCCTTGTCGCCCGAGGCGCTGATGGCGCTGGCGACGCCGGCCACGCGGATGATTTTGCTGGAAGCCCCCGGCTCGCTGACCTTCGAGATGCAGGACATCCCGGCGATGGCCAAGGCGGCCAACGACCGCGGGATCATCACCCTGATCGACAACACCTGGGCGGCCGGCTTCTACTTCAAGCCGCTGGCGCACGGCGTGACGATCAGCGTCCAGGCCCTGACCAAATATGTCGGCGGCCATTCGGACTGTTTCATGGGCTCGGCCACCACCATGGACGAGACCATCGGCAACCAGCTGGGCAACGCCATGTGGGACATCGGCTGGTCGGTCTCGCCCGACGACGCCTACCAGATGCTGCGCGGCCTGCGGACCCTGGCCGTGCGCCTGCCGCGCCACCAGGAGAACGGCCTGAAGGTCGCCCGCTGGCTGCAGCAGCGTCCGGAGGTCTCGCGCGTGCTGCACCCCGCCCTGCCCGACGATCCGGGCCACGCGCTCTGGAAGCGCGACTTCACAGGCGCCTGCGGCCTGTTCGGCCTTGTCCTGAAGCCTTGCTCGCAGCGCGCCGTCCACGCCTTCCTGGATGAACTGAAGCTGTTCGGCCTGGGCTTCTCGTGGGGCGGCTACGAGAGCCTGGCGATCCACTGCGATCCGCAGCTGAAGGACCGCACCGTGCCGGTTAGCCTGGAAGGTCCGCTGCTTCGCCTGCACATCGGGCTCGAGGCGGTCGAGGACCTGACGGCGGACCTCGACCGGGCGTTCGAAGCGCTGCGAGCGACCACCTAGGCGGTTCGACGGGCGGGCGTCACGATCTGGGCAACGGCTTGCGCCTGGGCGGCGACCTCGCCGACCACGATCAGCAGCGGGCCGTCGCCCGCCCCCGCCACGCGCTCGGCCAGAGTGGCGAGGGTCGCGGGATAAAGCCGAGCGTCGGCGCCGCCGGCCTTTTCGACGGCCACCGCCGGCGTGTCGGCCGGACGGCCGGCGGCGATCATCCGCTGGGCTAGATCGCCCGCCACGTCGCCGCCCATGTAGACCGCCAGGGTCGCCTCGGGGTCGGCCGCGGCGCTCCAGTCGCCCGAGAGCTTGCCGGCTTCGAGCCGCGCGGTCGTGAACACCACCCGGCGCGCCTCGCCGCGATGGGTCAAGGGGAAGCCGAACTGGGCGGCGGCGGCGCAAGCGGCGGTGACCCCCGGCACGACCTCGGTCTCGACGCCGAAGCCGTTCAGGAACGCCGCCTCTTCGCCAACCCGTCCGAAGATCGAGGGATCGCCGCCCTTCAGCCGCACGACCCGCAGGCCCTTGCGCGCCAGGCGCAGCATCAGGCGGTTGATCTCGTCCTGCTTCATGCTGGGCTTGCCGGCCCGCTTGCCGGTCTGGATGCGCACGCAGCCCGGCGGCGCCAGCGCGATGGCCTCTTCCGAGCACAGGGCGTCGTAAAGCAGCGCCTGGGCGCTCTCGACGGCGCGGAAGGCGCGGACGGTCATCAGGTCCACGGGACCGGGACCGGCGCCGACCAGCAGGACCTTGCCGAGCGTGTTCTCAACCGACATGGGCGGGCTCCTTGGAATTGGCGGCCATAGCCTTGATCATTCGAGCGATTTCCGGACGACAGGATCCGCAGTTGGTTCCTGCGCCCGTTACCTTGCCGACGGCGTCCGGCGTTCTGGCGCCGGCGGCGATGGCGGCGTCGACCGCCTTGGCCCCGACCTTCAGGCAGGCGCAGACCATCGGCCCCTTGTCGGCGACCGCGCCAGGCGGGCGGCCAAACAGCAGGGTCGAGCGGGCCTCGGCGCTCAGGTCGTCCTGCGCGAACAGCTCGGCGAGCCAGTCGCGCGCCGGCAGGCGGCCTGAGGTGGTCATGAACAGGACGGCGACCAGGCAACCGTCGTCGATCCAGGCCTGCCGGCGGGCGCCGCTGGCGGCGTCCTCATAGGTGACGAGTTCGCCGGCCAGACCCTTGGTCAGGATCTTGCGTAGGGCGTCGCGCTCGACAGCGTCGCCCCGGCCGGCGAACTCGTGCTGCTGGCAGGCGTCCTGGGGGATGCGCCGCCAGACGAGGTCCAGACCGCCGGGGGACGCGAGGCTGGACCGGGTGAGAAAGAAGCCTGTCCAGGTCTCGCGATAGGCGCTGATCCGGGCGGGGGTGTGCTTGAACTCGGGCTGGCCCGAGGTGGGATCGATGTTCGGCGCCACCAGGGCGTTGGCGCGGCCTGACGGGGCGAAGGCGTCGGTCCAGTGCATAGGCATGAAGAGATCGCCGCGCCGCTGGCGGTCGGTGACCTTGGCCACGGCGACGGCCTCGCCGCGCCCGGTGATCACCCGCGCCAAGGCGCCGTCGCGAAGGCCGCGCGCCTGGGCGTCCTCGGGATGGATCTCGACGTAGGGCTCGGGCGCGTGACGGCACAGGTCCGGAGCCAGGCCCGTGCGGGTCATGGTGTGCCACTGGTCGCGGATGCGGCCAGTGTTCAGCGACATCGGGAAGGCGCCGGTGACGGCCTCGGCCGGGCCACGTGGCCGGGTCGGAACCATGCGGGCGCGACCATCAAGGGTCTGGAAGCGGCCGTCGACGAACAGACGCGGCGTGCCCTTGCCGTCGGCCGTCACCGGCCACTGGATCGGCAGAAGTTCGCCATAAGCCTCTGGCGTCAAAGCCGAAAGGCCGGACAGGTTGAGAAGGCGGCTTGTGTTCTCATAAGCCGTCAGCCGGGCCCATTCGCGGAAGACGCCGGCATTGTTGGCCCAGCCGAAGCCGTCGAAGCCCATGGTCGTGGCGACGTCGGCCATGATCTTCCAGTCGGCCCGCGCCCGGCCCGGCGCCGGGAACAGCGCCCGCTGGCGCGAGATCCGGCGCTCGGAATTGGTGACCGTGCCGTCCTTCTCGCCCCAGCCCAGGGCCGGTAGCTTGACGTCGGCGAAGGCGGTCGTATCGGTCTCGACGCAGTCGGACACCACCACGAACGGACAGGCGGCCAGCGCCTCGCGGATCGCGCCGCTGTCGGGCAGGCTGACGGCGGGGTTGGTGGCCATCACCCAGATCGCCTTGATCCGTCCGTCGCGGACGGCCTCGAACATCTCGATGGCCTTCAGGCCCGGCGCGCGGGCGGTGTCGGGCGCGCCCCAGAAGCGGGCGACGCGGTCGCGATCCTCGGGCGCGAAGTCCATGTGGCCAGCCAGGGTATTGGCCATGCCGCCGGTCTCGCGTCCGCCCATGGCGTTGGGCTGGCCGGTGATCGAGAACGGGCACGCGCCCGGCTTGCCGATCCGTCCCGTCGCCAGATGCGCGTTGATGATCGAGAGACCCTTGGCCACGCCCTGGGCCGACTGGTTGGCGCCCATCGAGAAAAGGCTGACCGTCCGCTCGTGCTCGGCGAACAGGTCGTAGAAGTCCTGCACCGCCTCGACCGGAACACCGCAGTCGGCAGCGACAGCGCTGACGGACTGGTCCATTTCCAGAAGGGAGGCGACCACTTGGTCGAAATTGTTCACGTGCTGGGCGATGTAATCGCGATCGATCGCGCCGCGCCGGATCAGGTCGGCCAGCAGGCCGTTCCAGAGGCGCACGTCGCTCTGCGGGGCGATGGCCAAGTGCAGGTCCGCGCCCTCGGCGGTGTCGGTGCGGCGCGGGTCGATGACCACGTGCTTCTGGCCGCGCGCCTTGGCCGCCTCCATCCGCCGGAACAGCACCGGATGGGTCCAGGCGGCGTTGTGGCCACTGAACACCACGAGGCCTGCCAGATCGAGGTCCTCGTAGCAGCCGGGCACCAGGTCGGCGCCGAAGGCCTGCTTATGAGCGGCGACGGCCGAGGCCATGCAGAGCCGGCTGTTGGTGTCGATATTGCCCGAGCCGATGAAGCCCTTCATCAGCTTGTTGGCGACGTAATAGTCCTCGGTCAGCAGCTGCCCCGAGACATAGAAGGCCACGCTGTCGCGGCCATGCTTGGCGATGGTGTCCTTGAAGCGCTTGGCGACCAAGGCCGTAGCCTCGGCCCAGGATGCGGCCTTGCCATTGATCGTCGGCTCCAGCAGCCGCCCCTCCAGGCCGACCGTCGCACCCAGGGCAGAACCCTTGGAGCACAGCCGGCCCAGATTGGCTGGGTGGACGGCGTCGCCGGCGATCGCCACCGCACGCCCCTCGCCCACCGCGCCCGTCACCCCGCAGCCGACGCCGCAATAGGCGCAGGTCGTCTTGACCGCTTTCAGGGCGCCGGAGCCGTCGGCCATCAGTCGGCCATCGCCGGCTGGGCCAGCAGCACGCGCCCGTCCTTGATCAAGACCGGCACGACCGGCGTGCAACCCTTGCCAGCGTCCGCGCCGGTCGGCTGGCCAGTCGCCAGGTCGATGACCCAGCTGTGCATCGGACAGGTCACGCCGTGGCCGTGCACGATGCCTTGGCTCAAGGGGCCGTGCTTGTGCGGGCAGCGGTCGACCAGAGCGAAGACCTGGCCGTCGCCGGTGCGGAACACGGCGACGTCGCCCTGGGCCGTGGCCACCCGTCGTGCGCCGCGCTCGGGGATGTCGGTCACGGCGCCGACGTCACGCCAATCGGGATCGATGTGAGTTTGCAGGGTCATTCGGCCGCCATCTCCAAAGGAAGGGTCGCCATCGGCTTGAACTCGCCGGCCGCCACGGCGCCGCTGGCGCGCTCGGCCCACGGATCGATTTGGGCGGTCTCCTGCGAGACCACGAAGCGGGCGTAGAGCGCCGCGCGGTTGTCGAGATCGTCCACCGTGGCGGCGTGGATCGTGTCGAGCCCGATGCGGGCCATCCACTTGTAGACCCGCTCCAGGTACCAGCCGCCCTCGCGATACATCTGCATGATGGCGGCGATTAGCTGGATCGCCTCGTCTTCGGTGGCGACCTTGGTCAGCACCTGGGTGCCCTGGATATGCAGGCCGGCCGCGCCGCCGACATGGATCTCGTAGCCGCTGTCGACGCAGATCACGCCGATATCCTTGCAGGTCGACTCAGCGCAATTACGGGGACAGCCGGAGACGGCCAGCTTGACCTTGGCCGGCGCCCACGAGCCCCACAGGAACTTTTCGAGCTTGATGCCGAGCCCCGTGGAGTCCTGGGTCCCGAACCGGCACCAGTCAGACCCGACGCAGGTCTTCACCGTGCGTAGGCCCTTGGCGTAGGCATGACCGCTGACCATGCCGGCGGCGTTCAGGTCGGCCCATACCGCTGGTAGGTCATCCTTGCGGACGCCAAGCAAATCAATGCGTTGGCCGCCCGTGACCTTCACGGCCGGTATGGCGTACTTGTCGGCGACGTCGGCGATGGCGCGCAGTTCGGCCGGACTGGTCATCCCGCCCCACATGCGCGGTACGACCGAGTAGGTCCCGTCCTTCTGGATGTTGGCGTGGACCCGCTCGTTGATGAACCGCGACTGGGCGTCGTCCTGGTACTCGCCGGGCCAGGCGCACAGCAGGTAGTAGTTCAGCGCCGGCCGACACGAGGCGCAGCCGTCGGGCGTGGTCCATTCCATGGCCTGGAAGACCGCCGGCATGGACTTCAGGCCCTGCGCGACGATGGCCTCGCGCACGTCGCCGTGCGGATGGTGCGTACATTTGCACATCGGCTTGGGGCCGGTCTGGGCCTTGAAGCCATCGCCCAGCGTCAGGCGAATGACTTGCTCGACCAGCGGCGTGCACGAGCCGCACGAGGCCGAGGCCTTGGTCACCGCGCGCACCTCATCCAGCGTGGTTAGGCCCTGGGCCGTGATCGCGCCGGTGATCGCACCCTTGCAAACGCCATTGCAGCCGCAGATTTCCTGCGTGTCGGGCATGGCTGCAACGGCGGCGCTAGGGTCCAGGCCGGACAGCCCCTCCGTGATCGCCTGGCCGAAGATCAGGGTCTCGCGGATTTCGGCGACATCAGTGCCGGCCCGCATCAGGTCGAAATACCAGCCGCCGTCGGCCGCGTCGCCGAACAGCACCGCGCCGGCGACGCGGCCGTCCTCGATGACCACGCGCTTGTAGACGCCGCGCGCGGCGTCGCGGAACACGATGTCCTCGCAGCCGTAGCCGCCGGCGAACTTGCCGGCCGAAAAGACATCGACGCCGGAGACCTTCAGGCGGGTCGAGAGCACCGAGCCCTCATAGCCGCCCTGCCCGTCCGTCAGTTCCTCGGCCAGCGCCCGGCACATGTCCCAGATGGGCGCGACCAGGCCGTAGCAGTTGCCGCGGTGCTCGACGCATTCGCCGACCGAGAACACCGCCGGATCGGAGGTGCGCATGGCGTCATCGACGATGATCCCACGATTGACCTGCAGGCCGGCCTGCTTGCCCAAGGTCGCGTTCGGGCGAATGCCGACGGCCATGACCAGCAGGTCGCACGGCAGGATGCGGCCGTCCTTCAGCTTCAGGCCGGCCACGCGGCCGTCCTCGCCGACGATCTCGTCCGAATGCGCGCCCAGAACCGTCTCGACGCCGCGTTCGGCCAGGGCTTCTCGCAGCAGGTAGCCGGCGCTCTCGTCCAGTTGGCGCTCCATCAGGACGTCCATCAGGTGGACGACGGTAGCGCCCATGCCGCGACGGGCCAGACCATAGGCGGCCTCCAGGCCCAGCAGGCCGCCGCCGATGACCACGGCGCGCGCGCCGGGCTTGCCGGAGGCCTCGACCATGGCCTCGACGTCGTTCAGGTCGCGGAAGGTCACCACGCCCTTGAGGTCCGCGCCCGGCAGCGGCAGGCGGAACGGGTCCGAGCCGGTGGCCAGGATCAGCTTGTCGTAGGCGACTTCCAGGCCGCCCTCGGCGACCACCTTGCGCCCGTCCAGGTCGACCGCCGTGACAGCGCGGCCGGCGTGCAGGGTGATGGCGTTGTCGCGGTACCAGGCCTCATCGTTGATGACGATGTCCTGGAAGGTCTTCTCGCCGGCCAGCACGGGCGACAGCATGATGCGGTTGTAGTTCACTCGCGGCTCGGCGCCGAAGATGGTGACGTCGTAGCGGCTGGGGTCGCGCTTGAGCACTTCCTCGACCGCCCGGCAGCCGGCCATGCCGTTGCCGATGACGACCAGGTGTTCCTTGGTCATGGGTTTTATCTCTCGGGAAGCTTGGATCAGACGCGGACGGTCGAGGCGTCGCCGTGCAGGGTCGGCCAGACGGCGCGCCAGCGGGCCTTCAGGCCGTGCAGGGCGACAAGGGCGAACAGGGCCAGCAGGGCGAAGCCGATGAAGCCGGACTGGTAAGAACCGGTCATCTTCTTGGCCAGGCCCAGGGTCGAGGCCAGGTAGAAGCCGCCGATCCCGCCCGTCATGCCGATCAGGCCAGTCATGACGCCGATCTCCTTGCGGAAGCGCTGTGGAGCCAGCTGGAACACCGCGCCATTGCCTGCGCCCAAGGCCAGCATCGAGAACATCAGCGCCGCCAGGGCAGTCCAGGCGGTGGGCAGCTGGAAGCTGGCGACCGTCAGGCCCAGGGCGGCCAGGGCGTAGACGATGCTCAGGGTCCGCACGCCGCCGAAGCGGTCGGCCAGGGCCCCGCCGACCGGGCGGATGAACGAGCCAGCGAACACGCAGGCGGCGGTGAAGAAGCCGGCGACGATCGGGTCCAGGTGATATTCGGAGTTGAAGTACATGGTCAGCGACGAGGCCAGGCCCACGAAGCCGCCGAAGGTCACGCCATACAGCAGCATCAGCCACCAGGCGTCCGGGACCTTCAGCACGTCCAGATATTCGGCCAGCTTCTTGGGCGCGGGCTGCTCGGGGGCGTCCTTGGCCAGCAGCATGTAGACCACGAAGGCCACCGCCAGCGGGATGGCGGCCAGGCCGATGACGTTCTGCCAGCCGAAATGCTTGGCCAGGATCGGCGCGAACAGGGCCGCCAGGGCGGTGCCGGAGTTGCCGGCGCCGGCGATGCCCAGGGCCAGGCCTTGATGCTCCTGCGGATACCAGCGCGAGGCCAGCGGCAGGGCCACGGCGAACGAGGCGCCAGCGACGCCCAGAACGATGCCCAGGGCCAGAACCTGCTGGTAGTTATGGATGCCGACCAGCCAGGCCAGCATCAGGCCCGCCAGCACGATCAGCTGCCCGATCATACCCGTCTTCTTGGGGCCGATGCGATCGACCAGCACGCCATTGACCAAGCGCAGCACCGCGCCCGCCAGGACCGGGATGGCGACCATCAGGCCCTTCTGGGCGGGATCCAGGTTGAAGTCCTTGGCGATGGCCACACCCAGCGGGCCCAGGATCACCCAGACCATGAAGCTGAGATCGAAATACAGGAACGCTGCGAACAGGGTCGGCGCATGGCCGGCCTTCAGGAAGTCGCGGGAGAGCATGTCGGCCTCGACGGGTTGCGTGTCTGCGAGAGCGGAGCGTCATCGCCCCGGACGGTTGACCGCATCCGAGCGGTCCTCTGGCAGCCGCGAACGCCGTTGTCCGTTGGCCTGGACGTTATGGGAGACCCGATCCGGCGGCGCTGTCACGGGGCCGGGTGCGTGGCGAGGCGGACGAGCGCCAAGACGTATGTTTGCTCAGCAGACAGGCGCCGATGGCGCCTAGGAAGCGTGCAGGGCAGGTTCATCCGCTTGCAAGGACAGGGCCGCATCGCGGTAGAGGTCGGGCCGATAGACGCGATCAGCCAGGGCTTCCATGTCCCGTCCGGCCTCGAGTTGCCCCCAGCGGACCATCTGCGACAGGAACCACAGGGCGTGCTCGCGCTGCGGCAGGCCAGCTTCGTCGCGATGGAAGATGATCTCGTGCTCCAGCGCGCGACTTAGCGCTGCGGGATCGACGCCGACGACATCCGGGCGAGCCAGCAGCGCGACGAGCGCGTCGCGGTTCTGGGGCGCGTCGGCCCAGGCCGCCCCGCGGATCACCGCCCGCAGGCAGGCGCGCAGGTCGTCGGAGCGATGAGCGGCCAAGGCGGCGTTGACGCCCAGCACCTTGTCAGGACCGGCGGGCCAAATCTGGGACGACACCATCAGGATGCGCCCGACGCCTTGCGCCTCGGCCACCGCGTTCCAGGGCGCGCCGACGCAGAATCCGTCGATCTCGCCGGCCCGCATCCGCTCGACCATACGAGGCGGCGGAATGACCACCAGCCGCACGTCCTGATCGGGGTCCACCCCTGCACGCACCAGCCAGTCGCGCAGCAGGTAGTTGTGCATCGACTGCGGGAAGACGACGGCGAAGGTCAGCAGCCCCTGCCCGCTGGCCCGTCGCGCCGCCACGATCCGGGCCAGACCCTCACCCGCAGCCCCGACGGCGCCGGCCAGGGCGGTGGACACGGTCACGGCGCTGCCGTTGCGGTTCAGGGCCATCGGGGCCAGCACATCGCCCTCGGCCGCCAGCGCCATCGGCCCCAGCATGTGGGCGCCGTCCAGCGCGCCCACGGCGACCTTGTCGCGGATCGTCGCCCACGAGGCCTCGCGGACCAGCTCGACGGCCAGCCCCTCCTCCTCGAAGAAGCCCAGGGCTTGGGCGACGGCCAGCGGCGCGCAGTCGGTCAGCGGGATGAAGCCCAGCCTCAGGTCGGACAGGCCGCTCACGGGGCCTCGCCCTTCAGCACGCCCGCGAAGGCCAGGAGATCAGCGGCCACCGAACCGATCGGCTTGCCACGGTCCATGGCCAGCTTGCGCAGCAGACGATAGGCGCCGTCCTCGTCCAGACCGCGCTCGCGCATCAGCAGGCCCTTGGCGCGCTCGACGGTCTTGCGCGATTCCAGGTCGGCCTTGGCTTTCGCGAGATCGCCGCGCAGCTGCTGGGTCAGGGCGAAGCGACTCATGGCCACGTCCAGAATCGAGCGCACACGGCCTGGCGCCAGGCCGTCGACGACATAGGCCGCGACCCCGGCGCGCACCGCCTGCTCGGCCAAGCCCGGCTCGGAACGGTCGACGAACATGACGACAGGGCGGCCGCTTCCGCTTTCCTTGAGGCTGTCGAGCGTGTCGCGATCGGGACTTTCGGCGGCGATCACCACCACGTCGGGCGCGAAGGCCAGGACCTCAGCCTCGTCATAGACGGCCGAGCGACGCACCTCCAGCGGCTGCACGCCCTCAAGGCCTTGAGCCACGAGCGCCGCGCGGGCGGTATCAGGATCGATCACGAGCACTCGCATCGTCTCGTACCTACGCAGCGCGCGGCGCGGAGGCAGCCAATTCTCCCGGTCCGACGGCAAGCGACAGCGATTGCCTGAAAACCAGGCGCCGACGATCAAGGCGCAGGCAGAGACACGCGGAGCCGGAACGTGCAAGATCGGCGTTCGCTCTTGCGCTGTCCTCGGCTCGCGCGCCAACCTCGGCGCGCGCCTTGCAGCGGAGTCGCTCATGACCCTCTATCTGTTCGCCCTGTTGATCGGCGTGGTCGCCGGCCTTCGCGCCATGACAGCCCCCGCCGCCGTCGCCTGGGGCGCGCACCTGGGCTGGCTGGCGCTGGCGGGGCTGCCTCTGGCCTGGCTGGGCGGGACGGTCGCCCTCGTCGCCTTCACCCTGCTGGCGGCGCTGGAGCTGTTCGCTGACCAGCATCCCAAGACACCGAGCCGCAAGGTTCCGCATCAGTTCGGGACCCGCATCCTGACCGGCGCCTTCAGCGGCGCGGCCCTGATGATGCCCAGCGGCCATTGGCTGCGCGGCGCAGTGATCGGCGCAGCCGGGGCTGTGCTTGGCACGCTGGGCGGCGCAGAGGCCCGCGCCAGACTGGCCGCCAGGTTCGGCAAGGACCTGCCCGCCGCATTGATCGAGGACGCCGTGGCGGTGATCGCCGGCCTCGCCATCGTCGCGGCCGCCTACTGATGCAGAGCTTCGACGCCATCATCGTCGGCGCCGGCCAGGCCGGTCCCGCCCTGGCCGGGCGTCTCAGCGACGCCGGCTGGCGCGTGGCGCTGGTCGAGCGCAAGGACTTCGGCGGCACCTGCGTCAACACAGGCTGCATGCCGACCAAGACCTTGGTGGCCAGCGCCTACGCCGCCCACCTGGCCCGTCGCGCCGCAGACTACGGCGTCACCCTGCAGGGTGAGGTCGGTGTCGACATGAGACGGGTTCATGAGCGCCAGCAGACCGTGGTCCACAACGCCCGCGGCAATGTCGAAAAGTGGCTGCGCGGCATGAAGGGCTGCACCGTCTTTCAGGGCCACGCCCGGTTTGAGGACGCCACGACGATCCGCGTCGGCGACGACGTGCTGACCGCGCCGAAAATCTTCCTCAATGTCGGCGGCCGCGCCAACGTGCCGGACATGCCGGGCGTCGAGGACATCGCCTATCTGACCAATGTCGGCATGATGCAGCTGGAGACCCTGCCCGAGCACCTGGTGATCGTCGGCGGCAGCTATATCGGGCTGGAATTCGCCCAGATGTTCCGCCGCTTCGGCAGCCAGGTGACCATCGTCGAGATGGGTCCGCGCCTGATCGGTCGGGAGGATCCGGAAGTGTCCGACGCCATCCGCGAGATCCTGGAGGCCGAGGGTGTCGCCGTGCGCCTCAATTCGGAGTGCATCAGCTTCGCCCCTGCCGATGGCGGCGTGTGCGTCCATGTCACTTGCGAAGACGGCGCGCCGCAGGTCACTGGCACCCACGTGCTGCTGGCGGTGGGGCGCAAGCCCAATACTGACGACCTGAACCTGGCCGCAGCCGGGGTCGAGATCGACAAGCGCGGCTACGTCACCGTCGACGACCAGCTGCGCACCAATGTCCCGGGGATCTGGGCGCTGGGCGACTGCAACGGCAAGGGCGCCTTCACCCACACGGCCTACAACGACTTCGAGATCGTCGCAGCCAACCTGCTGGACAACGACTCGCGCAAGGTCAGCGACCGCATCACCTGCTACGGGCTGTTTATCGATCCGCCCCTGGGGCGTGTGGGCATGACCGAAACGGAAGCGAAAGCCACCGGCCGCAAGCTGCTGATCGGTCAGCGCCCGATGACCCGCGTCGGTCGCGCCGTCGAAAAGGGCGAGACCCAGGGCTTCATGAAGGTGGTAGTCGACGCCGAGACGAAGGAAATTCTCGGCGCGGCGATCCTGGGCTTGAATGGCGACGAGGCGATCCACGGCATGATCGACCTGATGTACGCCAAGGCGCCCTACACCGTGATCCAGCGGGCCGTGCACATCCATCCGACGGTGTCGGAGCTGATTCCGACGATGCTGGGCGAACTGAAGCCGCTTTAGATTTTCAGATTTTCGCCGTCTCGCTATCAGATGAAATCGAAACTGTTTCGATTGCGATAGCCCGACGCGCCCCCAGATAGCTGCCCAGACGCCGACGGAGGGTCGGCGCCCCTCTCCAAAGGGACGAGCTATCCATGACTACCCTGTTCGACTCGCTGACCGTCGGCGACCTGACCCTGCCCAACCGCGTCATCCTGGCGCCGCTGACCCGCCTTCGCGCCGGCCCGACCCAGATCCCCAACGCCTTGATGGCCGAATATTACGCCCAGCGCGCCTCGTCGGGCCTGCTGATCACCGAAGGCGTGCCGGTCTCGCCGCAAGGCGTCGGCTATGCCGGCGTGCCCGGCATCTGGTCCAAGGAGCAGACCGAAGGCTGGAAGCAGGTCACCAAGGCGGTGCACGACAAGGGCGGCCGCATCTTCATGCAGATCTGGCACGTGGGCCGGATTTCCGACCCCGAGCATCTGAACGGCGACCTGCCCGTCGGCCCCAGCGCCATCGCCGCCAGTGGCCATGTCAGCCTGCTGCGCCCCGAGCGCCCCTACCCGACCCCGCGCGCCCTTGAGACCGCGGAGATCGCCGACGTGGTCGAGGCCTTCCGCCAAGGCGCGCAGAACGCCAAGGACGCCGGCTTCGACGGCGTGCAGATCCACGGCGCCAATGGCTACCTGCTCGACCAGTTCCTGCAAGACGGCTCCAACACCCGCACCGACCAGTACGGCGGCTCGATCGAGAACCGCGCCCGCCTTCTGCTGGAAGTCACCGACGCCGTCGTCTCGGTCTGGGGTCCCGGCCGCGTGGGCGTGCACCTGGCGCCGCGCGCCGACAGCCACGGCATCAGCGACAGCAACCTGGAAGCCACCTTCGGCTATGTCGCCAAGGCCCTGGGCGATCGCAAAATCGCCTTCGTCTCGGCCCGCGAATATGAAGGCGCCGACAGCCTGGGCCCGGCGCTGAAGAAGGCGTTCGGCGGCGTCTATATCGCCAACGAGAAGTTCGATCTCGACAGCGCCAATGCCGCCATCGCAGCCGGCTGGACCGACGCCATCGCCTTCGGCAAGGCCTATATCGCCAACCCGGACCTGGTCGAGCGCCTGAAAAAGCGCGCGCCGCTCAACGCGCCCGACTTCAGCACGTTCTACGGCTTCGACAACGGCGCCAAAGGCTACACCGACTACCCGACGCTGGCGGAAGTCTCCGAACCCGCCTGACCCGAAACCCGCGGCGGCCGTCAGGCCGTCGCGGGGATCAACCCCTCGGCGACGTAGGCCTGCGCCACCGCCTCGGCGACCTTGATGCCGTCCACGGCGGCCGAGAGAATGCCGCCGGCATAGCCTGCGCCCTCGCCGGCCGGGAACAGGCCGGCGGTATTGAGGCTCTGGAAGTCCTTGCCGCGCGTGATGCGGATGGGCGAGGACGTCCGCGTCTCGACCCCGGTCAGCAGCACGTCGGGATGGTCGTAACCGGCGATCTGGCGGCCGAACACCGGCAGGGCCTCGCGCATCGCCTCGATCACGAAGTCCGGCAGGCAGGCCGAGAGATCCGTGAGCGTTACACCCGGCTTATAGGACGGCGCGACCTCGCCCAGCTCCGTCGAGGGCCGGCCGGCCATGAAGTCACCGACCGTCTGCCCCGGGGCCTGGTAGGTCGAGCCGCCCGCCACATAGGCCAGGCTCTCCCACTTGCGCTGGAACTCGATGCCTGCCAGCGGATGGCCGGGATAGTCGCGCTCGGGATCGATGCCGACCACGAAACCGGAGTTGGCGTTGCGCTCGTTGCGCGAATACTGGCTCATGCCATTGGTCACCACGCGCCCCGGCTCGGAGGTCGCCGCCACCACCGTGCCGCCTGGGCACATGCAGAAGCTGTAGACCGTGCGGCCGTTCTTGCAGTGGTGCGACAGGCTGTAGTCGGCCGCGCCCAGGTCGGGATGCCCAGCGCAGGTCCCGAACCGGGCCTTGTCCATCCACGACTGCGGATGCTCGATGCGCACGCCGATCGAGAACGGCTTGGCCTCGATATGGACGCCGCGCTCGTACAGCACCTCGAAAGTATCGCGGGCGCTGTGGCCCAGGGCCATGACCACATGCTCGGTCGGCAGGTAATCCTGGCCGGCGATGCGCAGGCCCTTCAGCCGGCGCGAGCCATCGGCGGCGACTTCGATGTCGAAGTCCTCGACCCGATGCTGCCAGCGATACTCGCCGCCCAGGCTTTCGATCAGCGCCCGCATCTGCTCGACCATGTGCACCAGGCGGAAGGTGCCGATGTGCGGGTGAGCTTCGGTCAGGATCTCCTCGGGCGCGCCGGCCGCGACGAACTCCTCCAGCACCTTGCGGCCCAGAAAGCGCGGATCCTTGATCTGGCTGTAGAGCTTGCCGTCCGAGAAGGTGCCTGCCCCGCCCTCGCCGAACTGGACGTTGGATTCCGGGTTCAGTTCGCTCTTGCGCCACAGGCCCCAGGTATCCTTGGTTCGCTCGCGCACCACCTTGCCGCGGTCGACGATGATCGGCTTCAGGCCCATCTGCGCCAGGATCAGGCCGGCGAACAGGCCGCAGGGGCCGGCGCCGATCACCACTGGACGCGGGCCATCGAAGCCTTCCGGGGCCTTGGCCACGAACTTGTAGTCGGTATGGGAGCGGACGCGGACGTGATGGTCGCCCTTGAACCGCTCCAGCACGGCAACCTCGTCGCGCAGTTCGACGTCGACCGAATAGACCATCAGGATCGCCGCCTTGCGCCGCGCGTCGTGGGCGCGGCGGGCGACCACATAGCTCACCAAGTCCTCGGGCTTGATCCCGAGACGCTCGACAATGGCGGGTGCCATGGCCTCCGGCGCGTGGCCGAGGGGCAGCTTCAGTTCCGAAATACGCAGCATGCTGCGGCTCTTAGCCGGAAGCGGGCCTTCGCGCTACGCCTTCGGGTAGCCGCCGACCTCCTGCTCGTCGTCGATCACCTTGCCCGTGCCGGCCTTGACCTGCGCGACGATGCGGCGGTCGACAGCGTCGCGGTCCCAGGGCCGCGCGCCGGCGTTGGCCAGCACATGCCCCTGCACCTGGCTGGAGGGCTTCAGCTTCAGGCCCTCCGGCCAGAACGGCGGCTTGCTCAGCAGCTTGATCTTCGGGAACGGGGTCGTGTTCAGGATCCGCACCGGCGGCATCTGCGTCCCGTTGGCATAGTGGGCCGGGTTGTCAAAGGCGTAGAGTTCCAGATCCCCCTGCCCCTCGACGATCAGGAACGGCAGGTCGGGCCGGGTGGAGGCCCCGCCCTTCACGACATTGCCGGCGATGGCCAGTTGGCCCACCCGCCATTCGTGGCCCACCCACTCCGGCGCGTTCAGGGCGTAGTGCATGCAGCGCGTGCCGGGGTCGTAGATCAGGTTGTTCACCGTCACCGCCTCGACGCCGCCCTTGAACAGCTGGTTGCGCTCCAGATTGTGAGCATAGAGGTTGCCGACGATCAGCACCTCGTAGGCGTTGTCGTGGATCAGACTACCCTTGGAGTGCTCGCCCTTCACGTGACTGGCGTGCGACAGGCCCTCGGCGACGATGTTGTTGCTGAAGGTGATGCGATGCGAGGTCCCGTCGCGCCACTTGGCCGGATCCTCGCCGCCCTCGAAGCGCGGACCGGAGGCAGACAGGTTCTCGTCGGTGGCCCAGCTGACCGAGCAGTGATCGACGATGACGTCATGGGCCTTCCAGCAGGTGATGCCGTCGACCTCCCAGCCGCTTTTGCTGGGCTCGCCATCGCGGCCCGCCCGCACGCGGATATGGCGCACGAAGATGTCGTGGCTCTGGAGCTCAAGACTGCCCCGGATCAGGGTGATGCCCGGAGACGGCGCGGTCTCGCCGGCGACGGTCAGGAAGGGCTCAGTGACCCGAATGCTCTTGCGGGCCAGATCGATGACCCCGCCGACCTCGAACACCACGGTGCGCGGCCCCTTGGCGGTCAGAGCCTCGCGCAAGGAGCCAGGACCACCGCTCGCGAGTGTGGTGACCTTGATCACCCTGCCGCCATCGCCGCCGGGCGTCTTGCCGGCCCAGCCCAGGCGCTCGAAAACCGGCTTGCGGGGCGCGGCCAGGGCCAAGCTGGGCGTGGCGGCCAGAGCGGCCGCCAGCAGCGTGTCGCGTCGGTTCAACATCATCGTTCTCCTCCCGGCAGGGCGATTATGACTCGCCTCCGCCCGCTCATGTTTCCTAGCCGGCCAGCCACGCCACCGCGTTGGCCAGCCAGCGCTGCTGCAGCGGCCTCACCATGTCCGGCAGACGATGGACCAGCACGCGGGCCTTGTCCTTGCGCACAGTGAAGCTGGCCGCGCCGTTCTTGCGGTCGTGGTCGCGGCTGTAGGCGGCGATGACCTCAACGCCCTGCCCTTCGATGACGAGACCATTCGACGGCTGCCCCTCGACCTGGTGCAGCACGCTCATGTCCATGTCGGCCGGCAGGCCGGCGAAGGTCGGATGGCTGCGGACATAGTTCCAATTGCCCATCCAAGGCGCGCGCAGGCCGCCGACCTGGCCGGCATAGTCGAACAGGCCCAGGCCCGAGAGCTGCTTGGCGACACCGTCGGCCAGGCCGTCTTCCTGCACCATGGCCAGCAGCGGCGTCCCGGCCTTGGCCGCGGCCAGCACCTCGGGCGGGAGTTCGCCCAGGACCAGGACCGGCTTGCCGTCCTTGGTGGGCTGGGCTTCCAGGCCGGTCTGCTCGCCCACCTGGCGGCGGACGATCTCGTCGGTCTTAAGCCCCGAGGCGACGATGCCGGTGTAGCGGACGCCCGGCTTGAAGTCCTCGACCACCACGTTCGGCAGTGCGGTGAGTTGGTCGCGCAGGCTCTTGGCGACGCCCGAGACGCCGATGCGCAAGGGCTTGGCGGGCTTGGCCGCCGGGGCTGCCACCCAGATCTCGCGGTCGGAGACCACGTCGCCGAAGGCGATGCGGATCGTGTTCAGGCCCGGGCGCGTCAGGGCCGGCGTGCGCAGGCTTTCGGCGACCAGATAGCTGAACTGGTCGGGCGAC
Source organism: Caulobacter sp. RHG1 (assembly GCF_013181195.1). Taxonomy (GTDB): domain Bacteria; phylum Pseudomonadota; class Alphaproteobacteria; order Caulobacterales; family Caulobacteraceae; genus Caulobacter. The sequence goes on from NZ_SMZP01000002.1 coordinate 126,940, forward strand.
ATCTGAGCCGGGGCCGGCCAGCGTTGAAGCTGCTCGGTCTTGCCGTCCGCGCCCACCAGGCTCAACACGATCTCGCCGGAGGCCGGCTTGCCCGTGTCGTTGAAGAACCAGATGTCCAGCTCGGCGGTCTCGCCGACCGCATAGGCCAGGGCCCGCGGCTTGGTGATCGCCATCACCGGCCGCAGCGCCTGGCTCATCAGGGCCGGATCAGCCTTGAAGCCGCGCAGCACGTCGACGATGCCCGAATGGTTCTCGATCGCCGTGGTTTCCCAGCCCGAAATCGCCGCGACGTCGACGGTCTCGCCCAGGCGGATGTTCTCCAGGTAATTGCGCCAGCTCTCATAGACCTTGCGGCCGACGGACAGGTACAGCGCCTCGCTGGTCGGGAACGCCGACTTGAAGCCCCAGCGCTCGATATAGCTGTTGGTGGCGGCCAGGATGTCCTTGTGGTCCTGCAGGTCGTAGCTCTTGCCGCCCTTGGCCAGGATCTCGACAACCATGGCCTCGTGGTTATCGGCCGTGGCGCACCCTTGCATCTCGCCGAACTCGACGATGAAGGGCTTGCCCTTCTGCATGTGGATGTACTCGTCCTTGGACTGGTAGAACTTGTCGTACCACTGGTCGCCCGCGCCCTGGTGATCGACCCACCAGCCGCCCCATTCCTCGACGTCCGAGCGGAAGTAGTGGTCGTTGTACGGCAGGTACATGGCCTGGGCGGCGCCGCGTTTGACGAAGCCGTCGTTGAGGATGACCGCGCGGCTGGGATCAAGGTCGTGCATGGCCTTCAGCACATACTGCACGTCGGGATTGGCGAGGTTCGCGCCGATCTCGTTCTGCAACGTGTAGTGGACCAGCGACGGGCGCGAGCGGAAGGTCCGCACCATGGCCCGGCACTTCTCGACCATGAAGTCGACGCTGAACTGGTCTGACACGGACAGCTTCTCGCCGGCCTTGAGGTCGCGGCCGACGGCGTGGCGACCGCCGCCAGGCTCCATGACCCGCAGCAGGCCCATTTCGTCCTGGACGTCGAACACCTCGGGCTTGCCGACATTGCGGTGGCAATGCAGCGTGTTGAGACCCAGCTTATGCGCCGAAACCACCTCGCGCTTGGCCAGTTCCTTGGTCGGCCACAGGCCGTTGAAGCCCCAATAGCCCCATGAGATCGCCGAATAGAGCCGCACACGCCGGCCGTTCAGGCGCGGCATGGCGTCCGTTCCGATCCCGTCGATGCCGAACCAGCGGAAGCCGAAGCGGACCTCGCGGGTGTCGACCGCGCCCTTGGCGTGGGTCCAGCTGAAGCGCAGGCGGTGCAGGACGGGCGTATCCAGGTCCCAGATCTTGGCCTGCGGCGCGGCGACCGCGATCCGCACGCGCAGACGGTTAGCGTCGATCGCCTCGACGGCCTCGATGCTAGCCGTAGCGGCGACCGGCGCGCCGGCGTCATCGACCAGCGTGACGGCGGCGCGTGACTTCCACTTGTCGAGGCCCGACTTCGGCAGCGGCTTGTCCAGCGCCACCTCCATGAAGGCGGTGATCTGGCGCGGGTTGGGCGTGTTCAGCACCCAGGCATCGTCGATGCGCGCCGCCAGCGGGTGGACGCTCAGGGTCAGGCCGCGATCGAGACCGCCGAAGCCGTGCGAGGCGAAGAACTTCAGCTTGCCCCACATCATGGTCGTGGAGTCGCGCCAGTCGAAGCGGCCGCCCGGATTGGTGATGCGGATCGCCAGGCGGTTGGCCTCGCCAGGCTTCATCGCCTGGGTCAGATCGCAGGCGATCGGCAGTTCCGACATGATCGAGTAGCCGACCAGCTTTTCGTTCAGGAACACCTCGGCCCGCATCCGCGCCCCGCGGATGTTCAGCATCACTCGCTGACCCTTGGCCGAGGCCGGAATGTCGATCGACCGCGTCCACCACGACACGCCCTTGTAGGCGCCGTAGCGCGGCACGTCGTCGTCCTCGGCGTAGCGGTACTCGTCCGCGCCATAGGGCCGCGTGCCGAACTGACCCCAGAAGTGCTCCTCGACCGTGGTCGGCAAGGTGACGGCGATCGCCTCGCCCGCGGCCGGCGCTCCCCAACCGCCGGTCGGCGGATTGATCGGCAGGCTGGCCAGGTCAAACGTCCCCGGCAGGTGGATGACGTCGTCCTTCCAGGCCGCGTCGCGGTCGATCCACAGACGCCAGCCGTCGTCGGGGATGGCCAGCGAGGGTTCAGCGGCCAGGCTGGTCGTCGGGACCAAGCTCGTCGCGGCGGCGACGCCCAGGCTGGAACTCAGGAAGCTGCGGCGGTCGATACGCATGGGACGCTCTCGCTCTTACGGGTTCCAGCCGTCCGGGCCCGCGAAGAAGGTCTTGCGGTCCCAGGCCTTGGCCTGCTCGTCGGTCAGTTGGTGGGAGCGCGGCTCGCGGGTCGAAGGGCTGGCGCCCGGACCGGTCGAGGCGTACTCGGCGAAGGTGGCGGTGTTCAGCGTCTCGGTCTTACCCGGCGTCCATTCGCGCCAGCCGGCGGGATCCAGCTTGGCCTCGATGCGCGAACGCATGAAGACGACCGTAGCCAGCGGCCGCCAGGCGCGGCCGAACCAGATCGACTTTGCCCCGGCGTCGGCGGTGATCAGGCTGCGGTCGAAGACATAGGCGCTGTCCTGGTCGGGCCGGTTCTTGCTCTGGGCGGTGATCATCACGCTCTCATGCGCAATGCCGTGGATGTGGCAGCGATCGAAGAAGGCCTTGGCGTCGCCGAAGATGAAGTCGACGTGGCCCTCGATGTAGCAATCCTTGAAGTACTGGCGGCTGGGCCGCTCCTTCTTGGTCGCGGCGTACAGCGTGTCCTGCGCGCCCAGCAAACGCACCTTTTCCAGAACCGCCCGGTCGGCGGTGATGGCCAGGGCCACGGCCTGGGACGGGCGGGCGTCCTTCAGGTGATAGTCGTTCTGGATGGTCAGGTTCTTGGCCCGGAAGCCGTCGCCCGAGACGTTCATCGTGAACGACTTGAAGGTGCCGCCGGCAGTGTTGGCGCCATCGCTCCAGACAATGACCGTGTCCTTGGGCGCCTTGCCCTTGCCGATCAGCCGCACGTTCGGCTTGGCGACCGTGACCTTCTCCCGATACTCGCCCGGGGCCAGCTCGATCGTGCCGCCATCGGCGGGCAACGCCTCGACGGCGGCGGCCAGGGTCTTGTAGGCGGACTTGGGTCCGACGCGCAGGGTTTCGGCGGCCGCCACATCGGCGAGCGCCATGGCCAGCAGCAGGGCCAGAAGAATCCTCGGCATCGTTTCCCCCAAGATCGCGGCCGTGACCGACCGTTCTTTCCGGCCGCTCCAGCCACCGGTGTCATGCGAGATAAGCATGGCCAAGGAGTCTGCCAAAGCGAAAAGTTACCGGTACCTTTTCGTCCACTCCCTTGTGTCGAGCCGCCGAACGGGTGTCATTGCGGCCATGACCTCCGCGGATATCCACGTTCTGGTGCGCATCAACGACGGCGAAGCCGCCCTGCCCCGCCAGGACGTCGCCGAGATCCTGCCGTTGGCCCGCCTGGACCGCCCGCCGGCCGCGCCCCGCGCCCTGGCCGGCTTCCTGAACCTGGGCGGCGTTCCGCTGCCGGTGCTGAGACTGGGCGTGTTGCTGGGCGGCGCGCCCCCGGAGACCGACGACCTCTACAGCCATATCGTGCGCTTGAAGCCCACGGAGGACCGCCCGTCCGTCGGCCTGCTGGTTGAGCGTGTGCTGGATACCGCTGTCCAGCCATCCGCGGCCGAGCCGGTCTCGCCCGATGAGAGCCTGAACGGTGTGGTCGCCGCGCAACTGAGCATCAACGGCCGGTTCGTCCATGGTCTCGATGCGCAGCGCCTGCTGCTGGCCGAGGAGACAGTCCGCCTGGCCGAGATGACCACGGCCATGGCCGAGCGCCTGGCCGAGTGGTCGGCGGCTTGAGCCTGAGACGGCCGCTGCCAAGGCCCCTGCCGGACGCGGAGTTTCCTCGCCTGAAGCAGGCGATCATCGCCCGCACCGGCCACTTCTACTACCAGGACAAGGACGATCTCCTGTGGGATCGCGTCGCCAAGCGGCTGGTCGCCACGCGCACGGCCAGCAGCGGCGAATACCTCCGGCTACTGGCCGTCGGCGAGACCGAGTGGGCGGCGCTGGAAGCCGAGATCACCATCGGCGAGACCTTCTTCTTCCGCTACGCCGAGCAGTTCACGGCCTTGCGCGAGACCATCCTGCCGGACCTCATGGCCCGCCGGGCCGAAAGCCGCCGCCTACGGATCTGGAGCGCGGGCTGCGCAACCGGGGCAGAAGCCTACTCTGTCGCCATCCTGCTGGCCGACATGCTGGGCGACGCCGTCGCCGACTGGCGCATTTCAATCCTGGGCACCGACATCAACGAGACCTTCCTGGAGGCGGCTCGTCAGGCGCGGTTCGGCCGCTGGGCGCTGAGAGCGGTCTCGAACGTCGACCGCGACCGCTGGTTCGTCGAGAGCGGTCGCAGCACATGGACCCTGAAGTCGGCCTATCGGGGCCTGGTCCGCTTCGAGCGCGGCAACCTGCTGGATCTGCTGGGCCCCGCCCCACCGCTGGAACTGACCGACTTCGACTTGATCCTGTGCCGCAACGTGCTGATCTATTTCCATGCCGACGCGGTCACCCAGATCGTCAGGGCGTTAGGCGATCGCTTGGCCGAAGGCGGCTGGATGCTGCTGGGCCACGCCGAGCCCAACCCCGGCTTCAGCGCCTTCCTTTCGACCGTCTCTCTACCCGGCGCCGTGGCCTATCGGCGACTGGGCGAGGACGGACCGGCGGACGCGGCGCCGACGCTCCAACCCTGGGCGCCCAGCTTGCCGCCAGAAGCGCCGCGCTCCGCTCCTGTCGCCATAAGGCCGCCCCCGCAGTCACGGCCGGAGGTCAAACCAGCCCAACCGATCCCCGCCGCGCCGCTGGAAGCGCTGATCGAGCAAATCCGAACTCGGGCGGACGCGGGCGATTATGCGGGTGCCGAGGCCAAGCGCCTTGAGGCCTTGGCGATCGCCCCCGAAAGCGCGGTGCTGCACTTCTATGGCGGCCTCATCGACCAGGCCCGTGAGCACCCGGCAAAGGCCGAGGCCAGCTTTCAGAAGGCGCTTTACCTGGAGCCAGACTTCATCATGGCCCGCTACCATTTGGGACTGGCCCGCCTGGCGCGTGGGCATTCCGCCTCCGGACGGAAAGCGATCGCGGTTGCGGCCAGCATGGCGGGAACCTTGGCCGCAGATGTGCGTTTGCAGGAAGGCGCAGGTCTCACCGCTGGTGAGCTGCGCGAGTTGGCGCGCCTCCATTTCTAAGAAATGAGAGACGCGGCAGGGGCGTTGGGGGCGTGAGAATGGCCAGGACAGCGCGGACCAACGCGCGCCGCACAGCGGTGCCGTCGGACGCCGTATTGCGCAAGAGCGTGCTGGAAGAGCGCGCTCGTCGTCTGGCTGCGCGCCTCGCGATCCCAGAAGTCCAGATCGAGCAAGACCAGCACCTGGTCTGCGAGATTGGCGAGGCCCTCTACGCCCTGCCCCTCCATCAGGTTCTGCGCACGACGCCGCTGACACGCCTGGGCGCTACCCCGCCTTCCACCGACACGAGTCTGGTCGGCCTGGCCGCCGAGAACGGTCGCGTCCTTCAGGTGTTCGACCTGGCCGCCCGTCTCAACCTGGCTTCGCCGTTGCGCACAGCCGAAGGCTATCTCGTCATCTTGCGCCGCGGCCAGACCGCCCTGCGCCTCGACAAGCGCCCACAGGTGGCTCTGGGCGCGCCGGCCGAGGATGGCGATCACCTGCGCCTGGCCGATGGCCCGCTGAACGACCGCATGGCGACACCGCTGTCGCTGGAAACCCTGTTCCCACTCTTGCCCCGTCCTGTCTCGGAGCCCCAATCGTGACGATCGCCAACCGCATCATCATCGGCTTCACCGCCGTCATCCTCCTGACGATTGGCATCGGCTTCTACGGCCTGAACCAGATCTCGATGGTCAAGTCGACCACGGAAACCATCGTCACCCGCGACATGGCCGTGCTGCGCGACATCGCGGCGATACGCAACAGCGCCAACGAGATGCGAGCCGCCAGCGACGCGGTGATCACCAGCTATCTGGATCGCTCTGCGGGCGGCGTGGGGACATCGGACGCCGACCCCGTCACACGCTGGCGTCAGAAGGGGGTGGATATGGACGCCGCCATGGCCAAGGCCATCGCCTCGGCCCGCGACTTCAGAGCCACCTCCCTGACCGCCGAACGCGCTGCGGCCTGGGGCAAGATCCAGGAAAGCCTCGAAGCCACCGCCGCCTCCTCGCGTCAGGGACGAGCAGACACCGAGGCGCTGTTCTCGGCGATCCGCGCCAACGACAGCCGCGCGGTCGCCGCCGCCCAGACCGCCCTGGTTCAACGCCGAGGCGAATTCGGGCGGGGCATGCAGACGGCCGAGAGCGTTCTGGACGACGCCATCCTGCTCGGACAGCAGCGGACCACCGAGGTCTACAACACCAGCCGGATCTCGATCATCATCAGCCTGATCGTGGTCTGCGCCCTGGCCGCCGGCGTCACCTGGGCCATCCGCCGCTCGATCGTCGGTCCGCTGGACACCTTCATGGCCTTCGTGGGCCGCGTCGGCGACGGCGACCTGACCCAGCGCGCCGCCGACCTCAGCCAGGACGAGATCGGCAAGCTGGGCGCGAACCTCAACGCCATGGTCGACGGCCTGAAAGAAATGGCCCGCCAGAGCCGCGAGGCGACCGAGAACCTCAACGCCGCCACCGCCGAAATCCGCGCCTCGACCCAGGAGCAGGCCGCCAGCGTCGAGGAACAGCTGGCCGCCGTGCAGGAAACCGCCGCCACCGTCGACGAGATCACCCATTCCGGCGTTCAGATCGGCAAGCGCGCCCAGGAGGTCATCGCCTCGGCCCAGGCCACCGCCCAGACCTCCAATGAGGGCCTGCGCGCCCTCGACGAGACGACCAAGGCCATGGACTCCATCCGTGAGCAGGCCGAGGCCGTCGCCGAGAACATCGTCGCCCTGTCGGAGAAGACCCAGGCGATCGGCGACATCATCATGACCGTCAACGACATCTCCGAGCGTTCGCATCTGCTGGCCCTGAACGCGGCCATCGAGGCCGCCGCCGCTGGCGAGAACGGGCGCAGCTTCTCGGTCGTGGCCGCCGAGATGAAGATGCTGGCCGACCAGGCCAAGGACGCCACCGGCCAGGTCCGCTCGATTCTGGGCGATATCCAGCGCGGCATCAACGCCTCGGTCATGCTGACCGAGGAGGCCGTCAAGCGCGTCGCCGCCGGGAAGGAGCGCACCGACACCACCCAGCGCACGATCACCGAGATCACCGCCCGGGTGCAGGAGAGCGTGCAGACCTTCCAGCAGATCGTCGCCTCGACCAACCAGCAGCAGCTGGGCATCGAGCAGGTGATGGGCGCGTTGCAGAACATCCGCGACGCCAGCCAGCAGACCGCCGCCGGCACCCGCCAGCTGGACGAGGCCGCCGCCAACCTGAACGGCCTCTCGCGCCAGCTGCTGGGCCTGGCCGAACGCTATCGCACCTAGGAAACGCGGCGCGTGACAGACATCCGGCAACTGCTGCTGGCGGCCTTCGAGGTCGAGCATCGCGACCATCTGGACGCGATCCGCAAAGCGCTCGACTCGAAGGCCCAGCTGGACCTGCGCGAGATCTTCCGGCGCGCCCACAGCCTGAAGGGCGCGGCGCGGGCCGTTGACCTGCCCGCCATCGAGGCCCTGGCCCACACGCTGGAAGAAGTGTTCTCGCGCCAGATGGACGCCGGCGGGACGTTCGACAAGCCAACCCTGGCGACGATCCGCGAGACCCTGGACGCCATCGAGGCCCTGGCGGCGAATGGCGGCGAGCCGGAGCCGGTGGCGGCGGAACCCGCCGAGCCCGTACGCGGCGTCGAGCTGCTTCGCGTGGACGCCGAGGAACTGTCCGAACTCAGCGAGGCCGCTCACCAGGTCTCGACCAGCCTGGCCGACCAAGACCGCGCTCTGGCGACTCTGCGACGCCTGCAGACCGAGATGCTGCGCCTCGAGCGACTGTGGGGCGAGGTCCGCCCGCAGACGCAAGGCGGCCGCGAATCCTTGCGGGCCCGCGACTTCGACCATGGTCTCAAGGAGCTGAGCCGCGAGCTACGCGCCATAGGCCAGAGCCAGGCCCGCGCCGTCTGGTCGGCCGGCCAGGCCGCTCAGCGCGTGCGCGAGCAGGCCGAACGCATCGCCATGACCCCGGCCGATACGGTGCTGGGCACCCTGCCCGGTACGATCCGCCAGCTGGCCCGCGAGACCGGCGTCGAAGTCGAGGTCGAGGTCGAGGGCCTGGAAACCAAGGCCGAGCGTCGCGTGCTGCAAGCGCTCAAGGACCCGCTGAGCCACCTGCTGCGCAACGCCTTGAGCCATGGCGCCGAGCCGCGCGCCAAGCGTCGCAAGGCCGGCAAGCCCGAGGCTCTCGGCATCGCCTTCTCGATCGCTGCGCGCGGCGGGCGACTGGAAGTGCGCGTCACCGACGACGGCCCAGGTCCTGACCTGGCCCGCATCGAAGCCGCAGCCGTCGCGCGGGGCCTGATCCCGCCGCGCGGTCCCGACGCCCCGCCGGCCAGCGACGACGAAGTCCTGGCCCTGGCCTTCGAGGCCGGCGTGTCATCGGCCGCCGATGTCGACCAGCTGTCGGGCCGCGGCATGGGCCTGTCGGTCGTGGCCGAGGCCGTGCGCGCCCTGGGCGGGTCAGCCCGCCTGGCGCCCGCCCGGCCGTTCGGGGCGCAGGTCGTGCTGTCCGTTCCGCTGACTACCTCGCGCCGGGCCCTGGTCCAGCTGGAAGTCGATGGCGCGCTCTATGCCCTGCCCTCCGACGCCAGCCTGCGACTGTTGCGCCTGAGCGCCACCGAACTGGAAACAGTGGAAGGACACCCCGTCGCGCGGATCGAGTCCCAGGGGCAGAGCGTTGTCGCCCCTGTCGTGCCCCTTATTGCTCTGCTTTCCCATGTTCCGTCTGCCGTCCCCGTCCATCACGGCGCGGTCCATGTCGCCCTGCTTGCGCGCGGCGATCGTCGCCTGGCCGTCGCCGTCGACGCCATGACCGACGTCGCCCCAGCCGTCGTCGAAGCCGTCGCCTTGGCGGGCGTCGATCCTGCGCTGATCTTCGGCGCGGCGGTGCTCTCCGACGAGACGCCGGTGGTCGTGCTGAACCCCGACGCCCTGATGGACCGCTGGCTGCGCGACCATCGCCGCCTGGCCAATGCCGGCCTCGGTCTGGCCGAGCAGGACGACGCCGAAGCCAAGGCGGCGCGCACCGTGCTGGTGGTCGACGACTCGATCACCACCCGCACGCTGGAGAAGAGCATTCTCGAGGCCCAGGGCTATCGCGTGATCCTGGCCGTCGACGGACTGGACGCCCTGAACACCCTGCGCTCGGGCGAGGCGGTCATTGATCTGGTCGTCGCCGACATCGAGATGCCGCGTATGGACGGCTTTGCCCTGCTGCAGGCCATCAAGGCCGACGCCGCCTTGGCCACCCTGCCTGTCATCCTGATGACCTCGCGTAGCGATCCCGAAGACGTGCGTCGGGGCCTCGACCTGGGCGCCGAGGCCTACATCACCAAGCAGAAGTTCGATCAGCGCGAGTTGCTGGCGACGATCGGACGCGTTCTATGACGTCAGCGCCCAAGCGTCCCGTCCGGGTGATGATCGTCGAGGACTCCCTCGTCGTGCGTCAGTTGCTGGCCTACATCGTCGGTCGCGATCCGCGCTTTACCGTCGTGGCCGCCGTGCCCTCGGCTGAGGAGGCCATGGCCGAGCTGGACCGGGTCAATCCCGACGTCATCTCGATGGACATCCGCCTGCCCGGTATCGACGGCCTGGAGGCCACGCGCCGGATCATGGCCGAACGCCCGACCCCGATCGTCGTCTTCGCCGACGCCATCGAGGACAGCTCGCTGAAGATCTCGATGAACGCCCTACGGGCGGGCGCCCTGACGGTGGTGGAGAAGCCCGTCGGTGTGGCCACGGCCAATCACGACGACCTGGCCGCCACCCTGTGCACCCAACTCTACATCATGAGCAGCGTGCCGGTGATCCGCCGGCGCAGCATCGGCGGGGCCCTGGCCCGCGATCGCGGCAAGCCGTTGATCGCCAGCGACCTCAACGATCCGCCCCTGCGCGGCGTCGGCTTCCTCGCCTTGGCGGCCTCGACCGGCGGACCGCCGGCCCTGGCCAAGCTGCTGGACGCTCTGCCGCCCGACTTCGGCGCGCCGGTGTTCGTGGTCCAGCACATGGGCGCCGCCTTCATGGAAGGCTTCGCCGGCTGGTTGGACAGCCTGTCGCCGTTACGCGCCGCTCTGGCCCGCGAGGGTGAGATCGCCCTGCCCGGCCGCGTCTATGTGGCGCCCGGCGACCGGCACATGACCATCACCGCCGGCGGCGTCATCCGCCTGACCAGCGCCGCCCCGGTGCGCGGCCAACGGCCTTCGGCCAGCGTGCTGTTCTCCAGCCTGGCCAAGTCCGCGCCCGCGCGCACCCTGGGCGTACTGCTCACCGGCATGGGCGAGGACGGCGCCCAGGGCCTGGCGGAGCTGCGCAAGGCCGGCGGGCACACCATCGCCGAGCACGAAAGCTCCGCCGTCGTCTACGGCATGCCAGCCGCCGCCGTGAAGCTGGGCGCAGCGCGCGACGTGCTGCCGCTGGACGCCATCGGCCCGCGCATCGTCGATCTCGCGCGAGAAGCCGCATGACCGACGCCGCTCGCATCCTGGTCGTCGAGGACTCCGACACCCAGGCGCTGCTGTTGCGCAGCGCCCTGGAGAAGGACGGCTTTGCGGTCACCCGCGCCGACAGCGCCGAGGCGGCTTTGGAGCTACTGAACGGCCCGCTGCCGGATCTGGTGGTCGCCGACTTCCACCTGCCGGGCATGGACGGCCGCGAGCTGTCGCGCCAGATCCGCCAGAATGGCCGCACGCGAGCGCTTCCCGTGCTGATGCTCACCAGCGCCCGCGAGCAGGATCTGGAGCGCCAGGGTCTGGAAAGCGGCGTCGACGCCTATGTCGCCAAGTCCGCCGACCTGGACATGATGCTGGTGCGGCTGAAAGCCTTGCTGCGCCGAGGCGCCGCGCCCACCCGCGAGGGCGGCCAGCAGTTCCGTCGCGCCAAGCTGTTGCTGGTTCACGACAGCCCGACCACCCAGCTACGCCTGCGCCACCTGCTGGAACAGGAAGGCTACGACCTCGCCGTCACCGACGACGCCACCGTCGCCGCAGCGCAAGTGGCCGACGGCGTCGACTGCGTGGTTCTGCCACTGACCGGCGCGCGCCTGGATGGCTTTGCGCTCTGCCGGGCTCTGGATCGCCGTCGCCAGCACGAGGCCATGGAGTTCCATATCGTCGCCATCGGCGGCGACGGCTCCGACGTCACCGCCGCCTTCGAAGCCGGCGCCGACGAAGTCGCGCCCAGCGCGGTTGGCGACGACGTGCTGCGCATGCGTATCCGCGCCGTCACCCGCCGCGCCCAGGTCGTAGAGGAAACCCGCCGCGCCGAGGCCGAGGCCCTGCAACGCGAGCGCGCCATGGCCGCCGCCGAGGCAAAGGCCGCCGCCGCCGACGCTCTGGCCCGCGCCAACGCCGACCTCGCCGCCGCCAATCAACAGTTGCGCGACGCCCAGGCGCAGTTGGTGCAGTCGGCCAAGATGGCCTCGCTGGGCGAGCTGGTCGCCGGCATCGCCCACGAGATCAACAACCCTCTGGCCTTCATCCTGGGCCACCACGCCACGGTCGAGCGGGCCGTCGGCGAGGTGCTGGCCGAGCAAGCCGACGCGCCGTCAGCGGGCCTCTCCAAGGCCCGCGATCGCCTGGCTTCGATGCGGGTGGGCCTGCAGCGCATCCAGAGTCTCGTTCTGAATCTGCGCAAGTTCTCGCGCCTGGACGAGGCCGAGCGTCAGGTGCTCGACGTGCCGGAAGCCATCGAGATCGTCCTGGCCCTGCTCAAGCCCAAGCTGGGGGACATCGCGGTGCGCCGCGACTTCGCCGGCGAGCGCACCTTCGACGGCACCCCGGCCCTGCTGAACCAGGTCGTCATGAACATCGTCGCCAACGCCGCCGACGCCCTGGACGGCCAGGGGTTGATCGCGGTCAGCACGCTCAGCACCGAAGGCGACTACATCATCCAGATCGACGACTCCGGACCCGGCGTGCCGCAGGACGTTCGTGACCGCATCTTCGAGCCTTTCTTCACGACCAAGCCGGTGGGCTCGGGGACCGGACTGGGCCTGGCCATCGCCTACAGCGTCGTACGCGCCCACGGCGGCGAGATCGTGGTAGAAGACTCAACTCTCGGCGGCGCCCGCTTCCGTATCGTCTTGCCGAAAGTCGCCCGACCGTGATGGCGCGTCCCCTGATCCTGCTCGTCGACGACGAGCCCGACATCCTGGTGGCCCTGCAGGACCTTCTGGAAGACCGCTACGACATCCTGACCTTCACCTCGCCGCTGCAGGCGCTTGAGCGCGTCGCACGCGAGCCGGATCTGGCGGTGATCATCTCCGATCAGCGCATGCCCGAAATGACCGGTGACGCCTTCCTGACGCAGGCTCGTCGCAACAGCATGGCTGAAGCGATCCTGCTGACCGGCTACGCCGACCTGCACGCCGTGACGGCGGCCCTGAACAGCGGCGGCATCGTCGGCTACGCCCCCAAACCGTGGGAGCCCGACGCCCTGCGCGCCATGATCGCCGGCGCAGCCGAACGCTTCAGCCTCAAGCGCGATCTTCGCCTGCACCAGGCTCTGCTGGAAGGCCTGATGGAGAACGTGCCCGCGGCGGTGTCCTTCAAGGACCTCCAGGGCCGGTTCCTGGCCCTCAACGCTCGCAAGGCCCGCGCCCTTGGCGTGGACGCCGGCGCAGCGCACGGCCATAGCGAGAGCGACTTGAAGATCCGCAGCGCCGCAGCCAAGCTGGAGCGCCGCGCCCTCTCCGGCGGCGACGTCGTACAGAGCGTGGTGGAGACCGCCAGCGAGGCTGGCCCGGCCTGGCTGGAGACCACCTGCATCCCGACCCACGACTCGGCGGCGGCCCTGATCGTCATCGAGCGCGACATCACGGCCCAGAAACTGGCCGAGCAGCAGTTGCGCCAGAGCGACAAGCTGCGGGCGCTGGGCACCTTGGCCGGTGGGGTGGCGCACGACTTCAACAACCTGCTGACCGCGATACTGGGCTCTCTCGAGCTGGCCTCGCGACGGCTGCCGGACGAGCAACGCGTTCGCCGCTATCTCGAGAACGCAACCCTCGCCGCCCGTCGCGGGGCGTCCCTGACCCAGCGCCTGTTGGGCTTCAGCCGCCAGACCGACGGCGATCCGTGCGTCACCGACATCGCCGACACCCTTCGCGGAATGGATGACCTGGTGACCCGGACGCTGGGCGTCACGGCGACCGTGTCCTGGGACGTTCCGGCCCAGCTTTGGCCGTCGCTCGTTGAGTGCGACCAGCTGGAGATGGCGATCCTGAACCTGTGCATCAACGCCCGTGACGCCATGGGCGATGGCGGGGCGATCACCGTACGCGCACGCGACCTGAGCGCTGGCGACCTGCCGTCGCCCCTGGAGCTGTCGCCAGGCGACTATGTCGCCGTCTCGGTAGAGGACCATGGCGAAGGCATTCGGCCCGACGTGCTGGCGCGCGTGCTGGAGCCATTCTTCACCACCAAGCCGGTCGGCAAGGGCACGGGCCTGGGCTTGCCCATGGCCTACGGCTTTGCTCAGCGTTCGGGCGGGGCCCTGGACATCGAGAGCGAAGTCGGAGTCGGCACCAAGGTGACGCTCTATCTGCCTCGCGCCGCCGACGACGCCGAGGTTCCGATCGTCGCCGAGGACGGGACCGTCATCAGCGAGGCCATACGACCTTTGACGATCCTGGTGGTCGACGACGAGACCTCGGTGCGCCAGGTCACCGCCGGCCTGCTGCGCGACCAGGGGCATGACGTCACTGAGGCGTCCAGCGGCGTCGACGCTCTGGCGCGGCTTTCGGACGGCCTGAAGCCCGACTTCGCCATCGTCGACTTCGCCATGCCCGGCATGAACGGAGCGGAACTGATCCAGCGCATCCGGCCGCTGGGCTTGGACCTGCCGGTGCTGCTGCTGACGGGCTATGCCGATCTCGACAGCGTGCCCGAAGGGGTGCCGATGGTCGCCAAGCCCTTCACTGCCGACCAACTGGCCGCGGCGGTGCGCCAGCACGCCGGCGCCTGACGGATGCGAAGACGCCGCCGGTCGTTAAACCGGCGGCGTTCCGTCTGTAAGCTGTAAGACCTAGAACTTGCGGCTGAAGCCGACGGACGAAACCAGCGGATCCAGGTCCACCTTGGCCTTCAGAGCGCCGCCGTTGATCTTGGCGTCGGTGCTGAAATAGACCTTCTTGACGTCGGCGTTCAGCAGCCAGTCGCCCTTGAGTTTGATGTTCACACCGGCCTGTAGCGCGTAGCCGAAACCGTCGTCGACCGAGACCTGGAAGCCATTCTTGTTCTTGCCGCTGTAGAACAGCATGTAGTTGATGCCGGCGCCGACATAGGGGCTGACCTTGGCGGCCGGCAGCGGATGGTACTGCAGGGTCACGACCGGCGGCAGGACCCACTGCTTGCGAACCAGGGCGTCGGTGCCCGGCCCCTGAGCGCGGATGTCGTGCTGGGTGGTGCCCAGGATGGCTTCCACGGCGACCTTGTCGGTCAGGAAGTAGGTGAAGCCCAGGGTCGGCATCACGTCGTTCTTGACGTGGGCCTTCAGGCCCGAGTTGACGCCGGCAGCGGTCAGGATGGCAGCGTCATCGGCAGGCGCGACCTGGGTGGCGCGCACGTGGACGATCAAGTCACCCTTGGCGTTGGGCGAGAAGTCCTGGGCTTGAGCAACGCCACCAGCCAGAGCCGTGGCCGCGATAGCCGAGAGAATAACGGTCTTCATCATCTATCCCCAGATCGTGCGACTGTGTGTTTTGTGTCGCGATGTTCTTTTGGAGGATTCCTGAACGCTCGACCTTGACCTCGATCAGTTTCGAAAAATCTAGATCGCACGGGAGAAACCTTCTTTCACATCCGAGCGATGATCGAAGGCCTGGGCGGCCAGACGTACGAACGGACGCCCGGCTTCGGTGACCCGCACCACCCCGACGTCCAGCGTCACCAGCCCGTCCGCCACCAGGGCATCCAGCTTGGGCAGGTCCTCGGCGAACACCGAGGGCGAGACGCCGTGGCGCGCGGCGATGGCGGCGTAGTCGACGGCGAAGTCGCACATCAGCCGCTCGATCACGTCGGACCGCAGGCGGTCGTCCTCGGTCAGGGCCACGCCGCGCGCCACCGGCAGGCGGCCGGCGATGACGGCGTCACGCCACGCGACCTCGGCGGTCAGGTTTTGGACGTAACCGGCCGGCATCCGACCGATCGACGACGCCCCCAAGCCGATCAGCGTCATGTGGCGATCGGTCGTATAACCCTGGAAATTCCGCCGCAGCGTTCCTGCCGCCAGCGCTATGGCCAGCTCGTCGCTGGGCAGGGCGAAATGATCCAGACCGATGGCGACATAGCCGGCGCGCAGCAGCCGCTCGGCGGCGGCCTCGCTCTGCTCCAGCCGGCCTTCGGCGTCAGCCAGGTCCTCGTCGCGGATCAGCTTCTGGTTGGCGCGGGCCCACGGCACATGGGCGTAGCCGAACAGGGCCACGCGTTCGGGGCGCAGGGTCAGGACGGTGTCCAGGGTCGAGACCACGTCGTCGGTCGTCTGCTTGGGCAGGCCGTACATCAGATCGAGATTGATCGAGGCGACTTCAGCCTGGCGCAACCAGTGGACGGCGCGCGCCACCACCTCGAACGGCTCGACGCGGTTGACAGCCGCCTGGACATGCGGCGCCAGGTCCTGAACACCCAGGCTGGCGCGGGTCAGGCCGTGGAAGGCGGCGGCCTGCACCCAGCTCTCGGTCAGGACGGCCGGGTCCAGCTCGGCGGAAATCTCGATACCCGGCGCGAAGGGGAAGACGTGCCGCAGCGCCCCGAATAGGCGGACGAGATCGTCTCGCGACAGCATGTTGGGCGTACCGCCGCCCAGGTGCAGCGCGCCGGCCCTCACCTTGCCCGGCAAACGCGCCTCGACCAGCGCCAGTTCGTCGACAAGGCGCTCGACATAGTCGCTGATCAGCGCCCGCTTCTTCACCACGCGGGTGTTGCAGCCGCAGTACCAGCAGAGACGATCGCAGAACGGGATATGGGCGTAGAGCGAAACCGGCTGGCCGGGGTCGAGGGCGGCCAGCCAGTCGCCGTAGAGCTCCGAGTCGACCGTGTTCGAGAACTGCAGGGCCGTCGGATAGCTGGTGTAGCGCGGGGCGCGGCTGTCATAGCGCGCCAACAGATCGCGGCGCGCGGCTTGGGCGGCGCATTGGACAGTCTCAGCGGTCATGGGCTCTCTCCTGGAGCCCCGTGATTGCGCCGCCGTCCGTGCAACCGCCCTGATCTAGATCAATCGATCGGCCCGCGTCAGACAGGCGGCTTGTCGTCCAGGTGGTCGTAAAGGATCCGTTCGGCGTCGCCTTTCGGATCCTCGTACTGGCCAGACTTCATGGTCCAGAAGAACGCGAAAAGGCCCATGGCGCCCAGGCCGATCGACATGGGCGCCAGCAGCAGGACGATGTTCATCGGCGTCTCCAACTGATGCGCGGACGCGCCGCGTTCAGCAGCACCACCATCGACGAGCCGGCCATGGCCAGGGCGGCGATGAAGGGATTGATCAGACCGGCCATCGCCGCCGGCGTGGCCACGAGGTTGTAGAGCGCGGAGAAGCCGAAGTTCTCCATCGCCCGACGGCGAGCCTCGACAGCGGTGTCGATGGCCACGACGACCGTATCCAGCCCCTCGCCAGTGAAGACCAGGTCAGCGGCGTTCTGGGCGGCGTCAACCGCAGCGCCCGGGGCCATTGAGGCATGCGCCTTTGCCAGGGCGGCGGCGTCGTTGAGGCCGTCGCCGACCATCAGCACCTTGCGCCCTTCGGCCTTCAGGCTCTCGACGATTGCGGCCTTGTCGAACGGGGTAAGACCCGCGCGCCAGTGGTCGACGCCGACGGCCTTGGCGATGTCGCGGACCGGACCGGCCAGGTCGCCGGACAGGATCTCGACCGACAGGCCCATGCCGCGCAGACGGGCGATGGTCTCGGCGGCATCGGCGCGCGGACGGTCCTCGAACACGAAGCGGATCTTGACGCTGTCCTCGAAGCCGAACCACAGCTCGGTCTCGCGGACGTCGCCGCCCGTGACGCCCACGAATGCGGCGCGGCCCAGACGGGCGCGGCGACCGTCGATCAGGCCCTCAACGCCCTGCCCCGCCGTCTCCACGCAGTCGGTCGCGACCAGACCCAGGCCGGCCTCGGCCGCCAGGGCCTTGGCCAACGGGTGGCGTGAGGCGCGAGCCAGCGGCGCGGCCATGGCGACCAGATGGGCCGGCGCATCGATCAGCTTCGGCCGGCCTTCGGTCAGGACGCCGGTCTTGTCGAAGACGACGTGATCGGCCTCGGACAGACGTTCCAGCGCCGCGCCGGACTTGACCAGAACGCCCTTGCGGAACAGGCGGCTGCTGGCGGCGATCTGTACGGCCGGCACGGCCAGACCGAGGGCGCAGGGACAGGTGACGATCAGCACGGCGGCGGCCCGAAGCAGCGCCTCGCGCGGACCCAGGCCAAACGCCCAGCCGCCGACGAAGGTCAGGGCCGCAGCGGTGTGAACGACCGGCACGTAAAGGGCGGCGGCCTTGTCGGCCAGACGGACATAGGCCGAGCGGGTCTGGGCGCCGGCTTCCATCAGCCGGGCGATCGCCGCCAGGGTGGAGTCCTCGCTACGGGCGGTGACGCTCATCACCAGACGGCCCGACAGGTTCAGCGCGCCCGCATGCAACTTGGCGCCGACGCCGACTGGCGACAGCGCCGTCTCGCCAGTGATCAGGGCGTTGTCGATCTCGGACTGGCCGCGCTCGACCAGGCCGTCGACGGGGATGCGGTCGCCCGGCGCGACGACCAGCAGGTCGCCGATCTTGACCTCGGCCACCGGCACGCCCTGCTCTGCGCCGTCGATCAGACGCATGGCCACCGGGGTCTGCAGGGCCAGCAGGTCACGAGCAGCCGAGCGGGCGCTGGCCCGCAGGCGGTGATCCAGGTAGCGGCCGATCAGCAGCAGGAACAGCAGCGTGACCGCCGCGTCGAAATAGGCGTGCTGACCGCGCAGGATTGTCTCGGAGAAGCTGACGATCAGGGTCAGGATCACGCCGATCGAGATCGGCACGTCCATATTGGCCTTGCCGCGCTTCAGCGACGCCCAGGCCGAACGGAAGAACGGCCGGCCGGCGAACAGCGCGCACGGCGTCGCGACGATGGCGGCCATCCAGTACATCAGGGTCAGGGTCGAGCCATTCAGCTCCTGCCCGAAGATGCCGGCCCAGGCGGGCACGGTGAACATCATGACGTTGCCGGCCCCGAAGCCGGCCACGCCCAGCGCCACGGCCAGCTCCTTGCCCTCGCGGTCCTGGGCGGCGTTGGCTTCACCGGGATCGAACAGGCAGGCGCGATAGCCCAGGCCCTCGACCGTCTCGACCACCAAGCCGGGGTCGGCCTCGCGGCCGCGCAGTTGCACGGCCAGCTTGCCGGTCGTCAGGTTCAGCCGGGCGGCGTCGACGCCCGGGACCTCGCGCACGGCCTTCTCGATCTTGCTGATGCAGGCCGCGCAGCGCGCGCCGCTGACCAGCAGCTCCAGGCGACCCAGCCCTTCCGCATCACGGCGGACGAAGGCCTCCAGATCACGGTTCAGGGCCAGGCTCTGGGTCATTTCGCGGCCTCGACCAGGCGGGTCTCGATCTCGAACAGATTGCTGCCGTCGCGGGCCGAGGCGCGGAGGTCCCAGGCCCCGTCGAGGCGGGCGGGCGCCTGGTAGCGGCCCTCGCCCAGCGGCTTGAAGTTCAGCACCTGACGGCCCGTCTCGGTGGCCGGACGCTCCAGCGTGCCGGTCAGCGACAGCTTGGTCAGCGGTTGGCCATCGCGGTCCTCGACCCGCACGATGATCGACGTCCCGCCGGGCGTTTCGACGCCGGCGCTCCAGCCCAGGGCCGCTTCCTTCTGGCGCTGGGCCAGGGTGCGGTTGAAGGCCAGCCCCGTCTCGTAGGGGTTCGAGGCCACCTGTCCTGAGAAGGTCTTGTAGGCCTTCATGATGAACAGGGTGTCCACGGCGATCACCAGACCGAAGAACAGCACCATGCCGATCAGTACGTGCCAGCCGGTGATACGGCCCTTTACGGGGGGTGTTTTTGGCGAAGGCTTGGAAAGCGAATGCGCGGCGGCGGTCATTGCGGGTTCGCAGCTCCTGAAAGGAAAACGGTCTTGGTCTCGACCTTGAGGTCGCCGGACCGGATGACGAAATGGGCCGGAACGCTGGAGGCGAGTTCGGCGTCGGCCGGCGCGGTGACGAACACGCGCACCGCCGCGACCTGGTCGGCCGGAACGACGACGCTGACGGTCCCGCCGGTTTCGCCTGGCTGGCTCAGCCTGGCGCCTGGGATGCCTGTGAACGACACCTCGAAGCGGCGCGGCTCGAAGGTGCGGTTGCCGATCTTCAGCGTGTAGCCATCGCGCACGGCGCCGTCGTGCATGCGCACGAAGGTCGGGTTGCGGTCTCTGATGATGTTCAGGTCGGCTTCCGGACGGGTCATCAGCGACCACAGCGTCAGGCCGCCGACGACGGACATCGCCATGGCGTAATAGATCGTGCGCGAACGAACCACCGGGTACTTGGCCGGCTGGCCCTTGGTGCGGGCGGCCACGGCGTATTCGGAATCGTAGGCGATCAGGCCCGTCGGACGATCGATCTTGATCATCACTTCATCGCAGGCGTCGACGCACAGGCCGCAGTTGATGCATTCCATCTGCGCGCCGTCGCGGATGTCGATGCCCATCGGGCAGACCACGACACATTGGTGGCAGTCGATGCAGTCGCCCCGACCTTCCCAGGTCTGGTTCTTCTTGTGCGGACCGCGAGGCTCGCCGCGGTAGCCGAGATAGGTCACCTGGAGCGAATGGTCGTCCAGCATGGCGCCCTGGATGCGGGGCCATGGGCACATGTACGTGCAGACCTGCTCGCGCATCCATCCGGCGAAGATGTAGGTCGTGCAGGTCAGCAGCAGGCACGAGACATAGGCCGTGACCGGCGCCTCGCCGGTCCAGAACGTGCGGATCAGGGTCGGCGCGTCATGGAAGTAGAAGATCCAGGCGCCGCCGGTGCCGAAGGCGATCCCTAGCCACGCCAAGTGCTTGCCGGTCTTGCGCCAGATCTTGTTGAACGAGGTCGGGGCGGCGTCCAGACGCATCCGCGCGTTGCGGTCACCTTCGAACAGGCGCTCGACCACGATGTAGAGGTCTGTCCAGACGGTCTGCGGACAGGCATAGCCGCACCACAAACGACCGAAGAGCGCCGTCACCAGGAACAGCGCCAGGGCGGCCATGACCAGGATCCCTGTGAAGATATAGACTTCCTGGGGCCACAGCTGGATGTCGAAGAAGTAGAAGCGCCGGCCGTCGAAATCGACCAGCGCCGCCTGCTGTGGAAAGCCCTCTGGACGCGTCCAGCGGATCCACGGCGTGACATAGTAGATGGCCAGGCAGGCGATCAGCAGCGCCCACTTCACCGCCCGCCACTTGCCATGGACAAGCTTGGGGTAGATCGGCTGGCGCGGCTTGTAGAGACCGCCCTTGGCGTCGCCCTTGCCCTTCGCCCGGGCGGCGGCCGAAACCGCCTTCCCGGACTCAGGCTTTTGGCCGGACTCAGGCTTAGGACCCGTATTGTCGATAAGCGTGGGCATAGCCCTTACTGACCACCCGCGTTGGCGTGAATGTAGACGGACAGAGCCTTGATCGTTTCGGGGCTGAGGCGACCGCCCCACGCCGGCATGACGCCGCCATTGCCCGAGAAGATCTGGCTGCGGATATCGGCGCGGTCGGCGCCATACAGCCAGTCGGCGTCGGTCAGGTCGGGGCCGCCCATCTCCTGGACGCCCTTGCCGTCTACGCCGTGGCAAGCGACGCACTGGGCTTCGAAGAGCGGAGCGGCGCGACCGACAGCAGCCGCATCGGCCTGACGGCCCGACAGCTTGACCACGTACTCGGTCAGGTCGTCGATCTGCGCGGTGTTCAGCATCTCGTCGCGACCGAAGGCCGGCATCGCCGAGAAGCGGGTTTCGGCATCGTTGCTACGGACGCCGTGGGTGATGGTGTACTGGATGTCCTCCAGCTTGCCGCCCCACAGCCAGACGTCGTCGCGCAGGTTGGCGTAACCCTTGCCGCCCGTGCCGCCGATGCCGTGGCAGGTGGCGCAGTTGTCGCCGAAGATCGACTGGCCGACCTGCTGGGCGTAGGCGCTCAGCTTGGGGTCCTTTTCGATCTGCTCCAGGCTGGCGGTGCGCAGCAAAGCCGCGCCCTCGCCCCGATGGCCTTCAAGGGCCTTGAGTTCCTTCCCGACCGCGACGCGGTCGGACTGGCCCAGGATCCCCTTGGTGTAGCCGCTGACGCCGGGCCAGGCCGGCATCAGCACCCAGTAGACGATCGCCCAGGCGATCGACACGTACCAGATCCACAGCCACCAGCGCGGCAGCGGATTGTCGAGTTCGCGGATGCCGTCCCACTCGTGACCGGTGGTTTCGACGCCTGTGACCTCGTCGGTTTCTTTCTCGTGAGCCATCAGGAGAGCTCCTCGTCGTCCAGCGGCATGCGGGCGGCGTGTTGGAATTCAGCCTTCTTGGAAGGCAGAAGGGCGAAGGCGCAGCCGGCAAGGAAGAGCAGGCCGAAGTAGATCAGGCCGCCTTGCTGGGCGATGCGCGACACGGTCTCGTAGGTCAGGCCGCTCATCGCTGGTTCTCCGGCGATTGGGGCTTGTAGGTCTTGAAGTCGACCAGGGTGCCCAGCATCTGGAGGTAGGCCACCAGCGCATCCATCTCGGTGATCTTGTTGGGATTACCGTCGAAGTCGCGGTTGACGACCTTGGCGTCGTAGCGCTCGCGCAGACCCACAGCGTCCGTCGAGAAGGGATCGGCCTGGGCCTCGAGATCCTTCTTGGCGTTGGCGATCTGGGCGTCCGTATAAGGCACCCCGACCGTACGCTGGGTCTTCAGGCGGTCGACGATGTCGCTGTAGTCCAGTTCCTTTTCAGCCAGGAACTTGTAGGGCGGCATCACCGACTCCGGCACGACCGAGCGCGGATCGATCAGGTGATCGCGGTGCCAGGTGTCCGAGTACTTGCCGCCGACCCGGGCCAGGTCCGGGCCGGTGCGCTTGGACCCCCATTGGAACGGGTGGTCGTACATGCTTTCGGCGGCCAGGCTGTAGTGACCGTAGCGCTCGACCTCGTCACGCAGCGGGCGGACCATCTGCGAGTGGCAGACGTAGCAGCCTTCCTTGACGTAGACGTCGCGGCCGGCCAGCTCGAGCGGGGTGTAGGGACGCATCCCGTCCACCTTCTCGATCGTGCTCTGCAGCCAGAACAGCGGGGCGATCTCGATCAGGCCGCCGACGGAGACGACCAGAAGGATCCCGACCACGAGCAGCAGCGAGTGCCGCTCGAACTTTGCGTGGTGCTTCCAAAGAGACATGGGGACCTCAGGCGTTCGCGGTGGCGGGGGTGGCCGACGTGTCGTCGGTCAGCTCGGCGGCGGCCAGGTCGAGCTCGGGGCTGGTGATCGTCTTCCAGATGTTGACGATCATGATCAGCGCGCCGGTCAGGAACATCAGGCCGCCGATGGTGCGGATGACGTTCTCGATGTGCTTGGCCGACACCGTCTCAATGAAGCTGTAGGCCAGGAAGCCTTGGGGCGTGTATTCGCGCCACATCAGGCCTTCCATGATGCCCGACACCCACATCGCGGCGATGTAGAGCAGGATACCGGTGGTCGCGATCCAGAAGTGCCACTCGATCAGCTTGTTCGAGTACATGGCCTTCTTCTTCCACAGCCACGGCACCATGCAGTAGATCGCGCCGAAGGTGATGAAGCCGTTCCAGCCCAGAGCGCCGGAGTGGACGTGACCGATGGTCCAGTCGGTGTAGTGGCTCAGCGCATTGACCGCGCGGATCGACATCACCGGGCCTTCGAAGGTGGCCATGCCGTAGAAGGCGATGGCGACGACCATCATGCGGACGACCGGGTCGGTGCGCAGCTTGTCCCACGCGCCCGACAGGGTCATCAGGCCGTTGATCATGCCGCCCCAGGAGGGCATCCACAGCATGATCGAGAACGTCATGCCCAGGGTCTGGGCCCACTGCGGCAGGGCCGTGTAGTGCAGGTGGTGCGGGCCGGCCCAGATGTAGATGAAGATCAGGGCCCAGAAGTGCACGATCGACAGGCGATAGCTGTAGACCGGGCGCTCAACGCGCTTGGGCACGAAGTAGTACATCATGGCCAGGAAGCCGGCGGTCAGGAAGAAGCCGACGGCGTTGTGGCCGTACCACCACTGGGTCAGGGCGTCCTGGACGCCAGACATGGCGCCGTATGAACGATGGTTCAGCCAGCCGACCGGCACCGCGGCGTTGTTGACCAGGTGCAGCAGGGCGATGGTGACGATGAAGGCCAGATAGAACCAGTTGGCCACATAAATGTGGGGTTCCTTGCGCTTCCAGATCGTGCCCAGGAACACCAGCAGATAGGCGACCCAGACGATGGTCAGCCAGATGTCGGTGTACCAGACGGGCTCGGCGTACTCCTTGCCCTGGGTCGCGCCCATCAGATAGCCGGTGGCGGCCAGGACGATGAACAGCTGATAGCCCCAGAACACGAACCAAGGCGTGATGCCGCCGGCCAGGCGCGCCTTGCAGGTGCGCTGGACGACCCAGAAGGACGTCGCGATCAGGGCGTTGCCGCCGAACGCGAAGATCACCGCCGAAGTGTGCAGCGGACGCAGACGGCCGAAGTTGGTCCAGCCAGCTTCCGGGAAGAACAGCAGGTTGGGCCAGGACAGCTGTGCGGCGATGACCACGCCAGCCAGGAGACCGGCGGCCGCCCAGAACATCGTGGCGATGACGCCGGCCTTGATGATGTTGTCGGAGTACTGGTCGGGATGGTCCTGCAGCTTGCCGCCCGCGAGGCCGGAGCTGAGAACGAAGCCTGCGATGATGGCGGCGATCGCGAACGTCCCAGCCTGAAGCCGGAAGATCGTATCGTGTGTGAGTCCCGCGCCCAGGACCGCCAAGAAGGCTCCCAGGACGGAGATGATGAGAAGGACTTTGGACCCGGCGGGCGGGCCTGAACTAGTGAGCGATGGGGCGGACATGCGGACTCCATGAGTCGAACCTGACAGCCTGGGTCTCACACCCCCTCAACCCCCGCTTTGATCTTGCTCAAAGCGGGAAACCACACCCTGGAGCAGCCTGTCGGCCAATCCGGAGTCGGTTCATGTCCATTCGTTATCTCTCGTCGCTGCTCGGCGCCGCCGCCCTGGTCAGCTGGGCGATCGCCCTGCAACAGGCCCTGCCGCGCCTCCTGGCCGGCCCCATCTGCAGTTCAAGCCAGGATAGTTGGGCGTTCGCAGGCCATTGCCCGGCCTGCTTCGTCGCCGCGGGCCTGACCGCCGCGTTCCTGGCGTCGCTCGCCGTGGGTCTGCGCCGTCGCCGGGTCCCCGCCCTGGCGGCCCGACCTTAAGGGCTCGACGAAAGCCCAACGCCGCGCGAAGACACGTCGGAGCCAGACCAGGAGCCGACGTGCAGATCCACGCCCACCGCCACGCCCTCGCAGGCGCCATCGCCCTGTCGTTGCTGGCGCCGGCCGCCCTGGCGGCCGAGACCGCGCGCCCTGAAGCGCCCAAGGTCTATCGCAACCCCGTCCTGGCCGGCGACTGGTCGGATCCCGACGTCGTACGCGTCGGCGACGACTACTACCTGACCGCCTCGTCGTTCGTGAACCTGCCGGGCCTGCCGATCCTGCACTCCAAGGATCTGGTGCACTGGACGATCATCGGTCACGCGCTGGAACGCCTGCCTCAGGACGACCATCACCGCACGGCGCGCAAGGGCGGCGGCGTCTGGGCCCCAGCCATCCGCTTCCACGACGGCCTGTTCCGCATCTACTATCCGGATCCCGATTTCGGCATCTACGTCGTCACCGCCAAGGACCCGGCCGGTCCCTGGAGCCCGCCGCAATTGGTCGACGACAGCAAGGGCGCGATCGATCCAGCGCCCTTCTGGGACGAGGACGGCACGGGCTGGCTGCTGCACGGCTGGGCCCGCAGCCGCGCCGGCTTCGCCAACCGTCTGACCTTGAAGCGTCTCAACGCCGACGGCAGCCGCACGGTCGACGCCGGCGTCGTCATCCTGGACGGCGAAAAGCTGCCGCCGGTGAAGACCAGTATCGGCTTGGCCCCGTGGGAAACCATCGAGGGCCCCAAGCTCTATAAGCGGGCCGGCTATTATTACATCTTCGCCCCGGCCGGCGGCGTGAAGCCTGGCTGGCAGGCGGTGTTCCGATCCAAATCGCTGACGGGCCCGTGGGAGAACCGCAACGTGCTCGACCAGGGCAAGACGCCGATCAACGGCCCGCACCAGGGCGCCTGGGTCGACACAGGTCTGGGCGAAGACTGGTTCCTGCACTTCCAGGACACCGACAGCTATGGCCGCCGCGTTCACCTGCAGCCGATGGCCTGGCGCAAGGACTGGCCGGTGATCGGCGCTGATCCCGATGGCGATGGCCGCGGCGAGCCGGTGGTCTGTCACGCCGTTCCAAAGACCCGCGGCCAGTCGGAGGGCCAACCGCAGGATACCGATGCGTTCGACGACGGTCGTCCGTCGCTGGCCTGGCAGTGGAACAGCAACCCGGCCAGCAGCTGGATCGAGCCCGGCGCGCGTCCGGGCTGGCTGCGCCTGCGCGCCGCCTCCTCCCCGGCCAGCCTCTATGAGGCCGGCGCAGTCCTGACCCAGAAGCTGCCGGGCCTGGCCTTCTCGGCGACCACGACGCTGGAATTCTCGCCCCTGCGCGTGGGTGAGCAGGCCGGCCTGGCCATGGTCGGCTACGCCTACGCCTGGATCGGGCTGGAGCGTCGCGTCGACGGCGCCTACCTCGTTCAGAAACGCCGCGAAGAGGGCGGCGCGGAGAAGACCGTGCTGGCCCGCAAGCTGGACGGTTCGCGCGTCACCTTGCGGCTGTCGGCCGAGCCGGTCGTCAACCGCATGACCGCCGCCAAGGAGGGCGCGCCCTGGCCGTCCAAGGAACGGAATTTCCAGGCCGAGGTCCGCTTCGCCTACAGCCTGGACGGCCAGACCTTCGAGACCGTCGACGACACGTTCCTGTCGCGCGAGGGCCGCTGGGTCGGCGCGCAGATCGGCCTGTTCTCGATCGCGCCCAGCGATACGCCGGCCTATGTCGCCACCAGCAACGGCTATGCCGATTTCGATGACTTCCAGGTCCGAGTCACGGAGCCCGCCAAGCCCTCGCCCGACCTGACGCCCGTCCAGGCCTGCCGCTGACAAGAAAAAGGCGCCGGTCTGAGAGACCGGCGCCAGTTTGATCGCTTTGGTGGGGGGAAGCGAAAACTAGAAGGTGTACGACGCGCCCAGGAAGAACTGGCGGCCGGTAGTGCTGTAGACGCGCTGCGAGCGGCGCTCCTTGCCACTCCACTGGTCTGCGGCCTGGTTGGTGATGTTCAGGGCGTCGAACGTCAGCTTCAGGTGCGGGGTCAGCTGGTAGGACAGCGAAGCGTCGACATTGGTCGTCGCGTAGCTGCCGTTGGCGTCCGGCACTTCCGACTTGAACGGCAGGGCCGTCAGGTACTCGTCGCGATAGGCCACCGACACGCGAGCCGAGAGCTTGTCATCTTCATAGTACAGCGTGGCGTTCACCGAGTGCGGCGAGACGTTCAGGAACTGATCGTGGATCTGGGTGGCCGGGGTCGTGGCCGTGCCCGACGACAGATAGTAGAGCACCGAGCTGTCCACATAGGTGTAGTTCAGCATCGTGCCGGTATTCTTGAGCAGGCCCGGCAGGAAGTGGAACGGCTGCTGGTAGTTGATTTCCAGGCCGCGGATGTAGCCGCCTTGCGTGTTGCGCGAGCGGGTCACGAGATACGGCGTCGAGGCGTCCTGGCCGGCCGGCAGCAGCGCCAGCGGCAGGCCGGTGTTGCCGTAGGCTTCGGTCGTGGCGATCGTCTGGATCGAGCTGGCGATCTCCTTGTCGAAGACCGTGGCGCTGACGATCACGCCCTCGCTGGGGTACCATTCCAGGCTGAAGTCGTAGTTCTTGGCGCGATACGGATCCAGGAACGGGTTGCCGATCGAGGCCGACTGCGCGCCGAACGTCGTGTTGACCGAACCGCCCGGCGTCAGGTTGCCGAAGCTGGGACGCGCCATGACCTTGGCGGCGGCGAAGCGCGCGACCAGGTTCGGCATCACGTCCAGCGCCAGGTTCACCGACGGCAGCAAGTCGTTGTACTTGTTGTTGACCGTGATCTGCGAGGTCAGAGAGGTATAACCCGTGGCGTCCAGGTCGGTCTTCACGTAGCGCACGCCGGCGTTACCGCGCAGGCGGCGACCATCCAGGATCTCGGTGTCGAAGTCGACCTGCACGTAGCCGCCCAGATCCTTTTCCTGGACCTGACGGTTGTTCCCCAGGGCCGAGTTGATGGCCAGGGTGAAGTCGCCGTACTTGTTCGAGCAGTTGCAGAGCAGGCCCAGCTTGTCGACATAGGCCATGACGTCCGGCACGACCCAGCTGGTCACCGAACCGGCCGGCAGACCCAGTTGCTTGCCAAAGCCCGTGATGGTCTCGCTGAGCGGCGCGCTGCCCGGGAAGTCGGCGGCGAACTGGGCGAAGTTGAACGGGATGGTCCCCGTCGCGGTGACGGCGGTCGAGGCGTTGTTGGCGTACAGGCGCTGGACCTGCTTGCTCTGGAAGTCGAACGACTTCAGCGACACGCCGGCCTTGATCGTGAAGACGTCGTTCAGGCGGAACTTGCCGTTGGCTTCGGCGGTGGCCAGGGTGTTGAACACCGCGGCCTTGACGATGCGGATGTCGGGGGTCAGGCCCGTGCCGGCGTTGGTGAAGGTGACGTTGGCCGGGTTGGCGACGTCGTAGCCGTAGTTGATCAACGGGCGGCTGGCGTCGTTGCGCGCATCCCAGACATAGCCGGCCTTGTTGAAGCCGTCATAGGACATCAGCACGTCCCAGGGCTGCTGGAAGTCCGAACCCGAGTGGCCGAACTTGACGTCGCCGCTGAAGCGATCGCTGAAGTCGTGACGCAGGGTCAGACCGACCTGGTGGGTCTTGGTCGTGGTCTGGCTACGCTCGGCGATGTGCTTGATGTCGACATTGTTGATCTTCATGTAGTCCACCTGCCCGGTGGGCAGCACGTGGACGTCCATGATCTGGGCGTCGACCCGGCCGGCGAACAGCGGGAAGGCTGCGCTGGCGCCGTTGACGTTGCGGTTCAGCGAGGCGTTCGACAGAGCGTAGTCGGCGCGGTCCTGGTCGAACTGCGAGTAGACCATGTCCAGCGTCACGTCGGTGCGGTCGCTCGGGCGCCATTGCAGACCGCCGGTCATGCCCAGACGCTTCTGATCCAGCTCGAAGCGGCCCAGGCCCGGGTTACGGGGCAGGAAGACGTTCGGCTGGTTGATGGCGGCGTAGGCCGTCGGGTCCGACGGCAGGCCCGAGAAGCACTGGCCGGCGGGGCGGTTGCCCGAGCCCGAGAGCGGGTTCACGTAGGGAATGGCGGTGTTGACCACCTGGCTGCCAGCCTGGCTGGCGATGTCGACCGCCGTGCCGCAGAAGCCGTTGTTGGCGTCCGAATAATCCGACTGCGAGGTGTCGCTGTAGCCCTCTTCCTGCGCCTTGCGCTCGCTGTAGGCCAGCGAGAACAGAGCGCCGAAATTGCCCCAGGTGTTGCTGATCAGGCCGGCGAAGCGCGGGGCCTTGGTCTTGTTGTTGTCGTAGTAGGCGCCTTGCACCGACGCAGCGGCGCGGAAGCCCTTCTTGTCGAACGGACGGCCGGTCTGCAGGTCGACCGTGGCGGCCAGCGAGCCCTCGTCCATCTCGGCCGATTGCGACTTGCTGACGGTGACGCTGTTGAACAGTTCCGAGGCGAAGGTCGAGAAGTCGAAACCGCGCGAACGGTTGATGCCGGCGACCACGCCGAGGGTCGAGCCGGTGGTGGCCGAATAGGCCTCGATGCCGTTCAGCGTGGTGCGAACGAAGTCGCCGCCCAGGCCGCGCACGGTGATGTTGCGGCCTTCGCCGCCGTCGCGAGTGATCGAGACGCCCGGGATGCGCTGGATCGACTCGGCCAGGTTCGCATCGGGGAAGCTGGCCATGTCGTCCGCCTTGATGACGTCGACGATGTTGTTGGAGACGCGCTTGGTGTTGATCGCGCTGCTGAGGCTGGCGCGGAAGCCCGTGACCACGACCTCCTCGACCGCGGCCGAGTCGTCGGTCGGCGCGGTTTGAGCGGCGGCGACCGTCGCGGTCAGCAGCGAAGCCCCCAGCGTCAGCGCCAGCACCGAGCACCCCGTGCGCAGGACACCATTGTTCTTGGCCTGATAGCCCATCGTTCCTCTCCCTTCGCGGCGACCGCTTGGCGGAAGCCTCTGCTCATCCGTCCGCCCTCTGCGGGGCGGCTCCTGGGCTGGGAGCCGAGCGGACCGACCCGCTCAAGCAAATCTCACATAATGAGACAAAATCCCAACTTGTGAGTGATAATAGGAAAGAGGCTTAGTTTGGCCAGAGCATTTTTTGCGCGGCCAGCAATTTCTTTCCATTATGCGACAAGATGTCCCAATATGTGAGAAATTTGACGCACAAAGACAACCGGAAGGCGCGAAATACTTGCTAATCGCGGCGGATACGGCCGTTTCCGGCCGCTTTGCGCCCGACACCGCCGACTCCGCCTCCCATGTTATTGACGTCGCCGAGCGGATCCCGCCGCCACGGCGCGCTATCGGGACTTCAGATCTCGATCGTCTCGTACTTGGGCTTGGGCTCGAGCGCGGGTTCGGACGCGAGCGTCGGCAGAGCGGCGGCGCCCCTCGCCAGTTGAACCGGCGGATGGTTTTGAGCCCGCAGCATCGCTTCGACCCGCCGCAACAGATTGTGAGCGGCGAACGGTTTGACCAGATAGCCAGCTGCGCCGGCTTCCAGCGCCACGCGGACCGTCACCGCATCGCCCTTTGCGGTCATCATCATCACGGGCGGACGCACACGCTGGCGACGCAAGACGCCCAGCACGTTCAGACCCGTCATGTCCGGCAGTTCGATATCGAGCAGAACAAGATCCCAGCGTGACGCCTGCAACGCCTCGACGCCCATGACGCCGGTGCTGGCGGAAGACACCCTGTAGCCGGCCTGATGCAGCACCAGTTCCACGAACTGGCGGATCATCGGGTCGTCGTCGATCACAAGTACGCTTCGGCCCATTGCCCGCCATCACACTGGAACACCGCGAGCAGCGCCTGCCGCCCGCGTCCTGGTCACCGTGCCACGGTCGCGCTCAACGGGGGTTTACACATATGACATCGCGCCTGCGGCAAATTGCTGCACGCGTAACCCGACGCTGCTGCGCCAGCCTCTAAACGCTCGTCGGCAGATGGCTGGAGACGACGTCCGCCAGGGCCTTCAGCGCCTCGGAAAGCGCCGGATCGAAAGCGCGGGGCTTGATATCCACGACACAGACGGTGCCCAGCAGCCAGCCGTCGGCGTCCCGCACCGGCGCGCCGGCGTAGAAACGAATATTGGGCGCGCCGGTCACGAACGGATTGTCGTAGACGCGTGGATCCTCGCGGGTGTCCTCGATCCACAGCAGGTTGCGATAGGCGATGCAGTGGTCGCAGAACGAGACCTCGCGCGGGGTGTCTGTGATGTCGACCCCTGCCCTGCCCTTGTAGAACTGATGGTCGGAACCGATGAAGGTCACCATCCCCGCCATCGCCCCGAACAGCGCCTTGGCCGCTTGCGCCACCTGGTCGAAGGCCGGATCGCGCGGCGCGGCCAGCACATTGGCGCGCACCAGGGCGGCCAGGCGCAACAACTCCTCGTGGTCGGTCTGCGTCAGCATTCGCAATGCTTCATCTCCCTTTGTTGCCGCCACCCACTCTGATCACTGACGCATCGCACCGAACACTTGCCGGGCGCCCGAGCCCAGGTTCGCGAAGGTGTTCTGGTCGAACTTCACGCGCGCGGTGATGTAGAAGCCCTTGCGGCTGTAGCCAGCCGCGGCGAAGTCGGGGTCGTGGTAGCCGACGACGTTGTAGCCGACGCTGACCCAGGTGTTCTCAGCGGGCGAGATCCCGACCGAAGGACCGGCGGCGTAGGCGGTGCCGCCGCCTTTGCCGGCATGACGGACCGACAGGTTGACGCCCAGATCGATCTTGCGGGTCAGGTCCAGGCGGGCCTCGGCGCCGATCACCTGCACCACGTTGGTGCGCACGTCGCCGTCGTAGCGGCCGCGCACCAGCTTGGCGCCGTGATAGAGCGAAGCCTGCACCGCGCCCGGGGTGTGATCGCCGCGGTCGCTGTCGAAATTGACCGCCAGGTTGTTGATGACCTTGGAGGTGACGCCGTCGCCGCGAGCGGTCGGGCCGAAGCCGGCCACGCCCGTGCCCTGCACAACGCCGCGCGCCTCCTCGTGACGGACTTCCAGCTTGTCCAGCACGGCCCAGCGGCTGTCCAGCGGACGCCAGGCGACCGACCCGGTCACTTCGGTGCCGCGCGAAACGGCGCCCGTGCTGGTCACGGTCTCGTCGGCGCGGACGGTCATGGCGGCGGTCACGCCTTCGCGCAGCTGGCGCAGATAGGCGGAGCGAACCGCCCAGCTGTCGGTGCGATCGCCACGACGGGCTTCGACCCGGCCATTCCAGCTCCAACGGTCGGCGCGATAGGCCGCGCCCAGGCTGACGGACGTGAAGTCCTCGGTCGCCAGGGCGGAGCCGATGGCTTGAGCGTTGTCGGTATTCGGGTTCGGAACCTGACCGGCCAGGGTCTTGGCCGAGTCCACCGTGGCGTCGACGGTCCAGCCGCCCTTCAAGTTGACCGTCTGGGCCAGGCCCATCTGGACGAAGGTGCGCGGACCAAAGGCCGACAGGGTCTGCTGGTTCAGGGCGCCGGTCAGGCGCGCGCCCTTCCAAGGCGCAACCTCGACGCCGCCGCCGGTGATGGCGGCCTTGTAGCCGTCGCCTTCGATGATCTCGCGGCTGGCCAGCACCCGCAGGCCTTCGCGCACTTCATAGAAGGCGCCCAGGCGACGACGCACCGGGAAGTCCAGGCTCTCGGCGTCGCCCAGGGCGAAATCCGACGAGACATTGACCTGCAGGCGGCGGTTGAAGAAGTCCTTCGTCGCCGACAGGGTCAGCAGATCCGAGCGGCGGGCTTCGCCGGCCTCGGGCGTATCGTTCGCCGACTTCAGGCCAGCGCCCAGACGCAGGCCGTTGCGCTGATAGTTCAGGCTGGCGTCGACAACGTCGCGGACATCGCCGTTGTCCAGATAGTTCTCGTGATAGGCCGAGACGTCCAGCGACAGGTTCTGGGTCAGACGGGCCTTGCCGTCGACGCCGACCTTGCGCGCGCCGAGATCGGCCTGGTTGGACTGGCCGAGGCCAAACGCCGTGTCGGCCTGACGCGCATAGCCCAGCACGTCAAAGCGGGCGGAGTGGTGCTCGACCTCGGCGATCCAGGCTTCCTGGCGGCCAGTGGCGACCGAGTCGCTGGCGGCGGCCTCGAGGCGAATCTCGGTGTCCGCGCGCGGGCGCAGGGTCAGGTCGGCGGCGACCAGGTCCGTGTCGGTGGTGGCCGAGCCCGGACGGCCGTGCAGATAGGTGATCCCGGCCTTGACCTTGCCGTCCATCAGGTTGGTCGAAACGCGAGCGCCCAGCTCGGTGTTCTTCTCGCCCGTGCCGAGAACCTCATAGTTCACGACGACGACATTGGGATTCAGATCCAGATCGCGGCTGGCGATCGGGTCGCGGAAGGTGATGGCGCCAGTGATGTAGTCAATGTCGTAGTCGACATCGCGAACCATGACGCGGCTGGCCAGGATGCGCTCGGCGCGGATACGGTCACGGGTCTCGATCGTCACGGTCTCTGTGTTCGGCACGATCTCGCGGCGTGACAGCTGGTACAGGGCGGCCAGGCCCGAACCGGGCAGTTCGTCGCGGACATGGCTCTGCTCGGTGTCGGCGGCGAAGCCGGCGAAGCTGAACACGCGGCCCTGACGCTCGAATTTCAAGCCGTTCATGGTCCGGTCGAACCGGCCCAGGCGCGTGGCGTCGAAACCCGTGCGGAAGTCGCCGAACAGCGCGTAGAACGCCTTGCGCTCCAGGCGCACATACAGCTTGCGCTGGCTGGCGGCGTCATAGGCCTGGCCCGAGCCGTCGCCATAGACGGTGTAATAGCGGTCCGGGTCGATGGCGCCCGTCAGGCCGCGCTCCGGATCCGGCGTGCGCTTGTTGTCATAGGCCATGGTCAGCAGCCACGAGCCGCGGACGCGACCCTTGGCGTAGAAGGCCAGCTGGCCGTCGACCATGGTCTTGTCGCGGTCGCGACGAGCCAGCGGCGCAGCATGGCGCGACAGGGTGTTGTAACCGGCGGTGCCAGCGGCAAAGCCGACGACGATCCAGTCCTGACGCGAGGCGCTGAGCCAAGCGCGGACTTCGTTCGGCGTCGTTGTCGCGCCGACGCCCGACAGCTTGAAGCGCAGGGTCGCCGAACCGGCCTGGGTCGTGGGCGCCAGTTCGATCAGGGCGACGCCGTCGTCGCCGGTGATGTGCCAGGTCGCACCGCGTGCGCCCTCGCCCGCCAGGCGCTGATCGGCGTTCGGATCGCGGGCGATCATGTACGGATCGGACAGCTCGAAGGTCCCGACCGCGCCCGGGCGCACCGGATGGCCAAAGCGGTCGGTGAAGCGCACGGCGATGACCGGCGCGGTCAGGCCGTCGGCGATCAGGTGCGAGGCTTCAGGGACCAGCGTCGCGCGGCTGGGCGCGTTGGCGTAGGCCACTTCGCGCTTGATCTGGGCGACGACAGCGCCGCTGCCGTTGGTGATCGTGGCGACCAGGATGTTCGAGCCTTCGACCAGCGGCACGCCGCGCCACAGCGAGACGACCATGGTCCCGTCGGCGCTGGTTTCAACGCCGTCGCGGGTCAGAACGTCGACCGGCGCGCCGTTGATCGTCAGGCTGACCTGGTTGCCCGGCGCATGCTTGACGGCGACGCGGGTCACCGGCGCGACGGGATTATGCCCTTGATTCGGATAGACAAAGTCGACACCCGGCTGCTGGTTGACGAACCAGTCGATCGTCTCGGTCGAGGCCTGATCCGTCGGGACGACGACACCCGTCTTGGTCGGCTGAGCCGTCGTGCGACGCAGGCGGAACTCGACACGCTCCAGGCCGCCGCCGCGCAGGTCGACGAACTGCGAGAAGGCGCGACCGGCGATGCGGGTGTCACGGCCACAGGCGACGGCTTCCAGCCCTTCAGGCAGAGCCCCGACGTCCAGCTGAACGACCTGGAGCCCGGGCGTGACGCCCTCGAAATGGAACAGGCCGTCGCGGTCGGACACCACATAGGTGCCATCCTGCAGCACCAGACGCACACCGGCGACGCCAATACGGCCATCTTCGCGGCGCGTGGCGCAGGCGCCCTCGGTGACGCGGCCGATGATCGTGCCGCTGTCCGTCATCAGCGGCGCGGTGATGCGCACGCGGGCTCGGGCCTCGCCGCTGGAGGCGCCCATGCCGCCGGTGGCGACGGCGCGGTTGATCGCCATGCCGATTGGCGTGTCGGCGCCAATACTGACCTGATACTTGATTTTACTTGTCTGAGAGCCCGTGAATGTTCCCAGCGCGTAGGTCAGAGTCCGCCCGTCGGCGCTGATTTTCGGGTCCGGCAGCGGCTTATTGTCGCGGCGGGAAGAGCCTTTCACGTAGCGCAGGCCGCGCGGCAGCATGTCGACGACCTTCACGTCGTTGATCATGCGCGCAGCGCCCAGATTGTGAACGTCCAGGGTGTAGCCGATGAGATCGCCGAAGGACGCCTTCTGGTGCGACACGGTCTTGTCCAGCGACAGGCCCTGCGAAAAGCTCCGCACCACGAACGGCAGGGTTCCGCTGTCCAGCGGGATGTCGATCTGCAGCGGCTCGGGCTGTGTCAGATCGAAAGCCGCCCCCCAAGACGCGTCGGCGATGATGAAGCCACTACCTTCAGGCGAGGTGAGCTTAGCCACTTGCTGCGGAGAGGCCGTGGACGGCGCCGTGTAGCCTTGCGGCGGCTCGACGAAGAGCGCGTAGCGTCCCGGCGCAGTCAGCGGAAAGCGATATTGTCCGCTGGCGGACTGATAGACGGAGCCCCCCTCGTCCACGACATCGTGGCCGCTGATCACCGTCGACGGATAGACGCTGACGCCATCGTCGCCATACACCTTGGCCGGCAGGCCGGTCGCCTGGTCGACGAGGGTGACGCGGGCGCCGTCGACAGGCGTTCCGGTACGAGAATCAAAGACATAGCCGTAGGGATCGATGAGAGCGTCGATGGTGGCCGAGTCCGCGCCATCGAAGCCCAGGACGCTGAAGCTCAGCTTGCCGCCGCGCGGCGCGAAGATCTGGCAGTCATAGGGCGTCATCGGCTTGTCGGTGGCCGGGATGTAGCCCAGGAAGCGGCCGCTGTTGCGGGTCGACTCGCTGACCTTCAGCGTTTCCTTGTCGCCCTGCGGGGTCTGGACGGTGATGGTGATTTCTTCGCGAACGTTCGGGTCGAGGTTCACCTCGGGCATCGAAACGTCGATGAACATCGTCTCGCCGGCATGGAAGGAAGCCGCTTCGCGCAGCTTGACCTTCATCGGATCGAAGGCCTCGAACGCCGAGACGTCCGGCGCCTTGAAGCCCTGACCTTCGACCTGGCACATGGTGCCGCCGGCGTTCAGGACGATCCCGTCGGATTCGCCCGCGAGGCGCATCAGCAGGATCTTCGGCGCGAAGGCCACATTCACGGAGGTGGTGTTGGAATTGACGCTCACGCGGCCGGTCGCGCCCGCATAGGAGAGCTGCGCCGTGTTCGTGACGACGTCCTGCTGACGCGCATAGGCGGGCGAGAGCAGACCGGCGGAGATCGCCAGGCTCGTGAGCGCCAATTTCATGCGGGTCAGGAAGGTCATTCGGTGTCCAAAAAGCCGTCCCGGGCGGCTGGAAGCCGCCCGGTCGGGGTCTGTAGTGGTTAGTTGATGGTGACGCGGAAGCGGGTCGTAGCGGTCGCGCCGGACGCGATGCTGGCGATGGTCGTGGCGACCCGCGTGCCGTTGAACGCGGAAGCGTCGGAGGCCTGGGAGCCGTCGAGCACGCACAGACCGCCCGAGAAGGTGCCGTTCACGTAGGTGCTGTTGGCCACGTAGGTGGTGTTGGCCGGGATGTTATCGGTCAGGCCGACACCGGTGATGGCCTGGGCGCCGATGTTCTTGACCGCAATGCAGTACTCGACGACCGCGCCAGGGATCGCCTTGGGCGTGACGATGCCGTTCAGCGGGTCGCTGATCACCACGGCGAACTTGGTGACCTCGGCGCTGGAGGCGGCGATCAGATACTCGTCGCCGGCGCTGTGGCGGGCGTCGCGGATCAGATCAGCGTAGCCCGCGCCGTCTGCGAAGACGGTGTCGATCTGGTTCGGATCGTCCAGCAGGCTCTGGGTCAGGTCGGCGCCCAGCGAGCCGCTCTGGCCCCCGGCAGCGACGACCGCCGTCAGGAAGACGCCCGAGACGCCATTGGCCGGCCCCGAAGCCGGAATATCGGCGACGATGAACACGGTCTTGGTCTGACCCGCGCCCAGTTCGTCGATGTAGGTCGCCAGGTCGACGCCGGCGTCGTAGGTGCCGTTGCCGTTCGAGTCGACGAACACCCGCAGGTTGGTCACGCCGTAGGTGTCGGTGTGGCCCAGCTGGGTCGGCGCGCCGAGCGCGGTGTTCGCCGCAAACAGGCGGATGTCCTGGATGGCGTTGGTCGCGTTGGTCACCGTGAAGGTCGTGACCTGGTTGGTCTGGCCGTAGGCGACGGTCGTCGCCGTGCCGCCGACCTCGGCCACCACGACGTCGGCCTTACGGTCGACGACGAACGAGGCGACGTTCGAGGCCACCGGCGTCTGGGCGACGCTGTTGACCGAGTACGAGACCGTCGCGGTGTTGGTGACGCTGGTGCCGGCCTGAGTGCCCGGCGCAGCCAGGGCCGCTTGGCCCGACATGACGACGAGCAGCGCGGACGCCCCCGCCAGCCACAGTTTTTTGGATGATTTCTTCATGGTAGCCCCCGTTTCAGAATGGGATGAGACGCGCGTCACTTCAGGCGCGCGCGGAATGACATCTGGACTTCACCACCCGCCGGGACGGGTTGAGCGAGGGCCCAGCGAAGGGTGGTGACGTCGGCGGCGGTGGCCGGAACGGCCCCGTTGGCGCCAGTCTTGGTCAGGCTGGCCAGCGGGCCGAAGGTCTTGCCGTCGATCGAGACGACCGGCGGCTTGGCGTCGGCCGGACCCGCATAGATCAGGTCCTTGGCGATCGGGTTGTTGATCACCACGCCCTCGGTCGGGCTGGCGCCGCCGTTGCGATAGGTCAGGACGTAGACGACCTGGTCGCCGGGCGTGACGCTGCCGGCGGGTTTCAGGGCCGTCGTCACCTTGCCGTCTGCGGCGCGGGTCTCGACTTCCTTGAAGACGGCGGTGGAGAGGGTGGCTTCGCCGGCGTGGGCCGCGTGAGCCAACAGCCCTGCGACCGCCGTGGCGAGCAGAAGGGTTTTGATCATTGGTTTTTCCCCGTGGCGTTGATGCGAACTTTGAAGGTGACGGTGCGGCTCGACTGGGGGGCGAGATCGCCCAGCCCAACTTCGATGGCGCCGCCCGTGAAGCGGCCGGCGTCGCCGTCCTCGGCGTCGCTCAGGCGCGCGCCGTCCAGGGTCAGGCTGTTGGCGAGATAGGTCGCACCGACCGGAATGACGTCGGTGATCTGAGCCTGACGCGCCGTGCCGCCGGTCCCGACGCGGGCCTCCAGCGTGTAGGTGACGATCGTGCCGGTCACGACGGTGTTGTTGTCCAGCACGTCGACGATCTGTTGCGACTTGATCAGCTGAGCCACCACCTCGCCGACGCGATAGGTGGCCGGCGGGCTGGTGACGCCGCCGTTCGTGCCGGCGGTCCCGCCGCGCAGATTGGGTCCGAAGACCATGAACACGCCGCCGTTGCCGGCCTTGGACATGTCGCTAACCGTGGCGCCGTTGCGCAGCGCGGTCGGGAAGGCCCGCAGGCGGATACGGCCCAAGGCGCCCAGGCGGGCGTTTTCGGGAATGTGGCAGGACACCCAGGCGACGACGGACTCGCCCGGCGCCAGGACCGGGGTCGTGGACGAGACGCGGTCCTTCGTCATGTCCAGACGGCCATCACCGTCCCAGTCGACGATGATGCGGCAAGCCTCGGGGTCGAAATCATCATCGATATGTTCGAACGAGAGGTCGAAGGCTTCCCGGCCGTTTCCGAGGTTGCGGATCCGGAACGCCAGGCGCTGGTCGTTCGCGTTCGCTTCGACGTCGAGCTCCGGCGTCAGGGTCTCGACGCTGACGTCGACGATCTCCTGGACCTTCAGGGCCACCTTGTTGGAGTTGAGCGCCTGCCGGCCGTACTGATCGGTGAAGGTCAGGGCCGCGACGTTCTCGATTATCGAGGCCGCCGGGGTCATAGACGCCGGATCGAACTGGGCTTTCGCCACGCCGGGCGCGCACACCAGAGCAGCCGTCAGAACGCACGCCGCAGCGACCGCGCCGCGGGCGGCGGTCGGCTTCTCGGCAAAGATGGCGTTCAGATGGCGCATGGGTCCGTCGAAGAGTGGGTACGAAAAATCTCGACCCACTCACGACGTCAGGACGCCTAATCAGACCTTACCGAAGGAGAACAAAGCCAGAAACCTTAGACTATCGTCTAGTGCGAACACCCACTTCGGACTCGCCTCAAAATGAGTATCGTAAATCGGGATGCGACAGGCTGACACAACCGTGCGACGTCCTGTCGCAATCGTTTCCGCCCTTCTTTGTTAGGAAGGTAAATCACTGAAAAACCAGATAAACGCCCATATGCGTGCAGTTTGCACATTTATCGCATAGCAAAGCTCACCGAACCGCGCGCTCAACTGCGACACTACGCTCAGTGACGTGCGCTCGCGTCCGCCTCATGCTCGCGTCAGTTGCTCAACCGGGGGCGGGACAACTTCATGCGCGTTCTGATCATCGACAGCCATCCGCTGATGCGGGAAGCCATTCGAACAGTGACCCTGTCGGCATGGCCCAAGGCGCACACCGTCGAGGTGGGCGATCTGACTGGCATCGAAGCCGGTTGCCGTTTTGGCGCGGCGATCGACCTGGTGGTGATGGACCCTGCCCTGCCCGGCGCCACGGGCCTCTCGGCCCTGATCCAGGTCAAGCAGCGCCTACCGCACACGCCTGTGGTCATCTTCGCATCGCGTCGCGACGACGAGATGGTGGGTTTCAGCCGCGCATTGGACGCCGCCGCCTTCATTCACAAGTCTGCCTGCCCGTCCGAAATGGTCGACGTGCTGAGGGCCGTGTTCACCGGCGCGCGCCTGTTCCCGACGCTGAATGGCTCCACCACGATCCAGAACGAGCTGGCCGCCATGCGCAAGCGCCTGGACGCCCTGACCGCCACCCAACTGAAGGTGCTGCTGAGCATCGCCGACGGCCGCCTGAACAAGCAGGTCGCCGCCGACATGCACGTGTCGGAAGCCGCCATCAAGGCGCACCTGACCGCCATTTTCCGCAAGCTGGGCGTCCACAACCGCGCCCAGGCCATGCTGGCCCTGCGCCCGATCCTGACCGACGGCGCAGCCGCCGCCTGAGGTCCTACCCGGCCAGCGCTCCGCGAACCGCCAGGGCGATCAGCCGGTCGCGAAAACTCCTGGGCCTGTCCAGGCCAAGCCGCTTCAAGGCGGCCTGCTCTATGCCCCCCTGCCCCATGCCTTTGAGCACAAGGCCTGCCAGCTTTCGCGGCTCGGCCTGCGCTGCCTTCAATCGCCCCAGAGCCGGCAGCAGACGCTCTTCCAACGCATCGAAATCCGAACCGAAGGGCAACAGCGGCGCCAGGCCGGCGGCCTTTAGCGGCGCGAGCGCTTCCGCCACCCGCTCGGGCGTGTTGCGCTGGAAGGCTTCCGGCAGGCTATAGCCACGCTCCAACTTGCCTGATTGCTGGGCCTTCTCCAGGAGCTGCGCCTGGAAGCGACTGTCAGCGATCTGCAACAAGGCGACGATGACGTCGCGATCCGTCCGTCCACGGAGATCGGCCACGCCATACTCGGTTATGACGATGTCGCGCAGGTGACGCGGGATGGTGCCGTGGCCGTAGGACCACAGGATATTCGAAGCCGCCTTGGGTCCGGCGCCGCGCACCGATGGCAGGGTGATCACCGACCGCGCGCCTTCCAGCGCGAAGGCCTGGGCGACGAAATTGTACTGACCGCCGACGCCGCTGACGATCCGGCCGTCTTCCAGGCCATCCGACACCGCCGCGCCCAGCAGGGTCATCATCATGGCGGTGTTGATGAACCGGGCGTCGACGCGGGCGGCGCGCTTGGCGTCCTCGTCGCCATAGAGCTCATTGATCGCCGAGATGGCCTGCATCTGGAACTTGGCGCGGTCCTCGCGCGGCAGGTCCCGTAGCGCCTGGTAGAAGGCCTGCGGCCCCAGAAAGAAGCCGCCGTGCAGCACCACGCCGCCAACCTCACGCTTCAGGACACCCGCCTTCCAGAGGTCCAGCAGGCAGTCGACGAACATCTCGGTAGCCGCATACAGCCCGGTCTCGAAGCGCTCGCCGTGCGTTGGCGGCGCTCCGGCCGGCGAAAGGGCCTTCAACGCCTCTCCAAACCTGGCCGGTTCGCGGTGGCGAATGATAAGCCCCTGGGCGACCGCGTCGCTGATCGAACCGATGCCCATCTGGATCGTGCCGCCGTCAGGGATCAGACCTGCCGCATGCAGGCCAATGGCATAGTGGGTGTCCGGGATCGGCTCCTTGGGCGGGGCGAACAGCGGGAACTGCACGCCCTCGCCTTCCAGCACGTGGCTGAAGGTCGTTTGCGGAAGGTCGCCATCGCCGGACATGAACGGCAGCTGGTCGTTGACCTGCCCGACCAGCAGGAAGTCGGCCTTGCCTGCCTTGCGCGCCGCCAACAGATCCAGGGTGATGTCGGTGTTGCACGACAGGCTGTAGCGGTCGTCCTCACGAGCCACCAGCTGAGCCACGACATTGACGCCGCGCTCCAGCAGATAGCCGGCCGCGTGGGTGTAGTTGGCAGAGATGTAGCTGCGTTGGGCGCTCTCGACGCCAAGCCGCGTACCGGCCTGGAAGAAGAACTCGTCGACCTCGATATTGTCCGGCAGGGCGTCGCGGCGCTGGACCTCGGCATAGGCCAGGGCCGGATAGCCACCCAGGGTCCGCTCGATCACAGGCCCCAGGAACCGCGCCTCCAGGTCCGACTTGGGCCGTGGCGGCTCCAGGGTCAGGGCCGTGAAGACATGCAGGCGGATCGAGCGATCGGCCATGGCCCGTGCGAACAGGGCGTTGACGATGTGGTTGGCCTTACCCAGCCCCAGCGGCAGGCCCAGCACGATGCGGCGGCCCACCTTCTGAATGATGGCGTCGGCCAGCCGTTCGGGATCGATGAAGCGCTCGGTCATGCCTCCAGCTTGGACCAGCCTTCCGAGGGCTGAAAGCGTTCGCCGTACTTACGGGCAAGATCCTCCAGCTTGGCCTTCACCTGCGCCACGCCGCGCTGGCGGGCATAGTGCAGCGGCCCGCCGCGGAACGGCGCGAAGCCGGCCCCGAAGATCATCGCTGCATCGATGACATCTGGATCATCGGAGACGCCCTCGCCCAGGATCGCCGCACAGGTGTTGACCAGTGGCAGGATCAGGCGGTCGGCCATCTCCGGATCGGGCTCGACGGCATTGGGAGCCTTGATCGGATGGCCGCCCTTCCAGACGTACAGCCCTTCGCCCGTCTTCTTGCCCAGCGTCTTTTGCTCGACCTTGTCGCGCAGCCACTGAGGCGCGTCGGGCATAGGCCAGTCGAGCTCGCGTTTGAGCATGTCCGCCACGGCCAGACAAATATCCAGCCCGACTTGGTCGGCCAGCTCGATTGGTCCCATCGGCATGCCGAACTGCTCGGCGGCCTTGTCGATGGTCTCCTTGGCCACGCCTTCATCCAGCAGGGCCATGGCCTCGATCAGGTATGGCGTCAGCGCGCGATTGACGATGAAGCCCGGCCGGCTCTTCGCCGGAGCCGGCAGGCGATCGATGGCGCCGGTGAAGGCCCGGGCGGCCGCCTCCACCTCGGGATCCAGGCTGTCGTGGCGAACCACTTCGACCAGTTGCATCCGCGAGACCGGATTGAAGAAGTGTAGGCCGACCAGCCGCTCAGGCCGTTGCAAGCCCTCGCGCAGGGTTTCCAGCGGGATCGACGAGGTGTTGGTCGCCAGGATCGCCTCCGGCTTCATCTGCGGCTCGATCTGGGCGTAGAGGCCCTTCTTGAGCTCGACCTTCTCTGGCGCGGCCTCGATGATCAGGTCGGCCGATCGCGCGCCCTCGCCGCGTAAGTCCGGGACAAGGCGATCCAGAGCGTCCCGCACCTTCAGGCGGTCATCATGGGAGATCTTGCTGTAGAGTTCCGCCGCACGCTTGATCGCCCCACCGATCGGCGCGGCCTTCACGTCGGTCAGGGTGACGCTTAACCCGTTCCAGGCGCACCAGGCGGCGATGTCCCCGCCCATGGCCCCGGCCCCGATCACGTGGACCCGGCGGATCTGGCCTTTCCCGCCTGACAGAGCCTTCAGGTTTTCACGCAGGAAGAACACGCGGATCAGGTTCTGGGCCGTCTGCGAGACCATCAGCCGGGCGAAGGAGCCAATCTCGGCCGCCTTCATGGCCTCAAAGTCGCCGCCGTGGCGCTCCCACAATTCGATCAGGGCGTTGGGGGCAGGATAGTGCTCGGGCGGAGCCTGCTTCCTGGCCTCCTCGCGCATCCGGCCAGCGGCCAGCTTGCGGGCCGGGGCGCTGTCCTTGAGCTTGTCGATCAGGCTCTGCCCATCGCCGCGCAGCTCGCCCCGCATGGCCGCATGGATCGCCGCCCGAACGTGACGCTCGGGCACGATCGCGTCGACCAGGCCCAAGGCCTTGGCCTTTCGGGCCGGGATGGTCTTGCCCGTCAGCATGAAGCTCATCGCCTGTAGCGGGTCGATCAACCGGGTGAAGCGCGCCGTGCCGCCCAGGCCCGGATGCAGGCCCAACTGCACCTCCGGAAAGCCGAACTTGGCGCCGTCGACCGCGATGCGGATCTTGCAGGCCAGCGCCACCTCCAGCCCGCCGCCCAGGGCGTAGCCGTGGACGACCGCAATGGTCGGGTATTCCTGGCTCTCCAGGCGGTCGGCGATGGCATGGGCGCGAGCCATGCGCTGCTCGACCTCGTTGACGTCAGTCGCGCCCCGGAACTGGCCAACATCTGCGCCGGCGATGAAACCCGAGGTCTTGGCCGAGCGAATGACCAAACCGGTCGGGCGATCGGCCTCCAGGCCGTCCAGAATGCGGTCCAGCTCGCCCAGAACCTCGTCATCAAGGGTGTTGGCGCTGGCGCCCGCCTTGTCCAGCACGGCCCAGGCGACGCCATCAGGGGCCCGCGACGTCCGCCAGTGGCGATAGCCATGGTCGGTGAGCGGCGTGGGGCCTAGATCCAGGTCACGCGGCTTAAGCAGGGTCAGGGCACGGTCTTGCATGGCCATCTCCTCAAACCCGTTCGATCAACATGGCGCCGCCCTGGCCGCCGCCGATGCACTCGGTGGCGATGCCGCGCTTGAGATCCAGGCGTTCCAGAGCGTTGATCAGATGCAGCACGATGCGATTGCCGCTGGCGCCGACCGGATGGCCAAGACTGATCGCGCCGCCGTCGACGTTCAGCCGCTTGCGGTCGATCGCGCCAGTCGCACCGGGCAGACCCAGCACCTCACGGCAGAACGCCTCATCCTGCCAAGCGGCCAGGCAGGCCAGAACCTGGGCGGCGAAGGCCTCGTTCAGCTCCCACAGCTCGATGTCCTGCAGGGAGAGACCGGCGCGCTGCATCAAGGGCGTCGAGGCCAGCACCGGTCCCAGGCCCATGATCGAAGGGTCCAGCGCCGCCCATTC
Source organism: Caulobacter sp. RHG1 (assembly GCF_013181195.1). Lineage (GTDB taxonomy): Bacteria > Pseudomonadota > Alphaproteobacteria > Caulobacterales > Caulobacteraceae > Caulobacter. The sequence continues at coordinate 171,158 of NZ_SMZP01000002.1, forward strand.
GCTGTCGACGATGACGGCGCGAGGCGTCAGGCCGTGCTTTCGCACAGCGTCTTCCGAAGCCAGGATCACCGAGGACGCGCCGTCGGTAATCTGCGAGCTGTTGCCCGGCGTCACCTTGCCGAACGGCCGCTCGAAGGCCGGTTTCAGGGTCGAGAGCTTCTCAGTCGAGCTGTCGGGCCTTACCCCGTCGTCCTGAGCGTGGACCTTGCCGTCTGAGGCGAAGGCCGGCTCGACCTCGCCGTCCAGCCAGCCGGAGCTCTGGGCCTTGGCCAGCCGATGATGGCTCTCGGCGGCATAGGCGTCCGCGGCCTCTCTGCTGATGTCGAAATAGTGGGCCAGCACCTCGGCGGTCTGGCCCATGCCCAGATTGGTGATCGGGTCGGTCAGACCGCGCTCAAGTCCAACGACCGGGGCCAGCATGTCGGGCCGAAAGCCCGCCATGGCCTTGACCTTGTCGATCGGGGCTTTGGCCCCTTGCAGACTGGACAGCCATTCGACGGCGGATGGCTTAAGGACCAACGGCGCATGGCTCAGGGCCTCGGCCCCGCCGGCCAGGATCAGGTCGGACGAGCCCTCGCGAATGTAGCGGAAGGCCGTGTCGATCGACTGCATGCCCGACCCGCAGTTGATGGCCACGGTAAAAGCGGTCATCTCCGGCCCGCAACCCAGGCGCAGAGCGGCGACGCGGGCGGGGTTCTGCTCGTCGGCGATGACGTTGACGCAGCCCAGGATGACCTGGTCGAAGGCGTCGGGTGCGAAGGGCTGGCGCAGCAGCAATGGCCGGCCACACTGCACCGCCAGGTCAACCGGCGTGAACGGGCCTGGCCCGCCCCGCGCTTTGAGGAACGGCGTCCGCGCGCCGTCGACGACATAGACCGGACGGCTCGAACGCTGCGCTTCTGTCATGACGCTTCCAAACCAGGAGACAGCGAGACAACGCCGGACGGCCTAGGTTGCTCCGCTTCAAAGCGTTTCCGGCGCATCTTTCCCCGCCTTGGGCGGTTCTCACCGCATGACCTACGAACTGCATTACTGGCCGACCATCCAGGGGCGCGGCGAATTTGTCCGGCTGGCCCTGGAGGACGCGGGCGCGACCTATGTCGACGTGGCCCGACAGGACGACGGCGAGAACGTCCTGATGGACAGGCTCCATGCCGGACCGCACCCCAGCTTCGCGCCGCCCTTCCTGGTCGATGGCGAGCGGGTGATCGGCCAGACGGCCAATATCCTGCTGCACCTGGGTCCAAAGCTGGGCCTGTCGCCGTCGGACGAGGCCGGGCGGCTTTGGGTCAACCAGATGCAGCTGACGATCGCCGACTTGGTGGCCGAGGCGCACGATGTGCATCACCCCGTCGGCATGGGCCTCTATTACGAGGACCAGAAGTCCGAGGCCGCCAGGCGCGCGGTCGAGTTCCGCGAGCAGCGCATCGGCAAGTTCCTCAGTTGGTTCGAAACGATCCTCAGCCGCGCGCCCGAAGGCGGCTGGCTGACTGGCGCGGCTATGACCTATGCCGACTTGTCGCTGTTCCAGGCCGTGGAGGGTCTGCGCTACGCGTTCCCACACACAATGAAGCGGCTGGAACCTCGCCTGGAACGCGTCGTGGCGGTGCGCGACGCCGTCGCCGTCCGGCCGCGCATCCAGGCCTATCTGGCTTCACCGCGTCGCCTGGCGTTCAGCACCGACGACATCTTTCGCGACTATCCGGAGCTGGACCCCGTGAAGGGATGATCAGCGCCCGCCGAGCGAGCGGTTGAAGCCGTCAAAACGGCCTTCGGCGAAGCGGCGGTCTTCCTCCAGCAGCGCCCCCATGCGCAGCTCGCGCTCGGCCGCAGCCTGAGCCCGACCGGCGGCGGCGCGTGCTTCGGCGAGGCGTTCGCGGCTCTGAGCCAGTTCGGCCTGGACCTGATCGCGTTCCGCAGCAGCGTCGATCACCTGACGCTCGGCGTCGTCGAGACGATCCTCGACCGCGCGCAGACGCAAGGACAGCCGCGCGATGATCGCGGCCAGGGTAATCGACAGGATCGTCGCCGCCAGCAAGGCGACCAGACCGTACGACATGATGTTCACTCCCCCTGAAACTCTAGAAAACCCGCCCTTTACGGGCCCGGACGCGACGTCCGGGCCCTAGACGGCAAGCTCCCTCGCGGAGAGCCTGTCGACATGCCGTCCCCTGAAACCCCACCGGGGCGACACCGTCTTGGACCTCTGAAAACTAGGCGTTGAAACCCGACCGAAGACGCTCGCTCTCCAGCGAAGACTTGGCGAAGTCCAGAACCTCTCCCACGAGGTTGGGCAGGTTGTTCTCGATGACGCCGTGCTCACGCGCCCAGACGCGCAGGGCGTGGCGCAGGAAGGCGTTGCCGACTTCCGGGGCGGGCGTGGCGTCGGTGATCTGGTCGAAGGGCACGGCGCGGCTCCTGTTCAGCCCGGATCGCCGGGCGCAGAGATCGAAAAGGAGGACCCGGTCGGCGGAGACCGGGTCCCAGTCGGTTCACGCGGCCGGCGACGATCTGGACAACAGTGATGGGGTCCCGAGCGTCGCGGTCGACAGCGAGACCATGTTCTCTGAAGCTGGACCTTGGATGTGAGGATCTGCACATCCGAAAAAATTGCGATTTCTTGTGGCGGCGAAAATCGCCTGCCGCGTTCAGTGCGCTCGCGCGAGACTGAAGATCGGGGTGGCGGGAAAGCCCTTCCGCCCCTGGGTTCGACCGACATAGCCGCAGCGCACGACATCGCCGTGGAAGGTGGCCAGCGCCCCCGCCAGAGCCTCGCTGACATAGGCCGAACCGGGGGCGGCGTCTGGCTCGATCCGCGCGGCGACGACCACATGGGCGCCGATCACCGCCGGCGCCTTGGTCAGAGGATTGGTGCGCAGGTGGACCGGACCGTAGTGACCGCCTATCCGCAGACCCAGGCCGCGCGGCAGGCCCAGCGCGCCGAGATCCAACCCTCGATGCGCCTCCAGCAGCGCCAGCGCCGCAAGGGCGGCGTCGATCGGCTGATCGAAGACCAGAAAGACACCATCGCCCCAGGTCTCGACGTGGATGGGGCGCGCGTCGAGGGCGCCAACCGCGTCGGCGATCCGTCCCATCACGCCCTCGATGAAGGCGGGGATCTGGTCGTCGCGGAGCGTCCCAAACCCCTGGACATCGGCGAACAGCATCGCCTTCATCGCCCGCTGCCCGCCGCTCCCATCGGCCATGAGAGCGCGGGGCGCGGGCGGCGGGCGATCCACATCGATAGTCGCGCGTCGACGGCCGCCCAGCGCCCAATAGGCCAGATCCGAGGACACGCCAGCCGGCCCGGCGGTCGGATGACCATCCCAGATCGCCAACTGGATCGCCTCGGTGGACAGGGTCTGGGCGCGCAGCACGGCGCAACCCATGGCGAACTGACTGGAATAGGCGAAAACCTGCTCGTCGCCTCGATAGGGGTCCTGCGCGGCGTAGCGGATCGAAGCCGCCCGATCGAGGCAATGTTCGAAGCGTTCGACCCAGTCGCCGCCGAAGGGGGCCACCGACACCTCCACGAAAGAGGCCAGGCCGACCGGCAGCACGACGTGGAGCTCCGCACCCGCGTTCAGCACCGCCTCGGCGAAGACGATGTCACCTCCCGCCGCCAGACCGCCGTAGGCGAAACCGACCCGCTGCGCGCGGATCAGCCCGTCGACCCGATGGCGCAGATCCGCGCCGTCCAGAGCCTCTGCCCCGCCCGGCGCCAGAATATGACCTGTGAAGTGCGCGCAGACCGGCGGCCGGAACGGGTCGAGCCAGTCGCTATCCGCCGCGACCTCACGGCAGATCATCTCCAGCTGGCGCAGGGTTGAAGCGTGAGCTGCGTAGGCCCTTGGCGCGAGGGCCAAGGCCGCCGACATCGCCGACCGCGCCGCATCGCGATCACCAGTCAGGAAAAGCGCCTCGGCGCGGCTGGCCAACGCGTAATAGGCCCCCTCGCCCGTCACGCCTTTCGGCTCGGGAATCTGCAGCGCGGCGGCGGCGCGGGTTGCGGCCGCGACCGGGTCGCCGGCCACCAGCGTCATGGTCGCGGCGTTGATCGCGCCATAGACGCCGCCGAACCGGTCATAGAGATCTTCATAGGCCTTGCGTGAGGCCTTGGCGAAGGCAACGCGCCTCTGCCCACGGGCGCCCAGCGCCACGTCCTTCAGCAACCGCGCGCCCAGCGCCACGGTGTCGGCATGGTCTCGAACGGCCGCCAGCCCCAGGCGGACGTATTCGGTTCTCGCAAAATCCAACGCCCCGGCCCGCGCCAGGCACAGCACCGCCGCATAGGCGATCTGCGGCGCCGTCTCGCCCGCCTCGAGCGCGGCATGGGCGATGTCGTAGGCCGCGAGGATCTCGCCGCGCCGGATCAGCGCGGCGATCTCGTCCTCGTCGAATAGCGAGTTGATCAGGGAATCTGACCCGCGCCGTTGTCGACATCCGGGTCCAGATCGATGTTCTGGCCGAACTTGTCGCGCATCAGCAGGCTGTAGTCATAGACGCCCATGCGCTTGCATTCGTAGATGATCTTGAAGCGCGAGTGGGTCACGGGCTTGGCCTCTTCCGGACCATACGGCACCCAGACGTAGCTGGAGAAGTTGACGCCGTAGTCGAAGGCGATCGTGATCGGACGATCCTGGAAGGTCCAGCCGGCCTTGATCAGGTCGTCGCTGAGGGTGAAGACGAGTTCGCAGCGTTCTTGCAGATCCAGGGTGAGACGCGTCGGGTTCTTCGGGTCCACTACGTTCATGAACGTGTAGTCCACCATGCCGACGACGACATAGACGACCTTCGAGGGAACCGGTTCGTCCAACGGACCGGATGTGGTGATAGTAGCCATTTAAAGTGCCTCCCGACTGACAGCGCCACCTAGGGCTGACTCCTTCCAGAACGCAAGAAATGCGGGGTGCGCATAGCCATGTTTCTGGAGCTCGATCACGATCGCCCGAGCCTCGGCCATTCGACCTGTCGCGGCATAGGCGCGAGCCAGATTGTCCAGCGTTCCGGGGGGCAGCGCCTGTCGCTTCGGCGCCAGGAGCGCGATGGCGGCGTCTGGGCGTCCAGCCTCCAGATTGGCGAACCCCTCCTGCGCCGAAAGGTCCTGCCGGCCCTCGCGCGCACTGGGCGCCGCATGGATTTCACCCAGCAGCGCCTGAGCCAGATCCCGGGCGCGTTTGGCGTCGCCATCCAGCGTAGCCAGCACGACCGCCTGCTGCTTCAAACGTCCGTCCAGGTCCGGACGCCAGACCTGGGCCGACTGACCGGTGCGGATCTTGGCGAGCTCGGCGATCGCCTCTGTGTGAATAGCCTTCGCCTTGGCCAGGCCCGTTGCGCCTGACCATGCTTCGATATCGACGGTGTCGAGGCGGGCGATCAGAAGGTGTTCGCGCCAGCGAGCGTTCGTCGGATCCAGCGCCGCCAGCTCCGACAGCGCCTTCAAGGCTGAGGCGGCATGCGTGCGCGCCTGAGCCTCGCGGCCCAGGTCCAGCTCCAGCCGCGCCAAGGCCGACAGGCTGGCGACGTTCTTGGCCGCCAGACGCTTGTCGCCGGGAGAAGCCGCCGTCGCCCGAGCCAGCAGCCGGGTGGCCGCCTCGCGCTCGACATAGGCCTCGCTCGGACGCCCCATCATCAGCAGACTATCAGCGACCCAAGCGCGCGTATTGGCCGAGTCGCTGACCCGGGCGTTGTTGCCCGGCGCGCGCGCCAATTCGGCCTCCTGGACGACCAGAGCCTTGCGGAACGCCGCGAGAGCCTCCGCCGGACGCCCTTGCTTGAACATCAGGGTGCCCAGGTTGCTGTTGGCGTAGGCGACCTCGATCCGCCACTCGGAGCGGTTGGGATCAAGCGCCACCAGCCGGCGCGCCAACTCCTCATAGCGCTTGAAGCCCCGCTCGGCGGCGGCCGGATCGCCACGGCGTTGCTTCATGTAGGCCACCCAGAAGACGTTCTGAGCCTCATCGAAGATGCGCTCGCCGTTATTGGGGTCGCGCTGGACCAGGGCATGGGTGGTCGCCGCGGCCTGGGCGAAAGCGTCTTCGGCGCCCTTCCAGTCCGAGCGTTGCTCGCGGATCGTCCCCAGCAGGGTCTGGGCCTTGGCGCGCTGAGCCAGAGCCTTGTCGTCCAGCCGATCCTCGCTAGCCTTGGCGTAGTAGGCCAGCACCCGGCCACCGACCCCGTCCAGCACGTCCAGTCGGCCAACCGGCTCCAGCTGTTCACGCAGGTCGCCCAGCATGTAGGCCACCAGCGCTTCGGTCTCGTCGCGCTGGGCGCGGGCGACCTTCCGCGACTGCAGGGTCAGGACCGTCATCGCCCCCATGCCGACCGACACCACCACGGCCGCCGCCGTAAAGGCGGTCATGACCTGCAGGCGACGACGAGCGTCGCGCTGCACCAGTTGGTCCAGGCTCACGTCCAGCAGGCGCGCGGCGATTTTCAGGCGCGCCAGGCGGCGGCCGTCGCCATTGGGACGGAGATCCACCGCCAAGGGCTCGACCCCCTCGGGCAACGCCGCGCGCAAGGCGCCTGGCAACACCGAGTCGAGCGTCGCGTCCGCCGGCGTCTCCGGCGTGATCAGGCAGATGATCCGGGCGACATCGCCTCTCTCGATGACGTGGGCCACCTCCTGGTCGACCCATCGCGAGGCGGCCGAGAACGGCGAGCACAACACGATCAAGGCTTCTGAACGGTCCAGCGCGTCCTGGATCACTTCGGACAGGTTCGACGAGGCGCTAAGCTCCTCCCGGTCGCGGAAGATGGGCCGCAAGGCGCCCGCCGAAGCGCCATCGCGCGCCTTCGTCAGGGCGCGCGGCGCGCGATAGGTCTCCAAAGCGCGATGCAGCCACTCGGCAATTTTGCGGTCTTTGTGGCTATAGCTGATAAAGGCCTTGTATTGCTGCCGACTATCCATCCCGCCCCCAAACGATCATGGCCCCAGACCGACAGCAGGAGCGTACGTGATGACCGCGATTCCCTCATCGCTCCCTCAACCATGAGCCATATGCCAACAGACGCCGCCGCCAAAGACTTTCGCGCCAACAAACTCTTTCGCCACATGACTGGGCAGGAAGTCGAGGCGCTGTCGTCATCGATCGAGATCCTGCGCTACGGCAAGGGCGAGATGATCCTGCAGCGGCACGATCAGGATGGCGGAATCTACCTCTTGCTGGAGGGCGTGCTGCTGGCCAACCAGTACGCCAAGTCGGGACGTGAGGTCGGTTATCGTCGGATCTCGCCGGGCGGCTATTTCGGAGAAATCGCGGCGATCGACGGCCAGCCGCGTTCGGCCAACATCGTCGCAGTCGAGGACGTGCGGATCGCCCGCCTGCCGCAGGGCCTGGTCCGCCGCCTGTTCGAGATGTCGCCGAACTTCATGCGGGCGATGCTTGAGGACATGGCGGGCCTGACGCGGTCGCTGACCGATCGTTTGTTCGAGCTGACCGCCGTCTCGGTCGCCTGCCGGGTCGACATCGAACTTCTGCGCATGGCTACCGCGGCCGGCGGGGACGGCCTGACGGCCGTAATCACCCCCTGCCCCACCCATGCCGAACTGGCCGCCCTGCTGGGCAGTCAGCGCGAGCCGGTGACCCGAGAGCTGAACCGTCTGGCCGGCCTGAACATCGTCCGCCAGACCGGCCGCACCTTGCATGTGCTGGACGTGCCGGCCCTGGCCGCCGAGATCGAACGGATCGGCGGCGAGGTCTAGCCAGCCTCAGTGGTTGTCGCGCGGCAAGCCCTTGGTCTGGGCGATGCGCTGGTACTTCACGGCCGGCTCCAGCACGGCGCCGGTCTCCATTTGCCCCACGACGGCGCGCTGCATCTCTTGCCAGGGCGTCTGGCTTTCCGGATAGGCAAAGCCGCCGGCCGCCTCCAGCGCTTTGCGCCGCTCGACGGATTCCGAGGCCGAGATCAGCACGTCGACCCTTGACTTGCGCAGGTCGAAGCGAACCCGATCGCCGCTTTTCAGCAACGCCAGACCGCCGCCCGCCGCCGCTTCTGGCGAGGCGTTGAGGATCGAGGGCGAACCCGAGGTGCCCGACTGGCGGCCGTCGCCGATGCACGGCAGCTGGGTCACGCCCTGGCGGATCAGATAGTCCGGCGCGCGCATGTTCACCACCTCGGCCGCGCCCGGATAGCCGACCGGGCCAGCGCCGCGCATGAACAGGATCGAGTTGGCGGTGATCCCCACCGACGGATCGTCGATCCGGTGGTGATAGTCCTCGGGGCCATCGAACACGATCGCGTCCCCCTCGAAGGCGTCGGGGTCGTCTGCGTTGGACAGATAGCGGTCGCGGAATTCCTGGCTGATCACGCTGGTCTTCATGATCGCCGAGTTGAACAGGTTGCCACGCATGACCACGAAGCCGGCCCGCTCGACCAGCGGCCGCGAGAACGGGCGGATCACGTCCTCGTCCTCGATCTGCGCGCCGCGATACTGCTCGCCGATGGTCTGGCCCGAGACGCAAGCCGCGCCCTCGCGGATCAGGCCCTGCTCGATCAGTTGGCCAAACACCGCCGGCACACCGCCGGCCCGGTAGTAGTCCTCGCCCAGATATTCCCCGGCGGGCTGCAGGTTGACCAGCAGCGGCACCTCCTCGCCGGTCTGCTGCCAGTCGTCGATACTGAGCTCGACGCCGACATGGCGCGCCAGGGCGTTCAGGTGGATCGGAGCGTTGGTCGAGCCGCCGATCGCCGAGTTGACCACGACGGCGTTCAGGAACGAGTCGCGCGTCAGGATGTCGGAGGGCTTGAGGTCCTCATGCACCATGTCGACGATGCGCAGGCCGGTGCGATAGGCGTTCTCCTGGCGGTCGCGGTACGGCGCCGGGATCGCCGCCGAGCCGGGCAGCGACATCCCCAGGGCCTCGGTCAGCGAATTCATGGTCGTGGCCGTGCCCATCGTGTTGCAGTAGCCCGTCGAGGGCGCTGAACTTGCCACCAGCTTGATGAAACCGGCCTTGTCGATCTCGCCGGCCGCCAGCAGCTCGCGGGCCTTCCAGACGATGGTGCCCGAACCGGTGCGCTGGCCCTTGTGCCAGCCATTCAGCATCGGACCGACAGACAGCGCGATGGCCGGGATGTTCACCGTCGCCGCCGCCATCAGGCAGGCCGGCGTGGTCTTGTCGCAGCCGATGGTCAGCACCACGCCGTCCAGCGGATAGCCGTACAGCAGCTCAACCAGGCCCAGATACGAGAGATTACGGTCAAGGCCCGCCGTCGGCCGCTTGCCGGTCTCCTGGATCGGGTGAACCGGGAATTCAAGCACGATGCCGCCGGCGCTGCGGATGCCTTCACGGACGCGCTCGGCCAGCACCAGGTGATGGCGGTTGCAGGGCGACAGGTCCGAGCCGGTCTGGGCGATGCCGATGATAGGCCGACCCGACTGAAGTTCCTCCAGCGTCAGGCCGAAGTTCAGATAGCGCTCGAGATACAGCGCCGTCATGTCGATGTTGTCAGGGTTGTCGAACCAGGCGCGCGAGCGAAGGGCGCGAGGCGGAACGGGGGCGGCGCTCATGGCGATCCTCGGGAAGGAGCAGTGCGCGCGAACAGGCTCGGATGCGGCGTCTCGTCCGCAGCCCGGCCCGCCGCGTCGTCAGTCATTTGTCTGACTATACCCGGTCTTCCGGAGCGTCAATCGACGCGCGGGTGTCCTCCAGCGCCAGGGTCACCAACCGCTCCATCGCCTCGCGGGCCTGATCAGGCCGCCCGGCGGCGATGGCGTCGAAGACCTTCCAGTGATCGGGCATCGGATCGCGGGCCAGCTCGCTGTGGCGTTGTTTGAAGATGGTCGTCCAGCGCACTGCGGCCCCGATGCTGCTGCTCAGCGTGAACAGCGGGGCGTTGCTAGTCGCTTCCAGCACGGTGTCGTGGAAGTCACGGTCGGCGGCGCGGCCAGCCTCGCTGGCCAGCGTCGCATGCTGCATGACCACCAACGCAGCCCGCATCCGTTCCAGCTGGGCGTCGTCGCGGCGCTGGGCCGCCAAGGCGGCGGCGGCCGGCTCGACGATCATCCGCAACTCGTAGAGCTCGCGCAGGAAATCCTCGCTGGGCTCTGATTCGAAGAACCAGGCCAAGACGTCGGGATCCAGCAGTTGCCAGCGGTTCCGGGCGCTGACGCGGGTGCCGGTCTTGGGGCGGCTCTCGACCAGCCCCTTGGCGGCCAAAATGCGGATAGCCTCGCGATAGACGCTGCGCGAGACCTGCAGCTGCTCGCTGGCGTCGATCTCGTTGGTCAGCACGTCGCCAGGCTGATGCTGGCCCGAAACGATGGCCACCCCCAACTTGCGCGCGATGGAACCGTGGATGCGCCTCGAGGCGGCCCCGCCGCCGTCCGCTTCCTTGGCCTTCGACACGCGCTGCTCGCTCCACCCACGACACTGATCCGCCGGACCCTAGCGAGATCAATTGTCGGAGAACAGGCAAATTCACGTCACATCGCAAACCCATGATGCAGAAAAGAATTCCTGCCGCGTCGCTAAGCTTGACCAAGCCCGCCATTTGACAGGACGCCTCGGCGCGATATTTGTCGGACTATTCTAGGGTAGGAGATCTGCCATGGCGTTTTGTTTCGTGCAGTTGACCGAAGGCGGGTCGCGACGGCTGGCGGCAGTCGATGACCAGGGCCGCGCCCGCGTCGTGCAGACAGCGGACACGCTCTACGCGCTGGCTCAGGCGGCGATCGCCGACGGCGTCACGCTCGCCCAGGCCGCCACGCTGGGCGACGAAATCGACATCGCCGCCGCTCTGGCCGACGGCCGCGTGCTTGCTCCGATCGACCATCCCGATCCCGCCCACCTGCAGATGACCGGCACGGGCCTGACCCACCTCGGCTCGGCCGAGGGCCGGGACAAGATGCACAAGGCCGCTCTCGCCCAGAAGGACGGGGCCGGAGAGCAACTGACCGACTCCATGCGGATGTTCCTGATGGGCGTCGAAGGCGGCAAGCCCGCCGCCGGCCAGGAAGGCGTGCAGCCCGAATGGTTCTACAAGGGCGACGGCAGCCAGTTGGTCGCGCCCGGCCAGCCCCTCGCCTCGCCCAGCTTCGCCAAGGACGGCGGCGAGGAGCCCGAAATCGCTGGCGTCTACGTCATCGGCCCCGACGGGACACCGCACCGCCTGGGCTTCTGCCTGGGCAACGAGTTCTCCGACCACGTGATCGAGCGCGGCAACTATCTGTGGCTGGCCCACTCCAAGCTTCGCCAGGCGGCCCTCGGTCCGGAACTGCTGGCCGGTCCGCTGCCCGACGACGTACGCGGGACCAGCCGCATCGTCCGCGACGGTCAGACGGTCTGGGAAAAGCCGTTTCTGTCTGGCGAGGCGAACATGTCCCACACCATCGCCAACCTCGAGCGACATCACTTCAAGTACGACCTGTTTCGCCGCCCCGGCGACGTTCACGTCCACTTCTTCGGCACCGCCACGCTTTCCTTTTCCGAGGGCTTCCAGACCCAGGTCGGCGACGTGTTCGAGATCGAGGCCGCGCCGTTCAGCTATCCCGTCAGCAATCCGCTGACTCAGGCGCAGGAACGACCGGTGACGGTGAAGTCGCTGTGACGCCCATCCGTCTCGCTCTGGTCGGGCTGGGCAAGATCGCCCGCGATCAGCACCTGCCAGCAATCGCTGGCGACAAGCGCTTTACCTTGGCCGCCGTGGTCAGCCGCTCGTCGGGCGTCGACGGCGCGCCGCATTTCGCGACCCTGGCCGAATTGCTGGCCAGCGACGTAACGGTCGACGCTGTCGCGCTGTGCACCCCGCCCCAGCCGCGCCACGCCCTGGCCCATCAAGCTCTGGCCGCCGGCAAGCACGTGATGCTGGAAAAGCCGCCCGGCGCGACGCTCAGCGAGGTCGAGGACCTGCGCCAGGTCGCCGCCGCGCGCAGCCTGACCCTACAGACCACCTGGCATTCACGCTGCGCCGCCGGCGTGCAGCCCGCCCGTCAATGGCTGGCCGATCGCGCCGTCAAGGCCGTGCGGATCTGCTGGAAAGAGGACGTTCGCGTCTGGCATCCGGGGCAGACCTGGATCTGGGAGGCTGGCGGCTTGGGCGTGTTCGATCCCGGGATCAACGCCCTGTCGATCGTCACGGCCATCCTGCCGCGTCCGTTCTTCCTGGCGCGCGGCGTGCTGCACACGCCCAGCAACCTGCAGGCCCCGGTCCAAGCCGAACTGGACTTCACCGACGCCGCCGGCGCCCCGATCCGCGCCGAGTTCGACTTCCTGCAGACGGGCCCGCAGAGCTGGGACATCGAGGTCGACACCGACGACGGCGCACTGAAACTGACCCATGGCGGCGCCAGGCTCTGGATCAACGACCACCTGGTCTATGAGGGTCCGGACCGCGAGTATCCGGGGCTCTACACCGAGTTCGCCCGTCTGATCGCCGACGGCTCCAGCGACGTGGATGTCAGCCCTCTGCGCCACGTTGCGGACGCCTTCCTGCTCAGCGAGCGGGTCTCCGCACCGCCGTTCATCGAATAGCGCCGCCGCACCAGACAAGAAAAACGGGAGAGGAAACATGAAACTGCGAACCCTGGCCCTGGGCGGCGCGCTCGTCGTGGCGGCGACCTCGACCCACGCCGCCGAACTGGCGCGAAAGCCCTTCGGCAAGCTTCCCTCCGGCGAGGCCGTCGAAGCCTTCACCCTGACCAACGGCAAGGGCGTCAGCGCCACTGTGATCACCTACGGGGCGACCCTGCAGGCCTTGGTCGCGCCGGGCCGTGACGGCAAGAGCGCAGACATCGCCCTGGGCTTCGCCGACGCCGAGACCTACGCCAAGACCGCCAGCTATTTCGGGGCCACGGTCGGCCGCGTCGCCAACCGCATCGGCAAGGGCCGCTTCACGCTGGACGGCAAGACCTACCAGCTGGCGCTAAACAACAATGGCGTGGCGGCCCTGCACGGCGGCGCGAAGGGCTTCGACAAGGTCGTCTGGAAGGTGCTGGACACCAAGAGCGGTCCGGTCGCCTCGGTCACCCTGGGCTATGTCAGCCCTGATGGCGACGAGGGCTATCCCGGAACCCTGACCACGACGGCGACCTATGCTCTGGACGAGCAGAACCAGCTGACGGTCACCTACGGCGCCACGACCGACAAGCCGACCATCGTCAACATCAGCAACCACGCCCTCTTCAACATGGCCGGCGAAGGGGCCGCGGAAGGAGCAATGGGCAACGTCCTGACCATTCCCGCCGATGGCTATTCGCCAGTCGACGCCGAGCTGATCCCGACCGGAGAGACGACACCGGTGGCCGGCACAGCTTTCGACTTCCGCAAGCCAACGATGGTCGGAACGCGCATCCGGGACGGCCGCGATCCGCAGATGGTCATCGGCCGCGGCTACGACCACAACTACGCCCTGAACGGCAAGTCCGGCGGCGCGATACGTCTGGCCGCGCGCCTCTCCGATCCGAAGAGCGGCCGCGTGCTGGAGATTCTGTCGGCCGAGCCCGGCCTGCAGTTCTACGCCGGCAACTTCATCGATGGCACGTGGACGGGCAAGAGCGGCAAGATCTATCGTCAGGGCGACGGCATCGCTCTGGAGCCGCAGCACTTCCCCGACACCCCCAACAAGCCGCAGTTCGCCCCGGTGCGCCTGGATCCGGGCCAGACCTACCGGAACGTCATGGTCTTCCGCCTGTCGGTCGAGAAGTAGGCTCTAAGCCGCGTGCGAGCGGGCGTGGCGTCGCCGCCAGTTGGCGATATGCGCGCCCGCCAGCAGCAGGCCGCCCAACAGGGTCAGCGGCCGCTCCCAGTCATGATTGGGAAATTCCAGCGCGCCGGCCAGCATCAGGCCGAGGCCGAAGGCGGCCACGCCCAGCATCGGCCATGAGTGCGCACGGCCCGAACGCAGATCGATGAACGCCATGGCCGCGATCGGCACGGCGACCAGCAGTAGGGCGACATGAATCCATTCCGCGTCCGCCCAGGCGCTTAGAGCTGGCAAGGCCAACGCCAGGACCGGCAGGGCCAGGCAGTGGGCCAGACATAAGGCGGAGAGACCGACGGCGGAGGCGTCCAGGGCGGTCGCGGCTGGGTTCGATTGACGATCCGACGCTCGGAAAAATGACGGCACGACGCCTCCAGACGCTACAACGAGCGCCTTATGTTATGTTGTAACATAACGATTGCAAGGTCAGCGGCGTAAAGAAAATCCGATCTGCACCGTGCGCGGCGCGGCGTAGCTGGTGATCCCGTCCGCCGTCTGCCCCACCGCCAGGTCGACGTTGAGGGCGTTCTCGGCCAGCACGAAGACCTCACTGGCCGGGGTTAGCGCCCAGCCGGCCCTCAGATCCAGGCTGGCGCCGGCCTTCAGGCTGCGCAGGTTCAGGTCGTCCTCGAAGCGACGGCTCTCGTACCGTAGGTCGGCGTCTAGCGTCAGGCGGTCGATGGGGCGCAACATCGTTCCAGCCGTCACCGTCAAGGCCGGCGCCTGGGCGGGGCGCTTGCCGGTCAGCTGGCCGGCCTCGTCGCCGCCATTGACGCGGGCTCGCGTTGCCGAGAACGCCGCCCGCACCGTCCAGTTGGACGTCAGGTCGGCGGCGACGTCGCCTTCCAGGCCATAGGCCTTGATCGCTCCGACATTGCGCCGCTGGCGCAGCACGCCGCCGGCCGGGATGAAGCCCGCCACCGGGAAGGTTCCCGGCCCGATGCCAAGGGTGACGTTGGTGATCGGATCCTCGATCCGGTTGTGGAAGGCGCTCAGGTTCCATCGCACCGCCCCCTCGCCCGCCAGGCCGGCTTCGAGGCCGTACAGGGTTTCAGGCTTGAGAGCAGCGTTGGCCTCAGTGACATCGTTGCCGACCCGGAAAGGGCGATGCAGCTCGTTCAGCGTCGGCGGCCGGAACCCGGCGTAGGCCGCCGTCCGCCACCAGGTGTCGCCGACCAGCCGCTTGCGCAGGCCGATCCGCGCCGTCGGGGTCGCTCCCGAGGCCCCCTCAGGCGGCGCGTCCAGGGTCGAGACGCCGGTCTGCAGATCGCGTTCGCGCCGGAGGCCGTCGTAGGAACGCCAACCGTCCAAACGCGCCCCGCCCGCGATCGAGAAGTCCGCGCTGGCATAGGCCGCTTCGGCATAGATGCCGCCAACCAGCGTGCGACCGCCCGCCTCGCGGCTGCGCGTGAAGGCGCCGGACTGATAACGGAAGCGCTCCCGCACACGACCCTCGGCGGCCCGTACATCGGCGCCGAGCTCCCACATCACCGGACCGTACTGACCTTGCCAGGCCGCATTGAGACCGTAGCCGAGCGCCGGGGTCGAATATTGGTCGTTGGCGGGCGTCGTCTCGACGCGTCCAGCGGCGACCGCGGCCGAGGTGTTCTCCAGATCGCTCTTGCGCGCCCAGGCCTGCAGTCGCCAGGTCTCACCGGCCAGGGTCAGGGCCCACGAGCCGCCGGTGGCGTTCGAGCGCGCGCCGACCAGGCCCGCGTCGCGCTTTTCCTGGAACGCGCCAACCCGCATGGCCCATTTTATCCCGCCAATATCGCCCTGTACGCGGGCGGCGATGGCGGCGTCCTCCAGCGTCGTGGACGTGTCGGCCGCGCCGGCCTGGCCGTTGCGCACCGGGTAGTAGCCATCCGTGCGCGAACCGCTGGCGGTCAGCAGTAGATGCTCGGTCCCGAAGGCCGCCGCTCCGCGCCAGCTATCGCGCTGGCCGCCCTGCAGCGTTAGGCCGGACAGCCCGCCGCCGGTCGAACGTTCACGCAAAGCGACCACGCCGGTCAGCGCGCCTGCGCCGTAGGCTCCGGCCCCAGCGCCCCGGACGATCGTCGCTCCCGACAAGCTCTCGGCCGGAAGCGCGCTCCAGATCACCCAACCGCCGAAGGGGTCGTTCTGCGGCGCCCCGTCCAAGGTTACCAAGGCCCTACCCGCACCCGAAGGTGCAATTCCGCGCAATGACAAGCCCTGAATGGTTGGATTTGCAGCATCGCTGCCCGTGCGTCGGAACAGTGAGACGCCCGGTGTCGCGCCTAGCGCCTGATCAAGACGCGGCGAAGCGGACAAGGCTCTGGAGTCGTATCGCGCGGTCGAAAAGGCGTCCTGCCCCAGCAACGGCGGCAAGGCCGGCGCCTCGACGATGACGGCGGAGACCGGCGGCGGGGCGTCAAGCAGCACGGGGCAAGCCTCTTACAGGGTGGAGCGAAACCACAACGCGCATAGAGCCATGCGGCGCCAGGACCCAACCCATATTGTCCAGCTGACCCGTGGCTTAGCTCGTGGGCCGGCGTTTGCGCCAAGACGTCTCGATATGCTCGCGCATGGCCTTGGCGGCGCTGTCGGCGTCGCCGGCGACGATGGCCTTATAGACCCGCTTGTGCGCCTCATGGGTGGCCTGCACATGCTCGACGTTCAGCCGACCGCTGTAGCCGTAGGTCTTCACGGCCTTGCTCTGGATGCTGTCGATGATCGCCTTGCTGAGACGATCGCCTGACAGGCGCATGATGATGTCGTGGAAATTCACATCCTCATGCACATAGCCGGCAGGCGTGGAGATCAGTCCCTCCAGCTTTTCCATCTGCCGGCCCAGTTGTGCAGCGGCCTCGGGCGTGATGTTGCGTGCGGCCTTGGCGGCCATGCTGGCTTCCAGCGAGGCGCGGATCTCCGACAGATTGTCCAGATAGCTGAGGCCGTCCTCGCGCCGGAACAGGGCGCTGAGAATCATCGGGTCCAGCAGGTTCCAGGACGACGGGTCCTGGATGATGGTGCCGCGCCCCTGCTGCGAGACGACCAGACCCTTCTCGGTCAGGGCGGTCGTGGCCTCGCGCACCACGGTGCGGCTGACCTGGTAGATGTCGCACAGCACGTTTTCAGGCGGCAGGGCCGAGCCGGACGGATAGATCTCGGTGACGATCGCGTTGACCAGATCCTCGACCACGGCCGCCGCCAGACGGGGGCGACGCGCGGCTCTCGCGCCCGGGGCGCTCGTCGAAACGGTCATTTCAGTTGCTCGATCTCGTTGAACGAACGTTCTATCCGACGCTCGCATCGTATCACAATACGAGATTCGAACGGCGGCAGGTCAGGCGCAAATCCCTCGCCGCCCTTCCAGTGGAAGGCTTGCCAACGGAAAATTCGTCATACATATTACCTGAGACAAGGGGCGCAGGTCCCACATCATGAGTAAAAGACCGACCCATGCGGATTACCGGCTATCGTAGCCTGACCACCGTCCACGATTGGGGCCGCCCAGTGGGCGACGTCAACGGCGTGGTCGAAGCCGGCGTCACCGAGGTGCCGATCCTGCTGCTGGAGACCGACGGCGGCTTGACCGGCGTCGGCCTGGGCCAGCACGCCGACATCGCCCGCGTCTTCCCCGCCGTAGAGGGTGAGGATCCCCGCGCCGTCTCGGCCCTGTACGACCGCATGCTGTCCTACGTCTTCAAGAGCGGCCACGCCGGCGCGACCTATGGCGCGATCGCCGCCGTGGACATGGCGCTGTGGGACCTGAAGGCCAAGATGGCCGGCGAGCCACTGTGGCGCACCCTGGGCGCCCGCGACCGCTTCGTGCCCGGCTACGCCTCGGGCCTGTGCTACGGCCTTACCGACGAGGCCTTCGAGGCCCATTACAAGCAATGGGCCGAGCGCGGCTTCACCGCCGCCAAGATCAAGGGCGGCCGCGACGTCGAGCGCGACATCCACCGTCTGGAGATCGCCGCCGAGGTCCTCCGCCGCAACACCGACCGTCCGGGCCTGATGCTGGACGTCAACGAGTGTTGGAGCCGCAAGCAGGCCGTGCGCCTGACCAGCGAGGTCGAGGCCCGCATCGACCTCACCTGGATCGAGGAGCCGTTGCGCCGCTGGGACGCCGAGGGCCACGCCATCGTCAGCCGCGCGATCAAGGCCGCCGTGGCCACCGGCGAGAACCTGACGGGCGTCGACCAGTTCACGCCGCTGTTCGAGGCCAAGGCCGTCGATGTCGTCCAGACCGGCAGCGTCTGGGGGATCACCCACTTCAATCGCGTCGCCATGGCGGCTCACGCCCATAACCTGCCCGTCTCGCCGGTCGGCTACGATTGCAATCCGGTCGCCCACGCGGCCGCGGCCGTGCCCAACATGGTCGGCATCGAGATCCAGGACTTCAACTTCCCTCTAGGCCTCTCGGTCGACCAGCAGATCATGGACGGCGGCCTGGTGCTGGGCGACCGTCCTGGCCTTGGCATCGAGGTCGACGAAGCGGCGATAACCGCCAACCGACTCAGCGGAACATGGTCCAAGTCCGGAGGGCCCCACGTTCGGCCCAGGCGGGCGGGGTTGGGGCTGGTTCCCAACGGCCGCGCCGCCGCCGAACGATAAGACGTCCGCCAGGACGCGATGAGGAAACGACCAGGATGAGCCGTAAGATTTCGCCCTTAGCCTTGGGCGGCGCCTCGCTGGGCGGGGTTTATCACCCCGTGCCGCAGGCCCAGGCCGACGCCGTGGTGGCCGCGGCCCTGGACGCCGGAGTCAACCTGATCGATGTCGCCCCCTACTACGGTCTGACCAAGGCCGAGACGGCGCTGGGCGTCGCTCTGCGCGGCGTTCCGCGGGACGCCTATGGGCTGATGACCAAGATCGGTCGCTATGGCGACAAGGCCTGGGACTTCTCGCGCGAGGCCACCCTGCGCAGCCTGGACGACAGCCGCGCTCGCCTTGGCGTCGAGTTCATCGACGTCCTGCAATGCCACGACATCGAACACGGCGACCGTCGCCAGCTGGTCGACGAGGCCCTGCCGACCCTGCGCGCGCTGAAGGCGCAAGGCGCGATCGGCCAGGTCGGCATCACCGGCTACGACCTGGCTCTGCTGGAAGAGATCGCAGTCGCCGAGCAGGTCGACACCGTGATGGCCTACTGCACCTACACCTTGCAGGATCAGCGCCTGGGCGAGGTCGCGCAGCGGCTGGCGGCGCACGGGATCACCGTCTTCAACGCCTCGCCGCTGGGCATGGGCCTGCTGACCGCCGGCGGGCCGCCGGACTGGCATCCCGGGCACGAGAGCGTCCATGCCGCCGCCGCCGAGGCCGCGCGCCGCTGCACGGAGCTGGGCGCGGACCTCTCGTTCGTGGCCCTGCAGTTCGCGCTGCAAACGGCGGACGAAGCCGGCATCGCCTCGACCGTGATCGGCATGTCCAAGCCCGAGAACCTGCGGCAGAACCTGAAAGCGCTGACAACGCCGATCGACCCGGCCGTGCTCGCGGTCGTCCAGGCGGCGCTGGCGCCGGTCCGCGACCTGGGCTGGGACGTCCTGCCCGGCAACGGCGGCAAGGCCGGCGCATGATCGACGCCCACCTGCATCTCTGGGATCCCGAACGGCTCGACTACGACTGGCTGCAATATGTCCCGAGCATCGCCGACCGGCATGGCCCGGAGGCTTGGGCCAAGCAGGCGACCAGCGTGCGCCAGGCCGTGTTCGTGCAGGCCGATTGCACGCCGGACCAGGCGCTGGACGAAGTCGACTGGGTCGCCAGCCTTTCCCATCCCGATCTCGACATCCTCGGCATCGTCGCCTTTGCCCCGCTGGAAGTGGGCGAGGCCGTCGGCGCCGATCTCGACCGGCTCAAGACCCGCCCGCTCGTGCGCGGCGTGCGCCGTTCAGTGCAGAACGAGCCTGACGCCTTCATCACCGATCCCCGCCATCTCGACGGCCTCGTCGCCGTGGCCGAACGCGGCCTGACGATCGACATCTGCGCCCGCGACCACCAGCTGCCGCTGGTCATCGCCACGCTGCGTGACCTGTTCGAGCGCGCGCCGGACGCCCGTGTGGCGCTGGACCACCTGGGCAAGCCCGACATCGCCGCCCACGCAGGCAGCATCCGCGGCGCCGACTGGGACGTGAACCTGAAGATCCTCGTCGGACTGCCCAACGTCTTCGCCAAGCTGTCGGGCCTGACGACCCAGGACCACTGGACCGAGGGCCAGGACGCGACACTGCTTCCGTATATCGACCACGCCCTCGCCTGCTTCGGCCCCGAGCGGCTGATGTTCGGCGGCGACTGGCCGGTCGTCGAGCTGGCCGGCGGCTACGACCGCTGGCGGCGGATCTTCGACGCGATCTCGCTGTCGGCCGCCGATCGCCACCAGGTCGAGACGAAGACCGCGACCACCTTCTACGCCCTGACACCTGGGACGCCCGCATGACCATGGACACCACCCTCCCCGTCGGCGGCGCGGAGAACGCGCGGCGCGTGCGTCTGCAGCTGTCGCTGGCGATCAACTTCTTCCTGCTGATGGCGCTCTACAGCGGCGTGCTGGGCGTGCTGTTGCCCAACCAGATCGCCGCGCTCAATCCGGCCCAGAAGGCCAACAACCTGGCCCTGATGTTCGCGATCACCTCGGTGTTCTCGACCCTGACGACACCGATCGCCGGCGCCTTGTCGGACCGTACCCGCACCCGCTGGGGCCGCCGCTCGCCCTGGATCGCCATCGCCTCGCTGATCGGCTCGCTGTGTCTGTTCGGCGTGTCGTGGCAGACCAGCTTCTGGTCGCTGATGGTGCTGTGGGTGATGGCCACCGTCGCCTTCAATTCCATGCAGCCGGCCATGACCACGGTGATCGCCGACCGCTTCCCGCCCGAGACGCGCGGGGTGGTCTCCGGCGTGGTGGGCGCGGGCATGACCGCCGGCCTGACCGCCGGCACCGTCGTCGCCGGCTATCTGGCCGGGGCACGGGTGCTGGCCTACAGCCTGTTCGCCGTCGCCATCGCTGTCTCGTGCCTGGCCTTCGTGCTGATCAATCGCGAACCGTCCAGCGCCGACGCCCCCGCCCGGTCGTTCTCGTGGAAGGGCTTCTTCTCCAGCTTCTGGATCAGCCCCAAGGACCATCCGGACTTCGCCTGGGCCTTCGCCGGACGCTTCGCCGTCTATATGGGCTATCAGGCCGTGGCGGCCTATCTGCTGTACATCCTGCGCGACTATATCGGCCTGTCGGACGCCAACTCGAACCTGGCCATCGCCAACATGGCGATCCTGACGCTGGTGTGCCTGATCGTCTCGTCCTTGGCCTCGGGCTTCTTGTCCGACCGTTTGCAGCGCCGCAAGCCGTTCGTGATCGCGTCCAGCCTGATCATGGGCTGCGCCATGGTCGCCCCGCTGGTGATGCCGAACATGACCGGCATGTGGATCTATGCCGGCGTGATCGGCGTCGGCTACGGCATGTTCATGTCGATCGACATGGCCCTGATGACCCAGGTGCTGCCCCAGACCACGGCCGGCGACGAGGGAAAGGACCTTGGCGTGCTGACCACGGCGGTGAACATCCCGCAGATCATCAGCCCGGTCATGGCCGCGGTGCTGCTGAACGTCTTCGACGGCAACTACGCCGCCATCTTCATCGCCGCGATCATTTTCGTGTTCAGCTCGGCCCTCTGCGTGGCCCCGATCCGTGCGGTTCGATGAACGCTAATTCATATTACGTATTATGATAATTTGACAGACAACTGAACTCATCATACAAGTTCAGGATAAGGCCGGAATACCGGTCAAAGGGGTTGAAACAACAGGATCGAGCATGTCCACCAAGACGACTATGTTGGCCGCCACCGCTCTCGGGCTGCTGGGGGCATGGGCGTTCCCTGCCGCAGCGCAAGATGCAGCGGCCGTTGAAGAAATCGTGGTCACGGGGATCCGGGCCAGCCAGCAGCAATCCATCGACATCAAGCGCAACGCGGTCGGCGTCGTCGACTCGATCGCTTCTGAAGACCTGGGCAAGCTGCCCGACCAGAACGTCGCCGAGTCCCTGCAGCGCATCGCCGGCGTGACCATCGAGCGTAACCGCGGCGAAGGCCGCTACGT
Source organism: Caulobacter sp. RHG1 (assembly GCF_013181195.1). Taxonomy (GTDB): domain Bacteria; phylum Pseudomonadota; class Alphaproteobacteria; order Caulobacterales; family Caulobacteraceae; genus Caulobacter. The sequence goes on from NZ_SMZP01000002.1 coordinate 192,917, forward strand.
CTCGGTCCGCGGCTTTGGTCCCAAGTTCAACGCCGTCACCGTCAACGGCCGCACCCTGGCCACCGACAACAACGGCCGTGAGTTCTCGTTCGACGTCCTGCCCTCGGAAATCATCTCGGGCGCCGACGTCTACAAGTCGCCGCAAGCCAACGTGAATGGCGCCTCGATCGGCGCGACCATCGACGTGCGCACGCTGCGTCCGCTGGAACAGCGCCAGGCCTTCAGCGCCGCCGGTTCGATCAGCGGCCAATGGGCTGAGCTGCGCGACAAGTACAATCCGGAAGTCTCGGGCGTCGTCAGCTGGCGCAACGAGGAGCGCACCTTCGGCGCGGCCCTGTCGGCCTCGTACATGGACCAGAAGGTCCGCAACGATGAGTTCACCATCGGCGCGGGCCACGTGCGCCGCTCCAGCACCGACTCCTACTACAATGCCGGCGGCGTCGCCGGGGCCCGCATCGGACCGGGCGTCGCGCCCTTCACCAGCGTCTCGATGCCGTCGAACCTGTCGCCGTTCTTCTTCGAGCGTGACAAGAAGATGCTCGGCCTCAACGGCGTCGTTCAGTACAAGCCGGTCGAAAGCCTGACGGCCACGGTCGACGTGCTGTACGCCAAGGCTGACTTCAAGGAACAGCAGACGGGCCTGGCCTACGACTTCGCCGGCGGCACGCTGGTCGAGCAGGTCGTGCAGGGCGGCGAAGCCGTCTACCAGCGCTATCAGGGCGGCTTCGTCGACCAGATCATCCAGTATGATCACCGCGACGTCACGACCAACCAGATCGGCCTGAACCTGAAGTGGAAGGCGACGGAAGACCTGACCCTGACCTTCGACGCCTCGACCTCGAAGGCCGAGCGTCGAGGCAAGGAAGACAACGACTTCACGACCATCCGCCGCAAGAACGTCAACACCTGGTTCGACCGCCGCGGCGGCAGCCCGATGTACTCTTACGGCTTCACCAGCCCGAACTACGCCAACGCCGCGACCAATCCGCAAGGCGTGACCGCCCACTACTACATCTGGGGCGGCGGCTCGGACGTCGACGACGAGATCAACGAGTTCGCCTTCGACGCCGACTGGAAGCCCGCGGGCGCGGTGTCGATCAGCGCAGGCGTCGCCTCGCAGAACCGCAAGAAGACCATCAACGCGGTTGAAATGCCGTTCGGTGAGCAATGCGCCTACTGCGACTCCAACCAGATCCTGCCGACCTCGCTGTTCCAGAACACCAACCGCAACTTCTTCGGCGGCCAGTACGGCGACAGCATCCTGCACGACTGGCTGTACTACGATCCCCGCGCCCTGATCCTGCAGGTCAAGGAATACGCCACCCGCGACGGCAAGGCGTTCAACCAAGCCATCGCCTCGCCGTCAGCCTCGTCGGTCGTCGATGAGAAGGTGCTGATCGGCTACGTGATGGCCGACATCAAGACCGATCTGGGCTCGATGCCGCTGGCTGTGAACGTCGGCGTCCGCATCGAGGACACCGACTACACCTCGTCGGGCGCCTCGCGCACGGTGACCAGCGCCCGTCCGAACGGCGCCGGCCAGAACATCATCACCGTCTCGCCGGTCGTCCCGGTCAGCTTCGAAGGCAAGTACACCGACATCCTGCCGTCGCTGAACGCCCGCCTGAACGTCACCGACGACCTGATCTTCCGCTTCGCCGCCTCGCGCGTCATGACCCGCCCGACCCTGTCGGACCTGTCGCCGCGCCAGACGATCCAGACCAACCCGGGCAACGAAACCATTCGCCGGGGCAACCCCGACCTGCAGCCGTTCCGCGCCTCGCAGATCGAAGGCGGCGTCGAGTGGTACCTCGACACCATGTCGCTGCTGTCATTCGCGGCCTTCTACAAGAACATCGACTCGTTCGTGACCCTGGTCACGACGCCGCAGAAGGTCGACCAGGTGACCTTCCAGGTAACCGTGCCGGGCAACGGCAAGGGCGCGGTCGTGAAGGGCTTCGAGCTGGGCTACCGCCAGGTGTTCAACAAGCTGCCCGCGCCGTTTGACGGCCTGGGCGTGCAGACCAGCTTCACCTATGCCGAGTCCGACGCCAACTACACCAACACCGTGGCCAACGTGTCCTACGGCCTGGAAGGTCTGTCGAAGTACTCCTACAGCCTGGTTGGCTTCTACGAGAAGGGTCCGATCCAGGCCCGTATCGCCTACACCTGGCGCGACAAGTTCCTGCAGGTCGCCTCGGGTCGTAACGGCGAACCGGAATATTTCGACAGCTATGGCCAGCTGGACGTCGGCGCCTCTTACAACGTCAACGACCACTTCACGGTGTTCGTCGACGGCCTGAACCTGACCGACGAGGAAGAGTTCATCTACTCGGTCACGCCGAACCGCACGAAGGAATTCCGGACCACGGGCCGCCGCGTCGCGGCCGGCGTCCGGGTCCGCTTCTAAGCACTTTCCCCTCCTGCCATTTTGGTAAGCCGCATCACGCTTCGTTGTGATGCGGCTTTTCTTTTGACTGAAGGTCCACCGCAGCTTGACGACCCCGGTCAGCGCCCTTAGCAAACATAATACATCTTACGTTTGAGGTTGACTGATGAGGCTTGCGGGCAAGACGGCGCTGGTGACGGCCGCCGCTCAGGGAATTGGACGCGCGACCGTCGAGGCGTTCCTGCGTGAAGGCGCCAGCGTGATCGCCGCCGACATCCGCACCGAGGCGCTGGAAGGCGTCGAGGGCGTGACCGTCCGCCAGCTGGACGTTACCGACCGCGAGGCCGTCAAGGCGATCGCTGAGGAATTCCCGAACGTCGACGTGCTCTACAATTGCGCGGGCTTCGTCCACGCCGGCACGATCCTGGACTGCGACGAGGACGCCTGGGACTTCTCCAACGCCCTGAACGTCACCGCCCAGTACCGGATGATCCGCGCCTTCCTGCCGCGCATGATCGAGAACGGCGGCGCCTCGATCATCAACATGTCGTCGGTCTGCTCCAGCATCAAGGCGGTGCCCAACCGCTTCGCCTATGGCGCCACCAAGGCCGCCGTGATCGGCCTGACCAAGTCGGTGGCGTCCGACTTCGTGACCAAGGGCATCCGCTGCAACGCCATCTGCCCGGGCACGGTGGAGACCCCGTCCCTGCTGCAGCGCCTGCGCGACACCGGCGACTTCGACAAGGCCTATGGCGAGTTCACCGCCCGCCAGGCCATGGGCCGTTTCGGCCGCGTCGAGGAGCTGGCCGCCCTGGCCGTCTACCTGGCCTCGGACGAGTCCGCCTTCACCACCGGTACGATCAACGTGATCGACGGCGGCTGGGTCAATTAGGAACGCGTGACATGAAACTGCTTCGCTTCGGCCCTGTCGGCCACGAAAAGCCCGGCATCCTGGACGCCCAGGGCCGCATCCGCGACCTCAGCGGCGTGGTCGCCGACATCGACGGCGCGGCCATCTCGGACGAGAGCCTGGCCCGCCTGCGCGCCCTCGACCTGGATACTCTGCCCCTGGCGCCCGAAGGCGTCCGCTACGGCGCCTGCGTCACCGGGGTGGCCAAGTTCCTGTGCATCGGCCTGAACTACGCCGACCACGCCGCCGAGAGCGGCCTGCCGATCCCCGAAGAGCCGGTGTTGTTCTCGAAGTTCACCTCGGCCATCTGCGGCCCGAACGACGAGGTCCTGAAGCCCCGCGGCTCGACCAAGCTGGACTGGGAAGTCGAGCTGGGCATCGTGATCGGCAAGACCGCCAGCTATATCGACGAGAGCGAGGCCGAAGCCCACATCGCCGGCTATTGCACGATCAACGACGTCTCCGAGCGCGCCTTCCAGATCGAGCGCGGCGGCACCTGGGACAAGGGCAAGGGTTGCGACACCTTCGGCCCGATCGGCCCCTGGCTGGTCACCCGCGACGAGGTGCCGGACCCGGCCAATCTGAAGATGTGGCTGAAGGTCAACGGCAAGACGTTCCAGGACGGCTCGACCGCAACCATGATCTTCAAGCCGGCCTTCATCGTGGCCTATCTCTCGCAGTTCATGACCCTGCTGCCGGGCGACGTGATCTCGACCGGTACGCCGCCTGGCGTTGGGTTGGGCCAGAAGCCGCCGGTCTATCTGAACGTCGGCGACGTGATGGAACTGGGTATCGAGGGCCTGGGCGACCAGAGACAGGTCGTCCGCCAAGCCTGACGCGGGCCAGCGGCCCGCCCCACGTTAAAGAAAACAAGACTTAGGGAGTTCGTGATGGTCAAAACCCTGCTCGCACGCCGCCTCGCGGCGACCATGGTGTCCGGCGCCGTCCTGGCCTGGGCGACCCTCGCGAACGCCCAGACGGTGACGCTGCACGTCTCGCCAAAGGGCGACGACAAGAACCCCGGCACCGTCGAGCGCCCGGTGCGCACCCTGACCCGCGCCCAGGCCCTGGTTCGCGCCAGTAACGCCAAGGCCGACGTCACGGTCGAGGTCGCGGCCGGCGCGTACCGCCTGGACAAGCCCCTGGTCTTCACCGCCGCCGACGGCGGTCAGGCCGGCAAGCGCGTCACCTGGCGTGGCCAGACCGGCGCGCGGCCGCTGATCTCGGGCGGCTTCGACGTCGCAAACTTCACGGTGTTCGACGCCGAGCGCCGGATCTATGTCGCCGACATTCCCAAGGGCTTGGACACCCGCCAGGTGTGGGTCAACGACACCCTGGCCGAGCGCCCGTGGATGGAGATCCGCGCCTCGGACGTGACGTTCAACGCCACCGGTTTCGAGATCACCAATCCCAAGCTGGCCTTCCTGAAGGACCTGAAGCACCCGTCGCGACTGGAGGTCGAGGCCACCGGCTTCTTCACCGACCGCGTCTCGCCGGTGCAGGCCATCGACGGGACGAGGGTGACAATGCGCCAGCCGGCCTGGGACAACAACACCTGGGGCTACGACACCGTCTCCAAGCCGATCTTCCCCGACGACTCGCGCCTGTTCCTGGTCAATGCGCTAGAGCTGGTCGGCAAGGCCAATGACTGGCACGCCAAGCCCTATCAGTGGTTCGTCGATCCGGCCGCCGGCAAGCTGTACCTCCGCATCGCCGAGGACGACGACATCAAGGCGCTGCGGGTGACCGTCCCCGCCCTGCCCGCCCTGGTCTCGATCGGCGGCACATCCAAGGCCCCGGTGCGCAATCTCAGCTTTGAGGGCCTGCGGTTCTCCTACAGCTCGTGGATGGGCCCGTCGGAGGCCACCGGCTACGCCAACCAGCAGAGCGGCGCCTTCCTGAAGGATACGTCGCCGCTGCGCCCGGCCGACGCCTGGTCGTCGTGCGGCTGGGGCTGTCCCGAGTTCGAGTCCATGCGCCAGAAGTGGCATCAGATCCCGGCCGCCGTGCAGGTCGCCGCGGCCCAGGACGTCACCTTCACCGGCAACCAGTTCTCGCAGCTGGGCCAGATCGGCCTAGGCATCGGCAACGACGCCAACGCCAATCTCTCGGGCCAGGGCCTGAGCACGAAGGGCATCCGCGTCAGCCGCAACCACTTCTCGGTGCTCTCGGGCAGCGCCATCATGGCCGGCGGCGTGCGCCAGGACGCCCACCACCCGTCCGCACCGGAACTTGTCAACGCCGACCTCGAGATCGCCGACAACGTGATCGCCACCGTCAGCCAGGACTACAAGGACAACGCCGCGATCCTGACGACCTACATCGACGACGCGCGCATCCTGCACAACGAGATCTCGGACGCGCCCTATGACGGCGTCGCGGTCGGCTGGGGCTGGGGCTACAACGACGCGGGCGGCAACCCGAACTACGACGAGAACCAGAAGGGCTACCGCTACAACACCAAGTACACGACGCCGACGGTGCTGCGGAAAACCCTGGTCGAGGGCAACCGCATCCATGGCGTGAAGACCTGGTACATGGACGGCGGGGCGATCTACAACCTGTCGGCCAATCCGGACTCGGTGATCCGCGCCAACCACATCTTCGACATCGGCGGCAAGATCGCCATCTACCTGGACGAGGGCTCCAAGCACTTCAAGGTGACCGGCAATGTCGTCGACACCCAGGGCAAGTGGCTGAACATCAACACCGCCGGCAAGATGTTCCGCCGCAAGATCTCGACCGACAACCTGGCGACCGGCAACTGGCACAACTCGCTGCGCACCGGCGGCCGCTGGCTGAGCGAGATCGGCAATGTCGCCGAGAACAACATCCTGGTCCCGAACCGTGACTGGCCAGCTGAGGCCCAGGCCGTGATCGACAACGCGGGCCCGCGCGCTGAGGTGTCCAAATGAGCGTCTCGCGTCGCGGCTTGATGATGGGCGCCGGCCTGGCCGGAGTCGCGGCGGCCTCTCCCGCCTTGGCGGCCCAGGCGCTGCAAGCGCCCGCGCTCGAGGTGCTGGACCTCAAGGCCGGCTCGGTCACCGCGCCGATCGGCGTAGAGGACCAAGCCGTGCGTCTGTCCTGGCGGCTGGCCAGCCCCGATCCGGACGTCAAGCAGACCCGCTACGAGATCCAGGCCGCCAGCTCGCGCGAGAAGCTGGAGGCCGGCGATCCCGACCTCTGGCACGCCGGCGAGGTGCTGACCGACCAGAGCATGGACGTCTCGTGGCTGGGCAGCCCGCTGACCTCGCGCCAGATCGTCTGGTGGCGCGTGCTGGTGCGCGACAACAAGGGCCGCAAGGCGACCAGCGCCGTCGCGAGCTTCGAGATCGGCCTGCTGCAGCCCGCCGACTGGACCGCCAAGTGGATCGCCGCCGAGACGGAGCTGGCCAAGGCCGACCGGCAAGCGGGCCTCTTGTGGATGCGCGGCGACCGCCCCGCCGACCGCTCGGCGCGATACTTCCGCCTGGCCTTCGATTTGCCGGCGGCGGCCAACGTCACCCTGTTCTCGATCGCCAACTTCACGTCCGACGTCTGGCTGGACGGCCAGCCCGTCCAGCGCCCGCCACATTCGCCGATCGCCTTCGGCGTCGCCCCGATCGCCGAGACCCACCACAAGCTGGCGGCCGGCCGCCACGTGGTCGCGATCAAGGTTCAGGACCCCACCGGCTTCAACGAACCCAAGCTGCATGAGATCGCCGCCGCCGTGATGGTTCGCGCCGAACTGCCCGGCGGCAAGACCCTGCGCATCACCTCGCGTGGCATGAAGACCGCCCTGCAAGCTCCCGACGGCTGGATGCGCCCGGGCTTCGCCGACGGCGGCTGGGCCAAGGCCGAACCCTCTAAGAACCAGCCCCAGGCCTGGCCGGGCTATGGCGCGTTCCTGCTGCGTAAGGACTTCAAGGTCGCCCGCCCGATCGCCCGCGCGCGCCTCTACGCCACAGCCCTGGGCGCCTACGAGGCCCAGATCAACGGCAAGCGGGTCGGCGACGCCCTGCTGACGCCCGAGAGCACCGACTTCCGCAAGACCGCCCTCTACCGCGTCTACGACGTCACCGACCTGCTGAGCGTGGGCGACAACGCCATCGGGGCCATGGTCGGCGACGGCTGGTACGGCAGCTATCACGCCCCGGCCGGCCGCTACACCTTCGGCGACACCCCGCTGCGGTTCCTCGGCCAGCTGGAGATCACCTACGTCGACGGTTCTCGGGAGACGGTCGCCAGCGACGAGACCTGGCGCATCGCCGCCGCCCCGATCACACGCGGCGAAATCTACTACGGCGAGGACTACGACGCCCGCCTGGAACAGCCCGGCTGGGCCACCGCCGGCTTTACAGGCAAGGGCTGGCGCGCCGTCGACATCGCCCCCACCCCGCCCTGCGCTCTGAAGGCCCAGACCAGCCCGCCGATCCGCCGGATCGAGACGCTGAAGGCGACCTCGATCAAGGCCGTCGGGTCGCGCCACGTCTTCGACTTCGGCCAGAACTTCGCCGGCTGGGCGCGGCTGAAGGTGCGCGGCAAGGCTGGCCAGGTCGTCACCCTGCGCTTCGCCGAGGTGCTGGGTGCAGACGGCCATGTCGACCAGTCCAACCTGCGCGCCGCCCGCGCCGCCGTGGTCTACACCCTGAAGGGCGACCCGGCCGGCGAGACCTATGAGCCGCGCTTCACCTATTTCGGCTTCCGCTATGTCGAGGTCGAAGGCTTGGCCGAGGTTCTGGGCCGCGCACCGACAGCCGAGGACGTCGAAGGGATCGTGGTCTCGTCGAACCTGGCCGAGACCGGCCACCTGCGCATCGCCAATCCGGTGATCCAGCAGCTGTGGCGCAACAGCCTGTGGAGCCAGCGCAGCAACTTCGTCGGCGTGCCCACCGACTGCCCGCAGCGCGACGAGCGCCTGGGCTGGACCGGCGACGCCAACGTCTTCTGGGATGCGGCGGCTTTCAACATGGACGTGGCCGCCTTCACCGAGCGGTTCGGCCGCGACCTGCGCGACGCCCAAGGCCCGCGCGGCGAGTTCCCCGACTACGCTCCGGCTGGCTTCACGGACCTGGGCCTCGGCGCCTCGCCCGGCTGGGCCGACGCCGGCGTCATGCTGCCGTGGACGGTGTGGAAGCGCTACAACGACACCGCCATCGTCGACCAGAACTGGGCGGCCATGACCCGCTACCTGGGCTTCATCCGCACGAGCAATCCGGACCTGATCTGGCGCAAGGAACGCGGCTACGACTTCGGCGACTGGGTGGCGCTGGACGCCAAGCAGCCCGGCGACGAGACCACGCCCAAGGCCCTGATCGCCACGGCCTGGTGGAAGCGCTCGGTCGAGGCCATGGCCGACATGGCCTACGGCTCGGGCCGCAAGCCCGACGCGGTGCGCTACCGCGACCTGGCCAGCCAGATCACGGCCGCCTTCCAGCGCGAGTTCGTGCGGCCCGACGGCTCCATGGGTAACGGCTCGCAGGCCGGCTACATCCTGGCCCTGCGCTTCGGCCTCGTCCCCGAGGCGCTGCGGGCGACCGCCACGGCCCATCTGGTGGCCGACATCCGTCGGCGTGGCAACCTGCTGTCGACCGGCTTCCTGGGCACGCCGTTCAGCCTGGACGCCCTGGCCGACAACGACCAGGACGGCGTGGTCTACGACCTTTTGCTGCGCACCGACTTCCCGTCGTGGGGCTACATGATCCGCAAGGGCGCCACGACGATCTGGGAGCGCTGGAACGGCGACGTCGGCGACGTGGCCATGAATTCGTTCAACCACTACGCCCTGGGCGCGGTGACCGGCTTCGTGTTCCGCCGCATCGCCGGCATCGAGCCGATCCGCGCCGGCTTCCTGTCGTTCCGCTTCGATCCGGTGCTGGACGCCCGCGTGCCCAAGGGCGGCGGCGACTATGACAGCGTGCTGGGCCGGATCAGTACGGACTGGGAGCTGAAAGCGGACGGCAGCTTCGACCTGCATCTGGTCGCGCCGACCAACAGCCGCGCCGAGGTCCATATTCCAGCCAAGAGCGCCGAGGCCGTACGGGTGAATGGCGTCCCCGTCGCTCAGGCGCCGGGCGTCACGGTCCAGGGCCTGAAGCGTGGCCGGCTGGTTCTGGAGATCGGCTCGGGCGATCACCGTTTCCAGGCGCGCGCCTAAACCCCAACCGTCATCCCGGGCCTTGTGCCCGGGACCCCTGGTTCAGCTTTCACGTGAGAGATCCCCTCTGCCCCGCGCCTGCGGCGGACAGAGGGGTCCCGGGCACAAGGCCCGGGATGACGATGATTGGCGACCTACGGGTTGGTCGCGTAGGTCCACCGCACGCTGTCGGTCAGCGTCTTGCCGCCCACCTCGGCCGCCGCCTCGACCAGGTTTTCGCCCTTGGCCAGGTCGATCTCCCACACCGCGGCGTGGTCCTCGACCGGCACGGTCGTCCAGGCGCCGCCGTTCAGGCGCAAACGCACCGCCGGCTGGTTGGAGAACACCTTCACCTTGGCCCGCGCGATGCGCTTGTTGACGTCGCGACGGCTGGTGATGTGCAGCATCGGAACCTCGGACCAGTTGGCCTGGTACCAGTAGTACGAGTCCTTACGCACCTTGCGGTCCTCGGTGACCAGGCCCTTGTCGTTGATGCCCGCGCGATCCCCCTCGTTGCGCTTGAACGACGGGAAATCGAAGCCGACCCAGATGAAGTTCGACCACAGGTACGGACGCTTCTTCAGCTCGCGCCAGTGCACCTCGTGGAAGGTCGTCTGCCACTGTTCGGGGTGCCAGTAGCCGTCGGCCACCGGACGGCGCATCACCGGATCCTCCTGGTGCAGGATACTGGCCCCCGCGCCGTATTCGCTGACCCCGATCGGGCGTTTGGGCATCTTGGCGTGCAGCGCGTCGGCCCAGGGGCCGATGTCCTTGGCCTCGGTCCAGTACCAGCCGAAGTAGCGGTTGTACGAGACCGTATCGCTATGCTGGGCGATCGGGTCGTCGTCATCCAGGCAGCAGTGGGCGTAGGTCGTCAGGCCGCCCGGATCCATCTCCTTGGCCGTCGCCTGCAGCGCCGCCAGGATGCGGTTGGGCGCCTCGCCCGAGGCGCGCAGCTCATTGCCGATACCCCACAGCGCCACCGACGGGTGGTTGACGTTCTGGGCGATCAGCTCGCGCATCTGCGCGACCAGGTTCTCGCGAAACGCGTCCGACGGATCATGATCGTCGATCAGCGGCACCTCGGTGGTCAGCAGCAGGCCCAGACGGTCGGCCTCGTCATAAACCCGTTGCGGATGCTGCATGTGGGCCAGGCGCAGGGCGGTAGCGCCCATGTCGGCCATGATCTGCATATCCTCGTCGATCTCGGCGTCGCTGACGATCGGGCCCTTGCCGAAGCGGGTCGGCATCTGGATGTTCGCGCCATAGAGGGCGTAGGGCTTGCCGTTCAGCAGGAACCGCCCCTCCCCATCGAGCCCCACGGTGCGCACGCCCAGCGGGACCTCGGCGGTATCGGCCAACTTGCCATCGACCCGCACCTCGGTGCGCAGGCGATAGAGATAGGGCGACTTGCGGCCTTCCCACAGCTTGGGCTTCTTCAGGGTCAGAGCCTGCTGAACCGGCAAGCTCTGGCCGGCGGCGACCCGCGTGGTGGCCTGGGCCTGGGCGGCCGTCACACCCTTGGCGTCGATGATCCTGGTCACGACCTGGACGCTGGCCGGCGCAGCGCGGTCGTTGCGGACCAGCACCTTGGCGGCGATCTTGGCCTGGCCGGCGCTAATGGCTTCGGTGCGGCCATAGACGCCCGGACCGCCCCAGTCGGAGAGGTCGACATGGACATCCGAGGCCTCCACCAGGCTGACGGCGCGATAGAGGCCGCCGAAGATGAAGAAGTCGCCGTTCAGCGGCGCAAAGCGGGTGTTGCGGCTATTGTCGACCCGCACGGCCAGCACGTTCTGCCCCGCCTTCAGGGCGTCGGTGGCGTCGAAGCGGAAAGCCGCATAGCCGCCCTCGTGCGTCCCCAGCCTCGTCCCGTTCAGATAGACATCGGCCTTCAACGCCGCGCCGTCGAACTGCAGGAAATAGCGCTGCCCGGGCGTGGGCGCATGGTCCAGCGACAAGCGGTACCAGGCCGGCCCGCGATAGTAGACGCCTTCCGGTTCGCCTCGCGCCTTGGTCCCGCCGACACCCGAGTCGGCGATGTTGTAGGTGTGCGGCGTCGAGACTGTGCTCCAGGCCTTGTCGTCGAACGCCACCGCCTCGGCGCCGGGCGCGTCGGCGCGGACGAAGCGCCAGCCGTCGCGCAGCGGGGTCACCTCGGCGGCCTGGGCGCCGAACGCACACAGTGCGATGCCCGCCAGCAAACCGTTGCGCAGCGATAGAATGGTCATGGCGTCTCTCCGGATCTTCAGGTCAGGCGTTCGACGTCGCGCACGCGCACGTCGCGGCTGCGCACCGCGCGGACGGCCGCGCTGGGCGCCAGGCTGGAGCGCACACCGTCGACGCTGGCGCCCTGCACGTCGTCCAGCAGCACGGCCGGCCGCGCATCGGCCTTGTCGACCGTGAAGCTGACGTCGCGGATCTTGATATTGCGGGCATGGCGCACCCACAGCCCGTGGGCCGGGAACGTCTTCATGAAGCTGGGCTCCAGCGACGACTTGGGACGCTCCTCGATCTCGCGCACCGCATCCTCGCGCGTGCCGCCGCCGGCCGAGCGCACGTGGATGTCGGTAAAGCTGACGTCCTCGATCTGCCCGCCCGGCAGGCCGACCACGCCGCTGGCGTAAGGGCCCGGCGCGCCCGACACGTTGATGTTCGAAAACCGCACGCGGCGGACCTGCGAAGGGCCATTGCCCTCAGGCGCGCGATTGCGACCCGACAGGCGCACGAAGATCGGATGATTGACCGGATTGCGCAGCAGGATGTTCGAGAACGTCACGTCCTCCAGGATCCCGCCGTCGATCGCGCCCAACTGCAGGCCGCGGGTGTTCTCGCAGATGCAGTCGGCGATCATGATGTTGCGGAAGCCGGCTGCCGAGTCCGTGCCCAGCTTGATCCGCCCCAGCACCCCGATGTCATCCACCGACATGTAGGGCGACGGCTGATAGGTCCCATCCACGACCGTGCCCAGCAGGTAGCCGCTGGTCTTGCAGCCGATCACGCTGACGTCCTCGCAGAAGCGCGGCTCCTTCAGCGCCATGCTGCTCTTCAGGACGATGGCGTCGTCCTTGGGGGCGTTGACGATGCAGTTGGTGACCTTCACATCGCGGCAGGCGTCGATGTCGATGCCGTCGCGGTCGGTGTCGACGGTCAGGCCGTCGATGCGCACATTGGTCGAGCCCAGCACGTAGCAGGCGAAGTGGCCGCCCTGCAGGATGGTGAAGTCGCGCAGCAGCACGTTGCGGCAGCGGATCAGGCCGATGCCCTTGTTGCCGCGGCCCTCATAGGCCATCTCGCGCGGAATGGCCCGGCGGGCGGCGTCGGGGCTCAGCCCCTGCTCGGCCGGCGATTTCCAGCCGGCGATGCCGTGCCAGCGCGGCGCGGGACCTTCGCGGTCCAGGCCAATACCGTGGATCAGGCCCTTGCCAATGATGGCGACGTCGTTGACCCCGTCGCCATAGATCAGGCTGTTATGGAAGTGGCTGACGCCATAGTCCTGGAACTGCTCCTCGTAGACGCTCTCGGGCAGGTCGTAGCGGCCGGCGTGCTTGCGCGGATCGGCGGCCTCGATCACCGAGCCGTTCATCAGCACGATGGTCACGAAGCTCTTCAGGCGGATCGAGAAGCACAGATAGTGGCCAGCCGGCACGACGACCGTGCCGCCGCCGCCGGCAGCGGCGGCCTCGATGGCGCGGTTGATGGCGTCGGAGTCGATGGCGATGCCGTCGCCCATCGCGCCGTAGTCACGGACGTTGTGGAAGGCCTTCAGCGAACCGCTGGCCCGCACCAGGCTGGGGGTGGCGGCCATCGCCGCCCCGAGGCCCAGCGTCACGAACCGGCGGCTGAATTCCGCCTTATGGCCAAGCGCGTCGTCCGCCATGCCTCCCCGTCCCTTTTTGTTATCTAGAGGGCCACATGTTGTATGATGTATTATATTATAGCAACCCTGGAGCGTCCCTTAGGGATGCGTTTGAGCCAGGATCTCACGGGTAATCTGCGCCGGCGAGGTCACGCCGGTCAGGGCCATGGCCACGCGCATCTCGGCGGCGACCAACTGCAGCAGGCGCGTCACGCCGGCCTGCCCGCCGGCCGCCAAGGCGTAGATATAGGCCCGGCCCAGCATGACGCCGTCGGCGCCCAGGGCCAGCATCCGCACGACGTCGAGGCCCGTGCGCACGCCGCCATCGACCAGCACGGTCATCTGGCCGCCCACCGCCTCTGCGATCGCCGGCAAGGCTCGGGCGGAGGACAGAACGCCATCCAGCTGCCGCCCGCCGTGGTTGGAGACCACCACGCCGTCAGCGCCGAAGCGCAGGGCGTCGCGGGCGTCTTCCGGATCCAGAATGCCCTTGATGATGATCTGGCCGTTCCAGACGTCGCGGATCCACTCCAGGTCCTTCCACGAGATCGACGGGTCGAAGTTCTCGCCCAGCCAGCCGATATAGTCCGCCAGCCCCGTGGCCTTGCCGCGATAGGCCGAGATGTTGCCCAGGTCGTGCGGACGGCCGTGCAGACCCACGTCCCAGGCCCAGCCGGGCTTGAACACCGCCTGCTTCATCCGCCGCACGCCCGACCAAGGCCCGCTCATGCCCGAGTGAGGATCGCGATAGCGCGAACCGGGCACCGGCATATCGACGGTGAAGACCAACTTGGTCACGCCCAGCGCCATGGCCCGCTCCAGGGCGTCGCGCATGAAGGCGCGGTCCTTGAGGACATAGAGCTGGAACCAGATCGGCCGCCCCGAAGCTTCCGTCACCGCCTTGGCGTCGCAGACGCTAACCGTGGAGAGGACATAGGGGATGTTGGCCGCCGTCGCCGCCTTGGCGACCTGCAGCTCGCCGCGGCGAGCCGCCATGCCACCCAGGCCGATCGGGGCCAGCAGCACCGGCATGGCCAGGGTCTCGTCGAACAGTTTCGTTTCCAGGCTCAGCGCGGAGACATCGCGCAGCACCCGCTGGCGCAGGGCGACCTCGGCCAGGTCGTCGACATTGCGCTGCAGGGTCTTCTCGGCGAAGGCCCCGCCGTCGATATAGTCGAACAGGAAGCGTGGGAGACGTTTCTCGGCGGCGCGCCGGAAGTCGGTGGTCGAGGCGATGATCATGTCAGGCGACGCTTCTCGTCGAGCCGTAGCGTCAGGTCCGCATAGGCCGGCATGTCGGAAAGGATGTGGCGGGTCAGGCGCTCGTAATGCTGGATGAAGACGCCGATCTCGTCGTCGCTCATCGTCCGCGCTTCCTCGCCGACCCGAGCACGGAGTTCGTGCTCCTGCTGGATGCGCCAGTCGCGCACGACTTCGAACCCGGGCGCGGCCAGCAGAACCAGCCGGTCGATGCGGGCGAAGAGATCGGCATAGTCGGTGGCCAGGGCCTGGTTCACGAACCGACGCCACGTGGCGTCTGGATCACGCTTCGCCTCAAGGGCGTTGACCGGCGCCAATAGAGCCGCGTCGTCCTGGGCGCGGGCGCCGACGCACCAGCCTTCGAAGATCAGGACGTCCAGCGGCCCGTTCACCGGCGCTCCGGTCGACGCGGGATCATCCGTCGCCTTGTCGAAGCGCGGGAGCACCGCGTCTTGGCCTGCGCGTAGGGCGCTTAGCAAGCGAAGGCCCAGCGCGACGTCATGGGTGCCGGGAACGCCGCGGGTGGCGAACAACGGATGGACGACCTCGCCCAACCGCGCCCGCTCCGCATGGGAGAGATAGAGATCGTCGAGCGACAGCGTCGCGGCCCGCAGACCGCGGGCCGTCAACCGCTCAGTCAGCCCCTCGGCCAGGGTCGACTTGCCCGAGCCCTGCGCACCGCAGACGCCCAGGACGAACGGCCCGTCGCCGCGCCAGCCGTCCAGGGCCTGCTCGACAGCGTCAAGCGACGCGGTCAAGGGGCGGTTTTCCGTCGAAGAAGGCGTCGAGATTGTCGGCGACCTTCATGCCCATGGCCGTGCGGGTCTCCAGCGTGGCGCTGCCCAGGTGCGGCAGCAGCACCGCATTGGGCGCGGCCAGCAGCACCGGATCGACCTTGGGCTCGCCCTGATAGACGTCCAGGCCCGCGCCCGCGATGACGCCGTCGGTCAGGGCCTTGGCCAGGTCGTACTCGTTCACCACCGAGCCGCGGGCGGTGTTGATCAGAATCGACGTCGGCTTCATCCGCGAGAGCAGCGCGGCGTCGACCATGTGGTGGGTCTCCGCACCGCCCGGCGTGTGCAGTGACAGCACGTCCGAGGCCGCCGCCAGGCTCTCCAGGCTTTCATAGTAGGTCGCGCCGTCCTCGTCGGTCGCGCGGCGGCGGCTGTAATAGGCGATCTCCATCCCCAGCGCCGCCTTGGCCCGCAGAGCCGTGGCGCGAGCAATGCGGCCATAGCCCACCAACCCAAGGGTCTTGCCGGCCAGCGACTGGCCCAGCAGATGCGTCGGCCGCCAGCCCGCCCACTGACCGGCCCGCAGCTCGCGCTCGCCCTCGCCTGCCCGCCGGCTGGTCATCAGCATCAGCAGCACGGCCAACTCGGCTGTCGCATCGGTCAGGACGTCGGGCGTGTTGGTCACCACCAGGCCGGCGGCCTTGGCGGCCTCCAGGTCGATATGCTCGAAGCCCGCGCCGTAGTTGGCGATGATCTTCACGCGCGCGCCCGGCGCCGACAACACCTGCGCCGGGATCTTGTCGGAGACCGTCGGGCACAGCGCGTCGTACTCGGCCATCGCCGCCGTCAGCTGATCGATCGTCAGCGGCGTGTCGCTCGCGTTCAGGGTCACGTCGTAGCGCGCGGCCAGTCGGTCCTGGACGGCTTGCGGCCAGCGACGGCTGATCAGGATCTTCGGCTTCATCGTGGTCTCGTCTCAGATCAGGCCGCGACGGGCCAAGTTCCGCATCAGGTCCGCGACGCCGAACGTCCACGGCTCGCACACGTCGGTCGGGCGCACGCGATTGACCAGCGCACCCAGTTCGTCGCAGGCGATGCGGACCACGTCGTTCGTCGCGTGGGTGAATCCCTTGCCGCTTTCGTAGCGGTCCTCGACCGGCGCGAACAGGGTCCCCAGGAACAGCACCAGCCCGTCGGGGTAGCGATGATGTTCGTTGATGGCCTGGGCCACCAGATCGGCCGGCGCGCGGCTGATCTCGCTGAGCGACGAGCGGCCGCGCATGACGAAGCCGTCCTCGCCGGTGACGGTCAGGGCGATCTCAAGACGGCCCACAGTGTCGAGGTCGAAGGTCTCGTCGAACAGCCGCACGAACGGCCCGACGGCCGCGGCGGCGTTATTGTCCTTGGCCTTGCCCAGCAGCAGGGCCGAGCGACCCTCGACGTCGCGCAGATTGACGTCATTACCCAGCGCCGCGCCGACGATCCGGCCGGTGGACGACACCGCCAGCACTACCTCCGGCTCGGGATTGTTCCAGGTCGAGGCCGGATGCACCCCGACATCGGCGCCCGTGCCGACCGACGACATCGGCTGGCCCTTGGTGAAGATCTCGGCGTCCGGACCGATGCCGACCTCCAAATACTGGCTCCAGGCGCCGGCGGCGATCAGGGTCTCCTTCAGCGCCGCCGCCTCGGGCGAGCCGGGCTTCAGCCGCCGCAGATCGTCGCCGACCAGGTCGCGGATCTGACCACGCAGGCCCGCCGCCGCCGACAGATCGCCGCGCGCCCGCTCCTCGATCACCCGCTCCAGCATCGAGGTGACGAAGGTGACCCCCGCCGCCTTCACGGCCTGCAGGTCGATCGGCGACAGCAGCCAGGGCTTGGCGGGATCGCGCGTGTCGGGATCGGTATTGGCCAAGATGTCGGCCAACAGGCCCAAGTCCTCGCCCTTTGCGCCGCGCAGAGCGCCAGCCGGATCATCGGCCTCGCACAGGTCGCGGGCGGTCGGGAAGGTGCGCGACACGTCGGTCAGGCGATCGCCATCGACGCGGACCACGGCGGGGCCGGCGGGCGACCAGACGCGGCCAAACAGCAGGGCCCGCGTGTCGGCAGGCAGAATATCGGAAGGCTTCAGAGACATGGCTTACCGGCGGCGGAACACGGGTGGACGCTTCTCGGCGAAGGCCGCGCGGCCCTCGGCGGCGTCCTGGGTGGCGAAGCAGATGGTCTGCAGGTCGCGCTCATACTCCACGGCCTTTTCGTACGGCATGGCGTGGGCGGCCTTCAGGTTCAGCTTGGCGGTCTCGGCGGCGATCGGGGCCCGCGAGGCGATGATCTCGGCGAGGGCCACTGCGCGGGCCAGCAGGCTCTCGGGCGCGGTGACCTCGCTGACCAGACCCCACTCACGGGCGCGCTCGGCGTCGACGGGATCGCCGGTCAGGATCATCAGGGCGGCGTTCGAAGCCCCGATCGAATGGACCAGCCCCGCCGCCATGCCGCCGCCGCCGATCCAGCCCAGCTTGATCTCCGGCGCGGCGAACTTGGCGTTGGTCGAGGCGATGCGGATATCGCAGCTCATCGCCGTCTCCAGCCCGCCGCCCAGAGCGTAGCCGTTGACCGCGGCGATGGTCGGCTTGCGGCACAGACGCACCGCGTCGCAATAGTCGCCGCGATTGCGGAAGTCCCAGGGCGTCTCGTAGCTGTCCAGAGTGGCGATGTCAGACCCGGCGCAGAACGCCTTCTCCCCCGCCCCGGTGATGACCACGCAGCGGATGGTGTCGGAAGCGTCGACCTGCGCGATCGCCGCCTCGACGGCCTTGGCCATGTCGGGCGTGACCGCGTTCAGCTTCTGCGGGCGGTTCAGGGTGATGACGGCGACGTGGCCCGTCACCTCGAACAAAACGTCTTGGCTCATCGTGCAGTCCTCAGATCTCGGTGCCCGCCGGGCGGTGGCGCTCGAACTGCGCCAAAAGGTCGTCCAGCACCCGGTCGGCTGGTTCGCCGCCTTCGAGGCCCATGCGGATGCGTTGCGAGGCCGCCGTCTGGAAGGCGATGGCTCCATCGTGGCGCGGGCGCAGACTGGCGCCGTCCAGGGTGGCGTAGGTGTCGGCGTAGAACCCACCCCAGCGGGCGTTGACGGCCGGATCGCGCCAGGCGCTCTTGAGAGCCGGTTGGCCCTCGTGCTCCGGGATGAAGCCGCGCTGGGCGTCTTCCGACATCAGCCAGCGCAGGTGGTCCAGAAGCTCCGGCGTCACCTTGCACCAGCGCGAGACGCCGATCCCCGTGCCGCCCAGGATCGAGCCCACTGGCCCGTCCGCCATCACGCGCGGCGCGTCGGCGAAACCCAGGGCTCCGCCGGGCGCGTAGTTCACATAGCCGTAGACCAACGGACACAACGCGACGTCGTCATTGCGGCTCATATGCTCAAGGATGCCGATCGGGTTCAGCGGCCGCAGGGCCTGCGGGCTGTTACCCGCCAGCCGAACCAGCAGATCCCACGCCGCGCGCGCCTCGGCCCGATCACGGAACGTGCCGCCATGCGCCGCGCAGATCGACTGGAAGGTCAGGGCCGCGTGAGGCCCCGACAGCGACAGCACGACTCCGCCAGTCCCGGATAACCGAGCCACCTCTTCCCACAGCACCGGCGGCGCTTCGAGCCGATCCCGACGCCACGCCATGACCTGGGTGGCGGCGTCCTGTGGCAGCGCCCAGTGCTGGCCGGCATAGTGGTAGCTGGCCAGGCTCTTGCCCATGGCCGCGTCACGCCAAGTCGCGATCTCCTCGGGCGAAAACAGCTCTTCCAAAGGCCGCAGGCAGTGGGCGGCGACCGCCTCCCCGACATGCGGATGGTCCAGCACCACGAGGTCGTATAGCGCGCACTGCTCGCCGATCGGCCGCTCCTCGAAGCCCTCCAGCGAGTGGCGCTCCCAGGTCAGGGACAGACCGTCGCGGGCAGGATCGAGCCGGGCGGCCGCGGCTTCCAGAGCCTTGTAACCGCGCGGGTGATCCCAGGTCAGGCCGCGAAAGGCAGGCGCGGTCATGCCGAGCGGACCACGCCGGCCTGGATCAGGGCCTCGATGTCCTCAGGCGAGCGGCCGGCCTGCGCCAAGATCTCGCGCGTATGCTCACCGACCAGAGGCGCCCCGCGGTCGATCGTCGAGGGCGTCTTGGAGAACTTGATCGGGAAGCCCGGCGTCTTCACCCGGCCTTCGCTGGCGTGGTCGTACTCGACGAACGTGCCGTTGTGCGCGATCTGCGGGTCCTCGACGAGGTCGGCATAGCCGTAGACCGGGCCGCACCAGATGTCGTGCTCGCGAAACAGGGCCAGCCACTCGGCGCTGGTGCGATTGACCAGGCGCTTGCGGACGCAGGCGAAGATCTCGTCGCGATGCGTCCAGCTGTCGGTCTCGTCGTCCAGGTCGGCGAAGAACGGTTCCTCGATCAGCTTCCCCAGCGTCTTCAGCGAGGCCATGGCGATCGAGATGTAGCCGTCGGCGGTCTGGTACACGCCGTAGGGCGCGCGGATGTAGGTGTGGGCGTGCGGCTCGGCCGAGCGGGTCTGCGGCTTGCCGCCGACCGTGAACACCGACAGCTCCTGCATCTGGATGGTGGTGATGGCGTCCAGCATGTTGATCTGGACCAACTGCCCCTCGCCCGTCCGTTCGCGGTGGAACAGAGCCGCCAGCGCGCCCTCGAAGGCGGTATAGGCGGTGATGGCGTCGACCAGATACTGGCCGGCCGGCTGCGGCGGCTGGTCGGCCGACCCCGAGGACATCATCGCCCCCGACATAGCCTGTAGCAGCAGGTCCTGGCCGGGATAGTTCTTGTAGGGCCCGTCCTCGCCATAGCCCGACATCGACACATAGATCAGGCGCGGATTGATCTTCGACAGCGTCTCGTAGTCGACGCCCAGACGTTGGGCCACGCCGGGGCGATAGTTCTGCAGGAAGACGTCGGACGTCTTGACCATCTCCAGCAGCAAGGCCTTGCCCTCGGCGCTCTTCAAGTCGACGGCCAGCGAGCGCTTGTTGCGGTTCAGGGACAGGAACGAGACGTTGATCTGGTTGCCGCGCGCGCCGCCGGCCGAGACGTGGCGCTGCCATTCGCCGGTGGTCGGCTCGACCTTGATGACGTCAGCGCCCATGTCGCCCATGCGCTGGGCGGCGAACGGGCCGGCCATGGCGATCGAACAGTCGAGAACGCGGATTCCGCTGAGGATACCCATTGTAATCAAAGACCTTTTGGCTGGATCAGCTCATCACCCAGCCGCCGTTCACATGCAGCGTCTGGCCGGTGATGAAGCCCGCCGCGTCGGCGGCGAAGAAGGCGATGGCGTGAGCGATGTCGCCGACATGGCCGCGGCGCTTGATGGCCTGGCTGTCGAGGACGTGACGGGTGTAGCCCTCGGGATCGGGGTGGATCTTCTCGGCGTCGGTCGGGAAGGCCCCGGGGGCGATGGCGTTGACGGTGATCCCGTACGGCCCGAACTCGCGCGCCCAGGCCCGCGTCAGGCCGATCAGCGCGCCCTTGGAGGCGACATAGGGTGACAGGTTCGCCCACTCGCCGGAAATGGTGATGCTGGAGATGTTGAGGATGCGGCCGAAACCCTTGGCGCGCATGGACGGCAAGGCCTCCTGCACCGCCACGATCGCCGCGTCGACATTGATCCGCTGGACCAACTGGTGGTCCTCAATCGTGTAGTCCTCGAATGGTTTGGACGGGTAGATGGCGGCGTTGTTGATCACCACGTCGAAGCCGCCGACCTGGGCCAACAGCACGCGCAGGGCGGCGCGGAAGCCTTCCAGCTCAGAGAGGTCCGAAGTGGAGACGATCAGCTTGCCGGCCGAGACGTTCTCGGCGGCGGCCTTCAGAGCCGCGACCTTGGCCGGGTCGTTGTCGACGGCCACGACGGTGGCGCCGCGCGCCATCAATTGCAGCGAGGTCTGCTGGCCGAGACCGCCGGCCGCGCCGGTGTAGAGGATGACCTTACCGTCCAGATCCATGCTCAGCGCCCCCCGATGGCGGGATAGGCGCCGGACGGCGCGGGATAGTCCTCGGCCGGCTGGCGGGAGACGCCTTCGATGCGAGCCACGGCTTCGGACACCGACGCCGCATCCGGCAGGATGCGGAACACGCTGTCGTAGCGGCGCTCCTCGCCATGCTCCAACTGGATCAGCTCGCCCCGCTCGCGGGCGAAATCCTTACCCAGCACGTGGTTGGTCGAGGGCTCGATGCCCAGGGCGTAGTGGCCGGCATGCAAATTCTGCCATTCGTACATGGCCGGGAACTGCGACTTCAGGGTCTGGACCTCGAAGCCGAAGCCCAGGGCCTCGTTGACCAGGGCGACATTGACCTTGCCCTCGCCGTCGGGGGCCATGTCGTGCTGCCAGACCTGTTCGTGGAAGTTGCGGATCGGCGACGGCAGGGTGCGGTAGCCGACGCCCTGCTTCTGATAGTCCTCGCCCGCGTGCGATGCCCAGATCACGTCGCGGATCGGGGCCACGTAGCGCGAGCCCTCAGCCAGCACCGGATAGCCGACATTGATGTGATAACAGTACATGTGCGGCGTCGTGTAGAAGCCGTGATTGACCACGCGGTCGTGCAGGCGGATCTCGTCGGAGCCGACCGTCGCCTCGATCCGGCGGATCAGGTGCAGGTCCTCGCCGAACACCGTCGACTGCTGGACGACGCCCTCGGCCCACAGGATGCACGTGTCACCCTCCCAGCGCTCGCCATAGCCGGTCAGCCGGGCCGGGATCGTGCCGACGCGCCCATGCAGCGACGAACTGACGGTCTTCTTGGGGCCGTAGAAATAGTGCTCGGCCGGGTCGTCGTGCATGAACAGCACGTGATCCAGGCCGCAGGTGACCATCAGGCCCGAGAACGACCGGAACCAGGACAGGCCGCCCTCCCCTTCGTACTCATGCAAGCCCGGATGACGGAAGCCTGACGGCGAGTGCCAGCCAACCGCACGACCGCTGTGCTCGCACTCGGCGATATCCATGGCTCGGTCGATCAGGACGGTGAAACGCAGGCCCGTACCGGTGCGGAATTCCAGCTGCCGAACACCGCGCTCGACCCCGTCGCCCAGGGTCGACAGCCGCACGCCGGCGAACTGCGACAGCGCGCCGGTGCGCTCGGCCAGGGCGCGACGACTCACGCTTTCTCCGTACAACTGGACCACGCCTTGCCTCCCTGACACCGGCTCGGTAAGATAATATGTATGATGTTTATAAGGACCAAGATGATCCCGTCAACGACCTTGTCGAGGCCGATGTGAGCGCCACCACCCGACGCTGTTTCGCCGTCGACCTGCACGATGATCCGGCTCAGATCGCCCGCTATCGCGCTTGGCACGCGGCCGGCGGACCGCCCGCCGCGATTACTGCAGCCATTCGCGCCGATGATGTGCGTGAACTCGAGATCTGGCTCGTCGGCGACCGGATGTTCATGATCCTGGAACAGGGCGACCGGTACGACCCCGCTGCCAAGGCTGCTCGCGACGCCGCCAATCCGGATGTCCAGGCTTGGGACGCCCTGATGCGGACCTTTCAGAAATCCCTATCCTTCGCGCCTGCACAGACCTGGGTCGAAATGGAGCGAATTTACGCCTTGTCGGAACAGCCCTAGTCGAGGCTGCGCCTTAGCGATCCACGGCCTCTGCGGAGGAACGGCAGCGCCTGCCTTGGAGCCCTACTCGCTGGAATTCCGGATCACAGCGTGCGCTGTGCGCGTCAGAGGCGATAAACGCCAATGCAATCAGTGAGTAAATTCACATGACGAAGTTGGACTTGTGAATTTACGCAGACGAAGCCTGGAAAGCGGCCCATCTGACTTCAATAAGAGCCGTTAGGTCGTTGATTCCGGCTGCCAGGCAACGCCCTAGCTCAGGGCCGCCATGGCCAGGGCCGAGGGCGTAAAGCAGCTTTCAAGGAAATCGCCCACGGCACGGATGGCGGCGGCGTCCTGGACGTCCTCTGCAACGATCAGCCAGACCTCGCGCTCCAGCAACAGCCCATCGTCGGGCGCACGCGCCAAACTGCCCGACAAGGCCTCAGGCAAGGCCGCAACGCCAATGCCGGCTAGAGCCGCCGCCCGCCGCACCAAGAGGTCGCCGCTGCGAAACACCACCGCCCGGCGGCCCGCCTGCACCTTCAACCAGTCGGCTTCAGGCGACACGTCCTGCTCGGCCTCATCGTCGATGAACTTGAAGTCCGCGTCCTCACGGACATTCAGATAGCCCGGCGTAGCGAAGAGACCGAAACGCAATGCCCCCAGCTTGCGGCCGCCCTTGGCGCCGCCAGCCGGCCTTCCCCACTGGACAACAAGGTCCGCCTCGCCGCCGGCCGCGTCGAGGCGCAGCATCAGATCGGGATGGGCTTCTCGAAGCCTGGCCAGCTTTGGGGCGATCAGGACCGCCGACAGCGCCGCCGGCGCATGGACGACGATCTCGCCGGTCAGATTTATCCCGCCAGCGCGAGAAACACGCTCGATCGCCAGAGACTCGGTTAGCATGCGATCCGCCAAACGCGCGACATGCTCGCCGTCGCCGGTCAGGATGTAGGCTCGAGGCTTTCGCTCGACCAACTCCAGGCCCAGCTGCGCTTCCAGGGCGGCTATGCGGCGGGCGACGGTGACATGGTCGACCGCCAGGGTTCGCGCCGCCGCCGACAAAGAGCCGCGTTGCGCGAACACCGAAAAGTGCCTCAGATCCTCCCAGTCGAACACGTGTGCTTTTCCACATTTGAACGATAGAGTTGTGCAATTTATCGTTGTCATGCGCCGCGGGTGGCCGTCAAGCGCTCCTTAGGACGCCTCGATAAAGCCCTTGGCGCGTAGTTTCAGCGGCCCTGCACGCGGATCGTGCTCGAAGATCAGCCCGCCCTCGGCGCGTGATTGCTCGGGAATATAGTCGAAGGTGGCGCTGGCGGTCTCAGGCTCCGCGCCAGCCAGAACCCCCTCCACGGCGACCTGAGCAGCCGGTGCGCCGCCGTGATTGAAGGCCTCGATCTGGGCGACATAGCCGTAGGGCGTGGGCGTCACCTTCGTCAACCGCACCTCGATCGCCGGCGGACTGTCGACACCGAACGCCGCATCCCATGCCGTCAGGCCGATGGCCGTGGCCGCCAGACACAGACCGACTCCTGCCGCGGCCCACTCCAGCGGCGGAATGTCGTCCGTCGAAGCTTTCGACTTGGCTCTAGCCATCAAACGACCAACCGCGCGGTCGCCGCGCCCAAGGCGGCGGGGAAGCCCAGGACGATGGTCATGGTGGCGACCTCATGCGGCGCCACACCATCCGTCCGGCCAAACGTCCACAGCATGTAGAGACTGACCATCAGGGCCACGCCATAGCCCGGCGCGGTGAAGGCCACGAACGTGCGCCGAAAGCCGCCCGCCTCTCGCCGTTTGGTCTCCCCCGGAAAACCCAGACGATAGACATACAGGTGCAGCAGCACGATCGAGGCGGTCATCAGCAGCAGCGTCTGAAGCGGGCCCATCTGGTAGGCGATCAGGATCATTTCTTCGGTCGGGGCGACGTTGAAGGCCAGAAAGGTCGCGCCCACGGCCATCAGGAAAAGCTCGCCCACCGCTCCTGCCCTAGCCTTCTCCCCTCGGCCAGGCCCGCGCTCGCCCAACTGCTTTCCAGCCAGCAACGCGCCGATGGCGGCCGGCGCAGCGCACAGCGAGATCTTGCCCCACACGGCCTGCGAGCCGACGCCATCACCGCGCAGCACGCCAAACATCCCCAGAAGCGCCGCCGACAGCAGAAATCCGACCCCGAACGCCGCCAGGGCGTCCAGCACTTCATCCTTCAGCCGGAAGGTCGATTCAAAGCCGGCGTAGTACGAAAGTCCGATCAGCATCGGGATCGTCAGCACCAGGAATATCACGAGCCGCCAGCGATCGACCGTCATACCCAAAGACCACATCTCCATGGTCATCAGCAGCGGGAACGAGAACAGCAAAGCGCCGCCGAACGCCCGCGCTAGGGCGGCGCCATAGTCGAGATTGGCGTCCCTGGCGGCGTTCACTAGCGCATCCTCCCCAAGCTTCCGACCAGCCAACGGCCAGGCTTGGCGGCCGGTTCCTTCGCATATCCAGCGGGAACGGCCCCGTCGCCCGGGGATTTGCCAAGGGAGCGCCACCGGAAAGCCCGCCATATGCAAAATGCCGACCGTCTATGGCTGCCCTATTGCGGAGCGGGGCCGACCCCAGCCGAGCTGTGGACGCGCTGGAATCTCGAACCGGTGGCCTTGACGCTGATCGCTGGCCTCGGCGCAGCCCTGATCGCTTTCTCGCCGAGCCGCCGCCACCTCGCGTTCGCCGCGATCGCCGTCCTGCTGGTCATCTTCGTGTCGCCGCTGTGCGCCCTGAGCTCGGCGCTATTTTCGGCTCGGACGGCGCATCACGTGCTGCTGACCGTCGCCGTCGCACCGCTGATCGCCTGGGCTCTCCCTCTTTCGAAAGGCAAGCCGCACGTCGCGGCGACCACCCTGGTCTTCGCCACAGTGTTCTGGGGCTGGCATGCTCCTGCCGCCTATGGCTGGGCGATGTCGAATGACCTGGCTTACGCCCTGATGCAGGCCAGCCTGCTGGCCAGCGCCGTCGCCGCCTGGCGCGCCGTCCGCGCCGCGCCGCCGCCCGCCGCCGTCGCGGGCCTGCTCGCAGCCATGGTTCTGATGGGCCTGCTGGGTGCGATCCTGACCTTCACGCCGCGCGCCCTCTACGCGCCGCATGCCCTGACCACCACTGCCTGGGGCCTGCCCCCGGTCGCGGACCAGCAATTGGCAGGGCTGATCATGTGGATCCCGGCGGCAGCGGTCTATCTGGTCTTCGCCCTATGGCTCCTGAGCCGGCTGCTACGGCCTCAGCCGAGCGCGCAGCCCGCATGATCGACCGGTTGATCGAGAACATCTTCGAATGGGCCGCCGGTCATGCCGACGAAGGGCGCTATTCGCCGGTGGCCATCGCCTTCCACTGGACCATGGCCGGCCTGGCGATCTTCCAGCTGGGATGGGGTTTCTGGATGGGTCGGGCGCCCGCCGGGCCGGGCATGATGGCCGCGTACGAACTGCACTTCGCGGTCGGCATCCTGATGCTGGTCCTGGTGCTGGGACGGCTGGGCTGGCGCGCCTTCGCGCCCGACATCATCAACGACGCCGACAAGCCGGGCTGGGAGAGCGCCGCCGCCCACATCACCCACTACGTCTTCTACACTTGCTTGTTGGGGCTGCCCCTCAGCGGCTGGGCGATCGTCTCAGCCACGGCGCGCGAGACCGAACTGACGCTGCTGGGTGTGATCCCATGGCCACTGATGCCGCTGGGGGCGCTCAGCAATCCGACCCTATGGGCCATCGAGGCCGCCGCCGAATGGATGCATTGGGGCCTGGTGCTGAGCCTGCTGGCGCTAATCCCCATCCATGCGGGGGCGGCGCTGAAGCATCACTTCATCGATCGAGACGACGTCCTTCACGGGATGCTGCCGATCGCCCCGCAGCTGCCGCCGCGGCGGACGCGCTGGCAGCGTCGCTGGCGGGCGCTGGAGAAGCAGGTCGCTGCTCTAACCAGGCCGCTAAGGCGCCGATCTCTTCAGAAGTAAGCTTGCGGGCGATGTCGGTCATGGCCGCGCGGGGGTCGTTGCGGCGCTTGCCCGCCCGCCAGCGATCCATTTGCTCGCGGGTATAGGCCGCCGGCTGACCGGCCAGCACCGGCTGCCCTCGACCGACACCCTCGCCGCCAGCGCCGTGACAGGATGCGCAGGCCGTCAGTCCACGCGCGGGATCGCCTTCGCGCCAGATGGCAGGCGCAGGGATGGCGCTGGCGTTCGAGCGTCTGGGCGCCAGGCCAGCATAGTAGGCGACCACCGACCGGCGGGCGTTGTCGTCCAGCGCCTTGGCCACGGCGGTCATCACCGGATCCGGGCGGATGCCCGAGGCGTAGTCCTCCATCTGCTTCTGCAGATAGCCCGCGTCGAGACCCGCCAGGCGCGGAACCGAGACGCCGTCGCCTTCCCCATCCAAGCCGTGGCAAGCAAAGCAGGCGTTGGAGGCCCCGCCGGCCCCGCCGCTCATGGCCGTCACACGCCCGGTGGCGGTCAGGGCCTGGTCGGTCCGACTGACAGGCCGGTCACAGGCCGTTGCCGCCATCAAGGCGGCCAGGACGAAGAGAAGCTGGGAAGCGCGCACAACGGCTAAACCGGCCTGCCGCGGCTCAGTTCCCATGATCGCTTCCGGAACCTTGGCCACGCCGGCGGGTTGAGGCTGCGTTGAGTTTCTGTGGGGATGGCGTGCGCGGAACGGCTGGAGCAGCGATGATCGGCCTGGCCAGTGCGGGCCTGGCCGCCTGCGTCGAGAAGGGTCCGGAAGGGCCGCAGATCACCGGCGCAGATCCGGCGCGCGGCTTGGCCCTGGTCGAAAGCCACGGCTGCGGCGCATGCCATGTCGTTCCCGGCGTCGACTGGCCCAAGGGCCAGGTCGGCGGCCCATTGAAAGGCTTTGCCGACCGCGCCCTGATCGCCGGCAAGCTGCCCAATCAACCCGACGTGCTCGTGCGCTGGCTGCGCGATCCACCGGCCCTTTCGCCCGAGACTGCCATGCCCGCTACGGGGCTCACCGAAGTCCAAGCCCGCGACGTCGCGGCCTATCTCTATACGCTCGATGACCAATAGGACCGCCCACGAGAGCCTGGCCGGCTGGCCGCCTCCAGTGCTGGATCCGGCCGGCCCATTCGCGGAACCGTTGAACACCCTGACCTGGGGCCTTCTGGCCATGGCGGCCGGGGTCACGCTCGTGGTGCTGGTCGCCTTGGGCGTGGCGCTGTTCGGCCCGACCGCCTGGCGCCGCAAGCTGGGCGGCGAGACGCTGATCTGGATCGCCGGCCTGGGCTTTCCGTTGGTGGTGCTGAGCGCCCTGCTGATCTGGGGCCTGTCGCTGACCAACCGCTTGGCCGAAGCCCCCCAACCGGGCGACCTGCGCGTGCGGGTCACCGGCGAGATGTGGTGGTGGCGTGTGGCTTATCTGGACGAGACGGGCCGCGAGGCGTTCCAGGACGCCAACGAGATCCACATCCCCGTCGGCCGCCCGATCGCCTTCGAGCTGGAGACCACCGACGTCATCCACAGCTTCTGGGTGCCGCGCCTGGCGGGCAAGCTGGACATGATCCCCGGCCGTCGCAACGTGCTGCGCCTGCAGGCCGACAAGCCCGGGACCTATGCCGGCCAGTGCGCCGAATATTGCGGCGGCGCCCACGCCCTGATGGCCTTCGTCGTCGTCGCTCATGCGCCCGAGGACTATGAACGCTGGCGGGCTCAGACCAGCCGACCAGCTATCGTGCCCGTCCAGAGCACCGGCGCGGCCGCCTTCGATCGCGCCGGCTGCGGGGCTTGCCACACCGTGCGCGGGACCTCCGCCAACGGCGTCGCCGGGCCGGACCTGACCCATGTCGGATCCCGCCAGACTTTGGGCGCAGGCGTGCTGCCCAACAATGCCGGAACCATGGCCGGCTGGATCGCCGACAGCCAGGCCATCAAGCCCGGCAACCGCATGCCGGCCTACCCCGTCCTGACGGGTCCGGAGCTGCGCGCCATTTCCAGCTATCTCGAGAGTCTGAAGTGAGCGCCGTCGAAGAGCCCTCGGAAACCGGCTTCGACCGCACGCTCTACGATCGCTTCCCGACCAAGGGCCGCCGGCCCAAGGGCGAGGTCGAGGCGCTTGAGGAGATCTGGTGCGGCCCCAAGGGCTGGCAGTGGATCACGGTGATCAACAACAACTATGTCGGCGTCTATTACGTCGGCGCGGCCATGCTGTTCTTCGTGCTGGCCGGCGTGCTGGCCCTGGTCATGCGCACCCAGCTGGCCCTGCCGCTGCAGGGCGTGCTGTCGCAGGAGACCTACAACCAGGTCTTCACCATGCACGGCACGGTGATGATGTTCCTTTTCGCGGTGCCCGCGGTCGAGGCGCTGGGCGTGCTGCTGCTGCCGCAGATGCTGGGCGCGCGCGACCTGCCCTTCCCGCGCCTGTCGGCCTACGCGTTCTGGGCCTATCTGATCGGCGGACTGGCGTTCTTCTGCTCGATCTTCTTCGGCCTGGCGCCGGATGGCGGCTGGTTCATGTATCCGCCCCTGACCTCGACCACCTATTCGCCGGGGATCAACGCCGACTTCTGGCTCCTGGGCATCGGCTTCATCGAGATCTCGGCCATCGCCGGGGCCATCGAGATCATCGTCGGGGTGCTCAAGACCCGGGCTCCGGGCATGAGCCTGGACAAGCTGCCGATCTTCGCCTGGGCCATGCTGGTCTTCGCCGGCATGATCATCATCGCCTTCCCCTCGGTGATCCTGGCCACCACCCTGCTGGAACTGGAGCGGGCGTTGAACTGGCCGTTCTTCGACGCGGCGCGCGGCGGCGACCCGATGCTGTGGCAGCACCTCTTCTGGTTCTTCGGCCACCCGGAGGTCTACATCATCTTCCTGCCGGCGGCGGGCGCGATGTCGACCATGGTGGCGGCCGTGTCGCAGACCAAGCTGGTCGGCCACTGGATGGTGGTGCTGGCTTTCCTGGCCACGGGCTTCATCAGCTTCGGGGTCTGGGCGCACCACATGTTCACTACGGGCATGCCCGGGACCGCGATCGGCGTGTTCTCGGCCGCCTCCATGGCGGTGAGCCTGCCCGCCGGGGTGCAGGTCTTCTCGTGGATCGCCACGGTGGCCTCGGGGAAGATGAAGTTCAACACGCCCGGCCTCTTCGTGCTGGGCTCGCTGCTGATCTTCGTAATGGGCGGGCTGACCGGCGTGATGGCGGCCATGGTCCCGTTCGACTGGCAGGCCCACGACACCTATTTCATCGTCGCCCACCTGCACTACGTGCTGATCGGCGGCATGGTCTTCCCGCTGTTCGCGGCGATCTACTACTGGACCCCGATGAGCTCCAGCCGGCCGCTCAGCGAGCACCTGGGCCGGTGGGTGTTCTGGCTGATGTTCGCCGGCATGCACCTGGCCTTCCTGCCCATGCACCTGTCGGGCCTGATGGGCATGCCGCGCCGGGTCTGGACCTATGCGCCGGGCCGGGATCTTGAGATCCCCAACCTGATCTCGACTGTCGGAGCGTTCCTGTTCGCCGTCGGGGTGCTGGTCTGGATTATCGACATGTGCCGCAACTTCCGCCCGTTCGGGGCCAGCGCCGGCAACCCCTACAATGGCGGCGGGCTGGAGTGGCTGCCGTCCGAGCTCTATTCGATCCGCTCGATCCCGGTGGTGACCTCGCTCTATCCAGTCTGGGACCAGAAGAACCTGGCGCGTGACGTCGTGGCCGGTCGCTACTTCCTGCCCGGCGCGCCGACCGGCGGCCGCGAGACTCTGGTCACCAGCCCGCTGAACGCCGAGCCGCAGCACCTGCTGCCAATGCCCAAGCCGTCGGGCTGGCACGTCTGGGCGGCGGTGTTCACGGCGGGGTTCTTCCTGCTGCTGACGATCCAGGCCTATGCCGCCTCGGTGATCAGCGCCGTGCTGGCGATCGTCTGCGTGATCCGCTGGTGCTGGTTCCTGGATCACCCCCTGCCCCAGGCCAAGGTCGATGTCGGCGCGGGTATCCAGCTCAAGACCTATGACAGCGGCCCGACCAGCACCGGCTGGTGGGCGATGGTCATCACCCTGGTGGTCGCCGGCATGGTGCTGGCGATGAGCGTCTTCTCCTATGTCTTCCTGTGGAGCCGGTCGACAGCGCCGTGGCCCGCGCCCGTGAACCTACTGCCAGCCCTAACGACTGGCGGCCTGAACCTGGCGGCCATCGCCCTAGCCTGGCTGGCCAACCGCATGATGAAGCGCCCACTACTGGCGACTTTGCTGATGGTGCTGGCCGGCGCCGCCGTCGCAGCGGCGTGGGGCCTGGACCTCAACGGCTGGCGCGAGGCGGGCCTGAAAGCGTCGATGAGCGCCCAAGGCGCGATCGTCTACGCCATGCACGCCTGGCAAGGCTTCTTCGTCGGGGTCAGCGCCCTGATGGCGCTGTACGTCGTGCTGCGCTGGGCGTTCGGCTATGTCGGCTCCGACCGGCCGGCGACGATGCAGCTGATCGGACTGTTCCTGGCCTATGTCGCCGCCCAGGGGCTTGTGCTGCTATGCCTGCCGCGCCTGCTGGCCCTGGCCGCGCCATGAGCGGCTGGAGCACCATGTTGGGCGGCCTCGCCATCTGGCTGCTGCACTTCGGCCTCGTCTACGCCGTCCCCAGCCTGGATGCGATCAGGGCGATGAAGCCACAGACGCTCCACACCCTTCACGACGTCTCCACCGCAAGCTGCTTCGGGATGGCCCTTGTCCTCGTCATCGGTTGCTGGCGCGGCGCGGCTCAAGCGCCGCCGGAAAAGGCGTTCCGCGAACGGTTGGGTTCCTTGGGCGCGGCCGTCGCGGCGGTGGCGATCCTGTTCCAGGCGGCCCCCGACTGGATCGGCCGCATCTGACAGCTTGCCACGCGCCAAGCGATCGCCGAAAACTCCCAGTAAGCCGATAGAGTATCCCGCATGCCCCACCCGCCAGCCCCCGTCGTCGCCGTGATCGGTGCGGGCTTCAGCGGCGTCATGACCGCCCTGAACCTTCTGCGCCGCTCGCCGGACGTGAAGGTGATCCTGTTCGAGCGGCGCGTGCCGGTCGGGCTGGGCGCGGCTTATGCGACCCACAACCCGCACCATCGACTGAACGTGCGGGCCGGCAATATGAGCGCCTGGCCGGGCGAGCGGGGTCATTTCGTCGACTGGCTGTCGGCCGAAGGGCTGCATCTGGGCGCAACCGATTTCGCCACCCGCGCCGACTACGGCCGCTACATCCAGAGCCAGGTGGCCGAGATCGCCGAGGGGCCGGACGGAGCCGGCAGGCTGGTGGTCACGCCTGACGCCGTGGTCGGCCTCGAGCCCGGCGGCGACGGCTGGCGGCTGCAGTGCGCCATGGGCCGCGCCGTCACCGTCCACGCCGTCGTCCTGGCCCTTGGCAATCCGCCGCCAGCCCGCCCCCCGGGCATCGACGATGCGTTCGCCGCAACCGGCGACTACATACCTGACCCCTGGCGGTGGAATTCCGAGACCCTTCCGCCCGGCCCGGTGATGCTGATCGGCACGGGCCTGACCATGATCGACGTCGCCCTGTCGCTTGACGACGCTCATAGAGGCAGGCCGATCATGGCCCTGTCACGCCGCGGACTGCTGCCGCTAGAGCACGATCGCACGCCGCCGCCCGCCTCGCCCCTGGATCCGCCACCGTCAGATCTGTCGCCACTAGAGGCCACGGCCTGGCTGCGGCGCGCGGCGGACGAGCACGGCTGGCGCACCGCCATCGACGCCGTCCGCCCAGCGACCCAGGCGCTTTGGCGGCATTGGTCCGTCGCCGAGAAGAAAGCCTTCCTGCGCCATGCGAGGCCCTTCTGGGAGGTGCACCGCCACCGCCTGGCCCCGACCGTGGCCGCGCGAATCCGCCAGATGCGCGCTAGCGGCCAATTGCATGTCGCCGCCGGCAAGATCCGCGAGATCGGCAAGCAGCCCGACGGCCTGGTGCTGGCCAAGTGGCGCGGACGGGGCAAGCGCCAGAACTATGTCGCGCGCTCCGTGGCGGTGATCAACTGCACCGGCCCCACTGGCGATGTCCTGGCGTCGACGGATGCGCTGCTGAAGGACCTGTTGCGCCGAGGCCTGGCCCGTCCCGACCCGCTGCGCCTGGGCCTGGACGTCGACGACGATAACCGGGTCCGTGACGTCTCGGGCGTCGCCTCCCCCACCCTGTTGGCCGTCGGCCCCGCCACGCGCGGCGCCTTCTGGGAGATCACGGCCGTACCGGACATCCGCGGGCAGGTCGCGGCCGTCGCCGCCGCGACCCTGGCTGGATTGGGCCGAAGCTAGGCGCCTGGCGCCGCGATTGCTCGCAGAACGGCGCCGCGCGACGCACCGTCCGCCACGCCGCCTTGACCGCGCGAGCGAATGCTTCGCTCAATGCCGCCACAGAGCAGAAGGATCGCGACCGAACACCTCGGGCCGCGCGATAGGCATTTACTTATAATCAGAGCTCATAAGCATAATCGATGTTCACAAAATGGACACGAATGCTCGCCACTTCGACTTAAGTTATCTATTCTTTGAAATCAGAAATTATGAATTTACCTACCGAACGCTGATCCACGACGCTCCTCCTCAGTCAATAAAGATTGGGGATCGTGATGACCTTCCGTAAAGCTGCGCCGCGCCTTCGCGCGCTCCTTCTGGCCGCAACCGTGCTGGGAGGCGCGACGCCGGTCCTGGCTCAGGAAACCGACAAGACCGAGCTCGACTCCGTCGTCGTCACCGGCAAGCGCCTGTCGGAGGCCAGCGTCGCCATCGGCACCGACCACGCCACCGCCACGGTCTCGATCACCCGCGAGGCGCTGCTTTCGGCGCCCGCCGGCGTCACCGGCCTGAAGATGCTGGAGTCCCTGCCTGGCTTCAACGTCCAGGCCAATGACGCCCTGGGCATGTACGAGTTCGGCAATTCGGTCTCGGTGCGCGCCTTCAACTTCCAGCAAATCGGCTTCCTGCTGGACAACATCCCCATGGGCCGCAGCGACCAGTTCGGCGGCAGCCCGATCTATCGCTATGTCGACAACGAGAACCTGCTGCGAGTAACCGCCTCGGCCGGCGCGGGCGACGTCGCCCTGCCCAGCTACGCCTCGCTGGGCCCGATCGTCGACTACTTCACTCAGGCCCCGTCCGCGGAGGCCGGCGGCTCCGTCAGCGGCACCCTGGGCAGCAACGCCCTTCGCCGCGGCTTCCTGCGACTGGAGTCGGGCAAGATCGGCCCGGTGTCGGGCTATGTCAGCGGCTCGTGGATCAAGGGCGACCTCTGGCGCGGCCCCGGCGACATCGATCGCAAACATATCGAGGGCAAGCTGCGTTACGAGCTACCCAACGGCGGCGACATCAGTTTCCAGACCGTCCATAATGACTATTTCGACTATGATAGCCCGTCGATCACGCTGGCTCAGTACAACAGCGTGACCGGCGACATCTTCGGCCGCAAAGGCCGTAACTTCGCCTATCTGGGCTATATTCCCAATCCGGGCGCAGCCGGCACGGCGGAGACCGGGACGAACCTCCCCGCGACGGCGACCGGTCCGACCTATTCGAACGCCAACTACGCCCAATACTACAAGTTCGCGGTCAACAAGCGAAAGGACCACCTCTACGGTCTGACCCTCAACACGCCGATTAGCGACAATGTCGACCTGACGACTACCGCCTACTACGAAGACAAGGGCGGCTATGGCGTCTCCCCCGAGGCCTATGGCACCTCCGACGCCAGCCATAGGGCCCAGATCGGCAGAGTGGCCGGCATCGTCGCCCCGCGCGGCATCCAGTACGGCCTGTCCGGCGTCGACGGCATCCGCCAGGGCCTGACCGCCAAGGTCTCCTGGCATCTGGGCTTCAACAAGATCGAAGCCGGCCTCTGGGTCGAGAACGACGACTATCACCGCACCCAGAACCGCTACAACGTCGAGAATGGCCACCCCGACGGCGCGCCCCTGTTCAACGAGCGAGTCCACGCCCAGCGTGACTACAAGTCCCTGCGCGAAACCAAGCAGTTCTTCGTCAAGGACACCCTCACCCTGCTGGACTCCAAGCTGAAGCTGGAGCTGGGCTTCAAGGCCACGGACATCGACTACAAGATCGCCGGCTATCGCAACCCGGCCGACTACATCAACGGTCGCCACCCGATCCTGAAAGCCAACTGGAAGGACAGCTTCCTGCCGCAGGTGGGCGGGGTGTACAACGTCACCGGCCGCGACCAGGTCTTCGCCTCTTACTCTGAGAACATGGCCCTGCCACGCGGCGCCGACGACATCTTCTCGGCCGCCAGCCCGACCGTGGCCGCGCCCGAGCCCGAGACCTCGACCAACTGGGAAATCGGCTACCGCGCCAACCACCGGACGTTCAACGCCTCGATCGTGGCCTATCAGACCGAGTTCAAGAACCGGCTGCAATCCTTCGCCTCGCTGGTGCCCGGCGGCGGCGGCGTGACCGAGACCTTCTTCCAGAACGTCGGGGCGGTGAAGGCCAAGGGCGTCGAATTCAGCGGCCAGTGGAAGCCCGAAATCTTCGCTGGTCGGGCCTATTTCAACGCCAACGTCTCGTACAACGACGCCAAGTTCCAGGACGACGTGCTGAACTACCGGGCCAGCACCACGGCGACCCCGGCCACCCTGCCCATCGCCGGCAAGAAGGTGCCCGACTTCCCCGACTGGGTTGTCCAGGGCGGCGTGACGCTGGAGCCGTTCGACGGCCTGCTGGTCAACGTCTCAGCCCGTCACCTGGAGAGCCGCTTCACCAACTTCATCAACAGCGAGAGCGTCGGCGGCTACACGATCGTCAACGCCTATATCGACATCGGCGACGGCTTCGCGGCGGGCCCGTTCAGCCAGGTCAAGGCGCGGGTCAATGTCGATAACCTGTTCGACAAGGACTATCTGGGCACGATCAGCACCACGGTGAACACGCCAGCCAGCTTCCGGCCAGCGTCGCCGCGGACGATCCAGTTCACGATCTCGGCGGACTTCTAGCCGCCGGCCGGCTCGACGAGGGTCTCGCGCCAGCGATCGCGCGAGACCTGCGAGCGATCTCAGAAAATCTCCATCGACCAAAAACCTACTTATTGAATAGGATTTACTTGTGACGTCGCTCCTCCCCTTGAGGCGTCACGATCTCCGCTCGGCTTGTGGGGCCGACGCGAGCGTCTCCGGCGCGGTCCGATCGCTGCGCCGGAGACGCGGCCTTTCTCGCCAAGCGCCACTGGATAAGCTCAGGAACTCAATGACCTCCGGCCGCATTGGCCATGTCCATCCGCACCTGCGGACGCCCCAGGACAGGAAGGTCCCGCTCCATGAATGCTCGTTCCCTCGCGCTCGTCGGCGCCGCCTCGGCCCTCGCGCTGGCCGTCACGGCTTGCTCTCCCAAGACCGAGGAGAACAAGACGACCGGCGATACGCCCGCAGCCGCCAGCCAGACGACCGAGGCGGGCAAGGCCGACGCTGATATGCAGGCAGTGCTGGACAAACTGGCCTCGCTGGGCGGCAAACCGATCGAGACCCTGTCCCCGACCGAAGCCCGCGCTCAACCGACCCCGGCCGACGCCGTCAAGGCGCTGATGACCGAGAAGGGCCTGGCGCCGGACACCTCGGTGACCACCAAGGACATTACGTATGCTTCGGCCGCCGGCTCGCAGAAGGCGCGCGTCTATACGCCGGCTGGAGCCGGGACGAACACGCCGGTGGTGCTCTACATACACGGTGGCGGCTGGGTGATCGCCGACCTCGACACCTATGACGGCGGCGCGCGCAGCCTGGCCAAGGAAAGCGGCGCGATCGTCGTCTCGATCGAGTACCGTCATGCGCCGGAGGCCAAGTTCCCGGCCGCCCATGATGACGCCATCGCCGCCTACAAGTGGGTGCTAGCGAACGCCAAGAGCTTCGGCGGCGATCCGACCCGCGTCGCGGTGGCTGGCGAGAGCGCCGGCGGCAACATGGCCGTCAATGTCGCCATCGCCGCCCGCGACCAGAAGCTCGCAGCGCCCAAGGCCGTGATCGCGGTCTATCCGGTGGCCGACAGCAACATGGCCACCGGCTCGAAGGTCTCCAAGGCGACCGCAAAGCCGCTGAACACACCGATGCTGGCCTGGTTCTTCACCAACACCCTGGCCAATCCAACCCAGGCGACCGATCCGCGCCTGAATCTGGTCGGCGCCGATCTGGCCGGCCTGCCGCCGACCACGATCATCCTGGCCGAAATCGATCCGCTGCGCGACGACGGCGCCAACCTGGCCGACAAGCTGAAGGCCGCCGGCGTGCAGACCGATCTCAAGGAGTATGCCGGCGTTACCCACGAGTTCTTCGGCATGGGCCCGGTCGTGGCCGACGCCAAGGACGCCGAAGCCTATGCCGGCAGCAAGCTGAAGAGCGCCCTGGGCCTCTAGAGCTCAAAAGAAAGCGGCCGGACCCGCAAGGTGTCCGGCCGCTCTCGGTGTTCAGGTTCGTCTCATCATTCGGCCGGGATGGCTGCCTCCTTCGGTTGTCTGGCGGCGGACCGGCGCGAACCGATCAGGAGTTTGGCGGCGAAGGCGGCCAGAGTGAACGCCCCGCCGGCGAAGACGATGTCGCCGGGCACCCGCATCCAGACCAGGGTTTGGACCAGCGGCGAGTGGATCACCGCCGGCGAGCGGGCGTACCACATGCCATGCTCGATGCTGGCGATGGCCTGGACCACGCCGACCGGCAGCAGCGACAGGAAGATCATCATCGCTAAGCCGCCGTTCAGCAGCCAGAACGTCCAGGCCAGCAGGCGGTCGTCCCAGGCCTCGTGGCGCGCCAGGCCCCGGAAGCAGAAGAGCAGCAGGCCGATCCCAAGCATGCCGTAGACCCCGAAGAGCGCGGCGTGGGCGTGGGTGGCCGTCGTGTTCAGGCCTTGGATGAAATACAGGCTGACCGGCGGATTGATCATGAAGCCGAAGACGCCGGCTCCCAGCAGGTTCCAGAACGACACCGCCACGAAGAAGAAGATCGGCCAGCGATAGGTCGCGACCCACGGGGCGGCCTTGGTGTGGCGGAAGGTCTCGTAGGCCTCGGCGCCGATCAGGGCCAGCGGCACGACCTCGAGGGCCGAGAACACAGAGCCGATGGCGATCACCGAGACCGGGGTGCCGGCGAAGTACCAGTGGTGGGCGGTGCCCAGCACGCCGCCGAACAGGAAGACGATGGTCCCGAACAGCACCGCGCCGTTGGCGGTCTTGGCCCGGACCAGGCCCAGCTTGACCATCAGCAGGCTGATGACCGCCGTGGCGAACACCTCGAAGAAGCCTTCGACCCACAGGTGGACGACCCACCAGCGCCAGTACTCGACGATGCTGATGTGGGTGTGCTTGCCCCACATGAAGCCCGCGCCATAGAACAGGCCGATGGCGATGGTCGACAGGAACAGGATCCACAGGACCGGCTTGCTGTCCGACGGGACCTTGAGGGCCGGCCACAGAGCGCGACCGACCAGCACCAGCCACTTCATCAGGCCCACGAACAGCAGGATCTGCCAGAAGCGGCCCAGGTCGACATATTCCCAGCCCTGGTGACCGAACCACCAGTTGGTCTTCAGGTCGAACACCTGCTGAACGCCCAGCCACTCGCCGGCCATCGAGCCCAACACGACCACGACCAGGGCGACCCACAGCAGGTCGACGCCCAGCTTCTGCCCCTTGGGCTCGTGGCCCGAGATCATCGGCGCGACATAGAGGCCAGTGGCCAGCCAGGCGGTGGCGATCCAGAAGACGGCCAGCTGGGTGTGCCAGGTGCGGGTCACCGCATAGGGAATGATCTCCGAGATCCGGATGCCGTAGAAGTCGTGGCCCTCGACCGCGTAGTGGGCCGTCACCGCGCCCAGGCCGACCTGCAGCAGAAACAGGCCGATGACGGTCAGGAAGTACTTGCCCGTGGCCTTCATCGAGGCTGTGGGCTTCATCAGCGCCAGCGGATCCTGGACCGGCGCCGGCAGGTGCTCCTCGACCTTGGTCTTGCTGTGCCAGAAGACCAGCCCGCCAACCGCGCCGATCAGCAGGATGATGCTGGCGATCGACCAGACGATGGCGGCGGTGGTCGGCCGGTTGCCGATCAGCTCTTCATGCGGCCAGTTGGCCGTATAGGTGATCGTCTGGCCGGGACGCTCCGTGCCCGCCGCCCATGCCGACCACCAGTAGAAGGCCGAGATGGCCGTGCGCCGGGTCTGATCCTTCACCGCGCCATTGGCGATCGCATATTGCTCGCGCAGCTTTTCCAGCGACGGGTCCGAGCCCAGCAGGGTCTCGTAGTGCCCCCGCACCTGGCGCATGGCCTGGGCGCGATCGGCGCTCAGCGTTACCGTGTCGGTCTTGGCGTCGTAAGTGTTGGTCCGCATCTCGCGCTTCAGGCGCTCGCGCAGGCCGGCCTGCTGTTCAGGCTGCAGGGCGTCGTAGGCGACCTTGAAGTCGCGCTGGGCCCACAGGTCGAGCAAGGCCACCGACTCGCGGTGCAGATAGTCGGCCGACCAGTCGGGCGCGACATAGCCGCCGTGCCCCCAGATGGAGCCGACCTGCTGGCCGCCCATCGATTGCCAGGCCAGTTGGCCGGTCTGGATGTCGGTCTTGGTGACCAGCACCTGGCCGGCCGGATCGACCACCTGGGCCGGTATCGGCGGCGCCTGTCGGTGGATTTCGCGTCCCATCAGCCCCAGGACGGTGAACGACACCGCCATAACCAGGGCGAGGACGAACCATAGTCTTCGCGTGTTCATCGCTCGCTTTCCCCAATGCCGCGGGAGAGTCCCTGCGGCGTTGACCGGAAAGATGCGCGGGGCAGCTCCGGCGGACGTTGTCGGCCAGCAACCTTAAGCCCGATCAGACCGCCTTCGCGTGCCGCGTCACGGTCTTGGGCAGGCGCGCGTCGAAGGCCGCGGCCACTACGCGCATCAGCCGGCGGGCGTCCTCGGGGATGGTGATCACCGCGCCGTCGCGAGCGCACAGGCCGTCGCGCGCCAGAACGTCGATCTGCTCGAGATCGCCGGCCAGCTGGTCGACGCAGGCGTCCTGCGCTCGGCAGACGGCTTCCAGGTCGACGGTCATGTCGCACATCAGCCGCTCGATCACGGCCGCTCGCAGGCGGTCCTCGTCGCTGACCGGCAAGGCGCGGTTCAGCGGCAGTTGCCCCTCGACCACCCGCGCCGCCCAGTCGTCGGTCGGCGTGTGGTTCTGGACGAAGCCCTCGTGGAACTGACCGATCGACGACGGGCCGATCGGGATCAGCACCGGCGCCGGGTCGTCGGTATAGCCCTGGAAGTTGCGGCGCAGCCGGCCCTCGGTCATCGCCTTCGTCAGCGGATCCTCGGCGCGGGCGTAGTGGTCCAGGCCGATGCGGACGTAACCGGCCTGCGTCAGGGCCGCGTCGGCGGCCTCGGCCTGGGCCCAGCGACCGTCCAGGTCGGCCAGGTCCGCCTCGCGGATCATCACCTGGTGCTTCTTCATCCACGGCACGTGGGCATAGCCGAACACCGCCACCCGGTCGGGACGCATCTGGGCAGCCAGGCGGGCGGACTCGTGGACGTTCTCCGGCGTCTGGCCCGGCAGGCCATACATCAGGTCGAAGTTCATGCCGCCGACCCCGGCGGTGCGCAGCCGCTCGACGGCGCGGGCCACCATGTCCAGCGGCTGGATGCGGTTGACCATCTCCTGCACACGCGGATCGAAGGTCTGGACGCCCAGGCTGACGCGGGTGACGCCCGCCGCCCCGGCCGCGTCGATGAAGCCGTCCGACAGCAGGCCCGGATCCAGCTCGGCGGCGACCTCGGCGCCGGCCCGCAGGCCGAAATTGCGCTTCAGCTGCTGAACGAGCGTCAGGAAGTCGTCGGGGCGCAGAGCGTTGGGACTGCCGCCGCCGAAGTGCAGATGCGCCAGGCCGTCGTGCGCGCCCAGCTTCTGGGAGACCAGATCGACCTCGCGCGTCAGCACGTCGATATAAGCCCCGACCCGGTCGTAGGTGTGGACGATCGAGGTGTTGCAACCGCAGTACCAGCACAGCCGGCGGCAGAACGGCACGTGGACATAGACCGACAGCCGATCCTCGGCGCGCGTCGCTGCGAACCAGTCTTCGGCCGACCTCCCCTGCTCCGGATCGAAGGCCAGGGCGGTCGGATAGCTGGTGTAGCGCGGCAGGTTGCGACCGGCATGCGCCCGCTGAGCGTCCGACAAAGCCGTGTAGGTCATACGCGAAGTCCCGTTGTGAGCGTCCGACCTAGCAAGCCGGGCCCCGCCACCGACATTCGGGGAATGCGCCTAGGTATAATTCCGGGATTCAGATGGACGGCGGGCTCGCCTAGGCAAAGGCCAAGCTGATCCAAGGAATGCGCCTCATGGCCGCCCCCCTCACGCCCGAAGCCCTTCGCGGCGCCGACATGTTCGGCAATCTGGACGACGTCGCCCGCGCCGATGTCCTGGCCGCCGGCAAGGTCCGCACCTTGCCGCCCGGCAAGGTGGTGTTCTCGCAGGGTGACCCGGGCACGACCTGCCACACGCTGCTGGATGGCCGGATCAAGATCGTCCAGACCCGCCCGGACGGCAGCCAGTCGGTGATCCGCTTCATCGGTCCCGGCGAGATGTACGGCACCGTCGCGGCCCTGATGGGCAAGCCTTTCCCAGCCGACGCCGTCACCGTGGTCGAGAGCCTCGAGGTCTACTGGACCGTGGCGGCGATGCGCGAGCTGATGGCCCGCTACCCCGAGATCGCCATGGGCTCGGCCGCCTCGGCCGGCCACCGTCTGTTCGAGATGCAAGACCGCGTCGGCGAGATGGCCGTCGAGAAGGTCGAGCAGCGCATCGCCCACACCCTGCTGCGCCTGGTCCAGCAGGCTGGACGGCGCACCGAGCGGGGGATCGAGATCGATTTCCCGATCACCCGCCAGGAGTTGTCCGAAATGGCCGGCTCCACCCTGCACACTGTCAGCCGGACCCTGGCGTCCTGGGACGATCGTGGCGTGACGGGCAGCGCGCGCAAGCGGATCATCGTCCGCGACATGGACGCCCTGACAGCCCTCGCCGAGCCGGCCTGACGTCAAAGCTTGAAGTCCAGGCTGGCCCAGGTGCGGGTCGCGTCCGGATAGGTCGGGCCGCGGCTGTCGAACTGCCCCATCCCGACCTCGAACGACCAGCCCTTGGCCAGGGTGGTCTGGATCGCGCAGTCGATCTCGCGGCCCAGTTTCTGGCTGCCCACCGTGGTGGCGAAGTCGTGGGCCTCGGCTGTCAACCGGACTGGACGCGCCGTCCCGAAGCTGGTCACCCCGCGCAGAAAGACGTCGCGCACACCCTTGGCCGGCGTGGCGCCGATGACGTCCGACCAGCCCTGGAACAGGTGCAGCGAGGCCAGCGGCGTCTGGAACGCATGGACGCCATCCCCCTCCAGGCGCTCCATATTGACCGACAGCGTCGAGCGCTTGGTCTTCAGGCCCGCGGCGACCAGTTGGTAGTCCAGCGAGAAGCGCTGCGGGTTCGAACCCCAGTCGTTCTGGTGGGCGTATTCCAGCTCCCAGGTCCCGCTGACGCCCCCGCCGATCGGCCGCGCGCCGGCCAGCCGGACACCGAAGGTCTTGGACGACTGGGTCGCGGCGTTGTCGAAATCCAGCAGCAGGGCGTAGGCCGTTCCCTTGCCCAGCGCGCCCAGTTCGCTCTCGGCCTGGACGACATGGACGTCGCCGCGCCAGACGCCCTGCGCCGACTTGCGGCCCAGCGAGCGGTTGACCCGGTCGGCATAGATGTAGGTCAGGGTCGCGGCCTTGGTCGGATGGGCGATCAGCCGCACCGCGTCAAAGGTCTGCTCGTTCTGCCGCCAGGCCGAGTTACCGACGAAGCGGCTATTGCCCAGAATGATCCTCTGTCGACCTAGCTCGACGCTGACCTTGTCGCTGGGCCGCCAGTCCATCTGCGCGCGGTTCAGCTCCACAATGGCTGGATCGGGGATGGTCGCCTTGCCCGGCGCGGGATGCACGCCGTCGGCATAGTCGTGCTCGAATGCGCCGACCGCCTCGACCTCGATCAGGCCGGTCAGGGTGCGCGAGATCGGCTGTCGCCAGCCCACCCGCAGTCGCTCGGTGACGCCCTCGGCGTCGGGGCCGTCGGCCTCGTAGTGCTCGAACCGCAAACGCGCCTCAAGCAGGAGCTGGCCGGTTTCGGGAGCGGCTTGCGCCGCCGAAGCACCCATGGCCAAGGCGCCCGCGCTCGCCAGGGCGAGCAGGACCTGCTGTCTCATCGGAATTGTCCTGATGTCGGAAAGACATCGGGGCGGCGATCGTCTCGCCGCCCCGGGGTTTCGAGGGTTAGTGGCCGCCGCCGGTGTGCGGGTTCGGCGGCGCCTTGAAGATCGCTGGCGCGTCGGGGCCTTCGACGTGCAGGATGCCGGCGCCGCCGCGTTCCAGGCGGCTCAGGGCGTGGTCGACCAGGATATAGTTGCCGGGCACCTCCAGCTTGAAGTCGACGATCGTGGCCCCGCCGGGCGCGACGGTGACGGTCTGCACGTCCTTCGTCGGCGGGCTGCTCAGCGAACCCAGATTGTAGACGTTGTCGAAGATCTCGCCGATCACGTGGAAGCTCGAGGTCTTGTTGGGACCGCCGACGCCGAAGAAGATCCGCACCGTCTCGCCGACCTTGGCGTTCAGCTGCCGCTTGCCGGTCAGGGCCTTGTAGGCGCCGTTGAAGATCACATACTCGGCCTGCTCGTTGAGCAGCTTCTCGACGCTCTCGTTCAAGAGACCCTTCGTGCCGATCGCCTCGTCGGTATAGACCTCGCCCTGCACGACGTAGAACTCGTGATCGACCTTGGGCAGGCCTTCCTCGGGCTCGACCAGGATGGCGCCGTACATGCCGTTGGCGATGTGGGAGGCGACCATCGGGGTGGCGCAGTGGTAGATGTAGAGGCCCGGCGCCATCGCCTTGAAGGTGAAGTTGCGGGTCTCGCCGGGCGCGGCCATCGTCGCCACCGCACCGCCGCCGGGGCCGGTCACGGCATGGAAGTCGACATTGTGCATGTGCTCGCTGTCGTCGGCGTTCTTCATGGCCACCTCTACGGTGTCGCCGACGCGAACCCGGACCATCGGACCCGGCACCTTGCCGTTGAAGGTCCAGAACTTGTAGGTCGCGCCGTCGTCCAGCGTGCCGACCACCTCCTGGGTGATCAGGTCGACCTTCACCGTGGCCGGCGTACGACGCGTGATCGGCGGCGGCAGGTCGGTGGCCAGGCGAATGGTGTCGGCGACGGCGGCCTTGGGCGCGTCGGCCGTGGCGGCGACCGCGCCGGCGGCGCTGGTCAGGGCCAGGGTCGCGGCCGTGGCGAAGAGAGCGAGCGTTTTCATGTTCCTATCCCCGGGCGCCAAAGCAGCGCCGATGGGGAGACGGTCTGCCGGTCCGGGG
Source organism: Caulobacter sp. RHG1 (assembly GCF_013181195.1). Lineage (GTDB taxonomy): Bacteria > Pseudomonadota > Alphaproteobacteria > Caulobacterales > Caulobacteraceae > Caulobacter. The sequence continues at coordinate 237,153 of NZ_SMZP01000002.1, forward strand.
CCTGCGACGTTGCGCGGGCGCAAACTGGCGTTATCCGGAAAAATGCTTACGCAACAACCGCTAGGCCGCGGCCAAAACGCTCCGGCGGCGGACGAGAAGCTTGGCGCCGCGCAACGTTCGCGCGCCCGTCTTGCGCTCCAATAAAGCGCCAGAGGAGACCGCGATGGACATCACCCAACAGCTCGAAACCGGCGCGCTGATCGCGCACCTGATCTCCCGCTATCACGAGGTCCACCGCCAGCAGTTCCCCGAGGCCGTCCGCCTGGCCCGGCGGGTCGAGGCCGTGCATGCCGAGCATCCGGCCGTGCCCGTCGGCCTGTCGCAGCACCTGCTGTTCATGTTCGACGACCTGGAACTGCACCAGCAGCAGGAGGAGCTGATGCTTTTCCCGATGATGGGCCGCGGCGTCGTTCCCCCCGGCCCGATCGCCTGCATGGAAGAGGAGCACGACGACGTCGTCGTTCAGCTGGAGACGCTGGCGCGGCTGACCACCGACTTCACCCCGCCCGAGGGCGCCTGCGGCAGTTGGCGAACGCTCTACGCCCTGTGCCGCGAGATCGACACCGACCTGCGCGAGCACGTGACCCTCGAGAACGACGTGCTCTTCCGCCGCTTCAGCTGACCTCGACGGACAGCGCCATGCGCACCAGTTCAGACAGGCTTTTCGCCTGCATCTTGGTCATCAGGCTGGCGCGGTAGATCTCGACGGTTCGTGGGCTGATGCCATGGTCGAAGGCGATGACCTTGTTGGCCTTGCCCTCGACCAGGCCCTTGAGCACGTCGCGCTCGCGCGGCGACAGGGTGGCGACGCGCCGTCGGGTCTCGGCCAGGGCGACGTCCTGATCATGCTGCACATGGCCCAGCTCCAGGGCCGAGCGCAGAGCGCGCAGCAGCACCTCTTCCTCGAAAGGCTTTTCCAGGAAGTCGACGACGCCGGCCTTCATCGCCTCGATGGCCAGCGGCACGTCGGCATGGCCGGTCATGACGATCATCGGCGAGCGATAGCCCTTGCCCTTCAGCAGGCGCACCATCTCGATGCCGGTCATCTCGGGCATGCGCACGTCCGTCAGCACGCAACCGCCGTCGTCGGCCGGCAGGTCGTCCAGGAACGCCACGGCCGAATCATAGAGCCGGAACGGGATGCGGTTGACCTGCAGCAGGAAACCCAGCGAGTCCCGCATGGCCGCATCGTCGTCGACGATGTGAACGACGCCTTCACTCAAGGTCGAGGTCTCCTTCTTCGGTGGTCAGCAGGGTGAACTTGAACGTCGCCCCGCCGCCTTCGGTCGGTTCCACCCACAGATGGCCGCCATGCGCTTCGATAATGGTGCGCGAGATCGACAGGCCCACGCCCATGCCGGTGCGCTTGGTGGTCACGAACGGCGAGAACAGGTTCTCGGCGATCGCCGGCGCGATGCCGGGGCCAGTGTCGGCGACGGTGACCAGGGCGTGGTCGTCCAGCCGCCCGACGCTGATCATCAGCTCGCGCCGGGACGCGTCTTCCATGGCGTCGACGGCGTTGCGGATCAGGTTGACCAGCACCTGCTGCACCTGGACCCGGTCGACCAGCACCTGATCGACATCGGGATCATAGTGGAAGCGGACGTCCACCCCTAGCTCACGCGCCCCGATCAGGGCCAGGGCGGCGGCCTCCTCGACCAGGCGCTTGAGGCTCTCGAAGGCCTTCTCGGTCTCGCCCCGGGCTACGAAGTCGCGCAGGCGGCGGATGATCGCCCCGGCCCGCAGCGCCTGCTCGCCAGCCTTGTCCAAGGCCTGGGACAGCAGGCCGCGGTCCAGCTCGGGGTCCTCCAGCAACCGCCGGCCGCCCTTCAGATAGTTGGCGATGGCCGATAGCGGCTGGTTGATTTCATGCGCCAGGGCCGAAGCCATCTCGCCCATCGAGGTCAGACGGGCCATGTGCACCAGCTCGCCCTGCAGGTCCTGCAGGCGCGCCTGGGTCGCCTGCGTCTCGGTCAAGTCGCGCACGAAGCCGGTGAAGAACCGTCCCTGCCCGGTGCGGATCTCGCCGACCGCCAGCTCCATCGGGAAGGTCGAGCCGTCCTTGCGCTCGCCGATGACCACGCGGCCCAGGCCGATGATCCGACGCTCGCCAGTGGCGTAGTAGCGTTGCAGGTAGCCGTCATGGCGGCCTCGGTCTGGCTCGGGCATCAGGCGACTGACGTTCTGGCCCTGCATCTCGGCCGCAGTCCAGCCGAACAGGCGCTCGGCCGTAGAGCTGAACGAGCGCACCAGCCCAGCCTCGTCGATCAGCACCATGGCGTCGGGCACGGTGTCCAGGATCGAGGCCAGGTGCGCCTCGCGCACTTGCAAGTCCTCCGCCACCGCCTGGGTCCGCCGACGCTCCACGCGGAAACGCTCGCCGCCGTAGGCGATGACGCCGCTGACGGCGACATAGAGCCCCGCCCCGACCCAGTCGCCCGGATCCAGGCCGTGGTGGCGCGCGCTCAGCATCAGCAGGGCGACCGTCCCGACGGCGCAGGCGACCAGACCGCCCAGCGCGCCGCGATAGGCGGCGGCCGCCACCACGGCCGGGAAGAAGAAGAGATAAAGGCCCCGCTCGCCCAGCAACGGCTCGAAGAACAGGCGCGTGACGGCGCCCGCCCCGATCAGCCCCGCGACGATGCCCGCGACCATCGCCCATTCCCGCGTGGGATCTCGGCGTGATGGCGTGAACTCGGCGATGATCTGTGCTCCGCGGCGGCCTCAGGGATTCCCCTTAGGATGAGACCAGAATTTTGCGACGCCAGGGCCAGTCGTATCAAGACCCCATCGCAACGGACGGCCCTGAAGACCGTCCTCCGTAGCAAAGGTCTCAGACCATGACTGGCCCGCAAATCAATCTGGACGTCCACCATCAGCCCAAGGGCGCTTCGGACGTCGTCGCCTTCGGCTTCGTGAAGGCCCTGCGCTTCTGCGCCGACACCTTCTTCGCCAAGCGCTACGGCCACCGGGCCGTGGTCCTGGAAACCGTCGCCGCCGTCCCCGGCATGGTCGGCGCCACGCTGAACCACCTCAAGTGCCTGCGCCGCATGGAAGGCGACAAGGGCTGGATCAAGACCCTGATGGACGAGGCCGAAAACGAGCGCATGCACCTGATGACCTTCATCGAGGTGGCCAAGCCGACCCTGTTCGAGCGCTTCGTCGTCGTCGCCGCCCAGTGGGTGTTCTACCTTTTCTTCTTCGGCCTTTACCTGGTCAGCTCGAAGACCGCTCACCGCGTGGTCGGCTACTTCGAGGAAGAAGCGGTCGTCAGCTACACCCACTACCTGGCTGAGATCGACGAAGGCCGCAGCGAGAACGTCGCCGCGCCGCAGATCGCCCTCGACTACTGGAACCTGCCGGCCGGCAGCACCCTGCGGGACGTGGTCGAGGTGGTCCGCGCCGACGAGGCCCACCACCGCGACGTCAACCACGGCTTCGCCAACGAGCTGTGCGGCCTGCCCGCCGGCGAGGTGGCCCCCTGCCCGCCGCACGTCGAGCTCCAGCCTAACTGGAAGATCGCCGCCTAGCCCGCAATCCCGCCTGCCCAGGGCCTGTCCATCCGATCGGATGGGCGGGCCCTGCTCGTTCCCGCCCTCCGCGCTCTCGAAGGCCGTCCATGTCCGAGCTCCGTGCCGCCGCACCGCGCGTCCTGCTTCTGGACCAGGACGCCGCGCTTCGTCAGGCGCTCTGCTTCTCCCTGGCTCTGGAGGGCTATCGCATCGAAGCCTTCGGCGATCCGGCTCAGTTTTTGAAACGCCTGGACGCCGCCGACCACGACGCCGTCATCATCGGCCACGCCCCGCCGGCCATTCACGCCGCGCCCCTGGTCCAACGCATCCGGTCCGAGGATCCAGCGACCGCCATCCTGCTGACCGCCACTCACCCAACCGCCGACCTCGTGCGCCTGGCCCAGCGCCGTCGAGCGCATCTGGTCGAGAAGCCGCTTCTGGAAGACAGCCTTTCGATAGCGCTCCAATCGGCCCTTGCCCGACAGACGCCTTAAGGGCTCCGCCCCGCGCGCTCGTTGCGCCGGCACAACGTTCGCGCGCGGGCGGGTTCTAACGTCCCAGTCAGGGCGGAGAAACGCCCGCAACCTTCAGAAAAGACCGCACAATCTCGTGCGCCAGGTGTCTCCATGATCCGCATCGCCGCCCTCGCCGCCTCGCCCTCCTGGCTCGCCATCGCCTTCGCCCTGACCGCGGCGCCGGCCCTGGCCCAGACCACCTTGCAGCTGCGCGACGTGGACATCGCAGCCGCCCCCGCCGAGCCGTTGACCGACGGCGGCAATCTCTCAAGCCAGACGGTCGACCATGCGCTTAAGCATCGCCACACCGCCTCCAGCGACGTGGCCGAGATCCTGCGCGCAGTCCCCGGCGTCGCCGCCCAAGGGGCTGGCGGCTTCTCCAGCCTGCCCGCGATCCGGGGCCTGGGCGAGGATCGTATCGTCGTCACCATCGACGGCGCGCCGGTCGACATGGCCTGCCCCAACTTCATGAACCCGCCGCTGTCCTATGTGGACCCGCAGACCCTGCAGTCGGTGCTGGTCATGAAGGGCGTCTCGCCCGTCAGCCTGGGCGGCGACAATATCGGCGGGATCATCGCCGCCCGAACCGCCGATCCGCGCTTCGCCGAGCCGGGCAAGACCCTGGTGACGGGCGAGGCTTCCAGCTTCTACCGCAGCAATGACGACGCGGTCGGCGGCGCGGCGCAGGCGACTTGGGCCGACGACCGCTGGAGCGCCAGCTATGCCGGCTCGGTCGCCAAGGCCCGCAACTACAAGGGCGGCTCGGGCGACGGCCGCGTGCGCTCCACCGAGTACGCCAAGACCGGCCACGCCCTGACCCTGGCCCGCCGCACGGGCGTGGGCCTGTTCACGGTTAAGACCACCCTGGACTACTCGCCCTACGAGGGCTTCCCCAACCAGTGGATGGACATGACCCACAACCAGTCCTGGTCTGTCACCGGCCGCTATCAGGGCGTGTTCGGCTGGGGCTTTGCCGACGTGACGGCCTATCACCGCGACGTCCGCCACAAGATGAACTTCCTGGACGACAAGGGCGGCGACGCCGACGGCGGCATGCCGATGAACACCACGGTCAAGTCCAGCGGAGTCATCGCCAAGGCGGACATTGTTCTGGATGCGCGCCAGACCCTGCGGGTCGGCAGCGAATTTCACCATCAGGGCCTGAACGACGTCTGGCCGGCGGTGGCGGGCAGCATGATGATGGGCCCCAACGCCTATCTGAACGTCAATGACGGCCGCCGCGATCGCTTCGGCGTCTTCGCCGAGCTGGACTCGCGCTGGAGCGACGCCCTGACCAGCGTCCTCGGCCTGCGCCACGACGCCGTGTCGATGAACACGGGCGCTGTGCAGCCCTATTCCACCGGCATGATGAGCATGAAGGACGCCATGGCCGCGGCGGCCTTCAACGCCGCCGACCGCAAGCACGATGACAGCAACTGGGCCGCCACCGTCCTGCTTCGCTACGCGCCGCAGCCCGGCGTAATCCTGGAGCTCGGCTATGCCCGCAAGGTCCAGTCGCCCAATCTCTACCAGCTGTACGCCTGGGGGCGCGGGGCGATGTCCAGCCAGATGATCGGCTGGTACGGCGATGGCAACGGCTATGTCGGCAATCTGGACCTGACGCCCGAGAAGGCCGACACCTTCAGCGCCGCCGCGCAGTTCTCAGGGGGCGGCGAGCAAGGCTGGCGACTGAAGATCGAGCCGTTCTTCACCCGCGTCGACGACTATATCGACGCGCGCAAGATCGCCGATCTGACCAACATGACGGGCCAGCCCAGCGGCTTCGTGCAGCTGCAGTTCGCCAATGTCGCCGCCCGCCTCTACGGTGTCGACGTGTCTGGCGAGACCGGGCTGTGGTCCAGCGACGCCTGGGGCCAGCTGCGCGCCAAGGCCGCCGTCAGCGCCCTGCGCGGCGAAAACCGCACCGACGGCGGCTCGCTGTATCGCCAAGCCCCGCTGAACGGCCGCCTGAGCCTGGAGCACGTCCAGGGCCCTTGGACCAGCGAGGTCGAGCTGGAGCTGGTCGCCGACAAGGACCGCGTCGACGCCACCCGCAACGAGCGCAAGACCGCAGCCTACCAACTGCTGAACGTCCGCACCGCCTACCAGTGGAAGACAATCAAGCTCAGCCTGGACGTCGAGAACCTGGCCAACCGCAGCTACGCCCTGCCGCTGGGCGGAGCCTCACTGGGCGATTATGGCGCAAGCGGCCTGCTACGCCAGACGCCCGGTCGTGGCCGTTCGATCGACATCGGCCTGAGCGCGAGGTTCTGACCATGACCGCCGCCACCGTCATGGCCACGGAACGCTGGTGCCGGCGGGTGCTGCTGCCCAAAGGCGCCGCCTTCGTGTCCTCCTGTGGGATCGTGGCGGCGCAGTTGGCCTTGGTGACCTTCGAGCGCTCGCCTCCGCCCCAGGCCCCTACGGCGCCGGACATCGTGGTGACCTTGGTCTCGCCCGATCTAGTCGCGCCGCCGCCGGCACCCCTGCGCCCCACGCCCTCGCCCGCTCTCAAGGCGCGGCACGGCCCGCGGCCGGCGGACGACCCCAAGCCTGCCAAGCTAACCAAGGCCGAGACCGCCCCGACGGCCGCGATACCAACGCAGGCAAGCGTCCCGGCGCTGAACGATCAGATCGCGCCTATGCCGATCCCGACATCGTTCGCGCCGTCGGCGCCGGCCAAGATCGCCGCCAAGGCTCCGGTCCCGACCGAGGATACGGCGTTGAAGGCCTATCAAGAGCAAGTCTGGCGGATGATCATGGCCCGTCGCCCGCCGGGCGCACGCCTGATCGGCGGGGCCATGGTCGGCTTTCACCTGATGGCCAACGGCGCACCGTGCGACATCGAGATCGTCCGCACCAGCGGCGACCCGATGCTGGACCGTCTAGCCCTGGACACCGTCAAGCGCGCAGGCCCCTTCCCCAAACCGCCGAGCGGCGTCGACGCCGCTACGCGGTTCCAGATCCGGTTTCAGTTTGGCTAGAACTCGATGCCGGCCTGGGCCTTCACGCCGCTGCGGAACGGATGCTTGACCACGGCCATCTCGGTGACGAGGTCGGCGGCGTCGATCAGAGCTTGAGGCGCATTGCGGCCGGTGACGATCACGTGCTTGCCCTCGGGCCTGGCGACGATCGCCTCGACCACCTCGTCGACCGGCAGGTACTCGTAGCGCAGCACGATGTTCAGTTCGTCGGCCACCACCATGTCGATCTCCGGATCGGCGATGCGGGCCTTGACCACCTCCCAGGCCTCACGAGCCACGGCGATGTCGCGGGCGCGGTCCTGGGTGTCCCAGGTGAAACCTTCGCCCATCGGCCGGAACTCGACCTGATCCGGAAAGGCGTCGAACACCACCTTCTCGCCGGTCTGAAGGGCGCCCTTCACGAACTGGATCACCGCCACGGTGTGGCCGTGGCCGATGGCGCGGCAGACCATGCCCAGCGCCGCGGTGGTCTTGCCCTTGCCCGCGCCGGTATGGACGATCAGCAGGCCCTTCTCGATCTGCCGCTCGGCCATCATCTTGGTCCGGGCCGTCTGGATCTTGGCCATCTTGGCCTTGTGGCGGGCGTTCAGCTCGGCGTCGTCGACGGTATCGGTCATGGCGGCTTGCCTCCAGTCGCGTCGGGGTTAGGCCGCGCCGGGGTCGACGGTCAAGCCGCGCAGGTTGAGCCAGACGCATGACAAGACCCGATGCTTGGGATAGGCCAGCCGCGTGACCAGCCGACTCTCCATCGCGGATCGCTTGGCGCGCCACGTCTGTCTGACGTTGGCGGTGCTGGCGATCGCCATGAAGGTCCTGATCCCGCCCGGGATGATGGTCGCGACCGGCCCACGCAACGAATTGCCGTTCCCGATCGTGCTCTGCACCGGCGAAGGCATGCTCAGCGTCGCGCCGGGCGCGCCGCTTTCGCAGCAAGGCGACAAGAGTGCGCCGGCCAAGTCTGAAGCGCCGTGCCTCTTCGCCGCTCATGCGCTAGCCGCGCCGCCGCCCGTCGTCGCTTCGGTCCTGGAGGTCGCATTCGTCGCGATCGAAAGCGACGCGCCAACGATCGTGGCCAGCGTCACACCCGGCCGAGGCCTGTCCGGCCCGCCCCTGCCCGCCCGTGGACCTCCGATCCAGCTGACCTGACCCAAGGCGCTGTCGCGCCCTAACCCTCAGCTCAGCTTGCGACGCCGCGCGCGTCGAAGGATCCTACAGATGAAATCGCTTCTGCTTGCGACCAGCGCCCTGATCGGCGCCGGTCTTTCCGTGGCTGCTCACGCCGAAATCCTGGACGACGCCCAGACTTCGGCGGTCGACGGCGTTCTCGTCACCGCTCGCCCCTTCAACACCACGGCCCAGGTCACGGGCCGCCTGGGACTGACCGAACGCGAAACCCCGGCCACCGTCGACGTGCTCACTCAAGAGGACTTCCAGACCCAGGGCCTGCGCACCGCCATCGAGGCCATGAACGCCGCGCCAGGCGTCGCTTCAGGCAATCTTCCAGGTTCGGTGGGCTCGGTTTCGATGCGCGGCTTCCACCGCGCCGTGAACTATCTCTACGACGGCGTGCGGATGGCCAATTCCGACGTGGCCGTCCGCAACTGGGACGCCTGGGCGTTCGAGCGCATCGAGGTCATCAAGGGCCCAGCCTCGGTCACCTCCGGCGAAGGCGCCCTGGCCGGCGCGATCAACTTCGTGCCACGTCGCCCGACGCTGGAGAAGCGCTTCGGTGAAGTGTTCGCCAGCGCCGGCAGCCGCGGCGCCTATCGCCTCGCGGGCGATCTGAACGCGCCGCTGGGCGACAAGGCCGCGGTGCGCGGCGACGTCGTCTATTCACGCGCCGACGGTTGGGTCGAAGACACCGAATCCAGAGCCTTCGGGGCGAACCTGGCCGTGCTGCTGCGCCCCAATGAGCGCCTCTCCGTCACCATGTCGGCGGACTATTATGAAGACCGGTTCTCGGGCCCCTACTACGGCACGCCCCTGGTGGCGGCCAGCGCGGCGCGGGAACCCAGCGGCCTGGTCTCGGGCTCGGCCGGCCTGGTGCTGGACAAGACCCTGCGCTTTCGAAACTACGACGTCGAAGACAGTCTGATGAATTCCCAGTCGCTGTGGCTGCGCGCTCGCGCGGACTATCGCCTCAACGATCGGTGGACGCTGGTCAGCGACACCAGCTGGTATGATTCCGACCGCCTGTGGCGCGGCTCCGACGACTACAGCTTCAACCGCACGACCGGCCGACTGGACCGCGCCACGTCGCTGATCAGCCACGACCACCAGATCTGGAACCAGCGCGTTCACGCCGCCTACGACGGAACGCAGATGGGGCGCCGCAACCGGTTCACCCTCGGAGTGGAGATCAGTGGCACGGACTTCTTCACCGTCCGCCGGTTCGGCACGGCGCCGTCGGTCGATCCGTTCGCACCGGTGCGTGGACGCTTCCCGACCGATACGGCGGCGAACTTCACGACGCGCCAGAACGCCTGGGCCGACGTGACATCCAAGGCCGTCTTCGTCGAGGACGCCTACAACCTGACGCCGCGGCTGTTGCTCGTGGCAGGGGCGCGCCTGGACGACATCGCGCTGGACCGCCGCGTGCTGAACGCCACCAGCGGCGTCGTCTCGACCTATGCGCAGGACTATGCGCCGGTCTCCTGGCGAGTTGGAACAGTCTACGACCTGCGTCCCAAGACCCAGCTATACGCCCAGTACAGCCGCGCCGCGACACCGATCAGCGGCCTGCTGTTCATGAGCGCGGCCAACGCCGCCTTCGACATCAGCATGGGCCGGTCCTATGAGGCCGGGATCAAGACCCTGTTGCTGAACGACCGGATGCAGCTGACCGCCTCGGTGTTCGACATCCGCCAGGACGACATCCTGACCCGCGATCCGGCCAACCCGGTCCTCACCGTCCAAGGCGGCAGCCAGACGTCGAAGGGCGTGGAGCTGGCTCTCGACTGGAGCCTTACCCAGGAACTGCGGCTCGAACTGGGGGCCACGGCGCTGGATGCGAAGTTCGACAAGCTGATCGAGGCAGGCGGCGTCGACCGTTCCGGCAATCGCCCGCCCAACGTCCCGGAGAGACTTATCGACCTGGCCGTAACCTATACGCCTCAGGCCTTGCCGCTGACCCTGACCGGCGCGGTGCGTCACAACGGCGACTTCTTTACGGGCAACGCCAACACGACCAAGGTGGCGGCCTTCACGGTCTTCGACGCGTCGATCGGCTGGCGGGCGCCGTTCGGGACCCTGACCCTGCGCGGACGCAACCTGGCCAACAAGCTCTATGCCGACTGGTCGGGCTATTCTTCGTATCTGGTGTTCCTGGGCGAGCCGCGCAGCGTCGAGCTCTCACTGTCGCGCAAGTTCTAGAGCGCGACCATGGCTCCCCTCCGCTCGCTTCTGCGCCAGTTTCACCTGTGGCTGGGCCTGATCCTGGGCCTGCCGTTTCTGGTGCTGGCCTTCACCGGTTCTGCGCTGGTCTTCTACATCGAGATCGACGCGCTGCTGAACCCGGCGGTCCGCTCGACGTCGGCTGCTCCGCCCCCTGACTGGCGCTCGCCGGCATGGGACAAGGCCTTGCAGACCGCCAAGGCGCGTTGGCCGGAAGCGAGCGGAAAGTGGTCTTTCGAGGTCACCGAAAAGCCCGGCGCGATCCCAGCGCGCTACTATCCGCCCTCGACGGCCCATGGGCATGCGCACGGCGTCGACCCGCTGATGGTCTGGTTCTCGCCTGATGGTGAGCAGGTCGTGCGCCAGGCCCGCTGGGGCGACTATCTGATGACCTGGTTCTACGACGTGCACCGCAACCTGCTGGCGGGCGATACCGGCAACTACGTCGTCGGCTGGATCGGCGTCGCCACCCTGCTGCTGCTGATCACCGGCCTGATCGTCTGGTGGCCCAAGGGAAGCTGGCGCAAGGCTCTCGCTTACAAGCGCCGCGCTTCGCCGAGCCGACGGCTCTATGACCTGCACAAGCTGCTGGGTCTCTCTAGCCTCGTGCTGTTGCTGATCCTGAGCGCCACCGGCGCCCTGCTCGCCCTGCCCGCCGAGAAGACCTGGCTGCTGGGCAAGCTGATCGCGCCGATGACGCCCATCCCGTCTCCCGTGTCGACGCGCCATACCGGGACCCAGGTCTCGGTCGGGCAAGCGCTGGCGACGGCGCACGCCGCCCTTCCCGACGCGCAGCTCACCTGGATCGACGTTCCCGGGCCAGGCGACGGCGCGTTTCGGACCCGTGTCCGCGCGCCTGGCGACCCGACACAGCGCTTCCCGCACAGTTTCGTCTTCGTCGACCAGTATTCAGGCAAGGTCCTGGCCGTCCACGACATGCGCCGCGGCTCGAGCTCGACGCTCGTGAACGCCTGGATCCGTCCGCTGCACGACGCCTCGGTCGGCGGCCTGACCACCCGCATCCTGGGCGTCCTGGTCGGCTTCGTCCCGACCATGCTCTTCGTGACGGGCTTCCTGCGCTGGCGGTTGCGGAAGACCAAGACCCGCAGCGCCGGATAAAAAAGGCCCGCGCGGCGATGCGCGCGGGCCAGTCAGGGGAAAGTCAGAAACGGCTAGAACTTGGCCCGAAGCCCGAAGCTCACCGTGCGGCCGTACTGGGTGTAGCCGCCGAACCAGCCGCCTTTGACGAATTGCCACTGGGCCGCCTTGGTCAGGTTCTGACCTTCGACCACGGCGGTAATCTGCGGCGTGATCCGGTAGCTGACGCTGGCGTCGAGCGAGCCGAAGGCCTTGTCGTTCAGCGCCGACAGGCCAGCCCCGCCGACATCCTGCAGCACGTCGTCGATCCAGCTGTAGCTGGCGCGAGCCGCGAACGGCCCCTTCTCGTAGAAGCCCGTCAGGTTGAAGCTGTTCTTGGCGACGTTGACCATGGCGTCGGTCAGCGTCGGCGAATAGGTCGCCTCGGTGTCGGTGTAGGTGTAGTTGGCCAGGAAGCCCAGACCGTCGAACGGTGCCGGAAGGTTCTTGAACAGGTGCTGGTAGGCCAGCTCCACGCCCTTGATCTTAGCCTGGCCGCCGTTGGTCGGCGAGGTCAGCACATAGGTCTGGCCGTCGACCACGATGTTGGTGTTCTGGCTGTAAACGAAAGTGGTGATGTCCTTATAGAAGGCGCCGGCGACCAGCGCGCTGCCGGGGGCGAAGTACCACTCCAGCGTCGCGTCGTACTGCCAGGCCTCGAACGGCTGCAACTGCGGATTGCCGCCCACCGCGGTCAGCTGCACGCCCGAGGAGTTAAGCGTCAGGCGCGGGGCCAGATCGGCCAGCGACGGTCGGGTGATCACCTTGGCGGCGGCGAAGCGGGCTTGCAGGGTGTTCGACAGTTCTAGGCTGAAATTGGCCGTTGGCAGGATGTCGGTATAGGTCTTCACATAACGGACCGGCAGCGCCGCCGAGCCGTTGTCGGCGTGGCCGGCGGAAATCTGCTTGGTGTTGGCCACACGAACGCCCACCTGCCCCCGCAGCGGCGCGCCGAACACGTTGGTGTCGATGTCAGAGAGACCATAGGCCGCCGCGATATCCTCGGAGACATGGTAGGAATTGCGCTGGTCGGCGCGCAGCGTGCCTCTCTGGGTCTTGTCGGCCAGGGCCCAGAAAGCGGCTGGATCAGGCATGGCCCAGGTGGTCGGCAGAGTTCCATCGACCTCGCCCAGGAAGTCGCTGACGGGGAACGGGTCGAAATACTCGGCCCCAAAGAACTTTCCCGCCAGGTTCGTGGTGTAGTTGATGTCCGCACGATTGTAGTCGCGCGAGCGCTCCCGGTACTTCACCCCGAACTGGATGCGGCTGAACGGCCCGAAGGCGATCGGGCGCTCGGCGTCGAATTGGATAGCGGCCTCGTCGTCGGTCGAGTCGTTGACGCGCCACTCGATACGACGGAAGGGCAGCAACGACGGGTTATTCAAGTCGGTCGTCAGCAGCTTGACGCTGGGAATGGCGTCGCCCGCTTGCGTCATCACGAACGTCGTCTGGCCGATCGATCCTTGCAAGCGCGTGCGGGTGATCGGGTTGGACGTGTCTGAGAAGGCTCGGGCATAGGCCAGATCAGCCGTCAGGGTCCAATCGTTCAGCTTCTGGCGGATCTTGCCGGCGACCATCAGGTTGTCGTGGGCCAGATCGCTGACTTCCCGACCGATCTGCGTGCCTGAGGTCACCGTGCCGCCGACCAAGGTCTTGTCCCTGACTACGACCGTACCCGGAACCAGGGTCGCGACAGGTTGGTCGGCCGAATAGGTAAGCTCGTCATAATGGTCGTCCAGCTTGGTGTAGCTGGCGTCGAAGATGATCTCGGTTTCCTCGGTCGGACGATACTGCGCCGACAGCACCACGCCCTTGCGCTCGCGGTCCTCACGTTCCAGCGTCGGGCGGATCGCGGTCGGATAGAGTTCGATCCCTTGCGCGATCATGCTCCTGCCCACGGTGGTGGCAGGATCCGAATAGCTCCAGCCCACGCCGGTGATCCGGTCTTGGCGCAACGTGCGCTGATCGTAGACCACCGCGGCCAGCAGGCCGAAAGTGCCCGCCGTGTTGGTCCAGCTGGCCAAGCCCGACAGGCGGGGATCGGTCGCGTCCGCCAGTTCCGGACGGCTGACGGTCGCCGACAGGGCCAGGGTGCTGCGGCCCAGGTCCAGCGGACGGAAGGTCTTGATGTCGACCACACCGCCGATCGCCCCCTCGTCCAACGAGGCCAGGGGCGTCTTGTTGACCTCGACGCCCGCCACCAGCTCCGACGGCAGGGTGTCGAAGCGGAACTGACGGCCGCTCTGACCGCTGTCGCGCATGTTCTCGTTCACGGCGGCGCTGCGGCCGTTCAGGGTCACGACCTGAAAGTTGGGACCCAGGCCCCGGACCCGGACGAACAGGCCCTCGCCACGATCGCGGGTGATCGCCACGCCCGGAACGCGCTGCAGCGCCTCAGCGATGTTGTTGGACGGAAACTTGCCGATGTCCTCGGCCGAGATGGCGTCGACGACATTGGCCGCCTTGCGCTTGTCCGACAGCGCCCGAGCCAGCGAATTGGCGAAGCCGCCGGTGACGACCACTTCGGCGACCGTCGCGGCTTCCTCGGCCTGGACCGGCGTGGCCGTGGCGCGGGGGGCGGCGGCAACCGGGGCCGGCGCGGTCGAAACCTTCTGGGCGGCCGGACGCAGGATCGCCGCGCCGCCGTTGCGCACGAAGGTCAGGCCCGTGCCGCGCAGCAGCTGGGCCAAACCACGCTCCGCATCGACCTGGCCGCGGACGCCTTCCGTGCGCTTGCCGCTCAGCAGCGCCGGATCGGCCAGCACCTGCAAGCCGGTCGCCCGCGAGAAGGTCGGCAGGGCCGAGGCCAGGTCGCCTGCCGGGATGGCCAGGGTCGGCTTCTCGGGCGGTGCGGCCACGGCCGAGCTCGCGGCCAACAGGGCGGCGGCCGAGGCCGAGCCCCACCAGATCCAGGTCTTCGCAGTCATGATGTCATCCCCGATTTCGCACGACGTCCAAGCCGGCTTCGGCGGGGAAGACGCCGGCCAGCGCCATTCCAGGACAGGGATTTTTGTGAAGTTTCAGCGACGCGTTCAGCGCCCCAGCACCAAACCATCAGACGTCTGACGAACCTTGAAGCCATGCATCAGGGCCAGGTTCTCGACCAGGGCCCTGGGCTCGTCGAGGCGGAAGCGACCGGCCACGCGCTGGCGGCCCAGCGCAGGCTCGCTGATGGTGATCGGCGTGGCCGACGCGCGGTTCAACCGCTCGACCAGCCGCTCCAGGCTCAGGCCTTCGGTTTCCAGCCACCCCGAACGCCAGTCCGCCGCCGACAGGTCGAACGGCTTGACCGCCGACAGTCGCCCTTCCTTGGCGAAGGCGCGCTGTCCCATGGTCAGGTCGGCCGTTCGGTGGATCAGACCACGTGGCGCCAGACGAACGCGTCCCCGATGGACCGACAGCTCCAGCCGCCCGGCGCTGCGCTCAAGATCGAAGGCGGTGCCCAGCACGCGCGCAGACCCTTCCGCCGCCTTGACCGTGAACGGCCGGCTGGCGTCATGGGCGACGTCGAAGAAGGCCTCGCCTCGCACCAGTTCGACCTGCCGCCGCCGAGCGCCCAGACGCACCTCGAGCCGCGTCGCGCCATCCAACGAAACGTGAGATCCATCGGCCAGAGTTACATTGCGAGGCTGGCCCGGCGCGGTCTCCAGCGCGATCGGCGCCACGGTCATCAGCTGCAACTGCGGCCAGGCGACGAAGACCGCGAGGCTCGCGGCCAGCAGGCCGCCCGCGACAGCCGCGATCGGCCCGAGGCGTCGACGCGGCGCTCGCCCGCGCTGCTCGCTCAGTCGCATGGCCTCGGCCAAGGCGGGATCCTGGCTTGTGCTCCAGGCTTGTCGGAACGCCTCGTCGTGAGCCGGATCCGCCGACTTCCAGGCTTCGAAGGCGGCCTCTTCACGGATGGTCGCATCCTGACGGCGCACAGCCCAGCGCGCGGCCTGTTGTCGAACGCGGCTCATGGGCGGCCTCCCGCACCACGTCGCTCGGCCTTGGCGACCTCGCGGCGCAGTTGCTCGAGCGCCCGCACAACGTGCTTCTCGGCCGCCGCCTCGCTCAGACTAAGGGCCTGCGCGATCTCTTGAAACGCCTGGCCATGCAGTTGGCGACGAATGAACACCTCACGGCGAAGCGGCGGCATGGCGTCCAGCACCTTGCCGAACACCTCGACCTTCTGGCGATGCATCAGGATCTGCTCCGGAGCCGGGGCTTCACAAGGGATCTCGTCGTGCAGCGCCTCCACGGGACGCCGCTGCGCGCGCCGGAAATGGTCGCGCACCAGGTTCAGGGCTATGCGGTAGCTCAGAGCGGCGCGGTCGACGATCGTCCGGGCCTGCTCATAGGCCAGCAGGCGCTCGAAGGTCTCCTGCACGAGATCTTCGGCCGCCGCGGCGTCGCGCGTGCGTCGCACGATGAACTGGTAGAGGTCTCGGCGTTGGGCCCGCAGGCTGGCCAGATCGGTCATGACCGGCGCCTAGCACCGGTTCGTGACAGTTTCCGCCACACGTTGCGTTGGCAGGCCAAACACGCCCGGATCGTATTGCACTTCGTCCGACCGCGTCCTTCCGGCAACACCTCTCCTCGAACCCGGGACCGGGCCGTTGCGGCGCTTCCTGGAGCGGTGTAGTTGCGACTTAATTTCAAGTACTGTGACCTGCTGACGCTCGAATGCGTCCCGCACCGTCCGTTCTTGTCCTCGCGACCAAGGATTCCGCCACCGTGCCCAAGACCTCCTTTGCATCTCTCCGCCTCCTCGCTCTGATGTCGGCCAGCGTCGGCGTCCTGGCGATGGCGGCCCCGGCCATGGCCGAGGACGAAGCGGTCGAGGCCGTCGTGGTCACCGCTCCGCGGTACGTGCCCAACGGCGAGACCACCGCCAGCAAGAGCCAGACGCCGCTGGTCGAGGTGCCGCAATCGGTCACCGTGATCTCGCGCGACCAGATCGACCTGCTGGACTGGAGCACCCTGGGCCAGGTGGTGCGCTACACCGCCGGCGTCACCGGCGAGAACTACGGCCCAGACCAGCGCGTCGACTGGCTGACGGTCCGCGGTTTCAACCCGGTCCAGTATATCGACGGCCTGCAAGCCGCGGTCGGCTCGATCAGCAACACCGGCCTGGACCTGTACGGCTCGGAATCGGTCGAGGTGCTGAAGGGCCCGTCGTCGGTGCTGTACGGTTCGACGCCCCCCGGCGGCATCGTCAACATCACCAGCCGCCGCCCGGAAGACAAGTTCGGCGGCGAGATCGAAGTGCAAGGCGGCAACTTCGACCACAAGCAGTTCAATTTCGACGTCACCGGTCCGCTCGGCGATAGCGTCGCGGCCCGCTTCACCGGTCTGTATCGCGACAAGGGCAGCCAGATCGACGGCGTTGACGCCCAGCGCATCTACATCGCCCCGGCCGTCACCTTCCGCCCGACGGACGCCACCCGCATCACGCTCCTGTCCTACTTCCAGTCGGACGACGTGAAGGGCGACAGCCGCGGCTTCCTGCCCACGTCGGGCACCCTGACGGCCAACCCACTGGGTCGCACCTCGTCGCACACCAACCTGGGCGAAAAGACCTACAACCGCTTCCAGCGCGACCACGGCGCGGTCGGCTATGACGTCGAGCACAAGCTGGGCGACGGCCTGTCGATCCAGCAGAACCTGAAGGTCACCCACCTGGAGAGCGACGACCGCGGCCTGTTCGCCAGCTCGGTGCTGGCCGACAATCGCACCGTCAGCCGCTACAGCTTCTCGTTCGGCGAGAACGTCGACGTGTTCGCCGTCGACACCCGCGTGAAGTATCGTGGCGACACCGGCGCCTTGCGCCATGACCTGGTCGCCGGCCTAGACTACCGTCGCTACGACTATGTCGGCAGCAGCGCCTTCGTGTTCGGCTCGCCCAACACCGACCTGTTCAACCCCGTGCAGGGCCTAAAGATCACCGCTCCGCCGCTGGTGGTGTTCTCCGACCAGCTCCAGAAGCAGACCGGCCTGTACCTGCAAGACCAGATCAAGCTGGACAAGTGGATCGCCACCCTGGCCGTCCGTCACGACTGGGTCGAGACGACCAACCGCATGGCCGCCGGCGCCAAGGTCGAGGACAAGGAGTTCTCGTACCGCGCGGGTCTGAGCTACCTGTTCGACAACGGTCTGGTTCCGTACGTCGCCTATTCGAAGTCGTTCCAGCCGGTGGCGGGTTCGACCTTCTCGGGCGCGCTGTTCAAGCCGACCACGGGCGAGCAGTACGAAGCCGGCGTGAAGTTTGACGCCCGCGGCCTGCCGCCCGGCGTGAAGCTGTTTGCAACCCTGGCCGCCTTCAACCTGACCCAGCAGAACGTCTCGACCCCGGACGCCGCCCATACCGGCTTCTCGATCCAGACCGGCGAAGTCGAGGTCAAGGGCCTTGAAGCCGAGGTCGTGGGCCGCATCAACGAACGCGTCAGCTTCAATGCGTCCTACACCTACACCGACTCCGAAGTGACCAAGAGCAATGGGCCGGACCTGGGCAACCGCCTGCCGATGACGCCCAAGCACAAGGTTTCCGCCCTGGTCGACTACACCTTCCAGGATGGTCCGTTCGCCGGCTTCGGCGCCAGCTTCGGCGGTCGCTACACCAGCGAGACGGCCGGCAACCTGCTGGGCGCCTTTGCGCCGGTCATCTACCAGAACGTCGCGGTCACCCTGTGGGACGCCAGCGTCCACTACGACCTGAACGACTGGAAGCTGGCGGTGACCGCCTCGAACCTGTTCGACAAGGAATATGTCGCCAGCTGCTCGCCGGCCGCCAACTGCTTCTACGGCACGCGCCGAGTGGTCACGGCCAGCATCGCGCGCAAGTTCTAAGCGCTCGGACGATCCCGTCACGCCATGCTTGCAGCCTCGCAGCCGCAAGCATGGCGGAGACCTATCAGGCCCCCTTGGGCTTGAACTGCCTTAGCAGCTCGGGCGCGGTCATCAGGTTGATCGCCCACTGCGAGATCTCGGGCGTGGCGATGGCCGGGGTAAAGGTGCTGGTTCCCGGATTGACCCAGGCCGGCTGAGCAACCGACGGCCCATCCACCCGAATAGGCTCGGCCAGGAAGCGATCCTGCCCGTCGAACTTCAGCAGATCCCGATAGAGCGCGATCGCCTTCTCCTGCAGGTCGCGCCGGCCGGTGGTCATCGCCGCCTGAGCCGTCAGGCGCGGTTCGAAGTACCAGTTGACCCGTCGTTCCGCGACGAAGCGTTCGCAGAGGCTGGTCCAGGCGCGTGCGAACTCCGGACAGTCGATCAGCGTGATCAGCTCCTGGGCGACTTGGTCGCCGGCAAACAGGAACATGAACTGTCCCGGCGGCTTGTTCGGCTGGCCGACGGCCTTCAGATGTTTGGTCGCCGGATCGAACGCATAGCCGTCTTCGGTTGCGAAGACGTCGGGCATCGCCCCGATGTCACGCATGCCGGTCAGCAGATAGCCCCGGTACTTGGCGTCGCCGGTCCGCTCCCACTCGGCCATCCAGTGACTGGCCAGGGTCAGCCAGTCGGGCCCGATGCGGATGAAGGCTTTCGGCGGGGCGATGTCGGGCCGCGGCGAGACCTTCCGCAGAGGCGGGATGTTGGCCAGGCTGGCCTCCACCACGTCCAGCGGCTCGCGCATCAGGTCGCCGGTCCGCTCGTCGGTGGTGAGGTAGTAGTGGAAGCGCTTCATGAAGGCGATGTTGATGCGCGCCTCCTTGGCCCCGCATCCCCAATGGCTGACATTATGGCGTGACCCCAGACCCGCGAAGCGGCCGATGTGATGGACATCGACCTCCAGCGTGTTGCGGGTCATGTCCTCGGCAGCGCGGAAGATGTCGGCCCGGCCGCTGCGCAGGAAGGCGAACCACAGCCAGACATTGGGCATCAGCTCGGTGGCGTTCCAGCCATGCCCGCCGATGTCGTACATCCACTGGTTTCGGATCGGATCGTAGGTGCGCTTGAAATCGCCGAAGTCCCAGAACCCGTACCAGCCCCGGCGGTCGATCTCGCCGCTGAAGAACCGGAAAGCCCGATCCAGCTGCGTCTCGGCCGCGGCGAGGTCGCCTTCGGTCAGGCCTTGAACCGGCGTGTTGGGCAGCGACCACTGCCCCAGCGTCTGGGTCAGATGGTAGTGGGCCGGAGCGCAGATCAGCAGCGGTGGCGACGCGCCGGTGTCGGCCATGGCGTCCAGCGTGTCGGGATCAGGCGTTCCTGCCGTAGCCCACAAGGTCAGCTCTGACGTGTTGGCCGCGCCATGGGCGTCGGCATGACCCTCCTCGTAGTCCTCGTAGACCACGTCCAGAGCATGACCGACCGTATCGTAGTGGCGCAGGTCCATCGGTTGAGCATCGGGCGACCAGAACCAGACCTTCAGCTCGCCAGCGGCCTGCGAAGCGTTGACCGCCTCGAACCCGGCGGGACACTTCTGCCAGAAGCGCTTGAGGCTGACGCCCAGGCCGCCGGACACATCGCCCAGGAAGGCGAAACCCCGCGCCCGTCGCCCGCCGGTGATCCGCAGCCAACTGCTCTTGGCGTTGGTGCGCTTGGTCAGCTCCCAGCTGTCGGCGGTCAGCTGGTTGAACTTGAAGCTGTCCCAGGTGGGCGTTTCCAGCAGGTTGGCGCGATCGGCCGCCGGCAAGGCGTCCAGGTTCGGAATGCGCTGGCCCTGCATCTGGGCGCGCTCGTAGGCCGCCGCATTGGCCATCGCCTTGGGCCGGTAGCCGGGCGCCAGCATCACTGGCTCGGAAAACAGGTTGTGGTCGTCGGTGGCGAAGCGGACGTGTCGGTTCTGGATCTCCTCGCGGAACGGGATGGAGAAGCTCAGTCCCAACGCCTTGATGAAGTCCGTCGACTGGTCGCCGTCAAAGACGAACGAGTGGACCATCCGGATCGAGGCCAGCCCCGCCGTGAAGTAGAACCGCACCACAAAAGGCAGCCAGCGGCGGTCGGGCCCGCCTTGCGCGCGATGTTGGCCGTCGATGCGCACCACCGCGCGGATGGGGCCGGATTGCTCGACCGTGACCTTGGTGATGTCGCTGGCATAGGCCACGTCGCGGCGGACGCCTTCGGATTCGAGGTTGGTGCGATCCTCACGGATGGCGATCAGGCTGCCCGCGCGGGCGACCTCGCGCCCCTGCACCGACAGGGATGAAATCAGGTTCGCTCCCGTGCGGTCGATCCGGGCGACGACAGCGCCGGTGTCGACCAGCACCGAGCCGCCCTCTTCCCGCACGGAAATCGCCTTGCCTGGGCGCGCAGGAGCCTTCGCGGTCACTGATACGCTGAGGTCGTCGGTCCTGCTGTCCGCCGCCAGGGCCAGCCCGGTCCACTTGATGGAACCGTCCGGCCAGTAGGCCATCGGCCAGGCTTGAGTCGGAACCAACCGCCCTGCCCCATCGCGCACCTGAACATGCGCCTTGCGGCCCACCGTTCCGCGCGGCCACGGCACGCCGAACGCCACGCCGGCAGGCGTCAGAGGCGCATGGCCATCCAGCCAGGTCAGCGGCACGGACCTTGGCGACGAAGTTTCGGCGGGCAGAGCCTTGGCCGGCTGGACGGCGACGACGCCGGCGACAGCGGTCGTGGTCGCCAGAAAGGCGCGCCGGGACGGCTCGGACATGGCCTTGATTGCATCCGACAAAGGAAACCTCCCGATCTTGTTTTTTGACCTGCCTGTTTTGCGCGCAAAACCAGGCCCAGGCGCGGCGGCACGCTATTGCCTTTGCCGCAGCTTGTCCTCGACGCCTTAGACCTTGGCGCCCAAATCGCTATCGAGGAGGGGGAGCGGCTTGCTGACCGTCTTGTCAGGTGGCCGTCAGGCTGCCGACCGCTTGGCCTTGCTAGACCATGGCCAACCTCCCCCTCCGCAACGACGGAACTAAAGATGATTTCGCTTGTGCGGACGGCCTTGGCGCGTCCCTACACCTTCGTCGTCATGGCCGCGATGATCCTGATCGTCGGCGTGCTGGCGATTCTGCGCACGCCGGTCGACATCTTCCCGACCATCCGCGTGCCCGTGGTCGCCGTCTCGTGGAGCTATAACGGCCTGTCGCCGTCCGAGATGTCGGGGCGTATCCTGACGCCGTACCAGCGCGCGCTGACCACCACGGTCAACGACATCGACCACATCGAGGCGACCTCGCTGCAGGGCATCGGGGTGGTGAAGATCTTCTTCCAGCCCGGCGCCGACGTGCGCCTGGCCAACGCCCAGATCACCGCTGTCTCCCAGACCTTGCTGCGGCAGATGCCGACCGGCACGACGCCGCCGCTGATCCTGAACTACAACGCCTCGACCGTGCCCATCCTGCAGCTGGCCCTGTCCGGCAAAGGCATGAGCGAGCAGCAGCTGTACGACTACGGCGTCAACTTCATCCGTACACGTCTCGTCACCGTTCCCGGCGCGGCGGTGCCCTTCCCGTTCGGCGGCAAGACCCGCCAGATCCAGGTCGACATCGACCCGCAGGCCCTGCTGTCCAAAGGGCTGTCGGCTACCGACGTCGGCGCGGCCATCGCCGCCCAGACCCAGATCACCCCGGCCGGCTTCGTCAAGATCGGCGAGTTCCAGTACAGCCTGAAGCTCAACAACGCCCCCGGCTCGGTCGAGGAGCTGAGCAACCTGCCGGTCCGCACCATCAATGGCGCGACCATCCGCATAGGCGACGTCGCCAACGTCCGCGACGGCTCGGCGCCCCAGCAGAACATCGTCCACGTCGACGGCCAGCGGTCGGCGCTGATGACGGTCCTGAAATCGGGCGCGACCTCGACCATCGCCATCGTCGACGGGATCAAGGCCGCCCTGCCCGAGCTGAAGACCCAGCTGCCAGCCGAGCTAAGCATCACGCCGCTGAACGACCAGTCGACCTTCGTGAAGGCCGCCGTCGACGGCGTCGTGCACGAAGGCGCCCTGGCCGCAGTGCTGACCTCGCTGATGATCCTGCTCTTCCTGGGCTCGTGGCGCTCGACCGTGATCATCGCCGTCTCGATCCCGCTGGCGGTGCTGGCGGCGATCGCGGCCCTGGCGGCGTTCGGCCAGACCCTGAACGTCATGACCCTGGGCGGCCTGGCTTTGGCCGTCGGCATTCTGGTCGACGACGCCACCGTGACCATCGAGAACATCAACTGGCACCTGGAGCACGGCAAGGACGTCAAGACGGCGATCCTGGACGGCGCGGCCCAGATCGTGACGCCCGCCTTCGTGTCCCTGCTCTGCATCTGCATCGTCTTCGTGCCGATGTTCTTCCTGCCGGGCGTGTCGGGCTTCCTGTTCGTGCCGATGGCCCTGTCGGTCGTGTTCGCGATGATCGCCTCGTTCCTGCTGTCGCGGACCCTGGTGCCGACCATGGCGGCCTATCTTCTCAAGCCCCACGCGCCACATGACGAGGAAGCGCCGTCCAAGAACCGCCTGGTGCGTTTCCAGCGCGGCTTCGAGCGCGCGTTCAGCAAGGTGCGTGACGCCTATGCGGGCCTGCTGGGCGTGGCCCTGGGCGCACGCGGCCTGTTCGTCGCGGGCTTCCTGGGCTTTGCCCTGCTGAGCCTGGCGCTCGTGCCCTTCCTGGGCCGCAACTTCTTCCCGGCTGTGGATTCAGGCTCGATCGCCATGCACGTCCGCGCGCCGCCTGGCTCGCGCGTCGAGGAGTCCGCGGCGCTGTTCGACCGCATCCAGCGCCAGGTCCGTGCCGTGATCCCCGCCGACGAGATCGACACGATCGTGGACAATATCGGCCTGTCCAGCAGCGGCATCAACGTCGTCTACAACGCCTCGGGCACGATCGGCTCGCAGGACGGCGACATCATGATCAGCCTGAAGAAGGGTCACAAGCCGACCGACGGCTACATCCGCACCCTGCGCGAGGAACTGCCCAAGGCCTTCCCGACGGCGACCTTCTCGTTCCTGCCCGCCGACGTCACCAGCCAGATCCTGAACTTCGGCAGCCCCTCGCCGATCGACATCCAGGTCTCCGGCGGCGACATGGCGGCCAACCAGGCCTACGCCCAGAAAATCCTGCGCGCGATCCGGGGCGTCGACGGCGTGGCCGACGCTCGCATCCAGCAACCGGTCTCCATGCCGGAACTGCGCTTCGACGCCGACCGCACCCGCATCCACGCCCTGGGCCTGGACGAGCGCGACGTCACCGCCAGCCTGGCCGGCGCCGTGGCCGGCAGCCAGCAGAGCGCGCCCGTCTTCTGGCTGAACCCGCAGAATGGCGTCTCCTACCCGATCGTGGCCCAGACCCCGGAATACATGCTCGACAGCCTGGACAAGCTGCAGTCGCTGCCGGTGACCGGCGCCCGTGTTCCCGGTCAGGCGCCGCAGGTGCTGGGCGGCCTGGGCACGCTCAGCCGCGGCTCTACCGCCGCCGTGATCTCCCAGTACAACATCCAGCCGATGGTCAACGTCTTCGCCGCCACGCAAGGCCGCGACCTGGGCGGGGTCGCCACGGACATCCAGAAGGTCCTCAAGACCCTGGAGAAGGACAAGCCGGCCAAGGTCACCGTCACGCTGCGCGGCCAGTACCAGACCATGAACACCGCATTCTCCGGCATGGGCTGGGGCCTGTTGGGCGCGGTGGTGATGATCTATCTGCTGATCGTCATCAACTTCCAGTCCTGGCTGGACCCGTTCGTGATCATCTCGGCCCTGCCCGCCGCCTTGGCCGGCATCGCCTGGATGCTGTTCGCCACCGGCACCCCGCTGTCGGTGCCCGCTCTGACCGGCGCGATCATGTGCATGGGGGTGGCGACGGCCAACTCGATCCTGGTCGTCAGCTTCGCTCGCGAGCGGCTCCAAGCCACTGGCGACGCCGTCCAGGCCGCCTATGAGGCCGGGGTCACCCGCTTCCGCCCAGTGTTGATGACCGCTCTGGCCATGATCATCGGCATGGCGCCGATGGCCCTGGCCCTGGGCGAAGGCGCCGAACAGAACGCGCCGCTGGGCCGCGCGGTGATCGGCGGTCTGATCTTCGCCACCCTGGCCTCACTGCTGTTCGTCCCAACCATCTTCTCCATCGTCCACGGCCGCCGTCCCCACGCGGACGCCACGCCTTCCGCCGAAACCACGCCCTCCGAAGGTCTCGCCAATGCCTGACACCCTGCCCAAGACCAGCCCCCAGGGGCTGCGGCGTCTCGCCCTGATCGGCGTGGCGGGCTTCGCCCTGATCCTGGCGGCCGGCGCGGCCTCGCGACTGCTGGCCGCCCAGGACCTCAGCAAGGTCACTCAGAACAACGCCGCCACCACGGTCAGCGTCGTCCAGCCCACCGGTGGTGAAAGCGCAGCCCTGGTGTTGCCCGGACGTCTGCAGGCCTGGAACGAGGCCCCTGTCTTCGCGCGGACAGACGGCTATCTGCGTCGGTGGTACGTCGACATCGGCCAGCCGGTGCGCAGCGGTCAGGTCCTGGCCGAGATCGACGCCCCCGAGATCGATCAGCAACTGGTCGCCGCCCGCGCCGCGCTGGCCACGGCGTCAGCCCAGCGCGACCTGGCCTCGGTCACCGCCGCCCGCTGGAAACGCCTGGTCGGCGAGAACGCGGTCTCGCAGCAGGAAGCCGATGAGCGCCAGGGCGACCTGGCCGCCCGCGAAGCCATGCGCAACGAAGCGCTCGCAAATGTCCGCCGCCTGGAATCCCTGACCGCCTTCAAGCGCATCGTCGCGCCCTTCGATGGCGTCGTGACCAGCCGCGACACCGACCTGGGCGACCTGATCAGCGCTGGCGGCGGACGCACCACGCCGCTGTTCACCGTGTCCGACACCCGCCGCCTGCGCCTCTATGTCAGCGTGCCGCAGAACTTGGCCGCCGGGATCCGCCCCGGGGTCAGCGCCCGCTTCACCACGCCGGAGCAGCCGGGTCAGACCTTCACGGCCCATCTCGTCCGCGCCGCCGAGGCGGTCGACGCCCAATCCGGCGCCATGCTGGTCCAGCTGGAGGTCGACAACAGCGGCGGCCGGCTGAAGCCCGGCGCCTACGCCCAGGTCAATCTCGAGCTCGGCGCGAGCCCCGGCGAGGCCAAGGCGCTGCGCGTGCCGGCCAACGCCCTGCTGTTCCGCAAGGAGGGCACGGCCGTCGCCGTCATCGACTCCAACGGCGTCGCCCACATCCGCAAGATCAGCATCGCCCGAGATCACGGCGCCGAGCTGGAACTGGCGGGCGGGATCTCGGCCAAGGACTGGGTGGTCACCAGCCCGCCCGACGCCATCGCCGATGGCGACAAGGTCCGCGCCATGCCGGTCAAGGGAGGCGTCGGTGCGCGCGGTTAGCCTCACCTCTCTCCTGGCCTGGGGTCTGGCCGGTTGCTCGATGGCCCCGGCCTATGCGCCACCGTCCCTGGCGACGCCTGCAGCGTTCCGCGACACCGGTCCCTGGACGCCCGTCGGCTCTGCGCAGGCCTCGGCCGACAGCGCTTGGTGGACGGTATTCGCCGATCCGGTTCTGGATGGTCTGGAGCGCCGCATGGATGACGCCAGCGCTGACTTGGCCGCCGCCGTGGCCCGCTACGATCAAGCTCGCGCGCTTTCTCGCCAGGCTTCCAGCGCCTTGTGGCCCCAGGTCGGCGCCGCGGCTGGAACCTCGCGCCAGCGCAACCCGACCAACGGTCGTTTCGACGCCACGACGGTAAGCGCCAGCGCCGCCTACGAAGTCGACCTCTGGGGCCGGCTACGCAATCTGGCGGCGGCCGGACGCGCCGACGCGCAGGCCAGCGCCGCCGACCTGGCCGGCGCACGGCTGAGCCTGCAAGCCGAACTGGCCGACACCTATTTCCGCCTGCGCGGCGCCGACGCCCAGATCGCGGTGTTGAGTTCGACCGCCGAGGCCTTCGGCCAGGCCCTGGACCTCACGCGTCGTCGACAAGCAGGCGGCGCGGCCAGCGCTATCGACACGGGCCGCGCCCAGACCCAGCTGGCGGCGACCCAGGCCCAGTACGAGCAGGCCGTGGCCGATCGCGCCCTGCTGGAACACGCCATCGCGGTGCTGGTGGGGCAACCGGCCTCGAGCTTCGCCTTGCCGGCAGCCTCAGGCCTCGCCGACGCTCCGGCCATGCCTGTAGGCGCGCCTTCGACCCTCTTGCAGCGTCGGCCCGACATTGCCGCGGCCGAACGCCGGATGGCCGCCGCCAATGCGCACATCGGCGTGGCCCGCGCGGCCTGGTTCCCGAGCGTGACCCTGGCGGCGACAGGAGGCTATCAGTCCTCTGGCGGCGAACTGTTGACGGCGGCTAACCGCGTCTGGGCTCTGGGCCCCCTGGCCGCCGCCCTTCCCTTGATCGACGGCGGCGCCCGCAAGGCCGAGGTCGCGCGCAGTCAGGCGGTCTTCGACGAGACGGCGGCTGGCTATCGCCAGACCGTGCTCGACGCCTTCCGCGAGGTCGAGGACCAGATGGTGCTGGCCAATCGCCTGGCCGCGGCCCAAGGCCGTCAGGACGAGGCGGTCGCCGCCGCCGGCCGGACCACCGCCTTGGCCACCACCCGCTATCGCGAGGGCGCGGCCGCCTATCTGGATGTGGTCACCGCCCAGACCGCCGAGCTGGACGCCCGACGCGGCGCGCTGGATCTGCGTACGCGTCGCCTGGCGGCCAGCGTCGACCTGATCCGGGCGCTGGGCGGAGGCTGGGCCGCCGGCTAGGCGTCGACGGCTTCCCGCTCCAGCGGCGGGACAGCCACGACGCGGCCGTCGTCCACAACAACCGGCGCGGCGCGCGGCAGCAGGAAGCCGATCAGCACCTCGCCGTCTTCGCAGCGCGCGAAGACCGAGCCGCCATGCATGGCGACGATGGCCTTCACCACGGCAAGACCCAGGCCATGCACCTCGCCACTGTGCTCACGGGCGCGGTCAAGACGGTAGAAGCGGTCGAACAGGCGCGCCAGATGAGCCTCGGGGATCGGGCCACCACGGTTGCGCACCGAGAAGCATACGGCCTCGTCCTGGGTCTCGATCGTCACCCGCACGACCTTGCCGTCGACGCCGTGGCGGATGGCGTTGTCCAGCAGATTGGTGACCGCCCGGCCCAGCAGCGCCGCATCGACCACCACACGGGCGTCGCCGCGCACCTCCAGGTCGACCGCCGCATCCTCGAACAATATGTCCAGGAAGTCAGCGGTCTTGTGGGTTAGGGCCGCCAGCGATAGCGGCGTCAGATTGGCGGCCAGAGCGCCCTGGTCGGCGCGCGCCATGAACAGCATGTCGTTGATGATCGTGCGCAGACGCTCCAGCTCCTCCAGGTTGGAGTGCAGCACCTCCTCCAGCTCGCCGGTCTCGCGCGGCCGAGACAGGGCCACCTGAGTCTGGCCGATCAGGTTGCCCAGCGGCGTGCGTAGCTCGTGAGCCACATCGGCATTGAAAGCCGACAGGCGTCCATAGGCTTCCTGCAAGCGATCCAGCGCGCCGTTGAAGGCGTTCATCAGGCCGACCAGTTCGTCCGGCAGGTCCTGGACAGGCATGCGCAGACTGGGATCATCGGGATTGAGCGTACCTGCTCGCCGTGAAAGTCCTCCCACGGGCGCCAGGCCGCGCCGAGCGATCCACCAGCCCAGCAGACTGACCAGCGCGATGGTCGCCAGCGACCCAGCCAGGACGCCGACACCCAGCACCAGTCGCGAAGCGTCGAACGGCGCGGTGTCCGCGGCGATCACCAGTCTCGCCTCCGGACGCTCCAGATACGGCGGCACCCGCCGCGACAGAGTCATGAACCGCTTGCCGTCGAACTGGATCAGGCTGACGCCGTCCGGCGCGGCGGCCAGGGCGTCGTCGGGCATGAAGCGGAAGCGCGCGTCTTCACAGTCCACCCGATAGCGAACGCTGCCGTTGGCGGGCGTGAACGAGCGCAGCTTGTCAGCCAGCAGCGGCCAGCGGTTGGGGTCGCCGGCATGGCGGATCATCGCGTCGATGATCTCCATCCGGGCGTTCAGTTCCTCGGCCTGGTGGCGGCGCAGCTCCAGGCTCTGGAAGCCGAACATCGCCACGCCCGCGAAGATCGACACCAGGCTGGTGGCGACAGCGAACATCAGGGCCAGGCGGCCAGCGATCGAGGACGGGGCGATCGAGAACCGCTTCATGGCGCATTCCCCTCGGGACGATGTTCCAGCACGTAGCCCATCCCGCGCACGGTGTGCAGCAGCTTGGTCTCGAACATCCCGTCGATCTTGGCCCGCAACCGCTTGATGGCGACCTCGACCACATTGGTGTTGGTGTCGAAATTGATGTCCCAGACCAGCTCGGTGATGATGGTCTTGGAGACGATCTGCGACTGACGCCGGCCCAAAACGACCAGCAGGGCGAACTCCTTGGCCGTCAGGTTCAGGCGCCGGCCCGCCCGCGTCGCGCGCCGAGCCAGCAGATCCAGATGCAGGTCGCCCACGGCGATGGTGGTCGCCTCACTGCGACCGCGGCGAGTGATGGCCTGCAGCCGGGCCAGAAGCTCCAGAAACGAGAACGGCTTGACCAGATAGTCGTCGGCGCCCGCGCCCAGGCCCTTCAAGCGGTCCTCGACGCTGTCGCGAGCAGTCAGCATGATCACCGGCGTCTGGCGGGTCTGACGCAGTCGCTCCAGCACCTCGACGCCGTCCAGTCCCGGCAGCATGCCGTCCAGCACCACGGCGTCGTACTCCAGGGTCTGGGCCAGGTGCAGGCCGTCCTCGCCGTTGCTGGCGAAGTCGACGGCGTAGCCCTGCTCGGTCAGCCCCTTGCGCAGATAGGCGACGGTCTTGGGCTCGTCCTCGACGATCAGAATCTTCATAGCGCGAGGCGTCCCACGTCCAGCAGCCCGGGACGCTGCGAAGCATCCCGGGCCGACAAGATAGAGTGTCCTCGCGCTCGCCGCCACGCTGGGGGGGATGGTGGACGAGTAGTCTGTGGCGAACACAAGGACGGCGTCATCCTGCCGACGGCGCCGGGTCGTCACGCTGACAGCGAGATGACATTTTTGACCGGAACGCAGCTCCAGCTGTCAGATCAAGCGATCAGACCGTGTAGAGCGCCTTCAGCCGGGCCAAGCCGGCAGCGTCCACGCCCAGCTCGCGCTGGAGATAGCCCTCGACCGAGCCATAGTCGCGGTCGATCGTCGCGAACACGGCCTGCAGGTAGCGCGCGTCCACGCCCATGAACACGGCGCGGACATCGGCCGGCAGACGGGCGAAGGCAGCCATCTGGGGGTTGTCCTTGTCGGCCCGCGACAGGTCCGGACGGTAGTAGCGGTTGGACAGCTCGTAGTCGGTGACGATCGTCTCGCGCGGCACGCCCAGGGCCGACAGGATCAGGGCAGTGGCGATGCCGGTGCGGTCCTTGCCCGCCGAGCAGTGATAGACTACCGCGCCCTCGCCCTTCAGCAGGTCGGCGAACAGCGCCTTGTGCTGCTGGCGCTGCATCTGCAGCATCTGCGGATACGAGCCGGCGAACACCTCGCGCGCCTTGTCCGCCGTCACGCCGCCCTGCAGCAGCGGACCGAACGCGGCGTTGTCCATCGTGTAGTCGAAGGCGGTGATGGTCGGCGCGCCCTCACCGGCCCAGGCGGTGGGCTGAGCCTTGCGCTCGTCGATCGAGCGCAGGTCATGGATCGCCCGCACGCCCTTGGAGCGCAGCACGTCGATGTCGGCCGCGCTGAGGTGCGAGAGTTCGGCGGTGCGGAAGATCACGTCCCATTTGACCGTGCGGCCGTCGACGGTGCGATAGCCGCCGATGTCGCGGGCGTTCTGGACGTTCTGCAGCGGCAACAGGCGCTCGTGCGCGACCTGAGCAGCGGCGGCCGGCGCGGCCTGGCGGGCCAGGGCCGCCGGCGCGGGACCAACCAGCAGCGCCAGGGCCGCGACGGAGAGAAGGAGCTTTTTCATCTTGGTTTTCCTTGTCCTCGGGATCAGAAGCGGAAGCGCACGCCGGCCATGAAGCGGCGGCCGATCTGCTCGACTTCGGTCGGGTGGCGGACGTCGCCCTCGTAGGCGACATAGGTCTCGTCGGTCAGGTTGTTGGCGTCGAAATAGACCGAGACGTGGTCGTTGACGGCGTAGCGCAGAGACAGGTCCAGGTTCTCGTAACCGTCACGCATCTGGTCGCCGAAGCCGGCGAAGGTCAGGGTGTCGATCCACTTGGAGCGCCACTGGTAGCTCAGGCGCGCCGAGACGCCGTACTTCTCATAGAAGATCGAGGCGTTGGTGATGGTGTCCGACACGCCCGGGAAGTCGACCGTTCGGCCGTCCGGAGCCTTGAAGTCGCCGCTCAGCAGCGAAATGTTGCCCTGGAAGCCGAAACCGTTCCAC
Organism: Caulobacter sp. RHG1; assembly: GCF_013181195.1. Classification (GTDB taxonomy): domain Bacteria; phylum Pseudomonadota; class Alphaproteobacteria; order Caulobacterales; family Caulobacteraceae; genus Caulobacter. The sequence continues at coordinate 267,911 of NZ_SMZP01000002.1, forward strand.
ACGCCGGGCAGGAAGGCGAACTGCTGCATATAGGCCAGCTCGATGCCGTACAGCTTGCCCTTGCCGCCGTTCAACGTGGTCACGTAGTCATAGCCCGTGCGGTCCAGACCCGGCGCGTCGAACAGGTCGTCCGTCACCCGCGTGCGGCTATCGAACAGCACGTTGTCGACATTGCGATAGAAGCCGCTGACCGAGGCCAGGCCCGAGCCCGGCAGGTACCATTCCAGCGCGGCGTCGCCGCCCCAGGTGCGCTCGGGCTCCAGGAACGGATTGCCCGCCGTCACCACCTTGCCGGTGTCGTCGATCGAGGCGCTTGTGCGGACGACTGCGAAGGACGGCCGCGCCACCCCTGTCTGGGCCGCGAAGCGCAACACCAGGTCGTCGTTCAGGTCGAACTTCACGTTGATGCTGGGGAAAAGGCTGGTGTCCTCCTGCGTGGCGTTGACCGCGGTGAAGCCGCCCGTCGTCGGCACGAAGCCGCCGATGTCCTGCTTCAGACGCTCGACGCGCAGGCCCGTCACGATCTGGGCCGGGCCAGCCTGGAACTTGGCCGAGGCGTAGGCGGCGCTCAGGTCTTCCTTGATGCTGTAGCGACCGTTCGGCGGCGTCAGGGCCGCCTTGCTGTAGAGGCCCGCCCCTTCTAGCGCGCCCAGGATCGAGTCGATGTCCTTGCGCATGGCGCCGTTGTCGACCCAGTTGATGCGGAAACCGAGCGGGAAGCCGGTGTCCCAGGCCTGATCGGTGACGTACTTGGCCGGGTTGAAGGTCATGCCCACGCGCGGCAGCAGCGCCGGCAGCATCAGCACCGAGGTCGTGCTGATCGCCGCGCCCTCGACCTTGCGGCTGTCGTGCTCGACGCCCATCGACAGCTCGACGGTGCGGCCGCCCCAGTCGAAGCTGCGCGTGCCGTCCAGCTTGTAGACCCAGCTCTCGGTCTCGACCGCGCTGGTGATCGGGATCATCAGACTGACGTTCGGATTACCCTGGCTGAGCGCGTCACGCGCCGCGCCGCGCCGCGGGTCAGGCCGCCGGCCCCGACGGCCGTGTCGTACAGCTTCACGAGCGGCAGGTTGGGGTTCGAGCGGTCGTAGCTGATCGACGGCGAGGTGCGCGGGTCGACCCACATCTGGCGCATCATCGGCAGCCAGGTGGTGTTCTCGGTCTCGGTGTAGTTGATGCGCCAGCTGAGGTCCCAGCCGCCGGCCGCGTGGTCGCCGCCCAGCGTGTTGATCCAGTTGCTGTTGCGGTACTCACCGAAGTTGAACGCGCCGTTCACCGGCACGCCGACCAGGTCGCCAGACGTCGCGCCAATCGTACCCGAGGCGGCGCCGGCCAGGTTCAGAACGTACTGGTTGCGCTCTTCGTCGTCGTTGAAGTTGGAATAGAGCGACTTGAAGAACAGCTCGTGGCCGTCGGCCGGACGGAAGGCCAGGCCCAGCATGGCCGCCTCGCTGGAGCGCGTGACGCGATAGCTGCGGATGTCGAACTCTTCCGGCAGGCCGGTCGTCGGATCGTACGAGAACTCGCGGTTGTCGGTCAGCTGCTCGCGCTCGTAGTGCGAGGCCGCCGCCATGACGCCGAAGCGGTCGTTGGACCACGAGACGCGCAAGGCCGCCTGCTCCTGGGCGCCGCCGCCCAGGTTCATCTCGCCGTAGCCCAGGTCGCCCTGGACGTGGAAGCCGCGGCGATCGAACGGCGAGAAGGTGCGCAGGTTGACGCGCGCCAGGATGGCTTCGCCCGGCAGGTCGGGGGTCAGCGACTTGTTCACTTCCAGCGAGCTGAGGATGACGGCCGGCACGGCGTCGAAGCGGAAGGCGCGCGACACGCCGCCCTCGTCGACCCCGATGATGTTGACCCCGTCCACCGAGACGCTGGTCCAGCGGTTGGGGCCGCCCCGCACCTGAAGATAGCGCTCCTGGCCCTGGTCGCGCTGCACGGCGACGGCCGGAAGGCGCGCCAGGGCGGCGGCCGAGTTCTGATCGGGGAACTGGCCGACGGTGTCCGAGGCGATGACATTGATCAGGTTGTCGGCATTGCGCTGCTGGACGAGAGCGGCGCGCTGGCTGCCCACGATCGGCGAGGCCGTGACGATGACGTCATCGATGGTCTCGGCGGCCTCCTGGCGGGCCTGCGAGTCCGCGGCGGTCTGGGCCTGGACGGAGCCAGCAGCCGCCAGGGCCGCAAGGGCGACCCCGCCGCTCAAGACGGTGCGTAAGGAGAAGGACGAGAGCTTGTTGAGCATGACGACACCCCGATCGTTATTCGATGGGGCTGCGAGTTAGAACGTTTGTTCTGCACCTTCGCGACGCTATTGCGACGTTTGCACGACACCGCGCCAGGAACGTTGCCTCCAAACGGGATTGCAGGCACATCCATGGCCATGCCGAAGCCGTCCGAACGCCCCCCTTCCAGCATCACCGATCCGCCGAACGGCGGAGACCGGCGCGCGGAACTGGTGGACGCCTTCCTTTTGCAAATGGCCGATGCGGGCGTGGACGGAGCATCGTCACGCACAGTGGCCGCACGGATCGGCGCCTCAGCGTCCGCCATCAACTATTATTTTTCCTCGATAGAACAATTGTACGGGGTCGCGCAAAATCATGCGATGAGCGAGGCGGACTGCTGGCTGAACGATCGTCTGGTCGAGATCGAAGCTGGCGCGCCCTGGCCTGCCCATGCCTTCCCCGCCTTCGCCGCGCACGTGCTCGACAGTTGGTGCGCAGACCGTCGCGCCGAGGCCCACGCGGAAGCCTGCGACTTCGCCGGCCTGGCCTGGCGCCCGTCAGAGACGACTTCACGCTGGCTGCGGCTCTGGGGCGACTTCTGGACCGCCGCCCTGCCCCGCTTCGGCCTGGACACGTCGCTCGCCGCCATCGCCGCGCCGATCCTGCAGTCCGAGCGCTTCGGTCACCTGGCGCGCTGGCGTTCGCCCCACGATCGCGCCGGCCTGGAAGAGGTCTGCCTGCGGCTGACCGCGCGGCTATCGGGCGACGCCGAGCTTCTGGCGCGCCCCACGCCGTGGCGGCTCGCCGCCGAGCGGGTGTCGCAGGAGACCACCGTCTTCCGCCCGCTGTCGGAAGCCGCCGAGCGGATCGCCGACGCTGTCGTGGCCGCGGTCGACGAAGGCGGCGAAGGCGCCCTCACCCACCGCAGCGCCGCGACCAAGGCCGGACTGAGCCTGGGAGCGGTGACACATCACTTCCCCACCCGCTCGGCCCTGATGGCGGCCGGCTACGCCCATCTCTACCAGACCAATTTCGAGACCGCGGTCGGCGTCCTGACGACACCCGATCCGGATGCGCCGACGCGCGGCCTGCTCCCGCACGACGACATCGGCCAGCACATGCTGTCGTTCCTGAACGTCGGTCGCGCCGCGCCGCGCGGGCGGGGCTTCGAGGCCTTCTTCTTCGCCGCGACCCGCGATCCGGCCCTGGCCGACTTCGCCGCGAGGGTGCGCTACAGCCGGGGCTTCAACACCTTCCGGCACCTGGGACCGCTGGCCCCGCAGCTGACGCGTCTGGACACCCTGCTGATCTCGCACTGGATCTCAGGCACGGCCCGCGCAGCCAGCGTCCTGCCCGACCAGGCGGCAGCGCTGGAGGAGGCCATGGGCGCCCACGCGACCAGGATCTTCGCGCGCAAGCCCTGAAGCGCCGCTTCACGACGCCGTCACCGCGGACTGCTAGCCCGTCCCCGTGGAAAAGACCCAACAGCTTGGAACCGGGCGCATCGCGGCCTTCTCGCTGCCGCTCCTGTTTTTCCAGGCGATCGGCGTGGCCTGGCGTGTCTATCTGCCGGCTTTCATGGTCGGCGCGATCGGACTGTCGCTGGGCGCGGCCGGCGCGGTGATCATGATCGTCCGGATCCTGGACGCCGCGGTCGATCCGCTGGTCGGCTGGATCGGCGACCGCTCCGGCCGGCGCAAGCCCTGGATGATCGCAGGCGTGCCGCTGGTGGCGATCGGGGCGCTGAGCCTGTGCCTGGCGCCGCCGGGATCGGGTTTCCTGGTGATGCTGGCCGCCAGCTTGGCGCTGAACCTCGGCTACACGCTGATCGCCAATCCGTACGGCGCCTGGGGCCTGGAACTGGGTCGCGATACGGGCGAGCGCACCGCTCTGGCCGGCGCCCGGATCTGGTTCGCTTCGGCCGGCATGATCCTGGTCCTGCTGTCGATGGGCGTGCTGGAGCGCCGCTTCGGCTTCGACCGCACGGCGTTGGTGGCGGTGCTGGGCGTGATGATCGCCGTCATCACGCCCCTGACTGTCGGCCTGGTGCTGGCGTTGTTCGCCGAGCGCCCCGCACCGCGGAAGTCCAGCGGCATCGGCGTCGGCGCCCTGCTGGGTGAGCTGATGCGCAAGCCCCAACTGGTCGCCGCGCTGGGCCTGTACGCCGCCGCCGGCGCCTCGGACGCGGCCGGCATGGCCAGCTTCCTGTTCTTCGTGGAGAACGTTCTGGGCCTCGCGGGTTGGGGAGCAATACTGATGCTGGCGCCCACCGGCGTCCTGCTCGGCGCGCTCCCCGCCTGGACCTGGCTGGCTCGGAGGATCGGCCGCAGGCGCACGATGATGACGGCCTGCGTGATGGACATCCTGATCGCGCCCCTCGTTTTGCTCGTTCCCGCGCAAAACCTGCTGTTGCTACTGCCGCTTTTGGTGCTGCGCAGCCTGCCGTCCGGCGTCGACTACATGCTGCTGATGAGTCTGTTCGCCGACGAAGCGGCTCAGGATTTCAACGCCGGACAACGGCGCGCAGGCGTCTATCAGGGCCTCACCCATGTCACCCTGAAGCTGGCCATGGGCGTCGGGGCCGCCGGCGCACTGTGGCTGATCGGCCTGACCGACTTCACCGCCGGCGCGCCGCCATCGATGTCGGCGGAATGGGCGATCCGCCTCGCTCACGCTGCGCCGCCAGCCCTCTCCGCAGCAATCGGCATGATCGTCTGGGGGCGCGGCCTGGTCCGCTGAAAGCCGCCGCAGGCAAGAAGAACATCCGCCTTCAGCCCAACTATCACATAAAGATATCTTTATATGACAGTTGACTCGCACCGGGTGCGAAGTCAGTGTGCGCGTGTCGTGGTTCCCTGGGGCGCATTGCGCCTTGGGGCTAAGATGGGAATTTGGTGCGGCTCGCTCTTCTCCGGAAGATTGGGCCAATGCCGGAGCTGCCCCCGCAACTGTAAGCGGCGAGCGGCTGTCCAACATGTGTCACTGACACGCCGAAGCTGGTTCGGTGGCGTGTCGGGAAGGCCCGGACAGCTGCGTTGACCCGCGAGCCAGGAGACCTGCCTCGACAGATAACGTCCTCCGGCGGGGTGCCCGGTCTGGTCGCATGCTAGGCGTGTCCGGGCCGCGATGACCCGTGCGCGCTCGTCCGCGCGCGCCCCGATCAGCCTCCCGCCATCACACTGGCTGAGGCTTTTCAAAGATGACCGTCACCGTCGCCACTCTCGGGTTTCCCCGCATAGGCCCCAAGCGGGAATTGAAGACCGCGCTGGAGCGCTATTGGTCGGGTAAGACCGACCAGCAAGCTCTGCTCGACGTCGCCGCAGATCTGCGGGCCCGGACCTGGGCGCTCCAGGCCGCTTTGGGCGCCGACCATGTCCCGTCCAACGACTTCTCGCTCTACGATCAGGTGCTGGACACCAGCGTGCTGGTCGGCGCGATCCCGGCGCTGTACGGCCGCACCAGCGGCCCGGTCGCACTGGACACCTACTTCGCCATGGCCCGCGGCAGCCAGGGCGCGACGAGCGAGGATGCGACCTGCGGGCCGGGCTGCGGCCACGCTCATTCTCTGGAGACCGGCGTACCGGCTCAGGAAATGACCAAGTGGTTCGACACCAACTATCACTACCTGGCTCCGGAAGTGACGCGCGACCAGACCTTCGCCCTGTCTTCCACCAAGCCGATCGACGAGTTCCTGGAAGCCAAGGCGCAGGGCGTCCACACCCGTCCTGTCCTGCTGGGACCGGTGACCTTCCTGAAGTTGGCCAAGACCAAGGCGGAAGGCTTCTCGCCGCTGTCGCTGCTGTCGGCCCTGCTGCCGGTCTATGTCGAGGTGCTGAAGACCCTGGCGTCGGTCGGCGCCGACTGGGTGCAGATCGACGAACCTTGCCTGGCTCTGGACCTGACTGACTTCGAGCGCGGCGAGTTGCGCCGGGCCTATGGCGCCCTCACCCACGCCGCTCCCGGCCTGCGCCTGATGCTGGCCAGCTATTTCGGCGGCTATGGCGACAACCTCTCCACGGCCGTGAACCTGCCTGTCGCCGGCCTTCACCTGGACCTGGTGCGCGCGCCCGAGGAACTGGCCACGGCCCTTGCCGCCAGCCCGGAAAGTCTGGTGTTGTCCCTTGGCGTCATCGACGGTCGCAACATCTGGCGCGCCGATCTGCCGGCGCTGCTGGACCGCCTGGACTCGGTCGTCGCCCAGCGGGCTCCCGACCGGATCATCCTGGCCCCGTCATGCTCGCTGCTGCACAGCCCGATCGATCTGGCGCTGGAAACCGCGATCGATCCGGAAGTTCGCCAGTGGCTGGCCTTCGCCGTGCAGAAGATCGAGGAGCTGGCCATCCTGGCCAAGGCGCTGAACCAGGGACGCTCCGCCGTCGCCGCTGAGCTCGAGGCCAGCCGCGCCGCCGCCCAGGCCCGGCGCACGTCGCCGAAGATCCATGACCCGGCGGTCGCCGCTCGTCTGGCGTCCGTCGAGGCCCGCATGGCTCAACGCAACGCCCACTTCGGCCGCCGCCGCGCCCTGCAGATCGCTCGGCTGGACCTGCCCGCCTTTCCGACCACGACAATCGGATCGTTCCCGCAGACCGAAGACGTGCGGAAGGCTCGCTCGGCCCACGGCAAGGGCCAACTGACCGACGCCGCCTACGAGACCTTCCTGCAGGCGGAGACTGAACGCGCCATCCGCTGGCAGGAGGAGGTCGGACTGGACGTGCTGGTCCACGGCGAATTCGAACGCAACGACATGGTCCAGTATTTCGGAGAGCAGCTGTCGGGCTTCGCCTTCACCAAATACGCCTGGGTGCAGTCCTACGGCTCGCGCTGCGTGCGCCCGCCGATCCTGTTCGGCGACGTCTCGCGGCCCAAGGCCATGACCGTCGAATGGTGGACCTATGCGCAGAAGCTGACCGAAAAACCGGTCAAGGGCATGCTGACCGGGCCAGTGACGATCCTCAACTGGTCGTTCGTCCGCGACGACATCCCGCGCTCGCAGTCGTGCCGTCAGATCGCCCTGGCCATCCGCGACGAGGTCGTCGACCTGGAAGCGGCCGGCGCCAAGATCATCCAGATCGATGAAGCGGCGCTTCGCGAAGGCCTCCCGCTGCGCCGCAAGGATTGGCAGACCTATCTCGACTGGGCCGTGGAGAGCTTCCGCCTGACCGCCTCGGGCGTGTCCGACGCCACTCAGATCCACACCCACATGTGCTACTCGGAGTTCAACGACATCATCGCCGCCATCGGGGCGATGGACGCCGACGTGATCTCGATCGAGACGGCGCGCTCGAAGATGGAGCTGTTGGACGCCTTCGTCAGCTACGACTATCCGGCCGAGATCGGTCCTGGGGTCTATGACATCCACTCACCGCGCGTGCCGTCGGTGCAGGAGATGTCGGAACTGCTGACCGCCGCACAACAGCGCCTGTCGGCCGGCCAACTGTGGGTCAATCCCGACTGCGGCCTGAAGACCCGCAAATGGCCCGAAACCAAGGCCGCCCTCGTCAACATGGTCGCCGCCGCCCGCCAGGCGCGCAGCGTCCAGGCCTGACGAAAAGACCGGCGCCGCGGGTGGAAACTCGCGGCGCCGTACGCTGTCCATTCGAGGCCTTCGGGACCGCATCGTCGACGCCTCGCGGATCTCGTCCGGTGTTGCCGGGCCGCGCCGCCCTGCGTAAGAATGATTCTCAGCGTTCTGGGACGCTGAAGGAGAGCGTTGGTGATCGCGCGCATCGACAGACTGCTGGGAAAGGGCATGGCGATATTCGCCGTCGTGCTCATGACCCTGCTTGTCGTCCAGGCGCCGATCGCGACGGTAGACGGCATTCTCCACACCGCCGGTTACGGCCACGCGGCCAATGCGTTCGCCGGCGCGCTGGTCGATCTGACCGGCCACGACAAGGATCATCACGACGGCCATGATGGCGAGGATGCGAGCGCCAACGTCCAGGCCGACGACGACGGCGGTCCCATGCCCGACACGCCGGCGCCGCACCATCACCACCAGTCCGACCATGCGTCCGTCTACGGACTAGCCGGAGCGCCCAGCCTCCCCATGGCTTGGGCGACCTCGCCCCACGTCTTCGGGTTGGAAAACGATCTGCGCCACGGGATCGGCGCGCCCCTGCAGGAACGCCCGCCCAAAACCCTCCTCGTTCACGTCGCCTGATCCGCGCGGCCCCGCGCCGCGTCCCGCACGTTCGAGGACCTTTTCATGTCTGCCTCTCACCAAGACCGCCCCCTGCGGTCCTGGCTGCTCGCCACGGCGCTTGCCCTGGCGGCTTCCAACTCCGCCTCGGCGGAGCCCCTGACCCTGTCCGACGCGCTGAGCCGCGCGGCCAAGGCCGACCCCGCGCGCCCCGCCCTGCAGTCGCGCCTGAACGCCGCCGAAGCGGGCGTTCGACAAGCCAATGTCCGTCCCAATCCCGTCATCGGCCTTGATGTCGAGGACACCGGCGGCACGGGCTCGTATTCCCTGCTCGATCGCACCCAAGCGACAATCTTCTACCAGCAGAGCCATGAGCGCGGCGGCAAGCGCGCCGCCCGCACCGCCCTCGCGCGCAGCGACATCGCCCAGGTTCGCCTGCGCGACGACGTCCGGGTCCTCGACCTCTTCCACGAAGTGGAAACGGCCTGGATCGAGGCCGCCGCCGCTGAAGCCGAAGCCCGCCTTGCCGCCGACCGCCTGGCCCTGGCCAAGCGCGCTCAGGCGGAGGTGTCTCGCCGGGTGAAGGTCGCGCGGGACCCGCTGTTCGCCGGCGCCCGCGCCGACGCCCAGGTCACGGAGGCAGAGATCACCCTGTCTCAGGCCCAGACCCGAACAGCCAATGCGGCGCGCGCCCTGACCGCATTCTGGGGTGGCGGCGACGCCGAGATTGATCCTGTCAGCCTGGAAGACCTCTCCGCCGCCGACCGGGCGGCAGGACCGGCCTCGCCGGTCGACCTGGCGCTGTGGGAGGCGCATCGCGTCGCCGCGATCGCGAAGGTCAGGGTCGAGGAGAGCAAGGCCGTCCAGGACCCCACCTGGCGCGCCGGCCTGCGCTGGCTGAACGACAGCGGCGATGTCGCCGCCATCGTCGGCGGCTCGATCCCGCTGGGACGCTACGACACCAACCGAGGCGCGATCGAGCAGGCCCGCGCGACCCAAACGGCGGCGGACCTCGACTTGGTCAGCGCCCAGGCGGTGCTCGAGCGAAAGATCGCCGCGACCCAGGCCCTGCTGGCCCAGAAGGCCAGCGAGGCGCGACGGATCGAGGCCGAGATCGTGCCGGCCAACGCCCGGACGGTCGATCTCGTCCGTGAGGGCTTCAACCGCGGCGGCTTCAGGTATCTCGACGTCCTCGAGGCCCAGAAAGCGCTGATCGAGGCGCGCGCCCGCCGCCTCGCCATCCTCAAGTCCTTCCAGCTCGACCGCGCCCAACTCGACCGCCTGACCGGTGCGCACATGAGCCTGATGCCTGCCTCGGAGTCCGCCCGATGATCCGCCTTTCGCGCCCCGGCGCATCCCTGGTCCTGGCCCTGGCCGGAACGCTCACCCTCGCCGCCTGCAGCGAGGGGCCCAAGTCCGCCAAGACCGAAGCCCACGCCTCTGACGCGGGCGACTACGAACGCGGCCCCCATCGCGGCCGCATGCTGCGCGACGGCGACTTCGCCCTGGAGGTCACGATCTTCGAGGACGGCGTCGAGCCGGAGTTCCACGTCTACGCCTACAGAAAGGATAAGCCGCTGGCGCCGAAGGATGTGCAGCTGAACATCACGCTCTCGCGGCTCGACGGCGAAACCAACCGCTTCGTCTTCACGCCGCAGGAGGACTACCTGCGCGGCCAGGGCGTGGTCACCGAGCCGCACTCGTTCGACGTCGCGGTCACCGCAACGCAAGCCGGCAAGTCCAGCGCCTGGCGCTACCCGTCCTACGAGGGCCGCACGACGATGTCGGCCCAGGCGGCTCAGGCCGGTGGCGTCAGGACCGAAATCGCCGGCGCGACGCCGATTGCCGAACGGGTCGACATGGCCGGCCGCGTGGAGATCACGCCCGAGGGCAAGGGCGAGGTCCGGGCCTGGTATCCGGGCCGCATCATGAGCCTGAACGGCAAGTTGGGCCAAACCGTCCGCAAGGGCCAGATCCTGGCGCGTGTCGAGTCCAGCGAAAGCCTGCAGACCTATGCGATCCCGGCGCCGATCAGCGGCGTCATCGTCGAGAAGAACCTCAATGTCGGCGACGTCGCCGGCGAGCGGGCCATCCTGGTCATCGCCGATCCGACCAAACTGCACGCTGAGTTCTTCGTCTATCCGCGCGACGCCGAGAAGGTGCGGGTCGGTCAGCCTGTCGAGGTGCGCAGCCTGTCGGGCGACACCAAGCTGCAGGCCGAGGTCGAAGCGGTGCTGCCGATGGCGGACCTGGCCAGCCAGACTCTGCTGGCCCACGTGCACCTGCCCGGCGGCGCCGACAGCGCTTTCCGGCCCGGCATGGGAGTCGAGGGCTCGTTCCAGGTCGGGGCGACGAACGCGCCGCTGGCGGTGCGGACCAAGGCCATCCAGCGCTTCCGTGATTTCCAGGTCGTGTTCGTCAAGGTGAAGGACACCTACGAGGTTCGGATGCTGGAGCTGGGTCGCCAGACGCCTGAATGGACCGAGGTGCTCTCCGGCCTCAAACCCGGCGCCGAGTACGTCACCGACGGCGCCTTCCTGATCCGCGCGGACATCGAGAAGTCCGGCGCGAGCCACGATCACTAAGGAGGCGACATCATGCTCGAACGCATCATCGCCGCCGCGATCCGGCTGCGCTGGATCGTGTTGGCCCTGGTCGCCCTATCGGCGGCCATAGGCGTCTGGAGCTTCCAGCGCCTGCCGATCGACGCGACGCCAGACATCACCAACGTCCAGGTCCAGATCAATACCCAGGCCCCAGGCTTCTCGCCTCTGGAGGCCGAGCAGCGGATCACCTTCCCGGTCGAGACCGCCATCGCCGGCCTGCCGGGCCTGCAATACACCCGCTCGGTCTCGCGCTACGGCCTCAGCCAGGTGACGGTCGTCTTCAAGGACGGGACCGACATCTACTTCGCCCGCCAGCTGGTCGGCGAACGGCTGCAGAGCGCCCGCGCTCAGCTGCCGGCCGGGCTCAACCCGGAGCTCGGGCCGATCTCCACAGGTCTGGGCGAGATCTTCATGTACACGGTGGAGGCCAAGCCCGGCGCGCGCCGTCCTGACGGCCAGGCGTGGACGCCGGAGGACCTGCGCACGCTGCAGGACTGGGTGATCCGGCCACAGCTGCGCAACACGCCCGGCGTCACCGAGGTCAACACCATCGGCGGCTATGAGCGGCAGTACCACGTCACACCCCTGCCCGATCGACTCTCGGCCTATGGCCTGACCATGGGCGACGTCGTCGCGGCGCTGGAGCGCAACAACGCCAATGTCGGCGCCGGCTATGTCGAGCGTTATGGCGAGCAGTATCTGGTCCGGGTCCCCGGCCAGCCGACGGGCGTCCAGGACCTGGCCGCCGTCATCGTCGCCAGCCGCAACGGCGCGCCGATCCGGGTCGCCGACGTCGCTGACGTCGGTCTGGGCAAGGAGCTACGAACCGGCGCCGCCACCGAGAACGGGCGGGAGGTGGTGCTCGGCACGGTCTTCATGCTGGTCGGCGAGAACAGCAAGACAGTGGCCCGCGCCGCCGCCGACCGGCTGGAGCAGGCGACCAAGGCCCTGCCGCCCGGCGTCACCGCCAAGCCGATCTATGACCGCACCCACCTGGTCGACCGGGCCATCGCCACCGTCGAGAAGAACCTGATCGAGGGCGCGGTGCTGGTGATCGTCGTGCTGTTCCTGCTGCTGGGGAACATCCGCGCGGCCCTGATCACGGCGGCGGTCATCCCGCTGGCGATGCTGCTGACCATCACCGGCATGGTGCAGTCGAAGGTGTCGGGCAATCTGATGAGCCTGGGCGCCCTGGATTTCGGCCTGATTGTCGACGGCGCAGTGATCATCGTCGAAAACTGCCTGCGCCGCCTCGGCGAGGCCCAGCATAGGGAGGGCCGCCTGCTGACGCGGGACGAGCGGTTCTCGCTGACCGCCGGCGCCGCCAGCGAGGTCATCAGGCCATCGCTGTTCGGGATCCTGATCATCACCCTGGTCTTTGTGCCGATCTTCGCCCTCACCGGCGTCGAGGGGAAGATGTTCCACCCGATGGCGATCACCGTGGTCATCGCCCTGACCGCCGCTCTCGTGCTGTCCCTGACCTTCGTCCCCGCCGCCGTGGCCTTGTTCGTCACCGGCAAGGTCGAGGAGAAGGAAAGCCCGATCATGCGCGGCGCACGACGCCTGTACGAGCCCGCCCTGGAGATGGCCCTACGCCTGCGCGTGGCCTTCGTCGCCGGGGCGCTCGTGCTGGTGGCGATCGCCGCGCTGGCGGCGTCGCGGATGGGTTCGGAATTCGTGCCCAATCTCGATGAGGGCGACATCGCCATGCACGCCCTGCGCATCCCGGGCACCAGCCTGTCGCAGGCCGTCGCCATGCAGTCGGCGCTGGAAGCCAAGATCAAGACCTTGCCAGAGGTCGAGCGGGTGATCGCCAAGATCGGCACGGCCGAGGTCGCCACCGACCCCATGCCGCCGTCGGTCGCCGACACCTTCATCATGCTGAAGGACCGCAAGGACTGGCCTGACCCGCGCAAGCCCAAGGTCGAACTTGTCGCCGAACTGGAGGCTCTGGTCGCCCAGGTGCCTGGCAACAACTACGAGTTCACCCAGCCGATCCAGATGCGGTTCAACGAGCTGCTGTCCGGCGTGCGGGCAGACGTCGCGGTCAAGGTCTATGGTGACGACCTCGACCAGCTGCTGGAGCTGGGCAAGGCGATCGGCGGCGTGGTCGAGGGCGTCGAGGGCGCACAGGACGTCGGGGTCGAGCAGGTCACGGGTCTTCCCGTGCTGCAGATCACGCCGGACCGCGCGGCCCTGGCGCGCCTTGGCCTCAATGTCGACGACGTACAGTCGGTGGTGGCCACAGCCGTCGGCGGCACGGTCACCGGCCAGGTGTTCGAGGGCGACCGTCGCTTCGACGTCGTCGTGCGCCTGCCCGAAGCGATCAGGGGCAAGGTCGACGAGATCGGCCGCCTGCGCATCCCGCTGCCGGGAACCGTCGATCAGCCGCGCGGCTTCGCCCCGCTGCAGGACGTGGCCAAGGTCGAGACTATTATCGGTCCCAACCAGATCAGCCGCGAGGACGGCAAGCGTCGGGTCGTGGTCACCGCCAACGTGCGAGGTCGTGACCTGGGCTCGTTCATCACCGAGGTGCAGGACAAGGTCGGGTCTGAGGTCGAGCTGCCGACCGGCTACTGGATCTCGTACGGCGGCACGTTCGAGCAGCTGATCTCGGCGGCCAAGCGGCTGCAGCTGGTCGTGCCGGCGGCGCTGCTGTTGATCCTGGGACTGCTGTACGTGCTGTTCCGATCGGTCAAGGACGCCGCCATCGTCTTCTCCGGCGTCCCGTTGGCGCTGACCGGCGGGGTGGCGGCGTTGCTCCTGCGAGGGCTGCCACTGTCGATCTCGGCCGGCGTCGGCTTCATCGCGCTCTCGGGCGTGGCGGTGCTGAACGGGGTGGTGATGGTCAGCTTCATCCGCGCGCTTCGCCAGGAGGGCGCCGACCTCGACACCGCGATCCGCGAAGGCGCGCTCACGCGTCTGCGGCCAGTGCTGATGACGGCCCTCGTCGCCAGCCTGGGCTTCGTGCCCATGGCCTTCAATGTCGGGGCCGGGGCGGAAGTCCAGCGTCCTCTGGCCACCGTGGTGATCGGCGGGATCATCTCTTCGACCCTGCTGACCCTGCTGGTGCTACCCGCCCTCTTCCGGCTGGCCCACGCGGCTCCGCATCAACGCGCCTAAGCCGACCGTGCTGCGCCGGCCCGGCCGGCGCAGCACGTATAGGCCCGCCCCTTCCACGCTTGACACCCTCACGCCCGATCCTTAATCGCGAACCGGTAGTGATATATTATATCATAACGATTCTCTTCGCGCCTTGGGGGCCTGATGACGTCCAGAACCTTTTACACCGCCCGCCGGGCGGGCGGCCTTCTTGTCGCCCTGGGCGCCGCGCCCGCCCTCGCCGCCGCCGTCCTGGCCACGCCGACCGCTGCCGAGGAGTTCGACGATCAAAGCACCCCGCTCAGTTCGGTGACCGTCGAGGGCGCGCGGACGGGCTACGCGGCCAAGACCGTGGCCATCGGCGGCAAGGAGCCGGTCTCGGTCCTGGAAGTGCCCAACACCATCAGCGTGATCACTCAGCAGCGCATCCAGGACCAGAATCTGGTGACCATGGTCGACGCCCTGGCCCAGATCCCCGGCGTGTACGTCACCACCTGGGACGGGCTGATCGGCCAGATCCGCTCGCGCGGCTATCTGCTCGACGTGTCGTATGACGGCATCCCAGCCTGGAACAGCGGCCAGGCCCAGGAATTCGACCTCGTCGTCTACGACCAGATCGAGGTGCTGCGCGGCCCGGCAGGCATTTTCAAAGGCTCGGGTCAGCCTAGCGGCACCGCCAACTTCGTGCGCAAGCGCGCTCCGGCCAAGTTCGCCGGCTCGGTGGGCGCGTCGCTCGGAACCTGGAACAACTACCGCGTCGAGGCCGATCTCGGCGGGCCGCTGGCCCTGAACGGTCGCCTGCGCGGACGCTTCGCCGGATCATACCAAGACCGCGGCTTCTATACGGATCGCTCGCACGAGGAGAAGGTCGTCGCCTACGGCGCGCTGGACTTCGACGTCACCGACCGCACCCTGGCCTCGGCCATGGTCACCTACCAGGACGACCAGGGCGACGCGATGAGCATGGGCCTGGCCAACTACCTGCTGGCCGGAAATCCACGAAACAACCAGTTCCTGGACGTTCCGCGCTCGACCAACCAGTACCCGGACTGGAACCTCAACCTCTACCGCACGCTCGAGTATTCCGCCGACCTTCGCCACGAGTTGGCCAATGACTGGGTGCTGCGCGCCAAGGCCACCTATCGCGACCAGCGCAAGGTCTTCCGCGACGGCTTCCCCACGCCCGGCACGGGCTTCAACCCGGTCACCGGCCGCTTCAGCAGCTATAATCGCCGCGAGAACGACGGGACCACCGAGCGCACCGGCGTTGATCTCTACGCCTCAGGGCCGCTGGACCTGTTCGGCCGCCGCCACACCCTGACGGTGGGCTACAGCTACGAACTCTACGACAACGAATACACCACCATCACCAACCTGCCCTACACGGGCGCGCCGGCCGGATCGGGGATTGCGCTGGGCGAGGCCGCCGCGATCCCCAGGCCCAACTTCGTCCACAACAACGGCGGCATCACCCGCACCGAGCAGAGCGGCGTCTATGGCCAGGGCCGCTTCCAGATCCTGGACGGCCTGACCGTGGTGGCCGGCGCGCGCCTCAGCAACTTCGACTCCAAGTTCCGCAACATCGCCCCCAACCCCAGCCCGACGACCTTCGCCAGCCAGGGCCATGAGACCGGCGTGCTCACCCCCTATGGCGGCGTCGTCTACTACCTGCGTCCCAACATCACCCTGTACGGCAGCTATTCGGACATCTTCATCCCACAGACGGCGCTGAAGTGGACCGAAAGCGGCGGCACGACGCTGGACCCGCGCGAGGGCCGGCAGCTGGAAGCCGGGATCAAGGGCAGCTTCTTCAACGAAGGCCTGAACGCCTCTCTGGCCATCTTCCGCACCCGCGACGTCAACCGCACCTTCACCGACATCGCTCACCCGGGCTTCTTCCTGCAGCTGGGCAAGGTCGAGGTGCGCGGCGCAGACTTCGAAGTGACGGGTCGCCCCGCGCCAGGCGTCGACCTGTCGTTCGGCTATTCGTTCCTGGAGACCGAATATCTGGAGAACTCCACCGCCAGCCTGGTGGGCGCAGCCTTCGACAGCTGGGAGCCCAAGCACACGCTCAAGGCCTTCGCCAAGTACACGCCCAGCGCGCCGGGCTGGAACCGCGCCTGGATCGCCGCCGGCGTTCTGGCTCAAAGCCGCTTCATCGGGGGCGGCGTCGCAGGCGTCCGCGACCAGGCGCCCTACGCCCTGCTTAGCCTGCACGGCGGCTATGCGTTGAACGACAAGGTCTCGGTCTCGGCTTCGCTGAACAACACCTTCGACAAGGTCTATTACGCCCGCGTCGGCGGACCCAACACCTACAACACCTACGGCGACCCGCGGAACGTGACCGTGGCGCTGCGGGCGCGGTTCTGATGAGCGTCCTGGCCGTCTCGGCGCGCCATCAGCTGCGGCTGATGGCGCGCGACAACCGCCTGCGCTGGCTGGCCCTCGCCGTTCTGCTGCTAGCGTCCGTCAGCCTGGCGACCGGCGCCGCGCGCCTCCACGCGCAGGGTCTGGAGCGCCAGGCCGCCGCGCGTCAGGACCAGGCGATCTGGGATGCGCTGGGACCAATCAACCCGCACGGTGCGGCCCACGCTGGCCGCACCGTCTATGCGCCGGTCTCGCCGCTGGCAGCCTTCGATCCCGGCCTGAACGACTATCTGGGCTCGTCGGTGAAGCTGGAGGGGCACTCGCAGAATCCTTCGCGCGACCGCCCCATGGAAGGCGGCGCGGCGATCAGTCGGTTCGGCGGCTTCTCGGCTGCTTGGGCGCTGCAGGTCGTCGGGCCGCTGCTGATCGTGCTGGCGGGCTTCACCGCCTTCTCCGGAGAGCGGGCGCGCGAGCGGCTCAAGCAGGCGCTGGGCGCCGGCGCTTCGGCGCGCGCGCTGGTCCTGGGCCGCTTGGTCGGTCTGGCGACCGCTTCGCTTCTGCTGCTGGCGGCATTTGCCGGCATTGGCGTCCTGGCGTTGCTGGCCGGGGGCGCGTTCTGGACTGAAGGCTTGGCGCTGCTGGCGATGACCGGCGGCTCTGGCCTGTATTTGCTGACCTTCGCCGCCCTGACCATCGGCGTCTCGGCCCTGGTGCCATCGGCGCGCGGCGCTCTGGTGACGCTTCTGGCCTTCTGGGCGGCGGCGACCTTACTGGTTCCGCGGATCGCGCCGGCTGTCGCCGAGACGCTACATCCGACGCCCAGCGCGCCCGCTTTCGAAGCGGCCGTCACTGACGAGGCCAAGAACGGCGCCTCAGGGCACGATCCGGCCGATGAACGCCTCGCCGCTCTCAAGGCCCAGACCCTGAAGACCTACGGCGTGGATACGGTCGAAGACCTGCCATTCAACTTCGATGGCGTGGCCCTGGAGTTCGGCGAGAAGAACTCCACCGACACCTATAACCGCCACTACGACGCTTTGTTCTCGGCCTATCGCCGCCAGGACGCCGTGCAGCAGGCCTTCGGCCTGGTGTCGCCGGGCATGGCCGCCGCGCCCTGGTCGCGCGCCTTCGCCGGCACGGACTTCGCCGCCCATCGCCTGTTCCTGCGTGAGGCCGAGACCTATCGTTACGCGCTGATCCAGGCCCTGAACCGCGACGTCCGGCTGCACAAGCCCAAGACTGCCGATCCCTACAAGGCCGACGTCTCGGCGATCGCCGCCAGCCTGAAGTTCACGCCGCGTCGACCAACCTTGGCGCAGATCTGGACGGCTCAGTCAGTCAATTTCCTGATCCTCGCAGCCTGGGCCCTGACGGCGCTCGGCTTTGCCCTCTTCGCCGCCACCCGCCTGGAGCGCGCGCCATGACCGGCTTCCTGACCTTCGCGACGGTCACTCGCCACGAACTCAAGCGGGTCCTGCGCGACCGCGCCCTGCCCTGGCTGCTGATCCTGTTCGCCGCGCTCGCCGCCTACGGCGCCTGGAGCGGCGCACAGTGGACCGCCAAGCGCGCCCAGACCGTCCAGCTGCTCACCGACGAGATCGGTCCGATCATGGAGATCAAGGCCAAGCAGCTGGCTGAGTCCCCACCCGGAACCTGGCCGTTCTCGGCAACGCCGCAGGTGGCCCCATTCCGCCTGGTGCTGACGCCTGGCCCGATGGCCCCGCTGTCAATCGGCCAGGCCGAGGCCTACCCCTACGCCGCGCGGATGATCCCGCTCGAGAACATCACCATGTTCGACCCATTCAAGCTGGACGTCGACAACCCGGCGGTGCGGGCGGTCGGCCGGTTCGACCTGGCGTTCGTGATCGTCTTCGTCCTGCCGCTGGTGCTGCTGGCGGCCAGCTTCGACCTGTGGTCGCGAGACCGCGAGCGCGGCGTGTCGGCGATGATCCTGTCCCAGCCGGTCACGCCGCTGGCCGTCATCGCGGGCAAGGCCGCAGCGCGGGCGATCGTCGTCCTGCTCCCAGCCACAGCCCTGGTCCTGGCGGCGCTGGTCGCCATCGGCGCGCGAGCGCCGCTGGGCCTGATCGCCACGGCGCTGGTGGTGCTGGCCTATGGATTCCTCTGGATCGTCCTGGCCGCGCTGATCAACGTCTTCATCCGTCGCTCGACCGAAGCGGCCCTGGCGGCCGGCGCGGTCTGGCTGCTGATCGTCGTGCTGGCGCCGGCCCTGAGTCTGGCAACGGCCAACATCCTGTCCCCGCCCCCATCGGAGCTTCGGTTTTCGGCTGACTACGCCCAGCAGAGCCGCGCCATCCGCACCGAGCAGCGCCTGGCCCGAGAAGCCCTGGGTCCGGAGGTCGTGGCCGATCCCGCCCCGAAGGTCCCCGACCGCATCCGCAAGTTTTTCGTCGAACGCACCGTCGAAGATCGCCGGCTGGCGCCGCTGATCGATCGTCAACTGGCCGCCCGTGAGCGGAGGCGTGACAGCCTGAATGCCCTGCGCCTCTTCCTTCCCGCGGTCGCGGCGCAGGACGCGCTGGATCGGATCGCCGGCTCCGACGCCGATCGCGCCGTCGCTTTCCAGGGCCAGGCCATGGCCTTCATGGTCCGCGCCAAGGCCTGGCTGGGCGATCGCCTCGATCGCGACCTGCCCATGCAGATGGAAGACTACGGCCGCCTGCCCCGCTTTGAATATCAGGAGGCCAAGGGCGGCGCCTTCCAGGCCGGCGTGCTCGTCGACTTGGCCGTCCTCCTCGCCGCCATCGCCCTGCTCGCCGTCGCCGCCGTGTTCGGCCGCCGCGCCGCCGCCCAACTCTGAGAGCCTAGCCATGCTGACCGCGACCACCCTGACCAAGCGCTACGGCGACCACACCGCCCTGAACGGCCTGGACCTGAGGGTCGAACCCGGCCAGATTCATTGCCTGCTCGGCGCCAACGGCGCAGGCAAGTCGACGACCATCAAGCTGTTCCTGGGCCTGCTGCAGCCGACCAGCGGCTCGGCCACGGTCGACGGGATCGATGTGGCGGCCGACCCGCAGAGCGCGCGGCGGCGTATGCTCTATATCCCCGAGACCGTCGCGCTCTATGACGAACTGACCGGCCTGGAAAACCTCGCCTATCTGGCTGAACTGGGACAGGTTGCGGAACGCTCGCCCAGCCGCCTGAAGGATTGCCTGGCCGAAGCGGGCCTGCAGCAGGACGCCTTCGATCGTCGGACGGCGGGCTTTTCCAAAGGCATGCGCCAGAAGGTCGGCATCGCGCTGGCCATCGCCAAACAGGCCAAGGCGCTGCTGCTGGACGAGCCCACCTCGGGACTGGACCCGCAGGCCTCCGCGGAATTCCACGACCTGATCAGCCGCCAGCGCGATCGCGGCGCGGCGATCCTGATGGCCACCCACGACCTCTTTCGGGCCCGCGAGGTCGGCGACACGATCGGCCTGATGCGCGCCGGCCAACTCCGCCGCACCCTCGCCGCGAACTCGGTGACCGCTCTGGACCTGGAGGCGCTGTATCTCGAAGAGATGGGGCGCAGCGCCTAGCCGCCTGGGTGCAGCCCCGGCGCTTCCTGACCCGTGCGGGCGACATATTCCGTATAGCCGCCGCCGTACTGGTGGACGCCCTCAGGCGTCAGCTCCAGAACACGGTTGGACAGCGCGCCCAGGAAGTGGCGGTCGTGCGAGACGAAGAGCATGGTGCCCTCGAAGTCCGCCAGGGCCGCGACCAGCATCTCCTTAGTGGCCATATCCAGGTGGTTGGTCGGTTCGTCGAGCACCAGCAGGTTTGGCGGATCGAACAGCATCTTGGCCATGACCAAGCGCGCTTTCTCGCCGCCCGAGAGCACACGGCAAGGCTTTTCGACGTCGTCGCCCGAGAAGCCGAAACAGCCTGCCAGGGTGCGCAACGCGCCCTGGCCGGCTTGCGGGAACGAACGCTCCAGCGACTCGAAGATCGTCTCTTCGCCGTCCAGCAGGTCCATGGAGTGCTGGGCGAAATAGCCCATCTTGACGCTGGCCCCGATATTGACCGCGCCCTGGTCGGGCTTGGTGTCGCCGGCCACCAGCTTCAACAGCGTCGACTTGCCGGCCCCATTGGCGCCGAGCACGCACCAGCGCTCCTTGCGGCGCACCAGGAAGTCGAGACCGTCATAGATCGGCTTGGCGCCATAGCCCTTGTGGACGTTGCGCAGGCTGATCACGTCTTCGCCCGAACGCGGCGGGCTCTGGAACTCGAACTGCACCGACTGGCGACGGCGCGGGGCCTCGACGCGTTCGATCTTGTCGAGCTTCTTCACCCGGCTTTGCACCTGGGCGGCGTGCGAGGCGCGCGCCTTGAACTTCTCGATGAACTTGATTTCCTTGGCCAGCATGGCCTGCTGGCGCTCATACTGCGCCTGGCGCTGCGCCTCGCCCAGCGCGCGCTGCTGATCATAGAAGTCCAGATCCCCGGAATAGGTGATCAGCTGACCGCCGTCGATCTCGACCACCTTGCCGATGATGCGGTTCATGAAGGCGCGGTCGTGCGACGTCATCAGCAACGCGCCATCGTAGTTCTTCAGGAACGCCTCGAGCCAGATCAGGCTTTCCAGGTCCAGGTGGTTGCTGGGTTCGTCCAGCAGCATGCCGTCAGGCCGCATCAGGAGGATGCGGGCCAGCGCCACGCGCATCTTCCAGCCGCCGGACAGCATACCGACATCACCGTCCATGCGCTCCTGGCTGAAGCTGAGGCCCGCCAGCACTTCGCGAGCCCGCGCTTCCAGCGCGTAGCCGTCCAGCTCCTGGAAGCGCTCCAGCACCTCGCCATAGCGCTCCATGATGGTCTCGAGCTTGTCGGCCTGATCCGGATCGACCATGGCCGCTTCCAGCGTGGCCATCTCGGCGGCCAGCGCGCTGACGGGGCCGACGCCGTCCATCACCGCGGCGACCGCACTCTGGCCCGACATCTCGCCGACATCCTGGCTGAAATAGCCGATCTTCATGCCGGGATCGATCGCGACCAGTCCGTCGTCAGGCTGCTCCTGGCCGGTGATCATGCGAAACAGCGTGGTCTTGCCGGCGCCGTTCGGGCCGACCAGGCCGGCCTTCTCACCCTTCTGGACGCCCATCGAGGCTTCGATGAACAGGAGCTGGTGGCCGTTCTGCTTGGAGATGTTGTCGAGGCGGATCATGGGCGGTCTGCTAGCGCGAGCCGGAAGAGAACACCAGCCTTCTAGGGCTGCGCACCAACCGTCTCGAGTTGGCGACCGGCGCAGCGCTCCGCCCGAACGGGATTGCAGATCACCGCCGCGCCGTTGGGTAGCCGCACGGCGTAGCTGGGGAAACGCGGATCAGGCCACAGATAGTCGGTCGAGACGTACTGCGCGCCGCTGGCGAAGGCTGCGGTCCTGCGGGTCGTGTCGGCGCCGCGGGCCTCGATAGTCTCGGAGTCGGCGCGCGTGCGGACGATGAAGCCCTGGCGCACGGCGGCGCGGATCCGCTCGCCCGCCTTCAACGGATCGTTGATGGTCAGATAAGCGGCGGCCGGGCTGGCCTCGTCGGTGTTGACGAACATGGCTCGCCCCTGCAGCGACGGATGGCCTGCCAGATACGAGGCGATCTTCTCTCCCTTCTCGTCGAGGGCGAAGAACACCTTGCCGCGCGCGGCGTCCAGCTTGGGCCAGCCGCCGGCCAGCACGCCTTCTCGAAGCGTAGCGTGGCCGCCGCGCACCTGGTCCGGCGTGATAAGGCGGCCGTCGCCGAACACCGAGCGGATCTCGGCGTCCAGCGCGTCCCAGGCTGCGGCGTCGAAGTCCAGCGCCGCGACGCCGCCGGGCATCGAGGCCTTGCCGGTCTTGGCGTTGAGCATGATCAGCATCGGCGCGTGGCCGGGATGGGCCTTCGACCAGGTGCTGATCTGCGTCAGACACGCCACGAAGGTCAGGCACGAGCTGCGGAAGTCGATGTCGGGAATGTGTAGGGTCTTGAAGCCCGGCTTGGCCATCGCCGCCTGGAAGGCCGCATCGACCGGGATCCCGCCGCCCAACGCCGTCAGCGGCTTGGCGTAGCGCCCGCCCTGCGGATCGTGGAGCACGTCAATCTCGATCTGGCGCGCGCCGGCGTCCAGTTGCTCGGTCAGCGGCCGATGGGCGTAGTCGATGCCCAGGGCCAGGGGCGAGACGGCCAGCATGGCGTCCATCTCGGCCTTGGGGATGGCCTGCTTGTAGCTGTTGTGGGTGCCGACGACCTGGATGTCGGTCATCGATAGGCCCGGTTGGGCGGCCAGCAGCAGCGCCGCGAGAAGATCGAGCATCGAAAGGCTCCTTACGACTTGGGGAGGCAGCGCAGGGCGGCGCTGGCGGCGTCGGCGCCCGAGAGCGACGGCGGCAGCTCGCGCGTGCCGAAGGCGGTCGGCGCCGGCCCCATGGTCAGCACCAGCTTGCCGCCGCCGGCGATCTCGCTGTGGCGGAACCAGGCGCGATCGATGGGCTTGCCGTTGAGGGTCGCGGCTTGAACGTAGCGGTTGGCCGGATCGGCGACGCCCTTGGCCTCGATCTCGAAGGTCTTGCCCTCACCCAGCGCGATCTTGCTCTTCGTGAACAGCGGCGTGCCGATCAGGTAGAGGTCCTGGCCGGCCACCGGGAAAAAGCCCATGGCGTGGAAGGCGAACCAGCTGGACATGGCGCCGGAGTCCTCAGGGCCCGGCGTGCCGCCGCGCTCGTCCAGGAAGGCCTTGGATCGGTAGTCGATGATCCGTTGGGCCGACTTATCCGGCCGCCCGGCCCAGTGGTACAGCATCGGGACCAGGAAGCCCGGCTCGTTGGTCATGTCGAAGTGCAGGCGGTCGAAGGTGGCGTCCAGCCGCTGGATGAACGCCTCGCGGCCGCCGGAGAGCGCGATCAACCGGGCCACATCGTGCGGCGCGTACAGCGAATAGGTCCACAGGTCGGACTCGTAGAAGAAGTCTGGCCAGGTGCCACGCTTGGTCAGGTAGGGCTCAGCCCAGGTCCCGTCCGGCTTGCGCGGCCGCAGGAAGCCCTTGATCCCCTGATGGCTGAAGTCCTTGTCCCACAGGTTGGCGAAGTTGCCCGACTGCTTGAGATAGGCCTGGGCCACGTCCGGCTTGCCCAGTCCACAGGCCACCTGGGCGATTGCGAAGTCGTCATAGGCGTACTCGACCGTGCGCGAGCCGGCGCGGTCGTAGTCGGTGCTGATATAGCCTTTGGACAGATAGTCCGGCAGGCCACCGCGGCCTTCCTTCTCGGCGTCGGGCGGACTGACGGTGGCGTTCTTCAGCATGGCCTGGAAGGCGGTCGCATAGTCGATGCCTTGCAGCCCCTTCACGAAGGCGTCGGCGACCACGACGTCGGAATTGCTCCCGCCCTGGGTGCGGCCGTTGGCGTTGCCGACCCGCGCGTCCGGCATCCAGCCCTCATGCCGATAGACGTCGATCAGCGAGCGCAGCAGGTCGCGGCTGCGGTCTGGGTGGATCAGGGTCAGCAGCGGCCAGGCGCTGCGGAAGGTGTCCCAGACGGCCTGGTAATCGTCGTAATAGGGCTCGGTCGAGGTCCAGCCGGGGTTCTCGCCCGTGCGATCCGACGGCATCAGCTGCAGCTGGTAGAGCGCGGTGTAGAACTGGCGGCGATCGGACTCCCGGCCGCCCTCGACCTGGATCGGCGACAGCGCAGCGTTCCAGGCGGCCTGCGCCTGCTTGCGCGTCGCATCGAAGTCGCCCGCGTCCTGGGCGTTACGCCGCGCCTGCTCGACGCTGACGAACGAGATGCCGACGCGAGCATTGACCACCCGTCCGGCCTTGCCCGCGAAGTCGAAGACCGCGCCTAGCGGCTTGTCGCCCTCGACGGCGAGGCGCTGGTCGGCCTTGAAGCCTTCGGGACCCCAGACGCGCTGGCCGGCGGCGTCCTGGTCCAGGATCATCACGAAATGGACCCGGTACTCGCCGCCCAGGTTCCAGCCGCCGGTATAGCGGCCGACGCCGCGGATCTCGCGCGGCGAGTTCAGCGAGAGCTCACCACCCAGAAACTTCTGGCCTTCGCGGCCCGGGCTTTGGGTCAGGATGCGGTCCAGGCGCACGGTCAGGTGGGCGTCATCGCCCGAGCGGAAGGCATAGCGATGCAGGCCCGCGCGCTCGCTGGTGGTCAGCTCCACGCGCACGTCCGGGCGGGTCAGCGTGCCGGCATAGTAGCCAGGCTTGGCGACCTCTTGATTGGCCGGCGAAGCGATGTCGGCGAAGTCGACCGGACCGGTCGCCGGCATGATCCGGATATTGCCGTACTTGCCCGCCGCCCCCTGCAGGTGGAGGTGACTGTAGCCCAGAACGCGGCCGCCGCTCATGTAGCCGAACTTCGAGGCCTTGCCGTCGAAGCTCTCCATGTCCGGGCCCAGCTTGACCATGCCGAATGGCCGGGTCGCGCCTAGGAAGGCCTGTCCGTACCAGTCCGTGCCGATGAAGGGATCGACCTGGTCGACAGGCGCCCTGCCCTGCGCGACGGCCGCCGAACCATTGGCCAGCAGGCCGACCGCGGCGCAGGCCGCCAGAAGCTTGAGCGAGAACTTGCGCATGGCGGGCCTCGGATGGGATCGAGAAAGGTAGAAAGGCCGGCGACGCGAGGTCGCCGGCCCAGAAGGTTTGGAAGAAGGCTTAGAACTGGAAGGTCACGGCGGCGCGAATGCTGCGGCCGAAGATCGAGCTGCCGATATAGACGGACTTGCCCACCTCGCTGTTGTCGATCGTGCCCGCGCGCGGGTTGCCGTTCACCAGACCGATCTCGTCGGTCAGGTTGTTGACCACCAGGTTGAACTGCGTGTGATCGTTCAACTCGTAGCGGGCGCTCATGTCGACCTGCCAGTAGGCCGGCAGGTTGATCTGGTTGGCGACCTCGGCGAAACGCTGGCCGTAATAGCCGATGTCCGACTGCACCCGCAGGCGGCCGTCCATCAGGTTGACGCCCGGCGTGATGCGGAAGCTGTTCTTCGGGACCCGGATCAGGCGGTTCTTGGAGTAGTCGATCCGCTGGCCGGCGCTGTTGGTGTAGACGAAGTCGGTGAAGCGGGCGTTCTGGTAGGTCCACATCGCCCGGATGTCGAACCACTTGGTCGGACGCCACGAGCCCTCGGCCTCAATGCCGGTGGTCTTGGTGTCGCCGAACACGCGGTTCAGCACCAGCGTGCCGTCGGCGGCCGTGCGGTAGTCGCTGATCTCGTAGCTTTCGTAGATGGTGCGGAATCCGGTCAGGTACAGGTCGACGTTCCGGCGGCTGAACTTCACGCCAGCCTCGGTGAAGTTCATCGTCTGGATGACCGGATCGGCGCCGGCGTTCGACAGGAAGCTGGAAATGTTCGGCAGGCGGAACGTCTCGGTGTAGCGGGCGAAGACGCCGAAATCGCGCTGGAACTGGTAGTTGGCGCCCAGGGTCCAGGCGGCCTTGTCGAACTCGCGATCGTATTGGGCGAAGACGCCGTTGCCGACGGTCACCGAGTCATCCGCGGCCGTGGGGCTCTGATTCAGGTTGATGCGGCGGCGACCTTCGACCTGGCCGTCGATCTTGATCTTCTCCCAGCGCACGCCGCCGTCGATCCGCAGCTTGTCGGTGACCTGCCACTCGTCCGAGGCGTAGAGGGCGAAGGTCTTGGACGTGCCCTTGGCGTTGTTCCACTCCGAGCCGTAGGCCATCACCCCGCCGTTGGTGAACTGATACAGACGCTGGCCCGAGGCGCTCAGCAGATAAGCGTCCAGCACACCGGCGTTGTCACGCACGTCGGTCAGAACAGCGGCCGAGTTGGTGCCGTACTCCTCGTCGACCGAGGCGTAATAGGCGCCGACGGCCAGGTTGTGCGTACCTAGAACATCGAGCTTGGCCGTGAGGCGGGTGTCGGAGATGAACTCGTCCAGCGGCACGGTGTAGGAGCGCGCCAGGTTGACCAGGGCCAGACCGTTGCCATTCTGGCTGGCTTGGTTGAAGGTCGCGCCGCCCTCTCGATAGAACAGGCCCAGGCTCTGGCCTGCCCCGACAAAGCTGCCGTAGTTGGCCTTCAGCAGGTCAGCGGCGCTGGCGACACTGTAGGGCGTGATGCTGTTGCGGCGCGTGTAGCTGTCGCGATAGCGCAGGCGCTGCTCGATCTTCACGTCGTCGGTCAGGGCGTAGTCGCCGGTGAAGGTGAACTGGTTCAGCTCGACCTTGGTGCCGTTGGCGGCGTCGAACTTGTAGGCGCCGTTCGGACCCAGGAAGTCGAAGTAACGGCTCTGCGGGCCGGCGATGGTGTCGGTCTTGACGTCGAAGCCCGGCACGCCAACCGGATCGCCCGAGGCGTTGGTCATGAAGATGCCGCCGGCGGCGTTGCCGATCGTCTCGTCGATGCGCTTGACGCCGAACATCACCGAGCCGCGGCTGAACTCACGCGACAGGGTGGCGCGGATCTGGCCGCCGCCGTCCTGCTGGTAACCGCTGTGACGCTGGCCGTCTGACACGCGGTAATAGCCGCCGACGAAGAAGCGCCAGTCGGTGTCGGCGATCGGACCGCCCAGCCAGCTGTCGATACGATGCGAGCCGAAATCGGCCGCCTCATAGCGAACCAGGCCTTCCAGGTGGTCGCCGCCGCGGCGGGTGATGAAGTTGATCACCGCGCCCGGAGCGTTCGAATAGAAGATCGACGACGGACCACCGCGCACGACCTCGACGCGCTGCGAAGTCTGGTCGACGCGCATCGACTGGTCGGCGTTCAGCCAGCCGAGACCGGCGTCGGCCTGGGCCGGAATGCCGTCTTCCAGCAGGCCCACGGTCGAGTAGCCGTCGTTGGGAATGCCGCGCACGCGGATGTTGCCGCTGGCTTCGCCCGACGAGTTCTCGATCCAGAAGCCCGGGACGTTCTTCAGCACTTCGCCGACGCCCACGGCGGCGCGAATCTTCAGGTCCTCTTCCGAGATGGTCGAGATGGCGTAGCTGGCCTCGACCTTCCGCTGGGCCGCGCCCGAACGGGCGGTGACGATGATCTCGTCCAGTGCGGCGGCGTTGGGCTGGGCGACCTGGGCCAGAACGGGCGAAGCGCAGGCGCTGGAGGCCATCAGGGCGGCGAGCAACGACCAGCGTCGGGCGGAGGGACGGAACATGAAAGGGACCCCTTGGTTGAGGCCGCCCATATGATAGGTTTTAGTATCGTTTTTACGACGATCCGTGTTTTACAAGGCTCTGGCTGGACGCGGCCAACGCGTTGGGAGAGGAAGGGCCCATGTCGGGTCATCGCAAACCAGTGCAGGAACGGTCGCGACGGACCTACGACTCCTTGCTGGACACGGCTGCCCACCTGCTGGGCGAGGTCGGCATCGAGAAGCTGTCGGCCAATCTGATCTGCGAGCGCGCAGGCCTGACGCCGCCGGCCTTCTATCGGTATTTCGACGACAAGCAGGCCATCGTCGTGGCTCTGGCCGAACGGCTGATGGAACAACAGAACGTCGTCCTGGAGGCCTGGGTCGCGCGCTACGGCCAACAGGATCTGGCGATGATCTCCAGCAAGGTGGTCGAGCTGATGCGCCAGATGCATGTGGTGACCTCAAGCGCGCCGGGGGGCCTTTGGACGATGCGGGCGCTACGGGCGATGCCGGCGCTGACCCACCTGCGCCTGGGGTCGCACAACTATGTCGCCGACCTGCTCACCGACATCTACGCGCCGCACTACCCGCATGTGCCACGCGCGCTGCTGCGTCGCCGCACGCGCCTGTCGGTCGAGATCGCCTATGCGATGGACGAGATGCTGAAGGAGGGCGAGGCCGAGGCCGAGACCCTGTTCGAAGACGCCTCGCACATCTTCGGCGCCATGCTGGAATATCCGGACTACGCGCCGAAGTAAGGCTGGCGAAACAGCCTCAGCGGCGCGCGAGACCCAGGCTGATGCGCCGCGCGGCGTCGGCGAGCAGGTCGCCCATCGCATCGCAGGCGCTCTCGCTGACCCGTTCCACCGGCGCCGAAACCGAGATCGCCGCGAACGGAACACCCCGATTGTTGCGGATTGCCGCCCCCACGCCGTTTTCGTTTGGCCAGTTGGTGCGGAAGGCCGTCGCGAAACCGCGCTCACGCGTGCGGACCAATTCGGCCCGCAATTTCTCGGGATCGATGACGGTCAGTTCCGTCACGCGAGTGAGGGGACGCGCAAGATAGGCGTCCAACTCCTCGGGCGGCAGAGTCGCCAGGATCGCTCGCCCCAAGGACGACGGATGCATCGGCCCCAGCCGCCATAGGGGCCAAGCGTGGACGACGGGGTTGATGCCGTCCAACCGCTCGACCAGCGCCACGCCGTTGTCCTGCCGAATGGCAAGATAGACCGACTCCAGCGTCCGCCGGCGAAGCTCTTCCATCACTGGAATGGCGGCTGCGCGCAGGTGTCGAACCGCAAAATCGGCAGGCCCGACCGCCAAGCCGGCGCGCAGGGATAGCGACCAGGCGCCCTTCTCTTCAGACACCGCCTCGATCCAGCCGGCTTCGCCCAGCGATTTCAGAGCGCGCTGGACGGTCGACTTAGGCAAGTCGAGCGCCCGCGACAGTTCCGAAACACCGGCCGGCTGCAAGCGGCCGAGCGTCTCGAGGATGTGCAGTGCCGTGTCGATGGGGCGCATAGATTGTCGTCGATAAGGTTGTACGCCCACTGAAGCTGGTTCGTGGGCCAATGCAAGTCAGCGCGCGACGAGGCGCGCCAACTCGCCACCGGCCGGCAGCGACTGGAGGTCCCAGACCGCCGCAACGACCGCCTTGGCGCGGGCTGCGCCCAGTAGCGGGCTCATCAGCTCCAGCGCCTTGGCCTCGACATCGGCCTTGCTCATCGGATGCGACGGGAATCCGGCGACCCAGGGCACGAAGATCTCGTGGCGGCGACCGCCTTCCTCCTCGACGATCACACGGGCCGACTCCGTTCGCGCCTTCCCCTCCTCATGTTCCTGAGCCGGGTCGTGGACGACGTCGATCCTCGCCATCAGCGCCTTGACCGCCGCATCGCCGTGCATGCGATCCAGGGACTGGGCCGAGACGAAGTCCAACCGCCCGTCGATCAGGATGATCGCGCTCAGATACCGCAGGTTCAGCGCCGGCATCTCGGCGTCGCGGAACGCCTGCCAGCGGCCGGGCATCGAAATGGTCACACTGCGCACCGGACGGCGACCGACCTTGGGGAGCAGCTGCAACAAGCCGTGGACGGCGGGCTGGGTAGGGCCGCCGACCGGATAACGCTTATAGGCCGTCTCCAGCAGTTCGCTCCGCTCGCCCAGTTGCTCGATCAGATAGTCGGGCCGTGCGCCCTCGCCCCGGAAGATCGGCGAATTGAACCAGCCGGTCGGCTGGTCGAAGCTGTCTCGCACGCCTCGGAAACCCGTCTCGACCATGAGCGCCGCCTGCAGGCCGTTGCGCGCGCCCATGCCGGCGAACACAAAGGACTTCTCGATGTGCTCGACGTCGAGCATCCACTGCCAGGAACCGGAGGCCTGCTGGGCGCAGTAGGTCAGCACATCTCCGATGCGGTCCTCGGGCAAGCGCAGAAGCGAGGCGGCCGTGGCCGCGGTCCCGAACACCGGCCCAAGGCCATGGTTGGCGATATTGGCCTTCTGCAGATTCTTATTGCCCAAGGCTCGGGGGATGCGGCCGGCCAGTTCGTAGCCGACGATCACCGATCGCAGCACCTCCTCGCCGGTGCGACCCCGCGCCTCGGCCAGGGCGATGGCGGTGGTCACCACGCTGGGTCCGGGCTGCACGAAGGACGCGGGATTGAAGTCGTTGATCTCCGCGCCATGGGCGGTCATGGCGCCAGCGAACACCGCGTCGACCAGCGCGGCCTTTTCGCTGACGCCCAGGATCGTCACGGCGCTTTTGCGCGCGTCGCCGCTCTGGGCCAGGGCGTAGGCGCGCGCCAGGCTGGAGGGCTCCAGGTCGCGGCAGGCGACCGCCGAGGCCAGGGTGTCCAGGATGTGCCGTCGCGCCAGTTCGCGATGCTCCTCGGGGAAGGCGAAGCTCTGGCTGGAGGCGATGTAGCGCGCCAAGGCCGGCGTATAGCGCGGCCCTGGCGCCTGCCGTGCGAAGGCGGCGCCCGAGGGCGGCAGGCCGGCCAGCGCCACGGCGGCGGCCACGAAGTCGCGACGGTTGAACTTGGGCATGGCGATCCTTTGTCGAAGAAGCGCGAGCCCGTCCCGGTTTTGGAGGAACACAGAGGACGGGCTCGCCAGTCAGCCTAGAAGCGACGGGTCAAGCCGACCGAGTAGCGGCGCTGCAGCAGATCGTAGAGGCCCAGGTCGGTCGCCCCCTGCCCCACCCAACCGGGAGGAGCCTCGTCGAACAGATTCTGAACGGTGGCCCGCAGCTGGGTCTTGTCATCCACGCGCCAAGTGGCGGCCAAGTCGAAATACTGCCGCGTCTTGACGCCTGGCAGCGTGGAGTTCGCCACCCCGACGGCGCTGTAGTGGCTCATCGAGTCGGACCAGCGATAGCTGAGACGCAGGTCCAGGGGCCCCGTGCGCCAAGTGGTGGCCAGCGCCACCTTCCAATCCGGGAAGCCGATCGCCCCACTGTCGACCTGGCTGTTGCCGATCGTGCCGGCATAGTCGACGAACGCCGCGCCCTGCAGGTTCTGGATCTTGTACTGAAGCAGGCGCGAGACGATCAGATTGAAGCTGAGCGAGCCGCGATCGCCCAGGCCGATGTCGGCAAGATCGAAGCCCCAATCGATCTGCAGGTCGACGCCCGAGGTTTTGTAGGCGGCCAGGTTCAGGGTGGGCTGCACCTGGGTCTCGATGCCGCCGTTGGTGTTTCGCTGGGTCAGCTGGCAGTAGAAGTTGTTGGGGTCGTAGGTCGGATTGGACGCCCCATCGGCATTGAAGCAGCGCGACAGTCCGACCTGGGCGGTGATCACCCCGATCGCGTCTTCGACCTTGATGTCATAATAGTCGATCGAGGCTGACAGCCGGCGAGCCAGAGGGGCCTGGAAGCGGCTTTGCCAGACCACGCCGGCGGTGACAGTGTCGGCTGTCTCCTCCTTCAGATTGACGTTGCCTGAGGCCAAGCCGCCGACCGAACTGCCGGCGAAGCGGTAGATGTCGATGATGCTGGGCGTCACGCCCTGGGCGATGCAGAGCGAACGGACCTGAGCGGCGTTGGCGTTGAGCGCCGGATTGCGCAACCGCCCCGCGACATCGCAGGGATCGCCAGCCCCGATCGCCGTCGAGCCCAGCGCCGCCGAGGCCCGTTCCGGTGGCGCATAGAGCTCACCCAGGCTCGGGGCGCGAATGGCCCGCTGGTAGCCGCCGCGCAGGCGCACGCCCGCCCCGACGGCCCAGTCGACGCTGGCCTTGTAGGTATTGACCCCGCCGACGGTGTTGTAGTCGGAGTGACGCCAGGCCAGGTCCAGATTGAGCTCGTCGATGAAAGCGATATCCCTCAGCACCGGCACGAAGACTTCGGCGAAGGCCTCGCGCACGTTGTAGGCGCCGCGAGTGGGCCCGGTCAGTTGCACGGGCCAGACCTCGTTGCGCACCCGAGCCTCGGCGGGGTCATAGTCGTAGGTCGAGCGGCGATAGCTGCCCCCCGCGGCGAAGCGCAAGGCGCCGGCCGGCAGGGTAAACAGACTGCCCTGCACCGAGCCTTCGACGACCTGCTGGGTCAGCTCGGTGCTCTCCGCCAGGGTGCGGTTGAGATAGTTGAAGCAGGCCTCCTGCCCTGGAGTGTCTTCCAGAGCGGCGGGAATGAAGGGATTGAACCCGCCCGGGCAGATCGAAGCCCCGCCGTCGGCGGCATTGACCAGGTTGTTCCAGGCCTGGATGTTCACCCAGCCCGAGCTGGTCTCGTCCGACTTGGTCGTCCCGTAGGAACCGTAGAGGTCGAAGGTCCAGTCGCGGACCGGCAGCCCGCCCTTCAGTCCCAGCAACGTCTCGTTCAGATCGTAGCTGAAGTCGTATTGCGTGCGGCCGATCCGGCTGGTGCTGAAGACAAAATTGACCGGCGCGGTGGGATTGGGACGCGACGCCAGGATCGTGCGCATGCCCGCTGGGATGAAGGGGTTGGTGACCGGGATCAACGCCGTCGGGGCGGCCGATCCCGCCGACCAGCCTGGCCGGCTGTAAGCGGCGTCATACTGCATGTGGTTGAACTGGAAGTAGGCTTCCAGCGTGTCGCTGATCGCGTAGGAGCCCTTGGCGAAGGCGGTGTAGCGCTCGATGGGCGTCTGCAGCGGCAAGGTGTTGCCCAGCGGGAAGACGACCCGGTCCTCGTAGACGATGTAGGGCTGGTCATCGGGATAGCGCAGGTTCAGGACAGGCGCGGCGGTGGTGAAGAGGGTGCCGTCGGCATTGACCCCGAACGAGGCGTTGCGGACCGGCGCGCCCGCACCGTAACCGGCGAAGACGCCGTTGAGCGCCGCCTGAGTCGGCAAGTTGGTGGAGCTGGAGACGAAGCTGCCCCCCTGTAGAGCGCTGGCGAATCCCGAACGCTCGAAGAACGGCCGGCTGTCTCGAAACGTGCCGCCCCGGTCGAAATAGGTCAGAGCCGCCACCAGCCGGCCGCGATCGTCCCCGGTCCGCGCACCGAAGGTGGCCGACAGCGACACGGCCTTGGCGTCGTCGCGCTCGGTCACGCCGTATTGGGCGTCCAGCTCCAGTCCTTCGAAATTACGCTTGAGCTTGAAGTTGACGACACCGGCGATGGCGTCAGAGCCGTAGATCGCCGAGGCCCCGCCCGTGATCACTTCGATGCTCTCGACCAAGGCCGGGGTGATGGTGTTGAGGTCCACTGCGCCCAGGGCGTCCGACGGCTGCGTCCGGCGGCCATTCAGCAGAACGAGCGTGCGCTGAATGCCCAAGCCCCGCAGGTTGGCGTTGTTGCGCCCTTGCCGCGCGGGACTTGAGCCGCTGTTGGCGTTGCTGGCCGCGAACTGCGGCATCTGGTTGAACGTGCCGTCGATCGTGGCCGGGCCGCGCGCGGCCAGGGCTTCGGCGCCGATCGTGACGATCGGGCTTTCTGCGACATAGTCGGGTCGGGCGATACGCGAGCCCGTCACCACGACAGCTTCGACTTCCTGGACAGCTTGGGACTCTTGGGCGACGGCCGCACCGCCGCAGACGAGGGCCAGCGCCGAGGCGCCCCCCACCAGCATCTTCCGCATCGTTTCCAACCCCGGCATTTTGTTATGTGCCGCTTTACGGCACGCCTTGCCGATATACGCTGTCAGCAATGGAACAGCGTGTCAAACGAACGTTGGAAATCGCCATTTCTAAGCGCGAAAGACGGTGTCAGATCTCGCCGACGGCCTCGGCCATGCTGGCGCAGGCGTGCAGCATGGCTTCGATGATCAGGGCCTGCTTGGCGTCGGTCAGTCTGGCGGTCGGCGCGGTGACGGAAAGCGCGCCGGCGGCGTGTCCGTCCCGCCCCAGGATCGCTCCACCGAAGCCCATCACGCCGGCAATGGGCTGCGTCAGGGAATAGCCCCGCTCACGCACCTGCTGCAGCTGGGCCATGAAGGCGGCGCCATCGAAGTCGCGGCGGTTCAACAGGCGCTGCGCAACCCGCTCGACGATTTCGCCAGCGCCGGGCTCCTGGGCGAGAATGGCCACGCCACCAGCCGCCAGCGGCGCAGGAACCCTGCTACCGACCCGTGTGGAGTAGGCCATGGGCCGCGGCGCGGTGATCTTGTCCAGATAGAGCACGTCGTCACCGGCCAGCACCGTCAGGGCGACGGTTTCGCCGGTGGCCTGATGCAGCCCCTGCAGGAACGGCGCGGCCGCCCGCCGGACCGGGTGCTCGTCGACCACGGCCATGCCGATCTCCCAGACCTTCAGGGTCGGACGATAACGATCGGTGACGAGCTCCTGCTCGACGTGGCCCAGTTCGACCAGGGTGCGCAGAATTCGATGCACGGTGCTCTTCTGCAGCCCCAGATCATGGGCCAGGTCCGACAGCCGCAGGGGCGTGCTGGCGCGGCAGATCCGCTCCAGGACCATCAGGCCGCGCGTCACCGATCTGTCCATGAGTCTCCCCTGCAATGCCGAGCCTAGGCGCGCACCCGACGACGAGCAACGCCGGCCGAGAGTTGACAAGCCACCAAAGCCTCGAACAGATGTTCGAATAGATTTGGCATATTGTGCCGCATAACGGAACGCAACGGAGATCAGATGGCGCAGACCCTTCGGCCAGACCGTCGCGCCCTGCTGATCTCGGCCACCCTCGCGGCGACCGGTCTTTCAGCCTTGCCTGCCTGGTCTGCTGCGCCCCGCGGCCCTGGCAGGGGGCCATGGGGGATCGCCAAGCCAGAAAGCGCGGGCCTTTCGACAAAGGCCCTGGATCAGGCGGCCGACATCCTCGGCACGGCTGGCGAGCGGCAAGGCCTGGTGATTATTCGCGGCGGCCGTCTCGTCTACGAACGTTACTGGGCCAACGCCTGGCACGAGGCGCGCCCCGACTGGCGCAACGTCTCGTTCTCGTCGGGAAAGTCATGGGGCGCGACCCTGGTCGGCCGCGCCTACACTCAGGGCCTGCTCGGACTGGACGACCTGACGACCCGCTATCACCCGGCGGCCGTGTCGGGCCTGCGTCCGGAGACCACGATCCGGCACCTGCTGACCATGACCTCGGGCGGCACACTGGTGGTCAAGCCAAGCTCCAAGCCGCCGCGCCGCCTGGACGATCCAGCCCTGCCCGGCCCAGGCGTCGAGTATGCCCGCCAGGCTGAGGGCGAGCCTGGATCGCCACCCGGCTATGGTCGCGACATCCCGGCTGGCGCGCGCTTCTACTATGATGGCGCGGCGGCAGATCATCTGGCCGACATCGTAGCCAGCGCGACCGGCCGCACCAGCCTGCGCTACATGATGGACGAAGTTGTCGCGCCGCTCGGCTGCGAGACCTTCCGCTACCAGCCCGAAGGCGTCGACGCGGCGGGCCAGATCCGCATTGGCGGCTCGATCGAGCTGTCTTGTCGCGACATGGCCCGTCTGGGCCAGCTCTACCTGGATCGCGGCGTCTGGGGCGGCAAACGCCTGATTGCCGAGGACTACATCGTCGCGGCTGGAGCGCCCTCCCCGCTCAATCCCTCTTACGGCTTCCTGTGGTGGCTGAACACGCAAGGCCGCGTTCCCAAGGCGCCGAAGGACATGATCTTCGCCGCCGGCGCACGCGGGCAGTTCTGCTTCGTCTGCCCCGACCAAGACCTGGTGGTCGCCACCATGGGCTTTGGCGCCGCCCAGCTGAGCGCCGAGCAGGCCTGGGCCGCGCTGGCCCCGGCCCTGCTGTAAGGTCCGCCCGGATGTTGCATCGTCGACAGGCGCTGCTGGGCGGATTGGCCCTGGCGTCCCCCGTTTCCGCGCGCGCCGCGCCCGAACTCTTTCCCGTGGCGACCACGGCTGACGGAAAGGTGCGCGGCCTGGCCTCGGGCGGCATCCTGGCGTTCAAGGGCCTGCCCTATGGCGCGCCGACCGGCGGCGCCAACCGCTTCCACCCGCCCCGCCCCGTCAAGCCGTGGACCGGCGTTCGCGACGCCGTCGACTACGGCCAGATCGCCCCGCAGATTCCGTCAGACCGCCGCCATGCCTATGCCGACCTGATCCTCAACGACGTCCAGCCCGGCGGCATGGGCGAGGACTGTCTGGTCCTGAACCTGTGGACCCCGGCGTTGGATCACGCCAAACGGCCGGTGCTGGTGCGCTTTCACGGCGGCGGCTTCTACGGCGG
This sequence comes from Caulobacter sp. RHG1, assembly GCF_013181195.1. GTDB lineage: Bacteria > Pseudomonadota > Alphaproteobacteria > Caulobacterales > Caulobacteraceae > Caulobacter. The sequence continues at coordinate 304,031 of NZ_SMZP01000002.1, forward strand.
CTCCAGCAACACGCCAGGCTCGGACGGCGAAATGCTGGCGAGGTTCGGCGACTGTGTCGTCGTCACGGTCAACCACCGCCTCAGCGCCTTCGGCTATCTGCATCTCGGCGGCGATGGCCCGCTTGCCGGTGCAGGCTCGGCGGGTTTGCAAGATCTGGTCGCCGCCCTGGCCTGGGTAAAGACCAACATCGAGCGCTTCGGCGGCGATCCGGAGCGGGTGCTGATCTTCGGGCAGTCCGGCGGCGGGGCCAAGGTCTGCCACCTGATGGCCATGCCCGCGGCCAAGGGGCTCTTCCATCGCGCCGCGGTGATGAGCGGTCCGCGCCTACGTGCAATGGACCCCGAGACCGGCCTGGCCGCCGCCGACCAGTTGCTGCGCAAGCTGGGCCTCGCCAAGGGCGATGTGCGCAAGTTGCAGGCTACCCCCTACGCAGTCATCCTGGCCGCGCAGGCGCAGATCGAGGCCGAAGCGCGAGCGCGCGGCGAAGCGCCCAACAGCTTCGCCCCGGTGCTGGGTCCGGCCCTGCCCCGCCATCCGTTCGATCCCGACGCCCCGTCGATCTCGGCGCACGTACCGCTGATCGTCAGCACGGTGTTGGATGAGCGGACGTATCGCGAGCGCAACTTCGACCAGACCTGGGACGGTGTGCTGGGACGCCTGCGGGCCCAGGTCGGCGCCGATGCGGCAGAGCTTCTGGCGCGCTACCGGGACGATGACTCCAAGGCCTCGCCGTTCGTGATGCAGGCGCGCATCGCGGCCGACCAGACCTATCGCCTGGGCGCTCATCTGATCGCCGGGCGCAAGGCGGCCCAGGCCGCGGCCGGCGGCGCGCCGGTCTGGAGCTATCTCTGGACGCAGCCCAGTCCGGCCTATGGCGGCCGCTATGGCGCCACGCACGGCATGGATGTTCCCGCCGCCATGCATGACGTACGCCTGCCGTTGCTGGGCCCGACGGCCGCGCACCAGCACTTGGCGGATCAGTTGGCCGGCGCCTTCGTCGCCTTCGCCGCCGACGGAAACCCCAACCATCCGGGCCTGCCGAACTGGCGCCCGTACGACACCGCCAACCGCGCGACGATGGTCTTCGGCTCGCCGACGCGACTGGAGAACGATCCGCGCGGCGCGTTCCGCGATTTCTGGACCCGCCGCGCCTCGACCGTCCCCAAGCCCGACGACGCCTGACGCCATGACCTTGGAGCCTCTCATGTTCGCCCCCGCCCTCACCCGTCGCTCGGTCCTGGCGACCGGCCTGCTGGCCGCCGCCCCTGCCTTTGCCGCGGCGGCCGAGCCCGTCGTCGAGACTGCTCAGGGACGCTATCGCGGGCGAGCGCTGGACGGCGTCCAAGTGTTCAAGGGGCTGCGCTACGGCGCCTCCACCGCCGGCCCGGGGCGCTTCTGGCCGCCCTCACCGCCCGAACCTTTCGCCGGCGTGCGCGACGCCTTCGACTATGGCGATCAGGCCCCTCAGATGCGCAGCCTCCTGGCCGGGTCGCAGCCGATGACCGAGGACTGCCTGCGGATCAATGTCTGGACGCCGGAAGCCTCTCGCGCCCGCAAGCGGCCGGTGATGGTCTGGTTCCACGGCGGCGGGTTCGAAGCCGGCTCCGGGTCCAGCGGCCTCTATGACGGCTCACGCATGGCGAGACGCGGCGACGTCGTCGTCTGCACGATCAACCACCGGCTCAACGTCTTCGGCTTCTGCGACCTCTCAGCCCTGGGACCTCAGTTCGCCCAATCGGGCAATGTCGGCTATCTCGACCTGGTCGCCGCGTTGAAATGGGTGCGCGAGAACATCGCCGCGTTCGGCGGCGATCCGGCCAATGTGATGATCTACGGCCAATCCGGCGGCGGACGGAAGGTCAGCCTCTGCTTCGCCGGCGCACAGGCCGCCGGGCTGTTCCACAAGGGTGTCGTCCAATCGGGATCGCATCTGCTTGTCCAGACGCCTGATCAGTCCCGAGCGCTCAGCACGGCGCTGATGAAGACGCTGTCCCTGGCCCCGACCGATGGCGCGGCCCTTCAGACGGTCCCCATCGAGCAACTGATCGCCGCCCAGCGTACGGTCATCACTGAGATCGGCTACCGGTTTGAACCCACCCTGGATGGCGTGTCGTTCACCGCCCACCCGTTCATCCCCCGAGCCCCGGCCCGGACCGCCAAGGTCCCGATGATGGTGGGCACGACCCAAACCGAACTGTCCAACCAACTGGGTCGGGACCCGAGCGTCTACACGCTGGACAAGGCAGGCCTGGCCGAACGGCTCAAACGCTTCCTGCCCGACGCCGACGTCCCCGACGCGATCGCCGTTTTTCAAGCGTCGGCGCCCCAGGCTTCACCGACAGAGCTCTTCTTCCGGATCACGTCGTGGCGATCTTACATCCGCAACGCCACCCTGATGGCCGAGCATCGGGCCAGTCTCAACGGCGCAAACAATCCGACCTGGATGTATCAGCTCAGGTGGCGTTCGCCCGCAGAAGACGGGAGGCGGTTCAGCCAACACACCCTGGATCTGCCATTCATGTTCGACAATGTCGATCGCGCCGCCCTCCTGACCGGCCCGGCCAGCGAGCAGACCCGCGCACTCACCGAAAGCATGGCCGGCGCCTGGCTTGCCTTCGCGCACAGGGGCGATCCCAACCACGACGGCCTTCCCGCCTGGCGGCCCTATGGCCTCAAGCGCCGCGAGACCCTGCTGTTCGATGTTCCGTGCCAGGCCGTCTCTGATCCCTCCAGGACCGAACGGGAGTTCATGACACGCTATCAGCCAGTCCGCGCGACAACCCGCGACGACTCCTGACGGCCCACACAGGCCAGTCGCCGCTCGCAAGGCGAAGGGAGACGAAGTCGTTCTTGATCTCGCCGCGCAGGATCTATCCAGTATGCTCGGCGCGGGCTCGGCGCTGTTTCAAATCCACCTCGAGGAGGTGATTTTGCAAGATAAGCGCGTCATCGTCGTCGGCGCTTCGGGAACCTTGGGCGGCGACATCGTCAAAGCCCTCCTCGACAAGGGCGCCAAGGTGCAGGCGATGGTTCGGGCGACCAGCAGTCGGGCCAGGCTCGAGGCGATGGGCGTGACGGACTTCGTGGTGGCCGACCTCAACGACCCAGCCTCGCTGCGTCAGGCCTTGGCGACCGAGCCACGAGCCGACGCCGTCGTCGCCAGCGCCGCGGGCTTCACCGCCCATTCGGCGCGCACGAAAGCTGACAACTCCAAGGCCGATACGGAAGGGTATCGCGATCTGATCGACGCGACCAAGGACGCTGGCGTGCCTCGCTTCATCCTCATCTCGATCCTCGGCTGCGATCGCGCGCCGGGCGTGCCGCACTTCTTCCAGAAATTCGAGACCGAGACCTATCTGGCCAAGACGGGACAGCCCTATCTGGCCCTGCGCGCCGGAGCATTCCTGGACCGGGCCCGGGACATCGTGCCCGACCAAATCGCCAAGGGCGTCTTTCCCGACATCCTGCCGGGAGTCCCGATGGCTCTGGTCTATTCGCGCGATCTGGCGCGGTACGCGGCCCAAGCGGCCCTGGAGCTTCCAGAGTCGGCGCTGAATCAGAGCGTCGACATTGGCAGCGCCTCGCCAGCTACGGGCGCGATGGTAGCCCAGGCCTTCACCCGGGTTCTGGGACGGCAGATCGTCGCCAAGCCGGTGTTCCCGGCGCTGGTCATGGCTCTGGCCCCGCTGCTTGCGTGCGTTCAGCCGCGCCTCCGCGACAACCTCGCGGTTATGAAGTGGCTGCGGAAAGGCGGTTATGTCAGCGACGATCCCCAAAAGCAGCAGCGGTTGTTCGGCGACCTGCCCACCATCGATGAAATCGTGGCCCGCTACAGTCGGGACAAGAGACTGAACTAGGGGCCATCGAGCCGCCGCGTCCAGTTCTCGACAAGGCCTGTGCGAAGCCGCTCGCGGGCGTAGGCCCTCCAGGTGTCCGGCAGAACTTCCAGCGCGGCCATGGCGGTCAGCTCTCCAGGGTCTAGCAGCCGGACATAGAGTATCCGCCACAGGCGCTCGATCGTCCAATCGGGCCAGGGACGCTCCAGGCGCTCCAGGCTGTCGCCGGCCCGCACGAGTCCAGGCTCGACGACCCGATAGTACCAACCGATCCGGCCACTGGCCTGAACCCGCCTCGCCATGTCGCGATGGCCAAAGCGCAGGTTCAACTTCCAGCACGGCTGACGGCCTTGGGTCACCGCCACCACCGCCTCGCCCAATCGAAAGACGTCGCCGACCGCGACGTCGGCCTCGGTCAAGCCGCGGGTGGAGAGGTTTTCGCCGAAGCCGCCCGGAACCGGCCCAAGAGGGTCTCCTTCGGCCCGCCAAGCGTCGTAGTGTTCACGCGGATAATGATGCAGCGCCTTGTCGACGCCGCCATGAAAGCGTCGGTCGCCTTGGGCGTCCCCGGTCAGGCCCAGCGGCGACAGAAACAGCGGCTGGTCAGACGGTCGCTTGTCGATACCGCTGAGCGCGCCCTGGTGGCCAAGCGGCGCGACCGCGCCGATCAGAAGATGATCGACACGGACGATCAAGGCGCCAGTCCGTCCAGCCAATCGTTCAGCATCGCCTGCCCGGCGCTCTCAAGGACTGCGGCATGGCGGCGGGCCTCGGCCCGAAGCGCGACAGGATCGACGCTCGCTGCCGCCAGTTCGCTTGCGTGGCCGACCAACCAGGACTCGATAGCCAGACAGTCGGCCTCCGCGTGAAACTGCAGGCCCAAGGCGTGAGTCCCGATGGAATAGGCCTGGTTGGGGCAGATCTCCGTACCCGCCAGCCGCACGGCGTCGGACGGAATCTCGAACATGTCGCCATGCCAGTGCAGCACTGGCACATCCTCGAGCCGGCTGAGCGGACTCGCGCGACCGGCTTGGGTCAGGGACACTGGCGCAAAGCCAATCTCCTTGACGCCCATCGGCCTGACCTTGGCGCCCAAGGCTGCGGCCATCAGCTGCGCGCCCAGACACAGGCCCAAGGTCGGCAGCCCAGCCGTGAGCCGCTCGTGCAGGATCGCCAGCTCATGGCCCAGGAATCGATAGGTTTCGACGTCGTCGACGCCCACGGGCCCGCCCAGCACGATCAGCAGGTCCGGCGCCCCGATGGTGGTAAGATCGGCCAACGGCGCGTCGATGATCCGGACCTCGTAACCACGCGCCGCGAGAACAGGCGCGAAGACGCCGAGGTCTTCGAAATGGACGTGGCGAAGGGCAAGAGCGGTCTTGGCCATGGTGTCTCCTGAAAGTCCGGCCGGGGAAGCGTCGAGCCTCCCCGGCGCGGCCTGTTCCTAAGCGCGCTTCAGCGCGACGGACGGGAAGTCGACCGGGACGTCCAGCGCGACATTGACGTAGTTGGTGAAGAGATTGAGCGCCACATGCGCGATGATCTCGACAATGGCCTCATCGTCGAATCCCGCGGCGCGCACGGCTTCGACGTCGGCCGCGGCGACAGCGGCCCGCTCGCGGACGACTTTCAGCGCGAAAGTCAGGGCGGCGTGGGTGCGCGGGTCGGTGGAGCGGCCTTCCTGAGCTTGCGCCATCTCTTCGGCCGTGGCGCCGGCCTTGCGGCCCAGGGCGGTGTGGGCGGCCAGGCAGTACTCGCAGTGATTGGCGTTGGCGATGGCGACGGCGATCTCCTCGCCAAGCCGCGGGCCCAGCTGTCCGCTCCCGAGCGCGCCGAACGCTCCCCACATGCTCGCCAGGGCCGCGGGTGAGTTGGCCACGGCCTTGAACATGTTGGGTACGACGCCGAACGCGCCCTTGATCTGATCGAGGGTCGGCTTGACGGTCGCAGGGGCCAGGGCCGGATCGACGAGGTTTACGTGGGTCATGGGTCTATCTCCTTGGTCAGGTGGGGATGGAACAGGCGCCGGCCGCGCAGTCGTCGGCCGGCGTGGCAGTGGGCTGGTTTGGCGCGGATTGCAGGATCCGGGTGATCTCAGCGCCGACGTTCAGATCGGGAGCATGGCCGAACACCTGCCGGCGCAGACGCCCCTCGGCGTCGATCAGCACCAAGGTCGGAGTGCCCCGCATGCGGTAGTCGAACATGGTGCGGGGGAGCGGGCCTTCGCTTCCCGGCGCATCGATGCCGACCGGGAAGTCGATCCGGTACTCGTGCAGGAAGGCTTCCAGCGTCGCGGGACTGTTGGCCTGGTGATGCTCGAAGACGCTGTGAAGGCCGACAACCTCCAGAGCTTCGGACGGAAAGGTCTCTCGCAGCCGCTGGGCCTGAGGCAGCGCCTGGCTGACGCAGCCGGGGCACAGCATCTGGAAGGCGTAGAGCGCGACCGCCTTGCCCCGTAACCCTTCCAGGGTCAGGGGCTTGGCCGTGTTGAACCATTGCGTCGTCGTCCAGGACGGCGCGGGATCGTTTAGCGAAGGCATGGCGAGACTCCTCAGTGGCCATGGACCGGGGCGACCTTGCCCGGCAGGCTCAGGTCTCCAGACGCCACGTCGAAGACATCCGACACGCAAAGCAGCGGCGCATGCAGGTTGGCGTTGACCTTCAGCGCCGAGGTGACGCCGTCGAACTTGACGCCCTCGAGCGCGCCGACCGCCGAGACCGGCACGCGCACCTCGACGGTGTCGGTCGCCAGGGTCGTCGGATAGGTCGGGCTGTCGATCAGCAGAGGCACGCCGGGCCAAGTGGCGGGCAGCTTCGGCTTGGCGCCGGGCGGGATGTCCTTGACCTTCAGGGCGGCCGGGCCGCAGACGGCGTCCTTGGTCAGCACGACCCAATGCGGATGCCAGACATGGCGATTGACCGCCCCGGCCGCGCCGTCGTCGAAGTCCGGGTGGAAGGTCACAGCCAGAGCAACGATACCCTGAGCTTTGTCGAAGCCGACCGTCGAGCTGTCCAGCGAGGTCGGCCAGACATAGCTGTAGACGGCGCTGCCGGCGAACTGGCCCGTGGCCTTGGGCTTAAGGTCGCCAGCCTTGCCGCGCACCTGGACCCGGAACGCCACCTCCGCGCCGTTCGAGACCACCTCGGTGCGGACGATGTCGAACGGCGCGGCGACGGCAGCTTGGGTGGGCGCATCGATCGCCTGGGCGCCGGCGCCACTGGCGGCCAGCAGGCTGGAAACAGTGGCGGCGAGAACCGAACGCGGGACGGACATGGAACAACCCCTTGGGAGGCGCCGCGGGGAGATCGCGGCCGATGCAGCCAAGGTGGTGGTTGAATTTCGACGCAGGACTGCCCAGGTTCGCCTGATCGCTATTCAAAATCGCATGGGCAAGCATGGACTGGGACGATCTCCGCGTGTTCCTGGCGGTGGCCAAGACGGGCAGCCTGACTCGCGCGGCCCAGGCTCTGGGTCTCAGCCAGCCGACCGTCGGCCGACGCATCACCGCGCTGGAGAAGCAGACAGGCGCGCGTCTGCTGGAACGCACCCCAACCGGTTACGCCACCACCGTCGCCGGCGCGGCGATCCTGTCCAGCCTGGAGCGGATGGAAGGCGAGGCTCTAACCGTCGAGCGCATGATCAGCGGCCATGACGCGGGCCTGAGCGGGCCCGTGCGGGTGACCGCGATCGAATGGTTCGCCTCCCGGGTGCTGGCTCCCATCTATGCGGGCTTCGCCCAGGTCCACCGCGAGGTGACGATCGAGCTCCTGACCGATGTGCGCCTGTTCAGTCTGACGCGACGCGAGGCCGACATCGCCCTGTCCTTCAACCGCTTCGACCAAGGCGACATCTTTCAGCGCAAGGTCGCCGAGGTTCCGCACGCCTTGTTCGCCGCGCCCAGCTATATCGCGCAATTTGGCAAGCCCAGCTGCGCCGACGGCATGCATGGCCACACCGTCATCCAGATGGACGAGCAACATGGCGGCCAAGTCGACGCCGAGTGGTTGGCGGGATTGGCGTCCAGCGCCCACATCGCCCTGCGCAGCAACAGTCGCGAGGCTCAGGCGCAGGCATGCGCCGGCGGCGCGGGCGTGGCCGTGCTGCCTCGCTGCCTGGGCGAGAAGACCGCTGGGCTGGTCGAGATCGTCACGCCCTCCCCGCCGCCCTGCAGAACCGTATGGCTGGGCGTGCATCGTGATGTGCGCCAGACGCCTCGCGTCCGCGCCCTCGTCGAAGCCACGGCGGAAGGACTGAAGGCCTCAGGCTACTTCGCCGACTGAGCGCGCCATCGATGCTCTACTTCAAGCCCGGCTTTGCGCGCGGATAGCTGCGGGTCACAAGGGCCGGCGGCCGGTAGTCGATCCTGAAGTGACAGGCTTCACCGTAGCGCTGCGCCGCCTCGCTGCAGCTCGCTGCCAGCGAAGCCGGGCTGGGCTTGGTCCCCTGCTCGATCCAGGCGCTCATGGCGCGAAACAGGGCTGCATACTCGGGCGTGGCCAGTTTGGAGTGCTCGTTCTCGTCCGTGAACGACTGGACCAGCAGGTCACTCTTGCCGGCCTTGGCGACGGTGTCGTGCAGCACCTGCTCCAGCTCTACGAAGGCCGTCGGGTCGTCGATGGCGTGCATGGTTAGGGTCGGGACCATCAGCTTGCCGGTCAGGTCGCTGTCTTCGGCCAGGCGGCGCACGCCGACGGGGTCGGCTTTGAAGCGGGTCACACCCTTGTTCAGCGCCTTGTCATCGTCGGAGCCCTTGTAGGCCACGCCAATGTTCGTGAAGGGGTTGGCCCCGCCCAACCGCTTGTTGACCATGTCGGCGAAGGTGAAGGTCGCCCAGTTCAGGTGGTTGTCCAACGTGCGCTCGGGGATCTTGGTCACCGCCAGGATATTGGCCAGCTTGCGCGCCTGTTCGGGACTGCGCTGGCCGGCCGGCAAGTTGAAGCCGGTGCAGGCGTTGAGGCGCTCTTCCAGCTGCTTGTTGGTCAGTTTCGAGCCGACCGGCTGGCCCTGCCACAGCGGATACTGGACCTCGTCCTTGGCCGGGTGGTTGCCGCAGTAGAACTGGTAGACGGCCCGCAGGTCGGCGCGGAAGTCGTAGGCGCGCGTGCCGCCCGAGACCACGCCGTTGGTGAGGATCACACCGTCATAGACCGGCTTGCTGTCAGCGCCCTGGCCGTACAGTTCGGCGGTCTTGGCTGCGATGTTGCCGCCCCAGGATTGGCCATGCAGCAGGGTGCGCTTGGGCCGACCATAGGTCGCCCAGAACAGCTTGCGCAGGTTGTCGCTGTCCTCCGCCGCCGAGCGGACCCCAAAGCCTTCGCGGCGATAGTTCGAGCCAGCCCAGGCAAAGCCCTCGGCCACGGTGACCGCGAAGCGCTGCAGATCCTCGATGGCGTCGTCGGGCTTGGGCGTCTTCAGCCGCGGACCGCCGTGGGTGTGGACCACGAGACTGCCGTTCCAGGCCTTGGGAATGGCGATCCAGTACCAGGCGCCGTTCTGGTCCTGACCGGCCAAGCACTTGGTCTCGGCCGGCAAGCCATCGGGACAGGTCTTTGGGGTCGGCGCCTCCGCGTGAGCGGCCGTGGCGACCATCAGACCCACGACGGCCGAGAGAAGCTTGATCACCTGCGAGACCTCATCATGCGAGAATGGAAAGGCGCCGGCCGCCCCCGGGGAGGAAGGAGCGGCCGGCCGGCTCAGCATCAGAACGACTTGCTGACGCTCATGTACCAGTAGCGGGCATAGGGATTGTAGAGCGAGCCGATGAAGCCGCCCGACGACAGCGGCGGATCCTTGTCGAACAGGTTGCGCGCGCCGACCCGGATGCGGGTGTCGTTGGCCCAGCCCTTCTGCTCGAAACGATACTGGCCATACAGGTTGACCGTGGTCAGGGGCTGCACGCGCCAGGGCTCGCCGGCCGTCGACAGGAAGTCGGTGTCCAGCACCGAACCGGTGTAGATCACAGAGGCGCCGACCTGGAACGGACCGCCGCGCCAGGTGGCGTTGCCGCTCCACTTCCACTTCGGCTTGCCGTTGCGCTTGAGCAGGTCGCCCGGATCAGTCAGCGGCGTGGCCGGGTTGATCGTACCGGCGCTGCGGGCGGCGAACAGCTCGGCGATCGGCGGGGCCAGCTGCTGCGAGTACTTGTCCATGTAGGTGCCGTCGACATTGACGGTGAAGCGGCCGACGCTCTCGGTGCGCAGGGACCAGTTCAGGCCGAAGTCGATGCCGCTGACCGTCTGAGGCTGCAGATTCTTGAACTGGTCGCGGATCTCCAGGATCTGGCCGACCGGCGTCAGGCCCGTGCCAGCGAAAGCGGCGACGTCGTCAACCGTCGGCGCCGAGCGGATCACGGCGGGGTTGCTCGCACCGCTCAGGCGGAACAGGTAGTCTTGGATGGCGATATTGGTCGAGCCCAGCGTGCCGACGATGCCTTCCTGCTTGATCTGCCAGCGGTCGACCGTGAACGTGAAGCGGCCGAACTGCTCGGGGATGAAGGTGGGCTGCAGCACGACGCCGACCGAATAATTCTCGCTCTCCTCGGCCTTCAGATCGGGATTGCCGGCCGTCGTGAAGCGGATGCCGACGCCGCGCGTACAGGCGGTGAACGTCGCGATGCGGCCCGAACGCAGATCGGCCTCGCAGCGGTAGTAGTCGGTGACCGTATTGGTCCGCGAATAGTTGAAGGGGTTGGTCGTCTCCAGGTTCGGAGCCCGGAAACCCTGCTGCCAGGAGCCGCGGAACCGCACGCCGTCGATCACGTCCCAGGCGAAGGCGATCTTCGGCTTCGCGACCGAGCCGAAGTCGCTGTAGTTTTCGTAGCGGCCAGCCAGCTGAAGGTCGATGCGGCGAACCAGCGGGATGTTCATCTCCGGCGAGACCAGCGGCACCGCGAACTCGAGGAAGGCCGAGCCGACGTCGCGCGAGCCCTTGGTGCTGGGCGTGTCGTTGACGCCGGTGACATTGCTGGCGGAGCGGTTGCCGGTCACCGGGTCGGTAAAGGGTGTTCGCCCATCCAGCATCGGATCGCGGCGGTCTTCCTGCGTCTCGTGGCGGAACTCGACGCCGGCGGCGACGCCCACCGGGCCCGCCCAGATGTTGACCAGGTCAGGCTTGGAGACCTTGAAGTCGGCCAGGGTCAGGGTGGTGGTCGAGTGGCGCTTCAGGCGGAAGCGGATGGCGTCCAACGCAGCCTTCGAACTGGGGGTGCAGTCACCGCCGCCTCGCCCGTCAAGGCAGCCGCCGTTGAACGGGTTGTAGGCGTCGGGGGTCGACAGGGCCAGCGAAGCGGCCAGCTTGGCGCTGTCGATGCCGTCGCTCTCGTCCTTGGCGTCGGCCTTGGAGTACAGCAGCGCCGAGTCCCAGCTCCAGCCCCACTTCTCGCCCTTCAGCCCTCCCAGGAAGCGGGTCTGGTAGTTCTCGACCTCGACCTTGTTCGGGCCCAGGTCGTTGAAGCGGTAGTTGGTGAAGGTGACCGGCAGGCCGGCGGCCGGCACGTTGGTCAGGTTCGCCAGGCGGTTGGGGTTGGCCTGGCCATTGGCGAAGGTCACCGGGCCAAAGGGGTTCCAATAGTTGCTGGCCGGTACGCCGATCACCACCAGGCTTGTGCCCTGGGTGGTCAGGGCCTCCGACGTGGCGTGGTAGAAGCCGACCTCGCCATAGGCCGTCAGGGTGTCGCTGATGTCGTAGTGGCCGTTCAGGAACAGGTTCTGACGCTTGATCTCCGGCGCGATGGTCGTCGCGTCGTTCTGAGGCGCGTTGTAGCGATAGGCGTTGGCGGTGCTGCCGGTCGCCAGGTTGCCCGTGCCCAGGCACAGTCCGTTGGCCAGTTGGGCCGCACAGCCGGCGATGGTGTTGGGCTGGACGTGAGTGGCGCCGGCGGCCGTGGTCAGGGCCGTCGTACCCTGGCGGATCACGCCGGGTCCGCCGAACACCGTGAAGTTGGCGAAAGAGTTCTGATTGCCGCGGTTGTCCGGCGCAGCGCTGGCGGCGTAGTCGGCATAGCCGGCGAACAGCGGGCGCAGATCCTGGGTCGCGGTATAGGGCCGATCGCTGGGACGCTGGGCCGTGCGCCAGGTGAAGTTGGCGTTGACCGAGATGTTGCCCCGCCCTTCGGCGAAGTTGCGGCCGGCGAAGATGTTGCTGCTGTATTCCTTGCGGTGCGTGCCCTCGGCCCAACCGTACTGGGCGTCCATCGACAGGCCGTCGAAATTGCTCTTCAGCACGGTGTTGACCACCCCGGCCACGGCGTCCGAGCCGTAAATGGCCGCGGCGCCGTCGCGCAGCACTTCCAGGCGATCCAGGTTCGAGGTCGGAATGGCGTTGGCGTTGAAGCCCAGCAGCGGCACGGTGCCCGACGACTGGCTGGTCGGGTGCGACACCAGCCGGCGGCCGTTCAGCAGCACCAGGGTGTTCCCGACGCCCAGGCTGCGCAGGTTGATCGAGTTGACGTCGCCGCGCGTCGAGTTGCTGGTCTGCGGGCTGTTGCTGGGGTTGATGAAGACGTCGCCCATCTGCGGGATCGAGCGGAACAGGTCATCGCCTGAGACCGCGCCGGTAGCAGCGATCGCGCTCTCGTCCAGCACCGTGACCGGCAGGGCCGCCGTGGTCTTGGCGCCCTTGATCTGGGTGCCGACGACGACGACTTCCTCAACGTTGTTGGCCTCGATCGATTCCTGGGCGGCGGCGCCGGTGGCGATCAGGAGACCGGCCAGGGCTGCGCCCTGAGCCAGCCGGCGGCGATACCCGCGAAGGCTTTGGTAGTTCATGTTTCAGCTCCCCAATATTTATTATTTTACGGGCCTTTAGGGCCCGGCGCTAAGGTCGCGCCGGATCCGGAAGTGGTCCATCGGACGGTGGCGGCGGCGCCTTGCCCGGGCTGAGCGCCGCCTTCAGGGCGTCGGCGTCCAGGCCGCGCTCCCAGCGCGAGACGACGATCGCGGCGACGGCGTTGCCGATGAAGTTGGTCAGGGCCCGGCACTCGCTCATGAAGCGGTCGACGCCCAGGATCAGGGCCATGCCGGCCACGGGGACCGACGGCACGACCGACAGGGTCGCAGCCAGGGTGATGAAGCCAGCGCCGGTCACGCCCGCCGCGCCCTTGGAGCTCAGCATGGCCACGCCCAACAGCAACGCCTGCTGCTCCCACGACAGGTGCACGCCGGTGGCCTGGGCGATGAACAGCGCCGCCAGCGTCATGTAGATATTGGTGCCGTCCAGATTGAACGAGTAGCCCAGCGGAACCACCAGGCCGACCACCGACTTCGGACACCCCGCCTTTTCCAGCTTTTCGATCAGGCTGGGCAGGGCCGCTTCGGACGAACTGGTGCCCAGCACCAGCAGCAGTTCCGCCTTCAGGTAACGGATCAGGCCGAAGATCGAGAAGCCGTTGGCCCAGCCGACCGCGCCCAGCACCACGATCACGAACAGGATCGAGGTCAGGTAGAAGGTTCCGACCAGCATGGCCAGGTTGGCGATCGAGGCGATGCCATATTTGCCGATCGTGAAGGCGAAGGCCCCGAAGGCGCCGATCGGGGCGGCCTTCATCACGATGTGCACGAACTTGAAGAAGGCCTGGGCGATGCGCTCCAGCATGTCGACGACCGGTTCGCCGGCCTCGCCGATCAGGGTCAGCGACAGGCCAAACAGGATCGAGATCAGCAGCACCTGCAGGATCTCGCCCTCGGCGAAGGCGCCCACCACCGTGTTCGGGATGATGTGCATCAGGAAGCCGACGGTGGTCTGGTCGTGCGCCTTGGCGGCGTATTCGGCGACCTTGTCGGTCTTCAGGGTGGCGGGGTCGATGTTCATGCCCGCGCCCGGCTGAACGACGTTGGCGACGATCAAGCCGACGACGAGAGCCAGGGTCGAGAACACCAGGAAATAGCCCAAGGCCTTCAGCGCCACGCGGCCGACCTTCTCCAGGTCGCGCATGCCGGCGATGCCGGTGACCACGGTCAGGAAGATCACCGGCGCGATGACCATCTTCACCAGCTTGATGAAGGCGTCGCCCAGCGGCTTCAGAGCCTGGCCGGTGTCGGGCGCGAAATGGCCTATGGCCCCGCCCAGCACGATGGCGACCAGCACTTGGAAGTACAGGTGGCGGTAGAACGGCAAGGGACGCGCCGGAACGGCCGGTTGGATCGTCTGCACTCAGAGCCTCTTCACCTGGCCCCGAGGGACCGCATTTCCACCCTGCGTCCCTTTGCCGGGACGCCTGGATAGACGATCCTCGTCGGAAGGACGGCGCGCAAGCGCTCCATGGAAAAGCCGCAAGACGTTGGTTTATATATTAATTTGCATGATCGAAGAGATCTGCGCCTGGGACGTCGGGGCGAATTTCCCCACCTCAGACGGATCGTTTGTGCGAATATCCGCACAAATCGCGGAAAAGCGTTCATGACCTCGTCCCGCCTGCCGAATCTGAGAGACCCCGCCGTGCGCCAATGGGCGGCGTTCCTGATCGTCGGCCTTGTCTTGCTGGCCGGCCTGGTCGGTTTCGCCGGCGCCATAGCCGAGCGGCGGGCCACAGCGGACCTCTCACGGCAGGCCCAGGCCTCGGCGACGCTGCACGCGGCGGTGCTGCGTAGCGAGTTGGCCAAGCACCGCTCCCTACCCTTCGTCCTGGCCCAGGATCCCGACGTCGCCCAACTGCTGCGCTCGAACGATCAGCGCGGCGTCGAGGCCATGAACCGCAAGCTGGAGACCCTCAGCGGCGGCACCCGCGCGGCGGTGATCTATCTGCTGAACGCCAAAGGCATGGCCGTCGCCGCCAGCAACTGGCGCGAGCCGACCAGCTTCGTAGGCTCCGACTACAGCTTCCGACCCTATTTCAAGGAAGCTCAGGCCGACGGCACGGCCGAGCTCTTCGCACTGGGCACTGTCAGCCGCCGCCCAGGCCTCTTCATGTCCAAGCGTATCGACGGCCCCGAGGGCGTGCTGGGTGTCGTGGTGGTCAAGGTCGAGTTCGACGCCCTCGAGGCCGAGTGGTCGGCCGCCGAGCCGGCCTTCGCGGCCGACGCGCGCGGCGTGATCATGGTCACCTCCATCCCGGCCTGGCGCTTCTCCACCCTCACGCCCCTGCCCCGCGCCGAGCAGACCCGCCTGCACGCCGAGCATCGGTTCGGCGACGCGCCGTTCGCCGTGCTGAAGATGTCCCCCCCGCCGCGCGCCGGCCGGGCGCCGACCTTGACCAGCGTCTCGCCGCCCGACCAGGAGGAGAGCCGCTTCATCGCGGCCAGCGCCGAACTCGGGGCCGTGGACTGGACCGTCTACACCTTGACCCCGGTCGGCGCGCCGCTGCGCACGGCGGTCGCCGGCGCGCGCGCGATCGCCCTGCTGATCGGCCTTGTCGCCTGCGCCATCGCCGCCGCCCTGCTGCGCTGGCGCGGCCAGTCCAGCATCCGCGCCGCCCGTCAGGAGGCCGCGCGCCAGGAGCTGGAGACCCGCGTGCAGGAACGCACCGCCGAACTGCGCAAGAGCAACAAGCGCCTGACCGTCGAGATGGAGGAGCGCCGCCGGGCAGAGGCTCACGTCCACCGGATGCAGGACGAGCTGATTCAGTCCAACAAGCTGGCCACCCTGGGCCAGATCGCCGCCGGCGTAGCCCACGAAATCAACCAGCCGGTGGCCGCGATCCGCGCCTATGCCGACAACGCCGCCGTCTTCCTGGAGCGCGCCGACGACAAGACCGCCAAGGCCAATCTCGGCTTGATCGCCGGCCTGACCGATCGCATCGGCCTGATCACCGATGAACTGCGCGCCTTCGCCCGCAAGTCCAGCGCACCGCCTGCCCCGGTGGTGGTGCGCGAGGCCATCGACGGCGCCTTGCTCCTGATCGGCCCACGCCTGCGCCAACAGGGCGTGAGTGTGATCCGCAACGAGGCCGACGAGGCGGCGAAGGCCATGGCCGAGCGTTTCCGGCTGGAGCAGGTGCTGGTCAACCTGCTGCAGAACGCCGTCGAGGCGATGGACGGCCGCCCCGATCCGGAAATCCTTATCCAGGTTTCCGTGAAGCGATCGCAGGTGCGGATCCTGGTCGTCGACAACGGCCCGGGCGTCGCGCCCGAGGCGGCCCAGACCCTGTTCACGCCGTTCGCCACCACCAAGCCCCGCGGTCTGGGCCTGGGCCTGGTGATCAGCCGCGACATCGTCGCCGAATTCGGCGGCGAGCTATCACTTGAGCCTGGCCCTGGCGGGGCCCGGTTTCTCCTGACCCTGTCCAAGGCGCGTTCCTAATGCCGATCACCATCAACCGGGTCGCCTTCATCGACGACGACGACGTTCTGCGCGACGCTAATGTCCAGACCCTGCAGTTGGCCGGGTTCGAGGTGTCGGCCTTCGCGTTGGCCGAGACGGCGCTGGCCGCCCTGTCCGAACGCTTCGCCGGCGTGGTGGTCAGCGACATCCGCATGCCGCACATGGACGGCCGCCAGCTGTTTCGTCGTCTCAAGGATCTGGACGCCGATCTGCCCGTCATCCTGATCACCGGACATGCCGACGTCAGTGAGGCGGTCGAGGCCATGCATGACGGCGTCTACGACTTCGTCGCCAAGCCCTACGCCCCCGAGCGACTGGTCAGCAGCATCCGGCGCGCGATCGAAAAGCGACGGCTGGTGCTGGAGAACCGCGAACTCCGCCGCCTGTCCGTCGAAGCTCAGGGCGATTGGCCGCTGATCGGTCAAACACCGGTCATGGAGCGCCTGCGCGCCATCCTGCGCCAGCTGGCCAACGCCGATGTCGACGTCCTGCTGGAGGGCGAGACCGGGGTGGGCAAGGAACTGGCCGCCCGCGCCCTGCACGCCTGGGGCCGACGTCGCGACCGCGAATTCATTGCCGTCGACTGCGCCGCCCTTCCCGCTGGCGCGCTCGACAGCGAGCTGTTTGGCCATGAACTGGGAGCGTTCAACGGCGCGGTTCGTCAGCGCACAGGCCGGATCCAGCAAGCCGACCGGGGCACGTTGTTTCTCGACGAGATCGAGACCCTGGCGCTGGAGGCCCAGGGCAAGTTCCTGCGGGTTCTGGAAGAGCGCGAGGTCACGCCCTTGGGAGCCAACACTCCACGGACGCTGGATCTGCGCGTTGTCGCCGCGGCCAAGTCGGACCTGACCGACGCCGTCGCCGCTGGAACCTTCCGCGAGGACCTGTTCCATCGTCTCAACGTCGTGCGCATCCGCATACCGCCCTTGCGCGAGCGTCGCGAGGACGTGCCGCTGCTGTTTGCTCACTTCCTGACGCGCGCGTGCGAGCGACTGCGCGTTTCCACGCCGGCCGTGGACGACCGGGTGCGCTGGCGACTGCTCAATGACGCCTGGCCAGGCAACGCTCGAGAGCTCAACCACTACGCCCAGCGCGTCGCCCTCGGACTCGCCGAAGACGGCCCTGCCTCGGACGCGCGGGATGTCGCTCCCCTGCCCCAGCGCGTGGCGACCTATGAAGCGCACCTGATCGAGGAGGCTCTATCCGGCTGTGGCGGCGACGTCCGCACGGCCCTGGAGCGCCTCCAGATCCCGCGCAAGACCTTCTACGACAAGATCCAGCGCCATGGCCTGGATCTGGACAGATTCCGGAGCCATCGACCGATTTGAACGAGATCCGGCCTGGCCCGCGAGTGAAGAATTCAGTTCGCCCCTCCGAACACGCTACTTCTTGAGCAGGTAGAACGTTCGGTTCGGGTAGTCCCAGACCGTTTTGTACTGCTTCAGCAGCGCGTGGCCGAGGCTGAGGATGTTGGGCGCGGCGTCAACGCCGATGGGCTTGGCGAAGGGAGCGGCCTGCGCGATGGGGTAGGTCCACAGCTTCGGCAGCACGACCTCGGGGCCATCGACGAAGCGCATCGTGACATCGGCGGCAGACTCCTCTTCGCCGGCCACGGGCTTCACCGCGGCGGCGTCGACCAGGCGCTTCATCGTCACCGCGTCGGTGTAGAGGCCGCCATATTGCCCGGTGTCGAACAGGGTGAGGAACGCCACGTCGCCGACCTTTGAGGTCATGACCGGATGGTTCGGCAGCTTCGGCAGCTGGAACGGCAGGGCCGCGACCACCGTCTCGCCCTTCAGGAAGGCGTCCGGCCCGCCGCGATAGAAGGTGGCGCGCGAAGCGACGTAATCCATCTTCACCGCGTAACCGTCCCAGAACCAGTATCCGAGCCAGCCGAGGAAATCGGGCGTGATGCCTTCGAGCTGCTTGGCGTCCTGGCTTTTGACGTGGCTGACCCGGGCGTAGGACAGCCCCCCGGCCAGGCGCACATTGTCGACGCCGGGGCGCAGGACGAGCGCGAAGCGCTGGCCGCTGCCGAACTGGCCCTGGCCCATGTCACGCCCCTCCTCCAGCTTGAGCGGATTGTGGTTCAGGCTGAGCGCTTCGGACGCGCCGGTATCCAGCATCAGCTTGCCTTTGACGCCGTCGATCTCGGCTTCGACAAACGGAAACTCGCGCACCATCACGAAGGGGATCGAGACCTCGTCGCCCTTCAGACGGAATTCCGGGGCCATGGCCGGCCCGCGCGGAATCTCCTGACCTGCGGACTGGCGCCCGGCTTGGATCGCAGGGTTAGCGTCGTCACGTTGGCGTCCGGCATGGCGCGCGCGAAGCGTTCCAGCAGGACGTCCGGCGACAGAGTCGGCGCGGACCGGACAGGCACGCTGGCCGCGCCCGGACTGAGCGCCGCCATGATGGGCTCCTCGAACGCCATGGTCGCGCCCGTTAGTCCCATGACGGCCAGCACCAGGCCCAGCGTCAGGCCCAGCCAGCGGTGGACTTGCAGGAAGCCTGCGCGCACCTGCACGCTCGTGATCCGCGCCCCGGCTCCATTGCGTGGAGCGACGGTCATTTGCCGACCAGATCCTCGACCGCGAAGACGCGGCCGTTGCTGATCACCTGGCGCACTCGGGTGGTGTTGGCGATGTCCTCGCGCGGGTCGCCGTCCAGCAGGACGATGTCGGCCAGCTTGCCCTTGGCGATCACGCCCGCATCCAGGCCCAGCAGGTCGGCGGGGGTCGCGGTCGCCGATTGCAGCGCCTGGAACGGTGTCAGGCCGGCGTCGACATAAGAGGCGATTTCGGCGTGCAGGTTGATGGCCACCTGGCTGTCGGTGCCGGCCACGACCCGCGCCCCGGCGTCGAACAGCGCCTTGATCCCCGCCAGATTGCCGGCGGCCGCTGACGCCGTGCGCGAAGGACGTTCGACCCGTACGCTATCCTGCGCCCATCCTGGATAGAGGTCGATGCGCGGGTCCTGACGCAGCTCGGGATGCGCCTTCAGATAGGGCGTCAGGGCGCCGAAGTTGGTCGGCGTGATCGAGCGCCCGCTGCGGCCGAAGATGTTGATCACGTCGGCATAGGAGCGGCCCAGCGGTCCCTGCTTGGGCGAATAGCCGCGCCGGCTGGTGGCGCCGATATGCTCGGTGGCGTCGACGCCGACGAAGGCGGCCGGGTAGACCTCGTGGGTGCCGACCGGCACGCCCATGGCGTTGTGGGCGAAGTCGGTCAGGCGGCGCTGCTGCAGGTCGGGCAGGCGCACATAGCTCTTCAGCAGATCGAACTTCAGGGCCTTGGCCCGCTCCAGTTCCAGCTCCAGATGGGCCGGTCCCGAAACCGCCACCCCCATCTTGTAATAGACGCGCTGCCACTCCAGCAGATTGCCGGTCGTGTAGATGCGAGGGCCGATCCTCACGCCCGCCTCGCTGGCCTCTCGGTCCTCGACGCCGTGATAGGGCTGGTTGCCGGGATCGCGCACGGTGGTGACGCCGAAGGCCAGCCAGGCCTTGTGGACATTGGCCCCGAAGTCCTTCTGGACGTGGGCGTGATAGTCGATCAGCCCCGGGATCGCCGTCAGTTTCGAGCCGTCCACCACCCTGGCGCCCACATGCAGGGCCGGATCGTGCGGACGGACATCGACGATGCGGTTGGCCTCGATGACGACGTCGACGTCCTGCTGGGTCTCGTCCTTGATCGCATCGACCAGGCGGCCGGCATGGACCACGATCCGGCCCTGCGGCTTGGCCAGGGTGTAGGACAGGTTCAGCGGAACCTCGGCGATGACGCCGGTCTCGATGTCGACGGTCTTCAGCTTGTCGTTCGACTGGAAGAGGATCGTGCGCGAGTCCGCCGCCCAGCTGGGATTGTGGGCGATCTCGCGGGTCAGGGTGCGCGGCGGCCCCAGCGGCTCGCCGTCAACCGAGACCGGCCAGACCCGCAGCGTGCCTTCGTAGATGGCCGCCATCTTGCCGCCGTCGGGCGACCAGACCGGCCCGCCGCCACCGCGGGTGTCGATCGAGAGGTTCGGAACCGGCGTGCGCCAGACCCCCTCCCCCTTGCCATCGGCCGACAGGACGAAGACTTGGTTAGTCCCCTCGCGGAAGCTCTTGGAAAACGACAGCGACAGGCTGATCGCCACGTTGCGGCCGTCCGCCGACCAGCTGGGCCGGCCCGGCTGGCCCAGGGTGCCGCTGATCCGCCGCGAGACGCCGGTCGCAACATCGACCACCGCCACGCCCGCTGTCCCCCATTGGCCGTCGAGATCGATATAGGCGATCGACTTGCCGTCCGGCGACCACACCGGCTCCAGCGGTTGCAGGTTCAGCGACGTCAGCCGCTTGTCGGTCCCGGCCGCCAGGTCACGGATCCACAGCTGCGGCAGACCACCGCCCTTGTCGGAGACATAGACCAGCCGCTTGCCGTCCGGCGACCAGGCCGGATCGGTGTCGACATAGGCGTCCTGGGTCAGGTTGGTCGCCGCCCCATCCTTAACCGACGAGACGTGCAAGTCGCCCAGGCCGGCGAACGCCACCTGGGTTCCATCCGGCGACAGGGCCGGCCGCACGATCCCCAGCGCGCGGCGGGGCGAGGTGGAGTCGAAGTCGCGCCGGGCCTTGTCGTAGACCGGCTTGACGACCTCCAGCCGCGCCGTGAACGGCGAGGTCCTGAGTTTGCCGCCCACCGCGTCGCGCCGACGGATCTTGCCGTCGGAGACGTAGTAGAACCCCTGCCCGCCCGGCAGCCACGAGACGCGGAACGGAAAGACGTTCTCGGCCCCCGACACAGGCTTGCCGTCGATCTCCAGCCGGCTCTCGATCCCCTGCTGGACGACATAGGCCAATTGCCCGCCCGGCCCGAACGACGGGGCGTCGATCTTTCCGTCGATGCGCCGCAGTTCCCGCTCCTGCCGCGTGGCCAGGTCGACGGCGTAGAGGGCCGAGACCCCGTCGCGGGTGGTCGAGAAGGCGATGGTCCGGCCGTCCGCCGACCAGGTCGGCAGGCGGTCCTCGGCCGGGTTGGTGGTCGCCTGCTCCAGCCGGCTGCTGGCCAGATCCAGTGTCCAGATGTCGTAGCTGCTCTTGCCGGGCCCGCCGCGATCCGAGGCGAAGGCGATCTTTGTCCCGTCCGGCGACCAGGCCGGGTCGCGGTCGTCGAACGCCCCGCTGGTCAGCTTGCGTCGATTGGAGCCGTCCGGCGCGATGGCCCAGAGGTCGTAGCCGCCGTCGCGATAGGCGAAATAGGCGATGGTCTTGCCGTCCGGCGACCAGACCGGCTGGCGCGCGTCATTGAAGAGATCGGTGATACGCCTGGCCTTGCCGCCCGCGGCCGGCAGCACCCACAGCGACCCTTGCAGATCGATCACGGCCTGGCGGCCGTCGGGCGAGACCGACACCGCCATCGACGAGCCCTCGTCGACCTCGAACGCCACCCGTTCGTCGCGGGGCGAGACCTTGGCCTCAAGGAGATCCTGGGCGGCGACCGGGCTCGACACCACGACCACCGCCAGGAGCGCCGCCGACAGCAGCAGGGAGGATCGGCTCATGTCACTTGCTTTCGAAACGCGGGCCATGACCGATCAGAAGGTCTTGCTGAGGTTGACGTACAGATAGCGGCCCAGCGGCTGGTACAGCGTCGGCAGATAGACCCCGCTGGCGTTCAGCGGCGGATCCTTGTCGAAGATGTTGCGTCCGCCGATCTCGGCGTTCAGGCCCGACTTGAAGGCGTACTGCAGCGAGGCGTTGTACAGCGTCGTGCCTTTGGCGATGAAGTCGCTGCCGTCGGGCCACGTCCCGGCCTGCACGTCGTCGATATATTGCGACGACACCCGCCCGGTCAGGTCCTTGTAACGCCAGACGAAGGTGCTGGTGACCTTCCATTCCGGCTTGGCGCCGTTGCGGGCCACTTGCTCGGCGCCGCCCGTGCCGACGATGATCGCCGGATCCAGCTTGCCGGCCTGTTGGGCGGCCAGCGCCTCCTGCAGGATCGGCAGCAGGTCCTGCTTGAACGAGCGCAACTGGCTGGCATTGACCGAGACCAGGAAGTCTCCGAACCGCGTGCCGCGCAGGTTCCACTGCCCCGACAGGTCCAGCCCCTTGGCGGTGACCGGCAGCAGGTTCTGGTAGAGGTCGTCGACACCGATCACTTGGCCCACCGGCGTTAGGCCCGTACCGGCGAACAGGTCAT
This sequence comes from Caulobacter sp. RHG1, assembly GCF_013181195.1. Lineage (GTDB taxonomy): Bacteria > Pseudomonadota > Alphaproteobacteria > Caulobacterales > Caulobacteraceae > Caulobacter. The sequence goes on from NZ_SMZP01000002.1 coordinate 326,306, forward strand.
AGTCCTCCTGGATCAGCGCCGCACGCTTGACGGCCCCATAGGGCTGGCCGGTGGTGAGACGGTAATAGGCGTCCAGCACCAGACCGGCCTGCTCGCCCAGGATGCCGATGACGTTCTTCTGCCGGATCTGCCACAGGTCGGCCGAGACCGTGAACGCACCGAACTGCGATGGGATGAACGCCGGCCGGAAGACGAAACCGACCGACTTGCTGGTCGATTCCTCGGGCTTCAGGTTGGGATTGCCGCCGCGATAGGACTCGGTCGGGAAGCTGATATTGGCGCAGTCGGCATAGCGCTTGACGTTGGCGTACTGGGGATTGGTCGAGCGGACCTGGGCCTCGCAGCGGATCCAGTCGGTGGCGCTGTTGCGGCGGGTCAGGTTGGAGCCGTTGATCAGCTCCAGGTTCGGGGCCTTGAAGCCGCCCGACCACGAGCCGCGCACGGTCAGGCCGTCGAACACGCCCCAGGCCGCGGCGACCTTGGGCTTGGCGACCGAGCCGACGTCGCTGTAGCGCTCGACCCGTCCGGCCAACTGCAGCTCCAGCGACCGCACCAGCGGGATGTTCAGCTCGGGCGAGACCAGCGGCACGGCCAGCTCGGCGAAGGCCGAGGCCACGGTGCGGTCGCCGCGCGAGTCCGGCGTCGGGCTGGTGCCGCCCAGGTCGGTGGGGTTCACCGCGCCGGAGTACCAGTCGGTATAGGTCAGGGTGCCGTCGATGCTGGCGTCGCGGTCGTCGCTGTAGGTCTCGCGGCGGAACTCCACGCCCAGCGCCACGCCGACGTCGCCGGCCCACAGCTTGATCAGGTCGGGCTTGGTGGCCTTCAGGTCCCATAGCGCCAGGCTGGTCTTGGTCTTGCGCCAGCCCCAGAAGAAGAACTCGTCGCTGTTGCCCGGCGTGGCGTCGCCGACGCCGTAGTTCGAAAGGTCGCCGCCGTTGAAGGGGTTATAGGCGTCCGGCGTGCTGCGCGAGATCGCCAGCGCCAGGCGCGTGGGGCTCAGATACCGGCCGACGTCGTCAGCGGTGGCCCAGGAATAGACCAGCGCGCTGTCCCAGTCGAAGCCCAGCGCCTTGCCCTTCAGCCCCCCCAGCAGGCGGCCCTGGTCGTTGGTCACCTTGGCGTAGCCCAGGCCCTGGTCGGCGAAACGGTAGTTGCGGATCTCGATCGGCAAGCCGCTGTCGGGCACGCCGGTGAGGCCGGAAAGGCGGTTGGGGTTCAAGGTCCCGTTGGGCAGGTACAGCGCGCCGAACGGGTTCCAGTAGGCGGTCGCCGGGATGACGATCGGCTGGGTCGAGGACACGCCGCCCGACGCCACGCGCATCCGCGACGAGGCCCAGTAATAGCCCACCTCGCCATAGGCCTCGATGTCGTCGGTGACGTCGTAGCGGGCCGTCGTGAAGACGCTCAGGCGCCTGGTGGCGGGATTGATCTCGACGCCCTGCTCGGTCTCGTAGCGCAGGTCGCGATCATCGCCGGTGCCGGCATACTGGCCATCGTCGGTGGACAGGCCCTTGCCCAGATTGCCGAGACTGCCCGGCAGGACGGTGGGCTGGATGTGGAAGATCCCCGTCGCGCCGGTAATCCGCACGCCGTTCTGGGAAATCGGGACGCCCGCGCCTAGCACCCCCTTGCCGGCGGCGACATTCGGCAGGACCTGGAAGAACCCGCCCCACGGCGTGCTGGTCGAGCGAGTGTCCAGCGATGACAGCCCCTCGAGCGGCGTGCCGGGGAAGAAGCCGCGCCGATCGGCCGTGGCGGTGTACCAGTTGTCGGACACCCGCAGCGCGCCCCGCTTGGAGGCGGCGAACTGGAACGAGATGTTGCCCCGGTCCTGGGCGAAGTTGCGGCCGAAATAGCCGCTGGCCTCGATGTCGTTGACATGGGTCCCCAGCGCCTTGCCGTACTGGATCTGCAAGCCGCCGCCCTGCAGGTCGCGGCGGGTGACGATGTTGACGACGCCGGCGATGGCGTCCGAACCGTACAGCGCCGCCGCGCCGTCGCGCAGCACCTCCAGCCGCTCCAGGCCATAGGTCGGGATGGCGTTGGCGTTGTACGAGACGTTCGAGACCCCGCCGTCGCTGGTTTGCAAGGTGGCGTGGACGACGCTGCGGCGGCCATTGACCAGCAGCAGGGTGTTGGAGGCGCCCAGGTTGCGCAGGTTGATCGAGGCCACGTCGCCGCGGGCGGCGTTCTGCTGGTTGCCACCGTTCAGCCAGGTCGGGTGCCAGGTGACGTCGCCGGCCTCGGGCAGGCTGCGGATCAGGTCGTTGCCGTTGTTGACGCTCAGGGCGTCCAACTGGTCGGCGCCATAGACGGTGACGGGAATGGCGTCGCGCACGCCGGAACGGGCGATTTGCGAGCCGACGACGGTGATCGCCTCGACGGTCGAGGTTTCCTCAGCCAGGGACGCGCCCCCGCCGATCAGGGCCAGGGCCAGCGCGCCCCCGCCTACCGAGGCCAGGAGGTTACGGCGCTTGCCGCGCTGCGACGCGACCGCGCCAGCTTCAAGAGAACGATCCATTCGGCAGAGACCCCCAAGCGAAAACAAGCCCGCAAGAAGATCAGTCCTCCGGAAGCTCTCCAGAACCTGTCGATCGTCTTCGGGCGATAGCCTTCGGACGCGCCGCAAGACAGCATCCGCTGCACCGAGAAATGGATGTTTCTAAATCTGCTTTGAAATGATCGCGGAACATATGGTTATGGTCGGCACATAGGGATCGATATGCATGCCGACGACTGAGCTTATCGCCTCTGGTTATTTGCGGACGACCTAGGCCGCCCTCACCTTCCCGCGCCCGTTGCGGCGGTCGCCCGTGACTGTCTAGGCTCGCGCGGGCAAGGAGAGGCGGAGCAGACATGAACCAAGACGATAGAGCCGGCCTCAACCGCCGCGACCTGGGCCTGGCCGCCCTGGCCGCTGCCGCGGGTTTGACGCCCGCCGCCGCCCGCGCCCAAGCCCGCCCCGCGCCCGTCGAGCCGACGCGTCTGAAGGCCGCCGGCGAGACCCTGCGCCCTGAGATCACCGGCACGTTCGGCATCGTCGCCGCTGGCCGCCACTATGCGGTGTCAGCCGGGACGCAGATCCTGGCGGCGGGCGGCAACGCCACCGACGCGGGCGTGGCCGCCGTGTTCGCCGCGGCGGTGACCGAGTTCTCGCACTTCGGGTTCGGCGGCGAGGCGCCGGCGATGATCTTCGACGCCAGGAGCCGCAAGATCTCGGTGATCAACGGCCAGGGCTGCGCGCCAGGCCTGGCCACGCCGGCCCTGTTCGCGGCGCAGGGCGTGATCCCCGGCAACGGCCCCAATGGCGGCACCGTCCCGGCCGTGGTCGACGCCATGGCCCTGGCGCTGCAACTGAACGGCACGATGACCTTGAGCCAGGTGCTGCAGCCGGCCATCGCCTTGGCCGACGGCTTCGCCATGTACGGCTTCCTGCGCGGCGTGCTGATCAGCCAGCGCAAGGCCACCGAGACATGGCCCGCGTCCAAGGCGGTCTACTATCCGGAGGGCCGCGTCGCCGAGGTCGGCGAGATTTTCCGTCAGCCGGCCCTAGCCAAGACGCTACGGACAATCGCGGCGGCCGACGCCGAGGCCTTCGCGGCGAGCAAGGACCGTGACAAGGCCATCGAGGCCGGCCGCGACGCCTTCTACAAGGGCGACATCGCTCGCCGCATCGCCGCGGCGGTCGAGCAGGACGGCGGCGCGCTGCGCTATGACGACCTGGCCCGCTATCGCGGCAAGGTCGAGGCGCCCGCCACCACCGACTTCTACGGCTGCACGGTCTGCAAGCCCGGCTTCTGGAGCCAGGGTCCGGCCCTGCTGATGACGCTGAACATCCTCGAGGCCGCCGACATTCGCGGCAAGACGCCCTATGGCGTCGAGCACCTGCATCTGGTCGCCGAGGCGTTCAAGCTGGCCTTCGACGACCGCAACGCCCACTTCGGCGACCCGGCCTTCGTGACCCCACCGGTGCAGGGCCTGCTGTCCAAGGCCTATGCGTCCGAACGCGCCAAGCTGATCGGAACCGCCGCTTCGCTGGAGCATCGCTACGGCGATCCCTACACCTTCGACGCCAAGGCCAAGCGGCCCAAGGGCCCGCGCTTCACCCCGCACCGGCAGGAAAAGACCGGCCCGACGGCCGACACCACCGCCATCGAGGTGGTCGACAAGGACGGCAACCTGTTCAGCTGCACGCCCAGCTCGGGTTGGCTGCTGGGCGGGGCCTATGTGGCCGGCGACACCGGCGTGCCGCTCAGCAACCGGATGACGGTCTTCGATCTCGACCCGGCCAGCCCCAATGTGCTGGCGCCCTACAAGCGGCCGCGCACCACCCTGTCGCCGTCGCTCGTGCTCAAGGACGGCGCGCCGTTCCTGGCCATCGGCACACCCGGCGGCGACAACCAGGACCAGCAGATCTGCAACGTGCTGCTGAACCTGCTGGTGTTCGGCATGGGCCTGCAGCAGGCCATCGAGGCGCCGCGCATCAACTCCAACCACTTCCACAACTCGTTCGGCGACAAGAAGGACGAGCCCGGCGTGCTGGAGATCGAGGATCGCGTCGCCCCCGACGTCCGCCAGGCCCTGACCGATCGCGGCCACAAGCTGGACGTGCTGGGGCCGTTCGGCGTCTCGACCGGTATCGTTGCTGTCGGCCCGGCGCCGGGTCAGCCCAGCTTGAGGGGGGCGGCCGACGTGCGCCGCGAACGCTATGTCTTTGGCTGGTGATCCCATGACCGACCCGATGAATACCGAAGGCCTGGCGCGTCGCCGCCTACTGACCCTGGGCGCGGCCGGCGCGCTGGCGGGCGCCCTGCCCGCTTCGGCCGCGTGGGCGCAGAGCGGCGAGGCCGCGCCCGACGCCCCGCAATCGGCCCCACGCGACGTCGCCGCCCACCGCATCGAGGTTCCCGGACCCAATGGCGTGGTCACGGCCGGCCATCCCCTGGCCGCCAGCGCAGGCCTGCGCATGCTGATCCAGGGCGGCAGCGCCGCCGACGCCGCGGTGGCGGCCATGGCGGTGCTCAATGTCGTCGAGCCTTGGGCGTCCAGCGCCGCGGGCAACGGCTATGCGACGGTGTTCGAGGCCAAGACCAAGGCGGTGCGCAATCTCAGCTTCGCCGGCGCCGCGCCTCAAGGGCTGGATCCCGCGACGATCACGCCCGCCGATCTGGATTGGGGCCCCAAGGCCGCGGCCACGCCGGGCGCGTTCGGCGGCTGGATCGCGCTGGCCTCGCGCCATGGGCGGTTGTCGTTGAAGCAGCTCTTGGAGCCGGCCATCGGCTACGCGCGCGACGGCCACGCGCTGGAGGCCTCGATCGCCCGCACCATCGCCCGCGCCGCACCTCGGCTGGCCCAGTTTCCGACCACCGCCGCGATCTTCCTGCCCGGCGGCCAGCCGCCGGCCCCGGGCGCGATCTTCCGCAATCCCGATCTGGCCAGGACCTTCGAGACCCTGGTCGCGGCCGAGCAGACAGCGCTGAAGGGCGGCGCGGATCGCGCCCGCGCCTTGCAGGCCGCCCATGACGCCTTCTACGCCGGACCGATCGCGGCCGAGCTCGATCGCTTCTATCGCCAGGCCGGCGGCCTGCTGCGCAAGGCGGACCTGACCGCCTACCAACCGCACTGGAGCGATCCGGTGACGACCTCCTATCGCGGCTACCAGGTGTTCAGCTCGCCCCCGGCCTCGCGCGGCGGGCTGGAGGTGTGCCAGCAACTGAATCTGCTGGAAGACTTCGAGATCGCCCGCCTGCCGCGCCTGTCGGCGGCCTCGCTGCACTTGCAGATCGAGGCCATCAAGCTGGCCAAGGCCGATATCTATCCGTACGTCACCGATCCCGCCTCGCTCCGCGTCCCGGTGACCGGCCTGCTGTCCAAGGCCTATGCGGCGCAGCGGCGAGGCCTGATCCAGGCCGAGCGCGCGATCGCCTTTCCGGGTCCGGGCGACCTTCGGCCCTTTGATCCGACAGCGCCCGCGCCGCCGGCCGCGCCCGCGCCGGTCGCCGACGAGGCCTCGCGGTTCTCGGACACCACCAGCCTGTCGGTCGTCGATCGCGACGGCAATGTCGTGGCCGTCACGGTCACAGTCGGCGGCGGCTTCGGCACCGGGGTCGTGGCCGGAAGCACGGGCCTGCTGTTCAACAACGGCATGCGCCGCGGCTCGACCTCGCCCTATCCAGACACCGTCAACTATGTGGCGCCGGGGCGCGTGCCGGTGCTCAACAACGCCCCCACGATCGTGACCCGCGACGGCCGCTTCCATCTGAGCCTGGGATCGCCCGGCGGCGAAACCATCGGCCAGACCCAGTTCCAGCTGCTGGTCAGCCTGCTCGACTACGAGGTCCCGTTGCAGGAGGCGATCGAGGCGCCGCGTTTCGCCCTGGCGGCCAAGCCCAGCTTCTATCGCCCGGGCGCGGCGATCCAGGTGCAGGCCGAGTCCCGCATCGCCGGCGAGACCCTGGCCCAATTGCGAGCCCTGGGCCATCAGATCGCCGTCGCCGGCCCCTACGCCATCGGCAGCCTGCAGGCGATCCGGGTGAAGGGCTCGGGCGCCTGGACCGCCGGCGCCGATCCCCGGCGCATGGCCGCTGCGGTCGGATGGTGAGCCGCCCCGCTTATAGATGGGAAGCCTTGCCTTATAACCGCAGAGGGCCCGCTAAAGCCGACCCCAGGTTTTCTAGATTTGAGCAACAGCGCACCGGGCCTAGACAAGATCCGTGAAGCGCCATCGCTTCTGCCCTTCCTGGGCGTTTCCTCCTCGAAACTAAGCCCGGCCGCGTGTCGGGCTTTTCTTTTTACCGCAAGCGTCCCTCCAGACACCATCGCGGCTCTGCTTGCGGCGGTTTCGGGATGATCATGTTTGCTTTTCGATAGAGGAGATTATTGCGCCTGCAGCCGGCGTGAAGCGCACACTGGACTGCAGGGTGGTCATGGCAGCGCGACGCCGCGGCTGGCCGTCAGCACAGCGTACCACTGCGCGCGCGTGAAACGCACCGTCAGGGCCTGCGCCGCCTCGCGGATGCGTTCGACTTTTTGCGAGCCGATGATCGGGATCGGCCGGGCGGGATGGGCGATGATCCAGGCATAGGCGGCGGCGGCCCGGCTGACGCCGTGCGTTTCGGCCACGACATCCAGCGCCGCGATCACCGCCTGGGCGCGATCGTCGCCCCCGCCCAGGCGTCCGCCCGCCAGCGGCGACCAGGCCAGGACGCCGAGGCCGTGTTGCAGCGCCTGGTCCAGCACGCCGTCCGACAGCGGTTCGATGGCCAGGGCCGAGAACTCCGGCTGGATGCTGGCCAGCGGGAAGTCGAGATGGGCCTGCAGGGCCGAAACCTGCGACGGCGCGTAGTTCGACACCCCGACCTCGCCGATCTTGCCGGCCTCGCGCAGCCGCGTCAGGGCGTCCGCCGTCTCCGCTGGATGGGCCAGGCTGTCGGGGCGGTGGACCTGGTAGAGGTCGATGTGCTCGACGCCCAGCCGACGCAGCGAGGCCTCGCAGGCCTGCGTGAGATAGGCGGCCGAGGAATCGTAGGGCACGCCGAGGACGATGCCGCCTTTGGAGGCCAAGACCATGCGGGCGCGCAGCGACGGCGCCTGCCGCAGCACCTGGCCCAGCAAGGCCTCGGCCGAGCCGAAGCCTTGCGGCGTGTCGACGCCGTAGATGTCGGCGGTGTCCAGCAGGGTCAGGCCGGTGTCCAGCGCGGTCTCGACCAGGGCCTGGGCGTCATCCACCGACTCGCCCTTGAAGCGCCACATGCCCCAGGCCAGCGGGGAAGCGGTCAGGGCGCTCTGGCCCAGGACGCGCGGCGCGCTGGGGTCTTGGCGATCGGTCATGGGCGCTCTTTCGTCGATAACGAGGTGGAAATCGATCAGGTCTTGGCCGGCTTAACCGAGGCGAGCCAGGTCAGGAAGAGCCCCGGCCAAGCCGCCGCCGACGACCCTGTCGGCGCGCGCAGACCAAAGCCGTGTCCGCCCTGCTCGAAGACATGCAGCGCGGCCTCAGCCCCCGCCGCCTTCCAGGCCTGGAAGGCCTGAAGGCTGTTGTCCACCGACACGCGCGCGTCGTCGGCGGCGTGGAACAGGAACGCGGGCGGCGGCGCCTTGGGCGGGCCGGAATAGAGCGCCCGGCGCGGCGAGGCGGGAACGGTCAGATAGGGATAGCCCAGCCCCAGGAAGTCGATACGCAGCGGCGCCCGGTCGGCCGCGTCGACCGGCGCATAGGCGATCTCGTCCGCGCGGCTCGTCAGAGCGGCGGCGATCGTGCCACCAGCCGAGAACCCCAGCACCCCGATCCGCTTGGCGCCGGTGCGCGCGGCCAGGATCCGCAAGGCTCTGGCCGCGTCATGCAGCATCACGTCCTGCCCGGCCGCCCAGCCATCGCCGGGCAGGCGATAAAGCAACGCGCCGGCCGCATAGCCCGCGCCGGCCAGCCACTGGCAGACCTCCTCGCCCTCCTTGTCGAACACCACGCGGTTGAACGCCCCGCCGGCGATCACCAGCACGGCGGTGTCGGACGCGCGATCAGGCTGATGCACGCTGAGGCGTGGCTCACGGACGCCGGAAATGTCCCGACCCTTGTGGCCCTGGTCATCGACCACGCGCACGGTCTCCTGGACGGTGACGCCGGCGCCGCCGGGCGCGCCCGCGGGCCATAGCAGGATCGTTTCAGGCAATGCGGCCTTCGCCAAGGCCGGGGCTGAAAGGCTCGAAACACCAAGCCCGCCAGCAAGAAGGGCGCGTCTGTTCATGCAGATCTCCATCAGCCAATCCGCACGTAACAGAGATCACCGTTACCCCGCTTTTTAAAATCCTATAAATCCTATAGGAAAAATTGCATAACCTCGTGATCGCCCCTCACGCTACTCCGCAAGCCTCACAGGCCGGCCGTGGCCAAGCGCGTTGGGGGAGTTTTCATGTCGTCGTTTTTCCCGGGGCGCCGCGCCCTTCTCGCGCCGGCGCTGTTGCTGGGCGCCAGCCTTCCCGCCCTGGCCTGGGCCGCCGACGCGCCGCCCGAGGCGGCTGGCGCCGCGCAGATCGACCAGATTGTCGTCACGGCCCAGCGCCGCGCCGAGAACCTGCAAAAGGTGCCGGTGGCCATCACCGTGATCAGCGGTGAAGACCTGGAGAAGCGCCAGACCTTCTCGGCCGAACAGCTGGTTCAGCAGGTGCCGTCGCTGACGTTCCGCAAGGGCACCACCAACGTCAATTCGTCGCTGAACATCCGCGGCATCGGCACGACCTCGTTCTCGTCGGGCTCGGAGCCGGCGGTCTCGACCGTGGTCGACGGCGTCGTCTACGCCCGCTCGGGCCAAGCCTTCTTCGACTTCTTCGACGTCGAGCGCATCGAGGTGCTGCGCGGCCCACAAGGCACGCTGTTCGGCAAGAACGCCTCGGCGGGCGTCGTGTCGGTGGTCACCCGCCGCCCGTCGGCGACGACCAGGGGTTTCGCGGAGGCCAGCTATTTCGAGGGCGACGAGTATCGCCTGCGGACCGGCGTCTCGGGCCCGATCAGCGACACCCTGCGCGGCGGCCTGACGGCGGTCTACGGCAAGTACGACGGCTCGGGCGTCAACGTCTATGACGGCTCCAAGATCAACGGCTACGAGCGGCTGGGCTTCCGCGCCAAGCTGGAATGGACGCCGAACGACCGCCTGACCGTCGGGCTGATCGCCGACACGGTCAACGCCGTCGACAACGGCTCGGCCGATGTGATCGGCTACGCCACGCCGGGCGACGCGATTATCGGCCTGCAAAGTCCTCTGGCTGTCGGCCCCAGCAATCGCAACATCAACAACGACGTCGCGCCGGTCACCAAGGACAGCACCTGGGGCTATTCGGGCCAGGTCGACTATCTGGTCGGCGAGCACACCCTGACCTCGATCACGGCCTGGCGCGGCTGGGGGAACACCGAGGTGCGCGACGGCGACTTCACCTCGACCCTGGGCCGGCGCGTCGGCACGGCCTCGTCGCGCGACATCGGCGTGCTGGACTTCACCCAGTTCACCCAGGAAGTGCGCCTGGCCTCGCCGACCAGCGGCTTCATCGACTACGTGGTGGGCGCTTTCTACTACAAGACCAAGCAGGACAATTATTTCAACCGGACCAATGTCGCCTGCGCCAGCACGACGCTTGCCGGCGGCGTCTGCGCCCCCGGCTCCTCGACCTTCGCGGTCACCTCGAACGGCACGGCCAACTTTACGACCGAGCTCGAGAACTATGCGGCCTTCGGTCAGGCTAACCTGAACTTCACCCCGCGCCTGCGCGGCATCGTCGGCCTGCGCTGGTCGCACGACCAGATCAGCTACGACTTCGCCCGCGTCTCGGCCTTCCCGACCGCCACGGCCGGGGTGCGTCCCAGCTTCACGGCCCAGGGGACGACGACGACCGACGGCGTCTCGGGCCGAGTGGGCCTGCAGTACGACTTCTCGGACGCGGTGATCGGCTACGTGAACTACGCCCGCGGCTACAAGGGCCCGGCGATCAATGTATTCTTCAACATGCAGAGCTTCGACACCCTGCCCCTGTCGCCGGAGAAGTCCGACGCCTACGAGGCCGGCCTGAAGACGACCCTGCTGGACCGCAAGCTGGTGCTGAACCTGGCGGCGTTCTCGACCAAGTTCAGCGGCTTCCAGACCACCAATTTCGACACCGTGGCCGGCACGATCGTCAGCCGTCTGGTCAACGCCGGCGACGTCTCGACCAAGGGCCTGGAACTGGACGCCATCGCCCGCCCGATCAAGAACCTGACCCTGACCGGCGGCGGCAGCTATACCAACGCCAAGATCGTGAGCTTCTATTGCCCGCCGGGTTCGCCGGCCAGCTGCTCGGCGATCAACGGCCAGCCGCTGGGCCCGGCGAAGTTCCGCTGGTCGGGCGCGGTGGACTATCTGGTCGAGACCCCTGCCCTACCCTTCGACATCGGGCTGAACAGCTCTATCGCCTATCAGGGCAAGGGCCGGCCCAACGTCAACAACCCCAATATCGGCCCCGCGCCGGAAGGCTTCAGCCTGTGGGACGCCAGCGTGGCCCTGGTCGATCGCGACGACCGCTATCGCCTGACCTTCATCGCCAAGAACATCGGCGACAGCTTCTACACCACGGCCCGGATCCCCAGCACCTACATCCGCCAGCAGGTGCCGCGCGACTCCGAGCAGTATTTCGGGGTTAGCCTGCGCGCCAACTTCGGCCGCTGACGACAAGGCGCTCCTGGCATGACCGCATCGTGTGAAGTTTCCTGGTTCTCGGCGTTGTGCGACGACGACTACGAATTCCTCGGGGTTCCCGACCCCGCTCTGCAGTCAAGCTGGGAGCACTGCCGCAACATCGCCCTGGCCGCCGAGAAGGGCGGCTTCGACAACCTGCTGTTGCCGTCCGGCTATGGTCTGGGGATCGACACCCTGGCCTTCGCCGGCGGCATAGCCCCCCTGCTGAAGCGGATGCGACTGCTGACCGCCGTGCGGATTGGCGAAGTGTGGCCGCCGCAGCTGGCCCGTCAGCTGGCGACGATCGACCAGATGCTGGGCGGTCGGTTGACCATCAACATCATCTCCAGCGACCTGCCCGGCGAGACCCTGGCCAGCGGTCCGCGCTATCGCCGAACGGTCGAGGCCATGGCCCTGCTGCGCGCTTTCCTGAACGGCGAAAGCGTCGATGTCGACGGCGAGTTCTACAAGCTGAAGCTGGACCCGCCGCGCATCCGGCCGGTTTCTGGTCGCGCCCCGCCCTTCTATTTCGGCGGCCTGTCGGAGGACGCCCGTGAGGCGGCCGCCGAAGGCGCCGACGTCTATCTGATGTGGCCCGACCGGTTGGAGGCGGTGCGCGACACCATCGCCGACCTGCGGGCCCGCGCCGACAAGCACGGCCGCCAGTTGAAGTTCGGCTACCGCGTCCATGTCGTGGTGCGTGAGACCGAGAACGAGGCCCGCCTCGCCGCCGACCGCCTGCTGTCGCGCCTGGACGCCCAGACCGGCGAGGCGATCAAGAACCGCTCGCTGGACAGCCAGTCGGCCGGCGTCCGTCGTCAGGTCGAGCTGCGCGAGGCCGCGGCCGGCGACGGTTTCGTCGAGGACAATCTGTGGACCGGCATCGGCCGCGCGCGCTCGGGCTGCGGCGCGGCGATCGTCGGCGATCCCGACCAGGTGCTGGCCAAGCTCAAGGCCTACCAGGACCTGGGCATCGAGGCCTTCATCCTGTCGGGCTATCCGCACCAGGCCGAGGCCGACCTCTTCGCTCGTCACGTCCTGCCCCATCTCGAACACGGCCCGCTGGAGCTCTAGATCATGGCGCAGGCTGAAAACGTGCAGGCCGCGTCGAGGCGGCGTTGGCTGCTGCTGGCCTTCCTGATCGGGGCCGGCATCCTCAACTATGTCGACCGCCAGATCATCGCGATCCTCAAGCCGGTGATCGAGAAGGATCTCGGCTGGACCGACGCCGACTACGGGACCCTGGCGGCGCTCTTCCAGTTCTCGGCCGCGGTGGCCTTCGCCTTCACCGGCTGGATCGTCGACCGCCTGGGCGCGCGCCTGGCCGCCCCGGTCGGGGTGGCGGCGTGGAGCCTGGCGGCTATGGCCCACGGCGTGGCCGTCACCTTCGGCCAGTTCGGCCTGGCCCGGGTGGCGCTGGGCGCGACGGAATCGATGGGCACGCCCGCCGGCATCAAGGCGCTGCGGGCCCTGTTCAACGACCGCATGCGCTCGCTGGCCGTCGGCATCTCGAACGGCGCACCGAACGTCGGCGCCATCGTCACGCCGCTGCTGCTGCCGCTGCTGGCCGCCGCCATCGGCTGGCGCGCCTCGTTCCTGCTCGTCGGGGCCCTGGGCTTCATCTGGGTGGCCGCCTGGTTCGCCGTCTCGCGCAAGGCCGACCTACCGCACGAGGCTCCGACCGCCAGCGACCGCGGCCAGACCCGGGCGATGCTGACCGACCGCCGCACCTGGGGCCTGGCCGGCGCCAAGGCGCTGTCGGACCAGGTCTGGTGGCTGATGCTGTTCTGGGCTCCGGACTTCTTCCACCGGGTCTTCGACCTGACCATGGCGCAGCTGGGCCCCGCCCTGGCCGGCGTCTACGGCCTGGCGGCCCTGGGCTCGATCGCCGCCGGCTGGATCGGCGCGCGGCTGCTGGCCAAGGGCTGGAGCCTGAACGCCGTGCGCAAGACCTCGATGCTGGTCTGCGCCCTGCTGGTCCTGCCCGTGCCGCTGGCGGTGCTGGCCAGCAACCATTGGATCGCCGTCGGGCTGCTGGGCCTGACCCTGGCCGCGCACCAAGGCTTCTCGGTCAATATCTTCGCCACGATCACCGACGTCATCCCGGCCAAGCGGATCGGCGCGGTCACCAGCTTTGGCGCGCTGTGCGGCAACTTCGCCGGCATGGGCATCGTCTATCTGGCCGGCCGCATCCTGAGCGCCGGACTGGGCTACCTGCCGTTGCTGCTGATCGCCGCGGCGTCCTACCTTGTGGCGCTGGCTTGGCTGCAGCTTTGGCTGCCCCGCCTGGTTCCCGCCGAGGACGACGTCGTCCCCGCCCCTTCGATCTAGTTCAGCGTGAGTAGAGACATGACGCAGCCCCTACGGTTCGGGATCGTCGGCGCCGGCATGATGGGCCGCGAGCACATCCGCAACCTGAAGCTCCTGCCCGGCGCGCGGTTGACGGCCCTGGCCGATCCGACACCCGGCTCGCTGGACTGGGCCCTGACCGAGGCCGGCGATCCCGGCGTTGCGACCTTCGCGACCTCGGAAGCCCTGGCCGCCAGCGGCTTGGTCGACGCGGTCATCGTCGCCTCGCCCAACTTCACTCACCGCCAGGTGCTGGGGCCGTTGTTCGCCGCCGGCCTGCACATCCTCTGCGAAAAGCCGCTGTGCACGACGCTGGAGGACGCCCGCTGGGCCGTCGAGCGCGCCAAAGCCCACGACAAGGCGTTTTGGACGGGCATGGAGTACCGCTTCATGCCGCCGGTCGCCGCCTTCGTCGACCGCGTCCACGGCGGCGAGATCGGCCGGCTGGTGCAGCTGTCGATCCGCGAGCACCGCTTTCCGTTCCTGCCCAAGGTCGACGACTGGAACCGCTTCTCGCGCAACACCGGCGGGACGATGGTCGAGAAGTGCTGCCACTTCTTCGACCTGATGCGGCTGATCGTCGGGGCCGAGCCCGTGCGGGTGTTCTGCTCGGGCGCGATGGACGTCAACCACCTCGACGAACGCTATGACGGCCAGGTCCCCGACATCATCGACAACAGCTTCACGGTCGTCGACTTCGCCGGCGGCCAGCGGGCCATGCTGGACCTCAACATGTTCGCGGACGGGGCCGAGAACCAGGAAGAGATCGGCGCGGTCGGCGACACCGCCAAGCTGGAGGTGTTCATCCCCAGCGGCGACGTCGTTCTGAGCCCGCGCGTCGGCTTCCTGCAGCCCAAGCAGGTCAGTCGCACCCATGTCACGGTCGATCCCGCGGCGCTGCAGGCCGGGTCGCACCACGGCGCGACCTTCCATCAGTTGGAGGCGTTCCTGGCCGCCGTCGCCGGCGACGCGCCGGTCCAGGTCACGGCCGAGGACGGCCTGCGCGCGGTCGCCATCGGCGTCGCCGCCGAGATCAGCGCGCGCGAGAAGCGGGTCGTCGAGATGCGCGAACTAGGCTTCTAAGCGCAGCTGGAGGGCAGGAGCGCGCCAGAAGCAGGTCGTAGCGCAACTCCAGATCCTGGACCTTCAATGGAAGAGCCGGCGGCCACGTCCGACCTACGACCGCAAACGCTTCAGCTATTGGCTGTGGCGCCCAGGCTTGAACTCTACGCGTAGCGCCAGGAATTGGCCTGTCCCGCGGTTACGGACGGCGTGTAGCCCTTCAGGCGGCGCCGAGACTGCGCCAGTCAAGGCGTCGACCGGGGCGTCCACGCGTTCAATCTCGACCGGAGCGCCATCTACCAGCTTGTAGGTGATGTAGGTGATGGGCTGCGCCCTTTCGAAATACATCACGCTGGGCCACTGATGGTCGTGAACCGGCTCGGTCGCGCCAGGCGCGATGCTGACGCGCAGGACGCGGAGGCTTTCGTTCTCGAGGAGGACTTGGTGGCTGCTCGGCGCCGCTGCCACGGCATCGAAGTTTTTTGCGCCCTGCGACCATGCGGGCGAAGCCGCTGCGAGCAGCAGGATTGTGGTGGCGAGGTGCTTGATCATCGTCGGATCCCTGCAGCGAGTGATTGCCGCGCAACTCTATGCGAGCCCTAAGCGTGGGCAACCGCCAGAGCCGTCAGGCGCCAGCTGATCCACCTGAGAAGCGGGAATGTATCGACTTCGATCCCACCCAATCCATTGGCGCCGCAGCCTTCGTCGATGCTCCATTGGCCGACGTTGGCTCAAGTGCCGAAGACGGACGCCAAAAGACCGACCAATCGGCGAACTGCACCGAAACTGCACGCAACTACCGAGCCGCCTGCACCGATCCGACGGTCGCCGCTGGACGCCAGCATCGCATCTGTCGAGCTCCTTTCACGGGGTCTCGAACTATGCCGATCATGCCCGGACCACACGGCGCTTTCTGGCGGAAGAGCGCATTGGCGGTTCTTATGATCACGCTCGCCGACGTGGCGTTCTACCACCGGTCTATCGGCGCGAACTTCGGCGTCTACGCCCTGTCCCTGGTCCTTGCGGTGCTGGTTGCCGCCCCGGCGGCGAGGCGCTCGTCGCGCGCCTTGGTCGCCCTGATAGCAGCGGCCGGCGCGGCGCTTCTCTTCCTGGAGCATCCCACCGTCACCATGGCGTGCCTCTTCGTCCTGGCGTTGGGCGTGGCAGTGCTTTCGCCGCGCGCGCCCGCCAGCGATGACGTCTGGCCGTGGGCGCAGCGCCTGACCATGGCCATGCTGCGCGGCTTGATCGGGCCGTTGAAGGATCTTCGCCGGCTGCACGCTCACCGCCTACGCCAGCGACGCAGCGGTATGGGCCTTTCACGCTTCTCGGTCCTGCTGTTGCCGCTGGCGGGCGGCCTGGTGTTCTTCGCCCTCTTCGCGGCGGCCAATCCGCTGATCGCCGTGCTGCTGGAGGCCATTCGCCTACCGCGCCTCGATCTCGCGCGTTCGATCTTCTGGCTGCTGACCGGAGTAGCGGCCTGGGGCGTCCTGCGACCACGCGGCCTGCGCCGGACGATCGCGCTGCCGGATGGCCGCGGCGACCTCAAGGTCTTCGGCGTCACGCCAACCTCGCTCTTCCTGTCGCTGGTCGTCTTCAACGCTCTCTTCGCCCTGCAGAACGGCCTCGACCTGGCGTTTCTGTGGAGCCATGCGCCGCTCCCTGCTGGCGTGACCCTGGCAGAGTACGCCCACCGGGGCGCCTATCTGCTGATCGCCACCGCCATCCTGGCCGGAGCCTTCGTGCTGATCGCCCTGCGGCCTGGATCGACCACCGCCGCGTCGCCGGCCGTGCGGCGGATGGTCGTGCTGTTTGTGGCCCAGAACCTGCTGCTGGTGGCCTCCAGCGCCGTGCGGACACTGGACTATGTCGAGGCGTACGGCTTGACCCAGTTGCGCCTGGCCGCCCTGGCCTGGATGGTGCTGGTCGCGGTCGGCCTCATCCTCATCTGCGTGCGCCTGCTGCAGGACCGCAGCTCCGGCTGGCTGATCAACACCAACGCTGCGGCCACCGTCTTGGTGCTGGTCATCGCCAGCCTCGCCGATCTCGGCGCCGTCGCGGCGACCTGGAACAGCCGCAACGCCCGCGAGGTCGCCGGCCATGGCCCCCGGCTAGACCTCTGCTACCTCGAAGCGCTGGGCCCGGCCGCGCTGGTTCCGCTCGCCGAGCTGGAAGGCCGCTCCCTGCCCGCGCCCCAGGCCGAGACCATCACCTCGGCCCGCATCCAGGTGCTGACCGACCTGGATCATCGGCAGATGGACTGGCGGACCTGGTCCTGGCGCAACGCCCGTCGCCTGAACGCCGCTCGGGCGCTGATAGCCCATCACGCGCCGCCTCCGCCCTGGCCGACGCGGTACTGCGATGGCCGGCCTTACGGAGAAGAGAACATGTCGCCGCCGCCTGGGGCGTTGACCGACGCGGCTCAACCCGGAACATGACCGCCATGTCGCAACGCATCCTCATCGTCGACGACGATCCGCACATCCGCCAGCTCCTGGTCTTCGCCCTCGAGAAGGCCGGGTTCGCGACCCGCGACGCCGAGGATGGCGAGGCGGCGCTGGCCGCCATCGCCAACGCCGCGCCCGACCTCGTCGTGCTCGACATCAACATGCCGCGCATGAACGGCCTGGAGGTCTGCCGTCGCCTGCGCGGCGAGAGCGACGTGCCGATCCTGTTCCTCTCCTCGCGGGACGAGGAGATCGACCGGGTCCTGGGCATCGAGCTGGGCGCCGACGACTATGTGGTCAAACCGTTTAGTCCGCGCGAAGTCACGGCCCGGATCAGCGCAATCCTGCGGCGGACCGGCTCGCAGTCGATGAAGGTCGAGACGCCGCTCGCTATGGGCCGGGGCCGCCTGGGCCTCGACCCCGACGGCTGGATCGCTTCGTGGGACGGCCAGGAACTGACCCTGACCGTCACCGAGTTCAGCATCCTGCGCGCCCTGGCCGCCGCGCCGAGCAAGGTCTTCTCTCGCGACGCCATCATCGATCGCCTGCGTGGCCCCGGTTTCGCGATCACCGATCGCACCGTCGACAGCCACGTGCGCAACCTGCGCGGCAAGTTTGCGCAGGTCGGCGGTCATGACGTCATCGAGACCCGGGCCGGCGTCGGCTATCGCCTGGGCGCGTGCCAGGGCGGCGGCGCTTGATCGATCGGGCCAAGGCTTTCCTGAAGCGCCGCTGGCCGCGCCTGCGGCTGAGGGTAATCCTGTTCGCCGTGCTCTTCTTCGCCGCCGCCATGCCGGGGATCAGCGCGATCTTCTTGCGCGTCTACGAGAACACCCTGGTGCGCCAGACTGAGGCCGAACTGGTGGCTCAAGGGGCGGCCCTGGCCGCCATGGCGGCCGTCAACTGGCCCGGCGCACCGCCGCCGCCAAACTCGTCTCCCGATCGCGCGGAACCCGGCTACTACGCTCCCGAGCCGACGACCCTGGATCTGCGCACCGCCAGCATCCTGCCCGAGCGCCCGGTCCCGAGCGCCAACGGCAAGGTCGCCGACCCGGCCGCGACGCGCGTGGCCCATGTGTTGGACCCGGTCATCGAGCGCACGGCCCGCACGACCCTGGCCTCGATCGTGGTCCTGGATGGCTATGGCGTGGTCGCGCGGGGCTATGGCCTCGGCGGCGATCTTTCGGCCTTGCCGGAAGTCCGGGAGGCCATGGCCGGGCGTCCGAGGACGGTCGTCCGTCACAACGGCGACTATCGCCCCAGCTACGCCTTCGAATGGCTGAGCCGGGCGTCGGATGTCCGTCTACACCACGCCCGACCGATCCTCGTCGGCGACCGGGTGGTCGGGGTCATCCTGCTCTCCCGTTCGCCCCGCGCGCTGTTCCGCGGGCTCTACGAGGATCGCGGCAAGATTATCCTGGGCGTGGCAGGCATCTTCGCCATCCTCGTCCTGCTGTCGGGCCTGGTCTCGCGCGGCGTGACCCGGCCGATCGAGGCCCTGAGCGCGGCCTCGCGGGATATGGCGACCGGGCACGGCGCGCCGCCAGAGACGCCGACGACGGCGGCCCTGGAGATCCAGGCCCTGTATGACGACTTCCGCGCCATGGCCCAGGCCATCGATCGCCGATCGAGCTATTTGCGCGATTTCGCCACCGCCGTCAGCCACGAGTTCAAGACACCGCTGGCCGGGATCGCCGGCGCCGTGGAATTGCTGCAGGACCACGGCGAGACCATGACTCCGGAAGAGCGACGGCGCTTCCTGGACAACGCCGGCGCTGACACGGCGCGGCTGTCCCTGCTGGTCACGCGCCTCCTGGATTTGGCCCGCGCCGACATGGCCCGCGCGGAAACGAACGCGGCGACCAGCATTCTCGCTCCGCTTCGCCGCGCCGCCGACGCAGCCGTCGGCCGGTCCTTCAAGGTCGAGCTGCGCGTGTCGGACGAGACGCCGCTCGCGGCGGTTTCCGAAGCGACCCTGGACACCGTACTCAGCGTGCTCTTGCAGAACAGCCGCCAGGCTGGGGCCTCTGTCGTCGTTGTCACTGTGGACGAGACGCCGGACACGATCCGGCTGCACATCAGCGACGACGGCCCCGGCGTCCCCACCGCCGATCGCGGCCGGCTGTTCGAGGCCTTCTTCACCAGTCGACGCAGCGAGGGTGGTACGGGCCTGGGCCTGTCGATCGCCCGATCCCTGCTCGCCGCCAGCCACGGCGCGATCCAGCTGGTCGAGAGCGACGCCGGCGCGGCGTTCGAGGTGACCCTACCTCGCGCCGCCTAGGTTCTGCACGCCGTCTCCATCGGATCTCGACATCGACAGCGGTCGCGCCTGCACCGCCTCGCGCCATGCTCCTGGCTCAGGGAGGATACGACATGGATGACGATGGCTTCGGCTCGCCCTATCGGCTGGCGGTGTGCGAGGAGCGCGGGGCTTGGAGTTGGACGCTCCTGCGCGGCGAGGCAGTGGCTATGACGGGCCAGGCGCCTGGTCTGGAAGAGGCTGTCCGCCACGCCGCGTTCGCCGCGGGCGCCCATGCTGCGTTCGAGAGGATCGGGCGAAAGCGCTTCTAGTGCGGTCAAATGGACCGCGCCCGATCCAAGAGACCAAGCCCTATCGTCGGGCAAGTCGCGCTCTAGCTTTTGGGTTGCGCCAGGCCCAAGGCATAGCGACGACAGTGTTCCAGATAAGCCGCCTCGTGGACTGCAACGAGGTCCACAACGCTCGACCATAGCCAAGACGGCGCATCCAGCGCCCCCGAACGGTTGCGCGCCAGGTCGGCGATCCAGGCCTTGCGCGTGGCGGCGTCCATCTGCCGGCCATGCGCGTCGCCGACCACGCGCGCGAGTGAACGGGCCGCATCCATGGCCTCAGTCGGCTCTAGACCCACAACCTCCAGCTTCATGTCCTGCGGCATCAGCTCGCGCACGAAGACGGCCTTGTCGAGCAGACGGCCAGCCGCCATGCGTTGGCCAAGGTTCGGCGACAGCGCCCTCGCCCCGGCCACCACCCGCTCTGCGTTGCCGCGTGGCATGGCCGCGCCCGCCTCCCGCGGTGCGGCGGCCTTGATCGCCTCCTTGATGTCCAGAAAGCAGATGTCGGGCGGTCCATCGCCGCCATCGACCTCCAGCAGCGCGGCGAACCGCAGGCGGCCCAGGGAACTGCAGCCCTTTACCCAATAGGCGGCGTCCAGCATCCGGATCTCGTCCTTGCGCCCGCGCGACTTCAGACTGGTCACCAGGTCGCGCACCGGCGGGCTGGCGCAGATCGCTTCAATCTCGTGGCGTTCGGTGCAGGTAATGGGCCAGAAGTGCTTGCCGATCGAGATTTCCGGCCGCACGCCCGCCAGCCGATCATTGGCCAGGTGCTTCCAGGTTCGGCGATCGGCCTGGCGCAGGACCGCGCCGATCATCGGCGGATGCGGGGCCTCCTGATCGAAGTCGGCGGCCAGCGCCTCTTCATAGCCCACGATCATGGCCTCCAGCATCTGGGCGGTGATCACGCCCGGCAGATCCGAACCGCGCGCGGCCGACGCCAGGGATAGTCCCAGCCGGATCAGGTCGTGGGCGGGATTGCCGACCACGGTCTGGTCGAGATCGCGGATCTGGATGTCGACCCGCCCCTTGGCGTTGGCCAGGGGGCCGAGGTTGCCCAGATGGCAATCGCCGCAGATCCAGACGGACGGTCCGCTCGGCAAGATCGAGGCGCGCGTCCCCAGCCACTCGTAGAACTTGACGGTGCTGCCTCGAACATAGGCGTGGGCCGAGCGCGCCATTTTGAGGTTTCGGGTGCGCGCCAGGATCGGACCACGCTCACCGGGCTTCACCGCCTGGGCGCGCCGCGCGGCCCTCAGTCGGTCCAGGCGCTCGGCCTTGCTCAAGACGCCAGCGCCAGGCTGGGATGGATATGCCGAAAGCGGGCTTCAACGAAACCGAACAAGCCAAAGGCGATCAGGCCGAGGGCCACCAGACCCAGCATCCAGGATCCGAAAGGCTGAGCTTCAAGCGCCTGCAGCGCGCCGCCCCAGCTGCGCGCATCGCGGCTGCGCGCCTCCAGACCCGCCAGGATCAGAAATATACCCGCCGGCAAAGTCGCCAGCCCTCTCGCCGCGTAGCCGACCTTGGCCATCGGCACGACCCAGCGGCAGATCCGGTCGTCACAGCGCAAGCGCTTGGCGAAGTCCTGGGCTAGGCCCTGGACGACGTTGCCGATACCGACGCCCAGCATCACGGCACCCGCCAGGAGCAACAGGATTTCACCATATGGCAGAGCCAGAACGGTGGCTGCCGCCCCACGTGCGGTCTGTTCCTCGTCAGCCTCTCCGACATCCTCGAACGCGTCGAGTAGTTCCAGCGCCCAGAAGCCAAGGCCGCCATAGATCAGGCCGCTGACCGCCTGCCCAATCCGAACCGCGACGCCCTTGGGCGAAGCGCCATGCTGGTCCGCGTCGAAGATCGCTTGCAAGGCACGCCAGACGGCAAAGGCCAGCAGGCCCACCGCGACAATGCCAACCAAGGCCAGGCCAAGCGGCCAGCCCGCCCAGGCCGCCAGCATCGCCTTGGCCCCTTGGGCCCGTGGCGTCACGTCGGTCGCCGCCAGCAGGACGATCACCCCAAGACCGACATAGACCAGCCCGCGCGCCGCATAACCCAGGCGAGACGCCCCTTCGAGCACCCACGTCACGTTCAGCGTCGCCGCCAAGCGCCGCGGCGTCCGCACGATCCTCGCCAAATCCATCAATTTCACAGCCCCGCCAAAGGCGACGCCCTCGGGGACGACCCGAGGGCGCGATGAGTCAACGCCTCGGGACGCTAGCGCGGAGCGCGGGTATAGACCGTCCTCGTACGGCCACGCAGCAGCAGCCCCAGCAACAGACCCACGCCGGCCGCGACGCCAAGCGCTTGCAGCGGGCGCGTCACAACATAGCCTTCAACCGTGTCGAGCTGTGTGTGGAGCTCGCCGCGCACGCTGCCGACGATCTCGTCGACGGCTTCGAGAAGGCTGCTCTTGGCTTCACCGAAGGCGTGCTGCGCCGCACCGGCGGCTTGGTTGATCTTGCCCTTACCCTGCAGGGCCGTGTCGCCCGTCAGGCCACCGACAGCGTCCTGCACCCGACCAAAGCCTTGCTTGGCCACACCCATCACTTGATCGTCCATCATCTGCTCCTGCGGCGCTGAAAGCCCGCGTCTGTCGCGGCGCTATCCCCCAAACCCGCGCCCATGGTCGCGGTTCCAGATCAAACGTCGACCCAGGGCGGCAAGCTCAAAGCTAAGGCTCAGCGGCGGCGGAACTGCAAAGGACTTGGAGAGCTAACTCTCGCTCATAGAGAGGCCCTGATGACCGGAACCACGATCAAGCGCGATCTCAGAACAGGCCGATCGCTGTGGGCCGACAGCCCTGGATTGGGCGTGCCCGTACGGCCACTGGACGCCGCGATCAGCGTTGATGTCGCCATCGTCGGGGCAGGCATCAGCGGCGCCTTCATGGCTCACGCGCTGTCGAAGGATCACGCGGTCGCGGTGCTGGACCGCCGCGCGCCCCTGATGGGGTCGACCCTGGCGTCGACGGCGTTGCTGCAGTGGGAGATCGATCTGCCGCTGACGACGCTCACCCAGAAGATCGGCGTAGCCAACGCCAAGCGGGCTTATCTCAGGTCCCGCCAGGCGGTGGACGCCCTGAAGCAGATCGTCGCCGAAGAGCGCATCGTCTGCGGGCTGAAGGACAAGTCTTCGCTCTATCTGGCGGGCGACGCTTATGGCTGTCGCGCGTTGGAAGCCGAGGCGGACGCCCGCGCGGCGATCGGCCTGGATAGCCAGTCCTTGAGCGCGGCAGCCTTGAGCGAGCGGTTCGGCGTGACGCGAACGGGCGCCATCCTTTCAAGCGGTTCGGCGAGCGGCGATCCCGCCCGACTGGCGGCAGCGCTTCTGAGACGCGCCCATGCGAACGGCGCGCGGATCTGGTCGCCTGTCGAGGTGATGCAAGTCGTCAGCGATCCAGACGGGGTGACGCTGCTGACCGATGCGGGTCACGCGGTGCGGGCCAAGTCGGTGGTGTTCTGCTGCGGCTACGAGTTCCCCAAGGGTGTCCCGACCCCGGGGGCAGAGATCATCTCGACCTGGGCGATGGCGTCCAAGCCGCGCCAGCGTTGTCCTACCTGGCTGAAGGACACGGTGATCTGGGAGGCGTCCAACCCGTACCTCTATCTGCGTATGGGCGGTGACGGTCGCCTGATCGTCGGCGGCGAAGACGAAGCCTCTGCGACCGCCCACCAGGACAAAGCGAAGCTGAAGCGCAAAAGCGAGATCCTCACCGGAAAGCTGCAACGGCTTCTGCCGGATGTATCGTTCGAGCTCGATTATGGCTGGGCCGGCGCCTTTGGCGAGAGCGCGACGGGGCTGCCCAGCATAGGCCCCGTGGAGAGCATGGATCATACCTGGGCCGTCATGGGCTTTGGCGGCAACGGCATCACCTATTCGGTAATCGCCTCGCAGATCGTCGCGGCCGAAATCCGAGGTGAACGCGACCCTGACGCCGACCTCTATCGAGCCTGACCCAGGTGACGCTCGCACCACGAGCGTCACCTCATCAAGGCTAGGCTAGCACGCGCACCTTCGGCTCGCGATCCCAGAAGCGCTTGGCCGCCGCAGCGATGAAATCGCCGCCCAAGTCAGTCACGCCTCCGTCTGGCTCGACGCCGGCCTTGTCGAGCAACGGCTGAGCCGCCTCTGTCGCGCCAATGGCTTTCAGGTGGCCGAACGCATCCATGACGAATTGGACGGCGGCGGCCTCCTTGAGCAGGGCCGAGCAGCCGTCCTCGGAGAGAACAAGCGCGATGGCGTCGACAGTCACGGACGGCGTCCCAGCCAGCTGGCCGTCAGCCGGTATCAAGGTTCCGTCTGCGCCCTTGGCCCCGCCGATTTTCGGGGCGATGACCTTGGCCACCGCGCCGGCCTTCTTGATCGCCGCCTTCAGCTTGTCGACCGCCTTGGCGTCCGACCCGTCTGCGACAAGCACGCCGATGACGTGGCCCTTGATGTCGGTCGGTTCCAGCGGACCGTTGATGATCCGCAAGGCCGGCGACAGCTCCAGGTCCTGGACCGGAACCGCTGCTTTCGAGGCCTTGGGAACGGGCATGTTCAGGCCCGCGCCGACCCGCTTGGCGAGGTCAGGGTCGACATTGACCAGGTTGGACAGCATCCGCGTCCGCACCGCCTCGATGCCGACTTTGGAAAGCTCGAACACCAGGGCAGAGGCCAGGTGAGCTTGCTCGGCCGGGTCCAGCGAACGGAAGAACAAACGCGCTTGGCTGTAGTGGTCGGCGAAGCTCTCGGGACGGACCCGCAACTTCTCCACACCCAGGTCGCCGCCAGCGCTGGTGGTTCGGAATCCAGTCACCGGGCACTCACGCGGCCCGCCCTCCTCGCTCGCCGTCTCCGCCAAGCTGTTGGGCTCATAGTTGGCGCGCCCCTTGGGCTGCAGCATCTGCATCATGCCGTCGCGCTGGAAGTTCATCACCGGGCACTTGGGCGCATTGACCGGGATCTGATGGAAGTTGGCCGTGCCCAGCCGGCTCTTCTGTGTGTCGAGGTAGGAGAACAGGCGTCCCTGCAGCAGGGGGTCCTCGGTGAAGTCGACGCCCGGCACGATATTGCCGGGACAGAAGGCCACCTGCTCGGTTTCGGCGAAGAAATTGTCGGGATAGCGATCCAGCACCATTCGGCCAATCGGCTGCACCGGCAGCACCTCTTCGGGGATGATCTTGGTCGGGTCCAGCACATCGAACGGCAGGCTGTCGGCGAAGGCCTGGTCGAAGGCCTGGACGCCCAGCTCCCACTCGGGGAAGTCGCCGCGCTGGATGGCCTCGAAAAGGTCGCGCCGCTGGAAGTCGGGATCGGCGCCGGCGATCTTCACCGCCTCGTCCCAGATCGTCGAGGCCACGCCCTGCTTGGGTTTCCAGTGGAACTTGACGAAGGTGACCTTGTCCTTGGCGTCGACCAACCGGAAGGTGTGGACCCCAAAGCCCTGCATGGTGCGCAAAGAGCGCGGGATGGTCCGGTCGCTCATCGCCCACATGATCATGTGGGTGGCCTCGGGCATCAGGCTGATGAAGTCCCAGAAGGTGTCGTGGGCGCTGGCGGCCTGCGGATAGCCGCGATCGGCCTCCATCTTCACCGAATGGACGAGGTCGGGGAACTTCATGGCGTCCTGGATGAAGAACACCGGGATGTTGTTGCCCACGAGATCCCAGTTGCCCTGCTGGGTGTAGAACTTCACCGCGAAGCCGCGCACATCGCGGGGCGTGTCGACGCTGCCCGCGCCGCCGGCCACCGTGGAGAAGCGCACGAAGACCGGGGTCCTCTCGCCGGGGCACTGGAAAAGGTCGGCCTTCGACAGCTTGGCCGCGCCCTCATAGGCCTCGAAGTAACCGTGCGCGGCTGAGCCGCGGGCATGGACGATGCGCTCGGGAATCCGCTCGTGATCGAAGTGGAAGATCTTCTCGCGAAGGACGAAGTCCTCCAGCAGCACCGGCCCACGCGCGCCGGCCTTCAGTTGGTTCTGGTTGTCGGAAACGCGAATCCCCTGGTTGGTGGTCAGGTGGCCTGCGGAGCTATGCGGGCCGCCGTCGGGAACGCGCTGATGGGTCTCATCGCCCTCGCCGCGCTCGGTGGTGAAGCCGTCGTCCATGGTCGCCTCCTCGATCTGAAAATCGAGGGGCAAACTCGCCCTGGCCACGCCGGTTCCTAAAGCCAACCTTAGGCAAAGCGGAGCGGGTGAAACTTGCTCGCCTCCTCCTTTTTCACACCGCTTTTGCAGAACGCAGCGCCATTTGCTGTTTCGAGCACTCTCCGGAATCGGGCGTTCAAGGGAGGTGCTGGCGTCGCAGGCGGGGGCCTTGGTCATCACTCCCGGACACCGGCGAACCCTATAACGACCGCTGGAGCTTTCGATACGTTCGGCGCAACAACGGGTGGCGATGCGCCAAGAGCTGTCGTTGGCAATCCACCAGGAAAGTGGCGGCTTCTCCGGCTTTTCGTGCTGGGCGGCTGGATCGCGCGACTTTCAGCATCGAGCTAGAAAGGTCGCCCGGCCCGTTCATCGACCCATTTGAGGATGATGTCCGCGATCTGCAGGTTGTTCTTATCCTGCATCAACATGTGGCTGTTGCCCCTAATGCCGCGGTCGGCCGTCACGACTATGTCCGCTCGCCCACCTGCCGCCACGATCCGCGTCGCATAGGCCCGGCATCCGTCGAGCCGGTTTTGCCAGGTCATCGCCCCCAGCCCAGTCGGCGCGGTCAGATTGTCGCCAAACACTACCAAGGTCGGGATCTTCGCGAGCTTGGCGATCTGGTCGTCGGTGTAGTTGGCCCGGCAGACGCCCGGCTCGAGGGCGACGATGGCGCCAATGCCCTTCGGATCGACCAGCGCCGCATCCATGGGGAACGGACCGGACTGCGAGTGGCTGATCAGGACGGAGCCGTTCAGGCCGCCCGCCAGTTCGGAGAGCGCCTTCAAGGTCGGATTGGGCTGCGGCACCTGCGAAGTCAGATCCGGGATGGCCTGCTTGGAGAGTTCACCGACGGCCTCGACCGGGAACTGCCCCCCGGGGAACGCCTCGCCGAACCTTGGCCCGAAGCGGAAGTTGGTCCAGACGCCGATGCGATCGCCGAAGCGGAAGGCTCCCTGCCCGATCGCCGCCGGTGCGCCCGGCGCGGTCGGAGCCACCGACCCGGTCGGCGCGGTGCTGGCGCCCGAAAGCCTGTTGTTGATGGCCGACTGGTTGAACCCGGAGCGCGCCCGACCGACCTGGTCGACGACATAGGTGGGATGGGATTTGCGGACGAAATATTCGAACCACCCCATTCGCCCGTCGGGCGTGGTGTCGTAGCTCTTCCCACTCAGGCCCGCGCCGTGGATCATCACCACTGGGATCTTGGCCTTGCCGGTTGGGACCATGTACTCGACGTACATCTGGTCGACGGTCACGCTATCGTCCGGGCCCAGCAGGATTTCCCCCGCTTTCTGCTCGACCGAACGCCCGCCCACGAAGAAGCTGCCGCGATCCTTCAGGACGAGGGGCTTGGCCGGCGCCTGAATGGACTTGAGTGTCTGCGCCGGCGCCGTCCCGGCAAGCGCAAGGCCGCCGAGGATCGCGCCGAGCACAGCGAGGCTGGCGCGCTGCGAAAGCTTGGTGGTTAAGCCCATGACGGATCTCCCTTCGTGTTCGAAGGGAAGCTATCGCGCCGCCATATCGACGATTAGCCGGTAGAAAGGACTTGCTCCCTTTAGTCCTGCTTACAAGTACTCGACGCTACAGCTCCCTGAACCGCAGGGCGTCCAGAAGCAGCGAAAAGGCCGGCGAGGCGTGGCGGCGGCTGGGATAGTAGAGGTGATAGCCGGGGAACGGCAGGCACCAGTCCTCCAGCACCCTGACCAGTTCGCCGGACGCGATGCAGGACGTGGCGACGTCCTCGGGCATGTAGGCCAGGCCCAGGCCCTGCAGGGCGGAGTCCAGCCGCTGCCGGATGGTGTTGAAGGTCAGCTGGCCGTCGACCCGGACCTTCACCTCGCGGCCGTCCTTCTCGAACTCCCAGGGGAAAAGGCCGCCATAGGTCGGTAGCCGCATGTTGATGCAATTGTGCTCGGTCAGATCCTGCGGGATCTGGGGCTTTGAACGATCGGCGAAGTAGGCCGGGGAGCCGACCACGGCCATCCGCATCTCCGGGCCGATGCGCAGGGCGATCATGTCCTTGGCCACCTGCTCGCCCAGCCGCACGCCCGCGTCGAACCCCTCCGACACGATGTCGACCAGGCCGTAGTCGACCACGATCTCGACCCGGATGTCGGGATAGTCCGGCAGCAGCTTGGCCAAGCCGGGCTGCAGGACCGAGCGCGCGGCATGCTCGCCGGCGGTGATGCGGATCGTGCCAGCGGGCCGCTCTCGCATCTCGCCCAAGGCCGCCAGCGCCTGTTCGATCTCCTCGAAGCGCGGCGCTACCGTCAGCAACAATCGGTCCCCGGCCTCCGTTGGCGCCACGCTACGCGTGGTGCGGGTCAGCAGCCGCACGCCTAGCCGCTCCTCCAGGCCCTTGATCGTCTGGCTGAGCGCCGAGGGCGAGACACCCATCTTAGCGCCGGCGCGCGTGAAGCTACGTTCCTTGGCCACAGCGGCGAAGGCGGCCAGCTCGTCGAAACCTCGCGCCATTTATTAGCCCTACTAAAAGCGACATGGCGATTATCGCGCCTAATTCGATCAGTGGGCCAGCGCTATCTTTTCCCCTGTCGAAGGCGTTGGGGGCTTCGCGTTCGCGAACGAGGAGCACGGGATGACCAAATCCACGACGAGATCCAAATCCCCTGAAGCCATGTCCCGCCGCGCCGCGCTCGGCGCGCCGGCCGCCTTGATGCTGGCCTCGGGCGCCAGCGCATGCATGGCCCAGGAGCGTGATAATGCCTCGCCCGGTTCGGGCCAGCTGGTCGCCTATTTCACCCGCTCGGGCAACACCCGAGTCATCGCCGGTCAGCTGCATCGCGAGCTGAAGGCCGACCTGTTCGCGATCGAACCCGCCAAGCCCTATCCCGAAGACTACGAGCAGACGGTGCAACAGGCGCGCCAAGAACGTGACGCGGGTGTTCGGCCGGAGCTGAAGGCCAAGATCCCAGGCATCGCCCGCTACGACACCCTGTTCCTGGGCTTTCCGATCTGGGGCGAAACCGCCCCGCCGATCATCCGCAGCTTCCTGGCCGCGCACGATCTTTCGGGCAAGACGATCCGGCCCTTCATCACCCATGGCGGCTTCGGGCTCGGCGACAGCCAGGACGTCCTGAAGCGCCATGCGCCCCAGGCGCGCTTCCTCCCGGCCTTCTCGATGGAAGCCGATCAGGAGCGGCGGACCATGACCCAAGTCCGCCAATGGCTGGGCGCGATCGCCCGCGCCTGACCCACCCAATTCAGGAGAAGAGATCATGCAAAAGCGCAAGCTCGGCCAAGCCGGCCTGGAAGTCTCCGCCCTCGGCTATGGCTGCATGGGCCTGAGCTCGGCCTACGGCGCGCCGACGCCCCACGAGGAGGCCCTGGGCGTCATCCGCGCGGCGTTCGATGGCGGCGTGACCCTGTTCGACACGGCCGAGGCCTATGGGCCGTTCGCCAACGAGACGCTGTTGGGCGAAGCCGTCGCGCCGTTTCGCGACCAGGTGGTGATCGCCACCAAGTTCGGCTTCGACATCGACCTGGAGACCGGCGGCCGCAACGGCGGTCTCAACAGCCGGCCCAAGCACATCCAGGCCGTGGCCGAAGCCCAGCTGAAGCGCCTGCGCACCGACCACATCGACCTGCTCTACCAGCACCGTGTCGATCCTGCCGTGCCGATGGAGGATGTCGCCGGGGCCGTGAAGGACCTGATCGCGGCCGGCAAGGTCAAGCATTTCGGGCTCTCTGAACCGAGCGTGGAGTCGCTTCGCCGGGCCCACGTCGTTCAGCCCGTCGCCGCGCTGCAGAACGAGTACTCGCTGTGGACCCGCGACGTGGAGCACAACGGCATCCTCGCCGCTTGCGAGGAACTGGGCATCGGCTTCGTGCCGTTCAGCCCGCTGGGCGCGGGCTTCCTGACCGGCAAGATCGACGAGACCACCAAGCTCGACCCCACCGATTTCCGGTCGATCTCGCCGCGCTTTGCCACCGACGCCCGGGCTGCCAACATGGCGCTGGTCGATCTGCTCAAGGCCATCGCCGAGCAAAAGCAGGCCACGCCCGCTCAGGTCGCCCTGGCTTGGCTGCTGGCCCAGAAGCCCTGGATCGTACCGATCCCCGGCACCACCAAATTGCATCGTCTGACCGAGAACCTGGGCGCGGCCAACGTCGAGCTGACCGCGCAGGACCTGGCTTCGATCGAAGAGGCCGCCGCGAATATCCCCATCCAGGGCGCGCGGCTTCCTGAAGCCGTCCTGGCCCAGACCGGCCGCTAGCCCATCTTCCCGCGACAGGAACTCTTCATGGATGACAAGACCAACAGCATCGCCGGCGTCGGCCGCCGCAATCTCCTGGCGCTAAGCCTGGCGCTGCCGGCCGCAGCTGCCGCCGGCGGGGCCGCAGCCCAGACCAGGGCCAAGGCGCCCGCCGCCAGCGGCGAGCGGCGCAAACTCGGTAGGCTGGAGGTCTCCAGCATCGGCATGGGCGTGCAGAACATGCACCGCGCGTATACGACCACGGTCCCCTATCGGCCCGAGATGCTGAACATCCTCCGGGCCGCCTATGAGCGGGGCGTCACCTTCTTCGACACGGCCGAAGCCTATGGTCCGTTCGAGAACGAGCGCATCCTGGGCGAGGCCATCCAGTCGTTCCGCGACAAGGTGGTGATCACCAGCAAGTTCGGCTGGAACATCGATCCCGAGACCGGCCGGCGCGGTCCCGGCCTCAACAGCCGCCCCGAGCACATCAAGACGGCGGTCGAAGGCATGCTCAAGCGCCTGCGCACCGACCGCATCGACCTTCTCTACCAGCACCGCGTCGATCCCCAGGTCCCCATCGAGGACGTCGCCGGCGCGATCCAGGACCTGATGAAGGCGGGCAAGGTCCTGCACTGGGGCCTCAGCGAGATGGGCCAGCAGACCCTGCGCCGCGCCCATGCGGCCCTGCCGGTGACCGCCGTCCAGAACGAGTATTCGCTGCTCTGGCGCGGGCCGGAGAAGTGGGTCCTGCCGACCTGCGAGGAGCTGGGCATCGGCTTTGTCTGCTGGAGCCCGCTGGGCGTGGGGTTCCTGAACGGCGCCATCGACGCGGGCACCCGCTTCGCCGACGGCGACATCCGCAAGGTCGAGGGCCGGTTCGCGCCGGAGAACCTGCCCCACAACCTGGCCCTGGTCGAGCTGCTCAAGGCCTGGGCGCAGCGCAAGAACGCCACCCTGGGCCAGATCGCCCTGGCCTGGCTGCTGGCCCAGAAGCCGTGGATCGTGCCGATCCCGGGCGCCACCCAGATGGCGCACATGATCGACAACACCGGGGCCGCCGGCGTCCGCTTCACGCCTGCCGAACTTGGCGAACTGACAGCCGCCGCCTCTGCGATCGAGATCCAGGGCTTGCGGCTGCCCCAGGGCGTCCTGGCCTTCTCGGAGATCGAGGCCCCCGCCAAGACCTGATCCCCATTCCTCCGAAAAGGAGCTTTCGATGAAGAAGCCTGTCGTCGCCGCCATCGCGGCCTTGACCTTGGCGACCCCGGTCGAGGCGCAGGACCGCAAGTCCGTCGCGCCCAAGGCCATGCAGGCCGTCGCCCCGGGGCTTGCCGGCTACACCGACGACGTCCTGTTCGGGGACGTCTGGATCAATCCGGCGCTGAGCCCGCGCGATCGAAGCCTGGTGACCGTGTCGGTGCTGATCGCCACCGGCAAGACCGCCCAGCTGACGGGGCACCTGGGCCGCGCGCTCGACAACGGCGTCACGCCCGGCGAGATCTCCGGCGCCGTCACCCACCTGGCCTTCTATGCCGGCTGGCCCAATGCGGTGTCATCGCTGGAGGTGATCGAGAAGGCGTTCACCGACCGGGGCGTCGACATGGCTGCCTTGCGCGCCCCGGTGACGGCGAGCGTGCCCCTCCCCGCCTCGGACGCGGCCCGCGCCAAGGCGGTGACGGCGACCATCGGCCCGGTCGCACCCAAGCTGGCGGCGCTGACCAACGATGTGGTCTTCGCCGACCTGTGGCGGCGGCCCGACCTGACCTCACGCGACCGCAGCCTGGTGACCCTGGCCGCGCTGGCCGCCAACGGCGACGAGGCGGGCCTGGCCTTCCATGTCGGCCTGGGCCTGCAGAACGGCCTGACGCGGGCAGAGATCGGCGAGACGCTGACGCACCTGGCGTTCTACGCCGGCTGGCCCAAGGCGACCGCCGCGGTCGCCGTCGCCGAGAAGGTGTTCAAAGACCAGGACCCCGCGCAGGCGCCTTCGGCGGCCGAGGGCCTCGCGATCACCGGCCCCGAGCGGCAGCCGGTCCAAGGCCCTGCGGCGACCTTCACGGGCGCGGTCAGCGTGACCTCTCCGTTCAAAGGAACCGGCCAGGCCCGTCTCGGCGGCGCCACCGTCACCTTCCAGCCGCGCGCGCGCTCCAACTGGCACAGCCATCCGCTCGGCCAGCTCCTGATCGTCACCGCCGGCGAAGGCCTGGTCCAGGCCGAGGGCGGGCCGGTCCGCCGGATGAAGGCCGGCGACGTCGTCTGGACCGGCCCCGGCGTCAAGCACTGGCACGGCGCCGCGCCGACCAGCGCCATGACCCATGTCGCCGTGGCCGAGGCCCTAGACGGCGCGAGCGTGAGCTGGCTGGGCCCGGTGAGCGACGCCGAATACCGCACGCCATCCCAATAGGCGCTGAGCCCGCGATCCAAAACGGAATTCCCATGACCAACGATGCGATCAGCAAAAACAGGCGGCAGTTCCTTGGAGCGTCCGCACTCGCCCTTTCAGGCTCAATTCTCGGAGTGACGGCCATGAGCACGACCCCTGCCGCCGCGGCGGCCGAGAGCAGCAACCCCTTCACCCTGGTCTATGGCGGCGCGATCACCAAGAACGAGCCGGGCAAGGTCAATATCCATCCAGTCACCTACAAACTGGGCGGTCTGGACATCGTCGCCAACGTCTACACCCCGGCGGGCTACGATCCGGTTCGCAAGTATCGGGCGATCGTCGTGGCCCACCCCAATGGCGGGGTGAAGGAACAGGTCGCGGGCCTCTACGCCCAGCACCTGGCCGAGCAGGGCTACATCACCATCACTGCGGACGCGGCCTATCAGGGCGGCAGCGGCGGGCTGCCCCGCAGCGTCGACAAGCCGATGTTCCGGATTGCGGACATCCACGGCATGGCCGATTTCATCACTCGCTATCCCGGCGTGGATGCGGAGCGCCTGGGCCTCTTCGGGATCTGTGGCGGCGGCGGCTATTCCCTGGCCGCCGCCAAGACCGATAAGCGCTTCAAAGCGCTGGCCACGCTCAGCATGTTCAATTCCGGCCGGGTGCGCCGCAACGGCTACCAGGACTCGGCCCTGGCGACGATCCAGCAGCGCCTCGACCAGGCCTCGGCCGCTCGCGCGCAGGAGGCGGCCGGCGGTGAAATCCTCTACTCCGGCGACGCCAACCTGACCGACGCCCAGATCGCGGCCCTGCCGTTCGATCTCTATCGCCAAGGCTACGAGTACTACTGGAAGACCCACGCTCATGCGGGCTCGACCTTCAAATACACGACCAGCAGCTTGCTGGATCTGATGCGCTGGGACGCGACCGACCAGATCGACCTCATTGACGTGCCGCTGTTGATGATGGCCGGCAGCAAGGCCGACAGCCTCTACATGACCGAGGACGCCTTCCCCAAGGCGACCGGCACCAAGGACAAGACCTTCTTCAAGATCGACGGCGCCACGCACATCGAGACCTATTGGGCGCCGAAGTTCGTCGACGCGGCGATGGGACAGCTGACGCCGTTCTTCGCCCGCACGCTCTGAACAAATCGTCAGCCCGCCGGTAGGCCTAAAGCCGGCCGGCGGTGATCGCCACCGGGGGTCTAGAGGTCGATCTGCTCTGACATCTCGAGAGCATCATCGACCTCGATCCCACAGTATCGAACCGTGCTCTCAAGCTTCCTGTGTCCGAGGAAGAGGTGGCAGGCTGATACCCGCGCACGCAGGGAACTCCCCGGCCTCGCGACCACTGACGGAGACTAGTAGATCGCCGCGGCCACGGCCTCGCTGCTCGCGGTCTGGGCGGGCGCCGTTGCGCTTGGTTGAGCCTCGTCGGGCTCGGAAGGCTCGGCGGCGGGCGCCGGCGGCATCGCGGCGGCGGCGCGGCTCGCGACCTTGCGCTTGTTCCGAGCCGGCTCCTTTTTGACCACAACAGGTTGCGGCCCTGCGACGGGCGTAACGGCCGCAGCGTCATCGGCGGCGCCCGCGCTTCTCGGCCAATGCGCCTGGGTCCAGCCCGCGCCGAAAACCAGCGCGACCACGATGACCGACAGCAGAACCCAGTCGGCCGCCAAGTGTTTGCGCGGCTTGGCGGCGAATGCCAGGGGCCCTTCAAAAGGGTCCTGATCCGCGAGGGCCTCATCGACCGGCGCCGGCAAGGCGACGGCGTCAGCGCTGCTTCCCAAGGACAGCTGCCGCTCGTGCTCGGCCAGGACCCTGGCCAAATCGGCACCCTTGTCGAAGTCGCTCACCATGTACGCCTCGGCCAGGCCGGTCTGGCTCGAGAGGGCGAAGGCGCCGTACTGCATCACGGGGATCTGGTAGTTGTTGTTGAAGCGCATGTCGCGCGAGCCATTCTTGTTGGCGTACTTCCAGGTCGCGCCGACCTGCGTCGCGTCCGCGGGAGCGGATTCTTCCTCGATGAAGTTTGAGGGGCCATAACGGCAATCGACTTCGTCGAATTCGATCAGGGCAAAATCGCCGCTCGGCTCCCTCATCATGAAAAACCCTGGATAGATCTGAAGAGGGCGGCCGTTGGCGTTGCCCAGTCGGAGGGCCTTGAACTCGGTCCGGACGAGTTCTGGCTCCACCTTCTCGAAAGTCACCGGCTCGCGCGTCAGGGCGGTGGAGGCGGTTGTCCGTGCCGCGACCCGATCAACCCCTGCCCGGCTCGTGACGTCCCAAATGCGGCGACAGGAGGCGACGCGCTCAAAGGCCGTGACCAGGTTGGCGTAGCTCGCCCGGGCTTGCGGACCGAGATTGAAATCGACCTCGACAAAGCAACCGTCGAGCTGGGCCTTGACGTCCTCGTGCGCGTCGTGCGCCGCGTTGGCCGCGTCCACGAGACCCGGGACCCAGCGCTTCGTGACCAGGCGCACGATCACCGCCTCCGCCAAGCGTAGACGCCCCCTGGCGCGCCTCAGGACCTCGGCCGTATTGGTACGCTCGCGGAGAAGTTCGGACTTTCGCTGCCAGGCGGCGTTGATCAGGGCCTTCAACTCGTTAAGCCCCGCGCTCGTCAGTTGGGAGACGTCCGCGCTGCGGATCTCCTGCTCGGTTCCAGGGATCGCTGCCACACCTGGAGCGCCCCGAGGGATTGGACGTCGAGATTCAGGCCAGGCCGACACCGGCTCTTCGACCTGCAGCGGCCTGCTCGTCGGCGGTGAAATACGCGTTCGGTAAGATAAGCCCGAGCCGGGAAGGCCAAGGTTAAGATGAGCGCCGTGCTGGCCAAGGGTCACGGCGGCGCCACGAACTCCAACGGTCGTGCTCACCCCGCTGCCGCTGAAGTTAAGCCTGACGCCCGGAAACAGCCGCACTGATCGCCGAAATCGTAGTCCCATTTCCCTGCGCGCCCCTGCACACGTGGAGCGACACCCCACGCAGCCCGCCCGCGTTACAGTAGAGCTAGACTAGAGAATGGCGCAATGCCTTGAGAGGGCGGCGCCTATCGCTACTACACCTGCAGCACCAAGGCCCGGCAAGGCGCTCGCGGTTGCAGCGGCATGAGCGTGCGCATGGACCTGCTCGCCGCCTCGGTCATCGACCACATGGAAAATCGCCTGCTCAATCCGACCAGAGTGATGACCGTGCTGGAAAAGATTGTCGAACGCCGGGCCAACTGGAACAGGCGCCGTCATCGCCAAGTCGCCGACCTGCGAAAGCGGGCGACCGAGGTCAACCAACGCCTGCAACGCCTCTACCTTCCATCGAGCAAGGCGTCGCCAACCCGATAGCAGCGCGCCGCCGCTAAGATCCACCAGATCCCGCCTAACGTGACGCATAGCTTGTCCGGACCTTCTCTGAGCAGCCAGGGCGATGGTCCGGAGCCACAACGGCGCCTATCGTCGCAACCTCATTCGAGCCGTAGTCCGGCGGGTGGAAGTGATCTCTCCGCTCGAGATCAAGATCTACGGGTCGAGAGCTGACTTGCTCCAGACGCTCAGCGGCGCAACGTCTTAGGCTCGACTGCTCACCACAATCGCATCAGACAGTACGACGGATGCTGTCTCCCCTCACCCGCCATCACACTTGACGATTTGGGGCGTTAAATCTGATCGCTTGAGACAATTGGACTGGCCAACGCCATGGATCGTTCGGCTCGAAAAATTCCTCGCGACCATATCGGGGCTTCCCGGCCAAATACACGTCAGGGCGCCGCGCCCAAAATTCACTAAACCTCTGAATTCAAAGAGCTCTATTACCCGAAAGACCGGTGGCGCCCTTTGTCGGACGAAACCGATTACTATGAGTACGCTATTGTACTCCAGAGGATCCCTAGGAGCGACAAAGGGCGTCCGCGACCGTCAACACGGAAGATCTCTTGAATGCCAAGAGGTCGCCGTCGCTGCAAATTCTACTCCACAGTACGAGACAGTATCCAGTGCCCCGCTAGGGGCGCCGATTACACGAGTCCCGATCGGCAATCTCTTCGCTCCTTGATCATCGCGATACCGCTTCAGCTTTTGAGATTGCTGCAGGTCACGTGGAACGCTTCGCTGGCGCTCTTGGCGTCGGACCGAAGCTTGACCGCCGCATCGAAGGCCTGCGTGCGTTCGATGACAAATCTCCCGCGCTCGAATCTATCACTTGATAGACCTCTCCAGGGATCAAGCTCGCCGTCACGAGTCGCGGGCCCTCGCCCAATCCCAGACGCATAGTCATCGAAGTGCTCGATCATGTCGCGGATCGCCTTTAACTGGCGAACGCCATCCACTGTGAACTGATCATCGAAAGCTCGGATCGCGGCCTTCGCTTCTACTTCAATCGCTGGAAGTTTCGTCAGCGCCAAGACCCTGGCTCGATACAGCCAGAGCCGAATGATGAAATTCTCCCAGTGGTACTCAACTTCGATGGTCAGCTCTTCGTCCGCCCCGAACCTCTCAAGCGCTCGATGGGATAGGACCAGCATGTTCCATGTGTGCGTATGCCTTGGCCCATAGAAGCCCCAGACGGCGAGTTGCTCTTTC
Organism: Caulobacter sp. RHG1; assembly: GCF_013181195.1. Lineage (GTDB taxonomy): Bacteria > Pseudomonadota > Alphaproteobacteria > Caulobacterales > Caulobacteraceae > Caulobacter. The sequence goes on from NZ_SMZP01000002.1 coordinate 363,266, forward strand.
AGGTCCACGACTAACGGTGCCTCGCTGACTGACGCCTGCCCTCAAGCATATCTTCTAAAGCGGTTACGGTTGCCCTCCACCGCGGGCGCATATCCTTGATATCGGGCAGACACATGGTTCAGCTTGCCTAGCCCCGCCGTCGAGACCCGGTATCGTGCACGACCTGGAAAACACAAAACATTCTGGACGCTTCCGGATCGGCGATCGGTGGATCGACGGCGATCTCGACTGCCGGGGGCCAGACACCACCTTGCGCCTCCACGATGAGACACGCTTCGAGGTCGCCGACGGCGCCACTATTGAGGGACTGTTGTCCAACCGCGTGAGCGTCACACTGATCGGCTGCCTGCCACCGAGTGGCCTGTCCGCGGCTGGCGCAAGCGATCGCCTTTTCTACTACGCCGACATCTTCGTGCACCATGTCGTCGCTGGGCCTCGTCACTTCGATCCTGCGGCGGCCAGCGTTCGTCGGCTAGCGTTCATCACTGGTGATACCAACATCATCTTCCACGACCGGTCCGCCTTCGGAACCGTCCACGGCCAGGTTCGGGACGATCTCTTCAAGCGCCTGGTCGCCGAGGCCGGGCGCCCCGTCGAGATCGGAGATTACGCCGAGTTGATGTACTTCACCGGCAAGTTGGAGATCTGTGCGGTCGAGACTGACATTGGCCGCCTCGTCGCCGAGCATCGTCCCCGCGGCCGGCTCGGAAGCATCATGGGCGTCGGCATCAGCAACCAGGTGATGGTGACCTACGCCCCGCGCGAAGCCAGATGCTTCGCCGATGCACTGGACGACTTTCTGGTCTTTCTGCGGTTCTTTGGCCAACTGACCGGACGCCAGCAGTCGCCCACCGAGTTCCTCCTCGAGACGAGCGACGACGACGAACCCTGGCAAGACTGGCTGCGCGTCCATTGGTCGCTCAGACCACCGCGGCCGTCCCCCCAGTACGGACCGCAGCCGGGCGATCTGCCGCTCCAGGCCGCCAAGGATCCTGAGGTGTTCGGCGAGGTCCTGGCAAGCTGGGTGGCGCGCGAGGCCACCTGGCGCACGCCCAGAATGCGGCTCGACCGGGTATGGAGCCAGACGCGCGGCTACGACGTCGATCGCTTGGTCTCGGCGGCCAACATGTTCGACATCCTTCCGGCCAGCGCAGCGCCCAGAAAGGTCGCGCTTACGGCCGAGCTGGAGACCGTACAGCAAAAGATCCTCGCGCTCTTGAAACCGCTTCCTGAGAGTCTCGAGAAGGACAGTCTCCGCTCCGCCGCGGGCCGGCTCGGCAGCGCCAGCCTGAAGCGCAAAGTGCTTCACTGCGCCGACCGGCTTCCGCAGGGCGTGCTTGACCGTCTTCCTGACCTTGCCCAGGTGCTGAAGGAAGCGGTCGACTGCCGAAACCACTTCGTCCACGGTTCGGCGCGGCGCTTCGACTATGACGACGGCGCTCTCGTCACATTCTTCACCGACGCTCTGGAGTTCGTTTTCGTGGCCTACGACCTGGCCTTGGCGGGCTGGTCGCCGCACTGGCCCGCCCGCGGCTTTGGCGGCAGCCATCCGTTCCAGGCTTTCGTGTCAGGCTACGACCCGCGCCTTGCGGATCTCCGCAGCCGCAGGTTCACCGCCCAGCCTTAGAAGCGGTTCTGGAGGCGAGGCTACACCTCACGGCGCAGCAGACCGAGGAGCCGTAAACTCAACCGTGTGATAGCCTTGCCTTTACGCGCGCGTTCCGCGCGAGGGGCCGCCCATGAGGCCGCCTGGATATCATAGGGTCATGACGAGGCGCGAAGGGAGGACGCATTGGCCGAGGCCGGAAGCAATCCAAAGTACGACAACTTGGCCGTACTGTTGCCGAACGTGGCCGCGCTACGCGCTGGCGACTTGGTATTGACGCGCAACCAACATGGCACCAAGCCTGCTGGATGGGCGATGTCGCAGCTCGTCCTGAAGACGACGGGCGGCAACTTCGATCACGTGATGATATGCACCGTGCCACCAACCTTGCTTGAGGCGGTGACTTCTGGCGTCGGGAATTTGTCGATGGCTCGCGCCTTCGCACACGGCCTTACCGGCGTCCGAGTGCTTCGCTATCACGATGCGAGTATCGCTGCGGCGGCTGCATCGGCGGCGCTGAGCTACCTGGGTCGCCCTTACGCCCATATTGGCGCGGCTAAATCGATATTTCCGGCTGGCATCTTCGGGGAAATCTCCGGGAACAACATCTTCTGCTCAGCGCTGGTCGCTCAAGTTTACCAAAAGGCCGGTGCGAGCGAATTTTCGGCCACGCCTGTGGAAAAGACGACACCCGCGACCATCGAGCGGATGGCAGGCCTGACCGACGTAACCGCCGAAGTCTTCGTAACTGGCCTGGCGCCGCGCAATGTCGAAGAAATGGCCGCGCTCGATGGTGACCGAACCCCCTCACCTGCCGACAAACAGGCGGCGTTGTTCGCCAGCTACTTCCTGCATCTAGAGCCTAAGGCCCGAGCGATCGTATCAAAATATCCCGACGCGAGGCTGGTCGCGCCACGGTCGTTCCTTGAATGCCTCGGGTTTTTGATGAGCGCTCACGACGCCGCACGGAGCGCGCCACCGGCCCTGCAGGTCAGCTTCGCGTCCGACCTTGCCTCCTTCGATGATGCCGCCTTCGCGTTGATCGACAAAGGCGAATGGGACGCGATCCAAACCGAAATCGGCCTCAAGGACGAGATCACGATGAAGCGCGATCTGGATGAGTCGAGAAGGCCTGATCCAGACATTGATCCCCGTGCTATGGCCGGCCTGAGGGATGCGACCGCCATGCAGCTCAAGGAGCGGTCCGGCGCTGTCGAAGGCATTCGAAACTGGGGCTTAGGTCGGTCCAACACCATCGACCGCTATCTGGTGATCGCCGAGAAGACATTGATCCATCTGCATCACCGCGAGCACGCGATCTGGGAAATCGAGAAACGTTTGGGAGGCTTGTGAGGCTAGGACGGCATGGCCGGAACGACCGCCAGCGCATTCGGTAGGGCCGGCGCGGATTGGGCCTGCGCAGATTCTGAGCTTGAAGGGGCTGCGGCCAGTGTTTCTGTTGGACCGTTAGACCAACTACAGCTTGGCGTGAGCACACCTGAATTCAACCGCCGTAGGCGTCGCTTCAGCCTGTTGTTACGCTGCGATGGGCTCTGTCATCTGGGACCAAGAGATCGGACTGGATCATGGCGCCTGACTTCACGAGAGCGGACCTTCTCCATCGCGCCTGCCTGCGGGCGGCCTTCTGTATCCGCAGCCTTTATGAGGAGAAGGCCAGCTCAGACTCTCGCCTGCTCAACCCGCCGATCATCCCTGACGCCCTGACCATCGTGGGCCGGTCGAAGAACTGGTCCGCGCCAGGACGGCGCGAGCACGTGGTGCCGAGGCGGGTGATCACGATGGAATGCCACGAGATGATCAAGGCCGGGCGAAGCGACGAGGAGATCGCCGCCTTCATCGCCGCCCACCTGAAGATCGTTCTGGTCAGCCCGCAGGAAAGCGCCCATCTCGACGCCAAGGCCGGCGCCGATGTCCGCCAGAAGATGCCGCTGGATTGGAAGCTTGGCGGCGATCCCTATCGTCGTCTCGGTGACGCCGGCATCGTGTGGGACCCGATCTCCTAGAGGCCTTTCGGCGAAGCGAACTTGGGCGCTATCGTTCGCCCCCACGAGATGGCGTCGACGCCACAGGATCCTAGAGAGGAAGTCCCCATGGCCGCCTACAACGAAGATGACATCCGCAAACTCGTCCAGGGCCTCGGCAATCCCGAAAACCCCACTTTCAACGCGCAAGCACGTCACCTGTTGAAGAAGGTGGTGGGTGATCCGGCCTCAGGCCTCAGTGACGCCCTGCTCGACGAAACCAGACGTGTCCTTGATCTCCCCTCCACCCACGAGATCTCGACACCTCGTCCGGTGTGGATCCAGCTCTATCGGACAATGCCGGGAGATCTGGAAATAGGTGACATCGCTTGGCCCGCAGATGAGGATCCGATCGAAAGGGCCAGACAAACGCTGCTGCTACAGCTTCAAGAGGCCCCACGTACCGGATGGGAGAAGCCACGCTACGCACGGGTAATTGACGACCGCACGGGGGCCGAGCTTTGCCTCTGGAGGGTCACCCCCGCGGGAACCGTGGAAGCGGCGTCCTAATCGCGCCGATGCTGATCGCGAGACCCCATCCTTGAAGGCCGCGAGATCCATGCCCGCCAAACCCAAGCTTCTGGTCGTGCTAGGCGCGGGCAGCTCGCTCGGCCTTGGGTTGCCCAAGGTCGAGACGCTGAGCGCGCGCATGCGGGACTGGGCCGCCGAGTGGAGCCGACGCTACGGACAGCTAAACTACTACCAGGCCGTCGAAGCCGCCGCTCAGGCCTATGCGGCGGACGGCCAGGCCTGTCCCCGGCCCGCCGTCACCTTCGAGACGGTTCTGGGCGACATGGCCCACCTGTCGCACTGGGTGACGCCGGCCCCGCTGGGCGCATCCCTGCGCCAGTTGGTCGGCGCCGACACACCACCCTTCCCGCGCCCCGCCCACTATGGCCAGGCCCACCTGGTGCAGGACCAGCTCCAGTTTCTGCTGGCCGCGCTGGCGGACCATATCCGCCAGGGCTCGCGGCGGATCGATCCCGCGGGACCGGCGATGGCCGAGTACAGGCGGTTGATCGACGGCCTGCGCGCACGGTTTGAACTGGGCGTCTTCAACCTCAACTACGACACCGGGGCGCTGACGGCTTGGCCCGATGCCGACACCGGCTTCGTCGGAGCCGACTTCGCGGCCGCGCGCCTGCACGCCAAGCGGCGCTGGAACTTCCTCTATCACCTGCACGGCAGCGTCCATCATGATCTGGCCGATCACGCCAGCACGCGCCTGACCTGGCGCACGGACCTCCACGGGGCCTTCAACGACAGCCTGCAGAGCGTGCTGGGCGACGAGCGATCGGAGGGCCGCACCTTCCCGCGCTCGACCTTGATCGCGGGCGGGCTGAAGCTGGACCAACTGCTGCCCGAGCCGTTCCATTCGATGCACGCCGCGCTCGTCCGCCACACCTATAGGGCCGACGCGATCCTGATCGGCGGCTACGGCTTTGCCGACGTCCATGTGAACCGCGCGCTGCGCAACCGCCTGCGAGACCTTGCCCCATCATCGCGGCCGCCGATCATGGTGCTCGATTGGGCCTCGCCCCAGACTCCAGCCATGCCGGAGCGCCGGGACGCCTGGAGCCGCAACCTCGACCGCGCCCTGGCCGCCCCCGCTGGGCTGTTCACCGATCCAAGCGGGCAAGGCTGGGCGCATTCGGCCCGCCTCGCCGGCCCGGGCGGCTTCGAGGTCTCAGCGAGCGCCCGGACGGCGATTTGGCGGGGCGGCTTTCTGGAGGCGGCGGCTCATGTCGAGGCGATCGCCGATTGGCTGTCGGGTGCGGACGGCGCATTGAGCGCCTCGGGCGGGCCAGCGCCAGCGGCCTGAAGGGCCAGGATCGCCTGGCGGGTGTCGCGCCAGGATCGTTTGGTCCGCACGCTGTCGAGATTGGGGACGGTACGCATGTCGCGGGCCAGATCCGCCAGGATGTCGGCGGTCAGGTTGAGCATGACGTGACGGCCATCGCCGCGCAGCAGATCCAGCGCCGGCCGGCTACCCGGCGGATCCAGGCCCTCGGCGTCGCGCCGCACGTGCCAGGCCAGCATGTCGGCCGCCTGCAGCTGCGGAAGGCTGCGATCGTCGCCGAAGGTCGGGGGCGGCCCGAGAAGCCGGCTCCAGGGCTCGGGCCGTCCGGCCTTGACCCAGTCGTAGACCATGGTGGCGTCCTGGCCGAGCACGCCCTGCTCGTCGAAGACGAAGGCGATGGGGTCCTTGACGCCGCCGGCGTGAGCGAAGCGCGCCAGACCCAGGGTCAGGGCGTAGAAGCAGGTGAAGTAGGGCTGGGAGAGGCCATAGGGCGCGTTGGGGGCCAGGATCGCCTGGAAGGTCTGGCGGCTGACGCTGACTTGCATCGACACAGGGCGGGAGTCGGCGATCAGCTTGGCCAGCCCCAACACCTTGCGGTCGCGATCGGCCTCGGACCAGCCCTTGAACTGGCCGCGCAGGTTTTGCGCCTCGACCATGTGCAGGTAGTCGATCGACGGCGGCGCCTTCAGCGCCGCGCGCCAGGCCGCCGAGAACACCGCCCACTGGGCCTTGCGGTTCAGATAGCCGGCCAGGAACATCTGCTGGGCGCCGGACTGGCCCACAGAGTCATCGACGAAGCACAGGAGGGGTCCAGGCTGAAGCAGGCGCTCGCGGCGCGGCCGGGCCAATCAGGGCCTCGCGCCGGGGCGGCTGTCGCTCCATCCGGCCACGGCGCGGACCGCCAGCTGGTTGGCGGCATAGCTGGCGGCGAACTTCCCGGTCATCAGGACCATCAGCCAGGCGGCGATCGCCAGGCTGGTCGCGCTCAACCCGTCGCCGCCCTGCGCCAGGACTCGCAGATAGGTCGGGGCGATTTGGGCGAAACTCTCCAGCAGCACCCCGGCGAACAACAAGAGCGACGCCGCGCAGAGCCCGTTGATCGCCCTCTGCGTTTTGCTCAGCTCGACCGCGATCCGACCCGTCATGTCCGCCTCCCTGGATACCAGGTTTAGATTGCCTCGCCGCGGCCCCGGCGCAAGTCCGCCCCATGCCAGGTTTCGTGCAGAGGAGCCTCGGCGCAGGCCGTCCGCACCGGCGGCATGGACGGGTGGCCCCGAACCGGCTAGCTCACCGGCTTTCCTCGACGAAGCCGCCCCATGCCGCAGACCCCCGCCGAAGCCGTGTCCCAAGCTCGAAAGCTTTGCCGCACCCTGGCCAGCGCGCCGCTGCCCCAGGCGCGCGCCAAGGACCTCTTCCAGATCCTGGCGCGCGCCCGCGGCTGGAGCCCGGCTCAGCAGGACCAGATCCTGGCCTTTGGTCAGTGGCTCGACACGCGGCCCGCGCCAGGCGCGATCAAGGCGCAGTGCGATCGGTTGCTCGAAGCCCTGTAGTGCGGCCGCCCTGTGGCCGGCCGGGCGTTCAGGTCTCGGCCTCGTCGGCCAGAGACCGCGCCAGCGCGATGATCGTGGCCTTGCAGTCCGGCGACAGGGCTGGAAAGGCCTTGGCCAGTTCAAAGCCTTCGCGCTGGAGAAAGAAGGCGTGCAGCGACGGGCCTTCGCGCCCGTCGGGCGCGTCTTCCCCCGACATAGGATCGGGCAGTCCCTCAAAGAACCACGCCACCGAGGTCTGAAGGACCGCGGCCAGCGCGTGGAGCTTGGAGGCGCTGATGCGGTTGGCCCCGCGCTCGTACTTTTGCAGCTGCTGGAACGTCAGGCCGACGGCTTGAGCGACGGCGCCCTGGCTGCGGGCCAAGGCCCTACGGCGCATCCTCAGCCGCGCGCCCACATGCAGATCGACGAAATGAGGCGTGGTGTCGGGCGCCATCAAGACCTTCTCACAGACCAGAGCGTCCTTGGGAAACCTCCGAGGCCGCCGATCGGTCCAGAAAATCCTCAGCTCTCCGAGTAGGTCCGCCCACGAGCCCGGCGAGGTCAACTGGCCACATCCGTTTTCCAGGCGGCGTATGCGCCGCCGCACGCTCAGGGCTGCTCCTCACCAGGAAGCCTGATCGGCGCCTCACCGTCGAACACGACATCGACGTGAGCGGGATGGGTGATGGCCAGGATGCGGTCCCAGCCGCCCAGCCTGTCGGTTCCCCACCGCGACCAGGAGAGATGGATGACCACGCCCTCGACCGTCAGGGTCTGGGGATCCTCGCTCAGCAGCCGCGGGGTCAGATCCGCGACGGCCGCCTCGCCCAGCGCCCAACCGACCAAAGCCTGGGCCAGGTCACGCCAAAGCGCCTCGATCTCCGCGTCGTGACCCAGCTGGTTGACCTTCAACTGAAGCCTCAGGCGGGTGGCGGCCTCCTGATTGCCGGTGACGGAATAGGAGACCGACGGGCGCCAAGGCCCCTGCCCCATCTTGAGGGTCTGGGCCTGGGCCGACCAGGATCCGAAGGCGCGATGATAGTCGCCCGGCGCCAGGCCTTGGCTGGCCAGGGCCGAAGCGGCCAGGAATGGCGACCAGCCGACAGCGCGATCGATGGGCGGCGGATGGCGCGCCTGGCGCGCCACCGCCTTGATCTCGGCGATCGCCGCGCGAACTCCGGCTCGATCGGTGATGTCGCGTAGCTTGATATCGCGGGTCAGACGTCGCGCCCCTGCGAAATCGACGCCGAAGGCCAGGAACGCCTGACGCTGGACGAAGCCGACGAAGGCGCGGTCGTGGCCGCGGAAGGTGAGGCTCACCGTCTCGGACTCGGCCTCCATCACCACCGCCAGGACCAGCAGGAACGGGATGAAGGCCAGGGAGAGGATGATCGGGACGGCGAACTCGCGAAGATTGTTCCAGGTCAGGAAGTCGTCGGGGTCCTTGATCACGCCGATCAGGCTGAAGACCAGGATGGCAAGGCCCGCCCAGATCTGCAGCTTGGTCAGGGGGCCAACCAGGATGGCGTGTTCGGACTGGCTTTGCGCCACGATCAGCAGCAGGCCCAGCAAGGTGAGCGCCGGCAAGAGCAGGAGTTCTCCCCACAGCGGAAGGGTGTGGACCTCGCCCAGGAAGAGGATGATTTCGGTCCAGGCGATGGCCTCGCCGGCCATCCGCCGCACCGCCGTTGGATCCTTGGGGATTTCGACGGCCTTGGAGACGGCCGTGAACCCGACCGTCAGCCACCAAAAAAGCGTGGTCTTCAGATTGCTCGCTTCCCAGGCGTTCAAGGCCCAGAGCACCGCGACCATGGCGACGACATAGAGCGTCATGATCGCAAACAGCGATCCCAGCTTCGGCCCCAGGATGATCTTGGCGATGTTCAAGGCGCTCTGGCGGATCTTGCGCTGGCTCAGGGCCCAGACCGCAAAGAAGCCCAGATAGATCAGGCTCGCCCACTCGCGGCTGTTGAGGTCAAAGCCAAAGTGGGCGGGATCCAGACTTTGCGAGGATGTCGGCGGCGTAAGGGGCGCGGCCATGGACGAGGCGACTCTTGGCGAAGGGGCGGCGATGGGCGGGAGGCTGGAGGGTTACCGCAAGCTTAGCAATAAACATTCAGCGCTCGGCATGGCTGCTCGCCCTAGGGTTGGCCATGCCCAAACCCCTCCTCGCCGCCCTGCTGGCCGTTTTCCTGCTTTTCCCGATCAGCGCCGCAAACGCATCGCCTTCCTCCGTCTCAGGTCGCAGCGCCGTGGCCGAACCCGCCGCGCCCCATCCCGTGGCCCGCGTGATGCTCAAGCCGCCGAGCTGGCTGGACACGCTGACCGCCGTCGCCTTGGCGGGCGCTGTGCTGACCTTGCTGGGTCACCGTCTGGCGCGATCGGCGGGCGACGCACGCACGCGAGCCCGCCCGCAAGCTGGAACACAGGGCGCCGCGCCCCGAAACCTGACGCGGTTCGACCAGGCGCAGGTCGAGATCCAGACCTTGCCGCACATGACCCCGGCGGTAGGGCTGGCGGAGACGGAGCGAACGGCGACGTGGCAGGCGACAATCGAGCCCGAGCTGGATCGCGCGCGCGATGACACTCTGTTCGACGACGACACTGACGTGGAGGTTTCCGAAGACGCCTACGTCGAGACCGGCGGCCGGCGCGACGACGCGGAGGCCTGGCAGCGCGAAGCGTTGGGGCGGTTGAAAACGGCCTTGGCGAGCCACCCTAAGGCCCTCCAACGCAAGCGCCTGCTGAACCGCGAGGAATGGCCGCTGTTCGAAAAGGTTCTCGATCGCTGGGCCTGGTCCCAGCAGCTGAGGGTGATGGTCCAGGTCAATATGGGTGAGTTCATCCGCACACGGAAAGATGCGCCGGACACTGATGACCTCTACCGCGTCTTCGGCTCCAAGCGCGTCGACTTCCTGGTCTGCGACTGGCGGTGCCGGCCCTTGCTGGCGGTCGAGTATTTCGGCGGCGGCCATGGCCAGGGTACGGCCGAGCTTCGCGATGTGATCAAGGCGCAGGCCCTTATGGCGGTCGGAATCCCCCTGGTGATCGTCCAGGAGGCTTATGATCCCTTTGAGGTCCGGTGTTCCCTGGACGCTGCCCTGGCCCAGGCGCGCGACGTCGGCGAAGTGCAGCCGGTCTTTGCGATGAAGCCGATCCGCGGAGAGAGGCCGCGTCGCGTGAACTAGCCCGCGCGGCCTGCTCGCGTTGAGGGCTGCGGCGCATGGGAGCGCGCGGGCTGGCGCAAAGGCCTGCGCGCCCCAAGATAGAGAGCTCGCAGCCAAGCTGAGCCGCCATGACCGACCGCACCCGCTTTCTCGATCACAAGGCCTTCGGCGCCCTGCTGGCCGATCTGCGCCTGACCCCGAATGTGTCCCAAGACCGGCTGCTGGAGTTCCTGGAACGGGTGGGTCTGGTCGCGCCCATCGCCCGCATCGATTGGCCCCGCGCCCTGGTCGTGGAAGGCCGGGGCGGCGTGGCCTCGCCCCCGGCCACGCCCACGGAGCGATCGGAAAGCCAGGCGCTGTCGGACGCGTTGGACGGCTGGCGGCGGCGCGACGCCGATCCGGCCGCGCCCCATCCGCTGGACATGGACCCGACGTCGCCGGGCGGGACGCTGATCACCCGGACCTTCTCGCCTGAGACCTTCCGACCGTGGACCCGCTTTGACACCGAGATCGTCGGGGTCCGGGCCAAGCCGTTCTCCGTGCCGGACGCGGTCGACACCTATTATCACGACTGGCAGGCGCTGCTGGTGGCCGACGCGCTGGAGACGGGGATGCGGCTGGTGTTCGACACCCGCGATCCGCAGCTCTTGGCCCTGGCCATGGATGGCGACCTGGCCGCCCTCCCCCAGGACCGGATCTACCAGCATGTCTCGTTCGAGGGGCCGCGGGGCCTGCGCGACGGCATGACCTGGGCGGGTTATTTCGACGCCGCCGCCCAGCTGGAGGTCGCGCGAAGCCGCAAGGTTCTGCAGCTGGCTCAACGCCAGGATGGCCCGGCCTTTCGCCTGAACGACGCCGAGATGCAGGAACTGGCCGATCTCGAGGCCGCGCGCGCCGTCGCGGCGCTGGCGGCTCTGGAGGCGCCCCGGTCCCAGGTGATGGCTTTCATCGTCTATCTCTGCGAGCGCTGGGACGAGAAGCGACGGCGCGGCCAGGGGGAGATCGCCGCCGAGTACAAGCGTCAGATCGAGCTGGCCGCGCGGCTGGCGATGTCGGCCTATGGCGTCGGCATCGCGGACCTATCGGTGGAGGTCGGGCGGGTGACGGGCCACTTCGCCAACACGCTCGACGTCATCTTCCCCGACTGGTCGCACAGCGCGCGGCAACGGGCGGAGCTGTCGCTGAAGGCTTCGGTGGTCGCCCAGGCCCCCTTGGCCTCGCCCGAATTGATCCTGACCGACGCCGATGTTGGCGATCTCCTGGATTGGCTCGAGCGCGATGGCCAATGGCGCGTGCATCTGGGCATCGAGGCGATGCTCAAGCACCAGTTCACCGGAGACCCGGTGGACCATGCGGCCCTGGCCAAGGAGGTCGAGACCCTGGCCACGACCCTGGAGCATCTGATCAACGCCCTGCTGCGCGAGGCCGGTTGCGACGACAAGGGCACGCTCATGAAGAAGCTTGCCCGGTACTGGGGCGCGGTTGCCGACGTCGGCGCGATCCTGCGCGATCGCTATGACCTCGTTACCCTCAAACGTCCCCTCTCCGACCAGCTCGCCATGATCGCCGAACTGCCCGCGACCGGTCCGAACCTCTCCGTGGCCCAGACCCTGCTGCGAGCGGTGCTCTACCGCAACGCCGGCCAGCACACGGGCATGGCCAGTTTCACGGAGGAGGCGCTGCACGAGGCCGCGCGGGCCATGCTCACGGCGATGCTGCTGTGTCGCAAGGCGCTGCGGGTCGCCCCGCCTCAGCCCTGACCGGCCGGCGCGGTTTCAGCGGGCGGCGATCTGGTAGGTCTTGGCCTCGCCCGACCCGTCGCTGTAACGGGTGGTGATGGTAACGGAGGGACCGGCGACGGCGAAGGTCATGACCTCGTCCTCAGCGGCCTCGCGCCAGCGCCCCGGACCGCCGCCGGGACCATAGATATCGATGCCGGCCCAGATGATCCGCTGGCCGTCGGCGCGGCAGCGGTTCTTCCAGACCTTGCCGTCGTCGGGCCGGGCGTAGCTGACATAGGCCATGCCATCCTCGACGCGATCGAGTTTGATGATGGCCGGATCGCGCCCGTTGACGGCCCCGATCGCGGCCCGGCAGATCCGGCCCAGGTCCTTGTCGCTGAGCGCCACCGGCGCCGGGGGCGCGACGGGCGCCGGTGCCGCGACAGCCGGCGTCGAGGCGGTGCGCACAGCCGGCGGATCGGCTGGCGTGGTGGGACTGGAGGACTGGCCGCAGGCGGACAGCAGCAGGAAGGTCATCACAGCCCATACAAGGCGAATCATTTTGCGCTCACCACCTTCGATTGACCCATCGTCGTGGGCGCGGATCCGGGCCGCAAGCCTGACGCGCGCCTACTCGCCGCGTGGGGCGATGATCACCCGCACGGTCATCGGTGCGTTGTGCTGTTCCAGATCGCGCTCGATGCCGACAGGGTTGCCGATCCTGCCGTCCGGATCATAGACGAAGCAGAACAGCGCCTTGCAGTCGGGGTGGGCCTGATAACGCTCACGATCGACAAGCAGCTGCTCGCCCAGCTCCCTGGCCTTCAAGGTCGCGCGGGTCTTCTTGACCTCGATGACGATCTGCTCGGCCTTCAGCAGGAAATCGACCCGCGAGGCCCCGCCGGCATAGCTGGGGGTCCATTCCTCGCTGCGGATGTCGTCGAAGTGCAGCCGCAGCAGGCCGTGCAGCAGGTCCTGGACGTCATACTCGTCCTCGATCTCCAGGGTCGCGCGCTCGGCGTGGCGGTGTTGCAGCTGCCGGGCGACCTTGTGAAACCGCAGACAGATCTTCTCGACCAGAGCCAAGGCGTCCACGGCGACACCGCCGTCGTCGCGCTCAAAGCCGAAGGTGTTGATCTCGTCGATCATCGAGTTGATCACGGCCCGCGCGCTGTCGAGTCCATTGCTGTAGGCGGCCAGCTGCCGCGACGTCGGCCCCGTGGCGTGGTAGGCCACCACGGAAAATCGGATGGCGCGAAAATCGCTGATGTTGCGGGCCTCGGCGCCGAAGATCTTCTCGATCGCGACCTCGGTGTCGCGGCGCCACTTCTTGAATTCCGGGCTGGTGACGTAGCCGTGCCCGAGGGTGGAAATGGCCTCGCGGCGCTGCTGGAGAAGGTCGAGAGCTTGAGCCTTGTTCATACTCCAGGCGTGCCACAAACCCGTCCGGCAAGCCAAGCCTTGGCGGTCCGACGCCGCCGTTGCGGGCAAAGCTGCGCCGTTCTAGCGTTGCGCCATGCCCCCTCCTCCGCCGCCCTTCAAGATCGACATTTCCAGTCTTTTGGAGACTGCCGCGCGCGGCGAGGCCGCCCTCTATTCGCCGATCGCCATCGATCTGCCGTTCCTGACCTTGCTGGTGGAACCGACGGGCAAGGACGCGCGCCTGGGGCGTGAACTGTTGGTGAGGATGCGCGACCGGCGCGTTCTGGATCAAAACGAATGCTGCGACGACTGCATCGACCGGGCGCTGGTTTCCCTGCAGGAGGTCCGCAGCGCCCTGGTCGCGGTGCAGCTGGAGTTGGCGAAACGGCCCGAGAGCCCGCTGGCCTTGCTGACCCAGTTGATGGCCGCGGCGATCCGTCAGTTCCTGACCTATGAGCAGCGCCTGAACGCCAGCGCCGCCCCGGCCCGCGACGCCCCGCGTGGCGACGCCCCTGAGCCCCGCCCTCGGCCGTGGGAAATCCACCAAGCCTATCGCGACGCCTTGGAACGGCTCCGGGGCCATCTCAACCGTTGCCTGGGCCTGATCGCGGTGATCGCTGAAGACGAGGCCTTCGCCGCCGCCTTGAACCCGCACTATCAAGGCCCCTGGCCGTTGGACGCCTATGTCACGCCCATCGCCCTGGATCACCTGACCGGGACCTAGCGCCCATGGAAGACATGCACTTCGTCATGCCCAGTCTCGACGGTGAAAAAGTCGCCATTGATCTCGGCGTCGCGGGCCATGGCCTCATAGTCGATATAGGAGCGTAGCGCTTCGGGAATGGTGACGGTTTCCTCGGTCAGATCCTGGAGATAGTCGGCGAGACGCGCGAAGACCCCGCAGTATTGCTCGTCGAGCGCCTCGGCGGCCGCCTCCAGGTCGCCGCCGACATGGGCCAGGACCAAGGCGCCGAGCCCACCGCGTTCGCGCAGGAAGACGGCGATGGCCACCACGGCGTCGATGGCGGCGTATTCCGACAGTTGCACGCCGCCGAAGTCTTCGTAGTCGTGGATGGCCCATTCTTCGGCGTCGGGCTCTGGAGAGCCCCGCAGCATCGCGGCGATGGCGCCCCGCACCGCGTCGGCATCGTCTTCGACATCAATCCAGGCCCCATGAAGCCGGCCGCTGTTATAGGCGGCCAGACAGGCGACATAGATACGGGGCTCAAGGTTTTCAGCAGCTTGTCCCATGATCCTGATCCTCAAGGCAGGGGTTCGAACATCGAACCCTTGCCCGTCGGCGAGACCGGGGGTGCAAGCGGAGGGGCGGCTTCGCGGGGACCCGGCTGCAGGACGGCCAAAGGCCGGACGAAGCTGGGCGGAAGCCGATCCGAAGCGCGCCGGGGGCGGCGCCCCAAGCCATGGCCGCGGACGCGGCCCAGCAAAAGCCGGCCGCCTGCAACGCCGTCGTCGAGAACCGCACGGCCCTGGGCTGCTTTCGCGATCGCCGTGGCTCAACCTGCAGGACCCTTCACGACCGAGTCGTCCGCATGAGCCGCCCTTTCGCCATCGAGGTCATTCCCGCCGAGGCAGGCCAGACCCGTCCCAACGCCATCGTCCACGATCGCCGGCAGATGCCCGTGGGCCAGGGCGGTTTCCATGTCGGGGCCCTGCGCGCGCTGACCTTGGACGACCTGTTCGGTAGCCGGCGTGGTGTCGCCCGCTTCCAGGCCGCCGATTATCTCTACGTCTACGACTGCGGCTCCGAGCCCAAGGCCGCCGTCATTCGCGAGATCAAGGCCCTGGCGGCGGCTCGCACCAGCCAGCGGCTGGACGTGCTGGTCCTGTCCCACTTCGACCGCGACCACATCTGTGGGACCCCGCATCTGCTGCACGCCAAGACCGGCCTGAGGGTCGACACGATCGTCCTGCCCTATATCAATGACGTCGAGCAGATCGCCGCCTTCGCCCGCGCGGCCGCAGCCGTCGAGGACCATGGCGGCGAGATCGACGACTTCTTCAGCGACCTCTGCGTGGACCCGGTCGGGACGCTCGCCGCATTCGGGCCGGAACGCATCATCCTCGTGAGGGCGGAGGGGCCGGACGGCGCCGTGGACGAGACGGGCCCCAAGGGCGAGCCTGACGAACCGGCGGATGGTGAGCGCAAGACCCGCGATCGGTCTCGGCGCGAGCCGGACCTGATCGCGAAGGATCCTGCCCGCCCCATCGATCAGGTCCGGCTCCCCCAGCGCCGCGGCGCCGAGGTGCTGAGCGTGCGCAACGCCGCCCTCCGGGCGGTCGATCCCACCACCGCGATCGCCTGGAAGCTTTCGCCCCATGTCCGCGACGCCGACCCAGCCGACCTGGCCAAGTTCCGGACCGAAGTGGAGACGCGCATGGGTTGGGGCCCAGGAACGTTTGCCGCGCAAGTCGCTCGGCCGGCCATCCGCAGACAGTTGGTGACGACAAAGCGCACGCCTCTCGCTGCCGCCTACCGCGAGGCCTTTGGCGACAAGAACCTCACCTCATTGTCGCTGTACTCTGGTCCCCTCGAGCCAGAGACCCTCGACGCCCGCTGCGTCGACCATGACCTGCCCCTGCATCCCCTGACCAAGATCGGCTGGCTGGGGACAGGCGACGCGCATCTTCGGCTCGGGGCCGACATCGCCGCCTTCAAGGCCGGGCTGGGCGCGGACCTGGATCTGGTCTGCACCTTCGTGCTGCCCCATCACGGTTCGATCGAAAACAGCGACCCCACGGCCCTGGTCAGCCAGGCCGAGCAGTGGGTGGCGTCGGCCGATCCGATCCACAATTGGAAGCATCCGCACTGGAAGCTGCAAGCGGCGGTGGACGGCCTTGGCGCCAACTTCCACCACGTACGGGCGTCCGAGCACTCGGCCTTCGACGAGTGCTTCCATGTCGCCCGCCGGGGGGTGACGGGCCCCTTCTGGGTCTGCGGACCCGACTGGCTGTGTTGGCATATCGATTAGGCCCCAGCATGAGCGCAAGTCGCCGGCGCGGTCATTACGCCGTCAGCGACGGACGGCTAAACCCACTGGCGCCCGATACCTCGATATCGGGCCATGCCTCTCATCACTGTTGAAGCTTTGCCCTAACGCGCCCGATCGATCTCATAGAGATAGGCCATCGGGTGCCGTCGCAGCACAGTTCGGCGGGCTGTCGCGAGCTTCGTCTGCGCGCTCAAAATTCCCCCAAGCGCGATGCTTGCTCCGCTAGCGCCGAGCACCTCGGGGACCGGCGCTGAGACGCCCGTCACGGCGGCTCCAACGGCGCCGATCCCGATCGCGACCAGTCCAACGACTTCCTTCGTCAAAAAGGCTTCGCGCCGCGCCAGACCAAGTTCCGACTTCAGGTCGGCGAGGTCGTCCTCCATTCTCTGTTCGAAGACCCGGTCCACTTCCCGGCGATCCGCCGACCCGTGGGGATGTTCAACCGCCACTTTCAGGTGCGCATTGATCTGATCAAGATAGTTGTGCCGCAGCGCGCGCCGGGCCGCGCCGCCTTCCCTGGCTTCCCGTTTCCGGAAATCGACAAGCCGTTCGATCGGCACATGCTCCAGAGCAAGGGTCTTGAAGGTCAGAGGGACGATCTGGAGGTGGTCGGCCGTAAGCGCTTCACCGGTGTGCGGTCCTAGGAGCTTGATCAAGGTGGAGTAGGCGCGGGTCCGGTCTGTGACGCGGGCGTGCGCCTTACCCGCCATGACATCAGCAAGCATCGACATCATCAAAAGCCCGAGATGTCTGTGCGTGTGGTGCCAGCCGTCCCTTTCCCCGGTCGCGAGATCAGCCTCAAAAAGCAAGCGCCAGGTGTTGCGCATGAATTTCTCGACCCTGATCCCGTACATCTCCGATTCCAGGAAATAGTCTTCGTCTGGATCGGGGTCCCTGGGGAGACGGAAGGCGTCAGGGAGGCCTCTGGTCACCAGATCCTCGATCAGGACATGAACCTCTTCAAGCTCGGCGGAACTGGGCCGGCGGAACCGCACCAGAACCTCGACGGCCTCAGCCAGGTCTTCCCTAAAGTTCCGACGCGCGAACCGAGGATCAGGGGAGATGATGTCCAGGTGATCCCAGGTCAGGAGAGCGGTGCGCAGCAAGCTCTCGCTCTCGATCGTCATGTGCGGATAGTAGATCGCTGAATACATGTGGGCCCCTCCGCTCGCGATCAAAGCACAGGCGCCACAACCCTGGCGAGGCCCGTCATGGCGGTCAAGCTCAGGCCCTGGCGCCTGGCCGGTCGTTCGGGCGGAGCCGTCTCCCCGGTCCGCCTCGCGACGTTCTGGTCTAGGGATGGTGGGGCAGTAGTTGTCGTTGGTTGATCGCTTCGATGACCCCCTGGCAAAGGCGGCTCAATCGGGTGGCGCGCCGGGCCATGGCCTGCAGCTCGACTAGTTGGTAGCGCCGCCTGCGCTGCTGCAGCTCGCCATCGAACCGGCCGACCTCCCGGAAGGTGATCCCCATCGGCGGCAGGACCTCCATGCGCGCATGGGCCATGGTGTTGCGCAGGGCCGCGCTGTCGACGAAGCGCTGCAACAGCCCATGTCCATATGAGCGATAGGGATGCAGCGGGCCCGGTGCGTCCAACACATCGCGCAGATACTGTACGCGCTCGTGCAAGATGCGCGGGTACTTGGCCAGTAGCGGCTGATAGTCCTCATGCCAGGAACAGCGCACGGCGGTTTCGTTGAGATGGGTTTCGATGAACCCCCACGCCGACACGATGGCCCCGCGATAGAGCATGGCGCTCAACGCCTCGTGCTCGGGGGTCCAGGGATTGATCTCGACCATGCAGTCGAAACGGCCAGGATCGCGGCGCGCGCCCGGCCCGACCATGCCGCGAAGAAGCCCGTCGTGGGTGAAGCGTTGCGCGAGGTCCATGATCGCCTCTCCTAGCCGCGCGCCACCAAGCCCAGGCGATCGGCAGGCCTGGACGCGCCGCGCCCCGCCTGGCGATAGACTTCGCCGAAAGCCGCGGCCAACACCTCGGCGACCAGGTCTGGTTCGGCGTCATGCAGGCGCACCAACGTCACCCCGGTCTTGCGGCGACGCCCCGGCTCGAGGCTCAGGGCGTCGCTGCGCGGCAGGAGATCGGCCTGATCTTTGCGGCTGAGCTTGACGACGGCCCAACCCGGCGCGGGCCAGCCCAGGGTCGCGAACGCCCTGTCGCCCACCCGAAACTGGACGGCGTCAAGGATGGAGCGGACCTGGACGCCCGGTCCCAGGCGATGGGCGAGTTCGGAGAAGGCTTCAGGCGTCATGCGGGTCCTCGCGCGCGGCGGCCCGCCTTGTGTCTTACGAGTCGCGCCATCGTCGCAAAGCTGAGCCCGCCCTGCGTCAGGATCGGTCGGACCGCGTGATGTCGGATGCGGTAGGGATTAAGGCCAGCCCCGAGGCTCTCTCCAGAGCAGAACCAGGCGCGGTGGGTGTTCTGGCTTCGGCGTCGCCGCTCAGGCGAGGGAGAGGCTCGCGGCCCGCGTAAAGGATGATGCCTGGGATGATCTCGTGTCGGGCGACCTGATATCCGACGGATTGTCCCGATGAGCTTTGCCCCGCCGTCCTGGCTGCAGTTACTGCTGGCCGCGCTTGTCCTGGTCGGGGCTGTGTGGTTCGCGCGCGGCTTCCGGGAGCGGATGCACGAGACCTTCGCCGGCCGCCGCCCCGTGCTTGGTCGGCAGTGGATCGTGGCGACGCAGCCGCAGCCGCTGCTCTTGAGCCTCCACGAAGGCCCAGAGGGCGTCCGGTTTCAGGTGCGCGCCGCCTTGGGCAAGCCGCCCCGGGCGCGTGACATCACCCTGATCTCGCTGCGATCGGACGGCCTTGGCCAACGGTTCGATCTCGTCGATCGCGGGACCTATCTCGAATCCAAGGCCCTGGTCCCCAAGCCGCACGCCTTCACGGTTCGCTTGTGGCGTCGGCCCGATCCGCAAGGCTATGATGTCGAGATCGAAGATATCGACGGCCAACACCACCTCGACGGGACGGCGTCCTAATCCGGACCGCCTATCGCACGATCAGATCCATCAACCGCTTCTGGCGCGGCCTCTGGCAGCTTCGGCGGGCGAACCAAACGAGGATGCAGGCTGGTGCGCACGAGCCGGTCCAGCCCAAGAGTTGTCTACGGCGTTGGTCCAAACCGGGCGACCAGATCGTAGCTCTCGCCGGGGAACAGCTGCCAGACCCGGGTGACGTGCTGGCCTTCACGCCAGGTGCGGCGCTCGACGACCAGGCAAGCGGCCCCCTTCTCCAAAGCCAACAGGCGCGCGTCCTCGGTGTCGGCATTGGCGGCGCTGATGCGGCTTTCGGCCTCGGTCCAGGCGACATTCTCCAGGAGCCAGGCGCCGGGCGGGGCCGCCTCGAAATCGGCGTCGGCGATCTCCGGCGCGGCCTTCAGCGACACCAGGCGCCGTTCCAGCGCGAACGGCCGCCCGCCGGCGTCATGGACGCCCTGCAGCTCCAGCAGCTTGCCGCCCGCCGCCAGCTCGATCTCGTCGGGACTGTCGCGATCGGCCGCCCGTACCGCCCGCGACAGCAGACGAAAGGCGTAGGCCTCCCCCCGCGCCACGATCTCCGACTGGATGTCGGGGATGTTCAGAACCGGCGCGTGGACGCGTGGCCGGGCCACGAACGAGCCGGCCCGCTTGCGACGCACGATCAACCCGGCTTCGACCAGGGCGGTCATGGCTTTGTTCACGGTCATTCGCGAGCAGCCGTATTGGGCCATCAGTTCGGTTTCGAACGGCACGCGGTAGCCCGGCTCCCAATCGCCCGATCGGATCTTGGCCTCGATATCGGTGCGGATGCGCTGATGCAGTGGGCCGGTCACGCCAGTAGGACCTTCAAGGTTTCGGCATAGCGCGCCTGGATAGCGTCGCGCGCCTGGTGACGCCCGCCTGAGACGACCTGACGTCCGTGACGCCAGACCGTGTCTATGGCCCCGCCGGCGAAAACCAGACTGTCGATTAGGGCGTCATTGGCACGCCCGACCATCGCCGGATGCGACGGATCCAGGGTCAGGAAATCGGCGGGCGCGCCGCGCCGCAGACCAAAGCGCACGCCCAGCGCCTGAGCGCCGCCGGTTCCGGCCGCGCGCCACAGATCACCGCCGTTCGAGCGTCCCGCGCCCAGCGCCAGCAGGTTGCGCCCTCGGTGCGTCAAGCGTTGGCCATATTCCAAGATGCGCAGCTCCTCGGCGGCGTCGATCAGCACATTGGAGTCAGAGCCGATTCCGAACGCACCTCCAGCGGCGACATAGCTAACGGCCGGGAAAACGCCGTCGCCGAGATTGGCCTCGGTGATCGGGCATAGCCCCGCGATCGCACCGCTCTTGGCCAGGCGCTCGGTCTCGGTCGCGTTGATGTGGGTGGCGTGGACAAGACACCAACGCTCGTCCACCTCGGCGTGGTTCATCAACCACCGGACAGGACGCTGGCCAGTGGCGGCCAGGCAGGCGTCAACCTCCTGGGTCTGCTCGGCGATGTGGATGTGGATGGGGCCGCCCGCCGCCAGGGGCGTGATCGCGGTCAGTTCTTCGGCAGTCACCGCCCGCAGGCTATGGGGGGCGATGCCCACGACAGCATCGGGCAGATTGGCCAGGGCGCGACGGCTGGCCTCGACCAGAACGCCGAAGCTGTCGACATCATGGATGAACCGCCTTTGGCCAGGGGTCGGGGCCGCGCCGCCAAAGCCTGAATGGGCGTAGAATACCGGTAGCAGGGTCAGGCCAATGCCGGTCTCTTCGGCGGCGGCCGCCATCCGCGCCGCCATCTCGGCCGGGTCGTCGTAAGCGCCGCCGTCGGGGGCATGGTGCAGATAGTGGAACTCGCCCACCCGCGTGAAGCCGCCCTCGAGCATCTCGACCTGGGCCATCGCGGCGATGGCTTGGACCGCCTCAGGATTCAGCCGTTCCAGGAAACGGTACATGACCTCGCGCCAGGTCCAGAAACTGTCGCTCCCCTCCCCGCGATGTTCCGCCAGACCCGCCATGGCCCGCTGAAAGGCATGGCTGTGCAGGTTGGGCATGCCGGGAAGCGCAACGCCCAATCGCGCCGCATCGCCGGGCGCGACATCGGTATCGATCCTGGCGATCCGGCCCTCAGCGAGGGTGAATTTCACGTCACGCGCCCAGCCGTCGGCCAGCAGCGCGCTCTGGCACCACACCACGCGGGTTTCCGGTTCAAGATTTTGCATCACGGTCACTAGACAAACGCCCACGGTCGAAAATATGTATATACATATGAGAGCGGTTCGCAAGGGCGGCCGCATGCCTCGGATTCGACATGCGCTGCGACAAAGTTTGGATCAACGCTCGCCTCGCCACCCTCGCGCCAGAGCGTGAAGGGCTGGGCGTCATCGAGCGTGGCGTCGTCGCCAGCCTGGACGGCGACATCGCCTATGCCGGCCCCGCCGCCGACGCGCCGGTCTTCGAAGCGCAAGAGACCATCGACTGCGAAGGCCGCTGGATCACGCCCGGCCTGATCGATCCGCACACCCATCTGGTCTTCGCCGGCGACCGCGCTCATGAGTTCGAACTCCGCTTGGCCGGGGCCTCCTACGAGGAGATCGCAAGGGCCGGCGGCGGCATCGTCTCGACCATGCGGGCCACGCGCGCCGCGACCGAGGATGAGCTGATCCAAGCCGCCCTGCCCCGCCTGGACGCCCTGATCGCCGAGGGCGTCACCACGGTCGAGATCAAGTCCGGCTATGGCCTCTCCCTCGACGACGAGATCAAGAGCCTGCGCGCCGCCCGCGCCCTCGCCGACATCCGCCGCGTTGGGGTCAGCACCACCTTCCTCGGCGCCCACGCCCTGCCGCCGGAATATCGCGACGACCCGGACGGCTACGTGACCCTGGTCTGCGAGACCATGATCCCGGCGATCGCCGCGCGCGGCCTGGCCGACGCCGTCGACGGCTTCTGCGAAGGCATCGGCTTCTCGCCCGCCCAGATCCGCCGCGTGTTCGAGGTGGCGCGCCGTCACGGCCTGCCCGTCAAGCTGCACGCCGAGCAGCTGTCGAACCTGAATGGCGCGGCGCTGGCGGTGGAGTTCGACGCCCTGTCGGCCGACCACCTGGAGCACCTGGACGAGGCCGGCGTCGCGACGATGGCCGCCTCGCGCACGGTCGCGACCCTGCTGCCCGGCGCCTACTACTTCACCCGCGAGCACAAGGCCCCGCCGATCGCGGCGCTGCGGGCCGCGGGCGTGCCGATGGCCCTGGCCACCGACTGCAATCCCGGCACCTCGCCGCTGACCTCGCCGCTGCTGGTCATGAACATGGCCGCCACCCTCTTCCGGATGACCGTCGAGGAATGCCTGGCCGGCGTGACGCGCGAGGCCGCGCGGGCGCTGGATCTGCTGAACACCTGCGGGACGCTGGAGGCCGGAAAGGCCTGCGATCTCGCCATCTGGGACATCGAGCGTCCCGCCGAACTTGTCTATCGCATGGGCTTCAATCCGCTCCATGCGCGCGTGTGGAGAGGCCAGTGACCGACGTTGTTCTGAACCCCGGCGACGTGCCGCTGGCCGACTGGAAGGCGATCTATCGCGGCGCGACGGCGACCCTGGCCGAGACCGCCTGGCCGGTGATCGCCGAAAGCGCCGCCGCCGTCGAACGCATCCTGGCCAAGGGCGAGCCGGTCTACGGCATCAACACCGGCTTTGGGAAACTGGCCAGCGTCCGCATCGGCGACGAGGACCTGGAGACCCTGCAGCGCAACATCGTCCTGTCGCACGCGGCCGGGGTGGGCGAGCCCTCGCCCGTGCCGGTCATCCGCCTGATGATGGCCCTGAAGCTGGCCAGCCTGGCGCAGGGCGCCTCGGGCGTGCGGGTCGAGACCGTGCGGATGCTGGAGGTGATGCTGCGCCAGGGCCTGACGCCCGTCGTGCCAGCCCAAGGCTCCGTCGGCGCCTCAGGGGATCTGGCGCCGTTGGCCCACATGGCCGCGACCATGATCGGGGTCGGCGAGATCTTCGTCGACGGCGAACGCAAGCCGGCGGCCAAGGCGCTGAAGAAGGCCGGCCTGGAGCCCCTGACGCTCGGCCCCAAGGAAGGCCTGGCCCTGCTGAACGGCACCCAGTTCTCCACCGCCAACGCCCTGGCGGGCCTGTTCGACGCCGAGCGGCTGTTCCAGTCGGCCCTGGTCACTGGCGCGCTGTCGACCGAGGCCGCCAAGGGCTCGGACACCCCGTTCGATCCGCGCATCCACGCCCTGCGCCGCCACGCCGGCCAGATCGAGACCGCCGCCGCCCTGCGCAGCCTGATGGCAGCTTCCGCCATCCGCGCCTCGCACCTGAAGGAGGACGAGCGCGTCCAGGATCCATACTGCCTGCGCTGCCAGCCCCAGGTGATGGGCGCGGCGCTGGACGTGTTGCGCCAGGCCGCGACCACCCTGGCGACCGAGGCCAACGGCGTCTCGGACAACCCGCTGATCTTCCCGGAAGCCGACGAGGCCCTCTCCGGCGGCAACTTCCACGCCGAGCCGGTGGCCTTCGCCGCCGACATGATCGCCCTGGCGGTCTGCGAGATCGGCTCGATCGCCGAGCGCCGCATCGCCATGCTGGTCGACCCGGCGCTGTCTGGCCTGCCGGCGTTCCTGACGCCCAAGCCGGGCCTGAACTCCGGCTTCATGATCCCGCAGGTCACGGCCGCCGCTCTGGTCTCGGAGAACAAGCAGAAGGCCTATCCGGCCAGCGTCGACTCGATCCCGACCTCGGCCAACCAGGAAGACCATGTGTCGATGGCCGCCCATGGCGCCCGGCGCCTTTCGGGCATGGTCGAGAACGCCATGGCGGTGCTGGGCATCGAACTGCTGGCCGCCGCCCAGGGCTGCGACTTCCACGTGCCGCTGCGGTCGAGCGAGGCCCTCGAAGCCGTCCGCGCTCTGACCCGCGCCCAGGTCCCGCACCTGGATGACGACCGCCACTTCCACCCGGACATGGAGGCGGCCAACGAGCTGATCCGTTCGGGCGCCGTGATCGAAGCGGCGGGCGATCTGCCAGGCGTCAGCGCGTGACGATGGCCGACGCCCTGAATTCTGAAACTTGGCTGACGGTGACGCGCGGCGAGGCGCCCCTGGTCGTCAGCATCCCCCACGCTGGAACCGAGATCCCGAGCGAGGTCGAGGCTCGTCTCGCCTCGCCATGGCTTGCCCGCAAGGACGCTGATTGGTGGATCCCTGAGCTCTACGCCTTCGCGGCGGACTTGGGGGCGACCATCGTTCGCACGGCGATTTCGCGCACTGTCATCGACGTCAATCGCGACCCGTCGGGCGCTTCGCTCTACCCAGGCCAGGCGACCACGGGCCTGTGCCCCACTGAAACCTTCGACGGTGAACTGCTCTACCGTGAAGGCCAGGCGCCCGACGACGCCGAAACCGCCGAACGTCGCGAACGGTTCTTCCAGCCGTATCACCAGGCCTTGGCTGACGAGCTGGACCGGTTGAAAGCGATCCATGGCCGAGTGGTGCTGTACGACGCCCATTCGATCCGCTCCCATGTCGCCCGGTTGTTCGACGGCGAGCTGCCGCAGTTCAATCTCGGGACCAACAGTGGCGCGTCGTGCGCAGACGCCCTGACCGCCGCTGTCGAGGTTGCCTGCGACGACTCGGGCTTCTCCCGCGTCACCAACGGCCGCTTCAAGGGCGGCTGGATCACGCGCCACTACGGCCAGCCCGCGACGGGCATCCACGCCATCCAGATGGAACTGGCCTGCCGCGGCTACATCGACGAGCCGGTCGCGCCGGACGAGCGCAACTGGCCAACACCTTTCGACCAAACCCGCGCCGCGCCGCTGCAAGCCGCGCTCAACGACATCCTCAAGGCCTGCGTCGCCTTCGGAGCCTCCGCATGACCCGCCACGACAACACCCGCGTCATCCGCCCCGCCACCGGGAGGCAGCTCTCCGCCAAGTCGTGGCTGACCGAGGCCCCGCTGCGGATGCTGATGAACAACCTGCACCCCGACGTCGCCGAGCGGCCGGAGGAACTGGTCGTCTATGGCGGCATCGGCCGCGCCGCCCGCGACTGGGAAAGCTACGACAAGATCGTCGAGACCCTGCGTCGGCTCGAAGACGACGAGACGCTGCTGGTGCAATCCGGCAAACCGGTCGGCGTCTTCCGCACCCACGCCGACGCGCCGCGCGTGCTGATCGCCAACTCCAACCTGGTGCCGCGCTGGGCCAATTGGGAGCACTTCAACGCGCTCGATAAGAAGGGTCTGGCCATGTATGGCCAGATGACCGCCGGCTCGTGGATCTATATCGGCGCCCAGGGCATCGTGCAGGGCACCTACGAGACGTTCGTCGAGATGGGCCGCCAGCACTATGCCGGCGACCTGTCGGGCAAGTGGCTGCTGACCGCCGGCCTGGGCGGCATGGGCGGCGCGCAGCCGCTGGCGGCGGTGATGGCCGGGGCGTCCTGCCTGGCGATCGAGTGCCAGCCGTCGCGGATCGAGATGCGCCTGCGCACCGGTTATCTCGACAAGTCCACCGACAACGTCGACGAGGCGTTAGCCTGGATCGCGGAGGCCAACACCGCCAAGTCGCCGATCTCGGTCGGCCTGCTGGGCAACGCCGCCGAGCTGCTGCCGGACCTCTTCAAGCGCGATGTCCGGCCCGACCTGCTGACCGACCAGACCAGCGCCCACGACCCGATCAACGGCTACCTTCCGGCGGGGTGGGCGTTGGACCAATGGGCCGAGGCAAAAGAGCGTGACCCCGCCTCGGTCGACAAGGCCGCTCGCGCCTCGATGGCCGTCCACGTGCAGGCCATGCTGGACTTCCAGGCCGTTGGCGTCCCGACCGTCGACTACGGCAACAACATCCGCCAGATGGCGCTGGAAGAAGGCGTCGCCAACGCATTCGACTTCCCCGGCTTCGTGCCGGCCTATATCCGGCCGCTGTTCTGCCGAGGGATCGGCCCGTTCCGCTGGGCGGCGCTGTCGGGCGATCCCGAGGACATCGCCAGGACCGACGCCAAGGTCAAGGAACTGATCCCGGACAATCCGCACCTGCACAACTGGCTCGACATGGCCGGCAAGAAGATCAAGTTTCAGGGCTTGCCGGCGCGCATCTGCTGGGTCGGCCTGGGCGACCGCCACCGCCTGGGCCTGGCCTTCAACGAGATGGTCGCATCGGGTGAGCTGAAGGCCCCGATCGTCATCGGCCGCGACCACCTGGACTCAGGCTCGGTCGCCTCGCCCAACCGCGAGACGGAAGCGATGCAGGACGGCTCGGACGCGGTGTCGGACTGGCCGCTGCTGAACGCCCTGCTCAACACCGCCTCGGGCGCGACCTGGGTGTCGCTGCACCACGGCGGCGGAGTCGGCATGGGCTTCTCGCAGCACTCGGGCATGGTCATCGTCTGCGACGGGACCGAGGCGGCGGCGCGGCGGATCGAACGCGTGCTGTGGAACGACCCAGCCACCGGCGTCATGCGCCACGCTGACGCCGGCTACGACATCGCCCTCGACTGCGCGCGGGACAAGGGCCTGGACCTGCCGGGGATCTTGGGTTGACCACGACCCTGCTCCGCGCCGCCGATCGGGTGGCCCGGCCGTGGAAGAACGGCGGCGGGGTCACCCGTGAGGTCGCCGCCTCGCCCGCGGACACCGCCTTCGACTTCGACTTCGAGTTCGAGTTCGAGTTCGAGTTCGACTGGCGCGTCAGCATAGCGGAGGTGTCGTCTAGCGGTCCGTTCTCCAGGTTCTCGGAGGTCGATCGCATCCTGACCGTGCTGGACGGCGCCCTGCGCCTGTCCATCGCGGGCCGTCCGCCCGTCACGCTCGACGCTGCGTCAGGGCCCTTCGCTTTCAAGGGTGATGAGGCCTGTGAGGCCGAACTGATTGCGCCTGTCGTCGACTTGAACGTCATGGTTCGTCGCGGCGCCGCCAGCGCCAATGTCCACCTGCAAAGCGATGGCCTCTTGGCCTTCCCAGCCTCGACCACCTTGCTGATCGCGCGATCTCCTGCGGTGTTGGGCAGCCTGACCTTGGCCCCCCTCGACGCGGTGCGGATTGACGGCCCCGACGCCGAAGCCCTCGCCTTCTCGGGCTCGGCTTGGCGCGTGACGATCGAGGCCGACCGCTAGCTGCCCAGTATTCAGCCCTCCGAATGCCGGGTCCCGCCCGCCCCCCGTTCGATAACGTCCTAAGCGTCTCGCGCGGGCTCAGCGCCAGGCGCGGACGCCGACCACCACCGCCGTGCTTCCCGCCCGCTCGCCAATGACGACGGCGGGTCCGAAGGCCCGCTCACGGACGATGCCGACATAGGGCGCGAACTCGCGCTTGAACTCGTAGCGCAGGCGAAGACCGCCTTCGAGCCGCGCCGCGCCGGCCTCGGCGACATCGGCCTCGACGCGCGGCTGCAGGATCAGCTTCTGGGTCAGACGCAAGTCGTAGGAAGCCTCGGCCCGCGCCGACACGTCGCCCTGGTCGGAGACATAGGCCGCGCCCTGGATCTCGAACCAGTACGGCGCCAAGCCCTCGAAGCCGAGGCTGGCATAGGTTCGCCCCTTGGGCGCCAGGTCGTAGCGGATGCCGGCCTGGAGGTCGAAATAGGGGCCGATCGTCCAGGCCTTCAGCGCCTCGAACTCGCCGTTCTCCCAGCCGCTGCCGTCGGCGCGTTCGCCGCGCGCCTTGATCACCCACTTGTCGAAGTCGTTGCCCCACCAGGCCTCGCCCTCGAAGGCCTGGGCGTCCGCGCCCTTGCGGAACCGGTGCTCGGCCTGGTCGGCGCGAACGGTCCAGAAACTGCCGCCGCCATGCTCCTGGGCCAGCTGGGCGCGGGCGGCTCCCATAACCTGCGGATTGTAGAACCGCTCGGCGGCGTGATCGGTCGGGACCGGCGGCGGTCCGGCGCTGGCGACGGGCGCCGCCATGGTGTGGCCCGCGTGAGGGTCGGCCATAGGAGAGGGAGCCATCTGATGGCCCGCATGCGGGTCGGGGGCCGGCGCGGGCATGCGATGGCCCGCGTGCGGAGCCGGCGCGGGCGTCGGCGCGGCCTGGTGATGCTCGTGCTGGCCGGCGGCGAGGAGGAGAAGCAGCAGCATCACGCGCCCTCCCCTTCCATCTGACCCTCAAGCGGTCGCACGGTGACGACGTTGAACATACCCGCATGCATGTGAAGCAGCAGGTGGCAGTGGAACGCCCAGTCCCCCGGCTCGCTGGCGGTGAAGTCGAAGGCGACCTTGCCGCCCGGCGCGACATTGACCGTGTGCTTCAGCGGCTGGCGGTCCTTGCCGTTGACCAGCTCGAAGAAGTGGCCGTGTAGGTGGATCGGGTGGGCCATCATGGTGTCGTTGATCAGCACCACCCGCGCCCGCTCGCCGCGCCGGAACGGGATGGGCTTCTTGACCGGCCCATAGGCCTCGCCATCGAACGCCCACATGAAGCGCTCCATGTTGCCGGTCAGGTGGATCTCGACCGTCCGCTCGGGCGGGCGCGGATCGTCGGGCGGGTTGAGATTGGCCAGTTCGGCATAGCGCAGCACCTTGTGCCCGACATCAGCCAGGCCCTGCGGCGGCTCGGCCATGCGGTCGGCCGGCATGGGCGAAATGGTCTGCACGCCGGGCGTCAGTGGCACGTTCGGCGCGTTGCTCTGGGCGCGCATCGACATGTCCATGCCGGGCATGTCCATCCCATGGTGCATGTCGCCCATCCCCATGTCCTTCATCGTGGCCACAGGACGCTTGCGCAGCGGCGGGACGGCGGCGGACATGCCCGCGCGCGGGGCCAGGGTGGCGCGGGCCAGGCCCGAACGGTCCGAGGCCTCGGCCACCAGGGTGAAGGCGCGGTCCTCCGTGGGCCGCACGATGACGTCGAAGGTCTCGGCCGGCGCGATCTGGAACTCGTCGACGCTGACCGGCGACACCGGCTGGCCATCGGTCGCCACGACCTCCAGCGATAGACCCGGAATACGCACGTCGAAGATGGTCATGCCGGCGGCGTTGATGAATCGCAGCCGCACCCGCTCGCCCGGCGAGAATAGGCCCGTCCAGTTGTCGCCCGGCCCGTGGCCATTGACGAGGTAGGTGTAGACTGAGCCCGTGACGTCGGCGATGTCGGTCGGGTCCATGCGCATCTTGGCCCACGCGGCGCGGTCCTTCAGCGACTGATCCTGGCCCGCCAGCAGGCCGCCGACCGTCTGGCGCTGCATGTTGAAGTGGCCCGGATTGACCTTCAGCTTTCGGAAGAGGTCGTGCGGATGCAGGAAGCTCCAGTCCGACAGCACCACCACGTGTTCGCGGTCATAGGCGATCGGGTCTTCGCCGGCCGGGTCGATGATCATCGGCGCATAGAGGCCGACCTGCTCCTGCAGGCCCGAATGGCTGTGCCACCAGTAGGTCCCGGACTGCCGGACCGGGAAGTCGTAGATGAAGGTCTCGCCCGGCTTGATGCCCGGGAAGCTGACGCCCGGCACGCCGTCCATTTGGAACGGCACCAGCAGGCCGTGCCAATGAATGGAGGTGTCCTCGTCATGCAGCGCGTTGGTCACCGCGATGCGGGCGCGCTGGCCTTCCTTCAGCCGGATCAGTGGCCCCGGGACCGTGCCGTTGGCGGTCACCGCATGGCCGGACTTACCGTCGATCCGCGCCGCCGCGTGCCCGATCGTCAGCTTGATGTCCCCGCCCATCAGCGCTGCGGGCGACCGTCCCGGATCGGCCGCCCGCGCCCAGGCCGGCAGAAGCCCGGCAGCGCCTAATCCCAGGGCGCCGCGCAGCAGGGTCCGTCGATCGAAAGCCGTCATCACTGATCCGTATTCATGGCTTCAAGGTCCGAACCTGGGCGCATCGCGGCCCGTAGGCCCAGCGGCGCAAGATCCATTCGAGCGGCCCGGTCTCGAAGACCCTGAGCCACAGAACACTGGCGAGGCCCTGCCCCAGCCAAATAACGCCCGCCAAGGCCGCCAGCTCAGCGAAACCAAGGCGGTCGAATAGGCCAAGACCCATGAACACAAGCAGCGCAATGGCCGACTGGGCCATGTAGTTGGTCAAGGCCAGACGCCCGACCGCCCCCAGGGTCACGCCCAGCACCCGTGGCAAGCCGAGCTTGAAGGCCAGGAGCACCAAGCCTGTCAAACCCAGCGTAATCGACAGCCGCGCCCCTTCCGAGACGAACCCCTGCCATGCGGCGGAGGTCGGGTCTGGTACGAAGCCGTGATGCCAGCCGATCCCCGCCAAGGCGCCCCGCGCCGTAGCCCCCAGAGCGTAACCGCCAGCGGCCAAGCCAGCATAGAACCGAAGGGATCGCTCGGCCGTCAGCACGCCGTTCGCCAGGAGCGCCATGCCGATCAGCATGAAGGCCAGCGACCTCAATTTGTGCAGCACGCCCTGCCAGGAGATGTTGGACGCGATCCAGCGCTGCAAGCTCCAAGTCACGGCCTGCGGGAAATGGGTTCGCGCCTGGCGCTCGGCCTGCCGCTCCGGGGCGGTCACGATCTGGTTGGAAACGATGTCTTCGCGCGCGAAAATCGCCGCAGCCTGGTCCAGAGTCACGGGCCGCCCTTGGGTCTGGATGGCCAGCGCAGTCTCGCCAGCACGCAGCGCGCCGGCCCGCGTCAGGCCTGGCGCCCCCTCTATCAAGCTAACCACCAACAGGATCACCAGAGCCGCCGACCCGAGAAGGCGTGGGTTGGCGGCGCGGAACAGCAGCAACACCAGGCCGCAGACGCCGTAGTCGAACAGGATCTCGCCGGGCCAGAGCAACACCGCGAAACTGGCGACACCCAACGCCATCAAGGCGAAGGCTCGGGTGGCGAAGGCCTGGACCCGTTCGCCCCGCCCAGCCTTATCCGCGTCCTGGAGCATCAGGGCCATGCCCGCGCCGAAGAGCAGCGTGAAGAGACCCCGCATGGCCCCCGAGAGCAGGACGTCCTGGACCATGAACACGATCCAGTCGGCGTTCAGCGCGACGGGCGGATCGGGGCGTCCAAGGAAATACGGACGTCCCATCTGCTGGATATTCATCAGCAGGATGCCCAGCACCGCGACGCCGCGCAGCACATCGAGCGCCTCGATCCGTGATCGCATCGCGATCGGCCCTGGGGCCTGCCCAGTCAGGCCGTCCCGTCCTGGACTGTCGAGAACGACCGATCCCACCACGGGTGATCCGGTCAGCGGATTTCGAAGGTCAAGGTCGACCAGTTGGACTCGTAGGTCGCCTCGCCGCTGGCCTTTTGCATGTTGATCAAGGTGATGAACCAGCGACCTGGCCGGGTGACCTTGAAAGCAGCCCTGCCGTCGGTGTCGGTGCGCAGGCGAACGGCCCTGCCCGCGCCGCCACCGGCGATCTCACCCTCGAAGCCCTCGTAGCTGGCGTAGACCAGCTGGTCCGCCATCGGCGCGCCTTTCAGCAGGGCTTGAAACGCGAGCGTGTCGCCGGCCTTCACTGTCGCGGGATTGGCCGCCAGCAGGATCTCGGCGGGAAGCCCCAGCGGCCGGGCATAGTCGTCGGTCTGGGCGTCACCGACCTGCAGGATCGTCTTGACGTGCTTGGAATAGCGCTCGCGAACGGCGGTGCGCGGCGTATGTTCGGCGACGCGGGCTTTCAGCGTGTCCTCAATGCCGTCGTGGCGCAGGTATTCCTCGAAATTGTCGGCCGACAGTTCAATGATCCTGGCCTTGGTCGAGACACCGACGATGTAGGTCCCCGGCCCGGCGACCGGCAGGTCGAGATAGGACGTGACCTTGTCGTCACGCCATTGGCCCGCGTCGGGTGTGGTGGTCGTGGCGTTGGCCATCACCAGGACGCGGTTCATCCGGTCGCGGGTGATCGGGTTCTCGCTCTTGTCGATGGTCCCGTTGAAAAGCGCGATCACGGCGGTAGACCCAGGGACAGGATCAAAGCGCGTGGGTTTGAGGAACATCTCGTGCGCCCCGGCCGGAGCCGAGAGCATCGCAAGCGCCGCGCCCAGGCAAAGCACAAGGCGATTTGCGGTCTTTCGCGTCATGTCCGTTGTCCTTGCATTGACCACCGTGATCGTCAGTCGGCTAGCGCCCCGACGCGGCCGGCGCCGCGTCGGGCTGGATCCCCGCCAAGTTGCCTTCCTGGCCGCCGGGGATGAGCGTGTAGAAGCCCGAGAGCTTCAGGCGGATCTTGATCGGCTTGGCGGCCCGGTTGCGGAAATACCAGCCGTGAATGCCGTCGACCGCCGCGACCAGAGCGCCGTTGGCCCCCGCGCCGCTGCCGCGCTCGTAGTTGGCCACGCTGACCGGCCCCTTGGTCTCGGCCGCCACGCTGTGTCCGTGGAAGTCGAACATCAGGTCCTCGGGCGTATCGAGCCCTTCAGCCTGCCAGCTGTAGAGGACGCTGGCGCCCTTCGGCAGGCGCACCTTGAACTCCAGCGCATTGCGGCGAGCTTCGTCTCCACTGGCGGCGAGCGGGATTTCGAAGGTGTCCGTGCGGAACGCCACCGACTCTCGTCTGGCCGACGGCCCGGAGGCGGCGTTGGCGTCGACGGTGATTTCCTCGGGCGCCCAGAGGCGCGAAAGCCCCGTGGCGCGGCCAAGGCCGAGCGGATCCTTGTTGTATTCGGCGGGCAGCACCGCGGCGAAGGTGATCACCACCGCGGTGATCGCAGCCCCGCCGATCGAATACAGCAGGGTTCGCTTGGAAGGGGACGCAGCGTCGATCGCGTCCGCCGGGATCTTGGGGTCCGACATCAGGCCGGTGCTCCGTAGGCGAGGCCCCCGAGTTGGAGGCCGATGAGAATAAAGCCGAGCGTCATCAGGACGACGTTGGCGGCGGTGGACATGCGCCGGTAGCCTGGCAGGGTGCGCCAGATCATGATGAAGGCCAGCATGAAGGTGAGCGCGATCAGCTGACCGATTTCGACGCCGACATTGAACGCCAGCATGTTGGTCAGCAGGCCGTTCTGCGGCAGCTCGAGGGCTTGCAGCTTGGTCGCCAGGCCAAAGCCATGGATCAGGCCAAAGCCAAAAACGGCCGTCTTCGGATTGGGCTGAACGCCGAACAGGGTTCGAAAGCCGCCCAGGTTGTCGAAGGCCTTGTAGGCGACCGATAGGCCGATGACCGCGTCGACGAGGTAGGAATTGACCTCGATCCGGCCCAGCACCCCGGCCAGCAGGGTGAGCGAGTGACCCAGCGAAAACAGGGTCACATAGAGGCCGACGTCCTTCATCTTATAGAGGAAGAAGATGACGCCCAGGATGAACAGCAGATGGTCGTAACCGGTGACCATGTGCTTGGCCCCCAGGTACAGGAACGGGATAATGTCGGGCCCGGTGGTGCCCGCGACGAAGGCGGCGTCCTTGCCGCCTAAGCCGTGAGCCATGGCCGGACCGGCGGCCGCGAGGATCAGGAGGACGACGACGCCCAGCGTCGCGCGCCCCATGCCCCGCGGTGTGAGAGAAAGGTCTTTCACGGGATCATCGAGATTGGCGTTTGCGGATCGGGGCTCAGCGACCCTTGGCGGGGGCCAGGATCGTCACGTCGATCGCGACCAGGTCGGTCATGCTGTCGCCGTAGCCCAGAGCCTTGACCGTTTGGCCGACCTTCAGGTCCTTCAGACCGACGCGTTTGCCGCCCTGCTCCACCCGCGTGTTGTTGTCGACGTCGAGCGTGGCGACTTGGCCGTCCTTGGTCTTGACCTTGATGGCCGTGGCGGTCACGGCCGTGACTTGGCCGTCGATCGGCAGCTCGTCGTGGGCGGCGGCCGGCAGGGCCGACAGCAGGGTCGTGGCCAGGACGAGCGGAGCGAGGAACTTGCGCATTGGGAACTCCAGTTGGGGTTAGTCAGAGAGAAGGAAAGAAGAGAGCCCCGACCGTGTCAGGCCGTCGGCGGGTTGGGTCGCGGCGAGAAGCGCGCGACCAAGTCGTAGGCGTCGCCCGGATAGGTCAGCCGAACGTGCGTGATCTTGTCGGAGCCGCGCCAGGTGCGCCGTTCGACGACGAGGCAGGCGGTGTCGATGGCGATGGCCAGGATCGCGGCGCTGGCGCGTGCGGCGTTTACCGCGCTGATGCGGTGTTCGGCCTGGGTCCAAGGCACGTGCGCCAGAAGCCAGCTGTTGGGAGGCTCGGCGCTGAAGTCCGCCCGTTCGGCTTCGGGCGCCGCCTCCAGATTGATCACGCGTTCCTCGAAGCCGTAGGGCCTACCGCCGGCGCGATGCAGGCATCGCATGACCAGCACCCGAACCGGGCGATCCAGATCCAGGTGTTCCAGGTCGGCCTGGGTGGCGGTGCGGATCGTGTGGGACAGAAGTTCGTAGGCGTAGGTCTCGCCGCGGGCGATCACTTCGGCGGCTATGTCGGGCACGTCCAGCACCAGCGAATGGGTTCTCGGGCGGGCCACGAAGGTGCCGAGTTTACGACGGCGCTCGATCAATCCCGTTTCCGCCAGCGCGCCGAGGGCGCGGCTCACGGTCATGCGCGAGCAGCCATACTGAGCTGTCAGCTCGTGCTCGAAGGGGATGCGGTAGCCCGGCGGCCAGTCTCCCGACAGGATGTGATCGGAAATCTCCGACCGGATGCGCCGGATCAAGGACTTCTCGGGCTGATCGATGGTCACGCGCGGTGGGCTCCTGGTCCCGAATCTTCCGTGCTCCCGGCGCTCTAGGTCGCGCGGGATCAAGACGCGATGGGCCGGTCGCGCCGCCAAGGCGGCCGCACAAGGGCGAACCGAGGGGCGCGACCGGCCGCAGATCACCAGTTGGGATCCATCTTCGACTGGCCCGGGAATTGGACGGCCTTCTGGCCGTACAGCGGGTCGTAGTAGTGGCCGCCCTCCTTGTAGTCGGGGTTCCACTGCTTGGTCCCGTCACTGCGCAGCCGGTAGAGGTAAGGCGACGCCAAGAGGCGCTCCAGATGCCAGCGACCAGCCTCGCCCGCTGGCACATCCACGCCTGTGCCGTACAGCATCAGCCCGCCGTCGGCGTACACCTCATGGGCCGGCGAGGTCGTCTTGTACTCATGGCTGACGTTCATCACCTTGTGGCCGATCTCATGGGCGATCGTCCGGCGCGCCCGTCCGGGCGTGGACAGGTTGGTGATGGTGATGGCTCCGCGATAGGCCTCTGGGATGGTGTTGTAGTAAGAGTAGGACGGGAACGAGAGCCCCCCGGTCCGCACCATCTTCACCGTCCAGTTGCGGCCTTCGGCCAGTTCCAGGAACGGCATGATCACGTCCTGCAGGCCGATCAAATAGAGCGTCCGTGTGTTGTCCTTGTCAGGCTCGATCACGCTTTCGAACGCCTCGCGCGCCATCTGCGTCAGCTCTGTGGGATGGCGTTTGCTGGCCTCGTAGGAGTTGAGATACTCGGTGTCGGGCACCCGCGGGATTTCGTTGGCCTGGATCGACAGAAACCGAGGATCAATGACCCCCGTCTTGACCGACACCAGCTTGATCTGGACGCCGGTGGGCGCATAGATCTCCTTGGCCGCGCGGATGCCGTCGATCATCTGCTCGACGGAAATCTTTTTGAACGCCGGGTCGAAGTTGGACG
The DNA here is from genome assembly GCF_013181195.1 of Caulobacter sp. RHG1. GTDB lineage: Bacteria > Pseudomonadota > Alphaproteobacteria > Caulobacterales > Caulobacteraceae > Caulobacter. The sequence goes on from NZ_SMZP01000002.1 coordinate 399,024, forward strand.
GCACATAGACCGCCACGTCCATCGTCGGTTTGCCGGCGACCAGGTCCTTGTTGAACGCGGCCAGATCCACCGATGCGACCGTCTTCCAGGCGACCGGCGTGACCTTGGCGTGCCCGGGGTGCGCCTGAGCGGAAGCGGCGCAAGCCGCTCCCACCACCAGCGCCGCCACCGCGGCCGACAGGGCCCGCGAACCTTGCTTGGGCGAGCTGCGCATCAGGGCTTGATCTTCAGGACGGCGTCGAAGTCGGGGTTGACGCTGCGGGCGAAGGCCAGGGCCGGATCGTCAGGCTTCAGCTCGCTGTAGTAGAAGGCCATGCCCTTGGCGCGATCCTTCTCGGTCGAGGTCTTCATCGCCTTGATGCTGCGGTTGAAGAGATCGAAGCTAGTGCTCTCGCCCTTGGGCTTGACGACCAGCAGCAGGGCCGGTTCGCCGAACGGGTCTTCCCAGCCGGTCGGCATCTTGTCGCCGAAGCGGAACAGCGAGCCGGCTTCCATGACCTGGCGCTTGCCTTCGCTGGCCAGCACCCACTTACCGCGCACGGTGTAGATGATGCTGCCGATGTCATGCGGGTGCTCGGCCAGGAACATGCCCGGCTGCAGCTCGATGAAGAAGGCGCGCGTCTGCTCGGCGAACAGCAGCGGTCCAAACAGACCCTCGTGGGTCATGGTCGCGGCCTGGGATTTGACCGCGGCCTCCAGGTTGGGGATCACCTCGACATTGGTGGCCAGCTGGACGAAGGACGGGGCCACGGCCGTGGCCGGCACAGTGGTTTTGGGCGCAACGGCTGCATGCGGGTGCGCATGGCCTTGGTGAGCGTCGCTCGTTTGGGCGAGTGCGGCGGCCGGCAGGGCCAGCGAGATCAGGAGAGCAGCGGCTAGTCTCACGGGGGTACCCTTTCGTGTGGGTCCGCGCTTTTGGCGCGCGGGCTGGGATGGTCTCGAAGATTGAGGATCGCGCCGCCGCCCATGCGGCGACGGCGCGCGCCAAGGGGGTTAGAACTTGTACTTCATGCTCACGTAGCCGCGCCGCCCGACCAGGTCGTAGGTCATGGTGTCGGTGTTGCCGTCCGTGTAGCTGGGCAGGTACGGGGCCTTTTCCTCGAAGAGGTTGTCGACGCCGACGGCCAGGGTCGCGTTCTCCTTCACGCGATAGGCGAACTGGGCGTTGTGGTAGAAGACGTTCGGCGTGCGGTAGCCGATCGCGGTGGGGGCGGCGTTGAAATCCGTCGCCTTGCCGATCCACTGAACCGTGTAGCTGGCGCTCCACTTGGGATCTTCGATCGAGATGCTCGTGAGGCCGCGCCACTTGGGGTAGCCGCCGTTACCGCCGCCGATGTGGCCGCGATAAACGATCGGCGCCCCGCCCGGGTAGGGAATGATCGTGTAGTCCTTGAGGTAGGTCACACTGCCCTGCCAGGTGGCCCGGCGGCTGAGCACGTCGAAGCCGTAGGTGACCGCCGCGTCGTAACCGCTGGTCGACTCCGCGCCGACATTGACCTGTTGCGAGGACAGGAAGTTGATCTCGCCGGTCAGCGTGTTGCGGGTGAAATTGTCCGCCGTGCAGAACGGGTGGTTGCGACTTGGCGTGTTGTAGCAGACCGACAGTTTGGTCGAGCCGGCGATCGAACGGATCGCGTTGTCGATGTCGATCTTGAAGTAGTCGAGGGTGAAGGCCAGGCCCGAGACGAACCGCGGCTCCCAGACCAGGCCCAGGGTCAAGGTCTCGGCCTCTTCGGGCGTCAGGTTCAGGTTTCCGCCGGTCGTGGTGAGAATGGCGTTGGTGGGCTGGCTATACCCAGCCGGCACACCCGCGGCCTGACAGTTGGCGACCAGGACGGTGTTGGTGCTGGTCGAATAGCGGCTGCACGGATCGCTCGTGGTCAGCTGGCCTTGCGTGACGCCGCTGAACAGCTCAGCGACATTGGGCACGCGGAAGGCCGTGCCCCAGGTGGCGCGGGCGCGAAGACCGAAGGCCACCGACCAGTCGAGGGCGGCTTTGTAGTTCACGTCGCTGCCGAACCGCTTGTAGTCCGAGTAGCGGATGGCGCCATCGAACCGAAGGCTTTCGATCAGAGGCAGATCCTTCAGCAGCGGGGCGCTGATCTCGGCATAGGCTTCAACAGCCTCCACCGCGCCGCGGATCGGGCTTTGCTGGTTGGAGTTGGCGATGCCCAGGACAATCAGGTTGTCCGGGTCACGCCACCCCTTGTCCTTGCGGTAGGTTGCGCCGGCCGCGACCTGCAGCAGGCCGGCCGGGAGCGAGAACAACGAACCTGCCGTATCGAAACTGGCGTTGACGGTTTCGTTGCCCCCCGTGTCGATCGTGGTGGCCATGATATATTTGAGCACCGCCGGCGAAACGTCGCCCGGGCCCAGGTAGTCGCCGCACGGGATCGCCGCGCCGGCCGCGAACGAGCAGACCGCCGTGTTCAGCGTGTTGGCCACGTTCTGCTTGTTGGCGATGTTGGTGAAACCGTCACGACCGCTGTTGCGGCCATAGTTGGCGGCCAGTTCCCAGGTCCAGTCCGCGCCGAACTTGCCACGCGCGCCGCCCGTCACCTGGAAGGTGTCAGTTTCCTGGAACGCCATTCGCGCGCCGCCCTCGACCAGACGACGCTGGATCAGGGTGACTTGCTGGCCGGTGGGATTGGTGGGGTTGTTGGCCGCCACCACGAAATTGGCCAGCGTGCCGGGCGCGCTGCTCTGTTCGGTTTCGCGGTGGGTGTAGAGGAACTCGCCGAAGACCTGGACGGCGTCGGTGACCTGATAGTCGCCGAACAGGCCCGTGGTCAGGCGCTGGATCGGATTGACGGCGTTGATATAGCTGGTGCCGTCGAACCCGTGCCTTGCGGCGCTATAGGTTTCGTAGGCGTTGCCGCCGGTGAAGTTGATGATCTGGCCATTGGGCAGTGAGGCGCGGCCGCCGGCGGTGGCCCCGCCGCCCAGGCAGATCAAAGAGCCCGAAGCGCCATTCAACTGGCAGCCGGCGCGGCTCAGCATGCCCACGGGCTTGGTCTTCTGGTAGCTGGCGGCGAACTGCAGGCCGCCCCGCTCGTTGCGCACGCCATAGGCCAGATCGGCGGTGAAGTCCTGGCCGTCTCCATCGTCGCTGGCGCCATAACGCGCGCCAATCTCCAGGCCGTCGATATCCTTGCGGGTGATGATATTGACCACGCCCGCAACCGCATCCGTGCCATAGACCGCCGAGGCGCCGTCCTTGAGCACTTCGATCCGGCCGATGATCGAGGTCGGAATGGTGTTGAGGTCCGGCGCGCTGTTGGCGCCGGTGCCGCCGTTCACCAGGCGACGGCCATTGAGCAGGACCAGCGTGCGGTTGATGCCCAGGCCGCGCAGATTAACGGTGGCCGTCCCCCAGCCCCGCGACGCCCAGTAGGCGTTGCCCTGCCCGCCGGCATAACCGGCCGCGGCCGGCAGTCGCTGCAACAGTGTTTCGACATTGACGATGCCGGTCTTGGCGATCTCGGCCGCGCCAATGACAGTGGCGGGCCCGACCCCTTCGATGTCGGTGCGCTTGATGCGGCTGCCGGTGACGACGATCTCGTCGACGGCGGCGCTGTCTGGCGTCTGGGCCAAGGCCATTCCTGGCGGCGCCAACACAGCGCAGGCGCTGGCGAGCAGAAGCTGTTTGCCGAACTTTTTCATGATCAAACCCCCGTGGTTTTCCGCGCCGCCCGCCGTCCGCAGGTCTTGGCCACGAGGCGAGAACACCGTTCCCGCACCCCTCCCGTCAAGTCATGTATATACATATTCACCAGGCAAGCTCAGAACGCTTAGCCCCGAAAACGACGGTTTTTCCGGACGATATTTTGCCAAATTGCGGCGATACCGCACAAAGCATTCCAACTAACCCCCACATCAAAGCACGATGAAATCTATTTTTACATGACACTCCGGAGACAAGCCGACTCCGCAGTTGATCACTGAATCGACAAACCATGATGCGGATTCGAGCAAATGAAAACACTCTTAAGACGCAACACATGACAAGCCATACACCGTCGATTGACTCTAAATCACGAGCCCCATCGCACGGACGCGCCACACAACATCATACTCACGTGAGTTCAATTTGATTGAATATTTTGATATACTTGCAAACGACTTTAACCGCAGCCCAAGTTGAGCTACGGGCGACCGGCGCACTGCGTCGTTACGGGGCGCATCGGAAGCGCGCCTCATTGACAGTTACGCAGCTGATTGGAGCCCCCCTCGCCCGGCCTGCTAAAAATGCGCGAAAGCTTCCGCTGGCCGTTTTTCGGTCAACTGCGCGGGCGCCTCACTGGGCGGCCGGACAATCCTCAGTGAGCGCGTCACTGCCAGGTCGAGGGCGCCGCCGCGCTGCTGCGTAAGTCGATTGCCGGCCGGGCATTGAGACCCCGGGCAAGTTCGAGACCGCTTTTGTCTGCAATGGCCCTACGCACCCCACCCACACGATCCGCCACCCTGCCCGGACACCCCCTGCCCTGCCCAGACGCCAAGGTCAGACGTCTCGCCAACGCATCATGCCGGTAGTCTCGCGACTGTCTGGCGAAGGGCGATTGCGCATCGGCGCGATCACCCACGAAGTGGGCTACACGTTGGTGGTCACCCTGCGCCGCCGAGGCTGTTCGGCCGAAGGCGTCATCGAAGCGAGCGCCAAGACGATCACCGCGGCGTTGGTCCAGCCGACCTGCCGCTTGGCGCTAAGCGACGGCACGGTAGTGCGCGTGTCCCTGCGCCGGCGCGGTGCAGACGGCCCTCTGCTGGCCAAGTCTGTGGGCCCGATCCCGTTCCTGCGCCCCTTTGCCTGGTGACCGGGCCTATCGCCTGAAGTCGAAAAGGTGGCGCCCGTGCGGGACCGGCGTCGAAAAGCGCTACTCGCCTAGGGCCGCGCCATAGGCTATGGGGCTAGCCTATGGCTCACCTCCAGGTCCAATCCCCAGAACTGATCGCGCGCATCCGGCGGATCGCCGGCCAGGTCGCCGCGATCGAACGCGGCTTGGAAAACGGCGCGGGCTGCGCCGAGATTCTTCATCTGACAGCTGCGGTCCGCGGCGCGGTGAACGGCTTCCTCGACGAGGTTGTCGTCGAACACCTTGAGGCCCACGTCTCGGCCCCGGGCCTCTCCGACGCCGACCGTGTCCAAGGGGCCGAAGAGCTGAAGACCGTCATCCGGCGCTACAACAAATAGGCCCCCTGGCTCAGGCCGAGCGGCTTTTCCGCTAAGGCAGCTGAGCCTCGATCGTCGCGGTGTAGCTGGCGCTGTAGCCATCGCCGGGCAGAGGTTGAGCCGGCCCCTGTTGCCCGCCGGGGCCCGGGCCGCGAACGCTTTCGCCCGTGCGCACACTGGCGCTGATCCACCAGACGCCGCCTTCGGGCGGCGTGATCTTGAACTCGCCGTCAGGCCCGGTCTTGACCTTCAACTCGGCGGGTTTGGTTGTCCAATGGTCGCCGCCGCGCATGGCCACCACCTCGACGCCTGCGACCGGTTTGCCGTTCAGCAGGAAGCGGAAGCTGGCGACCTCGCCAACGACGACGTCGGACGGATGGGTGATCGCGTCCATCTCCAGGCCCTGACCTGTGGTCTTTAGGGCCGCCCTGGTGGGGGTGTCGCGCGTGACGAAGCTTTCGCTGCGGCTGACGGACCGGATGGTCTTCAAGGCTTCAGCGCTGGCGGGGACCTGTTTGGCGAAGTCCTCCTCGGTCCCGCGGAAACGCTTGGTCTCGCCGTTCTCGCTCCAGCTGGCGACAACCGACGTCGTGACCGAGGCGATCTTGTAGGTGCCCGGCTTGGCGAGCTGCACGTCGAGGGTCGAGCGCAGCTTGCCCATGATCGCGCCCTGCAGCGCGACGGGCTGACCATCGGCGTCCAGCACCGTGATCGAGGTCAGCGGGAGCGGTCGAAGGCCGGGGATATAAAGTTCGTCTGAACTGGCCGCGTCCACCGTCACCCAGGCGTTGGGCCCCGACAGCACGGTCGACGACGGCAACACCCAGTTTCGTGCGGCCTGGGCGGCGGCGGGAACCAGGATCGCCGCGCCCATGGCGACGGCGAACAGGCGGCTCATGGATCGGTTCATGCGCCTTGCCCTCACTTCACCGACACGGTGACAGCGCCCAGCTCTGTCGCGCCCTTTACGGTGACAGGCTTGCCGGGCTTGCCCCAGGTAAACGGCACGCGAACCGACTCGTGGCCGCCCGCCTCACGGGCGGCTTCGACCACCAGCGTGTACTGGCCCGGCTTGAGATCCTTGAGCGCGCCCTTGGCGCCGCTGAACACGACCTTCTGGGGACCAGGCGCGCGGGTCGCGCCCGTGACGCCGTCGGCCTGCCAGGTCATGGTCCGTCCGGCCTTGCGCCACCACTGGCGCATGTCCTTGAGCCACTTTTCGTGGTTGGGCTTGAACCAGATCGAAAGGGTGGCGGCCGCACTCGCGTCGGGGTTCTCGATCCAGACGCTGACATAAGGCGCGTGATATTCCGCCACCGACAGCTTGGGCACCTCGAACGCGACATTGAGATCGGTGGCCAGGGCCGGCGCGGCGCTGGCTGCGCCCGCCGCGAAGGTCAGGAAAGAGATCGAACGCTTCACGGATCTGCCTCGGTTTGCTCGGAGATGGACGACCTGGAGCGGCCTTGACCTCACGGCCAAGCCGACGCTCATGGCGCTGCATATTGAGAACGACTTGCAGCTTCAAGCGCTCTGACGGCCCTCGAAAAATAAACCGCCGACCACGAGGGTCGTCGCTGGACGCTGCGTAAATAGGCCCGCCGACGGCCGGCGCGGACGCCTTGCGTGAGCCGCCGGCAGGGCGTCAGGCCGCGCCCAGCCGCTGCAGTCGGCGCGCGAGGTCGCGATCGATGACTGTGCGCGCGCGCGGCTGGAGTTTGCGCCAAGCGCGCACTTCTTGCAGCGTGCGCCCGCAACCGAAGCACCAACCGGTCCGGCCATCGAACCGGCAAACAGAGGTGCAGGGATCTTTGACGCTCATTGTGTTTCGGTCGCTGTCGCGACGCCGCCTTCCTTGTTTCGCGCCGGCAAGAGCCGCGCGGAGTTGAGAATGAACGCCATTTCCGAGGCCACGTGGATGAACGCCGCCAGCAGCGGCCCCAACAGGCCAAACGCCGCCAGGCCGATGCCCAGCAGATCGATAGCGATGGTGCCGGCGAAGTTCTGCCAGATGATCCGCCGGGTCCTTCTGGCGACCTTCAGCGTCTCGACGAACCGCACCAGATCGTTGCCCAGCAGGACGATATCGGCGCTCTCCTGGGCCACATCAGTGCCCGAGCCCATGGCTACGCCGACATTGGCTTGAGCCAGCGCCGGGGCGTCGTTGACGCCGTCGCCGATCATGGCCACGCAGCGTCCTTGCTGCATCAGCGCCTGCACGCGTTGCAGCTTGTCCTCCGGCAGCAGACCCGCCTCGATATGCGAGATATTGAGCGTGCGGCCGACGGACGTGGCGACCGCTTCGGAGTCGCCGGTCAGCAGGACGATCTTCAGACCCATCATCCAGAGCGCATGGATGGCGTCACCGGCTTCAGGCCGGACCGTGTCGGCGACGGCGATCGCGCCGAGATAGCGGCCATCGCGCCCGACAAAGACCTCAGACACCGCCCGCGCCTCATCGGCGAGATCGGCTGGCAAGGCGATCGTCTGGTCGCGCATCCAGGCGGCGTTGCCGACGACGACGCGCGCGCCGCCGATCGAGGCGATGATGCCGCGGCCCGGCGTGTAATCGAAGCGCTGCGGCTCGACGATGACCAGGCCATCGGCCTTGGCGCGCGCCACGATCGCCTTGCCCAGCGGGTGTTCCGATCGCAGCTCGGCCGAGGCGGCCGCCGCGAGCAGGTCTTCGACAGCCACGCCCGAGGCGGGCGACAGCTGCTGGATTTCGGGCCGCCCGAAGGTCAGGGTCCCGGTCTTGTCGACGACGACCGTGTCGACACGGCCGAGCGTTTCCAGGTGGACGCCGCCCTTGATGATCGCGCCAAGGCGCGCGGATCGGCCGATGCCCCCCAAAATCGCCAGCGGCGTGCCCGCCGCGATGCCGCAGGCGCCCGCTACGATGATCACCGAGATCGTCGCGTAGAGATCGCGGGTAATGGCGTAGGTGAGCGCCGCCGAGCCGATCGCGAAATAGACGAGGTAGCCCGCCATGCGGTCAGCCAGGCGCTGGACTGGGGCGCGCGAGCGCTCGGCGCGCTCCACCGCCTCGATGATCTTGCCGTAGCTGGTGTCGCGGCCGATGCGGTCGGCGCGGATCTCGATCGCGCCCGACTGGTTGATGGAGCCGGCGAAGATTGCCGAGCCCGCGAGCTTCTCCACCGGCATGGATTCACCGGTGATGCGCGACTCGTCGACGAACGAGTGTCCTTCGAGAACAACGCCATCGACCGGGATCCGGCCGCCGGGCGAGACGAGGATCGCGTCGCCGACGCCGAGATCTTCGGCGGCGATCGTGGAGACCTGACCGGTGCGTCGCACCGACACTTCGCGCGGCAGGAACTCCAAGAGATCACGGATGGCCTTACGCCCGCGCCCCACTGTCAGGCCTTCGAGCACTTCAGCGACCAGAACGAAGAGCGTGATGACGAGCGCGGTGAAGAATTCGCCGATCGCCGCGGCCGCGACGATCGCGATCGACATGGACAGCTCCATGGTCATCCGCTTTTGCAGGATGTTCTCGAACGCCTCCTTGAAGATCGGCCACCCGCCGATCGCCAGGCCGGCGACGCCGATCACGCTGACGGCTGTCAGCGGCTCCCAGAGCTTGAACCAGACGGCAAGCGCAGCCAGCGCCACCAGCCCGATCCGGACGGCTTCGGCGACCTCGAACGGATGGTCATGGTCGTGGCCGTGTTCGTCATGATCATGATCATGATCATGATCGTGATCGTGATCGTGGTCGTGGCCATGGTGCGTGTCCGCCCCCTTGGCGGAACGGTGCGCGGCTGGCGCGATCGTGCGCGCCTCAGCCGCGTCGGCGAGGTCTTGCGGTGCGGACATGGTCGTTCCAGTGCTATTTCAAATAGGATCGCAGGACGTCGATGAGCTCGTCGGCGCCTTGTTTTCGCGCCTCAGGCGTCAGGGCCGGGTCGGCGAGGTGGCAGGCGATGTGGTCTTCGACGACTTCGACCATCAGACCGCCGATCGCGCCGCGCGAAGCGGCGATGAGCTGCAGGAGAGCGGCACATTCCTTCTCCTCGTCGAGGGCGCGTTCGATCGCTTCGACCTGGCCCTTGATGCGCCGGACCCGGTTCAGAAGCTTGGTCTTGTCTCGAAGGGTGTGGGCCACGGCCGCCTCAGGTTCGCATATATCATACCCCCCTACCCTATATCGGACCCTAAGTCCATCGTAGCGACGGAGATGGGCGCCGCCTGAATCGCCACCGAGGCTGACGCAGGACGCATTCCGCCCTAGAGCGGCGCGGGTGAGACCGACCGGATGCGTAAACCCTAGAGAACGCCTTCGGGTTTGGCCGACGTGAGACGCCTGTTGATGAGCTGCACCAATGCCGACCCGAAGCACGCGCTCGCGCTCGCGCTCGCGCGTTGTATGGGTGACAAAACGCTCGACGCGCAGCCGTGGCCGGCGATTGATGGCGTTCGTGGAGAACTGCGATGAATGATATCGATAAATGGTTGGAGGACGCGGGCAAAGCACGCGTCGATCTTTCCGTTCAGGCGGTTGACGCCCTGGCCTTGCGGCTAGCCGGTGAGCCCGCGCCCAAGACGATTGAATCGCGCCGTGAGTGGCGGCAACTGACGGCCTGCCTGTTGGTGGCGACCCTGATTGGCGGGGCGACGACCAGCGGGCTCGGCCTGATGCTGCGGCCGCAAGTGGAGGTGGCCACCCTTTGGCCGGCCGCCGCTTTCACGGCCTCGCCCTCGAACCTGCTCGCGCCGCGACCCGCCGGATGAGCCGCGCCAACTGGACGCGAATGGTGGTGAGCGCCGCGATCGCCGGCGCGGCCGGCGCGGTGGTGGTCTCGGCCGCCCACTGGCTCTTGCAGTCGGCCCATCCAACCTCGACGGACCTGCACCAGGAACTCCACGAGCAGGTGCCTTTGAGCGCCCAGGAGTCCCAGCGATTGGAGTCGCGCGAGCAAGCCTACCAGACGCGCCGGGCGGCGATCGAACAGCGCGTGAAGGCTGCCAACGGACGTTTGGCGCGCGCCATCGCCCTGCAACCAGGCTGGACGCCGGAGGTCGAGGCCGCCAGCCGTGAGGTCGAGGCCGCGGCGGGCGAACTCGAGCGCGCCACCCTGCAGCATGTCGTTGAAATGCGCGAAGGGTTGGACGCCCAGCACCGGCCAGCCTACGACGCGGCTCTGGTCAAGGCGCTGTCCGACGGAGCCAAGTGATCGACGCCCCGGATGACGCCGCGCTCGCCGCCCGCGCCATCGCAGGCGATCGCTCAGCCTTTGTCGAACTTTTCCGCCACCACGGCCCGGCGGTCGCCAAGCTGAGCCGCGCCTATGGCGCCCCGACTTCCGAGGTCGAGGACGTCGTGCAGGAGGTGTTCCTCTCGGCCTGGCGACGGCTGGCGGACTATGATCGCCAGAGGCCTTTTCGCGCCTGGCTGTTCGGCATTGCGCTGAATCGGGTGCGCGACATGGCGCGCCGCCGCCGGGTGCGGGCCTTTTTCTTTGGCGCGTCCGAACTGGACGAGAACGCCACCCGCATCGAGGTCGAAGCGCCCGATCCAGAGGCTGAAGCCCATCATCGCCTGGCGCTGGAACAGGTCTGGGGCCGTATCGCTCACCTGCCCGACGATCTTCGTAACGCCCTCGTGCTGACCGCTGTTTCTGGCCTCAGCTACCAGGAAGCGGCCGACAGCCTGAACATCACGATCAAAGCACTGGAAGGCCGCATCGCCAGGGCGCGCAAGCGCCTCGCGGCGGGCTGACCCCACCCTAGAAAAATCTCCCCCGCGACGTGGGCGCCGCCACGGGCCTGCGTAATCGCAAGTAGGCGGCTGACGGCTCCACCGCGTCGGCCAAGCTCTGGGGATGTATCCTGTCTAGACTCTCATACCTCGCCCTCGCGTGCGCCGCGTGGGGCGCCGCCGCGGCGGCGACGCCCGCCTGGGCTCAAACCGCTCCGCCCTTTGCCGACCTCCTGCGCCAGGCCGGCCAGGTCGCGCCCCGCTTGAAGCAAGCCGAGGCCGATATCCGCGAGGCCGAGGGCTTGGCCACCCAGGCGCGCGCCCGGCCCAATCCTGTGGTGGGCTTAGAGTTCGAAAACTTCACGGGTCAGGGTCCCTACAAGGGATCGGGCATGATGGAGTCCACGGTTTCGGTCGCCCAGGCCCTGGAATTGGGCGGCAAGCGCTCGGCGCGACGCATCGCGGCAGACGCGGCGGTCACCGCCGCCGAGGCGCGCAGCCGCCAGGCCGCGGCCGATTTCGCCTACGATCTGGCCCTAGCCTATGCCGGCGCCGAATCCGCGGAGGCCCGCGCCGCGTTGACCGCCCAGGCCCTCAAGCGCTCCCAGGATGACCTTGGCGTCTCGCGCGCCCTTGTCGAGGCCGGGCGTGAAGCCAATCTACGCCTGGTCACGGCGCAGGCGGCCGAAGCCTCGGCCCGCGCCGACGCCGAGGCGGCCCGCGCCGACGCCATCGAAGCCTTGGCCCGACTGTCGGCCCTGGCCGGCGCGAACGAGCCTTACACCAGCCTTTCGGGGGGCCTACTCGACGCGCCCGCCTTGCCCGAAACCGCAGACGCCATTCCACCGGCTGACATGCCCGCCTTGCAGGTGGCGCAGGCCGAACGCGAGGCCGCCAGCCGCGAGGTGGTCGCCGAGCGTCGCCGCGCGGTTCCCGACCTCACCGCTTCACTGGGCGTGCGCCGACTGAATGGCCAGGGCTTTGGCGGCGACAACGCCACCGCGCTCATCGCGGGCGTTTCGCTGCCGTTCCCCGTCTTCGATCAGAACCGCGGCAACGTCGCGGCCGCCTCGGCGCGAGCCAACGCGGCAGACGCGCGGTTCCAGGACGCCCGACTGCGGGCCGAGGCCGACTGGCGCTCGGCGCGCGCTCAGGCCGACGCCGCGGTCAGTCGCCTGGGGGCCTCCAAGCAATCAGAAGCCGCCGCCGACGAGGCCTATCGCCTGGCCCGCCTCGGCTACGAGTCCGGCAAGACCCCGCTCGTGGAAGTCCTCAACGCCCAGCGCGCCCTGACCAGCGCGCGCGGGGCCACCCTTGATGCGCGTGTGGCGCGGGTACGCGCCCAGGCCACCTTGGCCCGCCTCGCCGGCCGCGCCCCTTTCGGAGAATAGAAGTATGGCTATCCGTTCCGCGGCCGGACCGCGCAATCTCCTGCTCGGAGTCGCCGCCGTCGCGCTGCTGGGCGCCGGCTTTGGCCTGGCCAAGCTGACGACCAAGGCGCCGCCAGCGCCTACTGCCGCGCCCGCGGCTGAGACCGGCCCCGTCGAGGTCAAGGTCGAGGATGCTTATCTGAAGGTCTCCAACATCGGCCTGCAGACGGTGTCGGCCGGCGATTTCGGCGGCCAGATCCAGGCTTCGGGCAGCGTCGCCGCCGCCCCGGGCGGGGAAGCCGTCCTGACGGCTCATTCCGCCGGCACGGTGATGCGGGTGTTCAAGCGCATCGGCGAGCCGGTCCGCGCTGGCGAGACGCTGGCGCTGGTGGAGAGCCGTGACGCAGCGCTCGTCGCCGGCCAGCGGGGCGCGGCCGAAGCCAGGGCCGCCTTGGCGGTGTCAAACCTGGCCCGGGAAAAGACCCTGTTCGAACAGGGCGTCACCTCTCGCCAGGACTTCGAGACGGCCAGGGCGCAAGCCGACGCGGCTCGCGCTGAAGCCGCCGGCGCGCGCGCCGCGGCGGGCGCCGCGCGGGTCTCAAACGATGGTCGCAGCGTCACCGTCATCAGCCCGATCAGCGGGCGCATCACCGCCGCCCCGGCGGTCCTGGGCGCCTTCGTCCAGCCCGAGAGCGAACTCTTCCGGGTCGCCGACGCCCGCGCCATTCAGATCGAAGTGGCCGTAAGTCCTCAGGACGCCGCCCAGATCTCGGTCGGCGCCGCCGCGACCGTGCGCAATGCCGCCGGTTCGGACTTTCCGGCTGTCGTTCGCTCTGTGACCCCGACGCTCAACCCCGAGACCCGATCGGCCACCGTGCTGCTCACCGTGAGCGGCGCGGCGCTGGTTCCCGGCGAGGCTGTTCAGGCGATCATCACCGGCCAGGCCAGCGGCGGGGCCGGGTTCATCGTTCCCGATGAAGCGATCCAGTCGATGGGCGGCCGCGACGTCGTCTTTGTCCGCACCGCCGGCGCCTTCGGGGTTCGGCCGGTGGTCGTGGCCAAGCGCAGCGGCGGACGCGCGCTCGTCGTCTCGGGCCTGAAGGCCGGCGAGACGGTGGCCACGCGCAACGCCTTCCTGCTGAAGGCCGAAATCGTCAAGGGTGGTGACGAGGAATGATCGACAAGGTCCTCTCGTTCTCGGTCCGGTCGCGATGGATTGTCCTCGCGATTGTGACGATCATCTCCGTGTTCGGCGTCTGGCAGCTGTGGAAGCTTCCGATCGACGTCACGCCCGACATCACCAACAAGCAGGTGCAGATCAACACCGTCATTCCCACCCTGGGTCCGGTGGAGGTCGAAAAGCGGGTGACCTTTCCCATCGAGACCGCGTTGGCGGGCTTGGCCGGCGTGGAGAGCACCCGCTCGTTTTCACGCAACGGCTTTTCCCAGGTCACGGCGATCTTCAAGGATAGCGCCGACCTCTACTTCATGCGTCAGCAGGTGTCCGAGCGCCTGGCTCAGGCGCGTCCGAACCTCCCCCAAGGGGTCGAGCCGCAGATGGGGCCGGTGTCTACCGGCTTGGGCGAGATCGTCCACTATGCGGTGGACTTCAAGAACCCCGAAGGCAAGGGCGCGAAGGTTACGGACGGCAAACCCGGCTGGCAGAGCGATGGCGCGTTCCTGACCGAGGACGGTGAGCGGCTGGGCGACGAGATCTCGCGCCTGGCCTATCTGCGCACGGTGCAGGACTGGATCGTTCGCCCGCAACTGCGCAGCGTTCCGGGCGTCGCCGACGTCGACTCCCTGGGCGGCTTCGTCAAACAGTACGTGGTCGAACCTGATCCGGCCAAGCTGGGGGTCTACGGCATCTCCTACAGCGAGCTGGGCGACGCCCTGGAACGGGCCAATCTCTCAGTCGGCGCCAACTTCATCCAGCGCTCGGGCGAGAGCTACATGGTGCGCGGCGACGCCCGCATCCGCTCGGCCGACGAAATCGCCCGCGCGGTCATCGCCACGCGCGGCGGCACGCCGGTGCTGCTGCAGGACGTGGCGCGGATCAATGTCGGCGGCGAGCTGCGCCGCGGCGCGGCCAGCCGCGACGGCCACGAGATGGTGGTCGGCAGCGTGCTGATGCTGGTCGGCGAAAACAGCCGGACAGTCGCGGCGGCGGCGTCCAAGAAGCTCGAGACGATCGTCACCACCCTGCCCCAAGGCCTGACCGCCGAGGTGGTGCTCAGCCGCTCGCAGCTGGTGGAGGCCACGATCGCCACGGTGGCGCGCAACCTGACCGAGGGCGCGCTTCTGGTCGTCGCCATCCTGTTCTTCATGCTGGGCAACTGGCGTGCGGCGCTGATCGCCACCTTGGTCATTCCCCTGTCGCTGCTGTTCAGCGCCATCGGGATGAACGCCTTCAAGATCTCGGGCAATCTGATGAGCCTGGGCGCGCTCGACTTTGGCCTGATCATCGACGGTGCGGTGATCATCGTCGAAAACACCCTGCGCCGGCTGGCCGAGCGACAGCATCATGAAGGGCGGATCCTGACGCTTCAGGAGCGCCTGGAGGTGTCGCTGCGCTCCACTCAGGAAATGGTCAGGCCCTCGGTGTTCGGCCAGATCGTGATCTTCCTGGTCTTCCTGCCGTGCCTGACCTTCCAGGGCGTGGAGGGCAAGATGTTCTCGCCGATGGTCATCACCTTGATGCTGGCCCTGGCCTCGGCCTTCGTGCTCTCGCTGACCTTCGTGCCGGCGATGACCGCCATCCTCATCCGCGGCAAGGTGTCGGAGAAGGAAGTCTTCATCGTCGCCAAGACCAAGGAGGCCTACGCGCCGTGGCTTCGCCGCGCCGTCGACCGTCCCTGGCCGTTCATCGGCGCGGCGGCGGGGGTGTTCGCCCTGGCGGTCATCACCTTCGGCTTCGTGGGCCGCGAGTTCATGCCCTCGCTCGACGAGCAGAACCTCAACCTGTCCTCGGTCCGCATCCCTTCGACGTCGATCGACAAGTCCGTCGAGCTGGATCTGCCGATCGAACGGGCGATCCTGCAATTGCCGGAAGTCGAGACGGTCTATTCGAAGGCCGGCACCGCCAGCCTCGCGGCCGACCCGATGCCGCCGAACGCCTCGGACAACTACGTCATCCTCAAACCCAAGAAGGACTGGCCTCAAGGCGTGAAGACCAAGGAGCAGGTGGTCGAGCGGATCCGCAAGGTCACCGAGCCGATCGTGGGCAACTTCTACGACGCCACCCAACCCATCGAGATGCGCTTCAACGAGCTGATCGGCGGGGTGCGCAGCGACGTGGCGGTCAAGCTATACGGCGACGACCTGGGCCAGATGACCGCCACCGCGGATCAGATCGCCAAGGTCCTGCGCAGCATCCCTGGCGCGGCCGACACCCGCGTGGCCCAGACGGAAGGCTTCCCGACGTTCGACATCAAGTTCGATCGCGACGCCATCGGCCGCTACGGCCTGACGGTGCAGGATGTGGCCGACACGGTTTCGGCCGCACTCGGCGGGCGCGAGGCTGGCCAGGTGTTCGAAGGCGACAAGCGCTTTGACATCGTGGTGCGCCTGCCCAACGCCAAGCGCGACGACCTCGACGCGCTGGGCGCCATTCCGGTGATGCTGCCGCAAACGGGCGTTGGGCCGCGCGCCTCGGCTCCGCTGCGTCAGCTGGCCAGCTTCCACTTCACCGAAGGCCTCAACGAGGTCAGCCGCGATAATGGCAAGCGCCGGATCTATATCGAGACCAATGTCGAGGGGCGCGATCTGGGCTCCTTCGTCGACGAGGCCCAAAAGAAGATCGCCCAACAGGTGCGCGTCCCGGCCGGCTCGTACATCGCCTGGGGTGGCCAGTTCCAGAACCTCCAGGCCGCGTCCCAGCGCCTGGGCCTGATCGTCCCTGTCTGCTTCCTGATGATCTTCGGCGTCCTCTATCTGGCCCTGCGCAGCGCGGCCCTGGCCGGCACGGTGTTCACCGCCGTACCGCTGGCGCTGGCGGGCGGGATCTTCGCAATCTTCCTGCGCGGGATCCCGTTCTCGGTCTCCGCGGCGGTCGGCTTCATCGCCGTCTCCGGCGTGGCGGTGCTCAACGGCCTGGTGCTGATCGCGGCGGTCCGCCGCAACATCGAGGAGGGGATGGGGGTCGACCGGGCGGTGATTGACGGCGCACTGGAGCGCTATCGACCCGTTCTGATGACCGCCCTGGTGGCTTCGCTCGGCTTCGTACCCATGGCGATCGGGACCGGCACCGGGGCGGAGGTCCAGCGGCCGCTGGCCACCGTCGTCATCGGCGGCCTGATCACCTCGACGGCCCTGACCCTGTTCGTGCTGCCCGCCATCTGCGGCCTGGTCCTGCGCCGGGGCCGGCGGACAGGGTCAGCCGCCTAGGAGAGCGCCGGAGCCATGCCCTTTCCCCCGCAAGGCTCCGACGTCCGCAGCCGGGTCCACCCCAGCCCCCGGCTGCAAGCCCCCTTCCCCAGCCTGGGAAGGGGGCTCCCCTCTCGCCGCCGAGGTGTCCCCCGCTCGCTCGACCGCCGCGGCTCTCCAGGGCCCGTCAGTCTTGGGCCCGGCCATCCCTCCAAGACCTGCGTGATCCGACACCGCCCGAGCCGTCCGCCTGATGGAGATCATGTCCTTGTTCACGGCCCAAAGAGGCGCAGGCCGGCCACCGCCTCTGGCCTCCGCGGGAGGCTCGTACGCGGCCCAGAACCTTCCAGCCCTGACCAGCATAAGGTTCCTGCTCGCCCTGGGCGTGGTCCTGTTCCACCTCCAGATCGTCATGCTGTCGCCGGACGCGCCCCCCATCGCCATCATCGAGCGGGCTCGGCTGGGGGTGGATATCTTCTTCATCCTGTCGGGCTTCGTGCTGGCCCACACCTATGGCGAGGCCTATCGCGAAGGTCGCTATAACCACCGCCGCTTCCTGGTCGCGCGGCTGGCGCGGATCTATCCGAACCATCTGGCCATGTTGCTGCTGATGACGGGGGTGGCCGGACTGGCGATCGCACTGCGCCAGCCTTTCGACGCCGAGCGCTATTCGCTGTCGCGCTGGGTCATGGAGCTGACGCTCACTCAGGCCTGGCTTCCCGTGATCCCCCCTTCGGAGTGGAATGGGCCGGCCTGGTCGCTATCGGCCGAATGGGCGGCCTATCTGGCGTTTCCGCTATTTGCCTTCGTGGGCCTGAAGGCGGGCCGCAAGCCCTGGGTGACGCTCCTGGCGGCCGGCCTGGTGCTGGTGATCATGGACCAGCTCTACCAGTGGCGGTTCGGCCAGATCGTCACCCATGCCGACTCCCTGCTGGGCGTGATGCGCATCCCTGCGCCGTTCCTCTACGGGATCGGACTGCAGCAGCTTGGCCTGCGGATCCAACCTGGCCGCAGCCTTTCGCGTCTGGTGGTGGTCATCGCAGCCCTTGTGCTTCTGACGGCCATGCAGTGGCGGATCGACGAGCGCGTCACCGTCGCCCTCGCCGGTCCGCTGGTCTTGGGCCTGGCCTGGCTCAGCGCCACGGGCCCGTTGAAGATCCTGGGCCACCCTTTGGCCGTCCGGGCGGGCGAGGCGTCCTTCGCCCTCTATCTTCTGCACCTGCCGATGCTGGTGATCTGGAAGAACGCCGCGACCGTGCTGTCGGGGATCGACAGCAGCTACCGCATGCCCTTGTGGGAAGCGGCGCTGTTCCTGCCGCTCTGCATCCTGTCCGCCTTCGTGCTCCACGCCGCCTGGGAAGTCCCGGCGCGCGACTGGTTTCGATCGCGCTTTTCTCCCCGCCACCCCGAAAGGATCCCATGAGCCCTCTTGTCTCGCATGGCGCGCCGGCCTGGCGCGGCGCTTCCATGGCCAGGCTCTTGCTCTTCGCCGCAGCCGCACTGCTGATGTCGGGCGTCTTGGCCCCGGCGTTCGCCCATGGGGTGGCCGAAGGCGACAAGGGCTACATCCAGGAGACCACGGGCTTCCTGTTTTGGCCGTTCGTCTATCTGGGGGCCAAGCACATGGTCACCGGCTATGACCACCTGCTGTTCCTGTTCGGCGTGATCTTCTTCCTCTACCGGATGAAGGACATCGGCGCGTATGTGACGCTGTTCGCCATCGGCCATTCCACCACCCTGCTCCTGGGCGTGCTCACCGGCGTGTCGGTCTCCAGCTATCTGGTTGATGCGATCATTGGCCTATCGGTCGTCTATAAGGCTTTGGACAATCTTGGCGCCTTCCAGCGTTGGTTCGGGTTCCAGCCATCGACCAAGGGTGCGACCCTTGTGTTTGGGCTGTTCCATGGCTTTGGTCTGGCGACAAAGCTTCAGGACTTCAAGCTCTCGCCCGACGGCCTGCTGGGCAATCTCGTAGCCTTCAATATCGGCGTCGAGATCGGCCAGCTCCTCGCCCTTGGCGCCATCCTGATCCTGATGGGCTTTTGGCGGCGCACCAACAGCTTCTGGCGCTTGGCCTTCGCCGCCAATGTCGTCCTGATGACCCTGGGCTTCCTGCTGACGGGCTATCAGCTCGCCGGCTTCTTCATCCTCTGATCGGAGCAGCAAGATGTTCAACGCCAATCGCCCCGACCTTTCCGATCTGCCCTCGACATTCCAGTTGCTCAACGCCACGGGGGGCGCATTGCTGGTGGCCGCCGGCCTCTTGGTGACTGTGGTCCTGCCGGCCGAGTACGGCGTGGACCCGACCCGGGTCGGCTCTGTCTTCGGCCTGACCGAGATGGGCCGCGTTAAGCGTCAGCTGGCCATCGAAGCCAAGGCCGAAGAAGCCGCGGCGCGCGCTGCCCCCGCGAGCCCCAGCCGCAGCGCCGAGCCGGCCCCCGCCAAGGGTCCGGTCACGGAACGCACCGACGAAATGCAGGTCGCCCTGGCGCCGAATGAAGGTGCGGAAATCAAGCTGACCATGCCGGCCGGCGCCTCGGTGCGCTACAGCTGGCGCAGCACCGGCGGCAAGGTCAATTTCGACATGCACGGCGACCGGCCCGGCATCTCCTATCACGGCTACGCCAAGGGCTCGATGCAGGCCTCTGAGGGCGAGCTGGAGGCGGCCTTCGACGGCAAGCACGGGTGGTTCTGGCGCAACCGCTCAGGCGGGCCGGTCACCGTCATCCTGAAGACGACCGGGGCCTACAGCCAGATCAAGCGCGTCGGCTGATCCCTGGCCTATCGCTTCGTCCTTGGCCAGCGGCGGTGTTGCTGGTCGATGACGAAGGGATGGGCGTGGTCGCCGTTCTGGCCCGACTGCGCCAGGTGCGCATGATCGTCGGGCAGATCCTCATGCGTGTGGGGCAGGTTGTCGGGATCGTTCGCGGGCCAGACCAGCAAGCCCAGGATCGCCCCCAGGCCGCAAAGACCGGCCAGCACCAGGAAGGCCGCGCTCGGATTGGCCTGGGCCGAGACCAGTCCCGCTACGGGATAGGCGATCAGCCAGCAGGCGTGCGACAGCGCGAACTGGGCGGCGAAAAGGGCCGGCCGATCGGCGGCGGTCGCCGAACGGCGCAGGGCGCGCCCTGCCGGGGTCAGGGTCAGCGAATAGCCAAACCCCGTCACCAGCCACAGCGCCAGAAGCGCCGGATAGGATTTAGCCACGAAGGCGCCGGCCAGCAGCACGGCCGTCATCAGCACCGCGCCGCAGACCATGGCGCGACGATCGGTGATCTTTTCAAGCACCCGCGGCAGAGCGAGGGCCGCGCTCATCGAGCCTAGCCCGAACACCGCCAGGGCCCAGGCGCTGGCCTGATTTGAAAGGCCGAAATTGGACTGCACCAGCACGACGGTATTGATGAACACCATCGCCCCGCCCGCCGCGGTCGCCAGGCTGACGGCCAAGAGCCCACGCAAGCGCGGCGTCAGGGCGAAGAGCCGCAAGCCTCCAGTCAGCCGCTGCATGAACGGCAGGGCCTGGGCGGTCGAGGCCACCGGTAAGGTGGCGGTCACAACGAACCCCGCCGACAGCATGAAGCCCAGCGCCGTGCCTAGGAAGAGATCGTTGAAGCTGATCAGCGACAGCAAGAGCGCGGCCAGCACGGGGCTGGCGACGCTTTCCAGGTCGGCCGCCAGACGCGAGAGCGAGAGCGCCTTGGTGTATTCGGCTTCGTCCTCCAGCAGGTCGGGGATCATGGCCTGGAAGGCCGGGGTGAAAGCGGCCGAGGCGATGTAGAGCACCGTCATCAGGCCGTAGATCTGCCAAGGCTCACGGACGAACGGCAAGGCCACGGCGACACCGGCGCGAACGACGTCGAGCGCGACCAGCAGCGTCTTGCGGGGAAGCTTGGTGGCCAGGGCGCTGGCGAAGGGCGCGACCCCAATATAGGCGACCATCTTGATCGACAGCACCGCGCCGAGGATCTGACCCGCGCTCGCGCCGGCCAGGTCGTGGGCCAGCAAGCTCAGGGCCACGGTCGCCATGCCCGTGCCCAGCAAAGCGGCGATCTGGGCGCTGAAGAGGTGACGGTAGGCCTTGTTGCGCAGCGGCGAGAACACGATTTCGACTTCCCTTGTGGTGGACCGCGCGCTTCACGGCCTTGATCGACGATGTCGCCGTCGCAGAGCGGGTTTCCAGTCAGACTTACGCACGCGCGGGTCCGTCCCCTCGCCGCTCCTGCGCAGTGTGCGCTGAAAACACCGTCGCCGCTGGGCAAACTGTCGCTCACGACCGCCCTCGTCGGTTCAGGAGGCACGACCCGACATATTTCGTCTGATTGTCAGACAATCATCGCCTGATCGTAGCCCTGGGAATAGGGCTCCGTCACCGCGCCTCGTCCCTCGGCGGCCGGTCTTTGGAGCCCGACATGAGACTTCCCCTTCGGCTATCGATTTGCCTGGCCTTAGTAGCGCCCGCGGCCGCCTGGTCGCATGACCTGACCATCTTCCCGCGCGTGTCGTCCAATGCGCTGACCCTGCGGCTGCACCTGGGTGATCCTGGCGCCTATCAGCCGATCGAGCCGGTTCAACTGGTCCGAATGCAGTTGATCGCGCCGGATGGCGAGGTGAGCGAGCATCGGGCGGACGTCGTGCGCGACACGCCCGACCAGACCCTGGCGAGCGCCAAGCTGCCGCGCCCGATCAGGCCGGGCCTGCACATGATCGCCTCGGTCTATGACAACCGCTTCGCCACCTTCGACGCCAAGGATGTCGCGATCGGCACCACAAAGGACTGGCGCCCAGACGCTGTCGATTCCGCCCATTTCATCAAGTTCGCCAAGACCCTCTTCATATCGGGCAAGTCCGGGCCAGGGTTTGACCGAAAGCTCGGCGCCCGCCTTGAGTTCGTGCCCCTGGCCGATCCGTTCGGCCTGCCGGTCGGCGCGAGGCTGCCGGTGCAGGTTCTGTTCGACGGCCAACCCTTGGCGGGCCACAAGGTGGAGTTCGGCGACGCCACGACGTCGTCCCTTGGCGGTCCCCTGAAGACCGACGATCGCGGCGTCGTCGAAATCGCCCTGTCGCGGGCGGGGGTCTATCGCCTGGCGGTCGATATGCGCGCCAAGTCGCCCTATCCTGCGCTCTATGACTTTGACGACTACACCGCGTCGCTGGTGTTCGAGCGCTGAGATCGACGCGGGGGTTCTTGCCCTATCAGAACCGCAGGGCCGGCCGCCCCCGCGTTCCGGTCTTGCGGGCTAGGCCGCGCGAGGTTCAGCCCCTTTTCGCCAACACACAGAATTTCTCGCTCAAGCTTGCCGTCTGTCCCTGCTAGGTACGCATACCCCCCTCCCCTTTCAGGATGTCTCGCGTGCGTACCATCGGACTTCTCGGCGGCATGAGCTTCGAAGGCTCGGCGACCTACTATCGACTCATCAATGAAGGCGTGCGCGATCAGCTGGGCGGCTTGAATTCGGCCGACACGGTCCTGAGATCGGTGAACTTCGACAAGATCGTGGAGATGCAGAAAGCAGGGCGTTGGGACGATGCTGGCCAGTATCTGGCTCAGGCGGCCCAAGGCCTGGAGCGCGCCGGCGCCGAGTGCGTGATGATCTGCGCGGTGACGATGCACCTCGTGGCCGACGCCGTGGAGGCCGCGACCGCCCTGCCCTTCATCCACATCGTCGACGAGACCGCGCGCCGGTTGTCGGCCAACGGCCGCCAGCGCCCACTGCTGATCGCCACGCGCTACACGATGGAGAACGGGTTCTATCAGGCCCGTATGGCCAAGCAGGGCATCGAGGTGATCGTTCCCGACGAAGCGGGCCGCCTGGCCGCCCACGACATCATTTTCAACGAACTTTGCCAGGGCAAAATCCTGGACACGTCGCGCCAAGTGCTGATCGACCTGATCGCGACGGCCAAGGTCGCCGGCGCCGACAGCGTCATTTTCGGCTGCACGGAGATCGGTCTGATTTTGGATCCAGACGCCCTGCCTCTGCCCGGCTTCGACTCGACGGTCATCCACGCGGACGCGGCCGTTGCGTTCGCCTTGGGATAGGCTCGCCCTCACCTTTCGCTATCGGCGGATCGGCTAAGCCCGCCGGACGAATGCGAGCGCCGCCTCCCATGGAGCGGCGCTCGCTCCCGTCGCGTCAGGCTACCGCAGCGCGCGATGGGGCCTCGCGATAGGCCAGCAAACGCAGGGCGTTGATCACGACAAGCAGGGTCGAGCCTTCGTGGACGGCGACAGCCGGGCCGATCCCCAGTCCCAGGATGGTCGCTGGAACCAGGAGCGCCACGACGCCCAGGCTGACGAAGAGGTTCTGGCGCACGATCCACCGGGTCTTGCGGCTGAGGCCCACGACGAACGGGAGCCGCGCCAGATCATCGGCCATCAAGGCCACATCCGCCGCCTCCAAGGCCACATCCGAGCCGGCCGCCCCCATGGCCACGCCCACCGTAGCGCTGGCCATGGCCGGCGCGTCGTTGACGCCATCGCCCACCATCGCGACTTTATCCTGGGCGCTCAGCTTGCGGATCGCTTCAACCTTGTCCTCGGGCATGAGATCGCCCCACGCCTCGTCGAGGCCAACCTCCGCGGCTACGGCGTCGGCGACCTTCTTGTGGTCTCCGGAGATCATGATCATCCGGGTCACGCCCAAGGCGCGCAGTTGCGCCAGCGCCGGCTTGGCCCCAGGCCGCGGGGTGTCCAAGAGACCGATCACGCCAAGATCGCGGTCGCCCAGGCGCACGACCATCGTCGTGCGGCCCTTGTCTCGCAGCTCAGAGATTGCTTCGGCGGTCGGGGCGTCCAGCGGCGCGAGACCTTCGACGCCGAACATCTCGGCCTTGCCGATCCAGACCCCCTGCCCGTTCAAGCGCGCTGTGACCCCTCGCCCCGTCAGGCTTTTCAGATCTTGGGCCTGAGCGATCGCGCCGCCACCGAGCCGCTCGCGCCCGTCGCGGGCGATCGCTGCGGCCAAGGGGTGGTCGCTGAGTTGCTCGACCGCGACGGCGACCTGGAGCAGCTCCTCCTCGCCGCCGGCGCCCGTCACGACCACATCGGTGATCCGCGGACGTCCCTCGGTCAGGGTGCCGGTCTTGTCGAAGGCGATGGCGCGCAAAGCGCCCAGGTTTTCCAACGGCGCGCCGCCCTTGATCAACACGCCGCCTCGCGCCGCGCGCGCCACGCCCGAAAGGACCGCGCTCGGCGTGGCGATCGCCAAGGCGCATGGGCTGGCCGCCACCAGCACGGCCATGGCCCTGTAGAAGGTCTTGCTGAAGGGCTCGTCGATGAAGACACCCGGCGTCAGCAGCAGACAGACCGTGATCAGAACGACGGGCACGAAGACCCGTTCGAACTGATCGGTGAAACGCTGGGTCGGTGACTTTTGGGTCTCGGCCTCGCTGACCATCTGCACGACGCGGGCCAGGGCGCTTTGACTCGACAGCTTGGTGACTTCGACCTCGATAGCGCCCTCGCCATTGATTGTGCCGGCGAAGACCTTGGAGGCGGCCTCGACCCCATTGGGCCGCTCCCGGGCGCTGGCCGCGTCCTCGACCGGGCGCTTATCGACCGGCACGCTCTCGCCGGTGATCGGCGCCTGATCAACCGAACTGACCCCCTTGATGACGAAGCCGTCAGCGGGAAGACGCTCGTTGGGGCGCACCACGACGATGTCACCGACGACGACCGCCTCAACCGGCGTCTCGATCAGATCCTCGCCTTGGCGGACACGTGCAATCGTCGGGGCGAGCGCGGCCAGGGCTTCGATCGCCTTGCGCGCCCGGCCCATCGCATAGTGCTCCAGGGCGTGGCCCAGGCTGAACAGGAACAGCAGCAAGGCGCCTTCGGCCCAGGCGCCCAGGCTCGCCGCGCCGATCGCGGCGACCAGCATCAGACTGTCGATCTCGAATTTGCGCCGGCGCAGCTTCTCGACCGCCTCACGCGCGGTGAACCAGCCGCCCAGGGCGTAGGCCCCGACATAGGCGCAGAGCGCGATCCAGCCGGGCGCGCCGGCCGCGAGCTTCTCGATCGCAAAGCCTAGGCCAAGAAGGGCGCCGCACAGCAGGGAGGCGATGAGTTCGGCGTTGCCAGCCAACAGACCACCGGGTTCGGCATGCGGGGTCGAAGCGCCGGGCTTGGCGCTGTGATCGTGTCCTGCTCCCATGAGGTCGGCTCCATACGGTTGGGATGATAGACGGCGGGGCGGGCCAGAGGGTCCGGGCGCGCGGGTGAAGATCAGCCGTCAGAGGCGGCTTCTGGTTTTGGGGATGGCGCGGCGCTTGACGGGGCGCGCCCCGCCAAGATGGCGCGTCAAGCCGCTGGCGGACTGTCGATAGGCTTCCTTGACCGAGGCTTCGTATCGCTCTCGGCCGCCATTGAGGGCTGCGGTCCAGCTGGGAACGACGGCCACCTGGGTTAGGCGGGTTCCCGTCTTGGAGGGCGTCAGCTCAAAGCGTTCAAAGCTATAGCCGGTCAGCCAACGGCCGAATTTGAAGCTGAGGCAACGCTCGTCTTCCAGGACATCGATGCGGCAGGGCGTCTTGCGTCGCAGCGCATGGGCGCGGGGCGTCACATGAACGACGCGGGCCCTGAGCTGCGCCTTGCCGACCAGACTACGATGCGGGTGCCACTCGCCCCACCGGTCGAAGTCGATCAGCCGCCGCCAGACCTCGGC
This sequence comes from Caulobacter sp. RHG1, assembly GCF_013181195.1. Classification (GTDB taxonomy): domain Bacteria; phylum Pseudomonadota; class Alphaproteobacteria; order Caulobacterales; family Caulobacteraceae; genus Caulobacter. Next base: position 424,314 of record NZ_SMZP01000002.1, read on the forward strand.
GATCGGGGCGGGAATATCCGTGCTGAAACTGATCTTGAGGGTCATGGCGATCTCGAGGGCAGTGGCGCTGGCCGGCGCGAACCGGCCAGCGCCCCTTCAGACTTGGGACGCCGCCTCGTCTGCGACCGGTGTGGGCCGGCGCAGGACAAAACGGCAGATGGCGGGCAGGACGAACAGGGTCAGGGCGGTGGCGGTGATCAGGCCGCCGATGACCACGGTGGCCAGCGGGCGCTGAACCTCCGAACCGGTGCCCGTCGCCAGGGCCATGGGCACGAAGCCCAGGGAGGCGACCAGCCCGGTCATCATCACCGGGCGCAGGCGCTCCATCGCCCCGTCGATGATCGCCTTCTCCAGCGCCAGGCCAGAGGCCAAGCGCTGGCGGATGGCGGTCATCATCACCAGACCATTCAACACCGCCACGCCCGAGAGCGCGATAAAGCCGACGGCGGCCGAGACCGAGAACGGAATGCCCCGCAGCGCCAGGGCGAACACCCCGCCGGCCAAGGCCAGCGGAATGGCCGAGAACACCGCCGCGGCGGGCGCGACCCCGCCCAGGGCCATGAACAGCAGGCCAAAGATCAGCAGGAAGCAAAGCGGCACGACCAGGGCCAGGCGCGCCTGGGCGGCCTTCAGGTTCTCGAACTGCCCGCCCCAGACCAGCCAGGAGCCGGACGGCAGCTTGACCTGCGTCGCGACCTTGTCCTGCGCCGTGGTCACGAACGCGCCAAGATCTGCGCCCCGGACGTTGGCCTGAACCACGACCCGACGCTTACCCGCTTCGCGGCTGACCTGGTTGAGGCCTTCCGAGAAGGTGAAGCGGGCCACATCGCGCAGCGGCACCGAAGCGCGTGCGCCGCCGGCCCGTTCGGGCAACATGACCGGCAAGGCGCCGACGGCGTCGAGGTCGTTACGGCTGACGTCCGGCAGACGGACCACCACGTCGAAGCGGCGGTCGCCTTGGAAGACCAGGCCCGCCTCACGGCCGCCCATGGCCACGGCCAGGGTATCGGCGACTTCCTCGACGGTCAGGCCCAGGCGCCCGATGGCGTCGCGGTCGAGTTGGACGTCCAGGGTCGGGAAGCCCGAGGTCTGCTCGACCTTGACGTCGGCCGCGCCCTTTACCGTGCGCAGGACCGTCGCGATCTCTTCGGCGGTCCGAGTCATGGCGTCCAAGTCGTCGCCGTAGACCTTGATGGCCACGTCGCCGCGCACGCCAGCGATCAGTTCATTGAAACGCATCTGGATTGGCTGGCTGAACTCGAAGGCGTTGCCCGTGAGCCCTTCCAGCTTGGCCTCGATCCGACCGATCAGCTCGGCTTTGGTCTCCCCCTTGTTAGGCCATTCCTTCTGCGGCCTGAGAATGATGAAGGCGTCCGAGGCGTTGGGCGGCATCGGGTCGCTGGCGACCTCGGCCGTGCCAGTCTTGGAGTAGACGAAGTTCACTTCCGGGAAGCTGGCGACGACGCGTTCGATCCGCCGCTGCATGCGCAGCGACTGTTCCAGCGAGGTCGAGGGGATGCGTAGGGCCTGGACGGCCATATCCTTCTCGTCGAGCTGCGGGGTGAACTCGCGGCCCAGGAACCCAAAGGTCACGACGGCCGCGACGAAGATCGCCAAGGCGGCGCCGATCACCGGCCAGGGACGGGCCACGACCTTGTTCAGCAACGGCTCATACCGCGACTTGGCCCAGCGGACTGGCGCCACTTCCTTTTCCGCCACCTTGCCGGTGATCAGCAAGGCGATCATGGCCGGGATGAAGGTCAGGGACAGCACGAAGGCGCCGGCCAGGGCCAGCATCACCGTGATGGCCATCGGCGAGAAGGTCTTGCCCTCGACGCCAGTGAAGGTCAGCAGCGGGGCGTAGACCAGCAGAATGATCGCCTGCCCGTAGACGGTGGGCGAAATCATCTCGCGGGCGGCTTCCCGGGTCTCGGCGAGACGCTCGGACAGGGTGAGCAGACGGCCTTCATGGTGCTGGCGTTCGGCAAGACGCCGCAAGGCGTTCTCGACGATGATCACCGCGCCATCGACAATCAGCCCGAAATCCAGCGCGCCCAGGCTCATCAGATTACCCGACACGCCCAGCCTGTTCATGCCGATGGCGGTCATCAGCATCGACAGCGGGATGACCAAGGCCGTGATCAGGGCGGCGCGGAAGTTCCCCAGCAGCAGGAACAGCACGACGATGACCAGCAGCGCGCCTTCGACGAGGTTCTTCTCGACGGTCTTGATGGTGGCGCCGACCAGTTTGGAGCGGTCGTAGACAACCTGCACCTTCACACCGGGCGGCAGGGACTTGGCGACCTCGGCCAGTTTTTCGGCCGAGGCGCCGGCGACGGTGCGGCTGTTCTCGCCGGTCAGCATCAGGACGGTGCCGACGACGACTTCTTCGCCGTTCTCAGAGCCGGCGCCGGTGCGCAACGCGCCGCCCAGCCTGACGCTCGCCACGTCGCGCACCAGCACCGAAACGCCTTCACGCGCGGCGACGGTGGCGTTGGCGATCTCGTCGACCGTGCGCACGCGGGCGTCGGCGCGGACCAGGAAGGCTTCGCCGCCCTTCTCGAGGAAGTTGGCGCCGACCGCGAGGTTAGCCGCCTCCAGCGCCTTGGCCAGTTCGCTGAACGAGACGCCTAGCGCGGCCATGCGGGTCGGATCGGGCTGGACAACAAACTGCTTTTCGAAGCCGCCGATGGAGTCGACGCCGGCGACACCGGGCACCGAGCGCATCTGCGGCCGGACGATCCAGTCCTGCACTTCGCGCAAGTAGGCCGCCTGGGCCGTGGGGTCAGACAGGCGCTCGCCGGTCTGGGTGAGGTATGATCCATCACCCTGCCAGCCCGTTGCGCCTTCAGCGACCTTGGCGCCTTTGCCGCCGGGGTGCTCGAAGGCGACAGTCCACATCAGAACCTCGCCCAGGCCCGAGGAGATCGGCCCCATGGCCGGCTCGGCGCCGGCCGGCAGGCTCTGGCGAACCTGGGTCAGACGTTCGGCCACCTGCTGGCGGGCAAAGTAGATATCGGTCTTCTCCTGGAAGACGATGGTCACCTGCGAGAAGCCGTTGCGGGAGATCGAGCGGGTGGTCTCCAGGCCAGGGATGCCGGCCATGGCCGTTTCGACCGGATAGGTGACCAGTTTTTCCACTTCGGCCGGGGCAAGGGTCCCAGCGACAGTGTTGATCTGCACCTGCTTGTTGGTGATGTCGGGCACCGCATCGATCGGCAGGCGCACGAGGTTGTAGACGCCCAGGGCTGCGACAAGCGTGACCAGGGCGATGACGGCCCAGCGGAAGCGGACCGAAAGGTCGAGGACGCGGCCGATCAATGTTCCGCCTCCCCTTTGCCGAGTTCAGCCTTCAGGAGGAAGGCGTTCTTGCTGGCGATCTGATCGCCGGCGCTGACCCCCGACAGGATCTCGACCTGGCCGCCGCCGCGACGGCCCACGCGCACGGGACGCGGTTCGAACCCGTCCTTGGTGCGCACGAAGACCACGTCGCCACCGTTGACCGATTGGACGGCCTCATCGGGAGCGGCGAAGCGATTGCCCGCTCCGGCCACGGCGGTGCGGGGCGTGATGCGGGCGCGCAGGGCCTGACCGGGCGTCAGCATTTGAGCGGGGCCGCTCAGGGTCAGGACCGCCGTGGCTGACCGGCTTTCGGCGTCCAGACCGGGCGTGACGCTGCGGACGACGGCCGGGACCGCGCCGCTGGCGGTCTCAACCGTGGCCGTATCGCCAGGTCTGACGCGCTGGGCGTCGGCGACCGGCAGGGCGGCCTGGATCTCGATGCTGCCCGGGTCGGCGACGCGGAAGAGTTCCGAGCCGGCCGTCACATAGGCGCCGAGCGTGGCGCTCGCGGCCGTGATCCGGCCCGAGATCGGGCTAGTCACCGACAAGGTGCGGCCATTGCCGCTGACCCCGGCCGCGGCGCTGGCGCTGCTGGCGCGCCCCAGCTCGGCCTCGGCGATGGAGGCTGCGGCCTGGGCGGCTTCCAGGTCCTGACGCGCCGTGATCTTGGCGTCGAAGAGCTTGCGTTCACGCGCCAGGGCCTGACGGGCGGCTGCGGCCTTGGCGGCGGCAGCGCTGCGGTCGGCGCTGATGGTGGCCGCGTCACGGCTTTCGATCGTGGCGATAACCTCGCCAGCGCGGACAGGGTCGCCCAGGCGCTTGTTGATGCGCACGATCGCGCCATCTGCGCGGGCGGCCAAGGTCGCTACGCCATGGGGCGTGGCTACGACCGTGGCCTGGGCGGGCACGGCGGCGTCGAGGCCGCCGGCGGCCAGGGTCAGCAGCTGGATGCCGTCGGCGGCGATACGCTCGGCGGTCATGCCGACGTGGGGCTTTTCGTCGGCGTGGTCTTCGCCGGCCTCAGCGGCCGGCGCCGGCTTGGGCGCCAGCAGGGCCTTGCCCGCGAAGGCGCCGATCCCTGCGGCGAGCAGGCTGCTAACCGCCACGGCCGTCAACAGGGTCTTTCGATCAATGGTCGTCATGGTGAGGGTCCTATTGCGCGGCGGCGCGTTCGAGCACGGCCAGCGCCTGAGCGCGCTCGAGGCGCGCGGCGATGAGGTCGGTGCGGGCGGTCGTCAGGGCGGTCTGGGCGTCGAGCACGTCGAGCAGGGAGAACTTCCCGGCCTCGAAACCGCCTCGGGCCAGGTCCACGGCCATCTGGGCCTGGGGTACGATCTTCGTCTCCAGCGCTTCCAGACGAGCATTGGCCGCCCGCAGCGAAGCCTCGCCGTCCCGGACCGCCCGGACCGAATTGGCCAGGACCAGACGCTCGCGCGCCTCGGCGGCCGTGGCGTCGGCGCGCGCCGCCGCGACCGTGCCCTGGTTGCGATCCGAGATCGGGATCGGCGCGGTGAAGCCGACGATCAGCGCCGAGTCGCCGGTCTGCTCGAACCGCCGTACGCCGGCCTGGACGGTGACGTCCGGACGACCGATCGCCCGTTCGCGATCGATGACCGCCCGGGCCGTTTCGCGCTCGGCGCGCGCCAGGCGCACATCGAGGGTTTCGGCCGGATCGATAAGGCCTGGCGCCGGCTGGGCGCCCGGGGCCTCCCGCACCAGTTCGACCGCGCCTTCGACCTCGCCCCACAGGGTGGCGAGCGCGCGGCGCGCCGCCGCTGCATCGGCCTCGGCGGTGACCACGGCCGCGGCGGCTTCGCGGCTGACGGCTTCGGCGCGCATCGCCCGCAGGGGCGGTTCGCGACCAGCCTCGACGAGGGTGGCGGCGACCTTGGAAAGGCCCTCAGACCGTTGGGCGGTCTCGCGCGCCAGGGTCAGGCGATCCTCCGCGGCCACGGCGGCGGCGTAGCGAACCGACACGTCACGTGTGAGGTCGGCCTTGGCGATGACGAAGCCGATGCGCGCGGCGTCGACCTCGGCGGCAGCCGCGGCCATGCGGGTGCGCCGCTTGCCGCCCAGCTCCAGGCGCTGGCTGATCGTGGCCGTGGTCTCGGCGGCGTCGAAGCCGCTGTATTGGCCCGAGCCGGCGACGTTCTCGGTCTGTAGGCCCGCTTCGGGGTTGGGGATCAGGCCGGCCTGACGGGCGCGGCCTTCGGCCGCCCGCACCGAGGCCTCGGCGGCGGTGACAAGGGGTGACTGGGATTGGGCGCGCGCGGTGGCGGCGCTCAGGGTGAGGGGCTCGGTGGCGGCGCGCGAAGGCGCGCCAAGACCGGCGAGCGCCAGGACCGCGCCAAGAATGGCGGCGGACCCGGCAGATCGGGAATGCATGGGAAGTCCCTGCTTGCGTACTGACGATGGCGATCACGCGCGCGAAGGCGCGGCCAGGGTCAGGCGCGAGGAGGTTCCATGGGACCGTCAGGTCCGCGCGACGGCGGCCAGCCGGTCTCGGCAGGCGTAAGCTTGGCGCCGCTGACGGCGACGGCTGCGACGTCGATCACGACAGGCGCGACCGAGGTCACGGGGTGATGGCAGTGGCCATGCACACAGGCGTCGCCGCCGGTTTCGCGGTGGCTTTTGTCGCCGTGGTCGGGGGCCTGCGCGGTGACCTGATCATAGGTCTGAACCGAAGCAGCTTGAGCCGCGGGGGCGTCGGCGGCGCAGATGAGCGCATCGGCCAAGGGGACGAACGACAGGCAAAGCACCAGGCAGGCCAAAAGCGCCCTGCTCGTCTGCTTCAACCATGTCGACACGCTCGTCATGAGGGCCTCTTAGCAGCCGCGTTCGCCAGCGGGAACGCGTTACATGATCACACACCAGAGCGGATCGTCGCTCGCCCTCGCCCCCCGGCCGTCTGAAATCGACCGCCCACGCTCGGCGCGACGGGCGTTGCGGATGATGATTGAGGTGCGGTCCAGCGCGAGATCCTGGCCGCCTGAGCCCTTCGCCGCCCCGATCGTAACCGCTATAAGCCCGCCATGAACGCCCTCACGGACGAACCGATCGACTACTGGCGCGCCGTCGTGCGTCGCGGCGTGCTCTGTCTCGGCTTCTGCGTGCAGCACACGGTGCAGGGCCCGATCCTGGTCGCCGACCTGTCCGAGCCTCTGGACGGTTGGTCACGCCGCGCCGCTGTTGCGGCGATCGCGATCCACAACCTCACGGCTGGATCGATAGACCCCCCGATCGCCGCCGCGCGCACGGTCCTGGCCATGGCGCTCGACAAGAGCGCTGCTTCAGCGCCCTTGGCCGACTACCAGGCCCTGCTCTGCGCGGCCGTCTGGTCGGCGGTCGAGGACGATCCCCCGCGCCGGATCGAGGCCCTGAGCCAGACACAGGCGGCTTAGTCCCGATCGGGCCTGCGTCAGCTTCGGTCGCCGCGAAAGATTTCCGAATCCGCTCAAACCGTTGCCCCGCCTGGATCGTAGCCGGGCGCGCGCCTGCGCCGCACCCCCAGCCCCGTTGACTCGCAGGCGCTGAAGAGAACAAAGGTGGAACAAACCCGTTCTCCCGACATGGCCCAAGCAGCTCCATTCCCTCGCCCCGACGCCGCGCTTGACGCGCTCCGCCGCAAGGTCCGCGCCCTCGAAGCCGAGGATCGCGTCACGCGCGCAGTGTTGCCGTTCGGCGTGCCGCCTCTGGACGCGCGCCTGCCTGGCGGCGGCCTGGCGCTGGGCGCCTTGCATGAGGTGGCCGGCGGCGCCGAGGAAGCGCTTTACGGCGCCACGGCCGCCAAGTTCGCCGCCGGGATCCTGGCGCGTGCGCCAGGCGAAGTGCTCTGGTGCCGGCGTCAGGCTGACCTCTTCGCGCCCTCCCTCGCCCAGGCCGGGCTGCCGCCGGAACGGGTAATTTTCGCGGACGCCCGCGACGAGGCTGGCGTTCTGGCGGCGATGGAGGAAGGCCTTCGATGGCGCGGCCTGGCCGGCGTGATCGGCGAGGTCGGCAAGCTGTCGATGACCGCTTCGCGGCGTCTGCAGCTGGCGGCCGAGAAGAGCGGCCAGATCGCCATCGCCGTCCGACGATGGCGGCGCGTGGCCGACGCCGCCGATCTTGGCCAGCCGACGGCGGCCCAGACCCGATGGCGAGTCTCGTCCTTGCCCTCCTCACCGTTGCCTGTTCCCGGCGTGGGCCGTCCCCGCTGGTTTCTCGAACTTCTCCGCTGCCGCGCCGGCGACGCCTTCGACATCGAGTTAGAAGCCTGTGACGCAAAGGGTCATCTCCGTCTTCCTGCCCCGCTGGCCCACCGACCGGCTGGCCCGCGGCCAGGGCCCAAAGACCTTGGGCAAAGCCGCGCCGTCGCCTGACACCCCCATCATCATGGTCGGGCGGATCGGACGCCGCCGCGCGATCGCGCATATGAACCTGGCCGCCGCCCAGGCCGGCCTGCGCCTTGGCCAGGCCGTGGCCCACGCCACGGCCCTCGTTCCAGGCCTGGTTCTGCACGACCTCGACGCGGCCGGCGATCAGGCCGCGCTCGAGCGTCTGGCCCTGTGGGCTCAGCGCCTCTACTCGCCGACCGTGGCGGCCGATCCGCCCGAGGGCCTGGTCATCGACGCCACCGGCTGCGCCCATCTCTTCGGCGGCGAGGAGAAGATGCTGCTCGATCTCCGCCAGCGTCTGGCCAAGGCCGGCCTGAGCGCGACCTTGGCCATCGCCGACAGCTGGGGCGGCGCCCACGCCTTGGCGCGCTATTCGCGTCGCTCGGTCTTTGTCGCCCCGTCCGGCGCGCTGGGCCTGCAGCTGAAGGACCTGCCCGTGGCGGCCCTGCGCCTGGCGCCTGATCTCGTCCAGGCCCTGGCCAAGCCAGGTTTCGACACGATTGGCGAGCTGGAGGCCACGGCCAAGGGACCGCTGGCCCATCGGTTCGGCCTGGAGCCCATCCGGCGCCTCGATCAGGCCTTCGCCCGCGAGCGCGAGCCGATCGAGCCGGTGTTCGCCGCCCAGACCCCGCGCGTGGCCAGGGTCTTCGCCGAACCGATCGGCGCGCCCGAGACCCTGGCCCGCTATCTGACGGAACTGACCCTAGACCTATGCGCCGCGCTGGAGGCCGCCACCCTGGGGGCAAAGGCCATCGACGCCTGGTTCTACCGGGTCGACAACCGCATCGAGGCCGCCCGCATCGCCTTATCGGCGCCGGCGCGCGACGCTCGCCGGCTGGCCAAGCTGCTTTGCGAGAAACTCGAGACCATCGATCCAGGCTTTGGCGTCGACAAGATGGTGCTCGCCGCGCCGGGGGCCGAGCCCCTGGCCTACAAGCAAGACGAGGCGCTTGGCGGAAAGGCCGTCGCCGCCGATCTCTCCGGGTTGATCGACACCCTGGCCGCACGGCTCGGCGCCGAACATGTCTATCGCCTGACCAGCGCCGATAGCGACATCCCCGAGCGCAGCGTCCGCAAGGCTCCGGCGCTCGAGCGCCCGGTCGCCTTTTCCTGGCCCGCCGACTGGCCGCGCCCCACACGGTTCTTCCCACGTCCCGAGCCGATCGAGACGCTCGCCCTTCTGCCCGATCAGCCGCCGGCCTGGTTCACCTGGCGCGGCGTGCGCCGACGGGTGCGGCGAGCCGACGGTCCCGAGCGCGTGTTCGGCGAATGGTGGAAGGCCGACGCCGAGCTGGCCCGCTCAAGAGACTACTTCCAGGTCGAGGACGATGGCGGCGCGCGTTATTGGATCTATCGCGACGGCGACGGCGAGGATCAGGCCAGCGGTAGCCAGCGCTGGTTCATGGCCGGGGTGTTCGGATGAGGATCCCGGATCAACCCACTGAAGAGCTTGGCGATTACGTCGAACTTCACTGCGCCTCCCACTTTTCGCTCCTGCGCGGAGCCTCTTCGCCGGGCGAGCTTTTCGACGAGGCCCAGCGGCTGGGTTATCCGGCGCTGGCGATCTGTGACCGCAACAGCGTGGCGGGACTCGTTCGGGCTCATATCGCCGCCAAGGCGACCGGGGTTCGGCTGATCATTGGCTGCGAGTTGGTGCTGCGCGATGGCATGACGGTTCTGGTCTACCCCACCGACCGAGCCGCCTATGGCCGGCTTTGCCGGCTTCTGTCCTTGGGCAAGGCCCGCGCCGGCAAGGGCGCGTGCGACCTCGACCACACCGACCTGGCCGCCCACGCGCAGGGGCTGATCGCCATCTTGGTCCCGGACCAGCCCGATGATCTGTGCGCCCAGCAGTTGGCGCGGCTGGCGGCGATCTTCGGCGCCGACGCCCATGTCGCCCTGACCCTGCGGCGGCGCCCTGGCGATGCTTTGCGGCTCTACGACCTGGAGCAGTTGGCGATGCGGGCCGGCGTCACCCCGGTCGTCACCAATAGGGTGCTGTTCCACGACAAGGACCGTCGCCTGCTGCAGGACGTCGTCACCTGCATCCGCGAGAACACCACCATCGACGATGTCGGTTTTCGGCGGGATCGCCATGCTGACCGCTACCTCAAGCCCCCGACCGAAATGCAACGGCTCTTTACGCGCCATGCCGCGGCGCTGGCCGCATCGGTGGATATCGCCCGCCGCTGCCGGTTCTCGCTGTCGGAACTGAGCTATCAGTATCCGCGCGAGGTGGTCGAAGCCGGTGAGACGGTCCAGCAGACCCTGGAGCGGCTGACGTGGGCGGGCGCAGACCTGCGCTTTCCCGACGGGGTGACCCCGGAGATCCGCCGCATCCTGAACCACGAACTGAAACTGATCGGCCAGTTGGGCTATGCGCCCTACTTTCTGACCGTCAATTCGATCGTCCGCTACGCCCGGAGCCAGGACATCCTCTGCCAGGGCCGCGGCTCGGCCGCCAATTCGGCGGTCTGCTACGTCTTGGGCATCACCAGCATCGACCCCGAGCGCAATGATCTTCTCTTCGAGCGCTTCGTCAGCGCCGAGCGTGACGAGCCGCCCGACATCGATGTCGACTTCGAGCACGCCCGCCGCGAGACGGTGATGCAGTGGATTTTCGAGACCTATGGTCGTCACCGGGCGGCGCTGGTGGCCGTGGTCCAGCGCTTTCGCCCGCGCGGCGCGGTGCGCGACGTCGGCAAGGTCCTGGGCCTGCCCGAGGACATGACCAAGGGTCTCTCCAGCCAGATCTGGAGCTTCAGCCGCGAGGACATCGAGGAGAAGCACGCCCGCGACATGGGTCTGGATCTGTCGGACCGGCGCCTGCGCCTGACGCTGGAGCTGGCCCAGCTGCTGCTCAACACGCCCCGCCACTTCTCCCAGCATCCTGGCGGCTTCGTGCTCACCGAGGAGCGGCTGGACGAACTGGTGCCGATCGAGCCGGCCCGGATGGATGATCGCCAGATCATCGAATGGGACAAGGACGACATCGACGAGCTGAAGTTCATGAAGGTCGACGTCCTGGCTCTGGGGATGATGACCTGCTTGAAGCGCGGCCTTGATTTGCTGAAAGATCACAAGGGCATCGCGCTGGATCTTGCGACCATCCCGGCAGAGGATCCCCGCACCTATGCGATGATCCGCAAGGCCGACACCCTGGGCGTTTTCCAGATCGAGAGCCGGGCGCAGATGGCCATGCTGCCGCGCCTCAAGCCGCGCAGCTTCTACGACTTGGTCATTGAGGTGGCGATCGTTCGCCCCGGCCCGATCCAGGGAGACATGGTCCATCCCTACCTGCGCCGGCGCGAGGGCAAGGAGAAGGTGACCTATCCCAAGCCCGAGTTGGAAAAGGTCCTGGGCAAGACCCTGGGCGTGCCGCTCTTCCAGGAGCAGGCCATGCGGGTGGCGATCGAATGCGCCGGCTTCACGCCCGGCGAGGCTGACCAGCTACGCCGGGCCATGGCCACCTTCAAGATGACCGGCGGCGTCAGCCACTTTCGGGACAAGCTGGTCGGCGGCATGGTGGCGCGCGGCTATCCGCAGGACTTCGCAGAAGGGACCTTCAGCCAGCTGGAGGGGTTCGGCTCCTACGGTTTTCCGGAAAGCCACGCGGCCAGCTTCGCGCTTCTGGCCTATGCCTCCTCCTGGCTCAAATGCCACCACCCCGAGGTCTTCTGCGCTGCCCTGCTGAACAGCCAGCCCATGGGCTTTTACCAGCCGGCCCAGATCGTCCGCGACGCGCAGGAGCATGGCGTCGAGGTTCGACCGATCTGCGTCAACGCCTCGCGTTGGGACTGCACGCTGGAGGAAAGGTCCGACGGGGCCCTGGCCGTCAGGCTCGGCCTGCGCATGGTCGGCAAGCTGGCGGAAGTCGACGCGGCGCGTTTGGTGCTGGCCCGCGCCGAGGCCCCCTATCGCACGATCGACGATCTTTGGCGGCGGGCTCAGATTGGGACCGGCGCCTTGTCGCGCCTAGCCGAGGCCGACGCCTTCGCCCCCAGTCTTGGCCTGCAGCGCCGCGAGGCCGGCTGGACGATCAAAGGCCTACGCGACGTCGCCTTGCCGCTCTTCGACCAGGCCGACGCGTCCGAGCTCAACGAGCCGCCGCCGACTTTGAAGTCCATGACCGAGGGCCGCGAAATCATTGAGGATTACAGCCATGTGGGCTTGTCCTTGCGGCGTCATCCGTTGGCGCTGCTGCGGCAGGACCTGCACGCCCTGGGTCGCGTCCCTTGCCGGGTCGCCGCCGACGCTCGCGACGGCCGCTTCATCAAGACCGCGGGCCTGGTGCTCGTGCGCCAGATGCCCGGCACGGCCAAGGGCGTGATGTTCATGACCATCGAGGACGAGACCGGCGCGTCCAACCTGGTGATCTGGAAGAGCCTCTACGAGAAGCAGCGCCGCATCGCGCTTGGCGCCCACCTGATCGGGGTCGACGGCCGCATCCAGCGCGAAGGCGATGTCGTTCACCTGGTGGCCTACCAACTGCACGATCTCAGCCCGCTGATGACGACCTTGCAGGATCGCGGCGTCGACGCCGGCGACCTGGCCTGGGCGCGCCGCAGCCGCAATTTCTGCTGAAGGATCCGATGTCCCCCGCCCAGCCCTTGCTTTTCGACCTGCCCACCGCGCCCAGGCCGCCGAAGACGCCCCTGCCCGACGGCTTCCGCCACCAGGCCGAGCTGATCACCGCCGCCGAGGAGCAGGATCTCGTCACCCAGTTCCGGGGCCTGCCGTTCAAGCCCTATGAGCACCTGGGCTATTTCGGCCACCGCCGGATCGCCGGTTTCGGCTGGCGCCAGGACGAGGCCGGCAGAATGGTCGAGACTGGCGAGTCGATCCCCGACCTCCTCCTGCCGCTGCTGGCAAAGGTCGCCGCCTTCACCGGCCTGGCGCAGGACAGCTTCCGCCACGCCCTGGTCACCGAGTATTCGCCGGGCGCGGGGATCGGCTGGCACCGCGATCGTCCGCCGGCCGTGGCCATCGCCGGGGTTTCGCTCGTCTCGCCCTGCCAGTTTCGCCTACGCCGTAAGCTCGGCGATCGATGGGATAGGGCCTCGATCATCGCCGCGCCGCGCTCGGCCTATCTGATGAGCGGACCCGCACGGAGCGATTGGCAGCACAGCATCCCCGCCGTGGAAGCGCTACGCTATTCGGTGACGTTCCGGACGGTGCGGCGTTAGCCCCGCGAGGTTGGCCGGTCCGCGGGCGCTAGAGGGCGACACAACGGACCGGCGTCCCCGCCCGCCTTACACACGCAGCGGACGGAGATTCAGCGCTTGGCCGACCAGCGCAGTTCCAAGCCAGATCGCCCAGGAGCCGGGGAACGCGCGGTCCAGCACACGGGTTGAGGTCGCCAGGAGACCTCGCGTTGCGCATCGCCACCTTCAACATCAACAACGTGGTGAGCCGGTTCGATGTCCTGATCGACTGGCTCGCGCAGGAAGAGCCCGACGTCGTCTGCCTGCAGGAGCTGAAGGCCGAGCAAGGCCGTTTTCCCGCCGAGGCTCTCAAGCAGATGGGTTACCACGCCGCCTGGAAGGGCCAGCGCACTTGGAACGGCGTGGCGATCCTGGCCCGTGGCAGGGAGCCGGTGGTGACCCGCACCGCCCTGCCCGGCGAGCCTGATCCGGGCCAAGCGCGCTATATCGAGGCAGCGGCGCACGGCGTCGTGGTCGGCTGCCTCTACCTGCCCAACGGCAATCCGCTCCCTGGACCCAAGTTCGACTACAAGCTGGCCTGGTTCGAGGCCCTGATCGCCCATGCTAAGGGCTTGATGGACAGCGGCGCACCGGTCGTCCTAGCCGGCGACTACAATGTCGTTCCGACCGAAGCCGACATCTATCCCAACCACTCCTATAGCGGCGACGCCCTGCTGCGTCCCGAAAGCCGCGCCGCCTTCCAGCGCCTTCTGGACCAGGGCTGGACCGACGCGTTGAAGACCGTCCACCCCGACCATCCGCCCTGGACCTATTGGTCCTATCTCCGGGAGCGCTGGCCCAAGGACAAGGGTCTGAGGATCGACCATCTCCTGCTGTCACCAGATCTCACGACACAGCTGACGGACGCTGGCGTGGATCGTTGGGTGCGTGGCGAAGACGGCGCCAGCGACCATGCTCCGGCCTGGATCGAGCTGGCGCGATGACTAACACGCCGCCGGCCCAGCCCCCCGTCACCCCCGACGGTCGCTATATCGTGGTGCGCGGCCGTCTGTGGCGACGGAGCGATCCCGACCTGTCGCCGCAAGCGCGCCAAGCCTTGGTGGACGCGCTGATGGACGCGCGCCGCGCGGTGCGGACCGCCCTGGCCGCCCAGGACCCGCGCCAGCTGGCCTCGGCGCGCGCCCGGGTCGACGCGGCGAAGGTGGGTCTGGGCGAGCGCGGTCCAGTCTGGTGGACAGACGCAGCGCCGGACCTGAACAGGCATCTGGCCCGAAACACGCCCTATGCCGATTGGTGGACAAATCTAGGCCACACCTAGCGTCGCCATGAGCGGCGCCGTACCATCAGGGCTATGCCGCCTCGTTCCCGTCCGACCGCCCGCCTGCTGACCCCCGCCGGTTGGGCCGGCCTTGGCGCCCTCGCCGCGCTCCTGGCCGCCATGGCCTTCATGGTGTCGCAGGTGCTCGCCCGCGCCTAGGGCGCAAACAGACGTCAATCGCGGCAATCCTATCAGGTCTTCGGCGCAACGCCTTGAAAGAGAACCAACTGGGCGTCGAACACACCGAGCGCCGTCTGGGCCATGTCGTTCAACACGCGGCGCACCACCGCGCCGTTCGGATCCTGAGCCGAAACCGCCAGCGCGTCGGAGAACGCCGCCTGTTGGCCATCCCGCACCCGTAGCCCGATCGCCTTTCGGCCTCGACGTTCAGCGTCCTTGAGGTCCGCCGCCATCTTGAAGACCGTCTCACGCAACGGCCGCCCATCGATCTGAAGGCGCATGCCGAGAGTCTCGCGCAACGCCCCTGGAGACACGGCGGTCAGCGGTTTGGGCTTGGAGAAACACCAGACGCCTTCGGGATTGAAGGCGACGCTATGGGATCCGTTGCTCAAGGCCCCGATCTCCTGCGGACGGACGAGGACGGAGTGATCTTCCACCTCACCCTTGCGCCAATGGGTGTTGAGCGCGGCCAAGCTCGTAAACTCCGGCGCCACGTAAAAGACGTCCTGTTCGCCGTTATCGAGTTCCAGCAGCATCTTGTGCTGATTGGACTTCGCCGCATCGGTGATCGCGAAGCGGTGGTAGGGGGCGACCAGCCCGTACCCTTCTTCGGCGGACAGCTTGGCCTCCTTGCCGCTGGCTCTGCGGATGCGTTGGGAACGCTTGAACTGCAGATAGAGCGGCGCCGCGGCCATCTCGAGATTGACGTCCCAACCCCCGCCGGGCCCGCCTTCGGCCAGAAGACTCGGAAAGATCGGCGCCATCGCCAGGGATTCTAAGTTGGCCAACTCGTGGGTCAGCGCAAAGCCGTAGGAAAACTCAGAGAACTCCGAATACGACACTTGGCCTCCCAAGCCAGCGTGATCGTTCTTGCGCCGGAGAGCACGCACCGGACGGACGATCGATTTTCAAATTGGCAGGCGCCAGAAGATCTCAATCCCCCCTGTCGCCATCCCAGAGATGCACCATCTCCCCAGCTTAACCATAGGGAGAATGCTCATCGTGCTCGACTTGAACAGCGCCTTCACCACCCAGGACGTCGCCAACCTGCTCGCGTCGAAGGACGACAGCGAAGACCGCCAGATCCGCGTGGACACCGCGGGCATCGCGTACCTTTCGGATGAAGTCGGCGCCCTCAACCTCACGGGCGTGGCCTTTCGGTTCGAGACGTTCGACGCCGGCGGCCGCCACACGGGGCCAGAGGCCGCGGCCGACGCTAACTTCGTGGCGCGCATCGAAGCGGCGCTTCGGGCCAACTGGCCCAAGCCGACCTCGACCTATCTCGAGCTCTACTGACGCGCCGCCACCCAGGCCGCTCCAGGCCGCCCCGCCCGCCAAGGGACTAGCCGGTCCCGGACAGGGTCACTTCCTGCCCGGGACCACCAGCTTGGTATGGCGATGACGCGTGACATCAAAGGCGTGAGTTCCGATCGTCAGCGAATGCACGTGATGGACTTGCAGCGTGTCGAGCGCCACGGCCAACGCGGGTTGACGATCGTCCTCGGGCTCGGCGAACGGATTGGTGAAGGGACCGGGCTGGAACATGGCCAGGATCTTGTCGGGGTCTTCGTCCGGGGGCTGGGCGACGACGGGCGGTACGGCTTCGGACACCCAATAGGCCGGCACGGCGCCGCCGTCGTCGAAATGATCCAGGTATACCGACACCTCCGTGTCGGCGGCCAGGTCGAGCGGCTTGACGCGTGAGGCGCGCCGGAACAACACGACGTTCTGGTGCTTCCCCGCCTGCTGGACCGACGGGTACAGCAGGCCGTCCAAGTCCAGTTCTGTATCGGAAGCCAGATAGTCGGCGATCACCTGAGTGATCAGGTATTCGGCCGGTTCGTCACCCGGCATGACCGGCATGGTCATCCGGTGTCCAAGGCTTTCGAGGAACTTGGCCAGTTCCAGGCGGCCCATGAAATCGGGATCGAAGATGCTGCCCGTGACATAGACCGACCGCAGCGCGTCGATGTCGAGCAGGCGAAGCGGTCGGATGACATCGAACCGGCCGACCAAGACCCGGCCGCCGACGGCGGGCCGCACCTCGGCGAGCGCGGCCTCGGGATCGGTCGCGCCGTAATAGAGCGACACCCCCATCGCATTCATCCGTCCGGCGGCCGCGATAGCGCTTGGCGGCGGGGCGAGTTCAAGATCTGGGCGTTCCAGCGCCCGGCTCAGGGCCTTGTCGGAATGGAAGACGCGGGCGCGGAAGAAGCTTGGCAGTTTGGTGTCTGGCCCGGCCTTGCGAACGACGCGGCGCCCGTTGGCGGTCTTGTAGTGAGCCACTCCGCTGAACAGGCGCTTGAGCAGGCCTTCGGCTTCCTTGTTGAAGAACCGGGTCTCGGCCTTCAGCGAACGCTCCAGACTCTGCCAGGCGAGCTGGAATTCGATGTCGTTGGGCCCCAGCCGGGCATAGCGGCTTTCGGGATCGAATTCGCATTCGTCTCCCATGGCCGCGGTGTCGAAATCGCTGTGGCGTTCGCTGAGCACATCGAGCACCTCCTGGGCGATCTCTTCGGAGACTTCGGCGGCTTCCGCGATGGCCCACAGCACATCATCGCCCGGCCGTTCGAACTCGTAGGCGCTCTCTCGGTCCCGCAGCATCATCGACTGCATGGCGTCGGGCTCATTGCTGGTCCGGTAGTAGTGCGCGCCGAAGGCCGTCTCGACCCAGCCGGCCAGTTCGTCGATCGTGATACAGGCCGCCTCTTGCTCGCAGAAGGCGCAGGTGGTCTCGTCGCGCGACGCCAGGATCTGATCGCTCAGATAGGTTTCGCCCACGCACTCGGCGCACACCCAGCGACCATCGTCATCTTCATCATCGTGGGTCATGCCCTAACCGCGCCTCGCGTCCCGACCTTGCCCGCCGATAGAGGTCGGCATGCGGGCACGACATCACCGGCTCTGGCCTGGCCGTCAACCATCAGTGCAAGCGGCCCTTAGTTCATCATCCGCTTGCGGATATGGGCCGCGGCGCGGCGCATGGACTCGGCCTCGCGGGCCTTGCCCCAGTCGTCGAGCGTGACGGCCGCCGCTTCGGCGCGGGCCACGACCTCAGCCAAGGACGCGCCAGGAAAGGCCCCGACCAAATGGCCGGCAGCCTCGTCCCAGTCGACATCATCGAGCGATTTGGGCGCCTTCATCCCCGCAGCTAACGCGCTAGGTTCGTGATCGACAACCCCGCGGACCGGGCCAGGAGGCCCGGATCGCGCAGAATATATTTCCGCCGCCACTACCAACCCCCGCCGCCTGGCGCGTCCCCAGACCAACCGTCTGGAGTCTATCTTGCCAAGCCTCAAGCCTCACCCCGTCGATCAGCACGTCGGCGCGCGCCTTCGTCTTCGCCGCAAAGCTCTCAAGATCAGTCAGAGCGCTCTGGCGGCCAGCTTGGGACTGACCTTCCAGCAGGTCCAGAAATATGAGCGGGGCGCCAACCGCATCAGCGCCTCGATGTTGCACGGCATGGCCAAGGCCCTGGGCGTGCGGCCTGAATGGTTCTTCGAGACCTTACCGTCGACCACGGCGGAAGACCCCGCCGAGCCGCCCGGCGCCGCGGCGCTCAACCTGCTCATCGCCTGTCCGGAGGGGATGGCGATGGCCGACGTCATGGCGCGCTTGCCTCGCCGCCTTCAGAAGCGTGTGCTTGGCCTGCTGGCGGCCATGGTTGGCGACACGACCTAGTCGCGCGGCTTGCGCCCACGCACGAAGGCCCGGTCGGTAGCCATGAACCGCGCCAGCATCGGCGCCACCAGCCGGCCTGGATCGACAGCCTTGCCGCCCTCCTGGGCGGCATGAGCGGCCGCGTACGCGACCAGGTCACGGTGAATGGCGGCGGGCAGCTCGAGGGCCAGCTTGACGGGCGTCTCGTCCTCCAGCGGCCCGAGTTTCAGTTTGCTCATCGGGCATTCCTTTCTTGATAGGGTTCCAGCACCAGGTCGTGGCTCAGCAGCACCCGCAGCGGCGCGCCGGGGCGGATGGTCAGGGTGGGTTTGAGATCCAGGCTCCTGCCGACGATCTGCTGTCCCATCTGGCTGGCCGTATTGCCGCCGCCCCGGCGCAGGGCCCGGACGAGCGCGTCCTCGTCGCGATCGCCGCCGGCTTCCGCGCCGATGGCCAGGAGCGTCGAGAGCCCCGCGGCGGCCAGCACCTGGCGGCCATGGCGATCGACACCGTCCTGCAGGCCGGCCATGCCTTGAGCGTCGGCCGCCGGCAGCTTGTCGAGGATGATCGAGCGGCCGGACGGCAGGATCAGCCGCGTCCAGCTCACCCGGAGCCGGGCCTGACCGCCCTGCACCTGGGCGTCATAGTCGCCGACGAGCCGGGCGCCGGCCGGGATCAGCAGCACCCCGCCGCCCAGGCTGTCATGGACGTCCTGAGTGACCTGGGCGATGGCCAGGCCCGGCGCGTCCGAGCGTAGCCCGGTAATCAGGGCCGCGGGGATCATCGCGCCGGCCTGCAGAACATAGGGCGAGGCCGGGGCCTGAAGTCGCTCCACGCTGGTGGTGCGGGTATCGGCTTGCCCGACCTCGGCCGCGGGCGCCGGCGACGGGCCGATCGCGCGCCCTGCTCCCGCGCTTTGGGCGGCGAAAAGTCCGCTCTGGCGGGCGGTCTGGCGAGCGATGGTCTGGACGTCAGCCTCGGGTCTGGCCGTCAGTGACGAGGCCGGCGGTGGCCAGGATCCGCCAGGCTCGGCGCTAACCGGCCGGTTCTCTGCGCCCTGGGGCGTGGGCCAGTCCGTGGACTTGCCTTGGCGTTGAGCGTTCAGCATCGGCCGGCCCAGATCCCCGGGGAGCGGCGGTCCCAACGTCGGAACGCCAGCGGGACCGACATAGCCACGCGGCAAGGCAGTCACGCGCTCCGACGGCGTGGCCATTCGCGGCGCCTCGGCGACCGGCGGCCGCGCGCGCTCACGCTGGGCCAGCGACCACCCCACTGCGCCACAAAGGCTGAGCGAAACCAGCACGCCTGTGGCGATCAGGGCGCGGCGGGACAGGCGGGCCACGGGCGGGGTCGCGGCTCGCAGACGCAGCGTCTTGGCGATAGCGTCTTCGGCTGGGTTGCGATTCTGGTTCATCGGCCGGTCTCCGACACGGCCATCCGCACAAGACGAACCCGGCCGGCCGCGCCCTTACCACCCAGTCGCAGCTCAGCGCGGTCGATCAGGCGTTCGGTGACAAGCCGCCCGTCTTCGACGTGGTAGTTGATCAACTCGGCGCTCTTGCCGTCGATGCCGGTGCGATAGAGCGGCGGCAGGTCGTCGAGCACGGCGCTGGGCCCAAACTCGACATAGGTCCGCTCGCCATCGTCGAAAACCGTGATCGGCCGCCAAGCGGGATGGTCGCCCTTGATGCGGTAGGCGCGATTGACGCGCGATAGGTCGAGCCGAGGCCTCGCGGAGACTGGTGCCGCTGCCACCAGGACGATCGGGGCCGGCGGGTAGCGCCAGGAGACCTGGGTCTGCCAAGTGTGGGCTGAAGCGCGTAGCTCCAGATGATAGGTCCGCCGATCGGTGTTGATGAGCATGTTCGTGGCCAGGCCCGCGATCGTGGGCTTGACCAGGACACGCACCCTGCGGGTCTCGCCGGCTCCGCTCGCGGTGTCGCCGATCACCCAGCGCGTGGTGTCGCCGGCTGCGATCGGTCCGGTGGCGACCAGCGCCTCACCCGGCTCGAGGACGATGTCGGTAATGCGCCCCGGGGTGGCGATCACAGGATAGACGCCGGTCTCGACATAGTCGAAGCGGGCTATGCCGGCGGGCGTGGCCAGGCGGGGATCGGCGACGCCGGGCTGGGCATGAACGGCGGCGGTTGTGGCGGTGGCGACGATGAGGCCGGCCAGGACAGCGGTGCGGTTCACGCTCCAAACTCCTTGGACCAGGCGATGGCGGTGACGAAGACGCCGAGCGGGTTGGCGCGCAAACCCTCGGGGCTGCGCGGCGGCTTCAGGCTGATGGTCAGGATGGCCGTCCAACGCTCGGTGGCGATGAGCTGACCGTCGGCGTAGCGCTGCTCGGTCCAGGACAGGCGAAAGCTGTTGGGCGAAGCGCGCACCACGCTGGAGATCGACACCGTCGTCTGGGCCTTGCCGACCTGGCCGAAGGGGTCGGCTCGGCGGGCATAGTCCGACAGAGCCGCCGCGCCGTCCGCGTCCGTGAAGTCGTAGGCGCGCAGCCAGGCCTGACGCATCAGCACCGGGTCGGTGGACAGCGAGCGCACGTCGGTGACGAAGCGGGCCAGCGTCCAGGCGATCATCGCGTCGCTGGCCCGCGCGCCCTGCGCGGCAGGCGCGGCGACCCGGGGTTCGCCCAGCCGGTCCACCTCCACCACCCACGGCGTCACGCCGCCGCGTAGCGACAAGGTCACCAGCCCGGCCGTCAGCCCGCCGCTGAGCGACAGGAGCCCCAAGGCCATGAGGCGCCAGTTGAAAGCTTGGACCCGGGCCGATCCCAGGCGGGCATCCCAGGCCTGCCCCGCCCGGTGATAGGCGGTTTCGGGCGGTGGGGTCGCGCCAAAGCGCGCTGGTCCCTTGAGCGGGCTCATCATCTGTCCTCCGAGAGACTGGGCGCCGCGCCGGCGCTGTGATCGCCGCCGCTGCCGGCGGCGTGGACGGCCATGGTCGCGCCATGAGCCAGGGATTGGCGGTGCTGCAGGTCGCGCGCCCAGGGCGGCGGTGACGCCCCGCCCCCATCCGAACTCGTTGCGCCGCCCTGCCCGTCGTCGCCGGCAGGATCACCGGTCGGCGGCGGCGGCGGGGTCGAAGGCCCCGCACTGGCGCCGCCCCCTCCGCCTGGAGGGGCGGCCGGCGGCGGACCGCCTGGCGCGGGCGAGCCGCCGGGCGGCGGACCCCGACCGCCAGCAGCGCCCGCTGCGGCCGCCCCAGCGCCAGAGGCTCCAACACCTGTGGCGACCATCTGGGCCGCCGCCGCGCCGGCCATGGCCATGCCGCCGACCATAAGGCCGGTCCCGACCGCCGCGCCGGCCCCCAGTTGCGGCGCGCCGGAGACCAGGCCCGAGGCCACGCCCGGACCGAAGATCGACAGGCCCAGCAGTGTCAGGGCGGCCAGGGCGATGGCCAGGACCTCTTCCAAGGTCGGCTGGCCGGCCACGGCGTCGTTGAATTCGGCGAACAGCGACGAGCCGATGCCGACGACGATGGCCAGGACCATGACCTTCACGCCGCTGGCGATGACATTGCCCAGCACCTTCTCGGCCAGGAAGGCGGTGCGGCCAAAGAGGCCGAACGGTACGAGGACGAAGCCGGCCAGGGTCACCAGCTTGAACTCGATCAGCACCACGAAGACCTGGATGGCGATGATGAAGAAGGCGACGATGACCAGGAGCGCCGCGGCCAGCAGGATGACGATCTGGACGATGTTCTCGAAGAAGCCCGGAAAGCCGCCCAACTCGGCGGCCGCTTCCAGGAGCGGCTTGCAGGAGGACACGCCGAGGGCCGCCAGACGTCCTGGCCGCAGGAAGTCCTCGGCAGAGATCCCCGCGCCGGAAGCCTTCAGGCCCAGGCCCGAGAAGCTCTTGAGGACGATCAGGCTCAGGGCCTGAAAATTGCCGATCAGGAAGGCGAAGAACCCTACATAGAGGGTCTTCTTGACGAGGCGCGCGAGGATATCCTCGCCCTGGGCCCAGGCCCAGAACAGCGCCGCCAGGGTGACATCGATGGCCACCAGCGTGGTCGACAGGAAGGCCACCTCCCCGCCCAGCAGCCCAAAGCCGCTGTCGAGGTAGCGATTGAAGGTGTCGAAGAAGCGATCGATGACGCCGACGTCGGTCATGACGCGGCTCCGCCGAAGAAGCGCGAGCGGGCCGCGGCCCAGGCGGCGCGACAGCGGGCCTCCTCTCCGGCCGCCTCGCCAAGCGTCCGGCAGCGCGCCAGCTCGCCGTCGCGCGCGGCCAGCGCCTTCGGCGCCGGCTTGGACGTCTGGGAAGCCCCGCCCGCCAAGACAGCGGCCCCCAGCAAAATGACCAGTGCGGTCCCCCAGGCGAGGGACCGGTTCATGGCGTGGTCGGGCTCCCCATGAAGCGGCCGAACCGCGCCTTGGCGTCGGCCCGCGCGGCGGCGCGATCGGCGGCGTCCAGCGCTTGGGCGCGGCCCTGGGCGGCGCCAAGCGCGATCAGGTCGGCCAACTGCTGGGCTTGGAGGGCCAGCAGTTGGTTGCCCGCCTGAGCCGCCTGAAGTCCGCCCTGCGCACCCTGGCTCTGATCAACGAGGGCGCTCATCTGATCGCGGCTGGCGCCCAGGCCACCGACCACCCCGGCCTGGACTTTCAAAGCGTCCTGGAAGCTGGCGATCGCCGCGCCCCAGCGCGCGTCCGCCCGCTCCGTCAAGGCCGCGTCGGTGATCGACAGCGGGGCCTCGCCGTACTGGGTGCGAAAGGCGTCGCGGATCGATTGGACGTCATAGGCCAGCCCCTGGGCCTGACCCAGCAGATCACGCGTACGATCGACCTGCGCCTGCAGCACCGCCAGCGACGAGTACGGCAGGCTGGCCAGGTTCCGGGCCTGGCCGATCAGCATCTGCGCCTGGTTCTGCAGCGCGGTGATCTGATTGTTGATGCTCTGCAGGGTCCGGGCGGCGGTCAGGACGTTCTGGGCGTAGTTGCTCGGATCGAAGACCGTGAACTGGGCGCTGGCGGTCGAGGCGGCGCCCAGCAGGCCCAAGCCCAGGCACGCGCCCAGGCCGGCCGCCAGACGGCGACGTGAAGGGATCATGACGATGTCTCCGGAGACACAGGGACCGGGACGGCCAATCCGCCCGGTAGGAGATCGGCGGCCCAGGCCAGACGCTTTGCGCGCAGCCAGGCGGCGGCGAATCCGGCGTGGCCGTGGTCGGCCAAGGTCTTGGCGATCGCGGCCTGATCGGCCTTGGACGAGGCGGCGGTGAAGGCCAGGGCCACGGGTCCCAGGCCCAGGTCGAACAGACGGTCCCCGATCCGCGATTGCAGGTAGTAGTCGCGGGCCGGCGTGGCCTGGGCCAGGATCTCGATCTGCCGGTCGTTGAGCCCGAAGCGGCCGTAGGCGGCCGCGCCCTGCGGCTCCAGGGCGCGCGGGTTGGGCAGGAAGATCCGGGTCGGGCAGCTTTCGATGATCGAGGCTGCGATGGCGCTGTTGGTCACGTCCGCCAGGGACTGGGTGGCGAAGACGACCGAGGCGTTCTTCTTCCTCAGGGTCTTAAGCCACTCGCGCAGCTGGGCGCCAAAGGCGGGGTCATCCAGGGCCAGCCAGCCTTCGTCGATCAGGATCAAGGTCGGACGCCCATCGAGCCGTCGGCCGATCCGGTGAAAGAGATAAGCCAGGACCGCCGGGGCGGCGGCGGCGCGCGCCAGGCCCTCGGTCTCGAACACCTGGACGTCGGCCTCGCCAAGCTTCTCGCCGGTTCCGTCCAACAGCCGGCCGTGCGGCCCGCCCAGGACGAAGGGCGCGAGCGCGGCCTTCAGCGCCGGACTGGCCAGCAGCGCCACCAAGCCGGTCAGGGTTCGCTCGGCGACCGGCGCGCCGCTCAACGATCCCAGCGCGCTCCAGAGGTGCTCGCGCACGGTCGGGGTGATGGCGAGGCCTTCGCGCGCCAGGATCGCCGCCAGCCATTCGGCCGCCCAGGCGCGCTCCTCGGGCAGATCGATCAAGGCCAGGGGCTGCAGGGTTGGGGCAAACCCGCGCTCGCTCGACAGATCGTGGAAATCGCCACCCATGCCCAGCACCGCCGCGCGGCTGGAGGCGCCGAAATCGAAGGCGAAGATCTGGGCCTGCCGGTAGCGCCGAAACGACAGGGCGAGCATGGCCAAGAGCACGCTCTTGCCCGCCCCGGTGGGTCCCACCACCAGGGCGTGGCCGACGTCATCGACGTGCAGGGACAGACGAAAAGGCGTTGAGCCGGCGGTGCGGGCGATCAGCAGCGGCGGCCCGTCCAGGTGGCGGTTGCGTTCCGGGCCGGCCCACACCGCCGACATCGGGGCTAGATGCGCCAGGTTGAGCGTCGAGAGCGGCGGCTGGCGGACATTGGCGTAGACGTGGCCGGGGATCGTTCCCAACCAAGCCTCTACGGCGTTGACGTCTTCGCGGATGACCGTGAGATCGCGCCCCTGAATGACCTTCTCGGCCAGGGCCAGCTTGGCGTCGGCGCGCGCGGGGTCCTCGTCCCAGACCACCAGACTGGCGGTGACATAGGCGTAGGCCACTGCGTCGCCGCCCAGATCCTGCAGGGCCTGGTCGGCTTCGCCGGCCTTATTGGCGGCGTCGTTGTCAACCAGGGCCGAGGGCTCCTGGGTCAGGGCCTCGCGCAACAGCACCAGCACGGACTTGCGCTTGGCGAACCATTGGCGGCGGATCTTGGTCAGCAGGCCTGTGGCCAGCGTCTTGTCCAGGCACAGCGCCCGGGTCGACCACCGGTAGGCGAAGGCCAGGCGATTGAGGTCGTCGAGGAGACCCGGCGTCGTCGCGGGCGGGAAACCCACGAGCGTCAGGACCCGAAGGTGAGCCCGCCCCAGGCGAGGCTCCAGCCCGCCGACCAGGCCTTGCGTCGCCAGGAGGCTGTCGAGGTAGATCGGGGTCTCGGGGACGGCGACCTGTTGACGTCCGGTCGAGGCCGCGCCGTGCAGGAAGCTCAAGGTCGCCTTGTCGTCCAGCCAGGCCAGACTGGGCATCAGCCCGTCGAGCAGCCCCAGAAACCGATCGGCGCGGTCGATGAACCCGGCCAGTTCGGCCCGCCAATCGACATGGTCGCCGGCGCGGCCTTCGACGAACAGCCGCTCCAGGCGCCCTCGGCGCTCGGCGGGCGGCAGATAGGACAAGGTTAGAAAGTAGCGGCTCTCGAAATGCTCGCCGCTCTCGACGAAATCGGCGCGCCGTTCCGCATCGACCAAGGCAGAGACAGCATCGGGAAAGGCGCTGCCTGGATAGGCCGCCGACGGATCGCGTCGGGCCTCCACGAAGATCGCCCACCCCGAGCCGAGACGACGCAGAGCGCCGTTGAACCGCGCGGTGACGGCGGCGACCTCGGCGTCGGTGACGCTGTCGAGATCGGGCCCGCGAAATTCGGCGGACCTCTGGAAGCCGCCATCCTTTTTGAGAACCACGCCCGGCGCGACCAGCGCGACCCACGGCAGGAAGTCGGCCAGAAGCGCGGGGCGGCGGCGGTATTCGCGAAGGTCGAGCATGGGCTAGACCTCCAGGTGGCTGGGCAGGCGCACATGACGGCGGCCGACCTCGAAGATCTGCGGGTCACGGCGCGCAGCCCAAACCGCCAGGCCATGGCCGACCAGCCAGACCAGCAGTCCCACCGCCCAGAGCCGAAGGCCCAGGCCCAGGGCCGCGGCCAGGGTGCCGTTGACCAGGGCGATCGCGCGCGGAGCGCCGGCCAGCAGCATCGGTTCGGTCAGCGCCCGATGGACGGGCGCGGCGAACCCCGTCGCGCGATCGCCGGCCATCAGACCATCGCTCCGCCGCCGAACGAGAAGAACGACAGGAAGAAGGAGCTGGCCGCGAAGGCGATCGACAGGCCGAAGACGATCTGGATCAGCTTGCGCGAACCGCCGGAGGTCTCGCCGAAGGCCAGGGTCAGGCCCGTGACGATGATGACGATCACCGCGATGATCTTGGCGACCGGGCCCTCGATCGACTCCAGGATCTGCTGGAGCGGCTCTTCCCACGGCATGCCCGAACCGGCGGCCTGGGCCTGGGCGCTGGCCAGGACCAGGCCGAGGCTGAGGCCGGCCAGAAGCCAGGGCTTCAGACGCGGAAGACGCTCGCGCAGGCGCCAGGGCGAAGGGGAAGCGGGGGACGGAAGGCCGGGCGCATAGGCGCGCGGCAGGGCAAGGCTCGTGGACACGAGGCCATCTCCTTGAACTGGATAGGGGTTGGGGGGCTCTTAGGGTCTCAGGCGGAGCTGAGCTGGTAGGCGCCGTCGGGCGCCTGGCCCTCCAGGCGGACAAGGTCGGTCAAGCGTCGCGCTCGCCCGCGTCCGGCGAGCACGGCGATGACATCAATGGTCTCGGCGATCAGGGCGCGGGGCACGACGGCCACCACTTCCTGGATCAGCTGTTCCAGGCGCAGCAGCGCGCCCACGGCCGAGCCAGCGTGCAGGGTGCCGACCCCGCCGGGGTGCCCCGTGCCCCAGGCCTTGATCAGATCCAGGGCCTCGGGGCCGCGCACCTCGCCGATGATGATCCGGTCTGGCCGCAGGCGCAGGGCGGAGCGGACCAGGTCGGTCAGGCTGACGACACTGTCGCAGGTGCTCATCGCCACCTGGTTCTGGGCCGCGCACTTCAGCTCCGGCACATCTTCGGCGACGATCACCCGATCGCCGGTCCGGGCCATCTCCGCCAGCAGGGCGTTGACCAGGGTGGTCTTGCCGCTCGACGTGGGGCCGGCGACCAGGATGTTGGCCCGATCGCGCACGGCGTCGGCCAGCACCTGGCCTTGGCGTTCCGTCATGACCCCGTCGCGGACATAGTCGCCGAGGCTGAAGACGAGGCTGGCGGGCTTGCGCAGGGCGAAGGTCGGCGCCGCCACCACGGGCGGCATCCAGCCTTCGAACCGCTCGCCGGTCCCGGGCAGTTTGGCCGACAGACGTGGTCGACCGGCATGGACCTCGGCGGCCACATGGTGGGCCACCAGTCGCAAGATCCGTTCAGCGTCTGCGGCCGAAACGCTCAGGCCCGCATCGGCGAGCCCCGTGTCGAACCGGTCGATCCACACGCGCCCGTCAGGATTGAGCATGACCTCGGCCACGCCCGGGTCTTCGAGCCGCGCCAGGAGCAGCGGCCCAAGGGCGGTGCGCAGCATCTGGCGGCTGCGCTCACGTCCGGCTTCGGTTTCGGAAAGGTCCACGGCGGGTCCCCGTTGCTTACGGGGATGAGTAAAGGGACCCGAAAATCACCGATCTCAACAGTCAAATCGGCGCGTCGTACCCTGGCGTACAAAGACAGGGAAACGGCGGAACCCCGCACACACGAGCGGTCGGGCATCGCGTATCAAAACAAAAATGATACCCTACCGGCCTATCCTATTGCATTGCGGGCCGGCCCATGGTTCCTGCCCTGGCCTTCTCGCGACGCCCTGCGCGTACGACGCGCGGCCCCGCCTCGGCGTTGACGCCGGCTTGCGATCGAAAGCCACCCCATAGTCGTTCAGACTCGGATTCCGACTATATTCTAAGTATTCCGCGCATATTCGTTTATGATTTTGCGTCGCAGATTGATCTAATGAGTCAATCAGAATGACAAATTTCCCATCAATGCTCGCATCGGCTGCACTCTTCACAGAACGATGCGCTCAATAACTTCCAGTCAAATCCGCATCGCGACGCCATCCTCTTCATATCGACCCAGAACACCTGAATCATGGGTGAGAAATTCTCGATGGGATAATCCCCACCACGGAAATAGGGATTTCACCCAGCGAGCCACGGGGGCCTCGCCCAGTCGCTATGGACGCCTTGATGACCCAGCTTCGCCACACCCTGCCGCTATTGACGGCCCTGCTGGCGAGCGTCGCCACCGGCGCCCTGGCTCAAGAGGCGACGCCCTCGACCGCCCTGGATCAGGTGGTGGTCACGGCCACCGCCCGCCCGGAGACGCGGGGCCGGGTGGCCGGCACCATCCAGGTCATCGATGAGCAGGCCATCGCCCGCTCGCCCGCCAAGTCGCTGACCGAGCTTTTCGCTGAGAACAGCGTCGCCTTCCTGAGCGAATGGTCTCCGTCCCAAACCTCGATCAATCTGCGCGGCGGCGCCAGTGACGGTCAGGGCCGCGACTATCTGGGCGAGGTCCTGGTCCTGCTCAACGGCCGCCGCGCCGGCACCGCCAACCTGTCCAAGCTGTCAGCGGCCGACATCTCGCGGGTTGAAATCGTCCGCGGCCCAGCGTCGGTGCTTTACGGCAGCCAGAACATTGGCGGCGTCGTCAACGTGATCCTGAAGGACGGACGAGGTGCTCCGGGCGGTTCGGCGATCCTCGAGGCCGGGTCGGCGGGACTGCTCAAGGGCGTGATTTCCTACAGCGGCGATCTGGGGCCCTTCGACTTCTATGTCGGGATCAACGCGGCCAAGAAGGACGACTATTCGACCGGCCGAGGCGGCGGCGGGACCCTGGCCAACACCGCTTGGAAACGGCGCGGCGCCACGGCCGCGCTTGGCTGGGACATCACACCCCTGCACCGCGTGGCGCTCGAGGCGCGCACCGACGGGGTCTATGACGCCGGGTTTCGCGGCTCGGGGTCCAACATCTATTCGTTCGACGATCGCGACAACCGCTCGCTCGACCTGACCTATGACGGCAAGACCGCCGACGGTCGCTTCACCTGGAGCGCCCATGGCTATGTCGTGGCCGATGTGGACGAGCTTTGGCAGGCCTCGCCGATCATCAAGAACGGCACCTTACCCGCGCCAGGCACGGCGCATGACAACAACCTGCGTCACCAATGGGTCAGCGGCTACCAGATCCGGCCGACCGCGCGGCTGTGGAGCGGCAATACCCTGGTGCTGGGCCTGGACGGCGAGCGCGCGGTTCTGCGCTCGACCCGGTGGCGCGAGGGCGTGCCCGGCACGACGCTGGCGCAGATCCCGCCCTCGGACAACAACCAGACCGACAAGAGCCGCGCCTACTATGTCGAGGACAGCCAGGACTTCTTCGACGGGCGAGTGACGGTGCGCGGCGGCGGTCGCTGGACCGAAGGCAAGATGAGCTTCGACCCGACGCCAAACCTGGCCCTGCAAAGAGCCCGGACCGTCGACTACGACGCAACCACCTGGTCCCTGGGCGCCACCTGGCGTCCCATCGATGGCCTGGCCTTGCGGGCTGGGGCCTCCACCGGCTTCCGCGTCCCGTCGGCGACGCAGCTGGGCGCGGACTTCACATCGCTCGGCGGCGGACGGGTGTTCGGCAATCCCAATCTGCGGCCGCAAACCAGCAAGCAGTACGAGATCGGCGCCCTGTGGTCGCGCCCGACCTTTACGCTCGACGCGGCCCTGTTCCAGAACACCATCCGCGACCGTATCATCACGGTTCTGCGCCCCGACAACACCAACACCAGCGACTACGCAAACAATCCGGGCGACGTCCTCGTCCGCGGCCTGGAGGTGCAATCCAACACCGACCTGGGGACGCTGCTGCTGGGGGCCAGCGACTGGGGCCTGAAGCTGCGGGCCGGCGGCTACTACAACTTCGACATGGCCGACAAGGGCGCGGCCGCCACCCTGAACACCAACAATGTCCAGCGCATGTACCGCTATGAGGGCTCTTTCGACGCGCGCGTGGAGCACACACTGTTTGGCCGCCGCGCGGGCGCGGACCTGGTGGCCATCCTCCGTGGGCCGGTCTTCTACGATACCGAGGAAAACCTGCTGATCCCGCAGGGCGAGCCCCGGTCCAACTGGGTGCACCGCAAGAGCCCGTTCGTGGTGCTGAACCTCACCGGCGACATCGAACTGACCGAGCGGGTCAATCTCTCGGCCACGGTGACCAACCTCCTGAACCGCAACTACAGCACCCTGTTCATCGCCGAGGATTCCGATCCGCGCATCGCAGACCCTCGGTTCCAGAACGGCGGACGCGGCACCT
This sequence comes from Caulobacter sp. RHG1, assembly GCF_013181195.1. Lineage (GTDB taxonomy): Bacteria > Pseudomonadota > Alphaproteobacteria > Caulobacterales > Caulobacteraceae > Caulobacter. Next base: position 454,257 of record NZ_SMZP01000002.1, read on the forward strand.
CCAACCCCGGCCGCGAGTTCGTCGCGCGCCTCAGCGTCAAGTTCTAGGGGAGCCGACGCATGCGCTTTCGATCCTTGCTGATCCTCGCCTCGGCCGGCGTCCTGTCGGCCGGCGCCGCCTTGGCTCACCATTCCACCGCGATGTTCGACCGCAAGAAGGTCGTGACCATCGTGGGGGTCGTGACCGAGTACCAGTGGACCAATCCGCACGTCTTCATCGAGCTGGACGTGCCGGAAGGCGGCGCCAAGGCCCACTACAGCATCGAGGCTGGCGACCTGCGGACCATGACCAATTTCGGCTGGAAGGCGCGCACGCTCAAGCCTGGCGACCGGGTGACCCTGACGATCAATCCGCTGCGCTCGGGCGCCAAGGGCGGGTTGCTGTCGAGCGGAACGCTCAGCGATGGAAGGACGCTGCGCTATGAAGTGGGCTGATCGCGCTTCGTGGCCTTGGCCCGTCCTGGCCACGATCGCCGCCTTGATGGTCTCCCAGACGGCGGCCGCCGCGCCGGTCGACCTGACCGGCGTTTGGCTTCGCCCGCCGCAGAAGGGCGACAACGCCCGGCCCGACCGGATCAATTCGCCAATCCCGAAGCCACCCTTGCAGCCGCAGGCCGCCGCCGAGTACGCGGCCACGCGGGCCAAGCGCCAGGCGGCCGAAGCGGCCGGCACCCCGATCGCCACCGAGAAGGCGGTTTGCCTGCCCGACGGCATGCCCGCCGTATTGGGCACCACGCTTCCGCTGCAGATCGTTCAGACGCCCGACGAGATCCTCATGGTGTTCGAGGTCAACACTCAGGTGCGTCACATCTATCTGAACGCGACCAGCCATCCGGCCGACGAGGACCTGGAGTTCACCTTCTTCGGCGACTCGATCGGGCGCTGGGAGGCCGACACTCTGGTCGTCGACACGGTGGGCGTGCGCAAGCCGACCCTATTGTTCGAAGGCGCGCCACACGGTGATCGACTGCGCATCTCCGAACGCTATCGCCTGCGCGAGCCCGACTTGCTGGAAGTCACCGTGACCCTGACCGATCCCGACGTGCTGGACGGTCCTTGGACCGTCACGCGCCTGTTCGCCAAGCAGAGCGGGATGCGGTTGCGCGAGTACATTTGCCTGGAGAACCAGCGCACCTATGCCGACGACAAGGGTCAGCTCGGCACGATCCTGAAATCGAACTAGGCCGATGAGCACCAAGGTTTCAGCCACCGCCGCCCCGGCCCGGGCCAAGGTGTCGGCGGGCCCCTCGCCCGCCGACATTGCGCTGCGGGTGCTGGTCGCCATCCTGGTCGGTTACGGCCTCAGCTACGGCTTGACCGCGGCGGCTGCGGCGCTGCTCGTGCGCGGCGCGGGCCTTTCGCGCGTGGACGCGGCCCTGGTGTCGACCAACCTGGCGCTGCTGGCCTACCCGACCCTGTTCATCGCCGCCTTCGCCGTGCGTCGCATTGCGATCCTGGCCCTGGCGGCCACGCTCGCGTCGCTCGCGCTCGGAGCCCTGGGCTGGAGCCTGCGACTATGAGGAAGACCTTCACCCTCAGCATGTCGTGGCTGCACACCTGGGCCGGCCTCGTGCTGGGGTGGATCCTGTTTGGCGTGCTTTTGACGGGCTCGATCGCCGTCTTCCACAGCGAGATCACCTATTGGGCCAGCCCCGAGGTGCGAGGCGGCCTGCACCCCTCCCCCACCCGCAGCCTGCTGGTCGGCCAGGCCTTCCTGGAGCGTCAGGTGCCAAATTCGCGGATGTGGCGCATTGAGTTGCCCAGCGGCCGCTCGCCGGCCCTCAAGGTCAGTTGGCGCAACGACAAGGGCGCCACGACCGTGCGTCAGCTGGATCCGGAAACCGGCGCGGCGATCGCGCGCGAAACAGACGCCGGCGGCTTCTTCCTCGACTACCACTACATGCTCAACATCGACCGTACGAAGAACATGGCCGGCTTCCTGCTGGTCGGTCTGGCGGGCGTGGGCATGCTGGTCGCGTCGATCAGCGGCATCGTCGTCCACAAGCGGATCTTCAAGGACTTCTTCCTGTTCCGCCCACGTGGCTCGGGACAGCGGGCATGGCTTGATGGCCACAACCTGCTGGCGGTGTTGCCGCTGCCGTTCCACATCATGATGGCCTACACCGGCCTGGTGATCCTCTACTGGGTCTACATCCCCGCGGCCGTTCACGTACTCTACCAGGGCAAGACCGAGCCGTTCCGGCGCGAAGCGATCGCGCTGGAGTATCGCGACTTCAAGACGCCGGCGGGCGGACCCGCGCCGCTGCGGCCTCTCCCCGACCTTCTCAAGCGCGCCGAGGACCAGCTTGGCGTCGGTAAGATCGCCTACGTCTATGTCCGCGACCCCGGCCGAAGCAACGCGACCTTCGAGGCCTATCGCTCGCGCGAAGACTACGTCACCCAACAGGTGCAGCAGGTCGCCCTATCGGCGGTGACCGGCGCGACCCTGAGGGTGCGCCAGGACTCCCCCGCCGCCAGGACCCAGTCCTTCATCGCCGCCCTGCACTTCATCGAGTGGGGCGGCCCGATCGTCCGCTGGTTCTATTTCCTGGCTGGGCTGGCCAGCACCGGCATGGTGGCCAGCGGTCTTATCGTCTTCGTGCGCAAGCGCGCCGAGCGCCGCCAGGTCCCCGCGTGGCTTCCATGGGTGGATAGGATCAATGTCGCGGCCATGGCTGGGATCACCTTGGCGTGCATCGCCTTCCTCTGGGCCGAGCGCCTGACGCCGGCCGCCTGGCCCCACCGGATCGACGGCCCCGTGATGGCCTTCTTCTGGACGTGGGCGGCCGCGGCCATCCACGCCGCCGTTCGCCCGCCCGCCCGCGCCTGGACCGAGCAACTGGGCCTGACCGCCGCCCTCTGCATCGGCGCGCCTCTTCTCAATGGCTTGGGCTGGCGCAACCTCGTCACCCTCGACACCGTGCGGCTGGGCATGGACCTGACGCTGGTGGCCAGCGGGATCTGCCTGCTGGCCATCGCCTGGGCCGTGTCCAAGGCCGGCGGCGAAAAGCCCGCGAAATCGGCGAAGTCTGCAAAGGCCGCCGGACGATGAGGCTGATCCTGTCGCTTTATCTGTCGTACGCCGGCGCGCTGCTGATCGCCCTGTCTCAGGCGCGCCATCATCAGGCCGCGTTCAATACGGCCGCAACGCCCCTGCGGATCCGCCGCCTGCGGTGGGCGGGCGCCACCGCCCTGACCATCGCGCCGCTCCCGTGGATAGCCCTGCAAGGGATCGATATCGGCCTAGTCACCTGGGCGTTCTGCGGGCTGCCGATCGCGGGCCTCCTGGCTGTGCTGGTCCTGACCTACGCCCCCCGGCGCGCCGCCCAATCGGTGCTTGCCCGTCCGCCCAAGGAGCAGACCCATGCCTAGGCAGCGCAAGGCTGAAGGCTTGGCCGGCCAGAGATCGCGTCCATGCTGACCCCCATCCTTTCCGCCGCGCGCGCGCTGGCCGACACGCCGCTGAGCCTGGCGTTTCAGGAAGCGCTCTGGCTCGTGCCGGCGACGCAATGCCTCCACATCCTGGCTGTGGGCCTCCTAGTCGGCTCGGCGCTGATGCTGAACCTTCGCATCCTGGGCGAGGCAGGCGCATCCCAGACGCTGTTGGCGACCAGCCAGCGTTTCACGCCCTGGATCTGGATCACCGCGGCGGTCGCTCTGGCGACGGGGCTGGTGATGGTGATCGCCGAGCCCGTGCGCGACCTGGTCAATCTGGTGTTCTGGAGCAAGATGGCCGCCGTGCTCGTGGGCCTTGGCGCGACCCTGGCCCTGCAGCGGCTCATCCGTCGCCACGGCGAAAAGCTCGATCGAGCCGGCGCGCCCCGGATGCTGCTGCGCGCGGCGGCCGTGGCCGTAACGGGGCTGTGGGCTGGCGTCGTCGTCCTGGGCCGCCTGATCGCCTACGCCCAACTCAAGCTCGGTTAGCGCCATGCCCGATCATTTCGTGAACTGGCTGCAGGGCCTGCCCTGGTCGCTCTACATGCAGGAGTCGCTTTGGGCCTTCCCGGTGCTTGAGGCGGTCCACGTTCTGGCCGTGGCGGTCTTGTTCGGCTCGATCGCGGTGGTGGACATCCGACTGTTGGGGCTGGCTTCCACTCGGGCGCCGCTGACGGAGCTTTCCAAGGACGCCTTGAAGTGGACCTGGGGGGCCTTCGTCGTCGCAGCGGCGAGCGGCGTGGCGATGCTGATCCCGCGCCTGAGCGACTATCTGGCCACGCCATCCCTGTGGCTGAAGTTTTGCTTCATCGCGATCGCCGGGATTAACATGGCCATCTTCGAAGGCGTGGTCTTTCGCGATGTCGCCGCCTGGGATCGAGGGCCGCCGCCGCGTGCGGCCAGAGCCGCGGGCCTGATCTCTCTCGTCTGCTGGACGTTGGTCATCGTCTTCGGCCGCTGGATCGGCTTCACGGTGGGACATGGCGAGGTGTTCGGCGGCGGCTTCTAACCCTCTCACGCTGACCGCGCTCTCCGCCGAATTGAGGTTTCCACTCGACCCGGGAGATCGCAACTGCCGCTCGCGAAGCTTCACCCAACGTGCGAACGTCGAGGAGTCGGAGCCTTAGAGGCAGCGTCTTGAGCAAGTTGAAGGCTATCAGGGCCAAGAACCGCCTTCACGGCGATCTGGCGCTAGCCGATGATGAAGCCTTCTGCCGCCTGATCTGGGCGACACGCGAGTTGCAGACGCGGGCTGGCGACGCGCACCGAAAAGTCTTCCTAGCCCCGCCAGAAGCCCACACGACCGAGCTCAACAAGGGACAGTATATCTTTCCTTGGCTGCTTGAGACCTTGGTCAACGAGTTGATGACCACTCCAAAGCGACGCCCCCGTGCTGGTCAGCAGCCAGTCCTCCTAAATTGCGGTCGGTGGGCCACCATTGCGAGAATGGCCAATCGGTTGCGTCGATGGGAGGACTTGGAGGATGGCCTTGAACTTACCCCGGAAAACATCCTTCGCGCCGTCGATCGCATCACCCACCAGCAGTTTCACTGGCAACACGGGGACCTGAATCTCTCATCCTTCTATCGATCGGCTCGCCTCTACGGCGGGGATCACGCGGCCGCGCATCTGCGTGATCGCGGCCTGTCGCTGAACGCCCTGTCGGCCACCGGCATGGCGGTCTGGGGCGCCCTTGAGCGTTCACCCTACGTGGATTTCACGCTGGATTTGTCGCCGCTGGGCATTTCGCGGCAACAGCAAGAGAACGCGATGGCGGCAATTTGTGCGCCTCTGTCCTCGATGCGAAGCCAGGCGCGCAGTCTACGCGCCGGCCGCCGGCATCCGGCGTACGCGCCGAGCGTGCTTCGCGCCAAGCCCGGCATTCGAGGCATGTTGGACGGCTCCAAAGTCCTCGTGCCGTTGCCGGAGTTGGTGTTGGCGCGCACCACTGCGGGCGTATACTACGACGTCATTGGCGGCGGAGCCGAGGTTCGGAATGAAATCGGCGCCAGGTTCGAGACCTACGCCTCCGATTTGCTGTCATCGACAATTCAAAGCCTCACCTTCTCGGGCGAATACAGATATCGAAGGCGCAAAAATCACATCGACTCCCCCGACCTTCTCGCCAGGCACGGGGGAAGCTTGGTTTGCGTCGTAGAGTGCAAGGCGACCAAGATGTCGTTCGACAGTAAGTTCACCTTGAACCCACTGGATGATGGCAACCGCGGCTTTGACGAAATCGCCAAGGGCGTTTTTCAGATCTGGAGATACTTTGCCCATTCGCGGGAAGGCGATACCGCTGACACCGCTATTGACGACAACGCCATCGGTGTCGTGTTGACTTTGGACTCATGGGTCCAAGTGTCCTTCACGACGAAGGAAAAAATCCTGTCTAGGGCGCGGCAGATGGTTCTCGAACGGGCCCCTGAAATCGCAGAGAGCGATATGAAGCCGATCGCGATCTACTCAGTGGAAAATCTTGAAAACCTCGTTCTGAACCAGCCCGACGAAATCATCCTCGACCAGTTGCGACGGGCCTGTCGAGACAAGCCTATCCCAGATGAGGCTGAGCCCGATTTGACCCTGACCGCGATCGAAAAACCTTACCCCTTCAAGGACAAGCTAGGGCTGGTCCTACCCTGGTGGGACATCCTGAGCCAGGGCCGGGAGCCGTGATCGGGAGTTAGCGCTCCAGCCTGACGCGCAGTCGCCTGGCGCGTTCCTGAAATGCCGTCTCTCCTCCCTCGAGAATATCGCAGACGTGCCGGCGCATCTCCGCGTTTTCAAGTCCACCAGACAGGTAGCGGATTGGCGGCAGCTCACCAGGAGTGTGAGCACCAGCGCGCGCGACGATAATCTGATCGGCGTCGGTGTTGACCACCAGGTTAGCGTTATGGGTGACCATGATCACCTGACGCTTCACCTTGGCTTCAATGAAGAGCTGCACCAGCTCGTCATAGATCGACTTTGGATCAAGGTTCTCCTCGGGCTGATCGATAATCAACGGACGGTCATCGGCGTCATCGAGCGCGAGGTAGAGCAGCAGAAGCACGATCCCGCGCGTGCCGGGCGACAGCTTACGGATGTCCACGCCTTCGTAGTCGATGCTGTAGCTCAGCTGAATGTGCGCGGTGCCGTAAAGCCATTTGGCAAACCGACGCAGCCAAGCGCGATAGTCCGCCTGCTGGGATTTTGGCGCGTCGGACAGATCTAGTAATTCAGCCTGATGCGCCTGCCGAAAGCCTAGCATCGCTGAGGCCACCGCAGCCGGGTCTCCGGTTTCCCACGCTTCTTTGAGAAGGGCTTCAGCCCAAGCCTCAAGCGTTCCAACGCCCTTGAACGGGCCTGCGCGCCGCTTGTCGAACAGCCCCTCCCCCTCCTTAGCCCAACGCTGCACATCGGCGGCACGGGTGACCGAAAATGACAGCTTCTTGAGTGTGCCCGATGCGGCGCCGAGACGATCCATCAGAGGGCGGTAAAGCTCTTGAAGAACTTGTTCCTCGCCGACGATCGCATTGAAAATCCGAGAATAGGCCGCTTCACGATCGATCTGCAGCTGCACAATGCGCTCGTCTGCGGCCTCACAGTCGGCGAGCGACGTACGAAGCCGAGCTAAGGCGGCGTTTTCGTCACCGATCTTGGCGGTCATTTGCCGAAGACGTGTCGCCGTATCGGTATCGATGTTGATCAGCCGCTGGATCCGCCCGACCTCGGCCTCCAACAATCCCAAGGAGCTCTGCTTCAGGTCAGCGTCCTCAGCGAGGTAGGATTCCTGAACGTCGGCCTTCGGTTGCTGCGCCTGGCCGCGCCATAGACCAACCTGCTTGTCCGCGTGCGCCAGTTTCTCCAGCAGAGTGATGTCGACATCCCCTAGATAGGTCTGCTTGAAAGCATCCCACTGTTCATCCCCTAGCTTAGCGCCAGCGAAGGTCTGTTTGGCCGTTCGGAGAGCCATTGGAGACCGGTTGGTTCGGAAATCGGATACGTCGTTTTGAAGCGACCTCAATGTTTGAGCTTCGAGGGACCAGAGACGAATCTGAGTGCGAACATGGTCGGCGGCCTCGGCCAAAGTGTTTAACCGCGCCACCCGCTCGGCGCCGCCTGTTGAAACCAGCGCGTCCCGGCCCTTGATGTAGCCCGCGATCAACTGCTCTTTCTGAGTGATCTGAGATTTGAATCCGGCGACCTGGGACTGCTTCTCACGTTCGATGCCGATCTGGTCGGAGAGAGCGGCGATCGCCTCTTCATCCCGCACACGGCTGTCACTGAGCACCGTTGTGCGAAGGTCCCGAAGTTCCGCGAAATCCGTCGTACCGTCGCGCTCCAGCGGCGAATGAGCCTCGAAGATCACCCGCTCGATCTCGCTGATCAGATCGTCTCTAAGGCCATCGGCCGAACACAGCTCTTCGACGAATTTCTGAGAGAGATAGCGTGCGCGCGGGTACAATGAGGGATCCGCGTCTTTGTCGATTAGGGACCGGGTCGATGGCTCGCCGGTTTCCCACACAAGTCGAACCCCCGCGCCTGTCAGATGCTCGCGCGCCCTGACGAGAAACGACGCGTTGCTCAGGCGGTCTGAAGTGGCGTCGCAACCTGCCGCGATCGCATCGGCAAGGGCCGTCTTTCCAGATCCGCGAGCGCCGATAACCGCTACGAGGCCTGGGTTAAGGGGAAGGTTCGGGGTCGTGGCCCAAGCCGCGCCGGTTACCTCCACGCGAGAGATCACCCGCGCGGGAGTGGCGCGGAAAGGCGGCTGCGCCCCCACATATGCGCGCCCCGCCGGATCGATACAGGCCTGACGTAACGCGTCGAATTCCAGCCCGCCTTTCACCCAGGAGTAGCGCTCGCCAAAGGGCTTGCCGACACTTGCGGTGTCATGCGCGTCACTGCCGTGCAGGCAAGGCTTGCAGCCGTCGTAACGCTCGCGCAGTTGCTCCGCGCTCATGCCTGGCTTTCGACCTAGCCAAAAATCCCGCTGACCTGGACTGCTGGCGAAGATGACATGGGCGAACTTCTCGATCTCCTGGCGGAGGGTGGCGTCGGCGGCCTCGCGGATCCCCGATGTCCCATCGGTTTCCGCGCCCGCGACGGCGACTAGAATGTTGGCCTTAGCCCAATCGCTGCGGGCGAACTCCTCGCGCAGCTTTCCGAAATTGACTTTGAACTGCGAAGCCCCGTGCCGGAATGCGGCCTGGTCGTCCACGATCTCCGGTTTAGATTTTCGACCCAGCTTGATCAGGTCCGCCCGCGTGCAAGACAGATGATCGCCGTGCGCCTCGAAGCGCAGTCGGCCTAGGAATCGCTCAATCTCCTGAACATGATCAGGATCCTCGGGACTGACGAGCAAATGGAGGTTGGTCCAGCGCTCCTTGACCGTGGCGACATCCAAGCGCAGCTCTACGTTCGGAAAGACGAGACCCACATCGGGCAATCGCCCATCTCGGCGCTGGGCATCCACCACGCGCTGATAGGTTTCGACGCCATAGTAGTCTGTGACGGCGACGGCTCGAATAACCGGTGTCGCTGTCTCCAGGGCGGTGAGGTAGTCCGCCCAGGCGTCGGGGCCTTTGAACTGGTCATTGAATAGCGTTCCTGGAGCATGGATGTGCGGCTCCCATCGACGCCAAAGCGAGCCAGCATCGGTCTGATCGGGCGCCCGTTCGATCGTACTCAATGGTCTTACCCCGTCGGTCGAAAGTCTCGTGCAGGACGGTAAAGCTACACCGCTCGCCCCGGTAGCAAAGATCTTAGATCACCAGTTTGAGGAGCCCAGCACAAACAGGTCGATTGGTGCTGCGCAACTGCGAAGCCGCCCGGGTTCTCGATGACCATGTCTATCCGGCATCAGCCTCGGCTTCGCTGAGCACTTCAGTTCGCAGCAGCCGCCCCGACGAAAGTCGTCGCGACAGCGCTTCAAGGAACCCGGCGTATCGCTCCTGCCCCTTGATGTTCTGAGCCCGCTGATCGCCTGACGCCAGGCTTGGCGTCGCCGTCAACCAGGCCTTCACGAACAGTGCGACGGCCTCGTTGGAGATGGTGACATCTCGCGCCAGCCGCTCCATCTCGCGGGTCATTCGATCGAGACGACGACTGACCGCGGCCTCGGCCGCCTCATCCCCATCAGGCGACAGGTAAGAGGCCAAGGCCGCTTGAGTGATCTCGGATTTCGACCGCTTCATCCGCCGCGCCGCGGCGTCAAGCGCCAGCGACAGGTCGCGCGACAGGAAGACCTTCGTCTGAACCTTCATAGCGGGATGCCGTCATCTGGATCCATCGCCGCGATCCGAGCCGCGGCGCGGAACCGGCGCGACTGCTCAGCCTGGATGGTGTCGTCGACATCGAGGTCCTGATCGACGTCCGGTCCAGCTGGCTCGCTCGCAGGTACCTCCTTCACCGGCGCATCCAGTTCAGGTTCAATCTTGAGCCCGCCCTCATCGGTCTCGGTCGCAACGCGACGCCGCGCCTCATCCTCGGCGACCACGACCGAGACCCAGTCCGAAAGCGAAGTTGGCAGCAGTATTGCCGGCTCCTGCGGCGGCTTGCCGACACGAGACTGCAACTCGCGATCCAGGTAATAGCGCACCTTCGTGGCCCGGATGGGCGCGACCCCGGACACCTGCACGATCGCCTCGTCCGCCGACAGCTGCATCACCTCGCCAGGCGTGAGCAGGGGTCGCGCCGTTTCCTGACGGCTGACCATCAAGTGACCAAGCCAGGGTGACAGTCGATGGCCGGCGTAGTTTTTCATCGCCCGCATCTCGGTGGCGGTGCCAAGGCTGTCGCTGATCCGTCGCGCCGTGCGCTCGTCGTTTGTCGAGAACGCGACCCGAACGTGGCAGTTATCGAGGATGGAATTGTTCTCGCCGTACGCCTTGGCGATCTGGTTCAGGCTTTGAGCGATCAGGAAGGCCTTGATGCGGTACCCGGCCATGAACGCCATCGCCTGCTCAAAGAAATCGAGCCGTCCGAGCGCCGGAAACTCGTCGAGCATCAGCAGCAGCTGAGGCCGATGCCGGGCCGACTCCAGCCCCTCGGTAAGACGTCGACCGATCTGATTGAGGATCAGACGGATAAGCGGCCGCGTCCGACTGATATCCGAGGGCGGCACCACCAGGTAGAGCGTGACGGGCCGTCCCGGGGCGACGAGGTCGTCGATCCGCCAATCGCACCGGGAGGTCACGGCCGAAGCGATCGGATCTCGATAGAGACCCAGGAAGCTCATCGCGGTGCTGAGGACCCCTGATCTTTCGTTCTCGCTTTTGTTCAGCAGCTCTCGCGCTGCGCTGGCGACGACGGGGTGGACCCGGTCGCCAAGATGCGGGGTCGCCATCATCGCCCGCAGGGTCGCCTCAATGGTGCGCTTGGGGTCGGCGAGAAAGTTGGCGACGCCAGCCAGGGTCTTGTCCGGCTCGGCATAGAGGACGTGGAGAATGGCTCCGACCAAGAGGCTGTGGCTGGTCTTGTCCCAATGGCTGCGTCGCTCCAGGGCGCCATCGGGGTCGACCAGGATGTCGGCGATATTCTGAACATCGCGAACTTCGGTGGGGCCGCGCCGGACTTCCAGCAGGGGGTTGTAGGCGCTGGATTTTGGGTTGGTCGGGTCGAACAGCAGGACCGCTCCGACCTTGGCCCGACAGGCCGCGGTCAGCTCCCAGTTCTCGCCCTTGATATCGTGCACAACGGCAGAGCCGGGCCAGGTCAAAAGTGTCGGGACGACTAGGCCCACACCCTTGCCCGAGCGCGTCGGGGCAAAGCACAGGATATGCTCGGGACCATCATGGCGTAGGTAGTGCTGGCCAAGGCGCCCCAGGACCACACCGTCCTGACCGAGCAGGTTCGCCGCCCTCGCCTCACCTTCCGTCGCCCACCGCGCTGAGCCGTAGGTCGTGACTTTCTTGGCTTCGCGGGCGCGCCAGATCGACATGCCGATGGCGACGAAGACAGCGGCCATCGTTCCGCCAGCCGCCATGAACGCGCCGCGCGCGAACACATCGGGGGCATAGGCGTCGAAGACGAACCACCAAAAGAAGAAGGCCGGTGGCGGATAGACGGGCCATGTCCCGAGGTAAAACCACGGTGGTCCAAGCTGCGGTTGAAACCCCAACCGCCACGCTGTCCACTCCGTCGCCAGCCACACGCCAGCAATGGCCAGAAGGCCGACGACCAGGATCTGGCCCCAGAGAATTTTCGTTCCACTCATGGAGATGGCTCACATTCAAAGCCCTCTCCCCCGCTTGCGACCGAGCGCCCAGTCGACCCCTCCGCCCGGGGTCATCGTTCCCTTCACCTCCTGCCCGAGGCGGTCTTCCAAGGCCCTGGTCCAGGGCACGAGCTGGAAGCCAAGTCCGTCGTCGATCATGGCGAACCGACCCGACGCCAAGTCGAACCGGCGCTGGTAGACGCCCTGGACGCCGTCGCCGATTTTGGCGTCGTTGAGGGTCGCGCCCGTCTCGGTTCGGATGTTCGCGGCGATGCGTTCCAGCTCCTGCGACCGAAGCGTCCCGAGCAGCCCCGCCCGGGGTCGCCCGAGCCGGTCGGCTAGCCCCAGCCGCTGCAGGTGCGCGCGCCGCGCATCCAACGCGACGCGGACCTCCTGTCCGAAGCCATGGCCAGCCAGCGACGCCGGGTCCTTGACGACCAGTTGGCGGTCCAGCCAGGTGGCGCCCGAGGCGGTCACCTGCTTTTCGATGGTCAGGTCGGCGCGATGCGCCAGCTCCAAGGAGGGCTTTTCTCCCTCGATGACACGCTGGCGGATTTCGACGATGCCGCCGATGGGCGTGTCACCCGCCGCGCCGAGATCGCGCAAGCGGACGTGGTACAGCCGGCCGTCCACAGCATCGACGACGACATAGGCCTGCCCGGTCAGTTCGTCATGCAACCCACGATCGGCAAGCCGACCCAGCAAAGGCGCCTCCAGGCGCTCGCCGCGGATCTGCAAGTCTGTCGCGTCACGCTCGCCGCGCCAGGCGCGATGGAGGGTCTTGATGATGTCGCCGCGCTCTCCAAGGGCGCGAAGCCTCGCCTCGATGTCGTCGTCTAGCCGCCATTGTCCGCCATGCTCCGAGGCCAGGCCGAGTTTTTGCAGAAAGCGCGCTCGCCCGATAAGCCTTGGCGGGACAGAATCCACTCCGCCAGGATCGGCGCGCAGGTCGACCAGATCTTCCGCGTTCAAACGATCGCGAAGCTGGCGGTCCAGGCTCGTCCAGCGCTCGGCTTCGACCTCCCTGTCCAGACTTGCGGCCAGCTCGGCCGGCGTCCTGGGTCCCAGCTCGATGGACACCAGCGCTTCGGCGCGCCGGCGCATGCCCTCGCTGATGTAGTCACGGTCTATGACCAGGTCGCGACCATCCTCGCCGACACCCCGGACCAGGACGTGGACATGAGGATGTTCGGTGTTCCAGTGATCGACCGCGACCCAGTCCAGTCGGGTGTTCAGGTCCTTCTCGGCCTGCGCCATCAACTCCCGGGTCGTGGCGCGCAGGTCGGCGAGCGCCGCGCCATCCTCAGGCGAGACAATAAATCGGAAATGGTGCCGGTCATGCTCGCAGCGTTCGGCGAAGGCGCCGTGGTCGGCCGGCCCTTCGCGATCGAACATTTCCGCCGGGGTGCCGTCCCTGGTGACGCCTTCTCGCCGCAAGTACCGCAGGTGCATGGCCAGCGGCGCCGCGCGATAGCGCGCGCCGCCGTGGCGAACGATACGGGCCTTGATGACGACCCTGCGATTGGACGCGAAGGATCGGCGCCCAGCATCCCGTCCTCGGCCCGATCGCCGCACGCGCGCCTCGCCCTTCACATCAAACGCGCCCAGCCCGGTCTTACGCGAAGCCGCCAGCACCTCGTGTACGAAACTGCGGGCGCGCGGCAGGCTTCCAGCACCGCGATCGCCGATCCGGCCCAATCGAAGGAAAAACGCCTCGTCGTCAGACATCGCGGTCAACCCCCGCTAAGGTCCCGGATAACGGGTTGAAAAAGCGGGAAAACTCTTGGACTCCGGGACCTGAGCCGCTTGGCAGGTCCCGGAAATTCTTCAACACCATCAAGGCCATGGACCCAAAGGGTCCCGGCCCTTTTATCTCGCCATCTCTCCCGCCCTGGAAATCGCGCTCCTCAAGGCTCTTCCGCGAGCCCTTCAAACCGGTCGGCGTCCTGAAGTCGATCATGGCGCGACCCGCCCCGTCACACCGACGAACAGCGTTTGGGTCGTCCCCTGGTCTATCCGCTCCTGATCCGAAGCAAACAGTCCGGCCGCGCGCCAATCGATACTGCGCGGCGCATTCCAAGCCGCCGCCCCCTCACCCCAGTCCAGAATCGACCGTTCGACTCGGGCCACATAGATCAGCGTCTCGGCCGGCAATTGCCTGCGCCCATCGCGCGCCTCGGCGTATCGGCCTGGTCCTGCGTTGTAGGCGGCCAGAAAGCCATCCGCACCGAACCGGTCGTAGAGTTCTCGCAGGTAAGCCGCACCCGCCAACACATTGCTGCGTCGATCGAATGGATCCGCGCCCAACCCATGCTCGGCGCTGAGGGCGCGCCAAGTGGCGGGCATCAGCTGCATCAACCCCATCGCGCCCTTGGGCGAGACGGCGCGCGCATCGCCCCCGCTTTCTGCGGCGATCACCGCATAGATCCAGCTGGGCGGCAGTCGAAACCGCGCCGCAGCTTCCTCGACAGCGCTGGGTATGGACATCCCCTCCCGGGCGGACACGGTCGCGCCATGCGACTTTGACAGTGGTGCGAGACAGACCACCGCCGAGACGAGGATCACGGCCCACCCCATCGGCCGTGGGGGAACGAGCTTGTGCGAAGCCCCGCCAGTCTCAAGCGTGCGACCGTGCTCGCCGCCGTCAAGGGAAGCGCGCGAGGCGCGCCGGCCCAGGGGCCGCCCTTGACCGCGGCTGCGCGCGATCGCTGTCTCGACCTTGGCCGGGACGAGGAAAGAAACGCAAAGCGGGCCGAACCAGGAAAGAGGTGGTGTGAAGGCCACGGTCAGCGCCCCCACGTCCAAAGCGGCGTCAGGCGGCCGACGACAGACTGGCGCGGCAAAGGTCCGAAGTAGCGTCCGTCCAGGCTGCGCGGCGCGGTGTTGAGAAGGAAGACCTCTTCGGCGCGCAGGGGGCGGCAGATCGTCGAGGGGTTCAGCAGACGGCCCGCCCGGTCGCGCTTCAGGACCGCGCCGACGTTCCTGCCGTCAATGGTCACCACGTCGTCCTGGATGCAGACGACCTGTCCCTGAACGGCGGCCACGCGCTTGATGAGCGGCACGTTGAGCGGCAGGTAACGGCGTGCGGCCATCCATCGGGCGAGCTGGAGCGGAGGCCGGACAAGCGCCAGATCGCCGACGACCGGTTGGCCGGACCCGAGCCAGTAGAAGCCCAGGGGCGCGCTACTCGTCGCGTTATAGATGAGCCGCTTGTTCGGCGGGGTCGCCAGCGGCGCCAGGATCAGAGCACAGCCGAAGCCGGCCGCCGTCATGAGGTGAAATCGAGCGGTCATCGCGCCAATCTCCGGCGCAGGAGCCAGGCGCGATGGCGTGCGCGCTCATAGGTCCGAGGCGGTAGCCCAACGCCGATCCGGGCGCCGACATGTCGCCAATAGTCGGGTGCTACGTCGCTTGGGACGAAGCCCAGACGCTCGACGGCATCGACGGCGTCCAGCACGGCCTGGACGCGCGCCCAGCCGCTGAGGTTCAGCAGGATCTCCGCGCCCGGAGCGACGAAGGGATAGGTGGTGAAAGCCTCACCGGGCCGGACCGCGCGCAAAATGGCGATACGGGACTCGACCGTTCCGTAATCGCCGCTGCGCCAGCGCACGAACGCAAAGACAGCCCCTGGCGCGAACACGACGACGCGACGGCGCCGATCGACGATGCGTTCGCTCGCGCTACGGCCAAAGCGGATCCAGCGCTCGATCTGTCCGTCGAGCCAGAGAAGATCGACTTGGGTGGTCACCGCCCGTCCTCCTCGTCGCGCGAAGTCGGCGACGCGAAGGCTGGCGCGCTCGCGGCATGGCGCTTGGCCGGCGACACGATCTGGGCGTTGGGATCGCTGGTGGACACGCGCGCGGCGCGCTCAGACCAGGCCTGCAGATCATCGAGCGTGTAGACGACCCGCCCGCCGATCTTGCGGTAGATCGGACCGGTTCCGTAGGAGCGATGCTTCTCCAGGGTCCGGTCGGACAGCCCGAGGAAGCGCGCCGCTTCCGGTGTCCTGAGATGTCGCGGTGGGCCCGCTGCGCCGTTGGCGGTCATGGCGTATCCTCGGCGACGCGCGGATACGGCCGGCGTCGTTCGGATAGGCTGGCGGACGATCGGCGCCTGGGGGGATGACGAAGACCGCCTCCCCTGTTTTCGTCACCCCCTCAGAGGCCGCCGCGAAGGAGCTTCAAATACCCACCCTCCATCAGCGCTTTGCCCGCGCGGGCCAGGCGGATGGTGGTGGCCCGCAAAGACGCCGTCCGCCATGCCTCTTCCGCGATGACGTGCTCGCCGAAAAGGGCCGAGGCGATTGAACGGTAGCTATCGCCGCGAAGCCGTCCGTCCAGCGCTTCAAGACAGCGCGCTAGGCGCAGACGCTGCGCCATCGTCAGCCGCGACTTCGGCGGCGGCCGCCCTCGCGCGGCACGATGCAAGGCTTCGGCCGCGCGTACGCGCAGCCCGAAGTCTGCGTCATAGGCGAGCAAAACAGCCATGGGGCCGGAGCTATCTTCTAAACCGCGAAGCAGCACCTGCAGGCCCGCGGCCAGCCGAATGTGAAGCCCCTCCTCCGAGGACCGGACGCGGCCTGGCGGTAGTTGGAGGACGATCAATCCCCGATCGACGGAATGGCGCGTCAGCGGAACGACAATGCCCGGCGCCACTTCGGGCCGCCAGAACACATCGGCCTCGCCAGCCCCCTGCTCCGGATCGACGGGAAACCTCAGACCCCATCGAAGGTCCACCGTGGCGGGATCGCGCGCGTCACGGCCCGCGAACTCTCTTCGGTAGACGGGATTGCGGCGCAGGAACTCCCACGCGAATTGCGGCACATCCAGCTTGGCGTAAGCGCGCCAGCCGCCGTCGGCGCCTCCGCCGGGCGACTGCCTCGATCCCGTCGGAGATGCGAGCGCGGCCATGAAACCATGGCGCCAGAAGCGCTACCGACGCGCACAGCGTGGCCATGGAAAAGCGTTTTCGCCATAGCTTCGGGCGCTAAAACCGCGCCAACAGGCGCGGCATATCCGTCGATTTACTAGGATTAATCGCGCTTTTTGGGCAGGATCCCCGCGGCAATCCCCGCAGTCGATTAACGCGACTTCTTGATCCGCAAAGCAGCTCCAATCATCTCGTCGACCGCAACAAGCTCCTCAGCGGTTAGCGGCGCGAGCTTGGACACGATGGCGACAAGCGGATCATGATGATCATCCCGAACAGGGTGAACGCCGACGCCGAAGAAGTCGCGGATCTCGACACCAAGCGCACTCGCCAAGCTTGAGAGCGTCTCGAAGGATGGTGCCGCTTCACCGGTCTCAATGCGGGTGACAGCACCGGTTTGTCGGCCAATCCGTTCAGCGAGCTGAGCCTGGGTCAGGCCAGCAAGCTTACGGTGATGCCGCACCAGCGCTCCAACCTGCTCTTCAAGACTTGCCATACACTCCGACCCAAATGCGTCAGGAGATGTTCGGCGACGGCAATACGCTCAGACAGCGCTCAACAAGCCATGTTTTCCGAATTACTATCTTCTCAGGCTACATTTTATGTAGGATTCTGTGGGGCAATCTCTGGTTGGATATCCCCGTGGACGGCTCGCTCCCCCCATCGCCGAGTTTGGCGGAAGTCAACGCGGCGCTCGAAAGACTCTGTCGGCGTCACGACAAGTGGCTGCGCGACAAGCTGCGCAAGCGCTACGGCGCAGCGCTCGCCGACGACCTGGCGCAGGACACCTATCTGCGCGCCGCGCCCTATGAGGTCGCCGGGTCGATCCGACACCCAAAGGCGTTCTTGATGGAAATCGCCGACAATCTGGCGCGCGACTGGTTCCGCAATCGCCGCCGCGAGATCGGGCAGGACGAAGCCGCCAGGGTGATCGACGAGGCCGCCGAAGACGCGCAACAGGAGGTCGAGACCAACCTTTCTCGAATCGTGCTGGCCCTGCCGTCTAAGTTGTTAGATGTTTTCGTTCTGACACACGTCCAAGGCCTGTCCTATGCCGATGTCGCGAAGCTCAGGAACATTCCAGTGACGACGGTTCATCATCGCATGCGCGAAGCACTGGCACTCACACGTAAGGCGCTGCGCGAGACGAACGCTCCGTCATGATCGCCAACACGCCAGAGACGGAACGGCGCGACCTTGAGGCCGCAGACTGGTTTGCGCGCCTGAGCCGCACGCCGATCGAGACCGAGGAGCTGACACGGTTCCAGCGTTGGAGCCGCGACCCCGCCAACCTCGCAGCCTACAACGAGATCGAGGATATCAGTCGGGCGGTCCGTGGACTGCGCGACAACCCGGCCATGCGCAAGGCCGCCGAGGCAGCGCTGGCGCGGTCGCCTGAACGTCCGCGCCGTGGCCCGGCCGCCGATGCGCGCTTCTGGAGCGCGGGCCTGGCGCTCGCGGGACTGATCGGCGTCACGATCGTGGTCCTCAAGCCCTTCGTCGGCGAAACCTATGGCACCCGGATTGGCGAAATCTCGAGTCTGCGCCTGGACGACGGCACCCAGGTGCGTCTCAACACCGACAGCAAGCTGCGCGTGCGCTTCTCCGGCGCGATGCGACGGGTGGAGTTACTCCGTGGCGAGGCCTTCTTCGACGTGGCCCACGACAAGGCTCGGCCCTTCGTGGTCGCCGCAGGTCCCGCCCAAGTACGCGCGGTTGGAACCCAGTTCGATGTTCGTCGCGATGGTCAGGAGGTCCGGGTCGTGCTGGCCCAAGGCCGCGTGGCGGTCACCGAACAGCACGATGGTGAGGACGGATGGACGCTCGCGCCCGGCCAGGGCTTGGTCCTGGGGGGCGCCGCGGCTTCGGCACGCCCCACCGCAGTGGATGTCGCCGCGGCCACCAGCTGGCGAACCGGCGCCATCACCTTCCACGGCGCGACCCTGGCCGAAACCGTCAAGGAACTGAACCGCTACAGCAAGACCAAGATCATTTTGGACGCTTCCGCGCCACGAGACCAAGTCATTAGCGGCGCGTTCGAGGCCGGCGACACCGCCGAATTCGTCTCCGCCGCCACCCTGCTCTTTGGGCTTAAGGCCACGAAGCTGAAGAACGGCGACATCATGCTCGGCGCAAACGGCGCGCCGACATGACGTCATAATTTTTTCACGAGCCAACTACCCGAGCCCCCCCAGTTGCGCGTCCCCCCCTCACCGCTGACGGCCAAAGCGCCTCGCCAAGACGGCGCCCGTCAGCCAGGGGGATGAGAATGGGCAAGTTTCAGGCGATGCTGCTCGGGGGCGCGGCGATGACCATGATGGTGGCGGCGCCCGCGCGGGCGGCCGATCCCGCCGAAGCGCCGGCGGCGGTCAAGATCAGCGCCGGACCGCTAGACGCAGCGATCATCAGTCTGGCGACCCAGGCACGGGTGCGGATCCTGTTCTCGCGCGATCTCGTCGCGGGAAGGCGCGCTGCGGCGCTTGAGGGCCGGTACAGCGTCTACCAGGCGCTCGATCAGCTGTTGGCCGGTTCCGGCATCCAGGTCGAAACCGCCAGGCCCGGCGTGCTCGTGCTGCGCGCCGGCCGCCTGCCTGTGTCTACCGCGCCGCCCACGACGCTACAGGGCGACGACACGGTGTCTGCGGCCGTGACGCAGACGGCGCCGTCGCCGATCAGGCTGGCGGACGCCAACGAGACGGCGACTGAGCTTTCTGAGATCGTCGTCGGCTCCCACATTCGGGGCGTCAAGGACGGGGCCTCGCCCGTCGTGGTGCTCGATCGCGCTGAGATCGATCGCGCCGGCTACGCCACGGTCGCTGAGGCGCTCAGCAACACGCCGCAAGCGTTCGGCGGCACGGCGAGCGATGACGCCGGCGCCACGGGTTCGGACCCAACGACGACAAACGGCAGCCGCGCGACCGGGGTCAATCTGCGCGGCCTTGGCGCGGACGCGACGCTTGTCCTGATCAACGGTCGGCGGATGGCCGGGGCGGGTCTGATGGGTGACTTCGCCGATGTCTCGGCGATCCCGCTCGCCGCCGTCGCCCGGGTCGAGATTCTGCTGGACGGCGCCTCGGCGCTCTATGGCTCGGACGCGGTCGGCGGTGTGGTCAACATCGTGATGCGTGACCGCTACGAGGGCGCGGAAACGCGGGCCCGGATCGGCGGCTCCACCCGCGGGGACCTGGGCCAGAGACAGTTCGCCCAAACCTTCGGACGTGGTTGGGGCAGCGGCTCGATCCTGCTCAGCGGCGAGTACCAACGCCGGGACCGCCTGATGGCGGCGAGGCGTGACTATGCGGCCGACACGGATCTGCGCCGGTTCGGGGGGACGGACCATCGGCTGTTCTACAGCCAGCCGGCCACGATCCTGGGCGTTGATCCCGTGACGTTCTCACTCGTGCCGATCTACGCCATTCCGGCGGGTCAGGACGGGACGGCCCTCAAGCCCAGCGACTTTCTCCCCGGCCAGCGCAATCTGGCCAACTGGCGCAAGACGATGAGCCTGCTGCCGACCCAGGAACGCGGCAGTCTCTACATCGCCGCCACCCAGGATGTCGGCCCGCGCGTCACCCTGACCGCCGACGCCCGGTACAGTGATCGGCGTTACAATGACTACTCTGCGGCGCCGCAAACCTCCCTGACCGTCGGTCGCAACAACCCCTACTTCGTCTCGCCGAACGGCTCGGCGTCGCACATCTTGGCCTACTCGTTTTTGAACGAGACCAATGGCCTGAAAAGCGCGGGCAATGTGCAGAGCCGAGGTCTGTCGATCGGGGCCAAGGTGCGCTTGCCCGGCGACTGGCGGCTGGACGCCTATGGACTCCACGCCGAGGAACTCGCCACCAATCGGGCGTCGAATGTGCTCAACGCGACGTTCCTCAATGAAGCGCTGGGCAACATCCCGGACAATCCGGCGACGGCCTACAGCGCCGCGCGCGACGGCTATTTCAACCCGTTCATCGGCACAGGGCGCAACAACCAGAAGGTTCTGGATTTCGTGACCTCCGGCTGGGAGACGCGGCGCACAGTCGGGCGCCTGGACACCGCCAGCGTGACGGCCGACGGCGCGCTCTTTCGTCTGCCGGCTGGGCCGGTACGGTTGGCGCTCGGCGCCCAGTGGCGGCAGGAGCACCTCAAAACCATCGGTCTATCGGCGGCGTCCGGCCTCACCCCCGTCCCCACCTTCTCGCGCTATGGTGACCGCAAGGTCGGGGCCCTATTCGCCGAAGCGCGCGCGCCGCTGTTTGGTCCGGACAATCGGCGACCGGGCTTGGAGCGTCTCGACCTGTCCCTGGCCGTGCGGCGCGAGCAATACGAGGGTGGCGCAACCAGCACCGTTCCCAAGCTTGGTCTGGTCTGGTCGCCGGTGCAGGACTGGAACGCCAAGGCCACCTATGGCGAGTCATTCCGCGCGCCGTCACTGGGTGAGCTTACCGACGCCCAGCGCGTCACGCCCGTGAACATCAGCGTTGGGACAAGCACGGTCCTGACCTTGCTGCGCTATGGCGGCAACCCCGACCTACAACCGCAAACCGCCAAGTCCTGGACCACGGGCCTGGAGTATGCGCCCGCGACCCGCCCCGATCTTCGGCTGAACGCCACGCTCTGGAACACGACCTTCGCCGGCCGCATCGGTCAGCCGGCGATCAACAACCTGGCGACGGTGCTGACCGCGCCGGATCTGGCCCCGTTTCGCCAGTTCGTCAGTCCGAACACCAACCCGGCCGACCTGGCCCTGATCAAGGAGCTGTTGAAGCAGGCCACCTCCACGGCCGCTGGGCTCTACGCGCCAGAGGCCTACCGCGCCATCGCCGACGCCCGCTACGTCAACACAGGCGACTTCAAGGTTCGGGGCGTTGATCTCTCCGGGTCCTATGGCCTGCGCGTGAACGGCGATCCGCTGGTGATCTCCGGCAACCTCTCCTGGTTGCTGTCCTACAAGCGCAAGATCACGGCCGCCGCCCAAAGCGTGGAGCTGGCCGGGATGGCCGAGTACCCCGCCGACTTGCGCGCGCGGGTCTCGGCCACCTGGTCGCACGGCCCCTACAGCCTTACCGGCAGCCTCAACCATGTCGGTGACCTCCACACGGTCACGGGCGTCAGCATCTCGGCCCAGACCACAGCCGACCTGCAGGTCCAGTACACGGGCTCGGCCCGCAGCGGTCCGTTGAAGGGGGTGACGCTCGCCCTCACCGTCCAGAACCTCTTCGACAGCGATCCGCCGTTCTACGACTCGCCGGTGGGTGTCGGATACGACCCAGCCAACTACGACCCTCAAGGCCGCGTCGTCGCCCTGCAACTGACCAAGGCCTGGTAGGCCCCCTCTTTTCCTGAAAATCCCGGAGATCCGTGATGCGAGTTTTCGCAACGCTTGCGCTCGCCTGCGCGCTGGGCGTCTCGCCCGCCCGCGCCGAGCGTCCCTTCACCGTCGAGGACCTTGTGTCGCTCGAAGACCTAGGCCATGCGGCCTTCTCGCCGGACGGGCGCTGGCTCGTCCTGGAGCGGCAAGGCCCCATGAAAGACGCCCCCAACTTCGACCACGAATGGCTGCACGGCCATACCATTCGCCGTCTGCTGGTGGTCGACACCCATTCCGGCGGCCCCGCCCGCCCCCTGCTGCTCACCGACCCGCAGGCCGGCGACAGTTTCGGGGCGTTTTCGCCGGACGGCGCCAGGGTGCTGGTCTTCCGCCTCAAGAACCGCCGACGGGAAATGGGCGTCGTGACCCTGGCGACCGGCGCGGTCCGGTGGTCGGGCTTGACGACGGACGCCGAGGTCTGGACCGCCTCCGCGCGCTGGCGCAACGATCGCGAAGTCGTCGTGATCGACAAGCCGCCGGAGGTCGGCTCGATGGTGCTGGGGGCGGGATGGCAGACCCAGGCGCGCCTGTCAGCGGCCTGGGCCGACCAGGGCCGCGGGCTCTATTCCGGCACTGTCCTGGGGAGCGGTCGCTATCGCGACCTGACGCCGAAGCCGCAGCCTCTGGCGCTCGTTGCCTTTAATGCCGAGACAGGCGTCGTGCGGCCCCTGGCCAAGGGCGCCTTCATCGACATGCTGCTATCGCCCGACGGCGCCAGCGCGGCGATGCTCGAAGAGGACGGCCTCACCCAGCCCGACGCAACCGTGCCCAGGGCGCTTGGGGGACAGCCGTCACGCTGGCGGCGGCTCAGCTTCGTCGACCTGCAAACTGGCCAGCAGACCAAGCCCTGCCCGCGCTGTGACATGCTCTACAAATCCTGGGCTTGGTCGCGCGACGGCAAGACAATTGCCGCCGCCGCTCGGGAGGGAGACCGCTACGCCAAGCCCTACACTTACTGGCGCTTTCCCGTGCGCGGCGGGGCTGATCAACTCGCGCCGAACCTCGTCCTCGACGAGGTCTCTCAAAGCAGCCTGGTTACACCGGTGGGCCAGGCGGTCTGGGTCGGCGGCGAGCCCGCGGGCTATGCGCGTCGCGCCGGCGACGCCCGCGCCGACTGGTGGAGCCTGGGCGCCAAGCCGCGCAATCTCACCGCCACGCTGGAACAGACCTCGAGCACGGTCGCGGCAGCACAGGGCGATGCGGTCCTGGTCCGAAGTGCAAAGGGGGTCTTCCGCATCGACGGCCGAGCCCCCCCACGTCTAGTGGCATCCTCGACGGCGCGCCTTGCGCCCGGCTTGTCACTCGGCGGGGTCAGGCCCTCGATCCTGCTCGACCCAAACGGGGACAAAACGCGGTGGTTGGCGGCCGACGGCGCGACGGGTCCAGGCGCCTCCGTCGACCCGGCCGATCGCATCCTGGCCTTCTCGACGCGCACCGGCGCGGTCGCGACAGCAGCCACGGATCCGCACGGGGTCACGCATGTCATGCTGCGCCCTCGCGATGACAAACCTATTCCGATCACAACGATCAACCACCCCCTGTCGGATGTGGGCTTTGCCAAACCTATCACCGTCACCCACACGGGCATCCATGGCGAACCGCTCACCTCCTGGCTCTATCTGCCTCCCGGACACAAGGCTTCCGACGACCGAGGTTTGATCATCGTTCCCTATCCGGGAACGCGATATGACACCGCTCCGGCCCGCCAGTCGCCAGGCGTCGACTGTTTCGATACCTGCGCCCAAGCAATGGTCGGCAAGGGCTATGCCGTCCTCGTGCCGAGCCTGCCCCTGGCGGTCGATGAGCCGCCCGCGCCAAGGCTGGCCGAGGCGATGCTCCTGGCCGTCGACGCGGCGCGCCGCCAGCAACCCGGTCTTTCGGCGACCAAACTGGCGATCTGGGGCCATAGCTATGGCGGCTATGGCACGCTACTCGCGGGTTCGGAATCCCCGCGCTTCAAGGCCCTGATCGCCTCGGCCCCGATCACCGACCTGGGATGGATCCACGACACCTATCGGCTCAACACCCTGACCGCGCCGGAGGTGGCCGTGAGCCTTGGCGGCTTTCAATCCTACACCGAAGCCGGCCAGGGACGCATGGGCGCCAGGCCCGAGGAGGCCCCCGAACTCTACCAGGCCAACAGCCCCCGCTACCAGGCCAGCAAGATCTCCGCTCCGGTGCTGATGTTCCTGGGCGACCTCGACTTTGGCATCATTCTGGCGCAGGGGATGTTCTCGGCCTTGGCCCGGGACGGCAAGGACGCCCAGCTCGTCGTCTATCGCGGCGAACAGCACATGACGATCAGCCCCGACAACACCCGCGACCTCTATCGCCGCGCCTTCGCCTTCCTGACAGAGGCGTTCGGCGGTCCGGAGGCCGTCAACGGCGCGCCCTCTGCGCCCTGACGGCCGGCCGCCGCGATCCTCCCCTCCCAGTGGCCGATCCAGGCCTCTAGGGTCGCGGCGGCCAAGATCTCGACCGAGGCGTCCTTCCAGACCATGGCCTCGACGTTGAGCGCCGCCTCCAACCGCTCGGTGTCGATCAAGCCCTCGGCGGCCAAGCGCCCTTCGAGCAGGAAGGGACGCAGGAAGTCGAGGCTGGCGGCCAGGCTGCGTCCCAGGAAGACGCTGATGTCGCCCTTGGACCGCCGCTCGACGATCGACGTCGGCAGGCGATCGGAGAAGGTCTCTCGGGCGTAGCTGCGTTCGGTCTCGCCGGCGCTCAGCACGGTCGCGGGGATGCCCAGGCACAGCTCGATCACCGGCTGGCTGAGCAGCGGATGAGCCAGACGCGCGCGCTCGGCGCGCCGTGTGGCGCCGTTCAAGGTCAAGCTCCCTACCAGGCCGCCGATCTGCGCCCTCTTGCCCGACGCCACACCTTCGACCACCCAGGGGTGTGGCGTATGCGGGACGCCGCGCCTGACGATCCCGAACGGCGAGACCTGCCCCTCCGGCGAAAGGGAGCTCGGTTTCCCGCGCACCGCTTCAAGGCCGAGGCTCCAGATCGAACGCCGGGTGCGCCGCGCCACCTGGGCCAGGCGCTGCAGGCGACTGCCTTCGCAGGGGGCGCCAGCCAGCAGGTCGGCGGCGAGACTCGCCGCGCCGACCTGCAGGAAGACCACATCGCCCCCGTGCCCGGTGAAGAGCACTTCAGCGCCCGTCCGCGCCAAGGCGTCACTCAAGGCCTGGTCGTAACCCGGATCGAGCGCATTGAAGTTGGGACGCACCGATCCTGCGCTAAGGGCCAGGGTCGCCGTGTCCAAACCGAAAGGGGTGCGGCGAACGACCTCCAGCGGCACGCCGGCGCGCTCGGCCGCGTCCTGTGCGTAGATCCGCTCATCGGCCTCGAACTGATCACGGAAGAAGTTGATGCCGTGGTCCGCAGGTCGTCCTACCGCCGTCAGGCTGGTGGCGACGATCGCCGAGTCCAGGCCACCGGAAATCTCGCA
The DNA here is from genome assembly GCF_013181195.1 of Caulobacter sp. RHG1. Lineage (GTDB taxonomy): Bacteria > Pseudomonadota > Alphaproteobacteria > Caulobacterales > Caulobacteraceae > Caulobacter. The sequence goes on from NZ_SMZP01000002.1 coordinate 479,630, forward strand.
GACGATCCTGTCCGTTTCGGCGGCCAGGGACGCAACCACGCCGTCAACGCAGGCGCGCAGCTCGGCGCGACTGGCCCACGCGCCGCCGCGCCCCCGGTGCGCGAAGCGGGCCGGCGACCACAGCACGCGATCGAGTTGGCCCCCTGGGCCAAACCGACAAGCCCCTGGATCCACGGCCAGGACGCCCGTCAACGGCAGCGCCCCGCCGCTGCGGGCCGGGTCGACGAGGATGTTGGCGATCTGCTCCCAGTCCAGCGCCAGATCAGGCGGCGCGGCGAGACCTTCAGGGAGGTCCGAGCTGATGACCGTGACACCGTCGCGACGCCAGACGAAGGCCTCGATCGAACCGGTCGGGTCGCGCAAGACCGTCGGTGGCTCCCGGCGATCCGGGGCCAGCACAGCGACGTAGCCGCCCCAGACCTTGTCGATCAGCCAAGCGCAGGCGTCGTGCGGCTCTTGCTCGATCAGCCCTTTGAGATCGGCTTCATTCAAGGGCCCCGCGCCGAGTTCGCCACGGTCATGGACACGACCGATCAAGACGCCGCCCACGCCCTGGCGCCCCTCAAGCGCCATGACAGGCGGAGCGGCGCCCTGCGTCAGGACGACCAGCGCGAACGCCTTCATCTTCACGACCCAGCCCCGCGCCTTGAGGTCGGCGACCATGGCGTCGCATGTCTGTCCGGGCTGCCCTGGCGCGTGGACGAGAACAAGGTAAGCCATCTCAACGCACCATGATCGGGTGATAGGCGTTGACGCGCTCGGCCTCGTCATCGAGCGCGACGTCGCCGGCCTGCAGCCAGCAGTGGGCGCGGAACGGCCAGGTGCGGACCCCAAACATCCAGTCGACGGAATGGCCCAGGGCGACGAGGTAGGTCCTGAGCAGATGGCTGCGATAGAGGCAGAGCCCGTCCAGCGGCAGCCATGGGACCAATCGCCGAAACACCGCCAGGTCTGTCAGGAGGCGCGGATCTGGCGCCGGCGCATGGACGCCCTGCACGGGGAGGAGCCGCGCGAAGGTTTGGCGGCGCCCGATGGCAGCGGCGATCGCCGCCTGGCCCAGGGCGCGCCAGTGGCGGCCGCGCGGCCAGGCGGTGTCCAGCGTTTCTGGACCGATCAGCGCGCGCGCCGTACGCGTCGGCGGTGACGGCGCAGGCGCCCGACGCAAGGCGGACGCGTGGATTCTGGCCAGACCCGAGGCGCACAAGCCGTCGGCCAGCGCTTGTTCGGGTGTCGATAGGACCGAGCCTTCAATGGTCAGAGCCGCGCCGATCTGCGGCAGGCAGAAATAGGCGTCGGCGTTGACGTCGAGAAAGACGGCGTCGCCGTCGATCATTACGGCATGAACGTCCTCACCGAGACGAAGCTGCATCACGGACCTCTGGGTCTCGAGGTGGCCTTGGGATGGAATGGGGGATCTACCATGGGCCGCCGGACGCCCCTGGCGGCGGCCCACTCAGGTCAGATCGGGTCGTACCTGAGGATCATGTTGTCTTCGAGGAACAGCGTTCCGCCACCAGACTGGGTCAGGGCCGAAGCCTTTCCCACGCGGGTCAGAGCGAACTGAAGCGTCATTGACGGGTCTCCTTGATAAAGCGCCGCGAGACGTCGCGACACCTCAAGGAGGCCGGGCGGATCACCTATATTCAAACCTATATTTGAACCGTCCGCGCAGGCGCTCAGACGTCGTAGCGAGTGATCGGACTGGCGTCTTCCGGGTAGATAATGCCCTTGCTCTGGGTCAGGCGGCTGGCGCGGCCCAGGGTTATCAGGCGCGGGATCGACGTCATCGTGGTTTTCCTCGTCGGAATGGGGACGCCCTGCGGCGCAAGGATCGCGGGCCGCCTCGAACGACGGCCCGCGCGGGGCTTTCAGTGAGGGCCGCTACATCCAGCGCAGCGGGCTGAAATCCTCGGGGAACAGGACACCGCCGCCTGATTGCGTCAGGGCGCGGGCCTGGCCCAAGCGAACGAGATGGAGTTGCACGGTCATGGCGTGCTCCTTCGGTCTGGACGTTGAGGGGATCCGGCGGCAGCTACCGCCACTGCCGGCGCGAACGCTGGCGCGAGACGTCTCCGGCGACCCGCGCCAGTTCGACTTAGATTTGGTCTTGGCGCAGGAACGGGTTGGCGTCCTCGGGGAACAGGACGCCGGTGCCCTGGGTCAGGGCCTTGGCTTGGCCGAAGCGGATCAGGCGGATGGGGGTGGTCATGGTCGCCTCCTCTGGCGTTGTCGCCGCAGATCGCGGCCCCACCATCGGGCGCCTTTAGTTGAGTATATTCAACGCTATATTTGCGGACGCCGAAGTAGCCCGTGGGCGAGGATGTCGGCGCTGCGCTCGATCCGCCGGCCGTAATAGCGGCGCACCGCGCGCACGAAGGACGGCCCGCCCTCGCCAAGGGCCAGGCCCAAGCGATCCCCCTCCTGGTCGGCGCCGCCGAAGATGGCCGCCTCGTCTACCGCCAGGGGCGCCAATCGGGCTTGCACCTGAGCGAAGGCTCGAACGAAGGCCTGATTGCCCCCGCGGTCGATCACATGGCTCAACATCTGGCCGGCGTGACGCATTACGCCCGGTGCGGGCTCTGCAGGGCGACGCCGAAACGCGGCCAGCACCAACAACAGCGCCAGTTCGTAAACATGGGCGAGATCTTCCGCCTCGTAGGTTGCGCCGACATAACCACTGCGGGTGCGATGGATAAGGGTTTCGCCCGCCAGCCAAGCGAGGGCTTCACGTACGGGCGTCTGGCTGACGTCCAGATCGGCTGCCAGGAGATTGATGAGGAGCGGCGCGCCCTGAAGCGGCCCGGCCGCCACGAGCCGCTTGCGAAGGGCGCCGATGGTGCGTTCGAACGGATCGCGATCTCGGCCCAACCGGCGGCTCCCCGCAAAAGCCGCAAGGGTGTCGCCGCGCCGCGAGGGCGTCGAGCCTTGCTCGGCCGATCAGACGGATCAAGCGGTCGATAATCGGGTCGTCGCGTATTGGGATGCGGCGGCTCAGCGCCAGGGTCCGCGATCGTTGCCGATGAACTCCGTGATCTCTGCGTAAAAACCCGCAGCGATCGAGCAGAACTGATCTGCTCACCGACATTTTGGGGTTTCACACTGCGCCGCAGCATCGTCAGCGCCAAACGGGACAATCCGCAATTGCACTAAACCCACAGTGGAGGGCTAATGGACACCTAAAGTTGTTAGTCGAGTGGAGTAAGGCATGTCTGGCTCGCCTTCGACGCCGCTGGCCCGCCAGGCCCGCCTTTTGCGGAGGATCCTGAAGGTTGTCCGAAAAGAGCGGCGACTATCCCAGCAAGAAGTCGCCGACAGCATGCGCATGCCCTTGCGGACTTACCAGGACTTCGAAGCCGGTGTCGGCGCCCTGGACCTGCGCAAGCTTCGGCTTTTCGCACGAGCCACCCGGTCAGACCCGGTCGCGCTACAGCTGGCGCTGTTTTTCAAACGCCCGGAGGTGGCGCTCTATACACTCGACAGCAAGCTACCGATGACATTTTGGATCGCGTTCTTCGAGTTGCTCAACAAGGTCGGCCCCCGCCTGAATGTCGTGCCAGCAGGTTTGGTGCTGTCGGGCATGCGGCGAATGTCGGAAGAGATCGACGAGTATCTGGTCCGTCACGCCGCCAGCGCCGAGAGCTTCCTGGAGAAGGCCTGGGCCGACATCTACAACGGCGACGGCGACGGCGACGGCGACGACGATGATGAAGTCGCCGCCGACGACGATGAGGAAGAGCGAGGCCGTTCGGACGGCTAACCGGGCGTCGGCGCGGTCGCTGCCGGCGGATCAGCGCGCCGGATCCAGACCAAGGGCAGAACGCCGTCCTCGGCGGCCATGATCCGGGCGCCGATCGGCTCGGGCCAGGTGGGGTCGTCGAGCTTGAGGCTCAGCAGCGTGCCGATGGCGTCACTGACCTTCCAGGCGGCGCCGCACTCGCGCTCGCTGGCAAAGGCGAGGAAGTCGGGCGCCTTGGCCGAGAACTTGTCGGCCGGCGTCAGGGTAATGGCGACGTCGAGGCCGAGCGTGGCCATACGGCCGGCAAAGCCCTCGCCGTCACGCCGGAAGTATCCAATGGTGATCATGTTCCGTCCTTAGAGGCCCGCCCGAGCAAGGCGCCGAATGGCCCGTCCGGCGGCGGCTCGAGGACCAGCTGGGGGGAGTTGAGCTGGTTGATCGAGCCGCCGCCTCGCCGCGCTCCGGGGGGACGGGAGCGCGGCGACGGCGCGGGTGCGAAATGGACGCCTGGGCGGGCGGTTGGAAGCGTCCTCGCGGGACCCGCCCAACCGTTCTGATCCGCCTGGAGGGGGATCTCAAGACGTCCGGACGGGCGATCGTACAAAGACAGGCCATGGCGTAGAAACGGCGGGTCAGGTCGTGATCTGAGCCGCCGCCCCTAATCCAAAAGCCCTTCGCGCGCGCCGCGCCCGCCCCGCCGGATCGGCGGGGCGGGCTGGCCGCCGTCAGTCCTCCTTGTGGCCGCTGCTGCGCGACCAGACCAGGGTGTGGACCTCGTCGATCACCACCAGGGCGCAGTTGATCGCGTTGCCGAAGGACGGATCGTCCAGCCGGACCGACAGATACTCGTTGTTGTCCTTGCTGGTCTTCTTCCAGGCCGCGCCCAGATCGGCGTTGCCGGCCGTGACCCGAAAATCGGGGCTCTTGTCGCTGGTCTTGTCGGCGATGGGGCGGAACTGGACCTTCTTGAGGTCGATGGCCAGGGTGGTGATGGCGCCCGTGAACGAGCCGTTAGCATTGGCGGTGAAGGTGCCGATGGTAGCCATGATGGTCTCTCCGATCTGAACCGGGCCGCGCCGATCGCGGCCTCGATGGCGATCGTCGGACCGGGGCCGATGTCCGCCCGGCAGAGCGCGCCCTGCCCTCCAGCCCATCGTCTGGGGGCGCGCTCCCGAAGCCTCGGCGGAGGACCGAAGGCCTCAAGTTTCTTGCCTCGCGAGGAATGGCGCTCGCGCCAGGGGAAGAAAGGCGAAGGCCAAGGTTGCGGGAAGGACCGGTCCCCGGTCAGATCAGGCCAGAAGAGGACGCGGTCGACGCGCCCGGCTCAGATCTCCCGGAGAGACCAGCTGGCTGCCTCGGCGCCTTTGCCGTCCAATCTAACGGCGAGCCCACGGGCGCTGTCGCCGCCCCGGTCGCCGCCCTCAAGCCGGTCCGGTTGCGCCCTATCGCCGACAAAGCCAGCGACAAGTGTCCCGACGCCCGGGGCCACGGCCGGTGACCCGACCAGGATGCGGCCGGGGAGAAGACCGGCAAGGCCAACCACGAGCCTCCGTCGATCCGGCGGACGATCTGCCCTTCGGCGCCGCGATCAATTGCGCCCTGGCGGTGATCGACGCGGTTCACAGCCTGATCTGGTCACGCAGCAACGGCCACAAGGCGGACTGACGGCGGCCAGCCCGCCCCGCCGATCCGGCGGGGCGGGCGCGGCGCGCGCGTTTCTCTGGCCTTGGGATGGCGGCCGGACAGAACCGCTCTATAGGATCGCCATGCCCGTCCCCGCCCTCCTCGCCGGCGCCATGATCGCCTGCACCGCGCCGACCGTCCACGACGGCGACACGCTACGCTGTGGCCAGGATCGGATCCGGTTGTTTGGTGTGGACGCCCCCGAGGTCCGGCGCGGCAAGACGCCGGCCGAGCCTTTGGCTTACGAGGCCCGCGACCAGTTGATCGCGTTGACACGCGGCAGGGTCGGCTGCCGGGTGGTGACCCAAGATCGCTATAACCGCAACGTCGCGCGCTGCTGGTCGAGCGCCAGTCCCGACGTCAACGCCGCGATGATCCGGTCGGGCCTGACCACCGAATGGCGCGCCTACAGCAAGGGCGTCTATGCCGCCGCGCAGGACCAGGCCCGCGCGGCCCAGCGCGGGTTCTGGGCGCCGAACGCGCCTGCCCGAACGCTTCGCTAAGTCGTCGCCCCGCTAGATCGCGGCGTCCTGGACGCTCTTGAGGTCTTCCAGGTGCTCGAGGCGCTCGCCCGCCGCCAGCGCCTCGCCGTGGGTCCAGACGCGCGTCTCGCGCTCTCGGCTGATCGTGACGCGGATGCCGCGATAGCGAATGCCGCGCCAGATCGCCGTACAGCAGGTGGGCAGGTCAAAGCCGATCCAGTCGTCGGACTGGAAGGTGATCAGCCCTGGCCGGTCGGCGTCGTCGCCGGTTTTCTCGAACTCGACCTGCATGGCGTCCAGGAGGGCGTCGATTTCGGCTTGGGTGATCATGCCGTCCGGTTAGGTCGATTCCGATCGGGCGGAACGGCGCGGCGCACTTCGCGCGCGCGGCGTCCACAGCTTTGTCGGCGCGATGGCGACACAGGAAAGCGGCCGATCCCAAAGGATCGGCCGCCCCGGTGAAGGTGGCGGGCGGCCCAAAGGCCGCCCGCCTGTCTTCGCCCGCTAGGGCAATAGAGCCTCGATAGCCGCCGCCTCGGCCTCGGACGGCTCGGGCTCGACCTGAACGGCTTCCTCCAGGCTGGCCAAGGGCTCGGCGTCGTCGGTCAGGGGCTCGGCCGGGTCGAGGGGAAACGACACCCCCGCATCCGTCTCGCCCTCGCCCTCGACGCCGTCGGCCTTGTCCGAGGGCGCGGCGTCCACGGGCTGGGCCGTGCGCAGCAGGGTCGGAAGCCATCCCGCCTCGACCAGCAGCGGCTCGGCGGCGGCGACCATGTCGGGCTTCTTGAGACCCGACAGGCGCACCGCGACCTCACCCGAGACGCCATCGGTGACGGCGACGACGATCTGGGCCTTGGTCACGCGATCGAGGTAGCGTACGGCGGTCGGCTTCCAGTAGTCGCGCATGTCGAGGTTCAAGGCCGTGGCCAGGGCCTCGATGTGGGCCAGAACCGGTGTGGGCCTGCGTTCCCAGGCCCGCACCGCATCGAGCGACAGGCTCACGCAGTGCGCCAGCAGGCTGGCGCGGCTGTCGCCGTCCAGGCCGACCACGAAGTCCCACAGGTCTTCGGGCCGCGCGGGCATCTGCCGCGCCCAAAGGCGATGGCGCTCGGCGATGGCCACCCCCGCCGCGCTGTCCTCGATCCCCTCGCCGTACTGGTTGAGATCGCGCGACACCCAGCGGATATCCAGGCAGGTGGTCGGCGCGCCCGCCCTGAACACCCGGTTGACCAGGGCGTGAACCAGGGCGACCTGGGCCAGATCGGGGTCCTGGGCCAGGGCGTCGCGCAAGGCGGCGCTGCGGTGGGCGGTCAGTTCGGAGATGACCCGTTCGGGCAGCGGGGCGTTGGTGTCGCCCAGCGGCTCCTCAACGTCGCCACCCTCGCCGCCGTCGTCGCCCGTCTCTTGACCGGGCGTCGATCCGGCGACGCCCTGGTCGCCGCCGGGTTCTGGCTGGACTTCGGTCTCGGGGTCGGGTTCAGGCGCAGGCTCGTCCTCGGGCCGAACGAATCCGCGATCGAACCGGACCTCGCCCTTGTCGCCGAGGATGACAAGGACCCCGGCGCGGGCCTTCTCCTCGCCGGTGTGGCCGTAGTCCTGGCCCAGCGCCTCCAGTTCGGCCTCCATGGCCTCGAAGCTGTCGGCGATTTCCGGCGGCAGCGGATCGACGTCGGCCCACTGGTCCGTCAGGGCCGAGACAGCGGCCTGCAAGGCGTTGATGGCCTCCACCTCCTCGGGCGTTCGGCTCAGCACGTGTTCCCAGATGCGCCCCCAGCCGTGGCCGTGCGGGAAGTCGAGGTGAGCCGAGGCCCACTTCCAGCCTTCCCGGTCGCGCACCTCTTGGGCGATGGCGACGAGCTTTTCGCCGACGAGACGGTCGAGCAAAACCACGTCCTCGGCCCAGCCGTCGTCGCCCTCGGTAAAGAGGTCGCGCAGCACCGGCCCGCCCGCCGCGACATAGGCGTCCAGGCCGATGAACCGCAGGCGGCGGTCGTCGGCGGCGACCTTGGTCTCGGTCATGGCGCGGCGGATGGCGTAGGGCTGGCGGTTCTGGGCGGGCAGCTGCGCGTAAACCTGCATCTGCCGTTCCTGGTCGGGATTGACCGCGAAGGCCATCAGCTGGTCCAGGGTCAAGACCTCTTCGCGGTAGAGGTCGAGCAGCGCGGGCGCCGCCGCACCCAGACGCAGACGTTTGCGCACGGTGTCGGGGCTGGGGCCAAAGCGGGCGCTGATCTCCTCGGCGCTGTAGCCCTTGCGGTCGGCCAGATCGCGGAAGGCCTCGAACTCATCGGCCGGGTGCATGGGCTCGCGGCTGAGGTTTTCGTCCATCGACACCTCGGCCGGGTCGTTGGTCGTATCGACCACGCAGCGCACCGGCGCGCCCTTGGCCAGCCGCTTGCGCTTGGCCAGCAAGCGCAGGGCTTGGCGGCGACCTTCGCCCGCGCTGACGAGATAGTAGCCGGTTTCGCGGCCGTCCTTGATCTCCGGTTCGACGACGAGCGGCTGAAGGACGCCCTTGTAGGTGATCGAGGCCGCGCGAGCCTCGATTACCTCGGCGCGATGCCCGACCTTGCGGGCATTCTTGGACGAGGCCTTGAGGCGGTTGAGGGGGATGTCCCGAACCTCGCCGTATTGGACGACGATGGTCGCGGGGACAGCAGCCTCGGGGGCGGCTGGGCTGTGAGGGGAAGTCATGATCTGCCTCCTTTGGACAGGGTTGCAGGCGCAAAGCGCGCCTGAAACCCTGCCCACCGGCGAGGTCGGGTGTGCAAACGGAGGGGCGTCTTCGCGGGGACCCGGCTGCAGGGGCCGCCTTTCCATGGGCCCGATGTCGCCGCGTAAGCCCCGAAGCTGGGCGGAAGACGATCCGAAGTGCGCCGAGGGCGGAGCCCTAAGCCCGCGGCCGCGGCAGCGGCCGGAGAAAGCCGCCGAAGGCCCGCCCGCGTGTGGAACCCAGCCCAGGGTCGATGTCCGACCTGGACGGGGCCTTCGCAGAGATGGACCCTCGCCAGCGCCGCCTGGGGGACTTTGACGTCCGCCTAGCCCGCCAGGATCCACAGGCCGGCGAAGATCGCGACCAAGGCCGCCAGACCCCAGCCTTCGGCCACGATCTGGCCGCTCTTGATCTTGAGAAGATGACGATGGTGCATGCAGTGGATCTCCGGTGATGGGCGCCCAGGATCGCGGAGCCAGGCCCCTCGAAACAGGCCGTTTCAATGGCCCCACCCTGAGATCACGACGCGGCCGTGTCGCCATCGCGCTGTTGTGCGCAGCGCGCCTCACAACATGAGCGGCGCGATGGCCATGCCACACACGCCGGACTTGGCCGGCGCGGCTGGCGACGGCATGGTCTCCTGAAACTCGTAGGAACACACCCTTGGCCGCAGACCCCAAAGCACGCGAAGACGCCGACCGCGCGGCCCTGAGCCTGGCGCTGGCCGAGACCGGCGTGCGCAATTCGCGCCTGGAAGAGCTGCACGCCGGCACGTTCCCCCAGAGCGCGGTCGGCGACTACAGCGACGTCAAGGTCGTCACGCCCTACGGCGAGATCCCCTGGGCGCGGGTTTCGCGGCTCTGCGACGAGGAGATGAAGGGGCTGATGATCGAGGTGGTCGATCGCCTCTACACCGTGCTGACCCATCCCGAGCCGTTCTCGCGGCTGATGGGCGCGCGGACCTGGAACGCGCCGGCCCTGGATCCGGCGATGATGGTGGTGGTCGCGCGGCATGAGGCCCGACAAACGGGCATGGCCGAGGCGGACATCTGGACGGCGTGGCCGCTTGATGCGGCGGCGCATCGGCCGCCGCTGCGTCGTGACGCCGAGGCCATCGGCTCGGCTGACGGCGCGGACGAGGCCCAGACGGTCACGCCGGTACGGGCCAAGGTCGAGGCCTCGCCTGAGGGCCTGCGAGCCTTGGCCGACGCTCCGCTCGCCGACCCAGCCTGGATCGCCCAGGCTCGGCAGGCCCTGGCGGCAGCCGCCGATAATCTGGAGCGCGCCCAGTTGGATATCCTCGACGAGATCGAGGCGGCGGCCTATGGCCAAGACTAAGTGACAAGGCGCTCAGCGCGCAGCAGGCTCGGACTTTCGATTCCCAGAAGGATAGTCCCGTGAACGTTTCGGATCTCATCGACGCGGCCGTCGCCGCCGAGCCCAAGCTGACCAAGGCCCAGGCCAAGGCGATCATCGACGGCGTCTTCAAGTCGCTGACCGACGCCGCCACCAAGGGCGAGGAGATCTCCATCCCCGGCTTTGGCAAGTTCAAGGTCCAGGCCAAGCCCGCCCGCACCGGCCGCAATCCCTCGACCGGCGCCGCGATCGAGATCGCCGCCAGCAAGAAGGTCGCCTTCACGCCGGCCAAGCATCTAAAGGACGCCGTCAACGGCTAAGACGACCGCCCGTGACGGAGTCCGCCGTCGCAGAGATGGTCCCTCGAAAGCGTGGCCGGGTCGTAAGACGGGGCCACGCCAGGGCCTGATGGCGATCGCAACGCGACCTTCACAGCCCCGCGCTGGGCGCTCTGACGTCCTGGCGTCCCTTGACGCGACACCGGCCCAGGATCGGCGTTAGCATCGGCCATGGCGACGGTTCCAAAGCTGATTCCCGAAATCGACGCGCTTCTGGGGCTCGCTCCCGAAGAAGTCGCTCAGGCCGTGCTGACCTCGGCCAACGCCCTGACGCAGAACGGCCTGTTCAGCGCCCTCTCTGTGATCGGGGCCGAGACGATCTATGGCCGCGGCTATTCCGGTGAGGTCGGCTATCCGCGCGCCCGCGAAGCGGAGATCAACGAAGCCCTCGGCACCGCCTGGCTCTGGCTCGAGATCAACATGTTGATCATGCCCGCGCCGGGCGCGAATGGTCAGAACGGCCATCGCCAGTTGACGCGGCGCGGTCGTGAATTGCTCGCCGCCCCGGAAGCCTTCCAGAGCTTTCGCCAGGCTGCTGCGTTCCCCAAGGCTCTTCTTCACCCCGCGATCGCCGACGCCGTCTGGCTCGACCTGGCGCGGGGCGACTTCCAGGTCGCGGTCTTCCGGGCGTTCCGCGCCGTCGAGGAGGCGGTGCGCGAGGCCGGGGGCTTTGCGCCACAGGCTGTCGGCGTCGACCTGATGCGCCAGGCCTTCAACGCCAAGAACGGTCCGCTGGCCAAGTCGACCGATCCTGCCGCCGAGCAGGACGCCTTGGCCAACCTGTTCGCCGGGGCCATCGGCTCCTACAAGAATCCGCACTCCCATCGCACCGTCGAGCACCTGGACGCCCGCGACGCCCAGGAGATGGTCTCGCTGGCGTCGCACCTGCTGCGGATTGTCGACTCCCGCCGGCCGGCCAGGGCCTAGGCGCGTCAGGTCCCGCATGTCGCGACTGAAACGCACCGTCGCCGCCAACAAGGTCCCCAAGCTTCGCCGACGACTGGAACGGGGTCTCTCGCGGGTCGATCGCGAGGCGTTCCTGCAGCTGATGTGGTCGGTCTGGGGCCTTCAGCAATCCGAGCCCGTCGCCCAAGCGCGCCGCCTGATCCGCTATCCGCAGGAGGCCTTGGGCGCGGGGCTAGGCTCGAAGTGGGCGATCCATCCCTGGGAACTGGAGACCTTGTTCAATCTGCTGATCCGCGTCGCCCCGGATCGCAGCCGGCCCGCCCTCGCCGTCCAGGACTTCAGTGTGGCGTCCGACCTCGTCAATGCCCTCCGCAATCTGGAGAACGTCGAGTCTGGCGCCTACCTCGATCGCGACCTGATCTTCAGCGAGATGCACCGCGTCGGCCAAAGGCAATTTCCCTGGCAGCGTGACGGGGTCAATCGCGCCGAGCTGTACCGAAACCTGTTCCTCTACGGGCAAGGGACCTGCGGCGCGTTCTTCGAGACCCACCACGGCGTCTCGGTCGAGGACTTCACCAAGACCGGCCTGGTGCTCTACGTGTCGTGCAGTCAAAACCCCCTCGCTGGGGACGCCCTGAGCACGGGGGTTCTGGGCCTTGAGCGCGCGGCCGCCGAGCGGGCCGCCGCGATGATGACCGTGTCCCTGGCGGACGCCGGCTCGGCCCTGACAGGGATCGACCAAAGCCTCGGGGCGGCGGGCCTGCCCACGGCGTTCCAGCCAAGCCTGCTTCGCCGCGCGCCGATCCTCGACCTGGGCGGCGGTCGGCTTCACGCCCCTCTCCCGCCGCTGATCCTGCAACGGATGACGGCGGGGCTCTATTACGACCTCTTGCCGGGCGGTGGCCGGATCCGCGCCGAGATCGGACGCAATTTCGAGATCTATTGCCAGCGCCTGCTGACGGCGGCGTGGCCTCAGTTGACCGTCGGACCTGAGCACCGCTATGCGCGGCGCGGGCCTGGAGACCAGGTCGACTCTCCGGATCTGCTGATCGCGGACTCGCAGGGTCTTGTTCTGGTGATCGAGTGTAAATCCACCAAGCTGACGTTCTCGGCCCAGTTCGCCGAGGATCCGGTGTCGGCCGCCGCCCAAAAGTATGACGAGCTGGCCAAGGGCGTCTTCCAGCTCTGGCGCTTCTTCGCCCATTGCCGGCTGGGCCTGTCCGGCGACACCCTCACCCCCGACACTCAGGGCCTCGTCGTCACGGTCGATGTCTGGTTGATGCTCTCTCGCAGCATGCAAGATCGGGTGATGAGCCTGGCGCGCGCCAAGGCGGCCGCGGATCCGGACATCACGCCGGTCGATCAGCGCACAATCGCCTTCGTCTCCGTGCAAGACCTGGAACGGGTGCTGTTGCGGGCAGACGCGGCCGGCTTTCTCCGCACCGTCAGGACGGCCGCCACCGATGAGCAGTTTTCCGGCTGGATGCTGCCGGACGTGCGTCGAGAACTCGGGGAGACTGCTGAGGACCGGGTGGCTTATCCGTTCGAGATCGGCGAAATCCTGCCGTGGTGGAACCAGTTTGAGGGACCGCATGACGCTGGATAGTGAGCCTGACGAGGCTGAACCGGCGGCGTCCTTCGACCTGACGCAACTGGCCGGCCGGCTTGCGCAGGATCGTTACCGCCCGGTGGTCAAGCTCATCGAACTGGTCGCCGCCCACGCGGCGGTCCAGATGGATCTCCAGCGCGCCGGGCTCTGCCTCTCGCAGATCCGTCAGGTGGAAATGGCCGGACATCTCCACCGCTTCAGCGAGGAAATGGGTCTCCTGACCGAGAGCCTCTTCATGAACGCCATTTTCCACTACACGCGCGCGGTCCACAGCACCCCGACCAGCCGGCGCCGGGTCAATGTCGAGAACCGGTTCACCACCGAGCAGAAGGCCCTCCATCGCAGCATCACCAAGCTGCGCGACCAGTGCCTGGCGCACTACGGACGCGGCGCGGTGTCGGCGGACGACTTCTGGGTCGATGACCGGGTCATCTATGTGCCAGGCGATCCCGAGCCGGTGCAGTATCCGTTCCTGCGCATCCACCACAACAGCCTGATCGACGCTGGCCTGATGGACCTGATCGAGACGGCCGGCCCCGTCGTGGTCGAGGCTCGCGCCAAGTTGGCCGAGCAGCTGACCGAGGCGTTGGAGCGTCTGGCCGCTGAAGATCTTTACTTCGCGGGCGTGCTCGCCGAGTGCAGCTTCGACACCCAGGCGTTTCACGGCCGGGCCTAGCGTCTGCGGACTTTACCTTCTAACCGGCGACGCCGGCGAGGGCTGGCGGCGCCGGCGAGGGCTGCCGGCGTCATTCGGCGATGGGCTCTGACGCTCCGGCTGGGGACGCCAGAAAGTCTCGCAGTCCCACCAGCCGGGCCAGCAGTTCGCCATAGGTCAAGACCACCACGTCCTTGAGGCTCTGCCGATAAAGCTCGAGCGCCTTTCGCTCATCCTTGTCCTGCGGGTCCCGCCCAGCGATGACCACACAGCTGACATGCCAGCCTTCAATCTCATGGCCGTCAGCCTGATGGAACTTCAGATGGGTCAGGAGACGATGTCTTTGGTCCAGCACCTGCATCACCGCCTGGATCAAATCCGCGCCAACCTGGCGAACCCCCGCATAGCTCCCCATGCCGATCAGCACGGTCTCGGGCCGCTTGAGTTCGACCAGGGCGGCGCTGTTGGTCACGGGGTTCTTCAGCAGGAAATCGGCGAACCGTGCGTCACGCCCCTCGAGATCGGAGCCTCCGACGCCGGCCTGTTCCTGGACCAGCACCACCGGATAGCCGAAGACCAGGGACAGCAGGAAAGGATTCTGGCTGAGCAGGGCCTGCCAGTCGGCTTCCGTGCTGCGCGGCTGAGTGAAAAGGACTTGGAAGCGCTCCACAAGATGATCGAGGTTGGCGACCTGGACAGCGGCGACCATTGCCGACAAGGCCTCGGGCGCCTCGCGCGCCAGGGTCTTGGCCCGCTCGCCCACCGCCTCAGCCAGCGCGCGTCCATCTTGTCGTGACAGCCTGGGCGGCTGGCCATCGGCGCGGAGCATCTTGTAGATCGTGTCGGGCTTGTAGACCGCCGCCTGACGCGGATAGGCCAGCGGATCGAGATCAGCCAACAAGGTGTTGTGGGTCAGCGCCAAGCGCTCGGCCAGGCCCCGCTCGCGATGATCCTTCTGGATGCGCAGAAGGCTCCGCCTCAAGCGATGGAAGTCCGAAAGGGCCAGGACGTACTGGCTTGTCGCGATATGGGTGCGGGTCTGACGGGTCAGTCGCAGCGACCGGCCCAATCGTGGCCTCCCGAAAGCAGCCTCAAGGGGGTCTTGGTCGCCCCGGATCTCGCTCTGGCGGACAACATGCACGATGGGTTCGACGGGCTTGTGCAGGCCAAGACCCCAACGCCAATCCTTGATGAAGCCGTCGGGCAGATCCTCGAACACGGCTTCGGCCTGCTCGGGGGTATCGACAGCGATCGGGCCTTCCATCTCGACGACGATCTGCTCCAGCAGCGGATACTTCTCGCGCAGAAACTTGGTTCCGGGCCGGGTGTTCAGCGGATAGAGGGTGACGTGGTTGTTCCGTTCATCGAATTCCGCGAGCGGCCGCGCGTAGAGCCGCAAGGGGCTTCGATCGGCGCCGGTCACCGCCTCGACCGTCCGGGCGCAAGGCTGGAACAGGGCGCGCGTGACATCATCATGCACCCGCTCGATCTGCAGGGTGTCCTCGGTCAAGGCTTCGAGCCAGGCGTCAACCTCACGCATCGCCGGCGGCGCCTCGGTCTTTCTTGAGCTTGCCGCCCTTCGCCGCCACACCGACGAATTCGGCGCCGACGGCCATGCAGGAGAGCCGGGCCGACAGCATCAGGGTGTCGAGCTGCTTGACGCGCACTGAGCGCGCCCTGGTCGCGTTCGGCTTCCAGCAATCGTCGTGCTCGCATTCCGTCAGCTGCGGCTGAAGAACGATGACGGCGCGGCGATAGCTGGCCGGGAGGAAACGGGCGCGGGCGATCATGCCGCCTCGGGCGCCAACGCGCTTGCCGTCATACCAGACCGCGGTCGCGATCTGCTTATGTCGCCCGCGTTTAAGCTCATCGTGGAGGGTCTTGCTTTGAAGGTGGCGAAGGTTTTTGACGGCCTGGCCGACCACGACTTCGTAGTTTGAGACCGAAACGGCCCGGGTCAGGTCATTCGAGTTGGGCGCCTTGACGTGGATCAGCGTGACAGTGTTGTCGTCGGCGATATGGATGAAGTCGGCCATCTCCATGGAGCCGTCGTCGCAGGCCAGCCAGCCCTTCTGGCCGGTCGTGGCCAAGACGTAGGCGAACAGGGAGTCGTCCATCTTCCCGTCTTCCTTGGGCGCGCCAATGACGTCGGGGAGCTTGAGCGTTCCATAGGGCTTGGGTTTCTCGTCCTCGACCTCGTAGCCCGACAGATCCTCGAACTTCCATGGGAAGACCTGGTCGCGATAGGCGGACTGGTAACAACGACCCAGGCTGATCGCATGGCCGCTCTCATAGTAGACCTTCAGCCACCTGGGGTCGGCGAGAAGGCTCGCGCAGTCCGCTCGCAGCGCCTCATCGCCCACCGTGGCGGGGTCCCAAACCGGCGTCGCGACGATCGTCTCGCCGTCCAGCCGCACCGTGACATCGACCCGGCCGAGGCTTGTGTCCTTGAGCTTTACCATCGCGCCGAAACTGGGACCCGCGTTCGGCACGACGCCGAACTCAGCCTCGTTGGCCCATAGCTGGGCTGCCTCGCGTTCGGCTTTCGACAGCTCCTCATCGGCGACCATTTCGGGCGGGGCCAGGGTGACCGCATAGGCCCGATCGACGTCGGCGAGATCGGAGACGGCTTGAGCCAAGGCCGCGAACTTGACCTTAGAGAGCGGCGGCGTGGCGACCGCATCGAAGATGACGGTCAGCGCGTGCTTGAAGTCGTCCCAGGTCTTTGGCCGGTTCAGCCAGATCCTGCCCGAACCGGGTGCGGCCCCGATCAAGGCGTCAGCGCCACCTGGCCAGGCCACACGGGTCCGGACCGCTGAGTAATAGAAGCTCTGATCGCCGAGCGGGTCGAGCGCATACTCCAGCGCCGAGCCTGAAAGGGTCTTGGCGTTGGGCCGCGCATCGATGGGCGTATGAATGCCATTGAGCCACATCACGCTGGCCCGATCGCCGACGAAGGCTTGCTCGATCAGCGCGCGCGGCAAAGGACGAGCGATGGTCAGCAACCGGCTGAGCTTGTTCCGCAGCGCCGGATCCGATGTGGCCACGGCGGCGTGGTCGCCTCTGCACGCGACCACGATCAGATGATGATTGAGGTCCTGCAAGGGGCCCGTCGGGGCCCAGGGCGGCCGGCTGGCTTCCACGTACTGCAGCGTGGAGACGGACATGGCGCCAATCTCTTCCACGGCCGTCGTCTCCGGGATCGAGCGATCAACGCCGCCGCCCGATGCTACAGCCCCGCTCACCCGGGTGATGAGGTCGGCCATGAAGCCGGCTTCTGAAGGCGCTTCGGCTCGGGCGAGAAGCAAGGGGGCCAGGAACGGCCGAAGGTCGATGGCGGCGAGCGGTAGGTCGTCGCCAGCATTGTCAGGAAGCGCCATGGCTCAGCTTAACGCTACCTCGGCGCGCACGGCTAGCCACCACACGCGTATTGAGCGCGACAAGGTCAGATTGGGCCGTCATAGCCCCGGCCCCTACGATGAGCCGTATTGAACGCGGCCGATCCCAAAGGATCGGCCGCCCGGCGGCCCCTCGCCCCCCGCCTGCTTCGCCCCCGCCCTGCCAAGCCATCGTGACGCCGCCGCGCCGTCCAGCGGCGCGGCGGCGGATGGTCAGTATTCCTCCACCAACATCAGGGTCAGCACTCGCTTGGTCACGGCCGAGTCCGCCGGATTCGGCGAGCCCTTGCTGAGGTCGAGGTCGTAATAGTCGATCTTCCAGTACAGACGCACGCCACCGACCTCGAAGGCGCCGAAATCGCGTTCGCCGTGTGGGTCGTTGCCCTCGCTGAAGTCGGAAAAGCCGCGCACGGCGGCCACCGCCTGGACGAGAGCCATCGCCCCAAGGGCCTGGACGCCGGCCGTCAGCACCCAGCCTGCTCCGGGTTCGGCCCGACAGGCGTCGTTCAGGGCCGCGATTGCGGCGGTATGGTCTTGCTCGGTCATAGGAATATTCTCCTCGGAGTTCGGGGTCAGGGCGCAAAGCGCGCCTGACCCCGGCGCCCGTCGGCGAGACCGGGTGTGCAAACGGAGGGGCGGCTTCGCGGGGACCCGGCTGCAGGACCCGAAGGGTCCGAAGCTGGGCGGAAGCCGATCCGAAGTGCGCCGAGGGCGGAGCCCTAAGCCCCGCGCCCGCCAAGGCGGGCGCTTAGAAACAATGAAGCCTGCACAGGAGCCCGCGCGCAGCGCGTGGCGGGAGGCGGCGTCGAGCGGCCGGCGGCAGGCTCCAAAGCAGAGCTTTGGGGACTGCCCGTAGGGTCGCGCCCGAGGGAGCGGCGAAAGCCGCGGGACCGAGCGTGACCGCCGGTGGCTCTCCGGATCGGGCGAAGCCGGGCGCGAAAGCGCCCGGCGAAAGCCCCAGGGTCCACGACGGCGCGAGCCAGCCGATGGATCCGAGACGCGGAGACGAACTGCCCATTCGATGGAGGATGCGGAACCCGAGCCGCCGCCAGGTCACCGCGTCGATCACCCGATGTGGAGAAAGCAGATCAGGATCGTCACCGTGACGGCGGACAAGGCGGTCGTCATCAGGATGGTCTTGGAGGTCACGACTGCTTCGCGCCCATAATACTCAGCCACCATGAACGGCCCCGTGCCCGTCGGCAGAGCCGCGATCACAACCGCGATCGCCATGAGCGCATGAGGCAAGCCCAGGGCGATCGCGGCAAGGCCGGTTAGAGCCGGCTGCCCGACAAGCTTCAACGCGGTAAACGCGATGGGCGGCGCTTTCGCACCAGGAACGTCACGCCGGATCGCCAAGAAGAGACCCAACGCGACCAGGGCGCAGGGCGTTGTGCTGCCGGCCAGCAGCCGCACGAACGTCTCCAGCGGTCCGCCCAGTGTCAGTCCGGCGGCTGACCACGCCAAGCCAAAGACCGGCGCGATCAGGAGCGGGTTCCTGGCCAGATTGCCGATGACCTTGAACGCGACTTGGTGGGGCCTGGCTTCCGACTGCAGGCCGCTCTCGACGATGATGAGCGCGACGCCGAACAGGACACAGACAGTCAGCACCGTCGCGATGGTCGCAAACGGCAGGCTGGCGCGGCCGAAAATGGCTTCGCACAGCGGCAGCCCCACAAAGCCAGCGTTGGCGTAGCCTGCGTTCAACCCATCGATGGCCGCATCGGCGACGGGCCGTCCTGACCATACCCGCCCGGCCAGGGTGGCGGCGAAAACACCAAAGGCGCCGATCCCGAACGCAGCAATGAAACCTGGCTGCCAAAGCGCGACCAACTTGGTCTTGGCCATGACCTCGAACAGCAGGGCGGGCAAGGCGAGATAGACGACGTAGCGGTTGAGCGTGCTGCTGGCCCCTGCGCCCAGGAGATCGAACCGACCGACCCCATAGCCCGCGCCAATGACGCAGAAGATCGGAATGACAGTGAAGATGGTGGTGAGCACGTTGGCCCCCTGGTCGCGGGACCTGATCGATAACGTTGCCGATCATTCCAATCCAATATGATCAAAGGCATTCGTGATACCCTACAGGTATGGCGCTAACCCTGACCCAGCTTCGCTACTTCTGCGTCGTGGCCGAGACGGGCCACTTCGGTCGCGCGGCCCGACGGCTGCATATGTCTCAGCCGCCCCTATCGCGGCAGATCGCTCTCATGGAAGCCGACCTGGGCGTGGCGCTCTTCGACCGAGGATCCAAGGGGGTGACCCTGACGGTGGCCGGCCGCCAACTCAAGATCGACGCCGAGGAGATTCTGCGTCTGGCCGGGCTTGCGCCTAAGAATGCGCGTGCAGTCGGCGCCGGGGGAGCCGGCAGGCTCGAGATCGGGTTTACGATGTGCGCCGCCTACAACGTCGTGCCCGGACTGGCGCGTCACTATCGCGCCGCGTTTCCTCAGGTCGCGCTGCGTTTGCGCGAACTGATGCCCAGCGCCCTGGACGAAGCCTTGCATCAGGGCGAGATCGATATCGCGATCAGCTTTCCGGCC
Organism: Caulobacter sp. RHG1; assembly: GCF_013181195.1. Taxonomy (GTDB): domain Bacteria; phylum Pseudomonadota; class Alphaproteobacteria; order Caulobacterales; family Caulobacteraceae; genus Caulobacter. Next base: position 499,049 of record NZ_SMZP01000002.1, read on the forward strand.
GAAGCGATGGTCGATGTCTCCTCCAAGCTCCTGCTGCGCGAGCCGATGGTGCTGGCGGTTCCGCTCGATCACCGCCTTGCCGGCGCCAGGAGCGTGCGTTTGGAAAATCTCGCGGACGAAACCTTCATCATAGCGCCGCGAGATACCGCCCGAACACTGCATGACGCGGTGCTGGAGCGCTGCCGAGAGGCTGGGTTCACCCCGAAGCTGGGCTTCGAGGTCTACCTCCAACAGACCATCGTCGCCTTCGTGGCCGAAGGCCTCGGCATCGCGCTAGTTCCACAATCGATGCGCAAGGCTCAGGTTCAAGGGGCGGCGTTCGTCACCTTGGCGACGCCGCCGATGATCGATCTCGTCGCGACATGGCGCTCGAGCAATCCCAACCCGTGCGTGCCACCCTTCTTATCCGTGTGCGACACATCCGGCGGCGGTGAGGGCTGAAGGTCCGATCAAGAGCGGCTAGACGTTGATCGCCTTCGCCAACGCCGCCGATCGCCTGTCTTTCTACGACGAGGACGGGTCTCGACTTGCTCGTTGGGGCGCACGGGCGAACCTAGGACATGACCCGAAAACGCCCGCGTCTCCCAACCACCCCGCTCGATCTCTACGACTACGAAGACTATTCCGCGAAGCGCCCGCAAAATAATTCTCCGAAGCCACTACCAAGACCCCGCGCCTCACGCGTCTCCATCAGGGTCGCCGATAACTGGCCGGACGCAGTGCCCATCAGCCTGCGCGAAATCCAGCTCACCGAGGCCTATCTGGAGAAGGTGCTGGCCGAATTGCTCGGCCCCCTGCCCTGATCCTCAGGAGCAAAGATGGCTAAGCGTAAGACACCCCCGCCGCCCAGCCTGCCAAGCGCGGCGCTGTATCTTCGGGTCTCGACGGGCCGTCAGGCCGAGAGCGACCTGTCCATTCCCGACCAGCGCCGGCAGTTGCAGGACTACTGCAAGGGCAAGGCCTGGCCGATGGCCGAGGAGTTCGTCGAGCCTGGCAATACCGCCACCGATGACCGCCGCCCGGCCTTCCAGAGGATGATCGACACGGCGATGGCCAAGCCTCCGCCGTTCCACGTCATCCTGGTGCACTCGTTCTCGCGCTTCTTCCGCGACCAGTTCCTGTTCGAGTTCTACGCCCGGAAGCTGGCCAAGAACGGAGTGCGGATCGTCTCGATCACCCAGGAAGTCGGCGATGATCCCATGGGCGTGATGGTTCGTCAGATGATGAACCTTTTCGACGAGTACCAGTCGCGGGAGAACGCCAAGCATACGTTGCGGGCCATGAAGGAGAACGCCCGGCAAGGCTTCTGGAACGGCTCCCATCCGCCGATGGGGTACAGGGTCGTCGCCGCCGAGCAGCGCGGCGAGAAGATAAAGAAGAAGCTCGAAATTGACCCGATTGGTGCCGAGACAGTGCGCAAGATCTACCGCTTGGCGCTCTTTGGCGTCGGCGGCAGCGGGCCGATGGGCATCAAGTCGATCGCCACCTATCTCAACGACCACAACATCACCACGCGCGCCGGTGGCCGCTGGGGCGTCGGCACGGTGCATCACACGCTGACCAGGACGACCTATATCGGCGAGCACGTGTTCAACAGCCGCAACTGGGCCAGCCAGGAACTCAAGGATGAGACCGAGCGCGTTGTCATGCAGGTTCCGCCTCTGGTCGATCGCGACACTTTTGAAGCGGTTCAGAACGCCATGGCGCTGCGCAACCCCCGCACCATGGCGCCACGGTTCGTCACCAGCCCGATCCTGCTGGGCGGGATCTGCTTTTGCAGCCTATGCGGAAACGCCATGACCCTTCGCACCGGCAAGGGCGGCGCTTACCGGTACTACACGTGCTGCACCAAGGCGCGCCAAGGGGCGAGTGGCTGCGAGGGCATGTCGGTGCGGATGGATCTGCTCGACGCTTCGGTCATCGACCACCTGGAGAACCGGCTTCTCAACCCGGAACGCTTGGCCACGATGATGGACAATATCCTCGATCGCCGCTCCGAGTGGATCGACCGCCGACGCCGCCACGTCGCCGACCTTCGCAAGATGTCGACGGAAGCCGACCAGCGACTTGGGCGACTTTACCTCTCCATTGAGCAAGGCATCATCGATCCGACAGACCCATCGCTCAAGCAGCGCATCGCCGAACTTAAATCCCAGCGGGATGCAGCGGAAGGCGACGCCAAGCGCGCCGCCGCTGCGGTCGAGAAGATCACGCCCACGCTCACCCCCGACCTGTTGAGGCGCTTCTCGGAGGCGACCCGAGAGATGTTCCGAGACGACAATGGGGCCTACAGGCGGGATCTCATCCGAGCCGTCGCGCAAAAAGTGGAAATGCTCTCGCCCTTCGAGGCGAAGATCTGCGGATCAAAGGTCGAACTGCTCAGGACTTTAGCGTCCAACAACGGCGTAGAATCGACGGCTCTCGCAGTGCCGCCTTTAGTACGGCGGTGGCACCCCATGTCCGACAAAACCAAGAACTCGGCAGACGCCGGCGCGCAAGTGCATGGTTCTGAACCGGGGTGGCGCGCCCTGCTGGATTCGAACCAGCGACCGCTCGCTTAGAAGGCGAGTGCTCTATCCAGCTGAGCTAAGGGCGCGCATTGGCCGGCTTAGCCCGGGAGGCCCTTAGTGGGTCCAGGGCTGCTTGCGGCCGGCCGCGAAGTTGTCGGCATAGGCCTTGATGATGCGCTTGGGAGTCTTGGGCTCGAACAGCTGGAACGCGATCTCGTGGCGCTGGGCGTAGGCGATGGCCTCGTCGCGCGTCTCGAAGGTCAGGCGGATCTGGCCGTTCATGTCGCTGGACGTGGTCCAGCCCATCAGCGGATCGGGTCTGCGAGCCGACGCGGGTTCGAACTCCAGGACCCAGTCCTTGGTCTTGGCCTTGCCGGACTGCATGGCGTTCTTGGCGGGGCGATAGATGCGGGCCAGCATGGACCTCTCCCAAAGTACCTTGCCGGTGGTCGGAGCGGCAGGATTTGAACCTGCGACATCCTGGTCCCAAACCAGGCGCGCTACCAGACTGCGCTACGCTCCGAAACACCGGCAGGCGCGTGCTCTACAGGCGTTTGATCCGCGGATCAACGGATGCGTCAAGTCTTGGGAAATATCCTGTGCAGGACGCGGTCGCCCGGCAGGATGCCAAGCTGCGCCGCGCGACCGCCGGCGATCTCCAGAACACCCAACACCAGTCCGCCCGACGGCAGCAAAGTCTCGTCATGCGGACGGGCGTTGCGCACGATCGACAGGATCGTTCCGTCCGGCCGGATGTAGATGATGTCCAGTGGGATCAGGGTGTTCTTCATCCAGTAGGCGGCCGGCTGCGGCCGCTTGTAGGTGAAGAGCATGCCGCGGTCGGGCGCCAGGGACTTGCGGAACATCAGCCCCCTCGCCTGCTCGGCCGGCGTGGCGGCGAGCTCGACCTGGAAGCGCGTGCGGCCGCGACCGGAGACGACCTCGACCGTCTCCAGCTTCGGCGCGGCAAGCGAATGACCGCCCGCGCAGAGGCCAAGCCCCAGCGCGGCCAGCAGCGCCCGCCGTTCGATCATTCGTTGCGCCACGCGTCACCTCGCCGAAAGCCGATCCCCGCCAAGACTAGCGTCCAGGCCGGGGCGGCGAAAGTCAGGCGCTGAAGATCAGACGTCGCCGGGCGTGATCTCGGCGACCACCAAGCCCTTGGGCCCCCGCGCGAACCGCACCAGGACATCATCGCCCGGCTGAAGGTCCTCGAGACCGCCCCGGCGGAGCGTCTCGATATGCACGAAGATGTCGCCCGGCTCGGCGTCGCGGATCACGAAGCCATAGCCCTTGGTGCGGTTGAACCACTTGACCTTGGCGTGCTCGGCCGGCCCTTCCGGCGTCAAAGCGTCGCGGCCGTGACCATGTCCGTGACCATCCCGCAGGCTCTCGCGTCGCGCCACGCCCTCGGCGAAGCTACGCTTTTGCCGCTCCAGCGGCGCCGGCGCGGAGCTTTCGTCGAGATTGACCACTTCACTGACCTGCCAGCCCTTGGACCGGCGGACCACGTCGCACACGATAACGGCGCCTTCCATGGCGGTTTCGCGGCCGCAATTGCGCAGCGACGTCACATGTAGAAGCACGTCCTTCAGCCCGGTCTGGTCGGGATCATCCGGTACGATGAACCCATAACCCTTGCCGGCGTCGAACCACTTCACCTTGCCGCTGATGCGCACGAACTCTTCGTGCGCCGCGGCGTCCTCAAAATCGAAACCAGACATCCCACCCCTCTGGCTTGCCCAATCAGCCCATCGGAGCAAGCACTACGAGAACAGTGTTCTCGCGTAACGAGAGCCGTCAATGACGAAATCACGTCAAAACCGCGAGCGGGTGCGTTCCGCGACATTTCGTCGCAGAAACAAGCCAGAAACAATTAAGAAATACAGCCAGAGATGGCAGTCCCTAGGGGAGTCGAACCCCTCTCTCCAGATTGAAAATCTGGCGTCCTAACCGATAGACGAAGGGACCACGTCGCCGCCGAAGCGGAACATCGTCAGTAGTATGGCCTCGCGGGTGGCAGTCCCTAGGGGAGTCGAACCCCTCTCTCCAGATTGAAAATCTGGCGTCCTAACCGATAGACGAAGGGACCACGGCCCCGCGAGGAAGCGGGTGTATAGCCGCGACCTCTGGGGTGCGCAAGCGGCTGAAAGTCATTTTTTCAGTCCGTTCTAATCCGCGTACCGCGCTCTGGGATCGTGGGCGTCCTCGATCTCCAGTTGGACGCCGTTGCGGCCCATATAGTCGTCCGGTTTCAGCTTGCCGACGACGTCCAAAGCCCCGCCTCCAGCCAGCAGGCGCTGGCCCAGCGGCGTCTCGGCGCTTCGCCAACTGATCGCCTTGATGCGGTCGCCGGTGGGGCCGACGAGGTCCATGCGCACATGGCCGCCCTTCAGAGCCGAGACGCGATCGGGGCGCACCTGGGTCAGGGCGAACAGCGGCTCGGGATTGCCGGGACCGAACGGGGCCAGGCGCTGGAAGTCGTCGAGCAGCGCGCGATTCGCCGCGCGGGGCTGAACCAGGGCGTCGATCTCGACCGATTCGATCCCCACCGCCTCCATCTCGCCCGCCAGGCGCTCTTCGAGGAAGGCCCGGAACTCGGGAATCATCTCGGGACGAATCGACAGACCCGCCGCCATGGCGTGGCCGCCGCCGGCCATCAGCAGGCCGGCCTCATAGGCGGCCTGGATGGCGCGGCCCAGATTGACGCCCGGCTGCGAGCGGCCCGAGCCCTTGCCGACATTGGCCGCGCGGTCGACGCCGATCACCACCACCGGCTTGCGATAGCGCTCACGCAGCCGGCCAGCGACAATGCCGATGACGCCCGGGTGCCAGCCCTCGCCCGCCACCACGATGACTGGAGCGCTGGTATCGAAGTTGCCGCGCTCCAGCATCGCCGCGGCCTCCTCGACCACGGCGGCCTCGACGGCCTTGCGCTCGGTGTTGAGGCCGTCCAGTTCCTCGGCCAGGGCGGCGGCCTCCAGCGGGTCGTCGGTGGAGAGCAGTTTGGCGCCGAGGTCCGAGCGGCCGATGCGGCCGCCGGCGTTGATGCGCGGTCCCAGGATGAAGCCGGCGTGGAACACGGACGGTTCGCCCGAACCCTTGCCGACCTCGAACAGGGCCTTCAGCCCCGGATTGGCCCAGGCGCCCATGGTGCGCAGGCCCAGAGTGGTCAGGGCGCGATTGAAACCGACCAGCTGGGTGACGTCGCAGATCTCGCCCAAAGCCACCAGATCCAGCCACTGGCGCGGATCGGGCTGTGGGCGCTCGTCGGTGAACAGGCCGCGCTTGCGGGCTTCGCGGTTCAGGGCGGCCAGCAGCACGAAGGTCACGCCGGCGGCGGCCAGGACACCTTGCCCGCTCTGGCAGCCTGGGCGATTGGGATTGACCACGGCGGCGGCGGTCGGCGGGTCCTCGCGCATCAGGTGGTGGTCGATGACCACGACCTCCAGGCCGATCTCGCCAGCGCTGGCGATGGCGTCATAGGCCGCAGCCCCACAGTCCAGGGTCACGACCAGCTCGGCCCCGCCCTCGCGGATCGTGCGGAACGCCGCCGGACTGGGGCCGTAGCCCTCGGTCAGGCGATCGGGAATATAGATCGGCAGCTCGACGCCCATGTGCCGGAACCAGCGGACCAGTTGGGCGGCGCTGGTGGCGCCATCGACGTCGTAGTCGGCGAACACCATGGTCGGCCGTCCCTGCTCCAGGGCGTCGATCAGGATCTCGGCGGCGCGATCCATGTCGGTGAAGGTCGACGGATCGGGGAACAGCGCCTTCAGGGTCGGACGCAGATAGTGCTCGGCGCTGTCCAGGGTGACGCCGCGCGAGACGAGCGCTCGGGCCAAAGGTTCGGTCAGGCCGTGGCGCTGCTGGATGTCGCGCACCACGGCCATGTCCGCCGGGCGTTCGCGCCAAGCTCGGCCGCTCAGCGAGCGCTCGACGCCCAGGAAAGCGCTGGAAACGATATTGGGAGCACCATCGGCCATCGCGGCAGACTATCCGTTAACGCGGATTCGCTCCATGCCACGCCGTCACGACCATACCGGACGTGAGTCTGACGACTTAGCCCGCCGTCATCTCGGCGCGAACCGCCTCGACCTCATTGGCCGACCCCAGGACGACGGGCACGCGCTGGTGCAGCTTGGTCGGCTGGACATCGAGGGTGCGCGTGACGCCGTCGGTGGATGCGCCCCCTGCCCGCTCGATCAGCAGGCTCATCGGATTGGCTTCGTACATCAGGCGCAGCTTGCCGGGCTTGTCGGGCTCGCGGGCGTCCCACGGATACAGGAAGATGCCGCCGCGCATCAGGATGCGGTGTACGTCGGCGACCATGGCCGCGACCCAGCGCATGTTGAAGTTCTTGCCCCGCGGGCCGTCCTTGCCCTGCAGGCAGCCGTCGACATAGCGGCGCATCGGCGCGGCCCAGTGGCGCTGGTTCGAGACATTGATCGCGAACTCGGCGGTGTCGGGCTTGATGGTGATCGCGGGATGGGTCAGCAGCCACTGGCCGTCGGCGGCCAGGGTGAAGCCGTTGACGCCATCCGCAAGCGTCAGGACCAGCATGGTCTGCGGGCCATAGACGGCATAACCGGCGGCGACCTGGTTGGCGCCGGGCTGCAGGAAGTCGGCTTCGACCGCCGCTTGGTCGGCCGGCGCAGGCAGCACCGAGAAGATCGTTCCAACCGGGGCGTTGATGTCGATGTTGCTGGAGCCGTCCAGCGGATCGAAGGTGACCAGGAAACCGCCGACACGACCCGTCGGCTCGACCTCTTCCAGCTCTTCCGAAGCCAGACCCGCGACCGGGGCGCAGGCCTTCAGGGCGTCGCTCAGCATGTCGTTGGTGATGACGTCGAGCTTCTTCTGCTCCTCGTCCTGGACATTGGTGCTGCCGGCCGCGCCCAGGCTGCCCGACAGGGCGCCGGAGGCCACGACACCGCTGATGTCGGCGCAGGTCTTGGCGATCGTCGCGACGACGTCCTTGAGCGCGGCGTCGGCAGGCTGGGCTTCAAGCCAGGCGGCGAGATCAACGAAGGTCGTCATGGGAGCCTCGAAAGAGAAAGCAGAACGGCCGCCTCTACCCGGCGGCCGTGACAGGAAGGTCTCAGACCTTCCGCTTCATGCGAACTTCACGAACGGTGCCCGTCGAAGAGTTCATCACCAGGGTGTGGGTGTGCACGCAGCCATCACGGAAGATGACGCCGTCGACCAGACCGCCGCGCGTGACGCCCGTGGCGGCGAAGATCGCCTCGTCGCGGACGATCTCGTGCAGGTCGTACTTCTTGTCGAGTTCGGTGATGCCCCAGCGGGCGGCGCGGGCGCGCTCGTCGGCGTTGCGGAATAGCAGACGCCCCTGGAACTGACCGCCGACGCACTTGAGGGCCGCGCAGGCTAGGACGCCTTCCGGCGCGCCGCCCGAGCCGACATACATGTCGACGCCGGTCGAGGGGTCGGTGGTGTTGATGACGCCGGCCACGTCACCGTCCGTGATCAGATGAACGCGAGCGCCGACCGAGCGGACGCTGGCGATGATCTCGGCGTGACGCGGACGGTCCAGCACGCAGACGGTGATCTCGGTGGGCGCGACGCCCTTGGCGGCGGCCAGGGCCTGGACATTCTCGGCTGGCGACTTGTCCAGATCGATCACGCCCGCGGGCAGACCCGGACCACAGGCGATCTTGTCCATATAGGTGTCGGGCGCGTTCAGCAGCGTGCCCTTGGGGGCCCAGGCCATCACCGTCAGGGCGTTGGGCTGGGACTTGGCCGCCAGGGTGGTGCCTTCCAGCGGGTCCAGCGCGATGTCGACCTTGGGGCCCTTCCCCGTTCCGACCTTCTCGCCGATGTAGAGCATCGGCGCTTCGTCGCGCTCGCCCTCGCCGATGACGATCTCGCCGTCGATGTTCAATTCGTTCAAGGCGTTGCGCATCGCGTCGACGGCCGCCTGGTCGGCGGCCATCTCGTCGCCGCGGCCCAGCTGGGTCCACGACGCGATGGCGGCGGCTTCGGTAACGCGAACGGCGTCCAGGACCAGCGAGCGGTCCAGGGTGTTCGAACTCATCCGTCTCTCCCGGCCCCCGAACGGAGGCCTAGTTCCCACACTCGCCTTGGACGCCCGCTTTCCGCGAGTCGTCAGATGCGCGCGACGCGCAAAAGGCGAGGACGCTCTAGCACGGTCTCGAGCTTTTCGATGCGGCTAATCGCATCCAGCAGCTTCGATTCCGGGGTCGCATGAGTAACGAGCACGATCGGCACGCCGCCCGCCCCTTCGACGGGCTTCTGCAGGAAGCTGTCGATCGAGACGCCGCATTCGGCCAGGGTCTCGGAAATCGCCGCGATGACGCCCGGCTGGTCTTGGACCATGACCCGCAGATAGGCCTTGCCCACGGCGCGAGCCGGGTCGACGGCGATGAACGGGGCCAGTTCGCCGGCCGGGGCCTGGAACACCGGACGCTGGGCCTTGGTCATCACGTCGGCGATGTCGGCGGCGACGGCGGCGGCGGTCGGTCCCGCGCCGGCGCCAGGACCTTGAACGAAGATGCGGCCGATGCGAGCGCCTTCGATAAACAGCGCGTTCAGCGCGCCGCCGGCCTGGGCCAGCGGATGATCCAGCGGCACCAGCGACGGATGCACCTTCACCGCCACGCCGCCGTCAGTCTTGGCCGCGCCGGCGATCAGCTTGATGCGATAGCCCAGGTCCTTGGCCAGCTTGATGTCGAGCAGGTCGACGTCGCTGATGCCCTCGATTTCAGCCGCCTCGAAGTTCGGGGCGCAGCCGAAGGCGAGCGCCGCCAGGATGCTGATCTTGTGGCCGGCGTCGAAGCCGCCGACGTCCATGGTCGGGTCGGCCTCGGCATAGCCCAGGCCTTGGGCCTCACGCAGCACGTCGGCGAACGAACGACCGGTGCGCTCCATCTCCGACAGGATGAAGTTGCAGGTGCCGTTGAGAATGCCGGCCACCGAGACGATGTCGTCACCGACCAGAGCCTCGCGCATGATCTTCACGGCCGGAACGCCGCCCATTACTGCGGCCTCGAACAGCAGCGGCGTACCCGTGGCCTCCGCCAGGGCGGCCAGTTCGGCGCCGTGTACAGCGATCAGGGCCTTGTTGGCCGTGACCACCGGCTTGCCGGCCTTCAGGGCGGTCTCGACGGCGACCTTGGCTGGGCCATCCGAACCACCGATCAGCTCCACGAACAGGTCGACGTCCGGCGAGGCCGCCATGGCCACCGGATCGTCGAACCAGGCCAGGCCCGAGATGTCGACCGTGCGCGGGCGCGACTTGTTGCGGGCCGACACGGCGGTCACGACCGCCTTGTCGCCGGCCGGCGCGAAGCCCGGGCGCTCGGCCAGGAACTGCAGGAGGCCGCCGCCCACGGTGCCCAGGCCCGCGACGCCGACGCGCCAGGTCTTGTTGGTCATCTCGGAATCCTTGGAAGCGAACTGAAGCCCTTAGGCCTGTTCCATCTTGTTGTGGGCCTTGGCCAGGATGGAGTCGGCGTTGGCGATGAATTTCTTCACGTTGCGCGCCGCCTGGCGGATGCGGTGCTCGTTCTCGACCAGACCGATCCGCACATAGCCTTCGCCGTACTCGCCGAAACCGATGCCCGGAGCCACGGCGACGCCGGCCTCCTCGATCAGCAGGCGCGAGAACAGCATCGAGCCGGCCTCACGGTACTGTTCCGGGATCTTCGCCCAAGCGAACATCGAAGCCGGCGGGTTGGGGATGTCCCAGCCCGCGGCCTTCATCGACTTGATCAGGGTGTCGCGGCGGCTCTTGTAGATGCCGCGGATCTCGTCGACGCAGTCCTGCGGGCCGTTCAGCGCCGCGGCCGCGGCCACCTGCACCGGGGTGTAAGCGCCGTAGTCCAGATACGACTTCACACGGGCCAGGGCCGCACAGATACGGGCGTTGCCGACCACCATGCCCACGCGCCAGCCGGCCATGGCGTAGGTCTTCGACAGCGAGTTGACCTCGACGGCGATGTCCTTGGCGCCGTCGACCTGCAGGATCGAAGGCGGCGGGTTGTTGTCGAAATAGATCTCGCCATAGGCCACGTCGCTGATGACCAGCAGATCGTGCTTCTTCGCGAGGGCAACGGCGTCCTTGTAGAAGTCCAGGTCCACCCACTGCGCGGTCGGGTTGGACGGATAGGACAGGATCAGCACGCTGGGCGGCGGCACCGAGTGCTTCACTGCACGGCTGATGTTGGACAGATACTCCTCCGGCGACAGGGCCGGCACGTGACGGATGATGCCGCCGGCCATGATGAAGCCGAAGGCGTGGATCGGATAGGCCGGGTTCGGACAGATGATCACGTCGCCGGGGCCGGTCAGCGCCTGGGCCAGGTTGGCGAAGCCTTCCTTGGAGCCCAGGGTGGCGATCACCTCGGTGTCGGGGTTCAGCTTCACGCCGAAACGGCGGCCATAATAGTTGGCCATGGCCTTGCGCAGGCCCGGAACGCCCTTGGACGCCGAATAGCGGCCCGCTTTGGGGTCGCGCGCCGTCTCGATCAGCTTGTCGACGATGTGCTGCGGCGTCGGCATGTCGGGATTGCCCATGCCGAAGTCGATGATGTCGGTCCCCTCGGCGCGGAGGCGCGCCTTGATCTTGTTGACCTCTTCGAAGACGTACGGCGGCAGGCGGCGGATACGGTGGAAATCGGTGCTCATGAGGGCTCTGTGCGCCGCTTCGGCGCTCTGGGAGCGAAAAGTCGGGCATGGATAGACCCCAAGCGGGGCCGCGCCAAGCCGGTTGAAGGAAGATTATGCCTCCGTCGCCCGATTAGGGCTGGGACGGAGGCGCGCTAGCTCGGCCGCGGGCTGCGCGGGCGAAGGCTTCGGTGGCTGCGCGGTCGGCGTCGGTCGGGGCCGCAATGGCCGAGGCCTTCACGTCACGCTGGGCCTTGGCGGCGTAGCCTTCGCTGTCCTTCAGCTCCCAGGTGTTCGGCGCAACGGCCTTGGTCACGGCGTCGCCGGCGATTTCCTGCTGCGCGACGGCCGCACGAACCTGGTCGGCGGTCGGTACGTCGGTCGGGATCGTCGGGATATCCGAGAACTTGCGGCGCTCGCCCTTTTCCTTGGCGGCGGCGGTCACCGAGGCGGCGACCGGCGAGCTGGGATCGACCTGGGCGGTCTTGAACGGCCCCGCACACGCCGCCGCACCGCCGGCAAAGCCGACGATCAGGGCAAGGCGTACGATTTTGCGGGTTTCGCCGTTCATCGGTTCTGGTCTTATGCGATGATCGCGGCGAGCGAAAGGCGTTCGACGCGGCTTTTCGCAGACGACTTCGGACGAAGCGGAGGAAACACATGGCGACGGCGAAATCGGGTTCCAAACCTCGCAAGAAAGCCGCCCCTGGAGCCGAAGCGCCCGAACCCAAGCCCGCCGCCGCCAAGAAGGCCGCAACTCCCAAGGCCGACAAGCCCAAGCCTGAGACGGCCGAGCCGCCGCCGCGCGCCGAATCAGCCGCTGGCGCCCAGCAGAAGCAGGCCCCGCCCTTTTCGGGCTTCGCTGACATGCTGTCGGCCGATCAGATAAAGGTGGTCGAGACCCTTTCGGCCAACCTGGCCCGCGCCGCCGTCACAGCCCAGGGCGCGATCGCCGAGGCCGCCTTGCGCCAGGCTGACCGACCGGCGGCTCTTACGCCAGATCCCTTCCACGTCGCCCCGGCCCTGAACGAGGTGATGACCCGCCTGGCCGCTCAGCCCGACCGGCTGATGCGCGCCCAGGCCGATCTCTTCGGCCAGTACATGGAGTTGTGGCAGTCCGCCGCCCGCCGCGCCTCTGGCGAGGAGGTCGCCCCCGTTGTAGCTCCGGCGGCCGGCGACAAGCGCTTCAACGACCCAGACTGGGCGTCGAACCCGATGTTCGACCTGATGAAGCAGTCCTACCTGCTGTCGTCGAACTGGCTGAACGGCCTGATTGCGGAGGTCCAGGGCGTCGACCCGGCCGCCAAGCGCCGGGTCGAGTTCTTCACCAAGATGCTGACCGACGCGTTCTCGCCGTCGAACTTCCTGATCTCCAACCCCGCCGCCCTGCGCGAGGTGGTCCAGACCCAAGGCCAGAGCCTGGTGCGCGGCATGGAGAACTTCGCCGCCGACCTGGAGCGCGGCGGCGGCCAGCTGGCGATCAGCCAGACCGATCTGGCCAAGTTCAAGGTCGGCGAGAACGTCGCCACCGCGCCAGGCAAGGTCGTCTACCAGAACGACATCCTGCAGCTCCTGCAGTTCGATCCGACCACCGAGACGGTCTGCGAGATCCCGCTGCTGATCTTCCCGCCATGGATCAACAAGTTCTACATCCTGGATCTGCGCCCCGAGAACTCGATGATCCGCTGGCTGACGGGCCAGGGCTTCACGGTGTTCGTCGCCTCGTGGGTCAATCCCGACCAGCAGCTGGCCGCCAAGACCTTCGAGGACTACATGCTGGAAGGCGTCTACGACGCCACCCAACAGGTCATGACCCAGTGCGGCGTCGATAAGGTCAACACGGTCGGCTACTGCATCGGCGGCACCCTGTTGTCGGTCGCCCTGGCGCACATGGCCGCGCGCGGCGACCAGCGCATCAATTCGACCACCTTCTTCGCCGCCCAGCAGGACTTCGCCGAGGCCGGCGACCTGCTGCTGTTCACCAACGAGGAATGGCTGCAGTCGATCGAGCAGCAGATGGACGCGGCCGGCGGCTTCCTGCCCAGCCAGTCGATGGCCGACACCTTCAACGCCCTGCGCGGCAACGACCTGATCTGGTCGTTCTTCGTCAGCAACTACCTGATGGGCAAGGAGCCGCGGCCGTTCGACCTGCTGTTCTGGAACGCCGACCAGACGCGCATGCCCAAGTCGCTGCACCTGTTCTATCTGCGCAATTTCTACAAGGACAACGCCCTGACCACCGGCCAGCTCAGCCTGGGTGGCGAGCACCTGGACCTCTCCAAGGTGAAGACTCCGATCTACGTTCAGTCATCGAAGGACGACCACATCGCCCCGTTCCGCAGCGTCTATCGCGGCGCCAAGGCGTTCGGCGGGCCGGTGACCTTCACCATGGCCGGCTCGGGCCACATCGCCGGGGTGATCAACCATCCGGACGCCAGGAAGTACCAGCACTGGACCAACGCGGCCTTGCCCGGCGAGGTCGGCGAGTGGATCGCCGGCGCCCAGGAGAACCCGGGTTCGTGGTGGCCGCACTGGGCCGAGTGGCTACGCGCCAAGTCCGGCAGCCAAGTCCCGGCCCGCGATCCGGCCAAGGGCAAGCTGAAGCCGCTGGAAAATGCGCCAGGCAGCTTCGTGCTGGTCAAGTCGCAGGTCTAGAGCTCGCCAGCGGCGTAGACCTCCTCAAACACGTCGGTATCGACGCGATCGACCAGCGGCCGGATGCGCTCCAGGTGAGCCAGCCGGCGCGGGTCGCGTGCGAACTCCAGCACGTCCGACGGATCGTCAAAGCTGGAAATCACCACGACCACCTGGCCGGCCCGCAGGCAGCGGACGCCGCGCAAGCCCGCGACTCGGCCGTCCAGACGCCGGTGCTGCGCCTCCTGCGCCGCCAGAACGGCCTCCAGCCGGCCGGGCTTGGGGTGGATGACGCTGATCGAGACGGCCGGCGCGGCCGGTCCCAGCAGTTCGAAGGTTTCCAGGCGGATGGCGGTGGCGGTGGCGGTGGCGGGCGACATGCTTGCTCCTTTGGCGTTGCCGGTTGGGAGCCCTTTTCGTAAAACCTCAAGCATGGTTGAGGTCAAGCATCGATCCGCAAAAGGCCCTCTGCCCGCCACCCTGAGCGTCGGCGACGTCGCGCGCCGCAGCGGCGTGGCGGTTTCGACGCTGCATTTCTACGAGTCCAAGGGCCTGATCCGCAGCCTGCGGACCGAGGGCAACCAGCGGCGCTATCCGCGCGCGGTGCTGCGCCGCGTGGCGATCATCAAGATTGCCCAGCGCACCGGCATCGCCCTGGCCGGCATCCGCCAAGCGCTGGAGCACCTGCCGCAAGATCGCCCCCCTAGCGCCGAGGACTGGCGCGCCCTTTCGCAGACATGGCGCAGCGAACTGGACGCTCGCATACGCGCCCTGACCGGCCTGCGCGACCAGATGGACGGCTGTATCGGCTGCGGCTGCCTGTCCGTCGACGCCTGCCCCCTGCGAAATCCTGGGGACATCATGGGGGAAGCCGGGGCCGGCCCTCGCGTCCTGATCGAAGACTGAGCTATAGACGACCGATGTTCGCCCAAATCTCGCCGGGATCGTAGCGAAGCTTCCGCCCATGCTCAGCTTGAGTCGCCGCACAGCCCTGACCCTGCTCGCCGCCACGCCTTTCGCGGCGGGGCAAAGCCATGCGCTGATCGCCAATGGCGGCGCCAAGCTGGCCGCCGCCGCCCGCGAGCAGATCGGCGTGACGGTGGAATACGATCCGGGCTACCGGGCGATCGGCTATCCCAACGGGGACGTGTTGCGCACCAGCGGCGTCTGCTCGGACGTGCTGATCCGCGCCGCCCGCGACGCTTGGGACATCGACCTGCAGCAGCGGGTGCACGACGACATGGTCAAGGCGTTCGCCGCCTATCCCTCGCGCCGCGAATGGGGCCTGACCAAGCCGGACGCCAATATCGACCACCGGCGGGTGCTGAATCTGGAGACCTTCCTGGCGCGCCAGAACGCCAAGCTGCCCCTGCCCGGCTCAGGCCCGCTGGGCGGCGACGCATTCACCGCGCCGCAGCCGGGCGATATCCTGACCTGGCGGCTGGCCGGCGGCGGTCGTCCGCACCTGGGGGTCGTGGTCAGCGGCCCGCAGAACGTGCGCGTCGCCCACAACATCGGCGGCGGGGTCCACGAAGAACCGCTGTGGCGCTTCAAGCTGCACAAGCCCGCGGGCCACTACCGCTGGCGGGTGTGACGCAGGCCTAAAGGCCCGCGTCTTCCTTCAGGCCCAGGGCGATGTTCATGTTCTGCACGGCCGCGCCCGAGGCGCCCTTGCCCAGGTTGTCGAGCAGGGCCACCAGGCGCGCCTGACCGCTGGTGTCCGAGCCGAACACGAACAGCTTCAGCCGGTTGGTGCCGTTCAGGCCTTCCGGATCCAGCGTCGACAGGCTCTTGGCCTCGTCCAGCGAGGCGACCTCGACGAACCGCTCGCCCTTGTAGTGGTCGGCCAGCGCCGCGTGGATGTCGCGCAGCGAGGTCGCGTCGGCCAGGCAGGCGAAGTGCAGCGGCAGCTCGACGATCATGCCCTGGGCGTAGCGGCCCACGGCCGGCGAAAAGAGCGGACGGCTCAGCAGGCCGCCGTGCTTCTGCATCTCCGGCACGTGCTTGTGGTTCAGCGATAGGCCGTAGATGAAATAGGGCTCGCGCGTGAAGTTCGGGGCGCTCTCGTCCTCGAACTGGGCGATCATCGCCTTGCCGCCGCCGGTGTAGCCCGAGACGGCGTTGTACGAGAGCGGCAGTTCCGGCGGGATGATGCCGGCGCTGACCAGCGGCCGCGTCAAGGCGATGGCGCCGGTCGGATAGCAGCCCGGATTGGAGATTCGCTTGGACGCGGCGATCTTGCCGCGCTGCTCGCCGTCCAGCTCGGCAAAGCCGTAGGCCCAGCCCTCGGCGGTGCGATAGGCGGTCGAAGCGTCGATGATGACGGTGTCGGGATTGGTCACCAGCGACACGGCTTCCTTGGCCGCGTCGTCGGGCAGGCACAGGATCACC
The DNA here is from genome assembly GCF_013181195.1 of Caulobacter sp. RHG1. Taxonomy (GTDB): domain Bacteria; phylum Pseudomonadota; class Alphaproteobacteria; order Caulobacterales; family Caulobacteraceae; genus Caulobacter. The sequence goes on from NZ_SMZP01000002.1 coordinate 515,230, forward strand.
GCGTCGGCGTCGTTCAGCATCGCCGCGCGAGCGTCCGCGTCCTTGCGCTTGTCCGGATCGATCGAGATCAGCTGCAGATCGGTGCGGCCGATCAGGCGCTCGCGAATCTGCAGACCGGTGGTGCCGGCTTCGCCGTCGATGAAGACCTTGGGGGCGTTCGCCATGGCGCGCTCCAATCCAGACTAGAAAAGAACTTGGGGAGACAAATGACCAAGAAAAAGGGCGCTTCGGATGACCGAAGCGCCCTCTTCCAAACGCGTACGAACCGCGTTTAGCGCTTCGAGAACTGGAAGCTGCGGCGGGCCTTGGCCTTACCGTACTTCTTACGCTCGACCACGCGGCTGTCGCGGGTCAGGAAGCCGTGCGGCTTCAGGACCGGGCGCAGGCCGGGCTCATAATAGGTCAGAGCCTTCGACAGGCCGTGGCGGATCGCGCCGGCTTGGCCCGACAGGCCCGAGCCTTGCACGGTCACGACGACGTCGAATTGACCGAGGCGCTCGGTCACTTCCAGCGGCTGGGCGATCATCATGCGCAGCACCGGACGCGCGAAGTAAACTTCCTGATCGCGGCCGTTGATGGTGATCGAACCCTTGCCCGGCTTGATCCAGACGCGAGCGATCGCGTTCTTGCGCTTGCCGGTCGCGTAGGCGCGGCCTTGGGCGTCGATCTTGGGCTCGGCCGGAGCGGCGGCGACCGGGTTGCTGGACAGGCTGGCCAGCGCGTCAAAGCCTTGTGCGTCGGTCATGGCTTAGATGCTCCGGGTGTTCTTGGCGTTGCGGCCCGCGAAGTCGACGACTTCGGGGTTTTGCGCTTGGTGCGGGTGCTCGCCGTTGTTGTAGATGAGCAGGTGGGTCAGCTGCTTGCGAGCAAGCGGGCTTTCCTTCGGCAGCATGCGCTCGACGGCCTTTTCCAGGACGCGTTCCGGGAACTTGCCGCCCAGCACCTTGCGGGGGGTGGTTTCCTTGACGCCGCCCGGGTGACCGGTGTGACGGTAATAGACCTTGTCGTCGAGCTTCTTGCCCGTGAACTTCACCTTGTCGGCGTTGATGACGACGACGAAGTCGCCGCAATCGACGTGCGGGGTGTAGTCAGGACGGTGCTTGCCGCGAAGACGCATGGCGATGAACGTCGCCAGACGACCGACAACGGCGTCCTGGGCGTCGACCACGATCCACTTCTTTTCGACCTCGGCCGGCTTCAACGAAGCCGTGATCTTCTGCATGGGATTGATCCGTATTTCTTGGGCGTTCGAACCCGAAAAATCCGGCTTCGTCCGTGTGAGGCGCGGCATGTACGGGACGTGCAGCGCGCTGTCAACAACGACAGCGTCAAAAACATGCAAAGAGCAATAAATACAATTAGATAAAGAATAGGGTATTATAATACCGCATCCCTATCACCGAACCGTCATGAAAGCCGGGCATAGCCACAAAGCGTTACACAATAACAGGAACGTTTTATGGCCTTTTCCCGCAGGCGCTTCCTCGGCGCAGCCGCCACGAGCATGGCGTTCGCCGCCTTTTCCGCCCGCGCGCAAGGCGCCGAGACCTATTTAAACGAGGTCGAAGGCTATGGCCCGCTGGTCGCCGATCCCAAGCGGATGCTCGACCTGCCCAAGGGCTTCAGCTACCGCGTGATCGCCCAGGCGGGCCAGACCATGAGCGATGGCCTGCTGATCCCTGGCAAGTTCGACGGCATGGGCTGCTTTGCGGCGGGCGAGGACAAGGTCCTGCTGGTCCGCAACCACGAACTCTCCCCCGGCGACGACAGCGCCTTCGGCCCCGGCGCCCGCCTGCTGGACAAAATCGACCGCAGCAAGGTCTGGGACTTCGGCCAGGGCGCGCCCCTGCCCGGCGGCACGACCACCCAGCTCTACAATCTCAAGACCGGCCAGACCGAGCGCCAGCACCTGAGCCTGGCCGGCACGCTGGTGAACTGCGCTGGCGGCATCACGCCGTGGGGTTCGTGGCTGACCTGCGAGGAGACGACGATCGCGGCAGGCGACAAGGCCGGCAAGAGCCACGGATATGTGTTCGAAGTCCCCAGCGCGCATGTCGGTCTGGTCCAGCCGGTCGCCCTGACGGGCCTGGGCCGCTTCAAGCATGAGGCGGCCTGCATCGATCCTCGCACCGGCGTGGTCTATTTGACCGAAGACGTCGGCGACGGGCTCTTCTATCGCTTCCTGCCCAACGACCGGCGCGACCTGGCCAAGGGCGGTCGCCTGCAGGCCCTGGGCCTGGCCGACGCCCCCGAGGGCGGCGACACCCGCAACCAGGCGGAAAAGTCGTTCCCGGCCAGCGGCTGGAAAGCCGCGCGCTGGATCGACCTGGACGGCGTCGACAACCCGCACGACGACCTGCGCCGGCGCGGCCACAAGGCCGGCGCAGCGGTCTTCATGCGCGGCGAAGGCGTGTTCTTTGGCAAGGGCGACCTTTATTTCACCTGCACGTCCGGCGGCGCGGCAGGTGCGGGCCAAATCTTCCGCTACGTCCCCAGCGAACACGAAGGCCAGGCGGGCGAAACGGACCAGCCGGGCCGCCTGCAGCTGTTCGTCGAGAGCGGGAACAAGACCGTCCTGGACTATGCCGACAACCTGGTGGTCGCGCCGTGGGGCCACATCGTGGTCTGCGAGGACCGCTATTCCGACATGCTGCGCAACCACCTGCGGGGGATCACCCCCGACGGCAAGGTCTACACGCTGGGCCGCAACGTCCACACCGACAACGCCGAGTTCTGCGGCGCGTGCTTCTCGCCGGACGGCGGCACGCTGTTTGTGAACCTGCAGAGCCCGGGCTTCACCCTGGCCATCACCGGCCCTTGGGCCAGCGTGAAGGCCTGACGACTAGGGGCGTCGCACCCGCCACGCGAAGACGGTGGCGACGCCCAGCAGCACAGCTGCACCGGCCTGGTGCAGAATGCCCAGGCTGATCGGCACGGCGGCCATCAGCGTCCAGATTCCCAGGCCCGCCTGCAGGGCCACGACGATGGCCACGGCCAAGGCGGCCTGCTTGCTGCCGCCGGCCAGCGGCCGGTCACGAGAAGCAAGAAAAGCCATCACGATCCCGCCCACGAAGAGGGCGTAGGCCATCAGCCGGTGGTGCAGCTGCACCGCGCCCTGACTGTGCGCCAAGGTGCCCCACAGGCCCTTGCCCGCGTATTCGGCCGGGAAGAAGCCGCCGTTCATCAGCGGCCAGTCGTTATAGACCATGCCCGCATCGTTGCCGGCCACCAGCGCGCCCAGCAGGCTCTGGAAGAACACCGCGCCCAGGAAGGCCAGAGACCAGTTGCGCCAGGCCGAGCGCTCCTCGACCCGCGGCGAGCCGCTCCAGGCGTCCAGGGCGGTCCAGATCAGGACGACGAACAGAGCGAGCGCCAGGCCCAGGTGGATCATCAGTCGCTCGGGCGCGACCGAAACGCGCTCGGACAGGCCGCTGGACACCATCCACCAGCCGACCAGGCCCTGCAGGCCGCCCAGGCCCAACATGATGGCGCAGCGGGCGATCAGGCGGCGCGGAATGTCGCGGCGGATCAGGAAGACCACGAACGGGATGGCGAACACCACGCCCACGGTGCGGCCCAGCAGGCGGTGCGCCCACTCCCACCAGAAGATGCCCTTGTAGCCCTCGACGGTCATGTCGGGGTTCACCAGCTGGAACTGGGGGATCTTCTTGTAGAGCTCGAAACTCTCGCGCCAGGCCTGCTCGGACATCGGCGGCAGGGCGCCCATGATCGGCTTCCACTGGGTGATCGAGAGGCCGGAGTCGGTCAGGCGGGTCGCCCCGCCGACGATCACCATGGCGAAGACCATGGCGGCGACGATGAAGAGCCAGATCGCGACGGGACGCGAACGGTCGGAACGCAGGAAAGACGTCATGGGGTCGGAAAAGCGTCACTTCTGGGCCGAAATGCGGCGCCCCCTCCCTACGCCCGCCGCTTGCGCGCATCAATGTTTCTATGGCTCAGCATGACGGCGCTTCTGCTTCGGGCTAGAACGCCTGCCTCGGGGGAGAGAACGATGAGCGGCATGGGGGTTTTCGCGGCGGCGGTCATCGGCATCCTGGCCGGCTGGATCGCCGACCTGGTGCTGGGTCGCCGGCACTCACTGTTCATCAAGCTCTTGATCGGCGTCATCGGCTCGTTCATCGGAGCGTTCATCGCCTCGCGCATCGACCTGAACCTGCCGGGCTTCCTCGGCGAGCTCGTGGTGTCCAGCGTCGGCGCGATTCTGTTCCTGGCCGTGCTCGGCCTCTTCCGGAGAACCGCGTGAGCGCTCCCCTCATCCCGGCCCGCCTTCGCAAGCTGATCGGCTCGATCGGCGTGATGGTGATTCTGTTCGGCTGGATCTGGGCCTTCACCAGCCTCTACGACCACCTGCCGCAGAACCGCTTCATCCACCTCGTCTACTTCGTGGCGCTGGGCATGGGCTGGGTCGCGCCGGTGATCCCGCTGATCACCTGGATGGGCAAGGCCGACAAGCCGCTCGACGTCGGCCAGCGCTAGAACCGGAAATGAAAAAGGCCGCCCCGAAGGGCGGCCTTTCGTCTTCCGCTATTTCCCGCAGGAAATGGTCGGAGCGACAGGATTCGAACCTGCGACCCCTTGACCCCCAGTCAAGTGCGCTACCAGGCTGCGCCACGCTCCGACACGGAAGAGGCGCTCTTATAGGCGCCGCTCCCTGGGAGGGCAACAGCGATTTCGGACGAATTTAGCCGCGCGTCAGAAGGCCGTCCAAACGGGACTTGATGGCCGTCAGATCGTCCAGCGCAAAGGCCAGGCGATCGCGCGCTTCGCCGTCCAGACGCTGCACGCGCGCGGCGGGCGCTTCGTAGTCGATGTCGAGATCCAGGCTGGCCGAACCGTTCGAGCCCAGCCCCGCGGCGATCACCTGGGCCAGGCCCTGATCGCGGTGCAGCTTCTGCACGCCCTTGATGGTCAGGCCTTCGCTGTGCAGCAGGGTGCGGACGCCGTTCAGCACGGCGACGTCCTGCGGACGATAGAAGCGTCGCCCGCCGGCTCGTTTCATCGGGCGGATGAAGGAGAACTTGGTTTCCCAGAAGCGCAGCACGTGCTGCGGCACGCCCAGCTCGTCGGCGGCCTCTGAAATCGTGCGGAAGGCGTTCGGCCCCTTCGCCACCGCATCGATTCCCTTAGTCGCCGAGGGCGCGGTCGATTCGCGCCTTCATGACCTGCGAGGCGCGGAAACCGATCACCCGACGGGGCTCGATCTCGGCTGGCTCGCCGGTCTTGGGATTACGGCCCATGCGGGCCCGCTTGGCGCGGACCTGGAAGACGCCAAAGCCGGAAAGCTTGACCGTCTCGCCCTCTTCCAGAGCCTCGGCGACGAGGTCGAGGGTGCGCTCGACAAGGCCTGCGCAGTCCTGACGAGTCAGGCCGACCTCCTCGTGAACCGCCTCGCACAGGTCGGCCCGGGTCAAAGTAGCGCCCTTCATGCAACCCCTCACGCGTATCTTGGCGGCCTCATCGACCACCTCTGATGGAGTACTCGCGGTGAACGCGGGCGTGTTGCGACCGCCCTCAACTGGCCGCACCCTCGTTCATCGAAGACCACATGCCGCGAATATCGCATGAAGTCAAAGACTCAAGGTCATCAGTTCATGCCCAGCGCGAAGGCCGGGCAATTACTGCACCTAAAGACGCACCACGCAGGCGCCCCAGGTCAGACCGCCGCCCATGGCTTCCAGAAGCAGCAGGTCGCCCTTCTTGATTCGACCGTCCTTGACCCCGTGCGCGAAGGCCAGCGGGATCGAGGCAGCCGAGGTGTTGGCGTGGATGGCGACCGTCGAGATCACCTTGTCCTCGTCGATACCGCAGCGATTGGCGACGCCGGCCAGGATGCGCTGGTTGGCCTGGTGCGGGATGAACCAGTCGACCTCGGCCACCGCCACGCCGGCCTTGTCGGCGGCGGCGTGGATGGCTTCGGAGATATTGATCACGGCGTGCTTGAAGACCTGGTTGCCCAGCATCCGCAGCTTGCCGACCGTGCCGGTGGTCGACGGGCCGCCATCGACATAGAGCAGGTCCTGCTTGGTCCCGTCGGCGCGCAGGGCGAAGCCCAGCAGGCCTTGGTCTTCGGTGGTCCCCTGCCCTTCGCCCGGCTCCAGCACGACCGCGCCGGCGCCGTCGCCGAACAGCACGCAGGTGCCGCGGTCGCTCCAGTCCATCAGGCGGGTCATGGTCTCGGCCCCGATGACCAGCGCGCACTTGGCGTGGCCGCGTGCCACGAAGCCGTCGGCCACGCTCATGGCGTAGACGAAGCCCGAGCAGACGGCCTGGACGTCGAAGGCGATGCCGACCGGAGCGCCCAGCTTGCGCTGAACCATGGTCGCCACCGCCGGGAAGGTCAGGTCGGCGGTCGTGGTGGCCACGATGATCAGGTCGACGTCGGCGGCGGTCTTGCCGGCCGCGGCCAGGGCGTCCTTGGCGGCCTCGACGGCGAGGTCCGAGACCGGCTGGTCGTCGGCGGCCTGGTGGCGCTGGCGGATGCCCGTGCGCTCGACGATCCATTCGTCGCTGGTGTCGACGAACTTGGCCAGATCGTCATTGGTCACGACCTTGGGCGGCAGATACGCGCCGACGCCGGTCACTACGCTGCGGATCACGCTCACTCGGCCGCTCCCTGCCCCTCCTCGGGGGCTGCGTCCTTGGCCGCGACGGCGGTCAGGCGCTTCAGATTCCTGTCGATCTCGGCGCGGAAATCACTGCGCGCGAGGTTGGTGGCCACCCGGATGGCCGAGGCGAAGCCGTTGGCGTCCGCGCCGCCGTGGCTCTTGACCACGATGCCGTTCAGGCCCAGCAGCGGGCCACCATTGACCCGGCCCGGATCCAGGCGCGCGCGCATCTTCTTCAGCGCGCCCGAGGCGATCACCGCGCCCAGCATGGCCAGAGGCCCCGAGGTCAGGGTCGTCTTGATCTCGTGCGAGAAGAACCTGGCCAGGCCCTCGGCGGTCTTCAGGGCGACATTGCCGGTGAAGCCGTCGGTGACCACCACGTCTACGGTGCCGTAGGCGATGTCGGTGCCCTCGACGAAGCCGTGATAGTCGAAGTCCAGCTTGGTCTCGCGCAGGATGGCGTGCGCTTCACGCACTTCCTCGTGGCCCTTCTGGTCTTCCGAGCCGACGTTCAGCAGGCCCACGGTCGGACGCTTGGAGCCGTGCACCGCGTGGTGGAAGGCCGCACCCATGATCGCGAATTCGACCAACTGCTCGGCGTCGCTCTCAACATTGGCGCCGACGTCCAGCACGGCGGTGACGCCCTTCAGGGTCGGCCAGTTGGCGACGATGGCCGGACGCTCCAGGTCCGCGCCCATGCGCAGGATCAGCTTGGAAATGGCCATCAGCGCGCCGGTGTTGCCGGCCGAGACGCAGGCCTGAGCCTCGCCGGTCTTCAGCGCCTCGACGGCGTTCCACATCGACGAGCCCTTGCCCCGGCGCATGGCCTGGGCAGGCTTTTCGTCCATGGCGATGGCCTTGTCGGAGTGCCGGACTTCGCTGACGGCCTTGGCGGCGGGGCAGCGAGCCAGCTCGGCCTCCAGCTTGGCGCCATCCCCGTGCAGCAGGAACCGCACGCCAGGCAGAGCTTCGGCGGCCTTGGCGACGCCAGGCACGACGATGGAGGGGCCATGGTCGCCGCCCATGGCGTCGACCGAGATGACTACGGATTGGGGCACGTGGCGCTTAGAGCTCCGGCAGGCGGACTCGCCGCCCTCAAGGCGGCGGACGATACATCCGCGTGAATATCACGCAAGCGGTGGAAGTTTAGCCGCTTAGCTGTCTTCGCCCTTCGCTTTCAAACCCTTCAAAGCCGCAAACGGGGAGATTTCCACCGGCTCCGGCGGCTGCACGAACACCGCACCCGGCTTGCGCGGGAACGGGTCCAGTTCCAGCGCCAGATGCTCGATGACATAGCCCGAGACGTCGATCGTCTGGCCCTCCAGTACGTCCGGCGGATCATCGCCTTCGGCGTCGGCCGCCAAATCACCGGACTCTTCCTGCTGCGGCGCGTTCTGGCTGTTGGCCGGCAGCACCTTCAGCGCGAAGCGTGCGTCGATGGGCGTCTCGAAGTCGTCAGCGGTCGCGCTGCAGGTCTGCACCACGCGGGCGCGAAGAACGCCCGACACCTCGGCCCCGTCCAGCCACGAAGACAGGAAGACTTCGGCGCTCAGAGCTTCCAGGCTGACGAGATCCAACTGCTTGGCGATGGCCTTGCGTTGCTCCTCCGACGGCTCCAGGCGCAGCTTCACCGCGCCGCGGTCGACCTGGGCCAGCGGAATTTCACACGGCCAAGCGGCGGTCACGGGTTCGGCCACGTCACGTCTCCTTGCAGCACGGCGTCCAGCGGCTGTTCCGCCAGCGCCGCGCGCGTCTTGATCACATAGGCGGTCAAGGCCGCCACGTCGCCCTCGCCGCGCTCCTCGAACGCGTTGCGGGCCAGGAATTCGCTCGTCGCCGCTGCATCCGGCAAGCTGGCGACGGCATCGTCATAGGCCTTGAGGCGGCCATAGAAGGCGCCGGCCAGCTTCTTCATCTTCTTGCCGACGGCGGTGTCGGACACGCCGATCTCGCGGAAAGCGTCGTCCAGGCCCTTCACATACGAATCGAACACCGCCTGCGAGGTCTCGGCGGCGGCTTCGCCCTGCCCCTTCAACCGTTCGATCAAAAGGATGACGTGCAGGCTGAACAGCTCGAAGCGGCCTTCCATCGAGTCGCGGACGCCCATGTCGCGATAAAAAGCCGCGGAACGGGCCTGCGCCACCGCAGACGCATACAGCTTTGCCCCCGCCGCCTTTGCGGGCCTGGGCTTCAGCCATCTGTCCAGAAACATCAAACGCCTCGATTTCGCCGCGACATCCCGCTAGACGCGGGGCCTGTTCTCACGCGGGCATTGAACTAAGCCCGCGCGGGCGATAGGTCAAAGTCTGCATTTTCCGGTTCGGAGCCTAGATGTCTCGCCCCGCCGTCCTCGCCGCCGCTGTTCTGGCCCTGGCGTTCGCTACCTCGGCCTGTACGCCGCTGACGAGCTATTCCGGCTTCCAGGCCATCGAGGCCAAGCCCGCCGACATGAAGGTCGGTGAAGACAGCAAGTCCACCCTCATGGAGAAGCTGGGTTCGCCGTCGACGGTTTCGACCTTCGACAACAACACCTGGTACTACATCTCGCAAACTACCGACCGCGTGGCCTTCTACATGCCGCGCGTGATCAAGCGCGACGTCGTGGCCATCAAGTTCAACCCGGCCGACGAAAAGGTCGCGTCGGTGAACACCTACACCCTCAAGGACGGCAAGGTGATCGCCTACAACGGCCGCGAGACGCCGACCCGCGGTCGCGAGATGACCATCCTGGAACAACTGCTGGGCAACGTCGGCCGCGGCGGCATGCTCCCGCGCGACGACGAGGCTCCAGGCCAGCGTCCGGGCGGCCGCTAGAACCAAATTCGTCGACAATCCGACACTTCGGAAGCCGCTCATCGCAAGATGGGCGGCTTTTTCGCGCGCTCGAGTTGTGGGGCAAGGAGCCCACCCATCGACGGTCGCAAGTATAGCGCTTCCGTTTACTGTGAATGCGAGATTGACCGCATTTAGGGCGACAGATTGCCGCACTTTAAACATTTCATAAACCCAAATCGGGTCACCTTAGAGCTGTGATCGTCCAAGCAATTGCATGACGAATTCACGGCGGCGGTGGAGGCGCACTGTGGAGGCGATGAATCTACGTGCCGTGTCGTTCCTGCTGGTGGACGACAACGCCAACATGCGCAAGGTCATCGCCGCGATCCTCAAGGCAGGCGGCGCGCGCAGGATCTTCGAGGCCGACGACGGCCTGCAGGCGCTGAAGATATTTCAGTCGCAGGAGATCGACATCATCTTCACAGATCTGGTCATGCATCCGGTCGATGGCCTGGCGTTCGTGCGCTGGGTGCGCACATCCAGCGCCAGCCCCAATCCCTACGCGCCGATCATCATGATGACGGGGCACGCCACCCAGCGCACCCTGACCGACGCCCGGATGGCCGGGGTCACCGAGTTCCTGGCCAAGCCGCTGACGGCGCGCGGGGTCATGCACCGTATCAACGAGATCATCAACAACCCCCGCCCCTTCGTGCGCGTGAACGGCTATTTCGGCCCGTGCCGCCGCCGGCGGATCGACCATGACTTCCAGGGGACAGACCGTCGGGCCGCGGAGACTGAAGTCCAGGACGCGCTGGCCGAGATGGCCATGGAAGACGTCTACTAGTTTCGCGCCATCCCCCGAAAACAGGATGACCGCAGAAAGAACGCCCCGGAGTCTCCTCCGGGGCGTTCCAGTTTCAGGCCTGCTGCGAAGACCTAACCGCCGTGGGCCAGGACCGCCAGCAGCAGCAGGGCCACGATGTTGGTGATCTTGATCATCGGGTTCACGGCCGGACCCGAAGTGTCCTTGTAGGGGTCGCCGACGGTGTCGCCGGTGACGGCCGCCTTATGGGTGTCGCCGCCCTTGGTGTGCAGGACGCCGTTCTTGTCGGTGAAGCCTTCCTCGATCACCTTCTTGGCGTTGTCCCAGGCGCCGCCGCCACTGGTCATCGAGATGGCGACGAACAGGCCGGTGACGATCACGCCCATCAGCATGGCGCCCAGCGCGGCGAACGCATCGACCTTGCCGGCGATGGCGTTGATCACGAAGAACAGCACGATCGGGGAGACGACCGGCAGCAGGCTGGGCACGATCATCTCGCGGATGGCGGCCTTGGTCAGGATGTCCACGGCCTTGCCGTACTCGGGCTTGACCTCGCCAGTCATGATGCCCGGGTTCTCGCGGAACTGACGACGCACCTCGGCGACCACCGACTCGGCTGCGCGGCCTACGGCGGTCATCGACATGCCGCTGAACAGGAACGGCAGCAGGCCGCCGAACAGCAGACCGACCACGACATACGGATTGGACAGGTCGAAGGTCACCGGGCCCATGCCGTCGAAGAAGCTGCCCGGGGCCGCATTGGCCGAGAAGAACTTCAGGTCTTCGGTATAGGCGGCGAACAGGACCAGCGCGCCCAGGCCCGCCGAGCCGATGGCGTAGCCCTTGGTGACGGCCTTGGTGGTGTTGCCCACGGCGTCCAGGGCGTCGGTGGTGACGCGGACTTCCGGCGGCAGGCCCGCCATCTCGGCGATGCCGCCAGCGTTGTCGGTGACCGGACCGAAGGCGTCCAGGGCGACGATGAAGCCGGCCAGAGACAGCATGGTCGTGGTGGCGATGGCGATGCCGAAGAGGCCCGCCAGATTATAGGTCACCACGATGCCGACGATGATGGTCAGGGCCGGCAGGGCCGTGGCTTCCAGCGACATGGCCAGCCCCTGGATCACATTGGTGCCGTGACCCGAGACGGACGCCTGGGCCACCGATTTCACCGGGCGGAAGTTGGTGCCGGTGTAGTACTCGGTGATCATCACGATCGCCGCGGTGACCACCAGACCGGCCAGGCCACAATAGAACAGGTTGTCGGCGGTGTAGGTGCGCGAGCCGATCTCGATGGCGGTCGGCACCAGTTCGTGGATCACATACCAGACGGCCGGGATCGACAGCACGCCAGTCACGATCAGGCCCTTGTAGAGGGCCCCCATGATGTTGTTGCTCTTGCCCAGGCGAACGAAGAACGCGCCGATGATCGAGGTGACGATGCAGACCGCGCAGATGGCCAGCGGCAGCAGCATCATCGCGCTGACGGCCTCGGTGCCACGGAAGAAGATCGCCGCCAGGACCATGGTGGCGACCGTGGTCACTGCATAGGTCTCGAACAGGTCGGCGGCCATGCCGGCGCAGTCGCCGACATTGTCACCCACGTTGTCGGCGATGGTCGCAGCATTGCGCGGGTCATCTTCCGGGATGCCGGCTTCCACCTTGCCCACCAGGTCGCCGCCCACGTCGGCGCCCTTGGTGAAGATGCCACCGCCCAGGCGGGCGAAGATCGAGATCAAGCTGGCGCCGAAGCCCAGAGCCACCAAGGCGTCGACGACGCCGCGGCTGGTCGGCTCCATGCCCAGCACCTCGGTCAGCACCCAGTAGTAGCCCGCTACGCCCAGCAGGGCGAAGCCAGCCACCAGCATGCCGGTGACGGCGCCGGAGGTGAAGGCCAGCGACAGGCCCTTGGCCAGCCCCTCTGACGCGGCCTGGGCCGTGCGGACATTGGCGCGGACCGAGATCAGCATGCCTGCGAAACCGGCCGCGCCCGAAAGCACCGCGCCGACCAGGAAACCGCCGGCGGCCCATTGTCCGATCAGCAGATAGACCACGACGAGGATGACCACGCCGACGATGGAAATGGTGAGGTATTGCCGACGCAGATAGGCCTGGGCCCCTTCCTGGATCGCCGCGGCGATCTCCTGCATCCGCGCATTGCCGGCCGAAGCCCGCATCAGACTAGCCGTCTGCACAGCGCCGTACAGCACTGCCAGCAGCCCGGCCCCGATGGCCAGATAAAGCCAAAGACTCATAAGATTGATCGCCCCTTCGCGCTTCCTTGTCACGAGGGGACGCCGATCCTTCGGCGGCGACCTTGAGCCAGCGCAAAACGCAGGCTCTCGACGCCGTAGAGGTCGACTGGCGGGCCTTTGGCCTCGTGCCCCCTCGATGCTCCCTGAACAGACGCTCGAACGGCGTCATGCGAAAGAGACTGTCAGAGGACCGAGAGGCGCGCAACCCGCGTCACGGCAAGCGATTCCGCAGCGTCAAGGACGCCGCGGGCTCGGAATCAGGGGTTCATCTCGGCCGGGCGCGACGACGCCGTCGTCCGGGGCTTGGGCGGCATCAACTGCTGGCGGGGGATCTGCTTGACGATCTCGACCGAGGAAACCTTGCCCTTGCCGAACAGCACGCCGCACTGGGTCTTCACGAAGCCGGTCAGCTTCGGACCGTCGACTTCCTTCCAGGTGTCAGGGCGTACGAACGGGGTCTTGTAGGCGGCCTTGACGATGGCGTCGCGCAGCTCCGGCTCCTTCTCCTTGAAGGCGCCGGCGTCGGTTCCAGAGGCCAGCTTCAAGGTCATGGCCACGAAGACGTAGTTGACGATCCGACCGTTCACGATGATCGGGATGGTCATCGAGCCCAACTTGTAGGTCGGGTCGAGCGCCTGCCCCTCGCCTTCCTTGGCTTCCTTCTTGTCGCTGGCCCAGGCAGATGCGCCCCCGGAAGAGAGCGTGGCGGCGAGCGCGGCAGTGAGCAGGAAACGGCGCGAAGGCGTGCGAAGAGCGGTCATGGGCTCACCCCATAGCCGACAGCCCTTGAGATTGGCCTAATCGATCAGCCGTGCAGCCAGCCCAGACGAGACGGCGTAACGTCGCGGCCCTTGTAGTAGGCGCTGACCCCCTCGCCTTCCACGAACTCGCCGATCTCGCTGACCTTGACCCCCGCCGCCGCCGCGGCGACGCGGAAGGCCCAGGCCTCGTTGGGATCGACGGCGCAGACGATCTCGTAATCGTCTCCGCCGGACGCCAGAGAGATTCGGCCTTCGACCTGCTCGGGCTGCTGGTCCAGCCAGGCCTGGCCGCTGGGCGACAACGGCAGGCGCTCCAGGTCGACCCGCACGCGGCAGCCGCTGGCCTTGGCGATGTGACTGCTGTCGGCCAGCAGACCGTCGGAAACGTCGGCGGCCGCCTTGGCGTGAACGCGCATGGCGTCGCGTAGGCTGATGCGCGGCTCGGGCTGGCGATAGCGGCGCAGCAGCGAGCCATCCGGATCCATCACCTCGCCCCACTGGGCCAGCAGGCCCAGCCAGCCGTCGCCGATCGTGCCGGAGACCATCAGGCGGTCGCCGGGTTTGGCGCCCTTGCGCAATATGGTCCCGCCTTGCGGAACCCAGCCCAGCAAGGTCGCCGAGACGACCAGCGGACCGGAGGTGGTGACCGTGTCACCGCCCAGCAGCGAAATGTCGAAGGCTGCGCCGTCCTCGGCCAGGCCGCGGGCGAAGGTCTCGCGCGAAGCGACATCCGAGCCTGAGGGCCAACCCACCGCAAGGAAATAGCCATAAGGCTCGGCGGCCTTGGCCGCGAGATCCGAGAGATTGGTGCGCAGCAGCTTGCGGGCGACGACGTCCAGGGCTTCGTCGGCCAGGAAGTGCACGCCCGCGACCATGGCGTCCTTGGTGATCACCAGGTCGTAGCCGGGACGCGAGGGCAGCACTGCCGCGTCATCCAGCAGGTCCAGCGCGACCGGATCGCCGCGGGTCAGCGGCCGCAGAAGACGTTCGATATGGTCGAATTCCGTCGCCGGCGCCGCCGCCGTGGGCGGGGCGTCGTCTTCGGCGAACCAATCTTCTTCGTCAGTCTCGTGCATCACGGGCGATCGCGTCGAGGGCGCCATTGATGAAGCCTGACTCGGGTCCTTCGAAAAAGGATTTCGCGATCTCGACGTATTCGTTGATGACGACCTCGGTCGGGACGTCCGGCCGGTACATCAATTCGTAGGCGCCGGCGCGCAGAACGGCGCGCGCCGTGGCGTCCAGACGCTCCAGGCGCCAGCCCGAAGCCAGGCGCTTGACGACGCCCTGGTCGATCTTGGCCTGGTTGGCGACCACGCCCTTGGCCAGCTCGGCGAAGAAGCTCTCGTCGGCGGCGGCCAGTTGCTCGCCCTCGACGTCGCGGTCGAAGCGGTGCTCGCTGAATTCGCGGATCACCGAATCGACGCCCGCGCCCGAGACTTCCATCTGGTAGAGCGCCTGGACGGCGGCGAGACGCGCCACCGAGCGCGGTTGAATGCGGTTGCCGCTCATCGGGACTGTCCCAGCAATTGACGCTTGAGGGCGATGGTTTCCAGGCAGGCCTTGGCGGCCGCGCCGCCCCGATCGCCTTCGCTGACCTTGGCGCGCGCCCAGGCTTGCGCCTCGTCGTCCACCGCCAGAACGCCGAAGCCGATCGGCAGGCGTTTGCCGATGCCCAGGTCCTGCAGACCGCGGGCGGTTTCGTGAGCGACCAGCTCGAAATGATAGGTCTCGCCGCGGATCACGCAGCCGAGCGCCACATAGCCATCATAGCGCACGCCAACCGGGCGCGTGCCGGCCTCTTCGGCGATCGCCACGACCGTCGGGATCTGCAGAGCGCTGGAAACCGTCACCACGTCGTATTCCGCGCCGTAGGCTTCGATCGCCTGGGCGGCTCCGCGCAGCAGTTCGTCGGAGACGCCCGAATGGCTTCGGCCCTCCACGATCAACAGGCGGATGTTGTCTTCTACCATCTCGGTTCGAATCTCCACGGCCACGCTCGCGGCGCGACCAGAACACACATCAAGGCTTAACGGACTATAGCTCGTCCTCGACGCCGTCGCTCAGACCTTCTTCGGTCAGGAACTTGGCGAAGTCGCGCGTTTCCTTGAAGTCCCTATAAACGGACGCGTAGCGGACATAGGCCACGTCATCGAGCGATTTCAACGCCTTCATGACCATTTCGCCGACCGACGAGGACGGAAGTTCAGTTTCGCCCATGCTTTCCAGCTGTCGGACGATGCCGTTGATCATCCGCTCGACGCGCTCGGCTTCCACCGGGCGCTTCTGGGTGGCCAAAGCGATCGAGCGGACCAGCTTGTCGCGATCGAATGGCGAACGCCGCCCAGACCGCTTCAGGATGATCAGTTCGCGCAGCTGAACCCGCTCGAAGGTGGTGAAGCGGCCGCCACACTCCGGGCACATCCGGCGACGACGGATGGCCGCGCCGTCTTCCGACGGACGGCTGTCCTTGACCTGACTTTCGGCGTGTCCGCAGAAGGGGCAACGCATGATGTGGCCCCTCCCGCGGCGCCTAGACCCAATTAGTTGTAGATCGGGAAGCGGGCCGTCAAGGCCAGCACTTCCTTACGCACCGTGGCTTCGACCTCGGCGTTGCCGTCCGGACCGTTGGCGGCCAGGCCGTTGATCACTTCGCCGATCAGCTCGCCCACGCGGGTGAACTCGGCTTCCTTGAAGCCGCGGGTCGTACCGGCCGGCGTGCCCAGGCGGATGCCCGAGGTGATCGTGAACGGCGCGGTGTCGAACGGCACGCCGTTCTTGTTGCAGGTCATGTGGGCGCGCTCGAGGCTGTGCTCGGCGTCGCGACCCGTCACGCCCTTGGGGCGCAGGTCGACCAGCATCAGGTGGCTGTCGGTGCCGCCCGAGACGATGTTGACGCCCGACTTGCCCAGCGCTTCGGCCAGGGCCTTGGCGTTGGCGATGATCTGGGCGGCGTAGTCCTTGAACGCCGGCTGCAGCGCTTCGCCGAAGGCCACGGCCTTGGCGGCGATGACGTGCTCCAGCGGACCGCCCTGCAGGCCCGGGAAGACGGCCGAGTTGACCTTCTTGATGATGGCTTCGTCGTTGGTCAGCACCATGCCGCCGCGCGGACCGCGCAGGGTCTTGTGGGTGGTGGTGGTGACGACGTGGGCGTGCGGGACGGGGTTGGGGAACACGCCGCCGGCCACCAGGCCCGCGAAGTGGGCCATGTCGACCATCAGATAGGCGCCGACGCTGTCGGCGATCTGGCGGAAGCGGGCAAAGTCGATCTCGCGGCTGTAGGCGCTGCCGCCGGCGATGATCAGCTTGGGCTTCTCGCGCTCGGCCACCTCGGCGACGTTGTCATAGTCGATCAGCTGGTCCTGCTGGCGCACGGTGTAAGACACCGGCTTGAACCACTTGCCCGACTGGTTGGCGGGCGAGCCGTGGGTCAGGTGACCGCCGGCGGCCAGGTCCATGCCCATGAAGGTGTCGCCCGGCTGCAGCAGGGACATGAACACCGACTGGTTGGCCTGCGAGCCCGAGTGCGGTTGGACGTTGGCGAAGGCCGCGCCGAACAGCTGCTTGGCGCGCTCGATGGCGATCGTCTCGATCTCGTCGACGAACTCGCAGCCGCCGTAATAGCGCTTGCCGGGATAACCCTCGGCGTACTTGTTGGTCAGGATCGAGCCCTGGGCCTGCAGCACCGCCTTCGAGACGATGTTTTCCGAGGCGATCAGTTCGATCTGGTTCTGCTGCCGATCCAGCTCACGACCGATGCGATCAAAGATATCGCGATCGGCGTCAGCGAGGTCCGCACCGAAGAAAGCGTTGAGGTTAGCTTGGGTCATCACGCGCTCCAGGCGTTTCGGGGAGTCGGCAGAGGCGCCCTCTTTAACGGGATGGGCGCGGCGATCAATCTCGGAACAACATGTCCCTTTGAGCGTTGCCGTCCTGCAAGGCGGCGTCGATCGCCTGCGGAGTAGCAATTGCAGCAACGGGAATGGGGTATCTCATGGCGTCTCAAGGTGGCGGCACGGACACGGCGAATGACACCAGCGTCGATATCCTGGGTCTCAGCGCCGAGATCGTGGCTGCCTACGTCGGCCAGAACACCATCTCTCACACCGCCATTCCGGAACTGATCCGCACGGTTCACGAGGCCCTGTCCTCGCTGGGCAACGGCAGCGAGCCGCCGCGTCCGGTCGAGAAGGCCAAGCCAGCGGTGCCGGTCGGCCGTTCGGTGCAGCACGACTACATCGTGTGCCTGGAAGACGGGAAGAAGTTGAAGATGCTGAAGCGCTACCTGCGCTCGCACTACGACATGAGCCCCGAGGAATACCGTCGCAAGTGGGGCCTGCCGCCCGACTATCCGATGGTGGCGCCGGCCTATGCGGCCCGCCGCTCGGACTTCGCCAAGAAGATCGGCCTGGGCAAGGGCGTGCGGCGCGGCAGCTAGTCGGCCCTGCCCGATCAGGCACGCGAACGCCGCCGGATCCCGGCGGCGTTTTTCGTCTCGACGATGTGCGGTTTGATCGAAGTTGAAGGTGCTTCTGATCCTTAAGCCGCGTGGCCGCCCATGCGCGCCACGTTGCAGTGGGCCCACAGGGTTTCCATCGATGCGACCAGTTTCCGCATCATCTCGTCGGTATGATACGGCGTCGGCGTGAAGCGCAGGCGCTCGGTGCCGCGCGGCACGGTCGGATAGTTGATCGGCTGCACATAGACGCCGTGGTCGGCCAGCAGCATGTCGCTGATCATCTTGCAGTGGACGGGATCACCGACCAGCACCGGGACAATGTGGCTTTCGCTGTCCATGACCGGCAGGCCGGCCTTGCGGAACATGGCCTTCAGGGTCGCGGCGCGCTCCTGATGGATCTCGCGCACTTCCGGATGCTGCTTCAGCCAGCGGACGCTGGCCAAAGCCCCCGCGACCAGCGCGGGAGGAAGCGAGGTGGTGAAGATGAAGCCGGCGGCCATCAGGCGGATGGCGTCGACCACTTCGGCGTCGCCGGTGATGTAGCCGCCCATCACGCCATAGGCCTTGCCCAGCGTGCCTTCGATGATGTCGATGTCGGCCATCAGGCCTTCGCGCTCGGCGACGCCGCCGCCGCGCGGGCCGTACATGCCAACCGCGTGGACCTCGTCGAGATAGGTCATCGCGCCGTACTTCTTGGCCAGGGCGATGGTGCCGGCGATGTCGGCGATGTCGCCGTCCATCGAATAGACGCTCTCGAAGGCGATCATCTTGGGGGCGTCGGCAGGGGCCGCGGCCAGCAGTTCCTCGAGGTGCGCCAGGTCGTTGTGGCGGAAGATCTTGCGCGGACCACCGCCATTGCGGATGCCGGCGATCATCGAGGCGTGGTTCAGCTCGTCCGAGAAGATGATCAGACCCGGCAGGATCTTCTGCACGACCGACAGCGAGGCTTCGTTCGAGACATAACCCGAGGTGAACAGCAGCGCGGCTTCCTTGCCGTGCAGATCGGCCAGTTCCTGCTCCAGCAGGACGTGGTCGTGGTTAGTACCCGAGATGTTGCGGGTGCCGCCCGAGCCCGAACCGTGCTCGTCGACGGCGGCCTTCATGGCGTCCAGCACGACAGGGTTCTGGCCCTGGCCGAGATAGTCGTTGCTGCACCAGACCACGACTTCGCTCTCGCCGCCGTCCTGGCGGGTCCAGGTGGCGCGCGGGAAAGCGCCACGTTGACGCTTCAGATCTGCGAAGACGCGATAACGGCCTTCGTCACGGATCTGGTCGACGGCGCTGCGGAACGCGGCTTTGTAGTCCATGGTCTTCTCTCAAACCGCTACGGATTGCTCCGGCGGTCCCTTAATTTCTGGCTCGGCTTTTCGCACCAAGCGCCTGCACTGTCCATCTAGGGGCATTTACCTAGCAAATTGAATTGCGCGATTGGACGCATCGATTGCGTCTATGGCGGTTACGACAGCGCGCCCAACCGCCCTCGCATCAGCTCGATTACGGCCGAGAAATCCTTGCCTGCGAAGCCGTTGGCGGCGAACAGCGCATAAAGCGCCTCGGCTTGCGCGCCCATCGGCGTGGCCGCGCCGGACTTGGCGGCGGCGTCCTGGGCCAGTTTCAGGTCCTTCAGCATCATCGCCGTGGCGAATCCCCCCTCGTAGCCGCGGTCGGCCGGAGTCTGCGGCCCCACGCCCGGAACCGGGCAATAGGAGGTCACCGACCAGCACTGGCCGGACGACTTGCTGGCGATCTCGAAGAATCGGTCGGCGGCCAGGCCCAGCTTCTCGGCCAGAGCGAAGGCCTCGCAGGTTCCCAGCATCGAGACGCCCAGCAGCATGTTGTTGCAGATCTTGGCCGCCTGCCCCGTCCCGTGCTCGCCGGCGTGGATCGTGGCGCGTGACATCGGGGCCAGCGCGGTCTCGACGGCGGGGAAGTCGGCGGCCTCGCAGCCGACCATGAAGGCCAGGGTCCCGGCTTCGGCGGCCATCACCCCGCCTGACACCGGCGCGTCGGCGAAGCGGAAGCCGGCTGCAGCCGCCTCTCCCGCCACAGAGCGGGCGCTCTCGACGTCGATGGTGGAACAGTCGATCAGCAGGGCCGACTTGGGCGCGCTCTGCAGGATCTGGTCGCTGTAGACGGCGCGCACGTGCGGGCCGGCCGGCAGCATGGTGATCACCACCTCCGCATCGGTCACCGCCTCTGCAGCCGACCCCGCAGCGCTGCATCCGGCCGCCACGGCTCGCTCCAACGCTGTCGCCGACAGGTCGAAAGCCAGAACGTCGTGGCCCGCCTTGGCTTGGTTGGCGGCCATGCCGCCGCCCATGTTGCCCAGGCCGATGAACGCGATGCGCGCCATTGTAGAGCTCCCTGCAAAGACGAACCGCGCCTCATGGGCGCGGTCCTTATCGTTGTTTAATCTAGGCTTTTCACTTACCGCGCCGAGGCGGGCTTGCGGAACTTGTAGACGAACTGGTCGGTCTTGCCGCGGATCGAAGGATCAAAGACGTTGGTCTTGCGGTTGTCCGCGGTCGAGCGCAGCACGCGGCTTTCGCCCTCGAACACGAAGCCGGCGGCAGTGACCTCGGCCCGAACCGTGGCTGCGTCGATGCGGTGCAGGTCCTCGGTGTGGCGAAGGCCCGTGCCCGGCTCGGCCGCGTGGTCGATGATCAGGTAGACGCCGCCCGGCTTCAGGGCCTTGAACACCTGCCGGTTCACGACCGACAAATCGGCCGGGCCCATGAACTTGTCGTGCATGTCGTGATAGTTCTGGGCCGTGAACACCAGATCCAACTTCTCGGGGGCCGAGAAGTTCGGAAGCGTGTTCAGGATCACCTTCACATTGGAATATTCGGGGTCACGGGCGATGGCGTTCACCGCCGGCTCGCGCTTGGCCAGCTTGGTCAGCTCGTCCGGCACATAGGCGTAGACGGTCCCGCGCGGGCCGACGGCCTTGGCGAAGATGCGGGTGAAATAGCCCGCGCCCGGGATCAGGTCGGCGACCTTGCCGCCGGGACGCACCCCGGCAAAGGCCAGCAGCTGGCCCGGATGGCGATCGGCGTCGCGCACCATGTCGGCGGCCGGACGCGACGGATCGCTGAGCGCGGCGGCGACGTTCGGGGGAATCGCCGCAGCGACCGGGCCCGACGGCGGCGGCGGGGGCGGCGGACCCAGCATCGGCTGCGTGGCGCAGGCGGCTAGGCCTAGCACGGCGACGAGACTGAGAAGCGGCTTACGCATGGCAATCCTTCCGAACCGACAAGTGTTCTTGGTTGTGGCCACGTTAGCCTAGACCACTCGCTACGTCAGCGGTCTCCATTCCTCGCCGCGGGGAAGCGGGGCGAAAATCTCGTCCAGCATGGCGTCGGTGACCTCCTCCAGGGTCGCCGGCTCCCAACGGGGCGCATGGTCCTTATCGACGATCACGGCGCGGACGCCCTCGATGAAGTCGTGCTTGCGCACCACCCGCGAGCCGATCCGGTACTCCATGACCATGTTGTCGGCGAAGTCGGTCATGGCCGCGCCACGCTTCAACTGCTCGAAGGCGACCTTCAGCGTCTGCGGCGACTTGGTCTTCATGACCTCCAGCTGGGCCTTGCCCCAATCGCTGGAGTCCAGCGTCAGGAACTCGAAGATCTCCTCGACGCTCTCGCCGACGAACAGGCGATTGAGATCCTGCTCGAAGCCCAGCAGCGCGGCCTTGCCGGCGTCGGCGCGATACTTCTTCAGGGTGTCTTCGATGCGACGCGGATCGGCGATGATCGCCTTCTTCAAGCCCTCGACGGCGCCGAATTCCACGAAGTGGGTTGCGATCCCCAGGCGCATGCAGTCTGCGCCCTTGATGCGCGCGCCGGTCAGGGCCAGCCACAGCCCCGCCTTGCCCGGCAAGCGCGGCAGGTACCAGCCGCCGCCCACATCGGGAAACAGGCCGATACCGGTCTCGGGCATGGCGTAGGTCGTGCGCTCGGTGGCGATGCGGATGTGCGCGGGCATGGAAATGCCGACGCCACCGCCCATCACCACGCCATCCATCACCGCCACCACAGGGGTGTCGTAGGTGAACAGCAGGTGGTTCAGCTGGTACTCGGTATGGAAGAAGCGGCGCGCCTCGACGCCGTCCTTGGCCCCGCTTTCGGCCAGCATGCGGATGTCGCCGCCGGCGCAAAAGCCCCGCTCGCCCGCATGGTCGATCAGGACCATGTAGATCTCGGGGTCCTCCTGCCAGTCCAGCAGCGCGCCGATCATGGTCTCGCACATCCCCAGCGTCAGAGCGTGCAGGGCCTTGGGGCGGTTCAACGTGATGCGGCCGACGTTCTTCTCGACGCGGATCAGGACTTCGGGTTCGTCGGTCATGTCGATCCTAGACGGGTTCGGTGACGGGCGCGCAGGCCAGGCGCTGCATCTGGCCGGCGTGCAGGCGGAAGATAGCGTCCTGCGGCACGTCCTGGGCCATGACCTCGGCTCGCGTCAGGCCGCCATAGGCGCCGCGCAGCAGGCGGCCGGCGATACCGTGGCTGACGACGATCAGCTTGCGCTCGGGCTCGGGCGCCTGTTCGGCCAGCCAGGCCGACACGCGGACCATGATGTCGTCATAGGTCTCGCCGCCGGGCGCGCGGAACGCCCAGTCCGGATCGTCCAGCAGCGCGGGCGTCTCGGCCCGAACCTCATCGCGCAAACGGCCCGACCAGTCGCCGACATTGATCTCCAGCAGGCGGTCGTCGAACGCCACCGGCAGCGATAGGGCCGCCCCGATCGCCTCGGCCGTGTTGCGAGCCCGACGCAGCGGGCTGGCGACGATGCGCCATTCGGCTGGATCCTCGATCAGCGAAGCCAGAAGCTCGCCCATCGCTGCCGCCTGGGCGCGGCCCAGCGGGGTCAGGTCGGACTCGGTCTGGCCCTGCAGGCGGCCTTCGCGATTGTGGAAGGTCTGGCCGTGGCGGCAGAGATAGATCATCCGACGCTCATTGGCGGAACAGCTCGCGGGCGATGATGACTCGCATGATCTCGTTGGTCCCTTCCAGGATCTGGTGCACCCGCAGGTCGCGTACAATGCGCTCGAGCGGATAGTCCTGGAGGTAGCCGTAGCCGCCGTGCAGCTGCAAGGCGTCATTGGCCACCTGGAAGCCGGCGTCGGTCGCGAACCGTTTGGCCATGGCGCACAGCTTGGTGGCCTCGGGGTGCTTGTTGTCCAGCGCGTGGGCTGCGCGACGCACCATCAGGCGGGCGGCTTCCAGCTCGGTGGCCATATCGGCCAGCTTGAACTGCAAGGCCTGGAAGTCCTTCAGCGGCCGACCAAACTGATTGCGGGTTTCCAGATAGGTTTTGGCGGTGTCGAGCGCGAACTGCGCGCCGCCCAGCGAGCACGAGGCGATGTTCAGCCGCCCACCGTCCAGGCCCATCATGGCGAAGCGGAAACCTTCGCCCTCCTCACCGATGCGATTGGCGACAGGAACGCGGCAGTTGTCGAAATTGACCTGGGCGGTGGGCTGAGCGTTCCAGCCCATCTTGCGCTCATTGGCGCCGAAGCTGAGCCCTTCGGACCCCTTCTCGATCACGAACGCCGAGACGCCCTTTGCGCCCTCGCCGCCCGTGCGCGCCATGACGACATAGAGATCCGAAACCCCGCCGCCCGAGATGAAGGCCTTGCCGCCATTCAGCACATAGTGGTCGCCATCGAGCTTGGCGGTCGTGCGCATGTTGGCCGCATCCGAGCCCGAGCCCGGTTCGGTCAGGCAGTAGCTGGCGATCAGCTCCATGGTCGTCAGACGCGGCAGGTAGCGCTGGCGCAGGTCGTCCGAGCCGAAGCGATCGATCATCCACGAGGCCATGTTGTGGATGGTCAGATAAGCAGCCGTCGGCACGTCGCCGTAGCTCAACGCCTCGAAGATGATCGAGGCGTCCAGGCGCGTGAGGCCGCTGCCGCCGACCTCCTCATTGACGTAAATGCCGGCGAAACCCAGCGCCGCGGCTTGACGTAGAACGTCGACGGGGAAGTGCTTGCGCTCGTCCCAGTCGGCAGAATGCGGGGCAAGCTGTCCCTCGGCGAACGCGCGAGCAGCGTCCTGGATCGCGACCTGGTCTTCGTTCAGCGCGAAATCCATGCGCACTTCCTCCCGTTCGGGGCAGAACCGCCCTCACCTTCTTGCCGCTGACGTGCCGCGCTGGCGGGCGGGTGTCAATCAGGCCGCGGGCTGATTTCAGGGCGCGCCACAGGTTTCCCTCCGCGTTCGGAAGGTGTGACCTGAAATCCTCCGTTACACGGTGTGTATCGTCTGTGACGCCACACCCCCTTGATAACCAGCGCTCTTCGCTCCAAATGGCGATCTTCGAGTCTGAGCGTTCTCAACAACAATAAACTGCATCAACGACTATGCGTTTCGCAAAACTTGCTCTGGCGGCTCTCGTGGCGGCCTTCGGAATGATCGCGGTCTCCGCTCCGGCCTATGCCGGCGGCGACATCTCGCGCAGCTATGGCGTCTGGCGCAATCCGAAGAACAGCGTCCACCTGGAGATCAAGGACTGCGGTCCTTCGACCTGTGGCGTCGTCGTGTGGGCCAGCGCCAAGGCCGAGGCCGATGCGCGCAAGTCCGGCACGGACACCCTGATCGGCAAGCAGCTGCTGCGTGACTTTGAAGCCCAGAACAATGGCACCCTCAAGGGCCGCGTCTGGGTTCCGACCCTGAAGGTCACGCTGATCGGCTCGGCCGACATCGTCGACACCAAGACCATGCGCGCCAAGGGCTGCGTCCTGGGTAACTTCCTGTGCAAGAGCCAGCTGTGGACCCGCATCGACGGCCCGTCGGTGCTGGCTTCGCGCGCCGCGCCCTAAACCCTCCTTCCCCTACGACATCGAAATCGCCGCTTGATCCCGATCAAGCGGCGCGCCACCCTCTAAGTGTACGTTGATAACCTAGGCGTCCCACAGAGACGCCGGGAACTCAATGCGGCCGCAAGGCCAGCACGGGAGGAACGGCATGAGCGAGGCGGCGACGCTTCCCAAGACCGCGCGCGACGCGGCGATCCAGCATTTCGACGTCATCGTCGTGGGCGCGGGCATTTCCGGCGTCGGCGCGGCCTATCACCTGGCCACACAGAGACCGCAGACAAGCTTCACCGTCCTGGAGGCGCTGGAGGGCTTCGGCGGCACCTGGCTGACCCACACCTATCCGGGCGTGCGCTCCGACAGCGACCTCTACACCTTCGGCTATCGCTTCAAGCCCTGGGTCGGCCCGCCGATCGCCACGGCCGCTGAGATCCTGGCCTATATGGGCGAGGTGATCGCCGAGAACGATCTAGCCGAACGCATCCGCTATCGCCGCCGCATCAGCGCCGCCAATTGGTCATCGCAGGACAAGTTGTGGACTCTGGAGGTCACCGGCCCCGACGGCGTCGAGCGCTACACGACCAATTTCCTCTGGATGTGCCAGGGCTATTATCGCCACGCGGTGGGCTACACGCCGGAGTGGCCGGGCATGGAGACCTACAAGGGCAAGGTCGTCCATCCGCAAACCTGGCCCGCCGACCTCGACTACAAGGGCAAGAGAGTCGTGGTCATCGGCTCGGGCGCAACGGCCGCCACCCTGGCGCCCGCCATCGCGGGCGACAGCGCCCAGGTCACCCTGCTGCAGCGTTCGCCGACCTATTTCGTCCCCGGCCGCAACGAGAACGAGCTGGCCGACACTCTGCGCCAGCTGCAAATCGACGAGACCTGGATCCACGAGATCGTCCGCCGCAAGGCCCTGTTCGACCAGCACGAGTTTACCCGCCGCTCGGTCGAGGAGCCCGAGGTCGTCACGGCCGAACTGCTGGAGGGCGTGAAGGCGTTCCTGGGTCCTGACTACGACATCGCCAAGCACTTCACGCCACGCTATCGGCCCTGGCGCCAGCGGATCGCCTTCGTGCCGGATGGCGACCTCTTCCAGGGCGTGGCTTCGGGCAAGGTCCACGTCGTCACCGACGAGATCGAGCGCTTCACCG
Organism: Caulobacter sp. RHG1; assembly: GCF_013181195.1. Classification (GTDB taxonomy): domain Bacteria; phylum Pseudomonadota; class Alphaproteobacteria; order Caulobacterales; family Caulobacteraceae; genus Caulobacter. The sequence goes on from NZ_SMZP01000002.1 coordinate 540,903, forward strand.
AGACCGGCTTGCTTTTGAAGTCGGGCGAGATTCTGGAGGCCGATATCATCGTCACGGCCACGGGCTTTGACCTGTCAGTGCTGGGCGACATCGCCTTCGCGGTCGATGGCCAGCCGCTCGACTTCTCCAAGACCGTCACCTATCGCGGCATGATGTTCACCGGCCTGCCCAACCTCATCTGGGTGTTCGGCTATTTCCGGGCCAGCTGGACGCTGCGGGCCGACATGATCGGCGACTTCGTCTGCCGCCTCCTGAAGCACATGGATGACAAGGGCGCCCGCCAGGTCGAGGTCGCCCTGCGCCCCGAGGATACGGACATGCCGATCGGCGACTGGATCGACGCCGAGGACTTCAATCCCAACTACCTGCTGCGCAACATGCACCTGCTGCCGCGGGCCGGGACCAAACCGGAATGGCGTCACACCCAGGACTATTGGACCGAGAAGGAAGTCTTCCCCGCCATCGACCTGGACGACCCGGCCTTCCGCTATTCCTGAGCCCTCTTAAGGGTCTCGCGGACTTGCCTCGTGCAGCGGCGCGGTTCAAATCAACGCCATGACCACGCCGCCTCTCGCCCCCTATCCCGCCAGCCGCCTGCGTCGCGTGCGCCAGGCCGACTGGACCCGCCGCCTCGTCCGCGAGACCGAGGTCCGACCGTCCGACCTTATCTGGTCGATGGTGGTGCATGAGGGCGAAGGCGTGATCCCCGTGACCTCGATGCCGGGCGTCGAGCGCCTGAGCGTCAAGGAAGCCGCAAAGGCCGCCGTTCGCGCCCGCGACCTGGGCATCCCCGCCATCGCCATCTTCCCGCACATCGACGGTTCGCGGAAAGACGCGACCGGCTCGATCGCCGCCGATCCGGACGGCGTCATCCCCCGCGCCGTCAAGGCTATGAAGGACGCCGCCCCCGAGGTCGGCATCATGTGCGACGTGGCGCTGGACCCCTTCACTGACCACGGCCACGACGGCGTGGTCGAGGGCGGCAAGATCCTCAACGACCCGACCATCGAGCGCCTGATCGAACAGGGCATCATGCAAGCGGAAGCCGGCGCCGACATCCTGGCACCGTCCGACATGATGGACGGCCGCATCGGCAAGCTGCGCGCCGCGCTGGAAGGTGCAAACTTCCAAGACGTGATGATCATGTCCTACGCCGCCAAGTACGCCTCGGCCTTCTACGGCCCGTACCGCGACGCCATCGGCTCAGCGAAGCTCTCGGCCGGCCAGGGCGACAAGAAGACCTACCAGATGGACCCGGCCAACACCGAGGAGGCCATCCGCGAGGTCGCGCTCGACATCGCCGAAGGCGCCGACATGGTCATGGTCAAGCCGGGCATGCCCTATCTCGACATCCTGCGCCGCCTGGTCGACGAGTTCCGCATGCCGACCTACGCCTTCCAGGTGTCGGGCGAGTACGCGATGATCAAGGCCGCCGCCCAGAACGGCTGGATCGACCACGACCGCGCCGTGCTGGAAAGCCTGACCGCGTTCAAGCGCGCCGGCGCGGCGGGCATCATCACCTATTTTGCCCCCTGGGCCGCCGAGCAGCTGGGCTGATATGGCCGCGCCGAGGACCGCCTTCAGCCAAGGCCGGTTCTACGGCGCGCCCACCGTCGAGCGCCGCCTGACCGGCGTACGCCTGGCCCACCTGGAAGCCACCAAGCGCGCCGAACACGTCGACGAGCACAGTCACGACGACGCCCACTTCGTGCTGGCCACCCACGGCCGTTACATCACCACCGCCGCCGGCCCTGAAACCGAGGGCCCGGTGCTGGTCTACAACCCGCCTGGCGTCGTCCATCGCGACCGCTTCGTCGACGTCGGCGGCTATTTCCTGGCCGTCAGCTTCGAGGCCGCCGACTGGCGGGCCCTGGCCAACGCCGGACAAGGCGCGGCGATCGACGCCCTGCGGCTGACGGGTCCCGCCGCCCGACGGGCCGCCTTGCGCTTGACCCGGTCGCTGCTGGCCCGTGACAACGAGGCGCTGTCGCTGGAGGGCCTGAGCCTGGAACTGGCCGCCCAGGCCCTGACGCCGGCGCCCGACAGCGACAAGCGCCCCTCCTGGCTGGACGAGGCCGAGACCTATCTGGCCGACGCCTTCGACCAGCCGATCGGCGTGGCGGACCTGGCTCGCGTCGCCGGGGTGCATCCGGTCCACCTGGCGCGCGGCTATCGCCGCTGGCTGGGCGCCGCGCCCGGCGATCGCCTGCGCACCCGCCGGCTGGAACGCGCCGCCGATCTGCTGATGCGCGGCCGCGACCCGATCGGCGAGATCGCCCTGGTCTCGGGCTTCTGCGACCAGAGCCACCTCAATCGCCAATTCCTGAAGGCCTATGGCGTCACGCCCGGCGAGTTCGCGCGGCTTTGCGGACGACGTCATGTTTCAACCGTCCAAGACGAGGCGTTCGAAGCGGCCTAGACGGCGAACATCGTTTTCGGAGCCGCACCGTTGAAAGTTCTCGCGTTCGCCGCCGCCCTGGCCCTCGCCCCGATGACCACCCATGCTGCGGATGGCGTCTCGACCGCCAAGCTCGAGGCCATGTCCGCCGCCATCAAGGCCGGCCAGTTCCAGCAGATCACCAGCGTCATGGTCTCGCGCCACGGCAAGCTGGTGTTCGAGGCCTATTACGACGGCGACGCGGAAACCCGCCGCAACACCCGCTCCACGACCAAGACCGTCACCGCCATGCTGGCCGGGGCCGCCATCGGGCGCGGCGCCATTCCCAACGTCCAGGCGCAGATCAAGCCCTATCTGAAGGGCCTTCCGCCGGCCGCCAATCCCGATCCGCGCAAGGACAAGGTCACGGTCGAGGACCTGCTGACCATGAGCTCGATCGCCGAGTGCGACGACGACAACCAGTACTCGCGCGGCAACGAGGAGCGGATGTACCTGATCGAGGACTGGGTCGGCTTCTATCTCGACCTGCCGGTGCGCGGTTTCCCCGACTGGAGCCCACGTCCCGAGGCCTCGCCCTACGGCCGTAGCTTCAGCTACTGCACCGCCGGGGTCGTGACCCTGGGTCAGGCGGTCCAGAACGCAGTCAAGCAGCCCCTGCCCGCGTTCGCCGACGCGGTGCTGTTCAAGCCGCTCGGCATCGAGAACCCCAAGTGGCAGACGTCGCCGACGGGCCTGGCTATGGGCGGCGGCGGTCTGGGCCTGCGCAGCCGCGACCTGCTGAAGCTCGGCCAGCTCTACCTCAACAACGGTCAGTGGGAGGGCCAGCAGGTCCTGCCCGCCGACTTCGTGAAGGCCTCAGTCACGCCGCACGCCAACGCCAAGCCAGAGACAGACTATGGCTACCTGATCTGGCTGCAGACCTTCGCGGGTCACAAGGCCTGGGTGATGAGCGGGTCGGGCGGCCAGAAGGTCGCCATCGTCCCCGACCTCGACCTGGTGGCTGTGATCACCACCACCAATTTCGGCGTCCGCCAGCCGCACGCGATCTCCGAGAAGCTGCTGGCTGAGCACATCCTGGCTGCGGTCGAGAACTAGAGACTCGGACTATCTTGGCCGCATGAACCGCGTCCTCGACATCGTCACCGCCGTGATCCTTGATGCGGACGGCCGCATGCTGCTGGTCCGCAAGCGCGGCACGACCACCTTCATGAAGCCTGGCGGCAAGCGCGACGGCGGCGAGAGCGATCTGGCCACCCTCGCCCGCGAACTGGAGGAAGAGCTGGGCTGCAGGCTGATCAGCGCGCAGCTGCTGGACCACTTCTCGGCCCCGGCCGCCAACGAGGCCGGCTTTTCGGTGCAGTCGGCGACCTATCTCGCCACGGTCGAGGGCGACATCGCCGCCCAGGCCGAGATCGAGGAGTTGGCCTGGATCGACCCCGCCGCGCCAGGCGACCTGCGCCTGGCTCCGCTGCTGACCGACAAGGTTCTACCCGCCTTGCTGGCTCGCGCTCAGCCGGCCTTCAATCAGCTCTAGCGCCAGCTCGCGCGGCCGCTCGGAGGGACGGCCCAGCAGCGCGCTGAGCGTCGGACCGAACAGGCCCACGCCGACGGCCAGGATGATGTTCAGCATCACGAAGTCGACCGCCGCCTCGCGATCGACGCCGGTGTCGCGGGCCACGCGCGTGTCGATGATCGCCTCGACCACCTCGCGCACCAGGGTCATGCGCGCCCCCTCGCCCGTGAGTTCCAGCCAGGCGGCCAGCCGCGCCGCGCCCTTGGCCTCGAAGGCGTCGAACAGGGCCTGAGCGCCGACGCCCAGCACCGCGTCGTCGCGGTCCAGGGCTGTCAGCACCTTCTCGGCCAGTTGGCGGATCATCCGCTCCATCAGCGCCGTCTCAACCCCGGCGATCGAGCCGAAGTGGTGGATGACGTTGGCATGGACCACGCCTGCAGCCTTGGCCACGTCGGCCAGCTTGATCGCCTGCGGCCCCTGGCTGACCAGCAGCGCCTCGGCGGCGGCCAGGATGTTCTCGCGCGCGGCCTCGGGCGTGCGGCGAACACGGGTGGTCTTAGGTGCGGGCGCCTCTATTGACATTTTTGTCAGTACAACTCACCTTGGCCCAAGGACGGGCTCCCAGAGCCCTAAACCGGCGGAGCCCAGAACGCCATGACACAGACCACGCCCACCGATCTCCACGTCGCCCCGCGCGACATCCGCTTCGACTTCGCCGACGCCCAGAAGGGCCACTGGCTGGGCGGCGATCCCGTCGGCACGGCGGTGTTCAACGCCCTGTCCCTGACCTTCCCCGATGGCGAGCGATTGTTCATGGACGCGGTCAAGAACTACCGCCACCTGCTGAGCGGCAAGCTGCTGGAGGACGCCAAGGGCTTCATCGCCCAGGAGGCCATCCACTCGCGCGAGCACCATCAGCTGAACAGCCTGATCGATCGCGATCGCTACCCCGTCGCCGAGATCGAGGAGATGGTTCGCGGCCGGGTGAAGATGGCCCGCGAACGCGGCAAGATGGCGATGCTGATCTCGACCATCGCCCTGGAGCACTTCACGGCGATGATGGCCGAGATGCATGCCCGCCACCGCGACCTGTTCGACCAGACCCCGGCCGGCGTCGAGCAGCTGTGGCGCTGGCACGCCATGGAGGAGACCGAGCACAAGGCCGTGGCCTATGACGTCTTCCTGGAGGTGACCAAGGACTGGTCGCCAGCCAAGCGCTACTTCATCCGCTGTCGGGCGATGGCGCTAGTGACGATCATGTTCACCCGCAATATCAGCCGCTACGCCGCGAAGCTGCTGGAAGCCGACGGCTACACGCCGGAAGCGGCGCTGAAGGCGGTGAATCGGTTCGTCTGGGGCGACCCGGGCCTCTTCCGCCGCGGCTGGAAGACCTATCTGGCCTGGTACCGCCCCGGCTTCCACCCGTGGGACCAGGACGACCGCGAACGCTTCGCCGACTGGAAGGCCGAGTTCGACGCGGCAGTGGCTTAACCTGATCCGTTTCCCCGGCGAAAGCCGGGGCCCAGATCAAATCAAGAGCGCCGTGCGGCTTCGCGCGGCGCTCTTTGCATTCACGGCTGACGTTTCGGATGGATCTGGGCCCCGGCCTTCGCCGGGGAAACGGAAAAGGCTTACCCGCCGATCAACCCGAAATCCGCCACCTGCCCCATGGCGTCGCGGACGGCGGCCAGGGTCTTGAGGCGATTGTCGCGGTGCTCGGGCTCGTTGACGAAGACGCCGTCCAGATAGGCGTCGACCGGGCCGCGCAGCTCGGCCAGCTGGGTCATGGCGCCGGTGAAGTCTTCCTTGGCCAGGGCGTCCTTCAGCGGCTTATCCAGCAGGCGCAGGGCGTTGTAGAGGCCCACCTCCGCATCGCTGTCGGCCGCCGGTTCTTCAGGCGCGCCAACCGGCAGAGCCCCCTTCTTCTCCTCGGCCTTGAGGATGTTGGAGGCGCGCTTGTAGCCGGCCATCAGGGTCTTGCCGTCGTCGGTCTTCAGGAAGCCGTCCAGGGCCTCGACCCGCGCGACGATGCGCGCCAGATCGTCATCGCCCAGGGCGAACACGGCGTCGACGAGGTCGTGACGCTTGCCCTGGTCGCGCAGGGTGACCTTCAGGCGGTCAGCGAAGAAGGCGATCAGGTCGTCCTTGCCGAACTTGGACAGCGACAGACGCAGGTTGTTCTCGAGGATGATCCGGATCACGCCCAGCGCCGCGCGGCGCAGCGCATAGGGGTCCTTCGAGCCCGTCGGCTTCTCGTCGATGGCGAAGAAGCCGACCAGGGTGTCGAGCTTGTCCGCTAAGGCCACAGCGATGCTGACCGGCGCGGTCGGTACAGCGTCCGAGGGCCCCTGCGGCTTGTAGTGGTCGCGCACGGCGTCGGCGATCTCGCCGTTCAGGCCGAAAGCGCGGGCGTAGTAGCCGCCCATGACGCCTTGCAGCTCGGGGAACTCGCCGACCATCTGCGAGGTCAGGTCGGCCTTGGCCAGGCGCGCGGCTTCTTTCGTCTTGGCGACATCCGCGCCGACCAGCGGGGCGATTTCGCCGGCCAGGGCGACGATGCGCTCGACGCGCTGGGCCATGGTGCCGAGCTTGGCGTGGAAGGTCACGCCGTCCAGCTTCTTCAGCCAGGCCTCGAAGCCGACCTTGACGTCTTCGTCCCAGAAGAAGCGGGCGTCGGACAGGCGCGAGGACAGCACCTTGGCGTTGCCGGCCGCGATCACCGCGCCGCCGTCGGCCGCCTGGATGTTGGCGATGGTGATGAAGTGCGGGGCCAGGCCCTCCTCACCGGCCTTGCGGACGGCGAAGTACTTCTGGTGCGTGCGCATCGAGGTGCGGATGACCTCGGGCGGCAGGCTGAGGAACACCGGGTCCATGTCGCCCAGCACCGGGGTCGGCCATTCGGCGAGGCCGGCGACTTCCTGCAGCAGGCCCTCGTCCTCGACCAGCTCCAGGTGGCGGGCGAAGCACAGGGTCTTGCAGCCTTCGAGGATGCGTTCCTTGCGCTCCTCGACGTCGAGCACGACGAAGTGGGCTTCCAGGCCCGCCGCGTACTCGTCGAAGTCCTTGGCCACGAAGGGTTGGGCGTCGCCCATGAAGCGGTGGCCCTCGGTGATGTCGCCGCTCTCGATGCCCTCGATGGCGAACGGCACGACCTCGCGGTCCAGCACGCACAGGATCCGCTTCAGCGGCCGCACCCAGCGCAGCCTCTTGGTTCCCCAGATCATCGACTTGGGCCAGGGGAAGCCGCGGACGATGGCCTCGACCATCTCGGCGACGATCTCCGGCGTCGGGCGACCCTTCTTCTCGATGAAGGCCATGTAGACGCCGTCGCGCTCGACCAGCTGGTCCTGGGTCAGGCCCGCCTTGCGCAGGAAGCCTTCCATGGCTTGCGGCGGGGCGCCGACGCGCGGGCCTTTGAGTTCTTCCTTGCGGTCGGCCTGGGCCAGCGGCAGGCCTTCGGCCACCAGGGTTAGGCGGCGGGGGCCGGCGAAGGTCTTCAGGGCCTCGGGCAGGAAGCCGGCGGCGGCCAGGTGCTCGCGCGCCATACGCTCCAGGTCCTTGGCGGCCTGGGCCTGCATGCGGGCCGGAATCTCTTCGGAGAACAGTTCGAGAAGAAGTTGGGGCATCGTAACTTACGCGGCTTCCTGCTGATCGACCCACGCTTGCGCGCACAGTTTGCAAAGGTCGCGGATGCGGCCGATGTAGCTGGCGCGCTCGGCGACGGCGATCGCGCCCCGGGCGTTCATCAGGTTGAAGAGGTGGCTGGCCTTGAGGACCAGGTCGTAGGCGGGCAGCACCAGGGCCTTGCCCTGGTAGCTCTCGGCCAGAATGCGCGGGACCTGGATCTCCATGTCTTCGAACTGGCGCTTCAGGGTCGCCACGTCATAGACGTTGAAATTGGCTTCCGACTGCTGGCGCTCGTTCTCCAGGAACACGTCGCCATAGGTCTTGGCGCCCAGCGGCGAGTCCGGGTCGTTGAACGGCAGGTCGTAGACGTTGTCGACGCCGAACACGTACATGGCCAGGCGTTCCAGGCCGTAGGTCAGCTCACCGGCTACCGGCGAGACGTCCAGGCCGCCCACCTGCTGGAAGTAGGTGTACTGCGACACCTCCATGCCGTCGCACCAGACTTCCCAGCCCAGGCCCCAGGCCCCGACGGTCGGGTTTTCCCAGTCGTCCTCGACGAAGCGGATGTCGTGGGTGCGCAAATCGAGGCCGATCGCGTCCAGCGAGCCCAGATACAGGTCCTGCATGTTCTCGGGGTTCGGCTTCAGGATCACCTGATACTGGTAATAGTGCTGCAGCCGGTTAGGGTTCTCGCCATAGCGGCCGTCGCCCGGACGGCGCGAGGGCTGCACATAGGCCGCGTTCCAGGCCTTGGGGCCGAGCGCGCGCAGCACCGTGGCCGGGTGCAGGGTCCCTGCCCCCACCTCCACGTCGTGCGGCTGCAGGATCACACAGCCCTGCCGGCTCCAATAGTCATGGAGCGTCAGGATCAGGCTCTGGAAGGACTTGGGTTTTTCGCGCGACATATACCGAAGCAGGCCTAGAAAAAAGTCGGCGGACCATAGGGCCCGCCGACTGCTGCTTCAAGCGATGTCCTAAGGCGATAAGGCCTTAGTTGCCCTTCGGCGTCGTGCGCTTGCCGGCGTTGGAGTCCGGCTTGCCGTACTTGGCGCGGTTGGCCGTGGTGTCGGCGACCGGCGGGTTGGACACGACGTTGGCGTCGCCGGCCTTGAGGCTGGCCTGGGCTTCGGGCGATTGCGACGAGACCGGCACGACGCCCGAGGTGTTCACGCCGGCGCTCGGGGCCGAGGTGGCGGTCGGCGAAGCGGCCGGATCGGCGGCCATGTCGCTGGCGGCGGCCGGAGCGGCCTGGTCAGCCGGCATAGCGTCCATCGTGCTCGGCGCGGCTTGAGTCGGCGCCGCAGGGGCGACCTGCTCGTTGGCGGCGACGTCCATGGTGGCGCCAGCGTCCGTCGCCGAAACCGCGGCCTGCTGGCCCGGCAGATCCTTAGGCATCAGGACCTTGTCGACGACGTGCAGCACGCCGTTGCTGGCCATGACGTCCGTCTGGGTGATGGTGGCGCCGTCGACCATCGGCGTGGTCCCGCTACCGTCCAGCAGCAGCGGCGAGCCCTCGACGCTCTTCACCTCGCCCTTGCTGCCCTTGATCTTGGTGGAGTCCACCTTGGCGTTGATCACGTGGTAGGTCAGGACCTTCTGCAGCAGCGGGCCGTTTTCCGGCAGCATCAGCTTGTCCAGCTCGCCGGCCGGCAGGGCCGCAAAGGCTGCGTCGGTCGGGGCGAAGACGGTCAAGTTCTGGTTGGTCTTCAGGACGCTGGTCAGGTTCACTGCCGAAACCGCCTTCAGGAAGGTCGTGAACTGGCCCGAGGCGGTGGCGGTGTCGATCAGGTCACCCTTGGCGACGACCGGCGAAGCCGCGGCCGGAGCCGGAGCGGCCGGTGCGGCGGCGGTCTGGGCTTGAGCGGCGCCGGCCAGCAGAGCGATGGCGGCGGCCGCGGTCAGGAGACGCGTGGTGTTCATGGTCGAGTTCCTTTCGGTTCGAGCCGTTTACGCTCGGACAGGGGACTCGGTTCCGTGATCACGGGCACGTGATCACTAAAAGCTTCACCGAAAATAGAAGACGACGGCCACGCCGGCAACGATCAGACCGAACCCCGCAATCGTCGACCACTTGATCGCTTCGCCCAGATAAAAATACGAAAACAGGATGAAGACCAGCAGGGTTATGACCTCCTGGCCTACTTTCAACTGAGCTGTGGAATACATACCGCTGCCGATGCGATTGGCCGGCACGGCCAGCATGTATTCCGGCAGGGCGATCAGCCAGCTGGACAAGATCGCGACCGGCAGCGCCAGGCTTTTGTTCTTCAGGTGGCCGTACCAGGCGAAGGTCATGAAGATGTTCGACGCCACCAGCAGCGCCCAAGGCGCGATCTTCAAGACGAGCGGCGGCATGTCAGGGCTCCAAGCGAGGCCGTGGGGATTCCGCCAACCTAGGACAAGACCCCCTACGCAAACCAGAGCGCTCCCGTTGAGTGAGATCGCCGTTTTTTGACGCACTCACGGGCCTCGCGGCTCAAATTTTAGGCGCCACGCCCAATTCGTTTCCGAAACCTTGTCCACACGCCCCGTCACGGAACCGTCGCCGATAGCGTGGCCCTGCCGGGGAAACGGCGCCGTGAAAGCGGCGTCGGCGGTGATCACACCGGGGGCGGTCTTTCGCTTCCACAACCAAGCCAACAAGCCCGCAGCGTACGCGGGGTGGAGCAAGGCGGATGAAACTGATCGTAGCGGTCGTCAAACCCTTCAAGCTGGATGAGGTGCGCGAAGCGCTCGTCGCCGCCGGCGTCGAAGGCCTGACGGTTTCGGAAGTGAAGGGCTACGGCCGCCAGAAGGGCCAGACCGAGATCTATCGCGGTGCGGAGTACCAGGTGAACTTCGTGCCGAAAGTGAAGCTTGAAGCGGTCGTGGACGATGCGTCCGCCGCCAAGGCGGTCGAGGCCATCAAGGCCGCCGCCGCCACCGGCAAGATCGGCGACGGCAAGATCTTCGTCCTGAACGTCGAAGAATCCGTCCGCATCCGTACCGGCGAAACCGGCTCGGCCGCACTGTAAGCATCGGGAAAAGGGGATACCGACGATGAAACTCACGTTTAAACCGCTGGCCGGGCTGATGCTCGCCGCGACCTTGGCGGGGGCCCCGATGGGCGCTGTCGCCTTCGCCCAGGAGGCCGCGCCCGCCCCGGCCGCCGCCACCGCCGCGCCCGCCGAGGCTGCGCCCGCTCCGGCCGCCGCGCCGGCCCCTGCCGAGGCCCCCGCGCCCGCCATCGTCGACAAGAACGACAAGGGCGACAACGCGTGGATGCTGACCTCCGCGATGCTGGTCCTGCTGATGATCCTGCCGGGCCTGGCGCTGTTCTACGGCGGCCTGGTCCGCTCCAAGAACATGCTGTCGGTCATGATGCAGGTCTCGACCGTCGCCCTGATCAGCTTCGTGACCTGGGTCCTGTGGGGCTACAGCTTCGCGTTCTCGGACGGCGGCAGCTGGGACACCTTCGTGGGCGGCCTGGGCCGTCTGTTCCTGAAGGACGTGACCCCGGCCAGCAACGTCGCGACGTTCTCCACCGGCGTCGTGATCCCCGAGTTCACCTTCATCGCCTTCCAGTCGACCTTCGCGGCCATCACCGCCGCTCTCGTGGTCGGTTCGCTGGTCGAGCGCATGAAGTTCTCGGCCATCGTCGCCTTCGCCTTCCTGTGGCCGCTGCTGTCGTACTACCCGATGGCCCACATGGTCTGGTGGTGGCCGGGTCCGGACGCGATCGCCCTGGCGCCTGACGCCCCGGTCAAGTCCGGCCTGATCTGGAGCTTCGGCGCCCTCGACTTCGCCGGCGGCACCGTGGTTCACATCAATGCCGGTATCGCCGCCCTGGTCGGCGCCCTGATCCTGGGCAAGCGCCAAGGCTACGGCAAGGAGCCGATGCCCCCGCACTCGCTGACCCTGACCCTGGTGGGCGCTGGCCTGCTGTGGGTGGGCTGGTTCGGCTTCAACGCCGGCTCGAACCTGGAATCGAACGGCTACGCCTCGCTGGCCATGATCAACACCTTCGTCGCCACCGCGGCCGCCGGCCTGTCGTGGATCGTCGTGGAGTGGATCACCCGCAAGAAGCCGTCGGCCCTTGGCCTGGCTTCGGGCATCGTCGCCGGCCTCGTGGCCATCACCCCGGCCGCCGGCTTCTCGGGCCCGATGGGCGCCGTGATCCTGGGCCTGGTCGTCTCGCCGATCTGCATCGTCTTCTGCTCGACGATCAAGAACGCCTTCAAGTACGACGACAGCCTGGACGCTTTCGGCATCCACGGCATCGGCGGCATCGTCGGCGCCATCGGCACCGGCCTGGTCGTCAACCCCGCCTGGGGCGGCGCTGGCATCGTCGACTACACCAGCTGCGGCAAGGACGGCGACTTCTCGACCTGCGACAACGCCACGTACGACATGGTCGCTCAGGTCATCGCCCAACTGAAGGGCGTGGGCGTCACCATCGTCTGGTCGCTGGTCGCCTCGGCCATCGTCTTCTTCGTCATCAAGCTGGTGATCGGCCTGCGCGCCGCGCCGGAAGCCGAAGAAGAAGGCCTGGACATCTCGGAACACGGCGAACGCGCCTACCACAGCTAAGGCTGGCGTGAGCCGAAAGGCGAAGGGCGCGGAGGGAAACCTCCGCGCCCTTTCTTTTTGGATCAGATCCGGCGGGCGCTGACGATCGGCACCGGCGGATCCAGGATCTGGCCCTTCATCACCGGGTTGATGGCCACGCCGGGCGTCGGCAGGTTCAGGATCTTGTGGACCAGATCCATGCCCGCGACGACCTGGCCGAAAGCGGCAAAGCCGGTGTTGTCGCCCTCCGCCGCGGGATTGGCGTCCAGATACGGCGCTTCGCCTATGCAGATGAAGAAGTCCGAGGTCGCACTGCCCGGCTCCATGCGGGCGATCGACACCGTGCCGTCGACATGGCGCAGGCCCGTTTGCGAGGTCGGCTCGTGAGCGATCGGCGGCAGCACCTTGGCCGGGTCGCCCTGCAACCCGCCCTGGATCAGGCCGTAGTCCACCGATCCCGGCGACTTGGACGCCCGGAAGAAGGTCGCGCCGTCGTAGCGCTTCTCGTCCACATAGCGCAGGAAGTTGGCCGTGGTGATCGGCGCCTGACGCACCTTGAGAGCGATGGTGATGACGCCCAGGCTGGTCTGCACATTGACCAGCACGTCGCCCGCCCCGGGCACGATCGGCGCAGGAGCCAGCTTCAGTGTCTGGGCGGCGGCCGGCGCGGCGGCGAGACTCCCCAAGGCGGCGAGAAGGTCACGGCGCTTCATCTCTAGCTCCTAGCTCAGGCGGCAGCGCCGCACCCACCATTCCGGCCGCATGGCCTCGATACGCTCAGCCAGGCTCTCGGCCTCGATATCGCCGGCGCACAGCGCAAAGCAGGTCGCGCCCGAGCCGGACATCCGCACCATCAGGCTTTCGGGCTCGCCGCGAAGAACGTCCAGAGCCTGACCGATCAGCGGCTCCAAGGCTACGGCCGGCGCTTCGAGATCGTTGCGGGTGGCGATGGCCAGCCAGGCCGCGGCCTCCTCGGCGGTCTCCAGTTCGTCCGGGATCGCCGGGCGCTCAGCCCCCTCCGGATGTACAGCCGCGTCATAGGCGCGATAGACCGCGCCGGTCGGCGACGGCGCGCCCGGGTTGACCAGCACGGCGTGCAGCACCGGCAGGCGCGGCGCAGGCGAGAGCACCTCCCCTCGCCCCTCGGCCATCAGGGCCGTGGCGCGCAGACAGGCCGCGCCATCGGCGCCCAGGCTGGCGGCCAGCGGTTCAAGATCATCGTCAGTGAGATTGGGCGCGAGAGCGTCACGCAACAGCTTCAGGGCCGCGCCCGCGTCGCTGGAGCCGCCCCCCAGGCCCGCCGCGATTGGCAAACGCTTGTCGAGGATCAGCCGGTACGGCGGGATCGGCCCGCCGAGCTTGGCGTGGAAGGCGCGCGCGGCGCGAACCACGAGGTTGTCGCCACCCGTCGGAATCTCGCCGCCGAAAGGCCCCACGGTCTCGAAGTCCGGCGCATCGGCAGGTTGGATCACGACCTCGTCGCCGACATCGGCGAACACCATCAGGCTGGAGATCGGGTGATAGCCTTCGGCGTCCGGCCCGCCCACGTGCAGGAACAGATTGACCTTGGCGGGGGCGAAGGCGGACAACCGCATGCGGGACTACTCGAGATAAGACGCTTGCCGAGCCGATAGCTCAGTTGCGCGCCGCGGTCGACTTCGAGGCCGCCGGGCCGGTCGGACCCAGGCCATTCTTCAGCTTGGCCTCGGAGTCGGCCTTCTGCTTGTCGTCCGGCTCCAGGGTCAGCACCCGTCGCCACTGGAACTCGGCCTCGATCTTGCGACCGGCCTTCCAGTAGGCGTCGCCCAGGTGACCGTTCACGTCCGGATCGCCCGGCTCCATCTCGACGGCGGCTTCCAGCTTTTCCACGGCGGTCTTGTAGTCGCCCAGGCGGTAATAGGCCCACCCCAGGGAGTCGAGCATGGCCCCCGATGTCGGACGGGCGGCCACGGCCTTCTGGACCATGCCCAGGGCCTGGGCCAGGTTCTCGCCGCGGTCGATCCAGCTGTAGCCCAGGAAGTTCAACAGCTCGGGCTCGGTCGGATTGATCTTCAGCGCCGCTTGCAGGTCGCGTTCGGCTTCGGGCCAGCGATCAGCCTGTTCCAGAGCCGCCGCGCGCAGGTACAGCAGACGCCAGTCGGCATTCTCGCCGTCACGAGCGATCACCGGGTCCAGAACGGCGACGGACTCGCTCCACTGGCTGCCGGCCCGCAGCAAGTCGGCCAGCGCCACCTGAGCTTCGCGGTCGTTGGGCGCGGCCGTCGCGGCGGCGCGCGCCACCTCCAGCGCCTTGGCCTTGTCGCCCGCGTCGTTCCACGCCCAGGCCGACTTGCTCTGGGCCGAGACATACTGCGGCGAGCTCTGCGGGACATGGGCATAGGCCTCGATGGCGCCGCGCGGATCCTGGCTCTGGTTCAGAAGGTCGCCGATCAGCACCCAGGCCTCGTCGCGAGCCGGGTCCAGGCGCAGGGCCAGGCGCAGATAGGCCAGGGCGAACTGCACCTGGCGCTCGCCGGCGAAGGCGGCGGCGCAAGCCACCAGCCCTTCGGCCGCGCCCTGACGGAGTGTCGGCATCGGCGGCGGCGCACCCTTGGACGCGGCGCGCGCCCGCGCGCGAACCAGACCGGCGTCGCCGGGCGCAGCCCGCAGGGCCGTGTCGTACAGCGCGACGGCGTCGTCATGGCGCTTGCGGCGCTCCAGGAACGCACCGTAGTCCAGGGTGAAGATGCTGGCCGTGGCGACGTTGGAAGTCAGGGCCTTGTAGTCGGTCTCGGCCTCGTCATAGCGTTTGGCGCGCTCGAACAGCCGCGCCTGACCCTGTTGGCCGAAATACTGCACCAGCTTGTCGTTGCGCAGGGTCGGCAGGACGATCGCGCCCTCCTTGTCCCCGGCGGCGGCCGCCGTCCAGGGACCGAGCAGCGCCGCGACCTGCTGGTGCGGGAAGCCCAGCGGCTGGGTCGTCAGGAGAAGTTGCGCATCCTTGCCCTTGCCGACGGCCAGCGACTCCACGACCCGGGTCAGAACGCCCAGGCGCTTGACGCCCTCGGTAGAGTCCTCGCCGACCGGCGCAGCCGCCGCGGCGCGGGTGATGTCGCCGGCCAGCAGCAGCGCCGTGAACGAGCGCTCGCCGATGATGCCCGGGTCCTCGCCCAGCACGGCCGCCGTGCCGAAATAGCCCGCCGCCTCGGACGAGCGGCCATCGCGCAGCGCCGCCTGGCCCGCCAGGAACTGACCGTACGAGCTGCGCGCGCCGAACAGCGGCGAGTTGATGCTCATCGGCCCCCGCACCGTCACGTGGCTGGGCGGCGTCGACGCGCAGGCGGCCAGAGCGGTAAGCGAAACGCAGGCGAGGAGGACTTTGATACGCATCCGGCCACCCTCCGAGGTTTCGCCGCCGTCCGCAAGAAAAAGCCTCCCGGTTCGGACCGGGAGGCTCTGTCGTTTCTACATGTTCGGGTAGTTCGGCCCGCCGCCGCCTTCCGGCGTGGTCCAGACGATATTCTGCGACGGATCCTTGATGTCGCAGGTTTTGCAGTGGACGCAGTTCTGGGCGTTGATCTGGAAGCGCGGGTCCTGGCCCTGCTCGTTGTAGAGCACCTCGTAGACGCCGGCCGGGCAGTAGAGACGCGCCGGCTCGCCGTACTTGGGCAGGTTGACCGCGATCGGGATCGACGGGTCCTTCAGCTTCAGGTGGGCCGGCTGGTCTTCCTCGTGGTTGGTGGCCGACAGGAACACCGAGCTCAGCTTGTCGAAGCTGATCACGCCATCCGGCTTGGGGTAGACGATCGGCTTGAAGTCCTTGGCCAGCCCCGTCGAGGCCGCGTCGGTCTTCTCGTGCTTCATCGTGCCGAAGAACGAGAAGCCGCCGAACAGGTGCGTACACCACATGTCGAACATGCTGACCGCGCCGCCCAGGGCCGTGCCGAACTTGCCCAGCATCGGCTTGGCGTTACGGACGACCTTCAGCTCCTTGGCCACCCACGAGTTGTCGTAGACCGTCTGGTAGGCGGTCAGCTCGTCGCTGGTCCGGCCGGCCTGGACAGCGGCATAGGCGGCCTCGGCGGCCATCATGCCGGTCTTGACGGCGTTATGGCTGCCCTTGATGCGCGGGACGTTGACGAAGCCGGCCGAGCAGCCGATCAGCACGCCGCCCGGGAAGGTCAGCTTCGGCACCGACTGATAGCCGCCCTCGGTGATAGCCCGCGCGCCGTAGGCGATGCGCTTGCCGCCTTCCAGATAAGGCTTCACGCCCGGATGCTGCTTGAAGCGCTGGAACTCGTCGAACGGCGAGATCCACGGGTTCTTGTAGTTCAGGTGTACGACGTAGCCGATGGCCACGTAGTTATCCCCGAAGTGATACATGAAGCTGCCGCCGCCGGTCTGGTTGTCCAGCGGCCAGCCGGTGGTGTGCTCGGCCAGGCCCGGCTGGTGCTGCTCGGGCGGAACCTGCCACAGCTCCTTGATGCCGATGCCGTACTTCTGGGGCGACTTGCCGTCGTCCAGCTTGAACTTGGCGATCAGTTGCTTGGCCAGCGAGCCCCGCACGCCCTCGGCGATGAACACGTACTTGCCGTGCAGCTCCATGCCCGGCTGGAAGTCGGGCTTGTGATGGCCGTCCTTGCCGATGCCGACGACGCCGACCACGACGCCCTTCACCGAGCCGTCGTCGTTCCAGACGAGGTCGGAGGCTGCGAAGCCCGGATAGATCTCGACGCCCAGCTCTTCGGCCTTGCCAGCCAGCCAGCGGGTCAGGTTGGCCAGCGAGGCGATGTAGCAGCCGTGATTGTGCATGAACGGCGGCATGGCGAACATCGGCAGGGACAGTTCGCCCTGCGGACCCAGCAGCTTGAAGCGGTCCTTGGTGACCGGCGTCTCCAGCGGCGCGCCCAGCTCTTTCCAGTTCGGGAACAGCTCGGCCAGGCCCTTGGGATCGATAACCGCGCCCGACAGGATGTGCGCCCCGACTTCAGAGCCCTTTTCCAGCAGGGCCACCGAGATCTCGGTCCCGTTCTTCTCCGCCATCTGTTTGAGCCGGATCGCGGCCGAGAGTCCCGCGGGACCGCCGCCGACGATGACGACGTCGTACTCCATCGACTCGCGTTCGAGGTCTTCGCTCATAAGGTCTCCCGGTGGGGCTCGGCCGCCCCTCTTATGACTGTTTGAATCACAGCTTATCGGAACGTGACGTGTGGGCGGTCAAGCATTTGATCTCGCTTTTTTGCTGCGTCGCAGCGTGGAGGCCCGCGGCATTACAGGCTAAGACGGTCTCATGAGCCTCGCCGTCGATCAACGCGCCGTCGAAAGCCTGCTGGCCTTCTGGGCCGATGCGGGCGTCGAGGCCCTGTACGCCGACGCGCCGATCGACCGCCTGGCCGAGGGCGCAGCCATGCTGCGCGCCAGGAGCCAGCCGGCCCCGCCGCCGATCCCGATCGCCCGCCCCACGGCCGTGCGGGGCCCCGACGTCGGTTCGGCCGTCGCCACGGCCCGGGCCGCCGCGGCGGCCTGCAACGACCTCGAAAGCCTGGCCGCCGCCATCGCCGCCTTCGACGGTTGCCCGCTGAAGACGCAAGGGGCCAAGCAGGCGGTGTTCTCGCGCGGCGCTCCAAACGCTCCGCTGATGATCATCGGCGAAGGCCCCGGCGCCGACGAGGACGCTCAAGGCGCGCCGTTCGTCGGCCGGGCCGGCAAGCTGCTGGACCGCATGATCAAGGCCGCCGGCCTGGAAGACCGCGTCTTCATCACCAACACCGTCTTCTGGCGTCCGCCCGGCAATCGCACGCCGACGCCGCAGGAGCAGGCCGTCTGCGCCCCCTTCGTCGAGCGCGCCATCGCCCTGGTGAAGCCCAAGATGCTGCTGCTGGCCGGCGGCGCTTCTGCGAAGGCGATGCTGAAGCGCGAGGAAGGCATTCTCTCGATGCGCGGCCGCTGGTTCGAATGGACCTCCGAGGACAAGGCGACCGAGTTGCCGGCCATGCCGACCCTGCACCCGGCCTTCCTGCTGCGCACCCCCGCCCAGAAGAAGAAGGCCTGGCAGGATCTGCTGACTCTGACCGAGCGACTTGATCGCCCGGACCGCCCGCATTAAAACTTCCTCCACCAGTCGGAACGGGGGACGTGCGCCTGCGGGGGAGCGCGGATCACTTCTTTGAAGCTTTGGGCTCGATCTCTGGCCGGTCTTTCGGCCGCCTTGCTGTGCGCGACGACGTCGCTCGCCTCTGCTGGCGTGCTCGACCCGCTGTCGCAGGACGACATCCGCTATTACCGCGCCGCCTTCGCCGCCACCGATCGCGGTGACTTCGACGCCGCCGAGGCGGCCCTGGCCAACGCTCGCGACCGCAGCCTGGCCGGCCGACTGTCCTTCGCCAAGCTGATGCACCCGTCGCTGTACTCGGCCAGCTATGACGACCTGACCAGCTGGCTGAAGCGCTACGGCGACGAGGCCGGCGCAGACCGCATCTACGGCCTGGCCGTCAAGCGCAAACCCGGTGGCAAGCGCGCCCTCGCCCCGCCGGTCCCGGCCCTGTTCATCACGGCCGACAAGGGCCCGCCTCCCGCCGACAAGGGCCGCGCCGCCCGCGAAGCCTATTATTCTGGCGACGTCGCCAAGGCCTTGCCGCTGGCCGTCGCCGGCGGCGATCGCTGGATCGCCGGCCTATCGGCCTTCCGCCTGGGCGATACGGCCAAGGCCCAGCGCTTCTTCGAACAGGTCGCCGGCGATCAGCACGAGGATGAGTGGTTGCGCGCCGCCGGCGCCTTCTGGGCCGCCCGCACCGCCAGCCAGGCGGGCCAGGAAGGCCAGGCCCGTTCGCTGCTGGTCCAAGCCGCGCACGCCCCGCACACCTTCTACGGCATGATCGCCTCGCGGCAGCTGGCGCTGACCGGCGTCTCCCCCGCCGACGACCTGGAAGATCCGATCGCCGCCCTGCTGACCAAGGCGTCCTACAGCGGTCCTGACACCAGCAGCCTGACGGCGTTGATGAAGGTCGACCCGCGCGCCCGCCGCGCCGCCGCCCTGGCCCAGGTGGGCCGCTGGCGCGAGGCCGGCCTTGAGCTGCGCGCCGGCCTGTCGCTTGCCGGCAATGAAACCCTGCGCGCCGACTGGACGACCCTGGCCCTGGCCCTGAACGCCAACGCCCCGCTGAACGGCGGCCGGCCGATCCGCCGCGTCGGCGGTGAGGACTATCCCCTGCCCCCGCTGGAGCCGATCGGCGGCTTCACCATCGACAAGGCCCTGGTCTACGCCCTGGTGCGCCAGGAAAGCCGCTTCGACCCCTCGGCCATGTCCAACGCCGGCGCCGTGGGCCTGATGCAGGTCATGCCGACAGCCGCGGCCCGCGCGGCCGGCGACGACAAGCTGCTGACCGACCAGACCCCGCTGCTGGACCCCGCCTTCAACCTCCGCGTCGGCCAGGACTACTTCACCTGGCTGATGGACCGTGGCTTGCAGAGCAACGACATGCTGCGCGCCGTGGCGGCCTACAATGGCGGTCCGGGCACGCTGAAAAAGCTGGAAGCCCAGCTGGGCGCCGACTGCGACAGCCTGCTGCTGATCGAGAGCCTGCCCGCTCAGGAAACCCGCAACTACGTCGAGAAGGTGATGGCCAGCTACTGGACCTATCGCCGTCTGATGGGCGCGGAAACCAAGACCCTGGACGCGGTGGCCAGCGGCGCGCGGACGGTGGACTTCCGCCTGGACCCGCAGGTTCAGACCCCGCTGTCGATCGAACAGCTGCTGGCGACGCGGTAAAGGCGGCGCTGTCCCCCCTTCGCCCAAAGGGGGACGAGACTTGTCCGCCCTGCTTGGGGGCGGACAGACTTCGCTGACAGCGAAGTCAGGTGGGAGCCAGTGCTGAGCCGCCTAATAGCCCAGCCGCTTCGCCCTCAGCGCCCGAGCTACCGCCTTCTCGTCGCCGCCGGACGCCGGCCAATCCAAGCGCCTCGCCAGCACCCCATGAAGGCGCGGGAACAGTTTGTCGAAGAATGGGCCAGGCGCTGTCAGGACCGCAGCCGCGCCCGCCCCACCGGCCAGATGTTTTTCGACAGGCTCGCGCCAGCCTTCGCGCAGGACGGGGTCGGCGCGCAAAGTGAGGATCCAGTCGCCGCGTGCGACCGCAACGCCCGCGGTCAGCCGCGTCGCGACTTCGCCAGAGGCCGTGACCAGCCGCGCGCCACTATCCTCCGCAAGGGCCTCGACGCCGGGGTGACCGTCTCCGACCAACACCACCTCCTTGACCAAACCGTCCACGGCGGCGGGCACCAGCATGGCCAGCTGGGCGGCCAGGCCGGCAAGGTCTTCGGAGGCGATCAGGACGACGGAGATCATGGAACTTGCTTCGGCCAGGGAGAGGCGATGGGTCAAGCCCATCCTTGCTTCACACCCCATCCGTATCCCCGGCGAAAGCCGGGGCCCAGGTCCCGCAATGCTGGGAATGATTGGATCAACTCAGAGCGACTGCCCCCCCCAGAGAGCTTCCATCTGGGCCCCGGCTTTCGCCAGGTATACGGGCTCGGCGTTCTGCCCTACCCGAACAGATCCATCTGCTGGCTGGGCGTCCTCGGCGGCACGAACTGGCTCGCGTCCAACGCCGTCCAGGGCTGGTCCAAACCGAACTTCTTCACCGCCAGCTGGAAGCGTTGGCGCAGCACCTCGGCCACGGGACCGTCGCCGGTCATCCGCTCGCCAAAGCTGGCGTTGTAGTTTTCGCCATGACGGATCTGCCTGACCAGCGACATCACCCGCCGCGCCCGGTCGGGATGGTCGGTCTGCAGCCACTCCTCGAACAGCTGGGCGATCTCGCGCGGCAACCGCAGAGCGACATAGCCGGCCCCGCGCGCCCCGGCCTTGGCGGCGGCCTCCAGTACGCCCTCGACCTCATGATCGTTGAGGCCGGGGATCGCGGGCGCGAACATCACCGTCACCGGCACGCCGGCCTCGGTCAGCCGCCGCACGGCCTCGATCCGCTTGCCGGGCGTGGCCGCGCGCGGCTCCATGCTGCGCGCCAGGTGGCGATCCAGCGTCGTGATCGAGATCGCCACCCGCGTCAGTCCCCGCGCCGCCAGCCGAGCGTAGATGTCGAGATCGCGCAGGATCAGCGCCGACTTGGTGATGATCGTGAAGGGGTGACCACAGCGCTCCAGGACCTCGATCACCTGGCGGGTCACGCGCAGCTGCTTCTCGTCGGGCTGGTAGGGATCGGTGTCGCCGCCGATATGGATCGTCGCCGGCTTGTAAGCAGGCTTGGACAGCTCCCGCGTCAGCAACTCGCCCGCGTGCGGTTTGAAGAAGATCTTGCTCTCGAAATCCAGGCCCGGCGACAGGCCCAGATAGGCGTGGGCCGGCCGGGCGTAGCAGTAGATGCAGCCGTGGCTGCACCCACGATAGGGGTTGATCGAGCGGTCGAAGCCGATGTCCGGGCTTTGGTTGCGGGCGATGATCGTCCGCGATTTCATCGGCTGCAGCTCGGTCTTCAGCTGTTTGGGCTCTTCGTCCTCACCCCAGCCGTCGTCGAAAGCCTCGTTGACCTGCGACTCGAAGCGTCCAGTCCGGTTGGACTTCGCCCCACGGCCGCGAGGGACCGGTCCTAGTTTTGCTGCCTCGGCCATGGCTCGCACCATGGCCGAGAAATTAGAACATAACAAGAACTAACGAAAGGCCGTCAACCCTGCTTCTCGGCCTGGGCTTTCAAGTTGGCCAGGCCCGCGTCGAAGTCCTTGCCGATCATCTTGTCCATGTCGAACACCAGGCCCATCAGCTTGGAGATGTAGGGCACGCCGCCCTCCATGCTCCAGGTGACCCGCGTGGCCGCACCTTCCGGCTCGAACGTGAAGCGAGCGGTGTTGGTCGCCTTGAACGGCTTGAGGAAATCGAGGCGGATCTCGACCTCACGCGACGGAGCGACCTTGAGGATTTCCATCCGGCCAGCCCCGACCTTCTTGCCGGTCCAGGCGTAGGCCGCGCCAACGCCGCGCGCGGGACCTTCGTAGGTCCGCGCCATGTCGGGCTCCATCTTTTCCCACGGCGACCAGGCCCGCCATTGGTGGAAGTCCTCGACCATGGCGATCAGCTTTTCCGGCGGCGCGTTGATCACCGCGGAGCGCCTGACCACGAAGGTGTTTGGCCTGGTCGCCGCAAAAACCAGCACGGCGACGACGACCAGCGCGATCCCGGCGATGACGATCTTGAACATGAGCTCTCTCCCCTAGCGTCTTGTTATATTCAAGCTTTCGGCGTGGTTGCGAGCGACCAGCTGACGCCAAAGCGGTCCTTCAGGATCCCGTAGCGATCGCCCCAGAACATCAGCTCCACCGGCTTGATCACCTCTAGCCCA
The DNA here is from genome assembly GCF_013181195.1 of Caulobacter sp. RHG1. Classification (GTDB taxonomy): domain Bacteria; phylum Pseudomonadota; class Alphaproteobacteria; order Caulobacterales; family Caulobacteraceae; genus Caulobacter. The sequence continues at coordinate 563,317 of NZ_SMZP01000002.1, forward strand.
GCCTCGACGGCGCGGGCCCAGGCGGCGTCGACGTCCGAGACCTGCAAGTGCAGCGTATAGCCCTGCGGCTTGACCGGATCGAAGCCGTGCTCGGGGAAGAAATCGCTGACCATCACGTGACCGCCGTTGATCTCCAGGTGACAGTGGATCAGGCGGTCATCGCCTTCCTTGTAGGGCATGCGCACGCGCTCGGTCGCGCCGAAGGCCTTCTGGTAGAGAGCAGAAGCCTCCGCCGCGCCCTCCAGGTTGATGTAGGCGATGACGCCGCCCAGGTCCGAAGTGTCGACAGCCACGAAACTCTCCCTTGCATGGTTCGAGACAAGGACGCGCCGGCCCGTCGCGATCCGACATCAGCTCGCCGATTTTTCCGCCTCGGCGGTGACGCGATCCAGGTACTGGCGGATATTGGCGGCTTCGGCGGCGGTGTTGGCCAGGGCGATGGCGCGGTCGAAGGCCTCGCGCGCCTCGCCCTTGCGGCCAGCCTGCAGCAGGAACGCGCCCCGCGCGCCGTGGAAGTGGAAGTATCCGTCCAGCCGCGCGCCCAGCGGCTCGATCATGGCCAGCGCCGCTTCGGGGCCGCGCACCTTCGACACCGCCACCGCCCGGTTCAGGGTGATCACCGGCGAAGGCTGCATGATCTCCAGCGTGGCGTAGAGCGCGTCGATGCCGGGCCAGTCGGTCTCGGCGGCCTGGGCCGCGCGAGCGTGCAGGGCGGCGATGGCGGCCTGGATCAGATACGGCCCCGGATTGCGCTTGAGCATCGCCTTGTCGATCAGGGCCAGCCCCTCCCCGATCATCTTGCGATTCCAGAGGCTTCGGTCCTGATCCTCCAGCAGGACTGCAGCCCCTTCGGCGGTGAAACGAGCGTCCGAGCGCGCGTGCTGGAGCAGCAGCAGCGCCGTCAGCCCCATCATCTCCGGCTCGGCCGGAAACAGTCGCAGCAGCAGCCGCGCCAGACGGATGGCCTCGTCGCACAGACCGCCCTTGGCCTCGTGCGCGTGGCCACTGGCGGAATAGCCCTCGTTGAAGACCAGATAGATCATCGCCGCCACGGCCGCGAAGCGCTGCGAGCGCTCGATCGGCCCCGGGGCTTCGAACGCCGCGTCGCCGGCCCCGATGCGGGCCTTGGCGCGGGTGATCCGCTGCTCCATCGCCGCCTCGGTGACCAGGAAGGCGCGGGCGATCTCGCGCACCGACAACCCCGAGACGATCCGCAGGGCCAGGGCCACCTGCTGGGTAGCCGGCAGGTCCGGGTGGCAGCAGATGAACAGCAGCCGCAGGACGTCGTCGCGATAATGCGAATTGTCCAGCCGCTCGGCGGCGCCAGCCTCGGCGTCTTCGAGATCGGACAGCAGTTCCTCAGGCGGCAGCGCCGTGGTGCGGCTGGACTTGCGGACGGCGTCGATGGCGGCGTTGCGGCCGACCATGATCAGCCAGGCGGTCGGATCGCGGGGCGGACCGTTCCTCGGCCAGGCTTTCAGGGCGCGCAGGCAGGCGTCCTGGAAGGCTTCCTCGGCGGTGTCCAGGTCGCGGAAATAGCGCAGCAGCGCCGCCATGGCCTGTGGTCGCGAGGCGGTGATCGCCCCTTCGATCCAACCCAGGTCGGTCATGACCCCGCGGGCCCCGGGTTGAACAGCGCGATCGGCCGGATTTCGTAGGAACCGCCGGGATTGGCCTTGCCCAGGTCCTTGGCGACGGTCAGGGCGTCGTCCAGCGACTCGCAATCGACGATGTAGAAGCCCAGCAGCTGTTCTTTGGTCTCGGCGAACGGACCGTCCAGCACCAGCGGCGGGTCGCGGTCCTTGCGCAGGGTCGTGGCGGCCGTGGTCGGCATCAGGCGGACGACAGGCCCCAGCCGGCCGTCCTGGGCCAGCTTCTCGTGGACAACGGCCAGCTTTTCCATGACCGCATCGTCCTCGTCCTTGGACCAGGCGCAGACGACGTCCTCGTAGTTGTAGCAAAGAATGGCGTAGTGCATCGGCTTCCTCGTTCGGTCAAAGGACGGCCGACTATGCAGGCTTCCGACAACGCGCCGAGGATTTTTTAGAGCGCCCACAGGCGGCGGCGAACCGGCTCGTCGTAGAGCTTCAGCACCGCCCAGGCACCGGCCAGGATCAGCGGCACGGCGACCAGGGCGAAGCCGATCGGATAGCCTGTCCCACCCAGAGCCCGGAAGGCGCGCAGCAACAGCTCCCAGCCCAGCCAGTGCAGGACGTAGAGCGGATACGAGATCGCACCCGAGACCCGGCAGGCAGCTCCGCCCAGCCCTTCCGGATCGCGCCGTCCCGCCAGCACGATCAACGGGAAAACCACGCTGACGCAGACAAAGTCGTAGAGCCAGTTCATCGGCGTCCACGGGACGCAGAACACCGCCGCCGACACCGCCGCCAGCAGCCAGACCGGCAGGGTCCACGTCACGAAGCCCTGCATCCGATAGACGCCCCAGCCCAGCAGGAAGGCGAAGATCGTTCGCAGGAAGCTGATGACAAAGGTGCCCCGGTCCCAGCCGGTCAGCACCCCGCCCATGCCGTGGCAGACGTACAGCATCACCGGCGTCAGCAGCACCAGGATCAGCACGTGGCCCAGCACGCCCAGGCGGCGGATCGGGAACCAGGCCGCGCCGACCGCCAGCTCGAAGAACAGCGACCAGGCCGGCGGATTCAAAGGGAAAAGCGGCGCAAAGCCGTCCTCGCTGACCGACAGGCGCGGGATCATCAACAGGCCCAGGCCCAGCCAGCCCGGCACGCGCTCGCGGTGCTCGATGATCACGGTCGCGCCCAGCAGCATGGTCAGAGCGATCAGCGGCCAAAGCCGGATCAGCCGCGCCTTCATGAAGGCCAGCCAGCCGATCGGCTTGCGGCCATAGGCGTGGGCTAGCACGAAACCGGAGAGGCAGAAGAAGAAGTCGACGGCCAGGTATCCGTGGGCGACCAGGCCATGACGGCCGGTCCAGCTGCCGACGTGGTACAGCAGCACCGCGAACGCCGCGACGCCGCGCAGCCCGTCCAGCGCCTCGAACCGTCTTGCGTCTTGCTGCAAAAGCCCCTCCCAAGACCCTTGCTTAGCCGACGGGTTTCTCCAGCAGCAAGGCCTTGGTCAGGAAGGCGCGATCTTCGGCGACCAGGCGCAGGCCGGCCTCGGCGAACAGGGCGACGAGATCGGTCTGGGCGTAGGTCCCGTAATAGGGCTCGTGGAAATAGACCGGAAAGGCCTCGATCAACCGGGCCAGGTCCGGGGTATCGGCCGGCTGGACGGAGTCGACGAAGACCAGCACGCCGCCGGGCTTCAGCACCCGCGCCAGGCTGGCCGCCACGACGGGCCGCACGCGCGGCGGCAGTTCGTGGAAGAGGTAGACGCAAGCTGCCGCGTCCAAAGACGAATCCGCGAAAGGCAGAGCTTCGGCATTGGCCTTGATCCGGCCTGCGCCGGTGCGTTTGCGGGCCTCGGCGAGATAGGCTTCGGATAGGTCCAGGCCAGCGATCGCGGCACGCGGGAACGCCGTCTTCAGGTCCTTGAGGAACGCGCCCGAACCGCAGGCGACATCAAGGATTTTCGCGTTCCGCTGGTCTCGCCCGCGCCAATGCTTCGCCAGCAGCGACAGGCCGCGACGGCGCATCGCACCGGCCGTCCCCGAGAACAGAGCCTCGACTTGGGCGTCATAGCGGCGGGCGCTTTCGTCGGTGAACCAGCCCCCCGACTGATAGTGGAAGTTTTGCCGGTAATAGCTTGGGTAAGCTTGACTATTGACCGTGTCGCGCACCTCGACGCCGTCACCCCGGCGGCGACGTTGGTCGACCGCGAAGGCGTCGGCGATGAAATCGGCGGCCTCGCGCAGGGCGGCCGAGGGACGGATCGGTCCGTCCTCGACGGCGGGATAAAGACCGGCGGCGACGTCGCGAGCATCCTTCTCGAACGCCTCCAGATAGGCGCGGCGCAGCGCGGTCTTGGATGGGGGCGATGCGCTGGGCTTGAAGCGCTGAGCCTGCTTGCCTTCGGTCGGCCTCGTCATCGAACGCGCCAGACCGCCGGCAGCGGTCCACCAGGCGGCCTTGACCATCGCCTTGGCGCGCTGCCCCGCGGCGTCGATCGCGAAAGCGCCTCTCGACCGTCGCTCGTCCATTCAGGCCCTCAGCGCGTGAACACTCCGACGACTTCAATATGGGGCGACCAGACGAACTGGTCCACGGGCAGCACCTTCTCCAGCCGGAAACCCGCCTCGACCAGGGCGCGGGCGTCCTTGGCGAAGGTCGCCGGATTGCACGAGACGCTGACGACCTTGGCGACCTTGGACTTGGCGATCTCGACTGTCTGCTCGGCGGCCCCGGCGCGCGGCGGATCGATGACCACCACGTCGGTCTTGGCCAACTCGGTGCTCAGCACCGGACGTTTGACCAGGTCGCGAGCCTCCGCGTGGATCGGCTTGAGGCCCGGTGTTGCGCCCATGGCGGCCTTGAGCGCGGCGATCGAGGGCGCGTTCATCTCGGCGGCGTGAACGGCGCCGACTTCGGCCAGGGGGAAGGTGAAGGTGCCGACGCCGCAATAGAGGTCGGCGATCCGGGCCGCGCCCTGGGCTTCGGCGACGGCAAAGGCGACCATGGCCCGCTCTGCGGCCGGCACGGCCTGCAGGAAGCTGCCCGGCGGCAGGGCGACGACGGCCTGACCCAGCTTCACCAGCGGTTGGCGCGCGCCATAGACGGTCTCGCCCGCCATGGTGACGCGGGCGAAGTCGCCCTCGCTGGCCGCCATGGCCGCGCGCATGCGGGCGTCGGCCGACAGGCCTCCACTTTTACGCTCAACGCCAGTGACGTCGATGTCCAGGCCGGTGGCGGTCAGGGTGACGTGCAGCGTCGGGGCCGACTTGGGATGCTCCAGGAACGGCTCGGCCAGGCGCGCCAGGGCCGGCAGGGCCGCCACGATGCGCGGGTCGGTGACCGGGCACTCGGCGATCGGCACGAGATTCCAGGAGCGGCGCTCCTTGAAGCCAAGCTGCGCGCCCCCTTTGATCTTGCGGGCGTGCAGCGCGACGCGGCGACGCGAAGCCGGCGGGGCGGCGAACGGGGCCAGGATCTCGGTCTCCAGGCCTTCCATGGAGAGCTGCACGCGGACCTGATCGGCCTTCCAGGCGCGATAGGGCTCGGCGGCCCAGTGCTGGAAGGCGCAGCCGCCGCAGACGCCGAAGTGGCGACAGGCCGGATCGATGCGATCGGCGCTGCCTTGAAGGATCTCGGCTAGCTCGCCGCGCGCGCCGTCCATGCGGGCCAGCACGGTTTCGCCCGGCAGGGTCAGGGGCACGAAGGCCGGCTTGCCGTCGGAAAGGCGCGCCAGACCGTCGCCCTGGGCGCCGATGGCGTTGATCGTCAGTTCTTGCATCTGCGGTCCATACCCCAAAATCGGGGCTTGAGCGCGTGTCCCGGACGTTTTTCTGTTCGGTGAAGAAACCTGTCAGCCATCGTTCATCTTGGCCGGCGCATACCTAGATCAACGGATGGGCGTGGCGGTCACAAAAAGGCCGCCCCTTGAAAAGACAAGCTCTCTCATGAACACGAACGCTTCCAAGAGCAGGACCTCCAAGATGAAGACCGTTCTGGGCGTCACCGCCGCCCTCGTTTGCGGCCTCCTGGCCCCGACCCTGGCTTCGGCCCAGTCGTATGGCACGACCCGTTATAGCGGCTCCAGCTACGGCGGCGCCTACGACAATCAGGGCTATTACTACGATCCCTGCCAGCGCTCGACGACCAACCGCACCACGGGCGGCGGTCTGGCCGGCGCCGGCATTGGCGCGGCGGTCGGCAGCGGCATCGCCGCCCGCGGTCACCGCACCGACGGCGCGATCTTGGGCGGCGTCCTGGGCGCCGTGGTCGGTTCGATGGCCGGCAAGAGCTCGGCCGCCTGCGCCCCGGGCGGCTACACGGCTCCGCCGCCGCCTCCCCCGCCGCCGGCGGCTTATAACGGCGGCTACGGCGGCAGCTATCAGGAGCCCTACTACCGTCAGGGTTCGTATGACAACGCCGGCCGCGACGGCTATTACGAGCGCAGCTACGAGCGTCAGGACAGCTACCGCGTCGACAACCGCAGCGGCCAGGCCGACGTCAACGGCTGCACTCTGGCCGAGAGCCCGATCTACCTGCCGGACGGCCGCACCCAGAAGCGCTTCGTGCGCGTCTGCCCGGACGCCCAGGGCAAGTATCAAGTCGTCGACTAAGCTTCCAAGCACCTTGTGGTAGACGATCGGCCGCTCCTATGGAGCGGCCGATTTCTTTTGCGCCCAGACCAGCTGTTCGACCTGCCCGTCGCCGCCGGTGATCGGGCTCTGCGCCAGGCCCTTCACCGACCAGCCGGACGCTTCCAGGAAGTCGACGATCTCGCGTTCCACGCGGGCGATGGTCTCTGGATCCTTCACCAGCCCGCCCTTGCCGACATGCTCACGGCCGGCCTCGAACTGCGGCTTGATCAGCGCCACGAGGTCCGCGCCCGCTTCCGCCAAGCCCAGGGCCGCCGGCAGCGCCTTGGTCAGCGAGATGAAGCTGACGTCGCTGACCACCAATTGCGGACGCATCGGGATCAGACCCTCGTCCAGCGATCGGGCGTCGACGCCCGACAGGTCGGTCACGCGCGGTTCGGCCCTCAGCTTGGCGTGCAGTTGGTCGCGCCCGACATCGACGGCGAACACCCGGGCCGCGCCGCGCGACAGCATCACCTCGGTGAAGCCTCCAGTCGAAGCGCCGACATCGACCGCCACGCGCCCCTCGACCGCAACCGGCCACAGGTCCAAAGCATGGACCAGCTTCAGCGCTCCGCGCCCGACCCACGGGTGGGCCGCCTCGGCGACGATCTGAGCGTCCTCCTCGACAGCCTCGGACGGTTTGGCGACCACCTTGCCGGCCACTGCGACGCGGCCGGCCTCCACCGCCGCGCGGGCCTTGGCGCGACTGTCGAAGACGCCACGCTCGACGAGCAGCTGATCGATACGCTTCCTGGCCACGCGGCCTCCTCGAAACTGGGAAACGGGCTTTAGCACGGGGTTGCGGCCAAGGTCTCTTCGGGGTCAACTGAACGTTGATCACCGGCGCACAAGACGCCGGCTTTGGGAGGACTTCCATGCGTTTCAGTCGCCGTGGCCTGATGGCCGCCTCCGCCGCGATCGCGGCCGCGCCCTCCGCCTGGGCCAAGCCCAAGACCGGGCCTCAGCCTTGGACGCCCGACGCCACCGAGCTGGCCGGCCGCATCCGCCGCAAGGAGGTCAGCGCCGCCGAACTGGTCGAGCAGGCCATCCAGCGCATCGAGGTGCTTCAGCCTCAGGTCCAGGCCATCGTGACGTCCGACTACGAGCGGGCGCTGGACAAGGCCAAGGCTGGAGGCCTCACGGGCCCGTTCGCCGGCGTGCCGTTCCTGGTCAAGGACCTGGACCCCTACAAGGGCCTGCCCACGCGCTACGGCACCCGCGCCAGCCTGGGCGCCAAGCCCGAGACCGAGCAGACGGCCTATATCGACGCCTTCGACGCGGCCGGCTTCGTCACCCTGGGCAAGTCCACGACACCGGAGTACGGCTTCCTCCCGACCACCGAGCCGATGGGCTTCCTGCCCACCCGCAACCCGTGGAACGTCAAGCACTCGTCGGGCGGCTCGTCCGGCGGCGCGGGCGCGGGCGTAGCCTCGGGCATGGTTTCGATCGCCCACGCCAGCGACGGCGGCGGCTCGATCCGCATCCCAGCCGCCAATTGCGGGCTGTTCGGCCTGAAGCCTTCGCGCGGCCGGATGATCCCCAACCGGCCCAGCAGCCGCGGCATCGACCTGTCTGTATCGCACGTGCTGACCCACAGCGTCCGCGACTCGGCCGCCATGTTCGCCGCCAGCGAACAGACCGGGACGAACGCGCCGTTCAAGCCGATCGGCGTTGTCTCTGCGCCGCTGAAGAAGAAGCTGAAGGTCGGCCTGGTGATGAACACCGGTACTGGTCTGGCGCCCGATCCACAGGTGCAGACCGCCGTCAACAACGCCGCCAAGCTGCTGGAAAGCCTGGGCCACAAGGTCGAGCCTACGAGCTGGCCGATGGACGGCGCGCAGTTCGGCCAGGACTTCACCGCCCTGTGGGCGAGCGGCGCGGCCGAGCTGGTCGCCGGCATCGGAAAGGCCATCGGCCGCAAGCCCGACGCCACGGTGCTGGAACCGTTCAGCCTGGGCATGGCCGAACTGGTGCACAGCCTGCCGCAAGGCGCCCTGCCCGCTGCGCTGCAACGCTTGAATGCGTCGATCGCCGGCTACGACGCCTGGCTGACGAAGTACGACGTCATCCTGTCACCGGTGCTGGGCAAGCCGCCGGTCGAGCTGGGCTATGTCGCCGGCTGGGTTTCGTTCGAAGAGCTGCAGGCCCGTCTGATGGCCTATGTCGGCTACACCCCGGTGCAGAACGTCGCCGGCGCCCCGGCCATGAGCGTGCCACTGCATTGGACGGCCGATGGACTGCCGGTGGGCGTCCAAATCGCCGGCCGCGCGGGCGGCGAGGCCCTGCTGTTCCAGCTGGCCTATCAGCTGGAAGAGGCGCAACCCTGGGCGCACCGCAAGCCGCCGGTCAGCGCGTAACCTTCAAGTGCGGGGCGGCTAGCCGCCGCCCTGCGTCCTGGTCTTCACGTGATCCAGCATGTCGGCGATCAGGTCGAAGTCCATGGTCTCGGGCTTGCGCCAGCGGACGCAGCCCTTGCCGTGATCGACGCCTTGCAGGCGCTCGGGAAAGGCGTCCATGGCGCTCTCGCCGACATAGAAGGCGATGTGCTGCTTCTGGCTGTTGAAGGCGATCCACGGCAGCTTGGGCGGGCCATAGGCCGGCATGCCGAAGGCCATCAGCTCGCTGCCTTCGCCAAAGCGCTCCAGGCAGAGGCCTCGCAGTCGGTCCAGGGCCGGGCGGCGCTCGGGCGCGACCTCCTCCATGAAGTCGTCCACGCTCGCCGCCTTGGATTGAACCATCGCCGCCTCCTTGGCGGGCTCAGCCCGCCTCGAACACCTTCTTGAGTTCGTTCTTCATGATCTTCCCGTTGGCGTTGCGCGGCAAGGTCTCATGCCAGAACACCACCTTCACCGGCACCTTGAACGCGGCCAGGCGGTCGGCGACGAAGGCGCGCAGCTCGGCCTCGGTCGCCTCGGCGCCGGGCTTGAGCGTCACGACCGCCGCCGGCTCCTCGCCCAGGGTCTTGTGCGGGATACCGACCAGGGCCGCGTCCATCACCGCCGGGTGGTCGTAGAGGCAGTTCTCGACCTCGATGCAGTAGATGTTTTCGCCGCCGCGGATCAGCATGTCCTTGGCGCGGTCGATGATGAAGCAGAAGCCCTCGGCGTCCAGGCGCGCCAGGTCGCCGGTGCGCACCCAGCCGTCGACGAAGGTGTCGGCGCTGGCCTCGGGCTTGTTCCAGTAGCCGCGCACGACCTGCGGGCCCCGGCACCACAGCTCCCCGACCTCGCCGATCGGCAGCTCGCGGTACGGGGCTTCGACCGTCATGATCTTCAGGTCGGTGACAGGCACGGCGGGGCCGCAGCTGTCGGGACGGTTCTCGTAATCCTCGGCCGAGTTGGACGTCGCCGTCGCCGAGGTCTCGGTCATGCCCCAGCCATTGCCGGGCGAGGACTTGGGCCAGATCTCCTTGATCTTGCGCACCAGTTCCGGCGCCGAGGGCGCGCCGCCATAGGCCACGGCCTCGATCGAGGACAGGTCGTACTTCTCGCGGTTAGGATGCTCGATGATCTGCCAAGCGATGGTCGGCACGCCGCCCATCTGCGTCAGGCGCTCGTCCTGGATCAGCTGCATCGCCTTGTCCGGATCCCACTTGCGGATCATGGCGATCTTGGCGCCGCCGAACAGCGACGGGTTAAGCACCGCGAAGCAGCCGGTGGCGTGGAAGAACGGCACCGAGATCAGCGAGCCGCGCTGGGGGCCGTTGGGATCGGGCTCGGGCGGGGCCTCGCCGCGACGCAGGAAGCTGCGCGCGCCAGCCGCGGCGGCGGCGAAGATGTTGCTGTTGACGTTGCGATGGGTGCCGATCGCGCCCTTGGGCTTACCCGTCGTGCCCGAGGTGTAGAAGATCGTCGCGTCGTCGTCCGAAGCGATCGCCACGGCCGGCAGCGGCTTCTCTTCCAGCTTGGCCCAGTCGTTGGGACAGCCGATGGCGGTCTCCAGGCGCTTCACATAGGGATGGGCGATCTCTTCCTTGGAGCGGCTGACATAGACCCGCTCCAGCGCCGGGCAGTGATTCAGGTGCTCGGCCAGGCGTTCGAAGCGCTCGACGTCGACGATGGCGACCTTGGCGCCGGAATCGGTCAGGCCGTATTCCAGTTCCGGCCCGGTCCACCAGGCGTTCAGCGGCGTTACGATCGCGCCCAGCGACAGGCCGGCATAGAGCGCCACGGGCCATTCGGGCAGGTTGCGCATGACGATGGCGACGCGGTCGCCCTTCTGCACGCCGGCCGATTCCAGCTCGGCGGCCATGTGGGTCACGGCGCGGTAGAAGGCCTCGAAGCTGACCCGCTCGTCCTCGTGCACCAGGAAGATCTTCTCACCGTGGGCGCGGCCGGCCACGAGGGTGTCGCGCAGGGTCGGCGGAGCGTTCTTCCAGGTCCGGGTCTTCACGCCGCGGATCTCGATCTCTTCCATCTCACCCGCCGTTCCCGGCGCGGTGATCATGGCATAGGCCTGCTGGACGGACATCGCCGGCCACGGAGTCGGCTTCTGGGCGGCCTGGGTCATGCTTACTCTCCCGGTGTGTCGCGCCCTGTTTGATCGAGCGCGTTCGACGACCAGAGAGCACAGCCGCAATCCGGATGCAAACATCCGTTTGACGCTAGGGGAACATTGATAAGTTACAAGGTCAGCCTGGTGATTTTTCGAGCTTCTCCAGCCAGGTCGTGGCGTTCTTGTTGGCCGGATCCAGCGCCAGAGACTTGCGATATGCAGCGATCGCCGCGGCCTTGTCGCCGTTGGCGGCATAGGCCTCGCCCAGGCTGTCGAAGGCGTTGCCGCTGGCGGGATAAAGCTCAGCTGTCAGCTTCAGGACCGCCAGGCCAGACCGTGGCTTGCCGAACCCCATCAGGCGGTAGCCCCAGTCGTTCAGCTCGTGCTCGTCGGGCTTGAAGCCGGGATTAGCGGCGCGGAACTTGGCGACCACGGCGGCCGGGTCACCGCCTTCCTGCCCGGTCAGCGCCGCGCGCAGGGCCGGCACGCCGCTCAGGGTCATGCCGGGGATGAAGCCCTGGGCGATCTCGTCGACCAGGTCCTCAGGCGTCGAGCCGGCCAGATTGGTCAGGATCACTACCCCGACCTTGTCGTCGGGATAGAGGTACATGGCCGAACGGCTGCCGCCGGTCATGCCGACGACTCGGCGTCCCGGACGCTCCAGGACCAGCCAGCCCAGACCCCATTGCCCCTTCTTGCCGTCGTTGAAGGCGACCGGCGTCCACATGGCCGCCTGGGTGGCGGGCTTCATCAGCTTGCCGTCCTGCAGGGCGATCAGGAACTTGGCCATGTCGTTGGCGGTGCTGTTCATGCCGGCCGCGGCGCGGTGCAGGGCTGAGAAGATCTCGGTCCGCACGTTGGGCTGGTCGGGCGTCGCCTGGCGATAGCCGTAGGAGGTCACCCGGTTAGGATCTTTGTCGCGGGTGTCGCCAAAGCCGCTGTGGCTCATGCCGGCGATGGCGAACTGCTCGCCGGCCAGGGTCGCGTCGCGCGGCCGCTGACGCAGGCCGTTGATGGCCATCTGCACGAGGGCGTAGTTGGTCTGGTTGTAGTCGAACCGCTCGCCGGGCTGGAAGCGGATCGGCTTGGCCAGGGTCGCGGTCCAGGCCGCGCTGCTGTCCCCGTCGTCGTCCTTGAAGTCCGGCAGGCCGGAATTGTGACTCAACAGGCGGCGAACCTCGATGCCGCGCCAGGCCTCCGGCAGCTCCGCGACATAGGTCCCGATGGGCTTGGACAGGTCCAGGCGCCCGGCCTCGACCTCGCGCATCGCCGCTACGCCGGTGAAGGCCTTGGTGATCGAGTTGATCGGGAACACCGTACCCGGCGTCACCGGGGTCTGTTTGGCAACATCGCCGACGCCGTAGGCGCGGGACATGACGATCTTGCCGTCCTTGACCACAGCGATCTGCAGACCGGGGATGTGCTGCTCGGTCATGGCGCGGCGAACGATAGCGTCGGCCCGCGCAACGGGGTCCTCGGCGGCCTGAGCGGCGCCAACCGCGACACCCAGCATCAACAGTCCCAGAACCAGCTTGCCCGTCATCGTCACGCTCCCGCCATCGACGGGGGCGAGAGAACCAGTGACAGGCACGACGGCCCAGTTAAACCTTGGTCATGTCCCGAAGCGGAGAACGCATCATGCGCACCTGGATGAAACCGCTGGCCCTGGCCGCCGGCCTGGCGTTCGCCACCCCTGCCCTCGTGCTGGCCGCCCCGCAGGCCGCCGTCCTGGCCGAGGCGCCCGACGCCGCCCTGGCCGCGCGGATCGACGCCGTGCTGGACCGCGCCATCGCCGAACAGCGACTGGTCGGTGTGGTCGTGCTGGTCGCCCGCGACGGACAGCTGGCCTATCATCGCGCCGCGGGCCTGGCCGATCGCGAGGCCAGCCAGCCGATGACCGAGGAGGCCGTATTCCGCTTCTCGTCGGTGACCAAGCCCTTCGTCAGCGCCGCCCTGATGCGGCTGGTCGAACAGGGCAAGATCAGGCTGGACGCCCCGGTCACCACTTACCTGCCCGACTTCAAGCCGAAGCTGGCCGACGGGACGACGCTGGTCATCACCCTCCGCCAGCTCCTGACCCACACGGCCGGCCTGACCTATGGCCTCGCCGAGGGACCGTCGCACCCGTATCACACGCTAGGCGTCTCGGACGGCATCGACCTGTCGGGCATCAGCCTGGCCGAGAACGTCCGCCGCATCGGCCAGGCCCCGTTGGCGTTCGAGCCTGGCTCGCGCTGGCGCTACTCCGTCGCCATCGACGTCCTGGGCGCGGTGATCGAGAAGGCGACCGGCAAGCCCCTGCCCCAGGTGGTGGCCGAGACGGTGACGACGCCGCTGGGCCTGGAGGACACAGGCTTCGTGGCGACCGATCCAGAGCGCCTGGCCACGCCCTACGCCAACGCCCAGCCGGAGCCGACGCGCATTCGCGACAACCAGGACGTCCCGATCGGCCCGACCTTCGTCCGCTTCGCCCCCAGCCGCGCCCTGCACGCCGAGGAGTTTCCGTCCGGCGGCGCGGGCATGGTCGGCTCGGCCGGCGACGTGCTGAGCTTCCTGGAGACCATCCGCAAGGGCGGAGGGGCGATGCTGAAGCCGGCGACGGTCGCGGAGATGATGAAGGACCAGATCGGCGTCCAGGCCGGCACACAGGGCCCCGGCTGGGGCTTCGGCTATGGCTGGGCGGTGCTGGACGATCCGGCGGTTGCCGGGACGCCCCAGGGCGTCGGGACCCTGGCCTGGGGCGGGGTGTACGGCCACAACTGGTTCGTGGACCCGGTGAACAAGCTGACCGTGGTGCTGATGTCGAACACGGCGTTCGAGGGAATGAACGGGCGGGTGACCTGGGAACTGCGGGACGCAGTGTACGCCAAATAAACCGTCATCCCGGGCACAAGGCCCGGGATGACGAGGATAGTTAGCCCACTGCCGCCAACCGCCCGAGCGCCGCCTCCAGCTTCGCCTTTGCGGCTTCCGCGTCCGCCAGGCGTTCGCGGTTTTCCTCGATGACCTCTTCCTTGGCGCGGGCCAGGAAGTCGGGGTTGCCGAGCTTCTTGTTGGTCTTCTCGATCTCGCCGACGTGGCCGGCGATTTCCTTGGTCAGGCGGGCCTTTTCGGCCGCCAGGTCGATGAAGTCGGCGATGGCCAGGGCGCCGGTCGCCTCGCCCATCACGATAGGCACCGAGCCGGTCGGGGCAGCCTCGGCCTCGCTCACGCTGTCCAGGCGCGCCAGGGTCAGCAGCAGGTCGCGGTGACGGACCAGGCGAGCCTTGGTCTCCGCGCCGGCGCCGACGACGCTCAAGCCCGGCTTGGCCGACGGCGGCACGTTCATCTCGGCGCGGATCGAGCGGATTTCGCCGACCGTGCCGACCAGCCAGCCGATCTCGGCCTCGGCTTCGGCGTCGATCCACTCAGCCGGCAGCTCGGGCCACTCGGCCTTGATCAGCATGGTGTCGCGGGCCGGGCCGAACTCGGCGGTCTTGTCCCACAGCTCCTCGGTGATGAACGGCATCACCGGGTGCAGCAGCTTCAGGATCACGTCCAACGCCCAGGCGGCGGTGGCCCGGGTCTCGGCCTTGGCGGCTTCGTCCTCGCCGTTCAGGATCGGCTTGGCCAGTTCCAGATACCAGTCGCAGAACACGTTCCAGACGAAGCGGTACAGCGCGCCGGCGGCCTCGTCGAACGCCGGGGCTTCCAGGGCCTTGGTGACCTCGGCCACGGTCTTGACCGTCTCGCCGCGGATCCACTTGTTGATCGGCTGCTGCACGGTCGCGGGATCGAAGCCCTCGACGCGGACGCACTCGTTCATCTGGGCGAAGCGCGAGGCGTTCCACAGCTTGGTGCCGAAGTTGCGATAGCCTTCGATGCGCTGCTTCGACAGCTTGATGTCCCGCGCCTGGCCCGACATCGCCGTCATGGTGAAGCGCACCGCGTCGCAGCCCAGTTCGTCGATCAGGATCAGCGGATCCATCACGTTGCCCTTGGACTTGCTCATCTTGGCGCCCTTCTCGTCACGGACGAGGGCGTTGATGAACACCTGCTTGAACGGGGCCTCACCCATGAAGTGGATGCCCATCATCATCATCCGGGCGACCCAGAAGAAAATGATGTCGAAGCCCGTGACCAGGGTGCTGGTCGGGTAGAACTTGGCGACGTCGGCGGTCTTTTCCGGCCAGCCCAGGGTCGAGAACGGCCACAGGGCCGAGCTGAACCAGGTGTCCAGAACGTCCTCGTCGCGGTTCAGGACGACGTCGGCGCCGAACTGGGCGCGGGCGGCGGCATAGGCCTCTTCCTCGGTCTCCTCGACGAAGATCGCGCCGTCAGGACCGAACCAGGCCGGGATGCGGTGACCCCACCACAGCTGGCGCGAGACGCACCACGGCTCGATGTTGCGCAGCCATTCGAAGTAGGTCTTTTCCCAGTGACGCGGCTCGAAGACCGTCTCACCGGTCTCGACGGCCTTCAGGGCCGGCTGGGCCAGGGTCTTGGCGTCGACGTACCACTGGTCAGTCAGGAAAGGCTCGATGACCACGCCCGAACGGTCGCCGTGCGGGACCATGTGCTTGGTCTTCTCGATCTCCTTCAGCCAGCCCTCTTCCTCGGCGCGGGCGACGATCTCCTTGCGCGCGACGAAGCGGTCCTTGCCGACATACTCGGCCGGGACGCTGTCGTTCAGCTTGGCTTCCGGCGTCAGGATGTTGATCGCTTCCAGACCGGCGCGCTTGCCGACGCCGAAGTCGTTGAAGTCGTGGGCCGGGGTGATCTTCACCGCGCCCGAGCCCTTGGTCGGGTCGGCATAGTCGTCGGCGACGATCGGAATGCGACGGCCGACGATCGGCAGGGTCACGAACTTGCCGACCAGGCCCTTGTAACGCTCGTCGTCCGGATGGACCGCAACGCCGGTGTCGCCCAGCATGGTCTCGGGACGGGTCGTGGCCACGACGATGTAGTCGCGGGTCTCGAACTCGACAGCCTTGCCCTCGTCGTCGAAGGCGATCGGGTGCTGGTAGGTGACGCCGTCGGCCAGCGGATAGGCGAAGTGCCAATAGGCGCCGTCGACCTCCTTCTGCTCGACCTCGAGGTCGGAGATGGCGGTCTGGAACTGCGGGTCCCAGTTGACCAGGCGCTTGTCGCGATAAAGCAGGTTCTGCTTGTAGAGCTGGACGAACACCTTGCGGACGGCGGCCGACAGGCCCTCGTCCAGGGTGAAGCGTTCACGCGACCAGTCGCACGACGCGCCGAGGCGGCGCAGCTGGTTGGTGATGGTCCCGCCGCTCTCGGCCTTCCATTCCCAGACCTTGTCGACGAAGGCCTCACGGCCAAGGTCGCGACGGCCGATGTTGCCGGCGGCGGCCAGCTGGCGCTCGACAACCATCTGAGTGGCGATGCCGGCGTGGTCGGTGCCCGGCAGCCACAGGGCGGCCTTGCCGCGCATGCGGTGGAAGCGGGTCAGCACGTCCTGCAGCGTGTTGTTCAGCGCGTGGCCGATGTGCAGGCTGCCCGTCACGTTCGGCGGCGGGATCACGATGACGAACGGCTCGGCGTTCGGATCCTCGCTGGGCTTGAAGGCCCCGGAGGCCTCCCAGGCGGCGTACAGGCGGGGTTCGACGGATTTGGGATCGAAGGTTTTATCGAGCATGGCGGTGCGGATATGCCATCTGCGGCCCCGACGGGAAACCGGCGGGCCTTGGTTTTCTGAGGTAATTTTGAAACGAAAAAGGCGGCCGCCGAAGCGACCGCCTTGATTTCTCGGCTCTGGAGAGCGCTTAGACGCCGCGGCCGCGGGCGATCCGTTGCACTTCTTCCTCGACCTTGGTCTCGACGATGCGCGGCAGGTTCTGGTCCAGCCACTCTTTCAGCAGTGGGCGCAGCAGCTCGCGTACGACGTCTTCCAGGGTGCGAGCGTCCTTGGGCATCAGCAGAGCCGAGCTCAGGCTGCCAAAAGCGCTGGCGGCGGCCGAGGCGGCCGTCGTGCCGACCAGGGTCTCGGCGACCTGATCGCGATCGAAGATCGGCGGAGCGGCCGGGGTCGGCGGCGTGTAGACGGGCGCCGGCTCGGGCTCCGGCGGCGAATAGACGTCGAT
Source organism: Caulobacter sp. RHG1 (assembly GCF_013181195.1). Classification (GTDB taxonomy): domain Bacteria; phylum Pseudomonadota; class Alphaproteobacteria; order Caulobacterales; family Caulobacteraceae; genus Caulobacter. Next base: position 580,114 of record NZ_SMZP01000002.1, read on the forward strand.
GTCGCCGACGGTGGCCAGGGGCTCAGGCTCCGGCTCGGGCGCGATCGGGTCGGTCAGCTCGAGGATATCGTCCTCGGGCTCTTCGTAGACGGGCTCCGGTTCCGGCGGCGGAGGCGGCGCGGCTTCAGCCGCAGGCTCCGCCGGCGCGTCATCCTCCGAGATGATGCGTCGAATGGAGGCGAGAATTTCCTCCATGGTCGGTTCTTGGGAGCTCTGATCGGACATGTGCGGGGCCGTCGTAAAGGGATACGAATCCTGGTGCGTCCTTGAAGAACGCTCAGCCCCGATGGTGCAGACTTGCGCGGCTTAAGCAAGCGCAAGTCTGCGACATGGGCTGAATCGACGCGGCGAAACCCTTATTTCGCGGCGACTTGCGGCTTGGTCGACGGGGTGCCCAGCTTGTCGATCGTCTCGACCACCGGCTCCCACGGCACCCAACCCTTGTGTGTGACGCGGTCGTACGAGGCCTTGGGATCGTAGGCGGTCGTGCCGGTCGCCAGCTTGGCGACGTCCAGCTGGCCCATCGCCTGAAGCAGCGAGGCGGAGGCTACGTATTCGTCGCGACGGGCGCCGACCAGGGCCAATTCGGCATTGGCCAGCTCCAGCTGGGCGTTCAGCACGTCCAGTGTGGTGCGCAGGCCGACCTGCTGCTCTTGGCGTACGCCCTCGAAGGCGATGCGGCTGGCCCGCACCTGCTCCTCGTTGGAGACCAGATTGGCGCGGGTGGCCAGCAGGGTGCTCCAGGCGGCCGAAACCTGCTGGATGACCTGACGCTTGGCGCCGTCGACGGCGATGCGGGCGGCATTCTCGCGCTCGCGAGCGGCGCGGACGTTCGAGGCGTTCAAGCCACCGGTGAACAGCGGCACGCGGGCGGTCAGCTGGCCAGCGATCTGGCGGTTGTACTGGCCGAACTGATCACGATTGCCGTTCACCTCGGCGGCGTCGTAGCCAAGGCTGGCGCCGGCCGACAGCGTCGGCAGATAGGCCGACTTGGCCAGGGCGACGCGGGCGGTGGCGGCCTGCTCGGCGTAGCGCGCGGCCAGCACGGCGGGATTGCTGCCCTCGGCGGCCTCGAAGGCCTGCTCGACCGAGGCCGGCAGCACCTCCACCAGCGACGGCTCGGGCGTCAGGTCGGTCGGGTTCTGGCCGACGATCTGGGCGTACGTGGCGCGGGCGACGGCCAGATTGGCCTGGGCCGAGGACTGGCTGGCCTTGGCGGCGGCCAGGCGCGCTTGCGACTGGGCGACGTCGGTGCGGGTGATTTCGCCGACTTCGAAGCGGGCGTTCGATTCGTCCAGTTGGCGGGTCAGGACCGCGACGTTCTCATTGGCGATCCGCAGAGTTTCCTGGTTGCGGCGCACGTCGACATAGGACGTGACCACATTGGCCAGCACGCCCTGCTCGACCCGGCGCAGGTCTTCGCGGCCAGCCAGCACGTCGGCCTCGGCGGCCGACAGGTTGGCGGTGGCTTGCCCCCCCGTGAACAGCGGCTGCGACAGCTGGACCTGGGCGCTGCTGCTTCCGACCTTGTTGACGTCGGTGCCGTTGACCAGCACGCCGCCAACGACGGTCGTGGTGGGCACCGCCAAGTCCGTGCGGGAGTTGGTGATGCTACCCTGGACGTTCACCGTCGGGCGGAAGCCGGCCTTGGCGCGGACCACGCTTTCGTCCGTGGCGCGCTGAACGGCGCGTTGTTGCTGCAGCGTCGGGTTGGTCTGGTAGGCGAGCGCGACGGCGTCGGCCAGCGTCTCGGCCTGAGCGACAGGGACGACGAAAAACGCGCCGGCCATCAGGCTGACGCTGCAAGCGGCCAGCAACCCGGCCCGTCGACGGTTCGACATCTAGATACTATCCCCAATCACGCGACCCCGTCGCGCCCACAGCAATATTATCGCGTGTAAGTCGAACCGCCAGTGGTTGCCAATTAAGCTTTCGTCACGCGAACCCGCGCGACAACCGCTCTTTAGAAGCTGAAGCCCGGTTCAACCTCGAAGCCCGCCAGCAGCGGCGGCGAGGCGTCGAACGCCTGGCGGCGGCCCACGCCGTCCTCGGCGCGGAGATAGATGGCGGCGCGGCCCACCGGACCGGTGCGCTCGATCACGCCCAGGCGACCACCGGCGGCCAGGGCGTCCTGCCAGGCCTGCGGGGCCACGGCGACGGCGCCTTCGCAGATGATGACGTCGTAGCTGCCGGCCGGAACGGACTTCAGGTCGTCGCCGTCGACGCGGGTCACGGCCACGCCCATGGCTTCCAGCACGGCGGCGGCATACGGCGCGGCGATGGCCAGGGCCTTCTCGCCTTCGCGAGGCTTGAGGGTCTGCAGCAGCTTGCCCACTTCGCGCGGACGCAGCAGCCAACGACCCGGCGCATATTCAATGTCGGCGTCGGCATAGGCCAGATAGGCCTTCGAGGCCGGAACGACGCTCTCACGCGCCACCACTCGCAACGCGTCCTGCAGCGGCAGGTCGGTGACGTCGGCGGTGCGAATCTGGCTCTCGACCATGTTCAGCCGCGCGGCGGCGAAGTCGGTGCTCATGGAATCCCTCGAAGGAACTGGACTTTCGAGCAGGCTTATAGGTCCGCGCCCGGTCCGAACGCAATGCGATCGGAGGCCAAGCTCCCCCGACAATGGGCGGAGGAAGGCCTTAAAAGCGTCATCGACTTACGAACGCATGGCTAAAGAGACCAAAGGACGATCATCAGAAGTAGTGACGGCCATTGTCACGTAACTCCGATTGATCAAACTCGCCCTATGGTAAATAAGCAGCCATCGGCGGCGCGTCCGGCGATGGGGAGGAAGTCCGAACAGTACGGCTTCGTGGGGAATTGCCATGCTTGACGCGAAACTTGTTATCGCCGGGGCGCTCGTCGCCCTTGTGGTGATCTACTTCCTGCCGCGTATCGACACCGTCGTGCGCAAGATTTACGGCCGCTATCGGCGCAAGAAACGCGACCTTCGACAGCAGAAGGAACGCGAGGAACAACTTGCGCGACGCACTCAATCGTAATCACGGCGATAAAAGGGCACGAAGCGGAACCAAACACCTTGGACGGTGCTGATCTGAGGCGGCGCAACACCGCGCCTCAGTTCCCGTTTCAAGGTCCGCTCGATGAAGATCGCCCAGGTCACCCCTCTTTACGAGGCTGTTCCGCCGCGCCTGTATGGCGGCACTGAACGCGTCGTCGCCCACCTCACCGACGCTCTCGTCGACCTTGGCCATGAGGTCACGCTGTTCGCCAGCGCCGAAGCTCAGACCAAGGCGAAACTGATCAGCGTCCGCGACCAGGCCATCCGTCTGGATCCGGCCCCGCTGAAGTCCGATCTGGCCGCTCACCTGGCGCAGATCGCCGAAGTCCGCGCCCTGGCCGATCAGTTCGACGTCGTCCACTTTCACACCGACATGGTGCAGTTCCCGTTCTTCGCCGACCGGGCTGACCGCACCCTGACCACCCTGCACGGCCGCCTGGACCTGAAGGACCTGCCCGCCGTCTACAAGCGCTGGCCGCAGTTCCCGCTGGTCTCGATCAGCGACGACCAGCGCCGCCCCCTGCCCTTCGCCAACTGGGCCGGCACGGTGCATCACGGCATGAATTCCGACCTCTACGCCTTCTCGGAGAAGAGCGACGGCTACCTGGCGTTCCTGGGCCGCATCTCGCCCGAAAAGCGCCCCGACCGCGCGATCATGCTCGCCAAGCGCCTGGGCAAGAAACTCAAGATCGCCGCCAAGGTCGACCCCGCCGACCGGGCTTATTTCGAGGACAAGATCGAGCCCATGATGTTGGGCGAGCCGCTGATCGAGTTCATCGGCGAGATCGGCGACCACGAGAAATCCGCCTTCCTGGGCGGGGCCGAAGCGCTGCTGTTCCCGATCGACTGGCCCGAGCCCTTTGGCCTGGTGATGATCGAGGCCATGGCCTGCGGCACGCCCGTCATCGCCTATCGCTGCGGCTCCGTGCCAGAGGTCATCGACGACGGCGTCACCGGCTTCATCGTCGACAATGACGACCAGGCGGCCGAGGCGATCATTCGCGCCGCCAGCCTGGATCGAAACCTCGTACGTCGGCGTTTCGACACAAGGTTCTCGTCCGAGGCGATGGCCCGTCGATATGTCGCGCTCTACGAAAAGCTGTGCGACGGCGCCGCGGTCTATCCCTCCCTGGTCGAGATGGCGGAAAGCGCCTGATTTCGAAGTCTAGGAGGGGTCATGGAGAATCTCGCACCGGCGCTGGACGCTCCGGTCGATTACGGGGTCACGGCGGAAGTCCGTGCGCCGCAGAATCTCTATGCCCTCAAGGACAAGGACACGTTCATCGTCGCCGACCAGTTCGGCGACATCGCCGGCCAGGGTGACGGCCTCTTCCACAACGACACCCGCATCCTGTCGTTCTACCGCCTGAGCCTGGGCGGTCGCGCCCCGTCGCTGCTGTCAGCGGCGGTGGCGCACGACAACGTCTTCTTCACCTGCAACGGCACCAACCAGGCCCTGCCCTATCCGGGCGAGCGGATGGGACCGCCGGGCGTGCTGCACATCGAGCGCAAGCGCTTCCTGTGGGGCGAGCGGATGTACGAGCGCATTCGCTGCGTGAACTACAGTCGCGACACCGTGCTGCTGCCGATGGCGGTCGAGTTCGACGCCGACTTCCGCGACATGTTCGAGGTGCGCGGCACCCATCGCGCCAAGCGGGGGACCAAGGGCCCGCCCCACGTCGACGGCCGCCGCGTGGCCTACAGCTATATCGGCCTGGACGGTGTCGAGCGCTCGTCCTTCATCTGCTTCTCGGACGCGCCCTATCGCATCGGGCCGCACAAGGCCGAGTTCATGTTCACCCTGCAGGCCGAGGGGGTAACCGAACTCTATATCGAGATCGGCGTCGTGGACGGCCACACGCCCAGCCGCGAGCGCTTCCGCGACGCCGCCGCCCGCGCCCGCTGGGACATGCGCGCCCGTCGCCGCCACGGCGCGCGGATGAACAGCTCCGGCCGCCTGTTCAACGAGTGGCTGGGCAAGTCGCGCTCGGACCTGGCCCTGCTGACGACGAAGATGGAGACCGGCCCCTATCCCTATGCCGGCATCCCGTGGTTCTCGACCGCCTTCGGACGCGACGCGATCATCACCGCCTGGCAGATCCTGTGGTTCGAGCCGTCGCTGGCCAAGGGCGTGCTGCGCTATCTGGCCGCCCATCAGGCCCAGGAGCGCTCGGCCTTCCGGGACAGCGCGCCCGGCAAGATCATGCACGAGACCCGCAAGGGCGAGATGCCTGCGCTCGGCGAGGTGCCGTTCGGCCGCTACTACGGCGGGGTCGACACCACGCCGCTGTTCGTGGCCCTGGCCGGCGCCTACCAGGAACGGACGGGCGACGACAAGCTGATCGACGAGCTGTGGCCGGCCCTTGGCAAAGCCATGCACTGGATCGAGCACGACGGCGACAGCGACGGCGACGGCCTGATCGACTACGCCCGCGGCCAGGACAGCGGCCTCTCGAATCAGGGCTGGAAGGACAGCGAGGACAGTGTCTTCCACACCGACGGCCGCTATCCCACCGGCCCGATCGCCCTGGTCGAGGTGCAGGGCTACGCCTTCGCCGCCTATCGCGGCATGGCGCGTCTGGCCGAACGGCGTGGGGAAATCGGCCAGGCCACGATCTGGCGCGACAAGGCCGAACGCCTGCGCGAGAAGGTCGAAGACCTCTTCTGGATGGAGGAGCGCGGCTACTACGGCATCGCCATCGATGGCCAGGGACAGCTGTGCCGGACCCTGGCGTCCAATCCCGGCCACCTGCTGTTCTGCGGCCTCGTCTCGCCCGAGCGCGCTCGCAAAGTCACCGAACAGTTGCTGTCGACCAGCTTCAATTCCGGCTGGGGCGTGCGGACCCTGGCCACGGGCGAGGCCCGCTTCAACCCGATCAGCTACCACAATGGCTCGGTCTGGCCGCACGACACCGCGCTGTGCGTGATGGGCCTCTCCCGTTACGGCGAGCGCGACGGCGTCGTCAAACTGACCTCGGCCCTGTTCGAGACCGCCAGCAACATGCAGATGCGCCTGCCGGAGCTGTTCTGCGGCTTCCCGCGCTCGCCGGGCGAGCCGCCGGTCGCCTACCCCGTCGCCTGCCTGCCCCAGGCCTGGGCGGCCGGCTCGGTGTTCATGATGCTGCAGGCGTGCCTGGGCATCAGCATCGACGCCAATCGCGGCGAGATCGTCCTGATCGACCCGCGCCTGCCGATTGGTATCGACCGGCTGAAGATCGAGCACCTGCGAGTGGGGTCCGAGACTGTCGACCTGACCTTCGAACGCCAGGGCGAACGCGTGTCCGTCCATGCCGACGGCGGGGTGCCGCTGGCGATCCGGTCGAAACCCAGATGGGACTGATTGTCAGGGAAAGAGAGTGGCTCCGCGGGTAGGATTCGAACCTACGACCAGCCGGTTAACAGCCGGCTGCTCTACCACTGAGCTACCGCGGAACAGGTCGCTCTCAAGAAGAGGCCGGGTGATAGCCGCCTCCCCGAGTCGGCGCAAGCCCAGAAAGTCCTGAATTCACAGGCAAAACGCGCGACGTGTCGTCGCGACCAAAAATGTGAATTTGGGGGCGCTTCCGAGAGGAAGAGAGTGGCTCCGCGGGTAGGATTCGAACCTACGACCAGCCGGTTAACAGCCGGCTGCTCTACCACTGAGCTACCGCGGAACAGGTCGCTCTCAGAAGAGGCCGCGTGATAGCCGCCCCACTCTCCCGACGCAAGCGCCTAATTACAAAAAAGCAGCCCGGCTTGCGGCCGAGCTGCTGAAGTCAGTGATGGTGGGGTGTCCTCAAAGAAGACGCCCCGAAAATCGATCCCTCATGGTTAATTGGATCTTAATTTCGAGACCTCCGGCCATTTCGCCGCAGGCGCCGTGATCCATTCTAGGGACGCTTTGGAATCTCCAGCCCGCGCTGCACGGCCGGACGCGCCAAACCCGCTTCAAGCCAGCGCGGCACGTGCTTCAGCGACGCCCAGTCGACCAATTCGCCGGCCCCGTAGAAGCCGACGAGGTTACGCACCCAGCCCAGCATCGCGATGTCGGCGATGGTGTAGTCGTCGCCCATGATCCAGGCGCGAGTCGCCAGACGATCTTCCAGCACGCCCAGCAGGCGCTTGCTCTCGGCGACGTAGCGGTCGCGCGGACGCTTGTCCTCGAAGTCCTTGCCTGCAAACTTGTGGAAGAAACCCACCTGCCCGAACATCGGACCGATGGCGGCCATCTGGAACATCACCCACTGCAAGGTCTCGTAGCGACCAGCCGCGTCGGCTGGGAGGAACTTGCCCGACTTCTCGGCCAGGTAGACCAGGATCGCGCCCGACTCGAACAAGGCCAGCGGCTTGCCGCCCGGGCCGTTGGGATCGATGATCGCCGGGATCTTGCCGTTGGGGTTCAGCGACAGGAACTCCGCCCCCCAGGTCTCGTTGGCGCTAATGTCGACGGTGTGCGGCTCATAGGCCAACCCCGTCTCTTCCAGCAGGATCGACACCTTCACCCCGTTGGGCGTCGGAAACGAATAGAGCTGGATCTTGTCGGGATGCTGGGCCGGCCAGCGCTGGGTGATCGGGAAGGCGGACAGATCCGACATGCTGGAACCTCGTTACGGGAGATGACCCGATTTGGCGTCTCCTCCGGCGTTTTTCCAGTGCGGCAGCGCTTTTCCCGTTTACCAAACCCCGCTATCGGAGCGTCGGGGGAACGCCAACGACATGACGACTGCTGACGATCACTGGCCCGCGACGCTGGAGCGCGTGACCAACGCCTTGGATTTCGAGCTGACCAAGGAACAGGTCGGCGTGAAGACCACCCAACCCAGCTTCTTGATGCGCGCCGTCCCGCCCGCCGATATTTCGGGCCTGCCGGCGCTGGTGGCCACAGCCGTCCACGCAGCGCTCGAAATCGACCGTGCAATCTCCCTGCCCGCCCCCAGCGGACTCGATCCCAAGGCTCGCAGCGTACGCCAGGACCTGGTCGACGCCCTGAACAAGGAAGCGCCGGGCGCGGCTCAGCGCTCGCCGTTCGTGATGGGCTACAAGACCGTCTATCGGCTGGAATTGGCGCGGGTGATGTGGAAGGCGATCTCGGACGCGCCGGCCCGTCGCCTCCAGGAACTGGCCCGCGCCAGGGGCTTCTAGACTACCAGGCGCCGGTGTTGGGCATCGAAACCCACGGTTCGGCCGGTTCCAGATGGCCATTCTGCAGCAGCTCGATCGATATGCCGTCAGGCGAGCGCACAAAGGCCATGTGACCGTCGCGCGGCGGGCGATTGATGGTCACGCCCATGTCGGCCAGCTTCTGGCAGGCGGCGTAGATATCTTCGACCTGATAGGCCAGGTGACCGAAGTTGCGGCCGCCCAGATACTCCTCGTCGTCCCAGTTGTAGGTCAGCTCCAGCAGCGGCGCCTTGTTGGCCTTGGCCGCCTCGGCGTCCTCGGGAGCCGACAGATAGACCAGGGTGAAGCGGCCTTTCTCGCTCTCCATGCGATAGGCTTCGACGAGACCCAGTCCCTCGCAATAGAACCGCATCGACGCGTCCAGATCGCGGACGCGGACCATGGTGTGCAGATAGCGCATGCCGAAAGACTCCCTCGCAAGACCGGGTCGATATAGCCCCCGCCCGACGACGGTTCTAGACCGGCTCGCGCTCGCGGGTCTGGCGACGCCACAGGGCCGCATACTCGCCGCCCGCGGCCAGCAGGGCTTCGTGGCGGCCGCGCTCGACCACCTTGCCCCGGCGCAACACCACGATCTCGTCGGCGTCGGCGATCGTCGACAGCCGGTGGGCCACGACCAGCGTCGTGCGCCCCATCCTGGCCTTGCGCAGGGTCGCCTGGATGGCGGCCTCGGTGCGGCTGTCCAGCGCGCTGGTCGCCTCGTCCAGGATCAGCACGCAGGGTTCCGCGAGAAGCGCCCGGGCGATGCCGACTCGCTGGCGCTCGCCACCGGACAGCTTCAGGCCCCGCTCGCCGACCTTGGTGGCCATGCCCTCGGGCAGGTTGCGGACGAACTCGCCCAGTTCCGCCGCCTCGGCGGCCGCCCACACCTCGGCCTCGGAAGCCCCGGGACGAGCGAAGGCGATGTTGGCGGCCAGCGTGTCGTTGAACAGCGCCACATCCTGCGGGACCAGCGCCACGGCCTTGCGCAACGAGCTTTGCGTCAGCGCCCGCAAATCGTGGCCATCCAGGGTGACGCGGCCAGCCTGCGGGTCGATCATTCGCAGGGCCAGGCGCACCAGGGTCGTCTTTCCCGCGCCCGAGGGGCCGACGATGGCCACGGTCGTCCCCGGCGCGATGTCCAGCGACACCTCGCTCAGACCTTCCGACCGCGCGCCGTGACGGAACGACACCTGCTCGAAGGTCACCGCCCCGCCGCGATGGTCGGCGCACGGCGGCAAGTCGACGGCGTCCGGCGCATCGGCCACGTCGGCGCTCTGGCGTCGCAGCTCCAGCATCGCCTCCATGTCGATCAGCGACTGGCGGATCTCGCGATAGGCAAAACCCAGGATGTTCAGTGGGCCATACAGGTTGATCAGGATCAGCACTGCGGCGGTGACATCACCTGGCCCGATCCGCCCCTGCGACGCCTCCATGCCAGCCAGCACCGCCATGCCGCCCAGGCCAAGACTCATCACCGCCGACTGCAGAACGTTGAGCAGGGTCAGCGAGTTGGTCGACTTGATCTGGGCCTCGCCGTAACGGTCCAGCGCGCTCTCGTAGCCCGCCACGGCCCTCCCCTCGCCGCCGAACGATTTGACGGTCTCGTAGTTCAACAGGGCGTCGACAGCGCGGCCGGCGGCCTCGGCGTCAGCCTCGTTCAACGCGCGGCGGTGGCCGATCCGCCAGTCGGAGATGGCGAAGGTCAGGTAGCCGTAGGTCACCACAGTCGCCAAGGCGACAGCCGCGAACCGCCAGTCATAGGCCTTGGCCAGCACTGCGGCGGCCATCAGCAGCTCGACTCCGGTCGGGGCCAGGTTGAAGACCAGGCTGCGCAGCAGGAAGTCCATCGACCGCGCGCCACGGTCGATTACCCGCGACAGCGTGCCGGTGCGCTTGGACTGGTGGAAGTCGATCGACAGCGACAGAGCGTGCGAAAAGGTCTCGATCGCCGCCCGACTCTGGGCCGCTTGGGCCACGGGCGTGAAAACGGCGTCGCGAGCTTGCGGTGCGGCGGACGAGACGAAACGGATCAGGGCCCAGCCGACGGCCAGACCGGCGAATGACCAGGTCACGGCAACCGCCGCCCCTTGCCCGGCCGACAGCCGGTTGACGGCCGCGCCCAGCATCAGCGGCGCCAGCACGCCCAGGGCCTTGCCGGCGAGCGTCAGGCCCAACGCGACACTCAGCCGCCAGCGCAGGCCCGGGGCCTTGGAGCGCAGCACCAGCTGAACCAGATCGCCCATAGCCTTCCAGAAGCGCACCGTCTGCTCAGGCCCCGCGATCCCGCCCGGCGTCGCCTCACGACCGCTCGACGCCGGCCCGCCCATCCCTCTCAACGGGAAGACCCGATCAGCAGCGTGGTCTGGACGCCGCCGCCGGGGGTCATCCAGTCAATCCGCCAGCCTTGGGCCGTACGCTCGGCGCGGGAGGGGCCAACGGTCAGCGGCGCCGGGGGCGAGGTGACGATCGTCACCCCGTCCTCTCCGCCCTCGCCGCCGACCTGGACGTCGTGCGCGCCGTGGGCCAGCGAGTCGCTCAGCGAGATAACGAAGCGCCCCGCGTCGTCGGTCTTCGCGCCCCCACGGGTCACGCGGTCGACGCGAACGTTCAACCCCGCTCCCGGCGCGGCCACGCCGGAGACGACCGCCCCGCCCTCGCGGTCGACGTCGACGGCCAGGATCCGCGGCGAGGATGAGCCGCCCGTCAGGCGCAGCGCGCCCGCTCCGGCCCTCAGCAGCGCCACCTCGCCCCCTTCGGCGATCATCACATAGCCCTCGGCCTGGACGGTCCGGCCGTCCCGCGTCGTCGACAGACCAAACAAGCGCACACCCGGCTGGTTGGGCACCGACAGGTTCCAGCGCCCCAAAGCGTCAGTGCGGCCCATGACCACCTCGCCGGTCGGCGACCCCAGGCGGACGTCGGCGTCCGGCGTCCCCTCGCCCGACAGCATGACCCGATGCGGCGCATGCTGAGCGCTCTCGACCACCGGCGGCGCAACATAGCCAGCCTCGGCGCTGTCGGGGGTCGCAGCCTTGGGCGCACGCGGCGCCGCGGGACCGCAAGCCGCAAGGATTCCAGCCGCTAGCCCCATCAACAGGAACTGCGACTTGAAAGCCTGGGAGCGAATCCGGATCATGCGGCCTCAAATAGGTATGAAGCGAGGGCGCGCGACCGGCGCGCCTTCTTCATGTGTGGAGTGGACGATGACGCCCAACGAGTCTAGCCGCCTGGGATCCGTCTGCGTCTACTGCGGATCGTCCAACGACGCCGACCCCAGCTTCCTGACGGACGCCTTCAAGATCGGCGAGAGTTTCGCCAAGGCCGGGCTGAAGCTGATCTATGGCGGCGGCGGCGTGGGCCTGATGGGCGCCACCGCTCGCGGCGCGCATTCGGCTGGCGGCGCGGTTCAGGGCATCATCCCGACCTTCCTGCGCGGCCGCGAGCAGCCGTTCGACGACGTCGAGACGGTGATCGTCGACAACATGCACGAGCGCAAGATGATGATGTACGAGCGCTCGGACGCCTTCGTCGTCCTGCCCGGCGGCATCGGCACGCTGGAAGAAATCATCGAACTGCTATCTTGGCGCCGTTTAGATCTTCACCAGAAGCCGATTGTGTTCCATAACCCCGGCGGCTTCTGGGATCCGCTGTTCGCGCTGATCACGCACACCATCGAAGCGCGCCTGACCCCGCCCAGCCTGGCCGACGCGTGGCGCGCGGTCGAGAAGGCCGAGGACGTCACCCCGGCCCTGCTGGCCTGGGACGAAGAAATCTTCCAGGCAGGCGCTGCAGAACCGCTTCGGCAGTTGACTTAGTTTTCAAAAGAAACGAACTATGGGCCGCAAGCTTAGCGGCAGCATGATGCCGCACGCTTATGCGTCGGAGCTCCCATCCGGCGCGGGGATAGGAGACCAAGGAATGCGTACCGCTCTATTTGCGGGCCTGACGGCCTGCGCCCTGATGGCTGGCCTCGTGACGCCGGCTTTCGCCGCCGACGAAACCGCCTCGCTGAAGCTGAAGACGCCCGCCACCGCGGCGCAATTCATCCACGACGGCTCGGTCTGGCACTGCAAGGAAGACACCTGCACCACGACCAAGACCCGGGCCCTGCCCGCCGGCCGCGCGTGCCGCAAGCTGGCCGGCCAGCTGGGCGAACTGACCGCCTTCACCTACCGCGGCGCGGCCCTGGACGAAGCGGCCGTCACCGACTGCAACACGGCCGCCAAGCGCTAAGCTGAGCGCCGAATGCCAGAAGGCCTCCGCCGGTGACGGCGGAGGCCTTTTTCGTGGGCAAGCGCCCAGCGCGTGAAGCCTAGTGACTTCCGTTCAGCGCCTTGAAGACAGCCTCGTAACCGTTCACCTCGGCGAAGCGCAGCGGCTTGACGCGCTCGACCAGGATTTCCCCGCGCGGGGTTTCCTGGCGCTCAATCAGGCCCATGACCTCGGCCGTGTAGTCGGCCAGAGGCATCGAGTTGGGGTTCTCGGCATGGCCGGGCATCAGGTCGGTGGCGACGGCCGGCGGGGCCAGCTCCAGAACCTCGACCGAAGTTCCCGCCAACTGATGGCGCAGGGATTGGCTCCAAGAATGGATCGCCGCCTTGGTGGCGTTATAGGTCGGCGTGGCTGCCAGCGGAATGAAGGCCAGCCCCGAGGAGACGGTCACGATGGTCGCGGCGGGCTGAGCGCGCAGATGCGGCAACAGGGCGGCCGTCAGACGAATCGGGCCCAGCAGGTTGGTAGCGATGGTCGTTTCGACCGTATCCAGGTCGAAGGCGTCCGCCAGCAGATCCTCGGCGAGCATGACCCCGGCGTTGTTGACGACGACGTTCAGGGCGGGATGGTCCGCGGTCACCTTGGCCGCGAAGGCGCGAATGGCGGCCGCATCGGTGATGTCCAGGGTCGCGAAGGCCATGCCGGGATTGGCCGCGCAGGTTTCTTCGAGGGCGGCGGCGCGGCGGCCTGTGATGACGACGTGGTTGCCGCGGGCATGCAGGGCTTCGGCCAGCGCCCGACCGATCCCGGAGCCGCCGCCGGTGATCAGGATGGTGTTTCCAGTGATGTTCATGCGGGGTCTCGCTTGCAGGAAATGTTCGACCTGGACGAGTTAGGGTCATGACTTTCGAATGGAAAGTAGGCACCAGAACCATCCATACGCACCGAATGGAAAGAAATGGACATGACTGGAGATGTCGTCGCCAAGATCGCGGATCCCGACACGGGATTGACCGCCGATCCGCGCGTTGAGGCGCTGGTCCAGGACGTCATCGGGCGCGTCGCCGACAAATGGACGATGCTGGTGCTCGAGGTTCTGGCCGAGCACGGCGAGCTGCGCTTTACCCGTGTAGGCGAACTGGTCAACGGCATCAGCCAGAAGATGCTGACCCAAACGCTGCGTTACATGGAGCGTGACGGCCTGGCGATCCGCACCGTCCACCCCGTGATCCCGCCCAAGGTCGAATACCGTTTGACCGACCTGGGGCTCACCCTCGCGGAGGCCTTCTGCCCGGTCTGGCACTGGGCAGAACGCAATCTCGACCAGATAGAGGCCGCCCGCGAAGCCTTCGATGAACGCGCGGCCCGCCCCTGAGACCCAATATTATCGATTGACAGAAAGTTTTTTAGAATTGAACGTGACGCCATGGAGGATGCCATGGCCACGGTTCTGCATCTGAAGCCGCTCTACAGCGCCCCGGCCAAACCCCCGCCGGAAAGCGCCGCCCAACGCCGCGTCCGCATCGGCAGCCGCGTGGCGGCCTGGCTCTTCGCCGGCCTGCTGGCCCTCTCCGGGCTGCTCCTCGCGACCGCTATCGCGACGATGCTGGTCTACAAGGGCGAGCTGGTCCGGATCGGTCCCGACAACTGCTACATCGGCGAAGGCCCGCCCAATTCGGTGGCGTTCGGCTCCCTGCCCTTGCCTCACCGCCTGGTCTATGTGGCTGTCGGCATCGTGCGGGCCACGCCGATTCTGATGATCTTCTGGAGCTTGCGCGCCCTGTTCAGCGGCTACGCCCGGGGCGAGGTGTTCTCGGCCCAGGCCGCCCGCCGGTTCGGGCGCGTCGGGGCCTGGCTGTGCGCCTACGCCGTCTCGCCGCTCGCCTGCCATCTCGTTCTGTCGGCCACGGGCTATGAGATCGACAAGAACTGGGCGCACATGGCCAGCGTGCAGGCCTTCATCCTGGGCCTCCTGGTCTTCGTGGTCGGTCAGGTCATGCAGATCGGCAGTGAGATCGAAGCGGACCGGGAGGCCTTCGTCTGATGCCCATCATCCTGCGCCTCGATGTCATGCTGGCCCGGCGCAAGGTGCGCTCCAACGTGCTGGCCCGCGCGATCGGCATCACCGACGCCAACCTCTCCCTGCTGAAGTCCGGCAAGGTCAAGGGCCTCAAGCTGGAGACCCTCGAGGCCATCTGCAACTTCCTGGACTGCCAGCCGGGCGACATCCTCGAATACCACCCCGAACAGCCGCCCGACATCGTGGGCGAAGACCTCAAACGCGCCGGCTGACGGCGCGCGCCCCTCTTTCTTGGAGACCCCCATGAAACTTTCGACGCCCGTTCGGGCGATTGCGGCCGGCTGCCTGTCGTTCTCGGCTTTCGCCGCCCAGGCCCAGACCTCGATCGCTGAGGTCGAGCCCGGCAAGATCGCCTACGAGACCTGCGGGACCGGCGACAGGGCTATCGTCCTGCTACACGACGGCATCCTGCATGCAGCCGCCTACGACGCTGTCTGGCCCAGGCTGTGCCGAGACTTCAAGGTCGTGCGCTACGATCGGCGGGGCTATGGCCGAACGCCGGCCGCGACGGCGCCGTTCGCGTCGGTCGACGACCTGACCACAGTGATGAAGGCGGCGGGGATCGAGCACGCCACGCTGGTCGGCTCCTCAGCCGGCGGCGGCATCGCCATCGACTTCGCCCTCGCCCACCCTCAAGCCGTCGACGGCCTGGTCCTGGCCGGTCCCTGGGTCAGCGGCTTCAAGCCTTCGGCGGGCTTCATCGCCCGCTCGCTGAAACTGATCGCCCTGCTGAAGACCGGGAATCTGGAAGGCGCGGTGAAGGACCCGTACATTCTGAGCCCCTCGGCCGACGCCGAACGCGCCAAGGTCGTCGCCTTGCTGAAGGCCAATCCGCAGAACCTGAGCGGCGCAGGGCGCAACCTGGAACGCCCCGGCCCGGACGCAAGGCCGCGCCTGAGCGAAATCCGGGCGCCGACCCTGGTGCTGGTCGGTGAAGTCGACATTCAGGACGTGTTCGATCAGGCCAAGGCCGTCGCCGAGACGATCCCCCACGCGACGCTGGAGACCGTGCCGGCGACAGGACACTTCATGTACCTCGAAAAGCCGGAGGACTTCGCCGAGCGCGTGGCCGGCTTCGTGGACCAGGAGGCGCCCTGACCGCCGCCGCCCTTACTTGAACCAGCGACGCCAGAATGGCCGCCGACGCTCCGGTCGGTCGCCGACCAGGATGCCGCCCATCAGGGCGAACGAGATCATGGCGTGGTTCATCTTCGATACGTTCATGGCGGCGTCTCCCAGGTGAGCCGTTAGGACCAGGAGACGCGCGCGGCTTACAGGGGCTCTCCCCCTCCTAGTCGTCAGCGCGTCAGACTTGAAAATGCGCGCCTTGCTCGGCTCCGCAAGCAATAATTATCCGTATAAGGATGATATCAGCGTGCGGACGATCCGATTTCAAGCCCTTGAAATCACGCGATTCAACAATCCGTACACGATGCAAATTCTGCAATCTCGCGCACAGCAAGGCTTTGCGCGCCATCATCGGCCCGCGCGCCCTTTGAAAGCCTCTCCCGCAAGCAAAAGCCGCCCGCGTCAGCGTGACGCGGGCGGCTTCGGCGTTTCAGGCCGTCGGTCCGTAGGCGGCGTCAGGCCGCCGCGTCGAACGACAGGGATTCGTAGCGCTTCAGGTGATGATCGACCGAGCCGAACAGGCCCTCGATCAGGCTGGCGCGCTTGAAGTAGTGGCCGATGGCCAGCTCGTCGGTCATGCCCATGCCGCCGTGGATCTGGATGGCGTTCTGACCCACGAACTTGCAGGCGCGGCCCACACGCACCTTCATGGCCGAGACGGCCTTGGCGCGCTCGGCGTCGCTCTCGTCGAGCTTGATGGTGGCCATGTAGGTCATCGACACCGACTGCTCGAGCTCGATGAACATGTCGACCATCCGGTGCTGTAGCACCTGGAAGTTGGCGATCGAAGTGCCGAACTGCTTGCGCTGCTTGGCGTAGTCCAGCGTGCCTTCGTGCAGCTTGCGAAGCACGCCCACGGCTTCGGCGCCGACGGCGGCGGTGGCCTCGTCGATCACCTTGTTGACCAGCGGCAGGCCGTCCTCGGCGATCAGGGCGTCGGCGGGCAGCGAGACATTCTCGAAATAGACTTCCGAGGCGCGGCTGCCGTCCACGGTCGGATAGTCGCGGGTGACGATGCCCGGCAGGCTTTTATCGACCAGGAACACCGAGACGCCGCCGGCGTCGCGCTGAGCGCCGCCGGTGCGGGCGGTGACCACCAGATGCGTGGCGAACGGCGCGCCTACGACCACGGCCTTGTGGCCGTTCAGCGTCCAGCCCGCCCCGTCCTTCTTGGCTGTGGTCTTCAGGTCCTGCCAGGTGTAGCGGGCCTGAGGCTCGGCATAGGCGAAGGCGATGGTGGTCGCGCCGCCGACGATGCCCTCGATGACCGAGGCCGCGCCCGCATAACCCGAGTGCTTCATGAAGCCGCCGCCGATCACCACCGTGCCCAGGTAAGGCTCGATGACCAGCGCCTTACCGAACTCTTCCATGATGATCATGTTGTCGATGGCGCCGCCGCCCAGGCCGCCCAGCTCTTCACTGAACGAGGCGCCCAGGATGCCCAGCTCTTCCGCGAAGGCCTTCCAGTAGTCGGCGCGCCAGCCGGCGTCAGAGCTGACGATCTTGCGGCGGGTCTCGAAGTCGTACTTGTCCTGCAGGAAGCTCGCGACCGTGTCGCGGACCATCGACTGCTCTTCGGTGAAGTTGAAATCCATCCCTGATCCCTTTGTTCTCTTAAACCCCGAGGCACATATAGCGGCCTTCCAAGGACGTGTCCGACGAAGGCGCGCCCCTCCCCGCAAGGAAGGGCGCTAGCGTTTCAGCTCAGAGCCCCAGCACCATCTTGGCGATGATGTTGCGCTGGATCTCGTTGGAGCCGCCGTAGATCGACGTCTTGCGGACGTTGAAATAGGTCGGCGCGGCGCGATGGGCGAAGTCGGGGCCGATCGGGTGGGCGTTGTCGCCGTCCTTCGGGAAGCCACGGAAGTACGGCGCGTCGTAGTGGCCGGCCGCCTCTAGCACCAGTTCGGTGATCCGCTGCTGGATCTCGGTGCCCTTGATCTTCAGCAGGCTCGATTCCGGACCGGGGCCCTTGCCGGCCGCTTCACCGGCCAGGGTGCGCAGCTCGGTATATTCCAGCGCCGTCAGGTCGATCTCCAGTTCGGCGACCTTGCGCTTGAACATCGGGTCCTTGATCAGCGCCTGCCCGTCGTCGCTGAGTTCGGCCGAGGCGATCTGGCGGATACGCTCGATGCCGCGCTTGGAGCGCGCGACGCCGGCGATGCCGCTGCGCTCGTGGGCCAGCAGGAACTTGGCGCAGGTCCAGCCCTTGTTCTCGTCGAAGATGCGGTTCTCGACCGGCACCTTGACGTTCTCGAGCCAGACCTCGTTGACCTCGTGCTCGCCGCCCAGGGTGATGATCGGACGGACGGTGACGCCCGGCGACTTCATGTCGATCAGCAGGAACGAGATGCCTTCCTGGATCTTGGCGGTCGGGTCGGTGCGGACAAGGCAGAAGATCCAGTCACCGTGCTGGGCCAGGGTGGTCCAGGTCTTCTGGCCGTTGACCAGGTAATATTCCTTGCCGTCATCGCCGGTGAAGCGCTCGGCCTTGGTCTTCAGGCTGGCCAGGTCCGAGCCGGCGCCCGGTTCCGAATAGCCCTGCGACCACCAGATGTCGCCCGACAGGGTCGGCGGCAGGAAGCGCTCTTTCTGCTCCGGCGTGCCGAAGGTGTAGATCACTGGGCCGACCATGTTGATGCCGAATGGCAGGATCGGCACGCAGTCAGCGCGGGCGGTTTCTTCCGACCAGATGTAGCGCTGCACCGAGGTCCAGCCCGGACCGCCGTACTTTTCCGGCCAGGCCGGGGCGACCCAGCCCTTGTTGGCGAGGGTGCGATGCCAGGAGAGGAAGTCCTCCTTGGCCATCTCCTCGCCTTCTTCCTGCTTGTCTCGCAGGCCCGCCGGATAGTGCTCGGCGATGAAGGCGCGGACCTCGTCGCGGAAAGCGACGTCCTCGGGCGAGAAGTCCAGATTCATGGCGGGCTCCCGTTCAATCGGCCCCTCTTCAGGAGGCCGTTATGGCGTTTCGGGAGTCACGTTATCGGTCGAACGAGCGTTTGGAAAGATGACGTTAGCGTCAACGGAAGCGAACATGATCCGCGTTCAGTTGAGCTTGCCCGTCAGACCTCAGCGAACCTCGCAGGCCAACTTCACCAGAGCCAGGGCGGACGCGCCCCCAACACCCTCTTCGTCCGGCGTATCGAGCGCCAGAAGCGGCCGCTTCTCGAGACGCTCGAGCAGGCGCGCGTGACCCTTGGCCGGGCTGACATGGGCGGCCAGACAGTGGTCGATGGCGGCCGGCTCGACGGCGCGGACGATGGCGGCGGCGGCGCAGGCGGCATAGCCGTCCAGCAGCACGGGGATCTTCTGCGTGCGCGCCGCCAGGATCGCGCCCACGACGGCGGCGGTCTCGCGGCCGCCCAGCTGACGCAGGATTTCCAGCGGATCCTCGCCCATGCCCTCGGCCTTGGCGCGCGCCACGGCGGCGGCGACCGGCTCGGGATCGTCGGACCAGTCCGAAGCCTCACCGCCAAATAGCGCCAGACAGACGGCGGCGGCGGTGCGAGCGGGCTCGGCGACGATGACGCCGGGGATCAGCAGGTCCGGCTGCTTGGCCAGGGCTTCCATGCCGAAGGCCATGGTGGCGGCGGCCTCCTTCTCGCTCATCGAGGGCTTTTCAAGGAAGTCCGGCGACGGGCGGTCGATGGCCAGGTCGAAGGCCTCCAGACCCGCGCCCTGAACGCCGGCGATGCGCGAGACGGTGGCCCCGCCCGAGGCGATGGCCTCCAGGCGGTCGCGGGCATAGCCGCGGGGGCCGACGCCCTGGCGCGCGCCCGCATAAAGCGCCACGACAGGACGGTTGACGGCCGGCGGGCTTTTGCCGCTCCACGCCGTCAGCCAGGCCGAGATCTCGGCCAAGCGCCCGCCTTGCTCCAACGTCGGAGACGGGCCCGGCGCGGGCGGCGAGACGGCGAGTTGGCGGATGTCGGCGAAGGGCGAAGAGGTCATGAGCGCGGACTTAAACCCGTCCGCGCCCAAAGCAACCCCCAGGCGTCAATTGGCGGCGAGCTGCGGCGTGGCGTAGGCGATGCAGGCAGCGCGTTCGGCCAGGAGCTTGGCCTTCATCGTTTCGCTGGGCGCACGACCAGCCCGCATCGCCTGCTCACGACCGACCTCGCCGCGCTCCAGGATCAAACCCTGGCGGCCGGGCGTCTGAGCCTTGATCTGCGCCTCAAGCGCGCTGGCGTCGATCGGCTCCAGCCCCTTGGCCTTCGCCAGGCCCGCGCAGCGCTGGGCGCTGAGGAATTTGGCGTCGCTCCAGCGGGCCTCCTGGGCGAAGGCGGGTGCGGCGGCGGCCGAAACGGCGGCGGCGGCGAGAACGAGGGTGACAAACTTACGCATGGGTCTTTCCTCTCCAGTCTGGCTTAAGGCGTGAGACGGCCGTCGCCACGAAGCTTGCGCTCGTGCGTCGGGTCGCTCAGAATTTCGGTATGACATCCGCCAAGCCGCCTCGCCCCATCGTCACGCCATGCGTGAAGGTGTGCGCGGTCGACGGCGCGTCGGGCTATTGCCTGGGATGTCGCAGAACCCTGCCGGAGATCGCCGGCTGGGCCAGGTTGAGCGACGAGGAACGGGCGGCGATCATGGCCGCCCTCCCCGAGCGCCCGGACCCGATGGTCGCCTTGATGGCGGCCACACGGGCGGGCTAGGCCCTATTTCGCGTTGATGTAGGCGGCGCAATCGCCGTCGCGCTGGGCCAGCAGCTTGGCCTTCTTGTCGCCTTCAGCCGCATCGGCTTCCTTGCGAGCCGCTTCGATCTTGTTCTTGGCCGACGTGCGCACGGCCAGGTCGCGAGCGCTCCCCTCGGTGCGCAGGAACGCGTCCAGCGCAGCGGTGTCCAGCTTGCCCAGGTTTTCCGAGCCAGCCAGACCACGGCAACGCGCAGCTTCCAGGAACTGCAGGTTGGTGACGGCGCCGGCGTGAGCAACACCCGCAAGCGAGGCGGCGGCAAGCGTCGCAATGATCAGCGTCTTCATGGCGTTTTCCCTCAATCGAGCCACTTGAATTCGATGTCGGGAGAGATAACGCCGCCTCGGAGCTTCCTGAAGTTAATTCGAGGACATGATGAGCATTACACAGAAGTAATATTCCAGATTAAATCGATGTAATGAGAGCTGCAAAAAGACTTCACATATACAGGTTATGATATTGGTAACCATCACGTGAAATCCGACCTGCCGATTCACGCCTTGCAAACACCTGCCTGCTAGTCATTTACACAACGGTCGCAGAAGCGGTCATTGAGCCTGTATGGCAGGGTGTCTTCGATGTTGAAGTTCGCGGCGATCGCTTTTGTGGGCGCCCTGTCCGCAGTGGGCGCGGCCAAGGCCGTCGTCTCGCTGGACGACCTGCGCCAGCCGGGCCTGCGTGCGCCGATCGCCACCGCGCCCAGCCTGGGCGGCGCCGAAGGCAATGCAGCCCAGATCACCAAGGACCGCGACGGCCACTTCTGGACCGAGGCCGCTGTCGACGGCAAGGCCGTGCGCTTCCTGGTCGACACCGGCGCCACCGCCGTCTCGCTCAGCCTGGCCGACGCCCAGCGCCTGGGCATCGACACCAGCAAGCTGAACTACGACTACAACGTCATCACCGCCGACGGCCGCACCCGCGCCGCCTCGGTGAAGCTGGCCAGCGTCGCCATCGCCGGAACCAAGATCCGCGACGTCGACGCCCTGGTCATCGAAAAGGGCCTCGAGAACTCGCTGCTGGGCATGAGCTATCTGGGCCGCCTCTCACGCTTCGAGGCGACGCAGAACTCCCTGATCCTGCACCCGTAACTAGGCGACCACGCGCTCCTCGCGCGCAGCCAGGGCCTCACGCACGGCGTCCAGGGCCCGATCCACGACCTCCAGACCCGCGCCAGCCTTGACGCCTTCGACCGTCAGGATGCGCCGCCACGCTCGCGCGCCCGGCAGGCCGTGGAACAGCCCCAGCATGTGCCGGCTCATCGCCGCCAGATGCACGCCGGCCGCCAGTTGCTGCGCCAGATAGGGACGGTAGGCCTCGACCGCCGTGAAGCTGTCGACGTCGGCCACGTCCATCCCGAACACCCTCCGGTCGACCTCGCCCAGCAGCCCGGCCTCGTGATAGGCCGCGCGGCCCAGCATCACCCCGTCCACGCCCTTGGCCAGATGCTCCAGCGCCGCGTCGACATCAGGCACGCCGCCGTTGATGGCGATGGTCAGGTTCGGCCGCTCGCGCTTGAGGCGATAGACCAGATCGTAGTCCAGCGGCGGGATGTCCCGGTTTTCTTTCGGAGACAGGCCTTTCAGCCACGCCTTGCGAGCGTGGACCACAAAACCGTCGATCCCCGCCGCCGCGCAAGCATCGACGAGCGTGAACAGCGCCTCCTCCGGATCCTGGTCATCGACCCCGATCCGGCATTTCACCGTCGCCGGGACTGTCACCGCGTTCTTGATGGAAGCCATGCACTCGGCCACCAGATCGGGCTCACGCATCAGACAGGCGCCAAAGCGGCCGCTCTGCACCCGGTCTGACGGGCAGCCGACGTTCAGATTGACCTCGTCATAGCCGTAGTCCTCGGCGATCCTGGCCGCCTGCGCCAGCTCGGCCGGATCCGAGCCGCCCAACTGCAGCGCCACCGGATGCTGACCCGGATCGTAGCCCAGCAGCTTCTCCCGATCGCCATGCACCACCGCGCCGCTGGTCACCATCTCGGTATAGAGCAGCGCACGGCTGGACAGGATGCGATGCAGCGACCGGCAATGCCGATCGGTCCAATCCATCATGGGAGCAACGGAAAATTTCGTCATAAGCGTTTTATTTTATTCAATATTTTCCGCGCCAACACCTCCGCAGGAGAATTGGACGAACAGAAATCGACCCAAGGATTTCAATGAGGTAGCTGAATTCGAGGTGCGAAAGACACGCTCACTGCAGGCCTCTTGTACACGCCAAGCGCCTAATTGCGAACAGGACCGGGACGCGCGCTCGTCGCGCTCAGCGATGCTGGATGACCACCGAATAGGTCGGCCCAAGCCTGCAAGTCCGCAAGGGCGCTAGTTGGCGCCATCGAGCCCCAGGGCCGCACGGTCGGCGGTCGCCGCCGCCAGATCCGCCCGGGCGGCTGCAATCCGGCCTCTCGCCTCGATCAGGCGGACCGCCGCATCCGTCGCGGTCTCTTCGCGCTGATTGACCAGGAAGAAGTCGCTGGACCCAAGCTCGAACCGGCGACGTTCGGCCACGGCCAGGCGATCGGCCAGAACGAACTCCTGTTCGGCGGTCTCGGCCAGACGCTCGGCGGCGTTCAGCGCCACGCCGATCCCGTCGACCTCGACCGCGATCTGGTCGCGCAGGAACCGGCTACGCGCTTGCAGGGCCTCGATGTCGGCGCGCGCTTCGGCCAGCTTGCCCTTGGCCGCGCGGTTCTGCAGCGGGACGGAAAAGCGAAAGCCCACCACCGCCTCGGTCGGCGTGCGGCTGGAGCCGCCGAGCCCTTCAGCGCCGATGTCCTTGCCCACCTCGGCGCGCAGGTCGAAGCGCGGCTTGAGGTCGTTCTCCGCCAGAGCCAGCCGGGCCAGCGACTGGTCGACACGCGCCAGCACGCCTTGCAGGTCGGGACGGACCGCCGCGGGATCGCCCCCCGTCGCGGCGGTTTTCACGCCGGACAGCGCGCGGGCGTCGGGCGGCAGCCGCCCAGCATCGACTACCACCGGCTGACCGCCCTCGTCGCGGTAGTAGAGCGACAGCGCATTGGCCGCCGCCTGGAAGTCGCCTTCGGACCGAACCACCAGCGCGCGGCGGCGCACCAGGTTCTGGTCGTTCTCGGTCAGCAGAATGTCGGGCTTGGCGCCCAGCTGCACCTGACGCTGGATCGCCCCGCGCCGGCTCTCGGCAAGGGTCAGGAGGTCGCGATAGGTTCGCAGCCTCAGGCCCGCCACCACCCAGTTCTGATAAGCGACGACGGTGCGGGTCTGCACGCCGATCTCGACCGCATTACGCTCGAAGCGGGCGACGTCGATGTCGGACGCGGCCACGACGCGGCGCGTACGGCGCTCGTCAATCAGGCGATCACGCAGCAGCGCGTACAGCACGCCGATCTTCGCCTCGCCGACCTTGTTGGTATATTTCTCGTCCTCGTAGACCGGGAAGTCGCCGCGCGAGACCCGATAGTTGCCGTAGACATAACCGCCGTTGTCGGTGAACGGCCGGGTCGCGCGGCCCTCGACGACGGCGCCGTCGTAATAGCCCAGCACCCGCGAACGGCTTTCCACGTCGAATACCGTGTCGAAGGCCCCCTCGGCGGTCAGGGCGCGGCTGCGCGCCTGACGCTCGCGCGCCAGCTGCTCGACGATCTGCGGCGAGGCGCGCAAGGACGCGCGCAACACCTCGGCCAGGGTCAGCGGCGCCTGAGCGACGGCTGCGCCGGGCGCGGCGACGATCAGGACCAGCGCCATGCAGAGTCGGATCATTACTTCGTTCCGCCCTTGTCCTCGCTCTTCGACCCGGTCGCAGCCGACGCCGTCGGTCCGACGCCCTGGCCGAAGTCAAGGGGGAAGTCGTTGAGCTGACGCCACAGTTCATAGCCGACCGACACCGTCTCGCCCTGCACCCAGCCGCGCACCTTGCCGCCGAGGCGGACGAAGCGCGCTTCCGGCCAGGCGGGCTTGCCCGGCGTCGGCTCGACCAGGATCCGGAAAAGGCCCGAAGGCGCGGCCGTGGGGTCGATCGATCGGACCCGGCCGTCAAACAAACCCTGGGCGATCACCGGCCAACCGCTGAACTGGATGGCGGGCCAGCCCTCGAACTCCAGCCGAACCGCGCGGCCAGGGCGCACCAGCGGGACGTCTCGGCCGTCGATATAGAGCTCGACGACCCGCTCCACGCGCTCGGGCGCGACCACGGCCAGGACGGTGCCGGCCGACACCAGACCGCCGCCCGCCGCAGCGTTCAGGTTCTGGATGCGGCCGTCGCGCGGCGCTGTGACGAGTTGAGCCGACTGGCGGTTCAGCTGCACGTCGATGCGGTTCAGCTTGGCGCGCGACTCGGCGAGCTTGGCCGCGGCGTCGGCGACCTTGATCTGCGCCTGCTCGAAGTCCCGGCGCGCGGCCAGGCCTTCGGCCAGCAACTGGCGCGTACGGCCGACGTCGATATTGGCCACCGACTGGGCCTGGCGCACGGCCGCGATCTCGGCCTCGACCTGGGCCCGCTCCTCGGCGAGGCGGGTCAGCAGGTTCGGATCCAGGTCGACGATCTGGGCGATGGGGTCGCCGGCGTCGACATGTTGACCGTCGTGAACGAACCAGCGCTCGACCCGCCCGCCGACGAGGGCCGAGACCTCCTGGGCGCGATCGGTCGGATCCGGCGCGGCCACCAGGCCCCTGCCCTGCGCGGTCTGCATCCACGGCACGAAGAAGAGGATGAACAGCGAGACCACGATCCCGACCGCGACCATCCAGCCCATCGCGATGACCACGCGGGGCGGACGCTGCTGCGCCAGGGTCTTGAAGTGCGCCAGATGCTCAGGACGGTAGGGCATGCGCTTCCCCCCGCTCGGCCATATAGGCCTGAAGTCCGTCAAGCGATGCGAAGCGGCGCTGCTCGGAGAGACCCAGGTGGAACCAGCCGTCGAGCGCTATGTCCTCGGGGCGGCCGGTGAACAGCAAGGTGGTGGTCCCGCGTTGCTTGATCACTGTCAGCACCTTCGCCAGGATCTGCGATGGTAACAGGTCGTAGAGTTGCCCCAGCACCAGAAGCTTGGGCGCCACCAGCAGGGCATTGGCCAGCCGCAGCGCCATCATCGAGCCGAGGCTGAGGGGGTGGCCGGTCGCCGCCAGCGGCGTGTCCAGCCCCTTGGGCAGCTGCGCGATCCGCTCCTGCAGACCGACCATGGCCAGGGCGTCCAGCATTTGGGCGGCCGTGACCTGGGCGGCGGCCATCGCCAGATACTCGCGGATCGTGACCTCGGCGATCGTCGGCCGGTCCAGCACCAGCACCTGGGAGCGAAGGAGGTACATGTCGAGCGACTCCAGGTCCGCTCCGCCGATCGACACCAGGCCACGCTGAGGGTGGACATGGCGCTTCAGCACCAGGGCCAGCTTACGCTCCACGCCGGGTCCGGCGACCATCACCAGCTGCTCGCCCGCCTTCAGGGCGAAGTCGAACCGCGCATCGTCGAGCTTGACGTCCATCAGTCGCAGCGCGCCGTCGCTGGGCGCCCCCGCGCCCTTGGCCGGCGGCTTTTCCTGGGGAATGGAGAACAGCAGCGACAGCTCCTCGGCGCTGGCCACCAAGTCGTAGAAGGTGTCGAGATAATAGCCCAGTTGCGACACGCCGTAGAACACGCCCGACAGGATCAGCTCGGCCGCGACCAACTGGCCGATCGACAGTTCGCCCCGCAGGATCAGGTTGCCGCCCAGCATCAGCAGCGCGGCGCTGGCGATGGCGTAGATCAGCAGATAGCTCAGGGTCTGGGCGAAGCTGGACCGGAAATAGCGCTTGTGCGCGCCGACATAGGCGGCGGTCATCGCTTCGGAGCGATCCATGGCGAAGGCCAGATGGCGGCTGGACTTGTAGAAGCCGTTGGAGCCGCCGACGCTCTCAAGCCAGCGGGCGGCGTTGTGCTTGGCGTGGCTCAGCGCCACCGCTCCGGTGATCGCGCCGCGCCGCCAGGTCAACCACACCATCACCACCGCCAAGATCAGCATGACGTTGAAGGCCAGGAAGAACGGATGGTAGAAACTGGTCACCGTCAGACCCACCATGGCCTGCAACACGATGGTGAAGGCGCCGATGACCAGCCCCGGCACCGCCTTCTGGACGACCGTCAGATCGAAGTAGCGATTGAACAGGTCCCCGCGGCTGGCGTCGCCGAAGAAGGGGTTCTGCGCATGCACGGCCCGGATCGTGATCTCGGCGACCACGCGTGAAAACACGCGTCGCTCGAACGCCGCCATCAGATAGACCCGCAGGGCGCTCAAGGCCGCCACGATCAGCAACAGCAGCAGCAGTACGCCCGACAGCGTCCACAACGGCGCCGGCAGGGCGATATAGGCCACGCTGTTGATCAGCAGTTGCACCGAAATGGGCGTGGCCAGCGACATCAGGCTGATCGCCAAGGTGTAGACTATACCCAGCCTCACATAGGCGACGTCGGGACCCACGATCTCCGACAGCCACCCCGCCGCCTCTCTAAACCCGATACGCTCGGTCGCCGCCACGTCCGCCTCAATCCCCTGCCCCGCGCCCCGTCCTCGCCTGGCGACCCCAGCTCAAGTCGAATACCGCCCCTTGGGTTCCGGTTGTCGTCTTGCGCCAGCAGGCGGCAGGTGATGGCAGGTCGCGATCGCGCCGCTAACCCGTTGAAAGTAACACGTTCATCTCGAGCCCGGGCGATACACCGATGCGGCCTTCGCCCGCACGACAGCTGTACTACAAAACGTGTCCGCTCCTCAGAAACGGTCTTCGCCTCTTTTGGGTCCGGCTTGAGATCATACGCGCAACGATCCGCCAGACGCTCAAGAGCGGCGCGTCAGAACCGCGCTCCCAGCGAAACAGAAACCACACGCGGCTCGCCATAGATCAGCGACGTCGCGCTGATGGCAGGCGTGATCGCACCGCCACCGGCGGCGTAGATCTCGTTGAACAGGTTGTCGATGGCGATCGAAGCCGTGATGTCGTCGCGACCGGGCGGCTGGACCGATAGCCCCAGATTGACGAGAGCGAAGGCCTTTTGCAGGCCATTGCTGTCGCGGGCCCGCTCGACATAGCGAATGCGACCGCTCTGGAAAGCGTCTCCCCAAACCGTCCAGCGGCCAAATCGATCGCTGTCCGCCACGCGCCATTCGGTCCCAAGGCGCACGGTGTAGGGCGGCGAATAGGAAAACCTCAGCGACGCCGGATTGGTAGGCGACAAACTCGCCAGAACGGCCGGCACCTTCAGGGCGGTGAACCGCGCCTCGGTGAGGGTCGCCGAGGCCGAGAGCGTCAACCGCTCGTTCCAGCGCCCTCGCCAGCCCAACTCCACGCCGCTGATCCGGGCGGCGCCGGCATTGATGATCAGATTGGGCGGATCATTCGCGGCGATGCTGTCGCCGTCGAAGTTCTCGGCCGGGAACAG
The DNA here is from genome assembly GCF_013181195.1 of Caulobacter sp. RHG1. Taxonomy (GTDB): domain Bacteria; phylum Pseudomonadota; class Alphaproteobacteria; order Caulobacterales; family Caulobacteraceae; genus Caulobacter. The sequence continues at coordinate 607,786 of NZ_SMZP01000002.1, forward strand.
CGCCCGCTGGACGTCGCGCGACCAGCCGCGAAACAGCGCCAGGTCCACCCGATGACGCCAGCCGCCATACTCGCCGGCCCACTTCACGCCGAGCTCGATGTCGGTGAGGCGCTCGGGTGCGTAGACCTGATAGGCGTCCAGCAGAGACCCGAAGGTCGGCGCATTGACCCCGCCGGCCCGATAGCCCCGCCGCGTGACCGCGTACAGCGTGAGAACGGCCTCGCTGCGCCAGGTCAGTCCCAGGGTCCAGGTCGGGGCGGAGGACTGGGCGCGCCCGGCCGGCCCGCACGCCGCCTCCGACACGTCAGGGACCGGTGTGGGCAACCGCACCAGGCAGGCCCGCGAAATGTCGCGCGTATAGCGCACGCCGCCTTCCACCTCGAACCCGCGACCCAACCGGCGCGTGACGTCGACGAAGCCGGCCAGGCTGTCGCCGCTGCGATACTGAAACTCCGCCCGCGCCGGATTGCTGGGCGTGACGGCGCTGATCCACAGGGTCTTCTGCACGCCGATCGGCTGGGTCGACATGTAGAACAGGCCAGTCTGCCAGGTCGTGCGCTCACCGGTCCGACTGGCCCGCAGTTCCTGAGTGAATTGACCAAGATCGATGTGCCGGACGATCTCGTTCAGCGGCATCGTGGAGCCGTCGGTGTCCAGCGCGCTGTCCAGCACGCTGCGCCGATAGGCCGTGACGGAGCGCACGGCCAGTTCGCCCTCGCGCCAGTCCAGCCGCAGGGTCGCGCCGTCGTTGCGGCGATCCGAGCGCGGCGCAAGGTCGATCTCGGTCTGGCGCGGTCCCCGCGCTCGCTGCCGGGCCAGGGCGATGTCGATGTCGCAGCCCGGCTGGCCGCAGTCGAAATAGGGCGACGCCTCCGGCGTGCGAGCGTTGCCGCCGCCCGTCACGTCTGGCGGATTGGGATAGGTCCCCGACAGGATCGCCGCGCTGCCCGTCTCCCGGGCCCGGAAGCCGTCCAGCACCAACAGGGCCGAAAGCGGGCCACCGGGACGCCAGGCCAGCGACAGGCGAGCAGCCGCTTGGTTGCGATCATCGAGATCGCCGCCGACGCCCAGGTTCTCGACCACCCCGCCACGCTTCAGCCCATAGAGCGCCAACCGGACGGCGATCGGCGCGCCTTCAGGCGTCAGGTCGGCCGCCGCCTCGATCTCACGCAGGCCGTACGAGCCGAAGGTGAGGCGCGCCCGCCCCTCCTGCCCCGGCTCCACAGTGCGGATCAGCAGCGCCCCGCCGGTGGTGTTGCGCCCGAACAGCACGCCCTGCGGTCCCCGCAGCACCTGGATTTCCGAGAGGTCGAACGACGGTAGGATCGAGCCGTTGTTGGGCAGCGGCGCTTCGTTGACATAGGTGATCACCGACAGCGCCGACTCCCCGGCGGTGGCCCGGCGCTGGCCACGGATCACCAGGGTCGGCGTCTCGACCGACACCTGGCCGGCCGCCGTCAGGCCCAGCGCCGCGCGCCGCAACGCCATCACACCCTCGCCGCCCAGCCGCGACAGCTCGGCCGAGGACACCGCCGCCACCGAGGCCGGCACGTCGATCAATCGCTCCTCGCGACGACGAGCCTGGACGAGGACCGTATCCAGCGACGCGCTGGGATCCGTCGAAGACGCGCCGGCGCTCGCGCGAGACGGCGGTTCACGACGCGCCGAAGTCGACACCACCGCGAAGGCGCGCGGACCGATCCGGCGCAGGGTCAGGCCGCTTCCCTGGAGCAGGCGGCGAAGCGCGGCCTCGGGCTCGACCAGGTCACGCCCGCCGGGCGAGCGTAGGCCGGCCACCGTCTCGGGGGCGAACAGCACGTCAATGCCGGTCTGGTCGGCATAGGCGCGCAAAGCGGTTTCCAGGGGGCCTGGCCTGATCTGAACGCCCAGCGGAGCGGCCAGGGCCGCCGACGCGGGCGTCAGCAGCACGGCGCCGGCCAGCGCCCAGGCGGCGCGGTTAGTCCGCCGCACCGACGTCCTTGGACCGCGAAATGACGATCGAACCGTCAGCCGCCTCTTCGATCGTCAGGCTGTGAATGACAGCGACCGCTCGCGCGAACGCCAGAGGGTCGTCGCTCCCGAACGCGCCGCTGACCTTGAGATCACCGGCCGCGCCCCGCACCACGATCCGGCGACCGCCGCGTCGATTGATCTCCGCCGCCGCGTCTTCGAGGGCGTCGCCGCGCAGCAGTAGCCGTCCCTCGCGCCAAGCCGTCGACGCCGCGACGTCGGCGGAGGACACGGCTTGGCGTCCCTTGGCGTCCGCAGACAGAACCTGGCCAGGATCGAGCTCGACCGCCGGGTCGCCGCCGCCGCTGACCCGCACCCGGCCGCGTAGCAACGCGACACGGTAAGCGTCGGCGGTCGGGGTCAGGTCGACCTCGAAGGCCGTGCCCAGAGCGCGCACGACGCGCCCGCCACCGCTGACCTCGAAGGGACGCGCGGGATCATGGGCGACGTCGAAGAAGGCGCGTCCGCTCGTCAGGACGATATCGCGACCGCGTCGATCGATCCGGGCGGAGATGCGCGCGCCGCCGTCCAGCATCACGCGTGAGCCGTCCGCCAGCACCACGGCGCTGCGCTGTCCGGGCGCGGCCTCGAAAGCCTGCTCCGACACGCCAGCCTGCCACCAGGCCCAGCCGCCAGCGCCGGCCAGAACCGCGACACCGGCCAGCCCGGCCGCCATCAGACCGAAGGCGCGACGCCCGTTGCGCGCCCTGCCGCGTGCGAACTTGGCGCGCGCTTCGGCCAGCTCGCGCTCGAGACCATCCGTGACGACGGCGTCGTCAAAATAGCCATCCACCTCGCCCATGGCGGCATAGGCTTCGGCGTGCTCGGGATCGGCGTCCAGCCAGACGTCCAGCGCCGCCGCCTCGGCCGCGCTCCAGGAGGACGCGCGCCGGCGCTCATGCCAGACGGCCGCCCTATCGTAGACGTCGTCAAGGCCGTCATTGGCCGGCGAAAGCGATGCGGGCGTCATGGTCGGCGAACCCGTCGGGTCAGATGAGCCATCGCCCTGCGCACGTCACCCTCCACGGTGCTGACCGACACGCCCAGCGCCTCGGCGATGGCCTGATGCCGCAGTCCGTCGATCCGGTAAAGCAGGAACACGTGGCGAGTGCGCGCGGGCAAGTCGGCCAGGGCCTGGCGGACCTGAGCCAGGGTCTGCCGGTCGATCAGGGTCTGTTCCGGCGAGATCGGCGCCTGGGCGGCGGCGTCTTCCTCGATCTCGACGGCCGCCAGGCGGCGCACCTTCTGGTGACGGGCGCGATCGCGGATCAGGTTAGCCGCCGTCTGGAAGAGATAGGCGTCCAGGCGCTCGACGGCTTCGGTGGGCGGACGACGCGCGAAGCGCAGGAAGACCTCGTTGACGAGGTCGTCGACGTCGGCCCCGCCGCCGACGCGCACGGCGATGAACCGCCGCAGCCCGCCCTCGTGCCGCCGCACGATCTGCTCGATGCTGTCTGGCTGGCGTGGACCGAACGCCGCCTGACTGAACGCCGATTGTCCGGACACCTCGTTCTCCCGTCGAACCCCTCGGCTATTCGAACTCGGGCGGCGGGCGGCGGACGAACCAGGTCCGAGACCGTAGTTTCCCGCTCGCGCCGCTCATTTGATCAGCCGGCGCCCAATTTGCCGCCAACACGACCGGTCGCGCGCTTCGCCGCCGGACGGTGAAAAAAGTCATAAGGGCGATCTCCCCCCGCCCGTCTTGCGCCTCGGAACCGAGCTTACGGCCGGTCCTCAACAAAGGGGATAAACTTGAACCGCATCGCTCTTCGCACGCTTCGGCGCGCCGCCCTGGCCACCAGCGCCTTCGCCGCCCTGGTCGCCGTCGACGCCCACGCCCAGACCGCTGAACCGTCGACCGTCGCCATCGACGAGGTCATCGTCACCGCGCTGAAGCGCTCGACCAGCCTGCAGGCGACGCCGCTCAGCATCTCGGCCGTCGGCGAAACCACGCTGAGCCGCATCGGCGCCACCGGCATCAACGACTATTTCCGCCAGGTGCCTAACCTGTCGCTGGACGGCGGCACGCCCTCCAACCGCCGTATCACCCTGCGCGGCGTGCGCAGCGCCGGCGAGGCGACCACCGGCCTCTATTACGACGAGACCCCGCTGACCGGTCCGACCGGCACCACCCAGGACGCCGGCTCGACCACCCCGGACGTCAACCTGTTCGATGTCGAGCGCGTCGAGGTCCTGCGCGGTCCTCAAGGCACGCTGTACGGCTCGGGCTCGATGGGCGGCACCCTGCGGGTGATCTTCAACAAGGCCGACACCAACCGCTACGCCGGCGCGGTCGAGGCCCAGGCGACCACCACCAAGGGCGGCGACGGCGGCTTCTACGGCAAAGGCATGGTTAATGTGCCGCTGGTCGAGGACAAGCTGGGCGCCCGCCTGGTGCTGTATCGCGAAGAGCGCGGCGGCTATGTCGACAGCGTCCCCTTGAAGCAGGACAACATCAACGGCTCGACCGCCAGTGGCGGCCGCTTGATGCTGACCTTCACGCCCGTCGAGGACCTGAAGATCCATGCGACGGCGGCGTTCCAGAACGAGGCCGTCGACGGCCAGGCCAGCTGGGCCGCCGCTGCGGGCCGCTACAAGTCCGACCGCCGCACCGTCGCCCAGAGCAACTCCAAGCTGGCGCTCTACAACGTCACCGGCGAGTGGGATCTGCACTTTGCGACGCTGACGGCGACCTCGTCCTACTACAAGTGGAAGATGCTGCGGAACAGCGACTGGACCAACAACATCGCCAACAACCGCACCAGCGCCGCCGCCTGCGGCCGGTATTTCGGCCTGTCCGGGACGAGCTGCTCCAGCGCCCAGCTCGGCCAGTACACCGCCTGGGCGGACTCGCGCGGTCCGGCCGTCTCGTGGCAGCCGATGAGCCTGGAGACCTGGACCCATGAAGTGCGGATGAGCGGCAGCCTGTTCGAGGACAAGCTCGATTGGACCGGCGGCGTCTACTACGAAACCCGCAAGGACCATGTCGACAGCATCCAGACCCGCGCCGACGCCACCACCGGCATGGCCATCCAGCCCTTCGACGCCCTGGGCGCGCGCTTCATCGACAACGACGTCAAGCAGACCGCCTTCTTCGGCGAACTGGCCTATCACGTCACCGACGCCCTGACCGTCACCGGCGGCGCCCGCCGTTTCGATTACGACAAGACCGTCTCCGGCGCGGTGACCATCGGCAACGTCATCTCCAACTCGCCGATCACCGCCTTCAGCCAGGTCGACGCCAGCGCCAAGGGCTGGGTCAACCGGGTCAATGTCAGCTACGAGGTCAGCAAGTCGCTGATGTTCTATGCCCAGGCCTCGAAGGGCTTCCGCCCCGGCGGCGCCAACAACATTCCGGGCCTGACCAGCGGCCTGGTGGCGTTCCAGCCTGACAGCCTGTGGAACTACGAAGGCGGCATCAAGAGCGACTGGTTCGACCGCCGCCTGACCGTGAACCTGTCAGCCTACCAGATCGACTGGAACAACATCCAGGTTCAGGCGCAAGCGAACGTCGGCGCCAACTTCTTCATCATCACCAACGCCGGCGCGGCCCGCATTCGCGGCTTCGAGCTGGAAACCACCCTGCGGCCGATGACGGGCCTGACCCTGAGCAGCGCCATCGGCGTGTCCGACGCCAAGCTGACCGAGGACATGACCAACTCGTCGGTGACGGTGTCGGGTTCGACCGGCCTGGCCGGCGACCGCCTGCCGTTCGTGCCGAAGTTCAGCGGCTCGCTGAACGCCGACTACGTGTGGCCGATCAGCGACGGCCTGAGCGGCCTGATCCACCTGGACGCCAGCTACACCGGCGGGACCGCTTCGCAGTTCCGTCCGAGCTTCGTCTATTACGAGAAGGTCCCGTCCTACACGGTCGTCGGCGCTCGCGTCGGCGTCGAGGGCGACGGCTGGGGCGCCTACGCCTTCGCCCAGAACCTGACCAACTCGGTCGGCCCGGTCTCGATCACCTCGGCCGCCGGCGCTCTGGATCAGGTCGTCAGCCTGACGCCCCGCACCGTGGGCGTCACCGTCCGCCGCACCTTCTGACCCCGCTTACAGTTCAAAAGAGATCAATCCGATGAAGAACCGCATGACCTCGGCGGCCCTGGCCGCCCTCCTCTGCGCCGTCGCCGCGCCCGCCCTGGCCCAAACCCCGGCCAAGCCGGCTCAGGTCGACTTCGGCAACGTCAAGCCGCCGGCCCCGACCTCGCCGTTCGCCAAGCAGGCCAAGGCCCTGATGGCCGGCAAGGCCTTCAAGACCGCCAAGGCGACCCTGGCGACCGGCTACGATCAGACCGTCGCCGACATCGTCACCCTGACCGAAATCCCGGCCCCGCCCTTCGGCGAGACCGAAAAGGGCAAGGCGTTCCTGGCCATGCTGGCCAAGGAGGGCCTGACCGAGCTTGAGACCGATGCAGCCGGCAACGTCATGGGTCTGCGCAAGGGAACCGGCGGCGGACTGCTGGTGGTGGCCGCCCACCTCGACACCGTGTTCCCAGCCAGCACTGACGTGAAGGTGCGCCGCGACGGCGACAAGTTGTACGCCCCCGGCATCGGCGACGACACCGTCGGCCTCGGCTCGATCCTGGCCATTCTGCGCGCCATCAACGCCGCCGGCATCCAGACGACGAGCGACATCCTGTTCGTCGGCGACGTCGGCGAAGAAGGCCCCGGCGACCTGCGCGGCATGAAGGAGCTGTTCTTCAAGGGCCGCTACAAGGACAAGATCGACGCCTTCATCTCGCTGGAACCCAGCGGCCCAACCGTGATCGTCAACGGCGGCGTCGGCTCCAAGCGCTACAAGACGACGTTCAAGGGTCCGGGCGGCCACAGCATGGGCGACTTCGGCACGGTCAACCCGGCCTTCGCCCTGGCTGACGCGGCCCGTCAGTTCGGCGAACTGAAGGTCCCCAGCGACCCACGCACGGTCTACAATATCGGCCTGCTGGAAGGCGGCACCTCGGTGAACTCGATCCCGTTCGCGGTGGCCATGACGGTCGACATGCGCTCGTCGGGCGCGGCCGAGCTGAAGGCCGTGGAGGACGCCTACCTGGCCATCCTGCCCAAGGCGGTGGCGGCCGAGAACGCGGCGCGCTCGACCAAGCGTGGCGTGATCAGTCTGGACAACAAGATGGTCGGCGACCGTCCGGTGGGCGAGACCGCCATCTCCAGCCCGTTCGTCCAGAAGCTGGCGGCCGTCGGCGACGCCCTGGGCAAGCCGATGGGCTATGTGGCCGGCTCGACCGACGCCAACATCCCGATGAGCCTGGGCAAGCCCGCCGTCACCCTGGGGGCAGGCTTTGTGACCTTCCGCGGCCACTCGCTTGAGGAAGGCATGGAGGTCAATAAGGACCGCGACGTGGAGAGCATCGCCACCACCATGGCCCAGATCCTGATGGTCGCCGGCGCGAAGTAGCGTCCTGCTGGGGAGCCGTCGATAGCGACGGCTCCCCAGAGTTCGCCCTGGGATCTGAACGCCAGAGACACGACCTTGGCCAGGCAGCCGCAGCGAATGATCGCTCCCGCTGAAGCCTTAGTACGGGGGGCGCGAGTTCCGGATCATCGCCTGCCCGTCCTTTTGAGATAGGCCAACAACTGCTCTGGGAAATTGGTCTGAACGGCAGTTACGCCACGGTCGAGAAGCACGCCCCAGATCGCGTCGGGCCGTGAGAGCGCGTCACCCTCCTCCCGACCGGCCATGAAGCGCGGTCCCAGCGCATTCACCCAGAGGCCCGCCCTTCCCGCCCGGGCGCGAACGCGGGCCAGATAGGCGTCGTCGCAGAACACCACTTCGAACACGGGCGCATGCAGGGTCTCGAACCTGGCCATATCCGGCGCCGGATCCCTGTCGACCAGGCACCGGCCCTCCTGATACTGGTCGAACTTCGGCATGAGGGCCGTCTGCTCCATCGGCAGGCCAGCAAAGAGCGCGGGGCCGAAGCTGCGGTTCACCGAATAGAGCACCTGCCGCTCCATGCCGTGGCTTCGCACCAGTTGCTGCACCTGGGCATGGATCGGGTCCTTGATGTCGAGGAAGAGCAGCACCCGCCCCTTCGCCGCGTCGAGGACCTGCTCGAAGGTCGCGACATGTTGGTCGGTCAGAGGCGCGTCGGGGCCGCCCATGCCTTCGCGCAGCCGCGCCGCCTTGACCACCTCGTAGGGCGTCTCTCGCAACACGCCCTGCAGATTGGTCGTGCGGTCCAGCGAGGCGTCATGCAGCAGAACGATCACGCCATCCTGCGTGGCCCGTAGGTCGATCTCGACCATGTCGACGCCGAGGTCGGCGCAATGTTCGATCGCCGAGATGGCGTTTTCGGCGGGCTGCCGCCAACAGCCGCGATGCGCGACGACCAGCGGGCGAGGATCGGCGAGGCGCTCGGCCACGCCTTGTAGCGGCTGTGCGGAGGTTGGGACCAGAGACACCATGGCGGCGAGCCAGGCCAGCGCAAGACTTCCGGCGCAACGTCGCGCCAGCAAACCGTAGGTCATGTGTTTATCCTGGGGAGAACCGCCGCGCCGACCAAACGGCGCGGGCGAAGCCGATCAGCGGAAGCGCGGCGTAAAGCGCATGCCCACCCACAGCGTCATCGGCACCGTGAAGTTGTTGCGCAGCAGGTCCTTGCCGGGTCCCGTCGTGGAGACCGTACGGCTCTTGGTGATGTTGGAGGCCTGCACAAACACGGTCGGGCCGTTGTCAAAGTGGTAGCTGCCCGAGAGGTCCAGCTGGCTGCGCGGCGCCCAGTAGAGGTCCTGCCAGTAGACGTCGCTCTGGATGGCGCGCAGCGATCGTCCCTGCCGGTTCCACGCCGCGCGCAACTCCAGCTGCTTGCGGGCGTAGAAGAGGCTGGCGTTCTGAGTGTCGTCCGGCTGATTGACCAGGTTGCCAATGGTGCGGCTCTGGCCAGCGCCGAACGGCACCACCAGCTTGCCTTTGTAGATGGCGGCGTTGGCGCTGACCCCGAAGTCCTTGAGCGCGGAATGGACGAAGCCCAGGGAGTTGAGGATGGCGTTCACTTCCACGCCCTTGACGCTGGCGCCGGAGGCGTTGAGCGGCTGGCTGACCCGGGCGTTGGCATAGGTTACGCCCTGGTAGGCGTAGCCGACCGTCGTCGAGGTGAAGATCTCGTCCTCGATGTCCTTCTTGAACACGGCCAGGGCGACGATCCCGCCATACTTGCGCGACGGCGACCATTCCAGCGACAGGTCGTAGTTGGTCGAGAGGCGCGGCTTCAGGTTGGGATTGCCCACCGAGACCGTGACGCCCTGCGCATTGGGATTGCCCTCGTCAATCGCATCGACAAACGTGATCGCGCTCCGCGAGGCCAGGGTGTCGTAGCTGGGGCGGCCGATGGTCTGGCTGGCCCCGACGCGCAAGTCCAGCGACGGCGTCACGTGCCAGACCCCAATGGCGGAGGGCAGGACGAAGTCATAGCTGGAGCTGGCCGGCGCATCTCTGAACACGCCCGAGACCCGGACCTTGCCGACGGTGCTCTGTTTCGTGTCGTCCAGATGCACCCCGCCCTCGAGGGAGAAGGTGTCGGTGCGATAGCTCGCAAGGGCGTAGGCGCCGACGGTCCGCTCCTGGTGCGTGAAATCGTCCTGCTCGTTGAAGCTGGTCTGGTTGGTTTCGTTGAAGGCCGACGACGGCTGTGCGGCCATCTGCGCCAGCGCCTTGACCGGATCGATCATGATCAGCCGCAGGCCGTCGGTGTAGCGCAACGCCGGGCCGAACGATCCCACGCCCTCCGACAACAGCAGCGGCCCGGCGGTCGTGTTGGGGCCGAACTCGGCCCGCTCGACACCATAGGCGGCGCTATCGTCGCTGTAGGAAACGCCCGCACCGAAACCGAAGCCGCGATCATCCCTGTCGCGATTGAAGGCGTAGTCAACGCGCGCCGTATAGAGCGTGTCATCAGCGTTGCGCGCCACGAAGGGCCGGTAATACTGCAGCGAGTAGTTGCTCAGGTTATTGTAGGCGGCGACCGGCAGGATGTAGCGGAAATCGAAGTTTGAGGTGTCGTAGCCGAAGGCGAAATCGGTGACGCCGACCTGCGAGGTCCCCGACACCCCCGGCGCGCGCCGGGTGACGCCGGTGGTGTACTTGAACATCGGATAGCGTTCATCATAGGTCGCTCGCGATGCGCTACCGCGCAGCGTCACCACATGGCCGGGCGCCGGACGCCAGGTCGCACCGGCCTGGACCACCTTGGTCGTCTGGTCGATGCGATCGTCGATATAGCCGATGCGAACGCCGCCGGTGGCGTAGCGACCGGTCGTCGCGGTCTGATCCAGAACCGTGGCCTGGGAATTGGGCGCAAGCGACAGCTCCACCTCGTTGCGCTCGTAGTGGGTCTTGAAGTTGTAGTAGCCGCCCAGGACATAGGCCTCCAACGTCTCGCTGGGTTGGAACTCGAGCTTTCCCGTCAGCCCCCAGCGCTTGCGCGTCGTCGGATTGAACCAGTAGCGGTCCTGGTTTGGGACGGCGACGCCGTTGCCCTGGCCGCTGCCCGTGATCCGCTGGCCCTTGTCGTCGTAGAAATTATAGAAGCCGGTGTCGAAGGTCGCGTGCTGCTCGGTGTAGCTGGACAGCGTTTCGTAGTTGCCCGAGAGCGTGAAGCCGAACTTGTCGTCGGGACCGAAGGTCGTGCTGCCGGTGGCGTTGAGGCGATAGCCGGGTCTGTCCTGCTTGTGCGGCTTGCCCACGTCACTGGAAAAGCCCAGCGCGCCGTCCATCGTCAGGAAGCGCGCACCGCCGTCCTCGAAGGCGCTGCGCGTGACGATGTTGATCGCCCCGCCAACGGCGTTGGGGTCCAGATCGGCCGTGAAGGTCTTCACCACCTGCAGCTGGGAGATCATCGATGTGGGCAGGATGTCCAGGCGCACGCCACGGGCAATATTGCCGATGACCCCGTTGGGCGTACCGGGAGACGCCACGGCCAGCCCGTCAATCGTCACGTTGTTATAGGCCGGGCCCAGACCCCGAAGCGCCGGGGTGATCGACTCGTCCTGAGTGTGCTCATTGTCGTTCGAGGGAAAGACCGCCACCCCGGGAATGCGCTTCAGGGCCTCCACGACCGTCCCGTCCGGCAGGGCCCGCACATCGTCAGCGCTGACCGCGTCGATGATGTTGGTCGCCTGGCGCTTGGTGTCGATCGCGGCCTTGTTGGCCGAGCGCAGGCCGGTGATCACGACTTCGGACACCTTTTCATCGCCGGCGAAGGCCTCGACGCGGCCGGGCTCCGTCGCCTGCGCCGACGCCGCAGCGCAGGCCAGAACGAGCGCGATTGCGCTGGTCGTCAGATATCTCGGTTTCACGCCTGATCCCCATGACTGATAGTTCGCGCAGGCCCTTTCGCCCACGGGGGTGACGCTTTTATTTATTTAAACTGAAATTAATCAGCCGCCGCGCCGCTTGGACCGGGATCAAGCGCGAATGACGATGAGGTCGTGCATGGGCAACAGGGCGGCGCCGATCGGGATGGCCCAGCTTCCAAGCTTGGTGACGTGGATGGGCGGGCGGGCCCGCGCCGAGGGCCACGGCGCAAGCCTCGCCCGCGCCCCGATCTTTTCCAGGATGGGCTGGGGGATCGATCCCGTGACGAGGATCGCGCCGGGATCGATCCAGGCAAAGCCGCTGTAGACCAGCGTCAGCAACTGTTCGGTCGCGCGTTCGACCCAGGCGTCGATCACCGCCGCATGGACCTCGAGACCGTCGGCGACCTCGTGCAGCGACCGCAGGTTGCCGCCAGCGGCGTTGATCTCACGCACCAGGTCGATGCCAGACGGTCGCGGCTTGTCCAGGTCGGGAAACAGCTGTCCGACGTCCCCGGCGTTGCCGAACTCGCCGCTCAGGATGTCGCGCCGCGAGACGATGCATCCCCCCACCCCGTGCCCCACGAACAACGAGAGGGCAGAGCTGAAATCCCGCGCCAGGCCGTGGTCGTGAAAGTCGGCGAGGCCCGCCAGCGTACTCTCGTTCTCGGTCCAGACCGGCAGGCCCAGGCAATCCTCGAAGAAGTCGGGCAGGTCGATATCCCGCCAGCCGGCCAGCCACTGGGTCGTCCAGCGCCGGCGCGGATGGGCGGCCGGCACGAAGCCCGGCACCGCAACCCCCAGCCCCAGGAACCGGGAGCCGATCAGGCTGGTCCGCCCCGCCAACGCCTGCAGCTTCTCGCTGATGCGCTCGATGAAGGCGCGAGGATCGGGGCTGTCGAACGGCTCGGCGTGGCGCACCAGAACCTGTCCGGCGAAGTCCACGAGGACAAGCTCCAGCCACCCCGGATGGGCCATGGCGCCGGCCGCATAGCCTACGCGTCCGCTCAGGCCCAGGGGCACGAGCGGCCTGCCGCGCTGCGTGGCCTGGACGTCAAGCTCGTCCAGGCAACCGAGGTTGATCAGCTCGCGCGCCAGCCGCGTGATGGCGGCGTTGTGCATGCCCAGCTCGTCGGCCAGACGCGAACGCGGCATCGGCCCCTGGGTGCGGATATGCCAGAGGATCCGCTTCTGGTCGGTGGTCAGCAGAAGCGGAGATTTACGCACGCGTTGCATGGTCGGGACCATTCAGGATTGGCTTGATGGCGCCGGAGCGGAAATCCTGGCGCGACCGCTATCGCGGGACAGCGCGACCCAGGCGCCCAGGCCGCCAACCGCCAGCACCGCCGCGATCCCCCATTTGCCCGATATGCCGCCGCTGCGATAGGTGTCGGCCAGCACCCCGAACAGACCAGCCGACACGGCGATGGCCAGCTTGATCGCCGTGGTCAGCAGGGCGAAGGCCGGCGCGTCGATGCGTTGGCCTGTGGCCTTGGCATGGTCGAACACGACAGCGCCAACCCGGTCCCAGATCAGGTTGGCCAGCGCCGAGGTCGCCAGGCCGTACAGCAGCGCCAAGGCCATAAGATGGGCGCTCGGCAGCGGCAGGATCAGCGCAACGCCCGCCGTGACGCCCATCAGGGCGAAGACCCCTGCGATCAGCCCCGGCGGGCCGCGCCACACCGCGCCGTGGGCGGCCATCGGCCCGATCACCGTTCCCACGACCATCGACAGAACGAGACTTCCGGCCAAGCCGGACCCCGGCGCGCCCGGGTGGAGGGGCAACAGGCGCGCCACGGCGCTGAGCAGGCCGTACTGGCACAGCGTGGCGAGGATCGGCATCGCGAGACGGCGATAGGGCAAGGTCCGCCAGTTCGGCCCTCCGGCCAGGACCGTGGCGCGGCCTGTCGCGCTCGACGCTCGCGCCAGACCGAAGACACTGGCCAGGACGGGCAACGCGGTCAGGCCCAGCAGCTTCATGTCGGCCAAGGCGTCATCCGGGGTCAGGAGCGCGGCATAGACCAGAACGGACGCCAGCACGCGCCCGACCGAGGTCATCACCGTCTTGTTCGTCACATAGCGCCGCACCCCGTCAGCATCTGGCGGCAAAAGCGACAGCAAGGCGTTCTGGCTGACGTCGTAGGCCGCATAAGTGAAGCGGAACGCCATCGACATCAGGCAGATGTACAGAATGGCGGGCGTCGTCCCCTCGGGCTTTGGCCCGAACAGCAGCAGCGCGAACACCAGGGCCAGACCGCCGGCGCCCGCCTGCAGGCGCAGGGCCCCGGCCAGCGGATTTCGGCGGCGGGCCAGCCAGTCCGCGATGAACAGATCGGGGAACGCGCTGACGATCACCGTGCCCAGAAGGACCGCGCCCGCCGTCGCGCCCGACAGCCCGGCACGCTCGATGAGATGGAAGCCGATCAAAAGGTCGACGGTCGACCACAGCAGAGACCGCGCGCACTGGCCCAAGCCGAAAAGCACGAAGGTCGAGCGGCCCGGGTCATGGCCCCCGGCCAATCTGGCCATACCGGATCTCATAATCCCGCGAACGCGCTCCTCGACATCCGAGTGCGATGCACGAGATTGATTCCAGAATTGTGACGATCAGCTCGACACCTAGGGGGCCAGGACGAACTCGAGCCTCCCGCCACGAACCAGGACGGCGTGGTCGATGAAGAGGCCGCCCAAGGGACGGCCGTTCCAGCGCACTGCAACCAAGCGTCCGTTCGCTGGCCCGCGCCTCTCGATCCGCACCGTGCGACCGGCGGGCAAGACGAGTCTGGCGCGGTCGAACGATGGCGTGGTCAAGGCGTAGCGCGGCTGGCCCGGGCTCAAGGGGTAAAGCCCGAGCGAGGCCCAGACATACCAGGCCGCCATGCCGCCGGCGTCGTCGTCCATGCCGTCCGCGTAGCCGATCGGGTCGAGCGCAAAGGCGCGACCATGCCAGGGCGCCGTGCGCTTGCCGCCGTTGGTGTATCCATGGTCCATCGGTCGGTGCAGGATCTGATCGACAAGGCGGGCTGTGGGTTCGGCCTCTCCGGTGACCGCGTACAGAAACGGCGCGTGGATGTCCGGCTGGTTGGTCATATTGAACAGCCCATCGCCGAAGAACCGCGTCAGCTCGACGCTGAAGCGTTCCTTGCCCAGCCCCTCGCTCACCAGCCAGTCGAGGTCGAAGACCGGCGCCCAGCGATACTGCCAAAGCGTGCCCTGATAGAGCCCCCGGGCCTTGACCACGTCGAAGTCGTCGGAGACCTGGTCGAACACCCGCCGCCACATGTCGCGGTACGCCAAGGCCTCGGCGCGCAGTCGATTGGCGATGCCGATCTGGCCCAGATCGCGCGCCAGCTCTGCCGCGGCCCAGGTGTCGTAGGCGGTCTCGATCTGCTCGTCGGGCGTCTTGCGCGGAAGGTCCTTCAGTTCGGCGATCATCAGCGGCAGGATCGCCGCCGCGTCGAAGCCGTCGATCCCCTTGCGGCGGAAATCCAGCAGGGCCACGCCCGCATGTTCGGTGCGCACGGTGATGAAGGGCTCGGTCTCGGTCGCCCATGGCGCCTTGCCGGCCAGGTAGAGCTCCGCGAGCGAGGCGGCGATGTCGGATGAACGATCGGGATCCAGCAGGCCGAGCAGCGGCAGCTGCGTGCGGTAATTGTCCCAGATGGCCCAGCCGGCATAGCGGTGACGCCCCTTGGGCGCCTGGTGCAGCGAGCCGTCCGAGCGACGATAGCGGCCATCCACGTCGTCGATACGCACGGGGGTCTGCATGACGCGGAACAGGTGCGTGTAGATCAGCCGCGCCCGCTCGTCGTCGCCCGGAACCTGGACGCGAGCCAGCTCCTTGGCCCAGGCCGCGCGCGCCGCCGCGCGGATCTGGTCGAGGCGGCGCCCGCCGACCACGGTGTCGAGCACCCGGCGCGCCGAGACCGGATCGACCACCGACAGGCCCGTACGCACGGTGACGCGGTCTCCCGCCGTCACCGGCAGATCGAAGGCTAGCCGATCGCCGTCCAGGCGCGTGGGGGCGACGGTGACGGGCTGCTCGTTCAGCGTCAGGGTCGCGGCGAATGACAGGTGATAGAGGCCCGCATCGCAGACCGTGCCGGCCGATATCTTGCCCCGCAGGTCGCCGGCCTCGCGCGCCGTCCATTCGGCCGACCGCTGCCGGGTGTAGCCGTGGCGCGGGTCGAACACGACGCGCACGGTCCCGGCTCGGGGCATGTCGAATTGCGAGACGCCGGCCGCGCCTAGCGCCGCCAGCTGCGCCTCGACGCCGTGGCCGTAGCGGACGCGATACCAGCCCGGCGCGGCGCGCTCGGAGGCCTTGTCCATTGCCCAGACCGCCCCCTCCCCCGCATAGCCTACCGCCACATGCAGGTCGCCCCCAGCGCCGCCGCACCCGACGCCCACGGCGCGGGTGTGCGAAAAGCCGGTCAGCTGCGTGGCGGTGAAGTCGTAGCCCGCGTGTTCCGCCGGGCGCGTGTCGGGCGACAGCTGCACCATGCCATAGGGACCGGTGGCGGCGGGCGTCAGCTGGCCGTGATCACCCGACGTGCCGACGAAGGGATCGACCAGATCGACCGGATCCGCGACGCGCGCCGTGGCCGGCGCCGACAGCAGCAAGGACAGGACAAGCGCATGCAATGCGCCTCGAATACTCGTGCCGCGCATGGCGCCCCCCACCAACTTCTTGCAAGGCGGCGCAAATAGACCCGATCGATGACAACTTGGCGACGATGATCGGAAGCCATCCAAGACGGATCAGCAAAGCAAATACAAAATATTCATGACGCCTGTCAGCCTTGCCGATCCCTCCGTCTCTCCTCGGTGCGCTCATGCAAGCACGGGGGATCCAATGATCAGCTTGAAGTCTCACTACCTGGCCGCCGCGGGCGGTCTGGCGCTCCTCGCCGCGTTTCCGGAATGGGCCGTGGCCCAGGTCCAACCGGCGCCTGAACCCGCCAAGACGACCACGGCCGCCGACGGCACGGAAGTCGATGGGGTCATCGTCACCGGCCTGATGCAGGGCCTGCGCCGCTCGATCGACGAGAAGCGCAACAACGACATGATCTCCGACAGCGTCAGCGCCGACGACATGGGCAAGCTGCCCTCGGCCAACCTGACGGAAGCCGCCTCGCGCATTCCCGGCGTCTCGGCCGTGCGCAACCACTTCACCGGCGAAGGCGACCGCGTCGTCATCCGCGGCATGTCGACCGAGTACAACGCCTACGCCGTCAACGGCGTGCGTATGGGCGGCACCGGCTCGCCCGGCGACAACTTCCACCGCGGCGTGCGCCTAAGCTTCCTGCCGACCTCGGGCATCGACCAGATCACTGTCTACAAGAGCCTGCTGCCCTACATGGACGGCGACGCCATCGGCGGCACGATCGACATCAAGACCCCCACGGCGTTCGACTACAAGCCGACCCACTTCGCAGGCTCGGTCGAGGGCACGCTGCTGCAGCAGCGCGACGACCGCACCTCGTGGGCGGGCGACCTCCAGCTGGGTAAGCAGTTCGGCGACCGTCTGGGCCTGTTCGTCACCGGCAACTATTCCAAGCGCCGCTCGCAGTTCGAGCAGATCGGCAACTCCGGGGATAACATGCCCCGCACCTGGTACAGCACGACCCAGAGCCTGGACTTCGATCCCAAGACCTTCGTCACCCGCGGTCTGGAAATGTCGACCGGCAACACCGACGTCGAGCGCTGGGGCTTCAACGGTTCGCTCGACTGGCGCGGCGACAACCACCTGTTCCACCTGCGCGGCCAGTACAACGAATATACCGAGACCCAATTCCGTAACCGCCTGAACTTCCGCAACGAAGGCGGCACCAGCGTCTCGAACCGGCTGGAACAGGTCGACAAGAAGGCCGGCGGCCTGGCCCAGCCGCAAAACGCCATCGTCGGCTATGGCGCCAAGGGCGCGATCTACAGCTACACCACCGCCCAGATCATCGACCGCGACAAGGACGGCGTGATCACCGACGCCGACAAGGGCGGCGCGGGCTTCTACAGCCTGAACGGCGCCTCGGGCGCCTGGGACCCGAAGGGCTTCCGCCTGCGCCGCTACTGGGAAGGCGGCACGACCAAGGGCCTGCTGTCGCTGGTCAATTTCGGCGGCGAGAGCACCTTCGGCGACTTCAAGATCGACTACGACGTGTCGCACTCGGAGTCCGAGGACAACATCGTCGACAGCTACGAGATGTACTTCGGCCGCAACGCCTATCTCTGGAAAGGCAATGAGGGCGTCGAGATCGTCAACCAGGGCAACCCGCAGTACCTGAAGTGGGTGCTGAACCCGGCAGGCATGGCCGGTGTGCAGGATCTGAAGGAGTTCACCGCCTCCAGCCTGAGCGGCAGCTACGGCGGCGCGAAGGAAACCCTGAACCAGGGCCAGTTCAACGTCTTCTACAAGCCCACCGGCTCGTGGCTGCAGGAAGTGCGCGCCGGCGCCAAGTACTACAAGTCCGAGCGCGAGCGCATCAACGGCTCGCTGATGGACCTGTCGCCCAAGGGCACGATGGCCGACTACTCGTCGCTGTTCGGCGAGCCGGTTACCGACATGTTCGGCGGGCGCTACACCGGCCTCCACCAGCTGGGCGCGGTCATCGACACCGACAAGATGATGGCTGAGATCAAGCGCGGCCAGGCCGGTCAATCGACCCTGCTGACCAAGAACGATGTCGACGCGATCGACTACGCCTCGACCTGGTTCTACGACGAGAAGGTCGTCTCGGCCTACGCCATGGCCACGGCCCGCTTCGGCGACGCCGAGATCATCGCCGGCGTGCGCATGGAAGACACCAAGAACATCATCCGCGCCTGGACGGAAGACCCGGTGCGTGGCGAGGACTACACCAAGGACACCTCTGGCTTCACCAACTGGCTGCCGTCGATCCACCTCAACTACGACCTGAACGCCAACGCCAAGCTGCGCGCGGCGATCTGGACCAGCGTCTCGCGTCCCGACATCAACCGGATGACCTCGGTCAAGGAGTACGGCTACAACAGCGATCCGGACAACGACGGCGTCACCAACCCGACCAGCCAGTGGGTTCTGGAGAGCATCAATCAGGGTAATCCGAACCTGAAGCCGATGACCTCGGTGAACTACGACCTGTCAGCGGAATACTATAACGGCCGCACCGGCGCCTATTCGCTGGCCCTGTTCTACAAGGACATCGACAAGTTCCTGTTCCGCTCGTCGTCGTCGATCATCCAGAACGGCACGGCCGGCGAGTTCGACGATCCGTCGGGCGTGTCGATCTCCCAGCCGCTGAACGGTCACAAGGCCAAGATCTACGGCGTCGAGATCAACGCCCGCCAGCAACTGCACTGGCTGCCCTCGCCGTTCAACGGCCTGGGCGTGGCGATGAACGCAACGCTGCAGAAGTCCGAGGCCGTGACCGGCCTGTCGTGGCACCCCAAGGGCTACACCCTGCCCTTCATGGAAACGCCCAACCAGATCGTGAACCTGGAACTGTTCTGGGAACACAAGGGCTGGGAAGCCTACGTGGCCTATAACTATCAGGCCGCTTCGCTGGAAGACATCGAGGACTACGGCAACGACCCCTACGAGCAGAACTACCACTTCGTGGATCTTATGCTGCGCCGAAAGATCAACGAGAACCTGACGGCGACCTTCAAGGTCCAGAACCTGCTGGACAGCTACACCTACTACTACACCTTCGGCAAAGGTAAGGGCGGCGTTCGCGACTACATCGAGAACGGTCGCTATCTCAGCCTGAACATGAACTGGCGGTTCTAGACCCGCCTCCGGCTCGCGGGGCGCTGCGCCTCGCGAGCCTTCTGCTTTCCAGATCTCAAGGACATCCCATGCGCCCCTTCGTTCGCCTCGGCGCGACCGCGTTTTCGCTGGCGCTCTACGCCACGCCCGTCTTCGCCCAGACCTCGAACTTGCCCGAGCGGGTAATCGTCAACCTGACCGACGCGCCGGCCACCAGCCTGGCCTTCAACTGGCGGGCCGCGCCGGACTCCGGCGACGGCTTTGTGGAATACGCGCCCCTGACGCCGGGTCCCGGCTTCGTCCAGCAGGCCGTCCGCCTTCCCGCCCAGCGCACGGCGGCGGCGTTCAAGACCCGCGACGACCAGGATGTTTCGGCCGAGTACTACAGCGCCCGCATCACGGGCCTCACGCCCGCCAGCCAATACGCCTATCGCGTCGGCAAGGAGGGGGCCTGGTCGCCCTGGCGCCAGGTGCGGACCGCCGCGGCGGAGGCCAAGCCGTTCACCTTCCTCTATATGGGCGACGTCCAGAACGACATCCGCTCCATGGGCGGACACGCGGTGCGACGCGCATTGCGCGAAACGCCAGACGCGGCGTTCATGCTGTTCACCGGCGACCTGATCAACCGCGCCGACAACGACGTCGAGTGGGGCGAATGGTTCGACATGGCTGTCGACCGCATCGCCGAGACGCCGTCGCTGATGACGCCCGGCAATCACGAATACACCAAGCCTCAGGGCGCGATCGCCCAGTCCCTGGCCCGGCAATGGCGACTGCAGTTCACCCTGCCCGACAACGCGCCGGTCGAGGCGCTGAAGGAAACCGTCTATCGCGTCGACTACCAGGGTCTGCGCCTGATCTCGCTGGACGCCGACATGATGGACGAGAGCGCCGAGTCCGCCCGCGCCCAGATCGCCTGGCTGGAGCGTCAGCTGGCCGAAAACCCCGGCCACTGGACGGCCGTCTTCCTGCACTATCCGCTGTACTCGACGGCGCAGGGGCGCGATCAAAGCGAGCTGCGGGCGGCCCTTCAGCCTTTGCTCGACAAGTACGCCGTCGACCTGGTTCTGGCGGGCCACGACCACACCTACGGTCGAGGCCGTCCGCACGCGGCGGGGCCGGTCTACATGGTCTCCAACGTCGGCCCAAAGCAGTATCCGCTGGGCGACCTGAGCTGGACCACGCGCAAGGGCAGCGGCATCCAGCTGTATCAGCAGGTCGAGGTCTCCCCCACCCGCCTGACGGTCCGCGCCTACACCGTGGACGGCGTCCTGTATGACGCATTCCAGCTGGATAAGCCCGGCAAGGCTCCCGCCAAGCTGGTCGATCTGAAGCCCGCGACGCCAGAGCTGATCCTCCGGAAGGACGACAAGCAATGAGCGCCGCGCTCCTGGGCCTTCTGGCGGCCCTGGCCGCGCCGGTCTGCGGCGCCACGCCGACCATGGACCGGCTGCAGGCCGAACTGGACCGACCGCGCGGCGACCTGCTGATCGCCGCGCACCGAGCCGGCCACCTGGGTGCGCCGGAGAACTCCCTGGCCGCCATCGACGAAGCGGTGGCCGAAGGCGCCGACATCGTCGAGATCGACATCAAGGTCTCGGCCGACGGCGTGCCGTATCTGATGCACGACCAGACCGTGACCCGCACCACAGGCGGCAAGGGCGACGCCGAGCGCCTGACCTACGCCCAGGTGCGTCAGCTGACACTGAAGGGCGGCCAGGAGCCGCCCCCCTCCCTGCTGGAGGCGCTGCGCCGGACCTGTGGTCGGGTGCTGGTCGACCTGGATCTCAAGACCGATCGCCTCGCGCCGATCGTGGCCGTCGTCGACGGCCTGGGCATGACAGGCCAGGTGATCTTCTTCGACGGCGACAGCGACCTGCTGCGTCAAGCTCGCAGGCTGGCGCCGACGATCCGGGTGATGCCCCGGGTGGCCAAGGCCGACGACTTGAAGGACAAGGCCGCGGGACTAGCGCCGGTCGCCATCATCCATGGCGATCCGGAGTCGCTGACCCCGGACTTGCAGACGGGCGTTCGCGCCCTGCCCGCCCGCACCTGGATCAACAGCCTGGATGAGGTCGACGAGGTGATCGCCGCCGACGCGCCGGATGTCTGCGCACGCCTGGGCGTCCTGATCGGTCTCGACGCCAATGTGATCCAAACCGACCAACCTCGACGGTTGCGGGCCGCGTTGACGGCCTGTCGCCTGAAGGCGGCGCGCTAGAAGCTGCGGCTCACCGCCAGGGTCACGGTCGGGCCATTGCGGATGTACTCGCGCAAATGGTCCGGCCCTGATCCGAAGGTATACCAGTAGGTATGGCTGTTCAGCGCGTTACGAACCTGAAGCGACGCCAGGCCATTCGCGCCCAGGCGTCGCCGAAGGCTCAAGTCCACGAAGCTGTAGCCGCGCTCGTAGGGATCGTTGCCGAAGCTGTCCATGCCTTCCAGGAAGGCCGACTGGTGGCTCCAGGCGACCGCCGCTTCCCAGGCGCCACGCTGCCAGAACACTTCCACGGACGCGAGCAGTTCGGGCGCCTCGGTCAGCGGCAGCACGTCGTCGGCCGGTCGCCACGAGATGTTGGCGGCCGCCCGACTGACCTGCCAGGTCAGCATGGCGGTCAGGCCCAGCCCCTTCAGCGGCGCAGGCGCCCCATCGAATGCGTGGCGCAGGCCAAGCTCGACCCCGGTGATCCGCCCCCAGCGCCCATTGACGTACGCCTTGACCGGGACGCCATCCTGCGAGCCGGTGTCGACCAGCCCGCCATCCCGGATCGTGGAGGTCGAGGGGCGGTAGAGGAAGTTGCGGATGTCCTTGCGAAACAGCGCCAGGGACCAAGTCGTCGAACGGCCGTAGTGCTCCAATGACAGATCGTAGCCGGTCGCCGTCATCGGCAGAAGATCAGGCGAGCCGCGGCGCACCTGCGTCAGCACCCACTCGGACTCGGGATTGACCTCGCCGTCCTTGTCCGGGTCCTGATCGTAGATGTACTGCTGGCCCAGGGTCATGCGGGCGATGTCGGGGCGGGCGAAGCTCGTCCAGAGCGCCGCACGGAGCGTCAGGGCCTCGCCCAGCGGACGCCGGTAGTGCAGCGAGGGCAGAACGTTGGTGAACGTGTTGCCGTCTCGCGCGACCCCGTCGCCGCGGATCGCGTCCGTCACGGGCACGGCCATGCGGCTACGCGTATGTTCGACGCGGACACCGCCCGTCAGCAGATTGTCGCCCCACCGCGCCGTCGCCATGAAGTAGCCAGCCAGGGCGTGTTCGCGCAGACGAAAGTTCGTCACCCTCGTCTCTCCATCGCCTTCCGGATCGATCCGGAAGTCGCGGCTAACGCCACCATAGGCCCGCTCCAATTCCAGCAGCATGGCGTCGGAGTCGAGGATCACGCCGAGTTGATGGTCTCCGGCGTAGCGCCCGCCGAACAGACTGCTGACCGGGTCGCCGAACAGGCCGCTCAGGTCGGCCAGGGTCTTGGGTCCCTCCAGCGTGGGACGCGAGACTGACACGCTTTGACGGTCGGACCGCATGTACCGTCCGCCGATCTTCAAGACTTCCAGCCAAGACCCGGTTGGCGCGTAGGCAACGTCGATCTGGCCCTGAACCAGCGTCTCGACCGTCTCCTCCGTCCCGCCGGTCAGGCTCCGGAACGCATAGGAAGCCGGATCCTGCACGCCCTTCATCCCGGCCGGGTTAAGGCCCCACACCGGATAGCGCGGATCGTCAGTCTCGATGACCTCCAGCCCGCGATTGCCCAGCCAGCCGACGGCGTCGGTGCGGAACTCCAGATTATAGCCATCGTCGAGATCGTCCTCCGATCGCGACACCGACAGGTCATAGTCGATGGTCCATGGCCCAGCCCACCGCTCGCCGCCCACGGTGACCGAGGACAGCAGGCCCGACTCTCGCGTCGCTTCCCAGAACCGCCTCAGGCGAAAGCCCATCGGATCCCAGACGCCGGACGCTCCGTCGAGGCTGTAGACCGACCGCACCTTGCGATCGGCGTCGGTGATCCGGCCGTCCCCATCGGCATCCTTCATCTGCGCTGTCGTGTAGCCGTAGATGCGGCCCAGGCGGGCGTCGGCGCCGATGATCATGTCCTCAGGCTGAGCCAAGCCTGTCAGCGTCTTGTCCACTTGGCTGAACCGCTCAGTTCCTTTCAGGCCATCGTTTCGGAAGTTCAGGCGGTTTCGGTACTCTTCGCCGTCATAGCGGTTGTACTGGACGCGCAGATGCAGCGCCTGGGCCGTCCCCCGCCAGTCCAGGTTGCCATTGACGCCAATGCGGCGGACGCGGGTCTCGCCGACCGCCAGCTCCATGCCGCGCATCACGAAGGTGTCGGCATCCCAGCCCACCGACTGCACGTCGCGGTACCAGACCCGGGGCAGGTCGTCGCTATCGCCGCCGACCATCTCGAACCGCGAGCGCGCGTCGCTCCAGTTGGCGGCGATGAAGATGGCCAGATCGTCTGAAAGACGGCGAGAGGCGGCGACAGCCAGCTTCCGCGCCGGCGGACGATCGAAACGCATCAGCCAGCCGCTTTCCACCGACAGGCGCACCTGGTCCTTGCCGGCGTCGAACCCCGACGGCGTCTGGATATCGATCAGCCCGCCCAACGCGTCGCCGTCCATATCCGGGGTCAGGGTCTTGCGCACGACAAGGGCGTCGATCCCGTCGGGCGGAAGATAGCTGAGCCGCACGCCGCGATAGAACTTGTCCGCCCGCGACCCCACGCCGCCCAGGCGCACGCCGTTGATCCGATAGGCGTTCCATTCCGTCGACATGCCCCGCACCGTGATCCGGTCGCCCTCCCCGGTCTGGTGGTTGCGCACCACGTTCACGCCGGGCAGGCGCGCCAACGACTCGGCGACATTGCTGGTAGGCAGAGTTCCCTGGTCGTCGGCGCGGACGATATCGCTGACGCCCTCGTTGCGACGCTTCATCTCGAGCGCCTGGCGCGTCGCGCCGATGCGTCCGAGGATGACCAACGCTTCAACCGGCGCGGCCGACGTGGACGTCGGCGCAGGCGAGACGATTTCCGGGGTGTCCGCTTCGACCACCAACATGTCGCCGATGCCGCGCACGCGCAGCCCCTGGCCCGCGACCAGCCGCTCCAGCGCCGCGCGCGCGGTAGCCGAACCGCGAAAACCGCGCGCGGCGCGGCCACGGATTAGCGCGCTGTCGGCGACGATCGCCACCCCCGTTTGCCGCGACAGTTCGCGAATGGCGTCAGGCAGCGCCCCACCCACGATGCGGACATCGCGCACCGCCGGGCTTCCGGACGCCTGCGCCTGAAGCGGCGCGCTCAGCGTCCCGACCAGGACGGCGGCGCCGAGCAGGAACGCGCGGGGCGACGCCATGGCGGGTCAGCGATCGAGCAGAACGCGACCGGAAGCTTCGGTTCGCAGCCTCAGGCCCTGGGTCTCGGCGACGACGGCAAGCACCGACCGCGGGTCGTTCGCCTTGAAGCGCCCGCTGACCCGTCGTCCAGCCAGCGAGGGATGACCAAGAGCAACCTCAAGTCCCGGCGCCTGACGCTGCAATTCCAGCAGCAGATCGGCCAGCTTCATGTCGTCGGCGTCGATCCAGCCCTGGGTCCAGTCAGGCCCTTCGGCGTCGATGGCGATGCGACGCGTCAGCGACGGCGCCAGCGGCGCCTCTCCGGCGACGATGCGATGCCCGGCGGTCAGGACGATCCCGTGCTTTGGCGACTTGAGGTCGACCACCTCGATACGGCCTTCCAGGACGCTGATCTCCACCGTCCCGTCGCTGCGCTCGTCGACGTTGAACCGGGTTCCCAGCGCGGTCACGCGGTGCGAGGCGGTGAAGACCGAGAACGGCCGATGGATGTCCTTGGCCACGGCGAAGAACCCCTCGCCGCGCAGATGGACATCTCGCTTGCCAGCGTCGAAGGCTGTCCTGATATCACTGCCGCCGTTCAGCTGGATCAGCGATCCGTCGTCCAGAGTCGCTCGCAGCGGATGTCCGGCCGGCGCCTCGAACGACTGGCGCACCACCGCCTCAGGGGCAGGCAGGACCATAATGGCCGCGGCAACGCCCGCCATCGCCAGCCCCGCGCCACAGGCCGCCGCCCAGCGCCAGTTCCGCGCCTGTCGGCGAGGCTTGGCCCGGATGGGCTCAAGCATCGCCTGGGCATGAGCCAGGGCCGGGTCGGACAGCATCTGCTCATGCGCCTGCAGAAGCGCCGCCCGCTCGGGACCGCCGTCCAGCCAGACGCGCAAAGCCGCCTCGGCCGCCGCGTCCATCTCGCGACGCCGCAGACGATCGGCCCACAGGGCGGCCTGCGCCTCGATAATATCTCGCTCGTGCTTCATCAGCCGGGTTCGCTCGAAACCGCGCGCCGCACCTCGATGGCCGCCCGGCTGTAGTGTTTCTGGGCCGCTTCGACGGAGATCCCCAGCCGCGCCGCGATCTGAGGATAGCCCAGCTCGGCCGACTGTCTCAGCATGAACACCTCACGGCGCAGTCGCGGCATCGCCCGCAGGGTCCGGGCGTAAAGATCGGCCCGCTGCTTCATGTCCAGCGCCTCGAGCGGAGATGGATCCGCCGACGGAACATGATCCTCGATCATGCCCACGGGCGTTCCGGACCGTCCCCTGTCGCTCAGCAGATTGAGGGCGATGCGGAAGGCGTAGGCGACCGGGTCCTTCAGCGGCGTGTCGCGTGATCGCGCCAACGCCCGCACCTGGGCCTCCTGGGTGATGTCGTCCGCATCGGCTTGGCTACGCACGCGGCTACGGACGAGAGCACGCAAACGATTGGCGTTCTTAGCCAACAGATGCCCTGTACTCGAGTCTTCAATCAACATCGCGAGCCGCTTCTAAGCGGCAATCATGACGCATCGAAAACAGCGCCATGAAATAACGGCCACGCTTGGACATCCCAGTCGGCGAGGCAACCGGCCACACGGCCTGGCGACGCGCCGGAGACTCCCCCCAGACCGTCGCTCGCAAAGTCCTCTAGGAATTAGCAACGGCTCATCAGGTGAGGTGTGGCGATCTTCCCACTCCGCTCACGTGGCGCGCTCTCAGGCAGCGAGCGATACGCCGTTCTCCAGCCGAACCATCAGGCGCTCCAGCGTGGAGCGCTTCAGCGGCTTGCCGTCCCGCAGCTTGACCCAGGTCGTTTCGCTGATGGCGAGGCGGGCCTGCAGGTGTTCCCGCGTGAGCGCAGGAACCCCGGCGCGCACCCGCGCGACCAGCTCCGGAGAAGCGACGACAGTCTCGACCATGGGATATTCACCTTCTCGCGCGGCGGACCTATGACGCCGCGAATGGGCGCTAGATCAGCCCCAGCGCCCGGGCCTTCTCGACCGCCTCGCCACGCGTCTGCGCCTCCAGCACGGCCCGCGCGCCCTCGACATGCTGGTCCACCGTCCGCAGCGAGATGCCCAGCTGGCTGCCGATGGCGGATGACGACAGACCCTTGGCGACCAGGCTCAGGCACTGCGCCTGACGGACCTTCAGGGTCACCGCTTCCGATTTCATGATGCTCGCCTCGCGTTTCAGATGGCGTCGGAGCGACCAGCGTCGGGCCGGCCGCTCCGAGCGGGCCTAGAACCGGAACCGCGCGCCGAGACGGAACATCCGCCCGAACACGTCGTGCAGCGTCGTGTTGACCGCGACCGGCACATTCCCGTCCGAGGGCGAGAACGGCGGTTGATTGTTCAGGATGTTGCGGACGTTGAGATAGAAGTCGACGTCCCGGCCGGCGATGTCGACCTTGTAGCTGACCTGGCCGTCGAGATAGGCCTGGGCCGGGATGCGGTCGATCGGCACGATCGTGGTGTCGCGCGTCACGTCGTACTTGCCGCTGCCGACGTAGCGGACCTGCAGGAAGCTGGCAAAACGGTCGAGGCTGTAATTGACCTGCGCCGTGCCACGCCAGTGCGGGAAGGGATTGATACCGGCCTCCCCTGCCCGATCGATCGGCTTGGCGCCAGGCGTGGTCGTCTCCTGCTTGGCCAGGTAGGACGCCAGGCCCCGCACATGCAGCGAGCCGCCCCAGCCGAACCATTCCTGGATCGGCGCCTGATAGCCCATCTCGATATCGACGCCGCGGGTCTTGGCCGAGGCCAGGTTGATCGGCGAGGCGTTGAACTGGACGATCGTGCCCGCCCCGTTGCGGACCACGACCGGACAGGCGGCCGCGACGCCAGCGAAGCACTGGTCGACGGCCGTCTGGGCCCCGATGTTGCCGATCGCGTCCTCGATCCGGATGTCATAGTAGTCGATCGAGGTGTTGAAGCCCGCCAGCCACGACGGGCTGTAGATCACCCCGAAGGTCAAAGCGTCGGCGATTTCGGGCTGTAGCACGGCATTGCCGGTGTTGTAGGTCGGAATGCCCTGCACGCGGGTGTTGCCGTTGGCGGGATCGGTGACCGTCGAGGTGCTCTGGCGGCCGGCCTGGAACAGCTCCGACAGGTTGGGCGCACGGATGTCGCGCGAACGGGTGCCGCGCAGGCGCAGGTCCTGGAATGGCCGGTAGCTGAGGCCGACCTTCCACGTGTTGACCGAGCCGCTCGTGCTGTAATCGGTGATGCGTCCGGCCGCGTTCAGCTCCAGGGACTCCACCAGCGGCAGATCCTTCAGCAGCGGCACGACCAGTTCGGCATAGGCTTCCTTGACCTCGTAACGGCCGGTCCAGGGCGAGGGGTTGCCGAACAGGAAGGCGCCGGTCTGCGACAGCGGGTCGGCCGTGACCTTGGCCCGCTCGACGCGGTATTCGGCGCCGACCGCGAAGTCGATCGGACCGGCCCAGCCCTCAAGCAGCGGACCCGACAGGTTGGCCGCCATCACGTCCTGCTCGACGATGGCGTGCGAAGCGCTGACGCCGCGCGTCCAGTCCAGAGCCGCTTCCGACGGCGCGCCCTCGCCGAACACGTTGAAGGGCACGCAGCCGTTCGCCGGGTTAGTCAGGCTGGAGCGGCAGACGATCTGGCCACCGGCCGGATTGACCACCGCGTCGATGGCCTGGGCGAAGCGCGCGGTGATTTCGTCGTTGTTGGTGGCGTTGTCCTGAACCGTCCGGCCGTACTGGTAGTAGGCGTTGGCCTTGAGGGACCCGAAGGTGGCGTCCGCGCCGACCACGCCGCGATAGGTCTCCGAGTCCACCGTGGTCGTCACGAAGCCGCGCTCGCGCGAGAACCGCAGCATGGACAGCGAGGTGACGCCGGCGGCAGTCATCTGATTACGGACGCTGGTCGGCAGGAAGGCGTTGTCGCGCTGGATCGTGAACGGATTGGCGGTCTGGTGACGGTTGTAGGTGTTGTTCACCGTCGAGGTCGACGCGCCATACATCCCCTCGGCATAGACGTTGATGTTGTCGGCCAGGTCGTAGCTGACCCGCGAGAACAGGCTGCCGCGCTCCAGCGGGCGCTGGATCTCCTGGATCAGCTCGGTGCGCACGCCGTCGCCGCCGACCTGTAGCGTAGAGGTCGTCAGGGCCCCGAAGTTGTAGGGTGCGGCCACGCCGCCCGGCAGGAACTGGATGCCGCGGAACAGCGCGTTGTTGGCCGCCGTACCGCCCGAGGCCGAGATGACCATGCCGCCGTACGTACCGACGGTGCGCACGTCGTTCTGCAGCAGGAAGGTCGGGGTCCCGGCCGGATTGTTGATCAGGCCGACACCCTGCTGGGCCCACTTGCGACGGCCGGGCGCGACGCCCTCGCTCTTGAAGTAGTCGCCGCTGATCAGGACGTGGCCCTTGCCCCCGGCGAAGGCCGTGCCCGCCGACAGGGTGGCGCGGCGTTCGAAGTTGTCGCCCTTGTCGGTGGAGCCGAGGTTGACCTCGCCCTTCACGCCCTCGAACTGCTTGTCGAGGATGAAGTTGACGACGCCGGCCACGGCGTCCGAGCCGTAAGCGGCCGAGGCGCCGCCGGTGACCACCTCGACCCGTTGCACGATGCCGGCGGGCAGCATGTTGACGTCGACGCTGCCGGTCAGATTGGTCGCGACCACGCGACGGCCGTCCAGCAGGGTCAGGGTGCGGCTGGCGCCCAGCGAGCGCAGGTTCAGGAAGCTCTGGCCGCCCTGCACGGTGCCCGAGTTGCGTTGCGGGCCCGAGCTGTTGGTCAGGGCCGGCAATTGGCGAAGCGACTCGGCCATGGTCGACGGCGCGGCCTTGGCCAGTTGGTCGGCGCCGAGGATGGTGACCGGGGTCGGCGCGGTGAAGCCCGCCCGCGGCACGCGCGAACCGGTGACCACCACCTCGCTGACCGCCTGGTTGCCGTCGCCTTGGCCGGCGGCTGGCGTTGCGGTCTGGGCCTGAGCGCCAGTGGCGATCAGCACGGCCACGGAACCGCCCAGCAGAAGGCTGGCCCGCAGGCCTCGGACGTCGATCATGGTTCCCTCCCTCGGAACTTTATTCATTTTTCTTGGCGAAGGGGTCGGCTCGAAACGTCGCCGCCACGAGGACGCCCCATCGCTGTTCGCGCCGCAATGAAACGGCGTTGCAATGATCCGTCAACATGGTTTTGCAATAGCGTTGCGTTTTATGCCTTTGCCATGGGCGCACGCGGAGACACCCGCGCCGACCGCCGTCGGCGCGCAAAGGCTCTGAGGATATGGGGTTTCGGCTCTGCGCGAACGGCGACGCCGCCCGCGCCGACGGGTTAGGCCGCGCCCTTGGCCTTGGCGCTGGCGGCCTTCTTCGTCGCCGGCTTCGACGCGGCCTCTTCCGTCGACGACGCATAGGGACGCCCGCCCAGCTGGTGGGTAAGGTCGTGGCTGACCTTCAGCAGCAGGGGCGCGACCACCTTGGCCCGCTCGGGATTGAGGCGCGACTCAGGCCCCGACAGGGTCAGGGCGCCCAAAAGCTGCTGGTCCATGCCAAAAACCGGAACCGACAGAGAGGCCACGTGCGGCGTGGTCACGCCGGCGGTATAGAACGGCAGCGGCCCAGGCGGGGTGGGGTTAGCCCGCGCGAAGTGCTTGAGCACCATGGCCGAAGACGACTGGTCCATCTGCCGCTTGGCGCCAGGCTGGATCTCAAGGCGCAGGCGCGACGGCGAGTTGAAGCGGAACAGGCAACGGCGCTCGTCGTTCTCCCGCACCCAGAAGGTGGCTGTCTCCTCAGTCTCTTCGGCGAGATATTCCAGGAGCGGCTCGATCACGCGGCCCAGGTCCTGGGATTCGCCATAGACCGCCGCAAGCCGGACGATCTCGCCGCCCAGCGCGTAGGAGCCTTCCAGCGTCCGCGACAGGAAGCCATAGCGCTGCAGCGACACCGCCAGGCGCATGATCGTGCTCTTCACCAGGCCGGTGCGCTCGGCCAGTTCAGCCAGCTCCAGCGCGCCATCGCCGGCCCGGAAGGCGGCGAGGACCTGCAGCGTCCGCTCGGCAGAGGCGACGCCTTCCAGGGAGGGACGCGGACTGACCTTCTTGGCCATGTTCAACTCCGACACGGTGACGCGCTGCCACCGCCAAGGTCGAACTAAGTATGCGGTTCGCCCAAGTTTTCAAAGCTGCGACTGCGGAAAATGAAACGCATGTCGCGCCCCGCCCCCTCCCGCGGACAAGGGCCATTGCGCGCCACCCCCGTCTTGCGCAGATTGACGAATACAACGGCATTCCATTTTCTATCGAAATAGGTCATCCTCATTGTGAAACGGCGTTGCAATTTTAAAATTGCCGCCCTATCCCAAGAAAAAGTCGCCCGGCTTCGGTCCGCGGCGGGAGGAACACGAGGACCTTATGACCATAGGATTTCGGGTGTGCCGGCGTGAGCGCCGCGTGGATGCGGCGACCGCGGAGAAGTTCGCGCAACTGCCGGCCTCGGTCGTCAGCGACGTCATGGGCCGCATGTTCTCGGGCGGACCCCGCCTGCGGCCGATGCACAAGTCCGGCGTGATGTCGGGCCCTGCCCTGACCGTCCTGACCCGCCCCGGCGACAATCTGATGCTGCACAAGGCGATCGATATCGCCGAGCCGGGCGACATCATCGTCGTCGACGCCGGCGGCGACCTGACCAACGCGCTGATCGGCGAGCTGATGGTGGCCCATGCCGCCAAGCGCGGCGTCGGCGGCATCATCATCAACGGCGCCGTGCGCGACATCGCCAACCTCAGCGCCGGGACCTTCCCGATCTTCGCCGCCGGCGTCACGCACCGCGGCCCCTACAAGGACGGCCCTGGCGAGATCAACGTGCCGGTGTCCCTGGACGGCATGGTCATCCAGCCGGGCGACCTGATCCTGGGCGACGAGGATGGCCTGGTCTGCGTGCCGTTCGACACCGTCGAGAGCGTCTACGAGAAGGCCAGCGCCAAGAACGACGCCGAGCTGGCGCAGATGGACAAGATCCACGCCGGCACCAACGACCGCACCTGGGTCGACGCGACGCTGCGCAAGCTCGGCTGCGAAGGCGTCTGACCCATGACCCGCACAGTACTGGTCGCCGGCCCCCCGCTGGCCGCCGAGGCGCAGGCCTTCGCACAGGAACAGGGCGTGCGCTGCGAGGCGATGGAAGCCTATTCGGACGCAGCCACGATCGCCCGGCGATGCGCGGAGCTTCAGCCCGACGCGCTGATCGTGCGGATGGGCAAGATCACCGAGGAGATCATCGACGCCTCGAAGGCGCTGCGGGTGATCGTCAAGCACGGGGTCGGCTACGACAACATCGACCTGGAGGCCGCCAACCGGCGCGGCATCCCCGTGCTGATCGCGCGGGGGACCAACGCCCAGTCGGTCGCCGAACTGGCCTTCGCGCTGATGTTCAGCGTGGCCCGCTCCACGCCCTGGCTGGACGCCCGCACGCGCTCGGGCCACTGGGACAAGGCTCAGCACACCGGCATCGAGCTGATGGGCAAGTCCCTGGGCGTCGTCGGCCTGGGCAGCATCGGCCTGGCCTTGGCCCGGATGGTCGCGCCGCTGAACATCAAGGTGCGGATCTTCGACCCTTACCTCAAGGGTGAGGTGGGCCTGGCCGACGCCGAGGTGGTCGACGACCTGCACGAGTTGATCCGTCGCAGCGACATCCTCAGCCTGCACTGCCCGCTGACCGAGGCGACCCGCAACCTGATCGGCGCCAGGGAGCTGGAGCTTCTGGGTCCGCGCGGCATCCTGATCAACACCGCCCGTGGCGGCCTGATCGACGAGGGCGCGCTGTTCGAGGCCCTGGCGACCCATCGTATCGCAGGCGCGGGCCTGGACACCTTCGCCCAGGAGCCGCCCCCCAAGGACAGCCCCCTGTGGACGCTGCCCAACCTGGTGGCCACGCCGCATGTCGGGGCCAACACCCACGAGTCCCGCGCCCGGGTCGGGGTGCGAACCCTGGAGCTGGCGCTGGAAGTGCTGGAGGGGAAGCTCTCCGATCCGGGGAGCGTCGTGAACGCCCAGGCCCTCGCGACGGCCTGAAGACCCCAAAACAGCCTAAGAACAAGAACACGGGCGAGGAAGAAACAACAATGTCTGTCACCCAGTCGCTGGAGAAGCGGACGATGCGCAAGGTCACCTTGCGCCTCCTGCCTTTCCTCATGCTTTGCTACCTGTTCGCGCTGATCGACCGCTCGAACGTCGGCATGGCCGCCCTGCAGATGAACGAGGACCTGGGGTTCACCAAAGCCGTCTTCGGCTTCGGGGCCAGCCTGTTCTTCTATTCGTATTTCCTGGCCGAAGTGCCCAGCAACCTGGCCCTGCAAAAGGTCGGAGCGCGGCTTTGGATCGCCCGGATCATGATCACCTGGGGCATCATTTCGGCGGGCATGGCGCTGGTCCATGACGTGCGCAGCTTCTACATCGGCCGCTTCCTGCTGGGCGCGGCCGAGGCTGGGTTCTTCCCGGGCGTCATCCTGTACCTGACCTACTGGCTGCCGCCGGCCTATCGCGGACGGATCATGGCGACCTTCGCCATCGCTATCCCCGCCGCCAGCTTCATCGGCTCGCCGCTGTCGGGCGCGCTTCTGGCCATGGACGGCATCGGCGGCCTGCACGGCTGGCAGTGGCTGTTCATCATCGAGGGTCTGCCCGCCTCGCTGCTGGGGATCGCCTGCCTGTTCGTCCTGACCAACCGTCCGGCGGAAGCCAAGTGGCTGAGCGACGAGGAACGCGCCTGGCTGGTCAACAAGCTGGCCGAAGGCGCGCCGCAACAGAACCTGGCCAAGAAGGAGACCGCCTGGGGCCTGCTGACCGATGCGCGCTTCTGGGCCATGGCCCTGGCCTGCGCCAGCGCCTCGGCCGCCGGCTCGGTGCTGGGCGTCTGGCAGCCGCAGCTGCTGAAGTCCTTCGGCCTGACCGACATGCAGACCGGCCTGGTCAACTCCATCCCCTACGGCCTGGCCGCGGCGCTGATGGTGTTCTGGGGCCTCAACTCGGACCGCACCGGCGAGCGCCGCTGGCACACGGCGCTGTCGCTGCTGCTGATCGCGGTCGCCGTCGGCATGTCGTTCTTCACCAAGGCGTTCATCCCGACGGTGGCCCTGCTCAGCCTGGTGTTGATCGGCACCTACAGCTTCAAGGGTCCGTTCTGGAGCCTGGTCTCAGGATGGATGTCGCCAGCCCGCGCGGCCGCCGGCATCGCCGCCATCAACGCCCTGGCCAACCTCGTCGGCGGCGGGATCATGGTCAATGTCTACGGGCACATCCAGGACGCCACCGGCAGCTACGCCCTGGCCCTGCTGCCGCTGGCCGCCCTGACCATCGTCGCCGCCACCACGCTGCTGCTGCTCAGCCGCGCCAAGCCGGCGCCCCGCGCGATCCAGCCCTGAGAGTTCGCGCTCCAAGAACAACGAAAAGAGGGAGAGACACCATGAAGATCACCAAACGAACGGGCGCGGCGGTCATCGCCGCCGCGCTGGCGGGACTGGCCGGCGCGGCCGCCGCTCAAGTCGCCGCCGACGCCAAGCGTCCACCGATCCCGGCCTCGCGCCTGGGCCAGGTCACGCCCGGCAAGGAGAACACCCCCAACGGCGGCCGTCCCGAGATCCACGACATCGCCGAGATGCGCCAGGTGGGCGGCTACAAGTCGCCGGGCGGCGTGGCCTATTCCGACCTTGCCGCCGAGGCCGGCGGCAAGCTGTGGCCGGTGACCCTGTACTATCGCTGCAAGAACACGCCCGGCGGCACCAGCATCCCGGCCAAGCCGCCCCAGCCGATCGAAGTGTTCGACGGCGTCTATTCGATCGGCACCGACGCCAACAACATCTGGGCCATCAAGACCTCGGACGGCGTGATCCTGATCGACGCCCTGACCACCGAGGCCGACGCCAAGGAATTCATCGTCGGCGGCCTGGCCAAGTTCGGCCTCAGCCCCAAAGACATCAAGCTGGCGCTGATCACCCACGCCCATGGCGACCACACCGGCGGCGTGCCCTACCTGCGGTCGCTGAACCCCGACATGAAGGTCGGCATGGGTGAGCTGGACTGGCACGCCCTGCCCAAGGGCCCCAACGACGTGACCCTGACCGACGGCCAGAAGATCACGCTGGGCGACTTCACGATCACGACCATCGTCACGACAGGCCACACGGCCGGCACGGTGTCGTTCGTGTTTCCGGTCAAGGACAAGGGCGTTCCGCACATGGCCTCGCTGTACGGCGGCCAGGGCTCGCCCAGCGACGTGCCGTCGCTGCTCAACTTCCGCCAGTCGCTGAACCACTTCGCCGACTTCACCGACCTGGTGCAGGCCGACGTCGTTCTGTCCAACCACACGGTCGGCGACGACGGCCTGACCCGCGTGGCGCAGTTGGCGACACGCAAGCCCGGCCAACCCAATCCCTATGTCGTCGGCCGTGAAGGCGTGATCCGCTACGACGCCGAATGGCGCGCCTGCCTCAGCGCCGACATCGCCGAACGGGTCAGCGAAGGCGCGAC
This sequence comes from Caulobacter sp. RHG1, assembly GCF_013181195.1. Lineage (GTDB taxonomy): Bacteria > Pseudomonadota > Alphaproteobacteria > Caulobacterales > Caulobacteraceae > Caulobacter. The sequence continues at coordinate 642,674 of NZ_SMZP01000002.1, forward strand.
CTACGACCCGCTGAAGGTCGGCATCCCGATCACCGCCCCGCCGCGCCGCCAGGCGCCGTAGGACGCTCGATCCGAGGCCGGCGTTCGGCGCGACCGCCGCCGTTCGTCAGTCCTCGCATCACCCGATCTTTTCAAAGGGCCGCTGATCTCAGTGGCCCTTCTTTTTGGTCCCTGCTGCGCCCGCCCCTGACGCGAACGAACCGCGCGATTTGTTGCGGAATTGAAAAAAATAGAACGTCGTTGCGTTTTTTAGATTCGTTGCTTACCAAGGTTGCGGGCTCAGTCGCTCCACCCACGAAGAGGGGTGAGCGGCGCTCCGCGAAGCGGCCCGTGGGAGGAAACAGCGGCGGTCAGCGGACACCGCCCCATTCGGGAATTGGGACGCGTAATGTCGAACGACACTCAGCAAGTTGACGTGGGCCGTCGTGGCCTGCTCCGCGGCGCCAGCCTGATCGGCGCCGCCACTCTGGCCACGCCCGCGATCGCTCTGGCGCAGTCGGCCGCAAAGCCTGGTCTGTGCACGGCCGGATCATTGCCTTCAGACCTGGCCACGCCGCCCAAGCCGGCGGGTCTGGACAAGGGCGACCTGCTCGATAACCGCTATCGCATCACCTACGAGCGCTCGGTCCCGGCAGCCATCACCGTGCTGACCCAGCACTTCGCCGCGCTCAGCGCCCGCGACCTGGGCGGCATCGCCGACACCCTGCACTTCCCCTTCGCGGTGCATGAGCAGTTCTCGATCCGCATGCCGGTCGTGGTGAAGACCCGCGAGCAGTTCATGGCCACCCCGCCGGCCTCGGTCGGCGTCACGCTCAAGCCGGTGCGCTTCGGCCCGCAGGACAGCTGGCTGCGCCCCGGCCTCTACGATGTCCTGGTCGGGCTGGAGGTCCTGCACTTCGACCCGGTGATGTGCAGCGCCTCGATGGTCTATGACCGCTACGACGAGAACGGCAAGCTCGTGCACCGGTGCGAAGGCGTCTACCTGGTCACCAACAACGACGGCCGCTGGGCCATCCAGCTGTTCTCGACGATCTTCACCCCCGCCCAGGATATCGGCGTGGAGTGGCCGGACGCCCTGGCCATCGCCTTCCGCCCGCGGATGAACCACGTGCTGGGCATCTGGGACGACGACTACGACATCCTGCCGGGCATGGCGTCGCACAACAGCTATCCCCGCGTGAACGTCATCGGCGGCGGCATCGTCAACATGACCGACACGGCCACCCAGGATCCGATGCGGCCCTATTCGGCCAAGGGCGTGGCCACGCGCCTGCGCATCACCGAGACGGCGCCGGCGCAACCGCCCATGCCGCGCGCCGCTCCCGGCAAGACCCGCTGGGACTCGGTGCAGGAAGGCTTCCAGGACATCAACAAGGGCGAACGCGGCGGCTCCACCACCAAGATGCGCGACGCCCGGGTGCTGCACCACAACGCCAACAAGATCCACCTGATCAGCGGCGTCGAGCGCTGGAACACCAGCGGCGAGGAGCTGAGCGTCACCCAGCAGGTGCAGGTCGTCTCGTACAAGAAGGGCTTCTGGGCCCGCGATCTCGACTTTGGCTACTTCAACACCCACGCGCGCATCAACGACCTGCCGGAACTGAAATAGCGCGCCGTCCACATCGCTCCGCCCCGCTCTTGAAACTCCGCCGAGGAGGGCTCGTCATGGCCAGCCGCGAACGTCGCCTGCTCAACATATGGGACGACACCGTCGACCTCCCCGCGCTGCTGGTCAGCGTGGCGGGCGGCGCCGCGCTGGGCCTGGCGGCCTACAAGCTCGCCCTCGCGGCGTTGATGGCGCGCCAGGGCGAGACGGCCGCGTCCCTCATCAAGGCCTATGCCTTGCTGGGGGGCGTGGGCGGCTGCGTCCTGGCCGCTGTGCTGGTTGGCCTGGTCGTCAAGCCCAAGCGGATCGTGGAGACCGCGCAGGCCAGCGCCGCCGACCAGATCGACCTCCTCGCCTCGCTCGGGGCAGATCCGGACGAAGAGCGCCGCGCGCTCGAGACCACGCCGCCCAAGGTCATCGCCGAAATGCAGCAATTGAAGATCCACGACCTGTTCGTGGCGTTCTCGCGCGGCTCGGACGCGCCCAAGCCATGAGCGTCGATCTCGTCCAGAGCCTCGCCTGGTGCCTGGGAGCGGCGTCCCTGGCCACGCTGATGTTCATCATCATCGGCCTGATCCCCGGCACCTCGGAGACCGCCACCATCGCCCCGGCCACGCTCGTGGTGGTGCTGCTGGGCTGCCCGCCTGAGGCCACCTTGAGCTTCTGTCTGGCGGCGGTGGCCACCAAGCACCTGGTCCACGCCGTGCCGACCGCCATACTGGGCCTGCCCGGCGACAACATGGCGATCCCGATGCTGGAGCCCAGCGCCAAGCTTCGGGCCCTGGGCCTGCCGCACGTAGCGCTGCAGAAGATGGTCTCGGGCGGCGTCGTGGCCCTGTTGCTATCGGTGCCGATCTCCGTCGGCTTCGCCACGCTGCTGGCTCCGTTCGGTGCGTTCGTGAAGTCGTGGGTCGGCCCGATCTTCGCCGTGGTCGGCCTGGCCCTGGCCTTCACCTCGCCCGGCCGCTGGGCCAGCGTCGCCCTGTTCCTGCCCTATGGCGTGATCATGCAGGCGCTGAACGGCGCGGCGGTGAAGGTCAATGGCGGTCCTGGTCTGACGATCAGCTTCATGCTGGGCATGGCGCTGGGCCCGATGTTCGTAGATCTGCTGATGGCGCTGTCACCGACGGCGAGAGCTCGCCTGACCGTCGACGGCCCGCGCCGCATCTGGCTGGCGCCGGAGGCCAAGATGTGGTCCGGCCGCCTGCCTACGCCATGGAGCGTCCTGACCGTCAGACAGCTGCTCTATGTGCTGCTGTCGACCATCGTCTCGGCAGTGACCTTCACCTTCACGGCGATCGGCATGACCTTCCTGGTCGGCAGCGTCACCCAGGCGCGGGTCAAGGGCCTCTACAACAAGCTGACCACCAGCCTCAGCACGATGAATGCGACCTCGGAGAGCACCTACATCGCCGAGATCCTGGTGCCGCTGGTCGCCTTCGGCCTCCCGCTCAGCCCGATCGCCCTGACGGTGGCCTTGCCGCTGTTCAACGCGCCGCCGGTCTATGGAACCGCGCCCGTCAACAACATCCACACCCTGCTGACACCGCTGCAGGTCGGCGTCTATGGCACGCTGTCGGTCATCGCCGCCTGCGCCCTCACCTATCCGCTGGTCATGCGCTACGCCCGCTCGGCCAGCGCCTGGGTGATGCGCAACGTCGCTCAGGAAGCGGTGCTTGCCATGTTCGCCGGCCTGCTGGTCGTCCTGTCCTTCTACGAGGGCGGCGCGATCGGGGTCGCCGTGGCGGTGAGCGTCGGCATCGCCGGCGGGGCGCTCAACAAGCTGGTCGGCTTCAACATCGCCGCGCAGATGATGTCGTACTTCGCCGCCAGTTGGCTGATGAGCACGCTGTTCGGCGGCGGCTGATGGACCCGCGCTTCGCGATCGTCGGCTGCTACACCACCCCCGACCGCCGCGGCCGGGGCCTGGGGATCGAGGTGTTCGCCCTCGACTCTCCGGGCCCGCGCTGGCGCCACATCGCCACAACGCCGGCGGACAATCCGTCCTACCTCGTCATGGACGCCGCCCAGCGCACGCTCTACGTCGCCCACGGCGCCCTGCCGACCATCAGCGCCTATCGCTTCGACGCCGCCACCGGCGCGCTATCATTGCTGGGCGTCCAGGACGCCGGCGGCGTCAATCCGGTCCACCTGGTCATGACGCCGGACGGTCGGCATCTGCTGGCGGCCAACTACAGCTCCGGAACGCTTGTCGCCCTGCCGATCCTGGCGAACGGCGCCCTGGGGTCCCCGCGCCATCGGCTGCAGCTCGCAGGACGGCCCGGACCGGTCGCCGGCGAACAGAAGGGCCCGCATCCGCACAACATGCCGCTCTCCCCCCGTGGCCGCTGGCTGGTCGTGCCGGACAAGGGCCTGGACAAGATCTTCGTCGTGCAGTTTGCCCCGGACGCTGGCGGCTTCTCGATCGCCACGGAGACCATCGTCGCAGCAGGCTCAGGACCCCGCCACGCGAGGTTCCACCCCACCCTGCCGCGCCTTTACGTCAACCACGAGCTGACCGGCCGGATCGCGACCTATGCCTTCGACGAACGCAACGGCCGCCTCCTCACGATAGGCGAGGTCGCCGGCCTACCTGCCCGCTTCGACGGCTGGAACGCCTCTGGCGACATGGTGATCTCGCCGACGGGACGTCGCCTCTACGTCTCCAACCGTGGCCATGACAGCATCGCCGAGTTCGACATCGACGCCGCGACAGGGAGTCTGGCACCCGCGCGGTGGCGACCTAGCGGCGGGCATTTCCCTCGCTTCCTGGCGCTGTCGCCCGATGGCGGCTTCCTCCATGCGGCCAACCAGGATGGCGGCGTCATCGCACGACACCGTCTGGGCCCGGACGGCGCCCTGGGCGAGATCGACCTGCGGGTGGAGACGGGAAGCCCAGCCTGCATCGTCTTCGCAGGCTGAAGACGCTAGTCCAACGCCTCGCCGTCCGGACGTCGGAGGCACGCGCGACTGACCTTGTCGATGGCGGTCAGGCCCAGCATGGCCAGGTTACGGTCGATCTCGGCGCGTAGCAGATCGATGGCCCTCCCCACACCCGCCACGCCGCCCATGGCCGCGGCGAAGGCGAACGGCCGGCCGACGAAGACGAACTGGGCGCCCAGGGCCAGGGCCTTGAGCACGTCGCCGCCTCGGCGGAAGCCGCTGTCGACCATCACCGGCGTGCGTCCGGCCGCAGCCACGACGCCCGGTAGCGCGACCAGCGGCGCGATCGCGCCGTCCAGCTGGCGGCCACCGTGATTGGACACGATCAAACCATCCGCGCCGGCATCGACGGCCATCCTGGCGTCCTCGGGATGAAGGACCCCCTTGATGATCAGGCGACCTTTCCAATGGGCGCGGATGATCTGGATATGGCGCCAGCTGAGCTGACCGCGCTGGGAGTAGTCGCGCTCGGCCCGCGCCGAGATCACCGGCGCGCCGCGCTCGTGCGAGCTGTTTTCGAAGTGCGGCATGCCGTGGCGAAGCAGGGTCTGCAGGAACACGCCGACCAGCCAGCGCGGTCGCACAAGGCCATCCCAGGCCAGCCGCAGGCTGGGCCGAAGCGGCGTCCGAAAGCCCGCCCGGATGTTGTTTTCCCGATTGCCGCCCACCGCCGTATCGACCGTGACGACCAGGGTCCCGTAGCCGGCCGCCGCGATCCGGTCGAGCATCGGCAGGATCTTGTCGGCGTCGTAGTGCAGATAGGCCTGGAACCAGGCGTCGGGATTGACCGCCACCACGTCTTCCAAGGCGATCAGCGAGGCGCCGCTCATGATGAAAGGGATATTGGCCTTGGCGGCCGCCTCGGCCAGAACGAGATCGCCGCGGTATGAGCTCAACGCGCAGATGCCCATAGGCGCGATGCCGAACGGTGCGCCCCAGGTCTTCCCGAACAGCGGGGTGGAGGTCGAGCGCTTGGAGATCGGACGCAGAACGCGGGTGACGAAGGCCAGCCTGCGGAAAGCCACCCGGTTGGCGTCCAGGGACTGGCTATCCTCGACCCCGCCCCGGATGTACTCGAAGATGGGCCGCGGCAGGCGGCCGCGCGCCGCGATCTCGAAATCATCCAGGGCCAGATACTTGTCGAGGTGAGCGCGCGCCGCAGGCTCTGACTTGCTCATGGAGGCGTCAGAACACGGCGATCGGATTGATCGGCACGCCGGTGGCCGTGGTCACGCGGATGGGCGCGAAATTGACCAGGAACTCCCAGCGCTTGCGCTGCGCCGCCGCGACGGCGAGTTGGCCGAGATCGGCGTTGTCGATCAGGTTCATGCCCAGCGCCACCAGCGCGAAATTGTGGGCCGGCAGATAGTCGTCTTCGTTGGTGATGGTCGTGGTCTTGGGGAACGGCACGACGCTGAGCGCCGACTCGCTGCCCAGCACCGCGATGTCGCGCTGGCGCAGCCACGGCACGACCGAGGCGTCGAGACCGGCGGCCTCCTTGCCCACGCTCCACTTGCCGACCTCGGCCTCGCGCTCCCAACGGCCGGTGCGGATGAACACCGCATCGCCCGAGCCGATCTTGACCCCCGCCATCTTCTCCCAGGCCTCGATGTCCTCGACATAGATCGGCGTGCCGGGCTCGAGATACTTCACGCCCTTCAGGCGGGGGATGTCGACCAGCACGCCGCGGGTGAAGAAGCCTTCCTTGGCCGAAATCACCGATCCCTTGCTCAGCCCCGTCTCCATCGACAGGTGCTCGGCGGCGGTGAAGCCATTGTACATCTTGCCGTCGTACAGGTGATGGCCGAAGGCGTCGAAGTGGGTCAGGTCGTAGCCGTGCGCGGCGATGGTCAGGCTGTCGGTCGAGCCGGTGGTGCGCTTGGGCGGACCGCTCAGCATCTTCTGCTGCACGGGCGTGCGTGGCGCCGCCTGGCCATCCTCTGGAACCGGAACGGCGATGATGTCGCGCTCCAGCGAGACCACGAAGCCGTCCTTGACCAGCGCGGCGGCCTGCTTGCGCTTGGCGGCCGTGATCAGGTTCAGCGTGCCCTTCTGATCGTCCGCGCCCCAGCGCCCCCAGTTCGAATACTGGGTCTTCCACTTGTCGAAGATTTCCTGGGTGACGACATGGTCCTTGGGCGACTGCGCGAACGCCGGGCCGCCGAGGGCCGAGCACAGCAGGATCGCCACGGAGGCGGCGGACTTCATCTGGATCTTCATGGGTGTCCCCCCGATGCGCGCCGTACATCGCGGCGCTTCGTTCAGAGCGATGAAACCGCAATCGCTCGACATGGGCAAGATATTTTAGAACGACGTTTCGTTTTGAACTTCTGACAAGCCGCTCGCAAAGAGCGAGGCCCGCCGAGTGATCGGCGGGCCTCCAGTGGGCCTAGTATTGGAAGCGCACGCCGACGCGGATCATCCGCCCGAAGGTCTCGTAGAGCGTGCCGTTGGTGTTGACCGCCAGGTTGCCTGCGGTCGGCGCCACAGGCGGGTCGGTGTCGAGCAGGTTCTTGATGTTGAGATAGACCTGACCGCCTCCGAGCTGGGGCATGTCGTAGCTGATCTGCGTGCTCAGGAGGGTCTGGCCCTTGGACTCGCGGAAGCCCAGCTGACGGGCGTTGCGGGTGGCGTCGTAGAGACCGCCGCCGACATGCTGACCGATCAGGGTGATGCTCAGGCGATCCAGCTGATAGGTGCCCTGGACCTGCGAGCGCCAGTGCGGCTGGTTGCCGACCACTGAGCCGGCCGTGTCCAGCGTGACCAGGCCCGGCGCGGCGGTGATGAAGTGCTCGACATAGGTGGCCACGCCCCGCAGCGTCAGCCGCCCCTTCCACCAGTCGGCCCACTGATCGACCGGCACGCGATAGGTCGTCTCGATGTCAATCCCGCTTGTCTTCAGCGACGAGTAGTTCACCGGCGAGTTGCGGAACCGGACAATGTTGCCGGCCGCGTCGCGGGTGATCAGCGCGCAGAGATCGGCGATTCCCGCAAAGCACTGGTTGACGATCATCTGGTTGTCGACCGTGGCGATCGCGCCCGCGATGCTGATGTCGTAGTAGTCGACCGACATCGACAGGCCCTGCGCCCACGATGGCTGGTAGATGACGCCGTAGGTGGTGGTGTCGGCCTTTTCCGGCTGCAGGTTCGGATTGCCGGTCGTCAGGGTCGAGATGTTCGAGACCAGGGGATTGCCGGTCCGGAATGGGTCGTTGACCGAGGCCACGCCCTGGCGGCCGGCGGTGAAGAGCTCGTTCAGGTTCGGCGCGCGGATGTCGCGCGAGCGGGTGTAGCGGAAGCGCAGGTCGTCGATCGGCTTGTAGCTGAGACCCACCTTCCAGGTCGTGACCGGGCCGCTGGTGCTGTAGTCGGCGCGACGGGCGGCGGCGTTCAGCTCCAGCGACTTGGCCAGGAAGACGTCCTTCAGCAGCGGGACGACGGTCTCGGCATAGGCTTCCTTGATGCTGTAGCTGCCCGACCACGGCTGCTGGTTGCCGATCTTGTAACCGCCCTGCAGCGACAGGGCGTCGGAGGTCACGACCGACGACTCCTTGCGGTATTCCAGACCCGCGGCCAGCGACACCGGGCCAGCCCAGTTGTCGAACAGCGTGCCGGAGATGTTCCAGCCGGCGGCCTTCTGGGTGTTGCGGGTGCGCGCCGGGCTCTCGGCGTTGACATAGGCCAGGGCGGCCGCCGACGGGGCGCCGACGCCGAACGGATTGAACGCGACGCAGCCGTTGCCCGGATTGGTCAGGGTCGAGCGGCACACCGCCTGCCCCGTCACGGGGTTGATCACCGAGTCGACGGCCAAGGCGAAGTTGAAGATGTTGTTGGTCGACTTGACGATGTTCTTGTTGCGGTTCTGGCCCCACTCGACATAGCCGGTGGTCGTCCAGCCGAAGATCTTGCCGTCGAAGCCGGTGACGAACCGCGTGGTGTAGTTCTGGTTGTCGGTGTGGGTCTTGCCGTCCTCCAGGTCCCATCGCGTCATCGTGAGGGCGTTCACGCCGGAGGCGATCATCTGATTGCGCACGCTGGTCGGCAGGAAGGCGTTGTCGCGCTGGATGGTGATGTAGGCCGTCTGCGCCGAGGCGCTATTATGGACGTTCGGTCCGTTGGTGTAGTCGGTGTGGACCGCGCCGTAGTTGCCCTCGGCAAAGACCCGGAAGCTGTCGGTGACGTCGTAATTGACGTGAGCGAACAGGGTCTTACGGTCCAGCGGACGGTTCAACTGCTGGATCGCGGCGTTGTCGATGCCGTCGCCGCCGACCTGGGTGCCCGTCGAGGTCAGCGTGCCGAAGTCGAAGACGCGCGGGCTGCCGTCCGGATTGAAGGTGATGCCCCGGAAGCTGGCGTTGGCCGCGGCGGTCCCGCCGACGCCGCCCAGGATCAGGCCGCCATAGCTGCTGACCAGGCGCACGTTCGAGGCGATGTTCTGCGTCGGCGAGGCCTCGGTGCCGGCCGCGCCGGGGATGTTGATGATCTGCCAGCCTTCACGGGACCAGCCGCGCGAGGCCGCCGGGATGCCTTTGTTGTTGTAGTACTCGAAGCTGCCGATCGCATGGCCCCGGCCGCCGGCGAAGGCATGGCCCGCCGCCAGGTTGACGACCTTCTCCTTGTTGTCGCCGTGCGAGGTCTGGCCGTACTGCAGATTGCCCTTAAAGCCCTCGAACTTCTTGTTGAGGATGAAGTTGACCACGCCGCTGACGGCGTCCGAACCGTAGGCCGCCGAGGCGCCGCCGGTGACGATCTCGACGCGTTCGAGCAAGGCCGACGGGATCAGGTTGGCGTCGACGCTGCCCGTGACGTTGGTGGCCACGAAGCGGCGGCCGTCCAGCAGGGTCAGGGTGCGGGTCGCGCCCAGGCCGCGCAGGTCCAGGAAACTCTGGCCGCCGCCGGTGCTGCCCGAGTTGCGCTGGGTGCCCGAGGTGTTGGTCAGGGCCGGCAGGGTTCGCAAGGCCTCGGACGCCGTCGAGGGCGAGGTCCGGGTCAGCTCTTCCGTCGACAGCGAGGTGACCGGCGTGGGCGTGGTGTAGCCCGTCCGGGCGATACGCGAACCCGTCACGACGACGGCGTCGACGACGCTCTCCTCAGAGGCGCGCGACTGGGCGGCCTGCTGGGCCATCGCCGGCGCGGCGGCCAGGCACATCGTGAGAGTCAACAGGCTGGCGCCGCAGCCGAGCCATGATGAAGCAGCGCCCCTGCGCAGGGCGGTACGCGACTTTTCCATTCGTTTCCCCCGCCCCGTTTGCTGGGGCTTCTATCGTTGTCGGGCGACCGTTGCGGCCGCTCCAGCGACGGCAAGGGACACCGTCGTTGCAATTATGAAATCACGTTTCGATTTATTTTAAAATACCGTTTCATTTATTAGACCCCAAATTGGGAGAGCCGCCGCGCATCGCGGGTAATTTTCGAAATGACCTTTCAAATTATCCCGACGAAGGCGTATGAGATTCCAAGGCTGCTCACGCCCAGGTGGTCGATGCGGGCGCCTGCGACCGCTCGAACGTCCTGTTCTCCGTCTTAAAGGCCCGCTGGAAGCTATCGCGATGAACACCAAGGCAAGACCGCGCCCTGCCCTCTCCGGAGTCGCCTCGGCCGATCGGGTGCTGTCGATCCTGACGGCCTTCCAGATCGGCGACGACACCCTGGAACTGACGGAACTGGCCGAGCGCACCGGGCTGGTGAAGAGCACCATCATGCGCATGGCGATCTCCCTGGAGGCGGCCGGGCTCGTCGTCCGCACGCTGGATGGCCGCTATCGACTGGGCGGCGAGATCATGCGGCTGGCCACGGCCTATCAGGAGGCCATGGACCTGGAACAACATATCCGGCCGCTGCTGCAGCACCTCGCGGTGGAGACCGGCGAGACGGCCTCGTTCTGGATCCGGCAAGGCGACAAGCGCATGTGCCTGTATCGCGAAAACTCGCTGCAGGCCCTGCGCCTGGAAGTGCCCCAGGGCACCGTGCGCGACCTCGACAAGTCGTCCGCAGCCAACGTGCTCATGGATTTTGGCGCTACGCCGCCCACCAAGACCAGCCCGACCGCGCTGCCCTACTACAGCTCCGGCGCGCATACGCCGCTGGTGACGTCGATCTCGGTGCCGGTCTTCTCGGGCGGCGCCAGCCTGGCCGGCGCCCTGACCCTGTCGGGCCCCTCGGCGCGCCTGACGCGAGACCGGGTGAAAGTGGTGAGCCCCGTCCTGATCGAGGTCGCGATCAATCTCAGCCGCACGTTGGGCGGCCAGACCGCTCCGCTCTACGACAACGTCCCGACCGCAGCTTAGAGGACGCTTCTTCCCTCTTCACTGATCTGGGTGGCAAAGCGGCGCCCCGTGCCCCGCGGATGCGATGGGGCCAGACGAAAAAGGCCGGCCAACGGTCATGACGTCGGCCGGCCAATAGTGTCCCGCCGGTGGGGTGGCGGTAGGCTGATCAGGCTACGGAGTGTTGCACCGCCCCCACAAGGCCAAGACCGGCTGGCAAACCCGGATTGGGCCACCTGGCTGGCGCGGCGGCCAGTCGGCTCGCGGCTTGTGATCCCGGGCCCTTCAATAAGCCTCTGCGCCGTTCAGCGCCCGGACCGCGGCGACCAGACCGACGACCGCGAAGTTCTCCATCAGGGGAACCAGGCTGAGTTCGACGTGACGATCCAGACCGTTCTTGACCAGGAGAGTCGTGCTCATGGCGGCGGGAACGTTGGTGCGCAGGACCGTTTCTATTCGGGCTGATAGGTCGTGGCGTTCGGCGGGCTTGACGATGTCGATCAGGCGATAGTCGATCAGCTCCTCGACCTTAAAGCCCGTCATGGCCGCAAAACGCTCGTCGAGCTCGGCGAAGGAACCCCGAACGGTCAGCCGCGCCGAGCCCAGGTCGTGCAGATTGGAGGTCGCGGCGCGGTAGGCCTCGGAAGCCTCGAACCGGCGACGCAGATCGCGCTCCTCGCTGCGGTTCAGCATCACCAGGGCCACGCCGCCCGGATAGGGAAAGGCTCGCATGCTGCAGCGGCGTTCGCCGTCCGGCGAAGCGGCGGCTTCGAACTCCACCACCTCTCCGGCCCGCAGCGCCCGCAACAGCTGCTCGGCGATCAAAACCTGCCCCGGCGCAGGAAACAGCTCGGCGCAGGTCAGCCCCTCCATCTGAGGCGCGCTCAGCCCGGACAACGCCTCGAACGGATGGTTGACGGATTGCACCCTCAAGTGTTCGTCGAAGGCTACGAAGGCCTCGCTCATCGCGCCCAGCACGGCGGCCAGCGCCGTCTCGGACCGCACGCGGGCTTCACGTCCTGAGCTGTCGCCCGTCAGGCCGAAGAACAGCCCCGCAGAGACCACCGCCACGCGCGGGCGGCCGTGGTGGGTGACAATCACCGGCGCCTCCAAGGCGCGATCCTGCCAATGCCCGAAGTTGCGGCTGATCTCGCCGGCGGTGACCGAAAGCGGTTCCGAGTTCAACGACTTGATATCGGTCTCCTTGCAACGGGCCAGCTTTGCGCAAAACTCGTAAAACGTCGTAACGAAGACTTTAAGGATAACGGCGAGCGCGGCGAATTCATCTCGCTATCCTTGTATCTCCATCGGCATAACACCCTGTGCCTGAGATGGAGGTGCGGCGGGGTGTCGCACTTATTGCGCGAAATTGCCGCAGGCACGTCCTTACCAATCTCAAGTGGTGTGAACGCGAAACTCTCCTCCATCAGGGAGGAGACGTCACATGAGAGGACGCTCGAACAACAGACCGTGGCGTGGGGATCAAAGCGGCGCAGTGGCAGTCGAATTTGCGCTGCTCAGCCCGGTCCTGATGATCATGATGGTCGGCATACTGGTCTGGGGCCAGTATTTCTGGGTCGCCCATACCGTCCAGCAGGTGGCCAACAATGCGGCCCGCGCCGCCTTGGCGGGACTGGATCCGGCCGAGCGCGTGTCCCTGGCCCGCGAGGCGATGGACTCGGAAGTCGCGGACTATGCCACCTTGCGTCCCCAGGCCGCCGACATCGGCGTCGACAGCCTGAGCGACCGGATCATCGTCTCGGTTCGCTACGACACCGCCGGCGACGCCTTCCGCGCGCTCGATGGCCTGGTCCCCTCGCCGCCCAAGATGATCACGCGCCAAGCCGCGGTCCGCCTGGGAGGATACTGAGATGCCCCGCTCCACCCTGGCCAAGTCCCGCTTCGCCACTAACGAGGACGGCGGCGTGGCGGTCCTCGGCGCTTTCGCCATGAGCGCGATGCTGGGCGCCACCGCCCTGGCTGTCGACACGGGCTCGGTGTTCCTTGAGACACGCCGTCTGCAGGGCACAGCCGATCTGGCCGCCATGGCCGCTGCGCGCGACCTGGACAACGCCGAAGCCGCCGCCCTAGCCACGGCGCGCGCCAACGGCTGGACCGGCCCCCTGACGGTGACAATCGAGAAGGGCCGCTACGCCCACGATCGCAGCCTGTCGGCATCCGCACGCTTTCAACCTGGCGCCAGCGAGCCCGACGCCGTGCGGGTGAAGGTCGATAGCCAGGCGCCGCTGTTCTTCGGCCAGACGATCACCGGCAAGTCCAGCATAGGCATCTCCCGCCAGGCCACAGCCGCGCGGGCCGACCTGGCCAGCTTCTCGATCGGCACGCGGCTGGCGGCGCTGGATGGCGGCCTCGCCAACGCCCTGCTCAGCGGACTGACGGGCTCCAGCGTCAGCCTGTCGGTGATGGACTACAACGCCCTGGCGGACGCCGACATCGAACTGTTCGACTACCTGGACGCGCTCAAGACTCAGGCGAACCTGAAGGTCGCGTCCTATGACGAGGCGCTGCGCGCCAAGGTCACGACCGGACAGGCCTTGAAAGCCCTCTCGGTCGCCCTCGGCGCCAAGGGCCAGACGCGCGCGGCCAGCGCCGCCGGCAGCCTCGCGCGCGCCGCCGGCAATCGCACGCCCGCCGAGCTGACTCGCCTGTTCGACCCTGGGCCCTACGGCTCCCAGAGCCATGTGCAGGGCGGCGGCGGTGCGGCGGTCAAGCTGGACGCCATGAATCTCGCCAAGGCGGTGCTGGAACTGTCCAACGGCGCTCGGCAGGTCAAGTTGGACCTGGGCGCGGCCGTCCCCGGCGTCGGCGAACTGACCGCCTGGCTCGCCATCGGAGAGCCGCCCAACAGCGCGCCCTGGATGACGATCACCGCCAGCCGCGACGTCATCGTCCGCACCGCCCAAACCCGACTTTACCTGGAAGCCAAGGTCGGCGGCTCCGGCCTGTTGGCCCCCGCCCAGATCAAGCTGCCGCTCTATGTCGAAATGGCCTCGGGCGCGGCCAAGCTGGCGGCGATGTCCTGCGCCCAGGGCGAGGCCACGCTCAGCGTCAGCCCCGGCCTCGGAACCTTGGCCATCGGCGAAATCGACACCGACAAGCTCGACGACTTCAAGAGGCCCCTGACGCCCGCCCCGGCGGCGATTGCCAAGGCCCCTCTATTCTCGGTGACCGGCAAGTCATCGGTGTCACTGGGCGGCCAGGCCTGGAAGACGGTGCGCTTCAGCCAGGACGAGGTTCGAGGGCGGGTCGTCAAGACCGTCTCGACCACCGACCTGGTCCGCGCCTCCGCCTCGACCCTGCTTCAGAACCTGTCGCTGAAGGCCGACGTGCTGGGCTTGGGGCTAGGTCTGGGCGACTCCGCCTTGACCGGAGCGGTTGGGTCGCTGCTGAGCCCCCTCGCTTCGCCTCTGGACGAGGTGCTGAACAGCCTGACCAACCTGGTGGGCGTGCGCCTGGGACAGGCCGACGTCCGCATGAATGGCCTGCGCTGCCGCGACGCCGCGCTGGTTGCCTGACGCAAAGGACCCCTGAAAATGCCCCTGCCCTATCATCAGCTCCGTTTCGCCGGCACGTCCGAGTTCAGCCTGCTGGGCTCGATGTTCGAGCCCCCGAACATCCGCGGCCGAATGCACGCCATCTGCGCCCTCTACGCCTACACGCCGGTTCAGGAGCGCCGCGCCGAATTGCTGGACGCCTTGGAGCTGCTGACCTTGGAGGTCGCTCACCTGATGGCTCTGGATTTGCTGGAAAATGGCTGGCGTCCGACGCCATCAGAGCTTTCCGACAAGGGCATGACGGTCGGGGCCTAGGCTGCGTCATCCATCGGAAATGAGCGTGGAGGCTTGCGGAGACCGCCGTTCTGCGCATGCTCAAGGTTGCGAGCACGGGTGGCGCTGCTCGTCGCACCGCACGGTTCGTCGCGGTTCCCAACGGAGTGGGTGGGCCTTGAAACTGTCACTTGAGAAGCCGTGGACGGCTATCGCCCTCATGGGCGGATTGGCATTGATGGCGCCGACCGTCGCCGTCTCGGCTCCAAAGCCGGGTGGCCTGTGCGCATCCCGTACTTTCAGCGTGTATTTCGCCCAGTGGAGAGCCGAGATCGGTCCCGATGCGCGAGCGGCCCTCACGGCGGATCAGCAGTCCTTCAAGGATTGTGACATCGAGCGCGTCAGGATCGTAGGCCTCGCCGGCGTGAAGGGCTCGACTGACAAGAACCAGCAATTGTCCCAGAAGCGCGGCGATGCCGTCGCCAGCTTTCTGACGGCGGCCGGCTGGCGGCGAGATCGGATGGAGATCGTCGCGCTTGGCGACAAGGGGGCGACGCGAGGCGACGCTGAGCGTCCGATCCGCCGTCGTGTGCGTGTCACCGTCGAGGCTCGGCCCGCAGGTTAGTGTGCGGCATGGCAGGCCTTCTCCAGCTCTGCGGCCGCCCCGGCTTCAGAGCTGGCGAGGCTTGATGAGGTCGGATGCGGCGACCAGGCTTTCCGGCAGGCCGATGTCGATAAAATCGCCCGCAAAGACCCTGCCTCCGACCTGGCCGGACGCGCAAAGCGCCGGCATCAGGTCGCGCTCCAGAGAGAGCGCTCCCGAAGCATCGGGGATCAAGGCGCGCTCCAGGCGCATGACGCCGCCATTGATCAGCCCTTGGCGCAGCGCGGGATCCCGCGGCGTCATACGGGCGACCCGGTCGGCCTCCAGGCTCACGGTCTCGTAGCGATCGGCCGGCGCAACGGATCGCAGGGCCATGCCGGCCGGATAGGCATTCCAGTCCGCCAGGTCGCGCCAGTCGAAATCGAACCAGGTGTCGCCGTTCATCAGCAGAAAGGCCGGGTCCAGCCGGTCGCGCGCATGGACCAGAGCGCCGCCGGTGCCCAGCGGCGCGGGCTCGACCGACACGTCAATCCGAAGACCCAGCCGCTCGCCGATCTGGCTCTCCGCAAGATGATGGTCGATCACCGCCGCGCCGTGTCCCGCCAGCAGCAGAACGTCCGCAAACCCGTGCCGCGCCGCCTTAGCCAGCAGGTGTTCCAGAAAGGGTCGTCCCGCGACCTGCAGCATCGGCTTGGGCATGTCTCGCGTGAGCTCGCCCAGGCGAGACCCAAGCCCTCCCACCAGGACCACGCACTGCCTCACGCTCACCGCGGCACGCTCCAGGCTTCCGCCCCCTCGAAGGTCACCTTGACCGAGCTGGCCTGGCCGCCGGCGGCGTTCAGGGTCGAGATCAGGTGGTGGCGGTTCTCCGGATCGGTGAAGAACATCAGGAAGCCCCCGCCCCCCGCGCCGGACACCTTGCCGCCCCAGGCGCCGTGGGCGATGGCCAGGTCGAACAGGCGATCGACGGTGTCGGTGGCCACGCCGCTGGCGGTGCGCTTCTTGGCCGACCACGAGCGCATCAGGATGGCGGCCATGTCGCGCATGTCGCCGCGCAGCAGAGCCTCGCGCATCAGGGCCGCATCGGCCTTCAGCTGGTGCATGCTCTCGACGGTCTCGGCGTTCATGCCGACCAGACCTTCGATTTGCTCCTTGATGATGGTCTCGGACCGTCGCGACTGGCCGGTGAAGCAAATCACCAAAGAGGATTCGAATTCGTTCAGATAGGCGCGCGGCACCCTCAGCGGGCTGACCAGGACCTTGTCGTCCGCCAGGAACTCGATGAAGTTCACGCCGCCAAACGCCGCCGCGTACTGGTCCTGGCGACCGCCGGCCAAGCCCAGCTTGCGGCGCTCGATCTCGAAGGCCAGGCGGGCGACATCGGCAGGCCCCAGCGGCAGGTCCAGCGCCAGGCGGAAGGCCTCGACCAGCGCCACGACCAGGGCCGAGGACGAGCCCAGGCCCGAACCGGCCGGCGCGTCGATCGTGGTCGAGACGGTCAGGGCTGGCGCCTCGCCATCCAGATAGGCCTGCACCATGTGGTCATAGACGGCGCGATGCAGGACAAGGCCGTCATCCAGGGCAAGCGGTCCCGGCGGGTGACGCTCCTCGGCGTCCAGATCGCGGGCGCGGAAGACGACCTGTCCGTCGGCGCTGGGCGTGATGTGGGCGAAGGCGAAGCGGTCGATCGTGGCGTTCAGCACCGCCCCGCCGAACTGGTCGCAATAGGGCGAAAGATCCGTGCCGCCGCCGGCCAGGCCAAGCCTCAGCGGGGCGCGCGCACGGACGTCGAAGGCGCGGAGCGAACGGCTCCGGCCCGCGGTCTCCATGCGCTCGCCCCGCCAGGCGTTCATGCCGCCTCGCTCAGCAGCACCTGGGTCCCGCCGCGGTCGATGCCGTAGCGCAGGCGCGGCATGTTCTGCGACGCCATATAGGCCTCGAGCTCGGCGCCGTCGCCCGGCGTGAACAGCATCAGGAAACCACCGCCGCCGGCGCCGATCACCTTGCCGCCGGTGACGCCCAGATTGGCGCGGACGTGGTCGTACAGCTGGTCGATGTGCGGCCAGCTGATCTTGGCCGACAGCTGCTTCTTGCTCAGCCAGTGCTCGTGCAGCATACGGCCCCAGCCGTCGAGATCGCCGGCGATCCAGGCGTCGCGAATGCGGTAGCCCAGGTCCTTGATCGCCCCCAGGCTCTGGGCGGCCTGGCGCTGCTTGTCGCCGCCAGCCAGCATGGCGCTGTTCTGGTCGTCCAGGATCACCGCCGCGTCGCGGCGCAGGCCGGTGTAGTAGATATGCGTGCGGTCGATGAACGCCGCCTCGACCTCCGGATCCAGGCTGACCGAGCCGACCTTGACCTGGCCGTTGGGCGCGATGTCCAGCGTGGTCAGGCCGCCGAAGGCCGCCATGTACTGGTCCTGTTTGCCGATGCCCTTGTTCAGGACGTTGATCTCCAGGTCGCACGCCTCTTCGGCCAGGGCCTGACGGTCCGGAACACTGCCCTTCAGGGCATGCAGGGCGTGCAGGAAGCCGACCAGGAAGCAGCTGGACGACCCCAGGCCCGTGCCGCCGACGATGTCGCCGATCGAGCTGGCCTCGAAGCCGGTCTCGACGCCATGGCGCAGCAAGGCCGCGCGCACCAGCTCGTGCTTGAGGTCGGCGCTGCGATCGACGCTCTCGGGATCGGGACCCATCAGGGCCACATGATCGTGGAAGGCCGGCCGGTGGGCGCTGATGTGGATGTACTTGTCCAGGGCCAGGGCGAAGATGAACCCGCCGTCCTGCCGGTAGTAGCTTTCAAGATCGGTGCCCCCGCCGCCGAGGGTCACGCGCAGCGGCGTCCGGGTCGAGATCATGACGCCTACTCGGCGGCGACCGGGGCCGTCGCGGGAGCGATCTGCTCCCAATGGCCCTTCGAGCGCGACAGGGCCGGGTGCGAAACGAGGAGGTGCCACACGACAGCGGCCAGGCCCTCGACGATCGGCGTGATCAGGCCGGGGTCGACGGTCGGGACAATCACGCAGGCGTCGGCGATCTTGCCGGTGTAGCCGCCGTCGCGACCGACGATGCCGGTGACGGCCGCGCCCTTGTCCTTGGCGTACTGCATGGCGCGCACGAGGTTGGCGCTGACCGGCGGCTCCAGGCTGCCGCCGCCGACCGAGAAGATCAGCAGGCCGTCCTTGGCCGTCAGGCGGCTGCTCTCCAGCCAGGTCGAGAAGACGCCTTCCCAGCCCTCGTCATTGATGCGGGCGGTCAGTTCCGAGACGTTGTCGGTCGGGCAATAGGCCTCGAAGCCGCAGATCTTGCGGAAGTCGTTGGTGGCGTGGCTGGCGTGGCCCGCGCTGCCGCCGACGCCCAGGATGAACAGGCGCCCTCCCCCGTCCCGGACATTGGCCAGCGTGGTGGCCACGGCCTCGATCGCCGAACGGTCGATAGCGGCGATCGCGCGCGTGGTCGCGTCGAGGAAATGGTCGGAAAACATGGGTTCTGCCTCACGGCGCCGTTGCGATTGTCGGTTGCTCGACAATGGCCAAAACCGCTTGCAGGAGTGTTTCGACGACGGCTCTAGAACCCAGTTCGGGGACGGAATTGGCGCCGGAATTGTAAAACTTTTTCAAGAGGATCGTCGCGCAACCTGCAGCCTGTCCGCAGGCTACATCGCGGTCCTGGTCGCCGATCATCCATGAGCGCGAAAGATCGACGCCATGACGTTCCGCCAGCTCCAGGATCATTCCCGGCTTGGGCTTGCGACAGGCGCAATCATCGGCGTTGTCGTGGACGCAGGCGACGATGTCGTCGACGGGCAACGCCGCCGCCAGACGGGCATGGATCGCGTCCAGAACCTCGGCCGCCATGAGTCCGCGGCGCACGTCCGGCTGGTTGGTGACGACCAGCAGCAGGTAGCCGGCCGCCTTCAGGGCGGCCAGCGCTTGGGGGGCGTCGGCTTCGATCTCCAGCTCGTCGACGGCGCGCGGTGAAGCAGGCTTGCCATCGCGCCAGACGACGTGGTTCAGCACGCCGTCACGGTCGAGAAAGACCGCCGGCCGGAGACCGTTGGAAGCGCGCGTCATGGCCTTAGAGCTGGAAGCCCGCGGCCTGGGCGTCGTCATAGAACATCGCCACCGTCTCCAGCGACAGCTCGGCCAGGTCCTTGCCGGCCATGGACAGCTTCTTCAGCACATCCGGCGTCGAGGTGATGATGTGGCAGCCGCAGTCGCGGGCCTGGTAGATGTTCAGCACTTCGCGGACGCTGGCCCACAGCACCTCGGCCTGGGGCTTTCGAGCCGCCATGGCGACGGCGGCGCGCATGATCGGCATCGGGTCGATCCCCGTGTCAGCGATGCGGCCGGCGAAGACCGAGATCACCGCCGGAACGTCGTCGGCCAGAGCCTCGACCGTGGCGGCGACCTGCTCCAGCGTCAGGATGGCGGTGACGTTGACCTTCACGCCCTGGGCCGCCAGTTCGCGCACCATCGTCAGGCTGCTCTCGCCCTTGGTGTTGGTGATGGGCACCTTCACATAGACGTTGTCGCCCCAGGCCGCGATCTTCAGCGCCTGGCGCTTCATGTCCTCGAACGCGTCGGAGAACACTTCGAACGAGATCGGGGCGTCGGGAATGCGGGCCAGCAGCGCCTGGGCGAAGGCTTCGTAGTCGGTGATCCCGGCCCTGCGCATCAGGGTCGGATTGGTCGTGAAGCCGGCCACTTGGCCGCCGTCGTGCAACTTGGTGAAATCTTCCAGGCTGGCGCCATCGGCGAACAGCTTGATCTGGCTGGCCAGGTTGGCGTTGGCGACTTCCGTCACGTCGAGGCGATGCAGCATATGGTGTCCCCTTCTGGGAGCGTCGGTTTCACGACGGGACGGGTCCCGCCTTTTCACGCCCGGCGGTGCAAGTTCGAGGCCAAATGTCGGGTGTCAGACTGAGGCATTGAGAGAGGGTTCGGCGATATAGCCCACGGACTTCCGCCAGATCAGCTTGCCGAGGCCGTGCTCCATCAGGAGGCGTCCGCGCAGTCGGCGGTCCGAGCCGAACTCCAGCGTCACGAGGGCGAGAACCGTCCCCGCCGCCAGCTGCAGCAGACCCTTGGCCATCAGCGTGGCCCAGGCCAGCGCCGGACGACGAGCGGCGTCCAGGTAGATCGAGACATAGTGCTGGGTTTCTCGGCGCACCCGGATCAGGCGATAGCCGACCTCCGTGCGATGCGGCGCGACGGTCTCGGTGACATAGGCCTTGGCGGCCCAGACGATGCGACGGCCCTGGCGATGCAGGCGGGTAAACAGCTCGGCGTCCTCGCCGCCGGCGTCGCCGAACGCCTCACGCATCGCCGGCTGGCCATCCGGGAAGCAGCGCGTGACGTCGAACAGCGAATTGCCCGTCCCCAGGCCGTACTGCGGCTTGCCCGAGGCCTTGGTCAGAGCGATCAGCGCCCCGTCGGGCAGATGCAGGTCGCGGACGAACTGCGATCCCGTCGGATCGTAGGCCGGAGGACCGTCCAGGAACCGCGCAAGACGCGGCCCCACGGCGATGTCGGCGTCGGCGGCGCGCAAGGCGCCGACCAACTGATCCAGCCAGTCGGGCGCGGCGATCTCGTCGTCGTCGATCATCGCCACCAGCCGACCTCGGCACTCGGCGAAGCCCCGGTTGCGCAGGGTCGACATGTTGCGGGTCAGCTCGACGACATAGCGCAGCGGCCAGGCGGCCTCTCCAGCCAGCCCCTCCACGACGACGCGGGCGCTGCCGCTGGGATGGTTGTCGATGACCACGATCTCGATCGCCAGGCCCAGGGCGTTGGTCTGGCCCAGGCACGAGCGCAGGGTCGCCGCCAGCCCTTCGGGCCGGTCATAGGTGCAGATGGCGATCGACAGGTCGCTCATGCGGCCTTCTCGTCGATGAAGCCGATCGGCGCGCGCCAGGTCAGCTTGCCCAGCCCCTTGGCCATGCCGATGCGGTTGTCGAAACCGGCGCCGGCCCGCCACTCGCCCGAGACCACATAGAGCCCTGCATGGACGGTCATCTGGGCCAGGCCCAGCAGGCTGACCTTCACCCGCGTCAGCCCGGGATGGTCGCTGGTGGCGATGCGCGAGGCCGCATAGTGCTGCGAGCCGCGCTTCATGCGGGTGACCATGTAGCTGGGCTTGGTGCGGTCGGTCTCGATGTACTCGCGGACCATGGCGGTCGGGCACCAGACGAAGCGCTTGCCGGCCAGGGCCAGGCGGAACAGCAGGTGGGTGTCCTCGCCGTTGCCGTCGCCGAACGCCACGCTGAACGGCTCGGCGGTGTCCAGGCAAGTGGCGACGCGGAAGGCGGCGTTGCCGCTGCCCAGCCCCTTGCCCTTCTTGCGCAGGCGGCCGAACAGATGGAGCGGCGTGTCGGCCGGCTCACGGAAGTCGAGGGTGTAGCGCCAGCCCTCCGGGTCCCATGCGGGCGGATGGCCGGCCTCGAACACCGGATGCTTGGGCCCGAAGGCGGCGTCGGCGCCGGTGCGCTCCAGGCAGCGATACAGCTCCGACAGCCACTGCGGGTCGGGCGCCTCGTCGTCGTCGATGAAGGCGACATAGGTTCCGAGAGCGGCCTTGATGCCGATATTGCGAACGATCGAGACGTTGCGACGCGGGTCGGCGAAATAGCGAAGCGGCGCGCCCTGCTCCGCCAACCGCGCCACAAGGCCCTCGGCCAGACGATCGGGATGGTTGTCGACGACGATGATCTCGAACGGCACGCCTTCGGAGACCTCAGGCCTCAGGCAGGTGGTCAGGGTGCGTTCCAGCAGGTGCACGCGGTCATAGCTGAGCACCACGACGCTGACGGCGATCGGCGCATCCATGGTCAAACCCCCGTTCCACGGAACACGACCACGGCCGTCTTGGCCAGGATCTGAATATCCAGCCACAGCGACCAGCGGCGGATGTAGTCCAGGTCGCGCGCGACCCAGTCGTCATAGTCGTTGATGCGATGACGTCCCTCGACCTGCCACAGGCAGGTGATGCCCGGCTTCACGGCCAGCTTCTGCTTCTGAAAGTCGGTAAACTGGGCGAACTCATGCTGGCGCGGCGGGCGCGGCCCAACCAGGCTGAGGTCGCCCTTCAGCACGCTCCACAGCTGGGGCAGCTCATCCAGGCTGTACTTGCGCAAGGTCCTGCCCAAGGGCGTGACGCGCGGGTCGTCGGTCAGCTTGAAAGCCGGCCCCTTCATCTCGTTGCGGTCCTGGAGCTGGGCTTCCATGGCCTCGGCGCCCGTGACCATGGTGCGAAACTTGTAGCCCGTGAACGACCGCTCGCCCTGCCCCACCCAGTGGCAGGCATAGAACACCGGCCCCCTGGAGGTCGCCTTGACCAATCCGGCGATCACGGCCAGCGCCGGCGCCAGCACGACCAGCAGGCCTGCCGACACAGCGATGTCCATCAACCGTTTCAGCGCGTGCGCAAATCTCAAGACTGGCCTCTGACCGGGAACCGGACGTAAAGGTGGGCGACGGATAGTCGGTGAAACGTCTAGTGACGCTTCTTCACGCCCACATGCGCCAGGCCCCCTTAATGTCCCGTTCCCAAGGCCAGCAATCGTTTTCAGATACCCGAAACGGGGTCGAAGCGGTCTATTTCGCCGGCCTGCGCTTCACGCCGATGACGGTGGACGAGACGGTCGACGCCTTGGCCGCCCGGCCGGCCGACGCGCCGTTCGTCACCTTCGTCACGCCCAATGCCGAGCACGCCTATCTTCGTCGCCACGACCCGGAGTTCCGCGCCGTCAGCGACGCCTGCTGGATCAGCACCAACGACAGCCGCGTGGTCGGCCGCACCGCCTGGCTGGGCGGCCTGCGCCTGCGGTTCGCCCCGGGGGCCTATGTCGTGCGCGACCTGTTCGACAAGGTCATCCAGCCCGACACCCCGCTCAGCGTCATCGGCGGCACCGAGGACCTGATCGCCAAGCTGCGCGCCCAGTACGGCCTGACGAACCTGGCCCACCATATCCCGCCCATGGGCATGATCCGCAACGAAGCGGCCGTGGCCGAGACCATCGCCTTCGTGGCCGCAAACCCCGCCCGCTTCGTGTTCGTGGCCATGGGACCGCCGCAGTCGGAACTGTTGTGCGGCCGCATCATCGCCGATGGCCGCGCCACGGGCGTGGGGCTGTGCATCGGCAGCTCGCTGTCGGTGCTGACCGGCGATTCCCATCCCGCGCCCGACCTGCTGGAGCATTCGGGTTTCGTCTGGCTGTATCGCCTGGCCAAGGAGCCCAAGCGCCTGTGGCGGCGCTACCTTCGCGGCTTCTACGCCCTGGGCCTGGCCATCCGCGACGCTCTGGGACTACGTTTGGGCTTGCGGCGCGCGGGCGCCGATGGCTGACGAGTTCGCCCCGCGCCGCAGGGCCCTGGACGACTGGCGCGCCGGCCTGCAGGAGGAGCGTGCCGTGTCGCGTCAGCGCGAGGACGGCTGGGTGGCGGCCTGGTCCGGCTTCGTCCTGGTGCTGATGGTGCTGTATCTGATGATCGGCCAGAGCCCCTACACCCACCAGGTGACGCGGGACGCGCTGACCGGGGCGGCGCAGACCTCGACGGTCAACCGAACGATCTGGCTGGCCCTGCTGGCGCTCAGCCTGCCCATCGTCTGGCTGCGGCGTAGCGCCTTGGTCGATCTGGCCAAGCGCCTGTGGCCTCTGCTTCTGCTGTTCGTCTGGTTCGGCGCCACCACGCGCTGGGCGATCGACCCCAGCGCCTCGAACAAGCGCTTCATCCTCTACGTCATCAATCTCCTGGTCTGCATGGCCCTGATCACCGGCCTGCGCGACGCGCGCCGGATGCATATGGCCCTGGCGACGGCCTGCGCCGCCATCATCCTGATCGACCTCTTTTCGTGGATCGTCCTGCCCGCGAAGTCGATGACCGTGCTGGGCGTGGCGGCGATCCACAATCACAAGAACACCCTGGGCGTGGTCATGCTGCTGTGCGCCATGGTGATCCTGCCCTACGTCATCTTCCTGCGCAGCCTGGCCGCTCGCGCCGTGTGGGGCGCGCTGTTCGTCGGCTGTCTCGTCCTGCTGGTGGTCAGCAAGTCCAAGACCAGCCTGGCCCTGGTGGTCGTGCTCATGGCGATGATCCCGGCGTTGCTGATGTGCCTGCGCCTGCGATCCGGCGCCCTGCTGGCCCTGATCGCGATCGGCGGACTGGCGCTGCTGGGCGCGGTCTTCGGATGGACGGCCTGGAGCTACATCAACGGCAAGGACCCGCTGTATCCGCTGCACGACGTGACCTTCACCCAGCGCACCGATGTGTGGGCCTTCGCCTTGGGCGAGTTCGCCCAGCGGCCGATCAGGGGCGTGGGCTTTTCGTCATTCTGGGACATCGACCCGATGGTCCAGCCCAGCCTGCAGACCGGCGCGTGGTTCGCAGACGACACCTACACCAACGAGTCGCACAACGGTTACATCGACATCCTGGTCACCACCGGCGTGTTTGGCCTGGCCGGCGCGTTGATCCTGCTGACGCGATGGATGCTGGGCGGTCTGGCCTTTCTGCGACGCGGCCTGCTGGATCCGTCGCGCGCCAGCCAGGACCTGCTGCCGCACGCTCTGTTCCTGGCCACGTTTCCGCTGATCTTCTTCGTCCACAACTGGATGGAAAGCAGCTTCTTCATCGCCAATGCGATGTTCGGGATCCTGATGCTGCTGGTCGGCGTCGACATCGACATGCAGCGCCCAGAGGCGACGGAGAGAAAGCCCGCGCCTAGGCGCCGGCGCGCCCCGCCTTCCGCCTCGCCGCTATTGCCGCCGTCAGGATGGCGATCATGACCACGAGCTCCAGCGTCTGACCGGCGACGGTGCCCAGGATGGCGCCGCCCGATCCCATGCCGCGGATGATCAACAGGATCGCCCCCGCCGCGACCAGCGAGGCGGCGGTGTTCGCCAGCGCCAGCGACTTGAACTCACGCAGCACCTGCAGGGCGGCGCTGACCACGGTCTGGCCAAAAGCCACCGCAGCCCCCACGCCCCACAACAGCACCATCCAGCCGTCATCGCCGTACTTGCCGCCGAAGAGATGGGTGGCGACCAGGGGCCAGGCCGCCCAGATGATCGCGCTCCAGGCCGCCGCCACGATCAGCCCGCCGGCGACAGCCAGGGCCACGATGCGAGCGAAGGCCGGCCATTGGCCCAGGTCGCGCCGCCGCGCCAGGTCGCCGCGCGCCACCATGCTCCACGACGACGCCAGCAGCGGGATCGGCCGCAGCAGCTGCTGGGTCGCCGACAGCGCCGCCAGCGCCACCGGTCCAAACCAGCCGGCCACCACGAAGACGTAGAAGCGCGTCAGCAGCTCGGTGCTCGACACGCCCAGGAAGATCCAGCCCGACTGCCGGGCGTAGTCGCCGTAGCGAGCCAGAGCCTTCAACCCCGGCAGCCCCTGCCGCGCCCACAACGTCCCGCCGATCCCGCACGCGGCATAGGCCAGGCCCAGGCGCAGCAGGATGGCGTTGGCGTCGAGGGCGGCGTGTGCCAGCAGGGCCTGGCCCAGCAATGCGCTGACCAGAACAAAGACCGCCGCAGTCTGGATCGCGGCCACCCCGGGCCGGCCGCGCGAGAAGGTCAGGCCGCGCACATACTGCTGCAGCAGATAGGCCGGCGTGAACAGCGCCGCAGCGACAGCGCCATAGGGGCTGCCGTCCGCCCGCCACGCCAGGGCGCCCGCCAGGCAGGCCAGGCTGACGACCAGCAGGAAGATGAGGTTCACGCCCGCCATCAGACGCTCGACCGGCGCGCGCACGGGATCGCCGCCATCGCCCGGCGACAGCACCTGCAGGTGGCACAGGGTCAACGCGTTCTGGAAACTGGACAGCACGAAGCCGCACGAAGCCCAGAACACGAAGCCGCCGTACTGGTCGGGGGCCACGAACCGGATCAGCAGCAGGTTGACGCCGAAGTTCAGCACCGACCACAGGGCCTGCTCGAGCGCGGAGATCAGATAACGCGACATCCGTCCCCTTCAGCCTGCTGCGCGCGCCGTCCTAGAAGCGATTGCCGCGGTTGATGCTGTAGTTGAAGTTGAAGGGCAAGGCCCCGGTCACGTATTGCCGGATGAACAGATTGACCTCGGCGATGGCGCTGCGCGGCACGAAGATCAGGTCGCCCGGCAGCACGGTAAGAGCGCCCTCCGACTGACCACCCAGGGTCGCGCGCACGTCGATGGTCTGCATCAGCAGGCGCGGATCGCCAGGGCGCTGGCGGATCAGCACGACCTTGCCGGTGCGGGCGGTTTCCTGGAAGCCCCCGGCCGCCATCACCGCTTGGGCGACGGTCAGCTGCCCCTTGATCGGCTTGACGCCCGGATCGCGAACCTCCCCGCCGACATAGATCTGCGACGAGCCATAGGTGGCGATCAGCGCCTCGACATGCGGCGCGCGCAGCACCTGGGCGTAGGCGTTGGTCAGCGCGATGTTGGCTTCCTCCGCCGTCAGGCCGGCGACAGCCTGGGCGCTGATCAGCGGGAACACCCCGCGCCCGTCGGGCCCCACCACCACGGTGGTGTTGAGGTCCGGATTGACCAGGAAGCGCAAGGCCAGCTCGTCGCCCGCCCCGATCCGATAGCGATAGTCCTCGCTGGTCCAGGTCGCGAAGGCCACGCCGGGATCGGCATAGGCGTTGGGCTCCAGCCGACGCGGCGCCTCATAGTCGGAATAGCCGCGCTCACGATATCTGTCGCGAGCGCTCGGCGCGCCGGCGCAACCGACCAGCGCCAAGGCGGCGGACAGCAGCAGGATCGGACGGACCCAGAACGACACGCGAATCTCCATCAGCCGCAGCGGAAACATGGTAAACGCAACTAGCCGAAAGCCCGTTAGGATTTGGTTTCCAGAGCTATTTGAGGCGCGTCAAATTGCGGCGCCCCATTCCCCGCAATATACTGAGACAAAAGGGTTTTCGCCTACCCGCCTTGACCTCGACCCATATCGGGTATCGGCGGCGACCGGCCATTAGTCTTTGTTAATACCCGGCTCCGTATCGGATGGTTAACCGCCGCACTCAGGCGGGTCCATTTTCGGATCGGGTGTCACCGCCAATATGAGCGCCGCGGCGATCGAGCGAGAGGCTTACGCCAATGCCAGCGGCAGTGGACGCATCCGCTCGCCCCTGACGATCCGCGAGCTGCTGACCCCGGCCTTCTACTATCGCAGCGAAGCGCTGGCCGCGTTCCTGATCCCCGTCCTGATCGCTATCGTCGCCGTCTTCCTGGCCCAGCCGATGTACACGACCCAGTCGCGGCTGCTGATCCTGCTGGGCGATGACTATGTCTTCCGCAGCGACGTCGCCGGCGCTGGCCAGGGCATGAGCTTCGACCGCGCGCAGATCGTCCAAGCGGAGATGCAGATCCTCTCGGCCAAGGACCTGCGCATCAAGGCAGTGCAGGAGGTCGGCATCGAACGCGCCTACCCGGCCATGGCCGGCCAGTCCCACGCGCTGGAGAAGGCCGCCGAGCAGTTCGCCAAGGACCTGACGATCGACAACGTACCGCAGTCGAACGTCGTCGAGATCAGCCTGCGCCACCGCGATCCTCAAGCCGCCGCCGATCTCGTCAACACCCTGGTCAAGCTCTACATCGAGCGTCGGCGCTCCATCTTCGAGCAATCTGACCTCACCTCGGTCAACGGCCAGCGCGATCAGTTGAATGGCAGGCTGGGGGAAATCGAGCAGCAGCTGCTCAAGTTCTCCGTCGACCACGGCTTTGGCGATTACTCCAGCGAGTTCGCCACCATCCAGACCCAGCAGGCCTCGCTGGCCAGCCAGCTGCAGGCGCTGGACCAGCAGCTGGCCGCCCGCAGCGGCCGCGTTTCGGTGCTCTCCAAGCGCCTGAGCGCCGCCCCCGCCAATCTGGAGATCTCGACCGATCAGGGCCGCTCGCAGCAGCTGGACGCCCTGACCGGCAACCTTCTGGACCTGCAGAACCAGCGTCGCCTGGCCGCCGCCCGCTTCGTCGACGGCTACCCGCTGGTCGCCGACCTCGACCGCAAGATCGCCGAGGTTCAGGCTCAGATCCGCTCGGTCCCGACCCAGCAGGTCACCTCGGTGCGCCGCGGCATCAATCCGGTCCGCCAGCAGCTCGACACCCAGCTGGCCGACAGCGAAGGCGATCTAGCCGGCCTGCGCCTGGCCCGGACCCAGGCCGCTCACGACCTGCAGGTCGCCACCGCCCGCCTGACCGAACTGGTTCGCATCGGCCCCGAATATCGCGAGCTGGTCCGCAAGCGCACCATGCTCGAGACCGGCTTCTCGGACCTGGCCAAGCGCTCGGAAGACACCCAGCTGTCGGACGCCCTGTCCAAGTCCAAGGCCAATGTCCGCGTGGTCCAGGCCGCCGATCCGCCGGTGAAGGGCAAGAGCGGACGCACGCTGATGCTGCTGGCCGGCCTGGCTGTCGGCGTCATCGCCGCGTTCTCGGTGATCGTGGTCTCGACGACCTTCTCGGACGTGATGATCACACCCCGCGACGTCGAACAGAAACTGGACGTGCCGGTGATCCTGACCGTTTCGGCCAACGCCGAAGGCGGCGAACGCCGTCGGGGTCGCGGTCGCACGCCCCGCGCCTCATTCCTCAGCTATGACGACGCCAAGCTGCTGCTGCGCCTGCTCTCCAGCGTCGCGCCCGGCCCCGGACGCGTCATGCAGCTGGTCGCCGCCAATGGCGAAGAGGGCGTCTCCAGCCTGGCTCTGGACCTGGCCCTGATGGCGTCGGGCGCCAACGCCAAGCGCGTGCTGCTGGTCGATATCGAGCCCGATGTCGACGCCTCGGCCGTTCAGGTCCTGGGCGACAACGGCGCCAGCCTGGGCCGCCTGCCCAGCGAACGCGTCCAGGTCAACGGCGGCTCGCTGCACGTGACCCTGCCGATGGGCGCCGGCTCCAACACCATGACCGAAAGCCGCTGGGAGCAGTTCTTCATTGAGGCCCGGCGCGACTACGACTTGATCGTCATCGACAGTCCGGCGCTCGCCCGTTCTGCGGCCGGCCTGATCGTCGCGCCGCTGGCCGACATGACGCTGGTCGTCGTCGAGGCCGAGGCCACCCGCGCCGCCGTGGCCCGCAACATGATCGAACGCATCGATTCCGCCGGCGGCGAAGTGATCGGCGCTATCCTCAACAAGCGCGGGTTCTATATACCCCGGATGATCTATTCCTGGCTGTGAGGACCGCATGACGCGGCTTGGACTGTCCCGCCGCGCCGCGCTGGCTTCTGGCCTGGCTCTCACCGCCGCGCCGACCTGGGCTGCAGAGCGCTCGCTGCGCGATCTGGCCGCCGCCAAGGGCGTGCTGTTCGGCGCTGCGATCGAACCGCATGTCGTCCAGGACGACCCCGCCTTCGCCGACCTGCTGCAGCGCCACTGCGGTTCGCTGACCGCCGAAAACGCCATGAAGTGGAACGCCCTGCGGCCCACGCCCGACCGCTTCGACTTCGCGGCGGCTGACGCGACCGTCGCCTTCGCCCGACGACAGGGCGCGCAGGTCTATGGTCACGCCCTGGTCTGGCACGAGGCCATGCCGGCCTGGCTGGACGAGGCCCTGACGCCGCGCACGGCCGGCGCGCTGCTGAGCGACCACATCCGCCGCGTTGCCGGACGCTACGCCGGGTCGGTCACGGCCTGGGACGTGGTCAATGAGGTCGTGGAGCGCAACGACGGTCGTCGTGACGGCCTGAGGCTGTCGCCGTGGTTCCGGGCGCTGGGACCAAGCTATATCGGCGCGGCGTTCCGCGCCGCCCGCCAGGCCGCGCCTCGCGCTCGCCTGGCCCTGGCCGACTACGGCCTGGAATATGACGACGAGCGCTGGATGGTCGAGAAGCGCGGCACGATGCTGAGCCTGCTCGAGGACCTGAAGGCCGCGGGCGTCCCGATCCACGCCCTGGCCATCCAGGGGCACCTGGACGGCGCTCGACGACCGGCCTTCGGTGCGGGCCTGCGCCGCTTCCTCGCCCAGGTCGCGAATCTGGGGCTGGAGATCTACATCACCGAACTGGACGTCAACGACCAGAAGGTCCCTGGGAACGTCGCCCGCCGCGACGTGGTCGTGGCCGACAGCTATCGCGCCTTCCTGGATGTGGTTCTGGACGAGCCGGCGGTCAGGCGGGTGACGACCTGGGGCCTGACCGATCGCCACACCTCCAAGAGCGGCATGTTCCCGCGCGCCGATCGCGCCGGGGTGCGCCCCCTGCCCTTCGACGCAGCCCTGCGACCCAAGCTGGCCTATCAGGCGCTGGTCGACGCATTCGCGGGCGCGCCACGCCGCTGATCGGCGTCCTCGCGTGCGTTGAAGGTTCGAAGCGCAGTCGACGGCGAGCTCGCCCCGACATCGGCTTTCGACAGCATCCGATCCAGCGTGATGCGCTTGACGGGCCGGCCGTCGCGCAGCTTGCACCAGGTGGTCTCGCTGATGCCGTAGCGCGCCATCAGCCATTCGCGGGTGATGGCGGGAAGCCGTGACTTCAGCTGCTCGAACTGTCCGGCGGTGATGGTCACGAGGTCCATGGAAATCTCTCAAAAAAGAGGCGGCGGGCCTTTCGGCGCCGCCGCCTTCGCGCAGGGGAGTGGAGCGCTCTAGAAGTTGTAGTTCAACCGCACGCCGCCGTACCGGAAGCTGTTGCGGTCGTAGAGAACATTGCGGGCGTTGATCTGGGATTCATTACCGATGTTGTTGTAGAAGACCTTGTCGAACAGGTTGTTCACGAAGGCCGTCAGGACGTACTTGCCGTCCTTGCTTTCCATGGCCGCGTGAATATTCACGATCGCGAACGGCTTCTGCTCCGTGGCCGGATCGTGCAGGATCGAGAAGTTCGACCGGCTCTCATAGCGATAGGACGCCCCGACCTTGAAGCCCACCGCGTCATTCTCGATCGGCAGGGTGTAGTCGGCGCTGGCGTTGATCTTGATCTTGGGCGCGGCCTGCAGCGACTTGCCCTTCAGGTTGCCCTGGTTGGCCGAGGTCGTCGCGGTCGCGGCCATGCACCCTTGCGCCACGGTCTGGCGCGTGTAGCAGCCGGCCCGCGGATAGTCGCGGATCTGGGCGTCATTGTAGATGGCGCTGAGGCTCAGGCGCAGGTCGTCGGTCGCCCGGAAGGTCGAGGTCAGCTCGACGCCCTGGGTGCGCACCTTGCCAATGGCCAGCACGCGGATGACGGGGGCGACGTTGGGGTTGGAGTTGTCGATCGTCTGGATCTGATAGTTCTTGTAGTCGGCGTTGTAGACGTTGACGTTCAGCGTCAGGCGGCGGTCGAACCACTGGCTCTTCACGCCCAGCTCGACGTTGTTGACCTTCTCGCTATCCAACGGCGTCAGCGGACGGACCGCAGCGGTGGCGTTGTCCTCGATGTCGTAGGCGCGGCCGGTCTCCGAGTGCGACAGGGTCACATAGGCGTTCACCGTGTCGGAGAAGTCGTGCTTGAAGCTGGCCTCGCCGGCCAGGAAGCCATAGCTGGACGTGTCCTCCGAATAGGCCCCGGCCGGACCCAGGTTGAACTTCCAGGTGTAGCCGATCTTGTCGTGCTGATAGCGCAGACCGGCTGTCAGCGAGTCGGCCTCGGTCAGCTTGTAGGTGCCGCGACCGAAGGCGCCGAAGCTCTTGATGCGCGAGGTGCGGTCGGAGTCGAAGGCGAAGATCCCCGGCCGCGCATAGGGCTGGAACAGGTCGCTGTCAGTGTAGATGGCGCCCAGCAGGTAGGTGAAGGTCTGCTCGCTGGGCGAGACCAGGCGGACTTCCTGGCTCCAGTACTTGGTCTGGATGTCGGTATAGGCGTTGAAGGCGGTGACGCTGGGCACGACATTGGTCTGGGGCGAACCCAGGAAGATGTCGTTTCGCGGCTGCTCGCTTTCCGAATAGTTGCTCAGCGAGCTGAGCGTGCCCAGCGTGGCCAGATCGTAGTCCAGGCGCAGCGAGACGCCGCGGTCCTTGGTCTTGGCCCAGCCGTTCTGCAGCGAATAGAACTCGCGATTGTCCTTGGACGGCGTGATCCCCGGGAAGAGCTGAGCGAAGGTGCGCTTGGGGGTCAGGGCGTCCAGGCCGTGGGTCGCGCCGGGCGCCACGTTGAT
Source organism: Caulobacter sp. RHG1 (assembly GCF_013181195.1). Classification (GTDB taxonomy): domain Bacteria; phylum Pseudomonadota; class Alphaproteobacteria; order Caulobacterales; family Caulobacteraceae; genus Caulobacter. The sequence continues at coordinate 674,936 of NZ_SMZP01000002.1, forward strand.
GTAGACGCCGCCGCCGGCGATCGGCGTGGTCACGCGGTCGCTCTGCAGGTGATAACCGGTCAGCAGGGCGCTGAACTTGTCGGTCGGCTCCCACAGCAGCTTGGCGCGCACGCCCTTGCTGTCGAAGCCTTGAGCGCGGTTGCCCAGCGCGATGTTCTTCATCGCGCCGTCCCACTTGTTGTAGAGGCCCGAGACGCTGACGGCGACAGTGTCGCTGAGCGGACCGGTGACGAACACCGAGCCGCGCGTCTGACGATCCGTAGTCTGTTCGAGGATGGCGTTGGCGGCGAACTCGCGACTGGGCGCGCGGGTCACGAAGTTGATGATGCCGCCCGCGGCGTTGCGGCCCGACAGGGTCGACTGCGGCCCGGCGAACACTTCCACCCGCTCGACGTCGGTCAGCTCGCTGGCCAGGGTCGAGAAGGTCGGCTGCGGAATATCGTCGATGATGATGCCCGTCTGGGCCTGGACGCTGACGGCGTTGGCGAAGGTGACCACGCCGCGGATGCCGGGCGGCTTGGCCGCCTGGGCGTTGTTGGCGATCGACAGCGACGGGAACACCGCAGACAGGTCGTTGATGCGCGAGACGCCGGCGGCGGCCAGATTGGCCTGTCCGGCCACGGCGACCGACTTGGGAACGTCCTGGACATTCTCGGTGCGCTTCTGGGCGGTGACGACAACTTCGTCGACCGAGGCGGCCTCTTGGGCCAGAGCCGGCGCAGCGATCGCCAAGATCACGGCAACACTCGCACTCAGAAGACAGGCGTGTTTATAGGATTCCTTGTTGGACACTTCTTATTCCCTCCCGATATTTTTATTCGACGTGACAGATATCGCGCCGGTTGTGTTTTGTTGGCGACACGTCTTTGCCTGTCGCCGGCCTAATGATCGTGCATGTAATCCATTACATTCGCAAGAACATTGTTTTGATGTTTGACGTTTCTTCCCCGTTTTCGGGCCGCCCTAAGGCGGCCCGCCGGGACCCGTGGCGCTGGCCTCAACGTGACCGGGACGCGCCGAGGGTGGTTTGAAGAAGAAGCCCAGCAGCAAGACGCCGATCGCCGCCAGTCCCGTCGGGACCATGAACAGCGAACGGTAATCGACGGTGGCGCAGCCGTCGGCGCCGGGGGTGGTCAGTTGGGCGACCAGAGCCGGGAAGACGAAGCTGGCCACCACCATGCCCACGCCCAGGATCAGCAGGTTGAACAGGCCCTGGGCGCTGGAGCGCACGTCCTTGGGGAACACCTCGTCGACGAAGATGTAGACCGTCGCGAAGAAGAAGGCGTAGCAGATCCCGTGCAGCAGCTGGACGGCGACGATCACCGGCACGCTGTCGGGGAAGAAGGCGAAGACCAGGAAGCGGGCCGCATGGCCCAGGATCCCGACGATCATCGTCGTGCGCCAACCCAGCTTGGCCAGCACCGTCCCCAGCACGAACATGGTCAGGATCTCGGCCACCTGCCCCAGGCTCAGCACCACCATCGACAGGTTGCCGGCGATGCCGACCCGGTTGGTCAGGAAGGCGTCGGAGACCACGAAATAGCCGTTGTGGATCACCGCATCGATGAAAGTGACCACGAACAGGGTCAGCACGAACGGCGTGCGCAGCAGCTTGACCGCCCGCAGCCAGGCCAGCTTGTCCACGCCCTGCACGTCCTTGCGGGCCGGGGTGTGCGGCAGGGTCAGGCTGTAGGCCGCCATGGCGAACGACAGGATCGCGGCGACCAGGAAGATCCAGCGCACCTCGTTGGCGGTGGCGTGGGCGCCCAGGATGAACACGAACGGCCAGCTGGCCAGCACCCAGCCGATCGTGCCGCCCATCCGCACCGGCCCGAAGTCCTTGGCCGGCTCGCGCAGGTTGGCGAAGGCGATCGAATTGGCCACCGACAGGGTCGGCACGTAGAACAGGCTGTAGACCATGTAGAGGCCGAAGAACGGCCAGAAGTCCGTCACGAAGGCGCAGGCCGCCAGGGCGACGCCGCCGATCAGGTGACTGAAGGCCAGGAAGCGCTCGGCCGCGAAGTTGCGGTCGGCGAACTGGTTGGAGAAGAAGATCCCGACGATCGCGGCAATGCCCCACGAGCTGCCGACCAGCGACTGCTGCCAGGCCGAAAAGCCCAGCATGCCCATGTAGGGGAAGATCTTGGGCTGCCAGGCGCCCCAGATCGCGATCTGCAGCACCATCATCAGCAGCAGCCGGTTGCGGACCCCGACGTCCGACTTCGTGGGCGAGTTGATCATCTCCCCTCCTCCTCTTCTTTGTCTCAGGCCTTCAGGCGCGACAGGTAGGCGTAGCTGATCTTCAGGGCCTCAAGCCGGTCGCGGACGAACGGCGGCTCCTGCTCGACGAAGAAGTCGCGCACGCCTTCCGCATAGGCGGCCGGCAGCAGCGCCTTCCAGTTCATCATCCCCGAACCGACCTCGGTCGGATCCTGGACCAGGACGAAGTTGGGCTTGGTCGAGGCCTTGATGTCCTTGACGTGCATGGCGGTGAACCGGCCCTTGTGGGCCTTCAACACGGCGACGGGATCCAGGCCCGCAGCCGCGGCCCAGCCGGCGTCCAGCTCGAAGCTGACCAGCGACGGGTCGGTGCGGTTCAGCAGGATCTCCCAGCCGTTGCGCGCGCCATCCTTCCCGCCGGCCAGCGGCGCGAATTCGGGATTATGGTTGTGATAGCCCAGACGGATCCCGGCCTTCTTCAGCACTGCGCCCTTCTCGTTCAGAAAGTCGGCGTTGAACTTCCAGTCGTCGGCGGTCATCTCGCCGCCGATGCGGCCCAGAAGCTCGCCGAAGCCTTCGCCCGCGCGCGGCGCCAACGAGAAGCGGTCGGGGATGTAGAAGATCGGCATCTGGATCGACTTGATGCCGATCACGTGGGCGTCGTCGATCAGCTTCGACAGGTCGCCGTCCAGGCTGGGATCGGCGCCGCGGGCGCGGCCCTGGACGTGGGCGCTGGGGGCGGTCAGGCCCGCGGCGTCCAGCGCCTGGCGAAACTGAGCGGGCGTGCGCCCCAGATAGCCGGCCAGTTCGATGGTCTTGAAGCCGACGGCCGCGACCGCCTTCAGCGTGCCCTCAAGATCGGCCTTGGCCTGGTCGGCCAGGGTGTACAGCTGCATGCCGATCGGCAGGCCGGTGCGGGCGAAGAACGGACGCTGGGCGGCGGCCGCGGGCATAGCCAGCGCCGCGGCGGCTGCGCCCATCAGGCCTCGCCGGGAAAGGGTGTTCATGGACGTGCTCCCTGGATTTTCTTGTGTTGTTTCAGCGCCGTATTCGGCAAAGCGAAAGCGACATAGGCCGCGCCCTGAGGGCCGCTCTTGTCGCGCGCGCCGCTGGTGGCGATGAGGACGTACTGCTTGCCGTCGACCATGTAGGTCACGGGCGTGGCGTTGCCGGCGAACGGCAGGTCGCCCTGCCACAAGAGCTTGCCCGTAGCGCTCTCGAAGGCCCGCAGCTTGCGGTCGTAGATGGTGGCCCCGATGATCACCAGGCCGCCGGCCGTGACGATCGGGCCGCCATAGTTCTCCGAGCCGGTGTTGCGCAGGCCCTGGGCGACCAGCGCCGGGTACTCGCCCAGCGGGATCTTCCACAGGTACTTGCCGGTGTTGAGGTCCAGGGCGTTCAGCGTGCCCCACGGCGGCTTCACGGCCGGATAGCCGTCCGGATCGAGGAACTTCTTGTAGCCGGTGAAGCGATAGGCCGGGGTATCGGCCGGATCGGCCTTGGTGACCACCTCGCGGTCGCCGCCGGGCGTCTCGGCCCCGTTGCTGCGCAGGTACTCGATGACCATGTTCTTGTAGTCGTCGGGGATGGCCGGGAAGGCCGGCATCCGGCCCTTGCCGCTGTTCATCACCTGGCGGATCTCGTCGGCCGACATCCGCGAGCCGATATCGACTAGCGACGGGAACTCGGGCGGCGAGCCCTTGCGGTCCGCGCCATGACAGGCCGAGCAGACGTCCTGGTAGAGGAACGCGCCCGGCGTCGCGCCCAGCTTGGGGTCGACCTTGGTCAGGCCGCCCGTCCAGGCCACGTCGTTGGAGTTGATGTAGATGATCCCCTTGGGATCGACCGCCGGCCCGCCCCACTCGGCCCCGCCGTCGAAGCCGGGGAACACCACCGTCTGGCGACCCACGCTCAGGGGAATGAACTGGCCCTCGCTGCGGAAGGTCTTGAACGCCGCCTGCGCAGCGGCCTGGGCCGCCGGGGTGCGCGTGGTCAGCATGTCGGCCGTCAGATGCTGCCGAGCGAAGGGCTCGATGCCCGTCGGGATCGGCTGGGTCGGCGAAGTATATTCGCCGGGCACGTCGCTGGCCGGGAATGGCCGCTCCTCGATCGGGAACAACGGCTTGCCGGTCGCCCGCTCGAACAGGAACACGAAGCCCTGCTTGGAGGTCTGGGCGACCGCATCGACCTTGCGGCCCTCCTTCATCACCGTGACCAGGGCCGGCGGCGACGGGAAGTCGCGGTCCCAGATGTCGTGGTGCACGCCCTGGAAGTGCCAGATCCGCTTGCCGGTGTTGGCGTCCAGCGCCACCAGCGAATTGGCGTACAGGTTATCGCCCTCGCGATCGGCGCCGTAGAAGTCGTTCACCGCCGAGCCCGTGGGCGCGAAGACGATGCCGCGCTCCAGGTCGATGGCCATGCCGGCCCAGACATTGGCCGCGCCGGCGGACTTCCAGGCCTCGGCCGGCCAGCTCTCGTGGCCCGGCTGGCCGGGGCGCGGAATGGTGTGGAAGATCCAGCGCAGCTTGCCGGTCCGCACGTCATAGGCCCGCACCGCGCCCGGCGCCGCCGGCTTGTTCTCCGACGTGCGGAAGCCGACGATGATCATGTCCTTGTACACCAGCCCCGGCGAGGTCAGGTACGTGGCGTTCTTGGTGTAGTCGTTGCCCAGGTCCTTGCGCAGGTCGATCTTGCCGCCCTCGCCGAAGCTCCGGATCGGCTGGCCCGTCGCCGGATCCAGGGCGTAGAGATCGCTCATCACGCCCGCGAACAGCCGCCGCTCGCCGCCCTCGCTCCAGTAGGTCAGGCCCCGCGCCGGCTGCTTGGCTGGCACCTTGGCGTCGAAGCTCCACAGCAGCTTGCCGCTGGCCCCGTCCAGGGCGATGACCTGCTGGTTGGTGCTGTAGGCGTAGAGCGTGCGGCCCACGACCAGCGGACTGGTCTGCAGACCGCCCATGCCCGCATCGAAGCGCCAGGCCTCCTTCAGATCACCGACCGTCTGGGTGTTGATCTGGGTGAGCTTCGAGTAGCGGTCGCCCGCCGTCGTGCCGCCATAGCTGGCCCAGTCGACCGTCTGGCCGCGAGGAGCGGCGTCGAACTTGCCGCTCACCACGAGCCCGGCGGCGACCGCCCAGGCGACGACGACCGCGCCAGCCGCAACGCCGGCGACGAGTTTGCCGGTGCGGGTCATGCCTTGCCTCCCAGGCCCAGGAGCTTGCGGTTGAAGCCCGCGTCGGCGTCGACCGCGACGAAGTCGTCGAAGGCCTTTTCGGTGACGCGGATGATGTGGTCGCGAATGAACGGCGCGCCCTCGCGGGCCCCGTCCTCGGGGTGCTTCAGCGCGCACTCCCACTCCAGCACCGCCCAGCCGGCATAGTCGTACTGGGCCATCTTCGAGAAGATCGCCTTGAAGTCGATCTGGCCGTCGCCCAGCGAGCGGAAGCGGCCCGGCCGGTCGACCCAGCCCTGGTAGCCGCCATAGACCCCTGCCCGGCCGTTGGGCCGGAACTCGGCGTCCTTGACGTGGAACGCCTTGATGCGCGGGTGGTAGAGGTCGATGAACGCCAGATAGTCCAGCTGCTGCAGGAGCAGGTGGCTGGGGTCGTAGAGGATGTTGGCGCGCGGGTGCTGATCAACGGCGTCGAGGAAGCGCTCGAACGTCGCGCCGTCGTGCAGGTCCTCGCCCGGATGGATCTCGTAGGCCAGGTCGACGCCGGCCGCGTCATAGGCGTCCAGGATCGGCCGCCAGCGCCTGGCCAGCTCGGCGAAGGCCTCCTCGACCAGGCCCGCCGGTCGCTGCGGCCACGGATAGAGATAGGGCCAGGCCAGGGCGCCGGAGAAGGTGGCGTGGACATCCAGGCCCAGGTTGCGGCTGGCCTTGGCCCCCAGCATCAGCTGGTCCACCGCCCAGATCTGGCGCGCGGCCGGCTTGCCGTGCAGCTCGGGCGGCGCGAAGGCGTCGAACAGCGAGTCATAGGCTGGATGCACGGCGACAAGCTGGCCCTGCAGGTGGGTCGACAGTTCGGTGATCGCCAGGCCGTGCTGGGCCAGGGTCCCGGTGACCTCGTCGCAATAGGTCTGGCTCTCCGCGGCCAGGGCCAGGTCGAAGATCGAGCCGGTCCCGCCGGTCGGGATCTGCACGCCCTCATAGCCCAGGCTCGCAGCCCATTCGGCGATGGTGTCCAGGCGGTTGAACGGCGGCTGCGCGCCCAGGAACTGGGCCAGGAAGATGGCGGGGCCCTTCAGCGTCTTCATTGAGGAGCTCCTTCCAGATTGACCCAGCCCGCGCCGGCGGCCTCGACGGCGCGGGTCACGAACGTCATGCCGCGCACGCCTTCGTCGATGCTGGGGACCGAGCCCGCCGCGCCGTCTAGAATGGCGTCGGCCATGTCGCGATAGAGATTGGCGAAGGCCTCGATGAAGCCCTCGGGATGACCGGTCGGAATGCGCGAACTGGCGCGAGCCGACGCGCTCAGATAGCCGGCCGCCGCGTGCAGCACCTGGGTCGGCTGGTCCAGCCAGTTGACGACCAGCACCGACGGGTTCTCGTGCGACCAGTCCAGCCCGCCCCGCTCGCCATAGACCCGCAGGCGCAGGCCGTTGCGGTCCCCGGTGGCGATCTGCGAGGCGACCAGCACGCCCGGCGCGCCGTTTTCGAACCGCAGCAGGATGTTGCAGTCGTCGTCCAGCGTCCGCCCCGGCACCACCCGCGACAGGTCCGGACAAATCCGCGCCACCCGCTGGCCGCTGACGAACTCGGCGATGTTGAAGGCGTGGACGCCGATGTCGGCGATGCAGCCGCCGAGGCCGGCCTGGGCGGGATCGGCCCGCCAGCTGGCTTGCTTGTCGCCGCCCTGCTCGATCGGCTGGGCCAGCCAGCCTTGCGAATATTCCACGACGACCTTGCGCACCGCGCCCAGGCGGCCGCTGGCGATCAGGTCACGCGCCTCGCGGACCATCGGATAGCCGGTGTAGGTGTAGGTCAGCCCATAGTGGCCCGGCGCGGCGTAGGCGACAGCCTTCAGCGCCAGGGCCTCGTCCAGGGACAGGGCCGCGGGCTTGTCGCTCATCACGTGCAGGCCGGCTTCCAGCGCCGCCTTCGACACCGGAAAATGCAGGTGGTTGGGCGTGACGACCGCGACCAGCTCTATCCCGTCGGGACGGCCAGCCTCGCCCGCGATCATCGCTTCCACATCGGCATAGACTCGATCTTCAGCGACGCCATAGCCGGCGGCCGCCTGGCGCGAGCGGTCCAGGTCGCGGCTGAAGGAGCCGGCGACCAGACGGATGCGTCCGTCCAGCTCGGCGGCCATCCGATGCACCGGGCCGATGAACGAGCCGGGACCGCCGCCGACCATGCCCAGACGAAGGGGGCCGCGATGCGAAGAGAGGGAAGACGCTGGCACGCTGGGTCCTGATTTCAAACGGAAACGAAGGCGCTGGCCGCGACGACGCGGACGCGCGCGAACGGCTCGCCATGAAGCGATGTGGTCATGTCCTTGCGCCCTCCCGGCCACCGTTTTGCACGGCTTGTCACGGGTTCACACAGCGCGTGGAAGCTACTTCCAGTCGCGCCATGTAATCCATTACATAGCGCTATCACCATCGCTTCGGGACGGCAAGGGTTGCCAGAGCCGAGCGGCGCCATCAGGGTTCGCGCATGGCTACGATACAAGACGTCGCTCGACGCGCGGGGGTTTCCACCGCCACGGTTTCGCGTGTGTTCAGCAATCCCGATATCGTCTCGGAGGATACCCGCGCCGCGGTGACGGCCGCCGTCGAATCGTTGGGTTACGCTCCCAACTACGCCGCCAAGAGCCTGCGCACGCTGCGCACCGACAAGATCGTGGTCACGGTGCCCGACATCGCTAACCCGTTCTTCTCCAGCGTCATCCGCGGCGTGGAGGAAGCCGCCCAGGCCGCCGGCTATGCGGTGCTGCTGGGCGACACCCGTCACGAGGCCGAGCGTGAGGATCTCTATGCCGGGATGCTGGCCCGGCGCGAGGCCGACGGCCTGATCTTCCTGGGCCACCGCCTGCCCTCGACCCTGGTCGATCTGGTGGCGAAGAAGGGCGGCCAGGCCCCGGTGGTCAACGGCTGCGAGTTCAGCCCGGAGCTGGGCGTCTCCAGCGCCCATATCGACAACGCCAAGGCCGCCGGCGAGGCCATGGCCTATCTCTACGGCCTCGGCCACCGCCGCATCGGCGTGGTCACCGGTCCGCTGGCCAGCCCGATCAGCCGCGACCGCCTGGAAGGCGCCAAGGCGACCGCCGCCGAGCACGACGCCTGCGACCTGCTGGCTGTGGCGGTCGGCGATTTCTCGATCGAGTCGGGTTCGCGCGAGGCGCGGGCGCTGCTCGCAAGCCAGGACCCGCCGACGGCGATCTTCTGTTTCGGCGACGAGATGGCGATGGGCGCGCTGGGCGCGATCCGCGAACTCGGCCTCTCCTGCCCTGGCGACGTCTCGGTCGTCGGCTTCGACGACATCCGCTACTCGCGCTTCGTCACCCCGGCCCTGACCACGGTCAGCCAGCCGATGGAGCAGATCGGCCGCGAAGCGGTGCGTCTTCTGCTCGACGTACTGTCGGACAAGATCCAGGAGCCGATCAGCGTCACCCTGCCCCACGCGCTGATCGTGCGAGAAAGCACGGGGCCGCTGACGCCCCGATAAAGCCGTCGGGTCGTCAGCGCGAACGCTCTCCTCGGTACCGCAGGGCGTCGACGACGAGCGCGAAGGCCGCCGAAGGCTGTCGGCGGCTGGGGTAATAGAGGTGGTAGCCCGCGAACGGCGGACACCAGTCACCCAGAACCCGCACCAGCTCGCCCGAGGCCAGGGCCTCGGCCACCAGATCCTCGAGCACACAGGCAAGGCCCAGCCCATCGACCGCAGCGCGGACGATCATCCGCGAATTGTTGAAGATCAGCTGGCCGTCGACGCGGACGTGAAGGTCCCGACTGCCCTTCTCCAGCTCCCAGGCATAGAGGCCCCCGGCAGTTGGCAGGCGGAGGTTGATGCAGCGATGGTCAGCCAGATCCTGAGGCGCCTTGGGCTTCGGATGCTCCGCGAAATAGGACGGCGCCCCTACGACAGCCATGCGCAGCTCTGGACCGATCTGGATCGCCACCATGTCCTTGGCGATGGATTCCCCCAGGCGAACGCCGGCGTCGAAACGTTCGGTCACGATGTCCGTCAGACTGGAATCGATGACCAGCTCAACATTGAGGTCGGGGTAGCTGCGCAAAAGGGGTCGAAGCGCCGGCCACAGAACTGTGTGAGCCGCGTGCTCCGACGTGGTCATCCGGATCGTGCCGGCCGGCTTGTCGCGCAGCTCGCTCAGCGAGGCGATCCCGCCGTCGATCTCCGCGAACGCCGGACCGATCGTGCGCAGCAGCCGCTCCCCTGCTTCGGTCAGGGCGACGCTTCGCGTCGTACGCGACAGCAGGCGCAGGCCCAGCCGCGTCTCCAGGCGGCGAACCGTATGGCTGAGCGCCGACTGCGAGGTGGCCAGCTTCGCCGCCGCGCGTGTGAAGCTGCCCTCCTCGGCCACCGCCATGAACGCCAGCAGATCGCCGGCCTCATCCCGCTTCATTCATAACCTCAAAGCATGACTTCATGCGCAATCTAGCGGCTAATCAGCAGAATGAGCGAGGCCTATTGTCCCTCCATCGGTGAGGAGCCGACCTCGTGGTCACGCCGCGCGGCGCCCTTTTCACTGAAGTCCACCACGCCCGCGGCGTCTGTCGCGGAAGGAGACCCACGATGGAAAAGCGTACTCTTGGCGACAGCGGGCTGGAGGTTTCCGCCCTGGGTCTGGGATGCATGGGGCTGAGCTTCGGCTACGGCCCGCCGACCGACAAGGACACGGGCGTCGCCCTGATCCGCGGCGCCTTCGAGCGTGGCGTGACGTTCTTCGACACCGCCCAGGCCTACAGCCAGGGCGCCAACGAAGCGCTGCTGGGCGAAGCGGTCGCCCCGTTCCGCGACCAGGTGGTGATCGCCACCAAGTTCGGCTTCGTCGACGGCCTGGTCGCCAAGGGTCTGGACAGCCGCCCCGAGAACATTCGCGCCGTGACGGAAGCCTCGCTCAAGCTCCTGAAGACAGACACCATCGACCTGCTGTACCAGCATCGCGTCGATCCGAACGTGCCGATGGAGGACGTGGCCGGCGCGGTGAAGGACCTGATCCAGGCCGGCAAGGTCAAGCACTTCGGCATGTCCGAAGCCGGCGCCCAGTCGATCCGCAAGGCGCATGCGGTTCAGCCCGTGGCCGCGCTGCAGAGCGAGTACTCGCTGTTCTGGCGTGAACCGGAGACGGAAATCCTGCCGTTGCTGGAAGAACTGAGCATCGGCTTCGTGCCCTTCAGCCCGCTGGGCAAGGGCTTCCTCACCGGCGCCATCGACGACACCACGCAGTTCGCCGAAGGCGATTTCCGCACGGTCGTGCCTCGCTTCGAGGTCGAGAACCGCAGAGCCAACAGGGCGCTGGTCGACCAGGTGGGCGTGCTGGCCAAGAAGCATGGCGTCACCAACGCGCAGATCGCCCTGGCCTGGCTCCTGGCCCAGAAACCTTGGATCGCCCCGATCCCGGGCACGACCAAGCTCCATCGCCTGGAAGAGAACATCGGCGCCGCCAACGTCACGCTGTCGAGCGACGATTTACTGGAAATCGACACGGCGCTCTCGGCGATCGCTCTGGTTGGCGAACGCTACCCGGCCGCCATGCGCGACCGCCAGGGCCGCTGACCGGCCGCTCCCCTCAACAATGCGCGTTAAGCGCCAAAGCCATGGACTGTCCATGAACCCAGTGGTTGTCATCGTCGGCGCTGGCTCGATCGGCGTCGCGATCGCCCGGCGCATCAGCGCCGGCAAACATGTCCTCCTCGCGGACCTGAGGCTGGAGACCGCAGAGGCCGCGGCGAAGGTGCTCGCCGACGCCGGCTTTGCTGTCAGCACCACCGCGGTCGACATTTCCCAGCGCGCTTCCATCGAGGCGCTGGTCGCCAAGGCGACCGCGCTGGGGTCGGTCACGGGCTTGATCCACGCCGCCGGTGTCTCGCCCTCCCAGGCGCCGCCGGCGACGATCCTGCAGGTCGATCTCTACGGCACGGCTGTCATCCTCGAGACCTTCGGCGACGTCATCGCCCAAGGCGGCTCGGCCGTCGTCATCGCCTCGCAATCGGGCCACCGCCTTCCCGCCCTGACGGCCGAGCAGGACGCGCTGCTGGCGACGACGCCGGCCGACGAGCTCCTGGCCTTGGCCATGCTCCAGCCTGACCAGGTCACCGACCCGCTCAACGCTTATCAGATCTCCAAGCGCGCCAATGCCTTGCGCGTAAAAGCCGAAGCCGTGCGCTGGGGGCGGCGCGGCGCCCGCGTCAACACGATCAGCCCCGGGATCATCATGACACCCCTGGCCAATGACGAGCTGAGCGGTCCGCGCGGCGAAGGCTACCGACGGATGATCGACCTCTCCCCCGTGGGCCGCGCCGGCACGCCCGACGAGGTCGCAGCGGTCGGAGCGCTGCTGATGGGCGCCGAAGGGGCGTTCATCACCGGCAGCGACATCCTGATGGATGGCGGCGTGACCGCCAGCTGGTTCTACGGACCGCTGGCGCCGACGGCTCAAGCCTAGCCGGCGAAGACCAGCTCGACGCAGAAGCCGCTCGCACTGGGGGCGACGCGATAGCGCGCCTGGTGAAGGTCCGCGATGGCCGCCACCAGCGACAGGCCCAGCCCCGCCCCCGGCGTGGAGCGGCTGGCGTCGGCGCGATAGAACTTGTCGAACACCTTGTCGCGCTCGGCCTCGGCGATCCCGGGGCCATCGTCGCTGACCCGCGCCACCACCTGGCCGTCACGCGCGCTCAGATGGGTGGTGATCGTGACCCCAGGCGGCGTGTGGACGATGGCGTTCTCGACCAGGTTGATGAAGAGCTGGGTCAGCATCTCCCCATCGCCCTCCACGAACAGGCCCGGCTGATGGTCGCTGACCAGCCGGTGGTCGGCGTCCTCGACCACCGGCTCGTAGACCTGCCGCACCCGGTCCAGCAGTTCGCTGAGATCGACCGGGGCGAAGCGCTTGCGGCCCACGCCCCCCTCCATCATTCCGATGCGCAGCAAGGCCTGGAAGGTCGCCAGTATATCCTCGGTCTGCGCCACGGCCCCGTCGATGGCGGCCGGATCAACCGTCTCGGCCTCGCGCATGATGTCCAGGCTTTCGCGCAGGCGGGTCAGCGGCGTGCGCAGGTCGTGGGCGATGGCCGTGGAGACCTGCCGGACCGCGTCCATCGCCGCGGCCTTACGGTCGATCATGCGGTTGAGGTTGCGGGTCAGATGGTCGAACTCAGGCGCGACGCCGATGCTGGGCAGCCGCTCCTGGCCGTCGCCATCGACGATACGGTCGACCGCGCGGTTGACCCGATCCAGCCGTCCCAGGAACAGTCGTCCGGCCAGATATCCGCCGATCAGGGCGAACAGGGTGATGCCGACGCCGCTCAGCACGGTAAAGCGGACCAGTCGGCGCCGGACCTGATCGATATCGAAGGTGTCGGTGGCCACCACCAGGGTCAGGCCGCCAGGCAGCCGTTGGCCATAGCGCCTGAAGACCTGGGACAGGTCGGGCTCCTCCACCCGGGACTCGCCCCAGCCGACCTGTGCGGCGTCCGCCGGCAAGGTCCCGAACAGGCGCCGACCCTCGGCGTCGGTCAGCAGATACTGGAACTGCGCCTCCCGCTGGACGTCGCCATGGCGCCGCATGGCCTCGCTCAGCCCCGGCAGACCCTGGCGCTCGTAGTCGCCCGCCAGGACTTCGGCCTCGTTCAGCAGCATGGTCTCGGCAGCTTTCACCGCAAAGGTCCCGACCTGGCGCTCGACGGTCCAGAGCAGCAGGCCCGAGCCGCAGGCGAACACCAGGGCGAGCAGCAGCGCAAAGCGGAATGCGCCGCTGGCCAGTGCGCGGGGACCGCGCACCTCAGCCCGCGTCAAGGCGATAGCCTGCGCCGCGCACGGTCTGGATCAGCTCCCGCTCGAAGCCGCGGTCGATCTTGCCGCGCAACCGGCTCATGTGGCTTTCGATGACGTTGGTGCGCGGGTCGAAGTGGAACGACCAGACGTTCTCCAGCAGCATGGTGCGGGTGACCAGCTCGTCGGCGTGCAGCATCAGATATTCCAGCAGCTTGAATTCCTGGACCTGCAGGTCGATGCGCTTGCCGGCCCGGACGACGGTGCGCTTGAGCCGGTCCAGCTCCAGGTCCGCGACCCGCAGCACGGTGACGACCTCGGCGATCGGCGGACGGCGCGCCAGGGCGTTGACCCGAGCCAGCAGCTCGCTGGTCGCGAACGGCTTGGCCAGATAGTCGTCGGCGCCGGCCTCCAGCCCCTCGACCCGATCCTCGACGCCGGTCATGGCGGTCAGGAACAGCGCCGGGGTGCGCACCCCCGCCGCTCGCAGGGCCCGAAGCGCGTTCAACCCGTCCACCCCCGAGACCATCCGGTCCAGGATCAGCACGTCATAGGTGCTGCTGGTGGCGAGGAAGATCGCCTCCTGCCCCGTCGCGCAGGCGTCCAGCGTATGCCCGGCCGCGCTCAGCACCCGTTCCAGGTGACTGCGGGTGCGTTCATCGTCTTCGAGCAAAAGCAGCTTCACGGCGGCGGATCACTCCCTTTCAGGTGGATGATGCCGTTCCGCGACCCGGACGGGCAAGTTGGCAAGAATCAATGTTCGGCTCACCGGGGCCGAAGCTGTCGCCCCCTAGAACCGGGAACGAGCCCCTGCTGGCTCGACCACCCGGACGGACCTTGCCTTACAACGCCACGCCTTCCTCGCCCTTTTCGCCCCCCCAGGGCGATGACGGCAGTGCGCGTCTAAAGCCGTCCTCTGCCGCCGGAGCGCCTCGGCGTTCCGGCGGCCTTTTCTCCCGGATCGATCCCATGCTCGAAACCTCGCCGCGGCGCTGGCGCTGGGCGGCGTCCTGCGCCTTGCTGCTGGCCGGTTGCGCCCACTATACGCCCCTGCCCCTGCCGACCGCGCCGCCGCTCTCCGCCTCGCCGACGGTGACGGCGCCGCTCACGATCGACCAGGTCGCCGACCTGGCCCTGGCCAACAATCCCGACCTGAAGGCCGCGCGCCTGCGTCGCGGGGTCGCCGCAGGCCAGGCCAAGCAGGCCGGCATCCTGCCCAATCCCACTCTGAGCGGCTCGCTACTGCCGCTGATCTCGGGCGCAGGTTCGGCTCCGGCCTGGAATATCGGCCTGTCGCAGGACATTCGCGCCCTCATCACCTACGCCCCGCGCCGCCGCGCCGCGCAGGACAGCCAAGGCCAGGTCGCCGCCGACATCGTCTGGCAGGAATGGCAGGTCGCCGGCCGCGCCCGTCAGCTGGCCGCCGACCTGATCCTGGCCGACCGCGCACGGCCGTCCTACGCCTCTGCCTACCAGTTGCTGGCCCAGCGAAACGCCCGGCTCGAGCAGGCCCTGGCGGCGGGCAACCTGACCCTGACCGGCATCGCCCCCGACCGCGTGGCCCTGCAGGCCGCCCGGGCCGCGCTGGACGGCGTGGATCAGAAGCGGCTCGCGCTCAGGAGTCAGCTCAACACCTTGTTGGGCCTGGCGCCAGGAACCAACCTGCCGCTCGCCGCCGAGCCGACGGCGCGTCCATTCGATGCCGCTGCTATCCGCGCGGGCCTGCCCGACCTGCCAGGCCGCCGCCCTGACCTGCTGGCCCTGCGCCTGGGCTACGCCGCCGCCGACGAGACCGTGCGCGCCGAGATCCTGGGGCAGTTCCCCAACCTGGTGCTGGGCGCAGGCGTCAACAGCGACAACGCCCACGTCGTCAACGGCGGGCCGAACATCTCGCTGGGCCTGCCGATCTTCGACCGCAACCAGGGCGGCGTCGCCATCGCCAACGCCACCCGCGCCCAACTGCACGCCGAGTACGCCGCCCGCCTGGCCGCCGTGCAAGGCGAGGTCGGAGCCATGCTGGCCGAGATCGAGCAGCTTTCGGATCAGCTGACCATCGCCCGCCGCGACCTGCCTGCGGCGCAGGCCGCCGCTGGCCAGGCCCAGACGGCCTTCGACGCCGGCCGGCTGGATGAGCGCGGCTATGTCGACCTCGTCTCCAACCGCTTTGCCAAGGACCAGGAGATCATGACGCTGGAGAACGCGTTGCTGGATCGCCAGATCGCCATCGAGACCCTGGTCGGCGACGGCCTGCCGACCGCCGACCTTCCCGCCGAACCGGGGACTGGCCGATGAGGATCGCCGTCGCCCTGATCCCTTTGACCGCCCTGGCCCTATCCGGCTGCGGTCCCGCCGCTTCGCCCACCCCGCCGACGCCCAGCGTCGCGGTGACGACGGCCAAGGCGGCCCGCGGCGGTCTGCCCGCCATCGTGTCCGGTTACGGCACGGTGAGCCCGACGCTGGACGGCGCCCAGACCCTCAGCTCGGCCCAGCCTGGCCAGGTCGTCGGACTGACGACGACGCCGGGCGCGGCGGTCCAGGCCGGGCAAGCCCTGCTGACCTTCGCCGTGGCCCCCACCGCCCGCGGAACCTATCAGCAGGCCATCACCGCCCTGGCGACCGCCCAGAAGCAACGGGCCAACACCGCCCAGCTCCTGGCCCAGCAGCTGGCCACCACCGATCAGCTGGCTCAAGCCGACAAGGCCGTCACCGACGCCCGGGTCGTGCTCGACGCCCTGGGCGCGGAAGGCGCGAGCCAGGCGGTCCGCACCTTCGTCGCGCCGTTCGACGGCGTCGTCACCGCGATCCCCGTCGCGCTGGGCGATCGCACCGCCGCCGGCGCGCCGCTGGTCACCGTGGCCCGCAACGACGGCCTGGTCGTTACAGTCGGCATCGATCCGGCCCTGCGCAGCGGCGTCGCGGCCGGACAGTCCGCCAGCCTGACGCGTCTGAGCGGCGGCCAGGCCCTGACGGGACGGGTCGTACGCGCCGACAGCGCGCTCAATCCCCGCACGCGTCTGGTCGATGTCGATATCGCTTTCCCGACCGGCGCGCTGCTGCCGGGCGAGGCCCTGCAGGCGGCGATCTCCACCAACACCATGTCGGGCTGGATCGTGCCCCATGCGGCGGTGGTCACCGCGACCGCCCCGACCCGCATCTTCCAGGTCGCCGGCGGCAAGGCGCACGCCGTGCCCGTCCGGCTGCTGCTGTCGTCCGACGCCGGCGATGTCGTGGAAGGCGCGGTCGACGCCGCCAGCCCGGTGATCGTCGACGGCGCCTATCAAGTCAGCGACGGCGACGCCGTCCGGCGAGGTCAATGATGCTGGAACGCCTGCTGCGCTCGCAATCGCGGGTCGTCATCCTGGTCGCCGTCGCCCTGGCTGTGGCCGGCCTGGCCGCCGCCGCGGCCCTGCCGATCGGCCTCTTCCCGCAGGTCTCGTTCCCGCGCGTCGTGGTCGATCTGGACGCTGGCAGCCGCCCGGCGGCCCAGACCGCCCTCACCGTCACCCGTCCCGTGGAGGAGGCCATTCGGGCCGTGCCCGGCGTGCTCAACGTCCGCTCGGAGACCAGCCGCGGCTCGGCCCAGATCTCGGTCGATTTCGGCTGGGGCCGGGACATGGTCGCCAGCACCCTGCTGGTCGATTCCGCGGTCGCCCGCATCCTGCCGTCCCTGCCGCCCGGCGCGCAGTACAACGTCCGGCGGATGGACCCGACGGTCTTTCCGATCATCTCCTACGCCCTGGTCTCCGACACCGCCGACCCGGCCGCCCTGCAGGATCTGGCCCGCTACCAGATCACCCCGCTGCTGTCGTCGATCCCGGGCCTGGCCCGCGTCGGCGTCCAGGGCGGGCAGACCGCCGAGGTGCAGGTGCTGGCCGATCCGCACCGCCTGGCCGAACACAACCTGGCCATGACCGACGTCGCCGCCGCCATCCGCGCCGGCAACGTGCTGGGCGCCGTGGGCCAGGTGCAGGATCGCGGCCGCCTTTCGCTGGTCGTCGTCGACGCCAGCGCGATGACCGCCGCCCAGATCGGCGACATCGTCGTGCGCGCCGACCCGGCCGGCGTCGTGCGGGTGCGAGACCTGGCCACCGTCCAGAACGGCGCGGTCCTGCAATGGCAGCGCATCGTCGAGGACGGCCGTCCCGCCGTGCTGTTCAACATCTATGAGCAGCCCGACGGCAACGCCGTGCAGATCGCCCAGGCCGTGCGCCAGAAGCTGGCCGGCGTCGCCCTGCCGCCCGGCGTCAAGCTGGTGAACTGGTACGATCAGAGCGAACTGGTCGTGCAGTCGGTCGCCAGCGTCCGCGACGCGGTGCTGATCGGCCTGGTGCTGGCCGCCCTGGTGCTGCTGTGGTTCCTGCGCAGTTGGCGCGTGACCCTGGTGGCGATCATCGTCGTCCCCGCGACCCTGGCCATCACCATGCTGGTGCTCAGCATCCTGGGCATGAGCTTCAACATCATGACCCTGGGTGGCGTCGCCGCCGCCGTGGGCCTGCTGATCGACGACGTCATCGTCATGGTCGAGCACATCGCCCGCCGCGCGGGCGCTCCGGGTCCGGACGGCGAGCCCCTGGGCCGCGCAGCGGTCATCCCGGCCGCCCGCGAGTTCATGGCGCCCCTGACCGGCTCCAGCCTGGCCACCCTGATCGTCTTCGTGCCGCTGTCGTTCCTGAGCGGCGTGACCGGCGCCTTCTCCAAGGCCCTGTCGGTGACCATGGGCGCGGCCCTGCTGATCTCGTGGGCGATGAGCGCCTTCGTCGTGCCGATCCTGGTGGGCTGGCTGGTCGATTTCCGCAAGTGGCGCGACCCGGGCGAGGCCGGCGAAGGCCGGATGGCCGTCGTCCACGATGCGGCCCTGGATCGCCTGAACGCCAAGCCCTGGCTGCTGGCCGCCCTGCTCTTTCCAGTGCTGGCGATCGGCTATGTCGGCTATTCCCACGTCTCGACCGGCTTCATGCCCAAGGTCGACGAAGGCGGCTTCATCATGGACTACTTCACCGTGCCGGGCACGTCGCTGGACGAGACCGGGCGGCAGGTGGGCCAGATCGACGCCCTGCTGCGGGCCAACCCCGACGTCCTGACCTTCTCGCGCCGCCTGGGCACGGGCCTGGGCGGCGACCTGGGCCAAAGCTACCACGGCGACTATTTCGTCCGCCTCAAGCCCGGCCACGGCAGGCCGACCGCGGACGTCGCCGCCGCCGTGGCCGAGGAGGTCTCCGCCAAGGTCCCTGGCGTCGAGGTCGAGGTCGCCCAGCTGATGGAAGACCTGATCGGCGACCTGACGGCCGTGCCGCAGCCGATCGAGATCAAGCTGTACGCCGCCGACCCGACCATGCTGTACGCTCAGGCCCAGAAGGTCGCCGCGGTCGTCGGCAAGATCGACGGCGTCATCGAGGTCAAGGACGGGGTCCGCCTGGCCGGCGACGCCCTGGACGTCCAGGTCGATCCGGTGCGGGCCGGCCTGGAGGGCATCGCGCCCGCCGATGTCGAGAGCCAGCTTTCCGCGGCCTTGACCGGCGTCGTCGCCACCACCCTGGCCCAGCCCAGCAAGGCGGTCGACGTCCGCGTCCGGGTTCCCGACGCGACGGGCCTCAGCCAGACCCGCCTAGCCCAGCTGCCGCTGCGCGCCGCCGACGGCCACGTGTTCCCGCTGTCACGCGTGGCGACCCTGGTCCCGGTCGCGGGCCAGCCGCAGATCAGCCGCGAAAACCTGGAGCCGATGGTCGCGGTCACCGGCCGCATTCAGGGCCGCGGCATGAGCGCGGCGATCGCCGACGTGACCAAGGCGCTGGACCAGCCCGGCGTGCTGGCGCCCGGCGTACGCTACGAACTGGGCGGTCTCTACCAGCAGCAGCAGATCGCCTTCTCGGGCCTGATCAAGGTGTTCGCCGCCGCCCTGGTGGCCGAGTTGGTCCTGCTGCTGGCGCTGTATCGCCGCTTCTCGCTGGCCTTCATCGTGATCGGCTGCTCGCTGCTGTCGACGACGGCCGTCTTCACCGCCCTGTGGCTGGCCAAGGTCGACCTGAACATCACCGCGCTGATGGGCATGACCATGATCATCGGCATCGGCGCCGAGATGGCGATCTTCTACATCTCGGAGTTCGAGGAGCTGTCGCGCCACATGCCGCCGACCCAGGCCGCCCGCGAAGCCAGCCGCAACCGCCTGCGCCCGATCACCATGACGACCCTGGCGGCGATCCTGACCCTGGCCCCGCTGGCCCTGGCCATCGGTCAAGGCTCGGGCATCCAGCAGCCCCTGGCCATCGCCATCATCGCCGGCCTGCTGCTGCAGTATCCGCTGGTGCTGCTGGCCATGCCGGTGCTGGTCCGCCTGACCGCCCCGCCGCGCGCGGCAACCTGATCCCGGCTCTGGCCGGCGCTCAGCGCGCCGGCCAGAGCGACCGGTCGATCCGCTTGACGTCGAACAGAGTGACTGGCCCGCAGGCCGACAGCGTGTGCAGCCCGTGCCTGTAGCGCCCCACGCCGGACGGCAGATCCACAGGCGCAGACGCCTCGGCCTCGAAGGTGTTGGGCGTCAGCTTCAGGATGGTCAGCCGGCGGAGCCCGCCGCCATAGGTGCGCGTGCAATCCTGCACCGGCAGGCGCGGCAGGCCGTCCTCGATCCAGACCGTACCGCCGGGGCGGCTGGAGGCGCGATCGATCCGAACGGGATTTCCCGGATGCAGCCGCCACGGCCCGGTCAGGGTTTCGGCGAAGGCCAGATGCAGCCGTCCCTGCTTCCAGCGCTGTGGGCCGGTCGGCGAATAGGCCAGCCACCACAGACCATCGTAGCGGAACGGCGTGGCGTCGATGGCCGGCGTGTCCAGCGGCAGGCGAACGACCGGCTCCCACACGCGGGGGAACTCAGCTGCGCGATACAGGGTGAGCATGCCGGAACGATGGGCTTCGGGCAGCATCCAGACCTCGCCATCGGCCTCGAAGACCTGCGGATAGGACAGATGCCAGGGCTCTTCGAGCACCACCGCCCGACGCACCGGCGAGAAGTACGGCCCCAGCTCGAGCGCTTCGATGACGCCCTTGCGGGTGCGATAGTCGTAAGCTTCGGCGAAAAGATGTAGCCGCCCGTCACGCCAAAGGCCGAACGGATCAGCCAGGAACTTCAGCCCGCCCTCCTCGGCCAGCCAGCAGATCGGCGCATCAGGCGGAAAGCCGTTCCGGGCGACGTCGCCGATCGCGGCCTCGACCAGTCCGATCCGCCAGATGTCCCGACCGGGAATCCGCGTCGTCCAGTCAGTCATGAACGGCCTCGGCTGCGACGGGAGCGATCTCACCGCGCGCTCGCCAGACGCCGCGCGCCAAGCCGAGCGCCCCGAGGCCGACGATGACGGCCAGGTGCAGGAACAGGGTGATCAGCGCCAAGGCCGCCAGCAGCACCGCGACCGGCGCATGCGGCCCCAACACCAGCAGCATCAGATTGCCGAACACCAGTTCCTTGTTCGAGATGAATGGGATGCGTGAGACGAGGTAGCGGATAGTCAGGAACACGATCCACAGGCTGATGGCGACCTGCGGCAGCGCCATCCACCAGATCAGCACGGTAAGCCCGGTCACGACGATCAGCCGGAACGCATGGACCGCGCCGACGAACACCAGTTGGTCGCGCGGCAGCGAGAAGACCCGCCGCCCGAAGACCAGCAGCCCTAGCGAGATCGCCACCGGGATCAGTCCAGACCACAGGGCCGGGCCCAGTCGCTTGTCGAGCTCCAGGTCGCGCAGATGGGTCGCGCTGACCAGCGCCAGGGCCACGGTCAGCAGGTTGCCCAGCAGGGCCGACAGGATGTTGACGTCCTTGATGGCCTGGAACGGCGCAACCACCGCCCCGGCCGCCCGTCGCGCCCAGACATAGAGATAGGCCTCGCCGCTGTAGCCCAGCACCACCTCGTTGATAACGTTCTTGCGCAGCAGGGCCTCGAAGCCGGCGACCGGCATGTTCCAAAGCCGCCGGAAGACCACGAACTCGCAGAGCGGCTGCACCATGTAGAGCAGCACCAGGGCCGGCCAGACGAGCGGCGGCAGGCGGACGATCATGGTCATCGCGTCCGACGCGGCGCCGCGGAGTTGCCAGAGAATGGCGCCGACCAGCCCCACGAAGGCGGCGACGCCAAGCAGGCGCCATCCCAGAGACAGCTGTCGCGACTTGTCGCTCAAGGTCGGGCTCCGGCGGTCAGCAGCGAGGGGATCGGCGCGCGCGCCCTGGCCGGCCGGGTCTGCAGCGAGACGCGCTGGTAGTGGTCGAACAGATCGGCGAAGTGATCCATGTCGCCCCGAACGCCGGTGGCGGCTGCGACCGCCGCGGCCTTCAGCGTCGCAGCGTCGCGCGCCAGCAGCCGGCCGATGGCGGCGGCGGCGGCCTGGACGTCGCCCGAACGGTAGATCTCCGAGGTCGCCGGCCGAGCCAGATGGGCGAAGCCGCCGCGATCGGGTCCCACGACAGGCAGGCCGCTGGCCATGGCCTCGGCGGGCAGAAGGCCGAAGGTCTCCGACTCGCAGCCGTGGACCAGCGCATCCGCACTGGCCAGGTGCGCGGCCAACAGCGGCCGATCGTGGATGGGCGGCAGCACACGCACGTGCGGATTGCCGGCCGCCGCACGCGCGACCCGCACGCGGTCGATGCCGTCGCCGATCAAGACGAGGCCGATCGGCGTCGCGGCGCTGGCGCGCGTCACCGCCTCGATCACCATCGGCCAGCGCTTCTCGGGATGGAAGCGGCCGACGCCGAGGATGAGCTTGGCGTTCTCCGGGCAACCGCAGGCCTGCAGCAGGCGCGCTCTGAGGCTCTCGTCGCGCAGCGCGGGAGAAAAGGCTCCGCGGTCGATGCCCAGCGGCACGCTCGTCACCGCCTCGACTCCCTGCCCTTCCAGGCGTTCGGCCAGCCAGCCGCCGCCGGTGACGACGGAGGCGAAATGGCCCGTCAGATTGCGAAGGTAGAACCAGAACCAGCCGAACAGCTGATCGATCTGCTCGGGGCTGGCGATCGGAGCCAGCCAGCGCTGCGGATAGGACGCCACCGGATCGGCGTGCATGAACATGGCGCGCGCGACCGGTCCTTGCCAGTTGGCGACGATCCAGGCGCCGCGCCAGGGCGATGACGCCTCGACCAAATCCGGCGAAAGCTCGTCCAGCCAGCGGTGCACCGGCGCCGCGTCCCAGAACATGTGGTAGTTCGCATCGAACGGCAGTCGAGGCGACTTCACCTGGATGACGCCGCCCCCGCCGCGGGGCTCGAATCCATCCGCCGCCCCTGGAGCGATGACGAACAGCTCGTGGCCCATCTGGGCCGCGGCCTTGAATTTACGGTCGATATAGGTCCGCACGCCACCGCCGGTTGGCGAATAGAACTCGGCGACATCCACAACACGCATCGTGTTTTCCGGCCAGTTTCACGAAGAGGCCATATCGCCTCCGTATAAAGGCGTCGCGACAGCGCGCGAGTCTCACCGATTTCAAAATCCGTGTGGAGGGGGGGCATGTGCGACGTCGTAGTGCGCGGGGCTGGGCGTACACTTGGAAGGACGACTATGGACATCAAGACGCTGACGCACGCCGATGGCGCGCGCCCGTTGCGGATTGCCTTGTTCTCGGGGAACTACAACTACACGCTGGACGGCGCGAACAAGTCGCTGAACCGGCTGGTCGGTCACCTGCAGGATACGCTGGGCGCAACCGTGAGGGTCTATTCCCCCACCGCGCCGCAGGCGGCGTTCGAGCCCGTGGGCGATCTGGTCTCTGTGCCGTCGGTGAAAATCCCGTTCCGGAACGACTATCGTCTCGCTCTGGGCTTGCCCAAGGCCATCCGCCGCGACGTTCGGGCGTTCAAGCCCGATCTGGTCCACCTGTCCGCGCCAGACCTGCTGGGCAGCGCGGCCTTGAAGCTGGGTCGCGCGCTGAAGGTCCCGGTGGTCGCCAGCCTGCACACGCTGTTCGATTCCTATCTAGACTATTACGGCCTGGGCCGCCTGCAGCCCCTGGTGCGTCGCCAGCTGTGGAAGTTCTACGGCCAGTGCGACTACGTCATGGCTCCGACGGAAGCGATTGGCGACGAACTGCGAGCCCATACGCCGTCGACCCGCGTCCGCACCTGGGCGCGCGGCGTGGACTCCCATCTGTTCAACCCCGACCGTCGCAGCGAAGCCTGGCGGCTGAGCCAGGGCTTTTCGCCGGACCGTCCGGTGGTGGTGTTCCTGGGGCGACTGGTCATGGAAAAGGGCCTGGCGGCCTTCGCCGAGACCGTCCGGCGGCTTCAGGCCAACGGCCAGCCGCCGCAGGTCCTGGTGATCGGCGACGGCCCGTCGCGTCCGTGGTTCCAGGAGCAGCTTCCCGAGGCGGTCTTCGCCGGCTTCCTGTCGGGCGAGGCCCTGGCCACGGCGCTGGCCAGCGGCGACATCTTCTTCAATCCCAGCACGACCGAGACCTTCGGCAACGTCAATCTGGAGGCGATGGCGTCCCGGCTGACCATGGTCTGCGCCGACGCGCCCAACACGCGCGCCCTGCTCTGGCACGGCCGTAACGCCCTGCTCTGCGCCGACCAGCCGGCCGCCTATGCCGAGGCGCTTTCGCAAGTGATCCAGGATCGCGACGCCCAGCAGCGACTCGCGGCCGAGGCTCTGGACCGCAGCGCCGCCTATCGCTGGACGGAAATCCTGGACGAGGTCGTCGAGGTCTATGCCGAAGCCCTGGCCTCGCGCCCGACGCCCGCCATGGCGCTAGACCCCGGCATGCCGCAACCGCGCGCCCTGTGGCCAGCCCGCCGGACGGTGGCCGAGCCCCAGGCCGCCAGCCTGTCGGCGCTTTCCAGCTAGACGTCCGGTTCAGATCGATGATCCCGACAACGCTCGACCGGTACCTGCTGAGGCGCACCCTGGCGCCGATGACCGCCGTCCTGCTCAGTACGATGGTCGCCTTCCTGATGGAGCGCCTCATGCGCTCCTTCGACCTGCTGTCGCAGACGACGGAGGGCTTTCGCTTCCTGACTGAGCTGCTGGTGAACCTGGTGCCGCACTATGTCGGCCTCACCCTGCCCGGCGGCTTCTTCATCGGACTGTTCGTGGTGGTCAACGCCCTGAACAAGAGCTCGGAGATCGACGCCATCCTGGCCAGCGGCACGTCGCTGGGCCGCTTCGCCGCCCCCTTCGTAGGACTCGGGGCGGCGCTGATGCTGCTCAGCGTGCTGCTGTTCGGCTTCATCCAGCCCTATAGCCGCTACGCCTATCATGCCGTGCTGATCGCGGCCGAGAACGCCGGCTGGAACGGCGACGTGCGACCCAAGGCCCTGCTGTCCGCCGGCCCCGACATCCTCCTTACCGCCGACCGAACCGACCCCAGCGGGCGTCATCTGGAGCACATCTTCATCCGCCGGATCGCCGCAGAAGGCCGCGAGGACGTCCTGACCGCGGCCTCGGCTGTGGTCCGCAAGACCGACGGCGACCAGAGCGTGGCGCTGGAACTGGAAAACGGGCGCCAGGTCAGCACGACCCGCGACGCCCAGGTCTATGTCACCAACTTCTCGCGCGTGATGTTCAAACTCCCCCTGTCGCAGTCCACCAAGCTCCTGCGGCTGCGGGGCGACGACGTCAGCGAGCTGACCCTGATCGAGCTGGCGCAACAGGGTTTCGGCGCGGCGACGCCCGCCATGTTGCCGCGACAGTCCCTGCTCGCCGAGTTCTACTCGCGACTGGCCAGAGCGCTGATGCTGCCGCTGTTGCCCTTGCTCGCCGTGCCGTTCGGCCTGAGCGCCAAGCGCGCCGGATCGGGCTCGGCCATGGCGGTCGGCGGCATCCTGTTGTTCGCGTTCGAGACGGCGATGGTTCTGGGTCAGGCGATCGTTGCGGCTATCCACCTGCCGGCAGCCGTCATGATCGGAGGTCCGGCCGCCGTCTTCGCAAGCCTCTGCATCGCCACCTGGGTGGCCAGCCGCCGCCGGCCGGGCGAAAACCCGGTCAGCTGGATTTCCGAGCGCATCGCCGCGCTGTTCGCCGCGATCGCGAGAGCCGTCGGCGTGCGACGCCCAGCATCCTAGCGCTTCACCTCGGCCGCGTTTTCAACTCATGATGGGGAGACGACGACGTTTTCGTGTCATGAGCGTTTGTGCCGAGGAACCGCGGCGCTAGGCTCTGGGTCCTGGCGGGCGAGAGGGAACGGCGCGTGGGCGGTGATGGCGGCTTGGAACTGGACGCTGACGAAGCCGAACGCCTGGCCGCGCTCAAGCGCCACAACATTCTGGACACGCCGTCCGAACCCGCGTTCGACCGCATCGTCGCCCTGGCCAGGATCGTCTGTTCCGCGCCGATCGCCCTGATCAGCTTCATCGACCGCGACCGCCAATGGCTGAAGGCCAAGGTCGGCCTGGATGTCGACGAGACCCCGATCGACAAGTCGGTCTGCGCCCTGGCCATCCGCTGGCGCGCTCTGTTCCAGATCCAGGACCTTTCGACCGATCCGCGCACCCGGGACATGGCCCTGGACCGCGACGGCGAGCCGCTGCGTTTCTATGCCGGCATGCCGTTGGTCACCCGCGACGGCTTCGCCCTCGGCACGCTGTGCGTCGTGGACCTGCAGGCGCGCACCGGCCTGACCGATGACGAAGCGGCCGGCCTGGCGCTGCTGGCCCAGCAGATCATCGAGCTGATCGAGGTCCGCGTCGCCGTCGACGACCGCGCCCGGGTCGCCAGCGACAATCGCGAGAAGCTGGCCCTGGCCGTCAGCGCCGCCCGCATGGGGCAGTTCGACTATGTCCCGGCTACGGGCGAACTGGATTGGGACGATCGCTGCCGCGAGCTGTTCGGCCTGCCGCCGGGCGCGCCGGTGTCCTACGAGACCGCCTTTCTGGCCGGCCTGCATCCCGATGATCGCGACTATGCAGCGACGGCCGTCGGCGCGTCGCTGGAGGAAGGCAAGCCGTTCGACGTCGAGTACCGCACCATCGGTCTCGAGGATGGCGTCGAGCGCCACGTCCACGCCCAGGGCATGCCGATCCTGGAGAACGGCGCGCCCGTCCGACTGATCGGCACCGTCCAGGACGTCACCGCCGACCGTCTTCGCCGCGCCAAGCTGCTGGAGACCGAGGAACGGCTGCGGCTGGCCCACCGCGCCACCAATGACGCCATCTGGGACTGGGATCTGACCCGCGACCACGTCTTCTGGAATGAGGCGCTGTGCGAGGTGTACGGCTATCGTCCCGAGGATGTCGTCAACGACGGCGCCTGGTGGATCGAGCACATCCATCCCGACGACCGCGCCCGCATCGACGAGAGCATTCACCTGATCATCGACGGCGAGGCGTCCGACTGGACCGACGAGTACCGCTTCCGCCGAGCCGACGGGACCTATGCTGACATTCGCGATCGCGGCTACGTGCTGCGCGACGCGACCGGCAAGGCGGTGCGGATGATCGGCGCCATGCTGGACCAGTCCGAGCGCGTGGCCATCGAGCGCGGGCTGGTCAACCAGATCGCCCTCACCGCCTCGGAGCTGGAGCAGGTCTGGACCGCGACCAACGACCTGATGGGCCGCGTGGGTCAGGACGGACGGCTGCAGTCGATCAATCCGGCCTGGGAGCGCCTCCTGGGCTGGCGAGAGACCGATCTCCTGGGCCGCCCCTTCTTCGACCTGATCGACCCGGCGGACCGCACCGCGGCGGCCGGCGTAGCCCAGCGCCTGGCGCGCGGCGAACGTGTCAGCAACTTCGTCGACCGCCTGCTGGGCGCCGACGGCGACGCCCGGACGATCCTGTGGGACGCCATTCCCGACGGCGACCTCTTCTATGTCATCGGTCGCGACCTCACCGAACAGCGCGCCATCGAGGAACGCCTGCGCCAGAGCCAGAAGATGGAGGCGGTCGGCCAACTGACCGGCGGCCTGGCCCACGACTTCAACAACATGCTGACCGGCGTGATCGGCAGCCTGGAACTCTTGAAGCGCAACATCGCCGAGCAGCGCTTCGATCGCGTGGACCGCTACATCGACGCAGCGACCAGCTCGGCCCAGCGGGCGGCGGCCCTGACCCAGCGCCTGCTGGCCTTCTCGCGCCGCCAGTCGCTGGACGTGCGCACCGTCGACGTCGACCGCGTCATCGTCGGCATGGAAGAGCTGCTGCGGCGGACGCTGGGCGAAGGCGTCGGTCTGGACCTGAAGCTGGACGCCAAGGACTGGAACGCCCGCACGGACGCCAACCAGCTGGAAAGCGCCCTGCTGAACCTGGCCATCAACGCCCGCGACGCCATGCCGGACGGCGGCGTCCTGACCATCGAAAGCCACGACCGCACTTTGGACGTGGCGGCCGCCGGCGAACGGGAAGACCTGCGGCCTGGCGAATATGTCGAGATCACCGTGTCCGACACCGGCCAGGGCATGACCCCCGATGTCGCCGCCAAGGCCTTCGATCCGTTCTTCACCACCAAGCCGATCGGTCATGGCACGGGCCTGGGCCTGTCGATGATCTACGGCTTCGTCAAGCAGAGCGGCGGCGACGCCCGCATCAGTTCCGAGCCTGGCCATGGGGCGGTGATCCGGCTTTATCTGCCCCGCGACGCCGCCGAGGTCGAGGACCTCCCCGACGCGCCGACACTGCCCCTGGCCCCGGCCCGCGACGGCGAGCGGATCATGGTCGTCGAGGACGATCCCGCCGTGCGGATGCTGGTCACGGAGGTGCTGGGCGGCCTCGGCTACGGCCTGATCGAGGCGGCCGACGGGCGAGAAGCCTGCAGGCTGCTGGACGCCCGCCCCCAGATCGACCTCCTGGTCACCGATGTCGGCCTGCCAGGTCTGAACGGCCGCCAGCTGGCCGACTACGCCCGCCAGAAGCTGCCGGGCCTGCGGGTGCTGTTCATGACCGGCTATGCCGAGCAGGCGGCGGTGCGATCCGGCTTCCTGGAGCCCGGCATGGACATCGTCACCAAGCCCTTCGCCATCGACGCCCTGTCGGCCAAGATCCGTGAGATGCTGGAAAGCCGCTAGAGATCCGCTGTCAGCGCCCCGCCCTGCTTGATGGCTTTCATGCAGACCGTGGTCGAGAACCTCTGCACGCCCGGCAGCTGGCTGATTTCCTTGCGCAGCAGGTGATCCAGGGCGTCGACGTCGGCGGCGACGATACGCAGCAGGTAGTCGCCCGCCCCGGCCGTGGAGTGGCACTCGGTAATGGCCGGATGGCGCAACACGGCGGCCTCGAAGGCTTCGTAGCGCGCGAAATCGACGGTGGCCTGGGCGTAGACGGTCAGGCCCTTGCCCACGGCGCGGGCGTCGATGCGGGCGTGATAGCCGGCGATGACGCCCTGCTTCTCCAGCGCCTGGACCCGCGACCAGCACGGCGACTTCGACAGCCCCACCCGCTCGGCCAAGGCCGCGAACGAGATCCGGGCGTCGGCCTCCAGAATGCGGAGGATCGACAGGTCGATACGGCTCAGGGTCGACATTCGTTCTGCTCAGCCTTGGAAATTCGAGCCATCGTTCTAGCGCGAATGACGCCCGCCGCGCAAAGGAGGACAATGTGCCGAAGGAAGCCCCTTAAGGTTCCTCCATGGCCCAAGACATCACCTATGCGCGGTACCTCGCGCTCGACACCCTGCTTTCGGCGCAGCAGCCGCTGAGCGATCGGCATGACGAGCTGCTGTTCATCGTCATCCATCAGACCAAGGAGCTGTGGCTCAAGGAGATCATCCACGAGGTGACCCTGGCCAAGCGCCTGATCGCTTCCGGCGATGTCGAGCCGGCCTACAAGGCCCTCGCGCGGGTCTCGCGGATCCAGACGGTGATGACCCTGTCGTGGGACATCCTGGCGACCATGACCCCCGCCGACTACCTCAGCTTCCGGGGCTCGCTGGGGACCAGCTCGGGCTTCCAGTCGCACCAGTTCCGCACCCTGGAATACATGCTGGGGCTGAAGGACCAGAGCTTCCTGAAGTTCCACGAGGAAGGCTCCAGCGCGCTCGACCAGTTGCAGGCGGCGTTGTCTGCGCCCAGCCTGTATGACGTCGCTATCGCCCAGCTGCCGCGCCACGGCCTGACCGTGCCGGACGCGGCCTTGCACCGCGACTTCAGCCAGACCTACCAGCCCTCGCCCGAGATCGAAGCGGCGTGGCTGGAAGTCTATCGCGACACCCAGCGCTACTGGGAGCTCTATCAACTGGCCGAGAAGCTGGTCGACCTGGACGACGCCCTGGTCACCTGGCGCCACAAGCATGTGCTGACCGTCGAGCGGATCATCGGCGGTCGGCCTGGCACCGGCGGCACCGACGGCGTCGGCTATCTGGCCAGCACCCTGCGCCGCCGCGCCTTCCCGGAACTCTGGACCCTAAGAGGAAAGCTGTGACCGCCGCCCGCAAGGACCTGTTCTCGAAGGCCCTGGCCGCGCCTGGCCGACTGCACATGGCCGCCCACAGCCACCACCTGTGGCCCGACGTCACCCTGGCCGCCCAGGTCGAGGCCTGGGAGGACGCCGTCGTCCTGGCCGACCACAAGTGGGACAAGGCGCTGGGCGAGGTCTATCCGGCCGCGCAGGGGCTGGTGGCGCGCGAGCTGAACCTGCCGTCGCCCGAGACCGTGGTCTTTGGCCCCAACACCCACACCCTGCTGGCGACGCTGCTGTCGGCCTTTGACCGCAAGCCCGTGCGCGTGCTGGCCACCGACGGCGAGTTCCACTCGTTCCGCCGCCAGGCCCAGCGCTGGGTCGAGGCGGGCCAGATCGAACTGACCGCCATCGACAGCCAGGCCCCGGACTTCGCCGAGCGGTTTCTGGAGGCCGCGCGCGCCGGCGGCCACGACCTGATCTTCGCCAGCCATGTCTTCTTCAAGACCGGGACGGTGTTCGACCGCGCCTGGGAGCTGGCCGACCTGGCCCATCCCGAGGGTCCCTGGGTCGTGATCGACGGCTATCACGGCTTCCGCGCTGTCCCGACAGACCTGTCGGCCGTGGCCGATCGGATCTTCTACCTGGCGGGCGGCTACAAGTACGCCATGGCTGGCGAAGGCGCGGCGTTCCTGCATGCGCCGGCGGGCTTCGCGCCCCGCCCCGTGCTGACCGGCTGGTACGCCGAGTTCGGCGACCTGGAGGGCCCGCCCGGCGGGGTCGGCTACGCCCGTGACGCCAGCCGCTTCCTGGGCGCGACCTTCGATCCGTCGGGTCTGTATCGCTTCGTGGCGGCCGGTCGGATGCTGGAGGCCGAGGGCCTGACCAGCGCCAAGGTGGCCCAACATGTCAAAACCTTGCAGCACGACCTGCTAGGCCGCATCGCCGCCGGCGAGGCTGGGGCCCTGAAGGCCGCTATCGTGCTGAACCCGCCAGGCGAGCGTTCCCAGGCCCGTTTCCTGGCCCTACGCCATCCCGACGCCAATGCCTGGAAGCATGCGCTGGCCGAAAACGGCGTGGTGGTCGACGTCCGCGACGACGTGCTGCGGATCGGCCTGTCACTCTATCACGACGCCGACGACATCGCGGCTTTCACCGCCGCCTGCGCCCGATATATCGCCTCAGCATGACAATTTGATCTGGATTATTGCGAAGCATTGCTGAGCGGATATTTGGGATTGCGAATTATTCGCATTGCTCATAGAAGCCCGCCCGTGCTGTTCAACCTTCGCCTTTTTCTGGTCATGATTCACGCCGCCTTCGTGGTGGCGATGAGCCTGCAATCGGCGCTGGACACTCCACATCACTACACGCCGCCAGCCTATCAGGCTGAAGCGGCGGTCGGTGACCAAGGCGATGTCGGCCCAGGCAATCTTGGCCAAGACCAGATCCAGATCGCCGCCGACGACGCCTCGAACGCGCAGCACGAAACCGAGACCAGCGTCGATCACGCGATGATCGGCCCGGACGCCGTGGCGGGGCTCCCTCCCCTCCGGGCTCGGTCCCATCTCGACCTGACGACCGCCGGACTGCCTGGCAGCCGTCCGGCGACCACGATCGAACGCCCGCCGCGCGCCATTCTGGCCGCCTGAGGCGCCGGCGGAGCGCTGCTCCGCAACTGACTTCTAGACCCTAGCCCTAAGCCGCGGACGAAGCGCCGAACGGCCCTCCGCGTCCTTTTCCAAAGCTCGGACTGCGCGCGCCTGCGTGCGGCCACGGGCGCCTCTGTCTTCAACAATGGGGATCTGCCAATGTCCAAGTCGCTCAAACTGGCCCTGCTGGGCGCCGGCGCCAGCCTGACGCTCGCCCACGCCGCCGCGGCTCAGCAGCAGCTGGCCATGCTCGACACCGCCGTCGACAACAACAACACCAATGTCGACAGCCTGGTCGTCACCGCCGCCGGCTTCGAGCAGAAGATCGTCGACGCCCCCGCCAGCATCACCGTCATTCCGCGCCAGGAACTGGAAGAGATGCGGGCGGCCAGCCTGGCCGAGGTGCTCTCGACCGTCGAAGGCGTCGACGTCGGCGGCGCGGTCGGCAAGACTGGCGGCCTGACCATCAACATCCGTGGCATGGGCAGCGACTATACCCTGATCCTGATCGACGGCCGTCGCCAGAACACCGCCGGCAGCGTCACCCCGAACGGCTTCGGCGAGACCTCGACCAGCTTCATGCCGCCGGTCGCCGCGATCGACCGCATCGAGGTCGTGCGCGGCCCGGTTTCCACCCTCTACGGCTCGGACGCCATGGGCGGCGTCGTCAACATCATCACCCGCAAGGTCGGCAAGACGTGGACCGGCTCGGCCTCGGTCAACGGCACGCTGCAGGGCGACAGCGAGTTTGGCAATCTGTACGGCGGAGAGCTGTTCGCGACCGGTCCGCTCGTCGCCGATCGCCTGGGCCTGCAGGTGCGCGGCAGCTTCATGAACCGTGAAGCCTCGAAGCTGACCTTCGAGAACGTCACGGGCGCCGACGCCCCGATCACCGGCTTCGGCCGCAGCGCCACCAAGAGCGAGATCCGCAACATCGGCGGCCGCCTGACCCTGACGCCGCACAAGGACCACGACCTGTGGCTGGACGTCGACCACGCCACCCAGTGGTACGACAACTCGACCGGCCAGATGGGCACCAACACCTTGGCCGGCGGCTACGCCAACGCCCTGGAGTTCAACCGCACCCAGTACAGCCTGGCCCATGACTGGCGTCTGCCGTTCGGCACGCTGCAGAGCAACCTGTCGCGCGGCGAGACCGAAACCATCGGCCGCATCGTCCCCCCCGGCGTGGCCGGCGCCGGCGGCGCGCGCAAGCTGGAGTCGGTCAACACCATCTTCGACAGCAAGCTGCTGTCGCAGTGGCGCAACCACACCTTCACCGTCGGCGGCCAGTACTGGGACGCCAAGATGGTCGACGGCGTGGCGCCGGCCCCGTTCGTCTTCGAACAGTGGGCGATCTTCGCCGAGGACGAGTGGCGCTTCGCCAAGGACCTGGCCCTCACCGTGGGCGGTCGTCGCGACGACCACAGCACCTTCGGCAGCCAGTTCAGCCCGCGCGCCTATCTGGTGTGGACCGCCAGCCCGATGCTGACCGTCAAGGGCGGCGTGGCCCGCGGCTTCAAGACCCCGCGCCTCGAGCAGTTGGCCCCCGGCATCAACGGCTTCGGCAACCAGGGTCGCCTGCCGCTGATCGGCACCCCCACCCTGACGCCTGAAACCAGCACCAGCACCGAAGCCGGCGTCTACTACGACAACCTCAACGGCTTCACCGCCAACGTCACGGTCTTCAACAACGAGTTCAAGGACAAGATCGCCGCCGGCATCCCGGTGGCCAACTGCGCCTTCGGTCTCAACCAGGCCCAGTACGCCAGCGGCCAGGGCCGTCCGGCCGGCTGCGTCGACGTCGGCTTCTTCCCGGGTTCGGCGACCTTCGGCCAGACGGTCAATATCGACGAGGCGGTCACCCGCGGCGTCGAGGCGGCGGCCCGCTTCCGCTTCCTCGAGGACTGGACCCTGGGCCTGAACTACACCTACACCGACAGCGAGCAGAAGAGCGGCACGCAGTCGGGCCAGAAGCTGACCGACACGCCCGAGCACATGGTCAACGGCAATCTGCGCTGGCGCGTGACCGACAAGCTGAACGCCTGGGTGCGCGGCGAATATCGCAGCGAGCGCTTCCGCGGCGTGGGCGCGGCCTATGACGCCCTGGGCGACTACAAGGCCTACAGCCTGTTCCACCTGGGCGGCGCCTACCAGATCAGCGACAAGATCACGCTGAACGCCACGATCTACAACCTGTTCAACAAGGACTTCGTGCGTCAGCTGTCCTACGGGACGCCGATCGCCTATGCGCCGGAATACACCAACAACCAGGAGCCCCGCCGTCTGTGGGTCTCCCTGCGAGTGGACTTCTAGAGGCCAAGGATCCTGCCGGGTCGTCGCTCAGGCGGCCCGGCGGATTTCCGCGCCCAACCGGCCCACGGCATAGGGCTTGGCCAGGAAGCGGCCGCCCGTCGGCATCTGGTCCGCCGCCGGGCGCGCCTGGCCCGAGGTGAGCAGGCAACTGGTCCGCGGCCACCGCCGGCGGATCTCACAGGCCAGGTCCAGGCCGTTCATGCCCGGCATGTCGATGTCGGTGAACACCACGTCGACCCCGTGGCGCTCGGCGATCACGTCCAGCGCCTCTTCCGCGCAATCGGCCTCGTAGACGGTAAAGCCCTCGTCGCGCAGGCAGTCGGCCGCCACCATTCGCACCAGCGGCTCGTCGTCGACGACCAGCACCACGCAATCGTTCGGGGCGTCCATGCTCAGGCCTCCTCGCCGGCCAGGATCGGCTGCTCGGCCAGCACCTGGGCCAGCGCCGTCAGCATGTCCCGCGCGGTGAACGGCTTGGCGACGAAGCGCGCGCTATTCACGCCCTCGGCGGCGAAACGCCCGGCGCACAGGGCCGACATGTAGACCACGGGCAGATCGGGATGCCGCGCCCGCGCCTCGCGCGCCAGGTCGAAGCCGTCGGCCCCCTCGCCCAGATTGATGTCGGTCAGCAGCGCGTCCGGCGTCCCGCCCGTCTCCAGCCAGGTGCGGGCTTCGCGCACGCAGTCGGCCTGATGGACCTCAAAACCGGCGGCCGTCAGGATCGCCGAGCTCGCCTCGCGCAGCCCAGCGTTATCTTCGACAATAAGGACCAGAGAGCGTTCCATGCTTCCTCCTGATCAAGGAAAAGCGCGGAACGAAGATCAGTTTCAGGAAAATCGAGACTTAATTATTTGTAAATAATCGTTAATTCACAAGCTGTGGCAGTAAAGGCAGTAGCTATGCTTCTTCTGCCGCAAAATCAGGCCCCTCGGCCGGAAGGCGCCGCATCGCGTGGCGTTGGCGATGCGCGCGTCGCCTTCCGGCGCTCGGGTGTTTACGCCCTGCCCCGCTCGGCGCCAGCCTGAGATCGCAACAGGGAGTTTGCGACCATGCTCTCCAGACTGAAGACCGGCCTCTGGCAGATGATCCGCGACGGCTTCACCGGCAGCGACGGCCGTTACTGGCTGGCCTAGCGCTTACAGGATGTCCTCTCGGGCACGGTGGCGCTCATCACCTGGCCCCATTCGGTCGGGGTCAGGACAGGCCAGGCGAACTTGGTCGCGAAGTACGACTTGAGATCGCCGGAGAACGGCCAGTCCGAAGCGGCCAGGAAGTGGTCGGGCCCGATCCGGCGGATCAGGGCGGCCAGCTTGGCGCGATCGTCAGGCGACGTCTTGTCGGTCATCACCTGGGCCAGGTCGAAGCGCAGGGTCGCGCCCAGTTTCGGATCGGCCTGCAAGGCGTCGGCGAAGGCGCCCAGGGCGTCCAGGGTCACCACATCGATGCCGCCCCATCCGGCCGCATGGGCCAGCACCACCGACTGCTGGCCGGCGGCCGGCAGCACGTCTTTCAGGAACACCCGCACGTCCTGCGCGCCATAATCGGCGGCGCGGGTGCGCATGTGGATCATGATCGTCCAGCCGTTGCCGGCCGCGGCCTTGAACACCGCCGCCAGCTTGGCGACCTGGACCGGATCGCGCAGATCGACCTCGGAATTGGTCAGGTGCAGCTTCAAGCCCGTCACCGCACAGTCGCCCTTCCAGCGGGCGATCTCGTCCAGGGCGTCGGGGGCCAGCGGATTGACGCCGATGAAGATCGACAGGCGATCGGGCCGCGCCCGCGCCAGGCCGACCGTGAAGTCGTTGGCGTCGCGGGTGATCTGGGCCGCGTCGGGCAGCGCAGGGACCATCATCGGGCTGCGAGCCAGATAGGCCGTCGACATCAGCCAGCCATGCTGGACGCCGGCCTTGTCCATCTGCGCCAGAAGGTCGTCGACGGTCAGCGGTTCGGTGAAGCGCGGGTCGCACGCGCCCTTGCGGCCCGGACTGTCGCAATAGGCCGGCAGCATCTTCAGGATCGCCGGCGAGTGGACATGCATGTGGTAGTCGGTGCGAACTTGCGCCTCGGCGCCGCCCACCAGCGTCGCGGCAGCCAGAGCGCCCAGCAACAGGGTCTTCATCGGGGTCTCTTTCTCAGGAACGAAAAAGGGCGCGGAGTCCTCCGCGCCCTTCCCGGCTGCCGGCCTATTGGCCCAGCAGCGTCTTTCGCCAGAACATGATGCTGGTCCAGAAGTAGTAGTCCTCGTTCTCCTTCTTGCGGAAAACGTGGCCGTCGTTCTTGGCCAGCAGGTGCCAGGCCTCGCCGCCCTTGGCCCGGACGGCGCCGATCATCTGGTCGGCCTCCGAGGCCGGCACGCGCGGATCGGTGCCGCCTGTCGCCACCAGCAGCGGGATGGTGATCTTGTCGACGCTGGTCAGCGGCGAGATCTTCATCAGCTGGGCGCGCTGCTTGGCGTCGCGCTCGTCGCCATACTCCACCCGACGCAGGTCGCGGCGGTAGGACTGGGTGTTCTCCAGGAAGGTGACGAAGTTGGAGATCGCGACGTAGCAGTTGGCCCCCTTCAGGCGGGCGCTGTAGTGCGTGGCCGAGGCGTAGCACATGTAGCCGCCGTACGAGACGCCGTTGACCGCGAAGCGGCTGGCGTCCAGGGCCGGGTCCTTCTCCAGCGTGTCGAGGAAGGCGCCGATGTCCTTCACCGAGTCCTCACGCTTGAACGGGCCGTTGTCCAGGTTGACGAACCGCGAGCCAAAGCCCGAGGAGCCGCGCACGTTCGGGAAGAACAGCGCCACGCCAAGCTCGTTGAGCAGGTAGTTGTTCGGGCCCAGGAAGTCGGGACGGGTCTGGCCTTCCGGACCGCCGTGGATGTCGACGATCAGCGGGCGCTTGCCGGGGAACTTGGCCGGGTCGGGCTGATAGAGGAAGCCCGAGACCTTCTCGCCGTCGAAGCTGGCCACTTCGACCAGCTTGGGCTCGACGTTCTTCGTCGGGTCCAGGCCGCCAGTTTCGCTATGCGTCCACTGGGTGACGGCCAGGGTCTTGGGATCGATCGAGAAGGCGTCGCCCGGCACCTTGGCGCTGGACATCGACAGGCCGATCTGGCCCCAGGGCGAGACCTCGATGGCCGCACCGAGCGCGTAGGGAATGACCCCGTTCGGCAAGCCGTCCACGGTGCGCACGGCGCCGGTGGCGACGTCCATCACTCGCACGCGCGACACGCCGGCCTCGTTGATCGCATAGACCACGAAGCTGCCGTCCGGGGCGATGGCGTAGTCGCTGACGTCCCAGCGCGGCTCCTTGGAGACCGGGGCGAAGCCGCCCTTGGCGTCCAGCTTGCCCAGGCGCAGGAAGTCCGAACCCTTGTTCGAGGTCAGCCACACCGCGCCGTCATGGCCGTACTTGGGGTCGACGTAAGAGGCCTTGGTCTTGGCGTCGGTCAGGGCCTTCATCTTGCCGGTGGCCAGGTCCAGTTCGTAGACCATGGCCTCGTTGATCGACATGCGGTTCAGGACCAGAGCCTTCGAACCGTCGGCCGAGAAGTCGGCGATGTTCCAGCCGCCGCCCTTCACCTCGGCCACCAGGCGGTCGCTCTTCGGGTCGGCCGGATCGACGACGTACAGGTCCATGTCGGCGCCGTTGCGGCGCGACGAGGCGTAGCCCACGAGCTTGCCGGTCGGCGCCCAGGCGCCGAACCAGTTGCGGCTCTTGCCGTCGGTCAGCAGGCGCGGACGGCCGGCTTCCAGGGCGTAGAGCTGATAGAATTCGTCGCCGCCCTTGTCCTTCTGGATCACCAGCGTGTCGCCCTTGGGCGACAGGGCGGCGCCCGGGACCGGCTCCTTCTCGAAGCTGATCTGGCGGCGGTCGCCTTCCGGCTTGGCCACGACGTGGATCTGGTCGGTGTCGCCGAAACGGGTCTTGACCAGCATCGAGCGGTCGGCGGCGTTCCAGCCCAGGAAGTTGGCGTGGCGCGATTGCTGGTAGGGCGCGAGGCCGGCGACCAGTTCCTGCGGGATGGCGGGGGCGCCGTCGACGACCATGGCGGCCGGGGGAGCGACAGTCTGGGCCGCCAGCGGGGTCGCGACGACGGCCGCGCTGGCCAGCAAGGCCAGCGTCAGAGGAAGGCGAAGGGTCATTTGGGGATCACCTTGGAATAGGAAAAGCGCGCCACCGGGCTGGGGGGCCACCGGCGGCGCGCTGGGTGTCGGGCGGGCTTAGAAACGCATCCGCGCGCCGACGGTCACATAGCGACCGATCACGTCGTAGTAGGGGGAGTACAGCGAGCTGACCGGAGGCTTCTTGTCGAACAGGTTGGTCGCGTTAGCGTACAGTTCGACTTCCTTGCCGGCGATCTCGGGCAGGCGCGCCTGAACGCCCAGGTCCACATAGGTGTAGGCCTTGATGTGGTTGTTCACGAGATCGACGGTGTTGTTGTAGTTGCCCGCCGAGATGTAGCGAGCGCGGACGTTGGCGCTGAAGACGTCGCCGGCCCAGTCGAGCGAGGCGTTCGCACGGGTCTTGGGCGTGCCCAGGCCGAACGAGTAGCCCTGCGACTTGACGTACTCGATCTGGCTGACGCCGTCGTTGGTCGTCAGGCTGTTGATCCAGGTGCCCAGCAGGCGCGCGCGGACGCGGCCCGGTGCGCCCGGGATCAGGCGGTCGAACGCGGTCGAGTACGAGATCTCGGCGTCGAAGCCGTCGGTCTTGTAATTGGCCAGGTTGACGTAGGTCGAGACGATCCGGGTGATCGTGCCGCTGGCGTCACGGGTGACGCGCGAGCACAGGTCCTGGTTGCCGTTGGCGCAACGGGTGACGATGTCCTGAGCCGCGATCGTGGTGATCACGTTGTCGATGTTGATGTTGAAGTAGTCGAGCGACATGCTCAGGCCCGAGATCGACGGCGGCGAATAGACGAAGCCGGTCGTGAAGGTCTTGGCCGTCTCGGGGTTCAGGTTCGGGTTGCCGCCGCCGTTCGTCAGCACGTAGACGCTGGAGTTGTTCGTCGGGTCGGTCAGGGTGTTGTAACCCGTCGTCGTCGTCGTGAAGAGCTCGGTCAGGTTGGCCGAACGGATGTCACGCGACTGGGTGATGCGACCGCGGAAGCCCGGGAAGAACTCGTTGGTGGCGCCCAGCTTCCACGACCAGATCGAACCGGTGGTGTTGTAGTCCGAGACCCGCACCGCGGCGTTGACTTCCAGCTTGTTGAAGACGGGGATGTCGCGCACCACCGGCACCAGCACTTCGGCGAAGGCTTCCTTGACCGAGAAGCTGCCGGCCATGGCCGAGAAGCTGAACGAGCTGAAGGCCTTGGCCGCGTCCAGCGCGCCGACGCTGCGGTCGACGGACTCCTTGCGAGCCTCGGCGCCGACGGCGATCGAGACCGGGCCGGCCGGCAGCGAGAAGGGCTCGCCGCGCAGGCTGAAACCGCCGACGTCCAGCTTGGTGGTCTCACGCATCGACGGCGTGCCGGTGACATAGTTCAGCGCCGCCTGCGAGGGCGAGCCCTGGCCGAACAGGTTGATCGGCACGCAGTTGGTCGAGGCGTTGGTCAGGGCGACACGGCAGATGGCCTGGCCGGTCGTCGGGCTGATCACCGAGTCCACGGCGTTGGCGTAGTTCTGGGTCAGGAAGAACCCAGGCGTGTCGATGTTGTTCTCTTGCTCGCCGTGGCTGTAGTAGGCGCTCCAGCGCCAGCCGCCGTCGAGCTCGCCGTCCAGGGCGATCGTGCCCTGGGTCGCCACGCGCTCGAAGTCGATCGTCGGATAGGCCTCGGTGTTGAAGCGGCCCATGGTGAAGGTCGTCTGGCCGGCGGCGGCCATCGCCGTCTTCACGGCGGTCGGCAGGAAGGCGTTGTCCGACTTGATCGTCAGGTTGCCGCGGTTGTGGTCGCCAAACCAGATGTAGTTGTTCCACATCCGCGAGCGGCGCAGCTCGGCCGTCAGCTTGACTTTGTCGGTCAGGTCATAGGTGGCGCTGGCCATGGTGGCGTAGCGCTTCTGCGGCGTGACCAGCGGCGACAGGTCGTCGTTCGAGGGGCCTTCGCCGCCGATCGAGTTGGTGCCCTGTACCGTGCCGTAGTTGAAGTCGCGCAGGCTGCCGTCGGAATTGAAGGTCTTGCCGCGCAGCACGCCCGACATGATCAGGCCGCCAGGAGCCGCGTTCGCAAAGCCGACGTTCGGGGCCAGGATGAAACGACCCGCGCCGTTCGAGATGGTGGCCCAGCGGCCGATGTTCGGACGGCTGTTCTTGGGGATGACGCCGTCGTTGTCGAGATATTCGCCACCGATGACGAAGTGCCCGCGACCATTGGCGAAGGTCGTGCCCGCCGCGCCTTCGACGCGGATCTGCTTGGCGTCGTTGAACGACGACTCACCGCCTTCGATGCCGAACTTGAAGCCGTTGAAGTTGCGGTCGATCGACAGGTTGACGACGCCGGCCACGGCGCCCGAGCCCCAGGCGGCCGAGGCGCCGCCGGTCACGACGTCCACGCCCTTCAGCAGCACGCTGGGGATCATGTTCAGGTCGTTCTCGCCCGAGAAGCGACGACCATCCAGCAGAACCAGGGTGCGGTTGACGCCCAGGCCACGCAGGTCGACCGGAGCGACGCCCGCGCCGGTGTTGGTGCCGGTGGTCTGCGGCGAGGTGGTGGCGCGGAACTGCGGCAGGTCGTTCAGGGCCGCGGCCACGTTCGGACGAGCGCCGACGGACAGGTCCTCGGCGGTGACGCGCACGGTCGGGGTCGGGGCCTGGAAACCGGCGCGATCGATGCGCGAGCCGGTGACGACGATCTCGGCGACGCTGGAGTCTTCGGCGGTCGCGGTCTGCGCGAAGGCGGCGGTGTGCAGCATCATGGCGGCGGGCGCGATGGCGCAGCCCAGC
Organism: Caulobacter sp. RHG1; assembly: GCF_013181195.1. GTDB lineage: Bacteria > Pseudomonadota > Alphaproteobacteria > Caulobacterales > Caulobacteraceae > Caulobacter. Next base: position 715,254 of record NZ_SMZP01000002.1, read on the forward strand.
AGCAGGCTACGGCGAGTTTGGCGAGAAATGGTCAAACGAGATCCCCTCGGTGTTGCAGTCGACAATCGCCCTTCCCCGCCGCCGCGTGATGCGGTCGGCCGGTCGCGGACCGGGGCTCCTCCCCCGATGCGCCAGGCGCTTCCTCTGCCCCCGCTGTCCTTGGGCCTGAGAGATTCAGGCGCCGCTCACGCCCTTGCTCCTTCGGCGAGGTCGCCCCTCTTAGAGGGCGATCCTACTTTCCAGCGTCCTCATGCTCTGCGGTCCGTTTGCCTGAGCGTTTCCGGGGCGGTTGCGCCTTCGGCGTCGGGCCGAAACCCGATCTCTTCCGCGAGAGCCATGACACCAAGCGCCGTGGTTCCGCTTTCGTCAAAACCCGCCAAACCGACAAAAACGGCCCCGAAACGCCGCTCCGAAGAGAAATCCTCCCAAGCTCGCGCCCTTCGCCGTCGGACTGTTCGCCGTTCTCCCATCGCACGACGGGGGCGTGACAGGTCCGTGACAGCTTCACCAAGGTTCAGAAACCGGCGCTATAATGGGTAGTGTTCGGAAAACGAACCCACAATGATCAATTATTGATCAAATCCAGATCAATAATTGAGCAATCAGCGTTCTTCGCCGGCTTTCGCAGCCCGCCAGCGGCTTAGCAAGGCCTCCCGCCGGCCCTGATCGAAGTTGGCCAACAACGCCGGCCCGACTCGGATCGGCCGCCCCCCTGCCGCCGCCGGCGCGCCCAGTCCGGCGCGGACCGGGGTCAGTCGCGCCTCCAGCAGGCGTCGCTGCCCGGCTTCCGACATCAGATAGTCCAGGAAGACCCTGGCCGCATGCGGATGCGGCGCCGCCTTGGCGATGAACGCCACCCGCGAGATCGACAGGTGATAGTCCTCGGGCACGATGTAGCCGATCTCGGCCTCGGTGCTGAGGTTGCGCCTGTACCAGTCGGCATAGGACCCGTTCATGTCGAAGGCCAGCAGGTGCTCGCCCGAGGCCACGCGATCCAGCATCGGCCGGCCAGGCACATAGGTCGCGCCGCCCACGTCCCGGATGGCGTCATACAGCGCCCAAGCGTCGGGATACACCTGGGTGTTGCTGGACAGATAGAGGAAGCCGACGGCGCTGCGCTCGGGGTCATACAGTCCCACCTTGCCCCGCCAGCGCCCGGGATCGGCCTTCAGCGCCGCCAGAAGCGCCGCGTGGCTGCGGGGCGCGTCCGGCAGCAGACGCTTGTTGTAGACGAAGACGATCGGCTCGTTGGTCATGCCGTAGCCCTGGTCGCGCCATCGCGCCCAGGCCGGCAGGTTGACGGCCTCGGGGCTGCGATAGGTCTGGGCGTAGCCGTCGTTGATCAGCTTGACCTGGGTGTCCATGGCCGAGGTCCAGACGACGTCGGCGACCGGCTGGCCGCTCTTGGCCTCCTGGATCACCTTCGCCTGCATGTCGCGCGAGGTCAGCACGACGAAGCGCAGCGTCACCTTCGGAAAGCGGCGCTCGAAATCCGCGACCACCTGCTCGTGGACGTCGTTGTTGATGTAGACGACGACCTCGCCTTCGCGCCCGGCCGCGCGGACGTCGGCGGCCCGCGTCGCCTGCCCCGGCGCGCCGGGACCACAGCCCGCCAGCATGGCTGCGCCGACCGCCCCGAGGCCGGCCAGGACGGCCCGTCTCTTGACCGCGACTGTCAATCGGCGTCGGATGGCCGCTTCTCCTGCTTTGCGCTTCGGTCCCTACATCCCCGATGAAGATACTCGTTGTCGAGGATGATCCGCCGTTGCGCCGCTCGCTGCAGGCCACGCTGGAAAGCGAGGGACATCAGCCGATCTGCGCCGAGACCGGCGAGGAAGCGCTCGCCCTGGCTCTCGCCGCCGGGGCCGATTTCGACGCCGTCGTGCTGGACATCGGCCTGCCCGACATCGACGGCTTCGAGATCCTGGGCCGCCTGCGCCGCGCCGGCTTGCTGACCCCGATCGTCATGCTGACCGCCCGCGACGCCGTGCGCGATCGCATCGCCGGCCTCGACATGGGGGCCGACGACTATGTTCTGAAACCCTTCGATCCGTTCGAGCTGGTCGCCCGCGTGCGCGCCGTGGCCCGCCGCCAGAGCGGTTATGCCTCGCCCACCGCCCATGTCGGCTCCCTGACCTGCGACTGGGAGGTCGGCGCGGCCTGGGTCGGCGACCGGCGCCTGGATCTGCGTCCGCGTGAGTGGGCAGTGCTGAAGGCCCTGGCCAGCCGTCCGGGCCGGGTCATCGAACGCGCCCGACTGGCCGCCGAGGTGTTTCCCGACGAGGAAGACCCCTCCCCCAACGCCCTGGACATCCATGTCGGCCGCCTGCGCCGCAAGCTGGCCCCGGATGGTCCGAACCTCAGCACGCTGCGCGGCGTCGGCTACCGGCTGGATCCGTGAGGAGACAACCTCCCAGCCTGGTCGGCCGCCTGCTGCTGGCCCAGGTCGCGCCGCTGGCCCTGCTGGGCGCGGCCCTGGCGGTGGCCGGCGCCCTGGTCGCCCATGCCGTGGTGGAGAAATCCTCCGACCGCCTGCTGGCCGGCTCGGTGGCCTCGATCGTCGCCCAGATCGGCGCCCGTGACGGCCAGGCCCAGGTCGCCCTGCCCCCGTGGTCGCTGGGCCTGCTGGACAGCCCCGAGCGCGACGCGGTGTTCTATGCCGTGCGCCAGGGTCCAAGGCTGATCACCGGCTATGACGACCTGCCGCGCCCGCCGCCGCCGGCCGCCAACGAGACCAATTTCAGCTACGCCCAGATGCGCGGCTATCGCGTCCGCATCGCCCAGTCGACGGTGAGGGTGCCGGGCGTGTCCCAGCCGGTGGTGGTCGCCGTGGCCCACACCCTGGACTCGCGCGAGGCCAGCGTGCGCGAGCTGCTGTTCAACCTGATCGGCCTGCCGGTGCTGCTGGTGCTGGCCGCCGGGGCGCTGGTCGCACCGGCCGTGCGCTGGGGCCTGGCCCCGCTGCGGCGGATGACCGACGACCTGACTGCCCGCTCCCTGGCCTCGCGCCCGGACCTGGCCTCGATCCGCGTCGACAATGCTCCGGCCGAACTCTCGCCGGTGGTCGAGGCCTTTAACCGCCTGATGCGCAGCCTGGAGCGCTTCACCCGGGCGCTGGAGCGGTTCTCGGCCGACGCCTCGCACCAGCTGCGCACGCCGCTGTCGGTGATCGTCGCCAACCTGGCCCTGCTGGAGCGCACCGCCGCCTCCCCCCGCGACAAGGCCCTCCTGAGCGACTCTCGCGAAGCCGCCGCCAACCTGCGCCAGGTGCTGTCGCAGTTCCTGGCCCTGGCCCGCTCGGAAGCCGCCGCCGCCGAGGGCGAGGCCGACCTCTCCGCCCTGCTGGGCGCCATCCAGGTCGAAGCCGTCCACGCCTTCCCCGAGGTCGAGGTGCTGGCCCGCCTGCCGCGCGACCTGCCGCACGCCCAGGGCAATCCTGTGCTGATCGGCGAGCTCTTGCGGAATCTGGTCTTCAACGCCTGCGCCTATGGCGGCGGTCAGGTGCGGATCGTCGCGCGCCAAGGCCGGGTCGTGATCTGGGACCACGGCCCCGGCGTCGCCGAGGCCGAGCTGGATCGGCTGTTCGCGCCGTTCAATCGCGGCGACTCCGACAAGCCGGGCGCTGGACTAGGCCTGGCCATCGTGCGCTCGATCGCCGACCGGCTAGGGATCGGCATCAGGCTACGCCTGCGCCGTCCCCGCCCAGGACTCGTCGTCGAGCTGACCTTCGAAAGAACGGCCTGATCAGGTGCCGCAGTAGGTCGCGATCACGCCCGCGCACGGGTCGTACGGCGCCGGCGTCGCGGCGGTGTTGGCCGCTCCCCCACCGCCGGCGCCGCTCGCGCCCTGCAGGCTTTGCAGGACGCTGACGCTCGTCCCGCCGATCGAGGCGGTCGCCATCTGGGCGCTCTGGCCGGTGGCCTGCAGCTGGGCGGTGACCGCCGGCGCGTTGGCGACCTGCTGGGCCATCTCGGGCGCGACGGCCGAGGCGATCGAGATCGCCACCCCCGCGCTGATGACGCCGGCGCCGACCGCGCTGATCAGGGCGGCCGAAATCTGTTCGGCGCTGGCGCCGCTGGCGGCCAGGGCCGCAGACACCGCCGCCTGGATCGCCGCCAGCTTCCGGGCGGGCGTCAGGCGCGAGAACCCAGGCTGGGCGGCGGCGCCGGCCGCGGCGCTGGCGATGGTCTGCTGCAGCGAGGCCGGCGTGACCGCCGGCGCCTGACGCGCCAAGGCGACGTTCGGCGCGGCCGAAGCGAACAGGGCCAGCGCGATCCCGCTGGCGACGATGGATTTGAAAGTCATGGTTCTGGTTCCCCCACCCGAATTGATGCGGCAGGGAGCGCTCCGGCGCGACCGCCGGCAAGTATAAGGAAATTATAATAAGTCGTTCAAAAACGGTGACTTACCACCGAATGATCGACCTTCTCACACGCCTGGATAGAACAGCTCAATCCGAAATCATACGCGCCGCCATAAGCGGTGCATAATTGCCCCGCGGACCGCCAGACCGCATGGTGCCGATCAGTCTTTCCGGATGACGATGCGCGCGTTCCCCGATTCCCGCTGGCGGCAGCCTCATCAGAAACGGGCCGATCAGCTGCGGGGTCTCTGGCGCTACGGCGCGGCCCTGGCGATCGTCGCGGCCTCGACCCTGGTCGCCGAGGGTTTCTATCGGGTCTTCGACACCACCCGCCTGTCGATGGTGTTCCTGGCCGGCATCCTGATCACCGCCGTGACCCTGGGCGCCTGGCCGGCCTATTTCGCCGCCGCCATCTCGTTCTTCCTCTACAACTTCTATCTGGTCGAGCCGCGCTTCACCTTCCAGCTGGTCTCGGCCGAGGACGTGCTGGTGCTGGTGGTGTTCGCCGCCGTCGCGTTCCTGACCGGCAGCCTGACGGGCCGCATCCGCGACCAGGCCCGACAGAGCGCCGACCGCGCCCACACCACCGCCGCTCTGTTCGAGGCCAGCCGCGAGCTGTCGGCCGCCGACGAGGAGGACCTGATCCGCGGCCGCATCGCCCAGCACATCGCCCAGGCCGCGCGCGGCGAGGCCCTGGTCTGGGACGCCGGCCGCACCTGGTGCGCGCCGATCGGGCTGAAGCCGCCGCCCGAACTGCTCGAAGCCCTGGCCTCCGCCGGCGGCGGCGAGCATCTGGTCGGCCCATGGCGCATCCGGCCCTTGCGGGCCGATGGCGCGCTGCTGGGCGTCGCCGCCTGGCGCGGTCCGGCCGACCAGGACGCCGCGCCCGAGGACGATCCGCTGGTCGCCGTGCTGGCCGACCTGGGCGCCGCGGCGGTGATGCGCGCCCGCCTGGCCGCAGCCCGTTCCGAGATCGAGGCCATGGCCCGCACCGAACAGCTGCGCAACGCCCTGCTGTCCTCGATCTCGCACGACCTGCGCACGCCCCTGGCCGCCATCCTGGCCTCGGCCAGCAGCCTCAAGGACTTCGGCGAGCGCTTCAGCCCCGAAGTCCGCGCCGACCTGGTGACGACCATCCAGGAGGAGGCCGTCCGCCTGAACCGCTTCGTCGCCAACCTGCTGAGCATGACCCGGCTGGAATCCGGCGCTCTGGACCTGGATCGCCAGACCTTTGGCGCGGCGGAGGTGATCGACCGCGTCGCCGTGCGGTTCGAGCGGCCCGGCCAGCCGATCCGCCGCGACCTGACCGACGGCGGTCTTCTGGCCAGCGGCGATCCGATCCTGCTGGAGCAGGCCCTGGGCAATGTCGTCGAGAACGCCCTCCGCTACGGGCCGGCCGGCGCGCCCGTGACCATCCGCGCCTGGCGCGACGATGGCGCGGTGCATATCGAGGTCGAGGACCAGGGGCGCGGCGTGCCGCCTGCGGATCTGGACCGCATCTTCGAGAAGTTCTACCGCTCGCCGGGCGCGGCGACGATCCAGGGCACCGGCCTTGGCCTGTCGATCGCCCGCGGCCTGGTCGAGGCCATGGACGGCTCGATCGCCGCCCGCGCCCGCGCCGACGGCGAGCCCGGCCTGGTCGTAGGCCTTATCCTGACGGGGAGTACGCCGCATGCAGCCTAGTCTGGGCCAGATCCTGCTGGTCGACGACGAGCCGCAGCTGGTGCGCGCCCTCACCCCCGCGCTGGGCGCGGCCGGCTACGAGGTCTCGGTCGCGGCAAGCGGCCAGGCGGCCCTGGAGCATCTGGCCGGCGAAGGCTGCGACGCCGTGATCCTGGACCTGGGCTTGCCCGACATGGATGGCAAGACAGTGATCGCCCGGATCCGCGAATGGTCCGAGGCCCCGATCGTCGTGCTGTCGGCCCGCGATATCGAGCAGGAGAAGATCGCCGCGCTGGACCTGGGCGCCGATGACTTCGTCAACAAGCCCTTCGCGGTCGGCGAGCTGCTGGCCCGGCTGCGGGCGGCCATGCGCGGGCGCGAGCGGCGCTTCTCGGCGCGGGCCCGATTCAAGGCCGGCGACCTTGAGATCAATTTCGCCGACCGGCGGGTCTTCCTGCAGGGCGACGAGGTGCGGCTGACGCCTCGGGAGTATGACCTGCTGCGAGCCCTGGCCCGCTATGCCGGCCGGGTGGTCACCCACCGCCAACTGATGGCGGCCGTCTGGGGTCCCAGCGCCCATATGGACGCCCAGTTCGTGCGAGTCCTGGTCGGCCAGGTGCGCCAGAAGATCGAGGAAGAGCCCTCGGCGCCGCGGATCCTGCTGACCGAGCCGGGGCTGGGCTATCGCCTGGTGGCCGAGGACGACGGCGGCTGACGGGCTGGCCAGCCGCCGCCTTCCCCGGCGCGCTCCGGAAGGTTAGAGCGGCGCGAGGTCGATGACGACGGAGCCGGCGTTGCGATTGCGCGACCACGCGTCCTCGCTGGCGCCGGCGTCGATCGGACGTTCCTTGCCGTACGAGACGGTCTGCAGGCGGGCGGCAGCGACGCCTTGCGCCACCAGGAAGTCACGAGCCGACGAAGCGCGGCGCGCGCCCAGGGCGAAGTTGTACTCGCGGGTGCCGCGTTCGTCGCAATTGCCGGCCACCATCACCCGGACGCCCGGATTGCGGATCAGCCACTGAGCCTGTGCGGCCAGGACGGCGCGGGCGTCGTCGCTCAGGGTGTGGCTGTCGAGGGCGAAGAACACGCGGTCGCCGGCGGCGGCGGCCAGTTGCTGCTGCAGGCTCAGAGCCTCGGCGCTCTGCGGCAGGGTCGGACGGCTGTCGTCCCAGCCCGGCGCCTCGGCCGGGGCTTGCGGCGCGGTGGCGACGGGCTGCGGCTTGGGCTTGGAGGCGCAGGCCGACAGGGCCAGAGCCAGGGTGATCGCGGCGGCGGCCGACAGGTGATGGGTCTTGAGCATGGCTAATCCGGACTGAGGGTTCGCCGCCCATGCAGCCGGCCCTCGCCGCAAGCTCAAGCATAAGAACCTTATAACGGCGAAGCTTGCGGCCAGGCGATGGAGGCCCGCAGCCCGCCCAGCGCCGAGCGGTCCATGCGCAGCGTCGCGCCCGAGGCCTCCGCCAGGTCGCGGACGATCGCCAGACCCAGCCCATGCCCCGGTCCCGCTTCGTCCAGCCGTGCGCCGCGCGCCAAGGCGGCTTCGGCGCGGCCTTCGTCCATGCCGGGGCCGTCGTCCTCGACGACTAGCAGCCCCGCTTCGCCTGAGATCCGCACCTGACGGCGGGCGAAGCGGGCGGCGTTCTCGATCAGGGCGCCCAGCATCTCGGTGACGGCGTCCTGCGAGGCCGGAACCTCAAGGTTTTCAGGGATCTCGACGTCGAACATCAACCGCTCGCCATCTGCCGTGCGCTCCAGCACCGCCACCAGCCGCTCGGCCACACGCAAGGGCGCGGTCGTGGCCGAGAAGGCGCTCTCGCGGGCGGCGGCGGCGCGCGCTCTCGCCAGCTCGGCCTCCAGGGCGGCGGCGACGGCGGCGATGGCGGCGTCGAGGCCGTCGGCAGCCTCGGCGGCGCCGGCCTCGCGGGCGCGACGGCTCTGAGCCGACAGCGCCGCCAGCGGCGTCTTCAGACTGTGGGCCAGATCGCCAGCCCGTCGGCGGGCCCGGGCGACGTCCCCTTCCCGCGCTTCGGCCAGGGCGTTGATGGCCTGGGCCAGGGGTGCGATCTCGCGCGGGTGGTCGTCGGACATGCGCGCCGCCGGGCTCTTGCGCAGGCGGGAAAGGTCCTCGCGCACCCGCGCCAGCGGCGAGAGGCCCAGGGTGACCTGAAGCGCGGCCGCCGCAGACAGCACGACCCACAATCCGGCCAGGAACAGCGCCAGATCGCGGCCGAACGCGCCGCGGGCCTCGCTCAAGGCCTTTGCGTCGCTGGCGGCCTGGACCAGCACCGGCGGGCCATGCTTGTCGGGCCGGACCATACGCTCGACCAGCAGCACGCGATCGTCGAACGGTCCGTCGGCCAGACGCGCGTGCCAGTCGTCGCCGTCGACCTTCGAGGCCGCCAGCGCCTGGTCCCACAGCGACACCGACCGCTGGCTGCCCGCCGGAGCGGTGACCTGCCAATAGAGCCCGCCGGCGGCCTTCATCAGGCGCGGATCGGCCAGGCGCGCTTCGACACTGGGTGTTCCGTCCGGCCCTAGCCGCAACCCCGCCACCACCGCCTGGCCGACGCGGGTCAGTTCGGCGGTCTCGCGGCGGACGATGTGGCGCTCGAACAGCCAGGTCATGGCCAGCCACGACACCGCCAGAGCCGCCAGAATCGCCAGCATGCCGCCGGCGATCAGCCGCCAACGGAGCGAGACGCCCTTCACGCGGTCACGCCCGTCAGCAGATAGCCGAAGCCGCGGCGGGTCTCGATCACCTCGGCCCCGACCTTGCGGCGCAGGCGGGTGACCAGGGCCTCGATCGCGTTGGCGTCCGCAGTGTCGGCGACGCCGTACAGTTGCTCGGCCAACTCGCCGGCCGAGACCGCGCGGCCCGGATTGTGCGCCAGGCAGTCCAGCAGCCGAAATTCCAGCGGCGACAGCTTGAGCGGCGCGCCGTCCAGGGTCGCCGACATCCGGCGGGTGTCCAGGGCCAGGCGACCGGCCTGAATCACCGGCGAGGTGCGGCCCGCCGCGCGGCGCACCAGCCCGCGGGCGCGCGCCAACAGCTCGCCCATCTGGAACGGCTTGGCCAGATAGTCGTCGGCCCCGGCCTCGATCCCCTCGACCTTCTCGGTCCAGTCGCCGCGCGCCGACAGGATCAGCACCGGAAAGGCCCGGCCGTCCTTGCGCCAGCGGCGCAGGACAGACAGGCCGTCCAGGCGCGGCAGGCCAAGGTCCAGGATCACGACGGCGTAGTCTTCGACCTCGCCCCTGTACGACGCATCCTCGCCGTCGCGGGATAGATCCACGACGAAGCCGGCCTCGCCCAGCGCCTTGGCCAGGTCGGGACCGACGACGGGATCGTCCTCGACGACAAGGGCGCGCATTCAGTCGTCCTCGAGCTTCAGGGTCGCGCCGGTCTTGGCGTCCAGCTCCAGCTCGCGGACGCGGCCGTTCTTGGAGAGAATCTTCAGGTCGTATTTCAAGCGGCCCTTGCCGGCCTCCTCCAGCTCGACCTCGATCACCTCGCCGGGCGCGCGCTGGGCGGCAATGGCCAGAATACGGGTCAGCGGCAGGACCTCCTTGCGCAGCAGCGCCTGGCGGGCGGCCTCGTGGGATTGCTTCTTCTTGTCGTCGGCGGACGCGCCGCTCGCGGACACGACGGTGACGGCGGCCAGCGCGAGCAAGGCGATGCGGATGGGATGCTTGATCATGGGCTCGATGATTCCACGGCTATCCTGACACGGCCCTGACGCACGGCAACGCTATCCGTCAGCCCGATGTCAGCCAGGCGCTTCTAAGGGAGCGGCCGACATGACCAGAGGGGCTACGACCATGAACCGCCTGAAGCTCGCCGCCAGCCTGCTGGCGCTCGCCGCCGCCACGCCGGCGCTTTCCCAGACCGTCGCGCCCATCGGGGCGACCGTTCCCACCGCCCAAGGCGGCGCCAACGGCGTGGCCTTGCTGAGGAATCCCTCGGATCCCGCCAAGAGCGTGATCCTGGCCAGCGGCGAACTGGGCGGCCTGGAAGCCTACGGCCTGGACGGCCAGCGCACCGGCGCGACGCCTGGCGGCGAGACCTACGCGGTCGACGTCCGCGACGACCTGATCGCCGTTCTCGACCGCAAGGAAGGCCGCCTGCGGCTGTCGCGCTACGACTTCGCCAGCGGCAAGACCACGGCCATCGGCGCCCGGCCGCTGACGCTGGGCTATGCCGGCGAAGGCGTGTGCCTGCATCGCAGCGCCCGCGACGGCGCGCTCTACGCCTTTTCGCTGGGCGGCGCGGGTCAGCTGGATCAGTGGCTGCTGTATCCCACGGCCGACGGCAAGATGGACGGCCGTATCGTGCGCCGCCTGACCCTGTCGTCGGAGGCCAAGTTCTGCGTCGCCGACGACGCCAGCGGCGCGCTCTATGTCGCCCAGGAAGCCGTCGGCGTCTGGCGCTACGACGCCGATCCCGAGGCCGAGGCGGTTCCCACGCTGATCGACGCCAACCGCCTGGGCAAGATCCAGGGCGAGGTCGGCGGCCTGGCGGTGTTCAATGGCGGCAAGGGCGGGAACTATCTCGTCGCCGCCAATGTCGAGGCCGGCGCGTTCAACGTCTACGACCGCAACGCCGACGATCGCTTCCTCGGGGCGTTCCAGGTCGCCATCGACAGCCCCTCGGGCCTGTACGGCCTGCGCGCGCCGGTCGGCGCGAGCCTTCCCGCCGGCGCGCTGCTGATCGCCGACGACCGCAAGCAAGGCGCCAACAGCAAGATCGTCTCGTGGGCCGACGTCGCCGCCGCCCTGAAGCTGCCCGTCGGCGAGGACGCGCCCGCCGTAGCGCCCAGCAAGCTGGCCCTGGTCCAGGCGTCCATGGAGACCACGCCGGTCGCCAATGACGGCGACGCCGCCGACGACCCGGCCATCTGGGTCCACCCGACCGATCCCGCCCAAAGCACGATCATCGGCACCAACAAGAAGCGTGGCCTGATGGTCTACGACCTGTCGGGCAAGCTCCTGCAGGACCTGCCGGACGGCAAGATGAACAATGTCGACGTCCGCCACGGCTTCAAGCTGGCCGGCAAGAGCGTGGCCCTGGTCGCCGCCAGCGACCGCACCCACAAGTCGATCGCTCTGTACACGGTCGATCCGGCGACACGGATGCTGACCAGCGTCGCCGACGGCCACATCCCGACCGGCCTGTCGGATCCGTACGGCCTGTGCATGTACCAGGACCGCAAGGGCGAGACCTTCGTGTTCATCGGCGATCCGGACGGCCTGATGCGCCAGTGGAAGCTGACCGCCACCGCCGCCGGCAAGGTCCGCGCCCTGCCCGTCCGCGACCTCAAGTTCGACACCCAGACCGAAGGCTGCGTCGCCGACGACGAGACCGGCGCGCTGTACGTCGCCGAAGAGGACGTCGCCCTGTGGAAGCTGGGCGCCGACGCCAAGACGGGCTCGGCCAAGACCGCCATCGCCCGCATCGCCGACAACCCGGCGCTCAAGGACGACCTGGAAGGCGTGGCGATCTACGCCCAGCCCAAAGGCAAGGGCTATGTCATCGTCTCCAGCCAGGGCAACAACACCTACGCCGTGTTCCGCCGCGAGGGCGACAACGCCTATGTCGGCAGCTTTGCGGTCAACGCCAACGGCGCCAGCGGCATCGACGGGATTTCCGAGACCGACGGCCTGGAGGTGACCTCCGCCTCGCTGGGCGCAGGCCTGGAGGGCGGAGCCTTCGTCGCCCAGGACGGCCGCAACGTTTCCCCGCCCGAAAACCAGAACTTCAAGCTGGTCCCGTGGTCGGTCATCGCCGAAAAGCTCAAACTCTGAGCAGAGGCGCCCAGACTCGCGGCGAGACATTCTTTGTCACGAACGCGATGCAGAACCGCAAGGCGTCCTCCCCAATCTTTAAACACAGCACGGCCGCTCCCACGATGGGGGCGGCCATCCCTTTTGAAGATGTGGATCGACGGCGACGGTCGGCCTTAGCCCCTCGCCCAGACGCCACCGGAGTCGTAACGTTATGAAAGTTCTCGCTTCCATCAGCCTCGCCGCCTTCGTGACCCTCGCCGCGGCTCCGGCCTTCGCGGGCCCGGCCGGCGAAGGTCGGACCTTCACCGAAGAAGTTCACAAGAAGCGCATGGTCACCGTCGAGGCGTCCATCGCCTGCGCCGCGCCGGCCGCCAAGACCCTGAGCGCCCGCGCCGACGTCGCCAAGGCTCAAGCTGGCGAAGGCGTGGTCCACGTGACCTTCCACAAGGCCTCCGCCGCCAAGTCGCAGGCCGACGCCGTGCGCGCCCAGGTCTCGGAAATCTGCCGCGCCGCCTAAGGCCCGGACACTAGACGCCGCTTCGGCGGCCAGCCTCCGCGCGTAATCCCCAATACCTGCAATACGCGCGGGGGCGCCCTTTCTTCACCGCGATGAAAGGCCGCGGCCAGCCCAGCCGGAAGACGCTTGGCGCCGAGGGAGGCCCGTCATACCCATTCCAGGGCAGCCCATTGCTGGGCGACGATGGCCGGAAAGCGCTAAGTTCACCTTGTTCGCGGCCTCGCCGCGCTTAAGTACCGGAATGATGGACTCTACAGGCCCAGGCACTATCGCTCTGCCCCGCGAGATGGCGACAGCTCCCGTCGCGCCCGTCGTGCTGATCGTCGAGGACGATCCGGCTCTGCGCACCCTGCTCATGCGCCTGCTGCGCGAGGAAGGCTTCCAGCCGCTCAGCGCCGCCCACGGCGCCGAGATGGCGCGGATGCTGGAGACCAACGCGGTCGACCTGATCCTGCTCGACATCATGCTGCCCGGCAGCAACGGCTTCGACCTGTGCCGCAGCATCCGCCGCGAGAGCGACGTGCCGATCGTCATGCTCAGCGCGCGCGACGACGAGACCGATCGCCTGATCGGCCTGGAGCTGGGCGCCGACGACTATATCGGCAAGCCCTTCAGCAAGAAGGAGTTGATCGCCCGCATCCGCGCGATCCTCCGCCGCACCCAGAACGGCGTTCAGACCGCCCAGCCGCGCGGCCATCAGCAGATGACCTTCGCTGGCTGGACGCTGGATCCGGGTCGTCGCGAGCTGCTGTCGCCCGACGGCGCCTTCGTGGACCTGTCCGGCGCCGAGTTCGACCTGCTGCTGGCGTTCCTCAGCTCACCGCAGCGCGTGATCGGTCGCGAGCGCCTGCTGGAGATGTCGCGCGCGCGCTTCTCCGACGCTTCGGATCGTAGTATCGACGTGCTGGTCAGCCGCCTGCGCCGCAAACTGGCCGTCACCGGTCAGGCCGAGGCTCTCCTGCGGACCGTCAGAGGCGTGGGGTACATCTTTACCGCCGCCGTGGAGCGTAGATAGCCTGCATGAAGCCGTTGCGGCTGTGGCCCCAGCGGCTGGTCGGCCAGGTCACCCTGGTCCTGATGCTGGCCGTGGCGCTGGAGTTCATCGGCAGCTCGATCCTCTTCGAGAACAGCCGGATCTATCCCAATCGCGACAACCAGATCCGGCGGGCCGCCGAACAGCTGGTGACCGCCGAAGCGCTTCTCGACGTCTCGCCGCCGGACATCCGTCCCTCGCACGCCGAGGAGATGTCCAGCCATGGCGTCAGCCTGCACTGGTCGGCGCTGCCGCCGCTGATCAACCATGATCGCGCCACCGAGCAGCAGATGCGGGAGCGTTTCCAGGACGCCGAGCCGACCCTGCGCGGCCGCGACCTGCGCTTCAATGCCGACATCGACCGCAGCCTGCCGCGCGACACCCACCTGAAGGTGGCGCTGAAGCTGCGCGACGGCACCTGGGTCACCCTGAAGACCAAGATCCGCGCCGCCTCATGGGCCGTCCTGCTCAGCAGCGCCGGCTCGGCCTTCATCCTGGGGCTGGGCGTCATCGCCGCCGCAGCCCTGGTGCTGCGCAATCTCAGCCGCCCCCTCCGCGCGCTGGCCGAGGCCGCCGACAAGATCGGCCAGGGCCAGGGCGCCCAGGTTCGGATCGCCGAAAGCGGGGCCGGCGACCTGAAGCTGGTGGCCAAGGCCTTCAACGCCATGCAGGACCGCATCGCCGGCTTGCTCAAGACCCGCACCGAGGCCCTCGCGGCCGTCAGCCACGATCTGCGCACCCCGCTCGCCCGCCTGCGCCTGCGCGCCGGCTTCGTCCAGGACACCGCCGCCCGCGAAGCGCTGGAGAACGACGTCGACGAAATGGCGGCGATGCTCAACTCCCTGCTGGCCTATCTGGGCGGCCAGGAGGATCCCGAACCGCCCCGCCGCATCGACCTGGCCGCGCTCGCCATGACCATCGTCGACGACGCCGCCGACGCCGAACGTCCGGCCACCTTCGCCGGCCTGGAACACGTTCCGGTCATGGCCCGACACCTGTCGTTGAAGCGCGCCATCAACAATCTCGTCGAGAACGCCCTGCACTATGGCGGCAACGCCGCGCTGACCCTGTCGCGCGAAGATCGCACCATCGTCCTGGCGGTCGAGGACAACGGCCCGGGCATTCCGGACGACCAGCTGGCGCAGGTTCTGCAACCTTTCCACAGGCTGGACGACGCCCGCGCCCGCAATACTGCAGGCCTGGGCCTGGGGCTGACCATCGTGCAACAGATATTGCAGCGCGAAGGCGGCAGCTTGGTGTTGAAGAACCGTGCTCAAGGCGGTTTGCGAGTTGAGCTTCGGCTTCCAGCGCTCTGAGAGCAGCTGATACCCTTTGTAACAAAACCGCTGCGACGCAGCAAAACCCCGACACGACCTTCGTAGTGTGTCAGGCGCCACCCGCCTGACGCCCGCCGCGGCGCCTGCCCCCCCTTTTCCAAGCGTCGCGGCGGATAAAGTTCACTTGAGGTTTGGCCCGTCGAGACCACCGCGTCTCGCCAGCCTGGCTTCAGCGCACGGAGGTTCCCTTGGAACAGTTTCTCGAACGCGCCGCGCTGTTCCGCGGCCAAGTCTTCCCCGCCCAGAGCGCCCTGTACGAGCGCCTGGCCAGCCACGGCCAAAGCCCGTCGGCCCTGATGATCTCGTGCGCCGATAGCCGCGTCGTTCCCGAGCTGATCACGCAAGCCGCGCCGGGCGACCTGTTCGTCTGCCGTAACGCCGGCAACATCGTGCCGCCGTTCAGCCAAGCCAATGGCGGCGTCTCGTCGGCCGTCGAATACGCCGTCATGGCGCTGGGCGTTCGCGACATCGTCGTCTGCGGCCACTCGGACTGCGGCGCCATGAAGGCGTTCTCGAACCCGGCCGCTCTGGAAAAGATGCCGAACGTCGCCGCCTGGCTGCGTCACGCTCACGCCGCCCACAGCGTCGTCTGCAACGCCTATCACGGCCTGGACGAGCACGGCACGACCCGCGCCCTGTCGCTGGAGAACGTCGTCGTTCAGCTGAATCATCTCCGGACTCACCCGTCGGTGGCCTCGGCCATGGCTCAGGGCAAGCTGACCCTGCACGGCTGGTTCTTCGAGATCGAGACCGGCCAGATCCAGGCCTATAACGGCGACACCGGCCAGTTCGAGCAAGTCTACGAAGGCTCGCCCCTGCCCGTCGCCGCCCGTCCGGCCAAGCGCATGGTCGCCGCCGATCACCTGGGCATCGCCGCCGAATGACCGCTCCCGCCGCCTCCTCCCCGGCTGCAAAGACCGGTTTCTCGGCGACCATCTCACGTGACTTCATCGCGTCGATCGTCGTCTTCCTCGTGGCGATGCCCCTGTGTATGGGCATCGCCGTCGCCTCGGGCGTTCCGGCCGAACGCGGCCTGATCACCGGCATCATCGGCGGCGTCATCGTCGGCGCCATGGCCGGCTCGCCCCTGCAGGTCAGCGGCCCCGCCGCCGGCCTGGCGGTCATCGTGTTCGAGATCGTGGCCAAGCACGGCCTGTCCATGCTGGGTCCGATCCTGGTCGTCGCCGGCCTGGTGCAACTGGTCGCCGGCGCGTTCAAGCTGGGCCAGTGGTTCCGCGCCATCTCGCCGGCCGTCGTGCACGGCATGCTGGCCGGTATCGGCGTGCTGATCGTCGCCGGTCAGTTCCACGTCCTGTTCGGAGACTCGCCCAAGGCCCACGGTCTGCAGAACCTGGCGGCCATCCCGGGCGCCATCGCCGGCGTGCAGTTCGCGACCCTGACCCAAGTCGAAGCGGCCCTGGCCGTCGGCGTGGTGACCATCGGTTCGATCCTGCTGTGGGAGAAGTTCCGTCCCAAGGCCCTGAAGCTGGTCCCGGGCGCCCTGCTCGGCGTCATCGCCGGCACCGTGCTGGCCATCGCGCTGAACCTGGACGTCCAGAAGATCGTCGTGCCGGAATCGATCGTCGCGGCGATCGCCATCCCCGGCGTCGCCGACTTCGCCAAGATGGCCAACCCCATGCTGCTGGTGACCGCTGTCGCGGTGGCCTTCATCGCCTCGGCCGAGACCCTGCTGTCGGCCGCCGCGGTGGACCGCATGCATGACGGCGAGCGTACGAAGTACAACAAGGAGCTGGGCGCCCAAGGCATCGGCAACATGTTGTGCGGCTTTGTCGGCGCCCTGCCGATGACCGGCGTGATCGTGCGCAGCTCGGCCAACGTCCAGGCCGGCGCCGTGACCCGCATGTCGGCCATCCTGCACGGCGTGTGGATCCTGGCCTTCGTCGCCCTGCTGCCCTGGCTGCTGCGCATGGTGCCGTCCGCGGCCCTGGCCGGTGTGCTGGTCGTGACAGGTTGGAAGCTGGTCAGCCTCGACCACGTCCGCCACCTGTTCGCCCGCTACGGCTTGCTGCCGGCCCTGATCTGGGGCGCCACCTTCGTGATGGTGGTGGCCACGGACCTGCTGACCGGCGTGCTGGTCGGTATGGCCCTGACGCTGCTGGAACTGGTTCCGAACCTCAAGAAGATGCGCCTGAACATCGCCCAGCAAGACGTGGGCGACGAGAAGGAAATCCGTCTCGAGGGCGCGGCCACCTTCGTCCAGCTGCCGAAGATCGCCAAGGTTCTGGACGCCGTTCCCAACAACGGTCGCGTCAAGCTCGACACCCGGGGCCTCACCAGCCTCGACCACACGGTGGCCGAAGCGCTGAGCGACTGGATGAAGGGCAAGGCGCGGGTCGGGGTTCACGTCGAACTCCCCAGCCCCTGCGCCTTCGGTGACCGCCTGCGCGCCGCCGGAGCCCACTAGGACCTAACCCGCCTACCCGGCCCGGGGACGCCCTTCCAAGCGTGTTCCCGGGCCTTTTTCTTAAGCGAAAGCGAGACTTGTGATGAACAAAGCTCAGGAACGCGCCGCGGAGATCGCCGCTCAGGTCGTCGCCGCCTATGTCAGCAACAATTCGGTCGCCGCCGACGACCTGCCGGGCCTGACCGCCCGCACCTACGCCGCCCTGGAGCTGGTGTTCGCCGGCCAGCCGGGCGCGATCGCGCCGCGCAACGCGCCTTCCGAGGAAGAGATCGCCGCCAGCATCACCGACGATGCGATCATCAGCTTCGAGAACGGCCGCCGCTATCGCTCGCTGCGCCGTCATCTGAACCAGTTGGGCCTGACCGACGACCAGTACCGCGCCAAGTGGGGTTTGCCGGACGACTACCCGCTGGTGGCCAAAAGCTTCTCGGACCTGCGCTCCAACGCCGCCCGCGCCCAGCGCTTCGGCGGCCTGGCCGTCGCGGCCGAATAGACAAACGCGCAAAAGAAAAGCCCGGGCGAAACCGTCCGGGCTGAGAAGTTAGGGAGGAAACGCCCAGGAAGGGCAGAGGCTCTCGCCTCACAGAGGGTGAGTTATGCTCGCTTTCTGGCCATTCAAGGGCGGGGTGCGAAAAAACTTCCCGTTCCGCGCGCTTGGCTTGCCGGGGCCGTGTGGTATTCCAGCCGCCGAGACGAGTGAGGGCGTGCGCCCGAAGCGAGCGCCCCATGTCCGACGATCCCAAAGACGTTTCTCCCGCAAGCCCGGCGCCGAAGCCGCGCAAGCCTCGCAAGCCCCGCGCTTCGGCGGCGATGTCGGCTTCGGCCGGCGAGCCGACCGCCACGGCCTCGGATCCCGCGCCGCCCAAGCCGCGTCGCCCGCGCAAGGTCGCCGCCGCACCGGTCGAGCCTGAAGTCGAGATCCCGGTCGTCGAGCCCGAAACGCCACCGCAGGACGCCGAGCCTGAGGTCGCGGAAACCGAACTCCCGGAAGCCGTCGAGGCCGTTCCCGAGGCCGCGCTTTCCCCGGCCGAGCCGGTCGCCAAGCCCGCCAAGAAGCCGATCTGGAAGCGCCCGCTGTGGATCGGCGGCGCAGCCGCCGCCCTGGTTCTGATTGCGGTGCTGGTCGCCTCGCTGTTCTGGTCGCTGCCGCTGAGCCGCGCCCTGGAGCCGCTGGACAACTCCGCCATCGTTCTGGTGGCCCAGGACGGCTCGCCGATCGCCCGCCGCGGCTCGTACAAGGAAGCCCCGATCGATGTGGCCAAGCTGCCGGCCTACGTGCCCGGCGCCTTCATCGCCATAGAGGATCGCCGCTTCCGCAGCCACATGGGCGTCGACCCCAAGGCCATCATGCGCGCCCTGGGCCGCAACGCCCAGGCCGGCGGCGTGTCCGAAGGCGGCTCGACCATCACCCAGCAGCTGGCCAAGAACGCCTTCCTGAGCAGCGACCGCAACCTGCGTCGCAAAGCGCAGGAGGCGATGATCGCGGTCTATCTGGAGATGCGCCTCTCCAAGGACGAGATCCTGTCGCGCTATCTGTCGTCGGTCTATTTCGGCGACGGCGCCTTCGGCCTGCGCGCCGCGGCCCGCCACTATTTCGGCAAGTCGCCCGAACAGCTGTCGGTCGGTGAGGCCGCCATGCTGGCCGGCATGGTCAAGGCCCCCTCGCGCCTGGCCCCCACCGGCAACCTCGACGGCGCCCGCGAGCGCATGGCCGTGGTGCTGGAAGCCATGGTCGAGACCGGCACGATCACCCGCGCCCAGGCCGACGGCGTGCGCAACGTCGCCCCGGTCGAAGCGCAGGACAAGCTGCCGACCGGCTCGTACTTCGCCGACTGGGTCCTGCCCCAGGCCCGCGCCACGATCGGCGCCCGCTATGGCGAGACGCAGGTCCGCACCACCCTGGATCCCAAGCTGCAGGCCCGCGCCGAGCAGATCCTCAACGACTACATCAGCCGCGACGGCAAGGTGCTGAACGTCACGCAAGGCGCCCTGGTGGCCATGCGCAAGGACGGCCGCATCGTGGCCATGGTCGGCGGCCGCGACTATGCGACGAGCCAGTTCAACCGCGCCGACGCCGAGCGCCAGCCGGGCTCGGCCTTCAAGCTGTTCGTCTATCTGGCCGGCCTGCGCGAGGGCATGACCGTCACCAGCCCGATCCTGGACACCCCGGTAGCGGTCAGCGGCTACATGCCCAAGAACCACGAGGGCAAGTATCACGGCCGCGAAGTGCCGCTGATCACCGCCTTCGCCGGCTCGTCCAACGTCGCCGCCGTGCGCCTGGCCCACGAGCTGGGTCCGGCAAAGGTCATCAAGGTCGCCCGCGACCTGGGCGTCACCGAGGACATCCCCACCGACCTGACCATGGCGCTGGGCACCGGTCCGATGAGCCTGACCCGACTGACGGCGGCCTACGCCTCGGTGGCGGCGGGCGAGTATCCGATCGTCGCCCACGGCCTGGAGACCTTCCAGAAGCCGGCCACGCGCCAATACGACAAGGCGGTGCTGGCCAACATGCGCGACCTGCTGCGCTCGGCCACCCATCGCGGCACGGGCCTGGAAGCGGCGATCGCCGGCGCCTACGGCAAGACCGGCACCACCCAGAACTATCACGACGCCCTGTTCGTCGGTTACGTCGAGGACCTGGTGGTCGGCGTCTGGCTGGGCAACGACAACAACAGCCCGATGAACGGCGTCGTCGGCGGCGGCGAGCCGGCCAAGATCTGGAAGGCCTTCATGCTGGCGGCCCTGGGCCGTCCGGCCGCCGCGCCGGTCGAAGTCGATCCGCTGGAAGACCTGGGCCTGCCGCTGGAAGGCGAGATCGGCCCCGACGGCCTGCCGCTGGCCCCGCTGGTCGTGCCGGACGCGCCTGAAGCGCCGCCTGCCGCCCCCGCGGCGCCCGCGGCGCCCATCGCACCCCCTCCGCCTGAGCCGCGCCCCTAGACCACGTAGCCGAGATAGGCGCGGCCCAGCCGCACCAGCTCGTCCTCGAACGCCTGGCTCTGCAGGAAATCGGCGCCCTCCAGCACGGCCGCCCGCAGGGCCCCGTGCACCGCGCGTGACAGCACGAAGGCCTGGACGCGGGTCAGCGGCTGACCGTTCGCATCGAGGATGCCTTCCTCGGCCGCCGAGAACCGCGCCGCCAGCTCGGCATGGTCGGCCTGGGCCAGCATCGCCGACGCCGCGATCCGTCGCGCCCGGTTGCGGCCGGCAAAGGCCTGCACGAAGGCGCGGATGATGGCCCGGTCACGAGCCAGACCCGGCGCGCCGTCCTCGACCACCGCCATCACGGCGCGCCGGTGCGCCTCGGTCTCGCGCAGGGCCAGGGCGCGCAGGATCGACTGCTTGTCGGGAAAGTAGCGATAGAGGGCGCCGATGCTGACCCCCGCCCGCTCGGCGACGGCGTTGGTGTTGAACCCGGCCTCGCCCGAGGCTTCCAAAAGCTGAGCCGCCGCCTCCAGCACGACGTCGACCGTGTCCTGGGCGCGGCTCTGGCGCGGGATTTTCCGCATGTTTTCAGCGGTGTCCATTCCAAGCCCTCCCCGGCCCGGCAGTCCCCGGAAAGTCGAGTAACAGAGCCGGGCCGCCTCCCCTAGCCTTCCGTCAGGTTCGACAAGCCGGAGACTGCCATGACCTGGGCCACCGATCGACTGGACGCGCTGAAGGCCGGGACGGCGACGCCGCCCCCGATCGTCGAGACCCTGAGACTGGGCCTGATCGACGACTGGGGCGACGGCTGGGTGCGCAAGTCCTGGCGGCCGACGCCCGAACTGGCCACCGCCGACGGCTCGCTGTTCGGTGGCTATCTGGCCGCCCTCGCCGACCAGGTCCTGGCCTTCGCAGCCATGACCGTCGTGCCGCACGACCGGCTCTATCGCACCGTGAACCTGCAGATGAGCTTTCTGAAGATCGGACGCGATGGCCCCCTGGCGATCGAAGCCCGCATCGTGGCCCGGACCCGCCAGCTGATCACCGCGCGGGCGGAGTTTCGGCGCGCGGACGGCGCCCTGATCGCCGAGGCGACCGCCCAGCAGATCCTGCTGGCCTTCGACCACTGGCCCGCCGAGCAGGCGGCGATCCAGGCCCTGGCCTAGACTCGCGGCGTCCGCCTAGACTGGCCGCTCAAGTTCAGGAGTGATGCGATGCGCAAGATCGGGCTGGTCGGCGGAATGAGCTTCGAAGCCACGGCGATCTACTATCGCAAGATCAACGAGGCGGTTCGCGCCCGGCTGGGCGGCTTCAACTCGGCCGACCTGGTGCTGGGCTCGGTGAACTTCCAGGAGGTCGTCGACATGCAGAAGTCGGCCCGCTGGGATGACGCCGGCCGCCATCTTGGTGCGGTCGCCAAGGCGCTGGAAGGCGCCGGCGCCCAGTGCGTGCTGATCTGCGCAGTGACCATGCACCTGGTCGCCCCGGCCGTCGAAGCCGCCGTCAGCGTCCCGGTCATCCACGTGATCGACGAGACCGCCGCCAAGCTGAAGGCGGCCGGCTTCCGCCGCCCCCTGCTGATCGCCACGCGCTACACGATGGAGAACGGCTTCTACCAGGCGCGCATGGAGCGCCACGGGATCGACGTCGTCGTCCCCGACGCCGAAGGCCGCACAGCGACCCACGACATCATCTTCGAGGAACTGTGCGCCGGCGTCGTCAAGGACAGCTCGCGTGAGGTGCTGTTGGGCCTGATCCAGACCGCCAAGGCCCAGGGCGCCGACAGCCTGATCTTCGGATGCACCGAGATCTGCATGATCCTGGACGTCGAAACCTCACCCCTGCCCGCCTTCGACAGCACCGATATCCACGCCAATGCCGCTGTGGACTTCGCGCTGGCGGAGTGAGGCAAGGCGACGAAACATGCAAAAACATGCATAGCTCACCACGCACATCGACGACACTGCAGCCAAACACGACTTGAAATGCACGATTTTGCACGATATGGCGTGCAATCATGAACGACACTCCTCCCGTCGCGCGTCGCGAGCTGATCGCCAAAAGGCTGGACCAGGGCCAGACCGTCGTCGCGGCGGCGCTCGCCGAAGAGTTCTCGGTCTCCGAGGACGCCATTCGCCGCGACCTGCGCGCCCTGGCCGCGCAGGGCCGCTGCCGACGCGTCTATGGCGGGGCGCTGCCGATCTCGCCGATCTCGGCGTCGATGAGCGTTCGCGCCGCTGAGGACGTGGACCGCAAACGGACCCTCGCGCGGGCGGCGGCCCGGCTGGTCACCCCCGGCGAGGTCGTCTTCCTGGACAACGGCAGCGCCAATCTGGCCCTGGCCGCCGAACTGCCCGACGACCTGGACCTGAAGGTCATCACCAACTCGGTGCCGATCGCCTCGGTCTTGTTCGAGCGCCAAAGCCTGGACTTCATGATCCTGGGCGGAATGGTCAATCGCGAGGTGGGCGGCGTGATCGACGCCTCGGCGGTGCTGGCGGTTCAACAGCTGAGCATCGACCGCTGCTTCCTGGGCGCCTGCGCGTTGTCGGTCCGCCACGGGGCCTGCATTTTCGACGCCGGCGACGCGGCCTTCAAACGCGCCCTGGTCGGCGTCAGCGAAGCCATCGTGCTGATGGCCGTCACCGAAAAGCTGGAGACCCGCGCACCGCACCGCGTGGCCCCGCTCGAGGCTCTGGACACCCTGATCCTGGAAGCCGACGCGCCCCAGGGCGTCCGGGATGACCTGGCCCAGGGCGGCGCCCGGATCATCCTGGCCTAGCAACCTCCACCGCAGATCGTCTCCCGGAGCTCCCCACCATGGCCTTGCCGTCTTCCGCGGCGGCGCGCCTCGCCACGCGCCTCGCCTTCCTCGTCGCCGGCTTCGGGGTCGCCTCCTGGGCCCCGCTGGTGCCCTTCGCCAAGACCCGGCTGGCGATCGGCGACGGCGCCATGGGCATGTTGCTGCTGTGCCTGGGCCTGGGCTCGGTCGTGACCATGTCGGCGACGGGCGCGCTCGCCGGCCGCTTTGGCAGCCGTCCGATCATCATTCTGGGCGGCGTGGGCGTCAGCGTGTTCCTGCCGCTGCTGGCGATCGCCGACTCGCCGGTGGCGCTGGGCGCGGCGCTCTTCGCCTTCGGCGCGGCGCTGGGCACTCTGGACGTGGCCATGAACATCCATGCCGTCGATGTCGAGCGCGTCTCGGATCGGCCGCTGATGTCGGGCTTTCACGCGCTCTACAGCATCGGCGGCGTCGCGGGCGCGACCGCGATGACCGTCATGCTGTCGCTGGGACTGTCGCCGCTGACCGGCGTGATCATCAACGCCGTCCTGATGCTGGCGGCCATGGGCCTGACCGCCCCGCGCCTGATCCGCGCCAAGGGCGATCCGGACGGCGCTGGGTTCGCCCTGCCGCGCGGCGTCGTGCTGCTGCTGTCCCTGCTGGCGGCGGCGACCTTCCTGGCGGAGGGCGCGATGCTGGACTGGAGCGCGCTGCTCATCACCAAGAACGGCTTGGTGGCGGTGGCGCAGGGCGGCCTGGGCTTCATGCTGTTCTCGATCGCCATGACCGCCGGACGCCTGGTCGGCGACAAGGTCGTCGCGCGCCTGGGCGACGAGACGGTGCTGCGCTGGGGCGGGCTCCTGGCGGTAGCCGGGTTCGTCGTGCTGCTGGCAGCCCCGGTGGCCGTCGTGGCGCTGAGCGGCTTCATCCTGATCGGCCTGGGTGCGGCCAATATCGTGCCGGTGCTGTTCCGCCTGGCCGGCGTCCAGACCGCCATGCCGGCCGCCCAGGCGATCTCGGCCCTGTCGACCATAGGCTATGCCGGCATCCTGATCGGCCCGGCCGGGATCGGCGGCGTCGCACAGATCACCGGCCTGCACGGCGCCTTCTGGCTGCTGGCCGGCCTGTTCGCCCTGACGCCGCTGCTGGCGGGCCGACTGACGGCGCCAGCGCGCGACCGCGAGGTCAGTCCGCCACCAGCTTCCCAGCCGGCGGAACCCGGACGATGAAATGGCCCTTCACGCCCTCGGGCCACTGGCGGTAGGGCACGACGCCTTCTTCGCTGGCGGCGTAGGCCCGGGCGTAGGCGACGATGGCTTCGGCGGCCTCGGCCGTGGGCTCGAACCGGCCCAGGACGTAGCCGATCTTTCCGGGCGCGCGCAGGTGGATCGAGCAGTGTTGCGCGCAGTTGAACAGGCACGGCATCTCCTGGATCGCCACGTCCGTACCGGCCGCGGCTTCGCGCAGGGCCGACGCCAGCAGCGCGCCGCCGCGCACGCCCTCGGGCGTCTCGCGCTCCTCCGCCGAGACCCGGCAGGTGTTGCAGACGACGATGGCGGCCGCATCGTCGGCGTCGCGCAGAACCGTCACTGCGGCAGGGCCAGTCGGTAGACGAGGACCAGGCTGTCGTTGTCGCCCGTCCCGGTCTCGCCCTTCAGGCCCGCGTCGAAGTCCTGGCCGTTGACGTAGCCCTTGGCGGTGGCGAAGTCGTTGTCCGAGCCGACCAGCAGGAAGACGTCGTTGGGCGCCGCCGCGTCGAAGGCCGAGCCGACGGCCAGGGCCTCGATCTTCTCCGGCAGGCTGGTTTGGGTCGAGGGAGACACCTCCAGATTCAGGCCGAACCTGGCCAGTTGCACGGGGTTGAGGATGTTGACCAGCTCGGCCTGGGCGGCGGGCTTGATGTCGGGGTTCAACACGCCGTCCTTGGCGATCGGCTTGGCGTCCTGTTCGTAGGGCGTGCCGGCCAGATTGGAGGCCCGCTCCAGGTCGACCAGCAGGATGCTCTTGTAGACCGGGACGTTGGGCGTGCCCTTGCCCCGGCCATTGCCGTCGCGGGCCAGGACCAGAAGGCGCGTGTCGCTGAGCGCCAGGGCCTCGGACTGGGCGGCGGTGATGTCTGCAGGCCGGCCATCGCCGGCTTCGCGCACGATCGGCAGCTGCAGCACGTAGTGACCGATCGGGGCCTTGGGCAGCTTGGTCCTGGTGATGTCGTAGACCAGCACGCGGGTGTTGTTGCGGGTGGCGTTGTCGCCCGACTGGTCCTGCATGGCCGCGCTCTGCAGCACGGCGATCAGGCGCTTGCCGTCGGGGCTGACGGTCAGAGCCTCCAGGCCCTGGTTGTTGCGACGACCGGTCGTCGGCGCCTTCTCGGCCCCGAAGTCCAGCTGACCCTTCTTCATCGGCAGCAGGGCCGGCACGGTCTGGATGGCGCCGACCAGCTTTGCGGTCTTGTCGAACAGGTAGATGCCCGCCGCATACTCGTCCGAGACGTAGAAGCTTCCATCCGGCAGGTAAGCGATGGCCTCGCTGTCCAGGCTGATCTTGCCTGCGCCCTCGCCGCTGGCCGGCGAGGGATAGCGCACCTCGCCGCGCACGACGACGTTCGAGCCCGGATCCATGCCGGTGAACGGCTGGCCGGCCTGGTCCTTCAACAGGACGCCGCCGGTGGGGGTGATGGTCAGCCCCTGACCCGGAACCAGGCGGACCTGATGCTCGTGGACGCGGTTGGCGTAGTCGGTCGTGCCGACGAACGGTCCGACCATGTTCGGCCCGCGATCCGGCAGGGTCCGCAAGGTCCCGACATAGGCGCCGTCGGCCATCTTCTTCCAGTTGGACAGCGCCATGCTGGAGAACGAACCCAGGGTCTCGCCCTGGAAATCACGCGTCGCAGCCGGCAGCCAGCCCACGGCCACCAGGCCGCGGTTGATGTAGGTCTTGCCGCCGAAGGTCACCGCCGTCTCGCCCGCGCTCTGGTCCCAGTGCGGCGTGAGATAGGCCTGAGACTGGGCCGCAGCTTCGCCGGTCAGGGTCAGGGCCAACAGGCCCGCAAGAGTTCCGGCGAGACGGCGACGCGACATCAGGCGTTCCTCATAAGGGGTGGCGGACTTTCCCAGCGCGCCATCGCACGCCGCCGCAACAAGACGCAATGCGCGCCTGGAGTCGACGAGAATCCGGCAGGCCCACAGCTACCGCTCTCAGCGCCCTTCAACCGATAACGCCTCGCCATTGCGGGGCCAACAGCAGCAAAAGTGTCATCAAGCTGTGAAATAGACGCGACGCTCAAGAACAAACCCAGCGTCAGACGCGAATCCGCGCGGCGCTTGATATCGGGGGATATCCCAATGCTGCTGAGATCCGCTAGCGTGGTGGCCATCGCCGCCAGCCTGATGCTTGCCGCCCAAGCCCATGCCGCCGACGCGCCAGCCCCGGCCGCCGCAGACAACACCGAACTGGACGCCGTCGTCATCGTCGGCGCCGGTCAGACCCGCTCGGTCTCGACCCTGGTTCCGGCGCACCTGGAAGTGCTGCCGCCGGGCTCGAGCGTCCAGAAGGCCCTGAACTTCCTGCCGGGCGTCAGCGCCCAGTCGATCGACGCCCTGGGCGTCAACGAGCAGTCGCTGACCCTGCAGGTGCGCGGCTTCAACACCACCCACCTGGGCTATTCGCTGGACGGCATGCCGCTGGGCGACGGCGCCTACAACAACTACAACGGCCTGACCATCAGCCGCGCCCTGATCTCGGAAAACCTGGGCCGCGCCGACCTGGCCACCGGCATCGCCGGCCTCAGCATCCCGTCGACCAGCAACCTGGGCGGCGCGCTGATCTACGTGTCCAACGATCCTAAGAAGGACATGGGCCTGTCGGTCAGCCAGAGCTTCGGCAGCGAAGACACCTACCGCACGTTCGTCCGCGTCGACACCGGCGAGCACAAGGGCTGGTCGGCCTATCTGTCGGGCCACTACGCCCAGCAGGACCTGTTCGTGAACCAGGGCGCCTACAACAAGTCGACCGGCAAGCAGTTCAACGGCAAGGTCACCTACAAGGGCGAGCGCGGCCAGCTGACGGCCTTCGTCGACCTGTCGCGCACCAACCAGGCCGACGACGCCTACCTGTCCAAGGACATGCTGAACCGCCTGGGCTGGGACTGGGCCGGCTACGCCCCGGACTGGAACAAGTACGTCAGCCGCGCCGCCTGTTCGGTGGCCTCGCAGGCCTCCAAGTGCGTTCAGCCGACCGGTCCGGAGAAGCTGAGCGACATCACCTTCACCAACGGTCAGATCCTGCGGAACGACGACCTGTTCTACATCGCCGGCGACTACAACATCACGCCGACCCTGAAGGCCCACGCCCAGGTCTACCGCCACACCGACAAGGGCGCCGGCAACAACTTCATCACCGGCCTGTCCAACCAGGGCACGACCGACACCTCGGACGACCTGCCGGTCCAGATCCGCGACACCCGCTACACGATCGAACGTGACGGCGTCGTCGCCAGCCTGTCGTGGAACATCGGCTTCAACCACATCCAGGCCGGCCTGTGGCTGGAGCAGAACACCAGCAGCGCCGCGCGCTACATCTGGACCAACGTCACGGGCCCGTTCAGCCTGGCGCAGTTCCTGAAGGGCCGTCCGGACACCGCCCAGTGGGTGCAGTCCACCGACTGGAACACCCAGCAGTTCTACATCCAGGACACCATCACCCTGCTGAACGACGCCTTGAGCATCGACTTCGGCTTCAAGAGCACCAACGCCAAGTCGAACGCCCGGGCCCTCCCCGGCATCGCCAAGGCCCCGGCCGCGGCGGCGACCCAGTTCGCCACCGGCTCGCTGAAGGCTTCTGACAACTTCCTGCCGGAAGCCGGCGTGCGTTGGCGCATCGCTGAAGGCCACGAGGTCTTCGCCAGCTACGCCGAGAACATGGCCATGTTCCAGGGCGGCTTCAAACTGGGTCCGCAATCGGTGTCGCAAGCCGTCTGGGACGCCCAGGGCCGCTATCTCGAGCCCGAGACCTCGACCAGCTTCGAAGGCGGCTATCGCTACATCAGCGGCCCGCTGCAGGTGTCGATCTCGGCCTATGAGGTCGACTTCAACAACCGCCTGCTGCAGTACAATCCCTGCCCGACCAACCAGCAGCAGAACCCGGGTTGCGGCAACTCCTTCCACAACGCTGGCAGCGTCACCAGCAAGGGCGCCGAGATCGGCGTGATGTGGCGTCCGACCGCGTGGCTGAACTGGTACAACTCGGCCTCGTACAACAAGTCGACCTACGACGAAGACCTGAACTGGTGCACGGGCGCCACCTGCGTGATCAAGAAGACCGCCGGCAAGCAGCAGGTCGACACGCCGAAGGAAATGTTCGCCTCGATGCTGATGCTCAAGCAGGGCGGCTTCTCGGCCTCGCTGCAGGGCAAGTACACGGGCCGTCGCTACTACACCTACACCAACGACCAGGGCTTCGGCGGCTACACCACCTTCGACCTGGGCGTCAGCTACAAGTTCGAAGACGTGGGCTTCATGAAGGGCGCCAAGGCGTCGCTGAACGTCACCAACCTGACGAACAAGCGCTACGCCTCCAACTTCGACGGCAGCGTCTATGCGCCGGACGACGCGGCCGGCGCGATCGTGGTCTTCCACTCGTCGGCGCCGCGCCAGTTCTTCGGCACGCTCAGCTTCGACTTCTAAGAGCCGAGACTACGACTCCTCTCCGCCTTCGGGCGGAGAGGAGATGCTCGGCTCCATCAGCGCGCGCGTGACGCCGTTGGTCCAGCCGAAGCCGTCCTGGGTGGGATACTCCCCGCCCCCGCCGGCCCTGACCTCCTGGATATCGTACTTCTCCAGCATCTTGCCGCTGGCCTGGTACTCGCGCTCGACCGTCGCCAGCCAGCGCTTGGCGATCTCGCCCGACAGCGCCTGTTCGCCGTAGCGGCGCAGCCCCGCCACCGCCACCCACTGCAACGGCGCCCAGCCGTTGGGATCGTCCCACTGCTGGCCGGTCTGTTCGGTCGTGGTGCGCAGGCCGCCGGGGGCCAGCAGCTCGTCCCAGGCCTTCATCGCCACGATGTGCGCGCGGCGCTCGTCCGAAGCCCCGACGAACAGCGGATAGAAGGTCGCCGCGCTCAGGTGGTCCAGGCGCTCGCCGGTCTTCCACAGCGCGTCGAGATAGCCGCCCTTGGGACCATCCCACAGGTGATGGGTGATCGCCGCCGCCCGCGCCTTGGCCCGGCCATCATAGGCCTGGACGCACGCCGCGTCGGCCAGCTTGGCGCAGCCTTCCGAGATCGCCTTTTCGAGGCCGAACAGCAGGCTGTTGAGGTCGACCGGCGCGATGGCCGTGGTGCGGATCGTGGCCAGCGTCTTGCCGTCGTCCATCCAGCGCGAGGAATAGTCCCAGCCGCTCTCGGCCCCGGCCCGCAGGTCGCGGAACACCTGCGCGGGCAGCCGACCGCTGTGCAGCGCCGTCTCCAGGTCCTCGCGGTAGGACTCGTCGCGCGGCGTGTCGCGGTCGTCCCAATAGCGATTGAGGATCGCGCCATCCGGCATGGCCACCACCCGGCGATGGGCCTCTCCGGGTTTCAGGCCCTGCTCGCCATCCATCCAGAAGGCGTGCTCGCGCCGCATCCGCTCGACCCGCGCCTTGACCACCGCTGGGTCGGAAACGTCCGACAGCCCGACCATGGCGTAGAAGAACGGCGGCTGCGAGCGGCTGACATAATAGGTCCGGGCGCCGTTGGGGATGTGGCCATAGGCGTCGATCAGCCCGCCGAAGTCGTCGATCATGTTTTCCACCAGATCGGCGCGGCCGTCGGCCTTCAGGCCCAGCATCGTGAAATAGCTGTCCCAGTAGTAGATCTCGCGGAAACGCCCGCCCGGCACGACGAACGGCTTGTCCATGGCCAGGGCCGAACCACCGGCCACGGCCTTGACCGGCGGCCGGGTCAGCTGCGGCCACAGGCTGGCGATGTGGGCCTTGAGGTCGGTGCGCGTGGGGGTCGCCTTGGCCGCAGCCCCCTGCTCCGGGACCACGAAGTTGGCGTGGACGAAGCGCTTGAGCGCCGCGTCGCTGAACCGGGCCCGCGCGCGATAATCGGCCATGATCGCGGCCGGGGCGCGCTTGGGGACCGCATCGACGAAGGTCTTGCCGTCGGCGAACAGCTTACGGGTCTGCACCTGGTGGAACAGCGGGCCGTACAGGTCGGCCGGCGTCTGGACCGAGGTCGCGCTGGGGGTCTGGGCGTGGGCGGACACGGCCAGGCTCAGGGCGACGGCGGCGATCGTGAACGGGCGGATGCGGACCATGCGGACTCCTCGACTGGGCCGGGACTTTACATCCCGCGCCCTGGCTGGTTCACGGAGCGCACCCAGGAGACTCCCGCATGTCCGTCACCGTCTATCACAATCCAAAATGCAGCACCTCGACCAAGGTTGTCGCCCTGCTGCGCGAAGCCGGTCACGATCCCAAGGTGGTCGAGTATCTGAAGACGGGCTGGACCCGCGAGCAGTTGCAGGACCTGACCGCCCGCTCGGACACCGACCTCAAGGGTCTGCTGCGCAAGATGGGCACGCCGGCCGAAGAGCTGGGCCTCCTTGAGGCTGACGTCTCCGACGACGCCCTGCTCAGCGCCATGGTCGAGCACCCGATCCTGGTCAACCGCCCCATCGTCGACGGCCCCAAGGGCGTGGTCCTGGCGCGTCCGATCGAGAAGGCGCTGACGGTCGTCTAGCCGTCCAGACGCCCCCTGCCCGCGTCGCAAAACTGTCTTTAAGCTGTGACACAAGCCCGGACATCGGTCCGGCAAGGTCGCCCTATCGTCGCCCGCCTCGGCCGAACAGGATCCAGACGACAATGAACAAGCTTCTCGGCGCCGTCGCCACGCTCGCCCTGCTCGCCGTCGCCGACAACGCCCATGCCGCCCGCGACTACGTCTGGTCCGCCGGCTCGTCGACCGTGTTCCCCTTCACCACCCGCGTGGCCGAGAACTACTCCAAGAAGACCGGCCGCAAGTCGCCCAAGGTCGAGAGCCTGGGCACCGGCGGCGGCGTCAAGATGTTCTGCGGCGGCCTGGGCGAGCGCTTCCCCGACATGGCCAACGCCTCGCGTCCGATGAAGGCGTCCGAATACGCCAACTGTCAGAAGAACGGCGTCAAGGACATCATCGAGATCCAGTTCGGCTTCGACGGCATCGTCATCGCCAGCGACAAGAAGGGCCCGACCTTCGACTTCAAGCTGGAGCAGATCTATCTGGGACTCGCCAACCAGACCTTGCGGGGCGGCCAGCTGGTCAAACAGCCCTACAAGACCTGGAACGAGGTCGGCGCCAACCTGCCCAAGGCCCGCATCCTGGCCTATGGCCCGCCGCCCACCTCGGGCACCCGCGACGCCTTCGTCGAGCTGGGCATGGAAGCCGGCGCGGCCAAGCTGCCGACCCTGGCGGCGATGAAGAAGGCCGACGAGAAGAAGTTCAAGGCCACCGTCTCGCCGATGCGCACCGACGGCGGCTGGATCGACGCCGGCGAGAACGACAACGCCATCGTCGGCACGATCGAAAAGACCCCCAACGCGCTGGGCGTGTTCGGCTTCTCCTTCCTCGGCGAGAACGCGGCCCGCATCAAGGGCGCGGCGATCAACGGCGTCCTGCCGACCCCGCACACCATCGCCACCGGCCAGTACCCGCTGTCGCGCTCGCTGTACGTCTATGTGAAGAAGTCGCAGATCGGCGTCACGCCGGGCCTGCGCGAGTTCATCAACGAGCTGGTCTCCGACGCCGCTACCGGCCGTGGCGGCTATCTGCGCACCCGCGGCCTGATCCTGCTGCCCGCCCCGCTGCACGCGACGATGAAGGCCGAAGCCAAGGCCGGCAAGGTCATGGCTCCGCCGAAGGACTAGGCTCAGCGGGTCCGTCCTCACCCTGAGCCTGTCGAAGGGCGGGGTTTTCGGTCCCACGGCGCTTGATCCGGCTCGTATTCGTGGAAGGTCGTCGTGATCCCCGGATCGTCGTCCAGGCAATTGGCGGCGATGGCCAGGATGCGGCCGCTCTCTGGATCGCCTAGCGACGCGCCGCAGCGCTTGCAGAAGGTCCGCGTGAAGCGGTGTGGCGGCTTGGGGCGGTAGCGGGTCAAAAGGTCCCGCCCCGCCAGCCAGCGGAACGCTTCGGCCCGGACATAGACATAGGCCTCCGATCCCGCCTTGCGGCACCGCGAGCAGTGGCACACGCCGAGCATCGCCGGCGGCTCGAACAGCTCGAACCGCACCCCGCCGCAGCAGCAGCTTCCCTTGATGGTCAATACAGGCCTCCAGCATCGCCCGCTGTGGACGACCTGGGGATAATTGCGCCTCCCCTGCCGCCAGCGCGGTGTCAGCAGAGGTGGGACGGCGGTGTGGCGGGGTGTCGCGGCTTGGCTCGGACAACCAAACCCGTCATCCCGCGCTTTATGCGCGGGATGACGACGAAGGAGGAGCGTCTACCGCGTCCGCGAGGTCATGCCCGCTGCGGCCGCGTCATCGGCCACCTGCGGATCCAGCTCGTGCGGAACCGTCGCCGGGCGTTCGACCGGCGCAGCAACCACCGGCGCCGTCGCTGCGGGCGGCGTGGCCTGTTCCATCCGGTGCGGAGGCGGTTGCGACGCGCTGGTCTCGCCATTCATCGCCGCGGTGGCCGCATCATCGGCAGCGGTGCGGATCTCGGACGGACCGTCCTCGTAGCCGCCATCGCTGGAGCTGAGAAACAGGATCACCCCGAAAGTGGCCAGCACACCGACGATGAAGCCGAGAATGACCCAACCAAACGGGTTACCGCGACGTTCGCTCATGGGGTGCGCATCTCCTGCAGGCCAGAACGGCCCGCTACCATGCTCTAAACGCGCAAACTAGAGCATGGTTACTGTTTCGGCTGTGAGGCGAACCCAGTTCAGGTCCCAGACCATTTGCGCACGCGACCCACGTCGACGTGCACGAACTTGCTGACCGGATAATAGCCGACGCCCCCCTTGCCGACGTCCAGGGCGGCGGCCTGTAGATGCTTCAGGTCGACGTCTTCCAGGAAGACATCCATGGCCTGGCCATCCATGTGCAGGCTGTGCTTGGCGACCTCGCCGCTGCGGGCGGCCAGCATCTTGTTGGTCGCCGGCGAGCGATAGCCCGAGATCACCTGGAACGGCGTCTTGGCTTCGGTCTTCACGTGGATCTGGTTGAGAATGTCGTAGAGCCCCGTGTCCATCGGGTGGCTCTCGTCGTTGCGATAGTCGCGCAGCACCTTGTTCAGGGCCTGCACCGCGTCGGGCACGTACTCGCCCTTTTCCCAGTAGACGGCTTCCAGCTTTTCGCCGGTGTGCACGTTGCGCAGGTTCACCCACTTGGGCTCGACCAGCGGAACCGCCGCCGCCGTGGGAACCACTGGCGCGGGAAGCGGTTTCCCTTCCAGGATCGCGCCGATGATGTCTTCCTGCGTGCGCGCATTCGCGTCCGCGACCGGCAAAAGGCCAGCGCCAAGCGCGCTGAGGCCCAGCTGAAACAGCTTACGTCGATGCATTCAGGGTACGCCCTATCCCGACACTAAGGTGCGGGAGGACACCCCAAGAATGTTACAATTGCAAGCGGAGCCGGATCACAGTGCGGCGATCCGCTGCACCAGGTCACGATCCCAACCATACGGATCGTCGCGGAAGTTCACCTGCCCGTCCGGGGTCACATAGGCCGTCCAGTACAGCAGGAAGACCGCGATCTGTTGCGGCAGCTTGGCGCGCACGGTGTCGCCGCCGGCCAGGGTCGCGTCGATCTTTTCCGGCGTCCACAGCGGGTCGCCCGACAGCAGCGCCTTGGCCAGCTCGATCGGCTTCTGCAGGCGCACGCAGCCGTGGCTGGCCAGGCGACTGAAGCTGTCGAAGCGGGCGCGGCTGGGCGTGTCGTGCAGATAGACGCCATAGGGGTTGTTGAAGTCGAACTTCACCTTGCCCAGCGCCGCCAGCGGGCCGGCCTTCTGCTGCAGGCGCGAACCACCGCCCCCGGTCGGGATGACGATGAAGTCGTTGCGGCGGAAGTAGCCGGGGCTCTTGCGTTCCTTGGGCCACAGCTCCTTGGTCGCGATCGACTGGGGCACGTTCCACGGCGGGTTCAGCACGATCGAGTGGATCATCGACTGCAGCATCGGCGTCTCGTCGCCGGGACGGCCGGTGACCGCGCGCATGGTCAGGGTCGGAGTGTCGTGGCTGAACACCGACAGGATAGCGGCGGCGACATTCACCTGGATGCGATCGGCCGGCAGGGTCTGGGGCAGCCAGCGCCAGCGCTCCATATTGGCGTTGATCTGGTCGATGCGCAGCTCGACGGGCGTATTCAGGGCCGCAAGGGTCTGCTTGCTGACGATCCCGGTCGGATTGAGGCCAAAGCGCTTCTGGGCCCGCTGCACGGCCTGGGTCAGGGCGGCGTCGAAGATCGGCGCGCCGTCGACGGCGATGGTCGGGTCCTCGGCGGCCAGACGCGCTTCCAGCGCCACGACGCGCGGACCGGTCGAGCCTTCCTTCAGGTCGGGACCGGCGGCGATCGGCTGCCAGCCGCCGCGCGCGGCGATGTCGCGATAGGTCGCCAAGCCCACGCGCAGGGTCTGATAGCCGGTATAGGGCGGCGGCAAGGTATCCAGCCACTGGGCCAGGCGGTCCTGCTGCACGGCGTTGATGAAGTCGACGGTCGGGTCGTAGGCCGCCGGGCGCAGGCCCCACTCGTTCTTGAAGCCGCTGGCCGGCAGCTGGCCGGTGCGCACGGCCTTGGCATACGCCAGCGCCATGCCGATCAGCTGGCCTTGCGTCTGGGCGCGGTCGGGCGCGAACTGACCCGGCTTGAAGCCGTGGGTGTGGGCGTCGCCCAGCACGCGGCGCAGCACCTCGACCTGATCCTGGCGCAGTTGCACGCTGGCGATGTCGGGCTGGAAAGTGTTCGGACGCGGCGCCACCAGCGGAACGTTCTGGACCTGACGGCCGCCGGCCAGCATCGGGCGCTGCGATTGCGCCTCCGCGGCCGCCAGCGACAGAACGCTGAACGACGCCGCCAGCAAGGCGCAGGATCTGGAAACTCGCTTCACCGTCGAACCGCTCGCCACACTCGTGCGGCCAGGCCGCGTTAAGATTTCCAGATGGCGGGCACAGGGCGCCCCCGTCAACGCCAGGAGCGTGAAAGGCGAACCCAAGGCCCCGGCCCGACACCGGATTTTCAAGGACAGGAACCCGCAAGCCACACCGTTGGTTTCACCCGGACCGGGGATGTACGCGTAGAGGGCCAAATGACGGACAAGACTGTGAACAAGAAGACGCTGGACCTCTATTCGATCGGCAACTGCGCGGTCAGCGCGCTGATCGACACCGCGGGCCGCTTCGTCTGGGGCTGCGCGCCGCGCGTCGACTCCGACCCGATCTTCAGCGCCCTGCTGGACGACGCCGATCCCGATGGGCCCGAGGCCAAGGGCGTGTGGGAGGTGCTGGTCGACCACCAGGCCGAGGTCCGCCAGGGCTATCTGCGCAACACGCCGATCCTGCGCACCGAGATCGCCGACCAGGATGGCGCACGGATCGAGATCATCGACTTCTGCCCCCGCTACCAGCAGTTCGGCCGCACGTTCCGGCCCACCGCCTACATCCGGCTGATCCGCCCGATCGTCGGCGTGGCCCGCGTCACCCTGCGCCTGCGGCCGACCGCCGACTGGGGCGCCAAGGTCGCCGAGCACACTTCGGGCTCGAACCATATCCGCTATCGCTGCGCCGACATGACCCTGCGCCTGACCACCAACGCGCCGGTCTCGCACATCCTGGAAGAGCGCACGTTCCGGCTGGAGCGGCCGATCGCCATGTTCCTGGGCCCGGACGAAGGCTTCGACGCCGACGTCACCCAGACCTGCGAACGCATGCTGCGCGAGACCGACAACTACTGGAAACTCTGGGTGCGGGGCCTGTCCCTGCCGCTGGACTGGCAGACGGCGGTGATCCGCGCCGCCATCACCCTGAAGCTGTGCATGCACGAGGAGACGGGCGCGATCGTCGCGGCCCTGACCACCTCGATCCCCGAGCACGAGGGCAGCCAGCGCAATTGGGACTATCGCTACTGCTGGCTGCGTGACGCCTATTACGTGGTCCAGGCCCTGAACCGCCTGGGCGCGGTCGACATCCTCGAGAACTATCTGGGCTATCTGCGCAACATCGTCGATCGGGCCGAGGGCGGCCATATCCAGCCGCTGTTTGGCGTGGGTTTCGAGGAGACCCTGACCGAGCGCTTCGCCCCCGACCTGCCCGGCTATCGCGGCATGGGACCGGTGCGGGTCGGCAACCAGGCCTTCGAGCACCTGCAGCACGACGTCTACGGCCAGATCGTGCTGTCGACCGTGCAGGCCTTCTTCGACGAGCGCCTGCTGCGTCCGGCCACCGTCGAGGACTTCGAGGCCCTCGAGCCCGTCGGCGAGCGGGCCTACAAGCTGCACGACCAGCCCGACGCCAGCCTGTGGGAGTTCCGCGGCCGCGCCAATGTCCACACCTATTCCTCGGCCATGTGCTGGGCGGCCTGCGACCGCCTGGGCAACGCCGCCGAGAAGCTGGGCCTGAAGGACAAGGCGGCGCTGTGGAACGCCCGCGCCGCCGAGGTGCGGATGGTCATCGAGACCCGCGCCTGGAACGACACGCTGGGCCGCTATTCGGCGACCTTCGAGGGCGACGTGCTGGACGCCTCCCTGCTGCAGCTCGTCGATCTGCGCTTCCACAAGGCCGAGGACGCCCGCAACTTGGCCACCCTGGCGGCGGTCGAGGATGGCCTGCGCCGCGGCGCCTATCTGCTGCGCTACGCCATCCCCGACGACTTCGGCTCGCCGCAGACGGCGTTCAACATCTGCACCTTCTGGCTGATCGAGGCCCTGCACATGTCGGGCCGCGGCGACGAGGCGCGCGAGCTGTTCGAGGACATGCTGTCGCGTCGCACCGGCGCGGGCCTGCTGTCGGAGGACATCGGCTTCGCGGACGGCGAGCTGTGGGGCAACTACCCCCAAACCTATTCGCTGGTCGGCCTGATCAACTGCGCGGTGCTGCTCAGCAAGCCCTGGACGGCGGTCCGCTGAGCCCCAAGGGCCGGCATTTTGGCAACACCATTGTTGCAACGAAGCCAAAAACTGAAATGCGCTCGTCATGCAACGCGGCGATGTGCAAGCCAGGGACATATTTGAATCGGAGAAGACGTCCATGAGCCGCAAATTGGCCCTGGTCGGTGTCCTGGGAGTCGTCGCGTCCGGCGCGGCTCACGCGCAGCAGACTGCCCCTACCGCCCCTGCTCCCGCGCAACCCGCCCGGCAGGCCGCCGCGCCTGTGCAGCATGAGGCGGACGACACCGAGGTCGAAGCCGTCACCATCACAGCCAGCGGCAAGCCGTTCGGCGCCGTGGTGGGCGACATCAAGCCCGAAGAGACCTTCAACATGGCCGACATCCGCTCGTTCGGGGTGTCGTCGATGGAGGATCTGCTGGCCGAGCTGACGCCGCAGACCACCAGCGGCTTGGGCGGCGCGCCCGTGACCCTGCTGAACGGCCGGCGCATCTCGGGCATGGGCGAGATCCGCGACATCCCTACCGAGGCCATCCAGCGCGTCGAGGTGCTGCCCGAGGAAGTCGCGCTGAAGTACGGCTATGCGGCTGACCAGAAGGTCGTGAACGTCGTGCTGCGCCAGCGCTTCCGCGCCTCCACCCTGGACGGCCAGATCGGCGGCCCGACCGAAGGCGGCCAGCTCAGCCAGCAAGGCGCGTGGAGCCAGCTGCAGCTGAACCGCCAGGGCCGCACCAACCTGGCGATCAAGGTGCAGAACAGCGACTGGCTGCGCGAGAGCGACCGCGACCTGATCAGCAACGCCCAGAGCGGCCTCTACGACTTCGTCGGCAATGTCGCTGCGCCCAATGGCGATCCCCTGGCCAGCCTCAGCGCCTTGGCCGGCCAGCCGGTCACCGTGGTCGGCGTCCCGGGCTCGGCCGCGAACGGCGCGCAACCGCTGTCGGCCTTCCTGCCCGGCGCGAACCTGGCCAACACCAGCGATCTCTCCGACAGCCGCACCCTGCTGCCGGCCAGCCAGCAGGTGACGATCAACAGCGTCACCAACCGCTATATCCTGGACGACGTGTCGGCGACGCTGAACCTCAGCCTTACCGCCAACAAGAGCCAGTCCCTGTCCGGGCCGGCCCGCGCCCTGCTGCGCATCCCCGGCGCCAGCCCGTTCTCGCCGTTCGGCCAGGACGTGTCGCTGTATCGCTACCTCAACGAATTCCCGGCCCTGTCCCAGACCTCGCGCAGCCTGCAAGGCCACGCCGGCTTCACGCTGAACAAGGACACCGAGGACCTTCGCCTGTCCCTGACCGGCAACTACGACCGCACCATCAGCCGCACCCTGACCGACCGCGGCGTCGACCTGACCGGGGTGCAGTCGCGCCTGACCGCCCTGGACGCCAACCTCAACCCGTTCTCCGCCCTGGGCGGCCTGCCGGTGACGCAGGATCGCGCCCGCTCGACCACCGACAGCGCCGACCTGCAACTGGTCGCCAACCGCGCTCTGGCCAAGCTGCGCGCCGGCGACCTCTCCACCACCCTCAAGGTGGGCGTCAGCGGCTCGCGCCTGAAAGGCACGTCGATCCGCTCGGGCGTCGAGGTCGAGAACGAGCAGTCGCGCGGCGACGCCAACGCCCAGGTCAGCTTCGACCTGCCGCTGGCCAGCCGCCGCAAGGGCGTGCGCGCCGGCATCGGCGACCTGTCCACCAACCTGAACATGGCCGTGCGCCAGGTCTCCGACTACGGCGCCCTGACCACGATCGGCGGCGGCGTGAACTGGTCGCCGCTGGCGCCGATCAGCTTCACTGTCCAGGCCAGCCGCCAGGAAAACGCCCCCAGCATCGCCCAGTTGGCCAACCCGCTGGTCACCACGCCCGACGCCCGGGTGTTCGACTATGTGCGCGGTCAGACCGTGGACGTCACCCGCATCACCGGCGGTAACGCCGACCTGAAGGGCGAGGAGCGCAACACCCTGCGCGTTGGCGTTAACTTCCGCCCCGTCCAGGTCACCGGCCTGACCCTGAACGCCAACTACAGCCGCACGCGCATCGACAATCCGGTGGCCAGCTTCCCGGCCGCCACCGCCGCCGTCGAGGCCGCCTTCCCGGACCGCTTCCTGCGCAACGCCGATGGCGACCTCGTCCGCATCGACACGCGCCCCGTCAATTTCGTCAAACGCGAGAGCGAGCAGGTCCGTTGGGGCTTCAACTTCTCGCGTCAGATCGGCAAGACCCCGCCTCCGCTGGCCGGCGGCTGGCGCAACCGCCAGGGCCAGCAGGGCGCGGCGGCGGTTCCTGGCGGCGAATTGCTCCAGCAGCGCGGCCAGCGCGACGAGAGCGCGCCGCGTCCGCCCTCGACCGAGCCCGAGCAGCAGAACCGCCCAGACGACAACACGCCGGCGCGCACCGACGGCGCGCCGCCTTCGGACGCGCCGCGCAACTTCGGCGGTGACGGCCCTCGCTTCGGCGGCGACGGCCCGCGCGGTCCGGGCGGCGGCGGCTTCGGCGGCCGAGGCCCCGGCGGCGGCGGCAATCCCCGCGCCACCCGCCTGCAAATGTCGCTCTATCACACCGTCCACCTCAGCGAGCAGGTGGTGGTCGCCAGCGGCATTCCCGCCCTCGACCTGCTGGACGGCGACGTCCTGGGCTCGAGCGGCGGCCAGCCGCGCAACGAGATCGAGGCCCAGGCCGGCCTCACCCGCTACGGCCTGGGCGCGCGCGTCACGGCCAATTGGCAGAGCGGCAGCCAGGTCCGCGCCGGACTGGGCGGCGCATCCCAGGACCTGGACTTCTCCAGCCTGGCGACGGTCAACCTGCGCCTGTTCGCCGACCTGGGCGTGCGCCGCGAGCTTGTTCAGAAGCACCCGATCCTGCGAGGGACGCGCCTGACGCTCTCGGTCAACAACCTGTTCAACGAGCGTCAGACGGTGCGCGACGCCAACGGCGCGACGCCGATCAACTATCAGCCGGACTACCTGGACCCACGCGGGCGGGTCATCCAGTTCAGCGCCCGGAAGCTGCTTTTCTAGGCATTCCGCCCCAATGCCGGCCACGCGTCGCATTGGGGCGAAAATCCGGCGAGCTTGAGCTTCGGATAGGGATCGAACTGTCGCGCACGGCGTTCTGTGCGGCATGTTGCATACCAATCAGGGGGTTTTCGCCATGGCCTCGGCCCAGCCGGTCCTGCGTACGGAGTCCGTCGTGCTCCCGCCCCCGCCCCTCGACCTTCCGCGCCGCTCGGCCCTGTTCCTGGACCTGGACGGCACCCTGGCGCCGATCATGCCGCGGCCTGACGACGTGGGTCCCGACCCGCGCCGCGCCCGCCTGATCCAGCGCCTGCACCAGGCGTTCGACAACCGCGTCGCCGTGGTCAGCGGTCGCGATCTGCCGAACCTCGACTACATCCTCGGCGGCGGCGTCAAAGCCATCGGCGCGGTCCACGGTCTGATGCGTCGGGCTGCCGACGGACAGGTGGTGTCTCGCGAACCGCATGCCGGCCTCGCCGACGCGCGCCGCATCCTGGTCGAGCTGGCCCATTGCGAACGCGGACTGCTGTTCGAAGACAAGGGCCTGTCCGTCGCC
Organism: Caulobacter sp. RHG1; assembly: GCF_013181195.1. GTDB lineage: Bacteria > Pseudomonadota > Alphaproteobacteria > Caulobacterales > Caulobacteraceae > Caulobacter. The sequence continues at coordinate 755,713 of NZ_SMZP01000002.1, forward strand.
CTGCACTATCGCAACGCTCCGGCCTGCGCCGACGCCGTGATCGAGGCGGGCGAGCGCCTGTCCCAGGCCACCGGCCTGGTCCTCCAGCTGGGCGACATGGTCGTCGAGCTGCGCACGCCCGGCGCCGACAAGGGCGCGGCCGTCACCGCTTTCCTGCGCGAAGCCCCGTTCCTGGGCGCGACGCCGGTGTTCGTCGGCGACGACCTGACCGACGAGGACGGCTTCCTGGCCGCCGCGCGCCTGGGCGGCTTTGGCGTCCTGGTGGGCGAGCCCCGCCCGACCGCCGCCCGCTATCGCCTGGACGACACCCACGCCGTCGCCCGGTGGCTGGAGGGGCTGACAGCCCCCGCCGAGCTGGGGATCCCCGCATGAGCCGGCTGATCGTCGTTTCCAACCGGGTCAATCCGCCCAACCCCGCCGAGGGCGGCGAAGGCAGCGTCGGCGGCCTGGCCATGGCCCTGGCGGCGGCCCTGCGCGAATATTCTGGCATCTGGTTCGGCTGGTCGGGCAAGACCATCCCCGAGTTCACCGGCCAGCTGAACATGCAGCGGATCGAGGGCGTCACGGTCGCCACCGTCGACCTCGAGGAGACCGACTATCAGGAATACTACAACGGCTACGCCAACAAGACGCTGTGGCCGCTGTTCCACTACCGCGTCGACCTGACCGCCTACGACCGCTCGTTCGGCGAGGGCTATGAGCGGGTCAACAAGCGCTTCGCCGAGACCCTGCTGCCGCTGATCGAGCCCGACGACATCGTCTGGGTCCACGACTACCACCTGATCCCCCTGGCCAAGGAACTGCGGCGGATGGGCGTGAAGAACCGCATCGGCTTCTTCCTGCACATCCCCTGGCCGGCCCACCAGTTGGTGGTCACCCTGCCCCGTCACCGGCAACTGGTCGAAGCCCTGTTCGACTACGACCTGATCGGCTTCCAGACCGAGGAGTCGCTGCAGGCCTTCGAAGGCTACGTCTATTCCGAGGTCCACGGGACCAAGAACGCCCGCGGCGAGCTGGAGGCCTTCGGCCGCCGCGCCCAGGCCGCCGCCTTCCCGATCGGCGTCGACGCCGACGACTTTGCCTCGATCGTAAAGGGCGAGACGGCGCGCAAGACCTACGACCGGATGATGGCCCACAGCGTCTTCCGCAAGATGGTCGTGGGCGTCGACCGCCTCGACTATTCCAAGGGCCTGGAAGAGCGGCTGATCGGCTTCGAGCGGTTCCTGCACGACCACCCCGACATGGTGCGCGAGGTCATGCTGCTGCAGATCGCCCCGCTGTCGCGCGACGAGGTCGAGGCCTATCAGGATCTGCGCGGACGCCTCGACGGCCTGATCGGCCGCATCAACGGCGCCTATGCCGAGATGGACTCCACGCCGATCCGCTACGTCAATCGCTCGTACCGCCGTGACGAGCTGGCCGGGGTCTATCGCGCCGCCAAGGCCGCCCTGGTCACGCCCCTTCGCGACGGCATGAACCTGGTGGCCAAGGAATATGTCGCCGCCCAGGACCCGGAAGATCCCGGCGTGCTGATCCTGTCGCGCTTCGCCGGCGCGGCCCGGCAGATGAAGGACGCCCTGATCATCAATCCCAACAGCCCGGAAGAAATCTCCGACGCCCTCGAACGCGCCCTCTCGATGGACGTGTCCGAGCGCAAGCGCCGCTGGGAGGCCCTGTTCGACAACGTCCAGCGCGAGGACGTCACCGCCTGGCGCGACAACTTCGTCACCGCCCTGCGGGGCCGACCGGAAGCCGGCGACGAAGAGGCGCCCGCCCCGGTTCGCAGCCTGGACGTGGCCAGCAAGGTGCTGCGGGCCAAGACGCCCGAGGCCAAGGCGATGCGAGCCTAGGTCAGACCTCGGACCACTGCCTCAGCAGGTTGTGGTAGACGCCGGTCAGCGACAGGATGCCCTGGTTGTCCGGCTCGACCTCGCGCGCCAGGCGCTGGATGGCGACGTCCATGTCCAGCAGGATGGTGCGCTTGGCGTCGTCGCGGATCAGGCTCTGGATCCAGAAGAAGCTGGCCGTGCGCCGCCCGCGGGTCACGGGCGTAACGTGGTGCAGGCTGGTGCTGGGATAGAGGATCAGGTCGCCGGCCTCCAGCTTGACGACGTGGTCGCCATAGAGGTCGTTCACGACCAGCTCGCCGCCGTCGTAGTTCTCGGGCTCTTCCAGGAAGAGCGTCGCCGACAGGTCGGTGCGCAGGGTGCGGCCGCTGACCGGATCGCGGCGGATGGCGTTGTCGACATGGTCCTTGAAGCCCATGCCCTGGCCGTAGCGGTTGAACATCGGCGGCAGGATGAAGTTGGGCAGCGCCGCCGAGACGAACAGCGGGTTGGCGTTCAGCGCCTGGACGATCGCGGCACCGACGGTGCGGGCGGCTTCGCTCTCCTGCGGCAGTTGCTCGTTGCTCTTGGCCATGGCGGCCTGGAAGCCCGAGGTCAGGTTGCCGTCGACCCACGGGCCAGCGTCCAGGATCGCGCGGCACTCGGCCACCTGCGCCTTGGTGAGAACCTGGGGAATCTGCAACATCATCTGGACCGCTCCTCGTCGTCCCCGAGCCTTAGGCCCTGCCCCGCCCTTCCCCCTTGATCAGGATCAGGTCAAGAGCGGGAAAATAAAGCGCCCCGCTCGTCGCGAAACGAGCGGGGCGTAAGCCTGAAGGACTGAAAGGGGAAAGATCAGTACTTCACGGCAAGGGTCAGGATCGCCTGGCGACCCGGCGCCGGGTCGGCGTGGTGCACGCCGTTGGTGCGGGCGATGTAGCGCTTGTCCGTCAGGTTCTGGACGTTCAGCTGCAGGTCGACCTTGCTGTTGATCCGGTACGAGGCGAACGCATCCAGGCGGGTGTAGGACGGGGCGAAGACCTTGTTGGTCCCGCCGCCGGCGCCGCCCTGGTTGCCGCCGAACATCTTCGACACGTAGTAGACGCCGCCGCCGACCGACAGCGCGGGGATCACGCGATAGGTCGAGAACACGCTGACGGTGTGCTTGGGCGTATTGGCCAGCGGGTCGCCGATGTTGACGCTGGTGTAGGGGCCCTTCACCAGCTCGCTGTCCATGTAGGTATAGCCGCCGAACACCTGCCAGGCGCGGGTGACGTTGCCCGAGACGCCCAGCTCCAGGCCCTGGACGCGGACTTCGCCAGCCTGGGCGATTTCCGTGGCGCTCAGCGCGATCTGGGCGTTCTTGCGCTCGGTGCGGAAGACCGCGCCCGAGAGGGCCAGCTTGTCGTGGAACACGTTCCACTTGGCGCCGGCCTCGATGCTGGTGCTGTCTTCCGGATCCAGCACGACCTGGGCCGGGGTGGCCGCGGTGTTCTGGTCGCCGCCGGCGATGTTCGGCGGCGTCGAGGACGTGGCGTACGACACATAGAGGCTGCTGGACGGGGTGGGCTTGTAGTTCAGGCCGACCTGGTAGTTGACGAAGTCCCAGCCGCCCTTGGGCAGGGTGGCGTAGGTGACGCCGGTGACGACGCCGTTCACCGTGGTGGCGGTCGCATTGACGCCTTGGGTCGAATAGTCGTCGTAGCGGACGCCCACGTTCAGCAGCAGCTTCTCGGTCAGGTGGACCGTGTCGAAGCCGTAGATCGAGCCGTTGCGGGTCTTGGATTCCGAGGCTGGGCCACGCTTGATGACGCCCGTCCAGGCGTCGCCCGGATTGGGGGCGTAGAGACGGGTGCAGCCGGCAGTCGCGCCGGTGAAGCCGGTCGGACAGGCCGAGCCGCCGGTGGTGAAGAAGGTGTAGCTGGCGTTCTCGTTGATCTCGCGCGACAGCTCCAGACCCAGGTTGAAGCGGTTTTCCATGCCGCCCAGGTCGAACTTGCCGGTCAGGTCGGTGACGAAGGCCGTCGTCGTGGCGTCGTTCCAGCGCGACTTGGTGCCCCGCAGCATCCACCACTCGCCGGCCACGAACTGAGCCGCGCCGCCGTCGCCAGGGTTGGTGACGAAGTAGTCGTTGACCGTCTTGGACAGGCGGATGACCTGGCGCACGGCGAGGTCGTCATTGATCTCGTGACGGATGGCGAAGGTGCCGATGTCGGCCTTGGTCTTCATCCAGTCGCGGTCGAGGCCGTAATAGGCGTTGCGCGAGACATCCAGGATGCCGTTGGCCGGCCGCGTGCGGCCGTCGGTGCCGGCCACGCCCCAGGTGCGCTTGGACGCCAGCGGGATGCCGTAGTCGGGGTCCTGGTCGGTGTCGAGGTGATAGAAGCTCAGGGTCGCCTGGGTCTGGGTGTCGATGCCGACGGCGACCGACGGGGCCACGCCCCAGCGCTTGAACTGGATGTGGTCGCGGCCGGGCGTGTCGCCGCCGGTGGCCATCAGGTTGACGCGGAAGGCCGCGTTCTGGGTCAGGGCGTAGTTGCCGTCGGCGGTGACGCGATAATACGAGTCCGTGCCCGCGGCGGCCGAACCGGATGCGAAGCTCTTGGCCTTGGGGGTCTTGGTCGACAGGTTGATGCTGCCGCCGCCCGAACCGCGGCCGCTGTAGACCGAGTCAGGGCCCTTCACGACCTCGACCTGTTCCAGGTTGAAGACCTCGCGGGTCTGGCCGCCGGTGTCGCGCACGCCGTCCACGAAGATGTTGTTGCCCGAGCTCTGGCCGCGGATGAACGGACGGTCGGCCAGCGGCTGGCCGCCCTCGCCCGCGCCGAAGGTGATGCCCGGCGAGGTGCGCAGGATGTCCTGCAGCGACGTGGCGGCGGTCTGCTCGATGATGCGCGAGGGAATGACCGTGACCGAGCGCGGGGTGTCCAACAGCGGCGCGGTAAACTTGCTCGAGGACGGATCGACGGTGCGCTTGGCGTCGATACTGACGCTCGAGACCTCGTTCTTGTCCTTTTCCTTGTCGGCGGCCGGCGCGGTGGCGACCGGCGCATCGGCGGCCATGTCAGGCGCGGCGATCGCGGCTTGGGCCAGGCCCAGACCGGCCAGGCCGGCGACGGCGGCGACGCTCAAGGCGTGACGAGGCCGGCTCATGACGCCGGCAGAGGTCGATTTACGCATGATAGGTCCTATCCCCCAGCGGACGCGGTGAAAGGCGTCCGTCCTGAATCTGCGGGGGCGGTCTACAGCTCCTGCAACGCAGTCGCAATGATAATCACTCTCAATTGCGCCCATTGTGACCGGAAAGCTACAACCGACAACGGCAGCCGCCGGCAGGCGGCGCCCGTTGAACAGATCATCAGCAGCTATTGCAGAGCTTTCGGCGGTCGATGCGCCGACGCAGGCCGCGGGGCTAGCGCTTCTCTTCCAGGCCCGCGATCAGGGTCTTCAGCTTTTCGACCTCATCGGCCTTCAGCGGACGGTGCTGGGCGAAGTGGCTGATCAGCGGCGCAAGTTGGCCGTCGAACAGACGGTCCAGCAGGCCCTGGCTCTCGGTCTGGACATAGGCCTCGCGCTCGACCAGCGGGCGATAGCCATGCTTGCCCTCGGCCCGCTCTGACTTGATCGCCTTCTTCTTCAGCAGGCGATTGATCAGGGTCTTGACCGTGGCGTCGCCCCAGCTCTGGGCGGCCCCGACCTCGGCGACCAGTTCGTCGGCCGACAAGGGGTGGCGGCGCCAGAGCGCTTCCATGACCTGGGCTTCGGCGGAAGTGATGTGCATGACGCTTACATCCGTAATTCTCGCCGGACGCTATACCCGCTATTACGGGTGTCAAGCACATGCGGCTCTGGCCGGGTGAGAATGCCCGGACAGCCGGCCTAGGTCGTCCCTCGGTTCCGCTGCAAAGCCAGGTTGATGCCTTCCAGCAGACGCTCAAGAACGACCGGCTTGGCGACGTGGCCGTCAGCACCGGCCTCGCGACCGCGCCGTTGATCCTCACTGCTGGCGTCGGCCGAGAAGATGACGATGGTCGTCCGGGCCCTCCCCGTCTCGGCCTCAAGGGCGCGGATGGCGCGCGTCGCGTCCAAGCCGCCCATGACCGGCATCTGCATGTCCATCAGCACGACGTCGAAGGTGTCGGCGGCGAAGGCGTCCAGCGCCTCCTGGCCGTTCTCGGCGTAGTGCAGCTCGGTGGAGTCGTCGTCCAGCAGCATGCCCAGGATGGTGCGGTTGGCGACATGGTCGTCGACGATCAACAGCTTCAGCGCATGCTCGCTCGCCTCTTCAGGGGGCAGCTGGTCATCCGGCGCGGCCGCGGGAGCCTCGGCAGGCGGCAGCGGAATCTCGAACCAGAAGCGCGAGCCCTCGCCCGGTGTGCTGTCGCAATCCAGCTCGCCGCCCATCAGGTCCACCAGTTGGCGACAGATCGACAGGCCAAGGCCCGTGCCGCCGAAGCGCCGGGTGATCGAGCCGTCCGCCTGCTGGAACCGCTCGAAGATCTTCTGCTTCTGCGCGGCGTCAAAACCCACCCCGGTGTCGCTGATCGTGAACCGGATACGATCGCCCTGCCCCGCGGCGGCTGTAAGAATGACCTGCCCCTCGGCCGTGAACTTCAGGGCGTTGCTGACCAGGTTGTTCAGCACCTGGCTCAGTCGAACGCGATCGCCCATGGCCCAACGGTCGACGACAGGGTCCAGGCGCGCCTCGACCGTCACGCCCTTCTTCTGGGCGGCCTGGGTCCAAAGCGCCTCGATCTCGCCGACGGTTTCCCCCAGGTCGAACGGGATCACCTCGATCTCGATCTGACCCGCCTCCATCTTGGCGCTGTCGAGGATGTCGGAAAGCAGCCGCTCCAGGGTAGCGCCGGACGAGGCGATGATCCGGACCATGTGCGCGGCCTGGTCGTTCAGCGCCATGCGCCCCAGGGCGTCGGCCATGGCCACCACCCCGTTCAGAGGCGTGCGGATCTCGTGGCTCATATTGGCGAAGAAGGCCGACTTGGCGTCATAGGCCTCCTGCAGGCGGCGACCGGCCAGGGCCAGCTGAGCGCTCAGCTGACGCTGCCGCCAGAACATTAGCGCCGCGCCCAGCGCCAGCACGATCGTCAGGCCGATCAGCCAGCGCTGGGTGGTGATGACCTTGGCCTTGAGGGCGTTCTGGTCCGTGGCGGTCTTCAGCTGCTCGTCGATCCCGACGACCACTTGCTCCATGGCGGCGGCGGCGGACTTCGAGGCCTTGAGGAAGCGATCGAGGTGGTACTCTCGCAGCAGGGGCACGCCTTGGGCATAGTTCCCCTGGGCGATCATCAGCTCGGCCCGGGCGCGCTTCACGGCCCCGCCGGCGACCATGCGTCCCGCGGCGACCCGCTTGTCGATCTCGGCCATGTCGCGCTGGGCCAGGGCCACCTGCCCCGTGCGGGCATAGGCCGCCGCGCGCTGCGGCAGCATGATGTCGGCGACCACTTCCGGCGCGGCCAGGTCGGGCCCGAACGGCGCCAGGCACTGCAGCACCACCGGCCAGTCGTCACGCGCCGTGGCCGCATAGGCGCACAGATTGGCGGCATAGGCTCGCGAGGTCGGGGTGTTGGTCCGCGCCGCCAGCCGGGCATAGGTCTGGACCAAGATCGAGGCTTCGTCGTAGCGGCCCAGAAAGCCCAGCGACTGGGCCAGATTGTAGACCGACTCATAGTCGGGACGCGGATAGTCGGACGCGGCCATGTAGGCCTCGGTCCGGTCGATCGCCTTGAGATAACCGGGAACGTCGTCGACCATCATGTGGGCGATGGAGACCCGGTCCCAGGCCGAGGCGGCGACGCTGGCGACGCCGGCCTGATCCTCGGGAATGGTCGGGATCACCTGCGCCAGCAGCCGGATGGCGTCGCCATTGCGCCGCTCGTCGATCAGCATGCGCGCCACGCCGGTCTGGGCGACGGCCCTGGCCAGCCAGTCGGTCTGGGCGTCGGCCAAAGCCTGCATCTGGGCCAAGGTGACGTTGTGGTCGCGGAAGTGAGCGATCTGCAGGGCGTTGGCCTGGGCGATCGCCAGATAGGGCGCGCTCTTCTGGCGCTCGGCCGACTGCTTGAGCGCCGCGTTCCAGCGCTCGGCCGTCGGAAAGTCTTCCTGGTTGATCATGATCCAGGTGACGTGCTGAAGGCGGCTCAGGCCTTCGGCGTCCTGGCGCTGGATGGCGGCGCGGCCGAACGCCTCCAACGCAGCGAAACTGGTGCGAGACGCCCGCTGCTCAACGCGGCGGGCATGAGCCACCGCGGCGCTGGGCGGATCTTTCTGAGCAACCGGCGAAACGGATCCGGCAGAAGCCCAGGTCAGCGACGCCGAAAACAGCACGATACAGAACGAAAGCGCGCATAGGCGGATGGCGTTAAGCATGCTCTTCATTCGACGAACGCTACAAGTTGAGTTGTCACCGAAAGATTATCGTACGTGGCGCCGTCCAGGACTGAAACAGCCCTCTGCGCGCGCCCTTCCTCCCCCGCGTGATCGCCCCTTCCGCGTCCGTTAACGGCCGCATTGTCAATGACACCGGTTTCCACTAGACACGTGACAAACCCGCCAAGCGGGGCTTGTACCGAAGTATCGAGGGAGGATTTACGGCGTGACCGTTTCTGAGGCCGACAGCAAGGTTTTCACCCCTGCGGCGATCGCTCCCCAATTCGTAAAGGCCCGTCAGGAAGGCGTCTTCGTTCCCGGCTATCCGGGCGACGTGATTCCCGACAGCATGGCGCAAGGCTATGCCGTCCAGGACATCGCCATCGACCTGTGGCCCGACGAACTGGTCGGCTGGAAGGTGGGCCTCGTCCCGCCGCAGCACCGTGAACGCCTGGGCGCCGAGCGCCTGGCCGGCTGCATCTTCAAGAGCAAGGTTCAGGACGCCAAGGTCGGCGCTCCGAACGAATACCGCGCCATCGAAGGCGGCTTCTGCGCCGTCGAGGCCGAGTTCATCATCCGCGTGGGCAAGGACGCTCCGGCCGACAAGACCGAGTGGACCGCCGAAGAGGCCGCCGAGTACGTGGGCGAAGTGATCGTCGGCGTCGAGATCGCCGGCAGCCCGCTGGCCACCATCAACAAGCTGGGCCCGCCGGTCGTGTCGTCGGACTTCGGCAACAACGACGGCCAGATCCTGGGCCAGGTGATTCCCAACTGGCGCGACGTCGCCTGGGAAGACATGCCGGTCGAGACCATCATCAACGGCGTGTCGCTGGGCAAGGCCACGGCCGCGACCATTCCAGGCACGCCCCTGGCCGCCTTCGCCTTCCTGCTGGGCCTGGTGGCCTCGCGCGGCAAGCCGCTGAAAGCGGGCCAGATCGTCACCACCGGCGCGACCACCGGCATCCACGACGTGGTCGCCGGCGACGTGGCCAAGATTGACTTTGGCCCCTACGGCGTCATCGAGTGCGTCGCCGTTCCGGCCAAATAAAAAGAAAACCCCTGGGGAAGGAAAGCGTGTCCATGGTGGACTTTTCCAAAGCGCCCGCGCCGTCCGAGAAGATCGGACGGTATCGGTGGATCATCGTCTCGCTGCTGTTCGCGGCGATGGTCATCAACTACGTCGATCGCCAGACGATCGGTCTGCTGAAGCCCAACCTCTCGCATGAGTTCGGTTGGGACGAGAAAGACTACGCCGACCTCGTCTTCTACTTCCAGATGTCCTACGCCATCGCCTATCTGGCCTGGGGCAAGATCATGGACAAGATCGGGGCCCGCTGGGGCTTCGGCATCGCCTTCCTGATCTGGCAGCTGGCCCACATCGCCCACGCCGGCGCACGGGGCCTCAACGGCTTCATCTTCGCCCGCATGGGCCTGGGCGTCGGCGAAGCCGGCGGCTTCCCGGGCGGCATCAAGGCCGTGGCCGAGTGGTTCCCCAAGAAGGAACGCGCGTTCGCCACCGGCATCTTCAACGCCGGCACCAACATCGGCGCCATCGTCACGCCGCTGGTCGTGCCGGGCATCGTGCTGGCCTGGGGCTGGCAGATGGCCTTCATCGTCACCGGTCTGGCCGGCCTGATCTGGCTGCCGATCTGGCTGCTGGTCTATCGCCGTCCGCGCGAAGTGAAGAAGCTCGGTGCCGCCGAACTGGCCCATATCGAGCAGGATCCGGCCGACCCGGTCGAGAAGATCGCCTGGACCAAGCTGCTGACCAAGAAGGAAACCTGGGCCTATTCGCTCGGCAAGTTCCTGATCGACCCGATCTGGTGGATGTTCCTGTTCTGGCTGCCCGACTTCCTGGGCAAGCGCTATGGCCTGGACCTGAAGTCGTTCGGTCCGCCGCTGATCGCCATCTACCTGCTGTCGGACGTCGGCAGCGTGGGCGGCGGCTGGCTGTCGTCGAACTTCATGAAGATGGGCTGGAGCATCAACAAGTCGCGCAAGATCACCATGCTGATCTGCGCCCTGCTGGCCGTGCCGGTGATGTTCGCGGCCAATGTCGACAACCTGTGGCTGGCCGTCCTGATCATCGGTATCGCCACCGCGGCCCACCAGGGCTTCTCGGCCAACCTCTACACCCTGCCGTCGGACGTGTTCCCGCGCGGCGCGGTCGGTTCGGTCGTGGGTATCGGCGGCATGCTGGGCGCCTTCGGCGGCATGGTGTTCTCGAAGTACATCGGCCAGGTCCTCGAGAGCATCGGCACCTACACGCCGATCTTCATCGTGGCCGGCAGCGCCTACCTGATCGCTCTGCTGGTCGTGCACCTGCTGAGCCCCAAGATGGAAGAAGTGAAGATCTAAGGATCGTCACCCTCTATCGAGACGACGAAGGCCGGGGAGAAATCCCCGGCCTTTTTCGTGCTAGCAAGGCGGCATGACCGCCTCCCCTCCCCTGAACGTCGCCCTCATCGGCTACGGCTATGTCGGCAAGACGTTCCACGCTCCGCTGGTCGCCGCCACGCCGGGGCTGACCTTGCACACCGTGGTGTCCAGCGACGCGGCCAAGGTGGCGGCCGATTTCCCGGACGCGCGGGTCGTGGCCGAGCTGGACATGGCCTTGGCCGATCCCGCCATCGACCTCGTCGTCATCGCCACGCCCAACGCCCTGCACGCGCCCCAGGCCCTGGCGGCCTTCGCGGCCGGCAAGTCCGTGGTCGTGGACAAGCCGTTCGCGCTCGATGCGGCCCAGGCCCGCCAGATGGCCGACGCCGCCCAGGCCGCCGGCAAGCTGCTGGCGGTGTTCCACAACCGCCGCTGGGACAGCGACTTCCTCACCCTGCAGCGCCTGATCGCCGAGGACGCCCTGGGCGAGGTGGTCCAGTACGAGAGCCACTTCGATCGCTTCCGCCCGCAGGTCCGCGACCGCTGGCGCGAGCGGGCCGGTCCGGGCTCGGGGGCCTGGATGGACCTGGGGCCGCACCTGCTGGATCAGGCGCTGGTGCTGTTCGGCAAGCCGCTGGGCGTTTCGGCCGACATCGGCGTCCAGCGCGAGGGCCCATCTGGGCAAATTGGGGCCGACGACTATTTCCATGTGGTGCTGCGCTATCCGACCTTGCGCGCCATCCTGCACGGCAGCCTGCTGACGGCGGCCTCCGACCTGCGGCTGGCGGTGCACGGGACCAAGGGCAGCTATCTCAAGCACGGCCTGGACCCGCAGGAGGCCCAGCTGAAGGCCGGCATGACCCCCGGCGCGCCCGGCTGGGGCCGCGACAGCCGGCACGGCGTGCTGGTCACGGTCGAGGACGACCACCAGATCCGCGCCGACGTCCGCCCCGAGATCGCCGGCTACCGCACCTTCTATGCCGGGGTCCGCGAGGCGATCCTGCACGGCGCCCCGTCGCCGGTTCCGATTGAGGACGCGCTGCGCATGATGGACCTGCTGGAACTGGCCCAGCGAGCGAGCGACGAGCGGCGGGAGCTGGCGGTCAGCTAGCAAAGAAACGTCACGTCCAGACGGGTAGCCGCTACAGGCGAAACCGGCTTAACCTCCGGCATGCGCCAGATCCTGCTCACCGCCGCCTCCGCCCTCGTCGTGCTCGCCGCTTGCGGCCCCGCGCCCGCCCAGCCGGGACAAGCCGCCGGCGCCGCCGCGCCCGTCGAGAGCCGACCCGCCAACGCCAGCAGCCAGAAGCCGGCCCTCGCAGGGCAGACCCGGGCGCCGGGGCTGAACTCCAACACTGTCGGCCAGTACACGACCGTGGCCAGCGGCCTGGATCACCCCTGGGGCCTGGCCTTCCTGCCGACCGGCGAGATCCTGGTCACCGAGCGCGCCGGCCGTCTGCGCGTCGTGGGCAAGGACGGCGCCCTGTCGCCCGCCGTCGCCAACCTGCCGGCCGTGTACGCCTCGGGCCAGGGCGGCCTGCTGGGCGTGGCGATCGATCCCGACTACGCCAACAACGGCCTCGTCTACTGGGCCTTCTCCGAGGAACAGGACGGCGCCAACGGCACGAGCGTGGCGCGCGGCAAGCTGAGCCTGGGCCCCGCCCCCAAGCTCGACAATGTCCAGGTGATCTGGCGCCAGGCGCCGAAGATGAAGTCCAGCCTGCACTTCGGCGGCCGCCTGGTGTTCGCCAAGGACGGCAAGCTCTTCGTCACCACCGGCGAGCGCTCGGTGCGCCCCGGCCGCGTCCAGGCCCAGCAGCTGGACGGGACCCTGGGCAAGGTGGTGCGCATCAACGCCGACGGCTCGATCCCCTCGGACAACCCCTTCATCGGCCAGGCCGGCGCCAAGGCCGAGATCTGGTCGCTGGGACACCGCAACCTGCAGTCGGCCGCGCTCGATCCCCAGGGCCGCCTCTGGACCGTCGAGCACGGCGCGCAGGGCGGCGACGAGCTGAACCGTCCCGAGCCGGGCAAGAACTACGGCTGGCCGACCATCACCTACGGCCAGGAATATTCCGGCCAGCCGATCGGCGACGGCCTCACCCAGAAGGCCGGCCTCGAGCAGCCGGTCTATTACTGGGATCCGGTCATCGCGCCCTCGGGCATGACCTTCTACGAAGGCGACCTCTTCCCGGCCCTGAAGGGCAGCGTCCTGATCGGCTCGATGGCCGGCCTGAACGTCACCCGCCTGGTGCTGAAGGACGACAAGGTCGTGGGCGAGGAACGCCTGTTCTCCGACATCGGCGCGCGCATCCGCGACGTCGTGGCCGGGCCGGACGGGGCGATCTACGTCCTGACCGACGAAGGCGACGGCAAGCTGATCAAGATCACGCCCAAGGGCTAGAAGCCCGGAACCTCGGCGGCCGTCGCCACCACGTTCAGGGGCGGCTGGGTCGGACCAAACGGGATGCTGCCGACCGGCGGAGCAACCGGCGCCGGCGGCGGGACCTCCGGCGCGGCCACCTGCACAGGCGCGGGCGGCGGGACGGGCTCCGCCGCCACGAAGACCGGCTTGGGCGCGGCCTTGGCCGAGACGAACACCAGGCGGTCGCCCTTGCAGGTCCCGGCGTTCTGCAGGCCCTTCAGATAGCCGCGACGCACGAAACCCGCCTTGATTGCGTCACGCACCAGCTGGTCGTGGCGCTCGGCCCCAGTCAGGCGGCGCACCCAGCCGCGCATCGGGATGACGTCGGTGATCGTGCGCGCCACCACGCCCATAACCGGGCGCGACAGACCGCCGGCCTCGGGGTCGTTCTTGCCGTCGTCCTTGGGGTCGTCGTAGTCGTCGCCCAGCACGGCGTCGAGATTGTCGATCTCGGTCTTCAGCGGCGCGCAGCCGGTAGCCGGCGGCGCATAGGGATCGGCCATGGCCGTCTTCAGCAGGTCGGGGATCTGCGAGCGCACCACATTGATGTCGCGCAACGGCGCCACCACGGCCGAGCCCAGGTTCTCGCTGTTGGCCTCAGCGGAGGTCTGTGGCGGCTTGGCCTGCTTGCCGGCCAGCGCCGCGCTGCTGGCGCCGACGCCGAAACACAGCGCCACGGTCGCCATGCCATACCGGCTCATGCGAAGGGGCGAAGTCATTGTCCGGCGCTCACGCTGTTGTCTCACGCCGAAACAACCCGGGAATCGCCCGCGCCGTTCCGTTCGGCGCGGGATCGTGATCCGCAGTCTGGGTTCTAGATCCGGGGCAACCCGTCCATGATCGCCGTCAGGGCCAGGACGGTCTGGCCTTCCATGGCGCTGTGGCCGGCGTCGGTGCGGACATAGGTCGCCGGCGGCGTACCCGCCGCGTTGAGCGCCTGGACCAGGCGCGAGGCCTGGGTCAGCGGACACACCTGATCGAAGCGGCCGTGGACGATGTGGACCGGCACGTCCTTCAGCGCCCCCACCCCATCGGTGATCTCGTCGGGTTTGAGGAACAGGTCGTTGGCGAAGAAGTGGGCCTCGATCTGGGCGAACGACAGCGCGAACGCGGCCTCGCCGAACTTGCCCGGGTCGGCAGCGGCCGGGATCATGTTCGAGATCGTGCCTTCCCAGACCGACCAGGCGACGGCGGCCTGAAGCTGGCGCTCGCGCCCTTCGTCCGTCGACGGACGGCTATCGAAGATCGCCTTGTAGGCCCCCATGATGTCGCCGCGCTGCTCGGGCGCGATGACCTCGACGAAGGCCTTCCACTCTTCGGGATAGGTGATGTAGGCGCCCGGCTCGGTCAGGGCGTAGGGCTGCGTCTCGAACGTCGCCGCGTTGCCCTGGTACATGTAGAGCAGGTCTTCCTGCCGGCCCAGGAAGATGCCGCGCAGGATCAGCGAGGCGACCTTCTCCGGATTGCGGATGGCGTAGACCAGCGCCAGGGTGCTGCCCCAGCTGCCGCCGAAGACGTGCATCTTGCCGGTGATCCCCAGCGCTTCGCGCAGGGCGTTGATGTCGGCCACGAGGTGGTCGGTGGTGTTGTGCGCCAGGGCCTTCTCCGGACCGTCGGCGGCCACGGTCGGGCGGCTCTGGCCACAGCCGCGCTGGTCGAACAGGATCACCCGGTAGCGGGCCGGATCGAAGAACCGCGACATCACCGGCGCGCACGCCCCGCCGGGTCCGCCGTGCAGGAACATCACCGGCTCGCCGTCGGCGTTTCCGTATTCCTCCCAGTAGAGTTCGTGATCAGGCGCGGTGTCGACCCGCAGCCAGCCGGTGCGCAGGGCCTGACCTTGCGGGTAGGTCCATTCGGTCGTGACCTTGCTGGTCTTGCGCAGCGCCGCGAAATCCATGGTCGAATCCTGTCGTATGAGATCGTCATAGTCTTTAGACCAAATGCGGCCTGAAGACGGATCAAAGCCCATGCCTAACGAGATCGAAGACCGCCACGCCGCCGCCGCGTTCCGCCGCCTGGTCGAGCACCTGCGCATGCGCACCGACGCCCAGAACGTCGACCTGATGGGCCTGGCCGGCTTCTGCCGCAACTGCCTGGGCGACTGGGTCGAGGAAGCCTCGGAAGGGACACTGGACAAGGCCCAGGCGCGCGAAGCGATCTACGGCATGCCGCAGAGCGAGTGGAAGGCCAAGCACCAGGCGCCGGCCAGCCCGGAGCAGCTGGCGCGGATGGAGGAAAGCGTGGCGCTGAACGCGAAGCTGCGCGGCGAGCGCTCGTAAAGCTTCCTCGTCATCCCGGGCCTCGTGCCCGGGAACCCTATATCCCCGGCAAGCGAGGAGCGGAAATTCGCGCTCACGTGTGAACTGAACCAGGGGTCCCGGGCACAAGGCCCGGGATGACGGGTGTTTTTGGCTCAGAGCCAAAGTCACACTCACGAGCGCATCACGAGCATTCCCGCCGTTCCGTCCTCCCCTCCGAAACCTGACGTATCCTCTACCCACCTCGAAGCACTGGGGAGGGCGCGCGGCCAGCGACCTTCGCGGCTTCGGGAGGCGGTCGAGCGGGGACAGGTCTGAGGGGGATACTCGGACGGTCCGGGGATCTGGTTCGCTGACCAGGCCCGCCCGCCGCCGGCGTGGTCGAAGGCAAAAGGGCGTCCTTGGCGTAAGCCCGTCCTCTTCGACCGTCGGAGCCTGCTGGAAACAGCCGGATCCGGGTCCCGTTAAGGCCTGAACAGGGCCACCCGGCGGGTCGCTGGCGGATAACGGTCGCGCGGAGCGTCTGGCTTCGTCGAAACGGTACTCCACTTCCCTGCTCCGGACGCTGTCCGGCGCTCCGCATCCCTCCCCGTCCGCCCTCGCGGCTTCCGCCGCGAGCCGATCTGTCATGCCTGGAGGTTTGGATGCCCCACCCCCGCAAGCCCCGTCCCGAGCGTTTCGCCGGCGAGACGCGCTCTCGCCGTCGCCACATCCGCCAATGCGTGTGGCTCTATCACCAGCTCGAGGAGCGGTTCGCCTATGTCGCTGACCTGATCGAGCAACAGCGCCAGCAAATCGCCCATGAAAAAGCCCTCGGCCATGCGGCCGAGGGCTGTTCCAATGTTGTCCTCCCGGGCGAAGACCCGGGATGACAGTCCTGGCGGACTAGCGGATGACCCGCGCGCCCTTGCCCTTCATCACGGCTTCGACTTCCGCGGCCTTCACCATCGAGGTGTCGCCCGGGGTGGTCATGGCCAGGGCGCCGTGAGCCGCGCCGTACTCGACGGCGGCCTGGGGACCCTTGCCTTCCATGAAGCCGTAGGCCAGGCCCGAGGCGAAGCCGTCGCCGCCGCCGACGCGGTCGTAGATCTCGAGGTTCTCGCGCATCATCGAGGCGTAGAACTCGCCGCCGGCGTACAGGATCGCCGACCAGTCGTTGACCGAGGCGGTCTTGGCGTTACGCAGCGTGGTGGCGGCGACCTTGAAGTTCGGGAACTGCTTCACGGCAGTCTCGATCATCTTCTTGAAGTTGGCCGGATCGATCGAGCTGATGTGCTCGTCCAGGCCTTCGACTTCAAAGCCCAGGCAGGCGGTGAAGTCTTCTTCGTTGCCGATCATCACGTCGACGTATTGCGCGATGTTGCGGTTGACCTTCTGGGCGCCTTCCTTGCCGCCCTGCGACTTCCACAGCGAGGCGCGGTAGTTCAGGTCGTAGGAGACGACGGTGCCGTACTTGCGGGCCACTTCCACGGCTTCGATTACGGCTTCGGCCGTGTTCGAGGACAGGGCGGCGAAGATGCCACCGGTGTGGAACCAGCGAACGCCTTCTTCGCCGAACAGCTTTTCCCAGTTCACTTCACCGGGGCGGATCTGCGAGGCGGCGGTGTGGCCACGGTCCGAGCAGCCCAGGGCCGGACGGACGCCGAAGCCCTTTTCCGTGAAGTTCAGGCCGACGCGGGTGTTGCGGCCCAGGCCGTCGAAGTCGCGCCAGATGACGTGCGACTGGTCGACGCCGCCTTGCATCATCAGGTCTTCGACCAGCCAGCCCAGGTCGTTGTTCGGCAGGGCCGTGACGACGGTCGAGCGCTTGCCCCAGCACTTCTTGAAGGCGCGGGCGACGTTGTACTCGCCGCCGCCTTCCCAGACGTTGAACTGGCGCGCGTTGCGAACCCGGCCGAAGCCCGGGTCGAAGCGCAGCATGACTTCACCGAAGGACGCGCAGTCCCACTTGGTTTCCGATTCCGGACGGATGTTCAGGATGTTGTCGGTCATTTGGTCTTAGGCCTTCCCACGAACCTTCTTGATCAGATCGACGGTCTCACGGACCTTGGCGGTGATGCCGGCGTAGTCGCCCGCATCCAGCAGCTCCTGCGTGATCAGCTTGGAGCCCATGCCGGCGGCGACGATGCCCGCGCCGAACCACTTCTTGACCGAGGCTTCGTCGGGATCGACGCCGCCCGTCGGCATAATGCGGGTCCAGGGCATCGGGCCCAGCACCGCCTTGACGAAGTCAGGGCCGCCGACCGACGAGCCGGGGAACACCTTGACGATCTCGCAGCCCAGTTCTTCGGCGTACGAGATTTCCGAGGCCGAACCGCAGCCCGGCGAATACGGGATCTTGCGACGGTTGCAGACCTTGGCGACGTCGGCGTTCAGGATCGGGCCGACGATGAACTTGGCGCCATTGGCGATGTAGATGCCGGCGGTCGGGGCGTCGACGATCGAACCCACGCCCATGATCACGCGCGGATCAGCTTCGGCGAAGTGCTTGGTGACTTCGTAGAAGACGTGGCTGGCGAAGTCGCCGCGGTTGGTGAACTCGATGCAGGGCGCGCCGCCGTCGGCGCAGGCCTGGATCACCTTCTTACAGACCTCGGCGTCGGGGTGATAGAAAACCGGGATCACACCCTGGTCCATGATCGCGGTCAGAACCGCCATACGATCTTTCACCATCTCAATTCCCTTCCCGAAGGATCGTTATTGCGCGAACCGCCGATAGGGTCGCCGCGCGAGCAATTTTTCGCCGGAACTGGCTCAGGGCGTTCCCTTAGACCGCGTTGCGCGCGCGCGCCACACCGGGCTTGCCGCAACGTCAAACTAAGGCGGATTTGGGCGCGGATCTGGAGCTGTGTCGCTCGCTGTTCCGCGCAAGGACCTCTGGCCCCGGCTTCCTTCCCCTTGCGTTTTCCGTCAGCTCCCCTTGCCCGCCTCAGACGCAAAATTGAGGGCGTCGGATTTCGCCGACGCCCCAAAAGTTTGCGCAGGAGCGAGCTCAAAGAGCCGCAAAACGAGACGGCCAACCACGACGCTGAACCGAAACGTATGACACCGGTGTCACTGAAGACAGGAGAATTGGCCAAGCCACTTCGCCACCGGTGTCAGAGCGCAGATAAACAGAAACCGCCGGTTCGCGCAAGCGCCGTAAAGCTAGGTTTTGAGCGCCGGCAAGACTTTGAAATTCATCAGGTTTGGATATTTCGAGGGGACCTGAATTCCCATCCGGCGCCCTCCCCCGTTTCCCCGGCGAAAGCCGGGGCCCAGATTCATCCGGAGCAGCTGGTGTTGACCCGAGATCCGCCCTTCAAACTGGTCAATGCAGTCGGTTCGACCTGGGCCCCGGCTTTCGCCGGGGAGATCGGATTTCAAGTCACCCGGTGTTGCGCAGGCCCGCCGCGATGCCGGCCACGGTCAGCTGGATGGCCAGACGAAGCTCCTCGTCCTGGTCCCCTGCCCGGCGGCGCGACAGCAGCTCCAGCTGCAGGTGGTTCAGCGGATCCACCGAGCGGCTGGCCAGGGCCACCGACTCGGCCAGGTCCGGCTGGTTGTCCAGCAGGGTCGAACCGCCGCGGATGGCCAGGGCCAGGCCGGTCGCCGCCTCGTGTTCGCGCTGGATGGTCGCGAAGATGCGCTGGGCGTCGGCCTTGTCGGGCGACAGGTCCACGTAGCGGCTGGCGATGCCCATGTGGCTCTGGGCCAGGGCCAGCTCCATGTTCGACAGCAGCGAGGCGAAGAAGTCGAAATTGCCGGCCAGGTCGCGCAGCTGCTCGACCGACAGACCGGCCCGCTCGACGCCCGAGGCGAAGCCGTACCAGCCGGGCAGCATGAAGCGGCTCTGCGACCAGGAAAACACCCACGGAATGGCCCGCAGGTCCTCGATCTTGCGGCTGGCGGTCCGGCTGGCCGGACGGCTGCCGATATTGAGGCCGACGATCTCGCTGATCGGGGTGACCGACCAGAAGAAGTCCTCGAACGCGGCGTCGTCGTACACCAGGGCGCGGAAGCCGTGGAACGAGGCCTCGGCCAGGGCGGTCATCGCCGCCTCGACCTTGGGATCGGGCTTGCTGGCCGGGCGCTCGCTGGCCATCAGCACCGCGGCGGCCAGGCCGTCCAGGTTGCGGCGGGCGGTGGGCTGGTCGCCGAAGCGGCGGGCGATCATCTCGCCCTGCTCGGTCATGCGGATGCGGCCCTGCACGGTGCCGGCCGGCTGGGCCATCACCGCCTCGGCGGCCGGGCCGCCACCGCGACCGACGCTGCCGCCGCGGCCGTGGAACAGCTGCAGGCCGACGCCCATCCGGTCGGCCTCGAAAGCCAGGGCCGAGGCCCCGGTGGCGACGCCGCGACGGCTGGCGACGTACCCGCCGTCCTTGTTGCTGTCGGAGTAGCCGAGCATGATTTCCTGCACCGGCCGATCGCCCAGGATGGTCCGGCTCAGCGGCAATTCAAGCCACTGGCGCAGCACGGCCGGGCCGTTCTCCAGGTCGCCGATGGTCTCGAACAGCGGCGCGACCTTGACCGAAGCCCGCGGCGCGGCCCCGCCCCAGACCATGCCGACCTGCTTGAGCAGCACCAGCGGCTCGAGGATGTCCGACAGGGTGGCGGCCTTCGAAATGATGTAGGCGCCGAGACAGCCGTGGCCGTAGTCGCGGACCGCCTGGGCGGCGGCCTCCATCGTGGCCAGCTCCTTAGCGGTTTCCTCGCTGTAGGCGGTGAACGGCGAGACCAGAGGCCGCTGATGCGACAGCTCCTCGATCAGGACCTTGCAGCGGGCCTCTTCGTCCAGCTTCAGGTACTCGACGCCGGCGCCGGCCCCGGCGCGGCGATACAGCTCGTCCAGGGTGCGCTCGTGAACGTCGGCGTTCTGGCGCAGGTCCAGGCTCATCAGGTGGAAGCCGCAGGCCTTGGCCACCTCGACCAGGGTGCGCAGAGCCGTGCCGACCAGACGGTCGCCGCCATTGCGCTCCAGGCTGTCGATAATCACCGACAGGTCGGCGACGAAGGCGTCCGGGTGACCATAGGGCTCGACGTCGGTGTCGCCGTTGGCGAAGGCGACGGGCTGGCCGGTCAGCTTCTGCGAGACGGCGGTCAGGCGGTCGAAGATCAGCTCCAGGGCCAGGCGATAGGGCTCGTCCAGGCGGTGGACCGACGGGTCCCGGGTCTGGGCGGCCAGGGCCAGCAGCTCCTGCGACACCGGGGTGTAGGCGGTCGAGACGGCCAAGTTGGACCACAGCTTGCGGACCTCGCCGGCGTACCAGTCCAAGATCACGCGGGACTGGCTGGCGAAGGCCAGCTTCAGGGTCTCGCCATTGACGCCGGGATGGCCGTCGCGGTCGCCGCCCAGCCAGCTGCCCATCTTCAGCAGCGGGGCAAGGTGGCCGTGCTCGCCGACCTTCTGGGTCCAGTCGCCATAGAGGTCGATGATCGCCGGCAGGATCGAGGTGCGGACGATCGACAGCGCGTTGCGGATCTCGTCCTTCACCGTGATCCGCTCGGGACGGTAAAGACGGGTGCGCCACATCAGGGCGATCTCGCGGAACAGGCTCTCGCGGATCTCGGCGTCCAGATCCGGCGGCAGATGGTGACGACGCAGGGCCATCAGGCGCGAGATCTCGGTCTCGCGATCGACCATGCTGCGGCGGCGCACTTCGGTCGGGTGAGCGGTCAGCACCGGCACCACGTTCATGGCCGCGAAGATCTTGGCCAGGTCCGCGTCGGTCTTGCCGTGTTCCTTCAGGATGCGGACGGCGTCGATCAGGGTGCGGGGGCGCTCGTCGCCCGGCTGGGCGTCGACCTCGGCGTGGCGGCGGCGGCCAGCGACGTCCTCGCCGATATTGGCCAGCAGCGAGTGGCTGGCGAAGGCGCGGGCCAGGAACACGGCCTCCTCGTTCGACAGGTCGCCGAACACCTGGTCCAGCATCGGCGCGTCGCCGTTGGCCACGTCCTCGCGAGAGGCGGCCTTGCGGGCCTTGGCGACCAGGGCGGCAGCTTCCTCGCCTTCCAGATAGGCGATGGCTTCCGACAACAGGTCGCTCAGCAGATTGGCGTTCTGGCGGACATGCTTGCTGGTGGGACGGTCGACATCGATCGACAGGGGCATGAACGACCTCCGGGGCACTGCAAAAACAAAGACGGCGCCGCGAGCGTTGACGTCGCGGCGCCGTCTAGCGCGCTTCACCGAACGGGAAAACCCGTCCGGCAAGATGGTTGCGCTACCAATGTGGATTGGCGCGCTTTTCTTTCGTTAGCGGGCCAGCCAGCCGCCATCCACGGGCAGAGTAATGCCCTGGACGTAGTCGGCGGCCGACGAGGCCAGGAACACGGCGGCGCCGCCGATGTCCTCGGGACGGCCCCAGCGGGCGGCCGGGATGCGGGCCAGGATCGCGGCGTTGCGGTCCTGGTCGGCGCGCAGGGCCTCGGTGTTGTTGGTGTCGAAATAGCCGGGCGCGATGGCGTTGACGTTGATGCCCTTGGTCGCCCACTCGTTGGCCAGGATCTTGGTCAGACCGGCCAGGCCCGACTTGGCGGCCGTGTACGACGGCACGCGGATGCCGCCCTGGAACGAGAGCAAGGAGGCGATATTGATCACCTTCGCGCCCGTCCCTTGCGCCAGCGCCTGCTTGGCGAAGGCCTGGGTCAGGAAGAAGACGACCTTCAGGTTGGTGTCCATCACCGCGTCCCAGTCGGCTTCGCTGAACTCGATCGAGTCGGCGCGACGGATGATGCCGGCGTTGTTGACCAGGATGTCGACCTTGCCGAACGCGGCC
Organism: Caulobacter sp. RHG1; assembly: GCF_013181195.1. Taxonomy (GTDB): domain Bacteria; phylum Pseudomonadota; class Alphaproteobacteria; order Caulobacterales; family Caulobacteraceae; genus Caulobacter. The sequence goes on from NZ_SMZP01000002.1 coordinate 777,752, forward strand.
ACGGTCTCGTCGACCACGCGCTGGACGGGTTCGGTCGAGCCGAAGTCGGCCTTGATCGACAGGAACTTGCGGCCCAGGGCTTCGACGGCGGCTTGGGTTTCGGTCGGTTCGCTGCGGCCCGCTGCGGCGATGTCGGCGCCGGCGGCGGCGAGCGCGATGGCGATGCCCTGGCCGATGCCGGTGTTGGCGCCGGTGACGAGCGCGACCTTGCCTTCGAGGCTGAACGGATTGGCCATGGTTCTTATGTCCTGATCAAAGATGTCGTCATCCCGGTGAAAGCCGGGACCGCCGCAAGCGCGCTGGGCGGTCCCGGGTCTACGCTATGCTTCGCCCGGGATGACAGGTCGAAAGCGCGTCGGCTTGCGCCGCTACTTCAGCTGGCAGATGTCCAGCACGTTCATGTCGGTGTAGTCGAGGTTCTCGCCGCCCATCGCCCAGATGAAGGTGTAGTTGGCGGTGCCCGAGCCCATGTGGATCGACCACGGCGGGCTCATGACGGCTTCCTCGTTGGCGATCACGATGTGACGCATCTCGTCCGGCTCGCCCATGTAGTGGAACACCCGGTCGTTCTCGCCCAGGCCGAAGTAGAAATAGGCCTCCGAGCGACGGTCGTGCAGGTGGGGCGGCATGGTGTTCCACACGCTGCCCGGCTTCAGCACGGTCATGCCCAGCAAGAGCTGTGCCGACTTGCAGGTGGTCGGGACGATGTACTGATAGATCGTCCGCTCGTTGCTGGTCTCCAGCGCGCCGCGCTCCAGCGGGATGGCGTCGGCGAAGGCCAGCTTCTTGGTCTCGAACGCGGCGTGGGCCGGCAGGCTGACCAGATAGAAGCGGGCCGCGCCCTCGACGCCCTCGAAGGTGACGTCCTTGGCGCCCATGGTGACGTACAGGCCGTCACGCGGCACGATCTCGTAGACGACGCCGTCGACGGTGATCTTGCCGGTGGTGTCGCCGACATTGATCACGCCCAGCTCGCGGCGCTCGAGGAACGGATGGCCAGCGGCCGAGGCGGGCTCGGTCTGGTCGGGCAGCTTGACGGCCGTGGTCGCCACCACCCCGCCGACGACGAAGCGTTCGGCGTGATTGTAGGTCAGCACGATCTGGCCGTCCTGGAACAGGTCCTGCATCAGGTAACGATCGCGCAGGTCATCGTTGCTGACCGCGAACATCATGTCCGGATGCGTGGCGTGATAGGTCTTGGCGAACATCGAAAAGCCTCCTCCGAAGATGGGTTCTTACTCGGCAGCCAGCTTGGCCGGACGCGCCCAGGCGGGGCGTTGATCAAGCTTGTAGGCCTTCTTAGGCAGGTTGTACGTCAGATCGACGATCAGCTCCTCGGCCTCGACCAGGTCCATACGGTGCTCGGCGACCATGCGGCCCAGGAACGAGGAGTCGACGCGACGGGCGACGTCGTGACGAGCCGGGATCGACAGGAACGCGCGAGTGTCGTCGTTGAAGCCCACGGTGTTGTAGAAGCCGGCGGTTTCCGTGACCTGCTCGCGGAAGCGCATCATGCCTTCCGGGCTGTCATGGAACCACCAGGACGGACCCAGCTTCAGCACCGGATAGTGGCCGGCCAGCGGAGCCAGTTCGCGGCTGTAGACAGTCTCGTCCAGGGTGAACAGGATCACCGACAGGCGCGGGTCATTGCCCAGGCGGCCCAGCAGCGGCTTCAGCGCCGAGACATATTCGGTGCGGGTCGGGATGTCGGCGCCCTTGTCGCGACCGTGCGACGCCAGCAGGCCGGCGTTGTGGTTGCGGTGCGAGCCGGGGTGGATCTGCATGACCAGCCCGTCGTCCAGGCTCATCTTGGCCATTTCCGTCAGCATCTGGGCGCGGAACAGCTCGGCCTTCTCGGGCGTGATGTCGCCCTTCACCAGGCTCTGGAACAGGGCCTCGGCCTCGACGTCCGACAGATCGGCGGTCGCGGCGGTGGGGTGGCCGTGGTCCGACGACGTCGCGCCGGCCTCAATGAAGGCCTGGCGGCGCAGACGGTGGGCCTCGAGATATTGCTTCCAGCTGTAGACGTCCTTGCCGGACACCTCGGCGAAGCGCTCGAACGAACGCGGCGAGCGCTCGTCCTCGAAGTCGATGACGGCGTCGGGACGATAGGCCGTCACCACGTGGCCGCCCCAGCCGCTTTCGCGGATGGCCTGGTGGTGCTTGAGCACCTCATGCGGGCCTTCGGTGGTGGCCAGGGTCTCGATGTTGAAGCGGTCGAACAGGGCGCGCGGACGGAACGCTTCCGAAGCCAGGGCCTCGTTGATGCGGTCGAAATAGTCGTCGGCGTTCGAGGCTTCGAGGAATTCGGTGAAGCCGAACACCTTGGAGAATACGTGGTTCAGCCAGATCCACGAGGGCGTGCCGCGGAAGAGATAGAAGTTGTCGGCGAACAGCTTCCAGGCCGCGCGCGGATCGGTCTCCGGGATGCCAGCCTTGGACCGCACCTTCAGCGCGTCCAGGCTGATGCCCTGGCTGTACAGCATGCGGTACAGATAGTGGTCCGGCGCCAGCAGCAGGTCGGTGGCGTCCTGGAACGGCTCGTTGGTCGCGAACCAGCTGGGATCGGTGTGGCCGTGCGGGCTGATGATCGGCAGGTCCTTGACCAGCGCGTACAGACCCTGCGCGTAGGAGCGCGTCTTGGCGTCCGCCGGGAAAAGCCGATCGTCGTGGAAATTCAGAGGCCTGGGCATGGCGTTACGTCTGCTCCCTATCTAACCGGCTTCGCGGTTGGCCGCTTGTGCCAGCTTGGTAACCGGTGTCATGTTTCGATGCAACCCGCCGGAGGTTGCGCGTGGTCAGCCCGGAACCGGGCCGGAGGACTCGCGCACCACCAGGGTCGGTTCGGTCTTGGTCATGTCGCGCGGCTCGCGGCGCTCGACGCCGATCAGCTTCTCGGCGGCCATCTTGCCGATCTCGCGGGTCGGGGTGTGGATCGTGGTCAACGGCGGCCAGACGGCTTGGGCGATCTGGAAGTCATCGAAGCCGACGACGGTCAGGTCCGCGGGGACGGACAGACCGGCCTTGCGGGCCGACTGCAGCACGCCGGCGGCCATTTCATCGTTGCCGCAGAAGATCGCAGTCGGACGCGGCGTCCGGGCCAGCAGCGCGTCGCCGCAAGCCATCCCGGACTCGAAGGTGTAGGCGCCCTGGACGATATCCTTCTCGGTCAGCTTCAGGCCGCTTTCCGCCAGGCCGTCATCGAAGCCCCCTCGCCGCTCGTGCGACGACCGGAAGGTGTCGGGACCCGAGATGAAGGCGATGTTCTTGTGGCCCAGATCAATGATGTGCCGCGCAGCCTGGTAAGCGCCCAGGCGGTCATGACCGACGATCATGTGCTCGGGCTTGTCCAGCTCGACCGAGGCGATGCGGATGTACGAGCAACCGATCTCGGTCAGCAGCTTGGCCACGCGATCGTCCTCCGAGACCGACGGCGGCAGGACGACGCCGAACAGCTTCTGGCGCTCCACGAACGAGCGAACGTCGGCCAGGAAGGTCGGGCTGGCGCGGTTGCACGGGTGGACGACCAGCTCGAAGCCCGAGCCGCGCATGCCGTCCAGCAGGCCCAGCTGCATGTTTACGACGTATTGCGGGTTGGGGTTGTCGTAGATCATGCCGATCAGGAACGAGCGGCGGAACGCCAGGCCGCGGGCCTGGGGGTCGGGGGCATAGCCCCACTCGGCGATCACCGCCTCGATGCGCTCGCGGGTCTCGTCACGGACGAACGGCGACTGGTTGATGACGCGGGAGACGGTCTTCTTGGAGACGCCGGCCAGTCGGGCGATGTCGTTGATGGTCGCTCTGCGACGACCGCCTTCCAGGCCGCTCTCCCCATCCCCCGGGGTCAGCTCATCGGGTGGCGAGGACGGCGTCTTCGAAGCGGTCACGGCGTTTCCAGCAGCTTTGTTCGTTTTCTTTTGTCATACTCTAGCCGCGCGGACGTCGCCAACCTAGGCAGAAACGTTCGCTCTTGGCATCGGTGACACCGGTTACCATGTCATCATACAAGTCTTTTTGCGATCCTGAACGCGGCGACGACCCTTCCCATGACTGAAACGACCCTGGCTCAGCCCGAATCAATTCACCCGGTGGACCCGCGCGATCATGTCGCCACGGCCCTTCGCGACATCGCTGCCGGCGAAGCGTTGGACCTGCACGGCGAGACGATCACCGCCCGCGCCGACGTGCCCAAGGGCCACAAGATCGCGATCCGCGCCGCCGCGGCCGGCGACGACGTGCTGAAGTACGGCTGGCCGATCGGCCGGGCGACCGCCGACATCGCCGTCGGCGACCATGTCCACGTCCATAATGTCGCCACCCGCCTGGACGGCGTCGAGGGCTACGCCTTCACCCCGTCCGCGCCGGAACCCCACGCCGAACCCGCCGCCCGCACCTTCGACGGCTTCCGCCGCAAGAACGGCCGCGCCGGCACCCGCAACGAGATCTGGGTCCTCTGCACCGTCGGCTGCGTCGCCAACACCGCCCGTCGCATCGCCGAGAAGGCCAACCAGCGTTTTGCCGGCCGCGTCGACGGCATCTTCGCCTTCCCGCATCCGTTCGGCTGCTCGCAGCTGGGCGACGACCTGATCCACACCCGCTCGCTGATCGCCGGCCTGGCCGCCCACCCCAACGCCGGCGGCGTGCTGATCCTGGGCCTGGGCTGCGAGAACAACCAGCTGAAGGCCCTGCTGGAGTCCGCGCCCGACATCGACGGCGAGCGCCTGAAGAGCTTCACCACCCAGATGGTCGAGGACGAGCTGGAAGACGGCCTGGCCGCCATCGAGGCCCTGGTCGAGATCGCCGAGAAGGACCGCCGCGAGCCGATCCCGGTCTCGGAACTGGTCGTGGGCCTGAAGTGCGGCGGCTCGGACGGCTTCTCGGGCGTCACCGCCAATCCGTTGGTCGGCCGCATCGCCGACAAGGTCGCCGACGCCGGCGGCACCCCCGTCCTGACCGAAATCCCCGAGGTGTTCGGGGCCGAGAACGTCCTGCTGCAGCGCGCCGCGACCCGCGAGATCTTCGACCAGGCCGTCGCGGTGATCGACGACTTCAAGCGCTACTTCATCGACAACAATCAGCCGATCTACGAGAACCCCTCGCCAGGCAACATCGCCGGCGGCATCACCACGCTGGAAGAAAAGTCCCTCGGCGCGGTGCAGAAGGGCGGCCGGGCCCAGCTGGTCGAGGTGCTGCGCTACGGCCAGCGTGTCGGCCCGCACGGACTGACCTTCCTGGAAGCGCCCGGCAACGATGCGGTGTCGTCCACCGCCCTGACGGCGGCCGGCGCTACGGTCATCCTGTTCACCACTGGCCGCGGCACGCCGCTGGGCTTCCCCGCCCCGACCCTGAAGATCGCCTCGAACTCGGGCCTGGCCCAGCGCAAGCCGGGTTGGATCGACTTCGACGCCGGCCAGGTGCTGGCGGGCGTGTCGATGGACGACGCGGCCGACCGTCTGATGGACCTCGTCGTCGACACCGCCTCGGGCAAGGCCACCAAGGCCGAACTGAACGGCGAACGTGAAATCGCTATCTGGAAGCAAGGCGTTACCCTGTGACTGACACCCTTTCGAAGCCGCTGCGTCTCAATACCGTCAGCTATCCCGCCGCCCTGCCCGGCGTCGCCCTGCCGGCCTATGACCGCGACAAGGTCCAGATCGGCGTCGTCCACTTCGGTCCCGGCGCCTTCCACCGCGCCCACCAGGCGTTCTATTTCGACCAGCTGCTGGCCACGGACCCGCGCTGGGGGATCTGCGCCGTCTCGCTGAAGAGCCCTGGCGTCCGCGACGCCCTGGCCCCGCAGGACGGCCTCTACACCCTGGCCCAGCTGGACGCCGAGACCACCTTCCGCGTGGTCGGCGCCATCCGTGAAGTGCTGGTCGCGCCGGAAGATCCGCCGTCGGTCTTCGCGCGCCTCGCCGCCCCGACCACCCGCATCGTCACCCTGACCGTGACCGAGAAGGGCTACACCCTGTCGGCCGAGGGCGGGCTGGACGAGAGCCATCCCGACATCGTCCACGACCTGGCCAACCCGCGCGAGCCGGTCAGCGCCGTCGGCTATCTGGTCGAGGGCCTGCGCCGTCGTCACGCCGCCGGTCTCGCGCCCTATGCCGTCGTGGCCTGCGACAACCTCGCCGACAACGGCTGGCGCCTGAAGTCGGCCGTCGTCGCGTTCGCCGCCAAGCAGGACGCCGACCTGGCCGCCTGGATCGACGCCGAGGGCAGCTTCCCGCGCACCATGGTCGACAGCATCACCCCGGCCACCGACGACGCCCTGCGAGCCCGCGTCCAGACGGCGACGGGCCTGGAAGACGCCTGGCCGATCCAGCGCGAAGCCTTCACCCAGTGGGTGGTCGAGGACGTGCTGCCGGCCGATGCGCCGGACCTGGCCAGCGTCGGCGTCATCCTGACCGACGACGTGCGCGGCTTCGAACGCGCCAAGCTGCGCCTGCTGAACGGCGTCCACTCGACCCTGGCCTATGCCGGCATCCTGCGCGGCCATGAGACCGTGTTCGAGGCGGTCAGCGATCCGGCCCTGGAAGCCCTGGGTCGCGAGCTGATGGCCAAGGATATCATCCCGACCCTGACCCCGCCCCGCGGCCTGGATCTGGCCGAATATGCCGACGCCATCATCGCCCGCTTCCGCAATCCGGAGATCCGCCACCTGCTGTCGCAGATCGCCTGGGACGGCTCGGCCAAGCTGCCCTTCCGGGTGCTGGGCACGCTGACGGAAACCCTGGACGCCGGCCGCTCGATCGAGCGCCTGGCCATCCCGCTGGCGGCCTGGATGCGCTTCATCGCCCTGCGCGCCAAGGCCGGCGAAGCCATCACCGACCCGCTGGCCGCCAAGCTGACGGAAATCGGCGCGGCTGCGACCGGCGACGCGAAGGCCGATGTGGCGGCGTTCCTGGCGCTGGATAGCGTGTTCCCGGCCAAGCTGACGAGCAACCCGACGTTCGTGGAAGCGATCGAGAAGGCCTACGCGGACCTGGCATAACTCTGCGGTACCGAAACCTCGCCCTTCGACAAGCTCAGGGTGAGGTTTCTACTGCGGCGTCTAAATTAGTCCTCACCCTGAGCTTGTCGAAGGGCGAGGACGGCTCCGCTAGCGCGTAACCCCACGCGCCGTCAGCACCGGCACTACGGTGCTGACCAGGATTTCCAGATCAAACCGGAACGAGTGGCGGCGCAGGTACTCCGCGTCCAGGGCTACCTTGTCGGGGATGGCCAGCTCGTCCCGGCCATTGATCTGAGCCCAGCCGGTGACGCCGGGCCGCAGCACGTCGACGCCGGCGGCCTTGCGCGCCGCGATCAGATCGTCCTGGTTGAACAGCGCGGGCCGCGGCCCGACCAGGCTCATATGGCCGACCAGTACGCTCCACAGCTGCGGCAGCTCATCCAGGCTGAGCTTGCGCATTAGCGGCCCCAGCGGCGTCAGCCAGCGGTCGGGGTCTTCCAGGAGGTGCGTGGCGACCTCGGGCGTGTCGATGCGCATGGTCCGGAACTTGGGCATCGGAAACAGCGCCGAGCCCTTGCCGACCCGCTGCGACCAATAGAGCCCCGGCCCCGGCGAGGTCAGGCGCACCAGCAGCCACAGCACCGCCAGCGGGACAGCCAGCACGAAGAGGCCGGCCGCCGCCGCGGCGAAATCGAACAGGCGCTTCACCTAGCGCAGGTCGCCGCTGGCCGCGTCGAGCAACAGATAGGCCCGGCCGGCGTCCGATGACAGCAGCGCCGCGAGCAGGAAGCCCTCGCGATCCTGGCCGGCCGCTTCGTCGATCATGCCGGCATAGCGGGCCAGGAAGCGCTCTGTGTTGCTCTTCAGCGTGGCGTCCGAGAACAGGCGACGCACCAGACGGCGGATGGCGGCGGGCGCCAAACGTTTGACCACCTCGCGAGCGCCGGACGCGTCGCGGGTCTGCAGGGCGGCGGCGATCTCGTCGATCCGGCCGCGTGGCAGCAGGGCGTGCGGGTCGATGCCCATGGCGGTGATTTCGCTCGCCAGCTTCTCGCCAAGGGCCGTGTCGCCCGGCGAGCTGTTCTCGATGCCGGCCAGCAGGTTGCGCCAGCTCCAGCCGCCCTCGCCTTCCGGTTCGGCGGAGGGCAGCGGCGGGGCCTGCTTGCGGGTCTGGGCCTGCTCGAACACCGAGCGGAACTCCTCGTCGGTCGCGGTCGGCGTCAGACGCAGGCGGCGACGGTTGTCGGCCGGCGGCTCGTCCTCGTCGTCAAACTCGGCCATCGGCAGCGGTTGCGTCGGCTGAGGGGCCGGCGGTTGGAACGCGACGGGCGGCGGCGTAGGCGCAGCCCGACGCGGCGGCGCGATCGGCGAGGCGGCGCGGGCGGCCATGGTCGAATTGGTCGAGGCGGTGACGGCGCCGGCCGCCTCGCTCAGCATCTCGTAGTTGCGGCGCACGCGTTCCTGGAACGCCTGGTCGATCGCAGCCGTCTCCTCGGCGGTGCGACGCACGGCGTTCATCAGCTGCTCGACGCCCTGCTCGATGGCCACGCGAACCTCGGCGGCTTTTTGCAGGGCTTCGGCCGGCAGGTCGGCGGTGCGCTTGCCGATCTCGGCCAGCATGCCTTCCAGCTCGTCCAGCGTGCCGCGCGCCGACTGCACCGAGTCCTGCAGCTTCTGCGAGGTGCGCGCCCCGGCCTGCTCGACCATCTGAGCCGAGTGCTCGATGATGTCGCGCGCCTCTTCCATGCGGGATTCGAATACCGCATCAGCCTTCTGGCCAGCGGCAAAGGCGATCTCGTTCAGTTGGTCGACGCGGCTGCGAGCGGCCTCGACGCGGGCCTCGACGCCTTCGCTGGCCTTCAGAGCTGCCTCGGCCATGGCTTCCATGGCCGCCTTCAGCTCGTCTTCCAGCAGGTTGCGCTGGTTCTCGGCGACGTCGCCGATGGCCTCGAGCGTCTTCTTGACCTCGTCGTTCAGGCCATCGCGCTGGTTGCGGGCGCCGTCGACCATCTCGCGGAACTGCTCGGCGGCGGCGCCGATCAGGCCGCGCAGGATTTCCGCGCCCATGGCGGCGCTATCCGACAGCTCGGTGGCCCCGACGCGGGTGTAGGCGACGAATTCGGTCAGCTGAGCGGTGCGGGTCTCGGCCTCGGAGGCGAAGTCCTCCTGCTCCGAGCGCAGAGCCTGGCTGGCTTCGACCAGCGCAGCGCGCTGGGCGGCAAGGCTCTTCTCGACCGACGAGATCTGGTCGCCGACGCCGTGGCCGGCGGTCTCAAGGCGCGCGATCTGACGCGACAGGTCCTCGGCCCCGACGCGAGCGGCGTCCGAAGCTTCGGCGGCGGCGGCGGCGAGATCGGCGGCGCGGGCGGCCAGGGCCGCCTCAGCTTCACGCAGCTGGGTCTCGGCCAGATCGGAGGCCTCGGCCACCATGCGGGCCTGGCTGCCGATCGCATCGACCACCGCCGTGGAGCGCGCGTCCAGCGAGTGCGACAGGCTTTCCATGGCGGTGCGTTCGTGACCCAGACCCTGGGCCAGCTGGTTGGCGGTCTTGGCGGAGTCGGCGGCGGCCTCGGCGAGACGGGCAGTCTCTTCGGCCAGGGCCTGACGCAGCGAGATGATGTGCTCGCGGGCGCGTTCGGCGGCGGCGGCGGCCTCGTCCACGCCCTGGCGCATGGCGTCGACGGCGCTGGAGGCGCCGACAGCAGCCAGGGCGGCTGGGGTGACAATGCGGTCGGTCAGAGTGCGGGTGCGACGCAGCTCGTCCGAAATGCCGTTGGCCTGGCGCAGCAGATAGGCGCCGAGCAGGGTCAGCAGGGCCGGCCCGATGGCCAGACCGGCGAAGACCATCAGGGCGAAGCCTTCGACCCGGAAGGCGGGCACGCCGCGGGCGTAACCCAGGGCGAAAGCGATCGGAGCCAGGGCCCACAGAGCAGCCACGGCGGTGGCCAGAGTCCAGAACAGCACGCCCGACATGCGGCGCGGGGCCTTCTCGGCCACCAGCGGCGTCGGGGCCTCGGCCATGGGGCCGCGCAGGTCCAGCGAGGTGTCACGGCTCGGAGCTGGGGTCGGGACGTCGGGCTCGACGATCGGCGCCGGCGGCTGGGCGCTGGCGGCCAGCGAGGTCGCCGGCTTCAGATCGGGCTCGGCGAAGGTCTTGAAAGCTTCGGACTTGGGTTCGCGGCGACGGCGCGAGCGCACGGTCGACGGCGGCGGCACGTCCAGGTCGTCGCCCACGGTGTCGCGCAGCGTCAGGGGCTCGGCGCTGGGAAGCTCCGCTTCCGGCTCCGCAAACGAGGTCGTCTCGGGGAAATCAGGCACGGCCGGGGGTTCGACGGCCTCGACTTCAGCAGCCTTCACCTCGGCCGCCAGGGTCTCTTCGCGAGGCGTCTCCGTCGGCGTCGCGGAAAAATCGAATGGTTGGCGCTTCTTAGGCTTCATACACAGCCACGATCCCAGGACGTCGCGAGGGGCGCAGGAACAACCGCACGCGCCGGCCCCTCCTTCGCGTGTCGCATGAACCTAACGGCGAAAAGCCTTGTCGGAAAGCGGCTTTGGTTGTGTTCGCACACGTCGCGGCGGTTGAGCCGCGCTTCAGGCCTCGCACTGGGGCGTGGCAGGCGCGGTCGCGGCGATGGGGGACAGCTTGGACAGCGCGTCGCGTGGGGAGCGGGCGACGGTCTTGGCGCCCTGCGATTGAGCCGCCTCGGGGCGCGCACGCGTCTCGACCGCCACGCCGAACTGGCACAGCGCGAAAGAGGACAGCCAGACGACCGCCGCAGCCAGCATTTCGGCCAGGAAACTCATCACCCCGTCCCAGGAGACAACCGCGTGAAACGATAGCGACGTTATGCAAGACTATCGCAACAAGCGTGCATGAACATTTGGTCATGAACGTCGAAGCCTCTCCCCTGTGGCGCCAAGTCAACTGACAGCGCCCTCAGAATTCCCGCGTTGTCCCGTCCGACGGCCGGGCCTAGGTCGCAGAGTATGGCCCTGACCCAATTCGCCCCCGCTATGACGCCGGACCTGACGGCGCTCTCGCCCGCCCGGCTGACGCACCTCCAGCGCCTGGAGGCCGAGAGCATCCACATCCTGCGGGAAGTGGCGGCTGAGTGCGAACGCCCGGTCATGCTGTACTCGATCGGCAAGGACAGCGCGGTGATGCTGCACCTGGCCGCCAAGGCCTTCTACCCCAGCAAGCCGCCCTTCCCGCTGCTGCACGTCGACACGACCTGGAAGTTCCGGGACATGTACGCCCTGCGCGACAAGGTGGCGTCCGAGCTGGGCTTCGACCTGCTGGTCCACAAGAACCCCGACGCCGAGGCCCGCGGCGTCAATCCGTTCGACCACGGCAGCGCCCTGCACACCGATCTGTGGAAGACCGAAGGCCTCAAGCAGGCCCTGTCCAAGTACGGCTTCGACGCGGCCTTCGGCGGCGCCCGCCGCGACGAGGAGAAAAGCCGCGCCAAGGAGCGGGTTTTCTCGTTCCGCTCGTCCGAGCACCGCTGGGACCCGAAGAACCAGCGGCCCGAGTTGTGGAACCTCTACAACACCCGCAAGCACCCCGGTGAGAGCCTGCGCGTCTTCCCGATCTCGAACTGGACCGAGCTGGACGTCTGGCAATACATCCATCTGGAGAACATCCCGATCGTGCCGCTGTACTTCGCGGCCGAGCGGCCGGTGGTCGAGCGCGACGGCGCGCTGATCATGGTCGACGACGACCGCTTCCGCCTGCGCGAGGGCGAGGTCCCGCAGCTGAAGAGCGTCCGTTTCCGCACCCTGGGCTGCTACCCGCTGACCGGCGCGGTCGAGAGCACCGCCGCCACCCTCCCCCAGGTCATCCAGGAAATGCTGCTGACCACGACCAGCGAGCGCCAGGGCCGGGTCATCGACCACGACCAGTCCGCCTCGATGGAGAAGAAGAAGCAGGAAGGCTACTTCTGATGGCTCACCAGTCCGCCCTGATCGCAGAAGACATCGACGCCTATCTGCACCAGCACCAGCACAAGTCGCTGCTGCGCTTCATCACCTGCGGCAGCGTCGACGACGGCAAGTCCACCCTGATCGGTCGCCTGCTGTACGACAGCAAGATGATCTTCGAGGACCAGATGGCGGCCCTCGAGGCCGACTCCAAGCGGGTCGGCACGCAGGGCGGCGCGATCGACTTCGCCCTGCTGGTCGATGGTCTGGCCGCCGAACGCGAGCAAGGCATCACCATCGACGTCGCCTACCGCTTCTTCTCGACCGAGAAGCGCAAGTTCATCGTCGCCGACACCCCCGGCCACGAGCAGTACACCCGCAACATGGTCACCGGCGCCTCGACCGCCGACGCGGCCGTGATCCTGATCGACGCCCGCAAGGGCGTGCTGACCCAGACCCGTCGCCACAGCTATCTCGTGTCCCTGCTGGGCATCCGCCACGTGGTGCTGGCGGTGAACAAAATGGACCTGGTCGGCTGGAACCCGGCCGTGTTCGACCAGATCGTCGCCGACTACCGCGCCTTCGCCGAGCAGATCGGCCTTACCGTCTTCACCCCAATCCCGATCTCGGGCCTGGGCGGCGACAACATCGCCAGCCGCAGCGAAGAGACGCCCTGGTTCAAGGGCCCGATCCTGATGGACTGGCTGGAGGGCGTGGAGGTCGAGGACGACCTGCAGTCCAAGCCCTTCCGCATGCCGGTGCAGTGGGTCAATCGCCCGAACCTGGACTTCCGCGGCTTCTCGGGCCTGATCGCCTCGGGCTCGATCAAGCCGGGCGACCGCATCCGCGCCCTGCCCTCGGGCCGCGAGAGCCGGGTGGCCCGCATCGTCACCCTGCCGGGCGATCTCGACCAGGCCGTCGCCGGTCAGTCGGTGACCCTGACCCTGGAAGACGAGATCGACATCTCGCGCGGCGACGTCATCGCCGCCGCCGACGCGCCGGCGCCAGTCGCCAATCAGTTCGAGGCCACCGTCGTCTGGATGGACGACGAGCCCCTGCCGCCCGGTCGCACCTATCTGCTGAAGCTGGGGGCCCGAACGGTCGGCGCCAGCGTCACCGACATCAAACACCGCGTGAACGTCAACACGCTGGAGAAGACGGCCGCCAAGCGCCTGGAGCTCAACGAGATCGGGGTCTGCAACCTCTCGCTGGACCAGGCCATCCCGTTCGAGGCCTATGCCGACAACCGCGCCATGGGCGGCTTCATCCTGGTCGATCGCCTCAGCAATCGCACCGTCGGCGCGGGCCTACTGAACTTCGCCCTGCGCCGAGCCGAGAACGTCCACTGGCAGCACACCGACATCAGCAAGGCCTCGCGCGCCGCCCTCAAGCGCCAGCGCGGCCAGGTGGTCTGGCTGACCGGCCTGTCGGGCGCCGGCAAGTCGACCATCGCCAACCTGGTGGAAAAGCGCCTGCACGCTCTCGGCCGCCACACCTATCTGCTGGACGGCGACAATGTCCGCCACGGCCTGAACAAGGACCTGGGCTTCACCGAGGAGGACCGCGTCGAGAACATCCGCCGGGTCGCTGAGGTGGCCAAGCTGATGGTCGACGCCGGGCTGATCGTGCTGACCGCCTTCATCTCGCCGTTCCGCGCCGAACGCCAGCTGGCCCGCGACCTTCTGGACGACGGCGAGTTCATCGAGGTCTTCGTCGACACGCCGCTGGCCGTCGCCGAAGCCCGCGACGTAAAAGGCCTCTACAAGAAGGCCCGCGCTGGCGACTTGAAGAACTTCACCGGCATCGACAGCCCTTATGAGGCGCCCGAGACGCCCGAACTGCGCATCGACACCACCGCGATCGATCCCGTGGAGGCGGCCGAGCAGATCGTCGCGTGGCTGGAAGGCCGCGAGATCGACTACGACATCTGATCTCCTTCTTCGCTCATCCCCACGAAAGCGGGGACCCAAGCGGCGCTGATCGTTCGCGCGGCGCTTGGATTTGAGCATCAGCTTGGGTCCCCGCTTTCGCGGGGATGAGCGGTGTTGGGGCGTTGGGCCCGCCTCCACAAAAGCACCGCGCCGCCCAGGCCCAGCAGGGCCATGGCGGCGGTGGCTCCGTAGCCGCCCGCGCCGAAGGCGTCGAACAGCGGACCTGACGCCAAGGTCGCGATACCCAGGGTGAAGCCCGACGACAGCGCAGAGTTGATCGCCTGAGCCGGCGACGCGGCCGACGGCGGGGCCAGCTTCTCGATCAGCCGCAGAGAGGCCAGGAAGCTGGCGGCGAAGGTCAGGGCATGCAGGGCCTGCAGCGGAAACAGCGCCCAAAGCGGCGGCTCGAAGGCGTAGAGCGTCCAGCGCAGCACCGCCGCGCCCGCCCCCAGGATCAGGAACAGCTCGGGTCCCCAGCGGCGACGCAGCGGTTCCAGGAACCACATGAAGCCGACTTCGACGGCGACGCCCACGCCCCACAGGACGCCAATCATCGGCTCGCTGATCCCCTGCTTGCGCCAGAGGATGGCCGAGAAGCCGTAGTAGAACGCGTGAGCCCCCTGGATCAGGCCCGCCGTGACCACCGCCAGCACGAAGGTGCGGTTGCGCATCAGGTCGCCCAGGCCCCTCCAGCGCTCGGACCGGGCCGGCTTGGCGCCCTCGGCGTGGACCCGCTCGGGTGGAATCAGGGTCGCGGCGGCGATGGCGGCGATGAAGCAGGCGGCGGCGACCCAGACGGCGATGATCGTCGGCGCGACCAGCGTTAGGATCACGCCCATGGCCAGGTTGGCGACGATGAAGGCGCTCGAGCCCATGCCGCGCGGAATGCCGTAGTTGAAGCTCTCGGTCCGCGCCCGGCGCAGGGTGATGACGTCGGTCAGGGGCGAGACGGTCGACAGCAGGGTCTGGCCGATGAACCAGAACAGGATCAGCCACAGCAGGCTGTGGGTCGCCAGGAGGCCCGCATAGCCCAGGCCCGCCCCGACCAGCAGCAAGATCATCGGCGTGCGGCGCAGGGTGAAGCCGTCGGCCCACACCGCCAGGGCCGGGCCGGTGAAAGGCTTCAGCAGTAGCGGCAGGGCCAGGATCAGGCCGATCTGGCCGCCGTCCATGCCACGATCGCGCAGATAGGTGCCGATATACGGCAGGCTGACGCCGGTGCTCAGATAGATCGCGGCGTAGAACAGGCTGAGGCGGACAAGACTCGAGAGTCCCGACCTGTCCGCCCCATCCGTCATGCTATTCGGCGCCGCCGAAGCGGGCCGTCCACTCGGCGATCTGCTCGTCTTCGATCTTCTTGAACAGGACCTCCGGCACGGTCAGCGCCTGGCCGACCGGCAGCTTGTCCAGCTCGGCCTTGGCGTCGTTCGACGGCCATTGCGCCGGATAGTCCAGGCTCATCGCCGCGCCGATCGTCTCGGCCGCGAACGGGATGAACGGGGCCGAGATCTTGGCGTACAGCGCCACCAGGTTCAGGGCGGTGCGGACGATGACGGCGGCGCGGTCGCGATCGGTCTTGATCGCGGTCCACGGCGCGGCTTCCTGAAGGTACTCGTTGCCGACCACCCACAGCGCTCGCAGCGCCTGGGCGCTCTTGCGCATCTCGATGGCGTCCATCTGCTCGGTAAGATCGGCCAGGCGCGCCGAGACGTCGGCGAACAGCTTCTCTTCCAGCGGGCCAGGCTCGCCGCCCGCCGGGACGACGCCTTCGAACTTGCTCTCGTTGAACTTCAGGATGCGGTTGACGAAGTTACCCAGCACGTCGGCCAAGTCGCGATTCACGGCGCTGGCGAACATCTCCCAGGTGAAGGCCGTGTCGCTGCCTTCCGGCGAGTTGGCGGTCAGGTACCAGCGCCACAGGTCCGGCGGCAGGATGTCCAGGGCCGCGTCCATGAACACGCCGCGCTTGTTGCTGGTCGAGAACTTGCCGCCGTACCAGTTCAGCCAGTTGAAGGCCTTGAGCATGTCGACGCTCTTCCACGGCTCTTCCGAGCCCAGGATGGTCGCCGGGAAGCTGACGGTGTGGAACGCCACATTGTCCTTGCCCATGAACTGGACGTAGCGGACGTCGTCGGCGCCCTCGTCGGTGCGCCACCAGCGCTTCCAGTCGCGGTCGGCGCCGCCCTCGGCCCACTCCTGGGTGGCGGCGATGTATTCGATCGGCGCATCGAACCAGACGTAGAAGACCTTGTCCTCGAAGCCCGGACGCGGAACGCCGTCCTTGGCCACGGGAACGCCCCAGGCCAGGTCGCGGGTGATGCCGCGATCGATCAGCCCCTCGTCCAGGAACTTGTAGGCGATCGAGCGCGCCAGTTGCGGCCAGTCGCCATGGCTGTCGACCCAGGCGCGGATCTTGTCCTGCATCTTGGTCTGCAGCAGGTACAGGTGACGCGTGTCGCGCACCTCGATGTTGCGCGAACCCGAGATCACCGAATAGGGCTCGATCAGGTCGGTCGGGTCCAGCAGGTTGCCACAGTTGTCGCACTGGTCGCCGCGGGCCTTCTCGAACTTGCAGTGCGGGCAGGTCCCCTCGACATAGCGGTCGGGCAGGAAGCGCTTGTCGTCGACCGAATAGACCATCTGGTCGACGCGTTCCTCGATCAGGCCGTGATCCTCCAGGGCCTGGCAGAAGTGCTGGGTCAGGCGATGGTTCTGCGGTGACGACGAGCGGCCAAAGTGGTCCCACGACAGGCCGAACGCGCGGCCCACATCGTGCTGCAGCACGTGTTGCTCGGCGCAGTAGGTGGCGACGTCCTGGCCCGCGGCGGTGGCGGCGAGTTCCGCCGGCGTCCCGTGTTCGTCCGTGGCGCAGATGTAGAGCGTCTCGTGGCCTTGCGAGCGCTTGAACCGCGCATAGACGTCCGCCGGCAGCATCGACCCCGCCAGATTGCCCAGGTGCTTGATGCCGTTGATGTACGGCAGGGCGGAGGTGATCAGGATGCGAGCCATGAGGGCGCGGCCTTTCGGGGGAGTCACGGGAAGCGAAGAAGCGTCCGCATATAGAAGGGTCGGGCCGGAAGGGAAAGCCGTGCGTCCTTCGAGGCTCGCCTGCGGCTCGCACCTCAGGATGAGGAATTCAGGACAAAGCTCCTCATCCTGAGGCGCCCGCGCAGCGGGCCTCGAAGGACGCACGGCTTCGCAGCCTCACGCGGCTTCACCGCTGAAGTCATGGGAAGGGGCTGCGGAGCGCCGGGCCACGCCCGGAAGAGCTTGAGTCAGTTACCGTTCCGACGCAGCAGATGCTCCGCGCGATCGTTATCCGCCAGCGTCCCGTCGGGTGGGCCAGTATAGGCCTGGACAGACCCCTTTGCCTTCAATCACGTCGACGGCGGGCGGGTGAGCCCGGCAAGCTCAGCCCCCTCGCGGCCCCAGCAGGATCACCGCCGCGCCAGCCAGGCAGATCGCGCCGCCGATCAGGTCCCAGCGGTCGGGCCGCGCGCCTTCCACGAAACGCATCCAGCCGATCGAGGCGACGATGTAGACGCCGCCATAGGCCGCGAAGGCCCGTCCCGCGACGCTGGCGTCGATCCGGGTCAGCAGCAGGGCGAAGGCGATCAGCGACAGGGCGCCAGGCAGGATCCACCACGGCGAACGGTCCAGGCGCAGCCAGGCCCAGAAAGCGAAACAGCCGGCGAGTTCGGCCAGGGCCGCCGCCGCATAGACGGCGAAGGTTCCCATCAGCGCAGGCCTGCGAACCAGCGATCGATCATCTCGGCTTCCACCGCCAGGGCCGCCGCGCGGGCCGTGGCCTCATCGTCCTGGCCCCACTGCTCGGCCTGGAAGATCTCCTCCAGCCGCGACAGGTCCAGGGCCCTCGGGCCCGTCAGGCGGCCGGCGCGCACGGCCAGGGCCAGCACCGCCGAGCCAAAGAGGCCGTTGGCGAAGGCCACGCCGCCCAGGGCGAAATCGTCCAGGGTCAGGAGCAGGGCCTCGACCGCCGCCACGGTGGCCGGCGGCTGCGGCTGGTGGATGACGCCGGCGACCGGGGTGAAGATCAGGCCGTGTTCGGCCTTGGCCCAGTCCAGGATCGCGCCCCATTCGCGCGCCTGACGCTCGACCAGCGGCGTCGGATGCTCGGCGCGATAGCACAGGTGCTCGGACGCGGCGTAGGCGGTGATCTCCTGGGCGACGCCGGTGCGGGTTTCGGGAATGCGGTCCAGGGTCGTGAAAGCCAGGCGCGTGGCCGGCATCAGACTGTGGTCGATATACTCGACCTGGGCTTCCCACTCGGCGGCGATCATCTCGGCCAGCGCCCGCGTCGGCAGCACCAGCGGCTTCTTGTCCGGCGTCTTGGGCGTGCGGCTATCCAGTTGAACAGCAAAGCCGCCTTCTACCGGCGCCGCGGCGGCGGCCTTGTAGAAGCGCTTGGGTTTCAGCAGCAGCTCGGACTTGTCGGACACGGGAGAGACTCTTTTCGCCAGCTCGCGACGGAATGGGCCGCCACCGGCGTTGAATGGTCAATGTCGAGTGTTCACGCAAGGGAGAGCGCCGCTTGAGCCTGCCCAGCAAAGATCTGATGGCCGCCGTCGCCGTCACCCGTTTTGGCCTGGGCGCCCGCCCCGGGGAGATCGAGGCCGCCAAGGCCGATCCGCAAGGCTGGCTGACCGCCCAGGTGCGCCGCGACGGCGCGGACCTGCCCCAGAGCGACGGCGAGAGCGCCGCCCAACGCTTCGCCTGGATGCGCGACTTCCAGGAGCAGCGCCGCATGGAGCGCGAACGCAAGGATGGAGAAACGCCCCAGAACGGCGTCGCCTTCATGGACGCCCAGCGTCAGCTGCGCGAGCGGGTCAATGGCGACTTCCTGGCCCGGGCGCAGTTGGGCGCCAGCACGCCAGCTAGCTTCCGCGAGCGCTGGGCGCTGTTCTGGGCCAACCATTTCACTGTCTCCTCGACCAAGCAGATCACCTCGGTGCTGATCGGACCGTTCGAGCGCGAGGCGATCCGGCCCCACGTCTTCGGCCGCTTCGAGGACCTGCTGGTCGCCTCGTCCACCCACCCGGCCATGCTGACCTATCTGGATCAGGCTCAGTCGGTGGGTCCGGGCAGCATGGCGGTCAGCCGTCGCCGGCAAGGCCGCGGCGGGCTGAACGAGAACCTGGCGCGCGAGATCCTCGAGCTGCACACCGTGGGCGTCGACGCCGGCTACAGCCAGGCCGACGTCACCGACTTCGCCCGCGCCCTGACCGGCTTTTCCATCGGTCGCGACGCCGAGGACCGCGCCGGCCAGTTCGTGTTCCGCGTCAACACCCATGAACCGGGCGCGCGGAAGATCCTGGGCAAGACCTACGCCGAGGGCGGCGTCGACCAGGGCCTGGCGGTGCTGAAGACCCTGGCCGCCGATCAACGCACCGCCCGCCATGTCAGCCGCAAGCTGGCCCGCCACTTCGTGTCGGACACGCCCCCGCCGGCCCTGGCCGCGCGGCTTGAGAAGCGCTGGATGGACACCGGCGGCGACCTGTCGGCCGTCGCAAAGGCGCTGATCGAGAGCCCGGAGGCCTGGGAGCCGACGCCGGCCAAGTTCAAGACGCCCTACGAGTTCACCCTGTCGACCTGGCGGCTGATCGGCGCCGAGCCGTCCGCCTATGAGCGCATCGCCCCGGTGCTGACGGGGATGGGCCAGCGGCCGTTCTACGCCCCCTCCCCCAAGGGCTGGCCTGAGGAGGCGGGCGCCTGGGCCTCGCCCGACGGCCTGATCAAGCGGATGCAATGGGCGCAGGGCATGGCCGCCGCCGCAGCCGACCGCACCGATCCAAACGCGCTGGCCCTTCAGGCCCTGGGCGCACGTCTGACGCCGCCCGTCGCCAAGGCCGTGTCGCGGGCCGAGACCCGCCGCGAGGCCTTCGCCCTTCTCGTGATGAGCCCGGAGTTCCAACGCCGATGAACGCGCCTCTGAACCGTCGCGCCCTGCTGGGTCTGGGCATCTCCGTCAGCTTCCTGGGAACCCAGGCCTTCGCCGCGTCCGAGGGTGACCTCGCCAAAAAGAAGCTGGTCGTCGTCATCTGCCGCGGCGGCATGGACGGCCTGTCCGTCTCCCCCCCGGTGGGTGACCCCGACTATGCGGCCTTGCGCGGCTCGATCGCCATGCGGCCCGACCAGGTGCTGAAGCTGGACGACACCTTCGGCCTGCATCCTGAGCTGAAGACCGTCCATGCCCTCGCCCAGCAAGGCCAGGCCCGCATCGCCCCGGCCATCGCCAGTCCCGATCGCGCCCGCTCGCACTTCGAAGCCCAGGACGTGCTGGAGACCGGCGCGGCCGGCGTCTACGGCGCCGAGACCGGCTGGCTGAACCGCACGCTCGAAGCCCTGGCTCCCGTCCGCAAGGTCGAAGGCCTGTCTGTCGGGACCACCGCCCCGCTCATCCTGCGCGGCAAGGTGCAGGCGGCCAGTTGGTCGCCCGGCAAGGGCGTCGACGAGACCGCCCGCCTGCCGACCCTGCTGCAGGATCTCTACAAGACCGATCCGCTCCTGGGCCCCGCCTTCGCGCGCGGCCTCGAGACCGAGACCATGGCGCAATTGGCCATGACGGGAATGGCCGCGCCCACAGCCCCCATGGCCGCCCCCCAACCGAACCGCGCAGGCAGCGAGGCCGCGCGCAAGCTGGGCTCGACTCTGGGCGGCTTCATGATCCAGGCCGGCGGCCCGCAGATCGCGGCCGTGTCGCTGGACGGCTTCGACACCCACGCCGGACAAGCCGGCCAGATCGCTACGCGCCTGTCCTACATGGACGCGGTGCTGGCGGGCCTGCACACGGGCCTGGGCGCGGAGTGGAAGAACACCGTGGTCGTCGTCGTCACCGAGTTCGGTCGCACCGCCCGCGTCAACGGCACTGGCGGCACCGACCACGGCACGGGCTCGACCGGCCTGATCCTGGGCGGCGCCCTCAAGCGCGGCGGCATCGTCGGCGATTGGCCGACCCTGAAGCAGACCGCTCTGTTCGAGAACCGCGACACCGCCCCGACGCTGGACATGCGCGGCCTGTTCAAGGGCGTGCTGGCCGACCACATGGGCGTCGACCGCACGATCCTGGAGAAGCAGGTGTTCCCGGACAGCGCGGGGGCGAAGGCGATGACGGGCTTGGTCTGACCGTCTGCCCCCTCCGGGGGCGGACGACCGCGCATCGCGCGGTCAGGTGGGGCCAGTGAGGAGAGTGATCTCATACTCGCCCCCTCCGGAGGGGAAGAAGTCTCTGGCCTATCGACGGATCTTGGCGCTGCGCCGGCCAAAGGGCTCGGCCTCCGCCTCGTCTTCCGAGAAGCCGAACTTGCGGAAGCCTTCCTTCATCTCGGGGCTCAGCGGGGCCTCGACGTGCAGCATGCCGGCCGAGGGGTGCGGCAGCAGGATCGAGCGGGCGTGCAGCTGCAGCTTAAGGCCTTCCGAGAGCGGCCCTGACTTGTCGTCACCGTACTTGGGATCGCCCAGGATCGGGTGGCCCATGGCCTTCATGTGGGCGCGCAGCTGGTGCGTGCGGCCGGTGTGCGGGCGCAGGGCCATCCAGGTGACGCGCGGACCGGCGCGGCTGATGGTGACGAATTCGGTCTCGGCCGGCTGGGCGTCCGGATCCTTGGGCTGGGCGGGCACGACGATTTCGCGATCGCCGACGCCGCGCTTGGCCAGGTGCAGCTCCATCACGCCCTCGGTCGGGTGCGGGTTGCCGACCACGATGGCCCAATAGGTCTTCTGCGCCTTGCGCTTGGCGAAGGATCCAGACAGGCGCGCGGCGGCGGCCGGGGTCTTGCCCAGCAGCAGCACGCCCGATGTGTCGCGGTCCAGGCGGTGGACCAGGCGCGGACGATTGACGCCCTCGCCCCAGGCGCTGAGCAGCTTGTCGACGTGCTTGGTGGTCTTGGTGCCGCCCTGCACGGCCAGGCCGGCGGGCTTGTTCAGGGCCAGGACTTCCTCGTCCTCGTACAGCACCAGCGACTTGGCGTAGGCGATGTCGCGCGCCGACAGCTTGGCCTTGTCGGTCGGATCGGGCGCGTCGGGCAAAGGCGGGACGCGGATCTGGCTGCCGGCCGCCAGCTTGGTGTCGGCCTTGGCGCGCGAACCGTCGACCCGGACCTGGCCCGAGCGGAACAGCTTGTTGAGCTGGATGTGGTTCAGGTGCGGCCAACGGCGCTTGAACCAGCGGTCCAGGCGCACCCCGTCCTCGCCGGCGTCGACGTACAGGGTGCGAACTTCCTTGGTGCTCATGCGAAAATCCTGCGGGCGACCAGAAGGCCCGCGAACAGGGCCGCCACGGACAGAAGCACGCTGGCGGCGGAATAGGAAAAGGCCTGGAGGTAGTCGCGCTTCTGGATCATCAGCGCGGTTTCCAGGGAGAACGACGAAAAGGTGGTGAAGCCGCCCAGCACGCCGACGCCCAGCAGCACCCGCCACTGGTCGCTGCCGGCCGCGCCGCGATGGGCCAGCCACGAGGCCAGGCAGCCCATCAGGAAGCCGCCCAGCAGGTTGACGGTGAAGGTGCCATAGGGCCAGCCCGGGCCCATGACCCGCATCGCCCCGACGCCGACCAGATAGCGCGCGACAGAGCCCACGGCCCCACCGGCCGCCACGAGGAGCAGCTTGTTCATCAACGCCTTATGCGCCGAGCGGGCGCAAACGCCAAGCACCCACCGGAGTTCCCTTGATTTCCCCGGTTTCTTTCACGGTAAACAACTTTGGAAACCCTATTTGGTGACTACGCGTTAAGCGCGCAGACGGCATTCTCGGCGTACATCAACAGCGCCCGAGCCATGTCCTTCTCAGCCCCCCCTCATGACGCGAATGAACGCGTGGCCCTCCCCGGCCCGGTGCTTCAGCGCCTGGCGGGGTCAGACCTGGTCGCGCGCGGCTCGGTCAATGTCATCAGCGTCAAGGCCATCAAGTCTTGGGCCGGCGAATGGTGGAGCGACAAGCGCAACGACGTCTGGACCTATGTCGAGCGGAAGCTGGCAGAGCACCTGGACCGCCAGGACATGCGCGCCCGCATCTCCGACAGCGAGTTCCTGATCGCCACGCACCACGACCAGGGCCTGGCCGCCCAGGCGACCAGCGTGAAGATCCTGGAAGACGTGCTCACCCACCTGCTGGGCGTCGCCGATCCCTCGGAAATGGGCATCCGCTCGGTCGTCGGGCTGGAAGGCGGCGAAGCCGTCTGCAAGCGCATCGACCCGGCCGTGATCCTGGCCGCCCGCGCCCGTCGCGACAGCGTGCGCTCGCCAGTCCGCTTCACCGTGGACCCGGCCGACGAGTCGCGCCGCACCCCCGTGGCCTTCACCACCGCCGCCGGCGCGGCCCTGCGTGTGGACTTCACGCTGGAGCACGTCGTCAGCCTGCGCCGCAACATCACCACCGCCGTTCGCATCGAGCCGATGGTCACCCATCTGGCCAGCGGCCGGCAGGCCAGCGCCCGCGCCCTGACCAAGCTGTCGGATCGCGATGTCGCCTTCATCGACGAGTCGACCCTGAAGTATGCGGCGGTGTTCGCCCGCTCGGCCCAGGGCCACACGACGCCCGAGCTGATCCTGCCGGCCTCGTTTCGCACCCTGGGCACCCAGCGCGGCCGCGACCTGCTGACCGGTACGGCGGGCCTTTCACTAGCCCTGCTGCGTGGCGGCGTGATGATCGAGCTGGTGGATGTCACCCGCGGCACCCCCGCCGGTCGCCTGCTGGAGGTCGTCGGCCTTCTGCGCGCCCTGACACGCGGCGTCATCGCCCGCGTGCCGCCGGACAAGGAAGCCCTGCGCGTGCTGCGCGACGCCCGCCTGGCTGGCCTGGCCCTGGACGCCAGCGACCTCTCGGGCGAAGCGGCCAAGATCGCCATGGACATGATGGCCTTCGGTCGCGACGCCCGCGGCCTGGCGCCGATGACCATCCTGCAGGGTCTGCCCCAGGACGGCTTCTTCGCCGCCGCCGAACAGGCCGGTCTCAGCCACGCCGCCTTGCGCGCCAATTACCCGCTGGGCAAGCAGGCGGCGGCTTAAACTATGTCCGCTGGCGGCCGTATCCCACGTTCTTGACCACGTCCCGCGCGTCATAGACGTCGCGGTCGCGCGGCGGCGCGCCCTTGCCGAACACGACCTCGATCGAGCGCGAGAACGCCGGACCCGGGCCGAGATTGAAGCTGGTGCCGACGCCCAAGCCAAAGCTCGAGTGACGGCCGAAGCTGGCCGAACCACCGCCGACCGACATGCGCGGCCCGCGATCGTAACCGCTGCCGGTCGTCGAGCGATCGGCGATGCGGAACCAGTCGTAGCCGTCCTGCAGGGCCAACTCGGCCGCGCGCAGCAGGGCGTAGTCGGCGATCTGGGCCTCCGATGCGCCCGGCCCGCCCTGGAAGGTGACGCGATAACGGCCCGCCTCCAGGCGATACTCGGAATAGCCGACGTCGTTGGGCGCGCCCGCTTGCGCGCGATAGACCGTGGGAGCGCTGGCGCACGCGGCCAGCAGCAGGCCCGACACAGCGGCGGCGATTACAGGTTTTGCGATCTTCATGGCGTTTTGCCTCTTCACGCCGGATCAACGGCTTCTGAAGCCCCCTGTTCCGGAACCGGCAGGTCCAGAGCCTTGAGCATGGCGGCGAAATCGTCAGGCAGCGGGGCCAGGATCTTGCGCTCGCCGCCCATCGGATGCGGGAAGGTCAGGCGCGCGGCATGCAGCATCAGGCGCGGCACGGCGACTCCGCCCAGCATCAGCGCCCCGCCATAGCGGCTGTCGCCGGCCAGTGGCCGGCCGATCGAGCCCATGTGAACCCGCAGCTGGTGCATGCGGCCAGTGTCGGGCGACAGCTCGACCAAGGCGGCGACGCCATTGCTGGCCAGGGTGCGATAGCGGCTGCGGGCGGTCTCGGCGTCCGGATGGTCGGGTTCGCAGACCCGCATATAGGCCTCGCGCCCGATCGACTCGCGCCGCAGCGGACTGTCGATCATGCCGCCCTTGGGCTCGGGCGCGCCCGGCGCGACGATGGCCAGGTAGCTCTTGCGGAAGCGCTTGGCCATCATGGCCTCGCCCAGGAACGCCGCGCCTGGCTTGGTCTTGGCCGTCAGGATCACGCCCGAGGTGTCGCGGTCCAGCCGGTGGATCAGCCGCGGCCGCGCCTTGCCCGGCTTGGCGAACGCCCACAGCAGGTCATCCAGCGTATGGGCCTTGATGCGGCCGCCCTGGCTGGACAGACCCGTGGGCTTGTCCAGCACGATGATCGCCTCGTCCTCGTACAGCACCCAAGACTGGGCCGCCGCGATCTCCTCAGGCGTGAGGGTGATCGGGCACTCGATGGCCTTGGGCTTGGCGACGCCGGGCGGACGGCGGAATTTTGGGCTGCTCATTTGCCGTCCTTACGCACCTTGCCCCACGCTTCCAAGCGTTCGCGCGCCTTGGCCTCGGCGCCGATGGGCTTGGGCTCGTAGAAGCGGCGACGCTCCATGCCGTCCGGGAAGTAGTTCTGGCCCGACACGCCGCCCTCGACATCGTGGTCGTAGGCATAGCCGTCGCCATAGCCCAGCGACTTCATCAGCTTGGTCGGGGCGTTGAGGATGTGAGCCGGCGGCATCAGGCTGCCGGTCTCCTTGGCGGCGCGGCGGGCGGCCTTGTAGGCGTTGTAGACGGCGTTGGACTTTGGCGCCGACGCCATGTGAACCACCGCCTGGGCCAGGGCTAGCTCCCCTTCGGGCGAGCCCAGGAAATCGTAGGCGTCCTTGGCCGCCGTGGTCAGCAACAGCGACAATGGATCGGCGGCGCCGATGTCTTCCGACGCCATGCGGACTAGGCGGCGGGCGATGAACAGCGGGTCCTCGCCGCCCTCCAGCATCCGCGCCAGCCAATACAGAGCCGCGTCCGGATCGCTGCCGCGCACCGACTTATGCAGGGCCGAGATGAGGTTGTAGTGCTCCTCGCGGTCCTTGTCGTAGGCCGGGCGGCGCTTCTGCAGGAACTGGCCCAGCTGGGTCGGGTTCAGCGGGCTGTCCGTACCGATCGAGAACAGGGTCTCGGCCAGGGTCAGCAGGTAGCGGCCATCGCCGTCGGCCATGGCCACCAGGGTCGAGCGCGCCTCAGCGTCGATCGGCAGCGAGCGGTTCTCGGCGACTTCGGCGCGCTGCAGCAACTGGTCCAGCGAGTCCTCGCCGAGGCGCTTGAGCACGAACACCTGGCAGCGCGACAGCAAAGCGCCGTTCAGTTCGAACGACGGGTTCTCGGTCGTCGCGCCAACCAGTGTGACGATCCCCTCCTCCACGAACGGCAGGAAACCGTCCTGCTGGGCGCGGTTGAAGCGGTGGATCTCGTCGACGAACAGCAAGGTCGACTGGCCCGCTGCGCGGCGGACCCGGGCCTGCTCGAAGGCCTTCTTCAGGTCGGCGACGCCGGAGAACACCGCCGAGATCTGGTGGAACTCGTAGCCGCCGGCCTTGGCCAGCAGGCGAGCGATGGTGGTCTTGCCGGTGCCGGGCGGCCCCCACAGGATCATCGAGGCCAAGCGATGGGCGGCGGCCAT
Organism: Caulobacter sp. RHG1; assembly: GCF_013181195.1. GTDB lineage: Bacteria > Pseudomonadota > Alphaproteobacteria > Caulobacterales > Caulobacteraceae > Caulobacter. The sequence goes on from NZ_SMZP01000002.1 coordinate 804,084, forward strand.
GCGGCCAATGGGCCCTTCCGGCCCCAGAAGATGCTGCTGGCCCACCACCTCGTCGAGGCTCTGGGGCCGCAGACGGTCGGCCAACGGCGAAGGCGCGTGAGGCGTCAGGCCGGCGGCCTGGAAGAGATCGGACATGAGTCCAGTTCTAGCAGGCCGCCGACGCCGACGTCAGGGGTTGAAGCGGGCCGCGATGCGTTGGCCGTTGCGCTCGATCACGACCTGCCAGGTGCGGCCAGCGCCGGCCTGGGCGGCCGAGACCAGGTCGCTGACAGCGTTGATCTGGCGGCCATTGACCTCGCGCACGAAGTCGCCGGGGCGAAGGCCCACGTTCATGGCCGCGCCCTGGCCGATCTTGGTGACCAGCACGCCGCGACCGGCGAACGGATCGACGCTCAGGTCCTGGGCCACGGCCGGCGACAGATTGACCACGGTGGCCCCGTCAAACGGATTGCGGCCGGTGATCACGCGCTCGTCGCGGGCTGGGGTCTCCGGCGCGGCGTCGGCGCGGACGGTCAGGGTCTGGTCGCGCTCGCCGCGGCGCACCACGACCGGCACGCGGTCGCCGACCTTGTGGGTGCCGATGGCGAAGGCGCCGCCGCCCTCGTCGTTCACCGCCTGGCCATCGATGGTCAGGATGACGTCGCCTTCCTTCAGCCCGCCGCGATCGGCCGACGAGCCGGGATAGACCTGGGCCACCAGCACGCCGCGCGGGGCGTTCATGCCCAGGCTGCGGGCGATCTCGCTGGTCACCGGCTGGCCCTTCACGCCCAGCCACGGCCGCACGACGCTGTGGCCGCCGCCCAGGGCGGTGTTGACCACCTGCTTGACTACCGAGGCGGGGATCGCGAAGCCGACGCCCGACGACGAGCCCGAGCGCGAGATGATGAAGGTGTTGATGCCGATCAGGTCGCCGTCCATGTCGACCAGCGGGCCGCCGGAATTGCCCGGATTGATCGAGGCGTCGGTCTGGATGTAGCTGCCGAAGTCGGCCGCACCGACGTCGGTGCGGGCCAGGGCCGAGATGATGCCGTTGGTCACGGTCTGGCCGACGCCGAACGGGTTGCCCATGGCCAGGACGAGGTCGCCGACCTCCAGTTGTTCCTGGTCGTCGATCGCCATCACCGGCAGGCGCTCGCCCTTGGTGTCGATCTTCAGCACGGCGAGGTCAGAGCGCGGATCGTCCAGCAGCACGGTGGCCTGGAATTCGCGACGGTCGGCCAGCTGAACGGTGATGTCGCCGTTACCCGCGACGACGCCCTCGATGTTGTGGTGGTTGGTGATGATCACCCCGTCGGCGCGGACGATCGCGCCCGAGCCCAGCGATCCCTGCACCTGCTCGCGCGGCGCGCCGCCGCCCGTGAAGAAGTCCCAGAACGGATCCGCGCGCTGGCGCACCACCCGGCGGCTGGCGACATTGACCACCGCCGGCGAGGCCTTCTTCACCACCGGCGAGAACGAGGCCTTCATCGAGGCCGGGTCGCTGGGGACCTTGCGGGTGGGCTGGGCCAGGTCGGGGATCTGTTGAGCGTTCGACTGCCCGTTCGGGTTCGAACAGGCGGCCAGCAGGACGACGACGGGCAGCAGGGCGCGGAGGGCGGTGTTCAAGGTCACTCCTAAAGGTTCGTCCGGAACTGAGCCGAGCTTTCGGGCGAGTCTAAGGCGACGTCGCGACGCTACGGTAAAGCTCTAGGCCGATGGCGGTTCCGATATGGGGGCCGGACGGGCCTTGGTCCAGGCCAGGGCGGTGGCGGCCAGCATCAACACGGCGGCGATCAGCACCGGCAGGCCCGGCATGTGCAGGGTCGCATCGTGTCGGACGGCAAAGGCGAACGGCAGCAGGAACAGCGGCGGCCCCAGGATCGAGGCAATGCCCATCATGGCCGAGTTGGCGCCCTGCAGCTGCCCCTGCTCGTTGGGCGCGACCCGGCGGGTCATCAGGCCCTGCAGGCCCGGCTGGATCAGGCCGCTCAGGGCGAACAGCGGCAGGCCGCACAGATACAGCCATCCCGTCGGGGCCAGGCCGTAGACCACGAAGCCCGCGAAACCGCAGAACAGGCCGATCAGCAGCGCGCCGCGCTCGCCCGCGACCTTGACCACCCGGCCGACGACCACGGCCTGAACCAGGATGCTGGAGATCCCGCTGGCCATCAGGGTCAGGCCGATGGTCGCCGGCGCCCAGCCGTAGCGGAAGCCCATGTACAGCACGAAGACGCTGGGCAGGACGTTGCTGGCCAGCTGGAACAGGAAGCCGACCCCGGCCAGCCCCAGCAGACCCGGATGGCGTCGCAGAAGGTTCAGAGCCCCGACCGGATTGGCTTTCCGCCAGTCGAAGCGCGGCTGACGGCGCTCGGGCGGCAAGGACTCGGGCAGGACGAAGAAGCCGTAAAGCCAGTTGCAAAGGGCCAGGGCCGCGCAGACCAGGAACGGCAGGCGATGGTCGAACTGCCACAGCCAGCCGCCCAGCGCCGGACCGAAGGTGAAGCCGACGCCGAACGCCGCGCCCATCAGGCCAAAGCCCTTGGCCCGGTTCTCCGGCGTGGTGACGTCGGCGACGTAGGCGCTGGCGGTCGAGAAGCTGGCCGCCGTCATGCCGTTGAAGATCCGCCCGACGAACAGCCACCACAGGCTGGGCGCGAAGGCCATGAACAGGAAGTCCACGCCCAGGCCGAAGATCGAGGTCAGGATCACCGGCCGCCGGCCGAACCGGTCGGACATCAGGCCCAGGACCGGCGAGCAGATGAACTGCATCACGCCCCAGGTCACCGCGAACAGCAGGTTCCAGTCAGCCGCCGTGGCCGCATCGCCGCCGCCGAACTGCAGCACCAGGCTGGGCAGCACGGGGATCATCACGCCCAGCGACAGCACGTCCAGCACCGCGGTGACGAAGATGAAGCCCAGCGCCGCGTGTCGACGACCGCCCGTAATCGGCTGGTTCATGATTGTTTCTCCCCCTCCCGCCTTTTTCAGCGGCTGTTGGCCTGTTCGGCAAGCCCCGCCAGCAGGCCGCGCCACCATTGCCCGTGCCTTTGCAGGAAGACCGCATCGGGGAAGCCGTGGCGGGCGACGCTGTCGGTGGGTACGCTGTCCCAACCGCAATGCTCGACGGTGACGCGGGTCCCCTCCTCCACCGGCTCGAAGCGGACCTCGACCTCGGTGTCCTGGTCGGCTGCGAAGCTGGCCTGGCGCCAGCCGAACACCAGCCGCGCACCGCGCTCCCAGACCCGCACCTGCCCGACCTCGAACACCTTGCCGGAGGCCAAACGCTCGACCAGGCGGCCATCCTCGAAGGCCATAACGCCGGGACTGCGCGGGGTGAACGAGAACAGCGGATTGGGCCGCCACCACAGGGCGATGTCATCGACGAACGCGTCGAACACCGCCTCCGGCGGCGCGGCGATGCGCAGGGCGACCAGGATCTTCGAGCTCATCGGGCCTTCTCGACATGGGCCTTCAACGCCGTGAGCTGATCGACCCACAGCTCCTCGGCCGCCTCCAGCCAGGCCTTGAGTTCGTCCATCGGCTCGGACCGCAGGCGGTAGACCCGCACCCGCGCGTCGAACTCCGGGTGGCTCTCCTCGACGAGACCCGACTGACGCAGGGCCTTCAGGTGACGGCTCATGGCTGGCGGCGACAGGCCCAAAGCCTCGGCCAGTTCGCCCGCCCGGTGGGGACGCGCGCGCAGCAGGTCCACGGCCCGCCGCCGGGTCGGTTCGGCCAGAGCCGCCAGGGTTCGGTCCAGCGCCTCGCTCAAGACGGCGTGCTGATCTTGTGGCCGCTGCGGGCCTCCATCTCGGCGATCGAGACCTCTTCGACCGGCGCGCCGACCGTCCAGATGTGGCCCTCGAGGTCGCGGCAGCGATAGGTGCGGTCGCCGTAGAACTGGGTCTCCGGTTCGGCGATGATCTGCGCCCCGGCTGCACGGGCGCGCGCACAGTGGGCGTCGACGTCGTCGGTCATGCGGATGTGGATGCTCTGGGTGTTCTTGCCGCCGATAGAGGCCGGGCTGGCGTGGTTTTCGCTCCACTCGCCGCCGACCATGATGGCGCTGGATCCGAAACTCAGCTCGGAATGGCCGACATTGCCGTCGGCGTCTTCGACCAGGAAGGTCAGCTCGAAGCCGAACGCCTTTTCCAGCCAGGCGATGGCGGCGCGGGGGTCACGGTAGCTGAGGGCCGAGACCAGGCTCTTACGCGTATCGGACATGTCGGCGCTCCTTGCGGCTTGCCGAAATATTTAACGCACAACGAAATTAAATGTGCAAGCGCCTCGCCCCCGAAGGGACGAGGCGCCGCATTTAGACAGAGACTAGAAGCGCTTGCGGACCTGGAAGCCCACAGTGCGCGGATTGATGCTGACGACCTGCTTGGGGTTGTTCAGCGCCGTGGTGACGCTCATCAGGCCGACTTCGTTGGTCGCGTTGTTGAGGAACACATAGGCGCCCCAGTCAGGACCTTCGACGCCGCCGCGCAGGTTGGCGTAGCCGTAGTCGCCCTGCTTTTCGTATTGCGAGAAGGTCGGGCGGAACTGCGAGGCGGACTCGCCGACATAGGCGTAGTCGGCGCGCAGGAAGCCGTTCAGATCACCCTGCAGCGGCCAAGTGTACTCGACCGCGGCCGAACCGCTGAAGTCGGCGACGTTCGGGAAGGCGTCGCCGCGCAGGCCGGTCGAGCCGCCGATCAGGACGGTCGAGTTGGCCTGATCCTGGGTCAGCTTGGCGTCGACAAAGGCGGCGGTGGCCGACAGCGTCAGGCCGGTGATCGGACGCGCGGTGGCCTCGATTTCCAGGCCCTGGATGCGCGCCGCGCCGGCGTTGGTCAGGAAGCCGAAGGCCCCGTTGGCGCTGGTCGCCGAGATCTGCATGTTCGACCAATCGATTTGATAGGCCGCCGCATTCAGGGTCAGGCGACGATCGAACCACTGGCTCTTGATGCCGCCTTCGTAGTTCCACAGGCTGTCGGGCGCATAGGCCAGCAGCGCGCTGGCCAGGCCCGGCACGTTGTTCGCGCCGCCGGGACGGAAGCCCTTGGCCGCCAGGCCGTAGACCATGATGTCCGAGGTGACCTGGTAGGAGACGTTGACCTTGCTGACCCAGCCCGAGGCGCTGGCGTCGACCTGAGCGGCCGGACCGACATACGACTGGGTGATGAAGTTGCTGATCAGCACCTGGCCAGAGACGGTCTTGTCGTAGTCGAAGCGGCGAAGGCCGCCCGTGATCGACAGCTTCTCGATCGGCTTGTAGGTCACTTCACCGAAGAAGGCGGTCTGCTTGGTCTCGGTGCCGACGTGGCGCCAGGCGGTCAGATCGGTCGCGTTGATCACGCCGGCGGCGCTGGCCTTGGCGACCTGGCTCTCGATGTAGTCGTCACGCTTTTCGAGGTAGGCGCCGGCGGTCCAGTCCAGCTTGTCTTCGAACAGCGAGCCGCTGGCGCGCAGCTCGTGGTTCCACGACGTCAGGCCCATCGGCTGGTAGAGCGCGCCGGGCGTGCGGCTGTCGGCATAGGCGGTGTACTGCGCCATCTGGGCGGTCGAACAGGCCGGATTGGTGGTCCCGGTCGCGGCCGGGCCGCCCGCAATGTAGTTGCGGCACGACGTGGCGTTGGCGCGGTTGGCCGACAGGGTCGGGGTGTAGTCCGAGTTCCGCAGCAGCGACCACTTGTAGTAGGACGACGTCGCCGTGACCGTGGCGAAGTTCAGATCCCACTTGGCCGTGACGTTGTACATGCGCAGATTGTCGTCGGTCGGCGCGATGACGCGAGCGTTGGTCGAATAGTCCTTCTTGCCCAGCGCCGGATACCAGCTGTTCTGGCCGTCCAGGGTGGTCTTCTGGAACAGGCCCGTGGCGGTGATCGTCAGATCTTCGGTCGGGGTGAAGCCCAGCATCAGGCGGCCGCCGGTCGAATGCTGCTCGTTCACGTCCTTCTTGTTGAGGACGATGTTGTCGATGTAGCCGCCCTGCTCGGCCTGATACAGAACCAGACGCGCGGCCAGCTTGTCCTGGATCAGCGGCACATTGACCATGCCCTTGACCGAGTAGCCGGGGCCGCCGTCCTTCTGGGCCGTGCCCTGGACCTCGACCGCGCCCGAATACTGGGTGCTGTTAGGCTTGTTGAGGATGACGCGCAGCGTGCCGCCCATCGAGCCCGAGCCGTACAGCGTGCCCTGCGGACCGCGCAGAACTTCCACGCGCTCGGCGTCGAACAGGTTGACGTCGGCGCTGGTCGAGCTGGCGTCGGCGGTGGTGCCGGCCGGACCCGTCAGCGGAGTTTCGTCGTAATAGAGGCCGACCGTGGCTTCACCGGCGCTGCGCACGCCGCGCAGGGTCAGGCGGCGGTTGGTCGGCGAGTTGCCTTCGACCTGCAGGTTCGGAACCGTGCGGAAATAGTCTTGAATGCCCGAGGCGCCCAGCGCTTGCAGCGACTTCTCGGTCACGGCGCTGATGCTGATCGGCGTGGTCTGGACGGTGGTCGAGCGCTTCAGCGCGGTGACGACCACTTCCTCGATCTGACCGCCGTCCTGGGCGAAGGCCTGGCCGGCGGCCAGGGTGGTCAGGGCGCTGGCGCCCAGGGCCAGGGCGCGAAGGCCGCGAAACTGCACTCTCATTTTTTGATCCCCTCTGCGGTCCGCGCGTTGGCGGCCTCAAAGGGTCAGACGCAAGCGCTCGAGGCTCCCTCAGCACCGATGCGAGAAAAACGCAGGGTGCGGATCAGAAACGACGCTCCAGGCTCAGGCGGACAGTGCGCGGAGCGGCGCCGAAATAGTCCACGGGGCCGGCGCTGGTGCGCGTGGCCATGGCGCGCCCGGCGCGGTCCAGGACGTTGTCGACCGAAAGGTCGGCCGACCAGGCGCCGCCCTCCAGACCGAAGGTCGCGCCAAAGACGGCGTAGCCGCCCATCTTGATGTTGTCGGCGGCGCTGGCGTTGAACGCCGACCGCGCCCCGCCGGCATAGGCCGCGTCCAGGCGCAGGCTGGCCTGCAGGGTCGGGGTCGCCTTCCAGCGGCGCTCGAGCGAGGCGGCCGAGGCCAGGCGCGGCACCACCGGCAGGCGGTCGCCTTCGCGCCCCAGGCCGATGGCGGTGTTGGTCACCTGGTCGGCGGTCAGGCGGGCGTCGGTCAAGGTGAGGTTGGCGTTCAGGTCCCAGCCGGCCAGCCGCCGCGCCGTGACCTCGGCCTCCAGCCCGCGGATCCGGCTGGCGCCGATATTGGCCAGGAACGAGAACGCCTGGTTCGTCGTCTGGGCGGCGTACTGCATGTCGCGCCAGTCGATCTGGTAGACGGCGAGATTGGCCGTCAGCCGGCGGTCGGCCGACTGCCCCTTCAGGCCCAGCTCATAGTTGTTCAGCCGGTCGGAGCGATAGATCGCCAGACTCTCCGACAGCCCCGGCACCACGTTCACGCCGCCCGGCCGGAAACCCTGCGAAGCCTGGGCGTAGCCGAACAGTCCGGGCGCAAACTGGTGGCTGGCCAGGGCTTTCAGGCTCCAGCCGCCCTCCTTGCTCATCGCATCGATCGAATAGCCGTCCCAGGTGCCCGACACCGCATTGGCGATCTGCACGCGTCCTCGGTCGCGCTTGACGTAGTCGAAACGACGCGCGCCGAAGGTCAGCTGGGTCTTCGGCGTGACCAGGTAGGAGACCTCGCCGAACACCGCGCTCTGGCGCAGCCGGTTGCCGATGTCGCGCTGGCCGATAAACACCGGTGGGTCGGTCAGGGCCCCGCTCAACGGGTCCACGTGACGAACCTGGCTGTCGATGTGGTCGCGACGCGCCTCGTGATAGAGGCCCAGCGTCCAGCTCAGAGGCCCCTCGCCTGTCGAAGAGGCCCGGACCTCGTGAATCTCTGCGGTCAGGTCGGCAGGCTGGTTCAGGATCGCGGGATAGACGCTGTCGACATAGTCTCCATAGCGCTGCATCTGGCTCGCGTCGCAGGCCCCCGCCAGCGCAAAATAGCGCGTGCAGGCGGCCGCGTTGCTGCGCTCGTTCACGAGCACGCCGCTGTAGTCGGAACGGCGGGTCAGCCGCCAGCGGTACCAGGACGACGCCGCCGTCAGCTCGATTCCCTCGCCGCGCCAGCGCAGGGTCGCGGTCGCCAGATCGATCTCGCCATCGAACGGCGCCCGCGCGGGGTGGATGGTCCGCCAGGGACCGGCCGCCTCGCTCCAGGCCGGAATGTCGTCGCGGCGCGTGGTCTGGTGAGTCGCCGAGACCTGGCCCGAAAACCGGTCGCCGGCCTCCCAGAGCACCTGCAGCCGAGCCCCGGCGACCCTCGAGGCGTCGACGTCCTTCAGGCCCAGGCGGACATTGTCGATCGCGCCGGGCTGCCGCTGGTCATAGGCGGTCACACGCACGGCTACGGCGTCAGGAACGATCACCGCATTCAGGGCGCCGGCGACATTGCCGTCCCGACCGCCGTGGGCGACGTCGGTCACGCCGGCGCGGATCCAGGCCGAGCTCTCGTCGAGATCGGGCCGCTTGAACAGCACCCGCAAGGCGCCGCCCATCGCGCCCGAGCCATACAGCGTGCCCTGCGGGCCACGCAGCAACTCGATGCGCTCGACATCGACCAGGGCCAGCTCCGGCGTCATCACCCCGGGATCGGCCGTGGTGCCGACCGGCCCGGTCATCGGCGTCTCGTCATAATAGAGGCCGGCCGTCGCCTCCCCCGCTCCATACACCCCGCGCAGCACCAGCCGACGGCCGAAGGCGGTCGAAGACAGCTTCAGGCCCGGCAGCAGGGGCGCGGCCCTCTCCAGGTCGATCATGCCCAGATGCGACAGCTGCTCGCCCGAGACCACGCTCATGCTGATCGGCGTCTGCTGCACCAGGCTGGCGCGCTTCAGCGCCGTCACGATCACGCTGTCGAGGGACACGGGCCGAATCTGGGCGACCTCTGGCGCGGCGGGCGCGGCTGCCGGCGCCTCGGCCACGATCAGGAAACTGCGGCCTTCCAGCCGGACATCCAGACCCGAACCCGCAAGCAGCCGATCCAGCGCCTCCTCGGCCGTGAACACGCCGCTCAGGGCGGGACTGCGACGCCCTTTGGTCAAGATGGGGGAAAAGAGAATCTCGCGGTCGCTGCGCACGGCCAGCTGATTCAGCGCCTGGCCCAGCGGCTGGGCGGGCAGGTCGAAGCGCAGGGCGGCGTCGGGCCGTCGCGGCGCAGCCCGGGCGATTCCCGGGGCCGAAGCGCCGACCATCGTGGCGCAAAACAAGGCCAGGACGGCTTCGCGTCTCAACGACGCCCCCGCCCTGCTGGACCTGGACACAACGACTCACAACCTCCCTCGGCGGCCTTAGCCTCACGCCGCCGAGAGCGTGGACCATGCCTTATTTCACCGGCCGACGACGCTTCGTCCGATGATCCGCGCCCCTAAGATCGCTTGGCGCCTATGTGTTAGGCAACAGTCTACCGGTTGCGTGCTGTCCCCTTCGTCGGGACCACCTCGCTTGACACGGGTGAAAGACCGATTTCACCTGACTGTCATGTTGAGGGGGCGGATACGATGATCTGGGGAGATCGATCGCCCAGGGCGCCGGTGGAAGACCGGACCCTGGCGGATAGCGGCGCACGGTTCACGCCGGCGCTGCGCGCCTTCTTCTCGCGGCGCGCCCATTCGGCCGACGTCGAGGACCTGGTTCAGGAAGTTCTGCTGCGCATCCAGAAGCGCCAGCCCGCCCCCGTGGTGAACAATGTCGAGGGCTATCTCTTCGAGGTCGCCGCCAATGTCCTGATCGATCGCGGCCGCCGCGATAAGACCCGTCGGCGGTCCGATCACTGCGAACTGCAAGAAATTCATCACCCCGTTGATGATATGTCTCCCGAACGCGTCTTACAGGGACGAGAACGAATGGCGCGCGCCATGGCGGCTCTGAACGAGCTGCCGGAACGCACCCGACGGGTTTTCATCCTCGTGCGCTTCGAGGAGATGAGCTACAAGCTCGTCGCCCAGCGCCTGGGGGTCTCCGTCAGCGCTGTCGAGAAACATGTGATGAAGGCGCTCAAGCACCTGCACGAGCGTCTACGGGACCAGGATGACGTCGACCACGTCGGACATCGAGATTCACGGCGACCCGGATAGCCAAGCCGCGACCTGGTTCGCGCGCCTGCAGGGTGACGACGTCTCGCTACAGGATCGCCGCGACTTCCAGCGCTGGCTGAACGCGGACGCGCGCAACGCGGCCGCCTGGAGCAGCGTGTCCGACGCCTGGAACGACATGGCCTCGGTCGAGGAAGATCCCGCCTTCGCCGCCCTGCGCGCTGATGCATTGGGCGTGAACCAAGCGCGAGCCCGCAACTTCGACCGCCGCACATGGGGCCTGGCCGCAGCCAGCCTGCTGGTCAGCGCCGCGGGCCTGTTCGCCACCCAGCGCTGGATGGGCGGCGAGGACGCCAAGAAACCCGCCCCCTCCCCCGCAGCCGATGAGCCGGTGTTCAGCACCGCCGTCGGCGAGCGCTCGACCTTCCGCCTGGCCGACAGCTCGGTGGTGACCCTCAGCACCGATTCCGCCGTGCGCGTGAACCATTGGGGCGGCGAGCGCCGCCTGACCTTGCTGCGCGGCCAGGCCTTCTTCCAGGTCGCCAAGGACGCTTCGCGTCCGTTCGTGGTCACCGCCGGCGACAAGTCGGTCACGGCGCTCGGCACCAGCTTCGACGTGCGCATGGAGCCCGGCAAGTTCTCGGTCACTCTGGTCGAGGGCCGCGTACGCATCGCCGGCGCCACGCCCAGGGGCGAGCGCCGCGTCGAAATGGACGCCGGCTCGCGCTTCGTGGCCGCAACGCCCAGCGATTGGGCGATCTCCACTGTCGACACCGCCAAAGAGTCGGCCTGGCTGCAGGGCCGCCTGGTGTTCGACGGCGAACCGCTGTCGGCCGTGGTCGCCGAGATGAACCGCTTCTCCGAGCGCAAGCTGTCCCTGGCCGATCCGGCCTTGGGCGCGACGCCGGTCAGCGGCGTGTTCCGCACCGGCCAGATCGACGCCTTCGTGGCGGCGCTGAAGACCTACGGCCTGGCGGATGTCGGCCGGACCGACGCTCAGCAGGTCCAGCTGGTGCGCCCCCGCGCCTGACATCCGTCAGATCTGCTGCTCGGCGCTGCGAATAAATCCGAAAATCTGCACGGAACGCGTTGAGGTTCGCGCGTCGCCCTACGTCTATAGGTTAGACGCCGTTCGGGCGCTGTCCTTATCGCTACCCGGGGAAACCGTTCCATGAAGCTCTTGAAGCTCGCGCTCCTGTCCGCCAGCGTGGCCGTTCTCGCCAGCCAGGCCCACGCCGCGCCGCTCACCGACGCCGCCCGCGCCCAGATCCTCAAGTCCGTCGACGCCGGCGCGCCGCAGATCCAGGACGCCGCGCTGAAGATCTGGGGCTTCGCCGAAGTCGGCTATCAGGAAAACAAGAGCACCGAGCTGCTGCAAGGCCAGCTGAAGGCCGCGGGCTTCGACGTGAAGCCCGGCATCGCCGGCGAGCCGACCGCCTTCCAGGCCACGTTCAAGAACGGCGCGGGCCCGGTCATCGCGATCCTGGCCGAGTACGACGCCCTGCCGGGCCTGGCCCAGACCAACGATCCGGTGAAGACCGGCATCCCCGGCCAGATCGCCGGTCACGGCTGCGGCCACAACCTGTTCGGCGCGGCCTCGGTCGGCGCAGCCATCTCCATCAAGGAGTGGATGACCAAGAACAACATCAAGGGCGAGCTGCGCGTCTACGGCACGCCCGCCGAAGAAGGCGGTTCGGGCAAGGTCTATCTGGTCCGCGACGGCTACTTCAAGGACGTCGACGCCACCCTGCACTGGCACCCGGCCAATTCGAACTCGGCCGTCCAGGGCGTGTCGATGGCCAATATCAGCGGCAAGTTCCGCTTCCACGGCATCTCGGCCCACGCCGCCGGCGCCCCGGAAAAAGGCCGCTCGGCCCTGGACGGCGTCGAGGTCATGGACGTCGCCACCAACTTCCTGCGTGAGCACATCCCGGACAAGACCCGCATCCACTACGTGATCACCGACGGCGGCACCGCCCCGAACGTCGTGCCGAACTTCGCCGAGGTCTACTACTACGTCCGTCACCCCGATCCGCAGGTGGTCAAGGACGTCTGGGCCCGCGTCGAGAAGGCCGCCGAAGGCGCCGCCATGGCCACCGGCACCACCGTCGAGCGCGAGATCACCGGCGGCGTCTACGCCCTGCTGCCCAACGACACCCTGGGCCGCGTGATGGACGCCAACCTGCGCAAGGTCGGCGGCATCACCTGGACGCCTGAGGAAATCGCCTACGCCAAGAAGATGCAGACCTCGTTCGTGAACCCGCCGTCGATCGACACGGTGAAGACCATCGAACCCTACAAGGTCGAGCTGGAAGGCGGCGGCGGTTCGACCGACGTGTCGGACATCAGCTGGGTCACCCCGACCGTGGGCCTGGGCACGGCGACCTTCGTCCCCGGTTCGGCCGGCCACAGCTGGCAGAACGTCTCGGCCGCCGGCTCGTCGATCGGCGTCAAGGGCGCGGTCAACGCCGCCAAGACCCTGGCCCTGACGGGCGCGGACCTGTTCTCGAACCCGGACGCGATCAAGAAGGCCAAGGCCGAGCTCGACCAGCGTCGCGGTCCGGACTTCAAGTACAAGGCCATGCTGGGCGATCGCGCCCCGGCCCTCGACTACCGCAAGCCCGCCGCCGCAGGCCGCGAGTAAGCGTTCGCCCTTCCCCGGCGATCGCCGGAGCGTGGCGCGCGTCTCCCCTGCGTCACGCTCCGGGCATTGTTTGGAGCCTTCTCCCCGCGCGGGTGAGGAGGCTCCCCGCGGCCGGCGCCGTCTCCCCCTTAGGCGTCGGCCGCATTCTTTCTGCATTCACACGGAGGTCGGCGTGGTCCAGACCGTCACCATCAGCCGCGAACGCTTCGAGACCTTGAAGGGCGCCCTGCCGGCCGTGACCCGCGAGCACCTGTTCAGCCTGTATGGCATCAGCGAGACCACCTGGACCAAGCTGCGCCGGGGCGAGCCGATCAAGCTCAACACCTGGGAGCGCATCCTGGCCCGGATGGAGCGGACCCGCGCCGCGGCCTAGTAGGGACGGATCAGCGACGGCGGAATTTCCGCCCGCTCGGATCGACGCTGGTCCTCATCGGTGATCGCAACGTCGTCCTCCTTCGAGAAGGCGCGTCGCTCGCGACGGATTTCCTCGCTGTCATAGGGCGTGGCCGCCGGGTCGAAGCCCAGCCAGCCGGCCTGACGATAGGCGTCGCCGCGCACCGCCGCCTCGACGCCGCGCCGCTGGTCGAGAATGGCGCTCACCTTTGAAACCTCGTCGTCCTGCGCCTGGACGCTGACCAGCGTGCCGCCGCGACGCACGCCCTCGGCATAGACATGGGCTTCATCGTCGCTGTGACCGGCTTCCTGCAGAACGCCGAGCAGCCCGCCCGCCGCGCCGCCTGCCGCCGCGCCGACGACAGCGCCGACGCCCGTTGCGACCAGCCAGCCGGCGGCCACGACCGGTCCCAGACCCGGGATCGCCAGCACGCCAAGCCCGGTGAGAAGACCCGCCCCCGCCCCGGCGACGCCGCCCGCCACCGCGCCCTTGTTGGCGCCGTGGGCGACCTCGTTCTCACCGTCGCCATTGCGGTCGCCCAACGCGTCGCCCGGGCCGTGGCTGGGGTGCTTGTGGCCGTTGTGCCAGTTATCGGTGTTGTTCGAGACCAGGCTGATCTGATCCGGATGGATCGCCGCGGCCTCGAGATCGGCGACAGCGTCCAGCGCCTGGACATGGCTGTCAAACAGCCGAGTGATGGTCTTGGTCATGGCGATCCTCCACGGTTCTGGGCTTTGGTGGAAAAGACCCCGGTCCGGCGACAGGTTCCTGCCGCCAGACTTTGTCGGAACGCCGTTACGCAAGCGCAATGGAAGGACGGCCTGCCCTACCCGTCGTTGGCCATCTTTTCGGACGGGGGCGGCAGCAGCACCGGCGCGGGCCGAGGATCACTCCTCAGCGCCGCCACGAAGCGGTCGCGCCAGGCCGAGACGTCGTCGGCCAGCACCCCGTCCATCAGCCGCCGCCAGCGCGCGATCCGCTCCTTCAGCGGCATGGCCAGGGCCCGGCCCAGCGCCTCGGAGGTCTCCTCCCGACTGAACGGGTTGATGATCAGGGCGTCCTGCATCTGCTCGGCCGCGCCGGCATACTTCGAAAGCACCAGCACGCCGGGATCCTCCGGGTCCTGGGCGGCGACATATTCCTTGGCCACCAGGTTCATGCCGTCGCGCAGCGGCGTCACCAGCCCGACCTGAGCGGCGCGGTAGATGCCCGCCAACTCGTCCCGCCGGTGGCCGCGGTTGACGTAGCGGATCGGCACCCAGTCGACGGTGGCGTAGGCGCCGTTGATGCGTCCCGACACCCCGTCCAGCCGGGCGCGGATCTCCTGATAGGCCTGAACCGCGTCCCGGCTGGGCGTGGCGATCTGCAGCAGGAACACGTGCTCGGCCCAGTCGGGATGGTCGACCAGCAGCTGCTCATAGGCCAGGAAGCGCTCTTCCAGGCCCTTGGAATAGTCCAGGCGATCGACGCCCAGGATCATCTTGCGGCCGGCCTGGCTGTAGCGCACCCGCTCGAAGGCCTCGCGCGCCACGTCCTGCGTCGCCAGGTCCGCGAAGTCCTGGGCCTCGATGCCGATCGGGAAGGCGCCGATGCGCGTCTTGCGACCGTTAGCGGTGATCACCCCGTCGTCGATGGCCAGCTCCAGCTCGCGCTCGATATAGTCGCCGAACGCTTCCAGCGCGTCGTTCGTCTGGAAACCCACGACGTCGTAGGCCAGCATCGTCTCCACCAGCTCGCGATGCTGCGGCAGGGTCGTCATCTGATGGCGGCCCGGCCAGGGGATGTGCAGGAAGAAGCCGATCCGGTTCTTAACGCCCAGCCGCCGCAGCTCGGCCGCCAGCGGGATCAGGTGGTAGTCGTGGATCCAGACCAGGTCATTGGGCCCGATCAGCGGCGCCAGGGTCTCGGCGAACCGGCGATTGACCCGTTCATAACCTTCGCCGAACGACCGCTCGAAGGCGGCCAGGTCGGTGCGCGAGTGAAACAGCGGCCACAGGGTCTTGTTGGCGTAGCCGTCGTAGTACTCCTCGCGGTCCTGCTCCTCCAGGTCGACCAGGGCGACGGTGACGCCGCCGACCTTCTGCATCGAGATCTGCCCTGAGAACGTCTCGACGGTCTCCCCGCTCCAGCCGAACCAGACGCCGGAATATTCCCGGAGGGCCGCGGCCAGCGCCATGGCCAGGCCGCCGGCGGTGCCGACGCCGGCGTCGGCGGGCGGATTGACCCGGTTCGAAACGACGATCAGACGACTCACGAGGCACGCTCGACGGCGGCGGCTTCCAGCCAGTCGAAGACGGCGTCCACGCCGGACAGCCGATAGCGCGCCACGGTGCTTCGTCGGGCGGGTCCCACGAGAACCCCATAACCGCCAAGCGCCGCGGCGGCCGCGAAACCATCCTCGTCGGTCAGGTCATCGCCGACGAAGATCGGCGTTGCGCCCTTGAACGGGGCTTCGGCCATGAAGGCCCGCACGGCCTCGCCCTTGTCCGCGCCGCGCGTGCGCAGCTCGGCGACCATGTCGCCTTCCTGGAGGACGAGGTCGCTGGACGCCTCAAGCCGGCGCGCGGCCTCGCGCACCGCCTCGCAGGCGGCCGGGGCCATGCGGTAGTGCAAGGTGACGCTGACGCCCTTGTCCTCGACGATCAGCCCCGGCTGGGCCTCGGCCAGAGCGTTGAACACCGCCAGCGCTTCGTCTAGGGCCGGGTCAGGCAAGGCCACCACGGTGTCGCCCACCACATTGCGGCGCTGGAGGCCATGGACGCCGGCGACGGCCGCCACGGCGTTCTCGGTGATCGCCGAGACGTCATCGACTGTGCGGCCGCTGACGATCGCCAGGCGGCGATCCAGCTGTTCGGCCAGGCGGCGCAGCATGTAGGTGCGCCGCGGATCCGGCTGGACGCCGTCAGGCCGGTCGACGATCGGCGCCAGCACGCCGTCGAGGTCGAGGAACAGCGCCAGGCCGGCCGGATCGATCGGCGGCGGCGGGGCGAAATCGGGAAAGACGATAATCTCGGCTGACATGGTCACTCCATGGCCGGCGCCTGGAAGACCAGGCGCGTGAGTTCGTAACGCCGGCCTGTCGAGGTCGGCGGCGTGAGCGATGTTCTTTTTGAGAGAGAACTAGAGCTGTGGGGGTTGGGAGTCGCGGCGGCCGGATGTGCTGCGGCGGGCGCGAGGACGGCGGAGTTCGCCGGAACGGATCGTGGATCGCATGGAACAGCCCCTTGCTGAAAATTCGGCGCGGTGCGCGGCGCGGAGGGTCTCCGAAATATTGGATCGGCCGTCAGAGGGACGGCGAACCCTGTCGCACGATGCGACACGAGCGCCAGGACACGAAAGATCTTGGGCTCGGACCAAGCGTCAGCGCTTGGAGAGACTCCAGCTTAGCAGGTCGGCGCCGCGCAGGTCCCCCGCCTCACGGGATAGTGAGGCCGGCTTTACCCCGCGATCCTCGTTACGCAACGTAAGGGACCGGTTCAGGCGCGCGCCGAGGCCGGAACGTCAGGGCGATGACGACGGCGATCAGGCCCAGCACGAACGAGCCCAGAAACAGGCCCGCATAGCTGCCGAAGCGGTCGTAGATCAATCCGCCGGTCAGCGGTCCGGTGGACATGCCCAACCCGCCGGCCATGGCCGTGCCGCCGATCACGGTCCCCATCATCGACAGCGGAAAGGCCTCGCGCGCCAGCACCGCATATAGCGGCATGACCCCGCCATAGATGAAGCCGAACAGGGCGGCGGCGGCATAGAAGTCGCCTAGCGACCGAGCCTGGAGATAGCCCAGCGCCGCCACGGCCTGGAACAGCAGGCCCGCGACCAGAACCCGCTTGGCGCCGAACCTGTCGCCCGCCACGCCGAACGCGATACGCCCGCCCATGCCGGCCAGGCCTTCCAGGCTGTAGATCGACACCGCCGCCATCAGCGGAATGCCGCACGTCACCGCGTAGCTGACGGTGTGGAAGATCGGACCCGAATGGGTGGCGCAGCAGAAGAAGTTGGCGGTCACCAGCACCACGAACGGCCGTGAGCGCAGAGCCTCGCCCAGCGAGATCGGCGGCGGTTCCGCCTCCCCTCCCGGCGCCGGGCTTGTCAGCGCCGGCGGACGACGCATCAGCAGCGCCGCCGGGATCATCAGCATCGCCACGACGCCGGCCAGGATCAGCAGCGAGGGCCGCCACGACTGGTGCGAGATCAGCCAGCCGGCCAAGGGCGACATGGTCATCGGGGCCACGCCCATGCCGGCCGAGACCAGCGAGACCGCGAGACTGCGCTGGGTCTCGAACCAGCCGGTCACCGTCGCCATGATCGGCGCGAACACCGCCGCCGTCGCTCCGCCCACGGCCAGGCCGAAAATCAGCTGGAACTGCAGCAAGGTGGCCGCGCGGCTGGCCAACGCCAGGCTGGCGGCCAGGATCACCGCCCCTGTCAGCACCACGGCGCGTGGGCCGATGCGGTCCGACAGCCCGCCCCACACCAGGCTGGCCACGGCCATCGCCAGAAAGGCGATCGTCATCGCCCCCGAGACCCGGTCGTCGACCAGCCGGTGTCCTGAGCGATCGATCGCAGGAACACCGGCAGGCTGAACATCGCCCCCATGGCTACGCAGCCCAGCAGGCCGCCCGCAGCGACGATGACCCAGCGGTAGCGCGGTTCGTGACCCATGACGCGGCTCCATATCGGCGTTATCCGATCAAGGACGCGTCACCCTTCATCGATCCGACAGGGGGCGCTACGGATATTTCAGCGCAGCGCCTGGCCGACCACCTTCAGCGAGCCATCGACCTTTTCGGGCTTCACGCCGGTCAGCTTGGCCAGCAGCGGATAGACATCGACATTGTCGAACGACGGCAGCACCGCGCCCGACTTGATCGACGGGCCGTGCGCGACGAACAGCGCCTGCATGGTCGGGTCGTAGGGATCGAAGCCATGGGCGCCGCCGTCGGTGTCGGGCTTGCGGCCAGGCCTGGTCTGGGCGGCGATGGTCGTGGTGTACCAGCCGGTCTCCGACAGGCAGACGATCGCTGGCACCCGCGGATTGCGGCCGTAGTGGTAGCGCGCCGGAATGCGGTTCTTCTTCCAGCAGGTCATGTGCGGCAGCGCGCGGTTCAATAGCGACTTCTCCACCGCCTTCTTCTGACCAGGCTTGGGGGCGATCGAGGTGACCGCGCCCGTGGTGACGAGGTCGATCCTGTCGACGTCGACCAGTTGGTCCAGCACGATGCGGTTGACCGCAGGCAGCGGCGCCATGCCGTGGTCGGCGACGATGACGATGTCGGTGCGCTCGAAGCGGCCGCGAGCCTTCAGCCCCTCGACGAGGCGACCCAGGGCGGCGTCGACCGAGGCGGCGGCGGCCCGCACTTCGGGAGACTCAGGCCCGTGGTGATGGCCCTGCGTGTCGACGACGTCGAAATAGAGGGTGGCGAACGCGAGCGGCGGCCCGTCGGAGGTGTCCAGCCAGCTCAGGATCTGGTCGACACGGGCTTCGCCCGGCATGGCCTGATCGAACTTCACCCACTTGGAAGGCCGTACGCCGTCGATCTCGACCTCGGAGCCCGGCCAGAACATCGCCGCGGCGCGCTGGCCCTGCTGCTCCACCGAGACCCAGAACGGCTTGGCCTGGCTCCACCAGCGCGGATCCAGGCTCTTCATGGTGAAGGTCTCGCCGGGGATGTTGGGGTCGACCATGGTGTTGCCGACGACGCCGTTGCGATCGGGGCGCTTGCCGGTGATCAGGGTGTAGTGGTTCGGGAAGGTCACCGACGGGAACGACGGACGCATCGCCGCCCGCGCGCCATCGTCCGCCAGGGCCTTCATGACCGGCGTGTCGCCACGGTCCAGATAGTCGGCGCGAAAGCCGTCGATCGAGACGAGGATGGTCAGGTGCGGGGCCTTCTCGCGCGCTTGAGCGCCATCAGCGAAGACGAGGCCCAGGGCCAGGATGAGGGACAGCAGGCGAACCATCGGGCGCTCTCTACAAACCAGGACGCCCTCTTCGCGGATGAAGATTGCGCGCTTGTGACAAGGCCCAGGTGACGGGCTCTTAACTTGGCGCGGCGGCGGCGGGTGGCCATAGTCGCCTCCACCAGCCGACTCGCTCGGCGCCGGGATCCTAGAGCATGTCGATCGCGCTCGAAGCCGACCGCCTCACCAAGACCTACGGGGCGGTGCGCGCCCTCGACGACTTCTCCCTGAGCATTCCCGCCGGCGGCGTGTTCGGCGTGCTGGGCCCCAACGGCGCGGGCAAGAGCACCCTCTTCCGCATCGCGCTTGGCCTGGTTCGGCCCACCGAGGGCTCGGCCCGGCTGTTCGGCGCCCCCGCCGGCGACATCGCCGCCCTGCGCAAGGTCGGGGCGATGATCGAGACGCCGCGCTATCCGCCGTCCCTGACCGCCCGCGATGTTCTGAAGATGCTGGCCCTGGAGAGCGGGGCCAAGAATGCGGACATCGACGGCTGGCTGGAGCGGGTCGGCATCGCCCAGGCCGCCGACCGTTCGACCAGCGGCTATTCGGTGGGCATGAAACAGCGACTGGGCCTGGCCGCAGCCTTCTTCACCAAGCCTGAACTCGTGATCCTGGACGAACCGACCAGCGGCATGGATCCGGCCGGCATCCAGGAGATCCGCGCGCTGATCGTCGACCTGGCCCGACGCGAAGGCGTCACGGTCATCCTGGCCAGCCACCAGCTGGATGAGGTCCGCCGGGTCTGCGACCGCGTCGCCATCCTTTCCAAGGGCAAGGTCGTGGCCGAAGGCGGTGTGGCCGAGCTCACTGCCGGCGAGGCCCGCCTGCGCATCACCGTCGCCTCCCCCATCGCGCCGGTGCTGACCGTGTTGGGCGAGCGCGGCGTCGCCGACGGCGCCGACGCGGTCCTGGCCGACATCCGCCGCGGCGACGCCCCCGAGCTGATCCGCGCCCTGGTTACGGCCGGCGTCGAGATCGTCGAGGCCCGTTGGCGCGAGGCCGACCTGGAAGGCGTCTATCTCAAGACCCTCGAAGCGGCCGCCCCTCTTTCGGAAGGAGCCGCCTGATGCTCGCCGACGCCATCGCCGCCGAACGCTTCCGCCTGCTGCGCGACCGTTCGGCCCTGTTCTGGGGTTTCTGCTTCGCGCCCCTGGTCGGCTTCATGCTCAGCGTGGGCGGCGACCTGTTCTTACGGGCGATCGTCAAGAAGCCCATGCCCGGCGTCACGGTCGGCCTGGTCGATCAGATGATCAAGGCCGTGGCCGACGGGGCCTCGACCTTCAGCGTGCTGTTCCTGATGATCGGGGCGGCGGCCGTGCTGGCCGGCGACTACCGCTGGGAGACCTGGCGTCTCCTGACCCCGCGCAACACCCGTCAGAACCTGCTGCTGGCCAAGCTGGTGGTAGTCGGCGAGGCGATCTTCTGGAGCCTGGTCCTGACCGCGGGGCTGTCGGCTGCAGCGGCCGTGATCGGGTCGGCGATCGGCGAGCGCGCCCTGGCGTTCTCGGCCTTCGACCGAAATCTGTTCGACGTTGTCGGCGTCCTGGCCGTCACTTGGCTGGAGGCCATGACCCTGGCCGCCCTGGCCGCCTGTGTCGGCGTGCTGACCCGCTCGACCATGGGCGTCGTCATCGTCTGCCTAGGCGTCCGGTTCGTGCAGACCGTAATCGCCAGCTCGCTGCGCCTGCTCGAGCAGGGCCAGCCCAGCTGGAAGCTGATGGCCATCCCCGTCTATGACGCCGACCTGCTGCGGGCGACCTTGCTGGACGCCACGCAACTCGGCGCGCCCGCCGCCCATGCCGGCCCGGCGTTGGCCGTGCTGGTCGCCTGGGCCGCGCTCCTTACCGCCGGCGCGGTCTTCCTGTTCCGTCGCCAGGACCTGACCAAGGAATAGCGTCGTGGCGACCGAGAAGGAAAAGATGCTGGCCGGTGAGCTCTACATGGCCACCGATCCCGAGCTGCAGGCCGATCAGCGCGCCGCCCAGGCCTGGATGGATCGCTACAACGCCGCCCAGCCGGACGAGCGCCCCACCCTGCTCGCCGAAGGTCTCGGCGCCGTTGGTCAGCACGTCAACATCCGCGCCCCCTTCTACGTCGACTACGGCTACAACATCAGCCTGGGCGATGGCGTGTTCATGAACTTCGGCTGCGTGATCCTGGACGTCGCTCCGGTGACCATCGGCGCGGCCACCGCCATCGGTCCCGGCGTGCAGATCCTGACCGCCGACCACCCGCGCGATCCGATCGAGCGCCGCACGGGGCTGGAGTCCGGACACTCTATCCGCATCGGCGCCAATGTCTGGATCGGCGGCGGCGCGATCATCCTGCCTGGCGTGACCATCGGCGACGACGCCGTGATCGGCGCGGGCGCTGTGGTGACACGGGACGTACCGACGGGCGCGACGGTGGTGGGCAATCCGGCACGGCCGGTCGCGCCGAAAGGCTGACAGCGGCTTAGGTGACCTGCACGAGCTCGCGCAAGCCCGCCTCCATCTCCTCGATTACGCGTCCGACATGCGGGTCTCGCCGGCAAAGCTCACCATAGGCCTCGGTGATCGAACCGGGCTCGATCAGGTCCATGCCGAGGCGTCCAGCCGTCACCCGGATGGCGAAGAGCGCGGGCGCCAGGGCGCAGTCGGCGATCGTAAGGCGATCGCACAGAGCGTATTGCGAGCCCTTCAGCAGACCATCCAGCATCGTAACGCCGTTCAAAAGCTCCTCGACCGCTTGGCGCGAGCTGACGGCGTCGCCGCGCGGTCTGGCCAGAACGACCATGGGCGGCATCAGGTACAGGTCGACGTGCCGCACCAGCAGTCTGGCCTGAGCGCGCTCGAAGACATCCACAGGCATCAAGGACGGCGCTTGTGGAAACCGCTCCTCCAGATAGTCGAGCAACACCGCCGACTCCCAAATCGGTCCGCATTCGTCGAGCAACACCGGAATGCGGCCGGTCGGACACAGGTCTCGGAAGTGTCGGCTATCCCGCCACTCCGCCGGCGGCGGGACCACGTCGATCGGCAGCCCCTTGGCATAGATCGCGATGCGGACGCGCGCCGCAAAGGGCGACACAGGAAGGCTGATCAACTCCATCGTCGGGCTCCGCTTCCAAGGGAAGCCTTGCTCTAACGCACCGCCTGGCGAGCGGAAAGTCGAGCGCCTCGCGCAACAAAAAAGGCCCCGGATCGCTCCAGGGCCTTCTCGTTCAGGCGAACCTGAAAATCTTAGTCTTCGGCTTCGTTCGTGTAGACCGGACCCGAGTCCTTGCCCTTTTCCGAGACGTCGCGGTCGACGAACTCGATGACGGCCAGCGGGGCGTTGTCGCCGTAGCGGAAGCCGGCCTTCAGGACGCGGATGTAGCCGCCCTGACGGTCCTTGTAGCGCGGGCCGAGGACCGCGAAGAGCTTGCCGACTTGTTCGACGTCGCGAACCGAGCTGATGGCCTGACGGCGAGCGTGCAGGTCGCCGCGCTTGGCCAGGGTGACCAGCTTTTCGACGATCGGACGCAGTTCCTTGGCCTTCGGCAGGGTGGTGACGATCTGCTCGTGCTTGATCAGCGAGGCCGACATGTTGGCGAACATGGCGATGCGGTGAGCCGTCGTGCGGCCGAGTTTACGGTGAGCTTTACCGTGACGCATTGTGTATCTCCTGGGCAAACAGCCCGAGCGGCGCAAAAGGTGTTGAGCGCCTGATTGTCACCAATCCTGGTCCGTCCCGACCGGGTCAGAGCGAAGCGCCGGGGCCCTCCACCGCGGGTGCGGCTTCAAAAGGCCCAGGCCGCCTCCCCTTCCGAGGAAGGAAAGGCGGCCCGGATTTAGCGCAGAGGCTTCGAGGTTCTTAGATTTGGTCTTCGAACTTCTTGGCCAGGTCTTCGATGTTCTCCGGCGGCCAGTTCGGCACATCCATGCCGAGGTGCAGACCCATGCCGGCGAGAACTTCCTTGATCTCGTTCAGCGACTTGCGGCCGAAGTTCGGGGTGCGGAGCATCTCGGCTTCGGTCTTCTGGATCAGGTCGCCGATGTAGACGATGTTGTCGTTCTTCAGGCAGTTGGCCGAACGGACCGACAGTTCCAGCTCGTCGACCTTCTTCAGCAGGGCCGGGTTGAACGGCAGTTCCGGCTTGGACTCGTCGGCCGACTTGGCCTTCGGTTCCTCGAAGGTGATGAAGATCTGCAGTTGGTCCTGCAGGATCCGGGCGGCGTAGGCCACGGCGTCCACCGGAGTGACGGCGCCGTTGGTTTCGACTTCCAGGATCAGCTTGTCGTAGTCCAGCGACTGGCCTTGACGGGTGGGCTCGACGCGATAGGCGACGCGCTTGACCGGCGAGTACAGGGCGTCGACGGCGATCAGGCCGATCGGCGCGTCTTCCGGACGGTTACGGTCGGCGGGGACGTAGCCCTTGCCGGTGTTGACCGTGAACTCCATGCGCACCGAAGCGCCGTCGTCCAGCGTGCAGAGCACGTGGTCGGGGTTCAGGATTTCGATGTCCGAAGGCGTTTCGATCTGACCAGCGGTCACAGGGCCGGGGCCCGTGGCGCGCAGGGTCATACGCTTGGGGCCTTCGGCGTGCATGCGCACGGCCAGTTGCTTGATGTTCAGAACGATGTCGACGACGTCTTCGCGGACGCCTTCGAGCGAAGAGAATTCGTGCACCACGCCATCGATCTGGATGGCGGTGACGGCGGCGCCTTGCAGCGACGAGAGAAGAACGCGGCGCAGAGCGTTGCCGAGCGTCACACCGAAACCGCGCTCGAGCGGCTCAGCGACGATGCGAGCCTTGCGGGTCGCGTCGGCGCCGGTTTCGATCTGCGGCTTCTCAGGACGGATCAACTCGTTCCAGTTTCTTTCGATCACGTGGTCGGGTCCCTTGAGAACGCGGCTCGCCGGCCGCGTTTTGCGCAGCCGGCGACGGAGAATTGGGGTCTAAAAAGTACTAGACGCGACGACGCTTGGGCGGACGGCAGCCGTTGTGCGGGATCGGCGTGACGTCGCGGATGGTCGTGATGGTCATGCCCGCGGCCTGAAGGGCGCGCAGAGCCGACTCACGGCCCGAACCCGGACCCGAGACGTTGACTTCCAGGGTCTTCACGCCGTGTTCCGCAGCCTTCTTGCCCGCGTCTTCGGCGGCCATCTGAGCGGCGTACGGGGTCGACTTGCGCGAGCCCTTGAAGCCCATCATGCCGGCGCTCGACCAGGAGATGGTGTTCCCCTGCGCGTCGGTGATGGTGATCATCGTGTTGTTGAACGAGGCGTTCACGTGCGCCACGCCCGAGGTGATGTTCTTGCGTTCGCGCTTTTTAACGCGACCCGGTTCCTTGGCCATCGGTCAGGCTACCTTATTTCTTCTTGCCGGCGATCGGCTTGGCCGGACCCTTGCGGGTACGAGCGTTCGTGTGGGTGCGCTGACCGCGGACCGGCAGGCCCTTACGGTGACGCAGGCCGCGGTAGCAGGCCAGGTCCATCAGACGCTTGATGTTCATCGAGTTCTCGCGACGCAGATCGCCCTCGACGGTGTAGTCGCGGTCGATCGTTTCGCGGATCTGCAGGACTTCGGCGTCGGTCAGTTGATTGACGCGACGGGTGTCCTCGATGCCCACCTTCGTGATGATTTCACGAGCGGACCGTTGGCCGATGCCGTGAATGTACTGAAGCGCGATCAAAACGCGCTTGTTCGTCGGGATGTTGACGCCTGCAATACGGGCCACGTCTAATGTTCTCCTAGTCACGCACTAAAGACGCGAACGGCGCGCCCGGCCGGATCAGGGATCCTAACCGGCGCGCACGGATCGCGCCCTTTCGCGGAAGCGCCCCGTTATAGGGATCGTTTCGCTTCCGTCAACAACTGAATCCACCGGAGTTCCGGTGAATTCGGGCTTTGTTAAACCGCCTCGGCGAGCGAGGCGTCGATGGAACTGGCGACGGCTTCGACCGACCCCATTCCATCCAGCTCCGTAAGCTTTCCCTGCTCCTGGTAATAGGGCAGCAAAGGCGCGGTCTGGGCATTGTACTGGGCCAGGCGAGTCACGAAGACTTCCGGATTGTCGTCAGGCCGTCCCTGATCTTCGAACCGCTTCTTGATCCGCTCGATCAGAGCCGGTTCGTCTACCTTGAGTCGGAGAACAGAGTCGATCTTCTGTCCGCGAGCGGACAACATCTTGTCCAGAGCCTGGGCCTGAGCGACCGTCCGCGGAAAGCCGTCGAAGATCGCGCCACCGGCCGCTTCGGCCTCGGGCAGACGGTCTTCGATCAAGGCGATGACGATCTCGTCGGTGACCAGCTCGCCGCGGTCCAGGACGCCCTTGACGCGCTGGCCCAGCTCCGAGCCCGAGGCGATGGCCGCGCGCAGCATGTCGCCGGTCGAGAGCTGCACCATGCCACGCTCGTCGACCAGGCGCTTGGCCTGGGTCCCCTTCCCCGCCGCCGGCGGTCCGAACAGGATCAGATTCATGTAAGCCCCTTCGCGCGCTAACGGGTCTTCAGCCCGCTTCTCCCTCCGCAGACCTAGATCGCGCCGAGGGAAAACGGAAGCCGGATTTGTGACAATCCGGCTTCCGACGCTTCCAATAAAATGACTGTCGCTATTAGCGGGCGTTACGGCCGCCGCGCAGCTTCGACTTCTTGATCAGGCCTTCGTACTGGTGCGCCAGCAGATGCGACTGGATCTGCGCAACCGTGTCCATGGTCACCGTCACGACGATCAGGATCGAGGTGCCGCCCATGGCGAACTGGTTGGACTTCATCGCGGCCATCATCAGTTCCGGCGCCACGCAGACCGCGGTGATGTAGGCCGCGCCGATCACCGTCAGGCGGGTCAGCACATAGTCCAGGTACTCGGCGGTGCGCTTGCCCGGACGGATGCCCGGCAGGAAGCCGCCGTACTTGCGCAGATTCTCGGCCGTCTCCTCGGGGTTGAACACCACCGACGTGTAGAAGAACGAGAAGAAGATGATCAGGGCCGCATACAGCACCATGAACGACGGCTGACCGTGCTGCAGCGCGCCGACGACGGCCGGCAGCCACGACAGGTAGTTGGGCAGCTCGGTCGACGAGACGAACTGCATGGCCGTGGTCGGCAGCAGCAGCAGGCTGGAGGCGAAGATCGGCGGGATGACGCCGGCCGTGTTGATCTTCAGCGGCATGAAAGAGCTTTCGCCGCCGATCATGCGGTTGCCCTGCTGACGCTTGGGATAGTGCACCAGCAGACGGCGCTGCGAGCGCTCGATGAAGACGATCGCCAGGATCGCGGCGATGGCCCCGATCACGATCAGGAACAACGGCGTGTAGTTGCCCGAGGTCTGCGACTGGACCAGCAGCTGGCCGATGCTCATCGGCAGGTGAGCCACGATGCCGGCGAAGATGATCAGCGAAACGCCGTTACCAACGCCGCGGCTGGTGATCTGCTCGCCCAGCCACATCAGGAACAGGGTGCCGCCGGTCAGGGCCACGACGGTCGAGATGATGAAGAAGGCCGAACCGACGCTGCTCGAGACGACGCCTTGCTGAGCCGTCAGGCCCACGGCGATCGAGAACGACTGGATCACGGCCAGCACGACGGCCAGGTAGCGGGTGTACTGGTTGAGGGTCTTGCGGCCCGCCTCCCCGCCTTCCTTCTTCAGCTTCTCCCACGGCGGATACACCGAGCCCATCAGCTGCACGATGATCGAGGCGCTGATGTACGGCATGATGTTCAGCGAGAAGATCGACATACGTTCCACGGCGCCGCCGGAGAACGTGTTGAACATGCCGAGGATGCCTTCGGAATTGCCGTTGAACAGACGCGCGAACGCGACCGTGTCGACACCAGGAATCTGGACGTACGTGCCAAGGCGGTAGACGACGAGCGCGATCAGGGTGAACCAGATACGCTTGTGAAGTTCGGTCGCCTTTTGGAACGACGCGAAATTCATATTGGCTGCGAGTTGTTCGGCGGCCGAGGCCATACAGATCCCCACGACTCAGGAGCGCGACTGCCGAAGCCAATACCGCTTCGGGGGCGATCACGCTCTGAAATTTGGTTTCTCGGATCAGGCTGATCCGAGGAGAGCGCCACAAATAGGTGAGGCCCGCCGTGTTGTCACGGCGAGCCCCCTATTTCTGTCATCCCGGTCGAAAACGAGGTCCCGAAAGAGCGCTGGGCGCCCGCCGGGATGACATATGGTCTTAGGCTTCGGCTTGCGCCTTGGCCTTCTTGGTCACGGTGACCGAACCGCCGGCGGCCTCGACGGCCTTGATGGCGGCTTCGGTGGCCGAATAGACGGTCAGCTTCAGGGCCGACTTGATTTCGCCCTTGCCCAGCAGCTTCACGCCGTCCAGCTCGCGACGGATGACGCCGGCGGCGACCAGGTCGGCGACCGAGACGTCAGCGCCAGCCTTCAGCTTGCCGGCTTCGACGGCTTGTTCCAGGCGCCACAGGTTCACTTCGGCGAAGTCGAGGCGGAAGGGGTTGTTGAAGCCGCGCTTAGGCATACGCATGTGCAGCGGCATCTGACCGCCTTCGAAGCCGTTGATGGCGACGCCCGAGCGCGCCTTCTGGCCCTTCACACCGCGACCGGCGGTCTTGCCCTTGCCCGAACCCGGACCGCGGCCGACGCGCATGCGGTTCTTGGTCGAGCCTTCCTGCGGGGCCAGTTCGTTCAGCTTGGTCATATGTGCCTCTCCTTGGAGATCTGCGCCCAGCCAGCGGCTGGACTCGGCTTTTGAAAATCAGAGCGCGCTTAAGACCCCAAAACGACTCAAAAATCAAATGGGATTTCAAACGAAAACCACCCCGGATTGCTCCGGGGTGGCGTATTCGGTCGTCGTGTAGCGAACTACTCGACGATTTCCAGCAGGTGCGCGACCTTACGGATCATGCCGCGGACCGACGGGGTGTCTTCCAGCGTGGACGTGCGGCCCAGCTTGTTGAGACCCAGACCGGCGAGCGTGGCGCGCTGGTCCTTTTCGCGACGGATCGGGCTGCCGGTTTGGCGGACCGTGACTTGCTTAGCTTCAGCCATGACTTAGCCCTCGATGGCTTCCGGCGACGAAGCGCCGTCGGCGCGACGGCCGAGGATGTCGCCAACCTTCTTGCCGCGCTTGGCGGCGATCTGGCGGGGCGACGATTGAACCTTCAGGGCCTCGAACGTGGCGCGAACCATGTTGTACGGGTTCGAGGAACCCGTCGACTTGGCCACGACGTCCTGGACGCCCAGGGTTTCGAGAACCGCACGCATCGGACCGCCGGCGATGACGCCGGTGCCGGGAGGCGCCGCGCGCATCATCACCTTGCCAGCGCCCCAACGGCCAGCGCCGTCGTGGTGCAGGGTGCGGGATTCACGCAGCGGGACGCGGATCATCGTCTTCTTGGCTTCTTCGGTCGCCTTGCGGATGGCTTCCGGCACTTCACGCGCCTTGCCATGACCGAAGCCGACGCGGCCCTTTTGGTCGCCAACGACCATCAGAGCAGCGAAGCTGAAGCGACGGCCACCTTTCACGGTGGCGGCGACGCGGTTGATGTGGACGAGCTTTTCGACGATGTCGCTGTCGACCCGCTCTTCGGGGGCGTTGCGGTCGCGACGGTCACGGCGTTGACCGCCCTCACCGCGCTGTTGTTCACCACGAGCCATTTTCGTTCCCTTAGAAGTTCAGGCCGGCTTCGCGCGCGGCGTCAGCCAGGGCCTTGACCCGGCCGTGGAAGATGTAGCCACCACGATCGAAGACGACGTCCTTGACGCCCTTTTCGATGGCGCGCTCGGCGACGAGCTTGCCAACAGCAGCAGCGGCATCCTTGTCCGCGCCCTTGCCTTCGGCTTCCAGAGTGGAAGCCGACGCCAGGGTCACGCCGCGTTCATCATCGATGACCTGGGCGTAGATGTTCTTGGACGAGCGGAAGACCGACAGGCGCGGACGCCCGTTAGCGAGGCTCTTGAGGCGGGTGCGGGTGCGTTGCGCACGCTTGGCCGCCGATTCACGAGGAGAAAGGGCCATGGCTTACTTCTTCTTGCCTTCCTTGCGGCGAACCTTCTCGCCAGCATAACGCACGCCCTTGCCCTTGTACGGCTCAGGCGGACGAATGCGGCGGATCTTCGCGGCAATCTCGCCGACCGCCTGCTTATCGATGCCGGCGATCTTGATTTCGGTCTGCTTCGGCACGGCGAACGTGATGCCGGCCGGAGCCGCAACGTCCACATCGTGGCTGAAGCCGAGCTGGAGGCTCAGGGCGGTGCCTTTCAGGGCCGCGCGGTAACCAACGCCGACCAGTTCGAGGCTTTCCTCGAACCCGGCGGTGACACCATGCACCATGTTGGCGACCAGCGTGCGGGACAGACCCCACATGCCCCGGGCGCGCTTGGAGTCGACGCGCGGAGCCAGCAGGAGCTCAGCGCCCTCTTGCTTGACTTCGACTTCGTCGGCGATCGTCCACGACAGCTGACCCTTGGGGCCCTTCACCGTGACCGTCTGACCCGCGAGCGTGACTTGCACGCCCGAGGGGATTGCGACGGCTTTCTTACCGATACGTGACATGCTCTTTCCCTCCCGCGCCTAGTAGACGCGGCAGAGGACTTCGCCGCCGACATTAGCGTCGCGAGCAGCGGTGTCCGACATGACGCCCTTCGGCGTCGAAAGGATCGAGATGCCAAGGCCGTTCTTGATCGGCTTCAGGTCCTTGATCGACGAGTAGACGCGGCGGCCAGGCTTGGACACGCGGCTGATCTCGGCGATCACGGGCTGACCGTCAAAATACTTCAGCTCAATCTCGAATTCGGGGAACGCACCGGGCTTCTCGACCAGCGAGTAGCCGCGGATGTAGCCTTCGTCGGCCAGCACGTCCAGGACGCGAGCGCGCAGCTTGGAAGCCGGCGTCGACACCTTGTTGCGCTTGCGCGTGGCGGCGTTCTTGATGCGAGCGATCAGGTCGCTCAGGGGATCGTTCATCGACATCTGATCGTCCTCACCAGCTCGACTTGACGAGGCCGGGGATCTGACCCTGCGAACCCAGTTCGCGGAGCGCAATCCGGCTCATCTTCAGCTTGCGGTAATAGGCGCGCGGACGGCCCGTGACTTCGCAACGGTTGCGGATGCGAACCGGCGAGCTGCTGCGGGGCAGCTTGGCGAGCTTGAGGCGAGCCTCGAAGCGTTCCTCGAGCGGCAGGCTCTCGTCGTTGGCGGTCGCCTTGAGGGCGGCGCGCTTACCGGCGAGTTGCTTCACGAGGGCCTTGACGGCTTCGTTGCGGTTGACGGCGCTTTTCTTGGCCATGGTTTCTTTCCCTTCCCGCTCTCTTAGTTCACGAACGGGAACTGGAATTCCTTCAGGAGAGCCTTGGCTTCCTGGTCGGAGTTCGCAGTGGTGCAGACGATGATGTCCATGCCCCAGATCTGTTCGATCTGGTCATAGTTGATTTCCGGGAACACCAGGTGCTCCTTCAGGCCCATGGCGTAGTTGCCACGGCCGTCGAAGCTCTTGCCGTTCAGACCACGGAAGTCCTTCACGCGCGGCAGCGCGATCGTGACCAGGCGGTCGAGGAATTCAAACATCCGGTCCTTGCGAAGGGTGACCTTCGCGCCGACCACCATGCCTTCGCGCAGCTTGAAGCCGGCGATCGACTTGCGGGCCTTGGTGGCGACGGGCTTTTGGCCGGCGATCGCCTGCAGGTCCTTCAGAGCGGTCTGAGCCTTCTTCGAGTCGGCCACAGCCTCGCCGATACCCATGTTCAGGACGATCTTGTCCAGCTTGGGGATCTGCATCTCGTTGGTGTAGCCGAACTGCTCCTTCATCGCAGCGCGGATGCGCTCGCGATAAACGGTCTTCAGCCGGGGCTCGTAAGCTTGATCAGCCATTGATCACCTCGCCAGTCGTCTTGGCGACGCGCACCTTCTTGTCGCCTTCGATCTTGAAGCCGACGCGGGTGGCCTTGCCGTTGGAGTCCACGACGGCGACGTTCGAGACGTGCAGCGCGGCTTCCTTTTGCTTGATGCCGCCTTGCGGGTCGGCTTGGGTCGCCTTGGTGTGACGCGAAACCAGGTTCACGCCTTCCACGACAACGCGGTTGTCCTTCGGCAGGACTTGCAGGACAGCGCCTTGCTTGCCCTTGTCCTTGCCGGCCAGAACGACGACGCGGTCGCCCTTCTTGATCTTAGCAGCCATTACAGCACCTCCGGAGCGAGGGAGATGATCTTCATGTGGTTCTTGGCGCGCAGTTCACGGGGAACCGGGCCGAAGATCCGCGTGCCGACCGGCTCGCTCGCCTTGTTCACGATGACCGCGGCGTTCTTATCGAAGCGGATGACCGAGCCATCCTTGCGCTTCAGATTTTGATTAACGCGAACGACGACGGCGCGAAGCACGTCACCCTTCTTCACGCGGCCACGCGGGATGGCTTCCTTCACGGAGACGACGATGACGTCGCCAACGCTGGCGTAGCGACGGCCTGCGCCGCCCAACACCTTGATGCACATGACCCGGCGAGCGCCAGAGTTGTCGGCGACTTCCAGGTTAGTTTGCATCTGGATCATGGTCTAAACCTTCCAGATTAAGCCGAAGCCTTGGGAAGCACTTCCCAGGTCTTCAGCTTGGACTTCGGAGCGCACTCGACGATGCGAATTGCTTCGCCGGCCTTGTACGCGTTGGATTCGTCGTGCGCGTGGTACTTTTTGGACTGACGCACGATCTTCTTCAGGATCGGGTGAACGATAGTCCGTTCCACCTTCACCACGACGGTCTTGTCACCTTTGTCGGAGACGACGACCCCTTCGAGGATACGCTTGGGCATATCGTTCTCCTTAAGCCGCGGCCTTGGCGCGCAGCACGGTCTTGATCCGCGCGATATCCTTGCGGATCTCGTTGACGCGGTGGGTCTTCTCGACCTGGCCCGTCGCAGCCTGGAAGCGCAGGTTGAACTGCTCTTTCTTCAGGCTGATCAGGGTGTCGGCCAGCTGGTCGGGGGTCAGGCCCCGGATGTCAGCAATCTTCATGATCATGCTTCCTGAGCCACGCCCGCGTCGATGCGGGTGACAACACGGGTGCGGATCGGCAGCTTGGCGGCGCCCAGGCGGAGAGCTTCACGCGCGACATCGTCCGGCACGCCGTCGATTTCGAACATGATGCGGCCCGGAGCCACGCGAGCGGCCCAGTAATCCACGGCGCCCTTACCCTTACCCATCCGGACTTCGGCCGGCTTGCCGGTGACCGGCACGTCGGGGAAGATACGGATCCAGACGCGGCCTTGACGCTTCATCTGGCGGGTGATGGCGCGACGGGCGGCTTCGATCTGGCGAGCCGTGATGCGCTCGGGCTCGACAGCCTTGAGGCCGTACGAACCGAAGTTCAGCAGCGTGCCGCCCTTCGAAGTGCCGTGGATGCGGCCCTTGAACTGCTTGCGGAATTTAGTCTTTTTCGGAGACAGCATGGCGATCTAATCCTTAACCGCGATCGCGACGACCGCGGTCGCCCCGGTCGGGACGATCGCCGCGCTCACGCCCACCACCTTCGCCGGCCGGGCCGGACTCAGTGGCGAGACGCTTGTCGAGCGCCATCGGATCGTGCTCCAGCACTTCGCCTTTGAAGATCCAGGTCTTCACGCCGATGATGCCGTAGGTGGTCTTGGCTTCGGCGAAACCGAAGTCAATGTCAGCGCGCAGGGTGTGCAGCGGCACGCGACCTTCGCGATACCACTCCATGCGAGCGATTTCAGCGCCGCCGAGGCGACCCGAGACGTTGATCCGGATGCCCTTGGCGCCGAGACGCACGGCCGACTGGATCGAACGCTTCATGGCGCGACGGAAGGCGATACGACGCTCGAGTTGTTGAGCGATCGATTCAGCCACCAGCTGGGCGTCGGTTTCCGGCTTGCGGATCTCGACGATGTTCAGGTGGACTTCGCCTTCGGTCTGGATCGACAGGTCCTTGCGGAGCTTGTCGATGTCAGCGCCCTTCTTGCCGATGATGACGCCCGGACGAGCGGCATAGATCGTGATGCGGCACTTCTTGTGCGGACGCTCGATGATGATGCGCGAGACACCAGCTTGGTACAGGCGCTTCTTCAGGGCGGCGCGGATCGCGAGATCCTGGTGCAGCATCTTGCCGTACTGGGCGCCGTCGGCGAACCAACGGCTGTCCCAGGTGCGGTTCACGCCGAGCCGCAGCCCGACCGGATTGACTTTCTGACCCATTAGGCGGCCTCACCCAGTTCGCGGACCACGATCGTGATCTCGGAGAACGGCTTCTCGACGCGCGTCGCGCGACCGCGGGCGCGGGGCGAGAAACGCTTCATGATCAGGTTCTTGCCCACATAGGCCTCGGCGACGACCAGCGAGTCGATGTCGAGGTTGTGGTTGTTCTCGGCGTTCGAAATCGCCGAGTACAGCGCCTTGCGGACGTCCTGGGCGATACGCTTGTGGCTGAACTCGAGCTCGTTGAGAGCGCGTTGGACGTTCAGGCCACGGATGGACTGAGCGACCAGGTTCAGCTTCCGCGGGCTGGTGCGCAGGGTGCGCACCTTGCACATCGCTTCGGCGGCCGGCAGGCGGCGTTCTTGCTTCTGCTTGGCCATGATTACTTCCTCTTGGCCTTCTTGTCGGCAGCGTGGCCGGGGAAGTTACGCGTGGGCGCAAACTCACCGAACTTCATGCCGACCATGTCTTCCGACACGGAGACCGGGACGTGCTTGTGGCCGTTGTGGACGCCGAAGGTCAGGCCGACAAATTGCGGCATGATCGTCGAACGACGCGACCAGGTCTTGATGACATCCTTGCGGCCCGACGACAGTGCGGCGTCGGCCTTCTTCAGGAGGTACCCGTCGACAAACGGGCCTTTCCAGACGGAGCGTGTCATGGCTTAACGGCCCTTCTTCGCTTTGTGGCGCGAACGGATGATGAATTTATCCGTGGCCTTGTTAACGCGGGTCTTGGCGCCCTTGGTCGGCTTACCAGCCGGGGTCACCGGGTGACGGCCGCCCGAGGTCCGGCCTTCACCACCACCGTGGGGGTGGTCGACCGGGTTCATGGCGACGCCGCGGACGTGCGGGCGACGGCCCATATGACGCGAACGACCGGCCTTGCCGAGGTTCTGGTTCATATGGTCGGGGTTCGAAACGGCGCCGACGGTGGCCAGGCACGAGTCGAGCACCATGCGCAGTTCGCCCGAGTTCAGGCGGATCTGGGCGTAGCCGGCGTCACGACCGACCAGCTGGGCGTAAGCGCCAGCCGAACGGGCGATCTGACCACCCTTGGCGGGCTTCAGCTCGATGTTGTGGATGATCGTACCGATCGGCAGCGTGCGCAGCGGCGAGGTGTTGCCCGGCTTCACGTCGACCTTTTCAGCGGTGACGACTTCGTCACCGGCCTTGAGGCGCTGCGGGGCCAGGATGTACGCCAGTTCGCCGTCGGCCTGATACTTGATCAGGGCGATGAACGCGGTGCGGTTGGGGTCGTACTCGAGACGAACGACCGTGGCCACGCCTTGCTTGCGACGCTTGAAGTCGACCAGACGGTACAGGCGCTTGGCGCCGCCGCCGCGGAAACGGACCGCGATACGGCCATTGCCGCCGCGACCGCCCGACTTGGTCAGACCTTCAACGAGCTTCTTCTCGGGCTTGCCCTTGTGAAGTTCGCTGCGATCGATCAGCACCAGGCCGCGCTGGCCGGGGCTGGTCGGGTTAAATTGCTTCAAGGCCATCTGATTAGAGCCCCGTCGTGATGTCGATCGACTGGCCTTCGGCCAGCGTCACGATCGCTTTCTTGACGTCGTTACGACGCCCGACGATGCCACGGAAGCGCTTGGTCTTGCCCTTGGTGACGATGGTGTTGACCTTCGTAACCTTGACCTTGAACAGCTCTTCGACGGCGGCGGCGATCTCGTCCTTCGACGCATCGTTGGCCACCTTGAAGACAACCTTGTTCTGCTCCGAGAGCAGAGTCGTCTTTTCGGTGATCACCGGCGACAGGATCGTATCGTAGTGGCGAGCGGTGGCGGCCATTAGGCGGCTTCCTTCTCAGCGAAACGGGCCGAGATCGCTTCGACCGCGTCCTTGGTCAGGACGAGGGTTTGGCGACGCAGCACGTCGTAGACGTTCAGGCCGGCGTTCGGCAGGACATCCACGTTCGGGATGTTGCGGGCCGCGAGCTTGAAGTTCGCGTCCACTTCCGGACCGGCGATGACCAGGGCGTTCTTCAGACCGATCTTGTCGAAGGTGGCGCGCAGGGCGGCCGTCTTCGCTTCGGTCAGAACGACACTGTCCAGGACCACCAGCGAACCGGCCTTGGCCTTCGAAGACAGGGCGTGGCGCAGAGCCATGGCCCGGATCTTCTTCGGCAGGTCGAACGCGTGGCTACGGACGACAGGGCCGTGGGCCTTGGCGCCGCCGACGAACTGAGCCGCACGGCGCGAACCGTGACGAGCGCCGCCGGTGCCCTTTTGCTTGTACATCTTCTTGCTCGTACGAGAGACCTCGTTACGAACTTGAATCTTGTGGTTGCCCGAGCGGCGCTTGGCCAGCTGCCAGGTCACGACGCGCTGCAGGATGTCGCCGCGGATGTCGTCGATGCCGAAGATGGCGTCGTCGAGATCCACAGAACCGGCCTTCGCGCCGTCAAGCTTGATGACGTCGAGTTTCATTAGCCTTCGCCCTCTTCGGTCGTCGCCGCGGGGGCCTCTTCAGCGGGGGTTTCAGCAGCGGCAGCGGCCGGAGCCTCACCAGCCTTGCGGAAGGCGCCCGGACGCGGCAGGTCGGCCGGAGCGGCCTTCTTCACAGCGTCGCGGATCTTCACGTAGCTGCCTTCGTGGCCCGGGACAGCGCCCTTGACCAGGATCAGGCCGCGTTCGACGTCGACCTTCCAGACAGTCACGTTCAGCGTGGTGACGGTTTCTTGACCGAGGTGACCAGCCATCTTCTTGCCCGGGAACGTACGACCCGGATCCTGGCGGTTACCGGTCGAGCCGTGCGAACGGTGCGAGAGCGAAACGCCGTGCGTTGCGCGCAGACCACCGAAGTTCCAGCGCTTCATGGCGCCGGCAAAGCCCTTACCGACGGTCACGCCCTGGATGTCGACCTTCTGGCCGGCGACGAAGTGGTCGGCCGTAAACT
Source organism: Caulobacter sp. RHG1 (assembly GCF_013181195.1). Lineage (GTDB taxonomy): Bacteria > Pseudomonadota > Alphaproteobacteria > Caulobacterales > Caulobacteraceae > Caulobacter. Next base: position 840,173 of record NZ_SMZP01000002.1, read on the forward strand.
CGGCGCCAACTTCGATCAGAGCGTTCTCTTCGACGCGGAACTCGGCGACGATGCGCTTCGGCTCAACGGCCGCCTTCGCAAAGTGACCGCGCATGGCGTTCGGGGTGTTCTTGGCCTTCTTGGCGCCGGCGCCCAGTTGCAGGGCGGTGTAACCGTCCTTCTCAACAGTGCGCTGAGCGGTGACCTGGCAACCGTCCAGCGACAGGACGGTGACCGGCACGTGCTGGCCAGCTTCGTCGAAGAAGCGGGTCATGCCCAGCTTCTTGGCGATCAGACCGGTGCGTTGGGTGGGGAGAGTCATAAGAGCGGCCCTCCTTACAGCTTGATTTCGACGTCAACGCCGGCCGACAGGTCGAGCTTCATCAGCGCGTCCACGGTCTGCGGAGTCGGGTCAACGATGTCGAGAACGCGCTTATGCGTACGGATCTCGAACTGTTCGCGCGACTTCTTGTCGACGTGCGGCGAACGGTTGACGGTGAATTTTTCGATAAGCGTGGGCAGGGGGATCGGGCCCCGTACCGTCGCACCCGTGCGCTTGGCCGTATTCACGATCTCGCGCGTGGAATGATCCAACACGCGGTGATCGAAGGCCTTGAGCCGGATGCGGATGTTCTGACGATCCATATCGCTCGGTTTCCTAGTGGGCTGCGCCCGCGTCTCGAACCATTTCAAAGACCAACCCGAACCCAAAAGAGGGTTCGTACGCAGCGTCCGCAAAACAAAGGTCCTCAGCAGTCGCCTGCCAAGGGTGATGACCAGATATTGCGCCCCTCTCGAGAGAGGTTGGCGGCGCTATGTCCGGGCGTCTCGCGAACCGCGTTTGAGCCCGAGAGCTCACAGCCGGTCCAACAGAGGCGCGCTTGTACGTTCCAGAATCGGTTTCGTCAAGCGCCCTGTCCGGTTCCTCACGCCTTTGCGGGGCGCGACTCGTCGGGCTCGACTTGGATAGGCGCCCTGCCCCGTCGGCGCAAGACCCGCGAGAACATAACACCGGTCTGCTTTTAAGGATTTAGGACATAATGTGGCAATGAACATGCAAGCACGGGCGCGATAGTGGAAATTTCCGCCTCCGCAAGTGGCACAAAAATGCATTATTCGACCTGCAAGCGCCGCCGGTGGCCTTGAGGCGCAGGTCGAACCCTCATAGATGCCGCTCCTCCCCGACGGACTGGGCGGCCCCTCCCCCCATAACGACCGTCCAGCCAGTCGGAGGAGCCACTGTAAGTAAGGGGATAGACCCACATGAATACGAAGCTTTTCGCCACCGCCGCCCTGATCGCCGCCGCCGTCTCGGCCCCGGCCTTCGCCCAGAACATCGGCTCGGTCGGCGCCGCCGTGAACTACACCGACATCAACACCCGCTTCGGCGGTAACGACGGCACCTCGGCCGTTCTCGACGGCTCGGTCGCCATTCCGCTGCAAGGCGCCTGGACCGTGACCGCCAACGGCGACGTCGCCATCTCGGACAACGACCTGTCGGACGAAACCGTCGCTTCGGGCGCCGTGCACCTGACCACCACGGTCGGCAACGGCTACCGCGTCGGCGCCTTCACCGCCCTGTCGCGTCCGTCGAACGACACCCTCTGGGCCGTCGGCGCCGAAGCCCAGAAGTACCTGGAAAACGTCACCCTGACGGGCCTGGTCGCCTACGGCCAGTCGAACGAATTGGACGCCGACCTGTACGCCGTCCGCGGTGAAGCCCGCTACTTCGTGTCGGACAACTTCCGTCTGAACGCCGGCGCCGGCTGGTCGCGCATCGACACCAACGTCAACGCCGACCTGTGGGACGTGAACGCCGGTGGCGAATACAAGTTTGCCAACAGCGGCTGGTCGACCTTCGCCAAGTACACCCACGCCGAGTCGAAGGACCTGGCCAAGCTGAACTCGGACGCCGTGAAGGTCGGCTTCCGCTACACGTTCGGCGGCAGCCTGAAGGACCGCGACCGCGCCGGCGCCGACCTGGCCACGGCCAGCGACCTGTTCGCCTTCGGCACGCGCTAAGACCTGCTCAGGCGTCCTGTCGAACCTTTAGGACGTCCAAGCAAGAAGGCCCCGGGAGCGATCCCGGGGCCTTCACTTATATATAGAGTGTGCGTGTAGCGCTTACTGGCCGATGATGACGTCGCCCGAGCCGGCTACGTGCTTCTTGATCGGGCCATTGACCTTGGCGATGCGCACATCGCCCGAGCCGGCCACCGAGACGTCGGCGCTATCGGCCTCGCCATTGAAGCTGACGTCGCCCGAACCCATCACATTGACCTCGACCGAACGCGCCCGACCGCCGGCGACGGTGATGTTGCCCGAACCGGCGATGTTGCCTTCCAGCGAACCCGACAGTCGGGCGACAGTGACATCGCCCGAACCGGCGATCGAGACCTCGACGTCACCGGCGATGGCCTGGGTCTTCACATTGCCTGAACCGGCCAGGCTGATCTCAAGGCTGCCGGCCGTACCGGTCCGGGTGTCGCCCGAGCCAGCCTGGCTGACCTCGAGCTTGCCCTTGGTGTTGGCGACGGTCCAGCTGCCGCAGCCGGCATTGGCCACGTTGACGCTGTCCGAGCGGCCGATGTCGCCGAACACCGCGCCGCCGCCCGCCACGCGGACGTTCAGCGGCGTGCGCACGGCGATCTGCGGGATGTCGTCATAGGCCACCTCGCCCACGCCGCGCACCTTCACGAAGATCTTGCCGTTGCGCACGTTGCAGCCGTTGATCTTGCTCATGCGGAGGTCGCCGTCGACGATGACCTCGTCGCCATTGACGCGTACGGTCAGCGGCAGGCTGGCGTTGGAGGTCAAGGTCTCGACCTTGATGTCGGTCCGGTTCTCCGGAATGATCACGACACGCGCCACCGCGTCCTTGATCTTCAGGTTCGGCGAGGCCTGAGCCACGCCGGCTGCGGACAGGGCGGCGGCCAGAACGGCCAGGGTGGTCATAGCGCGCATCATTTTGCTCCCCATCGATGCGTGTCGATATTCGATGCGGAAACGGTAGACCCCATGATGGGGTTCAGCGACTTAATTCGAGGTCATGACCCGAAAGTCATGATCTAGCCCTGCGCGCGTTCGGCCTTCGCTTCAGGGCCCAGTTCGAAGCTGCGCTCGAAGCTCTTGATCCGATCCTCGACGATCGGCATGCGCTTGAGGCCCAGCGAAGCGCCCCACAGCGCCGCCCGTGCGGCCGCCGGCGTCTTGCTCATCGGCGCAATTGGAGCGCCCCAGCGGCGCAGGACGCCATTGGCATAGTGCGCGCCATTGATCATGCGCGTGTTCCAGGTCTGGTAGTCGACCGACAGCGAAACGTTGAAGACGCCCTGGTTCTCGATGCGATGCGGCGCATGCAGCGGCCAGGTCACCGCCTGCCCCGGCTCCAGGTCGAAGACCTTCGCGACGGCGTCCATGTCCCGGCGATACGGCAGGTCCTCGGTCTGCTGGCGAAGCATGATGTTCTCCATGCCCTGCTGGGGCATGTGCGCCTCGTCCGACGGGTAGATCCAGATCCGCTTGCGGCCGCGCAGGTGGAACAGCACGACGCCAGGGGCGTCGGCATGGAACGGCACCTTGGCGCCGGGCGCAGACATGATCAGCTGACCGGTCAGCTGGACCGGCCTGAAGCCCGCGACCTGTTCGGAAATGCCCGCAAAAGCCTGGTGAATGGCCGTGCGAAGTTCAGGGTACCAGGACTCCGCGCCGCGCAGCTGCACCCAGATCCGGCCTTCCTTGACGCCGGCCAGCACGTCCTTGCCCGGCAGGCGACCTCGCGCGCCGGTGCGCATCGAGGCCTGCCCCTCCGCGTCGAAGTCGAACAGGTTGATGTCGAACAGTTCCGCCGGATAGACGTCCAGCAGTTGCTCCAGCGCCGCGTCCTCGAACAGACCGGTCCCTAGCAGACCGTGCTCGAACACCATCGGCGTCTTGCCGAAGTCGGCCTTCTGCGCGGGCGACCAGTTTTGGATCAGAGCGGACATGGCGATCTCCTCAATCGGCCAGAAGTGCAAGGCTCAGGCCAAGGCCCAGACCAACGCCTATTCCCGCCCCCAGGCGCGGATAGCGACGAGCCACGCCGGCCAGAAAGCCGGCTCCGCCTCTCAGCTGGCCGACCAGGCCAGGCTCGCAGGCGACGATGCGATCGAAACGGCGAGCCAGGCGCATACCGCCGAACAGGCGCATGTCACGGCCGCGTGAGGACATACGGCGCTCGACCAGTCCTTCGAACACCACCTCGGCCGGATCGGCGAAGTCGTGCTTGTAGGCGTCGGCGTCGACGCCGAAATCCACCCGGGTGACGCCGCGCGCCGCCAGGTGTTCCAGCGTGTCCAGGGTCATCAGGCTGCCCGGCGAGTACTTCGCATAGGCGCGCTCATAGACCGGGAACCACAAGTGATAGCGGCCGCCCGACAGCAGGCCCAGCTCGGCGGCCACCAACGTTCCGCCCGCCTTCAGGCAGGCCAGACGCAGGCCGAAATCCTCGTCCGGCGCCTGGGCCAGTCTCTGGATCAGTTCGCTGGTCCAGCCACAGGCGAACACGTCGTACTGATGGGTGCGACGGCTCTGCTGGCGCTTGCGCTCCAGCACCCAGCTCACTTCCTCGGGTTTCGGGCGCTCGAACGTCAGGACGACGTGACCGTGATCGCGCTCCAACGCGCGACGACGGCGACGCTTGTCCTTGGCGAAGGCCGTGTCCCGACTGGCCATGTAGGCCTCGAAGCCCAGGGACAGGTCGGCGACCATGGCGCGTCGCGGCGACATACCGGCCAGATCTTCCTCGCCGGCGCGCACCAGACCGCTGAACCGGGCCCGGCGCACACCATCAATCCGCGGCAGCATGGTCGCCACCGCCCAGCCGGGCTCGGCGATCAAGCCATGGAAATCACTGAGCGGCGCGGCCAGGGGCTGTAGCAGCATGCCCCGCGTCTGGAACGGCAGAAAGCCGCGGATCGCCTCGCCCTCTCGGACGATGGCCAGGCCGGCGCCTGGCGTGACCTGGGCGGCGATCTCGATGAAACGGAGGTCGAAGTAAGGGCTGGCGAAGACAGGATCGGCCGCACGAAAGCGACGCCACAGCTCACGCTCGGCGGCTCCCAGCTGCGAGACCTGGACGGTCTCGATGACGACGCCTTCCCGTTGCACCCTCGTACCCTCTCCCTCAGGGGTCGCGGGCCATTAAGCTTGCAGGCTCCTAACAATGCATTTCAGCGGCGCCACAAAGTCTGGTGCTTGCGCAATCTGACCGGAGCCGACTTGTAGGCCGGCGTGCCAGAGCGCAGGTCGTGGTCGTCCAGCGAGATCACCACATTGGTCTCGGGATAATAGGCCGCCAGGCAGCCCGGCGGGATGTCGCGCGCAACGACGGTGAAGCCCCGCGCCACCCGCTCTCCACTGTCGTCGAAGGCCGCGCCCAGGTCGACCAGGTCGCCTTCGGAGAGGCCGGCCCGCGCCATGTCGTCGGGATTGGCGAACACGACGTCGCGGCGACCGAACACGCCGCGATAGCGGTCGTTCATCCCGTAGATGGTCGTGTTGTACTGGTCGTGGCTGCGCAAGGTGGTCAGCAGCATGACGTCCGGATCGCCCTGGCGGGGGTCGCCGCCCTTGGGATCGAACACCAGGAAGTTGGCCCTGCCGCTGGCGGTCTTCCAGACCCGATCGGTCGGCCCCACCGGCAGGCGGAAGCCGCCCGGCACGCGGACCTTGTCGTTGTAATCCTCGAAGCCTTCCGGGAAGACCCGGGCGATCAGGTCGCGCACGGCGTCGTAGTCGTCGGCCAGGGCCGGCCAGTCGACCAGCGGATCCTGGCCAAACACCGCCGAGGCGACGCCGCAGACGATGGCCGGCTCGGACATCAGGTGCTCGGACGCTGGTGGGTTGAGGCCGCGCGAGGCGTGGACCATGGACATTGAGTCCTCGACCGTCACCGACTGGCGCACCCCGGCCCGCACATCCATCTCGGTGCGGCCCAAGCACGGCAGCAAGAGCGCGTCCTTACCGATCAAGAGGTGGGTGCGATTGGGCTTGGTGGCGACGTGGACGGCCAAGTCCAGCTTGCGCATGGCCGCGAAAGTCCGCACCGGGTCGGGCGCCGCGACGGCGAAGTTGCCGCCCAGGCCCATGAACCACTTGGCATCACCGCGCTCCATGGCCGCGATCGCCTCGACCACCGTGTGGCCATGCTCGCGCGGCGGCTCGAAGCCGAACACGTCGCGGATCGAGTCCAGCATGGCCGCCGACGGCTTCTCCGCGATGCCGACCGTGCGATTGCCCTGAACGTTGGAATGACCGCGCAGCGGACAGATCCCCGCCCCCGGCCGGCCGATATTGCCCTTCAGCAGCAGCAGATTGACCAGCTGCTGCACCGTGCCGGAGCTGTCGCGATGCTGGGTCAGCCCCATGCCGTAACAGAGGATGGTCGCCTTGGCCTTGGCGTAGATCGCCGCCGCCTCCTCGATCCGCGCTCGTGGCAGGCCGCAGCCGGCCTCGATGTCCGCCCAGTCCAGCGCGTCGATATGGGCGACAATCTCGTCGAAGCCTGTGGTGTGCTCGGCGATGAAATCGCGATCCAGCACGCCGCCGTCACGGGCGTCCAGCGCCAGCACCGCCTTCATCATGCCCTGCACGAAGGCCGCGTCGCCGCCGATGCTGACCTGGAAATAGGCCGAGGCGATCGGCGTCGAGGACAGGGTCGCCATCTCGACCGGATCCTGCGGCGAGGCGAACTTCTCCAGCGACCGCTCCTTCAACGGGTTGAAGGCCAGGATCGTCGCGCCGCGCCGGCTGGCCTCGCGCAAGGTGGCCATCATCCGCGGATGGTTGGTGCCGGGATTGTGCCCGAAGCACAGGATCAGGTCGGCGTGGTCGAAGTCCTCCAACGTCACCGAACCCTTGCCGATGCCGATCGAGTCCGGCAGGCCGACGCTGGTCGGCTCGTGGCACATGTTCGAGCAGTCGGGAAAATTGTTGGTCCCGAACCGCCGGGCCATCAGCTGATACAGGAACGCCGCCTCGTTGCTGGCCCGGCCCGAGGCGTAGAACTCCGCTTCGTTGGGATCGCCCAGCGCCTTCAGTCCGGCGGCGGTCCGCGCAAAGGCGTCTTCCCAGCTGATCACTTTATAATGGTCGTCGGCCGGGTCGTAGGCCATCGGCTCGGTCAGCCGCCCCAGATCTTCGATCTGGTGGTCGCTCCAGGTCAGCAACTCGGTGACCGTATGCTGCAGGAAGATATCGGGCGTCGCGCGCTTGGTCGTCGCCTCCCAGGCCACCGCCTTGGCTCCATTCTCGCAGAACTCGAACGACGAGGTGTGCTTGGGGTCGGGCCAGGCGCAGCCGGGGCAGTCGAAGCCCTCGGGCTGGTTGGCCCGCATCAGGGTCTTGCCGCCCTCGATCACTGTCGCCTGGTCGACCAGGGCGCCCGCCACGGCCTTCAGCGCGTCCCAGCCACCGGCGGGATGGGTGTAGTCGCGAACCCCGGGAACTTTTGTGTCGGACATCAGGCCGGCTCCATCTCGAACAGACGCTCGCCGCCGGCGAACACCGCATGGCCGTCGGCGCGGGCCAGGGCGACCAGGGTCAGATTGGCTTCGTTGGCCTTGGTGATGGCCAGCTCGGTCGGGGCCGAGACAGCGACCAGGATCGGGCAGCCGATTCGTACGGCCTTCTCGACCATCTCGAATGAGCAGCGGCTGGTGACGACGACGAAGCCCCGCGCCGCATCGTGGCCAACGGCCATCATCGCCCCAGCCAGCTTGTCCAGGGCGTTGTGGCGGCCGACGTCCTCGCGGACCAGAACGAGCATCCCCTCAGCATCGAAGAAGGCCGCCGCATGGGTGGCGCGGGTCAGGCGGCCCAGGGCTTGCTCGGCCTCAAGCGCCGCCAACGCCCTGGGGATCGCCGCATGAGCGATGCGCGCCCCCTGCCCCAGCATCGGCAGCGGCCGCACCGCGTCGACCAGACGCTGCACGCCGCAGAGGCCGCAGCTGGAGCGTCCCTCCAGGTTGCGCGGCCGGGCCTTGCGGGCCAGGGCGCCGGGGGCGAAGCGGACGTCGACCAGCAGGCCGCGCTCTTCTTCCTTGATGGTGACGCCAGCGATATCGGCGGGCGCGGCGATCGCCTCGGTGACCACGAAGCCCCGCGCCAGATCCTCGACATTCTCGGGCGTGGCCATCAGCACGGTGTGCGGGCGGCCGTCCAGCGACAGGCCGACAGCCGTCTCGCGCGGCAACGGGCGTGTGAAGGGCTCCAAGGCGCGGCCAGCGCGCCACTGCTCTGCGGGGCGAGAAGCGGAAGCGGATTGCATCGCCGGACTCTAGAACCTGCCGCCGATCGCGTCACGGCGGGAATGTTCAAAACCATCGTTCCGTGAGACGTGACCACGACACAAACCTGGAGCAGTGTGGGACCATGCCCGAGAGCACTTTCGACACCCGCCGCGCCCAGATGTTCCCTCGCCTGCAAACGGTCGAGATCGACCGGCTGCGGCGCTTCGGTCAGATCGTTCAGGCCAGCGCCGGCGAGGCCCTGGCCACATCGGGCGCGCCCTCGCCCGGCCTGCTTGTGATCCTGGGCGGCCGAGTGGCGATCAGCCGCCGTGACGCCCACAACGAAAGCCAGCCGATCGTCGAGCACGCCGCCGGCCAGTTCGTCGGCGAGATCGCCCAGCTGTCGGGCCGCCCCTCGCTGGTCGACGTCACCGCCATCTCCCATGTCGAGGCCCTGCTGATCGCGCCCGATCGCCTGCGAGCAGTGCTGATCGCCGAGGCGGAGCTGGGCGAGCGGATCATGCGCGCCCTGATCCTGCGCCGGGTCAGCCTGATCGAGACCGGCGCCGGCGGCCCGATCATCGTCGGCCGCGCCGCCGACGGCGAGGTCATCCGCCTGTCCGGCTTCCTCGCCCGCAATGGCCATCCCTACCAGCATCTGGACCCGGACACCGTCGACTGCGCCAAGGTGCTGCTGCAGCGCTTCGACGTCGACGACAGCGAGCTGCCGATGGTGCTGTGCCCCAACGGGACCATCCTGCGGAAGCCGACCAACCACCAGTTGGGCCGCTGCATCGGCCTGGTCGGCCCGATCGACGCCGAGCGGATCTACGACGTCGCCGTTGTCGGCGCGGGTCCCGCGGGTCTGGCCACCGCCGTCTACGCCGCCTCGGAAGGCCTGTCGGTTCTGGTGCTGGACACCCGCGCCTTCGGCGGCCAGGCCGGGGCCTCGGCGCGGATCGAGAACTATCTGGGCTTCCCCACCGGGATTTCCGGCATGGCCCTGATGGGGCGCGCCTACGGCCAGGCCCAGAAGTTCGGGGCCGAACTGGCCATTCCCGACGAGGTCGCCTCGCTGGACTGCCACGAGAGCGGCCCCCACCGTTACCGCCTGGCCCTGGCCAGCGGCGAGAGCGCCCAGGCCCGCACCGTGGTGATCGCCAGCGGCGCCCGCTATCGCCGGCTGGAGGTCGAGAACCTGGACTGCTTCGAGGGCGCAGCCGTGCACTACTGGGCTTCGCCGCTGGAGGCCAAGCTGTGCGCGGGCCACGAGGTCGCCCTGGTCGGGGCCGGCAATTCGGCCGGCCAGGCGGCGGTGTTCCTGGCCAGCCAGGTCAAGAAGGTCTGGATGATCGTTCGCGGCCCCAGCCTGGCGGCGACCATGTCGCGCTACCTGATCGAGCGCATCGAGAGCACCCCCAACATCGAAGTCGTCGTCCGCAGTCAGGTCGTCGACCTGGATGGCGAGGACGGCAAGCTGGAAGCCGTCCGCTGGCGCGGGCCCGACGGCGTCGAGACCGTCAAGCCGATCAGCCACCTCTTCCTGTTCATCGGCGCCGCGCCCAACACCGCTTGGCTGGCCCAGTGCCATGTCGAGCTGGACAACCACGGCTTCGTGCGCACGGGCGCGGACCTGTCGCCCGACTGTCCGGCGCTGCAGACCAGCCGCAAGGGCGTGTTCGCGATCGGCGACGTCCGGGCCGGCTCGGTCAAGCGCGTCGCCGCCGCGGTGGGCGAAGGCGCCCAGGCCGTGGCCGCCATCCACGCCTATCTGGCGGAGGCCTGACCATGACCTGTACCCACGGCGACGCCATCCACACCGTCGAGCCTGGCTCGAAGGGCTGCGAGGAATGCCTGGCCGCTGGCGGCTGGTGGGTGCACCTGCGCCTGTGCCGGACCTGTGGCCACGTCGGCTGCTGCGACGACAGCCCCAGCAAGCACGCCACCGCCCACTTCTACGCGACCCGCCACCCGGTCATCGAGGGCTATGACCCGCCCGAAGGCTGGGGCTGGTGCTATGTCGACGAGGAATTCGTCGAGCTGCCGGACCAGACCGCGCAGGTCGGTCCCATCCCGCGGTTCGTGAGGGGCTGAGCCTGCGCGCGGCCTTGAAGGAATAGGATCAGCGTGTCGCCGCCTTCTCCTCCCCGACCATGCTGGTTGCGGTGAAGGTCGGGGCCAGAAGGGCGATATCGTAGCCGAGCGCCAGTTCACGCCATTCCGGCGGTGCGGACGTCAGGTCCTTGGTCCTGAGCGTCCGGAGGTCCACCAGCATCCACGACCCCGGCGGCGTACCGGCCGGCTGTGCGAGGACGACATCCTTACGCCAGTCCGGACCCTTGTCGTCCTTCATGTCGAAGGAACGCACAGCGGCGGGCCGCCCGACGCCGGCATAGCCAGCCTGGGTCCCCTTGGCGCCCTCCACAATGATGTGCAGCGCCGTGACGCCTTCGCCGTCAGCGCGCTCGGCCACATAGGCGCCGAGGTCGCGCTGATTCAGCGGGTTGATCGACTTGTAGCCGTGGTAGGCGCCGAACTTCATCAGCACCCGGGCGCCGGGCTTCTCGGCCAGCTTGGCGGCGAACGTGCGCTTCATCAGCCGTGCGCGGCGTCCGTTGGGGTCGCCCTGGCGCGCCTGCGAGGCCTGATAGATGGCGCGGCTTTCCGTCAGCAGGCCAAACAGATAGCGGACGCGCGCGCCGCCATCCTTCGCGACCGCGCCGGCGGCCTGGTCGAGATCACCCTGCTTGGCCGAGAGCAGGAAGAGTTCGCCGGGCGAGCCCGACGCGAGCGCGGCGGCGGTCGCCTTCTCCTCTTGCGCGGCCAAGCCGGTCAAGGCGGCCCGAGCGATGGGTCCAGGTCTGGAGGCCAGCATCTCCTGAAGGAGATGGCCGCTGGCCCCCAGGAACTCCTGATCCAATCCCCAGAGCTGGAAATTCGGTCCGGCGGCGGCGGCGCAATCGCCTGCCATCTGGACTTCGTCGCGTCCGCGGAAGAAGGCGATGCCGTCCGGATGCCTGCGCGAGAAATCGGCGATCCGGGTTTCGCGGTCTTTCGATCGCATGGCGGCGTCAACAACGCGGGCCGCTTCCGGGCCGGTCTCGATGGCCATGGCGGTCAGGCCGGAGGGCGCCATCAGGCGGCAGACCTGGGTCGTGAAGGCCGGGATCTCACGGGTCATGTGGCTCTCGCCGATCATGACATAGCGACTGGCGGCCAGGGCCTCCGACAGGACGAGCGCACCCGCGCCGGACAGACCGTCCGGCTTGACCTCAAGAGGAGCGATCGCCTGGGCGAGCCTTGAAGAGAAAGATGAGGGCGAAGCCTCCTCGGCGAGCGAGCCCGTCGCAAAGGCGCCAAGGCTGGCCAGAAGGATCGCCGACAGGCCCCGATGAATTCTACGCACGCGCTTCCCCGAAAACGACTCAACCCGTTGTTGTTTACCGAGGCCAGGACAGGGCGGCCAATAGAAAACGCGCTCAGGCCTGCGCCCCCAAGGCGTCGGCGAACAACGCCTCCAGCACCTGCAGGTCCAGATCATTCACGGACCTGAAGCGGACGCAGTATCCGGTGATCTTGGCCTTGCCGAGCCGCGCGCCGTAGGTTTCCGACAGATAGGTCTTGTCCTTCAGGCCCATGACATAGATCGACAGGCCTGACGTGTTGGCGCTGAGACCGACCCTGTAAAACGTCCTTGAGGTCCCATTGGCATAGTCGAGCGCCACCTCGCCGTATCCGATGCTGGGATTGGACACGACCTTGCCGCTGTCGTCCCGGCCATCCAGGAACCAGAGCCTGGCGTCGGGCGAGATCTCCAGGATGCGCTGATGCAGATCCAGCAGTTGCTGGCGTTTAGCCGCAGACTGCTCGCCGATGTAGCCGTCGATGCGCTCACGCACGTCCATGCCGTCTCTCCTGTTGGCCGGGCTTCCGCCGCCCGCTCTTGAAGAAGACGATCGAACCCCGCGAGAACCGACATGGCAAAAGCAAAAAGGCCCCGGAGATTGCTCTCCGGGGCCTTCGCTTAGTTCAGCTGTCGCTGGGATCGATCGATTACTCGACGATCTTGGCGACGACGCCGGCGCCGACGGTGCGGCCGC
>NZ_SMZP01000003.1 GCF_013181195.1 Caulobacter sp. RHG1
ATGGTGTCTTCAAGAGACCGCATTCGTCAGCGTCATTTGGTGAACCTAAAGTCCACCGCCAGAGCGCCGCCGCCTGCGTTTCTCTTTCCAAATCAACAATGTCAAAGACCCGAAACCCCTCCAGAAGCTCCGGAGGCCGTTCCGTCCGGCGGAGATGTCCGCGGCGGAGGCGGCTATTTAGACGACCCCTGAGATTAGTCAAACGCAATTTTCGGGGCCGGACGATTTTTCTCGAATTTTCTTCCCGGAAGGCAGCCGCCGCTAGCCCGTAAGGCCTTGGCGGGGCGCGCGTTCGGCGGCGTTTGCGCTGTTGGCCAGGAAGATCGCCAGGACCGTGGCCGCCTGCGCCAGGTCGCCTGGCGAGAGGCGCTCCAGCGTATCGAGGTTCGTGTGGTGCGCTCGGCTGTCGTAGTCGAGCGGGTCCTGCAGGAACGAGATCCCCGGCAGACCGATCTCGGTGAAGGTCGACTGGTCGGCAGGCCAGTGCGGACCATCATAGACCGCCAGCACGCCGAGATCCTTCAGCGGCGCGATCCAGTCGCGATAGAGCGCCGCCAGGACCGGATTGCCGCCGGTGAACACGCCCCGGATCCGACCCGAGCCGCCATCCAGGTTGAAGGCCGCCGAGAAGTCCTCGTACTCGAGCCCCTTGCGCAGCGGGCCGGCCTTGGCGCGACGCCCCTCGACCGGAAGGGCCAGCTGCTCGGGCGCGGTCGAGCGCGGGATATGGCCGAGGCGCTGGCGGGCATAGGCCTCGGAGCCGTACAGCCCCTGCTCCTCGCCGCCATAGAGCACGATGCGGATCGTGCGGCGGGGCGTAAAGTTCAGCGCGCGGAGGATGCGGACCGCTTCCAGCGTCGCGGCGACGCCGGCGCCGTTGTCGGCGGCGCCCGCACCGGCCGCCCAGCTGTCCAGATGGGCGCCGGCCAGCACGACCTGGGCCTTCAATCTCGGATCGGTCCCCGGGATCTCGGCCACGACGTTGTAGCCAGGCTCGGCGGGGTCGCCCTCTTCGGTGACGATCTCCATCTGCAGGCGGACGGCGCCGGCCTGAGACTGACGCCAGCAGCGGGCATAGCCCTCGCCCGACAGGTACAGCACCGGAAAGGCCGGACGCTCGGTCGCTAGCCAGGGCCGGCCGCCCAGTTCGCCGCCGTCGACGGTCATGACGCCGGGATGGGCGCCGCCGGAGACCACCGCCGCCAGCGCGCCCTCGGCGGCCAGGAACGCGTTGCGGCGCGCCTTGAACAGCCCTTCCCGCCCCTGGCGAACGCGGCGCTCGGCGACGGTGCGATAGTAGGCGCGCACCGCCTCGGCGGCGTCGCCCCGGATGACCTCTTCATCGGTGTAGCGGACGACGGCGCGCCCATCCGCGCCGGGGGCCGGCGGCGGGCCGAGCAGAACCACCTTGCCGGCCAGCTTGCCCTGGGCGCGTTGGAGATCCTCGTCGGTCGCCAACGGCAGGGCGATCACGTCGCCTTCGATCACCCCGTTCGTCGCCACCGACCAGGGGGCGGCCTGGACGACGAACGGGGCTCCGTCCGGCGCGGTCGTTCGAGCCCAAGCTCGGATCTGTCGCCAGGACAGTCCGAACGGGCCGATCGGCTCGAGCCTGGGGTCGCTCAACCCCAGTTCGCGCAACCGCGCCAGCGACCAGTCATAGGCCCGCCGCATGCCCGGCGAGCCCATCAGTCGAGATCCCACGCCATCGACGAGGCCGGCGGCGTAGGTCATCGCCTGGCCGCGCTTCAGTCCCTCGTCTCGGATGGCCTCATACAGCGCCAGGTCGGGTCCTGACCGCGCCCAGGCTGGACGGGCCAGCGCCAGAGCGCCGAGGCCGGCGAGCGCCTGTCGCCGCGCGAGCCTCATTCCGCCCCGACGCGGATCACGCCGACGTCGCCCTCGATGTCGATGCGCGTTCCGAACTGGACCGAGGCCGCCTGGATGCGCTTCAGCACGCGCTGCGCCTCCTCATGAGTCGGCGCGCGCGGCGTCCCGAGCAGGCGATCATCTTCAAGGTTCTGGACGAAGGGGTGGATGCGGATCGTCGCCGCCCGGCCGTCCCTGTACTCGCTGACCGCCACGGCCCCGTCGTACCAGGCCTCCGGCAGGGTGAAGCCGCGGAACTGGCGGTTCTTGTCGCCGACCTGGAACATCAGGCTGCCCATGCCGTAGAAGATCGGCCGGCCCCTGTAGATCTCGACGCCCAGCAGGGCGTGCGGCCCGTGGCGGACGATGGCGTCGGCGCCGGCGTCGATCAGTTCGTGGAACAGCGGCTGCATGTAGTCGGCAGGACGCACGTCCTCGGGATCGGACGAGGCCGTCTCGTGGGCGTGGATCGAGAACATCACCAGATCGGCCTTGCCGCGCGCCTCCTTGACGCTGGCCAGGGCCGCAGCGCGATCGGCGGCGTCGAGGTCGTAGGCGAGGCCCGCTTGCTTCGCGACACGGAAGGTCGTCTTGCCGATGGTCAGCTCTTCGCCCGTCCTGGCGGCGCTGAACACTTCAGGGTTCTTTGCAGCGTCGGGCGTCTCGGAACGGGCGGCGATGGCGCGCAGGGTCTGCATCTGCTCGGGCGTGACCCGTTGCAGCTCGCGGGAGCGGAGCGGAGCCAGGCCCGGCCGGGCGCGAAAGCCGCGGCCAGGATTGGCGTCGGCGGCGATCGAGAGGTCGGTATAGGTGCCGGCGAACGAAACCAGGCCCACCACGCCCTTCGCCGTGGCGGCATAGGCCGGCGCCTGCGCCGCGGTCAGGCTGTCGCCCGTCCCCGCATGGGCGATCCCGGCGGCGTTCAGCGATTTCTGGGTCTCGACCAAACCTTCGACGCCGAAGTCGGTGGCGTGGTTGTTGGCCAGGGACATCAATTTGAAGCCCATGGCCCTCAGGTCGAAGGCGACGACCGCGTCATTGATCGGCGTACCGCCGCCGTTCTGAGCCGCGGGCCAGCCGTCGAACTTGTCGAGGTCGAAGATCGAACCTTCCTGGTTGCCGAACGCGACGTCCGCGCCCGACAGCAGCGTCCGGATCCGCTGGGTTCCCGCATCGCCAAGGCCGGTGATCGGCTTCTCGGGGCCGATCAGGTCGCCGGTCACGGCCAGGGTGAAGCCGTTCCCGACGCGGGCCGGCGCCTGGGCGGCGGCGGAGGCGGCGACCGAGGTCGCCAGCAGGGCGGCGATCAGTAGACGCATTTCAGGCGCTCCGTCCCCGGCTTGCGCGCCCATTGATAGACCGAGGTCGCCTCGCCGCGCGGCAGGTAGGTCAGCGGGAAGGTCTTGCCATCGCGCGTCACCTTCAGAGTCAGGGTCTGGTCCGGATCGCCCTGCACGGCGTCCATCGCGACGGCGTAGGTGACGATATCGCCGTCCTTGAGACCGGCCTTGGCGGCTTCGGAGTCAACCATCAGCCCACGGATCGTCTTGGTCGTGCCGACCAGCGACTTGGGCTCGAAGCCCAGCTCGAAGCGGCGAACCTGGGCGGTCGTGCGGGTGAAGCAGGGCCCGAAATCGTCGGACTCGGGCAACATCAGCGCGCCGGCCATCATGCCTGCGTGCAGCTTGCGGCCATCCTCGCCAAGCTCGCGCACGACCAGCGCGATCCAGGCGGCGTCATCGGCCTTCTGGCCGGCGGCGAAGCGCTGATTCATCTCCAGCACCAGGTCGTCGACCGAGCGCTTGCCGCCCGTGGCCTTGCGGATGCGGCCGTCCAGAACCGCGAAATACAGGCCGCCACGGTCGTAGGGCAGCACGCGGATGCGGGTGTCTTCCCAGAAGCGCGGCGCGATCTCCGCGTCGGGCGTGTCGTTAAGGGGGTTGGCGTAGTAGCGGCGCGCCGTCTCGTTCAGGTCGTCCAGGAATTCCTGCGGCGACAGCAGGCCGGCGCGGAACGGCAGCAGGCCCTGATAGTGGACCGCCACGCCCTCGCCGTACCATTGGCCGGCGTCGGAGTCGGTCCAGGTATGGATCATCTCGTGGGCCAGGGTGCCCTTCAGGCTCTCGCCCTTGGTGTCGGCGCCGTACGTGGTGAGGAACGAGCGGGTCAGGGCCGTGCCGCCGCCAGCGTTGATCGGGTTATAGCGCAGGAAGACCCGATAGGGCGGGACGGTCTTGTCCTGGAAGAAGCCGCTCATCCAGCCGTGCAACCGGTTGGTCCAGGCCATCAGGGGGGCGGGATCGAACGGCGGCGTTCCCATCCAGGCCGACGAGAAGCCGGTCTCGGACACCAGGGCCGGTTCGCGCTTCATCGGTCCGGCCATGAACACGGTGGACGCCAGCTGGCTGGCCGGTCCGTCCGGCAGGGCGACGTCGCCCTCGCCGAAGCTGGAGGTAGCGGTCGAGCCCTTTGGCAAGTCGCGAAGATCCCAGCGCAGGGTGATCTTCCGTGCGGTCGTCTCGACCGGTTGCAGGACGAAGGTGTTGCCGACGCCGGAGACGCCGCCGCCCTCGGTGCGCAGGGCGTAGGGCGGGCCCGAGCCGCGCGTGGGCGGGGTGTTGTCGACCGGGGCCAGATAGCGGACCACGACCGGCCCCTGCGTCGCGCGACCAGCCAGCCAATGGCGCGACCAGACCAGGCCCGTGGCCGGATCGTCCTTGACCGTCAACGGGATCGGGCCTGCGTCGTCGGTGGCCGTCAGATCCGTCAGGGTGGAGGCCACCGTGGCGGTGTTGGCGATGACCATCGGCAAGGTCAGCAGCGGCGCCCCGGCGCTCGCGGGCAGCTCGGAGAAGCGCAGCTCGACCGCCAGGGCGCCCTGCCCCCTGGCCTCGTCCATGCGGCCGGGCTTGAGCGCCACCGCCAGAGATGGCTCGGCCAGGGCGGCCGCGCCTGGCGCGGTCAGGACGAACGCGACCGCCAGGCCGCCGAGGATCATGGGAAGGGTCATCGCAACTGCTCGTAGAGATAGGCCGCCGCCGCCAAGTCCTGCACGGCGTGGCCGATCGATTTGTACACGGTGATGTCGGAAGTCGCCTGCCGTCCAGGCCGGGTCCCGGCGAAAACCTCGCCGATCTCGGTAATGGCGTCATCGGGGTCGACAAGGCCGTCGGCGATGGCGCGCAGGAACTCGCCGGCGCCGGTTCGGGCCGACTCCCGGCTCTCGACGACGTAGCGGCCGACCGCAACGATCGCCGCGTCCGCTTCGGCGGCCGAAGCGAGGCTGGCGCCGACGAGGTTGACGTGCGCCCCCGGCGACAGCCAGTCGGCGAACAGCACCGGCTCGACCGCGCCCGTGAGCGTGCAGACGATCTGGGCGCTGGCCACCGCTTCCTGCGGATCGGCGACGGCCGTGACGGAGAGCCCCGCCTTCCGACTCATCATCGCGCCGAAGGCCTGGGCCCGCTCGAACGAACGCCCCCATACCCGAACCTCTCGCAGCGGCCGGACACGCGCCAGCGCCTCGATATGGGCGCCGGCCTGATGACCATAGCCGAGGATCGTCAGCCGTTCGGCGTCGGGCGCAGCCAGAACGTCGGTCGCCGCCGCGGTGGCGGCGGCGGTGCGGATCAGGGTGATGGCGCTGGCGTCCGCGACGCAGATCACCTGGCCGTCGCCGGCGTCGAACAGCACGACGACGCCCAGGTGAGCGCTGCGGCCAGGCTGGTCTGCGTCATCGAAGACACTGACCAGCTTGGCGCCGAAGTAGCCGTCCTGCAGCAGCGCGCCGGGCATCTGGCCGAACAGACGTCCCGCGCCGATCGGGATGATCGAGCGCGGGAGCTGCCTCGTCTCGCCGGCGGACAGGGCGATCATCGCCCGCCGCACCGCAGTCCTGCAGCCGTCCAGATCAAGACGTTGCAGAACCGCGGCTTCGTCGAGAACCACCATGCCTAGAAGCTGCGGGTCACATTGACGCCCATGGTGCGCGGCTGCAGGAAGATGGCCTGCGGCGCGCTGGTGGCGCCCCGGGTGGTGGCCTCCACGACGCCGCGCTTGTCGCCCACGTTCTTGATGTAGGCGGAGAAACGCCAGTCGTCGCTGTAGATCCCGGCCCGCAGGTCGACGGTCGTGTACGACGGCATCTTCAGACGGACGCCATAGGCCTTGTTGGCCACCGGGTCGGCGATCGGCAGGAGGTTGGAGAATTCGGCGTAGCGATTGCCGACATAGGCCAGACTGCTGCCGACATAGGCCGAATAGGTCTCGCCGATCGCCCAATTGTACTCGGCCGACAGGCTGCCCGACAGCTTGGCCGAGCCCGGCAGGCGGTCGCCCTTGGAACCGTAGATCCGCGCCGCGCCGACCGGCGGGTTCAGGCCGTCCGTCAGCTTGGCGTCCAGATAGGTCCCGGCCGCTTCGAGGGCCAGCCCCCGCACCGGCGCCCAGCGGGTCGACAGCTCGACGCCGCGGCTGCGAGCGGTCGAGCCGTTGGTGTAGTAGGTCAGTTGCGAGGTGGTGTCGGTGGTCAGCAGCTGGATATCGTCCCAGTCGATCTGGAACACCGCCGCTTCATAGGTCGCCTTCAGACCCGGCAGCGCGCCCTTCAGGCCGGCCTCGTAGCTGGTCACCGTATCGGACTTGAACGACAGCGGAATGCTGCCCAGGCCCGCGCTGTTGGGACCGCCCGGGCGATAGCCGGTGGCGATCCGCAGATAGGCCATGGTGTCGGGCGAGATCTTGTAGCGCGGGGTGACCAGCCAGGTGAAGGCATTGTCCGACGACTTGGTCAGCGGCTCCGACGACGGGGGGAACGCGAACCGGATCGGCTGGACCGACGTGGTCACGGCGCTGCTTTCCTGGTCGTTCGACGAGTAGCGCGCGCCGACCTGCACGTCGAACTGCGGCGTGAAGTGGTAGGTGGCGTCGGCGAAGATCGCCTTTTCCTCGAACTTGGCCGGCGCCAGGGAGGTGTAGGCCTCCAGCGAGGCCGGACGCAGGATCAGCCTCTGGTCCACCGAGATCGTCTCGCGGGTGTAGAAGCCGCCGACCAGCCATTCCAGCGCGCCGTCCGACTTGGAGGCCAGACGGACTTCCTGGCTGAATTTCTCGGTCTTGTCGGCGTTGATCAGCGAGATGGTGCTGCCCGCCGGAGCCGCGAGGGCCGAGAGCGCGAAGCCGAAGGTGTTGGTCTGGTCGAGGTCGGACGCGGACTCCACCTCATTCCAGGCGCTGACCGAGGTCAGGTCGGCGAAGCCCAGGTCCAGATTGACCCGGCCCTGATAGAGCTTGAAGTCCACCTCGCGCTTGCTGGGCGCGATGCTCAGCTTCAAGTCGCCGAAGAATGGCGTGAAGTTTGTCTCGCCCTGGAACGCGCCCGTGCCGCACGATTGGCAGATGCGGATCTGCGGGCTGCCGTAGAAGTTCGACTTCTGCCGCATGGCCGACAGGTCAATGCTGAGCGCGTCGATCGGCGTGATCAGCAGCGCGGCGCGGCCGCCCTTGACGCGGTTCTTGTTGACGTCGCCCCGCTCGGCGCCCGTCCGGATGTTGTCCAGGTAAGCCGGATCGCGGCGCTTGAAGCCGCTGACGCGCAGGGCGACCTTGTCGCGGAAGATCGGCACATTGACTGCACCGCGCACAGAATAGCCTTCGCCGCCCTCGGCGACGGTATTGCCGCCTACGTCGATGCGACCGCTGAAGTTGCGGGCGTCGGGCGCGACGGTCACGTACTTGACCAGGCCGCCCAGGCTGGACGCGCCGTACAACGTGCCCTGCGGGCCGCGCAGCACTTCGACGCGCTGCAGATCGGACGGATCGATGTCGATCAGCGGCGACTGGGCCGAGGAAGCGCCAGAGGTCAACGGCGTGTCGTCCAGAGTGAAGGCCACGGTTGCGGCGGTGCCGCCGCCAGTCGTGACGCCCCGAATGGCCACGCCGTTGGCGCGCTGCTCGGTGCCGCCGCCGCTGATCGAGACGCCGGGTACGCGGTTATAGAAATCGCGGAACTGGACCAGATTCTGCTGCACCAGGCTCTCGCTGGACACCGCGGCGACCGAGACCGGCACGTCCAGCAGCCGCTCGGACTTCTTCTGGGCGGTGACCACGATCTCGCTCATCACCGCGCCGTCGGCCTCTTGAGCGTGGACGACCGAGCCAGCCAGGAGGCATGCGCCGCCCGACCCCGCCAGCAGGAAAGCCTTCAAACCGTTACGCATCACAAACCCCCTGGGCGCGGCGGCGGCTTTTGCCGCTCACCGAGATCAATGTTCGCCGGAGCTTTGCTACAGATTGAAGACGACTTCAACAGTCTGTTGAAATTCGCAATGAAATGTTGAGATGCTTGAATTTTCGCATGAAATTCTGGCTCTTGCTGTCCAAATGGCGGGCAACTCACCCCGTGAGCGCTTGACAGCGAGACCGTATTTACCGCCGCCCATAGCCGCGATATCAACGTCTTGTTGAATTTTCTTCCGCTGAAAGACCGAACGCCCGTGCAAGACGAACAGGCCCTGCTGGGCGTCCTCCAGGCCGTGGCTAAGGCTCTGGAATGCACCGTCAACCAGCACACCGAGGTGGTGGTCCACGATCTGCGGCAGCCGGAGTCCTCGATCATCGAGATCGTCAACGGCCACGTCAGCGGCCGTCATGTCGGCTCGGCGATCATCGCCGGCCCCGCCGAGGACAAGGCCTTCGACACCCTGGTCGCCAGCAAGGCCGCCGCCGAGCCGAACGAGGTGCGCGTCGTGGCCAACTACACCTCCAAGGCCAGCGACGGTCGCGCGCTGCGCTCCTCCTCGGTGGTGCTGTTCGACGCCGAGGGGACGCCAGCCGCGGCGCTGTGCATGAACGTCGACATGGGCGCGATCGACCGCATTCAGCGCGAGATCCAGAGCGCCCTGATCCCGATGGCCTTGCCGCCCCTGCCCGCGCCGCGCGCCGAGACCAATATCGAGGACCTGATCGAGGAGATCATCGCTTCGGCCCTCGAGGGCGCCGGCGTGCCGGTCGAGCGCATGTCCAAGGCCGAGAAGAAGGACGCCGTCTCGATCATGCACGAGCGCGGCCTGTTCGTGATCCGCGGCTCGGTCGAGCGCGTCGCCGCCCGCCTGGGCGTGACCAAGTTCACGATCTACAACTATCTCGACGAGATCGGCGCCAAACGCTCTTAGGGCGACCGATCAGCCCTCGCCTTCGACCTCGGTCGCTTCCTGGATCAGCTCCATGACGTCGGCGATCAGCTCGCGCATCGTCGCCGCGGCGGTGACGTCGTCGCGGGCGATGATGGCGTCCATCACCGCCTTGTGCGCCGGCAAGCTGGCGCTGCGGCCGCGATAGCGGTTGGTGAACTGGATCGAGGTCTGCAGGGCCGTGGCCACCACGTCGCGGAACTGGGCGTAGAACGGATTGCCCGACGCCTCCAGGATCGAGACGTGGAAGGCGATGTCCGAGGTCAGCGGGTTGTCGGCGCCGGCCTCGGCGGCCTCCATCCGCGCGAAGCCGCGCTGGATCAGGGCGATGCCGGCCGGGCTGGCGGCTTGAGCGGCGAGCGCCGCGGCGCCGGGCTCGATGCTCAGGCGCAGCTCGGTGAACTGGCGCAGCAGGCTCAGCGAGAACTTGCGTTCCAGCAGCCAGCGCAGCACGTCGGTGTCGAACCAGTTCCAGGCCGACGGCGGAGTGATGATCGTGCCCTGGCGCGGACGCGCGGTCAGCAGGCCCTTGGCGGCCAACATCTTGACCGCCTCGCGCGTCACCGAACGGCTGACCGCGTGTTCCTTGGAAAGCTCGGCCTCGATTGGGAACGGCTTGTCGTCATAAGCGCCCGTGACGATCATGCGGCCCAGCACGTCCAGCAGCCCGAAGGTCAGGTTGCGTCCCAGCGCCGAACGGGAATCCAACGGATCGGTGGCTCTCATGAGTCACTGCTGTCAAATTTGCCTGCTGCCCGCAACAGATAGTTACTTCCGGCCAAGGACTTGCCCCATCAAGACCGATTTGCCGCGAACAGGCGCAGCCCCGCCAGGACGCAAGCCTCCCCGCTCAGGGTTTCGCTGACCACCGAGCCCGCGGCCAAGGCGGGCGAATAGCGCGCCGCCAGCGCGGCCGCGCCGATGACGGTCACAGCGCGCGTGTCGGCGCCGCGCAGGGCCTCGGCGACTTCCGATCCGATCAGCAGACCGGACAGATAGCCCTGCGCCCAGGCGCCGGAACGGCCCGCGCGAAGCTGGGCGCTGCGCGCCTCGAACAGCGCGGCGATCGGATGGCCCTCCTGAGCGCGCGCCAAGCCCTGATCGAAGCCGGCGGCGCTCTCGTCGGCGTTCTCGGCGCGATCCGCCCCCATCAGCAGGCTGGAGCGCTCGGTCAGCAGGGCGAAGAGCTCGCCGGTCAGGAAGGTCTGGAAGCCCAGCACCCGGCCGTCACGGACCCGGGCCCACTTGCTGTGGGTGCCGGGCAGGACGAACCAGCGCTCGCCTTGCGCCAAGTCGGGCCGCAGCGCCATAGCGCCGAAGATCTGGGCTTCCTCGCCGCGCATGACGTCGGGCGCGCCGTTTGCAGCCGTTCCCGCCAGGCCAGGCGCGACGCGGATGTCCAGACCATCCAGCGCCAGCTCGGCCGCCTGGACGAGCCAGGCCGCAGCGTCGGCGGGACATTCCGCATACGGCGCTTCGATCACGCCGCTGCGCGAGCCGGCCATGCCGCAAAGGATCACGCGCTTCAGATCGTGCTCGGCGCGCCACGGCGCCAGGGCCTGCAGCAGGGTCTCGGCGGGCGAGGCCGTCAGGGCGCCAATGCCCGGGCCGTCGGTCTCGGCCAGCTTGGCGTCGCCGTCGAACAGCGAGAGGCGCAAACGGCTGGTGCCCCAATCGCCGAAGACGATGAGATCGCCCATCAGGTCGAGGCCTTCCACGCCGCGACGAAGGCCTCGGCGGCTACGCCGACCTGGGCTGCGGTCTGGCCGGGCTTGTAGAGCGCCGAGCCCAGGCCGAAGCCGTTGGCCCCGGCCGCGCGCCAGGCCGCCAGGTTGCGCGGATCCACGCCGCCGACAGGAAACACCGGCACGGCGGGCGGCAGCACGGCCTTGATCGCCTTCAGCGTCGCAGGACCGGCGGTCTCGGCGGGGAACAGCTTCAGGGCGTCAGCCCCGGCGTCGATGGCCGCGAAGGCCTCGGTCGGCGTGAAGAAGGCCGGGAACGAGATCAGGCCGGCGGCCTTGGTCGCGGCGATCACGTCGGGATTGCTGTTGGGCGAGATGATGATCTGACCGCCGGCGTCGGCGACCTCCTGGACGGCGCGCGGCGACAGCACCGTGCCGGCCCCGACGATGGCGCGGTCGCCCAGGGCGTCGCGCAGGCGGCGAATGCTGTCCAGCGGCTGGGGCGAGTTCAGCGGCACCTCCAGGCAGCGGAAGCCGGCGGCGACCAGGGCTTCGCCGACCTCGACCGCCTCATCAGGCTTGAGGCCGCGCAGGATCGCCACCAGCGGCAGGGTCTCGAGCACCGAGGTCCAGGTCGTCATGGCGTCTTAAGTCTCCGAGTGGCGCGTTCGCCGCAAACTAACGTCGCTCGCGACCTTCTGTCCATATTGACCTATTAATATGATAAAAAGTTTGACGATGTCGCGCCTCCCGGCATAGCTAGGTCTGACGTCCGGCGCAGACCGGGCACAGCTATGATCGGGAGTTTTTCGATGCGGTTTCGTCCCCGCTGCGCCAGCAATTCGGCGGTTCGTCCATGACGGGGGCGCGTTTCGGAGACCTCGACGTCGGCGCCGGCCCGACCCGTATCGCCAAGATCGAGACCTTCCGGGTCCCGCCGCGCTGGCTGTTCGTCCGCGTCGAGACCCATGACGGCGCCATTGGCTGGGGCGAAGCCAGCCTGGAAGGCCATGCCGAGGCCGTGGACGGGGCGTTCGCCTCGCTGCGCGAACGCTTCATCGGCGCCGACGCCAACAATATCGAGGACGTCTGGCAGGTCGCCTATCGCGCCGGCTTCTACCGCGGCGGTCCGGTGCTGATGTCGGCCCTGTCGGGCCTGGACCAGGCGCTGTGGGACCTGAAGGGCAAGCGGCTGGGCGTGCCGGTCTGGCAACTGCTGGGCGGCCAGGTTCGCGACCGCGTGCCGGTCTATGCCTGGATCGGCGGCGACCGTCCCGACGAAGTGGGCGAGGCCGCCAAGGCGCGCCTGGCCCAGGGCTTCAAGGCCGTGAAGATGAACGCCACCAGCGACGTCTGCCGCCTGGAAGGCGCGCAGGTCTTCGCCGAGGCGCTGGAGCGGGTCGAGACGGTCAAGGCCCAGGGCCTGGACGTCGGCGTCGACTTCCACGGCCGCCTGCACAAGCCGATGGCCAAGCAACTGATCGCCGCCCTGGAGCCGCTGAACCCGCTGTTCATCGAGGAGCCGCTGCTCTCGGAACATGTCGAGGCCATCGTCCAGATCTCCAAGCTGACCCACCTGCCGATCGCCTTGGGCGAGCGCCTCTACAGCCGCTGGGACTTCAAGCCGTTCCTGGAAGCGGCCGCGGTCGACATCATCCAGCCGGACCTGTCACACGCGGGCGGCCTGTCGGAATGCCGGCGCATCGCCGCCATGGCCGAGGCCTATGACGTGGGCGTCGCACCGCACTGCCCGCTGGGTCCGATGGCCCTGGCGGCCTGCTTCCAGCTGGCCGTCTCGACGCCCAACTTCGTGATCCAGGAGATGTCGCTGGGCATCCACTACAACGTGGGTCACGACCTGCTGAGCTACATGACCAATCCGGAAGTCTTCGACGTGAAGGACGGCATGGTCGCGGCGCTGCAAGGCCCCGGCCTGGGCGTCGAGATCGACGAGGCCATGGTCCGTGAGGCCGCCAAGGATGCGCCGACCTGGCGCAATCCGGTCTGGCGCGGCCAGGACGGCAGCGTGCGCGAATGGTAGCGCCTGAGTTCAAGGATCGCGGCGTCGTCATCACCGGCGCCCTGGGGGGCATCGGCTTGGCGACGGCCCGCCGCTTCGCCGCCCAAGGCGCGCGCCTGACCCTGATCGACCTGCGCGAAGACGACGGGACGGTGCGGGACGAACTGCTGGCCCTCGGGGCCGGCGGCGTGCTGTCACTGGCCTGCGACATCGGCGACGAAGCCGCCGTCGACGCGGCGGTCGAGGCGTCGATGGCCGCGCACGGCGACCTGCGGGTGGTGGTCAACGTCGCCGGCATGATGATCTTCAAGCCGATCGCCGCGTTCACCGGCGCGGAGTGGCGGCGGCTGCTGGACGTCAATCTGCTGGGCGCGGCGTTCTTCACCGCTCAGGCGCTGCGGCGGATGGGGCCGGGCGGGGCGATCGTCAACATCGCCTCGATCCACGCCCGCCAGACCAGCCCCGACATCGCCCCCTATGCGGCGGCCAAGGCGGCCCTGCTCAGCCTGACCCGCACGACCTCGATCGAGGGCCGCGAGAAGGGGATCCGCGCCAACGCCATCCTGCCCGGCGCGATCAACACCCCGATGCTGTGGGACAGCCCCAACATCAAGTCTGGCGCCGAAGTGCTGTCTCCCGGCGACGTTGGTCAGCCCGATGACATCGCAGGCCCGGTGCTGTTCCTGGCCTCGAACGACGCCCGCTTTGTCAGCGGCGCGGCGCTTGAGGTCGACGGTGGGCGGCTCGCGAAGCTGTAACTCTTAATCCGAGCTTCCCCGCGAAGGCGGGGATCCAAACTGAATCCCAGGTCTGTCGAGGGCCGTAGATCCTCCCCAAACGCCGCTTGGATCCCCGCCTTCGCGGGGAAACTCGGGTTTTTGGGGTGGAGGGCCTAAACCTCCGCCATCGAGATCACCGCGGCCACGGCCCGGCGCCAACCCTGGATGCGGGTGGGGCCGATGGCGGCGTCGGGTTGGCGGGTGAAGGCGCGGTCGCGGCGCCAGAAGTCGTCGCCGGCCTCGCCGGTCAGTCCGCGCCGCGCCAGCCAGGCCGCGCCAAGCGCAGTGGCCTCACGCACTTCCGGACGATCGATGGTCTTGTCCAGCGTGTCGGCCAGGGTCTGCAGCATCCAGTCCGAGGCGCTCATGCCGCCGTCGACGCGCAGCTTGATCGACCACTCGGCGTCGGCGTCCTCGGCCGACATCGCCTCGATCAGGTCGCGGGTCTGGAAGCACACGCTCTCCAGCGCCGCCCGGACCAGCTCGTTGGGGCCGGTGGCGCGGGTCAGGCCGAAGATCGCCCCGCGCGCATCCGGCCGCCAGTCGGGCGCGGCCAGGCCCACGAAGGCCGGCACCATATAGAGCCCGGGGTCGGCCGCCGCCGCGCGCGCCATGGCGTCGGCGTTCTCGGCCCTGGCCAGCACCCCCAGCCCGTCGCGCAGCCATTGCAGGGCCGCCCCGGCGATGAAGATCGAGCCCTCCAGCGCGTAGGTCCGCTTTCCGTCCAGTTGATAGGCGACCGTGGTCAGCAGGCGATGACGCGAGGCCACCGGCTTGTCGCCGGTATTAAGCAGCACGAAGCAGCCGGTGCCGTAGGTGGCCTTGGCCATGCCGGGCGCGAAACAGGCCTGCCCCACCAAGGCCGCCTGCTGGTCGCCGGCCACCCCGCGGATCGGGATGATAGCGCCCAGCGCCTCGGGCGCGGTCTCGCCGAAGTCGCCCGCGCTGTCGCGAACGTCCGGCAGCAGGGCGGCGGGGACACCGAACAGGTCCAGCAGGGTCTCGTCCCACTGGCCGGTATGGATGTTCAGCAGCTGGGTGCGCGAGGCGTTGGTGGCGTCGGTCGCGTGGACCTTGCCGCCGGTCAGCCGCCACAGCAGGAAGCTGTCGACCGTGCCGCAAGCCAGCTCGCCGGCCTTGGCGCGGGCTCGCGCGCCGGGGACGTTGTCGAGGATCCAGGCGATCTTGGTGGCCGAGAAATAGGGGTCGATCAGCAGGCCGGTGCGCTCGGCGATCAGCGGCTCGTGGCCGGCTGCGCGCAGGCGGTCGCAGATGTCGGTCGTGCGGCGGTCCTGCCAGACGATGGCGTTGTGGATCGCCTTGCCCGTGGCGCGGTCCCAGACCACCACCGTCTCGCGCTGGTTGGCGACGCCGATAGCGGCCACGGCGTCAGGCGCGGTTCCAGTCTTGGCCAGCACCTCGCGGGCGACGTCCAGCGCCGAGGACCACAGGTCTTCGGGATCATGCTCGACCCAGCCGGAGGCGGGGAAGTGCTGGGGGAACTCGCGCTGAGCCACGCCCAGGATCTGCAGGTCCGGCGAGAACAGGATGGCGCGCGACGAAGTCGTGCCCTGGTCGATGACGAGGATCGGCTGGGTCATCGGCTCAAGCGGCCCGCATGAACTGGTCGAGGGCGGCGACCTGGGCGTCGTCCAGTCGCAAGCCCAGCTTGCTGCGCCGCCACAGCACGTCGTCGGCGGTCCGCGCCCATTCGACGGCCATCAGGTAGCGCACTTCGGCTTCGTAGAGGCCTGCGCCGAAGTGCTGGCCCCAATCCCCGTCCAGCACCCGGTCGATGCGGCTGCCATAGGCCTTGGCCAGGCGCCGCAAGGTCGCCGGGTCCAGAGCCGGATAGCGCGCGGACAGACCCGCGATGAAGGCGTCCAGGCCGCTCGGCAGGTCACCGCCCGGCAGGGTCGAGGCGTGGGTCCAGGCCGGGCTCAGAGAAACGCCCATATGCGGGCCGATCTCGTCCAGCGCCGCGGCGGCCAGCTTGCGATAGGTGGTGATCTTGCCGCCGAATACGCTGAGGCCCGGCGCGGCGCCGTGAGGCGCATCCAGGCTCAGCACGTAGTCGCGGGTCGCCTCCTGGGCGTCGGAGGCGCCGTCGTCCAGCAGCGGCCGCACGCCGGCATAGCGCCAGACGACCTCGGCCGGCGTCACCGGCTTGGCCAGGTATTCGCTGACGGCCTCGCAGAGGTAAGCGACCTCCTCGTCAGTGGCCGTGACCTGGCCGGGATCGCCATGGTGGTCGGCGTCGGTGGTGCCGATCAGGGTGAAATCGTCCTGATACGGAATGGCGAAGATGATCCGCCCATCGCCGTTCTGGAAGATGTAGGCGCGATCGTGGTCGAACAGCTTGCGCACGACGATGTGGCTGCCCCGCACCAGGCGGATGCCGGCGGGGGCCTTCAGGCCGGTGAGGCCGGTCAGCTTGTCGACCCAGGGGCCGGCGGCGTTGATCAGAGACCGGGCGCGGGTGACGACGGTTTCGCCCGTCTCGGCGGTCGCGGTGATCCGCCAGTGGTCAGCCAGGCGCTCGACGGCGGTGACCTTGGTGCGGACGTGGATGGCCGCCCCGCGCTCGGCCGCGTCCAGGGCGTTCAGCGCCACCAGGCGAGCGTCGTCCACGCGGCAGTCGGAATATTCGAAGGCCTTGGTGAAGCGCGGATCCAGCGGCGCACCGGCCGGATCGCGGCGCAGGTCCAGGCTCTTGGTCAGCGGCAGCTGATGGCGGCCGCCCAGGTGGTCGTAGAGGAAGAGGCCGATCCGCAGCATCCAGCGCGGCCGCAGGCCCTGGTGATGCGGCAGCACGAAGCGCAGCGGCTGCACCAGGTGAGGGGCCAAGGCCCACAGCACCTCGCGCTCCATCAGCGCCTCGCGGACCAGCCGGAACTCGTAGTGCTCCAGATAGCGCAGGCCGCCATGGATCAGCTTGGTCGAGGCCGACGACGTCGCGCCGGCCAGGTCACCCTGTTCGAACAGCACCACCGACGCGCCCCGTCCCACGGCGTCACGCGCGATGCCGCAACCGTTGACGCCGCCGCCGACGACGGCGAGGTCATGGAGGATGTCGGTGGTCATTCTACTCGTACTCTAGCTTCGGCCCCTTGGAACGCGCTTGCGTCCCAAAGGCTCAGACGGCGGCGACCTTGCGGGGCAGGATGAACTCGGCCTGCTTGCCGAAGACCCAGCGGTTCAGCAGCAGCGCGAACGCCACCGTCGTCCAGAGGGTGATGAACATCATGTGGATATAGTGCAGCGGCGCCCAGACGAAGCTGAAGACCGCATACAGCGCCACCCCGAACACCAGGCCGGCGATGGCCGCCCGAGCGTCGACATTGCGGAACAGCAGGCCGACGATGAACACCGAAAGCACCGGCATGCTGGTCAGGCCGTTCAGCTTCTGCACCAGGTTGATGATGCTCTCGGCCCCGTCATAGACCGGCACCAGCAACAGCGAGAGGACCACGAAAGCGATGCTGACCAGCATGCTCAGGCGCGGCACGTTCGGCTTGGGGTTCACGTACTTCTCGTGCAGGTCACAGACATAGAGAGCGGCCGACGAGTTCAGCACGCTGGCGAAGTGGGCCAGCACGGCCGAGGCGATGGCGGCGGCGAAGATGCCCGACATCCAGTTGGGCAGCACGTGCCAGACGATCTTGCCATAGGCTTGGTCGCCCAGGTGTCCGAACAGCTTGTAGGAGACGATGCCGGGGATCACGACCATCGGCGGCACGATCAGCAGGCGCACGACGGTGGCGGCGAAGACGCCCTTCTGGGCTTCCTTCAGATTGGGCGCAGCCATGGCCCGCTGGGTGATGGTCTGGTTGGTCGACCAGTAGAACATCTGGATGAAGATCATACCGGTCAGCAGCACGTGCCAGGGCAGCGGCGAGTCGTTGCCGCCGATCATGGTCAGGCGCTCGGGCGGAATGCCGCTGAAGTCGAAGCCGATCGCCTGCAGCGACAGGAACACCACCAGCATGCACATGCCCAGCAGCAGGATGCCGCTGTAGGTGTCGGTGACGGCGACGGCGCGCAGGCCCCCGAAGATCGCGTAGAGCGAGCCGGCGACGGCGAAGGCCAGGGCCAGCACCATGATCGGGATGTCCAGGCCAAACATCGACTTCATCATCAGCGCGCCGGTGTACAGCATGATCGGCTGGTAGATGACGACGTTGCCGATCAGGAAGATGGTGCCGATCGTCGAGCGCACCCCGACGTGCCCGTACTTCTTCTCCAGAAGCTCGGTCACCGTGGTGCAGTTGTGCTTGTAGTAGATCGGCAGGAACACCCAGGCCAGGATCGACAGGCCCACCACGCCCGACAGCTCCCACCAGGCCAGCAAGGCCATCTGGTTGCCGTTCATGCCGACCAGCTGGTCGGTGCTGAGATTGGTGATGGTGATCGAGCCGGCCACGAACATCCAGGACAGGCCGCCGCCCGCCAGGAAGAACTCCTTGTTGCCGCCCTCGGCCCCGCGGCCTTGCCCCCGGCACTTGAGGTAGGTGATCAGGCCGATCAGGGCGGTGAGGCCCAGCGCGATCCAGGCTTGCGTGGTCTGCAGATGCATGGCGTGGGCGTTTCCGGTGGTTCTTATTGGTTTTGGGTAGAAGCGGTGTCGTGGCGCAGTTGCAGGCCCAGGGCCCAGCGGCGCTGGAAGCCCGGCCAGTAGCCGGCGGTCGTCTTGTCGTCGGGACCCGCGAACTGACCGCCGACCGACGCGCCCTGGGCCAGCGGCCAGGCGCCGTCCGAGGCCTTCTGCGTGGGCGCGGCCAGATAGGCGCCGTGCGCCGCGTCGCCCTTCAGCTTGGCGTCGAGGAAGGCCGTCAGGAAGTGGCTGTTGATCGCCAGGATGCGGTCGCGCCGCCAGACCGGCTCTTCGTGGCGCTCGATGGCCTGGAAGTCATTGGCCTGCTCGGGCGTCACGCCGTTCAGCGCGATGTTGTGGCGGGCGTTCTCGTAGGTCAGCAGGTAGCGGTCGGCGCGGGTCAGGCCGGCATAGAGCCAGGAGACGCCCTGGTCGTAGCCGCTGACATCGTCCTGATCGCCGACGATCAGCAGGGACGGCGTGGTCACCGCCGCCAGGCCTTGCGCGCTCCAGGCCCGCAACGGCGGCGAGCCGCCCCACGGGGCGAAGGCGACCAGCGCCTTGACGCCCTTGGGCGCGCCGGCCGCGAAACTCGGATCCAGCGTGGTGAAGGGCTTGAGCAAGGCGTGCGGGACCAGGCCATACAGCGGGCCTTGCGGGTCCAGCCCCGCGCCCATCGTCGTCAGCGCGCCGAAGCCGCCCATCGAATAGCCGACCAGAGCCGCGTTGGCGGGATCGTAGACGTCCTTCAGCGGACCTTCGCCGGCCTGCTTTTGCAGCGCGTCGAGGACGAAGCGCTGGTCGGCGACGCGCGTGATCAGCACCGTGGCGAACGACAGCTGCGGGACCGGCAAGGCCGAGGGCTCCAGGTCGCGGTGCTCGATCGAGGCCACGACATAGCCCTTCGAGGCGAGGTTCTCCGCCAGGTCGCTGAAGCTGGTCGCCCAGTTGCGATAGCCATGAGACAGCACCACCAGCGGGAAATGCTGGCCGCGCACCGGCTTGGCGTCGGCATAGGCGGCGCCGGTCTTGTAGGGGACGTCGGGCGCGGCCGGCGTCGGGCCGGGGCGCCTGTATTCAGCCTTGGCCGCGTCGGCGGCGGGCTTGGCCGCCGGGTACCAGACCGTCACCGGCAGCACGCGATCGCGGCGAGCGATGGTTCCAGCCATAAGGTCGCTGGCCATCAGGTCGGGTTGACCCGGGTTCGTCAGGGTCAGGACCCGTACGCCGACGGGATAATCGCCTGCCCGCGATAGCAACGGCCCGTCGGCCAGAACCTCCCCGGCCTGGGCGGCGGACGCCAGCAGGGCGAGGCTCAGAGCCAGGGCGACGAGGCGGGTCACGCGGCGCTGGTCCAGACGGCCAGGTCACGCGGGGCGATGGTCTCGCCGCCGATCACGAACTTGGCGCCCTGCGGGGCCGGCGCGGCGACCGGCTCGGCCCCGTAGTTGAAAGCGAAGGTCAGGCCGCCGCGACGGCGGATCCGCACATCGGCCGCCAGCCGCTGGGTGGCGACGCCGGCCTCGGCGCACAGGCCTTCCAGAAAGTCGGTCAGGAAGCGGCGGTCGCTAAGGCTGGCGACATAGAGCGCCTTGCCGGCGCGCACGACGGCGGGATCACCCTCGTCGAAGCGGGCGATGACCTGGGCGTCGCCGGCGACTTCGATCTCCTCGCGCCAGGTCTTGCCGGGATAGACCTGACCGTTCCAGGCGAAGGCGGCCGGGCAGTCGGGACGCAGGGTCTCGACCGACAGCACGCGGATCGGCAGCAGTTCGCGCAGAGGTCCAGGCGGGAGGCCCTCGGGCAGGGTGACGTCATGGGTCTTGGCCCCCGAGCGCGGACCGAACACGACGATGGCCGACGAGGCCTTCAGGCGGGCGAGCGTCTCGGGCTGCGGGTTCATCAGGGCCGGCACGACGACCAGGGCGTAATCCGACACGTCGCCGTTCGGATCGACGAAGTCGACGTCCACGCCCAGGGCCCGCAAGGCGCGATAGTGGTCCAGCAGCACCTGGGTATAGTCGTAGCTCAGCGCCTGGCGTTCGATCTCGCCCAACCACTGGGCCTGGACGTCGACCATCAGGGCGACCTTGGCGCGGGCGGTCGGGTTCTGATCCAGATCCAGACCAGCCAGTTCGCGCACCACCGCCTCGACCTCGGGCCAGGCGGCCGCGTGCGTGCTGTCGGGACGCAGCAGGCCCGCGTGCATCTGCTCCTGGGCGAACGGGGCCTGGCGCCAGCGGAAGTAGCTGACGACGCCGGCGCCGTGGGCGAAGGCCTCCAGGGTCCACAGCCGCACCATGCCGGGCAGCGGGCGCGGATTGTGGTTGGCCCAGTTCACCGGACCCGGCTGCTGCTCCATGATCCAGAACGCGCCCGGAGCCAGGCCGCGGGTCTGGTCGAAGAAGAAGGTCCCGAAGTCCGGATGGCCGGTGCGCATGTAGGGCGCGAACACCTCGGCCGGCTCGTGCGCCATCAAGAGGTCGGTGCGGCCCAGCGGGTAGTTGTCGTAGGCGGCGAAATCGAGATCGGCAGCCACGGCGTAGTTGTCGACGCCCGTCTCGTTCATCGGGATGAAGTTGTGAGTCACGAAGCGGCCCGGCGAATGGGCGCGCAGGATCTTCACCTGGGCGTCGTGGAAGGCTGCCACCTGGTCCGACGAGAACCGGCGATAGGCCATGCGATGGGCCGGGCTGGTCTCGGTGACCGCGCCGACTGGCAGCTCGATCTCGTCGAAGCTGCGATACTCCATCGACCAGAAGACATTGCCCCAGGCCGTGTTCAGCGCCTGGATGTTCTCGTACTGCTTGGCGCACCAGGCCTGGAACGCCGTGCGGGCGGCCGGCGAGGCGCTGAGCGTTGTCTCGTGGCAGCTGAGCTCGTTGTCGGTCTGCCAGCCGACGACGCCGGGGTGCTGGCCATAGCGCTCGGCAAGGGCCAGGACGATGCGCTCGCTCTCGCGCAGATAGGTCTCGCTGGAGAAGTCGTAGTGGCGGCGCGAGCCGAAGCCGCGCGTACGGCCGGTGTCGGGATCAACCGGCAGGATCTCGGGATGAAGGTCGATCAGCCACTTGGGCGGCGTCGCCGTCGGCGTGCCGATGACCACCTTCAGGCCAGCCTCGGTCAGGATGTCGATGATCTGGTCGAACCAGGCGAAGTCGTAGGTCCCGGGCTGCGGCTCGAAGCGCGACCAAGCGAATTCGCCGATCCGGACATAGGTCAGGCCCAGGGCCTTCATCCGGCGCGCATCCTCGCGCCAGAGGCTGGTCGGCCATTGTTCCGGGTAGTAGCAAACGCCCAGCATGTCTCACTCCCGGCGCCTTTAAATGAGCGCCTTTTCTTCAGTCTTATTTATCCTATAAAAAGCGAGCGTCAACCTTCGCCACGTCGCTGACGCCCCCTCCCCATCTCTGCCTCGCAGGTCCGCCATGTCCAGTTCTCCGTCCTTCGTCCGGCTCGATGGCAAGGCCTCGACCCTGATCGTCGACTGCCGCGATGGCGCGCCAGCCATCCTGCACTGGGGGCCGAAACTGGCGGCTGATCTGGACCCGCTGTCGCTGGCGCTGATGGCCGCGCGTGAGGAAGCCCCCTGCTCGCCCGCCGTGGCCGCGCCGCTGTCGCTGACGCCGCTGGCGGGCCAGGGCTTTCCGGGCACGCCGGGGCTGCGGGCGCACCGCGACGGCCAGGGCTGGGCGACCTGGACCCGCATCGAGCGCGTGGACCCCATCGACGCCGCCACGGTCGAGATCGTGTCGCGCGACAACACGACCGGCGTCGTCCTGACCCACCGGCTGGAACTGCGTCCCGACCAGGACGTGCTGGTCGCCTCGACCCGGATCGCCAACGCCGGCGACACGGTCCTGACCGTGGACGCCTGCGCCGCCCCGACCATCCCCCTGCCCGCCAGCGCCAGCCACCTGATCAATTTCGACGGCCGCTGGGCCGGAGAGTTCCAGCTGCGCCGCACGCCGCTGGGCCAGGGCGCCACGGTGCGTGAGAACCGCCGCGGTCGCACCTCGCACGACGCCTTCCCAGGCCTGATCGTCGAATGCGCGCCCTGCGGAGAAGCCGCCGGCGAGGTCTATGGCTTCCACCTGGCCGCCAGCGGCAACCACCGCATCGTCGCCGAGACCCTGTCGGACGCCCGCGCTTTCGTGCAGATGGGCGAGCTGTTCATGCCCGGCGAACTGCGCCTGGCCCCCGGCGCCGAGTACGCCTCCCCGACGCTCTATGCAGCCTATTCGGACACCGGCCTCAGCGGCACGTCCCAGGCCTATCACGCCTGGGTGCGCGCCCGCCCGCAACACCAGCGCCTGCGGGCCAAGCCGCGTCCTGTGCACTACAACACCTGGGAAGCGGTCTATTTCGACCACGACCAGGAGCGCCTGGCGCAGCTGGTCGACGCCGCCGCCGCGATCGGGGCCGAGCGCTTCGTGCTGGACGACGGCTGGTTCAAGGGCCGCCGCAGCGACAACGCCGGCCTGGGCGACTGGACCGTCGACGAGGGCGTCTATCCGCAGGGCCTCAAGCCCCTGACCGATCGCGTGCTGGCCGCCGGCATGGAGTTTGGCCTGTGGGTCGAGCCGGAGATGGTCAATCCCGACAGCGACCTCTTCCGCGCCCATCCCGAGTGGGTGCTGGGCTGCCCGCCCGCGCCGCAACTGTCGTTCCGCAACCAGCTGGTGCTGGACTTCGGCCGGTCCGAGGTGCGCGAGCATCTCTATGGCCGCCTGGACGCGCTGCTGACCGAGCACCCGATCGCCTACCTCAAGTGGGACATGAACCGCGACATCAGCCACCAGGGCGGCGCGGACGGGGCCGGCGGCGTCCACGCCCACATCGCGGGCCTGTATGAGGTGCTGGATCGCCTGCGCGCCGCCCATCCCGCCGTCGAGATCGAGAGCTGCGCCTCGGGCGGCGGGCGCGCCGACTTCGCCATCCTGGAGCGCACCGACCGAGTCTGGACCTCGGACAGCAACGACGCGCTGGACCGCCTGTCGATCCAGAAGGGCCTGTCGATGTTCCTGCCCGCCGAGCTGATGGGCGCTCACGTCGGTCCGACCGACTGCCACATCACCGGGCGGCGGGTGTCGATGGCCACCCGCGTGCAGACGGCCCTGTTCGGCCACTTCGGCATCGAAGCCAACCTGCTGATCCTGACGCCGGAAGAGCGCGCCGAGCTGGCCAAGGGCGTGGCGCTGCACAAGCTGTTCCGCGAGCTGATCCACACCGGCGCGCTGCACCGCCTGGATCGTCCGGAGAACGAGAACGCCTTCGGCATCGTCGCTCAGGACGGCTCGGAAGCCCTGTTCGCCTACACGCTGATCCGCGAGCAGGACGCCTATTTCGCCGGCCGACTGAAGCTGACGGGCCTGGACCCGTCCGCAACTTACGTCGTGACCCTGGTCTGGCCGAAGGCCCCGCCGCTGCGTTCGCCCCTGATCGAGGCCCTGGTCGACGGCGTCGTGCTGGATGGCCGCGCGCTGATGGCCGTGGGCCTGCAACTGCCGCGCCTGCACCCGCAGTCGGGCTTCATCCTGCACCTGTCGCGTCAGGGCTGAGGTCCTTAACCCGAGTTTCCCCGCGAAGGCGGGGATCCAAGCCGCGTTTCAAGGTGATCCACCGCCTCGCCACACCCCGATCTTCAGCTTGGACCCCCGCCTTCGCGGGGGACTCGGGGAGGGGGGCGGGGTGAGATGTTCGCCCCACGGCAGAAGACAAAAAGAAGGGCGGTTCCGGGGAGGAGCCGCCCTTTTCGCAGGTAGTTGGGGAAGAAACGCGCGCCCGAAAGCGCGCTCTCGAGGTCGGCCGGGAGCGCGGGGCCCCCGGCCGGTCGATCAGAACTGAGCGCGCAGGCCGACCGCGTAGCGCGGGCCGGTGTCCACCAGGCTCAGGAATTGGTTCTCGTAGTTGCCGACGGTCCGGGTCTCGGCGCCGTTGAGGTTGGTGCCCTCCACGAAGACCGAGAAGTTGTCCGAGAAGGCGTAGCGGGCCTGGGCGTCGATCTGGCCTTGGGTCTTGGTGAAGATCGGCTCGCCGCCCGTGCCGTTGGCCGCGGTGCTGATGAAGCCGTCGCGGCGGTTATAGGCCACGCGCACCTCGATCGGACCCTTGGCGTAGAAGCCGACCAGGTTCTGGCTGTCGCCCAGGCCTTCCAGCGCGAAGGTCGAGGCGGCGGCGGTCAGGTTGGCCTTGCTGTCGACGATCGTGGCGTTGGCCGTGATCCCCAGGCCGTCGAACGGCGCGGGCAGGTAGCTGAAGGTGTGCTGGAAGCCCACTTCCAGGCCGTAGACGTCGGCGCTCTGGGCGTTGCGCGGACGCAGCACGTTGAACGTCGCCGAGCCGCCCGGGAAGTTGCCCGCCGAATTGGCGACGGTGAAGGTCTCCGCGCCCAGCGAGCTGACGATGAAGTCGTCGATGCGCTTGTAGAACACGCCCGCCGTCAGATAGCCGGCCTCCTGGTAGTACCACTCGGCCGAGGCGTCGAAGTTGGTCGACTTGAAGGGCTTCAGCTGCGGATTGCCGCCGCTGGCCGCCAGGTTGCCCGGACGCAGGCTGGTGAAGGTGATGCGCGGGGCCACGTCCGTCAGGTTGGCGCGCGACAGGGTCTTGGTCGCGGCCAGGCGAACCACGACGTCCGGCGTGACGTCGACCTTGACGTTCAGCGACGGCAGGAAGTCGTCATAGGACGTGCTCTGCGACACCGGCGCCGAGGTGGCGGCGAACACGGCCGTGTAGGCGGTGCTGTCGCCGAGGATCGGCAGCAGGTCCAGCAGGGTCTGCTGGGTGCCGTTCGAGGTCAGCTGGGTGTGGACGTAGCGCAGGCCGGCCGTGGCGCTCCAGGGCAGGCCGCCGATGGTGGCTTCGAAGTCGGCCTGGACATAGCCGCCGGCGATCTTCTCGCGGACGTCGTAGGCCGAGGGCTGGCGAGTGGCGGCATAGCCGTTCTTCGACGCGACGAAGGCGGCCGTGGCGCCGGCCGGGCGACCGGCGGCGACGTCCTGGGCGTTGCCGGCCGCGGCCGACTCCAGGAATTTGAAGTAGTCCTCGGCGTTGAACGACAGCCACTGGCGCGGGAACGTGCCGCTCTCGCCGCTCAGGAACGAGCCCGGATCGAACGGCTTCAACAGGCCGGCCGGCACCGGGATGCCATAGCCGCAATAGGCGCAGCCGACGTCGTTGTCCGAGCGGACCAGGGCGTTCTGCTTCTTGCGATCGGTGAAGATGCCGCCGAAGCGCAGCTTCTTGAACACGTCGTAGTCGGTGCGGAATTCGGTATCCAGGCGGGTCTCGTAGACCGACTCAGCCACATTGACGCCTTCGCGCGTGGCGAAGTGGGCGCGGCCGACGGCGGGGTTGGTGATGCTGCTGCCGGTCGTCAGGCTGGGCGCGTTGGAGCCGTTGCCGGTGAAGGTGGCCGGGTTGGTGAAACCGATGACCGCGAAGATCTCGTTGCCGCCGTTGTTGGACTCGGCCTTCGAGTAGGCGGTGTCGAACTTGACGGTGATCTGCTCGGTCGGGTTCCAGTCGGCGTTGAAGCCAACGGCCCGCAGCTTGGTCGGCCGGTTGAACGTACGGCTGACATAGTCGGTGTGCGAGTTGGTGTTCTGCGAGAACTTGGTGACCGTGCGGTTGGCGTCCAGCGTGATGGCGCTGGCGTCGGCCGGCGAGAAGAAGTGACCCACGCTGTTGGCCGTCGAGGCGACGGTGAACTTGTTGTACAGCGCGTCCACCGACAGGGTCAGGGTGTCCGTGGCCCGGAACTGGGCGGTGCCGGTCACGCCGATGCGCTCGCGGTCCTGCAGGTCCGAGATCTGGTCGTAGTTCGACGGGAACAGCACGTTGGTCAGGGCGCCGGCGCCCGAACCCGCCGTGGTGCGGAAGTAGCCGTTGGTGGCGGCCGTATCGACCCGCGCCTTGCGCTTCTGGTACGAGACCGAGCCCAGCAGGCCGATGCGATCGTCGGCCAGGCGCGTCGAGAACAGGCCGAACACTTCCGGCGCGGCCTTGCCCGACAGGTCCTCGTAATTGGCCTTGGCGCTGAGGATGCCCTTGGTGCCGCGGGTGTC
This sequence comes from Caulobacter sp. RHG1, assembly GCF_013181195.1. GTDB lineage: Bacteria > Pseudomonadota > Alphaproteobacteria > Caulobacterales > Caulobacteraceae > Caulobacter. Next base: position 26,207 of record NZ_SMZP01000003.1, read on the forward strand.
GAACGGGCGCGCCGTCTTGACGTTGATGGTCGAGCCGATGCCGCCCTCTTGCAGGGTGGCGTTGTTGCTCTTGTAGACATCGGCGCCCGAGATCAGCTCGGCGGCCAGAAGGTCGAAGCTGAACTGGCGGCCGGCGTTTTCGGTGGCCAGGGTGCGGCCGTTGACCAGCACGTTGTTGAACGAGGGGCCAAAGCCGCGGACCGTCACGAAGCGGCCTTCGCCGCCGCTGCGGTCGATCGAGACGCCGGTGATGCGCTGCAGCGATTCGGCGACGTTGCTGTCGGGGAACTTGCCCAGGTCTTCCGAGGCGATCGAGTCGACGATGACCGATGAGTTGCGCTTGACGTCGATGGCGCGCGTCAGGCTGGCGCGCAGGCCGGTGACGACGATTTCGTCGACCGCATCCGGCTCCACGGCTTGAGCCCAGGCCGCCGTCGGCAGGATCGCCAGGCCCAGGACGCCCAGGCTGGCGCCGATCATCAGCTTATTGAGAGCCCGGCTCCGACCGCCGTCGCTGCTGCAAGTCATAGTTCCCTCCGAATGCAAGGGGTCGCCTCGGCGCGGCCGAGCGACCTCATTTTGTCGAAACGTCGTTGCGTCTCATTAAAATGATAAATCAGAATAATACGAGATCGTCAAACGCCGTCGTGCGCCATCGCGCCGTGCGCGGCGTTTTCGGGGAACCGCCGAAGGGCTGGGATCAGTCCCCGCGCAGGACCGGCGCGGGACGTTGGGACAGCGCCAGGGCCGCAGCGATCAAGCCGCCCAGGGTCGCCAGCGAGGTCGCGCCGCCCAGCAGGACCAGCACGCCGCCCCAGTCGACGCTCCAGCTGGCCTTGAACACCTTGACCACCACCGGCCAGGCGGCCGCGAAGCCGAACAGCACCCCGGCCGCGCCGGCGATCAGCCCCACCGCGCCATATTCTATGACGTAGGCCAGCAGGATCTGGCCGCGGGTGGCGCCCAGCACCTTCAGGGTCGCAGCCTCGCGGGCCCGGGCTCGCGCCCCGGCGGCGATGGCTCCGGCCAGCACCAGAAGACCGGCCAGGGCGGCGACGGCGGCCGCGCCGCGGACAGCCAGCGCCAGGCGGTCGAACAGCGCCGCCGCCGACTCCAGCTGCTCGCGGACGCTGATCACGTTCACGCCGGGAAAGGTCTGGCCCAGCACGCGAGTCAGGGCCGCCTCGTGGCCGCGGCTCAGGCGGGCGATGGCGACGCTGCGCAGCTCCGCCCCCTCCAGCATCGACGGGTTGAAGATCAGGGCGAAGTTGGGCCCGAAGCCGCCGAAGTCGACCTTCCGCAGCGCGGCGATCTTCGCCTCGATCTCACGGCCCAGCACCAGGACGGTGATGCTGTCGCCGACCTTCAGGCCGGCGGCTTCGGCGATCTCGATGTTCATCGCCACCTGCGGCGGACCAGCATAGTCCGCGCCCCACCAGCGCCCCTCCACCACGCCGGCGTTGTTCGGCTCTGTGGCGAACAGGGATAGGCTGATGTCGTTGTCGAACGCCCAGCGCTCGGACGGCTTGATGGCCTGAACGTCGACCGGCTTGCCCTTCAGGGCGACGATCCGGCCGGTGGCGAACGGCATGCGCAGATAGGCGTCGGGCTTCAGCGGGCCGGTCACGCCGGCGACCGTGGCGTCGAAGACGGTCGCGCGATCGCCGGGGATCTCGGTGAACACCATGGCCGGCGCCGTGCGAGGGGCCACGTCGCTGACCTGGGCCAGCAGGGCCGACTGGATCAGAACCACACAGGCCAGCAGCGCCACGCCCAGGCCGATGGCCGGGGTCGCCGTCCGCGCCGCCGAGCGCGGTCCGGCCAGATTGGCCAGGCCCAGCTTGGCCGGCCCACGGGTCAAGGCGCGCCCCTTGCCAGCGCCCCAGGCCGCGAGGCGTCCCAGCGCCGACAGCAGGCCGAAGGCGACCACGACGCCGGCGATCATGATCCCGGCCGCCATCGGCGTCGGGGCGGTGACCACGGCCAGGGCCGCCAGCCCGACGCCGGCGACGACCGCCGCGATGGTCTCCAGCCCGAAGGTCAGGCGCGCGCGGGGGGCGCGACGGAACAGGGCCGACGGCGGGGTGCTGCGCGCCCGGGCCAGCGGGATCAGCGAGAAGGCCGCCGCCGCCAGGATCCCAAACAGCCCGGCCTTGGCCAGCGGCCAGGGATAGACCTTGAACAGGGCCGGGATCGGCAGGTTGGAGCCGGCCAGCTGGCCAAGAATCAGGGGTGCGGCGGCGCCGATCGCCAAGCCGATCGTCACGCCCAGCAGGGCCAGGACGCCGATCTGGATCAGATGCAGGTCGCGGATCAGGCCGCTGCGCGCGCCGAGCGCCTTCAGGACCGCGATGGCCGGCTCGCGGGTCGACAGATAGGCCGAGACCGCGCCCGCCACGCCCAGGCCGCCGGCCACCAGCGACGCCAGGCCGATGAAGCCCAGGAAGTACTCCAGCTGGTCGATCAGCCGCCGCGCGCCCGGCGCGCTGTCCAGGCGGTCGCGCACCCGCAGATGCGCATCCGGGAACGCTGCCTGCACGGCCTTGCCCGCTGCCCGCGGGTCCTGGTCGGCAGGCATGGCGACCCGCACCGCGCGGTTCGAGAGACCGCCCGGCGCCAGCAGGCCCGAGCGCTCCAGAACGGCCTCGCGCACCAGCACGCGCGGCGCGATCGAGAAGCCCCGCGACAGGCCGTCGGGCTCGCTGATCAGCCGCGCCCGCACGACCAGGGTCAGCGACCCGGCTTCGAAGCGGTCGCCGATCTTCAGGTTCAGGCGGTCCAGCAGGGCCGGCTCGACCACCGCCCCGGGCAGGCCATCCCGGTCGGCGAGCGCCACGGCCAGGCTCGGCGCGCCCTCCAGCTGCACGGTTCCCGCCAGGGGGAAGCGGCCATCGACGCCGCGCAGGCTGACCAGGCGGCGCTCGCCGCCGGGAGCCTGGGCCATGGCCCGCGCGCCGGCGGCGTAGGTGGTCACGCCCAGCTTGTCGAAGGCCGCCCGCTCCTGAGCAGTGAAGTCGCGGTTCTCGACCGAGAACGACAGGTCCCCGCCCAGGATCTCGCGCGCCTGACTGGCCAGGCCGTGGCGGAAGGCGTCAGCCGTCGAGCCGGCGGCGGCGATGGCGGCGACGCCCAGCGCCAGACAGGCCAGGAAGATGCGAAAGCCCCGGACGCCGGAGCGCAGTTCACGGGCGGCCAGGCGGAAAGCGAGCGGGGCCTTGGAAAAGAAGAGGCTCACGCGACGATGCGCCCATCGGCCATGCGCACGATGCGGTCGGCGCGCGCAGCCAGGGCCGGATCGTGGGTGACCATGACCAGGGCCGCGCCCACCTCGGCGACGAGGTTGAACATCAGATCGGCCACCGAGACGGCGGTCGCGCCATCCAGATTGCCGGTCGGCTCGTCGGCGAACAGCAGGGCCGGACGCGCGGCCAGGGCGCGGGCCAGGGCGACGCGCTGCTGCTCGCCGCCCGACAGCTGGTGCGGATAGTGGGTCAGGCGTCCGGCCAGGCCGACACGGGCCAGCCAGTCGCGGGCGGTCGGCAGGGCGTCGCGGGCGCCGGCGATCTCCAGCGGCGTGGCGACGTTCTCCTCGGCCGTCATGTTCGGCAGCAGATGGAAGGACTGGAACACCAGCGCCGCACGGCCGCGCCGCAACCTCGCCCGTCCGTCCTCGTCCAGCTTGGCCAGGTCCTGGCCGAACAGCCGCACCGTCCCGGCGGTCGGCTCCTCCAGTCCGGCCCCGACCGCGATCATCGACGACTTGCCCGAGCCCGACGGGCCGATCACGGCGACGCGCTCGCCGGAATTCACGACCAGGTCGACGCCGCGCAGGATGTTCACGGGACCCGCCGCGGACGGCAGGGTCAGGGCGACGGCGTCGAGAACCAGGGGCTCGGTCATGGGCGTTCCTGCAAGACCGGTCCTTGTTCCGCCGGCAGCTGACCTACATAGGAAGGCATGAGCCCGACCGCACAGCGTTTTCCCAGCCGCCGCCATTTTTTGCTGGGCCTTGGCCTGCTGACGCAGATCGCCGCCGCGCCCAAGGCGCCGGTCGTCACCGTGCTGGGCGATTCCATCACCGCGGGCCTGGGCCTGCCGGCCAAGGACGCCATGCCGGCCCAACTGCAAGCGGCCTTGGCGCGCCTCGGCGCCTCGGCGCTCGTCCGGGCGGCCGGCGTCTCGGGCGACACCAGCGGCGGCGGCCTGGCGCGGGTCGGCTTCAGCGTCGCCAATGACACCAAGGTCTGCGTGGTGGCTCTGGGCGGCAACGATCTGCTGCAAGGCGTCGAGCCCAGCCAGACCAGGGCCAATCTGCGCGGCATCCTGCAGAAGCTGAAAGCTCGGGGCGTCAAGGTGGTGCTGGTCGGGGTCGGCGCGCCGCCGAGCATCGGCGCGACCTACGCCCGCGAGTTCAACACCGTCTATTCCAGCCTGGCCAAGGAGTTCGGCGTGCCGCTGTACGCCAACATCCTGGCGGGAGTGCGCGGCGACCGCGCCCTGATGCAGCGCGACGGCATCCACCCGAACGCCATGGGGGCCAGACGGATCGGCGAGGCCCTCGCTCCGATCGTGGCGCGCGCCCTCAAGTCCTGATGGCGATCGCTCTCTGAGGCTTCTGCACCGGCAGGATCAGGGCCAGGATGCTGCCCTGGCCGGACGGCTCCCAGCGGATGACGCCGCCGATCGCCTCGGCGCGGCGACGCTGGTTGGCCAGGCCGCGGCCGCCCGACGAGCGCGCCGGATCGAACCCGCGGCCGTCGTCCTGCACCCGCACCACCACCTGATCGCCCTCGACCCGCACCGCGACCGCGATCTCGCGCGCGCCGGCGTGCTTGAGGATGTTGGCGAAGGCCTCCTGCAGGATGCGCAGGATGTGCAGGGCGTGGCGCTGGTCCAGCCACTCCAGCGGCGGCGCCTCGCCCACGCTCCACAGCAGCTTGACGCCGGCCGCCTCCAGACGCGGCTGCAGCCGGAAGCGCAGGGTGGCCAGCAGCAGAAGCAGGTCGGTCTCGACCGGCTCCATCGAGTCGATCGTCAGCTTCAGATCGTCGATGCAGCCGCGCAGGATGTCGACCGCGTCCAGATTGGTGGCGCGGTCGTTCTCGAAGGCCCGCAGGGCGGTGACCAGGGTCGAGCCCAGGCCGTCGTGCATGTCCTGCATCAGCCGCTGACGCTCCTGGTGCAGCAGCTCGCGGTTCTCGATCTCGCGCAGGCGGGCGTGGCTGGCGGTCAGTTCGGCCTCGCGCTGGACCAGGCGCTGGGCGAGGTCCGCCTTCGCCTCCGTCGCCGTCGCCAGCGCCTCAATGTAGCGGCTGAGCATGATGTACCAGAACAGCAGCGTGAACCCGACGCCGGTAAAGTTGGTCAGATACACGCTCTCGATATCGACCATGTTCTGCTGCAGGGCCAGATCGTAGACACCGGCCACCACGGTGACGAGGCACCAGGTCGACAGCAGCAGCGCGAAGTGCGAACCGGCCCGCAGCGACTGGCGAATGCCGTTGAATGTCGCGCCCAGACCCAGGACCAGCATGTTCACGTAGATCGGCGCCGCGATCATCGTCGGATCCAGCAGGTTCGGCAGGGTGGCGATGCTCCAGCCGCCGCCGATGACCAGGATCACGCCCGTCAGCCGCGGCTGACGCACGCGATGCAGCTCGGCCACGAACAGATGCAGCGCCAGGATCATCCAGAACGTCGAGTTGACGGTCAGCCAACCGAACCAGGCGTCGGACACGATCAGCGGCTCGGTGCCGACGAAGGTGTGCAGCATCCTCAGGAAGCAGACCACCGAGGTCAGGAAGTACAGCAGGTAGATCCGCTCGGCGCGGCGGCTGAACCAGACGAACAGGGCGAAGACGCCGGTGGCCAGGAACGCCACCGTCGAGAAGGCCGGCAACCGCACCTGGAAGATGTCGCGCACGGAATAGCGCGGGGCCAGCTGCCGATAGTCGCCGATCCACACCGAAGAGAAGGCGCCGCCGATGCCACGCACGTGCTGCAATCGGATGTCCAGTGTGGTAGGCGGATGCGAGGTCGCCGTGCGCGGCAGGGCGATCCACAGCGGCTGGTTGGAGCCGTTCCATTGCAGGTTGGCGTGCGACTGGCGGATCAGCTTTCCGTCGGCGTAGATCGCCAGCACGCCGTCCGACTTCCAGCGCGGGATGTAGAGATAGAGCTGCTGACCACGGTTTGGCAGCGGCGGGACTTGCAGCGAGTACCAGGTGATCTGGGTGTCGAGAGCCTCGGGCGCGGCATGCGCGCGGGGCGCCCATAGCGGCGTCGGAGCGTGAGGCAGATGAACGTGCGCGCCGCCCTGCGGTCGCCCGGCGCTCGTCGCCGGCGGCGGCTGGTAGCCGACCGTGGCGACCGCCGTCATTTGCGCGTCCGTGATCCGTTCGCCGCCGCGCCCCTGGATCGCAAGCATACCGCCAAAGGCGACGATCGCGATGACGGCCCAGGCCGCCCAGGCGATCCAGCGCCGTCTAGACGAGGCCATAGGCCCGGGCTTCGAACACCGCCTCGGTCTTCGAGCGGACCTCCAGCTTGGCGTAGATGCGGCGCACGAAGGTCAGCACGGTGTTGCGCGACACGCCCATGAGCTCGGCGATCTCGTCGAACGAGAAGCCGCGGGTGATCAGTTGCAGGGTTTCCTTCTCGCGATCCGAAAGGCTGGGCGCGGACTTCCCTTCGGTCTCGCCCCCTTCCGCAGGCCGCTCGTCGGGGCGAAAACGCATCAGCACCTGGCGAGCGATGCGGGGGCTGATCGGACTGCCGCCGCCGTGCAGCACGCGAATGTCCTGCGCGATGGTCGGCAGCGGACTGTCTTTCAGCAGATAGCCGCTCGCCCCGGCCTCGATGGAGGCGATGACGTGGCGCTCGTCGGCGAAGGTGGTGGCGACCATGATCGCGCAGCCGGGCCAGCGCGTCGTGGCCTCGCCGATGATTTCGATGCCGGATCCATCGGGAAGGCCCAGGTCGACGACCAGCACGTCGGCGGGCGGCGCGCTCAGCATCACGCGCGCCTCGGCCGCCGTCGCGGCGACACCGATCATCGCCAGATCGGGCGCGCCGGCCAGGGCGGTTCGGAACGCCTCCTGGAAGGCGGTGTCATCCTCGACCAGGGCGACTTTCAGTGGTGTCGACGATGCGGCGTGGCTGCTCATTCCGCTTCCTCCGTCTCGCGACGAAACCCTTGCTCCGAAAGCCATCGCAGAACTCTGCGTCCGTCGGCGTCATCACATCTTGCGACAGAGCGGACATTGCTCCGTCAGCCCGCGCGCGGCAACTAGACAGCGTCAACGGCCGCCGTGAGCAGCGGTCAGCGAAGGGCTCGCGCAGGTGGGGCGCAAAGGAGAGGGGCATCGCGCACCAGGGCGAGCCCCTCTCAGCTCGAAGCAAGCTAGCCGCGTGGCAGGTCGGCCTTGGCGAAGACGATCCTCGACACGCCCTCGCTGGCGATGACCGCGCCCGCCGAGAAGTCCAGGCGCGTGGCCTTTCTGGCGCCAGAAGGCTTCTCGAAGACCAGGGCGTTCGTGCCGCTGCCCTCGACATAGGCGCGGGTCTCTCCGCTCTCGAAAGCCAGCTTCGGCGCGCCCTTTACGGTCACCAGGCGGTCGAAGGTCAGGCGCACGGTCTGGCCCTGCTGCGACACCCCGATGACGCGCGGACCATCGGTGCGGGCCGGGTCCCAGGTCCCCTTGAAGGTCCAGGCCGCGTCGACCTTGGCGGCCGTCGGCTTGCCCGCCGCGGTCGAGAGATTGTCGGCCATCCAGGCGTAGTCGCCGCCGTCGCGGTGGCTGTTGTGGAAGTAGTTGCGGTCGCCCCACAGGGTGTCGGCGGCCACCACCTTGTTGCGCTCGACATCGGCCGGGGTCGGCGGGCCGCCGTTCAGCGGGTACGAGACGGTGTAGGGGGCCTTGTCGCGCGTGCGCGCCGAGAAGCTGCAGTCGATGAAGTAGAACTGGGCGTCGCGGTGATGACGGCCCAGGAAGTAGTTCTCCGGGCCATCAAACCGGCAGTCCTTCATGACGAACTTCTTGTCCGGATCGCCCTTGCCGTCGTGCCAGATGGCGGCCTCGGCGCGAGGGTAGACCTGGACGATCTCGCTGTCCTCCATGAAGCACCAGCCGCGCGGGCAGACGAAGTCGACCGAGCCGATCACCCGCAGGCCGCTGTGATAGTAGCGCCCGCCATCCGCCGTCAGCGGCGTCGCGCCAGGTCCCTCGGACAGGCCGTTCTCGGCCGCGGTCTTGGCGGTGCGCCACAGCGACAGGGTGTCGGCGCCGAGGCTGAGGACGTCGGCGTCCTGGACGATCGTGCGGTCGGCGCGGCCCAGCACCGCGAAGGCGTGGGGACCCGCCTTAGTGACGGTGTTGTGCACCGTCATGGTCTCCAGCACGAAGTCGTGGGCCGTCGGGGCGATGTTTAGCACGCCCTGGCCAACGTCGCCGCTGATCCCCTCGGCCGGACGGTTGGATTGCAGCCGCACGCCCAGCCGGCTCTCGCCGCGCAGGGTCACGTAGGGCGCGTCGACCCGCACCACCTCGTCATAGAAGCCGTTGCGGACGAAGATCACCTTGCGCTCGCGATTGCTGGCCGGGATCGATTTCAGCGCTGCCTGGATCGAGTCGAACTGGCCCGAGCCGTCCTTGGCCACCACGATGTCGGGGACCAGGGCGTAGCGCGGCTCGGCGGCCTTGGGCGCGGCCATGGCCATGCCGGGAAGCGCCGAGATGCCGGCCAGCGCCGCGCGGCGCGTCATCGCGAAAGTCGTCATGCCTTTTGGGTCCGTAGATAGGCGATCAGGCGCGCCATGTTGTTGATGTAGGCGCCCGTCGAGATGCCCATCGGGCCTCGGGGCAAGGTGAAGGGCGAGGTATCCCACGAGTCGCCGACCTGGCCGGGATCGACGAAGCCCGCCGGCGGCTGGGCGGGGCCCGGGCCCGCGTAGGGATGGCTGGTCGTGCGCAGCTCCACGGGCCAATAGCCCTCGGCATTGAGGCTGGCGACCAGCTCGGCCACGGCGGCGGTCTTCTTGTCGTCGTAGACGGTGACGTTGAGATCCGAGCCGCCTACGTGGCTGACCACATAGGGCGGCAGCAGCGAGGGGCCGCGGCCCAGCAGCGCGGAGTCCTTGGTCGCCTGCTCGGGGCTCATGGCCGCCACGCGCTGGTAGCGGGCGCGCAGGGCGGCGACGTTGATGGACTTGGCCGGCGTCGCGTCGTCCTTGGCATACGCCGACCAGAAGCGGCCGTTCTGACTGTTGGAGCCGCTGCGGTGGCCGGTCAGCAGCTGCCCGGTTCCCGGCTCGTAGTCGCGATAGAAGTTGCGGCCGTCCGCGCCGCGCTTCTCGGCCGGGATCTCGACACTGGCGATCCAGTCGATCGCCTCGCCCACCCGAGCCAGGTACTTATCCTCGCCGGTCAGCTGGTAGTAGTCGAGCATCTGTCCCACCGCCGCGGCCGTGCCGTGCGGGGTGATCGAGGCCGGCTCATAGGTGCGGCCAGTCGCGGGCTTGAGGTCCATCGTGTACTGCATCGCCCAGCCCGGCGTCGGCTTGGGCTGCTGCAGGTCGACCATCAGCGACATGGCCCGCATCAGGGGCTCACGCACCCGCTCGTCCTTCAGCTGCTGCAAAACGAGCAGCAGGAAGTCGATGTTCTCCTGGGCGACCTCGTCGTTCAGGGTGATGAAGCCGGTGTAGTCGGGCCGTCCCTGCTTGGAGAACTCGCCCATCCGCGGCCAACGCTGGGGCCAGCCGCCGTTCGGATACTGGCTGTTGAGCACGAAGTCGACGCAACGGTCGACAGCCGCGCGGGACTTCGGATCGCCCTTCTCCAGGTGCAGACGCAGCAGGAAGCGACCGCACTCGATCGTGGCGTGATCGTCGAAGGTGGCGTTGCCGTAATAGTGCTGGAATTCCTCCAGCCGCCAGCCATTGGCGCCGATGGTCTCGTACCAGCGCTTCAGCGACGCCTCGCCGGCGAAATCGATGATGTAGTTCCAGCCGCCGGCCGGATGCTGGCCGGCGATCAGGGCCGAGGCCACCTGCTCGGCGGCGGCGTAATACTGAGCATCCCCGGTGGCCCGATAGGCGTCGAGGAAGATCTGGCCCACCTCCGGCGTCCCCGGCGCCTGGGTCCAGATCATGGTCGGATAGGCCTCCATCTCGCCCCAGCGGCGCGAGAAGTCGGAGAGGTAGGACCAGACATAGCCGCCCTTCACCGCCACCTTGTCGGTCATGAAGCGCGTGGCCCGAGCCATCGTCGCCTTAATTTCGGTAGCGGTAACATTTTTGGACAAAGCGGGACCCGCCCAGAGCGAGAGTCCGGCGGCCGAGACGAGCAGCTTGCGTCGCGAGAACATGTTTCCTCCCCCGTATTTCAACGGATTGGCCGCCAGACCACCGCGAAACCACTGGTATGACAAGCGCTATTTTCGGCTGAGCCGGACTTCCCGCACAACGTCCAGGAACGCCCGCAGGGCCGGCGGCACAGCGCGGTGGCCGGGATAGTAGAGGGCCAACCCTTCCGCGCCTTGCGTCCAGGGCGCCAGCACCTCGCGCAGCTGACCAGCGGCCAGCGCGGCCTCGGCTGCGGGGGCGACGACATAGGCGATCCCCAGCCCCCGGACGGCGGCGTCGACCATCAGCTCCTCGTCGTCCAGCACCACCGCGCCCGTCGTCTCGACCGTGGTCGCCTGCCCCGCCCGCTCGAACTCCCAGCGATAGAGCTTGCCGCCCGGCAGGCGGTGACCGATGCAGCGATGGCGCTTGAGGTCCTCAGGCGTCTCGGGCGCGCCGGCCCGATCCAGATAGGCCGGCGAGGCCACGCACTGGAACCGCACGCCATCGACCAGCGGCGCGGCGACCATGTCCCGAGGGATCGAGCCGACCAGGCGCACGCCGGCGTCGAAGCCCCCGGCCACGATGTCGACCAGCTGCCCCTCGACGACGATGTCGACCGTGACGTCCGGATAGCGCTCGGCCATCACCGGCAGGACGTCGCGCACCAGCATCGCGGCCGGGATCCGCGGGGTGTTGATGCGGACCGATCCGGCCACCCGACCCTGGGCGGCCATAGCCCCTTCCAGCGCTTCATCCAGCAGGCTCAACGCCGGCTGCAGGCGGTCCAGCAGCTGGAAGCCGGCCTCGGTGGGCGAGACGCTGCGGGTCGTGCGATTCAGCAGCCGCACGCCCAGCCGTTCCTCCAGTCCGCGCACCGCATGGCTGACGGTCGAGGGCGCCGCGCCCAGCTCGTCGGCGGCGCGCCGGAAACTGCGATGGGTGGCGACGGCCAGGAAGGCGGACAGGTCATTGAGGGACGGGCGGGACATTGCTGGTGATTTCACACTAGTTCATGCCGATTTCAAAGCCTAGTGCGCAGATCAAGCCGCCCATAGGTCATGCCGGTCAACCCCTGAGGAGACCCCCATGACCCACCGCCAAGCCGTCTTCCCCGCCGACCGCCACGCCCTCTACGACCTGCACCGGTATTCGGCGGCGATCCGCTCGGGCGACCTGCTGTTCGTTTCCGGCCAGGTCGGCAGCCGCGCGGACGGCTCCGCTGAACCGGTGTTCGAGGACCAGGTCCGCCGCGCCTTCGCCAATCTGCGCGCCGTGCTGGCCGCCGCCGGCTGCGGCCTGGAGGATGTCGTCGACGTCACCACCTTCCATACCGATCCGCAGAACCAGCTGGAGGCCGTGATGAAGGTCCGCGCCGAAGAGATCGGCCCGGCGCCCTACCCCAACTGGACGGCCGTGGGCGTGACCTGGCTGGCGGGCTTCGACTTCGAGATCAAGGTCGTGGCCCGCATCCCGACATCCTAGGCCGGCGTCTTGAGGTCGTGACCCGGTCGCGCGGACGCATTAGGAACGGGCGCGAACAGTTGGGAGCCTAAGCATGACCACCATCGCCCTGATCGGACCCGGCGCCATCGGCGGCACGCTCGCCACGTGGCTGGCCCAGCGCGCGGACATCGACCTGACCGTCTGCGTGCGCACGCCGTTCGAGACCCTGTCGGTCGAGACGCCGGAAGCGACGATCACGGCGACGCCCCGGATCGTGACCTCGCCAGAAGGCTTGACCCCCGTCGACTGGGTGCTTGTGGCGACCAAGACCTATGACGATGCAGCGGCTGCGGCCTGGCTGAAGCCGCTGCTGGGTCCTGACACCAAGGTGGCGGTGATCCGCAACGGCGTGGAGCATCGCGAAGCCTTTGCCGGTCGCGTGGCGGATGACAATCTCGTGCCGGTGATCGTCGACTTCCCGGCCGAACGTCCGGCGCCGGGCGTGTTCCGCCAGCGCCGCTTTGGCTGGATCCGGGTTCCGCAAGGCGATGCGGGCGAAGCCTTCGCCGCGCTGTTCGCCCACACCCCGATCGATGTCGCCACGACTGACGACTTCGTCTCGGTGGCCTGGCGCAAGCTGGCGCTGAACGCCGCCGGGGCGGTCAACGCCGCGACGCTGAGGCCCTCGGGCGTCTCCCACGACGACGGCGCGGCGGCGGTGATGAAGTCGCTGATCGCCGAGTGCGTAGCGGTGGGCCGGGCCGAGGGCGCGACCCTGGCCGACGATCTGGGCGACCAGGTCGTGAACGGCTATCGCGGCGGTCCGGCCGACCTGGTCAATTCGCTGCTGGCCGATCGTCAGGCCGGCCGGCCGATGGAGCTGGACGCCCGCAACGGCGTCATCGTCCGCAAGGGCGCGGCGCACGGCGTCCCCACGCCAGCCAACGCGATGATCGTGGCCCTGATCAACGCGGCGGCTGGCGCGTAGCGGGCCTTAAGGCTGGTACTTCTTCGGGATCGCCTTGATCTGCTCGGGCGTCAGCTTGGTGATGGTCTTGGCGCGGATCGGCATGGCGAAACCCATGCCGTCCGAGACCCGCAGATCCAGGTCCAGCGGCGAGCAGACGCTGTCGGTCCCGCGCACCACCGACACCAGGTGGTTGCCCGGCCAGGTCAGCTGGTTGGAGCCGTAGGCCAGGTCGACGCGGTAGACGTCACGGCCGCGCACCTTGAGATACAGGGTGTTCTTGTCCGGCGCGGTCCAGCCACGCCAGTCGGACAGATAGAAGCATTGGCGCGGCGGCTTGGCGGGCTTGGCCGCCGCCGCGGCGTCCTGGCTGGCGAAGGCCGCCGGAGCGCCCATGCCGGTGATGGCCAGGCTGATCAGCGCCGTACGCGCGATGTGAGCGATCCTGCTCATGACATTCGTCCTAAAAAATCCCTCTGAACAAGAGATTGGGCCTCGGGTGAGCGGAGTCAAGTTTTTACTGTACATTTGAAACTGTACACGAAAAAGCCCGCCGCTCCCCGAGCGCGTAGGCGCGCTCCGATCCTAATGGAAAAGAGCCAGTCAGGGGACCTGACTGGCTCTTGGAGGCGGCGGGCTTGTCGAGATCCGGTCTGGCGAAGCGCCTAGACCGTAGCGGCTTCGGCCTCGGGGTCGGGGTCGTCCAGCTCGCCCTCCCACTTGGCGACCACGGCGGCGGCGACGCTGTTGCCGACGACGTTGGTGGCGCTGCGGCCCATGTCCAGCAGGTGGTCGACGCCGAGCACCAGCGCGATCCAGGCGTCGGGCATGCCGAAGTGGGTCAGGGTGGCCATGATGACGACGAGCGAGGCGCGCGGAATGCCGGCGATGCCCTTGGAGGTCACCATCAGCAGGGCCAGCATGAAGATCTGCTGCTGGATCGACAGGTGCACGCCGTGCGCCTGCAGGATGAACATGGTGGCGAACGTGCAGTACAGCATCGAGCCGTCGAGATTGAACGAGTAGCCCAGCGGCAACACGAACGAGACGATGCGGCGGCGCACGCCGATCTTGGGCAGGCCGTCCAGGATGCGCGGATAGGCGGCTTCCGACGAGGCGGTCGAGAAGGCCAGCAGGGCCGGGTCGCGGATCACGCCGAACAGCGCGATGGCGCGCTTGCCCAGCACCGCGAAGGCGGCGGCGAACAGAAGCGCCCAGAGGACGCCCATGGTGGCGTAGAAGCCCAGCACGAACTTGCCGTAGACCACCAGCATCGAGATGCCCTGGGTGGCGATGGCTGAAGCCAGGGCGCAGAAGATGGCCAGCGGGGCCAGCTTCATCACGAAGCCGGTGACCTTCAGCATGATCTGCGCGCCCTGCTCGGCCAGCTCCATGATCTGCGGAGCCTTGTTGTCCAGCGAGGCCACGGCCGTGCCGACGAACAGCGAGAAGACGACGATCTGCAGGATCTCGTTCTTAGCCATGGCGTCGAAGATCGAGGTCGGCACCAGGTGGACGATGAAGGTCTGCAGGGTGAAGCCTTCGGTCGAGGCGGCGGGCGGCGCAGCGCCGCCGGTGACGGCGTCATTCAGCACCAGGCCCGCGCCCGGCTGCAGCAGGTGGACCATCAGCAGGCCCAGCAGCAGCGACACGGCCGAGGCGCTGATGAACCAGCCCATGGTCTTGACGCCGATGCGGCCGACCGAGGCGGCGTCTTCCATGTGGGCGATGCCGGCCACCAGGGTGGTGAAGACCAGCGGGGCGATGATCATCTTGATCAGGCGCAGGAAGAGATCGGTGCCCAGCTTGAACCACTTGGCGGCTTCGGCGGCCTGTTCGGGGCTGAGGAACTGGTTGCAGCCCCAGCCCACGGCGACGCCCAGCACCATGGATGCGATGATCAGGAAAGCGAAACGCTTGTTCATGAAGTCCCCTCGAGCGCCGACGGCGCGGACGTCCTTGTGTCGACGCGAGATGCCTATGACACGCCCCGATGCTTGGATGACGTACGAGACCCGGCTCGCCTCACCTGCAGCGTGGCATTTTTTGCTTCTTGTGGCCGACGAATGCGGGTTCGTCCATGCCCCATGACGTGAGCACGGGGTGCGTCTCGCCAATGTCGTGAAACATCGCTATAAGGCGCCATGTCAAACCAAGAAAAAGCAATCGCCGTCGTCGAACGGCTCAATGACGAATACGAGCGCGCCGTCGGCGCCCTTCGCGACGCCCTCCGGGCCTATCTGGACAATGGAACACGGCCCGACCCGCAGACGCGGTTCGACGGCACGTTCGCCTATCCCGAGCTGCGCCTGACCTACGATCCCGAGGCGCTGCCGCCCAAGCTGGCCCGCTCCTACGCCCGCGTCAGTCGCCCCGGCGTCTATGCCACCACGGTGACCAAGCCGGCCCAGTTCAAGGACTATCTGGTCGAGCAGCTGACTCTCTTGATGGACGACTTCGACGTCGAGATCGAGATCGACCGCTCGCGCCAGGAGATCCCCTATCCCTACGTGCTGGACGCCACGATCGACCTGAACCAGGCCGATGTCCGCAGCGAGGACATCGCCCGCTTCTTCCCGACCACGGACCTGGCCTTCATCGGCGACGAGATCGCCGACGGCGTCTGGGACCCGGCGCTGGAGGACAGCCGGCCGCTGTCGCTGTTCGACGGCCTGCGCACCGACTTCTCGCTGGCGCGCCTGAAGCACTACACCGGCGCCCCGTCCGAGGACGTGCAGCAGTTCATCCTGTTCACGAACTACAACCGCTATGTCGACGAGTTCGTGCGTTGGGGCATCGAGCAGCTGCAGCAGCCTGACAGCCCCTACACGGCCCTGTCGTGCGCCGGCGGCCTGACGATCACCGCCAATACCGCCAATCCCGAACTGGCGGTGGCCGAGTCGACCTGGCGCAAGCACCAGATGCCGGCCTACCACCTGATGGCCCCGGGCGGCGCGGGCGTGACCCTGGTCAATATCGGCGTCGGCCCGTCCAACGCCAAGACCATCTGCGACCACCTGGCCGTGCTGCGTCCCCAGGCCTGGCTGATGATCGGCCACTGCGGCGGCCTGCGCGACACCCAGACCATCGGCGACTACGTGCTGGCCCACGCCTATCTGCGCGACGACCACGTGCTGGACGCCGTGCTGCCGCCCGAGATCCCCGTGCCGTCGATCGCCGAGGTGCAGCGCGCCCTCTACGACGCCTCCAAGGCGATCAGCGGTGATTCCGGCGACCAGTTGAAGAAGCGCCTGCGCACCGGCACGGTCGTCACCACCGACGACCGCAACTGGGAACTGCGCCACAGCCTCTCGGCCCTGCGCTTCAACCAGAGCCGCGCCGTGGCCATCGACATGGAGTCGGCGACGATCTCGGCCCAGGGCTATCGCTTCCGGGTGCCGTACGGGACGCTGCTGTGCGTGTCGGACAAGCCGCTGCACGGCGAGATCAAGCTGCCGGGCCAGGCCAACGCCTTCTACGAGCGGGCGATCAGCCAGCACCTGCAGATCGGCATCCTGGCCTGCAAGCTGCTGCACGCCGAGGGCCCGAACCTGCATTCGCGCAAGCTGCGCGCGTTCGACGAGCCGCCGTTCCGTTAAGTCTGGCCGCTGATCGGCATTGGGGGCCGCCGCGAGATGAGAACCTACCTTCTGACCGCGGCGGCCCTGACCGTCGCCCTGACTGCGAGTACAACCATGGCCCAGAATAAAGCCCCCTGGGACGAAGCCTTCCTGCCGCCAGCCCCGCAGTGGCAGGGCGCCAGCCAGGCGCTGATCCGCGACAGGACCGATCCGTGGGTGACGGCGTTCGAAGCCGATCCGGCCCACGACTTCTCGCCGACCTATGTCGACACCCGCGCCTGGTTCGACCGCCTGGACAAGGCCAGCAAGCTGATCCGGGTCGAGGACTTCGGCGTCTCGCCGCAGGGCCGCGCCATCTTCGCGGTGATCGCTTCGAAGGACGGCGACAAGCTGGATCCGAAGAAGCCGCTGCTGCTGATCCAGGCCGGCATCCATCCCGGCGAGATCGACGGCAAGGACGCCGGCATGATGCTGCTGCGCGACATGGCGTTCCACGGAAAGGATGGCCTGCTGGACAAGGTCAACCTGGTCCTGATCCCGATCCTGTCGGTCGATGGTCACGAGCGTTCGGGCCCCTATTCGCGGCCTAACCAGCGCGGGCCGCGCATCCAGGGCTGGCGCAACACCGCGACCAACCAGAACCTGAACCGCGACTTCATGAAGCTGGATCAGCCGGAGATGCAGGCCCTCAAGCGTCTGCAGGCCAAGTACCGAGCCGATCTCTATGTCGACGTCCACGTGACCGACGGCATGGACTACCAATACGACGTCACCTACGGCTTCAACGGCGAGAATGGGGTCTGGAACCGTTCGCCGGCCATCGCCCAGTGGCTGGATGGCGTCCTGAAGCCGACGATGAACCAGAGCCTGGAGGCGCAGGGCCACATCCCGGGCGAGCTGGTGTTCGGGATCGACGAGCACAACCCCAAGGCCGGCTTCTCGGACGGCGGCCTAGGCGAGCGCTACTCGAACGGCTGGGGGGCTGCGGCCCACGTCCCGACCATCCTGATCGAAAACCATAGCCTGAAACCCCACGCCCAGCGCGTGCTGGGCACCTATGTCTTCATCGAGACGGCCCTGAAGCTGCTGGCCGACAAGGGCGCAGACCTGCGCACCGCCATCGCCGCCGATAGCGCCCTGCGCCCGGCGCAGATCCCGGCCAACTTCGTGTCCGATCCCAAGCCGGCCTATATGCGGGCCTTCAAGGGCATCAAATACGAGTACTATGACAGCCCCGCCTCCGGCCGGAAGGAAGTGCGCTGGCTGGGCGTCGCCGATCCGGAAATCTGGCAGACGCCATTCTACGGCTCCAAGCCGGGCCTGACCCTGAAGCGCCCGACCGCCTACTACGTGCCCAGCTACCGCGCCGACCTGATCGCGCGCCTGAAGCTGCATGGCGTGGCGCTGGAGACCCTGCCGGCCGACAAGACGGTCAAGGTCGAGATGATCCGCCTGACCGATCCGAAGCTGGCCCCGCGCGCCAACGAGGGTCACGTCCAGATCAGTGTCGACACCGTGACCACGGAGACCCGCGACTGGATGTTCCCCAAGGGCTCGGTGCGCGTGCCGACCGATCAGGTGCTGGGCGACCTGGTCGTGCTGCTGCTGGAGCCGCAATCGAGCGAGAGCTTCTTCGCCTGGGGCATGGTCCCCGAGGTGCTGAGCCGCGTGGAATATATCGAGGCCTACGCCATCGCCCCGCTGGCCGAGAAGATGCTGGCGGCCGATCCGGCCCTGAAGGCGGAGTTCGAGGCCAAGCTGGTCGCCGAGCCCAAGTTCGCCGCCGATCCCGACGCGCGCCTGGCCTGGTTCTACAAGCGCACGCCCTTCTACGACGACCACCACCTGCTCTACCCGATCGCCCGGGAGAACTAAGCGCTCCAGGGCGGGGCGGCGGCGTATCGCTCGACCAGGGCGTCGATCGCCGCCCTCAGCCGGGCGCTGGGCCAGGGCGTGCGCGACCAGACCAGATTGACCGGCAACGGCCGATCGAAGACGCCCTCCAGCACCGCCTCCAGCCGGCCGGCGGCGAGATCGTCGGCGACCAGCCAGCGCGGAACCATGGCCAGGCCCGCGCCGGCCCGAGCGGCCTCGGCCAGGCCCTGGGCGTCGCCGATCCGCACCCGGCCATCGACGGGCAGGGTTCGCGCAGCGCCGGTCTCGTCGACATAAGGCCAGGGCGTCGCCCGCCCGTCGCGCGCCTCGACCACGCAGTCGTGACCCGCCAGATCCTCCACGTGGAGCGGCCGTCCGCGCGCCTCCAGATAGGCCGGCGCGGCGCAGATCACGCGACGCTGGGCGCCCAGCGGCCGGGCCACGAGGCCGGCGCGGTCATCCAGGGCTCCGATCCGCACGGCCAGGTCGACGCCCTCGGCCGTCAGGTCGGCGGTCCTCACCTCGAACGACACCTCCAACCGCAACGCCGGCCAGCGGCGCGCCAGGTCCAGCAGCACCGGCATGACGAAGGCCCGGCCCAGCAGCGGCGGCAGGGCCACGCGCAGCAGGCCCGCCGGCTCGCCCTGCCCTTGCCGTAGCTCCGCCTCGGCCTCGGCCAGGCCGGCCAGGGCCTGGACGCAGCGAGTGTGGAAACGGCGACCGTCCTCGGTCAGGGCCACGGCGCGGGTCGTCCGCTGCAGCAGGCGCACGCCCAGCCGGGCCTCCAGCCGCTGCACCGCCTTGCCCACCGCCGAAGGCGAAAGGCCCAGCGATGGCGCGGCGGCGGCGAAGCCGCCGTGCTCGGCCACGGCGACGAAGGCGCGGATGCCGCCATAGCGGTCGGGAGACGGAAACGAGGTCATTACGGAATGAAATTCGGGAATGATCGGAATTCAAGTCGTTTCCGATTGCCCCCTTCGACAGCCTACCGTCAGGCTATGCGATACGATGACAAGACCCTGGTGGTGGTGGGCGGAAGCTCGGGACTGGGCCTGGCGACGGCGCGCGCCTTCACAGCCGGCGGCGGACGCGTGGTGATCGGCGGCCGATCGGTCGAACGGTTGGAGCAGGCGCGGGAGGTTCTGGGCGACGCGGCCAGGACCGCCGTGATCGACACCGGCGATACGGCCTCCGTGACCCGCTTCTTCGAAGCGATCGAGCCCATCGACTACCTGTTCACGCCCGCCGCTTCCTACACGATCGCCCCGTTCGATCACCCGGACGAGGCCGCTCTGGCCTCGCCGTTCGACGGCAAGTTCTGGGGTCAGGTGCGCTGCGTGCGGGCCGCCGCGCCGAAGCTGGCGCGAGACGGCGCGGTCGTGCTGATGTCCGGCGCCGCCAGCGCCCGGCCGCCCAAGGGCGCGGCGCTTTACGCCGCCGCCAACGGCGCGGTCGAAGCCTTCGGGCGCGGCCTGGCGGTCGATCTGGCGCCGGTGCGGGTCAATGTGATCGCCCCCGGCACGATCGACGGCGACCTGTGGCGCCGCCGCCCCGCGCAGGTCCGGGCCGCCGCCTTCGCCGGTCAGGCCGCCGGCTCGCTGGTCGGCCGCCCCGGCTCCGAGGACGAGATCGCGCAAGCGGTGCTGTTTCTGCTGACCAACGGTTTCACCACCGGCGCCACCCTGTTCGCGGATGGCGGCTACAGCCTGCGCTGACCCCACGCTTAAGGTTAGCGGTTGCCTTCTCCGTCGAAGACAGGCCCATATGCGGCCCCGCTTTCTCGAGTGACGAAGGGTCCGCGCGCATGGACGTTATCGCTTCAGGCCACGCGGCCGCCCTTTGGGCCGGCCTGCACCTGTTCCTGCTGCTGACCCTGTCGCTGCTGGTCGTGCGCCTGCGGCAAAAGCACAAGGTCGCGCTGGGCGACGAAGGCATTCCGGAACTGGCCCGCGCGATCCGCGCCTTCGGCAACGCCACCGAATATGTCCCGACCGGCATCGCCGCCATCGCCGTGCTGGCCGTGGCGGGCGCCGCGCCGCTGGCCATCCACGTGGTGGGCTTCGTGCTGCTGGCCGGCCGGATCATCCACGCTGTCGGCCTGTCCAACAGCGGCGGCGCTTCGATCCCGCGCGCGGTCGGCATGGTCGCCACCTGGCTGGCCTACATCTTCGCCGGCGTCGCCCTGCTGCTGTCGGCCATCGGCTAAAGCTTGCTCCCCCCGGGGGGCCTCGTCCATAAGACCGCATGGACGATAATCTGCTGCATGACGTGATCGCCGCCGCGCGCAAGGCCGGGGCCGACGCGGCCGAAGCCGTTTTCGCCGAGCGCCAATCCCTCTCCGTATCCGTTCGCCTGGGCGAGCTGGAAGAGGTCGAGCGCGAGGAGGCCCGAGACCTGGGCCTGCGCGTGTTCATCGGCAATCGCAGCGCCACCGTTTCCGGCTCGGACGTCTCGGCCGAGGCCCGCGCCAAGCTGGTCGAGCGCGCCGTGGCCATGGCCCGCCTGGCCCCGGAAGATCCCTATGCCAGCCTCGCGCCCAGCGACCGCCTGGCCAAGGGCCCGTTCCCCGACCTTGATTTGATCGACGCCTACGAGCCCACGGCCGAGACCCTGGAGACCCAGGCCCGCATCGCCGAGGCCCACGCCCGCGAGGTCAAGGGCGTGACCAATTCCGACGGCGGCTCGGGCAGCTGGTCGTCGTCGCGCTGGGCGCTGGTCACCAGCGACGGCTTCCACGGGACCCACGCGGCCACCGGCCACTCGGTGTCGGCCTCGGCCATCGCCGGCGAGGGCGCGGGCATGGAACGCGGCGGCGAAGGCCGCTCGACCCGCCACTTCGGCGATCTGCCGGCCGCCGGCGACATCGGCATGGAGGCCGGCCGCCAGGCGGTGGCCCGCCTGAACCCGCGCAAGATCGCCTCGACCACCGCCCCGGTGATCTTCGAGAACCGCCTGGCCATGAGCCTGATCGGCCCGCTGCTGGGCGCGATCTCCGGCCCGTCGATCGCCCGCGGCACCTCGTTCCTGAAGGACAAGCTGGGCCAGCAGATCTTCGCCCAGGGCGTCCGGCTGTCGGAGGATCCCCACCGCGTGCGCGGTCTGGGGTCGGCCCCCTTCGACGATGAAGGTGTGGCGACGCAGGTCCGCGACCTGATCGACGACGGCGTGCTGACCACCTGGCTGCTGAACACCTCGTCGGCCAGGCAGCTGGGCCTGACGACCACCGGCCACGCCTCGCGCGGCCTAGCGGGGCCCTCGGGCGTCTCGACCCACAACCTGACGCTCCAGCCGGGCGCCCAGGACCTGGCGGGGCTGATGAAGGACGCCGGAACGGGCCTGCTGGTCACCTCGATGTTCGGCCCCTCGCTGAACGGCAATACCGGCGACTGGTCGGTGGGCTGCTCGGGCGTCTGGTTCGAGAACGGCGAAAGCACCGGCCCGGTCACTGAGATCACCGTGGCCGGCAACCTGATCGACATCTACGCCCGCCTGGTTCCCGGCTCGGACCTGGAGTTCCGGGGCTCCAGCAACAGTCCGTCGATCCTGGTCGACGCCCTGGCGATCGCGGGCAAATGAACGACCTGGATCTGATCCTCGCCGCCGCCAAGGAAGCCGGAGAGCTGGCGCTCTCGGCGCGCGAAGGCGGCCTGAAGATCTGGTCCAAGGACGGCGGGTCACCCGTCACCGACGCCGACCTGGCCGTCGATGCGCTGCTGAAGACCGAACTGATGGCCGCCCGCCCCGACTATGGCTGGCTGTCGGAAGAGACGGCTGACGCCCCCGCGCGCCTGACGACCCGCCGGCAGTTCGTGGTCGATCCGATCGACGGCACGGTGGCCTTCATGAAGGGCAAGCCCTGGTTCGCGGTGTCGATCGCCGTGGTCGAGGACGGCCAGCCGATCGCCGGCGTCGTCCACGCCCCGGCCTTGGACGAGACCTATTCGGCCACCCTCGAGGGCCCGCCGCTGTTGAACGGACAGCCGATCGTTCCCAGCGTCACCGCCGACCTGCTGGACTGCGCCATGCTGGGCGACGCCAAGATGTTCGTGCATCCGGCCTGGCGCGAGCCCTGGCCGGCGATGCGGGTCGAGGCTCGCAACTCGATCGCCTACCGCATGTGCCTGGTGGCTTCCGGCGCCTTCGACGCGGCCATCGCCCTGTCGCCCAAGAGCGAATGGGACCTGGCCGCCGCCGACCTCATCTGCCGCCGGGCGGGCGCGGTCGCCGTCGATCACAAAGGCCGCGATTTCGTCTATAATCAGCCCGTTCCGACGGTTCCGAGCCTGGTTTGCGCCAATAAGGCGCTCGCGCCATTGATCCTGTCACGCGTCGGGCATATCGAACTGCCATAAAAACATTCCACGCAGGAACATGCTTCAAATGGCCGATAAACAGCTTCTCCATATCGTCGTTGGCGGCGAACTGAAGGATGTCGCGAACATCGAATTCCGCGACCTGAGCCAGGTCGAGTTCGTCGGCGCCTATCCCAGCTACGAAGAGGCCCACAAGGCCTGGAAGGCCAAGGCCCAGGCGACCGTGGACAACGCCCACGCGCGGTATTTCATCATCCATGCGCACAAGCTGCTGGATCCGAGCAGCGAGGGCTGAGGCCGCACTAGCCCCCACCTGACCTCGCTACGCGAGGTCTGTCCGCCCCCAGCCGGGGGCGGAGAGCGTCTATCCTCCCCCTTTGGGGGAGGGGGAACCGCCGAAGGCGGTGGAGGGGCCTACTCCCGCCGCAGGATCTTGTCGGTCAGCACCTTCCCCAGCATCCCCGCCCGGAAGGTCTTCTTCATCGCGACCGGGTCGTAGTCGTCGCTCTCGACCCACTCGCTGAAGGTCAGCCCCTTGGGCTCCCCCACCGCCAGGTACTGCTCGAAGGTGTAGTCCAGCACCCCGGTGTTGCCGTGCTTGATGTGCAGGTAGCGCGGCGACAGTTGCTCCATCGCCTCGCGGATCGGCTGGCCCAGGCGGTAGTGGGCGTAGAACACGCTCATGATCCCCGCCCGGTCCGCGCCCGACTTGCAATGGATCAGGGCCGGGTACTCGATCGTCTCGAACAGGACCTTCGCGCCCCGCACTCGCTCGCGGATCGGCACCTCGCGCGACGTGATGGTGAAGTCGACGAAGTTCAGGCCCAGGCGCTGGCAAGCGTCCTTCTCCAGCGCATAGAAGCTGCCGTCGAAGCCGCCACGCAGATTGACGATCGTCTTGATGCCGCGCTTCTTCCACCAGGCCAGCTGGAACGGCCAGGGCTGGTTGGCGCGGACCAGCTCGGGGCTGATCCAGTGGGCGTTGGAAAAGCCCAGCCGCAGATAGGCGTGGTCGTTCCACAGGAAGTCGAGATAGGCCTTGAACCGGCCCCAGGCGGTGGTCAGGTCGAACTTGGCCAAGCGGGTGCGATCCTTCGGAAATTCGCGGACTAAGTAGGGGCATCGCCGTCGAAAGGCAAAATCGCGTTGACAGCCACGCCTCGAAATCCGACCCCTCGCCCATGACGACCTCGGAACCCGCGCAGCTCTCCAACCGTGTCCTGATGGGCCGGATGTGGCGCGAGTTCCTGCAGGCGCGCTGGCGGGGCCTGGCCGTGTCGATGGTCAGCGCCGCGATCGTGGCCTTCCTGTCGGTGCAACTGGCCCGGATCATCGAGCCGGCCATCGACCAGCTGATCACCCATCCCAAGCCGAACGCGATCTGGCTGATCCCGCTCTCCATCGCCGGCCTAGCCCTGGCGCGGGGCGTGTTCCAGGTCATCCAGGCCAATGTCATCAACCGCATCGGCAACGGCGTGGTCGGCGACATGCAGGTGCGCCTTTTCGGACGCCTGGTGCGCTCGGACCTGGCCCGGCTGCGCGGCGCCCACTCCGGCTCCTATGTCGCCTCGGTGCTGTACGACGCCGGCCTGATCCGCGAGGCGGCGACCACCGGCGTGGTCAACTATGTCCGCGAGTTCCTGACCGTGATCGGCGCCCTGGTCGCCATGTTCACGCTGGACCCGATCCTGGCCGCCGGCGTGCTGGTCGTCGCCCCCATCGCCAGCCTGATCATGCGCGGCTTCTCCAAGAAGACCACCAAGGCCGCCAAGGGGGCCATGGGCGAGACCTCCAACCTCTCGACCGCGATCATGGAAAGCCTGGACGGGATCAAGATCGTCAAGATGGAGAACCGCGAGGCCCACGAGGAGGCCCGCGTCGGGGCCGTGGTCGAGCGCCGCCAACGCCACCTGATCAAGGGCAGCAACGCCCGCGCCATGGCCGCTCCGGCCACCGAGACCTTCACCACCATCCTGGTGGCCCTGGTCTTCGTCTATGCCGGCTGGCGAGCGACCAGCGGCGTGCTGAACCTGGGCCCCTTCACCCTGGCCCCGATCACTGCCGGGATGTTCTTCGCTTTCCTGACCAGCCTCTTGATGGCCGCCCAGTCGCTGCGCCAGGTGGCCAATCTGCAGACGGTGTTCAGCGAGGGCTTCACCGCCGCCCGCCGCCTGTTCGCCGCCCTGGACGTGGCGCCCACCATCGTCGACCCGGCCGACGCCCGCGCCCTGCCGGCCGGCGAGAGCGCCATCGCCCTGAAGTCCGTCCGCTTCGCCTATGGCGAGGGCGCGCCAGCCCTGTCGGACGTGTCGCTGGAGGCCCGGCGCGGCGAGACCGTGGCCCTGGTCGGCCCGTCGGGCGGCGGCAAGAGCTCGATCCTGAACCTGATCCCGCGCTTCTACGACGTCACCGGCGGGTCGGTGGCGATCGACGGGCACGACGTGCGCTCTGTGACCCTGGCGTCCTTGCGCGACCGCATCGCTCTGGTCACCCAGGAGCCGTTCCTGTTCGACGACAGCATCCGCGCCAACATCGCCTATGCCCGCCCCGGCGCCAGCCAGCTGGAGATCGAAGCCGCCGCGCGCCAGGCCGCCGCCCACGACTTCATTCTCGCCTTGCCCGAGGGCTACGACACCGCCGTCGGCGAGGCCGGGGCGCGGCTGTCAGGCGGCCAGCGCCAGCGGATCGCCATCGCGCGGGCCTTCCTGAAGGACGCCCCGATCCTGCTGCTGGACGAGGCCACCAGCGCGCTCGACACCGAGAGCGAGGCCCAGGTCCAGGCGGCGCTGGAGCGGCTGATGACCGGCCGCACCACGATCCTGATCGCCCACCGCCTGTCGACCGTGAAGAACGCCAGCCGCATCTATGTCATCGACAAGGGCGCGGTCGTCGAGACCGGAACTCACGCCCAGCTCGTCCAGGCTGGCGGCCTTTATGCGCGCCTGGCCAAGGCCCAGGATCTCGACCACCTTCCCGGAGCAGACGCTTGAGGCCCCTGCGTTCGCCGTTCGTGATCTGGCTCTTGTCCTCGATCTTCGCCGGCTATTCCAAGCTTGTCTTCCGCACCCTGCGCATGACCGTCGAAGGCGCCGAGCAGGCGCAGGCCGTCTGGGCGCAGGGCCGCGAGACGGGCGCAGGGGCGATCCTGTGCTTCTGGCATTCGCGCATCCCGATGTCGCCGCTCAGCTGGCCGCAGGCGCCCGGCCGCCAGGACATGCGCGCCCTGATCTCGCGCTCCAACGACGGCGAGTTCATCGCCCGCACGGTCGAGAAGCTGGGCTTCCCCGCGATCCGAGGCTCATCGGCCAAGAAGACGGATCTGGCCAAGAACAAGCACGGCGAGCAGGCCTTCCGCGACATGGTCAAGTGGGTCAAGGACGGCGGCGGCATCGCCATCACGCCCGACGGCCCGCGTGGTCCGGCCGAGCACATGGAGAAGGGCACCCCGTCCCTGGCCCGTGTCACCGGCGCGCCGGTGATCTTCGTCGGCCTGGCCGCCAAGCCCTGTATCCGCCTGGGGTCGTGGGACGCCACCATGATCCCCCTGCCCTTCGCCAAGGCCGCCATGGTTTGGGACGGTCCGACCGGCGCGGGGCGCGGCGACGATGTCGACGCCCTCATCGATCAGTGGGCCGCACGCCTGTCGGCCGTCACCCGCCGCGCGGAAGCTCTGGTCGAAGATTGATCCCGCGGGTCCTTGGTGGGATGTAGGGCCATGCCGCACGATCACTCCGGACACGCGCACGACCATCATGGCCATGATCACCACGATCACGGACATGGGCATGATCACGGGCATGGCCATCACCACGGGCACGGTCACCACGGCCACAGCCACGCGCCCAAGGACTTCGGCCGCGCCTTCGCGATCGGCACGGCGCTGAACCTGGGCTTCGTGCTGGTCGAGGCGGGCGCAGGCCTGATCACCGGCTCGCTGGCCCTGCTGGCCGACGCCGGCCACAATCTGTCGGACGTGCTGGGCCTGTTGTTGGCCTGGGGCGCGGCGGTGCTGGCCAAGCGCGCGCCCAGCGCTCGCCGCACCTATGGCCTGCGCAAGGGCACCATCCTGGCCTCGCTGGGCAACGCCGCCCTGCTGCTGGTCGCGGTCGGGGCCATCGCCTGGGAAGCTATCCGCCGCTTCGCCGATCCGCACCCGATCGAGACCGGCCCGGTGATGATCGTCGCCGCCGTCGGCATCGTCATCAACACCGCCACGGCCCTGATGTTCATGAAGGGCGCCAAGGACGACCTGAACATCCGCGGGGCCTTCCTGCACATGGCCGCCGACGCCGGCGTCTCGGCCGGCGTCGTGGTCGCGGCCCTGGCCATGGGCCTGACCGGCTGGCTCTGGCTGGACCCGGTGGTCAGCCTGGCCATCGTCGCGGTGATCGTGCTGGGCACCTGGGGCCTGCTGCGCGACTCGCTGGACATGGCCCTGGACGCCGCCCCGCGCGGCATCGACCCGACCAAGGTCCGCGAATGGCTGGCCGCCCGCCCCGGCGTCAGCGAGGTCCACGACCTGCACATCTGGGCGATGAGCACGACGGAGACGGCGATGACCGCCCACGTCGTCCGCCCGCTGGACGGGGACCACGACCAGTTCCTGCACGACGCCTGCGCCGAGCTGGCCAGCCGCTTCAAGATCGGTCACGTGACCATCCAGGTCGAGAGCAGCCACAGCGGCCACGCCTGCGCCCTGGCGCCTGAAGGCGTCGTGTGATCCGGCCGTCCGCCCTCAAGCTCTACCGGGCCGCCACCGGCCTGCTCGAACCGCTCGCCCCCGGCCTGCTGGCCGGCCGCGCCCGCAAGGGCAAGGAGGACCCCGCGCGCCTGGCCGAGCGCCTGGGCCGCACGCCGACCCTTCGCCCGGACGGCCCGCTGATCTGGCTGCACGGCGCCAGCGTGGGCGAGAGCCTGTCGATCCTGCCGCTGGTCGAACGCCTGCGGGCCGAGCGTCCCGAGGTCACGGTCCTGGTCACCTCCGGCACGACCACCTCGGCCGCCCTGCTGGCCAAGCGCCTGCCGGCCGGGGCGATCCACCAATATGTCCCCGTCGACGCCCCCGCCGCGGCGCGGCGGTTCATCGCCCGCTGGAATCCGTCCCTGGCGGTGTTCGTCGAGAGCGAGCTGTGGCCCAACCTGCTGCTGGAGGCCAAGGCCGCCGGGACGCGCCTGGCCCTGGTCTCGGCCAAGCTGTCGGATCGGAGCTACGCCGGCTGGCAAAGACGGCCGGACGCTGCGCGGCAGCTGCTGTCGGGCTTCGACCTGATCTTGGCCCAGGACGCCCGCGCCCACGAACGTTTCGAGGCCCTGGGGGGCAAGGTCGCCGGCGAGGCCGACCTGAAATTCGGCGCTGCGCCGCTGCCGGCCGTGGCCGTGGACATCCGGTTTGACCGCCCGCCCTTGCTGATCGCCAGCACCCATCCGGGCGAGGACGAGATCGCGCTCGACGCCATCATCACCCTGCCTGATCGCCCGCCTGTGATCCTCGCTCCACGCCACATCGAACGCGGCCCGGCGATCGTCGAACTCGCCAAGGCCCGAGGCCTCTCAGCCAGCCTGCGCAGCCAGTCGCGTGAGCCCGCCGACATCCTGGTCGCCGATACCCTGGGCGAGATGGGCCTGTGGTTCCGCCTGGCAGGAACCTCGGTCATCGCCGGCAGCCTGGTCGAGGGTATCGGCGGCCACAATCCGTTGGAGGCCGCGCGCCTGGACTGCCCGGCGATCAGCGGTCCGTTCGTCGAGAACTGGGCCTCGGCCTTTGCGGGGCTGGAAGCCGCCGACGGCGTGGTCATGATCACATCGGAAGGCCTCCGCGACACCATCGCCGCCGACCTCGCAGACCCCGCCGCCGCACGAGCCCGCGCCGCCCGCGCCCGTGCCTTCGTCGACACCCGCGACTATGAGGCCCGCGCCGGCCTGTCCCGTATCCTTGAGCTCGTCCCATGAAACTCGGCACGCCCCGCTGGTGGTACGTGAAGTCGGGCGGTCCCGCCCCGCTGACCCGCGCCCTGCTGACCCCGCTGTCGTGGATCTGGTCCGACGCCACCCGCCGGCGCATCGCCCGCACCCGTCCGGCCCTTGTCGGCGCGCCGGTGATCTGCGTCGGCAATGTCACTATGGGCGGGGCCGGCAAGACCCCGATCGTCCGCGAACTGCTGCTGATCCTGACCCGCCGGGGCGTCGCCGCCCATGGCCTGTCACGCGGCTATGGCGGCAAGCTGAAGGGGCCGGTCCAGGTCGATCCGTCCCGCCATACGGCCAAGGACGTCGGCGACGAGCCGCTGATGCTGGCCCAGGACTTTCCAATGTGGGTCGCGGTCGATCGCGTGGCCGGCGCCAAGGCCGCGACCGGCGCGGGCGCGCAAGCCATCGTCATGGACGACGGCCACCAGAACCCGACCGTCAAGAAGGCCCTGTCCCTGGTCGTGGTCGACGGCGAGACCCGGGGCGGCGAGTGGCCGTTCGGCGATGGCCGGGTGTTTCCCGCCGGCCCGATGCGCGAGCCGCTGAATGTGGGGCTGTCGCGCGCCGACGCGGTGATCGTGCTGCTGCCGGTCGATGTCGCCCAGCCCGATTTCGATCTGCTCGTGACCTTCGGCGACATGCCCGTGCTGGTCGCCCGCCTGGAGGCCGCCGCGCCTGTGCCGAAGGGTCCGCAGGTCGGCTTCGCCGGGATCGGCAAGCCGTGGAAGGTCGAGAAGGCCCTGACCGCCGCCGGCTGCCAACTGGTCGACTTCGCGCCCTTCCCCGATCACGGCGAATATGACGAGGCGACCCTGAAGCTGCTGGCCGATCGTGCGCGGGTCTATGACGCCGGCCTGGTCACGACGGAAAAGGACTGGGTGCGGTTGCCGGCCAAGTGGCGCGAACGCGTGACGCCCTGGCCGGTGCGGGCCAGGTTCGACGACGAGGCGGCGGTGGAGGCGCTGTTGGCGACGGTGGGGCTGTAACCGTCTTCCCCCTACGGGGGAGGAGCGCGAAGCGCGGAGGGGGCCAGTCCGTGAGACATCACCTTACTCGCCCCCACCTGACCGCGCGTCGCGCGGTCGTCCGCCCCCGGAGGGGGCAGACAGGTCACTTATAAACCACCCCGCCCTTCACGACCGACGTCACGCGTTGCAGCTCCGTGACGTCCTTCAGCGGATCGCCCTTGACCGCGATCAGGTCCGCCGACTTGCCGGGCGCCAGGCTCCCGATCTCCCCAGACAGCGAGAAGTGGGCCGCGGCGTTGACCGTCGCCGTCTGGATCGCTTCCAGCGGCGTCAGGCCCGCCTTGACCAGCAGCGCGAACTCGCCGGCGTTGTCGCCATGGGCGCTGACGCCGGTGTCGGTGCCGAACGCGATCTTCACCCCGCCGGCATGGGCGCGGCGGGCCATCTCCAGCATCTTCGGACCGGCGTCCAAAGCCTTCGCCGTTTGAGCCGGGGTCATGAAGTTGTTCGGACCCGAGGCGATCCGATAGACGAAGTCGCCGGCCATCAGGGTCGGGACCAGATAGGCGCCGTTCTTCTTGAAGGCGACGATGCTTTCGGGGTCCAGATAGGTGCCGTGCTCGATCGAGTCGCCGCCCGCCTTCAGGAAGCTGTTGATGCCGTCGACGCCGTGGGCGTGGGCGGTGACCTTGCGGCCCATGCGATGGGCGGTCTCGACGATGGCGGCCAGCTCAGCGTCCGAGAACTGCTGGTTCAGGCCCGCGGCGGTATTGGAGAGGACCCCGCCCGTGGCGGTGATCTTGATGATGTCGGCGCCCAGCCAGACCTGTTCGCGCACGGCGCGGCGGCAGTCGTCGGGGCCTGAACACACCGAGGTCGGCCGCAGCACGTGCATGACCTCCTCGCTGTAGCCGTTGACGTCGCCGTGGCCGCCATGGACCGACACGGCCGAGCCGGCGGCCAGCACGCGCGGACCCGGCACGTCGCCGCGCTTGATGCCGTCGCGCAGGGCGAAGATCGCCTTGTTGTCGGCCCCCAGGTCCGCGACCGTGGTGAAGCCGGCCATCAGCGTCTTGCGCGCGAAGCCGGCCCCGACCAGAGCGTCGTCAGCGGCCGAGCGGGTCACCGCCTGCAGTCGGCCGTTGGGGTTCTGCTCGCCGGTCAGGTGGACGTGGCTGTCGATCAGGCCAGGCAGCACGAAGCTGTCCTTGAGGTCGACCACCGTCCCGCCGGGCTCGGCGACATAGCCGTCGACGATGCGCGCGACCTTGCCGTTTTCCAGCACCAGGGTCTTGGCGGTCTCGACCTTGCCGGTGGCCGGGTCAGCCAGAAGGCGGCCCGCCTGGACGAAGACCGTTTGGGCGCATGCGGCGCTGCTCAGCGCCCCAGCCAGAACCAGAGCGCTGGCGCCCGCCAGATACGTCTTCATGAAACCCCTAAGCCCCCGCTTTTTGCGCGAACGCCCAGGCTCCTCTGGCCAGGATCGGCACGCGCGCCTCCATGGTCTGCGCGTGAGCGCTGGCGGCCGTGCCGTCCCGGACGCGGCCGACGATCCCCTGGCAGATGCCGGCCAGTCTGAAGAGGTTGTAGCTGAAATACCAGTCCAGCTCGGGCAGGCCGTCGCGGCCCGTGGCCTTGCAGTAGCGCTCGACCGCCTGGGGAATGGTCGGGACGCCATAGGCCTCCAGGTCCGCGATCTCCGATAGGCCGCCGCGCTGGTCGGACGGCATCACCCAGTTCATCAGGAAATAGCTGAAGTCAGCCAGCGGATTGCCCAGGGTCGACAGCTCCCAGTCCAGCACCGCCACCACGCGGGGCTCGGTCGCGTGCAGGATCATGTTGTCCAAGCGATAGTCGCCGTGGACGATCGAGGTCTTGTCGTCGACCGGGCAGCTCTTGGGCAGCCACGCGATCAGCTTGTCCATCTCGGCGATGGTCGTGGTCTCTGACGCCTTGTACTGCTTGGTCCAGCGGTCGATCTGGCGGGCGAAATAGTTGCCGGGCTTGCCGTAGTCGGCCAGGCCCACGGCGGCGTAGTCGACATTGTGCAGGGCCGCCAGGGTGTCGATCTCGGCCTCGTAGATCGCCCGGCGCTCGGCCGGCGCGTAGTCGGGCAGCGTCCCGTCCCACAGGATCCGGCCTTCGACATTGTCCATGACGTAGAAGATCGTGCCGATGACCTCCTCGTCCATGCACAGAGCATAGGCCTTGGCGACGGGGAAGTTCGCCTTGTTCAGGCCCGAGATCACCTTGAACTCGCGGTCGACGGCGTGGGCGGATGGCAGCAGCTTGCCCGGCGGCTTGCGGCGCAGGACGTACTTCTTGGCCGGCGTGACCAGCTGATAGGTCGGGTTGGACTGGCCGCCCTTGAACTGGCGCACCTCCAGCGGGCCGGCATAGCCCTCGACATTGGCTTCCAGCCAGGCGGCCAGCTTGGCCTCGTCGATCGCGTGGCGCGGGTCGACAGGCTTGGTGCCCGAGTTCAGGTCCTGGGCGGACTGTTCGGCGGCTTCGGCCATGCGCGTCTACTCCCCAACGCTTGTTTGAACGGGAGTTTAGAGGGTGGGGCGCGTGTGGCAAGCGCGTTGCGTCCTTCGAGGCGCGCTCAGGAGCGCGCACCTCAGGATGAGGAAGTCTCTAAATCCCTCATCCTGAGGTGTGAGGCGAAGCCGAGCCTCGAAGGACGCAGGGCTTATCCGCCCTTCAGCGCCCGCCAGCCGATATCGCTGCGGTAGAAGCCGCCTTCCAGCGAGATCGTGCCCAGCGCCGCATAGGCCACGTCACGGGCCTCGTGCAGGGTCGCGCCCAGGGCGCAGACATTCAGCACCCGGCCGCCCGAAGCGCGCAGCGCGCCCTCGGCGTCGCGGGTCGTGCCGGCGTGGAAGACCACGGCCTCGGCGCCGAAATCGGCCTCGGCGTCCTGGATCAGACCGCCGGTCTTGGGAGCGTCGGGATAGCCCTCGGCCGCCAGAACCACGCAGATCGCCGCTTCCTCGCGCCATTTGGGGGGCTCGGCCGAGGCAAGCTCCCCCTTGGCCGCGGCCAGCAGGATCGGGACGATATCGCTCTCGAGCCGCAGCATCAGGGTCTGGCACTCGGGATCGCCGAAGCGGGCGTTGTATTCCACGAGCTTCGGACCAGTCGGCGTCAGCATCAGGCCGGCATAGAGCACGCCGACATACGGGTTTCCTTCGGCAGCCATGCCCTCGACGGTCGGGACGATCAGCTCGCGCCAGGCCTGGTCGATGAGGTCCTGAGTCAGGACGGGCGGCGGCGAATAGGTGCCCATGCCGCCGGTGTTGGGGCCTTCGTCGCCGTCATAGGCGCGCTTGTGGTCCTGGGCTGCGCCGAACAGCACGGCGGTCTTGCCGTCCGAGAGGGCGAACAGCGAGGCCTCCTCGCCGTGCATGAACTCCTCGATCACCACCCGCGCGCCGGCCGAGCCGAAGCGGCCGCCCAGCATGTCGAGCACGGCTGCGTCGGCCTCGGCGCGGTCGGGCGCGATGACCACGCCCTTGCCGGCGGCCAGGCCGTCGGCCTTGATCACGAACGGCGCTTGCAGCGTGTCGAGGAAGGCGCCGGCCGAGGCGGCGTCCGTGAACACGCCATAGGCCGCAGTCGGCAGGCCGTGACGCTGGCAGAAGTCCTTGGTGAAGGCCTTGGAGGTTTCCAGCTGCGCGGCGCGCTGGCTGCCGCCGAAGCAGGGAATGCCGACCGTGGCCAGCTTGTCGGCCAGGCCGACCTCCAGCGCCGATTCCGGACCGACCACCACGAGGTCCGCGCCGATCTCCTGAGCCAGGGCCACCAGGCCGTCGGCGTCGGTGACCTTGATGCTGCGCAGCTCGGCGACAGCGGCGACGCCCGGATTGCCCGGGGCGGCGACGAGGCGGCCGCACAGCGGCGACTGGGCGATCTTCCAGGCCAGGGCGTGCTCGCGCCCGCCGGACCCGACGAGGAGGATGGTCAGCTTTTCCATGAGGCGGGGATGTCGCGCGCGCCGCGCGGCGGGTCAAGGCGGATCAGGCGATCTCGGCAGCCTTGGCCGCCTGGATCGCGGCGTCGATCGCCGCGCGGGCCTGGGGGCTGTTCTTCCAGCAGGTCGAGCCGACCAGGGTCGCGGCCGCCGCGCAGATCGCCCCGGCGTCCTGCTTCGCCAAGGTCGACAGGTCGTCGAAGCCCATCTGCTCCAGGCGCTGCAGGACGGTTGGCCCCACGCCCTTCACCGCCAGCAGCACCTGTCGATCTCGATCACTGAACGCCATGCCGCAACCTCGTCCGGGTAGCGGCCAAGGTCAATCGCCCCTGGCCGCCGCGCCTGGCCCCTGCCAGCTGGAAACGCTCGCCGCCTCGGCGCTGATGGCCGGCATGGACAAGCTGATCTTTTCCCCCGCCCTCACGGCTCACGTCGCCTGCGGCTTCGCCCTGGTCGCCGCCGGCCTCGCGCCAATCCTGACCCGCAAGGGCTCGCGCCTGCACCGCCTGTCTGGCCGCATCTTCGTCGGACTGATGACCGTGTTGCTGGCCGCAGCCTGGGTGATGACGGCGCTGCATTTCAGCGCCTACTTCGCCGCCCTCACCGCCACCGCCACCCTGACGACCTTCTCCGGCGTGCGGGTGCTGCGCCGCAAACGCCCCGACATCGACCCGGACCAGCGCGCCACCGCCGTCGACTGGGGCGTCACCCTGGCCGTGCTGGCGATCGGCGTCTGGGTGATGGCTCTGGTCATCCAGGGCCGGACGGGAAACAAGGCGGCGGTCAGCGCCGCCCTGGTCTATGCCTGCTTCACCTACGGCGGCTGGGACCTCTGGCGGTTTCTTCGCCCGACCGACTGGCCTTTCTCGCCGAACCTCTGGACCTATGAGCACCTGGTGAAGATGCTGAGCGCCTATGGCGCGGTGATCAGCGCCTTCTCAGGCAATTACCTGACCTTCCTGCCAACCCCATGGAGCCAGCTCTGGCCAACCCTCCTGTTCCAACCGATGGCCGTGATCTGGATTCTGGTCCTGCTGTGGCGACGGCGTCGCCAGCCTGGGAGCCTGTCGGCAGCCGCCTGAGCCGGATCCCGACCGCCGCCTGGGTCTGGGCCTTCACCGCCTACGCCTGGGCGATGACCACGGTCTGCGCGGCCTGGTTCGCCCGGCGGATGGCGGAGGATCGGGGCCCGTCACTGTCGGTGCTGGAGTCGCTGACCTGGCAGGGCGGCGTCTATGCCGCTTGGCTGCCGGCGGCCGGCGCGGTGTGGCTGCTGCTGCGCCGGTTCGGCTCGGGCGCGATCGGCATGCTGGCGCTCTATCAGGCCGGCGCGCTGATCGTGCCGTTGGAGGCCCTGATCTCGGCGGCCATCGACGCCCAATATGTTCCGGGTCCGGAGATCGCGGCGCGGACGTTCGGCCGCCTGCCGGTTAGCCTGCTGCTGTACACCGCCATGATCGCCATCGGCCTGGCCGCCGCCAACCATCAGCGCGCCGCCGACGAGAAGAAGCGCGCGCGCGTACTGGAAACCGCCCTGACCGAGGCGCGTGACGCCCTGACCCAAGCCGCGCCGGCGCAGCTGCCCTCGCCCGACCGCCTCATCGTGATGAGCGGCGCGCGGCGGGTGCCCGTCGACATCGCCGAGGTCGAGTGGTTCGGCGCCGCCGACAACTATGTCGTCGTCCACTGGGCCGATCGCGAGGGCCTGCTGCGCAGCACCCTGCAGGCCCTGGAAGCGCGCCTGGACACCCGCATCTTCGCCCGCTGCCACCGCTCGACCCTGGTCAACCTGGCGCGCGTGCGCAGCGCCGCCCCCTTGTCGGACGGCTCCTGGCGACTGACCCTGGAGAGCGGCGCGGAGGTCGTGACCAGCCGCACCTATCGCGACGAACTTCTGAAGCGGCTGGGGCTCTAGGAGCCCTTAAGCCGCGTCCAGATCCAGCGAGTAGCCGGCCGACCGCACGG
This sequence comes from Caulobacter sp. RHG1, assembly GCF_013181195.1. GTDB lineage: Bacteria > Pseudomonadota > Alphaproteobacteria > Caulobacterales > Caulobacteraceae > Caulobacter. The sequence goes on from NZ_SMZP01000003.1 coordinate 61,607, forward strand.
TGCGGATCGGGTCGCCGTCGGTGTCGCCGTTCAGCGCCTTGCGCAGGCGGCCGATGTGGACGTCGACGGTGCGGGCCTCGACATAGACGTCCGAGCCCCAGACGGCGTCCAGCAGCTGCTCGCGGCTGAACACCCGGCCCGGGTGCTGCATCAGGTAGTCGAGCAGGCGGAACTCGGTCGGACCGAGGTGGATCTCCTTGCCGCCGCGCTTCACGCGGTGAGCGACCCGGTCGATGATGATGTCGCCGACCGTGATGCGGTCGTCGGCCAGGCCCGGGCGGATGCGACGCAGCACCGCGCGGACGCGGGCGGTCAGCTCGACCATCGAGAACGGCTTGACCACATAGTCGTCGGCGCCGGTGTCCAGGCCGCGGATGCGATCGCTTTCCTCGCCGCGCGCGGTCAGCATGATGATCGGCACGTTGCGGGTTTCGGCCCGGCCGCGCAGGCGGCGGCAGACCTCGATGCCCGAGACCTTCGGCAGCATCCAGTCGAGGATGACCAGATCGGGGGCCCGCTCGTTGGCCATGATCAGCGCTTCCTCGCCATCGCCGGCCACGCCGACGCGATAGCCTTCCTTGTCGAGGTTGTAGTGGAGCAGCGTGGCCAGAGCGTCTTCGTCTTCGACCACCAGAACGTATGGAGTCACTTCAGCCGCCTCTTTCGATTATTGCGACACGACGTCCAGCTTCGGACGCTGGGACACCAGCTCCTCGCCGGTCAGTTCGAAATGGATGATCTCGGCGATGTTCGTGGCGTGATCGCCGATGCGCTCGAGGTTCTTGGCGACGAACAGCAGGTGCGCGCACGCATTGATCGTGCGCGGGTCGCCCATCATGTAGGTCAGCAGTTCGCGGAAGATCGAGTTGTAGTGCTCGTCGACTTCTTCGTCGCGGCTCCACACGCCGATCGCGCGTTGCAGGTCCGAGGTGGTGTAGGCGTCTAGCACATCCTTCAGGCGGCCCTGCACCAGGCGGCCCATGCGCTCGATCGAGCGGGTCAGGGCGGTCATCGGGTCGGCTTCGGTCAGGATCAGGGCGCGCTTGCCGATGTTCTTGGCCATGTCGCCGCAGCGTTCCAGGCTCATCGAGATCTTCAGGGCGGCGACGGCGTGGCGCAGGTCCACGGCCATCGGCTGGCGCAGGGCGATCAGGCGGAAGGCCTTTCGCTCGATCTCGCCCTGCAGCGAGTCCAGGCGCTCGTCGCCGGCGACCACGGCCTGGGCCAGCGGCGCGTCGCGGCGGGCGATGGCGCCGATGCTGTCGGCCACCTGGGCCTCGGCCAGGCCGCCCATGCGGGTGACCTCGGCCGTGAGGTGGGCCAGCTCTTCGCCGTAGGATTTGACGGTATGTTCGGTCATCTCGGTTCTTTCCCGCCCCTTAGCCGAAGCGGCCGGTGATGTAGTCCTGCGTGCGGCTGTCGCGAGGATTGGTGAACATCTCCTCGGTCGGACCGCTCTCGACCAGCTTGCCCAGGTGGAAGAAGGCCGTGCGCTGCGAGACGCGGGCGGCCTGGGCCATCGAGTGGGTGACGATGACGATGCAGAACTGCGTCCGCAGCTCGTCGATCAGCTCCTCGATGCGGGCGGTGGCGATCGGGTCCAGAGCCGAGCAGGGTTCGTCCATCAGGATGACTTCCGGCGACACGGCGATGGCGCGGGCGATCACGAGGCGCTGCTGCTGGCCGCCCGACAGGCCCGTACCAGGTTGGTGCAGGCGATCGGCGACTTCCGCCCAGAGGCCGGCCTTCTTCAGGCTGCTCTCGACGACGGCTTCCAGCTCGTCCTTGCGCGTGGCCAGGCCGTGGATGCGCGGGCCGTAGGCGACGTTCTCGAAGATGGTCTTGGGGAAGGGGTTGGGCTTCTGGAACACCATGCCGACCCGCGAGCGCAGCACCACCGGGTCGACGCTCTTGAGGTTGACGTCATTGCCGTCGATCAGGATCGAACCCTCGACGCGAGCCGTCGGGATCGTGTCGTTCATGCGGTTGATGCAGCGCAGGAAGGTCGACTTGCCGCAACCCGACGGGCCGATGAAGGCGGTGACCGACTTGGCCGGGATGTCCAGGCTGACGTCGAACAGCGCCTGCTTCTCGCCGTAGAACACCTTGACGTCGCGGGCCTTGATCTTGGGCTCGCCGACCGCGGCGCCGGCATGGGCGTGCGGAACCGAGGTGTGGATCGCCGGCGTGCGGGCGGTGTCGTCGGGGCTCTGGGTGGTCATGGCGTGTCCCTGGACGAGGGGCGAAGCGAGGGGGTTCAGGATCCGGGTCATGCTCTACCAGCGGCGCTCGAAGCGGCGGCGCAGGATGACGGCCGCGGCGTTCATGAGGATCATGAAGACGAGAAGGACGATAATGGCGGCGGCGGTGCGCTCATGGAAGGCCGCCTCCGAGGCGTTCTCCCAGATGAACACCTGTACCGGCAGGACGGTGGCCGCGCCGGTCAGGCCCTCGGGCACGCCGGGCACGAACGAGACCATGCCGATCATCAGCAGCGGCGCCGTCTCGCCCAGGGCGTGGGCCAGCGACAGGATGGCGCCAGTCATCACGCCGGGCATGGCCAGCGGCAGCACGTGGTGGAAGACCGTCTGGGTCTTGGACGCGCCGACGCCCAGGGCGGCTTCGCGGATCGACGGCGGCACGGCCTTCAGGGCCGAACGGGTGGCGATGATCACAGTCGGCAGGGCCATCAGGGCCAGGACCAGACCGCCGACCAGCGGCGAGCCGCGCGGCACGTTCAGCCAGTTGATGAAGAGCGCCAGGCCCAGCAGGCCGTAGACGATCGACGGCACGGCCGCCAGGTTGTTGATGTTGACCTCGATGATGTCGGTCCAGCGGTTCTTCGGGGCGAACTCTTCCAGATAGACGGCGGCCAGCACGCCGACCGGCACCGCGATCAGGGCGGTGATCAGCAGCATCATGGCCGAGCCGATCACCGCGCCCAGCACGCCGGCCTGTTCAGGCTCGGTCGAGTCGGAATTGGTGAAGAAGGCGGTGTTGAAGCCCGAGGTGACCATGCCTGCGCTCTGCAGCCGATCCAGCCAGTCCAGCTGGACATTGGTCAGCTTGCGGTCGCCTTCCGGCGTCGAGCGCTTCATCTGGCCCTTGAAATAGAGATCGGCGTCGGCCTTCAGCGGGCCGGTGATCTCGATGGTCTTGCCGATCACGCTCTGGTCGGCCTTGACCTTGTCCAGCAGCTGGAAGCCCAGATCGGTCGAGACCAGCTCCATGACTTCGCTCGACACGGTGCCGTAGTCGTCGTCCTGGACGCCCAGCTTCTTCATCACCGCCTCGGCGACGATGTAGTCGTAGTTGACGCCGGTCAGGTCGGTGCGGTCGATCCGCTCCGGGTTCATGTAGACCGGCAGGCTGATCGTGTGGGTCTGGAACGTCGTGTAGCCCTGGCCGACGATGCGGCCCACCAGCACGACCAGGAAGATCATGGCGATGACGATCGCCGCGATCCCCTGCGCCTTGAACAGGCGCTCGGACCGGTGACGCTTCTTCAGACGGGCTTCGGCGGCCGACTGGCCGGGGCGCGCGGCCGCGCCGAGGGTCGCGTCAGTCATATTGTTCCCGGTACTTCTGGACGATGCGCAGGGCGATGATGTTCAGCGCCAGGGTGACCACGAACAGGGTCAGGCCCAGGCCGAAGGCCGACAGGGTCTTGGGGCTGTCGAACTCCTGGTCGCCGGTGAGCAGGGTCACGATCTGGACGGTCACGGTGGTGACGGTGTCGAGCGGGTTGGCGGTCAGCTTGGCCTGCAGGCCGGCGGCCATGGTCACAATCATGGTCTCGCCGACGGCGCGGGAGACGGCCAGCAGCATGGCGGCCATGATGCCCGGCAGGGCGGCCGGCAGGACGACCTTCTTGACCGTCTCGGACTTGGTGGCGCCCATGGCGTAGCTGCCGTCGCGCAGCGACTGCGGCACCGCGTTGATGATGTCGTCCGACAGCGACGAGACGAACGGGATCAGCATGATCCCCATCACCACGCCGGCCACCAGGGCCATCTGGTTCTGGACTTCCATCAGGTACTGGCCGACGCCGTCCAGCGGGCCGCCGATCAGCATCGCGCCAATGGCGTTGAAGCCGGCGCGGAACAGCGGGCCCACGGTCAGGGCAGCGAAGAAGCCGTAGACGACGGTCGGCACCCCGGCCAGGACCTCGAGCAGCGGCTTGACCAGGCCGCGTACCGGGCGGCTGGCGTATTCCGACAGATAGATCGCCGAATAGAGGCCGACGGGCGCGGCCACCAGCATGGCGATGAACATGATCAGGAAGGTGCCGGCGAACAGCGGCACGGCCCCGAAGGCGCCCTCGGCCGCAACCTGGTCGGCCCGCATGGCCATCTGCGGGCTCCACTCGGTGCCCAGCAGGAATGAGATCGGATTGACGCTCTGGAAGAAGCGCCAGCTTTCCCAGACCAGCGACAGCACGATGCCCAGGGTGGTCAGGACGGCGGCGACCGAGCAGGCGATCAGCAGCGCGCCGATCCAGCCCTCGACCCGGTTGCGGGCGCGGAATTCAGCCGAGATGCGCGGCACGGCCAGCAGGAACCCGGCCAGGGCCAGCACGCCGGCGGCGGCCAGCATGCCGATGTTCAGCATCATCTCGATGCGCTTGGCCTCGGCGACCTTGGCGTCCAGGGCGACCTTGATATCGCCTTCGTAGAGCACTTCGCTGGGCGTCTGGCCCGCCGCGATGGCGTGGGCGTCGCTGTAGAAGACGTCTTGGCGGCTGGGCTCCAGCGCCTGGACGGCGGCGGGACGCTCGGACTGCAGGACCGCGTCCTCGATGCGGCCGCCGAACGCCGCCCCCAGCAGCAGCAACAGGGCGGCGGGCGCGCCGGCCCAAAGGGCGGCATAGGTCCCGTAGTAGTTGGGCAGCGAATGCAGGGCGCTGGCGCGACCGCCGGCGGTCGCCACGGCGCGACGACGGCCGGCCAGGAAGGCCGCCGTGGAGAACAGCGCCAGGACGAGAAGCGAAAGCCAGGTCAGCATGCGTGAGGCTAATCTTGCGCGAAGGTGTTGAAGGCCCCGCACCAGCGCGCGCCTTCCCGAGCCGATCTATGCCGGCCCGCGGCTGTGCTTATGCGACGCTTTCATGACAGTTTGACGACATAGCCCAGGCGCACGCCCCTATCCAGAGCGCCTTGGAACAGGGTTCGCTGTCATTATGCCGCACCCAAAACGAGGGCCTGCGACATTCTGGTCAAAGTGCGCGGTTTTCCATTGCGTATCAGCGGTTTGCGAATGGCCTGCGGCAAAAGATCGCCTCAAATTCAATCGCGCACGGCAGATTGTTCCTGCTCTCTTCAGCACTTGTTGACTGAGCCATGGCTTCTCTCCCGCCTTACGACAACCGCCCTCTCTCCAGGAGCGCCGAAGCGATGATGTTCCAGCGTTCGCATGCCCAAGCCGTAGAGACCCTTGCCGCCCTGGATCGCTCCCTGGCGACGATCGAGTTCGATCCGACCGGCAAGATCCTCTCGGCCAACGCCAATTTCTGCGGCGCCATGGGCTACAAGCTCGACGAGATCGTCGGCCAGCACCATCGCATGTTCGTCGAGCCCGCCTTTGCGGCTGGCGCCGAATATCGCGCCTTCTGGGACAAGCTGGGCCGCGGCGAGTTCGACGCCCGTGAATATCTGCGCGTCGGCAAGGGCGGCGCCGAGGTCTGGATCCAGGCTTCCTACAACCCGATCCGCAACAATCGCGGCGTCGTCACCCGCATCGTCAAGATCGCCACGGTGATCACCGACCAGAAGCAGAAGACCGCCGAACAGCAAGGCAAGATGGAAGCCATCAGCCGCGCTCAGGCCGTCATCGAGTTCACGCCCGAGGGCCAGATCCTCTGCGCCAACGAGAACTTCCTCGAGGCGATGGGTTACGCCCTAGACGAGATCAAGGGCCGCCATCACCGGATGTTCGTCGAGACGGCCTACGCCAACTCGGCCGAATATGGTGAGTTCTGGCGGCGCCTGAACTCCGGCGAGTTCGTCGCCGCCGAGTTCAAGCGCGTGGGCAAAGGCGGCCGCGAAGTCTGGATCCAGGCCTCGTACAACCCGATCTTCGACCACAAGCGCCGCATCGCCAAGGTCGTGAAGTTCGCCACCGTCGTCACCGGCCGCGTGCATGCGGTCAACGAGATCGCCACCGGTCTGGAACACCTTGCCAGCAACGACCTGACCTATCGCATCGACACGCCCGTCGACCCGCAGTTCGACAAGGTCCGCAGCGACTTCAACACCGCCATGGCCTCGCTGGACGACGCCATGGGCGTGGTCTCTCACGCCACGCGCGGCGTCGGAGCCGGGGCGCACGAGATCTCGGTCGCTTCGGACGACCTGTCGCGCCGCACCGAGCAGCAGGCCGCCAGCCTGGAAGAGACCGCCGCCGCCCTCGACGAGATCACCGCCACGGTCAACCGCAGCGCCGAGGGCGCCAAGCAGGCCTCGGCGACCGCCACCGGCGCGCGCGCCGACGCCGCCCGCTCGGGCGAGATCGTCGCCGACGCCGTCGCGGCCATGAGCGAGATCGAAGGCAGCTCGACCAAGATCACCAGCATCATCGGCGTGATCGACGAGATCGCCTTCCAGACCAACCTGCTGGCGCTGAACGCCGGCGTCGAGGCCGCCCGTGCGGGTGAGGCCGGCCGCGGCTTCGCCGTCGTCGCTTCGGAAGTCCGGGCCCTGGCCCAGCGCTCGGCCGAGGCCGCCAAGGAAATCAAGACGCTGATCGCCAACTCGACCGCCCAGGTCGATCGCGGCGTGAAGCTTGTCGGCGAGACGGGCGTGGCCCTGTCGGCCATCGTCGAGAAGGTCGGAACGATCGACGGCCTGATCTCCGAGATCGCCCAGTCCTCGCGCGAGCAGGCCACTGGCCTTTCGGAGGTCAATACGGCGGTCAACCGCATGGACCAGGTCACTCAGCAGAACGCCGCCATGGTCGAGGAAGCCAACGCCGCCTCCACCAGCCTGCGCAGCGAAGCCGAGGAGCTGGCCCACCTGGTCGCCCGCTTCACGGTCAGCGCCGGCGAGGAAAAGCCGGCCTACATCCAGCGCCCGGCCCGCGCGCCTGCCGCCATCGTGCAACGTCAGGCCCCAGCGCGTCCCGCCCGCCGTCCCGGCAGCGCCCAACTGGCGGTCCGCAACGACGAGTGGACCGAGTTCTAAGAGGCCCTCAGGACTCCGCGGCCACCGGCGACGGCGGGGCGGCGCGCTCGACCGCCCCCTTAGCCATCGGCAGATAGATGCCGAAGGTCGCGCCTTCGCCCTGCACGCTTTCCACGGTCATGCCGCCCCGGTGGCGGTTCATGATGTGCTTGACGATGGCTAGGCCCAGGCCGGTGCCGGAGCGCTCGCCGCTCTTCTGGCCCTCGACTCTATAGAAGCGCTCGGTCAGGCGCGGCAGGTGCTCGCGCGCCAGGCCCGGCCCGCGGTCGGTCACCCGCAGCACCGCATAGCGCTCGCCCGCGTCGTGGTCGGGCGTCAGCAGCGACAGGCGCGAAGCCGACGAGTCGCGCGCCGCCGCCGCGGCCTCCGCGCCCAGGCCCGGAAAGATCTCGATCCGCACCACGCCGCCTTCGGGCGTGTACTTGATGGCGTTGTCGATCAGGTTCTGGATCACCTGGATGATCTGGTCGCGATCGCCGTCGACCACCGCCCCGCCGCGCGGCGGCAGGACGGGATCGAAGGTCACCACCTTCTCGCGCGCCTGCGGGGCCAGGGCGTCGATCACGTCGATGGCCGCCATGGCCAGATCCACCCGTCCCAGCGGCGCGATGTGCTCGTTCAGCTCGATGCGCGACAGGCTCATCAGGTCGTCGATCAGCCGCGACATCCGCTCGGCCTGGGCCAGCATGATGGCCAGGAACTTGTCGCGCGCGCCCGGATCGTCCTTGGCGTGGCCGCGCAGGGTCTCGATAAAGCCCGAGAGCGACGCCAGCGGCGTGCGCAGCTCATGGCTGGCGTTGGCCAGGAAGTCGGCGCGGGTGCGCTCGCTGCGGCGGGCGTCGGTCTCGTCGCGCAGGGCCAGCAGCGCCAGTCGCGAACGGCCGGTCGTCTCCTTCAAGGGGCGGGCATGGGCCAGCCAGGCGCGGCCCTGCGCGCCGCCGGTCTCGAACTCGACCACGCCCTCCACGCCGCCGAACAAGGCCTCGTCGACGGCCTCCAGCACACGCGGATTGCGCACTGCCGTGACCAGCAGCGCGCCCTGGTGCTGAATCTTGAAGAGTTCGCGGGCGGAGGCGTTGGCGAACAGGAAGCGGCGGCCGGTCAGGTCATCGGCCTCCTCGGCGGCGATGACCATCAGCGGATCGGGCAGGCGATCCAGGATCGAGGCGAACGGCGGAACTTCCTCGGCCGCGGCCGTCGGGGTCAGGGCGGCGCCAGCCGTGGGCCGGGCGTCCGTCGCCCGGGTCCGCTGCGACAGCCAATAGACGCTGCCGCCGACCGCGATCGCCGACAGGATCGCCGGCACAGGCTGGGCCTGGCCGGTGACCGCCAATCCCAGCAGCACGCCGGGTCCGATCATATGCGGCCAGAACGCCCGCGGGCGGCGGCCTTGCTGTCCGTCGTGAAGCGGGTTCGCCAGCGGCATGGGGAGGCTCACAGTTTCAAGCCAGAAGCGATTCGACGAACCAGATATGGCGCCCCGCCAAGCCATGCGATAGACGGTTGGCGCCTTAGTACGTGTCGCGAGCGGGACTCACCGCATTTTCGCCGCATCGTGACCCGAATTAGGTGCGCGGATTTTATCGAGGTGTCGTTCGTAATGCAGCGCAAGGTCCTGGTCGCGACGGTCGCGGCCGCTCCTCTTCTGGCCCTGGGTCTGGCCGCCTCGGCGGAGACCTCGGTCACCACCGCACGTACGACGCCGATCGCCACCAGCACGGCCACCGGCACGGCGGCCGACGACGTCCGCATCGCCGCGGAAGGCTCGATCAAGACGACCACCGCGGGCGCGATCGTCACGCTGGACAGCAACAACAAGGTCACCAACCTGGGGACCCTGTCGACGACGGGCGTCAACGACAGCGTCGGCGTGCTGGTGATCGGCGGCAAGACCGGCTCGGTGACCAACTCGGCGACCATCTCGCTGCTCGAGGACTACACCCCGACCGACAGCGACTCGGACGGCGACCTCGACGGTCCGTTCGCCCAAGGCGCCAACCGCTTCGGCATTCGCCTGACCAACGCCGGGACCTTCACCGGCGACATCACCAACGCCTCGGGCGGGGTGATCAGCATCGAAGGCAACAACTCGGCCGGCATGCTGCTGGAAGGCCCGGTGGTCGGCAACATCGCCAACCACGGCACGGTCAGCGTCGTCGGCGACAACGCCTATGGCGTGCGCGTCGCCGGCCCGGTCACCGGTGCCGTGACGCTGGGCGGCGCGGTCAACGTCCAGGGCGCGAACGCAGTCGCCCAGGCAGTTGACGGCAATGTCAGCGGCCCGCTGGTGCTGCAAGGCACGGCCAGCGCCACCGGCTATCGCTACACCACCCGCCCGTCGACTCTGGACGCGCTGAACAAGCTCGACGCCGACGACCTGCTGCAGGGCGGCCCGGCCGTGCGCGTCGCGGGCGATGTCGGCGGCGGCGTGCTGCTGCAGGGCGCCAACTACTCGACCAAGGTCAATACCGACGGCACCACCACCGTGACGACGACCACGTCGGGCACGACCGGCACGTCCAGCATCAGCGTCTTCGGCGGCGCGCCCGCCCTGCTGATCGGTTCGGACAGCAAGAACGTCACGCTGGGCGCCGTCGGCGCGGGCGACAACGCCTACGGCCTGGTGGCCAAGGGCACGATCACCGCGGCCGGCGTCTATAACAAGGTCAGCGCCACCGGCGTGCAGATCGGCGCAGGAACCGGCGGAACCACCACCACCCTGGTCGGCGGCCTTCGCAATGACGGCCAGATCGGCGCGACGGCGTTCGAGGCCGACACCACCGGCGTGCAGCTGAACGCCGGCGCCAATGTCGCCACCCTCCTCAACCGCGGCGCCATCACCTCGGCGTCGTCGTCGTTCGCCTCTTCGGGCGTGACGGCCACCGCCCGCGGCGTGGTGCTGGGGGCCGGCTCGACCACCACCGCCCTCAACAACGCCGGCGCGATCACCGCCACCCGCACCGGCGAGACCGGCGACGCGGTCGCCGTGCTCGACCAGGCCGGCACGCTGAAGACCATCACCAATACCGGCACGATCCGCGCCGCGGTGGCCGCCCCGGCCTACAAGAGCGACGGGACGCTGCCCACGACCACCGCCACGGCGACCGGCAAGGCGATCGCCCTGGACCTGCGCGCCAACAATTCGGGCGTGACCTACACCCAGTCGGGTCCGGCCGCGTTCACCTCGACCAGCACCTATCCCAGCACCGACACGGTCACCAGCGCCGACACGTCGACGACGACGACCTCCCCGACCACCATCGGCGACGTGATGTTCGGCGGCGGCAACGACACGCTGAACCTGTGGAGCGGCACGCTGGTGGGCGCCATGTCGTTCGGCGCCGGCCAGGACCGCCTGTCGATCGACGGCGGCGCCGCGGCGCTGGGCACGCTGAACAGCGGCGACGGCCGCCTGGACATCGCCATCGCCAACGGCAGCCTGGGCATCCTGAACAGCGACACCATCAATATCAGCAGCCTGAGCCTGGGCTCGACCAGCAAGCTGCTGTTCTCCGCCGATCCGACGGCCGGCACGAACACCAAGCTGGTGGTCTCGGGCGCGACCAACATCGCCAGCGGCGCCGAGATGGGCATTCGCCTGGCCCACCTGATCACCCAGCCCACCAGCTTCACGGTGATCCAGGGCTCGAACATCAATGTCGGCACGTTCGGCAACGGCCTGACTGCCCAGTCGCCCTACATGTACGTCGCCACGACCCGCGCCGACACGAACAACGTCTATATCGACGTGCGCCGCCGCACGGCCGGCGAGCTCGGCTTCAACCAGGCCGAAACCTCGGCCTATGACGCGGTCTATGGCGCGCTGGGGACGAATACCAACCTGGCATCGACCTTCCTGAACCAGAGCACCCGCGACGGCTTCCGCGATCTCTACGACCAGATGCTGCCCGACCAGGGCCAGGGCCTGTTCACCGCCCTGCAGTCGGTCAATCAGCAGATCTCGGCCGCCACCATGATGCGTCCCGACCCGGGCGACCGCTACGGCCCCGACAGCATCTGGGTTCTGGAAGTCAATTCGCTGACCCGCCGCGACACCGACCAGACCCTGGGCTCGGACACCGAGGCCTTCGGCTTCGTGGCCGGCTATGAGGCCATGGGCGACGCCGGCGGCGCGCTGGGCGTGACCCTGGCCTATCTGAGCCTGGACGAGCACGACAACGTCGCCAAGGTCGGCGAGCAGACCACCGCTTCGTTCGTACAGGCCGGCGCCTACTGGCGTCGTTCGGTCGGCGGCTGGCGCTTCAACGCCGGCGGCGGCGTCGGCTACGGCTTCTTCGATGGCGACCGCGCCTTCATCGCCCCCGATTCCGACGGCGACGGCGTCGCCGACCTCGTGCTGCGCAACAACGCCAGCTGGAACGGTCTGTCGGCCAACGCCTATGCCGGCACGGCCTACGAGCAGAAGTTCGGCCGCTTCTTCGCCCGTCCGGAAGCGCGCCTCGACTACATCATGCTGCGCGAAGGCAAGCGCACCGAGGCCGGCGGCGGCGATGGCTTCGACCTGGTCGTCGCCAAGCGCAAGTCGACCAACCTCAGCGGCGAACTGGGCGTCGTCCTGGGCGCCGACTTCGGTCAGGCCGTCTGGTGGCGTCCGGAAGTGCGCGTCGGCTATCGCAAGTCGCTGGCCGGCTCGATGGGCGACACCGTCGCCAACTTCAAGGGCGGCAACCCGTTCAACCTGGCGGCGCTGAACGACAAGGACGGCGCGGTCACCGCCGGCTTCGCCCTGCGGGCCGGCACGCCGATGTCGTACCTCGCTGTCGAAGGCGGCGTCGAAGCCACCAAGAAGCAGAAGCGCTACAACCTGCGCTTCGCCGGCCGGGCGATGTTCTAAGCACGCCCAGCCCTCTTAACGAACGCGATGCGGCGGCCCTCTCACGAGCGCCGCCGTTTTGCTGTCTGGCCCTCTGCAGAAAAACTCACGGCCGACCGTCTCAAATCTCGATTTCGCCGCTGGGAATAATTGTCTTCCCTAGCGCCGCCATGGGGATATCGATGACCAGCCTGAAGACCCGGACCCTGTCCCGCCGCAGCCTCGTCGCGTCGGGGATCGCAACGGCGGCTGTCAGCGGCGTCGCCAGCGCTGCGCCACGTCCCCTGACGCTGCTGAACGTCAGCTATGACCCGACCCGCGAGCTCTACAAGGACGTCAACGCCGCCTACGCCAAATACTGGACGTCGCGCGTCGGCCAGGCCCTGACGATCAACCAAAGCCACGGCGGCTCGGGCAAGCAGGCCCGCTCGGTGATCGATGGCCTGCAGGCCGACGTCGTCACCTTGGCCCTGGCCGACGATATCGACCAGATCGCCAAGCGCGGCCTGATCGCCCCCGACTGGCAAAAGCGCTTGCCGCACAACAGCGCCCCCTACACCTCGACGATCGTGTTCCTGGTCCGCAAGGGCAATCCCAAGCGCATCAAGGACTGGGGCGACCTGATCAAGCCCGGCGTGGCGATCATCACCCCCAATCCCAAGACCGGCGGCGCGCCTCGCTGGGCCTATCTGGCGGCCTGGGCCTATGCCCTGAAGCGTCCCGGCGGTTCGGAAGCCAGCGCCCGCGACTTCGTCCGGCGGCTCTATGCCCAGGTCCCGGTGCTGGACAGCGGCGCGCGCGGCTCGATGACCACCTTCGCCCAGCGAGGCGTCGGCGACGTGCTGCTGACCTGGGAGAACGAGGCCCATCTGGCGCGCGAGGAGTTCGGGGCCGACACGTTCCAGATCGTCTATCCGTCGATCTCGATCCTGGCCGAGCCCTCGGTCGCGGTCGTCGACAAGGTGGTCGCGCGGCGCGGAACGCGCACCGTCGCCGAGGGTTACCTGAACTTCCTGTACAGCCCCCTGGCCCAGACCCTGATCGGCAAGCATCACTACCGTCCCCGCGATCCGGCCGCGGCCAGGAAGTACGCGGCCAAGTTCCCCAGCCTCGCCCTGGTGACGATCGACGACCCGTTCGGCGGCTGGGCCAAGGCCCAGGCCAAGCACTTCGCGGACGGCGGCGTCTTCGACCAGATCTACAAACCGGCTAGAACCTGATGACCCTCTGGCGGCCGAAAGCAGAGCTTCCCATGACGCAAGACGCACAACAGCCCTCCCGCCGCGGCCTGCTGGCCGGCGCCGGAGCCATCGCCGCAACGAGTCTGGCCGGGACCGCTCAAGCCCAAGCCAAGACGGTCACCCTGCTGAACGTCAGCTACGACCCGACACGCGAGCTCTACAAGGACGTCAACGCCGCCTACGCCAAGTACTGGAAGGAGCGGGTCGGCCAGACCCTGGTGGTCAACCAAAGCCACGGCGGTTCGGGCAAGCAGGCCCGCTCGGTGATCGACGGCCTGCAGGCCGACGTCGTCACCCTGGCCCTGGCCTACGACATCGACGAGATCGCCCTGCGCTCGCGCCTGCTGCCGGCCAACTGGCAATCGCGCCTGCCGCAGAATTCGACGCCCTACACTTCGACGATCGTGTTCCTGGTCCGCAAGGGCAACCCGAAGAAGGTCAAGGACTGGCCGGACCTGATCCGCCCCGGCGTGCAGGTCATCACCCCCAATCCCAAGACCTCGGGCGGAGCCCGCTGGAATTATCTGGCCGCTTGGGCTTGGGCCCTGAAACAGCCGGGCGGCGATCCGGCCAAGGCCGAGGCCTATGTGAAGAGCGTCTTCGAGCACGTGCCCGTGCTGGACACCGGCGCGCGCGGGGCCACCACCAGCTTCACCCAGCGCGGCCTGGGCGACGTGCTGCTGGCCTGGGAGAACGAAGCGTTCCTGGCCCAGGAGGAGCTGCCGGGGAAGTTCGACATCGTCTATCCGTCGCTGTCGATCCTGGCCGAGCCGCCGGTCGCCCTGGTCGACAGAAACGTCGACCGCCACAAGACCCGCACGGTCGCCGAGGGCTATCTGAACTTCCTCTACAGCCCCCTGGCCCAGGGCCTGATCGCCAAGCACCACTTCCGGCCACGCAACGCCCAGGTGGCGGCCAAGTACGCCGCGAAGTTCAAGCCGCTGACCCTGGTCACCATCGACGACACCTTCGGCGGCTGGAAGAAGGCCCAGGCTGACCACTTCACCGACGGCGGCGTGTTCGACCGCATCTATCGCCCGCGGTAATCGATCGTCTTCTGGCGCCGTCCGAGCGGTTCATGCGTTCCGGGAAGTCCGCATGGATCGTCTATGGCGATCGGGCGGCGGGAGCTCAAATCGAGCTCCCGCCACACCGCCAAACCGTGCTGTGTTGGGAACCCGACATGATCGGGTACGTTGAGCGCACACGGGGTGGTGGGAGCAGGCATGGACGACTATTCGGAATCGAAGCGCGCCCGCGACCGCCAGGACGAACTGGAACAGCTGGTCGAGGACCGCACGCGGGAGCTGACCCAGGCCCTCGAACAGAAGACCGCCCTGCTCCACGAGGTGGACCACCGGGTGAAGAACAATCTGCAGCTCATCTCCAGCCTGCTGCTGCTGCAGAACCGCCGCGTATCCGATCCCAACCTGAAGGCCTCGCTGAAGGGGATGCTGGGCCGGGTCAACGCCATCGCCACCGTCCACCGCCGCCTGTTCCAGAGCGAGGACGTGCAGCGCTTCGACGTCTCGGCCTTCATCCGCGACATGGTCGCCGATCTGGTCGGCTCGTCGGCGCGGGACGACATCGAGATTCAGCTGGATCTAGAACGCGTCGACATCCCCGCCGCCAAGGCCGCGCCGTTCGCCTTGGTGGTCAATGAACTGCTGACCAACGCCCTGAGGCACGGCTTCCCGGAGGGCCGCGGCGGCCGGATCTTTATCGGGGTCAATCGCCTGAACGGGGATTTCCGGATCGAAATCACCGATACCGGCGTTGGATTGGACAGAGACAACACGGCGTCGGGCTTCGGCCTCACCATCGTTCAGCTGCTGTGCCAGCAATTGAAGGCGAAGGTCGAGACCACCGACGCGGAACCAGGAACCCGGGTGGTCGTTCTGCTGCCCGTGGATACAACGCACTGAAAGGTGATGTGAGGTTTTGGCAGGGCGTTCGCGTAGGCTCGAGGTTCTGATCGTCGAGGATGAGATGCTCCTGGCGATCGAGCTCGAACACTTGGTTGAAGAGGTGGGCTGCCACTCGCTCGGCTGCGCGATGAGTTCGGATGAAGCCGTGGATCTCGCCGAACGGCTGCACCCCGATCTGGCCCTGGTTGACGTCCACCTCAGCGACGGCCCCACCGGCGTCGAGGTGGCCCGCACGATTTCGCGCGACTGCGGCGGGGTGGCGCTGTTCATGACCGCCAACGTCAAGCGTCTGCCCGACGATTTCGCCGGCGCGTGCGGCGTGATCGGCAAGCCCTATTCCGAGCATGGCGTGAAGACCGCTCTGTCCTTTCTGACGTTCTGTCTCCAGGAAGGCCATGTTCCCGGCCCCGTTCCGATCGGCCTGACCCTGGCCCCGGCCTATGCCGAGCTGTGGGGCCTCATCGACGCGATCCCGCAGAGCGCATGAGCGCCTGATGGCGATCCACCCGGCCGCCGCCTTTGTTGGAACCGCCGCGGCCCTGCTGTCGATCACCAGCTTCGCCCCGCAGATCGTCAAGATCTGGAAAGAGAAGGACGCCTCGTCCGTCTCGCTGCGCACCTACATCGTCACCGTCACGGGCTTTGCCTGCTGGATCGGCTACGGTCTGATGATCAAGGCCTGGCCGGTGATCGCCTCCAACACCGCCTGCCTGTTGATGTCCGGCGCGGTCTTGGCGATGAAGTGGCGGTTCGACCGCGCCGCCTGACCTGCCCTTTGTGATGACAGGGGGGGCGGGGTCCGCTATCGAGGCGCCGATATTTATCCCTTCCCGTTCACTTGAGGGACCGCCGCCTTGAACGAAGCCGCCGAGGAAGCCGGCTGGGCCACCGCCAAGACCCTGGCCGAAGCCCTGCCCTACATCCAGATCTACGACCGCGAGACGGTCGTGATCAAATACGGCGGCCACGCCATGGGCCAGGAAGACGTGGCCAAGGTCTTCGCCGCCGACGCCGTGCTGCTGAAGCTGCTGGGCGTCCATCCCGTCGTGGTGCACGGCGGCGGCCCGCAGATCAGCCGCATGCTCGACAAGGCCGGCGTCAAGTCGACCTTCATCGACGGCCTGCGCGTCACGGACGAAGCGACCATGGAAGTGGCCGAGATGGTCCTGTCGGGCGCGATCAACAAGGAGATCGCCAACTGGATCACCTTGGCCGGCGCCGAGGCCGACGTGCGCGGCGTGGGCCTGTCGGGCAAGGACGCTCGCCTGATCACCGCCGAAAAGGTGACCCGGACCCGCAAGGATCCGGACAGCATGATCGAGGAGGTCGTCGACCTGGGCTTCGTGGGCGAGCCGACCAAGGTCGACCCGCACCTGATCCAGGCTCTCCTGACCTCCGAGACCGACTACATCCCGGTGATCGCCCCGATCGGCGTCTCCACCGAGGGCGAGACCTTCAACATCAACGCCGACACCGTCGCCGGCGCCCTGGCGGGGGCGCTGAAGGCCAAGCGGATGCTGATGCTGACCGACATCAAGGGGGTGCTCGACGGCAACGGCGAGCTGATCCGCGAGATGACCGTCGATCAGGCGCGCGAGCTGATCACCACCGGTGTCGCCACCGGCGGCATGATCCCCAAGCTGGAAAACGCCATCCACGCCATCGAAGCCGGCGTCGAAGCCGTGGTCATCCTGGACGGCCGCCGCCCGCACGCCATGCTGGTCGAGCTGTTCAGCGAACACGGCGCAGGCACGCTGATCTCGCGCTGATGTCGGCTGATCTCTCGCACGTCGACACCTGGCTGTTCGACCTCGACAACACGGTCTACCCGATCGAAACCCAGTTCATGGGCCGCATCGAGGTCAAGATGACCGACTTCGTCGCGCGCATGACCGGGCTTCCTCGCGAGGAGGCCCGGGCCCTGCAGCACCAGTACTTCACCGAGCACGGCACCACCCTGTCGGGGTTGATGATCAACCACGGCCTGGAGCCCAAGGTGTTCCTGGACGAGGTGCACGACGTCTCGATGGACTGCCTGACGCCCGATCCGGCGCTGCGCGCGGCGATCGCGGCCCTGCCCGGCCGGCGGCTGATCTTTACCAACGGTTCGGTCGGCCACGCCGAACGGGTGCTGACGCACCTTGAGCTGCGCGATCTGTTCTCGGAGATCTTCGCGATCGAGACGGCGGATTACATCCCCAAGCCCTCGCTGAGCACCTTCGACAAGATCACCAAGCTGCATGCGATCGATCCGCCGAAGAGCGCCTTCTTCGAGGACAGCGAGAAGAACCTCGTGCCCGCCGCGCGGCTGGGCATGACCACCATCCTGGTCGGGCCGTACGCCAAGGACTCGACCTCTGAACACGTCCATTTCCGCACCAACGACCTCGCCGAGTTCCTCAGCTCGGCCCGCCTGCAAGGAAGCCCCGCATGACCACCGTCAGCCTTTCGGACCTCCAGACCGAGATCGAAGCCGCCTGGGAAGCCCGCGCCGACGTCTCGGCCGCCACCACCGGTCCGGTCCGCACCGCCGTCGACGAAGCCCTGCTGCTGCTCGACAGCGGCAAGGCCCGCGTCTCGGAGAAGGTCGACGGCGAGTGGGTCACCCACCAGTGGCTGAAGAAGGCCGTGCTGCTGTCGTTCCGCCTCAACCCCAACACCGTCATGCGCGCCGGCACGCTGGGCGGCGGCGTCGGTCCGTGGTGGGACAAGGTGGCCAACAAGTTCGACGGCTGGGACGCCCCGCAGTTCGAGGCCGGCGGCTTCCGCGCGGTTCCGGGCGCCATCGTCCGCCGCGGCGCTCACATCGGCAAGAACGTCATCCTGATGCCGTCGTTCGTCAACATCGGGGGCTTCGTCGATGAAGGCACCATGGTCGACACGTGGGTGACCGTCGGCTCGTGCGCCCAGATCGGCAAGAACGTCCACCTGTCGGGCGGCGTCGGCATCGGCGGCGTGCTGGAACCCCTGCAGGCCAACCCGACCATCATCGAAGACAACTGCTTCATCGGCGCCCGCTCGGAAGTCGTCGAAGGCGTGGTGGTGGGTGAAGGCTCGGTCCTGTCGATGGGCGTGTTCATCAGCGCCTCGACCAAGATCGTCGATCGCAAGACCGGCCAGATCCACATCGGCAAGGTCCCGCCCTACAGCGTCGTGGTCCCGGGCAACCTGCCCGACCCGAACGGCGGCCCGGGCCTGTACTGCGCCGTGATCGTCAAGACGGTCGACGCCCAGACGCGCTCGAAGACCAGCATCAACGACCTGCTGCGCGACTAAGTCCTGCAGATCCTCCCCCGCGATGCGGGGGAGGATCTACGCGAACGCTACCGCGTCGCCTCGTGGACCTGCTTCTTGGTGTCCTGGGCGCCTTCCTTGACGTCCTGCTTCAGCTCGCGGCCGGCTTCGCGGGTTTCCTGGCCAGCCTTCGCGCCCAGTTCCTGGGCCTTGTCGGTGGCGTCACCCGCCGCGGCCTTCAACTCGGCGGCGGTCTCGCGCGAGGCTTCCTTGATCGCCGTGCCGGCTTCCTTGACGTCGGGATCGTTGGCGATGTTGTGAGCCGCGTCCTTGACGTCGGCGGCGGCGGCTTTGGCGCCGTCCTTGACCTTGTCGGCATGTTCCTGCGAGCAGGCGCCGAGAGTGAGCGCCACGGCGCAGCCGGCGATGAAGAGAATGGAACGCATGGGTCGTGCTCCGTGATGAGTCGGGTTCTTAACGAAGCCCCACGGCTCAGGTTCCGCCCGCGCCTTTCCTCCGAGGCCCGAGGGGGCTAAACCCCCGCCATGCGCATCGCTTTCCTCGGCACGCCCGATTTCGCCGTCACCTGCCTGGCCGAACTGGTCGCCTCGGGCCACGAGATCGTCGCCGTCTATTCCCAGCCGCCGGCCCCGCGCGGGCGCGGCCAGGACCTGAAGCCCTCGCCGGTCCACGCCTTCGCCGAGGGCCTGGGCCTGCCGGTCCGCACGCCGGTCTCGATGAAGACGCCCGAGGAAATCGAGGCCTTCCAGGCGCTGGACCTGGACGCCGCCGTCGTGGTCGCCTTCGGGCAGATCCTGGTCAAGGCCGTGCTCGACGCCCCGCAGTACGGCTGCTTCAACCTGCACGCCTCGCTGCTGCCTCGCTGGCGCGGCGCGGCCCCGATCCAGCGGGCCATCATGGCCGGCGACCCGGTGACCGGCGTCCAGGTCATGCGGATGAGCGAAGGGCTGGACGAGGGCGCGATCCTGATGTCCGAACAGGTGGTCATCGCCGACGACGACACGGTCGCCACCCTGCACGACAAGCTGGCCGCCACGGGCGCCCGCATCCTGCCCGTGGCCCTGGCCGCCATCGAACGCGGCGGCGCCCGCGAGACGCCGCAGGCCTTGGAGGGCGTGACCTACGCCAAGAAGATCAAGTCGGCCGAGGCCCGCATCGACTGGAACCGTCCCGCCGCCGAGATCGACCGCCACATCCGCGGCCTGTCGCCTTTCCCCGGCGCCTGGTTCGAAGCGCCGTCGGAAAAAGGCCCCGTCCGCGTGAAGGCCCTGCTGTCGCGCGTCGAAGCGGCTTCAGGCGCGCCCGGGACGGCGCTCGACGACAGCCTGCTGATCGCCTGCGGGGAAGGCTCGGTGCGCCTGCTCAAGGCCCAGCGCGAGGGCAAGGGCGTCCAGGACGCCGAGACCTTCACGCGCGGCTTCCCGGTCCCCGCCGGAACGACCCTGGCCTGATGCCCCGCTACCGCCTCCTCGTCGAGTATGACGGCCGGCCCTACAACGGCTTCCAGGCTCAGGCCGTGCTGCCGTCGGTGCAGGGCGCGATCGAGACGGCGGTGAAGGCCTTCAGCGGCCAGGACGTGCGCATCGCCGCCGCCGGCCGCACCGACACCGGCGTGCACGCCACCGGCCAGGTCGTGCATGTCGACCTCGAGCGCGACTGGCCGGCCCAGACGGTGCTGAACGCCCTCAACGCCCACCTGATGCGCGAAGCGGTGTCGATCCTGTCGGCCGAGGTCGCCGAAGGCGACTGGCACGCCCGCTTCTCGGCCAATGAGCGGCGCTATCTCTACCGCATCCTCAACCGCCGCGCCCCGCCGGCCCTGGACAAGGGCAAGGTCTGGCACGTGAAGAAGGATCTCGACGCCGACGCCATGCACGCCGCCGCCCAGCATCTGGTGGGCCTGCACGACTTCACCACCTTCCGCGACATGCACTGCCAGGCCAAGAGCCCGATCAAGACCCTGGACGCCGCCCGCGTGCGGCGTGTGGGGGAAGAGATCCACCTGGACTTCGAGGCGCGATCGTTTCTGCACCGGCAGGTGCGGTCGATGACGGGGACGCTGGTCGAGGTCGGCGCGGGGCGCTGGACGCCGGACGACGTGAAGGCCGCGCTGGAGGCCAAGGATCGACGGGCCTGCGGTCCTGTCGGGCCGGCGGATGGGCTTTATCTTGTGGGCGTGGGGTACGGGGACTGACTTGCCCCCTCCGCGCTGCGCGCTCCTCCCCCGAAGGGGGAAGACGGGTGACTGCGCACCGTCTGCCCCCTACCGGGAGCGGACGACCTGCGAAGCAGGTCAGGTGGGGGCGAGTGACCGCGCCTAAAGCACCGAGCAATTGGTGATCTGGCTGAACGCCTCCAGCGCCGCCGTGCCGACCACGCTGGTGCCGAACCGGTCCAGCTCCGGCGACCACACGGCCACCGTCGCCTTGCCGGGGATCACCGCGACGATGCCGCCGCCGACGCCGCTCTTGGACGGCAGGCCGACGCGGTAGGCGAAGTTGCCGACGCTGTCATAGATCCCGCAGGTCAGCAGCAGGGCGTTCAGTCTCCGCGTCAGACGCTCGTGGAAGATCGTCTCCTGGGCGACGGGCGAGAAGCCGCCGGCCGCCAGCGGCAGGAAGGCCCGGGCCAGTTGGCGGCAGCTCATGGTCAGGGCGCATTGCCGACAATAAGCGGCGACCACGGCCTCGGGTTCGTGGGTGATGGTGCCCTGCCCTCGCATCAGGCTGGCGATGGCGCGATTCTGCCAGGCATTGGCCAGTTCCGAAGCCGCCACCGTCGCATCGATTTCGACCGGCTCGTCGGCCAGGAAGCCGGCAAAGTCACGCACAAGCCCAGCCGGGTCTGGGCTGACGTCCAGCAGCACGTCGGTGATCGCCAGAGCCCCGGCATTGATGAACGGATTGCGCGGCACGCCCTTCTCGGCTTCCAGCAGCGACAGGTGGTTGAACGGCGTGCCCGAGGGCTCCTTGCCCACCCGCGTCCAGACCTCGTCGCCGATGCGGTTCAAGGCCAGGCCCAGCGCAAAGACCTTGGTGATGCTCTGGACCGAAAAGCCCTCGTCGGCGTCGCCGATCACGTGCTCCTCGCCGGCCACCGTGCGCACGGCCATGCCGAACTTGGTCCCCGGCACCGAGGCCAGCGACGGGATGTAGTCGGCGGTCCGACCCTTGCCGAAGTGCGGCTTCACCAGCACCGCGACCTCGGCCAGCACCTCGGCGATCGAAAGCTCCTTCATCGCCGAGCGTTCCTCTTAGGCGAAGGCCGCGAAGTAGCGGTTGATCAGCGCCTCGTAGGCGCCGGCCAGCTGGCGCACTTCCTCGACCGGCACGCGCTCGTCGACCTGGTGCATGGTCGAGCCGACCAGGCCGAACTCGACGACCGGGCACAGGGCGCGGATGAAACGGGCGTCGCTGGTGCCGCCCGTGGTCGACAGCTCCGGAACGCGGCCGGTGGCGTCGCCCACGGCGGCCACGATCACGTCGGTGAAGTCGCCTGGCAGGGTCAGGAAGGCCTCGCCGCTGATCTTGCTCAGCACCTCGACCTTGCCGTCGAAGCCTTCACCTGCGGCGCGACACACCTCTTCGAACCAGGCGGCCAGCTGTGCGCCCGTGTGGCCGGGGTTGAAGCGGATGTTGACCCGAGCCTTGGCGGTGGCGGGGATAACGTTGGTGGCGGTGTTGCCGACGTCGACCGTGGTCACCTCCAGGTTCGACGGCTGGAAGCCGGTATAGCCATCGTCCAGCACGCGACTTTGAAGGCGCGAGAGGATGTCGACCAGCACCGGGATCGGATTGGCCGCCCGGTGCGGATAGGCCACGTGACCCTGGCGGCCCTCGACCGTGATCCAGGCGTTGATGCTGCCGCGCCGGCCGATCTTGACCATGTCGCCCAGCACGCCCGCGCTGGTCGGCTCGCCGACGATGCAGTGGTCGATGATCTCGCCCTCGGCGGCCAGGGCCTCGACGACCTTGACGGTGCCGTCCTCGGCCACGCCCTCCTCGTCGCCGGTGATCAGGAAGCTGATCGAGCCAGCATGCTCGGGGATCTTCGACACGGCGGCGACGAAGGCGGCGATGGCCGACTTCATGTCGACCGCGCCGCGGCCGTACAGCACCCCGTCCTTGATCTCGGCCTCGAACGGGCCAGCGGTCCAGGCCGCGTCGTCGCCGACCGGCACCACGTCGGTGTGGCCCGCAAAGCAGAGGTTCGGTCGCGCCGTCCCGCGTCGGGCGTAGAGGTTCTCGATCTCGCCGAACTTCATCCGGCGACAGTTGAAGCCAAGCGCCTCCAGCTGGCGTTGCAGCGTATCCATCGCGCCTTCATCGGCCGGTGTCACGGAGGGCCGACGGATCAGGGCTTGGGCGAGGCTTACCGGGTCGATACTGGCAGCGTCGATGCTGACGGAAACGGGCGTGGGGCTGGTCATGGTGCAGGCTTTAGGCTTCCCTCCGGCGCGACGCAAACCCGGCAAGCCTGTTCCAAGGTCGACCATGCCCAAGATCGATATCGCCTCGGCGCCGACGCGGATCGGCACGGCCTATCCCGCGCCGTTCAACCAGCCGTGCCTTCTCCGCCACCGCACCAAGCTGGGCGATGCGGTCGGCCTCGACCAGTTCGGGGTCAACCTGCTGCGCCTGCCGCCCGGCCAGTGGTCCAGCCAGCGCCACTGGCACACGGCGGAGGACGAGTTCACCTGGGTGGTCGAGGGCGAAGTGGTGCTGGTCGATAACCACGGCGAGACGGTGCTGCGGGCCGGCGAGTGCGCGGGCTTCAAGGCCGGGGTAGAAAACGGCCATCACTTTCAGAACCGCTCGGACCGCGACGTCCTGCTGCTGGAGATCGGCGCACGACGGCCGGCCGAGGACGGCTGCGACTATCCCGACATCGACCTGGTGCTGCACGACGGTGAAAGCCTCTACCGCCATCGCGACGGCGCGCCCTACGACGCCCCGGAAGGGCGCAAACGCTAGCGCAGCGCCTTCAGCGGCACGCGCGTCACCTGGACGTCCTCCTTGTTGGCCGCGTAGCCGACATAGAGGTAGCCGTTCCACACCACGCTCTTGGGATAGTGATAGCCGGGACGCTTGTACTGGCCTTCGAAGCGCAGGGGCTGCAGGTCGCCCTTCCCGCGCAGCCGCCAACTGCGGTCGAAGACCCGGCCGTCGGGGCTTGTGGTCACGGCCAGCGGGATGCGCGGACGGTCGGCGTTGGGGGCGTTGACCAGATAGACGCCGCCGCCGGGCAGGTTGCCGGCGCTCTGCTTGGCGCGGGCGTCGGGCATGGCGGTCAGGGCCGGGGTCGTCCAGGTCGCGCCGCGATCGCAGCTTTCCGAGGCCAACTGGCGGAAGCTCAGTTCCTCGTCGCGGAACACCATGACGATGCAGCCGTCGACGCGGCGAAACAGGCTGGGTTCGATCTCGCGGCTGAGCTTCTTCTCGTGGGCGGCGGCCGCGCTCGACGTATCGCGCGGCAGGTTCTCCATCCGCCCTTGCGTCCAGCCTGTCACGCCCAGCGGATCGTCGGTGAAGAACGGCTTGGCGATCATGCCCGGGCGCAGGTGGAAGGCGGTCAGCACGCGGCCATCGATCACGTGCGGATCCTGCTCGATCACGCCCTCGACCGGCTTGCCGTCCGCGCCCGTCACGCGCTGGGGCGCGCTCCAGGTCTGGCCATCTGCGCTTGTCCGATATTCCGTGTAGCCACCGGCCCCGGACTGGAAGCCCTCGGGCCAGACATTGGCGTAGGCGATCAGGGTCTTGCCGTCGGTGTGCCAACCGCCGCTCGAGCGCATCAGGCCGTTCTCGCCGGCCGGAGCCAGCTTGCGCGGCGGGCTCCAGGTCCTGCCGTCCGCGCTGACGCTGTAGGCGACCCAGGTGTCGGCGGAATCCTCGTCGCGAGCCGAGCTCTGCCATTAGGCGTAGAGCTTGCCCTTGAAGCCGATCAGCACGACGCCGTTGCTGAAGCGGTCAGTCACCTCCGTCGGCGCGAAGACGGTGAAGGTCTCGGTTCCGGGCGCGGCGGTCAGGCCCAGGTCCGGCTGGGCGGGCTGGAACAGGTTCGGAGCGACCGTGTAGGGGGCGGTGCTCAGAGCCAGAGCGGCCAGGATGCTGATCATCTACGCTTACTCCCACCATCGCTCATCCCCGCGAAAGCGGGGACCCAAGCTGGCGTTGAGGTTTCTGGGCGGTCTGCGAGTATCCTCCGACTCGGCTTGGCTCCCCGCTTTCGCGGGGATGAGAGCTTATAACTAAATATCTGTAAAAATTCAACTATCTTTGCTATACTGTCCTTCACAGGCTCTGCACAGGTACGGCAAATCAAGGACTTAGCGCCGCCCCCTGCACAGAACCTGCACAACGCGAGGGGGCACGCATGGCATTCGTCATAGACAAGCAGGAGCTGAAGCCGGGTCTGATCATTTTCCGGCGCAGCGACGTCCAGCATCGCAACTGGTACTGCCGCGTGAAGCTGCCGAAGGCAGACCGCTACAAAACCTATTCCCTAAAGACGGCAGACATAAACGTCGCGCGCGATCAGGCGTTCGACCGGGACGCCGACGTGCGCTTCCGCCTCAAGCACGATGTGCCGGTGTTCAACCGTCCGTTCCGGGACGTGGCGCAGGAATACATCGCCGTGCAGGAGGAGCGGGCCAAGCGGCACGAGATCAGCGCGGACCGAGTCAAGAAGCTCAAATCCGTCATCGGCGGAGCCCTCGAAGCCTATATCGGCTCAACCCAAGTCCACCTCGTCGGACAAGAAAGCTGGGACGGCTACCCGACTTGGCGGCGCGAGAACGGCGAAGGCCGCAACGCTCGCAACGGTGCGCGCGAAGTGTCAGAGGAATTGTCGAAGAAGCTGGCCGTCCAAGAGGCGGCCATGCGCGACAAGTCCATGGCCACGCGCGGCCTGCGGACCAAGCCGCGCCAGCTCCGGGCGGATGCTGGTGAAAAGCGCATGGTGTCCTTCGTCAGCGACAGCACCATCCGGTTCGAGATGTCGATCTTCGGCGCTGTGATGGGTCACGCGATCAAGAAGCGCTACGCGCCGATGACCCAGCGCTTCGAAGAGCGGCCCAAGCTCAAGATCATGCGCCGCGACGAGTTCACGCGCGAGGAGTACCGAGCCCTGCACACCTTCGCCCGCGACAAATGGGTGAAGGCCGCCACGCGCGAGACCAGCCGCTGGTATCGGACCGTCGCCTACAACTTCGTCCTGATCATGTGCAACACGGGCATGCGCCCGAGCGAGGCGAAAAACCTACGCTGGCGAGACATCATGCCGGCGACGGACAAGGACGGCCGCGAGATCGTCGTCTTGTTCGTCCAGGGCAAAGGCAAGTCCCGCCAGCTTGTCGCCCCGAAAAGCGTTGGCGACTATCTCGACCGCATCCGGGAGATTTCGGCGGCGACCGGGGCCGACGATCGTGTCTTCACCACCATCGACGGCAACCCGGCGAAGTCCCTCTATCAAGCCCTGATCGAAGATCTCCTGACCGAGGCCAAGCTCCGCAATGGCGCGAGCGGCCTGCCTCGTTCCACCTATTGCTTCCGCCACACCTACGCGACGTTCCGCTTGAGCGAAGGCGTGGACGTCTATTTCCTGGCCGAGCAGATGGGGACGTCGGTCAAGATGATCGAGGACCACTACGGCCACGTGAACACCATCAAGTATGCGGACCGGGTGTTGCAGGGCATGAGCACCTGGAACCCCGCCGATGATCCCAATGGCGGCGACGCCGCCGCCGGGGCCGCGAAGGCCGCCGCCTCTCGGCAAAGGCCGCGCGGAAAGAAGCACTGACCAATCCTCTCCAGCCGGATCGGATTTGAAGCATCGAGTTCGATGCGCCGATTGGCGTCACCTCGTGAATCTTGCCGAGGGTGAGCGGCGACGTGTTCACCGTCGAGACCGCGCATAACGAAGTCCACGTTTTCGCAGGAGGCTAGGCCCTGCTCAGGCCGCCAACGAGGGTGACCTAAGCAGGTGGATAACTTTACGTGCGCCAATGCAGAACGAGCGCGACTCTGGTAGAAATCTATGTGGCTCTCGGGACCGAAAAGGCCTGTGCAGGAGAAAATATCCTACACAGTTCCTGCGCAGCCGATTTTCAGGTAATTTTTCCCTTAAAAATCATAGCCTTATGATTGGCTTGGTATTTCGCGGGGATGAGCGGATAGGGTGGGGCTGATCCCGAAAGAGTCTTAAGCCGCGCGGCGGGCCTTCTTCACCTTGGCCATGGCGCGGTCGCGGCGCAGGCGCGAGAGGTGGTCGATGAACAGCACGCCTTCCAGGTGGTCCATCTCGTGCTGGATGCACACGGCAAACAGGCCCTCGGCCTCCTCGACGACGGTCTCGCCCTGGTAGTTCATGTAGCGCAGGGTGACCTTCGACGGGCGCTCGACCTCGTCGAAATATTCCGGCACCGACAGGCAGCCTTCCTCGTAGCCGAGCACGTCTTCCGAGCTCGACAGGATCTCGGGATTGACGAAGTAGCGCGGGGCCGGCTCCTCGCCCTCGCGGGCCAGGTCCATGGTGATCACGCGCACCGGCTCGCCGATCTGCACGGCGGCCAGGCCGATGCCCGGGGCGTCGTACATGGTCTCCAGCATGTCATCCATCAGCGCGCGCAGGTCGTCGGTGACGGCCTCCACCGGCGTGGAGATCTTCTTCAGCGTCGCCAGGTCGGCGGCGTTATCGACGGTGAGGATGCGACGGATAGCCATGATCCCACTCAGGTAGTGGGGTCATTTCCGAGCGTCAAGGTGGGAGATTGTCCCGCCTCGGCTTGACCCGCCAGCTTGGAGCCCAGTTTCGTTAGGGGCCGAACGCCCTGATCGATGGCCGCCGGCTCGTCGATCTTCTTGCCCTCATGGTCGACCGACAGCTCCTCGAAGCGGCGCGCCTGGGTCAGGACCTGACTCTCCAGCGAGCCGACGAACTGGTTGTACTTGCCCACCGCGCTCTCCAGCGCCTTGCCCATGGCCCCGGCGTGGGCGCCCATCACCGAGACGCGCTTGTAGAGTTCACGGCCGACCTCGACGATGCGCGCGGCGTTCTTGGCCTGGTCCTCGGCCCGCCAGCCGTAGGCGACCGCCTTACATAGCGCGAACAGGGTCGTGGGCGTGACCAGCACCACCTTGCGCTCCATCGCCTCGGCCATCAGGTCGGGTAGGCGGTCCAGCGCCGCAGCCAGGAAGCCGTCGCCGGGCACGAACATGGCCACGAAGTCGGGCGAGCCGACGCTCGAGAACTGATCCCAATAGGCCTTCGACGACAGCCCCTGCATGTGGCTGCGCACGCTGGCGGCGTGGCGGACCATGGCGGCCTCGCGCAACGCGTCGTCGGTCGCTTCCTGGGCTTCGAGGAAGGCGTTCAGCGAGCACTTGGCGTCGATCACGAACACCCCGCCGCCCGGCAGGGTGACCTTGACGTCGGGCCGACGGCGGCCCTCCTCGGTGTCGACGCTGAACTGCTCCTGGAAATCGAAGCGGCTGTTGAGACCAGCCGCTTCCAGCACGTTGCGGAGCGTCTGCTCGCCCCAACGGCCTTGCACGCCGGCCCCGCGCCGCAGGGCGGCCGACAGCTTGCGAGCTTCGGCCTGGGTCGCGGTCGAGGCCTCCATCAGAGCGGCGATCTGGGCCTTGAGGCCGCCGGTCTCTTCCGCGCGGGCCTTCTCGACGGCGGTGACCTGGGCCTCGAACTTGGCCAGGGTCTCGGCCACCGGCTTCAGTTGGGCCTCGAGGCGCGCCTGGGCCAGGTTGTCCCGGCTCTTGGCGTTCTCGTCGGCGCGCTTGATCAGCTGCTCGGCGATGGCGTTGGCGCTTTGGGCGGCCTGGGCCTTGATCAGCTCGATCTGGGTGGCGCTCTGGTCTTCCAGCAGGCGATGGCGCTCCTCGGCCTGAACGACCTTCTCGTTCAGCATCCAGGCTTGGGCTTCAGCCTTGGCGGCCCGCCTCTGAGCAGAAACCGCCCAAAGGGCGCAGGCCAGCGCGGCCAGGGCGAAGACGATGGCTAGGATCAGAAAAGGATCGGAGAAGTTCATGCTCCGTTCCTAGCCGGAATCGCTTCCCGGCGAAAGGCGGCCGAGCGCATCCGCCCGGCCGCTGCGTCCGGATCAGTCGTCGCCGTCCGCGAGGTCGGCGATCATGCCGTTGATCGGCTCGCCGGCGAAACCGGTGACGTTATGACCCTTGTCGACGACGCCCACCTTGGCGACGTGCGGCGCTTCGATCTCGGCCTCGGGAGCCTTGTCTTCGGACGTGCTCATGGAACTCAAGTCCCTTCAACGCGCGGCGACCATCGCCAAGCGCGACTGTGCGAAGCTGCCATGGCTTGGCCGATCGGTCAGGCGGAAAACCGTCGTTTTCCGAAAAATCAGCTAGGCCGGCCGCCGGGCGCGCAGGGCCTGGGCGATGGTGCCGTCGTCGAGCCAGTCGAGATCGCCGCCGACGGGGACGCCGCGGGCCAGCATGGTCACCGGGACGTTGGTGCGGGCCAGGCGGTCGGCGATGTAGTGGGCGGTCGTCTGGCCGTCTACGGTGGCCGGCAGGGCCAGGATCACCTCGGCCACTTCGCCGTCCGCCACCCGGGCGACCAGCTCGCCGATGCGAAGGTTCTCGGGCCCCACGCCGTCCAGCGCCGACAGCAGACCGCCCAGCACGTGGTAGCGGCCCTTGAACGAGCCGCCGCGCTCCATGGCCCAGACCGAGCCGACCTCCTCGACCACGCACAGCAGGCGCACGTCGCGCGTGGCGTCGGCGCAGACGGCGCAAGGGTCGGTGACGTCGAGCGAGCCGCAGGTCGAGCAGGTGCGGACCTTCGCCTGGGCCTCGGCCATGGCCAGGGCCAAGGGCGCCAGCAGCGTGTCGCGCTTCTTCAGCAGGGCCAGCGCCGCCCGCCGGCCCGAACGCGGTCCCAGCCCCGGCAGCTTGGACAGCAGGGCGATCAGGCGCTCGATTTCAGGTCCGGCGGAAGCGGCCATTCTTTTCCTTGATCCCTTTCCACCGGAAAGGGCGGGGTCTCTAGAACTTCATCCCGGGCATGCCGCCCATCAGGCCCGCCATCGGACCGGCGGCGTCCTGCATCATCTGGGCCTGCTTGGCGTCCAGCTTCTTCTTGGCGTCGGCGTGGGCGGCGACGATCAGGTCGGCGATGACCTCGCCCTCGCCCGGCTCGATCAGGCTCTCGTCCAGCACGACCTTGGCCAGTTCGCCCGTGCCCTTGAGCGTGACGGTGACCATGCCGCCGCCCGAGGTCCCCTCGACGGTGCTTTCGGCCAGGCGCGCCTGAGCGTCCTGCAGCTTCTGTTGCATGGCCTGAGCCTGCTTCATCAGACCGCCGATGTCTTTCATGTCAGGTACTCCAAAGTCTCAAAACAGCGGGCCGATCAGCCCTCTTCCTCGTCCGGCTCCAGCGGAGGCGTCTCGGGGGTGAGCAGCTTGCGGATCTCGACGATCTCGGCGCCCGGGAAGGTCGACAGCACCGAGGATACGAAGGGATCCTTCTTGATCTCCTCCAGCGCCTCGCGGTCCTCGCGCTTCTGGCGCTCCATCAGGCTCTCGGCCCCGCCGCCGCCCTCGGCCGCGACCAGCCAGGGCTGGCCGGTGGCCTCCTTCAGGAAGCGGACCAGACGGCCGGCCAGATTGCCAGGCGCGCCGGGCGCGGCCTCGAAAGTGATGGCCCCAGGGCGGAAGCTGATCGGACGGATATATTGCTCGGCGTCCAGGCGCAGACCGATGTCGCGCTTGGCGGCGATCAGGGCCATGACGTCGTCGAACGAGGCCACCACCGGCATGGCCGGGGCCGCCGGCGCGGCCATGGTCATCGGCGCGTGGGCCGAGACGGCGCCGCCGCCTCCGCCCCCACCGATCGCAACGCCGCCGCCGGGACTGCCGCCACCGATGGGCGCGCCGTCGCGCAGGGCCTTCAGGGCCTCCTCCGGACCGGGCAGGTCGGCGGCATAGCACAGTCGGATCAGGGCCATCTCGGCCGCAGCCATGGCGTCGGGCGCGCGGCGCACTTCCTCGTGAGCCTTCAACAGCATCTGCCAGAGCCGCGACAGCGTGCCGGCCGAGGTGTGCGCCCCGATCGCGGCCAGGCGCGCGGCCTGCTCCTTGGGCATCGACAGAGCGTCGGGGCCGAGCGCCTTGGACACCGCCGAGCCGTGGCAATGGTCCAGCACGTCCAGCATGACCACGGCCGGGTCGGCGCCGAAGCCCCACAGCGCGCGGAAGCCCTCCAGCGCGTCCTTGGTCTTGCCGGCCATGACGTTTTCAAAGAGCGCGATGGTCTGGCCGCGATCGGCCAGGCCCAGCATGTCGCGGACGACGCTGGCGGTGACCGTCGCGCCGCGGTCGGTCTGGACGATGGCCTGGTCCAGCAGCGAGAGGCCGTCGCGCACCGAACCCTCGGCCGCGCGGGCGATCAGGGACAGCGCGTCCATCTCGATCCGCGCGCCTTCCTTGGCCGAGATCTTGTCGAAGTGCTTGACCAGAACGTCCGGCTCGACCCGGCGCAGGTCGAAGCGCTGGGTGCGTGACAGGATCGTCACCGGCACCTTGCGGATCTCGGTGGTGGCGAAGATGAACTTGGCGTGCGGCGGCGGCTCTTCCAGCGTTTTCAGCAGCGCGTTGAACGCCGCCGTCGACAGCATGTGCACTTCGTCGATGATGTAGACCTTGTAGCGCGCCTCGACCGGGGCGTAGCGCACCCCGTCCAGCAGCTCGCGCATCTCGTCGACCTTGGTGCGGCTGGCGGCGTCGAGCTCCAGCACGTCCATGTGCCGGCCCTCGATGATGGCGCGGCAGTGGTAGCCTTCGGTGGTCAGGTCGACCGAGGGCCCCTTGACGGTGTCGGTCTCGTAGTTGAGCGCCCGGGCCAGCAGGCGGGCGGTCGTGGTCTTGCCGACCCCACGGACGCCGGTGAGCATGAAGGCGTGGGCGATACGGCCCGTGGAGAAGGCGTTGGCCAGCGTGCGGACCATGGCCTCCTGGCCGATCAGGTCCTCGAAGGTGCGCGGGCGATATTTCCGCGCCAGCACGGTATAGGCGTCGCCGGTTTCGGGCGGCGGATCCTGAACGACCGGGCGCCCCTCTTCCGCGGCGGCGACCGGCGTCGCCGCGGGCGCGCCGCCGAAGATGTCGACGGTGTTCTCGTCGCGCTCAGCGGGCGCTTCGTCCCACGGCGGCGCGGAATCGGAAAGGTCGTCGTGATCGGCCATGGCGCTGAGTGTAGTGGGGCGAAGAGCGCGGCAAAAGACCCAGGCCGGGTCGACCGGCCATCTGCTGACAGATTTCGCGCTTTTAGGGGCCGCGAGGGATGTAGGGGAAGGTGGAGACCGGACAGCGACCCAGAAGTGATCTCGTTGTGGCTGCTGCCTCTCGGCCCTGACCAGGTTGGCGAGGCTTCCGTCCGCGCCGATCTCCGAGGCCTATATCGCGACTCCGGACGAAGGATGCAAGACGCATGACGTTGATGCGACGTCGTGACGAGCGATCAGAGCCGCGCTAGAGGTTCCATCATGCCTCTGTCGATCATCACCAACACCTTCGCCGGCAACCCGCTGAACCGCGCCAGCGAGCGCCGCGGCGACGAGTCCTGGCTGGCCGAAAAGCTGGCCGACGCCGAATCCCTGGCCGTGGCGCTGTGGAACGGCAAGCCGCTGGTCGAGGACCTGCCCGGCGAGGACGGCCAGCCTGGCGGCGTCCAGATCGCCTATCTCCGCGCCGACATGGCCCAGGACCTGGCTGGGGGCGCCGAGCGCCTGCTGTTCCTGGGGCTGTGGAAGGACATCGCCGTCTTCGCCGTCGACATCGACACGACCGGCGATCCGGCCGAGGGTCCGCTGCAGGGCTTGGGCCGCTTCGAGGAACTGCGCGGCGCGGCGGCTGCCATGCCCGCGGCCGACGCTGGCATCCTGGCCACCGCCAAGTCGATGTTCGAATGGCGTCGCCGCCACCGCTGGTGCAGCGCCTGCGGCCAGCAGACCAACGTTTCCGACGGCGGCTGGAAGCGCATCTGCCCCTCCTGCGACGCCGAGCACTTCCCGCGCACCGACCCGGTGGCGATCATGCTGGCCCTGCACGACGGCAAGTGCCTGCTGGGCCGCCAGGCCGCCTGGCCGGAAGGCATGTACTCGGCCCTGGCCGGCTTCATCGAGCCCGGCGAGACCATCGAGGAGGCTTGCGCCCGTGAGCTGAAGGAAGAGGCGGGCCTGACGGCCACCGCCGTCCGCTACCACTCCAGCCAGCCCTGGCCGTGGCCGGGCTCGCTGATGATGGGGCTGATCGCCGATGTCGACAGCGCCGACGCCGCGCCGGACCAGACCGAGCTGGAAGCCGTGCGCTGGTTCAGCAAGGAAGAGGCCGCGCTGCTGATCAAGGGCGAGCTGGAAGGGGTGTTCGCCCCCCCGCCCCTGGCCATTGCGCACCAGCTGATCAAGGCCTGGGCCGAGGAGGCTTAGGCCTCCTCGCTCCGGTTCAGGACTTCTTCCAGATCGGCGCCCCGTCGCCGGGCAAGCCCAGGCGCGACCACTTCTCGCTGACCGCGTCGATCACGCCCTGGTCCATGCGGATCTCTTCGCCCCATTCGCGCTTGGTTTCAGGCGGCCACTTGTCGGTGGCGTCGAGGCCAATCTTGGAGCCCAGGCCGCTCTCGGGGCTGGCGAAGTCGAGATAGTCGATCGGGGTGTGCTCGATCACCGTGATGTCCCGCGCGGGATCCATCTTGGTGCTGATCGCCCACATGACGTCTTTCCAGTCGCGGGCGTTGATGTCGTCGTCCACGACGATCACCCACTTGGTGTACATGAACTGGCGCAGATAGCTCCAGACGCCCAGCATCACGCGCTTGGCGTGGCCGGGATACGCCTTCTTCATCGACACCACGGCGATGCGATAGCTGCAGCCCTCGGGCGGCAGCCAGAAGTCGACGATCTCGGGGAACTGCTGGCGGATCAGCGGGATGAACACCTCGTTCAGCGCCTCGCCCAGCACCGAGGGCTCGTCCGGCGGCCGGCCGGTGAAGGTGGTCAGATAGATCGGGTCCTTGCGCATGGTGATCGCCGTCACCTGGAAGACCGGGAACTTCTCGACGCTGTTGTAGTAGCCGGTGTGGTCGCCGTAGGGACCCTCGTCCTCGAACTCGTCGAGCAGGACATGGCCCTCGATGACGATCTCGGCGTGGGCCGGCACCATCAGCGGCACGGTCTTGGCCGGCACGAGGTCGACCTTGGCCCCGCGCAGCAGGCCGGCGAACTGGTATTCCGACAGCGTGTCGGGCACCGGCGTCACGGCGGCCAGGATCGTGCCGGGATCGGCGCCCAGCACGGCGCAGGCGGGCAGCGGCTCCTTGTTGCCGGCCTTCTTGTGGCGGGCGTAGTGCTGCGCTCCGCCGCGATGAGCCAGCCAGCGCATGATGCACTTGTCCTTGGAGAGGACCTGCATGCGGTAGATGCCGAGGTTGAAGTCATCCTCGCGGTCCTTGCCGGGACCCTTGGTGACGACCAGCGGCCAGGTGATCAGCGGCGCCGGCTCGCCCGGCCAGCAGGTCTGGACCGGCAGCTTGGAGAGGTCGATCTGGTCGCCGGTCAGGACGACCTCCTGCACGGGGGCCTTCTTCACCGTCCCGGGGCGCATGCTCATGACCGTCTTGGCCAGGGGCAGCATGTCGAGGGCGTCCTTCAGACCCTTCGGCGGCTGGGGCTGACGCAGGAAGGCCAGCAGCTCGCCGACCTCGCGCAGCTCACCCGCCGTCTCGCGCGGTTCGCCGCCCAGGGTGACGCCCATGGCGACACGCTTGACCGTGCCGAACAGGTTGGCCAGGGCCGGCATCGAAGAGCGGGTGCCATCGGGCAGCAGCACGTGCTCGAACAGCACGGCCGGACCGCCGGTGGCCAGCAGACGCGTCTGGATCTCGGTCATTTCCAGCACGCTGGAGACCGGTTCACTGACCCGGACGAGTTCGCCCTTGGCCTCGAGAACGTCGATGAACTCACGGAGGGAACGGTAGGCCATGGTACTCGTGCCTCAGTTCGCGACGGCCAGGTCGTCGGCGTGGATCATCGGGCCTTCGGTAAAGCCCAGCTCGGCCTCGATGGCGTCGGAGCGCAGGCCGGCGATGCGCTGAGCGTCGGCGCTGTCGTAGCGGACGATGCCGCGGGCGACCTCAGCACCGGTCTCGTCGCGCACGCGCACGGCGTCGCCCTTCTCGAACGGCCCCTCGATGGCGCGCACGCCGGCCGACAGCAGGCTCTTGCCCGAGGTCAGGGCCTTCGCCGCGCCGGCGTCGATCGTCACCCAGCCTTGAGGGGCCAGCGAGCCGGCGATCCAGGCCTTGTAGGCGGCGGCGGGCGAGGCGGCGGCCTCGATCAGGGTGGCCTTCTCGCCGGCGGCGATGGCGGCCAGCGGATGCGGGCGCGAGCCTAGGGTGATCAGGGTCGCACAGCCGGCGGCGCGGGCGATACGGGCGGCGGCGATCTTGGTGGCCATGCCGCCGGTGCCGACGCCGGCGGCGGCGTTGGCGCCCTCGGCCATGCCGGCGATCTCGGCCGTGATCTCGGTCACCAGCGGGATGTGGGCGGCGCTCGGGTTCTTGCGCGGATCGGCGGTGTAGAGGCCGTCGATGTCCGACAGCAGCACCAGGAGGTCGGCGCCGGCCATCTGGGCCACGCGGGCGGCCAGGCGGTCATTGTCGCCGTAGCGGATTTCCTCGGTGACGACGGTGTCGTTCTCGTTGACCACGGGGACCACGCCCAGGCCCATCAGGGTCTCGGTGGTGGCGCGGGCGTTCAGCCAGCGGCGGCGCATCTCGGTGTCGTCGCGGGTCAGCAGGATTTGGGCGACGCTGGTCCCGTGCGGCTCGAACGCCTCTTCCCAGGCGCGCATCAGCAGGCTCTGGCCCGCCGCCGCGGCGGCCTGCTTCTCCGGCAAGGTCGTCTTGCGGCCGGTCAGACCCAGGCGACGGCGGCCCAGGGCCACAGCGCCTGACGAGACCACCAGCACCTGCTTGCCGGCCGCGCGCAGGGCCGCGGCGTCGGCGCAGAACGCCTCCAGCCACGCCCGGTTGGCCGCGCCGGTTTCAGCGTCGACCAGCAGGGCCGAGCCGACCTTGAAGACGATCCGCCGAGCCTTGTCGAAGACGTGCGCCCCCCCGTGGCTCACGGCGTCCAGCCCCCGGGGGTCTCCTCGATGTGATCTTCGTCTTCGTCGATCTCGGCCTCGAGATCGCCCTTGCGGATGCG
The DNA here is from genome assembly GCF_013181195.1 of Caulobacter sp. RHG1. Lineage (GTDB taxonomy): Bacteria > Pseudomonadota > Alphaproteobacteria > Caulobacterales > Caulobacteraceae > Caulobacter. The sequence continues at coordinate 97,282 of NZ_SMZP01000003.1, forward strand.
CACCTGACGATAGGCCGCGCGCAGCAGCTCGGTGACGCCCTGCCCCGAAACACCCGACACCAGGAACGGCTTGGTCCCGGAAATCTCTTCAAGTTCGGCGATCTTCTCGGCGAGGGTCTCCTCGTCGAGGGCGTCGATCTTGTTCAGGGCCAGGATTTCGGCCTTGTCGGCCAGGTCCTCGCCATAGGCTTCCAGCTCGCCGCGGATCGTCTCGTACGCGCCGGCGATGTCGTCCTGCGTGCCGTCGATCAGGTGGATCAGCGTGGCCGAGCGTTCGACGTGGCCCAGGAAGCGGGTGCCCAGGCCGGCGCCTTCCGACGCGCCCTCGATCAGGCCGGGAATGTCGGCGATCACGAAGCGCTCGCTGGTCGACAGGTCCACGACGCCCAGGTTCGGGGTCAGGGTCGTGAACGGATAGTCGGCGATCTTCGGCTTGGCGGCGCTGGCGGCGGCCAGGAAGGTCGACTTGCCGGCGTTGGGCAGGCCGACCAGGCCGACGTCGGCGATCAGCTTCAGCCGCATCCAGATCCAGCGTTCCTCGCCCTCCTGGCCGGGGTTCGCATATTTGGGCGCCTGGTTGACTGGTCCCTTGAAGTGCAGGTTGCCCCAGCCGCCGTTGCCGCCCTTGGCCAACAGCAGGCGCGCGCCCACGTGGTCGAGGTCGGCGATCAGGGTTTCCTTGTCCTCTTCGAGGATCTCGGTGCCCACCGGCACTTTCAGCAGCACGTCGTCGCCGGCGGCGCCGTGGCGCGCGCGACCCATGCCGTGAATGCCGGTGCCGGCCTTGAAGTGCTGCTGGTAGCGGTAGTCGATCAGGGTGTTGAGGCCTTCGACGGCCTCGATCCACACGTCGCCGCCGCGACCGCCGTCGCCGCCGTCCGGGCCGCCGTACTCGATGTACTTCTCGCGGCGGAACGACACCGACCCACCGCCACCGTTACCGGAGCGGATATAGATCTTGCATTGGTCCAGGAATTTCATGGGCTCCTTTTGTCCCAAGGCGTCTCGCGCGTCGAGCCAAAACACCCCGAAGGGGCCTCTCGCGCCCGCCCACTGTGACGCTTGGTCACGTGGTTACGTACCCGGAAAGGATGACCGACGTTCTTTCTCGTGACGAAATGTTAAATCTACTGGTGCGACAAAGAGTCCTGGCGGGACCCCAGAGGTCCGATCTCCAGCCGACGGGAGGCTGACCTTTGACGAGCGAAGTAGAGGCCAACCCGATTCTGACCAAGGATCTGCGGGATCTGTCGACGGCCGAGCTGCACCGCAAGTACAGCACCGAAGCGTCTGTTCACCGCAACATCCTGATCGCTCGCGGCACGGGCCTCGCTCCGCAATGGCGCGAGTTCAAGACCTTCCTCGGCGAGATCGGCACGCGTCCGACCGGCGACCACACGCTGGTCCTTCTGAACCGCTTCGAGCACACCTATGGTCCGGGCAGGGCCAGGTGGATGACCGACGACGAGCGGGCCGCCCACGAGATCGAATTCGACCGCCTGCGCGCCGAGCAGCAGCGCGAGGAGCAGCTGACGCTGCACAAGACCGCCGCCACCAAGCGCGCCAGCACCCCCGGCGCGCCGTCGTTCGGCCAATGGACGCCGATGGCCGGCAAGCAGGTGGCCTATACCGAGGTCGCCAAGCGACTGGCCATTCCCGTCGGCGCCCTGTCGCGGACCATGCCGGCCGGCACGACCGCCGACGACCTGGTCAAGCGCTCGAGCGTGGTCAGCGACCTGATCAATGAAAGCGCCTCGTGGCTGCCGCCGGATCCGGCCCGCAAGGTCGGCTTCTTCGAGGCCTACCGCATCTGGCACCTGCAGGTGCAGCCGCAGTTCGGCCGCGCCGCCACCCCGACGTTCCTGTTCCTCTACATCGCCCTGCCGGTGATGAAGCAGTGCCGCGACGAGCTGATGGACCAGAACCTGTGGAATCCGCTGGGCCAGCGGGCCATGGCCGCTCGCGACAACCACGTGTCCTGGAAAAAGTACACGGAGTTCATGCCCCGGGCGCAGGTGGCGCTGATGGAGATCCCGATCTACGCGACCTATTCGCTGCTCAGCGACCTGGACGCCCTGTGCGAGCGGATCATCACCGCCGAAAAGCGCTTCCGCGAAGGTCCGCAGAAGGTGATCCACACGCACCGGGCGGCCTAGAAGATGCTCCCCCGTAGTACGGGGGAGCTGTCACCCCCGGGTCGCGCGAAGCGCGCGCCCGAGGATAAACTCCGTGACTGAGGGGGCTATTGCGGCTTGGGCCGAGCTTGTCCCCTTCCGGCCCTCTGGGCCACCTCCCCCGCGCGCGGGGGAGGATCTTAGACTCTAAGCCAGCCAGACCATCATCCGCGTCGCGGCCAAGGCCCCGCGGGCGATCGACGGCTTGTGCTCGACGACGCCCGTATAGAGGAAGCCGGCCTTGACCAGGACCCGGCCCGAGGCGTCGTTGTCGGCGAAGTGGCCGGCGACGACATAGCGCTTGCGCCAGGCCGCCCGGGCCCAGTCCAGCGCCGCCCTGGTCGCCTCGCTGGCATAGCCGCGCCCCCAGTAGGGACGGCCGATCCAGTAGCCCAGCTCGACGCTGTCCTCCGCCGTCGTGAACATGCCGATCACGCCGATCAGGCCTTCCTCGGCCAACTCGATGGCGAAGGTGTTGTCCCGCGCGCGATCCTGCGCGCCGCAACGGGCGACGAAGTCCTCGGCGTGGGCGCGGGTATAGGGCGAGGGCATGCGCGTGGTCATGCGCGCGACGTCATGATCGGTGCAGAAGGCCGCCACGCGCTCGACATCGGCCTTGGCCGGGGCGCGCAGCGTCAACCGCTGGGTTTCGATGACGGGTCTTTCTTCGATGACGCACATCGGCGCCTCCCAGAGTTCTTCCGACCCTTCCTTGATCGAGGGTCGTGACGCCGCCATGGCCAATTTGTTGCAGGGCGGCGAGACAAACAAAAGCGGGGAGTCCGGCGTTCCGGACTCCCCGCTAGAGATCGTCTGTCCGGATCGTCTTCAGAGATGAAGCACGATCCGAAAAACTCTGGTTCGTGCTTACTCGGCCGGTTGAGCAGCCGGGGTGACCGTCACGTAGGTGCGGTCATGCTTCTTGGTCACGAAACCCACGGCGCCCTGAACGAGCGCAAACAGGGTGTGGTCCTTGCCGATGCCGACGCCGGCGCCCGGATAGAACTTCGTGCCGCGTTGACGCACGAGGATGTTGCCAGCGAGAACCTTCTCGCCGCCGTACTTCTTCACGCCAAGGCGCTTCGATTCTGAGTCGCGACCGTTGCTCGACGAGCCGCCAGATTTTTTGTGAGCCATTGTGCTCTCCTAACTTTAGAAGGCGTCGCCCTTAGGCTTCGCCTTCCTCCGTGGTGGCGGCGGCCTTCTTAGGGGCGGCCTTCTTCTTCGGGGCGGCTTCAGCGGCCGGCTCGGCGGCGGCGTCAGCAGCCTTCGGAGCCTTGGCGGCCTTCTTCGGAGCCGGAGCGGCTTCGGTCGAGGCGGCCGGGATGCTGAACGGCACGGCGGCGTCGCCGAGGCCGCGAGCGCGGGCGTTCAGGATGACCTTCGGGGTCAGGTCGATCGAACCTTCCCACTTGGCTTCCAGGCCAGCGCCGACGACCGACGTGACGCGCACGACGGATTCGGTCTGACGATGGCCGCGGGTGCGGCGATAGCCCTGGCGACGGATCTTCTTGAAGATCTTCACCTTCTCACCCTTGCGGGTTTCGATGAGCGTGCCCGAGACGACAGCGCCGTCCACGAGAGGGGCGCCGACCGTCACGGCCTCGCCTTCGCCAAGCATCAGGACTTCACCAAAGGCCACGGCAGCGCCGGGTTCACCTTCGAGCTTTTCGACAACCAGCAGGTCGCCGGCTTGAACCCGGTACTGCTTGCCGCCGGTTTTGATCACCGCGTACATAGGTTAGCGCCTTAAAAACGTGCGTTCGCAAAATAGGGAACGCCCGCTAGGAAACCCGGCGGGCGAAGAGGGGCGGACTTATACAGCCCAAGACCCGAGAGTCAACGCCGGGGCGGAGGATTCCGCCGATCGCCTTACGCCAATCTTTTGAAGCAAACCGATCGCAGGAGTCTCCTGGCTCGTTATCTTGTAACACGCTATAGGAACAGGCGTGAACTCGACCTTCTTCGCCTCTATCGCCGCCACCGGCTTTGCCGTGGCCTTTCTGCACGCGGCCCTGCCTACGCATTGGCTGCCGTTCGTGCTGGTCGGGCGGGCGCAGAAATGGTCCACCGGCCGCACCCTGGGCGTAACCCTGCTGGCGGGCCTGGGCCACGTGGCCCTGACCATTGCGCTTGGCCTGGCCCTGGTGCTGGCGGGCCTGGCCCTGCAGCCGGCGCTCGGCGGCCTGTTCCATCTGATCGTCGGCGCGCTGATGGTCGCCGTCGGCGGCTATTATGTGTTTCGCGGCCGCCACAACCACACCCTGCCCGACGCCGGTCGCCGGACCTACGCCTCGGACCGCGCCGCGATCGTGGCCCTGGTCACGCTCCTGACCCTGTCGCCGTGCGAGGCCTTCCTTCCCTATTATCTGGCGGGCATGGAGCACGGCTGGCAGGCCTTCGTGCTGCTCAGCGGCGTGCTGATGGCCGCCACGGCCGCCGGCATGCTGATCTTCACCAGCCTGTCCCTGGCCGGCTTCAAGCGCCTGGGCCTGCACTGGGTCGAGCGCTATGAGGAGACCATCCTGGGCGGCGCGCTGATCCTGGTCGGCCTGGCCGTGGCTTTCCTGAAGACCTGAGTCGGCTTGACGCTTCCGCTGGGACGCTTAGGCTCCTAAATAGCGGCCATGACCCAAGCTGCTCCCGCCACTTCTGGCAAGATCCCCGTCACCGTGCTGACCGGCTATCTCGGCGCCGGCAAGACCACGCTCCTCAACCGCATCCTCACCGAGGAGCACGGCAAGCGCTACGCCGTGATCGTCAACGAGTTCGGTGAGGTCGGCATCGACAACGACTTGGTGGTCGGGGCCGACGAGGAAGTGTTCGAGATGAACAACGGCTGCGTCTGCTGCACGGTGCGCGGCGACCTGATCCGCGTTCTCCAGGGCCTGATGAAGCGCAAAGGCGGATTCGACGCCATCATCGTCGAGACCACGGGCCTGGCCGATCCCGGCCCGGTGGCCCAGACCTTCTTCGTCGACGACGACGTCAAGGCCCGCACGGCGCTGGACTCGGTCACCGCCGTGGTCGACGCCAAGCACATCATGCTGCGCCTGGGCGACAGCAAGGAAGCGGTCGAACAAATCGCCTTCGCCGACCAGATCGTGCTGAACAAGACGGATCTCGTCTCGGAAGACGACCTGCGCCACGTCGAGGCTCGCATCCGCCGCATCAACCCGCTGGCCCCGATCCACCGCGCCCAGCGCTCGAACGTTCCGCTGGACGCCATCCTGGGCAAGCACAGCTTCGACCTGGACCGCATCACCGAGCTGGAGCCGTCGTTCCTGAACCCGGCCCACGGCGAGGCCGGTCACGTCCACGACGAACACTGCGGCCACGATCATCATCATCACGACCATGGGCATGACCACGTGCACGACGAGCACTGCGGTCACGACCATCACGGCCACGATCATGGACACAGCCATAAGAGCGACGTCCACGACGACGGCGTGAAGGGTATCTCCCTGACGCTGGACAAGCCGGTCGACGGCCAGAAGATCACCGTCTGGCTCAACGAGCTGCTGGCCAAGCGCGGCCCCGACATCCTGCGCGCCAAGGGCATCATCGACGTGAAGGGCGAGAACAAGCGCCTCGTCTTCCAGGCCGTGCACATGATCCTGGAAGGCGACTTCCAGCGCGAGTGGACCGACAAGGACAAGCGCTACAGCCGCATGGTGTTCATCGGCCGCGACCTGGATGAAGCCGAGCTGCGCGCCGGCTTCGAAGCGACGGCGGCCTAAGCCGCCTCGCCCTAGAGCCCTGGAGCATTTCACCGATCCGTTCGGATCGGAAAATGCTCTAGGCGGCGGCCGCGTCCAGGCCGCCGAGGATCTGAGCCATCAGGCGCGTCGACAGCGTCTGGGTCATGTCCATCAGCGTAGGCTCGGCGGACGGCTTCGGACGCGCACCGCCCAGGTCACGAGCCTGGGACGGCGTCGTGTCGCCCTGCATCCGCACCGTCTCCCAGGGCCCCTGGGCCGGAGACGGCGCGGCGGCGGTTTCTGCCCGGCCGATCTTGCCGTCCTGTTCGGCGTTCAGCGCCTCGAAGATCTTGGCGAAGTCGCTGGCCGAGCGCGCGCCGGCGTCGACCGTGCGGGCGGGCGCAGCGCCCACCGCGCCCAAGGGCTTCTGCTGCGCCTGCTGGATAAGCGCGCTGCTGCTGATCGTCGTCATTCGCCTGGCCTCCGCCGTGAAGGGACGGTCAGGACCAAGCAAGAATCACGCCACGCCAGAGCGGGTCGCGACAAACAAAAAGCCCCGGAGCTTTCGCTCCGGGGCTTTCGTGTTTTTGGCGTGTTCTTGGCTGTCGCCGAGGACGATCCTTAGTGGATGTCTTCGTTGATCAGACCAACCTTGAACCAGCCCGTGGTCTGCAGTTGGTTCAGCACGCCCATGAAGTCGGCGTAAGGCACGTCGGCGTCGGCGCGGATCATGACGCGCTGATCGTCCTTCGGGCCGGCTTGGCCGGTCGCGGCGAACTTGGCGTTCAGATCGGCTTCCAGACCGTCGAGGCTGGTTTGCTTTTCAGCGATGAAGATCGCGCCCGACTTTTGAATCGAGATGAAGACCGGTTCTTTCGGCTTCGTCGTTTGCGGCACGGCCGAGGCCGGCGGCAGGTCGATCTTGATCGAGGTCACGGCCATCGGAACCGCGACCATGAAGATGATCAGCAGAACCAGCAGAATGTCCACGAAGGGCGTGACGTTGATTTCGGAATTCTGGCCCAGCGAATAACGGCCACCGCCGCCGCCAGCAAGTTTAGCCGCCATAGCCTGACTGTCTCCCAGAAGGTCGCACCGCTTGGGGCGCGCCTGAAATGTCGTTACCTACGCCACGTCTGGCGTAGACGGGCGCGGAAGTAAAGCCCGACGACGCGTTGCAATGGCAACCCCTTTTCGAGTCTTTTTTGCCGAACGCCGTTCGAAGGGGCAGCTTGCGCCGTCTTCGTTCGCCCACGACGCGAAACTGGCCGTTCGATGGGCCTTTCGGAAAGAGTCTGGCCGGAAAGGGCTCGGCGCCTTATCTCGCGCGCATGATCTTTTCTTTCGACGCCTTCGTCACCAACGCCCTGTTCGACCGCTCCGGCCGCGCGGCCTTCGCGCTGGGCGACGGCACCGTCCGCTTCCAGACCGAGGACGGATTCGTCACGGTCGAGGCTCATGGCGGCCCCATGGGCGGCGCTGTTCTGTCGGCCGCGGTCCATCCCAGCGGCCTCGGGATCGTCACCGGCGGCGACGACGGCAAGGTCGTCTGGTCGCGAATCGAGGGTGGTGACGTCGTCGCCACGGTGATCGCCGAATTGAAGAACAAGTGGATCGAGCATGTGGCGACCAGCGCCGCCTCGGGCCTGATCGCGTTCACCGCCGGCAAGGACGTCCATGTCCGCGACGTCGCCGACGCGAAGTTCGAGCGCGTCTTCCCCCACGAGCGCACGGTCTCGGGCCTGGCCTTCGAGCCCAAGGGCCGCCGCCTGGCCACGGCCGCCTATGGCGGGGCCTATCTGTGGTACGCGCGGATCGCCGACCAGAAGCCCACGGCGCTGAAGTGGGCCGGCAGCCACATCGGCGTGACCTTCAGCCCCGACGGCAAGTTCCTGATCTCGTCGATGCAGGACAACCAGCTGCACGGTTGGCGCCTGTCGGACAGCAAGGACATGCGGATGGGCGGCTACCCGTCCAAGATCAAGAGCGTGGCCTTCTTCGACAAGGGCAATCTCTTGACCACGGCCGGCGCCAGCGGCGCGGTCATCTGGCCGTTCGCCGGCGCCAACGGTCCGATGGGCAAGGAAGCCGCCGAGATCGGCTTCAACCGTGATTCGATGATCGTGCGCGTAGCGGGCATCGATCAGCACCCGGTGTGCGTCTCGGCCCAGGACAACGGCCGCATCTGGATCGCCCACCTGCGCAACGGCCGCATCGAGACCCTGAAGACCGAACGCGGCGCGCCGATCAGCGCCCTGGCGACCAGCGCCGACGGCAAGTGGATGGCCTGGGGCGACGAGAGCGGCGAGGCCGGGGTCATCGAAATCCCCGACATCAGCGGTCCGCGCGAGTTCGCGGGTTAGGATCGAACCGCCCCGTCATCCCGCGCTTTATGCGCGGGACCCATGGTTCAGTTTCCACGTGAGCGCGTGAGCTTGCACTGCACCTGCGGCTGACAAATGGGTCCCGCGAACAAGTCGCGGGATGACGATGACGGGCGTTGGGGGATCAAAACCCCTTCAGCTCCGCCCACTCCTCGAACGGAGCGCGGCGGGAGCGGAAGGTGTTCACCGGAGCGTCGGCGTCGCGATAGCCCAGGGCCATGCCGGAGAACAGCATGTGCCCCTCGGGCAGGCCGACATGGCTGTCGACCAGCTTGTGGTAGTGCGACCAGAACTCCTGCGGGCAGGTGTCCAGCCCGCGCTCGACCGCCAGCAGCATGAAGGTCTGCATCAGCATGCCGACATCGCTCCACTGCGGCGGGCCGCAGCGGCGGTCGATCGAGAAGAACAGCTGCACCGGCGCGCCGAAGCCCTGACCATTGGTCGAGAACCACTGCAGGCGCTGCAGCTTGTCTTCGCGCGGGATGCCCAGCGCGCCGTACATGTCCTCGCCGACCTGGAAGCGGCGGCTGCGCAGCGGCTCCCACAGGTTGGCGGGATAGACGTCGTAGGCCGGCTCGTCGGGCGAGGCGACGCGCTTGAGCATGTCGGCCTTCAGGGCGTCCAGCGGCGCGCCGGCCACGGCCTGCACCCGCCAGGGCTGGAGATTGCCGCCCGACGGCGCACGCGAGGCGGCTTCCAGCAGTTCGCGCACCACGGCGCCATCGACCGGATCAGGCTTGAAGGCGCGCACCGACAGGCGGCGGTTGACGGCGTCGATCACGTCCATCTCGGGTTCCTCAAACCTATCCGCGACAGCAGCGGTCCGACTGGGTAGCATCCGTCCGCAGCGTCAAGACAAGAGGACTTCGGGGGCGTTCAGTGCGGCGGCTTTTGCGTAACATCTTCTTAGGCCTGTTCATCGTGCTGGTGGCCGGACCGATCCTGGCGGTGCTGGTCTTCCGCTTCGTGCCGCCGCCGGTGACGCCGCTGATGGTGATCCGGGCGGTCGAGGGCAAAGGGCTGGACCATCGCTGGCGGAGCATCGACGACGTCGCGCCCGCCCTGCCCCGCGCGCTGATCGCCGCCGAGGACGCCCGGTTCTGCGAGCACCACGGCTTCGACTTCGGCGCCCTGCAGAAGGCCTATGCCAACAACGAGGCCGGCAAGAAGATCCGCGGCGGCTCGACCATCAGCCAGCAGACCGCCAAGAACGTCTTCCTGTGGCCGGGCCGCTCCTACGTCCGCAAGGGGCTGGAGGCCTGGTTCACGGTGCTGATCGAGATCGGCTGGGGCAAGAAGCGGATCATGGAGGTCTATCTGAACTCCATCGAGTTCGGCCCCGGCATCTACGGGGCCGAGACGGCCGCCCAGCGCTATTTCGGGGTCGGGGCCGACAAGCTGACCCAGGCCCAGGCCTCGCGCCTGGCGGCCATCCTGCCCAGTCCGCTGAAGTGGAAGGTGATCAAGCCCGGCAAGTACGTGGCCGGACGCTCCAAGAAGATCGGCCGCGCCTCGGGCACAGTGCGCCGCGAAGGCATGGCGGGGTGCGTGGCCTAGAGCGCTCCACAATCTTGAGTTACAACACGCTCAAGAACAAGGATCAGGGAGCGCGTGATGGCGATCGCACCGGGACCGACCCTGGAGACCGCGCGGCTGATCCTGCGCCCGCCGATCCAGCCCGACCTGGACGGCTGGGCCGAGCTGATGGCCGATCCGGTCGCGGCCCGCTTCATCGGCGGCCAACAGCCGCGCTCCATCGCCTGGCGAATGATGGCGACCATAGCCGGCTCCTGGGCGCTGAAGGGCTTTGGCATGTTCTCGGTGCTCGACAAGGCCAGCGGCCGCTGGCTGGGCCGCATCGGCCCGTGGGTTCCGGAAGGCTGGCCGGGAACGGAGGTCGCGTGGGGCCTGCTGCCGAACGCCCAGGGCAAGGGCTACGCGGCGGAAGCCGCCACGGCGACCATCGACTGGGCCTTCGACCACCTGGGCTGGACCGAGGTGATCCACTGCATCGATCCGGAAAACACGCCGTCGGAGAAGGCCGCCGCACGCCTGGGCGCGACCAATCGCGGACCGGGCAAGCTGCCCGCGCCGTATGAGGAAACGCGGATCAACATCTGGGGCCAGACGGCGGCCGAATGGCGGAACCGCCCGCGCCCCTGACCCGCACCGGACCGGGCCTGATTCTTTTCCGGCGATCGTGTCCCAGCCGCCCTTTCGCCGACACGATGATCAACGCTTATATGAGCGGAACGAACCAGGCGTTCGGACGTACTTGCATCGATTGGGCGGGGCCATGACGACGACCACCACCACCGAGATCACCACGACTCCGGATGTCGCGACGCACTACCCCACGCCGGGGGCCAAGTGCGCCGACCTGATCGTGCACCTGGCCGGCCTGGCCTGCGCCCTGCTGGGCGGCGGCATCCTGCTGGGCCTGGCGTTCGGCATGGGCGACCTGCAGCAGGTCGCGGCCGTCAGCGTCTACACCGTGGGCCTGATCCTGATGCTGTCGCTTTCGACCGCCTACAACTTCGCCAAGGCCCGCTGGCGGCCGCTGCTACGCCGCTTCGACCACGCCGGCATCTTCGTGATGATCGCCGCCTCCTACACCCCGTTCACCACCCAGAACCTGCACGGCTGGTGGGCCATCGGCATGACCTCGGCAGTGTGGACCGTGGCGGTGATCGGCGTGCTGGCCAAGCTGTTCCTGCCGGGCCTGGACAAGCGCTTCTGGGTCGGCCTCTACCTGGCCCTGGGCTGGCTGGTCCTGGTGGCCATCAAGCCGATGATCGACGGCCTGTCGTGGGTCGCCCTGCTGCTGCTGGCCATCGGCGGCCTCGTCTATTCGACCGGAACCATCTTCTACCTGATGCGTCGCCTGAAGTTCCGCCGCGCCATCTGGCACGGCCACGTGATCGGCGGCGCGGGCCTGCACTATGCGGCCGTCCTGGTGGGCGTGGTGCTGGCCAGCTCGCACTGACGCTCGGAGATCGCGCTTGGACAGAGACCCTCCCAGTAAAGACTCTTCTGGCCGAGATTCTTCTGGCAGGCCAAATTTCCAAGGCCTCTTCCGCGACTGGATGCACGCCGACCCGCTGAAGGGAAAGCGGCTGACCGCCCCGCCCTCGGATCGTCACGTCGAGGCCGCCGGCTTTCCCGGCGTGCGCCTCTCGGTCGACCAGGCCGACGACGCCCTGAAGCAGGCCGCCGACCGTCTGGCCCCGCTGCGCTCGCTGATCGGCCGCGACGAGTTCAACATCCTGGCCCTGTCGGGCGGCGCCGTGGGCGGCTGCTATGGCGCCGGCGTTCTGGTGGGCCTGACCCAGGCCGGCCGTCGTCCCGACTTCGCCATCGTCACCGGCGTCTCCACCGGCGCCCTGATCGCGCCCCTGGCCTTCCTGGGATCGGCCTGGGACGAGCGCCTGACCGACGCCTATGTCGGCGGCCACGCCAACGAGCTGCTCAGCCTGCGCCGCCTGGGCTCGGCCCTGGGCCCCAGCATCTTCAAGGGCGACTCGCTGGACGCCCTGGTCGAGACCTTCGTCGATCAGGAGATGGTCGAGGCCGTCGCCCTCGAACACGCCAAGGGCAGACGCCTGCTGATCGCCACCACCAACCTCGACAGCCAGCGGGCCGTGGTCTGGGACATGGGCGAGATCGCCACCCGCGGCGGCGACGAGGCGCTGAAGCTGTTCCGCACCCTGCTGGTGGCCTCCTCCTCGGTGCCGGGGATCTTCCCGCCCAAGCTGATCGACGTCGAGGTCGACGGCCAGCCGCACCAGGAGATGCACGTCGACGGCGGGGTGGCCGCGCCGCTGTTCCTGATGCCCGACGCCTTGCTGCACTGGCGCAACCTGGGCCCCCGCTTCCGCCGTGGCCGGGTGCACGTGATCATGAACACCGTGCTGGACCCGACGCCCCAGTCGACCCCGCCGGGCGTCGCCTCGATCATGACCCGCAGCTTCGACACCATGCTGCGGTTCTCGTACCGTCAGGCCCTGAGCCTGGCCGCCGGCTTCTGCTCGCGCCACAACCTGCCGCTCAGCGTGGCCTCGATCCCCAACACCTTCGAGGGCATGAACCTCCTGAAGTTCGAGACCGACCTGATGCGCCGCATCTATGACGCCGGCTTCCAGCAAGCCATCGACGGCGCGGTCTGGACCAGCGCTGTCGAGGAACAGAGCCTGTGGCGCGGTCTGTTCAAGAAGCCCCTGGCGCTGTCGCCCACGGTCGGGACCGGGGTCATCATCCGCGACGAGCCGCCGCCGATCAGCGCCGAGGCGCCCGCGGAGCCGTAAGGCGCCTCAGCCGCCCAGAATGTCGCGCAGCCGCGTGGCCAGGGCTTCGACGGCGAACGGCTTGGTCATCATGTCCATGCCCTCGTCCAGGAAGCCGGCGCGCACCGCCGCGTTCTGGGCGTAGCCGGTGATGAACAGCACCTTCAGCTCGGGCCGGGACTGACGCGCGATCTCGGCCAGCTGCCGCCCGTTCAGGCCAGGCAGGCCGACGTCGGTGACCAGAAGATCGATCCGCTGGCCCGACTGCAGGACCGGGATGGCGCGATTGGCGTCGACGGCCTCGATCGCGCCGTAGCCGAGCTCTTCCAGGACCTCGGTCACGATCAGGCGCACGGACGGATCGTCCTCGACGACCATCACGGTTTCCCCCGAACCGCGCGGCGCCGCCGCCATCGGCTCGGTCCGAGCGTCCATCTCGCCATGCGAGCGCGGGACGAACAGCTTGACCGTCGTGCCCTGGCCCAGCTCGCTGTAGATGCGGACGTGGCCGCCGGACTGGCGCGCGAAGCCATAGATCATCGACAGACCAAGGCCCGTCCCCTGCCCCACCGGCTTGGTGGTGAAGAACGGCTCGAACACCTTTTCGATCGTCGACGCCGACATGCCGGCCCCGGTGTCGGTCACGCTCAGAACGACATAGTCGCCCGACTCCAGCTCGGGATATTCGCGCGTATAGCGCTCGTCCAGTTCGGTGTTGCTGGTCTCCACCACCAGCTTGCCGCCATGGGGCATGGCGTCGCGCGCGTTGATGCAGAGATTGAGCAGGGCGCTCTCGAACTGGTTGGTATCGGTCGACGCCGCCCACAGGTCGGCGGCCAGATGGGTCTCCAGCGCGATCTGCTCGCCCAGGGTGCGATGCAGCAGCTCCTCCATCCCGCCGACCAGGGCGTTGAGGTCGGTCGCCTTCAGATCCAGCGACTGCCGCCGGCCGAAGGCGAGAAGACGGGAGGTCAGCGCGGCCGCGCGCTGCGCCGAGGAGCAGGCCGCGTCCATGTAGCGCTCGACGCGGTCCATCTTGCCCGACGCGAGGTTGCGCTTGATCAGATCGAGGCTGCCGATCACCCCGGTCAGCATGTTGTTGAAGTCGTGGGCGATGCCGCCGGTCAGCTGGCCGACCGCCTCCATCTTCTGGCTCTGGCGCAGAGCTTCGCGCGCCGCGTCCAGCTCGGCCTCGCGCGCCTTGGCGCCGCTGAGGTCACGTCCGACCGCGACGAAATTGACCCCGTCGGGCTCGGGGGCCACCGTCCATTCGATATGCTTCCAGTCGCCGTCCTTGGTGGCGATGCGGTTTTCGAAGCGCGTCGGCTGGCGCGTCTCGGCCATCCGCGCGATCGCCTCCAGCGTCGGCGGCATGTCCTCGGGATGCATGAAGGTGGCGTAGCCGCGCGTCAGCAGCTCGTTCTCGCTCCAGCCCAGGACCTGGGTCCAGGCCGGGCTGACGGCCGACATCATGCCGCTGTAGTCGGCGCGGGCCAGCATGTCCTGCGACAGGTCCCACAGCCGGTCGCGTTCGGCGCGCGCCCGCTCGACCGCGACCTTGACCCGCTCGCCGACCTCCTGGACCAGCGCCTCTTCGTCTTGCGTCCAGACGCGCGGGGTGGCGTTCTGCACCGCCAGCAGCCCCACCCATTGGGCTTCTTCGAACAGGACGACGTCGACGAAGGCGCCGACCTGGCGAGAGGTCAGCCCCGCCCGCGCTTCCGGGCCGAGCCGGTCGTCGCCGCTGACATCGCGCATCACGACCGGTGTGCCGACCTTGTAGGCCGCCAGCAGGTCCGGGCCGAAGGCCTCCAGCGAGTGTTCGCCGACGATCGAGCCCACGCCCCGGGCGAAGTCGCGGTCGACGGTCATCCGGCCGCTGGCGATCTCGGCATAGAACACCCGGCTGGCGTCCAGCCGCTCGCCCAGCCGGTCGGCGGTCAGGCTCATGATGTCGGCCGGGGTGCGAAGCCCCTGCAGGTCTTCCGACAAGGTATGCAGGAACGTCTTGCGCCGCTCGGCGGCCACGCGCTCGGTAGTCTCGGCCAGGAAGCAGATGACCCCCGCCGGTTCGCCGGCCTCATCCAGCACCGGCGAGTAGTCGAGATCCATCCAGACCGGCTCGGGCGCGCCGTTGCGATGCAGCGTCAGCTCCTGATCGCGATAGTGCAGCGTACCCCCGGCCAGCCCCACGCGCATGACGTTGTCGTTGAAGTCGGCGACCTCGCGCCAGCCCTCGCGGACGTTGGATCCCAGGAGTTCAGGGTGCCGGCCGCCCGCGAAGCCGGAATAGGCGTCGTTGTAGAGCATGACCCCCTCCACGCCCCACAGCATGACGATGGGCACGCGCGAGCGCAGGAGGATCGAGACGGCGTTAGTCAGGCACGGCGCCCAGTCCTCGATCGGGCCCAGGGGCGTCGTCGACCAGTCCTTGGCGGCGACGAGGTCGGCGCAAGCGCCCCCGCCATTCAGGAACTTGGGTCGAGCCGACCCGAGAGGCTGATCCAGCGCCGGTGCGGTAGGCATTCTTCAGCCAGCCTCTGAGAACGTTGTCGAGCAGCGGGGCGCCAAGATCGCGCGGCCTGGCTGGAGCTTAGTCTAGTCGCCGGGCCGCCGAACACAATCGCACCGCTCGACGCTGGCGCTGCGCGCGCCTTAAGCCTTCTTCAGATGCCGGGCGCGCAGCTTGGCGAGGTTCGGCGGGTCGGCGCGGAAGTCCGAGGCCAAACCCAGGCGGGCGTTGCACGAGGGGCATCGCACCGACTCTTCGTCAGGCAGGTCGACCGGCGGGTCGAAGCGCGTGCCGCAGGGTTTGCACTTCCAGTCGCCGACGACCGGAGCCGGCGGCGGGGGCGGCGGAGCCGCAGCCGCCGAGGGCGCGATGAACACGGTGCGGCCGGCCGGCTTGACCATGCGCTCGAGCGGCGGCGGGCCGCCAGGGGCAGCAACCGGGCTCTTGAGGCTCAGGGTCTTGCGGCGCGGGGGCTCGCTCTCGCTCATGTCATCGCTGGGCTTAGGAAAGGGACCGGCGCTTGCTGCATGAAAGCGGCCGGAAACACAAGCTTAATAGCCCGAAAGCCCTTTACCACTGCGGCTTCAGGCTGAACGACAGGGCCACGACATCGTCCTTCTGCCTGGCCAGGCCCATGATGCCCTCCTTGGCGCGGATCTCGCGGTGGATATAGCCCAGCGAGGCCTGCATCGGACCCTTGCGCCAGGCCACGCCGGCCTGACTGTCGCCGATCAGGCGGCTGGTCGTGTCCTGGGTGAGGCCCGCGCGGCTCCAGTCGCCGTTCTGGCCGCGCAGCATGTTCAGGCCCACGGCCCGGCCGCTGGCGGCGGCGAAGATGTACCAGCGCCCGCGATCGCCGAAGGCTTCGTCGCCCTGCCGCACGCCCAGGGCGTCGGTCACCTGGTCGCCCATGTTCTTCTTCTTGCCCAGACGAACGGTCGCCCCGGCCTCGGCCGAGCCGCCGGCCCCGCCGAAGCCCAGACCGGCGTGGGGGGTGACGTCCAGGGCGTAGCGACGGCCGGCCAGGGCCACGGCCGAGGGCCAGCCGCGCACCACGGTGACGTCGACCTCACGCACCTCGTAGGCCTCGGGACGCTGCAGGGACAGGGGCGCCATGGCGGCGGTCGGGACCGACCCGGCCAGCGAGACCCGCACGGAATCGATCGGGCCGCCGGCCTGGGCCTGGCGCGAGAAGGCGTTGGAACGCCAGGTCACTGGACCCGCGCTGGCATAGTAGCGATCGGCGCCCAGCAGGGCCGCATCGCCCGCCACGGCGGCCGGCGACAGGGCAAAGCCGCCCGTCAGCTCGGCTTCGGGACCGTCGAGGTCAGGGGCGGAAAAACCGGTGGAACTGGTCGAGAGATCGAGCGGCGCCGAGGCCTCGGGCTTCACGCGGAAGGACATCGTGGCCTTTTCGGCCCCGGCCTTGGCCGTCTTCTCGGCTTTCTGGGCGGCGCAGGCGGACGAAGCAAGGCCGCTGGCCACGGCCAGAGCCATAGCCGCGAAACACAGAACGCTACGCTTCCCCATCGCCCGCATCGCGGACTCCCCAGTCCCAATCCACGTCCCAGCCTACGTGCTTCGTCGTAACTCGGCATCGTGACGAAACAGCACAGGATGAACCGCGCTCACCGACTAAGGTTCCTGGATTTAGGTTCCCAGACAATGAAAACGGCGGCGCGATCGCTCGCGCCGCCGTCACATTCTCGTTAGTCGCCATTGCGCGGCGACCGTTGCCCTACTGGCAGGCGAGGCACTCGTCGTAGTCGGTCTTTTCCGGAGCGTCGAAGCCGCCGGTCATGACCTCAGCCTTGTCGTCGGCGCCGGCATAGGCGGCGCGCTGCACCGACTTGGAGCGCAGGTAGTACAGCGACTTCACGCCGCGCTCCCAGGCGGTCCAGTGCAGCATGTGCATATCCCACTTGTCGACGTCGCCCGGCAGGAAGACGTTGACCGACTGGCTCTGGCAGATTTCCGGCGTCCGGTCGGCGGCCAGTTCGATCACCCAGCGCTGATCCAGTTCGAAGGCGGTCTTGTAGACGTCCTTCTCGTCCTGGCTCAGGAACTCCAGGTGCTGGACCGAACCTTCGTTCTCCAGAATCGAACCCCACACCGCGTCGGTGTTCTGGCCCTTCTCGGCCAGCAGGCCTTCCAGGTAGGGGTTCTTCACCGCGAACGAGCCCGACAGGGTCTTGTGGGTGTAGATGTTGGCCGGGATCGGCTCGATGCCCGCCGACGTGCCGCCGCAGATGATCGAGATCGAGGCGGTCGGGGCGATGGCCAGCTTGTGCGAGAAGCGCTCCTTGGAGCCACGGTCGGCGGCGTCCGGGCACGGGCCCTTTTCCTCGCCGATGGCCAGGCTGGCCTTGTCGGCTTCGCGGCGCAGGTGCTTGAACATGCGCATGTTCCAGCTCTTGGCCAGGGCGCTTTCGAACGGCACGTTCTGGCTCTGCAGGAAGCTGTGGAAGCCCATCAGGCCCAGGCCCACCGAACGCTCGCGCATGGCGGCGTAAGCGGCCGTGGCGGCCGCGTCGGGCGCCCGGTCGATGAAGTCCTGCAGGACGTTGTCCAGGAAGCGCATTACGTCCTCGATGAACGTCGGGTGGTCGCGCCACTCCAGGAAGGTCTCGGCGTTGACCGACGACAGGCAGCAGACCGCGGTGCGCTCCTGGCCCAGGTGGTCGGTGCCGGTGTGCAGCATGATCTCGCTGCACAGGTTCGACTGGCGAACCTTCAGGCCCAGCTCGCGCTGGAACGAGGGCATGGCGCGGTTCACGGTGTCGGAGAAGACGAGGTAGGGCTCGCCGGTCTGCATGCGCAGCTCCAGCACCTTCTGCCACAGGGCGCGAGCGTCGACTTCGCGCAGCACTTCGTCGTTCTTGGGCGAGCGCAGGCCGAACTTCTTGCCGTCACGCACCGCGTGCATGAACTCGTCGGTGATGTTGATGCCGTGGTGCAGGTTCAGGGACTTGCGGTTGAAGTCGCCCGACGCCTTGCGGATCTCGAGGAACTCCTCGATCTCCGGGTGGTGGATGTCGAGATAGACGGCGGCCGAGCCGCGACGCAGGGAGCCTTGGCTGATCGCCAGGGTCAGCGAGTCCATCACGCGGATGAAGGGGATGATGCCCGAGGTCTGGCCCTGGCCCTTCACTTTCTCGCCGATCGACCGGACGCCGCCCCAGTAGGTGCCGATGCCGCCGCCGTTGGCCGCCAGCCAGACGTTCTCGTTCCAGACGCTGAGGATGCCGTCCAGGCTGTCGTTCACCGCGTTCAGGAAGCAGCTGATCGGCAGGCCGCGATCGGCGCCGCCGTTCGACAGCACCGGGGTCGCCGGCATGAACCACAGGCGGCTCATATAGTCGTAGACCCGCTGGGCGTGCTCGGCGTCGTCGGCGAAGGCCGTCGACACGCGCGCGAACATGTCCTGATAGCTCTCGCCCGGCAGCAGGTAGCGGTCTTCCAGGGTGGTCTTGCCGAAGTCGGTCAGCAGGGCGTCGCGCGAGCGATCGACCTGGACCTTCTGCACCAGCGCCAGCTGCGGGCGCTTGGACGGCTTGATCGCCGCCATGCGGGCTTCCTTACGGACGTTCGTCTGCACCGCTTCACTGCCGTTCATGACCAAATCCATTGCTCGATCAGCGTGTTCCGGAGAAGGGTCATGCCCCGGTCAGCCGCTACATATTGTGGCTGAGGAGCCCCCTCAACCCAGATATGGGGCCACAGTGGTGAATGACTCGTCAACGCCTCGGACGCGAGTTTTTCGTTAACAACCTGTGAACGGCTTGAACTTGCATAGGCAGGACAAGGGGTTGCCCCAGCGAACTTTTTTCAGCCGCGACGGACGGTCGCAAGGCGCCCCAGGACATCCGCCCCCGGACAACGACGTTCGCTCACAGGATGACCACAAGGGATAGTGGTCGAGGGTGGACGACGCCCGTCGCCGCCCCTTCGGAGGCGCGGGGGCGAAAGCCCCGGAAACCGGGCCTTCGGACTGAATGTGGGGTCTCGAGGCGCGACGCGCCAGCGGTCCGGAGACACGCCGAGGGTCCAGACATGAAGAAAGGGCCCGGTGTTTCCACCGGGCCCTCCCAAGTCATCAGTGCGATTCGATCTTAGAAGTTGATCGAGATCGTCGAACGACGGTTCAGCGGTTCCTTCACGCCGTCGCCGGTGGCGACAGCCGGGGCGCTTTCACCCTTCCAGTCGACGGCCAGAGCCGTCGTCGGGACGCCTTGCGAAGCCAGGGCGTCAGCCACGGCCTTGGCGCGACGTTCCGAGAGCTTCGCGTTGTACTTCGGCGAGCCCGAGGTGTCGGTGTGACCGACGACGACGATCTTCGTCGCCTTGCCACCGTTGGCGTAGTTCGCGGCTTCCGAAACCACCGACTGGGCTTCCGGCGTCAGGACCGATTGGTCGAACGGGAAGTAGACGATGAACTCGCGGGCCTCGTACTGCGGCGGCGGCGGAGGCGGCGGCGGCGGGGGAGGCGGCGGAGGCGGAGGCGGCGGGGGAGGCGGCGGCGGGGGCGGCGGCGGCGGAGGCGGCGACGCGAACGAGTAGCGCAGACCCACGGTCAGCGACTGGTCGCGATATTGGCCTTCGAAGTTGCCGGCTTGCAGCGTGCCCGAACCGGTCGTCTGCCAGGTGTGGTCCGCACCGGTGATGTAGCGGTACGTGACGTCGATGTTCAGACGATCGGTCGCCTTGATCGACGCACCGGCGATGCCCTGCCAGGCGACGGCGATGTCGTTGTCGTCAACCGTCAGGTTCTGGATGGCGGCTTGGCCAGCCGGAACGCCGCTGAATTGACCGAAGGTCTTGACGTCCAGGCGGTTGATGCCGACGCCGGCGCCGATGAACGGGTTCAGCCAGGCGCCCGGAGCGAAGTCATAAATGACGTTCGCCATCAGGGTCCAGGCGTCGACCGAGCCTTCCGGCGAGCCGCAGTTCGGCGCAGCGACCGTACGGGTCACGCCCGGCGAGCAGAGGCCCAGCGGCTGGCGACGGGCGCCGTTGCCGCGGACGCCTTCGAGGTCGCCCGGACGATAGCCGCCTTCGATTTCAGCGCGCCAGTTCGGGTTGAACTGGTAGCCCAGGCGGACGAAGCCGGCCCAGTCGTCCTTCGACTTCCACGACCAGTGGTAGTGCGAACCGTCCGGAGCGTTGGCGTCCGACTCGGTCTTCAGGCCTTGCGGCCAGTGGTAGCCGAGGTCGACCGCGCCGTACCAGCCGGTCTCTTGGGCCGAGACGCCCGACGCGGCGAACGCCGCGGCCAGAGCAACTCCTGCCAGGAGTTTGATTTTCATTGTTGAAGAGCCCTCTGATTGCCCTGCCCAGGCCGGAGACCGGCCGAGCATCGTTATACCAAGGCGAACGCCGCGGGATAGTGTCAGCGAGGACACACTCGTCAGGTTTCGCCCCCCTGCCCTATGCTCAGGAAAGCTAAACAAGACCGCCCCTCAGAATCATCTTTCGAGCGCGCCCGCCGACATCCACGAGAAAGTAAGCGTCAGCTTCGTTGGGTTCGCACGAGGAACGATCGTGCGCAAGAGCCGAAGGTCATGAAATGGCCAAGCATTCGGAGATCGTCGCCGAAAAACAACGTTACCGGACTTAAGTCGGTAAGGTTCTCGACAGACCGCGACCAGTCCAACCCACCGCTTTCAGGATCTTCGGCCCCGCATGGACCTTAGGCTTTCGCCGTCACCAGCCAGCACGCCGAGTTCATCCGTGCAAAGCCGTTCTCCACATAGGGCGCCAGCGCTTGCGCGACCGCTTCGCGCACCCGGTCGCGCAAGGCTTCATCGGCCTTGGCGAGGGCCGGATTCAGCGGACCGACCCGCAAGCTCATGGTCATCAGCTCGTCGAAGGTGACCGGCGTCGGATCGTCCAGCGGCTCGATCGCCACGTCGCGCCAGCCGGCCTCCTGCAGGATCCGCCGTGTGCGATCGGGGTCGGCCAGGCCGAACCGTCCGGGCGCATCCTTCTCGAACACCGTGGCGGCGGCCGGCAGGAACGGCGCGGCGGCCGTCAGCGGGACCTGCGAGATCGCATTGTCCTCCAGCCCGCGCCAGCTGGCGAAGGTCAGCCCCCTGCCCGGCTTGGCCGCGCGACGCAGATTGGCGAAGGCCGCCACGGGATCGGGGAAGAACATCACCCCGAAGCGCGAGACCAAGGCGTCATAGGTCGGCTCAAAGGCGTGGGTCTGGGCGTCGGCGTGCAGGAACGCGACGCCCTCGATCCCATCCTGGCCAGCGCGGCGGCGGGCCTCTTCCAGCAAGGCGTTGGAGATGTCCACGCCGACGGCCCGACCGCTGGGTCCCGTACGCCAGGCGGCGGCGAAGGTGGTCGCGCCGGCCCCGCAACCGATGTCCATCACCTGCTCGCCATTGGCCAGGCCCGCCCGCTCGACCACCGCCTCGGCGATCGGCTGGTAAACACGGTCCAGAAGCGCCTGCTGTTCGACCCAGACCTTGCCGGCCCGGTCCCAATAGGCGGCCATGTCCTTTTCCAACACCGCGTCACTCATACTTTGAAACTCCGTGATTCATTGTCGGCAGGTGTCGGCGCGGCCATTGTGCAGCCCCCGCCCGCGGGGGCAACCCGCCCTTCTGCGACAGGAGCCCACATGGCCAAGCGCGTTCTCCCCGGCCTTCTCTTGAGCCTGGCCCTGGCGCTTCCGGCGGCGGCCGATCCGATGCTGAAGGGCTTCGACTATGACTGGCCGGTCCAGCAGGCCAAGATCCGCAGCCAGGACCAGGATCTGACCATGGCCTATCTCGACGTCCGCCCCGCCAAGGCGAACGGCCAGGTCGTGGCGCTGCTGCACGGCAAGAACTTCTGCGCCGGATCCTGGGAGGGCGCGATCAAGGCCCTGACCGCCGCCGGCTACCGCGTCATCGCCCCCGACCAGATCGGCTTCTGCAAGTCGGCCAAGCCCGAGCGCTACCAGTACGGGCTGCACACCCTGGCGGCCAACACCAAGAGCTTGCTGGACCAGCTGGGCGTGACCCGGCCGATCGTGGTCGGCCATTCGATGGGCGGCATGCTGGCGGCCCGCTACGCCCTGCAGTATCCTGACGCCGTCGAACGCCTGGTGCTGGTCAATCCGATCGGGCTGGAAGACTGGCGCGCCCTGGGCGTTCCCAACGCCACCGTCGACCAGCTGTTCGCCGGCGAGCTGAAGCAGGATGCGGCCAAGATCCGCGCCTATCAGAAGGCCACCTACTACGCCGGGACCTGGAAGCCGGAATACGATCGCTGGGTCGAGATGCTGGCGTCGATGTACCAGGGCGAAGGCGGCCGCACCGTCGCCTGGCACCAGGCCCTGACCTCGGACATGGTCTTCAACCAGCCCGTGGTCCACGAGCTGCAGAACCTGAAGGTCTCCACCACCCTGTTCGTCGGCGAGAAGGACAACACCGCCATCGGCAAGGACCGCGCGCCCGAAGCCCTGAAGGCGACGCTGGGCGACTACAAGCGGTTGGGCCCTGAGGCGGCCGCGAAGATCCCGGGCGCCCAGCTGATCACCTACCCAGATCTGGGCCACACGCCGCAGGTCCAGGATCCCGAGCGCTTCCACCGCGACCTGCTGGGCGCTCTGGCGGCGCGCTGACGCTCAGGCGCCGTCCAGGACCTGCCGCCAGATCGCCCGGCCGCGCGCCTGATAGGCCTTGGTCAGCGCGACCAGGCGCTGGAAGTCGGCCTCGCCGGTCAGGTCGGGCGGCAGCAGCGGGTCGTGCATGATCTCGGCGATCACCGCGCGCCCCAGCAGCAGGCTCTCGCGGGCGGCGGCCTCCAGGTTCATGCCGTCCAGCGCCCGTCCGCTCGCCTCCAGGGCCGCCGTCAGCCGGGCATAGTTTCGCTTCAGGCCGTCGACATCCCATAGCGCCTGGACCGCCTGCTGCTGAACCAGGTCCAACCGGCGGACGCCGATCACCTCCGCCCCCTCCGCCAGGCCCAGCCCCGGCAATTGGGCGCGCATCGGCTCGACCCCGCCCAGATTGTCGGGACGCACATGAAAGCCCGGCCGCCAGGCCCGGAAGCCGCGCAGGTCCAGAGCCCGCTGGTGGCGGCGCAGGCGCGTTCGCTCGGTGGTCGGCAGCCGGGGATCGACGACGGCGATCCAGTCGCCCGCCCACGGCGTCATCCACGACACCCGATCCAGCCAGCGCACCACGTCCTCGGCCAGCGGCTGGTAGGCGGGATGGAAGCCGTACAGCCCGCGCTCGGCCTTGCGCAGTTTCTGCTGCTGGACCAGCCGGGTCAGGGCCACGCGCAGCTGGCCCTCGCCGACGCCGAGGATCGCCCCGGCCCGGCACAGCGCCTGGACCGACAGGCGGCCGCCCTCGTCGCCGGCCAGCAGGTCGAGCACGAGATCGGTGGCGGGGGGAACGACCGGCGTCATGTTTCAGCTCTTAGTCCGATTTCGCTCCGGGTCGAATGTTTCTCTTGATGATCTGATTTCATCATGATCTGTAACATTTAACGAGGGAGGACAACGTGACGGCGGACAGCACCCCCGCGCGCGACAGCTCGGACGCCGGCGTCCGGGTCGAGATCGACGGCGCGATCACCACCATCATCCTCAGCCGACCCGAGCGGCGAAACGCGGTCGACGGTCCGATGGCCCTGGCGTTGCGCGCGGCGTTCCAGACCTTCGAGGCCGACGACAGCCAGCATGTGGCCGTGCTGTTCGGCGAGGGCGGCGCGTTCTGCGCCGGCGCCGACCTCTCGGCGCTGGAGGATCCGGCCCGCGCTCACGAGCTGGACCCCAGCGGCGGCGGAGCGGGACCGATGGGCCCCTCGCGCCTGTTGCTGTCCAAGCCGCTGATCGCCGCCGTCGCCGGTCCCGCCGTGGCGGGCGGGCTGGAGCTGGCCCTGCTGGCCGACCTGCGGGTGGCGGAAGAGACGGCGATCTTCGGCGTCTTCTGCCGGCGCTGGGGCGTGCCGCTGATCGACGGCGGTACGGTCCGCCTGCCCCGCGCGATCGGCATGTCGCGCGCGCTGGACATGATCCTCACCGGCCGACCGGTCGACGCCCAGGAAGCCCTCGGCATGGGTCTGGCTAACCGCGTCGTGGCGCCGGGCCAGGCGCGCATCGCCGCCGAGGCCCTGGCCCGCGACATCGCCGCCTTCCCCCAGGCCTGCATGAAGGCCGACCGTCATTCGGCCTATGCCCAGTGGGACCTGCCGCTGGATGTCGCCCTGAAACAGGAAGGCCGCCTGGGCGCGCCGATCGTGGCGGCGGAAGGCCGCGCCGGCGCGCGTCGTTTCGTGGGCGGCGCCGGCCGCCACGGCCGCTTCGGAAGCTGAGGGAGATCCCCATGACCCAGGGTCCGACCTGCCTGGAACTGATCGAGCGCGGCGCGCGCCAGCACGCCGACCGCATCGCCGTGATCGCCGAGGGCCAAAGCCTGACCTTCGCGCAGGCAAACACCCGCGCCAACCGCCTGGCGCACGCCATGCGTTCGGCGGGCCTGGCGCCGCACCACCGCGTGGCGCTGCTGGCCAATAACGGCGTCCATAGCGTCCCGCTGGACTTCGCCTGCGTGAAGGCGAACCTGAACCGCGTGCCGCTGAACGCCCGCCTGTCGGCCGCCGAGCACGTCCGCATGCTGACCGAGGCCCAATGCGGCGTCCTGGTGTTCGGCCCGGACCTCGCCGACCGCGCCGCCGAGCTGAAGGCGCTGAAGCCTGATCTCGCCTGCCTGGGCCTGGGGGCTCGCCTGGACGACGGCGACGACCTGCTGGCCATGGCCGAGAGCATGCCGACCACCGCGCCGGAAGCCGACGTGCGACCTGAGGACGTGATCGTCACCCTCTATACGTCCGGCACCACCGGCGTGCTGAAGGCGGCCCAGCACACGCAGGGCTCCTACGCGGCGATCTGCCGGAACATTCTGATGAACCTGTTCCCGGCCGGACCCGACGACGCCATGCTGCACTCGGCGTCGCTGATCCACGCCAGCGGGACCTTCGTGCTGCCGCTGTGGCTGCGCGGCGCGCGCAACGTCGTGCTGCCCGGTTTTTCTCCCGCCAGCTTCCTGGACGCGATCGCAGAGCACCGGGTCACCGCCATCAACCTGGTGCCAACCATGATGCAGATGCTGCTGGAGCATCCGGGCCTCGACGCCGTCGACGTGTCGTCGCTGGAGCGCATCATCTACGGCGCCTCGCCCATGCCGCGCGCGGTGATCCAGCGCGCCATCGCCCGCTTCGGCCAGGAACGGTTCTGGCAGTATTTCGGTCAGACCGAGGTTCCTCTGTGCATCGCCGTGCTGCGGCCCGAGGACCATCACGGCGAGCAGCTGCGGGCCTGCGGGCGGCCGGCGGCCGATGTCGAGATCCGGCTGGTCGACGAGAACGGCGCCGATGTCGCCTCGGGCGAGACCGGCGAGATCCTGGTGCGCTCGCCCAGCGCCGCGGCCGGCTATTTCAACGCCCCGGAGCTGAACGCCCAGACCTTCGACGCCGAGGGCTGGGTCCATACCCGCGACGTCGGGCTGTTCGACGCGAACGGCCTGTTGCACCTGCGCGACCGCACCTCGGACATGATCATCTCGGGCGGCTACAACATCTATCCGCGCGAGGTGGAGGACGCTTTGATCACCCATCCGGCGGTGCTGGAGGTCGCGGTCGTGGGTCTGCCCGACGACAAGTGGGTCGAGGCCGTCACCGCCGTCGTCGTACGCCGCGCCGGCCAGGATGTGAGCGAGGCCGAGCTGACCGCCCATGTCGCCGGGGCGATCGCCTCCTACAAGAAGCCGCACCGCATCGTGTTCGCCGACGCCATCCCGAAGACGGCGGTCGGTAAGCTGGATCGCAAGACGCTGAAGGCGCGGTTGACCGCGGCCTAGCGCAGGCTGGCGTCGCGCAGCCGTCGGCGGCGGCCGCCCAGGGCGTCGGGACGGTTCAGCACCTTGCGATACTCGTCGCGGCGCTCGTGAATCGAGGCGATGACCAGGCCCATCGGCACGCCGACATCGACCAGCACCGCTTCCGATAGCTGCAGGCTGGCCTCGATGGTCTCGGGCACGGCGTCGGTGGCGCCAAGCTCGTACAGGCGGGCGGCGTGGCGGGCGTCGCGGGCGCGGACCACGATCGGCACGTCCGGCCGCGCCCCGCGCGCCGCGGCGACCACCGCCTCGGCCTGCTCGGGCGAGTCCATGGTCACGACCACTGCCCTGGCCGTGGCGAAGCCGCAGCGCTCCAACAGCTCCAGCCGCGAGGCGTCGCCGTAATAGATGCGGCCGGCGTCGCGGCGGCCCTGCTCGACCAGGCGGGCGTCGCGCTCGACGGCGATCCACGGCAGGTCGTGGCGGCCCAGCATGTCGCCGACCAGCTTGCCGACCCGGCCATAGCCGATGATCAGCACCTGGCCCTGCGGCTCGGGCCCGACGCGGTCAGGCTCGGCGGCGCTGGAGTCGACGGACGGGGCTTCAGAGACCTGGGTCGTGCCCGACTTGCGGCCCAGATACTGGCCCAGCGCCGCCAGGCCGGGGATCAGGAACATGGTCAGGGTGGCCGAGACCAGCACCGCCTGGCCGATCGGCCGCGGCACGACCTCCGCGCCCATGGCGTTGTCCAGCAGCACGAAGGCGAACTCGCCGCCGGCCGCCAGGATCAGGGCCGCCTCGATCGCCGCCCGCTTGCCCAGGCCCATGACCATGCCGATGCCAAACACCACCGCGGTCTTCAGCAGCAGCAGGCCGGCGGCCGTGGCGAAGATCACCCCCGGCTTGGCGACCAGCAGCGACAGGTCCAGGCGGATGCCCAGCGACACGAAGAACAGGCTCAGCAGCAGACCCTTGAACGGCTCGATCTTGACCTCGACCTCGTGGCGATACTCGGTCTCGGCCAGCAGGATGCCGGCGACGAACGCGCCCAGCGCCATCGACAGACCCGAGACCTGGGCGGCCAGGCCCGCGCCGATGATCACCAGCAGGCAGGCGGCCATGAACATCTCTTCGCTCTTGGCGCGCGCCACCGACTTCAGCATCGGCCGCAGGGCCAGGCGCCCGACCAGCACGATCGCGCCCAGGCCGATCACGGCGGGAACCAGCGACAGCAGGTCGGCCATGTGGAAGGTGCCATGCCCCCGGCCCATGATCGCCAGGGTGATCAGGATCGGCGCGACGGCCAAGTCCTGGAACAGCAGGACGGAGAAGGTCGCGCGGCCGGCCTCGGAATGCAGCCGCCGCTTCTCGGCCAGCACCGGCACGGCGATGGCGGTCGAGGACAGGGTCAGGGCCGCGCCGATGGTCAGGGCCGCCACGGTCGGCTGACCCAGCAGCATGGCGCCGACGCCCAGCACCGCCGAGCAGCCGATCACCTGGATCGCGCCCAGGCCAAAGACCAGCTTGCGCATCAGGCGCAGGCGCTCCCACGACAGCTCCAGCCCGATCATGAACAGCAGGAAGACGACGCCGAACTCGGCCAGCTGGGCGATTTCGTCGGGGTTGTCGACGGTGACGTAGTCCAGCCACGGCGCGACGGGGATGAACCGGCCCAGGCCGAACGGACCCAGGATCACGCCGGCCAGCAGATAGCCGAGGATGGGGTTGATCTTCAGGCGCTTGAAGATCGGCGCCACGATCCCGGCCGTGGCCAGGAACAGGACCAGATCCTTGTAGCTCTCCGCCGAAACCCCGTGCTCCACCCGCGTGCCCCGCTCGCTCTCTATCGTGTCGTCAGTAAGGTCGCTTCAGCCGCACGCCCGCGCCCGCATCGTCAGGTGCGATCAGGCAGACGCCGCCCGCCTCGATCGCGTCGATCAGCAGCCGTTCGGTGCTATGGTGCAAGGCGTGGCGCTCGGTCTCGAAATCCTTGACCGTGCTGCGCGACACGCCCGCCCGATCGGCGAGCTCGCCTTGCGACCAGCTGAGCAGGCCGCGGGCGCCCCGACATTGCGCCGGGTGGAGAATTTTTGCGTGTGGCATCTGGTAGACCTGAGCTTTGTCGCCCATATTGGTTGAGTACGCCCGAAAAAGATGACCGTCAAGGAGGCCCTTTGCACCATACCTCGCTGATCGCCACCATCGTCGCGGGCCTGGGTCTGGCCTTCGTGTTCGGCGCCATCGCCAACCGCCTGAAGCTGCCCGTGCTGGTCGGCTATCTGCTGGCGGGCGTGCTGGTCGGGCCGTTCACCCCAGGGTACGTGGCCGATCAGCAACTGGCGCCGCAGCTGGCCGAGATCGGCGTGATCCTGCTGATGTTCGGGGTGGGGCTGCACTTCTCGCTCAAGGACCTGCTGTCGGTGCGGACCATCGCCATTCCCGGCGCCATCGTGCAGATCGGCGCAGCGACGGTGATGGGCCTTGGCCTGGCGCTGGCCCTGGGCTGGAGCCTCGGCGCGGGCGTGGTGTTCGGCCTGGCCCTGTCGGTGGCCTCGACCGTGGTGCTGCTGCGGGCCCTGCAGGAGCGGCGGCTGATCGAGACCGGACGCGGCAAGATCGCGGTCGGCTGGCTGATCGTCGAGGACCTGGCCATGGTGCTGGCGCTCGTTTTGCTGCCGGCCCTGTCCGGCGTGCTGGGCGGCGAGGCCCCGGCCGATCACGGCGCCAGCAGCAGCGTGCTGGGCGCCTTCGCCATGACCATCGGCAAGGTCGTGGCCTTCGTGGCGTTGATGCTGATCGTCGGCCGACGGGTCATTCCCTGGATCCTGCACCGCATCGCCCACACTGGCTCGCGCGAGCTGTTCCGCCTGGGCGTGCTGGCCATCGCCCTGGGCGTGGCGTTCGGCTCGGCCGCGTTGTTTGGCGTGTCGTTCGCCCTGGGGGCCTTCTTCGCCGGCATGATCATGGCCGAGAGCGAGCTGTCCCAGCAGGCCGCCAACGAGACCCTGCCGCTGCGCGACGCCTTCGCGGTGCTGTTCTTCGTCTCGATCGGCATGCTGTTCAACTATCAGATCATCCTGCAGCAGCCGCTGGCCGTGCTGGCCACCGTGGCCATCATCGTGGTCGGCAAGTCGATCGCCGCCCTGTTGATCGTCCTGGCCTTCCGCCGTCCGATGAGCACGGCCCTGACCATCTCGGCCAGCCTGGCCCAGATCGGCGAGTTCTCGTTCATTCTCGTGGGCCTGGGCGTGTCGCTGAAGCTGCTGCCGGCCGAGGGCCGCGACCTGGTGCTGGCCGGCGCCATCCTGTCGATCCTGATCAACCCACTGCTGTTCGCCTGGCTGGACCGCATCCTGCCCAAGATGATCGAGAAGGAGCGCAAGGCCGCCAGCAACGAGCCCGTGGTCAGCGCCGCCGCCCAGCCCCACGCCCTGCTGATCGGCTATGGCCGGGTCGGCAAGCTGGTGGCGGAAGGCCTGAAGGGTCGCACGCCCCTGGTGGTCATCGAGGACGACGTCGAGCGCGCCGACGAACTGCGCAAGGCCGGCTTCGAGACGGTCAGCGGCAATGCGGTCAAGCCCGACGTCCTGATGAAGGCCGGCCTGGACAAGGCCACCCACCTGTTCGTCGCCGTGCCCAATCCGTTCGAGGCCGTGCGCATCATCGAACAGGCCCGCGTCGCCAACCCCAAGGTCGAGATCATCGCCCGCGCCTACACCGACGCCGATGTCGCCCTGCTCAAGGAAACCGGCGCCACCCACGCCCTGATCGGCGAGGAAGAGATCGCCAAGGGCATGCTCTCCCGCGCGCCCCGCAAGAAGCCGCCGGCCCAGACGGCGCACTGACTTTCGAAAGGACCGATCATGTCCCGCCTGCTCATCGCCGCCCTCGCCTTGACGACCCTGGCCGCGCCCGTCGCCCACGCCGCCGACCAGATCTCCGTCCGCCAGCCTTGGAGCCGTCCGGCCCAGGCGGGCATGAACGGCGTCGGCTTCCTGACCATCGCCAACACCGGCAAGACGCCCGTGACCCTGAGAAGCGCCGCGAGCCCGGCGGCCGGCAAGGTCGAGATCCACCAGTCGGCCATGGCTAACGGCGTCATGACCATGCGCCGCCAGGACAACGGCCTTGTCGTCCCCGCCGGCGATCAGGTCGCCCTGGCTCCAGGCGGCTATCACCTGATGCTGATCGGCCTGAAGAAGGCCCAGGGCGCGGGGCAAAAAGTTCCCGTAACCCTGGTCTTCGACGGCGGCCGCCAGATCCAGGTCGAACTGGCTGTCCAGCTGGCCGCCCCCACGGCTGGTGGGGCCGCGACACAGGCCGGCCATCACCACTAAAGCCCCGAAACCGGCCACATGAACTTTTTTTAAGGGAGAGAATTTTTCGCGCCGTTGCAGATTGCCGCCAGCTCACTGCCAACGGATTGCGATTTTCCATGAAAAGAGTTTGGTTCGGCGCGGCCGCCGTCGCGGCCCTGTCCCTGTCGGCGTTCGGCGCCTCCACCTCGGCCCAGGCCCACGAACAGCACGCCTGCATCGACGACGCCTGCGAGATGGTCTCGCTGCTGCCCGACTTCGCCCAGATCGCGGCCCAGACCGCCGGCGGCGGCGTGGCGACCTCGCTGGAATCCCCCCGCTACGGCGCCTGGGGCTTCGACATCACCGGCATGGACACCACGGTGAAGCCGGGCGACGACTTCTACAAGTTCGCCAACGGCGTCTGGGAAGCCCGCACCGAGATCCCGTCGGACCGCGCCCGCTACGGCAATTTCGACAAGCTGGCCGAACTGTCGGACGCCCGCACCAAGGCGATCATCGAAGCCGCCGCCGCCGACAAGGCCGCTGCCGGTGAGAAGGCCAAGGTCGGCGCCGCCTATCGCGCCTTCATGGACGAGGCCGGCATCGAGAAGCTGGACGCCGCGCCGCTGAAGCCGTGGCTGGACGAGGTCCGCAAGGTCAAGACCAAGGACGAGTTCACGACGATGATGGGTCGCTCGTCGACCACGCCCTACGCCTCGATCCTGGGCGTCGGCGTCTCGATCGACGCCAAGAACCCCAAGGCCTACGCCGTGATGGCCGGCACCTCGGGCCTGTCGCTGCCCGACCGCGACTACTATCTGGACGCCAAGTTCGCCGACAAGAAGACCGCCTACCTGGCCTATGTGCAGCAGATGCTGACCCTGGGCGGCTGGGACAAGCCGGCCGAGCACGCCAAGGCCATCGTCGACTTCGAAACCAAGCTGGCCGAAGCCTCGTGGACCCGCGTCGAACGCCGCGACCGCGACAAGACCTACAACCCCGCCAACCTCGCCGAGCTGCAGGCGATGACGCCGGGCTACGACTGGAAGCGCTACCTGGCCGCCGCCGAACTGAGCGGCGTGGACCGCATCATCGTCACGACCAACACCGCCTTCCCGAAGTTCGCCAAGATCTACGCCGACACCCCGGTGGACACGCTGAAGGCCTGGCAGGCGTTCAAGGTCATCGACGGCGCGGCCCCGCTGCTGTCCAAGCGCTTCGTCGACGCAGCCTTCGCGTTCCGCAACAAGACCCTGGCCGGTCAGCCCGAGCAGCGCCCGCGCTGGAAGCGCGGCGTGGCCCAGGTCAACAACATGCTGGGCGAAGCGGTCGGCAAGGACTATGTCGCGGCCTATTTCCCGGCCTCGTCGAAGGCCAAGATGGAGTCGCTGGTCGGCGACATCCGCACCGTCCTGAAGACCCGCATCGACAACCTCGACTGGATGGGTGCCGAGACCAAGGTCAAGGCCCAGGACAAGCTGGCCAAGTTCACCGTCAAGATCGGCTATCCCGATCACTGGCGTGACTACTCGGCGCTGGAGATCAAGGACAACGACGCCTACGGCAACCTCATCCGCGCCGGCGCCTGGGACTACCGCTACGACGTGGCGCGTCTGAACAAGCCGGTCGACAAGACCGAGTGGGGCATGACCCCGCAGACGGTCAACGCCTACTACAACTTCGCCAACAACGAGATCGTGTTCCCGGCCGCGATCCTGCAGGCGCCGTTCTTCCACCCCGACGCCGACCCGGCCATCAACTACGGCGGCATCGGCGGCGTGATCGGTCACGAGATCGGCCACGGCTTCGACGACCAGGGCCGCAAGTCCGACGGCGACGGCGTTCTGCGCGACTGGTGGACTGCCGAGGACGGCGCCAAGTTCCAGGTCCAGGCCGACAAGCTGGGCGCCCAGTACTCGGCGTTCGAGCCCTTCCCGGGCGTGCACGTCAACGGCAAGCTGACCATGGGCGAGAACATCGGCGACATGGCCGGCCTGGCCTTCGCTCTGGACGCCTATCGCGTCTCGCTGCACGGCAAGCCCGCGCCGGTGCTGGACGGCTTCACCGGCGACCAGCGCGTCTATCTGGGCTGGGCCCAGGTGTGGCGCGGCAAGTCGCGTGAGGACGCCCTGAAGCAGCAGATCGCCAGCGATCCGCACTCGCCGGGCTACTACCGCGTCAACGGTACGATCCGGAACCAGCCCGGCTGGTACTCGGCCTTCGACGTCAAGGCCGGCGACACGCTGTACGTCGCTCCGGCGGACCGCGTGAAGATCTGGTAGTCGCCTGATCTGATTGCCAGAAGAGAGGGCCGGCGCACCCGCGTCGGCCCTTTTTTGTGCAACGCACAAGATGCCACAGGGACAACGGCGTGTTCGCGTTCTATTCCGCTCGCTCAATGCGAGTTGAAAGTATGCGTATCCTATTCAAGATTGCTCACCAGGCGCCCGGTCTCGACCTGATCCTGACCTGGCGCGACGCCGACGGCGCCGTCCACGAAGAAGCCGTCACCCTGCCCACGGCCTACGCCGCCGCCGAAGCGGTCGCCCTGCTGGGACAGATCCGCCCCGAGGGCCGCACCGAGGCCATGGTCCGCCGGGTGCTGAAGACCGTGCCCAAGGCTCCGCGCCAGGGACGAAGCTAGGATTGGAACAGGGGTGGACCGCCGCTTGCTGAGCGCCCCCTCCGTCGCGATGCGTATCCGCATCGCGCCACCTCCCCCGTACGCTTCGCTACGGTTGAGGAAAGAGCCGCTTCCTCCTCACCCGCTTGCGGGGGAGGTGGCGCGGCGCCGATAGGCGACGTGACGGAGGGGGCGCTTGATACTCAACCTAAGGCGCGGCATTGACGGCATGCCCGGGCGGCCCGAACTTTCCGCCATGAAGACAGGACGCCCTGGCCATCGAGGCTTGTCGATCGCAGCCGTCGTGCTGGCGTTCGCCTTCAATTTCGCCAACGCCTCCGCCGCTGACTTCTGCGCCCTTCCAGCCTCGCCGCGCATCATCGCCAGCGAAGGTCTCAGCAGCGCCAAGGGATCCCGGCTCATCCAGGCCTGGGAGTTTCCGGATGCGCCGATCTACTGGTCGGCGGCAGACCCAGCCGATTCCGTCTTTCAGGCCTTCAAGGCCGGCGTGACCCAGCACGTCCCCATCACCGATCCGGTCAGGCTGCTGCGATCCTCGCCGGCCTGGAACAACCCGCGCCTCCAGCAGAACAACGCCCTGGTAGCCGATAGGGCCGACGACTGGATCCGTCCCGCCGGTTGCCTCGAAAAGCTGCTGCTGGCCAACCAGCACGGGCGCGTGGATCTGTTCGAACGCCCGACCGAGTTCGCCGCGCTGGTGCTGCGCTCACCCGAGGGTGACCGGCTGCGGGTGTATTACCTCACGATCAACGAGGACGGGATCGGCCGCATGTCGCCGCTGACCGAGCCCGCCGCCGTCGACGTCAAGGCGGGTTGGCGCCTGGAGATCGCCCTGCACAATCACAGTTTCCACCCGGGCCAGCCGTCGCTCGACGGCGTACTGGCGCCGAGCGAAGCGGACGCCCAGTTCGCGGTGAACCTCGCCGCAGACGCCGGATTGCGAGCGGCCTGGATCACCAATGGCCTGCATACCAGCCGTATCCCGGCGCAGGCGTTCGGGCTGTTCGTCTCCCCCGCCGCGCCCATCGCAAAATGAGCCTCCGGACAAGGCTGGAGGCGCCTCGCGCATCAGCGTCTTGAGATGATCTTGCGAGTCACTTGCATTTAATCAAGAGAGCGCCCAAAAGGCGTCGCAGTTCGGCGGCAGCGCTTCGCTCTCTCCCAAGCGCCAGAGGGGAGTCGCGCCGCCTTGATAAGCGAATGATTCTTATTCGCACATATTATCGGGGATAATTCGATGCGCATTTCCAATCGGACGCGTGGCCTCCTTCTGGCCGGCGTCGCCCAGATCGTTCTCGCCGGCGTCGCTCACGCCCAAGAAGAAACCACCGCGACCGCCAGCCAGCTGTCGCTGGGCAAGGTCGTCGTCTCGGCCGGTCAGGAGAAGGTGGCGATCGACACGCCCCAGGCCGTGACCACCCTGGACCAGGACGACATCGACAACACCCAGGCCTCGACCATCGGCGACCTGCTGAGCGGCATTCCGGGCGTCTCCACCATGGGCGGCGTCGGCGCGCTGGGCCAGGGCTTCAACATCCGCGGCATGGGCACCGGCCTGGCCGACAGCGACAGCCGCATCCTGATGCAGATCGACGGCACCACGAAGTTCTTCGAGCAGTACCGGATGGGCTCGTTCTTCAGCGACCCCGAGCTCTACAAGCGCGTCGAAGTGCTGCGCGGCCCGGCCTCCTCGACCCTGTACGGCGCGGGCGCCCTGGCCGGCGTCGTCAACTTCACCAGCAAGGACGCCTCGGACTTCCTGACCGGCGACGACCGCTTCTCGGTGCGCCTGCGCGGCGGGTTCGAGACCAACGCCGACGCTCAGTTCGGCTCGGGCGTGCTGGCCCTGAAGCCGGTCGAGAACCTGGACGTCCTGGCCATGTACACCGTGCGC
Source organism: Caulobacter sp. RHG1 (assembly GCF_013181195.1). Lineage (GTDB taxonomy): Bacteria > Pseudomonadota > Alphaproteobacteria > Caulobacterales > Caulobacteraceae > Caulobacter. Next base: position 132,013 of record NZ_SMZP01000003.1, read on the forward strand.
CGCAGCGACGAGTACAAGAACGGCGACGGCCAGATCGTCCCGACCTCGAAGGCCGAGTCCGACAGCTACCTGCTGAAGACCCGCTACTACATCGGCGGGAACAAGAAGCATAACCTCTGGGCCTCGTACCAGAACTGGAAGAACGACAGCACCCAGATCTACGACCAGGCCGAGGCCTTCGGCACGACGCCGGTGCACCGCATCACCACCGACCAGACCGGCGTGTTCGGCTACGAGAACGACTTCGCGGGCAATCCCCTGCTCGACCTGAAGGCCCAGGTCTCCTACGCCAATACCAAGGTCAACCAGACCGACACCACCTTCCTCAGCGGCGTCATCGAGAGCGAATTCTCGTACAAGACCCTGCAGGGCCGCGTGGAGAACGTCTCGGAGTTCAAGCTCCCCGGCGACAACGTCGGCTTCCTGACCATCGGCGCCCAGGCCAGCAAGCAGGAGCGCCGCAATCCGCGCCGCACCGCCACCGGCACCAACCACGGCGCGGCCACCCACCCCGAAGGCGACATGGAGAAGTACGGCCTGTTCGCGCAGGGCGAGTTCGTCCTGGGCAAGCTGACCCTGATCCCCGGCGCCCGCATCGACTGGACCAAGCTGCAGCCGGGCCTGGGCGTGACCACCACGCAGAAGGTCAATGACAGCGCCATCTCGCCGAAGATCGCGGCCATGTACGCGATCAACGAAACCTTCTCGGTGTTCGGCTCGATCGCCCACACGGTGCGCATGCCGGTGCTGGACGAGATCTACAGCCGCACGGCTGCGGCCTCGACCAACTACAGCCTGAACCTCAAGCCCGAGGAGTCGGAGAACTACGAGATCGGCGGCACCCTGCAGTTCCGCAACATCTTCGGCCAGGGCGACCAGGCCAACATCAAGACGACCCTGTTCCAGAACGACGTCGACAACCTGATCGCCCGCGGCACCGCGACCTCGGCCTACTTCGTCAACATCGGCAAGGCCCGCTACAAGGGCATCGAGGTCGAGGCCGAATACGGCGCGCGCAACATCTTCGCCCGCGCGGCCGTGTCGATCATCGACGGCGAGAACCGCCTGAACGGCCAGCCGCTGAACACCATCCCGGCCAATACCCTGAACCTGACCCTGGGCTACGTCTTCCCGGCCCAGAACCTGATCGTCGGCTGGCGCGCCGAGATCACCGACGACCAAGACAAGGTCACGGCCGTCTCGCTGCGCACCCCGGGCTATGACGTGCACAACCTGTTCGTCACCTGGAAGCCGCAAGCCGGCGCCCTGGCCGGCCTGGACGTGCGGGTCGGCGTCGACAACCTGTTCGACCGCACCTTCCAGCGTCACCTGATGTCGCTGGACGCCGAAGGCCGCACCTTCAAGCTGACCCTCGCGCGGACCTTCTAACCATGCGCACGCCCTGGCACATCCGCGCCTGGGCGACCGGGACGTCGTTGGCGATCAACGGCGTCCTGGTGCTGGGCGCCGTCTACATGGCGCCCAGGATGTCGACGATCGCCCAGGAAGAGACGGCCATGCTGGTCTCGCTGGGCGATCCGTCGCTGACCGCCTTCGACAATGCGACCTCGCCCGAGGCCAAGCCCGCGCCCGAGCCGCAAGAGCAGCCCGACGACGCGCCAAAGCCCCCCTCGCCGATCGAGCCCCCGGTGAAGACGCGCCCCGTCACCGCCATCACCGAGGCCTGGACCGCGCCGCCCGCTGCGCCGCCCAAGCCCGCCGCCCCCTCTGAATCCCGCTCCGACGCCGATGCGCGCCCCGCCTCCAGCGCGCCGGCCGCGACCGCCCTGGCCGCCAAGGCCATGACCGCCACCGCCGCCAAGCCGCCGGCCGGCCGCAGCGACGCCGACAGCGTCCAGGCCCATGCCGGCTCGAGCAATTCCTACGCCGCCCGCGTCCGCGCCTGGCTGGAGAGCAACAAGACCTATCCCAAGGCCGCACGGGCGCGGAAACAGCAGGGCGTGGTCCGCGTCGCCTTCGTCATCGACCGCGAGGGCCATGTGCTGGACTGCCGCCTGGTCACGCCGACCGGCCATGCGCTGCTGGACCAGGAAGCCCTGGCCATGGTCCATCGGTCGGATCCGTTCCCCACCCCGCCGCACACGATCAAGGGCGAGCGCATCGCCATGGACGCGCCGGTCGAGTTCTCGCTGAACCGCTAGCTTCGCCGCGCCGCCCGCGCCCGGCCGATCGAGGTCGAGGCCCAGACCACCACCGCGGTCGACAGCAGCACCGCACTCAGCATGCCGCCGATTGCGAGGATGCCCAGCGGCGTCACCCGCACCTCGGCGCGGCTGGTCATCGCGCCCCAGCGGAACTCGGCGCTGGCCGATTGTTCGTCACGGTCCAGCATCTGAAGATCGGACATGTCGCCTCGCGCGGAAGAGGGCTGTAGCCGCAGCTTCCCTTCTTTGGCCGTTTCGCGCCAGGGCTAGCGAACCAGGAAGGGCGCCGACACCGTCAGCGAAGACTGCTTGGCCATCGCGCCTTGCGGCCGGAACCGCATGTGGGTGACCGCGCCCTGCGAGGCCGCATCGCCGGCGACCGGCGCATAGGTCCAGTTGACGCCGCCGTCGGCCGAGAAGTCGACATCGTCGCTCGCGTCGCCCGGGCCGCCATAGCGCAACGTGGTCTGCGAGGCCGGCGAGCCGTCGGCGAACCTGGCCGCCACGCCGCCGGTCCCATCGCCGTCCAGCGCCAGGATGGCGTGCGGCGGCGTTGGCAGCACCAGCGCGATCGTGCCCGCGTCGATCGGCACGATGTCGGGGTTGGCCAGGGTCACCGACACCCGTCGCCGGCTGCCCGGAATGGCCTTGGGCGCGGTGACGCCGTTCAGGGGATCCCAGGTGGTGGTGGTGCTGATGGTCATCACCGCGTTCTGGGGCGAGACGATCAGGGTCACGGTGATCACCGAGGCCCCGGTCCCGGTGTCCGGTACGCCAATGCACAGGCCCAGCAGGCCGATACCGGGACACAGGTTCCAGCTCCAGTCGATGGTGATCCGGTCGCTGTAGACGCCCGGCGCCGGCTGCGTCGTGCTGGCCGGCTTCACATAGACCGGCAGGTCTGCCGAGCTGCCGCCCAGCAGGCCCAGAAGGTTCAGCAGGTTGTTCTGCATGTAGTCCAGCGTCGCGCCCTCGGCGAACGGAGCCGCGCCGGCGGGATCGGCCGAGGCGACATAGCCGATCATCTCGCTGCCGCTGGCCTGCTTGAGCTTGAAGCCGTTGTCGCTGTGGAACTTGGCCTGGACGACATTGCCGCCCAGCAGCACCAGCACGCCGCTGCCGCAGGCCAGCCCCGCTCGACTCTGCAGAGCCGGCACGGCGGCCGCCTTGACCGCGGCCGGCGAGTAGGTCCCGAGGGTGGAGGTGACGGCGCTGCTGACGGTGCAGGCTTGGCTCTGCCCAGCGATCGCCCAGACGGCGGCGATTGCGGCGAGCCACGAAACGCGGCTTACGGAATACATGGCCGGCCGTTTAGGGCCGAGCGCGTGGTCATCGCCTTAATAGGCGGACCGCCTAGCCAACATGCCGCAGCGGCATGCCAGCGCAGGGCGCGCCCTTTCCGCGCCTGTCACGCGGCGGACGTTTCGATCGGCTAGGAGGACAGACGGACGATCGTTGAGGGACGCCCGCGACCGCGGCGTCACTGCCATCGAACCGTTTGCCGAGGTTGCCATGGACCCGTCTAAGCCGCCGCCGCCGCGACGCAGTCTCGCGATCATGACCTATCTGCACAGTTTTCAGCCGGGCGGCGTCGAGCGCGTGGCGCTGAGACTGGCCGGGGCGTGGGCGCAGGCCGGCTGTCAGGTCTCGGTCGCGATGGGCCGACGGGACGGCCCCTTGGCCGAGGAGGCGCCCGGCGCGCCGCGCTATCTGTTCGCACCGCGCTTTCCGCCAGCTGTCGCCTTCGAGTCGGTCTGGATGGTCCCACACCTGATCGCCATGATCCGCCGCGAGCGGCCCGACGTCCTGTTCTGCGCAGGCAACACCTATGCGATCGTCGCCGTGCTGGTGCGGCTGCTGCTCGGCGACCGCTGCCCGCCGATCATCTGCAAGGTCAGCAACAGCCTGGATCGCAGCGACTTCACGCCCTGGATGGGCGCCCTCTACCGGCTGTGGCTCCGAGTGCAGGCCCGCCACATCCAGCTGTTCGTGGGCTTGGCCGAGGCGATGCGCCCCGAACTGACGGCGGCTCTGAACCTGCCGGCGGAGCGCGTGGCCATCGTCGAGGATCCGGCCATCCGCCAGAAGGATATCCAGCCCTACCGGCCGGTGAAGACCGATGGCGACGGGCGACTGTTCCTGGGCGTGGGCAGGCTGAATCCGCAGAAGGACTTCGGTCTTCTGATCCGCGCCTTCGCCAGCTTCGCCCAGCCGCAGGATCGCCTGGTCGTTCTGGGCGAAGGGCCCGAACGCCGCCGGCTGACCAGTCTTGTCGAGGCGCTGGGCGTCGCTGGCCAGGTCGAGCTGGTCGGCCATGTCGCCGACACCGCCGATTGGCTCCGACGCGCCGACGTCTTCGTGCTGTCCTCCCTCTATGAGGGGGTGCCCGCCGTGGTGATCGAGGCGCTCGCCGCCGGGACCCCGATCGTCGCCACCGACTGCTGCGTGAGCATGGCCGAGTTGCTGGACCACGGCCGACTGGGCCAGCTGACGCCGCCCGGCGACGCCGCGGCTTTGGCCCAGGCCATGCAACGCGTCCCGCAGCGGCCGCATGACGTGGAGGCGATGCAGGCCCAGGCCGGGCGGTTCACCATCGAGCGCTCGGGCGACGCCTATCTCGATCTGATGGAGGCCCTGGCCGGCCCGCTTTCGCGCGGCCGCTCGCAGGACGCCGCGACGACGGCCGCCCCCGCCCTTTCCAGCCACGGCGCGATCTAGTCGCCGCTCTTGCGCGCGCCCGTCGAGTGGTTAGGGTCCTCCCTCAAATTGAGGAACCATCCGGGGGAAAAGGTTCATGATCTTCGGACGCGTAAAGCCGCTGGACGCCATTCTGGCGACGGCGGAGAAGAAAGCGCTGCATCGCTCGCTCGGAGCGTTCCAGCTGACCATGCTGGGCATCGGCGCGGTCATCGGCACCGGCATCTTCGTGCTGACCGCCGAAGCCGCCCAAAAGGCCGGCCCGGGCATGATGATCAGCTTCATCATCGCCGCCGTGGTCTGCGCCATCGCCGCCCTGTGCTACGCCGAGATGGCGGCCATGGTGCCGGTGTCGGGCTCGGCCTACACCTACAGCTACGCCGTGATGGGCGAACTGCTGGCCTGGATGGTCGGCTGGGCCCTGATCCTGGAATACGCCGTCGCCGCGGGGGCGGTGTCGGTCGGCTGGTCGGGCTATGTCGTCGGCCTGATCGAGCATCTGACCGGGATCGACATTCCCAACACCCTGGTGCGTGGGCCGTTCGACGGCGGCATGGTCAATCTGCCGGCCGCCGCCATCGCCCTGCTGGTCACCTGGCTGCTGGTCATCGGCACCCGCGAGAGCGCCATGGTCAACGCCGTGCTGGTGGCCATCAAGGTCTCGGCCCTGACGGCCTTCATCATCTTCGCCGTGCCGGTGATGAAGATGGAGAACTTCCAGCCGTTCTCGCCGCTGGGCTTCGGCGGCATCTCGGCTGCGGCCGCCTCGATCTTCTTCGCTTACGTGGGCTTCGACGCGGTCTCGACCGCGGCCGAGGAGACCAAGAACCCGCAACGCAACATGCCCATCGGCCTGATCGGCTCGCTGCTGATCTGCACCGTCTTCTACGTGCTGGTCGCCGCCGGCGTGATCGGCGGCGTCGGGGCTCAACCGATGCTGGGCGCGGACGGCGCGGGCCTGCGCCCGGGCAGCGCCGAGCTCAGCGCCGCCTGCTCGGCGATCGGCGACAACGCCGTGGTCTGCTCCAAGGAAGCCCTGGCCTGGACCCTGCGCCAGATCGGCTGGCCGCAGATCGGCAACCTGATCGGCCTCGCCGCCGGCCTGGCCCTGCCTTCGGTCATCCTGATGATGATGTTCGGCCAGACCCGGATCTTCTTCGTCATGAGCCGCGACGGCCTGCTGCCGGCCGTGTTCTCCAAGATCCACCCCAAGTTCCACACCCCGCACGTCATCACCGTGCTGACCGGCGTGTTCGTGGCCTTGTTCGCCGCCTTCTTCCCGGTAGGCGTGCTGGCCGACATCTCCAACTCCGGCACGCTGTTCGCCTTCGCCATGGTCTCGATGGCCGTGGTGGTGCTGCGGCGGACGGATCCCAGCCGCAAGCGCCCCTTCCGCGCCCCGGCCGTGGCCATCGTCGGCCCGCTATCGGCGATCGGCTGCGCCTATCTGTTCTTCAGCCTGTCGCGCGAGACGATCCTGCTGTTCTTCGGCTGGGCGCTGGTCGGCATCGTGGTCTACTTCGCCTACGGCTACCGCAAGAGCCATCTGGGCCGCGGCGTGATCGACGTGCCGGAAACCGACGCCGACGCGCCGCCTCCCCCGGTGGGGTGAGGCTCTGAGGCCAAGCCAGGGATTGGGGGCGCTCTCGCAGGGGAGCGCCCTTTTTTTCTTTTCGGGGACGCCCCCTCCGTCTCGTCGCGTATCCGCGCCGATCCACCTCCCCCGCTTCGCAAGGGAGGAAGGGCATTCTCCTCACCCGTGAAACGGGGGAGGTGGCGCGATGCGCAGCATCGTGACGGAGGGGGCGCTCAACGGCGCGAAAAGATCAGAAAGCGAATGACCCCCGGAGCGTCATCACGCGCTCAACAATTTTGACTCAATCGTCAAAACCAAGAACCAGAGCCCAGATACACCAAACCCGCCGCGGGGGATAATCGCGACGGGCTGGCTATTTTCTCGATCATTCGATCTAGGCGGGCGTTTCCTCCCCGAAACGCCGAAGAACGGGAGCTCTCTGTTGGGCTCGTTTCGTCCTTGCAGTGTCTAGAAACGTCAAATTCATGACGCTGTCAACGCAGGAATCCGTTTTCTGCAAAGGATTGGACGAATTTTTGACGCGAACGGCGTAGTTTCAAACGTTATCACCGTTCAGACAGCGTTGTTTTGACATATATGTCAAAACTTACTTTTCCAGGGCCTGTTCAAACCGATCCAGCACCGCCGAGCGCGACTCGAACACATAGTCCGGGCGCGACACGGTCACCGGCTCGACGCCGGCAGCCGCCAACGCCGCCGCCGCATCGAACAGATCGCCGGTCGCCAGCAGCGCGCCATTGGCGCGGCGCGAGCCGCCCTTGGCGACGAACGCCGCCACGGCCGACTGGCCCGCCGCATCCTGCTCGGCCGGCCAGACCAGGGTCGCCAGCTTGCCGGCGCGGCCCTTGGCCTCGACCACCGACAGCAAACGCTGCAGGGAGCCGAGCTGTTCCGGCGTCCAGGTCGTCAGCAGCGAGGCGGTCAGCTGGGCCTGGCTTTTCAGGATCACGCCGTCCGACAGGATCTTCAGGCCATTGGCCGCCAGGGTCGCGCCGGTGGTGGTGATGTCGACGACCAGCTCGGCCGCGCCGGCGGCCGGGGCCCCCTCGGTGGCGCCGCTGCTCTCGACGATGCGGTAGTCGGCCACCCCGTGACGGGCGAAGAAGGCCCGGGTCTGGGTGACATACTTGGTGGCCACCCGCAGGCGGCGGCCGGTCTTGGCGAGATGGGCGTGCCCGACCTCGTCGATATCGGCCATGGTGTCGACGTCCAGCCAGCTCTTGGGCGCGGTCACCACCAGGTCAGCGCGGCCAAAGCCCAGGGCCCGCAGCAGCATGACCCGGCTGTCCATGTCGTCGCCGCGCTCGCGCAGCAGGTCCTCGCCAGTGACGCCCAGGTGCAGGTCGCCGCTATCCAGGCCCGCGGCGATGTCGCCGGCCGACAGCAGCCGCACCGACACGCCGGGCAGGCCCGACAGCTCGGCCGAATAGCCGCGCGCGCCGCCGGTCATCTCCAGCTTGAAACCGCAGTCGGCCAGCCAGGCCTCGACCTGGTCCTTCAGGCGGCCCTTCGAAGGAATGGCGAAGATCATAGGGGCGCTCATTCGCCGCCTCCCGCATAGGCGCGCGCCGGACGGACCATGCAGCCCACCGCGCCGGTGTTGGTCGAAAGGCCCAGCTTGGGCAGCAGGCCGTCATAGCGGCCGCCAGCGGCCACGGGGCGCTCGTCGCCCAGCGCGGCCGAGCGCACCTCGAACAGCACGCCGTCGTAGTAGCCGAAGGCCCGGCCGAAGGCGGCGGCCAGGGTCGCGTGGTCCAGGGGCACGCCGCGCTGGGCCATGCCCTCCAGCCGCGACCGCCAGCCGGCGATGGCGGTCTTCAGGGCGCCGTCGTTGGGACCGGCCAGGGCGACGATGGCCGACAGCGCCGCGTCCGGACGGTCCGACACGGCCAGGAAGGCGCGAATGCGGTCGGCTTGCTCCGGATCGAGACGACCGGCCTTGGCGGCCTCGGCGCGCTCGACCAGGCGGCGGGCGATCTCGGCTGGACGGCGGCCGCCGACGGGCTCGATGCCGGCCAGCGACCACAGCTCCTGCAGCACCTGGGCGGCTTCCGCCTCGGGCAGGCCCGCCAGCAGGGCGGCGATGCGCGACTGCTCACCGGACAGCGGCGCGGCGGCGTCGCCGTCCAGCTCGGCCTTCAGCTGCCGCGGCTTGGCGAACGACCGCTTCAGGCGCGCGGCCAGCGGGGCGGCAAGGTCCAGGCTGTCGACGAAGGCGGCGAACAGCGAGACGTCGCCGAGGATCAGCGACAGGTCGGTGCGCCCGCCGGCGGCCGAAGCCGCCCAGGCCAGGGCCGCGATCTCGGCGTCGGCGGCCACGGGATCGCCGGCCTCAAACGCCTCGACGCCGATCTGCAGGAACTCCTCGGCGCGGTCGGTGCCACGTGGGGCGACGCGGAACGCCTTGCCCTCGTAGCGGTAGCGGCCCGCCTGGTTCTGGGCCCTGGCCACGGCGACGGTGAAGTCAGGCCGCAGGCAGGCCTCCTCGCCGCCGTCGCCGGAGACGACGAACAGGCGCGAGCGCATGGCCTCGCCGGTCAGGTCCAGCAGCAGGCCCAGGGGCTGCAACACCGGCGCGTCGGTCAGGGTCGCCCCGGCGCTAAGCAGAGGAGCGCGGATGGCGTCGAGCGCCTCCGCCGGAATGGAACGCTCGAGCCTCAAGTGATTAGCCCCCGATGATCTTCTGCACGGCGGCGACCAGCTGGTCGCGCGGGATGGTCTGCTGGCCGGGCCGCTCGGCCTTCCAGGCGGCGTTGTCGGCCAGGCCCTGGGCGGCCATGCGGCCCGCGTCCAGGTCCTTGATGGTCACGGTGCCGGCGGCGATCTCGTCCCCGCCCAGCATGACCACGGCCGGCGCATTGCGGCGGTCGGCATATTTCATCTGCGGCTTCATGCCCGAGGTCCCGAGATAGACCTCGGCCGGAATGCCCTCCGCCCGCAGCTGTCCGACCACGGAGAAGTACTCGGGCATGTGCGCCTGGTCGAAGGTGATCAGCACCACCGGCCCGCGCGCGACGCCGCCCGGCTCACGACCGGCCGCCCGCAACGCCGCCGCCAGGCGGGTGACGCCGAACGAGAAGCCCGTGGCCGGGGTCGCCGTCCCGGTGAACCGCGCCACCAGGTCGTCATAGCGCCCGCCGCCGCCGATCGAGCCGAACGAGACCTTGTTCCCCTTCTCGTCGGTGGTGCTCAGCAGCAGCTCGGCCTCGAACACCGCGCCGGTATAGTATTCCAGCCCCCGGACGATCGACGGATCGATGAAGGCCTGGTCGTCGGCGATGCCCAGGCTGGTCAGGGCCGCATCGATCCGCGACAGCTCCAGCAGGCCCTCGTCGCCCTCGGCCGAGCCGCCGATGACATTGGCCAGGTTACTCAGCGTCGCCGCGCGCCCGCCGGCTCCGGCGGACACGAAGTCCAGCACCGAGTCGATCGCCTTGCCCTTCAGCCGCGCGCCCTTGGTGAAGTCGCCGCTCTCGTCCAGCCGCCCCTCGCCCAGCAACAGCCGCACGCCCTCGACGCCCAGGCGGTCCAGCTTGTCGACCGCGCGCAGCACGGCCAGCTTCTGGCCTGCGCTGTCGGCGCCCGCCGAGGTCAGCAGGCCGTTCAACAGCTTGCGATTGTTGATCTTCAGCACCGCAGCGCCGCGCGGCAGGCCGGCGGCTTCCAGCCCCTCGACCGCCATAGCGATGATCTCGGCGTCGGCCTCCGGACGGGCCGAGCCCACCGTGTCGGCGTCGCACTGGATGAACTGGCGGAAGCGCCCCGGCCCCGGCTTCTCGTTGCGCCACACCGGCCCAAAGGCGTAGCGGCGGAACGGCTTGGGGAGGGTCTCCCAGTTCTGGGCCGCGAACCGCGCCAGCGGCGCGGTCAGGTCGTAGCGCAGCGCCATCCACTGCTCGTCGTCGTCCTGCAGCGCGAACACGCCCTCGTTCGGACGGTCGCTGTCGGGCAGGAACTTGCCCAGGGCGTCGGCATATTCGAACGCCCCGGTGTCCAGCGCCTCAAAGCCGTAGCGCTCATAGACCGCCGACACCGCCTCCAGGATCGCCCGCTCGGCCCGCAGGTCGCGCGCGCGCTTGTCGGCGAAGCCGCGGGGGGCGCGGGCTTCGGGGCGGAAGGTCTGTTCGGAAGTGTCGTCGGTCATCGGCGTCGGTCCTTAAATCTTCAAGGCTTCGACGGATGGCGCTTTGCCAAGCCCCATCCGCTAGGCGGGGCTCTGGCTGGGTCGCTCGGCTTAGAGCGCGCGGACCCGGCCGATCCCGCGAGGCGAGGTCGGATGGTGGTGGCAGCCGTGGTGATGCGGTGCGCGGGTCATCGGGGCGGGGTTTAGCCTAGTGGGGCGTGCGGGGGAAGGGGTGAGGAGCTGTCCAATCCAATCGCGGCTCTGAACACCCGATAAGGGTACCGCCAGAATGGCCAAGCTTAGAAAAGCGCCCTTAGATTGCATCATGGCCAGAAATCCGAACAACCGGCTCGAGCGCTGGGAAATCTCGATCGTGAAAGCGATGATGGCTACGCCTCCCCCCAAAAACGATCAGGACATTCTCGCCTACTTCACTCGCCCCACACGTTCGATCAATCATGGTCGAAACAAGGATATTCGGGACGGCAAAACTCACACCGGCATCCCACCCGCATCTCCCGAAGAGCTGGCCGCCTTCCTCGAATCTTGGCCAAACGTTGATGGCAACGGCCTAAATTTGATCGGCGACGAACTGCTAATCAAAGCGCGAGAAGCAATGCTTCACGCGGTGCAAGGATTCAACAATCCGAGAGCCCACTTCAAGTCTGAAATCTTCATCGTCACCGCTGTGATTGCATGGACTTATTTGCTGCACGCACACTTCAAGCGGTTGGGCTTGGACTATCGGTATCGTGACCGCCATACAGGAAACGTACTTCAGACGCGGCACGGTGCGGACAAGCACTGGGAACTAGAGCAGTGTTTAGGACAAGCCGAGTGCCCGCTAGACGCGCCGACAAAGGCCAACCTCAAATTCCTCATCGGAATTCGTCACGAGATCGAGCATCAGATGACGCGCCGAATTGATAACTTTGTCAGCGCTAAACTTCAGGCCTGCTGCCTAAACTTCAACACAGCGCTCAAGGCCATGTTTGGTTCGGAGTACGGGCTCGACCGCGAACTCGGGGTAGCACTGCAATTTTCGGGGATAGCTAAATCGCAACGTGATCTCCTACTGAAAGACACCGATCTTCCAGCTCATCTGATCGCGGCGCATCTGGCACATGAAGACGACCTACCGGACGAGGTCATCCGAGACCCTAAGTATGCCTATCGCGTCGCCTATGTTGAATTGTCGGTAAACTCCAAGGGAAAAGCTGACCAAGTTGTTGAATTCATTCGACCAGATTCAGCTGAAGGTCGTGAAATCGCTAGCGTTCTTGTTAAAGAGTCAGAGCGGAAGAAGCACAAGCCGAAAGATATCGTAGATATCATGAGGACTGAGGGACACCGTCAATTCAACCTGCATGCGCATACGCTTCTCTGGCAAGCAGCGGATGCCAAGAACCCGATCCATAAATTCGGCGTAGAACTTCGGCCCGGCGATTGGTGGTGGTACGACAAGTGGCTAGAACACGTTCGGGTTCAACTTGCAGACGGCTAACTACCCTTAAAATCTCACGGCGAGACGATCGCAGGGCTGATCAGGTCACTCAAGGACCGCCCTCCGGGCGGCCGCCGCGCGGCGACGCCCGAGCGTCGTCCTTGACTGATCTGATCAGCCCTGCACGCTGCAGCCTCCAAGAGATTTAAGGCGCGCGCCGACCGTTGGGCGGCCGGGCAGCGTGGGGGAGCAGCTATGAGTGACTTGGTCGCGTGGCTGGAAGCGCACGACAAGCTAGCCGGATGGGCGCAATTTTTCGGCGCGGTGCTGGCCTTAGGCGTAACCTACATGACTGCTTTCGCACCGACTTGGCGGCGTCGACAGCAGTTGCGGAGTACCGCAACGAGATTACTTTTGAATGGCGTTGAGGTCGTCGAGAGCTACCACCGCACATCGGCGAACTTCGTTCCGTTCTCACTCTCCGCCCACACCGCAGCTCTCACGATGTCGGCTGTCGCAGACGACATTAATCGCTTTCCAATATTCGAGCTGGACGACCAAGGCCCCTACTCCGTCGCCAGACGGCTGACCTCCATGAGCACTATGCTTAAAACTAACAGCCTCTACCTCGACGACTTTGCAAAGAAAATTGACGGCCGCTTCGCGGATGACGAAGAGCGATACATCCTTAAGCTCATGCTAGACGACCAACTCAAGATGGTGATTGGCCTAGCCACAGGGGCTAAACTTGAGCGCCCAGTCTGGCCCGCTGATGAAATTGAGCCAATGAAAGCCGACGCCTCACAAACCAGTTAGCTCCCATTCAACCGTCATCCCGCGACTTGTTAGCGGGACCCATTTGTCCGCCGCAGGTGAAGTGCGGACCTAAGCATTCACATGGAAGCTGAACCATGGGTCCCGCGCACAAGTCGCGAGATGACGGTTGGGTGGAGCGGCGGGGAGCGCCCCCTCCGGCCCTCTGGGCCACCTCCCCCGCGATGCGGGGGAGGAGACGGCCGCCACCGATCCTCTCTCAGAGAGATCGACTACGAGCGTTCAGCGCGCTCTATCCCCGGCGCTCGCGATCTCGCAACCAACGAAATCAATCACTTCCCACTTTCTCGCGCCAATCCATCCTCCGCGTTCAGCGCGGCCCCATACTCATCTGGTCCCCGTCGCAGGGGGAGGGCGCTTGGATCCGGCCCAAAGCGGCGATGGGGATAGGTTGAGCGGGGCCGCTGATGGCTCCCGGCGACCTCGTCAGGTCGTGCGGCTTACTCTTTAGGAGCGCGCACGAGTGACGGGATCGCTCGGGATCAAGGCTGACAGCGGAGCGACAGGGCGGTGACCGTTAAAGCCGCCTATCGTGGAGCGTCGGGGTCGAGACGGATGTAGCCGATCGACTTGCTCTGCGCCCGTCCGGGGGTTCTTGGAGTCCCGGGCCGATAAGGCCCACGCCCTCCGCCCTCACGGACAAGAACAGCCTGGCGGAGCGGTAAGCGAGCCGAAACGCAAAACAAACCTTACGGTATCCGGGTTCGCCCGGCCGCTCCGTCGCCTCCCCATCCAACTTCAGCGGCCCGCCGCGTGAAGCGGCGAAGCCGTGCGTCCCCTGCCCTGCAACGGAGCTGACCCATGCCCAAATCCAAACCGCCGCGCCGCAAGCGCCCTCGCCGCGTCGTCAGCATCAGCCGCTGGGCGCTGGACTGCTACGACCAGTTGGAGCGCCTGACCGAGCGAGCCGAGAAAGAGGCCGAGGCGCTGGCCGACAGGGTCCCGCCCGAGGAACTGGCGACGATGCGGGCGACCTGCGCCGAGAACCGGCGGATCTTCGCCGAATGCCGCGCCGAACTGGTCGCCCCCAGCCGCACGCCCGTGCTGGATCGGCTTGCGACAGAGGCGCGACAACGCGCCAAACGGCTGGCAGCCCAAAGACCTCGTTAAAAGGTTCTAAAGTCTAAGCCCGTATCGCCACATGAACATCCCGTAATGATGTCGCCGATGTAACCTACCTTTCGGCCTTGTAACTTGAGATGAACGGTCGCCGACGCCAGACATCTCCTCGAAGAGGGGAAGACTGATGACGAAGACCATGCTGCTGGCCACCGCGGCCATGCTGCTGATCGCCGGCGTGGCGAACGCCAGCGAGGCGACCTTGCCGGCGGGGGCCGGCCAGGCCGCCGCCGTGGCGCCGGTCCCCACGGGGCCGACCTCGGAAGCGCCGCTGGACGATGCGACCCAGAAGGGCGTGCTGGTCTTCCAGCCGGAATTCTTCGCCGCCCAGCGTCCGAACACGGCGCTGGAGATGGTGCAGCGGGTGCCGGGCTTCTCGGTGCAGGACGGCTCGGGCAATCGCGGCTTCGAAGGCGCGGTCGGCAACATCCTGATCAACGGCGACCGTCCAGCCTCGAAGAACGACACCGGCAGCAATGTGCTGGGCCGCACCCAGGCCAACCGCGTCGAGCGCATCGAGCTGATCCGCGGCGGCGCGCCGGGCGTCGACATGCAGGGCTATGCGGTCGTCGTGAACGTGATCCTGAAGAAGGGCGCCAGCCGCCAGTCGATCGTCGAGGCCAAGGCGATCATCTTCGACGGCGGCCGCGACCTCTACGGCGGCAGCTATCAGTTCACCGCCACCAACGGCGACCGCAGCTGGGGCGTCACGCTCAGCGACGGCACGGGCATGAGCGACAGCAACGGCCCGGGCCGCAACCTGCGCCGCGACGGCGCCGGCGTCCTGATCCGCGACGAGGCTTATCTGAACGACAGCTGGGGCGGCGGCAACGGCATCCGCGGCAACTACGCCTCGCCTCTGTTCGGCGGCAAGGTCGAGGCCACGGCGCGCTACGGGGTCAACGACTGGAACCAGTGGCAGACCCTGCAATCGCCGGTCGCCCTGCGCCGCAGCGCCTATAACGACGACTACAAGAACGGCGAGCTGGGCCTGACCTGGACCCGCCCGCTGGCCCCGCGCTGGATGCTGGAAACACGGGCCATGCACAGCTTCGAGAACGGCGACGAGGTCTCGACCAGCGACGAGACCCTGGGCGGCGTCGCCAGCCCGCAGCAGCGCTTCACCGCCGACATCAAGAGCTCGGAATCGATCCTGCGCGCCCTGGTGCGCCACGACTTCGGCCGGGGGCTGACGATCGAGGCCGGCGGCGAGACGGCCTACAACATGCTGGACACGCGCCAGGCCTTCACCGTGGGCGGGGCGACGGTGGCGCTGCCCAGCGCTTCGGTCAAGGTCGAGGAGCTGCGCGGCGAGGCCTTCACCAAGGCCACCTGGCGGATCAGTCCGCAACTGACCCTGGAAGGCGGCCTGCGGCTGGAGCGCTCGACGATCGAGCAGTCGGGCGACGCCGACCAGAAGAAGAGCTTCTTCTACGCCAAGCCGCGCTTCCAGGCGACTTGGACGCCGAAGGCCGGCAATCAGCTGCGCTTGCGGTTCGAGCGCGAGCTGGGCCAGCTGGACTTCGAGGACTTCGCCGCCTCGGCCGAGCTGGAAGACAACAACGTCTATGGCGGCAATGTCGACCTGGCGCCCGAACAGCGCTGGATCAGCGAGATCAGCTACGAGCGCCGGTTCTGGGGCGAGGGCGTGGTCACGATCGCCTATCGCCACGACGAGATCATCGGGGTGATCGACCGGTTGCCGCTGCCGGGCGGCCTGGCGGCCACGGGCAATATCGGCGACGCCACCCTGGACCGCCTGTCGGTCAACATCGTGGTGCCGACCGACAAGCTGGGCATCAAGGGCGGCCGCTTCACCTTCAAGAACGACTGGAACGAGACCCATGTGAAGGACCCGACGACCGGCAAGGACCGGCCGATCTCGGGCATTCGTCCGACCCAGGCCAATATCGGCTTCGTACAGGACGTGCTCAGCTGGAAGACCCAGTGGGGGATCAATTGGCTGCCGCTGCTGGGCTCGGGCACCTATGGCCCCGACCAGACCAATGTCTGGCGCGGCGCGCAGTATTACGAGGCGTTCGTCGAGTACAAGCCGACCCCGACCTGGGCGATCCGCGCTCAGCTGAACCTGTGGGACGACTACACGATCCGCCGCACGGTCTTCGCCGACCGGGCCACGGAACGGGCCGTGGCCTTCGTCGAGGACCGCGCGATCGATCCCCGGACCTTCGTGACGGTCCGGGTGCGGAAGACGTTCTAGCGGCGCAGGCGCTCGACCAGGGCCGTCGTCGACGGATCATGGTCGCCGGCGGCGCGGTCGGTCAGCTCGGGCAGGATGCGGTTGGCCATCACCTTGCCCAGCTCGACGCCCCACTGGTCGAAGCTGTTGATCCCCCAGATCACGCCTTCGACGAAGGTCTTGTGCTCATAGAGGGCGATCAGGGCGCCGAAGGTCTGGGGCGTCAGGCGCTCCAGGATGACCATGGTCGACGGGCGGTTGCCGGCGAAAGTGCGCTGCGGGGCCAGGGTGGCGATCTCGGCCTCGGACACGCCCTTGCCCTTCAGCTCGGCGACCACATCTTCGGTCGAGCGGCCGACCATGAAGGCTTCGGCTTGAGCCAGCAGGTTCGACAGCAGCTTCTCGTGCATGCCGGCCGGGCCTTCGTCGCTCTTGGCGATCCCGATCAGCTCCATGGGCGTGACGTCCGTGCCCTGGTGCATGCACTGGAAATAGGCGTGCTGGACGTTGGTGCCCTCGTCGCCGAAAACGACGGTGGCGGTGCCGCGGGCGGCGGGTTGGCCGTTCGGACCGACCGACTTGCCGTTGCTCTCCATCTCCAGCTGCTGGAGGAACGAGGCCAGGCGGCGCAGGCGGTGCGAATAGGGCACGACCGAGCGGGCGCGGCGGTCCAGGCCGTTGCGGTTGAAGATCTGGGCCAGGGCGACCAGCACCGCGGCGTTCTTGTCTAGCGGGGCCGTGCGGAAGTGCTCATCCATGGCCGCGCCGCCGTCCAGGAAGCCCTGGAAGGCGTCCCAGCCGGCCGCGACGGCGACCGATAGGCTTACAGAGGACCACAGCGAATAGCGGCCGCCGACCCAGTCCCAGAAGCCGAACACCCGCTCGTCGGGCACGCCGAAGGCGGCGGTCTTGTCCAGGGCGGTCGAGATGGCGGCCAGATGCTGGTTCGCTTCCGTGTCCCCCAGGGCCTCGACCAGCCAGGCGCGGGCCGCGGCGGCGTTGGACAGCGTCTCCTGCGTCGTGAAGGTCTTGGAGACGACGATGACCAGGGTCTCTTCGGGATCCATGTCGGCCGTGGTCAGGGCGAACTCGGCGCCGTCGACATTGGCGATGAAGCGCAGGTCGATCTGCGGCTTGATCGGGCGCAGGGCGTCCCACAGGAGGCGGGGACCGAGGTCCGAACCGCCGATGCCGATGTGCAGGATGGCCTTGAACGGCTTGCCGGTCGCGCCCTTGATCTCGCCCGAACGGACGGCTTCGGCGAAGGCCTTCATCCGCTGGCGGACGCTGTCGACCTCGGCCATGACCGGCTGGCCCTGGGCCTTGAAATCTGCGTCGGCCGGAGCGCGCAGGGCCGTGTGCAGCACGGCGCGGCCTTCGGAGGAATTGATCGCCTCGCCCCCGAACATCCGGCCCCGGGCGCCTTCGACGTCGGCGGCATGGGCCAGGTCGAGCGCGGCTTCCAGACCGGCCTCGTCCCAGGCCTGTTTCGAGAGATCCAGGTGCAGGCCGGCGACGTCGAGCGTCAGCGCTTCCAGCCGTCCCGGCTCGGTCTCGAAGAACTCGACGATGCGCTTTTCGCCCGCGGCCTTGGCGGCGTCTTCCAGGCGAGTCCAGGCGGCGTCGAGATTGGCCATGAGCGGTCCTCTGAAGATTGGTAAATCGGTGTTTACGCGTAGCGGCTTATCAAACGCACGCCGCCTCGTCATGGCAGACCCATGACGTTTTCTGCGGGAGTATCAGATGTCCTGTGACGCCGTCGCCTTTTCCGCCATGCTCTGGATGGCTTCGTTCAATCCGGGGCAGGCTTCGACCGCTGCGCCAGCGGTGATGCAGCAGCCGGTCGTTCCGCAATCGGTGGCCGGCGAGCCGCTGTTCCAGGACATCGTCAAGCGCGCCGCCCAGCTGAAGGCCCAGACAGAGGCCTATCGCAAGGCCCTGGCCGGCGGCGACCCGACCGCCGCCGCCAAGCCGCTGAAGGGCTTCGACGCCTTCTCGGCCAAGATCGGCGAACTGTCGGCGCTGGACATGAAGGGCCACGTAACACTGCGCGATCGCGGCGCGGTGGACGATCTCAAGTGCATCCTGCGCGGCATCAGCCAGGACCTGCCCGAGAAGCTGACCGCCATGAGCGCGGCCAAGACCGTCAAGGAGCAGGACCTGGCCCTGCGCGACATGACCTATCTGCTGAACGACAATGTCGAGGTCATCACCGCGCCGCCGCAGCCGGCGGCTTAGGCGTCCTTGTACTTCACCGCGCAGCCATAGGGCGTCACGAACGGCGTGGCGACCTTGCGGCCGGCCTTCACGTCGGCCAGCGCGGCGGAGACCAGGTTCTTGGCCGTCTTCAGATCCTCGACCTTGGCGGTCGGGATATCGTCGATGGCCCCCTCGTAGACCACCTGCCCGGCCTTATCGATGACGAACATGTGCGGCGTGGTCTTGGCCTTGTAGGCCGTGGCGACCTTGTTTTCAGGGTCCAGCAGCAGCGTGGTCGGCTTGGCCCCACGGCTGTCCATCCAGGTCTTGGCGGCCGCGCCGTCGGCGAAATAACCCTGCTTGCCCGGGGCCGACGAGGCGATGGTCAACCACACCACGCCATCGGCGCGAGCGGCCTGCTGCAGGCCCTGCATATTCCCCGAATAGTGCTTCTTCACATAGGGGCATCCCTCGTTGACCCACTCCAGCACCACGGTCTTGCCGCGGAATTCCGACAGCGAGCGGGTCTTGCCGTCGACGTCCACGGCGGTGAAGTCGGGCGCGGGCTTGGCGAAAGCGACGGATGGAGCCAGGGCGGCCAGCGGCAGGCCGGCGGCGACGAAACGGCGGGTTAGCGACATGACGGTTCTCCTGAGCTGGAAGCCCCCGGTGGCGATCCTGTCACGGATTGCCGGTTTGCGAAACGGTCGCAGCGCAGCGTCGAAACTTCGCCATTCTTGCTTGATCTAGGGGGCGGCGGCGCTCAGAAGATCGCCCTGCTCAACTTCCGCTCGTTCTCCCGCGATCCATGTCCCGTTCAAAGCTCCTCGCTGCGTCCGTCGCGCTCGGCCTGACCTTGGCCGGCTGCGCCACCGAGACCAACACCACCGTCTACGTCCCGGTGACGGCCCCGACGCCGCCCAGCTCGCTGACGCCGCAGC
The DNA here is from genome assembly GCF_013181195.1 of Caulobacter sp. RHG1. Lineage (GTDB taxonomy): Bacteria > Pseudomonadota > Alphaproteobacteria > Caulobacterales > Caulobacteraceae > Caulobacter. The sequence goes on from NZ_SMZP01000003.1 coordinate 151,332, forward strand.
CGATCATGCTGTTCAACCAGACCAAGGACGGCCGCAAGCTGTTCACCCTGGACGCCGAGTTCCCCTATTGCGACGTCGAGACCGGCAAGGTGATCGTGGTGCCGCGCTGGTACGTCACCGACTTCGCCAGCGTGCCCTGGTACGGCCAGGCCTTCATCGACCCGCAGGGCCCGACGGCGCGGGCCGCGATCGTCCATGACTGGCTCTACACGATCGGCGAGCCGGGCAAACGCGAGGAGGCCGACCAGATCTTCCTGCGCGCCATGCTGCGCTATGGCGTGCCGCCGTTCCAGGCCAACATCGCCTATCAGGCCGTTCGGCTGGGCGGCGAGAAGGGCTATGGCCTGCCGGGCGACTGGCGCTTTGTGGACCCGAAGAACCAGCTGCTCGCCCAGCCCGCCCCCATCGCCAAGCCGCGCACCGGCATGGTCCGCTACTTCCCGCGCTGCCAGGGCTTCACGCCGCTGATCCAGACCGGCTGGCGCGCCTATCCGGTCAAGGTCGCCGCACCGGTTATCCCGCCGCCGCTGGTCGTGACCAAGACCCCGCTGGACAAGGTCAAGGGCCGCCTGCCGTTCGGCGGCGACAAGAAGAAGTAGGGCTTAAACGCCGGCCTTCTCGATCGCCTCGATCACCATGCCTTCGGTCAGGAGCTGGGGCAGGATGACGGGCTGGCCGCCGCCCTTCGGATAGATCACGTACAGCGGCACCCCGACTCGGCCGAAATCGGCCAGGGCCTTGGCGATGGCCGGATCGCGATTGGTCCAGTCGGCCTTCAGGTAGACGGCGTTCTGGGCCTTGAAGGCCTCGGCGACCTTGGCCCCGGACAAGGCGATCTTCTCGTTGACCTGGCAGGTCACGCACCAGGCGGCGGTGAAGTCGACCAGCACAGGCTGGCCGGCGGCCTGCAGTTCGGCGACCTTTTCCGGCGACCAGACTTCCGACGCCAGGCCGGGACCGGACGGCGCTTCCGCTGACGTCGCAGCGGCGGTCGGCGGCTGGGCGGCCAGGGCGCCGAACGTCGCGACGGTGATCGCCAGACCCAGAGACAGCAGGGCGACCAGGATCGAGATCAGGGCCGGCTTGCCCGCCGCGCGGCTTGCTTGCGCCAGGCCATAGAGCCACGCGCCGAACGCGGCCAGGACGCCGGCTGCCAGCAGGTGCGCCAGCGACAGCGGGCCCGACTGTTGGGCGAACACCCAGACCAGCCACAGGGCCGCGCCGTACATCGGGAAGGCCAGGCCCTTCTTCAACACGTCCATCCAGGCGCCGGGACGCGGCAGGCGCTTGAGCACGCCGGGAATAAAGGCGACCAGCACAAAGGGCGCGGCAAAGCCCAGGGCCAGGGCCAGGAACACCGACAGCGCCACCAGGGTCGGCTGGGTCAGGGCGTAGCCCAGGGCGCCGGCCATGAACGGCGCCGTGCAGGGCGCGGCGACCACCACGGCCAGGGCGCCGGTGAAGAACGCGCCGGTGACCCCGCCCTTGGACGAGGCGCCGGTCCCAACGCCCTGCACCGAGGTCCCGATCTCGAAGACGCCCGACATGTTCAGCGCGACCAGCAGCATCAACAGCGCCAGGCCGGCGATGACCACCGGCGACTGCAGCTGGAAGCCCCAGCCGACCGCCGCGCCGCCGGCCCGCACGGCCAGCAGCAGACCGGCCAGGGCCAGGAAGGTCGCGACGACGCCGACCAGGAAGGCCAGGCCCTGCACCCGCACCTTGCCGGCGTCGTGGGCATGACCGGCCAGGCTGGCGGCCTTCATCGACAGCACCGGGAAGACGCAGGGCATCAGGTTCAGGATCAGCCCGCCGACGAAGGCGAACAGCAGCGCTCCGACGAGGCCGCCCGTCACGCCAGTCGCCGGCGCCGTCTCGGCCGGCGGCGCGCCAAGGCCCTTGGCCGAAGCGGGCGGTTCACCGGCCGTCGCGGTGACCTCCCAGGCCCCCGCCTTGGTCGAAAGCACCCCGGCGACCTCGGCGGGAACCGTGCCGCCGCCGATGAAGTCGTAGCCGGCCTTGACCGTCAGGGTCAGGCCTTCCGGCCCACGCTCGATCGCCTGCTCGGCGGAATGCTCCAGCACCTTCGGCGAATAGGGGAAGAAATAGGCGCCGGCCAGGTCGGCGCCCTTCAGCGGGCCGCCGGTGATCGCCAGCTTCAGGGCCTCGCCCTCCAGCTTGAACACCGCCTTCAGCCCGGCCGGCTTGGGGGCCTTGGCCAGAACGTCGCCGACGACCTTGCCCCACTGCGGATCGGCCGAGGGCGTCCCGGCCACGACCGGCAGCATCAGGGTCAGCTTGGCCTCTTCCGGCACGCAGACCTGCTCGCAGACCAGGTAGAAGACGTCGGCGGTCAGGCTGACCGTGGTTCCGACCTGGGCGTTCGCCGCCGCGGTGATCGGCACGGGGATCAGGACTTCGCCCTCATAGGCATAGTCCAGAAGCGGACCCAACCGGGCTTTCTGCGGCGTCGGCCAGACCATGTCGCCGGCGCTCCAGCCGGCCGGCAGGGTCCAGGTGATCTTGGTCGCCTCCCCGGCGTCCCCGGGATTGCGCCAATAGGTGTGCCAGTGCTCCTGGATCTTCTGGCGCAGGGCGACATAGACCGTCCCACCCGGCGCGATGCCGGCTTCCTGGGACACCAGCTCCGACTCGATATGGCCGGAATTGACCACCGGCCCGGCAAGAGCCGCGCCCGCCAGAAGGCTCGCGGCGACCAGGGCCTGCAGGGCGAGGACGGCTTTCTTCAGGAACATGCGCGGGCTCGGACAGCGAAAGGAACTCGCACGGACACATGGACCCCCGTGCGCTTCTCGACAATGGCGAAGGCGCGGCCGACAGTCGAACAGCGAATCAAACTGGAGCCGCCCATGCCCGCCGCCTTCGACGACATCGAGATCGGCCAGGTCGTCTCCCTGGGCACGCGGGCGGTGGACGACAAGGCTTTGGCCGCTTTCGTCGCGGCCTTCTCCCCGGGCTGGCCGGTCGAGAACGGCGCGCCCGACGGCATGGTCTTCGCGATCTGGACCCGGCTCGACACCGAAGCCAGCGCCGCCTGGCCTCAGACCAAGCGCCTGGGCGTCGACGCCCTGCGCTGGATGCGCAATCCGCCGGTCGGCGAGCTGCTGCGCGGCCGCATGACGGTGATGGGCAAGGACCCGGTCGGCGAGGGCAAGGGCATCGTCATCGCCCAGCACGACCTGCTCGACGAGGCTGGCCGCCTGGTCTTCTCCTGCCTGACCCGCAGCATCTTCGCGCGGTAGCGAGCGGCCAAAAGAAAAGGCGGCGGAGCTAGAAGCCCCGCCGCCCTTCATTCTCAAGCTGCGTCCGAACCTAGTTCAGGTTGGCGGCTTGCTGCTTCAGCATGGTCTTGGTGATCAGGCGTTCCCAGCCCAGCAGCGAGACCAGGTGAGCGTAGATCTGCGCCAGGGCGCCGTTGGTCTGCAGTTCCTTCAGCTTTTCAGCCGGCAAGTTGTTCAGCTTCTCTTCCGAGACGCCGAAGTACTCGGCGACGGTGACCAGCTCGCCGTCCGGATTGCCGTTGGCGTCCTGCGGCTGGAAGGTGGCCTTCTTCAGCTCGAACAGGTCCAGCTCCTTCAGCAGCTGCACGAACGAGTCGGTGCGGCGGCGCTCGACTTCGAAGTCGTCGCAGAAGCGGATGCAGTTCTGGGTGTATTCGGTCGGCTCGCCCTTGGCGTCGAACAGCGGCGTCTGGCCGCCTTCGGCCAGCAGGTCCGAACCGCGATCGATGCAGACGATCAGGCGGTCTTGGCTGTCGTCATTGGCCAGCACGAACGGATAGCGGCGGATATAGGCCGGGATGTAGACGTTCGGCTCGATCGCGCCATTGGCGCTGATGAACAGGTTTTCCTGCTGGTTCAGACCCATCACGGCCAGCGGCACGCGGTCTTCGCCGGCGAAGATCACCGGGAAGGTCAGGGCGGCCGGAGCGAATTCCGAGACCGTCAGCGGCACGGCGGTGCCGGCGGCGGCGAAGCCATACGGCTGGTCCTTGTGGACCAGGGCCAGCTTCGCATGTTGCTCGCGGTTCAGCGGCTCGGGCGACGTGTAGAACAGGACGTTGCCGGAGATTTCACCGCCGGCGGAGGGGGTCGTTGTCATGAAGAACTCTACGACAGAATAGGAAACGGACGCTCGAGCGTTTCAAGACGACCGCAAAGGCTTGGCCTTCTAGCCGATCCAGGCGGGACCGGCAATCTGGGCCGCTGTCGTTACGAGACCCGCGGTCTGTGATTCATCCCAGGCGCGAGCATGACCGGGGTTCGGGAGAGAGGGACCGAACCCCGGCGCGACGGAACCCGGGGGCTGATGGGTTCCGCTTGCTCGCCTTGCGCCGCTTTTAGAAGCGCAGAGCGATGCCGGCCCGGACCTGGCGGCCCGGCGAAGGCGCGATGTCCTTCAGGAACGAGACGTGTTCGCGGACTTCCGCGTTGGTCAGGTTGCGGCCGTCCAGGAACAGGCGCAGGCGCGCGTCGCCGGTCGGCTTCCAGGCCAGCGAGGCGTTCAGCGTGGTGTAGCCGTCGCTGGGCAGCTCCAGCTCGGCCACGCGATCCTGGCCTCCGGTGCGGCGCACCTCGACATTGCCCGACCACATCGGCCCTTCGTACAGCGCCTTCAGCGAAACGGCATACGGCGGGATCCGGGCGGGCGGGCCCAGGTCGGACGAGCCGCGAACATAGTCGGCCCCGCCCTGCAGGCTGACCGAGCGCTGCCCCTCGCTCCACACACGATAGGTGAGTTCGGCCTCCAGGCCGTGGAAGTCGGCGTCGGTCTGGGTGTAGTTATAGACGGCCATGCCGTCGGCCTCGGCGCCGGTCGGGCGCAGGTCGATGAAGCCGTCATAGCGGGCGGCGAACAGGTGCAGGTCGCCCGACAGACGATCGTTCGAATAGTGGAAGGTCGCTTCCACCGAGGTCGCGACCTCTTCCTTCAGATTGGCGTCGCCGACCTCGAAGCCGCGCGTGGCGGCGTGCGGACCTTCGGCGAACAGCTCCGACTCGGTCGGGGCGCGGCTGGTGCGCGAGAGGGCCAGGCCGATGAAGCTGCCGGTCGTCGGCCGCCAGAACGCACCGACCGAACCCGACAGGTTGGTGAAGTCGGCCTTGCCCTTCAGGCTGTCCAGCTCGCGGGTGTCGATCCGCAGACCGCCCTCGACGCCGTAGCCGTTGTCCAGTTCCAGACGCTGCTGGGTGAAGGCGCCGAACTCGGTGATCTTGGTCTTGGGGACGTAGGCCTCGTCGCCGACGGCGTCGAAGTTGCGGCGCAGGGCCTGGACGCCGACGGCGCCCTTCCAGCCGCCACGCTCGGCCTGCACCAGCTCCAGTCGGCCCTCATAGCCGTCCGAGGTGAACTTGGTGCCGACCGCGTCGCCCTCGAACTCGGTATGGGTGTAGTCGGCGTGGCCGCCCGAGAACTGCACCTTCGAGAACGGGCCAAGATCCAGATCGTACTCGCCGCGCAGGTCGATGCGGGTCTGCCTCAGGCCGATGGTGACCGGCGCTTCTTCGGCATGGTCGTGATCATGGTCGTCGTGGTCGTGATCGTCTCCGCCCTCGTGCGCATGGCCGGGCACGCCGTAGCGCGAGTCCGTGCGCTTGATCGACATGCCGACATAGCCCTTGTCACCGACATAGGAGAGGCCGGCGCCGAAGGTTTCCAGGTCGACCGCGCTGTTCTCCAGCTTGCCGCCGCCACCCTCGGCGGTCTCGCCTTCCGACGCCAGCAAGCGCTTGGATTCGGGATAGACGGGGATCTTGTAGTCTTTGCTGTTGCGCTTCATCGCATCCAGCGACAGCACGAACGGGCCCACGGTGGCGTGGACGGCGCCGGACAGGGCGTAGCTGTTGTCGCCCGTGCCGGCCGAGCCCAGCAGGCGGCCGCTCAAGCCGTCGGTCGGCTGACGGCTGGCGATGCGGTCGTCGATGATGTTGACCACCCCGCCGATCGCCGAACCGCCATAGGCCAGCGCCGCCGGACCCCGCAGCACCTCGATACGCTCGGCCTCGCCGGGATCGGTGGCCACCTGGTGGTCAGGCGACAGGGCGCTGGCGTCGATCTGGCCCACGCCGTTGGTCAACACCTGGACACGCGGACCGGCCAGGCCGCGCACCACGGGGCGGCTGGCGCCGGCGCCGAACGCCGTCGAGCGCACGCCCGGCAGGCCCGCCAGGGCGTCGCCCAGGCCCTTGGGCGGGGCAAGGTCCAGCTGCGTGCGGTCGACGACCGCGACACTGGCGGTCAGGGCGTCGGCCGAGACGCCATAGGGCGCAGCAGTGACGATGACCTTGGAGACCTCGGACTCGTCGGCGGCGGGCGCAGGCGCGCCATTCGCGACATCGGCGGCGTGGGCGGAAACGGCGGCGGCGAGCACGATGAGGCTCACTGCGGAGAAGGCGACGCGACGCTGCATGAACTGTCCTAAACGGCGGATAGCTTGGCCTAAGGATTGGCCACGCTGATGTGTTATGAAATAACATATCCACGAGTCAATCTTCTTTCACACGCGCCCCGCGCTTGACGCGCGATATCCGCGACGCTCTGTGAGCGGATGACTTCTGGAGGGCATTCCATGACCCGCTTCATGCTGATCGCCGCCGCCTCGGGGCTGATCCTGGCCGGCTGCGCCGCCGTCTCTTCAACCGCGCCCGTCGCCACGACCCCGCCCTCGGCCGGATGGGTCAAGCCGCCGGCGGGCTATCTGGGCGGCGACGGCGGCATCGTCGCCGCGACCATCATCGGCCCGCCGCCGACGCCGGACTCCCCGCGCGGCAAGGCCGAACGCACCCAGTTCAACGAGACCCGCAAGCTGGCCAATACCCCGACTTGGAGCCAGGCGATCGCCGACGCCGACCTGTCGGGCAAGGCGGGGATGAAGAGCTTCTCGTGCGCCGCCGGCGTGACGCTCAGCGCCGAGGCGACCCCGACCCTGGCCAACCTGCTGCTGCGGATCACCGACGATGCGGCCAAGATCTACCAACCGGCCAAGGCGGTCTTCCAGCGTCCGCGCCCGCCGGTCGGCAACACCGCCCCGATCTGCGTGCCCCGCGAGGCCTGGATCAACACCGACGGCTCGTATCCCTCCGGCCACAGCCTGATCGGCTGGGCCTGGGGCTCGGTCATCGCCGAACTGGTTCCCGAGAACGCCACGCCGATCCTGGCCCGCGGCAAGGCCTTCGGCGACAGCCGCATCATCTGCGGCGTCCACTTCCAGAGCGACGTCGAGGCCGGCCGCTATCTGGGCTCGGCCCTGGTCACCCGCCTGCACGACGATCCGGCGTTCATGGCGGATCTGGCCAAGGCGAAAGCGGAAGTGGCCGCCTCGAAGGCCAAGGGCGCGCCGGAAGGCTGCGGCGCTTAAGGCCGCGCCACGAACACCACATGCCGGCGCAGCGGATGGTCGTCCGCCAGACCCGGATGGTCGAAGTCGCGTGCCGGATCATGGCCCATGCCGATCCGGCGCATGACGCTCTGCGAAGCCAGGTTGGCGCCGGCCGTGAAGGCGATGATCTCGGGCAGATTGAGAGCGCCGAAGCCGTAGGCGAGCGCCGCCTTGGCCGCCTCGGTGGCGTAGCCCTGCCCCCAGGCCTCCGGATGGAAGCGCCAGCCGATCTCGACCGTGTCGGGCATGTTCATGTGCGGCGGGACCCACCAGATCCCGGTCATGCCGACCACCTGGCGATCGGCCTGCCGCTCGACGACCCAGAAGCCGAAGCCGTGCTCGGCCTCATGGGCCTGGACCAGATCGACGAAGGCGTCGCTCTGGGCGCGATCGCGGACGCCGCCCAGCCAGGCGCCGACCCTGGGGTTGGCGTTCAGCGCGGCGATGGCGTCCCGGTCGGCGTCGACCGCCGGACGCAGGGTCAGGCGGTCGGTCGCGATCATGCAGGGCGACCTTGAGCCAATGCCGTGTAGAGCTCCGGCCGGCGATCGCGGAAGAAGCCCCAGGCGGCGCGGTGCGTCGTCAGGTAGTCTAGGTCGAAGGTTCCGGTGACCAGGCCTTCGTCGGCCGTTCCCAGTTCCGAGACCAAGTCGCCGCGATGGTCGGCCACGAAGGACGAGCCGTAGAAGGTCTGGCCGCCGTTCGGATAGCCGTCCCACGGCTCGAAGCCGACACGGTTGGCGCCGATGACCGGGATGACGTTCGACACCGCATGGCCCTGCATCGCCCGCTGCCACGGCAGGGTGGTGATCATGTCAGGCTGGTGCGGCTCGCTGCCGATCGCGGTCGGATAGAACAGGGCTTCGGCGCCCATCAGGGTCATGGCGCGGGCGCATTCAGGGTACCACTGGTCCCAGCAGATGCCGACGCCGAGACGGCCAAAGCGCGTGTCCCAGACCTTGAAGCCGGTGTCGCCAGGCCGGAAGTAGAACTTCTCCTGATAGCCGGGGCCGTCCGGAATATGGCTCTTGCGATACAGCCCCAGCATAGAGCCGTCGGCGTCGGCCATGACCAGGCTGTTGAAATAGTGCGGGCCTTCGCGCTCGAAGATCGAGATCGGGATCACCACGCCCAGCTCGCCGGCCAGCGGCGAGATGGCCTTGACCACCGGGTGCTCGCGCCACGGATGGGCCTCGGCGAACCAGCGCTCTTCCTGGGTGACGCAGAAATACGGCCCCTGGAACAGCTCCGACGGCAGGATGACCTGCGCGCCGCCGGCCGCGGCTTCGCGGATGAAGGCTTCGGTCTTCTTGATGTTGGCCTGCAGGTCCATCCCGTACGAGGTCTGGATCGCGGCGACGCTGAGCGTGCGAGCCATTTGTGGCGGCCTCCTACTCGGGTTCTTGTTGCGAGATGCAGTGGAACGAACCGCCGCCGGTCAGGATGGCGGTGGACGGCAGGCCGATGACCTGGCGCTCGGGGAACAGGCCCTTGATCACCTCGACGGCGAAGGCGCCCGACTCCTCGGCGTAGATCGGCACCAGGATCGCCTCGTTGGCGATCAGGAAATTCATGTGCGAGGCGGGGATCACATCGCCATCGGCATTGAGGATCCGGCCCGGCGACGGGATGCGGGCGACCTGCAGCGGGGAGCCCCGGCTGTCGGTCAGGCTGGCCAGCAGCTTGGCGGTCTCGGCATAGACGTCCGTATTCGGATCGTCGGCGCCATAGGCCATCGGGCAGGCCACCACGCCCGGCGCGACGAAGCGGGCCAGGTTGTCGACGTGGCCGTCGGTGTGGTCGTTCAGCAGGCCATCGCCCAGCCACAGCACCTTCTTGGCGCCCAGGGCCTCGGCGAGCGCGGACGTGGCCGAGGCCTCGTCCCAGCCGGTGTTGCGGTTCTCGTTCAGCAGGCACTGACCGGTGGTCAGGATGGTGCCCAGGCCGTCGTGATCCAGCGAGCCGCCTTCCAGGATGAAGTTGTTGCGGACCAGCGGCGCGCCCGAGGCTGCGGCGATCTGCTCGGCGACGATGTCGTCGCCCTCCATCTCGTACTTGCCGCCCCAGCCGTTGAACAGGAAGCCGGCCGCGACGGCCGCGCCGTTGTCGTCGACGAAGATCGGACCGGTGTCGCGCAGCCAGATGTCGCCGAACGTGCCGCGGACGATCTCGACCTCGGTGTCGCTCAACAGGGCGCGGGCGGCGGCCTCGGCCTCGTCACCGACCACCATCAGGCGCACGCGCTCGCCACCCGGGCCGGCCAGGGCGCGGGCCAGATCGGCGACTTCCTGCTGGGCCTGCTCCAGATCGTCCTGCCAGACGTCGGGATGGCTGGGGAAACCCACCCACATGGCGCGGTGCGGAGCCCATTCGGCGGGAACGGTCACGGTCATGGTCGAAAGCCTGATGGGGGTGAAAAACGAAGGGGGCGCAGATGGCCCCTCAAAGGGCCGGGGTCAAGCGGCTCCTTCTCTAGCAAACGCAGATGACAAAGAAAAAGGGCGGCCCGGAGGGGCCGCCCTTCTCTTAGTCGGACCTGAGGTCGGCTTAGAAGCCGGCGCGCAGGGTCAGGATGAACGTACGCGGCGCACCGACGCTGGCGAACGAGCGACCGTAGCCCGGTTGGCCCGGGGTCGTGGTCGTGTTGGTGCCGAGGTTGCCGTAGTAGCGCTTGTCGAACAGGTTCGTGACGTTGCCCTGGATGCTGACGTTCTCGTAGCCCATGCCGGCCAGCGAGTAACGCAGGTCCAGGTCGGTGACGACGTAGCCGCCGACCTTCTGGTCGTTGACGTCAGAGACCCAGCGCGAGCTGGTGTACTTGGTCTGAACGCCGAACTTCAGGTTCTGAACGATTTCCCACTCCAGACGGTTCGAGAACGTCCAGTGCGGGGTTTCGACCAGTTCCTTGCCCTTGGTCGGGGCCGAGGTCGTCGGGCTGAGGACGATGTTGTCCTGCACTTCGCTGTCGTTGTACGAGACCGAGAAGTAGGCCGCCAGGTAGTCGGTCGGGTTGAAGCCGGCCGAGGCGTCGACGCCCCACTGCTTCACTTCACCGACGTTGCGGTCGACGTTCAGGTCCAGTTCCGGGTCATACGACTGCACGATGCGGTTCTGGAACTTGGTGTTCCAGGCGCTCAGGGTCACCAGCAGCTGGCTCGACTGATAGCGATAGCCGAAGTCGAACGTGTCCGAGGTTTCCGGTTGGACGCTCGGGTTGCCGATCGAACCGTCGGCCAGACGACGCACGGCGTACAGGCTGTCCGTACGCGGCAGCGAGGTCGACTGGGCGAAGCTGCCGTAGACTTGGCTGTTGTCGCCGACGCGATACATCGCGCCAACGTTCGGCAGGACGTCGTCGAACTTCACCGTCTTGGCGTAAGGCGCGATGAACTGCGTGGCGCCGGTGGCCGCGAAGGTCACATTGCCGTTGGCCAGGGTGGCGTTCGGGGTCTCGGTGGTGCAGCGCACCGAGCTCGAGCCGTTCTGCGAGTAGCAGAACTGGTTCAGCTCGCGCTTGAAGAAGGGCGCGCGGACGCCGATGCTGACGTTCAGCTTATCTTCCATGAACTTGCCGCGATATTCGGCGCTGACCTGGTTCAGGATAGCGATCGAATAACGGTCACGAGCGCGCATGAAGCTCTTGCCGTCGACGGTCATGATCTTCGTGCCGTGGCCGTCCTTGCCACCGAAGTTCGACTCGTAGCGCGGGCCTTCCGAGCCCGAGAAGTCGATGTAGCTGTATTCACCCGTCTGACGGTGACGACCGCGGTCCAGCGAGTAGCCGACGCGCAGGGCGTGATCGTCGTTCATCTTCCAGATCAGCGACGACAGCACGCCGTAACGACGCGTGTTCGTGTTGCTCGGGCTCATGACCCGCACGGTGTCGTTCAGGTCGCCGTCCTTGTTCAGGTCGACGCCGCCGGTGGTCGACGAGCCGCGCAGTTGCGGGCTGGTTTCCGACAGCAGAGTGTTCTGCGAGCCGCCGTTGGCCAGCGTGTACTGGAAGAAGGGGTCGGCGGTCAGCGTGAAGCCGTGACCCAGCGTGAAGCGCGACTGGCCGCGCAGGTTGCCGGTATTCGACGGGTTGATGCGGATGCCGTAGTAGTTCGAGTTGGCCGCCGGATCGGTGTCGACGTCACCCGTCGCGCCGCCGGTCGCCGGGACCGAGGTGATCGGCTGATAGGTGTCGTTGAAGTCGACCTTCCAGCCCGACTCGTCCACCTGGTTCGGCAGGCTGCCGGTGGCGGTGCGCAGGTTCGGGCCTTGATAGGCGTTGTTGCGGTTCACGTTGTAGTGAGCGGCCAGGCTGAGGAAGTCGCCGTTGTCGCCCAGCGGCTGGTAGATCTTGGCGTTGACCTGGCGCTTGTAGATTTCGCCCTGGCCCTTCCACTTGTCGTACTTCTGGTACGAACCTTCGACCCACATGCGGGTGCCCCACGGGCCGATTTCGCCGGTCTCGGCGAAGCCCACGAAGCGGCGGTAGTTGAAGCTGCCGACGCTGGCCTGGGCCCAGGCGCTGGCTTGCTTCGAAGGCGTGATGGTCGCCAGGCCGATGGTGCCGCCGCTGCTGGCGGCGGTCGGGCTGTCGACGTCGGTGGCGCCGGTGTTGACCGTGGCGCTCGCGATGATTTCCGAGTCGGGCAGCTGGTTGGTGTAGCTGGCGTAGTTGCCGGTGTCGTTCAGCGGCATGCCGTCGAAGGTCAGGGCGACGCGGTTGCCGTCGAAGCCGTGCAGACGGATGTTACCGCCGCTCGAGCCGTAGGGATCGTTGTTGGTGAAGTTCAGGCCCGGGACCAGCACGCTCAGCGACTGGATGACGGTCTGACCGGGAACCTGGGTGTCCAGGAATTCCTTCGACACCGTCGCGCGGCTCTTGGCCACGGTTTCGGCGTTCAGCATGCCGCCGACGGTCTTCGGACCGGTCGCGGCGGTGACGACGACGCTATCGAGTTCGGTCGACGCCGTGGACTGAGCAAAGGCGCCGCTGGCGGCAGCCAGGCAGCCGACCAAGGCGGTCGACGCCAGGAGTTTCTTCGAGATCATAGGTGAGTATCCCCTCGTTTCGGCCTCGACGCAGGCTTAACTATGCCCAGCGGCCTTATTGAGGGCTCTTTACCGCCGGTTTTAGAAGGTTTGGTGACGGAAACGCCACGCTGGCCCAGAAACTGTCATAAAGCCCGGAATCTGCGGAACAATTGGTCAGATTTTTCTTACTTGGGTTAAACGGTCGCCATGGCTCTTGCACCCGATTCTCCGCCGACGCCCCCGTCGGGCTCGATCGCTGACCGCGCCTGGCGGTTCACGCTGATCATGATCGGCGCACTGACAATCGTGCGTCTCGCGGCCTTGTTTGTAACGCCTTTGGAGCTTTACCCCGACGAGGCGCAGTACTGGCTGTGGTCGCGGGAACTGGCTTTCGGTTACTTCTCCAAGCCCCCGATGATCGCCTGGCTGATCTGGGCCACTACTCAAATCGGGGGTGACGCCGAGGCCTGGGTGCGACTTTCCGCCCCACTGCTGCACGGCGCAGCGGCCCTGGTCATCCATCGGATCGCCCGCAAGCTCTATGGCGGCTGGGCGGGCCTGGTCGCCGCGGCGATCTACAGCCTGATGCCGGGGGTGGTGCTGTCCTCGGGCCTGATGGCCACCGACGCGCCCCTGCTGTTCTTCCTGTCGCTGACGATCTGGGGCTATGTCGCCCTGGCCACGGAAACCGCGCCTCGCCGCTATTTCATCGCCATCGGCATGGGCGCGGCCCTGGGCCTGGCGTTCCTGTCGAAGTACGCCGCGATCTACGCCCTGGGCAGCATCGTCCTGCACGCCCTGATCTCGCGGGAGGCGCGCCATCGCTGGTGCCTGGCCGCCATCGTACTGTTCCTGGTCGGCTTCGTGCTGATCCTGGCCCCCAACTTCGCCTGGAACGCCGCCCACCAGTTCTCGACCGTCAAGCACACCGCCTCCAACGCCAACTGGGGCGCCAGCAGCCTGTTCAATTTCCGTGAGCTGATCGAGTTCATCGGTTCGCAGTTCGGGGTCTTCGGCCCCCTGCCCTTCGCCGTGCTGCTGGGCGGGTCGGTCTGGCTCTGCGTGAAGAAGCGCCTGGAATCGCCCGACCTGCTGCTGCTGTGCTTCTGCGCCCCGCCGCTGATCATCGTTGCAGGCGAGGCCTTCGTCTCGCGCGCCAACGCCAACTGGGCCGGCGCGGCCTTCGTGGCCGGCTCGGTCCTCGCCGCGGGCTGGCTGCTGCGCTGGAACGCCCGCCGCTGGCTGATCGGCGGCCTAGCCGTCCAGGGCCTGTTCGCCCTGTTCTTCGTGGCCTGCATGGTCAGCCCGCGGATCGCCGACGCCACCGGCCTGTCGAACGGCTTCAAGCGCGTGCGCGGATGGGACCAGACCGTCCAGGCGATCATCGAGCGCTCGCGCGAGGAGGAGGCCCTGCGCGGCGGGGTCAGCGCCGTCGCGATGGATGACCGCTTCGTCTACAACGCCGCCGCCTATTACGGCCGCGACTATTTCGGCCAGCCCGGCGCGCCCCCTCTGCGCATGTGGGTGCACGAAGCCCACCCCCAGAACCAGGCCGAGACCACCGCCCCGCTGGATGGTCCGCATGGCCGCCGCGCCCTGATCGTCAGCCTGGAAGGCGGCTACCGCCCCGAGATCGAGCAGGACTTCAAGAAGACCTCGGCGCTGCAGATCGCCCGCGTGCGCCTGGACAAGAAGCGCAGCCGTCGCATCGACCTGTTCATCGCCGAGGGCTTCGCGCCCCTGCCCCGCGATCCGGTGACGGGCTTGCCGCCACGTCCCGTGCGCAAGCCGGACTAACTGGCGGCTTTCGAGGGATCGTCGTCCTTTCAAAGGCGATCCCGACAGCAAGACTTCCCCGCGTTTTTCGGGAGGTTTCGATGCTGCGCCTGCTTGCCCTTTTTCTCTGCCTGATCGCCCTGCCGGCCCAGGCCCGGCCGCTGGTCGTGATCCTGGCCGACGCGCGCGGAACCGAGACCACCGACCTGATCGCGCCTTATGCGGTGCTGGCGGAGTCGGGCGCAGTCGAGGTGCGGATCGTCGCGGCGAGCCTGGCGCCCGTCCGCCTGATGCCAGGCTTGGCCTGGATCCGTCCGCAGGCGACCTATGCCGAACTGCCGCGCGAACCGGATGTGGTGGTCGTACCGTTCATGATGCCCGCCTATGACCCGGCCCGCGACGCTTGGCTGCGCGAACGGGCCAAGCGCGGCGTGCGGATCGTGGCCATCTGCGCCGGGGCCGAAACCCTGGCCCGCGCCGGCCTGCTGGACGGTCGCGCGGCCACCACCCACTGGTTCGAGCTCGGCCGGCTCGGCAAAGCCTATCCGAACGTCCGCTGGCGGCGCGATCAGCGCTGGGTCACGGACGGCGCGATCACCACCACGGCCGGGGTGACGGCTTCGATCCCCGCCAGTCTGGCTTTGCTGCGCGACCTGGCGGGCGAGGAGGTGATGCGCGCCACCGCCCGACGCCTGTCCGTTCCCTTGCCGGCCCAGGCCCACGACGGCGCGGCTTTCCGGGTCGGGATGGACGCCGTGTTCAGCGGCCTGACGGGCTGGGCCAACGCCTGGCGCGGCGAGAAGGTGGCGGTGCGGATCGAAGACGGCTTTGACGACCTGGCCTTCGCCACCGCCCTGGACGCCTGGTCGCGCACCAACCGCTCGGAGGCCTTCGCCAGCGCCAACGCGGTCTCCCGGCATGGGCTTGAGGTCATCGCGCCAACGCGGCCGCCGCGTGCGGCGCGGACCGTCGAGCCGCGCTCGGGCGATCCGGCTGCCGCCCTGAACGCAATCGCCGCCGCCTATGGCAAGGCGACGGCGAGATACGTGGCGCTCACCCTGGAGCACCCTTACTGGCTAGTTCGAGACTAGACCGCGACTTCGAACGCGGCTTCAGTCTTGGACTTCACCTCGTCTGAGGTGACGCCCGGGGCCAGCTCGATCAGCTTCACCGGCGTCTTGCCGCGATTGATCTCGAAGACGCCCAGCTCGGTGATCAGCAGATCGACCACGCCGGCGCCGGTCAGCGGCAGCGAGCATTGCTTCAGAAGCTTGGGCGCGCCCGACTTCTCGCAGTGGTCCATCACGACCACCACGCGCTTGACGCCAGCGACCAGGTCCATGGCCCCGCCCATGCCCTTGACCATCTTGCCGGGCACCATCCAGTTGGCCAGGTCGCCGCTTTCCGAGACCTGCATGCCGCCCAGGATCGACAGAGCAATGTGGCCGCCGCGGATCATCGCGAAGCTGTCGGCGGACGAGAAATACGAACTGCTGTCGAGCTCGGTGATCGTTTGCTTGCCGGCGTTGATCAGGTCGGCGTCCTCCTCGCCCTCATAGGGGAAGGGACCCATGCCCAGCATGCCGTTCTCGCTCTGCAGCGTCACGTGCATGCCCTCGGGGATGTAGTTGGCCACCAGGGTCGGAATGCCGATGCCGAGGTTCACGTAGAAGCCGTCCTGCAGCTCCTTGGCGGCACGGGCCGCCATCTCGTCGCGGGTCCAGGCCATTACGCGGTCTCCTTCTGGCGCGTGGTCACGCGCTCGATGCGCTTCTCGAACTTGGCGCCCTTGATGATGCGGTCGACATAGATGCCGGGGGTATGGATGGCGTCCTTGTCCAGGGCGCCGATCTCGACCAGTTCCTCGACCTCGACGACGGTGGCCTTGCCGGCCGTGGCCATCATCGGATTGAAGTTCCGCGCCGTCTTTCGGTAGATCAGGTTGCCCTCGGCGTCGCCCTTCCAGGCCTTGACGATGGCGAGGTCGGCGGTCAGGCCGCGCTCCATCACGTACATCTCGCCGTCGAACTCGCGGGTTTCCTTGCCCTCGGCCACCAGCGTGCCGTAGCCGGTGCGCGTGAAGAAGGCCGGGATGCCCGCGCCGCCGGCCCGGATGCGCTCGGCCAGGGTGCCCTGCGGATTGAACTCCAGCTCCAGCTCGCCGGACAGATACAGCTGCTCGAACAGCTTGTTCTCGCCCACGTAGGACGAGATCATCTTCTTGATCTGCCGGGCTTCCAGCAGGATGCCGAGGCCGAAGCCGTCGACGCCGCAGTTGTTGGAGACCACCGTCAGGTCCTTGACCCCGGTCTCGCGGATCGCCGCGATCAGGTTCTCCGGGATGCCGCAGAGGCCAAAGCCCCCGGCCATGATGGTCATGCCGTCCTTGAGCAGGCCGGCCAGCGCCTCGACGGCGTCGTTCTTGATCTTGTCTACCATGGTTCCTCCGCCAGAGTCTCGATCTCGCCTAACCGGCGGAAAAATTCAAGACTTGATGAATAATGCCGTGACGCCACCCGCTGTCGCACTATGCGCGTAAGCCTTGTCCTATCAAGGATCGACCGCGCCGCGCGACGATGCCAAAAGACCCGAGGAATCGGACAGGGGGATGACGGATGGCGGGTGAAGCAGCGGAACACGGCGTCAATCTGGCCCAGGTCGTCGCGGTGCTGGGCGCGGGCGTGGTCGCCGGTCCGATCTTCAAGCGCCTCGGCTTTGGCTCGATCCTCGGTTACCTGCTGGCCGGGGTGATCATCGGCCCGTTCTGCCTGCAGGTGCTGGACGAACCTCAGACCATTCTGCACATCGCCGAGCTCGGCGTGATCATGTTCCTGTTCATCATCGGACTGGAGATGCGTCCGGCCCGGCTGTGGGGCATGCGCCGCGACATCTTCGGCTTGGGCGCGGCCCAGGTGCTGGGCTGTGGCGCGGCCATGACCGTCGCCGCCCATTTCGCGGGCCTGTCCTGGCCGGTGGCCTTCATCGGCGCGATGGGCTTCGTGCTCTCATCGACCGCCGTGATCATGCAGATGCTGGAAGAGCGCGGCGAGGCCGCCCTGCCCCGCGGTCAGCGCGCCATCTCGATCCTGCTGCTGGAAGACCTGGCCATCGTGCCGCTGCTGGGCGTGGTGACCCTGCTGTCGCCGCGCGGCGGCACGGGCGGTTCTTGGGCGCTGGACATGCTGATCGCCTTCGGCGCGCTGGTCGGCCTGTTCGTGGCCGGCCGCTGGCTGCTCAATCCGCTGTTCCGCCTGCTGTCGGCCGCCAAGGCCCGCGAAGTGATGACCGCCGCGGCGCTGGCCGTGGTGCTGGGCGCGGCCTGGCTGATGGACCTGTCGGGTCTGTCGATGGCCATGGGCGCCTTCCTGGCCGGCGTGCTGCTGTCGGGCTCGGCCTATCGCCACCAGCTGGAGGCCGACGTCGAGCCGTTCCGCGGCCTGCTGCTGGGTCTGTTCTTCATCGCCGTCGGCATGTCGCTGGACCTCAGCGTCGTCGCCAGCCAGTGGCAGTTCCTGGCCCTGATCGTCATCGGTCTGATGGCGATCAAGGCGGCCGGCATCTACGTCGTCGCCCGCCTATTCAAGGCCTGCAACAACGAGTCGGCCAACCGCGCGGCCCTGTTCGCCCAGGGCGGCGAGTTCGCCTTCGTGCTCTATGGCGCGGCCGCCCAGGCCGGCGTGATCGGCGCACGGGACAACGCCCTGCTGACCGCCGCCGTCATCATGTCGATGATCCTGACGCCGTTCGTGGTCATGGCCGTGCGCCGCATCACCCCGGACGATCCGCTGGCCCTGGACGAGGTCGAGACGCCGGACGGCCTGTCGGGCAGCGTTCTGGTCATCGGCTTCGGCCGCTTTGGCCAAGTGGTCTGCCAATCGCTGCTGGCGCGCGGCGTCGACGTCAGCATCCTGGACCTGGACACCAAGCGCGTGACCAACGCCGCCCCGTTCGGTTTCAAGGTCTATTATGGCGACGGCTCGCGCCCCGACATCCTGCACGCGGCCGG
Source organism: Caulobacter sp. RHG1 (assembly GCF_013181195.1). Lineage (GTDB taxonomy): Bacteria > Pseudomonadota > Alphaproteobacteria > Caulobacterales > Caulobacteraceae > Caulobacter. Next base: position 169,538 of record NZ_SMZP01000003.1, read on the forward strand.
AGCCGGCAAGGTCAAGCTGATCGCCGTCTGCATCGAGGACGTCGCCGCCGCCAACCGCATCGTCGAGCTGGCCAAGGCAGAGTTCCCGCAGGCCAAGCTGATGGTCCGCGCCTATGACCGCGGCCACGCTCTCGATCTGATCAAGGCCGAGGTCGACTACCAGATCCGCGAGACCTTCGAGTCGGCCATGGTGTTCGGCGCCGAGTCCCTGCGCCTGATGGGCCTGAACGACGAGGAAGTGGCCGAGACCAGCGAGGACATCCGCGCCCGCGACGCCGAGCGCTTCGAACTGGAAATGACCGGCGGCATCTATGCTGGCGTGGGCCTGCTGCACGGCAACGCCCCGGTCCCCGGCCCGCTGTTCAAACCGCGTAAAGCCTCGGACGCCTCGGTCATCCTGGGCGAAGAAAAGGCCGCGACCTAGGCGGCGTCGAGGGCGCGCAGCCAGTCCGGCAGCGCGCCCGAGGCGGCCTGGAGGCCATTGGCGCGCGCCGCGGCGGCTCCGCCCAGGCTACGCGCCTCGCCCGGCGTCATGTCGAAGCGAGCCTTGAACGCCCGGCTGAAGCTGGACCACACCGTGAAGCCATAGCGCTCAGCCACCTGGGCCATGGCGTGGGGCTGGCCCGGATCGGACAGAGCGTCGAACACCCGGCGCAGGCGACGATTGCGGATGTGCTCGCTGACCCCGCCCAGCGGCGCGAACAGGCGATAGAGCGACGCCCGCGAGACCCCGAACTTGCGGCACAGTAGTTCGGCGTCCAGGCCGGGGTCGTGCAAATTGGCGTCGATGAACCGCCGCATGCGGGCGCGCTGGGTCTCGGCCGCCGCGCGGCTCGCCGCCTCGCCGCGATGACCCAGGGTCAGGCCGGCCAGCAGATCGGTAGTGGCCCTGCCGACGCCATAGGCCTCGTCAGGGTGAAGATTCGGCGCGATGCGCATCAGGCTCTCGGCATGGGCGCGCAGCAGCTGGGCGCCGGCGGTCTCGCGACGCAGGACCAGGCCGTGCAGCGGATCCAGATCGATGTCGCGGGCGTCGAAGGCGTCGCGCGGCAGGGCCAGGTTGATGTTGGTGCAGTCGGCGGTGTTGGACTCGAAGGTCCGAGTCAGGTCGAGCAGGCAGACGTCGCCGGGACGGGCGATCATCTCGTCGCTCTCCGTGCGCCGGTGATCCACCCCGCCGACGATGATCTGAACCAGCACCAGCTCAAGCCCGGTCGCCGCGACCTTCCGGGCGTCGCGACCATAGGTGAACGTGGCCTCGCTCATGTGGGCCTGGCCCAGCACCATCGGTCCGATGTTGAAGCTGTCGATCCAGAGGTCCGGCCCCTGTTCGCCGGCGTCCCTCAGGCGGGTGTCGAAGACCGGATCGATGGCCTCGGCATAGGCCTCGGCGCCCAGGCGACCGGGGGTCAGGCGGGTGCCGGCTTCGAACTGGGGAAGCGTCGAGTCTGACGACGGCATCAGGATGAACTCGGACCAACGATACGCGAAAGACCAGCCAGACCCTCAAAGGCCGGTGACGTCAATGTCTTGTGATGGTGCGCGCGCGGCGTCTCAGATTCATGACCGGGCGTCTCAAACCCGGCTCAACCCGTTGCTCCGCCTACGGTCGGGCCGTACGCGAACGGGCAGGCGACGAGGTCGACGCGTCATTCCCTTTGCGACGACCAAGCGCCCCGCAGTGAGATCCGCCCGTCCTCGGTGGGGGTTAAATCGGGACGGAGTCGGACCACCGCGCGAAACGACCGCAACTGCCTACGGCGCGGACGCCACCACGTCCGCGTCGTTCTCTTTTGAGATCAGAGAACAGCTTGAGGCTTGCGGCCGGCGCGGCGGAACAGTCCCGCCAGGGCCTCGAACAGCCCCTTCTGCGACGCATGATGGTACAGAGAGTCCGGGCCCAGAGCCTCGGCCAGGCGCGCGTGAGCCTTGCCCAGGTTGTGATAGGGCAGGCGCGGAAGCAGGTGGTGCAGGGCGTGGTAGCGCAGGCCGACCGGGGCCCACAGTTCCGAGGCCAGGTTGGGCGGCGGCACGTTGACCGAGTCGAGGAACTGCTCTTCCAGGGTCATCTTGTCACCCTCGTTGTCCCACAGGTGGGCGGCCAGGGTGCGAGCCTGGTTGACGAAGGTGGCCAGGGCGAAGATCGCGAAGCCGATCAGGAAGACCCGCACCGGCAGCACGCCAGCAAACAGCGCGCCCAGCATCGTCCACGACCACAGCCAGCAGGCGATGTCCTGGACCAGCCAGGCCGTACGGACCTTGTTCATGTCCTCGCGAACGAAGGCGGGATTGATGATCATGGCCGACAGCCGCGTCTTCACGTAGCGGCGCAGCGACGGAATCAGGAACGACAGCGGCGTCAGGATCGCCGAACGGATCAGAGCGCCCAGCGGCGCCAGCAGGGCGACGAACAGGAAGCCGGCCAGCGACAGCGGCGTGAAGCGCGACAGCGGCATGTATTCCGGGTCCAGCGCCGTGCCGTAACGGTCCTTGACGTGGTGGACGTTGTGCACGCCCTCGTACATCAGCGACGGCGTCATCAGCGGCACGCCGACCAGCACGTTCCAGGCGATGCGGAAGCCCGGAACCTCGTCGTCGCGCATGTGGGTCAGTTCGTGGATGAAGACCAGCGCGCGATACAGCGCCAGGATGCTGACCACGCCGGCGATCAGGCCGATCGCCAGGCTGGAGGTCGTGGCCGCCACGGCCAGGCCGCCCCAGGCCAGGACCGACGAGACTGCCAGGTCCGTCCAGTAGATGGCCGGGTTCGGCCGCATCAGGTCGCCTGACACGGCAAAGGCCTGCTTGGTCAGACTGACGCCTTCGCTCGCCAACTTGTTCACTTCGACCTCACGCCGCGCCGCCCGCACCTTAGGGATGACGAATTGGCGACGGCGCGAGGGAAAAGCAACCGTTTGGATCAAGGGCGCGACGATTCCGCGCCCCCAAGAGCCCTTAGGTGAGCGGACGCAGGATGATCTCGACCCGGCGGTTCTGGGCGCGACCGGCGGCGGTGGCGTTGTCGGCGATCGGCTGGCGGATGCCCATGCCGGCCACGAAGACGCGGTCCTGCAGCACGCGGCCAGGACCGGTGAGATAGCCCGCCACCGAGCCCGCGCGACGCTCCGACAGGGCCTGGTTGTAGTCGGCGGCGCCGCTGCTGTCGGCGTGGCCGACGACGTCGATCGTGGTCTGCGGATAGGCGTTCAGAGTGCGCGCCACGTCGTCCAGAACGCGGGTGAACTGCGGCTGCACGTCGGAGCGGTCGACGCCGAACGTCACGTCGCTGGGCATGACCAGCACGATCTGGTCGCCGTTGCGGCGGATCATGACGCCCGAGGTTTCCAGGCTGCGACGCAGGTCGGCCTGCTGGCGGTCCATGTAATTGCCGACGGCGCCGCCCGCGAGCGCGCCGATGCCTGCGCCGATCAGCGCGTTCTTGCGGCCTTGCTCGCCCTTGTTGGTGTTGGTCAGATAGCCCAGCAGCGCGCCGCCCGCCGCGCCGGCCAGCACGCCCGTGCCCGTGTTGTTGCGGACCGGCATGCCGGTATAGGGATCGGTCGTAGAGCAGGCGGCCATGGCCCCCGCGCCGATCAGAACCGCGGTCAAAGCAATCTTGCGCATTCTCGCACCCCTGGACTGTTTGCTGTAAATCAAGGTCAATCGGGCAAACGCCCGACCTATGGTCAAGTTCCAGAACCACGCCCGCACGGTGACGAACAGCCTTCGTTTCGCCAAGCGCCCGGTGTAGTAAGAGGGAACTTACCTATTCAAACGTAGAGCCCTTCCGCTCTGATCGGAACGATCAAGCGGATAAAAAGGGCTCTAAAATCAAACATCTGGAGCATTTTCCGATCCAAGAGGATCGGAAAATGCTCTGGCAGATCCAAGGCCCGCCGACGTGTCCAATTCCGCCATCGATCCGGTCTCCTTCTCACTCTACGCCAAGGACTTCCCGCGCTTCGCCCAGGAGCTGGGCGCCTCGTTCGAACGCTACGGCTTCGCGGTGCTGTCGGACTATGACCTGGATCAGGCCCGCATCGACGCGGCCGTGGATTCCGCCAAGGCCTTCTTTGCTCTGCCGGAGGACACCAAGAAGCAGTACGCCGGGATCAAGGGCGGCGCGCGCGGCTACATCCCGTTCGGGGTCGAGACCGCCAAGGGCGCCACCCACCATGACCTGAAGGAATTCTGGCACATGGGCCGCGACCTGCCGCCCGGCCACCGCTTCCGCGCCACCATGGCCGACAATGTCTGGCCGGCCGAGATTCCGGCCTTCAAGCATAATGTCAGCTGGTTCTACAACGCGCTCGACACCATGGGCGGCAAGGTGCTGGAGGCGATCGCCACCTACCTGAAGCTGGACCGCGACTTCTTCAAGCCGACCGTCGAGAACGGCAACTCGGTGCTGCGCCTGCTGCACTATCCCCCGATCCCCCTGGACGCCACCGGCGTGCGCGCCGGGGCTCACGGCGACATCAACACCATCACCCTGTTGATGGGCGCTGAAGAAGGCGGGCTGGAGCTGCAGGACCGCAACGGCGAGTGGCTGCCGATCAACCCGCCTCCGGGCTGCATCGTCATCAACATCGGCGACATGCTGGAGCGCCTGACCAACCACGTCCTGCCCTCGACCATCCACCGCGTGCAGAACCCGCCGCCCGAGCGTCGCCACATCCCGCGCTACTCGACGCCGTTCTTCCTGCACTTCGCGTCGGACTACGAGATCAAGACGCTGCCCAACTGCGTCACGCCCGAGAACCCGGACCGCTATCCGGAGTCGATCACGGCCGACGAATTCCTCCAGCAGCGCCTGCGCGAGATCAAGCTGGCCTAGGGCCCAGCCTGATCGGGAAACAAAAAAGGGCGACGGCTTCCCGGCCGCCGCCCTTTTCATTTGCAGCCTGCCCCTATTTGGCGATGCGCAGGGCCGAGATCTCCTGAGCGATCGACTTGAAGGCCGTCTTCAGCTCCGAGCCGGTGGCCGGGAAGAAGGAGTACTCGTCCTTGCTGGCGCAGTACTTCAGCATGCTGATGGCGTTGCTGTCGTCCACGTCGAACCCCACCGTGTAGACCCGCAGATCGTACTTGGCGTCCTTCATCTCCTTGCACAGCGCGCGGGCCTGGGCGAAGGGGTCCCCATTGCTGGCGTTGCAGTTGATGTGGTCGCTGTTGGAGCCGCTGCCGCTGCCGGCGTTCTTGGCGATGACGCCATTGCAGTAGGGCGTATTGAACGCGCCGTCGGTCATCAGCACCACGACCTTCATCAGGTCCTTGGTCTTGTAGGCCGCAGGCTTCTGCACGGCGTTGGGCCACAGATAGCTGAAGTTCGGCGACACCATGTACCAGCCCCAGGCCAGACCGATCTGGCCGGCCGTCGAGCCGCCGATGGTCAGCGAGTTGATCTTGGACTTCAGCGCCGTACGGTCCGTCGACAGCGGCATGATCGTGGCCGACGGACAGGGGTTGCCGGTGGCGAGATAGGCGCGGCCGACCAGCGCGCTGCTAGGCGCCGCATCGGTATAGGCCTCGTCGCCGATGCGTTCGCTTACGCAGTTGCTCAAAGGCAAGGTTCGACTACCGCCCGAGGCGTTAGTGAAGGCGTAATTGGCGCAGCCGGGATTGGAGCTGGTGTCGCAGGTCGCCGTGCCGCCGGAGCTGTAGGTCGAGGTCCCGAAGCCAAGATATCCGGAGTCGAACGTCGTCGACGTCAGCTGGATGATCGGCCGAGTCGCGCCGTTCAGCTGGGTCATGCCTTGCATGCCGGCATAGGCGATCAGGTCACCGCTCGTGAACCCATGCGCGCCACTGGTGGTGAGGACGACATCGCAGGTCGACGCCACGCACTCCGTCACCGTCGCGCTGTTGGCGGTATAGTTGCTGTAGTTCTTGGAGTTCACGCCGCTGAGCGTGAACTTCGTGGTCGAGGTCACCGCCGCCACGGTGTAGACGCCGTTGGAGATGTCGGTCATCCCCTTGACCCCGTTGATGTAGATGGGATCGCCAGCCATCAGCCCATGGGCTGCTGACGTCGTAACCTCGGCCAGGTTGGCCTTGGAGATCGCCGAGATTGTACGGGCCGAGCCGGCCGCCCACACCGCGCCGGTGATCGTCCGCACGGGGACGGCCCCCCGCACGGCGTCGGCATAGGTGTCGACATTGACGCTGTTCGAATAGGGAACGATGGCGACCTTGGAATAGAACGGCGTCTGGACGTCCTTGACGATGATGTCCACGAGGTCCGAGGCGCCGGTCTTCAGGTCGGTGATCCGGGAGCCATCCATCGAGCCGGTGATATCGAGCACCACGGCGACCTCGAGATCCTTCGACGAACGCACCACGTCGGCCGTGGCGTTCACCGTGAAGTCCTTGTTGGTCCATAGGTTGGCGATGACCGGCTTCAGGGTCGTGCTGACCGAACCCAGGATGTGGTTGTCGGCCCCGGCCTTGAAGGTGGAGTCGCTGCCGGTCAGGCCCAGGTTCAGGCCGGCGATCTCGGCCACGAAGGCCGCATCGCCCACCTTGTCGAGATCGGCGTCGGTGGTCGCGGTCGAGCGCGCCGCCATCAGGGTGGCCGCATCCAGGGCGTCCTGCATCTGTCGCCGCTGCAGACTGATCCGGCCGAGGTCGACCAAGGCGAAGACCATCACGGCCAGCGGGATGGCCATGAGGGCGAACTGCACCGCGATCGCGCCGCGCTGATCGCCCCGCAGGCGGTCCAGGAAGTCGCCGAGGCGACGGATGAGGCGGGTCGGGGTCGACATGGCGGCAGTCCGGACGAGGATTTTCATGCAAACCTTGCCGCAAGAGGGGTGAACAAGCCGAAAACGCTGTTGCACGAAGCCCCCTTCGACTCTGGGCGCGCCTGCGGCTAAAGAGCGCTGATGCCGTTCACCGCCACCGTCCTGACCATGTTCCCAGACGCCTTTCCCGGCCCGCTCGGCGTGTCGATGATCGGCACCGCCTGGAAGGAACAGGACCTGTGGCGCTTGGAAACGCTGGACATTCGGGCCTTTTCCAAGGATAAGCGCGGCTTCCTCGACGACACCCCTGCGGGTGGCGGCGCGGGAGCCGTGCTCAAAGCGGACGTCATCGCCTCTGCGCTGGATAGCCTGGAGGCCGATGGGCGGCCGCTTTTGTACATGAGCGCCCGGGGCAGGCCCCTGACCCAGGCGCGCGTAAGAGAGTGGTCCAAGGCGCCCGGCATCGTGGTGCTGTGCGGCCGCTTCGAGGGGGTGGATCAGCGGGTGCTCGACGCCCGCGGGTTCGAGGAGATTTCGGTCGGAGACGCGGTTCTCGCCGGTGGCGAGGCGGCGGCGATGGTCGTGATCGAGGCGTGCGTTCGATTGGCCCCGGGTGTGCTGGGGAATATCGAGAGCACGCTGGAAGAAAGCTTCGAGGACGGCCTCCTGGAGCATCCGCAGTACACGCGACCGCGGACATTCGAAGGACAGGATATCCCCGAGGTGCTGCTGTCGGGCGATCACAAGAAGATCGACCAGTGGCGGCGCAGTATGCGTGAAGAGACGACCCGCGAGCGGCGCCCGGATCTCTGGGAAGCCCACCTCGCCAATCAACAGGCAAAAGGCGACCCGAAAACGGGTAAGCCCAAGGAGAAATGATCATGGCGATCAACATCATCGCTCAGCTCGAGCAAGAAGAATCGGCCCGTCTGCTGGCCGTCCGCGCGATCCCGGACTTCCGTCCCGGCGACACCCTGCGCGTCAACGTGAAGATCAAGGAAGGCGAGCGCGAGCGCGTTCAGGCCTACGAAGGCGTCTGCATCGCCCGCGCCGGCACGGGCGTCCACGAGAGCTTCACGGTCCGCAAGATCTCGTTCGGCGAAGGCGTGGAACGTCTGTTCCCGCTGCTCTCGCCGAGCATCGAAAGCATCGAAGTCAAGCGTCGCGGCGTCGTCCGTCGCGCCAAGCTGTACTACCTGCGCGACCGTCGCGGTAAGTCGGCCCGCATCGCCGAGCGCTCGGGCGCTCCGAAGGCCGCTGCTCAGGCGACCTCGTCGGAAGGCTAAGCTCTTCGAGCTGCGAAATGAACGAGGCCCCGGCGGAAACGCCGGGGCCTTTTTCTTTGGCTGGTTGCGTGAAGAGCAAGGCTAGCGCAGCACCAGATAGCGTCGACCGGGCTTGGCCGGCGCGCGCAAGAGCGCCCAAAGCTGCTGCAGCGCCAGCACCCAGCCAAAGCTAACGTCCTTATGGGTCTTGAGCGCTTCGTCCATCATCGCCGTCTTTCCTGGCTGGCAAGCCCCAGGAAATCGGCGTTACGCGGCGCGGTGACAAACTGAGCCTCCTTGGCTATGCATAAACATTACTTATGTCCGACATCCTTGCCCGCCTGCCGCTCAGCGCCATTCGCGTGTTCGAGGCGGCTGCTCGTCTAAAGAGCTTCACCCGCGCGGCCGACGCGTTGGGCGTAACCCAGGCCGCGGTCAGTTTTCAGGTGAAGGCCCTGGAGCAGCGTCTGGGCCAGCCGCTGTTCAACCGCCTGCCGCGCGAAGTGACCCTGACCCCGGCCGGCGAGCGCCTGTCCCGCGCAGCGACCGAAGCGATGTCCCTGTTGCGCGCGGCGGTTTCCAACCTCGTCGAGACCGAGGAGGGCGTGCTGTCGATCACCACGGTCCAGAGCCTGGGCGGCCAATGGCTGGCGCCGCGCCTTGGCGGTTTCCAGATCGCCCATCCGCGCCTGGCCGTGCGGCTGGAGGCCTCCAGCCGCGTCATCGACCTAGCCCGCGAGGGGATCGACATGGCCCTGCGCGGCGGCCACGGGAACTGGCCCGGCATGACCGCGCATTTCCTGATCCCCGCCGTGCAGACGCCGCTGGTCTCGCCCGAGTTCCTGGCCCGGATCGGCGGCCTCTCGAAGCCCGAGGACCTGCTGGAGGTCTCGCGCATCGGCATCGCCCGCGAATGGGACGAGTGGTTCCAGGCCGCCGGCGTCACCGCCAGGCCGCAACAGACGCCGCCGCAGCTGGCCTCCGACGCCCAGGCGCTGGAAGTAGCCAGCGCCCTGGCCAGTCACGGCGCGGCGCTGGGGTCGCCGATCTTCTTCGCGCGCGAGCTGGCTGAGGGGCGGCTGGTCATGCCGTTCGACGTGGTGGCCCGTTACACCGGCGGCTATTGGCTGGCCTATCCCAGCGACCGGGCGCGGGTGCGCAAGATCGCCGCCTTCCGCGACTGGGCGCTGGCCCAGGCCGCCGCCGACCCGCTGATCGCCCATTACGCCGCCGTCGCGCCGCTGGAGGCGCCGACCGCGTCGCCGCTGACCAGGACCCAGGGCTGACCGTCAGTCTGCGTGCGAATGCACAATCATTGACAAAACCACGTTCCGTGAGATGGTGGCTTCACCCCCGGCCCCGGCCGGGCTTCCAGACCGTCTTCTTTCTAGCGGACGGCCCTCTTCGGGCGGAGCCATCGGCCCCCGAAGGCAAAGACGATGCTAGGGCGCGCCAAGAACAGGCGCGCCCTATGTCGTTCAGGACGCCTTCCGCGCGCGCCGCTTGCCGCCGCGCCGGGTCTTCTCGGCGTCGCGCTCGGCCTGGCTCTCGCGGGCCCGGCCCAGACGGCGCTGGACGCGGGCGTCGCGCAGCAGGGCAGCTGGGACATCGGAAAGGAACTTCAGCCCCGCGATCGGCGACAGGTTGCGCACGTCGCGACGAGCCTGGGCGATGACCTCGCCGACCATGGCCTTGCTGTCGACCTCGCCGGCCTCGGTGACCAGCGACAGCCGGTGCAGGGCATAGAGGCCCAGCACGAAGGCGATCAGGAAGTAGAAGTCCCAGTTCGACACCCGCAGCGGCATCAGGGTCAGCACGTCGCCAGGACTGGTCCAGCGCAGCAGGATCTCCAGGCGGCGGGCGGCGAAGAAGTCGGCGAACACCCCGCCCAGCACCGGGGCCAGACCGGCGGCGGCCGAGCTGATCAGGGCGTTGGCGGCGATATAGGCGGTGGCCGAGCCCCGTGGCGACAGCTTCATGGCGATATTGCCCGACGACAGGGTCACACCCGCCGTCGCCAAACCCATCAAGGCGTGCAGCCCGACGAGATAAGCCATGACCCAGACCTTCTCCTGGATCTGCGAGGCGCCGACCATGGCGGCGATGCACAGGATGAACAGCGGCGCGGCCACGGCCAGCACCGACTTGTTGGCGAAACGGTCCGACAGCAGGCCCCAACTGCGCAGGGCCAACACGTTCGTCGCCTGGCTGACCACGCCCAGGATGACGACGAAGGTGATGTCCAGGCCCAGCTGCCTGACGAAGAACACCGTGAAGAACGGCGTCGCCAGGTTCACGGCGAACTGCCAGCTGGCCAGAAACATGATCAGCCGCCGGAAATTCTGGTCCTTCAGCGGCGCCTTCAGCAGTGGCAGCAGCTTCACCCGCTCGGCCGGGGCGGGCATGCGCGGCTCGGGCGTCAGGGCCAGCTCCCGGCAGCTGAGCAGACCCATCACGAAGCCGAACAGATACAGCCCGCCGAACGCCAGCGGCCGCCAGGTCGAGCCCTCCGGCGCGCGGTCCAGGGCGAAGGCGGCGGCCAGGCTGGCGATCAGGGCGACGACCGTGGCGTTGATCGTGCGTCGGGCGAAGACCTGGCCCAGCCGCGTCTCGGGCGCCAGATCACGCACCCAGGCGTTCCAGGCGCAGCCGCCGAACGTGGCGACGCCGCAATAGAAGACCTGCAGGACCACCAGCATCGCCAGGGTCGCGCCGCCCTTGCTGGGCGCGACGGCCAGCACCGCCATGCCGGCCAGGGCGCAGCGGCTGACCAGACTGGCCAGGATGGCGATCCGCTTGCGGGTGCGCAGGTGCTCGACCAGCAGCACGCCCGGCGCCTGCAGCAGCTGGGTCCAGAAGGTGATCGCAGCCAGCAGCCCGATCGTGGTGTTGGAGGCGCCCAGATGCAGGGCGAAGGCGGTGAGGATCACCCCGCTGGTCACGGCCGTGCAGGCGTTGGAGAAGCCGGCCTCGACGACAAGATGCCGCAGGCCGCGCTCGCGGTCCTCGTCCGTCAGTTGCGGCGTCGGGGCAAAAAACATGCGCAACACCAGCTTCAGGGCGCCCGCCAGGGGCAGGATCGAGCGCCACAGGGCGGCCGAACACAGGATTTTGGGCGCTTCCTCGCTTTACGCGCCTCTCGCGAAGGCCTAGATGCGGGGCGCTATGACCCGCTCAGCCAAGACCCTCTACGACAAGATCTGGGACGCACACGTCGTCAACGAACAGGACGGCGAAGCGATCCTCTATATCGACCTGCACCTCATCCACGAGGTGACGACCCCGCAGGCCTTCGCCGGCCTTCGCGCGGCCGGCCGCAAGGTGCGTCGTCCGGACCGCACGCTCGCCGTGGCGGACCACAATATCCCGACCGAGGGCCAGGCCCTGGGCGTCGATGCCGTGGCCGATGAGGAAGCGCGCCTGCAGCTCAAGACCCTGGCTCGCAACGTCGCCGACAACGGCATCGAATTCTTCCCGATGGGCGACATCCGTAACGGGATCGTTCACGTGGTCGGTCCCGAGCAGGGCCGCACCCAGCCGGGCATGACCATCGTCTGCGGCGACAGCCACACCTCGACCCACGGTGCCTTCGGGGCCCTGGCCCACGGCATCGGCACGTCCGAGGTCGAGCACGTGCTGGCCACCCAGACCCTGCGCCAGAAGAAGGCCAGGAACATGCTGGTCCGCGTCGACGGCCAGCTAGGCCCGGGCGTGACGGGCAAGGACATCGCCCTGGCCGTGATCGGCGAGATCGGCACCGCCGGCGGCACCGGCTACGTCATCGAGTTCGCCGGCCAGGCCGTGCGCGAGCTGTCGATGGAGGGCCGCATGACCCTCTGCAACCTGACCATCGAGGGCGGCGCCAAGGCCGGCCTGGTGGCCCCGGACGAGAAGACCTTCGACTACATCCTGGGCAAGCCCGCAGCCCCCAAGGGCGCAGCCTGGGACATGGCCGTCAGCCACTGGAAGACCTTCTTCACCGACGACGACGCCGTCTTCGACCGCACCATCGTCATCGACGGCGCGGCCCTGGTCCCGATGGTCACCTGGGGCACCTCGCCGGAAGACGTCGTGCCGGTGACGGGCAACGTGCCGGACCCGGAAAGCTTCGCCACCCCCGACAAGCGCGCGGCCGCCCACCGGGCGCTGGACTATATGGGCCTGACCGCCGGCCAGCCGATCTCGGACGCCAAGATCGACCGCGTCTTCATCGGCTCGTGCACCAACAGCCGCATCGAGGACATGCGCGCCGCCGCCGCCGTGGTGCAGGAGGCCTTCCTGCACGGCCGCATGGTGGCTCCGCACGTCAAGGCCATGGTCGTGCCAGGCTCGGGCCTGGTCAAGGAACAGGCCGAGTCCGAAGGCCTGGACGCCATCTTCAAGGCCTCGGGCTTCGACTGGCGCGAACCGGGCTGCTCGATGTGCCTGGCCATGAACCCCGACAAGCTGGCCCCCCAGGAGCGCTGCGCCTCGACCAGCAACCGCAACTTCGAGGGCCGCCAGGGCCGCGCCGGCCGCACGCATCTGGTCTCGCCCGCCATGGCGGCCGCGGCGGCGATCGCCGGTCACCTGGTGGACGTGCGGACCCTGCTGTCGTGACCCTGCTGGTCGCCCTGGCCTTGGCGGCGGAGGCCTACTCCGCCCCTCTGGCCCTGCCCAAGGTGGCCAAGGTCGAGATGCGGGTCGAGCGGTCGCGCGAAGACATCCGGGCCGGCAAGACCACCAAGGGCCAGTCGACGGCCGTCTACGACAAGACCATCGAAACGACCGCCGACGGCCATCGGGTCACCTTCAAGCCGGTCTCGGTCACCCAGCCGGACATGGGCTCGCCAACCGATCAGGCCAAGCTGGCGGCGGCGATCGAGCAGGTCAGCCAACAGACTTTTGTCTACACGGCCGACGCCAATCTGCGCCCCGTGGCGGTGGAGGACTGGCCCCAGGTCGTGACCACCATCCGCTCGGCCCTGACCAAGATCGTCGGCGACAAGCCCGAAGGCGCCCAGGCCATCGAGATGGTCACGGCCATGTTCTCGCGCATGACGCCCGAACAGGCCGCCGGCGTCATCCTGCGCGAGGATGGCTTCCTGTCCATGCCGGTCAATCTGCAGTTGGCCGCCGGCCAGTCCAAGACCTGGCAGGAGAACCTGCCCAACCCGATGGGCGGGCCGCCGATCATCGCCGACGGCAAGATCGTCGTGGAGACGATCGACGCGGCGCGCGGCGTGGCCGCGCTGCGCTGGACCCAGGCTCTGGACCCGGCGTCGACCCGCGCCAGCATGACGATCGCGCTCAAGGCCATGGCCGCCCAGCTGGGCAAGACCGACGCGGCCCCGACGATCGAAAAGCTGAAGCTGGAACGCACCAGCAGCTGCCTCTACGAGATCACGCTGAAGACAGGCCTGCCGACCAAGGCCGACTGCAGCTCGCTGATCGCCGGCTCTGACCCGACGTCGGGCCAGACCGCCACCCGCACCGAACGCTGGGTCCTGACCCAGACCCTGAAAAACTGAAGGAGGGCGCCATGAAAGCCTTCACCCGCCTCGACGGCCGCGCCGCTCCGCTGGAGCTGGCCAATATCGACACCGATCAGATCATCCCCAAGCAGTTCCTCAAGACCGTGGAGCGCGAAGGGCTGGCCAAGGGCCTGTTCTACGACTTCCGTTTCGACGCCGACGGCAATCCGATCGACGACTTCGTGCTGAACCGGCCGGAGTACAAGGGCGCGTCCGTGCTGGTCGCCGGCGACAACTTCGGCTGCGGCTCCTCGCGCGAGCACGCCCCGTGGGCGCTGATGGACTTCGGGATCATGTGCGTGATCTCGACCAGCTTCGCCGACATCTTCTTCAACAACTGCTTCAACAACGGCCTGCTGCCGGTGATCGTGAAGCCCGAAGAGCTGGCCGCCCTGATGGACGAGGCCAAGGGCGGCAACCACATGGTCAGCGTCGACCTCGCCACCCAGACCGTGGTCTCGCCGTCGGGCAAGACCTTCACCTTCGAGATCGATCCCGTTCGCAAGGAGAAGATGCTCAAGGGCCTGGACGCCATCGGCGAGACCCTTCAGCACGGCGGCGACATCGACGTCTTTGAAAGCAAGCGCGCCATCAGCCAGCCGTGGATGGAAGCCTGAGCGCAGTGCGTCCTTCGAGGCTCGGCCCAAAGAACAAGAATGGGCCTCGCACTCCAGGATGAGGAATGTTGTAGAACGCTCCTCATCCTGAGGCGCCCGCGGAGCGGGCCTCGAAGGACGCACCGCGCCGCCACCGAGAGGCCCCAGATGACCCTGATCCTCGCCGGCACGATCCGCATCGCGCCCGAACGCCTTGCCGACCTGCGCCCGCACCTGCGCGCCCAGGTCGAGGGGACCCGCGCCGAGCCGGGCTGTCTGGATTACGCCCTGACCGAGGATCCGCTCGATCCCGGCCTGATCCGGGTCTACGAGCACTTCGAGAGCGAGGCGGCGCTGGAGCGCCACCGCGCCACGCCGCACATGGCCGCCTGGCGCGCCGCCTGCGCCGAGCTGGGCGTTCATGGCCGCGACCTGCAGTCCTTCGACATTTCTGATTATCGCAAGATCTAGAGAGAGCCTTCCATGTCCACCCTGCTCCTCCTGCCCGGCGACGGCATCGGTCCTGAAGTCTGCGCCCAGGTGCGCCGCGTGGCCGCCGCCCTCACCCCCGACCTGACGATCGAGGAAGCGCCCTACGGCGGCTCCAGCTATGACGCTCACGGTACGCCGCTGCTGGACGAGGTCCGCGACCAGGCCATCGCTAGCGACGCGGTGCTGATGGGCGCCGTCGGCGGCCCGCAGTGGGCCAACGCCCCGCGCCACCTGCGCCCGGAAGCGGGCCTGCTGAACCTGCGCAAGGCGATGAACGTCTATGCCAACCTGCGCCCGGCCTATTGTTTCGAAGCCCTGGCCGGCGCCTCCAGCCTGAAGCCGGAACTGGTCTCGGGCCTGGACATCATGTTCGTGCGCGAACTGGTCGGCGGCGTCTATTTCGGCCAGCCGCGCGGTATCGAGGACCTGGCCGACGGCCAGAAGCGCGGCTTCGACACCCAGACCTACACCACCAGCGAGATCGAGCGCGCTGGGCGCGTGGCCTTCGAGCTGGCCCGCGGCCGCAAGAACAAGGTCCACTCGGCCGAGAAGTCGAACGTGATGGAGTCAGGTCTTCTATGGAAGCAGGTGATCACCGACCTGCATGCGCGTGAGTATCCGGATGTCGAGCTCGAGCACATCCTGGCCGACAACTGCGCCATGCAGCTGGTCCGCGCGCCCAAGCAGTTCGACGTCATCGTCACCGACAACCTGTTCGGCGACATCCTGTCGGATGCGGCGGCCATGCTGACCGGCTCGCTGGGCATGCTGCCCTCGGCCGCCATCGGCGATCCTGAGAAGCCGGGCCTGTACGAGCCGATCCACGGCTCGGCCCCCGACATCGCCGGCAAGGGTCTGGCCAATCCGCTGGCCGCCATCCTGTCGTTCGAAATGGCCCTGCGCTGGTCGCTGAAGCAACCCGAAGCCGCCGACGCCCTGCTGGCCGCCGTGAAGAAGGCTCTGGACGACGGCGCCCGCACCCGCGACCTGGGCGGAAACCTTGGCACCGCCGAAATGGGCGACGCCGTTATCTCAAACCTCTAAACCCGTATCGAGTACAACGTTGTTAACATAACGTTGTTCGATTGCAACTTCACAATGAGTTCTTAAAAGTTATCCCCGAATTCCTCAGTTCATCTCACATGGCTGTGCAGGATTCGGGGATATGCGTTTTCAGGACCTCAAAATACCAGTGAAGCTGGGGATCGCCTTTTGTGCGCTCATCCTGGCCTCGGCGATCTCGTCGGGCCTCGTGTTCACCAGCCTGCAGAAGATCGACAAGGCTTCGGCCAGCGCCCAGCACACCCTGACCCTGTCCGCCCAGGGCGAGCAGATCATGACCCTGGTCCTGGAGCAGCAGAACGCCCTGCGCGGTTACGTGACCATGGGCGACCCGAAGTTCGCCACGACCTACCAGGAGTCCAAGGCCGAGTTCGACGCCGCGCTCGACGCCTTCGAGAAGAAGACCATCCTCGCCGAGCAGCGTGAACGCATCCAGACGCTGCGCGCGGCCATGGGCGAATGGCGCCAGACGATCGGCGAACCGGTCATGGCCCTGATGGCCAATCCGGAGACCGGTCGCGCCCAGGCGATCGAGCTGACCGGCCGCAAGAGCCTGTCGAAGATCCGCGCCGCCCAGAAGGACCTGATCGAGGCCGCTCGCGCTCGCGTCGCTCAGCGCCAGCAGGAGCGCGAGGACGCCCAGGCCATGGCCAACTGGTCGCTGATGATCGGCGGGGCCGTGTCCCTGGTGATCGCCGCCCTGATGGGCGGACTGCTGTCGCGCACGATCGGCGCGCCGGTCGCCGCCATGACCAAGGCCATGGGCCGTCTGGCCGCCGGCGACAACAATGTCGACGTCCCGGCCATGGGGCGCAAGGACGAGGTCGGCGAGATGGCCGACGCCGTCGCCCACTTCAAGACCGCCGCCATCGAGAAGCTGCGCGTCGAGACCGAAGCCGCCGCCCAGCGCGCCCGCGCCGAAGCCGAACGCGATCAGCACGAACGCGAGAAGGCCGCCGAGGCCGCCGCCGACGCCTTCGCCATGGACAGCCTGGCCCAGGCTCTGGACCACCTGGCCTCGGGCGACCTGACCCACCGCATCACCGCCCCGTTGGCGCCCAAGACCGAGCGCCTGAAGCGCGACTTCAACGCCGCCGCCGACCGTCTGCGCGACGTGCTGCGCGGCATCAACGGCGCCACCGGCGGCATCCACGCCGGCTCGGAAGAGATCGCCCAGGCCTCGGACGACCTGTCGCGCCGCACCGAACAACAGGCCGCCAGCCTGGAAGAGACCGCCGCCGCCCTGGACGAGATCACCGCCACCGTGCGCAAGACCGCCTCGGGCGCCATTGAGGCTTCGCAGGTCGTCGCCCAGGCGCGCGCCGGCGCCGAGCGCTCGGGTCAGATCGTCCAGCAGGCCGTCTCGGCCATGAATGAGATCGAGTCGTCCTCGACCCAGGTCAGCCAGATCATCGGCGTCATCGACGAGATCGCCTTCCAGACCAACCTGCTGGCGCTGAACGCCGGCGTCGAGGCTGCTCGCGCCGGTGAAGCCGGTCGCGGCTTCGCCGTCGTCGCTCAGGAAGTCCGGGCCCTGGCCCAGCGCTCGGCCGAGGCCGCCAAGGAGATCAAGACCCTGATCTCGACCTCGTCGCAGCAGGTCGAGGCCGGCGTCAGCCTGGTGGCCCAGACCGGCCAGGCCCTGCGCGCCATCGTCGACCAGGTCGCCTCGATCGACAGCCTGGTCAAGGAGATCGCCGCCTCGGCCCAGGAACAGTCGACCGGCCTGCATCAGGTCAATGTCGCCGTGAACCAGATGGACCAGGTCGTCCAGCAGAACGCCGCCATGGTCGAGGAAGCCACCGCCGCCACCCACTCGCTGAAAGGCGAGGCCGGCGAGCTGGCCGGACTGGTCGGCCGCTTCCGCACCGAGGAAAGCCGCCCCGGCGTCGCCTCGCGCGCCGCGTAACGCCTTCCACTGACGCCCCTTCCCGATCTAGGCTCCTCCCAACGATAAAAAGGGAGGAGCCGATGATCCCGGGGCTCATGCAGACCACGCCGCTGCTGATCAGCGGCATCCTGACCTATGCCGCCCAGGCCCACGGATCGCGTGAGGTCGTCTCAAAGCGGATCGACGAGCCTCTCTGGCGCTCGGACTATGCAGGCCTGGCCCGCCACGCCGCCCAGGCCGCCCACGCCTTGCGTCGACTTGGCGTCGAGCCCGGCGACCGGGTCACCTCCCTGGCCTGGAACACTCACCGGCATCTGGAGCTGTTCTACGCCGCGCCCGGCATCGGGGCCGTGCTGCACACGGCCAATCCGCGCCTCTCGGATGAGCAGATCGTCTACACGATCAATCATGCCGAAAGCTCGGTGCTGTTCTTCGAGCGCAATTTCGCGGCCCTGGTCGAACGGCTGGCCCCGCAACTGACCACGGTGAAGACCTTCGTCATGCTGTCGGACGCCGAGCGCACGCAAGGCGACGCCTTCAGTTACGAGACCCTGATCGCCGGCGAGCCGGAGACGGTCGACTGGCCGCTCCTCGACGAGAACGCCGGGGCCTTCCTCTGCTACACTTCGGGCACGACGGGCGACCCCAAGGGCGTACTCTATTCGCACCGCGCCGTGGTGCTGCACGCCATGGCGGGCGGCCTCAACAGCGCCTTTGGCTTCACGGCCTTCGACGTGGCCATGCCCTGCTCAAGCCTCTACCACGCCACCGCCTGGGGCGTGCCGTTCAGCGCCCCGCTGTGCGGCGCCAAACTGGTGCTGCCGGCTGACAAGATGGACGGCGCCAGCCTGCACGAGCTTATCGAGACCGAGGGCGTCACCTTCACCGGCGGCGTGCCGACCATCTGGACGATGTACCTGGACTGGCTGGAGAAGACTGGCCGTACGCCCGAGACGCTGAAGCGGGTCGTGATAGGCGGCAGCGCCGTGCCGCGCGCCATGGCCGAGGCGTTCAAGCGCCGCCACGGCGTCCAGGTGCTGCAGATCTGGGGCATGACCGAGACCTGCCCGATCGGCGTCGTCGCCACCCCCACGCCCGCCCTCGCCGCCTTGGGCGAAGAGGCCATGGACGAAGCGATCTGGACCCGCCAGGGCCGGCTGCAGTTCGGCATCGAACTGCGTATCGAGACCGAGGACGGCCAGGAGGCGCCCTGGGACGGCGAGACCTCCGGCGCCCTGCTGGTCCGCGGCCCCTGGGTGGTGCGGCGCTATTTCCGCAAGGACGAGGACGCCGCTCGCGCCGACGGCTGGTTCGACACCGGCGACATCGCCACGCTCGACGCCAACGGCTTCATGCGCATCACCGACCGCCAGAAGGACGTCATCAAGTCGGGCGGCGAGTGGATCAGCTCGATCGACCTGGAAAACGTCGCCGCGGGCTGCCCGGGCGTGAAGGTCGCCGCCGTGGTCGGGGTGCCGCATCCCAAGTGGGAGGAACGCCCCCTGCTGGTCATCGAAGCCCATGACGGCGCCGACGTCAGCAAGGCCGCCGTGCTCGACTACCTGGCGCCCCGCATCGTCAAATGGTGGACGCCCGACGACGTGGTCTTCGCCACCGTGCCGCTGACCGCCACGGGCAAGATCGACAAGAAGGTCCTGCGCGAGGCCTGGCGGGAGCACTTGAGCGGCCTCTAGCGCTCCCGCCGCCCGTCAGCGCTCGCTGTCCAGATGCGCCATCATCGCCTGGGCGTAGCGCGTGCCGGCCACGGCGTCTTGCGGCACGGCGGCCTCGATGGCGGCCAGGTCTTCCGCCGTCAGATCGACGGTCGGCGCCCCCAGGGCCTCGGTCAGGCGATCCCGGCGGCGGGCGCCGATCAGCGGCACGATGTCGTCGCCGCGCGAAGCGACCCAGGCGATGGCGGCCTGGGCCGTCGTCACACCCTTGGCTTCGGCGACGTCGCGCAGGGCCTCGACCAGCTTGAGGTTGGCGTCGAGGTTCTCGCCCTGGAACCTTGGGCTGAAAGCGCGGAAGTCACGGCCCACGCCTTCCGAGCGCTGTTTGCTCCAGTGGCCGCTGATCAAGCCGCGCGACAGCACGCCATAGGCGGTCATGCCGATGCCCAGCTCGCGCAGGGTCGGCAGGATCTCGGCCTCGACGCCGCGCGAGACCAGCGAGTATTCGATCTGCAGGTCGACGATCGGCGCGATCTTGGCGGCGCGACGGATGGTGTCGGCGCCCACTTCCGACAGGCCGATGTGGCGGACATAGCCAGCCTGGACCATCTCGGCGATGGCGCCGATGGTGTCCTCGATCGGCACGTCCGGGTCCAGGCGGGCCGGGCGATAGATGTCGATGTGGTCGACGCCCAGGCGCTTGAGGCTATAGGCCAGGAAGTTCTTGATGGCGCTGGGTCGCCCGTCATAGCCGAGGAAGCCGCCGGCCGGATCGCGCAGGGCGCCGGTCTTGACGCTGATGACCAGCTGGTCGCGTTTGTGGCGCTTCAGCGCCTCGCCGATCAGCATCTCGTTGTGGCCCATGCCGTAGAAATCGCCGGTGTCGATCAGGGTGATCCCCGCCTCGACCGCGGCGTCGAAGGCCGCCAGGCTCTCGGCACGGTCGCTGGGGCCGTACATGTCCGACATGCCCATGCAGCCCAGGCCGAAGGCCGAAACGACGGGTCCGGTCTTGCCCAGTTGATGCGTCTTCATTGGATGTCTCCGTCTCTGGTGCGAAGGGTTATGCGCCCAGGCGCATCGTGCGATAATCCGAGGAAGTTCGCACGACCCGTTTGGATATCCGCACAATGCAGCAGGCCGACTTCGCCGATCTCGACGCCTTCACGGCCGTGGCCCGGGCGCGGGGCTTTCGGGCCGCCGCCGCCCTGCGCAGCGTCTCAGCCTCGTCGCTGAGCGAGGCGGTGCGCCGGCTGGAGACTCGGCTGGGTGTGCGACTGCTGAACCGCACCACGCGCAGCGTCACCCCCACCGAGGCCGGCCAGAAGCTGTTGGACCGGCTCTCCCCCGCCCTGGCCGACGTCGCTCTGGCTCTGGACGAGGTCAACGCCTTCCGCGACAGCCCGACGGGGACTCTGCGGCTCAACGTGCCCGGCATCGTGGCCAAGGCGATCCTGCCGCGCATCCTGCCCCGGTTCCTGGAGCAGCATCCGGGGGTCAGCGTCGAGGTCACAGCCGACGACGCCTTCATCGACGTGCTGGCGGCCGGCTTCGACGCGGGGGTGCGCTACGACGAGAGCCTGGAGAAGGACATGATCGCCGTGCCGCTGGCAGGACCTCAACGGTTCGTGCTGGTCGGCTCGCCAGCCTATTTCGCGACGCACGGCCGGCCCGCTCACCCCCGCGAGGTGCTGGACCACGCCTGCATCCGCCACCGCTTCGCGCACGGCTCGTCGTATCCCTGGGAGTTCGAAAAGGACGGCGAAGCGGTGCGGATCAATCCGCCCGGCCGCCTGACCTCGACTCATATTGACCTGGAGCTGGCGGCCTGCGAGGCGGGCGTGGGCCTGATGGCCACCTTCGAGGACTTCGTCGCGCCGTCGCTGGCGGCGGGCCGGCTGGAGACCGTGCTGGACGACTGGTTGCCGCCGTTCACTGGGCCGTATCTCTACTATGCCAGTCGCCGCCACATGCCCGCGCCGCTGCGGGCGTTCGTGGACTTCGTGAAGGCCGAGCGCCTGGCCTGAAGGACCGGCCTAGAAGACCGGGAGCGGCCGCGGCTTGCGGTCTTCGCCGATGGCCACGAAGGTGAAGACGCCTTCGGTGACCTTGTGAGCCTGCTCGGCGTCGCGGCGGCGGCGCCAGGCCTCGACCTGGACCTTCAGCGACGTGCGGCCGGTGTGGATCACACGCGCGAACAGGCTGACCTCGTCGCCGACGAACACCGGGCTGATGAAGGTCATGCCGTCGACGGCGATCGTCGCGCAGCGGCCGGCGGCGCGGTGGAAGGCGATCGAGGCCGCGGCCAAGTCCATCTGCGAGAGCAGCCAGCCGCCGAAGATGTCGCCTTCGGGGTTGGTGTCGGACGGCATGGCGATGGCGCGCAGCACCGGCGCCTCGTGCGGCCACTCGGCCTTTTCCCACGCCTTGGCGAGGGTCTCGGCCCGCTGGGCCGTCGGAACCGTGTCGCTCAAGCTAGTGACCGCCAGCGCCTTCGTAGACGCCCGGCGCCAGGATCTCGTTCTCGTCGCCCTCGGCCGTGGCGGCCACGAAACGGCGGTCGCAGTACGAGCAGTCGACGAAGCCCGCCGCGCCCATCTCCAGCCACACGCGCGGATGGCCCAGCGCGCCGCCGACGCCGTCGCAGGCGATGCGGTGCGAGCGGACCGAGATCGTTTCCGGCGCGGGGCCGGCGATCGCGGCGATATCCATCGCCGTCGGGGCGGTGGCGGGGGTCTTGGCCATCTTGGGAAGTCCTTGATTTCGGAACGCGGCCTTGGCGCGGGCGCGAACGAGGCATACCTATGCGACGCCGAAAGGCGCCGTCAATCAAAGGGGCGCCCAATAGGCCGTTTCCGCGCCGTCATGTCGCCGTTTGCCCATCTTGGAATGCCCATGGACCTGCCCGCCTACGCCATCGAAGCCGAAGGCCTGTACAAGACCTATGCCGGGACCAAGACCTCGCCGGAGAAGCGGGCGCTGAACGGCATCGACCTGAAGATCCCGCGCGGCTCGATCTTCGGCCTGCTGGGTCCCAACGGCGCGGGCAAGTCGACGTTCATCAACATCCTGGCCGGGCTGGTGCGCAAGAGCTCGGGAACGGTGAAGATCTGGGACCGCGACATCGACCTGCGGCCGCGCGACGCGCGCGCCGCCATCGGCGTAGTGCCGCAGGAACTGGCCGCCGACGTCTTCTTCACCCCGCGCGAGTCGCTGGAGGTGCAGGCCGGCTTCTACGGCGTGCCCAAGAACGAGCGCCGCACCGACGAGCTGCTGAACGCCCTGGGCCTGGGCGACAAGGCCAACGCCTATGTCCGTCAGCTGTCGGGCGGCATGAAGCGCCGCCTGATGGTCGCCAAAGCCATGGTCCACCAGCCTCCGGTGCTGATCCTCGACGAGCCCACCGCCGGCGTCGATGTCGAGCTGCGCCGCCAGCTCTGGCAGTACGTCACGGGCCTGAACGAGCTGGGCGTCACCATCGTCCTAACCACCCACTATCTGGAAGAAGCCCAGGAGCTGTGCGACCAGATCGCCATCGTCAACCGGGGTGAAGTGGTCGCTTGCGAGCCCACCGCGACCCTGCTGAAGCGGATGGACAGCCGCAACGTCGTGGTCACGCCGGAAGACCCCGTCACGACCGCCCCGGCCCTGGCCGGCTTCGACACCAAGCTGCGCAACGGCGGAGCGTTCCAGGTCAGCTATCGCACGGGTCAGTCCAGCGTCGAGCAGGTGCTGGCCGCCGTGCGCGCCAGCGGCGTCCACATCAAGGATATCGCCACCGAGGATCCGGACCTGGAAGACGTCTTCCTGGCCCTGACCTATGGCGACCCGAACGCGGCCGACCCGACCAAAGACTGACGTTCTTTACTTGCTTCCGGAGAGGCCCGCCGCCAACACTCCCGCTTCGCAAAACCTTGGTGGTTTGGGGACGGGGGTCGCGGCGATGGGTTTCCTGGAAAAGCAGTTCGGCCTGGCGGCCCAGGGCACGACGGTGCGCACCGAGGTGCTGGCCGGCTTCACCACCTTCCTGACCATGGCCTATATCGTGATCGTCAACCCGACGATCCTGGGCCAGGCCGGCATGCCCGTGGCCGCCGTGGCCGCGGCCACCTGCCTGGCGGCCGGCCTCGGCAGCATCCTGATGGGGCTGATCGCCAACTACCCGATCGCCCTGGCCCCCGGCATGGGGCTGAACGCCTATTTCACCTACACCGTCGTGATCGGCATGGGCCTGCCCTGGCAGACGGCGCTGGGCTGCGTGTTCCTGTCGGGCATCGCCTTCCTCATCCTGACCGTGGCGGGCATCCGGCAGCTGATCGTCGGCGCCATTCCCCGCCCGCTGTTCTCGGCCATTGCGGCAGGCATCGGCCTCTTCATCGCCTTCATCGGCTTCAAGGAAGCCGGCATCATCGTGCCCAACCCCGCCACTACCGTGGCTCTGGGCGACCTGACCAAGCCGACGGCGGCCCTGGCCATCCTGGGTTTCGTGGTCATGGCGGGCCTGATGGTCTGGCGGGTAAAAGGCGCGATCCTGATCGGCATCCTGGTCGCCGCCGTCGCCGCCTGGGCCCTGGGCCTGGCCAAGTTCACGCCCGGCGACTACGGCTTGGCCGCCCTCTCCGCCACCGCCTTCAAGCTGGACGTTCCCGCCGCCCTGCACCTGAACGGGGCGATGGGGATGGCCTTGGCCGAGGTGGTCTTCGTCTTCCTGTTCGTCGACCTGTTCGACAATGTCGGCACCCTGGTCGCGGTGACCAAGAAGGCCGGCCTCGTCCAGCCCGACGGCACGATCCCGCGCCTGAACCGCATCCTGACCGCCGACAGCATCGCCACCATCGGCGGCTCGCTGGCCGGCACCTCGACCGTGGTCAGCTATATCGAGAGCGCCTCGGGCGTCGCCGCCGGCGGCCGCACCGGCCTGACCGCCATCGTCGTGGGCCTCCTCTTCCTGGCCACCCTGTTCTTCGCGCCCTGGGTCCAGGCCATCCCGGCCGCCGCCACCGCCCCGGCCTTGATCATCGTCGGCTCGATGATGCTGGGCGCCCTGACCGACATCGACTGGGACGATCCCGGCGTGGCCATCCCGGCCTTCCTGACCGTCATCGCCATCCCGTTGACCTTCTCGATCGCCAACGGCCTGGCCTTCGGCATCACCGCCTATGCGGGCCTGGCCCTGCTGCGCGGCCAAGCCAAACCCAAGGACTGGCTGCTCTTCGTCCTGGCTGGCCTGTTCGTGATCCGCTTCGTCTATATGAGCGCCGGCTAGGCGCTCGAAGCCGTTTGCGCCCGCGCCGCCTTTCGGCTAAGAGGCGCTTCCGCTCTCAAGGCGGCATGCACCCGTAGCTCAGCTGGATAGAGTGTCGCCCTCCGAAGGCGAAGGTCACAGGTTCGAATCCTGTCGGGTGCGCCATTCTCGGAAAATCATCACTGAAACCGTCCGGATCTTCCGAGATCCTGGCCTGACGCCTCAACGCAAGGTCAGCGCCAGGTTGGTGCGCGGGTCGATGAAGGCGTTCAGCACCTCTGCTCGCGGCGCGAACCCGGCCATGTCGGCGATGTTGACGAACTGGACCGTCAGCTTGCCGTGCGCTGGAACGGTGACGACCCGCGGCGAGGTCAGCGGCGCGGCGGAGGTGAAGCGCAGCTGCAGCGGCATGAAGGCGTCGTTGGCCAGCTCGATCTCGACGATGTCCTTGGCCAGGAAGCTCTCGGCCCGCTTGCGGCTGGCGATGCGCAGGGCCCCGCCCACGATCTCCGACAGCTCGCGCTCACGGCCGTAGAGACTCTGGCGGAAGATCGCCGCCGTGCGCTTCCGAGCCAGGGCCTCGCGGATGGCCGGCAGCGAACCATCCTTGGCCAGGACCAGGGTGGCGGTGCGGTGCTGGCCCTCCGGGATCTGCGAGTCGACGTCGATGGCGGTATGGACGTCCGAGGCCCCGATCACCGCCAGACCGTTCTTCAGCGCCACGTCGAAGGCGGCGGCCGAGTACTGCAGGCTGTTGGCGATCTCCATGGCGTCCAACAGGCCCTCGCTCAGCAGGGCGCCATGGCCGGCCGGCATCTGGTCGGCGGCGACGCCCTCCAGGCCCGGGAACACCCAGGCGTGGTTCCAGATGATGAAGGCGCCCTGGGCGCGGGCCGCCTTCAACGCTGCGCGCGGATCGCCCTTCATGGTCTCGTCGACCGGCAGGGCGTTGGCGTTCGCCAAGAACAGGGCGTTGAAGTGGCCCCAGGGCAGGTCGCGGGTGATCTCGGTCCCGGGGATGGGCTGGGTGCGCGAACCGATCCGCTTGGCCTCCTCGGCTGCGATCGCGAACGGACGGTTGTGGTCGTCGACGCGGATGTCGGCATTGTAGCGCTGATAGTCGAGGTGGTCGGTCACCGCATAGGCGGCCAGATGGTCCTGCTCGGCCTCCCACAGGCGGAAGGTCGGCCAGACCACCCCGTCGCTGAACGAGGTGTGGGTGTGGGTGTCGATGGCCAGCACCTGTTCGCCCTTGGCCGTAGCCGGGAAGTCGATGCGACGGGCGCCGTCGGCGCGGGTCCAGGTCCGCTCGGGCGCGGTCTGAGCCGCACCCGACTGAGCGGACAGAAGTGCGGCGACCGCGACGGCGGCGGCGAGAGACGCTTTCAGCATGCAGGGGGCCTTTCGCAAGCGGAGCGAGGAAGTCGAGGCGACCCTCTAGCGGCGAAGCATGACGGCAACACGACAGTTGTACGGATTTCATTCGCCGTTTTTAGGGTGGAAATTCATCCTGTACATACTAATGTCCGGCGACTGCCTATTCGCTAGCCCATGGACTTTCCGTGCCTGATCGTCTCGACCTGCGGCCCGTTCTCCATGCGGCCATGACCCTGGTGGCGGCCGATGGCCTCAGGGGCCTGAGCCTGCGGCCGCTGGCCGAACAGCTGGGCCAGACGGTCTCGGCCCTGACCCATCGCTTCGGCCTGAAGGACGAGCTGCTGAACGCCCTGATCGAGGCGGCGATCGCTCAGGACGGCGCGTTCCTGGATCGCTGGCTGGCGCGGATCCAGGCCCTGGAGGTCCGTGACGGCGCGACCATGGCCGAGATCGCCGACGCGGTTCTATGCGATCTGGCCGGCCCCGAGGCCCTGCGCACGCGGTTCTATTGCGAGCTGCTGCAAGGCGTGGTGTCGCGGCCGGAGCTGGCCCCGGCGGTGGCGGCCTGGTCGGCGCGTCGCCTGGACTTCTGGCGCGCGGCGACCGCCAGTCTCGGCCGGGCCGAACTGGACGAGGTGCTGCACGCCTTCAGCATCGGCGACGCGACCTACAGCCTCGCGCTCCATGACGTGGCGGCCTATCGCTGGCTGCGCCGGCTGAACCTGCGCCGACTGTGCTGTGGCCTGATCGCGCGCGATAATACCCAGGACCTTCGGCAGCATCAGGTGTTTCGCGAGGCCCTGGGCGAACTGCTGGAGGATCCCGGCCGGCCGACCCCGCCGCCGTTGACCGAATGGCAGGCCAAGGCCGCGCCGCACATCTCGGCGCTGATCATCGCCGAGGGCGCCGACGCAGTGACCCATCGGGCGATCGCCGCGCGCGCGGGCCTCGCCAACTCGACCCTGGCCTATCACTTTCCGCGCCAGGAGGACCTGCTGCGGGCCGGGGCCGCCGACATGGTCGCGCGCTCACGCCAGGCCACCGCCGCGCCCGCGCGCGAATCCGACTTCCAGCTGACGGCGATCCAGAGCGCCCGCGCCACCTTCGCCCTGGCGCTGATCGCCGCTCGCCTGCCCGGACTGAAGGCCGTAGCGGCCGACCTGCGCGGGCGGCGCGGCGAGAACTATGTCGGCGTGCTGGAGCGCGAGATGGGCGAGCGCGTGTTCGATGTCGTGGCCACCCAGGCCCTGTCGCTGACCGGCATGGGACGGATGATGCTGGACGCCGTCATGGACCCGGCCGTCAGCGACGCCGGCTTCAAGCTCAGCGAGCGCATGCGCGCCGCAGCCCTGGCCGAACGCTGACGAAATTTTCGTACAATCGTACTTTTTAGCCGTTTATACGGATTATTTTTCCGTACACTCGTAACGCAATCGTCGCAAACCACTGATACTGGCTCCGCCCGAGTTCACAACTTCGGGGATTTGGACCATGTCCACGCTTCATCGCCTTCGCGCCGCCCTGCTCGCCGGCGCCGCCCTCAGCGGCCTCTCGTTCGTACAGGCGTACGCCGCCGACGCGCCGCCGGCGCCGACAACCCAGCTGGACGCCATCGTCGTCACCGCCCAGCGCCGCGTCGAGCGCCTGCAGGACGTGCCGGTGTCGATCAATTCGGTCAGCGCCCAGGCGCTGGAGCAGTCCAACTTCCGCTCGGTGACCGATCTGCAGTATCTGGTTCCGGGCGTGCAGTTCGACCCGACCAACGGTTCAGCCTTCCAGATTCGCGGCGTCGGCAGCACCTCGTGGGACTTCTCGAACGAGAAGTCGGTCAGCCTGGTCGTCGACGACGTCGTCATGGACGCCCAGCGCGACAACGGCCTGACCGGCCTGGCCGACATCCAGCAGATCGACGTGCTGATGGGCCCGCAAGGCACGCTGTTCGGCAAGAACGCCACCTCGGGCGTCATCGCCGTGACCACGGCCAAGCCGGTGCTGGGTCAGTTCTCGGCCAAGGGCGACGCCAGCTACGGCGAGCGCGAGGACCGGGCGACCAACCTGGTCGTCAACATCCCACTGGGCGACAAGGTCGCGCTGCGGGTGTCGGGGTTCAGCCAGGGTCAGGACGGCCCCGGCCGCTACACCGTGCTGAACCAGTCGCTGAACGCCTTCAAGGAGCACGGCTATCGCGCCAAGCTGCTGCTGGCGCCCAACGATCGCGTCGAGCTGGTCTACCTGACCGACTACCAGCGCCACTGGGACAACAACAACCGCACCACGGTCTCGGGCGGCTCGGCCTTCTTCACCGCCCTGCAGATCGCCAATGGCGTCACGCCCAGCCTGAAGAACGACGACAACGCCGACGACAAGATGGGCAGCGCCAAGAACACCAGCTGGGGCCACACGCTGCGGGGCCAGGTCCAGGTCGGCCAAGACACCCTGACCTCGATCACCGCCTATCGCGACACCCGCTTCATCGGCGACGGGCCGGGCAACTTCGCGCCAAGCGACCAGTGGGCCTTCAACCCCTTCAATCAGGGCACGCTGAAGACCTGGAAGTTCAGCCAGGAACTGCGCTGGGCCTCGCCGACTGGCGGTTTCGTGGAGTATCTGGCCGGTCTGTTCTACAACCGGCTGGATCAGGACTCGACGCAGATCCAGTGGGTGACGTTCGGCGCGCCGCTGGTCTCGCCGACTGGCGTGAAGCTGACCAACCTGTCCACCACCACCGGCGTCGTGGGCAATCCCGGGAACGCCACGCGCTTCCGCACCACCAATGTCAGCGCCGCCGCCTTCGGCCAGCTGAAGGTCAACCTGACCGAACAGCTCAGCCTGTCGGCCGGCGCGCGCTACACCCGTGACGAGAACAGCCAGTCGCTGGGTTTCTTCTGGAAGGACCCCGTGCCCGTGACGGGCGTGGCCATGACCTTCACGCCCACCGGCAGAGCGCCGCTGCAGTCCTACGGCAAGATCAAGGGCGAGAACCTCTCGTATCGTCTGGCCGCCCAGTACAAGCTGAACGACGACGCCTTGGCCTATGTCAGCTACGCCACGGGCTATAAGCCGGGCGGCGTGGCCTTCGTCGGCAACAACTACTCGCCCTATGCCGACGAGACGGTGAAGAACATCGAGGCCGGCTTCAAGTCCGAGCTGTTCCAGCGCCGCGTGCGCCTGAACGTGGCGGTCTTCCAGTCGAAGTTCACCGACTTCCAGACCTCGCTGCTGACCTTCGTGCCGGGTAATCCGGTACCCGTGATCGCCACCGGCAACGCCGGCGGCCTGCGCACCCGCGGCGTGGAGAGCACCTTCGCTTGGCGCGCCGCCCAAGGCCTGACCCTGCACGGCGGCCTCTCCTATGTCGACGCCACCTTCACCGACTACATCTACAACCCCACCACCGACTACAGCGGCACCTCGCTGGCCAATGCGCCCAAATGGCAGGGCTCGCTCGGCGCCAACTACGACCGCGAGGTCGGGACGGTGCGCCTGCGCGCCAGCCTGGACTACGCCTATCGCACCCGCGTTTGGTCGCAGATCGGTGAACGTCCCAACACCGAAATCCCGGGCTTCGGCATCGCCAACGGCCGGGTCAGCGTCTCGCCGTTGGGCAGCAGCTTCGAGGTCGGCCTCTACGGGCGCAACCTGCTGGACAAGTACTTCTCCACCGCCTTCGAGCAGTACAGCACCATGAGCCTGACCCATCGCATCTCGCGCGATGCGCACCGCACGGTCGGGGTCTTCGCCAAGTACGCGTTCTAGGGCTGGGCCGTGGATCGTCGCCTCTTTCTCACAGCGGCCGGGGCTTTCGCCCTGGCCGCGGCCGACCGGGTCGCCACGCCGCTGGACGCCAAGGTCGTCCGCACCCGCCCCGACGCCATCCGCCTGGACTGGAGCGGAGCCGGCGCGGTCTCGGTGCTGGCCTCCGCCGATCCGGCGGCGCACAAGGCGGCGATGCGGCCTCTGGCGAGCGCCAGCGGCGGCTCGGCCGTCCTGGCGGCGCCGATCGCCCCACGACCCTACTTCCTGGTCGTCGCTGCAAACGGCCGCCAGATCCGCGTCGCCGAGCGCCTGCTGCCTCTGGAAGGCGGTCGCAACTTCCGCGACCTGGGCGGCTGGCGCGCCGCCGACGGCCGGCAGGTGAGGTGGGGAAAGATCTATCGCTCCGGCGCGATGAGCGGCCTGACCCTGGCAGATCTGGCCTATCTGCGCAGGCTGGGCCTCACCGCGATCTGCGATCTGCGCAGTCCGCCCGAGCGCGAGACCGAGCCCAACCCCTTCCTCAAGGTCCCAGGCCCGACGGTTATCGCCAAGGGCTACGACATGGCCGCGGCAGGCGACGGCCTGACGAAGATGACCACGCGAGAGCAGGCCATACAGGGCTTCGCCGAGGCCTATGTCGGCCTGCTGGAGCCGCTGGCGCCGCACTATGCCGACCTGCTTGCCCGGCTTGTCGCCGATAGGGGCCCACTGGCCTTCAACTGCAGCGCTGGCAAGGACCGTACCGGATTGGCCTCAGCCTTGATCCTGTCGGTGCTGGGCGTTCCGCGCGAGACCGTGATCGCCGACTACGCCTTGAGCCAGGCCTACGCCCCGCCCTCCCGCTATCTCGAGCAGATGGCGCGCGGCGAGGTCCTGGCCGGCTTCTCACGCCAGCAGTCCCTGGCGCTGGCCAAGCTGCCTGCAGAGGTGCTGGAGGTCATTCTCGGCTCGGAGCCGGAGGTCATGCGGCGCGCCCTGGCGCTGATCGATGCACGGTTCGGGAGCCCGATCGCCTTGGCCAAGTCACGCCTTGGCCTGGCGGACAGTCAGATCGCCGGCCTGCGCCGCACCTACCTCTACTGAGTTCCCTAAGCGCCCCAACGACAAAGGCCCGGCGGATCGCTCCGCCGGGCCTTTTCCGTACTTGCCGCCTGGCCTGCGGCTAGAAGAAGCGCTCGCCGATACGGATGGTGTCGCCCGGGGCGACCACGATCGAGGGCGTCAGCTCGCCCTTCACTTCCGAGGTCTCGCCGTTGTGCTTGATCCAGACGGTGCGCTTGTCGGCGCGGTAGGTGAAGCCGCCGGCGGTGGCCACGGCGTTCAGGACCGTCAGGCCCGAGGTGTAGGGATAGGTGCCGGGCTTTTCGACTTCACCCAGGATGTAGAAAGGACGGAAGGTCAGGACCTCGGCGCTGACGCGCGGATCCTTCAGATAGCCGTCGCTGAGGGCCTTCTGCACGGCCGACTGGAACTGACCCAGGGTCATGCCGCCAGCCCGGATCTCGCCGATCAGCGGCAGGGACATCACGCCGCTGCCCGAGATGAAGAACTCGCCCGACAGCGAGGGCTCGCCATAGACCGTCACCCGCACCTTGTCGGCCGGGCCGAGCAGGTAGTCAGCCGGCTGCGCCGCGGCGCTGACCGGCGTATTGCCGATCGCCGCCTGTTGAGCGCGCGCGGGATTTGCGACGGCGACGCCGAGCATGACGCACGCAGCTAGCAGCATCATCGCAAAGGCGCGCGAAAGTTTCGAAACACCGATCATGGCGAAGCTTCTCATCCTGACAGGAACCAGACCCGGAAGTTGAATTGCCACATCGCACGTGACCGCGAGATGAACAAGGCAAAGCCTTAGGCGGCGCGCGCTTTACTGAACTGAATGATCTTGGGCTCACCGCCGTCAAGTCTAACGGCGGTCAGGACGCCGGTCGCATAGGCGCCGGTGTCGACGTTGATGCGCTGGCGCCCGATGAACACCTCTTCGGTCGGCGTATGGCCGTGAACCACCGTGGCCTTCAGCCCGTGCGGATTGTCGAGGAACTCGTTGCGGATCCACAGCAGATCGGCGGCGACCTGGCGCTCCAGCGGCTGGCCGGGCTTCACCCCCGCATGGACGAAGACGTAGTCACCGTAGACGACCATCAGCTCCAGCTGCCGCAGGAAAGTCTCGTGGGCCGGCGGGAAGGCGGCGCGGAAGGCTTGGCGCGTCTGCTCCCACACTTCGGGCTCGGCGCGTCCCACGGGCCGCTGCACGCCATAGGAGGCCATGGTTTCGCCGCCGCCGTATTCCACCCACGACGGGCCAGCCATCGGATCGTCCAGGAAGTGCAGCAAGGTCTCTTCGTGATTGCCCATCAGGGCGCGGAACTCGAAGTGGCCATCCTGGGACTGGCCACGCAAGGCGATCAGGCGGTCGATGACCGCCGAGGACTGGGCGCCGCGATCGACATAGTCGCCCAGCATGATCAGCACCGGCTTGTCCTGACGCCCCAAGGCCTGGAAGTCGTCGGTCATCCGCGCAATCAGGCCGTCCAGCAGGTCCAGCCGGCCATGGACATCGCCGACAGCGTAAACCACGCGCCCCTCGGTGGAGGCCGCCTTGCGAGTCTGTTGCTTGGGACGGAACAGGGACTTGAACATCACGCTCGCCAGGATGGCGACGTCGCGCCGGGACCAGTTCCTCGATTTTGCCTGAGATGACGACGTAGTTCAACGTCGCTCTTGAGTATTAACCTTTAATTTAGCACGATCATTCTTGGCAAATTTACCAAGTAAATTAGGCCGTCATTTGAGTTAATTCCAGAATTACCATTCCACAATACTTGAATTAAACCATCTAAATTCAGCTCAAATTGGCAGCGCGAATGAATACTGACCCCACGAACACAGCGGGGTCGTCATGTTCCAGACGCGCAAGATTGTTATCGGAGTCATCAGCGCCGCCGCGATGATGATCGGCGCCAGCGCCCAGGCGGGCAGCATGCCGTTTCAGCCGCGCGGCGAGGGTGTGGGCGCTCCGGCGGGCTTCGCCGACCTGTGCCGCCGCGACGTGCAGACCTGCGGCCTGCCGACCGGCCAACTGGCCTTGATGGGCATTTCCGCGCCGGCCAGCCTGACGCCGACCTCGTCGATTGGCTCGACCGCCCAGCAGCGGTTCGACGCCGCCATGGCGGGCGTCGTGCAGGATGAAGACGATCAACGCTTCATCGCCGTCGAAAAGGTCGAGGCGTTCACCTTTGCCGACATCGAGGATTTCGTGCCGGCGGGCCAGCTGCGTCCGATGGCCGCGCCCGTCCTCGAAGTTGCGCCCACGACCAGCCAATGGGCCGCCCGCGCCGAGCGTGAACAGCTGAAGCTGCTGAACCTCGTCAATCAGTCGGTCAATCGCGAGGTCAAGAAGGCCAGCGACATGGACCTCTATGGCATGCCCGAATACTGGTCGCTGCCGCGCGTCATCGACGGCAAGAAGTACGGCGACTGCGAAGACTATGCGCTGGAGAAGCGCCGCCAGCTGATCGCTGCCGGCGTGCCGGAAAGCGCCCTGTCGCTGGCCGTCGCCGTTACCGCCCGCGGCGAAAGCCACGCCGTGCTGATGATCTCGCTGAAGACCGGCGACTGGGTGCTGGACAATCTGACTCCCTGGGCCACGCCGTGGGAAGACCTGAACTACCGCTGGGTTCAGCGCCAGGTTCCCGGCACCGCCCTGTGGACGACCGCCTGATCCCGTCGAGACGATCCTTCAGAACACAAAAGGCCCCGGACAGATGTCCGGGGCCTTTTTCGTGTCTGGCCGCCGCGTTGTGGCCCATCTCGAGCCCATACGTTTACGGCCCGCTCCTGGCTGGGAGCGGGCCGTAAAGGCGTCAGCTTTTTGGGACGATCGCGTTCTTAGAGGAGGTGCGAGACCGTCAAGGCCAGAGCCGCCCAGAGACCGGCGGACACGACCGCGCCCAGGCCCAGGCCCAGCAGCGGCGCCATGCGCTTGCCGCGCGACGGTGCGGCGGCGTCAACAGAGACGAAGGTCATTTCGGCGTCGATCATCGATCTCACTCCTGATGAGACTGATGTATCGCGACGCCGCTAATCGCTGATGAAATAACAGAGTCTATTTCCTATTAAGGATATCCAGGGTTGTTCTCGCTTTTTCCGCGCGACGCTTTCGAATGTTTGGAGTAGCGTTTTCTCCGTCGGAACTGGGAAACAGCATCCGGCAGGTGGGGAAATTCGAGGGTCATCTGGTGGACGGGGGATCGTATCCCGGGCTGCTCGCGCCCGATGTCAGAGCGCCGCTTCCCAAGGTCGCGCTGGACTTGCGAAAGCGCGCGCTCGACATCGCCGCCTCGGCCCTTCTGCTCGCCTTGTTCGCGCCACTGCTGCTGCTGGCGGCGCTGCTGATCAAGCTGGAGTCGCCGGGCCCGGCCCTCTTCCGTCAAATGCGCGGCGGCCTGGGCGGCGGGCGCTTCCAGATCCTGAAGCTGCGGACCATGCACTGCCGCGAGGACGGCCCGGAGTTGACCCAGGCTCGGCGCGGCGACGCACGGGTGACGCGGATCGGCCGGCTTCTGCGCGCCACCAGCATCGATGAGCTGCCGCAACTGCTGAACGTGCTGCGCGGCGACATGTCGATGATCGGACCCCGACCGCACGCCGCCGCCCACGACGACTATTACGGCGCGCAGATTCCCGAGTACTACGCGCGCTATCAGACGCGACCGGGGTTGACGGGCTGGGCCCAGGTCAAGGGGCTGCGCGGCGGCACCCAGACGGTCGAGGCCATGCGCCGGCGGGTCGAGGCCGATATCGACTACATCCAGACCTGGTCGATTCTGAAGGACGCCAAGATCGTTCTCCTGACCATTCCCAGCCTGTTGGTGGCGGAGAACGCCTATTGAGCTGGCGCCAGGGCCGCCTTGGCGGCGCGTTCGCCCACGATCAGGAAGGCCAGGCCGATGCGGCCCGAGCGGTTCTGGATACTGTTGGCCAAGGCGGTAAGACGGCGCTCGCCATTGGGACGGCCGTACTCGACACGCGCCTGGTACATCACCTGATCGCGTCCGGCCTGGCTGAGCGACGGCCAGTTCTCATAGGCCAGTCGAGTGCGGGCCACGAACAGGCTGGTCTGTAGCGGCGCCACCGACAGCGAATGCTCCAGAGCCAAACTGGCGGCGTCGACGTCGCCACGCTGGAACTCAACTGCGGCCAGCCGTAGCCAGGCGCCGCCGTTACCGGGACGCAAGGCTGTCTCGCGCTTGCTGAGACCCAGCAGATGATCCAGCGCCTTACGGTCGGCGGTCTTGCTGGCCAAACCCGCTTCGATTCGGGTGGCCAGGACCTCGCCCGAGGCGGTCGGCAGGGCCGACAGATCGCCGCCGAAGCGCGACGCCGCCAGCGGCGCGGCGAACAGGGCGGCAACCACCAGCACCGCGCCAGCAAAGGCCGGCATCCCCCAGCTCGCGGGCTTGTTCGCCCGACGCGACGGCGCCACGGCGGTCATAGCGCCCAGGCCCAGGGCGAACAGCGCCTGCAGCGCCGGCACCTGGACGGCGAAGTCCGAAAGACCATGCAGCAGCACCACCAGCGCCGCGGCGATGGTCGCGCGGGCCATGGCCCCGGCCGTGCCCGGCTTGACGCCCTCGACCGCCACCCGCCAAAGGGCGGTCAACAGCCAGGCCGCCATGAACAGGGCGCCGACGATACCGCCCTCCTCCAGCCACTGCAGATAGAGGTTGTGGGTGGCGCGGACGTCGAACAACACCCGCAGGTTCTCGGTCGTGACGATCATCTGGTTGACGACCGGGAACGAGCCCAGGCCAAAGCCGAACCAGGGCGAAGCCTGGAAGGCCTGCCAGTGAGCCCCGAAGATCTGCTGGCGCACTGCGACATCGTTCTCGAGATTCTCGAGGCGAGCGGCGGTCAGCTCGGCGCTGCGCATCGCCACGCCGATCACCACCAACAGGGCGGCCGCGCCGCCGACGATGGCGATGGCGCGGATCTTTCTCCCTTGGGCCAACACCTGCCAGGTCAGCAGGACGGCCAGACCGACCACGGTCGAGAACACGCCCGCCCGCGAAGCGGTCAGGGCCAGGGCGACGGCGAAGACGGCCGCCACGCCCAGGCTGAGACTGGCGTCCAGGCCCAGCCGCTCCAAGCGGAACGAGCCGCCGGCGCGCTGCAGGGCCTGGGAGAAGAACATCACCGAGAACACGACGCCGACGCCCATCAGGGTGGCGGCGCTATTGGGGCTAAGCAGGGTGGCGACCAGCCGCGCCTTGGGCCGGAAACTGACGTGATTGATGATGGCCAAGGCGGCGAAGACGCCCAAGGCCAGCACCAGCCACCAGACCAGGGCCCGTCGCCGGGTCTCCGAAGCGCCGATGATGCGGGCCGCCAGGAACAGGCAACCCAGGCCTAACAGGCGCACGACATTGAGGATCAGGGTCGAACGATCAACGGTGATCGCGCCTGCCCCTTCGCCGAGATACGCCCAGACGGGATGCGCGCCGCCCGGCCCGAACGGGGTCAGAGACCAGCAGGTGGCGATGATCAGGGCTGCGAACATCAGGCCGGGCCAGGGCGCAAGCAATGCGTTCGGGATCTTGCGGGCCCAGGCGCAGCTGGCCAGCAGGCCGACCAGGAAGAGGGCGTGAAGGGCGGCGAACACCGAGGCGACCGCCACGTCGCTGGCCCCGAACGCGGCGACTTCAGCGACCATCAACGCAACGAGGGCGCCGATCGCGGCGCCCTCAGAAGCTTGTAGTTTTCGACTTCTGGATGCTCCGGGCGACGGCGCGCCCTCGCCCGTTCGCGTCCTAGTCCGCATAGTACTTTCGATAGTTGGCGTAGTAATAATAGGAGTCGCCGTAGCCGTAGCGGGACTGGGCCTTCAGATCCATCTGCGTCAGGGCCACGCCGGCGATGAACGCCTGAGTGCCTTGCAGTAGAGCCAAGGCCGACTGCACGGCCTTGATCGGCGTCTTCTTCCAGCGAACCAGCATCACCACGGCGTCGGCATGCGGCGCCAGGATCCGCGTGTCGGCGATGGCCAGCAGCGGGGCGGTGTCCAGCAGCACGATCTCGTAGCGACTACGCAGCTCCTGCAGCAGGCGGTGCATGGCCGCCGACCCCAGAACGTCCCGCGGCGTATAGGCCGACTTGGCCAACGGCAGGATCTGGCAGCCGCTTTCGTCGGTGATCAGCGCCTGATCCAGGGTGGCGACGCCGTTCAGGACTTCCAGCAGACCAACCTGGGCCGGCTCCTTGAGGAACTGACTGATGGCGCTCTGACGCAGATCGCAGTCGACCACGATGACCTTGGCGCCCGAAGTCGCCAGGGTGCGGGCCAGCGAGAAGGTGGTGGTGGTCTTGCCTTCGCCCGGCAGCGACGAGGTCACGGCGATGACCTTCACCGTCTGGCCGACCTTGGAGAACAGGATCGACGCACGCAGCTTGCGCAGGCTTTCCGCGAAGCTGGAGAGCGGCTTGGCCAGCAGATAGTCCGGCGGCGTCAGGCCCTTCAGGGTCTTGGCGTCGTCGACCGTGGTGCCGAGGCTCGGCACCGCGCCCAGATAGGGCAGGCCCAGACGGCGCTCGACTTCGTCCTCGGTGAACAGGCCCGCCATCAGGATCTCGGCCAGCACGATCGCCGCCACGCCCGCGCCCAGCGCCAGAACCAGACCCAGGGCCAGGTTCAGCGACGGCTTGGGATAGCTGGGATTGGTCGGGATCTTGGCCGGCGACACCACGCGGGCGTCGGCCTGTTCGATGCCGTCCTGGGCCGTGGTCTGCTTGAAGCGGGCCAACAGGCTTTCGTACAGCGTCTTGACCGACTCCGCCTTGCGCTCCAGTTCGGCCAGGCCGATCGCGGCGCGGTTGTTGCCGGCCAGCGTGCCCTTCGACTGCGAAACGCTGCCGGCGACGGAGCCGGTGCGCTGGCGGGCGACTTGGGCCTGAGCTTCCAGGTTAGAGATGATCCGGCGGATTTCGGCCTGGATCTGCACGTCGATGTCGGCCAGCTCGCGCTTGGCCTTCAGCAGGTCAGGGTGGCGGTCGCCGTAGCGGCCACCCAGATCGGCGACCTGGGCGCTCTTCTCCGAACGCTGCTTGCGCAGTTGCTGGACGACCGGCGAATTCAGCGACTCGCCGACATCTTCACCCGTGCTGCCGCGCGCCAGCTGCTGACGAGCGATCGAAAGGCGGGCGTCGGTCTCGGCCTGCGACGCGCGGCTGAGGGCCAGTTGCTGGTTGAGGCCGGAAATCTCCTGCTCGGTCAGGGTCGCGCCCTGAGCGCTGAGCAGGTTGTTGGCGATCTTGTATTGTTGAACCGCAGCGTCAGCCTGCTGGACCTGGCCCCGAAGCTCGGCGACGCGCGTGTCCAGCCATTCGTTGGCCTTGGCCGTGGCGTCGAACTTCGCTTCCAGCTGTTCGGTCAGGTACAGATTGGCGAAGGCGTTGGCCAGATCGGCCGCGCGCTTCGGGTCGGTGTGGGTGTACTCGATCGAGATCAGGTAGGTCAGACCCGCGCGGCGGACCTTGAGGCCGCTCAGTACGTTGTCGACGATCTGTTCGCTCTGGCGCTGAAGCTCGATCGGATCCTTGGTGGCCGTCGGCGCAGCCGCTTTCTTCAGCGACGAGAGCCACGCGGCCGCGCCCTTGGCGTTGGGCAGGTAGGGATTGAAGTACGGATCGTCTTCGAGCTTCAGATCCTTGACGACGCGCCCAGCCAGAGAGCGCGACTTGAGCACCTCGACCTCGGTGTCGACGACGGACGAATCCGCCGGCAGGCCCGAGAGCACCGCGCTCATGTCGGTGACCTGTTCCTTGCGGACATCCAGCATCACCTGGGCCATCGCGGTGAACTTGGGCGTCTGCTGCAGGGTGAACAACACCACCGCCGCGAACACCACCACGGCCACGGCCGCGAACAGTCGGAAGCGCCGCCTGAACGTCGCGATCGCGATGTTCAGGTCAAAAGATAACGCTCCGGTGTCTTTCACCGGAGCGTTCGAAGTTTCAAAGCCAGAGCCGTCCATAGGTACTCTCAGTATTCGGCAAACCTTGCCGTTTCGTGGACGTGCTTAGAACTGCAGGGCGACCGAAGCGGTGATCTTGTTCACCGAGAACGAGGCGCCACGCTGGACAGGGTTACCCTGCGATTCTTGCTTCAGATAGTTGTAGGTCAGGAACAGACCCACGCGACGGTTCACCAGATAGGTGGCGGTCGCCGAGACGTTGGTCCGCTTGTCGTCGCGGTCGATCTGCTCATAGGCGTCCTTGCCGTAGCTGGCGTTGGCCGACAGCAGGACGTTGCGCAGCAGCTCGTGATCGATCGAGGCGCCGATATTGTTCGAGATGAAGCCCGGCGAGAGCGGCGCAACCGATTCTTCGATCGTCCGCGAACCATTCAGACCAATCGTGGTCAGCTGGGTCGGGAACCACTCGAGGCGGCCAACGGCGTTGAAGCCGTCGATGGCCTTGAAGGCGGCCTGATCATAGGACTGCTTCATGTAGCCGACCTGCAGGTCGCCGCGCATGACTTCCGACAGGTCGAAGTTGGCGCCGACGCCGACGACATAGCCGTCCGAGCTGCGATCGAACGCCGGAGCGTTGGTGTCGTACGACTTCTTGTTGCCGGTCGCGATGGCGTAGAGCGCCGTATCGGGGCTCAGCGCGTACTCGGCCTTACCGCCGTACGAGAACTCGTTGCGATCCCGGTTGTTCTGATTGAACAGCGGGCTGCCTTGGTCTTCGTAGTTGAAGTCCTTGTCGTCCAGGCGACCGGTGAGGCGCAGACGGTTGAATTCCTTCACCAGAGCCACGCTGCCGGTGACCAGGTTGTACTGCACGGGCTTGGGCGTCGCGCCGGCCGGCGAACCGGCGGTGATCGACGTCCGCGGTTCGATCAGCTGTTGAGCCTGGATCGAGCCGGTGATGTTCGAGCCGCGCGCGATGTCGACGCGACCGTTGGCGGCCAGCGTGAACTCTTCGGCGTCTTCCGAACCGTTGTCCGAGTAGCGGATCACGTTACCGCCGGCGAAGAAGCCCAGAGCGTGGCGCGACCAGTCCGAACGCACAGCCAATTCCGGCTTCACGCGCCAGATGGTGTCGTCGGTTTCACCCGACGCCACGGCGTAGATGTTGTCGTTGTGCTCGAGATCCACGGTCACGCGCGGATAGACAGTGAAGCCGCCGGTCTTTTGGCCGGTCGCCTCGTAATCGGGGCGCGGGCGCTGACGGACGCTGACGTTCTTGTCGCGCTTGAAGTTCGAGCCGAGATCCTGCGCCTGGGCGATTTGCGGCGCAGTGAAGGCGATGCAGGCCGCGATGGCCGAGCACGTTAGGAGTCGCATTGAAGTATCCCCACCAGGAAGAGACGGCCGGCGCGCGTCGTGACGCTCCGGTCCGCCTCGAGACTGTTAGCTAATTAGTTGCCGCAGTAAGCGGCGACCACGCCGGCGCACGGATCGTAAGGCGCGGGCGCGACCGTCGTCGTACCGCCGCCAGCGCCAGCGCCAGCTTCACCGCCGGCCGGGGCCGTCGAGGCGGCGCCTTGCAGGCTGACCAGCACGCTGGGCGCGCCGGCGTCGGTGGTCGAAGCCGTCTGGGTGACAGTGGCCGCTTGGCCGGTGGCGGCCAGCTGCGCCTGCACGGCCGGAGCCTGAGCCACTTGCTGGGCCATTTCCGGAGCCACCTGGGCGGTGACCTGGATGGCCACGCCGGCGCTGACCGTG
Organism: Caulobacter sp. RHG1; assembly: GCF_013181195.1. Classification (GTDB taxonomy): domain Bacteria; phylum Pseudomonadota; class Alphaproteobacteria; order Caulobacterales; family Caulobacteraceae; genus Caulobacter. Next base: position 209,878 of record NZ_SMZP01000003.1, read on the forward strand.
CCAGCGGCGACCGCTTGCACCAGTGCGGCGGCGATGACTTCCGACGAGGCGCCGGTGCCGGCCAGGGCGCCAGCGATGGCGGCCTGGATGGCGGCGGCCTTCGCCTGGGCGCTCAGGCGGGCGAAGCCCGGCTGGGCGGCGGCCGAACGAGCGGCGGTCTGGATCGTGGTCTGCAGCGACGCTGCGGTCGCGACGGTTTGAGCCAGAACGTGGCCAGCGCTCATCGGCGCGAGCGCGACGGCCAGGCTGACGGCGATAGCGCGGATGTGACGAGAAGCCATGACTGCTCCCTCCAATTGAACGACGTCCCTTTAGGACAACGTAAACGAATGCTCTAGCCCGGTTTACGCTTTTTCGTAGATTTCTGAGCTGAACCGTACCCAGAAGAACACACTAGCCTGCGGCAACCGCCCGCTAGAGCACGTAAACAGAGTTAATAGACTAGGATTGTGACGCGGGGGCCGCCGTGCCTGGAAAACTGGAACTTTTAATCGGCGGCTCAGTTAGCCCTAAAAAACCACGGTGAACGCGTTATGGCAACGGCGTTCGCTCAGATTCTATAGTAAATGCCGCAAATCCGATCGCTTTCGCCCAACACGCGATCACTCAGTTCGAATTAACCGCAACAGATCTGGTTAAGATCAGGCCGCAGATACGGCCAAAGCCTGAACTTCCCGGCGCTGGACAAGACAACCGTACCAACCCAGCCCGCCATAGGTCTCGTAACCGGGCGTTAGAGCATAGCCCACAGTCACATCGCCGTCGGCGTAACTACCCATCGGCCCCGCCGAAGTATCCAGGGGGAAAATCTCGCTCAGAACGCCTCGATGATCTGAAGCGGCCAGGACCCGGCCTTTTTGATCCAGCAGCATCACGCGCGAGCGTTCGCGCTCCTCACTGGTGAGGCGGACGCCGTCCACCACGGCCTGGGCTTGGGGACGCCAGTCGAAGTGCACGCCCAGCACGCCCAACACCCGGCCCTTGGCCTGGCCGCCTTCGCGAATGGCCGTGGCGTAGGTCGCGACCGGCGCGCCGCCCAGCAGGCGATTGGTCTCGATATCGCAGGCCACGAAGTCATCGCCCGTCTGAGTGCGCAGGCCATCCTGGAACCAGCGCGCGTCGGCGACCGACTGGCCCACGACACCGGCGTAGCGGTCCGGCCGGCCATTGGCGACCACGCGCCCCCGCGCGTCGCAGATCCACAGGTCCAGATAGACAGTATAGGCATCCAGAATGACGCCCAGCCGCTCGCTGGCGTAGCCGCGAGCGCCGCCGTCTGCATCCCCCAGACAGGCGACCACCGCGGAGTCCGTCGCCCACCAGCGAACGTCGCAGGTGCGCTCATAGAGGTTGCGGTCGACGATCTCGATGGCGTTCAGGGCCAGGTCCGCCAGGCGCTGGCCGCGCATATGGCCGAGAATCGCCCCGCCGATCGCCGACAGTTCGTCGAGGTCTGCGCGAACCTGGCTTTCCAGCGCGCCAGCCACGACGTCGATCTCGGTCGAGATCTTCTTGAATTCCTCGGCGACGATGGCGAAGCCCTTGCCGGCCTCCCCCGCACGCGCGGCGACGATCAGGGCGTTGATCGCCAGCATCTTGGCGGCGCGATTGACCCGCGCGATCTCGCCGATCTTCGCGCCCGCCACGCTGGAGAGGCGCTCGGAAAGATCCAGTATGCGTTCCGGACGAAGACTGGCGTCCTGTTCCATTGAAGGCGCGCCCCCACGCGAACTTTCGGGCGAATCGGCCCGATCGACGCAAGATGACGCCCTCGTCATCACCGCGCGATGACACCGAGAGCCACACCGAAAACGCGAACACGTTTAGCAAACGAAAAACGCCGGACGCCCGCAAAACGGGCGCCCGGCGCTCAGGAAACAATCGTTTGTAGGGCCTTACTACACCTAGACGTCGACCTCGGCGTCCAGAGCGTTCTCCTGGATGAACTCGCGGCGGGGCTCGACCAGGTCGCCCATCAGACGGCTGAACATGTCGTCGGCGTCGTCGGCGTGGTTGACCCGCACCTGCAACAGGGTGCGGGCCTCGACGTCCAGCGTCGTTTCCCACAGCTGGTCGGGGTTCATCTCGCCCAGACCCTTGTAGCGCTGGATGGTCAGGCCCTTGCGGCCGGCGTCCAGCACCGCATTGACCAGGTCGAGCGGACCACGGACGGTCGTCGACTTGTCCTTACGGCGGAACACGGCTCTCCCCGAGAAGATCTCGGCCAGCTTGACGGCGCGTTCGGCCAGGCGGCGGGCGTCGGCGGCGTGGAGCAGCACGTCGTCCAGCACCACGCGCTCGGACACGCCGCGACGCACGCGGCTGAACACGAAGCCCGTATCGGCGCGCTCGCCCGACCAGGGACCATCGCCCTCTTCGGCGTAGAGATCCAGGCGCGTGGCGGCGGCCGCGGCGTCAGGGGTCTCACCCAGCAGGCCAGCCAGGGCCGCCTGCTCGATGGCCGAGGCCGGGGCGCGCGCCGCCAGGCGGTCGATATTGCCCTTGGCCGAACGGCAGCTCTGCACCAGGGCCAGCAGGTCCTGGCCGGTCATGCGCTCGCCCGAGGCCAGGTCCAGCTCGGCCCCGTCGACGCCTTCGTCGACCAGGAACGCGTCCATCTCGCTGTCGTCCTTCAGATAGCGAGAGGACTTGCCCTTGGCGGCTTTGTAGAGCGGCGGCTGAGCGATGTAGATGTAGCCGCGCTCGATCAGCTGCGGCATCTGCCGGTAGAAGAAGGTCAGCAACAGGGTGCGGATGTGGGCGCCGTCGACGTCGGCGTCGGTCATCAGCACGATCTTGTGGTAGCGCACCTTGTCCGGATTAAAGTCGTCTCGGCCGATGCCAGCGCCCAGGGCCGTGATCAGCGTGCCGATCTGGTCGGACGACAGCATCTTGTCGAAGCGCGCCCGCTCGACGTTCAGGATCTTGCCGCGCAGGGGCAGGACAGCCTGATTGTCGCGATTGCGGGCCTGCTTGGCCGAGCCGCCGGCCGAGTCACCCTCGACGATGAAGATTTCGGACTTGGCCGGATCGCGCTCGGAGCAGTCGGCCAGCTTGCCGGGCAGCGAGGTGATGTCGAGCGCGCTCTTGCGGCGGGTCAGCTCGCGCGCCTTGCGGGCGGCTTCGCGGGCCGCGGCGGCCTCGGCGATCTTGCTGACGATCTGCTTGGCCTCGTTCGGATGCTCTTCGAACCAGGTCGCCAGGCCTTCCGAGACGAGATTCTCCACGGCGGGACGCACTTCGGACGAGACCAGCTTGTCCTTGGTCTGCGAGCTGAACTTGGGGTCGGGCACCTTGACCGAGAGCACGCAGGTCAGGCCTTCGCGGGCGTCTTCGCCGCCCAGATTGACCTTTTCCTTCTTCATGATGCCGGAGCTCTCGGCATAGCCGGTGATGATCCGGGTCAGGGCCGCGCGGAAGGCCGACAAGTGCGTGCCGCCATCCCGCTGCGGGATGTTGTTGGTGAAGCACAGCATCTGCTCGTGGTAGCTGTCGTTCCACCACATCGCCAGGTCGATCTCGACCTTGTCCTTGACGCCGCGCACCGCGATCGGGGCCTTCAGCAGCGGGGTCTTGGCCTTGTCCAGGTGGCGGACGAACGCCTCGATGCCGCCCTCGTAGAACAGCTTTTCTTCCCACGGCTCGGCGTCGCGCAGATCGCGGAAATAGATCGTCACGCCCGAGTTCAGGAACGCCAGCTCGCGCAGGCGGTGCTCCAGGGTCTTCCGGTCGAATTCGATGAACGCGAAGGTGTCGCGCGACGGGAAGAAGGTCACTTCCGTGCCCGACAGCGTCTCGCCAGCCTTGGGCCCATCCTCGCGCACCGGCGAGTCGCCCGTGACCGCCAGCGAGGTCACCGCATCGCCGCGCTCGAAGCGCATCTGGTGGACCTTGCCATTGCGGTGGATCAGCAGCTCCAGCCAGTCCGACAGCGCGTTGACGACCGAGACGCCGACGCCGTGCAGGCCGCCCGAGACCTTGTAGCTGTTCTGGTCGAACTTACCGCCGGCGTGCAGCTGGGTCATGATGACCTCGGCCGCCGAGACGCCTTCGCCCTCGTGCATGTCGACGGGGATGCCGCGGCCGTCGTCGGTGACCGTCACCGAGCCGTCGGCGTTCAGGATCACCTGGACCTTGGTGGCGTGACCGGCCAGGGCCTCGTCGATGGCGTTGTCGACCACCTCGTAGACCATGTGGTGCAGACCCGAACCGTCGTCGGTGTCGCCGATGTACATGCCCGGGCGCTTGCGGACGGCGTCGAGGCCCTTCAGCACCTTGATCGAGTCCGCGCCGTACTGGGCGGCGGCTTCCTCGGTGGTCATTTCCGGGGCCAGTTCGGGAACTTGGTCTTCGGTGTTCTCGGTCATTCGTCTTCCAGAGTAGTCAGGCCGGCGTCGCACACGCGAACGCCTAGCGCCCGACCCTTGAGATGGTCGAACAGCGACTCGTCCGTGCCGGTGAGGAAGGCCTGGAGCTTGAGCGCCGTCAGTTCGTCGGCCAGCGCGGCTCGACGAGTCAGGTCGAGATGCGCGGCGACTTCGTCCAGTAGTATTACAGGATTCGGCGCAGATTCCGCACGCGAAAGTCGCGCCGCTTGGGCCAGAACGAGGTTCAGAATCAGGGCTTTCTGCTCTCCGGTCGAGCATTCCGCCGCCGGACGGTCCTTCTCGACGTGGAAGATGGCCAGATCGCCGCGATGCGGACCGGTCAGAGCCCGCCCGGCAGCCCCGTCACGGGCCCGCGCAACGGTGAGCGCAGCGGCTAAGCGTTCCTCGATCTCGGCGAACGGGACCCCTTCCAAAGCAAGCTTTTCCCACTCCCCGGTCAGAGCCAGGCGCGCTTGCGGGAACGGCCGATCGCCGCGACCGTCGATCTCGGCCTGCAAGGCTTGCAGCGTGCGGGCGCGGGCCTGGGACATCAGGGCGCCGGCTTCGGCGAGCCGGGCTTCCAGGGCATTGAGCCAGGTCGCGTCTGGCGCGGCCCCGACATCGGCCGCATCGGTCAGCAGGCGCATGCGCTCGCGCTGGGCCTTGTCATAGGCGTTGGCGTTGGCGGCGTGGGCCGGCTCGCCGGCGAAGACCAGGCGGTCGAAGAACCGGCGACGCTCGGAGGCCGCCTCCAAGAACAGGCGGTCCTGGGCCGGCGTCAGCCAGATTGGCCGGACATGGTCGGCCAGGCGGCCCGGCGGAACGGTCTCGCCCTCGAGGCGGACGGTGCGGCGCGAGGCTCCGCCCTGCTCCACGCCGGTGCCGATGCGGATCGGCGCGTCCTCACCGTTCTCGACCTCGGCGGCGACAGCCCACGCCCGGCCGACGGCCTCGCCCGGCAGGCGGCGGCCGACCTCGGCCATGCTGGAGCCGCGCAGGCCCTTGCCCGGGGTCAGCAGGCTGATCGCTTCGAGAAGATTGGTCTTGCCCGCGCCATTGGCGCCGAACAGGTAGACGCTGCGCCCCCCGGTTTCGAGGCGCGCGCGCTCGTAGGAGCGGAAGTCCGTCAGGGTCAGGGAAAGCAGTGCGGCCGACGCCATGGCGCGTTCTTAAGCGGTGTCGCCGGCCGAAGCTACAGACCGAAGGTCACCCCATCTTGTAGCCGCAGAGCTTGTTGCCATCGAGGTCGCGGAAATAGGCGAAATAGACCTTGGGCATCCGCGCGCCCGGCGCGCCTTCGTCCGAACCGCCCAACTCCAGGGCCTTGGCGTGGAAGGCGTCGACCTCCTCGACGGTGTCGAACGCAAAGCCGCCCATCATGCCGTTGCCGACGCAGGCCGGATTGCCGTCATAGGGACCCAGCACCCCGAACATGAAGCCGTCACCGCGATAGAGGCGGCCGCCCGAGGGGTGCTCGTACAGCGGCTTCATGCCGATCGAACCCAGCAGGCCGTCATAGAAGGCCTTGGCCTTCTCCAGGTCGTTCGAACCGACCGTCACGTAGTTGATCTTGGCCAAGGCCACCTCCCGTTTTTTTACGAAACGGACCTTAGCGGCCTTATGACGATTGGCAATAAGGCTCTAGCGCTGCAGCAAGCCGCGATAACCGTAGACCCAGGCGCCGACGTCCGCGAAGCGGTCGGTGACGATCGTGCAGGTCCGCACGCGGCCCGACTTGGCGGTGACGATCCATCCGGATCGCTCCAGAACCCGCAGGTGCTTCATGAACGACGGCAGGGCCATGGCGAACGGCGCAGCCAGTTCGCCGACGCTGGCCGGCCCCTCAGCCAGCCGGCTCAGAATGGCGCGGCGGGTCGGATCGGCCAGCGCTTGGAAGGTTTCGTCCAGGAATTCAGCGCTCTCAGCCATGCAGCTAAGTATGCCGAAAGCCAAGCTCCACGTCGACTACTTCGCTTCCGGCAGCCCCAGGACCTTCTGCAGGAACTGGGTCTCGACCTCGCGGCGGCGGTCGTTGTTGATCTTCTTGGCGAAGCCGTGGCCTTCGTCCTTGAACTGCACGTACCAGGTCTCGACGCCCTTCTCGCGCAGCTTGGCCACCACCTGGTCCGATTCCGACTTGGGCACGCGCGGATCGTTCCAGCCCTGCATGACCAGCATCGGCTTGGTGATCTTGCCGACATTGTTCATCGGCGAGATCGTCTCGAAGGCCTTCAGCATCTTCGGGTCGCGCTCGTCGCCATATTCGGCGCGGCGCAGATCGCGGCGATAGGCCTCGGTGTTCTGCAGGAACGAGACGAAGTTGCTGATGCCGTAGCGCTCGACGCCTCCGGCCAGGCGATCGGAATAGTGAGTCATGACGGCAAGCGACATGTAGCCGCCATAGGACTGGCCGTAGACCACGACACGGGCCGGATCGAGATCCGGCTGGGTCTTGATCCAGTCCAGAACTGCGCCGATGTCCTTGACCGAGTCCTCGCGCTTCTCGGCGTTGTCGAGGTTCAGGTAGGTCTTGCCGTAGCCCGAAGAGCCGCGGACGTTGGTGACGATCACCGCCGCGCCCAGCTCCCCGACGAAGTGCTGGTGGATCGGGCTGAACGTCGGCCGCGACTGGCCTTCCGGCCCGCCGTGGATGTCGATGATCACCGGCGCCCGCTGGCCAGCGGCGAGCTTGGGCTTGTAGAGGAAGGCGGGGATCGAGCGCTTGTCGAACGACGGGAAGCGGATCAGATCAGGTGTCGCCAGGACCTTGGCGTCCAGGCCGCCCAGCTCCGACGCGGTCCAGCGTTCCAGCTTGGCGTCGGTGACGCCCCAGCTCCACGCGTCGCTCGCCGAGGTCGGGGTCGCCAGCGAGAAACCCAGCTTCGAGGCGTCCGACGAGAACGCCAGGCCCGAGACCACGCCGGCCGGCAGCTCGGGCTGCGGCAGGGCGCGACGAGTGCGGAAGTCCCGCACGACCAGCTTCGAGTAGCCGTCTTCGTTGACAACATAGGCCAGGATGCGCCCGTCGGCGGACAGGGCGAAATCCTCGACATCCCAGGAAAGCTCACCCGAAAGGTTCACCTTCGCACCGCTGACCAGGTCGATCTGCACCAGGCGCTGAAAGTCAGAGCCCTCGTCCGACAGCAGCAGCACCGAACGGCCGTCCGGCGTGAAGCTGCCGCCGCTGTAGGCGATCTTGGCGGCCTTGGCCTTCTGCGGATTGAGCTCGGTCAGCTTGCCGCTGGCCACGTCAAGCAGCCAACGCTTGGATTCCGAAATCGAGAAGTAGCGGCCCAGCAGCACCGTCTTGCCGTCGGCCGACACCGCCAGCGGCGAGACCTGACCCTGACCCTTGTAGATAACCTTCGTCGCGCCCGCGGCGTCGCGCATCAGCACGTCGGAATCGCCCGAACCCTTGGTCGAGCGCGACCAGACGATCACCGAACCGTCCTTGGACCAGGCCGGCGAGCCGTTGCGCGTGCCCGTCTCGGTCAGCTGGACGGTCTTGCCGTCCTCGCCCAGCAGGAACAGCTGAAACCACTCGTCGCCGCCGGTGTCCTTGGAGAACAGGATCTGGCCGCCCGGCAGGGTGTGGGTGGCGCCGACCGGCTCGTCATAGAAGGTGATCTGGCTGCGATCGGCGCCGGGCGAGGCCACGGTGTGCAGCTGGTTGGTGTTGCCGAACCGCGTGGTGATCAGCATGCCGCCGTTGGGGAGCCAATCGTCGAAGTATGCCGAGCGAGCGTTCTGGTAGCGGGCCAGGCCTTCGCGGATCGCTAGCGCAGCGACCGGCACGTTCTCGAGGATCTGATTGCCCATCTCGCGGCGCTCGACCTGTTGCGCGGCGGCGGGAATGGCGACGGCGAGGGCCAGGACAGCGGCCGAGGCGGCAAGCAGCGTCTTCATGGAGCGTATCCCCAACAGCAGAACGGGCGCTCGAAGCGCCCGTTTGTTTCTTTCAAAGCCAAACTGCGGGATCAGACCCGCAGCGGCATCAGCACGTACTTCACGCCCGGGTCGACCGGATCGACCACCAGGGTCGGGCTGGCCGGGTCGGCGAAGCGGAACTCGGCCTGCGGGCCGGCGATCTGGCCGCAGACGTCCAGCAGGTAGCGGGCGTTGAAGCCGATTTCGAAGGGCTCGCCGTCGTAGTCGACCTCGACCTCTTCGACGGCTTGGCCGGCTTCCATGTTGCGGACGGTCAGGGTGATGCGGCCCGGTTCGACGGCCAGCTTCACCGAGCGGCTCTTCTCGGCCGAAATGGTGGCCACGCGGTCGACGGCCTTGGCGAACAGGTCGTTGTCCAGCGTCAGGATCTTGGCGTTGTCGCGCGGGATGACGCGCAGATAGTCGGGGAAGGCGCCGTCGATGACCTTGGAGGTCAGGGCGGCCGCGCCGAATTCGAAGCGGACCTTCTGCGGCGACAGCTGGACGTCGACCGTCTCGCCGGCCGATTCCATCAGGCGGCGAGCCTCGGCGATGGTCTTGCGCGGCACGATCACGCCGGCCAGGCCCGCCGCGCCTTCCGGCGCCGGCATCTCGGCCAGAGCCAGGCGGTGGCCGTCGGTGGCCACGGCGCGCAGCTTGGTCTCGTCGCCCTCGACCACGGTGTGGATATAGAGGCCGTTCAGATAGTAGCGGGTCTCTTCGGTCGAGATCGCGAAGCGGGTCTTGTCGATCAGCCGCATCAGCTCGTTGGTGTCGACCGCGATGCGGCTGGACAGACCATCGCTGCTCATCACCGGGAAGTCGCCGGCCGGCAGCACCGGCAGGTTGAAGCGCGAACGGCCGGCCTGGATAACCAGGCGCGGATCATCGCCGCTGAAGCTCAGCGAGACGTCGGCGCCGTCTGGCAGCTTGCGAACGATCTCGTACAGGGTGTGGGCGGGCGCAGTGATCTGGCCGGGCACGTCGATCTGGGCCAGGCCCTCGTCGATGATCTCCATGTCCAGGTCGGTGGCCGAGAACGACAGCGTGCTGCCTTCGGCCGACAACAGGATGTTCGACAGGATCGGGATGGTGTTGCGGCGCTCGACGACGCTTTGCACGTGACTCAGCGCCTTCAGGAGCGCCGCCCGTTCGATCGTAAGCTTCATAATCCGGTCCGACGCCCTGACCGCCCAGGAGAATCGTCCTGCACGGCCCCGTTGAGAATGGACCGCCGACATTAGCGAAATCGCGCGCGTGGGGAAGGGGGCGGGGCCCCTTGCGCAACGGGAAATCAGCGCCAATATTGAGAATTATTATCAATTAGGAGCGCAAACCATGCGCCTCTACCTCAAGACCGCCACCTACGCGTCCATGCACCTGACCGTGGCGATCGCCGTCGCCTACGCCCTGACCCGCGACTGGCGCATCGCCCTGGCGGTCGGGATCGTCGAACCGATGGTCCAGACGGTGGCCTTCAACATTCACGAGCGGCTGTGGTCGCGCGCCGATCAGAAGGCGCGCGACCGTCAGCAGGATCAGGCTTTCGTGTCGAAAGACCCGCCCGAATTGTCACCGTCCGAAGCCGCGCCGGCATAGGGATTGGCCGCAGCGGCCTGTTCGCCGGGGCCGGTCGAGCCCTTGGCCGCCACGGCGACCATGGCCGGACGGACCAGACGGCCCATCAGCTCGTAGCCGGCCTGCAGCACGGTAATCACGCCGCCGGCGGCGACCTCGGTCGAGGGCTGCTCCATGACCGCCTGATGCAGGTGCGGGTCGAACTTCTCGCCCTGAGGCGGATCGATCTTTTTCAGACCATTGCGTTCGAAGGCGCCTTGCAGCTCCTTCTCGGTCATCTCGACGCCGACGATGAAGTTCTTCACCGACGCGTCGGCCGAGTCCTTCGGGCTATGAGCCGTGGCGCGCGACAGGTTGTCGGCCACGCCCAGCAGGTCTCGGGCGAACTTCTGGATCGCATAGGCCCGGGCGTCATTCATCTCGCGCTCGGCGCGACGCTTGGTGTTCTCGGCCTCGGCGGCGTAGCGTAGCGCCTGTTCCTTCAGGGCGGCGACTTCCAGCTGCAGCGCCGCGATCTCTTGCGAGGCGTCGCCAAAGTCTTCCGCGCCCTCGAAGGCCACGTCTTCAGCCGGCGTTTGCTCGTCGGTCATCTCGTACAGTCCTTATCCATCCATCATCCGCCCGAGCACCCGGGCGGTATAGTCCACCAACGGAATGACACGGGCGTAGTTCAAGCGCGCAGGCCCGATCACGCCGATCGCGCCCAGCACCTTCTGTCGGCCCGTCATATAGGGCGCCGCGATCACCGAGGAACCCGAAAGCGAAAAGAGCCGCGTTTCCGCCCCGATATAGATGCGAACGCCCTCGGCGTCGCGCACGTCGTCGAGCAGGCCGATCAGCTGGCCCTTCTGCTCCAGATCGTCGAACAGCTGACGCACGCGGTCGATGTCTTCGCGGGCCCGGGCGTCGGCCAGCAGATTGGCCTGTCCGCGCACGATCAGCGAACGCGCGTCGCCCTCGCCGCCGCTCCAGGCGGCCAGGCCATCCTCCACGAGGCGCGCGGCGGTCTCGTCCAGCTGGCGGCGGGCCGCGCCCAGCTCGTGGTCCATCTCGCTGCGGGCTTCCGACAGGGTGCGGCCGCGCAGGCGGGCGTTGAGGAAGTTCGACGCCTCCTGCAGAGCCGAGGGCGTCACGCCCGGAGCCTGGCGCATCAGCCGGTTCTCGACCTGGCCGTCCTCGAACACCATGACCGCCAGAACCTGGCCGCCGCCCAGCGGCACGAACTCCACGTGCTTGACCCCGCCCTCGCGGACGGGCGTGACCACGATCCCCGCTCCACCGGCCAGGCCGGAGAGCACGGACGACGCCTCGGCCAGGGCTTCTTCGAACGAGCGCCCGCGCACGGCCAGACGCGCTTCGATGGCCTGCTTGTCGGCCTCGGCCACGTCGCCGACTTCCAGGAGGCCGTCGACGAACATCCGCAGGCCCGCATGGGTCGGCAGTCGTCCGGCGCTGGTGTGGGGCGCGTCCAGCAGGCCCAGCTGCGCCAGGTCCTGCATGGTGTTGCGGATCGAGGCCGGCGACAGCGCCAGGCCGGCCCGCGACAGGGTGCGCGAACCCACCGGCTCGCCCGTCTCCAGGTACGACTCGACGACCCGACGGAAGATGTCGCGGGCGCGGCTGTCCAGCTCGGTGAGGCCCGGCGTGCGGACGATCGGCCCCGGGAAGAGATGCGTCATTCCATAACCATGGGCGGCGTGTCGTTCAGGACCCGGTCGGCGAACAAAAGCGGACGCCCTCTTTCATGTGCGGTCTTCAATAGGATAAGCGGCCACCCAGCGAATTCAAACCATACCGGAGTTTCCCCATGCGTCCGTCTGAACGCGCCCCCGACCAGCTGCGCGCCGTTACGCTGGAAACCGGCGTCAACCGCTATGCCGAAGGCTCGTGCCTGGTCAGCTTCGGCCATACGAAAGTCCTGGTCACCGCCACGGTCGAGGAGAACGTCCCGGGCTGGATGCGCAACAAGGGCGCCGGCTGGGTCACCGCCGAATACGGCATGCTGCCGCGCGCCACCCACACCCGCGGTCGCCGTGAGGCCGCCTCGGGCAAGCAGAGCGGCCGCACCCAGGAGATCCAACGCCTGATCGGCCGCAGCCTTCGCGCCGTCGTCGACATGAAGGCCCTGGGCGAGCGCCAGATCAGCCTCGACTGCGACGTCATCCAGGCCGACGGCGGCACCCGCACCGCCGCCATCACCGGCGCCTGGGTCGCCCTGCGCTTGGCGGTCAACTACCTGCTGGAAGAGGGCGTGCTGAAGACCGACCCGATCCTGGGCCAGGTGGCGGCCGTGTCGTGCGGCGTCTTCAAGGACACCCCGGTCCTCGACCTGGACTACGAGGAAGACTCGAGCGCCGAGGCCGACAGCAACTTCGTTCTGACGGGCGCCGGCGACATCGTCGAGATCCAGGCCACGGGCGAAAAGCGCGGCTTCACCCGCGCCGAGTTCGAGTCGCTGTACAGCCTGGCCGACAAGGGCATCAACGAGCTGTTCGTGCTGCAACGCGCGGCGATCGGGGCTTAAGCCCCCCTTTCGCCCTTGCCCGGACGGGGTATCGGTCCCAGATTCCAAACTCAGAGTTAGGAGTTTGACGTGACGACCCCGTTCGAAGGCCATGAAGTCGAAGCCCGCCTGCGTCCCTCGGCCGAAGCCTATCGCTTCGACCTGGACCAGGCGCTGGCCTCGATGGTCGCTCTGGAGGCGACCGTGCCCGCCGACGCCTATACGGCGTCGATCCTGGGGACCGAGCGCATCGGCAACGGCGTGGTGGTCAGCCCGGGCGGCCTGGTCCTGACCATGGCCTATCTGATCACCGAGGCCGACCAGGTCATCCTGACGCGCAACGACGGCCGACGCGTGCCGGCCCATGTGCTGGGACTGGACAACCAGACCGGCCTGGGCCTGGTTCAGGCGCTGGAGCCGCTGGACCTGCCGGCCATCACCATCGGCAGCGCCCGCGACCTGGACACCGGCGACTCGGTGATCGCCGCCGGCGCCGGCGGCCGCACCCATGCGGTCGCCGCCAAGGTCATGGCCCGCATGCCCTTCGCCGGCTACTGGGAATACCTGCTGGACGACGCCATCATCACCGGCCCCGCGCATCCGCACTGGAGCGGCGCGGCCCTGATCGGCCCCAAGGGCGACCTCGTGGGCCTGGGCTCCCTGACCCTGGAAGGCCGCGACAACGAGGGGCAGGCGCGTCCGATCAACATGTTCGTGCCCGCCGAACTGCTGCCGCCGATCCTGGACGAACTGGCGCGCGGCAAGTCCCCGCACGCGCCCCGCCCCTGGCTGGGGGTCTTCGCCCAGGAGACCGAGAACCACGTCGTCGTGGTCGGCGTCTCGCCCAACGGCCCGGCCGCTCGCGCCGAGCTGAAGGCCGGCGACCTGATCCTGGCCGTCGACGGCATGCCGGTCTCCGACCTCGCCGAATTCTACACCGCCCTGTGGGCGCTGGGCCCAGCGGGCGTCACCGTGCCTCTGAAGGTGCTGCGCGAGGGCGATCTCTTCGAGGTCGAGATCCGTTCGATGGATCGCGCAACCTTGCTGAAGAAACGGCGCTTGAACTGAGATGACGGAAAAGCGCGGTCCCTGGGACCAACCGGACACCCCCGCCCCGGCGCCACGGAATACAGGGCCCCAGCAGCCGACGTTCAAGCGTCCTTCGCCCCCTGGACTGTCGGCGCCGCGTGGCGGCCTCTGGCTGTGGCTGGGCTTTCTGGCCGGGATCGGCGTGCTGGTCTTCGCCTTGAGCCGCGCCTTCCCCGAGGCCCTTCAGAGCGACGACAGCAAGATGTCCCTGCTCTACCGGGTGGGCATCGTGGTGCTGATCTCGTCGGTGCTGATGCGCGGCCTGCAAGGCTCGCTGGGCCAGCACCTGAAGCATGTGGCGATCTGGCTGGGCGTCATCACCGTGCTGGCGCTGGGCTACGCCTATCGCGCCGAGCTGGCCAGCGTGCCGCGCCAGCTGCAGCTGGCCTTCAATGTCGGCTCGCCGGTCCAGACCGAGGAGCGCACCCTCGTGGTTCCGCAAGGCGAAGGCGGCCACTATGTCGTCGACGGCCTGATCAATGGCCAGCGCGTGCGGTTCATGGTCGACACCGGCGCCACCGAGACCGTGCTCAGCCCGGCCGACGCCAAGCGCATCGGCATCCCGGTCGATACGCTGAACTACGGCTACAAGGCTCAGACCGCCAACGGCGTCGGCTATGGCGCGGCCTATGACGCCACGACGATGGAGGTTGGAGCCATCAAGCTGGAAGGCTTCCGGGTGATGGTCAACAAGGCCCCGATGGACGGTTCCCTGCTGGGCATGAGCTTCCTGAACCGCCTGGAAGCCTTCGAATTCCGCAATCGCCAGCTGATCCTCAAATGGCGCGAGGACGGCCAGGGTCGGGCGTATTAGTCAGCCCTCGAGTTCGTCATCATCGTAGCTGGCCGGCGGGCCGCTTTCGTAGCTCAGCAGGTCGCCAGGCTGGCATTGCAGCTCGCGGCACAGGGCGTCGAGGGTCGAGAAGCGGACGGCGCGGGCCTTGCCGGTCTTCAGGATCGAGAGGTTGGCGATCGTCACGCCCACGCGATCGGAGAGCTCCGTCAGCGACATGCGGCGTTCCAGCAGAACGCGGTCGAGGTTCACGCGGACAGGCATGCGGTTTCGCGCTCCGGATCAGATCGTGAGTTCGGCTTCGCGACGAAGGCGGGCGCCCTCGCGGAAGACCTCGGCCAGGACGAACACCACCAGCACCGAGAACCAGGCCGTCAGTGTGAAGCTGTCGTCGATGACCTTGGCCTTGGGGGCCAGCCAGCGGGCCAGGCCCGAAAAGACGTAGCGACCGACTTCCAGGCCAGCCAGCACCAGGCCGATCAGGCGCAGGCGCACCACATTGTCAGGATGGAAGGGGTCGCCGGCGGTCAGCGTCCCAAAGATCCGGCGCAGGCGCTCGACGATCACCATCCAGCCGCCCAGCAGCAGCGCCCAGGCGGCCAGGGCGCCGGCGAACAGCGGACCGTCGCGGCTGACGGCCTCGACCGCGTCGCTGATCGGCAACATCGAGGCCAGCAGTTCGGGATTGAAGCTGAACAGCAGGGCGACCAGCGTGAACAGCGACAGCAAACAGACGAAGATCCACAGCCCGACGTAAATGACGTCCAGGATGATCTTCAGGAAACTCGATACGGAACCAGGCCCTAAGGCGCGCATATGACCGCTTCCCCGACAACGACGCTGAGCAAATGTGCCCCGCGTCGCCGGGGCGGTCAAAAGTCCCGAAAAACCTGGTCCGCCTTAGAGCGTGTGCGCCACGAACGCCACGGCCGACACCGGAACACCCACCAGCAGGGCGGCGGTGATGGCGGTCATGACGACCTTGTCGGCGAGGCGGAACAGGCGGGCGGCGGACATCGTGTTTTCCAGTTTGCGAAGGGGCGTCAGGACCAGACGAACCCGGTCCCTCGCCACGATCAACAAATAGGAGCCGAACGTGGTTCCGCCAATCTCGTTTATCGAGAAACGATATTAAACTCTGGTAATGATGCACGGTCGCCAGGGCACGTGCCTTCAAGGTCACACCACATCGCCCCGCGCCAAATCCGATCGGGCGCGGTAAAGGGAGCCGATCTTTGCTCACGGAGGCCGCCATGGCGTTGAAGCTCGAAGCCGGAACCAAGCTGGTCGCCGCCACGCACAATCCCGGCAAGGTGCCGGAAATCGCCGCCCTGCTGGACGGCCGCTTCGAGATCCTGACCGCCGGCCAGCTGGGCCTGCCCGAGCCGGACGAAACCGAGGCGAGCTTCGTCGGCAACGCCCTGCTGAAGGCCCGCCACGCCGCCGACCTGTCGGGCCATATCGCCTTGGCCGACGACAGCGGCCTGTCGGTGACGGCGCTGGACGGCGCGCCAGGCATCTTCTCGGCCCGCTGGGCCGGCCCGACCAAGGACTTCGCCCTGGCCATGGACAAGGTCGCCGAGCGGATCGAAGCCACGGGCACGGAGAACTATTCCGCCTGGTTCACGTCGGCCCTCGCCGTCGCCTGGCCGAACGGTCCGGCCGTGGTCGTCGAGGGCCGCGTCGACGGGACCTTGGTGTTCCCCGGCCGTGGAACGCGCGGCTTCGGCTACGACCCGATCTTCATGCCGGACGGCCACGACCTGACCTTCGGCGAGATGGAGCCGGCCGCCAAGGATGCCATGAGCCACCGCGCCCGCGCCTTCGCCAAGCTGAAGGCGGCGCTGTTTGACTAAACCGATCGGCGTTTACGTCCACTGGCCCTACTGCGCGCGGATCTGCCCCTATTGCGACTTCAACGTCGTGCGCGACCGGGGCCGGACCGACGAGCAAGCCGCCCTGGCCGACGCCATCGTCGCCGACCTCCAAGCCCAGCGCGCCCTGACCGGCGAGCGCGAACTGCTGTCGATCTTCTTCGGCGGCGGCACGCCTTCGCTGATGGATCCGGCGCAGGTCTCGCGGGTGATCGATACGGCCAAGCGCCTGTGGTCACCCGTCGCCGACCTGGAGATCAGCCTGGAAGCCAATCCGACCGACGCCGAGGCCGGTCGCTTCGCGGCCCTCGCCGACGCCGGCATCCAGCGGCTGTCGCTGGGCGTCCAGGCCCTGGACGACGAATCCCTGAAGGCGCTGGGCCGCAACCACGACGCCGGCGCGGCGCGACGGGCCATCGCGGCGGCGACCAAGGCCTTCCCGCGCCTGTCCATCGACCTGATCTACGCCCGCCCCGGCCAGACCGATACGGCCTGGCGCGCCGAACTGTCCGAAGCCATCGCCCTGGGGCCCGAGCACGTCTCGCCCTATCAGCTGACCATCGAGTACGGCACGGCCTTCGACCGCGCGGTCGGACGCGGGAAGCTGGTGGTCCCCGACGAGGACCTGGCCGCCACCCTGTTCGAGACCACGCAGGCGCTTCTGGAGGCCGCCGGCTTCGACGCCTACGAGGTCTCCAACCACGCCAAGGGCGCGGCCGCCCGCTCGCGGCACAATCTCGTCTACTGGCGCGGGCACGACTATGTCGGCGCCGGCCCGGGCGCGCACGGCCGCCTGAGCCTGCCCGAAGGCCGCGCGGCGACCACCGCCCATCGGGGCGTCAAGGATTACATCGCCGCCGTCGCCGAAACCGGTCTCGGCTTCGAGCGCGAGATGCTTACCCCTGAGGAAGCGGCCGAAGAACGACTCGTTCTGGGTTTGCGCATCGACGACGGCGTGGGCTTCGACGAGATGGCCCCGCTGGGCCTGAACCCTGACGCGGCAAAGGTTCGCGACCTGGTCGAGGCCGGATTGCTGGCCGACGACCGCAACCGATTGCGTGCGACCCGCGCTGGTCGGCTGGTGCTGGACAGGCTGACAGGCGCGCTAGCGACCTGATAAGGCTGTGATTTGCGAGAGCCGAAGGACGCGTTGATTTGAGCCGCCAGCTTCCCCCGCCAGCCCTGTCCGACGCGCCGCTCGCGCCCGGCCTCTATCTGGTGGCGACGCCGATCGGCAACCTGCGCGACATCACCCTGCGAGCCCTGGACGTGCTGGCCGCCTGCGACGTGCTGCTGGCCGAGGACACCCGGGTGACCGGCAAGCTGCTGTCCGCTTATAGCATCAAGACGAAGCTGCAGCGCCACGACGAGCACGTGGCCGAACGCGACATTCCCGGCATTCTCGAACGGCTGGAGGCCGGCGAGCGCGTGGCCCTGGTCTCGGACGCCGGCACGCCGATGGTCTCCGATCCCGGCTACCGCCTGGCCCGCGAGGCGATCGCGGCTGGGCATGACGTGATCCCGATCCCCGGCGCTTCTGCCGCTCTCGCGGCGCTCACCCTGGCCGGCCTGCCCACCGACCGCTTCCTGTTCGCCGGCTTCCCGCCGCCCAAGAGCGCTGCGCGCCGAACCTTCCTGGAAGAGTTCGCCAATACCCGCGCCACCCTGATCTTCTACGAAGGCGCCTCGCGGGTGGACGACTGCCTCGCGGACATGGCCCACGTGTTCGGCGGAACCCGCCAGGCCGCTGTGTGCCGCGAATTGACCAAGCTCTACGAGACCTGCATCCGCGGGTCCCTGGACGACCTGGCCGCCGACCCGCGCTTCGAAGCGCCCAAGGGCGAGATCGTCATCATCGTCGGTCCGGGCGCGGAAAAGATCGCCACCGCCGACGACGCCGAGGCCGCGCTGCGCGAGGCCATGGCCCGCCTGCCCCTGGGCGAAGCCGCCTCCGAGGTGGCCAAGGCGCTGGGCCTGTCGCGCAAGGATCTCTACCGGCAAGCGCTGGCTCTGAAGGAGCAGGTCTGATGGTCGCCAGCGTCCGCCAGGCTCGAGGTGCGGCGGCGCGCAAGCTCGGACGGCGGGCCGAAGTGTTCGCGGCGCTGTGGCTGATGGCCAAGGGCTATCGCATCCTCGGCTTCCGTCTGGCTACGCCGCTGGGCGAAATCGACCTGCTGGCGCAACGCGGCCAGACGCTGGCCGTTGTGGAAGTCAAGCAACGGACCACCATCGAGGACGCCCTGGACGCCGTCACGCCCACCCAGCGAGACCGCCTGCGCCGCGCCGCCGCCCATCTCGCTGCGCACCGCCAGGGCCTGCGCGACCTGTCCGTGCGGCTGGACCTGATCGCCCTGGCCCCCGGCCGTGCCCCACGCCACTTGCCTAATGCCTGGCCAGATCTTGGTTCAAGCTTCGGAGGCCCCGCATGACCCGCGAAGAGGCCGAAGAGATCCTCACCCGCGCCGGCGAAGGCCCCGACGAGGACTTCCCCCTGTTCGACGCGGCTCTGGCCTGCGCCGTCCACGACGATCCCAGCCGCGACATCACCCCGGCTATCAACCTGGCCAAGGACTCCGTCGACCGCCTGCGCCGCCGCGCCGAGAGCGAGTCGCCGGAGGAGGCCGTCGCCGAGACCCTGGCCGGCGACCTGCGCCTGACCGGCGACGTCCTGACCTACGATCACCCCGACAACGCCGACGTCATCGCCATCGCCGACCGCCGCAAGGGCCTGCCGGTGGCGCTGGGCGTGTTCTACCTGCACGCCGCGCGCCAAGCGGGGCTGGATCTCTACGGCGTCGACTTCCCCGGCCACTTCCTGCTGCGCATCGAGACCGACGAGGGGCCGCTGGCCCTGGACCCGTTCAGCGAAGGCCGCGTGGTCCTGCCGTCCGAGCTGTCGCGCCGCGCCCTACGCACCGGCCTGATGCCCGACGTCGCCTCGCGGCTGGAACTGCTGATGGCGCCGATCTCCGACCGCGCCGTGCTGATCCGCCTGCAGAACAACATCTTCGCCCGCGCCCAGCAGGCCAAGGACTGGCCCCGCGCCGAGCGCTCGGCCCTGCGCCGCGCCCTGCTCAATCCGAACGACCACCGCCCCTGGCTGGACGTCGCCGCCGCCCGCGAAGGCCAGGGCGCCCTGGCCGGCGCCTTGCAGGCCCTTTCCCGCGCCCAGACCCTGGACGGCGGCGCTGCGATCGCGGCGAGAGCCGCGCGCGAACGGATGCGGCTGCGGCTGAACTGATCGTGCGTCCTTCGAGGCTCGCCTGACGGCTCGCACCTCAGGATGAGGACGATTGTTGGCCACCTCATCCTGAGGCGCCTGAGCAGCAGGCCTCGAAGGACGCACTGAGCCCTCGCAATCTCCCGAAATCGGCCTAACTAAGCCGTGCGTTATCGAACCCCAGGAGCCCCCATGTCGCTGCGAGTCGCCGTCCAGATGGACCCCGTGCTGGGGATCAACATCGACACCGACACGACCTTCCTGATGATGATGGAAGCTCAGAGCCGCGGGCATAAGCTGTGGTTCTACACGCCCGACAAGCTGTCGCTGGAAGACGGCCGGGTGTTCGCCCGCGCCCAGCCGCTGGAAGTCTTTGCCGAGCAGGGCGCCCACGCCAAGCTGGGCGAGACGGTCGTGCTGGACATGAAGGACGACATCGACGTGGTGCTGATGCGCCAGGATCCGCCGTTCGACATGGCCTACATCACCGCGACCTACTTCCTGGAGAAGGTTCATCCGCACACGCTGGTCGTGAACAATCCCGCCGAGGTGCGCAACGCGCCCGAAAAGCTGTTCGTCACCGACTTCCCGGGCGTGCAGCCGCCGACCCTGATCACCTCGGACCACGAGGCGATCTACGATTTCCGCGCTCGTCACGGCGACATCGTGCTCAAGCCCCTCTACGGCGGCGGCGGCTCGGGCGTGGCGCGGCTGCTGGCCGACGATCCGAACCTGGACGCGCTGCTGGAACTGCACGCCATGATCAGCCGCGAGCAGGTCATCGCCCAGAAATTCGTGCCGGCTGTCAGCAAGGGCGACAAGCGCATCCTGCTGATCGACGGCGAGCCGGTCGGGGCGATCAATCGCGTGCCGGCCGCCGGCCAGGTGCGCTCGAATCTTCGCGTCGGCGGCCGCGCCGAAGCCGTGGAACTGACCGCTCGCGATCAGGAGCTCTGCAAGATCATCGGCCCCGAACTGAAGCGCCGTGGACTGATCTTTGTCGGCATCGACGTCATCGGCGAGTACCTGACCGAGATCAACGTCACGTCGCCCACGGGCGCCCAGCAGCTGAACCGCTTCAGCGGCGTCAACGCCGCGACTGTACTGTGGGAACGCATCGAGGACATTCGCCGCATCGGTGGGTAACTCTACGGAAAGACGGAATTTTCCTAAAATGTTCGTTTTTCGTTCTTGATGCATTTCGGAAGCTATGCTGTGACTTGTGGATAAATTCGAGAATCCACAAAGGGTCACGGCATGGCGGCCAAGGTGGTCACCGTCGCGTTCGAGGGCGTCGAGGCGCGCCGGGTCGATGTCGAGGTGCAGCTGACCAACGGTCAGCAGGCCTTCGTCATCGTCGGCCTGGCCGACAAGGGCGTGGCCGAGAGCCGCGAGCGGGTTCGCGGAGCTTTCGCGGGTCTTGGCCTGTCGCTGCCGGGCAAGCGCATCGTCGCCAACCTGGCGCCGGCCGACATGCCCAAGGAAGGCGCGCACTTCGATCTTCCCATAGCCCTGGCGGTGATGTCGGCGCTGGGCGTCATCCCGCTGGACGCCCTGGACGGCTGGGCGGCCATGGGCGAGCTTTCCCTGGATGGCCGCATCATGCCCGCCGCCGGCGCCCTGCCCGCGGCCATGGCGGCTGGGGCGATGGGACTGGGCCTGATCTGCCCTGAGGGTTCAGGGCCCGAAGCCGCCTGGGCGGGCGGCACGCGGATCCTGGCCCCACGTTCGCTGGTGTCGCTGATCAACCATTTTCGCGGGGCTCAGATCCTGTCGGCGCCCACGCCGGGTCCGATCGTCGAGGGCCCTGCGCCCAAGGACCTTCGCGATGTGAAAGGTCAGGAGCAGGCCAAGCGCGCCCTGGAGATCGCTGCGGCCGGCGGCCACAACCTTGTCTTCGTCGGCCCGCCCGGCTCGGGAAAATCGATGCTGGCCCAGCGCCTGCCAGGTCTGCTGCCGCCCCTGACCTCAGCCGAGTTGCTGGAGACCTCGATGGTCCATTCGGTAGCCGGATTGATCGCGCGCGGGGCGTTGACCCGAGATCGTCCGTACAGAGCTCCGCATCACTCGGCGAGCATGGCCGCGCTGACGGGCGGAGGGCTCAAGGCAAAGCCGGGTGAGGTGTCTCTAGCGCACAACGGCGTGCTGTTCCTCGACGAACTGCCCGAGTTCGGACGCCAGGCGCTGGACAGCCTGCGGGCTCCGCTGGAGACCGGCGAGGTGATGGTGGCCCGCGCCAACGCCCATATCCGCTATCCGGCCAAGGTTCAGCTGGTGGCGGCGATGAACCCGTGCCGCTGCGGCCATGGCGGGGCCGGACGCGGCGCATGCGGCAAGGCCCCGCGCTGCCAGAAGGACTATCAGGGCCGGGTCTCGGGCCCGCTGATGGACCGCATCGACCTGGCCGTCGACATGCCCGCCGTCACCGCCGCCGATCTCTCCCTGCCGCCGCCGGCGGAGGGAACCCCCCAGGTCGCCGCGAGGGTGGCGCGGGCCCGAACTCTGCAAGCCGACCGCGCCGCGGCGCTGGATTCGGCGGAAGCGCTCAACGGCCGAGCCGAAGGGGCCTTCCTGGAGAAGATCACCGCCCTGGACGAGCAGGGCCGCGCCCTGTTGGCCCGCGCCGCCGAGGCCGGCCGGATCAGCGCCCGCGGCTGGACCCGCACCCTGCGCCTGGCCCGCACCATCGCCGACATTGAGGGCGCCGACACGGTGCGCCGCGTCCACATCGCCGAGGCCCTGGCCTATCGCCGCGCCTCGTCGACGGACGAGGTTCCGAACGCCGACCTGGGCTTGACCGCCCGTTAAGCCGCGACGGCTAAGATCGCCGGTCATGAGCACTCCCCGCCCCGGCGTCACCCCCGAGCAGCTGGCCACCCTGAGCCACGAGTTCCGCACCCCTCTGAACGGCGTGCTGGGCATGGCGCGCCTGCTCGAGAACACCAAGCTGACGGCCGAGCAGCGGACCTATGTCACGGCCCTGCGCGAGAGCGGCGACCACCTGCTGTCGCTGGTCAATGACGTGCTGCACTTCGCCCGCCTGGGCGCGGCCTCGATCGAGCTGGCCCTGGCCCCGGTCAATGTCGAGGACCTGCTGCGCCAGGTCGCCGAGCTGATGAGTCCGCGCGCCCACGAGAAGGGCGTGGAGATCGCCTGGGCGGTCCCGGCCGCCCTGCCGACCATTCTGGCCGACGAAGGCCGGCTGCGGCAGATCCTGCTGAACTTCGCCGGCAACGCCGTGAAGTTCACCGAGGCTGGCGGCGTCTTGCTGACCGCGGTGGCCACGGAGAACGGCCACATCCGCTTCTCGGTCGCCGACACCGGGCCCGGAGTCGCCCCCGAAGCCCGCAAGCGGATCTTCGAAGCCTTCGTCCAAACCGACATCACCCACGCCACCCAGCTGGGCGGAGCGGGCTTGGGGCTGGCCATCGTCTCGCGCCTGGCCCAGGCCATGAACGGCGAGGTCGGGGTCGGCGGCGAGCTGGGCCACGGCGCCGAGTTCTGGTTCGAGGCGCCCTTTGAGACAGCCTCTCCCGTCCTCCGGACGGCGCCCCTGGACGGCCGCGCCGTCGCCATCGCCTCGCCCAACGCCATCGTCCGCGCCGCGACGGTCCGCCAGATCGAGGCCGCCGGCGGGCGCGCCTTCGCCGCCGTCGACGTCGCCTCGGCCCTGGCCGGCGCCCCGGCCGACGCCGTGCTGCTGATCGACAAGGCCCTGGCCGGCCCGCGTGGCGGCCTCAAGCCGCCCGCCGATCGTCGGGCTGTCGTCCTGCTGACCCCCGAGCAACGCGACCGTATCGAGCCGCTGCGCGCCGCGGGCTTCTCGGGCTATCTGATCAAGCCGCTGCGCGTGGCCTCGATGGTCGCCCAGGTGCTGCAGGCGGGCGGCGCAGACACTGCGCCCGTCGAAGACCACGCACACGACGATCGCGTCGCCGGCGCGGTGGCCCGGGGCGTGCGGGTGCTCCTGGCCGAAGACAATCCGATCAACGCCCTGCTGGCCCGCACCCTGCTGGAGCGCGAAGGCTGCAAGGTCGATCGTGTGGCGGACGGCGAGCAGGCCGTGGCCACTGCAGCAGCGGGGGCTTACGACCTGATCCTGATGGACCTGCGCATGCCGGGCATGTCGGGCGTCGAGGCGGCCAAGGCCCTGCGCGCCAAGGGCGTCACCTCGCCGATCGCCGCCCTGACCGCCGACGCCTTCGACGAGGACAAGCGCGCCTGCCTGGCCGCCGGCATGGACGACTTCCTGGTCAAGCCGCTGACCCAGGAAGCCCTGCGCGACGCCTTGCAGAAATGGACGACCTCAGGCGTTTCGGGCCGCTGGACGAAACCCGCGACGCGAGCCAAGGTCGCCGGCTAGCAGGACGGGGCGGTTTCCCCGTTTGGGGGAAGCGATGACCGACGCCAAGCCACCGGAGAAGAAGACTCTTCTCCAGACCCTCGCCTTCTTCGGCGAGCGGCGCAGTCTGGTCATGCTGGGTCTCGGCTTCGCGTCCGGCCTGCCCTACATGCTGATCTTCGACACCCTGTCGCTGTGGCTGCGCGATGCGGGCCTGTCGCTGGCGGTGATCGGCTTCTTCAGCTTGGCCACCCTGTCGTTCTCCTTCAAGTTCCTGTGGGCCCCGCTGATCGACCGCACCAAGGTGCCGATCCTGCACCGCCTGCTGGGCCATCGTCGCGCGTGGATGCTGGTCTGCCAGGCCATCATCATCGTCGGCCTGGCCTCGATCTCGAGTCTCAATCCGGCGACCAACCTTCCGCTGGTGGCGCTGACGGCGGTGATCGTCGGCTTCGCCACCGCCACCCAGGACATCGTCATCGACGCCTGGCGCATCGAGGTCGTCGACACCGAGCGCCAGGGCCAGATGGCCGTCGCCGTGCAGTGGGGCTATCGCGGGGCGATGATCGCCGCCGGCGCCGTGCCGCTGCTGCTGGCCGAGCGCTTCAACTGGAACATCTCGTACCTGTTCATGGCGGCGGCGATGAGCGTCGGCGTGCTGGCCACCCTGCTGGCCCCGCGAGAGGCCGAGCACACCATCCGTCCGATCCCCACCGGCGACGTCGTCCAGCCCAAGGCGCTAGAGGTCCTGGAATGGCTGCTGCGCCTGTGCGTGCTGCTGCTGGGCGCGCTGTTCCTGGGCTCGGGGCTATCGGGCGACGCCACCCTCCTCTCCAAGCTGATCGGCGGCGAGGCGCTGGCCGACGCCTGGACCGCCAAGCCCAACGGCGTCTGGCTGCAACTGCTGGGCGTGCTGTCCGGCCTGGCCGTTGTGGTCGTGGCCGCCTGGCCGATCCCCAAGGTCCGCACCAAGCCCGGCGTCTACATGTCCAAGGCGTTCGGCGAACCGCTGGGCGAGTTCCTGACCCGCTTCCAGGGCGTGGCCGGCCTGATCCTGGCCGCGATCTGCGTCTACCGGGTCTCGGACTTCGTGCTCAACATCATGAACCCGTTTTACCGCGACATGGGCTTCACCCTCACCGAGATCGCCGAGATCCGGAAGGTGTTCGGCATCATCGCCTCGATGATCGGCGTGTTCCTGGGCGGGGTGATCGTCGCGCGACTTGGTCTGATGAAGGCTTTGATCATCGGCGCCTTCGCCCAGCCGCTCAGCAACCTGACCTTCGCCGTGCTGGCCATGAGCGGCCACAACACCGGCATGTTGTTCGCCGCGATCTGCATCGACAACATCGCCGGCGGCATCGCCGGCACCGCCCTGATCGCCTACATGTCCAGCCTGACGACAGCCGGCTTCACGGCCACCCAGTACGCCCTGTTCTCGTCGCTGTACGCCCTGCCCGGCAAGCTGATCGCCTCGCAGTCGGGACGGATCGTCGAGGCCTCCGCCCAGGCCGCCGAGCACGGCGGACCGATCGGTCTGCTCAAGGGCCTGTTCACCCGCCTGCCGCCCGAGAGCTTCACCGCCGCGGGCGCCAAGCTCGGCGTCAGCGCCCAGGCGATGGCCGCCGGCTATACGGCCTTCTTCATCTACACCGCCCTGATCGGGGTGGTGGCGATCGTGCTGTCGTTCCTGGTGGCCGCGCGGCAGAAACCGGCCGAAGCAGACGTCGCGGCTTAGACCGCCAGACACACCACCTGGGCCACGCGCAGGTCGCGGCGCAGGCCGTCGGCCACGCGGCCGTAGTTCTCGGTGGTGATCGGCTCGCTGGGCGCGAAGCTGGACGGCGAGGGGCGGCGGCTGGGCCCCAGCACCGCCTTCAGCGTTTCGGGGGCGGTCGTATAGATGCGACCCCGGCGCGGGGCCTCGGCCACCGTGACGCCGATGACCCGGCCAGCGCTGTCCAGGGCCGGCGCGCCTGAAAGGCCCGAAAGCGTGCCCTTCAGGCTGTCGGTGCGGCCGACCTCGGCCCAGACCAGGACGGGTTCGGTACGGGCCCCACGGCCATGGACGACCAGGTTCTCACGGCCCAGCAGGCGCGAGGCCGCTTCGCCGGCATGACCTTGCGGGAAGCCCGGATGATAAGCGCGCGCGCCGCGGCGCAGCGGCTGGTCCAGACCCAACGGCACCGCCGGCGCCCCGCCTTCGGTGGTCAGGATCGCGGCGTCCGCCCGGGGATCGACATGGATCTTGGCCGCCACGCCGCGGCCGTCGGCCACGACGATGGCCGCCGACTTGCAACCATCGACGACGTGGCGCGCCGTCAGCCAGGTGCCGTCATCGCCGACCGAGAAGGCCGTGCCCGAGCCCGGCTCGGGCCGGTCCGGCACCTGGACCACGATCGACGGGTCGAACGGCGAGGACGGCCCTAGAGGCAGCCCTTCCTCGCCCGGCACCGGCGGCGGCGGCGGCGGGGCGTCCGAGCGCTCCTGCCGGCCGACGGCGACGATCACCAGGGCGCTGACCGCCGCGGCGTAGACCAGCCAATCGGGAAGCTTGGGGAAATGCACTGTAAGAGGTCCCCCGACCGTACCGCGCCTAGCCGGCCACGGCGGCGGCGAGGATCAGGGCGGTGGCCAGCTTGGCGCCGACCAGCAGGGCGGCGGCCGAGATCTCGCCTTCCTGGATCCGCTCGGGCAGGCCCTTGAGCACCATGTCGGTGACCCGGAAGACCAGCAGCTGCACGGCGATGGTCGCCGCGCCCCAGATGGCGATCTCGATCACCGAGGTCGAGGCCTTCAACGACACCGACAGCGGGATGGCCAGGCCGACCATTACCCCGCCCAGCGACAGGGCGGCCGCGGAGTTGCCCTCGCGGATCAGGGTGATTTCCTTGTGAGGGGTCATCAGGGCGTACAGCGCCGTGCCCAGGATCAGCATGACCAGGGTCACGCTGGCGTGCAGCAGGGTGACCGGGAAGCCTGTGGCGAAGGCCTGGACCTCGGGCGACTGAAGCTGGGACTGCATACGCGGACGACCCCGAAGATTCTGCGGAGCGTGACAGCCGAAAGTGGAAGCCGGCTTCGGCGCCCGTCACGCTCAAGACATGAGCAGCGCCCTGACTAACACGGCTCGATGAGATTTGCGTAGGGGGCGCCCGCGCCGGGAGAGTCAAAGCCTATTTGTAGAAGCCTTCGCGCAGGTTCAGGCCGTGCTCGACGAACACCTTCATGGCGCACAGCATGCCGGTCCAGCCCTCGCAATTGCCGAAGGCGGCCTTCTCCCCGGCCGGGGTGTCGCTCCAACCCGCCTCGTGGATCTTCACCAGGGTGCGACCGTCGCCGGTGTCGGCGAAAGTCATGGTCACGGTGGTGCTGTAGGTCGCATTGGGCTCGGCCGAACCCCATCGCAGCACGATCTTCTCATCCTTCACGACCTCGACCACCTCGACCGGGAAGGCCCCGGGGAAGTCGTGGAAATCCCAGGTGACGGTCGCGCCGGTCTCGAGCCGCCCCTGCGCCCCGCCGGTGGTGAAATAGCCGGGCAGCCTCTTGGGATCGGCGACGGCCTCGAAGACCTCGGACACCGGCTTGGCGATCCGGCCGCTGACGGTGAATTCGTGCGCCATGGAAGAGCCTCCTTCACTTGATGGCCCAGACCATATGTTATAGAATTATAACATGTCAAACGAGGACGAAGCCGACCTGATCTTCAAGGCCCTGGGCCACCGGGTCCGGCGCCATATCCTGGATCTGCTGAAGGTCGAGCCGCTGACCACCGGCATGCTGTGCGCGCGCATCCCCGAGTTCGACCGCTGCACGGTGATGCAACATCTCTCCGTGCTGGAAGACGCTGGCCTGGTCGTGGCCGAACGGCGGGGTCGCGAGCGCTGGAACCACCTGGACGCCCTGCCGATCCACGGCGTCCACGAACGCTGGATCGGCCCCTACGCGGCCTATGCCGCCTCGATGCTGAGCCGGCTGAAGCAGGCGGTCGAGGAAGAGGCCTAGGACCGCAGCTTCGAGTTCTTGACCGAATAACCGAAATAGAGCGCGCAGGCGGCCGCCACCCAGACCGCGAACAGCAGCCAGGTGTCCAGCGGCAGGCCGATGATCAGATAGGCGCAGAACGCCACGCTCAGCGCCGGCACGACCGGGTAGAACGGGACCCTGTAGCCGCGCGGCAAGTCGGGCTGGGTCCGACGCAGGATGATCACCCCCAGCGAGACGATGGCGAAGGCGATCAGGGTGCCCATGCTGGTCAGGTTGACCAGCACGTCCAGCGGCACGAAGGCGGCCAGCACGGCGATGAAGCCCGCGACGATATAGGTGTTCAGATCCGGGCTGTGGGTCTTGGGATCCAGGCGCTGGAACACCTTGGGCAGCAGGCCGTCGCGGCTCATGGCGTAGAGGATCCGCGTCTGGCCGTACATGACCACCAGGGTGATCGAGAAGATCGAGACGATCGCCCCGACGCACAGGATCAGCGACGTCCAGCTCGCGCCAGTCAAATTGCGCAGGATCACCGCCAGGCCCGCCTCTTGCCCTGCGAAGGCGGTCCAGGGCTGGGCCCCGACGGCGGCCAGGGCAACCAGGATATAGACGCCGGTGACGATCAGCAGCGACAGCACGATGCCCAGAGGCAGGGTGCGGCGCGGGTCCTTGACCTCTTCGCCGGCGGTCGAGACCGCATCGATGCCGATATAGGAGAAGAAGATCGACGAGGCCGCCGCCCCGACGCCGGCGATGCCCATCGGCATGAACGGGGTCAGGTTCTTGGCCTTGAAGCCGCTGAAGGCGATGACCACGAAGAACAGCAGAACGAGCAGCTTCAGGATCACCAGCACCGCGTTGACCCGGGTCGATTCCTTGACGCCCCGCAGCAGCAGGACCAGGCACGACCCGACCAGCACCACGGCTGGCAGGTTGAACACCCCGCCCGCGCCGGGGGCCTTGGCGATGGCGTCGGGCATGCGCCAGCCGATCAGGTCGACGAACATCTCGTTCAGATACTGCCCCCAACCGACCGCGATGGCCGAGGCCGAGACGGCGTATTCCAGGAGCAGGCACGCGCCGACGATGAAGGCCACGAACTCGCCCAGGGTGGCGTAGGCGTAAGAGTACGAAGAACCCGACACCGGGATGGTCGAGGCCAGCTCGGCGTAGCACAGGGCCGTCAGGGCCGCGGTGATCCCCGCCAGCACGAACGCCAGGATCACCGCCGGACCAGCCGCGGGCACGGCCGTGGTCAGAGCCACGAAGATGCCGGTGCCGATGGTCGCGCCCACGCCCAGCATGGTCAGCTGGAACAGGCCGATGGTGCGCGGCAGGCCTTCGGGCGGATGCTCGCCCTCGACCTGCTGCACAGGCTTTCGACGCAGGAGATCGGCGGCGCGGAACGGGGCCATGGCGGCTCCTTGGAACAGTCAGGCGGCGCCTATGGACGCCGCCATCCCTTCCGTCAATCTTTGGAGCGGTTTAGGCGCGCAGCATGTAGTCCCGAGTCAGCGGCGCGGCGTCGCGCTTCTTGGCCAGCTGGATCTGGAAGACCATGTGGCCGCCATGGCGGAAGCCCAGCTCGGCGCCGGCCAGATAGAACTCCCACATGCGGCGGAAGCGGGCGTCGAACATCGTCGGGATGTCCGGATCGGCCATGAACCGCTCGCGCCAGATACGGCAGGTCTCGGCATAGTGCAGGCGCAGGATCTCGACGTCGGTGATCCACAACCCGGCCTGCTCGATGGCCGTGACGATCTCCGACAGGCCGGGGATGTAGCCGCCCGGGAAGATGTACTTCTGGGTGAAGGCGTTGGTCGCGCCCGGCCCGTGCATCTTGCCGATCGAGTGGACCAGGGCCACGCCGTCCTCGTCCAGCAGCTTGGCGATGGTCTCGAAATAGGTGCGGAAGTTCGGCGCGCCGACGTGCTCGAGCATGCCGACCGAGACGATGCGGTCGAAGGTCTCGTTCAGGTCGCGATAGTCGGTCAGGCGAAAGTCGGTCTTGTCGGCCAGACCCGCGTTCGCCGCGCGCTCCTTGGCCAGGGCCAGTTGCTCGGTCGACAGGGTCACGCCCGTCATCTGCGCCCCGAAGTCCTTGGCCAGGGTCATGGACAGGCCGCCCCAGCCCGAGCCGATGTCCAGGGTCTTCATGCCGGGCTGGATCAGCAGCTTGCGGCCGATCAGGGCCTTCTTGGCCTCCTGGGCCTCTTCCAGCGTCATGTCCGGACGCTCGAAATAGGCGCAGGAGTACTGCATGTCCGTATCGAGGAACCGGCGGTAGAGGTCGTTCGACAGGTCGTAGTGGTGGGCGACGTTCTTGCGCGAGGCCACCCTGCCGTTGACCTGCTGGATGCGTCGCTTCAACGCCTTGCGGAAGCGGGTGAAGGCCGAGCCGCGCTTGGGTTTGCGGCCGCCGCTCTCGCCGACGATGGTCAGCAGCTGGTCGATCGTCCCCTGCTCGAAGACGATGTCGCCTTCCATATAGCCTTCGCCGAGGCCGAGGCTGGGATTGGCTAGGCGGCGCAGGCCGCGGGCGTTGACCCGGATGGCCACAGGCGGCCCCGTGCCGTCCCCCGCCTTGATGACGCGACCGCCCGGCAGATGCGCCGTGAGGTCGCCGGTCCTGATCATCTTGGTAAGGAGGGCTTCGATCATCCCCCCAACTTAAGGTGAAGTTCGCCCACCACAACCGGTGGGGCCAAAACTAGAGCTTGCGCAGCGCGGGGCAGGCGTCGGGTTCGACCGTCCAGCTGATCGACGCCACCTTCCAGGCGCCCTCCGGCTTGAGCAGGGTGAAGACCTGCATGCCGCAATGGACGGTCTTGCCGTCCTTGGTCAGCTCGAACGGGCCCGTGACCGTGGCCAGGCTGGTGTGACGGACGATCAGGGTCGACCACATCCACTCCTTCAGGCCGGGCGGCACGGCCTTGCCGAAGCTATCCTCGAAGGCGGTGCGACTGACCTTGCTGGTCCCGTCAGCCTGCGGTCGCACGCTGGTCAGCTGGGCGCCTGGCAGGGTGACGGCGCGCAGGGCGTCGGGGCTGCCGGCGGCCATGCCGTCGAAAAAGGCCTGGGTGGCGGCCAGCACGGCGCGGTCCTCGGGATCGGCTGGCGGCGGCGTTTCGGCGGTCAGATTGGTGGTGGAAAGGGCGGCGGCGAACAGGGCGGCGAGCAGCATGGCGAGTTCCCCCTCGGGTCAGGCGCGCATCATGCCCCAGCAGATGCCGGCCTGTCCGCCCCAATAGAGGAACCAGATGGTCCAGGCCGTCACGCGGGGCGAGCCGAAGAGGCGCGCGCCGCGGAACAGGTCCTGGGACAACACCAGATCCGAAGCCATGAAGGCGATCGCGCCCACGGTGGCCGGCCACAAGGCTGGCGGCAGCAGCAGGGCCGAGGCGACCATGGCCACGATGGCCAGGGTGTAGACGACGACCGGGATCTTCAGCTTGCCGAGCGAACTCCACAGGGTGCGCAACCCAAAGCCGGCCGCTACGCCTACGGCCCCGACGCCCAGCCAGTAGACCGGTTCGGGCGGGGCCTCGAACTGCAGGAACAGCGGCACGTACAGCAGGTGGCCGATCAGAAAGGCCACGAGGCCGAACGGCAGCCAGCGCTTGGGATCGCCGGCCAGAAACGCGTCGCCGATCGCGCAGGCCGCCAGGGCCGCGACCAACAGCCACGAACCGCCGGCCAGGAACGCGACCAGCGCCAGCGCCGCCACCGAAGCGGTCTTGACCACGGTCCGCAGCGCCGACACCGGCTGATGGACGAAGATCAGGCCATAGGCCAGGGCGCTGCCGGTCGCGATCGCCCAGAGCAGAGGGGCCCAGAGCAGCGGTTCAGCGATCATTTGGCGGTGTCGTCGCCCAGCCGGTGCAGGAAGGCCTCGGCGGCCTCCTTGTGGCGCGGCTTGATGGTCTTGCCCAGGATGGCCACGAGCGCGGCGATCACGGCGGCGTCGTCGGTGAAGCCGATCACCGGCAGCAGGTCGGGAATGGCGTCGGTCGGCAGCACGAAATAGGCCAGGGCCGCCAGCATCATGCCCTTGGCCGCGGTTGGGGTCTCCGGATCACGGGCGCACCACCACACCGACAAGGCGTCGGCGGCGAACGGCACCTTGGCGGCGACCTTGCGGATCTTGGGCAGGAAGCCCTCGCGGACCTTCTCCTCGTTCAGGCGCACGGTCACGGGAGATAGAGCCTTCTTCGGGTCCAGCACCTCGTTGACGTTGACGTCGGGGGACGGTTTGGCGTCGTCGCTCATCGGTCTAAACCTCACTCAAAGCCGATCCTAAACGCGATATATGGGGAAACGTCCATGAAACTCGACAACACCGTCGCCGCCGTCGTCACCGGCGGCGCCTCTGGCCTCGGCGAAGCCACTGCCCGCGCCCTGGCCGCCCAGGGCGTCAAGGTCGCCCTGTTCGACATGAACGAGGAGCGCGGCCAGCAGGTCGCCCAGGACATCGGCGGCGTCTTCTGCAAGGTCAACGTCACCTCGGACGCCGATGTCGACGCCGGCTTCGAAAAGGCCCGCGCCGCCCACGGCCAGGAGCGGATCCTGGTCAACTGCGCCGGCACCGGCAATGCGGCCAAGACCGCCAGCCGCGACAAGACCACCGGCGAGACCAAGCACTTCCCGCTCGACGCCTTCGACCGCATCATCCAGATCAACCTGGTCGGCACCTTCCGCTGCATCGCCAAATCGGCCAAGGGCATGCTGGACCTGGAGCCGTTGGCAGACGGCGAGCGCGGCGCGATCGTCAACACCGCCTCGGTGGCTGCTGAAGACGGCCAGATGGGCCAAGCGGCCTATTCGGCGTCGAAGGGCGGCGTGGTGGGCATGACCCTGCCGATCGCTCGCGACCTGATGGGCGAGGGCATCCGCGTCAACACCATCCTGCCGGGCATCTTCAACACCCCGCTGATGAACGGCGCGCCGGAAGCGGTGAAGGCCGGCCTTGCCGCCAGCGTGCCCTTCCCCAAGCGCCTGGGTCTGCCGGAGGAATACGCCCAGCTGGCGGTGACGATGATCACCAACGGCTACTTCAACGGCGAGGACGTCCGCCTCGACGGCGGCATCCGCATGGCCCCGCGCTAACGAAGAAGGGGCCCCTCTCGGGGCCCCTTCAACACTTTACTTCACTTCCGGCCGGACGATCGTGCTGGCCAGGTTGGCCATGATCTCACGGGCGTCATAGGCGCGCGGGTCGCCCTGCGGCTTGGGGCCCTTGTGCATCAGGATCTCGGCGCCGGCTTCGAAGCGTTCGACGGTGCGGATCTCGGCCCGGTTGGCGAAGAAGGGGTCACCCCAGAACGGGTCCCAGGTGCGCCAGCCATAGGCGCCGCCGTAATAGCGCCACGACGGACGCCAGCCGCCGTACGGACCCCAGCCGAAGCCCGGGCGCATGAACGGATCTTGATCGACATAGGTGCGGGCCGTGCGGTCGGTGCGGCGGTCGGCCGTCTCGAACCAGTCATAGCCGCTCTGCACCGTGATCTCGGCCGAGCGGTACAGCAGATAGCGCTCGACGGTCTCGCGCGACGTCAGGCTGTTGCCGGCGAAGCTGATCCGGTAGCGGTCGGACTCCAGGCGCTGCTCCGAAAAACCGCCGGTGACCGAGCCGGACGTGACGCGCGGCTGATAGGGCGTCGGCGTCGCACAGGCGGCGAGGCCGGCGGCCACCACCAATGCGGCGGCCAAGGCGACCTTCTTCATGGACATGATTTGCTCCTTCAAGCGGAGTCCCCGATGTTGAGACTAACTCTGGCTGGCCTTTGTGGTTTCGCCAAGGCGCCGTTTGATGCAGTTCTGAAAACTCATCCTCGGGACACGATCAGAACGGCGGCGGTGATCAGCAGGATTCCGACCAGGATCGCGAAGCCGCGGCGGAAACCCGGCTCGTTCATCCGGGTCGACAGCGCCGCCCCGCCCAGGCCGTAGGACGACATGCTGATCAGGTCCATGCCGATGGTGGCGCAGGCGAACATGACCAGCTGAGGGGCCAGCGGTCGCTGGATGTCCAGGAACGGCGGCAGCACGCCTGAGAAGAACAGCAGGATCTTCGGATTGGCGATCTGGACCATGAAGCCGTCGAAGAAGGCCGAACGGCCTGCTCGCACCGTGGCCGAGGCGTGGCTCTCGACGTTCTTGATCCCGGCCCACAGCGACTTCAGGCCCAGCCAGACCAGATAGGCCGCGCCGGCCAGGGCCAGGACGTGAAAAGCTTGCGGGAAGGCCAGGATCAGCGCGCCCAGGCCCAGGGCCGAGCCGCTGAACCAGACCAGGGTCGCGACATTCATCCCCAGCACGCTGACCAGGGCCGCGCCCTTGCCGCGCTCCATGCCGGTGGCGATGGCGAACAGGTTGGCCGGCCCCGGCGTGATGGCCATGACGAACATGGCGACCAGGAAGGCGCCATAGCGGGCGGGATCGACAGGCAGGTGGTCCATGGCGCGGATATAGGCCTCCGCGCCATGGAGCTAAAGGCCAAGCTTAGTTGCCGATGACGATCAGGACGTAGATCGCCCGGCCCAGGGCGCCGAACAGCAGGATGGCCGTGGCCAGGGCCTGGATGATGAAGCCGACTTCGCGCTTCTTGGGGTCGGCGGCGTAGCCGAGGGCGTAGACGATCCGGCCCAGGATCCAGACGACACCCAGGGCGGCGGCGACCAGGTCGTTCCAGTAGATGGCGAACAGCCACAGCGACGGCAGGTAGATGACCAGCCACTCGACGGTGTTGGCCTGGACGCGGAGGTGACGCTCCAGAGCCGGATCGCCGGTCATGGCCGGGGCGTCGATGCCGGCGCGTCTCCGCGCGCCGCCAATCCGCACGATCATCCAGGCATAGACCAGCAGCGAGACCAGGGTGACGATCGCCACCAGGGCGTGGGATTGATGCATTTGGAGTTCCTCCCCCGAAGAGTATTTTGGAGCATTGTTGTTCTACGGGGCGACCCTAGCCGTATTCGCCCTGAGTTTGCACGCAGACGCGCGAGGCCTAAACGGCTGACGAGCGCTGCTCTGGGAACCGCCTGGGTGCTCGTTCGCTCCTTTAGGCAGACGATCCTCATCCGCAGGAGGCATGACGGCCATGCAGGTGCAATCTACGGCGATCGCCGACATCGACTACACCCCCGAACACGGCAAGCTTTTCGTGACCTTCAACGACGGCGACGAGTACGTCTATGTCGGCGTCCCCGAACGCGTCAGCGCCGCCTTCCTGCGCGCGCCGTCCAAGGGGCGGTTCTTCCAGCGGGTGATCCGGGATCGGTATCCGTACAATCGGGTTTGACGCCTCATCCCGCCTTCCCGGCGAAAGCCGGGACCCAGATCTCGTGGCGCTCGGGCTGACGGGACGGGCGCGGCGCTCATAGACCGCATCCCAGCGCTCTTCCATCTGGGCCCCGGCCTTCGCCGGGGAAACGGTGATGAAATAAGAAAAAAGGCGCTGAAGGTTTCCCCGCAGCGCCCTTTCTCAGGTCTGACTGAAGCCGCCTAGCCGCGCTTGTCGCGCTTGGCCAGCACGCGCAGGCGCAGGGCGTTCAGCTTGATGAAGCCGCCGGCGTCGCGGTGATCGTAGGCGACCTTGCCTTCTTCGAACGTCACCAGGTCCTGGTCGTACAGGCTGTAGGGGCTGGTGCGGCCGATGACCGTGACATTGCCCTTGTACAGCTTCACGCGGACCTGGCCGGTGACCTTGGTCTGGCTGTAGTCGATGGCGGCCTGCAGCATCTCGCGCTCGGGCGAGAACCAGAAGCCGTTGTACACCAGCGTGGCGTACTTCGGCATCAGCTCGTCCTTCAGGTGCATCGCGCCGCGGTCCAGCGTGATGCTCTCGATGCCGCGGTGGGCGGCCAGCAGGATGGTGCCGCCGGGGGTCTCGTAGACGCCGCGCGACTTCATGCCGACGAAGCGGTTCTCGACCAGGTCCAGACGGCCGACGCCGTTGTCGCGGCCCAGTTCGTTCAGCTTGGTCAGCAGGGTCGCCGGGCTCATCGCCACGCCGTCGATGGCGACCGGGTCGCCCTTTTCGAAGTCGATCGTGATCACCGTCGGGGCGTCCGGCGCGTCCTCAGGCGAAATGGTGCGCATGTGGACGAACTCGGGGGCCTCGACCGCCGGGTCTTCCAGGACCTTACCTTCCGACGACGAGTGCAGCAGGTTGGCGTCGACGCTGAACGGGGCTTCGCCGCGCTTGTCCTTGGTGATCTGGATCTGGTGCTGCTCGGCGAACTCCAGCAGGGCCTCGCGGGACTTGAAGTCCCACTCGCGCCAGGGAGCGATCACGGTGATGTCGGGCTCGAGGCCGTAATAGCCGAGCTCGAAGCGGACCTGGTCGTTGCCCTTGCCGGTCGCGCCGTGGCTGACGGCGTCGGCGCCCATCTTGCGGGCGATCTCGATCTGCTTCTTGGCGATCAGCGGACGCGCGATCGAGGTGCCCAGCAGGTACTGGCCTTCATAGACCGTATTGGCGCGGAACATCGGGAACACGTAGTCGCGGACGAACTCCTCGCGCACGTCCTCGATGAAGATGTTCTCGGGCTTCACGCCGGCGGCCAGCGCCTTGGCGCGCGCCGGTTCGATCTCTTCGCCCTGGCCCAGGTCGGCCGTGAAGGTGATGACCTCCGCGCCGTACTCGGTCTGCAGCCACTTGAGGATGATCGAGGTGTCGAGACCGCCCGAATAGGCGAGCACGACCTTCTTCACGGACTTGTCGGCCATGAGGGAGTCCTTCCGGAGAGAAACACAAAGTCGCGCGCCTTCAACGGGATCAGGACGCGCGGGTCAAGAAGTTTAAAGCTGCCCTTCCTCCTGCAACGTCTTGATGACGAAGCGGAGGTGGAAAAGCTGGCTGAGGGCCAGGCTGCTGGCCAGGGTGGCCCGCACCAGGAAGATGATCATCGCCTGGGTCGGGTCGGTGGTGAAGGTAGCCTGGGTCACCGTGAACGACAGCAGCAGCAGGATGGCCACGACCGGTATGGCCAACAGACCCACGGCCTTGGGCGCGCGCCAGGTCGGCTTGCCGGCGAAGTTCCACTGCATGGGGATGGAGACCCCCTTGGGCACGCGCTTCCAGCCCGCCTGGGCTGTGGCGGCGATGATGGCCAGGGCGGTGATCGAAAGACCGTCGCCGATGACGCGGAGGATCGCTTCCATGGCCTACACCGTCACCTGGGCGCCCAGCTCGACGACGCGGCCCGGCGGGATCTTGAAGAAGTCGGTCGGATTGGCCGCGTTGCGCATCAGGTAGATGAACAGGCGGTCCTGCCACAGCGGCATGCCGCTGTTGGCGGACGGCACGATCGAGCGCCGCCCCAAGAAGAAGCTGGTGGCCATGATGTCGAACTTCAGCCCCTGCTTGCGGCACACGGCCAGGGCTTTGGGAATGTTCGGACTTTCCATGAAGCCGTAGGTGACGGTGACCTTCTTGAGGTCGTCGTTGACCTTTTCGATCTTGACCCGGTCGTCCTCCGAGACGCGCGGCGTCTCGGCCGTGCGCACGGTCAGGATGACGTTGCGCTCGTGCAGCACCTTGTTGTGCTTGAGATTGTGCATCAAGGCCACCGGCGTCATGTCCGGGTCCGAGGTCAGGAAGATCGCCGTGCCGGGCGCGCGGTGCGGGGCGCGGGCGCGCAGGATCTCCATCAGGTCGACCAGGGGCACGCTGTCGCGGCGGGTCTTGGCGCTGAGGATCTGGCTGCCGCGCACCCAGGTGGCCATGACCAGGAACAGGGCCGCGCCGATGAACACCGGCAGCCAGCCGCCCGAGAAGAACCGCAGGGCGTTGGCCGACAGGAACGTCAGGTCCAGGGCCAGGAAGGGGACCAGGAAGCACAGGGCCATCGGCAGGCTCCACTTCCACATCCGGCGCATGACGATGAAGGCCATGCAGGTGGTCACGACCATGGTGCCGGTCACGGCCAGGCCATAGGCGTGGGCCAGGGCCGACGAGGTCTGGAAGGTGAACATGATGGCCAGCACGCCGACCAGCAGCATGGTGTTCAGCTGCGGCACGAAGATCTGGCCCGACTGGGTCTCCGACGTGCGGCGCACGTCCAGGCGCGGCAGCAGGCCCAGCTGGATCGCCTGCTGGGTCAGCGAGAAGGCGCCGGTGATCACCGCCTGGCTGGCGACGACCGTGGCCGCGCCGGCCAGCAGCACCAGCGGCAGGCGCAGCATCGGCGGGGCCATCTCGAAGAACCAGTTCAGCTCGGGGAACGGCACGCCGGCGCGCTCCGAGGCTTCCAGGGTCGCCAGGGCGAAGGCCCCTTGGCCCAGATAATTCACCATCAGGCAGGGCAGGACGAAGAACATCCAGGCCGAGCGGATCGGCTTCTTGCCGAAGTGGCCCATGTCGGCCGACAGGGCCTCGGCCCCGGTCACGGTCAGGAACACCGCGCCCAGCACGATGAAGCCGGTGAAGCCGTGATGGGCCAGGAAGCTGACGGCGTAGTGCGGGCTGAAGGCCTTGAGGATGTGCGGGGTGTCGCCCAGGTGGACGGCGCCCAGCACCAGCATGACCGCGAACCAGACGGCGCAGATCGGGCCGAACAGCAGGCCGACCTTGGCGGTGCCGTGGCTCTGGATGAAGAACAGGCCCAGCAGCATCGCCGTGGCGATCAGCAGGACCATCTGGTTGCTGACCCCGTGCTCCAGGGCTGGAATGGTGCGCAGGCCTTCCACGGCCGACATCACCGACATGGCGGGGGTGATCACCGCATCGCCATAGAACAGGGCCGCGCCGGCCACGCCCAGGGCGAAGACCACCGGCGTGCGGCGGCCGATGGCGCGCTGGGCCAGGGCCATCAGCGACAAGACGCCGCCCTCGCCCTTGTTGTCGGCGCGCATGATGAAGAACACGTACTTGATCGTGACGACCAGGATCAGCGCCCACAGGGCCAGCGACACCACGCCGTAAATCTCGCCGCGAGTCACCCCGTCGTGCGAGGCCGCCGCCAGGGCTTCCTTGAAGGCGTAGAGCGGGCTGGTGCCGATGTCGCCGAACACCACGCCGACAGCGCCCAGCGCCAGCGCGAAAAAGCCGTGTCCCTTGGGATCATGGCCGTTCGCAGGGGCGCCGTTCTGTTGCGGAATGTCGGAAGCAGGCGTCGCGCAATCGGAGGCCGGTGCGCTAGAGGCTTCGGAAGCCATTCAATCCCTCCGGGCCGACCTCGCAAAAGGCTGCCGGCCGACCCATATCGATCAAGCGGGGCGCGATACACCCAATCGTCGCCGTGTTCAATCGTCGCCTGTGTCGCCCCCCTCTCCAAAACGAGGCGCGGCTACACGGCGAAGGTGAACGACTTTTCAGTTGAACGCGCGGGTGACAACCTTACGTTCCCGGTCGAGATGTCGGACAGTCAGAAATTCCCCGTTGCGGCGCACGCCCTGGCCTATCTGGCGCACAAGTCGGCTTTTTCGGCCGACCGCGCCGTAGCCAGCGCGGAGCTTGCCGCCTCGGTCCCGACCAATCCGGTCGTGGTCCGCCGGGTCACCGCCATGCTGGGCAAGGCGGGACTGATCGGCGCGCGCGCCGGCGCCAACGGCGGCGCGTGGCTGCTGAAGCCGGCCGACGAGATCACCCTCGACGTCGTGCTGAAGGCCGTGAACGGCTGCGCGCACTTGGGCGTCGCGCCCAAGGGCGTGAAGGGCTGCCCGGTCGGCGAGAAGATCCCCGACGCCGTCCGCGCCGCCATCACCGCCGCCGACCGCGCCGCCCACGAGCGCCTGGGCCAGATCACCGTCGCTGATCTGCTGCACGGCGCGCACGAGGCGGTCGCGGCGGGCTGATCTATTCCGCCGGGGCCAGGGCCAGGCGCTGCTGGCGCGCATCGACCGCCGCCACGATCCAGAACACGAAGCCGCCCAGCGCCAGGGCGACGCCGACCCAGCCGGTCGAGGCCCAGCCCCAGCCGGCCGCCAGGGCCAGGCCGCCCAGCCACGGGCCCAGGGCGTTGGCGGTGTTGAAGGCCGAGTGGTTCAGGGCCGCAGCCAGGGTCTGGGCCTCGCCCGCCACGTCCATCAGCCGGGTCTGCAGCACCGCCCCCAGCCCGCCGCCGCAACCGATCAGGAAGACGACCGGGATCAGGGTCCACAGGCTATGGATGGCCAGCGGATAGAGGGCCAGCGACGCGGCGCTCCACAGCAGCACGGCGCCGATGGCCGGCATCAGGGCGCGGTCGGCAGCCCAGGCGCAGACCAGGGTGCCCAGGGTCATGCCGGCCCCGAACACCATCAGCACGATCGGCAGGGCCGCAGGCGAGGCGTGGGTGACCGCCAGCATGGTGTCCGCCAGATAGGTGTAGACGCAGAACATGCCGCCAAAGCCGATCGCGCCGATCGCCAGGGTCAGCCACACCCGGCCCTTGGCCAGGGCGGAGAGCTCGCGCAGCGGGCTGGCGTCGGCGGCCGCGCCGTCACGCGGGGCGTAGATGGCCACGGCCGTAGCGGTCAGGGCCGCCAGCACGGCGACGATCACGAAGCCCCAGCGCCAGCCGATCCACTGACCCACCACATTGGCCAGCGGCACGCCGACGATGGTGGCCACGGTCAGGCCGATCATCACCATGGCCACGGCCCGCGCCCGCTTGTGCGGCGGAGCGACGCTGGCGGCGACCAGGGCCGCGACGCCGAAATAGGCCCCATGCGGCAGGCCGCTGAAGAACCGGAAGGCGATCATCCAGCCGAAGTCGGGGGCGATGGCGCTGAGCAGGTTGCCCACCGCGAACACCGCCATCAGCGCCATCAGGATCACCCGGCGCGGCCAGCGGGCCGCCGCCACGGCGATCACCGGCGCTCCGACCACCACGCCCAGGGCATAGGCGCTGATCGCATGGCCGGCCGTCGGCGCGTCCACGCCCAGATCCTTGGCGAAGTGGGGCAGAAGGCTCATCGACGCGAACTCGGTCGTGCCGATCGCAAAGCCGCCCAGGGCCAGGGCGCCCAGCACGAGGCCGGGATGCACGGTCGGAGTCTCGGCGGTCATGTCGGGGCCTCTCAAACACACATGCGGCGCAGCGGAACGGAGCGCGGCGAGAGTCGCGTCCGGCATTCATGCTGCACTGCAGAAGTTCTTTGTCAGATAAAATACCGACAACGTTGTCGCAAGGCGGCCGCGACATTTCATTGTTCACCGGGGCGCTTCTTGAACCAAAGCCCCGGTCGTGCTCGTCTCCGGCCAAGTTCTGTTCTTTTCCGGATCACCTCATGGCTCGCCGCCTCGCCCTGATCACCGGCGCTTCCGCCGGCATCGGCGCCGCCTCCGCCCGCATCTACGCCAGCCACGGCTATGACGTGGCCCTGACCGCGCGCCGGGCGGACCGGCTGGAGGGCCTGGCCGCCGAGATCAAGCTTCGCTCGGGGGTTGAAGCCTACGCCATTCCCGCCGACCTGGCCGAGCCGGGCGGGACGAATGCGGTCCTGGCCGCGATCGCCGAGCAGGGCCGCGTCGTCGACGCCCTCGTGAACAACGCCGGCTACGGCCTGCCGGGGGTCTATTCGGCGACGGGCTGGGCCGAGCAGGCGACCTTCCTGCAGGTGATGCTGACCGGCGTCTGCGAGATGACCCACAAGGTGCTGCCGGGCATGGTCGAGCGGCGTTTCGGCCGCATCGTCAACGTCGCCTCGCTGGCGGGCCTGGTCCCCGGCGCGGCCGGCCACACCCTGTACGCGGCGACCAAGGGCTTCCTCGTCAAGTTCTCCCAGAGCCTGCACCTGGAGAACCTGGCGACCGGCGTGCACGTGTCGGCCCTGTGCCCGGGCTTCACCTATTCGGAGTTCCACGACGTCAACGGCACCCGCGGCCAGGTCAGCCAGGGCGTGCCCGAATGGATGTGGCTGGGGGCCGACGAGGTCGCCGCCGCCGGCTACGAGGCCGCCGAGGCCAACCGCTCGATCTGCGTGCCCGGCGCCCCCAACAAGGCCATCGCCGCCTTCGCCAA
Source organism: Caulobacter sp. RHG1 (assembly GCF_013181195.1). GTDB lineage: Bacteria > Pseudomonadota > Alphaproteobacteria > Caulobacterales > Caulobacteraceae > Caulobacter. The sequence goes on from NZ_SMZP01000003.1 coordinate 251,510, forward strand.
GATCATCCCCGACGAGTGGGCCCTGGCCCTGATCGCCAACCAGGGCGGCAAGTTCCGCAAGGTGTGACATCCCGTCAGGGCGGGGCTTTTTGGAAAACCGTCCCGGACCTGCTATATGTCCGCCTCGACCCCGAAGAGCCGGACACCCCCTTGAGCGCCACCCTAGACCTGTCGCGCGTCTCCGCCGAGACGACGCCCGCCGCCCCCATTGCCAAACCGATGATCAACCTGTCGGGCCTGACGCGCCCGCAACTGGTCGCGGCCCTGGTCGAGAGCGGCGTTGTCGAGCACGGCAAGGCCAAGATGCGCGCCACCCAGATCTTCCGCTGGATGCACCATCGCGGCGTCACCGACTTCGCCAACATGAGCGACGTCGCCAAGGAGACCCGCGCGCGCCTCGCCGACACCTTCACCATCGCCCGTCCGGAGATCGTCGAGCGCCAGGTCAGCAAGGACGGCACACGCAAGTGGCTGATCCGCATGGCCCCGGGCATCGAGGTCGAGAGCGTCTACATTCCCGGCGTCGGCCGCGCCGGCGCCCTGTGCGTGTCCAGCCAGGTCGGCTGCACGCTGAACTGCAGCTTCTGCCACACCGGCACCCAGCCGCTGGTCCGCAACCTGACCGCGGCCGAGATCGTCGCCCAGGTGCAGGTGGCCAAGGACGACCTGGCCGAATGGCCGTCGGACAAGGACGACCGCGTGCTCTCGAACATCGTGTTCATGGGCATGGGCGAGCCGCTGTACAATCTGGGCCAGGTGGCCGACGCCATCGAGATCATCAGCGACAACGAGGGCATCGGCATCTCGCGTCGCCGGATCACGGTCTCGACCTCGGGCGTCGTGCCGATGCTGGAGAAGCTGGGCGATACGACGCAAGCCATGCTGGCGATCAGCCTGCACGCCACCAACGATCCGCTACGCGACGTCCTGGTGCCTCTGAACAAGAAGTACCCGATCGAGCAGCTGATGGCCGGCATCCGGGCCTATCCGGGCCTGTCGAACGCCCGCCGGGTCACGTTCGAGTACGTCATGCTGAAGGGGATCAACGACAGCCCCGACGAGGCTCGCGCCCTGGTCAAGCTGATCAAGGGCATCCCGGCCAAGGTCAATCTGATCCCGTTCAACCCCTGGCCGGGCAGCGACTACCAGTGCTCGGACTGGGCGACGATCGAGGCCTTCGCCGCGATCCTCAACAAGGCCGGCTACTCCTCGCCGATCCGCACCCCGCGCGGCCGCGACATCCTCGCCGCCTGCGGCCAACTGAAGAGCGAGAGCGAAAAGGTCCGCGCCTCGGCCCTGCGCAAGCTCTCGCTGGCGGCCATGGCCGGCGTGCTGTCGGAAGACGACGAGGACGAGGCGGCCTAAGGGCCTCAGCGCCCTCCTCCCTGCCCCTTCCCGAGTTTCCCCGCAGAGGCGGGGACATCCCGGCCAAGCCCTGAATCTCAGCTTGGGTCCCCGCCTTCGCGGGGAAGCTCGGGGTGGGGTAGCGTCGAGCGACGCTCAGCCATTCAGCGTTTCATACAGATCAGCCCAGGTCGGATTTTCCGCTTCGATCAGACGGATCTTCCAGGCCCTGTTCCACTTCTTGATCTGACGCTCGCGGATCAAGGCCCCGTCGCGGGTGTCGCCGATTTCATACCAGACCAGGCGCACGACCCCGTACCGCGCGCTGAAGCCCCTGCGCAGCTTCTCACGATGCTCCCAGACGCGGCGGGCGAGGTCATCGGTATGGCCGCAGTAGAGCGTGCCATAGGGTCGGCTGGCGAGAAGATAAACCGCAAAGCCTGGGTTCATGACCGCTCTCCCATGCGGAGAACATATCAAGAACTCAACTCACATGCCACCCACCCCGAGTTTCCCCGCGAAGGCGGGGATCCAAGCCGAGGTTCAGAGCTTGGCTCGGAGCTCAAACATCCAGAAAGCGGACGGTCCGCTTGGGTCCCCGCCTTCGCGGGGAAACTCGGGGGTGGTGGCGTGGGATGTGGGCAAGCTAGAGCCCGCTATTCCACCGTCACCGACTTGGCCAGGTTCCGCGGCTGGTCGACGTCCGCGCCCTTCACCACGGCGACGTGGTAGGCCAGGAGCTGGATCGGGGCCGACATCACCAGGGTCGAGACCAGCGGATCGCTGGCCGGAGCCGTGACCACCACCTTGGCGCCGGCCGGGGCGTGCTTGGCGCCTTCGGTGTCGGTGATGAAGATCACCTGGCCGCCTCGGGCCATGACCTCGCTCATGTTCGAGGCCGACTTCTCGAAATAGCTGTCGTGCGGGGCCAGGATGACGATCGGGGTCTGGTCGTCGACGAGGGCGATCGGGCCGTGCTTCAGCTCGCCGGCGGCATAACCTTCGGCGTGGATGTAGCTGATCTCCTTCAGCTTCAGCGCGCCTTCCAGGGCCAGGGCCGACATCGGACCACGGCCGAGGTAGAGCACGTCACGGGCCTTGGCGACGTCGGCGGCGATCTCCTTGATGGCGTCTTCCAGGCCTATGGCCTCGGCGATCAGGCGCGGGGCTTCCAGCAGCACCTTCACAAGGCGCTGCTCCTCGGCGGCGTCGATCGTTCCGCGGGCTTTTGCCGCCGCGACAGCCAGGGCGATCATCACGCTGACCTGGGCGGTGAAGGCCTTGGTGGAGGCCACGCCGATCTCGGGACCGCAATGGATCGGCCAGACGACGTCGACCTCGCGGGCCATGGTCGATTCCTGGGCGTTGACGACCACCGCGCTCTTCATGCCCTTGGCCTTGCAGTAGCGCAGGGCCGCCAGGGTGTCGGCGGTCTCGCCCGACTGCGACATGGCGATGACCAGCGAGCCCGGACGCAGGGCCGGCTGGCGATAGCGGAACTCCGAGGCGATCTCGACATCCACCGGCAGGTCGGCCAGCTGCTCGATCAGGTACTTGCCGACGACGCCGGCGATGAACGAGGTGCCGCAGGCGACGATCTGGATGCGTTCGAGCTTGGCGAAATCGATGTCGCCCGGCACGGCGGCCTTCGAGGTCAGGGTGTCGACATAGGCCGAGATCGTACGCTGGCAGCCCTCCGGCTGGTCATGGATTTCCTTCTCCATGAAGTGCCGGTAGTTGCCCTTTTCCAGCATCACGGCCGAGGCGGCCACGACCCGCACGGCCCGCGTCACCGCCGCGCCCGCGGCGTCGAAGATGCGGTAGCTGTCGTGGTCCAGAGCCACGTAGTCGCCCTCGTCCAGATAGACGACGCGGTTGGTGAAGGGGCCCACGGCTAGCGCGTCCGAGCCCAGGAACATCTCGCCCTGGCCCTCGCCCACGACCAGCGGGCTGCCGCGGCGGGCGCCCAGGATCAGGTTCTGCTCGCCCTCGATCAGAACGGCCAGGGCGTAGGCGCCGGTCAGGCGGTCCAGAGTGGCCTTGAAGGCGTCCAGCGGGGCCAGGCCGGTGGCCAGTTCGGCGTCGATCAGGTGGGCGATCACCTCGGTGTCGGTGTCGCTGGAGAACGTGCGACCGGCGGCGGCCAGCTCGGCCTTCAGCTCGGCGAAGTTCTCGATGATGCCGTTGTGCACCAGGGTGACGCGACCGGCAGTGTGCGGGTGGGCGTTCTCGACGGTCGGCGCGCCGTGCGTGGCCCAGCGGGTGTGGCCGATGCCGGTGGTCGCGGTCAGGGGCTGCTCGGCGACCACCGCTTCCAGGGCCTTGATCTTGCCCTTGGCCCGGCGGCGTTCGACCTTTTCGCCGACGACGCCCGCGATCCCGGCCGAGTCGTAGCCGCGATACTCAAGCCGCTTGAGGCTCTCGATCAGACGCTCGGCGACGGGCTCTTTTCCGACGATGCCGATAATGCCGCACATGGGCCATGATCCCTTGTAGAACGCCGCAACAGGATTATCCCTGTCGCTGCGGAATTTGCGTGAGGCGCCTTTAGCACTGGCTAAGGACCCTCTCTGATAAATCTGCATTTCGGATCGTTTCGGGTCCGAAGCACGGCCTTAAAGAGACGACATCACGACCATGAGCAAGCGCGCCTATTTCGGCACCGACGGCATCCGGGGCCAGGCCAACAAGCATCCGATGACGGCGGAGGTCGCCCTGCGCGTCGGCCTGGCCGCCGGCAAGCTTTTCCGCTCGCAGGACGAGCGCCGCCACCTGGTGGTGATCGGCAAGGACACCCGCCTGTCGGGCTACATGATCGAGCCCGCTCTGGTGGCCGGCCTGACCAGCGTCGGCATGGACGTGCGACTCTTTGGCCCACTGCCGACGCCGGCCGTCGCGATGATGACCCGCTCGATGCGCGCCGATCTCGGGATCATGATCTCGGCCAGCCACAACAATTTCGCCGACAACGGCATCAAGCTGTTCGGCCCTGACGGCTACAAGCTGTCGGACGAGCAGGAGCTGAAGATCGAAGCCCTGATGGACGAGGGCCTGCAAGAGGGCCTGGCGGCCCCGCGCGACCTGGGCCGCGTCAAGCGCATCGACGACGCCCAGGCGCGCTATGTCGAGATCGTCAAGGCGACCTTCCCGCGCCACATGAACCTGTCGGGCCTGCGCATCGTCATCGATTGCGCCAATGGCGCGGCCTACAAGGTCGCCCCGACCGCCCTCTATGAACTCGGCGCCGAGGTCATCGCCCTGGGCGACAATCCCGACGGCACCAACATCAACGAAGAGTGCGGCTCGACCCATCCCGAGGCCATGGCCAAGATGGTCCGCGAATACCGGGCCGACATCGGCATCGCCCTGGACGGCGACGCCGACCGCCTGGTGATCTGCGACGAGAAGGGCGTGGTCGTCGACGGCGACCAGATCATGGCCATCATCGCCGGCGCCTTCGCCAAGAGCGGAGGCCTGAAGGGCGGCGGCGTGGTCGCCACCGTGATGTCGAACCTGGGCCTGGAGCGCCAGCTGAACGGCCTGGGCCTCACGCTCGAGCGCACCGCCGTGGGCGACCGCTACGTGATGCAGCGCATGCGCGAGGGCGGCTTCAATGTCGGCGGCGAGCAGTCGGGCCACCTGATCCTGTCAGACTTCTCGACCACGGGCGACGGCCTGATCGCCGCCCTGCAGGTGCTGGCGGTGATGATCCAGACCGACAAGCCGATGAGCGCCCTGGGCCGCCAGTTCGAGCCGGTGCCGCAACTCCTGGAAAACGTCCGCTTCGCCGGCGGCAAGCCGCTGGAGGCCAAGAGCGTCAAGGAGGCCATCGCCGACGGCGAGAGCCAGCTGAACGGCGCCGGCCGCATCGTGGTGCGCGCCTCGGGCACCGAACCCCTGATCCGCATCATGGCCGAGGGCGACGATCCGGCCTTGGTGAAGACGGTGGTGAAGTCGATCGTCAGCGCGGTGAAGGCGGTCTAAGGCCGCTCAGCGGAAAGCGGGTTGTTGCAGAGAACTCAGCGCCCCGCCCCCGCCGGCAGAGGGTGCTTGTCGTGGCGCCCGACCCGCTCAACCAGGCTGCGCTCGGCCGCGTCCATGCCGGTGACCACCACCTGCGCGCCCTGGCGACGATAGCGGAACACCACCTTGTCCAGGGCCGCCACGCCGGTCAGGTCCCACAGCCGCGCGTCGGTCATGTCGATCTCGACGCGGGTCGGATGACCGTGGTGCTCGAACGCGGCCGTGAACAGGTCGGCCGAGGCGAAGAACAGCTGGCCGCTGACCCGGTAGCGCAAGGTCCCCTCGGGCGCGTCGAGTTCGGCCACCGCGATGGTCTTGCCGACCTTGCGCATGAAGAAGATCGCCGACAGCACCACGCCCAGAACGACGCCCTTGGAGAGGTCGTGGGTGGCGACGACGGTCAGGGTGGTGGCGGCCATGACGATCGACGACTGCGGCGGGTTGGTGCGCAGCTTGCGCAGCGAGCTCCAGTCGAACGTGCCGATGCAGACCATGATCATCACGGCTGCCAGGGCGGCCATCGGGATCTTCGCCACCCAGTCGCGCAGCACCAGGATCAGGAACAGCAGGAAGAGGCCGGCCCACAGGGTCGACAGCCGACCGCGCGCGCCCGAGCCGACATTGATCATCGACTGGCCGATCATCGCGCAGCCGGCCATGCCGCCCAGCAGCGGCGAGAGTATGTTGGCGATGCCCTGGCCGCGCGTCTCGCGATCCTTGTCCGAGGCGGTGTCGGTGACGTCGTCGATCAGGCTGGCGGTCAGCAGGCTTTCCAGCAAACCAACGAAGGCCAGGGTCGCCGAGACCGGGGCGATGATCGCGAACGTCTCCCAGGTCAGCGGGACCTGCGGCAGGTGGAAGACCGGCAGGGTGGTCGGCAGCTGGCCCATGTCGCCCACCGTGCGCACCGGCAGGCCGGTCAGCATGGCGAAGGCGCTCAGGACCACGATGACCACCAGCGGGGCCGGCACGGCCTTGGTCAGGCGCGGGAAGGCGAAGAGGATGACGAGGCCCGCGCCGGTCATCGCCCAGGTCTGCCAGTTATGGCCGATCAGCTCAGGCATCTGGGCCAGGAAGATCAGGATCGCCAGCGCGTTGACGAAGCCGGTCATCACGCTCTTGCTGACGAAGCGGATGTAGCGGCCCAGGCGCAGCAGGCCGATCAGGATCTGGAATGCGCCGCACAGGATCGAGGCGGCGATCAGATACTCCAGGCCATGGTCGCGGACGAGGCCGCCCATCAACAGAGCCATGGCCCCGGTGGCCGCAGAGATCATCGCCGGACGGCCGCCGACGACGGCGATGGTCACGGCGATGACGAAGCTGGCGTAGAGGCCGACGGCGGGATCGACCCCGGCGATGATCGAGAAAGCGATAGCCTCGGGGATCAGGGCCAGGGCGACGACGGTGCCGGCCAGCAGATCGCGGCGGGGCGAGGCGAGCCATTGCTGGCGCGCGGAAGCGATGACGGACATTCGAATTTCATCTGGGATGAGCCGGCGCATGGTCGCGGCTTAGGGTTTCCCGGCGGATCGGCGGCCGGGATAGCCACCCGACACCTGCAAGAGGGCCGGGTCCGTAGTGAACGGCGCCCTCCTGCACGACTTCACCGTTGGGGGCTAGCCATCCCGTGAAAAACCTCCATCATATAGGTAATCATCTCATATTTTGAGACTACAAGACGGAGGAAGCCTTGCCCCCCATCGGAACGTCGCGTGGCGAGGCCCGCGCATGATCGCCAATCCGCTTCTGGGCGTGCTGTTCCACTGGCTGGGCGGCCTGGCCTCGGCCAGCTTCTATGTCCCCTATCGCAGCGTCAAACGCTGGTCGTGGGAGATCTATTGGCTGACCGGCGGGGTGTTCTCCTGGCTGATCGCGCCGTGGCTGTTCGCCTCCATCCGCACCAACGACTTGCTGGGCGTGATGAGCCAGGTGCCGTCGAACGTCGTCGGCCTATGCGTGCTATTCGGCGTGCTGTGGGGCTTCGGCGGCCTGACCTACGGCCTGACCATGCGCTATCTGGGCCTGTCGCTGGGCATGGCCGTGGTCCTGGGCCTGTGCACCGTGTTCGGCACCCTGATCCCGCCGATCGTGCGCGGCACCTTCGCCCACGACCTGCTGGGCACGCCCTCGGGGCGGATCATCCTGCTGGGCCTCTTGATGACCCTGGCCGGCATCGTGGTGGTGGCGCTCGCGGGTGCCAAGAAGGACGATGACCTGACGCCGGAGCAGAAGACCGAAGCGGTCGCCGAGTTCGACTTCAAGAAGGGCGTCGCGGTGGCGATCTTCTCCGGGATCATGTCGGCCTGCTTCGCCTTCGGTCTGGCGGCGGGCGAGCCGATCAAGGCTCTCTCGGCCGCGGCCGGCACCGGCCCGCTGTGGACTGGCCTGCCAGCCCTGTGCCTGGTGATGTTCGGCGGCCTGATCACCAACGGCGCCTGGTGCGGCTATCTGATCCTGAAGAACAAGAGCGCCGGCGAGTGGGCGGGCCGGGTTTCGCCCGGCAAGACTGGCGAAGACGGCGCGAAGGCTCCGCTGCTGGTCAACTGGCTGCTGTGCGCCCTGGCCGGCACGGCCTGGTACTTCCAGTTCTTCTTCTACACCATGGGCGAGAGCCAGATGGGCAAGTTCGGCTTCTCCAGCTGGACCCTGCACATGGCCAGCATCATCATCTTCGGCACCCTGTGGGGCTTTGCCTTCAAGGAGTGGAAGGACGCCCGCCCCGCCGTGCGCAACATGGTCTGGACGGGCGTGGCGTTGCTGGTCGGCGCGACCGTGGTGATCGGCTATGGGAACATGATCGGCGGCTAAGTCGCCATCGGGTCCTCCTCGCGAGAGGAGGACCCGAAGTGCTCTAAACCCCCACCTTCGGCGACTTCATCCGTCGCTTGTTCACGTGGTGGCTGGGCGCCTCGGCCTGGATCTCCTCCGGGTACTCGCCCTTGAAGTAGAAGCGCTGCCAGGCCTCCTTGGTGGCCTCCGGGTCGCGCTTGAAGATCAGGTTGTTGAACTCGGTGCGCTTCTCGGCCCAGACGTCGTACTGGCGGCGCAGCTCGGGATTGGCGTTCATCGACTTGATGACCGGCTGGAAGGCCTCCATCGGCTTGTCCTGCATCAGCATGATGAAGCAGAAGGTCTCGCCCTTCTCGAACCGCACCGTGCCCGGCCGCGTGAACATCCAGTTCATCGTGAAGGGGAAAGGCAGCCAGTCGGTCTCGATCACCCCGGCCAGCGGCTGGATGCCGTCCTTGATGTGGTTGGGCGGGCCCATGGCCATCAGCGACCAGCCCGGCGGGGTGCGGAACAGATAGCCGGTGTGGAAGGTCACCACGCCGCGGGTGAAGTGCGACTTCACGAAGTCGGTGAAGCCCGGATACGGATGGTCGGGCTGGAACTTGATGCACTCCTGGTGCGCCCCGCCGTCCCAGGTCATCGAGAAGCCGACTGGGCAGATGATGTCCCAGCCGGTGGTGTTGGCCATGGTCAGCGGCAGGCAGCGATAGGGATGGCGCTCGGCGAACCGGTCCATCCAGGCGCGCTGCGGCCGGCCGGGCACGATTTCCGGCGGACGGTTCTCGGTGGGGTAGCACTCCAGTTCCATGCCGGTCCTTTGCTCAGGTCGTTCCTGCCCTATGTGTCGTCAGGTCTAGCCCTGCCGCCCTCGCGCCGTCTAGTAGAGCCGCATGAAGACCCGTTCCGACCTGTTCGCCTTCTTCGACGCCCACGGCGTCGCGCACAGCACGCTGGACCATCCGCCGGTGTTCCGCGTCGAGGAGGGGCTGGAGATCAAGAAGGCCCTGCCCGGCGGCCACACCAAGAACCTGTTCCTCAAGGACGCCAAGGGCCAGCTGTGGCTGATCTCGGCCCTGGGCGAGACCACGATCGACCTGAAGAAGCTGCACCACGTGATCGGCTCGGGCCGGCTGTCGTTCGGCCCCGTCGAGATGATGGTCGAGACCCTGGGCGTGACGCCAGGCTCGGTCACCGCCTTCGGCCTGATCAACGACACCGAAAAGCGCCTGCGCTTCGTGCTCGACAAGGCCTTGGCGCAAAGCGACCCGGTCAACTTCCACCCCCTGGGCAACGACGCCACCACGGCAGTGAGCCAGGCGGACTTCCGCAAGTTCCTGGCCGCCCTGAACATCGAGCCGATGATCGTCGACTTCGACGCCATGGAAGTGGTCGCTTAGCAGGCGAACCAGTCATTGCGCGCGAGCCCATCAAGGACCATCTTGCGGCTTCGAGCGTTCCCTATCTTGAGTAGACGAGAGACCCGATGCTGATCGGCGAAAAGCCCGCTGCCGCCTCTAAGAGCGAGCACATCAAGGACGGTACGGACGCCAGCTTCATGGCCGACGTGATCGAGGCGTCGAAGACCCAGCCGGTCATCGTCGACTTCTGGGCCACCTGGTGCGGCCCGTGCCGCCAGCTGACTCCCGCGATCGAAAAGGTCGTCAACGCCGCCAACGGCGCGGTCAAGCTGGTCAAGATCGACGTCGACGCCAATCCCGGCTTCGCCGGCCAACTGCGCGTGCAGTCGATCCCGACCGTCTACGCCTTCGTCGACGGCCGCCCCGTGGACGCGTTCCAGGGCGCCCTGCCCGAGAGCCAGATCTGGGCCTTCGTCGAGAAGCTGGCCGGCGGCGCGGGCGAAAGCCCGATCGACGAGCTGATCGCCCTGGGCAAGGAATCGCTGGAGATCGGCGACATCGGCGGTGCGGCCCAGGCCTTTGCTCAAGCCCTGCAGACCGATCCTGAGAACCTGCAGGCCCTGGGCGGCATGGCCCGCGCCTATGTGCTGGGCGGCGACCTGGAAGGCGCGGCCGAAGTCGTGGCCATGGCCCCGGCCGACGCCAAGGACCCGGACCTGGACGCGGCCCGCGCCGCCCTGGCCCTGGCCGACGCCGCCCCGTCCGAGACCGCCGCCTTCGAACAGCGCCTGGCCGCCGATCCCGACGACCACGAAGCCCGCTTTGAACTGGCCAAGGCCCTGGCCGGCGCCGGCCACCTCGATGCGGCCGCGGACCACCTTCTGGCCATCATCGCACGCGACCGTGCCTGGAACGAGGACGCGGCCCGCAAGCAGCTGCTGACCGTGTTCGAGGCGGCCGGGCCGACGTCCGAGGTCGCCAAGCAGGGCCGGCGCAAGCTGTCGTCGATCCTATTCAGTTAGGCCTGTTCAGTTAGGCCTGTTCAGCTAAGCCTGGAACAACAGCAAAGGGAGCATTGGATGCAGGGGACCTATCGCAAGCTCGGCGACCTGCCACTGGTGATCCCGGTGTTCCCGCTGGACGGCGTGCTGCTGCTGCCCGGCGGCCAGCTGCCCCTGAACATCTTCGAGCCGCGCTATCTGAACATGCTGGACGACGCCATGTCGGGCGAACGGATCATCGGCATGATCCAGACTCGCCCGCACCAGGCGCCGGACGTCCAGACCCCGGCCCTGGCGCCGGTCGGCTGCGCCGGCCGGGTGACCAGCTTCGCCGAGACCAGCGACGGCCGCTATCTGATCACCCTGACCGGGGTCTGCCGCTTCCGCACCGGCGACGAACTGCCGGTGCGCACGCCCTATCGCCAGGTGCGCGCCGACTTCGCCCCGTTCGAGCCGGACCTGCGTGAAGACCAGGGCGGCAGCCGCACCGCCGCCGACATCGACCGCTTCCTGTCGGCCCTGCGCCGCTATCTCGACCACCGCGGCCTGGCCATCGACTGGGGCGACGCCGAGAGCGCTCCATCCGACGCCCTGATCAACAGCCTGGCCATGGCCCTGCCGTTCGATCCGATGGAAAAGCAGGCCTTGCTGGAAGCCGAGACCATCTTCGAGCGCAAGGCCACCCTGACGGCGTTGCTGGAGATCGACGCGGCCGCCGGAGACGATGACGAACCGCATTCGATCCAGTAGAGAGGGCGCATGACTCAAGCCGCCCCCGCCCCTGCTATCGACGTCGATCCGCGCCTGCTGGAAGTGCTGGTGTGCCCCGTGACCCGCGGCCCGCTGGACTACGACCGCGCCGCCGGCGAACTGATCAGCCGCTCGGCCAAGCTGGCCTATCCGATCCGCGACGGCGTGCCGATCATGCTGCCGGAAGAGGCGCGGGAGCTGGCGGAGTAACCTCCCCCCACCTGACCTCGCTGCGCGAGGTCGTCCGCCCCCAAAGGCGGGCGGATGGTGACACCCGTCTTCCCCCTCCGGGGGAGGCGCGCCGCAGGCGCGGAGGGGGCCTTAAAGCGCCTGCCCCCGCAGCAGCTTCGGCAGATCGCCCACCCCGCCGCCGGCTTCGTGCATGAAGAACCGCCGCGCCGGCGCGATGCGGTTGACCACCGCCAGCCCCGCCCCGCGCGCGACGCGCAGCAGCGGATTGTTATTCGAGAACACCCGCACGAAGGCGTCGAAGGCCAGGGCGTTGGTCACGGTGTCGAACCGCCGCCAGCGGGCGTAGCGCTCCAGCACCGCCTCGGCGCCGATGTCCTCGCCGTTGCGGATCGCCTCGACCAGCACCTCGGCCAGGGCCGCGGCGTCCTTCAGGCCCAGATTCAGCCCCTGTCCCGCGATCGGGTGCACCCCATGGGCGGCGTCTCCGATCAGAGCCAGGCGCGGCGCGACCATGCGCTCGGCCAGCGACAGCGACAGCGGATAGACGAACACCGGCCCGACCACCTCGACGCTCCCCAGGAAGTCACCGAACCGGCGCATCAGGTGGGCGTGGAAGGCTTGCGGCGAAGACCCGCGCAGGGCCTCGCCGCGATCGGTGCTCTCGGTCCAGACCAGGCTGGCGCGATCGTCGGTCAGCGGCAGGATGGCGAACGGCCCGCTAGGCAGGAAATATTCGTGGGCGACGCCGTCGTGCGGCCGCTCCAGCTTGACGGTGCAGACCACGCCCGACTGGCCATAGCCCCAGCCGATCTGGCCGATGCCGGCGGCCTTGCGCAGGACCGAGCCCCGCCCCTCGGCGCTGACGGCCAGCGGCGCGGTCAGAACGCGACCGTCCGACAGGGTCAGGCGCGCCGCGCCCGGAGTGACCTCCAGGTTGGTCGCCGCCATCGGGGCGATGACCGGAATGGCCTTGTCGATCACGGCTTGCGACAGCGCCGCGCGGATCTGGCGGTTCTCGACCAGGTAACCCAGCGGCTCGCCGTCGATGCGACCGGAGATCTCGCTGCTGTCGAAGCGCAGGAAGCCAGGCAGCGGCTTGCGGGCGGCGGCGCCGGGCGTGCGGCCGTCGGTGACCAGGATCTGCTCGATGCGCTGGGCATGGGGTTCGAGCGCCTCGCCCGCGCCGATCGCCCGCCACTGGCGGAAGCTGGAATAGGCGATGGCCGAGCTACGGCCGTCGAAGGTGGGCGCCAGCTGGGCGTCGAACGGCTGGGGGTCGACCAGGAGCGGCTTCAGGCCGCCCGAGGCCAGGGCCAGAGCCAGCGTGGAACCGGCCATGCCGGCTCCGGCGATGATCACATCGGCGTCGTACATGGCGGGGATATGGGCCTTCGCCGCCGCCGGTGTCCAGAGCCCTCAAGGCTTCTCGGCGTACGGGGCCTTGGCGTCGTTGTTGATCAGGCCGCGGGTGGCGTCGCCGACCCCGACCAGCACGAACTGCACGGCCAGAGCGCACAGGATCAGGCCCAGCACCCGCACCACGATGCTCATGCCGATCCGGCCCAGCACCCGGCTGATCAGCGGCGCGGCCCAGAAGGCGGCCACGACCACGGCCGAGACGGCGACGATCACGCCCACCCCGATGCCGGCCCCGGCCCAGCCCAGCGGCTTGGCCTCGGCGGCGTAGATGATCACGGTCGAGATCGCGCCCGGCCCGATCAGCAGCGGCATGGCGAACGGCACGATCAGCCGCTCGAACCGCTGCTTGGCGTAGGCGCGCGGCGACTGGTCCTCCACGCCCTCGGCGGCGTCGGCGAACATGGTGGTGAAGTCGTCGCGCACCATGTCCAGGCCGAGGATGAACAGGATGATGCCGCCGGCGATGCGGAAGGCCTGCATCGAGATGCCGAAGAAGGCCAGCAGGCCCACGCCGGTGAAATAGAAGAAGATCAGGAAGGCCATCATGAACAGGCCGATATAGACCGCGACCATCCGCCGACCCGCCGCGGCCGCGCCGATGGTGGCGGCGGCGAACAGCGGCACGTTGCCGATCGGGTCGATCAGCGCGAACAGCGCGACGAAGAAGTTGACGGCCAGCTTCGCCTCGTCCATTCGCCGTCCTCGCCCGCATCCCCAAACCTTCGCCCTTCCTAGGGCGAACGCCGTCGCACGCCAACCCCTTGGAGGCCCAGCCCATGACCGCCGACTCGCGCCTGATCATCCCGCTGGACCTGCCGACCACGGACGAGGCGCGGGCGATGGTCGAGCGCCTGGGCGACGCGGTGTCGTTCTACAAGATCGGCCTGGAGCTCTTGGCCAGCGACGGCATGGCCCTGGCGCACGAACTGAAGGCCAGCGGCAAGTCGATCTTCCTGGACTGGAAGCTGCACGACATCGGCGCGACCGTGGAGCGCTCGGCGCGGGTGCTGGCGACCAGCGGCTGTGATTTGCTGACGGTCCACGCCGAGCCGCAGGTGATGAAGGCGGCGGTCAAGGCGCGCGGCGACTCGGACCTGAAGATCCTGGCCGTCACCGTGCTGACCAGCCTGACCGACGCCGACCTGGTGGACATGGGCTACAGCTTCAACGCCCGCGACCTGGTCGAGCGCCGCGTGCGCCAGGCCGTGGAATGCGGCGTCGACGGCATCGTCTCCTCGCCCCATGAGGCCGCCCTGGCCCGCGAAATTGCCAATGAGGCTTCCAGGCCGGACTTCCTGATCGTCACCCCCGGCGTGCGCCCCGACTGGTCGGCCAAGAACGACCAGGCCCGCGCCGCCACGCCCGCCGACGCCCTGCGCGCCGGCGCCAGCCACCTGGTCTGCGGCCGCCCGATCACGGCGGCGAATGATCCGCGTGAGGCCGCGTTGAAGGTGGTGGCCGAGATGGCGGGGGCTTAGCCCCCGCACTGGCCCCCTCCGCGCCTGCGGCGCTCCTCCCCCGGAGGGGGAAGACGGATCACCGCGCCACGTCTGCCCCCTCCGGGGGCGGACGACCGCGAAGCGGTCAGGTGGGGGCAAGCGTGGGCCTACTTCACCACCAGCGCCACGCCGCGCGCCCGCGGGTCGGCTTCCGGCACGGGGACGCCGTCGACCACCTGGATGGCCTCGATGTCGCCGTTGAAGTCCTGGGTGACGGCGACGTAGTCGCGCGCCGCCAACGCCGCCTTCAGCGCGTCCGACGGTGGGGCGTAGGGCTCATAGAAGATCGTGTTCTCGGGCAGCAGCTGGTGATGGAAACGCGGGGCCTTCTGGGCGTCCGCCAGCGACAGGCCATGGTCATAGACATTGGCCAGTACCTGGAACACCGAGGTGAAGATCCGCGAGCCGCCCGGCGTGCCGATCACCATCGCCACCTTGCCGTCCTGGGTCAGGATGGTCGGGGTCATCGACGACAGCGGCCGCTTGCCCGGGGCGATGGCGTTGGCGCTGCCGCCGACGACGCCAAACATGTTGGGCGCGCCCGGCTTGGCCGAGAAGTCGTCCATCTCGTCGTTGAGCAGGAAGCCCGCCCCCTCGACCACCACGCCCGAGCCGAACCAGCCGTTCAGGGTGTAGGTGTTCGAGACCGCGTTGCCCCACTTGTCGACGACCGAATAGTGGGTGGTCTGCGGCTTCTCCAGGCCTGGGACCACCGCCTTGGTCGGCGAGGGCTTGTCGGGGTTCACCTCCTTCGCGCGGCGCGCGACATAGGCCGGGTCGATCAGGTTCGAGACCGGGATTTTCACGAAGTCCGGATCGCCCAGATACTCGGCCCGGTCGGCGAAGACGCGCTTCTCGATCTCGGCGACCAGGTGCACGTACTGCGGGTCGTTCAGCGCGACGCCCTGAAAGCGCGGGGCCAGGTCCTGCTTCATCAGCAGCATCTGCATCAGGGCGATGCCGCCTGAGCTGGGCGGCGGGGCGGTGATGACGTCATAGCCGCGCCAACGGGCCGTCAGGGGCTCGCGCCACACCGCCTTGTAGCCCTTGAGGTCGGCCTTGGTGATCAGCCCTTTCACCGACCCGCGCGCCATCTGGGCCACGATCAGGTCGGCGGTCTTGCCCTCGTAGAAGCCCTTGTCGCCGGCCTTGGCGATCCGCTCCAGGGTCGCGGCCAGGTCCGGCTGCTTGAACATCGTCCCGGCGGGGACGGGCGCGAAATGGGCGGCGAAGTTGGTCGCGGCCAGTTCCTTAGGGGCTTCCTTCAGCATGCCGGCGAACTGGGCGTTCACCTCAAAGCCGTCGCGGGCGTAGCGGATGGCCGGGGCCAGCACCTTGGCCCAGGGCAGCTTGCCGAACCGCTGGTGGGCCATGGCCAGGCCGCGCACCGTACCGGGCGTGCCCGAGGCCAGGTTGCCGAACAGCGAGAGGCCTTCGACCGGCTCCCCGTCCTTCCCCAGGTACATGTCCGCGCTCGCCGCCGCCGGCGCCGTCTCGCGGTAGTCGAGGAAGTAGGGCTTGCCGTCGACGACCAGGGTCATGAATCCGCCGCCGCCCAGATTGCCGGCCTCGGGATAGGTCACGGCCAGGGCAAAACCGGTCGCCACCGCCGCGTCGACCGCATTGCCGCCGGCCTTGAGGATCTCCTCGGCCGCCAGGGCGCCGTAGCGGTCGGGCGAGGCCACCGCCCCGGCGGTCAGGGCGCGGTCGGCTGCCGCGGCAGGTGAAGCGGCCAGCAGGAAGGCGGCGGCGATCCAGGCGATCAGGCGCAAGGCGGTCTCCGGGCAGAGTTGGACGGCCACGTTATCCCGCCCTGGGCCGCCCGCAACGCTTGACTAACTCATAACTCTCTAGTTATGAATAAACACATAGCCAAAGAGTTATGCGTTGCAGACCGAACCCGCTTCCGACCTGCTGTTCCGCACCCTGGCCGACCCGACCCGCCGGGCCCTGTTCGAGCGTCTGTGCCGCGAGGGCGAGCAGACGGTCGGCGCCCTGACCGCCCAGGCCGGGGTCTCGCAGCCGGCGGTGTCCAAGCACCTTTCCGCCCTCAAGCTGGCCGGCCTGGTCAGCGACCGCCACGAGGGCCGCCAGACCCACTACAGCGCCCGGCCCGACGCCCTGGCGCCGCTGAACGACTGGACCCGCGAGATGGCCGCGTTCTGGGAGACCCGGATCGACCGGCTGGAAGACCTGCTCAACAGGATGGACCAATGACCGAAACCCGTTCCGTCGTCATCGAGCGCGACATCGCCCACCCGCCGGCCAAGCTGTGGCGCGCCCTGACCCAGCCGCACCTGATCGCCGAATGGCTGATGCAGAACGACTTCGCGCCGCAGGTCGGCCACCGCTTCAACCTGCGTGGCGAATGGGGCGGCGTGCTGGACTGCGAGGTCCTGACCCTGGAGCCGGAGACGACCCTGGCCTACAGCTGGGACTTCAAGCACGAGGACCCCGCCTTCGACCTGCGCAGCGTCGTGACCTTCACCCTGACCCCGACGGCCGCCGGCACGCACCTGCGGGTCGAACAGGCCGGTTTCCGCCCCGACCAGAAGCAGGCGTTCGGCGGCGCCATGGCCGGATGGAAAGCGTTCCTCGACAAGCTGGAGCCGGTGCTGGGAGCGCTGAATGGCTAAGGACCCGGTACTGCTGTCAGGCGGCAATCCGCAGATCGCCAAGGGCTACGGCGACGCGCCGGTGCAGGCCTATATCGCCGCCATGCCCGGCTGGAAGAGCGCGGTCGGCGCCCAGCTGGACGCGCTGATCGCAAAGACCGTCCCGGGCGTGCGCAAGGCCGTGAAGTGGAACTCGCCGATGTATGGCGCGCCTGGCGAGGACGGGACCTGGTTTCTGGGCGTCCACGTGTTCGCCAAGTACGTGAAGGTGGCCTTCTTCAACGGCGCCGAGATCACGCCGCTGCCGCCGGTGACCTCCAAGCAGGCCAAGGTCCGCTATTTCCATATCCACGAGGGCGACGCGATCGACGCGGCCCAGCTGGCCGACTGGATCGCCCAGGCCAGCCGCCTGCCCGGCGAGCGCATGTGAGGACATGATGAAGAAGACCGCTCCCGAGGACGAAGGCGTCCCCGCCTCGCAGCTGATCGACCGGCGCATCGCCGAGCTGACCGACTGGCGCGGGGCCACCCTGGCCCGGATGCGCCAGCTGATCCGCGAGGCCGATCCCGACGGCGTCGAGGAGTGGAAATGGGGCAAGCCGGTCTGGTCGCATGACGGCCTGATCTGCACCGGCGAGGTCTACAAGGCCTACGTCAAGACCACCTTCGCCAAGGGCGCGTCCGTGCCCGATCCCACCGGCCTGTTCAATTCCAGCCTGGAGGGCAATGTCCGCCGGGCCATCGACTTTCCGGAAGGGGCCGAGATCGACGCCGAAGCGTTCAAGGCGCTGATCCGCGAAGCTGCGGCCCTGAACATCGCCCAGGCGGCGGCCAAGAAGACCAAGACGCGCTAGTTGCGTCGGGCGGGCGGGAGATGCTACCCGCCTTACAAGGCGCGATGATCATACCAGTTGCGCCGGGAGGAAACTGCATGGCCCGTCGTTCGCCCGTCTCCTGGACCCTCGCAGCCGCCCTGATCCTGGGCGCGGCGGCCACGCCCGCGCTGGCGGCCCAGGCCCCCGCCGCGCCCGCGACAGCCCCCTACGCCAAGACCCGCCTGATCGTGCTGACCGACATCGGCGGCGACCCGGACGACAAGCAGTCGCTGGTCCGCCTGATGACCTACGGCAACCAGTTCGACATCGAGGCCCTGATCGCCACGGCCAACAGCCAGGGCGTCTTCCCCCAGCGCATCGTCGAGGTGCTGGACGCCTACGAGAAGGTGCAGGCCAATCTGGAACTGCACGAACCGGGCTTCCCGCACGCCGCGGATCTGCGCCCGCGCATCTCGACCGGCCCGGTCAAGGACGGCGCCGCCGTCATCGGCAAGGGCAACGACACCCCCGGCTCGGACGCCCTGATCAAGGCCGTCGACCGCGACGACCCGCGCCCCGTCTGGGTCACCGTCTGGGGCGGTCCGGGCGTGCTGGCCCAGGCCCTGTGGAAGGTGCGCCAGACCCGCACCAAGGCGCAGGTCGACCGCTTCGTGAGCAAGCTGCGCGTCTATGCGATCTCGGACCAGGACGACAGCGGCCCCTGGATCCGCAACGAATTCCCCGGCCTGTTCTACATCGTCAATCCCGGCCCGAACTTCCACCAGTCCACCTGGATCGGCATCAGCGGCGACAACTTCCACGGCCGCTTCGGCGGGGCGGACTATTCGCTGGTCACCAACGAGTGGCTGAACACGAACGTCCGCAGCAAGGGCCCGCTGGGCGAGGCCTATCCGAACTGGAAGTTCCAGATGGAGGGCGACACTCCGTCGTTCCTGTACCTGGTGCAGAACGGCCTGGGCTCGCCCGACCATCCGGACTGGGGGAGCTGGGGCGGCCGCTACGAGCTCTACACCCCGCGCACCGACCGCTGGTTCTTCGCCCCCGAGACCCGGCCGATCTGGACTACCGCCACCGACGAGGTGCTGGGCCTGGACAACAACTGGCAGACCAGCAACCACGCCACGGTGTGGCGCTGGCGCTCGGCCTATCAGAACGACTTCGCCGCGCGCATGGACTGGACCATCAAGCCCTACGCCCAGGCCAACCACCCGCCGATCCCACGCCTGGACCACGCCGAGACCCTGACCGCCAAGCCCGGCCAGCGCGTCGACCTGTCGGCCACCGCTTCCAGCGACCCGGACGGCGACGCCCTGTCCTATTCGTGGTTCGTCTACGAAGAGGCCGGCACCCGGCCGATGGCCAACAACAACACGGGCGTGAAGCTGCCGATCAAGGGCTTCGACCAGCCCAAGGCCTCGCTGATCGTCAAGACCGACCGCGTCAAGGCGCCGGGCGACGGGACCATCCACGTGATCCTGGCCGTGACCGACAACGGCGCGCCGCGCCTGACCCGCTACAAGCGGGTGATCATCGACGTGAAACCGTAGCTTTCCATCGCGCGGGATGTCTGAGCACCATCCCCGTAGCTTCTCGCCGGTCCCGAGCGTTGTTCGATATGCAGCATCCTTCCGTTCGCTTTCTGCTGCCGGCCGCCTCTCTTCGACGCTTCATCACCGCCTACTATTGGGTCGACGTCCCCGCGCCTTGCGGGCCCGTCGAAGACTTGCTGCATCCCGAATGGGCCAATATCCGCTTCACCCTGTCGGGACGCTGGTCGACGCGTATCGGCGGCGTCGAGTATGACCCGGCGCCGGCAGCGGCCGTCTTTGGCCCGACCAGCAAGGCCGGGATCGTGCGCGGCCAGGCGGGGACGGTCTTGGGCGTCGGCCTGCTGCCGCTCGGCTGGGCGCGTTTCGGCGGTGGGGCCGCTAGCCGTCTCGCCGACAGGGTCGCCCCTCTGGACGCTCTGCTTGGTCCACGCGCCGGCGAAACCCTGGACGCCCTGCGCCAGGCCCGCGACGACCGGGCTCAGGCCGATGTGCTGGACGCCCTGTTCACCAGCCTGGACGACGCCGGTCCGGCGCTGGAGCCGATATTGCTGAACGCGCACCAGCGGCTGCTCACCCTGGACACCGTCGAAGCGATGGCGGCCGCCCTCGACATCTCGACCCGGCACCTGACCCGGCTATCCCTGCGGATGTTCGGCTTCACGCCCAAGCTGCTGATCCGTCGCCAGCGCTTTCTGCGCACGCTGCAGACCCTGCGCGAGCGCCCCGACGCGCCGCTCGGCGAACTGATCGACGAAGGCTATTTCGACCAGTCGCACTTCGTGCGCGATTTCAAGCTGTTCATGGGCATGTCCCCGTCGCGCTATTTCGCCCTGCCGCACGCCATGCTGGGTCCCGCTGCGCGCGAACGGCTGGCGGCGCTGGGCGCGGCCTATCAGGGCCTGCACGCCAAGTTGCGCTGACCGGTTCGCGCCGCCACGCGATGTCCGATTTTTCCAATGGGAACACGGCCGCCGCCGATATCCCGCCCTGACCGCGCCTGTTGCGCTGGAGAGGGACAAGACCACCATGACGTCGTCGAACGCCGGCAAGTTCACCCGCCCGGTCCTGCTCGGAGCCATGATCGGCGCGCTGGGCCTGGCCCTTGCGCCAGCGGCGCACGCCGGCAAGCCCCTGATCGACCTCGGGCCCAAGACGGCCAAGGCCGCCGACCCGATCGAATTCGCCGCTGGCGACGATCTTTCCAAGCTCGGATCCGGGCTGGTCTGGCAGAATGAGAAGGGGGGCGTGAAGGGCCTGAAGCAGGTCGTCATCGCCTCGTTCCAGGTCGAGTTCGTGACGAACGCGTCGGCGGCCTCGACCGGCTCCAGCCTGCAGCAATCCAAGGTCAGCTACACGCTGTCGGGGCCGAGCCAGCAGGACATGCAGGCGATCACCGACGCCTACTACGCCAAGTTCGTCGAGGAACTGGCCGCCACCGGCGTAACCGTCATTCCGCTGCAAGACGCCGTGGGTCGCAGCCCGGGCCTGCAACGCCTGATGAACATGGCCAAGCCCGCGCCCTACATCCGCGGCGGCGCCAACCGCAGCGGCTTCTACTCCCCGCCCGGCTACAAGTTCTACTTCACGCCCCTGGACGGTCGCGCCAAGGGCATGGGCGACACCATGACCACCACCGGTTCGCAGGTGCCCGAGGAAATGGCCATGAAGGAGCTGGACGCCGGCATCCTGGGCGTTCGCATGGTGGTCGATTTCGCCGAGATCGAGGCCCGCGGCCGAGGCGTCCTGGGCATGCGCCCGCCGACCGCCCGCGTGAAGAGCAAGGCCAATGTCGCCCTGCTGCCGGTCGACACCCAGCTGTGGGTCCTGACGCCCCAGGCCAAGTCGACCTACATGGATCTGGGCCATCGCCAGCGCTACGCCCTGACCAGCCCGATCGTCATGCCGGACTCGATCCTGTCGGCCGACGACACCACGACGAAGGGCAGCAAGGTCAGTGACGGCGTCGCCAGCGCCATCGGCGTCCTGGCCGGCGTCGGCGGCCAGAAGACCCGCACCTATCAGGTCACGGTCGATCCCGTCGCCTGGAGCAAGGACGTCTCGGCGGCGATGGACGAGGTCGGCAAGGTCATGATCGCGCGCTTCAACGCCGACCGGTAGGCGATCGGTGGCGCAGGGATATCCGCTCTGCGCCACCCGCGATCGTCGCGGCCGAGGGCTACAAAGTCCCGCCCCGCTACTCCGCGGTCGCCAGCGGCGGCCAGACGCACGCGCGCAGACCGCCTTCCGGGCGGTTGACGATCGCCAGGCGGCCGCCGAACCGCTTCAGCAGGCGCTCGGCCGTCGGGATGCCCAGGCCAAAGCCCCCGGTGTCACGGGCGCGAGCGGCGTCGCCGCGGAAGAAGGGCTCATAGATCCGCGCCAGGTTTTCGGCCGACAGGCCGGGGCCTTCGTCCAGCACCTCCAGGCGGCGACCCTCGGCGTCATCGACCAGGCGAACGGTGGCCCGGCCGCCGAACCGCACGGCGTTGTCGACCAGACGGATCAGGGCCTGCTCCAGCGGCCCGCGATGGGCCTGGAGGATCAGGGTCTTGGGACCTTCATAGCGGACCGCCGCGTCAGGCCAGCGAGCCAGCACCTGACGCACCAGGCCCGGCAGGTCGACCTCCTCGGCGGTGCTCGCCTCGTGCTGGGCGCGCAGCCAGGCCGACAGCGATTTGAGCATGTCGCCCAGCTCGTCGACATTGTCCGAGACCAGGGTGCGCATCTCGGGCGGCTCGACGAAGTCGGAGGCCAGCTTCAGGCGGCTGAGCGGGGTGCGCAGATCGTGACTGAGCGCTTCCATCGCCCGGGCCTGGTCTTCGATCAGGCCGGTGATCCGTCGCTGCATGTCGTTGAAGGCGCTGCCCAGGGCGGCCAGGTCGGCCGGCCCCTCGACCGCGACCGGCGAGGGCGGACCTTCGCCGACGTTCTGGGCGGCCCGCGTCAGACGGCGTAGCGGCGCGCCCAGCTGGCGCAGGGCGAAGACGCCCAGGGCCACGCAGACCAGGGTGAAGGCCAGGGTGGTGGCGCCGGCCCGCAGGGCGATCGGCCAGGGGCGCGGGAAATGGTGCGAGCGGAACGACAGCCAGCGGCCGTCCTCCAGCTCCAGGGCCCCGACCAGGTCGCGACCGCCGTCGGCCTGGTCCTCGGACCACAGGCGCAGCGAGCGACCCGACAGTGACGGCTCCCACTGGCGGACATAGTCGGCGATGGCCTCGGCCTCGTCGCCCTGCGGATCGGTGCGGGCCGGCGGGCCGGCGGTGACCGTGGCCTCCAGATAGTGCGAGGTCATCACCTGGCTGACCTCGATGCCCAGCCGGTTGACCCGGTCGCCCACGACCAGGAACTCGGCGATGCGGCGGGCCTGGTCCTCGCGCAGGGTCTGGCGATCGATCGCCTGGTAGAAGGCGACGCTGGCGACCAGCTCGACCAGGCCCACGGCCACCACCACGAGGATGGAGCCGGCGACCAGACCGCGAGGGCGCAGCGAGAATTTTCGCATCTTTGTCCTGTCCGTCCCTCAACCCCTGGACGCCATGGTTACGGGCAACGGCGACGTATGACCACCCCGTGACATGTAGCCGAGTGTGTCAGCGGCCGCCTTGACGCTCGCCAATTCTCGCAACATATAAAGTTACATGACTTCGCAATCCGTCCCTCCCGGCGCCGGCGCGCGCCATTTCCTCGACGCCTTCAAGGACCCGGAGGCCGTGGCCCGCTATGTCGATGGCCCACCGCGCTTCGTGCCCGGGCTGGAGAGCCTGCACCGCATGTGCGGCGTGCTGCTGGCCGAGCGCGCGCCGGAAAACGCCCGCGTGCTGGTGGTCGGGGCCGGCGGCGGCATGGAGCTGAAGCACCTGGCGGAGGCCCACCCAGGGTGGACCTTCGTCGGCGTCGATCCGGCCGCCGAGATGCTGCGCGGCGCCGAGCGGCTGCTGGGTCCGCTGAACGAGCGGGTCGAGCTGGTCGAGGGCTATGTCGAGGACGTGGCGGCCGGCGACTTCGATGCGGCGACCTGCCTGCTGACCCTGCATTTCCTCGACGAGGACAAGCGCGTGCGCACCGCTGGCGAGATCCGTCGTCGCCTCAAGCCTGGCGCGCCCTTCGTGGCCGCCCATGGCAGCTTCCCGCAGGGACCGGGCGAGCGCGACGTCTGGCTGGACCGCTATGCCGCCTTCGCCATCGCCTCGGGCTTCGACGCCGACAAGGCCCGCGGCGCGCGCGAGGCCGTCGCCGCCCACGTGTCCATGTTCTCGCCGGAACAGGACGAAGACATCCTGCGCCGGGCCGGCTTCACGGACGTGACGCAGTTCTACGCCGCCTTCACCTGGCGCGGCTGGGTCGCCTACGCCTGACCGTCAGAAGTCGACGGCGACGCCTTTCTTCTCCCAGTCGCCGAAGCGGGTGGGCTCGGGACCCTCGCGGCCGCCCTTCTCGGTGGGCAGGGCCAGGGCCTCTTCAGCGGCGCGGCGGGCGGCGGCTTCTTCCAGCGCCCGGCGGGCGGCGGGGGTCAATTCCTTGTCGGGGGCAGCGCCCGGCGGCAGGTCGGAAATGGGCTCGGAGGGCTCGGACATTGGGCGATTCTAGCAGTTTAGGCCGGGTTCGCCCCCCGATTTTTTGCGGAAGACGCTTGCGCTCGGGCTCAGCACTTGGCACGGCGAGGCGGTGACTCAAGAACTGAACGACGGCCTGCCCGCGCGGGAAGCCGCCCTGACCCTGATCGAAGCGGCCCTGTCGCGTCGCGGCGGCATCGACGAAGCCGCTTCCGCCAACGGTTTCCGTTTCCTGGAACCGCGTGAGCGCGCGTTCGCCCGCGCCCTGGCCATGGCCGTGCTGCGCCATCTGGGGCCGATCGACCGCGCCCTGACCGCCAAGCTGCAGAAGGCGCCGCCCGAACGGGTGATGAACCTGCTGCGCCTGGGCGCCGCGCAAGCCTTCTATCTGGAGGTCCCGGCCTTCGCCGCCGTGGCGACCTCGGTGGAACTGGCCGGCGCCAACAAGACCAGCCGGCCGTTCAAGGGCCTGGTCAACGCCGTGCTGCGCGGACTGCTGCGCGACGGCCAGCCGGCCGACGATCCCGCCCTGCTGGCCCCGCCGTGGCTCTATGCCCGCTGGGTCGCCGCGTTCGGCGCGGCCACGGCCCGCGAGATCGCCGGCCAGATCGCGCTGGAGCCCGCCACCGACCTGTCCCTGAAGCCCTCGGCCAACGCCTCCGCCCTAGCTGAAGCCCTGGAAGCCGAACTCCTCGACGGCGGGACCCTGCGCCTGCGCCGCAAGGGCGACGTGGCCTCTTGGCCGCACTTCGAAGACGGGACCTGGTGGGTGCAGGACGCCGCCGCCGCCGTTCCCGCCCGCCTGCTGACCCTCAAGCCCGGCGACAGTGTGCTGGACCTGTGCGCCGCGCCCGGCGGCAAGACCCTGCAGCTGGCCGCCACCGGCGCGACCGTCACAGCCCTGGACCGCTCGCCCGCCCGCCTCAAGCGCGTCGACGAGAACCTGGAACGCACTCAGATGACCGCCGAGGTCGTCGCCGCCGACGCCGCCGTGTGGGAAGACACCCGGACCTTCGACGCCATCCTGCTGGACGCGCCCTGCTCGGCGACCGGCACCTTCCGCCGCCATCCCGACGTGCTGTGGGCCGCCCGCCCCGGCGACGTCGCCAGCCTGGCCGGCGTGCAGTCGCGCATCCTGGACAGCGCCGCCGACCGCCTCAAGTCCGGCGGCCAGCTGGTCTATTGCGTCTGCTCGCTGGAGCCCGAGGAGGGCGAGGCCCAGGTCGAGGCCTTCCTGGCCCGCCGCAAGGACATGGCCCTGGAGCCGATCACCGCCGGCGAAGGCGGCTCGGCTGGGTTCCCTGGGGCCAGCCTGACCGCCCGCGGGACCCTGCGCCTGCTGCCGCATCACCGCGACGGCGGCCAGGATGGCTTCTTCGCCGCGCGATTCCGTAAGCGCTAAAGGGCTGACAGCGGGGCGCGACGCGGCTATCCCAGGACCATGACCGCGCCGATCATCGCCCCCTCCATCCTTGCTTCCGACTTCGCCCGCCTGGGCGAGGAGGTCGCCGCCATCGAGGCGGCCGGCGCCGACTGGGTCCACGTCGACGTGATGGACGGCCACTTCGTGCCCAACATCACCCTGGGCCCCGACATCGTCAAAGCGATCCGGCCGCACGCCAAGATCCCGTTCGACGTGCACCTGATGATCAGCCCGGCCGATCCCTACCTCGAAGCGTTTCGCGCCGCCGGGGCGGACCTGATCAGCATCCACCCCGAGGCCGGCCCGCACCTGCACCGCTCGCTGAAGCGCATTCGCGAACTCGGGGCCAAGGCCGGCGTCGTCTTCAACCCGTCGACCAGCATCGACCATGTCGAGTGGATCCTGGAGGACGTCGACCTCTTGCTGGTGATGTCGGTCAATCCCGGCTTCGGCGGCCAGAGCTTCATCCCCGGACAGCTGCGCAAGGTCGAGGCCCTGCGCAAGATGGTCGACAAGGCCGGCCTGGACATCATCGTCGAGGTCGACGGCGGCGTCACCCCGGTCACCGCCCCCCAATGCGTCGCGGCAGGGGCCACCGCCCTGGTCGCCGGCTCGGCGGTGTTCAAGGGCGGCCGCGAGGCCTATGCCGCCAACATCCGCGCGCTGAAGGGCGGCTGATCCTTGAGCCCAGCCGTCAAGCGTCCCTCCGCCAACGGCTTCAAGTTTCCCGCGCCCCCGCGCGGCGGCGTCCTGCTGCGCGCCATCGGCGCCGAGATCTCCAGCCACGCCCAGCGCGAATGGTTCGGCTCGGGCCCGCACCGGCTGAAGATCGCCCTGCCAAGACCCCAGGGCCTGGCCGCCCGGCCGCACGACCCCCGCCCCGTCGATCCCGAGCACGGCAAGAAGATCCTGGCCGGCACGCTGACCCTCGACGGCGGAACCCTGCGCCTGGGTCCCGACGGCGACCCCTTCGACACCGCCAGCCCCTCGCGCCGCTTCGCCGTCAGCCTGCACCGCTTCGACTGGCTGCCGGACCTGGCCGCCGCCGGCTCGGACGGCGCCCGCCGGTCCCTGCGCCTGCTCGACGACTGGCGCCGGGTGTTCGGCAAGTGGAACGCCTTCTCGTGGAGCGCCGACTGCCTGGAGCGCCGCGTCTTCCACCTGGCCTGCGCCGCCCGCATCCTGGCCGCCGAGGGCAGCGACGCCGAGACCGCCGACCTGACCCTGGACCTGGCCCGTCAGGCCCGCCACCTGCTGGAGATCGACAAGAGCCCCGAGCGCCGGCTTGAGCGGGCCATCGCCGCCGCCGTCGCCGGCTGCGCCCTGGCCGGCAAGCCGGGCGAGGCCGTGATCGACAAGGCCATGAAGGTCGTCGCCCGGCAGATCGACGCGATGGTGCTGGCCGACGGCGGCCACGCGACCCGCTCGCCCGAAGCCGGCCTGGAGCTTCTGTTCGACCTCCTGACCCTCGACGACGCCCTGGGCCAGTGCGGCCGCCCCAGCCCCGAGAACCTGAGCCGGGCGATCGACCGCCTGTCGACCGCCGCCCGGTTCTTCACGCTCGGCGACGGCCATCTGGCGGCCTTCCACGGCGGCGAGTCGGTCGCCCCGGCCCGTATCCGCTCGGCCCTGGCCCATGACGAGAGCGGCCCGCGCCCGCTGAACGCCGCCCCGCACAGCGGCTATCACAAGATGATCGGCGGCAGCATCGAGGTCATCGCCGATTGCGCCACGCCGCCCGCCGGCCCGCTGTCGGTCGCCGCCTGCGCCCAGCCGGCCGCCGTCGAGATCGTCTGCGCCAAGGACCGCCTGATCACCAGCTGCGGCTGGAGCCCCGAGGCCGCCGGCGCCCACGCCTTCCGCCTGAGTGACGCGGCCTCCACCGTCTCGGTGGGCGACGGCTCGGCCGGCCGCCCGCTATCCGGCTTCCGCGCCAAGGCCCTGGGGCCCTGGCTGGTCGACGGCCCCACCCAGGTCGAGGCCAAGCGCCATGACGACGTCGGCGGGGTGTGGCTGGACATCGTCCACGACGGCTGGCGCCGCCACGGCCTGACCCACGCCCGCCGCCTGTTCCTGGACGCCGTCGCCGACGAGCTGCGCGGCGAGGACAGCCTCTCGCCGATCGCAGCCGATCCGGCCGCTGTGGACGGCCCGCGCCGCTACCTGCCTTTCGCCGTGCGTTTCCATCTCCACCCCGAGGCCCGCGCCTCGATCGCCCGCGACGGCAAGAGCGTGCTGATCCGCGGCCCCAACAACATCGGCTGGTGGCTGCGCAACGACGCCGTCGACGTCGAGATCGCCCCCTCGGCGCACTTCGACCACGGGCTGGCGAGGAAGGCCGGCCAGATCGTGCTCAAGAGCCAGGTCCGCCCCGAGGTCGGCGCCAAGATCCGCTGGAAGCTCACCCGGGCCGAGGGCTGACCCCATGGGCTTCAAACGCCGCCTTCCCCAGGACCCTGGCCGCACGCACCATCCGCCGGAGTTCTCCGAAGACGAGGTGACCGAAGTCGTCACCGCCCTGACCGCCGACGCCCCGGACCTGCTGGACGTCCTGCGCCGCGACCCGGCCACGACGCCGATGGCCGACTACGACGACGCCTACGATCGCATGCTGACGTACCTGTTCGAGCGCGGGTACATCCACACGCACATCGAGATGGCGATGCTGTTCAAGGCGGTGCGGGAGCGGGTTGGGGGCTAAAAGGTCTCTGGCGGCACTCTATCTGAAACAACATTATCTTTGGACATCAGCCACAACTGTTGCTGCAACTTGCTGTACCTCAAAAGAAGGTCACTCTTCCTATTTAGAAGGTGAATTTTCTCCATATCTAAAGATGTATTATTATCTTCATCATTATTACTTTGTGCAAAATTTTTCATCGTATCATTTATCCGCTCAATCTCTTTAGAGATATTTGATGCCTCCTGACTGAGCAGTATTCTCTTTAAGTTTTTTGAAATATCAGATTTTTGCACCCTCCCTTCATTCGCTGCGGCAACCTCGACAACTCTCGCTGCTTCCACGTCCTTCGCCGGCGCGTCAAACAATTTCATTAGAGTATGCATTGCGACCAAGTCTATCGTTCTACCTTCAGATACCTCAGCATACTCTGCGACGAGTTCACATCGCGGCTGAAAGCTCTTCTTATTAGACCTCACAAACCAATCTGATTTCTCGTCACCAGTTACAAATATAATATCGACTTTCTCGCGCCTGCCCACGCCAAGGATCGATTTCCATATAAGAAAGTCCCCCTCAGAATTCTCGGATTTTGCACCATCTTTATAACCCGGAGGGCGCCTAGCCTTTATCCTGTCATCCGCCTCTCTGCGGATATCATCCATACTACCCTCCGGCTCAATTACACATCCAGAGAATATCTTTCTATAAGCCCGCAGAATGGGATCGCCATCGGACGTTTCTCTCAAGTCATTGTCTATCTTTTTTATGATCTTTTGGGCCTTGTTAATTTCCAATATTATTTTTTCATTTATTTCCTTCAGTTTTTTATAGTCATCGATATCATCGATAGCTGTTGAAGCATCAGATATGACGCCTGAAGCCCTTGAAGAATTATCAGATAGACTTTTTATTAGCTCAGCCAAATGACTTTGACGGCGCCTGGCATACTCTCGCGCCACGTGTGCAGGTATAAAAAGCCTGCCTTCCTCCCTCAACTTCGAGAGTATTTTCACGAAACTAGTGAATGGTTGAGATCCAAATCTATAAGGGGCCAACAGAATATTTGTGTCTAGGGCCACCCATGCCTTTGGAGCCAATGATTTTACAGATTTTGGACTAAATGAGAATACAGCCTCTGCGTCCGGAAATATTGAGTTCAGCCCAAAACCGTCATCGTTCACTTCACTATCGCTCATCAATGCCCCCCAAATAGCAACGCTAATGAACACAGCTTTTCACGACTGAAACAAGGGGTGCGGACCTCGCCGAACGAAGCGCCGCCAGGATGTCCGCCGTCCCGCCAAGATCGGTCAGGACGCGTGCGTTGGGGACCCTCAGCACGCTGTAGCCGAACCGTTCCAGCAACTCCGTGCGGCGGGCGTCCTCGACGTCGCGGCCCTCATGGACGGGGCCGTCCATGAGGGCCGCGATCAGCTTGCCCGCCTCGCAGACGAAGTCCGCGAAGTAGCGGTCGATCGGGACCTGGCGCAGGAACCTGAAACCGCCGAGACGGCGATTGCGGACGAGCTTCCAGAGGACCTTTTCGGCCAGGGTCTGGTCACGACGCAGACGGCGGGCGGTGGCGGTCTTGTCCATGCGCGGGAGATGGGCTTGGCCGTGGTGAGGGTTCAACGGAAGGAATCGGGGTTTTCCGGTGAGGGTGTAACCTCTCACCCTCCCACGCTTCGCGTCGGCCCCTCCCTCTCTCTATGCGAGAGGGGATTGGGGCGCCTGAACGCTCGGGGTTCGCGGTGTCGGCATGAATGAAATCAAGTGGTTGTCGATTTTACGCGTCGCTCCGTCCTCCGCCTTCAGCCCAGCCCCATAATCACCTGGTCCCCGTCGCAAGGGGAGGGCGCTTGGATCCGGCCCAAAGCGGCGACGGGGATAGGTTGAGCGGGGCCGCTGGCGGCTCCCGGACGGTTTGGTCAGGTCGTGCGGCTTACTCTTTAGGAGCGCGCACGAGTGACAGGCCGTCTGGGGTCAAAGCCTTCAGCGGAGCGACAGGGCGGTGACCGTTAAAGCCGCCTATCGTGGAGCGTCGGGGTCGAGACGGATGTAGCCGATCGACTTGCTCTGCGCCCGCCCGGGGGTTCTTGGAGTCCCGAGCACACAACGCTCACGCCCTCCACCCTCACGGACAAGAACAGCCTGGCGGAGCGGACTCGCGAGCCGAAACACACAAATCCTTACGGTCTCCGGGTTCGCCCGGCCGCTCCGTCGCCTCCCCAGCACCTTCAGCGGGCTTGCCGCGTGAGGTCGAAACGCCGTGCGTCCTTCGAGGCTCGCCTACGGCTCGCACCTCAGGATGAGGGACTCATTGCACTGAATTCCTCATCCTGAGGCGCCCGCGCAGCGGGCCTCGAAGGACGCATTGACTCCCCCGCCCGCCCCCGTATTTTCCGGCCCGTTCGGGTGACTGGCGTTGAAGGTGGGAAACCACCGGGGAGCCCGATACGCATAAGCCGCGCGCCTGGGCTCCCTTTTCCGAACACGAAACCTGGAGTCCGCCGTGCCCGCCGCCCCCGACTATCCGTCCGCCCCCGATCTCGTTTCGCCCAAGCGCGCCCTGCTGTCGGTCTCCGACAAGACCGGCCTGGTCGAGGCCGCCCAGGTCCTGCACGCCGCCGGCGTCGAGCTGGTTTCGACAGGCGGCACCAAGGCCGCGATCGCCGCGGCGGGGATCCCGGTCAAGGACGTCTCGGACCTGACGGGCTTCCCCGAGATGATGGACGGCCGGGTCAAGACCCTGCACCCGGTGGTGCATGGCGGGCTGCTGGGCGTTCGCGACGCGGCCGATCACGCCAAGGCCATGGCCGACCACGGCATCGGCGGCATCGATATCCTGTACGTGAACCTCTATCCGTTCGAGGCGACCGTCGCCAAGGGTGGCTCTTACGCCGAGTGCGTCGAGAACATCGACATCGGCGGCCCGGCCATGATCCGCTCGGCGGCCAAGAACCACGGCTATGTCGCCGTCTGCACCGATCCCTCGGACGTCGGCGAAGTGCTGGAGGCCCTGAAGGCCGGCGGCACCACCCTGGCCCTGCGCCAGACCCTGGCGGCCCGCGCCTATGCCCGCACGGCGGCCTACGACGCGGCGATCTCGGCCTGGTTCGCAAGCGCGCTCGGCCAGGACTTCCCGGCCCGCAAGTCGATCGCCGGCGAGCTGCGCCAGACCATGCGCTACGGCGAGAACCCGCATCAGAAGGCGGCCTTCTATGCGTTCCCCAACCCGCGCACCGGCGTGGCCACGGCGACCCAGCTGCAGGGCAAGGAGCTCAGCTACAACAACATCAACGACACCGACGCGGCCTTCGAGCTGATCGCCGAGTTCGATCCCGCGCAAGGTCCGGCCGTGGCGATCATCAAGCACGCCAATCCGTGCGGCGTGGCGGTCGGCGGCTCGCAGCGCGAGGCCTATGAGCGGGCCCTGGCCTGCGACCCGACCTCGGCGTTCGGCGGCATCGTGGCGGTGAACTCGCGCCTGACCCGCGAGGCGGCCGAGGCGATAGTCGAGACCTTCACCGAGGTGGTGATCGCCCCCGAGGCCGACGACGACGCCATCGCCGTGTTCGCGGCCAAGAAGAACCTGCGCCTGCTGGTGACCGGCGGCCTGCCGGACGCCCTGTCGACCGGCGACACGTTCAAGAGCGTGGCCGGCGGCTTCCTGGTGCAGTCGCGCGACGACGCGCGGATCACCGCCGCCGACCTCAAGATCGTCACCCAGCGCCAGCCGACCGAGGAGGAGGTGCGCGACATGCTGTTCGCCTTCACCGTCGGCAAGCACGTCAAGTCCAACGCCATCGTCTATGCCCGCGCCGGCCAGACCCTGGGCGTCGGCGCCGGCCAGATGAACCGCAAGGACTCGGCCCGGATCGCGGCCCTGCGCGCCGCCGATTTCGGCCTGGACCTGAAGGGCTGCGCCTGCGCCTCGGAAGCCTTCTTCCCGTTCGCCGACGGCCTGATCCAGGCGGCGGAAGCGGGCGCGACGGCGATCATTCAGCCGGGCGGCTCAATGCGCGATCCGGAAGTGATCGAGGCCGCCGACAAGCTGGGCCTGACCATGGCCTTCACTGGCGTCCGGGTGTTCCGCCACTAATGCTCAGCGCCGATTGGGGACATCAGCTGGCTCAGCACTCTCGGGTCTTTCGACCCGAGGGACCGGGGCCGTTCCCGACGGCGCTGATCCTGCACGGCTGCGGCGGCAAGACGCCGTTTCTCGAGGCCTATGCGGCGACGGCCGTGGCGGCGGGCTGGGCGGCCGTGGTCGTCGACAGCCTGGCGCCGCGCGGCCTGACCTCGCTGGACGCCAAGCTGACCGTCTGCACCGGCGTGCGGCTGCGGGGCGCCAGGCGGGCGGCCGACGTCTTCGCCATGCTGGCCTGGCTGGAAACCCAGGACTGGGCCGATGCGGGTCAGCTGTTCCTGGCCGGCTGGAGCCACGGCGGCTGGACGATCATGGACGCCTTTGCGCTGGGCGATCGCGCCGCGGCCATCACCGGTCTTTCCGACGCCCGCGGCGAGGCCTTGCGCCAGGCGGTGAAGGGCGCGCTGCTGGTCTATCCCTATGCGGGCTACCCGGCCCTGACGACGCGGCATGGCTGGGGCGAGGGGACGCCGCCGGTCTGGTCAGTGCTGGCCGGCAAGGATCAGGTCGTCGGCTGGAAGGCGCCGAAGCTGGCCCTGGATCGCCTGGCCAAGGACGGGCTGACGGTCGATCAGCGCTTCCTGCCCGACGCCACTCACGCCTTCGACGACGAGAAGGCCAACGACCCTCGGGCCCGCTACCGACCCGATCTGGTGGAGGAGATGAAGACCTATCTGGCCTCGGCGCTGGCGGCCTGCGGGCCACGATAGAGCCGCCGCCAGACCCACTCCAGCGGGCCCATCGGGAACCGCGACATCCAGGCGTGGGACCACAGGATCTGCGCGATCCAGATCCCCGCCACGATCGCCGCCAGCCCCGGCCGGTCGACCTTGCCGAACAGCGACAGCCCCCGGCCGCCGTAGAAGATCGAGACCATGATCAGCGACTGGGCGATGTAGTTGCTGAACGCCATCCGCCCGACCGGCGCCAGCAGCTTTGGGATCGCCTGCCAAACCCCGCTGGAGCGGATGGCCAGGACCATCAGGCTGACATAGGCCAGGGTGGCCAGCGGCGCGGTCGCGCTCTGGACGCCCATGAACGTGCTGACCGCCAGCTTCGACAGGTGCGAGGCGAAGATCCAGGCGATCAGGCCGGCCAGCAGGACCAGCGAGGCCAGGCCCCAGGCCAGCAGCCGGCGATAGGTCCGGGCCGAGGCCTCGCCGGTCAGCACGCCGGCCTTGAAGCAGCCCAGGCCGATCATCATCAGGGCGCTGGTCATCAGCACGATGACCGGCTCGGCGGCCAGCCGCTGCACGCGCTCCTTGGCGTTGGCGATCAGCGAGCTCCAGGCGTCGCCGCCGAACGCCGCAGCCGTCTGGGCATGGGCGGCGGCGGCCTTGGCGGTGCGGGCCGCCGTGGACGGGGCGGGCTCGAAGGTCGACAGCACCGGCCCTGCAATGAACAGCACCGACAGGATCGACCAGATGACGATGCCGGTCTTCAGCAGGCGGCCGGCGCTCCATGACCGGGCCCGCATCATGAACAGACCCGCCAGGGCGTAGCTCAGCAGGATGTCGCCGTACCACAGCAGGAAGCCGTGCAGCAGGCCGAACACGGCCATCCAGGCCAGGCGCCGCGTCAGGACCCCGCTGCGCTCATGATCCCCCCGCTCGCCGCCGACCAGGAACAGCGAGACGCCGAACAGCATCGAGAACAGGGTCACGAACTTGCGCTGGAACAGCCACTGGGTCACGGCCCAGACGCTCAGGGTCTCGGGGCCCGTCCCGTGCGGCCAGCGCAGCACCGACTCCGACAGCGCCGGGATGACGGCGAAGTCCGGCGCGTTGCACAGCAGGATGCCCAGCACCCCGAGCCCTCGCAGCGCGTCCAGCAGGACGATCCGATCCTTGGTCATGACGAAAAACTCCCCCTGCGGAGGAGCCTGCCGCGTTTTGCGTCAGTCGACAATCGGGGCGCGATTAGGGGCGCGGGCCAGCACGATCGCGCCCAGGGCCATGAACGCCGCCGAGACCACGACGGCGATCCGCTGGTCGCCGGCCAGGCGCGTGCCGATGGCGATGACCAGCGGGGCCAGGAAGGCCGTGGCCTTGCCAGACAGCGCATAGAGACCGAACCAGCGCCCCGTCTCGCCCGGCGGGGCCAGTTCGGCCATCCAGGCCCGCAGGGATGACTGGGCCGGTCCGAAGGTCAGGCCGACGAACAGGCTGAAGAACAGGAACATCCGCTCCGGCGTGCTGGCGAACAGGGCCCCCGCCTGGGCCGGCTCCACCGGGATCAGGAAGAAGATCGTGTCCCGGCCGACAAGGCCCACGCCCGTCGCGCCGAACAGGATCACAGCCGTGGCGATCAGCACGGTCTTCTTGGAGCCGACCTTCTGGTCGACCCGCCCACCGATATAGGTGCCGATGCCGGCGGCCACCGACAGGGCGATGGCGTAGAGCCCCAGCTGCGTCGTCGTCCAGCCGAACAGGCCCGCGGCCAGCACGCCGCCGAACGCGATGAAGCTGGAGATGCCGTCGCCCAGCAACATCCGACCGATCAGGAAGGTCAGCATGTGCGGCTTGGACGGCAGGCTGCGGATCGTCTCCCACAACTCCTTCAGGGGCTTCTCGCCGCTGCCTGCCGCCGGTTTGGGCGCGGTCAGCATCAGCGGCCAGGCGAAGACCAGGAACCAGACGGCGACCAGAGGGCCGACGATGCGGTCCGGCTCATGCATCGCCTTCGACAGGCCCAGCATCGGGACCTCAGGCAGCGAGAAGCAGAAGAGGACAATGAACAGGGTGATCAGCGCCCCGACATAGGCCAAGGCCCAGGCGGTCCCCGAGAGGCGCCCCAGCTGGCCCGGCTTGGCTATGGCCGGCAGAAGGGCGTTCATCACCGTCACGCCCAGTTCGGCCACGACGCCGGCCACGACCAGGCAGGCCAGGATCAGCGGGATGCGGCTGGTCTCGCCGGGGGTTGCAAGCCACAGGCCGGCGCTGGCGATGACGAACGGAACGGCCAGGCCGATCAGCCAGGCGCGCGGTCGGCGATGAGCGTCGATGCTGGCCCCCACCAGCGGCGACAGCACCGCGATCAAGAGGCCCGAGATCACCCCGGCATAGCCCAGCAGGCTCTGCCCCCGGACTGGGTCGCCGACGAAGCCGGCGGCGAAATAGGGCGTGAAGATGAAGGTCGCGATCAGCGCCCAGTACGGCTGCTGCGCCCACTCGTAGAGCGTCCACGCCACGCGCCGACGATCGCCCTGGTCCATCCCTACGCTCCCTTACCGCCCCTCCCTCGTAAGGGAGAGGCGGGCAAGGGGCCAGTCCTCTTAACCGGCGGTCGACAGCTCGCGCAGGGCGGCGTTGGCGATGGTCAGCTTGGCGAAGGTCCAACCGCCGCCAGCCTGCTCGATGTCCTCGATCGTGCGCTTGGCGATCTTGGGATGATCGCCGCGCAGAGCGGCCCACGAGTTGATCGCCGCCTTGGCCGAGGCTTCATCCTCGCCGGCCTGCGACGAGGCGGCGAACTTCAGCACCGCCTGGGTGATCGCGGTCTGCTCGCTGAGCATGTCCTCGATCAGGCGACGCACCGCCAGGCGCTCGAAGGCGTCGCCGCCCACGAACGAACCGGCCGCGCCGCGCAGGCGGTCGAAACCGAAGGCCGCGCCGACCTGATGGTACAGGCGGGCGACGTTCTCGACGTTCCAGCTGGACGCATTGCCCAGGTCGACGAGGTCGGCGGCCGTGGTCGAGGGCTGCAGGGCCGCGACGGCCTGAGCCAGGGCTTCGGGCGCGCCCTCGGCGACATAGGCCTTGGTGCGCTTGCCGACCGTCTTCTGCTCGAACGGCGACAGGATGGCCGGCGTCATGGCTTTCAACTTCTGGACCGACGGACCGTAGGCCTCGACCAGTTGCTGGACCGTGGACTTGTCACGGTGAGCGCGGCGGGCCAGCCAGAAGCTGAGGCTGCGCAAGGCATAGGCCAGGGCCTTGTAGAGCGCCGTCTGGCCAGCGGCCGAGGCCTTGTTGTCCAGGCCGTTGACCTGGTCCCACAACCCATCGACGCCCAGGATCTCGCGCGCCGCGGCGAAGCCGACGACCACCGCGCCGATGTCGGCGCCGGCGGCGGCCTTCAAGCGGCTCGGGAAAGTCGGGCCGCACATGTTGACCATCTGGTTGCCGACCACCGTGGCGATGATCTCGCGCTTCAGCCGGTGCTTCTGCATGGCGTCGGCGTACTGATACAGCCCCTTGGGGAAGTAGCCGCGGAGCGTGGCCTCGAACCACGGATCGTCCGGCGCCTGACTGGCGACGATCTCATCGAACAGGTCCAGCTTGCCATAGGCCAGCAGCACCGCCAGCTCGGGCCGGGTCAGGCCCTTGTTCGACGCCTTCCGCTCCAGCAAGGCGGTGTTGGTCGGCAAACCCTCGACGCGACGGTCCAGACGGCCGCGCTGTTCCAGGTCGACCATGTAGCGGATCTGGGCGTCGACCTCGGACGGCGCGTCGCTCTCCAGCAGAGTCAGCGCCAGGGTCTGGTCGTAATTGTGCTCCAGCACGTGGTGGGCCACGTCATCGGTCATCGAGGGCAGCAGCACGTTGCGGCTCTCGCGGGTCAGCTCGCCGCCACGCTCCAGGATCCCGGTCAGGATCTTGATGTTGACCTCGTGGTCGGAGCTGTCGACGCCGGCCGAGTTGTCGATGGCGTCGGTATTGATGTGACCGCCGGCCTGGGCGAACTCGATGCGGCCCGCCTGGGTCAGACCGAGGTTCGCGCCCTCGCCCACGACCTTGACCCGCAGGTCCGCGCCGTTGATGCGGATGGCGTCATTGGCCTTGTCGCCGGCGTCGGCGTTGGTCTCGCCCTTGGCCTTCACATAGGTGCCGATGCCGCCGAGATAGAGCAGCTCTGCCTTCGACTTCAGGATCGCGGTCATCAGATCGGCGGGCGAGACGGACTCGGCCTTGATCTCGAACAGCTCGCGCACTTCCTTCGACAGCGGGATGCTCTTCAGGCTGCGGGCGAAGACGCCGCCGCCGGCCGAGATCTTCGACTTGTCGTAGTCCTCCCACGACGAGCGCGGCAGCTTGAACATCCGGTCGCGCTCTTCCCACGAGGCGGCCACGTCGGGGTTCGGGTCGAGGAAGATGTGACGATGGTCGAAGGCGGCCAGCAGCTTGGTGTGCTTGGACAGCAGCATGCCGTTGCCGAACACGTCGCCCGACATGTCCCCGACGCCGACGGCCGTGAAGGACTGGCTCTGGATGTCCTTGCCCAGCTCGCGGAAGTGGCGCTTGACCGCTTCCCAGGCGCCGCGGGCGGTGATGCCCATGACCTTGTGATCGTAGCCGACCGAACCGCCCGAGGCGAAGGCGTCGCCCAGCCAGAAGCCGTAGCTCTCGGCCACGCCGTTGGCGATGTCGGAGAAGGTCGCCGTGCCCTTGTCGGCGGCCACGACCAGATAAGGATCCTGATCGTCATGCGCCACGACGGACGGCGGCGGCACCACCTGGTTGTCGGCGTCGATATTGTCGGTCAGGTCCAGAAGGCCAGACAGGAAGGTCTTGTAGGCGCGGATGGCCTCGGCCTGGATCGCGTCGCGATCGCCGCCGCGCGGCAGGTGCTTGGGATAGAAGCCGCCCTTCGAGCCGACCGGCACGATGACCGCATTCTTGACCTGCTGGGCCTTCACCAGGCCCAGGACCTCGGTGCGGAAGTCGTCGCGGCGATCCGACCAGCGCAGGCCGCCACGGGCGACGGGACCGAAGCGCAGGTGCACGCCCTCGACGTGCGGGGCTGAGACGTAGATCTCGCGATAGGGCTTGGGGGCCGGCAGGTCTTCCAGCTCGCGGGAAGCGATCTTGAAGCTGATATAGGCCTTGGGCGCACCGTCCTCGGCCGGCTGATAGAAATTGGTGCGCTTGATCGCCCCAACCAGGGCGGCCAGGCGGCGCAGCACGCGGTCGGCGTCCAGGCTTTCGACGGCCTGCAGGGCCTCGACGATCTTGGCCTCGACGGCGGCGGCCTGCTCCTGGCGGGTCTTGAGGTCGGCGCGGACGGCCGGGTCGAACTTGGTCTGGAACAGGTCCAGGATCAGGCGGGCGACGCCGGGATGATCCGACAGCGCCTGCTCCTGCACGCCCTGGCTGGGATCCAGGCCCGACTGCTGGCGATAACGGGCCAGCGCCCGGACCAGCGCGGCCTCGCGCCAGCCGATGCCCAGTTCCATCACCAAGCGGTTGAAGCCGTCGCTCTCGGCGCGGCCCGTCCAGATGGCGACGAACGCCGCCTCGAAGGCCTGCTTGATGTCGCCGAACACCAGGTGCTCGCCCTGTTCGTCGCGCAGGACGAACTCGTGCACCCAGACCTTCTGGCCCTTGGGCGAGACCTTGAAGCCTTCCTCGATCAGGGCCTTCAGACCCATGTGCTCCAGGATCGGCAGCACGTCGGCCAGCGGCGCAGCGGCGTCCGGGCGATAGAGCTTGAAGCGCATCGTCACCGCGTCGTCGTCGGCGCGGCGGAAGGCGCGGACGCGCACCGCCTCCCCCTCGGCCAGGTCGTCGATGACCTTGATGTCGGCCAACGCTTCGTCGGCGTCGTACTGGTCGCGATAGCCGGGCGGGAACGCACCGGCATAGCGGGTCAGCAGCTGGGCGACGCGGCCGACCTGGCCTTCGCGGATCACCGCCTCGAAGCGGTCATCCCAGGTGCGGGCGGTCTCGGCGATGGCGGCCTCGGCGGCGGCCAGATCGGGGTCGCCATGCTCGCCCGGCTGGACGCCCAGGATGTAGTGGACCCGCGCCAGCGGCGCGTCGGAGAAGCTGGGATAGTAGGCCGACACCCGGCCGTGGAAGGCTTCGGCCAGAATGTCGCCAGCCCGGGCGCGGACGCCGGAGTCATAGCGATCGCGCGGCACGAACAGCTGCACCGAAATGAAGCGGTCGAACGGGTCGCGGCGGGCGAACAGCTTGACGCGTGGACGGTCGAACAGGTGCAGCACGCCCAGGGCCATGGCCAGGAGTTGGTCGACATCGGTCTGGAACAGCTCGTCGCGCGGCCAGGTCTCGAGGATGTTGCGCAGGCGCTTGCCGTTGTGGCTGTCGGGATCCTTGCCGGCCCGCGCCAGCACCTGGGCGACCTTGTGGCGGACCAGCGGCACGTCGCGCGCCTGGGTCTCGTAGGCCTCGGCGGTGAACAGGCCCACGAAGCGGACCTCGCCCGAGGCCTTGCCGTCGGCGCCGTAGCGGCGCACGCCGATATAATCGGTGTAGCCGCGGCGGTGGACGCGCGAGCGCAGGTTGGACTTGGCGACCACGATCGGGTCGCCGATGTCGATCTGGGTGCGCAGGTGGGCCGACAGGATGGCCGGCTCGCTGCTCCGGCGCAGCACGGTGCGGGCCTGGTCGCGCAGCACGCCCAGGCTGCCTTCGGGCTGGTACAGCGGCTCCTCGGCCGCATAGCCGCCGTCGGCGGTGCGAGGATATTCGTAGACCCGGGCGCCCAGGAACACGAAGTGGTCGCCTTCCAGCCAGTTGAGGAACGCCAGATCCTCGGCCTTCTCCTCGTCGGAGACCGGCGCGGCGGCGCTCTGCAGCTCCTCGATCGTGCGGCGCATCAGGGCGCGCATGGCGTCGAAGTCCTGGACGGCCAGGCCGACATCGCCCAGCGCTTCGCGGACGCCTTCAAGCAGGGCGGCTTCACGGTCTTCACCGACCGGGGCCAGCCAGATCTGGATCATCGAACGGCGCGTGCCGCCACAATCCGACACCGGGTGGAACATGGCGCGGACCGAGAAGCCGTTCTCGGTCACTTCGCCCATGATGCTGTCGACCAGGAACGGCCGGTCCGGCTGGACGATCTCGAGCAGGTCGGACGGCGTCTCGCCGCCCTCGGCGCGGCGAATGCGGATGGCGGGTTCGGAAAGGTCCTTGGCCTGCTCGCCGAAGCGCCAGAAGTCGGCCAGGGCGCGGGCGACATCGGCGATGTCCAGCCCGGGAAACTCCTCGGCGGACCAGTCGTCCTGAGCCTGGGCGGCGAAGTCACGGGCGGCGGCGGAGAGGGCCTCGACCGGGGACCCGAGCGCTTGAGCGAAAGCGGCCACCAGGGGGCCGATTGGAGCTTCAGACGACTCAGGGCCGGTTTTTCCGCCGAACATAGGATTTCCTCGCGAATTTTGGTCGCAACCTAGCCCTTTCAGGCGTGCGTTCAACCGACTAGGTGGGAAATCTCATGCATTTCTGCCAGCCATTTTTACACTGGCGAACGCGGAAGCGCCGCCGGCTGGGGGAAGCCGACGGCGCAGGCCCGCGAGGGGGGATGCGGGCGTTTCCAGCACGATCTTGGCGGCCTTGCCAGCTTCGATCGGCGGGGTGTCCGGGTGGGGGATAACCGGACAGACCATAGATAGGCGCCAGGGCCCGGGGTTTAAGAGCCAAGCCTCACTTCTTTTGTGTCGAAGTCTTTTTGGGCGCCGCCTTCGGCTTGGCGGCCAGCAACCGCTCGCCCTGCGGGTCGCCATCTTCGGACAGCAGGATGGCGATCCAGCGCGAGCCGTCGAACTGGGCCAGGATCAGCATGGCCGCCACGGTCAGCGGCGTGGACAGGAACATGCCCGTCACGCCCCACAGCGCGCCCCAGGCGGCCAGGGACAGCAGCACCACGGTCGGGTCCATGTTTAGGCTGTCGCCTTGCATCCGCGGCAGGATGACGTTGCCGACGACGAAGAAGATCGCCTGCAGGGCGCAGAACAGGATCACCGCGGGCCACAGGCTGTCGGGGAACTGCACCAGGGCAAACAGCGGCGGCATGAAGCAGCCGATCGCCCCGCCCAGGATCGGGATGTAGGCGGCCAGGAAGATCAGGAAGGCCCAGAAGAACGCGTTGTCCAGGCCCACCAGCATCATCACCACCCAGGCCGCGCCCGCGATCATCACGCCGGTCACGGTCTGCAGCCACAGATACTGCTCGACGCCGTCGCGGATGCGCTGGAACAGCTTCATGTTCTGCTCGCGCTCGGCGTGCTGCGGGTACAGCGCGACGATCTTGCGGGCGAAGCCCCGGCGCGAGGCGATGATGAAGCCCAGATAGATCATCACCAGCAAGGCGTTGGAGGCGAAGTTGCCAAACGACGCAGCGACCTGGCCGATGTAGCGCTGCGGGTTCAGCTGGTTGATCAGACTGTCGATGGTCGGCGCGACCTGGACGCCAATCGCGTGGGCGACCTTGGCGATGATGCCGTTCAGCCGCGGGCCA
The DNA here is from genome assembly GCF_013181195.1 of Caulobacter sp. RHG1. Taxonomy (GTDB): domain Bacteria; phylum Pseudomonadota; class Alphaproteobacteria; order Caulobacterales; family Caulobacteraceae; genus Caulobacter. Next base: position 292,897 of record NZ_SMZP01000003.1, read on the forward strand.
TAGTCCATCAGCTGGTCGAAGAAGCCCTTACCGTTGGCGATCACCACCCAGAACGACGCGCCGAACAGCAGGATCGACAGCACCACCGCCGCCGGCAGGGCCACGCGCGGCGGAAACAGGGTCGGGGCTCGCGCGGTCAGCACCCGGGCGAAGCTGTCGATCATCACCGCCAGGAACACCGCCAGGGCCAGCGGGATCAGAATGCTGCGCATCCAGTAGAGCGCCGCAACGGCTGCAACGACGGCCAGGAACACCACGGCGTTGCGCGTCGTGACGGGAGGCGAGGCAGGCGCGGGCATTGTAAAAAATCTCCTGGATCGCGGCCGACATTGCCCGCGTGGATTGGCGCGAGGCAAGGCCCCGGCTACGCTCCAACGACCTTTGCTGGAGTTTGTGCCCCATGTCGCTGTCGATTGGCGAAAACGAGATCCTGGTTGGCCTCGGCGAAGGCCCCGTGACCCAGCGCCTGGACCGCTCGAACCGGCACGGCGTGGTGGCCGGCGCGACCGGCACCGGCAAGACCGTGACGCTGCAAGTGATGGCCCAGGCCTTCTCCGACGCGGGCGTGCCGGTGTTCGCCGCCGACGTGAAGGGCGACCTCTCTGGCGTCGCCATGCCGGGAACGCCGAACGAGAAGATGCTGGCCCGCGCCGCCTCGATGGACCTGGCCCTGTCGCCCTCGGCCCCGCCGGTGATGTTCTGGGATCTGTTCGGCCAGAAGGGCCACCCGATCCGCACGACCATCTCCGAGATGGGGCCGCTCCTGCTGTCGCGCCTCTTGGAGCTGAACGACGTGCAGGAAGGCGTGATGAACATCGTCTTCCACGTCGCCGACCAGGACGGCCTGCTGCTGCTGGACCTGAAGGACCTGCAGGCCTGCCTGAAATATGTCGCCGACCACGCCGACCAGATCGGCACGCAATATGGCAACGTCTCGGCCGCCACGGTCGGGGCCATTCAGCGCAAGCTGCTGACCTTGCAGACGCAGGGCGCCGAGCACTTCTTCGGCGAGCCGGCGCTGGACCTGACCGACCTGATGCGCACCGACGTCGCCGGTCGCGGCTACGTCAACCTGCTGGCCGCCGACCGACTGATCCAGTCGCCCAAGCTCTATTCGACCTTCCTGCTGTGGCTGCTGTCGGAGCTGTTCGAGGTGCTGCCCGAGGTTGGCGATCCGGAGAAGCCCAAGCTGGTGTTCTTCTTCGACGAGGCGCACCTGCTGTTCAACGATGCGCCGAAACCTCTCCTGGAGAAGATCGAGCAGGTCGTGCGCCTGATCCGCTCCAAGGGCGTAGGCGTCTATTTCGTCACCCAGAACCCGGCCGACATTCCCGACGCGGTGCTGGGTCAGCTGGGCGCCCGGGTGCAGCACGCCCTGCGCGCCTACACCCCCGCCGACCAGAAGGGCCTGAAGGCCGCCGCCCAGTCTTTCCGGGTCAATCCCAGCTTCGACACCGCCGAGACGATCCAGGCCCTGGGCGTCGGTGAGGCCCTGGTCTCGACCCTGGACGAGAAGGGCGCGCCGCGGGTGGTGCAGAAGACCCTGATCCGCCCGCCGGCCTCGCGCCTGGGTCCGCTGACGCCGCCCGAGCGCGCCGCCCTTCAGGCTCAGAGCCCGGTGGCGGGCGTCTATGACACCGTCCAGGATCGCGAGTCCGCCTACGAAATTCTGCAGGGCCGCGCGCAGCAGGCCCAGCGCAAGGCCGACGCCGACCGCGCCCAGGCCGAGGAAGACAAGCGAGAAGCCGCGGAGGCCAAGGTCCGCCAGCGGGAGGAAGCCCGCGAGTCGCGCCAGCCCAGCCGCCCCCGTGCTTCGAACCGGCAGACCGTCACCGAGGCCTTCGCCGTCACCCTGGTTCGCACTGTGGCCTCGACGGCCGGGCGCGAACTGATGCGCGGCCTGCTGGGCGGGCTCACGCGCCGGCGGCGCTGACCTTCCGGCGGCGGGCGCGCTTGGGCGGCGAGCGGCCCGCCAGCAGGGCCGCAGCGATGCTGGCCAGCTGATCGGCCTGGAACGGCTTGCGCAGCACCGGCCAGGGCAGGTCGGCCGGCGCGCGGTCCACATGGTCGCCCGCATAGCCGGTGGTCAGCAGCACGGCCAGGTCCGGCCGGTCCTTCGCCGCGGCCCGCGCCAGCTCCACGCCCGAAACGCCGCCGGGCATGATGATGTCGGTCATCAGCAGGTCGAAGACCTGGCCGCTCTTCAGAACCTCCAGCGCCGCCGCGCCATGGTCGGCCGTCGTCACCTCGCCGCCCAGGTCCCGCAGCTGACCGCAGGCGATCTCGCGCACGGCCGGATCGTCCTCGACCAGCAGGATGCGGGCGCCGTCCAGGCGAGCCGTCACCGGCGCGACGATCGCCGCCGTCGACGCAGCGCACGCTTCGGTGGCCGGCAGATAAAGCGCCACCGTCGTGCCCTCTCCCTCGACGCTCTCGATCTTCACCCCGCCGCCGCACTGGCGCAGGAAGCCATAGACCTGGGCCAGACCCAGGCCAGTGCCCTTGCCGACCTCCTTGGTCGTGAAGAACGGCTCGAAGACATGGGCCAGCACCTCGGGAGCCATGCCGGCGCCGGTGTCGCTGACCGCCACCCGCACATAGTCGCCAGCGTCGGTATCCAGGACATCGCCATCCTCGAGCCTCACCGGCTCCACGGTGATCCGAATCTGGCCGCCCGCGCCGGTGGCGTCGGCGGCGTTGACCACCAGGTTCAGCAGCGCCGCCTCGAACTGAGCGGCGTCAGCGCGTACGTTCTGCGCCAGCCGGTCGCGCCGGACTTCCAGGGCGATCGCCTCACCGACCGCGCGACGCAGCAGCGGCTCGGCCTGGTCCAGCAGGGCGACGATATCGACCACTTCCAGCTTCAGTTCCTGATGGCGTGAAAAGGCCAGCAGCTGCCGGGTCAGGCGCTCGCCGCGTCGGCCCGCCGCCAGCGCCGCTTCGCCCAGCCGCGTGACGCGCGCCGTATCGCCCGGCCGTCGCAGGATCATGTCCAGGCCGCCGACGACCACCGTCAGCAGGTTGTTGAAGTCGTGCGCCACGCCGCCGGTCAGCCGGCCAACGGTCTCCAGCCGCTGGGCCTGAGCCAGCGCCGCTTGAGCCACAGCCGTTTCGGCCATGCTGGCCTCCAGCGGTTCGCTCGATGACCCGGTGCTCCAGATCGCGGCGCGCCTCGACCGTCTCGGTGAAGTCGAAGCTGCTGCCGATATGGCCGGCATAGGCGCCCGAAGCGTCGAAACGCGGCGCGCCGACGCTGTTGATCCAACGCCATGCCCCGTCGGCCCTGCGCAGGCGGAAGGCGACATGGAAGGTCTCGCGCCGGCGGGCGGCGGCGTCAGCCACGTCGAGCGCGGCGGTGCGATCGTCGGAATGCATGCTGTCGAACCAGTCGCCGGCCAGTTCCTGCTCGAGCGTCCCGCCCCGGAAGTCCAGCCAGGCCTGGTTGAACCAGTCCGGCTGACCATCGGCGTTCGTCGCCCAGATCAGCACCGGCGCCGAATTGGCCATGCCTCGGAACAGCTCCTCGCTGCTGCGCAAGGCCGCAGCGGCCTGCCGCTCCTGGGTCACATCCCGGAAGGTGACGGCGATGTCGCCGCCCAGCCGCACGCCGCTGGAGCGCACCCAGCGCTCCTCGCCGTCGATGATCCGCCGAACGTCGATGTCGTCGGGCCCGCCAGCCTCCAGCAGACGCCGGAAACGTTCGACCATGTCCTGGCCCGTCGCATCGGGAAATACCTCCAGCACCCGACGCCCCAAGAGAGTCGGCACACCGGCCGGCCGCATGGAATCGGCCATCGGATTGGCGTAGGTCCAGCGGAAGTCGACGACCTGTCCGCCCTGGCGCATCGGCTCCAGGATCACGAAGGCGTCCAGCGATACCTCTTGGGCCGAACGGAACCGCTCCTCGGCGGCAAAGCCCGATCGGACGGCCAGACGCAAGGCCTCGACCAGCACCACGATCAGCCCGCCGCACAGCAGGAACATGGAGAGCTGCACGGTCTCGCGCAGATGTGGCGTCCAGGAATCGTCCGGGGCCAGCCAGAACCGCCAGGCGACCAAGGCGCTTAGGGCCAGCGCCAAGGTCCCGGGCCCCAGGCCGCCGACCATGGCGGCCACCATGACCGCGACGAAGAACGGTGGGAAGTTGACGGCGACGCCGGTCAGGGCGACCGCGGCCATGCGGGCGGCGATCGCCAGCAGCACGAACAGCAGCGCCAGGGCGTAGCGAAGCTCACGCCGATCGGCCGCCGTCACGAATCTGATGGCCGTCCGTCCAAGCACTTCTAGAGCCCCGCCTTGCCGCCCCGTTTAGGCTTCGCCTAACGTTTCGGGCAGGCCGAGGTTCCGGTCAGGCCGAGCGCTTGGCCTCGACAGGCTGGGGCCTCTCGCTTGGAACAATGGCCTCGACGGCGACGGCGCTGGCCACCGTCCAGGCGCCGATGGCGTCGACAGGCGCCGGACGGCCGATGGCGTAGCCTTGCAGCTCGGTGCAGTTCTCGCCCCGCAGGAACAGGATCTGCTCCTGGGTCTCGACGCCCTCGGCCACCACGGGGATCTCCAGACTGCGGCCGAGGCCCAGAACAGCGCGCACGATGACGGTGGCGCGGTCGTGGCGATGGATGTTCTCGACGAAGCTCTTGTCGATCTTGATCTTGTCGAACGGGAACGACTGCAGGGTCGACAGCGACGAGAAGCCGGTGCCGAAGTCGTCCATGGCGATCCGCACGCCCAGCGCCTTCAGGCGGCGCAGGTTGTCCAGAGCGCGCTGATAGTCCTTGAACAGGGCGCTTTCGGTGATCTCCAGCTCCAGGCGAGCCGGCGACAGGCCGGTGGTGATCAGCACCTCATGCACCAGCGTCGGCAGAGCCGGATTGTGCAGCTGGATCGGCGAGAGATTGACCGCGATGCGCAGCGGCTTTTCCCACGAGGCGGCGTCGGCGCAGGCGCGGCGCAGGACCCAGTCGCCCAGCGGACCGATCAGGCCGTTCTCCTCGGCGACGGGAATGAACTCCAGCGGCGAGATCATGCCGCGGGTCGGATGGTTCCAGCGGACCAGGGCTTCGAAGCCGCAGACCTCGCCGTCGGTGGCGCGGGCCAGCGGCTGATAGTGGACCACCAGCTCTTCGTCGATGATGCCCTGGCGCAGGTCGCGGGCCAGGTTGCGGCGCTCGCGGATCGTGTCGTCCATCTCGCGCTTGAAGAAACGATAGACGCCGCGGCCGCTCTCCTTGGCGCGGTACAGGGCCATGTCGGCATTGGCCATCAGCGCCTCGGCGGTGCGGCCGTCGTCGGGATAGAGGCTGACGCCCAGGCTGGCGCCCATGGCCAGTTCCTGGCCGTCATGCACGACCGGCGCGGCCAGCAGGTCGATCAGGCGGCCCGACAGCTCGGCGGCTGCGGTCGGCTGGTCGCCGCCGGCGATCTGGACCACGATGAACTCGTCGCCGCCCAGGCGCGCGGCGAAGGACGGCGCGTGGACGACCGACTGCAGACGGCGGGCCGTCTCGACCAGCAGCGAGTCGCCGGTCAGGTGGCCGTGCTGGTCGTTGGCTTCCTTGAAATGGTCCAGGTCGATGCAGATGACCGACAGGCTCTCGCCCGACGCTTCGACGCGCTCAACGGCGGCGGCCAGGCGGGCCTGCAGCGAATTGCGGTTGGGCAGGCCGGTCAGGCCGTCGTGTTCGGCCAGGTAGCGGATCTTCTCCTCGGCCGCCCGACGCTCGCGCAGGTCGCGGACGGCCAGGACGGTCAGGCCCGAAGTCTCGATGCGCGCGCCATCGTCCATCAGGCGCGAGAAGACTTCGATCGGGATCTGACGGCCGCCGTTGACCGGCTGCAGCTTGCCTTCACGGCGCATGCCGTCACGGGCCACCGCGCCGTCGTCGTCGAAGGTCAGCATGGCGCCCATCAGCGGACGGCCGACCAGTTCGTCCAGCGGCGCGCCGGCCAGTTCGCAGAAGGCGGCGTTGGCGTCGTTGATCTGGCCCGCCTGGACGACGACCAGGCCTTCGTAGGCGGCATTGGCCAGGCGGCGGATGCGCTCGAGGGCCGAGCGCGAGGTTTGGGATTCGATGGCGACGGCGCCGAGGCCGCCCAGGATGATCATGCCGGTGATCGAGCCGACGGCCAGGGTCAGGATACCGCCCGACAGCAATTGGTCGGGCACGACGATCGCGCCATCCGGCACGATGGTGATGGCCGACATGCCCACGAAGTGGAGCGAGACGATGCCCAGGCACAGCACGCCGCCGCCCAGCATCTGGCGCTTGATGGTGCGGGCCGCGCCCGCCAGGACCAGGGCCGCGGCCGAGCCGCCGATCCCCAGGATGGCCGAAAGACCGACCGTCGCATGCTCCCAGACCAGCTGGCCCTGGGTCACGAAGGCCGACATGCCGGTATAGTGCATCGCCGCGACGCCCAGACCGAGCAGAACGCCGCCGGTCAGGTCGTTGGTGGTCGAGCGCTGGGCCGAGGCGACCGCGAAGCCGGCGGCCATGAACACCGCGGCGATCATCAGCGACAGCAGGGTGCCGCTGGGGCTGTAGCCGGTCTTCAGGCCGGGGGTGAACGCGACCATGGCGATGAAGTGGGTGGCCCAGACGCTGGACCCGGCCACCAGGCCGGTCAGCAACAGCCAAGCGGCGCGCACGTGACCGCGCGCGCCCTGCATCCGTGAATACAGGCGGAACGTCGTGAAACAGCCGGCGATGCAGACCACCGCCGCGACGACCACCAGACGCAGGTCATGCTCGGTCGTCAGGCAGTTCAGGAACTTCAGCACGCACGTCCCCCGAGAGTTACTTCCGGACAGCGCTACAACAGGAGTTACAAATAAACCGTTGCGACAGTCAGGGCGCGACAAATGGCCATAGCCTCATTTCCTCGCGCAATTTCCTGCCTCGACTTGTCTCGCCTCAATAGAACAGTGGGGAATCGGGATCTGGGCTTGGCTACGTAAGGTCGCGGGGAAGGGGCGTCCATTTGTGTCGCGCGCGGTCATCAGGATGTCACTGTCCGGAGTGTTTTGACCGGGCGGCTTGCCTCGGCGCCGCGATTGCTGGAATAGGCGGAAAGCGTCGCGCAAGGCGGCGCTCGTTCGAACTCGGGATGCTTCGATGCGCGTAGCGATGATTGGCACGGGTTATGTGGGCCTGGTGTCGGGGGCGTGTTTCGCCGACTTCGGTCACGTGGTGACCTGCATCGACAAGGATCCCCGCAAGATCGAGCGGCTGGAGAAGGGCGAGATCCCGATCTTCGAGCCGGGCCTCGATGACCTGGTCGCCCGCAACGTCCGCGAAGGCCGTCTGTTCTTCACCTTGGAAGGCGCCCAGGCGATCAAGGACGCCGACGCGGTGTTCATCGCCGTCGGCACGCCCACACGTCGCGGCGATGGTCATGCGGACCTCTCTTACGTCTACGCCGCGGCTGAAGAGATCGCCGGCCTGATCGAGGGCTTCACCGTCGTGGTCACCAAGTCGACCGTGCCGGTCGGCACGGGCGACGAGGTGGAAGCGATCATCAAGAAGACCAATCCGAACGCCCAGTTCGCCGTGGTGTCGAACCCCGAGTTCCTGCGCGAAGGCGCGGCGATCGAGGACTTCAAGCGTCCCGACCGCGTGGTGGTCGGCACTGATGACGAACGCGCTCAGGCCGTGATGCGTGATCTCTACCGCCCGCTGTCGCTGAACGAGACGCCGCTGGTGTTCACCGGCCGTCGGACTAGCGAGCTGATCAAATACGCCGCCAACGCCTTCCTGGCGATGAAGATCACCTTCATCAACGAGATGGCCGACCTTTGCGAAGTCGTGGGCGCAGACGTCCAGCAGGTCGCCAAGGGCATCGGCCTGGACAAGCGCATCGGCGGCAAGTTCCTGAACGCGGGCCCGGGCTACGGCGGTTCGTGCTTCCCGAAGGACACCATCGCCCTGGTCAAGACCGCCCAGGACTACGGCGCCCCGACTCGGCTGATCGAGACCACGGTCGAGGTCAACGACGCGCGCAAGAAGGCCATGGCCGGCAAGGTGGCCAAGGCCATCGGCTCGGAGGACCTCTCCGGCAAGACGATCGGCGTGCTGGGCCTGACCTTCAAACCCAACACCGACGACATGCGCGATGCGCCCAGCCTGGACATCGTCCCGGCCCTGCAGGCGCTCGGCGCCAAGGTCCAGGCCTTTGACCCCGAAGGCGCCAAGGAGGCCGCCCATCTGCTCAAGGACGTCGACTTCAAGGCCGGCGCCTATGAAGCCGCCGAGGGGGTTGATGCGTTGGTCATCCTGACCGAGTGGGACCAGTTCCGGGCCCTCGATCTGGACCGCCTGAAGCTGCTCATGAACGCCCCCGTCGTCGTCGACCTGCGCAATGTCTACAAGCCGGCCGAGATGGTTCGTCACGGCTTTACCTACGCCTCGATCGGACGGGGCTGAGGCATGACAACTCCGATCATCGTCACGGGCGCCGCAGGCTTCATCGGCATGCATGTGGCCGAGCGCCTGCTGGATCGCGGCGAGACGGTGATCGGGGTCGACGTCTTCAACGCCTATTACGATCCGGCCCTCAAGGAGGCCCGGGCCGCGCGGCTGGAAGGTCGCGACGGCTTCACGATGGTCCGGATGGACATCGCCGAGCACGAGGCCTTCGCCGCGCTGGTGAAGGCCTCCAGCGCCCAGCGGGTCGTGCACCTGGCCGCTCAGGCCGGGGTTCGCTACTCGATTGAGAACCCCTTCGCCTATGAGCGCAGCAATCTGGCCGGCCACCTGTCGGTGCTAGAGGCATGCCGCCATGCGGGCGTCCAGCACCTGGTCTATGCCAGCTCGTCCAGTGTCTATGGCGACCGGCCGCTGAACGGCGACGGCTTCCGCGAGACCGATCCGGCCAACGATCCAGTGTCGCTGTACGCCGCCACCAAGCGGTCCTGCGAAATGCTGAGCCAGAGCTATGCGGCGCTCTACGGTTTCCCACAGTCGGGCCTGCGGTTCTTCACCGTCTATGGTCCCTGGGGCCGGCCGGACATGGCCTATTTCAGCTTCACCGAGAAGATGCTGCAGGGCGAGCCGATCGACGTCTATGGCGAGGGCGAGATGGCCCGCGATTTCACCTTCATCGACGACATCGTCGACGGCATCCTGGGCGTGCTGGACCATCCGCCGGCGCAGGGCGGCCACGAGGTCTACAACATCGGCGACAACGATCCCGTCGGGCTGATGGAGATGATCTCGACCCTCGAAGCCGCGCTCGGCGTGGAGGCCCAGAAGGTCATGCTGCCGATGCAGCCGGGCGACGTGCCGGCCACCTTCGCCAATATCGACAAGATCCATGCCCTGTGCGGCTACAAGCCCAAGGTCAAGCTGGCCGAAGGCCTGGCCCGCTTCGTCGACTGGCGGCGCGGCTACGCCGACTGAGCCGGCCTGGCCTGTCGGTACTCGCGCCAGGAAATGAACAGGGTCGAGGCCACGACGATCGCCGCCCCGACGAAGGTCGCAGGCTTGGGAACCTCGTGGAACAGCAGGAAGCCGGCGCCGACCGCGAAGACCAGCCGCGTATAGTCGATCGGGGCCATGACCGCCGCCTCGCCGGCCTGCATGCCCTTGATGTAAGCGCCCTGGGTCAGGGTGCCGATCACGCCCATGGCGGTCAGCAGGCCCAGGTCCGGCAGGGTCGGCCAGCGCCAGACGAACAGGGCCGGCGGGATGGCGAAGACCAGCCCCAGCACCGCAGCGTAGACCAGCAGCACGAACGGGCTGTGATCGCGGGTCATCACCTTCATGCCGGTGATGGTCAGGGCGAACAGCAGCGACGAGGCCAGGGCCGCGGCCTGCGGCCAGCCCAGCCAGGCTTCCACCCCGCCGGCGCCGGGTCGCAGCATGATCAGCACCCCCAGGAAGCCGACCAGGGCCGCGCTGATCCTCAGAGGCCCGATCGGCTCGCGCAGGACGAAGGCGGCCAGCGGCACCAGCCAAAGCGTCCGGGTGAACGACAGGGCGTTGGCGTCGGCCAGGGGCAGCTTCTGGTAGGCGTAGAAGCCTAGGATCAGCGCCAGCACCCCAGCGCTGGAGCGGAAGATGATGATGCCGGGCCGCGTGGTGCGGAAAGCGCCGCGCCAGTCGCGAGCGATCAGCGGCAGGAGCACGATCACCCCCGCCAGCTGCCGATAGAAGGTCTGCAGGGCGGCCGGATAGTCGTCGCCCAGGAACTTGATCAGGGTCGTCATCGCCGTGAAGCCGACCGCCGAGGCCAGCATCCACAGGGCGCCGCGAAGGTTCGGGGTGAGGGTCACCCCGCCCCGCCGGCGGCGATCAGCTGGGCGCGCATGGCCTCGGCCTGTTCGGGCGAGATGCCCATGGCCGCCAGGATCGGCGAGGGCGTCTTGACGTCCCAGGCGCTGCGCGGCCCCACCGTGATGCCGCCGTCGACGACGATGTGCGTACCGGTGACGAAGACCGAGTCGTCGCTGGCCAGGTAAAGGGCTGCGGCGGCGATGTCTTCGGGTAGGCCGGACTTCGGAATCGGCTGGATCTTGGGACCGATCGAGGCGACCTGGGCGGCCATCTGGTCGGCGACCTCGCGCGGCAGGCCCATCGACGCCCCGAAGATCGAGGTGGCGATCAGGCCCGGGCAGATGGCGTTGACCCGGATCTTCAGCGGCGACAGTTCGGCCGCGGCGCAGCGGCTCATATGGATCACGGCCGCCTTGGCCGCCGAATAGGCCAGCGGCCCGAAGCCCGCCTGCAGGCCGGCGATCGAGGCGGTGTTGATGATCGAGCCGCCGCCGCGCTTCAGCATCAGCGGCGTCGCGTGCTTCATGCCCATGGCCGGACCGCGCACCAGCAAGGCGAAGGTCTTGTCCCAGCCGTCGGCGGTCAGTTCCTGAACCCCGGCCGGCGTGCCGCCATGGCCAGCGTTGTTGAAGAGAATGTCGAGGCCGCCGAACGCGCTCTCGGCCTGGGCCATGGTCGCGGCCAGATCATCATCGGCGGTGACGTCGCAGCGCTGGAAGCGGACCTTGTCGGGGAAACGCTGCTCCAGCATGCGCCCCTTCTCGTCCTGCAGGTCGGCGGCGACGACGCACGCCCCTTGCGCGACGAACAGCTCGACCGCGCCCAGCCCGATGCCCGAGCAGCCGCCAGTGACGACGGCGACCTTGCCGTCCAGACGTCCAGGCTTGGTGTCCATGGGAAATTCCTCCGCGACCCCGGCCTCTCAGCGGGCCGAGTGATCAATGATCATATTCGCGGAGCAAACAGATGTTGGCTAGGGGTCTATCCCTGTCCAACCTTGGGAAAATCAGGCCGGACGGCGAACCAGCGGCTGCAGCAGGCGGCCCAGATGGGTGATGCCCAGCCACAGCATGCACGGCACGAGCAGCACGGCCCAGGCTAGGCCCAGTCCGACCAGGCCCACAGCCGCGACGGCGCGGTGCGCAAAGCCGGAGCGCTCCTTGGCCTCCAGCGTCATGACACGAATATCCAGGCCCATTATCCCCCAAGCCCCTCTTTGGAGATCACGAACGCGCTTACTGAAATCGACATTAGCGCGCGCCTTCGTTTCGTGCACGCATTTGCTCCCAGCGCGCGTTTTCCGCGGCTCGGACATCGCCCGCCGGTCCGCGTCGACCGATGGCCCGCGCCAGGTCTCGGCAAGCCGGACCGACCAGCGACCACGGCTCGACGCAGTAGCGCGAGAACAGGCGCTGCGGATCGATCATCAGGCGGAACAGCCATTCCATGCCCATCGGCCCCATCCAGCGCGGCGCAGCCTGCTGGACGCCCGCCTCGTAGTCGAAGGCGCCGCCGACGGTGAAGGTCGCGGCCGGTCCGTAGGCCTTGTGGTTCTCCAGCGTCCAGATCTCCTGGCGCGGCATGCCCATGCCGACCAGCACGATATCGGGCTGGTAGTCTCGGATCTTGGCGACCACCGCCTCGTTCTCGGCCGAGCCGGCGGTGACGTCGAAATAGCCGTGGTGGCTGGCGATCTGCGCCGCCGGATAGTCCTGATGGATGCGCTCGATGGCCTTCTCGGCCACGCCCGGGGCGCCGCCGACGAAGAAGACCTTCCAGTTCTTGCGCGCCGCCAGCGCCCAGAAGTCGTCGCGCCAGTCCAGATAGGTGCAGCGATGGAAGCGCCGGCTGGCCCGGCCGACCAGGCGCGCCCAGAAGATCAGCGGCACGGAATCGACCTCGATGAGGTCGGCCGCCTCGTAGAACTCACCGATCTGGTGGTCCTTGCCGATCAGGTACAGGCTGTGGAGGTTGTGATTGGCGACGATCGCGCTCTGGCCCGCCGCCAGCTTGCCGGTGACGAAGTGAAAGACTTCCTCGGGGCGCACCAGATCCATCGTCCCGCCCAGCACCTGCACCCGCTCCTCGGGGCGCCGGTTCAAGCGGAACGGACGGCGCGGCGCGGCCAGGGCCGTATCGCCCCCGCCGCTCGACGCACCGCCTTGTTCATTCTGGACGAACATCGCCGCAGGTCTCCTAATCTCGAAGAGCACTCTGCGGCGGGTATCCTGTTTCTTTCGCTAAAAAGGATACTTAGCGGGATTTAACCAAGTCCCGCTAACCACTCTATTCAACGGTGATGACAACCTTGCCCATGGCCTTCCGGCTGGAGAGGTGGGCGATCGCGTCGCCGGCGCGGGCCAACGGGAAACGCTCGGAAACGTACGGCCTGATCTTGCCGGCCGCATAGAGGTCCATCAGCTCCTTGAGGTTCTGCGCGTGCCCCTTCGGATCGCGCGCCACCGCCGCGCCCCAGAACACCCCGACGATGTCGCACGACTTCAACAGCGTGAGATTCAACGGGATTTTCGGGATGCCCGACGGGAATCCGATGACCAGGAAGCGGCCGTTCCAGCCCGCAGCCCGGATCGTGGCCTCGGAATAATCGCCGCCGACCGCGTCATAGGCGATGTCCCAGCCATTGGGTCCGCAGGCGTCCTTGATCAGGCCGGCCAGCGCCTTCTGGCCGTCCTTGTCGAACGGTCCGCGCGGATAGACGACGCCGCTGTCGGCGCCGTGCTTGATGGCCAGATCGACCTTCTCCTGGCTGGAGGCTGCGGCAATAACGCGCACCCCCATCGCCTTGCCCAGCTCCACCGCGGCCAGACCGACGCCGCCCGCGGCGCCCAGGACCAGCAGGGTCTCGCCGGCCTTCGCGTGGGCGCGGTCCTTAAGAGCGTAGTACGAGGTGCCGTAGGTCAGGACGAAGGCCGCGGCCTCGTCGAAGGGCATGTTGTCCGGGATAGAAGTGCAGCGCTGCTCTTCCAGGGCCAGCTTCTCGGCGAAACCGCCCCAGCCGGTCGAGGCCAGAACGCGGTCGCCGACCTTGAAGCGGGTCACGCCTTCGCCGACCGCCGCGATCACGCCCGACACCTCGCCGCCCGGCGCGAACGGCCGCGGCGGCTTGAACTGGTACTTGTCCTCGATGATCAGCACGTCGGGATAGTTCACCCCGCACGCCTTGACGTCGATCAGCACCTGGCCGGGTCCCGCAACGGGATCGGGCAGCTCTTCCAGCACCAGGGTCTCGGGTCCGCCGACCGCCTTGCTGAGCACCGCCTTCATCTCGCTTCTCCCGATATTTATCTTTAATCAAGCCGACGCTAGCGCGGGACGCGCGGCCAAGGAAGCAGAATGTCAAACAAACGTTTTAGTCTCGCGCTGCATGGCGGCGCAGGGGCCAAGCCCGGCCATGACTACAGTGTCGAGATCGCCCACATGCGCGGCCTGATCGAGGCCGCCCGCGAGCGGCTGGCCGCCGGGGCCAGCGCCCTGGACGTCGCGGTCGAGACCGTGGTCGGCCTGGAGGCCAGCGGCCTCTACATCGCCGGCAAGGGCGCCTCGCCCAACGCCGCCGGCGAGTACGAACTCGACGCCAGCCTGATGGACGGCGCCAGCCTGAAGGCCGGCTCGGTCGCCGCCCTGCAGGGCTTCAAGAGCCCGATCCTGGCCGCCCGCGCGGTGATGGAACAGACCCCGCACGTGATGCTGGCGGGTCAGGGCGCCATCGACTTCGCCCGCGCCCAGGGGCTGGAGACGGTCGAGGATCCGCAGAGCTGGTTCACCCAGGCGGGCGCCTTCGAGGACAATCATCCGCCGGAGGCTCTGCCGACCGGCACCGTCGGCTGTGTGGTTCGCGATAACGAGGGTCGCCTGGCCGCCGCGACCTCGACGGCCGGCGTGTTCGGCAAGCTGCCGGGCCGGGTCGGCGACAGCCCGATCATCGGGGCCGGCGCCTGGGCCGACGGCCATGCCGCCGTCTCCTGCACCGGCCAGGGCGAGTACTTCATCCGCACCGCCGTTGGCGTCCAGATCGCCCACCGCATGCGGTTCGGCGGCGAGAGCCTGGAAGCGGCGGCGCAGGCGGCGATCCAGGGCGTGGCGGATCTGGGCGGTCATGGCGGGCTGGTCTCCGTGGATCGCGAGGGCAACGTGGCGATGCCGTTCGCGTCGAGCGGCCTGAAGCGCGCGGCGCTGTTGCTGGACGGGACGGTGATCAGCGAGGCGTTCTGATCCGCCGTGCGTCCTTCGAGGCTCGCCTGCGGCTCGCACCTCAGGATGAGGAAATCAGAAGTCCCCTCATCCTGAGGCGCCCGCACAGCGGGCCTCGAAGGACGCACGGCGTCTCGACCTCACGCGGCTTCGCCGCTGAAGGTGATGGGGAGGCGACGGAGCGGCCGGGCGAACCCGGAGACCGTATGGATTTGTGTGTTTCGGCTCGCGAGTCCGCTCCGCCAGGCTGTTCTTGTCCGTGAGGGCGGAGGGCGTGGGCCTTATCGGCCCGGGACTCCAAGAACCCCCGGACGGGCGCAGAGCAAGTCGATCGGCTACATCCGTCTCGACCCCGACGCTCCACGATAGGCGGCTTTAACGGTCACCGCCCTGTCGCTCCGCTGAAGGCTTTGGCCCCAGACGGCCTGTCACCCGTACGCGCTCCTAAAGAGTAAGCCGCACGACCTGACGGGGGCGCCGGGAACCGCCAGCGGCCCCGCTCAACCTATCCCCATCGCCGCTTTGGGCCGGATCCAAGCGCCCTCCCCTTGCGACGGGGACCAAGTGATTATGGGGCTGGGCTGAAGGCGGATCATTCAGCGGGGTGAAAATCGACAAGCCGTTGATTTCGTTCGATCCGAAATTGCGAACGCCGAGCGTGTTTACGCTCCAATCCCCGTACTTGCCCCCTCCGCGCCTGCGGCGCTCCTCCCCCAGAGGGGGAAGACGGCCTGTCTGGCCCCTCCGGGGGCGGACGACCGCGCGCTGGCGCGCGGTCAGGTGGGGGCCTGTGCTGAGCGGCAAGTTGGCGCCCAGAGATTCCCTTCCACGCTCCCAGCCTCTAAACAGTCACCGCCGCGCGCCTTTGCGTCGCAACATGACGGATGATCTTGATGCACGACCGGGCTGGACTTCGCGCATTGCCGGAAGATCTCATCGACCTGGACGCCCTGTTGCGGGCCTATGTCGAGATCAAGCCGGACGTCTCCGATCCCGGCCAGAAGGTGGTGTTCGGCACCTCCGGACACCGCGGCTCCAGCCTGGATGGCGGCTTCAACGAGAACCACATCCTGGCCATCACCCAGGCGGTCATCGAACACCGCGCCGCCCAGGGCGTGACCGGTCCGATCTTCGTCGGCCGCGACACTCACGGCCTGTCGGAACCGGCCTTCCGCTCGGTGCTGGAAGTGCTGGCCGGCAACGGCGTCACCGCGCTGATCGACGCCGACGGCGGCTACACCCCGACGCCGGCCGTGTCGCACGCGATCCTCACCCACAATCGCGCAAACGCAGCGCAAGCCGACGGCCTGCTGCTGACCCCCTCGCACAACCCGCCACGCGACGGCGGCATCAAGTACAATCCCCCCAGCGGCGGTCCGGCCGACAGCAGCGCGACCTCGGCGATCGCCGCCCGCGCCAACGACCTGCTGGCCCAGAACCTGAATGGCGTGAAGCGCGTCAGCTTCGATGAGGCCCACAAGGCCGCCGGGCGCTACGACTTCCTGGGTCGCTATGTCGACGACCTGCCCAGCGTCATCGACATCGAGACCATCCGCGCGGCCGGCGTGCGCATCGGCGCCGATCCGCTGGGCGGCGCGGCCGTCGCCTATTGGGGCGCGATCGCCGAGCGTCACCGGCTGAACCTGACCGTGGTCAACGACGCCGTCGACCCGCGCTGGGCGTTCATGCCGCTCGACACCGACGGCAAGATCCGCATGGACTGCTCGTCGCCCAAGGCCATGGCCAACCTGATCGAGATCATGAGCGGCGGCGCGGCCTATGACGTGGCGACCGGCAACGACGCCGACGCCGACCGCCACGGCATCGTCACCCCCGACGGCGGACTGATGAACCCCAACCACTACCTGGCCGCGGCGATCTCGTACCTCTTCACCCACCGCCCGGGCTGGGGCGCGGACGTCGCGGTCGGCAAGACCCTGGTCTCGTCCTCGATGATCGACCGCGTCGTGGCGGGCCTGGGTCGCCGCCTGCTCGAGGTGCCGGTCGGCTTCAAGTATTTCGTGCCGGGCCTGCTGGACGGTTCGGTCGGCTTCGGCGGCGAGGAGTCGGCCGGCGCGGCCTTCCTGCGCCACGACGGCAGCGTGTGGACCACCGACAAGGACGGCCTGCAGCTGGCCCTGCTGGCCGCAGAGATCCAGGCCAAGACCGGCCAGAGCGCTAGCCAGCTCTACGCCGGCCTGACCGAGCAATACGGCGCCCCGGCCTATGCCCGCGTCGACGCCCCGGCCAGCCGCGAGGAAAAGACCCGTCTGGCCAAGCTCAGTCCCAGCGACGTCAGCGCTAAGACCCTGGCCGGCGAGCCGATCACCGACATCCTCACCGCCGCCCCCGGCAATGGCGAGGCGATCGGCGGCCTGAAGGTCTGCACCGCCAACGCCTGGTTCGCGGCCCGGCCGTCCGGCACCGAGGACGTCTACAAGGTCTATGCGGAGTCGTTCCTGGGTCCGGACCACCTGAAGCAGGTCCAGGCCGAGGCGCGTGACGTGGTGGCGGGGGCGCTGAAGGGCTGAGGCTCTAAAAATGCGCTCATCCCCGCGAAAGCGGGGACCCAAGCCGAGTCCGAGGATCTGGCGAGGCGGCGCCCATTCCTGAATGTCCGCTTGGGTCCCCGCTTTCGCGGGGATGAGCGGTTGTGGGGGACCTAGCCCTTCGCCGCATCAGCGCTTATACCGCCCCGCATGTTTGAAGGCCTCTCCCCCCTCGCCCGCGAAGCCCGCTCCTGGCCGTTCGAGCAGGCGCGCGCCACCATCGCCCGCGTCCTGCGCGTGCGCCTCCCCGACCGCGCCGATCAGGAGGCCGCGAAAGCCCTGATCGAGGCCGGCAAGGCGGACGAGGCGGTGAAAGCCTATCCGGCGCTGGCCAAGGCGGTGATCTTCGAAACCGGCTATGGTCCGTCAGGCCTGCCGCACCTGGGCACGTTCGGGGAAGTGGCGCGCACGACCATGGTGCGCCAGGCCTTCCGCGCGCTGGTCGACGACCATATCCCCACGCGACTGATCGCCTTCAGCGACGACATGGACGGCCTGCGCAAGGTTCCCGACAACATCGAGAACAAGCAGCCGCTGATCGAGGACCTGGGCAAGCCGCTGACCGTCGTCCGCGACCCGTTCGGCACCCATGACAGCTTCGGCGCCCACAACAACGCCCGCCTGCGCGCGTTCCTGGACGGCTTCGGCTTCGAGTACGAGTTCGTCTCCTCGACCGACTGCTACAAGGGCGGCCTGTTCGACGCGACCCTGCTGACCGCCCTGGAGCGCTTCGACGCCATCCAGAAGGTGATGCTGCCCACGCTCGGCGAAGAGCGCCGCGCGACCTATTCGCCGTTCCTTCCCGTCAGCCCGACCACCGGCAAGGTGCTGCAGGTCCCGACCCTGGAACGCAATGTCGAGAAGGGTACGATCGTCTTCGAGGACGAGGACGGCTCGCGCGTCGAGGTCCCGGTCACCGGCGGCCACGTGAAGATGCAGTGGAAGCCCGACTGGGCCATGCGCTGGACCGCGCTGGGCGTCGACTACGAGATGTCGGGCAAGGACCTGATCGACTCGGTCAAGGCGTCGGGCGCGATCTGCAAGGCGCTGGGCGGGGTCCCGCCGGAAGGCTTCAACTACGAGCTCTTCCTGGACGAGAACAACCAGAAGATCTCCAAGTCCAAGGGCAACGGCCTGTCGATGGAGGACTGGCTGCGCTACGGCGCGCCCGAAAGCCTGTCGTACTACATGTTCCAGAGCCCCAAGTCGGCCAAGAAGCTCTATTTCGACGTCATCCCCAAGGCGACGGACGAATATCTGCAGCAGCTGGACGCCTATCAGCGCCAGGAGCCGGCCAAGCAGCTGGACAACCCCGTGTGGCACATCCATTCGGGCCGCCCGCCGCAGCACGGCTCGCCGGTGTCGTTCAGCCTGATGCTGAACCTGGTGTCGGCCGCCGACGCCTCGACCAAGGAAATCCTCTGGGGCTTCCTGTCGCGCTACATCCCGGGGGCCTCGGCCGAAACCCAGCCGCTGCTGGACCGCCTGGCCGGCTACGCGATCAACTATTACGAGGACTTCGTGAAGCCCACGAAGACCTTCCGCGCGCCCACCGACCAGGAGCGCGCGGCGATGCTGGACCTGCTGGCCAAGCTGAAGGCCATGCCGGCCGACGCGCCGGACGCCGAGCTGATCCAGAACGAGGTGTTCGAAGTCGGCAAGACCCACGGCTTCGATCCGCTTCGCGCCTGGTTCCAGGCCCTGTACGAGGTTCTCCTCGGCCAGAGCCAGGGCCCGCGCTTCGGCTCGTTCGCGGCGATCTTCGGCATCGACCGGACCATCGCCTTGATCGAAGAGAAACTCGCCTAATACAGAAATCAAAAAGGCCAAGCTTACGCGCGCGGGGTGAATCCTCGCGCGCTGCGACACCATGCCTCGCAAAATGAACGAAGTCTGAATTCGTGGTTAAGGGTCCGCCCACCATTCGGAGTCTAGGCTACGACCATCAGAACCAAGATTTAAACCTCAAGGTTACTCTCATGGCTTCGTTCACTCTGCGTCCCACCGACCGCCAGGAATTCGACTCGCTGCTCGGCGGCATCGTCCAGCAATTCCCCGACGCCCATGTCGAGGCGGCTCACAACGACACCTGGGCGTCCTATCGCCTGGACGTCTCGTGCGAGGATCCCTCGGCCGGCCCGCTGATCGCCTGGCTGCTGGACAGCCACGCCAGCTGCCCGCGCACCTGATCCCTCTCGGGTCAGTCGTTACTGGCTGACCCAGACGATCCGGCCGACCCAGGCGACCTCGTCGCGGGCGAGCAGGCGTTCTTCGCCGCTCCCCGTGAGCGGGGTCAGCTCCACGGTCCGGGCCGTGACGCGGCCCAGTTCGCGCACCAGGATTTCACCGGCCAGGGTCCTGGCCACCACGCGGTCGCCCTTGCGCGGCTCGACGGTGGGCGAGACCAGCAGCCGGTCGCCGTCGCGATAGACCGGCGCCAGGGCGTCGCCCGACACCTCGAGCGCAAACAGGCCCTCGCCCAGATCCGGCGCGGCGATCTCGTCCCAGCCTTCGCCAGCCGGCGCGCCCGCCTCGTCGAACAGGCCCTCGCGCCCCGCCTCGGCCAGGCCGATCAGCGGCGCAGCGCGCTTCACCGTCCCGGCTTGCTCGGTGAGGGCGGCGAACTCCGAGAAATTCACCCCCGTCGCTTCCAGGAGCTTGGCCAGGCTTTCGGTCGAGGGCCAGCGCGCGCGGCCATCGGTCTCCGCCGACCCGCGCTTGGAGCGGTTGAAGCTGGTGGGATCCAGGCCGGCCATCCGGGCCATGGCCGACGGCGTCATGTCGAAGCGTTCGGCCAGGGCGTCGATCGCGCGCCAGATTTCGCCGTGAGAGAGGGTCGCCATGAGGCTCTCCTTGGAACGGCCTTCACCCCGGAAGCTACGCCCTAAGGCCTAGGAAAGTAAACCTATCAACCAAGCTCAAGTTGACGTTTACGTAAGCGTTGACGCTCGCTCCAGATCGGGTTTAGGGTGATCGCCGATAACAAAGCGGCCCGGCCGCAGTAGCCAGGCCCTCTTCTTTGGGAGGTTTCCAACCATGGCCGACCTGCGTCGCCCCGAGCGGACATTCACGATCCGCCAGCTCTGCAATGAATTCAAAGCCACCCCGCGCGCCCTGCGCTTCTACGAGGACAAGGGCCTGCTGAACCCGGCCCGCGAGGGGCTGAACCGCGTCTATTCGCACAAGGACCGCGTGCGCCTGCAGCTGATCCTGCGCGGCAAGCGCGTGGGCCTGTCGCTGACCGAGATCCGCGAACTGCTCGATCTCTATGACGAGAACGACGAGGGCGCGGCGCAGATGGCCCGCTCGCTGAAGAAGTTCCGCGAACGCGCCAACGCGCTGGAGCAACAGCGCGACGACATCGACAACGCCCTGATCGAGCTGCGCGAGGCCTGCAACCGCCTGGAGCGCCGCCTGACCGAGATCCGCCCCGACCTGCTGCCCCGCGCGGCCGACTACGAGCAGGTGCTGCGCGCCCGCCTGGACGGTCACAGCGAAGCGATGCTGGGCAAGTAAGACACCCTCGCGCCGGCTCCCGCGCGAGCCGGCGACCCGTTTCCTCTCCCGACCGATCCAGGACTGCCCATGACCTATCAGCCGCCCGTTCGCGATCACGCCTTCATCCTGCGCGACGTGCTCAACATCGATCAGCACGGCGCCCTGCCGGGCTTCTCGGACGCGCCGTTCGAGACGGTGGAGCAGATCCTGGAGGCCGCCGCCCAGTTCACTGGCGAGGTCCTGGCGCCGCTGAACACGGTCGGCGACAAGAACGGCTGCCATCTGGATCCGGCGACCAACGTCGTCACCACGCCGCCGGGCTTCAAGGCCGCCTACAAGCAGCTGTGCGAAGGCGGCTGGACGGGCCTGGGCTCGGACCCGGCCTATGGCGGCCAGGGCCTGCCGCACGTCGTCAACCTGGCCTTCAGCGAGATGTCGAGCTCGGCCAACATGGCGTTCTCGATGTATCCGGGCCTGGCGCACGGCGCCTATTCGGCCATCCACACCGGCGGCACCGACGAACAGAAGCAGACCTACCTGCCCAAGATGGTGACCGGCGAATGGACCGGCACCATGAACCTGACCGAGCCGCATTGCGGCACGGACCTGGGCCTGCTGCGCACCAAGGCGGTCCCGCAGGCCGACGGCAGCTACAAGATCACCGGCCAGAAGATCTGGATCAGCGCCGGCGAGCACGACATGTCGGACAACATCATCCACCTGGTGCTGGCCCGCATCGAAGGCGCGCCGGCCGGGGTGAAGGGCATCAGCCTGTTCATCGTGCCGAAGTTCTTCGTGAAGGACGACAACTCGGTCGGCGAGCGTAACCAGGGCGTCAAGTGCGTCGGCCTGGAAGAGAAGATGGGCATCCACGGCAACGCCACCTGCGTCATGCAGTACGACGACGCCGAGGGCTATCTGATCGGCGAGGAGAACGCCGGCCTGAAGATCATGTTCGTGATGATGAACGAGGCCCGCCTGGGCGTCGGCATGCAGGGCGTCGCGCAAGGCGAGGCCGCCTATCAGGCCGCCGTCGCCTTCGCCAAGGACCGCCTGCAGGGCCGTTCGCTGACGGGCCCCAAGAACGCCGAAGGCCCGGCCGACCCGATCATCGTCCACCCTGACGTTCGCCGCATGCTGCTGGAGAGCAAGGCCCTGATCGAAGGCGGCCGCGCCTTCCTGTTCTGGACCGCCCTGCACGGCGACCTGTCGCACGTCCACCCGGACGCCGCCGTCCGTGAAAAGTCCTCGGACTACATGGGCCTGATGACGCCGGTGCTGAAAGGCTACCTGACCGACAAGGGCTTCGAGGTCTGCTCGAACGCGGTGCAGGTGCACGGCGGCAGCGGCTTCACCGAGCACTTCCCGGTCAGCCAGTTCATGCGCGACTGCCGCATCGCCCTGATCTACGAGGGCACCAACGGCGTCCAGGCCCTGGACCTGGTCGGCCGCAAGCTGGCGGCCAAGGGCGGCCGCGCGGTCATGGCCTTCTTCCAGGAAGTCGACCAGTTCATCGGCGAGAACGACGCCGACGCCGAGCTGAAGCCGTTCATCGAGGCCCTGGCCGGCGTGAAGGCCCAGCTGCAGGACGGCACCATGTGGCTGATGCAGAACGGCCTGCAGAACCCCGACAACGCCGGCGCGGCCTCGACCGACTACATGCACCTCTTCGGCCTGACGGGCCTGGCGTACATGTGGGCGCTGATGGCAAAGGCCGCCAACGCCAAGATCGCCGCCGGCTCGTCGGACCCGTTCTTCACGACCAAGCTGACCACCGGTCGCTATTTCATCGAACGCATCTTGCCTGACGCGGGGGCACACCTCGCCAAGTTGAAGACGGGTTCGGCGACCCTGATGGCGCTGCCCGCGGAGGCTTTCTGATCATGAGCGTGCTCAACGTCGAAAAACCGGCTTTCATGGCCGAAGAGGACATCGCGATCTTCGAAGACGCGGTGGGCAAGTTCTTCGATGAGCACGCGCCTGAATCAACGGTCGCGAAGTGGCGCAAGAACCACTGCGTCGATCGCGACATGTGGACCAAGGCGGGAGAGGCCGGACTGCTCGGCCTCTCCACGCCCGAACAATACGGCGGGGCCGGCGGCGACTATCGCCACGAGGTCGTGCTGATGGAGCAGTTGGGGCTGAAGGGCGTCGACGGCTTCGGCGCCAGCCTGCACAACGCCATCATCATGCCGTACATCTTCCACTACGGCACGGAAGAGCAGAAGCAGCGCTGGCTGCCGCGCATGGCCACGGGCGAGCTGGTCGGCGCCATCGCCATGACCGAGCCTGGCGCCGGTTCCGACCTTCAGGGCGTGAAGACCACCGCCAAGAAGGCCGGCAACCAGTACGTCATCAACGGCTCCAAGACCTTCATCACCAACGGCCAGACGGCCAACCTGATCATCGTGGTCGCCAAGACCGACCCGACCGCCGGCGCGCGCGGCACCTCGCTGCTGATCGTCGAGACCGACGGCGCGGAAGGCTTCGAGCGCGGCCGCAATCTCGACAAGCTGGGCCAGGAGGCCCAGGACACCTCGGAGCTGTTCTTCAACGACGTGAAGATCCCGACCGAGAACCTCTTGGGCACCGACGAGGGTCAGGGTTTCTTCCAGCTGATGGGCCAGCTGCCGCAGGAGCGGCTGAACATCGCCGTGCAGGGCATGGCGACCATCGAACGGGCGCTGGAGCTGACCATCGCCTACGTCAAGGACCGCAAGGCGTTCGGCAAGGCGATCCTCGACTTCCAGAACACCCAGTTCGTCCTGGCCGAGTGCAAGACCGAGGCGACCGTCGCCAAGGTCTTCGTCAACCACTGCATCGGCCAGCACCTGGAGGGCAAGCTCGACGCCGCCACCGCCTCGATGGCCAAGTACTGGGTCACCGATCTCGAAGGAAAGATCGTCGACCGCTGCCTGCAGCTGTTCGGCGGCTACGGCTTCATGAACGAGTACCCGATCGCGCGCATGTACAAGGACAGCCGCATCCAGCGCATCTACGGCGGCACCAACGAGATCATGAAAATCCTGATCGCGAGGACGCTGTGATCACTTCCGCCATCACGACCCTGACCCTGGTCGCCCTGCTGGCCGGCCCGCAGAGCGGCCCCAAGCCGCCGACCGCGCCCGCATCCGACAACGACCGTTCGGCCGTCGTCTGCGTGCGCGCCGTCCAGGGTCCGCGCCCCCTCACCTATTCCGGCGAACTGGTCGGCAAGCGCCCGCAGCCGGGCGCCTTCAAGCTGCCGCTGCAGCCGGCCGGCAAGGATATCTGCCAGACCCTGCTGCGCTCCAAGGTCGCCGAGTGGCGGCTGGAAGTCACCACCTCGGGCTTCACGGCCTGCTCGCTGCCGGCGCCGCAGTTCGGCAAGCGCGTCTATTATCGGGCCAAGGCCTCGGCGCGTGGCCTCTCGTGCGAGCCCATCGGCACGTACCCGATCGGCAACTGGAAGCCGTAGTGCGCCCGGCTCTAAGCCTTGTTGACGCTGTTGGCCTTGATCTGCGCCCTGCCGCGCGCATCGAGGTCCTGGCGCGTGGCGTCCAGGCTGAGCGGGCCGCGCAGCGTGGCGTTGACCGCGTCCATGCCGCGCGCCTCCGCGCCCGGCCTGCGCGCCAGCAGGTAGCGCAAGGACAGGCGCTCGTTGTCGGCCGCGTCGGGCTGGGTGCCGTGCAGGGTGCAGGCGTGCCACATGGCCGCGTAGCCGGCCTTGCCGGTCAGCAGATGCTGTTTGGTCTGGACCTCGCCGCCGCGTCCGTCGCGGTACAGCCAGCCGCCGTCGTTCTTGGTGAGATCGTGCGGGAACAGGGTCCCCGCCAGCTGGTGGCTGTCCTCCAGCAGGAACAACGGCGCGTCGTGCACGCCGACATCGTGCAGATAGACATACAGCGTCAGGAAATCGGCTTCCCGGTCCCTGTAGTCGATCAGGTCCTGATGGAAGTCGATGCCGTAGAAGTAGGTGATGTCCCGGTACGGCGCTCTGACGTAAGCCCCCAGATTGTTGACCGGATTGCCGGCGATGCGGGCCTTGAGCCAGTCGGGCACGACGCTGGCGGGCACACCGCAGATCAGCTTCTTGAGCAGGATCTCGTAGTCGTCGCCCAGCAATGCGCTGACCGCCGAGGCGATCCCCGCGTCCTTCTCGACGAAGGCAAGGTCGGCCTCGAACCGCTCCAGCAGGTTGCGGCCGGGCGCGGGATTGACCCCGGTATACTGCGGATTGGCGTCGAACTCGGCCTCGGTCAGGAACAGGTCGGCGTCGAAGGTCCGCAAGGCCCTGATCTTGGCCAGCAAGGCGCTCGCCGCCGCCGGGTCCACACCGTTCTCGAACACATGATAGCCACGCGCGATGAAGGCCTCCACCGCCGGGTGAACGCGCTGCGCTTCCGTCATCGTCATGATTTCCCCCCCGGGATCAGGCGCACTTTTTAGTTCATAAATCTTCGCGCCACAATCGGGCCGAGACCACGCAGGAAGGAGCCAGTCCATGGCTGACGCTTACATCTTCGACGCCGTGCGCACGCCGCGCGGCAAGGGCAAGAAGGACGGCTCGCTGCACGAGACCACCGCCCTGTCCCTGGCCGCCCAGGTCCTGGAAGCCCTGCGCGACCGCAACGGCCTGGACACCAGCAAGGTTGACGACGTCGTCCTGGGTTGCGTCTCGCCCGTCGGCGAGCAAGGCAGCGACATCGCCCGCACCGCTGTCCTGACCGCCGACTACGCCGAGAGCGTCGCCGGCGTGCAGATCAACCGTTTCTGCGCCTCGGGCCTGGAAGCGGTGAACATGGCCGCGGCCAAGGTCGCCTCGGGTGAAGCCCAGATGGCGATCGGCGGCGGCGTCGAGAGCATGAGCCGCGTGCCGATGGGCAGCGACGGCGGCGCGTGGCCGACCGACCCGTCCTCGGCCTTCAAGACCTATTTCGCCCCGCAAGGCGTCTCGGCCGACCTGATCGCCACCCTCTACGGCTTCAGCCGCGACGACGTCGACGCCTACGCCGTCGAGAGCCAGAAGCGCGCCGCGGCCGCCTGGGCCGACAACCGCTTCTCCAAGTCGGTCGTGCCGGTGAAGGACCAGCTGGGCCTGACCCTGCTGGCCCACGACGAGACCGTGCGCGGCGCCACCACCATGCAGACTCTCGCCGCCCTGAACCCCTCGTTCACGGGCATGGGCGAGATGGCCTTCGATGCGGTGGTGCAGCAGCGCTACCCGCAGGTGGAGAAGGTCAACCACGTCCACCACGCCGGCAACAGCTCGGGCATCGTCGACGGCGCCGCCGGCGTCCTGATCGGCACCAAGGAAATGGGCGAGGCCCTGGGTCTGAAGGCCCGCGCCCGCATCAAGGGCGCGGCCTCGATCGGCAGCGAGCCCTCGATCATGCTGACGGGTCCGTCGCTGGTCTCGGAAAAGCTGCTCAAGAAGCTGGGCATGGCGGTCGGCGACATCGACCTCTACGAGCTGAACGAAGCCTTCGCCTCGGTCGTGCTGCGCATGATGCAGGCCCTGGATATCCCGCACGAGAAGATGAACGTGAACGGCGGCGCCATCGCCATGGGCCACCCGCTGGGCGCCACCGGCGCCATGATCCTGGGCACCGTCCTGGACGAGCTGGAACGCTCGGACAAGGAAACCGCCCTGATCACCCTGTGCGTCGGCGCCGGCATGGGCACCGCCACGGTCATCGAACGCGTCTAAGGCTTAAGGAGCTAACACCATGGAAAACTTCAAGATCGAGGTCGATTCCGACGGCGTGGCCCTGGTCACCTTCGACGTGCCCGGCCGCTCGATGAACACCCTGACCGCTTCGGTCATCAAGGAAATCGGCGAGGTGGTCGAGGCCATCAAGTCGGACGCCGCCATCAAGGGCGCCGTGATCACCTCGGGCAAGACGACCGGCTTCTGCGCCGGCGCCGACCTCGGTGAACTGGGCGGTTCGGGCGGCCTCGGCGGCGCGGGCTCGGGCGAAGAGGGGCTCAAGGCCGCCTTCGAAGCCGGCTTTGCGCTCAACAAGGCCTTCCGCGCCCTGGAAACCTGCGGCAAGCCGGTGGCCGCGGCCATCAACGGCCTGGCCATGGGCGGCGGTCTCGAGATCGCGCTCGCCTGCCACTATCGCGTGGTCGCCGACCATCCGAAGATCCAGCTGGCCCTGCCCGAAGCCAAGGTCGGCCTGCTGCCCGGCGCCGGCGGCACCCAGCGCCTGCCGCGCCTGGTCGGCGTCATGGCCGCCGCGCCGTACCTGCTGGAAGGCAAGTCGATGAAGCCGGCCGAGGCCCTGGCCCTCAAGGTCGTGCATGAAGTCGTGCCGGCCGATCAGGTCGTGGAAGCCGCCAAGACCTGGATCAAGACCAAGGGCGACCCCGTCGCGCCGTGGGACAAGAAGGACTTCAAGCTTCCGGGCGGCGGTCCCTACACCCCGACCGGCAGCCAGGTGTTCATCATGGGCAACGCCATGCTGCGCAAGCAGACCTATGGCAACTATCCCGCCCAGCTGAACATCCTGAAGGCGGTCTATGAGGGCACGCAGGTGCCGTTCGACGCGGCCATCCGCATCGAGACCCGCTACTTCCTGAAGACGATGATGTCGCCCCAGGCCAAGGGCATGATCCGCACCCTGTTCCTCAGCTTGCAGGAGCTGGGCAAGGGCGCGGGCCGTCCGGCCGGCATCGCGCCGTCGGAAGCCAAGAAGGTCGCCGTCGTCGGCGCCGGCATGATGGGCGCGGGCATCGCCTACGTCCAAGCCATGGCCGGCATCGAGACCGTCCTGATCGACCAGAGCCAGGAAGCCGCCGACAAGGGCAAGGCCTATGCCGAGAGCCTGGTGAAGAAGGCCGTCTCGCGCGGGAAGATGACCCAGGACAAGGGCGACGCCGTCCTGGCCCTGATCACCCCGACCACCGACTATGACCTGGTGAAGGGCAGCGACCTCGTCATTGAGGCCGTGTTCGAGAACCGCGAGATCAAGGCCGACGTCACCAAGAAGGCCGAGGCTCAACTGGCCGAAACCGCCATCTTCGGCTCCAACACCTCGACCCTGCCGATCTCGGGCCTGGCCAAGGCCAGCGTGCGCCCGAAGAACTTCATCGGCATCCACTTCTTCTCGCCGGTCGACAAGATGGGCCTGGTCGAGATCATCATGGGCGAAGAGACGTCCGACGAGGCCCTGGCCAAGTCGATCGACTACGTCCTGAAGATCAAGAAGACCCCGATCGTCGTCAACGACAGCCGCGGCTTCTACACGTCGCGCTGCTTCGGCACCTTCGTGCAGGAAGGCCTGGAGATGATGGCCGAGGGCATCGCGCCCGCCATCATCGACAATGTCGGCCGCGCCACGGGCATGCCCCGCGGTCCGCTGGAGATGAACGACGACGTCGCGCTGGACCTCTCCTACAAGATCGGCGAGCAGACCAAGAAGGACCTCGGCGACAAGTACGAGGAGCGTCCGTTCGCGCCGGTCCTGGAAAAGATGGTCGTCGAGATGGGTCGCCTGGGCCGCAAGAACGGCAAGGGCTTCTACGACTATCCGGAAGGCGGCCAGAAGGTCCTCTGGAAGGGTCTCGCCGACCTGATGCCGGTCACCACGACCGACGCCGACCCGGCGCTGATCCAGGAGATCCGCACCCGCCTGCTGTACCGCCAGGCCGTGGAAGCCGCGCGCTGCTTCGAGGAAGGCGTCATCACCGACCCGCGTGAAGCCGATGTCGGCGCCATCCTGGGCTGGGGCTTCGCGCCCTGGACCGGCGGCCCGATCAGCCTGATCGACGGCGTCGGCGCCAAGGCCTTCGTCGAGACCCTGGACGCCCTGGCCCAGAAGTTCGGCACGCGCTTCACCCCGCCGGCCCTGCTGCGCGAGATGGCCGAGAAGGGCGAGACCTTCTACGGCCGCTTCGGCGGCAAGGCGAAGGCGGAAGCCGCGTAAGGCCACGCTTTGCACGGCTGAAACAAGGAAAGGCCCGGCGTCACCGCCGGGCCTTTTTCTTGTCCCCTAAAGCCACGCTCGCGCCCCATCGCCGGCCTATCCCCGCTCCGCGCCGCAGCGCCTGGAGAGACGATGAGCCCGGCGATCGCCACTGGAACCTGGCGACGTCCTTCACGTCGGACGCTGCGGCGCAACCTCGCGGCCCTAAGCGCGGTCGTGACGGTCCATGCGCTGGTGCTGCTGGCCCTGATCGCCGGCGTCCGCCCTGCCCCGCAGCTGATCCAACCGCCGGTCATCGAGGCGCTGCTGCTGGATCCGCCCTCGCCATCGGTTCAGCCGCCGCCGCGTGCGCGGATCGCACCCGCTCCACCGGCGACCGTTGTCCCCCCGCCGCCGGTGTCGGCCCCGCCCGTCGCCAAGCCCTCGGCTCCGAGAGGCGTCGTCGCGCCTCCCGGCTTCACGGCCCGCAAGCTGGTCGAACAAAGCGACGAAACCCGCGAGGCCCTGCGCGACAGCCTCGGCTGCCGGGACCCGAAGACGGCCGGCCTCAATCGCGACCAGAAGAACACCTGCGCCGAGGCGGCTGGCGAACGCTCGCGCACCGCCCAGATGTACGCCGCCATCGACCCATCCAAGAAGGCGGCCTTCGACGGCGACTGCGCCAAGGACGACGAGTGGTGCCTCTACCGGATCGGCAAGGGCCCCTATCCCGGCATCTTCGCCCTGGGCCGCAAGAAGAAGCGTCCCGGCTGGGACGACTAGGACTTGGAAACGTCCATCCCCAGCGTCGGGCCAATGCCGTCCGGATGGTCGCCGAAATAGTTGCCGCCGCGATCGGTGGCCACCTTCTCCAGCCGGCGGCGGAAGTCGTCGTCCAGCTGCAGGGTCGGCCCATCCTCGGGATCGTCACCCTCGTCCAGCGGGATCGAGGCCGAAATCACCTGCCTGAGCCGCTCCCCAAACCGCGCATCGTCGGCGCTGCCGGGCTCGGGCGGCGTGTCGAGAAAAGTCATGACTTCCTCGAGGGCGGTGTCGTTGTCGACGGTCTTGGGCATGGCGTAACTCCTGTCGAGGTTCAACGGAGTGATGAGGACACGCGTTCCCAGACGCACAGCGCTTGAAGCATAGCCTTGCGAAAGAGAACATTTGAGGCACGAATAAGCGCAAGATCGCAGTCGAGGCGATGGCGCATGAGATTTCACTATAAACTTACGCCCGAGGAGCGAGAGCTGGTTACGGTCAAGCGCGTGCAAGTTGGCTGTGATTACCTGAAATCGATCTGTTTCGGTAGCGTAGCGGCATCGGTCATCACGCCGATCGCCAAGGATGGAAACTTTGGCGCGGGCGGCATCGCCACGCTAGCAGTTGCGGGGCTCATTCTAGGCGCCATGTTGGCAAAACCGCATTGGCTTAGGTAGCGCCATGTCGCTCGACACCCTCAACCTGACGCTTATCTTGAGCATGGCGTTTGGCGCCATCGTGGTTGGGTTTCTCATTTGGGACGCTCAACGCGCCCATGAAGCCAACATCGCCTTCCAGACTCTCAAAAGGAGGGAAGCAATGGAATCTTCTGGAGGGAAGCCCGATGAGGTCAATGGTCAGCACGACGCCTCAGCGGTCGCTGCGAGCAATGGCTCTTGGAGCGGCAAAGGGCGTCGCCCCCAGCGGACCTTTGGACCTCCCGCTAAGACGGATCATCCCAACAATGTCGATAAGGCTTCCTATTCACTGATCAATCTCGGCAAGGCCTCGGTCCTGACCAGAGCCCCCCCTGCCGAACCACGCCCCCCTAAGAAAGCCAGAGGCAGGCGAAAAAAATAGTTCAGGCAGCGTCGACTTCATCCGCCCTGCAGGAGCCCAAACTGCACCGCACAGGCATGCGTCCGCACACTGCAGAATCTCAATTTAAAAAGGAGAAGAAGTGGTGCCGCTTAGGTGACTCGAACACCTGACCCCATCATTACGAATGATGTGCTCTACCAGCTGAGCTAAAGCGGCCCACGTCGCTTCGGACCGTGGCCCGACCGCGAGGAGCGCCTACTTAGCGGGACGCGAGCCACTTGCCAAGCGCCGTCTTGCACCTGAATTGCGACGAGGTGCGGGACCGGCCGGCGGCGGGTCCGGAATCGGCGGCGGATCGAACATGCCGGGGTCGTCGGGGCCAAGGCTATCGGGAATCGGCATCAGGGCGCCGCCGGTCTCGGCCGCATGGATGAACGGCGTCGACTTGGCGTAGTCGGCATAGGCCGAGGGCAGCTGCGGCAGGTCGTTCATCGTCCGCTCACGGCGCTCGTGGCGCGGATGGATCAGCTGGCCGGTCTCGGCGTAGCTGACCGCCAGACGCGCCCAGTCCTCGCGCTGATAGGCGAAGGCGCGGCCTTCTGGATCGAGGTCGGACCAGTCGGGCTCCTGAGGGGCCTCCAGGCCGCGGGCGACCCAGGCGCGGGCTTCGTCGCCCTGGCCGTTGGCGGCGGCGACACGGGCCATCAGACCGGCGAACCGGGCGGTCGGAGCCTCCTCGTCCAGCAGGCGGGCGGCGGCGCGGGCGGCCACCGGATCGCCGCCGATCAGGGCGCTCTCGACGCGCAGGATGCGGCTCTCGCGCGCGTCCGGCTTCATCGCCGCCAGGGCCGCCAGGCGCTGGGCGCGGGCCTTGGGGGTCTCATTGGTCTTGAGGTCGCGATAGGCCAGCCACAGGGCCGGATGCGGCTGGGCCTTCCAGGCGGTCTCGATCAGCGCCCCGGCCTTGGCGGCCTTGCCGTCGTCGGCCAGCAGGCGCGCGGCCATCACCACGCCGGGGGCGAAGTCGGGCTTCAGCTTCACCGACTGGACGGCGAAGTCGAGCGCCTGGGCGCGGGCCTTGGGATCGGCCGGATCCTCGAGGTCGGCGGCCGAGGCGGCCAGCAGGGCGGCGCGGCTGCGCTCGGCCACGACCGGCGAGACGATCTTGCGGTCCAGGCCGCTCTTGACCAGATCGAGCGCACCGGCCCAGTCGCCGGCCTCCAGCCGGGCTTCCAGCAGCGCGCGCCACGCCCAGCGGGCGGTGCGGGTCAGGCCGTAGGCGGTCTCGGCGTGGCGCACGGCGGCCGCCTTGTCGCCCTCGGCCAGCTCGGCCTGCATCAGCCCGCGCAGGCCGGCCAGGCGCATTTCGGGGAAGCCCAGCATGGCGTTGTAGGCGCTCTTGGCCGCGACGGTGTCGCCCGCGGCTTCGGCGGCCTGGGCGGCCAGCACGCGAACGAGAGCCGGGGCGTCGTCAGCCAGCTCGGCCGACTTCTGGGCCAGGCGGCGAGCTTCCGAGCCGTCACCGGCGGCCACGGCCAGGAAGCCGCGCGACAGGGCCTCGAGGGCCTGTTTGCGCTTGGCCTCGGCCCGGGCCCGGGCGGCCCGGCGGGGGGCCTCGACGATCCAGATCACCCCGCGCCACAGCAGGGTGAACAGCAGGGCGGAAGCCAGGGTCAGCAGGGCCGCGGCGGCGGCGGTCATCTCGATGCGCCAGCCCATCCACTCCAGCCAGGCGCGGCCGGGTTCGCCGGTCAGGGCCAGGACCCCGACCGCGACGGCGGCGACCAGGAACAGGGCGAAGGCGACGCGGGTCATCAGGGGCCCGCCCGAGCGACGCGGGCGAGACCCGCCAGGGCCTCGGTGCGCACGGCGGCCACCTGGCGATCGATCTCGATGCGCCGGCTGGCGGCGGCGAACCACGGCCCCAGCACGTCGCGAGCCGCGTCGGGCAGCGGGTCCAGGGCGGCGACCGCGCCCTCGACGTCGCCTTCGTCCAGCAGGGCCTGAGCGCGGGCCAGCATGGCGTCGGGAGTCGAGCCCTGCGTGGAGCCGACATGGCGGATCGAGACGATGCTGGAAAGGGCGTAGCGGACGCGGGCGAACAGGTCCGCCTCGGCCCCGGGGTTGCGCGAAGCGCTGGCGGCGCGGCCGGCCAGATTTTCGAACTGCACGGTCAGGCCCGCCCGCGTCGGCGCGCCCATCCGCGCCAGGGGTTCGAGGGCGCGCAGATTGGGCGAGCCGGGCAGCACACGTTCCAGGCCGGCCAGCTCACCGCCGAACGGGCGCGAGCTTGCGGCGGCCTCGGCCAGGGACGAAGCGGCCAGGGCGGCGGCGGCGGCGTCCGCCACCCCACGCTGGCTGGATTCCAGGGCGGTGATTCGGCCGTCTAGCCGCTCGACGTCGGCGGCCGGCGCGGCCAGGGCCGTTTCACCGGTCTCGACCGGCAGGGCTGAGCCGGGCGCCAGGCGCTCTGCGATCGGGCGCGGGCTGGGTTGGGCCGAGACCTCGCCCGACTTGGCCTTGGTCGGGAATAGGGTGGGGCCGAAGCGGGCGACGCCGGCCCCAAGGATCGCGCACAGCACGCAGAGGACCAACCAGATCCACACGCTGGGTCCCATCACCCGCCGACGGGCATAGAGCGCCGGATCGCTGGGCGCGACGATTTCAGCGGGATCGGGAGCGGCGGTCATGGCCCATTCGTGCCTGAGGCCGTCGCGCCGCGCAATGTCGCGCTCAAGCTGTAAGCAGCTCCAGCATCGCGGATTCGTCTGGGCGCGGCGCGACGGCCACAGACCCCGGTTCGACCAGGCCGGCCAGCGGCGCGGCGACGGCCTTGGACAGGCACAGGCATCGCAGGTTCGGCGTGGGTCGAGAGGTCAGGATTCTCGCCAGCGCACGAGCTGCACGCGGGGAATGCAGCAGGACGGTCGTGGCCGCCGCCAGGGTCGTCTCGGACGGCCCGCGCTCGACCGTCTCATAGACGGCGACGCCGTGGGCCATCACCCCGCAGTCGCGCAGCAGGCCGACCAGATCGCCGGCCGGTTCCTTGGCCCCGGCCCACAGCACCGGACCGCCGGCCGCGCCCACGACCAGGCGGGCCAGATCCTCGACGTCGCCGTCGGCGCTGGAGACGCTGGGAAAGCCCACGCTCTCGGCCGCCCGGGCGGTGGCCCGGCCCACGGCGAAAACCGGCAAATGGCGCGCGTCGTGCAGCCGGGCGAAGGCGTCGACGCCGTTGGCGCTGGTGAAGGCCAGAGCCGCGACGTGGTCGAGATCGATCTCGACGTCCAGCGCCTCGACCGCCAGCAGCGGGTCGATGATGGGCGTGAACCCCAGAGCCCGAACGCGGTCGGCCGTAGCCTCGGCGCCGGGGCGGGCGCGGGTGATCCAGACCGGCGCGCCCTCTGCCATGTTCCTACTCCGGCAGGACGATGGCGTCGCCGCCAGCCTCGCGGACCTCGGCGCCCAGCTTCAGGCCCAGGGCCCGCGCCTCGGCGATGTCGTCGGCGCCAGAGAGCGCGACTTCCCCCTCCCGGCGGAAACGTTGAGCGCCGTCAGGCGTCAGGGCCTCGACGATGATCGACAGGTGCGCGCCCTCCAGCACGGCGCGAGCGCCGATGGCCGTGCGGCACGAACCTTCCAAGGCGTAGAGCGCGCCGCGCTCGGCGGCGACGGCGATGGTGGTCTCGCGGCAGCTGACGGCCTGCAGCCAGAGGGCGTGAGCGTCCTCCAGCCGGGTCTCGATGACAAGGGCGCCCTGGCCGGGGGCCGGCGGACAGGCCACGGGGTCCAGCCAGCTCTGAGTGATGTGGCCCAGGCCCAGGCGGTTCAGGCCGGACTGGGCCAGCAGGATGGCGTCGGCCTCGCCGCGCTCCAGCTTGGCCAGGCGGGTGTCGACATTGCCGCGCAGCATGACGATCTCGAGATCGGGCCGCACGTGCAGGGCCTGAGCCTGGCGACGCAAGCTGGCGGTGCCCAGGCGCGCGCCCATGGGAAGGTCTTCCAGCCGCTCGCAGATGTTGCTGATGAAGGCGTCGCGCGGGTCCTCGCGCTCGGGCGTGGCGGCCAGGATCAGGCCCGGCGGCAGCTCGGCCGGCATGTCCTTCAGCGAGTGGACGGCGCAGTCGATGCGGCCGTCCAGCAGGGCTTCCTCGATTTCCTTGGTGAACAGACCCTTGCCGCCGATCTCCATCAGGCGGCGGTCCTGGATGCGGTCGCCGGTGGTGACGATCGGGATCAGGGGCGCGAAGGCCTGGATCTCTTCCTGGGAAGCGCCTTGCGGCGCGCCGAGCGCGGCGGCGATGCGGGCCTGCATCAGGCCTGACTGCGCCAGGGAGAGCTTGGAGCCGCGCGCGCCGATGCGGATGGGAGGTTGCCGGGACACGGTCGGAACGTTACCTGCGGTGATGAAATTTCCTCTTCGCTGCTACAGGAGCAGTGGGAAGCCCGCAACCGAATGACATCCCCTAAGCAATCGGGCCTTAAGCCCCTGACGATCCTCGGCCTGGAGACGAGCTGCGACGAGACCGCAGCCTCGGTCGTGCGTCGCGATCAGGACGGGACGGTCACGGTGCTGTCCTCGGTGATCGGCGCCCAGTTCGACAAGCACGCGCCGTTCGGCGGCGTGGTGCCCGAGATCGCCGCCCGCGCCCACGTCGAGTCGATCGACGCCATCGCCGCCGAGGCCATTCGCGCCTCGGGCGTCGGGTTTGGCGAGCTGGACGGGGTGGCGGCCACGGCCGGCCCCGGCCTGGTCGGCGGGGTGATGGTCGGGCTGGCGTTCGGCAAGGCCGTATCTCTGGCCCGCGGCGTGCCCCTGGTCGCGGTCAATCACCTGGAAGGCCACGCGGTCTCGGCCCGGCTGGGCGCGGACATCGCCTATCCGTTCCTGCTGCTGCTGGTCTCCGGCGGTCACTGCCAGCTTTTGGAAGTCTCCGGCGTCGGGGCCTGCAAGCGGCTGGGCACCACGATCGACGATGCGGCCGGCGAGGCCTTCGACAAGATCGGCAAGAGCCTGGGCCTGCCCTATCCGGGCGGCCCGGCCCTGGAGAAGCTGGCCGTCGGCGGCGACGCCGAGCGCTACAAACTGCCGCGCGCCCTGCTGGGCCGCAAGGACTGTGACTTCTCGTTCTCGGGCCTGAAGACCGCCGCCGCGCGGATCGCCGAAACCCTGACGACCGACGACGAGCGCCGCGATCTGGCCGCCGGCGTCCAGGCCGCCATCGCCCGCCAGCTGTCCGAACGGGTCGATCGGGCGATGAAACTCTACAAGGATAGCCACGCGGCCGAGGACCTGCGCTTCGTCGTCGCCGGCGGCGTGGCCGCCAATGGCGCGGTGCGCGCGGCCCTGCTGGCCGACTGCGAGAAGAACAGCTTTTCCTTCGCCGCGCCGCCGCTGGCCTATTGCACCGACAACGCCGCCATGATCGCCCTGGCCGGCGCCGAGCGCCTGGCTCTGGGCATCTCCGACGACCTCGACGCCGTCGCCCGTCCGCGCTGGCCGCTGGACGAGGCCGCGGCGCTGGCCAATCCCGCCAACGCCTACGGACGCAAGGGAGCCAAGGCATGAGCTTCAAACATGTGGGCGTGATCGGCGCCGGGGCCTGGGGCACCGCCCTGGCCCAGGTCTGCGCCCGGGCCGGCCTTCAGGTCACCCTGCAGGCCCGCGAGCCCGAGGTGGTGGAAGCCGTCAACGCACGCCATGAGAACGCGGTGTTCCTGCCCGGCATCACGCTGGAGCCCGCGGTCAAGGCGGTCACCGATCTGGCCGGCCTCGCCGCGTGCGATCTCATTCTCGCCGTCGCCCCCGCCCAGCATCTGCGCGCGGCCCTGACGGCCTTTGCCCCGCACCATCAGGCCGGCGCGCCGATCGTGCTGTGCTCCAAGGGCGTCGAGCAGGGCTCGCTGAAACTGATGACCGACGTCGCGGCCGAGGCCCTGCCCGGTGCGCCGATCGCGGTGCTGTCGGGTCCCAGCTTCGCCGGCGAGGTGGCCCGCAACCTGCCCGCCGCCGTCACCCTGGCTTGCGAGGACGAGGCCCTGGGCAAGGCGATCGCCGAAGCCATCGCCATCCCGACCTTCCGCCCCTACACGGCCAACGACCTGATCGGGGCCGAGGCTGGCGGGGCGGTCAAGAACGTGTTGGCCATCGCCTGCGGCATCGTCGAGGGCAAGGGCCTGGGCCGTAACGCCCACGCCACGGTCATCACCCGCGGCTTCGCCGAACTGACCCGCTTGGCCGTGGCCCTGGGCGCGCGGCCCGAGACCGTCGCCGGCCTGTGCGGCCTCGGTGACCTGGTGCTCACCTGTTCCAGCCCGCAGTCGCGCAACATGAGCGTCGGCCTGGCGCTGGGCCAGGGCCTGACCCTGGAACAGGCCCTGGCCGGCAAGGTCTCGGTGGCTGAAGGCGTCGCCTCTGCCCCCGCCGTCCGCGCCCTGGCCCGCAAGGTCGGCGTCGAGGCGCCGATCAGCGAAGCGGTCGCCGCCATCCTGGCCGGCGAGGTCGAGGTCGACGCCGCCATCGCCGGGCTGCTCTCCCGCCCCCTCAAATCCGAAGCCTAGTAAGGACCGCCGCATGGCCCTCTTCGTCGTCTACTGCAAGGACAAGCCCGGCGCGCTCGAGACGCGCGTGGCCACCCGCCCGACCCATCTCGACTATCTGAACGGTTCGACCGCCGTGAAGGCCGCCGGCCCGCTGCTGGACGACGCCGGTTCGCCGATCGGCTCGCTGCTGATCATCGAGGCCGATGACAAGGCCGCCGTGCAGACCCTGGTCGACAACGATCCCTACACCGCCGCGGGCCTCTTCGAGAGCGTCGCGATCGACGGCTGGCGCGTCGGCGTCGGCTCGATCAACGGCTGATTTGCGCACCGATCCGGACAACCCCGCCCGCCCCGCGCCGGGCACGGTGCTCTGCGCGCTGGACGAGATCCCCTCGCCCGGCTCGAAGGGCTTCCGCTGGCGCCAGGGCGACGCGATGTTCGCCGGCTTCGTCGTGCGCAAGGACGACCTGGTGGTCGGCTATCTGGACAGCTGCCCGCACGCCGGCTGGCCGCTGGCGGGGTTCGCCGGCCGCTACCTGACCCGCGAGAACGACCTGATCCTGTGCGCCGGCCACGCGGCCCTGTTCAAGATCGAGGATGGGGCCTGCGTCGCGGGCCCCTGCCCCGGCGACAAGCTTTTTGCCTGGCCGGTAGCCGTTCGCGACGGGCAGATCGTGGTCGCCTGACGTTCGAAGCTAAGCCTTCCAGTCTCCAGACTTGCCGCCGGTCTTTTCCAGCAGGCGCACGGCTTCGATGACCATGCCCTTCTCGGCGGCCTTCAGCATGTCGTAGATCGTCAGGCAGGCCACGGACACGGCGGTCAGAGCCTCCATCTCGACGCCGGTCGGGCCGGTGGTCTTGACCCGGGCGGTGACGCTCAGCCCGCCCTCGCCCGGCTCGACCTCGACCACCACCTTCGACAGCGCCAGCGGATGGCACAGCGGGATCAGATTTGAAGTTTGCTTGGCCGCCATGACGCCAGCCAGCTCGGCCACCGCGCGGACATCGCCCTTGCGGCCTTCGCCCGACACCGCAAGAGCCAGGGTCTCGGCGCTCATCCGCACGAAGCCCGTCGCCACCGCCTCGCGCGCCGTCGAAGGCTTCTCCGAAACGTCGACCATGCGAGCCCGGCCCTGGTCGTCGATGTGGGTCAGCCTGCTCATTGCTCCAGGAGCCTCGGCATCAGTTCGACCATGTTGCAGGGCTTGTGGCGGCTATCCAGCTGGGCGGCGATGACCTTGTCCCAGCCGTCCTTCACCGCGCCGTTGCTGCCCGGCAGGCAGAAGACGAACACGCCGTCGATGATCCCGGCCGTGGCCCGCGACTGCAGAGTCGAGAGGCCGACCGTGGCGTAGGACACCAGGTGGAAGATCACCGAGAAGCCGTCGATGGTCTTGTCGAACAGCGGCTCCAGCGCCTGCACCGTCACGTCGCGGCCGGTCAGGCCGGTGCCGCCGGTGGTGACGATGGCGTCGACCACGCCGTCGGCGATCCAGGTGCGGACAGTCTGGCGGATCAGCTCGATGTCATCGCGGACCACCGCCCGGCCGGCGAACGCATGGCCGGCGTCGCGGACGCGGTCGATCAGGATCTGGCCCGACGTGTCGGTGCTCTCGTCGCGCGTGTCGGAGATGGTCAGGACGGCGATGCGCACCGGCCTGAACGGCAGCTCCGGCTTGATCCCGCCGCCCGGCTTCAGGCCTTCCGACATGTCGTGCTCCTCAGTCCCAGCGTTCCGCGTCGGTCCTATCGCGGTCCGTCGGCTCGATCCAGCGGGCGCCGTCCGGGCAATGCTCCTTCTTCCAGAAGGGCGCGCGGCTCTTCAGATAGTCCATCAGGAAGTCGCAGGCCTCGAAGGCCTCGCGGCGGTGGCCGGCCGCCGTGGCGACGAAGACGACAGCCTCGCCCGGCGCGATCCGGCCGATGCGGTGAACGATGCGGACGTCGTGGAGCTTGAACCGTTCGATCGCGGCCTGGGCGACCTCGCCGATCGCCGCATCGGTGAAGCCCGGATAGGCCTCCAGCTCCAGCGCCGCCGCCGCGCCGGCTTCCGCCCGCGCCAGGCCGACGAAGGTGGCGACTGCGCCGGTCTCCTGGCGATCCGCGCAGAAGGCGGTGACCAGGGCGCCGGGTTCGAACGGCTGGTCAGTGAGGGTAACGATCATCCGCCGCTCATCGGTGGCAGGAAGGCGACCTCGGTTCCGGCGGCCAGGATGGCCTCGCCGCGCACCAACGCCTTGTCGACGGCGACCTGAACGCCGGGGCCGGCCAGAGCCTCGCCCAACACCGCGTCATCGGCCGCCAGCGCGCTCCGTAGGGTCGCAAGGTCGCCGGCGTCGATGCTGCGCTCGCGCCAGCCGGCCTGGTCGGCCAGACGTCCGAACAGCAGCACCCGCGCCATCTAGCCTCCAGTCGTCGACATGTGGCGGGCCACGGCCGGACGGGCGGCGGCGATCTGGAAGTCGTGACCCTTGGGCTTGGAGCCGATCGCCGCGAAGATCGCCTGGCGCAGCTCGGCGTCGGTCGCGCCGGCCCGCAGAACGGCTCGCAGGTCGCTGGCGTCATCCCGGCCCAGGCAGGTGTGCAGGGTGCCGGTGCAGGTCAGCCGCACCCGGTTGCACGTGTCGCAGAAATGGTTGCTGAGCGGCGTGATGAAGCCCAGCCGCCCGCCGGTCTCGGCCACGCGCGTGTAGCGAGCCGGACCACCCGTCGCATGGTGAATGTCGTCCAGGGTCCAGAAGGATGACAGCTCGCGGCGCACGTCCTTCAGCGACAGATATTGGTCCGTGCGGTCCTGCTCGACCTCGCCCAAGGGCATGGTCTCGATCAGGGTCATGTCGCAGCCGCGGGCATGGGCCCAGGCGATCAGGTCCGGCAGCTCGGCGGCGTTGTCGTCCTTCAGGGCGACGGCGTTGATCTTGATGGCGATGCCTGCGGCCAAGGCGGCGTCGACGCCCGCGATCACCTGCGCCAGATTGCCGCCGCGGGTCAGCTTGCGGAAGAGATCGGGCTTCAGCGTATCGAGCGAGACATTGACCCGCCGAACGCCGTATCGCGCCAGGTCGGCGGCATGCTGCGCCAGCTGCGTGCCGTTGGTGGTCAGGGTCAACTCGTCCAACGCGCCGCTTCGCAAGTGCCGCGACAGGCTGGCGACCAGCTGCATGAAGCCCTTGCGCACCAGCGGCTCGCCGCCGGTCAGGCGCAACTTGCGCACGCCCAACCCCACGAAGGTCGAGGCCAGACGGTCCAGCTCCTCGAGCGTCAGCACATCCGCCTTCGGCAGGAAGGTCATGTGCTCGGCCATGCAATAGACGCAGCGCAGGTCGCAACGATCGGTCACCGAAACCCGCAGATAGGTGACGGCGCGGCCGAACCCGTCGATGAGGCGAGGCTCTGTACGGACCGCTTGCGCGGGGATGTCGTCATAGGGCGTCATATCCAGGATCAAGAATAGGCGCTGAGGCCCATGACGCAAAGCGATACCGGAGCATTGGACGCCATCGTGCTCGCCGCAGGCCGCGGCGCCCGCTTCGGCGGCGATAAGCTGCTGGCCAGGCTCAATGGTCGCCCCCTGATCGTCGGCGCGCTGCGCACGGCCCTGGCGGCCCGGGTGCGCCGGGTGTTCGTGGCGGTCGGCGAGGATCCTGCCCTCCGTGCGGCGATCACGGCGGAATCCGAGCGCCTGATCCTCGTCCCGGTGGCCGACGCCGCCGAGGGCATGGGCGCCTCGCTGAGGACAACGGCGGCGCGGGTTCCGGACGACGCCGGCGGCGTCTTCGTGTTCCTGGGCGACATGCCGGCCATCGCGCCGGCGACGGTGGAAACCCTTGCGGCGGCCCTGGCCGGACCCGAGCACATCGTCGCGCCCAGCTTCGAAGGCCGGCGCGGCCATCCCGTGCTGTTCGGCGCTGCCTGGCTGCCGGCGTTGCGCGCCCTGTCCGGCGACGAGGGCGCCCGCGCCATTCTGCAGACGGCGCAGCGCCTGACGCTGGTTCCGGTCCAGGACCCTGGCGTGCTGCTGGACGTCGATCGACCCGAGGACCTGCTGCGCCTCTAGTGCAGCGGCGCGGCCTTGGCGACGAGCGTGCGCCGGACCTGGTCGACCAGCCTCAGAGCCGCGTCGGTGTCGTCATGTTCCTGCAGCGCCATCAGTCGGGCGATCAGCGCCGTCAGGATGCGCTTCTGGTCCTCGCCGACCTTGGCGAAGCTGTTGCGGAACTCGGCGACCTCCTGCTCGTCGGCCAGCTCGACCTCATGACCAAGCTTCTTCATTGGCCCGCCCCCGGGCCTTTTGCCGCCCTCGGAGCGTCACCCAGATGGCGACGACCAGCACCACCATCTGGCACAGCACGATGACGTTGTTGGCGGCCAGGAAGCCGTAGCGATGGACGTCCGGATCCAGCAGGGCGACGACCCGGGCCAGCACCAGCAGCAGCATCAGCGCCGCCAGCACCGCCGACCACAGCCGCCGCCAGCGCAGCGACACCCAGATGACCAGCAGGGTGACATTGGTGTCGATCACCGCCACCGGCATGTCCCAGTCGCCTCGGCTGAGGTTGGAGACGGCGGGCGTCAGCATCCAGCCGATGATGAACGCGGCCGCCGACCAGCGCAGCGGAGGATCGCCTTTCCAGATCGCCGTCCCACAGATCGCCAGAGCGACCAGATAAAGGACGTAGGGCATCAGCAGGGGCACGGTTCGATCCCGAAACGAGCGGGCGCCAGGATCGCTGGCCAGATGAGACGCATGATCTGTTCATGCCGCAAGGTTCCTGTCACGCGGTCATGCGACCGCGCGTCGTGGGTTCGAGACGCTTACAAGGGTTGAGCTAGACGCGCTGTTGCAGCGTCAGCATCAGGCTCCGCAGGGCGAAGGCCGTGATCGCCAGCAGCACCGCGGAGGCCGCGGCGATGGCGAGCACCAGGCCCAGCCACTGGAGGGGATTCAGCTCATGGCGCCAATCCCGCCTCCCAGCGGCCTGTCGTCGGTCAGAAAGGCCGTCGCCGCCAGCACCCGCAACAAGGTCTTGGACGGCGGCTCGCCAGCGGCCTGGGCCTTGCGCAAGGCCGACACCGCCTCGGGCACCAGGGCTCCACGCTCCGGCGTCCCCGCCAGCAGGGTCAAGCCCTCCTCCAGCGCGCCCCAGCTGGCCATGAAGAAAGCCGATCCGGTCTGGGGCGAGCCCGTCGGTGGAGGCGTCGTCAAGGTCTCGCTCATGGCCGGCTCCGATCTCGCTCCCAGCAAGCGGCGCCTCAGTGAACGGTACCAGATCGTCTGGTCGCCTACGGTAGTCATTACCGGGGTCGCCGCC
Source organism: Caulobacter sp. RHG1 (assembly GCF_013181195.1). Lineage (GTDB taxonomy): Bacteria > Pseudomonadota > Alphaproteobacteria > Caulobacterales > Caulobacteraceae > Caulobacter. Next base: position 334,977 of record NZ_SMZP01000003.1, read on the forward strand.
CTCCCAGGCGACAAAGGCCAGGGCCGCGTCGCGACGGCTCAGGCCGGCCAGACGCCGCCGAGCGCTGAGCACGTGCATCTCGACCGTTTTCGGCGACAGACCAAGCGCTCTGGCAATCTCCTTCGACTGCAGATGCGCTGCGATCAACCGCAGAATCTCGCGTTCTCTCGGCGTCAGCTTCTCGAAAGCCGTAGTGCGATCGACCATGGCGCGAGCATGCTTGGCCACGCGCGCCACGTCCAGCACGTCACGCGAGAACCTTTTGAGACTGCTCAGGCCTGCACGAACGGCAGACGCGTCGTCGCGGTCTTGCTCAGCGCCAGCAGCGCGTTGGCGACCGCCGGGGCGATCACCGGCGTGCCGGGCTCGCCCACGCCGCTGGGCGGGTTGCCCGACGGCAGAATGTGAGTCTCGACCGTCGGCGCTTCGTTAATCCGGAGGACGCGGTAGGTGTCGAAGTTGCTCTGGTCGACCTTGCCGTCGGTCAGGGTCACCTCACCGAACAGGGCGGCGGACAGGCCATAGCAGGTCCCGCCCTCCATCTGGGCGGCGATCTGGTCGGGCGAGACGGCGACGCCGCAGTCGATGGCGGTGACCACGCGGCCCACGCGCGGCGTTCCGTTCTCCAGCTTGACCTCGGCGATCTGGGCGACGACCGAGCCGAAGCACTCGTGTACCGCCACGCCGCGCGTCCAGCCGGCGGCCGCCTTGGGCCCGGCCTTCTCGACGGCCAGATTCAGCACGGCCAGGTGACGCTCCGCGCCGGCCTTGGCGTAGAGCGCCTTGCGGTACTCGATCGGATCCTTGCCGGCCTTCAAGGCCAGTTGGTCGATCGTGTGCTCCATGACGAAGGCGGTGTGGGTCGCGCCCACCGAGCGCCACCACAGCACCGGCACGCCCACCTCGGGCAGGGCCAGCTGGGCGTCGACGATGGGCGTGGCCTTCAGATAGGGCGAGCCGGCCGTGCCCTCGATCGCCGTCTGATCCGGCCCCTTGGACGGCATCGGCGAGCCCTTCATGATCGACTGGGTGACGATCCGGTGACGCCAGGCGGCGGGGAAGCCGTCCTTGTCCAGCTTGACCTTCAGGGCGTGGACGGTGATCGGCCGGAAATAGCCGGCCTGCATGTCGTCCTCGCGCGTCCAGACCAGCTTCACCGGCCGGCCCTTGCCGACCTTCTTGGCGATGTGGACGCACTCGGCGGAATAGTCGGATGGGAAGTTGGCGCGCCGGCCGAACGAGCCGCCGGCGAAGATGGTCTCGATCTCGACCGAGCCCGGCAGACAGCCGACGATCTTGGCCGCGTTCAGCTGGTCCAGGGTCTGGCCTTGCGAACCAAACACCATCTTGACCTTGGCGCCGTCGACCGAGGCCACGCAGTTCATCGGCTCCATGGTCGCATGGGCCAGATAGGGGAATTCGTAGGTCGCCTCCAGGACCTGCTCTCCGGCCTTGGGCGCTGCATCCAGGACGGTCGCGTCGCCGCGCTGGTCGAAGCCTTCCCAGGGGGTCTCGGTGTTCTTGCCGACCGCGACATCCTTGAAGAGCTGGGTGATGGCGGCCGAGCCGCGCTTTTCGGCCTTGTCCTCGTCCCACTCGACGCTCAGCGCCTCGCGGCCCATGCGGGCGGCATAGGTGTTCTGGGCGACGACGGCGACGCCGGTCGGGATCTCGAACACGGCGACGACGCCGGCGACCTTCTTGGCCTCGGCGGCGTCGAAGCTCTTGACCTTGGCCCCGAACCGCGGGGCGTGGGCGACCACCGCCGTCAGCATGTCGGGCAGGCGAACGTCCTGGGTGTAGCGGGCCGTGCCGTCGCTCTTGGCCTGGGCGTCCTTGCGGCGCACGCGGTCGGTGCCGATCAGCGTGAAGGTCTTGGGGTCCTTCAGCTTGACGTCGGTCGGGGCTGGAACCTTGGCGGCGTCGGCCAGCAGCTCGCCGAAGGTCGCGGTCTTGCCTGACGTGTGGCTGACGACGCTGTCCTTGACCGTGATCTCGCCGACCGCGACGTTCCAGCGATTGGCGGCGGCCTGGACGAACATCGCCCGCGCCCCGGCGCCGGCCTTGCGCAGCTGCTCCCACGAGTTGGAGATCGCCGACGAGCCGCCGGTCAGCTGGGCGCCGGCCGTGGCGTTGCCATAGAGCTTGGCGTTGGCGGGGGCGTGTTCGACCAGCACCCGGGTCCAGTCGGCGTCCAGCTCCTCGGCGACGATGGCCGCCAGGCCCGCGTGATTGCCCTGGCCCATCTCCTGGTGCTTGTTCATCACCGTCACCACGCCGTCCTGCGCGATGCGGATAAAGGGACCGAAGGCCCCGATCTCGACGTCGGAACCGGCGCTCATCAGGTCGGCGGGCGAGCAGCCGACCACCAGCGCCCCGCCGACCAGGGCCGAGGCGACGACCACTTCCCGGCGGGTCGGTTGCTTGAAGGGCGCGTTCATTGGCCGGCTCCACGCGTGGTCGCGCCCGAACCGGCGACGATGGCCGCATCGATGTCGGCATGGGGCTCGCCGCGCGGCGGACCGGTGTCGGCCGCGTCCTTGATCGCCGCTCGGATCCGCTGATACGCGCCGCAGCGACAGATGTTGCCGGACATGGCGCTGTCGATGTCCTCGTCGGACGGCTTTGCCTGGCGCTCCAGCAGAGCGACGGCCGACATGATCTGGCCCGACTGGCAGTACCCGCATTGGGGCACGTCGTGGCGCACCCAGGCCTGCTGCACCGGATGGCCGCCGCCCAGCCCTTCGATCGTCGTGATCTTGGCCGAGCCGACCGCCTCGATCGGCGTCACGCAAGAGCGCCTCGGCTCGCCGTCGACATGCACGGTGCAGGCCCCGCACTGGGCCAGGCCGCAGCCGAACTTCGTGCCCGTCAGGCCCAGCTCGTCGCGCAGCACCCACAGCAGCGGCGTGTCGGGACTGGCCTGCACGGCCACGGGCTTGCCATTGATGTCGAGCGTCACGGCCATGCTCTTCGCCTCCCAGCGAGCTTCCGGAAGAATGATAACACTGTTCACATCCGGCTTGGCCAGAGCGATCTGAAGACAGAACGCACGGAAACGGTCGATCGCTTCCCTGGCGTCGCGGCGGCGAAACCCGTTATGCTCCAAGGCAGCATCGCCTGGAGGTCTCCGACTTGCGCCGCCTTCTCCTTCCTCTCGCCGGCCTGGCCCTGGTCCTGGCCGGTTGCGCCACCGTCGCCCCGATGGATTCGACCGACGCGCCCATCCGCTACAGCTGCAAGGCCGGCAAGCGGTTCACTGCGTCCTACGCCCTGCAGGGCAAGCGCGTGTCCGTCACGGCCGGCGGCGCGACCAAGACCCTGAAGCTGGCCCGTTCGGCCTCCGGCGCCCGCTACACGGCCGGTGACGCCGAGATCTGGAGCAAGGGCGCGGACGCCATGCTCAAGGGCTTCCCCGGCGGCCCCTACCAAGATTGCCGGTCGCAGTAGTTTTCGAGGACACGCGTTGAACTCCTTCCCCGCCTATTTCCCCCTCGACGGCCGCAAGGTGGTGATCGCCGGCGTCGGCGAGGCGGCCGAGGCCAAGGCCCGGCTGTTCGACGGTTCGCCCGCGACCCTGATCCGGCTGGACGGCCACGAGGCCTATCTGCCCGGCTCCTATACCGGCGCCACCCTGGCCTTCGTGGCCAGTCAGGACGAAGTGTTCGTGCAGGCGGCGGCGCGCGCGGCGCGCGCGGCGCGGGTGCTGGTCAATGTCGTCGACCGGCCGGAGCTGTGCGACTTCAACACCCCGGCCGTGATCGACCGCGGCGAGGTGGTGGCGGCCGTCGGCACCGGCGGGGCGTCCCCGGTGCTGGCGACCATGCTTCGCAACGACATCGAGGTTCAGGTGCCCGAGGGCACCGGCCGGGTCGCGGCCCTGCTGCAGAAGTTCCAGACCGAGGTGCGCGGCACCCTGCCCGCCCTGCACGAGCGCCGGGCCTTTCTGCGCGACGCGGTGATGGGCGAGGCCGCCGAAGCCGCCCGGGCCGGCGACATGGACAAGGCCGGACAGCTGTTCCGCGAAGCCCTGAGCAAGGGCTCGGCCCGCAAGGGTCTGGTGCGCTTCGTGGCCGGCAAGGGTCCCGCAGATCTCCTGACGCTGCGCGCCGTCCGGGCCCTGGGCGCGGCCGACGCCTTGGTGCTGGACGCCGACGCCGATCCCGAGGTGGTCAAGATGGCCCGCCGCGACGTCGAGCGCCTGGATCCCGCCAGCACGAGCCCCGAACATCTGGTGCAGCTGGCTCGCGAAGGCCGCCAGATCGTGCTCTTGATCACCCACGCGGTCGATCCGACCCTGGTTCACGCCCTGACCCAGGCCGCCGTGACCGTCGAGGTCCTGCCGTCGGCGAGCTAGGCGACCGCGCCCCGCGGGGCGGGCTGCAGACTGGATAGTCGCACGATCTCGGCGACCAGGACGGCGGGCGAGATCGGCTTGGCCACAACCCCATCCATGCCGGCGGCGTGATAGGCCGCGCGCTGGTGGGCCATGACATTGGCGGTCAAGGCGATGATCGGCGACGTGGCGGCCGGACCCGGCAGGGCGCGGATGCGGCGCGAGGCCTCCAGCCCGTCCATGCCGGGCATCTGCACGTCCATCAGGATCAGGTCGAAGCCGCCGTCGCAGGCCGCCTCGACGCCCGTCGCGCCATCGTCGGCGACGCTGACCACCGCGCCCAGCTGCTCCAGAATGCGGCGCGCAACCAGCTGGTTGGTCGGATTGTCCTCGACGACCAGCACCCTCACGCCCGCCAGGATGTCGGCGGCCTCGGCCTCGGCGGCGCAGGGCGCCTGGGCGGGCGGCGCGGCGATGGCCAGGGTGAAGGTCGAGCCCTCGCCCGGCGTCGAGCGGAAGGTGATGTCCCCGCCCAGCATCTGCGCCACCTTGCGGCTGATCGCCAGACCCAGACCCGAACCGCCGAAGCGGCGCGTGGTGCTGGCGTCGGCCTGCTGGAAGCGTTCGAACAGGCGGGTCTGCGCCTCGAGGGGCACGCCGACTCCGGTGTCGGTGACGTCAAACACCAGGCGCGGACCTTCCGCGGCCATGATCCGACGGGCCCGGACGGTGATCGAGCCCTGCAGCGTGAACTTCACGGCGTTGCCGATAAGGTTGAACAAGGCCTGTCGCACGCGGGTCGGGTCGGTCTCGATCCAGCCCAGGTCATCGGCGAGGTCCAGCACCAGGCGCAGCCCCTTGTGCGAGGCCTGGCCCGCCAGCAGCCGCGTCACGCTGCGCACCAGTTCGCGCGGGTCGACGGCCTCGCAGGCCAGCTCCAGGCGGCCGGCCTCGATGCGGGAGATGTCGATGACATCATCCAGCAGGGTCGACAGCATCTGACCGGCAGCCAGCGCCTCGCCCAGCAGCTTGGCGTTATCTCCGGTCGGCAGCTCGCGCTTAAGCACATGCATGACCCCCAGCACGCCGTTCATCGGGGTGCGGATCTCGTGGGACATGTTGGCCAGGAACTGGGCCTTGGCTTCGTTGGCCGTCTGGGCGGCGCGCTCGGCGGCGACCAGAGCCAGCTCGGCCTTCTTGCGCTCGTCGATGTCCAGCACCAGGCCAACCGCCTTGCGGGCCTTGCCGGCGTCGTCCCGGCGCACGTCGTGGAACACCCGGATCCAGCGCACTTCGCCATCAGGCGCGATCAGCCTGACGTCGTACTCGTGCCCGCCCCAGCGGCCGATCCGCCGGTTCGCCGCGGCGGCGGCATAGAGCCGTTCGCGATCCTCGGGATGGATCATCGGCCAGACCGCCTCGCGGACGTCCTCATAGACGATCCGGCGCCCCAGGATGCGATGGAACTCGGGCGAGCCCCAGAAGCTGCGGGCCGTGTGGTCGATCTCGTAGACCCCCGCCCCGGCCGCAGCCAGAGCCACCTTGAGCCGGCGGGCGTTGATCCGCGCCTCGCGCCGCGCGGCGGACAGGGCGGTGATGTCGTCCATGTAGGTGATGACGCCGACGATCTCGCCGCTGGCGTCGCGCCAGGGCCGAGCCTCCCATCGCAGGGTGTGCTCGACGCCCTCGGCGTCATACAGCCGGTCCTCGCGCCGGGCGACCACCTCGCCGGTCAGCGCCCGGCTGACGGCCGAGACGAAGCGTTGTCGCGCCCCTTGCGTCAGTTCCGGCAGGGTCTTGCCGATCACCTGACTCTCGGTCGACTTGAAGATTTCCAGGAACCGCGGGCTGACCAGCCGCAGCCGCATGTCCAGGTCGTAGACCGCCACGGCGAACGGCGCGTCCTCGATCAGACGGCGGGCCCGGCGCTCGCTCCAGATCGCCTTGTCGCGACTGCGGGCCACGTCGGTGATGTTCTGCGAGATGCCCTTCAGGGCGAAGCGTCCGGAGGGACGCGGCTCGGTATGGAAAGTGCTGCGGAAGGTGTGCCAGCGGCCGTCGTCGCCGAGCACGCGATACTCGATCGTCGCGCCCACGCCGGTGAGCACCGAATTGTGGAAGGCCGCGTTGATCTCATCGCGCTGGTCCTCGGCCAGACGGGCGCGGAAAAGCTCAGGCGTCGCCACGGCGGCGGGCGAGATGCCGACGGCGACCAGGGTGTCGGGCGACCAGTCTATCCGGCCGGTGTCAGGGTCATAGGCCCAGACGCCGACCCCGGCGGCCTCGGCCAGAAGGTTTCGGGTCCTGCGTGCGGCGGCCAGTTCGTTGCGGGCCGTCACCTCGCCGGAGATGTCGTGCATCAGGCCGATCATCTCGCCGTTGGGTCCAAGCCGCGACCGGCCCTGGACCCAGACCCAGCCGCCGTCCTTGCAGCGGATCCGCAGTTCGTTGACGATCGAGCCGCTCTCGCGCATCCGCTGGCCGGACTCGATCAGCTCGGCCTGACTGTCGGGATGGGCGAACTTGATGGTCGGCTGGCCGATCAGCTCTTCCGGCGTCCAGCCGGTCAGGGCCGTCCAGGCGGCGTTGACCGAGACGAAGCGGCCGTCGGGCGACACGACGGTGAACAGGTCGCTGGCGTTGTCGAAAAACCAGCGCGCAGCCTCGTCCTCGCCCATGGGCGAGGGGCCGGTGATGGTCTCAACTGCAGGCGACGCGTCGGGCATCCAGTCTCCGCCAAGTTGGGCGGATCGTGCAACGCAACCGTAAACTTATGGTTCGCAGGCGTATCATTGTTCTACGAATGGTGGTTATAAAAACTCAATATCGGTATCCGAAAATCGGCCTGAAGCCGCTGGTCTTTCGTCGTGAAACTAGCGCGCCGCCTGGCCGTCTTGCCGTGCTAGAGCAGCGGCCTCTAGCGGAGCCCGACCATGCCCGACGCCAAGACCTGGATCGCCTTCACCCTGGTGTGCCTGGGGATGGCCCTGACCCCGGGGCCGAACATGCTGTACCTGGTCAGCCGTTCGATCTGCCAGGGACGCTGGGCCGGGATCGTGTCGCTGATCGGCACGGCGGCGGGCTTCATCGTCTATCTGCTGTGCGCGGCCCTGGGCATCACCGCCCTCTTGATGGCCGCTCCGATCGCCTATGACCTGCTGCGGTTCGGCGGCGCGCTGTATCTGGCGTGGCTGGCCTGGCAGGCGATCAAGCCGGGCGGCGCCTCACCGTTCCAGGTCCGTGAACTGCCCAAGGACAGCCCCGCCAAGCTGATCACCATGGGCTTCGTGACCAACATGCTGAACCCCAAGGCGGCGATGCTGTACCTGTCGCTGCTGCCGCAGTTCATCAAGCCCGAGCACGGCGACGTCTTCACCCAGTCGCTCGCCCTGGGACTTTCCCAGATCGCCGTCAGCCTCAGCGTCAACGGCGCCATCTGCCTGGCCGCGGGGACCATCGCCGGCTTCCTGGCTGCGCGGCCCAGCTTCGCCCTGATCCAGCGCTGGCTGATGGCCTCGGTGCTGGGCGGCCTGGCCGTGCGGATGGCCACCGAGGCCCGTCGCTGATCCGTTTCGAGGAGTTCGCCATGAAGACCGTCATCGCCACCGCGCTCGCCGCGCCTCTGCTGGCCGGCGCCGCCCAGGCCTCCAGCCTGACCGCCTGCGCGATCCCGCAGAACGTCGTGCCGGCCCCGACCGAAATCCCGCCGGCCGACGAGATCCATCCGGACGTGCCGATCGCGGCCTATCTGCTGGCGCTCTACTGGTCGCCCGAGGCCTGCCGCGCCGGCATTCCGGAGTCGGACAAGAAGATCCAGTGCGAGGCCAACCGCTTCGGCTTCACCGTGCACGGCCTGTGGCCCAACGGCCCCGACAAGGTGCATCCGCGCTACTGCCGGTCCAGCCCGCCGATGAGCGTCAAGACCGTGAAGGCCAATCTCTGCATGACGCCCTCGCCCTGGCTGCTGCAGCATGAATGGCAGGCGCACGGCACTTGCCAGTGGGACACGCCGGAGGCCTATTTCAAGCAGGCCCGGGCCATCCGCGATCGCCTGAAGGTTCCGGACCTGAAGCCCGGCGCCGACCAGGCCATGACCGCCGGCGAGATCCGCCAGGCCTTCATCAAGCGCAATCGCGGCCTGACCCGTGACGGCCTCAACGTCCGGGTCAAGGACGGCCGGCTGACCGAGGTCTGGGTCTGCATGGACAAGGGTTACAAGTGGGCCGCCTGCCGCGGCGGCAACGGCCCCGCCGACGCGACGGTCGTGAAGGTGACGCCGCGGGGGTGAGCCCCCAAACGCCATCGTCATCCCGCGACGTGTTCGCGGGATGACGGGCTGGGTTTCGACTACCCCTCGATGAACGCCAGCAGATCCTTGTTGATCGTCTCGGCGTGGGTCGTGGCCATGCCGTGCGGCAGACCCGGATAGGTGATCAGCTTGCCGTCCTTGACCAGCTTGATGGCCAGGCGGGCGCTGTCGTCGATCGGCACGATCTGGTCGTCCTCGCCGTGCAGGATCAGCACCGGGACGTCGATGGCCTTCAGGTCCTCGGTGAAGTCGGTTTCCGAGAAGGCGGTGATGCAGTCGTAGTGGGCCTTGGCCCCGCCCATCATGCCCTGGCGCCACCAGTTCTCGACCGTGGCCGGCGAGACCTGCGCGCCCTCGCGGTTGAAGCCGTAGAACGGACCGGCCGCCACGTCGTGGAAGAACTGGGCGCGGTTGGCCAGCAGAGCCTGGCGGAAACCGTCGAAGACTTCCTTCGGGAGACCGCCCGGATTGGCGTCGGTCTTCAGCATGATCGGCGGCACAGCGCCGACCAGCACGGCCTTGGCGACCCGACCCGGCTCGGCGCGGGCGACATAGCGGGCGACCTCGCCGCCGCCAGTCGAGTGGCCGATATGGACCGCATTCTTCAGGTCCAGATGCTTGGCCAGGGCGATGACGTCGGCCGCGTAGGTGTCCATCTCGTTGCCGGCGTCCGTCTGGTCCGACCGGCCATGGCCGCGGCGGTCATGGGCGATGACGCGATAGCCCTTGTTCAGGAAGAACATCATCTGGGCGTCCCAGTCGTCCGCCGACAGCGGCCAGCCATGGTGGAAGACGACGGGCTGCGCGTCCTTGGGACCCCAGTCCTTGAAGAAGATGTTGACGCCGTCGGTGGTGGTGAAGAAGCCGCTGCTCATGTCCGTGTCCCTCGTTGGATTGGCCTGGTTAGAGAGGCGGCCCGCGGCCGGTCCTCGTGTCTGACAAGCTGAGAATGGACGCGACGCTTAGACGCATAAATGGAAATGATGGAAATGCATCATTTCCATATTGGCTACTTATCAAGCAGACAGCAGACCCTTTCGCACGCGCCGCTGCACGTGGGTCAGCAGCAGGATGACAACGAACGCCACGCCGAGCAACGCCAGCAGCCCGGTCATCGGCAGGGTCACCGCGCCGGCGGTCAGAACCAGGCCCAATCCGACCAGGATCATCGCCGTGCGGCGCGTCGCGCGAGCCCACTCGCCGTGGACGTCGTCCTCGGGGCTGGGGGCCTTGGCCAGGAAGTTGCCGCGCACCGCCATGGCCAGGCCAAAGACGGCGACCGCCAGCCTCATCACGAACACGCCGTCCGGCGCGGCGGCCTCCAGATAGACCAGAGCCATCCGCGTCTGCAGCGCCAGGATCAGCAGGAAGTTGGTCACGAGGGTCAGGCCGACGAAGAACGTCTCGTAGCGGCTGGGCTTGGGATTGGCCGCCTTGGTCGCCAGCACCAGGACGCCGGCCATCACGGCCGGGGCCGCCAGCAGGAACGGTCCGCGCTTGGAGGCGAGGATCGCCATGACGTCGCCGGCCTCGCGCCAGCGCCAGCCCAGGGCGCCCAACGCCAGGGCCACTGAGACGACGGTGATCAGAAGCAGCAGAAGCCTGGTCGTGCGGTTCATCCCTTTTCCTCCGTGGATATGATGGTCGAGGCTCGGACCTTGCTGGTCCCGATGCCAAGGGTCTCGGCGAAGGCCAGCAGACCGTCTTCCAGCACCGAGAGCTTGAGGCTGTAGGTGATGGACGTCCCGCGCTTGTCGCTGGCCACCAGGTCGGCCTCGCGCAGCACGGCGAAGTGCGCCGACATGGTCGCCTTCGAGAACGGGAACTGCTCGGCCAGTTCGCCGGCGGTCATCGGCCGTTCGCGCAGCAGCTGCAGCACGCGGCGGCGGGTAGGGTCGGCCAGGGCCTTGAAGATCTCGCTCATATTTTGTGTTTAGCTAAATAACGAAATATGAGTCAAGACGCCCCCTTGGCGGCCAGCCCGGCAGATGCTTAAGCTTGCCTCATGAAAGCGATCGCCCTGGCCTTTCTCCTCCTGACCAGCTGCATCCAGGAGTTCGACGCCCAGCGCTGGCGCGGCGCAGACCTGTCGACGCGGCTGCGGGCCGAGATGGTCGACAGCCTGACCCGGACCTACAGTCTGAAAGGCATGACCCGCGGCCAGATCACGGCCCTGCTGGGCCCGCCCACCCGCACCGACAAGTGGCGCGACGCCGAGATGGTCTACGTCCTGGGCCCCAATGCGGGCATGCCGATCGACCATGACTGGCTGTTGCTGGACGTGGACGCCGCCGACAGAGTCACGGGGTATCGGGTCGTGTCGGATTGAGGTGAAGCCAGGCCCCTCATTGGCCCGCTGTGCCTATCCAGGGTCCTGGAGCACCTTCCCATCCCAAAGGATCGACAAGGTGCTCCAGGCCTAGAAACGGAGCCCTAGTACTTCACCCGCAGGCGCGCGTACCAGAAGCCGCCGTTCATGCCGAACGGGCCGCCAGAGCGCGGATAGATCTGACCGTCGGCCGTGCTGCCGGTCAGGGCGTAGATCGGGTTGGCCGTGGTCGGCGCCAGCTTGTCCGGATATTCGTCGAACAGGTTATTGGCCCCGACGGTCAGGGTGTATTTCTCCGCGACCGTATAGCTCACGTCGAGATCGGCGGTGACCTTGGAGCCGAACGTCTGGCCCGGATAGTCCTGATTGGTGCTCCAGCTGCTGTAGTAGTTGCCCCGCGCGTTGATCGAGAAGCCGCCGATCTCGTAACCGGCCGAAAGGTTGGCGCGGTGCTTGGGCGTGATGTTCTCGATGTCGTAGATCCGGTCGGCGCCGATGGCCACAGGGTCGGACTTGGTGACCTCGCTCTTGTTGTAGCTGTAGGCCAGCGTGAGGCTGAAAGGGTTGTCCAGCAGTTGGGTGCGATAGCTGGCGACAGCGTCGATGCCCTTGGTCTCGGTGTCGAAGCCATTGGTGAAGTAGGCCACCGCGCCGCCGACCCCGACCGCGGCCAGCGCCGGCTGGGCCAGGATATCGGCCGCACCGACATCGAAGGTGCTGGTGATGCTGATGCGGTCCTTCACCTTGATCAGATAGCCGTCGACGGTGAGGGTGAAGTTGCTGGTCGGGTTGAAGATGAATCCGACGCCGTAGTTGGTGGACTCCTCGGGCGTCAGGGTCTTGGCGCCGAAGTACTGCGCGATGGCGCTGGTCACCGGATAGGTGCCGGTCTGGACCTGCTCGCCGCCGGGGGCGAAGGCCGTCGTCAGGATCTCGGTGTTGCTCTGCCCCGGCGACGGAGCGTGGAAGCCGGTGCCGACGGTGCCGCGCACCGAGACCATGTCCGAGAACCGATAGAGAGCGTTGACCTTGCCCACCAGGGTGTCGCCGAAGGTGTCGTAGTCCTCGTAGCGACCGGCGACGCCGACCGTGAAGGCCTCGGTGATGTCGGTCTCGGCCCCGACATAGAGGCCGTAGTTGCTTTGGGTCGAGGTCTTCGCAGACGCCGGGCTGGTGCCGCCATAGCCACTGGCGCCGGGCGATTGCGACGCCGTCTCCGGTGAGCCGTTGACGATCGAGCGCGTATAGACGCCGGGCGAGACCTGTACGTACAGCGGCTGCACGGCGTAGGGGCCGGCGGCATAGGACTGCAGGTCGCCCGCGGTGGCTTCGTACTGCTCCTGGCGATATTCGGCGCCGCCCGACAGGGTGATCGGGCTCGCGAAGCCGGCCTCGACCGGATAGGTCAGGTCCAGGTTCAGGTTGGTTTCGCGCTGGATCAGCTTGCCGAACTTGAACGCCTTCTGGCTGGTCGGACCGAAGGACGAGTTGAGCGACTGCGTCATCGCCAGGTCCAGCGAGTTCTTCGCCACGGTGGCCGAGAGGTCGTAGGTCAAGCCGCTGTCGGCCTTACCGCGAGCGCCCATCGTGCCGTAGAATTGCTCGACCACGCCCTGGAAGCGCGGGGTGAAGCCCGCCGGATAGACGGACGTGAAGTTGAAGGTGTTGCTGTTCTTGATGAAGCCGCCCGTGGGGCAGGTGGGGTTGCCGGTCGGACAGGCCGTCAGATAGATCGGGGCGAAGGCGCCGTTGCGCCCCGGCGATCCCGTGGCCGGAGAACCGGTCCCGTTGTCGATCGCCAGCGGTACGGGCGCCGAGATCGGCGAGCGATAGTTGAAGCTCTGGTCGGCCTCGCGATGCCCGACATTGGCCGTCATGTAGAGGGTGGTGTTGGCGCCGACGTCGTAGCCGGCGTTGAGGAACAGCTTGTAGCCGTTGGTGGGCGACGAGCCCCAGATCTGGGCCGGACCGGGATAGTTGGGCAACTGCCCCGCGAGGCTCGGATTGTTCGCCGCGAAGACCGCCGCGATGGGCCGGGTGGCGCCGCGGCTGGTTTCGCCGTCGTCGAAATACTCGCCCGACACGTTGACGAAGCCAGCGTCGAACAGCTTGAAGCCGGCATTGACCGCGAACTGATAGCTCTCGCCATCGCCGCTATAGGTCTGGCCGTAGCGGGCCTGGGCCTCGAAGCCGCTGTCGCTGTCGCGCAGGCCATAGTTGATGACGCCGCCGATGGCGTCGGAACCGTACTGGGCCGTCGCGCCGTCGCGCAGGATCTGCAGGTTCTTGACGGCGATCGACGGGATCAGCGACAGGTCGACGGCCTGCGCGCCCAGCGATAGGGCGGTGTCGCCGCCCGTGACCACCTGGACCAGGGCCGAGCGGTTGTAGCGCTTGCCGTTGATCATCACGAGCACCTGGTCGGCGCCGAGACCGCGCAAGGACGGCGCGCGTACGAAGGTCGAGGCGTCGGAGATGGTGTTCTGCGGAACGTAGAACGACGGGACCAGGTTCTTGACCACGTCCAGCATGTCGGCAGCCGGCTGGCGGCTGAGTTCTTCACCGCCGAAGACGTCGATCGGCGACGGCGAATCCACCACCGATCGATCGGTTCTGCGCGTGCCGATGACGGTGACCGTTTCGACCTCGGTCGTGGCTTGGGCCGCCGCGACGGGCGCGTCTGCGGCATTGGCCAGGCTGGCATGCGCCAAGGTGAAAGAAAGAGCCGAAATCCCCGAAAGCAGAGTAATCCGTGAGCACTTAGTCATGCATATCCCCTGGGTAGCGCTATGCGCGCGTGTTTGCTTTCCCAGTGGTGCTTCCCGGTACGATTGTTCTTTTTTGACTTTTAAAGACCGACCGACACACTCGAATAGTGTCGTTATCGAAACAGTTTGTCGGACTCGAAACTTCCGCAATAGCGCCCGACGTCATCCGATCGCAACGAGAGCTTCAGGCGCGCTGGCGCCCCTTTGCTCGGCGCCCGCCATGATTTCTTGCAGCGCGATGATCAGGATTGCGGCGCCGATCTCGACCTTCGGGGGACGCGCGAACCCCAAACGCAAAGCGGGCGGCCCCTTTCGGAACCGCCCGCCTCGTCGTCTCTCACCTCGGGTGAGCCGCCACCCTTAGGTGTTGACGGCGTCTTCCGGGGCCAGTTCGGTCTTCTTGGACAGGTCTTCGCCGGTCTCTTGGTCGACGACCTTCATCGACAGCTTGGTCTTGCCGCGGTCGTCGAAGCCCAGGAGCTTCACCTTGACGATCTGGCCTTCCTTCAGCACGTCCGACGGCTTGGCGACGCGTTCGTTGCTGATCTGGCTGACGTGGACGAGGCCGTCCTTGGCGCCGAAGAAGTTCACGAAGGCGCCGAAATCGACGACCTTCACGACCTTGCCGTCGTAGATCTTGCCCACTTCGGCTTCGTCGGTGATCGACTTGATCCAGTCGATCGCGGCCTTGATCTTGGCGCCGTCCGAGGCCGAGACCTTCACGGTGCCTTCGTCGTTGATGTCGACCTTGGCGCCGGTGGTGGCGACGATCTCGCGGATCACCTTGCCGCCCGAACCGATCACTTCACGGATCTTGTCGGTCGGGATGGTGATGGTCTCGATCTTCGGAGCGAAGTCGCCGACCTCTTCACGCGGGGCGTCCATGGCCTTGTTCATTTCGCCGAGGATGTGCTCGCGGCCACCCTTAGCTTGAGCCAGGGCCTGCTCCATGATCGCGGGCGTGATGCCGGCGATCTTGATGTCCATCTGCAGCGAGGTCAGGCCTTCGCTGGTGCCGGCGACCTTGAAGTCCATGTCGCCCAGGTGATCTTCGTCACCCAGGATGTCCGACAGAACCGCAAAGCCGTCCTTCTCCAGGATCAGGCCCATGGCGATGCCCGAGACCGGACGGATCAGCGGCACGCCGGCGTCCATCATGGCCAGCGACGAACCGCAGACCGTGGCCATCGAGGACGAACCGTTCGACTCGGTGATCTCCGAGACCAGACGGATCGTGTAGGGGAAGTCTTCCTTGGCCGGCAGCATCGGGCGCAGGGCGCGCCAGGCCAGCTTGCCGTGGCCGATTTCGCGGCGGCCCGGGCTGCCCATACGGCCGGTTTCACCGACGCTGTAGGGAGGGAAGTTGTAGTGCAGCAGGAAGGATTCCTTGTAGGTGCCTTCCAGGGCGTCGATGAACTGCTCGTCGTCGCCGGTGCCCAGGGTGGCGACCACGATCGCCTGGGTCTCGCCGCGGGTGAACAGGGCCGAGCCGTGCGTGCGCGGCAGGATGCCGACTTCACCCAGGATCGGGCGGACCTTGTCGACGGTGCGGCCGTCGATGCGGATGCCGGTGTCCAGGATCGAGCGACGGACGATGTCGGCTTCCAGTTCCTTGAAGACCGAAACCAGCTTCAGCGGGTCGATGCCGGCCGGGTTGGTGTCGCTCTTGGCGAAGGTCTCGATGGCCTTGGTCTTGGCGGCGCCCAGGGCGGCGACGCGGTCGCCCTTGGTCTGGATCTTGTAGGCGTCGGCCAGGTCCTTGCCGACGGCCTTCTTCACTTCGGCCTTCAGGGCGTCGGTGTCTTCCGGTTGGAAGTCGAAGGGTTCCTTGGCGGCGTGTTCGGCCAGCTCGATGATCGCGTCGATCACCGTCTGCATTTCCTTGTGGGCGAAGTTGACGCCGCCCAGGACGATCTCTTCCGAGAGCTCCTGGATTTCGCTTTCGACCATCATGACGGCTTCGGTCGTACCGGCGACGACCAGGTCCATCTTGCTTTCCTTCAGCTCGTCGAGCGTCGGGTTCAGCACGTAGGCGCCGTCAACATAACCGACGCGGGCAGCGCCGATGGGGCCCATGAACGGGGCGCCCGACAGGACCAGGGCGGCCGAGGCGGCCACCATGCCCAGGATGTCGGGATCGTTCTCGAGGTCGTGCTGCAGCACGGTCACGACGACCTGGACTTCGTTCTTGAAGCCCTTGACGAACAGCGGACGGATCGGACGGTCGATCAGGCGGGAAACCAGGGTTTCCTTTTCCGACGGACGGCCTTCACGCTTGAAGAAGCCACCCGGGATCTTGCCGGCCGCGAAGGTCTTTTCTTGATAGTTGACCGTCAGCGGGAAGAAATCTTGACCGGGCTTCGCCTTCTTGGCGAACACGGCGGTGGCCAGGACGACGGTTTCGCCCATGGTGGCCAGAACGGCGCCGTCGGCTTGACGGGCGATGCGACCGGTTTCGAGGACCAGCGTCTTGCCGCCCCACTCGATCGTCTTGCGCTTGATATCGAACATTTTTGCTTCTTTCGGTTCCGAAGGACCCATTTCCTTCAGGACGGACAGGGGCGGGCGGCCGAGTGGCGGTCCCGAGATTTCCTCATCCAGTTCGACAGGCGTCCGAAGATCGTGATCTCCGGCTACGTGTTCGGATCACGCATAGGGCGGATCCGCGACAACCTCTTGTTTCGGCCTGTCTCGAAACGAAGGTTGGAAAAACATTCGGCCGCTCTACGAAAGCAGAGCGGCCGAATTATGCCTTAGCGACGCAGGCCCAGCTTTTCGATCAGGGACTGGTAACGGGCGACGTCGGACTTCTTCAGGTGGTCGAGGAGCCGGCGACGCTGGGAAACCAGCTTCAGCAGGCCACGACGGCTGTGGTTGTCCTTCTTGTGCGTCTTGAAGTGCTCGGTCAGGTTCGAGATGCGTTCCGAGAGGATCGCGACCTGGACTTCAGCGCTGCCGGTGTCGCCTTGCGTGCGGGCGTGTTCGGCGATGAGAGCGCTCTTGCGCTCGAGAGTGATCGACATCGGATTGTCTCCGCTCAGGTGAGTTGGAAGACCCGCACCGGATTGAGCTTCCCGGCGCGCATCTCGCACAGGGCCACCAACCTGTCGCCTGACATGGCGGAAACGGTGCGATCGCCGGGCGGAAGCTCGGCTTTCAGCGTTTCAACCTGCCTAGGAAGCAGGACGATGGCGCGTCCCTGTGCAAGCCGGAAGGCGTCTTCATCAGTCACGGCCAACGCCGGGATGTCGTCCAGCGCGGTCTCGACCGGAAGTAATGCCTCCGACAGCCGCGCCTCATAGCCCAAATTCTCGAGAGTTTCCAGCGATATCGAGGCAGCTTCGGTAAACCCGCCCACCCGCGTTCGGCGAAGCTCGGCGACATGTCCACAGGTCCCCAGCGCCTTGGCCAGGTCGCGGACCACGGCGCGGACATAGGTGCCCTTGCCGCATTCCATCTCCAGGGTCACGTGGTCGACGTCGGCGGCCTCAAGCACGCGCAGGGCGTGGATATTGACCTTGCGGGTCGCCAGCTCGAACTCGACGCCGTCGCGGGCCAGGTCATAGGCGCGCTCGCCGTCGACCTTGATGGCCGAGAAGTTCGGCGGGATCTGGTCGACCTCGCCGATGAAGGCGCCCAGGGCGGCCTGCACCTGCTCGACCGTCGGACGCACGTCCGAGGTCCCGGTGGTCTCGCCCTCCCGGTCCAGGGTGGTGGTGTCGCGGCCCCAGGCGATGGTGAAGCGATAGGCCTTGTCGGCGTCCATCAGGAACGGGACGGTCTTGGTGGCTTCACCCAGAGCGATCGGCAGGATGCCGGTGGCCAGGGGATCCAGCGTGCCGGCGTGACCGCCCTTCTGGGCGTTGAACGCGCGGCGCACGCGGCTGACAGCCGTGGTCGAGGTCAGGTCGTAGGGCTTGTCCAGGCACAGCCAGCCCGAGATGGCGTCGCCCTTCTTGCGGCGGGCCATGGACTAGTCCTCGTCCTCATCGGCGACATCGGACAGGCGGCGGGTGTCCTGCTGGACGCGCGGGTCCAGGAACAGGTTGTCCATATAGGCCGCCGCGCCGAAGCTCTCGTCGTGTATGAACTTCAGGTCCGGCGTGAACTTCATGTCGATCGAACGGCCCAGGCGCCCGCGCAGGAACTTCGACACCCGGTTCAGGCCCTTGATGACCTCGGTAGTGTCCTCGCCCTTCAGGCCCGCGCCCAGCGGCTCGACGAAGCACACGGCGTGCTTGAGGTCGGGGCTCATCCGCACTTCGGAGACGGTGACCGAGACGCCGGCCAGGGCTTCGTCGGCCAGTTCTTCCTCACGGAGGATCTCGACCAGGGCGTGGCGGATCAGCTCGCCGGCGCGGAGCTGGCGTTGCGAGGGGCCGGTCGGGGCGCCCTTCTTGTTGTCGGCATGGCGCTTCATGGCGCGAAATCCTTGCGGCCCGGCCGGCGGATCGAACGCCGGTGCGCGGGGAAAATCGGAAGGCGGGGTGTCTAGGCGCACAACGCCCGAAAGTCCAGTCTAGCCCCGCGTCCTGTCCCGAAAGAACGCGATCACCTTGTCACGGGCCTGCATCGTCCCGCTGTCGGGAACCGAACGATGAAGGTGCAGGGTCAGCACCGAGTGCGGCGCCATCGGCTGGCCCGGAGCGGCGTCGGCATCGGCCAGTTCGACCACCTCGACCTTGTCGCCGAACTCGGCCTTGAGGCGGGCGATGCGGGCGTCAGCCACCAGACGATCCGACGTGAAGCGCAGGGCCAGCAGCGACAGGTTCTCGTCCTTGAAGCGCTTCTTGGCGCAGGCCAGCTCGGCGGCCGAGCAGTCCAGCCCGCCCTTGTCGGCGAGCGGCAACGAGGGCTGGGACATCACCGGCGCCACCACAGCCGGCTCGGTCATTCGCCAGGGCGAAGCCGCCGGTGAAGCACATGCCGACCGCCCCGACGCCCCTGCCGCCGCACTCCTGGTGGGCCTTGCGCGCCAGGGCCCGCAGCCAGTCGACGATCGGGCTGGAGCGGCCGTCCTTCCAGGTGCGAAACTCGCGCCGGACGCAGATGTTCTTGAGGATCTCGCCGACGGCGTAGCCGCGGGTGACCTGTTTGGCCGGCGTTCCGAACAGGCTGGGGCACCAGGCGGTCAGCCCGGCGTCGGCCAGGTCGCGGGCGAAGGCCAGCACGCCGGGATGCAGGCCGGGGACCTCGTGGATGACGATCACCGCCGGCCCGGAGCCGATGCGGAAGACCTCGCGCGTCCAACGCCCGTCATCGAAATCGAAGCGCTCGAATCCCGCCAGATGGTCCATGGTCAGCCCCTCCCGTTTCTCCCCTGATGTCAGGCTAGACCGGAGCGAGCGGCGTGGCGAGAGGATCAGCCGGGCTGGTTCATGTTGTCGGTCCAGTCCTCCATGGGGTCAGGCCGACGGCTGTCAGGCAGGCGCCACTCGCCGCGATAAGTGAAGTCCAGGGTGCCGCACAGACGCGCCTGCTGCTTGTTCTTCGGATCGTCGCCAAAGGCCTGGATGCGCAGGTCGCGGCGGATGGCGATGGTGCTGAACGACAGCCACAGCCGCGTCGAGCCCGGGCAGAAGGCGCGGACATAGACCTTGCCCTGGGCGGCCTTGGAGTCGACCTCGAACAGCGCGACCTTGTCGTCGACCCCGTCCATCGCTGCCAGGCCGCCAGGACCCAGATCCTTCTGGCGGCCGCTGGTCAGCCGCGCCTCGGCCGGCACGCCCGTGGCCAGCACCTTCAAGGGGCGGCCCGTGCCCATCAGGCCCTGGTTGAACAGGATGGTCACGCCTGCGCCGGTCAGCCGCTTGGCGTCCGGCGAGATCGGGTCGTACGAGAACATCCGCTGCTCGGCGCGCGCCGGCGCCGCCGCCAGCAGGACCAGGGCCAGGCCGGCCCAGAGCGCCCGGCTCATCGCTTCAGATAGAGATTGGCCGCCTGCGCATCGAAGCTCGACAGCCGCCAACGGTCGCCCTCGCGGGTGAAGGTCAGCATGCAGGGGCCGTCCTTCTTGGCCGCGCAGACCCGGCCGTCGCCGGTGGGACGCAGGGTGCTGGCGATCGCCACCCGGCCGGGGATCGGGCGATCGGGCGTGTAGCCGTAATAGTTGGCGGCCGCGTGGAAGGTCTCGGGCCGGATCAGCGCCTCGCCGGCGACGTCGGCCAGCGGCCCGGCGGCCAGGGCCGCCAGCGCCATCACGCCATTGCTCTTGCCGCCGCGCTGACGAGCTTCGTCCATCAGCCGGGATTCGATCTGGTACTTCAGCGCCCGGCGGTCGACATGGGCGTCGAACGTCGCCCGGTCGTTGTCTCGGATCGCCACCAGGAGGTCGTGCACATCACCCGCCGCATCGAGGCGCGTGGTGGTCGCGCAGGCGCCCAGCGACGCGGCGACGAGGGTCAGGGCGAGAAGAGCTTTGAAGCGCATGGCCAAATCCGTAGCCCGCGATTGGGGCGATTTCCAGTCTGGCCAAGCCGGCCGAAAAAGGCAAAGGGCGCGGACCTTGCGATCCGCGCCCTTCAAGTCTTCGATCTCGCGATCCAGCCCTAGTCGAGCTGGCGCTTGATCTCTTCGACGGTGAAGCACTCGATCGTGTCGCCGACTTTGATGTCCTGGAAGCCCTGGAACATCATGCCGCACTCCTGACCGACGGGGACTTCGTTGACCTCGTCCTTGAAGCGCTTGAGCGTCTGCAGGGTGCCCAGTTCCAGAACGACGATGTCGTTGCGGATGATCCGGACCTTGGCGCCCTTGCGGACCACGCCTTCGGTGACCTTACAGCCCGCGACCTTGCCGACCTTGGAGATGTCGAAGGCTTGCAGCACTTCGGCGTTACCCAGGAAGGTTTCGCGCTGGATCGGCGCCAGCATGCCCGAGAGCACGCCTTTGATGTCGTCCAGCAGGTCGTAGATGATCGCGTAGTAGCGGATCTCGACCCCTTCGCGTTCGGCCAGGGCGCGCGCCTGCGCCGAGGCGCGGACGTTGAAGCCGATGACCGGCGCGCCGGCGCCCTTGGCCAGCATGACGTCGCTTTCGCTGATCGCGCCGGCGCCCGACAGGATGATCCGCGCGCGGACCTCGTCGGTGGCCATCTTGTCCAGCGACCCGATGATCGCCTCGGCCGAACCTTGCACGTCGGCCTTGATGATCAGCGGAAGCTCTTTCAGCTTCTTGTCCTGCAGCTTGGCCATCATGTCGGCCATCGAAGCGCCGGCGCCCACCGGGGCCAGCGACTTCTCGCGCTTCAGGCGGATGCGGTACTCGGTCAGCTCGCGAGCGCGGGCTTCGTTCTCGACCACGGCGAACGCGTCGCCGGGCGAAGGAACGCCGTCCAGGCCGAGGATCTCGACCGGGGTGGCCGGACCGGCTTCGGTCAGCTGCTCGTTACGCTCGTTCAGCAGGGCGCGAACCCGGCCGAACTGGCTGCCGGCGACGACGATGTCGCCACGCTTCAGCGTGCCGCGGTTGACCAGGACGGTCGAGACGGCGCCGCGCCCCTTGTCCAGCTTGGCCTCGATCACCACGCCGTCGGCGGTGCGGTCGGGGTTGGCCTTCAGGTCCAGCACTTCGGCCTGCAGCAGGATGCCGTCCAGCAGATCGTCCAGACCCGTGCGGGCCTTGGCCGAGACCTCGATGATCTGGGTGTCGCCACCCAGGCTTTCGACGACGATCTCGTGCTGCAGCAGCTCGTTGACCACGCGGGTGGCGTCCGAGCCCGGCTTGTCCATCTTGTTGACGGCGACGATGATCGGCACGTCGGCGGCCTTGGCGTGTTTGATCGCCTCGACCGTCTGCGGCATGACGCCGTCGTCACCGGCCACGACCAGCACCACGATGTCGGTGATGTTGGCGCCGCGGGCGCGCATCGACGAGAACGCGGCGTGGCCGGGCGTGTCGAGGAACGTGACGCGTTGGCCGTCCTTCAGGCGAACCTGATAGGCGCCGATGTGCTGGGTGATGCCGCCGTGCTCGCCGGCCGCCACGTCCGTGGAGCGCAGGGCGTCGAGCAGCGAGGTCTTGCCGTGGTCGACGTGACCCATGATCGTGACGACCGGAGGACGGGCCTCCAGGTGATCGTCGTGATCGTCGGCGCCGATGAAGCCTTCTTCGACGTCGGCTTCCGACACGCGCTTGACGGTGTGGCCGAATTCGGTGGCCACCAGCTCGGCGGTGTCGTTGTCGATGACGTCGTTGATCTTCAGCATCACGCCCTGACGCATCAGGAACTTGATGATGTCGACGCCGCGCACGGCCATCCGGTTGGACAGTTCCTGCACGGTGATGACGTCGGGAATGACGACTTCACGCGCGACACGGGCCTGTTCGGCCACGCCGCCGCGGCGCTTTTCCTTTTCACGTTCGCGGGCTCGGCGGACCGAGGCCAGCGAGCGCATCCGATCGGCGGAGTCCCCATCGCCGGCCACGGCCTGGATGGTCAGACGGCCTTCGCGGCGCTGCGGGGCGCCCTTGACGCGCGACACGGCCTTGTTCGGCGCGTTCGCGGTCTTGCGACGATCGTCGTCCTCGTCCGGACGGCGGCCGACTTCGCCGCCGGGACGCGGGGCCGAGCGCATGGCGCGCTGGATTTCCGGGGTCGCCGGAGCCGAGGCGGGCACGCCGGGACGCGGGCCGCGCGGCGGACCGCCGGGACCACGAGCGCCAGGCGCCGGACGCGGCGCGAGCGCCGAGTAGCGGACGGTCTGCTGCGGACGGTCGCCTTGCGGGCGATCCCCCTGCGGACGGTCACCGCGATAGCCGCCGCCACCCGAGCGATCGCCCTGCGGACGATCACCATCAGGACGCGGACCGCGCGGACGGTCGCCCTCGGGACGGGGAGCCCGTTGACCGAAGTTGGCGCCGGCGTCGGGACGCGGCGCACGCTGGTTGAACGGACGGTCGCCCTGCGGCGCCGGACGGTAGGTCGTCGTGCTGGAGCGGTCGTCGCGACGGTCGCGGCTGGGCTCGTAGGTGCGGGTCTGACCGGGGGCCGACGGACGCGGCGCTTCATTGCGCGAGCCATCCTGACGCGGGCCATCCTGACGGGGAGCGTCCTGGCGCGGAGCCTCGGCGCGCGGTGCGGCCGGGGCTTGAGCCTGGGTCACCGGGCGCTGGACCGGAGCCGGAGCAGGAGCCGGCGTCGGAGCCACCGGGGCGGGCGCGGCCGGAGCCGCGGCCTGCACGGGCGGCGCAGCAGCAGCGGCCGCGGCGGCGCGTTCAGCGGCGGCCTTGGCCGCGGCTTCGCGTTGAGCCGCTTCCTGAGCGGCGCGAGCGCGGGCTTCCGCAGCAGCCTGATCGGCAGCCTGACGGGCCTGGTTCTCGCGAGCAGCGTCGACGACGCGCTGGCGAGCGCGCAGTTCTTCCTGCGACAGACCACCGGCCGAGCCGCTGCCGCCCGAACCGCCTTGCGGCTGCGACGAACGCGGCGGCGGGGCGTCGTGACGACGCTCGGCCGAAGACGGCGCGGCGAGATTGCCGCTTGCTTGCGCATGCGGACGCGTGCGCTTGGTTTCAACCACCACCGTCTTGGTCCGGCCGTGGCTGAAGCTTTGCTTCACGACCCCGGCGCTCACCGAGCCCTGGCGGGGCTTCAGCGTCATCGGGGGTCGATTGCCGTTACGGCCGTTTTCGTTCTCGTCGCTCATGCGCTCGCTTGTACTTCCGCCAGGCGGTACCCGGCTAAAAAAACCGTTCTTTCCATGTGAGAAAGGGGCCTGGACGTACCTGCCGAAGCAAGCGCGTTTCCCGACCCTTCACTCACGGACGCAGCCCGGATGACCACGCCCCACGTCAAAGATTCTAGAGTCTTTCGATCGCATCGACCGCTCGGTGCGGTCGAAAAACTCTAGAGCCTGTGCTTGACCGGCAAGACCGGCCGGGAGCGAACAGGCTCGCTCCCTAACTTAAAATCTGGCCGGCAAAGCCGGCCGGGAGCGAACAGGCCCGCTCCCACTTAAGTCCGGAAGCCCATCAAGCTTCCGGGTTTTCCTCACGCCCGCTCGTCGCCCATTCAGGCGGGGTAAGCGGCCGGAAGCCTGATAAGCGCTCGACGTCCAAAGTCCATCGATCAATGCCAGGTCCGGCGAGGAGCGCCGTATGTATCACATTCTCCCCGCCCAAGGCCAAACCCAATTCGTCCGATGTGAACGCACCCAGCAAACGGGGCGGTCTGGCGGGCTTTCGAGCAGCGGAAAGGATCTTGCGGCGACCGTCTTCGGCGCTGTCTGACGCCTCGATCAGCCAGGCGACCTTGCCCGTGGCGAGGGCCGCGACCACCTTTTCGAAACCAGAGATAATGGTCCCGGCCTTGCGCGCAAGACCCAGGCTGTCCAGCACGCGGCGGGCCAGCAGGGCCTCGACCTGGTCGGCCAGGTCCGCCGGCGCGGTCAGCTTGGTCTTGGCCGCGCGAGAGAAGAGGCCCTTCTTGGCGGCCAAGGCCACCGACGCTCGGTCGGCGCCGACCCAGATGCCCCGGCCTGGCAACTTTCTCGCCACGTCGGGCGTCACGACCCCGTCCGGCCCCGCCACGAAGCGGACCAGGCGCGCCTCGTCCGTCGCCTCGCCCAGGACGATGTCCTTGCGCAGACGATTGGCTTCGGCGTGGGTCTTGGGGGCAGGGGCTTCGGTCATGATCTTTCTGGAATAGCGAACGGCCCCGCAGATTGCTCCGCGAGGCCGTCATTCAACGCTCGAAGGGGCTTAGGCCTCTTCTTCCGGGGCGGCGTCCTCGGCCGGAGCGTCTTCGGCGGCGACCTCTTCGGCTTCACCTTCGAATTCACCTTCGGCTTCGGCCTCAGCCTCGACCTCTTCGTATTCCGGCTCCGGCGGGGCCTCGACCCAGCCCATGACGATCCGGGCGCGCATGATCAGCGCTTCGGCGTCTTCCGGCGACAGGTTGAAGCTTTCCAGGATGCCCGGCTCGCGCACGCGCTCGCCGCCCTTGTTCTCGAACCAGCCGCGCATGTCGTCCGGTACCAGACCGGCGAGGTCCTCGACAGTCTTCACATCGCCTTCGCCCAGGGCGACGGCCATGGCCAGGGTCACGCCCTCGACGGCCAGGACCTCGTCCTGCACGCCCAGTTCGACGCGCTTGGCGTCCAGGGCGGCGGCTTCCTTTTCCAGGAATTCGCGGGCGCGGGCCTGCAGTTCCTCGGCGGTCTCCTCGTCGAAGCCCTCGATCGAGGCGACTTCGTGCGACTCGACATAGGCCACGTCTTCCACCGCGGCGAAGCCTTCGGTGACCAGCAGCTGGGCGATGACCTCGTCGACGTCCAGGGCTTCCTGGAACAGGGTCGTGCGCTCGGCGAACTCGCGCTGACGGCGCTCGCTCTCCTGGCTCTCGGTCATGATGTCGATCTGCCAGCCGGTCAGCTGCGAGGCCAGACGGACGTTCTGGCCGCGGCGGCCGATGGCCAGCGACAGCTGTTCGTCCGGCACCACGACTTCGACGCGCTCGTCTTCCTCGTCCATGACGACCTTGGAGACTTCGGCGGGGGCCAGGCCGTTGACGATGAAGGTGGCTTCATCTTCCGACCACTGGATGATGTCGATCTTCTCGCCCTGCAGCTCGGCCACGACGGCCTGCACGCGCGAACCGCGCATACCGACGCAGGCGCCGACGGGGTCGATCGAGCTGTCGTTCGAGATGACGGCCATCTTGGCGCGCGAGCCCGGGTCGCGGGCCACGGCGCGGATCTCGATGACGCCGTCGTAGACTTCCGGCACTTCCTGGGCGAACAGCTTGGCCATGAAGCCGCCGTGCGCGCGGCTCAGCATGATCTGCGGACCCTTGGTCTCGCGACGGACGTCGTAGATGTAGGCGCGGATGCGGTCGCCGACGTTAAAGTTCTCGCGCGGGATCGACTGGTCGCGGCGCATGATGCCTTCGCCACGGCCCAGGTCGACGATGACGTTGCCGTACTCGACGCGCTTGACGCTGCCGTTGACGATCTCGCCGACGCGATCCTTGTATTCTTCGTGTTGACGCTCGCGCTCGGCTTCGCGGACCTTATGCATGACGACCTGGCGGGCCATCTGGGTCTGGACGCGGCCGATCTCGAACGGCGGCAGAGCTTCTTCGTAGACCTTGCCGATCTCGGCGTCGCGCCAGGTGCGCTTGGCGATCGACAGCTGGACCTTGCCGATCTCGCCTTCCATCTCGGTATCGTCCGAGACGACCTCGATCACGCGCTTCTGCGTCGTCTCGCCCGTGCGCGGGTCGATCTTGACGCGGATGTCGTGCTCGGCGCCGTAGCGGGCGCGAGCGGCCTTCTGCAGGGCGTCCTCGATCGCCTCGATGACGACTTCCTTCTCGATGCCCTTTTCGCGCGCGACGGCGTCGGCGATCTGCAGCAGTTCGAGCCGGTTGGCGGCAATGCCGATGGCCATGGTCAGTCCTCTTCGCTTTCGGACAGGTCTTCGTTGTCGGATTGGAGACGGGCGGCGCGCTGCTTGGCGCCCCGCTCCATCAAGGTGTCGGTCATGACGAGCTTGGCGTCGATGATCCAGGCGAAGGGGAAGTAGACGGTGACGTCGTCTTCGCCTTCGATGTTCAGGCCGACCTGGTCGTCTTCGATACCGGCCAGTTCGCCCTTGAAGCGCTTGCGGCCCTCGGCCACGCGGTCGAGTTCGATGCGGGCCTCCAGGCCGGCATAGTCGTCGAAATCCTTCAGGCGGGTCAGCGGACGGTCGATGCCGGGGCTGGAAACCTCCAGCGTGTATTCGCCGGAGATCGGATCGGCGGGGTCGAGAATTTCCGAGAAGCCTCGCGACAGGCGCGCGCAGTCCTCGACGTTCATGTCGCCGCCCGAGCCGTCTTCCTGCAGCGGATGCTCGGCCATGATCTGCAGACGGCGCTGTTCCGTCCCGCCCATCAGGCGCAGACGCACGATCTCATAGCCGAGGCTTTCGGCGATGGGATCGAGCAACTCGATCAGGTCACGATCTTCCTGCGTCTTGCCGCGCACGTTCTCTCAACTCACTCGGGGCCGTTTCGTTACCGCCCTGAGGAGCGGAGTGACAGCCAAACAAAAAGCGGCAGCCTTTCGGGCCGCCGCTCGAAAGCGCCATCTAGCGCTGACGGACGATGTAGAGCGATTTATAGGCGACCGGATCGACCTTGTCGACTCTCCGGGGCGAAATCTCCGACACCGGCTTCCGCGCCGCAGCAATTCTGGCCTATAGAAGCCCCCGCGCAGGCCGCGCCTCCCCGCGGACCTCTAAGATCAAAAAGAGTCACAATGGACCTCTCCAAGATTCCGACGGGCGAGAATCCGCCCTACGACCTGAACGCCATCATCGAAATCCCGCAAGGCGGCGAGCCGGTGAAGTACGAGATCGACAAGGCCAGCGGCGCGCTGATGGTCGACCGCTTCCTGCACACCGCGATGTTCTATCCGGCCAACTACGGCTTCATTCCGCACACCCTGGCCGACGACGGCGATCCGGCCGACATCATGGTCGTGGGCCCGACCCCGGTGGTGCCCGGCGCGATCATCCGCTGCCGCCCGATCGGCACCCTGATGATGGTCGACGAGGCCGGTTCGGACGAAAAGATCCTGGCCGTGCCGGTCGACAAGCTGCACCCGTTCTACACGGGCGTGTCCAGCTGGCGCGACCTGCCCACCATCCTGACTGAGCAGATCGCCCACTTCTTCCAGCACTACAAGGATCTGGAAAAGGGCAAGTCGACCAAGATCAGCGGCTGGGCCGATATCGACGAGACCGCCGACATCATCCGTACCGCGATCAAGCGCTACAACGAGACCTACTAGGGTTCTGAAGGGCCGGCGGAAACGCCGGCCCTTTTCAGTTTCAGGCCCGGATGAAGTCCAGGAACACCGGGGCGCAGTCGCCCAGCTTCTTTTCCTCGTAGCGCGTCGTGACGTGGTCGGCCGGGATCGCATTGCGATCGGCGTCCGCGTCTTCGAAGCGGAAGTTCGGATCGGCCAGCACGCGCTCGGTCGTCCACTCGCCATAGTCGGCCCAATCGGTGGCGAAGCGCAGGCGAGCGCCGGACTTCATCACCCGCGCCAGTCTCGCGACGAATTCCGGCTGGATCAGGCGGCGCTTGTTGTGGCGCGCCTTGTGCCAGGGGTCGGGGAACATGATGAAGACCCGGTCCAGGCAGGCGTCGGGCAGCCAGTCCACGACATCGCGGGCGTCGCCTTCGTGGATGCGGACGTTCTTGAGGGCCTGCTCCTCGACGTGACGCACGGCGCTGGCCACGCCGTTCACGAAGGGCTCGGCGCCGATCACCAGGGTCTCGGGCGCGCGGCCGGCCTGCTCGGCCATGTGCTCGCCGCCGCCAAAGCCGATTTCCAGCCAGACGGCTTTGGCGTCCGGCATCAGGTCCCGCGGCTGGAACGGGCCCTGGGGCACGGCGATCTCGGGCAGCAGGGTGTCGAGCAGGGCCTGCTGGCGCGGCTTCACCGGACGCGACTTCAGGCGGCCGAACGAGCGCAGCGGCCCGTGGGGAATGGGAGCGGAGGTCATGGGGCGGCGTCTTAGAGCTTTGAAGGCGAAATGAAAACGGGCTCCGACCCGGATGGATCGGAGCCCGCTTCCTAAGGGATCGAAGAGTAAGGCTTACGCTAGGCCCTTCAGCTCGCCCACGAGGTCGGTCTTCTCCCACGAGAAGCCGCCTTCGTTGTCCGGCGTGCGGCCGAAGTGGCCGTAGGCGGCGGTGCGGGCGTAGATCGGACGGTTCAGCTGCAGGTGCTCGCGGATGGCGCGCGGGGTGGCGCCGCCGATGAGCTGCGGCAGGGCCTTTTCCAGGATCGCCGGATCCACCTTGCCGGTGCCGTGCAGGTCGACGTGGAACGAGACCGGCTGGGCCACGCCGATCGCATAGGCGATCTGGATGGTGCAGCGGTCGGCCAGGCCCGAGGCCACGACGTTCTTGGCCAGGTAGCGGCAGGCATAGGCGGCCGAACGATCGACCTTGGTCGGATCCTTGCCCGAGAACGCGCCGCCGCCGTGCGGGGCCGCGCCGCCGTAGGTGTCGACGATGATCTTGCGGCCGGTGACACCGGCGTCGCCGTCCGGACCGCCGATCTCGAAGCGACCGGTCGGGTTGACCAGCCACTGGGTCTTCTTGGTGATCAGGCCGTCCGGGAAGATCGGCAGGATGTGCGGCTTGATCAGGTCCAGCACGCGCTTGGAGGTCGCGGCCTTGCCGTCGATCTTCTTCTTGTGCTGGTGCGACACGACGATCGAGACGACGCGCTGCGGGCGGCCGGCGCCATCATACTCGAGGGTCACCTGGCTCTTGGCGTCGGGCTCCAGCTCCGACAGCTCGCCGCTGTGACGCAGCTCGGCCAGGCGCTTGAGGACGTTGTGGCTGTACTGCAGCGTGGCCGGCATCAGCTCCGGGGTCTCGGTGCTGGCGTAGCCGAACATGATGCCCTGGTCGCCGGCGCCTTCGTCCTTCTTGTCGGTGGCGTCCACGCCCTGGGCGATGTGCGCCGACTGGCCGTGCAGGAAGTTCGAGTACTTGGCCTTCTCCCAGTGGAAGCCCTTCTGCTCGTAGCCGATGTCCTTGATGGCGGCGCGAACCTTGGGCTCCAGGGACTTCAGGATGTCCTTGGTCAGCTCCTTGTTGGCCTTCTTGTCGCCATCCGGCTTGCCGGCGCGGACTTCACCGGCCAGCACGATGCGGTTGGTGGTGACCAGGGTCTCGCAGGCGACGCGCGCCTCGGGGTCGGCCGTCAGGAAGGCGTCGACGACGGTGTCGCTGATCCGGTCGGCGACCTTGTCGGGGTGACCTTCGGAAACGCTCTCGCTGGTGAAGATGTAGGACGAACGGCTCAAGAGACAGCTCCGGTCATGAAGACACGCGCGGGCGGATAGCCGCCCAGTTCAGCGCCCAATTGGACCGAAACCATATAAAGATATGTTTATGCGAGCAAGTCAGAGAACCTGTGAATGCCCCCAGAATCCGCGAAAATCCGCGAAAAGCCGGCTTTTCTAGCTGCTCAGGCCGTCCTGCGCCTCTTCGTCGGCCATCGATCGGACGAGGTCGAGGATCCGGCGACGCACCTTGGCGCGGCTGATGCGCGGGAACACCGTCGCCAGCTCCAGCCCTTCGTCGGTCATCAGAAAGTCGTGCACGAAGTTGTCGCCGGTCTCCGACATCCCTGTCGTGGCGTCGACGAGACCCTCGAAGAAATAGCCGACCGGCGACTGCAGGCTCTTGGCGATTTCATATAGCTTGCTGGCGCTGACCCGGTTGGCTCCGCGCTCGTATTTCTGGATCTGCTGGAAGGTCAGGCCCAGGTCGTCGGCCAGACGCTCCTGGCTGACGCCCAGGATTTTCCGGCGCATGCGGATGCGCGCCCCGACGTGAAGATCGACGGGGTTGGGGTGACGCTCGGTATCCGCAGACTCGCTCATACGCACGCTTAATCGCTGAAATTGCTGTTTCAATTCAGCTCAAGTTGGCCGTGCACGCAATAGAGGATCAGGTTTTACCTGCCCGGAGGCGAGCTGACGCAACCGCAGATATCAGTAGAAGCGCCAAAAACGGCCAATCCCCCAAGTTGTCGAAGGGTGTAGACTCACCCTTCCCCGGTATAACCGAGTCGATCACCCCACTTTGTCCTAGATTCAGGCGCGCACCGGGGGTGATTCGACCACGCGCATCGATCACCGCACTGACCCCGGTCGGCGTCGCACGCAGGATCGGCCGGGCGCTCTCGATGCCGCGATAGCTGGCCAGGTTGAGATGCTGCAACGGCCCGGACGTCACCCCGAACCAGGCGTCGTTCGAGATATTGATCAGCACCCGGACATCAGGATCCTTGCGGGCCAGGCCGGGAAACAGGCTTTCGTAGCAGATCAGCGGCTGGACCAGCAGGTCGGGCAGCACCCGCAGCGGCGCCGGGCGCGGGCCGGTCTCGAAGCCGTCGCCCAGATGAGCCATGCTCTTGAAGCCGATCGCGGTCAGGAAGGCGTCGGCGGGCAGATACTCGCCGAACGGCACCAGCCGGTGCTTGTCGTAGATCCCGACAACCTCGATGTCGTCGGCCGTGCGGCGCAGGGCGGCCAGGCTGTTGTAGTAGACCGGCTTGTCGAGCGGACCGTCCTGGCGATAGCCGCCGATCAGCAGGGTTTGACCGGGCTGCAGGGAGTCGGTGATCGCCTTGCGGGTCCAGATCCCGGGGGCCAGGACCTCGTTCAGCGAGGCCGGCAGAGCGCCCTCGGGCCAGATGACGATGTCGGCGGGCTTGCCGGCATAGGGCTTGGCGGTCAGCGACACATAGGACTGGACGATCTGGGCGAAGCGGACCGGGTCCCACTTGAGGTCCTGCTGGATGTCGGCCTGGACGATCCGCACGGTGATCGGGGCGCCTTGAGACGTCGGTCGGGCGATGGCGATCGCGCCGTAGGCATAGAGCCCCACGAGACCAGCCGCAGCCGCGCCCAGCGCGGTCTTGCCGCCTCGCTCCTGGCGCCAGACGGCGGGGGCGGCGGCGATGGCCAGGGTGATCCAGGTCAGGCCGTAGGCGCCGACCAGGGCGGCGGCCTGCGACGGCAGGCCGCCGGCCTTCCAGGTCTCGCCCGGCAGGTTCCAGGGGAAACCGGTCAGCACATGGCCGCGCGCCCATTCCAGGGCGGCGAACACCCCGGCGAAGGTCAGGATCCGCCAGGCGCTGTTCGGTCGGACGACACGATAGAGAAGACCCGCAAGGCCCCAGAACAGCGCCAGGCCGCCGGCCATGGCCCCGATCGCGAACGGGGCCATCCAGCCCTGGTTGGCGGCGTCGACCATGAAGGCCTCGCCCAGCCACCAGGTGCCCAGGCCGAAATAGCCCACGCCCGCCAGCCAGCCGCGCCAGAAGGCCGAACGCAACGGCTTCTCGGCATGAGCGCTGTCCAGCAGGTGCAACAGCAGGGCGTAGCCCAGAAGCCCAGGCAACACGCCGAACGGCGGATGGGCTAGGGCCGCGGCGAGACCCGAAAACAACGCCAGCAGCGGCCCGCTCCAGGGCCGCGCACGAAAGCGGGTCCAGACCGCGATCACGAGGCGGCGGCGTCCGCGGTGACGGGCTCGATCACGGCCTGGGGCGCGGGACGGACCCGGACGCGGCGGATGCGGCGCTGGTCGACCTCCAGCACTTCGAACAGGTAACCGTCGGGGTGAACCACGATCTCGCCCCGCTGCGGCACCTGGCCGGCCAGGGCGACGACGAGGCCGGCGACGGTGTCGATGTCCTCGTCCATGTCGGCCGGCGCCAGGGCGCAGCCGAGAGCGGCCTCCAGCTCTTCCAGCGGCGCGCGGGCGTCGGCGTCGAACAGGCCGCCCGGACGGGCGATGACGCCGGCCACGGCGACGGTGTCGTGCTCGTCGTCGATCTCGCCGACCACCGCCTCGATCAGGTCTTCCATCGACACCAGACCATCGGTGCCGCCGAACTCGTCGATGACCAGGGCCATGTGGATACGCTTGGTGCGCATGCGCAGCAGCAGGTCGGCGGCCTTCATCGAGGCGGGCACGTACAGCGCGTCACGGCGCAGGGTCTTGAGGACCTGGTCGCCGGGGGCGGGAGTGCGCTCGTCATCGGCCAGCAGGCGGAAGACGTCCTTGATGTGGACGACGCCGACGGGCGCATCGAGGTTCTCGTCGTAGATCGGCATCCGGGTGTGCTCGGCCTCGGCGAACCGGGCCACCACCGCCTCGAACGGCGTGGTCAGCTCGACCGCCACGATGTCGATGCGCGGAGTCATCACGTCGGCGACGCGCAAGGTCTGAAAGGCCTGGGCCTGATCGACCATGTTGAGCGCGCTGGCCGCGGCCTTCACTTTCTTGGAAGGCCGCAGGGGCTCCGCGCCCAGGGCGATCAGCTGCTTGCCGACACGCCGAAGAAACGCCCGCACGCCTCGGCTTTTTCGAGCCGGATCGGCGGGCTGTGGACTAGGGTCGTCGCTGGGCATGGCCCGTCAGCGTTCCTCTTCATCCCCGGCATATGGGTCTGGAACGTCCAGGCCCGCCAGGATCTCACGTTCGAACGACTCCATGGCCTCGGCCTCTTCGTCGTTCTCGTGGTCGTATCCTAGGAGATGTAGCACGCCATGCGCCACCAGATGTTGCAGGTGGTGCGCCAACGTCTTGTTCTGCTCGGCCGCTTCGCGCGCGCAGACGCCGAAAGCCAGGGCGATGTCGCCGATCTGGCCTTCCGGATTGGCCTCCGGTCCCTTGGGCGACGGGAAGGACAGGACGTTGGTCGCATAGTCCTTCTGGCGGAAGTCGCGGTTCAGGGCCTGGACGCTGTCGTCGTCGGTCAGCAGGATGGTGATCCCCTGGCCCTCGATGTCCTCATGGGCGTCCAGCACGGCCTGGGCCGCGCGCCAGACCAGGGCCTCGGCCTCCGGCGCGGCGGCCGTCCAGGCTTCGTCCTCGATCTCGATGTCTACGGTGATGGTCATGTTAGCGGGGTGTATTCTGCGCCGCGTCCGCGTCATAGGCCTTTACGATCCGCTCGACGAGCGGGTGGCGCACGACGTCGGCCGAGGTGAAGCGCGAGACCGAAACGCCCTCGACCCCTTCCAGGATCGACACGGCGTGGGCCAGGCCCGAGTCGCGCGGGTTCAGCAGGTCGACCTGGGTCGGATCGCCGGTGACGACCATGCGCGCGCCTTCGCCCAGGCGGGTCAGGACCATCTTCATCTGCAGGCGCGAGCAGTTCTGGGCCTCGTCGACGATGACGAAGGCGTGCGCCAGCGTGCGGCCGCGCATGAAGGCGATCGGAGCCACCTCGATCTCCAGCTTCTCACGACGCCGGCGCAGCTGGTCGGCGCCCATGATGTCGGTCAGGGCCTCCCAGACCGGGGCCATGTAGGGATCGACCTTCTCGTTCAGGTCGCCCGGCAGGAAGCCCAGCTTTTCGCCGGCCTCGACGGCGGGACGGGTGACGATCAGGCGATCGACCTCGCCGCGCAGCAGCATGCCGGCCCCATGGGCCACGGCCAGGAAGGTCTTGCCGGTGCCGGCCGGACCCAGGCCAAAGCTCAGCGGATAGCTGGCCATGGCCTCCATGTAGCGGGCCTGGCCCTTGGTCTTGGGCGAGACATTGCCCTTGCGCACCGCGCGGGGCGAGGCCTGGCCGCCGGTCTCCTGTGAGCTGCCGATGGCGATGCGGACATCGGCCTCGACCACTTCCTCGCCGGCGTCGGCGCGATCGGCCAGGCTTTGCAGCACCCGCTTGGCGCCGGTGCGGCCACGCGCGTCACCGGTGATGGTGACGCCGCCGCCCGGCGTCTCGATCAGCACCTTGAAGGCGTCTTCGACCAACGCCGCATGGCGCCCGGAAGGCCCGGAAACAGCGTGGACCGCGTCGTCGGACAGCGGCAGGAACTCAGGGGTGCGACTCAAGCGGTCTCCAGCGTGGGTTGGACTTCCAGCACGCCGCCCAGGCTCATCTTGGCGGCGCTGTCGATGCGAACCGGAACGATCGTCCCGATCAGATGGTCTCCGCCCTCGGCGTGGACGGCCTGCAGATATGGGCTGCGCCCCACGACCTGGCCAGGGTGGCGGCCGGCTTTCTCGAACAGCACCGGCATGGTCTTGCCGACCTGGCTGGCGTTGAAGGCCCGCTGCTGCTCGTCCAGCAGCTGGTTCAGGCGCTCCAGACGCTCGGCCTTGACCGTCTCGTCGACCTGGCCGGGCATGGCCGAGGCGGGCGTTCCGGGACGGCGCGAATATTTGAACGAGAAGGCCGAGGCGAAGCCGACCTCGCGGACCAGTTCCAGGGTCTTTTCGAAGTCGCCGTCGCGCTCGCCGGGGAAGCCGACGATGAAGTCGCCGCTCATGGCGATGTCCGGACGCGCGACGCGGATCTTCTCGATCAGCTTCACGTAGCTTTCGGCCGTGTGGTCGCGGTTCATGGCCTTGAGGATCTTGTCGCTGCCCGCCTGCACCGGCAGGTGCAGATAGGGCATCAGCTCCGGCAGCTCGCCATGAGCCTCGATCAGATCCTCGCCCATGTCGCGCGGGTGACTGGTCGTGTAGCGGATGCGATCCAGGCCATCGATCTTCGCCAGCTGGCGCACCAGCTTGGCGAGCGTAGAGCCGTCGCCGTCATAGGCGTTGACGTTCTGGCCCAGCAGAGTGACCTCGCGCACGCCCTTGCCGGCCAATTGCTTGGCTTCCTCGACGATGTCGTTCACCGGCCGCGACCACTCGCCGCCGCGCGTATAGGGCACCACGCAGAAGGTGCAGAACTTGTCGCAGCCCTCCTGCACGGTCAGGAACGCGGTGACTCCGGTCACGTGGCGCTCGGCCGGCAGGGCGTCGAACTTTTCGTCGGCCGCGAAGTCGGCGGCCAGGCGTTCGCCGGTCGCGCGGTGGGCGCGGGCGATCAGCTCGGGCAGCTGGTGATAGGCCTGCGGGCCGACGACCAGATCCACCGCCTGCTGGCGATGCATGATCTCCTTGCCCTCGGCCTGAGCGACGCAGCCGGCCACGGCGATGGTCATGCGACCGCCGTCCTTGGCCTTCCGATCCTTCATCTGCTTGATGTAGCCGAGTTCGGAATAGACCTTTTCGGTCGCCTTCTCGCGGATGTGGCAGGTGTTCAGCACCACCAGGTCCGCGCCCTCGGGGTCGTCGACCACGCCATAGCCCAGCGGGCGCAGGACATCAGCCATGCGCTCGCTGTCATAGACGTTCATCTGACAGCCGTAGGTCTTGATAAAGAGGCGCTTTTGCGGGGTCTCGCTCATCCGCCGAGTTTATGGGGGCGGCCGGGAGCTTCCGCAAGGGCGGGGCCTGTGAAGCCCCTCCGTCGCCTAGTCCTCCAGCGGGACCCCATACAGCTCCAGCCGGTGATCGATCAGCTTGTAGCCGAGCTTCTTGGCGATCGTGTGCTGCAGGGCCTCGATCTCCTCGTCCACGAACTCGACGACCTTGCCGGTCTTCATGTCGATCAGGTGGTCGTGGTGGTGATCGGGCGTCTCTTCGTAGCGCGAGCGGCCGTCGCGGAAGTCGTGGCGCTCGATGATGCCGCTCTCCTCGAACAGGCGCACGGTGCGATAGACCGTGGCGATCGAGATGTGCGGGTCGATGGCGTGGGCGCGGCGGTGCAGCTCTTCCACGTCCGGGTGGTCCTCGGCCGACGACAGCACGCGCGCGATCACGCGGCGCTGGTCCGTCATGCGCATGCCTTTTTCGATGCAGGCTTTTTCAAGTCGATCCAAGGCGGAGCCTCCGTCTGAGTCGCGGCAAGATAGGCAATCGGCTCTTAAGTGTTAAGCGCCCGCCGCATCACAAGCGCGTCCTTGGCGCCATCCGGGTGGGGATAATAGCCCTTCCGCACGCCAACCTTGAAGAATCCGGTCGCCTGGTAGAGGGCGATGGCCGCCAGATTGTCGTCTGCGACCTCCAGGAACAGGGCCTCGGCGCGGGTTTCGGTCGCGATGCCGGCGGCCATCTCGACCAGGGCCGCGCCCCAGCCGCGGCGGCGCGCGGCGGGATCGACGGCAATGGTCAGGATCTCGGCCTCGCCGGCGATCGACCGACACAGGATGAAGCCCTTGCCTTCCGCAGGCTCGCCCGCCTCGCCCAGCACGGCGAAGGCGCCGGGGGATTTCAGCAGCTCGTCCAGGTCCACCGCCGTCCAGGGCCGGTCGAAGGCCTTGTCGTGCAGGTCGGCAAGATCGAACGCGGCTTCGGAGCCGACGGGACGCAGGTTCATGCAGCAGGCAACGTCGCATAGGGCGCGCGCAGATACAGCGGCCGGGGCGAATGGGATGGGGTGGGGCGCGCGGCCGCAAGACGGGCCACGGCGACCGGATCGGGCGCGGCCGGGGTCAGGATCGTCGCCCCGCTTATCATGTCGGCCAGCAGCGGCGCCCCGGAGCCGACCAGGGTCGCGGGGCCGCCCGAATGAAGCTCGGCCAGGCGTGCGGCGGCCTCGCCCAGCTCCAGGGCGTCGGGGGCCATCAGCGAGACCCCATCAGAGAAGATCTGGATATAGACCTGGCTCATCCGCGCATCCAGCACCGCGGCGGTGAAGCCGGAAACGCCGAAGGCCATGGCCTCCAGGGTGGTGACGCCGACGCAGGGGATCGACAGGGCCGTGGCCAGGCCCTTGGCGAAGGCCAGGCCCACGCGCAGGCCGGTGAACGAGCCCGGCCCGACCGTGACGCCGATGCGGGTCAGGGCATCGAACGCGACGCCCGCCTCGGACATGGCCTCGCGCGCGATCATGCCGATGCGCTCCTGGTGCCCGCGGGTCATCGGCTCGGACAGGGTCGCGAGCACGCGCTCGCCATCCAGCACGGCGACCGAGCTGGCGCCGAGGCAGGTGTCGATCGACAGGATCATGAATCAGCCGGCGCCGACCACGGCGCCTTCGGCCGGACGCCAGTGCAGTTCGTTCAACTGCGCCTTGGCCTTCAGCGTCGCCTCGGGCGGCACGCCGCCCTTGGTCCAGCCGGGCACGCCGAACACGTAGGAGACGGTCGGGGCGTCGGCGCGAACGCAGATCACGGCGTTGACCTCGCGCCCTTCGCCAGCGCGGCACTGGTCAGCGGTGAAGCCGACAGCGTCCCACTTGGCCAGCAGCTTCTCATCACGCGGACCGGCCACGGGGTCCGAGGCGGCGCGGATATAGCCGATAGCGCCCTCTTCGCCCTTGCCGATCTCCAGCAGCGGGACGTTGTCCTGCTCGACATTGATGATCGGCAGGGCCGGACCCTGGCCGAAGTGGATGAAGGCCTGCTCGACCTTGGCCTTCGGGAACAGGGCCTGGATGGTGGGAATGTCGAAGGCGGTCGCGGCCGTGATCGGGCCGACGCCGTCCTGGGTCACCTTCAGCGGTCCGTCGGCATAGGGCGTGACGGCGACGGTGGCCGGGGTCTTGGTTTCAGCGGCTTCCGGCGCGGGCGCGGAGGCCTCGTCCTTCTTGGCCGGCCCGCAGGCGGCCAGCATGACGAGCGGCAGGGCGAGGAGGGTGTGGCGCAGGGTCATGAGGGCAATCTAGCCCCAAGACCCCGCCGCCGTCACCTCATTCGACTCAGACGATCTGCGCCGCTTCCGCAAAGTCCAGGCGCGGATTGCGCGGGAACAGGCCTTCGTCGGTGCCGTAGCCGATCGAGGCGATGAAGTTGCTCTTGATGTTCGCGCCCGCGAAGAACGCCGCATCGACGCCGGCGTTGTCGAAGCCCGACATCGGGCCGACATCCAGGCCCAGGGCCCGCGCGGCGAGGATGAAATAGCCGCCTTGCAGCGAGCTGTTGCGCAGCGCGCCCCACTCCTTGGCGACCGGATCGTTGAACCAGTCCTTGGCGCCCGGGGCGTGCGGGAACAGCTTGGGCAGAGTCTCGGGGAAGTCGAGGTCGTAACCGACGATCACTGTCACCGGCGCGGCCAGGATCTTCGGCGCGTTCGAGCCCGAGGCCAGCGCGGCCAGCTTGGCCTTGGCTTCGGGGCTGCTGACGAAGATGAAGCGGGCCGGCGTGGCGTTGGCCGCCGTCGGGCCGAACTTCACCAGGTCGTACAGTTCGCGCAGCACCGCTTCGGGAATGGCGTCCGGCTTCCAGCCGTTGCGCGTGCGGGCTTCGGTGAACAGTTGGGCGAGCGCCGTAGCGTCGAGCTTGGCCATGGATAATCCCTGACAATCCATCAGTAACTTGTCAGGTTACAATAAGAGCTCGTCCAGCGCCTCGCAAGGCGCCCCCAATCCCAATTGTCAGCCCAGCGTCTGCTCGACGCGCGTCACTTCCGGCACATAGTGCTTGAGCATGTTCTCGACGCCCGACTTCAGGGTCGCCGACGAGGACGGGCAACCCGAGCAGGCGCCGCGCATGTGCAGCCAGACGACACCGGTCTTGGGCTCGAAGCGCGAGAAGACGATGTCGCCGCCGTCCTGGGCCACGGCCGGACGGATGCGGGTGTCCAGCAGTTCCTTGATCTCGGCGACGATCTGCGAGGACTCCTCGTCGTAGTCGCCCTCGTCGTGACCATCACCGCTGGCGGCGTCCAGCATCAGCGGCCGGCCGCTGGTGAAGTGGTCCATGATGGCGGCCAGGATCGGCGCCTTCAGATGCGGCCACTGGGCTTCGTCGCCCTTGGTCACGGTCAGGAAATCGGGACCGAAGAACACCCGCGTCACGTCGCCCAGGTCGAACAGGGCCTTGGCCAGCGGCGAGGCGTCGCCCTCTTCCGGGGTGCGGAACTCGCGCGCGCCCTCACCCAGCACTTCGCGGCCGGGCAGGAACTTCAGGACCTCGGGATTGGGCGTGGTTTCGGTCTGAATGAACATGGCCGACAGATGGACCTGACGAAGGCGTGACGCAAGGGCGACGCATAGGCGCATTTTAAAAGTGACACCGGCGTCATCTTCTGGCGATATGGCCGAAAGAACAACGATCCTTGGGAGGATCCACGATGAGCGACGGTTCAGTTGACCTGAGGGAAGCGGCGCGCGCCAAGGCCTACGCCATCCCGCTCGAGGACTATCACGTGGCGGACCCGGCCCTGTTCCAGGCCGACGCCATGTGGCCCTATTTCGAGCGTCTGCGGAAAGAGGACCCGGTCCACTGGTCCAAAGGCGACGAGGAGATCGGGCCCTACTGGTCGATCACCCGCTACAACGACATCATGACCGTCGACACGACCCATCAGGTCTTCTCGTCGGACGCCCATCTGGGCGGCATCACCATCCGCGACTTCGACGAGGACTTCGTCCTGCCGATGTTCATCGCCATGGACCAGCCCAAGCACGACATCCAGCGCAAGACGGTCAGCCCGATCGTCTCGCCGGCCAATCTGGGTCGCCTGGAAGGCATCATCCGCGAGCGGGTCTGCCAGATCCTGGATGCGCTGCCGATCGACGAGCCGTTCGACTGGGTCGACAAGGTCTCGATCGAGCTGACCACCCAGATGCTGGCCACCCTGTTCGACTTCCCGTGGGAAGACCGCCGCAAGCTGACCCGCTGGTCCGACGTCGCCACCGCCTCGCCCGAAAGCGGCCTGGTCGAGAGCGAGGAAGCCCGTCGCACAGAGCTGCTGGAGTGCCTGGGCTACTTCACCAATCTGTGGAACGAGCGCGTCAACCAGACCGAGCCGGGCGAGGACCTGATCTCGATGCTGGCCCATGGCGAGGCCACCCGAGACATGCCGCCGATGGAGTATCTGGGCAATGTCATCCTGCTGATCGTCGGCGGCAACGACACGACCCGCAACTCGCTGACGGGCGGCCTCTACGCCCTGAGCAAGAACCCGCAGGAAGAGGCCAAGCTGCGCGCGGATCCTTCACTGATCCCCAACATGGTCTCGGAGATCATCCGCTGGCAGACCCCGCTAGCCCACATGCGCCGCACGGCGCTGGAGGACTTCGAGCTCAGCGGCAAGACCATCAAGAAAGGCGACAAGGTCGTCATGTGGTACGTCTCGGGCAACCGCGACGACACGGTGATCGAGGACGCCGACGCCTTCATCATCGACCGCGCCCAGGCCCGTCGCCACCTGTCGTTCGGCTTCGGCATCCACCGCTGCGTGGGCAATCGCCTGGCCGAGATGCAGCTGAAGATCGTCTGGGAAGAGGTGCTGAAACGCTTCCCCCGCATCGAGGTCCTGGAAGAACCCAAGCGCGTCTACTCGACCTTCGTGAAGGGCTACGAGCGGATGATGGTGCGGATCCCGGAGCGGGTTTAGGCCAGCGCTTCGATATCCGCGTCCGTCAGGTCGCCGGGCACCACGGTGACCGGCAGCTTGCGGCCCGAGAACCCGACACCCTCCTTGGCGATCGCCGAGATCAGGGGGCCGGGGCCGCGGCCAGAGGTCGAGGCGGCCAGGATCAGGATCTTGATGGTCGGGTCAGCGGCGACCACAGCCTTCAGGGCGGCGCGGACGCTGTCAGCGTGCTTGATGATGAACTCGGGCGGCAGGCCGGTCTCGGCCACCACCTGACCGGCCAGGCTCTGCAGCAGGGCCTCGGCCTCGGCCCGTTCCTGGCGCTCGATCTCCTCGCGCACGCCGCTCCAGTGCTCAAACTCGGCCGGCGCGATGACCTTCAGCATGGCCACGTGACCGCCAGTCGAGCGCGCCCGTCGGCAGGCGTATTTCAGCGCCGCGGCGAACTCCGGGCTGTCGTCGGCGACGACCAGGAACTTGCGGCGGCCGGTGGAAGCGGCGTCGGTCATGACGTGAGATGACGCCGCTTCAGCCCAGACCTCAAGCCCCCCAGAAGCCGACCAGCTTCTTGACCTCGGCCAAGGTCGGGGCGGCGGCCTCGCGGGCCTTCTGAGCGCCCTTGGCCAGGATGGCGTCCAGCACCGCCGGATCGCCCAGCAGGCCGCGCATCCGCTCGCCGACCGGGGCCAGCTTCTCGACCGCCAGCTCGGCCAGGGCCGGCTTGAAGGTCCCGAAGCCCTTGCCGGCATAGTCGGCCAGAACCTCGGCTTTCGTCTGGCCCGACAGGGCGGCGAAGATGCCGACCAGGTTGTCGGCCTCGGCGCGGGCGCTCAGCTCTTCCAGGGTCTCGGGCAGCGGTTCGGGGTCTGTGCGGGCCTTCTTGACCTTGGCGGCGATGGTGTCGGCGTCGTCGGTCAGGTTGATGCGGCTGTAGTCCGACGGGTCGGACTTGCTCATCTTGGCCGAGCCGTCGCGCAGGGACATGACCCGCGCGCCCGGCCCCTGGATCAGCGGCTCCGGCTGCGGGAAATAGGCCGGGACGCCGCCGGGAATGCCGAAGTCGTGGTTGAACTTGCCGGCGATGTCGCGGGTCAGCTCCAGGTGCTGTTTCTGGTCCTCGCCCACCGGCACGTGGGTGGCCTTGTAGACCAGGATGTCGGCGGCCTGCAGCACCGGGTAGGTGTAGAGGCCCACTGAACTGCGCTCCTTGTGCTTGCCGCTCTTCTCCTTGAACTGGGTCATCCGGTCGAGCCAGCCGAGGCGCGCGGTGCACTGGAAGATCCAGGCCAGCTCGGCGTGCTCGCGCACGGCCGACTGCGGAAAGATCGTCGCCTTGTCCGGGTCCAGGCCCGAGGCGATGTAGGCGGCGGCGATCTCGCGGGTCTGCTGGGCCAGCAGCGCCGGGTCCTGCCAGACGGTGATGGCGTGCAGGTCGGCCACGAAGATGAAGGTGTCGATCTCGTGCTGCAGGCGGGTGAACTTCACCAGCGCGCCGAGATAGTTGCCCAGGTGCAGGGCGCCCGAGGGCTGGACGCCCGAAAGCACGCGGGACGGACCCGTATAAGTGGCGGGAGCTTGTTCGGTCATGGCTTCAGCCTTGGCTGTAGAAATCTGGAAATGGCGAGGCGCAAAGGTGCGGTCCGCGCCGAAGCGCGGCGATCAAGGTCAGTTGGAGCCGCGCCATCGCGCAGCGAGGAGACCGATCAGAGCCATGCCCTGCTGGTTAGCCCCAGGCTGGACGCGGATCAAGCCTTGCCCCTCCTTAAGGCCGCCTTCAGCTCGGCCGGCTTGACGCCGCCGAACAGGAACAGCAGCGGCGGATAGACAGCGAGACCGGCGAGACAGGTCAGGGCCAGGGCGAATTCCTTGGCGCCGATCGCGTGGCCGGTGAGGCCGATCCCGCGCAGCGGCGCCTCGATCAGAGGCCGCCAGTGCGAGGCGGCAGCCAGCAAGAGACCCATGCCCAGGCTGGCGATCAGGATCCGCGCCAGTCGCGACCAGGTGTCGAGCGAAGGGTTGTAATGACCCTTGCGATAGAGGCCGAAGGCCATCTGGCCGACATTCAGCCACGAGGCCACGGCGGTGGCGGCGGCGATGCCCTTCACCCCGAACAGGTTGAAGAAGGCGATGCCCAGAACGATGTTGACGGCCACTGAGACCAGGGCGAAGCGCATCGGGCTCTTGGTGTCGCCGCGCGCGAAGAAGGCCCGCGAATAGAGCTGCTGCAACACGAAGGCCGGGGTGCCCAGCCCGTAGAAGAACAGCGCCGACGCCGTCTGGCTGGCGTCGAAGGCGGTGAATTCGCCGCGGGTGTAGAGGCCGTCCGACAGGAAGCCGGGCATGGCCACCAATGCCGCCGCGGCGGGAAGCGTCAGGGCCATGGCCAGGGCGATCGCCTGGTCCATCGCGCCCTGGGCGTCGGCCTTGTCCTCGGAATTGACGGCCCGCGACAGGCGCGGCAGCAGGGCGACGCCGATGGCGACGCCGACCAGGCCCAGCGGCAGCTGATACAGACGATCGGCGGTGGCCAGCCAGGAGCGGCCGCCGGGCACGTGACTGGCCAGATTGCCGGAGATGAAGATGTTGACCTGGGTGGCGCTGGCCGCCAGGGCGCCGGGAATGGCCTTGCCGATCAGCTCGCGCACTTCGGGGGTGAGGCGCGGCAGCCGCCAGTGGACCTTGGCCCCGGACTTGTTGACGCCCCAGACCAGCAGGGCCGCCTGGGCGACGCCGGCCACGACCACGCCGACCGAACCCCACTGGGCCGCGCCCACCGCCGTGGTCTGCGGCAGGATGAAGATCAGGGTGGCGATATTCAGCAGGATCGGCGCGCCGGCTGACAGGATGAACTTGTCGCGGGCGTTCAGCACGCCTGACAGGTGAGCGACGATGGCCATGCACGGCAGGTAGGGCATGGTGATCTGGGTCAGCAGCACCGCCAGCTTGTACTTCTCGGTGCCCCAACCGAAGCCGGGGCTGATCAGCATCATCAACCAGGGCATGGCCAGCTGGCAGATGACGGTGATGATGATGGTCGAGGCCGCCAGGGTGGCCATGGCGTCGCCGGCCAGGATGTCGGCCTTCTCCTCGCCGTCGCGCTGCAGCGACTTGGCGTAGGCCGGCACGAAGGCCGCCGCGAAGGCGCCCTCGGCGAAGAACCGGCGAAACAGGTTCGGGAACGCCAGGGCCGCGTTGTAGGCGTCCGCCGCCGGGGTGGCGCTGGCCCCCATCCGGTACGAGACGGCGAGATCCCGGAAGAAGCCCATGAACCGGCTGACCAGGGTCAGGCCCGAATAGATCGCCGACGACTTCAGCAGCCCTCCGCCCTTCTTGGCGGGCGGGGTCGAGGCGTCTGGGGCGGCGGGGGGGACGGCGTCGGTCACGTTCGGCTTCTGGGGGTTTGTGGGAGGGGCGTCAAGGTGCTGCCGATGATCCTCCCCCGCGTTGCGGGGGAGGTGGCCCGGAGGGTCGGAGGGGGCAAGCTGGGCGAACGCCGCGCTGGCCCCCTCAGTCGCTCCGCGACAGCTCCCCCGTGACACGGGGGAGCATCTTCACGCGATTGCTCGCTGAAGGCATGTAGGGAGGCGACGGAGCGGCCGGGCGAACCCGGAGACCGTAAGGTTTGTTTGTGTTTCGGCTCGCTTACCGCTCCGCCAGGCTGTTCTTGTCCGTGAGGGTGGAGGGCGTGGGCCTTATCGGCCCGGGACTCCAAGAACCCCCGGACGGGCGCAGAGCAAGTCGATCGGCTACATCCGTCTCGACCCCGACGCTCCACGATAGGCGGCTTTAACGGTCACCGCCCTGTCGCTCCGCATTGCCTCTCGACGGCCCTTTCCGAGACCCCGGATCTATCCAACGAACAGATCCCGGCCAAAGCCGCTTCGAGACCACGCGGCCCCGCTCAACCTATCCACCGTCGCCGCTTTGGGCCGGATCCAAGCGCCCTCCCCTTGCGACGGGGACCAGGTGATTATGGGGTGGCGGTGAACGCGGATGATGGAATGGTGCGTAAAATCGACAAGCGATTGATTTCGCTGACGCCGACATCACGAACGCCGAGCCTTCGGACGCTCCAATCCCCGTAAGATCCTCCCCCGCGATGCGGGGGAGGTGGCCCAGAGGGCCGGAGGGGGCTAACGCGGCCGCCTTCCAGCTAGCCCCCTCAGTCGGCTCCGCCGACAGCTCCCCCGCATTGCTGGGGAGCATCTTAATTACCGCGCCACGCTGGCCCGCGCTCGCCGTAGCCCCGGACGCGCCGCCGGCGCCCCCGCCTCGTTTTGCTCCAGGGCGGCCAGCAGGTCGGCCTTCAGGGCGTTGATCTTGCGGGTCTCGGTGATCTTTCCGCCCTGAGCGGTCTGGACATAGAAGGCGTCGACCGCGCGTTCGCCGTAACCGTCGATGTGGGCCGACTGGATGGAGAGGCCGCTGTCGGCCAGGGACTTGGCCAGGGCGTGCAGCAGGCCCGGACGGTCGCGGCCCGAGGCCTCGACCACGGTGGCGTCGTTGGAGGCCTCGTTGTCCACCACCACCGTCGGGGTGATCGAGAAGGCCGCCGCCCGCGATTGCTCTGAGCCCCGGCGCGGCTCGACGGCCAAGGCCTCGCCCCTGCCGGCGGCTTC
Organism: Caulobacter sp. RHG1; assembly: GCF_013181195.1. Classification (GTDB taxonomy): domain Bacteria; phylum Pseudomonadota; class Alphaproteobacteria; order Caulobacterales; family Caulobacteraceae; genus Caulobacter. The sequence goes on from NZ_SMZP01000003.1 coordinate 379,973, forward strand.
CAGCGCGTCCGCCAGGCGACGCAGGGCACGCGGGTTCTCGCAGCCCATCGGCGCGCCGGTGACGTCCTGGACGTGGAAGACGTCCAGCGCCTGGCCCTGGCGAGACGTGAAGACCCGGGCGCCGACGACATTGCCGCCCAGCGACGAGATGGCCAAGGCCAGGTCCGCGAACAGGCCGCGCCGGTCCTGGGCGGCGATCACGATCTCGGCGGCGTTCTGGCCGGGCCGAACCCGACCCTCCGCGGCCGCCCCGCCCTGGATCGCCGCCCGACGCGCCAGGCCGGCATGCTCCAGCAGGTCCTCCGGTGGGAAGGCGCTGAAATAGGCGTTCTCCATCGAGGTCGCCCAGCCCATGGCCGCCGGATCGGTCTCCAGCAGCGCCGCCCGGGCGGACTCGGCCGCGCTCTCCTGGTGGCGCACGACGTTGGCGGCGGCGTCCTTGCCGCGCCCGCCGCGGAACACCGCCTCGGTGGCGTTGTAGAGCTCGCGCAGCAGCTGGCCCTTCCAGCCGTTCCACACCCCCGGGCCCACGGCCCGGATGTCGGCGACGGTCAGCACCAGGAGCAGGCGCAGGCGCTCGGGGTTCTCGACGATACGGGCGAAGGCGGCGACGGTGCCGGGATCGGAAACGTCGCGCTTCTGGGCGAAGTCGCTCATGACGAGATGGTTCTCGACCAGCCAGGCGACCAGCTCGACCTTGCGCCGCTCGATCCCTAAGCGCTCGCAGGCGCTACGGGCGGCGCGGGCCCCGGCCTTCTCCTGGCCGCCGACCCCACCCTTGCCGGTGTCGTGCAGCAGCATGGCCAGGAACAGGGCCTCACGGTCCTCGATCAGCGGCATGATCGACACCGCCAGCGGATGGTCCTCGGCCAGGCGGCCGGCGGCGATGTCGCCGATCACGCCCATAGCCCGCAGGGTGTGCTCGTCCACCGTATACGAGTGGTACATGTTGAACTGCATCTGGGCCACGACCCGGCCGAACTCGGGAATGAACCGGCCCAGCACCCCGGCGTCGTTCATCAGCGTCAGGGTGCGATAGCTGCGCTTGCCGCGCGCCAGCAGATCCAGGAAGGTCGCCGCCGCCTCCTCGTCGCGCCGCACCTTGGAGGTGATCAGCGACAGGCTGCGGGTCACGGCCGTGAAGGCGTCCGGGTGCAGGTCAAGGTCGCGCTCGTCGGCGATCTTGAACAGTCGGATCAGGTTGACCGGGTCGGCCTCGAAGATCGACTGATCCTCGATGTTCAGGCGCCCGCCGTCCTCGTAGAAGCCCTCAACGTCCAGCGCCTTGCGCTTGGGCCGCGCGCCGGGGATGAACCGCGAGATGCCCTTGGGCTCGTTCTTGAAGTGCTCGGCTTCCAGCTTGGCCGAGAAGGCGCGGGTCAGGGCCCCGACCTCCTTGGCGATCAGGAAGTAGCGGCGCATGAACCGCTCGACCGCCGGCGCGTCGCCGCGGTCGCCATAGCCCATGCGGCGGGCGATCTCGGGCTGCAGGTCGAAGGTCAGCCGCTCCTCCGGCCGGCCCGTCGTGAAGTGCAGGTGCGCCCGCACCGCATGCAAAAAGTCGAAGGCCCGGATGAAGGTCTTGATCTCGCGGCTGGAGAAGATCTCCAGCTTGAAGACGTCCTCGGGCTTGTCGACGGGGTGCAGATATTCGGCGATCCACATCAGGGTGTGGAGGTCGCGCAGGCCCCCCTTCCCTTCCTTGACGTTGGGCTCGACCATGTAGCGGCTGGCGCCGGCCCGGGCCTGACGGTCGTCGCGCTCCTTCAGCTTGGCGGCGACGAATTGGGCGCCGGTGCCCTTCACCACGTCGTCGCGGAAGCGCTTCTTCAGGTCCTCGGCCAGGCGCTCGTCGCCGGTCAGCCGGCGGGCCTCCAGGATCGAGGTGCGGATCGTGAAGTCTTCCTTCGAGAGGCGCACGCACTCCTCGATGGTGCGCGAGGCGTGGCCGACCTTGAAGCCCAGGTCCCACAGCGCATAGAGCATGAACTCGATCACGCTCTCGACGTGCGGCGTCTGCTTGTAGGGGCGCAGGAACAGCAGATCGATGTCGCTGAACGGCGCCAGGGTCGAGCGGCCGTAGCCGCCGACGGCCAGCAGGCACAGGCGCTCGCCCTCGGTCGGGTTGCGGGCCCGGAACACGTGCACCGTCGTGAAGTCGTAGAGGGCGGTGATCACCTCGTCGGTGACGCCGCTGATCAGGCGGGCGGTCTCGACGCCGCTGGCGCCGTTTTCCAGCCGCTCCTTGGCGATCATCCGGCCGCGAAAAAGCGCCTGTTTCAGGATCTCGATGGCCCGCGCGCGCTGGTCGGCCTCGTTGCCGATGGCGTCGAGCGCGGCGGCCGAAAGCCGCGCACGCAGGGCGTGACCGTCGACGACATGTTCCAGGCGGGTGGGGCGAAGGCGACGGGGCATAATGGCTATATAGAGCTTTCCGCTAGGTCTTGAGCAGACCCTTCAGGCGATAGAGCGCCTCCAGGGCCTCGCGGGGGCTCATGCCGTCAACGTCCAGATCGCTCAGCGTATCCTCGACGACGCTCGGCGCCGCTTTGGAAGGCGCCTGGGTCTGGGCTGCAGCTTGGCTGACGGCGAACAGCGGCAGGTCGTCCAGCTTGGCCGGCGACTGGTCCTTGCTCTCCAGGCGATCCAGCACCTCGCGGGCGCGGACGACCACGGGACCGGGCACGCCGGCCAGCTTGGCCACCTGCACGCCGTACGAGCGGTCAGCCGGGCCGGGCGCGGCCTCGTGCAGGAAGACCAGATCGCCGTTCCACTCCTTGGCCCGCAGGGACAGGTTGGAGACGTAGGCCATCCGCTCTTCGAGCGTCGCCAGCTCGTGATAGTGCGTGGCGAAGAGAGCGCGGCTCTGGTTGGTGTCGTGCAGCGCCTCGGCGCAGGCCCAGGCGATGGCCAGACCGTCATAGGTGGCCGTGCCGCGACCGATCTCGTCCAGGATGACCAGCGAGCGCGGACCAGCCTGGGTCAGGATGGCCGCGGTCTCGACCATCTCCATCATGAAGGTCGAGCGGCCGCGCGCCAGGTCGTCGCCCGCGCCGACACGGCTGAACAGGCGATCGACGACGCCCAAACGGAAACTGGCGGCCGGCACATAGCATCCCGACTGGGCCAGGATCGCCAAGAGGGCGTTCTGGCGCAGGAAGGTCGACTTACCGGCCATGTTCGGCCCGGTGACGATCGACAGCCGCGCCCCGGTCTCGCCCGAGGCGTCCAGGCAGCAGTCGTTGGGCGTATAGGGATCGCCGGCGCGCTTGACGGCGGCCTCGACCACCGGGTGACGGGCGCCCTTGGCGTCGAAGGCGTAGGACTTGTCGACGATCGGCCGCACCGCATCGGCGTCCTCGGCCCACTCGGCCAGGCCCGAGGCGACGTCGATGCGGGCCAGGGCCTCGGCGGCGATCTGGATGGCGTCGGCCAGGGTGCGGGCCTGCTCGCGCCAGTCCTCAAAGGCGGCGACCTCCATGGCCAGGGCGCGCTCGGCGGCCTGGGCGATGCGGGCGTCCAGGTCGGCCAGCTCCACCGTGGTGAAGCGCACCTGGTTGGCCAGGGTCTGGCGGTGAATGAAGGTGGCGTTCAGCGGCGGCTGGAACAGCGGGTCGGCCTTGCCGGCCGTGGCCTCGACGAAATAGCCCAGCACGCCGTTGTGGCGGATCTTCAGCGGCACGCCGCTCTCGACGGTCAGCTGGGCCTCCAGGGCGACGATGACCTTGCGGCTGTCGTCGCGCAGGCCGCGCGCCTGGTCCAGCTCGGGCCGGATGCCGGCGGCGACGAAGCCGCCGTCGCGGGCCAGGGCCGGCAGGTCGGGGCCGAGGCCCTGCTCCAGGATCTCAAGGTACTGCGACAGCCCCTCGTGCAGCGCCGGGGTCAGGGCCTTGAAGGCGTGCTCCAGCTCGAACGGCGGCGGCGACAGCGGATCGGGCGAGCCGCCCGCCATGCCGGCCAGGCGCTCGCCGACCTTCAGCGTGTCGCGCAGGCACCCCAGGTCGCGCGGACCGCCCCGGCCCAGAGCCAGGCGCGACAGGGCGCGGGCCATGTCGCCAGAGCCCTTCAGCACTTCGCGCAGACGCTGGCGCAACTGGCGGTGCTCGACGAACCACTCGACGGCGTCCAGGCGCTGGTCGATGGCGGCGGTGTCCAGCAGCGGCCGGGCCAGGCGCGAGGCCAGCATCCGCGCCCCGCCCGAGGTCACCGTGCGGTCGATGCAGGCCAGCAGCGAGCCGTTGCGGTCGCCGGTCTGGGTGCGGTCGATCTCCAGGCTGCCGCGTGTGGCCGGGTCGATGGCCATGACGTCGGCGTCGGCCGCGCGACGCGGCGCGCGCAGCGCCGGCAGCTTGCCGGCCTGGGTCATTTCCAGGTGGGCGGCGATCAGGCCCAGGGCGCCGATCTCGGCCGGGGTCAGCCCGCCGAAGCCATCCAGGGTGTCGACGCCATAGAGACGCTTCACGCGGGCTTCCGACGCCTGCGGCTCGGACAGGGCCGACGGCATCGGCTGGACTAGGCCGCCGCAGATCTTCAGCGTCTGGGAGAGGGTGTCGTCCGACAGCAGGCGGTCGGCGACCAGGGTCTCGGACGGCGCCAGGGCCGCCAGGATCGGCGCGACGCCTTCCTTGGCCAGGGCGAAGACCTCGACCTCGCCGGTCGACAGTTCGACCGACGCCACGGCCGCCTGGCCGGCGCGAATGGCCACGGCCGCCAAGCGGTTGGCGCCGCGCGCGTCCAGCAGGCCGTCCTCGGTGAGGGTGCCGGGCGTCACGACCCGAACGATGTCGCGGCGGACCACCGACTTGGAGCCGCGCTTCTTGGCCTCGGCCGGGTCTTCCATCTGCTCGCAGACGGCGACCTTGAAGCCCAGACGGATCAGCTTGGAGAGATAGGCCTCGGCCGCATGCTGCGGCACGCCCGCCATCGGGATCGGCTGGCCCGCATGGGTGCCCCGGAACGTCTGGCTGATGCCAAGAGCGGCGGCGGCGCGATAGGCGTCGTCGAAGAACAGCTCATAGAAATCGCCCATGCGGAAGAAGATCAACGCATCGGGCTGCCGCGCCTTCATCTCGAAGAACTGCTGCATCACCGGCGTCGCGCCGGTGGGGTCGAGAAGGTGCGCAGGGGTCGAGGTGTGGGCGTTCATGACGCGCGAAACTACAGAGCGTCGCGGGTGGCGTTAAGGGGCGAGATTAAGGAATTTCGGGGATGGATCAGCTCCCCGTCACCTCTTCCCAGAAGCGCTTCGCCTTGCCGACGAAGTTCGCCGACTTGGGGTTCTGGGTTTCGCCGCACAGGCCGGCCAGTTCGCGCATCAGTTCCTTCTGGCGGGCGGACAGGTGGGTCGGGGTTTCGACGAAGAGTTCGACCACCAGGTCGCCGCGCTGGCGGCTGCGCAGGGACGGCATGCCCTTGCCCTTGAGACGGACGGTCTTGCCGGTCTGGGCGCCTTCGGGGACGGCGACGGTGATCTTGCACTCGCCGTCGCAGGTCTCGCCGCCCAGCAGGCACGGGGCTTCGATCTCGCCGCCCAGGGCGGCCGTGGTCATCGGCACCGGCACGGTGCAGAGGAGGTCCAGGCCATCGCGCTCGAACAGTTCGTGCGGGATCACCGACAGGAAGATGTAGAGGTCGCCGCGCGGGCCGCCGCGGCCGCCCGCGTCGCCCTCGCCCGCCAGGCGGATGCGGGCGCCGTCGTCGACGCCGGCCGGGATGCGCACCGACAGGATGCGCTCGCGGCGCACCTGGCCGTGGCCGTGACAGTTCTGGCAGGGATCCAGCACCAGACGGCCCGAGCCGCCGCAGCGCGGGCAGCCGCGCTCGACCGCGAAGAAGCCTTGCGTGGCGCGGACGCGGCCAGCGCCGCCGCATGTGCCGCAGACGGTGGGATTGGTGCCCGGCTTGGCGCCCGAGCCCTCGCAGACCTCGCAGGTCATGGCGGCGGGGACGGTGATCTCGACCTCGGCGCCGGCATAGGCCTGCTCCAGGGAGATCTCCAGGTCGTAGCGCAGGTCCTGGCCGCGCTGGGGACCGTTCGACTGGCGACGACCGCCGCCGAACATTTCGCCAAAGACGTCCCCAAACACATCATTGAAGATGTCGCCGGCGTCGAAGCCCTGGCCGCCGAAGCCGCCGGCGCCGCCTTGCGGACCGTTGACGCCCGCATGGCCGAAGCGGTCATAGGCCGCGCGCTTCTGCGGGTCGGAGAGGACGCTGTAGGCCTCGTTGATTTCCTTGAACCGACCGGTCGCGTTTTCGCAGCCGCCGTTACGGTCGGGATGGTGCTCCATCGCCAGCTTGCGGAACGCGGACTTCAGACCAGCTTCGTCGATGGTCCGGGTCACGCCGAGAATTTCGTAATAGTCGCGCATCGTCAGCGTCTGGCGCCCAAAAGGCCCACGAAAGTGGCGTTGATATCAGGAGAGGTGGGATAGCGCGCGGCCCGGCGCAAGGCGTCTTCGGGCGGAGCGTCAAGAGGTCGCGGCTGCGGAACAGACCTTGAGAGCATGTTCCGCAGCGCGCGCATGGCGAATTACTTCGCCGACTTGTCGTCGTTGTTGTCGACTTCCTCGAACTCGGCGTCGACGACGCCATCGTCCGCGGCCTCGGCGCCTTCGCCATCCGAGCCCTGCTGGGCCGAGTACATGGCCTCGCCCAGCTTCATCGAGGCCTGGATCAGCGCCTGGGTCTTGGCCTGGATGGCCTCGACGTCTTCGCCTTCCAGAGCGGTCTTCAGCTCGGTAACGCCGGTTTCGATCGCGGTCTTTTCAGCCGCGCCGACCTTGTCGCCGTATTCGGTCAGGGCCTTCTCGGTCGAGTGCAGGATCGCCTCGCCCTGGTTCTTGGCCTCGACCAGCTGCTTCTTGCTTTCGTCCGCGGCCTTGTTGGCCTCGGCTTCCTTGACCATGCGCTCGATGTCCGCGTCCGACAGGCCGCCATTGGCCTGGATACGGATCGAGTGCTCCTTGTTGGTCGCCTTGTCCTTGGCGTGGACCTGGACGATGCCGTTGGCGTCGATGTCGAAGGTGACTTCGATCTGCGGCACGCCGCGCGGGGCCGGCGGGATGCCGACCAGGTCGAACTGACCTAGCACCTTGTTGTCGACGGCCATCGGGCGTTCGCCTTGGAACACGCGGATCGTCACGGCCGACTGGTTGTCGTCAGCGGTCGAGAAGGTCTGCGAGCGCTTGGTCGGGATCGTGGTGTTGCGTTCGATCAGCGGGGTGAACACACCGCCCAGGGTCTCGATGCCCAGGGTCAGCGGGGTGACGTCCAGCAGCAGCACGTCCTTGACGTCGCCTTGCAGAACGCCGGCCTGAACGGCCGCGCCCAGCGCCACGACTTCATCGGGGTTCACGCCCTTGTGGGGTTCGCGACCGAAGAAGTCCTGCACCGCCTGCTGGACCTTGGGCATGCGGCTCATGCCGCCGACCAGGATCACTTCGTCGATGTCGCTCTTCTTCAGGCCGGCGTCCTTGAGGGCCTGTTCGCACGGACCGATGGTGCGGGCGATCAGGTCGTCGACCAGGGCTTCCAGCTTGGCGCGCGACAGCTTGATGTTCAGGTGCAGCGGACCCGAGGCGTTCATGCTGATGAACGGCAGGTTCACTTCGTACTGGGCGACCGACGACAGTTCCTTCTTGGCCTTTTCGGCCTCTTCACGAAGGCGCTGCAGGGCCAGCTTGTCCTTGCGCAGGTCGACGCCCTGCTCCTTCTTGAACTCGTCGGCCAGGTAGTCGACGATCCGAAGGTCGAAGTCTTCACCGCCCAGGAAGGTGTCGCCGTTGGTCGACTTCACTTCGAAGACGCCGTCGCCGATTTCCAGGATCGAGACGTCGAACGTGCCGCCGCCCAGGTCGTAGACGGCGATCTTCTTGCCGTCGTTCTTGTCCAGGCCATAGGCCAGGGCGGCCGCGGTCGGCTCGTTGATGATGCGCAGGACTTCCAGGCCGGCGATCTTGCCGGCGTCCTTGGTCGCCTGACGCTGGGCGTCGTTGAAATAGGCCGGGACGGTGATGACCGCCTTGGTCACCGTCTCACCGAGGTGAGCTTCCGCGGCTTCCTTCATCTTCTGCAGGATGAAGGCCGAGACTTCCTGCGGGCTGTAGTCCTTGCCCTGGGCCTTGACCCAGGCGTCGCCGGTCGGACCCTTGACGATCTCGTAGGGCACCATGCCCTTGTCCTTCTCGACCACCGGGTCGCTCGCGGTGCGGCCAATCAGGCGCTTGATCGCGAACAGGGTGTTGGTCGGGTTGGTCACGGCCTGGCGCTTGGCGGGCTGGCCGATCAGGCGCTCGCCGTCTTCCTGGAAGCCGACCACGGAAGGGGTCGTGCGAGCGCCTTCGGCGTTCTCGATCACCTTCGGGTTCTTGCCGTCCATGATGGCCACGCACGAGTTCGTGGTGCCAAGGTCGATACCGATAATCTTGCTCATCTTCGTACCTGTCGCTCCTGTAGGCGGACGGCGGTGACAAGGGCCTTCTCTGAAGCGCCCCGGTTTTTCTCGCTCCGTCCCCGTGGTTCGCACTCTCTCGGGTTTACGTTCCACATCCTGTTCCGTCGGCGAAAGCCGAGCGGGCAGAATGCGTTGTGCGAAGTCGACGAGCCCGTCAACCCCGCTTCGAAGGCGGATATGGGGGACACCTGCTGGGGCGCAAGGTCATAACCCCATACGACTAAGGGGAAATTGCCGAAATGCCGCAGAAAAGTGGCCGCGCTTGCGAAAAGCGCGGCCACGAAAAGGCTATATCTGTCGGGTGCTTAGTTCGCCTTGGCCGCCCAGGCCGTGATCGCCGGCAGGCGCTGCTCGCGGATCTTGGCGCGGTTCATGACCGCCGCCGCGGCCTTGTCGGCTTCCTTGCGCGATCCTTCGGCGATGTTGGCCGCAGCATAGGCCTTGATCTTCTCGGCCATGGCCGGGGTCGAGGCCCCGGCGCCCAGACCCGGGATGAACCGGGTGCGGGCGCTGTTGTCGACCTTCTCGTTGACCTTGTCCTTGTTGGCCACGGCCCAGTCGAAGGCCAACTCCGGATGCTGGCTGGCCACCTTCGAGATCATGGTGCTGGACAGGGTCTCGCCCGGCTCCGGGGTCAGGGCCAGCTCCAGAGCCTCGCGGGCCAGGGCCGGATCGGCCGCACCGGCCAGCTGGGTGTAGAGCTGGGCGCGGATCAGCGGGGTCTTCTCGAGCTGGGCCTGGGCGTTCAGGAGGTTCCAGGTCACCTGGTCGGCATGCTTGGCGACGACGGCCAGGATGGTCTTGCGCAAGGGTCCGGGCACAGCGGCCGGATCGGTCTTGTCGGCGGCGTAGCGGCGGCGGGCTTCGGCCAGCACCGACGGCTCGCCCAGGTCGCCCAAGGCCCCGATCAGCGCCGCGCGCAGGATGGCGACATTGTCGCTCTCGCCGGCCTTGGCCGCCCAGCCCACCTGGGCCATCAGGGGCGAGAGGCGGGCGAACACCACCTTGCGGAACGCGGCCTGCTCGGCCGGCATGCCCTGGTAGTAGCCGTCGATGGCGCTCATCACGCTGACGATCTTGGACAGCACCTGCGGATCGGCGCTATCGGGCGTGGCCTTGGCCAGGTCGAGGAAGTCGGTGGCGGGCTGGTAGCCGGCCAGGCCCATCGACCAAGCGTCGCTCATCACGCCCAGTTGGTCGATCGACGGCAGCCTGGCGAAGTCCTTGGCGATGGCGGCGAAGTCGGCCGGACGATACTGGACGCGGAAATAGCCGCTCTGGCCGGCGTTGACGACGACCGGGCCGCAGCCGTCGACCGTGACCGAGCCCTTGCCGCCGGTGACCAGGGTCTTGGCCTCGCCGCCGCCGATCGCCTTGACGGTGACGGGAACGCGCCACGTCAGCGGCTTCGCGTCGGGCGCGTCTTTGCTGAACTGGCCTTGCGTCAGGGTCAGGGTGGTCTTGCCGGCCGCGCAGGTCGCGTTGCTGACGGTGATCAACGGCACGCCCGGCTGCAGGGTGAAGTCGTGGGCGATGTCGAGGATCGGCTTGCCGGCCGCCTTTTCGACGGCGGTCCACAGATCGTCGCTGACCGTGTTGCCATGGGCGTGCTTCTGCATGTAGGCGCGCACGCCGGTCCGCCAGGCGTCGGCGCCGACATAGCTTTCCAGCATGCGGATGACGGCCTCGCCCTTCTGGTAGGTGATGGCGTCGAAGGCCTGACTGGCCTGCTCGACGGTCTCGACGTGCTGCACCACCGGGTGGGTGGTGACCAGGGCGTCCAGGCCCATGGCGTATTCACGACCGCCGACCGCGGCCAGGGCCGAGTTCCATTCGGGGTGGAAGTGCTCGGTGGCCCGGCCTTCCATCCACGAGGCGAAGCCTTCGTTCAGCCACAGGTCGTCCCACCAGGCCATGGTGACCAGGTCGCCGAACCACTGGTGGGCCATCTCGTGGGCCACGGTGGTGAAGACGTTCTTCTTGTCGGTCTGCGTGGAGATCGTGGGGTCCAGCAGCATGGCGTATTCGAAGTAGAAGATGGCTCCCCAGTTCTCCATGGCGCTGAAGAACTGGCTGCGGCCGGGGGCGGCGATGTTGTCCATGGCCGGCAACGGATAGGCCGTGCCGAAATAGTCGTTGAACCAGGGCAGCAGGTCGGCCGCCGAGGTCAGGGCGAACTGCGCCTTCGGGGTGTCGCCCTTCTTGGTGACCACGCCCACGTCGACGCCGGCGACCTTGGTGGTCTTCCGATCGAACTCGCCCAGGCCGAAGAACAGCAGATAGGTCGACATCTTCGGCGAGGTCGCGAACTTGACCAGGGTCTTGCCGCCGCCGAGGTCCTTCGAAGACGCGATCGGCATGTTGCCCAGCGCCATCTGGCCGGTCGGGATCGTCGCCTCGACGCTGTAGGTCGCCTTGTAGAACGGCTCGTCCCACGCGGGGATGAAGCGACGGGCGTCGGAGTTCTCGAACTGAGTGTAGAGCGCGCGCTTCTTGCCGGTCTCGGTCTCATAGTCGAGGGCGAACAGGCCGGCGGCCTGTTTGTAGATCTTGCCGGCGTAGTCGATTTCCAGGACGTACTTGCCCTTGGCCAGCGGCTTGGCGAACGTGAAGGCGGCGGTCTGGGCCGCGTCGTCGACCTTGATCGTCGCGGCGCCGATCCCGGCGATCTGCGCCTTGGCGAAGGTCAGGTCGGCGGCCTGCAGGGTCACGGTGCTGGTCGGCTCGACCACCTCGATGGCGATCTTCACCTTCGCGGTGAAGGCCATCTTGTCGGCGTCGGGCATGAAGGCCAGATCATAGTGCGAGGGCCGGACGTTGCGCGGCAGCTGGGTAGTGACCGAGGCGAAGGTCGCGCCCTTGGAACCTGCAGCGGGAGCCTGGGTGGCGGCGAAGGCGCTTCCAGCGGCCAAAAGGATCACGGCGGCGGCCGCGGAGGACATAAGACGACGCATGTTGAGCCCTGGATTGGAAAATTTGGCCGGCCTTACCCGGAGGCGCGAACCAACACCCTCCGTCGCGACGCCGCGCGTTAATTATCGGTAATGTCCCAGCCGCTCACCGTCATTCCGGGTTTCGACCTCTGGCCCGGCCTGCTGGACCTCCCAGCCCAGAAGGCGCTGGTCGAGGCCGCCCTGGCCGCCGCCAAGGCCGCGCCGTTCGCGCACTACGAGACCGGCTACGGCAAGGCGATGAGCGTGGCCATGACCGCGTTCGGCCCCCTGGGCTGGACCAGCGACAAGACCGGATACCGCTACGCCGAACAGCATCCGGCGACGGAGCGCCCGTGGCCGGCCATGCCGCAGGTTCTGCTCGATCTCTGGACGGCGCTGGGGTCCCCGGATGTCCCGCCGGACTCGTGCCTGATCAACCTCTATCGCGACACCGCCCGCATGGGCCTGCACCAGGACCGCGATGAGGCCGACCCGGCCTTCCCAGTGCTGTCGATTTCGCTGGGCGACACGGCGGTGTTCCGGATCGGGGGGACCAGCCGCAAGGACCCGACGCGGAGCCTGAAGCTGAGCTCCGGCGACGTCTGCCGTCTTTCAGGTCCGGCGCGGCTGGCCTTCCATGGCGTGGACCGGATCCTTCCAGGTTCGTCGGGCCTGGTCCCAGGCGGCGGGCGGATCAATCTGACGCTGAGACGGGCGCGGTAGGACGGCGCCCCACACGAAAAAGGCCGCCCCTTTCGGAGCGGCCCCCTTGTCTCGTCGGTAACCGGCGCCCCGGCCTCGCCCAGATCAGCCGCGCAGCTTGCGGGTGATCACTTCGAGGTCGTGGTTCAGGGCGCTGTCTTCGGCGCGCAGGGCTTCGATGCGGCGCACGGCGTGCAGGACCGTGGTGTGGTCGCGGCCGCCGAAGCGACGGCCGATGTCCGGCAGCGAACGGGTGGTCAACTGCTTGGCCAGCCACATGGCGGCCTGGCGCGGACGGGCCACGGCGCGGTTGCGGCGCTCGCTGAGCAGGTCGGCCTGCTTCATGCCGTAGTGCTCGGAGGTCGCCTTCTGGATGTCGTCGATGGTGATGCGCTTCTCGGCCGTGCGCAGGTGCGGGCGCAGGATGGCCTGCACCTCGTCCAGGCTCAGGCGCGACAGGCCCTCGCCGGCGCGGGCCGACAGGGTGTTCAGCGCGCCTTCCAGCTCGCGGACGCTGTCGGTGAAGCGGTCGGCCAGGAACTGCAGCACGTCCGGGCGCATGGTGGCGTCGAAGCCCTGGGCGCCGGCCAGGGTCTGGATCTTGCGCTCCAGGATGCCGATGCGGAGGCTGCGGTCGGCCGGCTCGAGGCCGCAGACCAGACCCGCCGACAGGTGCGAGCGCAGGTGAGCGTCCATCTCGGTCATGGCCGACGGCGGACGGTCCGCCGAGAACACCACGCGGCCGCCTTCACCGACCAGGGCGGTCAGGGTGTGGAACAGCTCTTCTTGCGTGGACTGCTTGCCGGCGATGAAGTGGACGTCGTCGATGATCAGCAGGTCGGCCGTGCGCAGCTCTTCCTTGAAGGCCGCCGTCTGGCGATCCATCACGGCGCGCACGAAGGTCGACAGGAAGCGCTCGGCGGTCAGGTAGACAACGCGCTTTTCCGGCGCATTGCGCATGGCTTCCCAGGCCAGGGCGTTCAGCAGGTGGGTCTTGCCGAAGCCGTAGGGGCCGTGGAACAGCACGGGATTGAAGTGGCCGTCGGCCCAGTTGGCGATCCGGCGCGCCACGGCGTGGGCGAACTCGTTGGCCGGACCCGGGACGAAGGTCTCGAAGGTGAAACGCTCTTGCAGACCCTGGGTGCGCGACTTCGCGCTCGTCGGGGCCAGGACCGCGGTGTCGCTGGACACGGGCAGGACGATTTCGATCGGCTCGGCGGCGATCGGAGCAGCCTTGGGGGCGGCCTCCACATAGGCGCCGCCAGAGCTGGCTTGCGCGGCCTCGAACTCCAGGCGCGACTTCAGATCGATCCGACGACCGGTCGCGTCGTTGGCGGCCCACAGCTCGCCGATACGGCGCCAGGCGCTGCGACGGATCCAGTCCCGCGCGATGCCCGTCGAGGTCACCACGACGACATCGCCGGAAGCAGCCTCACGCAGCATCGCCGGTGCAATCCATGACCCAAAGGCCGCATCGCCCAGCTCGCGCTTCAACGCCACACACACTTTCGACCACACGGTCGCGGCGGGCTCACAAGCCACCGCAATCGCCGTCGAGAAGTCCTGGCTGGCCACCCCGCCCTTCATCGTCATTCGTCCACCGCCTTGCACAAAAACAACCGCCGCATGAATCCGGCGCTCGCCCCCCATGGCGCTCGACCGGCATTCCTCAACGCGCACAGGTTCTTACTCGGCGAACACAGTTGTTCCGCCGCCGCCTTGTTTTTCCAAGACTGGAGAAGCGTTGAGGCGCTTAAACTAGCCACCGGCCCGGGCCGGTCAAACGGAAAACTTGAGTCCGATCGCGGATATTTCTGTTGACTCGCGAGCGCGCCTCGCCCGCCAAGGGAATAGTGAAGTCCGCTGATCAGATCACAGATTGCAACGACAAAAGCAGAGCGTTGAATCCATAGAAAAAGCCGACCAGGCTTACCTGATCGGCTCTTCTAAATACTTGAATTCGCTGGACGAACTACGTTCGTCAGAATTCTGGACTAGGCTGCGGCCTTATCCAGCTTCTTCAGGCGAGCCGCCAGACGCGACACCTTCCGCGAACCCGTGTTGGGGTGAACGACGCCCTTCGAGACAGCGCGCATCAGCTCCGATTGAGCTTCGACAAACGCGGCCTTGGCGACAGCCACATCGCCCTTGGCGATGGCGTCTTCGAACTTGCGCAGGAAGGTGCGCACGCGCGAACGACGGGCGGTGTTGACTTCGGTGCGACGAGCGATCTTGCGGATCGCTTTCTTGGCGCCGGGATTATTGGCCATAGGTTGGACCTTCAAACGGACAGCCCGCGGGCGGCCGCGAAGCAAGGGGAAATCGAGCGCGCGGATATACGGGAAGCGCTGGCCGGGGTCAACGGTCCACAGGCGAAATCCTGCGGGCCGCTCTCACGCAAACGATTACTTTCCCGAGAACGCCGGTTTGCGCTTCTCGACAAAGGCCGCCATGCCTTCCTTCTGGTCCTCGAAGGCGAACAGCGAGTGGAACAGGCGCCGCTCCAGCGCAACCCCGGTCGTCAGGGTCGTCTCGTAGGCGGCCTCGACCAGTTCCTTGTTCATAGCCACGGCCAGCGGCGACTGGGCAGCGATCTTGGCGGCCACGGCCAGGACCTCGTCGACCAGGCTGTCGGCCGGGAACACCCGCGAGACCAGACCCGAGCGCTCGGCCTCGGCGGCGTCCATCATCCGGCCGGTCAGGATCATGTCCATGGCCTTGGACTTGCCGACGAAACGGGTCAGGCGCTGGGTGCCGCCGATGCCGGGCGCGACGCCCAGATTGATCTCGGGCTGGCCGAACTTGGCGGTGTCGGACGCCAGGATGAAGTCGCACATCATGGCCAGCTCGCAGCCGCCGCCCAGGGCGTAGCCGGAGACGGCGGCGATGATCGGCTTGCGGCACTGCTCGATCGCCCGCGCGCCCGCCGTAAAGAAGTCAGCCTTGAACATCTGGGCGTAGGTCTTGTCCGACATCTCCTTGATGTCGGCGCCGGCGGCGAAGGCCTTGGCCGAGCCGGTCAGCACGATGGCGCCCACCGCGTCGTCGGCGTCCGCCACGGCGAGGGCCTGGGCCAGTTCACCCAGCAGCGTAGTATTAAGTGCGTTCAGGGCTTCGGGCCGGTTCAGCCGGATCAGGGTGACGCCAGGCGCGGCCTCGGGGCGCTCCACGATCAGGGTCTGGTAGTCGGCCATCGGCGAAGTCTCCTGCTTGAGCACCATCTTTATAAGGAAGCTTTATAAGGAGGCCGGCGAGGTTGAGGAGTCCTCAGCGCGAGCGGGCGCGCCCAAAGCCCATAAAGGGTTTCACAGACCCGTCATGACGAAGCCCTAGCTTGCCGGCTTCTGGGGATATGCATAGAGACGCGTCCATGAGTGAGATCGCCATTGAGCCGGGGGCGGTCGCACGTCCCGATCTGGACAAGGGGCTCGGCGTCGCCGGCCGCCTGGGCATGGGGGCCGCCATCCTGGTCACCCTCGCCTACGTCGCCTGGAGCGTCTATTCCGACGCCGAAGCCGCCGGGGTCGGGATCACGGCCTTCCTGCCGTTCGCGATGCTGTTCCTGGCGCTGCTGATCGCTTTGGGCTTCGAGTTCGTCAACGGCTTCCACGACACCGCCAACGCCGTGGCCACGGTGATCTACACCAACTCGCTGCCGGCCAATGTGGCCGTCGTCTGGTCGGGCTTCTTCAACTTCCTGGGCGTGCTGCTGTCGACCGGCGTGGTCGCCTTCGGCATCATCTCGCTGCTGCCCGTCGAGCTGATCCTGCAGGTCGGCTCCAACGCCGGCTACGCCATGGTGTTCTCGCTGCTGCTGGCGGCGATCATCTGGAACCTGGCCACCTGGTACTTCGGCATCCCGTCGTCCAGCTCGCACACCCTGATCGGCTCGATCATCGGCGTGGGCGTGGCCAACGCCATGATGCACGGCCGCAGCGGCACCGCCGGCGTCGACTGGACCAAGGCTTCCGACATCGGCAAGGCCCTGCTGCTGTCGCCGCTGGTCGGCTTCACCCTGGCCATGCTGCTGCTGCTGGCCATGAAGGTGCTGGTTCGCAACAAGGCGCTCTATGAAGAGCCCAAGCCCGGCGTCGCCCCGCCGATGTGGATCCGCGGCCTGCTGATCTTCACCTGCACCGGCGTCTCGTTCGCGCACGGCTCCAACGACGGCCAGAAGGGCATGGGCCTGATCATGCTGATCCTGATCGGCACGGTGCCCACCGCCTACGCCCTGAACCGCGCCGTGCCGCAGGCCTATGTCTCGGAGTTCCACGCCAGCTCGACCGCCGTCGCTGGCATTCTCACCGCCCGCGCGCCCGGCGACGCCGCCATGGAGACGCCCGTCCAGGCCCGCCAGGCGGTCACCCGCTACATCGCCGAGAAGACCTATGCGCCGAACGTGGCTCCGGCCATGGCCGTGCTGGTCACCGACATCGACCGCCAGGTCCAGGAATACGGCTCCCTGGCCAAGATCCCGGCCGCCTCCGTCGGCAACGTCCGCAACGACATGTATCTGGCCGCCGAAGGCGCCAAGCGCCTGACCAAGGAGCCGGGCCTGGCCTTCGCCGACGCCGACAAGACGGCGCTGAACGAATACCGCGCCGACCTCGACAAGGGCACGCGCTTCATCCCGACCTGGGTGAAGATCGCCGTGGCCTTCGCCCTGGGCCTGGGCACCATGATCGGCTGGAAGCGGATCGTGATCACGGTCGGCGAAAAGATCGGCAAGTCGCACCTGACCTATGCGCAGGGCGCCTCGGCCGAGCTGGTGGCCATGGGCACGATCTTCGCCGCCGACGGCTTCGGCCTGCCGGTCTCGACCACCCACGTGCTCAGTTCCGGCGTCGCCGGGACCATGGTCGCCAACAAGGCCGGCCTGCAGATGTCGACCCTGCGCAACCTGCTGATGGCCTGGGTCCTGACCCTGCCGGTCTCGATCCTGCTGGCCGGCGGCCTCTACTTCGTGCTGTCGAAGGTGTTCTAGGCCGGGTCTCTGGACTCGATCATTCCGACCTTCAGGTCGCTGGCGGTGTAGACACAGACGCCGTCAGCGATCAGCCGGCCATTGGCCAGGCCCAGGGCCAGCTTGCCGCGCCGCACCTGCCGCAGGCTGACCTCGTAGCGCACCAGCGTCGTCGCCGGCGTAACGTCGCCGCGGAACTTGACCTCACCGACGCCGAGCGCACGGCCCTTGCCCGGCGATCCCGACCAGCCCAGCCAGTAGCCGATCACCTGCCACATGGCGTCCAGGCCCAGGCACCCGGGCATGACCGGATCGCCCGGGAAGTGGCAGGCGAAGAACCAGAGGTCGGGCGTGATATCCAGCTCGGCCGCCACGAAGCCCTTGCCGAAGTCGCCGCCGTCCAGGCTGATCTCGGTGATCCGGTCCATCATCAGCATCGGCGGGGCCGGCAGCTGGGCGTTGCCCGGGCCGAAATAGCCGCCCAGGCCCGACTGGATCAGGTCGGCCTTGGCATAGTGGTCCTTGGGCGTGTGGTGGTCGTGCGGATTGGCCATGTCGTCCCTCCCCCAATAGGTTCTTGGAGGACGCAGCGCCTCCTTGTCAGCGGAAGCTGCGGGCGCCGGGGAGGGATCGTCAAGATTGCGCGATCAGACCTGACACACGGGGCAGAAGAAGGTCGAACGGCCGGCCTGAACCTCGCGGGCGATGACGCCCTTGCAGCCCGGTGTCGGACACGGTTCGCCCTCGCGGTCGTAGACGCGGAAGCGGTGTTGGAAATATCCCAGCGCGCCATCGGCGGCGGCGAAGTCCTTCAGGGTCGAGCCGCCAACCTCGACGGCCTCGGCCAGGACGTCCTTGATCGCCGCGGTCAACGGATCGAGCCGCTTCTTGGCGATGCCGCCCGACGGCTTGAACGGCGAGATGTGGGCGCGGTGCAGAGCCTCACACACATAGATGTTGCCCAGGCCCGCGACGGTTTTCTGATCCAGCAGCAGGGTCTTGGGACCTTGCTTGCGGTTGGCGAAGGCCTTTTCCAGCGTCCTGGCGTCGAAGCCCTCGCCCAGCGGCTCGGGGCCCATGGTCGCGAACCAGGGATGGCGGTCCACGCGGTCGGTGGGGATCAGGTCCATGAAGCCGAACCGGCGCGGGTCGTAATAGGTGACGGTCGCACCCTCTTCCGTCTCGAAGACCACGTGGGCGTGCTTGTCGTCGGGCTTGACCTCGCGGGCGAAGTCGCCGGGCCGCACGGCCCCTTCCGGCGCGGCGATCTCAAAGCGCCCGGTCATGCCCAGGTGCATCACCAGGGTGTCGCCGCGATCCAGAGGGGCCAGGATATATTTCGCCCGACGGTCCAGGCGCAGGATCCTTGCGCCGGTCAGCCGCTGGACGAAACCGTCAGGCAGCGGGAAGCGCAGGTCGGGCCGATTGGCGCGGACGCGGGCCAGCCGCGCGCCGGACAGGGCGGGCTCCAGGCCGCGGCGGACGGTTTCCACTTCGGGCAATTCGGGCAAGGATCATTCCTTAAGGCGATGACGAGACGCGTGAGCCGGTCTAAGAGCGGACGTTCATATAGTAGAGCGCGACCCAAAGACGTCATGAGCAACTCGGCCAGCTTCGGATTCAAGGATGTCGACGCCTCGCTGAAGGCGGGCATGGTGCGCGGTGTCTTCGACCGCGTCGCCAAGAACTACGACATCATGAACGACCTGATGAGCGGCGGCGTGCACCGCCTCTGGAAGGACGCCGTGGCCGCGCGCCTCAATCCGCAGCCGGGCGAGGTGATCGTCGACTGCGCCGGCGGCACCGGCGACATGGCCCGCCGCTTCGCCAAGATGGCCCGTAACGCCCAACAGCGCCGCGGCGGTCCGGACGCGACGATCAACATCGTCGACTACAATGCCGAGATGATCATGGCCGGCATCGAGCGTGGCGGCGAACCGGAGATCACCTGGACCGTCGGCGACGCCCAACGCCTGCCGCTGCCGGACGCCTATGCCGACGCCTATGTCATCTCGTTCGGCATCCGCAACGTCACCGACATCGACGCGGCCCTGCGCGAGGCCCGCCGGGTGCTGAAGCCCGGCGGCCGCTTCCTGTGCCTGGAGTTCTCGCGACCGGTGACCGAGGCCTTGGCCAAGGCGTACGACGCCTACAGCTTCAAGGTCATTCCGCAGGTCGGCGAGTGGGTCGCCAAGGATCGCGACGCCTATCAATACCTGGTCGAGAGCATTCGCCGCTTCCCCGACCAGCGCGCGTTCGCCGGCATGATGGAAAACGCCGGCTTCAAGCGGGTGACCTTCACCAACTTCACCGGCGGCGTCGCGGCTCTGCACCAGGGCTGGGCGCTCTAAAGCTGTGGCTAGTCTGGACGCCTTCTGGCGGCTGACCGGAGCCGGCTGGGCTCTGGTGCGGGCCGACGCCCTGGTTCCGCGCGAGGTCGAGCCGCTGCTGCCGCCGTCGGCGCGCTGGGCGGGGCGCTTCTTGCGCCTCTTCGCCGGCGCGGCCGCAAGGCGTGGTCGTCCGGGCGAGCGCCTGGCGCGGGTGCTGGAGAAACAGGGCCCGGCCGCGATCAAGATGGGCCAGTTCCTGTCGACCCGAGCCGACATCTTCGGGACCGCCTTCGCCGAGGACCTCTCGCACCTGAAGGACCGCCTGCCGGCCTTCCCGCTGGAGGTCGCGCGGGCCGAGATCGCCCGCAATCTGAACCAGCCCCTGGACGCGGTCTTCCGCGAGATCGGCGCGCCCGTCGCCGCCGCCTCCCTGGCCCAGGCCCATCCGGCCGTGCTGGTCGACGGCCGCAAGGCAGCGGTCAAGGTGCTGCGCCCCGGCGTCGAACGCCAGGTCGTTCAGGACAGCGGCGTGCTGCGCCTGGCCGCGCGTCTGGCCGAAAAGCTGGCCCCGGGTTCGCGCCGCCTGCGGCCCACCGAGTTCGTCGAGGTCGTGATCCGCTCGCTCGAGCTGGAGATGGACCTGCGTTTCGAGGCCGCCGGCTGCGCCGAGCTGGGCGAGGCCATGGCCCTGGATCCCTACATGCGCGCCCCAGGCGTGATCTGGGACGGCGTCGGCAAGCGGGTCCTGACCCTGACCTGGGCAGAGGGGACGCCGCTGTCCGAGGCCGCCGCCTTGACGCTGCCCGGCCTGGATCGAAAGACCCTGGCCGAGAACATCACTCGCGGCTTCCTGGCCCAGGCCCTGGACCACGGCCTGTTCCATGCCGACCTGCACGAGGGCAACCTGTTCGTCGCCGCCCCGGACAAGGTCGTCGCCGTCGACTACGGCATCGTCGGGCGCCTGGGCCCCGGCGAGCGCAAGTACCTGGCCGAGATCCTGTACGGCTTCCTCAATCGCGACTACGCCCGCGTGGCCAAGATCCACTTCGACGCCGGCTACGTCCCCGCCCACCAGGACATGGACGCCTTCGCCCAGGCCCTGCGCGCCGTCGGCGAGCCGGTATTCGGTCGCAACGCCCACGACGTCTCGATGGGCCGCCTGCTGGCGCAGCTCTTCGAGATCACCGCCCTGTTCGACATGGCCCTGCGGCCCGAGCTGGTCCTGCTGCAAAAGACCATGGTCACGGTCGAGGGCGTGGCCCGCCGCATCGACCCGACCCACGACCTTTGGGCCGCCGCCGATCCGGTGGTGCGCCGCTGGATCGGCCGCGAGCTGTCGCCCGCCGCCAAGGCCCGCGACTTCGCCGAGGACGCCCTGCGCGCCATCAAGGCCTTGGCTCGCCTGGCCGAGGCGCCCCCTGCCCCGGCCGCCGTCGTCGCCGTCGAGCGCCCGCGGATCGGCGCCCTGCTGTGGTTCCTGGTCGGCGCCATCACGGCCAGCGCCGCTTTCGCCGCCGGTCTTCTGCTGGCGGGTTAGCCGCTTTCGGCCTGGTCGCGGGACTTGGCCGCCGAAGCCCGACGCGTCTCGCGGCTCTTCTGCTGGGCCCAATAGTCCGCGCCCTCGTCGGGCTTGAACATCGTGCGCGGCGCGCCCTCGCGCGAGACCACCGCAAAGACATTGCCCTTGGGATCGTAGATCAGCAGGTCGCCGTTCGTACGCTTCAAGGTTTCCGACCCCTTGGGCGGGTCGCTGACGAAGGCGTGGACCTTGGCGACATAGTCATCGGCCGACTTCGCCTCGAAGGTCGCGCCGTTGCGTTCGAACGAGCGCTGGGCGTTCTCCTCGGCCGATCGGGTTCGGTTGGCGGCCCAGAAGGGCTTGCCCGCCACCAGCCTGACCGGGGCGTCGCGTGGATCTGAGCGACCACCGCCACTTTCAGGGCCGTTGGCCTCCGGCGTCGCCGACGCCTGGATCTGCGCCCGCTCCCCGCCGGTCGGCGCCTTGACCGCCGACGCCCCGCTATCGCACGCCGCCAGCCCCGCCAGCAGCAGAAGAGAGACATATCGCACAATCTTCATGATCGTATTCGCCCCAAATTTCTACTTTAACGATTGATGAACGAAAGCGGAACGCGAGTCGAGTCCCATTCTTCGCGCTGCGATTGCCTCTGGCGCTTCGGCCCTGGCGTGGGCATGTGCAGGACGATTGAAC
The DNA here is from genome assembly GCF_013181195.1 of Caulobacter sp. RHG1. Classification (GTDB taxonomy): domain Bacteria; phylum Pseudomonadota; class Alphaproteobacteria; order Caulobacterales; family Caulobacteraceae; genus Caulobacter. Next base: position 401,568 of record NZ_SMZP01000003.1, read on the forward strand.
GCGGCAGGCGGAGCGTGACGTGAGCGGCAAGACCGAAGGCAAGCGGGTTCTTCTGATCGTCGGCGGCGGGGTCGCCGCCTACAAGTCGCTGCTGCTGATCCGGCTGCTGCGCAAGGCGGGCATCGGCGTGCGGCCGATCCTGACCAAGGCCGGACGCGAATTCGTCACCCCTTTGTCGCTGGCCGCGCTGGCCGAGGACAAGGTCTATGAAGAGCTGTTCTCGCTGACCGACGAGGCCGAGATGGGCCATATCGAGCTGTCGCGCTCGGCCAACCTGGTGGTCGTGGCCCCGGCGACGGCCGACCTGATCGCCAAGGCGGCCCACGGCCTGGCCGGGGACCTGGCCTCCACCACGCTTCTGGCCACCGACAAGCCGGTGCTGATGGCGCCCGCCATGAACGTGCGGATGTGGCTGCACCCGGCGACCCAGCGCAACATCGCCACCTTGAAAGCCGACGGCGTCAGCTTCGTGGGGCCCGAAGAAGGGACCATGGCCTGCGGCGAGTTCGGCCCCGGACGCCTGGCCGAGCCGGAAGAGATCTTCGCGGCGATCGTCGCGCAGCTGGACGGCCCCGCTGCTCGTCCGCTGGCGGGCAAGAAGGCGTTAGTCACCGCCGGCCCCACCTTTGAGCCGATCGACCCGGTGCGCGGCATCACCAACCGCTCCAGCGGCAAGCAGGGCTTCGCGATCGCCGAGGCGCTGGCCAAGCTCGGCGCGGACGTCACCCTGGTCGCCGGCCCGGTGGCTCAGCCGACGCCGGTCGGGGTCAGGCGCGTGGACGTCGAGACCGCCCGCCAGATGCTGGCCGCCAGCCAGGCCGCCCTGCCCGCCGACGTCGGGGTGTTCGTGGCCGCCGTCGCCGACTGGCGGGTCGACGAGGCGTTCGGGACCAAGCTGAAGAAGGAAAAGGGCGGGCCGCCGGCCCTCACCTTCGTCGAGAACCCCGACATCCTGGCGACCCTGTCGGCCACCGGCCCGCAGCGCCCGCAGCTGGTCGTCGGCTTCGCGGCCGAGACTAACGACGTCGAGGCGCACGCCCGCGCCAAGCTGGCCCGCAAGGGCTGCGACTGGATCATCGCCAACGACGTCACCGAGCCGGGCGTGATGGGCGGCGGTGAAAACGCCGTGCTGCTGATCACCAAGGACGGCGCCGAGCGCTGGGACCGGGCGGCCAAGGATCAGGTGGCGGCGCAGATCGCGGCCCGGATCGCGGCGGCGTTGGGTTAGCCCGCAAGCGAGCCGACAGCCCCCTCAGCGCCCCATCCCAAGGGCGGATGGCCTTAGGCCTTCTGGGAGATGTGCAATCGGGATTGACATCGAGTTACACGTGTAATTCAAATTGCTCTGTCGCTGGCGAACAGAGGGCAGACATGAGCATCCGTAATGGCCTGGTGGCTCTGGGCGCCTTCATGTTCGCTTGTCCGGCCCTCGCGGCGTCACCCGGTCTGCGGGTGGTTTCCGAAGGCCCTGCGCCGCAGAGGCGTGCGGTGCAGTTGATCGTGCATTCCGAGCGAGCGGGCCGTGATTTCCAGATCCAGATCACCGCGCCCGGCACACCGCCGATCCTGCCCGGCCAGACTGCTCCGGCGATCTATGTCCTGGACGGCGGATATGACATCGCCGGGCCTACGGGCTGGTTGTTAGGCGGCGCTGGCGCGATGGCTCCGGCCTATGTGATCACCATCGGCTATCCGCCAGGCGGCCCGCCCACCCGCGAGCGCGACATGCTCTTCGCGCCCGGAACCCGCCCCGATGGCACGGTCGCAAAGGGCGGTGGCGGAGCAGGATTTAGGGCCTTCCTTCTGGAGGAGCTCAAGCCTCTGATGGAGGCCCGTTATCCGCTCGATCCCAAATCCGCAGTGCTGTTTGGTCATTCGCTGTCGGGTATCTTCACGGCGAACATGCTGGCCGATAGCCCCGAGGCCTTTTCCGGCTACCTGATCGCTAGCCCCTCTCTCTGGGCCGATCCAAGCGTGACCGATCGCCTGAAGACCGTCGCCGCGCGAACCTCACAGCGCAAGGTTTTCGTCACCTGGGGCGCGAAGGAAGAGCCTTACATGATCGACGGCGGGGAAAAGATTTCTGCCGCCTTGTCGAGCGCCCCCGAGCGCCTCGTCCTGAAGACCAAAGCCTTTGAGGGCGAGACTCACATTTCGTACTACCCTCTCGTGATGTCGGCGGCGCTGCCGTTCCTGCTTCCGCGCGCGCAGCCCATAAAGCATCCCTCGCCGATCACCCTGACACGCAAGCAAACTGAACGCTATTTCGGGATCTACATCCTGTCTGATGGCCGTAAGGTCACCATAGGCGAGGACGAGGATGGTATGCTGTTGGAGGTCGATGGCGCTCCCCCCGCCAACATCCAGGCCGAGGCCGTGGATCGCTTCTACATCCACGGCGTCGATGCACGGATCACCTTCGACGCAGGGCAGCAGCCACCTCGGGCGATGACCTTCTATGTCAATGGCGCTGAGGCGCGCGCGGTCCGGAGGTAGGGCGCGGGCCGACGACGAGAAGGTCCGCCATGGGGTCGTCAGCGAACCTAGTCGCCGGGGAAGCTTCACCGCGGCCAACCCTGTTGCCTTGTAATCTTCCCCTGCCGAGACTCTGGCCCGAACCCCGGCAAATCAGCTACAGGCGGGCATGCCTTTCAGGAGAACCGCCATGTCCGCCATCCCCGCCGGTCTCGCCATCCGCTTCAAGCGCTGGGAAGGCAATGCCGACCTGCCGATTCCGGCCTATGCCACGGCGGGCGCGGCGGGCTTCGACCTTCGCGCCCACGTGCCGGAAGACGAGCCGATCGTGCTGAAGCCCGGCTCGCGCTGCATGGCCCCGACCGGGTTCTCCGTGGCGGTTCCGGATGGCTACGAGATGCAGGTGCGCCCACGCTCGGGCCTGGCGTTCAAGAACGGCGTCACGGTGGTCAATGCGCCCGGCACCGTCGACAGCGACTATCGCGGCCAGGTCTGCGTGCTGCTGATCAATCTGGGCGAGGAAGACTTCACGATCCGCCGCGGCGATCGCATCGCCCAGGGCGTGATCGCGGCGGCCCCGCAGTGGTCGCTGGTCGAGGTCGACGACCTGGACGCCACGGATCGCGGCGCGGGCGGCTTCGGCTCGACGGGCGTCTGACTAGAACGCCGGCGCGACCTGAGCGGCCTTGAGACCCAGGATCAGGTAGCCGCCGAAGCCGGTCGCGAAGGCGGCGGCGGCCATCCACAGCACCGGGCGGATCATGTCGAGCGGGGTTTGGCCCATCGGAGGCTGAGACTTCATCGGGAACTCCTGGCCTGAGCAGGGCCACAGATACGCACCGAGTGAGATACGCACGCCTGGGACCTTGGTTGCACTGGCGGGCGGCTTTTACAGTGTCGTGATTCCGACACAATGAAAATCGACATCCCCAAGGCCGGTTTGTAACCGTTGATTTCTGGACGACTGCGTCCATTTATCCCTTGAACCGCGCTCTGGACCCGACTATCCGGCGCGTCGACACCGCATGGGTAAGGGTTGGGAATGGCGCCGCCAGAAAAGTCCCCGGGTAACAAGAAGCTGGTTCCGATGATCGTCGGCGGGGTGGTCGTGGCCGCCGTGCTGGTCGGCGGGACCCTGTGGTTCCTCGACAAGCAGCATTTCGAAAGCACCGACAACGCCTTCGTCCAGGCCGACACCGTGCAGGTCAGCCCGCAGGTCTCCGGCTATGTGGCCGAGGTGCTGGTGGCCGACAACCAGCGCGTCGAGGCCGGCCAGATCCTGGCCCGGATCGATCCGGCGACCTTCCAGGCCCGCGTCGACCAAGCCATCGCCAACGCCAGCGCCGCCGATGCGGCGATCCGGTCGATCGACGACAAGAACAACCTCGAGCAGGCGATCATCGCCCAGCGCGCCGCCGGCGTGACCAGCGCCCAGGCCGACGCCGGCCGGGCCAAGGCCGACCTCGACCGCTACAGCGCCCTGGCCAATCAGGGCTGGGTGTCGCAGCAGAAGGTCCAGACCGAGCGCGCCACCGCCACCCAGACCGCCGCAGGCGTCGCCAGCGCCCAGGCCGCCCTGGAAGCCGAGCGCCGCACCGCCCAGTCGCTGGGCTCGGCCAAGGCCCAAGCCATCGCGCAAGCCGCCGCCGCCAACGCCGCCGTGGCCCAAGCCAAGCTGGATCTGGAGCGCACCGTGATCCGCGCCCCCGCCGCCGGCGTGGTCGGCGCCCGCTCGGTCCGTCCGGGCCAGCTGGTCCAGCCGGGCGTGGTGCTGATGTCGGTCGTGCCGCTGGGCCAGGCCTTCATCGTCGCCAACTTCAAGGAGACGCAGGTCTCGCGCATCCGCATCGGCCAGCCGGTCGAGATCCGCGCCGACGCCTTCGGCAAGGACAAGATCATCGGCAAGGTCGACAGCTTCGCCCCGGCCACCGGCCAGGAGTTCGCCCTGATCCCGGTCGAGAACGCCGTCGGCAACTTCACCAAGATCACCCAGCGCCTGCCGGTGAAGATCGTGGTCGACCGCAGCCAGCTGGGTTCGGCCCTGCGCCCCGGCCTTTCGGTCGAGATCAAGGTCGACGTCCGCGACGACTCCGGCGCCTCGTTCGCCGAGGCCGGCGCGGCTCGTCCCGCTCCGGCCCGGTAAGACACGCCATGACGGACGCCGCCACCTCTGGGGCGCCGCCCTCCGGCGCTCCTCAAAGCGCTCCCGCCGAGATCAACTGGACCAAGCTGATGCTTGGCTTCGGGGCCATGGTCATCGGCCAGTTCATGGCCATTCTCGACATCCAGATCGTCGCGGCCTCGCTGCCGCAGATCCAGGCGGGCGTCGGGGCCAGCACCGACCAGATCAGCTGGATCCAGACCGCCTATCTGATCCCCGAGGTCGTGATGATCCCGCTGTCGGGGTATCTGTCGCGCCTGTGGGGGACGCAACGCCTGTATCTGGCTTCGTGCGTCGGCTTCATGGTCATGAGCGTGCTCACCGGCCTGTCCACGTCGATCGACATGATGATCCTGACGCGGGCCCTGCAGGGCTTCATCGGCGGGGCGATGATCCCGACGGTGTTCGCCGTCGCCTTCACCGCCTTCCCGCCCGAGCGCCGGATCACCGCCAGCGTGATCATGGGCCTGATCGTCACCCTGGCCCCGACGGTCGGTCCGACCCTGGGCGGCCATCTGACCGAGTCGCTGTCCTGGCGGTGGCTGTTCTTCATCAACGTGCCGACGGGCCTGATCGTGCTGTTCGGCGTGGCCCGCTGGGGCGACTTCGACAAGGGCGATCCCAGCCTGGCCAAGGGCTTCGACTGGTTCGGCCTGGCGGTGATGGCCATCTTCCTGATGAGCATGCAGTTTGTGCTGGAAGAAGGCGCCAAGGACGACTGGTTCGACGACAGCCTGATCCTGTGGCTGACCGTCACCGCCGTGATCGGCGGCGGCCTGTTCATCTGGCGGCAGCTGACCTATCGCAACCCGATCGTCGAGCTGCGCGCCTTCAGCAACCGCAACTTCATGGTCGGGGTGGTGATGACGGCGGTGTCCGGCGCCAGCCTGTTCGGCGGCACCTTCCTGCTGCCGCAGTTCCTGGGCCGGGTGCGTCACTATTCGGCGTCCGAGGTCGGCACCACGATGATCGTCTCGGGCCTGTCGATGTTCCTGACCGGACCGATCGCCGGCCGCCTGGTGCGCAAGACCGATCCGCGCGTGCCGATGTGCCTGGGCTTCCTGCTGGCCGGTTGGGGCATGTACATGGCCCATGGCGTGACCAAGGACTGGGGCTTCTGGGAGTTCGCCGGCGTTCAGGCCTGCCGCGGCGTGGGCGTGATGATCGCCATGATCGCCACCCAGCAGGTGACGATGAGCACCCTGCCGCCGCACATGGTCAAGAACGCCTCGGGCCTGGTGAACCTGTCGCGCAACACCGGCGGCGCCATCGGTCTGGCCTTGCTGGCCACCTCGATCACCCAGCAGACGGCGCTCTATTACGACGACATGACCTCGAAGCTGACCGCAGGGGGCAACGCCGCGTCGATGCTGACGGCCCTGACCCAGCGCATGGCCCAGCTGGGCGTGGCCGATCCGGGCGGCGCCGCGCGCAAGGCCATCGGCGGCATGCTGCAGCAGCAGGCCACGGTCATGGCGTTCGGCGACGCCTTCACCCTGTTGGCCATCGGCAGCTTCGTCGCCGCCGGCGTGTCGCTGCTGGCCGCGCCGGTCAAGAACGCTCCGCCACCGCCTTCGGACGCGCACTGATGCCCAAGGTTCTTTGATGCCAAGAATTCCTGGACAGATCGACGTCGCCAAGACCGAGGCCATCCTGGACGCCGCCGTCGAGGTGATCGGCGAGCGTGGCCTGGCCGCGCCCATGGAGGCCATCGCCCGCCGGGCCGGGGTCTCCAAGCAGACGGTCTACAACCACTATGGCTCCAAGGCCGAGCTGATGCGGGCCCTGATGCAGCGGCGCGTGGAGTCGATCACCGCGCCCCTGCGCGACAGCGGCGCGGTCGACAATCCGACCGAGACGCTGGAGGCCTATGCCCGCTCGCTGCTGGAGACGGTGATCACCAACAAGAGCTACTCGATGATGCGGGTGGTGATGCTGGGCGCGGGCGAGATGCCCGACGTGGCCCAGGAGGTCTACGAGGCCGGCCCCTTGAGCGCCCGCCGGCAACTGGCGGCCTTCCTGCAGGCCGAGACCGAGCTGGGCCGCATGAAGGTCGAGGACTTCGACCAGGCCGCCGAGATCTTCTCGGGCATGGTCATGGGCCAGACCCAGATGCGCTCGCTGCTGCGCCTGCCGTCGGAGAAGACCCCAGACGAATACGGCCGCCTCGCGAGGGAGGCGGCCGTCCGTTTCATGCGAGCTTACGCGCCTTAAAGGCCCTGCGTCCTTCGAGGCCCGCTGCGCGGGCGCCTCAGGATGAGGAGCTTTGTTCTGAATTCCTCATCCTGAGGTGCGCGCCGTAGGCGGGCCTCGAAGGACGCACAGAGGCTCAGACTTACGCCTCTTCGGCGTCCGGCATGCCCATCATGTGGAAGCCGGCGTCGACGTGGACGACTTCGCCCGTGGTCGATTTGCCCAGATCCGAGGCCAGCCACAGGGCGCAGCCCGCGACGCCTTCCATCGAGGTGTCTTCCTTCATCGCGCTGAACGCCCGGCCTTGGGCGATCATGCCGCGGCCGCCGGCGATGCCGGCCAGGGCCAGGGTGCGCATGGCGCCGGCCGAGATGGCGTTTGCGCGGATGCCCTTGGGACCCAGGTCGCGGGCGATGTAGCGGGTCGAGGCTTCCAGAGCCGCCTTGGCCACGCCCATGGTGTTGTAGTTCGGGATGGTCCGCTCCGACCCCAGATAGGTCATGGTGATCAGCGAACCGCCGTTCGGCATGATCTTCGAAGCGCGCTTGGCGACATCCACAAAGCTGAAGGCCGAGATGTTCATGGCCAGCAGGAAGCCTTCGCGGCTGGTGTTCTCCACGAACGAGCCCTTCAGCTCATTCTTGTTGGCGAAGGCCACCGAGTGGACGACGAAGTCCAGCGTGCCGAACTTGGCTTCGATGGCGGCGAAAGCCGCGTCCATCGAGGCGTCGTCGGTGACGTCGCAGGGGATCATCGTGTCGACGCCGATGCTCTCGGCCAGCGGACGCACGCGGCGTTCCAGCTCTTCGCCCTGATAGGTGAAGGCCATCTCGGCGCCCTGGGCGGCCAGCTGGCTGGCGATGCCCCAAGCGATCGAGTTGTGATTGGCCACGCCCATGACGAGGCCCTTCTTGCCTCGCATCAGCTCGCCCTTGGGGAATGCGTAGTCGTCGGCCATGTGTCGGGCCCTCTTCAGAAAATCGTTGTCTGCTGAGTTAGCAGCGCGCCGCCGCGCGGCCTAGACCTTGCTGATGATCAGCGTGCCGTTGGTGCCGCCGAAGCCGAAGCTGTTGGACATCACCGTTTCCATCGGCTTGTCCGACCGCTGGCGCAGGATCGGCAGGTCGGCGAACTCGGGGTCCAGCTCTTCGATATGGGCGCTTTCGGCCGCGAAATCGTTGTTGAGCATCAGGATCGAGTAGATCGCCTCCTGCGCGCCGGCCGCGCCCAGGCTGTGACCGGTCAGGGACTTGGTCGACGAGATCATCGGCGGCTTGTCGCCGAAGACCTCGCGCACCGCGCCCATCTCCTTGCTGTCGCCGACCGGCGTCGAGGTGCCATGCGGGTTCAGATAGTCGATGGTGCGGCCGCCGGCCTCGACCATGGCGATCTTCATGCAGCGCGCTGCGCCCTCGCCCGACGGGGCGACCATGTCGAAGCCGTCCGAATTGGCCGCATAGCCCACGACTTCGCCGTAGATCCTGGCCCCGCGCGCCTTGGCGTGCTCGTACTCTTCCAGCACCACGATGCCGGCGCCGCCGGCGATCACGAAGCCGTCGCGGGCCTTGTCATAGGCGCGGCTGGCCACAGCGGGACGGTCGTTGAAGTTGCTGCTCATGGCGCCCATGGCGTCGAACAGGTTCGACAGGGTCCAGTCCAGCTCCTCGCAGCCGCCGGCGAAGATCACGTCCTGCTTGCCCATCTGGATCTGCTCGGCGGCCGCGCCGATGCAGTGGGCGCTGGTCGCGCAGGCCGAGCTGATCGAATAGTTGATCCCGCGGATCTTGAACCAGGTCGACAGCACCGCCGACGGACCTGAACTCATGGCCTTGGGCACGGCGAACGGACCGATGCGCTTGGGACCCTTCTCGACCGTCGTGGCGGCGGCCTCGACGATGACGCGGGTGGACGGGCCGCCCGAGCCGACGATCAGGCCGGTGCGCTCATTGGAGATATCGCTCTCCTCGAGACCGGAATCAGCGATCGCCTGCTCCATGGCGATGTGGGCATAGGCCGTGCCGGGCGCGAGGAAACGCGCCGCGCGGCGGTCGACCAGGCCTTCCCACTCGATCTGGGGCGCGGCGTGGACCTGGCAGCGGAAGCCGCGCTCGGCATATTCCGGCGCGAAGATCACGCCGGACTTGGCTTCACGCAGGGAGGCCAACACCTCGTTGGCGTTGTTGCCGATGGACGAGACGATCCCCAGTCCGGTGACGACGACGCGACGCATGCTCAAATCCTCTTCTCCCCCCATCCCGAACCGAAACTCGGGCCGGCTCTCGGGGGCCGGTCTCGTCTAAAACGCGTTAGGCCATCTGCTCGGGCGTGAACAGCCCGACCTTCAGGTCCTTGGTTTCGTAGATCACCTTGCCGTCGGCTTCCATCACACCGTCGCCGATTCCCATGACCAGCTTGCGCATGATGACCCGCTTCAGGTCGATCTTGTAGACAACTTTCTTGACGTCCGGGGTCACCTGGCCGGTGAACTTCACCTCGCCGACGCCCAGGGCGCGGCCACGACCGGGACCACCCGACCAGCCCAGGAAGAAACCGACCAGTTGCCACAGGGCGTCCAGGCCCAGGCAACCCGGCATGACGGGGTCGCCGATGAAATGGCAGCCGAAGAACCAGAGGTCCGGATTGATGTCGAATTCGGCTTCGACATAGCCCTTGCCGTACTTGCCGCCCTCGGACTCGATCCGGACGATCCGGTCGAACATGAGCATCGGCGGAGCCGGCAGCTGAGCGTTGCCGGGGCCGAACAGTTCGCCGCGGCCGCAAGCCAGGAGTTCTTCGAAGGTATAGGCGTTCTTCTGCATAGGGGACGCCCTAGCACGGCGTTGGGTCAGGTCTCAACGTTTCCCTGAAGGGGTGCGTTCCTGTTTCTCAGCCTATCCCTTGCGGCACTGGATCGCCGGATCGGCGCCCCAGATGTCGCTTTCACGGGCCCAGCCAGACGATCCGTCGGCCCGCAGCCGGCACCAGCCGTCCTCGCACTTGTCGAGGCTGGCCGTCGATCGCCCCTTCAGATAGGCGCTGACCTTGGCGTCCGGCTTGGGCGCGCTGAGCAATGGCAGGTTTTCCGGCTTCACCCGCATGGCCGAACGTCGGCCGTCGATCACCCGCCGGTGCACCCAGGCCAGGCCGCCTTCGGGGTCGCAGATCCGCCGCCATTCGCGGGTCTCGGCCACGATCTGCACCGGCAGGCCCTTGGCGCGGTAGATCCACAGTAGGCGCTGGGCCTCGTCCGGACCGTTGCGGGCGTTGACCTCGGCATATTTCAGCGAGACGTAGCGCGGTACGTCCAGGCCCGACGGCGTGATCCTGGGCGCGGCCTGCGTAGGCGCCGTCAGCAGCATGGCCGCCATGGCTCCCAGCGCGAACCCAATCCGCGGCGAACGTTGTTCTGATTTCGACGCCATGTTGCTTGGCCCCTCCGGGCCCCTTTGATACAGCTTTCAAACGCCCGTCAGTGAGAGCTTTTCAAACCGCCCATGGCCGCCCGCAAGCTCAAAGTCGTCGTCACCCGCAAACTCCCCGATCCGGTGGAGACGCGCATGTGCGAACTGTTCGACACCGAACTGAACGTCTCCGACAAGCCCATGTCCGCCGACGAGCTCGTCGACGCCATGAGTCGGGCCGACGTGCTGGTGCCGACGATCACAGACCGCATCGACTCGCGTCTTCTGTCGCGATCCGGCGAAAGGCTCAAGCTGATCGCCAATTTCGGCGCCGGCGTCGACAATATCGACGTCGCCACGGCCAACGCCCGCGGCATCATCGTCACCAACACGCCGGGGGTCCTGACCGAGGACACCGCCGACCTGACCATGACCCTGATCATGGCCACCTCGCGCCGCGTCGTCGAAGGCGCCGAGGTGGTCAAGGCCGGCGGCTTCCAGGGCTGGTCGCCGACCTGGATGCTGGGCCGCCGCCTGTGGGGCAAGCGCATCGGCATCATCGGCATGGGCCGCATCGGCCAGGCCGTGGCCCGCCGCGCCAAGGCCTTCGGCATGCAGGTGCACTATCACAACCGCAAGCCGGTCAGCCCGCGCATCGCCGAAGAGCTGGGCTGCACCTACTGGGAAAGCCTGGACCAGATGCTGGCCCGGATGGACTTCGTCTCGGTCAACTGCCCGCACACGCCGGCCACCTATCACCTGCTGTCGGCCCGCCGGCTGAAACTGCTGCGGCCCCATTCGGTGATCGTCAACACCGCCCGCGGCGAGGTCATCGACGAAGGCGCCCTGGCCAACATGCTGGCCAAGGGCGAGATCGCCGGCGCGGGCCTGGACGTCTACGAGCACGAACCCGCGATCAACCCCAAGCTCCTGAAGCTGCCCAACGTCGTGCTGCTGCCCCACATGGGCTCGGCCACGGTCGAGGGCCGCATCGACATGGGCGAGAAGGTCATCGTCAACGTGAAGACCTTCATGGACGGCCACAGGCCGCCGGACCGGGTGATCCCGGCGATGCTGTGAGGGTCCGTCCTCGCCCTTCGACAGGCTCAGGGTGAGGACTAATTCTGACGCCGCTACAGTAGAAAACCTCACCCTGAGCTCGTCGAAGGGCGGGGTTTTCGGCCCTTCAGCGCGTCGTCATGTTGGCGCCCATGCGGCCGAAGATCTCGTTCAGGGCTTCCGCCAACTCAGGCTCGACACCGGCCTGGTCCAGCGCCCGGCGCATGGCGTGCGTCCACTGCCCCGCCGTAGCCGCGTCGATCGGCATGGCGCGGTGCATCGACATCATGCAGACGCCCGGATGCTGGGTGAACCAGTCGCGGGGGCCGCCCAGCCAGCCGGTCATCCAGCCTTTCAGCGAGGCGCGCACGGGCGTCATGTCGGCCGCGTGCATGGCCCGCAGTTCTGCATAGGCCGGGTCGGTCTCGATCAGGTCGTAGAAGGCCTCGACCAGGGCGTCGATGCGGGCCGCGCCGCCGATCTGGTCGAAGGCGGTGTCCTGGGTGTCGACGCTCATCGAGGGCTCCGGGCGAAAACGCCAGGATCGGCGCGATCCGGGGACCGCGCCTTGATCCGCCTCAAGCCTTAGGCCCGCATGTCGCCCTTCTCGACGAACCGCTGATGCCAGGCGAAGGCCTCCATCAGCAGGGTCGGCGACTGCTGGCCGTAGGAGTCGCGACGGGCGCGGGTCAGATAGTCCTTCAGGGCCGGGCGATAGTCGGGGTGCGAGCAGTTCTCGATGATCACTTCCGCCCGCTGGCGGGGCGACAGGCCGCGCAGGTCGGCCAGGCCCTGTTCGGTGACCAGGATCTGGACGTCCTGGTTGATGTGGTCGACGTGCGGGGTCTTCGGGACAATGGTCGAAATCTTGCCGCCCTTGGCCGTCGACGGAGCCATGAAGATCGAGACGTAAGCGTTGCGGGCGAAGTCGCCGCTGCCGCCGATGCCGTTCTGGATGCGCGAGCCCATCAGGTGGGTCGAGTTCACCGCCCCATGGATGTCGGCTTCGATCATGCCGTTCATGGCGATGCAGCCCAGGCGGCGGATCAGTTCGGGGTGATTGCTGATCTCCTGCGGGCGCAGCACGAGACGATCGCGATAAGCGGCCATGTCGGCGTTCAGTTCGCGGGCGGCCTCGGGGCTGAGCGAGAAGGCCGTGGCCGAGGCGCTGAGCAGCTTGCCGGACTTCATCAGCTCCAGCATCCCGTCCTGCAGCACCTCGGTATAGGCGGTCATGCTGTCGAACGGGCCGTCGACCAGGCCGAACATCACCGCGTTGGCGATATTGCCCACGCCTGATTGCAGCGGCAGCAGGGTGGCCGGCAGGCGGCCGCGCGCGACCTCGTGGCGGAAGAACTCCATGATGTGGCCGGCGATGGCCCGATGGTCCTCGCCGGGCGCGTCGAACGGCAGGTTGCGGTCGGGCGCGTCGGTCTCGACCACCGCCACGACCTTCGACGGGTCACAGCGGAAATAGGCCTCGCCGATGCGGTCGTTGGGCTTGACCAGCGGGATCGGCACGCGGTTCGGCGGCAGGGCCGTGCCGTAGTAGATGTCGTGCATCCCTTCCAGCGCTGGGTTCTGCCAACGGTTAACCTCCAGGATCACCTTCTCGGCGCGGTCGATCCAGGTCTTGTTGTTGCCCACCGACGACGACGGGACCAGCGAACCGTCCGGGCGGATGCCGCTGACCTCGATCACCGCGGTGTCCAGCGGGCCCAGGAACCCCTGCCAGGCCATCGGGGCCACTTGGCTCAGGTGCATGTCGAAATAGTCCATCTCGCCGCGATTGATCTTCTCGCGGGCGATGGGGTCGGAATTGTAGGGCAGGCGGAACTCGATGCCGTCGGCCTTGGCCAGGGCGCCGTCCAGCTCCGGCCCGGTCGAGGCGCCGGTCCAGACCCGCAGGCGGAACGGATTGCCCGCCGCGTGCTCGGCCTCGATGCGGTTGGCCAGGGCCAGCGGCACCGACTTCGGGTAGCCCGAGCCGGTGAAACCGCTCATGCCGACGGTGCTGCCAGGGGCGATCAAGGCCGCGGCGTCCTCCGCCGACATCACCTTGGACTTCAAGCTTTCCAGTTCGATCCGAGCGCCAGCCATGGGATCCTCCGTTACTGTCGGGGAGGCCTTACCGCAAAGGGATGACGGCCGCGCCTCCGTAAAGTCACGGACGCGGCGGATGGGTGGCCAGCCAGGCCTTGAGATCGGCGGCCGAGCGTTCGGGGATCTGCTCCATCGGCACGTGGCCGACGCCGGGGTAAATGATCAGGGTCGCGCCCGGTATGGCCTTGTGGAACTTCTCGCCGTCGGCAGCCGGAATCAGCCGGTCATCCTGGCCGAACAGGATCAGGGTCGGGACGTGGATGCGCGACAGGTCGGCCGCCTTCGCCTCACGACGCGGACCGGTCTGCAGCGACAGCAGAATGTCGCGATGGCCGGGCGCGCGGGCCAGGTCCGCATAGCGGTCGATCAGGGCCGGCGTCACAAGCTTGGGATCCAGATAGGCCGCTCGCAGGCCCTGGGCGATCAGCGGCCGGGTGTCGATATCCTTCAGCAGGGCGCGGCCGACCGGCGTGCGCATGACCGAGAAGATCGCCGCGCCGCTGGCCTTTTCCGCCGGCCATCCCGCCGAGTCGACCAGCAACAGGCGCTCGACCCTGTCCGAATGGTCCAGCGTGTAGGCCCAGGCGACACCACCGCCCATGGAATTGCCGCCGAGGGTGAAGCGCGAGAGGCCCAGGCCTCGGGTCACCCCGTCGACCACCGCCTCGAAACCGTCGCGGCCGCCAACCAGCGGGCCGCGCGTCAGGCCATGGCCCGGCAGGTCCAGCACGACCACGCGGTAGTCCTTGGCCAGCGCCGCGATCCAGCCGTCCCAGGCGTGGGTCGAGGCTGAGAAACCGTGGACCAGCACGATGGCTGGCGCGTCACGGGGTCCGATGTCGCGGTAGTGCGCCCGCACGCCGCTGGGCAGGTCCATATAGCGGCTGTCGGCGTGGCCATACCGCTGCTCGAGCGTGGCGTAGGGAATGTCGGGCCGCTGCAGCAGGAACCAGCCGCCGACCAGCAGCACGACGACCACGCCCAGGCCGATCAACAGTCCGCGCGTCAGTTTGCTCATGCCGCCCTCTCCGCCGAGGCCTTCACCGAACCGCGCCGAAGCGGGGTCGTCAAGAACCGCAGGCGGGACAGGACGGGTCGGCGCCGATCCGCACCGTACGGGTCTCGGCGGCCAGCGCGTCGTAGATCAGCAGTCTGCCCGACAGGGGCTGACCGGCGCCGGCAATGATCTTCACCGCCTCCAGCGCCATCATCGACCCGATCACCCCCGCAAGCGCCCCGACCACGCCGACCAGCGAACAGGTCTCGGCGTCCGGCGGAACCTCCGGCACCAGGCAGCGGTAACAGGGCTGGCCGTGGAACACCCCGACCTGGCCGGTCCAGCGCCCCAGGGCCCCGCTGACCAGCGGCTTGCCATGGGCCAGGCAGGCGTCGCTGACGGCGAAGCGGGTCTTGAAGTCGTCCGTGCCGTCCAGGACCAGGTCATACTGCGAGACGATGCCGCCAGCGTTGGCGTCATCCAGCCATACCGGATGGGTTTCGACGGTCAGGTGGGGGTTCAGAGCGCTTAAGTGCTCGACCGCCGCCTCGACCTTCGGCCGGCCGACATCGGCCGTGGCGTACAGCACCTGGCGCTGCAGGTTCGACAGCGACACCGTATCCGGATCGACCAGACCGATGGTCCCGACGCCCGCCGCAGCCAGGTACAGGGCAGCCGGCGCACCCAGCCCCCCGGCGCCAACCATCAGCACCCGCGCAGCCTTGAGTTTCTGCTGCCCCGGGCCGCCGACCTCGCGCAGGACCAGGTGGCGGGCGTAGCGCTCGACCTCTTCCGGCGTGAAGCTCATCCTTGATCTCCGGGAAAAGCCTCGCCACATGCGAAGCCATGCAAAACTCGAATTCCTTCCCGAACTGGCACGGCACGACCATCCTCGCGGTGCGCAAGAACGGCCAGACCGTGATCGCCGGTGACGGACAGGTCTCCATGGGGCCAACCGTCGTCAAGGGCAACGCCCGCAAGGTTCGTCGCCTGGCCGGCGGCAAGGTCGTGGCCGGTTTCGCCGGCGCCACCGCCGACGCCTTCACCCTGATCGAGCGCCTCGAAGCCAAGCTGGAGCAGTATCCCGACCAACTGGCCCGCGCCTGCGTGGACCTGGCCAAGGACTGGCGCACCGACCGCTACCTGCGCCGGCTGGAAGCCATGCTGCTGGTGGCCGACGCCACCGCCATTTACACCGTCACCGGCGTCGGCGACGTGCTGGAGCCGGGCGAGAGCGCCAACGGCAACGCCGTGGCGGCCATCGGCTCGGGCGGAAACTACGCGCTGGCGGCGGGTAAAGCGCTCCTCGACCAGGATCTCTCGGCCGAACAACTCGCAAGACGCGCGATGAGCATCGCCGCCGAGATCTGCGTCTACACCAACGGCAACCTGACCGTCGAAGTCCTGTAAGATCATGACCGAATTTTCCCCCCGCGAGATCGTTTCCGAGCTCGACCGCTTCATCGTCGGCCACAACGAGGCCAAGAAGGCCGTCGCCGTCGCCCTGCGCAACCGCTGGCGCCGCCGCCGCGCCCCGGCCGACATCCGCGACGAGCTGACCCCGAAGAACATCCTGCTGATCGGCCCCACCGGCGTCGGCAAGACCGAGATCGCCCGCCGCCTGGCGCGCCTGGCCCAGGCCCCGTTCCTGAAAGTCGAGGCCACCAAGTTCACCGAGGTCGGCTATGTCGGCCGCGACGTCGACCAGATCGTCCGCGACCTGGTGGAAAGCGCTCTGGCCATGGTCCGCGACAAGCGCCGCGCCGCTGTCAAAGCCAAGGCCGAAGGCGCGGCCGAGGATCGCATCCTCGACGCCCTGACCGGCCCCGGCGCCACCGCCGCCCGCGAAGCCTTCCGCAAGAAGCTGCGGGCCGGTGAGCTGGACGACAAGGAGATCGAGCTGCAGCTGGCCGACACCGGCGGTGGCCAGACCTTCGAGATCCCCGGCCAGCCCGGCGCTCAGATGTTCAACCTGTCGGACATGATGAAGTCGCTGGGCGGCGGCAAGACCAAGACCCACAAGACCACCGTGTCCGGAGCCTGGGCGCCGTTGATCGCCGACGAAAGCGACAAGCTGCTGGACCAGGAGGCCCTTACGCAAGAGGCCCTGGAGCTGGCCGAGAACCACGGCATCGTCTTTCTCGACGAGATCGACAAGGTCGCCAGTTCTTCGCAACGCTCGGGCGCGGACGTCTCCCGCGAAGGCGTGCAGCGCGACCTGCTGCCGCTGATCGAGGGCACCACCGTCTCGACCAAGTATGGCCCGGTGAAGACCGACCACATCCTGTTCATCGCCTCGGGCGCCTTCCACGTCGCCAAGCCGTCGGACCTGCTGCCCGAGCTGCAGGGCCGCCTGCCGATCCGCGTGGAGCTGAAGGGCCTGACCCGCGACGACCTGCGCCGCATCCTGACCGAGCCGGAAGCCAACCTGATCCGCCAGCACCAGGCGCTGATGGCCACCGAGGGCGTGACCCTGGCCTTCACCGACGACGCGGTCGACGCCCTGGCCGATGCGGCCGTGGCCGTGAACGCCTCGGTCGAGAACATCGGGGCGCGGCGCCTGCAGACCATCCTGGAAAAGGTGGTCGAGGAGATCAGCTTCACGGCGGCCGACCGCGGCGGCGAGACGATCACCATCGACGCGGCCTATGTGCAGGAACGGGTCGGCGCCCTGGCGGCGAACGCGGACTTGAGCCGGTTCATCCTGTAGCGGTTACTGGCCCCCTCCGCGCTTCGCGCTCCTCCCCCGGAGGGGGAAGACGGATAGCGGATCACCGTCTGCCCCCTCCGGGGGCGGACGACCGCGGAGCGGTCAGGTGGGGGCAAGTGTCAGCCGGTTTTCGCGACCGCCTCCATTCCCAGGATCGCGGCCTTCCGCGCCAGGCCCCAGTGGTAGCCTGTCAGCTTGCCGCTCTTGCCGATCGCCCGGTGACAGGGGATCAGCAGGGAAATCGGATTAGCCCCGATCGCGCCGCCGGTGGCCTGGAATGCCTTGGGCTTGCCGGCCCAGTGGGCGACCTGGCCATAGGTCGCGGTCTCGCCGGCCGGGATGCGTAAAAGCGCCTTCCAGACCTGCACGTGATAGGGCGAGCCGATCAGCACCACTGGCACCGGCCCCTCCCCGCCCGCGAAGGCGTGCAGGGCGGTGGCCTGGGCGGCCAGGTCGTCGCGGATCCAGTCGGCGGCCGGGAAGCGGCGGTGCATGTCGGCGAAACTGGCGTCGTCATCGCCATCTGAGAAAGCCAGCCCCGCCAGGCCGCGGTCGGCCATGACGAACAGACCCTTGCCGAACGGCGTCGGGGCCCAGCCCCAGCGCAGCCTCATGCCCTCGCCCCGCCGGCGGACCTCGCCCGGCGTCGCCGCCTCCTGAGCGATGAACAGGTCGTGCAGCCGCGAAGGCCCCGACAGTCCGGCGTCGAACGCCGCGTCCAGCACGGTGCCGCCGGCCTCCAGGGAGCGGCGGGCCTCGGCGTGGGCGATGGCCGCCACGAAGCTCTTGGGGCTGACCCCGGCCCAGCGGGTGAAGATGCGCTGGAAGTGAAACGGCGACAGGCCCACCGCCTGCGCGGCTTCGTCCAGCGAGGGATGATCGGACCAGCGCGCGGCCAGCCAGTCCAGCGCCTTGGCCATGCGGTGATAGTCGACCGAGCGCTCGGCGAGGCGAACCAGTTCGGCGTTTTCTGCGGGGGGTGCGTCGTATGCCATGGTCATAGGCTTAAGCCCCTCGTGGAACGGCGTCCGCCCGGTTCTTGCGGCGATTTTACGGGGTTGGCCAACGCTTGGCGAGCGGGGCGCATCACGGCATGGTCCGGCCATGGCCGCCCCGAAGAAAAAACCCGTCAAGCGCATCAGTCCCGCCGAGCGCGAGCGGGTCAGGGTGCTGTTCGAACGCTTCGAGAGCCTGGACCTGCATCCCAAGACCGAGCTGAACTATTCCAACCCCTATGAGCTGGTCACCGCCGTCGCCCTGTCGGCCCAGGCGACCGACGTCCAGGTCAACAAGGCCACCGGCCCGCTGTTCCAGGTCGCCGACAGCGCCGAAAAGATGCTGGAGCTCGGCGAAGAGGGGCTCATCAGGTACATCGCCTCGATCGGCCTTTTTCGCACCAAGGCCAAGAACGTCATCGCCGCTGCCCATATCCTGATGGACAGGCACGGCGGCCAGGTTCCCCTGAACCGCGCCGATCTGGAATCCCTGCCGGGCGTGGGCCGCAAGACCGCCTCGGTGGTGCTGAACGAACTGGACATCGAACCAGCCATCGCCGTCGACACTCACGTGTTCCGGGTCTCGCATCGCCTGAAGCTGTCGGCCGGCAAGGTCCCCGATGCGGTCGAGCAGGACCTGATGCGGATCGTCCCGGGGCCCTACCAGACGCGGGCGCACCACTGGCTGATCCTGCATGGACGGTATGTCTGCGTGGCGCGGAAACCCAAGTGCGAGATCTGCAAGATCAGCGATCTGTGTCCTTCGCGGGAGTTATTTTTGGGGGCGTGACCAGCCCCCTCCACCGCCTTCGGCGGTCCCCCTCCCCCAAAAGGGGGAGGATAGATTTCTCCGCCCCGCTTGGGGGCGGACAGACTTCGCGGAGCGAAGTCAGGTGGGGGCCTGTGCTGAGCTAGCCCATCGCCCGAACCACCGCCGCCGCAAATCCCGCCCCGCCGTCATGCGCATGCTGCAGAAAGAGATCCGGCTCGATCACCTCCAGCTCCATCAGCTGCGGCGTGTGATCCAACCCTCGGATCAGATCCACCCGGGCATAGGTGAGGTTCGAAGGCGCGGCCTCCAGCACCAGCTCGGCCGCGCGCAGGGCCTCGCGTTCCGGAGCGATCTGGCTGACCACGCCGCCGAACTGCGGCTGCACCCGGAAGTCGCCCGGCACGGCGACCTTGGCCACCGCGTGGCTGAAGCGGCCGTCGAAGTAGAACAGCGACAGCTCCCCCTCCTCGCCCACCGCCGGCAGGAACGGCTGGATCAGGGCCGGTCCGGTAGGGCCGCCGTCCAGCGCGCCGTGGCGCTTGACCCGGATAGTGTCCTGCGAACCGGCCGAGACCTGCGGCTTGACCACCACCTCGTCGACCCCGAAGGCGTCTAAGGCGGCGAGCACGATCTCGTCGGTCAGACGATCATGGGCCTGGGTCGGCACGACGGGTGCGCCCTTGGCCTCAAGCTCTACCAGGTAGGTCTTGGTCGAGTTCCAACGCATGATCGCCGGCGGATTGGCGACGCGGACGCCGTCGCGCTGGAATTGGTCCAGCAGGCTAAACCACTCTGCCTGGCGGCGGTGGTAGCCCCAGGCCAGGGACGGCATGACCAGCCGGGCCTGGTCCTTGTCGATCGGATCGGTCCACGGCTGAGGCGCGACCGTCAGGCCCCTCTCGCGCAGAGGCGCGGCCAGGCGCTCGAACAGCGGGCTCCAGCTGTTGGCGAAGCGCGGCTCGTCGCGGGCGGGCGCCAGGATCAGGACGTCGACCATCGGTTTACTCGCGAAGGCTAGGACTTCGCAGCTAGGCCTTGGCGGGCCGCGCGGCAAGCCTCGCGTTGCCTTGCACCGCCACTTCCTTTAATCGCCATCGTTCAAGCGCCCTCTGGCCTGTTCTTTCAAAGGTTTGCCCCGCCCCATGACCGCGCTCTACGACGTCGCCGCCATCGGTAACGCCATCGTCGACGTCATCGCCCAGTGCGACGACGCCTTCCTGGAACGCGAAGGCATGGTGAAGGGCTCGATGGCCCTGATCGACGTCGCCCGCGCTTCCAGCCTGTATGACGTGATGGCCTCGGGCATCGAGGCCTCGGGCGGCAGCGCCGGCAACACCGTGGCGGGCGTCGCCAGCTTCGGCGGCAAGGCCGCCTTTATCGGCAAGGTCGCCGACGACCAGCTGGGCCGGGTCTTCACCCACGACATGCGCGCGATCGGCGCGACCTTCGACACTCCGCCGCTGGCTGACGGCCCGGCAACGGCCCAGAGCCTGATCAACGTCACGCCCGACGCCCAGCGCACCATGTCGACCTATCTGGGCGCCTGCGTCGAGCTCACCTCGGCCGACGTCGACCCGGCGATCATCGAAGCCGCTCAATATTCTTACCTCGAAGGCTACCTGTTCGACCCGACCGAAGCCCGCAAGGCCTTCGCCAAGGCCGCCGCGCTCAGCCACGGCGCCGGTCGCAAGATCGCCATCACCCTGAGCGACAGCTTCGTGGTCGAGCGTCACCGCGACGCCCTGCTGGGCTTCATCGAGACCCAGTGCGACATCGTCTTCGCCAACGCCGCCGAAGTCTGCTCGCTGTTCCGCACCACCAATTTCGACGCCGCCGTGAAGGCGCTGGCCGAGCGCGTCGACATCGCCGCAGTCACCCGCAGCGAAAAGGGCTCGGTGATCGCGCAGGGCGGCGCCCTTCACGAAATCTCGGCCTACCCCGTGGAAAAAGTCGTGGACACGACCGGCGCGGGCGACCAATACGCGGCGGGTTTCCTCTACGGCCTGTCGCAAGGCCGCTCGCTGCCGGTCTGCGGCCAGCTGGGCTCGCTCGCGGCCGCCGAGGTCATCGATCACTACGGTCCGCGCCCGCAGGTCTCCCTGCGCGAGCTGGCCCAGAAGAACGGACTGTAGGATTTCAATGGCCCGCACCGCTGAAGTGGTCCGCGAGACGAAGGAGACCCAGATCCGGGTCTGGATCGATCTCGACGGGACCGGCGCCTCGACGATCTCCACCGGCATCGGGTTCTACGACCACATGCTGGAGGCCTTCGCGCGCCACGGCGGCTTCGACCTGAAGGTCGAGACCAAGGGCGACCTGCACATCGACATGCACCACACGGTGGAAGACACCGGCATCGTGCTGGGTCAGGCGATCAACAAGGCGCTGGATGGCTTCAAGGGCATCCGTCGCTTCGGCTCGGCCTATATCCCGATGGACGAGACCCTGACGCGCTGCGCCATCGACCTGTCCAACCGGCCGTATCTGATCTGGAAGGTCGAGTTCAAGCGGCCCAAGGTCGGCGAGATGGACACCGAGCTCTTCAAGGAGTTCCACCACGCGTTCGCCATGAACTGCGGGGCGTGCATCCACCTGGAAACCCTGTACGGCGACAACACCCACCATGTGGCCGAAAGCGGCTTCAAGGCCCTGGCCCGGGCGCTGCGTCAGGCGGTCGAGATCGACCCGAAGACCGGCGGCCTGGCCCCGTCCACCAAGGGCGTGCTGTAGGAAATCCCATGCAGACCGTCGCCCTGATCGACTACGGGTCGGGCAACCTGCGTTCGGCCGAGAAGGCCCTGCGTGAGGCGGCCCGCCGCCGCGACATCGCCGCCGAGATCGTCGTCACCGCCGACCCCGACCTTGTCGCCAAGGCCGATCGCGTCTTCCTGCCCGGCGTCGGGGCCTTCGCCTCGTGCCGCGCCGGCCTGGACGCCACCGGCGTCTATGAGGCGATGAATGAAGCCGTGCACGGGCGCGGCCAGCCGTTCATGGGCATCTGCGTCGGCCACCAGCTCTTGGCCACCGAAGGCCTGGAGTTCGGCGTCACCCCCGGCCTCGACTGGATCGGCGGCCAAGTGAAGAAGCTCGAGCCGGCCGATCCGACCCTGACTATCCCACACATGGGCTGGAACGCCGTGACCCTGGTCCGCGACCACGCCCTGTTCGCCGGCGTGCCCAGCGGCGCCCACATGTACTACGCCAACTCCTTCGCCCTGACCGCTTCCAATGCGGAAGACGTCGTCGCTGTCACGGACCACGGCGGTCCGTTCACGGCGGCGGTGGCCAAGGGCAATGTTGCTGGCCTACAGTTTCACCCCGAAAAGTCACAAGCCTCAGGGCTCGCCCTGCTCGCCAACTTCCTGGAATGGCGCCCATGATCCTCTATCCCGCCATCGACCTGAAGGACGGCCAGTGCGTGCGTCTGCTGCACGGCGACATGGAGAAGGCCACGGTCTTCAACAACTCGCCCGCCGACCAGGCCCAGCGCTTCGTCAAGGACGGCTTCTCGTGGCTGCATGTGGTCGACCTGAACGGCGCCATCGAGGGCAAGTCGGTCAACACCAAGGCCGTCGAGTCGATCCTGGAATCGATCTCGATCCCGGTGCAGCTGGGCGGCGGCATCCGCACCCTGGAAGGCGTCGAGGCCTGGATCGAGGCGGGCGTGTCCCGCGTGATCCTGGGCACCATCGCTGTCCACGATCCGGACCTGGTGCGCAAGGCCGCCCGCCTGTGGCCCGAGCAGATCGCCGTGGCCGTCGACGTGCGTGACGGCAAGGTGGCGATCGACGGCTGGACCGGCCTGTCGGACCTGGACGCCATCACCCTGGGCAAGCGTTTCGAGGATGTGGGCGTGGCCGCCCTGATCGTCACCGACATCAGCCGCGACGGCGCCCTGACCGGCGTCAATGTCGAGGGCGTGGGCGAACTGGCCGACGCCGTGTCGATCCCGGTCATCGCCTCGGGCGGCGTGGCGGCGGTCGCCGACATCGAGCGCCTGAAGGCCCGTCCCGGCGTCGAGATCGCCGGCGCCATCCTGGGCCGCTCGCTCTATGCCGGCACGATCAAGCCGTCCGAAGCCCTGATCGCGGCCGCGCTCTGATGCTGAAGACCCGGATCATTCCCTGCCTCGACGTGAAGGACGGGCGGGTGGTCAAGGGGGTCAATTTCGTGGCCCTGCGCGACGCCGGCGACCCGGTGGAGCAGGCGACGGCCTATGACGCGGCCGGCGCCGACGAGCTGATGTTCCTGGATATCACCGCGTCCAGCGAGAACCGTGGCCTGCTGCTGGACGTCATCTCGCGCACCGCCGAGGTCTGCTTCATGCCCGTCTCGGTGGGCGGGGGGGTGCGGCAGGTGTCGGACATGCGCCGCCTGCTGCTGGCCGGGGCCGACAAGGTCTCGACCAACACCGCCGCCGTCGAGAACCCCGACCTGATCGCCGCCGGCGCCGACGCCTTCGGGGCTCAGTGCGTGGTGGTGGCCATCGACGCCAAGCTGCGCGAGGACGGCTCGGGCTGGAACGTCTGGACCTATGGCGGCCGCAAGGACACCGGCCTGGACGTCGTCGACTGGGCCGCCAAGGTCGTGGAACGCGGCGCGGGCGAGATCCTGCTGACCTCGATGGACCGCGACGGGGCCAAGATCGGCTACGACATTCCGCTGCTCAAGGCCGTGACCGGCGCGGTGAACGTGCCGGTGATCGCCTCGGGCGGCGCAGGCAAGACCGAGCACCTGGTGGAGGCCGCCCGCGAAGGCCACGCCGCCGCCGTGCTGGCCGCCTCGATCTTCCACTTCGGCGAGATCAGCATCGGCGAGGCCAAGCAAGCCATGGCCAACGCCGGCGTGCCGGTGCGCCTGGATGGGAGCGCCGCATGAGCCGACTGAGCGAGGTCCTGGACCGCCTGGCCGCCACGATCGAGACCCGCAAAGGCGGCGATCCGACCGCGTCCTACACCGCCAAGCTGCTGAACGATCCCGCCCTAGCCGCCAAGAAGCTGGGCGAGGAAGCCGTCGAGACTGTGATCGCGGCGGTGGCCCAGGGGCCTGACGCCCTGGCGGCCGAGAGCGCGGACCTGCTCTATCACTGGCTAGCGTTGATGGCCGCCTCGGGCGTGTCGCTGGACGCGGTGGCGGAGAAACTCGAGGCCCGTGAGGGGACTTCAGGGATCGCCGAGAAGGCTTCGCGGAAATCCTAGCGCGCTGACGGCAGCCTCCCTGCGTCCTTCGAGGCGCGCTCAGGAGCGCGCACCTCAGGATGAGGTGTTCAGTGCAATAACGTCCTCATCCTGAGGCGCCCGCGCAGCGGGCCTCGAAGGACGCACGGCGGTTCGATCAACCCTTCCGCTTCAGCGCCACATACAGGGCGCCCTCGCCGCCGTGCCGCTGGTCGGCCGTGGACACGCCGGCGATCATCTCCCGCACCGCAGCCCCAGCCAGCCATTCCGGCGTGCGCTGTTTCAGCACCCCATGGCCGACCTTGCCCTTGCCGGTGATCACCAGCACTGCGCGGTGGCCGTCCTCGTAGGCGCGGCGGATGAAGCCTTCCAAGGTCGCCCGGGCCTGGTCCTGGTCCAGGCCGTGCATGTCCAGGCGCGCACCGATCGGGTCGTGCTCCTTGGCGATGCGGCGCTTGCGATTGGGCTCGATGCGGTCGGGCGCATATTTCAGGGTCTTGGCCGGGGCGGGCTTCAGCTCCTCGGGCGAGACCCGCAGCGGCGCAATCGAGGCCAGGTGCGTGGGCGTTTCCATCGGCAGCGCCGAGATCGTCTTCACCGGCCGGATCCGCGCCTTGCTACGCATCTTTTCGGGCTTTTCCGGCGCGCGCGGGATCACCGTCGAGGCGACGAGCTTCCAGAGGCGGCGGTCGTCATCCGGAGAGGGCGGCGGCTTCTTGGCCACGTCAGGGGTTCGGAACGAGACGGTACAGGCGCAGGGTATGGCGCACGCGGCCGGCCTCGGCCCCCGCGGCTGCGCCCGAGCCCATATAGAGATCGGCGCGCACCTCGCCCTTGATCGCCCCGCCGGTGTCCAGCGCCACGGCCAGGCGGCGATAGGCCGGGAAAGCCCCCGCAAGCTTCGGCGCGGCCGCGTCCAGCCAGAACAGGCCACCCATGCTGTGGCGGCTCAGATCGACGGCGATGGCCCGACCGGCCGGCAGCGGAACGCCCGCGGCGCCGACCGCTTCCTTGCCGTCGTCGGCGGCCATCTTGAAGAACACGTAGCGCGGGTTCAGCTGCATGATCGCGTCGGCCTCCGGCCCGCGATGCGCCGCCAGCCAGGTCCGGATCGACTCGCCGGAGGTGTTGTTGTCGGGCAGCAGGCCCTTGTCGCGCATCGGGGTGGCGATGCCGACGAACGGCCGGCCGTTGGTGCCGGCGAAGGCCGCGCGCACCCGGCGGCCGTCGGGCAGGACCAGGATTCCTGAGCCCTGGATCTGCAGGAAGAACAGCTCTTCTGGCCGCATCCAGGCCAGGGGCTTGTCGGTCGGCACGGCCTCGATGGCGGCGCGGTCGGGATAGGGCGTCAGGGTCGGACCGTCGGGACCGTCTGTCTTCTGGCTGATCAGCGCCGGCTCGGTTCCCATGTCCACGACCGTGAGGTCGGACGGCAGGCCGCGCACCGGCACGGTGAATTCGGCGTTGCGCGACATCCGCGCGTCGTACTGCGGAGCGAAATAGGCCGTCAGCAGGCCTTCATCCCCGATCGCCTGCGGACGGAAGTTCGTTTCCAGAAAAGCCCGGGCTCCGGCCGCGTCCTGGACGCTCGAGGCCTTGGCCAGGCCGCAGACGCGGGCCAGCGCCGGATCCTTGGCGACCCCACAGCCGGCGCGGAAGGCGTTCAGCGCCGCCAGATGGTCTTCCTCGGCCCAGCCCGGAAGGCTGGAGAATGACAAGGTCGGCGTCGGCGGCGTGGGGGTGATCGGCGGGGTCGTCGTCGGCGGCGAGACCGGCCCCGTGGTCGGCGGAACCGGCGTCGTCACGCTGGCGCAGGCGCTCAGCAGCAACCCCGCCAGGACCAGCGGGGCGACGGCGGAAGGAACGGTCGAGACGCGGGTCATCACGCCTCGGCGGCGGCCACGAAGGTCAGGAACCAGTTGGGGTTGGCGCTCTTGACCTCGCGTTCGAAGGTCCAGAGCTCGGCCGTGCGGCGGTCGTCGACGCCTTCGCCGCGCTCGTCCTTGGTGCGGGTGCGGACCTCGGCCAGGATGCGGACCACCGCCTTGGCGCTGTCGCCCTCGACGTCGATGCTTTCTAGGTCCAGACGCGGCGGAGTGAGGAACTCGACCTTCTCGGTGCGGCCGGCGGCCTCACGGGCGGCCATGGCCTGCTCGAAATTGGCCATCACCTCGGCCGACAGCAGCGGACGCAGGGTCTCGCGGTCGCCTTCGGCATAGGCCGAAACGATCTGCTCATAGGCCGTGCGGGCGCCGGTGACGAACTTGTTGGGGTCGAAATCGGGCTGCTTGGACTTCAGCGCCGCCAGGCCTTCCGAACGCAGCACCGGATGACTGTCGGTCGGCGCCGAACCCGTCGGACCGGAGACGGCGGTTGCGGGCGCATCCTCGGGCTGACGGCCAACCCGGCGCCCCAGCGTGGCGTAGAGTTGGTACAGGACGATGGCGGCGACCGCGGCAAGGAACAGGATCTGGAGCACTTCAGGGTCCGGCTACAGGCTTCAAGCCCAGGGGTTCGTATCTATATAGGCGAGACGCGTTCTCCCGTCAGGCGCCTGGCGTTGCGCCAGACGGACCCTCATGGTAGCAGCGCCCACCTTCTCTAGGCGTTTTAGGCGCCGATTACGGATTTTATCCTAATGACCGACACCACCGCCCCCGAGGCGACCTCGGCCGAAAACGCTGAACAACCCGGCGTCCGCATCCTGGCCCAGTTCGTTCGCGACTTCTCGTTCGAGAACCCGCTGGCGCCCGACAGCCTGCGCGCCGGCGCGGCCCAGCCGCAGATCGACATGGGCGTGGAGATGAACGCCCGCGGTCGTCCGGACGGTCTGTTCGAAGTCGACCTGAAGCTGTCGGCCCGCGCCCTGCGCGACGACCAGGCGGTGTTCCACGTCGAAGTCGTCTATGGCGGCCTCTTCCACATCGCTGGCGTGCCGGAAGCCGAGCTGGAGCCGGTGCTGCTGATCGAGTGCCCGCGCTTCCTGTTCCCCTACGCCCGTCGCCTGGTCTCGGACGTCACGGCGGAAGGCGGCTTCCCGCCCTTCCTGATCGATCCGATCGACTTCGCCGGCGTCTACGCCGCGCGCAAGGCTCAAGCCGAAGGCCAGCCGATCGGCAACGCCTAAATCCAGGCGGATCTGGTTTTGAGAGGGGCTCGGCCACAAGGCCGGGCCCCTTTTTTATGCGTGTCAGCGATCGTTCGCCTCCGCCCGCAAGGCGGACGCGCAACTAGCGGCGCTTCTTCGCCGTCGCCTTGCCCTTGCGGGCCGGCGCCGCCTTGGC
Source organism: Caulobacter sp. RHG1 (assembly GCF_013181195.1). Taxonomy (GTDB): domain Bacteria; phylum Pseudomonadota; class Alphaproteobacteria; order Caulobacterales; family Caulobacteraceae; genus Caulobacter. The sequence continues at coordinate 428,895 of NZ_SMZP01000003.1, forward strand.
CTTGGGCTTGCCGCCCTTCTTCACCGCCGCGCCCTTGCCCTTCTTGGCGGCGGCCGCGCATTTGGCCTTGGCCGCCTTCAGCGCCTTGCCGGTCTTGCCCTTGGTCGAGCAGGCGGGAGCCGCCGCGGCGGCGGGCGCCGGACGACTGACGGCGGCGCGTTGGGCGCTGGGCCAGACATAGGGGCCCCGGCGCTCGGTCTCGTAGCCGGGAGGGGCCTCGGGGCGCAGCTGCTCGGCGACCACCGTCTGGGTCTGGCCGTTCTCGGCCAGTTCGCCGGCCCAGCGCTCGTAGCCGGCCGGCCGCAGGGTCAGGATGCTGGACTGACCGCCTCGCGGACTGAAGCGGACGATAACGTCCGAGCCTTCGCGGCGGAGATCCTCGATCAGGCCGGTCGAGCCGACGCTGCCGGGCCGGCGGACGTCGCGCCAGGCCCCTTCCAGCTCGCCATAGCCGCCGGCCTTGTCGACCAGCTGCAGGGCATAGAGCTGGCCGCCGTCCGCGCCGGCGATCTTCCAGCCGCCGTCAAGCGGCCCCTGCAGGTTCTGGGCTGCGGCGATCGAGCCCTTCACCCGCATCTCGTAGACCTTTTCGGCCGGGACGTAGCCGCCCTGGGGGACAGCGGGTCCGGTCGGTTCGGGCGGCGGGATCGGCAGAATGGTCGCCCTGTGGCGCGGTGCGGGCGCGCTGGCGGCCTCGGCTTGCTCTTCGTCGAGGCCGTTCTGCTGAGCGATCAGGTCGGCCAACGGGTCCAAGGCCTGGGGCACCGCGTCGGCGAGCGGCGCCTGGACCTGCGGCGCAGCCGTCACGACCGGTGCGTCGGCGGCCTGCTGGGCCCAAGCAGGACCGGAGGCCAAAACGGCCGAAACGATGGAAACAACGATAGCCCGCATCAGAACCCTACTGCGTCCCCCTTCAGGCCGCCGCATCCCTCGCCGAGATCGCGGCCGCCACGGCGACAAGACGCTCTGCCTGCGACAGATGCAAGCGCTCGGCCATCTTGCCGTCGACCCGCAGAGCGCCTTTGCCTGCATTTTCGGGCGCGTTGAAGGCGGCGATCACGGCCTGGCTCCAGGCGATGTCCTCGGGCGATGGCGAGAACACCCGGTTGCTGATTTCCAGATGCTTGGGGTGGATCAGGGTCTTGCCGTCGAAGCCGAAGTCGACGCCCTGAACGCAGACGGCCTCCAGCGCGGCCAGATCCTCGATGTCGTTGTGCACGCCGTCGAGGATGGTCAGGCCGTGCGCGCGGGCGGCGGCGACGGACAGGGTCAGCAGCGGCAGGAACGGAGCGCGGTCGGGGGTCTGACGCGCCCGCATCTCCTTGGCGAAGTCGTTGACGCCCATCACCCAGGTCGACAGCCGCGTGCCGTGATGGGCTCCGGCGATCTCCCACAGGTGGAAGGCGGCCTTGGCGGTCTCGATCATGGTCCACAGCCGCGTGGCCGGCGGGGCCGACTTCAGGTGCTGATCGTAGAGGCGCACGTCGGCGGCGTCGTTGACCTTGGGGACCAGCACCGCGTCGGGCCCGGCCTCGGACGCGGCGGCCAGGTCTTCCAGGCCCCAGGGGGTGTCGATGCCGTTGACCCGGATCACCACCTCGCGCGCGCCGAAGCCGCCGGCCTTGACCGCCGCCACGGCCGCCTCGCGCGCCGCGGGCTTCATCTCTGGGGAGACAGCGTCCTCTAGGTCCAGGATGATGACGTCGGCCGGCAGGGTGCGAGCCTTCTCGACAGCCTTGGCGTTCGAGGCCGGCATGTAGAGGGCGCTGCGGCGAGGGCGATGCGTGAAGGCGTCGGTCATGGCCCCACCTTAGCAGCGCCGCGGCGCCGCAAAAGCCTTCCCTGTCGGCAAACGGCGGGTCTAGGATCGGCCCATGAGCACCACGCGGTACGACAAGAGCGCCCGGAATGTCTTGGGCGGCGAACTGGCGCCCTGTTCGCTGGATCCGGTCACCGGCTTCTATCGCAACGGCTGCTGCGAGACCGGGCCGCACGATCTGGGCCTGCACACCGTCTGCGCGGTGATGACCGAAGATTTCCTGGCCTTCTCCAAGGCCCGCGGCAACGACCTGTCGACGCCGCGCCCTGACTACGCCTTCCCCGGCCTGAAGCCCGGCGACCGCTGGTGCCTGTGCGCCGGTCGCTGGACCGAGGCCCTGGAGGCGGGCATGGCGCCGCAGGTGGTGCTGGAGTCCACCCACGAGGAGATGCTGGCCATCGCGCCGCTGGGCGTCCTGAAGGACCACGCCGCGACCTGAGCTTGATCAATCGCGCCGAGGCCGAGCGGCGCTACATGTCCCCTGCGTATCGAGGGAGCTTTCGATGAACCCGCAGGACATCGCCGTCATCGGCGCCGGCCCGGCCGGCCTGGCCTTCACCGCCGCGATGCAGGGTTCGGGGCTGAAGATCACGCTGATCGAGCGTCTTCCGCGCGCCGCCTTGGCCGACCCAGCCTTCGACGGCCGCGAGATCGCCCTGACCCAGCGCTCGATCGCCACCCTGAAGGCCGTGGGCGCCTGGGACCTCCTCCCTGCCGACGATGTCTGGCCGCTGCGCGCCGCCAAGGTGCTGAACGGCGCCTCGCCCCTGACCCTGACCTTCGAGCCCGAAGGCGGCGCAGCCGGCGCGTTGGGCGCTCTGGTCGCCAACCACCATATTCGCCGGGCGCTGTTCCAGCGGGTCGACGGCGCCGACGACGTGACCCTGCTGACCGACGTGGCCGGAGCCTCGGCGCAGCGCACCGACATCGGCTTCCGTGTGGACCTGGGCGGCGATGACGCCGTCGAGGCGCGGCTTCTGGTGGTGGCCGACTCGCGCTTTTCAACCTTCCGCGACCAGCTAGGCGTCGGGGCCGACATGAACCGCCTGGGCCGCTCGATGCTCGTCTGCCGCATGACCCACGACACCGACCATGGGCACGTCGCCACCGAGTGGTTCGATCATGGCCAGACCCTGGCAGTGCTGCCGCTTGGGCCGGGCTGCTCGTCGATCGTCGTCACCCTGGCCGCGCCCGAGATCGACAGACTGATGGCGATGGACGAGGCCGCCTTCGAGGCCGAGATGACCCGCCGCCACAAGGGCCGCCTGGGCGCCTTGAAGCTGGTCAGCACCCGCCATGCCTATCCGTTGGTCACCACCTGGTCGCACCACTTCGCCGGACCGGGCTTCGCCTTGATCGGCGACGCAGCCGTCGGCATGCATCCCGTCACCGCCCACGGCTTCAACCTGGGCCTGCTGAGCGCCGCCGGTCTCGCGCGACGCCTGCGCGCCAGCCGCGACATCGCCGCCCTCAACGTCCTGTCGGCCTATGAGAGCGAGCACCGCCGCGCCGCCTTGCCGCTCTACACCGCCACCAACGCCATCGCCCGACTCTATGCGACCGAGACCACGCCGGCCAAGCTGGCGCGCCACGCCCTGCTGCAGCTGGGCCGGCATGCCTATCCGGCCCGCAGGCTGGTGTCGCGGGCGCTCACGGCAGCCTAGGGCTCCAGCGGGTATTCCCGCTCCAGCCGGTAGGACGAACCTTCACTGGTCTGCCAGCTGGAGTAGAGGCCGAAGCGATCGACGGTGAAGGCCGGCGAGCGCAGCAGGTTGTTGGCCTGGATCCAGGCCCCGACCTCAGGAACCGCAGCGCGCTTCAGATAGGCCAGGGTGACGTGCGGCGTGTAGAGCCGGCCCTCGGGCTTGAGCTCGGCCGCGCGGGCGGCGCCTTCATTGGCCTTCTGCAGCCGGCGCAGCGGCGCGCTACCCTCGACCCCCGCCCAGACGGCGTGGATGTCGGCGCCCTCGCCGAAGTGGCCGGCGCCTGCCAGTTCCAGGTCGAACGCCGGCGCGGAAATCTCCGCCAGCGTCTCGTCCAGCTCGGCCGCGACCGGCTCCTGCACGTCGCCGATGAACCGCAGCGTGATGTGAAACGCCTCCAGCGGCCGCCAGCGCGCGCCCTCGATCCCATGCAGGCGCGAGAGCAGGCCCTGGCCGATCTCCGGCGGGATGGCGATGGCGGTGAACAGACGGATCATGTCAGGGGCAGGGATTGGGCTGGCGAGCGTGGATGGCGTTGACGGCGTCTTCCAGGTCATCGGTCCAGACCAGGTCGAAGGCGTCGATATTGGTCTTCAGCTGCGCCATCGACGTCGCGCCGATGATCGTGGCGGTGACGAACGGACGCGCATCGCAGAACTTCAGAGCCAGTTGCGCCGGGTCGATCCCGTGGGCCTGGGCCAGGTTCACATAGGCCTGGAAGGCTTCCTGCGAGCCGGGGCCTTCATAGCGCTGCATGCGGTTGTAGAGCGCCTTGCGCGAACCGGCCGGCAGGGCGCCGTTCAGGTACTTGCCGGTCAGTTGGCCCTGGGCCAGGGGCGAATAGGCCAGGAGGCCCACCTGCTCGCGCATGGCGATCTCGGCCAGTCCGTACTCATAGGTGCGGTTGGCCAAGTGGTAGGCGTTCTGGATCGAGGCGATGCGGGGCAGGCCCCCTCCCCCGTTTCTTGGGCCCTCGCTCTCGGCCAGGAACTTCATCACGCCCCAGGGAAACTCGTTGGAGACCCCGACGTGGCGGATCGTCCCCTTCTTCACATGGGCGTCCAGCGCCTCGAGGATGTCGCCGAAGCTCTCGAAGTCCTGGTCGTAGTCCTTGAAGCTCTGCCCACCGAACACCCGCACCCGGCGATCGGGCCAGTGCAGCTGATAGAGATCCAGATAGTCGGTCTTCAGCCGGCGCAGCGAACCCTCGACGGCCTCGTCGATCTGGGCCTTGGTCTGGCGGGTCACCGCGCCGTCCTTGCGCATCCAGGAAAGGCCGCCGAACGCCGCGCCCTGACCGGCGACCTTCGAGGCCAGCACGACCTCATGGCGTTTGCCGGTCTTCTCGAACCACGAGCCGATATACTCTTCCGTCCGCCCCTGGGTCTCGGGGCTGGGCGGGCTGGCGTACATCTCGGCCGTGTCCCAGAAATTGACCCCGCGCCCCAACGCGTAGTCCATCTGCTCGTGGGCCTGGTCTTCCGAGTTCTGCGAGCCCCAGGTCATGGTGCCCAGGCAGCAGCGGGACACCGACACGTCCGTGCGGCCAAGCTTGGCGTAGTCCATCGGCTTTCCCTCCCTGGAAATCAGTCACACTTTGCCAGAAACACTTTGTAAGAGTTCGATCGGCGCCGCAGCAAGCCGTTGGCCGTTGTGCGTCAAAGACCGGAAGAAGTCCAAAGTGCGTACCATGAACACCTGCGTGAGGGGATTGCGCGACCGCCCTTCACACCCGATATTCGTCACGCGTCCGTCGTGGGCGCTTTAGCTCAAGGGCTTTAATTCGATGAACGACTTCAACCGCGGCTACGCGCGCTCGATCCCGGCGGATCGCGCCGACATGTCGGTTGACGCCGGCCTGCGTAGTTTCATGCTCGGCGTCTACAACAAGGTGGCGCTGGGTCTTCTGCTGTCGGCAGGCCTGGCCTTCCTGACCAGCGCCTACCAGCCGGTCGCCAGCATGCTGTACGTGCTGACCCCGGACGGCCGTCTGGCCGGCTTCACCCTGGCGGGCACGATCATCCGCTTCGCCCCGCTGGCGATGATGCTGGTCGCGATGTTCGCCATGAAGAACCCGACGGCCCGCTCGTCCGGCATCTTCTACTGGGCGCTGGTCGCCACGATCGGCGCGGGCCTGGGCGTCTGGCTGCTGGCCTATACCGGCGCTTCGGTCGCTGCGACCTTCCTGGTCACCGCCATCGCCTTCGGCGGCCTGAGCCTGTTCGGCTACACGACCAAGAAGGATCTGACGGGCTTCGGCAGCTTCCTGATCATGGGCCTGATCGGCTTGGTGGTCGCGTCGCTGTTCCAGATGTTCCTGCAACTGCCGGGTCTGGGCTTCATCATCAGCATCCTGGGCGTTCTGATCTTCGCGGGCCTGATCGCCTACGACACCCAGCGCCTGAAGACGTCGTACTACGAGATGGGCGGCGACCAGCAGTCGATGGCCGTGGCCACCAACTACGGCGCACTGAGCCTCTATCTCAACTTCATCAACCTGTTCCAATTCCTGCTCAGCATCATGGGCAGCCGCCGCTAAGGCCTGAAACGGTCCAGAACGACGAAGCCCCGGCGGGAAACCGCCGGGGCTTTTTCTTGGCCTGCGGCCTTGCGCACCCTCGACGCGGTTCGCCGCCGGGACCACATTGCGGTCGGGGCATGATGGAGACGACGATGATCCGCACGCTCGCGTTCGCCCTGCCGATGATCATGGCCGCAAGCGCCAGTCAGGCAGAGACCCTTACCGCCCATCCCCAGACCGCCAAGCGCCTGGCCTTGTCGCCGGTCCCCTCAACGTCGCCGATGTCGTTCGCGGTCGCCTATGCGCAGGCGCCGATCATCCTGCCACGCGGGATCGCCAAGACCTCGGTGGAGCGCTCGGAAGGCGGGGTAACCGGTTCGGCAGGCGTGCTCTGCGGTCTCAAGCCCAATGCCGACAGCAGCACGATCGGCGCGGCGCGGGGCTATGACAGCGACGGGCGCTTCGTCGGCGCGAAGCTGGCCTTCTCGTTCTAGCCCTCAGTCCACGACCGAGAACTTGCCCTTCTCGAAGACCTTCAGCACCTGGGCCAGTTCGTGGCCACGCTTGAGGATCTGGCCGCCCTGGCCAAACACCGCCCAGGCGCCCTGCTTGCGGGCCAGGGCTGGATGCTTCTCGACGCGATAGAGCGGGGCCTCGGCTGCGTGTCGGAAGATCGAGAAGACCGCTCGGTCGGAAAGGCCCGCAATGCCGTAGTCGCGCCACTCGCCGGCGGCGACCCGGCGCCCATAGAGGCGCATCAGCTGGTCGAGCTCACGCCGCTCGAAAAAGACGACGCCGCCGACCGGCGCGGGCTGGGTAGTGTCCAGGGCCATGCGCGGAATCTAATCCTAAATCGGACGATTGCCATAGATGGGCCGCAGGGAAACCAGGTCGTGGCCCGCCGGACACGCCCGGTTGCAAATGACACGAGCCGGCCACGGTACGCCTCGATATGACCTTATTTCGGTCCTTCGGCCGCCCGGTTGCGGGTCGATAACAACATCGTCGGCTGATCGGAGACCCTGCGGTCCAGGATCCTGAACAGCCCCCCCAGCCCCCCAGATTGCGGGCCGGTCAGCCGACAAACTCTATATCCCCTCCCCCAAGAGGCCCGCGCGGATTTCCCCCCACCGCGCGGGCTTTTTGCTGTGCGGTCCGTGGTAGGACAGCCGCCGCATATCGGCCACGCCCCGCCCTGAAACGACCTTGGTTTGGTCCAGCCCTCGCCCGTTTGGGGCTCGATAAAGAGAACGTCGATGAAGTCCGGACCGGGGTCCTGTCCAGCCCCCCCAGCCCACCCGGTCACTACGGTCTTCGCCGGCACGCAAAAGGAAACCCGTGTGGCGCTCCCCTCCTGCCACACGGGTTTTTCTCTGCGTGCTGTTCTGGGCGGGGCTCCGAGGCTCAGCGCTCTGGGGTAACGGTTTCCAGGACGCCCAGGATGCGCCCCCCCTTGGCGCCCTGCACCAGGATCACCGTCACAAGGTCGGAATCGGTCCCGATCGCGGTCGGCAGGCGATAGAGCTTGGGTCGGCCGGCCCACGGGCCAAGCTTGACCAGCTCGCGCACCACGTTGCGGTGGACCAGGGTCTGGCCCTTGTTGTCACCGCGCTTGACGGCGATGTCCTGCTCGCGCGGATCGTAGCGGACCATCCACACCTCGCCGCCGCCACGCGGCGCGGGACCCGAGCCGACGGCGACGCGCGCATTGCCGACGAATTCCATGTCCGGCGGATTGGACGGGGCGTTGGCCGTCGTCTTGACCAGGTCCTCGACCGTCCCGGCCTTGGCGCCAGAGGCCTGGACGCGGCCGCCGACCACCATCTGCGGGGTCGGCACGTCGCGCAGGGCGAACTTCTTGGCGTAGGTCCGCTGGCGCTCGGCGAAGGCCGGCTTGGCGAAGGTGTCCTTCCAGCCGAGATAGTCCCAGTAGTCGACCGCATAGGTCAGGGCCAGGACGCCGTCGCGCTTGGAGAGATCGGCGGCGATCTGGTTAGCCTTGCCACAGGACGAGCAGCCCTGAGCGGTGAACAGCTCGACCACCACCGGCGGCTTGGCGCGCGCCTTCGGGGCCGCCGCTGCGGCGGAAACCATCACGCCGGACACGGCCAGGCAAAGCAGGGAAAGGGCGGCCTTACGCATTGCGGGTCACTTAAGCCAAGAACGCCGACACGTGCCGTTCACGAGGCCGTGAAGCGGGGCGGCGGATGGGGAGAAACGGTGGAGACATCGTTGTCAGATACTTCCGAAACGAAAGCGGCCGGCCCCGCGAGGGAGCCGGCCGCCTTTGTTCAGTCATCCAAGCCTTGGGCTATTCGCCCTTGGCCAGGTTGCGCAGCACGTAGTTCAGCACGCCGCCGTTCTTGAAGTATTCAAGCTCGGTCGGGGTGTCGATGCGGCAGCGGACCGGGAAGCGGGCGATGCGGCCGTCGGTCGGGCGATAGAGCTCGACGATCAGCTGCTTGCGCGGGGCCAGGTCGGTGAGGCCGCGGATCGAGACGATCTCCTCGCCGGTCAGCTCCAGCTTCTGCCAGCCGTCCTGCACGAACTGCAGCGGCAGAACGCCCATGCCGACCAGGTTCGAGCGGTGGATGCGCTCGAAGCTTTCGCAGATCACCGCCCGGACGCCCAGGAGCTTGGTGCCCTTGGCGGCCCAGTCACGCGACGAGCCGGTGCCGTATTCCTTGCCGCCGAAGACGACCGCCGGGCGGCCTTCTTCCTGGTACTTCATGGCGGCGTCGTAGATCGGCATCACTTCGCCGGTCGGGAAGTGCTTGGTCACGCCGCCTTCGATGTCCGGCGTGATCTTGTTGCGGATGCGGATGTTGGCGAACGTGCCGCGCATCATCACCTGGTGGTTGCCGCGGCGGGCGCCGTAGCCGTTGAAGTCCACCGGCTGCACGCCTTGATCGATCAGGTACTGACCGGCCGGGCTGGAGGTCTTGATCGAACCGGCCGGGCTGATGTGGTCGGTGGTGATCGAGTCGCCGAAGACGGCCAGGATGCGGGCTTCCACGATGTCGGTGACCGGAGCGGGGGTCATCGACATGTTGGGGAAGTACGGCGGGTTCTGGACGTAGGTCGAGTCACCTTCCCAGGCGTAGGTCTGGCCGCCCGTGGTCTTGATGCCCTGCCAGTTCTTGTCGCCCTTGAAGACGTCGCCGTAACGGGTGGCGAACATCTTCTCGTTGATGGCCTTGCGCTGCAGGGTCGCGATGTCTTCGTTCGAAGGCCAGATGTCCTTCAGGAAGACGTCGTTGCCCTTCTTGTCCTGGCCGATCGGCTGGGTGGCCAGGTCGATCTTCATCGTACCGGCCAGGGCGTAGGCCACCACCAGCGGCGGCGAGGCCAGGTAGTTGGCGCGCACGTCCGGGTTCACGCGGCCTTCGAAGTTGCGGTTGCCCGACAGCACCGAGCAAGCGACCAGGTCGTTGTCGTTGATGGTCTTGCTGATGGCTTCCGGCAGCGGGCCCGAGTTGCCGATGCAGGTGGTGCAGCCGTAGCCGACCAGGTTGAAGCCCAGAGCGTCGAGGTGCTTGGTCAGGCCGGCCTTGGCCAGGTAGTCGGTGACGACTTGCGAGCCAGGCGCCAGCGAGGTCTTCACCCACGGCTTGGCCTTCAGGCCCTTGGCCACCGCGTTCTTGGCCAGCAGGCCGGCGGCGATCAGGACGCTCGGGTTCGAGGTGTTGGTGCACGAGGTGATGGCCGCGATGACCACGTCGCCGTGACCGACGTCGAAGTTTTCACCCTCCACCGGGGCGCGCAGGTCGGGGTTCTCGGACTTGCCGAACTCACCGCCCAGCGACTCGGCGAACTTGTACGAGGCTTCCGACAGCAGGACGCGGTCTTGCGGACGCTTCGGACCGGCCAGCGACGGCAGCACCGTCGACAGGTCCAGTTCCAGGCTGTCGGTGAAGGTCGGCTCGGGCACGCCCGGCTCCCACCACATGCCCTGTTCCTTGGCGTAGGCCTCGACCAGGGCGACGCGTTCCGGCGTGCGACCGGTGCCCTTCAGGAAGGCCACGGTGGCGGCCGAGATCGGGAAGAAGCCGCAGGTGGCGCCGTATTCCGGGGCCATGTTGGCGATCGTCGCCTGGTCTTCCAGGGTCAGGTTGGCCAGGGCGTCGCCGTAGAATTCGACGAACTTGCCGACCACGCCCTTCTTGCGCAGCATCTGGGTGACGGTCAGCACCAGGTCGGTGGCCGTCGCGCCTTCCGGCATGGCGCCGGTCAGCTTGAAGCCGATGACTTCCGGGATCAGCATCGGGATCGGCTGGCCCAGCATGGCCGCTTCAGCCTCGATGCCGCCGACGCCCCAGCCCAGGACGGCCAGGCCGTTGACCATGGTCGTGTGGCTGTCGGTGCCGACGACGGTGTCGGGATAGGCGACTTCGGCGCCGTCGACTTCGTTGGTCCAGACGGTCTGGGCCAGATATTCCAGGTTCACCTGGTGGCAGATGCCAGTGCCGGGCGGCACGACGCGGAAGTTGTTGAAGGCCGACGAGCCCCAGCGCAGGAAGCGGTAGCGCTCGATGTTGCGCTCGTACTCGCGCTTGACGTTGTCGTCATAAGCCTTCGGGTTACCGAAGTTGTCGACCATCACCGAGTGGTCGATGACCAGGTCGACGGGGTTCAGCGGGTTGATCTTGGCGGGGTTGGCGCCCAGGGCGACCATGGCGTCGCGCATGGCGGCCAGGTCGACGACGGCGGGAACGCCGGTGAAGTCCTGCATCAGCACGCGCGCGGGGCGGAAGCTGATTTCGTGCTCGACGGCGCCCTTGTTCTGCAGCCAGGCGGCCACGGCCTTCAGGTCGTCTTCAGCGACCGAAACGCCGTCTTCGTTGCGCAGCAGGTTTTCCAGCAGCACCTTCATCGACACCGGCAGCGACGAAGTTCCGGTCAGACCGGCTTCCTCAGCGGCGCGAAGGCTGTAATAGACGTAATTCTTGCCGCCGACGGTAAGCTCGCGACGGGCTTTCAGGCTGTCAACAGACGCCATTCTCAAGGATCCTTCTCTGTCCACGGCCGCCCGAAAACCTCTCCCGGGATCACGCGCTGATCGGAAGGGACACACAGGTTCCGCCTCCGCGCCGCGTACCACCCAAACCGACTGGAGGGGGACGACCGCGCGCTTCTTAGCGCCACAGGTCTTCAACGTCCATGTCGCGCGCGGGGACTTGCAATGTTGAGAGTTGTTCTCATTAAGGATCTGGCGATTTCGCGCGGCGAGCGGACGCTGTTTTCAGGCCTGAATCTGACTCTGAACGCCGGCGAAGCGGCCGCTCTGGTGGGCCGAAACGGCGCGGGGAAGACCAGCCTGCTGCGCGCGGTCGCCGGCCTCCTGCGACCCATGGCGGGTACGGTAACGTTTGAAGACTCCAGCGGACCAGTCGAGGCCGACGTAGCCCGAGCCGAACAGTTGCACCTTCTGGGGCATCACGACGGCCTGAAAGCCAGTCGCACCGCCTGGGAGGAGCTGCGCTTCCAGGCCCTGTGGACCGGCGGGACCGAGGACAGCGCCCGCGCCGCGGCCAAGCGCTTCGACCTGATCCGCCTGCTGGACCTGGAGGTCCGCCGCCTGTCGGCCGGTCAGCGCCGGCGCCTGGCCCTGGCGCGCCTCGCGGCCAGTCCTCGGTCGCTGTGGCTGCTGGACGAGCCGATGGCGCCTCTGGACGCCACCCAGCGCGAGGCGTTCGGCGTCGTCATGGCCGAGCATCTGGCCGGCGGCGGCATGATCCTGGCCTCGGTGCACGATCCGCTGCCAATCCCCGCGCGTCTCGTGGAGATTGGGGCATGAAGGCGTTCGGCGTTCTTCTGCGTCGCGAGCTGGCCCTGGCCTGGGGCCGCGGCGGCGGGCCGCTCTTGGCTCTAACCTTCTATGCCTGCGTCGTCGTGCTGCTGCCGATGGCGTCGGGCCGCGCGCCGGAGCGCCTGGCCGCCATCGCGCCGGGCATTGCCTGGCTGGCCCTGGCCCTGGCCGCCCTGCTCTCGCTCGAGCGGCTGTTCGAGCGCGACTACGAGGACGGGACGCTGGAGCTGCTGGCCCTGGGCCCCGCCCCGCTGGAGGCCGTCGCCATCGCCAAGTGCCTGGCTCAATGGCTGGCCACCGGCGCGCCCCTGGCCCTGGCCGCCCCGGTCGCGGCCCTGATGCTGGGCGCAGAGCTGAAAGTCATGCCGCTGCTCGTCTTGTGCAGCCTGGTCGGGGGTCTGGCCTTCGCGTTCCTGGGCGGCATGGGCGCGGCCCTGGCCTTGGGCAGCAAGCGTGGCGGCCTGCTGGTGGCGGTGATCGTGCTGCCGCTGTTCGCCCCGCCGGTGATCTTCGGAGCCGGAGCGCTGGACGGCTACATGTCCGGCCTGTCCTGGACCGGCGGCCTGATGCTGATGCTGGCCTACTGCGCCGGCGCGGTCGCCCTGACCCCGCTGGCCATGGGCGCGGCCTGCCGGAACGCGCTCGACTAGGGAGTCGGCGCCACGGTGGCCTGAAGGTCGCCCGGCTGCGCCGATTTCTCGCCCAGCACCACCGCCAGCGATCCGCCGATGATCAGCGCCCCGCCGGTCAGCAGGGCGGCGGTCAGGTGGTCGCCGAACAACAGCACCCCGCAGGCCGCGCCGATCAGCGGCTCGATATTGATGAACACCCCCGCGCTGGCGGCCCCGACCCGCGAGGCGCCGTATTGCCAGGCGGCCGTGGCCAGCAGGGTCGCCAGCACGCCCTGGGCCAACACCGCGATCCAGGCCGGCGCGCTGAGCGCCAGGGTCGGCGGGCCGTGCATGACGAAGGCGATCGGCAGAATGGTCGCGGCAGCCACGATGATGGTCACCGCCGGTATGGCCATGGCGTTCGGGGCCTTGGGCACGCGGCGCAGCACCAGGAGCCAGGCCAGGAAGATGAACAGCGCGCCGATCGACAGCACGATCCCCAGGGTCGAACTGGCGCCGTCCGGCTTGCCGGCGATCAGGGCCGCGCCCAGGGTGGCGGCCGCGACGCCTGCCCACGAGGCCGGGGTGACCTTCTCGCCCAGGATCCGCGCGCTGACCGCGATCAGGGCCGGCATGGCCCCGACCAGCAGGGCGGCCACCGTGACGCTGACATGCGCCAGGCCCTCGAACTGCACCAGGAACGCCACGCCGTAGAGCACGCCAGCCAGCAGCACGATCGGCGAGCGGAACAGAGCGCGGGTTTCGGCCCGGCGCAGGGCGAACGGCGCGGCGACCGCGGCGGCGACCAGGAAGCGCAGCAGCACCATGTGCGCGGCGCTGGTCTCGCCCAAGATCAGCTTGCCGGTCGGAAAGCCCATGCCCCAGAAGAGACCGGCCAGGGCCAGGGCGACAAAGGCGATCGACTTCATGAGGGGCTCCGGGCCGGCGAAGGGGGACCGGGAATGTCCTCTAGGCAAGGCGAGTCCCGAAACTGTCAGCTGCGTGTAGCGCCAGTCGGGAGGCGCGAGAACCCGCCTGTTTCACAGCCCGTCAAACATGGAACATTGTTCATGTTTTCGGACATTTTCGCGCCATATGGCGATGGCCAAGCTCCCGTCATCAGATCTCGAGGGAGCACAATCACCATGCGTACATCACTTATCCGCCTGGCGCTCGCGGGCGCCGCCGTCACCGTCCTGGCCGCCGGCGCCGCCTCGGCCCAGATTCCGGCTCCGCCGCCCCCGCCTGCGCCGCCAGCCCCGCCCGCGCCGCCGCTTCCGCCCATGGAGATGATGGCCATGGGCCCGCATGCGATGATGTGGAGCCAGGGCCGCTCGGCCGATCCGGAGAAGCGCGCCCAGCGCCTGCGCGACGTCCTGCAGCTGCGCGGCGACCAGGACGGCGCCCTGAAGGCCTATGTGGAGGCCACCACCCCCAAGATCGAGATGCGCAAGGTCTCGAAGGACGCCAAGGACGCCCCTGAAGCGCCCAAGCCGCCGACCACCCTGGAGCGCCTGGACCGCATGACCAAGGCCGGCGAGGCCATGCAGAAGCGCGCCGCCGCCACCCGCGCCTTTTACCTGACCTTGACCGCCAGCCAGCAGAAGACCTTCGACGTGCTGGGCATGGCCGAGGAGTTCGGCGGCCAGCGCATGCGGGTCCATCGCTTCGACACCCGCGGTCCGGCGATGTTCAAGAGCGGTCAGAACAAGGTCGTCATCGAACGCAAGGTCGGCTGACCCCCGATCTGGCGTGAAGAGGTGGCGCGCCTGCACGCGCCGCCTCTTCTACGCGCTTCCCAATGTGCTGATGCGGTCCGTAGTCATACGACCATTGCCGCCAGCGTCCGGCCGCTCTAATCAGCCGTCATGGATCCTCGCCACCCGCTCGATTTCCTGACCAACCCCGAGCGGTTCATGGCCTTCTCGCGATGGGCCGCGCCGCTGCTGGGCGGGCTGTCGGCGATCGCGGGCGTCCTCGGCCTGGTGCTGACCTTCCTGGTCCCCGAGGACTATCAGCAGGGCGACACCGTGCGGATGATGTTCATCCACATCCCGGCCGCCTCGATCTCGCTTTTCATCTATGTCTGCCTGGGGATCGCGAGTTTCCTCGCCCTCGTCTTCCGCCAGGCTCTGGCCGATCTGGCCGCCCAGGCCTGCGCCCCGATCGGCGCGGTCTACACCGTGCTGGCCCTGGTCACCGGCGCCCTGTGGGGCAAGCCGATGTGGGGCGCCTGGTGGGTGTGGGACGCGCGCCTAACCTCGGTGCTGGTGCTGCTGCTGTTCTATCTCGGCTACATGGCCCTGCGCGGCGCGCTCGACGACGAACAGAAGGCCGCCCGGGCCGCCGCCATCCTGGCCCTGGTCGGCCTGATCAACCTGCCGATCGTCAAGTTCTCGGTCGAGTGGTGGAACACCCTGCATCAAGGCGCCTCGACCTTCGGGGCCAAGCGCGGCGACGGCCTGCCGGCCATCTACGCCTGGCCGGCCCTGCTGATGGGCCTGGCCTATCTGGGCGCGTTCGGGTCGCTGTGGCTGGTGCGCATCCGCGCCCTGATCTGGCGGCGCAAGGCCCGCAGCCTGGCCATGAAGCTGGCGGAGGGCGCGCGATGAGCTTCGATTTCGACGCCGGCAAGTACGCCGTCTATCTGTGGCCCGCCTTTGGGGTCTCGGCCGTGGCCTTCGCCTGGATGATCGCCGACAGCCTGGCCATGGCTCGCCGCTGGCGCCGCGAGACCGAACGCCGCCAGGCCGAGCTCGACGAGCTGAAATCGTGAAGCGCTGGCTGGCCTTCACCCCGCTGCTGGCCCTCGTCGCGGTGGCGGTGCTGTTCGCGGGCTATGCGCTCAAGCGCGATCCCAAGGTCCAGCCGCACGCCATGGTCGGCAAGCCGGCCCCGGCCCTGTCACTGCCCGACCTGACCACCGGCGTTCCGGCCCCGATCCGCGTCCCCGGCGAAGGCCCGATCCTGGTCAACTTCTTCGCCTCGTGGTGCGCGCCCTGCGAGATCGAGCACCCGCAGCTGATGGCGCTGAAGGCCCAGGGCGTGAAGGTGGTCGGCATCGCCTACAAGGACGCGCCGGCCAACACCCAGGCCTTCCTGACGCGCCTGGGCGACCCCTTCGCCGCCCGCCTGGTTGACCGCGACGGTCGCGCGGGGCTGGAGTTCGGCGTCACCGGCGTGCCCGAGACCTATCTGGTCGGCGCCGACGGCGTGATCATCGCCAAGCACACCGGCCCACTCACGCCGGACGCGGCGGAAGACCTGCTGAAGAAGGCCCGCTAGCGCCCTAGCGGACGCAGGTCTTCGGCCCCGCCGTCTCGCGCTTCATGCCGACGACCAAGCCTTGCGCCTCGGCGTTGGCGACCGGAACCAGCGGCCCCTTCGCCTGGGAGACCAGGTAGTCGCAATCCCGATCCTTGTAGGGCGGCGTGTCGCTGGGCGTCCGGCGCTCGACGATCATCCGCTCCGGCGACAACCAGACCGAAGTGACGTCCGTCACCAGGGTCTGGCGATCCGGCGACCGGATCCAGGTCTCGCCCTTGCCGCCGACCGAGAGCTCATAGCCATTGGACAGCTTTTCCTTGGCCGCGAACATCGAACCGACGATGGCGGCGATGAACAGGCCGACGGCGGCCAGCACGATCAGAAAGACGATCTTGTAGCGGCTCAAGCGGGGACCTCCGGACATCAGGGTGCGATCACAGGTCGCGGAGCTACCGCGTTAACGGCGCGTTGACCATACTGGCCGACTTTCCATTAACCATGTTACAGTCTGCGTCATGAGCAACGTCCGTCCCGCCGGTTGGCCGTCCGTACCCGCCAAGACCGCTTCGACGCCCCCGACGACGGGTGCAGCGGCGCAGACGCGTGCGGCCTTCTTCCAGACGGCTCTAGGCGATCCGGCTCCGACCCGGCCCGCCGCGGCGCCCTCGACGCTGCAGATGCAGACCATGGCCCAGCCCCAGCAGCGCACCGCGCCGCCCAAGGCCTTCGTGCAGCCGGAAACCCAGCCGCAGAAGGTCCTGCGCCCGGGCTCGCTGCTGAATATCCTGGTTTAGAGAGCCCCGTTAGGCCGCCTTCTTGGCGGCCTTGTCCTTCTTGGGCTTCTTGTCCTTCTTCACCTTCTCGGCCTTGGGCGCCTTGTCCTTCTTGACCTTGGGCGCGGCCTCGGCCGGGTGCAGCTCTGCGCCGGCCATGTCGGACAGCAGGTCCAGGAAGCCCTCGCGCTTGCCGGGTTTCAGCAGCGCCAGGATCCGGGAATCGGCCATCGCCACCATCGGGCGGATGCTTTCCAGCGCCTCGCGGCCAGCCTCGGTCAGGCGGACGCTGTTGGCGCGGGCGTCTTCACTCGAGCGCTGGCGCTCCAGGTGGCCCTTGGTGATCATGCGGGCAACCATGTCGGCCAGGGTCGAGCGGTCGATGCCGGTGGCGCGAACCAGGGCCGTCTGGGTGACGCCCTCGTTCTCGGCCACGGCGGCCAGCACCGCGAACTGACGCTGGGTGACGCCGGCCTCGCCGCACTCCTCGGCATAGATGTCGAGCGCCAGTTGCAGGACCCGGTGCAGCAGGTGGCTGGGCGAACGCTCCAGCAGACCGCCAACCGCTTTCTCGCCCTTGCCCTTGGCCATGCTCAGTCCCCGTCCAGCCACACGTCCCCGAGCCGGCCCATCGGCCGACGGATGAAAACTAGCACCGATAGACGTCGATTTGACGACAGACGGTCCGTGGACGGCGGATGCCTCAGAAGCCCCCGTCGGGCGGCTCGGTCGCGGCGGCTTCGTCGCCCTTGGCCATGTGCTTCATGATGAAGGGGATCTGGCTGGCGACGAACACCAGGGCCAACGGCAGCAAGCCCAGGCGGAACTTGACCCAGGTGTCGGTGCCCTGGGTGTTGCGCACGATCTCGTTCAGCACCGCGACGGCCGCGAAATAGGCGCCGTAGCGAATCGACAGGGTCCGCCAGGCCGCGTCGGGCATGTGCAGGGCCTCGCCCATGATCACCTTCAGCGGCTGGCGGTTGGTCAGCACGCCGCCGAACAGGAAGCCGGCCAAGGCCAGGTTGATCACCGTCACCTTGATCTTCACGAAGACGTCGGAGTGGAAGATCAGGCCCAGGGTCCCGAAGATCAGGGCCATGCCGCCGAAGAACAGCGGCATCAGAGCCAGACGGCGCTCGACCGCGAAACCGATGGCCAGGGCCGCGCCGGAAGCCGCGACCAGAACCCAGGTGGCCTTCTGGAAGTCCTTGGTGGCGAAATAGGTCACGCCGAACGCAATGGCCGCGCCGTAGTCGACGACCGTCCGCACCCAGCCGTTCTTGTTTTTCCCAGGTTCTGGGGTCGTCGCCGGCGCTTCGCTCACGGATCAGTCCTTCAGGCCGACGAGCGAACGCGAAAACGCGCGGGCGTCGAACGGTTGCAGGTCGTCGACCCCTTCGCCCACGCCGATCAGCTTGATCGGGCTGTCGGAGGCGCGGGCCACCGGCACCAGCACCCCGCCGCGCGCGGTGCCGTCCAGCTTGGTCATGACAATCCCGGAGACGCCGACCTGGTTGCCGAAGATCTTCTCTTGCGCGAGGGCGTTGCGGCCGACGGTGGCGTCCAGCACCAGCAGGGTCTCGTGCGGATAGTCGGGATCGACCTTCTTGACCACGCGGATGACCTTGAGCAGCTCGTCCATCAGGCCCTGCTTGTTCTGCAGGCGGCCGGCGGTGTCGATCAGCACGACGTCGTAGTGCTCGGCCTTGGCGCGCTCGACGGCCTCGTAGGCCAGGGCGGCGGCGTCGGAGCCCGTCGGCTTGGACATGAAGTCGGCCCCGGCCCGGTCGGCCCAGACCTTCAGCTGCTCGACGGCGGCGGCGCGGAAGGTGTCGCCGGCGGCGATCAGGACGCGAGCCCCCTTCTCGGTCAGGTCGGCGGCGATCTTGCCCAGGGTCGTGGTCTTGCCCGAGCCGTTGACGCCGATGAACAGCACGACATAGGGGCGTGGACCGCTCAGCGGGTCGAAGCTGCCCTGTCGATCGGAAAGCTCGGCGGCGATCAGCTCGGCCAGCGCCTCCTTGACCTCGTCGTCGGTCGACGACTTGCCGAAGCGGGCCTTGCCGAAAGCGTCGGTGATGCGGGCGGCGATCTGAGGGCCCAGGTCGGCCTCGATCAGCATCTCTTCCAGGGCGTCCAGCTGTTCCTGGTCCAGGGGCTTCTTGGTGAAGACCCCCGTGACCTGATCGGTCATCTGCTGGGAAGACCGGGTCAGGCCTGACGTCAGGCGCTGGAACCAGCCTTTTTTCTGATCGGGCTTATCGCTCATCAGCGCCCCTTTAGTGCAACGGGCGAAAGTGTAAATCGGATATTACCGCGTCATGGTTCACAGAACCGGCGCCGGGTGGGGCGCCGAGGGGGATCGACAGGCATGGACGTGCAGCTTGACCCTTTGGGGACCACGCTTTTCTGGCTCGACTACGCCGCCGTGGCCGTCTTTGGGGCAACCGGCGCCCTTGCGGCGGCCCGACGCAAGCATGACGTGATCACCTTCGGATTCTTCGCGGCCATCACCGGAGTCGGCGGCGGCACCCTGCGCGACCTCCTGATCGGGGCGCCCGTGTTCTGGGTGCAGCGGCCGGGCTACATCCTGGCCTGCCTCGCAGCGGCTGCCGTGGTCTGGCTGCTGGGCAAGCGCGGCTGGCGTTTCCGGGCTCTGCTGTGGCTCGACGCCCTAGGCATGGCCGCCTATGCCGTGGTCGGCACGGCCAAGGCCCTGAGCCTTGGCGTCCATCCATTCACCGCCTCGGTCATGGGCGTGCTGACCACCGCCTTCGGCGGCGTCATCCGCGACGTGCTGGCCGAAGAGCCCAACCTACTGCTGCGCCGGGAAATCTATATCACCGCCGCCATGCTGGGAGCCGGGGTGTTCGTGGTGCTGCAGCTGCTGAACGTGCCGTTCTGGCCGGCCGGAATTGCCGGCTTCGCGGCCGCCTTCGGCCTGCGGGCCTGCGCGATCCTGTTCGGCTGGTCGCTGCCCGGGTTCCACGGCGAGGACGACGCCGACGCGGCCTAGCCCTTCGGCGTCAGCTTGAACGTCACCTTGTAGCCGTCATGGTCGGACAGCACCGGTTGGGCGTCGCCGTCGAATGTGGCCTCGACCTCGATCGGCGTGACCTCGACCTGATCCCCATTCAGGAAGCCGATCAGGTCCTGCGTATCTAGCCAGGGCGCGTCGCCGTCATACGAGATCTTGGTGTCGCAGGCGCCGGGCCGGCGGTGGCACCATCGGCTGACCACCTCGAACGGATACTCGGTCATCATGTGGTCGAAGCGGCCGGGCGAACGGCGGATATTGAAGTCCCCGCCGACGATCAGCGGCGCGCCGGGCGTGCGGTCCGACTGCATAAAGTGCTTCAGCTCTTCGGCCTGCAGGTTGTGGGCGGCGTTGTAGCGGGCGCGCGGCACGCCCGAGGCGCCATGCGAGTTCAGGTGGGTGTCGGCGATCTCGACCGGCACCGACAGGCCAGGCACCTGCAGGCTGACCAGCATGACGCCCTTGTTGGCCAGGCAGTCCAGACCCGCGCAGTAGCGGTAGGCGTGCGACTTGACCCAGTCGATGGGATAGTTGCTCAGCACCCACAGGCCGCTGGAGCCCCACTTACCCAAGCCCTCGCCCTTGCGCCGATAGCGCACGCGCCGGTACTCGGGCCGTTCGTCCTTGGCGAAGACATTGGGATCGCGCTGGCCCTTGCGGGGGCCGCGAGCGACATAGGCGTAACCGCTCTCGTCGATCAGGTCCCAGATCTCGTCGCGAAAGCCCTCCTGGATCAGGACGACGTCGGGCTCTTCGCCCTTGGAGCGCAGAGCGGCCAGCTCGTGGCCGATCTTCTTCAGCGCCGAGCCCCGGCCCTTCCGGATCGGCCAGGGCAGGCCCTCGACATTGTAGGTCATGACGCTGAACGTCACGCCGACAGCATCCTTGGATGCGGCCTCGCCGGACACGGGCTCGCTCGCCCGCGCCGGGGCGGCGGCCAGCAGGGCCAGTGCGACAAGAGCCCAGGCTCGGCGGATCAGGCGGCTCGCTCCTCGGCGATCTGGGCAATGACATGGGCGCCGTCGTGGCCCGTGACCCGGAAGGCGACGATCTCGCCCAGCGGCGCCTCGCCCTCGAAGCGGATCTCGGTGAAGTCGTCGGCCCGAGCCACGCCCTCGCGCTCGACCAGGCCCGGCAGGGTGCGGCCAACCTGGCGCTGCAGATGACGTTCCAGGCCGCGCTGGCCGGCCTCGCGCAGGCGGCGGGCGCGGTCCTTGATCAGCGGCCCCTTCACCGGCGGCATCCGCGCGGCGGGCGTGCCGGGGCGGGCGCTGTAGGGGAAGACGTGCAGGAAGGCCAGGTCCGCCTCCTCGACCAGACGCAGCGTGTTCTCGAACGCCTCGTCGGTCTCGGTCGGGAAGCCGGCGATCAGGTCGGCGCCGAAGGCCGTATCGGGACGCACGCGGCGCACCTCCGAGACCAGCTTCAGGGCGTCCTCTCGGCTATGGCGGCGCTTCATGCGCTTGAGGATCAGGTTGTCGCCAGCCTGCAAGGACAGGTGCAGGTACGGCATCAACCGCGGCTCAGTCTCCAGCAGCTTGAAGAGGTCCGGATCGATCTCGGCCGCGTCGATCGACGACAGCCGCAGCCGCGGCAGGTCCGGGACCATGCGCAGGATGCGGCCGACCAGTTGGCCCAGGGTCGGAGTCCCCGGCAGGTCCGTGCCCCACGAGGTGACGTCGACGCCGGTCAGCACGACTTCGCGATAGCCCTCGGCGGCCAGCTTGCGGACCTGCTCGACGACCTCGCCGGCCGGAGCCGAGCGCGAGTTTCCGCGGCCATAGGGGATGATGCAGAAGGTGCAGCGGTGATCGCAGCCGTTCTGGACCTCGACATAGGCCCGGGCGCGGTCCTTGAGGCCGTCGATCAAATGGCCGGCGGTCTCCTTGATCGACATGATGTCGTTGACCCGCACGCGGGTTGAGGTGTCGATCAGCGCGCCCGGGGCGGCCTTCTCGGCATTGCCCAGCACCAGGTCGATCTCGGGCATGGCGGCGAAGGCGGCGGCGTCGACCTGGGCGGCGCAGCCGGTCACGATGATCCGCGCGCCGGGACGCTCGCGCCGGGCCTTGCGGATCGCCTGGCGGGCCTGACGCACGGCTTCGTTGGTCACCGCGCAGGTGTTGAACACCACCGCATCCGAAAGACCATCGGCGGCGGCGCGGGCGCGGATGGCTTCGCTCTCGTAGGCGTTCAGGCGGCAGCCGAAGGTGACGACATCGACGCCGTCCGGGCCGGACAGGGTCGTCGCCGGACCGCCTTCTTCACCGGCTTCGGGCTTGGGCTTCGGGGCCGCCTTGATGACGGTGTAGGTCGTCACGGCTTGGCGACACCAGAATCGACAAATTGGGCGAAGGCGTCCTTCCAGTCCTTGTGCCAGCGCGAAAGGGCCGGACGGTTCTCGATGATGTCGCCCAGGGCCCAGGCCATGCGCTTGTTGTCCAGCTCGCGCGAGACGTCGTTGTCCGGGCAGAGAACGTAGAAGTCGCCGGCGCCGATGCGCTCCAGCATGAACTCCACGACCTGTTCCGAGGTCCAGGCGGCGGCGGGCTTCTCGCCCGGGCCGCGCTTGGTCATGCCGGTGAAAGTGTAGCCGGGGACCAGCAGATGAGCGCTGACCTGGCAGCCTTCCGTTTCGCGCAAGGTGTGGGCCAGGCCCTCGGTCAGCGACTTCACCGCCGACTTGGAGACGTTGTAGGCCGTGTCGCCCGGCGGCTGGGTAATGCCCTGCTTGGAGCCGGTGTTGATGATCAGGCCGGGATTGCCCGAGGCGGCCATGTCCTCGCCGAACACCTGAACGCCGTTGATCACGCCCCACAGGTTGACGTCGAGAATGCGCTTCCAGGCGTCGTCGCCAGCGAACGCGTCGCCGCCACCGCCGACCCCGGCGTTGTTCATCAGGATGTCGACCGACCCATAGGCTTCGATCGCGGCGGCCTTCAGGGCCTCCACGGCCGCGCGGTCCGACACGTCGGTCGGAACGGCCAGGGCGCCGATGGCCTCGGCCTCGGTCTTCAGCTTGCGAGCGGTGACGTCGGCCATGACGACGTTGAGGCCCAAGGCGCGGAACGCCTTGGCGGCGGCTAGGCCGATGCCGTCGGCGGCGCCGGTGATGACGGCGGTCTTGCCTTGAGCCAGTGCAGGATGGACGGTCATGCGGCCACCGGGAGCTTGCCGGTGAAGTCCATGCTGACCGGGCCG
This sequence comes from Caulobacter sp. RHG1, assembly GCF_013181195.1. Taxonomy (GTDB): domain Bacteria; phylum Pseudomonadota; class Alphaproteobacteria; order Caulobacterales; family Caulobacteraceae; genus Caulobacter. The sequence continues at coordinate 451,636 of NZ_SMZP01000003.1, forward strand.
GTCATGATCACGTGGCCATCGCTCTCGCGCCATTCGATGACGAGCGAGCCGCTCTCGAACTGAATCCGGGCCTTGCGGTCGGTCAGGCCCCGGCGCACGGCCGCGACCTGGGCGGCGCAGGCGCCCGTCCCGCAGGCCGAGGTCAGGCCCGCGCCGCGTTCCCAGACCTTCAGCTGGATATGGTCGCGAGCGGCGATGTGCGCGAAGCCGACATTGACGCCTTCGGGAAACAGCGGGTGATGCTCGACCAGCGAGCCCGTGCCGGTGGCGAACTCATCCGAGACCGGGGCGTCGACGAAGAACACGACGTGCGGATTGCCCATCGAGACGCAGACCGGCGTGTGAACCAGCGGCGCGTCGATCGGACCGACCTGCAGTTCGACGCGCTCGGTGTTCATCTCTTCGGACAGCGGGATCTGGGTCCAGTCGAGGGCCGGCGGGCCCATGTCGACCGTAACCAGCTTCTCGCCGGCGGCGACGCCCGACAGGCGTCCGGCGCTGGTGTCGAAGGCCACGGCCTCCTTGCCCGACGACTGCATCAGCAGCCAGGCCACGCAGCGGGTGCCGTTGCCGCACGCGCCAATCTCGTCGCCATCGGAATTCCAGAATCGCACATAGGCCGCCGCGCCCGGCGCCTTGGGCGGGTCGATGGCGATCACCTGGTCGCAGCCGACGCCGCCGTCCCCACGTTTGGCGATCGCGCGGATCTCCTCGGGGGTCGGTTCAAAAGCTTGCGTGGCGGTCTCGATGACGACGAAGTCGTTGCCGAGCCCATTCATCTTCAGGAAGGTGCGGCTCATGACGCGGCTATATAGTGGAAAGCGGGGCAAAATGCACCGCAGCGGGACGACGCAGTAGCATGACGGCCAAGGATATTTGCGAGCAGCTGACCAGCGCCCTGCGCGACCGCCAGCTGATGCGCTTTCACCGGCGTTTCGAGGACGGCTGGGTGAAGGGTTATGTCGTCGGAATCGGGCCCGTCTTCGTGATGCTCGCGGAAGTCAGCGACCACCTGCGCTTCAACGGCTTCGGCTGCTACCGCCTGCCTGACATCAAGAACCTGCAGCCCGCGCCCTACCCCGAGTTTGTGGAGTCCGCGCTGGAGAAGACAGGCCAGGTCCAGCCTGAAACCCCGGCCGTGGCCCTCAACAGCATCGACGACATCATGGCGACCGCCGGAGCTCTGTTCCCGATCGTCACCGTACACGAGGAGACCGGCGGTCCCGGCGTCTGCCACATCGGCGCGTTCGTCAGCCTGGAGGGCGGGGTGGTCTGGATGCGCGACATAGGCCCCGATGCGGTCTGGGACACCCAGCCCACGGCCCGGCGACTGGACGATCTGACCCGGATCGACTTCGGCGGCGCCTACGAGGCCGCCCTGGCCCTGGTCGGCGGTCCGGCGCCCGAACCGATCGAGGCTCGCCCGCCGCTGCGACTAGTGGCCGACAATGGCTGAGCCCGCTCGCGAAGACCTGCGCCTGCGCGCGCGGCTGCGGGCCCTGTACCACGGCGCTTCGCCAACGGCGGTGCGGTTCCGCTATGCGGTGATCCTGATCGATCTGGCGATCATCGCCTTCTTCATCGCCGCGCCGCTGATGCAGCACCACGGCGTGACCTTCTATCTGATCGACTATGGCGTGGCGCTGTTCCTGGCCCTGGACCTGGCGGCGCGGGCCGTCGCCCATGGCGACTTCAAGTCCTGGCTAAAGAAGCCGATCGTCTGGCTGGACCTCTTCGTGCTGGCCACCCTGCTGTTCCCGGCCTGGCTGTTCAACTTCGGCTTCCTGCGCGTGCTGCGCCTGTGGACCCTGGTGCACAGCGAGTTCTTCTGGCGCACCGTGGCTCGTCGCTACGACGACACCCGGATCGAGGACATCACCCGCGCGGCCAGCTCGCTGGCGACCTTCGTCTTTGTGGTCACGGGCTTTGTCTATACGAGCTTCGTTGGCCGTCATGAGGGCCTAAACGGCTATGTCGACGCGCTGTACTTCACGGTCACCAGCCTGACGACGACAGGCTACGGCGACGTCACGCTGCCGGGCGTGTGGGGCAAGCTGCTGTCGATGGCGGTGATGCTGGGCGGGGTGTCGCTGTTCATCGGCCTGATCCAGTCGATATTGCGACCACACAAGGTGATCCATCCCTGCCCCTGCTGCGGCCTGCGTCGGCACGATCCGGACGCGGTTCACTGCAAGGCGTGCGGCCTCGTGCTGAACATCCCCGATGACGGGCTCTGATCGTTCCCGGTCAAGCTCTGGCCAGGGTCGAATTTTGCGCTAGGGTCGCCTCCCCTGTCGCGCCGCTTTCGGGATGACTAGATGCGTAACCTGCTTTTCGCCCTCCTCGCCTCCACGAGTCTGATGACCCTGACCCCCGCGATCGCCGCCGACACGACCAAGCCTGCCGAAGCCCGCACGCCGCTGGCCGAGCTGGGCAGGGACGACCCTTATCTCTGGATGGAAGAGATCGAAGGGACCCGCGCCCTGGACTGGGCCAAGGCCCAGAACGGCAAGACTTTGCCCGTGCTGCAGGGCGATGCGCGCTATGCCGGGCTGGAAGCCCAGGCCCTGGCGATCCTGAACGCCAAGGACCGGGTGCCCGGCGTCTCGTTCGCCGGCGACGGGTTCTTGCGCAACTTCTGGCAGGATAAGGACCATGTCCGCGGCGTCTGGCGAAAGACGACGCTGGAGAGCTATCGCACGGCCGAGCCGGCCTGGGAGACCCTCCTCGACATCGACGCCCTGTCCAAGGCCGAGAACGCCAACTGGGTGTTCAAGGGCGCCAGCTGCCTTGCCCCCGACGACACCCGCTGCTTGGTCACCCTGTCGAACGGCGGCAAGGACGCCGTGACGGTGCGTGAGTTCGACACCACGACCAAGAGATTCGTCGACCCGGCCAAGGGCGGCTTCGTCCTGCCCGAAGGCAAGCAGAACTACACCTGGCTGGACAAGGACACCCTTCTGGTCGCCCGCGAGTGGACGCCTGGCGAGCTGACCAAGTCGGGTTACGCCTATGTGCTGAAGACCCTCAAGCGCGGCCAGACCCTGGACCAGGCGCAGGAGGTCTATCGCGGGACCGAGACCGACGTGTCGGTCAGCCCCTATGTCCTGCGCGATCCGGACGGCAAGGTTATGGGCGTCATCGCCCACCGCGGCGTGACCTTCTTCGAGAGCGAAGACTATCTGATCACCCCGATGGGGCCGGCCCGCCTGCCCTTCCCGGCCAAAAGCTCGATCCAGACCTATGTCGACGGCCGCCTGGTGTTCCTGCTCGAGCAGGACTGGCCCGAGCATGGCCTTAAGGTCGGCGACTTGGCCGAGTACAACATCGACCCGCTGACCGTAGACGCCCATGCCAGCCTGGGTCATGGCAAGCCGGCCGGCGCCAAGCCGCAGCTGATCTTCCGCCCGACCGCCAAGCAGTCTGTGGAGTCGGTGACCAACACCCGCGGCAAGCTGGTCGTGGCCATACTGGACAACGTCAAGGGTGCGACCCTGGTGTTCAGCCACGGCGCGAAGGGCTGGAGCCAGCAGAAGCTCGATCTGCCGGCCAATTCCAGCATCGGCCTGGGCTCGGCGTCGGAGAAGGATGACCGCCTTTTCGTCACCGTCACCGGCTACCTGACCCCGACCACCTATTGGATCGCCGACGCGGCCACGCTGAAGCTTGAACAGGTCAAGGCCTCGCCGGCTCGCTTCGACGCCTCGACCCACGTGGTCGAGCAGTTCGAGGCCACCTCGAAGGACGGCGTGAAGGTCCCCTACTTCATCGTCCGGCCCAAGGACGTGAAGTACGATGGCAAGGCCCCGACCTTGCTCTACGCCTATGGCGGCTTCCAGGTGTCGATGACGCCGTCCTATTCGGGCGTGATGGGCAAGCTGTGGCTGGAGCGCGGCGGCACGTATGTCGTGGCCAACATCCGCGGCGGCGGCGAGTTCGGTCCCGCCTGGCACGAGGCGGCGCTGAAAGAGAACCGCCAGAAGGCCTATGACGACTTCTTTGCGGTGTCGCAGGACCTGATCGCCCGCAAGATCACCTCGCCCCGTCGCCTGGGCGTGATGGGCGGCTCGAACGGCGGCCTGCTGATGGGCGTGGCCCTGACCCAGCGTCCGGAGCTCTACAACGCCATCGTCGTGCAGGTGCCGCTGTTCGACATGATCCGCTACAGCCAGATCGGGGCCGGCGCCTCGTGGGTGGGCGAGTATGGCGACCCGGCCATACCGTCGGAACGGGCGGTCATCGCCAAGTATGACCCCTATTCCAATCTCAAGGCCGGCCAGAAGTATCCCGAGGTTTTCATCGAGACCTCGACCAAGGACGACCGCGTCCACCCGGCCCACGCCCGCAAGGCGGCCGCCAAGCTCGAGGCTCTGGGCTATCCGGTGCTGTACTACGAGAACGTCGACGGCGGCCACGCGGCCAGCGCCAACCTGGCTGAAACGGCTCGACGCCAGGCGCTGGAGTTCATCTATCTGACGCGCAAGCTGATGGACTGAACCGGACGGCGGCTCGATCTCTCTTTTGCGAGAAATTGAGCCGCCTCAATTTCGCGTAACGCCGTGTCGTCAACTCTAAGGAAAGTTATCGGCGTCAGGATGCGCCGCAATTAACTGTACGAGCGCGCCCTCTTGCCTATCGAAGTCGTCAACGCCTTGGACCTTTCGCCTGCCGACGTCGCGCGGTGGGCTGAGCTTCAGCGTGGCCAGACGCGGTTGGATTCGCCCTTCCTGTCGCCGCAGTGGACCCTGGCCGTGGCCCGGGCCCAGGCTCAAGGCGACAAGGGCGAGAAGGGCCAGGCCATCAAGGTGGCGATCGAGCGCGGCGCGACGGGCGAGGCCGTAGCCTTCCTGCCCACCCGGGTGCGCCACGACGTGGCCATGCCGGTCGGCGCGCCGATGTGCGACTATCAGGCCCTGATCTCGGCTCCCGGCGCGACCATGAACCCGCGCGAACTGCTGTCGGTGCTGGGCGCGGCCCGCATCGACTTCTGCCACATGATGGCCGACGACGTGACCCTGGGTCGCCACGCGCGCGGCCAGGCCGACAGCTGGGTGATCGAGACCCCGAACGGCTACGAGGCCTATGCCGCAGAGCGCAAGGCCGCCGGCGTCGGCGTGCTCAAGGACATCGACAAGAAACGCCGCAAGGCCGAGCGCGAGATCGGTCCCTGCCGCTTCACCGCCATGTCGGAAAGCCGTGCGGCGTTCGACCAGCTGATCGCCTGGAAGCGGGTGCAGCTGCTGCTGACGCACCAGACCGACCTCTTCAAGGCCCAGTGGGTCAACAGATTGCTGGACGATCTTTTCCAGCGCCGCGACGCCGATTTCGGCGGCGGGCTCTACACGCTGCACCTGGGCGAGCGCCTGGCGGCCGTGCAGATGCACCTGCGCGGACAGCACACGATCCACGGCTGGCTGATCGCCCACAATCCGGATCTCGAGCGCTATTCGCCTGGCCTGATGCTGTTCCAGGACATCCTGAAGAGCATGGACGGCACGCCCTACATGCGCCTGGACCTGGGCGCCGGCGACTACCGCTTCAAGCGCGAGCTTTCCAACGCCCGCCAGACGGTGGTGTTCGGCTTCATGGGTTCGCCCTCGATCCCCAGCCTGTTCCGGCACGCCGCCTACGGCGTGCGCAGCATGGCCGAAGCCCTGCCGCTGGGCCGGATTTCCGACCTCCCCGGCAAGGCCATGCGGCGCCTGGACCTGCTGCGCGGCCTGCACTGACCCCTAGAGCGCTCTAGGCGCGGGTCCAGCCGTACTGCAGCTCGCCCTCGCGGTGGGCGAAGCGGTTGAGGTGGACGGCCACCACGTCTTCCAGCTTCGCCAGGCTTTCGCCGTCCTCAGCCTGGATGGTGATGTCCAGACCGTCCGGATGGGCGGCCATCCGGCACGTCCCGGCCGGCAACGGGAAGGTCGCGGTCGCAGCGTCGTACTGGACCTCGAACTTGTGGCTCCAGTGCTTGGCCAACTGGGTCATGTAGCGGGCGCCGTTTTCGGTGGCGACGCGGGCGTGGCTTTCCATGAGCGCTCCTGTCTTCAGATGGCTTCGATGACGCCGGCGGCGTCGTCCAGGGCCTTGGCCACGGCGCTGATCTGCTCCGCGGTGAGCTGACCGCCGTGCAACTTCAAGCGCAGGGCCGTCTTCAGATTTTCGCGAGCCCGCAGGATCTGCGGCGAGAAGGCCGCACTGGCCGACGCAGCCTCTGCCATGCGCTCGAACAGCGAGCGGACAGGCTGGGCGTTGCTGGCCAGGAAGTCCTCGCCCTCGGGGGTGATCGTATAGAGCTTCTTGCCGCCGCCGGCCTCGCCGGCCGTGACGTAGCCCAGCTCTTCCAGCAGGGTCAGGGTCGGATAGACCACGCCGGGGCTGGGGGTATAGGCGCCGCCGGCTGCTGTCTCGATGGCCTTGATCAGCTCGTAGCCATGGCTGGGCTTGTCGGCGATCAGCTTGAGCACCACGAAGCGCAGGTCGCCGTGGTCGAAGAACCGGCCCATGCGACCGCCGCGGCCTCGCGGACCGCCGTGCTCGCCACGATGGTCTCCATGGAAACCGAACGGATGGCGGCCGTGATGTTCGCCGCCATGACCGGCCCAATGGCCGCGGCGGTGTTGGTGATGACGTCCAAACATGTGTGTTTTAGATCCTGTTTCGTTATATCGAAGTTATAGATATATCGAAACTGACGATCGTCAAGCCTATTTCGTTATATCTAATTACATCGAACGAAATACGGCCTAGCTTCGCGGGACGAATGGCCTTACGCCGCCCGCCCCGCCGAACCGGTGACGACCTGAGGTATAGCGGCCACAGCGTGGCCGAAATCTCGGGGTCAATCTTGATACGGAGGACGTCGTGAATACATGCCGCGTATCAGAAGCAGGAGCATCAGCTTGAGCGACCAGCCCCAGAGCCCGCGCCGCAAGGCCGCCGGCCGGCGTTTCGCCGTCGCCGTCGGGCTGATGTCGGCCGCCAGCGTGCTGGCCTTGGCCCCCGTCGCTCAGGCGCAAGAAGCGGTTCCGACCGTCCCCGCGCCGCCGGTTTCCGCGCCGGCGGTGGCGGACGACAGCGCTGCCTTGGCCGTCAATGATCCGCTGGAAGGCGCCAACCGCGCCTCGTTCAAGTTCAGCATGGGCGTGGACAAGGTTCTGCTGGGCCCGATCGCCCATGGCTACATGGCCGTGACCCCCGACGTGGTGCGCGATCGCGTCAGCAACGCCGTCTACAATCTCGGCGAGCCCAACACCGTCATCAACCACGTGCTGCAGGGCAAGCCCAAGCGCGCCATGCGTTCGACCACCCGCTTCCTCGTCAACTCGACGATCGGCGTGCTGGGTCTCTTCGACGTGGCCGCCAAGATGAACCTGCCGCCGCGCGCCGCCGACTTCGGCCAGACCTTCGGCACTTGGGGCGCTCAGCCCGGCGCCTATCTCTATGTGCCGGTGATGGGCCCGATGAACGTGCGAGACGGCGTCGGCCGCGCGCTGGACATCTTCACCGACCCCGTCCGCATCGTCGGCGGCGGTCTGGACACCGACTTCGGCAAGGCGCGCCTGGCCGTGACCATCCTCGACACCCGCGCCCTCGCCGATCCGGCCCTGCGCGCGGTCAAGGACTCCAACGATCCGTACGCCACCGCCCGCTCGGCCTATACCCAGTATCGCGAGGCCTTCATCCGCGAAGCGACCGGCGAGATGGAAGACCTCCCAGATTTCGACACGCCGCCCGCGGATGCTCCGCCCGCGACGCCCAATCCATGATCCTTCCTGGAACAGCCATGACCTCCTCCCCCACCCGGCGCGGCGCCAACGCCGCGCTTTTAACGTTCGCCAGCGCTTTGACGATCGGCGCCGCCACCCTGGCCGGCCCCGCTTTCGCCCAGGCCCGTGATCCCGGCGCCGAGGCCTTCGTGCAGGCCAAGGGCCAGCGCGTGATCAGCGTCCTGGCCAACAAGAGCATGCCCGACGCTCAGAAGAAGCAGATCTTCAAGCAGGCGGTGGACGAGCTGGCCGACGTGCCGCGCATCACCAATTTCGTGCTGGGCAAGTATGCCCGCACGATCACGCCCGAACAGAAGGCGCGCTTCACGCCGGTCTTCCGCACCTATGCCGAGAACGTCTACCAGAACCGCATCGACGACTATCGCGGCGAGAAGCTGACGGTCACCGGTTCGGTGATCCGCAAGCCGGGCGACGTGATCGTCAACACCACCATCTCGGGCGGCCAGATCAAGTCGCCGCTGCCGGTGACCTGGCGCGTGCTGGGCAGCGGCCAGACCTGGAAAGTCGTCGACGTTCAGTTCAAGGGCGTGTGGCTGGCCATCACCCAGCAGCAGGACTTCGTCTCGACGATCGACAACGCCGGCGGCAATGTCGACGTGCTCATCAATCAACTGCAAAAGGGCGGCTCGAACCGTCGCTAGGAGCGACCAGGTTCGAGATAAGGGGATATGGCTTTGCGCGAACAATGGGCCGAAACGGCCATGGGCGTCGTCGTGCTCGCACTTGCCGCGGGCTTCCTGACCTATTCGCTGAGCGTCGGCGGGGTCGGCGTGAAGAGCGGCAACTACGAGATCAGCGCCAAGTTCGGCGAGGCCGGCTCCCTGGCGCCCGGCGCCTCGGTGACCGTGGCCGGCGTCAAGGTCGGCACGGTCTCGCAGGTGACGCTGGAGCCCAAGACCTACCTGGCCGTGGCCAAGCTGAGCATGGACCCGAACGTCAAGCTGCCGACCGACTCGACGGCCAAGATCACCAGCGACGGCCTGCTGGGCGGGGCGCACATCGCCATCGCCCCGGGCGGTTCGCTGGAAGACCTCAAGCCGGGCGGCGAGATCGACAACACCCAAGGCGCCGTGGACATCTTCGGCCTGATCGGTTCGGTGATCCGTCCGCAAGGCGGGGATGACGACGACAAGGCCGCAGCTCCAGCAGCGACCAACCCGGCCACGCAACCGGCCGAGAGCTACTAGGATGACCGCCCAGGCGGCCCGCAAGGCCGCGCCTAACCCCATCCGCGCGCTGGGACGATCCACGCTGGCGGCGATCAGCACGGTCGGCGGCGTCGGCGTCTTCGCCGTGCGCGGCGTCGCCGCGGCCCTGAGCCCGCCCTGGTTCTTCGGCCAGCTGTGGCGTCAGATCGTGGCGATCGGCTTCTTCTCGCTGCCGGTCGTGGGCCTGACCGCCGTCTTCACCGGCGCGGCCCTGGCCCTGAACATCTTCACTGGCGGCGGGCGCTTCAACGCCGAACAGGTGATGCCGCAGATCGTGGCTTTGGGCATTACCCGCGAGCTGGGCCCGGTGCTGGCCGCCCTGATGCTGGCTGGCCGGGTCTCGGCCGCCATCGCCGCCGAGATCGGGGCCATGCGCGCCACCGAGCAGATCGACGCCATGCGCACCCTGTCGACGGACCCGTTCCGCTACCTCGTCGGCCCGCGCCTGTTGGCCGGCGTGCTGATGCTACCGATCCTGACCGCCGTGGCCGACACCATCGGCGTCGCCGGAGGCTGGCTGGTGGCGACGCGGGTGCTGGACTTCAGCCCGACCGTCTACATCCGCAACACCATCAGTTTCCTGGAAAGCTGGGACATCATCTCGGGCCTGATCAAGGCCGGGGTGTTCGGCTTCATCGTCACGCTGATGGGCTGCTACCACGGCTACAACGCTTCGGGCGGCGCCCGCGGCGTCGGCCGGGCCACGACCCATGCGGTGGTCTCCTCGGCGATCCTGATCTTCGCCTCGGACTACCTCCTGACCACCTTCTTCACCCACGCCGCCAAATGACCCAGACTCCCAAACTGGCCTGGAAGGGCGTGACCAAGCGCTTCGGCGGCCGCGCGGTGCTGGACGGCTTGGACCTGTCGGTGGCCCCGGGCAAGTCGCTGGTGATCATCGGCGGCTCGGGCCAGGGCAAGTCGGTGACGATCAAGACCGCTCTGGGCCTGCTGCGCCCCGAAGCTGGCGAGATCGAGCTGGACGGCAAGAACATCGTCGGCCTGTCGGAAGGCGCCCGCCGCAAGCTGTTCTCGCGGATCGGCGTGCTGTTCCAGGGCGCGGCCCTGTTCGACAGCCTGACCATCTGGGAGAACGTCGCCTTCCGCCTGCTGAACGCCGACGGCGTCTCGCGCAAGGTCGCCAAGGACCGCGCCATTGAGGCCCTGGAGCAGGTGCGCCTGGCGCCGTCCGTCGCCGACCGCTACCCGTCCGAGCTGTCGGGCGGCATGCAGAAGCGCGCGGGTCTGGCCCGCGCCGTCGTCGCCCAGCCGGAGATCTTGTTCTTCGACGAGCCGACCACGGGCCTGGATCCGATCACCGCCGCGGCGATCAACGAGCTGATCTCCAACCAGGTGCGTCGCCTGGGCTCGACCGCGGTGTCGATCACCCATGACCTGGCCAGCGCCCAGACGATCGGCGACGAGATCGCCATGCTGCACGACGGCAAGATCATCTGGCGCGGTCCGGCCGCCGAGCTGCACACCACCGACAATCCCTATGTCCGCCAGTTCGTCGAAGGTCGCGCCGAAGGGCCGATCTCGCATGCGGTCTAGGACAGCCGGCGTCCTCATCCTCACGGCGAGCCTGCTCTTCGGAGCGGGCGCGCAGGCTCAGAGCTTCGTCCGCGGCGACTGCCAGGGCCATGTCGGCGTCTCGCCCGGCCGCTTCGACACGCCGGCGCATGGGCTCTGGTATCGCCGCTACTGGACCGGGTCGTGCGATCCGCAGATCCAGCGCTGCATCCCCGGCTCGCCGAACTGGAACGAGATGGTTGGCAAGCTGGTCGCCCGCAGCGCGCCGGCTCAGCGCGGCCAGGCCCTGACCAAGGCGTGCCGCCTGGGCCAGCTGATCGGCCTGGAATGGTCGCGCAGCAAGACGATCCGCAAGATCGACCTGGGCGACCTGCGCGCCTTCAACCATACGCTGGACCACGCCGACGATGTCCTGAAGGGCATCGACCAGGTCGAGCAGGCCGCGCGCATCAAGCTGACCGCGCCCTAGGGGGCCTCGCGCAGGGTCTCGGCCAACAGTCGCCCCTCGACCGAGCGGCTGGAGCCGGCTCGCCAGGCGACCACGATCTCGCGGCTGGGATGTTCGGTCGCCAGCGGCCGGATGGTCAGGGCCGTCTTGTCGGCCAGGCCCGCCTCGACCGCCATGGCCGGCAGGAACGACACGCCCAGGCCCGAGCCGATCATCTGCACCAGGGTGGGCAGCGAGGTGGCCGCGAAGCTCTCCTCTTCACCCACGCCCCGCGGCGGTTCCAGGCCGCAGGCGGCCAGGGCGTGATCGCGCAGGCAGTGGCCGTCTTCCAGCAGGATCAGGTCGTCGCCTTCCAGGCTGGCCGGATCGACACGGACAGAAGCCGCCATCGGGTGGTTGGCCGGCGCGGCGGCCAGAAGCTCGTCATCCTCGACATGGGCCCAGTCCAGACCGGACATGTCGTAGGGCAGGGCGATCAAAGCCGCATCCAGGGCGCCGCTCTTCAAGGCTCCGATCAGCCGCTGGGTCAGGTCCTCGCGCAGAAACAGTTTCAGCTTGGGGAAGCGGTCGCGCAGCACGGGCAGGGCGCGCGGCAGCAGATAGGGCGCCACGGTCGGAATGACGCCCAGGCGGAAACGACCCGCTAGCGGCTGGCCAGCGCCGCGGGCGGCCTGCACCAGGTCCTCGGCCCGGGCCAGGATGTCCTCGGCCCGCCGCACCGCCTCCTGGCCAGCGGCGGTCAGGATTACTCCCGAGCGGGCGCGATCGACGACCGGCGCCCCCAGGATCTTCTCAAGTTCCTGGATGCCGGCCGACAGGGTCGGCTGGGTGACGTGGGCGTTCTCGGCCGCGCGGCTGAACGAGCCGTGCTCGGACAGGAGCTTGAGATACTGCAGCTGGCGAAGGGTCGGGAGCATTCTATCAATATAGGATCAATCTATTGGGAATCCAAAAACTATCGATTGGATGTGTTCGCGGCAGAGGTGTAGCAAGGCTTCACGGCGATCGGTTCGAGGCTCTCCCCCACCGGCTTCGAACGCCCCGCCAGCGCCCGGTCCGCGCCCAGTCTCCCTCGCGGCGCGGACCGGGACGCCCCACGTCCGTGATGCTAAGGGTCCTCCAACCCAGGAGGTCCCATGCCGATCGCGGCCCTGAGCGCCCAGCTGCCCGCCTACGCCAAGGATATCGCCACCAATCTCGAGGTCCTGGCCGAAGAAGGCGTGCTGTCCGACCAGGCCAAGTGGGGGACCTTCCTGGCCAGCGCCTGCGCGATCGGCGAGCCGCAGACCCTGCGCGCAATCACCTCGGTCGCTCGCGAAGCGGGGCTTTCACCTGAAGCCTTCGAAGCCGCCAAGACCGCCGCGGCGATCATGGCCATGAACAACGTCTATTTCCGCGCCCTCCACATCATGGAGACGGCGGACTACGACCATCTGCCCTCACGCTTGCGCATGAACCGCCTGCGCCATCCCGGCGTCGACCCTGTCGACTACGAGCTCTGGTGCGTGGCCGTGTCAGCGATCAACGCCTGCGGGGCCTGCCTGGACAGCCATGAGGCCGAGCTTCGGCGACGCGGCGCCGAGCCCATTCAGGTGCAGGCGGCCCTGCGCATCGCCGCCGTCGTCCACGCCGCCGCCCGGGTGTTGGCGGTCGAGACCCTGGATCGTCCCCAGTTTTCGGGCGTTTGAAGGGTATGCGCGACGCCCCGTCGCGCCCCGTTTACGGTCCCGGCCCCTCGACATAGGTCGGGTCCGTAAACTAAGTTGTTAACCTCTGGGTAAGAGATTCGCGGCTCCGCAACCTCCCGATGGGGGCGCCGGGCCGGTACGGGGCGAAAGTGGGCACATGAGACTGCTGTCGAAGAATTCGCGCGACGCCAAGAATGGCAAGCCGACCGTGCTCGGAGAGGACGACGTCCGGACCGAAACGGTGCAGCACCAGATCGAGTCCACTCAGGCCATCGGCCAACGCTACGAAACCATCCACGGCGGCCTCGACAGCATCGGCCGCGTGATGGAGCACCTGAAGGCCATCGAGCCGCTGATCGCCGAGATCCGTGGTCCCGTCGCCCAGGAGTTCGACGCCCGCCGCGCCGAGCACTCCGAACTGATCGCCCTGCGCGCCAACTATGATCAGGCCCAGCGTCAGGTCTCGCTGATCCAGGCCGAGGAGCGCGACGTCAGCGCCCGCCTGGCCGCCGCCGAGACCGCCCTGGGTGAGTCCGACGCCCGTCGTCAGACCCAGGACGCAGCGCTGGAAGATAACGCCCTCGAGATCGACCGCCTGCGCAACGCCCTGCTGCAGTCGGACCTCAAGGTCTCCAGCCTCGACGCCTCTCTGCGCGACGCCACCAGCCGCATCGAGCACCTGACCCAGGACGTCGACGGCCTGCGCGTTCAGAGCCAGGACATCGACACCCGACGCGGCGACGCCGAGGCCGCTCTGGCCCGCGCCAACCAGGACAACGCTCTGCTCGCCGAAGAGTCGGCGACGCTGAAGAAGCGCGTCGACCAGGCCGGCGTGGATGTCGCCCGCCTGTCGCGCATCGAGACCGACCTGGAAGCCCAGCTGGCCGGCGAACGCGCCCGCATCCAGGCCGCCGAGAACGCCCTGCACGCCCACCAGACCGACACCGGCCGCATCATCCGCGGTCTGGAAGGCCAGGTCGAAGCCGGCCGCGCCGAGATCTCGGCGCTGCAGACCCGCCTGGAGACCGCTTCGGGCCGCGCCGACAAGCTGGAAGAGATGAACGGCCAGATCTCGGCCCGTCTCGCCGAGTCCAGCGCGCATCAGAAGGCGGTCGAGCGCCGCGCCGGCGACCTCAACGTCGCCCTGGAGCGCGCCCTGGAACGCATCCGCACGCTGGAAGAAGACTCCGAAGGCCTGCGTCAGCGTCACGCTGGCGTCGACACCGCCCGCGCCACCGCCATCGAGCGCGCCGACCAGCTGGCCAAGGGCGCCGTCGCCCAGGACAAGGCCATGAAGCGCGCCGAGGAACGTTCGCAACAGCTGCGCACGCGCCTGGACGCCATGCAGGAAGCCCAGGACCAGATCCGTCGCGAGCACGAGGACAAGGTCGCCGAGCTGCAGGCGACGATCGAGCGCCTCACCTCGGAATCGGCCCTGGCCGAAGGCGCCCTGGAAGCGGCCCGCCGCGACCGCTCGCGCCTGCAGATGGCCCTGCTGGGCGCCAGCGACGGCGACATGCAGGAAACGGCCTGATCGCCACATCAGGCTTGAAGATCAAGACGCCCGCGAGCTTCCGGTTCGCGGGCGTTCTTGCATCTAGGGCTTGAGCGCCACGAACAGGTCCTGGCCGCCGGCGTACTGGGTGGGCGGCAACCAGCCGCCAAAGATCGCGCCAGCGGGCAGGGAGAAGCCGGCCTCGCGCACCGCGGCCTCCAGCGCTTCCAGCGGATGGGCGATGGCGCGTTCGGGCGAGCGGGGATCGACGACCATCGCGCCGCCTTCCCAAGGCTGGAACGCCAGCGCCGCCTGGCCCTCGGCGATCGCCGCCACACGATCGGCGGTCAGGGCGAAGGCGGTGAACATGAAGCGGCCGCCGGGCTTCAGCACGCGGCAGGTCTCGTCGAGATAGTGCCTGATCGACTCCAGCCGCATGTGGCTGAACACCGAGGTCGCCAGAGCGACATCGATTTCGCCGTCGTTGGCGGGAAAGGCGAGGGCGGTCTCCTCGATGGCGCCGGCCGCGCGATACTCGCCGTTACGGACATCGACGTGGATGAAGCGGAAGTCGTCGCGCCGCGCGCCGAACCGTTTGCGACATGCCGAAACAGCGGCCCTCGAAACGTCGAAGCCGACATAGCCTGCGCCGGGCTCCAGGTAGTCCAGCAGCGGCGCAGCCATGCGGCCCGTACCGCAACCGATATCCAGCACGCACATGGCCGGGGTCAGACCCGCATGTTCGATCAGGAAGCCCAGGTTCTGCTGTCCGGCCTTCTCGAAGTCGCCGCCGCCGACATTGTGCACGACCTGCCAGGGCTCGCGCCAACGCGACGGGTCGCGGATACGGTCCGGCAGGCTCTTGAGGTCGAGATACGCCCCAGACGCCGTCCGGCGCAGGACCGGCGGCAGCAGGCTGGTCGCCCACTTCAGCGTCGTCGTCATGACCTACCCAAGATTGTGTAGCAGCTTCCGTGCGATCTACCGCAAACTGAGCATCACAACCAGCGTAAGCTTACGTTGAGCCGCTATCGGACCTCGGCTGCTCGTTTCAGGCCCGCGATCTGCTGCCCGAGCACGCCGTCGACCGGCGCAGCGATCTTGTCGAGGCCGCCCTTGAACCAGCCCCCGACGTCATAGGTGAAAGTCACTGTGGTGCGTCCGGCCGCTTCCGCCAGTTGCACGGTCAGGGCCCCGGACGCGCCAGAGCTCTGCAGCGGGCCCAGGCCGCCGGTCAGCACCAGCTTCTGGTTCGGCACGGCGTGCACCGTGGTCATGTGGAGGACCGAGCCGCCATTGGGCAGGCGCTCGCAGAAGCAGCCGCCCGAGGCCGCGGCCAGCGACAGATTGGCGGCCGAGCCTGACCAGGTATGGTCCGACGACCACCATTTCGACGGCTGCAGCAGCGTGGCCCAGACCACCGCAGCCGGGGCCTCGACCACCGCCACATGACGAACTTCGAAGCCGTTGGGTTGGGCCTCGACCACCTCGGCCCGCACGGCGCCCGTCAGCACCAGGAAGGCGAGGGCGGCTCCAACGCAGATCGGCATCGTCTTCATGGCGCGTCTCCTATTCGATCGGCGAGCTCACGGTCGCCCCGCCCGCCTTCAGGCGATCAAGCACCCCATTGCCCGGCAGCAGGAAGCCCAGGTCGACCACCGCCACGGTGACGCCGGGACGCTTGAGGGCTTCGGTCATTGCGTCGGTGGTCTGGTCGACGCCCTTCTCCAGAAGGGCGGGGCCACCCGGTGCGCGGGTCAGGCAGCGCTGCACGCCGCTGGCGCGATAGCGGGCCCGCACGGAGGCCAGATCGCCCTCGGCCCAGTCCTGGCCAATGGTCGTCGAGTGGGCGGCGTCATAGGCGATCTCGTCCAGGGCCACGCGGAGGCAGTAGAGCTGATCCTCCGGCGAGAGCTTGGAGGCGATCGTGGTCACGGCGCTCATCCGGTACTGGCCGACGGCCTTGACCTTGAGCTTGCGGGCCTTGGCCATGCGCTCGATCGTGCTGACCGGCTTGGCTTCGGACAAGCCAGCGGCTTGACGGAGGTCAGACAAAAGCAGGAACCCCGCCACGGCCGGCTTCCAGTTCTTGTACTCGCCGGCGCTCTTACGCGCCTGCTCGCGCGCGGCGACGAAACGCGCGCGCAGGTCGGCCGGCAGTTCGTTCTCCAGCGACTTGCCCAGCGGCTGGCGCAGGCCGCCGCCGAATTTCAGGATGAAGCCGGCCACCTGGGTCACGCCGACCGAGGCTTCCGGCGGGACCAGCACCAGGCTGGCCTTGTCCAGCGCCTTGTTGAGGCGGGGGCTGTCCCACTTCAGGCGATGGGGCAGGGGATTGGCCGAGCCCAGGATGTAAAGCTTGGAGTCACCTTGCTCGACCAACCAGATGGCGGGACCGCGCGGCTTGGCGACCACGGTCAGCTCGGCGACCACCGCGCTTTCGTCCTGCGCGGGAGCCTGGCCAAGATCGACGGTGGGCGCGACCTGAAGCGCCAGGGCGAGGGCTAGGGCAGTCGACATCGAAACTCCTTCAGCCCCGCGATAGTTCTAGTCCGTGGCGCGCCCTCTCCCAAATGGGAGAGGGCGCTTCAGCCCTTAGGCCCCTGGCGGAACCGGGAAGCCGCGCTTGCGCATCAGGGCGCCGATCTTCACGTCGCGGCCGCGGAAGGCCTTGAACTGGTCGACCGGGTCGACCGTGTTGCCCTTCGACATGATGTCCTCATAGAGGCGCTTGGCGACAGCCTTGTCGTAGAACTTGCCCGGCGCCTCGGCGAAGGCTTCGGCCGCGTCGGCGGTCAGGGTGTCGGCCCACAGATAGCTGTAGTAGCCGGCCGAATAGCCATCGCTGGAGAACACGTGACCGAACTGCGGCGTGCGGTGACGCATGACGATCTGCTTGGGCATGTTCAGCTTGGCCAGCTCGTCACGCTCGAAGGCGTCCGGGTCGATCGTCACGTCGCCGGCCAGGTGCAGCTTCATGTCGATCAGGGCGCTGGCCAGATACTCGGTCGTATCGAAGCCCTGACCGAACTTGTCGGCGGCCTCGATCTTGGCGACCAGGGCCTGCGGGATCGGCTGGCCGGTCTTTTCGTGCAGCGCGAACTGGCTCAGCACCTGCGGCGTCGGCAGCCAGTGCTCGTTCAGCTGGCTGGGGAACTCGACATAGTCGCGGGCCACGGACGTGCCCGACACCGACGGATAGGTGGCGTTGGCGTTCAGGCCGTGGATGGCGTGGCCGAACTCGTGGAACAGGGTGGTGGCGTCGTCCCACGAGATCAGCACCGGCTCGCCGGGCTTGCCCTTGATGAAGTTGGAGTTGTTGGAGACGATCGTGGTGATCTCGCCCTTGAAGCGCTCCTGGGTGCGGTAGTTGTTCATCCAGGCGCCCGAGCGCTTGCCGGGACGGGCATAGGGGTCGAAGTACCAGAGGCCGACATGCTTGCCGGCGCGGGTGACCTCATAGACCGTGACGTCCTCGTGATAGACGGGCAGGCCTTCGATTTTCTTGTACTCGAAGCCGTACAGCTGACCCGAGGCCCAGAACATGCCCTCGCGCAGCTTGTCCAGCTGCAGGTAGGGCTTCACCTCGTTCATATCGAGGTCGTACTTCGCCTTGCGGACCTTCTCGGCGTAGAAGCGGTAGTCCCAGGGCTCCAGAGTGAAGCCACCCTTTTCCTTGTCGATGATCGCCTGCATGTCGGCGACATCGATGGCGACCTGGGCGATGGCCGGGGTCCACACCGCCTCCATCAGCGCCATGGCGTTCTCGGGCGTCTTGGCCATGGCCGTTTCCAGGCGCCAGTGGGCGTGGGTCTTGTAGCCCAGCAGCTTGGCGCGCTCGACGCGCAGCTTCAGGATCTTCGAAATGATGGCGTTGTTGTCGGTCGCGCCGCCGTTGTCGCCGCGATTGACGAAGGCCTTCCACACCTTCTCGCGAGCCGCGCGCACCGGACTCTCGGTCAGGAACGGATCAACGCTGGAGCGGGTGTTGACGACGATGTACTTGCCCGGAAGCTTGCGCGCCGTCGCGTTCGAAGCGGCGGCGGCCTTCAGGCCCTCGGGCAGGCCGGCGAGGTCGGCGTCCGAAAGCTCGATCCAGGTGTTCTCGTCAGCCAGCAGGTTCTGGCTGAACTTGGTGAAGAGGCCGGCCAGCTCGGTGTTGATCGCCGCGACGCGGGCCTTGGCTTCGGGGCTCAGCTTGGCGCCGGCGCGCACGAAGTTGCGGTAGTAGATCCACAGCACACGCTGCTGCTCGGGCGTCAGCTTGGCCTTGTCCGGCGAGTTGTAGACCGCCTCGATGCGAGCGAAGAGCGCGGCGTTCTGGGTGATCTTGTCGTTGTGGGCCGACAGCTTGGGATCCATCTCCTCTTCGACGGCCTGGAATTCCGGCGTGCTCATGGTCGAGCCCCAGATGCCGTAGAAGGTCGAGACGTCGTTCAGCATGCGGCCGGAGTCTTCCAGCGGCGCGATCACGGTTTCGAAGGTCGAGGCGGCCCGATGGCGGGTGATGGCGTCGATCTCGGCCAGGTTCTTGGCCATGGCCTCTTCCAGCGCCGGCTTGAAATCAGCGACCTTGACCTTGTCGAAGGCCGGCACGCCGCCATAGGGGCCAACCCATTTGGCCGTGAGGGGATTGGCGCCTTGGGCCATGGACAAGCTCGGATTGAGGGCGACGGCGGCGCCGGTGGCGGCGGCCGAAGCGAGGAAGGTGCGACGTTGCACGGAGTGTCTCCGGTGGGAATTTGCGCTCGACCCTAGGATATGGGGCCGGTCGCGTCACATGACAGCACCGTAACCTTCCGGAGTGCGTGGACGGAAGCCGTGGGTGGGTCTAAATCATCCCTCCATGATCGGCGTCTTCGACTCCGGCGTGGGCGGCCTGACGGTCCACCGCGCCCTCGTGCACCGCCTGCCCCAGGCGGATTTCACCTATCTGGCCGACCAGGCCAACGCCCCCTATGGCGTGCGGACCGGCGAGGAGATCGTCGAGTTGACCAAGGCCGGGTGCATCCGCCTGTTCGAACGCGGCGCCAGTCTGGTCGTCCTGGCCTGCAACACCGCCTCGGCCATCGCCCTGCGCCGCCTGCAGCAGACCTGGCTGCCGGGTTATCGCAATCAGGTTGGTCGTCCCGTCAACATCCTGGGCATCATCGTGCCGACCATCGAGGCGGCCACGGGCCTGCCCTGGGAGCACGAGGCCGAGCGCCGCGGCGAGAAGGTCGAGCAGCTGGACATCCTGGGGGTCTTCGCCACCCAGGCCACGGTTCGCTCGCGGGTCTACGAAATCGAGATCGACAAGCGAAAGCAGGACCTGGCGGTGTTCTCCGAGCCCTGCCCGGAGCTGGTGCCGCTGATCGAGGGCGACGCCAGCGCCGTCGAACTGGCCAAGGCCGTCGAAGCGCACGTTCAAACCCTGAAGGCGCGCATCGGCCGCTTCCCCGACCGCGTGGTGCTGGGCTGCACCCACTACGAGATCATCGCCGACATCTTCCGCGCCGCCCTCCCGGCCGGCACCCCGCTGATCCAGCAACCGGCTTCAACCGCCGACGCCCTGGAGCTCTATCTGGAGCGCCATCCGGACTACGTTCAAGGAACCAGCGGCAGCCGGGTGTTCCTGACGACCGGAACGCCGGGACCGCAGAACGGCTTGGTGCAGGGGTTCTGGGGCGGCCCGCTCACGTTCGACGCAGCCTGAGGCGCCGCGACATTCTGAATCGTTTCCTGACGAACGCCGTAAACGCCTCTTAACGCTCTTCGGGCACAACATCGCGGTTCGCCCTGTTTGCGCAGGGTCGAGGCATACGAAGTTGAGTTCGGAGACTACCCATGGCGCGAGCCGCGCGGCGATCCACGACGGAGCTCCTGTGGGATGCGTTCCGTTACGGCTGGGTCCAGCCCTGGACGGCCCGGTTCCGGGGCGGTGTCGTCACGGTGATCGGGGCGGGGCTGCTGCTGGCCATCGCCACCTACAACGCCACCGATCCCAGCTTCAACGCCGCCACCGGCGAGCCGGCCCGCAACGCCCTGGGCGGGCCGGGCGCCGCCATCGCCGATCTCTTGATGCAATCGCTGGGCCTGTCGGGCTGGGGCGTGGCCCTGCTGATGCTGGTGTTCGGCGTCACCCGCGTGGCCCAGGCCGATCCGGACGCCGAGCGCAAGGACCTGCGCCAACGCGCCGGCGTCGGCGCCCTGGGCCTGCTGGCGCTGTCGGCCGCCCTGGCCGCACCGCCGCCGCCGGCGATATGGCAGCTGGAAAAGGGCCTGGGCGGCTTCTGGGGTGACGGCCTGCTGCACATGGTAGGCGGCATCCTCAACTTCGCCCACATTCCCGGCGCCAACATCATCGCCGCCATCCTGTTCGCCATCGCAGCCATCGTCGCCTTGGGCTTCGCGATCGGCGTGCGCGAGGTTGATCCCGACGCCATCCACGCCGCGGTCAGCAACGCCCTGCAGCCGCGCATGCGCGCCGAGCCCGAACCGGCGCCCGCCCCCGTCGCCAAGCCTGCCCGCGTGAAGAAGGAAAAAGCCGAGCCCGCGCCGCGCCGCGAGCGCCCCGGCCGCCTGCCGCCGCTGGAAGCCGATGACGACGCCTTCGACGGCGAGACTCAGATCGCCGCGCCCGCGCCGCAGGTCGCGCGCGCTGCTCCCCCGGAGCGCGCCTACACGCCCCCGCCGCCGCAAAGCGACGAGGACGAGTTCGAGGACATGCTGGACGCCCGCCCGATGGCGATCGCCAAGCCCAAGGCGCCGGCCAAGGAGTCGGGCCGCGAACTGCGCGAACAGCAGAAGACCTTCGACTTCGACGAGGAAGACGGCTTCCAGTTGCCGGAACTGGCCATGCTGGCCAAGTCCAAGCCGCGCTCGTCGGAGGTGGACGCCGCCTCGCTGCGCCAGAACGCCCGCCTGCTGGAAAGCGTGCTGGCCGAGTTCGGCGTGAAGGGCCAGATCGACCAGATCCGGCCCGGCCCCGTCGTGACCATGTACGAGCTGGTGCCGGCTCCGGGCGTGAAGACCGCCCGCGTCGTAGCGCTGGCCGACGACATCGCCCGCTCGATGAGCGTGATCTCGTGCCGCGTCGCGGTGGCCCAGGGCCGCAACGCCATCGGCATCGAAATGCCGAACTCCAAGCGCGAGACGGTCTATCTGCGCGACCTGCTGTCCAGCGCCGACTACGAGAAGGCCAGCCAGATCCTGCCCATGGCCCTGGGCGAGACCATCGGCGGCGAGCCCTACATCGCCGACCTGGCCAAGATGCCCCACCTGCTGATCGCCGGTACGACCGGTTCGGGCAAGTCGGTCGGCGTCAACGCCATGATCCTGTCGATCCTGTACAAGCTGCCGCCCGAGAAGTGCCGCTTCATCATGGTCGATCCCAAGATGCTGGAACTGTCGGTCTATGACGGCATCCCGCACCTGCTGGCCCCCGTCGTCACCGATCCCAAGAAGGCCGTCGTGGCCCTGAAGTGGACCGTGCGCGAGATGGAGGACCGCTATCGCCGGATGTCCAAGATCGGCGTGCGCAACATCGCCGGCTACAACGAGAAGGCCAACGAAGCGCTGGAGAAGGGCGAGCACTTCGAGCGCACCGTCCAGACCGGCTTCGACGACGCGGGCCGCCCGATCTACGAGACCGAGCAGATCCGTCCCGAGGCCATGCCCTATCTGGTCGTGGTCATCGACGAGGTCGCCGACCTGATGATGGTGGCCGGCAAGGACATCGAAGGCGCCGTGCAGCGTCTGGCCCAGATGGCCCGCGCCGCCGGCATCCACCTGATCATGGCTACCCAGCGCCCGTCGGTCGACGTCATCACCGGCACCATCAAGGCCAACTTCCCGACCCGGATCAGCTTCCAGGTCACCTCGAAGATCGACGCCCGCACCATCCTGGGCGAGCAGGGCGCCGAGCAGCTGCTGGGGCAGGGCGACATGCTGTACATGGCCGGCGGCGGCCGCATCACCCGCCTGCATGGTCCGTTTGTTTCCGACGGCGAGGTGGAGCAGGTCGCCAAGTTCCTGCGCGACCAGGGCATTCCGCAATACCTGGAAGAAGTCACCGCCGGCGGCGACGAGGAGCAGGAGGAGGCCGTCGAGGGCGCGTTCTCCGGCGAGGGCGGCGCCAACGATCTCTACGACCACGCCGTGGCCGTGGTCACCCGCGACCGAAAGGCCTCGACCAGCTACATCCAGCGCCGCCTGCAGATCGGCTACAACCGCGCCGCCTCGCTGATGGAGCGGATGGAGAAGGAAGGCGTCGTCGGCGCCGCCAACCACGCCGGCAAGCGCGAGATCCTGGCTCCGCCCCCGCCGCCGCTGTAGGCAACCTTCACCGTGGACAGTGCGTTCCCATCGCTCTCAACCTGAACGGCGCTTCATCGGAGCGCCGGAAAATGGCCTTGCAGCGGCCTTCGCGCAGGCCAAGGTTGGGCTTAAGGAGTCTGCATGACCAATCGCCGTATCCTTCTGGCGGCCGGCCTGGCCGCCGCCCTCGCTTCACCGGCCCTGGCCCAGCAAGGCCGTCCTGTTCCCGCCAAGCTGTCGCCCGAGCAGCAGGCCCAGTTGGACAAGGCCACGGCCTATATCCAGAATCTTAGCTCGGCCAAGGGACGCTTCGTGCAGACCGACGCCCGCGGCACGGTCACGCAAGGCACGCTCTATCTGCAGCGCCCGGGCAAGGCCCGCTTCGCCTATGATCCGCCGGCCGGCTTGCTGGTCGTGTCGAACGGCAAGAACGTCAACATCTTCGACAGCCGGCTGAAGACCTTCTCCAGCTATCCGCTCAGCAAGACGCCGCTGAACCTGCTGCTGGCCCGCGAAGTGCGGCTGGACCGCGGCGTGGTGATCACCGACGTGCGCCCCCTGGCCGATGGCTTCACCATCGTGGCTCAGGACGATCGTCGCCAGGCGCTGGGCAAGATCACCATCGATTTCTCCAACGGTCCCGTCGGCCTGATGGGCTGGACGATCACCGACGTGAAGGGCGGCCAGACCCGCGTGCGACTCAGCGACTTCGGCTCGACGTCGGCGCTGGATCCGCAGCTGTTCGAACTGACCGACCCGCGCCGCACAGCGGGACGCTAAGCGTGGTCCGCGTTTTGTGACATTCTCACAACATGCAAGAATCAAGCGTATAGGCGCTTGACTAAAAGTTTTGACGTGGCATATTTAACACGCATGGCGAAGAGCGACCGACCCGCTCCTCGCGAACCGTGCCGGAACCTATCCCCTCCCGGCGGCGGCATGAGAGACCTGACTTTCGCCCCGGCTGCCAAGGCAGCCGGGGCGTTTTTCTTTTCCAGCTCGGCTTTCCAGGCTAGAGCCACGCCATGCGCCTTCGTATCGCCACCTGGAACGTCAATTCCGTCCGCCTCCGCGCCGAACAGGCCGCCCGCTTCGTCGACGAGCAGGCGCCGGATGTCCTGTGCATGCAGGAGATCAAGTGCCAGGAGGGCGAGTTCCCGCGCGAGGCCTTCGAGGCCATGGGGCTCAAGCACATCAAGATCGCCGGGCAGAAGGGCTGGCACGGCGTGGCCATCGCCTCGCGCCTGCCGTTCGAAGACGTGCCGACCCTGATGAACTGCCGCGAGGGGCACGCCCGCTGCGTGGCGGTCAAGGTGGCCGGCGTCGACATCCAGAACTTCTACATTCCGGCGGGCGGCGACACGCCCGACCGGATCGGCAATCCGAAGTTCGACCACAAGCTGGACTTCTACGAGACCCTGACCGCCGCCCTGAAGAAACGTGACCCCAAGGATCCGCTGATCGTCACCGGCGACCTGAACATCGCCCCCGGCGAAAACGACGTCTGGAGCCACCGCCAGATGCTGAAGGTGGTCAGCCATACCCCGGCCGAGCTGGAAGCCTTCGACGCGATGATCAAGTCGATGGACCTGCTGGACCTGCCGCGCCTGGCCACGCCCGAGCCCGAAAAGCTGTTCAGCTGGTGGAGCTATCGCGCCGCCGATTTCCGCAAGTCCAACCGCGGCCTGCGCCTGGATCACATCCTGGCCAGCCCGGGCCTGCGCGATGCGGCGATCGTGGACGGCAAGGTCTCCTCGCGCGTCCACGACACGGTCCGTGAATGGGAACGCCCCAGCGACCACGCGCCGGTGACGGCCGATTTGAAGATCTAGCGCCGAACCGACGCCGGCGCCTTCATCTGCAGGATTTCCCGCGTGCGGCGGGTGATGCCGTACAGCATGCCCTTGTCGCTCTCGTCCCAGTCGATGGCCTGGCCTTCGGCCTCCATCGGCAAGGTCTCCAGGTGGTCCAGAACGCCGCCGCCCATCGGCAGGCCCACGACATAGACCTCCGGCAGATCGTGGCCGCTCAGATAGAGCCGGCCGTCCGGACCCCAGCCGCCGCCCGAGATGCTCATCGGCTTGATGCGCTCCAGGATCGTTGGCGGCAGGGCCCAGCCTTCCAGTCGCCGCCACTGGTCGTCGAACTTGACCAGGGTAGTGTGGCGATGGTCGCGCGGCGGCTCGCCGCCCTTGGCGTCGTAATTGGCGAACATCGCCCACCAGAAGCCGTCCTTGCGATCCACCCAGGTCACCGAGCCGGTCCCCAGACCCAGCGAGATGCTCTTCTTGTGGGCCAGGGTCATCGGATCAAAGATTTCAACCGTGCTGACATGCGGCGCGGCCGGATAGTTCGAGCTGGCGCACACCAGCTCGCCGCCGATCAGGGCGCACGAGTTGATGTGCGGGAAGCGCGATTTGGGACCCGTCCACTCGGCGCGCTTCTCGCCGGTCTTCTTGTCGAAGCGGACGATCGTGAAGTTGCTGACCGAATAGACGTCCTTGGGACCGACCGCCGCGCCCTGGCTGGCGTTGCCGGCATAGCGGCGAACCGTCTCGAACCCAGCTTGGGCGGGTTCAGGAACGGGCGCGGCTTGCAGGGCAGCCGCCAGGAGCAGGGCGATCGTCATGTCCGGATCTCCGCCTAGAAGTTGAACGCCGCGCCGACCCAGTAGGTGCGACCGTAGTTGGCCCATTCCTGCAGGTAGCGGCGGCCGGGACCAGTCACTTCCTGGCGACCCGTGTTGGACAGGTTCTGCCCTTCGACGAAGACACTGATGTGATCGCTGAAGCGCCAGGACAGGCTGGCGTCGAACACGTGGCGGCCCTTCCAGTACTGGTCGGAATTGACGTTGGCGTCGTTGATCGTCTCCAGCTGGCCGCCGATGTAGTTATGCGAGACCCGGGCTTCGAACGGACCGCGCTGATAGTAGATCGACTCGTTGGTGGTGATCTCAGGCTGCTGGAACAGGCCGGTGACCCGCGGACCGCTGGCGGTCAGGAACGTGAACTCGGTGTCCAGCCAGGTGACGTTGCCGTTGAACCCGAAACCGTCGAACGGCGCGGGCAGGAAGGTGAAGGCCTGCTGCACGGCGAATTCGACGCCCTTGATCTTGGCCGTCTCGGCGTTGCGCGGGGTCGAGACCAGCACGGTCTCAACGCCCCGACCCACGTTTAGCTGTTCGCTCGAGGACAGGGTGAAGATCTCGTTCTTGATGTCCTTGGAGAACAGCGCCAGCGAGACCATGCCGTCGGTCGGATAGAACTCGACCGAGACGTCGAAGCCCTCGCTCTCGCGGGCCTTCAGGCCGGGATTGCCTCGCGACAGGGTCGGCTGGCTGCCGTCGAAGGAAAGGTTCTCGGTCGCAGCCAGTGAACCGTAGTCCGGACGGCCGATGGTGTTGGTCCAGGCGGCGCGGACGATGACGTCCGGACGCGGCTTCCATTGCAGGTGCACGCTGGGCAGCCAGTTGCCGTAGCTGCCATCGTTGGAGACCGGGGTCAGCACGCCGCCGGTGTTGCGGACGGCGTCGGACTCGATCTTGGTGTGCTCGTAGCGCAGACCGCCCAGCAGGGTCAGGTCGCCGAAGCGATAGCTGCCTTGCAGATAGCCGGCCTGGACGTCTTCGCTGACGTCGTAGTTGCCGGTCGGCGCCGTGACCGTCGTGGTGAAGCGGCTGCGGTTGGCCTTGAAGAAGTCCATGGCCGCGCCGGCGTCTATCCGCGGATTCAGAAGGTAACGGCCAGCGATCAGCTCGGTGGGACCCGCTTTGTCGACCTCGGCCAGGGTGTAGGTGAAGCCCGTACCGGCGCGGTAGTTGACCTGCGAGTTGCGGAAATCACGGTCGCTGGCCCGCAACACGCCGCCGAACTTCAGCGTCCAGGCCGCATCATCGTCGAAGGCCAGGTCCAGGCGGGCCTGGGTCGTGGTCTCGTTGGTCTTGGTCAGCGCGTCGCGGTGCTGCTGCAGCACATAGTTGGCCGGGTTGCGCATCGCCGCTTCGTTGACCGGGTTGAAGGTCGGGAACAGCGGGTTCTTGGTGTCGTAATTGAAGGCGTAGTTGGCGCCCTGGGCGTCGACGGTGCGGAACTCGACCGAGTGGTTCGGCACGTCCAGACCGGCCAGCGAGTAGACGAGGTCGCCCGAGGCGTTCCAGCCCTTGGCGAAGTTCCACGTGAAACCGGTGCGCGCCAGGCCGATCTCGCGGGTGGTGATCGGCTGGTTCAGCTGGATGATGCCGCGGCCGCGGGCGAACGAGCCCGAGGTGGCGGTCTGGTTGGCGACGTTGCCGAGGGGCTCGATGCGGTACTCGATCCGCTCTTCGTCGTCTTCCATGCGCGAGGCCAGCACCGAGGCGTCCCAGCGGAACGTATCGGTCGGACGATATTCGAGCTTGGCGTTCACGCCGCTGCGCTGCTTGGTGTTGTTGTACCAGAACAGGCGCACTTGGGTCGGCACCTGGATGCCGTTGCCGGCCGCCGCGCCCGACGCCACAGGCGCGCCGCTCGCATTGTACTCGCGGACGCTGGGATCGGCGGCCTCGACCTGCGGGATGTCGTAGTCCAGCTGCTCATGCGAAGCGCCGATCACGACGCCCCACTGGTCCTCGGCCCCGAACCGGCGGCCGGCGGCGAAGGCCAGGCGATAAGACGGCTTGTCGTTGCGCACGTCGCCGGCGCGCTCGTACTTGCCGTACGAAGCCATGCCGTTGAAGAACGGCGACTTGGCGTCGAAAGCGCTGCGGGTGGTGACGTTGATGACGCCGCCAATGGCGTTGCCGTCGTTCTCGGGCGTCACCGTCTTGATGACTTCCAGGCGGCCGGCCATCACCGAGGGGACGATGTCCATCGGCACGGTGCGGCCGCTCTCGTCGACCGAGGCGACCAGGGCGCCGTCGATGGTGGTGCGGTTATAGGTCGAGCGCAGGCCGCGGATGACCGGGAAGCGCGGCTCGCCCTGGTCCTCCATCACCGAAATGCCGGGAATGCGACGCAGGGCGGCGGCGGTGTTGTGGTCGGGCAGCTTGCCGATATCGTCGGCCGAGACCACGTCCGAAACCACGAAGGCCTCGCGTTTCACCGCGATGGCGGCGCGTTGCGCTTCACGCTGGCCGGTGATGACCACGGCCTCGACGTCGGTCGAGTCCTGGGCGAAGGCGGCGACCGGCGCGCACAGGGCGCTGGTGGCCAGCAGGCCGACGATCAGGTTCTTGGTTTCGAAGTGCGACACGGGACCCCTCCAGCGTTCTTGATGGCTGGGCGATAGGGCGCGTTGACGACGTTAGGGTGTCGGAAAGACCAACGTTATGCGACGTACACGTACGGTTGCGGAGCTGCGCTGACTTAACCTTCGGCGGCGACGACGCCGGCCTTGATCCACAAGGCCTGGTCCTTGAGGTTCTTGCGGATCCAGGCGGCGTGGATCTCGCGCTCGGCGTCGGTCGAGCGCGGCGCCAGGGGACGGGGGCGAGCCCCATAAGAACCCTGGACGGCGGCGGAGACCGACAGGGCCTCGACATGGGTCAGCTCCAGGGCGCGTTCCTTGCCGCCCTGCAGTTCCAGATAGACCTCGGCCAGCAGGTGCGAGTCGATCAGCGCCCCGTGCTTGTCGCGGCTGTCGAGGCTGATCTTGAACCGCTTACACAGCGCGTCGAGCGAGTTGTACATGCCCGGAAAGCGCTTCTTGGCCATGGCCAGGGTGTCGATCCAGCGCTCTTCCGGCAGGGGCGCGCGACCGCACTTCTCCAGTTCGAAATTGACGAACGATCGGTCGAAGGCGGCGTTGTGGGCGACCACGACACTGTCGCCGACGAAATCGATGAACTTGTCGGCGATCTCGTGGAACTTGGGCTTGCCGGTCAGGAAGGCGCTGGAAAGGCCGTGGACCTTCTCGGCCTCGGCCGGCATGTCGCGCAGCGGATCGCAGTATTCGTGGAACGAGCGGCCGGTCGGCATGAAGTCGACCACCTCGATGCAGCCGATTTCGACCAAGCGGTCGCCCGTCTTCGGATCGAAGCCGGTGGTTTCGGTGTCGAGGATGATTTCCCGGGCCATGGCCCTTCAATGGGCCGCTTCGAGCCGGTCTTCAAGCTGAGCCGGGAGTTCTCAACAGAGTCAGAAGGTCGCGGACCTGCTGGTGAGCGTGATCGAGGCCTAGCCCCGTATCGATCACAAAGTCCGCCCTGGCGCGCTTTTCAGCGTCTGGGGTCTGACGAGCCAGGATCGCCTCGAATTTTTCCGGCGTCATTTCAGGTCGGGCCAGAACGCGAGCGCGCTGGATGTCGGCAGCGGCTGAAACGACCACGACCTTGTCGACCTTCTTCTCGCCGCCGGTCTCGAAGAGGAGGGGGATGTCGAGGACGACGATCTCGTGGCCTTCGGCCTGGGCTTTCTCGAAGAAGCCGATCCGGTGGCCGCCGACCAGCGGGTGGACGATGGCCTCAAGCTTGGCCAGGGCTTCGGAATCGCCGACGACTCGGGCGCTGAGCTTGGCCCGATCGATGGCGCCGTCGACCACCACGCCCGGAAAGGCCGCCTCGACCGGCGCCACGGCCGCGCCGCCGCTGGCGTAGAGCGCGTGGACGGCGGCGTCGGAATCGTAGACCGGCACGCCTTCGGCCTGGAACATCGCCCCGGTCGTGGACTTGCCCATGCCGATCGATCCGGTCAGGCCCAGCACCAGCATGTCAGCCCTCGCCCAGGATGCGCAGCAGCAGGCCCCGCGCATCGACTTCGGCCGGCGGCGCCACGCCGAACATCCGCTCGAACGACGGGACCGCCTGGCGGAGCAGCATTTCCAGGCCATCGACGGTGCGACGGCCGGCGGCCTCGGCGCGCTGCAGGAACTCGGTGCGCAGAGGCTTGTAGACCATGTCCATGACCACGGCCGTCTCGGGCGTCAGGCTCAGATCCGCCGCCGGACCCTCGCCGCCGCCGAGACCCAGCGAGGTGGCGTTGATGATCAGACCCGCGTCCGTGAGCAGGGCAGGGAGGTCCGCCTCGCCGGCCGCCACGACCTTGTCGCCGAACGCATCGGCCAGTTCCTGGCCGCGAGCCACGGTGCGGTTGACGATCCGCACCTCCGGCGCATCGGCCAGCAACAGGGCGGCCGTCGCGCCGCGGGCCGCGCCGCCGGCGCCGAGGATCACGACCGGGGCGGCCGAGACGTCGAAACCGTTGGCCTGCTCGGCGATCGCGCCCAGCAAACCGGGGCCATCGGTATTGTCGGCGTGGATCGAGCCGTCGGCCTCGAAGATCAGCAGGTTCGCCGCTCCGGCCATCCTGGCCAGGTCGCTGGCGTGATCGGCGGCGGCCAGAGCCCGTTCCTTGAAGGGGATGGTGACGTTCAGACCGCGGATTGCGCCGCCCCGGAAGCCGTTCACGAAGGTCTCGAAGCTGTCGGCGCCCGGCGCGAACGGCACATAGGCCGCGTCCAGCCCCGCCGCCTGGATCCAGGCGTTGTGGATCAGAGGGCTCATCGAATGCTTGATCGGCTGGCCGCACACGCCGCCGACGATGGCGGCTCCGGAAATCGTCATGCCGCCAGGGCTCCGTGAAGACGCAGGAAGTCGAGCAGGCCGATCAGCGGCAGGCCCAGAATGGTGAAATAGTCGCCGTCGACCTGGTCGAACAGCTGAACGCCCTCGCTCTCCAGCTCGTAACAGCCGACCGACCAAAGCAGCGCTTCGCCGCGACGCTCTATATAGGCGTCGAGCCAGGCCTCGCTGAACGGGCGCACCGACAGCTTGGCGGTCTCGACAATGCGCCAGATCGGCTGGCCGTCGCGGGCCACAACCACGGCCGAGTGCAGCTTGTGGGTCTGACCGCGCAGTTCCAGAAGATGCTCGCGCGCCTGGGCCAGGGTCTCGGCCTTGTCGAACAGCTTGCCCTTCAGATCCAGCGTCTGGTCGGCGCCGATCACCAGGCCGGGACGCTTGGTCGAGACCTTGACCGCCTTCATCTCGGCCAGGGCGTCGGCGATGTCGCGCGGGACGGCCTCTTCGGCGAGCAGGGCCGCCTTGGCCGCATCCTCGTCGACGCCAGGACTGACCGCCTCGAAGGCGACGCCGGCGTTCTTGAGGATCATCTGACGCGCCGAACTCTTCGACGCGAGCGTAACGGGCGTCATCCCAGGACCTCGACCTTGCCGCGGCCGCCCGACAGCAGATTGACAATCGCCGCGGCCGTTTCCTCGACCGAGCGACGGGTGATGTCGATGACCGGCCAGTTCATTCGCTCGAACAGGCGCCGAGCGGCGATGATCTCCTGCCGCACGGCGTCGCCGTCCACATAGTCGCTTTCTCTATTCTCCTTGAGAGAGAGCAGGCGGTTGCGGCGGATCTGGATCAGCCGATCGGGCGAGGTGATCAGGCCGACGATCAAGGTGTTCTTCAACTCGAACAGCTCGGGCGGCGGCGGCCGGCCCGGCACCAGCGGCACGTTCGCGGCTCTCACCCCCCGGTGGGCCAGATAGATGCAGGTCGGGGTCTTGGAGGTGCGTGACACGCCGACCAGGATAACATCGGCCTGGGTCAGGTCCTGTCCGCCCTGGCCGTCATCATGGGCGATGGCGTAGTCCAAAGCCTCGATGCGGTCGAAATAGTCGTTGGTCAGGGCGTGCTGGGCGCCCACCCGGGTCGAGATCCGCGCGCCCAGATAGCGCGACATGGCGCTGATCACCGGATCCAGGGCGGCGATGCAGGGCATCTCCAGCTTGCGGCAGCCTTCCTCCAGCGCCGCGCGCAGGCCCGGATCGACGATGGTGTGCATCACCACGCCGGGCGCCCCGCCGATCTCCTCCAATGCCCGGTCAAGTTGCCGGGTGGAACGGACAAGCGCGTAGATGTGTTCGATAGGCAGGATGTCGGTGAACCGGGCGCAGACCGCACGCGCCATGGCGTTCAGGGTCTCGCCCGTGGAATCCGACACCAGATGGATGTGGAAGTAGGTCGCAAAACGCTGCGGAAGCCGTTCGCCTTCGCCGCCCGCGGCCAGACCTTCCTGTGGATCATCCGTTAACGGTTGCTTAACCAATGGCCTCGCCCCTGGGGACGCCTGGGCGCCAAACGGGGTCCGAGGCGTCGTGACACGGCGCCGCTGTGATCAACGGTCGCATTGCTCGCGTACCATCCCCAGGCTGACACCGCATCCCCCGAACTCTGAATCCTGGTTGTCCAAAACCCGGGATAGAGTCCGCTGAGGGGTTTTTACCCGTCGCCTGCGATTAAGATTTTATTAAGAATTTCAAAGCGCTGCCGGAGCGTCCACAAAGTTAACAGAGGGTTAACCACATGTGGGGCGGGCTGGGGGCAAAGCGCTACGGTGTGTGGGGCGAACGCGCCCGACAGGGGTTTTCCCCACTGTCCAGTTGCCCTCCCACATCCTCTTTCAATTCTTAAATTCTTATTAAGAAATGATAGAAAGACCTTAGGGGGCTTACGGGCTTGAGCCCGAGCGCGCTCCGGGCTTTAACGCGATCCATGACCGCGCCGACCTCCCAGACCGAACCGAAGTTTCTTTCCGCCCTAAGTGGTGAACGCCAGGTTAACCCTCCGATCTGGTTCATGCGCCAGGCGGGCCGGTACCTACCGGAGTATCGGGCAGTTCGGGCCACGGCTCCGGACTTCATCTCGTTCTGCTTCGATCCGGAGAAGGCGGCGGAAGTCACCCTGCAGCCGATGCGCCGGTTCCCGTACGACGCGGCGATCGTGTTCGCGGACATTCTGCTGATCCCCGGCGCGCTGGGCCAGAAGGTCTGGTTCGAGGCCGGCGAAGGCCCCAAACTGGGCGAGATGCCGTCGATCGAGTCCATGGCGGAAAAGGCCGGTGAAGCGGGCAAGTCCCTTTCGCTCATCGGGGAGACGCTGACCCGGGTTCGCTCAAAGCTCGATCCGTCGAAGGCCCTGATCGGCTTCGCCGGCGCGCCGTGGACCGTGGCGACCTACATGATCGAGAAGGGGTCCAGCGATCGTAGCGGCGCGCGGACCTACGCCTATCAGAACGCCGAGCAGCTGGACGCCCTGATCCAGGTGCTGGTCGACTCGACGATCGACTATCTGGCCATGCAGGTCGACGCCGGGGCCCAGGCCCTGAAGCTGTTCGAGAGCTGGGCCGAGGGCCTGTCCGAACCGCTGTTCGATCGCCTGGTCACCCAGCCGCACATCAAGATCATCGAAGGCCTGCGCGCCCGCGGCGTCACCGTGCCGATCATCGGTTTCCCGCGCGGCGCCGGCACGCTGGTTGAGGACTATGCGGCCAAGACGCCGGTTCAGGGCGTGGCGCTGGACACCTCGGCTTCGGCCAAGCTGGGTCTGTCGATCCAGAAGACCAAGACCATCCAGGGCGCGCTCGATCCGTTGTTGCTGCGGGCCGGCGGCGATGCGCTGCTCAAGCGCGTCGACGAACTGGTCGAGCAGTGGAACCAGGGTCCCTACATCTTCAACCTGGGCCACGGCATCCTGCCCGACACGCCGATCGCCAACGTCGAGGCCGTGCTCGAGCGCGTCACCGGCCAGAAGGTCGGCTAGTGGCCAAGAAGCTCGCCGTCGTCCTGTTCAATCTCGGCGGTCCGGATGGTCCTGACGCCGTGCGGCCGTTCCTGTTCAACCTGTTTCGCGATCCGGCGATCATCGGCGCGCCGGCGATCATCCGCTATCCGCTGGCGGCGCTGATCTCCACGACCCGCGAGAAGATGGCCAAGGCCAACTACGCGATCATGGGCGGCGGCTCGCCACTGCTGCCGGAGACGCGGAAGCAGGCGACCGCGCTGGAAGCCGAGCTGGCTGAAGCGCTGCCGGACGTCGAGGCCAAGTGCTTCATCGCCATGCGCTACTGGCATCCCTTCACCGGCGAGACGGCCAAGCAGGTCCAGGCCTTCGCGCCGGACGAGATCGTGCTGATGCCGCTCTATCCGCAATATTCGATGACCACGACCGCCTCGTCGCTGAAGGCGTGGCGCAAGGCCTACAAAGGCGGCGGCCGCCAGACGACGGTGTGCTGCTATCCGGACGAGTTCGGTCTGGTCGACGCCCATGCCCGCTTGATCCGCGAGACTTGGGAGAAGGCCGGTTCGCCGTCGAACGTGCGCTTGCTGTTCTCGGCTCACGGCCTACCGGAGAAGGTGATCCTGGCCGGCGACCCTTATCAGAAGCAGGTCGAGACCACGGCCGCCGCGATCGCCGCCAAGCTGCCGGCCGGCCTGGACTGGACCGTCTGCTACCAGAGCCGGGTCGGGCCGCTGAAGTGGATCGGTCCCTCGACCGACGAAGAGATCCGTCGGGCGGGCGCGGACGGCAAGGGCGTGATCGTCCTGCCGATCGCCTTCGTCTCCGAGCATGTCGAGACCCTGGTCGAGCTGGACCATGAATATGCCGAGCTGGCGAAAGAGGCCGGCGTCGCGCCCTATCTCCGCGTGCCGGCCTTGGGCGTCGCGCCGGAATTCATCGCCGGCCTGGCGCGCAGCGTCGTTTCGACCCTGGACGGGGCAGGGCCGACGGAAGCCTGCGCCTGGGACTGCATCGAGACCAAAGGAGCCGCGGCGTGATGGATGCCCTTTCGGCGCACTACAACCTGGTGCGCGGCCTGCACATCCTGTCGGTTATCGCCTTCATGGCCGGCATGCTCTATCTGCCGCGCCTGTTCGTCTATCACACCAAGGCGACTGCCGGCTCGGAGATGGACGAGACCTTCAAGGTCATGGAGCGCCGGCTGCTGCGCGGGATCATCAATCCGGCCTCGATCGCCACGGCGCTGTTTGGCGTGCTGTTGATCGCTATCGACAGCCAGGGTCCGGGCGTCGTCGCTTTCCTGACCCAGCCCTGGATGGCCACCAAGCTGGTCGCCCTGTTCGGCCTCTATGGCTGGCACGGCTTCCTGTCGGCCTCCCGCAAGAAGTTCGAGCGCGGCGAAAATGTCCGCTCGGAGAAGTTCTGGCGGATCACCAACGAGATCCCTTTCGTGCTGGCGATCATCATCGTCCTGTCGGTGACGACCAAGTTCATGCTGGGCTGAGGACGCGGCTGGCGCTTGACCGGCCGTCTCCCGCGTGGTTTGCATCCCAGTAGGTTCTTTCGAGAACTCAACTTCACGGACCGGCGCCCGTCCTGGCGCGCCCCGCGAGCGATCCCGCCGCAAGGTCTGTTCCCCAACGATCCGCGTCATCGTCAACCGACGCGCATGACTGGTCCGTCCCCATGGGTTCGACCAGGCATGACCATCAGAGTTCTACCGGCCGGACTCCGTCGTGGAGCCCGCGCCCTTCCTTGAGTCTTGCCATGACCGAAGAAACCGAAAACCAAGTCCCGGCCGTCGAAGAGACGACCATCGAGGACACCGCCGAGGCAGTTGTCGATACGACCGCCGACGCCAGCGCCGAGAGCGCGGCCGATGCGTCGGACGACGATGACGGCGCCGAGATCGCCGCGGCTATCGCCGCCATGGGCCTGAAGTCCATGTCCCTGCAGGAGCTGAAGGAGAAATCCCCGGCCGACCTGCTGGCGTTCGCCGAGACCTTCGAGGTCGAGAACGCCAGCTCCATGCGCAAGCAGGACATGATGTTCGCCATCCTGAAGACCCTCGCCGAAGAAGGCGTGGAGATCTCGGGCTCGGGCACCATGGAAGTGCTGCAGGACGGCTTCGGCTTCCTGCGCTCGCCGGAAGCCAACTACCTGCCGGGTCCGGACGACATCTACGTCTCGCCCTCGCAGATCCGGAAGTATGGCCTGCGCACCGGCGACAGCGTCGACGGCGCCATCCGCTCGCCGCGCGAAGGCGAGCGCTACTTCGCCCTGACCAGCGTCGCCAAGATCAATTTCGAAGCGCCTGACAACGTCAAGCACAAGATCCACTTCGACAACCTGACGCCGCTCTATCCCGAAGAGCGCCTGAACATGGAACTGCCCGATCCGACCATCAAGGATCGCTCGGGCCGGGTCATCGACATCGTCGCCCCGCTGGGCAAGGGCCAGCGCTGCCTGATCGTCGCCCCGCCGCGCGTCGGCAAGACGGTGATGCTGCAGAACATCGCCAAGTCGATCGAGACCAACCACCCCGAGTGCTACCTGATCGTCCTGCTGATCGACGAGCGTCCGGAAGAAGTCACCGACATGCAGCGCACGGTGAAGGGCGAGGTCATCGCCTCGACCTTCGACGAGCCGGCGACCCGCCACGTCCAGGTGGCCGAGATGGTCATCGAGAAGGCCAAGCGCCTGGTCGAGCACAAGCGCGACGTCGTCATCCTGCTGGACTCGGTCACCCGTCTGGGCCGCGCCTACAACACCACCGTCCCGTCGTCGGGCAAGGTGCTGACCGGCGGTGTCGACGCCAACGCCCTGCAGCGCCCCAAGCGCTTCTTCGGCGCGGCGCGTAACGTCGAGGAGGGTGGTTCGCTCTCGATCATCGCCACGGCCCTGATCGACACCGGCAGCCGCATGGACGAAGTCATCTTCGAAGAGTTCAAGGGCACCGGTAACTCGGAAATCGTCCTGGACCGCAAGGTGGCCGACAAGCGCATCTTCCCGGCCATCGACGTGCTCAAGTCGGGCACTCGCAAGGAAGAGCTCATCACGCCGCGCGACCAGCTGCAGAAGACCTACGTCCTGCGCCGGATCCTCAACCCGATGGGCGCGTCGGACGCGATCGAGTTCCTGCTCGACAAGTTGCGTCAGTCGAAGACCAACGGCGACTTCTTCCAGTCGATGAACACCTGAGTCCGAACAGACTCACCGCAGATATGGAAAAGGCGCCGGTTCTACCCGGCGCCTTTTTTATTGGGTCG
Source organism: Caulobacter sp. RHG1 (assembly GCF_013181195.1). Lineage (GTDB taxonomy): Bacteria > Pseudomonadota > Alphaproteobacteria > Caulobacterales > Caulobacteraceae > Caulobacter. The sequence continues at coordinate 487,863 of NZ_SMZP01000003.1, forward strand.
TACCGCGTTCGGTCCTACGGGATCAGCAGGGTTGACCCTTTGGTCTTGCGTCCTTCCAGGGCCTCGTGCGCGGCGCGCGCTTCGGCGAGAGGGAAGGTCTGGCCGATGTCGATCTTCACCGCGCCGGAGCCAATCACTTCGAATAGCGCCGCGGCGCTTTCGTCGAGTTCCTCGGTCGTGACGATGTAGTCGAACAGGCGCGGGCGGGTGACGTAGGCCGACTTGGCCGACAGCTCCAGCGGCGCAAACGGCGGCACGGGACCCGAAGCGTTGCCGAACGTGGCCAGCACGCCGCGACGGCCCAGGCTCTTGAGACTGGCTTCGAAGGTGTCCTTGCCGACGCCATCATAGACAACCGCGACGCCCTGGCCGCCGGTGATCTCGGCGACGCGCGCTGCGACGTCCTCATGGCTGTAGTCGATGACATGATCGGCCCCCAGCTCATGGGCGATGGCGGCCTTGGCTTTGGAGCCGACCGTGGCGATCACGGTCGCGCCCAAGGCTTTGCACCACTGCACCAGGATCTGGCCGACACCGCCGGCGGCCGCATGGACCAGAACGGTATGGCCGAGTTTCACGTGAAAACATCGACGGACCAGAAACTCGGCCGTCATGCCTTTCAGGAGAGCCGCGGCCGCGACTTCGAGAGTGACGCTCTCCGGAACCTTCACGGCCCGGTCGGCCGGCACAACGGCGGCCTCAGCATAGGCGCCCATGGTCCCGTTGTAGGCGACGCGGTCGCCGACCTGGAACCGGGTGACCCCATCGCCGACGGCCTCGACCAAGCCTGCCGCCTCCAGTCCGATGACCGTCGGAGTCCTGATTGGATAGAGGCCTGAGCGGTGATAGGTGTCGATATAGTTCAGGCCCACGGCTTGGTGCCGGACCAGGATTTGGCCGGCGGCGGGCGAGGGCAGGGGCAGGTCGGCGGCCTCGAGCACCTCTGGGCCGCCGGTGCGGACAGCTTGGATCGCCAGCATTAGCCCAGAGCCTTCTGGAAGAAGGTCAGGCTGCGGCCGTTGGCCTTGGCCGCGTCGGCCGCGTCGTAGTGGGCGCCGCCTTCCCGAGCGAAGGCATGATCCCGACCTTCGTAGAGATGGATCTCGATCTGCGGGTGATCCTTCAGGGCGGCCAGAATGACTTGGCGCGCTTCGGGCGGCACGAACTGGTCCTGCTCGGCGATATGCATCAGCAGAGGCTTGTTCAACTTTTCGGCCTCGCCGACATGCTTCTCCAGGCCCACCCCATAGTAGGAGACAGAGGCGTCAACGTCGGTGCGGGTGGCGGTCAGGAAGGCCAGCAGGCCGCCCAGGCAATAGCCGACCGCGCCGACCTTACCATTGACGCCGTCCAGCTTGCGGACCGCGGCGATAGTGGCGGCGATGTCCGAGACGCCGGCGTCCACGTCGAACGCGTTGAAGAGTTCGAAGGCGCGCTTCCACTCGGCTTCCGACTGGTCGGTGATGTCGATGCCGGGCTCGATCCGCCAGAACAGGTCAGGCACGATCGCGACATAGCCTTGGGCGGCCAAGCCATCGGCGATGTCGCGCATGACCTTGTTGACGCCGAAGATCTCCTGGATCACGACGATGGCCGGCGCGTTGTCCGCTTGAGGGCGCGCGACATAGGCCGAGAAGTCGCCATCCGGCGTGGTGATGGTGAGGGTCTCGCTCATCGGGATCTCCGTCCTTGCAGGGTCTTGGCAGCGTCGATGTGACTTTCGACCAAAGCGCTCTAACCTGCGCCGAAAGGCCAGGCCGGTAACAATATAGTGCCCTGACCGAAGGGAACCACCTCATGAAGATGACCATCGAGATCGACTGCACGCCTGTTGAGGCGCGAGCGTTTCTGGGGCTGCCGGATGTCAGCGCGCTCAACGACCATCTGGTCAAGGAGATGCAAAGCCGCATGGACGCCAACATGGCGATGCTGGCCCCCGAGGAGCTGATGAAGAACTGGATGGCGTTTGGCGCCGGCGCCCAGGAGCAGTTCCGAAAGCTGATGACTGCCGCGGCTGGCGCGGCCGCCGGGAAGCCCTGAACTCATGACGGATACGATCTTCGCCCTGGCCACGGCGGCCGGGCGAGCGGCGGTGGCCGTGGTGCGCGTGTCGGGTCCGGCGACCTTGTCGGTGGTTCAGGCGCTCACGGGAAAACCCCCGAGGGCGCGGATGGCGGGTTTGCGGACCCTGCGCCATCAGGGCGTGGATATCGACGAGGCCCTGGTCCTGCGCTTCGAAGGGCCGGCCAGCTACACCGGTGAGGACAGCGCCGAGTTTCACGTGCACGGCGGTCGGGCCGTGGTCGAGGCGCTGCTGTCGGCGCTGAGCGACCTGGGCGCGCGCCTGGCCGAGCCGGGCGAGTTCACCCGCCGGGCCTTCGAAAACGGCAAGCTGGATTTGGCCCAGGCCGAGGGCGTCGGCGATCTGATCGACGCCGAGACGGAAGGCCAAAGGCGTCAGGCGCTGGGGCAACTGGGTGGCGCGCTCAGCCAGCGCTATGACCGCTGGCGTGACCTACTCATTCAATCCCTGGCCATGCTGGAAGCCGCTGTCGACTTCCCGGACGAGGATCTGCCAGAGGAGGTCGCCGAGCGCGCCCGTCCGGCGCTGCGCATTCTGAACGACGAACTCGACGCGGCCTTGGCCGATGTTTCCCGTGGGCGCCGAGTGCGGGACGGCTTTCGCATCGCTCTGGTGGGCGCGCCGAACGCCGGCAAGAGCACGCTGCTGAATGGTCTGGTCGAGCGCGACGCGGCCATCGTCACCGATACGCCCGGTACGACCCGTGACGTCATCGAGGTTCCGCTGGTGCTGGGCGGCTACAAGGTGCTGGTCGCCGACACGGCCGGGATCCGCGATACCGCCGACGCCATCGAGGCCGAGGGCGTTCGCCGGGCGCGGGCCTGGGCTGAGGAAGCTGACCTAAGGCTTTGGGTGGTCGATGGGTTTCACGTGAAACATACAGTGAAGCTTGAAGGGACCATTCGAGGCGGGGACTGGCTGATCCTCAACAAGGCCGATATCGCCGACGGCTCGGAGCTTGCCGGAGCCAATGCGCATTGGGCCGGGGAGGGGCTGAAGGTCGTTCGTCTCTCGGCGCAGTCGCGTGAGGCGGTCGACGAACTTCGGGCGGCGCTCGCGGAGCACGTGGCCGACGCCCTGTCCGGCGCGGAGTTCCCGGCCGCCACGCGCCTGCGTCACGCCGAGCGCTTGACGGAGGCCCGGGCCTATCTGGCGCGCGCGCTGTCCGACATTGGTCTGGAAGTCGAGCTGGCCGCCGAGGATGTTCGACTCGCGGCCCGGGCGTTGGAGAAGATCACCGGTCGGGTCGATCCCGAGGATGTGCTGGGCCGCGTCTTTTCGTCGTTCTGCATCGGCAAGTGATGTGTCGCGCGAAGCATCCCCTATATTATCCACAGCGCGCTCACAGCTGTGATGGGGGTGTTTCACGTGAAACGCCGGCGAGTCAGATCGACCCATTCGCCTGATTGGCGTATAGGATGAGTCCAACGCCCCCGCTCGTTCGGGGGCGTTCGCATTGAGGCGAGTTCTTTGTCCAACACCTGGGATGTCATTGTCATCGGCGGCGGTCACGCCGGCTGCGAGGCGGCCGCTGCGTCCGCGCGCGCTGGCGTCCGCACCCTGCTGCTGACCCACAAGCTGGAAACCATCGGCGAGATGTCGTGCAACCCGGCCATCGGCGGCCTGGGCAAGGGCCACTTGGTTCGAGAGATCGACGCCCTGGACGGCGTCATGGGCCGGATGGCCGACAAGGCCGGGATCCAGTTCCGCATGCTCAATCGTTCGAAGGGTCCGGCCGTTCGCGGCCCGCGCGCCCAGATCGACCGCAAGCTCTATCGCGAGGCGATGCAGGCCGAGCTGAACGCCACGGCGAACCTCGACATCATCGCCGCCGCCGCCGAAGACCTGATCGTAGAGGGCGGCAAGGTCGCCGGTGCGATCGATGGGGAAGGGCGGATCTACCGCGCTTCACGTGTGATCCTCACGACCGGCACCTTCCTCAAGGGCGTCATCCATCGCGGCGACGATCGCATCCCCGCCGGCCGGGTCGGCGATCAGCCGGCCATCGGCCTGTCGGATCGCCTCTACGGTCTGGGCTTCCAGATGGGCCGCCTGAAGACCGGCACGCCGGCGCGCCTGGACGGCTCGACCATCGCCTGGGACCAGCTGGAGAGCCAGGCGGCCGACGAGGTCCCGGTCCCGTTCTCGTATCTGAACGACAAGATCGACGTGCCGCAGATCGCCTGCGGCGTGACCTTCACCACCGCAGAGACCCACCGGATCATCGCCGAGCGCATCGGCGAGTCGCTGGTCTATAGCGGCCGCGCCACGGGTGTCGGTCCGCGCTATTGCCCGTCGATCGAGGACAAGGTCGTCCGCTTCGCCGACAAGACCAGCCACCAGATCTTCCTGGAACCGGAAGGCCTGGACGACACCACCGTCTATCCGAACGGCATCTCAACCTCGGTGTCTGAAGAGACCCAGCTGCTGTTCCTGCGCACGATCCCCGGCTTGGAGAAGGTCGAGGTCGTCCGTTACGGCTATGCGATCGAATACGACTATGTCGATCCGCGCGAGCTCTATGCCACGCTGGAGACCAAACGTCTGCCGGGTCTCTATCTGGCCGGCCAGATCAACGGCACCACCGGTTATGAAGAGGCGGGGGCTCAAGGCTTGATGGCCGGCCTGAACGCGGCGCTGGCCGTGCAGGGCAGGGAGCCCGCCGTCTTCGCGCGCGACGAGGCCTATATCGGCGTGATGATCGACGACCTCGTCACCCGTGGCGTCACCGAACCCTATCGTATGTTCACCAGCCGGGCGGAGTTCCGCCTCACGCTGCGCGCCGACAACGCCGACCAGCGCCTGACCGATCGCGGCCTGGCCTTGGGCGTTGTGGGCGAGACCCGGGCCGAGGTCTGGGCCGAGAAGAAGGCGCGGCTTGACGCGGCGCGGACCTTCGCGCGCTCGGTCACCCTGACACCAAACGAGGCGGTGAAAGCCGGCTTCAAGGTCAATAGCGACGGTGTCCGCCGCGACCTGTTCGCCATGCTGGCCTATCCCGACGTTTCCCTGGACGACCTCGGCCGGATCTGGCCCGAGGTTTTCACGTGGAACAGTGACGTTCGCGAGCAGATAGAGATCGAGGCGGCCTATGCCGGCTATCTCGACCGCCAGCGGGCCGACGCAGAGTCGCTGCGCAAGGACGAGGATCTGCGCCTGCCGAACGATCTGGACTATGCCGACATTGGCAGTCTGTCTAACGAGGTGCGCGAGAAGCTTCAGCGCGTTCGTCCGCTGACCCTGGGCCAGGCGGCCCGGATCGAGGGCGTGACCCCCGGAGCGCTGACCGCCCTGTTGGCCCACGTGAGACGCAACCGTGCAGCCTGACGCCATGACCGACACCGCCGAACCGCTGGTCCTAGACGCCGCGGGCTATCAGGCCCTTACCCGTGCGACCGACGCCCAGATGGCCGACCTCACGCGATTCCAGGAGCTGCTGGCCGAATGGAACGCGGTGATGAACTTGGTCGGTCCGCTGACCATCGACACCTATTGGTCTCGACATGCCCTAGACAGTTCGCAGCTGTTGCCGTTGGCGCCGGGCGCTCTCAGCTGGGCTGACCTGGGCGCTGGCGCGGGTCTGCCCGGCGTCGTGCTGGCCATACTGCTGAAAGGCACGGACGGGGCGGGGGTCCACCTGGTGGAATCGATGGCCAAGCGCTGCCGCTTCCTCGAAGTGGTCGCCAAGGATCTCGACCTGCCGGTCCAGATCCATAATGCGCGCGCCGAAGAGCTTAAGCTGGACGTCGATATCGTCACGGCGCGGGCCTGCGCGCCGATGACGAAGCTTCTCGGTTTCGCCGAGCCCTATCTTTACCGCGGGGCGACGGGCCTGTTCCTGAAGGGACAGGATGTCGCAGCCGAGCTGTCCGAGGCCAAGAAGGTCTGGGCGTTCCAGAGCGACCTGCGCATCAGTCAAAGCGACCCTCGCGGCCGCATCGTTCAAGTGAAGAGGCTTTCCCGTGTCCGCTAATCCTCTCCGCGTTCTCGCCATCGCCAATCAGAAGGGCGGCGTCGGCAAGACCACGACCGCCATCAACCTGGGCACCGCCCTGGCCGCCTGCGGCGAGCGCGTGCTGCTGATCGATTCCGACCCGCAGGGAAACTGTTCCACGGGGCTGGGTATCGGCCGCACCCAGCGTCGCACCACGCTGTACGACGTGTTGATGGGTGAGTCGCCGGTGGTCGACGCCGCCGTGAAGAGCGAGCTGCCGGGCCTGGACGTCATCCCGGCCGATGCCGACCTGTCGGGCATCGAGATTGAACTGGGTCAGACCGCCCGCCGCTCGTATCGCCTGCGCGACGCGCTGGAATCGATCCGGGTCAACGGCCCCTACACCTATGTGCTGATCGACTGTCCGCCGTCGCTGAACGTGCTGACGGTCAACGCCATGACCGCGGCCGATGCGGTGTTCGTGCCGCTGCAGTGCGAGTTCTTCGCCCTGGAAGGCCTGACACAACTGATGCGCACCATCGAGCGTGTGCGCGGCAGCCTGAACCCGCGCCTCGAGATCCAAGGCGTGGTGCTGACCATGTACGACCGCCGCAACAGCCTGTCGGAGCAGGTCGCCAGCGACGTGCGCGCCCACTTTGGAGACAAGGTCTATGACGCGGTCATCCCGCGCAATGTCCGCGTCTCCGAGGCCCCGTCGTTCGGCAAGCCCGTGCTGCTGTACGATCTGAAGTGCGCCGGCAGTCAGGCCTATCTGAAGCTGGCCCGTGAAGTGATCAGCCGCGAGCGTGATCGCCAGGCGAAAGCGGCCTAGCCTAAAGCTTGGCCATACCGAACCTAGACCCGTAGTTTGACTGAGATGAAGATGGAGTCCGTCGCAATGGCAGAGCCCGGTAGTTCCGAAGGGCGTCGTGGTCTGGGTCGGGGTCTGTCCGCCTTGCTGGGTGAGGTCGACGCTGCACCGGCTCAGGCTCCGGGCGAACGCGCCGCCGGCTCCAGCGAAGCGCCGATCGAGCTCTTGAAGCGCAACCCCGACCAGCCGCGCCGCACCTTCCGTGAGGAAGACCTGGAAGACCTGTCCAACTCGATCCGCGAGAAGGGCGTCCTGCAGCCGATCCTGGTCCGTCCGTCGCCCGATACGCCCGGCGAATACCAGATCGTGGCCGGCGAACGCCGCTGGCGCGCCGCTCAGCGGGCCGGCCTGCGGGCCGTGCCGATCATGGTGCGCGAGCTGGACGACCTGGCGGTGCTGGAAATCGGCATCATCGAAAACGTCCAGCGCGCTGACCTGAACGTCCTGGAAGAGGCGCTGTCCTACAAGGCGCTGATGGAGAAGTTCGAGCGCACCCAGGAGAACATCGCCCAGACCATCGGCAAGAGCCGCAGCCACGTCGCCAACACGCTGCGCCTGCTGGCCCTACCGGACGAGGTGCAGTCGTACTTGGTCAGTGGTGAGCTGTCGGCCGGTCACGCCCGCGCCATCGCCGCGGCCTCGGACCCGGTCGCTCTGGCCAAGCAGATCATCGAGGGCGGCCTGTCCGTCCGCGAGACCGAAGCCCTGGCCCGCAAGGCGCCGGGCGTGAAGCCCGCCAAGAGCAAGGGCGGTCGTCCCGCCAAGGTCAAGGACACCGACACCCAGGCGCTGGAAGCCGACCTGTCGTCGGTGCTGGGCCTGGACGTCTCGATCGATCATCGCGGCGCGACCGGGACCCTGACCATCACCTATGCGACGCTCGAGCAACTGGACGACCTGTGCAACCGGCTCACGCGCGGGGTGTGATCATCCGCACCTAGAAAGGTGCGGTTGACCGGATTTTCGAGCTCTTCAAAATCGCCTCTGTGACGCACCAAGCGGCGCCTTTCCGTACTCCGGGAGGCACCGTTTTCGTGAGAGGAGGGCAGTTTGAGTCCGATCAGACTCCAAGCCTTTGTGCTGCAACGCTTTCTCGGAAAGCGTCCACAGCGGCGCAAAGGGGTGATTTTAGAGGGTTCTCTAGCCCGATCTTCCCGGCGAAAGCCGGGACCCAGATCTCAGGGGCTGAAGAGGGCTGGAAGCGCTCTGAGCTCTTAGAACTCATCCCGTCGTTCTTCCATCTGGGCCCCGGCTTTCGCCGGGGAGACGGGCGGGGGTTACAGCCCCAGTCGCCGCGCCCGTCCCGCGATCATCAGCGCCAGGCGTTCGGAGATCAGCTGATCGGGCGAACCCGAGGTCTTGCACGCACGGTCGGCGGTCAGGATCTCGCCCTGGATGTCGAGGATGGCTTCCAGGTTCCAGGCTCGAGCCTGACGCAAGAACTCACGCTCCTGTTTCCAGAAGACGCCGGACGCCTTGGCGGCGGCCTGCAGGTCGACGCCATTCTTGTGCAGGGTGAGCACACGACGGAGCCGGCCGAGATAATAGCCCATGGCCCGCACAGCGGCCGGACCGCCTTCGCCCTCTGCCGCAGCGCGACGCAGGGCGGCCTGGGCCGCGCCAACCTTGCCGCCGAACGCATCGGCGGCGGCGTCGCTGAGCGAGGCTTCAGGCTCGACGCCGAGGAAGTCGGTCAGATCGGCGGCGGTAGCGTTGACGCCGCTGTTAGGGCCCAGATAGAGCGCCAGGCGCTCGATTTCGGCCCGAGCGACGCCGCGCTCCTTGGGCAGGCGCGAGACGAACAGGTCCAGGGCCTCGCCGTTCAGGCTGACCTTGTCGTTGGCCAGCAGATCGCGGGTCATGCGGGCCAGGTCGCCTGCTTCATCTTCATAACAAGGGATGACGGCGCAGCCGTTGGCCTTCTCGCCGACCTTGCGCAGCTGGGAGTCGCGCCCCAGAGCTCCAGCCTCGACCAGGAAGAAGGCGTCGGGGTTCAAGAGGCCCTCGACGTGACGGGTCAGGGCCTCGGCAGCCTGCTTGTCGGGACCGGCCTTCTCGCCATTCAGGCGCAAGCGCACCAAGCGACGGCCGCCCATCAGCGACATGGCCGACAGCTCGTCCTCCAGCTTGGCGGGATCGGCGTCCAGGTCGCCGTCGGTCAGCTGGGCGGTGTCGAAGGGGTCGTCAGGGCGCTCGACGACGCGCTTGGCCAGGGCGTTGGCGCGATCGCGCACCACGCCACGGTCCTTGCCGTACAGCACCACGGCCCGGATGTCCGGGGTCGGCTCCCGCAGGAAGCGCTCGACGTCCGGACGCTTGGACAGGATCATCGCTGATTAGGCCGGTTTACGGCCCGCCAGCCAGGTGGCGAGCTCCAGCTGGATCTTGCGGGCCACCTCGACCGCAGCGCGCTCCTGGCCGTCGTTCTGAGCCGCGATGGCCGCATAGGGCTGGTCGGCTGAGTCGTAGGTCACGGACACTTCCGTATAGCCCTTGTGAACCTCGCCAGAGGTCTTGGTGTCGACCAGCGTCCAGGTCACCGCCATCCGCAGTTCGTAGCGGTTGGCGTTGTTGTCCAGCCGGACGCCGCGCGCGAAGCGCTGCTCGTTGATGGCGTAGGACAGATGATAGGCCGCGGGCGATCCCTGGCGATAGGCCAAGGCGTCGTCCAGCTTCTCGCGCAGCAGGTAGCCGCCGCGGCCCTCGGACGCGATCGGCTGGATGCTGGAGAGCCCGCCCTCGACACCGGGGCGACCGTACAGCGGCGTGAAGCCGGCACAGGCCGAGAGTGTCAGGGTCGAAAGCGAGAGGGCGCAGACCGCCAGGAAGCGTTTCATCTGTATCAGTTGGCCACGATGTTGATGATGCGGTCCTTCACCACGATCACCTTGCGGACCGTGAGGCCCTCAAGGTGAGCCATGACGTTGGGATCCGCCAGCGCGATTTTCTGGACTTCGTCGTCCGGGGCGCCGGCCTTGACCTTCACCTCGCCGCGACGCTTGCCGTTGATCTGGATCGGCAGGACGCGTTCGTCGTCCGCGGCCAGGGCCGGATCGGCCTTGGGCCAGGGGGCGTCGACGACCATGCCTTCGCCGCCGACCTTGGCCCAGGCTTCCTCGGCCAGGTGAGGCGTGAAGGGCGAGACCAGGCGGGCCAGGATGTTCAGGGCCTCGGCGCGGGCCGCCAGAACAGCTTCTGAAGCGCCTTCGGCCGGCGCGGCCTTCAGGGCGTTCAGGAACTCGTACAGGCGCGCCACGCCGCTGTTGAAGCGGAAGCCCTCGATGCTGTCGGTGACGTAGCCGATCAGCTTGTGGGCCGACTTGCGCAGGGCCACGGCCGCTTCGTCGCTGTCATCGTGGGCGAAGTCACCGGCCGGCTGGCCGTCGAACTCGTTCCACAGCCGGTGCGTGAAGCGCCAGCTGCCTTCGACGCCCGAGTTCGTCCACTGAACGTCGCGCTCGGGCGGGCTGTCGGACATCACGAACAGGCGCGCTGAGTCGACGCCGTAGGCTTCGAAGATGTCCTCAGGCGCGACGACGTTCTTCTTCGACTTCGACATCTTCTCGATGTCGCCGATGACGATCGGCGCGCCGGTCTTGGCGTGTTTGGCCGTGCGGGTGTTGCCCTCGGCGGTGATCACCACGTCCGCCGGCTCGACCCACTCGCCGGCCTCGCTCTTGTAGGCCTCGTGGGTGACCATGCCCTGGGTGAAGAGGCCAGCGAAGGGTTCCTCGACCGACAGCAGGCCCTCGTCCTTCAGGGCGCGGGTGATGAAGCGGGCATACAGCAGGTGCAGGATCGCGTGCTCGACGCCGCCGATATACTGGTCGACCGGCATCCAGTGGTCAGCCGCGTCCTTGCCCACCGGCTCGTCGGCCTGGGTGTCGGCGAAGCGGGCGAAGTACCAGCTGCTGTCGATGAAGGTGTCCAGCGTGTCGGTCTCGCGCTCGGCGCGGGCCCCGCACGACGGGCAGGTGGTGTGACGCCAGGTCGGATGGCGCAGCAGCGGGTTGCCCGGCTTGTCGAAGGTGACGTCGTCGGGCAGGGCGACCGGCAGTTGGTCTTCCGGCACCGGCACGACGCCGCAGGCCTGGCAGTGGACGACCGGGATCGGGCAGCCCCAATAGCGCTGACGCGAAATGCCCCAGTCGCGCAGGCGGTAGACGGTCGCGCCCTGGCCCTGGCCTGCGCCTTCGATGCGCGCCACGGCCTCGGCCTTGGCGGTCTCGACGTCCATGCCGTCCAGGAACTCGGAATTGAAGATCTTGCCGGGGCCGACATAGGCCTCCTTGCCGACCGCGAAGGTCGCCGGATCCTCGCCGTTCGGCAGCACCACCGGCTTGACCGGCAGGTCGTACTTGCGGGCGAAGTCCAGGTCGCGCTGGTCGTGAGCCGGGCAGGCGAAGATCGCGCCGGTGCCATAGTCCATCAGGATGAAGTTGGCGATCCAGACAGGCAGGGTGATCGACGGATCCAGCGGGTGCTGCACCCGCAGGCCGGTGTCGTAGCCCAGCTTCTCGGCGCTCTCGATCTCGGCCTCCGAGGTGCCGCCCTTGCGGCAGTCGGCGATGAACTGCTGGACGTCGGGGTTCTCGATGCCCAGGCGCTCGGCCAGCGGATGCTCGGGCGCGATGCCGACGAAGCTGGCGCCGAACAGGGTGTCGGGACGGGTCGTGTAGACCTCCAGGCCGTCGGCCATGCCGTCGGGGGCGTCACCGTCGAACTGGAACTTGAAGCGCAGGCCCTTGGAGCGGCCGATCCAGTTCTCCTGCATCAGGCGAACCTTGTCGGGCCAGCGGTCCAGGGTCTTCAGGCCGTCGATCAGGGCGTCGGCATAGTCGGTGATGCGCAGGAACCACTGGGTCAGCTTGCGCTTCTCAACCGTCGCGCCCGAGCGCCAGCCCTTGCCGTCGATGACCTGCTCGTTGGCCAGGACCGTCATGTCGACCGGGTCCCAGTTGACCGAGGCTTCCTTGCGATAGACCAGGCCGCGCTTCAGCAGACGCAGGAACCAGGCCTGCTGCTTGCCGTAGTATTCCGGGTCGCAGGTGGCGAACTCGCGCGCCCAGTCGACCGACAGGCCCAAGGCCTTCAACTGTTCGCGCATGGCGGCGATGTTGTCGTAGGTCCAGCCCTTGGGGTGGACGCCGCGCTCCATGGCGGCGTTCTCGGCCGGCATGCCGAAGGCGTCCCAGCCCATGGGATGCAGGACGTTGAAGCCCTGGGCGCGCTTGTAGCGGGCCACGACGTCGCCCATGGCGTAGTTGCGGACGTGGCCCATGTGGATGCGGCCCGACGGATACGGGAACATCTCGAGCACATAGTATTTCGGACGGCCGTCGTTGATCTCGCCGGTCTTGAAGACGTCGGCCTTGGCCCAGGCGTCACGCCATTTGGGCTCGGTGTCTTTGGGATTGTAACGGGCCATCGGAAACCAGGTCTTGAATGCGGAAAGGCGCTCCAGGGAGCGCGGCCGCGTCAAGTTAAGCGGTTTCGCGGCCGGAGCGCGCAGAAAGATAGGGCGTCAGGGTCCCCTTCGCCGGGAAGAGGACCCTTAGGGGCCTTAGCCCCGGATGTTCGAAAGTCGAAGCTGACGCGCGCGGGTCAGGATCGCGTTCTCGATGTCGGTGGCGGTCTGGGGCGCGACTTCGGTGTCGACCCAGTTACCGTTCATGTCCTTGGCCTGCTTGAACACCGTGACGTTCAGGCCGTCGGCGCGCAGGCGGGTGTCGAGGATGTAGACCGTCGCCTTGAAGCGCTCGGCCGGGGTCTCGGGGCTGATGTACCAGTCGGTGACGATCACGCCGCCGTACGGGTCGGCCGAGGCCAGCGGCATGAAGTTCAGGGTGTCGAGGCTGGCGCGCCACAGATAGCCGTTGACGCCGATCGAGGCTTCGGGAGCCGTGGCCTTCTTGCCGCCGATGCCCAGGAAACCCTTCTTCTCGCCTTCGGCGGAGAACGACTTGGGGCTGCTGCCGCAAGCCGCCACGCCCAGCATGGACAGAGCCAGGACGCCCGCGGCGACGCCGCGCATCACAGACCCACGCTCAAACGCCATAGTACCTCGCTCCAAATGTCTCGCCGGCGCGGCTAACGCATTCCTGGCGCGCTCCCGCGGCCGGGAGCCGGTCTATAGCATGGCTGCGTCGCCTCAAAACAGGAATCGCGTGACCTCGTCGCAACAGGACTCGATTGAATCATATGATTCAGTGGGAACGGGGACCGATGTGCGGTTGACCGCGTTCCAGCCAAGCCTTTAATCGCAACGTAAGGGGCTCGTTCCTATATGGGATGGGTGGGGACAACTGAGTATGGGCGGCGAGTAGCGATGGTCGCGACGCGTTTCTTCTTGGCGGGGGCTGCCGCGCTGATCCTGACGGGATCGGCCGCGACCGCGTTCGCGCAGGCCAAGCCGCATGCCGTGACGCCTGACTTCAGCGTCAAGAACGACTTCACCAGCGCCGCTGCCGGGGTCCAGTATCCGCAGGACGAGAAGCGCGCCCTGCGTTGGGACGCCAAGAAGGGCCGCTGGGGTCTGAAGCTGGACCTCGACCAGCCCTCGAGCCGTGAAATGGAACTGCAGGACGTGCAAGCCGGCGCCTACTTCAAGGTGACGCCGTCGATCCGCGTCGGCGGCGCCGTGGCCCTGGGCGAACGCAACCCGGCCCTGGCTGCCCGCAAGGCCGAGCCGACGGAAGCCGCGCCGCGCGTGCGTCTCGAGACCGCGTTCAAGTTCTAACCCGCAAGGGCCTCCACAGCCGCCAGGCCGACGACCCCGCTGCCCGTGAGCTGCGAGACGGTTTCCGCGCGCACGCCGCCTAGCGCATAGACGGGCAGGGCGGTGGCCGAAACCAGCACGCTCAGGCCGTCGATCCCCAATGGAACACCCGCCGACGGACTGTTGCTGGGAAAGACCGGCGAGACGACGACCGCATCGGCCCCAGCTTGCTCGGCGGCGCTGACCGCGGGCTGACCGTGCGCAGCGGTCGTGATCAGCCAGGCCGGACGGCCCTCTCTCAGCCGGGGGATCTGGTCCGCCATCCGCTCAGGAACATGCAGGCCATCCGCGCGGATCGCCTCAGCCAGCTCTGCTTCGGCCCCGGCCAGCAGCAGCAGGCCACGGGTGTCGGCGATCGCGCGCAGGCGGAGACCCTGTTGGATCGCCTCGCCGGCGCCGAAGGCCCGGAAGACGATCCCCGCCCCGCGCGGCAGGCGTTCGGCGACGGCTTCGGGGCTTTGCACCCGAGCCGGATCGGTGAAGAACAACAGGTTGGGCAGGGTGACCCCGCGCACGGTCCTTGGCGGAAAGGTCGCCGCCGTCCTAGACAGGACCTCCAGTTCGCTCACGCCGTCCACGCCGGGTTTGTCTCCATGTCTCAAGCGCTTGCCGATATCCGAGTCCGCATAGCCGACGCCGAGGCCCGCGCGGACCGCCCGACGGGCGCGGTGACTCTGGTGGCCGTGTCCAAGACCCAGCCCTGGGAACATATCGCGCCCGTGCTCGACGCGGGACAGAAAGTGTTCGGCGAGAACCGCGTCCAGGAAGCCATGGAGCGCTGGGGCGACCGCCGAGAGGGTCTGGAGCTGCGCCTGATTGGTCCGTTGCAGACCAACAAGGCCCGGGATGCGGTGGCGTTCTTCGATGTCATCGAGACGGTCGACCGCGAGAAGCTGGCCCGCGTTCTGGCCGAAGAGATCCAGCGCGCCGGCAAGGCCCCACGCCTCTATGTCCAGGTCAACACCGGCGAGGAAGACCAGAAGGCGGGGATCGCGCCGAGCGAGGCCGACGCCTTCATCGCCGCCTGCCGGACGACCTATGGCCTCACTGTCGAGGGCCTGATGTGTATCCCGCCGTTCGACCAGGACCCCGCGCCGCACTTCGCCCTGCTGAAGGCGATCGCCCTGGCCAACGGGGTCGAAAAGCTGTCGATGGGCATGAGCGACGACTTCGAGATCGCCATCGAACAGGGCGCGACGTCGGTGCGGGTCGGTTCGGCGATCTTCGGCCGCCGCGATTACGCCTAGTCCGCCACGATCTCGACCGCGTCGCCCGGCTGGGCGGCGGCCAGCACGGCCTCGATGTCCTCGCGCGCCAGAGCTACGCAGCCCTCCGTGCCTGGATAGCCGTCGCGGGCCAGGTGCATGAAGATGGCGGAGCCCATCCCGGGGATCGGCGGGTCGTCGTTGTGGCCCAGGATCACGACCAGGTCATAGACTTGGTCGTCGCGCCACATCCGCTCGGCGCTGGCCGGATAGGGCAGGGTGACGGGGCGGTTGTAGTTCGGATCGCTCGCCGCATCGCACCAGCCGTCCCGCGGCTGCGTCGCGCGGACAGGCAGGGCGGTCTTCGGACCGTCGGGATAGACGTCGGGCCGATACCAGACTTCGCGCATGACCCAGGCGCCCAGCGGGCTCTTGTTGTCGCCCTCGCGCTTGTCGGCGGCGGGCAGGGCGCCAGCCTTGCCGATCGCGCAGCGCAGAGTTCGGCCGTCGAGCTCGAAACGGCCGTTGGCATGGGCGCGGAAGGGCATCGGCGGAGCTGCTCCCAAGACTTATAACGTGGCCGGGGTTGTCCCGGGGGGCCGCAGCGGTGCATGTTTCGCCTTATGGCGCAACGTAAGACCCTTCTGCTGATCGACGACGACGACGACCTGCGCGGCGCCCTGGCCGAACAGCTGGCCCTGCACGAGGAGTTCGCGGTCAACGAGGCCGCCAGCGCCGGCGAGGGGGTGCGCCTGTCGCGCGAGCTCAAGCCGGACCTGATCCTGCTGGACGTCGACCTGCCTGACATGGACGGCCGCGAGGCCTGCCGTCTGATGCGCAAGAACGGCGTCACCGCGCCGGTGATCATGCTGACGGCCGCCGCCAGCGACAGCGACACCATCCTGGGCCTGGAATCGGGCGCCAACGACTATGTCACCAAGCCTTTCCGCTTCGGCGTGCTGCTGGCCCGCATCCGCGCCCAGCTGCGCAGCTACGAGGCCTCTGAAGACGCGCTGTTCCGCATCGGCCCGTACGAATTCCGCCCGTCCGCCAAGCTGTTGGTCGACGAGAAGCAGAAGAAGGTGCGGCTGACCGAGAAGGAAACCAACATCCTCAAGTACCTCTACCGCGCCGGCTCCAAGCCGGTGTCGCGGGAGGAACTGCTGACCGAGGTCTGGGGCTACAACGCCGGGGTCACCACCCACACGCTGGAAACCCACGTCTACCGCCTTCGCCAGAAGATCGAACCCGATCCCGCCACGGCGCGGATCCTGATCACCGAGATGGGCGGCTATCGCCTGCAGCCGTGACGTCCTCCCCGGCCAGCGCCGGGGGAAGCCTTGCTAAGGAAGCGCGTTGCGGGCCGCCGCGATCGGAGCCGCCAGGGTTTCGACCGTATAGGCGCTGGCCGGGCTATGCCCCCATACCGGCCCAGGCCAGGCCGGATCGTCCGCGCGTCGCCCGACCACATGCACATGCAGCTGCGCGGTGACATTGCCCAGCGCCCCCACGTTCAGCTTGTCGATGGTCAGGCCCAGCACCGCGCCGACGGCGCGGACGGCGGTTCCGGCCAGGACGATCTCTTCCATCAGCTGGATGCGATGCGCGGTGTCCAGCTCCTCGATCTCGCGAAGGCCCGGCTGGCGCGGGATCAGCACCAGCCACGGATAGCGGGCGTCGTCCTGCAGGCGCACCTCGCACAGCGGCAGATCGGCGACCTTGTGCGAGGTGACGACGAAGGCCGGATCGAGTTGGAAATCAGCCACGCTTAGGAACCGCCGCCCAATAGTCGAAGTCGAGAATGACCGCCGGATCATAGACCCCTTCGCCGTTCTTGTCCGGGAAGTCGCCGCAGGGCTGGTCCCGCGTCGCCACCAATCTCAGCCGCAGGGCGCCGACCGCGCCCAGATCGGCCTTGTCCAGCACCTGGCTCCAGGCGAACACCGTGCCGCCGGCGAAGAACGGGGCCACGTGGCGGCCGCCGTTGATCGCCAGGATCAGGCCGGCGTTCTGCAGCCCGTTGAACGACAGCGCCTTGGCCGTGGAGATCACCACCCCGCCATAGACCAGCCGCTTGCCCGACGGGTCCTGGCTCCGCTCGAACTGGTTGAAGTGAACCTTGGCGGTGTTCTGCCACAGCCGCGTGGCCATCTGGTGCTCGGCCTCTTCCACCGCCATGCCGTCGACATGGTCGATCTTCTCGCCGACCGCGTAGTCCTCGAAAGCGTGCGGCGCGCCTGCCAGGGCCCAGTCGTAGCCGGCGAAGTCTAGACCCGGCGGGATCACCAGGTCGGCTGGGGCCACAGCGGCCGACAAGGTAGGGACCGTCTGCTCGGCGACTGCCGCATCCGTGTCCCGCTTGCGCACCATCACCCAGCGCACATAGCTCAGCACCGCCTCGCCGCGCTGATTGGTCCCGGTGGTGCGCACATAGACGACGCCGGTCTTGCCGTTGGAGTTCTCCTTCAGCCCGATCACGTCGGATACGGCGCTGAGCGTGTCGCCGGGATAGACCGCAGCCAGGAACCGGCCCTCGGCGTAGCCCAGATTGGCCACCGCGTTCAGGCTGATGTCCGGTACGGTCTTGCCGAACACCACGTGGAAGGCGACCAGCGGATCGACGGGCGCGGCGGGCAGGCCGCAGCCCCTGGCGAATTCGTCCGAAGAAAACAGCGCGAACCGGGGGCCATAAAGCGCCGTGTACAGCGCGACATCGCCTGCTGTGATCGTTCGGGGCGTGGCGTGGACCAGTCTCTGGCCCAGCTTGAAGTCCTCGAAGAAATGACCCGGATCGGTCTTGCTCATCCCCGGCTTCCCTTATCGTTGTTCAGGCAACTTTGCCGCAGCGCAGCGAAACGGGAAAGAGGACTTGAGGCCGGGACGCTACAGGTCTAGACCGCGCCCCGACATTCCACTGTCCACAGCCTTGATGGAGACCCCATGGCTCGCGCGAAGATCGCCCTTATCGGCGCCGGCATGATCGGCGGCACCCTGGCCCACATCGCCGCTCGCGAAGAGCTGGGCGACGTGATCCTGTTCGACATCGCCGAAGGCACCCCGCAGGGTAAGGCCCTCGACATCGCCGAAGCCTCGGCCGTGTTCGGCAAGGACGTGGCCCTGAAGGGCGCCAACGACTACGCCGACATCGCCGGCGCCGACGTCTGCATCGTCACCGCTGGCGTGCCGCGCAAGCCGGGCATGAGCCGCGACGACCTGCTGGGCATCAACCTGAAGGTCATGAAGGCCGTCGGCGAAGGCATCAAGGCCCACGCCCCGAACGCCTTCGTCATCTGCATCACCAACCCGCTCGACGCGATGGTGTGGGCGCTGCAGCAGTTCTCGGGCCTGCCCAAGGAAAAGGTCATCGGCATGGCCGGCGTCCTGGACTCGGCCCGTTTCGCCTACTTCCTGGCCGAAGCCACCGGCGTGTCGGTCGAAGACATCCACGCCTGGACCCTGGGCGGTCACGGCGACGACATGGTGCCGATGGTCCGTCACTCGACGGTCGGCGGCCTGCCGCTGCCGGAACTGGTCAAGCAAGGCTGGCTGACGCAAGAGAAGCTGGACGCCATCGTCGAGCGCACCCGCAAGGGCGGCGGCGAGATCGTCGCCCTGCTGAAGACCGGCTCGGCCTTCTACGCTCCGGCGGAATCGGCGATCGCCATGGCGACGTCGTACCTGAAGGACAAGAAGCGCGTCCTGCCGTGCGCCACCTTCCTGACCGGTCAGTACGGCCTGAACGGCCTGTACGTCGGCGTGCCGGTCGTCATCGGCGCCGGCGGCGCCGAGAAGATCGTCGAGTTCGAAACCAACGAAGCCGAAAAGGCGATGTTCGCCGCCTCGGTGGCGTCGGTCCAGGGCCTCATGGAAGCCTGCAAGGCCATCGACCCGTCGTTGGTCTAAGCGACCTTCGATCCCGAATGACGAAGGGCGGCTCCGCAGGGAGCCGCCCTTTTTCTTGGTCGCTAGTTCGCCGCGTCGGCCGGCTCCTGGGAAATCTCCTCCAGCGTCTTGCCGACCTGCTTGGCGCCGTAGTCCTTGGCCACGTCGCCCAGCGACAGGATGCCGGTCAGGTTGCCGGACTCGTTGAGCACGATCAGGCGGCGGACCTGGTTGTTGGCCATCTTGGCGGTGGCGTCGGCCAGGATGTCGTCTTCCTTGACGCTCAGCACCTCGCCGTCGGACATGGCCTCCGAGATGGGGCTGTCGAAGCTGCGCCCCTCGGCGACCACGCGCAGGACGATGTCGCGGTCGGTGACCACGCCCACCACCTTGCCGTCGTCGACCACGGGCACGACCCCGCTTTCGATCTTGGCCATGGTCTCGGCGACCTTGCGGATGCTGTCGGTCGGACGGGCGATCGAGACCTGGCTGGTCATGGCGTCGCTGACTTTCATGGGTAACCTCGTCGGTTGGAATTCTGAGGCTCTAAAACCCACAGCCCTCGCCAACCGTTCCGCTTCCGGTCGTCACGGAGCGCGCCTATCTAGACGCATCCTTCTTCTGGAGCTTCCCATGTCGATCTCGATCCACCAGGCCAGCGTGCCCGTCTTCATCCAGGGCCTGAAGGGTCTGAAGGGCGTTCTGGCCAAGGCCGCCGCCCTCGTCGAGGCCAAGAGCTGGGACCCGGACGCCCTGCTGAAGGCCCGACTCTATCCCGACATGTTCCCGCTGATCCGTCAGGTGCAGATCGCCACCGACTTCGCCAAGGGCGGCGCCGCGCGCCTGGCCGCGCAGGAGGTTCCGGCCTGGGACGACAATGAGGCCTCGTTCGAGGACCTGATCGCCCGCGTCGACCGCGCCGTCGCCTATCTGGAAGGCCTGGACGTCGCCGCGTTCGAAGGCGGCCATGACCGCGACGTCCATCTGGTTCGCCGCGGCGAGACCAAGACCTTCAAGGGCCTGGACTATCTGCAGGGCCAGGCGATGCCGAACTTCTTCTTCCACATCACCACGGCCTACGCGATCCTGCGCCACAACGGCGTCGAGGTCGGCAAGCGCGACTTCCTCGGCACGGTTTAAGCCTCTCCCACATCCGATCTCCCCGGCGAAAGCCGGGGCCCAGATGGAAGAGCGCTGGGGCGGGTTCCTCGAGCTCAGCGCCTTTCCAATCATCCCAAGCGCCTTGGGATCTGGGTCCCGGCCTTCGCCGGGAATACGGGATGGAGGGTCTCTTTTGACTCCTTCCCGAAAGTTGTGCATAAGCCCCGGCTTCCGGCGCTTTATCAGCAGCGCCTCCACCGTCACGACCCCGGCCTGTTAGCGCAGGATCCATCCGGACGAGGACGGCGAGGACCCCCATCGACGTGATCGTCCATGGGGGCTGATTGCGTTTGGAGCCGGTTTTACTCAGGACTATCCATGTTCGACGGCCTTACAGAGCGACTTTCAGGCGTCTTTGACCGCCTCGGCGGCCGCGGCGTGCTGTCCGAGAAGGACATCGACGAGGCGCTGCGCGAAGTCCGCGTCGCCCTGCTCGAGGCTGACGTCGCCCTGCCGGTCGTCAAGGACTTCATCAGCAAGGCCAAGGAGTTGGCCGGCGGTGAAGCCGTCATCCGTTCGGTCAAGCCGGCCGACCAGGTGGTCAAGATCGTCTATGACGGCCTGGTCGACATGCTGGGCGGCGAAGTCCCCACCGGCCTGAATCTGGCGCTGAACCCGCCGTCGGTAATCCTGATGGCCGGCCTGCAGGGCTCGGGCAAGACGACGACCACCGGCAAGCTGGCCCTGCGTCTGTCCAAGACCGAGCGCAAGAAGGTGCTGGTCGCCTCGCTGGACACCCGTCGTCCGGCCGCCATGGAGCAGCTGGCGACCCTGGCCAAGCAGGTCGAGGTCGAGAGCCTGCCGATCGTCGCCGGCCAGAGCGCCCCCGACATCGCCAAGCGCGCCCTGACCGCCGCCAAGCTGGGCGGCTACGACGTCCTGATCCTCGACACCGCCGGCCGCACGACGCTGGACGAGGCGATGATGAGCGAGGCGGCGGAAATCGCCCGCATCGCTACGCCCTCCGAGACCATCCTGGTCGCCGACAGCCTGACCGGTCAGGACGCCGTGCGCACCGCCAAGGCGTTCCACGAGCGCCTGCCGCTGACGGGCCTGATCCTGACCCGCGCCGATGGCGACGGCCGCGGCGGCGCGGCGCTGTCGATGCGCCACGTCACCGGCCTGCCGATCAAGTTCCTCGGCGCCGGCGAGAAAATCGACCAGCTGGACGTCTTCGACGCCCGTCGCGTCGCCGGCCGCATCCTGGGTCAGGGCGACGTTGTCGCGCTGGTTGAGAAGGCCGCGGCCGACCTGGACCATGCCGAAGCCGAGCGCATGGCCAAGAAGCTGGCCAAGGGCAAGTTCGACCTGGACGACCTCGCCGCCCAACTGCGCCAGATGCAGAAGATGGGCGGCATGGAAGGCATCATGGGCCTCCTGCCGGGCGTCCAGAAGGTCAAGAAGCAGATCGCCGAGAGCGGCGTCGACGACAGCATCTTCCGCCGCCAGCAGGCGATCATCAGCTCGATGACCAAGGAAGAGCGCAAGAAGCCCGACCTCCTGGCCGCCTCGCGCAAGCGTCGCATCGCGGCCGGTTCGGGCGTCGACGTCGCCGAGATCAACCGCCTGCTGAAACAGCACCGCCAGATGGCCGACATGTTCAAGGCCATGAGCAAGGACGGCGGCAAGGGCATGGCCCGCATGGCCCAGATGATGGGCGGCGGCGACATGGCCCGTCTGAAAACCATGGGCGGCGGCAAGCTTCCTCCGTCCGAAAGCAATGCAGCGGGAGGCCCTGGCGGCATCCCGGGGCTGCCCGGTCTGCCGGGCCTCGGGAGTGGCGGCGACGCCAAGCCCAACCCTCTCTCCGGCCTGGGCCTGCCCGGCTTCAACCCGTTCAAGAAATAGAACTTTAGACCCTAAGGACTACCTCAAATGCTGAAGATCCGTCTCGCCCGTGGCGGCGCCAAGAAGCGTCCGTACTACTCGATCGTCATCGCTGACAGCCACTCGCCGCGCGATGGCCGTTTCATCGAGAAGGTCGGCACCTACAACCCGCTCCTCAAGAAGGATGACCCGGCTCGCGTGACCCTGAAGGTCGAGTCGATCCAGGAGTGGCTCAAGAAGGGCGCCCAGCCGAGCGACCGCGTCGCCCGCTTCCTGGCCGCTCAAGGCCTGGTCGCCTGGACCCACGGCAACAACCCGCAAAAGGGCGCTCCGGGCAAGAAGGCTCAAGAGCGTTCGGCCGAGCGCGCTCAGCGCGAAGAAGACCGTAAGCAAGCCGAGATCGACGCCAAGGCCGCCGCCGAAGCCGAGAAGGCCGCTGCTGCTGAAGCCGCCGCCGCGGCTGCCGCTGCCGCCGCTGCTGCTCCGGCTGTTGAAGAAGCCCCGGCCGAAGCCGCTGCTGAAGAGGCCCCCGCTGCTGAAGTGGCCGCTGAAGCTCCGGCTGAAGAAGCCTCGGAAGGCTAATCAGGGTTCCAGCGCCGTCGATCCTTTCCGGGTCGGCGGCGCGACTCTGTCCAGACCATGGCTCACACTCCCGATGACCCGATGATCCTGGTCGGCCGCGTGGCCGGCGGCTTCGGCGTGCGCGGCGAGGTGCGGATTTCGACCTATACCGAAGACCCGATGAGCATCGCGGCCTTCAAGACGCTGAAGCGCCAGGACGGCTCGGTCGCTCTGACCATTGCTTCGGCGCGCAAGACCAAGGACGGCGTCGTCTGCCGCTGCCCGGGCGTCGAGACCAAGGAAGCCGCCGACGCCCTGCGCGGACTGCGCCTGTATGTCCCTCGCTCGGCCCTGCCCGAGCCCGAGGAAGACGAGTTCTATCTGACGGACCTGGTCGGCCTGACCGTCCGTCACATCACGACCGACGTCCTGCTGGGCCGCGTGAAAAGCGTCCAGAATTTCGGCGCCGGCGACATTCTCGAGATCACCCCTGACCTGGGCGGCCCGACCTGGTTCCTGCCGTTCACGCGGGCGGCTGTGCCCGAGGTCAAGATCGGCGAAGGTCTGATCCTGGCCGATCCGCCCGCGTTGGTCGGCGAGCACGAAGGCCCCGCTGAAGACGAAGAGCTGGGCGACCGGGACTAGTTGTCTCCGAAGGAGTGCGTTGTGACCTCGCCGAAATCGACCTCGATCGGAAAGTGGCGGGTCACCGCCTCGCGCATCGTTCACCAAGACCCCTGGATCCGCCTGCGCGCCGACGACTGCGTCACCGACGAGGGCGCCGTGGTCGCGCCTTACTATGTCCTGGAGTATCGCGACTGGGTCGAGGTCGTGGCGCTGGACGCCCAGAACAACGTCCTGCTGATCAAGCAGTACCGTCACGGCCTGGGCGACATTTCCGTCGAACTGCCGGCCGGCGGCATGGACGAGGGTGAAGCCGACCCAGTGGCGGCCGCCACCCGCGAGCTGTTGGAGGAGGCGGGCTGCGCCGGGACCCTGTCCCTGATCGGCGAGACCCGCCCCAACGCCGGCACTCACACCAACCGCGTCCACATCGTCCTGGCTCGTGACGTCGTCCGCGTGGCTGAACCGAAGGATGATCCGGGCGAGCGCATCGAGAGCTTCTGGGTCACCGCCGCCGAGGCCCTGCGCATGGCGTTGGCTGGCGAACTGACCGTCGGCATGCAGGCCGCCTCGCTGCTGCGCGGCCTGGCCGAGGCTGGTGTCGTGAAGTTTTCCGTGGATGACAAACAGGTCATGACGCAGGCTTAACTGGCCCGTCCGCGCGCGTGGTGGGAGAAAACGCCCGCTGTGCAAACGGGGATTGTCCATGCGCCTTCTTGCCCTCGCGGCCGCCGCCGCGCTCACCGTCGCTTCGCCTGTCCTGGCGGCCGAGGAACTGACCGCCAAGCAGGCCGGGCAGGTGGTGGATACGCTGGTCTCCAACCTCAATGGCTATTTCGACGCGGCCAAGGCCAAGCAGGTCCAGGCGGCGCTAAAGGCGGAGCGAAAACGCCTCGTGGCCATCCATGATCGCGAGCAGCTGGCCCAGGCGCTCAGCGCCATTACCCTTAAGACCTCGGGCGACCAGCACCTGAAGGTGTCGGTGACCACCGCCAGCGCCAACCAGGCCGGGCTCAGCGCCACCGAACAGGCTCTGCTCGACCAGCGCCTGGCCTACGGCCTGATGGCGGTGCGCCGTCTGCCAGGCAATATCGGCTATCTGAAGCTGCGCTACTTCGAGCAGACGGCGGCTGGCGCCGAAGTGATCGAAGACGCGATGGCCCTGCTGCAGCACACCGACGCCCTGATCATCGACCTGCGCGAAAACACCGGCGGCGGCGGCGCCTCGGACGAGCGCCTGCTGGGTCATCTGTCGCGCAAGCCGCTGGCCATGGCCGAGCTGCACTGGCGCGAGGCCGACGGGCGCGAAACGATCGAGCGCCGCCAGCCCAACACACCGGCGCGCGGGCCGCTCTATGCCGACAAACCGGTCTATGTGTTGGTCGCCAACCGAACCTTCTCGGCGGCCGAGGAGTTCGCCTACGACATCCAGGCCAACAAGCGCGGCCTTCTGGTGGGGACGCGCACCCGCGGCGGCGGCAATCCGGCCAATCGTGATGCGCCCGCGCTGGGGTTCGGCCTGTCGGTGTTCGTGCCCAACGGTCAGGCGATCCATCCGCTGACCGGCAAGGGTTGGGAGGGCGTCGGCGTCCAGCCGGACGTTGAGACCCCGCCTGAAAGCGCGCTGACCGAGGCCTATCGCCGGGCCCTGGCTGCGGCCAAGCCGCTGGTTTCGACCCCGCGCTCGGACAAGGAACGCGCCGACGCCATCGCCGACCCGGCGGCGGCGCTGACGGCCGACCAGAAGCTCTAGACTACTTCCGCACCCGCATCAGGCACTCCTGGGCCACCGAGGCCAGGAGCTTGCCGTCGCGGCTGAACATCTGGCCGCGCACCAGGCCGCGACCCTGCGAGGCGCTGGGGCTGTCCTGAGCGAACAGGGTCCAGTCGTTGAAGTCGAACGGATGGTGGAACCACATGGCGTGGTCCAGGCTGGCGCCCTGGAGGCCCGGGGTCGTCCAGATCAGGCCGTGCGGACGCAGGGCGCTCTCCATGAACGCCATGTCCGACGCATAGGCCAGGGCGGCCTGCTGCATGCGGACATTGTCGCCCAGCGGGGCCTTGGCCCGCATCCAGACTTCCTTGGTCCCCGACTTCTTCACCGGGGCGACCGGATTCTGCATGTCGACCCAGCGCACGTCCACGGGGCGTGGCTTTTCCAGGTGGGCCAGCATCTTGGGGTGGATCTGGTCGCCCAGGCTGCGCAGGAACTCCGCCTCCGTCGGCAGGGTCTCGGGACCGGGCGCGGTCGGCATCTCCGACTGGTGCTCGAAACCCTCTTCCGGCGTCTGGAACGAGCAGGCCAAGTTGAAGATCTGCTCGCCGTTCTGGATCGCGGCTACGCGACGTGTCGTGAAGGTGCCGCCGTCTCGGGCGCGCTCGACTTCGTAGAGCACCGGAACGTTCACATCGCCCGGGCGGATGAAGTAGGCGTGCAGCGAGTGGCAGACCCGGTCCGGCACGGTCTTGTAGGCCGCCAGCAGGGCCTGGGCGATCACCAGGCCGCCGAAGATGCGCGGGAAACCGTCATTGGGGCTGACGCCCCGAAACAGGTTCACCTCGATGGCTTCGAGGTCGAGGATGTCGGCGAGGTTCTCGGTGGTCTGCATGGAGCAGTGCGATAAGCGCGCTTGTGCGGCGCCGCAAGACATGACCTTGCGTCAGTCGGTCGCGCTCCCCATCGTGGGTCGATGTCGCGCAGCCCTCCGATCATCCACCATCCTGCCTTCCGCGCCGAAATGCCGGCCGGTCATCGCTTCCCGATGGACAAGTTCTCGCGCCTGGCCACCGTGCTGGAAGCCGAGGGCGTGGTGGGGCCGGAGGGCTTTGCGCGGCCCGAGTTCATCGACGTCGAGACCCTGCTTCTGGCCCACACGGAAGACTATGTGCGGGGTGTGATCGAGCTTTCCCTGCCGGCTGAGGTGGTTCGGCGGATCGGCATGCCCAACACCGACAGCGTCGCCACCCGGGCCCGGGCGGCGACCGGCGGCACGCTCCTGGCTGCGCGCCTCGCTCTGGAGCACGGCATCGCCTGCAACACCGCCGGCGGCAGCCATCACGCCTCGGCCGAGAGCGGCGCGGGGTTCTGCGTGTTCAACGACGTGGCGGTGGCGGCCAGGCGGCTGCTGGCCGAGGGCGCGATCGGCAAGGCCCTGGTCGTCGATCTGGATGTTCACCAGGGCGATGGCACGGCGCGGATCTTCGAGGGCGATCCCAGCGTCTTCACCGTCTCGATGCATGCCGAGAAGAACTTCCCGCATCGCAAGGCGGTCAGCGATCTGGACATCGAACTGGCCGACGGGACGGGCGACGACGCCTATTTGGAAAAGCTCGAAGAGATCCTGCCGGCGCTGCTCAGCAGCGTCCGGCCGGACATCGTCTTCTTCAATGCAGGAGTGGATCCCCACGCGGACGACAAGCTGGGCCGGCTGTCGCTGACCGACGAGGGTCTGGGGCGACGCGAGGCCAATGTCCTGGGCGCTTGTCTAGAGAGCGGGATCCCGGTGGTCGGGGTCATCGGCGGGGGCTACGACGCGGATATCGACCGCCTGGCTGCCCGCCACGCCATCCTGCATCGGACGGCCAAATCTCTGTATTCCTGAAGCCTTTTGGCTTCTTTCCCTAATCAGTCTTGGGCGACCCGGAGGTCGCCATCTCCGCCGAGGCGGCTCACAAGAAGCGCCTGACGGAGGCTACGCGGCGATCACTTAGAAGCTCGAAGCGAGCGAACCGGCGATGATGACGAGCGGCAGAACCGCGAGAACGAGCGAGGCGAAGCCGGCGACGGCGTTGGTCTTGATGGTCATGGTCTTGATCCCTGTTTTCATTGGCGGGCGCCACGTCGGCGTCCGATGAGCAAGGATGTAGGCGCTGACTCGGGTTAATGCACGTTACTCATGCTTCATGACGGCGATTTAAGGGAATATGTCGCACATGATCGCGCATTAACTGGGATTAATGTTTCTCTGAAAATTCGTTTCTCGGGAAACTTTATCCTTTGAGACGATCGTCCGAACACGTCGTAAACTCAGTCCTCGCTGGGCGCGACGAGGAAGAGGCCTCGCATCGTAGCGATCGGGGCCGAGCGGGTTTCCTGCCAGGCCTCGACATGGACGTTGGCGATGCGGCGCCCCAATTTTTTAATCGTGGCGCGCGCGTAGGTGGTCAGTGGGCGGCCTGAACGCAGATATTCGATCGAGACATCGATGGTGCGGGGCTGGCGCTTCATCGGCGCGGCGACCGAAAGCTGGGCCAGGGCGGTCATCTCCATGAAGGCTCCCAGCACGCCGCCATGGATGGCGGGCAGCATCGGATTGCCGACGATATGGTGGGCGAACGGCAGGACGGCGGTCATCTCGTCGCCAGCAAGTTCGGCCCGCACCCCCAGAAAGCGGGCATAGGGAATGGCGTCCAGCATCGAGACCAGGCGGGTGTCGGCGTCGCTCATCAGTCCACGCTTCCGGTCTTGGCGCGCGGTTCGCGCGAGGGCTTCAGGTTGGCGCCCGGCTTCTTGCCGGCGCTCGAGTCGAGCATGAAGGTCGCCTGGGCGGTGGCCACGGGGTCCTCCGGATCGCGGTCGTAGGCCACGGCGCGGACGAAGGCGACCGAGCGGGTCAGCTTGTAGCAGTGGGCCCGG
This sequence comes from Caulobacter sp. RHG1, assembly GCF_013181195.1. Taxonomy (GTDB): domain Bacteria; phylum Pseudomonadota; class Alphaproteobacteria; order Caulobacterales; family Caulobacteraceae; genus Caulobacter. Next base: position 515,425 of record NZ_SMZP01000003.1, read on the forward strand.
GCCATGACGTCCAGGCCGGGCTCGGCCGGGCGCATGTAGTCGATGCGTAGATCCAGGGTGGCGATCGAGGTGAAGTTTTCCATGGCCGCGTGCACGGCCTGGCCGCTGGCGTGGTCCAGCAGGGTGGTGACCACGCCGCCAGCGATGACCCCCGTCTCGGGATCGCCGACGATCTCGGGCCGGTAGGGGACCTTCAGGATCGCCACCGCGTCGCCGATCTCCAGGGTGGAAAAGCCCAGGGCCTTGGCCTGCGGGCTGCCCTCGTTCATCGCCGTGGCGATCAGCTTGGTCTGTTCGTTGTCGCTCATGCGGATAGGCTTAGCGTCTTCCGCGTTGTGATATCCAGCCGTGATCAGACCCGAAGACCTTCTCTGTCCCCGACCGGGCGGCCTCTACTGCCCGCCGGGAGACTTCTACATCGACCCCGTCCGTCCCGTGGACCGGGCGGTGATCACCCATGGCCACGCCGACCACGCCCGCGCCGGCCATGGCGCGGTGGCCGCCACGCCCGAGACCTTGGCGATCATGGCGACGCGCTATGGCGAGGATTTCACCGAGCGACGCCAGGCCGTGCCCTATGGCGAAACGATCAGCCACAACGGCGTCGAGGTGACCCTGGTCCCGGCCGGCCACGTACTCGGCTCGGCCCAGGCGGTGGTGCGCTGGAAGGGCCTGACCATGGTGGTGTCCGGCGACTACAAGCGCCGCCGCGATCCGACCTGCGCCCGGTTCGAGCCCGTGCCGTGCGATGTTTTCATCACTGAGGCGACCTTCGGCCTGCCGGTCTTCCGCCATCCCGACGACGCCGGAGAGATCAGGAGCCTGCTGGCCTCGGTCGAGCAGTTCCCCGACCGCTGCCATCTCGTCGGGGCCTATGCTCTGGGCAAGGCCCAGCGCGTGATCCGGCTGCTGCGTGAGGCGGGCTGGGACAAGACCATCTTCGTGCATGGGGCGCTGGAGCGGCTGAACGCCCTCTACGAAGCCCATGGCGTCGAGTTGGGACCGCTGGCGCCGGCGACGTCTTCCGGCCCGAAGGACGCCTTCGCCGGCCAGATTGTCATCGCGCCGCCCAGCGCCGTGGCCGATCGCTGGTCGCGGCGCTTCCCCGATCCGGTCGACTGCTTCGCCTCGGGCTGGATGCGGGTGAGAGCGCGGGCAAGGCAGCGGGGCGTCGAGCTGCCGCTGATCCTGTCCGACCATGCCGACTGGGACGAGCTGACGGCCACGCTCTGGGAGCTGCGCCCCGGCGAAGTGTGGATCACCCACGGCCGCGAGGAGGCCCTGGAGCGCTGGTGCGAGCTGGAAGGCCTGCCGGCCAAGGCGCTGCGTCTGGTCGGCTACGACGAGGAGGAGGGGGAGTAGGTGCTGGCCCCCTCCGCGCTGACGCGCTCCTCCCCGGAGGGGGAAGACAGAACGGCGCCTTCCGCCCGCCTTTGGGGGCGGACGATCGCGAAGCGATCAGGTGGGGGGAGCCTCTCCGACATACCGCGCCCGTGGCCGGATCAGGCGGCCTGTCTGCAGTTGCTCGATGGCGTGCGCGGTCCAGCCGGCGCTGCGGGCCGTGGCGAACAGGATGAACGGCGCGTCCGGCGGCAGTTTCAGGGTTCGGGCGAGGGTCACCAGGGCGAAGTCGATATTGGGTGACAGACCCGTGGCGTCCTCCGTCGCTGTCCGCAGACTGGCCAGCAGGGGCGGGGCCTCGAACGCCGGCAGCAGCGCCGCCGCGCGCGGGTCGCCGTCGGGATAGAGCGGATGGTCGAAGCCAGGCATGGACACGCCCCGCACCAGGCGGGCCGATACCGCGTGGCCGGGATCGCGGCGCTCGGCCTCCTCGACGAAGGCCTCGACCCGAGCGGCCATGCCACCGTGCAGCGGACCCGACAGCGCCGACAGGCCCGCCAGGCAGGCCGCCGACAACGACGCCCCGGTCGAGGCCGCCACTCGCGCAGCGAAGGTCGAGGCGTTCAGCTCGTGGTCGGCCAGCAGAACCAAGGTGCGGCGGACGAGGTCGGCGCCGGCCGCGTCCAGGCCCCAAGCGGCGGCGAAGCGGGCGTGGGCCGGACCTTCGCCGGTTTGGCCGGTGGCGGCGTCGACCACCGCTTCCAGGAGGTCGGCCGCTTCCATCGCCAGGGCCAGGGGCGCGCGGCCTCGAGCCGGCGGTTCGCGACCGGCGCGGGCGGCCAGGGTCAGGAAGAGCCGCGCTCGGGCGTCATGGGCGAGGGGCGGAGCGGGGCGTTGAACCGATCTCAGCGCCGCGCCGTGGCCGCCGCGCAGCAGTCTCGCGGTCTCCTCAAAACCTAGCCTTTCGGCAAGGCTTACAGCGTCCTGGCCGCGATACCACAGGCGGCCGCCAGCGATGGTGGTAATGGCCGAAGGCAGAACCGGCTCGCCCCAGGCGATGGCCTGGGCGGCGACGTCGGCGGCGCGACGACCCCGCGCCTTCTTCTGGGCCAGGGCCGCGACATCCGAGGCGCGATAGAGGCTGCGGCGCGGGTCGTGGGGATGGGCGCTGGCCTCGATCCGGCCCCGGCTGACATAGGCGTAGAGCGTTTGCGGCCGGATCCCCAGCCGCTCCAATACCTGATCCGCGTCGAGCCAATCCGTCATATAGATTGATTATATTGATCAAGATTGACGATCAAGCGGTGCGAGCGCTCCTTCGAAACCCGAAAGGAGACCGCACATGTCCGATGGTCTTGAGGGCGTCATCGCCGCCCACACCGTTCTCTCCGATGTCGATGGCGCCAAGGGCCGCCTGGTGATCCGCGGCTATGCCGTGGAGGATCTTTCGGGCCGCACCCGCTACGAGGAGGCCGCCCATCTGCTGTTCGACGGCTTCTTCGAGGACATGCCCAGCGATCTGGCGCCGGCCCTGGGTGAGGCCAGGGTCCGGGCCTTCGCCGAGGTTGCCGCCCTGGACGAGGGCCTGGCCCGCCGCGATCCGGTCGAGGCCATGCGCGCCCTGCTGGCCCGCTTGCCCGACGGTGATGACCTGCCGACCGCACTGCTGCTGCTGGCGGCCCCGGCGGTCTTCACGCCGGCCGTGCTGCGCGTCGCTCAGGGCGAGACCCCGGTTGCGCCGGACCAGGCCCTGTCGCATGCCGCCGACATCTTGCGTATGACCCGTGGAACTCCCGCGACCGACGCCGAGGCCGCGGCGCTGGACGCCTATCTGGTCACGGTCTGCGATCACGGTCTCAACGCCTCGACCTTCGCCGCCCGGGTGGTGGCTTCGACCCGCGCCGGCCTGACTTCGTCCGTGCTGGCGGGGCTGTCAGCCTTGAAGGGGCCGCTGCACGGTGGCGCGCCGGGGCCGGTGATCGACATGCTGGATGAGATCGGCACGCCGGAGAACGCCCGCCCCTGGCTGGAGAAGGCCCTGGCGCGCGGTGACCGGCTGATGGGCTTCGGCCATCGCATCTACCGGGTCCGAGACCCGCGCGCCGACGCTCTGAAGGCAGCCGTGCGCAAGCTGGCGGCGGCTTCCGAACGCTTGCCCGGCAGGCTGACCTTTGCCGAAGCCGTCGAGCGGGCGGCGCTGGACATCCTGCGCGAGCACAAGCCGGATCGGCCCCTGGACACCAATGTCGAGTTCTACACGGCGTTACTGCTTGAGGCTCTCGGCCTGCCGCCGTCCAGCTTCACCTGCGTCTTCGCCATGGGCCGCGTCGCCGGCTGGCTGGCCCATGCCCGCGAGCAGTTGGCCGGAGGACGGTTGATCCGCCCGCAGTCGGTCTATGTGGGGCCGGGGGTGCGCGAGGCGGCTTAGCCTTCGGCTCAGGTTGCGGTAGAGAGAGGCCATGTCTCTCTCTACCGCCAACGCCAAGGCCACCCGGAACGTCGCCCTGCTGTCGGTGGCGACGGCGACGATCCTGATCGGAGTCAAGGCGGTCGCCTGGAAGGCCAGCGGTTCGGTGGCGATCCTGGCCTCGCTGTCGGACTCGTGCCTCGACTTGGTCGCCTCGCTGGTGACCCTGTTCGCGGTCCGCTACGCCCAGGCTCCGCCGGACGCCGAGCACCGCTTCGGCCACGGCAAGGCCGAGGCGTTCTCCAGCCTGATGCAGGGCGGTCTGGTCTTCGCCTCCGGCGCCCTGATCGGCCGCGAGGCCTTTCACGCCTTCCTCAATCCGCGTCCGGTCGAGCATGGCGTGATCGGCATCGTGGTGATGCTGATCTCGATCGCCCTGACCTTGGCCCTGATCACCGCCCAGAGCCGGGTGCTGAAGGCCACGGGCTCGATCGCCATCTCCGGCGACCGCGCGCACTACGCTGCCGACCTGGGTTCAAACGCCGTCGCCCTTGTCGGGGTCGCGGCGGCGTCTTGGCTGGGCCTGTCCTGGGTCGACGCGGCGGCGGGCCTGATCGTGGCGCTGTGGCTGATCTGGGGCGCGATCGGCGTGTTCCGAGAGGCCTCGGGCCAGCTGATGGACCACGAACTGCCCGAGGAAGATCGCGCGCGGATCCTGGAACTGGCTACCGCCGACCCGCGCATCCTGGGCGTCCATCAGCTGAGGACCCGAGCGTCGGGACCTTACGTCCACATGCAGATGCATGCCGATCTGGCCGCCGACATCTCGCTGGCAGAGGCCCACACGATCATGGTCGAGGCCGAGAGCCGGCTGCTGGCGGCCTTCCCGGCGGCCGATATCCTGATCCATCCCGACCCGCGCGGCCGGGCCGAGCCGCACGGCGGACTTTTCTCCGCGCCCGTGTGAGGCTACGGACTTGCGCATGCAAGACGCCCTCGCCCACCTCCCTCGCGCTTTTGCCGACAAGACCGTGCTGGTCCTTGGCGACGTGATGCTGGACCGCTTCATCTATGGGACGGTCGACCGCATCTCGCCCGAGGCGCCGGTGCCGGTGATCGCGGTCGAGAAGGAAACCGCCATGCTCGGCGGGGCCGGCAATGTCGCTCGCAATGTCGCGGCCCTCGGCGCCAAGGCAGTGCTGATCGGCCTGGTGGGCCAGGACGACGCCGGCGCGGCCCTGCGCGGCATGATCGACGCCGAACCGGGCCTGGAAGCCGAGCTGGTCGTCGATCCGGCGCGCCGCACGACCGAGAAGGTCCGCTACATTTCCGGCTCGCACCAGATGCTGCGCGTCGACCGTGAGGACCGCAGCGCCGGCGACGCCGCGACGCTGCTGGCCGCCTTCACGGCGCGCCTGCCAGCCGCCGACGTCGTGGTGCTGTCCGACTACGCCAAGGGTGTGCTGACCGCCCAGGTCGTGCGCGGCGCGATCGACGCTGCTCGCGCCGCTGGCAAGCCGGTGATCGTCGACCCCAAGAGCCGCGACTTCGCACGCTATGACGGCGCGACCCTGATCAAGCCCAACCGCAAGGAGGCCGCCGAGGCCACGGGCATTTCCGACAATTCCGACGCGGCTTCGGAAGACGCCGGCGCGGCGATCCTGGCCATGGCCCCGGGGCTGGACGCGGCGCTGATCACCCGTGGCGGCGCAGGCATGACCTTGTCGGTGCGCGGCCAGCCGCACGTTCACCTGCCGGCCACGGCGATCGAGGTGTTCGACGTTTCGGGCGCTGGCGACACCGTGGCCGCGACCCTGGCGCTCTCCGTGGCGGCCGGCGCCAGCCTCGCTGACGCCGCGCATCTGGCCAACCTGGCCGGCGGCCTGGTCGTAGCCAAGCTGGGCACCGACGTCGTCACCGCCGCCGAGCTCATGGCCCGGGCCGGTTCTGACGAAGACCCGGGTGAGATCAAGATCGCCAACCGTGACCAGGCCCGGCAGATCGTCGAGGGTTGGCGGGCGCGCGGTCTGAAGGTCGGCTTCACCAACGGCTGCTTCGACCTGCTCCACCCCGGTCACGTTTCGCTGCTGAGCCAGGCCAAGGCTGCCTGCGACCGGCTGATCGTCGGCCTCAACACTGACGCCTCGGTTTCCAAGCTGAAGGGGCCGACCCGGCCAGTGCAGAAGGAGCAGGGGCGCGCCACGGTGCTCGCCTCGCTGTCGTCGGTGGACCTGGTGGTGCTGTTCGACGAGGACACGCCTCTGGACCTGATCAAGGCCTTTCACCCCGACGTTCTGGTCAAGGGCGCCGACTATACGGTCGAGACCGTGGTCGGCTCGGACATCGTGCTGGGCTATGGCGGCAAGGTCGTGCTGGCGCAGCTGAAGCAGGGCCAGAGCACGACGAACCTGATCGCGCGCATGAACAGCTAGCTTGAGCGCAAATAGAGTCAAAACGTCGCGCAAAAGCCTGGATTTCCAGGATAAACGCCGTTCGGCAATCTCTTGTTAAGCAAAGCGGCGCATCGCTCTTTTGATGCAGCCTGAGTGTCCCTGGGCATGAGCGTCGAACGCACCCTTCACCACTTCCCCCTCGACCCTGCCTCGCGGCAGGTGCGTCTTGTGCTGGGCGAGAAGCGGCTGCCGTTCACAGAAGTGCAGGTCCGTTACTGGGAGGCGCCGCCCGATTTTGCGGCCCTGAACCCGTCGGGCCTGACGCCGGTGCTGGTCGAGACCAAGAACCAGCGCAGCGCGGTGATCTGCGAAACCCGCGCCATTCTCGAACATCTGGAAGAGACCGAGAGCGAGCCGGCCCTGCTGGGGCGCGACGCCGGCGAGCGCGCCGAGGCCCGCCGTCTGCTGCAGTGGTTCGACCGCAAGTTCGACAACGAGGTCAACGGCTTCCTGCTGCACGAGAAGATGGAAAAGCGCCTACTGCGCATGGGGGCGCCGGACCTGGCCGCCCTGCGTCAGGGGCGCGAGGCGCTGAAGGCGCACCTGGGCTACATCGACGGCTTGCTGCAGACCCGCGACTGGCTGGCCGGCCGCCGCATGAGCCTGGCCGACTTCGCCGCCGCCGCGCACCTGTCGGTCATCGACTATTTCGGCGACGTGCCGTGGAAGGACTTCACCACGGCCAAGACCTGGTACATGAAGCTCAAGTCGAGGCCGGCCTTCCGGCCCATCCTGGCCGATCGCTGGCCCGGCCTCGCGCCGGCCGCGCACTATGACGACCTCGACTTCTGAGCTTTCCCCCGACCGCATCAAGGACGAGATCCGCGCCGAGGCTCTGAACCTCGGGTTCTCGACCTGCGGCTTCGCCGACGCTGCGGCCGCCTGGCCCAATGGCGAGTGGCTGAAGGCCTTCGTCGAGGCCGAGCGTCACGGCGCCATGGGCTGGATGGAGGAGACGCTGGACCGGCGTTCGCACCCGACGGCCATGTGGACCGAGGCGAAATCGGCGGTGGTGCTGGGCGTCAACTACGGCCCCGACATCGACCCGCTGGAGCAGCTGAAGTCGGCCAGCGACGCGGCCATCTCGGTCTACGCCCAGGGCGACGACTATCACGACGTCATCAAGAAGCGGCTGAAGGTGCTGGCCGGCTGGATGCACCGCCGGTTCGGCAATGACGTGAAGGTGTTCGTCGACACCGCGCCCTTGATGGAAAAGCCCTTGGCCCAGCGGGCCGGCCTGGGCTGGCAGGGCAAGCACACCAACCTGGTCTCGCGCCAGTTCGGCTCGTGGCTGTTCCTGGGCAGTGTGCTGACCACCTTGGACCTGCCGCCGGACGAAGCCGAGGTCGACCACTGCGGCCGCTGCAGCGCGTGCCTCGATATCTGCCCGACCCAGGCCTTCCCCGCCCCGCGCCAGTTGGACGCGCGCCGGTGCATCTCGTACCTGACCATCGAGCTGGCGGGGCCGATCCCGGCGGAGTTCCGGCCCGCCTTGGCCAACCGGATCTATGGCTGCGACGATTGCCTGGCGGTGTGCCCGTGGAACAAGTTCGCGTCGCTCTCCAGCGAGGCCAAGCTGCAGGCCCGCGAGGCGCTGAAACAGCCGTCCCTGGCCGAGCTGGCAGTGCTGGACGACGCCGAGTTCCGGGCGCTGTTCTCGAAGAACCCGATCAAGCGGATCGGCCGCGATCGCTTCGTGAGGAACGTGCTCTACGCGATCGGCAATAGCGGGGATGCGGCGCTGATGGCGGTGGTCGAGCCGCTGTTGCGGGATCCCGCGCCGGTGGTCCGTGGCGCGGCGGTCTGGGCGGCGCGGCGACTGGCCGGGGAGGGGGCGCTTGCCCTCAAAGGCCGCGAAGACGATCCAGAGGTCTTGGCGGAGTGGGTGTAGCTTGCCCCCTCCGGGCCTGACGGCCCTCCTCCCCCGGAGGGGGAAGAAGGGCGCTGCTTCCTTCCACCCGCCTTTGGGGGCGGACGATCGCGAAGCGATCAGGTGGGGGGAGTTTAAGCCTTCAGCGCCGCTTCGACCGCAGCACGCGCCGCAGCGCCCAGGTCCGAACGCTTCAGGGCCAGGGCCACGTTCGCCCGCAGCAGGCCGATCTTGTCGCCGCAGTCGTGGGTGACGCCTTCGTAGACATAGGCGTGGAACTGCTGCTGGGTCATCAGCTTGGCCATCGAGTCGGTCAGCTGGATCTCGTTGCCGGCGCCCTTCTCCTGGCTGGCCAGCAGGTCGAAGATCTCGGGCTGCAGGATGTAGCGGCCAGCGATCGAGAGGTTGGACGGGGCCGTGCCCTTGGCCGGCTTCTCGACCATGCCGCTCATCGTGGCCAGGCGGCCGTCGATCTTGCTGGGGGCGACGATGCCGTACTTGTGGGTGTCTTCCATCGGCACTTCCTCGACGCCGATGACATTGCCGCCGCCGACCTTGTCATAGACCTCGATCAGCTGGCCCAAAGCCGAAGGGTCAGCATCCACGATGACGTCGGGCAGCATGACCGCGAACGGCTCGTCGCCGATGATGTCGCGCGCGCACCACACGGCATGGCCTAGGCCCAGCGGGGCCATCTGGCGCACGAAGCTCATCTCGCCCGGCTTGGGCAGTTCAGCGCGCAGCTGCTCGAGGATGTCGGTCTTGCCCTTGGCTTCCAGCTGGGCTTCCAGCTCGACCTGATGGTCGAAATAGTCCTCGATCGCGCCCTTGCCGCGGCCGGTGACGAAGACGAAGTGCTCGATGCCGGCCTTGCGGCCTTCCTCGACGATGTAGGACAGGATCGGCCGGTCGACGACGTTCAACAGTTCCTTCGGCGTGGTCTTGGTGCCAGGCAGCACGCGGGTGCCCAGGCCGGCGACGGGAAGGACGGCTTTACGAACGGGTTTCATCAGCGGCTCGTCTTATGTCTCTGTACGGGAGGCCGTTTCTAGGCGGCGTCGGGGACGAGCGCCACCACCGTTCCGTGAAAATGCGCGCCGCGCCCACCTTCGCTCGTCCACAGATGGAATCCCGCGCGGTCCGTGCTAGCTCAGCAGCCAGTTTACGCCCGAGGTCTCCATGAAGCGCCGCGCTCTCCTTCTCACCCTCGCCGCCGCCGGCCTGGCCCTGGCTGCCTGCGGTCCCAACAAGAAGGCCCAGGAGAACCTGGCCGCCGCCGACGCCTTCATGGCCGAAAACGCCAAGCAGCCGGGCGTCGTCACCCTGCCCCAGGGCTTGCAGTACAAGGTCGTTCACGAAGGGCCCCAAGGGGGAATGCATCCGACCCCGGCGGACGAAGTGAAGGTCCACTACGAGGGCAAGCTTCTGGACGGCACGGTGTTCGACTCGAGCTACGAGCGCGGCGTGCCGGCCGTGTTTCCGCTGGACGGCCTGGTTCCGGCCTGGGTCATCGCCCTGCAGCGCATGAAGGCCGGCGACGAGTGGACGCTCTACGTGCCGCCGGCCCTGGGTTACGGCGCCCAGGACAAGGGCCCGATCCCCGGCAACAGCGTGATGATCTTCCGGATCGAGCTCCTGGGCGTGAACCGGATCGCCCGGGGCGCGCGCAAGGAGTAGGGGCGAGAACTAGACTGCGCGGGGCGGGTAGCCGCTTTCGCGCAGGGCGTTCATGACGTCCTGGGTGTGCTGGGCGTCGCGGGTTTCGATGGTGATGTCGAACTCCGCGCCCTTGGCCGGCACGTCCAGGGCCAGGCGGTTGTGGTTCACCTCGATGATGTTGGCGCCCATGGTCCCGATGACGGAGGCCACGGTCGACAGCAGGCCCGGGCGGTCGTCGCCGATGATCCGCAGGGACACCAGGCGCTGGGCGCGGACCAGTTCGCGGGTCAGGACCGAGGCCAGCAGGCGGGTGTCGATATTGCCGCCGCACAGGATCAGGCCGCACTTCTTGCCGCGGAAGCGCTCGGGATAGGCCAGCAGCGCCGCCAGCGAGGCCGCGCCGGCGCCCTCGGCGATGGTCTTCTCGACATTGCAGTAGAGGGAGACGGCCTGTTCCAGGTGCGGCTCTTCCAGCAGCAGCACGTCGTCGATCAGTGGGCGCACGACGCCATAGGTCAGGTCGCCGACCTGTTTGACCGCCACGCCCTCGGCAATGGTCTGGCCGCCGCAGTGGGCGGCGACGCCGCGCATGCGGGCGGTGAAGGACGGGTACATGGCCGGCTCGCAGCCGACGATCCGGATGTCGGGCTTGAGGGCCTTGGCCGCCGTGGCCACGCCGCTGATCAGGCCGCCGCCGCCGATCGGCACAGGCAGGATTTCCAGGTCCGGAGCGTCTTCCAACATTTCCAGAGCGATCGTGCCCTGGCCGGCCATGATGTCGTAATCGTCGAACGGGTGGACGAAGGTCAGGCCCTGTTCGTCACGCAGCTTGCGGGCGTGGGCGTTGGCGTCGTCATAGGTCTCGCCCTCGATGACCACGGTCGCGCCGAAGTCGCGGGTGTGCTGCACCTTCACGAAGGGCGTGGTCTTGGGCATGACGATGGTCACCGGCACGCCCAGACGGGCGCCGTGATAGGCAAGGCCCTGCGCGTGGTTGCCGGCGCTGGCGGCGATGACGCCCTTGGCCTTCTCAGCCTCCGACAGCAGGATCAGCTTGTTCAGCGCGCCACGCTCCTTGTAGGCGGCGGTGAACTGCAGGTTTTCGAACTTCACCCAGACCTCGGCCCCGGTAATCTTCGACAGCGTCTTGGAATAGCGGCACGGCGTGCGCTCGACTTGGCCCTTCAGGCGGCCGGCGGCGGCTTGGATGGCGGCGAGGTCGAGGGTCATAGGCGCTCCGGACACGAGACTTGGGGGCGTCTAACACGGCCAAGCCATCCGGGCACACCCCTTTAGGGCGCGGTCTCCAGCAGGTTTTCTATGGCGGCCCAGGCTTGCGGCTCGGTCAGCATCGGTGCGTGGCCGGTGTTCGCGACCTCGGCATAGGCCATGTGAGGGGCGGCGATCCGCATGCGCTCAGCGATGGCGGGGTCGATCAGGTCGGAGATTCCGCCGCGCACCAGCAGGATGGGGCGGTCCTTCGTGAGCGCCCGGAACAGCGGATACATGTCGGGCGGGGCCAGCGCCTGGCCGCCCGCATCCTGCGCGGCTTGTTGCGCTTCAGCGGCGGCCTTGATCGGCGCGGCGATGTCAGGGTCGTAGGCCAGGACGAACGCGCCGTCGGTCTCGTCGAACAGGCGGCGGGCGAAAGCGTCCCAATCCTGCGGACCGTAGTCGGGGAAGGCGGCTTCGTTGATCTTGCGAGCGTAGGCCACGGCCTCGTCCCAGGTCTCGAAGCGGCTGGCCATACCGGTATAACCGGCGATGCGGGCCAGGCCGACCGGCGACAGCTCGGGGCCGACATCGTTCAGCACGGCGGCGGCGATCGCGTCGGGACGGATCGAGGTCAGCACCATGGTGATCAGCCCGCCCATGCTGGTGCCGACGAACACCGCCCGCTCGATCCCGGCCGCTTGCAGCAGCGAGACGACGTCGGCGGCGTAGGTCCCGGGGTGGTAGTTCATCGGGTTCGGATCGCGCGCCGAAAGCCCCCGGCCGCGCACGTCGACCGCCAGCACCCGGCGGCCCGTGGCGGCGATCCGCGGGGCCAGGTCCTCGAAGTCGCGGGCGTTGCGGGTCAGGCCGTGGATGCAGATCACCGGCAGCTTCTGGGCCTCGCCGGCGAGAGCATAGTCCCGCGCGTGCAGCGGCAGGCCTTCGTGCGAGGTCCAGAAGAAGTCGGTGAAGCTCATGCTCAGGCCTCGTAGACGAAGGGCGAGTCGATGTCGGCCAGCAGAGGCGCGGCGTTGTCGCGGTCGTTGGCGGTGATCTCGGCGGCCGGGATCGGCCAGTCGATGCCGACCGCCGGATCGCTCCAGCGCACCGCGCCCTCGGCCTGGGGCGCGTAGTAGTCGGTGACCTTGTAGAGCACCTCGCAGGCGTCGGTCAGGGTCACGTAGCCGTGGGCGAAGCCCTTGGGCACCAGCAGTTGCTGGCGGTTCTCGGCCGACAGCTCGGCCCCGACCCACTGGCCATAGGTCGGCGAGCCTTTGCGGATATCCACCGCTACGTCGAAGATCGAGCCGACCACGCAGCGCAGCAGCTTGTCCTGGGCGTGGGGCGGCTTCTGGTAGTGCAGGCCGCGCTGGATGCCGCGCGTCGTCGAGCGCACGTGGTTGTCCTGGACGAAGGCGGCCCTAAATCCAGCCTCCTCCAGCGCCGCCTGGCGGAAGGTCTCGGAAAACCAGCCGCGCTCATCGCCATGGCGCGCGGGCGTGATAAGCAGCACTTCGGGGATCGCCAGCGGCGTGATCTTCATGACGCGTACTTTGCCTTGAGAAACGAACCCACCACCGATGCCGCCTGAAGCGACCGAAAACAAGACTGCGCCGGCGGTGAGCGTGATCATCGTCTCCTACCAGAGCGGTCCGACCCTGGCGCCGTGCCTGGAGCGGCTGGCGGCCCAGACCTTCCGCGATTTCGAGACCATCCTGATCGACAACGCCTCGACCGACGGCGCGCCTCAGGCGGCGGCCAAGGCCCATCCGTGGGTCGATTTCGTCGAGGCCGGAGCGAATCTGGGCTTTGCGGCCGGCAACAATTTCGCCGCCCGCCGGGCCAAGGGCCGGTGGCTGGTCCTGCTCAATCCTGACGCCTATGCAGAGCCTGACTGGCTGGAAGAGCTGATGGCGGGCGTTGCGCGCCATCCTGAGGTTAAGAGCTTTGCATCCCTGCAGCTGTCGGCCGACCAGCCCGGGCTGCTGGACGGGGCCGGCGACAACGTCACCAGCGCGGGCATACCGTTCCGCGGGGGGTATGGCCGCAGGATCCCGGCCCAGCTGCCCGAAGGCGAGGTGTTCTCGGCCTGCGGCGCGGCCATGCTGATCGACCGCGCGCTGTTCCTAGAGGCCGGCGGCTTCGATGAGCGCTACTTCTGCTACTGCGAGGACGTCGACCTGGGGTATCGCCTGCGGCTCTACGGCCAGCCGACCCTGCTGCTGCCCAAGGCCAAGGTCGCCCATGTCGGCTCGGCCAGCACCGGCGTACGGTCGGACTTCGCGATCTTCCACGGCTCAAGAAATCGGATCTGGACCTTCCTGAAGAACACGCCGGGCTGGCTCTTCCCGGTCACTCTGCCGCTGCATGTGGCGGTGACGGCGGGCCTGCTGCTGCTGCACTGGCGTCGGGGCGATGTCGGCTCAGCGCTACGCGGCATAAAGGCGGCGCTGAAGCGCGAGAACCTGGATCAGGTCATGATCGACCGCCGCGCCATCCAGGCCAAGCGCAAGGCGTCACCCGGCGCGATCCTGCGGGTGATGTCGATCGATCCGGCCGCCTTCGTTGGCCGACGGTTCGTGATCAGGACGTGGAGAGGTCCTCGATCAACCGGCGCATGAACGCCGCGCCGCGCTGCATCTGGCTGAGCTCGACATATTCGTCGGGCTGGTGGGCCTGGTCGATCGAGCCGGGGCCGCAGATCACGGTCGAGAAGCCCGCGCCCTGGAACTGGCCGGCCTCGGCGGCGTAGGGCGCGACGCGGGGCGGGCCGTTGTCGCCGGCCAGCTTGCGGGCGAAAGCCTCGGCGACGCCGTCCTCCTCGGGCGCGAAGGCCGGAGTCAGCGAGCGGCGCTCGACCTTGACCCCGCCTTCCGGGGCCTTGGCCTTGATCGCCGCGTCCATGGCTTGGGCGGCGGCGAAGAAGTCGGCCAGCAGGGCCATGGGATCCTGGCCGGCCAGGGTGCGCAGGTCGAACAGGAACTTACACTCGCGGGCAAGGATGTTGCCGGCGGTGCCGCCATGGACCATGCCGACAGTCAGGGTCGCGCCCTTGGGCATGAACGGCGAGTTCGGATCGGCCTCGCGCTCCAGGGTCTCGGACAGCGCGACCAGCTTGGCCATCAGCTTGATCGCCACGGTGTTGGCCGAGACGCCCAGGTGGGTGAGGCTGGAATGGGCTTCGCGGCCGGTGACGGTGACCGTGAAGGTGGCGATGCCCTTGTGGCCGCGCACGGCGACCATGTCGGTGGGCTCGCCGACCACCACGAGGGCCGGGCGGGGGACCTCCTTGGCGATGACCGCGATCATGTCCGGCGCGCCCAAGCAGCCGATCTCCTCGTCATACGAAAAGGCCAGATGGACGGGCTTCTTCAGCGTCGCGGCGGCGAGGTCCGGCGCAGCGGCAAGCGCCAAAGCCAGGAACCCCTTCATGTCGCAGGTCCCTCGGCCATACAGCCGCCCGTCGCGCTCGGTCAGCACCCACGGATCGCTGGACCACGGCTGGCCGTCGACCGGGACGACGTCGGTATGGCCCGACAGCACGATCCCGCCCTCGACCGCCGGACCGATGGTGGCCATCAGGTTGCTCTTGGTCCCGTCGGCGTTGGGGACGCGACGTGAAGGGATATCGAGATGAGCCAGATAGGCCTCGACCCACTGGATCAGCTCGAGGTTCGAGCGGCGCGAGGTGGTGTCGAACGCCACCAGCTTGGCCAGGATGTCGACGGCGCGTTCTGACAGGACTTCGGAGGAGGAAACCATGGTCCGAGCCTAGACCGGTTCCCGCTTCCGCGCCCACCCTGCTTTAGGAAAACTCCCGCCAGGCGGTCAAAAACGGCTGCCGGCTGGGCGTTCCGGCGCTTTTCTTCGGCGGCCCGGTCGCCTAGAGGGTTCGCATCATGATCCTGACCCTCTCCTGCCCCGACCAGCGCGGCATCGTCGCCAAGGTGTCCGCTTTCCTCTTCGAGCGCGGCTGCAACATCCTCGACGCCCAGCAGTTCGACGATCAGGAGACCGGCCAGTTCTTCATGCGGGTGGTGTTCGACGCCGATGGGGCCGACCGCACGACGGTCCGCGAACAGTTCGGCGACGTCGCGACCGCGCTGAAGATGAAGTGGACCCTGCGCGACCGCACCGAGCGCTATCGCGTGTTGCTGCTGGCCAGCAAGTTCGACCACTGCCTGGCCGACCTGGTCTATCGCTGGCGGATCGGCGAGCTGCCAATGGACATCGCCGGCGTGGTCTCCAACCACCCGGCCGAGACCTACGGCAATGTCGACCTGTCGGGCCTCCCGTTCCACCACCTGCCGGTGACCAAGGAAACCAAGTTCGAGCAGGAAGCCGAACTGTGGAAGCTGATCCAGGAGACCAAGACCGACATCGTCGTGCTCGCCCGCTACATGCAGGTGCTGTCCGACGGTCTGTCGGCCAAGCTGGCCGGTCGCTGCATCAACATCCACCACTCGTTCCTGCCCGGCTTCAAGGGCGCCAAGCCCTATCACCAGGCCCATACGCGCGGCGTAAAGCTGATCGGGGCCAGCGCCCACTATGTGACCGGCGACCTGGATGAAGGCCCGATCATCGAACAGGACGTCGAGCGCATCAGCCACCGCGACACCCCTGAGGACCTGATCCGCAAGGGCCGCGACATTGAGCGCCGGGTCCTGGCCCGCGCCCTGCGTTATCGCCTGGAAGACCGGGTGCTGCTGAACGGGCGCAAGACCGTGGTCTTCACGGACTAAGGTTGCGCGTACAGGAAAAACTGGATACGGGGCATCCTCTTCTAAAGGCAGAGCATTTCAGGGCATGTCTCAGCAGACTCTACGCGTGATGGTGACCGGCGGCTCGGGCTTCATCGGCTCGGCCGTGTGCCGCCACCTCGCTGGCCAGAACGATGTCGCGATCCTCAACTTCGACAAGTTGACCTACGCGGCCTCGCCGGCCAGCCTGGCCATGATCGAGGGCAAGGCCGACTACCAGTTCGTGCAGGGTGACGTCGCCGACGCCGCGGTCGTTTCGGCCACCGTGAAGGCCTTCCGCCCCAATGTGATCATGCACCTGGCCGCCGAGAGCCATGTCGACCGCTCGATCACCGGCCCAGGCGACTTCGTCCAGACCAACATCGTCGGCACATATGTGATGCTGCAGGCGGCCTTGGAGCACTGGCGGAGCCTGGAAGGTGAGGCGAAGGATAGCTTCCGCTTCCACCACATCTCGACCGATGAGGTGTTCGGCAGCCTGGGCGCCGAGGGCCTCTTCAGCGAGACGACGCCTTACGACCCGCGCTCGCCCTATTCGGCCTCGAAGGCCTCTTCCGATCACCTGGCCCGCGCCTGGCAGCACACCTACGGCCTGCCGGTGGTGGTTTCGAACTGCTCGAACAACTACGGCCCCTATCACTTCCCCGAGAAGCTGATCCCGCTGGTCACGCTGAACGCCCTGGAAGGCAAGCCGCTGCCGGTCTACGGCAAGGGCGACAATGTCCGCGACTGGCTGCACGTCGAGGATCACGCGCGCGCCCTGCACCTGATCGCCACCAAGGGCGTCCCGGGCGAGAGCTACAATGTCGGCGGCCGCAACGAGCGCACCAACCTTGAGGTGGTCGAGGCGATCTGCGACGTGCTTGACGAGCTGCGTCCGATCGCCGGCCAGCGCCGCCGCGACCTCATCACCTTCGTCGCCGACCGTCCGGGCCACGACGCCCGCTACGCCATCGACGCCACCAAGCTGGAAACCGAGCTGGGCTGGAAGGCGCAGGAAACCTTCGACACCGGCCTGCGCAAGACCATCCAGTGGTATCTGGACAACGAGACCTGGTGGGCGCCGCTGCGCGAGCGCTATGCCGGCCAGCGCCTGGGTCTGAAGACCGACTGATGCCGCGTATCGTCCTCTTCGGCGCCAACGGCCAGATGGGTTCGGACCTGGTCGCACTGGCGCACCAACGAAGCCTCGACCTCGTCCCGGTGACCCGCGCCCAGATCGATGCGGCTGACCCAGGCGTCACATTCGACGGCCTCGCGTTCGACGTCGCCATCAACTGCGTGGCGGTGACCCGCGTCGATGATTGCGAGAAAGACCCGGGCCCGGCCGTGGCGATCAACGCCCATTTCGCCAGCCGCCTGGCCAAGGCTTGCGCCGCCAGGCGCGCGCGGCTGGTTCAGGTCTCGACCGACTACGTCTATGGCGGCCAGGCTCAGCGCGAGCCGTTGTCGGAAGTCGTTGGTCGCGCGCCGGTCAATGTCTATGGCGCGACCAAGGCTCTGGGTGAGGACCTGGCCCGTCTGGAGCATGACGACGTCATCGTCGCCCGCGTCGCCTCGCTGTTCGGCGTGGCCGGGGCCAGCGGCAAGGGCGGCAATTTCGTCGAGACCATGATCCGCTTTGGCAAGGAACGCGGCCGCCTGACCGTCGTCGCCGACCAGGTGATGTCGCCGACCGCCTCCTGGGACGCTGGCGAGGCTATCCTCGACCTGATCGCGGCGAACGCGCAGGCTGGCGACTATCACGTGGTCAATTCGGGCGTGGCCAGCTGGTGCGCGTTCGCGCAGGCGATCATCGCCAGAGCCGGCGTCGCCGCCGAGGTCGCGCCGATCCCGACCAGCCAGTTCCCGACCCCGGCCCGCCGGCCGCCCTACAGCGCACTCTCGAACGCCAAGTTGGAAGCTGCGATCGGCCGGCCGATGGCGCATTGGACCGACGCGCTGGACCGCTACCTCGCCGCCAAGGGTCACGCTTAGGACTCGATTTCGCCAAGACCTGCGCGAAATCATGGTGTCGAACCCGCAATCCCCGAAACTATGGCTCACGCCGTCGCGGAATCCCCTCTAGGGTTTCGCCACAGGACTGAAGAAGAAGACGTAATGAAGGGCATCATCCTCGCGGGCGGTTCGGGCACGCGGCTCCATCCCGTGACCCTGGCGATCAGCAAGCAGCTGTTGCCGGTCTTCGACAAGCCGATGATCTACTATCCGTTGTCGGTGCTGATGATGGCTGGCGTGCGCGACGTGCTGATCATCTCGACCCCGCGCGACCTGCCGCTGTTCGAGGGCCTGCTGGGCGACGGCGCCCGCTGGGGGATCAACATCTCCTATGCCGAGCAGGCCGATCCGAACGGTCTGGCCGAGGCCTATCGCATCGGCGCGGACTTCGTCGGTAATGAACCGTCGATCCTCGTCCTGGGCGACAACCTGTTCTACGGCGCGGGCCTGGGCCGGATCCTGCAGGGCGCCAAGGATCGCTCCAAGGACGGGGCCAGCGTCTTCGCCTATTTCGTCAACGACCCGCAGCGCTATGGCGTCGTCGAGTTTGACGGCGCTGGCAAGGCCGTGTCGATCGAGGAGAAGCCCGAGAAGCCCCGCTCGAACTGGGCGGTCACCGGCCTCTACATGTACGACAACCGCGTCGTCGACTTCGCCCGCGACCTCAAACCGTCGCCCCGTGGCGAGCTGGAGATCACCGACATCAACCGCCTGTATCTGGAAGCGGGCGCCCTGTCGGTCGAGCGCATGGGCCGGGGCTTCGCGTGGCTGGACACTGGCACCCACGACAGCCTGTTGGAGGCCTCGGAGTTCGTGCGCACGCTGGAACACCGCCAGGGCCTGAAGATCGGTTGCGTCGAGGAGGTCGCCTATCAGAACGGCTGGATCTCGACCGAGCAGCTGCTGGGCCTGGCCCACGACCTGCAGAAGTCTCCGTATGGGGCGTATCTGAAAATGATCGCGGGGCAGGGCGAGCACGGGGCGCTTTAAGCGCTCGCGAGCGCCCCTCCGTCTCGTCGCTTCGCGCCGATCCACCTCCCCCGTTTCACGGGTGAGGAAAGAACGCTCCTCCCCTGCGAAGCGGGGGAGGTGGCCCGAAGGGCCGGAGGGGGCGCTCTGCCCTAAGGCTTCGGCTGTTCCGCCAGATCCTGGGTCTTCGATGCGCAGCCCTTCAGGGTCTCGCCGTCGATCCACACCTCGGCCACATAGCCGTAGCGGCGGTCGGACATGCCGTCCGAGCACTCGCCGGGGGTGACGCGCAGCACCAGGCGCTGGTCCTCGCCGATGGTGGCGTCCCAGACACCCTGCTCGCCATCGGCCCGTACGCCGGGATTGGCTGGAGCGACGTCGGCGTGGTCTGGGCGCGACAGAGTCACGCTGCCTTCGCGCACCTTCACGTTCCAGAACGGCTCGGTCCCCACGGCGTCGAAATCGCCGGAATAGTCGGGGCCCACCGTCATCGGCGCATCGGCCGGCGGCGGCGCTTCCTCAGCCGAACCCATGGGGGTCTGACCGCAAGCGGTCAGAAGGAGAGCGGAGATGAGGAAGGCGTGGATGCGCATGTCTTTGTCTATCCCCTCAGCCGACGACGAACGCTAGAGTTCAACGTGATGAATCGCTCGACGCCCCCCACTTTCCTGGAATTCTTCGCCGGCGGCGGCATGGCCCGCCTCGGTCTGGGCGATGGCTGGTCCTGCGCCTTCGCCAACGACTTCGACGCGGTCAAGGCCGAGACCTATCGCGCCAACTTCGCCGACGCTGAAGGGCACTTCCACACCGGCGACGTCTTCGCCCTGACCGCCGAGGCTTTGCCGACCGCGGATCTGGCCTGGGCGTCCAGCCCTTGCCAGGACTTCAGCCTGGCCGGCGCCCGCGCGGGCCTGGCCGGCGGCAAGTCCTCGGCCTTCTTCGGCTTCTGGACCCTGATGAAGGCGCTGTCCGCCGAAGGGCGCGCCCCGCCGGTGATCGTCATCGAGAACGTCGTGGGCCTGCTGACCTCGCACGGCGGCGACGACTTCACCGCCCTGTGCGGGGTGCTGTCGGAAGAGGGCTACCGCTTCGGAGCGCTGGAGATCGACGCGGCCGCCTTCACCCCGCAGTCGCGTCCCCGTGTGTTCGTGGTCGCCACCCGCCTGGAGCCCGGCGAGCTGGAAGGCGGCAGCGCCTTCCACACCCGCGCCGTGCGCGAGGCCGCCGCGCGCCTGCCCGACGACCTGAAGGCGCATTGGATCTGGTGGGGCGTGCCCTCGCCGCCGGCCCGCAACACCGACCTGGCGGTGGTGCTGGAGGACGACGCCGCCGTGACCTGGAACGCGGACGAGCGAACGCAGGCCCTGCTGGCGCTGATGGCCCCCACCCACCGCCAGGCGGTCGAGCTGCGGGTCCGCGAAGGCGGTCGCTCGGTCGGAGCGGTGTTCCGTCGAATGCGCGGCGGCGAGCAGCGGGCCGAGGTGCGGTTCGACGGTCTCGCGGGTTGCCTGCGCACGCCGCGCGGCGGCTCCTCGCGCCAGACGCTGCTGGTCATCGACAACGGCGTCGTCCGCTCGCGGCTGGTCAGTCCCCGCGAGGGCGCGCGGTTGATGGGCCTGCCCGAAAGCTACGTCCTGCCGCGCTCGCAGACGGCCGGCCTGCAGGTGATCGGCGACGGCGTCGCGGTTCCGGCCGTGCGCTGGCTGGCCCAAAGCCTGCTGGAGCCGCTGGTCTATAGCAAAACTGCAAGCCTCGCCGCCGAATGACCTCCTGACAGCTGGGAATTGGGGGTCTAAGTTGCCCCTCGCTTTTTTTTGGCGCTTCCCGCAACCTCCACGCTCAGAGGCCTTCCGATGGACGACGCTTCCTCCCTGTATGACGCCGCGCGATTCAAGCGCGCTGGTCGCGGCAAGGTCTATGACTCGATCATCGACACCATCGGCGACACCCCGCTGATCCGCCTGCCGCGCCTGTCGGCCGAGCTGAACCCCAAGGGCGAGGTGCTGGCCAAGCTGGAGTTCTTCAACCCGATCGCCTCGGTCAAGGACCGCATCGGCGCCTCGATGATCGAGTCGCTGGAGGCCCAGGGCATCCTCAAGCCCGGCGCGACCATCGTCGAGCCGACCTCGGGCAATACCGGCATCGCCCTGGCCTTCGTGGCCGCCGCTAAAGGCTACAAGCTGATCCTGGTCATGCCTGAGAGCATGTCGGTCGAGCGCCGCAAGATGTTGCTGCTGCTGGGCGCCAAGCTGGAGCTGACCCCGGCCGAGAAGGGCATGCGCGGCGCCGTCACCCGCGCCCAGGAACTGGTCGAGGCCACGCCCGGGGCGGTCATGCCCCAGCAGTTCGAGAACAGCGCCAACCCGCTGGTCCACCGCGTCTCGACCGCCGAGGAGATCTGGAACGACACCGCCGGCGCCGTCGATGCGGTGGTTTCGGGCGTCGGCACCGGCGGCACGATCACCGGCGTCGGCCAGGTGCTGAAGGCGCGCAAGCCATCCCTGAAGATGGTCGCCGTCGAGCCGGAAGCCTCGCCGGTGCTGTCGGGCGGCGCGCCCGGCCCGCACAAGATCCAGGGCATCGGCGCCGGCTTCGTGCCCGGTGTGCTGGATCGCGGCGTGATCGACGACATTGTCCAGGTCGGCAATGACGACGCCTTCGCCATGGCCCGCCGCGCGGCGGCCGTCGAGGGCCTGCCGATCGGCATCAGCTCGGGCGCGGCCTTGGTCGCCGCCTTCGATCTGGCCCTGCGCGACGAGTACAAGGGCAAGACCATCGTGGCGATCATCCCCAGCTTCGCCGAACGTTACCTGTCCACGGCCCTGTTCGAGGGTCTCTGACCACCTTGCGGGTCGGCGTTGTTGGTTGCGGGGTCGGCGGCATGGCCGCCGCCCTCGCGCTCGCGCGCCGGGGCCATGAGGTCACGTTGCTCGAGGCCTTCGCCGCCCCGCGCCCGCTAGGTTCCGGCCTGCTTCTGCAGCCGACGGGTCTCGCGGCGTTGAAGGCGCTCGGCCTGGACGAGACGATCCGCGCCGCCGGGGCGCGCGTGGAGCGGCTGGAGGGTCACGACACCCGTGGTCGCCAGGTCATGGACCTCGACTACGGCGACTGGCGGACCGGCGCGCATGGCGTCGGCATTCACCGCGCGGTGCTGTTCGACACGCTGCACGACGCTCTCGTCCCCGCCGGGGTCACGGTCGTCACCGACGCCCGCATTCTTCGCATCGAGAACCCGGAGAAGCCCGTTCTGCACGACGAGCGTGGCCGCGCCTTCGGGCCGTTCGACCTGGCGGTAATCGCGGACGGTTCGGGCTCGGCCCTGCGTTCAGCGGTCCGCCCCGGAGCGCGGGCGCCCGTCTATCCATGGGGCGCGGTCTGGACCAACGCCACGGACATCGACAGCCGCTTCGCCGGCGCCCTCCGGCAGGTCTATCACCGGGCCGAGGTGATGACGGGCGTCCTGCCGGTCGGGCGCGGTCCCGAAGGCGAGACGAACCAGGTCAGCCTGTTCTGGTCTTTGCCGGTGGCCGATATCGACGCCTGCCTGGCCGGCGACTTCGAGATCTGGCGGCGTGAGCGCCTCGCGCCGCTGTGGCCCGAGGCCGCCGCCCTGCTGGAAGGCCGCGAGGACTGGGCAGGCTTCTCCCGCGCGATCTATCGCGACGTCTCGGTGGGGCGCTGGAGTCGCGAGGCCTGCGTCCTGTTGGGCGACGCCGCCCACGGCACCAGCCCGCAGCTGGGGCAGGGGGCCAATCTCGCCCTGGTCGACGCTGTCGAGCTGGCTGCGCGGCTGAACCAGGACCAGCGTCCGACCGCCATGGCCGTACGCGCCTGGCAGGGCCAGCGGCGGCGGCACACAGGCATTTATCAGCTGGCCTCCAAGGGGCTGACGCCGCTGTTCCAGGCCCATGGCGCGTTCTGGCCCTTGATGCGCGATCTCTTCTTCACCCCGATGTCCCGTTGGCCGGGCCTCAAGCAATTGGGCGTCCTGCTGCTGACCGGGACCTTGCGCCTGGGCCGTTTCCCGTCGGAGACCCGGCCTTGAGCGCCGACGTCTATGACGCCGCCAAGCGCTCGGCCGTCATGGCGCGGGTCAAGAGCAAGGACACCAAGCCGGAGATGGCCCTGCGCCGTATCCTGACGGGCCTGGGCGCGCGCTACCGCCTGCATCGCAAGGACCTGCCGGGCAATCCCGACCTGGTGATGCCCGGACGCCGGCTAGCCTTCTTCGTCCATGGCTGTTTCTGGCACGGCCACGACTGCGCGCGGGGGTCGCGTGTACCGAAGAACAATCGCGACTACTGGCTGGCCAAGGTGGCGCGCAACAAGGCCCGCGACGAACGTTCGACCGAAGCCTTGCGGGCGACCGGCTGGCGGGTCGAGACGATCTGGGAATGCGCTTTCAAGGACGAGCCGGCGCTAACGCAGCGTCTGGCGGCGCTGCTGGATCAGGCTGCGTTGGATGCGGATATGGCAGAGTCGTCGCGCGCCAGCACCTGAGCCAAGGCCCCGAACAGTTCGGCCGGGTCGATCGGCTTGGAGACGTGGGCGTCCATGCCCGCCTCAGCGCATTCGTCCCAGTCCTTGGGTGTGGCCGAGGCGGTGACGGCGACGACTGGCACAGTGCGGTTCGGACCGGTCCCGGCGCGCAGGCGGCGGGTGGTCTCGCGCCCGTCCAGGCCGGGCATGTAGACGTCCATCAGCACGGCGTCGAACACTTCGGAGCCCAGCAGCTCGAGGGCTTCCTCGCCGGATTCGGCCAGGGTCGTGTCGACGCCGAACGGCTGCAGGATCAGCTCGATGGCCCGGCGATTGACCACATGGTCATCGACCACCAGAACCCGCAGGCCGGTGAGCGAGGGGCCCTCGATCGCGGCGGGCGGCGCTTCGGCGGCGTCGAAGGTGGCGACCAGGGTGAAGTGCGCGCCGAACCCGGGCGCGCTGGTCGCGGTCAGGTCGCCCCCCATCAGACGGGCCAGCTCGCGGCTGATCACTAGGCCCAGGCCCGATCCGCCGTGCTGGCGCACGACGGCGCTGCTCAGCTGGTCGAACGGGGTGAACAGGCGCGGCAGCACGGCCTGGTCGATGCCCGGCCCGGTGTCGATGACGTCGATGGTCAGACGCACGCCGTCCGCGTCCTCGCGAGCGTGCAGATTGATGGTGACGCCGCCGCGCGCCGTGAACTTGATGGCGTTGCTCAGCAGGTTGTTCAGCACCTGACGCAGCCGCATGCCGTCGCCGCTGACCCAGCGGGGCAGACCAGCCGCGCCCTCGATGCGCAGGCGCAGACCCTTGCGAGCGGCCTCTGGCCGCCACAGGCGCAGGGTGTCGGCCAGGGTCTGGCGCAGGTTGAAGGCGGTGTTCTCGACCGACATCCGGCCCGCTTCCAGCCGCGAGAAATCCAGCAGGTCGTTCAGCAGGGTGCGCATCAGGCCGCCGGCGTCGGCGATCAGCTGGGCGTGGACCTTCGCGCTGGCCTCTGGGACCTCGCTGTGCAGGCGTCCCGCGCCGGCCAGGATGGCGCTGATCGGGGTGCGCAGCTCGTGGCTGATCATGGCCACGAACGCCGACTTGGCGGCCACGGCTTCCTCGGCCTCGTAGCGGCGGCGTTCGGCCTCCAGCTTGGCGTCGGCCTCGGCCTTCATGGCGGTGCTGAGGGTGCGGGCGGCCACCGCGACGCTGGCCACCAGCATCAGGGCGCCCAGCCACAAGGCGTTGGCCAGGGGCGAGCCCGGATTGGCCGCTCGCGCTACGAACGGTACGGCCAGCAGGTAAAGCACATGCGGAGCGGCCGCCGACAGGGTCGCCGAGCGCCGGCTGCCATTGACCACCACCACGTTCAGCAGGGCCCCGGCCAGCAACATGCCGCCCAGGGTGGGCGCAAAGCGGGCGTGTGAAGCGAACAGCGGGATCGACAACGAGCCGAACACCGTCGAGGTCAGGAAGGGAATGACATTCAGGGTCAGCCGCTTCCAGACGCCGCGGACGCGCTCGGGGCGCTTCAGCATCCAGCGGGCCAGGGCCAGCTCGGTCAGCTGTATCGCGGTGTAGAGCGCGGCCCAGAGCCACACCCAGTCCATGCCGACGAACAGGTCCAGCAGCAGGGCGATGGCGAAGGTGACGCTCAGGCGCAGATAGGTGTTGGCCCGCCGAGCGGCGAGGGCGCGCATCACATCGCTGTTTTCGACACCCGCGCCCATGTAGCGCTCAGCCTCCAAGACAGATCGAACGCGATCCTAGCCTCGGGTGACACCTAGCCGTGAAGGGCTAAGATGGAGTGAAAGAATGTCGCACCGTCAATGGCTTGGCCCAAAATGGGGAGTCACGGTTTCGGTCCGAACGCCTTCGTCAGGTCTTCGGGGGCGATTCCGTCCAATTCCAGGCGCTTGACGCGGGCGGTCTCGCCGGAGGTCAGGCGCACGGCCGAGCGCGAGATCTTCAGGGTCTTGGCCAGGAAGGCCGTCAGGGCGGCGTTGGCCGCCCCATCCACGGGCGGGCTGGCCACCCGCACCTTCAGATAGGGCCGGCCGTCCGCGTCCAGCGCCCAGCCATCGACCGCGTCGCGGCCGCCGCGCGGGGTGAGGCGGACGGCCAGGACCTCGGCCAAGGCCCTTAGCCGAGCAGGTTCAGCAGCGAAACTTCCAGCGCCGGCATGATGAAGCGTTGGATGCCGCGCAGCAGCAGCAGCACGATGATCGGGCTGATGTCGACGCCGCCGATCGACGGAATGATCCGGCGGAACGGCGCCAGGATCGGATCCGTCACCCGGTCCAGGAAGGTGGCGACGTTGTAGACGAACTGGTTGCGGCGGTTGATCACGTCGAACGCGAACAGCCAGCTCAGGATCGCCGAGATGACGATGGCCCACCACAGCAGCTCGAGCAGGGCGTTGAGGATGAAGAAGACGAGTTGAATGATCGGGGCCATGAGACTTCCGTGGTGACGCCGAAGCTTCTTGCCGCGCCGCGCCCCAACTGACAAGGCGATTGCCAAAGAGCGGTGCGAGAACCCCGCTTGACGAGCGGCTTCAGGGGCCGTATCTCCGCCGCTCCTTGGGGCCGTAGCTCAGATGGTAGAGCGCCTCGTTCGCAATGAGGAGGTCAGGGGTTCGATTCCCCTCGGCTCCACCAAGGACCCCCTTTAAGTCATTGTAATTGAATGCTTATCGGCAGCGGGCGATGGGCCGTGCCCACGTTTTTCCCCACACAATGTTTGGGCTGGGGCGGCACAAGGTGGCGCGTGGCGAGCTCCCTAGGGACTGCGCCAGATTAGCCAGCCAACTTCACAATGAGACCCCGCTCGCGCAAAAATCTTCCAAGCGCCGTGATTGCTCCGTGACAATATGACGCCCGCAAGAGACGTCATTTCTTAAGGCCAAGCTTACCCACGGCCACCGGTCTGTAACAATTAATCTGAAATTAGAGCCTGCAAGATCATCTCATGATCATGGACGCGCTCACGTCGCAAACTTCAGTATGTGAAGCTGAAGCCTTTGACATCGAGGCGGGCTGGTCGCGCTTGGCCGCCGGCGAACGCGGCTTGCGCGCGCCTGGCGGCACAGCCGCGGAACGCGCGTTCAATCAAATCGCCGCTCAGCTGGAGGCTTCGGCGCTCAGTGCGGCAGGCGCTGCAAGCGTCAGGGACTTCACCGGCGACGCTAGCGGCTATGTCGCCGCAATGTCGATCAAGGGCCTGAGCCACCTGCGCCGTGAGCTGGGGTCTTCTGTCGCCGACCGCATTATCGCTGAAACGACCGAACGCCTAAAAGCTCTACTGCCAGAATCGCGCCTTGGGCGCGTCGGCCGGGCGGGCTTGGAGTTCGGCTTCAGCGCCGCTGATGAAGCTGACGCCGCTGCGGCGCTGGCCAGGCTCGAGGTCGCCTTTGAACAACGGTTGCACGTCGACGGCCAGGTGTTTGATCTCGAGGTTGTCATCGGGTTCGCCAGCCGCGCGCGGCACGGGGAATATGCGGCCGACTGCGCCGCCGACGCATTGATCGAGGCCCAAGCCAAGGGACGCGGGGTTCTGGCCTATCGAGAGGCCGACCTCCAGCAGGCTGCCGAGACCAGCGCAATGTTGCGTGACCTGCGCGCGGCTCTGGCGGACGACGCCCTGTCGCTCGTCTATCAGCCCAAGCTGCATGTCGCCTCCCAATCGGTTCTGTCCGTCGAGGCCCTGCTGCGGTGGCGTCATTCCTCGAAAGGCTGGATCTCTCCGGAGGTCTTCATCGGTTTGGCGGAGGAAACGGGCCTGATCGCCGACATTACCCGATGGGTGGTGCGCAAAGCCATTTCGGATCAAGCCTGGCTTGCCGGTTCAGGCAAACCGGTCACTGTCTATCTCAACCTTTCTGGTCGCCTCCTTGCGGATGTTTCGTTTTGCGCCTGGATCCTGGATACGGTGCGCCAGTTCGACGGCTGCGCTCTGGGCCTGGAGATTACCGAGACTGCGGTGATCGATGACCCGGAGCGCGCCCTGGCCAACTTGCAGTTGCTGGTGGGCGCCGGCCTGAAGATCGCCATCGACGACTACGGCTCAGGCCTGTCGTCGCTCTCGTATCTTAAGCAGATGCCCGCCCACGAGTTGAAGATCGACAAGATGTTCATCTCGACGCTGACGTCTAGTCATCGCGATCCACTATTGGTTCGCTCGACGATCGACGTGGCCCATGCGCTCGGTATGGAGGTTACGGCCGAGGGCGTTGAGACAGCCGGGGTGCTGGCTCTGCTTCGTGTGATGGGGTGCGATCACATCCAAGGCTACTTTGTCTCCAAACCGTTGGAGCTTTCAGCACTCGCCGACCTGTTGGGCGACAAGGACTTCGGTACGGCGTTCGCTCGCCAAGCCTCGCCGTTCAAGCTGCCAAGGGCGTCCACACAAGGTATGGCCGGATAAGTCCTGGCAATACTGTCGGAAAGTCGACGGTATCATAAGGGATTGTCCAAGCTCGCGTTTCAGTCGATGAACGCAGCATCCAGTATTGGGAGTTTGGAATTGCGGATTTTGTTCGTCGAGGACGACGCCATGAACCGCCGAGTGGTTCGGGACATGTTGTCGGTCGCGGGCTTAGATTTGGCCGAGGCCCCGGAAGCCGAGACCGGTCTTCGCATGATCGAAAACAACGACTACGACCTGATCCTGATGGACCTGCGTATGCCCGGCATGGACGGTCTGACCGCCATCCGCGCTATTCGCGCGCGCGATGATGCCAAGGCCAATCTGCCGATTGTCGTCGTGACTGCGGACATGGCCTCTGACATCCGTCACCAATGCCTGACCGCAGGCGCCGACGACGTTATGATGAAGCCGGTCGCGATGGAAAACCTGTTCGACACGATCGGGAGAGCGATCTCCGAACGCGGCGGTCAAACGCTGATCTAGGTTAGAACGACGCAGAGATCGCGGCGAAGACGCGCCAGTCTTTGTCGCCGGTTTCGTAGGGCGTGCGGGTCAAGGGCTTAGCCGCCTCGACGCGCGCTGTGATCTTGTTGTTCACCGTCACCCGCAGACCGCCGCCGGCTGACGAGAAGGCCGCCGAGCGCAGGCTATAGACTGAGGGTGTGTTCCACACCTTGGCGCCATCGACGAAGGCGTAGGCTTGAACGAAACTGACCGGCCCGGCCTTTTTCGGCGCGACGCCGTACCGCAACTCGGCCATGGCGCCAACGCCGCTATCGCCTGAGATTTCGCCATAATTGTAGACCCGTCCGTATGGCAGGCCGCCGGGCGCGAACTCCTCGGAGAGCAACAGGTGGTTGGGGCTCCATTGGGCGTCTGTGGAGACATAGATGCCCATGCGCTTGCCAAGGTCGCGATAGTGGCTGGCGCCGACATTGACCTTCCAGAAGCCGCCATCGGCATCGAAGCGCGAGTGGCTGCGGCTGGGCGTGCGCGTGGCGCCAAGAACCTGGAGTCCGCGCGATACTTGGGCATATCCGCTAATCGAAGAGCGGTTAGTGCCGCTGTCCGCCTGAATCGAGGCACGCGCGACCCGCAGATCGTCACTGTAGGCCCCACCGTTGCGGTAAGACTGTTCGACGTGCCGGCCGTCCAGCGCGACCGCAGCCCAGACAGCTGTTTTGCGGTCGCGGACGATGGGATGGGCCAGCCGCAGGCTGACGGCCTGGCTCTCGGTGCCGACGGTATTGTTCTGAGGAGCGCTGCCTTGGCGCGACCGAGAGGCCGAAGCGCCGACACGCAGGCGTGTTTCGCCCGCCAGCGGCGCTCCGTAGGCCAAGTCGGCCTGGACATACTCGCCTGGATCGTTGGGTACGGTCATTACCGACAGCGCCAGCTGGTCACCCGCCGCGACGACACCGTTGCGGGCTAGGCGGACATTGGCCTGCACCGGCCCCAGCGATCGAGCGCCACGGTTATCGACGTAGATACTGCCGGTCCAGCGCTTGAGGCCGGCGACGACGACAAGTTTGTGCCGCGCCGGGTCATCAAGATTAGGTTCAATGCGGGTGCTCGGCCGGACGCCCGGAAGATCGCGCGCCAAGGTCAAGCGGCGCTCCAGGTCCGCGAGGCGTAAGGGTCGCCGGCCTGAGACACCGTCAAGCAGGGCCTCGACGGCCGGGGCCGCGTCGCCCGTGACCTCGATCTGATCGATATAGCCCTCGTAGACGCGGATGCGGGCGTGGCCGCCCGGGACTTGTGGCGGCACGACGGCGCGCGACAGGAAATAACCATCGGCGCGATACTTGTCAGTGATGGCCTGGGCGATCTTGACCAGGTCTTCCATGCCGACTTCGCGGGTCAGATAGTCGGAATACAGCGGTGCCAGCTGCTTCAGCGGATAGGCGCTAACCCCGTCGATCGTCAGGCCTGTCAGGACGAAACGCTCGCTGGACTGGGCTTGAGGGGGCAGCGGCTGCTGGGCAAGGGCCGGCGTTGAAATACTCAACGTTGCAAGAATAGTCGCTAGCAGGCAGGCGCATAACCTGGCAAAGGCTATGTCGACTAGCAGACGCTTAGCATTCGATACGAGATGTCCCACAACGAAGACAGTGGCAGGGATAGATAAATCCACTGTTAAGCGCGCTTCGAAACTACGGAAGTTAGGAGAGATTTAGCTTCGTGGGTTTATGTCTGACCAACTACATCGATTGGCAGGTATAGAGGTACTACCATGGGTCTGACCCGTATGGCCGTCGCGGTTTCGGCGATTGCGCTGAGCGCTACGGGCGCCTTCGCGGCGGACTGGAAACTGGTCGAGGTCGCCGGCGTCGTCCGTGTGGCAGCCCCTGGTAAGGCTCCGTCGCCCGCCGTCGCCGATCAGGTCCTACCGGTCGGGAGCATGGTTACGACGGCCGCAGGCGGCCGCGCGGCCTTATTCAATGGCAAGCAGCGCATCACCCTTGGCCCCAACAGCCGCATGTCGGTAGCGCCAGAGTCAAACGACGGTATGACCCGCGTCATGCAGGATCTGGGTTCGATCCTGTTCCAAGTCGACAAAAAGCCTTCGCAGCACTTCCGCGTGGAGACCCCGCTGCTAGCCGCTGTCGTGAAGGGCACCACCTTCACCGTCAACGTCGAGATGGGCGCCGACTCCGTCCACGTCGCCGAGGGCTTGGTCGAGGTTCACGCCAACCAAGGCAGCGCGACGCGCGATGTGGGAGCTGGGGCCACAGGCGTGGTGTCCAAGGCGGCGCCCGAGCAGCTCAACGTCGAAACGCCGCGCGCGAGTGTCGATGCACCCCTTCCCGCACAGACCGTGTCGTTGGACTACGGTGCGGTGTCGGGGGGGCTCGTCGAGGGTCCTGGGACAGCAAGTGCGGGCGTGGCTGCGCCTATGGCGCCGACGGCGAACGTGGTCGCTTCCGTTGCTAGCGAGGGCCCGGCCTCATCGGGCGGTGCCATCCCGGCTGCTTCCGTGGCGATCGCCCATGTCAGCCTCGCGGCGAGCGGCGACATCGCCAGCCCAGCCGCTGGCGCAGACGGTTCGGGACGCCCTGGGACGGCAACGGAAAACCTGGGCCATACCGGTGGCACTACCGGATCGAACACCGGTGCGAGCGCCGGCAACGGTAACGGCGACAGCGGCTCCAACAGCAACGGCCAGGGTAACGGTAATTCCGGGAACAACGGTCAAGGTCAGGTCAGCGGCAACGGCGGTACCGGCGGCAGCGGCAACGGGACTACGGGCTCGAACGAGAACGGCCAGGGCAACGGCAATTCCGGGACCAGCGGGAACGGCAACTCGGGGAACAATGGCCAAGGCCAGGGCAACGGCAACGCCGGTGGCAATGGCAACGGAAACTCAGGCTCGAACGGCAACGGTCAGGGCAACGGCAATTCCGGGACCAGCGGGAACGGCAACTCGGGGAACAATGGCCAAGGCCAGGGCAACGGCAACGCCGGCGGCAATGGCAACGGAAACTCAGGCTCGAACGGCAACGGTCAAGGCAACGGCAATTCCGGGACCAGCGGGAACGGCAACTCGGGGAACAATGGCCAAGGCCAGGGCAACGGCAACGCCGGCGGCAGTGGCAACGGAAACTCAGGCTCGAACGGCAACGGCCAGGGCAACGGCAATTCCGGGACTAGCGGGAACGGCAACTCAGGGAACAATGGCCAAGGCCAGGGCAACGGCAACGCCGGTGGCAATGGCAACGGAAACTCAGGCTCGAACGGGAACGGTCAGGGCAACGGCAGTTCCGGTGACACCGGCAGCGGCAGCGGCAGCGGCAACTCCGGCAACAGCGGCCAAGGCCAGGGCAACGGCAACGCCGGCGGCAACGGAAACTCAGGGTCGAACGGCAACGGTCAAGGCAACGGCAGTTCCGGTGACACCGGCAATAGCAACTCCGGAAACAGCGGCCAGGGCCAGGGCAACGGCAACGCCGGCAATGGCAACGGGACCTCAGGCTCGAACGGAAACGGCCAAGGCAACGGCAATGCGGGTGACACCGGGAACGGCAACTCCGGGAACAACGGCCAAGGCCAGGGCAACGCTGGCGGGAACGGCAATGGAAATGCGGGCTCGACCGACAATGGTCAGGGCAACGGCAACTCCGGCAACAATGGAAACAGCGGATCTACGGGCAACGGCAACGGCAAACCCAAGGGTTAAGTCTTGATCGAGATTAAAACGATCTTTGGCGCGCGTTTGCGGTCGGCCATTGGCGTGGCGCTGGTTACGGCGTGCGCGGCGCTTGCCGCTCAGGCCGGGGCCCTGCATCCGCTGGACGACGCTCTTTCGCAGTGGCGCTTCCAGTTGCTCAAGCGGCCGCCCAGCGCAACGCTGACCGTCGTCGAGATCGACGCCGAGAGCCTGCGCGCCGCCGGAACCTGGCCCTGGGGCCGGGACCGGTTCGCGCGGGTAATCGACAATCTGAACGGCGCCGGCGCCAAGGTTGTTGGACTCGACGTCGACTTCAGCTCCCGCTCCTCGGCCGCCGCCGACGAGGCGCTGGCCGCGACCGTTCGGCGCTGGCCCGGCCAGGTCATCATGCCCACCTTCGCCCAGGCCGGGCGCGGCCCCGACGGCCGCACCATCAGCACCCGCCCGTTAGACGCCCTGACCGAGGATGTCGTGCTGGCCAGCGTCAACGTTCCGGTCGACGCCGATGGGCGTGTGCGGCGCTATAAGCTGGGATTTGACACCCCCGCCGGCCTGCGCCCCTCGATGGCGGCAACGCTGCTGGGCCGCTCTCCGGACTCGGGCGAATTCCTGATCGACTACAGCTTCAACGCCAACGCCGTGCCTAGGATCAGTTTCAAGGACGTCTACGCCGGCAAGTTCGATCTGAATTTGGTCCGTGGCCGCAACGTCCTAATCGGCTCGACGGCCATCGAACTGGGCGACCAGTTCGCTACGCCGAAGGGCGGGATCATGCAGGGCGTGTATGTTCACGCCCTGGCTTATGAAAGCCTTCTCGTTGGCCGCGCACTACAGACGCCGGGCCTTCTACTGCTGGTCATCTGCGCGGCCCTTGTGGCGTTCTTCTTGCGCCCTAGAGACAGCGCCAACTACGGCGCGGCGCTGCGCCGCCATCTGTTTGTGGCCGGGGCGGTAATCATTCTGCCGGTGGTGCTTCAGGCGTGGACCCCGGTTTCCTTCAGCCCCGGCGTCCTGATCCTGACCCAGGTTTTGAGCATGGCCTGGCTGGTGCGCGCTGAACTCAAGCGCCGCGCCGAAGCGGTGGTGCAGGCGCGCGAAGCTCATCTGCGACAGCTGGCTGATCACATGCGCGAAAGCCGCGATAGCATACAGGCTGCCCACGACGAACTGGCCGTTGCTAACGTCGCGCTGGACAACGCGCTCAAGGCGCGCACCGACTTTCTGGCTATGACGAGCCACGAGATCCGCACGCCGCTTAACGGGGTGATGGGTATGACCCAGGTGGTCCTGGCCGATCCGACCCTGCCTGCCGAGGTTCGCGAAAAGATCCGTCTGGTCCACGCGAGCGGGGAGACCATGCTGGCCCTGGTGGAGGACCTGCTGGACGTCGCCAAGATGGAGAGCGGGACCATCGCCATCGAGAAGGCGCCGATGGACCTGGGCCGCCTGTTCGACGAGACGCTTGCGGTCTGGACCGATAAGGCCTTGGAAAAGGGCCTGCGCCTGACCGGGGACCGCGCCCAAGCGCCGGCCCTGATCGACGAGGACGCCGGCCGCCTCCGCCAAATTCTGTTCAACCTGCTGGCCAACGCCATCAAGTTCACCGAGGCGGGCGAAATCTCGCTGACCAGCGGCGTCGAGCGATCGGAGAACGGCGACACCTTGGTGTTCACCGTCACCGACACCGGCATCGGCATCGCGCCGGAACATTTCGAGCGCATATTCGAACCGTTCACCCAGGTCGATGCCAGCACAACGCGCAAGTATGGCGGTACGGGCCTGGGGTTGCCGATCTGTCGTCGACTGGCCACTGCGATGGGCGGCACATTGCAGGTGGAAAGCGAGCTGGGCGGCGGGTCTCGCTTCATTGTCCGGCTGCCTCTAACCGAAATCGTTGTGGCGGACGGAGGGGCGGCCACCGCGCTGCAGGACGCCACCGTGCTGCTCGTCGAAGCCAACCCCTTGGCGCGAGGCGTCCTGAAGGCGGCGCTCTCGGCCCAGGTTGCCCACCTCGAGATCGTCGCGACGCTTGGAGAGGCCCGCCAGGTTATCGCCGGCCGCGCCTGTGATCTGGTGCTCCTCGAAGGCAAGACCCTGTCCGAGGCCCAGCGCGAAGCCGCTGAGGTTTTGGCGGATTTCGCCGGCGAGGCGAGAGCCGCACGGATCGTCGTGCTGTGGGCCGGTGAGCCTGAGGAGGCGGGATCACTGCGAGCCGTCGGCGCGGATCTCGTCGTCCAAAAGCCGATCGCGGCGGGTGAATTGCCCGAGCGCCTGCGGGAATTGTTCGCGGCCGATGTCGTCGCCGACGCAGCTTAAAAGGAAGTCTAAGATGCGTGTGCTGTTCGTGGACGACAACGCAATGAACCGGCTGGTCGTGAAGAGCATGCTGTCGACCGCAGAGGTCGAGATGGTCGAAGCCGAGACCGCTGAAGTCGGCTTGGCGTTAATCGAGGCTCAGCCCTTTGACATCGTCCTGATGGATTTCCGTATGCCCGGCATGGACGGCTTAACGGCCATCCGCGCAATCCGGGCGCGATCGGACGCCAAAGCGCAACTGCCCATTCTGATGGTCACGGCTGATGATGGGCTTGATCTACGCGCGCGAGCCCTGGTGGCGGGAGCGGACGACCTCTTGCGCAAGCCCGTCCAGATGCAACCTCTTTTCGATGCAATCGCGATGGCGATGGCGAAGGGTTCGCGCGCCGAGGCATTGGTTATCTAGCGCCCTAGCTGAGGTGTGGTCTTAAAGGCCGATTCCACGGCCTCGTCCCAACCCGAGATATCGCGACAATCCCTCACCAACGCCGCGGCCCAGCTCGGCTGGAAGGCCCAACTCAACGCGCCGCGTCCGAAGCAGCGACTCCACCTGTGGGTCCCGCTCCAGGCTCTTGGCCATAGCGCCCATGCGATCCTTGATCTGACGGGCGCCCGTCATGTCGCCCTCGAAGTGCAGCGCTGATCGCTGACGCTCCAGACTCTGCCAACGCTCGACGAATCGATCTGCCCGCAAACGTGGATCGGCCCGCACCTCGGTCTCAAGCTGAAGAACTTGGATCGCCCGCTGTGTCCGACCGGAAGCGATCTCGCTGGCCAGACCAGGCTCTCGCATGTAGGCCCGCTCCAGATCCTTGGCGGCGTGAGGGCCGACCTCGCCCATGGCCTCGCGGGCATCCACCAGCGCCTGCCGCTGGTGCGCCGGCACCGGCAAGCCGCGGTCGTTCATCCGCAAGACGTCGACCGCGGCGCGGGCGTGACGTTCGATCGTGCTTTGCTGGTCGAACTGGCCGATCTTCCGCGTCACCGTCACCGGCTGACGCGGCGGGTTGATCGGCTTAAAGCCATCGAACATCCCGCGCTCGCGCTGCGGCGGCTCCTTCGGCCGCATCGACGCCGGCACATGGATCTCGCGCCGCTCCGCAAAATCGCTGGCCATGTCCTTGGCCCGCTCGCGCGACAAGGCGCGGGTCAGCTTGCCGAGATCCTCGAACTCGTCGCGGCCGTAGTGGAGCTGCACGCTGTCGCGGTGACGCGAGAGGGCGACATAGGCGCCGTGACGATCCATCCCCGGCGTCGCGAGCACATGCGCGCGATCGACGGTGACGCCCTGGCTCTTGTGGATGGTGGCGGCATAGCCGTGATCGACCTGGGCGTAGTCCTTCAGGTCCAAGACGACCGATCGGCCCGCGTCGAGGCGCACGGTCATCTGGCCGGCCGATACCCCCTCGATCTCTCCGAGCATGCCGTTCTTCACGCCTAGCCCGCGATCGTTCTTCAGGAACATCAGTCGATCGCCCGTCGCGAACGACCGCTCGCCGCGCTCGGCCTTCACCGTCACGTCCTTGCCCAAGGCGCCGGCCTCACGCAGCCGCTCGCGAGCCGTCAGATTGAGCTCGCGTACCTCGTCGTTGGTGTGGGTGAGGATGATCCGGGTCTTATTCGGCTCGGCCATGCGCTCGCGGTCCCAGCGCTCGACCAAGTCCTCGCGCGCCTGGTCGCGGGTCTCGGCGGCATGGACCATGCCTTGCGCGTCGTAGGCGCCCAGCGCCTCTCCCGCGCGGCCGGTCGCCAGATGTCGGGTGGCGTCGCGCTGCCATTCCTCATGCTGCCGGCGAACCTGGGTGATCTCGACGTGGGAATGACGCTCGGCGATCGACCGAAAGGCCGCGCCGGCCTCGATGGCCTGGAGCTGCTCCGGATCGCCGACCAACACCACCTTGGCCCCGGCCTTCTCGGCCGCTGACAACAACCGCTCCATCTGCCGCGAGCCGATCATGCCGGCCTCGTCGATCACCAGCACATCGCGGGCGTCAAGCAACTCGCGGTCTTTCGCCCACTGATGCTCCAGGCTGGCGATGGTGCGCGAGGCAATGCCGGAACCGCCCTCCAGATTCTCGGCGGCAATGCCCGACAGGGCTAGGCCCTGAACGCGAAAGCCGGCACCTTCCCAAGCCTCGCGGGCGACGCCCAGAAGCGCCGACTTGCCCGTGCCCGCATAGCCGACAACGACGCCAAGGTCCCGGCCCTCGGTGACATGCTCGAACGCCGCTTTCTGCTCGCTGGAAAGGACGAGGCCCCGCTGCTCGGCGCGCGCCAGGGCGCGCCGCTGTTCCAGCTCGCTGACCCCGTGCGTCTGGCGTTCCGCCATCGCTTCGCTGGCGCGATGCAGCCGGTCCTCGACGGCGAGCATCTCGCGGCTGGTGAAGCGGTCCTGACCGCGCCCGTCCTGGCCCAGCGCCACAATCTCGGGCGAGGCCTGCACCGCGCTCATGGCGCGGTCAAACTGCTCCTTGCCGTCGGAATGGCGGTGAATGAACATCGCTAGGTCGCGGCGGGTGAAGGTCGCCTGCTGGTGGGTGATAGCGTCTAGCGCGATGCGCGGATCGGCGATGATCTTCTCGCCGTTCTCCCGGGCGATGCGGTGATGATCTTCGAGCCGCTCGGTCTCGACGCCTTCGCCGGCCATGCGCCCGGCGGCCGGGCCGATCTTGTGCTGCGGCTCCAGGTCGATGCCTTGATCTTCCAGGCTGCGGTGATCGATCCGCGCGTCGATATCCAGTTGGGCCAGCCGCTCGTTGACGTGGTCGGCCCACGCCTCGCGCCAGTGCTCGACCAGCTCGGTGCGGTTCCAGTCGCGAACCTTGGCGCCAAAGCCCTCCTCGCCGACCTCGCGCATCGACAGCATGACGTGGGCGTGGGGCTTGGCCAGACCGTCTGGGCCGATGTCCCAATGCACATTGAGGTCGGCGACCATCCCGCGATCGACCATCTCGCGCTGGACGAAGTCGCGGGCGAGCGCGATGCCCTGCGCCTGGTCCATCTCGCGGGGAATGGCGAACTCGACCTCGCGGGAGAGCTGGGCGTCCTTACGCTTCTCGCCGGCCTCGACCGCGTTCCAAAGGGTGGCGCGGTCCGACAGGTGCTCGGGCGCGCCATCCGGCAGCATCACCTCGGAATGGACGACGCCGCTCTTGTTCGTGAAGTCGTGGTCGCGATCCAGCCGCTCATCGTGGAGCCGCGAGGCGGAGCGATAGGCGGCCGAGGCCAAGGCGCTGGCCCCGGTGGCGCGACTGATGACTTTGACAGAGAAGTGGTAGATCGCCATGGCGATAGACCACTTACTATCCTGAGCGCACGTCGGCACGACGTATAAGCGCGCCCTCCCAAGAAAGAATCTCGGGAGGGACCGGCCCGTCCCAGTATGTTCCGGCGACCTTAGAGCATTCCCGGATCGTCTGCTTTACGATCAGCGCATCATCGAAAATTGGAGACTTGGGATGCGCAAGCCACGAGACTTCGACGCCGAACTGAAGAACCTCGAAGACAAGGCCAAGACCCTGAAGGAGCGTAAGGTCAGGCAGCTAGGTGAGCTGGTGATCGCCACCGGCGCCGACGCCTTGGATATCGACACCCTGGCCGGCGGACTGCTGGATTTGGCCGACGCCGGGAACGCCGTGCGCAAGGAGGGCTGGAAGAAGCGCGGCGCCGGGTTCTTTCGCGGTAGGTCGAGCACCCCTGGGCCTAGCGCTGGCGGCGACCAGTGATGCCAAGCGCCGAGCGAAAGCGGCGCGCTATCGCCTGGAAGCCCAGCGGTCCAGGCGCGATACGCGGGCGTGGGTGGTGAAGCGGCGAGAGCGCACCCGCCACCTGATCGAGCTTGGCGGCCTGGTCCAGAAGTCCGGCCTCGTCGAACTCACCCGCGATGATCGCGCCGCGCTCTACGGAGCCTTCACGTTCTTGGCGACGATGTTGAAGGCCGACGACGCCGAGCACACCCTGGCGCTCTGGCGGCGCGGCGGACAGCGCGCATTCGAGGTGGAGGCCCGCTCCGCGTCAAACACCCGATGAGAGATCGTCAGACCTTGTCGGCGCCTTCGTCGTCGGCCATGGCGCGTACGAGATCGAGGACCTGCCGACGGACGCGGCCCCGGCCGATCTTCGGGAACATCTCGGCGAGTTCCAGGCCTTCGGATGTGTTGAGGAACTCCGTGACGACGCGCTCGGCAGCGGCGCCGACTTCATCGACTTCGTCCGTCATCGGGTCAGCCAGGCCATCGAAGAAGAACGACACCGGGACCTGAAGCGTCTTGGCGATCTCGTAGAGCTTGCTGGCACTGACGCGGTTGGCGCCACGCTCGTATTTCTGCACCTGCTGGAAGCTGAGCCCCAGCGCATCGGCGAGCGTCTCCTGGCTGACGCCCAGCATCTTGCGGCGCATACGCACGCGGCCCCCGACGTGGATATCGACGATATTGGGCGTGCGAGCTTCAGGGCTATCGGTCACGAAAGTCTCCATGGCCGAATCGCTGGCAACGCCGCCGATCCGGGAAAGTGCTTGGGGCACAAGCGCCCCGAAGCGTGGCTTTTCAAGGTCGTTCTCCATTCGCGCTAGTCGCGTGCAGATTCGACGTGTCCGGATCAATCGGCGATGCTGGGGAATGTCCAAGTACGATCCCCTGTCGGGTCATCTGCGCCGCCAGCGTGAAGACGAACTCGAACTGACCTTCGCCGAGATCGAGCGCATTCTCGGCGCCATGCTTCCCAAGAGCGCGGCCCGTCAACAGTGGTGGGCGAACACCACCGACCCGCACACGAGCCATGTACAGCGCAAGTCCTGGGGGGGCGCCGGCTATGACGCCTTTCTCATCGCTGGAAAGGAGCGTGTCCGCTTCAGACGCGTGCGCTGACGAGCCGGCTTGGCCGGGCCTATCCGGCCGGCCACTGAGCTTGCAGCCGTCGCCGACTTTCGCTCGGAGACAAGACGCCCTGGATCGCTTGGTGGAACAAGGGCCGGACGGGCTGGCGCGCGTCAAGGGGACGCCCTGCGGGCGTCTCGCGGAGCGACGGCGAAGCCGCCCTTGACCCGCACCATCCCGCCCGGCAGAGGCTCTCCAAGCGCTCCAGGGCGAGCACCGACCGTTCCGGTCCTGGCTCCCGCAGGTTGGGGTGGGCAAGACGGCTGCCGGAGGGGGCGGGGTTAGCGTTGGCAAACAAGCGCCCCGCAGGATGGGCAGCGCGCGGTGCGCAGCTCCTCCATCGTCGCCTTGAAGAGGTCGTAGCCGTCGCCCTGCTGATGGACCATGACCCGCAGCGCCACCTCCAGCTTGGCGACGACCCCGTACATGTCGCTGGCGCGCACAGCAGGAAGCCTCCAACCACGCGTCCCTCTGCTCGAACAGCGGCTCAAGCTGCTTGTCGATAGCGTCCATCTCGTGCGTCGGCGACAGCGCCGCGCGCTCGTCGGGCGTCATCCGCTCCCAACGCTTCTTCCGCACCAAGATCGTCTCCAAGTCCGACCAGCGTAGACCCAAGCGGTCGATCTCCGCGTCAAGCGCCATCCACTCGGCGCAGCGCGCCACGGCCGGGTCCGGTGCTGCGCCGCCGCCCGCGCCCGCGACCACCGGCGCGGCGCTGGCGGCGCCGATCACGGCACGCCGCGATACGGCGAATGGTCCCTTGTCGTCAGACATTGGGAGGCTCCGCTTTGGAAAGTTTGATTGGAGGCCGAACGCGCTCGATCAGGTCGACCGTGCGCGAGATCTCGAAGAGCGCGTCGGCCAAGTTCGTCTGGACGTCGGCAACGGAGAGACCGAGGTGACGGGCGATCAGTGCGTAGTCGAGCGCCTTGATGTGGTTGAGCAGGAAGACGACTCGTGTCTCGCGGCGAAGCCGAAAGACTGCGTAGGACATGACCTGCTGGGTGTTATGCGGATCGAAGGTCCTGCCGCGCCACAGGCTGGGATGTCGCCAGCGCCACCACTGGCTGA
Source organism: Caulobacter sp. RHG1 (assembly GCF_013181195.1). Lineage (GTDB taxonomy): Bacteria > Pseudomonadota > Alphaproteobacteria > Caulobacterales > Caulobacteraceae > Caulobacter. The sequence goes on from NZ_SMZP01000003.1 coordinate 555,427, forward strand.
CGACAATCGGCCAAGGCAGAGGAAGGCGGGCCATCACGCTTCCCCCTCTCGACGAGCATCTGCCCCGGCGGCCTCAACGACAGCGTCAATGAGCGCGCGGACGGTCGTGCAGGCCTCCACCCAGCAGACCGACCCGAGGGTCTCTGCCGACATCTGTGAGATGGCGTGGACGCTGTAGTACGGGCTCAGGAGCGCCGCCAACTCAGGGAGCTTGGCGGGACCGTCGGTAAAGCCAGCGCGGCGAGCGAACCGGAGCGCTTTGACGAGATCGTGCCGGAGATAGACGCGGTTCCAGTCGTCACTGATTCCTCGGTCGAGCAGGTACGCCTTCAACGCTAGCTCGATGGCGATGGCCAGGAAGTAGCGGGTGCCCTCGGGGTGTCGTGCCAGCGCCGCCTCTGCCCCTTGGTGAAACCCAGCGGCGTTACGGCGGAACGTCGCCGCCAAAGAGCGGTCGATGTCGCCGCGTCGCCGGGGAACGCGGCGAGTCACTTTTTACCGGCGAAGGTGGCAAGGTCGCGGACGGCGCGGGTGATCAGGTCGTGCGCCTCGGGGTGGTCCTCCACGAAGATCAGGCGCGCCGCTACCGAAAGGTTGGCGATAACGGCCTCGACGCTTTTCGTTGGCCTCGGTCGCATAGCTTTGAGGAGAGCGTGTCCCTCGACCTCCAGCACATCGAGCCGCGCGTCAATCTCAGCGAGCCTAGCGCCTTCGGGGATTTCGGCCTGCTGGGCGGGCGTGAGTTTGTACCAACTGCGGTGCGTGATCAGCCAGCCTTCCAGCGCGCCCCACTCAAGTTGGAGGCGGCGCTGTTCGGTGTCGATGGCGAGCCAGCGCGCGCATCTCGCGACCGCCGGGTCGACACTATCGGTGGCGGCGCCAGTGACAAACGGTGCTGCGGAGCCGCCAGCAAGCACGAAGCGCCGCGATGGTTTGCGCACGCGCACGTCCGTACTCTCCGCCTTAGAGCGCGAGTCCATGACATCCAGTCCTGAGTGTGTATTACTCCTTTAGTATCACCGACGACACTATTCAACAAGCGAAAAATATCATGCACTTTACTAATAATAAAACGACATGCTGACGGCCGCTCAGATTAGGGCCGCGCGAGCCCTTGTGGATTGGAGTGGACCAAAGCTGGCCGAGGCCGCAGGTCTATCGCTGCCGACAATCCGGCGGATGGAAAGTGCCGTCGGGCCGGGTCGCAGCTCTGTCGATAACGTCGAGGCAGTGCGCCGCGCGCTTGAGGCAGCGGGCGTCATTTTCCAAATGGCCGATGAAACTGCAGGCCCTGGTGTTCGCCTAAAAAAGTAGAACGCGCCGCAGCGAACCCTTCCCGGCCTCATTGAGGTGAGCAGCCGGCGTCATGAAGGTACGTTTCACCTTCGCTAGAGGCGCCTAGGGCCTGTCTTTGTTTCCCAGAGTACGATCTGACCCCGCAAGGCCTTGCCGCCAGCAGCGAGCAATCCAATTCTGGCCCATCGAATGCCTTCAGATCCCAGTCTGTGGAGCTTTAAACGATGGCCGACCTCGACCGCATCGTCCGCCTGAAGACCGTGCTGGCGCGCACGGGGCTTAGCCGATCGACCCTCTATCGAAAGATAAGCGAGGGCTCGTTTCCTCGGCAGGTCCCCATCAGCGTTCACGGCGCGGGATGGCACGAGTCCGCGATCAATCGGTGGATAGCGGATCCTGCCAGATACCGCCCAGAACCAGGCAAGCACTCATCCTGACTCATCGCGGGCCTCGGAGAGGTCCGCTTGCAGGAGGTCGGGACGAGGAGAACAGCACCTCCCCGGCTGCGGGAACACACCTAGGATTTCAGCGTGAGAAGTCCGTTAAATCGTCGGCCAAATCGCGGCGATCATGGCGCAAGCCGTTTCGACCTGACGAACCCTCATTGTCGTGCTGGACGGGCCATAGACTACGCGTTGTCGCGGGACGTCGATCGTCATCGACGTGGGGGCGTGCGGTGTTCCCCGGTGCCCAAGATGCGCCACGGCGTGCATGTGGGAAATGACAGCCAAGTGACTGTTGGCTTCCTGTCGTCGGTTCTCGGCGCTGTCGTTCGATCCGCCGATCGTGCAACGGATGAAGGCCTGTCCGACGCGGTCGCCGCCACGGTGGGCAATGGCGTCTGGATAGACGCTGATCTCGACGCCAGAGACCATCATGGACGCCGGGCGCTGAGGCGCGGCTTCATACCGGAGGCCTCCCCAAAGCCCGAGGGCGTTAACCGACCGTTGAAACGTGTTGATGACCTCTATACAGCGTCGCGCGTCGTCGCGGACGAGCGGCCGGTTCGCCGCATCATCGCGGCGTTGTTCAAGAGAGGTGATGGCCTGCGCAATCGTGCGGTTCATCGTTTCCGGTTCGATGAGGCAGGCGGAAATGCACTGCCTCGCGAGCTGGTACTGGATGATCAGGGGCCTAGCTTCTCCAGGGTTTTTCGCCTGCCTCAAGATCGCCATTTGCGCGATGGGAGATGTGGCGGCGAGGTAGTCGGCGAGTTGCGAGGCCGAAAGCCGAGGCAGTTCGCGAACGGGAGGACGCGCCATGGATGATTTCCTCTTTGTCGGCACGACACGCACGGACACACAGGTTTACGTCTCCGAACTCTCGTCTGAGACGCTTCGCGAGAACGGCATGGCGGGCGACCGTTCGCCTCTCTTCCTCTACGAAGAGGTGACCGACGCCGCATCGAATGGCATTCGCGTACTCGCCAGCCTTCCGGATCTTGGTGCGGCGTATCGCCTTCTGGATTTCCTCGGAGTTCGAGCCGCCGAAGCCGCCTAAGGACGAGCGCCTGATCAATCGTCGTCCAGATTGATCGGCTTGAGAGAGGTGAGCGGAAACGTCGACTTTGCCTCTTTCTTTCCGTCGAACCAGGCACACCAGGCCGTCTGGACGCCGTACTGGTCTGCGATCTGGTTGATCGTCATGACCGGACCGCCTGACTTCAACATCACCGTGTCACCAACTTGCATGGACTTCCTCCCCGTCCCGAGAATGGGAACGGCAGAGGTTTGCACAGCTACGGTTTAGGCGCCAAGGTCTCGGCAACCATAACGGGTTGGGGGACTTGATGGCGGCTTCTCGCACCGAGAGAAGGGTTTACCTGTGGCGCGTGGTGACGCGCGTGAAACCCGCTGTAGCTGAGATAGAGCACAACAAGCGCGCCACGCTTGATGAAGTCATCTCTATCTTAGAGGCGGAGTTTACCGCCGGTCGAGCAAGGTCCTTGCTATCAATCACTGGGCGTCTGTTTGATGAGAGCAGCGACGAAGTACCCGACCCCAAGAACCAGATTTACATAGCAGACATCAAACGCGACCCCAGCAAATCGGCGGTCACGATCTTGGTAAACCGTGGCGATCCGAACGCAGCCCACCCGGCGTTTCTTGGTGTGGTCGGGGACGGGAAGGTACGGGTGTCCCATCCCAGGCCACCGGAGGCTCAAGGCTGGTCAGCGCACCTATGTATATCGACGATTGAGAAGAATGGCGCCTACAGAGCGTGCTTTGAGCGGGCAACGGGGTCGTCGTCGTCGCTGGTCCTGGCCCTAATCGCCAGGGTTATAGATCGGGCACTTTCGTCAAACCCTACCTACTATTACGAGACTTCAAAAATAGTTTCTGGCAAGCGCCGCATAGAGAGAAAGTCATACAGGCCGACGCTGGAGATAGAGCGAATACCTTCTGAGAAACTTATCGATGACCTAAAGAATGGCGAACTATCGCGCATTACGCTAACTAGGTCGACTACGTCATATGCTGGTACCGGCGTCGCCAAGCTAATTACGAGGCAGGAGCGAAAGCTTGTGCTTCACACGGCAAAAGCCAATGCCTCAGATATAGAGAACTTGGTGAACAACGTGACACAGTTTGCGAAAGAAAAGCATTACGAAAAGATCACCTTCCACCTAGACAATTTACCAGGCGGTATGAGCAATACGCCTACAATAAGTCTGATGGAAGAGGACGCGTTGGAAGTGTTGTACGTTAGAGCTCAGCGACTAACAGATTTCTCCAACTTTTTGGAGAACGCATATGAAAAAGTATATTATGAAATTGAGCAAAAGATGATAGAAGTTATAGAACTTGTTGAGCAATGGTGACAAGAAATGCTATGGCCAATTAGGCAGCTTCTCGTTCCGTGCAACTACCTGCGAATTAAACACGGGGATTCCGTTCTCGCGTCTAAGTTCGTCTATGACTTCATCCTGCCAGGTATTTTGACGGTGCTGACGGTTGCCGGCTGCTGGTGGCTTGGCATACCGATGACGTTCGACAAGCAGCCAAATTTAGTCAACAACATCACACAGCTATTAGCCTTGATGATTGGCTTCTATCTCGCCGCTCTGGCGGCTGTTGCTACATTTGATCGTGCTGGGATAGATAGTCCACTGAAGGGTGGAGACGCAATATTATGGGTTCGCGATCATAATGGGGGCGGTCGCGTAAAAAAGACACTTAGCTATAGGAAATTTATTTCCTATATGTTTGGATATCTCTCGTTCCTTTCGCTGAACTTGTTTATTTTGGTCCTAATCCTAAGCCAAGCCTGGGCAAAGTTGACCAAAAAGCTCGCCTTCATACCGAACTGGTCCAAATTAGAACCGACAGTTGTAAGTCCAATCATATTCGCGGTAGTGTTTTTCGCTATATGGCAATTGGTCGTCACATCGATGCTAGCGATATACTTCCTCGCTGACCGCCTGCAAACTCTGAGCGAGTCTGAGAACTAGTTAGTCCTCTAGACGGATCGCTGTTGCTCCGATAGCAGCAAGGCATTGCAGCATGAACGCTGCCGTGAAGCCGCAATGTCCAGGAACTGGTGCAACGGAATGTCCGCTGCGTGCCATTGCCGTCCGGCGCGCCTGAATGTGGTAAGCTGAGGCGAGTGCCCAGTTTCTGGAACTAAGCCAACGGCAGCAACTGGCGCATTGGGGATCTGGCTGTGCAACTCTGCTTGGTCACCGCAATGCTTGAGGGACCTAGTTCGGTCCGCGGCATGTCCTGGCGGCTAATCTCGATGTCGTTCGATTAGCTTGACGGCCATAGTCCAAAGCCTCTCTGCGTTGCCTTTGTCTATCGAATAGGGCGCCACGCCTCGCGGGGCGTCGGCGGGACGCTGTTGTTGCACGATACCCTCATTGCAATCATCGAAGTAGCGACCGCTAACTTGAGCGACGAGTGGCGACGCCGCGAGAAGGACGGACGTTGCTGCGCCTTGCTGTGGGCTCTTCCGAAGGAGCTCCGGCGTTTTGAGGCCGCCGGTGTGTCGCTGCAGATTGGTCGCGATGGCGCCCGGGTTCAGCGCGTTAGCGCAGATGCCGTCGCTGGCCCATCGCGACGCCATGGCGACGGCGGCCAGGACGCAGGCCGTCTTCGACTGACCGTAAGCCAGTAGAGGGTCGTAAGGGATGAAGAGGAAGTGCGGATCATCCCAGAAGACCGGCGCGAAGAGATTGCCGGTAGAACTCACCCAAACCACACGCGCGCCATCAGCGGCGGCGAGGTGCGCTCGCAAGCCCAGTGTCAGAGCGAAATGACCGAGGAAATTGGTCGCGAACTGCATCTCGCAGCCTTCAGGCGTTCGCTCCAGGCTCGGCAGCGCCATGATCCCGGCGTTGTTGACCAGAGCGTGGATCGGGCCGCTCCACGCCTCGACGAAGGCGCCAACGGACCGCAGGTCGGCGAGGTCGAGAGCGCTGACCAGAATGCGGTCATTCCCCGTCTCACGTCTTAGGCGGACCGCGACAGCTTCCGCCGCATCGGGGTTGCGGGCGGCGATGGTGACCGTCGCGCCCGCCCTGGCAAGGCTGCGGACTGTTTCGGCTCCGATGCCGCCAGAGCCGCCGGTGACGATGATGTTCCGACTGGACAGATCGACGCCGTCGACAACGTCATCCGCCGTCGAGGCGAAGCTGAAGGGGGTCTTGAAAGTCGACAAGAGGTTATCCCGCGCGGTGATTGAGGATCGTGGAGGGACAGTTCTGGCTGCCATCGCAGCTCGGCTGCGGGCGCTCTCCACCATCAGAGAGCGCCTCCAGGCCAGTCTAGGCCTGGGCCGCCACCGGCAGGCGGAACGGCGCGCCAAGCCGGTTGAAGGCGTTCATTGCGGCGATGGTGATCGTCAGCTCCACCAGTTCCTTGGGCTCGAACATGGCCGAGACGGCCGCATAGGCCTCGTCCGAGGCGTGGGTCTCGCTCACCCGAGTGACCTCCTCGGCCCAGGCTAGCGCCGCGCGCTCACGCTCCGAGAAAAGGTGCGGGACTTCCTCCCAGACCGGAAGCAGCATGATCTTGTCCACCGACATTGTCTTTCGCAGATCCCGGCTGTGAAGGTCGATGCAGTGGGCGCAGCCGTTGATCTGCGAGACCCTGAGGAAGATCAGGTGGATCAGCTCTTCGGGCAGGCTGGTGTTCTTGGTGACATAGTGATGGACACCGAAGAGGGCCTTCGCGCCCTCAGGGGCGACCTCGTACCAAGTCAGACGCGTCATGGGATTTCCTTGTGGCTGGACGTTCGATGGGGATGACGACGAAGGCGCGCCGAATGTGACATGCCGCGCGCGATTTTCTGCGGCTACGCGGGTTGCGCGTTGGGAGAAGGCAGGTCGGACTGCGATCAGTCGGCGACGGAGGCTGACTGGGTTTCGGCGCCCTCGCGCAGAAGCAGCGCCCGTTTCCGATCAAGGCCCCAGGTGTAGCCCCAGTACCCGCCGTCGCTCTTGACCACCCGGTGACAGGGAATGGCCACCGCCAGCGGGTTGCTGGCGCAGGCGCTCGCGACGGCGCCGATGGCGCGTGGGCGACCGACACGTCGAGCGATCTCGTCGTAGGAGATCACCGACCCTGGCGGCACGCTCTGAAGCACTCGCCAGACCCGGCGCTGGAAAACCGTGCCGCGCACGTCCAGCGGCAGCGGCTCTGCGGTCGCGGGCTCTTCCACCAGGCCGACGACCTGGGCGACCAGCACTTCGTAAGCCTCATCGCCGCCGATCAAGGTGGCGTGGACGAAGCGCTCCTGCAGGTCTTGGAGGAGTGTCTCGGCGTCGTCGCCCAGCAGGATGGCCGCGACACCGGCGTCGCTGGACGCCACGACAATCGCGCCCAGCGAGGTTTGCCCCACCGCGAACCTCAGCGTCTCGCCGGCGCCGCCCGCTTGGTAGTGGGTCGGCGTCATGCCCAGGGATTTGCGGGTCACGGCATAGAAGCGACCGCTCGATCCGTATCCGGTCTCATAGATTGTCTCGGTGATCCCTCGCCCCTGCGCGAGACTGCTGCGCATCCGTTGCGCGCGCTTTTCCTGGCCGTAGGCCCTGGGGGTCAGGCCGGTCCGGGCGCGGAAGAGACGATGCAGATGACCCTCGCTGACGCCCAGCGCGTGCGCCAGAGCTGAGACGGACGGCACGCCTTCATCGGCTTCGATCAGCCGGCACGCTTCAGCGACCAGCTCGACATTGCGGGCAGTGGGCGTGCCCTCATCGGGCCGGCAACGCCGGCAAGGGCGAAAGCCGGCGGCCTCGGCCTCTTCCCGCTGGTCGAAGAACCGCACGTTCTCGCGCTTGGGCCTTCGCGTGCCGCAGGTGGGGCGGCAGTAGATTCCAGTCGTCGTCACGCCGCGCCAGAAGGCGCCGTCCGCCGTCGGATCACGCGCCGCCATGCGCGCCCATCGGGCGTCATCCGCGCTGCCGGCGGCGGCGCCCGCCATCAGGCGATATCCCGGCGGGCGGCGCCGAACGGATTGTCGATCAGATAGCGCCAGCAGCCGTCGTCGCCGCGGCGGGCGATATCGGTGGCGGTCGCGACCATGTTCACCTCCGTCCCGTCCCGAGCAACGCCGACATACGACCAATCTAGGATAAGCGAGGCGATGTCATCGGCCACGAAAAGGTGGCGCTGGGTGATCGACATCTGCAGTCCGAGGCTGAAGTATTTGGCCAGTTCGGCGCCGATCGCCTGGCGCCCAACATGAGGCTTGCCGGTCGCGTCGACGATCATGCCGGCCGGATCGTAGAAGCCGAGCATGGTGTCGACGTCGAGCGAGTTCAGGTGCGCGAGCAGTGCGGGAACGATGCCTTCCGGCGTAGTCGCCAGGGCGAACTTGGCAGTCATGGACAATCCATCTCGAAAGCGCCCGCCATCCGCGAGCGCCTCCTCAGTGCCAAGTTTCAGAACGCCGCGAACTCCGGTTTCTGATCTCAGATTCTGTTAGTGAGTGCTCTGCCTGAGATCGGTCGAACGTCGCCTTCCTGGAAACATGCCAATGTCTGGTGATGGCGCATCCCGGTCACCGGTGATGGCCGCGCGGGCTACGCCTGAAGACCCGGTCGCGATCTCAATTTGCCCAAGTAGAGAGGTGGAGCGTCGCGAAGAGAGCTAAATGCCTCGCTCGTATCTGTTCGCTCGCGAACCATCTTTGGGCCGACAAAAGGCTCAAACACCATGGAGATAGTCGGCCCAAGCGCTCATTAGCTTCCGCCGTTTGTCGAAGAAATCGGTCCGGCGATAGGCGGCTTCGACGCGATCTAGCACTTTGTGTGCAAGCGCTTTATCGGCCACCTCCTTTGGAAAATCTGTCTGTTCTGACGACCAATCGGTGAAAGCGCTCCGAAATCCATGAACGGTCACGTCATCGATCTTCATGTCCCGAAGAACCTTCGACATTGTCATGTCGCTGATCGGTTTCACGCCATTGGAAGAGAACAGAAGCTCATCAGTCTCAACGCGATTTTCGTACATGCGCCGTAAGAGGGCGATGGCTGGCCTTGGAAGAGGAATGGCATGTGCCACGCGCATCTTCATGCGTTCGGCGGGAATGGACCAAATTCCTTTATCGAGATCGAACTCGCTCCAGACGGCCATTCTTGTCTCGTTTGAACGGGCCGCCGTGTAGATGGTCAGTCGCAACGCGTCGCGGCCGAGCGACGGGGGCAATGAGGTGATCGCCTGCATAAACGCCGGCACGTCGGCATATGCCATCGCAGCATAGTGTCCGCTGACCTTGGCTTGGCGTGGCAGGCCCTTCCGAACGGAGCGCAGGGACACCTCTTTGCTGATCCAGCCTTTGATGTGCGCGAAATCCAGGACGGCGTTGATACGCTGAAGCACCTTGTTTGCGGTGTCAGGCACGGTCAGCCAGATCGGCTCGAGTACGTCCCGGACTGCGAGCGCATCGACTTTGTCGACGGCGCGAGAACCGATCATAGGAAAGACGTGGCGCTCAAGGCTCGAGATCCAGATTTTCGTCCGACTATCTTTCCACCCCGCCTTCAGCGTCTCGTAACAGGCTCGCGCCGCTGCCTCAAAAGACGGTGTAACGTGACGAGCGGCGCGTCGTTCTGCCGAAGGGTCAATCCCGCTGCGAACTTTGCGCCGCATGTCAGAGGCGGCAATCCTCGCGTCGAGGAGCGAGACGTCCCGTACTGAGCCCAGGCCCAGATCACGCCTCACGCCTTGGAATTGGATCCGAAGGATCCACGACCGAGAACCACTCGGCTGGACCTCCAAGTACAACCCGCGGCCGTCGCTGTGACGTCCCGCTGTCGCGTGCTTCACCTTCAACGCCGTGAGCGCCAAGTTAGAACTCCCTAAAATCGGAGCGCTAAATTTCCCCACATCTACCCCACACTTTTCGGCGGGATTGTGCGGAACAGAATGAGAATACCTGAAACATCGCGCTGTCGCAAGATATTGAATTATCAATAAAATCGGACGTTCTGGGACGAGGTGGTTATAAGTCCTCAAGATCCTCGGCTCCACCAAGGATCTCCCAAAACACGCTTGAAGATGTCGCCGCAGTCCTGCGCGCGTCGGAAAACTGTGCTTTCAAAACTGTCACACGCTGCTGTTAAGCGGCCGTCCCGTCGAAAGAGGAGACGGGCGTGTCGCGTGACGGGATCATGGCTGCCGGGTATCGGGACGCGCTGCTGCGCCTGATCCGCCGCCGTGTCCGCGACGCTTCGCTCAGCGAGGACATCGTCCAGGACGCCTATCTGCGCTACCTCGGGCGCTCAGGTCCCGCCGCTGAAGAAGGCTGGGCGCTGATCCGCACCATCGCCCTCAATCTGATCCGCGATCATTTCCGGGCCGGCGCCAGGCGCTCGTTCGAGCCTATCGACGAGGAGCACCCTGCCGATGGACACACCCCGGAGAGCGCGGTGATGCTGCGCGAGCGCGTCGAATGGTTCAGCCGCGCCGTGGAGGCCATGCCGCCCTTGCAGCGAGACGTTTTCATCCGCCGACGCTTACATGGCCAGAGCGCCAAGGAGGCTGCGGCCGAGCTGGGTCTGACCCCGGCGGCCGTCGACGCGCATGTGGCCCGGGCGCTGGTCGCCCTGCAGAAGGCCCAAGGCCGCGGAGGCCGGCGATGAGCGGCCTGCTGCAACGTCTGGCTTTGCGCCGCCGTGAGCGGGAAGCTGCGCGCTGGCTGGCCTCGCGCAAGGATGGCGCGCCGGTCGAGGCTGGCGACTTCGACGCCTGGTCGGCCGATCCGGACAACCGCGGCCGCTACGAGACACTGGAAAATACCTGGGACGACGAAGCCCTGACCCTGGCCCTGCGCCGGGTAGAGCATCAGGCGGCGCGTCGAAAGCGCCCTGCGCCAAAGATCGGCCGGGCCTGGCTGGCCCTGCCGGCGGGCCTTGCGGCCGCTGCCGCCGTCGCGGTGGTCGTCCTGGGTCCGCAGATCGAGTTGTCGACCGCCGCCGTGCAGGAGCGCGCGACCGGTCCGGGCCAGACCGCGACCTTGGACCTGCCGGACGGTTCACGCATCGACCTGGCCGGCGACAGCCGCGTGCGGGTGCGGCTGACCGGCCGTCGACGGCAGGTGGAGCTGACCCACGGCCAGGCCTTCTTCGCCGTCGCGCCCGACGCCACGCGGCCGTTCCAGGTCGTCACCCACGACAGCCGCATCGTCGTGGTCGGGACCCGCTTCGACGTCGCCGCCCTGAACGCCGGCACCGAACTGGCGGTCGAGGAGGGCAAGGTGCGGTTCGGCGGGCGGGGTTTGTTCGCCGCCAAGCGCTTGGTTGAGGGCGGCCATGGTTCGCGCCTGGCGCAGGGAGCGGCCGCCGCGCCGGCAAGCCTCGACCAGCATCCGGCGGGCGGCTGGCGCAGCGGCTGGATCGAGGCGCAGGACACGCCCCTGGTCCAGCTGGTCGAGACCTTGAATCTGTGGTCGCCGCGGAAGGTGGAGCTGGCCGATGCTTCGTTGGGCGGTCTGACCGTCACGGGCCGCTTCCGCGTCACCCGGCCCGAGCGGACGCTGGAGAACATCGCGCGCCTGCATGGTCTGGAGCTGCGGCGCAGCGGCGAGGCGCTGGTTCTGGCGCGTCATGGGGCGCGTCATGGAACTGTCGGAAAAGCGCCATGAAACCTTGTCGTCAGATTTTGGCCTGACGGTCGTCCTTCCCCACGAGCAGGCCGTGACCTGCCGCATCGGGGACCATCATGAAACCGCTTCTTCTCGGCGCCTCCGCGCTCGTCATGGCCGTGGCCGTGGCCGCGCCTGCCTATGCCCAGGCCCAAACCGCGCGCGTCGACTTCCGGATTCCGGCCGGCGACCTGGCCACCGCGCTGAACAGCTTCTCGCGCGCCACCGGCATCGAGATCGTCGGCGGCTCGCACCTGCGCGGCAAGCGCACGGCCGGCGTCACCGGCCCGATGCCGGCCCATGAGGGCCTGCGCCGCCTGCTGGTCGGGACAACCCTGACCTACGAGGTCCGCGACGGCGCCATCGTGGTGCTGCCGGCCGCCGAGGCCGCGCCCGTCAAGACCGCTGCGGCGGCGACCGTCGAGGCCAACGAGATCGACAGCCTGATCATCACCGGTCAGCGCCGGGCCCAGGCCCAGGCCGTGGCCATCAAGCGCAATTCGCAAGGCATCGTCGATGCGGTCAGCGCCGACGACATGCAGCGCCTGCCGGATCTGAACGTCATCAACGTTCTGCGCCGCATTCCCGGCGTCTCGGTCCTGCCGGTCAGCGACAACGAGCACCCGCGCGACGAGGCCATCAGCCCGGTGCTGCGCGGCCTGAACCAGGCCTACAACAACGTCACCATCAACGGCCTGCCGGTCGCCTCGGTCGGCGTGCCGCTGTCGGGCTCGGGTTCGGCCGGCCGGGGCGTGCGCCTGGACATCCTCCCGACCTCGTTCGTCAGCGACATCGTCGTCAACAAGACCTTCAGCGCGGACCTCGATCCCAACGCCGTCGGTGGCGCCATCGACCTGCGCACCCGCAGCGCCTTCGACGCCAAGGGCCGGTTCTTCGCGCTCGAGGCCGGCGGCGCCCACACAAGCGACAAGAGCAAGCCGCAGCGCCAGTCCGACTTCGGCTTTCGCAGCACCGCCACCGGCTCCCTGACCTTCGGTCCCGAGAACCAGTTCGGTGTCGTGGTCTCGGCCAATTATCAGAAGCTGCAGAGCAGCACTGACGCCCACATGACGTCGGACAGCACCTTCTACAATGTCTACACCAACGCTGGCGTGCGGGTGACCGACGGCTCGCTGGGCAATGGCCGCCTCGTCGCCCAGCAGGACAAGTACTGGTACAATCAGAACGACCGCGAGCGCTGGAGCGTGACCGGCAAGTTCGAGGCCCGTCCGAGCGAAAATCTCGATCTGTCGGTGATGCTGGGCCGCTATGTCTTCAACGACGCCTATCGCCGTAACGAGATCCTGCTGAACGGCCGCAACGCCGCGGTTTCGGCCCAGACCGACACCAGCGGTCGCTACAGCTCAGCCTCGCTGGAGGTCGGCTATCGCGAAGGCGAGACCAAGAGCACGACCAACATCGCCCAGTTCGCCGCCGACTGGCGCCCGGACGACCACGGGGTGTTTTCGATCCGGGCCAGCGCCTCCCGCGCAAAGTCCAGCGAACCGCACGCCATGATCAAGTACTCGGCCGGCGCCGACACCTTCGGCGTGGTCGGGGCGCTGAAGGACCTGGCCTTCACCTACGACTCCACGCCGTTCCATTTCAGCTTCAATCTGGACAATCCGGGCGTCTACCGGAACCTGTCGCTGTATCGGGCGGACTACTGGCGCACCAACGCCCGCGACATCGAGTCGGAAGTGGATGGCGTGCGCATCGACTATCGCCGCAACTACGAGGGCGACGACCTGGGCTTCGGCTGGGCCGTCGGCGCCCAGGCCCTGCGCAACACCATGGCCTATGACTTCGAGCGCGCGCAGTACAAGCCCAATGGCCGCGACTTCAACCTCGCCGAGATCGGCCAGATCAGCAATGTGCGCCTGCCCTATCACCAGCAGGGCCACCACCTGATCACCATCGACCCGACCCTGGGCTGGAAGGTGTTCAACACCTACCGCAGCAGCATCCTGGAGGGCGACAGCCTGGGCTCGAACAACCAGGACGACTTCGAGCACGAGGAAATGAACTACGGCGTCTACGCCATGGGCCGCTACGCCACCCAGAACGCCAGCTTCAGCGCCGGCCTGCGCTACGACAAGACCGAGCTGGACACGACCAGCCGCATCCGCGTGGCCAACGCCTGGCGGCCGTTCGACACCGGCTCGCAGTACGACAAGCTGCTGCCGTTCGCGCAAGGCTCCTACGACTTCAATCCGGACCTGCGCCTGCGCGCCGCCGCCAGCCAGACCCTGGGCCGGCCCAGCTATGAGGCCTATGCCGCCCGCGCCTCGATCAATTTCGAGCGGCCCGCCGACGAGGGCAACGCCAACGCGCTGAACGTCTCGGTCAGCCTGGGCAATCCCGAGATCCAGCCGCGCCTGTCGACCAACTACGACCTGTCGCTGGAATGGTACCCGTCCAACGATCGCGGCGGCATCGTCGCGGCGGGCCTGTTCTACAAGGACATCAAGGACGAGATCTTCGACGGGATCAGCCAGGGCTACACCTATCAGGGCGTGACCTATGTCAACGCCTCGGTCGTCCAGCCCAAGAACGCCGCCGGCGCACGGGCTTCGGGCATCGAGACCCAGGCCAGCTTCAACTCGCTGGAGTTCGTCCATCCGTGGCTGCACGACTTCGGCGTGTCGGGGAACTTCTCGATCCTGGACGGCAAGATCGAGCTGCCGCTGGCGGGCGGCCGCACCCGCAAGATCGGCGGCCTGGTCGGCCAACCCAAGAAGATCGCCAACGCTTCGGCCTTCTGGGCGCGCGGTCCGTTCGAGCTGCGCGCGGCCTGGAACTGGACCGACCAGGCGCTGCGGGCGGTGACGCCCGACATCGCCTGGCAGGACGCCTATTGGGACCAGCGTCACCAGTTCGACGTGCAGGCGCGCTATGCGATCTCGCCCAACCTGACCCTGGTGGCCGAGGTGAGCAACCTGACCCGCAGCCGCCTGACCAGCGTCACCGGCCCGAACCGCGACATGCTCAAGGACAGCTACAGCACGCCGCGCGTGGCCTGGCTGAGCCTGACCTGGACGCCGGGCCTCTAGAAGCAAGGATCTCGACCATGACGCTCATCAAGCTGTTTGGCGCATCGCTTCTGGCGCTCTCGCTCAGCGGTCCGGTGTCCGCGGACGACTGGACCAAGGCCCTGGAGCGGCGATTGGCCGGGCCCGACGGCGAGGTCATGGTCGTGGCCCACCGCGGCTGTTGGCGCGGCGTGTCGGAGAACACCCTGGACGCGGTGCGCGCCTGCATCGCGTTCGGCGTGGACATGGTCGAGCTGGACGTGCGGCGCACCGCCGACGGCCAGCTGGTCCTGATGCACGACGAGACCCTGGACCGGATGACCGACGGCCAGGGACCGGTCGCCGCCCGCACCCTGGCGGAGATCCAGGCCCTGTGGGTCAAGGCCGAGAAGGGCGGCCCCAACGCTGCGCTGACCGACCGCCGGGTCCCGACCTATGTCGAAGCTCTGGATCTGGCCAAGGGCCGGATCCTGATCAATGTCGACGCCAAGGCCGACGTCTATGAGGAAGCTTACAGGATGGCGGTGGCGCGCGGCATGGGCGACCAGGTGCTGCTGAAGTCGGGCGAACCGGCCGAAGTGGTGCTGGCCCAGCCGTGGTGGAGCGACAAGATCCGCTACAATCCCAACATCCAGCCCGGCCGTCTGGGGGCCGATCCGTTGGCGGTGATCGACAGCTACAAGGCGCTCAAGCCGATCGGCTACGAGATCAACGTCAAGACCATTGCCGCCGCCAAGCCCTTGGCCGAGCATCTGCACAAGGCCTGCGCCCGCCTGTGGGTCAACAGCCTGAACACCCGGGAAGCCGCGTTCGACGACCAGGCCCTGGTCGATCCGGACGCGGTGTGGGGGGCGATGACCGCGGCCGGGGTCGGGGCGATCCAGACCGACAATCCGTTGCCGCTGAAGGCGTGGCTGGCGGTTCACAGGCCGAAGCTGAAAAGCTGCAAGCGCTGACATGAAAACGGCCCCGGCGTCTCCGCCGGGGCCGCTGTCTTTGCGGGCTATGCCGAGCCTTAGCTCAGCGCGGCCTCGGCGACGGCTTCGGCGGTGATGCCGAATTCCTTGTAGAGGCGCTCGAACGGTGCCGAGGCGCCGAAGCTCTTCATGCCGACGAACTTGCCGTCCTCGCCGATGAAGCGCTCCCAGCCCATCTTGATGCCGGCTTCGACAGCCACGCGGACCGGCGCCGAGCCGATGACCGACGCCTGGTAGGCGGCGTCCTGCTTGTCGAACAGTTCCCAGCACGGGGTCGAGACGACGCGGGTCGGCTTGCCCTTGGCCTGCAGGATGTCGCGGGCGGCGATGGCGACGCCGACCTCGGTGCCCGAGGCGAAGAGCGTCACGGCTGCTTCACCACCGTCGGCGGCCAGCAGCTCGTAGGCGCCCTTGGCCGACAGGTCGCCGGCGCTGGTGCGGGCGTGCGGGGTCTTCTGGCGCGACAGCGTCATGACCGACGGGCTGCGCTGGCTTTGCAGGGCGACCTTCCAACACTCGGCGGCTTCCACCGCGTCGGCCGGACGGAAGACCAGCAGGTTGGGGATGGCGCGCAAGCTGGCGACCTGCTCCACCGGCTGGTGGGTCGGGCCGTCTTCGCCCAGGCCGATGGAGTCGTGGGTCATCACGTGGATGACGCGGGCTTCCATCAGCGCGCCCAGGCGGATGGCGGCGCGGCTGTAGTCGGCGAAGGCCAGGAAGGTGCCCGAATAGGGAATGATCCCGCCATGCAGGGCCATGCCGTTCATGGCCGCGGCCATGCCGAACTCGCGCACGCCGTAGTGGACGTAGCGGCCAGTGTAGTTCGGGGCGTCGAACGCGCCCATGCCCTTGACCAGGGTGTTGTTCGAGCCGGTCAGGTCGGCCGAGCCGCCGATCATTTCCGGGATCGACGGGATCAGGTGATCCAGGGCCGAACCGGAGTGGACGCGGGTGGCGTTGACCGGCTTGGTCTCAAGGGCCTTGGCGATGTGGGCGTCGACGGCCTCGAACGCCGTGGCCGGCAGTTCGCCGCGCATGGCGCGCTTGAACTCGCTGGCGTTGACCGAGGCGGCCAGCTTGGCTTCCCAGGCCTTGCGGACCTTGGCGCCGCGACGGCCGACGCTCTTCCAGGCCGTGGCGATGTCGCCCGGCACGGTGAACGGCTCGGCGTCCCAGCCCATGGCGACGCGGGCGTCGCGGATCTGGTCGTCGAACAGGGTGTAGCCGTGGCTGTGGGGGTCGCCTTCTTTCGGACCCGCGCCCTTCGAGATCAGCGTCTTGCACGCGATCATGGTCGGGCGGTCCTGCTTGGTGGCCCAGCGCAGGGCGGCGGCGATCTTGCCGTGGTCGTGGCCGTCGACGACCTTCACGGCCCAGCCGGCGGCCTTGAAGCGGGCGACCTGGTCGCCGGTCTCGGCGATGGTGGCCTCGCCGTCGATGGTGGTGTTGTTGTCGTCGAACAGCACCGTCAACTTGCTCAGCTTCAGGCGGCCGGCGATGCTGATGGCTTCATGACTGACGCCTTCCATCAGGCAGCCGTCGCCGGCGATCACCCAGGTGCGGTGGTCGACGATGTCCGAACCGAAGCGGCCGGCCAGGTGCGCCTCGGCCATGGCCATGCCGACGGCGGTGGCCAGGCCCTGGCCCAGCGGTCCCGTGGTGGTCTCGACGCCGGGGGTGTGGTGGACTTCCGGGTGGCCGGGGGTCAGCGAACCCCACTGACGGAAGTTCTCGATCTCCTTCATCGTCACGGCCTTGAAGCCGGTCAGGTGAAGCAGGGAATAGAGCAGCATCGAGCCGTGGCCGGCCGACAGCACGAAGCGGTCGCGGTCGTGCCAGTCGGGCTGGGAGGCATCAAACTTCAGGAACTTGCCCCACAGGACGGTCGCCACGTCGGCCATGCCCATCGGCATGCCCTGGTGGCCGGACTTGGCCTTGTGCACGGCGTCCATGGAAAGGACGCGGATCGCGTCGGCCATCTTGATGGGCGAAACGGGCATGGAAGTTCCGTCTTTGTTATGTTTTGCGGGGCTGCGCGAGGGGCGCAGTCGCATGGGAACCCCGGGGGGTCAACCCGCGACACGGGGTTAAACGGGGAGCCGGACGTCTCTCGTGGGCGCTATGCAACAATGTCCGTGGGCGCTATAGCTGAAGCGCGACTTATGCTCATTTTCAGCATAACCTGAAAGGCCGATCCGTTGGGTAGTCCGTCGTTCTTCTCGCCCTACCGCCACGGCTTCGTCCGGGTGGCCACCGCCGTGCCGAAGGTGAAGCTGGCCGACCCGGCCGTGAACGCCGCCTCGGTGCTGGCCTTGGTCGCCGAGGCGCATGAGGCCGGGGTGGCGGTGATCGTGTTTCCGGAGCTGGGCCTGACCGGCTACACGATCGACGACCTCTTGCAGCAGAACGCCCTGCTGGACGCCGTCGAGGCGGCGATCGCGACTTTGGCCCGGGAGAGCGAGAAGCTGGCCCCGATGATCGTGGTCGGTGCGCCGCTGCGCGACGGCGGCCGACTCTACAACACCGCGGTGGCTATCCAGGGCGGCAAGATCCTGGGCGTCGTGCCCAAGAGCTTCCTGCCCAACTATCGCGAATTCTACGAGCGCCGCTGGTTCACGCCGGGTGCGGGGGTCACGGGCAAGACGCTAAGCCTGGCTGGCCAGGACGTTCCATTTGGGACCGATGTCCTCTTCCGCGGCGAGGGCGTCTCGGCATTCACGGTTGGTGTCGAGATTTGCGAGGACGTCTGGACGCCGACGCCGCCCAGCACCACCCAGGCGCTGGCGGGCGCCGAGATCCTGCTCAACCTGTCGGCCAGCAACATCACCATCGGCAAGTCCGAGACCCGTCGCCTGCTGTGCGCCAGCCAGTCGGAGCGGATGATCGCGGCCTATGTCTATTCGGCGGCGGGGGCGGGCGAGAGCTCGACGGACCTGGCCTGGGACGGCCATGTCGACATCCACGAGATGGGCCAGCTGCTGGCGGAGACGCAGCGCTTCTCGACCGGACCGGCCTGGACCTGCGCCGACATCGACGTCGATCGGATCCGCCAGGAACGCATGCGAGTCGGCAGCTTCGGCGACGCGATGGCGCTGTCGCCTCCGAAGGTCCCGTTCCGGACCGCGACCTTCACCTTCACGCCGCCGGCCGGCGACCTGGCCCTGGCGCGTACGATCGAGCGCTTCCCGTTCACGCCGTCGGATCCCGCCAAGCTGCGCGAGAACTGCTACGAGGCCTACAACATCCAGGTCCAGGGCCTGGCGCGGCGGCTCGAAGCCTCGGGCTTGAAGAAGTTGGTGATCGGCATTTCCGGCGGGCTGGACTCGACCCACGCCCTGCTGGTGGCGGCCCGGGCCATGGACCAGCTGTCGCTGCCGCGCACCAATATCCTGGCCTACACCCTGCCGGGCTTCGCGACCTCCGATCACACCAAGGCCAACGCCTGGCGGCTGATGGAGGCGATGAGCGTCACCGCCGCCGAACTCGACATCCGCCCGGCCGCGACCCAGATGCTGAAGGATCTGGGCCATCCGTTCGGACGCGGGGAGCCGGTCTACGACGTGACCTTCGAGAACGTGCAGGCGGGGCTGCGCACCGACTATCTGTTCCGTCTGGCCAACCACAATGGCGCGCTGGTCGTTGGCACCGGCGACCTGTCGGAGTTGGCGCTGGGGTGGTGCACTTATGGCGTCGGCGACCATATGAGCCACTACAACCCCAACTGCGGGGCGCCCAAGACGCTGATCCAGCACCTGATCCGCTTCGTCGCCCATTCGGGCGACGTGCCGGCGACGACGACGGCGCTGCTGGAGGACATCCTGGCCACCGAGATCTCGCCGGAGCTGGTGCCGGGCGAGAAGACGCAGGCCACCGAGAGCTTCGTCGGCCCCTACGCCCTGCAGGACTTCAACCTCTACTATTTCAGCCGCTACGGCATGGCCCCCTCCAAGATCGCCTTCCTGGCCTGGAGCGCCTGGCACGACGCCGGCCATGGCGGCTGGCCGGTCGGCCTGCCCAAGGATGCGCGCAAGGCCTACGACCTCCCCGAGATCAAGAAATGGCTGGAGCTGTTCCTCAAGCGGTTCTTCGCCAACCAGTTCAAGCGCTCGGCCGTGCCCAACGGACCCAAGATCTCGTCGGGCGGCGCCCTGTCCCCGCGCGGCGATTGGCGGATGCCCTCGGACGCGACCGCAGACGCTTGGCTGGCCGAATTGCACGCCAACGTGGCGGTCTGAGGAAAACTCTTCGTTCCCGACGGCTTTGCCTTTAAGCCCCTTCACAATAAGGCCCTATCAGGGGCCAAAGACTAAAACACGGTGGGGTTTATCTTGGCTTCGATCTATCCGGTGATCCTGTGCGGTGGCTCAGGCACGCGTCTCTGGCCGGCTTCGCGCAGCGACCAGCCCAAGCAGTTCCTCAAGCTGGTCGGCGACCGCTCCTCGTTCCAGGAGACGGTGCTGCGGGTGAAGGACATTCCCGGCGTCGCCGAGATCGTCGTCGTCACCGGCGAGGCCATGATCGGATTCGTGGCCGACCAGACCGCCGAGCTGGGCGTCGCAGCCACCATCCTGGTCGAGCCCGAGGCCCGTGACAGCGCTCCGGCTGTCGCCGCCGCCGCCGCCTATGTCGAGAGCCGCGATCCGGACGGCGTCGTTCTGATGCTGGCCGCCGACCACCACATCGCCCAGCCCGAGATCTTCGGCGAGGCGGCCGTCACCGCTTCGCGCGCGGCCGAAAGCGGTTACATCGTCACCTTCGGCGTGCAGCCGACCGTGCCGGCCACCGGCTTTGGCTATATCCGTCCCGGCGCGCCGCTGCTGGACGGTTCGGTCAGCGAAGTCGCCGCCTTCGTCGAGAAGCCCGACCAGGCCACGGCCGAGCGCTATCTGCTGGAAGGCTATCTCTGGAACAGCGGCAATTTCGCCTTTAAGGCCGCGACCCTGATGGGCGAGTTCGCCGCGTTTGAGCCGACTGTCGCCGACGCCGCCAAGGCGGTGGTCGCCGCCCTGTCGCTGGAGAACGGCCTTGGCCGCCTCGACCGTGAGGCGTTCGGTCAGGCCAAGAAGATCTCGCTCGACTACGCGGTGATGGAACGCACGACCAAGGCCGCCGTCGTGCCGGCCGCCTTCGCCTGGTCGGACCTGGGGGCCTGGGACGCGATCTGGGAAGCCTCTACGCGTGATAGCGACGGCAACGCCCAGGACGGCGACGTCGATCTGCACGGCGCCTCGGGCGTGCTGGTCCGCACCACCGGCCCCTATGTCGGCGTGATCGGCGTCAGCGACATCGTGGTGGTGGCCGAGCCCGACGCGGTTCTGGTCTGCCATCGCAAGGACAGCCAGGCGGTCAAGATCCTGGTCGACGGCCTCAAGGCCAAGGGCCGATCGATCGCCTCGCGCAAGAGCGCTTCGCCGAGCGGCGCCGAGACCCTGGTGTCGACTGACGGCTTCGACGTCGAGCTGCGCCGTGCTCCGGCCGGTGAAATCGTCGTGCTACCGGCCTCGACCGTGCAGCTGCTGGAAGGCGGGCTCGAGCTGGACGGCGGCGTCTATGCCGCCGGCGCGGTCATCCCGCTGGCTGGCGAAGCGCGCGGTCGGGCCATCGGCGCGGCCACGCTGCTGGTCACGAAGCCGCGCTGACCACCCGGTCCAGCTCGGCGATCGCCAGGACGATGTGGTAGAAGGAGCTGGCTGGCGCCGGCTCCTCCACGAAGGTCTCGTCGGGCTGGTACTTGTCGCGCCATAGGCCTGGAACCGGCGTGCGCAGATAGGCCAGCAGGCCCTCTGCGGCGGCCGCCGCCATGTCCCAGTACTTGGTGTCGCCGATGATCTCGGCGGCCAGGGCCGCGGCCTTGATCCGCTCGGTCTGCGGCCACAGGCGGGCGCTGTCGTCATGCACCGAGAAGTCGTCGAGCAGGGCGTTGATCGCCACGCCGCGGCCCGGATCCGTGCCGTGGGTCTCGGCGGCGTCGATCATCCGCAACGCCGCAACCGTGGCGTCGGCGCGGTGGGCCAGCTGACCCCAGCGCAGCAGCAGCCAGCCCCACTCGAACTGATGGCCTGGCTCGCAGATCCGGCCGTCGACGCCCGGAGCCGGGTTCCAGTCGAGGTCGAAGAACTCACGGATCTGGCCGCTGCCCTCGTGGATGAATTTGCTCAGCGCCAGCTCGGCGATCTCGTCGGCCAGAGCGCGCCAGACCGGATCCTCGTCGATGGCGGTCCAGGCCAGCATGGCCTCGAACAGATGCATGTGCGGGTTCGATTGCAGCGGCGCGGTCGGCGGGTTGGTCTGGTGGAAGCCGGCAACGGGATGCTTGCGCTCGGCGAACAGCTTGTCGCGCACCTGGACGGCGATGCTGCGAACCTCCTCGGCTCGCTCGGGCAGGACCTTGGCCACCGCGGCCAGGGCGAACAGGGCGAAGGCCTGGTCGTAGAGGTCGGCGGTCTCGTCCAGGCTCTCGCCGTTCGGCCCGACCAGGGTGCGAAACAGGCCATCGGAGCGGCGATAGGCCTTGAGGTAGAAGTCCAGGCCGTGCTCGACCGCCTCGCGCCAGGGGCCGGTCCAGCCCAGCTCGCCGGCGATGGCGAACGAGAAGATCTGCCGCGGCAACACCCGGCCTCGGCGCGGGCCGTCGACCGGTTCGCCTTCCAGGTCGAGCTTCTCGAAGAAGCCGCCCTTGTCGTGATCGGCCCCGATCGTCCACCACAGGGGATAGGCCGCGCCCGTCGCCCAGGTTTTGAGGCGGTCGCGCAAATAGGCAGCGTCGGCGAAATTGGTCATACGAAGCTCCAGTCGCCGCCTTTCTAGGCGAGGTTGTGTGACGTCGCCAAGACGGCATGGCCTTTCAACGTGGGTCAGGTTAGTGCTCGCGCCCATGACCAGCCCCGTCGCGCTCCCCCCGCTGAAGGCCGTGTTCCTGGACCGGGACGGCGTGCTGAACATCGACCATGGCTATGTCCATGACCCGGCTCGGCTGGAATGGATCGACGGCGCCCGCGAGGCGGTGGCGGCCATGACCAGGGCGGGCCTGAAGGTGCTGGTGGTCACCAACCAGTCGGGTATCGGCCGAGGCTATTTCGATGAATTCGCGCTGGAGCGCTTCCACGCCGCCATGCAGGAGCAGCTGGGCGAAGTCGGGGGCCGGATCGACGCCTTCTACCACTGTCCGTTCCACGAACTGGCCGCCGTCGAGATGTATCGCGTCGCCGACCATCCCGACCGCAAGCCCAATCCCGGCATGGTCCTGCGCGGCCTGGCCGACTGGAACCTGGCTCCAGAGGAGGCCGTGATCATCGGCGATCGCCATATCGATGTCGAAGCCGGCAATCGCGCGGGCATGCCGGGCTACCTGTTCAAGGGCGGGAGCTTGCGGGCGTTCGTAGCCCAGGTGCTGGGCGACCGGGTTCCGGACCTCAAATGAAGATCCTGCAGTTCGGCCAGACCGGCCAGGTCGCCACCGCCGTCCAGGCCGCCGCGAAGGCTGCTGGCGTCGAGGTGGTCGCTCTGTCCCGCGCTGACTGCGACCTGGAGCATCCCGAAGCCATCCGCGCCGCGATCCTGGGCGCCGATTGCGACCTGGTCCTCAATACTGCAGCCTTCACCCAGGTCGATCCGGCCGAAGCGCAGCCCGACGCGGCGTTCGCGGTCAATGCGATGGCGCCGGGGGCGATGGCCGAGACTTGCGCCGCGCGCGGCTTGCCGTTCGTGCATCTGTCGACCGACGCGGTGTTCGATGGCCTGGCCGACCGCGCCTATGTCGAGACCGACGAGGCTCGGCCGATCAATGTCTATGGCCGTTCCAAGCTGGCCGGCGAGCACGCGGTGCTGTTTTATCCCCGCGCGGTGGTGCTGCGGATCTCGTGGGTCTTTTCCCGCTATGGCCGCAACTACGTCAGCTTCATGCTGCGCCTGGCCCGCGAGCGCGAGGTGCTGAAGGTGGTGGCCGACCAGTTCGGCACGCCCACCGACGGCGAGGCCCTGGCCAGCTTCCTGATCGCCACCGCGCCGCGCTGGGCCGCTGCGCCGGCCGGCGATCCGGCGTTCGGCCTGTTCCACTTCGCCAATGCCGGCGAGACCAGCCGCTTCGAGTTCGCCCGGGCGGCCATCGACCGCGATCCCCAGGTCCGCGCCCGCGTCGAGCCGACCACCCAGGCCGCCTTCGCCGAGCCAGCCCCGCGACCGCCGCGCACGCCGCTCGATACGAGTAAGCTACAGACCGTGTTCGGCTTCACGCCCGAGCTCTGGCGCCCGGCCGTCGAGCGCACGGCGGACCGTCTCATATCGCTGGTATGACAAGTCTGGCCTAAGGCCGCTGGTCGGGCTAAACCCGACGGAACCTTCGTTAGAAAGAACAGAGCGCAGCGACCATGCAGATCTTCCTCGACAGCACCGACACCAAGGTCATCGCCGACCTCAATTCGACCGGCCTGATCGACGGCGTCACGACCAACCCGACCCTGATCGCCAAGTCGGGCCGTCCGATGCTCGAGGTCATCGCCGAGATTTGCGACATCTGCCCGGGTCCGATCAGCGCCGAGGTGGCCGCCACCACGGCCGACGCCATGATCGCCGAAGGCAAGAAGCTGGCCGCCATCGCCCCCAACGTGGTGGTCAAGATCCCGCTGACCCGCGATGGCCTGATCGCCTGCGCCGCCTTCGCCGACGAAGAGATCAAGACCAACGTCACCCTGTGCTTCTCGCCGACCCAGGCCCTGCTGGCCGCCAAGGCCGGCGCGACCTTCGTCTCGCCGTTCATCGGCCGCCTGGACGACTACGGCTTCGACGGCATGGACCTGATCCGCGACATCCGCACGATCTACGACAACTACGGCTACGAGACCGAAATCCTGGCCGCCTCGGTGCGCAACGCCGCCCACGTCAAGGAAGCCGCGATCACCGGCGCCGATGTCGTCACCATCCCACCGGCGGTGTTCAGCGAGCTCTACAAGCACCCGCTGACCGACAAGGGCCTGGAGCAGTTCCTGAAGGACTGGGCCTCGACCGGTCAATCCATCCTGTAACGGACTTTCCGCCGGCCGGACGGGTGTTCCTGCTCGTCCGGATCGGAGTCAAGTGATCAAAGTTCATTTTGCGACGGCGAAGCTGGTTCGCAAATGCGAATTGGCGCGTTAGGGTGGTCCGTCCACAGAGGGGGCCACCTGATATGGCTACCATGACCGCCGAGACCGAAGTGCGCCTGGCAGGCCCCGAAGAGGCCGACCGCTTTTCGCGATTCCTGCAGGGTTTCCTCTCGGCCAACGACTTCCCGTTCGTGATCGTCCACGACAATCCCGAGCTGCTGGGCCAGCAGCGCAAGGTGGTGTTCGAGGACGTTTGCCTGAGCCGCAAGTTCGCCCGCGAATGGATCCGGCTTCGTCGGACCGCCGGGCTCGCCTAACCGCTTTTGTTTTTCCTCAGATGGCGCCTACCTAGGGTGAGATCGTTTCACCTCCGGTAGGAGACGCGCCATGAACGACCCCGAAAACGGCCTTCCGGCGATCGCCGGTTCCGCCCTCGACCTGATCGGCCGCACGCCGATGATCGAGGTCAAGCACCTCGACACTGGCCCGTGCCGGCTGTTCCTGAAGCTGGAAAATCAAAACCCCGGCGGCTCGATCAAGGACCGAGTCGCCCGCGCGATGATCGCCGCGGCCGAGGCCGATGGCCGGCTGAAGCCCGGCGGGACGATCATTGAGGCCACCGCCGGCAATACCGGCCTGGGCCTGGCGCAAGTGGCCACGCTGAAGGGCTACAAGCTGATCCTGGTGGTTCCCGACAAGATGGCGCGGGAAAAGATCCTGCATCTGCGGGCCATGGGCGTGGACGTGCGCCTGACGCGCAGCGACGTCGGCAAGGGTCATCCCGAGTACTATCAGGACATGGCCCAGAGCCTGGCCCAGTCGATCCCTGGGGCGCTCTACGCCAACCAGTTCGAGAACCCGGCCAATCCCCACGCCCACGAGACCACGACCGGTCCCGAGATCCTGTCCCAGATGGGCGGTGACATCGACGCCATCGTCGTCGGCGTCGGCTCGGGGGGCACCCTGACCGGCATCGGCCGCTACATGCGGGCCCACTCGCCGAAGACAAAGATGGTGCTGGCCGATCCCGAAGGCTCGATCCTGCGCGACTATGTCGAGACCGGCACTTTCGGCGAGGCCGGCAGCTGGATCGTCGAGGGCATCGGCGAGGACTTCATCCCGGCCAACGCTCAGATGGATCTGGTGTCGAAGGCCTATTCGATCAGCGACCGAGAAAGCGTCGAGACCGCCCGCACCCTGCTGCGCAAGGAAGGCATCCTGGCCGGCTCGTCCTCGGGCTGCCTGCTGGCCGCGGCCCTGCGCTATTGCCGCGAACAGACGGAAGCCAAGCGGGTGGTGACGCTCGTCTGCGACACGGGCTCGAAATACCTGACCAAGATGTTCAACGACCTGTGGCTGGCGGCGCACGGCTTCGACGACCGCGAACTGCACGGCGATCTGCGCGACCTGATCGCCAAGCGCTACGCCGACGGCGGTGTGGTGGCGATCGGTCCCGATGACACCCTGATGACCGCCTACAACCGCATGCGCTCGTCCGACATCAGCCAGCTGCCGGTGGTCGATCACGGCCGGCTGGTCGGCATTCTCGACGAGAGCGACATCCTGGCCGCCGTCGAGGACGACGACCGCGCCCTGCGCTTCAAGACCCCGGTCGGCGAAGCCATGACCCGCGAGGTTCGCACCCTGCAGGCCCATCAGGGCGTCGACACCCTGCCCGACGTCTTCGACCGCGACGAGGTCGCGCTGATCGTTGACGGCGAGGAATTCCTGGGCGTGATCACCCGGGTGGACCTGATCAATCACCTGCGGATGGCGAGCTGAGAGACCCTGCGTCCTTAGAGGCCCTTCTGACGAAAGGCGTCTCAGGATGAGGATTTCTGAAATGACAGGCCAACCCCAGCCCTCATCCTGAGGCGCCCGCGCCAATCCTGAAGATAGCGCGAGCCTCGAAGGACGCACGGCGGCTCAAGGACCCAGAATGACCCAAGACATCCCCGGCAAGAACCGTCTGGACTTCGCCACCCGCACCATTCACGGCGGCCAGTTTCCGGACCCCACGACCGGCGCGGTGATGGTGCCGATCTACGCGACCTCGACCTACGCCCAATCGAGCCCCGGCGAGCACAAGGGGTTCGAGTATAGCCGCAGCCATAATCCGACGCGGTTCGCCTTCGAGCGCTCGATCGCCGACCTGGAGAGCGGCACGGCGGGCTTCGCCTTCGCTTCGGGGTTGGCGGCGGCGTCGACGATCCTGGAGACCCTGGACAGCGGGGCGCACGTGATCGCCAGCGACGACCTCTATGGCGGCTCGTTCCGATTGTTCGACAAGGTGCGCAAGCGTTCGGCGGGCCTGACCTTCAGCTTCGTCGACATGGCCGATCTGTCGGCGATCGAAGCGGCGATCGCGCCGGCCACGAAGATGATCTGGGTGGAGACCCCGACTAACCCGATGCTGCGGCTGGCCGATCTGGCCGCCATCGCGACGTTGGCGAAAAAGCACGGCCTGATCACCGTCGCCGACAACACCTTCGCCAGCCCCTATGTCCAGCGGCCGCTGGAGCTGGGCTTCGATATCGTCATGCATTCGGCGACCAAATATCTGAACGGCCATTCCGACGTGGTGGCCGGCGTGGCGGTGGTCGGCGACAATGCCGCGCTCGCCGAGCAGATGAAGTTCCTGCAGAACGCCGTCGGCGCGGTGCTGGGACCGTTCGACAGCTTCCTGGCGCTGCGTGGGGTCAAGACCTTGGCCCTGCGCATGCAGCGGGCCTGCGACAGCGCCCTGGAGATCGCTCGCTGGCTGGAGGGGCATCCAGGCATCGAGCGGGTGATCTATCCGGGGCTGGAAAGCCACCCGCAGCACGACCTGGCCAAGCGCCAGATGCTGAACGGCTTTGGCGGCATCATCTCGGCCGAGGTGAAGGGCGGCCTGGCCCCGGCCCGCAAGCTCTTGGAACGCACGCGCCTTTTCACGCTGGCCGAGAGCCTGGGCGGGGTCGAGAGCCTAATCGAGCATCCGGCGATCATGACTCACGCCTCGATCCCGGCCGATCAGCGGGCAGCGCTAGGCATCTCGGACGGCCTTATTCGGCTTTCGGTGGGGATTGAGTCTTGCCGGGATCTGATTTCCGACCTCGACGCGGCCTTGGCAGCTTGAACAGGTGATGCTCGCCCTCGCCGGGCATGGCGGGGGAGGGGTCCTTGGCCTTGGTGGCGCGCGGCGGCGGCAGATCCTCGCGCGCCGGATCGTCCGCCAGCAGGTGAGCGGTCAGCATCAGGTCGGTCTTGACCGAACCGAAGTCGGCCGCCGCCGTCCAGGCGCGGATGGCGGCCTGGGCGTAGACCTCCGACAGGTCGGTGACCTCGATCATCACCGCCGGGTCCTTGCGGATGCGCGGATCGTTCTCGGCCCGTTCGCGCATGCGCTTGAGCACGGCGACCAGGTCAGTTTTCAGCGGCACCTTGAAGAGCACGTCCACGCGCCGGGTGCGGTGGGTCGAGTAGTTGAGGATGACGTCGCCGAACACCTTGCTGTTGGGGATCATCACCTTGACGTTGTCGAAGGTGGCGATCTCGGTGAACAGCAGGTCCAGCGACTTGACCGTGCCCTGGCGGGTGGCCGTCTCGATGACGTCGCCGACGCGATAGGGGCGGAACAGCAGGATCATCACCCCGGCCGCCACGTTCGACAGGGCGCCCTGCAAAGCCAGGCCGATGGCCAGCGAGGCCGCGCCCAGCACCGCGATGATCGAGGTCGCCTGCACGCCCAATTGCTGGAGCACCGCCACCAGGCCGATGGCGACGATGGCGTAGCGGGCCAGCGAAGACGCGAAGCTCTCCAGCGTCTGGTCGGGATTGTTCCGGTGCACGCGGTTCAGCGTCCGGCGCATGAACTTGGAGGCCCAGCCGGCGACCCAGAAGGTCACCACCAGAATCAGTGCGGCGACGCAAAGGTTCACCGCCACCTTGCCCAGCCAGTCCAGGAAATGGCCCAGCATGGTTTCGTCGGCGCGGAGGTTGGCGATGGCCGGCAGGGAGGTGTCCTCCGGGAGGATGCTCGGTTTGGTCTTCATGAGGTTCTCGTAAGCGCCCCCGCGCTTTGCGGTCAACGAAAGCGCGACCAGAACCGTTCCGATCTGGAAACAGTCGGTTACACCATTTGGCTCGAAATCGCCGCGAACGGGTCCTAGAGAGCGCGACATGAGCATGCCCTTCATCGACCTCGCCGCGCAGCAGCGCCGGATTCGCGACAAGATCGACGCCGCGATCGCCACGGTGCTGGACAGCGGCGCCTATGTCATGGGTCCGCAGGTTCGTGAGTTCGAGGCCAAGCTGGCCGCGTTCGGCGAGGCCAAGCTGGCCTTGTCCTGCGCCAATGGCACCGACGCCATCGCCCTGCCGCTGATGGCCTGGGGCGTGGGGCCGGGCGACGCGGTGTTCTGCCCGTCCTTCACCTTCGCCGCGACGCCGGAAGTCGTGCCGTGGGTCGATGCGACGCCGGTGTTCGTCGACATCCTGCCCGACACCTTCAACCTCGACCCCGCCAAGCTGGAAGCCGCCATTGCTGGCGTGAAGGCCGACGGCAAGCTGATCCCCAAGGTGGTCATCGCCGTCGACCTGTTCGGCCAGCCCGCCGACTATCCGGCCATCAAGGCGATCTGCGACCGGGAAGGCCTGAAGCTGATCGCCGACAGCGCCCAGGGCTTCGGCTGCACGCTGGACGGCAA
Source organism: Caulobacter sp. RHG1 (assembly GCF_013181195.1). Lineage (GTDB taxonomy): Bacteria > Pseudomonadota > Alphaproteobacteria > Caulobacterales > Caulobacteraceae > Caulobacter. Next base: position 584,586 of record NZ_SMZP01000003.1, read on the forward strand.
GCACCCGCTGCATTGGGCCGATGTGGCCACCACCAGCTTCTTCCCGGCCAAGCCGCTGGGTTGCTACGGCGACGGCGGGGCGGTGCTGACCAATGATCCGGTGCTGTGGGACCTGATGGACAGCTACCGCGTCCATGGCAAGGCGGTCGGTCCGGACTTGGAAGGCAAGTCCTTCGACCACGATCCGAAATATCTGAACACCCGCATCGGCATGAACTCGCGGCTGGACACCCTCCAGGCGGCGATCCTGATCGAGAAGCTGGCGATCTTTGCCGAGGAAATCACGCTGCGCCAGGCCGTGGCCGATCGCTATGCGCAGGGCCTGAAGGGCGCGGTGCTGGCCACGCCGGGCGTGATCGACGGCGGCGTCTCGGTCTGGGCCCAGTACGTGATCGAGCACGAGAACCGCGATGGCCTGGCCGCGCATCTGAAGGCGGAAGGGATCCCGACGGCGGTCTACTATCCCGTTCCGATGCACGTGCAGGCGCCCTATGCGGCCTTCCCGCGCGGCGCTGGCGGCCTGCCGGTGACGGAAGCCAAAGCCGAGACCGTGCTGGCCCTGCCGATGCACCCCTATCTGGGCCAGGCCGATCAGCAGAAGATCATCGACGCCATCGTGACCTTTAAGGGCTAGGCGGCGGCCAGACGGCGGCGGCGCAGCAGGTTCATCGCCTGCAGGCCCGTCGCCGAGGCGGTCAGGGCCACGGCCATGGCGCAGACGCCGGTCCAGCCGGCGGATTTCCAAAGCATCACCGCGACGGCCGAGCCGGCTGCGCCGCCGACGAACATGCCGCCCATGAAGACGGTGTTCAGCCGGGCGCGCGCTTCAGGCCGTAGGGCGTAGACGATGTGCTGGTTGGAGACGAGGACGCTCTGGATCGCGAAGTCCAGCAGGATGACCCCGACCACCAGGCCGGCCACGCCCGGCCAGAAGCCCAGGATCAGCCAGGACAGCAGGGCCAGGGCCGCGCCGGCGGCGATGATCGGGCGCGGGCCGCGCTTGTCGGCGATGCGGCCGGCCAGGGGCGCGGCGAGGATGCCCACCGCGCCGATCACCCCGAACAGGCCGGCGATGTCCGAGCCCAGGTGGTAGCTCTGCAGATGCAGGGCCAGGATGGTCCAGAACGACGTGAAGGTCGCAAACAGCAGGGCCTGGGTGACGACGGCCAGGCGCAGCGAGCCGAACTCGGACCACAGGCGGCCCAGCGAGATCATCAGTGTGACGTAGGAGAGGCCGCCCTGCGGATGGCTGCGCGGCAGCTTCATCGCCATCCAGCCGCCGGCCGCCAAGGCCACCGGCGTCGCCAGCCAGAACATCGCCCGCCAGCCAGCATGGGCGGCGACGAAGCCGGCCAGGGTGCGTGACAGCAGGATGCCGCACAACAGGCCTGCCATTACCGTGCCCACCGTCGCGCCGCGTTTTTCGGGCGAGGCCAGGTGGGCGGCGAACGGTACGATCTGCTGGGCCACGGTCGCCGCCGCGCCCAGGAGCAGCGAGGCGACGATCATCAGGCCTGGGGTCGGGGCCAGGGCGGTCGCGACCAGCGCCAGGGCCAGGGCCAGAAACTGGAAGGCGATCAGCTTGCGACGCTCGATCAGGTCGCCCAGCGGCACCAGCAGGAAGAGGCCCGCCGCATAGCCAGCCTGGGTCGCGGTCGGGATCATCGCCGTGGCCTGACCGGGCATGTCGCGCAGCATCAGGCCCAGCGTCGGCTGGCTATAGTAGATGTTGGCGACGGCGATGCCGGTGGCGGCGGCCATGGCCAGGGTCAGGCCGCGGCTCAGTCCGCCGGTTTGGGAAGCTTGGATCATTGCGGCGGCTATATAGGCCTTTCCGCCTACAATGCGATGGCCACCGTTGGCTTGATCAACGACAAGCCCTATATCGCCCCCGTTGCGTCTCGCCGGATCCGGGGCGTCGGATCCGCGAGAAATCCCATGTCAGACACAACGCCTTCGCCGCATCCCGGCATGGGCTTCAAGCAATTCGTCGCCCTGATCGCGGCGATGATGGCCACCAACGCCCTGGCCATCGACTCCATGCTTCCGGCCTTGCCCAATATCGGCGAGCACCTGGGCATGGCCGACGAGAACGCCCGCCAGTGGGTGATCACCTCGTACCTGCTGGGCTTTGGCGTGGCGCAGCTGGCCTATGGCTCGCTGGCCGACCGCTACGGCCGCAAGCCGGTGATCCTGGCCGGCCTGGCGCTCTACACCGTGTTCGCCGCCCTGTGCGCCTTCGCCACCACCTTCGACATGCTGCTGCTGGCCCGCTTCCTGTGTGGCCTGGGCGCGGCGGCGACGCGGGTGCTGACGGTGTCGATCGTCCGCGACTGCTATGCCGGCCGTCAGATGGCGCGGGTGATGTCGCTGGTGTTCATCGTCTTCCTCGCCGTGCCGATCATCGCCCCGGCCCTGGGCCAGGCGGTGATGCTGTTCGCCTCCTGGCGCTGGATCTTCGGCGTCCTGGCGTTGTCGGGCGTGGCGGTGATGATCTGGACCGTGCTGAAGCTGCCCGAGACCCAGCACGTCGAAGACCGTATCCCGATCTCGGTGAAGGGTATCGGTTCGGCCTTCAAGGTCGTCCTGACCAACCGCATGGCCATGGGCTACACGATCGCCTCGGCGCTGGTGCTGTCGGGCCTGTTCGGCTTCCTCAACTCGGCCCAGCAGGTCTTCGCCCAGGTGCTGAACGCCGAGGCGATCTTCCCGCTGGTCTTCGCCTGCATCGCCGGGACCATGGCCGTATCCTCGCTGCTGAACGCGCGGATCGTCGAGAAGCTGGGCATGCGCAAGGTCTCGCACTGGGCGCTGATTGGCTTCATCGCCTTCGCCGCCGTTCACGCCGTGATCGCCATGACCGGCCACGAGACCCTGTGGACCTTCGCCATCATGCAGGGGGGGATGATGTTCTGCTTTGGCCTGACCATGTCCAACTTCGGGGCCATCGCCATGGAGCCCCTGGGCCACGTGGCCGGCGCCGCCGCGTCGCTGCAGGGCTTCATCACCACGATCGGCGGGGCGCTGGCCGGCTTCATGATCGGCCAGAGCTTCAACGGCACCGTGGTGCCGTTGACCCTGGGCTTCGCAGGCTTTGGTCTGGCGGGCTTGCTGACCGTGCTGGCCACGGAGAAGGGCCGTCTGTTCCAGACTACCCACGTGGCTTCAGCGGGTTCAGCCGCGCACTAGGCGTCGGTCCGGGTCCCCGCGCGGTCGAGGGCGGCATAGAGGGCGCGGATGTCCAGCGGCTTGGCCAGCCAGTCCGTCATGCCCGACTCGTGGCAGGCCCGCACCTCGTCTTCGGCCACGCCGGCGCTGAAGCCGATGACCGGGATGTCGCGATTGGGACCGCTGCCGGCGCGCAGGCGGCGGGTGGCTTCGCGGCCGTCCATGCCCGGCATGTTGACGTCCATCAGCACGACGTCGAAGGGCTCGGCCTCCAGGCGCTTGAGCGCTTCCAGGCCGTCGGTGGCGGTGGTCAGGCGCACGCCCAGCGGTTCCAGCACCAAGGCCAGGGTCCGGCGGTTCACCTCGTGGTCGTCGGCGGCCAGGATCCGCATCGCGCCGATGTCGGGCGTCGAGGTTTCGACAGCCTGGGTGCGGCGCGGGACCTCTTCCTCGCGGCCAGCGGGCAAGGTCAGGGTCAGGCGGAAGATCGCCCCCCGCTCGGCGCCGGGCCGTGCGTCCAGCTCACCGCCCATCAGCCGGGCCAGCTGGCGGCTGACGGCCAGGCCCAGGCCGGTGCCGCCATAGGTCCGCGCCGTTTCCTGCGAGGCTTGCGTGTAGGGCGTGAAGAGCCGGTTCATGACGTCGGTGGCGATGCCGGGGCCGTTGTCCTGCACCTCGATCTCGACGCGCATCTGGTCGCCGCCCACGGGCGTGGTCGTCAGAGCCAGGGCGATGACGCCCTCTTCGGTGAACTTGACCGCGTTGGACAGCAGGTTGTTGAGGATCTGGCGCAGGCGGAACGGGTCGCCTCGCACCCAGGCCGAAGGCTGTTCGCCGGGCGGTTCACGCAAGCACAGGCCCTTGGCCTTGGCGTTGGCGCCCCAGAAACGGGTGGCGTCGCGGATCGCGCCCAGCACGTCGAAGTCTCGGTCTTCCAGGCTCATGGCCCGGGCCTCGATCTTGGCCTGGTCCAGCATGTCGGTCAGCAGGCCGGTCATCAGATGGCCGGCGTCGATGATCAGGTCGGCAGTGGCGTAGGTCTGGGTCGGGCTGGTCCCGGCGCGGATCAGGTGGGCGCCGGCCTGGATCGCCGACAGCGGGGTGCGCAGCTCGTGGGAGACGATGGCGGCCATGGCGGTGCGGTCCGACAGGGCTTCCTCGGTCTGGATGCGGCGGCGGTCGGCCTCCTCCCGCGCGGCGACGACGGCGCGGCGGTCGTTGTGCATCCGGCCCCAGATGGTGTGCAGGGCCAGCAGGAAGAAGGCGACGCAGACCGACAGCACGGCGACCTGCTCCTGGGCCGAGCGCCAGGCCATGACCGGCATGCTGATCAAGGCGACCGCATAGGGCGCGGCCCCCAAATAGAACAGCGGCCGGCTGTCGACGCCTGAACCGACATTGTTCAGCGCCCCGCCGACCACGACCATCAGCGCCAAAGCCATCAGGGCGGGCTGGCCGCTGCGCCAGAAGATCAGCACCACCCCGGCGTGGACGGCGGCCATGGCGATCATCGCAAACAGCATGAAGACGACGCGCGCCTCCAGGCGACGGGTCGGGAAGCGGCCCTTGGCGAACGGGCGTACGGCGACGAACTCTAGAAGCTGCACCGACAGGCTGACGGCCACCCAGGGCGCGATCAGGTCCGGGCGGCCGATCAGGCTGAACGCCCAGGAGAGCAGCACGGTCAGGCCGACCCGAGAATAGACTTGCCGGTAGCGTTCGTTGGCGTTGACGGCCAGATGCGGCGTCAGGGACGCTAGGAACGAAGACATGGGCGTAAACTCCCTCGCAACCTTGCGTATGGGCACAAGGCAAACGAGTTGTGAACGCTACCGTCTCAGTCGAGCATGGCCTCTAGCGTTTTGAGTTCGTCGGCTTCCCGCGAGGGTTTGTCCCAGCGGATACGGTTGATGCGCGGGAAGCGCATGGCCACGCCGGACTTGTGTCGGGTCGAGCGCTGCAGGCCCTCGAAGGCGACCTCGAACACCAGGCCAAAGTCCAGGTCGGCGCGCACCGAGCGCACCGGCCCGAAGCGCTCGATCGTGTGGTCGCGGACGAACTTGTCGATCAGCTTCAGCTCCTCGTCGGTGAAGCCGAAATAGGCCTTGCCGACCGGGGTCAGCGCCCGCCGGCCTTCCTCATCCTCGCGCCAGACGCCGAAGGTGTAGTCGGAATAGAAGCTGGAGCGCTTGCCGTGGCCGCGCTGGGCATACATCAGCACCGCGTCGATCAGGTGAGGGTCGCGCTTCCACTTGAACCACGGGCCCTTCGGTCGGCCGGGCTCGTAGACGCTATCGCGGCGCTTGAGCATCAGGCCCTCCGACAGCCGGGCGTCGCCCTCGGGCGGGTCCAGGCGGAGGGCCGCTAGCTCCTCCCAGGTCGAAAACGGCTGCAGCGGCGACAGATCGATGCGTGGCGTCGTCAGTCGGGCGACGAAGGCTTCCAACCGTGCGCGACGCTCCACGAAGGGCAGGGCGCGCAAATCCTCCTCGCCGTCCAGCATCAGGTCGTAGGCGCGAATGCCGGCCGGAAAGCTGGCCAGCTGCTTGCCGTCGACGGTCTTGCGGTTCAGCCGCTGCTGCAGGTCGCCGAACGGGGCCAGGGCGCCGTCGCGCAGGACGAGCAGCTCGCCGTCGATCGCCCCCTCGAAATCCATGGCCTCGATCACGTCGGGGAAGGCGGCGGAGATGTCGTCTCCGGTGCGGGTATAGAGCCGCCGCTCGCCGCGTTCCGCCACGGCCTGCACGCGGATGCCGTCCCATTTCCATTCGGCGATGTAGGCGGCCGGATCCAGCTTGGGAAAGTCGACGTCCTCGTCGATCGGCTGGGCCAGCATCACCGGCCGGAAGCGGCCCGGCGCGTCGGGGGAGGGGCGTTCGGAGCGGCCTTCCAGCCAGGCGAACAGATCACCGTAAGGCGGCTCCAGCGCGTGCCAGATCTCCTCGATCTCGCCGATCTCGACCTGGCCGAAGTTGGCGCAGGCCTGCTTGGCCAGGCGTGAAGACACCCCCACCCGCAGGCCGCCGGTCATCAGTTTCAGCAGCGCCCAGCGGCCGTCGGCGTCCAGGGCGTCCAGCCAGCCCTCGATCAGCCGCTGGACCTCGGGCCGCGAGGCCGTGCGCAGGGCCTCGATGACTTCGGACAGCTCTGGCGGCCGGTTCGCGCCTGGACGCTCCGGCCAGACCAGGGCGACGGTCTCGGCCAGGTCGCCGACATAGTCGTAGGACCAGGCGAACAGCTGGGCGTCCATCCGCGCCTCGACGGCCTTGCGGATGAAGGCCGGCTTGGCGGCGTTGAACGACAGCGCGCCAGTCAGGGCCGCCAGGGCATAGCCGCGATCCGGGTCCGGCGTCTGGCGCAGATGGTCCTGGATCAGGGTCAGCTTGGCGTTGCGAGACGCAGTCAGGGACAGCCGGTCGAGCAGGTGGGCGAAGGCGCGCATGGACATGGAATGTCGAACAGCCCCGGTTCGTTCAGCGGGAGGCTCGCGCAAGAGCGTGTTCGATGCTAGATTAAAACAGATGTTTGAATTTGAGGTCGAGGCGACGATGACCGACGACGCGATCCCCGAGGGCTTCGCCCCGCACACCCGCAAGAGCCCGATCACCCAACCGTGGGAGCCGCTTTACGCCAGGGCCGAGCCGGACCGGCTGGTGCTGGCGACTCGGATTCGTGAGGCGCACTGCAATTCTCGGAACATGCCGCATGGCGGCTTCCTGGCGGCCCTGGCCGACAACGCCATGGGCCTGTCGCTGGGCGCGAACTTGGCGACTGCGGGCTTCTCCGCCGGCGGCCTGGTCACGGTGTCGCTGACCCTGGACTATCTAGGCTCGGCGAAGCTGGGCCAATGGCTCGAATTCGACACCGACTTCATCAAGCTGGGTCGGTCGATCTGCTTCGCCGAGGCGACGGTGCGCGCGGACGGGGTCCCCGTCGCGCGCGCCCGTGCAACCTTCAAGCTGCTCGAAGCTAAAGCCGCAGCCTGATTCTGGCGCGCATTTGGCGGACGAAAGCGCCCACACTTTCACCCAATGCGCTTATGCCCGCTCGTGCACCGCTTCCTCGGCCGCCAGCGGCTGAGACAGGCGGCTGATCATTTCCTTCGGGCAGACCTGCCAGAACTGATCCCGTACGCGGTCCCAGTCCCGGAGGAGCGACGCCGCGAAAGCGGAGTCGGTCTCGCGGGCATGTTCGGCGATCAGCGAGCGCAGCACGCCTTCCCAATAGGGCGAGGCCAGGCGCTGCACGACGATGCTGTCGGGGTTGATGTTGTCCTGGAAGCGATCGTGCTGGTCGAGCACGAAGGCCATGCCGCCGGTCATGCCGGCCCCGAAGTTGCTGCCCGTCGGACCCAGGATCACCACCTGGCCGCCGGTCATGTACTCGCAGCCGTTGGCGCCGCAGCCTTCGACCACCGTCACCGCGCCCGAGTTGCGGACGGCGAAGCGTTCGCCGGCCTGGCCCGCCGCGAACAGTCGGCCCGAGGTGGCGCCGAACAGCACGGTGTTGCCGATCAGGGCGTTGGTCTCCGGCGCCGCCAGGCCGCGCGCGGGCTTGATGACGATCGTCGCGCCCGACAGGCCCTTGCCGACATAGTCGTTGGCCTCGCCGGTCAGTTCGATACGCAGGCCCTGGACCGCGAAGGCGCCCAGGCTCTGGCCTGCCGAGCCCTTCAGCTGGACGGTCAGGTGGCCCGAAGGCAGACCCTTCATGCCGAACTTGCGGACGATGTGGCTGGACGTGCGGGTGCCGATGGTGCGGGCGGTGCTGCGGACCGTGTAGGTCAGCTGCATCTTCTCGCCGCGCTCCAGCAGCGGGGCGGCGTCGCGGACGATCTGGGCGTCCAGCGTGTCCGGCACCGCGTTGCGGCCGACGACCGTGTTGTACGGCTTGTTCGAGCCAGGATCGGCGCGGACCAGCAGCGGGTTGAGGTCGAGGTCGTCGAGGTGCTCGCCGCCGCGGCTGACCTGGGCCAGCAGGTCGGTGCGGCCGACGATTTCCTGCAGGCTCTTGAAGCCCAGGCCCGCCAGGATCTCGCGGACTTCTTCAGCCACGAAGGTGAAGAGGTTGATGACCTTGTCCGGCGTGCCGGTGAACTTGGCGCGCAGGGCCTCGTCCTGGGTGCAGACGCCTACGGGGCAGGTGTTGGAGTGGCACTGGCGCACCATGATGCAGCCCATGGCCACCAGCGAGGCGGTGCCGATGCCGAACTCCTCGGCGCCCATCATCGCGGCGATGACCACGTCGCGGCCCGTGCGCATGCCGCCGTCGGCCCGTAGGACCACGGAGTGGCGCAGGTTGTTCAGGGTCAGCACCTGGTTGGCTTCCGACAGGCCCATCTCCCACGGACCGCCGGCGTACTTGACCGAGGTCTGGGGCGAGGCGCCCGTGCCGCCGACGCCGCCGGCGACCAGGATCACGTCGGCCTTGGCCTTGGCGACGCCAGCGGCGATGGCGCCGATGCCGGTGGCCGCGACCAGCTTGACCGTGACCCGGGCGACCGGGTTGATCTGCTTCAGGTCATAGATGAGCTGGGCCAGGTCCTCGATCGAGTAGATGTCGTGGTGCGGCGGCGGGCTGATCAGCATCACGCCGGGCGTCGAGTGACGCAGGCGGGCGATCATCTCGGTGACCTTGAAGCCGGGCAGCTGGCCGCCCTCGCCGGGCTTGGCGCCCTGGGCGACCTTGATCTCCAGCTCGACGCACTGGTTCAGATATTCGGCGGTGACGCCGAAGCGGCCCGAAGCGACCTGCTTGATGGCGCTGTTGGGGTTGTCGCCGTTGGGCAGCGGCTTGTAGCGCGCGCTGTCCTCGCCGCCTTCGCCCGAGACCGAGCGGGCGCCGATGCGGTTCATGGCGATGTTCAGGGCGCCGTGGGCCTCGGGGCTCAGCGCCCCCAGGCTCATGCCCGGCGTGACGAAGCGCTTGCGGATCTCGTTGACGCTTTCGACGTCGTCGGTCGAGATCGGGTTGCGGTCCGAGCGCCAGTCCAAGAGGTCGCGCAGCTGGATCGGCTTTTGCGTGCGCAGGCCGTTGGACCAGCGGCGATAGAGCTCGAAATCGCCGGTGTCGCAGGCCGTCTGCAGGGTGTGCATCAGGCGGGCTTCGAAGGCGTGGGCCTCGCCCGAGCGGCGCAGCTTGTAGAGGCCGCCGACCGGCAGGGTGACGGCGGCGGTGTTCCAGGCCTTGCGGTGCAGTTCGACCGTCTTGCTCTCGATGCCGGCCAAGCCGATGCCCGAGATGCGCGAGGGCATGCCGGGGAAGAACTCGGCGGCCATGGCGCGCGACAGGCCGACGGCTTCGAAGTTGTAGCCGCCGCGGTACGAGGAGATGACGCTGATGCCCATCTTCGAGATGATCTTCAGCAGGCCGCCCTCGATGGCGCCCTTGAAGTTCAGGCAGACGTCCTTGAGCGTCTTGTCGCCGACCAGGCCGCGCTCCAGGCGATCCTGGAAGCTTTCCTGGGCCAGATAGGCGTTGACCGCCGTGGCCCCGACGCCGACCAGCACCGCGAAGTAGTGGGTGTCCAGGCACTCGGCCGAACGGACCACGATCGACACGTACGAACGCAGGCCCTTGGCGACCAGGTGGGCGTGGACGCCGCCCGTAGCGAGGATCATCGGCAGGGCCACGCGGCCCTCATCGCTGGCCTCGTCGGTCAGGACGATGGCGCCGCAGCCGCGCAGGACGGCGTCCTCGGCCTCAGCCCGGATGCGGTCGAGGTTGGCGCGCAGGGCGTCGCCGGCCCGGGCCTCGGCGGCCGGCAGCGGCATCGTGCAGTCGATGACCGCGACGTTCTTCTCGCCCAGCAGCTCGTGGATGCGGATGTACATGCCGGTGGTCAGCACGGGGCTTTCCAGCACGTAGACGTCCGCCTGCGCCGCGTCCTGCGCGAGAATGTTGCCCAGGTTCTTGAACCGGGTCTTCAGGCTCATGACGCCGGTTTCCCGCAGGGGGTCGATCGGCGGGTTGGTCACCTGGCTGAAGTTCTGGCGGAAGAAGTGGCTGAGCGGACGGTACTTCTCCGACAGCACCGCCAGCGGGGTGTCGTCGCCCATCGAGCCGACGGCTTCCTTGCCCTCTTCGACCATCGGGGCCAGGACCATTTCCAGGTCTTCCAGCGAATAGCCGGCGGCTGCCTGGCGGCGGGTCAGCTCTTCACGGCCGTACTTGCGCGGCTCGGGACCGGGCGCGATCTCCTTTTCGAGATCGACCATGTTGCCCAGCCACTCGGTGTAGGGGTGGCGGCCGGCCAGTTCGTCGATGATCTCGTCTTCGCCGTAGAGGCGGCCCTCGGCCAGGTCGATGGCCAGCATGCGGCCCGGCGCGATGGCCAGCTTGCGGGTGATGCGGCTTTCTTCGACGCCGCACATGCCCGCTTCCGAGCCCATGATCACCAGGCCGTCGTCGGTATAGGCCACGCGCAGCGGACGCAGGCCCGAGCGGTCCTTGCCGGCCACGACCCAGCGGCCGTCGGTGGCGCACAGGGCGGCCGGACCGTCCCACGGCTCCATCACGGCGTTACAGTAGGAATAGAGCGCCTTGTGGGCGTCCTTCATCTTCGGGTTCGAGGCCTCGGGTACGAGGAGGGCCTTGGCCATCGGCGCGTCGCGACCGGCGCGGACCAGCACCTCGAAGGTGTTGTCCAGGTTGGCGCTGTCGGAGGCCCCCGGCTGGATCACCGGCTTCACGTCGTCCCCGAACTCACCGAAGGCCTGGGCGGCCATCTTGATCTCGTGGGACTTCATCCAGTTGATGTTGCCCTTGATGGTGTTGATCTCGCCGTTGTGGGCGAGCATCCGGAAGGGCTGGGCCAGACGCCACTGCGGGAAGGTGTTGGTCGAATAGCGCTGGTGGAAGATCGCCACCGCGGCGGTGAAGCGCTCGTCCTTCAGGTCGGGATAGAACTCGTCGATCGCCTCGGCCAGGAACATGCCCTTGTAGATCAGCGACTTGGCCGACAGCGAGCAGATGTAGAAGTCGGTGATGTTCTGGGCGTGGACGCGCTTTTCGATGCGCTTGCGGCACAGGAACAGGGCGCGCTCCAGCGCCTCGCCTTCCAGGCCGGCCGGACCGGCCAGCATGATCTGCTCGATTTCCGGACGTGTGGCGTTGGCCTTCTCGCCGATCACCGAGGTGTCGACCGGCACCTGGCGCCAGCCATAGATGTAGAAGCCAAAGCGCAGGGCCTCGGCCTCGACGATCGTGCGGCAGGTCTCCTGGGCGCCCAGGTCGGTGCGCGGCAGGAAGATCTGGCCGACGGCGATCGGGCCCTGGCGCAGGGCGTGGCCGGTGCGGCGCACCTGATCGATGAAGAAGTCCTGCGGAACGCTGACCAGCACGCCGGCGCCGTCGCCGGTCTTGCCGTCGGCGTCCACGGCGCCGCGGTGCCACAGGGCCTTCAAGGCCTTGATCGCCAGTTCGACGACCTCGCGGCGCGGCTGGCCGTCGATGGCGCAGACCAGGCCGACGCCGCAGGCGTCGCGCTCGGTGGTCGGGTCATAGGCGTGACCGTCGATCAGCGCCTGGCGGTTCTTCAGATAGAGGTCCATCTCGCTCATGGTCTTGCGGTCCTCTTCTTATTCCGCCGCGATCAGCGCGGGCGCGCCGACCTTGGCCTGCAGGTAACGATGGATGGCGTCGGCGGCGTCGCGGCCGTCCTTGATCGCCCAGACGACGAGCGAGGCGCCGCGCACGATGTCGCCGGCGGCGAACACGCCGTCGAGATTGGTCATCTGGTTGCGGACGTCGGCCTTGACCGTGCCCCAGCGCGTGACCTTCAGGTCGGGGGCCGACCATTGCTCGGGCAGGTTCTCAGGCTCGAAGCCCAAGGCCTTCAGCACCAGCTGGGCCGGGCGATCGAAGTCGCCGCCGGGGATTTCCTCGGGGCTCTGGCGGCCCGAGGCGTCCGGGGCGCCCAGGCGCATGCGGATGGCGCGCACGCCGGTGACGGCCTCGGCTTCGCCCGACAGGGCGCGCGGGGCGGCCAGCCATTCGAAGGCCGCGCCTTCTTCCTCGGCGTTGGCCACTTCGCGCATCGAGCCGGGCATGTTGGCCTTGTCGCGGCGATAGAGGCAGGTGACCGAGGCCGCGCCTTGGCGCAGGGCCGTGCGGACGCAGTCCATGGCGGTGTCGCCGCCGCCGATCACCACGACGTCCTTGCCCTGCGCGTTCAGCTCGCCCGACTCGAAGGCCGGCACGGTGTCGCCCAGGTTCAGGCGGTTGGAGGCGATCAGATAGTCCAGCGCGGGCGAGACGCCCTTGCTGCCGCCGCCGGGGACGGTCAGGTCGCGGGCGGCATAGACGCCGACGGCGATCAGCACGGCGTCGTGCTTCTGGCGCAGGTCTTCCAGCGTCGCATCCTTGCCGACTTCAAAACCGAGCTTGAAGACGACGCCGCCATCGGCCAGGCGCTGGGTGCGGCGCTCGACGACGTCCTTCTCCAGCTTGAAGCCGGGGATGCCGTAGATCAGCAGGCCGCCGGCCCGGTCGTGGCGGTCATAGACGGTGACGTCGTAGCCGGCTTCGCGCAGCTTCTCGGCAGCGGCCAGGCCGGCCGGACCCGCGCCGACGACGCCGACCGACTGGCCACGGGCGGGACCAGCCACGAGCGGCTTCACCCAGCCCAGTTCCCAGGCCTTGTCCGACAGGTAACGCTCGACCGAACCGATCGTCACGGTGCCGTGACCCGACTGCTCTATGACGCAGTTGCCTTCGCACAGGCGGTCCTGGGGGCAGATTCTGCCGCAGACTTCCGGCATCGAATTGGTCGCCTGCGACAGGGCGTAGGCTTCTTCCAGGCGGCCTTCGGCCGTCATTCGCAGCCAGTCAGGGATGTTGTTGTGCAGAGGGCAGTGGGTCTGACAGAACGGCACGCCGCACTGCGAGCAGCGCGAGGCCTGCTCGGTGGCCTTGGCGTCGATGAAGTCGGCGTAGATCTCGTGGAAGTCGCCCGAACGCTCGGCAGCCGCGCGCTTTTCAGGCGTCGTGCGGGCTACCGTCGTGAATTTCAGCATGCGCTCGGCCATGCGACTTTCCTCGTCTTCGCCCAGGGGTTTCCATTGGGAGAAAAATTGCTCTGGTCGGCCTCTTACGGACTCTTCGAGGCAAGAAAAATGTGTTGGTCAAATATGTAGACTTATATATCCGCGTCTTGGGTGGGGTCTTTGAGATCGACTCGCAGCTAAGGCAAAAAGTGGTCCACTTTGTGGATTAACGACGTATTTACCGTAGAAGGCGCACGCCGGGGCCAACGTCTGAATGGCAAGCGTCGAAAACGCAGGTGGGGATTTCCATGCCGGATTGGCTGATCGCACTCGTACTGGGCCTGATCGAGGGCCTGACCGAATTCATCCCGGTCTCGTCGACCGGCCACCTGTTGCTGGCGGGGCATTTCATGGGCTTCCACAGCCCGGGCAACACTTTCCAGGTGCTGATCCAGCTGGGCGCGATCCTGGCGATCACCAGCGTCTATTTCGGCCGCCTGTGGGGTCTTCTGACCACCCTGCCGACCGATCCGGGCTCGCGTCGGTTCGTGATCGGCATCCTGCTGGCCTTCCTGCCGGCGGTGTTCATCGGGGTTCTGGCCCACGACTTCATCAAGACCGTGCTCTATGAGAGCCCGACCCTGGTCTGCACCACCCTGATCGTCGGCGGCTTCATCCTGCTGGGCCTGGACCGCATGAAGTTCGAGCCGCGCTATACCGATGTGTCGCAGTACCCGCTGAAGACGGCCTTCATCATCGGCGTCTTCCAGTGCCTGGCCCTGGTGCCGGGCGTCTCACGCTCTGGCGCGACGATCGCCGGGGCGCTGCTGCTGAAGTGCGATAAGCGCTCGGCCGCCGAGTTCAGCTTCTTCCTGGCCATGCCGACCATGGCCGGCGCCTTCGCCTACGACCTCTACAAGAACATCGACCTGCTCAGCGCCAAGGACATCAACCTGATCGCCATCGGCTTCGTCGCTGCGCTGATCTCGGGCGTGTTCGTGGTGAAATCGCTGCTGAACTTCATCACCCGCCACGGCTTCGCGCCGTTCGCCTATTGGCGGATCGCGGTGGGCGTGGTGGGCCTCGCGGCGCTGTACATCCCGCGATAGTCGGCAGCCATTCCAAAGTCCGATCTTCCCGGCGAAGGCCGGGATCCAGATCGTATGGCTGTGAAATTCGCGCAAAGACGCCCGCGATCCTATCCGGACCGCGGGCGCTCTTGCATCTGGGTCCCGGCTTTCGCCGGGAAAGCGGTTCTGGCTAGAACGCGCCCGCCGGGGTCTCGGCGTACTGGCCGCCCTTGCGGTAGCGGTAGAGGTAGGACGGAACCACGGCCTCGACGGCGGTGGGCGCGACGCCCAGCTCGCCCAGACCCGGCAGGCCGGCCTCGGCGACATTGTCGGCCTTCAGCATCTCGACCTGGTCGGTGGTCAGGGGCGGGGCCCACGGGATCAGCGAGGCCTGCAGGTCGCCCAGCGCGCCGATCAGGCCGGCGATCTGGAACGGCAGCGGGGCCAGCGGGCGGTTGCGGCCGGTCTCGGTCAGCACGAACTGCATGATCTCGCGCATCGTGAAGACGGCCGGGCCGCCCAGCTCGTAGGTTTGGCCGACAGCGCCCGCGCTGACGATCTTGCCGATCGCCGCGGCGACGTCGCCGACGAACACCGGCTGGACGCGGCTGTCGCCGCCGACTACCGGCATGATCGGCGACAGGGCGGCGATCTGAGCGAACTTGTTGAAGAACTTGTCGTCGACGCCGAACACCAGCGACGGGCGCACGATGGTCGCGTCCGGGAAGGCGGCGCGCACGGCCTGTTCGCCTTCGGCCTTGGTCCGGAAGTATTTCGACCCGGAGTCGGCGTTGGCGCCCAGGGCGCTGACGTGGACCAGCTGCTTGACGCCGGCTCGGGCGGCGGCCTGCGCCACGTTCTGGGCGGCCATGACGTGGACCGACTGGAACTTCTGGCGGCCGCTCTCCCAGAGCACGCCCACCAGGTTCACGCAGGCCTCGGCGCCGTCCAGCGCGCGGGCCACGGAGGCCGGGTTGCGGACATTGGCCTGGAAGACCTCGATCTGGCCGACATCGCCCAGCATGCGCATGCGATAGGCCAGGTTCGGCTGGCGCACGGCGACCCGCACGCGATGGCCCGCCTTGGCGAGGGCGCGCACGACCTGGCTGCCCACAAAACCGGTGCCGCCGAACACCGTGACAAGACCCTGCATCTTCATTCCTCGTCGCAAGACATAGAGGGGGAATTAGACGACTGGGGCGTTGTCCGCAACGAAATCACGATTTGTCGTTTTTGCCTGTTGACGCGGCCAGAAGCTGCCCCTAAACGTCCCGGCCTCGCAGCGACCTACCCGGTTGCGCAGCGGGCCCAGGTGGCGGAATTGGTAGACGCGCTGGCTTCAGGTGCCAGTGACCGAAAGGTCGTGGAGGTTCGAGTCCTCTCCTGGGCACCACCCCTATTTGCTTCGATTGTGAAGCGAAGGGGTGGCGCCAACTTCCTCAAAAGTTAGATATCCCGTTCATCGCGAGTATATGTATCGCGCGCCTATAACGGGCGTGTGGTTCGGTGCGTTCTACACGCGACCTTCGCCGGAGATGTCTGAGACTTGGCCAATTTCGTTCACGAGGGCGACCTGCCCGACGGCGTGTTCGCGGGTGCGAGCACCATTGCGATCGATTCCGAGACCATGGGCCTGCGCCTGGGCCGCGACCCGCTGTGCGTCGTGCAACTGTCGTCGGGCGACGGCAACGCCCACGTCGTGCGCCTGGACCGCTCGACCTACGACTGCCCGAACCTGAAGGCTCTGCTGACCGATCCGGCCGTCCTGAAGCTTTTTCACTTCGGACGCTTTGATATCGCCATGTTCGAGCTCCATCTGGGTGTCGTGACCGCACCCGTCTACTGCACCAAGATCGCCTCGAAGCTGGCGCGCACCTACACCGACCGCCACGGCCTGAAGGACGTGTCGCGCGAGCTGCTGGGCGTGGAGTTGTCGAAGGTGCAGCAGTCGTCGGACTGGGGCGCGCCCACGCTGAGCGCCGACCAAGTGGCCTATGCCGCCTCGGACGTGTTGCACCTGCATGCGCTGCGCGACCGCCTGAACCTCATGCTGCAACGCGAGGGCCGCATGGCCCTGGCCGACGCCGCCTTCGCCTATCTCCCCCACCGCGCCTCGCTGGATCTGGCCGGGTGGGAGGACGTCGACATCTTCGCCCATAGCTAGAGGTCGACACAGACGATGCACCCTGCCGCGGCCATGACCGGACGAGCGATGAGCGCCGACCTCGCGCGCTGGCGCCGCCGCTCGCGCCGGGTGCTGGCTGCGCGCATCGTCCTGCCCGCCGCGATCGCAGGGCTGCTGCTGGTGGTCATCGTCCAGGTCGGCTGGCGCACCTACATGGCCGCTACCCACCCGCCTGCCGAGGCCAAGACCGAGATCCGCCTGATCACGCCGCGCTTCTACGGTCAGTCGACCGACGGCCGGAGCTTCATGATCACGGCCCGTTCGGCGATCCGCGACGACAACGATCTGCGCCGGATCATTCTCGATGAGCCGGCCCTGACCCTGGACCTGGGCTCGCCGACCCCGACGCGGATGACGGCCAAGAACGGCGTCTATCGTCAGGACGACTTCAGTCTGAACCTGAAGAACGACGTCCGGCTGGACGATGGCGCCGGTTACCGGTTCGCGTCCGAGCAGTCGCTGGTCGACACGCGGACCGGCGATGTCACGGGCGACACGGTGATGAGCGGCGAAGGCCCCACGGGGCAGGTGCAATCCAGCGCCTACTCCGTATATGACAAGGGCGATCGCATCGTTTTCCGCGGCGGGGTTCGCGCGCGCCTCGAACGGCAGTAAAGAACAGTTGAATGGCGCAGGTTCGTATCGAAAGCGGACTGCGACGGATGAGGAACATGGTTCTGATGAAGCGATGGACGGCGGCGGCGACGACCGCGTTGATCCTGGCTGCGATGGCCGCGGGTGCGGCTCACGCTCGACAAAGCGCCTCGAGCGCGCCGATCGACGTGGCCGCCAACAACCAGGAAACGATCAACAGCAAGTGCATCACGATCTTCAGCGGCAACGTTGAGATCCTGCAGAACCGCTCGCGCATGCGCGCCGACAAGGTCACGGTCTACAGCGCCAAGCGGCCGGGGGCCGAAAGCGGCTGCGGCAACGCCCAGCGCATGGAAGCCGAGGGCAGCGTCTATATCGTCAGCGAGAACCAGCAGGCGCGCGGTGACCGCGCCGTCTACACCTTCGACAACAGCATCGCGATCGTGACCGGCGACGTGGTGCTGGTGAAGGGCAAGGACGTGGCCCGCGGCGACCGCCTGACGGTCAACACCAAGACCAACGACGCCAAGCTGGAATCCACGGCCAAGGGTCGTGGCACGCCGCGTCGGGTCCGTGCTGTGTTCTACCAGAACGAAGACAAGACGGCCGCCGCCCCGGCCCCGGCCGAACAGCGCCCGTAAGAAGCGTCCACGAGAAGATTAGGCGACCGTCCATGACCCTGACCTCCAACGACATGGACGGCCTGTTCGTCGATTCCGTCGGCAAGTCGTTCGGCGACCGCCCGGTCGTCAAGAACGTCTCCCTGCGCCTCAAGCGCGGCGAGGTCGCGGGCCTGCTAGGTCCCAACGGCGCCGGCAAGACCACCTGCTTCTACATGGTCACCGGCCTGATCGCCGCCGACTACGGCGCGATCTATCTGGACGGCGAGAACATCACCGCCCAGCCGATGTTCCAGCGCGCCCGCCTCGGGGTCGGCTACCTGCCGCAGGAAGCCTCGATCTTCCGCGGCATGACCGTCGAGCAGAACGTCATGGCCGTGGTCGAAATGCGCCAGAAGGACTCACGCAAGGCGCGCGAGCAGGTCACCAGCATCCTGGAAGAGCTGCGCATCACCCACATCCGCAAGTCGCCGGCCGTCGCCCTGTCGGGCGGTGAGCGCCGCCGCGTGGAAATCGCCCGCGCCCTGGCCAGCGAGCCATCGTTCATGCTGTTGGACGAACCCTTCGCCGGCATCGATCCCCTGGCCATTGCCGACATCCGTGAGGTCATCGGCTACCTCAAGGGCCGCGGCATCGGCATTCTGATCACCGACCACAACGTGCGCGAGACGCTGGACATCATCGACCGCGCCTCGATCATCCACGCCGGCGAGGTCCTCTTCGAAGGCTCGCCGCGCGAGATCGTCGAGAACCCGGAAGTTAAGCGCGTCTATCTGGGCGACAGCTTCAGCGAGCCTCGGCTGGGCGACTAAATGCGCGCAGGGGTGGGCAAAAGGCGCCTGCGTCATCGCTCCGCACGCTGATCAAGCCCTTGATCTGGCAGGGTTAATGCGGCTGGCACGATCTTTTCCAGGACGGAACGTCGCACCGGCCCGATATTTGCAAGTCTTCGTCAGGCGTTAACCAAACCGGCCGTTCAATGACGCTCGAAGTTTTTCGATCGTCAGGAGGGCGCATTGGCGCTCAGCCACCGTCTCGAGATCCGCCAGGGTCAGGGCCTCGTCATCACCCCGCAACTGCAGCAGGCGATCAAGCTGCTGCAGCTGTCCAACATCGAGCTCGACGCCTTCGTCGATGCGGAGCTGGAGCGCAACCCGCTGCTGCAACGCGACGAGGGCGAGCACGAGCCCGCGGGGGAGGTCGAAGCCGAACGCGCCGCCAGCAACACCCAGCTCGACGCCGTCGCTGACAGTGCGGCCGGCCGCGAGATGGACGCGCCGCACGAGGACGTCTCGCCGGGCGAGCGCGCCACCGGCGACGGGGCTGAAGCTGAACACGCCGGCGGTCAGATCGACTGGTCGCGCGCCGGCGGCGGCGGCTCGTTCGAGAGCGACGAGGGCTATGAGAGCGCCCTGACCGACATGCCGACCCTGGCGGCCCACCTTCGGGAGCAACTGGTCCAGGCGGCCCTGTCGCCGGCCCGTCACGCCATCGCCGAGATCCTGATCGATGCGGTCGACGAGGGCGGCTATCTGCGGCTCGACACCATCGATCTCGCCGCGCGCCTGGGCTGCAAGCTGGAGCTGGTCGAGGAGACCTTGGCGACCCTGCAGGGCTTCGAGCCGGTCGGCGTCTTCGCCCGCGACGTTCGCGAGTGCCTGGCGCTGCAGCTGAAGGACTTGAACCGCTACGACCCGTGCATGGCGGCCCTGCTCGACAATCTCGAGCTCCTGGCCAAGCGCGACATGGCCTCTCTGCGCCGGCTCTGCGGCGTGGACGAGGAAGACCTGCGCGACATGGTCGCCGAAATCCGCTCGCTGAGCCCGCGTCCCGGTGCGGCCTATCACACCGAGCCGGCCGAGACCCTGGTGCCCGACGTCATGGTTCGCGAAGGCCTGGGCGGCATGTGGCACGTCGAACTGAACACCGACACCTTGCCGCGGGTGCTGGTCGACCAGCGCTACCACGCCCGGGTCTCCAAGGGCGCCAAGAGCGACCAGGAGAAGACCTTCGTCGCCGACTGCATGGCCACCGCCAACTGGCTGGTGAAGAGCCTGGACCAGCGCGCCAAGACCATCCTGAAGGTCTCCAGCGAGATCGTCCGCCAGCAGGACGGCTTCCTGGCCTTCGGCGTCGAGCACCTGCGTCCGCTGAACCTGAAGACCGTGGCCGACGCCATCGGCATGCACGAGAGCACGGTCAGTCGCGTCACCTCGAACAAGTACATCGCCACTCCTCGGGGCGTGTTCGAGCTGAAATTCTTCTTCACCTCGGCCATCCAGTCGTCGGAAGGCGGCGAAGCCCACTCGGCCGCCAGCGTCCGTCACAAGATCAAGGGCCTGGTCGATGCGGAGAAGACCGAGAAGGACGTCCACTCCGACGACGCCATCGTCGACATCTTGAAGGCCGCCGGCGTCGACATTGCTCGCCGCACCGTGGCCAAGTACCGGGAAGCCCTGCGTATTCCCTCGTCGGTCGAACGTCGCCGGGCGATGAAGGTCGAGGCTTAAGGCCTCCGCCCTCTGGGCCTTCCGCGCCAAACCTCGTAACACTCGACCCATGCGCGCTCCGGATCGCCCTTTCGCGCGTTCCTGACCGGGCGGTGACGAGGATTTGATGAGCGAGAAGAGTCTGGCGGACGTCATCGAGGGCTTCGGCGTCAACGCCAGCCCCACCCTGACCGTCGGCGAGATGCTGGAAGCGTTCGAGAGCCGGGCGTTCGGGGCCATGTTGCTGGTCTTCGGCCTGCTCAACACCTTGCCGCTGCCCCCAGGCTCCTCGACGATCCTGTCGTTACCGATCCTGTTCCTGGCCCCGCAGATCGCGATGGGCGCCGACACGCCCTGGCTGCCGCGTGGGCTGATCGAGAAGCCCCTGAAACGCAACGACCTGCGCGGCCTTTTCAAGCGCCTGGCCCCGATC
Organism: Caulobacter sp. RHG1; assembly: GCF_013181195.1. GTDB lineage: Bacteria > Pseudomonadota > Alphaproteobacteria > Caulobacterales > Caulobacteraceae > Caulobacter. The sequence goes on from NZ_SMZP01000003.1 coordinate 605,131, forward strand.
GTGCGCAGCATGGAACTGATCACCCGCCCACGTCTCAAGCCGTTATTTTCGCCGCTGGGCGAGCGCGCTATCGGCGTCGTGTGCACCCTGCTGGCCCTGGTGCTGGTTCTGCCCATTCCCTTGGGAAATCTTGCGCCCGGCGCGACCGTGGCCGTTCTGGCCCTGGCTCTGCTGCAGAGAGACGGCTTTCTGGCGCTTCTCGGCTACCTGATGGCGTTGGGCAGCGGCGCTCTGCTGTTCGTCAGCGCGCATGTCGTGGTGATGGCCGTTCGCAAGTTGATCGGGGTTTTTTCCGGACTTTTTTAAGGGGTTTTCGGACCATTCCCTAAGGGTCACGGCGCCGCTTGACACCACCCCCGGACAGGCGCGTTGTATCGGTATGCAAGTCCAAGTCTCCGGCAAGCATGTCGACGTTGGTGAGGCTCTGCGAGCGCGAGTCTCCGACGAAATCACCACGAGCATTGGCAAATACTTCGACCGAGGCGGCGCTGCCGAGGTCGTGGTCAGCAAGGAGGGTTACGCCTTCCGAGTGGATTGCTCGGTAAAGCTGGCTTCGGGTCAGCAGCTCATCAGCCATGGATCGGGGGGTGACGCCCACGCGGCCTTCGATGCGGCGTTGTCGAAAATCGACACCCGCATTCGCCGCTACAAGCGTCGTCTCAAGAGCCATTCGGCGGCGGCGACGGCCAAGCAGGTCGAGAACGCCGCCATGTTCGTCCTTCGCGCCCCTGAGGTCGATGAAGGCGAAGAGCATGACTGGGATGTTGAAACCGATCACCCGACGGGCGCGCCCGCGGCTATGGTCATTGCGGAAACCCAGGCCGCTGTGAAGACGATGACTGTTTCCATGGCGGTCATGGAACTGGACTTGACCGCCTACCCGGCAATCGTGTTTAGGAACGCCGCCCATGGCGGATTGTCCGTGGTGTATCGACGTCCAGACGGCAACATCGGCTGGATCGATCCCGAGCGCACAAAGTCGCTGAACGGACACGCCGCGAACTAACTAGACCGCTATGGTCTGGGGCGCCGCCGGCGGGTTCGCCTGGCGGCGCCAAGTGGTCGGCAAGGGCGGTCGACAAGAGCGAGCGTTGGAAGTCCATGACCATCGGCGATCTACTCGAGCCCGGCGCGGTAGCGCTGCGCGGTGGCGCGCCGAGCAAGCGCCAGGCCCTGTCCATGGTCGCCGACGTGGCCGCTCGCGTGCTGGGTCTCGACGCCGACATGATCCTGGATGGGCTGCTGGAGCGTGAGGCCGCGGGTTCGACGGGCGTAGGCGAAGGCGTCGCCATCCCGCACGCGCGCCTGGAAGGTCTGGAGGCCATTCGCGCCGTCGTGGTGCGTCTCGACGCTCCCGTGGCGTTTGACGCCCTGGACGACAAGCCCGTGGACCTCTTTATCGCGCTTCTGGCTCCGCCCGAGGCCAACGCCCAGCATCTTCGGGCTCTGGCGCGCGTCGCGCGAATGATGCGTCAGGCGGATATGCGCAAGGCGCTACGTCAGGCCAGCTCGACGGACGCCATCCATGTGCTGCTGACGCAGGATGTGGCCAGCACGGCGGCCTGAGACGCGCCAGGCGGGGGCCTTCGAGGACCCGCCGCCATCAGACTTGCTAGTGAACCGAAACCGGCGCCAGTTCATGGGCGAGGGCGGCGGCGATCGCCGTATCACGATCGATCATCACCGCCAGGCGCGCGCCGTCGGCGCGACACACTGCGTACAGGGTCTGGTCGGGCGCCAGGTTGAAATCCTCCACGCCCTCAGGGACGTCCGCTAGGATCTCGGCGGCCTTGATCGGCCGGACATAGACGAGGTCAGGCGCGCCAAGGGCCGCGAAAGCTTCGCTGGTGAACAGCGAACTGGTGTGGGTGTTGGGCGTCATGATGACCACCTCCTTCAATTAGGGAACGCGCCTTCTACCGGGCGGTTCAGCGCGGCTTCTCAGCCCGCGCTCCTGATGGGGATGCGCCGGACAAGGCGCTCGGGTTCGGGGCGGGCCAGATCGATATGCAGCAGGCCGTGCTCCAGGAGCGCTCCGCTGACCTCCATGCCGTCTGCGAGCACGAAGGTGCGCAGGAAGCCCCTGGCGGCGATCCCGCGGTGCAGGAAGGCCCTCTCGGCCTCAGGACGGCCCTCGACGTCGCGTTTGCCCGCCACGACCAGCTGGCCGCCTTCGACGGTCACGTGCAGCTGGTCGGGCGAGAAGCCGGCCACCGCCAGGGTGATGCGCACCCCGCCGTTCTCGGCTTGCTCGACATTGTAGGGCGGATAGCTTTCCGACGCGGCCTTGGCGGCGCGCTCGATAAGATCTCGGGTGTGCTCGAAGCCCAGCAGGAAGGGGCTGTCGAACAGGATCGTCCGGGTCATCGCGAAGTCCTCGCTCAAGCGACTTCGTTCGCGGAGACAAACCCGAAGATCGGCGAAGACCTCCACGACACGAGACCTGAGATGGCGAGCGTGAGTGTGGGGTTCAAGAGGGCGCTGCGCCCGGAGCTGGAGGCGCGTCCAGAAGCGCCGAGGGCGAGGCCAGAAGTCCGGCCCAGAAATGGACAAGGCCCGGACGTTTCCGTCCGGGCCTTGATGGTGGAGCTTAGCGGGGTCGAACCGCTGACCTCTTGCATGCCATGCAAGCGCTCTACCAGCTGAGCTAAAGCCCCAATTTTTTCGTCGAGAACCTTGCAGTAACTCTCGGAAATCCTTGGTCTCTTCGGCGTTTCGACTTGCGTCGCCCTCCGAAGAGGCGCGGAAACTAGTCCGGGATTTTTCGGGGATCAACCCCCTCAGCGAACTTTTTTTGAGAAAAGTTTCGCACCCCTGGAAACGCCTGTGGATAGCCGGTTTCAGCAGCCTGAAACCGGCTATCCGAACAGGTTAGTCGTCGTTGCCCTCGCCGGGCAGACCTTCGATCTCGTCCTCGAGATTGTCGTCGTCGTCCTCGTCCTCCAGGAACGGAACGTCGTCGGTTTCCTCGTCTTCGAGATCCTCGTCCTCGGCGAAGTCGACGCCCAGGTCGTCGCCGCCGGCAGGCGTGGCGCCCGGCTCGGCGTCTTCGTCGTCGGTCTCGACGACGTCCGGCTCGACCTTGTCGATTTCCGGCGTCTCATCGACCTCGTCCTCGAAGCCGTCCTCGTCCTTGGGAGCGGGGGCGGGCTTCTCGTCCTCGGCGTCATAGTCCGGCGTGATCGAGCGGGCGCGAACGCGGCGCGACTTCAGGGCCTCTTCCGGGTCGAACGACTCGCCGCACTTGGGGCAGACGGCCGGACGACGGTTGAGGTCGTAGAACTTCGATTGGCAGTTGGGGCAAATTTGTTTTGCGCCCAGGTCGGGATTGGCCAAGTGGCGACCCTTTGATCCTGATAGGAAAAGCGGCGGGTCACTTGCCATGGCGAGAGGCCGCTGTCAAAAGCAAACCCCTTCGCGAAAACCACCAAGTACTAAGGAGCCGGTTTCGGCATGTCGTCGGCTGGATTGAAGAGCGCGCCCGCAGGCGCTCTGCGAGGGATCGTGCGGGCCCCGGGCGATAAGTCCATTTCTCACAGATCGATGATCCTGGGCGCGCTGGCGACCGGGACCACGACGGTCGAAGGCCTGCTGGAAGGCGACGACGTCCTGGCCACCGCGCGAGCGATGCAGGCCTTTGGCGCGCGCATCGAGCAGGAGGGCGTCGGCCGCTGGCGGATCGAGGGCCAGGGCGGATTCGACGAACCGTCGGACGTCATCGACTGCGGCAACGCCGGCACCGGCGTGCGCCTGATCATGGGCGCGGCGGCGGGTTTCGCCATGTGCGCCACCTTCACTGGCGATGCTTCGCTGCGCGGTCGCCCGATGAGCCGGGTGCTGGATCCGCTGGCCCGCATGGGCGCGACCTGGCTGGGCCGCGACAAGGGCCGCCTGCCCCTGACCCTGAAAGGCGGCAATCTGCGCGGCCTCAACTACACCCTGCCGATGGCGTCGGCCCAGGTGAAGTCGGCCGTGTTGCTGGCCGGTCTGCACGCCGAGGGCGGCGTAGAGGTCATCGAGCCGGAAGCCACCCGCGACCACACCGAGCGCATGCTGCGCGCCTTCGGGGCCGAGGTGATCGTCGAAGATCGCGTCACCGGCGAACACACCATCCGCCACATCCGTCTTCCCGAAGGCCAGAAGCTGACCGGGACCCACGTGGCCGTGCCGGGCGATCCGTCGTCGGCGGCGTTCCCCCTGGTGGCCGGCCTGATCGTTGCGGGTTCGGAAGTGACGGTCGAGGGCGTGATGCTCAACGACCTGCGCACCGGCCTCTTCACGACGCTGCAGGAAATGGGCGCGGATCTCGTGATCTCGAACGTCCGCGTCGCCAGCGGCGAGGACGTCGGCGACATCACCGCCCGCTACTCCAAGCTCAAGGGCGTCGTCGTGCCGCCCGAGCGCGCGCCGTCGATGATCGACGAATACCCGATCCTGGCCATCGCCGCCGCCTTTGCTGAAGGCGAGACGGTGATGCGCGGCGTCGGTGAGATGCGCGTCAAGGAAAGCGACCGCATCGCCCTGACCGCCAACGGTCTGAAGGCGTGCGGCGTCCAGGTGGTCGAGGAGCCTGAAGGCTTCATCGTCACCGGTACGGGTCAGCCGCCAAAGGGCGGGGCCACCGTGGTCACCCACGGCGACCACCGTATCGCCATGAGCCACCTGATCCTGGGCATGGCCGCGCAGGAGGCCGTTGCGGTCGACGAGCCCGGCATGATCGCCACCAGCTTCCCGGGCTTCGCGGACCTTATGCGCGGCCTGGGTGCGACCCTGGCGGAAGCCTAGGCGCATGGGCTTTGTGATCGCCGTCGACGGTCCCGCCGCCTCGGGCAAGGGCACGGTCGCCTCGCGCCTGGCGGCCGCCTACGGCCTGCCGATGCTGGACACCGGCCTGCTGTACCGCGCTGTCGGCGTGCGGATCCTGGAAGCCGGCGGCGACCTGGACGATCCGGCTTCGGCCGAAACCTTCGCCCGGGGCCTGGACCTGTCCGAGCTGGAGAAGCCGCAAGTGCGCACCCGCGCCGCCGGTGAGGCGGCCAGCCGCTGCGCCGTCCATCCAGGTGTGCGCAAGGCCCTGTTCGACCTGCAACGCGCCTTCGCCGAGCGTGAGCCCGGCGCGGTGATCGACGGCCGCGACATCGGCACGGTCATCGCTCCCGACGCCCAGGCCAAGCTCTATGTGACCGCCAGCCCGGAAGTCCGCGCCGACCGTCGCTGGAAACAGCTGACGGGGCAGGGCGAAAGCGTCACCTTCGACGAGATCTTGGCCGACATCCGCAAGCGTGACGAGCGTGATGGCGGCCGCAAGGACGCGCCCATGACGCAGGCTGTGGACGCCGTCTTGCTCGACACCTCGGAAATGAGTATAGAGCAGGCCTTCGATGCGGCCCGCCGTATCGTCGAGGACGCGCGCGCCCGCTAGAGCTTCGCTCTACAGGGCAAATCCACCGCCGACCTCGCCGCGATAGAGAGAACATCGCGGGATCGCAGAAAACCCATTTCATCCGGAATCCCGAGAACCGCTTTCTCCAGCGGCGCTCATCGCAGGGTTTCCCCTAACCTAGAGACTAAACATCAGCATGGCTGACGATATGAGCTTCAACCCGACGCGCGACGATTTCGAAGCGCTCCTCAATGACTCGATGGGCGGCCGCGACTTCGCGGAAGGCACCGTCGTCAAGGGCCTGGTCGTCGGGATCGAAAAGGACTTCGCCATCATCGACGTCGGTCTGAAGACCGAAGGTCGTATCCAGCTGAAGGAATTCGGCGTCGACGAAGCCGGCAAGGCCACCATCAAGGTTGGCGACTCGGTCGAAGTCTTCCTGGAACGTCTGGAAAACGCCCTCGGCGAAGCGGTCATCAGCCGCGAAAAGGCCAAGCGCGAAGAAGCCTGGACCCGTCTGGAAGGCGTCTACGCCAAGAACGAACCCGTCATGGGCGCGATCGTTGGCCGCGTGAAGGGTGGCTTCACCGTCGACCTGGGCGGCGCCTCGGCGTTCCTGCCGGGCTCGCAAGTCGACATCCGCCCGGTGCGCGACGTCGGCCCGCTCATGGGCAAGGAACAGCCCTTCGCCATCCTCAAGATGGACCGTCCGCGCGGCAACATCGTCGTCTCGCGTCGCGCCATCCTGGAAGAAGCCCGCGCCGAGCAGCGCACCGAACTGGTGTCGCAGCTGCAAGAGGGTGAAATCCGCGAAGGCGTCGTCAAGAACATCACCGACTACGGTGCGTTCGTCGACCTGGGCGGCATCGACGGCCTGCTGCACGTCACCGACATGAGCTGGAAGCGCGTCAACCACCCGAGCCAAGTGCTCGCCGTGGGCGACACCGTGAAGGTCCAGATCGTCAAGATCAACCCGGACACCCAGCGCATCAGCCTCGGCATGAAGCAGCTGCAGTCGGATCCGTGGGATGGCGTTGAAGCCAAGTACCCGGTCGGCGCCAAGTTCACGGGCCGCATCACCAACATCACCGACTACGGCGCCTTCGTGGAGCTGGAAGCCGGCGTTGAAGGCCTGGTGCACGTCTCGGAAATGTCGTGGACCAAGAAGAACGTCCACCCCGGCAAGATCGTCTCGACCTCGCAGGAAGTCGACGTGGTCGTGCTGGACGTCGATCCGTCGAAGCGCCGCGTGTCGCTGGGCCTGAAGCAAGCCCTGGCCAACCCGTGGGAAGCCTTCGTGGAAGCTCACCCGGTCGGTTCGACCGTCGAAGGCGAAGTCAAGAACGCGACCGAATTCGGTCTGTTCGTCGGCCTCGACAACGACATCGACGGCATGGTGCACCTGTCGGACATCGACTGGAGCGCCCCGGGCGAAGAAGCCATGGCGCGCTACAAGAAGGGCGACCTGGTCAAGGCGAAGGTTCTCGACGTCGACATCGAGAAGGAACGCATCTCGCTGGGCATCAAGCAGCTGGCTGGCGACCCGATGTCGGGCGACACCTACCGCAAGAACCAGACCGTGACCGTGACCGTGACGGAAGTCACCACGGGCGGCATCGAGGTTCGCTTCGGTGAAGAAGACGCGCCGATGTCGGCCTTCATCCGCAAGTCGGACCTGTCGCGCGACCGTCAAGAACAGCGCCCCGAGCGCTTCGCCGTGGGTGACCGCGTCGACGCTCAGATCACCAACATCGACAAGGCGGCTCGCCGCGTGTCGCTGTCGATCAAGTCGCTGGAAATGGCCGAAGAGAAGGAAGCCATCGAGCAGTTCGGCTCGTCGGACTCCGGCGCTTCGCTGGGCGACATCCTGGGCGCCGCTCTGCGCGAGCGCGCCACCAAGGAATAGTCTTCCGCTCTTTCAGAGTTGAAGCAGACGGCGGCCGGAGTGATCCGGCCGCCGTTTTCTTTTGGGCGAAAGCCTGTCAGAACATCCTGGGTTGAGTTATTGGGGTGTTTCTCGTGTCGCTGCGTTTCGCCGTCGCCGTCTCTGCCATTGTCGTCGCCGGAGCGGCCCAGGCCGCGGACAAGCCGCTGTATGGGCCGCCGGCCAAGTGGGTGCAGGTCGCCGACATTCCGGCCTCGCCCCGGGACGACCAGGCGCCGTCGCTCCAGGTGCTGTTGAACGACAACCAGTCCCAGCATGATGGCGCGGGCTCGACCTTCTACAACCGTCAGGTCGTCAAGGTGCTGAAGTCCGAGGCGCTGTCGGGCGGCGCGCGCTCGGTGACCTGGGACCCGGCTCGCCAGTCGGTGACGCTGCATGGTCTGGCCATCGTCCGCGACGGCAAGCGCATCGACCTTCTGAAGAAGGGCGAGGACGTCCTGATCCTGCGCCGCGAGAAGAACCTCGAACGCGCCATGCTGGACGGCCGGCTGACCGCCTCCATCCAGATCAGGGATCTGCAGGTCGGCGACGTGGTCGACTGGTCCTACAGCTATCAGCATCGCGATCCGTTGGTCGGCGGCCGCACCCACGATTTCGAGCGGATGGCGTGGAGCGGCGTCGCCGGCCGCTACCGCGTGCGCATGCTGTGGGACGGCGCGACGCCGGTGACCTGGAAACGCGGCGTAGCCTTCCCCGAGCCGAAGCTGAGCCAGTCGGGGCGAACCCACGAACTGCTGGTGGACGTCGACAACGCCAAGGCCGCCAAGCCGCCGGCCGGGGCGCCGCTACGATTTTCGAGACTGAACGACCTGGAGGCCACCACCTATCGTGGGTGGGAGGACGTTTCGCAGACCATGGCGCCGCTCTATGTCCAGGCGGCCGTGTTGAAGGCCGACTCGCCCCTGCGCGCCGAAATCGCGGCCATCGCCGCCGAGAGCGCCGATCCGAAGGTCCGGGCCTTCAAGGCTCTGCAACTGGTCGAGGACAAGACCCGCTACCTGCTCCTGGGCATGGGCGACGGCGGCTACAAGCCCGCGCCCGCCGACGAGACCTGGGCGCGCAAGTTTGGCGACTGCAAGGGCAAGACGGTTCTCCTGCTGGCGATCCTGCGCGAACTGGGCGTCGAGGCCGAGCCAGCCCTTGTGGCGATGTATGCCGGTGATGGCCTGGATCAGCGACTGGCCTCGGCGGCGGCGTTCAATCACGTGATCGTTCGCGCCCGCATCGACGGCAAGAGCTACTGGCTCGACGGCACGCGGACCGGCGATCGGGCCGGTTTGGACGCGCTGAAGCCGCCGCCTTTCCGCTGGGCCCTGCCGCTGCGCACCGCCGGGGCAACCCTGGAGGAGATCGTCCAGTCGCCTCTCGATGCGCCCAGCACGGAGGGCCGCATGCGCATCGACGCCTCGGCCGGTCTCGACAAGCCGGCGGTGATCACCATCACCACGGTCTTGCGCGGCGACGGCGGCCTGGCGCTCGCCCGCGCCCTGCAGATTGCGCCCCGGGCCGATGTTGAGCAGCAGATGAAGCAGAGCGTCTCGTCCAGCAACAGCTGGATCCGGATCGAGACGGTCGGCTTCGACGTTTCGCCGGCGGGGGTGGTCACCGTCACCATGACGGGCGAAGCCGACTTGGACTGGCGCCTGAACGACGATGTCGGCGTCAGGGAATTCCGCGTGCCGGGTTCGGGCTCGGGCCGGATGAGCGGGTTCCCGCGTCGCGAACCGGGCCCCGACAGCGATGCGCCCTACGGCGTTGGCTTCCCGGCCTACAGCGCCAACAGCGTCGAGGTGGTGCTGCCCAACAAGGGGCAGGGCTTTTCGGTGAAGGGCTCCAACTGGTCGGGCAAGCTGGGCGGTCGCGAGCTGGCCGAGGTCTCCGAACTGCGGGACGGCGTGGCGCGGTTCACCGGTTCCAGCCGCAGCGTGGCGCGTGAAGTGCCCTTCGAGCAGGCCGAGGAGGTCAACAAGACCGCCCGCCGGCTGTCTGGCGAACCGAAGATCATTCGCGCGCCGAAGGGATTGTGAGTTTACGCATTAACCGAACCGCGATCGGGAATCGCACGCAACCCCTTGAAGACTCAGCCCTCGTTGGGCAAAGGTCCCGTCGCGCCTTTTCCTCCCAAGGGCGTTCCGGGGATATCGATGATCAAGTCTGAACTCATCGCCAGGCTCGCGAATGAAAATCCGCACCTGACGCAGAAAGACGTCGAACGCGTTGTCGGCGTGATCCTGGAACGCATGATCGGGGCCCTGGAGGACGGCGGCCGCGTCGAGCTGCGCGGCTTCGGCGCTCTGTCTGTCCGCTCGCGTCCGGCCCGCACCGGCCGCAACCCGCGCACCGGCGAGGCGGTGGACGTCCGCGCCAAGCACGTGCCGTTCTTCAAGAGCGGCAAGGAACTGCGCGCCCGCCTGAACGCTGACGGCGACGAATAACAACGATTGTATCCCGGGGTTGACCCTGGGGCACGAACGCCTTCAGCTTCTGCGCCTTATCGAGCAGGCCAGGAGTTGATCATGAGCGTCGTCAAGGAATTCCGCGAGTTCATCTCGCGCGGCAACGTCATAGACCTGGCCGTTGGTGTGATCATCGGCGCGGCCTTCAACGGCATCGTCAAGAGCTTGGTCGACCAGGTGATCATGCCGCCGATCGGCCTGCTGACCGGCGGTCTGGACTTCTCCAAGCTGGAATGGGTGCTCAAGCCCGAGAATCCAGCGACGGAAGCGATCGAGAAGGTCTCGATCCAGTACGGCGCCTTCATCAACACCCTGATCCAGTTCTTCATCGTCGCGGCGGTGGTCTTCCTGCTGGTCAAGGGCGTCAACAGCATCCGTCGCCAGGACGCCGCCGAACCGGCTCCGTCGGCGCCCCCGGCGCCGACCCCGGAAGAAAAGCTGCTGACCGAAATCCGCGACCTGCTGGCCAAGCCTAAGGCGTAAGGCTCTCGATCGCCGCGCGCCCCGCCGCCTGGCCCGTCTGCCAGGCGCCGTGGGCGGTGGAGAAGGCCGCAGCGCTGCAGGCCTCGCCGGCGAAGAACAGGCGTTGATCCACCGGCGCCGCCAGCCGCGCCCGGTCGCCCGCCCGGCCGGGCAGGGCGTGGGAATAGGAGCCGCCGGCGAACGGATCGGCGGCCCAGGCGGTTTCGGCCAGGGGATGGACCTTGCGGCGGATGTCTTCGCCGTAGATCGCCGCCAGCTCGTCGATCGCGAAGGCCGTGGCCGCGCCGGGACCCTGGCCCTCCAGCTCCCGGGCATGGGCGCCGCCCAGAAACACCTCAATGAGCGGACGGCCCAGCGGCCGCAGGTGATGCGCTCCCGTCGCCGTGCGCGTGGGATCGCCATACAGCTGGGTCTCGGCCGGGAAGGTGTCCGGCTTGTCGAGGCGCAAGAACACCTTGTCGGCCAGGCCCAGCGGCAGGCCCGCTACGGCCTCCAGCTTGTCGGGCAGTTCAGGGACGAACCGCAGCGCGCCCGAGGCCAGGATCGCGGTCGGCACGCAGACGATCACGGCGCGCGCCGACATCGTCCCCAGCGCGGTTTCCAGCGCCAGGCGCGGGCCGTCGTGCCGGATCACGGAGACCGGGCAGCTCAGCCGGATCGGCAGGGACGGCGCCAGGCGCGTCAGGCCAGCGCCATAGCCCTCGGCGACCCGCCAATTGACCTCGGTGTCGTCATAGGCGGCGTAGTCGTGCAGCGAGACCTCGCTGAACTCGGCCCCGTTGTAGAAGGCGGAAAAGGCGTTCAGCAGCGGGTTCCAGCGACAGTCGGGCTCCAGCAGGTCCGAGGCCGGGCGGTCGGGCCCACCGTCCTCGGCGGCCGCTTCCAGCCGCGTTTCCAGCGTCGCGAAGGCGCGACCGAACTCGGCCTGCTCGGCGCGGGTGAACATCGGACTGTCGGCGATGTTGGTCCAGGGCGGCGGGGTCTTGTCGATGGTCAGGCCCAGCGCCTGGAAGCGCGCGACCAGCGGGTTCTGGTCGGCCGAGTGCAACCACTCGCAGCCCAGGTCGATCGGACCGACGGGCGTCTCCACGGTGTGCCCGCGTCCGCCCAGGCGATCGCGGGCCTCCAGCAGCACGCCGGAAAGCCCGCTGGCGGCCACCTCTCCGGCGGCGCCTAGGCCGGCGGCGCCGGCGCCCACGATCGCGATGTCGACCTCGTGCATGGAGACCTCAATCGTGATCGTGGGCCTGGCGTTCCGCTACTTCGTCAGGGTGGCTGAATCGAGATCCAGCTTGGCGGCTGGGATCACCGTGGCGCCCGGCGCGGCCTGGGTCAGGCTCTCGCCCATGGCCTTGGCGTCGCCGGCGACGATGACGCTCATCTGGGCCGGGTCCAGCTTGTCCTTGGCGAAGGCCTGGACTTGCGCGGGCGTCACGGCCTCGACCTTGGCGGCGTAGTTCTGGATCTCGGTCAGCGGCACGCCATAGACGGCCAGGTTGCCCAGGATGTTGGCCAGGCCCTCCGAGGTGCCCAGGTCACGGCCAAAGCCCCCGACCAGCACCGACTTGCGGGCGGTCAGCTCGGCGGCCGAAGCCGGTTCGGCCGCCAGGCGCGAGAGCTCGGCGCGGGTCAGGGTGACGACCTCGCCGGCCGACTCGTTCTTGGTCTGAACCCGGGCCGAGAAGCCGCCGAAGCGGCCCTGCGGCGTCAGGCTGGAGCCGGCGCCGTAGGAGAGGCCGCGCTTGATGCGGATCTCCTGGTTCAAACGCGAGGAGAAGCCCACGCCCAGCACCGTGTTGGCGACGACGGCCTGATAGTAGTTCGGATCGGCGCGGGTGATCGCCGGCTTGGCCAGCACCACGGCCGCCTGGCCCGTACCCGGCAGGTCGATGACCAAGTTGCGCGGCGCAAAGCCGGTCGGGGCGGCCGGCGGGGCTGGCGGCGGGGTCGCGGGTTTCTTCCAGCCGCCGAACGCCTTTTCGGCCAAGGCAAAGCCGGCCTCGGGAGTCAGGTCGCCGGTCAGCACCAGCACGGCGTTGTCCGGGCGCCAGGCGGCGGCGTGGGCCTTTGCCAGGTCCGTGGTCTTGATCTTGGGCAGCGAACCGGGCGTGCCGCCGGCCACGTGGCCATAGGCCGAGCCGGCGTAGAGCAGCGGTGCGGTGGCGAAGGCGGCCAGGGTCCCCGGACGCTGGAACGACACCGACAGACCGTCCAGGGTCTCGGTGCGGACGCGATCGAGTTCGTCGGCCTTGAAGGCTGGATGCTGGGCGACGTCGGCCATGATGGCCATGGCCGGCGCGGCGTTGTTGGCCGTGACGCTCAGCGTCAGGGAGGCGGCCTCCCAGCCCGAGCCGGCTTCCAGATTGGCGCCCAGGGCTTCGGTCTCGCGGGCGATCTGGGTGGCCGAGCGCGTGGCCGTGCCTTCGGTCAGCAAGCCCGAGGTCAGGCTGGAGACGCCGGCCAAGCCTTGCGGATCGGCGCTGGCCCCGCCCTTGACGGTCAGGTCGGCGGTGACCAGCGGCAGGTCGCTGGACTTGGCGACGATGACGCGCAGGCCATTGGCGAGGGTCTTCTCGGCCGGGGTCGGCAGCACGGCGGTAACCGGCGCGGCGACGGCCGGCATCTTCTCGCGTTCGGCTTCGGGGGCGAGCGTCGTGACCGGGCCGTCGTACTTGACCGAGGCGACCTTGGGGATCGGCGGGGTCGGATCCTTCTCGCCGCCCGGGCGGTCCTTTTCCGGCAGGTAGCGGATCACCGTACTGCGGTCGTCGGCCAAGTACTTTTTCGCCACGCGCTGGATGTCGGCGGCGGTGACCGCTTGGAGTTCGGCCAGGCTGGTGTTGGCGACGGCGGCGTCGCCCTCGGTCAGCAGGGCGTAGCCGAGGGCGAAGCCGCGGCCGTCGATCTCCTCGCGCTTGCGCACGGCGTCGGCCAGCAGGCCGGTCTTGGCCTCGGCCAGTTCGGCGGGCGTGACGGGCGCGTCGCGGAAGCGGGCGACCTGGGCGCGCAGGGCGGCCTCGCCTTGCGCCGCCGTCTTGCCGCCGGCCATCACAGCGCCGACGTAGAACAGGCCCGGCTGGGCGTTGGTCGGGGCGCTGGAAAAGACCGACTGGGCGATCTGCTGCTCGTAGACCAGGCTGTCATAGAGCCGTGAGGACTTGCCCGCCGACAGCACCGCATCCAGCACCGTCAGGGCCGGGACGTCCTTGTCGGCGGCGGCAGGCGCCAGCCAGGTGATGGCCAGGGCCGGCAGCGGAACGTTGGGGCCGTAGGTGTTGACGCTCTTGGGCCCGGTGCGGGCCGGTTCGACCGCGGTGACCTTGGGCAGGGCCGTGGCCGGCTTGGCGATCGGCGCGAAGTACTTGTCGATCATCGCGTCCAGTTGGGCCTGATCGAAATTGCCGACGATGATCAGGGCCGCGTTGTCGGGGCGATAATAGGTGCGGTGGAAAGCCCGCACGTCGTCGACCGTGGCCGCGTCCAGCTCCTCGATCGAGCCGATGCCCGGGCGCTGATAGGGATGAGTGGTGAACGACTGCTGTGGGATCGACAGGGCAAAGAAGCGGCCATAGGGATCGGCCAGGACCCGCTGACGCAGCTCTTCCTTCACGACGTCGCGCTCGGAGGAAAAGACGGCCTCGTCGATGACCAGCGACTTCAGGCGGTCGGCCTCGGCCCAGACCAGGCGCTCCAGATGGTTGGCCGGCGCGACCTCGTAATAGTTGGTGAAGTCGTCCCAGGTGGAGGCGTTGTTGAAGCCGCCCACGTCTTCCGTCAGACGGTCCAGTGTCTCGCTGGGCATGTTGCGCGTGGCCTTGAACATCAGGTGTTCGAACAGGTGCGCGAAGCCCGAACGGCCCTGCGGATCGTCCTTGGAGCCTACGCCGTACCAGACCTGCACCGTCACGTTCGGCGTCGTCGTATCGCGCGAGGTGAAGACCTTCAGGCCGTTGGCCAGCACCCGCTCCTTGTAGACGATCGGCGGCACGGTGATCGCCGAGGCGGCCGGCGCGGGGGCCTTGGTCTGAGCCATCGCCAGGGGCGACAAGGCCGTCGTGGAGAGAGCCGCGGCCACGAGGGCCAGCTTGGCGGTGCGGAACATGCGCTTAAGGTCTCCTGAAAGTCGTGAGGGACCCTAACACCGCCGCCTCGCGGGTAAAGCTTACCAAGCTGTCATGCGGGCGGAACCAAGCGGCGGCGTCGTATGTTATAGCGAGTCGTTTCGCCCCCACCTGCGTGCAGGGTCGATCGCACGGGGGAGTTCTTGTCCGACACGTCACTTCGCGAGCATCTGCGTGCGGCGACTTCCGAAGCGCACACGACGCTGGACGCCACGGCCGGTGGGCTGGGTCTTTCGACCCGGGCCGGTTACGGCGCGTTCCTGTCGGCCTCTGCAGCCGGGCTGGCGCCGCTGGAGTTGGCCCTGGAGCAGGGCGGGGTCGGCGAGTGGCTGCCCGACTGGCCGCGCCGCGCGCGCCGCGAGGCGGTCGCCCAGGATCTTAAGGCTCTCGATCTCGACACGCCCGAAATGAGCCCAACCCCGACGCCGTCCTTCGCCTTCGCCACGGGCATGCTCTACGTGCTGGAGGGCTCGCGCCTGGGCGCGCGGTTCCTGTCGCGTCAGGTGCGCGCGGCCGACCCTGAACTGCCGCTGGCCTATCTGACCCACGGCGAGAACGATGACCTGTGGCGCAGCTTCGTGGCCTGGATGGAGGCGATCCCCAAAGTCGGGTTTCGGACAGACGAGGCCGAGGCAGGCGCGCGATATGCGTTCCAGCGTTTTTCGGAGGCCTTCGAGAGCGCCAAGTCCGGTGTCGCGTCTGGAGTAGCCAATGACCAAGCCGGAAGCCATGTCCGGATTTGAAGTCGACCTGACCAACTGCGATCGCGAGCCGATCCACGTGCTCGGCTCGGTCCAGCCGTTCGGCTTCCTGCTGGCCGTCAATTCCGACTGGATCGTGGTTCACGCCTCGACCTCGGCTCTGCGCTATCTGGGCGTCACGGTCGATGACCTGCTGGGCAAGCCGCTGGCGCAGCTGCTGAACGGCCATGCGCTGCACAACATCCGCGGCCGCCTGCAGATCATGCGCGGCGCGGACGCCGTCGAGCGGATGTTCGGCGTCGCCCTGACCGACGGCGGCGAGGACTTCGATCTCGCCCTGCACTATTCCGGCCGCCTGCTGGTCATCGAGGCCGAGCCCAGCCAAGCCGACGCCCTGATCGAGGCGGCTTCGGCCGTGCGCTCGATGACCACGCGGATCGCCGCGCGGCCCAATTTCGACGAGTTCTGCCACGAGGCCGCCCGCCAGGTCCGCGCCCTGACCGAATTCGACCGGGTGATGGTCTATCGCTTTGGCCACGACGGCGCGGGTGAGGTGATCGCCGAGTCGGTGCGTCCGGGCATCGGCTCGTTCCTGGGCCAGCGCTATCCGGCCTCGGACATCCCCGTGCAGGCCCGCGCCCTCTACGAACGCAGCTGGCTGCGGATCATCGCCGACGTCGACGCCGAGGTCTCGCAGATCATCCCGCCGGTCAGCGTCACGGGCGAGCCCGTCGACCTGTCGATGAGCATGCTGCGGGCCGTCTCGCCGATCCATCTCGAATATCTGCGCAACATGGGCGTGGCCGCCTCGCTGTCGATCTCGATCCTGCGCGACGGCAAGTTGTGGGGGCTGTTCGCCTGCCATCACTACGCCCCGCGCCACATCAGCTACGAGCGCCGCACGGCCGCCGAGCTGTTTGGCCAGCTGTTCTCCCTGACCCTGGAGAGCCGCGAGCGCGAGCATGAAGCCCGGCGGATGACCGAGGCCCGGGCCCTGCACGACCGGATGATGAGCGCGGTGGTCGCAGCCCCCCAGGGCGCCGACAGCCTGACGCCGTTCCTGGACGACCTGTGCCGCCTGGTGGGTTGCGACGGCCTGGCCCTGTGGCTGGAAGGGCGGCTGACCCTGCGCGACTCCACGCCCGACGCCAGCGATGTCCACCAGCTGATCCGCCTGCTGCGCGACAAGGACACCCACTCGGTCTTCGCCACCCACGAGATCGGCGCGATGCTGCCCTCTGCGGCGGCCTGGTCGGCGAAGGCGTCGGGCCTGATGGCCGTGCCGCTGTCGCGGGCTCCGCGCGACTACCTGCTGTTCTTCCGCAAGGAGGAGGCCAAGACGGTGGTCTGGGCGGGCAAGCCGGCCAAGCTGGTGCAGGTCGGGCCGCTGGGCGACCGCCTGACCCCGCGCAAGAGCTTCGAGGCCTGGGAAGAGACGATGCGCGGCCAGAGCCGGCCATGGACTCCGGTCGAGAAGTCGCTCGCCGAGAGCCTGCGCGCCAGCCTGCTGGAGATCGTCTTCCGCCTGACCGACCTGGCCGACGAAGAGCGCCAGCGCGCCAACCAGCGCCAGGAATTGCTGATCGCCGAGCTGAACCACCGGGTGCGCAACATCCTCGGTTTGATCCGTGGTCTCATCAGTCAGAGCAAGGCCGGGGTCGGCAGCGTCGAGGAGTTCGCCGAGGTGGTCGGCGGCCGCGTTCAGGCCCTGGCCCGCGCCCATGACCAGATCACCCGCCACCAGTGGGGACCGGGCGCGCTCAGCGACCTGATCATCGCCGAGGCCGAGGCCTATCTGTCCGGCAAGGCCGAGCGGGTGAGATTGAACGGCGCGCCGACGGCCCTGGCCCCGGACGCCTTCTCGATCCTGTCGCTGGTGATCCACGAGCTGATGACCAACTCGGCCAAGTACGGCGCCCTGTGCGACGCGCGCGGCAAGGTGACGATCGACTGGGCCCGCGATGCGCGCGGCGACCTGATCATCGACTGGCGCGAGCGCGACGGCCCACTGGTCAAGCCGCCTACCCGGCGCGGTTTCGGCTCGACCATCATCGAGCACTCGATCCCACACGACCTGAACGGCGAGGTCGATCTCGACTACCGCCCCGAGGGCTTCCAGGCCCGCATCCGTATCCCGGGGCGCTACGTCACGACCGAGGGCGTCGCGGTGTCCAAGACCCACGCCCGTCGAACCGAGACGCCGGTGCGCGCGCCCGAGCGCATGCTGGTCCTCGAGGACAACATGATCATCGCCCTCGACCTGGAGGACATGCTGACGCGCATCGGCGTCAAGCACGTGATTGTCGCCTCCAGCGTCTCCCAGGCCCTGGAATATCTGGCCGAGGAGAAGCCGCCGTTCGCGATCCTGGACGTCAATCTGGGGGCTGAGACCAGCTTCCCGGTGGCCGAGGCTCTGCAAGACCTGGGCGTACCGTTCGCCTTCGGCACCGGCTTTGGCGACAGCGCCGCCTTCCCCGAGCGCTTCCGCGACATCCCGGTGCTGCAGAAGCCCTACAGCGCCGAGAGCGTCGCGGGGCTGTTCTAGCTACTTGTGCGCCACGACCCAGGCGGCGAGACCCACGAACAGCACCAGGGCCAGCACCCGCGCGATCCAGGGCGCGGTGACGAACAGGCCGAGCACCGTGAAGCCGGACTTCACCGCGTCAGGGCGGGTCAGGGCGTCCTTGAACGTGCCGCCGCGCTGAGCGGCTATGGGATGGCCGCAGCCGGGGCAGGTCGGGGCGGCTTCCGACACCTGACGGGCGCAGGCGGGACAGGCGATCAGGGCCATGCTCAGGCTCCAGCGTTCGGCGTGATGCGGATTTCGACGCGACGGTTCTTCTGGCGACCATCCGGATCGTCGCTTCCATCGGCATGGGCATTGGGCGCGACGGGCTGTTTCTCGCCGAAGCCTTCGGCCGTCAGCGCGCGGCCGGCGGGTCCGGCCAGGCGGTCGGCGACGGCCTTGGCCCGGCGCAGCGACAGCGCGTCGTTATAGGCGTCGTCGCCCTTGGAGTCGGTGTGACCGCCGATCGTCACCTGGGCGGTCGGATAGCTCTTCAGCACCTCGGCCGCCTTGACCAGGGCCGGCTCGGCGTCGGGGCGGATCGTCGCCTTGTCGAAGTCGAACAGCACGTCAGCCGGCAGGTCGACGACGATCGTTCCCTCGCTGCGGCGAGCATTGAGTTCGGTCAGCAGGGTGCGGGTGGTTTCGATGCGGGCGGGCGCGACCTCGGACGCCACGAACACGCTGGAGAGCGTGCTGTCGGGACCGGCCTTCTCGAAGGTCGAGCGTGGGGCATTCCCCGTCCGCTCGAAGGTCGAGGCCATGCCGATGGCGCTGCCCTTCATCGTCCGCACCCGAACCTCGGCGCTGGCGAGGCCAGGGACCGTCGCCAGGGCGACGACGGTCAGGATCAGCGACCTCATCCAGCGGCCCCGGCGTTCAGCGGAACATCCAGGCGCAGGAACGGGCCGATGATGCTGTCGGAGGTCGAGCCCTCGTTGAACACCACGGTGATCTTCTGGGCGTCGCGGGGGACAGCGCCCATGAACACCAGGCGGCCGTTCATGGTGTCGCCGTTGACGATGTTCATGTTGGGATTGCCCTCGGGCGCCTTGAGCATGAGTTTCTGGCCGCCGGGCAGCTGGATGTAGGTCGGGTTGGTGGCCATCTCGACGTTATTGGTCGCCTTGCCGGCGAACGAGATGCTGACATCCAGCACCGTGGCGTCCTCGGCTAGGTCGACGCTCTTGACCCGCACCGTGGCGCCGACCTCGGTCACGCCCTGGACGTCGACCGCAACGGTGCGCGTCTGGCGCGGCTGGGCGGTGACGGGGGTGCTGGCGGCGGCGGCCGCGGTCGCTTCGGGTGACGTCGTCGCCTCGTCGGTCTTGTCCTTGGGAGAGCAGGCGGACAGGGCGAGGGCGGACGCCCCCGCGACGAACATCAGGCGAAGGGCGGTCATGAAACGCTCCGTGGTGGTGAACCCGCCGGCCCACCGCAAAGGTTCGGCCGCGCTCAAGCTCAACTCTCGGAATAGCAAAAGGCTCCGGCGGGAACCGCGCCGTCAGTCCGGCGCCAGGCGGCCGCAGTAGCCGAAGATCACCCCGACCCACGGATGGGCGACCAGCACGCGGAAGCGGTAGACGTCGTCGCGCGCGAAGGTGCGGGCGCGGATGCGCGGCGCCCACGCGGCGGGCAGGGCCAGAGGGCCAATCCGCCAGCCTTCAAACTCCCAGGAAAAGCCGCCCGGATAGTCGGCGACGTGGAAGCGGAAGGTGATTGGTTCGGCCGTTTCCTCGAAGGCGTAGGCGTCCTCGCGCACGGCGGCGATGTGGGAGCGGAAGCGGCGGGCTCCGAACCGCCGGGTCCAGGTTTCGCCGATGGCCTTGGGCGCGATGTCGACGACCGTCGCGTGGCGGCCGGCTTCGGGCAGGCCCTGGATGAGCCGGATGATGCGCGCCAGGCCGCCGGCGCCGCGCGCTCGGGCCCAGCCGCTGAGCGTTCGCGCGCCGCCGTCGTGGGCGTGGCGCACCACCTCGGGCAGGCGGGCGACGCGTGACCCTAGGGCGCGGGGGAAGACGCCTGCAGCGCGTGGCGCGGCGGCGTCGATGCGGGTGCGGATCGGGAACGGCTTCAGCGGCGCCAGCAGATCCTCCATCAGCAGCAGGCCGACGCAGGCCGCGGCGCGGGGCGGGCCTTGAAGCCGGTCGTCCAGCAGGGCGCGTAGGATCGCCGCGGCCGGGGCGGCCGGCGTGTTCGGCCCGGCGCCGGCCTGCGCCCACAGTCCCCAGCGCGCGCGGACGGTCTCGCCCTGGGCGTCCTTGCCGACCGCCTCGACGACCATGCCGCCGCGATCGCTGCCGAACCGCGCCAAGTGGTCGGCGAGACGGCCCAGCAGCGGGGCAAACGGCGACAGCGCACGGACCAGGCCGTTGCGCCGCGCCCAGCCCAGCAGCGCCAGGCCGTGATGGGCCAGGGAAAGCTCCAGCCCGGCCTCGAACCGTCCGACGTAACGCGGCTTGTACCGGCGCGGCAGCACGTCGAGGTCTGGCGTCTCGGCCAGGGCGACCCAGCGGCGACCCAGGCCTGGAAACAGTTCCCGGCGCGAGCCGCTCCAGCCCGGCCGGCGCGTCCAGGCCCCGCCTTCGAACACCCGCACCGGCCGTCCCACCCACGAGAAGATCGCGGCGACGACGGACGGGCCGCGCGGGGCGTCGGCGCCAGGCGAGATGGCCGTCGTCACCGCGTCGATCCGCGTCCAGCCGGCGGTGAGACGATCCAGGGCGGCGGTGCTCAACGCCGGGGTCGAGCTGGCGCCGGTGATCGCCCAGCGCTTCGACGTAGCGGCCGCCTGCGCCATCGCCTCCGGGAACTGCTCGACAAAGGCGCGGCCGTCGGCGAGATCGACATAGTGCGCGCCGGTCGCCAGGGCGACTTCGGCCAGGCGCAGGTCGCTGGTCTGAAAGGGCCCGGCCGCGTCGACGACGGCGAAGGGCGCCAGGTCGGCTAAGGCTCCTGGCGCATTGCGGTCGAAGGTCGCGATCTCGATCGTCGCGGGGCCTTGCAGGTGATCGCGCAGGGCCTCCAGCGGCTCACGTCGTCGGGCGGCCAGCACAAGGATGACATCCGGCCAGCGGTCGATCATCGCGGCCAGGCGCGCGCCGAAGACGCCGCTGGCGCCGACCACGACGATGCGGCGCGGCGGGCTCATTCCAGCACGAACCGCGCCCGCTGGGCTGGCGTCGGGACCATGCAGCGGTCCTTCTTGCCCATCAGCCGATAGCGGTTGGCGGCGATCCAATCATAAGCCCTGTCGGTCGCGCGACGGGGCAGGCGGTCGACGACGGCCAGCCAGCGCCACGGCGCAGGCATGCGGCGCAGCAAGGCCCCAATGGCGGCGGTCTTGGTCAGCGGCCGGCCGTGGTCGAAGAACAGGAAGCTCTCGGGCGTGTCCGGGTCCAGGCCATGATCCAGCGCCAGCCGCCGGCCATAGTGCGACTGGATCGGCGTGAAGCGGATCACGCCGTCCCGATCCAGGGCCAGCACGGCCTGCACCGAGCCCGTACAGAAATTGCAGACGCCGTCGAACAGCCAGAGGCCGTCGACAGGCGCTGCAAGGGGCTCCTGGGTCACTTGCTCCGGTTCTTGACCAGGTCGTCGACCACGGCCGGGTCGGCCAGGGTCGAGGTGTCGCCCAGGCTGTCCAGTTCGTTCTCGGCGATCTTGCGCAGGATGCGGCGCATGATCTTGCCCGAACGGGTCTTGGGCAGGCCGGGGGCCCACTGGATGACGTCGGGCGTGGCGATCGGGCCGATCTCGCGGCGGACCCAGTCGACCAGGTCCTTGCGCAGACCCTCGGTCGGCTCGACCCCAGCGTTCAGGGTCACGTAGCAATAGATGCCCTGGCCCTTGATGTTGTGCGGATAGCCGACCACGGCCGCCTCGGCGACCTTGGGATGGGCCACGAGGGCGCTCTCGACCTCGGCGGTGCCCAGGCGGTGGCCCGAGACGTTCAGCACGTCGTCGACCCGGCCGGTGATCCAGTAGTAGCCGTCGGCGTCGCGCTTGCAGCCGTCGCCGGTGAAGTACTTGCCGGGGTAGGTCGAGAAATAGGTCTCGAAGAACCGCTCATGGTCGCCATAGACCGTGCGCATCTGGCCCGGCCAGCTGTCGGTGATGACGAGGTTGCCCTCGGTCGCGCCTTCCAGCACCACGCCTTCGGCGTCGACCAGCTGCGGCTTGACGCCGGGCATCGGGCCGCAGGCCGAGCCGGGTTTCAGGCCATCGGCGCCGGGCAGCGGGGTCATCAGCACACCGCCGGTCTCGGTCTGCCACCAGGTGTCGACGATCGGGCAGCGGCTCTCGCCGACCACGCGGTGGTACCAGAGCCAGGCTTCGGGATTGATCGGCTCGCCGACGCTGCCCAGCAGGCGGAGCGAAGAGCGAGACGTGCGCTCGACGGGAGCCTCGCCCTCGCGCATCAGCGCGCGCAGGGCCGTCGGGGCGGTGTAGAAGATCTCGACCTTGTGCTTGTCGATCACCTGCCAGAAGCGGCTGTTGCTGGGATAGTTCGGCACGCCCTCGAACATCAGGCTGGTCGCGCCGTTGGCGAGCGGGCCGTAGACGATATAGGTGTGGCCGGTGACCCAGCCGACGTCGGCCGTGCACCAGTAGATCTCGCCGGGGCGGTAGTCGAAGACGACCTCGTGCGTCCAGCTGGCCCAGACCAGATAGCCGGCGGTGGTGTGCAGCACGCCCTTGGGTTTGCCCGTCGAGCCCGAGGTGTAGAGGATGAACAGCGGGTCCTCGGCGTTCATCGGCTCGGGCGAGCACAGGATCGAGGCTTTGGCGGCGGCGGTCTCGTAGATCACGTCGCGGCCCGGCTCCATCGGCACCTCGGCGCCGGTGCGGGTGACGACCAGCACGGTCTCCACGCCGGGGCAGTGGTGGACGGCGGCGTCGACGTTCAGCTTCAGCGGGATGCGCTTGCCGCCGCGCACGCCCTCGTCGGCGGTGATCACCAGCTTGGAGTCGCAGTCGTTGATGCGGCCGGCCAGGCTGTCGGGCGAGAAGCCGGCGAACACCACCGAGTGCACGGCGCCGATGCGGGCGCAGGCCAGCATGGCGTAGGCGGCCTCGGGGATCATCGGCAGATAGATGGTGACGCGGTCGCCCTTGGAGACGCCGTTCGCCTTGAAGACATTGGCCATGCGGCAGACCTGCTCGTGCAGTTCCGCATAGGTGATCTTGCGCGAGGCGGCCGGGTCGTCGCCCTCCCAGATCAGCGCGGTCTCATGGGCGCGATGGGGGAGGTGGCGGTCGATGCAGTTGGCCGAGACGTTGAGGACGCCGTCCTCGTACCAGCGGATCTTGAAGTCGTCCTTGTCGAAGGAGACGTCCTTGATCTTGGTCGGCGGGGTCTGCCAGTCCAGGCGGCCGGCCAGGTCCTTCCAGTAGGCGTCGGGATCGTCCTCGACGCGGCGGCGGGCCGTGGCCAGGGTGTCGACGTCCAGATAGGCCCGTTCGGCCCAGCCCTTGGGTACCGGAAAAATCATGCCGTCGCTCACCAGCCGCTACTCCCTTTAGGCTTATATCGTTGGTCGCCGAGATAGGCGATGCCGACCGCACGGCGCAAGAAGACCACTGGGGTTTCTCACGTCGCTACGATCGGCAGGTCTTAGTTAGGGTAGGATCAGAAGAAGCCCAGGGCCTTGGGGCTGTAGCTGACCAGCAGGTTCTTGGTCTGCTGGTAGTGGTCCAGCATCATCTTGTGGGTCTCGCGGCCCACGCCCGACTGCTTGTAGCCGCCGAAGGCCGCGTGGGCCGGATAGGCGTGGTAGCAGTTGGTCCAGACGCGGCCGGCCTCGATGCCCCGGCCGAAGCGATAGGCGCGGGCGCCGTCGCGGGTCCACACCCCGGCCCCGAGACCGAAGTTGGTGTCATTCGCGATGGCCAGCGCCTCTTCCTCGGTCTTGAAGGTGGTCACGGCCAGCACCGGGCCGAAGATCTCCTCCTGGAAGATCCGCATCTTGTTGTGGCCCTCGAACACGGTCGGCTCGACATAGTAGCCGTCGGCCAGCTGGCCCGGCAGGATCTTGCGCTTGCCGCCGGCCAGCAGCTTGGCGCCTTCGTTCTGGCCGATGTCCATATAGCCGAGGATCTTGTTCAGCTGCTCTTCCGACGCCTGGGCGCCGATCATGGTGGCGGGGTCGAGCGGGCTGCCCTGGACCACGGCGTTGACGCGCTTCAGCGCCTTTTCCATGAACCGCTCGTAGATCGACTCCTGGACCAGCGCCCGGCTGGGACAAGTGCAGACCTCGCCCTGATTGAGGGCGAACATGGTGAAGCCCTCCAGGGCCTTGTCGAGATAGTCGTCGTCTTCGCGGGCCACGTCGTCGAAGAAGATGTTCGGCGACTTGCCGCCCAGCTCCAGGGTCACCGGGATCAGGTTCTGGCTGGCGTATTGCATGATCAGCCGGCCGGTCGAGGTCTCGCCGGTGAAGGCGATCTTGGCGATGCGCGGGCTGGAGGCGAGCGGCTTGCCGGCCTCGACGCCGAAGCCGTTGACGATGTTCAGCACGCCGGCGGGCAGCAGGTCGCCGATCAGCTCGGCCCAGACCATGATCGAGGCCGGGGTCTGTTCGGCGGGTTTCAGCACCACGCAGTTGCCGGCGGCGAGCGCGGGCGCCAGCTTCCAGCAGGCCATCAGCAGCGGGAAGTTCCACGGGATGATCTGGCCGACCACGCCCAGCGGCTCGTGGAAGTGATAGGCGATGGTGTCGTGGTCGATCTCGGAGATCGAGCCTTCCTGCGAGCGCAGGCAGCCGGCGAAGTAGCGAAAGTGGTCGATGGCCAGCGGAATGTCGGCGGCCAGGGTCTCGCGGATCGGCTTGCCGTTGTCCCAGGTCTCGGCGGTGGCCAGGGTCTCGAGGTTCTCCTCCATGCGGTCGGCGATGCGCAGCAGGATGCGCGAACGCTCGCCGGCGGGGGTCTTGCCCCAGGCGGCCTTGGCGGCGTGGGCGGAGTCCAGGGCGCGCTCGATGTCGACGTCCTGCGAACGGGCGATCTCGCAGATCTTCTGGCCGTGGATCGGCGAGCTGTTGTCGAAGTAGCGGCCGTCGGCCGGGGCGACCCACTGGCCGCCGATGAAGTTGTCGTAGCGGGCCTTGAACGGCGGGCGCGACAGCGAGTCGATGAACTCGGGCTTGGTCATGGCTTCCTCCATGCGCCTGTGCGGCGTCATTGGAGTCAGATTGGCCCTGTCCTTGATCTGCGGCGCCCCTCGGCCATGGGGGCTCCTGGCGACTGTCTCAGATGTGAGACAGGTTCAGTGGAATTCGCGATCCCGGGTCAGGTCCAGACGCTTCATGCGCCGGTGCAGGGTGGCGCGGGAGAGGCCCAGCAGCGCCGCGGCGGCCGAGACATTGCCGCCGGCCTGGCTCAGCGCGCGGCGGACGGCGGCGCGTTCGGCCCCATCCAAGTCGGCCGAGCGATCGGGCGAGGGGAGGCCGCGCTTGATCGCCTCGTCGGTCAGTTTCAGGGCCAGGCGCGCAGCGCGGGTGGCGCCGATCACCAGGTCGTCGCCGTCCACCGCCAGCATCGGCGCCGAGGCCCGCTCGGCCCCGGTCTCGGGCAGCAGGACGATGCGCGCGCCGGGGAAGGTCTCGCGGAAAGCCCGCGCCTCGATCCGCCGGGCGGCGTCGGTGACCGCCCGCTCGACCAGGCCGGTGACGCCCTCCAGGCCAGGCCGGCACGAGGAGACGTCCAGTGCGCCCGCCAGCCGGCCGCCGGCGTCGAACAGCGGCGAGACGGTGCAGGACAGGCCGATATTGCGGGTGTGGAAGTGCTGGTCGCGGTGGATGGTCAGCACCCGCTGCTCGGTGATGCAGGTGCCGATGCCGTTGGTGCCTTCGCTGGCCTCGCTCCACACCGCGCCCTCCCACAGGCCCCAGCGGCGGAAGACCGCGTCGTCGCTGGCCATGCCGCGCCGGTCGACCGGCACGCCGTCGGCATTGGTCAGCAGCACGCAGCAGCCGGCGTCGCCGACCGCCTGGAACAGGACGTCCAGATTGTCCTGCGCGGCCAGCAGCAGGCCGCCCAGCTGCTCGCGGGCGGCGCGCAGTTCGGGACCGGTCAGGGTCTCGGGCGGCTTGCGGTTTTCGGGGTCGAGATGGTGCTGGGTCAGGCAGCGCCGCCAGGACGCGGCGACCGGCGACAGGGCCGGTGCGGCGCCGTCTCGCAGCACCGACAGCACCCGTTCGGCGTGACGCGCCGTTGCGGCCATCCTTGTCCTCCCTGTGTGTTGTCCACAGCATGACGCTGGGAAAGCCTCCAGCGCAAGTGTGACGTTTTGGGGTCGGCG
Source organism: Caulobacter sp. RHG1 (assembly GCF_013181195.1). GTDB lineage: Bacteria > Pseudomonadota > Alphaproteobacteria > Caulobacterales > Caulobacteraceae > Caulobacter. The sequence continues at coordinate 631,088 of NZ_SMZP01000003.1, forward strand.
GGTCCCCGTTTCGGGCGTAAAGCGTCCCCTCCTGTTCTTCCCGAAGGCGTCTTCCCATGCTGCTCGCGCTGTCCACTTGGTCCGAGATCGAGACCCGCATCCAGACCGACAAGACCGTGGTGGTGCCGATCGGCTCCAACGAGCAGCACGGTCCGACGGGGCTTTTAGGCACCGACTGGCTGTGCCCCGAGATCATCGCCCACGAGGCCAGCAAGCGCGCCAACGACAGGATTCTGGTGGCCCCGACCTTCAACATCGGCATGGCCCAGCACCACCTGGCCTTCCCAGGCACCATTTTCCTGCGGCCGTCGACCTTCATCGCCGCGATCGGCGACTGGGTGCGCTCGCTGGGCGCGCATGGCTTCACGCGGATCTATTTCCTGAACGGCCACGGGGGCAATGTCGCCTCGATCGAGGCGGCGTTCTCGGAGATCTATGCCGACTACAGCTTCCGCCAGGCCCGCGCGCCGTTCGCCCTGAAGCTGAAGAACTGGTGGGACTTGGCCGGCGTCAACGCCCTGGCCAACCGCCAATTCCCGACCGGCCACGGCAGCCACGCCACGCCGTCCGAGATCGCCGTCACCCAGTGGGCCTATCCCGAGACGATCAAGACCACGGCCTATGAGCCGAAGATCGCCCCGACCGGCCCGATCCGCGAGTCCCTGGACTTCCGCGCCCGCTACGCCGACGGCCGCATGGGTTCCGACCCGGCCCAGGCCACCCCGGAAAAGGGCGGCGAACTGGTCGACATGGCCGCCAACGCCCTGCTTGAAGACATCGCTGCGTTCGGAGCCGAGAAGGCGCCGGCCTAAGCCTCGACCACCCTACGCTCCAGCGCCGGCTGGCCGTGGCGCGTGGCCATGATCTCGCCGATCACCGCCACGGCGACCTCGAACGGGGCCTTGCCGCCCAGGTCCAGGCCGATCGGGGCGCGCAGCTTTGCGAAGTCCCGCTCGGTCAGGCCGGCGGCCCGCGCCCGGGCGATCCGTTCGGGCAGGCGTCGCCGCGCGCCCAGTAGGCCGACATAGGGCGCGGACGAGGGCAGGGCGGCCATCAGAGCTTCGTGGTCGTGCTCCAGGTCGTGGCCGCAGATCGCCACGGCGGTCCAGCGATCCAGGCCGATCGCGGCCAGGGCCTCGGGGACCGGCTCGCGGCGATAGGCGACGCCTGGCAGCGGCGGCGGGGCGGTCGGCCCCTTGGGTCGGACTAGCCAAGTTTCGAAACCAGCCTGGGCGCCTAGACTGGCGGTCGCCAGGGCCGTGGGATCGCCGCCCAGCACGACCAAGCGCGGCAAGGGGTCGAAAGCGCGTTCGAAGGCGCCGGCCCAGGGCGCCTGCGGCTCCTCGACGCACAGGCGCTTCTCGCCGTCGCTGAGCCAGAAGGCCGGCGCCCGTGCAGCGGCCAGGTCCAGCAGCGTGCGGGCGGCCGGATCGTCAGGCGCGATCTTCTCGACCAGGATCTCGATCCGCGCGCCGCATAGCAGGCGGATGTCCGGCCAGGGGCTGCCCTCGCCATAGACGAGCCGACGCGGACGGCCGTCCTCCAGACAGGCGCGGGCGTGCGCTTCGACGTCGGCCTCAATGCAGCCGCCCGACAAAAAGCCGGAAACAATTTTTTCGCCGAACACCATCTGGGCGCCGACAGGACGCGGCCCGCCGCCGCTCAATCCGACGATCGTCGCCAGGGCGGCCGGACCGCGCGAAAGCGCCGTGGACAAGGCCGGACGGGCGTCATCGACCATGCCGTAGAGGGGCCAATGGGCGGCGGAAACGGCGTCGAAACGGTCGGTCGTCATCGGGGCGACTTTAACCCCTCGGCAAGGTTCCAGAAACCGGATGTTCAAACCTTGGCGCGTACCGTTCGCATCTGTTGTGGTTTTTGGCGCACGGATGGCGATGTCCATTTCGGTTTCAAAACTTGGTCTGGCTGCGGCCCAGTTCGGTCTCGACGGCGGAAGCTCGTCGGCGCCGCGCGGTCGCTCGCCCGAAGCCGAGACCCGCGACATGCTCAACATCGCCTGCCGCGCCGGCCTGTCGGTTCTGGACGCCTCGGGTCTGTACGGACGCGCCGAGACCCTGCTGGGCGACCTGATCCCGCGTCCCGTGCCGTTCCGCGTCACCATCGCCGCCGCCCGCGCCGATCGTGGTCCCGACTATGTCGAGGCCGAGGCCCGCGCCACGCTGCGCCGCCTGGGCGTCGAACGCGCTGACTCGATCATCGTCCACTCGCCCGCCGAGCTGTGCGGCGTGCATGGCGCTGGCCTGTGGGATCGCCTGCAGCGCCTGAAGGATCAGGGCCTGTTCGCCAAGATCGGCGTCGCCGCTCACGCCACCGACGATCCGGTCGGCGTCGCCAAACGCTTCAAGCCCGACATCCTGCAAGCCCCGGCCTCGCTGCTCGATCAGCGCCTGCTGGCCGACGGCTCGCTGCAACGCATCGCCGGCATGGGCGTCGAGGTGCACCTTCGCTCGATCTTCCTGAACGGCCTGCTGTTCCTGCCGCCCGATCGCGTCCCCGCCCAGCTGAAGGGCGCTTCGGGCCGTCTGTCGCGCGTGCGCCGGATGATCGCCGAAGGCCGCTCGGATCCGCTTCAGGCCGCGCTGGGTTTCGCCCTGTCGCGTCCCGAAGGTTCGGCCGTCCTGGTCGGCTGCAACTCGGCCGCCGAGCTGTCGGCCGTGGTCGCCGCCGCCTCCAGCCCGCCGCCGGATCTGGACTGGGACGACATGGCCATCGACGATCCAGTCGCGCTCGACCCGCGACGTTGGGTCGCCTGACCAAACCCTAGAATCACGTTCGAGACTGCTTGCAGATCGCGGTCGCTCACGCGTCCCCGATCGCCTGTTCATGTCTCGTAAGCTTCTGATTCACCTGGATTTTATGAATCCCAACTAGCCTGCTCTCAATAAAGGGAGACGCGTCATGATCCTCGCCGTCCTGCAGGCCCGCATGGGGTCGTCCCGGTTGCCGGGCAAGTCGATGGCCACTCTCCAGGGCGAGCCGATGATCGTGCGCCAGCTGGAGCGTCTGCGCGACGCGCGCTGCCTTTCCAAGATCATCGTGGCTACCAGCCAGGACACGACCGATGACGCCTTGGCCGGGTTCCTGGTCTCGCGCGGCTATACGGTCAATCGCGGGGCCGGCGCCGATATTCTCGCTCGCATCGCCCGTTGCGTCGACGCCATCAGCTCGGTGAGCCATGTGGTCCGTCTGAAGGGCGACGCGCCGTTCATGGATCCGGGCGTCGTGGACGAGGCTGTTCGCCTGGCTCTGGCCAGCGGCGCCGACTACACCTCCAACCGCGTGCATCGCACCTATCCGGCTGGTCTCGAGGTCGAGGTCATCAAGGCCTCGGTGCTGCGCGCCGCCGCCGCCGAGGAGCGTGATCCGCAGGCCCGCATCTCGCCGACCGCCGCCATTCGCAGCCAGCCCGACCGCTGGACCCAGGCCCATCTGCGCGCCGCGCGGGATTGGTCTAAGCTGGACTGGCGGGTGAAGACCGCCGCGGACCTGGCGTTCGCGCGCTCGGTCTATGACGCCTTGCACCCGGTCGATCCGGGCTTCCGGATGACCGATGTGCTGGATCTCGTGGAGAGCCGCCAGGACATTGGGCGGTTCGCGGCCTGATACTCTGTGCGTCCTTCGAGGCCCGCTGCGCGGGCGCCTCAGGATGAGGAAATCAGAAATCCCCTCATCCTGAGGTGCGAGGCGAAGCCGAGCCTCGAAGGACGCAGTGCGCCTACTTCCAAGCCCCGTACGGATCCGCCGAGCTTTTACCCAGCGCCTGGGCCACCGCCGGGTGGGTCAGCTCGCCGGCCAGAACGTTGAGGCCGCGCGCCAGGTGGACATTCGCCTTCAGTGCGTCCAGGCCCTTGTCGGCTAGGGCCAGGCCGAACGGCAGGGTCGCATTGCCCAGGGCTTCCGACGACGTCCGAGGAGCCGCGCCCGGCATGTTGGCCACGCAGTAGTGGACGACGCCGTCGACGACATAGGTCGGTTCGGCGTGGGTGGTCGGCTTGCTGGTCTCGAAGCAGCCGCCCTGGTCGATCGAGACGTCGACCAGCACCGAGCCCGGTTTCATCTGCGACAGGTGCTCGCGACGGACCAGCTTGGGCGCGGCTGCGCCGGCGGTCAGCACCGCACCGATCACGACGTCGGCCTTGAGGATCTCTTCCTCCACCGCGCCGAAGGTCGAATAGCGGGTCAGGATGCGGCCTTGATAAAGGTCGTCCAGCTCGCGCATGCGCGGGATCGAGCGCTCCAGCACCACGACTTCGGCGCCCAGGCCGGCGGCCATGCGCGCGGCGTTGGCGCCGACGACGCCGCCACCCAGCACGACCACGCGGGCCGGCGGCACGCCAGGCACGCCCGAGAGCAACAGACCCATGCCGCCATTGTGCTTCAAGAGGCTCTCGGCCGCCGAATAGATGGCGATTCGGCCGGCCACTTCCGACATCGGGGCCAGCAGCGGCAGGCCACCGTTCGCGTCGGTGACGGTCTCATAGGCGATGGCCGCCGCGCCGCTCTTCAGCAGGCCTTCGGTCTGGGCCGGATCAGGCGCCAGGTGCAGATAGGTGAAGAGGATGTGGCGCGGCTCAAGCTTTTCCCACTCGACCTTCTGCGGCTCCTTGACCTTCACGATCATGTCCGCGCCGGCGAAGACGGCGGCGGCGTCCGGGGCGATGGTCGCGCCGGCCTTCACATAGGCCGCGTCGGCATAGCCGGCGCCGAGGCCCGCGCCGGTCTGGACCAGGACGGTATGGCCGTGCCCGACATATTCGCGGACGGCGGTGGGGGTGAGACCGACCCGGTGTTCGCCCGGTTTGATCTCGGATGGGACGCCAACGCGCATGTGCTTCCTCCAAAAGCGCTTTGTCGAAACTGTGCGCTCGGATGCGCGCAGTTTCCCTGAGGATTTCGTGGGCCTGCCTCGCTATCGCGCAGGAATCCTGCGTGATAACCTTGGCTAATGAAGAAAGCCGCCGTGAACCTGGATGGTTTCGACCGGAAGCTCCTCCACCTGCTGCAGCGGCGTGGGCGGGCCAGCTATGTGGAAATGGCTGAGGCGGCGAATCTTTCCGAGTCCGCCTGCCTGCGCCGCGTGCGGGCGCTGGAGGAGGCCGGTGTGATCAGCCGCTACGCCGCGGTGATTGACGAGCGCGCCGTGGGCCTGCCGCTCAGCGTCTTCGTCACCGTCACCCTGTCGTCCCAGGCCGAGGCCACGCTGAGCGCCTTCGAGAAGGCGGTGGCCAACGTCCGCGAGGTGGCCGAGTGCTACCTGATGACTGGCGGCTCGGACTATCTGCTGCGACTGGTGGTGCGCGACGTCGACGACCTGGAGCGGGTGCATTCGCAGGAGTTGACCCGCATCCCCGGCGTCGTGCGCGTCAGTTCCAGCATCGCCATGCGAACTGTCGTTAAGCGCGGCGAACTGCCGCTGTAGCGGCAAGGTTAACCGTTCTTGAGCAGTTGAGATTCTAGCGTTCGCCGACTTCAAATCACGTCGGGGGACGAGATGGTTTCGAGACGACTCCTGCTGGGGGCTCTGGCGGGACTTGCTGCGCCGGCCATCGCCTTCGCTGAGGGCGACGGCCCCGCGCCCAGCCTGCTGACCCGGAAGGGCCGCCGCACACGCTCGGCCCTCAAGCATCAGGCCACCGACAAGGCCGCGCTGGACAAGGCGCTGGCCGAGGTCAAGCCGCTGGAGGCCCATCCGGCCGTCCACACGCCCGCCGCCGAGCCGGCCGTCACGCCCGACGAAGCCCTGGGTCGCCTCAAGCACGGCAACGCCATCTACGCCCGTGGCGGCGCCAACCTGATGCTGCCGACCATGGCCCGCATCGCCGAGCTGTCGCAGGGCCAGCACCCATTCGCGGTGGTCATCGGCTGCGCCGACAGCCGCACGGCGCCGGAACTGGTCTTCGACTGCAACATGGGCGAGTTGTTCGTCGTCCGCGTCGCCGGCTCGACCGTCGGCCGCGAGGGCCTGGGCTCGATCCTCTACGCCGTCGAGCACCTGGGCGCGCCGCTGATCGTCGTGCTGGGCCATACCAAGTGCGGCGCGGTCGGCGCGGCCGTGGACGTCGCCAAGAAGCACACCGAGATGCATGGGGCGCTGCAGGAGATGGTGCTGCCGATCATCCCGGCCGTGCTGGAAGCTGACGAGACCCACCCGGCCGACCTGCAGGACGCCGCCATCCGCCGCAATGTCCGAGACATCGCCGGCCGTCTCAAGCGCGCCGACGAGGTCCTGACCGAACGCATCGCCGACGGCCGCCTGAAGGTGGTCTCGGCCTGCTACGATCTCGGGACCGGGGTGGTCAGCTTCGACACCTGAGGCTGTCATCCACCTGCCGTTGACCCCCGCTCGCGCTTAGGCTCAAGTCGCCTGAACAAAAGCATGATCGTGTGGGGTTACGGATGTCGACGGATCAGACGCCGCCGGAAGGCGCGCCGAACGGCTCCTCGCAGGACAAATCTTTCAAAGGCCGGTGGGCGAAGCTGCGTGACGGCGTCTCCGCGCGCTGGCCCGCCGGGCTGAAAGGCCCCGTGGCCATCGCCGTGGCGGCGGCCCTCGCGGCCGGCTTCGGCGGCGGTTTCGCGGTCGGCAAGGGCGGCTGGTTCTTCGGCGGCGGCAAGCCGGCCGGGGCCGAATCAGTCAAGGGCGAGAGCTGGTCGCTATTCGGCAAGCCGCGTGGCGCGGGCGCGCCGCGTCGTGGCATCCCCAAGCCTGAAGGGTTCGCCGTCTGGCAGACGCGCGTCGACAGCAGCGGCGCCGATCCGCTGGCCTGCATCCGCATGTCCAAGGACCTGGATGCGTCCAAGTCCTATGCCGACTTCGTGCTGGTCTCGCCGGACCTGGGCCGTCAGCCGTCGGTCCGCGTCAAGGGCGACGAGCTGTGCCTGGGCGGCATCGGCTTCACGGATCACCGCGTCACCCTGTTGAAGGGCCTGCCGGCCAAGGGCGGTGAGACCCTGACCGCCAACGCCGACGTCGACTTCACCTTCGGCGAGAAGCCGCCCTATGTCGGCTTCGCCGGTGATGGCGTGATCCTGCCGCGCGAGGAAGCCGACGGCGTCGGCATCGAGACGATCAATGTGCAGACCCTGGCCATCGAGGTCTGGCGCATTCCGGACCGCAACCTGGTCCGCAAATCGATCTCCGCCCCCGATCCGACCGGCGAAGGCGACTGGGCCGGCGACTATGGCGACGACTCGGTCGGCGACGACGGGCGCCGCGTCTGGAAGGGGACCGTGCAGGTCACCGGCGGCGCGACGGGCCAGAAGGCGACCACCGTCTTCCCTCTGGGCGCGGTGCTGAAGGACATGAAGGCCGGCGCCTTCGTTATCAAGGCGCGCGACGCCTCGGGCGCTCGCTCGACTGAAGACGACAGCGGCGACAACAATCCCGCCCAGGCCCGCCGCTGGATCGTGTTCACCGACATGGCCATGCTGGCCTATGACGGCTCGGAAAGCCTGGACGTCGTGGTCCGCTCGCTGAAGACCGCCAAGACCCTGTCGGGTGTGCGTGTGGCGCTGGTCGCCGCCGACGGCGAGTCGCTGGCGGAAAGCAACAGCGACGCCGACGGCCGCGTGCGCTTCCTGCGTCCGCTGCTGAAGGGCCAGGGCGCCGAGCGCGCCAAGATGGTCATGGCCTATGGCCCGCAGGGCGATCTGGCCGTGCTGGACCTGGACCGCTCGCCAGTCGACCTTTCCAAGCAGGGCGTCGGCGGCCGCACCGAGGGCGGCGTCGGCGGACGCAGCGTCGCCTCCGACATCGACGGCTATCTCTATGCCGACCGCGGCATCTATCGGCCTGGCGAGACGGTGCACCTGACCGCCATGGTCCGAGACCGGATGGCCAAGGCCGTTTCCGACCGCAAGGGCGAGATCGTCGTCAAGCGTCCGTCGGGCGTGGAGTTCAAGCGCTACCCGTTCGGCCAGGCCAACGCCGGCGCCGTGCTGGCCGACATTGCTCTACCGCGCTCGGCGCCGCGTGGTCGGTGGACCGCCGAACTGAAGATCGAGGGCATCGAGGAGGCGTCGGGCAGCCTGTCGTTCTCGGTCGAGGACTTCGCCCCGCAGCGCCTGGCCGTCACCGCGACGGGCCAGGAAGCCAACCCGGTGCGCGCCGGCGAGACCCGCCAGGTCGATGTCTCGGCCCGCTTCCTCTACGGCGCGCCGGGGGCTGGCCTGCAGACGCAAGGCGAGGCCCGCCTGCGCGTGGATGCCGACCCGTTCCCGGCCTTCAAGGGCTATGAGTGGGGCGACCAATCCAAGCCCTTCGACGAGAAATATATCGACCTGGGCACGACCGTCACCGACGGCGAGGGCCGGGCGATCCTGTCGGTGGGCACCAGCGAGGCCGGCGACACCGCTCAGCCGCTGGTCGCCGCCGTCACGGCGTCGGTCTTCGAGCCCGGCGGCCGCCCGGTCCGCGAGGGCGTGGACCTGAAGGTGCGCGGCAAGGCGCTGTACTACGGCGTCAAGGTCGACCAGGGCGAGGCCGGCAAGGGCGATCCGCCCGTCAGCCTCGACATCATCGCCGTCAACGCCGCCGGCCAGCGCGTGGGCGCGACCGCGACCTACACCCTGGTCGCCGAGCGCTGGGACTATGACTGGTTCCAGCAGAACGGCCGCTGGCAGTGGCGGCGCACCAGCCGCGACGCCATCGTGGCCAAGACCCAGGTCAATATCGGCGCCGGCTCGCCTGCCAAGATCACCCGCCGCCTGGGCTGGGGCGACTATCGCCTGGAGATCGAAGGCGCCGACGGCGCGCGCACCGTCACCCGGTTCTCGGCCGGCTGGGGTTCGCCCGCCAAGGAAGGCGAGGCCCCTGACGTGGTCCGCGTGACCGCCGGAACCAAGACCTACGAGCAAGGCGACACGGTCGAGATCACCCTCAAGCCGCCCTATGCCGGCGAGGCGCAGGTCGCCGTCGCCACCGACCGCCTGATCGACTTCAAAACGGTCAGCGTCGGCGAGAACGGGACCACCGTGCGCCTGAAGACGTCGGCCGCCTGGGGCGGCGGGGCCTATGTCATGGTCAGCGTCGTGCAGCCGCGCGACCCGGTCGCCTCGCCCAAGCCGCGTCGCGCCCTGGGCCTGGTCTACGTCCCGATCGACCCCAAGGGCCGCAAGCTGACGGTCGACCTCGGCACGCCGACCAAGATCGACAGCAAGGCCCCGGTCGAGATTCCGGTGAAGGTGTCGGGCATGGGCCTGGGCCAGAAGGCGCGCGTCACCATCGCCGCCGTGGACGAGGGCATTCTGCGCCTGACCCACCAGGAAAGCCCCGATCCGGTGAAGTGGTACTTCGGCAAGCGAGCCCTGACGCTCAGCTACCGCGACGACTACGGCCGCCTGCTCGACCCGAACCTGGGCGCGCCGGCCAATGTGAACTTCGGCGGCGACGAGATCGGCGGCGAGGGCCTGACCGTCACCCCGATCAAGACCGTGGCCCTGTGGTCGGGCGTGGTCGAGACCGGCTTCGACGGCAAGGCGGTGATCAAGCTGCCGGCCGCCGACTTCAACGGCGAACTGCGCCTGCAGGCGGTGGCCTGGACCGACACGGCCGTCGGCTCGGCCTCCAAGCCGCTGACCGTGCGCCAGCCGGTGGTCGCCGACCTCAACCTGCCGCGCTTCCTGGCGCCGGGGGATGAGGCCTACGCCACGCTGGAGTTGCACAATGTCGAGGGCAAGCCAGGCGCCTACACCGCCGAGGCCTTCTCGTCGGGCGGGCTGAAGGTCGCCTTCAAGAAGGTGTTCCAGCTGATCCTGGGCCAGCGCATCGCCGAGAAGATCCCCTTCCTGGCGCCGGACGTGACGGGCGTCGGCAAGATCGGCTTCAAGGTCGCCGGCCCCGGTTTCGAGACCCAGAAGGACTACCCGATCCAGACCCGCCTGGGCTGGGGCGACATCGTGCGCACCACCACCGAGATCCAGCGTCCGGGCGAGGCGTTCACGCCGTCGTACCAGCTGCTGTCGGGCCTGGCGGCGGGCGACGTGACGATGCAGGTCAGCTATTCGCCGATCCGGGGCTTCGACCCCTCGGCGATCGCGGTGGCCCTGCAGCGGTACCCGTACGGCTGCACCGAACAGCTGGTCTCGGCCGCCTATCCGCTGCTGTACGCCCAGACCTTCTCCAGCGATCCGAAGCTGAAGCGCACCCCGGCGGCCCTGTCGCAGGCGGTGGGCAAGCTCTTGGACCGCCAGACCCTGGACGGCGCCTTTGGCCTGTGGCGGGTCGGCGACGGCGAGGCCGATCCCTGGCTCGGCGCCTATGTCGTCGACTTCCTGCTGGAGGCCAAGGCGCAAGGCATCGCCGTGCCGGACGCGGCGATCGACAAGGCCGTCGGCGCCATGCGCCAGGTCAGCCGGCCGGAAGGCTGGGCCTCGGTCGCCTATCGCATGGAGTATCCGGGCTGGTGGGCGTCCAACGAGGACGCTTCGAAGAAGGCCACCGAGCGGATGCGCCGCCGCGCCAGCGCCTACGCCCTCTATGTGATGGCCAAGGCCGGAAAGGGCGATCTGGCCCGCCTGCGCTGGTGGCACGACGTCCAGATGAAGGACGAGAGTCAGCCGGCCGCCAAGGCCTATGTGGCGGCGGGTCTGGCGAAGATGGGCGACAATGCCCGGGCCCGTTCGGCCATGCGCCAGGCGGTCGCCTCGCTGGGCTATCGCGACGAGCTGGACTGGTACCAGTCGACCTTGCGCGACACCGCGGTGGTCACGGCCCTGGCGGCGGAGTCCAACATGATGGACATCGCTCGCCAGATGCAGGGCCGCCTGGAGAATGTCAGCAAGGATCCCGACAGTCTGAACACCCAGGAACAGGCGGCGCTGATGCACGCGGCCAACGCCCTGATCCAGGCCGCGGGCCCGATGTCGATCGAGGCCAAGGGCGCAAATGCTCTACCCCCGGCCGGCGGCGCGCCGCGCTGGGCGGTGGGCAAGCTGACCGACGCCCGCTTCGTCAACAACGGCAAGGGCGCGCTGTGGCGGACCGTCTCGGTTCGCGGCACCCCGACCTCGGCTCCGGGCGCCAGCAGCAATGGTCTGTCGGTGTCCAAGCGCCTGTTGTCGATGAGCGGGGCGACGATCGACCCGGCTGCGATCCGCCAGGGCGACCGGGTGATCGTGCTGGTCTCGGGCTACAACCAGCAGTCCCGCTCGACGGCCCTGGTGGTCGACGACGCCCTGCCGGCCGGCTTCGAGATCGAGACGACGCTCGGGGCCGACGACGCCCAGAACGGTCCGTTCAAGTTCCTCGGGACCCTGACCGCCGCTGACGTCCAGGAGAGCCGCGACGACCGCTTCGTGGCCGCCCTGGACCTGGCGGGCGACAAGCCCTTCGCCCTGGCCTACGTGGCGCGGGCGGTGACGCCGGGCTCGTTCTTCCTGCCGGGCGCGGTGGCCAAGGACATGTACCGTCCCGCCGTCAACGCTCGCTCGGAAGCTTCGCGCGCGACCATCGCGCCGGGGCAGTGAGGGAACGCAAGATCGCGGCGATCACCAAGGGTTTGGTGGTCGCCGTCGGCGCCCAGGTCGCGCTGTTCGCCTTGAGCGCCGCCCTGCCGCCGGACATGACGCGGGCCAAGCATTCCTCCCCGGTGGTGCTGGATCATCGCGGCGCGTGGCTTCGCGCCCTGCCGGTCGAGGACGGCCGCTGGCGGATCCGGGCGGATCTCGAACGTACCGACAAGACCTTCCAGAAGCGTCTGATCCGGACCGAGGACGCGCGGTTCGTCTGGCACCTGGGCGTCGATCCGCTGTCGCTGGTCCGGGCGATCGGCTCGGCGGTGGTCCATGGCCGGGTGACGTCCGGGGCCTCGACCTTGACCATGCAGACCGCGCGGCTGCTGGAGCCACGCCCGCGCAATCTCGGAGCCAAGCTGGTCGAGATGGTTCGCGCCGTGCAGCTGGAGTCGCGACTCTCCAAGCGCGAGATCCTGGCCCTGTACCTGACCCTGGCCCCCTATGGCGGCAATCTGGAAGGCGCGCGGGCGGCCAGCCTCAGCTATTTCGGCCATGAGCCGTCCAGCCTGACCGACGGCGAGCAAGCGCTGCTGATCGCCCTGCCGCAGTCGCCGGAGGCCCGCCGTCCCGACCGCCGTCCGGAGGCCGCCAAGAGTGCCCGCGGTGGCGTTCTGGACAAGATGGTCCGGGCCGGCACGATCAGCGAAGCCGCCGCCTACGAGGCCCGCAACGAGCCGCTGCCGGGCCGCACGCCGTTCCCGGCCCTGGCCTGGCACGCGGCCGGCGAGCTGGCCCGCAACGCGCCGCAAGGGACGGCCACCGTGATCTCGACCCTGGATGCCGACCTGCAGGGTCGGCTGGAGCCGATGGCCGCCGCCGTCGCTAACGCCCAAGGGGTGGACGCCACCGCCGCCATCCTGGTGGTCGAGATCAAGACCCGCGCGGTCCGCGCCGCCGTTGGCTCGGCCGGACGCGATCGGGCCGGCGGCTGGGTCGACATGACCCGCGCCCTGCGTTCGCCCGGCTCGGCCCTGAAGCCGTTCATCTACGCCATGGCCATGGACGACGGCCTGGTCGCCGCCGACACTCAGCTGGCCGACAGCGCCACCCGCTTCTCCGACTATCAGCCCGAGAATTTCGACCGCGTGTTCCACGACAAGGTCACGGTGCGCGAAGCCTTGGCCCATTCGCTGAACGTCCCGGCCGTCGCCACCCTGGAACGGTTGGGGCCCGAGACCTTCGCCGGCCGCATCGAGGCCGCCGGCGCGCATCTGGCCCGTCCCAAGGCGCAGCTGAAGGAGGCGGGGCTGGCCCTGGCCCTCGGCGGCGAGGGGATCACCTGGCGCGATCTCGTCATGCTCTACGCGGCCCTGGGCGACGGCGGCGTCGCCAAGCCGCTGGCCTGGACGGAGGAGGACGCGAAGGCCCGTGAGCGCTCGAGCGGCCACCGCCTGGTGCGGTCGGACTCGGCGCAGCAGGTGCTGGACATCCTGCGCGAGGCCCCGGCCCCAAAGGGCCGCGCGCCGTCGGCCCTGACCCGGGGCGGGCCGTCGATGGCGTTCAAGACCGGCACATCCTACGGCTTCCGCGACGCGGTGGCGGCTGGCGTGGTTGGCGGCTATGCGATCCTGGTCTGGACGGGGCGGGCCGATGGCGGCGCGCGGGGCGGGCTGACGGGGCGCGACGCTGCCCTGCCGCTGTTGTTCGACGTCGCCGACGCCGTCGGGGCCCCGACTTCGGCCCCGCGTCCGATCGCGCCGAAGTCCGCGCCTCAGGCGCTGCAGCAACTGCAAGCCGCCAATGCCGGCCCGCGGCTGATCTTCCCGCCGGACGGCGCCTCGGTGCAGGTCGATGCGCTGGGCGTGCGAGGGCGCGGTCTGGTGCTGGCCGCCCAGGGCGAGGGCCTGACCTGGTACGTCGAAGGCGCGCCGCTGGATCCTGACCCGGTCAGCGGCCGCGCGATCTGGAAGCCGGCCGCGCCGGGCTTCTATCGGCTGATGGTGGTCGATGCCCAAGGCCGCAAGGCGAACGCCAAGGTGCGGGTCAAGGGCGGTTAGAACGAGACTTCATCCCGCGCTCCATGCGCGGGATGACTGTTTCGGGGAGGCTCAGCCCTCGTCCGCTTCCGAGCCCCGCTTCCAGAACGGCCGGTCCTGGATCACGGTCTCGGCGATCACCCGCTCATAGTCCTCGACCCCGGCGATGCCGATGTTCAGGTCGGTGACCAGGCCGTCGTGTAGCGAATAGACCCAGCCATGGACGGCCAGCTGCTGGCCGCGCGCCCAGGCGTCCTGGACGAAGACGTCGGCGGCGACGTTGCGCACCTGGCGGGCGACGTTGAGCTCGGTCAGGCGGTCCAGCATCTCGCGCTTGTCGCCGATCTGCTCAAGCTCGTGCTTGTGCTCGGCGTGAACCTCGCGGATCGGGTGCAGCCAGTGGTCGACGAGGCCGCGGCGCTTGCCGTCGATGGCCGCCGCGACGCCGCCGCAGCCGTAGTGGCCCACGACCATCACGTGCTTGACCTTCAGCACGTCGACCGCGAACTGCAGCACGCTGAGATAGTTGGCGTCCTGCGGCGGGGCCAGGTTGGCGACGTTGCGGTGGACGAACAGCTCGCCCGGATCCAGGCCGACGATCTCGTTGGCGGGCACGCGGCTGTCGCTGCAGCCGATCCACAGATACTCGGGGCTCTGCTGGCCTTCCAGGCGCTTGAAGAACTCCGGGTCGACGGCGGTCTTGCTCTTCGACCAGGCGGCGTTGTTGGCTTTCAGGTCCTCAAGCATCTAGCGCTCCGGATGATGGTCAGGGTGGGCGGCGGCGATGGCCGGATGTTTGGCCGCGCGGGTGGCTGCGGCCTGGATCGCCGGGAAGGGCGACAGATCGACGTTGAAACGGCCTGCGTTGAACACCTGCGGCACCAGCAGGCAGTCGACCAGGCCCGGGGCGTCGCCATAGGCGAAGCCTCCCGAGTGCTGGGCGACCATCGGCTCCAAAGCCCGGAAGCCGTCGCTGATCCAGCGGGCGACCCAGGCGTTACGGTCGGTCTCGCCGATTTCCAGGGCCGTCAGCTGGCGCAGGATGCGCAGGTTGTTCAGCGGATGGATGTCGCAGGCGATGATCTCGGCCATGCCGCGCACGATCGCCCGCTCGAACGGGGCGGCGGGCAGAAGGCGCGCGCCAGGCGCCACCTCGTCCAGCCATTCCAGGATGGCCAGGCTCTGGGTCAGCGGGCGGCCGTCGATTTCCAGAGTCGGGACCAGGGCCTGGGCGTTCAGCGCGCGATACTCCGGCCCCTGATGGGCGTTGGCAACCAGGTCGACGGGGCGCAGTTCGTAGCTGAGGCCCTTCAGGTTCAGGCCGATACGCACCCGATAGGGCGCGCTGGCGCGCTTGGCGCTGTGCAGGACGAGCTTCATCGGCGGGGCCCTAGATAAGCGTGAACTCGAGACGGCCGACGCCCTCGACTTCGCCGACGATCTTGTCGCCGCGAACGATGGCGGCGACGCCTTCGGGCGTACCGGTGAAGATCAGGTCGCCGGCGGCCAGGGTCCACAGCTCGCTGGCCTTGGCGATCACTTCGCCGACGTTCCAGATCAGGTCGCCGATCTGGCCGCGCTGGCGCTCGACGCCATTGACCGAGAGGGTGACGGCGGCCTCAGGCGCCGGGGCGTCCATGATCCGGATGGCGGTGATCGGGGCGCTTTCGTCGAAGGCCTTGCCGGCTTCCCACGGCTGACCCTTGGCCTTGGCGGCGCCTTGCAGGTCGCGACGGGTCAGGTCGACGCCGACCGCGTAGCCGAACACCGCTTCCAGCGCCTGTTCAGGCGTCAGATTGGCGCCGCCGCTCTTGAGGGCCACGACCAGTTCGATCTCGTGATGCAGGTCGCGGGTCGCCGGCGGATAGGCGATCTCGCCCTTCAGCGGCGCGATGGCGTCGGCAGGCTTGGCGAAGAAGAACGGCGGATCGCGGGTGTCGCCGCCCATCTCGCGGGTGTGGGCGGCATAGTTGCGGCCGACGCAGAGGATGCGGCGCACTGGGAAGACCGCATCAGATCCCTCCACCGGGACCGTCGGAATGGCGTGCGGGGGAAAGGCGTAGGAGGTCATGGCGCTTCGTTTAGACCCAAAATCGCCGAGCCAAAACCCTCGTTGAACATCCGCAAGGCGGCGGCTTCAAAGTCATTGCCGTTCAGAAATCCTGCGGTTGAACGGGGGGAATAAACGTTCTTTCACTTGCCCCGGTCGTTGACGCCGAGTCATGTCGGTGTTGGGGCTGTTTGGGCGAATATTCGGGGGCGTCATGCTGATCATCGAGAACCTGACCCACGTGTACGGCAATGGGACGCGGGCGCTGGACGAGGTCAATCTGACGATCCCGCGCGGCATGTACGGCCTGCTGGGTCCGAACGGCGCCGGCAAGTCGACCCTGATGCGCACCATCGCCACTCTGCAGGCCCCGACCTCGGGGCACATCCGGTTCGGCGACATCGACGTGCTGAAGACCCCCGAACTGCTGCGCCGCACGCTCGGCTACCTGCCTCAGGACTTCGGCGTCTATCCACGGGTCAGCGCCTACGACATGCTCGACCACATGGCGGTGCTGAAGGGCATTTCCGGGGCCAAGGAGCGCAAGGAAACCGTCGAGAACCTGCTGAACCAGGTCAATCTGTGGAGCGTGCGCAAGAAGGCCATCGCCGGCTTCTCGGGCGGCATGCGCCAGCGCTTCGGCATCGCCCAGGCCCTGATCGGCGATCCGCGCCTGATCATCGTCGACGAGCCCACCGCCGGCCTCGATCCCGAGGAGCGCAACCGCTTCCTGAACCTGCTCGCCGAGATCGGCGAGAACGTGGTGGTGATCCTGTCGACTCACATCGTCGAGGACGTCTCCGACCTCTGCCCGGCCATGGCCATCATCTGCGACGGGCGCATCGTCAAGGAGGGCGCGCCCGCCGACCTCGTCGGCCAACTCAATGGCAAGATCTGGAAGAAGATCATCGACAAGGCCGAGCTTGAAGCGACCAAGACGCAGTACAAAGTGATCTCAACCCGTCTGCTGGCCGGGCGCACGGTCATTCACATCCTGTCCGACGACAATCCCGGCGACGGCTTCGAGCCGGTCGCGGGCGGGCTGGAGGACGTCTACTTCTCCACCCTCTCGACCACCCGGCGCGCGGCCTGAGCGGGAGCGGCCTGATGTTTGGCAAGATCGCGGGCTTCGAGCTCCGCTACCAGCTGAAGTCGCCCGTCTTCTGGGTGGTGGCGGTCGTCTTCTTCCTGATGGTGTTCGGGATCACGGCGTCCAACCAGATCTCGATCGGCCTGGGCCCCAGCGATCACCGCAACGGGCCCTTCGCTCTGGCCCAGAACCACCTGATCTTCTCGATCTTCTTCATGTTCGTGACCACGGCCTTCGTGGCCAATGTGGTGGTGCGCGACGACGAGACGGGCTTCGGGCCGATCCTGCGGTCCACGCGGGTGAGGAAGTTCGACTATCTCTATGGCCGCTTTACCGGCGCCTTCCTGGCCGCGGCGATCGCGTTCCTGATCGTGCCCCTGGGGGTGTTTGTCGGCTCGCTGATGCCGTGGGTCGATCCCGAGCGGCTGGGACCGAACGA
This sequence comes from Caulobacter sp. RHG1, assembly GCF_013181195.1. GTDB lineage: Bacteria > Pseudomonadota > Alphaproteobacteria > Caulobacterales > Caulobacteraceae > Caulobacter. The sequence goes on from NZ_SMZP01000003.1 coordinate 648,178, forward strand.
CCTCAACGCCTATGTCTACGCCTATGTCGTCCTGGCCTTGCCGGCGATCCTGATGACCTCGTCGGTGTTCTTCGCCGTGGCGACGGTCACCCGGTCGATGATGTGGACCTATGTCGGCGTCATCGCCTTCCTGGTGCTGTACGTCATCGCCGGCATCGCCCTTGACCGGCCCGAGTTCGAGCAGGGCGCCGCCTACTGGGAGCCGCTGGGCACGGCCGCCTACGGCCTGGCCACCAAGTACTGGACCGCCAGCGAGCGTAACAGCCTGACCCCGCCGCTGGTCGGCGCCCTGCTGTTCAACCGCGTCTTCGTCGTCGCCCTGTCGCTGGGCTTCCTGGCCGCGGCCTACGGCCTCTTCCGCTTCCAGCCGGCGGATCTCTCGGGCCAACGCAAGGTCAAGAAAGCCAAGGAAGCCGATGAGCCCGCGCCCGTCGCTTCCAGCGGTCCGCTGCCCGCGCCGGTCTTCGACCGCCGCACGGCCTGGGCCCAACTGGCCATCCGTACGCGCCTGGACATGGGACAGGTGTTCAAGAGCCCGGCCTATTTCGTGCTGCTGGCCCTAGGGCTGGCCAACGCCATGGGCTCGCTGTGGTTCGCCACCGAGGCCGGCCGCTACGGCGGGGTGATCTATCCGGTCACCCGCGTGCTGCTGCAGCCGCTGCTGGGGTCGTTCGGTCTGATCCCGATGATCATCGCCATCTACTATTCGGGCGAGCTGGTCTGGCGCGAACGCGAAAAGAAGACCCACGAGATCATCGACGCCACGCCGGTGCCCGACTGGGCGTTCGTGGCTCCCAAGACCCTGGCCATCGGCCTGGTCCTGGTCTCGACCCTGCTGGTCAGCGTGGCCGCGGCCATCCTCACCCAGCTGCTGCACGGCTATTTCAACCTCGAGCTCCACAAGTACCTGCTGTGGTACGTGCTGCCGCAGGCCGTCGACTTCATCCTGATGGCGGTGCTGGCGGTGTTCCTGCAGGCGATCAGTCCGCACAAGTTCATCGGCTGGGGCCTGATGGTGATCTACCTGGTCACCACCATCACCTTCTCGAACCTGGGCTTCGAGTCGAAGCTCTACAACTACGCCGCCACCACCGACACGCCGTTCTCGGACATGAACGGCCTGGGCAAGTTCTGGATCGGGGCCTGGTGGCTGCGGGCCTATTGGAGCGCCTTCGCCCTGATCCTGCTGGTGCTGGCCTACGGCCTGTGGCGACGCGGGACCGAAAGCCGCCTGCTGCCGCGTCTGCGCCACCTGCCGCGACGCCTGAACGGCGGGGCGGGGCTGCTGGCCGGCGGAGCGCTGGCCGTCTTCGTCGGACTGGGCGGGTTCATCTACCTGAACACCAATGTCGTGAACCCTTACCGGACCACGATCGACAACGAGCGCTGGCAGGCCGAATACGAAAAGACCCTCCTCGTCTTCGAAAACACGCCCCAGCCCAAGATCGTCGCCATGACCCTGGACGTCGATCTCAAGCCCCATGCGCCCAGTGTCGAGACCAAGGGCTCGTACGTCTTCGAGAACAAGACCGCCGCGCCGCTGCGCGAAATCCACGTTCGCTTCGACCGCGATCTGAAGGTCAAGGGTCTGTCGATCGAGGGCGCGCGGCCCAAGCGGACCTTCGAGCGCTTCAACTATCGGATCTTCGCCTTCGACACGCCGATGGCGCCGGGCGAGCGGCGCAAGATGAGCTTCATCACCCAGCGCTCGCAGCGCGGCTTCCCCAACAGCGACCCGGAGACCCGCGTCGTCGACAATGGGACCTTCGTCAACAATCTGGAGATCGCGCCGATCCTGGGCATGTCGCGCGAGGGCCTGCTGCAGGATCGCGCCAAGCGCCGCAAGTATGGCCTGCCGGCCGAGCGCCGCATGGCCCCGCTGGGCGATGTGGCCTCTCGCCAGTTCAACGTCCTGCGCAAGGACGCCGACTTCGTCAGCTCCGACATCACGGTCACCACCGAAGCCGACCAGACCCCGATCGCGCCGGGCTACAAGGTCTCGGACACCGTCAAGGCCGGCCGTCGGATCGCCCGCTTCGTCACCGAAGCCCCCATCATGCCGTTCGTCTCTATCCAGTCGGCCCGCTACCAGGTCGCCACCGAGGCCTATAAGGGCGTCCAGCTGGCGGTCTATTACGACGCCCAGCATGCCTGGAACATCGAGCGGATGAAGACCTCGATGAAGCGGTCTCTGGATTACTTCCAGGCCAATTTCAGCCCCTACCAGTTCCGCCAGCTGCGCTATCAGGAGTTCCCCGCCTACGCGCAGTTCGCCCAGTCGTTCGCCAACACCATTCCGTGGTCGGAGGGGATGTTCTTCATCTCCGATTATCGTGATCCGACCAAGATCGACATGGTCACCTATGTCGGGGCGCACGAGATCGGCCACCAATGGTGGGCCCATCAGGTGATCGGCGCCGACCAGCAGGGCAGCACCATGCTGGTGGAGACCTTCGCCCAGTACTCGGCCCTGATGGTGATGAAGCATACCTATGGCGAAGCCGAGATCCGCAAGTTCCTGAAGTTCGAACTGGACAGCTATCTGCGCGCGCGGGGTGGCGACGTCATCGACGAGCAGCCGCTCTACAAGGTCGAGAACCAGCAATATATCCATTACCGCAAGGGTTCGCTGGTCATGTACCGGCTGCAGGACCAACTGGGCGAGGAAGTCGTCAACCGCGCCCTGCGCCGGCTGATCGCCCAGTACGCCTTCAAGGGCGCGCCCTATCCGATCACTACCGATTTCCTGACGATCCTGCGGTCCGAGGCCCCGGCCGACAAGCAGGCCCTGATCACCGATCTGTTCGAGAAGATCACGCTCTACGATCTCAAGACCAAGAGCGCGGTGGCCAAGAAGCGGGCGGACGGTCGGTTCGACGTCACCGTGACCATCGACGCTCAAAAGAAGTACGCCGACGGCAAGGGTAGGGAGACGGGCGCAGCCCTGAACGAGACCATGGACATCGGCCTGTTCGCCGCCAAGCCGGGCGACAAGGGCTTCGAAGCCAAGGATGTGGTGCTCTACCAGCGCCGGCCGATCCGTTCGGGCGTCCAGACCTTCACCTTCACGGTGGCCAAGGCGCCGCGTTTCGCGGGCGTCGATCCCTACAACACGGTGATCGACCGCAACGGCGACGACAACACGATCGCCGTTGGGGCCAAGAGCGAATGAGCGAGACCCTGACGTTGAAGATGGACGGGCCGGCGCTGGACGCCTTCCTGCGCCGCGCTTTTCCGGAAGCTGATCCGGACCACATGCCCCGGGTGTTGGAAGCCGAGCCGGGCCGTGTGCTGATGGTCCAGCCCTTCTCCAGCCGGCAGCTGCGGCCGGGCGGGGTGATCTCGGGGCCGACCCTGATGACCCTGGCCGATACCGCGGCCTACGCGCTGGTTCTGGCCCATATCGGCGAGGTGGCCATGGCGGTCACGACCTCGCTGACCATCCACTTCCTGCGCGGATGCAAACCGGGCGACCTCGTCGCCGAGGCCGCCCTGCTCAAGCTTGGCCGCCGCATCGCGACGGCCGATATCCTGCTCTGGACGGAAGGGCGAGAGCGTCCGGCCGCCAAGGCGACCGTCGCTTACGCCATTCCGTAGCCGCTGCGGTCCTTAGTGACCGGCGGCCTTTTCGTTGGCCTTGGCCACGTCCTTGCCGGTGTCGAAGCCCTTCTTCAGACCCTCGGCCTGGTTCAGGTGCTCCTGGACCTTGGGCGCGGTGGCGGCGGCGAAGGCCTTGATGGCCGGGGTGTCGCCGTCCTGGGCGTAGCGCTGCAGCAGGTTCAGGGCCGCCTGGTGGGCGTCGACCTGGCTGTCGGCGTACTTCTTGTCGAAGTCCTTGGCGTCAGCCTTGGTCAGGTCGTCCAGCTTGCCCTGGGCGTCCGACGACAGCATCGTCGGCAAGGTGATGGTCGCGCCCGAGGCGGCGATGGCGGCCTTCAGCTCGGTGCTGGTGGCGGTGTGGGCCTTTTCCATCGCGGCGGCGAACTTCTTGACCGACGGATTGGTCGAGCGCGTGGCGGCCAGTTTGGCGGCTTCGACCTCGAACATGTCGCTGTCGGCGGCCTTGGCGGCGAACACGTCGGCCTTGGTCTCGTCGGCCGGGGTCGGGACGGTCGCGGCGGGGTTGGCGTCCGGCGTTGCGGCCTGTTCAGCCGGGGTGGCCGCGCCCTTGGTCTCTTCGGTCTTGGGACCGCAAGCGGCGAGGCTGAGGGCGGCGATGGCGGCGCCAGCGATCATCAGATGACGGTTCATGGCTCTGTCTTTCCCTGCGCGTTTTTCTTAGGAAGTCGTGGACCGACGCTGCGCGGCGCCGGAATGATCAACAGAACATCACGGGGCCGTGAACGGTTCCGGTTGAAGTGGGGGAATAACAAATGACACTGAAGGCCTCGGTGGGTCCGCTTTCTGGCCTGCGTGTCATCGAAATGGGCTCGCTGATCGCGGGGCCGTTCTGTGGCCAGGTGCTGGGCGATTTCGGCGCCGAGGTGATCAAGCTGGAGGATCCCGGAACCGGAGACCCGATGCGTCAGTGGGGGCGTTCCAAGCCCAAGGGCCTGTCGCCCTGGTGGCCGGTGATCGGCCGCAACAAGAAGTCCGTCACCCTGGATCTGCGCACCGACGAGGGCCGCGACATCGCCCGCGCCCTGATCGCCAAGGCCGACGTGGTGGTCGAGAACTTCCGTCCCGGCACGCTGGAGAAGTGGGGCATGGGCTACGAGGCGCTCGCCGCGAGCCATCCCGGCCTGGTGATGGCGCGGGTCTCGGGCTTCGGCCAGACCGGTCCCTATTCGAAGCGCGCCGGCTATGCCCTGGTCGGCGAGGCCATGGGGGGGCTTCGTCACATCACCGGCGAGCCAGACCGCAACCCGGCCCGGGCCGGCATCTCGATCGGCGACAGCCTGTCGGGCCTGAACGCGGCGCTGGGCGTGATGATGGCCCTGCACGCCCGCGAACGGACGGGTAAGGGCCAGGTCGTCGACGCCGCCATCTACGAAAGCGTGCTGACGGTGATGGAGAACCTGATCACCGAGTACGATCTGACGGGCTATGTCCGCGAGCGCTCGGGCGCCGTGCTGCCCGGCATCGCACCGTCTAACGTCTATCCGACCAAGTCCGGCGAACTGGTCCTGATCGGCGCCAACCAGGACACCCTGTTCCGCCGGCTATGCGATCTCATGGGCCGACCCGACCTGGCCGACGACGTCCGCTACCGGGATCACGCCGCCCGCGGGGCCAACCAGGCCGAGCTGGACGCCCGCATCGCAGCCTGGACTCTCGATCAGGATATCGACGTCCTGCTGCCCAGGCTGGAAGCTGCGGGCCTGGCGACGGGTCGCATCTACCGCGCGCCGGACATGATCGAGGACCCGCAATTCGTGGCCCGCGAGTCGATCGTGGCGGTGCCCCATCCGGTGTTCGGCGAGATCAAGATGCAGAACGCCTTCCCGCGACTGACGGAAACGCCGGGCGGCGTGCGGTGGCCGGGGCCGACGCTCGGCGAGCACACGGACGAGGTGCTGAACGAGGTGGCGGGACTGAGCGCGGAGGCGGTGGAGGGACTGCGGGGGCGCAAAGTGATCTGACGCTCCAAGCGCCCCCTCCGTCTCGTCGCCTATCGGCGCCGATCCACCTCCCCCGTTGCACGGGGGAGGAAAGGTTCTTCTCCTCCCTCGCGAAGCGGGGGAGGTGGCGCGATGCGGATACGCATCGTGACGGAGGGGGCGCTAAAGCATGCGCCGGAAATACACCACGCGCTCGGTTTCCTCGAACCCGATCGCTCGGTGAAACGCATGGCTCTGAACGTTGTCTTCCAAGGCGTCCGACGCCAGTTCCGTGCAGCCTTGCTCGCGGCCCCAGGCGACGATCGCCTCGCACAACGCCCGAGCGATGTCGGCCTTGCGGTAGTCGGGCGCGACGTAGATGCCCTCGACGAACGCCACCGGCGTTGTGTCGCAACCGTTGACGTAGTCGTGACGCAGGGCCGCCTCGGCGAAGCCGGCGAGCGTGCCGTCCGGCGTCTCGGCGACGAAGTTGGCCAGATTAGCGTCGTTCAGCATGTCCGCGGCTTCGTCGCGATGCTCGGCTGTCGAGCCATCCGGCCACAGGTCGGCACGCAAGGTCGCCCACGCGTCCAGATCATCGGCTTGCGCCCGGCGGACGATCACGCCCGGCCGGTGACGCCGGCCACGGCGCGGGCGATCTGGTGGACATTGTAAGGCTTGCGGACGATCGGGGCGTCAAAGCCCATCGGCGCGGCCTTGTCGGCATAGCCGGTAGCGAACACGAACGGTCGCCCCATGCTGCGCAGGATCTCGGCGACCGGGGCCACCGACTGGCCGTTGAGGTCGGCGTCCAGAACGGCGACGTCGAAGTCCTGCTCGACCATCGCCAGGGCCTCGCCCAGTTCGGCCGCGCAGCCGACGACGTGGACGCCGGCGTCCTCCAACCCCGCTTCCAGCTCCATGGCCAGCAGAAGAGAGTCCTCGACGATCAGCACCTTCAGGCCGGCGATCGCGCCCGGGCGGATGGTTTCGTCGGACGCGACGACGGTCTCGACGATGCGCTCGGGCGCGGCCTCCACCGGCTCCTCGGGCGGCGCGTCGGCCAGGGCCTCGGCCGAGCCCTGGATCATGGCCGTGACGCCGCTGGGTCGGTAGTTGATGTGGGCCGAGCCGCCCAATTCACGGCCGGCGACGTCCTCGATCAGGGTGGCGCCGAAGCCCTTGGCCTGGGGCGGATTGGCGGGCGGGCCGCCGGTTTCCAGCCACTCCAGCGCAAAGCCGCCCTCGGGCGTGCGCCGCCAGACGACCTCGACCTTGCCGTTCTCCGAAGAGAGCGAGCCATAGCGCACGGCGTTGACCGCCAGCTCGTGAAGGGCCAGCGACAGGGCCGAGGCCGCGCGCGGGGTCAGGAAGATTTCCGGCCCGTCCCAGCGGGTCTGGGTTGGCGACAGGCCGCCCAGCTCGGCGGCGGCGATCCGCGCCAGGGTCGCGCCGCGCCAGCGGGCGGCGGTCAGCAGATCGTGAGCCGAGCTCATCGACTTCAGCCGGCCGGCGAAGGTCTTCAGGAAGACGTCCAGCGAGGCCGACTTGCGCGCCGACTGGGCGGCCACCGACTGGACCACGGCCAGCAGGTTCTTGATGCGGTGGTCCAGCTCGGCGACCAGGTTCTCGCGCTGCTCTTCCTCGGCCCGGCGCTCGGTGATGTCCTGGACGACGCCGATCAGATAGGCCGGCTCGCCGTCCGGTCCCAGCAGGTTGACGCCGGCGCTGTGGTTCCAGACCTCGCGGCCATCGGCGTCGGTGGCGCGACGATACTCGACGTCATAGCGGCCGCCCTCGGCCAACTGGGCGTTGATCGCCTCGCGCGTCGTGTCGCGCTCGTCGGGATGTATGTAGGCGAACAGCGCCCGGCCATCCTCGCCCGGCGCCTCGCCGGCGGGGATGTCGGCGATCGCGGCCAGACGCGGGCTGATCTTGAAGACGTCGCGTTTGATGTCCCACTCGAACTCGCCCAGGCTGGCGGCCGAGATGGCCAGCTTCAGCCGCTCGCTCTCCAGCGTGCGATCCTTGCCGACGGGCTTGAGAGCTTCGGCGGCGAGTTCGGCGAGGTCCTGCAGCGCCTCGAGATCCTCGGGCGAGGCCGGACCGCTGGTTCCGGGGCCTTCGACGACCAGAGCGCCCAGGGCCAGGCCTTCGGTATTGCGGATCGGCACGGCCAGATCGACCGGCGCATCGGCGCTGACCACACGGTCGGCCAGATCGCCGGCGCGGGGGCTCTGGGGGGCGGCATAGCCGATATGGGCCAACCGCCAGACGCGGTCCTGATCAACCAGCGCGATTGCAGCGCGAGGGGCGTCGAACAGGCGGGCGGCCAGTCGGACGAGCCGCAGGAAGCGCGGCTCATTCGTCGCGCCGTCGAGAATATCCAAGGCCTTCAAGGCGTCGAGCCTGGCGGCTTCCTGGCGGTCGTCGGTGACGATGGGGGCGTCCTCCATGATTCGACCTTAGACTCGCTTCGCGCAGGGCGCGAGCGCATTTGGCATAGTCATGAGCGTCGACTTACGGGGGAATCCCCTGTGGTGAAGCTTGCAGACCTTGGGTATCTTGGAACCGTACGCCAAGCTCGGCGTTGTCGAGGCGCAGCTTCCGCGCCCCGGTTGGTCGCGTCGCGAACAGGAGATGTCCATGCCCGCCAATTCCCCCGCCGCCAAGGAAGCCGACAAGGCCAAGACCGCCACGCTGGAGGCCGTCGAGCACGCCGAGCGCAGCTTCGCCGAAGCCGCCAACGCCGCGCGCGTCCAGCTGACCGACGCCGCCAAGCGCGTTGAGAAGTCGCTGGCCGAAGGCCTCGACACTCTGCGCGCCCAGAGCCGCACCTATACCGACACTGCTGGCCAGCAGATCGAAGACGCCCAGCGCTACGCCTCGGAGCGTATTCGCGAGCGTCCGATCACCGCCACCCTGGCCGGTCTCGGCGTCGGCGTGTTGATCGGCCTGCTGCTGTCCGGCGGCCGTAGCAACAACCGGTGATCTTCGAAAAGACCCTCATGACGCTGGCTGCGGCCGCGGCGATCGCCGCCGCCGCCGCGGTTGGTGTCGTGTCCGCCGCCTTCGCCGTCTATGCTGTCCTCGTACCGTTGGTCAGCGCCGCTGGCGCTGCGGCGATCGTCGCGGGCATTGCGGCCCTGATCGTCGCCATCGCCGGCATGATCGCCGCGCGCAAGGTCGAGGGCCATCGCACTCACAGCCAGGCGCCGCCGCCGGTCGGCGGTTTCGACATCACCGGCCGCATCGTCGATATCGTGCGTGAAAAGCCGATGATGTCGATCGGCATCGGTCTGGCCGCCGGGATCTTCGCGCTGAAGAACCCGACCCTGACCGCCACGGTCGCCAAGGCGTTCCTGGATCCCAGGCCGCCGCCGCCGCGCTGATCGCCCGGATCAAGACAAGACGCCGCCGGGTCTCTCGGCGGCGTTTTCATGTTCGATACCTGGAAATCCCCATGAAACCCCAAGTCTCAAAGGGGATTTATCTCTAAAATTTGAGCGAGATCATGGTGCGAAACCCCTCGCGCTTTGGCGTCGCCCACTCTAGATGCCGTGCGGCGTTCCCGTCTTGCGGGGGAACGCCTTCCCAAGGAGACACCATGTACAAGCTGCCGGACCTGCCCTACGCCTACGACGCTCTGGAGCCGACGATCTCCGCCAACACCCTGCGCTTCCACCACGACAAGCACCATGCCGCCTATGTCACGGCCCTGAATGGCCTGCTGGACGGCGACGACAAGGGTTCGCTGGAAGCCGTCATCAAGGGCGCAGGTCCGGGCAAGGTGTTCAACAACGCCGCTCAGGCCTGGAACCATGCCTTCTTCTGGGATGGCCTGTCGCCGACCAAGACCGCGCCGGGCGCGGATCTGGCCGCCGCCATCGAGTCGACCTTCGGCGGCGTCGACGCCCTGAAGGAAAAGTTCGTCGCCGAAGGCATCGGCCACTTCGGTTCGGGTTGGGTGTGGCTGGTCTCGGACGCCTCGGGCGCCCTGAAGATCATCTCGACCCACGACGCCGAGAGCCCGGTCACCCAGGACCTGACGGCCCTGTTGGTCGCCGACGTCTGGGAGCACGCCTATTATCTGGACTACCAGAACCTGCGTAAGGGCTTCCTGGAAGCCGTGTTCGACAACGTTCTGAACTGGACCCTAGCTGACAGCCAGTACGCCGCCGCCAAGTCGGGCCAGCAAGGCTGGGCCTATCCGGCGCCGGAATAGCTTCAGAATTCCGGAACGCCGGGGAGTCGGGCGCGTTGTTCTGGAGCGAGGCTGCTTAAGCTTCGATCCAGACAACGCCCCCGGTTCTCTTGCCGGGCCAAGCCGGAGAGTCCGATGCTGAATTGGGCCGTTACTTTCCTGGTGATCGCTTTGATCGCCGCCCTGCTGGGCTTTACCAGTGTCGCGGGCACGGCGATCGGGATCGCCAAGATCCTGTTCTATATCTTCCTGATCCTTTTCGTGGTGTCGCTGGTCAGCCATCTGTTCCGCGGACGCGGGGCGAGGTAGCGACCTCATCAGGACGAGACTTGAACGGCGCGGCTTCGGCTGCGCCGTTTTCGTTTGTGGGGATCAGAGGCGGCGGTCGAAGGCCCAGGTGCGCCAGACGTCGAACTGGCCGCGTTCATAGGCCAGGGCTTTCACCCTTATGCATTCGGGCTCGATCTCGATGACATTGAAGCCCGGGGCTGCGCCGCGCTCGCGCACCGACAGGGTGCCCGAGCCCACCGCCTGGGTCTTGCCGTCGCCGAACGGGATGGCGGTGACGAACGGCAGGTGGATGTGGCCCGACAGGATGACGTCGGCGCCGGCCGCCACGAACCGGTTGGCCGCATCGACCCCGCCGTGGACCTTGGCGGTCATCGGCCCGCCCAGAATCTCCATCAGCGGATGATGGCAGACCACCACGCGCAGATCGCCGGCCGGGGCGGCCTCCAGCTCGCGCACCACACGGCGAATCTGGCCATGCGACACCGCGCCCTTCGACCAATTCCAGCGCACCTGAGCGATGCGAGCGCTGTTCAGTGAGGCCACGGTGATCCCCGGCGCGCGCCAGGCCGCGCCGTCCTCGTCGCCGAACCTCTCCTTGAATCGGCCCCAGCCGCGGGTGAACCGCTCGAAGAGTTCGCCCGGGCCCACGAACGGGGTGTCGTGATTGCCTGGAACGACGATCATGGGGTCTGGCAGTCGCGATAGCCACTCGGCGGCGGCTTCGAACTCGGCCGCCTTGCCGTCCAGGGTCAGATCGCCGGCAGCCACCACCAGATCCGGCTGGGCCTCAACGATCCACGCAGCCGCCGCCTCGACCGCTTCGCGGTTCTCGCCGCCGAAGTGGATGTCGGAGACCTGAACCAGCTTCATGCGGTCGTAACCGAGGCGGCCGTGGGCAGTTCCGGTGGAACCAGGGCGCGGAAGGCCTTGGGGCGAAAGCGGATGGAGACTTCGGGCTCGAACCGCGCCGGCTCGCCGTCCAGGATCGCGGGGATGCGTCCGCCGGCCCAGACCCGGCCGGTTCGGCACAGGCCGGCATTCACCGACGGATCCTCACGCCACTGGCCGCGCGCGGCGTTGAACCCCAACCTGAAGACGTCCAGAGCGCTGGACGGATCGAGGGCTGCGGCTTCCAGCGCCCGCTCGTCTGCGTCCAGGGCGGTGGAGACCAAGGGGCACATCAGGGTCAGGGCCTCGGCCTTGATCTTGTCGCGGCCATCCAGTTCGAAGCGCAGCCGACCGGAGAAGGCGCGGCGGAAGGCGCGATGGGCGCGGGCCACGGCGATGTCGAAGCGGCCTTCGCGGGCGGCCTCGCGGGCGGTGGCCCACAGGGCGGGACTGCCCAGGATCGCGGCGACGAAGAACAGCCGTCCGCCGACCTCGCCGCCGGAGATGTCGCGGGCCTCGCCTTCTTCCAGGCACGCGCGCATGGCCGTCTGCCAGTCGCGTTCGCCGTAGAGGGCGCGGGGCAGCATGTTCATGGTCCCGCCGGGCAGGGGCGCGATCAACGGTCCGCTGGGGCCGGCCATCTCGGCGGCCGCCCGGGCGGTGCCGTCGCCGGCCAGCACCAGGACGGCGTCCGGCGCGGCGTCGATCGCCTCACGCAAGCAGTCGACCAGCTCGCCCGGCTGGGGCGCGTGGACGACGCCCTTGACGCCATGCTCGGCCAACAGCTGCTCGGCGACCTGCGGCGCGTCTGGCCCGACCGAACCCGAAGCGGTGTTCACGACGACATCGATGCGTTTCATGGACGCCCCTGACTTACGACCCGCCCACCCAACGGTCCAAGCTGCGCCATGGTTCCGCTTTCGGACGCCGCCGTGGGTCAGCGGAACCGTCCGCGCCAACGACCGTTTGCTGAGCAGGAACCAGCTCGGAGCGGAGAGCCACCATGATGAAGACCGTAATCGCCCTGATGGGCGTGGGCGTGCTCGCCAGCGCGTGCACCTCGACCGGCAACACTGAACGCAACGCCGCCGGCGGCGCCGCTCTGGGCGCGCTGGCAGGCGCCGTGATCGGCAACAATGTCGGCAGCGGCAGCGCCAGCACGGGCGCCGCTATCGGGGCGGCCATCGGCGGCACCGCCGGCGCCATCAAGGGCTGTCGCGAAGACGGCGGCTGCGGCGCCAACTCGGCCAACCGTCGCCAGTATTACGACGAGCGCGCCGGTCGCTACTATTATTACGACTCGCGTGCAGGTCGGTACTATTGGGAAGACGGTGCTCCGCGCTACTAAGGTAGAGCAAGGCGACGACGCCCATCGAAAGGCGATCGGCTAGGCCGGTCGCCTTTTGCATGTTCGGGAGGCTGGAGGGATGGCGATGAAGACGAAGATGATCGTTGGCGTGGTTCAGGTTGCGACGCTAGGCGGTGTGGTGTTGGCCCTCGCAGGCTGCGCCAGCTCGCAGGGACCGTGGCGCACCTTGCGCAAGCCGGTGGCGGCTGCTGCGCCCAACTGCGTGGCGTTCAAGTCGTCGATCTATTTCGAGCAGGACAGCGCGTCGCTGACGCCGGAAGCGATCCAGGTTCTGGAGAACGCCCGCGACCAGTCGCGCGGCTGTGCGGTCAAGTCGGTGCGCGTGGTGGGTCTGGCCGATGCGGTCGGGACGTCCGCCGCCAATCTGGCCCTGTCCAAGCGCCGCGCTGACACCGTGTCCTCGAGCCTGGCGCGCCACGGCTTCAGCAAGGTGGATTTCGACAAGGAAGCCTTTGGCGACGCCGGCGCCGTGGCCGCCTCGGGCGCCGCCGCCCCGCTGCGTCGTCGGACCGACATCCTGTTCGATCTCGAGGCCAAGTAGGATCCACGAAGAAAGGCGGGCCGGGTAACCGGTCCGCCAAAAGTTCGCATCAACAAAGGGGGGTGCGAAGGCGGCAGGCTGACTATCGCCAGCCTCAAGTCGGGGGGGCGTCGCCGCCTTCACGAAGAGGAAAACGAGATCGCGCCCAGGTGGTTCCCGCCGGGCGCGATTTTTTTTGACGCGAGTTCGAAGCGCGGAAAACGGGAACGGCGGGACAGGCGGAACGTTGGAAACTGCAGGCGACACGTGGTTGCCGGGGCAGGGGAGAGACGTCGTGATCCGGACTTATCAGGCCGAGCATGGCGGAATGGTTTTCGAAAAGGCGCTGTCACGGCGTCAAAAAAAGATGCGCACGCGGATCATGGCCTTGGCCGTGATCGCCACGATCGCAGCGTCGGCCGGCATGGTGCAGGCGATGCACGATCGGTCCGCCTTCGAGCGGGCGTACGCGTCCAACACCTGGGTTCCGTAGGAGGTAGGACATCATGCCCGCCGACATTCATCATCCGCAGACCGCCGCCCAGAGCCGCGGTCCTCGTGTCAACGCCACCCGGGCCCGTCAGGGCCGGTGGGGCAAACAGATCTTCTGGGTCCTGATCGTCTCGACCGTGCTGGCCGCGATCGCCTTGTTTGGCGCCTGGAGCTTCCGAGCCAATGATCTGGCCGCAGTCGAGGTCAACAACGGCCCGGCGACGTCCGCCGAGGTTCAGGCCTATGACACGCCGCAACAGCCGGCGCGCCAGACACCCGCAAACTAGCGGCGATCGTTTCGACTATCGAAGGGCGGTCTCCTCGCGGGGGCCGCCCTTTCGCATGCGCTAAGCGCCGCCTTCGCCACGATGCGGATCGGCGGCGAGACGGTGATGGCGCAAAGCAAAACGGCCCCCCTTTCGGGAGGCCGTTCGCTATTCAGGCGATCTCGTTCGGGAAGTAAGATCTGGCGGAAGCCGAGATCAGGCCGCCTTGGTGGTGGACTTGCGCGGATGGAAGAACAGCGCCTGACCGATCGCCGCCTTCACCGTTTCCGGCTGGAAGGGCTTGGTGATCAGGAAGGTCGGCTCGGGGCGCTCGCCGGTCAGCAGGCGCTCGGGGAAGGCGGTGATGAAGATCACCGGCACGTCCATCCGACCCAGGATGTCCTTGACCGCGTCGATGCCCGACGAGCCGTCGGCCAGCTGGATGTCGGCCAGGACCAAGCCCGGCGTGCGGCGGGCGACGGCCTCGACGGCTTCGCTGCGCGTGGCGGCGATGTCGATGACGTCATGACCCAGTTCCTTGACCAGGGCCTCGATGTCGGCGGCGATGACCGGCTCGTCCTCGATGATCAGGACTTCGGTGGCCAGTTCGGCGTCGATCTCGGCCTGGGCGTCGGCGATCAGGCGTTCCACCTCGCCGAAGTCGCAGTCCAGGATCTGGGCGGCTTCCGACGGGGTGAAGCCCTCGAGCGCGGTCAGCAGGAAGGCCTGACGCGAGCGAGGAGCGATGCGCAGCAGACGCTGGGCGGCGTCGTCACCGGCCGTGGCGGTGTCTTCGCGGCGCGCCTCGAGCTGAGCGCCCGAACTGAGCCAGATGGCGTGGAACACGCGGTACAGCGCCACGCGCGGCGACAGTTCGCCGTCCAGAGCGCGCTCGCCAGCCGCGAGGGCTTCCAGGGCCACGCGGACATAGTGGTCGCCGGTCGTCTGATCGCCGGTCAGGGCGCGAGCGTAGCGGCGGATATAAGGAAGATGCGGCGCTAGCCGAGCTAGAAGACTCATGACCCCTCCCGATGCGGTGTCTTTGGAAACATACAAACGAACGGCGAAGCTGGGCCGTTCCGTCGAACGTCGATAACGTGCCCTACCGGATACCGGTTCCGTCGGTCGCCGTTTTTTGACATCTTATGCTCAAGCTTATGGAACCCGGTACGGAAATCCACGTTGTCGTCTGGCGAAGATACATTCGGCCAAAGGGGGCGGATGCCGATGCAAATGCATTTCGGTGTCGAGGACATGATCGAACACGTACCCATGGAAGACAAACGCAAGAGCGCCGCGGCGCTGGATGAAGCCCGCCTGCGCCAGCAGGCCATCGGCGTGAAGCTGCGCCAGATGTTCGATGAGGTCGTCAACGAGCCGGTGCCGGACGAATTCCTCGATATTCTGCGCAAGGCAGAGCCTCCGGCAGGAGGTCGCTGAGCATGGAAGAAGAGAAACAAGTTGGGCGCTCCGCGCCCGACCCCGTGCGCGATCCCGTGTTCAAGCGCGAGCTGGTCACGCTGATTCCGCATCTGCGCGCCTTCGCCCGCACCCTGACCGGTGACGCCACCGCAGCCGATGATCTGGCGCAGGACGCCATGATGAAGGCCTGGGACGCGCGCGCCAGCTTCCAGCTGGGGACCAACATGAAGGCCTGGACCTTCATGATCCTGCGCAACCAGTTCTATTCGGAGAAGCGTCGCAGCTGGCGTCAGAGCCAGCTGGACCAGGAAGCCGCCGAGCGGACCCTGGTCGCCGTCGACGATCCCGAAGCGCCCGTCGCCCTGGACGAGCTGCGGCTTGGCCTGGCCATGCTGCCGGCCGAGCAGCGTGAAGCGCTGATCCTGGTCGGCGCAGGCGGTTTCGCCTACGAGGAAGCAGCCGACATCTGCGGCTGCGCCGTCGGGACGGTGAAGAGCCGGGTCAGCCGGGCGCGCCGTGCTCTGCAGGCCATCCTCGAAGCGGGCAATTACGACCGTGACGGGGGCGCCGCCGGCGACGCTATGCGAGCGATCCTGGCCGACGCGGAGCGGTTGAGCTCCCTACGGTGAACGCTTTGGCCGGCCGCGCTGCGCAGGCCGTAACGTCGATCCGAGTCCGCTTGGCCGTTGCGCTCAGCGTGGCCTTGCTCCCTGTGCTCATTCTGGGCGTCATGCAGTCGATCTTCGCCTTCCGGGCGGAGGCCGACTCGCGTCGCCAGAGCCTGGAGCTGGCCGCTGGGCGCAGCGCCGCCATTGCGCGGGCGCGGATCGAGGCTGCGGGCGTGCTGCTCCAGACCCTGGGCCCCGGTTCGGTGGGGCTGGAGTGCGCCCAGCGCCTGGCGGACGTGCGCGCCCGCTTGCCGGGCTACGCCAACCTGATCCGCTTCGATGCGCGGGGCCGCGTGGCCTGCGCGGCCGCCACCACGCCCTATGACACTGAGCGTGGCACGCGAGGCTGGTTCCAGTCGCTGCGCGGCGGGGCCGGCATGGTCGTGGCCGCCGCGCCTGGCGCAGTCTACGCTAACGAACCGGCCGTGCTGGCCGCCGTTCGCGCCGGCGGTCCCGACGATTTCCAGGGCGCCATGGCCGCGGTGCTGACTCTGTCGGAACTGAAGGTCGAGACCGCCAACCGCTACATGCCGGGCGGCGCCGAGGTGGCCCTGGCTGATTCGACCGGCAAGGTGTTCGCCGCCACCAATCCGCAGGCCTTCGACGCCCCGCGGGCGGGCTGGCGCGAGACCGCCAGCCGCAACGGCTCGGTGATCTGGGGCGGCCAGGACGCCCACGGCAAGTCGCGCAGCTATTCGGCCGCGCCGCTGGTCGAGGACAATGTCTTCGTCATCCTGTCGGCCCCTGCCCCGGGCATCATGTCCTGGGCCTCGATCAATCCGATCTCGCGCGTGGCCCTGCCGTTACTGGCCTTCGTGCTGGCGCTGTCGGCGGTGCTCTACGCCGCCGAGCGCGGGGTGATCCGCTGGATCGTCTATCTGCAGCGCGTGGCGGCGATCTATGCCCGCGGCCGCTTCACCGTTCGTCCCCTGCAGGCCGAGCGCGCGCCGCCCGAAATTCGCGAACTGGCCGCCACCCTGGACGCCATGGCCGGCGCCATCGTCACCCGCGACGCCTCGCTGATGGACAGCCTGGCCGAGAAGGACGCGCTGATGCGCGAGATCCATCACCGGGTGAAGAACAATCTGCAGATCATCACCTCGCTGCTGAACATGCAGCAGCGGGCGCTGGCGGACCCTGCGGCCAAGGCGGCGATGAACGACACGCGCCAGAGAATCACCGCCCTGGCCCAGATCTACCGCGCCCTCTACCAGGGGCCGGACCTCAAGCGCGTCGACCTGCGGCCGTTCCTCGAGGAGCTGACCGCCCAACTGCTGGCCAACGACATGTCGACCTCGCCGCTGGTTCGGACCGAGGTGCATGCCGATCCTCTGGTCATCGATCCCGATCGCCTGGCCCCGATCGCCCTGTTCGCCGTTGAGGCGATCACCAACGCCCAGAAACATGCCTTCGGCCCGAATGGCGGGGTGCTGAGCGTCAACTTCCATGTTCGCGGCGAAGAGGCCGAGCTGTCGATCAGCGACGATGGTCCAGGCGCAGCCGACAGCGTGGGCGGCGGCGTGGGCCGCACCCTGATGACTGCTTTCGCCCGCCAGCTGCGCGGCAAGGTGTCGTTCGAAAGCCGCGATCCGCGGGGTCTGACCGTCCGCCTTGTGTTCCCGACGCCACAGGCCTGAGCCAGCGTGATTGTGGCGCGAAAGCGCCGGAACCGAGCTTCGCTGCTAGCGTTTTCTCCGGGCACTGTTTCAAGCGCCCCTTCCCGATCCCCTCGGGGCGAACAGCGGAGAAGACCATGCGTAAGCTCATCATCCTGGCCGCCATCGCCGCCAGCCTGTCCGTCGCCGCCTGCAACACCGTCGAAGGCGCCGGCCGCGACGTCTCGTCGGCCGGTCGCGCCGTCAGCGACACTGCCAGCGACGTGAAGAACAACTAAGGCTGATTCATCAGCCGTTGTTCTCGAAAGCCCGCCGGTTCATCCGGCGGGCTTTTGTTGTTTCTGGATGCGACGAAACTGTTTCCGTCTCGCAACCTAGGGGCGTTTTGCCGATATCCGCCTGCAAGATCGCCGCGCGAGCTTCACCGCCCTGATCTGGGGGCGAAACCGGCTTGCCGACGACCGACATCCATCCTGTCTTCGTGCACAGCGGTTGGCGCTGCTCCAGCACCTATGTCTGGCACCGCTTCCGGGCGCTGCCGGGCGTGCGCGCCTATTACGAGCCCTGGCACGAGCAGTTGGCGCGGGTTACGGCCGAGACCATCAACGCCGAGACCCCCGACAACAGCGGCCTGCGTCACCCCGGCGGGACGGAGCCCTACCTGAAGGAGTTCGAGGCGGTGCTGGACCCGGCGGGCGGAGTGCGCAACTTCCAGGCCGGTTTCGCCCTCGACCGCTTCTGGATCGAGCCCGAAGCCAGCGATCTTGGCCAGCAGGCCTATGTCGAGACCCTGGTCGAGGCGGCGCGGTCGCGGGGCGAGATCCCCGTGCTGGCCTGTTGCCGCACCCTGGGCCGCGTCGGTTGGCTCAAGCGTCGATTCGGCGGCTTTCACATCATGCTGGTCCGCGATCCGGTGCAGCAGTGGCTGTCGTTCTACTCGTTGCGCAAGCGGCCGCGGCCGACCTATTTCGAGCAGTGTCACTATGTTCTGCTGTCGGAGATGGCGGGCTGCGAGGACATCTCTCGCACTCTGTTGCTGGGCCACGACTTCGACGGTTCGGGGAGCCTGGAGCAGCGGCTGGCTGCGGTGCGCGACAAGCTCAAGCGCGCCCCGGCCAGCGTCTCGTTCCAGGCCTTTCTGGCGGTATGGCTGCGGTCGTATCTGAAGGCCCTGCCGCAGGCTGACCTGGTAGTCGACGTCGACCGGCTGGCTCGCGACCAGGCCTATGCGCGGCAGATCGAGGCGGCAATCGAGGTCGGCTGCGGTCTGAGGCCCGACTTCTCCGACTGCCGCGCGCCCGCTCCGCACGGCATCGCCCCGCCGGTCCAATGGCGGCGGGCGGCGCGCGAGGTGGTCGATCTGATGGATCTGCACCAGGCCGTGGTGGGTCCCGAGGCGCCGGAGATCCTGTTTCGCAAGCTGGCGCCCGCCTTCGCGGCGGTGACACCTGCGCCGGTGGGCATGGCGATGAAGCTGGGCGAGGCGCTGGGCGGTCTCGTCGGCGGCGCGGCCCTGGGGCGCGCGCCGGCGAAAGCCTATGCGGCGGCGGCGGCGCGCACCGAGGGATCGCGCAGATAGATCCCCGTGTCGCCCGGCGCGGCGATCAGGTCGCCTTCGAAATCGGAGACGTCGTCTTCGCGATCAACCACCAGCACGCCGTCGGCCGGCAGCAGGGCGACCAGGGCCTCGACCACCTTGCCACGTAGCGAGGCGTCCATGCCGCGCAGCACGCCGCGTAGCAGGATGACGTCGAAACGGCCCATGGCCGACAGGTCGGCCAGCAGGTTCAGGCGCCGCCAGCGCACCATTTGCCGGATGCGAGGCGAGATCGCCCAGGTGTCGTCGTGGTTCTCGAAATACTTGATCAGCATGCGGATCGGCAGGCCGCGCTGAACCTCGAACTGGGTGTAGAGGCCCGCTTGGGCCTTCTCCAGGGCGCGCTCGGACAGGTCGGACCCGAAGAACTCGAACCGCGTGCCGGTCGTTAGATTGGGCGCTTCGTGCGCCGCGATGGCGATCGAATAGACTTCCTGGCCGGTGGCGCAGGCTGCGCTCCAGATGCGGATCGGGCTCTCGCGGCGACGCTGCGACAGGGCCGGCAGCACGTCGTCACGCAGGGCGGCGAAGGTCTCGCGGCCGTTGAAGAAGGTGGTCTCGCCGCGGCACAGGGCCTCGACGATGGCCCAGATCAGGCGATCCTCGCGATTGGCGCGCAGGGCCCCGATCAGGGCGTCGATCGATTCGTAGCCTTCGCGCCGCGCCAGCGGCGAGAGGCGGCTTTCGATCAGATAGGGTTTCTCGATTTCGACCCGCACGCCGGCGCGGGCGCGGCCCAGGGCCGCCAGCAGGTCCAGATCCTCAGGCGTCACAGCAGGCCCGCCTCGGCGAACTTCGCCTGGATGATCTCGCCGTCGAACGGCTTCATGATGTACTCGTCGGCGCCGGCGTCCAGCGCTGCGCGGATATGATCGACGCTGCTCTCGACCGTGCAGAACACCACCTTGGGCGTGTCGCCGCCCGGCTCGGCCCGCAGGTTGCGCAGGAACTCCAGCCCGTTCATCACCGGCATGTTCCAGTCCAGCAGGACAGCGTCGGGCATGGCCGCGCGGCACCACGCCAGGGCCTCCATACCATCGGCGGCCTCGGCGATCTCGAAGCCGATGTCCTCGAGGACTCGGCGGGCGACCTTACGGATCACCCTGCTGTCGTCGACCACCAGGCAGGTCTTCACGGCATGCTCCAATCCAGACCGGCATCATGCGAACGGTCTGGTTAAGGAGCGGTTTGCCGAAACCCGGATCGGGCTGCGACAAATGTAACTTTTAAAGCAGAGCTTGAACTTAGGCCGGGACCCAGGCCGCGATGCTGGCGCGTTCTTCGCCGATCTCGACGGCGACCTGACCGCCGGCCGCACGGACCAGAGCGTTCAGATAGGCCGCCTGGACCCAGGGACCGCCAAGACCTTCGGCCAAGGGCTCGCCCTTGAGGCCGGCCAGGACTTCGGGACGCAAACGGGCGCGGGGACCGGCCGAGTCGGCGATGATCGAGACGCGGCCGTCGGCGGTCACGGCCTTGATCGTGGCCACGCCGCCGGCCGGCAGAGCGCTGGCGGCGATCTGAGCGATGTTGAGCACGGCGCGTGAGGATGGCTTGTTCATCGCCTGCGGCTCGATCTGCCAGTCCAGGGTCGGGCGCACGTGGGCGAACACGCCCTGGGCTAGCTTCTCCAGCTCGCGCGAGTCGAAATTCTCGGCCGAGGCCGAGGCGCCGAACGCCACGCGGGTGAACTGCAGCAGATCGGCCAGCTTGCGGGCCGACGAGGCGATCAGGTTCATGGCGTCGTCACGCATGTCCTGAGCGGCCGGATCCTCCAGCAGGTCCAGGCCCGAGACGATAGCGCTGGCCGGACTGATGAAGTCGTGGCACAGGCGCGCGGCCAGCATGGCGGCGAAATCGGGGCCTTGGACGTCCGTTTCGGGGGACGCGGGAGCCGGGGTCTCGGAAACAGTGTCGGTCATGGCGGCGGAGTTTGTCGTGATTTGAGGCTTTGGCAAACGGCCCCTCGCCTCTATGGGAAGGGCCGTGATCGATCCGTTTCTAGAGCCGGGCGTCCTGGTGCGCCATCCCACCCAACCCGATTGGGGGCTGGGACAGGTTCAATCCGTGATCGGACACCGCGTGACCGTGAATTTCGAAGAGGCCGGCAAGCAGACCATCGACGCCACCCGCGTGCGCCTGGTCTTCGTCGGCGACGACCCTAGGGGATAGGCATGAGCAGCGAGAACTTGGCTGAGTGGGGTCGTCAGCTGGCCCTGATCACCGAAGAGGCCGCCAAGGTCATCCTTCCGTTCTGGCGCACTGAGCTGGCCGTGGCCCAGAAGGCCGACGAAAGCCCCGTCACCGAAGCCGACCGCGCCGGCGAGCGGCTGATCCTGCAGCGCCTGTCGGAGCTTTATCCGGACGTGCTGGTGATTTCCGAAGAGCACGCCAGCGAGTTCGGCACGCCCGACGCGGTGGGGCCGCGCTTCTTCCTGGTCGATCCGGTCGACGGGACCAAGGCCTTCGTACGCGGCGATCCCAACTTCACGGTCAATATCGGCCTGATCGAGAACGGGGTCCCGGTCGCCGGCGCCGTCTGCGCCCCGGCCACGGGCGAGGTCTGGTTCACGACGGCGGATGGCGCGGTCAAGCGCGACGCGCCGGGTGGACCCGAGGCGCCGGCCCGTGTTCGCCCCTGGCCGACGGGTCAGGCGCTGGGCCTGGTCAGCCACACCATGCGCGAGGAAAAGGCCGCCGAACTGGCCGCCGAATACGGCTTCGACCTTCGCAGCCCCATGGATAGCTCGATCAAGATGTGCCGGATCGCGGAGGGCTCGGCCGACATCTATCCGCGCCACGGCCCGACCTCGGAATGGGACACGGCCGCGGCTCATGCCGTGCTGGTCGCCGCTGGCGGGACCTTCACCCAGCCGGACGGCTCCCCGTTCACCTATGGCAAGGCCGGCCAGGCCTTCCGCAACGGCTGGTTCGTAGCCCGCGGCGGCTAGAGCGCGACCTCCTCCGGGGCGATCTCCGGCGGCGTCGTCAGGATGGTCCCGACCGAGGCGGCGATGATCGCGCCAATCGCCAGCCACTGGGTCAGCGCCAGGTGCTCGCCCAGGATCACCAGGCCGGCCAGCGCGCCGACGGCGGGCTCTGCGCTCAGCATGACGCCGAAGCTGCGCTTGGGGATGGCGCGCAGGGCGATCATCTCCAGCGAATAGGGGATGGCGCTGGACAGCACCGCCGCCGCCAGGCCCATGGCGATATACTTCCAGTGGAAGAGCTCGGTCCCGGCCGAGATGATTCCGATGGGCGCCACGATCAGGGCCGCGGTGGTCATGCCGATGGCGACCGAACGCCCGGCGTGCAGGTGGCCGATCCGCTTGCCCAGGATGATGTAGAGCGCCCACATCACCGCCGCGACGCAGGCGAAGCCGACGCCGACCGGATCCAGGTGCGTGGCGCTGTCGCCGATCGGCAGCAGCAAAGCCAGGCCCAGCACCGCCAGGCCGACCCAGACGAAGTGGATCAGTTTGCGCGAATAGGCCACCGCAACCAGCAGCGGGCCCGTGAACTCGATGGCGATCGCCAGACCCAGCGGGATGGTGCGCAGCGCCATGTAGAAGCTGAGGTTCATCACCCCGACGGCCGCGCCGTAGGCCGCGACCTTCTTGAGGTCTGCGACGGTGTTGGGATGGCGCCACGGCCGCCAGATTAGCAGCAGGATGATAGCGGCGAAGGTGACGCGATAGGCCGTCGTACCGGCGGCGCCGACCAGCGGAAACAGGCTCTTGGCGAACGAGGTGCCGACGCACAGCGTGATGATCGAGCCGAACAGGGCGGTGTAGGGCAGGAGATGCGGACGGGAGGACATGGCCTCCTAATAGGGGCCCAAACCTGAGCCGTCATCCCGCGCTTCATGCGCGGGACCCATGGTTCAGCTTTCACGAGAGAGAGCTTGGTTCCGCTCCGCACTTGCGGCGGAGGGATGGGTCCCGCGCACAAGGCGCGGGATGACGGGATTGGCCTTACTTCTTCACCCAGCCGCCATCGAGCGGCTTCCAGAACTGGCCGGGGGCAACCTTGGCATACAGCTGCTTGGCGGTGGCTTGGCCGGCCGCTTCGGGCGTCGCGCCGGTCTTGGCGGCGATGTCCTTGTAGGCGGCGGTGCGGCCGGTGTTGATCTCGGCCACGGCGGCGCGCAGGGCCGCGTCGCCACCGGACACGATGCCCAGATAGCCGTCGGCCTGTTCGCCGACTGTGCCCGAGGCCTTGCCGGCGTCGACGGCGGCCTTGGCGGCGGCCGATTGGGCGAGGGCCAGGTTGGCGCCGGCGGCGGTCATCGCCAGGCCCAGCGCCAGAACCGTCATCGTCTTGCGGATCATGTCGGTTCCTCCTTCTTAGAACAGGTTCGGGTTTTGCTGGATCAGCGACTGGACTTCCTTGTCCAGCCGCACGCGCACGTCGGCGTCCAGCTTGGCGTAGATGTTGATCGGGTCGACCTTGACGCGGACGGTCGGCGTGCACGCGGCCGCGCCGAGCGCTCCCGTCGCGACGATCGCCAGCAAAAGAGCGCGCTTTCTCATGCGTTCAGTCTCCAGTTCGCGTTCAGGATGGCCGGTCACGGTTGAACCGAACCTGAACGGGCAGGTGGGGCCGCTGCTTCTTCTTCGGCGAACGAGCGACGCCAGGCCGCCAGAAGCTCGTCGAAGTTCAGCGACGTGTCGAGGGTCAGATCGACCGGCGTCTTGGCCGGCAGGGCGATGCGCTTGTTGAAGGCCTGGCCGCGTATCAGGTCGAGGATGCCGACCCGGGCCTTTTCGGCCACCTTGGGATCGTGCTGGCCCTCGATGTGGAACAGCACGCCCAGGCGGCCCTTGTCGGTGCTGTTGACGCCGGCTTCCAGCTGGCTGAAGGCCAGGTTCTCCATGGCCTGGTAGGCGAAGTCCTGGATGGCGTTGACCTGAGCGGGCGCGGCCGGCGGCGCGCCGGGGCTGTCGGCGGGGCTGGCCTCGACGTTCGACAGGGCGGCGCGCGACAGCTCGACCCGGCCGGGCTGGATCGCGCGGATCTTGCCGTCCTGGAAGCGCAGGCCCTCGGGGCCGAAGGTGAAGGGCAGGCGACCGTCGATCACCGCCTCGACCTTGACCTTGTCGGCCAGAGACGAGGCGGCCAAGAGCTCGCCCAGGTCCAGGTGCTCGATGACGATGACGCCGCGCATCGTCTTGGTCATGTCCAGCGGCACGTCGATCGGCTCGATCGAGACGCGGCCCTTGGCGGCCTCGAAGCTGGCCTTGGAGATCTGCAGGGTGTCAGCGCCCAGCTGGAACACCGACTCGATGGCGGTCAGCGGTACGATCGAATCGACCCGCACCACCTTCAGGCTCTGGCCCGGACGGGTGGTCAGCGGCGCCAGGCTGTCGAAGTCGACCGCGCCGTCCAGGGTAGCGACGAAGCCGATCGGGCTGGTGAAGTCGATCTCCTTGGCCTCCAGGCGACCGCTGCTTGCAGCGCCCTTGTCGTCCCAGGCGAAGACGCCGGTGAAGCTGGCCGGGCCTTGGGCGTTCTTGGCGAAGGCCGCCATCGGTGACAGATCGGCTGGCTGCAGCCCGTCCTTGGCGAAGGCCAGCTTGGAGGCGTCGATATCGGCCTGGCCCTTGCCGGTCGCCACGACGTGGCGCAGGCGGATCTCGCCCAACGACTGTCCGACCGGCGTCGTGGCCTGGAAGGTCCCGCCCCAGACGCCGCTGGCGAGAGCCAGACTCCCTTTAACAAGAATGCTGTTGAAGCGGCGCTCGGCGGCGGCGTCGGTGACTGCCGCGCCATCGACCCGGACATTGGCGTGATCGAAGCCGCCGGCGCCGCCCAGGGTCGCCTCGCCCTTGATGTTGCTCAGGCCCGCCTCGGCGACTTTCAGCGCGCCTTCGCCGTCTTCGAAGCGCACCGAAGCGCTCCAGCCGTTGGCGCCGGCGGTGACCAGCGGGGCCTTGGCGGGGCACAGGCGGGCCTTGATCCCGGTGACGGGCGCATCGCCTAGAGCGTAGGCCTTGGCGGTGATCGGCGCGCACTTGCTCTGGGTCAGGGTAAAGCGGCCGCCGGCGATCCGCGCCTGGCCGTCGATCTGGGTGGTGACGCCCTCGATCGGCGGCAGGTCAAAGTTCTCGGTCGCTAACGATAGCGGCGAGGTCATCACGCCGCCGGTCATTTTCCAGCTGGGGGCCAGGGCCTTGATGGTCGGGAGGCCGCCGCCCGACAGCGCAACCTGCAGTGCGCCGCGCGCGCCCTCGGGACCGGCGTCGACCAGTAGGCCCTTCGGTGCGGACGCCGTCAGGCTGACGCCGTTGGGCGCGGCCAGGCGGGCCTGCTCGGGGAGGGTCACGCGCGTGCGGCCGCCCTTCATGTCGACCGCGAAGGCCGGCAGGGCCAGGTCGAAGGTCCGCAGGGCCTGGCTCAGCGGCTTGCCGTAGGCGGGGTTGGGGATCAGGGCCGCCAATCGCTCGGCGTCGGGACCCGAGATGCCGCTCTTGCCCTCGGCCGAGCCGGTCAGGTTCAGGGCCAGGCCGGCCGGCCCCTGGTCCAGCTTACCTCGGGCGTCCACCCGCGCATTGGCCAGGGCCAGGCCGCCGGAGGCCAGCCGCGCGGCGGTGGCGTCGAGCGCCAGCGGGCCATTCACCGTCGCGCCATTGGCGTCGAGGATCAAAGCCAGGTTCGACGAGCCGGCCTTGGCCTTCACGCCGCTGAGCGCGGTTCCGGCGGCGATCGCCTGGCGGGCGCCAAGATCGGCCTCGACGGCGCCGCGGGCGGTGGTGCGGTCCTTGCGGTGGTCGACGGTGATGCGCGGCGCGGACAAGGCCAGGCTGGCGCCGCGGGCGTCCAGTGACGGGGCCAGCAGGCGCTCGCCACGCAAGCTGCCACGCGAGCGGCCCAGGAAGGCGAAGGCGTCGAGACCGCCGTCCAGGCGGCCGGCCAAGGTCAGGTCGCCGGCCAGCGCTTCCGCCTGACTGTCGCCGATCCGCCCGCCCTCGGCGCGCAGGGCCAGGCGTGCTTCCAGCGGACCACTGGCGCTCATCTTGGCCAGGTCGGGATAGGGCAGGTCGGCGGTCAGCTTGGCGTCGGCGTCGGCCAGTTCGGCCTTCTCGGCCTCCAGGCTGTCGATGGCCAGGGTGACCTCGAGCGTCAGACGGTCACCGCGCTTGCGGGCCGTCACCGTCGCGCCTTGAGCGTCGATGGCCAGGTTCTGGACGGCGTAGCGCAGCGGCGCCAGGCGGCCGTCGAAGCGCAGCAGCTGGCCGTCGTCCAGGCTGGCGTCGCCGGTGATCCGGGCCCGCCCGCCGGGGGTGACCAGATCGACCCGCGCGTCTTCGACCAGCACGGCTGGGCCGGGGACGTTGGGGTTCTTGGGGCCTTTAAGGAACTCGTCCAGCAGCGGTTGCAGGGCGCCGAAGCTTAAGCGCCCCTTCTGGTCGATGTTGGCCAGGACTCGCGGGCGGACCAGGCGCACGGCCTTCGTCTGGATGCCGAACTTCTCGCCGTTCCACGGAGCGGCCAGGTCATAGGCGACCTCCAGCCGGTCGGCGGCGAAGACGGGGGCATTGCGGGCGCCCAGTCGCACCCGGCCGGTGAAGCCTGTGGCGTCCAGCTCGTCCAGTTCGACGGCGGCCTCGATGCCGTGGTCGCGCAGCCAGCTCTCGGCCAGTTCGCGGCTGATCTCGCGCCGGCCCGACCAGACGACCAGGCCCGTGGCGATGAAGGCCAGCATCGACAGCGACAGGGCTTCCAAGCCGAGGTCGATCAGCCGCTCGCGGCGGCCCCAGCGCTTCTGGGGGGAGGTCTTGGTCTCGGGGGCGGTCGAAGGCTCGGCCATCGGATCCTGAAAAGCTCGCGTTCCTAAAAGCCCCCCGGCTTAGCTTGGTTTCCTAGCGGGAAAACCCGAGCACGTCCTGCATGTCGTACAGGCCCGGCGGCTTTCCCTTCACCCAGGCGGCGGCCTTGACCGCGCCGCGGGCGAACAGGCCCCGGTCGATGGCCGAGTGCGACAGGGTCAGGCTCTCGGATTCGCCGGCGAAGATCACGCTGTGCTCGCCGATGATCCCGCCGCCGCGCACGACCGAAAAGCCGATATCGCCGACCTTGCGCGGACCGGTGACGCCGTCACGGGCCCGGTCGGCCACGTCGTCCAGCGCCAGGTCGCGCCCCTGCGCCGCCGCCTCGCCCAGCATCAGGGCCGTGCCCGAGGGGGCGTCGACCTTGCGCTTATGGTGGGCTTCATACACCTCGATGTCCCAGTCCTCGGCCGGCAGGGCGGCCGCCGCCTGGCGCACCAGACCCATCAGCATGTTTACGCCCAGCGAGTAGTTGCCCGAACGGACGATCGCGATCTTGGTCGCGGCAGCCTCGATCCGCACCAGCTGCTCGGGCGAGAAGCCGGTCGAACCGATGATCAGGGCGGGCGCATGGGCATGGTGGATAGCCCGCGCCGCAGCGGCTTCGGCCAACAGAGCCGAGGCTTCCGGCAGGGTGAAGTCGATCACCGCATCGGCGGCGGCCAGGGCCGCGTCGGCGGTCACCAGATGCTCGCCCTCGGCGCCCGGGCGATCGAAACGCGCGGCCAGCACGACTTCCTCACGGCCTTCCAGGACCTGGATCACGGCCTGGCCCATTCGGCCGAGGGCCCCGGCGACGGCGATCTTCACGGGCTGGGACAAAGGAGGTCTCGCTTACTGGCAGTAAGTTTCTGATCGCCTTTCAGGCGCCGCAGGTCAACCTTTCGAACCCTTACGGAGCGTCAGCGACGTTGACGCAACGCCAATTCCAACAAGCGTTTGCTGGGATTTTCCGGTTTCCGCCGGTTGTGACGCGGCGCCCCCATCGTTAGGCTGATCTTCGCATAAGGGCGCGTTCGCATGATCGGCGCACCCCTTCATCGACTTGCAGGACAATGGGGAACGCCGGATGAGCGACGCGGAACGCAAGACCTTCACGGACGAGGAGGCCTTGGCCTTCCACCGCTATCCGCAGCCGGGCAAGCTGGAAGTGACCCCGACCAAGCCGATGGCGACCCAGCGCGACCTCAGCCTGGCCTACTCCCCCGGCGTCGCCGTGCCGGTCCACGCCATCGCCGCTGATCCCGACGCCGCCTACGAATATACCTCGAAGGGCAATATGGTCGCCGTGATCTCGAACGGCACCGCCATTCTGGGTCTGGGGGACCTGGGCGCGTTGGCCTCCAAGCCGGTGATGGAAGGCAAGGCCGTCCTCTTCAAGCGCTTCGGCGACGTCGACAGCATCGACATCCTGGTCAATTCCAAGGACCCCGACGAGATCATCACGGTGGTCAAGAACATCGGGATCACCTTCGGCGGCATCAATCTGGAGGACATCAAGAGCCCCGAGTGCTTCCGCATCGAGACCGAGCTGCAGGACCTGCTCGACATCCCGGTGTTCCACGACGACCAGCACGGCACGGCGATCATCTGCGCCGCCGGCCTGATCAACGCCTGCCACATCACCGGCAAGAAGCTGGAGGACGTGAAGGTCGTGTTGAACGGCCCCGGGGCGGCGGGCATCGCCTCGCTCGAGCTGATCAAGGCCATGGGCGTCCACCCGCAGAACGTCATCGCGGTGGATAGCAAGGGCGTGCTCTACGAGGGCCGCACCGAAGGCATGAACCAGTGGAAGAGCGCCCACGCGGTCAAGACCGACAAGCGCACCCTGGCCGAAGCCGTCGAGGGCGCGGACGTGCTGCTGGGTCTGTCGGCCAAGGGCGCCTTCACGCCCGAGATGATCGCCTCGATGGCCCCCAATCCCGTCATCTTCGCCATGGCCAATCCCGATCCGGAGATCACGCCGGAAGAGGTCCACGCGATCCGCAAGGACGCGATCATGGGCACGGGCCGCAGCGACTATCCCAACCAGGTCAACAACGTCCTGGGCTTCCCCTACATCTTCCGCGGCGCCCTCGACGTGCGCGCCCGCCGCGTCAATCACGAGATGAAGATCGCCTGCGCCCAGGCGCTGGCGATGCTGGCCCGCGAGGATGTGCCGGATGAAGTGGCCGCCGCCTATCACGGCCGCCAGCTGAAGTTTGGTCCCAACTACATCATCCCGTCGGCCTTCGACCCGCGCCTGATCTGGTACGTGCCGCCGTTCGTCGCCCAGGCGGCCATGGACACCGGCGTGGCCCGCAAGCCGATCGCCGACATGGACGCCTATCGCGCCGGCTTGGCCCAGCGCCTGGATCCGACCGCTGGGTTCCTGCAGAAGATCTCCGGCGCGGTGCTGGCCAATCCCAAGCGTATCGTGTTTGCCGAGGGCGA
The DNA here is from genome assembly GCF_013181195.1 of Caulobacter sp. RHG1. GTDB lineage: Bacteria > Pseudomonadota > Alphaproteobacteria > Caulobacterales > Caulobacteraceae > Caulobacter. The sequence continues at coordinate 677,313 of NZ_SMZP01000003.1, forward strand.
AGATCCTAGCGTCATCCGCGCCGCCTACGCCTTCCAGACCGGCGGCTACGGCAAGGCCATCCTGTGCGGCCGCGAGAACCTGGTGCACGAGAACATGCGCCTGGTCGGCCTCGACCCCGAGACCACGGACCTGGAAATCCACAACGCGCGTCTGTCCGACCGTAATCCCGATTACGTCGACGCCCTGTATGCTCGCCTGCAACGCCAGGGCTACCTGAAGCGCGACATCCAGCGTCTGATCAATCAGGACCGCAACAGCTTCGCCGCCTCGATGGTCACCCTGGGCGAGGCCGACGGCATGGTCACCGGCGTCACCCGCAGCTTCGACCAGGCCCTGGAAGACGTACTGCGGGTCGTCGACCCTGCGCCCGGCGGCCGGATCATGGGCATGAGCGTGGTGCTGGCCAAGGGGCGCACCGTCTTCGTGGCCGACACCAACGTCACCGAACTGCCCGAGGCCGAGGAGCTGGTCGAGATCGCCTGTGAGGCGGCCCGCGCCGTCTCGCGCCTGGGCTTCAAGCCGCGGGTGGCCTTCATGAGCTACTCGACCTTCGGCAATCCGATGGGCCTGCGCTCGGAGAAGGTCCGCGAGGCCGTGGCCATGCTCGACGAGATGGACGTCGACTTTGAGTACGAAGGCGAGATGCCGCCCGAGCTGGCCTTGGATCCGGAAAAGCGCGCCAACTATCCGTTCATGCGCCTGACCGACAGCGCCAACATCCTGATCATGCCGGCCATCCACGCCGCTTCGATCTCGACCAAGCTGGTGCAGTCGCTGGGCGGCGCCACGGTGATCGGGCCGGTGCTGCTGGGCCTGTCCAAGTCGGTGCAGATCGCGCCGCTGTCGGCCTCGGTGTCCAAGATCCTGAACATGGCCATGATGGCCGCCTACGACCACCCGGTCGAGGACGGCCAGTAACCTCCGCGACAGGGCGCCGCACGTTCTTTGATCGACCGCGCGGCTCCCCATCTTGAGTTTGTCGGCAGCAGTAAGCCGACGCGTAAGCCCTCCGGCCGGCGTCTTTTCCCTTGCGACGCCGGCCGGCCCTTACTCTTCCTGACATCGCGACCTCATGTCGTCGGCGGCATACGGATAAGCCGCCCCCGTCTTCCCCTTCGGGTGAGGAGGAGCGCAGGCGCGGAGGGGGTAAGCGCTCACCACTCCTTCAGATTCCCTAGGCTTGCATCCAACCTTCCCCGCCCGTAACTCCCCACGCATGACCACGGCCAAGATCTGCGGACTGTCGACGCCCGAGACGGTGAAGGCCGCCTTCGATGGCGGGGCGGCGCTCCTGGGGTTCGTCTTCTTCGAGAAGAGCCCGCGCAACGTCTCGCCCGAAACCGCCGCGCGGCTGATCGAGCCGGTCCGGGGGCGTGGCGTGCAGACTGTGGCCGTCACCGTCGATCCCGACGACGCCCTGATCGACCGTCTGATGGCTGTGATGCGCCCCGACCTGATCCAGGTGCACGGCAAGGAGACGCCGTCTCGGGTTCGCGAGATCGCCGTCCGCGCCGGCGTCGGCGTCATCAAGGCCTTCTCTGTCTCCAGCAGCGCCGATGTCGACCAGGCCCAGGCCTTTGACGACGTCGCCGAGCACCTGATGTTCGACGCCAAGCCGGTGGAAGGATCCGCCCTGCCCGGAGGAACCGGCGCAAGGTTCGACTGGGGACTGCTGGCCGGCCGGCGATTTTCTCGCCCGCATTTCCTGGCCGGAGGGCTGGATCCGTGGAACGTGGGCGAGGCCGTCAAGGTCTCCGGAACCCCGATCGTGGACGTTTCTTCTGGCGTGGAGCGCGGTCCGGGCCTAAAGGACCCGGCTCTGATCGCGGCGTTTCTCGACGCCGTCAAACGCGCTTAAAACCTTGGTGAGCTCGTGAACGCCCCCTCCAAGCCCAACGACTGGTCGGCCCAGCCCGACGCCAAGGGCCGCTTCGGCGACTACGGCGGCCTCTATGTGGCCGAGACCCTGATGCCGCTCGTGCTCGAGCTGGACCGGGCCTATACCGAAGCCAAGAACGATCCCGAGTTCCAGAAGGAGCTGAAGGGCTACCTGACCCACTATGTGGGCCGGCCCTCGCCGCTCTATTTCGCCGAGCGCCTGTCCAAGCACCTCGGCGGCGCGAAGATCTATTTCAAGCGCGAGGAGCTGAATCACACCGGCGCGCACAAGATCAACAACTGCATGGGCCAGATCCTGCTGGCCCAGCGCATGGGCAAGACCCGGATCATCGCCGAGACCGGCGCCGGCCAGCACGGCGTCGCGTCCGCAACGGTCACGGCGCGCTTTGGCCTGCCCTGCGTGGTCTTCATGGGCGCCGTCGACGTCGCCCGCCAGAAGCCCAACGTCTTCCGCATGAACCTCTTGGGCGCCGAAGTGCGACCGGTGACCTCGGGGGCCGCGACCCTGAAGGACGCCATGAACGAGGCGATGCGCGACTGGGTCACCAATGTCGACGACACCTATTACATGATCGGCACGGCGGCCGGCCCGCACCCTTATCCGGCCATGGTCCGTGATTTCCAGGCGGTGATCGGCAACGAGACCCGCGAGCAGATCCAGGAGCTGGAAGGCCGTCTCCCCGACGCGGTGGTCGCCTGCGTCGGCGGCGGTTCGAACGCCATCGGCATGTTCCACCCGTTCCTGGGCGATGAGAGCGTCAAGATCTACGGCGTCGAGGCTTCGGGCCACGGCCTGGGCACTGACAAGCACGCCGCCTCCCTGACCGGCGGCCGCCCGGGCGTGCTCCATGGCAACAAGACCTATCTGCTGCAGGACGACGACGGCCAGATCCTGGACGCTCACTCGATCTCGGCGGGCCTGGACTATCCGGGCATCGGTCCGGAGCACTCGTTCCTGCACGACATCGGCCGGGCCCAGTACCTGACCTGCACCGACGACGAGGCCCTGAAGGCCTTCCAGCTGTGCGCCGAGCTCGAGGGCATCATTCCAGCCCTGGAAAGCGCCCATGCCCTGGCCAAGCTGCCGCAGCTGGCCAAGGAAATCGGCGAGGGCGGCGTGATCGTGCTGTGCCTGTCGGGTCGGGGCGACAAGGACATCTTCACCGTGGCCGACGCCCTCGGGCGCACCATCTAGAGACCGCATGACCAAGGACCGTATCGACCGTCGCTTCGCGGCGCTGAAGGCCGAGGGCCGCGCTGCTTTCGTGGCTTATGTCATGGCCGGGGATCCGGACGCGGCGACCGCCCTCGAGATCGTCAAGGGCCTGCCGGCGGCCGGCGCCGACATCATCGAGCTGGGCTTCCCGTTCTCGGACCCGGTGGCTGAGGGGCCGACCATCCAGCGCGCCAGCCAGCGCGCGCTCGAGCAGAAGATGACGCTGAACGGCACGCTGGACATCGTCCGCGCCTTCCGGGAAAGCGACCAGGACACGCCGATCATCCTGATGGGCTATCTCAATCCGCTGGTGAACCGCGGTTTCGAGACCTTCGCGAAACAGGCCAACGACGCCGGCGTTGACGGCCTGATCGTGGTCGACTGCCCGCCGGAAGAGGCCGATCCGTTGTCGGACGCCCTGGAAGCCGAAGGCCTGTCGCTGATTCGCCTGGCCACGCCGACCACCGACGATGCGCGCCTGCCCGCCGTGATCCGTCGCACTTCGGGCTTCGTCTATTACGTCTCGGTCGCCGGCGTGACCGGCGTGAAAGAGGCTGACGCCGACGCCGTGGCGCCGGCCGTCGAACGCATCCGCAAGGCCTCGGGCTTGCCCGTGGCCGTCGGTTTCGGTATCCGCACCGCCGAACGCGCCGCTGCGGTGGCGCGGGTGTCGGATGCCGCCGTTGTGGGCTCGGCCCTGATCGACGAGATCGAGGCGGCGACCAAGTTGAACGAAAACGTGACTGAGAAGGTTCTTCTCAAGGCGTCGGAGCTGGCTAAGGCTGTGCGTTCGGCGCGAGTCGGGACGAAGTGAGGCTCTAAGGCTATGGCTATGGCTGAACCCCAGGACCCGAAAAAGGGCGACAAATCCAAGACGGGCGAGCGTCGCGGCGGCTGGCTGTCGCGTATCGCGCCCGGCGTGCGTGGCGCGTTCTCCAAGCGCGAGACGCCTGAGAACCTCTGGGTCAAGTGCCCCGACACGGGCGAGATGATTTTCCGCTCTGACCTGGAGGCGGCCCTGTGGGTCACGCCGGCCGGTCGCCACATGCGGATCGGGCCGGAAGCTCGCTTCAAGTTCACCTTCGACGGCGGCCAGTACGAGGCCCTGCCGACCCCGGCGGTGCCTGAGGATCCGCTGAAGTTCTCGGACGGCAAGCCCTACAAGGACCGCCTGGTCGCGGCCCGCAAGGCGACGGGCGAGCCGGACGCCATGGCCATCGGCTACGGCAAGGTCGGCGGCGTCGACGCTGTCGTTCTGGTCCAGGACTTCGCCTTCATGGGCGGTTCGCTGGGCATGGCCGCGGGCGAGGGCTTCATCGCCGCCGCTAAGGCCGCGCTCGAGCGTGAAGTCCCGATGATCGCCTTCACCGCCGCCGGCGGCGCCCGCATGCAGGAAGGCGCGCTGTCGCTGATGCAGATGGCCCGCACGACCCTGGCCATCAACGAGCTGAAGGACGCGGCCCTGCCTTACGTGGTGGTCCTCACCGACCCGACCACCGGCGGCGTCACCGCTTCCTACGCCATGCTGGGCGACATCCACCTGGCCGAGCCGGGCGCCCTGATCGGCTTCGCCGGCCCGCGCGTCATCGAGCAGACCATCCGCGAGACCCTGCCGCCGGGCTTCCAGCGCTCGGAATACCTCGTGGAAAAGGGCATGGTCGACCGCGTCACGCACCGTAAGGACCTGCCGGAAACGCTGGGTTCGGTGCTCGGCACCCTGATGATGGGCCGCAAGCGCAAAGCGGCCTGAACCTTCCCTTGAGCGATCATCTCCGCGCCCATGACGCCGCCCTCGCGCGGCTTCAGGCGCTGCATCCGAAGCTGATCGACCTGTCGCTGGACCGGATGCAGCGGTTGTGCGCAGCGCTGGGCGATCCCCAAGACCGCCTGCCGCCGGTGATCCACGTGGCCGGCACCAACGGCAAGGGCTCGACCGTCGCCTATCTGCGGGCCATGGCCGAGGCGGCGGGACTCAAGGTCCACGTCTTCACCTCGCCGCATCTGGTCCGCTTCGCCGAGCGCATCCGCCTGGCCGGAACCCTGATCACCGACGATCATCTGGCGAACGTGCTGGACCGCGTCGAGCAGGCCAATGCCGACTTGCCGATCACCTTCTTCGAGATCACCACGGCCGCGGCCTTCGTCGCCTTCGCCGAGGTCCCGGCGGATCTGTGCATCGTCGAGGTGGGCTTGGGCGGGATCCTGGACGCCACCAATGTCGTGACGCCCAAGGTCAGCGTCATCGCCCCCGTGGACATCGACCACCGTGAGTTCCTGGGCGATACTCTCGCGAAGATCGCGGTCGAGAAGGCCGGGATCATCAAGCCCGGCGCGCCCGCCGTCTCGGCCCGCCAGCAGGAGGACGCCGAGGCCGTGATCGAGGCCGCCGCCGACCGGGCCGGCGTTTCGCTGACCCTGATGGGCCGTGACTTCGACGCCTGGGGCGAACGCGGACGGCTCCTCGTTCAGATGGAAGATCGCCTGCTGGACCTGCCTGCGCCGTCCCTGCCGGGCGAGCACCAGTTCGCCAATGCCGGCCTGGCCGTCGCCGCCCTGCTGGCTCTGGCCGATCCGCGCATCAACGAGACGGCCATGGGGCAGGGGATCGCCACTACCGTCTGGCCGGCCCGCTTCCAGCGCCTGACCGCCGGACCGCTGGCCGAGCGCGCCAAGGCGGCGGGGGCCGATCTCTGGCTGGACGGCGGTCACAATCCGCACGCCGGCCGGGCCGTGTCCCGCGCCGTCGCCGACTTGGCGGCTCGCGACGGACGGCCCGTGGCCCTGATCGCGGGCCTGCTGGCCAACAAGGACGCCAGCGGCTTCTTCGGCGCCTTCCGGGGCGTGGCGGCCAAGGTCTTCACCGTCACCTTCGAAGGCCACGCCGCCGCCAGCGCCGCCCAGATCGCCGCCGCCGCCGAGCTAGCGGGTCTGCGCGCCTCGGCTTGCGACACCGTGGAGGACGCCTTGGGCAAGGCTCTGGCCATGGACCCCGTCCCGCACATCCTGATCTGCGGCTCGCTCTATCTGGCCGGCGAGATCCTGGCGATGAGCCCCGAGACCTGGCCGAGCTAAAGGCGTAAGGCTGCTGGACGCCGATAGGGCGGCGCGGCCCGCTGGACATCCTCGGCAGGCGCGCTCGCCCTGGCAGGAACCGCCGATGGCCAAGGGTCAGAAGAAGTCGAACAAGGAAATCCGCAAACCGAAGGCCGAGAAGAAGCCGCCAGCGGTCGCGGCCTCGCCCTTCATCGTCACGGGCAAGAAATAGGCCCGCCGAGAAACGCCCGCCCCGAACGACCGGAGCGGGCGTCTTCGTCTCAGGTGGCGCTAAGCGCGCCGTCGACCGTGTAGAAGCCGCCGTTGCAATAGCCGGCCTCATCGGAAGCCAGGAACGCCACCAGCCCTGCGACCTCTTCCGGCGTGCCGTAGCGCTTGGCCGGCACCGCGCCGCTGGTCGCATCGTGAGCGGCCTTCGCATCCGTCGCCTGGCCGCTGTTGATCGACTGCATCATGCGGCTCTCGATCGGGCCGGGATTGACGGAATTGACCCGCACGCCCTTCGACGCGGCCTCGACCGCCGCCACCCGGGTGATGCCGATCACCGCGTGCTTGGACGTATTGTAGCCGGCCATGCCCGGTGAGCCGATCAGCCCCGCGACGCTGGAGGTGTTGATCACGCTGCCCGAGCCTTGGGCGTACATCACCGGCAGCACGTATTTCAGGCCCAGGAACACGCCGGCGACATTGACGCTCAGCACCTTCAGGAAGCCGTCCAGAGGATAGCTCTCGATCGGCTGCACCGGGCCTTCGATGCCGGCGTTGTTGAAGAAGACGTCGATGCGGCCGAGCTCGGCCTTGGCCTTGTCGACATAGGCCTTCACCGAAGCCTCATCGGTGACGTCCGCTTCGGTGGTGACCAGTTTGGCGCCCTCGGGCAGAGCCGCCTTCAGCCGCGACCAGTCGGCGCCGGCGATATCGACGCCGAAGATCGTCGCGCCGCGCTCGGCCATGAGCTTCGCCGTGGCCGTGCCGATGGCCCCGGCCGCGCCGGTGATGACGACGACCTTGTCTTCGAGAACGCGTGTCATGGAAAAATCCTACAGAATGAGGTCCCACACCCTGTAACTGAACAATGATAACCGCCCTTCGTTGCATGACGCTGTTCGAGCGACGGCGCTCTTTCTCGGATATGAAAACGCCCGCCCCGGATGGACCGGGACGGGCGTTTCGAGTTCAGCTGAAACGCTGAATTAGGCCGGTTGGACGCCGGCTTCGTTCAGCCATTCCAGGATCTTCTGCTTGGGCATGGCGCCGACCTTCATCGAGGTCATCTGGCCATCGCGAAACAGCATCATGGTCGGGATGCCGCGGACGCCGTAGCGCGACGGGGTTGTCGGGCTGTCCTCGATATTGACCTTGGCCACGGTGACGACGTCGGCCAGTTCCTCGGAGATCTGCTCCAGGGCCGGGGCGATCTGCTTGCAGGGGCCGCACCATTCGGCCCAGAAGTCGACCAGCACGGGCTTGCTGGCTTGCAGCACGTCGGCTTCGAAGGTGGCGTCGGTCACCGTCACGGTGCTCATGGTCTGCTCCAATCTGGCGTCACGCGCATGGCGCGGAGGACGCGATAAGGTCGAGGTGGCCGGATTCGTTCCGGCCGCTTGCAGAAGATGTAGGATCACAAGGAAGGTCCGGCAACGGGCTAAGCCAGACGCGCGAGCGCGGCCTCCATCACCTTTTCTGGAACCGGCATCAGCTTGGGACCGTCGGTCCAGACCAGAGCCGCCTCCACGGTTCGTCCCGGGAACACTTCGCGCAACACGGCGGCGTAGACCGCCATCTGGGCCAGATAGGCTGGATCGGCGTCCTCGATGACGTCGGGCGAAGGGCGGTTGGTCTTGTAGTCGACGACGAGGACGCGGTCCGCATCGACCACCAGCCGGTCTACGCGACCCGAGACGGCTAGGCCTTTGGGCAGGTAGGCGCTGGTCCCGGCCAGAGCGACCTCGGCGCGGGAGCTAGGGCCGAACACGGCGGCGAATCGCGCATCGTCCAGCACGCCGAAGGCGGCGGCGGCCATCTCCTGGCGCTGTTCGTCGGTCAGATCGCGCTCACCGGCCAGCAGCCGGCGGGCAGCCTCCGGTCGCCGATCGGTCGCAAGGTCGGGCAACAGCTGCAGCAGCTTGTGAACGATCTCGCCGCGGCGATAGCGGCCCAGGCCGGCGACGCGGGCCAGGGGCGAGGGCGCGGGAACGCGGGCATTGTCCTCGATCCGCGACGGGGCGGCGTAGCGGGCTGCGGCCGGTTCGGGCGCAGCCAGGGCCTTGATCCAGGTCGGTGCGGCAGCTGTCGAGCGCTCGGTTTCCTCGAGGCGTGGCGCGGTCAGGGGATCGGGGCCGTAGCGCTGGAAGCCGGTCTCCTCGTCGCCGATGGTCCGGACCTCGGGGGCGATATCGGCATGGCCGAAGGCGGCGCGGGCGGCGGCGTACCAGCCGCCGACCTTGTCGTCCTTGGTCCGGGCGTCGATGCGGCCGCACAGGATCAGCCGCTCCCGCGCCCGGGTCAGGGCCACGTACAGCAGGCGCAGGGCCTCCTGGCTCTCCTTGTCCTCGCGCAGCTTGCGGGCCTTGGCCGAAGCCTCGCAGTCGCCTTTGGAACTGGCGCACCACAGCAGGCCGCCGTCCTCGGTCGCCAAGAGCGGTGAGCCGCCGGCCCCGCGCTTCACCGTGGTCTCGGGCAGGAAGACGATCGGCGCCTCCAGCCCCTTGGAGCCGTGGGCGGTCATCACCCGCACCTCGCGGCGGGCGCCTTCCATCTCGCGCTTGACCACGATGTCCAGGGCCGCGAAGTCGGCGACCAGAGCTTCGAGATCGCGCACCCCACGCTGCTCAGCCTCCATGACCTGGGCCAGGAACTCGTCGAGCGCTTCCTCGGCCTCAGCCCCCAAACGGGTCAGCACCTTGGCGCGGTGTGAGCGGCCGGCGGCGTCGGCCAGGCCCAGCCAGCCGGCGAAGAACTCGAACGGCTGGCGCTTGCGGCCTTCGGTCAGCGCCCAGTCCAGCACGGTCCGCGCGGCGAGCCATTCGGGGCGCTCTTCGGACCGGCGTTGCAGCTCGGCCCACAACGCGCCGCGCCGCCCCTTGGCCAGGGCGTAGACGTCGTCGTCGGTCAGGGCGCAGAACGGCGTCTTCAGCAGGGCGGCCAGGGTCAGGTCGTCATCCGGGAACAGGATGAACCGGCCCAGGGCCAGCAGGTCCTCGAAGGCGATGTGGCTGGACAGCGACAGCCGGTCGGCCCCGGCCACCGGAACGCCGCGCCGCTTCAGGGCTCGGATGATCTCTTCGAACAGCACCTTGCGCCGGCGGACCAGCACGAGAATGTCGCCGGCATGGGCCGCGCGGTGGCGGCCGATCTCCTTGTCGAACACCGCGTCGCCGCGCTGCAGGATCGCGGCGGTCTCGGCGGCGATCGCTTCGGCCAGGCGGCGGTTGGCGCTGCGCTCGCTCTCGGAATCGACGGGAGCCTCCCAGGCCTCGCGTTCCTCGCCGGGCAGTTCGCGGGTCAGCGGCCACAGGTCGACGCAGCCGGGGTGGCCGTGGCGGAACAGCTCGTGGCGGACCAGGTCCTGGCCGACCGGCGGCGGCACGCCCTCGCGGGTGTCGGGATCGGAGAACAGGGCGTCGACGAAGCTCAGGACCTCGCGGGTCGAGCGATACGATACGGTCAGCGGCACGCCCTTGCCGACCGCGCCGGCCGCCTCGATGCGGGTGATGTAGTTCTGCGTCTCGATCAGCAGCCGCTGCGGGTCGGCGCCCTGGAACGAATAGATCGACTGCTTCTCGTCGCCGACCACGAAGAGGGTCCGCTCGGCCCGGCGTTCGCCGCCTCGGCCCGGCGCAGTCTCGCCGGCGAAGAAGTCGGCGGTCAGGGCCGACAGGATTTCCCACTGCTCGGGGGCGGTGTCCTGGGCTTCATCCAGCAGGATGTGGTCGATGCCGCCGTCCAGCTTGTACAGCACCCAGGCGGCCTCGACCTTTTCGGTCAGCAGCACGCGGGTCTTGTCAATCAGGTCGGTGAAGTCGAGCGCGCCGCGGGCGTCCTTCTCGATCCGGTGCGAGGTCACGTACAGCACCGCCAGCCGCAGCGTCCCCTCGGTGTCCTCGGCGACCTTGGCGGCCCGGACCCGTTCGCGGGCGACCTCCAGCTTGGCCTGGTCCAGCAGCAGGGCCTCGCGCAGATCCTCGCGGCTTTTCAGGCCCGAGGTCTTGCCTGGCCAGGTCGCTGGCGTGCCTTCGCCGCCCTCGGTGAACAGGGCGCGCAGGGCCAGGTCCAGCGTGGCGTCCGGATCGCGGGCCACGGCGGCCAGGGCCTCGGCGTTCTTTGCGTCAGCCTTGCCGCCGCCGTCGAACAGTACGGTGGCCGCCGCGCGCCAGGCGCCGAGATCCAGCCGCGCCATGGCCTGCGCTGCCAGATCGCTCGCCGAGGCCGGCGCGTCGAAGCCGCAGCGCTCCCAGGCGTCGGCGACGGCTTCCGACAGGCCGCCGCATTCCGTGACATAGGCCATGATCTGGCCGCGCCGCGCCTCGAAGCCGGCGAACATGTTTTCGAAGCTCTGGAAGTCCAGCGCCACCGAGAAGCGAGCATAGGCGTCGGCGAACGCGTCCTCGTGGGTGTCGACCCACTGGGCCGTGGCGCGGCGGGCGGCGCGGGCGATGGCGGCGCCGGCCTGGTCGTCCATCACCGTGAAGCCGGGCGAGACGCCGGCCTCCAGCGGAAAGCGCCGCAGCAGCTTCTCGCAGAAGGCGTGGATGGTCTGGATCTTCAGGCCGCCGGGGGTCTCCAGCGCCTGGGCGAACAGGGCGCGGGCTTCAGAGAGGCGCTTGGCGTCGTAGAGCGCTTCCGTCTCACCCACCAGTTTCACCAGCTCGGCGCGCAGGTCGGCGTCGCTGGTCACCGACCACTTGCCCAGACGCTCGAACAGGCGGCGCTGCATCTCGGCGGCGGCGGCCTTGGTATAGGTCACGCACAGGATCGCCTCGGGTTTGACCCCGGCCAGCAGCAGGCGCGCGACCCGGTCGATCAGGGTCTTGGTCTTGCCCGACCCGGCATTGGCGGTGACGAAGGCCGAGATGGTCGGGTCGGCGGCGATGCGCTGAGGATCGAATGCGGTCATTCGCCGTCCCCATCGTCGCCGCTGGTCGACCACTCGAAAACCCGCGCCAGGTGGGCGTAGTCGCCGGGATGCTCCTTGACGAACTGCGGCGCGACCCGCGAGCGGTAGGGCTCTTCCGGATCGTCATAGCGGGCGATCAGGGTCGACAGACCTTCCAGCGCCTTGTTGGCGGCGGCGCTGCTTTCCTCGCCGGCCAGGGCGCGGACCTGCTCCTCGCCGGCCGGCTTGCGGCCGGTGACGCGGACATAGGTCAGGTCGCCCGGCGTGGGCTTGCCCAGGTCCGGGAAGCCGCCGTTCATCAGGATCGCCGCCGTCAGGGTCAGCTGCGGCGAGAAGCCGGTGTCGACCTGCTTTTGCGACGGCGCGGCGCCGGTCTTGTAGTCGAGGATGTGGGCGGTCCCGTCGGCGGTCGGCTCGATGCGGTCGGCCTTGGCGGTAAGGGTGAACGGGCGGCCGTTGATGCTGAGCGCCAGCTCGCCGGCGGCCTCGACCACGACCTTGCGGGCGGTGGTGCGGCGGCCGCGCTCCCAGTCGGCGACCCACAGGGCGGCCTCGCGGGCCAGGGCCTTCTCGCGGGTCAGGGCGGTGGGCGGCATGCCGGCGGCGACCAGGGCCTCGACATAGAAGCGCTCGAACGCGGCGGCGGCCTCCAGCGGTACGGCGTCGGGATAGGTCTCGGCGAACCTTTCGAATGCGGCGTGGATCGCCGTGCCGCGCGCCCGGGCCTCGACCGGCTCGTCGGGACGCTCCAGCGGATAGAGCTTGAGGATGTCGCGGGCCCAGACGGCGTAGGGGTCGCGGGTCAGGGCTTCGACCCTAGTGACGGCCATCTTGCGCGGACGGTCCTCGACCGGCGGGGTCGGCGCGGGGCGGGCGATCGGGGCATAGGGATCAGGGGCGTCGAGGGCGCGGACCCAGTCCAGCACGTCGTCGCGACGGGGCAGGGCCAGGCCCGCGCCGGCGGCCAGCGTCTTCAGCCGCCACAGCCAGCGCGACTCGACGGCCGGCGCGCCGCCGCGTCGTTCGCAGTGGACCAGGACGACGTCGGGCGCGCTGGCCGCCTGGGCGAAGTCGTGGGCGGTCAGGCCGACCTTGCGTTCGGGCGGCGGCAGGCCCAGGCGCGAGCGCATCGGCCGCGACAGGAACGGATCGATCGGCGCGCCCTGCGGCCAGACACCTTCCTCCAGCCCCGCCAACACCAGGCGGTCGGCGCGGACCAGGCGGGCCTCGATGGCGCCCAGGATGCGAAGCCTGGGGTGCGTGGCGCCGCCGACCCGGACGGTTTCCTCGTTGACCAGGCGATCCAGAATGTCGGCGAAGGCCTGGGGCGAGGCGTCGGGCAGGGGCTCGCCGTCCTGGATCAGGGCGGCCATCAGACTGCCGAGGCATTCGCCCGCCCCGCCGGCCCAAAGGCGGCGGGTCTCGATCAGGCCTTCCAGCGCTTCGACGAGAGCCTGGGCGGCGCGGCAGGGCGGGGCGAAGTTGTTCACATACGGCGCGGCGGCGTGGTCGACGGCGGCCAGGACGCGGTCGCACAGGGCCAGGGCCTCGGGGAAATCCTTCAGCCGTCCGCGCAACACGTCCTTCGAACCCGGCGCGGCGCCGCGCAGGCCCTTGCGTTCCAGCATCGCGGCGGCCGGGGCCTCGTCTTCGGCGAGCACCAGCGGGTGTTTGGCGAAGGCCAGCAGGCGGACGGGGTTGAGCGGGTCCTCGACCAGCCGCGCCAGGTGCAGGGCGAGGATCGCCGAGCCGGCGGCGGCCAGCGGCGCGCCGGCCGAGCTGTCGGGGATCACGCCCCAGCGTTGCAGGCGGGTCATCACCCGGCGAGCCAGGGTCTGGTCGGGGGTGACGAGGGCGGCGGTGCGCTCGGGATCTTCCAGCGCTTCGCGCAGCAGCAACGCACAGGCGCCGGCGGCCTCTTCCTCGGCGCGGGCGGCGATGACCGAGAAGCCGGTCAGACCCTCGGCGACGGGGTCCAGACCCGGGGCCTCGGCGCGCAGGGCGGCGATTTGGGCCAGCCAGTCGGCGGTGGCCTCGGCCGGGCGGAGGGCCTCGTTGACGATCCGCCGCCGCCAGCGACCGCGGCTGTCGACGTCAGGGACCCAGGCGCGGACGTCGGAGCGCTCGACGCCGGCGCGGTCCAGAAGGCGCTTCATCGCCCCCTGCGGATGCTGCTCACCTTGGGTGCCGTCGATCTGGCTCCAGGCGCTGTCGGCCAGGTCTTCGTCCAGGCCGGGCAGGACCACAGCGCCCTTGGGCGCGGCGGCCACGACGCGCAGCAGGTCGGCGGTGGCTGGGGCCGTGCCGGTCGAGCCGGCGGCGACCAGCACCTCGGTCGGCGGATCGTTCTTCCACTGCTTCTCAAGGGCGCGCAGCAGGCGCACGCGACGCTCGGAGACGTCGATCAAGCCCAGGGTTTCCAGCCGCTTGGGCCAGGCGTTCAGCACGCCTTTGAGGAACCGCGCCGAGACCTGCCAGTGCTGAGCCAGATCGCCCTCGGCCAGGCCGTCCAGCTTGTCGTGGAAGGCGACTTCCTCGATCTGGCAGCTGTCGAGGAACTCCGACAACGCTTTGGCCAGTTCCAGGGCCTGTACCGGGCCGGGCTTGAACGACAGCTTGTCGCCGTGGTTGACGACCAGCCGCGCCAGCTCGAACCGGCGACGGCGCGACGAGATGGCCGGCGGCAGGTCGATGGAGAGCTCGCCCGGTTCAAACGGCGGCTCGCCCTCGTCCAGGTCGCCCAGGGGGCGGATCTGCGGCAGCAGGAGGGCCCGTCCGCCGCCGACCGCCAGGAAGGCGTCGGCCAGGGCCCGGGCGCCGCGTCGGGTCGGAGTCAGCACCGTGGCGCGGGGCAGGGCCTCGGGACCCAGCGGCTCCAGCGTGTTCAGCAGGCCCCGCGCCAGGTCGTCGACGAACGGCCGGTGAGCGGGGATCGAGAACCAGCGCGGCCCCTCACGCTCGAAGAAGGGGGCCGGACTGCTCATCGCTGGGAGAGCTTAGCTTCGGCCGCCAGCTTGGCGTCGGGATCGCCGACATGCATCCAGAGCCCGTCGGGGGCGACGCCGTGGACGCGCTGGTCGGCGGCCAGGCGCTTCCACAGCGGCAACAGCGAGAACGGACCCTCCGGCCCGTCGGCGGTGATCTGTGGCTTGCAGATGTGGACGCCGACATAGACCAGCGGCGCGGTCTCGCCGGAATCCTTGAAGCGCACCACACCGTCATCGAGGAAGACGTCGCCAGTGTCGTGGAAGCCCAGCGAGCCGGCGGTCGAAGCCAGCATCAGGCAAACGTCCATCGCTTCCGGATCCCAGGCGGCGGCCACCGCGTCGACGGCCGCGCCGCCGTGCTCGATCCAGATCGAGTCGATATTGGCCACGAACACCGGACCCTCGCCCAGCAGCGGCAGGGCGTGCTTGACGCCGCCGCCGGTCTCCAGGGCCTGGGCGCGTTCGTCGGAGATGATGATTTTCGGACCGAGACCCTTGGCCTCGCGGGCCTTGAGGTGGGCTTCGACCAGGTCGGCGAAATAGTGGACATTGACCACGGCGGTCTCGACGCCGGCGGCGACCAGGCGGTCCAGCATGTGGTCGATCAGCGCCTTGCCGGCGACCTCGACCAGGGCCTTGGGGCGGTCATTGGTCAGGGGGCGCATGCGGGTGCCCAGGCCCGCGGCCAGCACCATCGCAACTTTCGGGGCGCTCATCGGCGGGTCTCCACGGGCACGTAGCGATCGAACCAGGCCTTCAGGTCCGCCAACGCCGGGTCGGCGAAACAGACGTCCAGATAGACCCACAGGCGCGGGATGAAGTCGGCGTAGCGGGGCTTGCCGTCGCGGGTCACCAAGCGGGCGAAGATGCCCAGGATCCGGATGATGTTGAGCGCCCCCAGCGCGTGGTAATCGGCCAGGAAGGCAGTGCGGTCCAGCGCTGGGCGAGCGGCTAGGTAGCGGTCGAGGCAGGCGGCCTCGCGCTCGGGCGACACGGTCCGGCGGGCGTCGTGTAGCAGCATCGACAGGTCCCACGCCGGGTGGGCCAGCACCGCGTCCTGGAAGTCCAGCATGCCGACCCGCGCCGCGCCTTGGCGCTCCGGCAGCCAGATCAGGTTCTCGGCGTGATAGTCGCGATGGCAGAAGACGGTCGCGTCGGCCTCGCCCTTTGCGCGGATCGGGGCCCAAATGGCCTCCCACTCGGCGATCGCGGCGGTGTCAAAGGTCAGGTCGCGGTACTTCGGTTGCCACTCGACGAAGATGTCGTGGGCGGTCTTCAGGGCCAGGTCGTCATAGGCCAGCAGCGGCCAAGTCGAGCCGTCGTAGTCCAGCACATCGGGCGCGGGCGCGGCGTGGATGGCCAGCAGGCCGTCGATGGCGGCCTCGTACAGCGGAGCCTCGTCGGTCCCGGTCTCGATCAGACGGGCGTAGAGGTCGTCGCCCAGGTCTTCCAGCACCGCGAGACCGGCCGCGGCGTCAGCGGCCAGCACCTTGGGCGCCGACAGGCCCTGGCCGTTCAGCCAGCCGGCGCAGGCGACGAAAGCGTCCACGCGGCCGGCGGCAAGGCGGGCCAGAGCGTTGTAGCCCAGCGCCGCACGCTGCTCGGGCGTTGCGTCCGGAGGGCAGGGCGCGGTCTCGACCGACGGCGGCTGGTCCATGAAGATGAAGCTCTGGCCGCCTTCACGATGCAGACGCTCATACGACCGGGTCGAGGCGTCGCCGCCCAAGGGCTGACGGCGGACGTCGCCGAAACCGTGGGCGTCCAGAAACGCGGCCTTGGCCGCCTCACGTTCAGAACTCAAGGGAACGTCCTTCGAAATCGCCGTGCGCCACGATGACGGCGCGCCGCGCGTCGCCGTCCAGAGCGATGTCTATATCGAGCCGAGTGGGGGGCAAACGCCCTTCCAGTCTCTGTGGCCATTCGATCAGCGCCACGCCGTCGTCCAGCGCCTCGTCCAGGCCGATCTCATAGGCCTCGTCGGGGTCCGACAGGCGGTAAAGGTCGAAGTGGGCGAGCGGGAAGGCGGCCGTCTCGTAGAACTGGACCAGCGTGAAGGTCGGGCTGGGCACTTCCTCGTCCGGCGTGGTCAGGGCGCGGATCAGGGCGCGGGCCAGGGTCGACTTGCCGGCCCCCAGCGGCCCGGTCAGGCACAGGGCGTCGCCGGGCTTGAGGGAAGCGGCCAGCTTGCGGCCCAGCGCCTGGGTCGCGGCCTCGTCGGCGAGGAAAACGGAAGTCACGTCAGATGGCTCGCTGGGTCAGTCGGCAACACGCGCTCCACATAGCGCTTCAGCGCCTCCGTGGCTTCCCCGGCGTCGTGGGGCAGGGCTTCGGCGTCGATGGGCGCCCCAACGATCAGCGAGAACGCCCGGCCCTTCTTGTTCAGCAACTCATGGAAAAGGGTGATGTCGCGCAGCTCCCGCCAGCGGCCGTCGAACAGGTGGAACAGGGTCGACCACGGGCCGGTCAGGTGGATCGGGACGATGGGCGCTTCATACTTGCGGGCGATCGACACGGCCGAGGTCATCCACGGCGGATCGGTCAGTTGGCCTTGCGCGTCCTTCATCGCCAGGCGGCCGGCCGGGAAGATCATCAGGGCGCGCTCGGCCTCCATGGCTTCGCGGGTCATCGACAGAGTCAGGCGCATGCGCTCGCGACTGCGCTTTTCCTCAACCCATTCGACCGGGATCAGCACCTCGTCGAAGCGGCGACACACCCGGTGGGCGTCGGCATTGGCGTAGAAGACGACGTCCGGCCGGCGGGCCTTGATCGCATCATAGACCGCCACCCCGTCGCCGATGCCCGTGGGGTGGTTGGAGACGATGATCACGCGGCCGCTCGCCGGCAGGTTCTCCAGTCCCGACACCTCGACCTTCAGGGCCAGCAGTTCGGACACATGGTCCAGCGCCGCCCGGCCGCCCAAGTGGCAGATGGCCTGCGCCATCCGCCGGGCCTTCTTGTAGTCCAGCAGCTTGTAGAGCCCCGGCCGGACCAGTGGCCAGACCGCTGACGCCGTCAGCCGCGGGGCGCGCTCGGCGATCAGGGTGTCGATGATGTGGGGCGAGGCGGCCTCTTTTGCATCGACCGCCCCGACGGCCGGAACATGAACCATGACGGGAGCTTAGGCGTGTCGGGCCGTTCTGTCAGCAGACGGAACAGGCAGGTTCGGGGTTCCAATGGCGTCCCTCACGCGCTAACCGCACCGGCATGCCGACTTCCCTACGCACCGCCTATCGCGAGCGCCTGGCCCAGGGCGAGATCAAGCCCGACGCCGCCCAGGCCACGGCCGTCGAGACCCTGTCCCGGCTGGAGACCGACCTCGACAACGCCGGCGAGCCCGGCTTCTCGCTGTTCGGGCGCAAGCCCAAGAGCCAGCGGGGGATCTACATCTGGGGACCGGTCGGACGCGGCAAGTCCATGCTGATGGACCTGTTCTTCGACAGCGCCCCGGTGGCCCGCAAGCGGCGCATCCACTTCCACGCCTTCATGGCCGAGGTCCACGCCGACATCGACGCCTGGCGCAAGGGCGACGCGGCGGCGCGCAAGGCGCGCTTCGGCCAGCACAAGGGCGACGACCCGGTCACGCCGACCGCCGACCTGATCGCCCAGAACGCCCGGCTGTTGTGCTTCGACGAACTGCAGGTCACCGACATCGCCGACGCCATGATCCTGGGCCGGCTGTTCGAGGCCCTGTTCGCGCGCGGCGTGACCCTGGTGGCGACCTCGAACCGGCCGCCGGAGGATCTCTATAAGGACGGCCTGAACCGCCAGCTCTTCCTGCCGTTCATCGACATGCTGAAGTCGGCGATGGACGTGGTGGCCGTGCGCGGCCCGGTCGACTTCCGCCTGGACCGCCTGCGCGCCGCCCGCACCTGGCTGGCGCCGAACGACAAGGCGACCCAGGCCGAGTTCGAGGCCTTGTGGGCCGACATGCTGGACGGCGCGGCCGAGACTGGCGCGACGCTGGAAGTGCTGGGCCGCAAGATGCGCTTGCCGCGCGCCGCCGGCGGTCTGCTGCGCTCGTCCTTCGCCAGTCTTTGCCAGCAGGCGCTGGGCCCGCAGGACTATCTGGCTATCGCCGAGCGCTTCCACACCCTGTTCCTGGAAGACGTGCCGAACCTGACGCCCGAGCGGCGCGACGCGGCCAAGCGCTTCAACACCCTGATCGACGCGCTGTACGAAGCCGACGTCAAGCTGGTGGCGCTGGCGGAAGCCGAGCCGGAGATGCTGTATCCCGCAGGCGACGGCGCCTTCGAGTTCGAGCGTACGGTGTCGCGCCTGCAGGAGATGCGCTCGGCCGACTATGTGGCGCGGGTTCGGGACTAGGAGAGACAGATGTCGGTGAAGGATCGGGTCCGCGTCCAGGAGACCAAGCTGCTCTCCGACAATTGGTACGTCCTGAAGACGACGACCTTCGACTGGAAGCGGCGCGACGGGACCTGGCAGACCCAGAGCCGCGAGCACTACGACCGCGGCAATGGTGCGGTGCTGCTGCCGTACAATCTGGAAAACCGGACCGTGCTGCTGGTGAAGCAGTTCCGCTATCCGGCCTTCGTCAACGGTTACGACGACCTGCTGATCGAGGCGGCCGCGGGGCTGCTGGACGACGCCGAACCGGAGGTGCGCATCCGCGCCGAGGTCGAGGAGGAGCTAGGCTATCGCCTGGGCGAGGTGCGGAAGGTGTTCGAGGCCTTCATGAGCCCGGGGTCGGTGACCGAGATCCTGCATTTCTTCGTAGCCGAGTACGACGCGGCCATGCGGATCGGCGACGGCGGCGGCCATCCCGACGAGGGCGAGGACATCGAGGTGCTGGAGCCGTCCATCGACGAGGCCCTGGCCATGGTCGCCGACGGCGCCATTCGCGACGCCAAGACCATCATGCTGCTGCAGCACCTGGCTCTGACGGTGTTCCGGACCTAGGCGAAGTCGCGGGCCAGAGGGGTTTCGAACCGGACGACCAGGCCAGTCTCGGCATAGTCCATCGCGATGCTGCCGCGCAGCTCGCCGGTGATGCTGCGCTCGATCAGGCGCGAGCCGAAGCCCCGGCGCTCGGGCGGCCTGGCCGGCGGCCCCCCGGTCTCGCGCCATTCGAAGCGCAGGCGGTGGCCGCTGTCGATCAGCGACCAGTTCAGCAACAGCCGGCCGCCATTGGAGAGCGGGCCATACTTGGCGGCGTTGGTGGCCAGTTCGTGGAACACCAGGCCCAGCGACAGCGCCAGACGCGCGGGCAGATGGACGTCGGGGCCGCTCATCTGGATCCGTTCGGGGCCGTAGGGGCTGAGTTCCTGGGTCAGGATCTGGCGCAGGCCCGCCCCGGCCCACTGGCTGTCGGTCAGGGCGTTATGGGTATGGGACAGGGCCAGCAGGCGGGACTGGAACGCCTCGGCAAAGCTCTCTGCCGTCCTCGCGCCGCGCAGGGTCTGCTGGGCGATGGCCTGGACCGTGGCCAGGGTGTTCTTCACGCGGTGGTTCAGCTCGTCCAGCAACAGGCGCTGGCGCTGGTTGGCCAGCACCCGGTCGGTCATGTCCGTGCCCTCGACGAACACACCCGAAACCGTCCCGTCGGTCTCGACGATCGGCTGATAGATGAAGTCGAGGAAGCGCTCCTCCAGCGCCGCGCCCGGCCGAGGCGACAGCATGACGGGAACCTCGCGGCCGATGTACGGCTCGCCGGTGCGGCGCACCTCGTCCAGAAGGTGGATGAAGCCCTGCTCGTGCATCTCCGGCAGCACCTCGCCCAGGGGGCGGCCCAGAACCTCCTGTCGACCGATCAGGCGCAGATAGGCCTCGTTGGCGAAGTCGAAGGCGTGTTCTGGTCCACGAAGGATGGCCACGAAGCTGGGCGCGCGCATGAACAGGCGGCGGATCTGCACGCTCTGCGACTGCAAGGTCTCGACGCGGCGCAACACGCTGTCGCCCAGCATGGCGGTGGTCGCCGAGGCCTCGGGCCGGAAAGCGGTGTCCTTCAGTCGCCTCAGCTCGGTGATGTCCTGAGTGTTCTGCAGGACATAGCCTCGCCCGTCCGACGACGGGACATAGGTGTGGGTCGCGCTCCAGTAGCTGTCATAGACTCCGCCGTCGGCCTCTGGCCGGGGGATGGCGTAGTGCAGAACGGCGATGACGTCGGTCTCGCCGGTATCGCGCGTGCGGAGGATCGACTCTTCTAGCAGGCGGCGGCTTTCGCCCTCGGACGGAAAGGCTTCGAAGACGTACCGTCCCAGCATGTTCTCGCGGGGAAGGCCGGTGACGTCGAGATAGGCCTGGTTCATCTCAACGATGATCAGGTCATGGTCCATCATCATGTACGGCGTCGAAATCCGATCAAACACCGCCTGAAAATCGATCGGACCGTTCATCCTGGATGTGCTTCCCCCTAAAGCAGCAAGCGTAACGCAAGCTCAGCCTTCATTGTTCCTGTCCGTCCCCGGAACGGGATGTGCGAACGTTTCTCAACATGGCGCCGTTTAATTGACACCCAAGCCTTCGCGCTTAAAAGCGTCCCGCAACGCACAAAGGCTACCGAGGTTGGACCTTTCATGACCGACACGAGCCGGGGGCTGCCTGAGCGCCCGATGTCTCCGCACCTGACGGTGTGGCGCTGGCACATCACGATGGCCTGCTCGATCCTGCACCGCGGCTGCGTCGTCGGCCTGTGGGTCGGCGCCGTGATCCTGGCCGCCTGGGCCGCCGCTTTGGCGGCTGGTCCGGACGCCTATGCCGGCTTCCTCAGCATCCTGGGCTCGCCGATCGGCAAGCTGGTCCTGCTGGGCGAGACCTTCGCCGTCTTCTTCAATATCGCCTACGTCATCCGCCAGACCTTCTGGGACATCGGCAAGGGCTTCGCCCCGCGCATCGCCGACATGACCGGCGCCATGGCGATTGCTTTTGCAGTCGTGGCGACGATCGTGACCTGGGTGATCGCCGGCGCGAACGGAGCGTTCTGATGAGCAAGAACGAACTCTACCAACCTATCCAGTTCCGCACCCCGCTGTCGCGTGCGCGCGGCACGGGCGCTTCGCGCCACGGTGTGGGTCACTTCATCACCGAGCGCGTCTCGGGCCTGGCCCTGGCGCCGCTGAGCATCTGGGGCGTGTTCGCCGCGCTGAAGATGATCGGCGCCGACCAGCACACGGTCGCGACCTGGATCGGTCAGCCGCTGAACGCCGTGCTGCTGGGCCTGCTGCTGGTCTCGGCCCTCATCCACCTGCAGGCCGCGGTCCAGGTGGTGATCGAGGACTACATCCACGGTTTCGCCGGCAAGTCGGCCCTGGTGATCGGCAATCTTTTCGTCTGCGTGGCCGCCGGCGCCGTGGGGGTCTTCTCGATCCTCAAGGTCGCCCTGACCGTGACCGGAGCCTAGTATGTCGGCCTACAAGTTCATCGACCACAAGTTCGACGTCGTCGTCGTCGGCGCCGGCGGTTCGGGCCTCCGCGCTGCGCTGGGCGCCGCGCAAGCCGGCCTGAAGACCGCCTGCATCACCAAGGTGTTCCCGACCCGCAGCCACACCGTGGCCGCGCAGGGCGGCATCTCGGCCTCGCTGGGCAATATGGGCCAGGACGACTGGCGCTGGCACATGTTCGACACCGTCAAGGGGTCGGACTGGCTGGGCGACCAGGACGCCATCGAGTATCTGACGCGCAACGCGCCGGCCGCCGTCTATGAGCTCGAGCACTGGGGCGTGCCCTTCTCGCGCACCGAGGACGGCAAGATCTATCAGCGCGCCTTCGGCGGCATGACCAAGAACTACGGCGAAGGCCCGATCCAGCGCACCTGCGCGGCGGCCGACCGCACCGGTCACGCCATGCTGCACACGATGTACGGCCAGTCGCTGGCCCACGACACCGAGTTCTTCATCGAGTACTTCGCCCTCGACCTGATCATGGAAGACGGCGTCTGCCGCGGCGTGACCGCGTGGAAGCTCGACGACGGCACCCTGCACCGCTTCCAGGCCCAGATGGTGGTCCTGGCCACCGGCGGTTACGGTCGCGCCTACTTCTCGGCCACCTCGGCCCATACCTGCACGGGCGACGGCAACGCCATGGCGCTGCGCGCCGGCCTGCCGCTGCAGGACATGGAATTCGTGCAGTTCCACCCCACCGGCATCTACGGCGCCGGCTGCCTGATCACCGAGGGTGCCCGCGGCGAAGGCGGCTACCTGACCAACTCGGAAGGCGAGCGCTTCATGGAGCGCTACGCTCCGTCGGTGAAGGACCTGGCGCCGCGCGACATGGTCAGCCGCGCGATGACCATCGAGATTCGCGAAGGTCGCGGCGTGGGCCCGAACAAGGACCACATCTTCCTGCACCTGGACCACTTGGACCCGAAGATCCTGCACCAGCGTCTGCCGGGCATCTCGGAAACCGCCAAGGTGTTCTCGGGCGTCGACGTCACCAAGGCGCCGATCCCGGTGCTGCCGACCGTCCACTACAACATGGGCGGCATCCCGACGAACTATCACGGCGAAGTCGTCACCAAGTCGGGCGACAACCCCGACCAGGTGATCCCCGGCCTGATGGCCGTGGGCGAGGCCGCCTGCGTGTCGGTGCACGGCGCCAACCGCCTGGGGTCCAACTCGCTGATCGACCTCGTCGTGTTCGGCCGGGCCGCGGGCCTGCGCTGCGCCGAGATCGTCAAGCCGGGCGCCACCCAGCCGGAACTGAAGGCGTCGCAGACCGAAGCCCACCTGGCGCGCTTCGACAAGTTCCGCAACGCCTCGGGCTCGACCCCGACCGCCGACCTGCGTCTGGAGATGCAGAAGGCCATGCAGGAAGACGCCGCGGTGTTCCGTACCGGCGAAAGCCTGGACAGCGGCGTCGAGCGCTTGGCCAAGGTCTGGGAAAAGAAGAGCGACCTCAAGGTCAGCGATCGCGGTCTGGTGTGGAACACCGACCTGATGGAGACCCTGGAGTTCGACAACCTGATCGGTCAGGCCGTCGTGACGGTGAACGGCGCGGCCAACCGCACCGAGAGCCGCGGCGCCCACGCCCGCGAGGACTTCTCGGACCGCAACGACACCGAATGGATGAAGCACACCCTGGCCTGGCTCGACATGGAGTCCGGCAAGGTGAAGATCGATTACCGTCCGGTGCACAGCTACACGATGTCCGACGACATCGCCTACATCCCGCCTAAAGCACGGGTTTACTGAGGGTACGATGGTCGAACTCGCACTCCCCAAGAACTCGCAGGTCAAGTCGGGCAAGCATTGGCCGGCCCCTGCGGGCGCCAAGAAGGTCAAGACCTTCAAGATCTACCGCTACGATCCGGAATCGGGCGGCAACCCGCGTTGGGACACCTACGACGTCGACATGGACGCCGTGGGCCCGATGGTGCTGGACGCGTTGCTGTACATCAAGAACAGCATCGACCCGACCCTGGCCTTCCGCCGGTCGTGCCGCGAGGGCGTCTGCGGTTCCTGCTCGATGAACATCGGCGGTCGCAACACCCTGGCCTGCACCCACGGTTGGGCTGAAGTCCCGGGCAAGGCCGTGCAGATCGCGCCGCTGCCGCACATGCCGGTGGTCAAGGACCTGATCCCTGACCTGACGCTGTTCTATGCGCAGTACGCCTCGATCGAGCCCTGGCTGCACACCGACACGCCCGAGCCGCAGACCGAGTGGAAGCAATCGCCGGAAGACCGCGAGAAGCTCGACGGTCTCTACGAGTGCATCCTGTGCGCCTGCTGCTCGACCTCGTGCCCCAGCTACTGGTGGAACGGCGACAAGTATCTGGGCCCGGCGGCCCTGCTGCACGCCTATCGCTGGCTGATCGACAGCCGCGACGAAGCGACCGGCGACCGCCTCGACCAGCTCGAGGACCCGTTCAAGCTCTATCGCTGCCACACGATCATGAACTGCGCCCAGGTCTGCCCGAAGGGCCTGAACCCGGCCAAGGCCATCGCCGAGATCAAGAAGATGATGGTCGAGCGCGTCGTCTGACGGTTTCGACATTCCAAGAAGCGCGGCGGCTGGACTGGTTTCAGCCGCCGTTTTTCTGTCTATCTATCCCCCTTGTTCAAAGCCGCTTGCCAATAGGTGACGCCGGCGTCATTTTTGGCAAAAGGGAGGGCGTCATTGAGCGCTGACAGTCATCAGAACGCGTGCGTCGTCATCATCGGCGCGGGTCATGCCGGCGGCTCGGCCGCGGCGTTCCTGCGGCAGTATGGTCACGAGGGCCGTATCGTCCTGATCGGCGACGAGCCTCTGCTGCCCTATCAGCGTCCCCCGCTGTCCAAGGCCTGGCTGAAGGGCGAGGCCGACGCCGACAGTCTCTCGCTGAAGCCCTCCGAGTGGTACGCCGAGAATAACGTCATGCTGCGCCTCGAAGGCGTGGCCCAGCGGATCAACCGCTCGGAAAAGACCGTGACGCTCGCTTCGGGCGAGGTCATTCCCTACGACTTCCTCATTCTGGCCACCGGCGCCCGCGCCCGCGCGCTGCCGATCCCCGGCGCCGACCTGGCCGGCGTCCTGTCGCTGCGCACCGCCGCCGACGCCGAGTTGTTGAAGCACGCCCTCGGCCCCGACAAGCGCCTGGCTGTGATCGGCGGCGGCTATGTCGGCCTGGAAGCGGCGGCCTCGGCCCGTGCTCTGGGCGCGCACGCCCTGATCATCGAACGCGAGAGCCGGGTCCTGGCCCGCGTCGCCTGCGACGCCCTGTCGACCTTCTTCCAGGACTATCACGGTCAGCGCGGCGTCGGCTTCGAACTGAACGCGGGCGTGGCTGGCTTCGAAGGGGAGAACGGCCACGTCACCGGCGTGAAGTTCTCCGACGGCCGGGTGGTCGCCTGCGACGTCGCCTTGGTCGGGGTCGGCGCGATCGCCAATGACGAGCTGGCCCAGGATGCGGGTCTCGCCACCACCAATGGCGTGGTCGTCGACCTGGAAGCGCGGACCGAGGATCCGTCGATCTTCGCGATCGGTGACGTCACCCATCGTCCGCTCCCGCTCTATGAGCGTCAGTTCCGCCTGGAGAGCGTGCCCAACGCCCTGGAGCAGGCCAAGCAGGCCGCTTCGGCGATCATGGGTCGTCCGGGTTCGGCGCCCGAGACGCCATGGTTCTGGTCCGACCAGTATGACCTGAAGCTGCAGATCGCCGGTCTGCCGTTCGAGGCCGACCGTCAGATCGTGCGCGGCGACGTCGCTGCGGCCAGGTTCGCGGTCTTCCATCTGAAGGGCGACCTGATCCAGGCCGTCGAGGCGGTCAATGCGCCGCCGGAGTTCATGGCCGGCAAGCAGCTGATCGCCAAACGCACGCCGGTGAGCGCCGACAAGCTCGCCGATCCATCGGTGTCCATGAAGGAAGTGGCGGCTTAAGTTCGCCCAAGGGGAATAGAGAAGAACCACATGGCCAA
Organism: Caulobacter sp. RHG1; assembly: GCF_013181195.1. Lineage (GTDB taxonomy): Bacteria > Pseudomonadota > Alphaproteobacteria > Caulobacterales > Caulobacteraceae > Caulobacter. The sequence continues at coordinate 702,934 of NZ_SMZP01000003.1, forward strand.
GATCACCTACATCGAACACGACGGCGCCGAGCACGTCCTCGACGTGAAGTCGGGCCTGACGGTCATGGAAGGCGCTGTGAAGAACAACGTGCCGGGCATCGACGCCGACTGCGGCGGGGCCTGCGCCTGTGCGACCTGCCACGTCTATGTTGACGACGCCTGGCTGGCCAAGACCGGCGACAAGTCGGCCATGGAAGAGTCGATGCTGGACTTCGCCGAAAACGTCGAGGCCAATAGCCGCCTGTCGTGCCAGATCAAGGTCTCTGACGCCCTGGACGGCCTGGTCGTCCGCCTGCCGGAAAGCCAGCACTAGCCGTCACGACGCAGCCCCTTCAAAAGAGCGTCGTTATATCGTCGCGAAGGGGTTGCCATTCGTCAGGGGCGGGACTAGATCACCCCCTCGCACGGAACGACATCGCGACCGGACGACGCGGCCCCCGAAAGGGTGTTGCATCGGTTCAGGCGCTTCGTTAGACACCGCGCTTCAATCGACTTGATGATGGATCCGCAGGGCGGCTTCGGCAGCCCCAGGGATCCTGTTTTGTCTTTTTGGACCTGAGCTTCAGGCTTCGAAAAAAACAAAAAGAGTTGGTTGCTTTCGGAATGGCTCCTCTTTAGAAGCGCCCCTCCGAAGCATCGCTGCCAAGAGTTCGCAAGAATTCAGCGGCGCGGTGTTGGTCAGATAAGCAGTCGTTTTGAAGTTCCTTCGAAATAATCGCTTGACTGGCTTCGGTAGCTTCTCTAGAAGCTGACGGCTCTAGCGCTTCCGGGTTTTCCGGTTTCGCTGGATCGGTTCAAAGAGTTTTGTAAAAAACGATTTGACACGGAATTCGGGGTTGGATAGATAGCCGCCTCCGCCGACATCGGGCGTTAAACGGATGGGCCGGTTCCCGGGTTTCTGGGGCGGTTGGGTCTTTGACATTGTTGATTTGGAAAGAGAAACGCAGGCGGCGGCGCTCTGGCGGTGGACTTTAGGTTCACCAAATGACGCTGACGAATGCGGTCTCTTGAAGACACCAT
>NZ_SMZP01000004.1 GCF_013181195.1 Caulobacter sp. RHG1
CACCCTGCCATCACAATCCAAAACACCCTGACGCGGGGTGGAGCAGCCCGGTAGCTCGTCAGGCTCATAACCTGAAGGTCACAGGTTCAAATCCTGTCCCCGCACCCAAGGTCGTCAAGTCTGATCACCCCGTCGATCCGTCGGCGGGGATTTTTAATGCTCAATCTTGCAACCTATAGCGGCATTTCGGCAACGCCCGTTGCCTGAAGCGTGAATTTTTCGAACTTCTGTCGCTGTTCGGCCAACTTTCTACGCTCAAAGCCCATAGCGCTTGCTGCGGTTTTGCGTCATGACTTCCCTTGGAAGGACGCGGGCCGACTATCAGCCCGTCGATTGAGGTGTTTGAGGATAATATGGCGAACGGTGTCGTTAAGTGGTTCAACCCGGCCAAGGGCTTTGGCTTCATTCAGCCCGAGGACGGCGGCCAGGACGTGTTCGTCCATATCGCCGCGGTTGAACGCTCGGGCCTGGGTGGCCTGAACGAAGGTGATCAAGTCGCGTACGAGCTGGAAGAAGATCGCCGTTCGGGCAAGACTTCGGCCGGCCAACTGCGCGTGACGGGTCACGGCGAAGTTCCGGGTGGCGGCGGCGCCCGCGCTCCGCGTCCCCCGCGCAGCTTCGACGGCCCGCGTGGCGGCGGTTATGACGCTCCGCGCGGCGGCGGTGGCGGCGGTGGCGGCGAAGCCGGCACGGGCGTCGTGAAGTGGTTCAACACCACCAAGGGCTTCGGCTTCATCCAGCCGGACAACGGCGGCGGCGACATCTTCGTGCACATCTCGGCCGTTGAACGCGCCGGCCTGCGCGGCCTGAACGAAGGCCAGCAAGTCGGTTATGAGCTTGAACAGGACCGTCGCTCGGGCAAGACCTCGGCCGGCAACCTGCGCATCCTCTAAGCGCCAAAAAGAAAAGGCCGCCCGGACGGACGGCCTTTTCGAAAGACTTTTGAAGGGCCCCGCCGACGTGAAAGCGTCGGACGGGGCCTTTCGGCGTTTGGAGCTTTGCTCTGCGGGACGCCTTGAGCTGCGCGCACAGCCATTGGGTGGGCGTGGCGCATGGAAAAGGCCGCCCTTCCGGACGGCCTTCCCAAGACGAACTGAGCCCGTGTCGTGCCTACTCAGCGGCCGCCCGGGCCGCCTGGTTCACCGCCAGGGCCGTCAGATTGACGATGCCACGGGCCGTGACGCTGGGCACCAGCACGTGCACCGGCTTGCTCATGCCCAGAAGGATGGGTCCGACGAGCAGAGACTCGGTGGCGGCGCTGAGCAGGGTCAGGCCGATATTGGCCGCGTCCAGGGTCGGCATGACCAGCAGATTGGCCGAGCCCTTCAGCGGGCTGTCGGCCACCATGCGGTCGCGCAGGTGCTGGCTGAGCGCGGCGTCGGCGTGCATCTCACCGTCAACCTCGAGGTCCGGCGCCTGCTCGCGCAGCAGGCCCAGGGCCTCGCGCATCTTGCGGGCGGTCGGCGAGTTGCTGGCCCCGAACGAGGAGTGCGAGAGCAGGGCGGCCTTGGGCGTCAGGCCAAAACGCCGAACGGCTTCGGCGGCGAGCTGAGTGCATTCGGCGATCTGCTCGGCGGTCGGGTCGACATTGACGTGGGTGTCGCAGAAGAACAGCGTGCCGTTGTCCAGGATCAGCGACGACATGGCGTAGACGCGGCTAACGTCGTCCCGCTTGGGGATGATCGGCAGGGCGTACTTCATGTGCTGCCACCAGTCACCGCTGCCGCCGACCAGGGCGGCCTCGACGTGACCCGACAGCAGCAGCATCGAGGCGGCCACCGTGCGCCGGCCCGAGACGCGGCGCTCGGCGGCGATCGGCGGCACGCCGCGCCGGCCGACCAGCTTCTGATAGTCGGCGACCAGCGGCGCAAACAACTCGGTGTCGGTCTGCGGATCGGCGATCTCGACCGCGCCGTCCAGGTCGAGGCGCAGGCCCATCTCGGCGACCTTGGCCTTGATGACTTCGCGACGGCCGACCAGCACGGGGCGGGCCAGGCCTTCGTCGACGACGGTCTGCACGGCGCGCAGCACGCGCTCGTCCTCGCCCTCGGCATACGCCACCTTGACCGGCGCCTTGCGGGCCCGTTCGAACACCGGTCGCATCAGCTGGCCCGAGCGATAGACGAACAGCTCCAGTTCGTCGTGATAGGCGTCGAAGTCGGCGATCGGGCGCGTGGCCACGCCGGTGTCCATCGCCGCCTTGGCTACGGCCGGCGCGATCTGCAGGATCAGGCGCGGGTCGAAGGGCTTGGGGATGATGTACTGCGAGCCAAACACCGGCGCCGCGCCGCCATAGGCGCTGGCGACGACCTCGGAAGCCTCGGCGCGGGCCAGTTCGGCGATGGCCTCGACGGCGGCGACCTTCATCGCCTCGTTGATCTCGGACGCGCCGACGTCCAGTGCGCCGCGGAAGATGAACGGGAAGCACAGGACGTTGTTGACTTGGTTGGCGTAGTCGCTGCGGCCGGTCGCCATGATGGCGTCGGGGCGGGCGGCATAGACCAGCTCTGGCAGGATTTCCGGGTCCGGATTGGCCATGGCCAGGATCAGCGGCTTCTCGGCCAGCAGCGGCAGCCATTCAGGCTTGAAGACACGCGGAGCCGACAGGCCCAGGAAGATGTCGGCGCCCGGCAGCACTTCCGGAAGGGTGCGCGCATCGGTCTGGCGCGCATAGCGGGCCATGTTGTCGGGCATGTCCGGCTCACGGCCGGCATGCACGACGCCCTTGATGTCAGTCAGGGTCACGTTGTCGACGGGCAGGCCCATCGACACCAGCAGGTCGACGCAGGCCAGGGCGGCGGCGCCGGCGCCCGAGGTGACCAGCTTGACGTCCTTCAGCTGCTTGCCCTGGACGAGCAGGGCGTTGCGGACGGCGGCGGCGCAGACGATGGCGGTGCCGTGCTGGTCGTCGTGGAAGACCGGGATGTTCATCCGTTCACGCAGGGCGCGCTCGATGACGAAACACTCCGGCGCCTTGATGTCTTCCAGATTGATACCGCCGAAGGTGGGCTCCAGGGCCGCAACCACCTCGATGAACCGGTCAGGATCCTTGGCGTCGACTTCGATGTCGAACACGTCGATGCCGGCGAACTTCTTGAAGAGGACGGCCTTGCCTTCCATCACCGGCTTGGAGGCCAGCGGGCCTATGTCGCCCAGACCCAGCACGGCGGTGCCGTTCGAGATCACGGCGACCAGGTTGCCGCGCGCGGTGTAGTCGCGGGCCAGGTCCGGGTTCTCGGCGATGGCGATGCAGGGGGCGGCGACGCCGGGCGAATAGGCGAGGGCGAGATCGCGCTGGGTGGCCATCCGCTTGGTGGCTTCGATCGCCAGCTTTCCGGGTCGCGGGAGGCGATGGTAGTCCAGCGCCGCCTTGCGGAAATCCTCGTCCATCATGTCCCTCTTGAAGCTCTGCGCACGTCTAGCGCGGCCCATCTTCGCGCGCGGGCCGTTAGAGCGTCTAGCTACCGGGGATGGGCGGCTTTTCCAACCCTGCGCGCCGGTTTGTGGGCTGGGCTGTGTGATAGCGGTAACATTTTCGCGGGCCTGCGAACGCTGTTCCGGGGCTCCATAAGTAATAAAACTATTATATATTGCCTGCGCTTCGGGCGCCCGCCGCCCCGTTCCTCGGCGCTTGTCCTTCCAATGTGATCGCCGGGGCCTGGGCGCTGGACAGGGTGTCCGGAGCAACCGAGCATCGATCGCGAACGGCGATCCGAGGACGGACCATGAGCGGACTGACGACCCACATCCTCGACCAGGCGGCTGGCAAACCGGCGACGAACGTGGCCGTGCGGGTGTTGTGGCGCGAGGGTTCCGAGGTCTCGTTGGTGGCGGAATTCCGCACCGATGCGGACGGCCGTGCGCGACTTCTCGCCGTCGAGGACCTGAAGGTCGGCGGATATCGACTGGAGTTCGCGATCGGCGAGTATTTCAAGGCCTCGGGCCTGGCTGTGACGGAGCCGCCGTTCCTGGACGTGGTGGTCATCGACTTCGCTGTTTCGAGCGTCGAGCAGCACTGGCACGTGCCGCTGCTGGTGTCGCCATACGGCTACTCGACCTACCGGGGCAGCTGATGGGCGAGATGATCCGCTTCCTGCTGGACGGCCAGGCGCATGAAGTGCGCGGCGCCAATCCGACGACGACCCTGCTGGAGCACCTGCGCGGTCCGATGCGTCGCACCGGGATCAAGGAAGGCTGCGCCGAGGGCGACTGCGGTTCGTGCACGGTGCTGGTCGGCGAGGAAGAGGGCAATGGGATCGCCTGGCGGGCGGTCAACAGCTGCATCCAGTTCCTGCCCATGCTGCACGGCAAGGCGCTGATGACGGTCGAGAGCTTGGCCAGTGATGGGGCGCTGCATCCGGTGCAGCAGGCCATGGTCGACAAGCACGGCTCGCAATGCGGCTTCTGCACGCCCGGCATCGTCATGTCGCTGTATGCCCGCGCGGTCGGGGCCAAGGGGGCGAGCGCGCCGGTGGGCGAGGTGCTGGCCGGAAACCTGTGCCGCTGCACCGGCTACGGCCCGATCATCGAAGTCGCCCAGACCGTGGCGGTCGAGGCGGCGCCGACGGTCGATCTCTCTGTCGTGCGCGACGAGACCATGCTGGCGCTGAGCTATGACGACGAGATCCACGCCGTCACCCGTCGCTGGTTTTCGCCGCGCACGGTCGACGAGCTGGCAGACGTCTATGCCGCGCATTCGGACGCGACGATCGTGGCCGGGGCGACCGACGTGGGTCTGTGGGTCACCAAGCTGCGCAAGCCGCTGCCGACCTTGATCAGCATTTCGGAAGTGGCCGAGCTGAGGGCGCTTGAGGAAACGGCCGATGGCCTGCGCATCGGCGCGGGCGTCCGCTATGTCGACGCCATCGCGGCGGTGGCGGCGCTCTATCCCGACCTTGGGCGGATGATGCGGCGGCTGGGCTCCACCCAGGTGCGCAACAGTGGCACGATCGGCGGCAACATCGCCAACGGCTCGCCGATCGGCGACATGCCGCCGGCCCTGATCGCGGCGGGGGCGACCCTGGTCCTGCGTCTGGGCGATGATCGGCGCGAGATGGCGCTGGAAGACTTCTTCCTCGATTACGGAAAGCAGGACCGCCGGCCGGGTGAGTTCGTCGAGGCGGTGATCGTTCCCGCGCCGGCGGCGGATCGGATCTTCAAGGTCTTCAAGCTGTCCAAGCGCTTCGACCAGGACATCTCGGCGGTGTGCGGCGCGTTCTCGCTGGCGATCGAGGCGGGCGTCGTCACCGACGCGCGGATCGCGTTCGGCGGCATGGCCGGCACGCCCAAGCGCGCCAAGGCCTGCGAAGCGGCGCTGGTCGGTCAGGCCTGGAGCGAGGCGACGGTCGAGGCGGCCATGGCGGCGCTCGACACCGACTACGCGCCGATGAGCGACATGCGGGCTTCGGCCGCCTACCGGTCGCTGGCGGCGCGCAACATGCTGCGCAAGGTGTTCCTGGAAAGCGCCGATTCCGCCGTCGAAACCCGCGTGGTTCCGGAGAGCGCCCATGGCTGACTCCGCCGCGACCGCGCCCGTCCAGACCGCGCCGTTCCAAGGCGTGCATGCTTCGCTGCCGCATGACAGCGGCTCGCGCCATGTGGCGGGCTCGGCAGTCTATATCGACGACATGCCCGAGCCGCCCGGCCTGCTGCACGTCGCCTTCGGCATGAGCGCCAAGGCCCATGCCAGGATCACCCGGATGGACCTCTCGGCCGTCCGCGCCGCGCCTGGCGTGGTGCTGGTGTTGAGCGCGGAAGACGTGCCGGGCGAGAATGACGTCAGCCCGGTGATCCACGACGACAGGCTGTTCGCCGATGGCGAGGTCTATTGCGTCGGTCAGAGCCTGTTCGCCGTCGCTGCCACCTCGATCACCGCTGCTCGCGCCGCCGCCGCCAAGGCCGTGGTCGAATACGAGGAGATGCCGGCCGCCATCGACATCGCCGCCGCGCGCGCCATGGACCTGACCCTCGAGGCCAGCCAGCGCATGTCGCGCGGCGACGCTCGGGCTGCGCTGGCGACGTCTCCCCGCCGCGTGCAGGGCCAGTTCGCGATCGGCGGCCAGGACCACTTTTATCTCGAAGGCCAGATCGCTCTGGCGACGCCGCGCGAGGATGGCGACGTCCACGTCTGGTCCTCGACCCAGCACCCCACCGAGGTGCAGCACCTGATCGCTCGCGTGCTGGGCAAGCCCGACCACTGCGTCACCGTCGAGGTGCGCCGCATGGGCGGGGGCTTTGGCGGCAAGGAGACGCAGGCCTCGTTGTTCGCTGCCGCCGCCGCCCTGGTCGCGGTCAAGACCGGCCGCCCGGCCAAGGCCCGTCCCGATCGCGACGAAGACATGGTCATGACCGGCAAACGGCATGACTTCGAAGCCGCCTACGACGTCGGCTTCGACGACGCGGGTCGGCTGACGGGGCTGTTTCTGGAGCTGTCCTCGCGCTGCGGGGCGACGACCGACCTCTCCATGGCGATCAACGATCGGGCGATGTTCCACGCCGACAACGCCTATTTCCTGCCGGCCATCGAGATCCTGTCGCACCGCTATCGCACGCACACGGTGTCGAACACTGCGTTCCGGGGCTTTGGCGGGCCACAGGGCATGATCGCCATCGAGCGGGTGATAGACGCCGTGGCCGCCGCCACCGGCCTGGACCCGCTGGAGGTGCGCCGCCGCAACCTCTATGGCGGCGAGGGCCGCAACCTGACGCCCTACCACCAGGTGGTCGAGGACAATGTCGCGCCGCAGCTGATCGACGAATTGGCGGCGTCCTGCGACTACGAGGCCCGCCGCCGCGAGATCGAGGCGTTCAACGCGACGAGCCCGGTCTTGAAGAAGGGCATCGCCCTGACGCCGGTGAAGTTCGGCATTTCGTTCACGACGACGTTCCTGAACCAGGCCGGGGCGCTGATCCACCTCTATGCCGACGGCTCGATCATGCTGAACCATGGCGGCACCGAGATGGGGCAGGGGTTGTATGTGAAGGTCGCCCAGATCGTCGCCAACGCCTTCCAGGTCGATGTCGCACGGGTGAAGATCACCTCGACCGTCACCGACAAGGTGCCCAACACCTCAGCCACCGCCGCCTCGTCGGGGGCGGACCTGAACGGCATGGCGGCGCTGAACGCGGCCGACACGATCAAGGCGCGGCTGGTGGAATTCGCCGCCGCCAAGTGGAACGTCACGCCAACCGAGGTGGCCTTCACCCCGGCCGGCGTGCGGGTCGGGGCCGAGACCTACGAGTTCGGCTGGTTCATCCGCCAGGCCTATCTGGCGCGGATCTCGCTCTCGGCGACCGGCTTCTACGCCACGCCCAAGATCCACTACGACCGCGCCACCCACACGGGACGGCCATTCTACTACTTCGCCTATGGGGCCTCGTGCAGCGAGGTGCTGATCGACACCCTGACCGGCGAGATGAAGGTCACCCGCGCCGACATCCTGCACGACGTCGGCAAGTCGCTGAATCCCGCCATCGACCTGGGTCAGATCGAGGGGGGCTTCGTCCAGGGCATGGGCTGGCTGACGACCGAGGAGCTGGTGTTCGACGCGCAAGGCCGTCTGCGCACCCATGCGCCCTCGACCTACAAGGTGCCGACCTGCGGCGACCGTCCGGCGCATCTGGACGTCAAGCTGTGGGCGGCCGGTCGCAATGTCGAGGCCACGGTCCATCGCTCCAAGGCCGTGGGGGAGCCGCCGCTGATGCTGGCCATTTCGGTCCACTGTGCGATCAACCACGCCGTGGCCAGCGTCGGCGACCACAAGGTGTTCCCGCAGCTGGACGCGCCGGCCACGCCTGAAGCGATCCTGATGGCCTGCGAGGATGTGCGGAGCCGCAGCCATGCGTAACTGGGCCCGCGCCGCACTGTCGCGTCTCGACGCCCACGACGAGGCCGCTCTGGTCACCGTGCTGGCGACCGAGGGTTCGGCCCCGCGCGAGGCCGGGACCAAGATGGTCGTCTGGCGCGGCGGCCAGTCGGGCACGATCGGCGGCGGTAATCTGGAATACCGCGTGGCCGACCAGGCGCGGCGGATGCTGGACGGCGGCCAGGCCCATTTCGCGATCCAGGACTATCCGCTGGGGCCGCTGCTGGCCCAGTGCTGCGGCGGCCGGGTGCGGATGTTCCTGGAGCGGCTGAACGACAACAGCCGCGACTGGCTGACCGAGGCCGCCCGGCGCATGGACGCGGCCCAGCCGTTCGAGGTGCGCACCCGGTTCGATCCGGGCCTGCTGACCAAGTCGATCGCTCCGATCCTGGCGACCGAGGACGGCGCCTCCGTCACCCTGGGCGGCGCGCCTGCTACCGCGCGCGGCGTGCGGCCCGAGCTGGGCGACGTCATGGTCGAGCGCGCCGACGCCCCGCGTCCGCCGCTGCTGCTGTTCGGCGCCGGCCATGTCGGACAGGCGATCGCCCAGACCTTCGCGCCGCTGCCCTTCCGCCTGTTCTGGTACGACAGCCGACCCGAGACCGCCGACATTCCGGGCGTCACCGTCCTGCCGCCCGACGAGATCGTCGCCAAGGCCCGCGGCGCGAGCCCCGACGCCTACGGCCTGGTGCTCACCCACGACCACGCCCAGGACTACGCCCTCGTGTCGGCGGGCCTGGCCGGGGGCGGGTTTTCCTACTTCGGCGTCATCGGCTCGAAGACCAAGCGCGCACGTTTCATCAGCCGGTTACGCGACGGTGGTTTCTCGGAGGCCGTGCTGACCCGAATGACCTGTCCCATCGGCCTGCCGCAGCTTAAGAGCAAGGCGCCGGAGGTGATCGCGGTTTCGGTGGCCGCCGACCTCCTGATGCGCCACGAAGCGGCGCGCATTCGCAACGACGAGACCTGACCCGTGAAAGCCTATAGGGCGTCGATCCTGCATCTGCTGGACGACCCGACCAAGACGACGGAGGGCGCGGTCGCCTTCCACAAGGACGGCCTGCTGCTGGTCGAGGACGGCCGCATCGTCGGCTGCGGCGAGTATGAGGAGCTGTCCCCCTGGCTGGGCAAGGCCGAGCTGGAGGACCTGTCCGGCCATCTGATCACGCCGGGCTTCGTCGACACCCATATCCACTTCCCGCAGGTCGACATCATCGCGGCCCACGGCAAGCAGCTGCTGGACTGGCTGGAGCAGCACACCTTCCCGGCCGAGGCGGCCTTCGCCGATCCGGCCCATGCGGAAGCGGCGGCGACCTTCTTCCTGGACGAGCTGCTGCGCAACGGCACGACCACAGCCCTGGTGTTCGGCTCGGTGCACAAGGTTTCGGTCGAGGCCCTGTTCGCCGAGGCCCTGACGCGCGACATGCGCCTGATCGCCGGCAAGGCGCTGATGGACCGCAACGCGCCCGAAGGCCTGACCGACACGGTCGAAGAAAGCCGCGCCGACATGCTGGCCCTGATCGAGGCGTGGCACGGCAAGGGGCGGCTGGGCTACGCGGTGACCCCGCGCTTTGCGATCAGCTGCAGCGACGCCCAGCTGACCATGGCTGGCGAGGTGGTGGCCCAGCATCCCGACGTCTGGATGCAGACCCACCTTTCCGAGAACCTCTATGAGATCAAGGAAACCGCGCGGCTCTTCCCGAAGGCCAAGGATTATCTGGACGTCTACGACGGCTTCGGCCTGTTGCGACCGCGCTCTGTGTTCGCCCACTGCGTCCACCTGAAGGGCGACGCGTTCCGGCGCATGGCGGCCAAGGGCGGGGCGGTGGCGTTCTGCCCGACCTCGAACCTGTTCCTGGGCTCGGGCCTGTTTCCGCTGGAGGAGGCCTGTTCGCACGGCGTGAAGGTCGGCATGGGGACCGACGTCGGGGCCGGCACGACCTTCTCGATCCTCCACACGCTGGGCGAGGCCTACAAGGTCGGCCAGCTGCGTGGCGATGCGCTGGACCCGTTCCACGCCCTGTACCTGGCGACCCTGGGAGGCGCGCGGGCGCTGGATCTGGGTGACAAGATCGGCAACCTGGAGCCCGGCAAGGAAGCCGACTTCGTGGTGCTGGACCTGGCCGCGACGCCGCTGCTTAAGCGCCGGCTGGCGGCGGCCAGGACGCTTGAGGACAAGGTGTTCGCGCTGACGGTGCTGGGTGACGACCGCGTCGTGGCGCGGACGTATCTGGCGGGTGTGGAGCGGTGGCGGCGGGGATAGACCTCGCCCCCTCCGCGCCTGCGGCGCTCCTCCCCCGGAGGGAGAAGACGGGGATCACCTTCCGCCTGCCTTTGGGGGCGGACGACCGCGAAGCGGTCAGGTGGGGGGGAGCGGCCCTAAGCCGCCCCCATCGTCTCCGCATAGAGCTTCAACAGCCGCTCGCCGTCCACCGCCACCGTCGCGGCCTGGATCGGCTGGTCGTCCCAGGCCGACGGACCGAACAGTTCGCCCTCGGGGCTCTGGCAGGTCTGGCCCAGGGTAATGCCTTCGGTCACCACGCGCACCGCGCCGCGGCGCACCGTGAACAGCGTCGGGTCGATCACGAACGCCACCGCCGCCGCGTCGTGGACACAGCAGCCGACGATGCCGTCGCGGCCGCCGTAGAAGGCGGCGTAGGGCTTGGAGATCGCGTTGAGGAACACGCCGGCGTCGCTGCCGCCGGAGGCCAGGGCCTCCATGTAGTCCGGCGACATCACCACTTGCGTCGTCACGTCCAGGCTGACGGCGGTCAGGCTCCAGGGCGCGGTGAAGACCTGGTCGGCGGCTTCCGGGTCGTTCCAGATATTGGCCTCGGCGACCGGAGTGACATTGCCCGGCTTGCCGGCGACGCCGAACGCGCCGCCCATGATCACCACCGACTTCAGCAGCGCAGCGACTTCCGGATCGGCCTGCAGGGCCAGGGCCAGGTTGGTCAGCGGGCCGACGGCGCACAGCACCACCTCGCCCGGATACTGCCGGGCCAGGTCGATGATCGCCTGGTGGGCCGGCTTGGCCTCGGGCTGGGCGGGGACAAGACCCTCGAGCTCGACATCGCCCAAGCCGTTAACACCGTGCACGAAGGTCGGCGATGGGTTGCGCGGGCGGGTCAGCGGCTTGCTCGCGCCCTTGTAGATCGGGGCCTTCAGGCCGAAGCGCTGCTTCAGATAGAGCGCGTTGCGGGTGGTGGTCTCGATGTCGGCGTTGCCGAAGACGGTCGTCACCGCGATCAGGTCGAGGGCGGGGCTCGCCTCGATGAACAGCAGCGCCATGGCGTCGTCGATGCCGGGATCGGTGTCGAAAATGATCTTGATCGTCATCGTCAGGCTCTAGCGCTTTTCCGTGTCGGACGCGAGACGTTGGTCGCTCCCGCCCTGCATCAGGGAGACATGGGCCGCGACGACCTTCCAGCCGGCGTCGGTACGCACCCACGTCTGGCTCTGGCGGCCGATCTTGCCGGTGTCGTCGCGGCGAAATTCGACATTGGCCACGGCGAAGTCGGTCCCGAAGGTGGTGATCTGGGTCCGCAGGCGCGTGCGCGGCGGCGAGCCGCCGGCCCGGCCCAGGCGGAAGGCGGCGATCTCGTCGAAGCTCCACAGGTTCTCGGCCACGCCCAGGCGCACGGTGTGCGGCGAGACCCAGAAGGCGCCGTCCAGGGCCTGGACGTCGTTGCCCATCAGCGCCGTCTCATAGGCGTCTACAAGGGCGGTGACTTCGGCCAGGGTCTTGGGATCGTCGACGACCATCAGACGCCTTTCGGGGGATGGGCGGCCAGCACGCCGTCACGCTGGAGGCGGGCAGCGGCCGCGAAAGCCAGGTCTTCGCGCCAGGGCGGGGCGATGATTTGCACGCCGATCGGCAGCAGCCCTGGCCGGTTCACCGGGGCGGCGACGACGGGGAGGCCGATGTAACTGATCGGTTGGGTGAAGGCGCCCAGGTTCTTGCGGACCGACACTGGGACGCCGTCCATCTCCATGGTCGCCTGGCCGATGGGCGGGGCGGGGCACACCGACGACGGCGCCAGCAGCACGTCGTAGCGCTCGAACGCCTTGGCGACCTCATCGCGGAAGACGGTGCGATAGCGCTGGGCCGCGCGATGCACGCCCTCGGGCAGCAGAGCCCCGGCCAGCAAGCGGTCTCGCACCGCCGGATCGTAGTCCATGGCCCGGGCGGCCAAGTCCTTCAGGTGCAGCTCGCCGCCCTCGAATCCGGTCAGGGTGAAGGCCGCCGCCCGCGCGGCTTGGGCGCCGGGCAAGGTGACCAGACCCTTGGCGCCCAACGCCTGGGCCACGCGGTCCAGCGCCGCAAGCACCTCGGGGAAGGCGCCTTGCTGGAACCAGCCGTCCAGCACGCCGACGCGCAGGGGCTGCTCGGCCAGGGCGTCCAGGCGCTGGGCCAGCGGATCGGCTTCGCGCACGCAGATCGCGTCGCCCTGGGGATCGGGGCCCTGCAGCACGTCATAGGCCAGGGCCAGGTCCTGGATCGATCGTGCGAACGGGCCGACATGGTCCAGGCTCTCGACGAACGGGAACACGCCCTGGCGCGACAGGCGGCCATAGGTGGGCTTCAGGCCGTAGACCCCGCAAAGGCTGGCGGGAATGCGGATCGAGCCGTTGGTGTCCGAGCCCAGGGTCAGCGGGACGAGACCCGCCGCCACGGCCGCGGCCGAACCGCCCGACGAGCCGCCAGCGATCCGCGTCGGGTCGTGCGGATTGTGGACCGGCCCGTCATGGGCGTTCTCGGTGACGAAGCCATAGGCGAACTCGTCCATGTTCAGCGCGCCGACGAGGATGCCGCCAGCGGCGGCAAGGCGCCTGACCAAGGTGGCGTCGTGGGTCGGCGGAGCGGCGTCCCGGCGGATCTTCGAGCCAGCCAGAGTGGGCAGGCCTTCCAGGTCGAACAGGTTCTTCACCGCGAATGGCGCGCCGGCCAGCGGACCGACGGGACGGCCGGCGGCCAGATCGGCGTCGACCGCCTCGGCCGCGGCCAAAGCGCGCTCGGCGGTGACAGCGGTGAAGGCGTTGATGCCGCCGTCCAGGCGCGCGATCCGGGACAGGGTGGCCTCGGTGACGGCGCGGGCGGTGACGCGGCCGGCGCGGACTTCACCGGCGATCTCGACGATGCTGCAGAAGCTCACGGCTGGAAGGTCTCCGCAACCTCGCCGGCCGCTTCGCCGAGCGCAGTGATGAACAACGCCGACTGGCTCTTGAGCAGGGCGATGTTCTCGAGCACGGCGGGCAGGGCGGCGGAGGGAATGGAGAGGTCGCGCGCCTCGGCGCGGGCAGCGGTCCAGGGGGCGACCTCGACGTCGGTGAGGTCCAGGAAGGCTTGCGTTTCCGCGTCCAGCGCCATGCGGTCCAAAGCTCCACAAGTAAGAAAAAACTTCATACACCCGCGTTCGCGCGCCGCGCCAGTCCCGCAGGCGGTCTCAGCTGGATCCGCTCAAGCGCGCGTCACCTTCCGCGCCGATCGCCCGCGTGGTGGGCAGGCGAGGGCGATCGCAGCCCGCCGATGCGGTCATGACTTGGGCGCCGCGCGCCAGCGACGTCACATGCAAAGGTAAGAAGGAACTTACTTGATGGCGCATCACCGACTGGCTTCCACGCCCGACACCATTCGCTTCGGCATGTTCGACGCAGCGTTCGATCCCGTGCTGACCGTGCAACCCGGCGACAGCGTCACCTTCGAGTGCGTTTCCGGCGGCGTCGAGGTTATGCCGCAGGCGGGGTCGCCCTACGCCATACCGCCTGCGCTGCAGGCGATCCACGACAGCAAGCCCGAGCGTATCGGTCCGCACATCCTGACCGGTCCCGTTGCCGTCGCGGGCGCTGAGCCCGGCGACGTGCTGGAGGTGCGCATTGAGGCGATCGAACCGAACAACGACTGGGGTTACTGCGCAGTGCGCCCGCTGGCCGGCACGATTCCGGAGGACTTCCCCGAACGCTATGTCAGCCACATCGCCGTCGATCGCGCGGCCGGGACCTGCAAGCCCGAGTGGGGCCCGCAACTGCCGCTGGCCCCGTTCTTCGGCACCATGGGCGTGGCCCCGCCGGCCAGGTACGGCCGTCTCTCCAGCCGGGAACCGCGCGAGCACGGCGGCAATATGGACAACAAGGAACTGGTCGCCGGCTCGACCCTGTTCCTGCCCGTCTGGGTTCCGGGCGCGAACTTCTCGGTGGGTGACGGTCACGGCCGACAAGGCGACGGCGAGGTCTGCGTCAATGCCCTGGAAATGGGCCTGACCGGCACCTTCACTTTCGTGCTTCACAAGGCGGGAGACCTGAAGCAGCCGCGCGCCGAGACGCCCACCCACTACATTCTGATGGGCTTCAACGAGGACCTGGACCTGGCCATGAAGCAGGCCCTGCGCCAGACCATCGACTTCATCACGGCGCGCTCCAACCTGACCCGCGTGCAGGCCTATCAGTTCTGCTCCCTGGCCGTGGACTTCCGCGTCACCCAGACCGTCAACGGCGAGAAGGGCGTCCATGCACTGCTGGCCAAGGGTCTGCTGTTCTGAGCCAACTCTACCTCTAGGAAGGGGGCTTGGCCCGTCGCCAGCCCTTGACTTGATCACGGAGGCATCGGCGATAGGCGCGCGCCGAAACCCTTACGCGCAAGGGGTTTCCGTTTCGGAACGGCACAGCTGAGCCGTTCCGGCACGGCGCCTATCCCGCAAACAGCCGCAAAGACGGAGGGCGCGACGGCGCCGCTCTTGCAGACCTCGGGTCACGCTGAAGTTGCAGCTGGGGCTGAGGGATCTCGAGATGTTGGTGCGGGGCACGGAAGGCGCGGACGTTCTGACGGGCGGCGACGAGGGCGACACCCTCTACGGCTTCGGCGGCAATGACACGCTGCGGGGCGGAGCGGGCGACGACGTGCTGGCCGGCCACGAGGGCAACGACCAGCTCTACGGCGGCGACGGTGACGACTACCTTCTGGGCGGACCGGGCGACGACCTGATCGACGGCGGCGCTGGCGTCGACTGGGCAGCCTATGAGGACGCCACGGCCGGCGTGAAGGTCGACCTGAACATCACCGGCGTCCAGAACACCGGCGGCGGCGGTCGCGATACCCTGGTCGGCATCGAGAACCTCTACGGCTCGGACTTCAACGACACCCTCACCGGCAACGCGGAAAACAACGTGCTGGTCGGCGCCAAGGGCAACGACACGCTCTATGGCCTGGCGGGTGATGACACCCTGGATGGCGGCGACGGCAACGACATTCTCGATGGCGGCGACGGCGACGACTGGCTCATGGGCGGCGCGGGTGACGACATCATCCGAGGCGGCGCCGGGAACGACTGGGCCTCCTATGAAGACGCCAAGGCCGGCGTGACGGCAGACCTGACGAAGACGGGCCAGCAGGACACCGTCGGCGACGGCAAGGACACCCTGAGCGGTATCGAGAACCTGTACGGCTCGGACTTCAACGACACCCTCACCGGCGACGCCGGGATCAACGTGCTGGTCGGCGGCAAGGGCAATGACACGCTCCATGGCCTGGCGGGCGACGACACCCTGGATGGCGGCGACGGAAACGACGTTCTCGACGGCGGCGACGGAGACGACTGGCTCGTGGGTGGCGCTGGCGACGACATCATCCGAGGCGGCGCCGGGAGCGATTGGGCTTCCTATGAAGGCGCCAAGGCCGGCGTGACGGCAGACCTGACAAAGACGGGCCAGCAGGACACCGTCGGCGATGGCAAGGACACCCTGAGCGGTATCGAGAACCTGTACGGCTCGGCCTTCGACGACGCGCTGATCGGCGACGCCAACGCCAACAATCTCCAGGGCGGGGCGGGCGACGACAAGCTGTACGGCGGCGCGGGAGACGACCACCTGTCGGGCGGGACGGGAAACAATCTCATCGACGGCGGCGAAGGCTGGGACACGGTCGACTACGGGTTCAGCGACGTCGGGGTGACGATCGATCTGTCAATGTTTGTGGCGCCGGGGGGGAGTCCGCCAGCCGGTGACTGGCTCATCTCGATCGAGGCTGCGACAGGCTCGGAGCACGACGACGTCATGACCGGCAACGCCTATGAAAACTATCTGTTTGGCGGTGGTGGCAATGACATCCTTCGGGCCATGAGCGGCGGCGACACGCTTGATGGCGGCGATGGCGATGACATTCTCTATAGCAGCGGTTTTGGCGCTCCCGACTTGCTTTTGGGCGGGGCAGGCGACGACCGATTTATGATCGGCGGCTCGACAGCCGTTATCTACGGCGGCGAGGGCAGCGACACCTTCGTGTCGACGAGTACTTCGAGCGTCAAAATCGATCTGAATATCACTGGTCTTCAGACGATCTGGTCGCTAGGTGGCGGCGCCATCAGTAGCGCGGTCGAGTTGCATGAAATCGAGAACCTTGTTGGCAATGTCGGCGATGATCACCTGATCGGTGACGGCAAAGACAACATCCTCACGGGCGGCTTTGGCGACGATATCCTGGATGGCGGGGCTGGATCCGACACCGCGTCCTATGCAGGCGATGCGATGTGGACGCCTGTGGTCATCGATCTAGGCAAGAGCGTCCAGACACAGACGGGCAATCGCGGAACCGACACCTTCATCTCGATCGAAAATGTGATCGGCACCGCCTTCAATGATGAGATCACTGGCAATTCTGAGGTCAACCGTCTGCAAGGCGGCGCCGGCGATGACAGACTGACCGCAGTCGGCGGAAACGATCTTCTGGAAGGTGGCGACGGCAACGACACGCTCATCGCCAGCAAAGATGACCAGCCTGGAGACCGCCTGTTCGGCGGCGCAGGGAATGACACGCTCATCACTCAGAAGGGTGCGGCCCTTCTGGATGGCGGCGATGGTGACGATATCTTTGTCGTCGCCCATGCGCCGTCAATGGCTGGGGTCACGGTAATCGATGGCGGGGCCGGGCTCGACACGCTGGACATGCGAAGTGCGATCGCCAACCTCAAGATCGATCTGTCGCTGATCGGCCCTCAAGATGTTGGTGGCGGCCATCTCATCGATCTCACGCGTATTGAAGCCGTCGTCGGAGGCGGCGGCAACGATCAGATCAAGGGCGACGCTGGCGACAACTGGCTGCAGGGCGGCGCTGGCGACGACGTTATCGATGGGGGGGCAGGCTTCGATTTCGTTCGTTATGACGATCCGGACTTCCTGACCGGCGTGAAGGTGGATCTGCGCAACACCGTTCAGACGGAACTGGGGGGTCGTGGCGTCGATACCTTGATCTCTATCGAGGGCATTCGGGGTACGGCCTATGCCGACACACTGATCGGTAACGACGAGGACAACATCTTCGTCGCCGGCGGTGGTGATGATCGCATCGAGGGCGGTGGCGGCTTCGATTACATCAGCTTCGAGAATGATGGCTTTGAGCGCGGCGCCCATATCGGTCTTCGCAACCAGGGCCAGGCGCAACTTACCGATCGTGGGACCAAGACTCTGGTGTCGATCGAAGGCGTTATCGGTTCGAACTACAATGACTACTTCATCGGCTCGGCAGGAGCGGACGTCCTGAAGGGCGGAATGGGGGATGACGATCTTGTCGGCGGGGGTGGCGCGGACACTCTGGAAGGCGGAAGCGGCAACGATACCCTGACTGCCTATTTCCTCGAAGCGGGCACGCTGTTGTCGTCGACGGGGACGGTGTTGCGTGGCGGCGATGGCGACGACCGCATCGAGTTCGGTCTCGGGGACAACCGCGGCGAAGGCGGAGCCGGCGCGGACATGTTTTTCATCGACAACCTGGCGGGAGACAAGGTGGTGGATGGCGGTGAAGGCCATGACACTATCCAGTTCGCCTACCGCGTTGGCGTGGGGCTCGACTATCTGTCGGGCATCACCGTCGATCTGAGCCGGACCGACAAGCAGCAGGTCGCGACGGGCGTTACCGTTACGCTGAACTCTGTTGAAAGCGTCAATGGCAGTTCTGGCAATGATACGATCATTGGTAATGCCGGCGCCAACGTGCTGAGCGGCGGCAACGGAGATGACATTCTTGAGGGGCGGGACGGTAACGATGTCATCTTTGGCGGCGCCGGCGACGACATCCTTGTCGGTGGCCGCGGCTCCGACATCCTGGTAGGCGGCCTGGGGGCTGATACCTACAAGTTCGCCGCTGGAGACACCCAGTGGTCGCGAGACAGCGAAAATCCCTGGGCCAGCACGGAAACCGTCGTTCTGGATAAGATCCAGGGCTGGGAAGCCGAGGACCGGCTCTCGTTCGGCTCCGTCGATGTCATCCGCTACAACGAGCTGACGACCAGCAGCTGGCTTGGCGCAATGACCATCGCTCCGCAGGCCATGGCGACGCAAAACTTGAATCGCTTGGCCATCCAGGTTGGCGGCGACATCTATGTCTTCTCGACCGTTCCAGGTTCGACCACCGGCCAGATTGAAAGTGTTGTGAAGCTGGTGAGCGTTGGTCTCGACGCTATCGGCGCTGAGAACTTCATCTGACACGCGCGGGAACTCTCTCAGCAACCTTCACCGTCCCCCTACGTTGACCCTTGGTCGGCGTAGGGGCGTCGAGTTCAAGGAGGGAAGCGCATGAGAACGATCCTGCCCGTCGTGGCCTTGCTGGCCCTGGCCGCTTGTTCGCCGGCTCCGGCCGACAAGAAAGAGGCCGAGCCGCCCGTCGTGCCCGCGCCGGCCGCGGCCGCGCCCAAGCCGCCGAAGGCCGACATTCCGGCCGGCGACTACACGCTGGACAAGACCCATTCGACCCTGGTGATGAAGGTCAACCACCTGGGCTTCTCGAACTACACGGCGGCCTTCGCCAGCTTCGACGCCAAGCTGAAGTTCGACCAGAACAACGCCGCCGCCAGCAGCCTGGAGGCGACGATCGATCCCAAGTCGCTGACCCTGCCCGCGCCGCCGGCCGGCTTCCTGGCTGAGCTGACCGGGCCGCAATGGCTGAACACGGCCAGCTATCCGGCCATCACCTTCAAGTCGACCAAGGTCGAGACGACGGGCGCCGACGCCGGCAAGATCACTGGCGACCTGACGCTGCACGGCGTCACCAAGCCGGTGGTTCTGGATGTGACCTATAACGGCGGCTATGTCGGCCATCCGATGGACCCGCACGCCCGCATCGGCTTCTCGGCCAAGGGGGCGTTCAAGCGTTCTGACTTCGGCATCGCCTACGGCGTGCCGGCCCCAGGCACGACCATGGGCGTCAGCGACGAGGTCCAGGTGATCATCGAGGCCGAGTTCAGCGGTCCGCCGCTGGCGACCGCCCCGGCCGCGCCGACGGCGACCCCGCCGGCCCAGTAAACCTAGCGCGCCCCGCGGGTGAGATAGCCTTCGAGCAGCGCCAGGGCGTGGTCCAGCCGCGCCCGGCGCCACTCGGGGGCGCTCATGTCGGTGTTCAACGTCGCCGACAGCGAATAGCCGTTGGCCAGGTGGAAGCGGCTCATGGCCGCGATGGTCACGTAGATCTGCACCGGATCCAGGTTCGGTCCGAACAGCCCCTTGGACTGGCCGCTTTCGATCAACTTCTCGATCGTGCGGCGCAGGGGGAAGGCGGTCTCGGTCACCACTCGCGACTGGGCGGCGAACTTGCCGTGCTGCAGGTTCTCGTTGCGCAGCAGGCCCTCGAAGCGGGGGTTCTTCTCGAAATAGTCGAAGGTGAAGCGCTGCAGCTCGAGGAAGCCCTCGAGCGGCTGGTCGAAGTCGATCTTCAGCTCGGCCTCGCGCGCCCGCAGATCCATGTAGGCGCTCTCGAGGACGGCCATGTACAGGCCCTTCTTGTCCCCGAAGTAGTGGTACAGCATGCGGATGTTGCACTTGGCGGCCTTGACGATCCGCTCGATGCGCGCGCCCGCGAAGCCGGCCTGCGAGAACTCCTTCAACGCGGCGGCCAGGATCGCCTTGCGAGTGCGCTCGGCGTTGCGCTTGCGCGGCGCGCTGTCGATGTCGGCTTCGGCCTTGTTCGCGTCCAGGACGGCGTCGGTCACGGGATCTTGGCTCCCTGTTTGATCCAGGCGCCCAGCTGGGCCCGCTCCTCTACGGTCATGCCGGTCTCGTTGCCAAGGGGCATGCTCGTGGAAGCCACCGCACGCTCGTGGATTTTCGGAGCGTAGGTCGCGATATGCTCGGGGGTGTCGAACACCGCGCCCAGCGGCGGGGCCGAGAAGCCCGGATGGGTCGGGGTGGCGCTGTGGCAGGTCGTGCAGTGCCTGCCGATGATCGCCTGGGCGGTGGTGAAGGGCACTTCGCCGTCGATCTTCACCACGTCCTTGGGCTTGAGGCTGGCGACCATGGTCGCGGCGAACACCAGCATGAAGCCGTAGAACAGGAAGTCGTGGCGGATCTTGCCGTGATGCTTGAGCAGGAAGAATTGCCGGATCGAGATCCCGCCGGCGCTGATCATCGCCAGCAGCAGCCACGACAGCGGATGGCCGGTGACCATCGGATAGTGGTTGCTGATCATGATGAAGATGACCGGCAGCGTCATGTAGGTGTTGTGCACCGACCGCTGCTTGCCCATCGCGCCCAGGCGCGGATCCACGGGGCGGCCGGCCAGCATGTCGGCGACGATCTTGCGCTGATTGGGAATGATCACCAAGAAGACGTTGGCGACCATGGCCGTGCCGATGATCGCGCCCACATGGATGAAGGCTCCGCGGTCGCTGAACAGCTGCGCCAGCGCCCAGGCCGCGCCGGTCAGGACGGCGAACCATACGACCCCGAAGGCCAGGCCGCGCTGGCCCAGCGGCGAGCGGCACAGGGCCTCATAGACCGCCAGCCCGCCGAAGATGAAGGCCAGGCCCGCGCCGATCGCGGCCGGCTGGCTGAAGGCGTGCTTGGCAGTGTCGATCAGATAGACCGGCGCCTGCCAGTAGTAGAGCACGATCAGCAGCGCAAAGCCCGACAGCCAGGTGGTGTAGGCCTCCCATTTGAACCAGTGCAGGTGGCCTGGCATGTGGGCCGGGGCGATCATGTACTTCTGCGAATGGTAGAAGCCGCCGCCGTGCACGGCCCATAGCTCGCCCTTGACCCCGTCCTTGGGCGGCTCGGGTTCGCGCAGGTTGTTGTCCAGCCAGACGAAGTAGAACGAGGCGCCGATCCAGGCCACGCCGGCGATCACGTGCAGCCAGCGCAGACCCAGGTTCAGCCAGCCGGGAAGATCGTATTCCATCTTATGCGGTCACCGCGTCGAGCAGTCTAAGCTTGGAGATCAGGCCGATCTGCTGAATCGCCTCGGCGATCTCCGTCGCTTCGTCATGGGCCGTGCGCGCTTCCATGGCCGCCAGGATCGAGGCCTTGTCGTTCAGGCGAACGGCGATGATGAACGGGAACGAAAAGCGCTCTTGGTAGGCCGCGTTCAACTGGTGGAAGCGGGCGAACTCGTCCTCCGTCAGCCGGTCCAGACCGGCGCTGGCCTGTTCGGCGGTGCTCTCGGCGGTCAGCTGCCTGGCGATCGCCGCCTTGCCGGCCAGCTCGGGGTGAGCGCGGATCAGCGCCAGCTTATCGGCGGTGCTCGCGGCCTCCAGCACCTCCATCATCGCGCCGTGCAGGGCTTCGAGATTGGCGAACGGCCGCTCGTCCCAGGCGCGTTCGACCACCCACGGCGAAAGCTCGAAGGCGAAGCCGAGCGCGGTGGTGAAGCCCGTCTGGTTCATGCTGTTCAGGCGGGCCAGGGTCAGGGGCGGAGCGCCGCTCATGCCTTTACCTCGTAGGCCAAAGACTCGGGGGGATGGGTGGCGATCCAGTGGCGGGCGATGTCGATGCGCTTGGCCACCCAGACGCGATCATGGCGGGTGATGTGCTCCAGGAACCGCCGCAGGGCGCCGATGCGTCCCGGCTTGCCGACCACGCGGCAATGCAGGCCGACGCTCATCATCTTCGGCGCGGTCTCGCCCTCCAGATAGAGGGCGTCGAAGGCGTCGCGAAGGTAGGTGAAGAACTGCTCGCCGGTGTTGAAGCCCTGCGCGGCGGTGAAGCGCATGTCGTTGGCTTCCAGGGTGTAGGGCACGATCAGCTGGGCGCGGCCGTGCTGGTCGTCCCAGTAAGGCAGATCGTCGGCATAGCTGTCGGCGTCGTAGACGAAGCCGCCTTCCATGGCGACCAGGCGGGCGGTGCTCGGGCTGGTGCGGCCC
Organism: Caulobacter sp. RHG1; assembly: GCF_013181195.1. Lineage (GTDB taxonomy): Bacteria > Pseudomonadota > Alphaproteobacteria > Caulobacterales > Caulobacteraceae > Caulobacter. Next base: position 21,983 of record NZ_SMZP01000004.1, read on the forward strand.
TGGTACCAGCCCAGGGGGCGCTCGCCGGTCAGGCGCTTCTGGATCTCGATAGCCTGCTGGATGTGCTCCATCTCTTGGTCCGGCGTGAAGTGCTGGTAGTCGATCCAGCGATAGCCGTGGCTGGCGATCTCCCAGCCTGATGTCATCATCGCCTCGACGGCGTCCGGGTGGCGCTCCATGGCCTGGGCGACGCCGAACACGGTCAGCGGCAGGCCGAAATCCTCGAACAGTCGCCGGATGCGCCAGAAGCCGGCGCGCGAGCCGTACTCGTACAGGCTCTCCATCGACATGTTGCGCATGCCCTGGATGGGCTGGGCGCCGACCATCTCCGACAGGAAGAACTCTGAAGTAGGGTCGCCGTGCAGGATCGAGCGTTCGGCGCCTTCCTCGTAGTTCAGTACGAACTGCACGGCCACGCGGGCGCCGTTCGGCCATTGCGCTTGAGGCGGATGCTCGCCGTAGCCGATCAGGTCGCGGGGGTAGTCACTCATGACTTCTGCCCCCTCCGGGGGCGGACGACCTCGCAGTGCGAGGTCAGGTGGGGGCAAGTGAGGTGAGTGTTCTGGACGCTCGCCCCCTCCGCGCCTGCGGCGCTCCTCCCCCGGAGGGGGAAGAAGGTGATGGCCGAACCTCTCATGCGAACACCTTCGCCGCCGCGTCGACGCCAGCGCCGGCCGGGGCCTCGAAGCCCTCCCAGCGCAGCACCGCTTCCAGCGCCGCCAGGGTCTGCAGAACCGCATGCTTGCGGGCGTTCACACCCATGGTTCCGATGCGCCAGATCTTGCCGGCCAAGGGCCCGAACGCGGCGCCGATCTCGATCTCGAACTCGGTGCGCATGCGGGCCTTGACCCGGTCGTAGTCGACGCCGCTGGGCGCGATCACGCCGGTGACGTTGGTCATCTTGTGGGCTTGGTCGCCATAGACCTGGAGGCCTAGCGCCTCGATACCGGCGACCATGGCCGCACCGGCCTGCTTGTGACGGGCGAAGCGGGTTTCGAGGCCTTCCTCCAGCACGATCCGCGCGCATTCGCGGGCGGCGAACAGCATCGAGGCCGCCTCGGTATGGTGGTTCAGGCGCTTGTCGGACCAGTAGTCCATGATCATCGCCAGGTCGAAATAGTTGGAGGCGATGCGGCGGCCGTTGCCGGTGGCGCCGGGCGTGGCCAAGCCCTTCTCAACGTGGCGGCGGCTGAAGATGTGCTCTGCGGCGCGGTCGCTGATGGTGATCGGCGCTGAGCCCGAGGGGCCGCCCATGCACTTCTGCAGGCCGGCGGTGACGATGTCGGCCTGCCACTGATCCACAGGCACGCTCATGCCGCCCAGCGTCGCGGTGGCGTCCACGTAAAGGAGGGAGTCGTGGCGGCGGCAGATCTCGCCGATGGCCTCGATCGGCTGAGCGATGGTGGTCGAGGTGTCGCCATGTACGCAGGCCACCAGGCGCGGCTTGACGCGGGCCACGGCGTCCTCGATCGCCTGGGGATCGACGACCTGGCCCCACGCACCCTCGACGAAGGTGACCTTGGCGTCGCAGCGCTCGGCGATCTCGGCCAGCAGCAGGCCAAAGCGCCCGGCATTGACCACCACGACGTCATCGCCGGGGCTGAGCGTCGAGACGAGGGCCGCCTCGATCCCCGCCCGCGAGGTGCCGTCGACCAGGAGGGTCTGCTGGTTCTTCGTCTCGAACACGCCGCGATACAGCGCCATGACCTCGTTCATGTAGCCGGTGAACTCGGGATCGAATTGGCCCAGCAACTGCACCGACATGGCGCGCAGCACGCGTGGATGGACGTTGATGGGCCCGGGACCCATCAGCAGGCGGGCGGGATGGTCCAACTCTTTGAAAGTCTCGGTCATGCGCGTTCGCGTCGTTCTAGCTTGTCGATGAAATGGAGCATGGCCTGGGCCGCCAGGGCGCAGTCGGCCTCGGTGACGGCTTCGGCCGGGTTGTGGCTGATCCCGCCTTCGCAGCGGATGAACAGCATGGCGGTGGGGCAGAGGTCGGCCATGACCATGGCGTCGTGACCGGCCCCTGAGGGCAGGCGGCGCAGCGGCAGGTCGAGATCGCGCAGAGCCTGTTCCAGCAGGTTCATCAGCGACGGATCGCAGGGGCTTTCGGCCAGGGCCTGCATCAGCGTGACCGTCGCCGAAAGCCCGCGCTTGGCGGCGATGGCGTGGATCTCGGCCCCGATGGTCAGCACCGCCTCGTCGCGGGTCGCGGAGGTCTCGGCGCGGATGTCCATCGAGAACTCGACTGCGCCGGGGATGACGTTGAAGGCGCCGGGCAGGGCGGTCATGCGTCCCACCGTGCCCACCAGGCCATCGGTCCCGGCGCGGCAGATCCGCTCGAGAGTCAGCATGGCTTCGGCGGCGGCGGGACCAGGGTCCTTGCGCAGGTTCATCGGCGTGGTGCCGGCATGGCCCGCGGTTCCCTCGATCCGCACCATCAGCCGCTTCTGCGCGGCGATGGCGGTGACCACGCCCAGGGCCAGGCCCTCGGCCTCCAGCACCGGACCCTGCTCGATGTGGGCCTCCAGGAAGGCCAGCACGTCTTCGCGCTTGCGGGCGGCCGAAGCGATGTTGGCCGGATCGCCGCCGAACGCCGCCAAAGCCTCTGCGACCGACACGCCCTCGGCGTCCTTCATGTCCAGGGCGCTGGCGTCCAGCGTGCCGGCGATCGCGCGGCTGCAGCTCATCGAGGCGGGGAAGCGCGAGCCCTCCTCGTCGCCGAACGCCACGACCTCGATCGCGAACGGCAGGCGGCGGCCGGCGCGGCTGAGCGCCTCGACCACATCGACGCCCAGCACGATCCCCAGCGGTCCGTCATAGCGCCCGCCGTTGCGCACGCTGTCGATGTGCGAGCCGATGATCAGCGCCTTGGCGCCGGGCGTCTCGCCCTCATAGCGGCCGATCAGATTGGCGGCGGCGTCGCGGCGCACGCTCATGCCGGCTTCCAGCATCCAGCGGGTCAAGGCGTCCAGCGCGGCGCCATGGGCGGCGGTCAGGAACCGCCGCGTCAGCTGGCCCTCGGCCTCGCTATAGGGCGGGGCGCCCAGGGCGTCGCACCGGGTTTTCGCCCGGGCGCCGATCTCGAAACCTCCGGTCACGTCCGCTTCCATTCCCGAACCTTAGCAGGCTGATCCCGCCACGCTCTTGCGACAAGCGCTCTCGGCAGAGGTTCCCCGCCCAGGCGCCCGCGCGCGCGCCATGTCGAGATGGCGGCGCCTCTTCATAAGTCATAATTCGCTTACTTGCGGAAGATCGTACGAGGTCAGCTGGCCTCGGCCGCGATCGCCAGGCGCTGCTTGGGGAAGGCCTCGGGCAGTTCGTCGCGCAGGAAGGCCATCATCTTTTCGCGGACTTCGCAACGCAGGTCGAAGGTCTTGGGCGCATTGCGGGCGCTGACCAGGCAACGGATCTCCATCACCTCGGGTCTGATATCGGTGACCGCCAGATTGACGACCTTGCCGTCCCACAGCGGCGAGTCCTTGGCGATCTCCTCCAGCTTGGCGCGCAGGCGGTCGACCGGCGCGGCGGGATCGACATAGAGCATGGCCGTGCCGATCAGGGCGGCGCTCTCGCGGGTCCAGTTCTGGAATGGCGTCTGGATGAAGTAGCTGAGCGGCAGCACCATCCGCCGCCAGTCCCACAGTCGCACCACGACGTAGGTGGCGTTGATCTCCTCGATGTTCCCCCATTCTTTTTCGACGATGACGGCGTCGTCGATGCGGATCGGCTGGGTGACGGCGATCTGGATACCGGCGATCAGGTTGGTCAGCAGCGGCTGCAGCGCCAGGCCGACGATCAGCGAGGCCGCACCGCCGGCCGCCAGTAGGCTGACGCCCCACTGCCGCACGCCGGGGATGGTCATCAGAGCCAGGGCCAGGGTGACGATGCCGACGAGGATGGCCACCGCGCGCCGCAGGATCCGCACCTGGGTGATGTGCTTGCGGGCCAGCAGGTTGTCTTCGACGTCGACCTTGAAGCCCCGCAGGTAGAGCGCGGCGGCGATGTCCAGCGCCGTCATGGCCATCCAGCCCAGCAGCAGGATGAACAGCACCAGCAAGCCATGGCGCGCAGCGTTCGACTGGATCTCGTTGAGCGGGGAGGCCGTCACCGCCGGGCCCAGGGCCGCGACGATGATCGCCAGTCGTGTCACGCGCCGGGTGCGGGCGATCAAGGCCTGCCAGAAGGCGTCGCGCTTGGAGAGGCTATGGCGGACGATCCGCACCAGCACGGCGTGGACGGTGAGGGCGATGGTCACGGCCAGAGCGATCAGCGCGATGCTGACGAGCCAAGGCGGCGCCCAGCCGATCAGCCAGACGGAGTCGGAAAGCCAGTTCTGTACGCGGGTCATGCGGGGGCGAACGTCCCCCGGCGCGGAAGGCTGCATGACAAAAAAAGAAAGGGCCGCGTCGGTGTCGACGCGGCCCCAGTCAAAGCGTTGGGAGGAATTAACGCTCTAGATCAGTAGACGAAGCGGACGCCGCCGAAGATCGAGCGGCCGACCGCGGCGTAACGCGTCACGACCGGGTCGTTCTCGTAGGCCCAGCGGTTCTCCGTCTGGTTCGTCAGGTTCAGGGCTTCCAGCGAGAACGTGATGTTGTCGTTCAGCTTGTAGGTCATCGAGCCGTCCAGGTTGAACGTGCTTTTGTTGCCCAGGAAGTCGTTGACCAGCGGGCTGTCGCAGTAGCCCGGCTCACAGGTGCCGGCCGCGATCGGGTACTGGGTCTTGTAGTTGGTGCGGTAGGCCGACGACAGGCGGGCGCTGAACTTCTCGACTTCATAATAGACGGTGAAGTTGAAGGCGTTCGGCGAGGCGCCGGTGAACGGGCCCTTGGCGGTGATGGCGGCCGTGCCCAGGCGGGCGTTGGCCGGAGTCACGATGTACTCCATCTCCGACTGCAGGTGCGTGGCGTTGAACTGCACGCCCAGGTTCTTGAAGTACCAGGGCAGGAAGGTCAGGTTCTGCTGGTAGTTGAACTCGATGCCGCGGATGTAGCCGCCGGGCGCATCGCCGAACTGGCGAACGTCGAACGGGTTGTTGGCGTCGATATAGGCGACCGCCTGCGGGTTGGTCTGGGCCGCGCGCAGCGCCGCGATGGCGTCGGCGTCCAGGAACGCGCTGAGGTTCGAGGCCGAGACCAGGGTCTGCGGGAAGTTCGAGATGTCCTTGTTGAACACCGCGACCGAGACCAGGGCGCCGGGCTGGAAGTACCATTCCAGGCTCAGGTCCAGGTTGGTGGCGCGGAACGGTTCCAGCTTCGGATTGCCGACCGTCAGCGAGCCGCCGACCGTCGCGCCGTTCGAGGGCACGCTGATCGAGGTCACGTTCGGGGCCAGGTTGGCCAGCAGCGGACGGGCCATGACCTTGGCGGCGCCGAAGCGCAGCAGCATGTTGTCATAGACCTCGTACGAGGCGTTCAGCGAGGGCAGGAAGTCGTTGTACTTGTTGTGGCCCGAGATCGGACGCGAGGTGTTGGTCAGGCCGTCGGAGTCGATTTCGGTGATCGCATAGCGGCCGCCGAGGTTACCGCGCAGCTCACGACCGAACAGCTCGGTGTCGTAGTCGAACTGGACGTAGTAGCTGGTGCTGGTTTCGTCGACCGAATAGCGGTTGGCCGCGCTCGCCAGGTACGACAGACGCCAGTCGCCGTACTTGTTGATGCAGTTACAGTCGAAGTTGAACAGGCTGACCATCTTGTTCAGGTCGGGCGCCAGGAACGAGGTCGTGGTGCCGGCCGGGACGTCGAGGCCGGTGCCCCAGTTGATGATCTTGCTGACCGAGGCGATGTTCGAATTGCCTTCACGCAGCGACGGGTTCAGCGTTTCGCCGGTCAGACGGCGATATTCCGAGGTGCCGAAGCCGTACTTGCGGCGGCTGGCGCCGAACCGGACGGCGTAGTTGTCGTCCAGGTCGTACTTGAAGTCCAAGCGGAAGGTTTCGTAGTCGTTGCGGGTGTAGCGCTGGAAGTGGCGCAGGGCCGAGTAGCCCTTCACGAAGTCCCAGGCGCCCGTCTGCGTCGCGTCGAAGCCCAGGTTCAGCATCGGCATGTCGCCACCGCCGCGCGCGTCGTAGACGAGGTAGTCGTTGCCGGCCACGCCCTGACCGCTGTCCAGACGGATGAAGTCCGCCAGCAGGCCCTGGGTCTTATTGTTCGACGACGACTTGCCGTAAATGCCGGTCATCGAGAACCGGTCATTGAACTCGTGGTCGAGGCGCAGCGAGGTCTGACGGAAGTAGGTGCTGAAGAAGGCGGCGTCGGCGGCCGAGCGCAGGTCGACGTTACCCAGCTTCAGGTAGTCGGCGTTGGCGCCCGAAGCGCTGAGAGCGCCGTCGATCAGCTTCACCGACGGGCGGCCGATGAACTGGGTCAGCATCGCGATGCCGGCCGGGTCGGCCACGTAACCCACCGAACCACGATTGTTGTAGTAGTCGTACGGGTCGAGGTTGTTGGGGTTGTAGCTGAAGGCCATGCCCGGGACGAGCGCGCCGCCGTTCATGGACTGGCCGCAGTCGATGGCGTCCTGGATCGCGCTGGCCGCTCGCGCCGTGCAGTTGGCGTACAGAGCGCGCTTGGTGGCGATGTCGCTGCTGGCGCTGATGCCGTTCAGGTTGGCGTTGGTGTTGTTACGGTTCAGGCCGACGGTCTGGATCTGGTAGTTGACCGAGTCCTGCTTCAGCTCCGAATAGGCCCAGTCCAGCGACACCGTGGTGCGGCTGGTCGGACGCCATTGCAGGGCGCCGGTCATGCCGGTGCGCTTCTGGTCCAGGTCCTGCTGGTTCAGGGTGGCCAGAGCCGGGATGCGGGCCAGCGGGCCGGCGGCGGTGATCTGGCCGTTGGCGACGGTGGCCGTCGTCGGGTTGTTGATCAGGTTGTAGGCGGCCGGATTCGAACCCGTCAGGGCCGAGCAGACCGCGGCGTTGGTGATGTTGACGCCGGGGATCACGCCATTGTTGCAGGCGGTGCCAGTCGGGGCGGCGAAGCCCTGGCGACCCGGGGTCGCAGTGGTCGAACCCGTGCCCAGGAACGTCGACTGACGATACAGGTAGTCCGACTGGCCGGCCTGACGGGCGTAGCTGTCGATGACTTGGCTGCGCTTGTTGAAGGCCAGCGAGAACAGGGCGCCGAATTCACCCCAGTTGGTGTCCCAGCGGTCCGAGACCAGGCCGGCGAAGCGCGGCGAGTGGCTGCCGCCGTTCTTGTAATAGGCGTCCTGCACCGACAGGGCCAGGCGACGGCCCTTGAAGCTCAGCGGGCGACCGGTTTCCAGGTCGACGGTGGCGCCCAGCGAACCTTCGTCGGTCTCGGCCGAGGCGGTCTTCTGGACCTTCAGGGCGTTGAAGAGTTCCGAGGCGAAGGTGTTGAAGTCGAAACCGCGCGAGCGGTTGGCGCTGTCGCCGGCGGCCGACGGACCAGCCGTCGACAGGGCTTCCAGGCCGTTCAGGCGCACGCGGGTGAAGTCGCTGCCCAGGCCGCGGACGGTGATGGTGCGGCCTTCGCCGTTTTCACGGTCGATCGAGACGCCCGGCAGGCGCTGCAGCGACTCGGCCAAGTTGGCGTCGGGGAAGTCGGCGATGTCCTCGGCGTTGATGGCGTCGACCATCGTGTTCGAGTTGCGCTTCAGGCTGATGGCGCTCTGCAGGGCGGCGCGATAGCCGGTGACGACGACGGCTTCGACTTCGGCGCTTTCGGCTTCAGGAGCCGGGGCGGCTTGCGCGGGGGCAGGCGCGGCCTGCTCCTGAGCGAAGGCGGCGCTGGCCGACAGGCTGGCGGCGGCGATGGTCAAGGCGCCCAGGGACGCTTGAGCCAGAAGCGCGCATGCGCGGCGATGCTTGGAATTAATTTGCACGGTTCCCTCCCGGAAAGTTGAAAAAGGTCCCGGCTCTTTTTGAGTGGACGGCCGGTCCCAGAAAAGGCTGGTAGCGCTAACGGATACCGGTGTCATCTGCAAGAGAAACCGGTGTCAGATGAAACTTTGTAGCATTTGTCAAAAACTGAGCGCCGCAATCCGGTCGCGTTTCCTCGCGGGAGGATGTGGCGTGAAAACGCTGATAAAGGGTTGAAAATTCTGCCCAATGAACAGCCGCGGTTGACGTTTGCGGCAGGCAAGAAGAAGCCCGCCGCCGTCGCCGGGGCGGGCCTCCTTAAGGGCTCGATTTTGGGATCAACCGGCCTGCCAGGCGTCCAGATCGGCCAGGGCGCGCAGGCTCATCAGCCGTTTCTTGGCCCGTCCGCGCTCTTTGAGCGGAATCTTCTTGCCCTCTTCGTCGACCTTGGGGGCCTCTAGCGGCGGCAGCAGCCCGTAGTTGATGTTCATCGGCTGGAAGCTGCCCGGACCGTTGCCGGCCGCCAGGTGGCCGCCGGTGATGTGCTCGACCAGAGCGCCCAGGGCCGTCGTCGGCGGCGGGGCGTCGATCGGCGCGCCCTTGCGGTCGGCGGCGGCGAAACGGCCTGTCAGCAGGCCCATGGCGGCGCTCTCGACATAGCCTTCCACGCCCGTCACCTGGCCGGCGAAGCGCAGGCGCGGATGGGCCTTGAGGCGCAGCGAGCGGTCCAGCAGCTTGGGCGAATTGATGAAGGTGTTGCGATGCAGGCCGCCCAGGCGGGCGAACTGGGCGTTCTCCAGGCCCGGGATCATCCTGAAGGTGTCAGCCTGGACGCCATGCTTCAGTTTGGTCTGGAAGCCGACCATGTTCCACAGCGTGGCCAGGGCGTTGTCCTGTCGCAGTTGGACGATGGCGTAGGACTTGACGGTCGGGTCGCGCGGGTTGGTCAGGCCGACTGGCTTCATCGGGCCGTGGCGCAGGGTCTCGCGGCCACGCTCGGCCATCACCTCGATCGGCAGGCAGCCGTCGAAATAGGGGACGTTCTCCCACTCCTTGAATTCCGACTTGGGGCCTTCCAGCAGGGCGTCGATGAAGGCCTCGTACTGCTCCTTGTTCATGGGGCAGTTGATGTAGGCGGCGGCGTCGCCGCCGGGGCCTTCCTTGTCGTAGCGCGACTGGCGCCACGCCTTGTCCATGTCGATCGAGTCGAAATGGATGATCGGAGCGATGGCGTCGAAGAAGCTGAGCTGGCCTTCGCCGGTGGCGTCCAGGATCGCCTGGGCCAGGGCGGGCGAGGTCAGCGGGCCGGTGGCGACGATGACATTGTCCCACTCTTCCGGCGGCAGGCCGGCGATCTCCTCGCGCACGATGGTGACCAGCGGGTGCTCGGACAGGCGCTTGGTGACCTCGGCCGAGAAGCCGTCGCGGTCGACGGCCAGGGCGCCGCCGGCCGGCACCTGGTGCTGGTCGGCGCAAGCCATGATCAGGCTGTCCAGCTTGCGCATCTCGGCGTGCAGCAGGCCCACGGCGTTGAACTGCCAGTCGTCCGAACGGAACGAGTTGGAGCACACCATCTCGGCCAGGCCGTCAGTGTGGTGGGCGTCGGTGGTGACCTTTCCGGTGGCGTCGTCCTTGCGCATCTCGTGCAGGATGACGGGCACGCCAGCCTGGGCGATCTGCCAGGCGGCCTCGGAGCCGGCCAGGCCGCCGCCCACGACGTGAATGGCGATGGGGGCGGGCTTGTGGGTCGAATTCGAATTCATGGCGCGCCCTATACCCCCGGCTGTCGCTTGGCGAAACCTGCGTGTAGGCTCACGCGAGGGGAAGGAGCCTTCGCGCCTGGCGCGCATGAGGCGAGCACGAGGAGGGAAGATGGCGAGCTTTTCCGTGACCGCGGCCGCGACGGCCGGTTTCGGCGTGATCGCGCGCAAGCCTTTGGCGGTGATCGGCTGGGGACTGGCCCTGGTCGTCGCACTGGCTCTGCCGGCGTTGCTGTGCGTGGCGGCCATGGGGCCGGACTTCATGCTGATGTTCCAGGCCGCCGCCCAGACGGGCGATGACGCCGAGTACCTGAACCGGCTGATGCGGATGCAGTCGGGAATGATGGCGCTGAACATGCTCTACTGGCTGTGGTCGAGCTTCGTCTCGGCGGTGCTTTGCGCGGCGGTCTTCCGGGCGGTGCTGTCGCCGGAGCAGTCGGCCTGGGCTTATCTGCGGGTCGGTTCGCGCGAAATGTGGCTCACCCTGCTGATGCTGGTCGAGCAGGTCCTGGCGATGATCGTCGTCTTCGTCGTCGTGCTGCTGGTGGCGGTGCTGACGGCCATCGCCGGGTTCGGTGGCGGCGAGAATGGCGTCATGGCGGCCATCGTCACGGGAACCGGCGGCGCCATCGTCGCTGGCGCGGTCCTGCTGTGGCTGGCGCTGCGCCTGTCCCTGGCTCTGCCGATGACCTTCGTCGACAACCAGTTTCGTCTGTTCGAGTCCTGGAGCCTGACCAAGGGCCACGCCCTGAAACTGCTGGGCGTGGCGCTGCTGATCGTGTTGCTGGTGCTGCTGCTGGAGGTCGTGGCTGGCGGGATCGTCGTCGGCCTGATTGTCGCCTTCGCCGGTTCGCTGTCGGGGCTGCAAAGCGCGGGGGGCGTGGACGTTCTGCTGAGCCAGGCTCCGATGACGTTGTTGCGCGCGATCTGGCCGTTCCTGGCCGCCCTGGCGGTGGTGATGTCGGTGCTGGGCGCGGTTTTGCAGCTCCTGTTCTATGCGCCCTGGGCCGCCGCCCACCGCGCCCTGACCCAGCAGCCCTAGGACGCCATCGCCAGACGCCTCGCGACGCCATAGATTGGCCCGGCGCGGCGACTCATGGGTGAGGGCCGCGGCGGAGGTTGGAATGAAGGACGGATCGGCGATGGTCGGCGCGACGCTGCGCGCGGGCTTGTCCGACGTGACGGGCGCGGTGAAGGACTGCTGGGGCGCTCTGACCCTGGCGGCCGTGCTGGGCGTAACGTCCAACCTGCTGCCGTCGGGCCTGAGCGCGGCCGTCGCTATCCTGGCCGTCGTCATCGCGCAGGGGGCGTTGTTCCGTCGCGCCTTCGGCCGACAAGGCGGGATCAAGGGCCTGCGCTGGGGACGCGACGAGTGGCGGCTGCTGGGCGCGCAGGCGATGATCCTGGCCCTGTTCCTGCTGATCGGCGCGATCCTGATGATCATCGTCGGCGGCGTGTCGCTGGGCATCGCCCGCACCGCCGCGCCCGACTTCGACGCCAGCACGACGACGGGGTGGAAGGCGGCTTACGCCAGCGCCGGCCCGGCCGGCTTCGTCATCGCTCTGGTCCCCTTGGCCAGCCTCGCCATCCTGATCTGGCTGGGCCTGCGCCTGTCGCTGTCGGCCCCGGCCACGGTCGAGCAGTCGGGCGTGCGGGTGCTGAGCGCTTTTCCGCTGACCAAGGGCTATGTGCCGGTGCTTCTGGCGGTGGGGGTCGTGATCGTGCTGCCGGTGCTGCTGCTGAGCACGGCGATGCGTTTCGCGCCGCAAGGCCTAGTCGTCGCAGCGATCCTGGCCTTTTGCGCCTATTTCTACGCCATGCCGGCCTGGGCCGGCGCCCTGGCCCATGTCTACCGCCGCCGCGCGGCCCTGCAGGACGCCTAGATGTCTGTTCGCCCCGTCGACGCCGCCCTCGAGGGCGTCCGCACCCTGCGCCGCAAGCCCAAGGCCATCGCGGCCTGGGCGGCCTTCGCGCTCGTCATGCTGCCGATCCTGGGCGTGATCGTCCAAATCGTGCTGGGCCCTGAAGGCCGGGCGGTGCTTCAGGGGCGCGGCTCGTCCGCCGATCCGCGCGAGATCCTGGAGCTGGTCACCCATCTGGGCGGCGCCATGCTGCTGCTGATCATTCTGGCCCTGGCGATCGGCGCCGTGCTGGCCGCGGGGATCATCCGCTCGGTGCTTCAGCCCGGCGACAAGCGCTTCGCCTATCTGCGGCTGGGCAAGGAAGAGATCCAGCTGCTCATCGTCTCGCTCATCACCTGGGTGGCGGCGCTGCTGGCCACGGTCATCCCTTCGGGCGCGGTGGTGCTGGGCACGGCCCTGCTGTCGGGCGGCGCGGCGACCTGGTTCGCGTTCCTGGGCGGCCTGGCCGTGATCGGCCTGTCGCTGTGGATCGCCGTGCGGCTGTCGCTGCTGGGCCCGCACGCCTTCTCGCACCACCATATCGACGTGCGCACCGCCTGGATCCAAACGCACGGCCAGTTCTGGCGGCTGCTGGCGATGTACGGACTGGTCATCGTCATGACGGCGGTGATCTCGATCGTCGGCACGATTACGGGCGCGCTGGTCGGCTGGATCATCAGCCTGGTGACGGGCTACTCGGCTCTGATCTCGGCTTCGCTGGTCAATATCTTCCTGGTGCCGATCGTCCTGACCCTGCAGGCGGTGGTCGTGACCTCGGCTCCGGCCCGCGCCTTCGCCCACCTCAATCAAGATGAGATCGACGCCGGCCTGCACGACTGACCCGCACCCGAAAAGTGGGGAGAAGGCCTGTCGAAGCGGCTCGAACCTTGTTAGGCCTGTCGGCCAATTCACGATCCTTTCCAGGGCCACACATGTCCAAGTTCTCGGCCTCCGACGCGGCCTTCTCCGGTTTCCGGCTGGTGCGGGAAAACCTGAAGACCGTGGCCATCTGGGCGGGGGTCATGACGGTGGTGTCGATCCTGACCAACGTCGCCGCCATCCAGTTCTTCGGGCCGCAGCTTGAAGCCTTCCTCGGCTACATGCAGGACAACAACAATCCGGATCCGGACGAGTTCTTCCGCCTGGCCTCGGCGCTCAGCCCGCTGACCCTGTGGATGCTGCCGATCAGCCTGATCCAGAACGGCGTGACGTTCGCGGCTCTGAACCGTCTGGTGCTGCGCCATGACGACAGCCGCATGGCCTATCTGCGCCTGGGCAAGGACGAGTTGCGCCAGGCGGCGGTCTGGCTGCTGACCGCCCTGGTCCTGATGGGCGCGCTGTTCCTGGGTTCCGCCGTCACCGGCTTCCTGGGCGCGATGGGCGGCGCCACCGGCGCTTTCCTGGCGCTTGCCGGCCTGCTGGGATCGTTCTGTGCGGTGATCTGGCTGGCCATTCGCCTGTCGTTCGCGCCCGCCGTCACCTTCGACACCGGCAAGATCACGCTGTTCAAGTCGATGCCGCAGACCAAGGGGCTGTTCTGGCCGCTGCTGGGCGCCTACTTCCTGGCCGCCGTGATGAGCATCATCGTGGTGCTGCTGATCTGGACCATCGTCTCGGCCGTCGGTCTGATCGCCTCGGGCGACTTCGCCGCCACCGGCAAGATGATGCGCGCCGACACCAGCTCGCTGGCTGCCTATTTCACGCCGGCCGGCGTCGTCCAGGCGCTGTTTTCGGGCGTGATCCAGGTGCTGACCACCCTGATCGTCTTCGCCCCGCCGCCGTCGATCTACAAGGAACTCAAGGACCGCGAGGCTCCGCCCGCGCCCAGCGCCGGCAACGGCGGCTGGTAGAGCCTCCTAAAGAAGAAGCCCCGGAGATCGCTCTTCGGGGCTTCTTTGTTTCTAAGCGCGCTTGCTTTTCTTCAGCTCGGCGACCCGCGCCTTGCGGCGTTCCTCGTGGCGGTCCAGCAGCTCCTTGAGGTAGCGGCCGGTCCAGCTGGCCTCGACCTTGGCCACGTCCTGGGGCGAGCCGACAGCCACCACCTGGCCGCCGCCGTCGCCGCCCTCGGGACCGAAGTCCAGCAGCCAGTCGGCGGTCTTCACGACGTCGAGGTTATGCTCGATGACGACCACGGTATTGCCCTGGTCGACCAGCTCGTGCAGCACCTCGAGCAGCTTCTTGGTGTCCTCGAAGTGCAGGCCGGTGGTCGGTTCGTCGAGGATATACAGCGTGCGGCCGGTGGCCCGGCGCGACAGCTCCTTGGACAGCTTGACCCGCTGGGCCTCGCCGCCCGACAGGGTCGTCGCCTGCTGGCCGACCTTGACGTAGCTGAGGCCCACGCGCTTGAGGGTCTCCATCTTGTCGCGGATCGGCGGCACGGCCTTGAAGAAGTCGGCGGCCTCTTCGACGGTCATGTCCAGCACGTCGGCGATGGTCTTGCCCTTGAACAGCACGTCCAGGGTTTCGCGGTTGTAGCGCTTGCCCTTGCAGATATCGCAGGTGACGTAGACGTCGGGCAGGAAGTGCATCTCGATCTTGATGACGCCGTCGCCCTGGCAGGCCTCGCAGCGGCCGCCCTTGACGTTGAAGCTGAAGCGGCCGGGGCCGTAGCCGCGCGCCTTGCTTTCCGGTAGCTGCGCGAACCAGTCGCGGATCGGACCGAAGGCGCCGGTATAGGTCGCAGGGTTCGAGCGCGGGGTGCGGCCGATGGGCGATTGATCGATGTCGATGACCTTGTCGAACTGCTCCAGGCCCTCGATCCGCTCGTGCGGGGCGGGGGCGTCGCTGGCGTTGTTCAGGCGGCGCGCGGCCGCCTTGTACAGGGTCTCGATCGTGAAGGTCGACTTGCCGCCGCCCGACACGCCGGTGATGCAGGTGAAGGTCCCGACCGGGATCTCGGCCGTGACGTTCTTGAGGTTGTTGCCGGTGGCGCCGACGACCTTCAGCACCTTCTTCTTGCTGATCGGCCGGCGCTGTTCGGGCACCTCGATCTCGCGGGCGCCGGTCAGGTACTGGCCGGTGATGCTGTTGGGATTGGCCATCACCTCGGCCGGCTTGCCCTCGGCGATGATCTGGCCGCCATGCACGCCGGCGGCCGGACCCATGTCGATGACATAGTCGGCGGTGAGGATGGCTTCCTCGTCGTGCTCGACCACCAGCACCGAATTGCCCAGGTCGCGCAGACCCTGCAGCGATTGCAGCAGGCGGGTGTTGTCGCGCTGGTGCAGGCCGATCGACGGCTCGTCCAGCACGTAGAGCACGCCGGTCAGGCCCGAGCCGATCTGGCTGGCCAGGCGGATGCGCTGGCTCTCGCCGCCCGACAGGGTGCCCGAGCCGCGCGAGAGGTTCAGGTAGTCCAGGCCGACATCGACCAGGAACCGCAGGCGATCATTGATCTCCTTCAGGATCCGGCGAGCGATCTCCATCTGCTTGTCGGTCAGCTGGCCTTCCAGGCCGGCGAACCAGTCCCGCGCTGGACGGATGGCCAGCATCGACACCTCGGCGATGTCCATGGCCGCGATCTTCACGGCCAGGGCTTCGGGCTTCAGGCGCTTGCCGTGGCACACCTCGCACGGGGTGTCGGATTGGTAGCGGCCCAGCTCCTCGCGCACCCAGCTGGAGTCCGTTTCGCGCCAGCGGCGCTCCAGGTTCGGCAGCACGCCCTCGAAAGGCTTTTCGACCTCGTATTTGCGGGCGTTGTCGTCATAGACGAACTTGATCTTTGTGCCCTTGCTGCCTTGCAGCACGACGTCGCGGGCATCGGCCGGCAGCTTGTACCAGGGCTCGTCCATCGAGAAGCCGTAGTGACGGGCCAGGGCCTGCAGGGTCTGGGTATAGAGCGGCGAGGGACCCTTGGCCCACGGGGCGACGGCGCCCTTGTGCAGGCTGCGCTCGCGGTCGGGCACGATCAGGTCGGCGTCGAAAGCCAGCTTGGCGCCCAGGCCGTCACATGCCGGGCAGGCGCCCGCCGGATTGTTGAACGAGAACAGCCGCGGCTCGATCTCGGCGATCGTGAAGCCGCTGACCGGGCAGGCGAAGCGTTCCGAGAACAGGATGCGCTTCGGCTCCTTCTCACCCTCTTCGATAGTGGCGAACTCGGCGACCGCCAGGCCGTCGGCCAGGCGCAGGGCCTGCTCGATGGAGTCAGCCAGGCGCTGTTCCATCTCGGGCTTGGTGACCACGCGGTCCACGACCACGTCGATGTCGTGCTTGAACTTCTTGTCGAGCGCCGGGGCGTCTTCGATCGGATAATACTCGCCGTCGATCTTCAGCCGCTGGAAGCCGGCCTTCTGCCACTCGGCGATCTCCTTCTTGTACTCGCCCTTGCGGTCGCGAACGACGGGGGCCAGCAGGTAGAGGCGCGTGCCCTCGGGCAGGGCGGTGATCTTGTCGACCATCTGACTGATGGTCTGGCTTTCGATCGGCAAGCCGGTGGCCGGCGAATAGGGAACCCCGACCCGCGCCCACAGCAGGCGCATGTAGTCGTGGATCTCGGTCACGGTGCCGACGGTCGAGCGCGGGTTGCGCGAGGTGGTCTTCTGCTCGATCGAGATCGCGGGCGACAGGCCTTCGATCAGATCGACGTCCGGCTTGCTCATCAGCTCCAGGAACTGACGCGCATAGGCCGACAGGCTCTCCACGTAGCGACGCTGGCCCTCGGCATAGATCGTGTCGAACGCCAGCGACGACTTGCCCGAGCCCGACAGGCCGGTCAGCACGACCAGCTCGCCACGCGGGATGTCGACGTTGACGTCCTTGAGATTGTGCTCACGGGCGCCGCGAACGCGGATGAAGTTCAGTTGCTCGGCCATGTTTTCCGGAACGTTGGACCGCGAATTTGGTCGCGGCGCAGCGGCTATATGTAGGGCTCGAAGCGCGGATTAACACAAGAACAAGTTGCGAACAAATGTCGCGCCCGCGAGGCGGCGTTTCTGCTGACAGCGGATGTCAGCAGTCCGACACTTTGGCGCGGCGCCGCTTGGCCATGTTCGC
Source organism: Caulobacter sp. RHG1 (assembly GCF_013181195.1). GTDB lineage: Bacteria > Pseudomonadota > Alphaproteobacteria > Caulobacterales > Caulobacteraceae > Caulobacter. The sequence goes on from NZ_SMZP01000004.1 coordinate 38,464, forward strand.
GCCTCGAAAGCGGCGCCAGCAGAGCGCGTCCTTTCCGCCAACTTAACCGGAGGTGGCGGGCGCATGGGGCGGGGCACGGGGACCAGGCGATGGATCGCCGGCGCGGGCGGCGTCTTGGTCAACGCCTCGGTTCTGGCGGGGCTGGCCTTGCTCGAACGTGCGCCGCCCGTGGCGGAGGTTCCGATCATGATCTTGGCGTTGGAAAGACCGGAACGAGAGCGGGAGCGCCGGCCATCGGCAGCGAGGGCTGGGCGGAGTTCGGTCCGGCCGACAGCGGCGGACGAGGCCTCGACGACGATCTCGGATGAGGGCGTTGCCGAAGCCGCCACAGCCGCGCCCGCGCCCCTCGCCGTCGACCCCGCCTGGCGCGTCGATCCCAAGGCCGTCGAGCGCTGGCGGCTCACCGAGGGCGCGCCCGAATGGGGATGGGGCCGTTACCGCCGGGCCTGCAGCGGCTCCACCAGCGAGCACCTGACCGAGGACGAGAAGGAACGCTGCTACGGCGAGTGGGGCGGTCGTCGTGACAAGCGCCCATCGCCCAGGTTCGTCGGGCCGATCGACGAGCGCAGATGGCAAGACCATCAACCGTCACCAAAACAGCCGTCGCTCTACGACAAGGACGCCGAGCGTCAGGCGCATTGCCGGACGTATCGCCGCCTGCGCAACTCCGACCCTTCGATGCAGCCGTCGCTGCTCCAGGGAGGCTGCTTCTGATCAAGCCTGTTCGGATTTCCGAAACCCTGTTTGGAAGCGGGTTCTTCAGTCCACGCATGGTCTAAGCGTCACGGTCGGGCAGAAGCCCGGAGATGCAGGAGCCAGTCATGGCCAAGGCCGCAGCCGGTGGAAAGCAGGGCGCCAAGCAGGACGCTTTCGACGCTCTGAAGGCTCCCAAGCCGCGCTCGATCGTGATCGACGGCCTGGTGTTCCTGGGCGGTGTCGGCTCGCTGATCTGGGTCCTGCACGCGATGGCCCCGAGCTAGGCCCTGTCGATCCGCGCCGCGTAGCAGCCCCACTTGGCGTAGTGGGCGTGCAGGTAGGCGACTTGTGCATTTTCGAACATCTGGGCGATGAGGTTGCTCGCTTCGGCGCCGTCGACGATGTCGGCGGCGATCATCATGCCGTTCGTATCAAAGGCCCGTAGCGAGAGCAGGCGGCGGCGAAGGGCGGGCGGCATCTCGCCAATCATCGACACCGGCGCCACGCCCTCCCGAACAAACACGGCGTGGCTGGCGCGGAACGGCGTCGGCGCTGACTGGTGCTCGTAGTTGACCAGGATCAGGGTCTCGCCGGGCTGGGCGTCGTCCAGGCTGACACGGCAGGGATAGCCGACCGGCGCATCGGCGATCATCCGGCGCGCGCCGCGCGCGGCCAGGGCTTCATCGTCCATCGCGAATAGGGGCGCGAACAGTTCGGCGGGCAGGCTGGTGACGGCATAGGTCATCTGAAACTCCTCTTTCGCCGGTTCTCGCGTGCGCTCCGACGAGGCGACACCCGATCCTTGCGGTCTTGCCGAACCGCGTTCGCGGGCGTAGACCCCCGCCTCACATCCCCCAAATCCTGCTTCGATGGAGGCTCCCATGATCAGCAAGCCGGAAGACCGCTTCGTCCTTCCCGTTTCCCTGACCGTGGGTTTGCATGTCCTTCGTCACCCTGGATGCCGTTTCCGCCGCCACGCCTGACGGCCGGCCGCTTTTCGAAAACCTGAACCTCTCCATCGGGGCCGAGCGCATCGGCCTCGTCGGCCGCAATGGCGTGGGCAAGTCGACCTTGCTGGCGCTGATCGCCGGGACGCGTCCGCCGCTGTCCGGAGCGATCACCCGCGCCGGGACCGTAGCCAGCCTGGAGCAGACGCCGAACGTCTCGCCCGGTGCGCGGCTGGCCGACCTGCTGGGCGTGAGGCCTGACTGGGATCGCCTGACGCGCATCGAGCGCGGGGAGGGCGACGAGACCGATCTGTCCGACGCTGATTGGGAGCTGCCCGCGCGGCTGGACCAGGCCCTGGCTGATGTCGGTCTGGCGGGCCTCGATCCCGAGCGGCCGGCGGCGGCGCTGTCGGGCGGCCAGGCGACGCGGGCGGGGCTGGCGCGGCTGCTGATCGCCCGCCCCGACGTGCTGCTGCTGGACGAACCCACCAACAATCTCGACGCCGAAGCGCGCGAGATCGTCTCCAGGGTGCTGGCGCGCTGGAAGGGAGGTGCTGTGGTGGTCAGCCACGATCGTTCCTTGCTGCGCGGCATGGACCGGATCGTCGAGCTGTCGTCGCTGGGCGCGCGGTCCTATGGCGGTGGCTACGACCTCTATGCCGAGCGCAAGACGCTGGAGGCCGACGCCGCCCAGCGCGACCTTGACCACGCCGAGCGCGAGGTCCGCCGTGTCGCTCGGGAGGCCCAGCAAGCTCGCGAGCGCAAGGACCGCCGCGACGCCGGCGGCCGCAAGTTCGCCGCCAAGGGCAGTGAACCCAAAATCGTCTTGGGCATGATGGCCGAGCGGGCCGAGAACAGCGGCGCGCGCGAAGGCAAGCTGGCCGAAAAGCGGACGGGCCAAGCCGCCGACGCCAAGGCGGCCGCCGAGGCGCGGGTCGAAAGGGCTCGCACCCTGGGCTTCGATCTGCCCTCCAGTCATCTGCCGGAGGGGCGGGCAGTTCTGGCCTTCGACGCGGTCGGCTTCGCTTGGCCGGACGGGACGCCGGTGATCGAAGAGCTGTCGTTCCGCCTGGCCGGTCCCGAACGGGTGGCAGTGGTCGGGCCGAACGGGACCGGCAAGACGACCCTGATCCGGCTGGCGACGGGTGATCTCTTGCCGACCACCGGCGAAGTCAGGCTCTCCGTGCCCGTGGCCCTGTTGGACCAGCGGGCGGCGCTGCTGAACGACGAGGAGACCATCCTGGAGAACTTCCGCCGCCTGAACCCGGCCGCCAGCGTCAATGACGCCCACGCGGCCCTGGCCCGCTTCCTGTTCCGCAACGCCGCCGCCCATCAGGTCGCCGGGACGCTCAGCGGCGGCGAGCGCCTACGAGCAGCCCTGGCCTGCGTGCTGTGCGCGGCCGTTCCGCCGCAGCTCTTGATCCTGGACGAGCCGACCAACCATCTGGATTTGTCCTCGATCGAAGCGGTCGAGGCGGCGCTTTCGGGTTATGATGGCGCGCTGCTGGTCGTCAGCCACGATGAGGACTTCCTCGACGCCATCGGCGTGGAGCGGCGGATCGTGTTGGGAGCCTGACCCTGGACATCGCCGCCTTCATCCTGGCCAACCTGCCGCTGGAGCCCGTCCCCGGCGTGCCCGAGATCCGCCTGCATCGCGCCGGGCCGCGCAGCGGGCTGATGCGGCTGGCCGACGCCGATCCGGACTTCGGCTCGCCTTACTGGGCGCGGCCTTGGGGCGGCGGGCTGGCCTTGGCGCGGCATGTGTTGGACCGACCGGAGGTCGTCACGGGCAAGCGCGTGCTGGACCTGGGCGCCGGCTCGGGCCTGGTGGCGATCGCGGCAATGTTGGCGGGCGCGAGCGCGGTCGTCGCCGCCGACGTCGATCCCTATGCCATCGCCGCAACACGCCTAAACGCCGCCGCAAACGGCGTGGCGGTCGAGGCCGTGCTCGCCGATCTGACGAAAGGCGATCCGCCGGACGTCGATCTGATGCTGGTGGGCGATCTCTTCTACGACCCGGACCTGGCGGTGCGGGTTCTGGCCTTCCTGGAGCGCTGCGTCGCGGCGGGGATCGCGGTGCTGATCGGCGACCCCTGGCGCGCGTCCCTGCCGGCCGACCGCCTGCGGGTCGTGGCCGAGCATGTGGTCGCCGACTTCGGCGACCCGGACGGGGCGGGCAGGCCCGCCGCCGTCTTTGAATTGGTCTAGGCCTTGCGGTTCAGCGTGATCGCCGAGCCCAGGGCGGGGCGGTCATTGATCATGGCGCCGGCGCCGTAGGTGGTGGCAGGGGCGGCGCGCTGGTTGGCGATCTCGGTGGCCACGGCGTGGACCAGGCCCTCGGTGACGGTCTTGGCGGCGGCGACGGCGCGGGACTGGCGAGCCAGCACGGCGTCGAAGGCTTCGGTCGCGCGCATCAGGCGTTGGCGCAGTTCGGGCCGGGCGGCCTCGACCAGGGCGACATTGGCCCGCACCCGCATCGACTCGTGCCGATAGACATTGGCGAGCTTGGCGGTCTCTTCGACATATTGCGCCGCCTCGTGCGGGCGGTGGTTCTCGAAGGCCGTAGCTTCCTTGGCGACCAGCTCGGTCAGGCGTTCGGTCAGCAGGGTCAGCTGGTGGACGCGGTCGTCGGCGTCGAGGGCGGCGATGGCCATGGCTATTCCTTCAGACCTTGCATCTTCAGCATTTCGCGCTGGATCGTGCTGGACAGGCCGACGCCGCCGGACTTGGTGACTTCCTTGGACATCGCGTCGGTCAGCATCGACTTGAACATCTCCTCGCCCTGGCCGCCGCCGAAGGGCTCGGAGGTTTTCACGCCTTCGAACATCTGCTGCATCATCACCGACAGGAACGAGGACTCGAAGGTCTTGGCCGTCTCGGCGATCTTGGCGCGCTGGGCGGTGTCCTTGGCGGCGGTCGCGGCGGCCTTGACCGCGTCGGCGGCGGTCTTGGTGGCCGAGACCGCGGCGCCGAACTGCGGAACCAGGGTGGAGATGGTGGACAGAGCGCTCATCACATCACCTCGATGTCGGCTTGCAGGGCGCCCGCGGCCTTCACGGCCTGCAGGATCGAGATCATGTCGCGGGGCGTGACGCCCAGGGCGTTCAGGCCGCCGACCAGGCTCTTCAGCGAGGGCGAGCCGCCCAGGGTGACCAGTTTCTTGCCCTTCTCCTCGTCGACGCTGACGGTCGACTGCGGGATGACGGCGGTCTGGCCCTGGCTGAACGGCGCCGGCTGGCTGACGGCCGGGGTTTCCTGGACCGAGATGGTCAGGTTGCCCTGGGCGATCGCCACCTGGCTAATGCGGACGTCGTCGCCCATCACGATCACGCCGGCCACTTCGTCGATGACCACCTTGGCGGGGCCTTCCGGCTCGACCTGCAGGTTCTCGATGGCGGTGACGAAGCTGATCATGTCCATGCCGGCCGGGGCGCGCACCGCGACGATGGTCGGGTTCTGAGCCTGGGCGCAGTTGGGGAATTTCTGGTTGATGGCGTCGGCGATACGGCGCGCCGTCGTGAAGTCCGGATTGCGCAGAGTCAGGCGCAGGATGTCCATGGTGACCATCTGGAAGCCGGTTTCGCGCTCGATGACGCCGCCGCCGGCGATCCGGCCCGCCGTGGGAACCCCCTTGGTGACCGAGCTGCCCGAAGCGCCGCCGGCCGAGACCGAACCGGTCTGCACCGTGCCTTGGGCGACGGCGTAGGTCTGGCCGTCCGCGCCCTGCAGGCTGGTGACGATCAGGGTGCCGCCCAGCAGGCTCTTGGCGTCGCCCAGGGCCGAGACGGTGACGTCCATTTTCGAACCCGCGGCCGCGAAGGGGGGCAGGTTGGCGGTGACGATGACCGTGGCGGTGTTCTTGGTGTTCAGGGTCGCGTCGCGGACGTTGACGCCCTGGCGCTCCAGCATCGCTTCCAGGCTCTGCTTGGTCATCGGCGCGTTGCGCAGGCTGTCGCCCGTGCCGTTCAGGCCGACCACCATGCCGTAACCGACCAGCGGGTTGTCGCGGACGCCCTCGAACGAGACGATGTCCTTGATGCGCGACTTGGCGAACGCCGGTGCGGCCGTGAAGGCGCAGGCGACGACCACGGCGGCGAGGACCGGGCGAAGAACGGTGCTGAAGAATGAACGCGACATGGCAATCTCGTAGCGGGGAGAGGCCCCCACGCCGCTCATGCCAGAAGCGGGCCAGTTCGAAGGGCCTTGTGACTCAAGGGATTCCTGGAAGGCCGATGGTCCGCTCGGCGCCCTCCGGCAGATTCTGCCCGGCATTAACCATACTTCAAACGCCGGGGGAGATTATGATCTCGCGTCGGGATAGTATGACTCACGCGTGTGAGCTTTTTGGAGCTGTTGGATGAAGGTTTCAGGCACGGGGAGCGTAGGAGCGGCCGGCGCATCGCGGGCCAAACCGGCCGGCGGTTCGTCGTCGAGCTTTTCGCTGCCCTCGGTCAACGCCGCCAGCGGCGCGGCCAGCACGGCTGCAGTCGGCGGCCTGTCGGGCGTCGGCTCGGTCGACGCCCTTCTGGCCCTGCAGGAGACCGGCGCGGTCGGCAATCCGCTGGAACGCAAGAAGCGCGCGGTGCGCCGCGCCGACCAGATCCTGGACATCCTGGGCGAGGTTCGCGTCGCGATGATCGACGGCGACATCTCTCACAGCACGCTGGACCGCCTGACCCGCGCCATCCGCGAGCAGCGCGAGAATACCGACGACCCGAAACTTGAGGGCGTCCTCAACGAGATCGAGACCCGCGCCGCGGTCGAGCTGGCCAAGCTTCAGAGCCAAGGCCGCTGACCATGAGCGGGGGCAGGGAACCAAATTGGTTTTCTTGCTGCCACGCTTCGCCGGTTCGCGCGTTTTACACCTGTCGTCGTCGCGGTCTGGGGCCCCGCACGGGAGCGGCGCGTGCTGAACGCGCTACTCACGCGAGGTTCATTGAACGCGGCTCACCTTTTGGTATAAGCACCCGCCCGTTTCGGGCTGCGTTCATTGGGGCGTGAGGCGTTAATGCAAACGGCCACTGTTCTAGTCGAAGAGTCTGGGTATCGTCCTTCCGAGGACGAGCCTTTTATGAACGACCGGCAGCTTGAGTATTTCAAGAACAAGCTGCTGGCCTGGAAAGAGGAAATCCTCCGCGAATCTCGCGAGACGGTTGCTCATCTCCAGAAAGAAACCGAGAACCACGCCGATCTAGCCGATCGCGCGTCCTCGGAAGCTGATCGTACGCTCGAGCTTCGTACCCGCGATCGCCAACGGAAGCTGATTTCCAAGATCGACCAGGCCCTGCGCCGAGTCGAGGATGGCTCCTATGGCTATTGCGAGGAGACGGGGGAGCCGATCGGTCTGGCCCGACTGGATGCTCGCCCTACGGCGACCATGAGTGTCGAGGCCCAGGAACGCCACGAGCGCCGCGAACGCGTCCACCGCGACGACTAAGCGACACTCAGGCGACTATGTGTTTCGAACGGCCCGGGGTGGGGAGCCCCGGGCCGTTTTTGTTTCAGCCTATTGGGTCAGGTCCAGGACGACGCGGCCTTCGATCTGACCCTTGTGCATGCGCGCGAAGACGTCGTTGACGTCATCCAGGCGGGCGGTGCTGATCGTCGCCTTGACCTTGCCGTCGGCGGCGAAGTCCAGCGACTCCTGAAGATCCAGGCGCGTGCCGACGATCGAGCCGCGCACGGTCACGCCGTTCAGCACCATGTCGAAGATCGACAGTGGGAAGTCGCCGGGCGGTAGGCCGTTCAGGGCCACGGTGCCGCCGCGCGAGACCATGCCCAGCGCCTGGCGGAAGGCGATCGGCGAGACGGCCGTGACCAGTACGCCCTGCGCGCCGCCCGAGGTCTGCTTCTTGATCTCGGCGGCCGGGTCCTGGCTGGTCTTGGCGTTGACGGTGACGGTCGCGCCCAGCTGGCGGGCCAGGTCGAGCTTGGCGTCGTCGATGTCGACGGCGGCGACGTTCATCCCCATGGCCTTGGCGTACTGCACGGCCATGTGGCCCAGGCCGCCGACGCCGGAGATCACCACCCAGTCGCCGGGCTTGGTGTCGGTGACCTTCAGGCCCTTGTAGACCGTGACCCCGGCGCACAGCACCGGCGCGATCTCGTTGAAGCCGATCTCTTTCGGCAGATGGCCGACGAAGTTGGGATCGGCGACGACATAGTCGGCGAAGCCGCCGTTCACGGAGTAGCCGGTGTTCTGCTGGCTCTCGCACAGGGTCTCCCAGCCGCCCAGGCAGTGCTTGCAATAGCCGCAGGTGCTGTAGAGCCACGGCACGCCGACGCGGTCGCCCTCCTTGACGTGCTTGACCCCGGCGCCGACGCCGGAGACGAAGCCGACGCCCTCGTGGCCCGGGATGAACGGCGGGTTCGGCTTGACCGGCCAATCGCCCTCGGCGGCGTGCAGGTCAGTGTGGCAGACGCCCGAGGCCTGGATGCGGACCTGGATCTGGCCGGGACCGGGCTCGGGGATCGGCGCGTCCTCGATGACCAGCGGCTTGCCGAATTCGCGCACGACGGCGGCCTTCATCGTCTTGGCCATGGGCGGAGTTCCTTTCTCGTTTCCTCTGCGGACAGGCTCGGCCGCGGGGACCGGCGCGGCTAGACGGGCGGGCAGGGGAGGGGCGCGAAGCGTCGCAGAACTGCGACAGTCCGGCGGGCGACAAACAGCGTTGTGTCGAACGTCAAGTTGCCCCCTAACCTTGCTCAACGGTTGGAGGTCGCCGCTTGAGCTTCTTTGAGAGTCTGCTGGTCCTGCTGTTGGCGGCGGTTCTGCTGCTACAGGTGTCGCGTCGACTGACCGTGCCCTATCCGACCATGCTGGCCGCCGCCGGCGTCTGTATCGCCCTGGTCCCGGGCGCGCCGCGCATCTCGCTGGAGCCGCACACCACCCTGGCGCTATTCCTGGCTCCGGCCCTGGTCGACGCGGCGTTCGACTTCCCGGTCGGCGACGCGCGCAAGCTGTGGCGGCCGCTGTTCGCCCTGGCGGTGATGGCGGTGGTGTTCAGCGCCGGCGCAGTGGCCTGGCTGGGCGTGACCATGGCCGGCTTACCGATCGCCGCGGCTCTGGCGCTGGGCGCGATCGTTGCGCCGCCGGATGCGGCCGCCGCCACCGCCGTCCTCAGCAGCGTGCGGATGCCGCGCGGCTCGATCGCGGTGCTGAAGGGCGAGAGCCTGTTGAACGACGCCTCGGCCCTGCTGCTGTTCTCGGCGGCCCTGGCCTTCCAGGCGCGGGGCGAGGTCGATGGCGACCTGGCCTGGCGGCTGGCCCTGGCCGCGCCGGGCGGCGTGCTGCTGGGCGTGCTGCTGGCCTACGTCCTGCGCGCGCTCAACCCGCTGGTCAGCGGCACCCTGGGTGGCAACGTCCTGGAGTTCGTCACCGCCTTCGGCGTCTGGGTGGTCGCCGAGCGGCTGGGCCTGTCGCCCGTGCTGTGCCTGGTCGCCTTCGCCATGACCATCGCCCGTCGGGCCGGCCTGCGCACGCCGCCCCGGATGCGGATCCACAGCTTCGCGGTCTGGACCTCGGCGGTGTTTTTCCTGAACGTCCTGGCCTTCCTGCTGATGGGGCTGCAGGCGCGGATCATCCTGGCCGACATGAGCCGCGAACGACTGGTCGAGGCGGCCGGCTTCGCTGGCGCGGTGATCGCCTGCCTGATCGTCGTGCGGATGGCCTGGGTGCTGATCTACATCCGCCTGGCCCAGCTGATCCCCAACCTGCGCGGCGGCTATAAGCCCAACCTCCGCCACGGGGTGCTGGTCGGCTGGTGCGGCATGCGCGGTCTGGTCACTCTGGCGACCGCCTTCGCCCTGCCGGCCGACTTCCCGCAGCGCGACCTGGTGGTGCTGACCGCCTTTGCGGTGGTGTTGGCCACCCTGGTCATCCAGGGCCTGACCCTGTCGCCGCTGGTCAAGCTGCTGGGCCTCGATGGCGAGACCGGGATCGACGCCGAACTGGTCCGTGTGCGCGCCGACCTCGCCGCCGCCGCCCTCAAGGCGCTGGAACACGACCAGGGCGAAGCCGCCGACCACTGGCGCTTCCGCTTCGCCGCCGTGCCCGCCGGCTTCCCGCCCGCGACCGGTCTGCTGGAAGCCCGCTGCACGCTGGGCCTGAAGGCGATCGCCCGCCAGCGCGTCCGCCTGGAGGAGCTGCGCGACGAACAGATCGTCGGCGCCGACGCCTTCCTGATCGTGCAGGAGGAACTGGACTTCGAAGAGGTCTCGATCAGTCGCGACGACCAGCGCCAGATCGAGGAGAGTTAGGGCGGTAAACTACGGACGCCTTAGCGGTAATTTTATCTAAGGTTGTGCATCGTGCTGTCATGCACGCACCCAAAGCCCTTGGCCTCCTTCTGGTGCAGGTCGTCGTCCTCATCCTCCAGATGATCCCACCGATCGGGATCGTGCTGATGATGCTGGCGGCGCCGTTCTGGTCGATCTTGCTGGTGAACGGCGCCTTTATCGGCATCGCGATCGAGGCGGCTAAGATACCTGGAATGCGGCGTTGGCTGATTTTGCCGGTGCTTTGGTTCGGGAGCTACGCGGCGTGGGTTGGCGTCAGCGAATATATGGACATGCGTGCGCTCAAACGCGCTGAGGCAGGCAGCAGCATTGGGCCGGCGCTGTTCGACCCTCGCACACAGGCGCTGGTGCTACGTGGCGACAAGGTCGACCGTTCGGACCCAGACAATCGCGCGGACTGGTTCGTCGCCCATACGAGCTTGCCCTCAGTCTTCCAGCGCGATGCGACGTTTCCCGATGTGCGCTATTCCGCCGTTCGTCTGGCGTCGATGGACCAGTGCAAAGGGCTAAGCAAGGCGGGCGAGGGGGCAAACGACGCCGGGGTGCAACACGTGCGGATCTGGGCGGCGAGACAATCTGGCGGCAAAACCAGGCAGCGTGAATTTGACAAGAGGGTCTGTGTTTGGTCGGGGCCCGAGATCCCAACGATGCCCACAGCTGAAGTCACGTTCGAGCGATCTGACGATGAGCAGCGAGATGTAACCATCACCATTTCTGCCGCAAATGGGCTCCGTAAAGTGCTGCGAGCGTCGGACAAGGTTCCTAGATCTTGGATTCCCTTGCCCATCTTGGGTTGTGGCCTCAACAGCGGCAACAATTCTTGGGATTGCAAGTTTGGGTTCATGCCCGCCCTGGACTGGTCGCTTAGCGGGCGTGACAAAGATTTGGAGGCGAGTAACCGCTTGGCCGCCCGGGCGCTGGGGCTGCAATTGATCGCGCCCGCCGATCGCAGGCCAGTCGACCGTGCTGTCATCGAGGCGGCCGACAGATTGTCGAGGGATAGGGCCGCGCGTTTGGAGCTTGTCGCCTTGGATCAGATTTTGGCTGAGCCTGGCGTGTCGGCGCCTTGGCCGAGGCTTGGCAACCTGGCCCAGCGACCCGGCCTGCTAGGTGACCGCTTGGAGCCCGCCATGGCATTGGTGGAGAAGGGGCAGAGGACGGGAAGCGGTGCAGCCTACGACAATGCCCGCGCAGTCTTTGGCATGTTCCAGAACCTGCCGAAACCGATCCAGGCGCCATACCAAGCCCGCCTCAAAGCGCTGGGCGTCGTGGACGAAAATTTCACGTCTTGGGAAGAGCGGCAGCGCAGGTTGCAACGATAGAACTCACCACATTGTCTTGGCTGCCCGCTCCGGCCACTCCTTGTCGTAGGACTCGCCGCCGACCTCGCCGGCCGTGACCGCGGCCAGCATGGCGCCGGGCGTGGGCAGGCTGGCTGCCGCGACCTGGCTCTCCGGTTTCCACAAGCCTGAGCGGACGATGGCGCGGGCGCACTGGAAGTAGGCTTCCTCGACCGTGACGACCATCACCGTGCGCGGCGGCTTGCCGTCGACGGCGAAGCTGGTCAGCAGGTCCGGATCGGCGCTGAGCACCGCGCGGCCGTTGACGCGGAAGGTCGTGCCCGAGCCCGGGATCAGGAACAGCAGCGCCACGCGCGGGTCACGGACGATGTTGCGCAGGCTGTCGATGCGGTTGTTGCCGCGTCGGTCGGGCAGCATCAGGGTTTTGCGGTCGGCGATGCGGACGAAGCCGGGCAGGTCGCCGCGTGGGCTGCAGTCCAGGCCCTCGGGGGCGACGGTGGCCAGGGCCACGAAGGGGGAGGCCTCGATCAGCGCGGCATAGTGCGGGGTGATGTGGTCGGTGACCTTGACGGTCGAGGCGGCGACGGGGGCGGGCCGGTACAGCGCCTCGAGCGCTTCCAGCGTGGTGATCTCGTGCATCGCAGCCTCCCGCCCTCCACTCTAGGGGGTGGGCAGGCCGACGTCCACGCAGGCGGCCGCCAGGTGGCGGCGCGAGATCGGCTTGTCGACGATCGGCTTGACCTGGCCTCGAAGCTGATCGGCGTTGCCGGTGACATAGACGACCGGAATGCGACCCAGAAGCCGCTGGATGGCCTCGACGGCCTCAAGCCCCGTGCCGCCGACGATGCGATAGTCGGCCGTGATCAGGTCGGGCGGATGGGCCGTGGCCATGGCCAAGGCGTCCGCCGGACTGTCGGCGAAATCAAAACTCGTGAAGCCCATCTCCGCCAGAAGGGCCTCGACCTCGAACGCGACGAGGATTTCATCCTCGATAATCAACACGTGTCGGGCCTTCGCGTGCTCGGTCATTCACCGCGCCTTCGTCTTCGTCCCAACTGTTACTTCAAGGGTGCTGCGTAAATAATCGCCAATCGCGTTTTCGTGATCGGTGTGAACGCACTGGTTGTGTGGCGCCGCTTGGCTGCGCGGCGGCGGAAAGCAGGCTATGCAGGGGCAAAACAAACAATACGCAGGAACGCCCCCATGCCCTCTGACCTCAAGCCCTTGATCCTCACCGAGAAGCGCGGCCACGTGGCCATCCTCACGCTGAACCGCCCCGAGGCGATGAACGCCCTGGGCGCGCCCGGCGATGGCGACCAGGTGGCGGCCGCCTGCGAGGCGATCAACGATGACCAGGATATCCGCTGCGTGATCCTGACTGGCGCGGGCAAGGCCTTCTCGGCCGGCGGCGACGTCAAGGCGATGAAGGCCCGTGAAGGCGCGTTCGGCGGCAACGGCGTGGCCGTGCGCGATGGCTATCGCAAGAACATCCACCGCATCGTCCGCGCCATCTACGGCCTGGAGGTCCCGTCGATCGCGGCGGTCAACGGCGCGGCGATCGGCCTGGGCTGCGACGTGGCCTGCATGACCGACATCCGCATCGCCGCCGACACCGCCAAGTTCGGCGTCACCTTCCTGAAGCTGGGCCTGATCCCCGGCGATGGCGGCGCCTGGCTGATGCCGCGCACGATCGGCATGAGCCGCGCGGCCGAACTGCTGTTTACCGGCGACGTCATCGACGCGGCCAAGGCGGCCGAGTGGGGCCTGGTCAGCAAGTCGGTACCGGCCGACACGCTGATGGACGAGGCCCTGGCCCTGGCTAACCGCATCGCGCAGCAGCCGCCGCACGCCCTGCGCATGGGCAAGAGCCTGCTCAAGCACGGCCAGACGGCCAGCTACGACACCTTGATGGAGATGAGCGCGGCCGCCCAGGCCATCGCCCACCACACCGAGGACCACATGGAAGGCGTCGACGCCATCCTCGAGAAGCGACAACCGAAGTTCGAAGGCAAGTAGGCATGGGTAAGGAAGCAAGCGGCGTCTGGGGGCAACTGTCCGAGGGCGACAGCGAGGGCAAGCTGCTGTGGGAGCCGCCCAAGCTGATTTTCCGCGGAGCCTATCGCGGCATCTACCAGGGCCATGCCCTCAAGCAGGTGCGGGCCGAAGGCGATGACCTGGTGCTGCGCGACGGCACGCGCTTCACGCTAGAGCCGGGCCAAGCCGAGGCCTGGGTCCACGCGATCCAGAACCCGCCCACGCGTCTGGACAAGCTGGGCGTGAAGGCCGGCATGACCGTGGTGATCGACGGGGTGGAGGACGAGGCGTTCCTGGCCGAGCTGGAAACCCGCGTCGAACCGGTCGAGGCCGACGAAGGCGTCGAGCTGCTGTTCCTGGCCGCCGAGGACCTGGCCGATCTCGACCGTCTGGAGGACTGGGCTGGCGCCCTGGCCGACCAGGGCGCGGTCTGGGTCGTGGCCGAGAAGGGCAAGGGCGCGCCGCTGAAGGACGCCGAGATCCTGGAGGCCGCGCGCGGCCTGGGGTTCGTGGACACCAAGGTGTGCGCGTTCTCGACGACGCATATGGCGCTGCGGTTCGTGGTGCGGAGGGGGTGAGAGATGCTCCCCCGCGATGCGGGGGAGCTGTCGCGGAGCGACTGAGGGGGCTAATGCGGCTGGTGTCCAGCTAGCCCCCTCCGGCCCTCTGGGCCACCTCCCCCGCATCGCGGGGGAGGATCATCACGCCGACGCCACTTTCGGTTCGCCTGCTTCCCGCTCCGCCAGCAGTCGCCGCTGCTCCGCCTGGCTCCGATACAGGAAGTCATACGGCAGACCCAGTCGCACGCTCGCCTGGCTGGGCGGGCTGGACTTGATCGGGATCTTCTCGGCCAGCTTCCCGGCGGCTTTCAGCGACAGGGCGTCGAAGGTCGTCAGGTCATACTCGCGGCCCAGCGCCAGCTTCTCACGCACGATCGGCGGCAGTAGCGACACCGACGCCCGGGCCAGGACCTTGTGCAGGAACTTCGGCGCGGCCGGCGCAGCCTTGCCCGACTGGATGATGTCCAGAAACTCGCCGACGATCGGGTGCGGCTCGAAGCGCGGCGCCAGCTTGTCCATCATCGCCATGAAATCGGCCTGGCTGCCGGGCGAATACTTCACGCCGTAGAGCCGGGCGATCGGATGGGCCTCCTCGTAGAACCGGGTCTTCTCGGCCTCGCTCAGCGGCGCGACGAAGCGGTCATAGGCGTTGAGGAAGCCGTAGCCGGCGGTGGCGCTGACCCAATCCAGAAGCTCGACGTCCAGCGCCTTGTAGGCCTCGCCCTTGGGTGTCTCGCCGATCACGCGGGCATGCATGTTGGTGACGCCCTGGATCACCCGCCGCGCGGCGGCTTGCGGGCCGTAGACCCCGACCATGGCGGCGATGCCGGTGCGCTTGGAGCGACCGATCGGATCGACCTTGTAGGTCGAGTGGTCCCAGACGCCCGAACGGATCCGCGCATCGGCGAACTCCAGCAGCACGGCCGCCACGCCGCCGACCGCCAGGGCGATCGGGTTCTTGTAGACCCGCCAGTGCACCGAGCCCGGCTCCAGATAGGCGGGCTCGCCCGGTGGGTTGGCGTAGTCGATCTTCCAGCCCAGGTACGAGGACGGTGCAGCCATGCGGGTCTCCTTACCCTTCAAAGGTCGGAGAGCCCGCGGACGGTTGCAACCTATCAGATCCGATAGGGAAGCTAGGCCGCCTTCGCCAAGGTTCCGGTCTTCCGCCCGAACTGCATCACCCCGTCGTCGACCTTGCCGAAGCGCAGGGCCATCAGGTCCAGGGCGTAGTTCTGGTGCGCCTTCCACGGCTTGCGCAGGCCCTGCTTGGGGAACTGGTCCATCGAGCGGGTGACGTAGCCGGACGAGAAGTCCAGCCACGGCGCGACCTCCATCTCGCCGTCCAGGCGCGGGACGCAGTAGTCGACGCCGGTGCGGTCCAGGGTGTTGAGCAGGCGGCAGACATATTCGCTGGTCAGATCCGCTTTCAGCGTCCAGCTGGCGTTGGTGTAGCCGAAGGCCGAGGCCAGGTTCGGCACGTCGCTGAACATCATGCCCTTGTAACTCATCGACTGGGCGAGGTTGGCCACGAGGCCGTCGACCACGACCTCCATGCCGCTCAGCAACTGCAACTGCAGGCCGGTGGCGGTGACGATGACGTCGGCCGGCAGGGTCTTGCCCGACTTCAGCAGGATGCCATCCTCGGTGAAGGTCTCGATATGGTCGGTGACTACCGAGCTGGATC
This sequence comes from Caulobacter sp. RHG1, assembly GCF_013181195.1. Taxonomy (GTDB): domain Bacteria; phylum Pseudomonadota; class Alphaproteobacteria; order Caulobacterales; family Caulobacteraceae; genus Caulobacter. The sequence continues at coordinate 53,984 of NZ_SMZP01000004.1, forward strand.
CGGCCTTGATCGAGTCGAAGAGGTCGGCGTCGGGCACCAGGCACAGGCGTTGGTCCCAGGGATTGTAGCGCGGCGTGAAATGGGTCGCGACGTCGTAGTCCGGGCCCAGTTGCTCGCGAACCAGGCCGATCAGACGCTCCTTGGTCTTCTCCGGCTTCTTGCGGGCCAGGTTGAAGAACAGCATCGACAGCAGGACGTTCTTCCAGCGCGTAAAGCCGTAGGCGGTCATCGGCGGCAGCTTGGCGCGCAGCCAGTTGGCCAGGCCGTCCTCGGCGGGACGCGACACCACATAGGTCGGCGAGCGCTGCAACATGGTGACGTGGCCGGCGGTCTTGGCCATCTCCGGCACCAGGGTGACGGCGGTGGCGCCGCTGCCGATGACCACCACCTGCTTGCTGGCGTAGTCGAGGTCCTGGGGCCAGTGCTGCGGGTGGACGATACGGCCCTTGAAGCGGTCGCTTCCGGCGAAGTCCGGCGTGTAGCCGGCCGAATAGCGATAATAGCCCGAGCACATGTAGAGGAAGCCGCAGCTGAACTGCACGACTTGGCCGTCATGCTCGGCTTCGACCGTCCAGGTCGCCGTCTCGGTGGACCAACTGGCGCGCTTGACCAGGTGCTTGAAGCGGATGTGGCGGTCGACGTCGTTCTCGCGCGCGGTCTCGCGAACATAGGACAGGATCGACGGGCCGTCGGCGATGGCCTTGGCGGCCTTCCACGGCTTGAAGCTGTAGCCCAAGGTGTACATGTCGCTGTCCGACCGGATGCCCGGATAGCGGAACAGGTCCCACGTGCCGCCAATCGCCTCGCGGCCTTCCAGGATCGCGTAGCTCTTGCCCGGGCAATGCTTCGTCAGGTGATAGGCCGCGCCGATCCCTGACAGCCCCGCGCCCACGATCAGTACGTCGACATGTTCCATGGTCCCGCGTCCTCCCCGTTTCGCCATCCCTCAGTTGGCCTGAAGTGACGGTATGTGAACAGTGTTCACCAACAGACGACCGTTTTGACCATACGTCAACTGTGGCGGCTGTCCCCTGGCCGTGCGCGATGCTGCGGGCAGGACGCACGGTTGCGTGCCGAGGTTCTGAAACACCATCCAGGGTGGAAATATAAACAACCGGATTTATCGGTCGATAAAACGAATTCGCGCGGACTTTTCGATGAAAGGTCTGTCATCGACGATACGCAAAAGAGAGCGATCTTCTCCCATCCGGTAGCGCCTCTCCATGTCCAGTTCGCCTGCTTCTCCGATCACCGCGGTCATCTTCGACTGGGCGGGTACGGTCATCGACTTCGGGTGCATGGCGCCGGTCGTCGCCTTCCGGGCGGCGTTCGCCGAGACAGGGTTCGAGATCTCCGAGGCCGAAGCGCGCGAGCCGATGGGCGCGGCCAAGCGCGAGCATATCGCGATGATCCTGGCGGCGACGGACGTCCAGGCCCGCTGGCTCGGTCGCTTCGGTGCGGCCTCGACCGAGGCCTCGATCGACGACCTCTACGCCCGCTTCCTGCGTCTGGACGCCCAGAGCACCACTGAGCATAGCGGCCTGATCCCGGGCGCGCTGGACACCCTCGCGGCGCTCCGCGCGCGCGGCGCCGGCATCGGCAGCACCACCGGCTATCCGCGCGAGATCATGGATCGGATCCTGCGGCTGGCCGCCGCTCAGGGCTATGCGCCCGACAGCTGCGTCACGGTCAGCGACGTCGAGCGGGGTCGCCCCTGGCCGGACATGGTGCAGGCCGCCGCCGCCGAGCTGGGCGCGGCTGATCCCGCGCGCTGCGTCGTCGTCGACGACAGTCCGACGGGCCTTGAAGCCGCTCGCAAGGCCGGCATGTGGGCGGTCGGCGTCTCGGCCAGCGGCAACGAGGTCGGCCTGCCGCTCGAGGTTTGGACCGCCCTCGGCGTCGCCGACCGCGCCCAACGTCTCGAGCGCGCCACGCAGCGTCTGCACGACGCCGGCGCGCACGTCGTCGTCGAGAGCATCGCCGACCTTCTCCCCGTCATCGACACGATCCAGCAGCGCCTCGACGCCGGCGAGCGGCCGTGATGACGCCCTGGACCTATCGCAATCCGGTGCGGGTCAGTTTCGGCTGGAACGCCCTGGACGGGATCGCTGATCTGCTGGCCGGACGCGCCTACGCCCTGGTCACCCATCCCGATCCGCCGCTGGCGCCGCATGTCGAGCGCCTGATCGCGCGAGCCGGCGCGCCGGTCGCCGTCGTCGACCAGGTCCAGCCCAATCCGTCGCTGGCGATGCTGCAGGGGGCTTGCCAGCAATTGCAGGTCGCGAGCCAGCCGGCGCAGGTGCTGGTGGCGTTGGGCGGCGGGTCGGTGATCGACACCGCCAAGTTCCTGGCCGCGGGGGCAGGGGACTGGAGAAGCGTCGCCGACCACCTGCGCGACGGCGCGCCGCTGACGACCGCAGCCCTGCCGATCCTCGCCATTCCAACCACCGCGGGCACTGGCAGCGACGTCACGCGCTGGGCCACCATCTGGGATCCCGAACATGCCCGAAAGCTTTCTCTGGCGCGCGATGACCTTTACCCTGAAGCGGTGCTGGTCGACCCGGCGCTGACGGTCGCGCTGCCCTGGAGCGTGACCCTGGCCAGCGGCCTGGACGCGCTGTCGCACGCCCTGGAAAGCCTCTGGAACGTCAACGCCAACCCGATTTCGCGCGGCCTGGCCGTGGCGGCGGCGCGCGACATCCTGGCGGGTCTGGCTGGCCTGCGCGCCAACATCGGCGACCTTGATGCGCGTGAACGGATGTCGCTGGGCGCCCTGCGCGCCGGGCTGGCCTTCTCCAACACCCAGACGGCCCTGGCGCATAACATCTCCTACGCCATCACCCTGGAGCAGGGCGTGGCCCATGGCCTGGCCTGCTCGTTCTGCCTGCCCGACGTGATGGAGGCGGCGCTGGGCGCCGACCTGCAGTGCGACGCGGCCTTGGCCCAGATCTTCGGCGACCTGTCCGAAGGCAGCGCCCGCCTGCGCGCCTTCCTGGCCAGCATGGGCGTGTCGACCGACTTCCAGGACTACGGCCTGACGCCCGAGCGCTGGCTGGCCCTGGTCACCGAGGCGTCTGAAGGCCCTCGCGGCCGCAACTTCATCGGCGCCCTCGCGCGCTTCCCGTTCCCATCGCCCGCCGCCTCCTCGCGCGCTGGCGTCCAAGCCTGACGAGCCCGCCATGAAGACGAACTCGGTTTTGCAGACGGACGCCCTGGTCCGCCTGGATCACATGCCCTGGACGAAGTTCCACACCGGCCTGACCATCGCGCTGGGCCTGGGCTGGGCGCTGGACTCGTTCGAGACCAACATCATCGGCAGCGTCATGGGCGCGCTGCGCCAGGAGTGGGGCTTGTCGGCCGCACAGGGGTCGATAACGGTCAGCGTCTGGGTCGTGGGCATGCTGATCGGCGCGATCGGCTTCGGCTATCTTGCCGACCGCTTCGGCCGCAAGAAGCTCTTCCTGACGACCCTGCTCTGGTACGCGGTCTTCAGCCTGGCCTCGGCCTTCGCGCCCAACTACGAGGTCTTTCTGGTCCTGCGCTTCCTGACCGCATTGGCGGTCGGCGGCGAATATTCGGCCGTTACCGCGACCATGGGCGAGTTCTTCCCCAAGAAGCATCGCGGTCGCACGGACGCCCTGATCCTGTCGGGCTTTCCGCTGGGGGCCATGGCCTCGGCCGGGGTGTCGTGGTGGCTGCTCAACACCCTGCCGCATGACCTGGCCTGGCGGATCGGCCTGGGCCTGGGCGCGACCCTGGCGATCTTCTTTCTGTGGGCCCGCAACAAGATCCCGGAGTCGCCGCGCTGGCTATTGCAGCAGGGCCGCGTCGAGGAGGCCGAGGCCATCGTCGAGATGGTGGCCGGTACGGCGACCAAGCCGGCCGACATCGAGCAGGCGCGCCGCCGATACCCGGCCGTCGATTTCGCCGTTCAGTCGGCCCAGTTCTGGCGCAATGTCCGCGACCTTGCCGGCCGGTTCCGGGCCCGGTGCGGCCTGGCCAGCGCGCTGAACTTCTCGCAGGCCTCGGTGGTCTACGGCGTGCTGGCGCTGATGGCCCTGGTCATCCTGCCCTATATGAAGGTGCCGGCTGCCGACCTGCCCCTGTACTACTTCTGGGGCAACGCCGCCGCGCTGGCGGGCGGCCTGACGGGGGCCTACGCGGTCGAGGCGATGGGGCGCCGCCGTTCGCTGGTCGCCAGCTACGGCCTGACCCTGCTGGCGATCGTGCCGCTCTACGCCTTCAAGACTTTGCCCGGCATGGTCGGCAGCTACTGCCTGATCCAGTTCGGGGTCACCTGGGCCTATATCACCGCCTATGTCGTGGCCTCGGAGATCCTGCCCACTCACGTCCGCGCCACGGGCCTGGGCGTCTCGGTGGCGATCGGACGGCTGGGGGCGATGCTGGCGCCGCTGATGCTGACCTGGGCCTTCCAGGCCACCGGCACGCCGGCCGGGGCGCTGATCATCCTGATGGTCCTGGCCGCGCCGGGACCGATCGCGGCCCTGATCTGGTGGCGACTGGGCGCCGAGACCCGCAACGTCTCGCTGGAAGAGGGCAGCGAGCCGGTCGCGGCCTGAGCCCGACCCTTTCGCTCTGCTCAGGAGGCGGCGGCAGTCTTGCCGCCGCCTTTTCCCGTTTTCGTCTGCCGCAGCGTGTCGAAGAAGGCGGCCAGGATCCGGCTGCGCCGACGCTCGCGAAGGCAGCAGACATAGATGTGGGTCTGGATCGGCGCGCCGGTGATGGGCAGCGGATGCAACTGCTCGTCCGGGACATATTCCGACTCCGACACCAGGCCGATGCCCAGGCCTCGGATCACCGCCTCGCGGATCGCCTCGCGGCTGCCGATGTCCATGGCCACGCGCGGCGTGGCCCCGATCGTGGCGAAGCCTTCCTCCACGGCTCGTCGCGTGGTCGAGCCGCGCTCGCGCATCAAGAGCTTCTCCTTGGCCAGGTCGGCCAGTTCGATGGTCTTCAGCGCCGCCAGCCGGTGATCGCGCCGCACGAAGGCGATCACCGGGAAGCTGGCATAGTGCTGCAAAGAATAGCGGTCGTCGTCAGTGTCGTGGGCCAGCACGCCGATGTCGCAGCCATAGCTGACCAGCTCCTGCAGCACCGCCTCTGAATTGCCCAGAGCCATCGAGAGGTAGACCTCCGGATAGCGTGCGTTGAACGCTTCGATCATCTCGATGACGTGAAACGGGCTGACGGCCCCGATCTTCAGCGCGCCGCTGCGCAGGTCGGCGCTGTCCTTCAGCATCATCGCCGCATCGTCTTCCAGACCGACCATCTGGTGGGCGATCTGCAACAACTCGTGGCCGACCTGGGTCAGCTCGATGCGCCGGCCGCGTCGCTCGAACAGCCGCACGCCGTGCTCGTCCTCCAAAGCCTGGATCTGCGAGGTGATGGTCGTCTGACTCACCTTCAGCACCCGCGCGGCGGCGGTGAAGCCATTGTGGCGGGCCACGGCGATGAAGCTGCGCAGCTGGATCAGGGTCACGCGATCAATCCAACGAAATTATCGTTCGATATACCGGTAAGGCACGGAGCATACGAAGACAACAAGGTCACACAGCGCCTCTATTTCCTTCCTCGACAAGGCAGAGACCGAAAGGAGCGCCGCCGGCGGCTGCTCCTGAGGCGACGCCCATCCGTCTAGGAATTTCAGGGGCTGAAATGATCTATCGTCATTCCATTCTGTGCGGCGCGGCGCTGACCGTGCTGGCCACGGCCGCTCATGCGCAGGCCGTCTCGCAACCTGCCGACGCCGTCGAAGCCATCGTCGTCACCGGCACCAACCTGCGCCAGACGGTCGAGGGCGCGCTGCCGGTGACCGTCATCGACGCCTCGGACATCGCCCTGCGCGGCGGCTCCACCGGGGCGGACCTGTTCGCCACCCTGCCGTCGGCCGGTCCGCCGTCGATCAACGAGGCGACCATCGCCTCGCAAGGCGCGCGCGGCGACGTCGCCTCGATCGACCTGCGCGGCATCGGCGCGGGCAGCACCCTGATGCTGATCAACGGCCGCCGCATGGCGCCGCACCCGTTGTCGGGCACCGACCAGGGCGTGCCGGCTCTGTCGCCCAACGCGAACGTCATCCCGACCGCGCTGCTGTCGCGGGTCGAGGTGCTGCGCGACGGCGCCTCGGCCATCTACGGCGCCGACGCCGCGGCGGGGGTCATCAACAGCATCATCGTTCCGACGGGCGAGGGCGGCCGGGTCAGTGTCGACGCCGCCTCCACCCAGCACGGCGGCGCCAACGAATACCGTCTGACCGCCGCCAACAACTTCAAGGTCGGCCGGACCTCGATCAGCGTGTCGCTGGACTATTTCAAGCGCAGCCAGCTCCTGTTCGGCGGTCGCGACTGGGGCTCGCAGAGCGACCTGCGCCGTACGCGCAAACTGCCGGCGCCCTGGAACGGCCTGGCGGTGACCAACCCGGCGACGGGCGCTGCCTTCGCTCTCGACAACGACCTGGATAACGGCAGCACGATCAACCACTACGGCCAGTATCGCCGCGGCTTCATCCAGTCGGACTTCCTGACCTTCAACGGCGCGCGGCCCGACGGCAATCGCGGGATCTCGACCACCGGCGCGCCGGCGGGCGGCGTCGCCACCATGGCGGCTGACGGCACCTTCTTCCTCTATCCGGACGCGGCCGGGGCGGTGAACTTCAAGCAGACCACGCCATCGCGGAACCTGGGCAGTCCCGAGGACGAATATTACGACAACCGCCTGCCGCATCGCACCCTTATCCCCGGCCTGGACCGTGTCACCGGCGCGGCCTTCGTCGAGCACGAGTTCAACGACAACCTGACCTTCTTCGGCGACGTGCTGTTCACCGGCTCCCGCGCCCGCAGTCAGCGGGAAGAAGCCAACATGCAGAACGTCAACGAGCCGGGCCTCTATATCCCCGCTTCCAACCCCTACAATCCGTTCGGCGTGCGCTTCTATGACACCCTGGGCCGGGCCAATGCCGACGGCACGCCGCGTATCCTGGGGACACCCGCCGACGTCACCATCGTGGCCGGCCTGATCCCGCCGGGCACCAAGCAGCGCTTCATCCAGGTCGACTCGCGCTTCTTCCGCGCGCTGGGCGGCCTGCGCGGCCGGATCGGCGAGCGCTGGACCTGGGAGAGCGGCCTCTTGGTCTCGGGCGCCCACAGCCACGAGAGCGAAGAGAACATCTATCGCGAGTCCTTGCTGCGCCAGGCGCTGAACCGCACGGACGCCACCGCCTACAATCCCTTCCCGGTGACCTTCAAGGTCGTGAACAACCAGGTCGTGGTCGACAAGGCGTTCGTGAACCCCAGCTCGGTCACCGAGCCGATGTACGACACCGACAACCGCTACGGCGAAACCCGGATCATCACCTGGGACGCCAAGGCGGCGGGCGAGCTGTGGCAGCTGCCCGGTGGCGGCGGTCGCCTGCAACTGGCCGTCGGCGCCGAGGCGCGCTGGGAAAGCTATCACGCCTGGAAGGCGCCCTATGCGGGCCTGAACCCGGCCGGCTCGGGGGCGCAGTTCCCGTATCTGCGCGATGACGACAACGACTTCATCGCCATGAGCCCCAACGCCGACATCGACGCCCAGCAGAACGTGCAGTCGGCCTATGCCGAGGTCGCCCTGCCGCTGGTGACGGCCGCCAACCGCTTGCCGCTGGTCGAGCGCCTGGAGCTGGGCGCGGCCGTGCGCCACGAGCGCTTCTCGATCCACGGCGAGAGCACCACGCCCAAGTTCAGCGTGCTGTGGGCCCCGGTCGAATGGCTGAAGCTGCGCGCCTCTTACAACCAGTCGTTCCGCGCCCCGAACCTGGCGCAGACCAACACCACGCCGCTGCTACGGGTGAACTACACCGCCGACCCGTACCGCTATGCGGCCACCAACGCCGCCGTCGACAACAGCGGTCCGCGCCGCACCTTCCGTCAGGGCAACGACACGCTGGAACCGGAAAAGGCCAAGAACTGGGTCGCCGGCTTTGTGCTGGACGCCCCGGGCTTCCTCAGCGGCCTGTCGCTGACCGCCGACTACTGGCGCATGGAGCAGCGCGACGCCATCACCGCCCTCGGCAACGCCCAGGTGCTGGCCCTGGACGAACTGGCGCTGGACCTGGCCACCAAGGCGGCCCTGGCCTCGGGCAAGACCATCGATCAGATCGATCTGGGCGCTGGGACCTCGGCCTATGCCGGCAGCAACCGCGTCACCCGTCGCGCCCCGACCGACGCCGACCGCGGGACCTTCGCGGCCTACAACGCCGCCCAGCCGACCAACGCCACCAAGCGCGCGGCGGTGGGCGAGATCACCAGCCTGATCAACGACTATATCAATCTGGGCTCGCGCCGCCTGGCCGGCGTCGATATCGGCTTCCGCTATCGCTTCCCCGAGTTCGGCCTTGGCCAGTTCACCCTGCGCGGCGAGGCCACCCGCAACCTGCAGCGCGACGAAGAGCTGGCCGACGACGGCGTGGTCATCGACGACCTGGGCAAGAACGGCCGCGCCAAGTGGATCGGCAACGCCGCGCTGAACTGGCGCCATGGCGGCTGGTCGGCGGACTGGTTCGCGACCTACTACGGCGCCAGCGCCGACACCTCGGCGGCCACGACCCAGGCCATCTACGACGCCCTGGGCAAGCCCAAGAGCATCGTCGAGGTCAACGACAACGGCGTCATGCGCTACTACATGCGCGTCAAGCCGGCGGTGCTGCATAACCTGCGGGTCGCCTATGCGTTCGGCGAGCGCGACGGCGCGGGCAAGGCGCTGAACACCGTCACCCTGGGCGTGGCCAACGTGTTCGACGCCAAGCCGCCCGTTGCGGACGAGGACGAGGGCTTCTTCGTCGGCACCGTCAATCCGCGTGGCCGCCAGTTCCGCCTGCGCTACGACCGCCGCTTCTAACAAGCCTCAGAGGACGCCGACCATGACTCCGCGCCGCGCCGTGCTGCTGCCGATGCTGTTCCTGCTGCTGGGAGCCCTGTCGGCCAGTCCGGCCGGCGCTGCCGACGGCCGTCATCCGGTCCTGATGGTCTCGATCGACGGCCTGCGGCCCGACGTGGTGCTGCAGGCCGACAAGCACGGCCAGAAGATCCCGGTGCTGCGCGGCCTTCTGCGCGAGGGCAGCTACGCTCAGGCCGTGATCAATGTGAACCCGACGGTGACCAATCCCAACCACACCACGCTGGTGACCGGGGTGCTGCCGGCCGAGCACGGCATCTACAACAATCGGCCGTTCGCGCCGACGGAGAAGGGCGGAGCGGGCTACAGCGCCTATTCCCAGATCAAGGCCCAGACCCTGTGGGGCGCTGCCAAGGCGGCGGGCCTGACGACCGCCAGCCTGTTCTGGCCCGTCACCGGCGGTGCCAGCGACATCGACTTCAATCCCCGTGAGGGCTCCGACGAGGACGACGCCAAGATCGCCGACGACGCCGTCGCTCTGATCGAGACCAAGCGTCCCGACCTGCTGACGGTGCACTTCGTCTCGCTGGACCACGAAGCCCACAAACATGGCGCGGACAGCGTCGAGGCCAGGGCCGTCCTGGAACGCATCGACACCGCACTGGGCCGGGTCATCGCCGCCCAGCGAAAGGCCGACCCCGACAGCGTCGTCGTGGTCGCCTCCGACCATGGCTTCGCCGACCTGTCCCACACGATCAACCTCAACGTCGCGCTGGTCGAGGCGGGGTTCATCACTGTGGACGCCGCCGGCGGGGTGCAGTCGTGGACGGCCTTCGTCTGGTACGTCGGCGGTTCGGCGATGGTGGTGCTGCGCGATCCCGCCGACGCCGCAACGCGCGATCGCCTGTCGGACCTGCTGCGCAAGCTCGCGAAAGATCCGGCGAACGGGATCGAGCGCGTGTACGCCCGCGCCGAGATCGCCGGCCTGGGCCTCGCCCCCGAAGCTGAGATGGTGGTGGCCCTGAAGACCGGCTACCGCATGGGAACGGCGCTGGAGGGACCGCTTCTGGCCTCCGCCAGCGGGGGTGGGCACGGGGCCTTTTCGACCCGCACCGTGCGGCCGGACATGCGCTCGGCCTTCTTCATGACCGGCCCCGGCGTCGCCGCCGGCCAGAACCTCGGCGTCATCGACATGCGCCAGATCGCGCCGACCGTGGCCAGGGCGCTGGGCGTCTTGCTGCCAGCCGCGCGATCGCCGGCGCTGGCCAAGGGGTATCGCTGAACGGGAGACGCCTCGGATCGCGAGGCGTCAAATATGTGCATTTGGCGATCCCCTACAAAACCAGCGTGCTAAAGGGACAGCCCAAACCTGCACGAACAAGCTCTTATGTCCCTGCGCGACTTCGGTCTTCTGGTCCTGATCTGCCTGGTCTGGGCCGGTAACAACATCATCTCGAAGATCGTGGTCGCCCACTGGGGCGTGCCGCCGCTGTTCTATGCGTCCGTGCGCTTCGCCTTGGTCATGCTGGCGACCCTGCCGTGGCTGTTGCCCGCGCCGCGCCCGACCTGGCGGATCGTAGTCGTGGCGCTCTTGATGGGGGCGGGGAACTTCGCCCTACTGTTCATGGGCTTCAAGACCGCCTCGCCGTCAGCGGCCTCGGTGGTGATCCAGCTGGGCGTGCCGTTCACGACCCTGCTGTCGGTGCTGATGCTGGGCGAGAAGATCCATTGGCGGCGCGGGGTGGGGATCGCCCTGACCCTGGCCGGCGCGGTGACGGTGATGTGGAGCCCCAAGGGCCTGCAGCTGTCGCCCGGCCTCTGGCTGATCGCTGCGGCCGCCCTGGCCGGCTCGCTGGGGGCTGTGATGATGAAGCAGGTTCAGGGCGTGAAGCCTTTGCAGTTTCAGGCCTGGGTCGGCTTCTCGTCGGTATGGCCGCTGGCGGCGATGAGCAGCTTCATGGAGCCGGGGCAGGTCTCGGCGGGGCTGGCCGCCGGCTGGCCCTTCGTCGTGGCGGTGGTGTTCTCCGCCCTGGTGGTTTCGGTCGTGGCGCACACGGCCTATTACGGGCTGATCCAACGCTATGAGGCCAACCTGATCGCGCCCCTCACCCTGTTGACGCCGCTGTTCACCATCGCCTTGGGCGTCGTGGTCACCCACGACCACTTCGACCTGCGGATGGGGATCGGCGCGGCCCTGGCCTTGTTCGGCGTTCTGATCATCGCGCTGCGGCGGAATCAGGTCATGCCGCTACTGATGTCGATCCGGAACCGCGCCCAATGAGTCTCACCTTCATCGAGGCCCCGTCGCCCAATTTCGATGCCCGCAAGGCCGTGCCCGACACCGTGGTGCTGCACTACACCGGCATGGAGACCGGCGAGGCGGCGATCGAGCGTCTGCGCGATCCCGAGGCCAAGGTCTCGGCTCACTACTGCGTCGAGGAAGACGGCCGCATCGTCCGCCTGGTGCCTGAGGAGCGCCGCGCCTGGCATGCCGGCGCGGCCTTCTGGAAAGGCGTCAAGGACATCAACTCGGCCTCGATCGGCATCGAGATCGTCAATCCCGGTCACGAGTTCGGCTATCGCCCGTTCCCCGAGGCCCAGGTCGCGGCAGTGATCAACCTGCTGGCCGACGTGCGCTCGCGCTGGATGATCCCCGACAGTCGCATCCTCGGTCACTCCGACGTCGCCCCCGCCCGCAAGATCGATCCGGGCGAACTCTTTCCCTGGCAGCGCCTCGCCGAGAGCGGTCACGGCCTGTGGATCGAGCCGCCGCCATCGCCCGGCGCACCGCTGGGCCAGGGCGAGGAGGGGACCGGTGTCTTCGCGCTGCAAGCGGGCCTCACCCGCCTGGGCTTCGACTGCGCCCCGACCGGCAAGTACGACGAGTGGACCACGACGGTGGTCGGCGCCTTCCAGCGTCACTGGCTGCAGACCCGCTTCGACGGCGTCGCCGATGGCGAGACGCGCGCGCGCCTGGTCGGCCTGCTGCGGGCGGCGGCCGAGTAATGCACCCGGACAATCGCTTCCGCGTCGAGGATCGCGCGGTCCTGCTGGACTTCCTGCGCGCCCATCCGTTCGTGACCATCGCCGCGTCCGCTGGCGGCCGGCCGTTCGTGGTCCAGAGCCCGGTCGTGATCCGCGACCTGGACGGCGAGATCGCGCTCGACTTCCACCTGTCGCGCGGCAACGTCCTGACGCCGCACCTTACGCAAGGCTTCCGGGCGGTGGTGCTGGCCACGGGCCTCGACGCCTATATCAGCCCCGACTGGTATGCGGGCGCCGACCAGGTCCCGACCTGGAACTACCAATCCGTCGAGGCCGAAGGCTCGGTCGCTCCGCTGAACGACGAGGAACTGGTCGCCCTGCTCGACGACCTCTCGGCCCAGGAAGAGTCGCGCCTGCTGCCCAAGACGCCCTGGACTCGCCACAAGATGAAGCCCGGCAAGTTCGAAGCCATGCTGCGCGGCATCCAGGGTGGCCGCCTGTTCGTCGAGCGCCTGGGGGGCACGTTCAAGCTCTCCCAGAACAAGAGCGACGCCGACCGCCTGGGTGCGGCGACGGGCCTGGGCGATCATCCGATCGCGGAACTGATGCGCCAGGGTTGACCCGGAAGGCGCAGTCCGTCACCAAGGCCCCGGACCAGACGGTCGGGCGGTCGCGTCGTCTTCGGACGCCGAGGAAAGTCCGGGCTCCACGGTGACAAGGCGGTGGGTAACGCCCACCGGGAGCGATCCCAGGGATAGCGCCACAGAAAGCAAACCTCCTCCCTACGGGGCGGGAAGGGTGAAAGGGTGGGGTAAGAGCCCACCGCGGACCTGGCGACAGGGACGGCATGGCAAGCCCCGCCTGGAGCAAGACCGAATAGGGACCCCGCGCCGGCCTCGCGTCGGATAGGCCGTCACTGGCTGAGAGGGTCCGGGTAGGTCGCGAGAGCCGTCCAGCAATGGCCGGCCTAGAGGAATGATCGTCGCCGTTTCTTCGGAAGCGGAACAGAACCCGGCTTACAGACCGTCTGGTCCGTCTTGGTGCGGAGAGCTTCGGCTCTCCGCATCCATTGCTTGGCCTCGACTCTGCGCCGAGCTCGGAAACCTCCGTTTTTTAGCATCGCGATGGGACGCACTGACACCGCCCGAGTCTTGCGCGTGAATAGTTCTGTGTATGTTCTGTTGATTAACGCCCATTCCCGGTGAGGAAGGGGTGCGACACCTTTGAAATCTCGACGAAACGGGTTTGGTGTCATTGTCTCCCAGTTCATCCCATGTTAACCCAATTCACGTCGGGGCGAGAGGCTGCTCGCCGACCGGCATGGGTTTGGCGGGGTTTAAGCTTCAGTGTTTCTCTCGACCTTCGAGAAACAGCTCGACAGCAAGCGGCGCATCGTCGTGCCGCAGGAATTCCGCGCGGCCGTCTCCGGCATGTTCGACGGGATCTTCTGCTTCCCGGCCATCGAGGCCGACTGCCTGGAGGCGGGCGGCAAGGCCTTGTTCGACCGCTATACCGGCGTGATCGAGGAGCTGCCGTTCGGCGATCCGACCCGCACGGCGCTTGAGACCAGCATCCTGGGTGGCATGGCCAAGCTGTCGTTTGATACAGCTGGTCGCATTACGCTTCCCGACCAGCTGTGCGAAATGTGCGGTCTCACGGATTGGGTGACTGTCGTCGGTATGGGTGAGCGTTTTCAGATCTGGTCGCGCGAGGCTTTCCAGGCCCATCGCGCCGCCCAGCGTGACCTGGCCCGCGATGGCCTGGCGGCCCTGCGCGCCCAGCAGCGCGCGGCCAAGCTGGGGGCGGCCTCGTGAGCGACGCCCCGCACATCTCGGTCCTGCTGAACGAAGTCGTCGAGGCGCTGGACGCCAAGCCGGGCGACGTCATCATCGACGGCACCTTCGGGGCGGGCGGTTACACCCGCGCGATCCTGGCGACCGGCGCGAGCGTGGTAGGTTTCGACCGCGACCCGACTGTGCAGCGCTTCACCGAAGGCCTGCCGACCGACCGCTTCCGCCTGATCGGCGACCGCTTCTCGCAGATGGCCGAGCATTTCGAGCCTTCGAGCGTCGACGGCGTCGTGCTGGATATCGGCGTGTCGTCCATGCAGCTGGACGAGGCCGAGCGCGGCTTTTCGTTCATGCGCGACGGTCCGCTGGACATGCGGATGAGCGACGCGGGCCCGACCGCCGCCGATCTCGTCAACACGCTGGACCACACCGAGCTGGCCCGCATCCTCTATGTCTACGGCGAAGAGCACGCCTCGCGTCGCATCGCCAGCTTCCTGATCCGTCGCCGGGAAGAGCGCCCGTTCGAGCGCACCCTGGATCTGGCGCACGTGATCGAGCGCGCCCTGGGCGGCCGCAAGGGCGCCAAGGTCCATCCGGCCACCCGTTCGTTTCAGGGCTTGCGCATCGCGGTCAATGACGAACTGGGCGAGCTGGAGGCCGGCCTCGCCGCCGCCGAGCGCATCCTCAAGCCGGGCGGTCGCCTGGCGGTGGTCACCTTCCATTCGCTGGAAGACCGCATCGTCAAGAATTACCTGGCCGAGCGGGCCGGGCGCACGCCGGGCGGCTCGCGCCACCTGCCGCAGGTGGCGGCTGGCGCGCCGGCCAGCTTCCAGCTGATCGCCAACAAGGCCATCGCGCCGGGTGAAGCCGAGCTGGCCGTCAATCCGCGCGCCCGCAGCTCGAAGCTGCGCGCGGCCATCCGTACCGCGGCCCCGATCTGGGAGGCCGAGGCATGAGCTCGGTCGGCCTGTTCAACCGCCGGGTTCGCGGTTTTCGCGTCGTCGAGGTGGCAGGTGTCGGCATCCTGCTGAGCCTGGTCACCAGCGTCTATCTGGCCAAGACCTTCGCCGGTCGCGAGCGCCAGGAGATCGGCCGTATCGAGCAGCAGATCATCGAAGAGGCCTCGCGCAAGCGCCTGCTGGAGGCCGAGGTCGCTCACCTGGAGCAGCCGCGTCGCATCGAGCAGTTGGCGATGATGATGCAGCTGAAGCCGATCGCGCCGGATCACGAGATCACCGAGGACGCGCTGATCGACGTCGCGCGCCGCCGCGACCTGCCGCGTGGTCCCGTCACGGCCGCGCCTGTCGCGCCCGAGGACCTGGTCGCCGACGAGCCCCAGCCCGTTCCTGACGACGTTCCGCCTGCGCCGGAGGCTCTGCGATGAGCCTGTCGAACCTGGGGCCCGGCGGTCTTCAGTCGCGCACCTGGCGCTGGCTGACCGAACGCGTCTGGCGTCTGGAGCACGCCTTCGAGCGCTCGCGCGCCGCCGCCAAGCCCGAAGACGACACCCGCATCCGCATCTTCCTGGTGATGGCGTTCTTCTCGGTCTGCTTCGTGGGCCTGTCGGTCGGCGCGGGCTGGTCGGCGCTGTTCTCGAACGCCGGCCGCGGCAACGGCTACGCCCAGGGTCTTGAAGGCGCGCGCGGCGACATCGTCGACCGCAACGGCAAGTTGCTGGCCGTCGACCTGGCCCACTACGCGCTTTACGTCGATCCGCGCGAGGTCTGGGACGCCAAGGAAACCCGCCGCGCCCTGGGCAAGGCCCTGCCGCAGGTGCCGGCCAAGCGCCTGGACAAGGTAGTGTTCGGCGATCACCGCACCTTCGTGCTGGGCGGCCTGACGCCCGAACAAAAGGACAAGATCTTCGAACTGGGCCTGCCGGGCATCTCGTTCGAGGAGCAGGAACGGCGGATGTATCCGCTGGGCCCGACGGCCGCGCATCTGGTCGGTTTCGTCGACAGCGGCGGCAAGGGCCTGGCCGGCGTCGAGCGCGCCCTGGATGACCCCATCCGCAAGGCGGCAGGCGGCGAGGGCGCTCCGACCCAGCTGTCGATCGACATCCGCGTGCAGGCCGCGCTGGAAGACGAGCTGCGCAAGGCGGCGATGGAGTTCACGCCCAAGGGCGCCGTGGGTCTGGTCACCAACGTCCACACCGGCGAGATCCTGGCCCTGGCCAGTTATCCCGACTACGACGCCAACAAGGCCGGCGAGGCCACCGACGACCAGCGCCTGAACCGCGCGGCGGCCTCGGTCTATGAGATGGGCTCGACCTTCAAGACCTTCACCGTGGCGATCGGTCTGGACACCGGCGAGACCAACATGGCCTCGACCTTCGACGCGCGCGAGCCCTACAAGCTGGGCTACCGCACGATCCACGACTTCCATGCGACGCGGAAGATCCTGACCCTGATCGAGGTCTTCCAGCACTCGTCCAACATCGGCACCGCCATTCTGGGCGAGAAGGTCGGCGGCGAGCGCCTCAGCAAGTACTTCACCAATCTGAACCTGACCAAGCCGGCCCAGGTCGAGCTGCGCGAGTCCGCCCGCCCGCTGACGCCGCGCAAGTGGGACATGGATGCGGTGGCCTCGACCTCGTTCGGCCACGGCATCAATGTTAGCCCGCTGGCCCTGGCCCAGGCGATGGGCGCGCTGCTGAACGGCGGCAAGATGATCCCGCTGACCATCAAGAAGATGCCGCCCGGCGTGCGGCCTGAAGGCAAGCAGGTCCTGAACGAAAGCACCTCGCAGCAGATGCTGACCATCATGCGCGCCAACGTCACCGGCGGCAGCGGCAAGACGGCCAACGTCCCCGGCCTGTCGGTCGGCGGCAAGACCGGCACCGGCGAGAAGTACGACCCGGCGATCCGCGGCTACAACCACCAGCGCCAGGTGTCGTCGTTCGCGGCCGTGTTCCCGACCGACGGGGCGATCGAGGCCGATCGCTACTTCGTGCTGATCCTGATGGACGAGCCGCACGGCACGGCCAAGACCCACGGGTTCTCGACCGGCGGCTGGGTGGCCACGCCAGCGGTGGGCAAGGTCATCGATCGCATCGCGCCCTTCCTGGGCGTGCAGAGAAAAGCCGAGCTGGTGACGATCGCCCAGCCGAAGACCACCATTCCGGAGGCGGGACTATGAGCAAGCGACTGTCCGAGCTGTTCAATCGTCCCTTCGCCGCTGACCCGGTGATCGCCGGCGTCACCGCCGACAGCCGCAAGGTCACGGCTGGCTGGCTGTTCGCCGCCCTGCCGGGCTCCAAGGTCGACGGCCGCGAGTTCGCCGCCGGCGCGGTGGCCCAAGGCGCTGCCGCTGTCCTGGCCCCCGAGGGCGGGCTGGAAGGCCTGGGCGTGCCGGTGGTCCGTTCGGAGGACGCCCGCCGCGCCTACGCCCTGGCCTCGGCCGCGTTCTGGGGCAAGCAGCCGGCCATGTGCGTGGCCGTCACCGGCACCAACGGCAAGACCTCGGTCGCCGGCTTCGCCCGCCAGATCTTCGCCGCCCTGGGCCACAAGGCCGCCAGCATGGGCACCTTGGGTGTCGTGGTCAGCGAGAAGGGGCAGCCCGACCAGCAACTGACCCCGCCCGGCCTGACCACGCCGGACGCTGGCGACGTGGCCGAGATGGTCGCGCGCCTGGCCGACATGGGCGTCACCCATCTGGCGCTGGAAGCCAGCTCGCACGGGGTCGACCAGCGCCGCGTCGACGGCGTCAAGTTGCGCGCCGCCGGCTTCACCAACTTCACCCAGGACCACCTCGACTATCACGGCTCGATGGAAGAGTACCGGGCCGCCAAGCTGCGCCTGTTCGACACCCTGACGCCCAACGGCGGCACCGCCGTGCTGAACGCCGACAGCGAGGCGTTCCCGAACTTCGCCGCCGCCGCCGTCACCTCGGGCCAGAGCATCTTTTCGGTCGGCGAGGACGGGCAGGGCCTGCGCCTGATCTCGCGCACCCCGACGCCGGAAGGCCAGACCCTGGTGGTCGAGACCGGCGACGAAAACTACAGGATCAAGCTGCCGCTGGCCGGGGCCTTCCAGGCCTCGAACGTGCTGGTCGCCGCCGGCCTGTGCATCGCCGCCGGCGAGGATCCGGTCGCGGTGCTGAAGGCGCTCGAAACCCTGGAAGGCGCCGCTGGCCGCCTGCAGCGGGTCGGTCGCGGCGCCAAGGGCGGCGAGGCCTATGTCGACTATGCTCACACCCCCGACGGCCTGCAGACCGTGCTGGAAGCCCTGCGCCCGCACACCCGCGGCAAGCTGATCGCCGTGTTCGGCGCCGGCGGCGATCGCGATCGCGGCAAGCGGCCCTTGATGGGCGCGATCGGCGCCAAGCTGGCCGACATCGCCATCGTCACCGATGACAATCCGCGCTCTGAAGACCCCGCGTCGATCCGCGCCGCCGTGCTGGAGGCCGCGCCCGGCGCCCGCGAGATCGGCGACCGCCGCGCCGCCATCCGCGCCGCCGTGGCCCTGATGGGCGAGGGCGACGTGCTGGTCGTCGCCGGCAAGGGTCACGAGCAGGGCCAGACCATCGCCGGCGTCGTCCACCCGTTCGACGACGTCGCCGTGACCCTGGAAGCGCTGGAGGGCGTCGATGCTTGATGCGCTCTGGACCGCTGAGGACATCGCCGCTGCAACGGACGGCAAGGTCGCCGGCGACTTCGCCGTGACGGGTGTGTCCATCGACACCCGCTCGGTCGAGGCAGGCGATCTCTTCGTGCCGCTGGTCGGCGCGCGCGACGGCCACGACTTCGTCGCCCAGGCCGTGGCCAACGGCGCGACCGGCGTGCTGGCCGCCAAGGCCGTCGACGCTCCGGCGGTGATGGTCGAGGACACCTTCAAGGCCCTGGAAGCCCTGGGCGTCGCCGCCCGCGAGCGCGCGCCCCAGTGCAAGCGCGGCGCGGTGACCGGCTCGGTCGGCAAGACCAGCGTCACCCGCGCCGTGGAAGCCGGTCTGCGCCTGGCGGGCAAGGGCCACGCCTCGGTGAAGAGCTACAACAACCACATCGGCGTGCCCCTGACCCTGGCCCGGATGCCGCGCGACACTGAGCGCGCCGTGTTCGAGATCGGCATGAACCACGCCGACGAAATCACCCCGCTGTCGAAGTTCGTCCGCCCGCACGCGGTGGCCATCACCACGGTCGGTCCAGTCCACCTGGAGAACTTCGAGAACGAAGAGGGCGTCGCCCGCGCCAAGGCCGAGATCTTCGACGGTCTCGAGCCCGGCGGCGTGGCCGTGCTGAACGCCGACAACAAGTGGTTCGATCTGCTGAAGGCCGAGGCCGAGAAGGCCGGCGCCACGGTGTGGAGCTTCGGCGAGGCCGCCGGCGCCACCGCGCGCCTGACCGGTTTCGCGGTGGAAGGCGAGGGGGCCACCGTCTCCATGGACCTGCGCGGCGAGGTCATCGACTTCCCCATCCGCCAGACCGGCGTCCACTGGGGTCCCAACAGCCTGTGCGTCCTGCTGATGCTGGAAGCCCTGGACGTCTCGCGCGAGACCGCCCTGGCCGCCCTGGCCGCCTTCGCCCCGATCGAGGGCCGCGGGGCCGAGAAGACGGTGCGGATACCGGGCGGATCCTTCACGCTCGTGGACGAGAGCTACAACGCCAATCCGGTCTCGATGCAGGCTGCGCTGAAGACCCTGGGGGCGCGCAAGGTCGCCGGCCGCCGGGTCATCGCGCTGACCGACATGCTCGAACTGGGCGAGGACAGCCCGCGCTTTCACGCCGAGCTTGCAGGGCCGATCGGCCATGCAAACGTGGACATGGTTTTTCTCGCAGGCGTCCACATGAAATCGCTGTGGGAGGCGCTTCCGCCGACTCGGCGCGGCGGCTACGCGGAAGTTACTGAAAAGTTAACGACGTCGCTGGCGGGGGCTGTCCAGCCCGGCGACGTGGTGATGGTGAAGGGGTCGAACGGATCCAAGGCCGGCGTCCTCGCCCAGGCCCTGGCCGCGCTCGATCTTGGGGAACAGGGCTGATGCTGTACTTCCTTTATGAATGGCTGGCGCGCGGGCAAGAGCACGTTCCGATGCTCAACCTGCTGAAATACCTGACCTTCCGGTCGGGTATGGCCATGCTGACCGCCTATATCGTGGCCGTCGCCATGGGCTCGCGCTTCATCCGCTGGATGAAGGCCAAGCAGGGCAAGGGTCAACCGATCCGCACCGACGGCATCGCCCGCCACGTCATCGAGAAGGCCGGCACGCCCACGATGGGCGGCTTCATGATCCTGGCCGGCCTGTTCGTCGGCGCCCTGCTGTGGGCGGATCTGCGCAACATCCATGTCTGGGTCGTGCTGCTGGTCACCGGCAGCTACGGTGTGCTGGGCTTCATGGACGACTACGCCAAGGTCACCAAGCAGACCACGGCTGGCCTCTCCAGCGGCCAGAAGCTGGTCGCCCAGTTCATCGTGGCGATCATCGCCACCGTGATCCTCATCCTGTTCGCACCCAAGTCGCCGATGACGCCGGGGATGGAGACCAGCGTGGTCTTCCCGATCTTCAAGGCGCTGGTGATCAATATGGGCTGGTTCTACATCGCCTTCGCGGCGGTCACGATCGCCGGCTTCTCCAACGCGGTGAACCTGACCGACGGCTTGGACGGCCTGGCCATCGTGCCGGTGATGTTCGCGGCCTCGACCTTCGGCCTGATCGCCTACCTGGTCGGCAACTATCGCTTCGCCGACTATCTGAACCTGCACTTCGCGCCCGGCGTCGGCGAGCTGGCGGTGGTCTGCGCGGCGATCATCGGCGGGGGCATGGGCTTCCTCTGGTACAACGCGCCGCCGGCCAAGATCTTCATGGGCGACACCGGTTCGCTGGCCCTGGGCGGGGCGCTGGGCGCGATCGCCGTCTGCGCCAAGCACGAGCTGGTGCTGGGCATCGTCGGCGGCCTGTTCGTGGCCGAGGCGCTGTCGGTGATCATCCAGGTCGCCTACTTCAAGAAGACCGGCAAGCGGGTCTTCCTGATGGCGCCGATCCACCACCATTTCGAGAAGCTGGGCTGGGCTGAATCCACCGTCGTGATCCGGTTCTGGATCGTGTCGATGATGCTGTCCTTCGTCGGCCTCGCCACCCTCAAGCTGCGCTAGAGAGGCGAGAAGCATGATCCCGGTCCGTGGTTTCGAGGACAAGACCGTCGCCGTGTTCGGCCTGGGCCGCACGGGGCTGACGGCGGCGCGCGCCTTGATCGCGGGCGGGGCGAAGGTCGCCCTGTGGGACGAGAAGCCGGCCAGCCGCGAAGCCGCGGCCGCCGAGGGCTTCCCGGTTGTCGACCTGGAAGCCGCCGACTGGACGCAGTTCGCCGCGCTGATGCTGTCGCCCGGCGTGCCGCTGACCCATCCCAAGCCGCACTGGACGGTGACCAAGGCCAAGGCTGCTGGGGTCGAGGTGCTGGGCGACGTCGAACTGTTCGCCCGGACCGTGAACGCCGCCCCGGCCCACAAGCGTCCGAAGATCATCGCCATCACCGGCACCAACGGCAAGTCGACGACGACGGCCCTGGTCGGCCACCTGTGCGCCTCGGCCGGTCGCGACACTCGCGTCGGCGGCAATATTGGCCTGGGGGTCCTGGGTCTGGAAGACATGCACGGCGGCGCGGTCTACGTGCTGGAGCTGTCGAGCTACCAGCTGGACCTGACGTCGAGCCTGAAGCCCGACGCGGTCGTGCTGCTGAACATCTCGCCCGACCACCTGGACCGCCACGGCGGCATGGACGGCTACATTACGGCCAAGCGCCGGATCTTCCTGAACCAGGGCAAGGGCGACACCGCCATCATCGGCGTCGACGATCCCTGGTGCCAGCAGATCTGCACCGAGATCACCGCCGCCAACCGCCGCACCATCTGGCCAATCAGCGCCGGCAAGGCCATGGGCCGCGGCGTCTACGCCCTGCAGGGCGTGCTCTATGACGCAACCGGCGAGCGGGTGGTCGAGGTCGCTGACCTGCTGCGCGCCCGCAGCCTGCCGGGCCGCCACAACTGGCAGAACGCCGCGGCCGCCTACGCCGCCGCCCGCGCCATCGGCATCCCGATCCAGCAGGCTGTCGAGGGCCTGATGACCTTCCCGGGCCTGGCCCACCGGATGGAGACGGTCGGCAAGATCGGCAAGGTCCGCTTCGTCAACGACAGCAAGGCCACCAACGCCGACGCCGCGCGTCAGGCCATGGCCAGCTATCCCAAGTTCTACTGGATCGGCGGCGGCGTGGCGAAAGCCGGCGGCATCGACGACCTGAAGGACCTCTTCCCCCGCATCGCCAAGGCCTACCTGATCGGGGAGGCCGCCGACGCCTTCGCCACGACCCTGGCCGGCAAGGCCGAGGTCAAGATGAGCGGCACGCTGGATAAGGCGGTGCAACAAGCCTACGCCGACGCAGCCGCCAGCGGCGAGGAAGTCATCGTCCTGCTCTCGCCGGCCTGCGCCTCGTTCGACCAGTTCAGCGACTTCGAGGCGCGGGGTGAAGCGTTCCGGACGGCGGTGATGGGGCTGTCAACGGGCAAGGCGGCGGTGGCTTAGGGGCGACGGTGCGGACGCTTCGCGTCAGCTTTCAATCCTCGTCCGATGTCCGCAAATGTCAGTGGATGCTGCGCGATTTCGTGATGTCGAACAGCACCAATGCCATATGCGACGTCGCAACGAATATCAGAAGAGCTATCTGGATCCATTCCGGCCAACTCAGTGCTGCGGAAAGAGCGCATATCGTCGAGCCTAGCAAACCTATGATGGCTCGCCTGAAAAAACGACGTCGATAGGCAGTGTAGAGCTCATCCATGTCGCCCATCCACTGAAACGCGATCATTCGGAGTGAAGATGGCGCGAAGTAATCTTGCATGAGCAAGAGCGCGACTAGCACTACGAAATACGCGAGGGCGTCCATGGCGCAAGGATACCAGGGCCTATATCTGCCATCCACCCCGAGCGGACGTTGAGAGCTCAGGCCTCTACCTGGGGTGTCATGCCCCGCTTCATACGCGGGGTGGCAGTTTGGGTTGGAGTTTCAGCGCCTCCTCCGTCACGTTGCCTGGCGGCGCCGCGCCGCCTCCCCCGGTTCACGGGTGAGATGGAAGTTGTTCTCCTCTCCTACGCATCGTGACGGAGGGGGCGCTCACCCCAGCGGCATGAACGCATCCACCTTGTCCAGCGCCGCCAGCGGCGAGCGGATCGTGCAGCGCAGGCCTTCCGCCCGGTAGTCCACGTCCACGGCGCCGCCCAATTCTCCCGGTAGCGCCAGCTGGACGATGCGCGAACCAAAGCCTCGCCGCTCGGGTGGGCGCACCGGCGGGCCGCCGCGTTCGGCCCATTCGATGTGCAGCTGATCGTCGGGCTCGACCGACCAGCGGATGTCGACATGGCCGCCGGGCGCCGACAGGGCGCCGTACTTCAGGGCGTTGATGGCCAGTTCGTGGAAGGCCAGGGCCATGACCACGGCCGGCTTGGGCGAGACCTTGAGGTCCTGACCGGTGATGGTCAGCTGGCCGGGATTGGAGCGGTAGGGCGTCACCGAGCCGTCGACGATCTGGCGCAGGCTGGCCGCCGACCAGTTCTGGTCGGTCAGGACGTTATGGGTGGCGGCGATCGCCATCAGCCGGCCTTCGAGGGCGTCACGGACGTCGGTGCCGACACCGGCGTTGCGCAGCGACTGGTTGGCGATCGACTGGACGGTGGCCAGGGTGTTCTTGACCCGATGGTTCAGCTCGTTGACCAGCAGCACGCGATTAGCCTCGGCGGTGCGTTCGCCTGTGATGTCGCGCGAGGTGGCCAGCACGCGGATCACCTGGCCGCCCTCGAGGATAGGTGAGACGGTGGTCTCCCACCAGCGCGGCGCGCCGCGGGCGGTAGGGCAGAAGGCGCGGAACGAGGACGGGTTTCCTGCCATGGCCGCGCGCAGGGCCTGCTCGACGGTGTCACGGCTTTCGCCGGGCCACATGTCGGGCCAGTAGCGCCGGCGGTTGCGGCCCTCGAAGTCCTCAATCTCGAACAGCGCCTGGCCTTGGGCGTTCATATATTCGACGACACCGTCGGCGCTGATGACGCGGATGCAGTCCTGGCTGGCCTCGACGATACTGAGGAAGTACGCGCCGACGCCTTCCAGGACCGCCTTGTCGGATGTGTCGTCAGCCACTGCTCGCCCCTGCCGACGCGCCAGGGCCTGACGCGCGAGTTCAGCTACGTCGTTCATCCTAGGGGCGAACCTTGCAAAGGGGAATGTCCTAGGAGGAACAGGGCGTGCTAGCGACGTGTTCCAGAGTCCAGCATTCGAGAAAGCTTCATGTCCCAGGTCGTCTGCGTCAGTTGCGGGGCTGGCAACCGGTTGCCGGAGGAGCGCGACCCGCTGGCCGCCAAGTGCGGACGCTGCAAGGCGGCGGTGTTCACCGGCGCGCCGACCGCGGTTACCGGCGCTGCGCTCGACCGGCATCGCCGGCTGAGCCAGGGCGTGGGCTTGCTGCTGGACGTCTGGGCGCCGTGGTGCGGGCCATGCCGGACCATGGCCCCGAACTTCGAGGCCGCCGCGCGTCAGCTGGAGCCGGCGGTGCGTCTGCTGAAGCTGGACTCAGAAGCCGAGCCGGCCGCCGCGGGCGCGCTGAACGTCAGCAGCATCCCGACGCTGATCCTGTTCAGGGACGGCAAGATCCTGGCTCGCCAGTCGGGGGCGATGAGCGCCGCGCAGATCGTCGACTGGACGCGGCGCGCTCTGGGATAGGCTACTCGAACATCTCGGCGGCTTCTTCGAGCAGGGCGATGCGCCAGATCTCGATATTGGCCGCGCCGCGCGCGCGGTCCAGCACGGCGACGGCCGCTTCGACCTGCTCGCCATCGGCTTCTTCGACCGTTTCCAAGGCCTGCAGCGCCTCGTGGGCGACCTCGGCGTCGCCGGTGGCGACCAGTTCGGCCAGCAGGGCTAGGTGCTCGGAACAGTCCAGCTGGCCCAGGGCGTGGACCAGGCGGGCGCGCTTGTCGGCGAGATCCGGGCGGCGGATCAGCCGCTCCAGCACGGCGTCCAAACCGGGCGCGCCGGCTTCGGCCAAGCGCAGGGCCAGATCGTCGCGATCGGTGTCGTCGGCGAGGGTTTCGAGGGCGTGGGGGTCGTCGGAAAGGGCCATGCCCCGTCTTCCCGCGCTTTTCGACGCATGTCCACCGGCGTAGAACGCTGCAGCAAGCTTTGATTAACCCTGCAGTCCGACTCTCCGCCCCATGGCCTCCAACGCGACACATGCTTTCGCCCGCACCGACCGCAGCGCGATCGGCTTGTGGTGGTGGACGACCGATCGCTGGCTGCTGGGCGCGACCGCCCTGCTGGCCACGCTGGGCGTGCTGCTGTCGTTCGCCTCCAGCCCGGCCGCGGCTCAGCGGATCGGCATCGACGACCAGTTCCACTTCGCCCTGCGCATGTGCTTCTTCGCCAGCGCCTCGTCGGTGGTGATGCTGGCGGTGTCGATGCTGTCGCCCAAGGGCATCCGGCGGGCGGCCTTCTTCATCTATATCGGCGCCATCCTGGTGATGATCGCCCTACCGTTCATCGGCCACAACGCCAAGGGCGCCACGCGTTGGCTGCAGTTCGGCGGCTTCACCCTGCAGCCGTCCGAATTCATGAAACCGGCCCTGATCGTGCTGGTCTCGTGGATGTTCTCGGAAGGCCAGAAGGGGGAGGGGGTGCCCGGCGTCTCGATCGCCTTCCTGCTCTATTTCATCGCCGTGGGCCTGCTGCTGGTGCAGCCCGACGTCGGCCAGACCGTGCTGATCACCATCGCCTTCGGGGCTGCGTTCTGGATGGCCGGCGTGCCGATCTCGTGGATCATGGGGCTGGGCGGCGTCGCCTTGGCGGGGCTTGCCTCGACCTATTTCCTGTTCGACCACGTCCATGCCCGGGTGCAGAAGTTCCTCAGCCCCGACCAGGCCGACACCCACCAGATCACCCGCGCCGCCGAGGCCATCCGCGCCGGCGGCCTGTTCGGGCGCGGTCCGGGCGAGGGCGTCATGAAGCGTCACGTGCCCGACCTGCACACCGACTTCATCTATTCGGTCGCCGCCGAGGAATATGGCCTGGTGTTCTCGTGGGCGCTGATCGCGATCTTCTGTTTCGTGGTGGTGCGAGGTCTCTACAAGGCGATGAAGCTGAACGACTCGTTCGAGCAGGTCGCCGCCGCCGGTTTGTTCGTCCTGGTAGGTCAGCAGGCCATCATCAATATCGCTGTGAACTTGAACATGATCCCGACCAAGGGCATGACGCTCCCGTTCATCAGTTACGGGGGCTCTTCCATGCTCGCGATGGGTTTGACGCTGGGCATGGCCCTGGCCTTGGTGCGTAAGCGCCCCGGCGCCTACGGGGCGACGGGCGAGTTCGGCGTCGGCTCGTACGCCTGACATGACCAAGCTCGCCGTCGTCGCCGCCGGGGGAACCGGCGGCCATATGTTCCCCGCTCAGGCCTTGGCCGAGTCCCTGGCCGCGCGCGGCTGGCGCGTCGTGCTGGCCACGGACGACCGTGGCGCGATGTACGCCGACAAGTTCCCGGCCGAAGAGCGGCTGGCCCTGTCGGCCGCCACCGCCAAGTCCAATGACCCGCTGGGCATGATCAAGGCCGGCTTCGTGGTCATGCAGGGCGTGTTGGAGGCCCGCAAGGCGTTCACCCGCCTGGACCCGGCCGTGGTCGTCGGCTTCGGCGGCTATCCCGCTTTGCCGGCCCTGCTGGGCGCGCTGATCCAGAAGCGCCCGACGGTGATCCACGAGCAGAACGCGGTCCTGGGCCGCGTGAACCGCTTCCTGGCCCCGCACGTCAACGAAGTCGCCTGCGCCTTCCCGACCCTGCAGATGGCCAAGCCCGCCGTGCAGGCCAAGGCGCATGTCGTCGGCAATCCGGTGCGCCCGCCCGTGCGCGCCCTCTATGAGGTGCCCTACATCGCCCCCGAGGTGCAGCTGCGCATCCTGGTGACCGGCGGCAGCCAGGGCGCGCGGTTGCTGTCCGAGCTGATCCCCGAGGCGATCGCCAAGCTGCCCGAGGAGATGCGCGGCCGCTTGAAGGTGTTCCAGCAGGCTCGCGCCGAGAGCATGGAGGGCGCCCGCAAGATCTATCGCAACGCCATGGTCGACTGCGAGGTCGCGCCGTTCTTCCGCGACATGGCTGGCTATCTGCGCCAAGCTCATCTGGTCGTCGGCCGCTCGGGCGCCTCGACCTGCACCGAGCTGGCCGTCGCCGGCCGCCCGTCGATCCTGGTGCCACTGAAGATCGCCGCCGACGACCACCAGCGTTTCAACGCCAGGCTCCTGGAAGAGGCGGGCGGCGCGGCCGTTTGCCTGGAAGACGAGCTGACCGTCGACGCCATGGCCGGCGCCCTCAACGCCCTGCTCAAGAACCCCGAACGCCTGGCCCGCATGGCCGAAGGCGCGCGATCAGTGGCCACGCCGAACGCCGCCGAGGCCCTGGCGGACTTGGTGGAGCGTACGGCGCGGTAGTTCCGCTTAATTCCTAGCGAGTTAATCTGATTTGCCGCGATGGCCCCGTGGGCCGACAAAAACCCTCGAACTTTCAAGCTTCGGGGGCCTTCGATGGGCAAGTCTACAACTGCGACCGGCGTGGATCGCCGCGGTCTGATGCTGGCGAGCGGCCTGGCCGCCGCCTCGGGTCTTGCGGCCGCCGGGCCGGCCAAGGCCGAGACCACCTTGCCGCCGCCGGCCAAGCAGCCGCGCGCGCCGGTGGGCGGCAAGAGCCCGTGGGGTTACGAGACCATCAAGCAGGCCACGCCACAGCCGGTGTCGATCCGTCCAGGCGAAGATCCGCTGCCCACGAAGCCGCGCGCCTTTACCGACGTCAAAAGCTATCACGCCCACGTCTATTTCGACGAAGACACCACCGAGAAGGCGATCCTGCTGCGCCGCTGGGTGCTGGAGCGGTTCGAGGTCGAGCTGGGCGACTGGAACGTCACGCCGCGCGGCCCGCACGTGACGCCGTCGTTCTATTTCGGCTTCACCAACGACCTGCTGCACATCCTGCTGCCGTGGCTGCAGCTGAACAGCCTGGGCCTGACGATCCTGCTGCACCCCAACACCGACGATCCGCGCGCTGACCACATCCATTACACGGCCTGGATCAACCGCTCGCAGCCGGTCAACGCCTACGGCATGAAGAAGCCGGCCGCCGATGAGCCACAGGTCGAGCTGATCTATCCCAACACCAAGCCGACGGTGGCGATCGAGCGGGCTTAAGGTTCGGCGCCGGTCTCGATCAGCGGGCGGCCGAGCGTGACGGCCGCCTCGACGCTGGTCGCGACCGGGACCTTGGCGTAGGGCCGCCAGCCGTCGCAGACGACCTTGGCCACCGCGTCGTCGGCGCTGCCGGTCGGGATCGAGGCGGCGGGGCGCAGGTCGCCGGTCAGCGGGCCTTCGCGGCCGCCGGCGCGGATGCTGGCGAAGCCGGCGTGGGCGATGGTGCGGGCGTCGCAGTCGATCACTTCGCGCCGCCATCCGCCCCAGAACGCTTCCGCGCCCGCCGTGAAGCCGCCCTCGGCGACCTGCAGGACCCGAAGTTTCGCGCTCGGACCCGTGCGTTCGATGCTCCCCATGTCGACGAACACGGCGAAGCGGCCGACGTCGGCGAGGCGCAGTTCAAGCGGCGCCGGAGGGGGCGCCTGGGCGAGGGCAGGGGTGGTCGACAGCGCCAAGGCCAAGAGGGCGTTTCGCGTCGCGCGGAATTGGTCTAATCGGCTTTTCATGATCCAGCGTCGACGCCCCGTCCCCTTCGAACTCGGCCCCGTGCACTTCATCGGCATCGGCGGCATTGGCATGTCCGGTATCGCCGAGATCATGCTGCGTATCGGCTACACCGTGCAAGGCAGCGACGCCAAGGCCAGCGCCAACACCGAGCGCCTGGAAAAGCTGGGCGCGCGGATCTTCATCGGCCAGGACGCGGCCAATGTCGAAGGCGCTTCGGCCATCGTCTATTCGACCGCGATCAAGGCCGACAATGTCGAGATGGTCGCCGGCCGCGACAAGCGCCTCCCGCTGGTGCGTCGCGCCGAGATGCTGGCCGAGCTGATGCGCCTGCAGTTCTCGATCGCCGTCGGCGGCACCCACGGCAAGACCACTACGACCTCGATGGTCGCGGCTCTGCTGGACGCCGGCGACCTGGACCCGACCGTTGTCAACGGCGGCATCATCAACGCCTACGGCACCAACGCGAAAGTGGGCGAGGGCGACTGGATCGTCGTCGAGGCCGACGAGAGCGACGGTTCGTTCCTGAAGCTGAAGTCGACTGTGGCCATCGTCACCAATATCGACGCCGAGCACCTGGACCACTGGGGCGACTTCGACGCGGTGAAGAAGGGCTTCCAGGACTTCATCGAGAACATCCCGTTCTACGGCTTCGCGGCGGTCTGCACAGACCACCCGGAAGTCCAGGCCCTGACCTCGCGCATTGAGAACCGCCGCCTGGTGACCTACGGCACCAACCCGCAGGCCGAGGTCCGGGTCTCCAACATCGAGATGGGGCCGGAAGGCGCCAAGTTCGACATCGTCGTCTCGCCGCTGAACGGCGAGGAGGTCCGCTATGAGGGCCTGAAGATGCCGATGGCCGGCCACCACAACGTGCTGAACGCCACCGCCGCCGTGGCTGTGGCCCGCGAGCTCAGCGTCGATGCTGAGGCCATCCGCAAGGGCCTGGCCACCTTCGGCGGGGTCAAGCGCCGCTTCACCACCACGGGCGTCGCCAACGGCATCCGCGTCGTCGACGACTACGGCCACCATCCGGTCGAGATCGCCGCCGTGCTGAAGGCCGCCCGCGCGGTCACCGAAGGCAAGGTCATCGCCGTGGTCCAGCCGCATCGCTTCACCCGCCTGCGCGACCTGATGACCGAGTTCAGCAGCTGCTTCAACGACGCCGACACGGTGGTCGTGGCCGACGTCTACACCGCCGGCGAGCAGCCGATCGAGGGCGTCGACAAGGATCACCTGGTCGAAGGCCTCAAGAAGTTCGGCCACCGCCGCGCCCTGCCGCTGGAAAGCCCGGCGGCCCTGCCGGCCCTGATCGCCGCCGAGGCGACCAGCGGCGACCTCGTTGTCCTGCTGGGCGCTGGCGATATCACTCAGTGGTCCTACGCTCTGCCTGGCCAACTGGAAGTGCTGGCGAAGTGACGCCGCGCGGCTGGTTGGTCGCCCGGGGCGCGATCATCGTGCTGATGGCGGCGGACATGGCGGCGCGCTATCGCCTGGGCCACGTCCTGGCCGCCGACCGGCCGCGTCAGCCCGAGGGCGCCTATGTGCTGCCGCTGGCGATCGAAGGCGGGACGGCCTTCATCTCGACCGCCGATCGTGCATGGGCGGGCGTCTTCGAGATCGGCGCGGTCGTCCTGGCCCTGGCGTTTTTCTTCGTCGTCTGGATCTCCCGCAGACGGCCTCGCGAGTCCCACACCTGACATGACCTGGAAGACCCAACTCCCGACCGTCCGCGGCAAGCTGCTGATCGACGAGGCCCTGGCGCCATTCACCTGGTTCCGGGTCGGCGGTCCGGCGGACGTGGTGTTCCTGCCGGCCGACGAGCAGGACCTGTCCGATTTCCTCAAGGCGCTGGACCCGGCCGTGCCGGCGATGGCCATCGGCGTCGGCTCGAACCTGCTGGTCCGTGATGGCGGCGTCGAGGGCGTGATCATCCGCCTGGGCAAGGGCTTCAACACCGTCGAGGCCCTTGGCGACAATCGTATCAAGGCCGGCTCGGCCGTGCCGGACGCCATCCTGGCCCGCAAGGCGGCCGAGGCCGGCATCGCCGGGCTTGAGTTCTATGCCGGCATCCCCGGGACGATCGGCGGCGCGGTGATCATGAACGCCGGCTGTTATGGCTCGGAGACGGTCCAGGTCGTCAAGTCGGTGAGGGTCATGGACCGCGCCGGCGTCGTGCGTGAGCTGTCGGTCGAGGACCTGCACTACACCTATCGTCACAGCGCCTTGCAGGACGGCGACACGGTGTTCGTGCTGGACGCCGTGTTCGAAGGGGCCGCCGACGCGCCGGACGCCATCAAGGCCCGCATGGCCGAGATCACGTCGCGCCGGGAGACGACCCAGCCGATCCGCGAAAAGACCGGCGGCTCGACTTTCAAGAACCCGCCGGGCCACTCGTCGTGGAAGCTGGTCGACGAGGCCGGCTGGCGCGCCAAGCCGTTCGGCGGGGCGATGTTCTCAGCCCTGCATAGCAACTTCCTGATCAACACCGGCGAGGCCACCGCGGCCGACCTGGAAGGCCTGGGCGAGGCGGTTCGGGCGGACGTGCTGGAAAAGACCGGCGTCCAGCTGGACTGGGAGATCAAGCGGATCGGGCGGCCGGCTTAATCGCTGAAGATGCTCCCCCGCGATGCGGGGGAGCTGTCGCGGAGCGACTGAGGGGGCTAATGCGGCTTGTGTCCAGCTCGCCCCCTCCGGCCCTTCGGGCCACCTCCCCCCGCATCGCGGGGGAGGATCTTTAGGCGCCAGCCTCCTATCCCCCCACACTTCACGCGCTGCTGACTCCCCACGGCGCGAACCGGTGCTATGACTCCCGCGCCATTGGGGAGAATCCTTGCTCATGTACCGTCGTCTTCTGGCCGCATCGGCCGCTCTGTCCCTGTTCGCCGGCCTGGCGCACGCCCAAGACGTCCGCACCGCCGAAGCCCTGCGTGACAAGGCCTTGCTGGACCGCACCGCCTGGGACATCACCGAGGACCTGACCACCAATATCGGCCCGCGCGTCGTCGGTTCGCCGGCCATGGCCCGCGCCAAGGATTGGGGCGTCGCCAAGTTCAAGGCGCTGGGCTTCACCAACATCAAGGTCGAGGAATTCGCCAAGCCGTCGTGGACGCGCGGCGAAGAGAGCGCCCAGCTGGTCGCGCCCTATCCCATGAAGCTGGACATCGTCGGCCTGGGCCGCACGGTTCCGACCCCGCCCGAAGGCATCGAGGCCGAGGTCGCCCTGTTCCGCACCTATGCCGAAATGATCGCCGCTCCCGAAGGGGCGCTGAAGGGCAAGATCGCGGTCATCACCCAGCCGATGGTCACGGCGCAGGACGGTTCGGGCTATGGGATCGCCGGCATCTCGCGCCGCGCCGGCCCAGTCGAGGCCGCCAAGCGTGGGGCCGTGGCCCTGCTGATCCGCTCGATCTCGACCTCGGACTCGACCGTGCCGCACACGGGCATGACCGCCTTCGGCGACGGCGTGACCACCATTCCGTCGGCCGCCATGGGCGTGCCGGAGGCCGAGCAGCTGGAGCGCCTGGCCAAGAAGGGCCCGCTGCGCATCAAGCTGAAGCTGGCCTCGACCACCAATCCGGCCGACGTGGCCTGGAACATTTCGGGCGACATCAAGGGCTCGACCAAGGCCGACGAGCTGATCGTCATCGGCGGTCACCTGGACAGCTGGGACGTCGGCACCGGCGCTCTGGATGACGCCACTGGCATCGGCATCACCACGGCCGCGGCCAAGCTGATCGGCGACCTGCCCAAGCGTCCCAAGCGCACCGTCCGCGTCGTCATGTGGGGCTCGGAAGAAAGCGGCGGCTCGTCGGAAGCCTATCTGGCCGCCCACAAGGACGAGGTCGGCAAGATCGTGCTGGCAGGCGAGAGCGACACCGGCGCGGACCGCATCTATTCGCTGAAGTTGCCGGCCGGCGCCTATTCGCATCCGATCGCCACGACGGCCGCCAATGTGCTGGCCCCGCTGAAGATCTATGTGAACCGTGCGCCGGCCTCGCACGGCGGCGCCGACATCGAGGGCCTGGAGCAGGCCGGCGTGCCGTCGATCGAGCTGGAGCAGGACGCTTCGCGCTACTTCGACTACCACCACACCGCCGACGACACCCTGAACAAGGTGCGCCCCGACGAGCTGGCGCAGAACGTCGCCGCCTGGGCCAGCTTCATCTATCTGGTGGCCGACAGCGACGTCGACTTCCGCGCGGTGAAGCCGGCGGGTTCGGCGAGCCACTAAGCGCTGAGAGCGCCCCCTCCGGCGCATCGCGCCACCTCCCCCGTTTCACGGGGGAGGAGAGGGGGTGTTCATCCTCACCCGCAAAGCGGGGGAGGTGGCGCGCGGCGTAGCCGCGTGACGGAGAGGGCGCTGTTCCCGCCCAGACACGATGTCGCGCGCGACCATGTGTTGCAGTGATCGTTAAGATGCGTCCGGCGGTCGAATATCGCCCCTCATGCTCAAGCTTTGACGCCAAAACGCGCCTTCTGGCCCAGTATTCGGGGCTGAAATCCATTTCCGACGCGCCAGGTGAGTCAAATAGTCCCAGGGCGTGGTTCAGAGAACTCCGTGCATCCACAGGTTTCTGGAAGGGCCGGCCGCGATGTCGCAGAGCGGGCCCAGTTCCATCTCCCGAGCTCGAAAACCCAGGCTACATAAGGACTTGCGCGCTAAGATCCGTTTCGCTGAGGCGTCAGGATCGTGGTTGCTAAGCCATGACCCAGGTCCGTCCCCGTTATGACGACATTAACGACCTTTGGGGCCATCTAGAGGTCAATCACAGTCCGGCATGACCTCGACCCGCTCCCCCGAGCAGGCCGCCCACGTCGGGATCTCTTTTGACCCTTAGTTCTATGGATCGTGGAGGACGCTTATGCCCGCTGTAGTGCGGGGGGGACCGCCTAAGCCTAGGCGACCCCGGGCCGAAGCGCCCGCAAGTCCGAGCAAAGGCAAGCCGGCGCCCCGGGGGGCGCAGCCGGCCGCGAAGTTGCACGCCGCCAAGGGCGTGGGTTTGTCGCCCGCGGTGGCCCTGAGCGTAGCGGGCGCGGCCTTGGGTCTCGGTCTTGTGATCATGCTGGCGACCGGCCATCGGGCCGAGCGCCTCGGCATGTCCATGGTTCGCGGCGTGGGCGGCAGTTTCGCCTCCGCCGGTTTCAAACTGAAGACGGTTCATATCCGCGGCGCTTCGGCGACCGCACAGGGCGACATCCTGGCGGCCTCGGGCCTCTATCTGGATCAGCCGACCCTGGGCATGGACCTGAACGACGTCCGCCAGCGCGTGCAAGGCGTGGGCTGGGTCAAGGACGCCAAAATCGTCCGCATGCTGCCCGACACCGTGCTCATCTCGGTGGAAGAGCGGCCGGCTCTGGCCGTCTGGCAGAACCGTGGGCGCATGAAGGTGATCGACGGCGAGGGCCGGGTGATCAGCGAGGCCGACCCGGCCCGCTTTCCCCAGCTGCCGCTGGTGGTGGGGCAGGGCGCGGATCAAGCCGCTGGCCTGATCCTGCCGGCCGTGGCCTCGCGACCGCGTCTGCGCGACCGTCTGGAAGCGCTGGTGCGGGTGGACGACCGTCGCTGGGATCTTCGTCTGAAGGATGGCTCGCTGATTCAGCTGCCGGCCATTGACGAAGAATCCGCGTTGATTCAATTGGATCAGCTCGACCAGCGACAGCGAATCCTCGACATGGGTTTTGCGCGGATCGATCTGCGCGACCCCGAAATGGTGGCTGTGAGACCTCGCGACGGCGCGCTGCCTGGGCAGCCCGCGGCCGGCGGGGCGTAAACGAGTTTATTGAGGTGACGATAGCGATGTCGCGATTGGAGGAACGGAAGCAGGCTCGCGAGGGCCTGAAGGCCACGCTCGTGCGCCAGCCCGCCATCGCGGCCGTAGACCTGGGCGCGTCCAAGGTGACGTGCTTCATCATGAAGGCCGACGGCATTCATCGCGACAACCGCACCCTGACGACGGCTGGGGTGGGCTACGTCCAGTCACGCGGCGTGCGCGGCGGGGCGATCGTCAATCTGGACGAGGCCGCCCAGGCGATCGCGCAAGCCGTGGAACGCGCCGAGACCGTGGCCGGCGTCAATGTCCAGGGCGTCAGCATCTGCACCGCCGGCGGCCAGCTGGCCTCCAACCGCGTCCATACCCAGGTTTCGCTGGGCGCCCGCCCGATCGGCGACGGCGACCTGTCGCGCGCCATCGCCTCGGCCCTGGCGCAGGTCCGCATTCCCGGCCGCAAGCCGATCCACCTGCTGCCGATCTCCTGGTCGGTCGACGGCCAGCGCGGCATCCGCGACCCGCGCGCCATGTTCGGCCGCTCGCTGGGTCTCGAACTCCTCGTGGTCTCGGTCAACGAGAACATCTTCCACACGCTGGCCCACTGCGTCGAGCGCGCCCACCTGTCGTTCGAGGGCGTGGTCGCCGCGCCGTTCGCTTCTGCGCTTGCCGCGCTGGAAGAGGACGAGATGGACCTGGGCGCGGTCTGCATCGACATGGGCGGCGGCTCGACGTCGGTGGCCGTGTTCAACAACGGCGCCCTGTGCCACGTCGACAGCCTGGCCGTCGGCGGCGGGCACGTGACGCAAGACATCGCCCGCGGCCTGCAGACCTCGGTGGTCGGCGCCGAGCGCATCAAGACCCTGCACGGCAGCGCAATCGCCTCGGCCAACGAAGACCGCGAGATGATCGAAGCCCCGCCGCGTGGCGACGATCCGGGCGCCGGTCCGGTGATCGCGCCGCGGTCGTTGCTGAAGGGCATCATCCAACCCCGCGTCGAAGAGACCCTGGAACTGCTGCGCGAGCGCCTGAAGGCCTCGGGCGCGCCGGTCGAGCCGGGCGCGGGCATCGTCCTGACCGGCGGCGCCAGCCAACTGGCCGGCGTGCGCGAAGTCGCCGTGCGCGTGTTCGACCGTCCGGTCCGCCTGGGCCGTCCGCGCCGGGTGCCGCACCTGGCCGACGCCGCCTCTGGTCCCGCCTTCTGCGCCGCCGCCGGCACGCTGCACCGCACTGCCTTCGGGCCACGCGAAGCCGTCTCGTCCAAGGCCCTGGCCGGCGGTCCCGTCCGCAAGCGTCCGCTCGATCCCAACGCCAGCCCGGTCGCTCGCGCGGCCGCGTGGCTGCGGGATAATCTGTAGACTCGCCCCCTCCGTCTCGTCGCGTATCCGCGCCGGTCCACCTCCCCCGTTGCACGAGGGAGGATGACGCTGCTCGTCCTCACCCGTGAAACGGGGAGGTGGCGCGCGGCGAAGCCGCGCGACGGAAGGGGCGCTGCGCCGCGACGCCTCGCGAACGCTTAAGCTCGGTTAACTCTAAGCTTTAACTTTAAAGTCTCTAGCCAAGCTTGTCCGGCGGGCCTTTTGCTGCCCCAAACGGTCTGTATTCGTGAGAATTCGAACTCAGCGTCGTTCGGTCGCACGCGCCTGTGGACAGCTATGGAACCCTTGGTTCGCCTGGAGTTTCTGTTGATAGACCACAATTTATCCCACGGTCGCGCTCGACCAGACCACGACTCAGATTATGCAATTAACTGCCGATTAACGATGGTGGTTGTTTTGTTAACACGATCGTCGAGGCAGTCCTGGGCGATTGGGTGTCGCTGAGGTCATTCTGACGATTTCGGCGTAAGGACGCGAGGGTCCCCATGGCAATTTCTCTTTCCGCGCCGCGCACCACCGAACTGAAGCCGCGTATCGTGGTGTTCGGCGTTGGTGGCGCTGGTGGCAACGCCGTGAACAACATGATCGAGGCTGGCCTCGAGGGTGTGGAGTTCGTGGTCGCCAACACCGACGCGCAGCAGCTGCAGTTCGCCAAGACGGACCGCCGCATCCAGCTGGGCGTGCAGATCACGCAAGGGCTGGGCGCTGGCGCCCATCCCGAAGTCGGCATGAGCGCCGCCGAAGAGTCGTTCCCGGAGATCGGTGAGCACCTCGACGGCGCCCACATGGTCTTCATCACCGCCGGCATGGGCGGCGGCACCGGCACCGGCGCGGCTCCGATCATTGCCAAGTGCGCCCGCGAACGCGGCATCCTGACCGTCGGCGTCGTGACCAAGCCCTTCCACTTCGAAGGTCGTCACCGCATGCGCTTGGCCGACAGCGGCATCCAGGAGCTGCAGCGCTACGTCGACACCCTGATCGTCATTCCGAACCAGAACCTGTTCCGCGTCGCCAACGAGCGCACGACCTTCGCCGAAGCCTTCGGCATGGCCGACCAGGTGCTGCACTCGGGCGTCCGCTCGATCACCGACCTGATGGTCCTGCCGGGCCTGATCAACCTCGACTTCGCCGACGTCCGCACGGTCATGACCGAGATGGGCAAGGCGATGATGGGCACCGGCGAGGGCACCGGCGAAGACCGCGCCCTGATGGCCGCTCAGAACGCCATCGCCAACCCGCTGCTGGACGAAGTCTCGCTGAAGGGCGCCAAGGCCGTGCTGGTCAACGTGACCGGCGGCATGGACATGACCCTGCTGGAAGTCGACGAGGCCGCCAACGCGATCTCGGACCAGGTCGATCCGGAAGCCAACATCATCTTCGGCGCGGCCTTCGATCCGTCGCTGGAAGGCGTGATCCGCGTGTCGGTGGTCGCCACCGGCATGGACGGCGCCTCGATCGCCCAGATCGAGCCCAAGCCGACCACTCGCAACACCTCGGCCGCCCCGCTGATCGCCGAGACGACCCGTCCGGCCCCGCAGCCGGAACCGGCCCGTCCGACCGCTCGCTACGAAGCCGCTCGCCCCGCCGAGCGTCCGTCGTCGGCCTTCTCGACGGCCTATGCGCCCGAGCCGGCTCCCGAGCCCGAGATCGTCATGGCGGCGCAACCGGCTCCTGAGCCGGAAGCCCAGCTCTACTACGAAGAGCCGGTCGCCATTGAAGAGCCCCGCATCGCCCAGCCGGCGCCGCGTCAGGTGACCCGCATCGTCGACCCGATGGTCGAGGACGCCGCCGAAGAGCCGCTGTTCCCCGAGAACAACTATTACGAAGAGCGTCGTCCGCAGAAGCAGGGCGGTGGCTTCTTCTCGATGTTCGGCGGTGGCCGCCAGCGCTACGAGCAACAGCCGTCGGCTCCGCAGCCGCAGGCCCGCTCGACCCAGAGCGCCCGCCCGCAGCTGCAGCCGATCGAGTCGCCGCACACCGACGACGGCGAAGATCTGGAGATCCCGTCCTTTCTTCGGCGCCTCGCCAACTGAAAGGGTGACCCCGACAAGGGGCCCAAATAAACCGAAGCGCCCCAGGTGAAAGCCTGGGGCGTTTTGCATTTCCGGCTCGGGTTGCGACTCCCCGCCGGCTTGCCCCATGGTGCCGCCTTCGATCGCGACGGTTCTGCGATAGGGGAGAGCGCATGCGGAAGTCTCTGTTTGGCCTGACGGGCCTGGCCTTGGTGATGATGGCTTCCGGCGCGGCTGCCCAAGGCTCTGGCGCTCAAGATCCGGGCCCCAAGGCGCCGGTGAGCTACGAGGTCTCGTTCGACAACGCCCAACACCACGAGGCCAAGATCGTCGCCACCTATCGCGACGCGCCCGCCGGGCCGCTGCACGTGCGGATGTCGCGCTCGTCGCCCGGCCGCTACGCGATCCACGAGTTCGCCAAGAACGTCTACCAGGTCAGCGCCGTCGACGGGGCGGGCAAGCCGCTGAAGGTCGAGCGCACCGAGCCCTATGGCTGGAGCATCGACGGCCATGACGGTACGGTCACCGTGACCTACACCCTCTATGCCGACCGCGGCGACGGCACCTATTCGCAGGTCGACGCCACCCACGCCCACCTGAACATGCCGGCCACCTTCCTGTGGGCTGAGGGCTATGACGACAAGCCCATCCGCGTGAGCTTCAAGCGCGCCGATCCGACCTGGAAGATCGCCACCCAACTGCCCTCGGTAACCGGCCAAGCCGACGCCTTCTGGGCCCCGAACAAGCAGTACTTCTTCGACAGCCCGACCGAGATCAGCGCCTTCGCCCTACGCGAATGGAAGGTCAGCGACGGCGGCCGCGACTACACCTTCCGCCTGGCCCTGCACCATCCGGGCACGGACGCGGACGTCGACGTCTTCACCGAGAAACTGAAGGCCATCGTGCCTGAGCACATCAAGGTGTTCGGCGAGCTGCCGAAGTTCGACCACGGGACCTACACCTTCATCGCCGACTACATGCCGCAGATCACCGGCGACGGCATGGAGCATCGCAACTCCACCTTCATCAGCCAGCCGCGCTCGCTGTTCCGCGCCAATTTCGCCCAGTTGGGCACGGCCAGCCATGAGCTGTTCCACGCCTGGAACGTCGAGCGCCTGCGCCCGGCCGAGCTGGAGCCCTTCGACTTCACCAAGGCCAATCCCACCCCGTCGCTGTGGCTGGCCGAGGGCTTCACCCAGTATTACGGCCCGCTGCTGATCCGCCGCGCTGGCCAGTCGACCACCGACGAGTACCTGGCCGCCCTGTCGGTCACGCTGAATGGCGTGATCAACGGCCCTGGCCGCCTCTACGGCTCGCCGCAGGAGATGAGCCTGCGCGCGCCGTTCGTCGACGCGGCCGCCGCCTTGGACCCGGTCAACGGCAATATCTTCACCTCGTACTATCCCTACGGCGCGGTGATCGGCCTGGCGCTGGACATGCAGCTGCGCGGACGGTCAAAGCCGCTGACCTTGGACGACTATATGAAGCAGCTGTGGCGCACTCACGGCGCGCCGGAGAAGCCCTACAAGCCTGCTGATCTTCAGGCGGCCCTGGCGCAGACGACGGGCGACGCGGGCTTTGCGGGCAGCTTCTTCAAGGCCAGCATCGAGGGCGCGGCCTTGCCGGACTTCGCGCCGCTGCTGGAGCAGGCCGGGCTGAAGCTGCGTCAAAAGTCGCCCAAGAAGGCGTGGCTGGGCGCGGCCAAGGTGCGGGTGAGCGGCAGCGACGTGATCCTCGACCAAGCCCCGGTCCCGAACTCGGCCCTCTACGCCGCTGGCGTCGAGACCGGCGATCGCATCCTCAGCATCGGCCGCTTCGAGTTCGCCAACGAAGCCGACTGGACCGACGCCCTCGACCGGCTGAAGCCCGGCGAGGCCACGACGGTGAAGTACCTCCAGCGCGGCCAGCTTCGCGAGGCCCCGCTGAAGGTCGCCGCCGACCCGACCCTGGAAGTCGTCCGCTTCGAAAAGGCCGACCTGAAGCCGAGCAAGGCGCAACTGGCCTTCCGCGCGGCGTGGCTAGGCGCGGAGCCGGCGGGCAAGTGAGGGAGCGTTGAGCTCCCTCAGTCGATCTTCACGAAGGGCGTCGAGCCGCCGGTGACTTTCGGCAGTTCGCCGTTCCACTTCTCGATGGCCAGCTGCTGCAGCACTTGAGGATTGGCGCGCAGGGCCTCGCCCTTGACGCGGATGGCTTCGGCCTCGCCGCGGGCCTTGGCGACGGCGGCGTTGGCCAGGGCGGTTTCCTTGGCCTCCAGAGCCTTGGCGGCCAGGGCTTCCTGCTCCAGTTGGGTCTTGGCCTGCATCTGCTGGATGATCGCCGCCGGGTAGCGGATTGAGCCGATCCAGTCGAGCTGGGAGACCGTCACCCCATGCTTGGCCCACTTGCTGGAGACCCGAGCATAGGCGCGCTGGATCACCATCTGGCGACCGCCGCTGTAAAGGGTCTCGACGCCGACCTTCTCGGCCTCGGCGGCGACGGCCGAGCGAACGTCGTTGCGGATCGGTCCGTCCAGCAACTGGTCGAACGACAGGCGATAGGTCTGGTAGAGGTTCGGGGCCGACGCGGGATTGACCTGCAGCGTCACCGAGATGTCGGCGGTCATCGGCAGGCCGGTGTTGTCCGAGAAGGTGATCTCCTCGTTGTCGTTGCCGCGTTCGTCCTTCTCGCGCGTGTAGCTGTAGGTGCGCTGGATCACCGGATACTGGATGATCCGCTCGCCTATGCCGCGGAAGTACCACCGGGCGGGCAGGGGCTCGGGGGCGACGCCGGCCGACGAGCCCAGGGTGCGGATCTTGACCCCGACATTGCCCGGCTCGACCGTGGTGCTGTGGGTGGCGACCGAGCAGGAACCCAGCAGCAGGACCAGAACGGCCGTCGAGCCGATCAGGATCTGCTGACCCTTCTTCTGGAGCGGCGACTTGGGGCCGCCCTTGCGTTGGCTGGCGAAGGGGCTGTCGGTCATTCGGAATCCCTGGACTGAAGCTTGGAGGTTCTGGAGAGGTCGCGCAGCAGGATCGCAGCCAGCTTGCCAAGAACCAGGACGCCGGCGACGAAGGCGATGGGGGCGGCCACGAGGCCGAAGTCCGTGCCCGAGCCCCACAAAGGCCCGACCACCATGCGCAGCAGAACCACCACCAGGCAGACCCAGCCGGCCAGATAGGCGGTCGCCTTGGCGTAGATCACTCGCAGCTCCCCCCACGTCGCACTCCTCCCATGGTAGATCGTCAAGCTGGGCTGGATGCAAGAGGCGGTGTCGCGCGCACCGGAATGTTCGGCTAGGTTGGCGCCATCTGCCAACGCTTGCGCAAACCCGGTCACGATGAAGCTCACCCGCGCGGATCGGAAGATCCTTCAGATCCTGCAGGAAGACGGCAAGATCTCGAACGTCGACCTGGCCGAGCGGGTGGGGTTGTCGCCCAGTCCGTGCCTGCGGCGGGTCAAGCAGCTGGAGGCGACGGGGCTGATCGCCGGCTATGTAGCGCTGCTGGATCGCCGCAAGGCGCGGCTGGACGTGCTGGCCTATGTCGAGGTGCAGGTCGACCATACCGAGGGCGCGGCCGAGGCCTTCCAGCAGGCGGTGCTGCGCGAGCCCGAGGTGGTGGGCTGCTACGTCATGACCGGCAGCTTCGACTATCTGTTGCGGGTGGTGGTGCCCAATCTCGACGCCTATGCCGACCTGACGATGAAGCGTCTCTTGAAGATGCCAGGGGTCAAGGACGTGCGCTCCTCGTTCGTGCTGGACACGATCAAGGATTCCACGGCCTTGCCGCTGGACTACATGGACTAGGCTGCTAGTCGGCCGGGCGTCGGGTGAAGACGCCAACGGCAGAGGCCAGGAAGCCGGCAGTCAGGATGAGCAGGATCTCGGCCAGGCCCGGGGCCCAGACCACGAACGGCGGAGCGCCGCCGTCGTAGACGATGCGCACCACCATGTTGGTGGCCTGGAACACCGCGCCGGCCAGGCCCAGCAGGATCCCGCCCGACGCCAGCCGCGCCGACAGCCTTGCGCCGCCGGCCCAGCGTTCGCGCCGGATTGCGCCGATCAGGGCGGCGATGATCAGGGCCAGCAGCACCACGACCAGGGTCTTGGTCACCGGACCGGTGTCCAGGAACACTGCGCCGAACTTGTTGCCGCGCGCCCCGGTCC
Source organism: Caulobacter sp. RHG1 (assembly GCF_013181195.1). GTDB lineage: Bacteria > Pseudomonadota > Alphaproteobacteria > Caulobacterales > Caulobacteraceae > Caulobacter. Next base: position 95,652 of record NZ_SMZP01000004.1, read on the forward strand.
GCACGGCGTTCTCACACAGGGCCGGACCGGCGCTGGCGAAGGCGGCGAGGACGCCCAGGGCGATGTGATGGATGCGGTTCATTTTCCCTCCGATTTACGAGTGTAGTTTCTCTATCGGCTAGAAAATTACGATCGTCAATTTTCATGTGGGCGCGTCGCGTTCCATGGAGATGGCATTTAGTAGCTCATAGAAACCTCTTGGTGGTGGAATGTGACTGAATAGATTTGTCTATCGGTCATTATCGCCACGTTATGCTTCTGGCGCTGCGATAAGCTGCCTTCCGTCGATCGTACAGAAGGCCGTCATGACCTCATCCTCCGTTTTCGCCGGCCTGTCGCCGCAGGCCCCGGATGCGCTGCTGTCGCTGATCGGCGCCTATCGCCGCGATCCGCGCGCCGACAAGATCGACCTGGGCGTGGGCGTGTTCCGCGACGACCTGGGCGCGACGCCGGTCATGCGCGCGGTCAAGGCCGCCGAGCAGGTGCTGGTCAATGTCCAGCCGTCCAAGGCCTATCTCGGTCCGGAAGGCGACATCGGCTATCTGGACCTGCTGAAGCCGATCATCTTCGGCGCCGACGTCAGCCACGAAGTCTTCGGCGTGCAGACGCCGGGCGGCACCGGCGCGTTGCGCCTTGGCTGCGAACTGCTGAAAGCCGCCAAGCCGGACGCCCGGGTGTTCATCGGCGCGCCGACCTGGCCCAACCACACCCAGATCCTGGACCAACTGCGCCTAGAGACGGTGACCTTCCGCCATTACGACCAGCGCGCATTGCGCCTGGACTTCGACGCCTTGATGACGGCGCTGGAGACGGCGCGGGCGGGCGACATCGTCCTGCTGCACGGCTGTTGCCACAACCCGTCGGGCGCCGACTACGACCTGGCCCAGTGGGCGGCGATCGCCGAGACCGTGGCGCGCAAGGGCCTGACCCCGCTGATCGACCTGGCCTATCAGGGGCTTGGCCTGGGTCTGGAGCCCGACGCGGTCGGCATGCGCCTGGTTCTGGCCGCCGCCGATGACGCCCTGCTGGCCTATTCCTGCGACAAGAACTTCGGCCTCTACCGCGAGCGGGTCGGGGCGCTGTACGCCTTGTCGCGCGACGCCGACACCCTGGACCTGGCCGCCAGCAACATCCGCGCCCTGGCGCGCACCAACTGGTCTATGCCGCCCGATCACGGCGCGGCCATCGTGCGGGTTATCCTCGAATCCGAAGCCCTGACCACCCAGTGGAAAGGCGAGCTGGAGGCGATGCGCACCCGCGTCACCGACCTGCGTCTGCGCTTGGCTAAGGCTGTTCCCAGCCTGGCGCCGCTGGTCTCGCAGCACGGCCTCTTCGCGCTGCTGCCGCTGGCTCCGGCCCAGGTGGCCCGACTGCGTGAAGACCACGCGATCTACATGGCCGGTTCCGGACGCATCAATCTGGCCGGCCTGACCGTTACCAATCTCGATAAATTTGCGCGGGCCTATGAAGCCTGCCTGCAGGGAGAGCCCGCATGACCGTAAGCGATCAAAACCCTCTCGGCCTCGACGGCTTCGCCTTCGTCGAGTTCACCAGCCCCGAGCCGGCCGCCATGAAGGCGCTGTTCGAGCAGATGGGCTTCGTGGCCGCCTCGACCCATCCGACCAAGGCCGTGACCCGCTACAAGCAGGGCCGCATCAACCTGCTGGTCAATGACGAGGCGACCGGCCAGGTGGCCGAGTTCCGCGCCGCCCACGGCCCCTCGGCCAACGGCATGGCGTTTGGCGTCGCCGACGTCGAGCAGGCCTATGCCGAGGCGCTGAAGCGCGGGGCCGTCGCCGCCGACGCCTCGGCCACGGTGCTGGGCGAGGGCGCGCGGGTGCTGGAAGGCATCGGCGGCTCCATGCTGTACCTGGTGGAAGGCCCCGAGGTGGTGTTCTCGACCTGGACCCCGGTCGCTGGCGCAGCCGAAGCCGAGGCGGCCAACAGCGTCGGCCTGGATCTGCTGGACCACCTGACCCACAACGTGCGCCGCGGCCAGATGCGCACCTGGTCGACCTTCTATCGCGACGTCTTCGGCTTCGAGGAGCAGAAGTATTTCGACATCAAGGGCCAGGCCACCGGCCTGTTCAGCCAGGCGATGATCGCGCCCGACAAGGCCATCCGCATCCCGCTGAACGAGAGCCAGGACGACAAGAGCCAGATCGAGGAGTTCATCCGTCAGTACAACGGCGAGGGCATCCAGCACCTGGCCCTGACGACGGACAATATCTACGACACGGTCGAGAAGCTGCGCGCCCGGGGCGTCAAGCTGCAGGACACCATCGAGACCTATTACGAGCTGGTCGACAAGCGCGTGCCCGGTCACGGCGAGGACCTGGAGCGGCTGAAGAAGAACCGCATCCTGCTGGACGGCAATGTCGGCGAGGAAGGCCTGCTGCTGCAGATCTTCACCGAGAACCTGTTTGGCCCGATCTTCTTCGAGATCATCCAGCGCAAGGGCAACCAGGGCTTCGGCAACGGCAACTTCCAGGCCCTGTTCGAGAGCATCGAACTGGACCAGATCCGCCGTGGGGTGATCACGGTCGAGGCTTGATCCAAGGCTGATGGACGGGGCTCTGGCTCCGTTCCACTATCCCGTCTCCCCGGCGAAAGCCGGGGCCCAGGTGAAACCCACGAACCGTCCCGGATGAATCTGGGTCCCGGCTTTCGCCGGGAAGATCGGGTGTGGGGGAGGACGCACGTGACCAGCACCGACGCGCTCAAATACCAGACCGGCTTCCACAACCACTTCGCCACCGAGGCCGTGGCGGGCGCCCTGCCGATCGGCCAGAACTCGCCGCAGCGGGTGCCGTTCGGCCTCTATGCCGAGCAGCTGTCGGGCGCGGCCTTCACCGCGCCGCGGCATGAGAACCTGCGCAGCTGGCTCTACCGCCTGCGGCCCAGCGCCGGACACGGGGCCTATCAGCCCTATGCGCAAGACAAGCTGATCTCGGCGTTCGGCGGGCCGGTGACGCCTAACCGCCTGCGCTGGAGTCCGCTGGAGATCCCCGCCGCCCCGACCGACTTCGTCGATGGCCTGACGACCCTGGCCGGTAATGCCGACGCCGCGACGCTGAACGGCATCGGCGTCCACGTCTACCTGGCCAACGCCTCGATGAAGAACCGGGTGTTCTACAATGCCGACGGCGAGCTTCTGCTCGTGCCGCAACAGGGCGCTCTGACCCTGGTCACCGAGTTCGGCGTGTTGAGCGCCGGCCCCGGCCACATCGCGGTGATCCCGCGCGGCGTGCGCTTCCGGGTCGAGGTTGAAGGCCCTTCGCGTGGCTATGTCTGCGAGAACTACGGCGCGGCCTTCCGTCTGCCGGAACTAGGGCCGATCGGCTCGAACGGCCTGGCCAATCCGCGCGATTTCGAGACCCCGGTAGCGGCCTTCGAGGACGTGGACGAGCCGACCCTGGTCATCCAGAAATTCCAGGGCGCGCTGTGGGCCGCCGAATGGGACCACAGTCCGCTGGATGTCGTGGCCTGGCACGGCAATCTCGCGCCGTATCGCTATGACCTGTCGCGCTTCAACACCATCAACACGGTCAGTTTCGACCATCCCGATCCGTCGATCTTCACGGTCCTGACCTCGCCCAGCGATACGCCCGGGACCGCCAACTGTGACTTCGTGATCTTCCCGCCGCGCTGGATGGTGGCCGAGCACACGTTCCGCCCGCCCTGGTTCCACCGCAACCTGATGAGCGAGTTCATGGGCCTGGTCCACGGCGCGTACGACGCCAAGGAGGGCGGTTTCTCGCCGGGCGGTTCGAGCTTGCACAACTGCATGAGCGATCACGGCCCGGACGTGGCCAGCCACCACAAGGCCACGGAAGCCGAGTTGGGGCCCCACAAGATCGACGGGACCATGGCCTTCATGTTCGAAAGCCGCTGGGTGATCCGGCCCACAAAGTTCGCACTGGAGAGTTCGGCGCTTCAGGGTGACTATGACGCCTGCTGGACGGGCTTCCCCAAGGCGCGTCTGCCTTAAGCAACGACAAGAAGAAGGAAGCGCTGATGAAGCTCGCGTCTCTCAAGAACGGCCGTGACGGCCGGCTGGTGGTGGTCTCCAACGACCTGGCCTGGTTCACCGACGCCGGCACGGTCGCCCCGACCTTGCAGGCCGCGCTGGACGACTGGGACCGCTGCGCGCCGCTGCTGCGCGGCCTGGCCGAGAGCCTCGAGCACGGCGCGGTGCCGCAGGATCGTTTCCACGAGCACGACGCCGAGAGCCCGCTGCCGCGCGCCTACCAGTGGGTCGACGGCTCGGCCTACGTCAACCACGTGCAGCTGGTGCGCCAGGCGCGCGGCGCCGAGATGCCCGAAACCTTCTGGACCGATCCGCTGATGTACCAGGGCGCGTCGGATGGCTTCCTGGCCCCGCGCGATCCGATCCCGCTGGGCGATGCGGCCTGGGGCTGCGACCTGGAAGGCGAGGTCGCCGTCATCGTCGGCGACGTGCCGATGGGCGCCAGCCGCGAGGAAGCCCTGGAAGCCATTCGCCTGGTCATGCTCTGCAACGACGTCTCCCTGCGCAACCTGATTCCGGCCGAACTGGGCAAGGGCTTTGGCTTTGTGCAGTCCAAGCCCGCCAGCGCCTTCTCGCCGGTGGCGGTGTCGCCCGACGCTCTGGGCGACGCCTGGAAAGACGGCAAGCTGCACGGCGCGCTGCTGATCGAGCTGGACGGCAAGGACTTCGGCAAGGCCGACGCCGGCGTCGACATGACCTTCGACTTCGGGACCCTGGTGGCCCACGCCGCCAAGACCCGCAATCTCTGCGCCGGCACCATCGTCGGCTCGGGCACGGTCAGCAACCGCGACGCCGACGGCGGTCCCGGCAAGCCGATCTCGGAAGGCGGCCTGGGCTATTCGTGCCTGGCCGAGCTGCGCACGGTCGAGACCATCCTGCACGGCGCGGCCAAGACGCCGTTCCTGGCCGGAGACGACACCATCCGCATCGAGATGAAGGACGCCAAGGGCCACTCAATCTTCGGCGCCATCGAGCAGACGGTCGAGCGCGTTTGAGCGAAGAGACTGCTGCTGTCGCAAGGATCTGGTCGACGCGCGCCGGGATCAATCTCGGTCCGCTCGACCTGATCGCCGACGGCAAGGCGCGTAACTACGTGCTGCAGATCGGCGAGGCCCGCTTCCACGGCTTTGTGGTGCGAAAAGGGGAGGCGGTGTTCGGCTATGTCGACCGCTGCCCCCATGCCGGCCTGCCGCTGGCCCAGGAACTCGATCGTTACCTGACCCCCGACGGCGACCTCATCACGTGCTCCTGGCACGGCGCGGTGTTCACGGTGGAAGAGGGCGACTGCGTCGGCGGGCCCTGCGTGGGCGCCAAGCTGTCGTCCTGGCCGGTCGAGGTGAAAGACGGGCGGGTGGTGACGGCTTAGATCCAGACGAGAGAACGGCCGCCCTCCTCGGGAAGGCGGCCGCTTTCGTTGGCGTTGCGCCGAAGTCTACTTCTTCTTCGCGGCCTGGACCTCGATCTCGACCAGCATGCCGTCGGCGACCAGGGCCGTGATCTGGCTGGTGATGCGGGCCGGCTTGTTGGGCTGCTCGGCGGTTCCGAAATAGGTCTTGTAGCCTTCCATCATGCCGGCGAAGTCCATCTTGCCGCCCTTGGCCGGGTCGCCGACCAGCAGCACGCGCATCATCACGACGTCGGCCATGGTCGCGCCTTGCGTCTTCAGCGCGGCTTCGATGCGGCCCAGCACGCCCAGGGTCTGGGTCTTGGTGTTGCCGAACTTGGCGACGCCCGTGGCCTTCTCGTCGACGACTGGCGGGGTCATGCCCGAGACGTAGATGGTGTCGAAGGTCGACGGCACCGTGACGACGCTGGCGATAATCGACTTGGGATCGCCGCCACGGACGATCTCTTGAGCGTTGGCGGCGCCGGCGATGGCGCAAAGGCCGACGGCCAGGGCGATGAGGCGTTTCATGGGTCTTCTCCCGGTTATGGATGTTTCGAGACTAGTGAGCTTGCAGGCCGCGGGCCTGGGCGCCGGCCTTGGCCGCCACGCGGGCGGTGGCCACGTCGCTGGGGCGGACGGGGCCGCCCTTGTTGCCCCACGATGAGCGGACATAGGTCAGGATCGCCGCGAGTTCGGCGTCGCTGAGATCGTCCTTGAAGGCGGGCATGCCGGCGCGGCCGTTCAGCACGGTCGTGGTCACCACGCGGGCGTTGCCGGTGACCAGCGGCGAGCCGGCCAGGGCCGGGAAGGCGCCCTTGACGCCCTTGCCGGTCATCTGATGGCAGGCCGAGCAGTTGTCGGCATATTGCGACTGCGGCGTGGGCGGCGCGGCCAGAGCCGGCGTGGCGAAGCCGGCGATCAGAGCCAGGGCGGCGAGACGGGAAGCGAGGGTCATCTTCGTTTCTCTTGGTCTTAGGCTTGCTGCACGCGGGCGTGGATCTTGGCGATCTGCTGCCAGGCCGACTCGATGGCCCCGGCTTGCCAGCCGCCAAGGTAGCTGAGGTGTTCGCCGGCCAGATAGAGGCGGCCGTCGGGCTCGCAGAGGATCGGATAGGCGTTCTTGCGGCCGTCCTCGCCCCACTCGGCCCAGCCGCCCAGATTGTGCTCGGCCAGGTGCCAGCTGAAGGAGAAGGCCTTCTCGAAGTTCTCAGCGTATTCCGGGAAGATCTTCTGGCCGCCGGCCACGGCGAACGCCGCGCGATCCGCCGGCTTCTTGGCGCTGATCCGCGCCGCCTCGCCGCCGAAATTGTAGTAGCCCAACAGTACGCCCTTCTGGCCCTGCCAGCCGTAGGAGGGCAGGCTGATCGAGCCGATGCCGGGGATGTCGTTGTAGATGTGGCCGCCGTAGATGTGGTGCTTCTCTTCCCAGAAGCGCGACTTCATCTGCAGGCCGATCTTGTTGACCGGGGCGTAGGCCACGCCCTCCATCGCCGTCTTGAACGGCGCCGAAGCGTCCAGGTCGATCTGCTTGAGCACGCTCAGCGGGATGGTGCAGACGCAGTAGTCGGCGGTGACCTCGCCGGTCTTGCCGTCCGCGCCCTTGAACGACACCGTGACGCCGGTGGGCGACTGCTTGATCTTCTCGACCACGGTCGAATAGCGGATCATCGGGCCGACCTGCTTTTCGAAGGCCTTGGCGATCTGGTCCATGCCGCCGATCGGCTGCAGCATGGTGCGCTGCTGCTCGTAGCCGGTGACCGAGCTGAGGACCCGCCAGGCGTCGCTGTCCAGCACGTCCTTGAAGGCGAACGGCGGCAGCTCCTTGCCGGGACCCGGATTGACGCCGGCGCCGGGATGGACCGAGAAGCCGCGGCCTTCGGTGCCCTTGTAGGCCAGGTCCTTGGTCAGGCGGCCTTCGTTGACCAGATAGGCGATGAACTTCTCGCGGTCGACGCCCGACAGCGGGGCGTCCAGCTGGCCCTGGCTGGCGGCCTTGGCGACCAGTTCGGCGGTGTAGCCGCGCACATCGGCGGCGATCTCGCCCTTGCGCACCGGCTTGCCGGCCAGCGGCCCCGCGCCCTTTTCGAAGTAGACGTAGGAGGCGTCGTTGTCGTTGACGAAGCTCTCCAGCGGCACGCCGAACTGCTTGGTGTAGTGCAGGGTCGAGCGGTGGTGATACGGGATCCGCCAGGCGCCGTGGTTGATGTAGTGGCCGTCGTCGAAGTCGCAGACCTGGGTGTTGCCCAGGAGGTCGGTGTGCTTGAAGCCCTTGCGCGCGGTCTGGCAGCGGCCGCCGGCGAAGTCGCGGGCCTCCAGGATCTGGACCTGGTAGCCGGCCTTGGACAGCTCGTAGGCGGCGGTCATGCCTGCCAGGCCCGCGCCTAGGACGATGATCTTGGTGTTCTTGGCGCCGCCCGTCAGCGTCGGCGGCAGCTCGCTGGCCGAGGCCATGCCGTAGCCCAGGGCTTCCATCCCCGACAGCACCAGCGACATGCCGCCGACCGCGGCCAGGCTCTCGAAGAACCGCCGGCGGGTCAGAACACCACCGACAGACGCACTCAATTCACTCATGACTATCCCCGCCGCCTTGTTGGGGGCATCTCGAAAGTCGGACCCGGTCGAGGCAATCCGTTTCCCCGGAACATCGGCAGTGACATGTCAGACGCCTTGCCATTGGGCGCCGGGGGCGGGCTTTGAGCGATCGGTGAGCGGGATCGTCTATCGGGATCCGAATCCCTGTTTTCTGTGCGCGAGCCGTCCACGCAGGAGTCGTCCATGACCTCGATCGCCCCCGACCTTCGCCTGCGCCTCGCGCGCGCAGAGGACATGCCGGCGCTGTCGGCGCTGATGGACCGGGCGATCGGCGAGCTGCTGTCGGCCTTCCTGCCGCCCGACGGCGTGGCGGCTTCGTTCGAGGTCATGGGCCTGGACACCCAGCTGATCGCCGACGGCACCTATTTCGTGGTGGAAGACGGCGAAGCGATCGCCGGCTGCGGCGGCTGGAGCCGGCGCGCCACCCTGTTCGGCGGCGATCACTCGGCTGGCCGCGACGCGGCGCTGCTGGATCCCGCGACCGACGCCGCCCGGGTCCGCGCGATGTACACCCACCCCGACCACACCCGCAAAGGCGTCGGCCGGCTGGTGCTGGACGCCTGCGAAGCGGCCGCCCGCGCCGAGGGCTTCTCCCGCGCGGAAATGGCCGCCACCCTGGGCGGCGAGCCCCTGTACCGCGCCTGCGGTTATGCGGTCATCGAGCCTTTCGAAGCCGAGACCTCGACCGGCTACCGGGTGCCGCTGCTGCGGATGGGCAAGGCGCTGTAGCGGCTAGAGCGGTTTGATCATCGCCCAGTAGTTCCGGGTGTCATCGCCCGGGCCGCCCCTCACGGGGTAGGCGAAGGTGCGGTCAAGCCGCCACCCGTTCCTTTCGTAGAAGTCGCGGGCGCGGATATTGCCTTCAAGGCAATGCAGCTCCGCCTGGACGACGCCCTGTCTGGCCATCTCGCGTTCGGCGGCCATCAGCAGCGGTCTGGCCAGGCCTTGCCCGCGCCAGGTCGCATCGAAGAAGAGCTGACCCAGGATCGGACCCGACCAGGCGGCGAAGCCGGCGAGCTTGTCGCCATCCTCGAGCAGCAGAATGTTCGTTGGCAAGACGGAGAGCTTGGCCTCGAAATAGGCCAGGTCACGAGCCTCGCGTTCGGCTGGCGGCATGGCCGCGGCGTGGGTCTCGCGCCAGACGCGGTGATAGAGCGCTGCGACGGCGGGGAGGTCGGCGGTCCGCGCCGCGCGGATCTGGTTCTGCGAGACTCCCATCGCGCCGCCCTCCCTATCTTCTGGTTGAGCTTACTCAAGCAAAAGGGGCGGGCCTAGCAGCCCGCCCCTTCGCATTTGATTTTTCGACCTGCTTAGAACGAGAAGGTCAGGCGGCCGTAGTAGTAGCCGCCGTTGATGCCGTATGGCGAGAAGCCCGGATACTGGGTCACGCAGCCGCCGCCGGACGCGATACAGGCAGTCTGGAAGGCGGTGGAGAACTTGTCCGGATACTTGTTGAAGGCGTTGTTGGCCCCGATCGCGGCCACCACGCCCATCGGGAACTTGTAGGACAGCTCCACGTCGGTGATGGCGGCGGCGCTGGCGACCGTGGTCTGCAGCGGACCGGTGCCCGGGTCGGCCAGGGCTTCAGCCTTGCCGTAGAAGGTCTCGGTCAGCGACAGCGTCACCTTGCCGAAGGTGTAGAGGCCGTTGAGGCCGATCTTGTACTTCGGCGCAGCCCTTTCCAGCAGCGAGGCGGCGTTGCCGGCGAACAGCACCTGGCCGCTCGGGAAGGCGGCGCTGGTGGTGGCCAGAGCGGTCGGGGCAGCCTTGACCTTGGTGATCTTGGTCTTGTTGACGTTGCCCGACAGCGTCAGGTCGATCCGGCCGTAGCCGCCCAGGTCCACCGGGTAGGCGACGACGAAGTCGAGGCCGCGGGTCCGGGTGTCCAGGCCATTGGAGAAGATGTTGATGCCGGTGCTGGCCACCGTGCTGTCCAGCACGTTGCCGTTGGCGGCGATCGCAGCGTTGACGTTGGTGTTGACCACCACGCCGTTACGCAGGCCGTAGACCGAGCTGGAGCCGAAGATGCGGTCCTTCAGATTGATCTGATAGGCGTCGATCGTCGCCGTCATCTTCGGGATCGGGTGAGCCACGAGGCCGAAGCTGTAGTTCATCGACTTTTCGGGCTTCAGCGCGTCGATGCCCAGCAGGCGGGCGGCCGGCGAGTTCGGCGCCAGCTGCACGAAGGCGCTGGTCGGCGACACGTTGGTGGCCGAGTAGAACGACTCCGCCAGGGTCGGGGCGCGGAAGCCGGACGAGACGGTGCCGCGGACGGCGATCATCTCGTTGAAGTCGTACCGGCTGGTCAGCTTGGCGACGGTGGTGTCGCCGAAGTCGCTGAACTTCTCGTAGCGGACGGCCGCGTCGATCTTCCAGGCCTCGACGGGCGACAGCGCGACGTCGCCGTAGATCGCCCAGCTGGTGCGCGAATGGCCACCGGCGTCGGTCTTCTGGAAGCCGGGATACGACTGCGAACCTTCCTTGTAGGTCGAGGCCGCGTCGCCCGCGCCGATGCGGTAAGTGTCACGGCGCTGTTCGTAGCCCAGGGCGACGTCCATCGGCGCGGCCAGGCCCACGTCGAAGCCGCGGCGCAGATCCAGGTTGTTGGTCCACTGGGTCGTGCGCCAGCTGCCGGCATGGAACGAGGTCGGCGAGAAGCCGCGGGTCGTGGTGGTCGAGGTGTCGACATAGAGGCTGGCGTTGATCGAGTCCTCGACCCGTACCTCGATGTCGTCCTTGCCGTAGGTCGAGGACAGGTCGACGTTCCAGCCGGCGATCTCGCCCGAAGCGCCCAGGGTCAGGGCGTAGTCGTCCTCGATGATGCGCTCGCGGGGCGAGAAGCCCAGCGGGAACGGACGGTCGACGGCGCCCATGCGCCCTTGGACGCGGTTATAGCGGCGGTAGTTCTCGTAGGCCGAGGCGTCCTTGTGGCCGTAGGTGCCGAACGAATAGACCTCGAAGCCGCCGCCCAGCTCGACCCCGCCGTTGAAGGCCAGGTTCTGCATCCGATACTCGGCGTCGCCCGAGATCAGGTTCAGGTTCGGATAGCCGGGGATCAGGCTTTCGACGGCGTTGTTGGCGGCGGAGTAGCCGGGGCTGGCCGGGTTGAAGACGCGCTGGTCGGGCAGGCCGCGGTTGGAGAAGCCGTGGTACTTGGCCTCGACCGTGACGTTCAGATAGCTGTTTTCGGTCGGGGCCATGCCGACGTTGACCGAGGCGCCGGCCGTCTTGCCGCCGCCGTCGATATATTCGCCGCCCGTGGCCGAGATCGAGCCGCCGCCGGGGTTCTTCTTCAGGATGATGTTGACGACGCCGGCGATGGCGTCGGTGCCGTACTGGGCGGCGGCGCCGTCGGTCAGCACTTCGATGCGGCCGATGCCGGCCATCGGGATGAAGGCGAGGTCGGCGGCCGCGGCGCCCTGATAGACGCCCGACAGAACGGCCAGGTTGCCGGTGGTGTGGCGGCGCTTGCCGTTGACCAGCACCAGGGCCTGGTTGGGCGACAGGCCGCGCAGACGGGCCGACAGGGTCAGGTTGGCGGTGTCGCCGCCGAACGCCTGGGCGTTGAACGACGGAACCAGATTGGCCAGGCCCAGACGCAGGTCGACCGCGCCAGTGCGTTCCAGGGTGCTGGTGTCGACCACTTGCACGGGGGCAGGGCTGTCGATGACCCGCAGGCCGGTCTGGCGCGTGCCGGTGACAATAACGGTGTCGATCTCGCTGCTTTGTTCAGGCGGCGTAGCGCCAGTTCCTGAGCCTGCGGCGAAAGAAATGGAAGAATATCCCATAGTAACAGATAGCGCCGAAATGCCCGCGAGAAGCGCGGGTTTGAAACGCTGAGTCATTAATAGCCCCCTCATTGTATTTATTGACGCGTGACGATTTCCTTCTCCAAGGCGTTCTTCTCCCCGTGGTTCTTATTTTTGACGCGGGTACTAAAAACAGATCGGTTACTCTCCGATCTATTCAGGGGGATTGAAGTCGCCGCGTTCGGCAATGGCGGGCTGTCAGGAAAGCGCCACAACCGCGCAAGCGCCCGACGGGCGCCGTTTTGCGCGGCGACGGATTGCGGATTTTAGGCAGAACGACGTTCGGATCGGCGCATCGAGGGGGCGTTTCGTGCGCGAGCCGGCGTCGTATCAGGCGACGAGGCGCATCGGTTCGGCCACGTCGTCGGTCTCTTCCGTCTCGAACAGATCGAAAGCTTCTTCCCAGAGGGTCAGTCGCGACTCGCGTAGTTCGGCGTCATCGGTGACGCGGACGATCTGGTCCTCGCGGTCGTTCCACACCAGGCCGATGTCGGTGACGCGCTCGACGTCGCGGCCCAGCAGCAGGAACATGTCGGCCCGGGCTGCGCGCTCATGGCTGATCCGGCGCAGGGTGCGGCCGCCGCCCATGTCGCGGTAGATGTCGGCGAAGTCCATCACGGCCGAGATCAGGGCCTGGTTGACGGGGGCGACGGTCCAGGACGGGCAGGCGAAGCGGGACATCGGATTCTCCAGTGTCGATGTCGACAGAATGTGCGCGCCTTGCGACAAAAACGGTCGTATAGCGTGAGCGGATCAGGCGAAGTGTGAGCGGTTCGCCGCCTGGATGCGCGATTTAGAGAAGTCCCATGAGACATGAGAAAGCGACCCGTCTTCTGGATCTGGCCCGGATGCTGGCCGGCTCGGCTGAGGGGCTGACCCTGGACGAGATGGCCCGCAACCTGGATGTCGGCCGCCGCACCGCCGAGCGGATGCGCGACGCCGTCTGGACCGCCTTCCCGCAGATGGAGGCGATCGACGATCCGCCCACCAAGCGTTTCCGCATCCCGTCGGGCCTGGACGGCGTCTTCCAGACCCCGACCGCCGAGGAGCTGGCGGCCCTGCGCAGCGCCGCCGATGGCTACAAGGCCTCGGGGGCCGAGGCCCGGGCAGCATCGCTGTACGCCCTAGAGGGCAAGCTGCTGTCGGCGCTGCGCGGCGCGGCGCGGCGCAAGGTGGCGCCGGACGTCGAGGCCCTGGTCCAAGCCGAGACCATCGCGGTGCATGCCGGACCGCGTCCGTTCGAGGACGCCGCGGTGCTGGCCGCCATCCGCACGGCGATCAAGGGGCTGTCGGCGCTGTCGTTCCGCTACGAGGGCGGCAGCACGCCGGGCCGCACCCGCGAGGTCACGCCGCTGGGCGTCCTGTTCGGGCGCAGCAATTATCTGGTGGCGGCCGAGGGGCAGGGCGGCCAGCCGCGCTCCTGGCGCCTGGACCGGATGAGCGACCTGAAGGTGCTGGATCGCGCCGCCTCGCCGCCCGCCGACTTCTCGCTGCAGGCCTTCGCCGACGAGAGTTTCGGCATCTATCACGACGAGATCCAGGACGTGGAGCTACGCATCAAGGCCAGCCGCGCCGAGGACGCCCTGCGCTGGCGCTTCCACGCGACGCAGAAGGTGGCGCAGGAAATGGACGGCTCGGTGACGGTCACGTTCCGGGCGGGCGGCATGCGCGAGCTGGCCTGGCACCTGTTTACCTGGGGCGGAGATATCGAGATCGTCGGGCCTCAGGCGCTGAAGGACACGATGGTCCACGAGCTGCGCGAAGCTGGCCTTGCGCACGGCGCGTGGGTAGAGACCCAGGCATGAACTACCGTCACGCCTTCCACGCCGGCAACTTCGCCGACCTGCACAAGCACGCGATCGTGCTGGCCATGCTGTCGGCTCTTCAGAAGCAGAGCGACGCCCTCTCGGTGATCGACACCCATGCCGGGGCCGGCGGCTACGACCTCTCGGGCGAGATGGCCCGTCGTTCCGGTGAGGCCCAGGCGGGGATCTTCCGACTGAAGGCCGCGACCGACGCGCCGGCCGTGTTCGGCCCGTTGCTCAAGGCCGTCGCCGAGATGAACGGCGGCAAGCCTGGCGATCTCTATCCCGGTTCGCCGCGCCTGATCGCCCGCGCCCTGCGCAAGACTGATCGCTATGTAGGCTGCGAGCTGCGGCCGGACGACGTCCATATCCTGCGCCAGACCCTGACCCCCTACGTCAGCGCCCAGGCGCTGGAGGCCGACGGCTATGCGACCGCCGTCGAGCGGGCGGGCAGAGGGGGGCGCGCCTTCGTGGTCATCGATCCGCCGTTCGAGCGGCCCGACGACTACCGGCAGATCGCGGCGACGACCCGCGCCGTCCTGGCCCGCGCGCCCGACGCCGCGCTGGCTGTCTGGCTGCCGATCAAGGACCTGGAGACCTTCGACGCGTTCTTGCGATCGATGGAGGCGGTGACCGGAAATCTGCTGGTCGCCGAGCTGCGGCTGCGGCCGCTGACTGATCCGATGAAGATGAACGGCTGTGCGATGGTGATGGTCAATGCGCCGGCTGGCCTTGATGCCGCGGCGACGGAAGCAGGCGACTGGATCGCCTCGCGCCTGGGCGAAAAGGGCGGTCGCTCGCGGGTGTGGAGCGCCTGACCTGGAGCGTGGCAGCCGAAAGTGTGAGCGGTTTCGGCGTCTGCCACCCTCCAAGCTAAGGAACCTGAAGCCTGCTCGCAGGCTTCAGGGGGAAGCATTTTTGCGGTTGCGAACGCGTTTTCCGTGTTATGCTGCGCTGCAATAGATCGCTGTCGCCCTAAGTCTTGCCGACCCGGGAGTTCCGCCATGGTTTCGATCTTTCCTTCTCTTTCCCAGGACGCTTCCGAAGCGCCCGCCGCGCCCCATTGGGCGATCGGCGCGGCCTCGCCGCTGTGGCTGGTGTTCGGCGGCGCGGCCGCGGCCGGCGCCACCTATTGGTGGTGGGCTTCGCGCTGGCGCGAAGCGGTGAACCTGGAGGCCGTGCTGGCTCTCGCGCCCGAACCGGCGACCGTGCCGGCTGAAACGATCGCGGTGCTGGAAGCCGCGCCCGAGCCGGTGATCGAAGCCGTGACCCTGGTCGCCGAGACCACCGAGACGGTTCTGGACGCGACGCAGGAGATTGCCGAGACGGTCGCTGAACCGCTGGTCGAGACCGTGACGGCTGCCAACGAAGTCGCCGTGCAGGCGGTGGTCGAGCCGGTCGCCGCCATCGAACCGGCGATCGCCAAAGCGGTCGAGACGGTCGAAGAGGCCGCGCCAGTCGCCGTCGAAGCCGTCCAGAAGGCGACCGAGACCGCCCTCGACGACCTGACCCGCCTGGTCGGCGTCGGTCCCAAGCTGGCCGCGTCGCTGGGCGAGTTGGGCGTCACCCAGTTCAGCCAGATCGCCGCCTGGACGCCCGATGAACTGGCCTCCTACGACCAGCTGTTGAACCTCAAGGGCCGCGCCGACCGGGAAGCCTGGATCGACCAAGCCAAGCGCTTTGCGGGCGAGGCGGGGGCTTAGGCCGCAAGCCCCCCACCTGACCGCGCGCCAGCGCGCGGTCGTCCGCCCCCAAAGGGGGCGGACGGAACCACAGCCGCGTCTTCCCCCTCTGGGGGAGGAGCGCCGCAGGCGCGGAGGGGGCGAGTCGGGGGATTTGAGCGCCTGATCGCGCGACGTTCATGACCTCGGCGCAAAAAATCAATCGCTTGTCGATTTACGCGCGCCCGAATGATCCGTGCTCATCCCCGCCCCATAACACCTGGCCCCCGTCGTAAGGGTGGGGCGTGTGGCCGGCTAGGACAGAACCACCGCCGTGCCCGAGACCGAGACCATCATCATCGAGCCGTTCGGACCGACGGTGTTGTAGTCGAGATCGACGCCGACGATGGCGTTGGCGCCCAGGGCCTCGGCTTCCTTGACGAGGTTCTTCATGGCGTCTTCGCGGGCCCGGGCCAGCACGCGCTCGTAGGACTTGGAGTGGCCGCCGATGAAGTCGCGGATCGAGGCCAGCAGGTCCAGAACGACGTTGGCGCCCAGGATCGACTGGGCGTAGATCGCGCCCTTGTACTCGCGAACCGGGCGGCCTTCGATGAACGGGGTCGTCGTGATCAGCATCCGGGAATCCTGGCGGGCAACAGGGTTAACTTAAGCGCAAACGCGGCTGTTCGCGAGGGGCTCCCCCAAAACGCGCGACTTTCCATCACGACGTTCGCCCAATGGGGGAATCTGAAGCGCCGCCACTTCCTGCGCGGCTTGGCTTCAGGCAAGTTGCGCCCGTTAACCGTCCGGAGCCGCCTGGTGATCTTCGCCAAATCGCATATCGAGCTGCACAACATCCGCAACAATGTCGAGCGGGTGAAGAAGCTCTCGGACAATGTCGTCGGCGTCGGGCCGTTCGGCGTGGGTCTGGACGGCCTGCTGACCTGGATCCCGGGGGCGGGCGAGCTGTACAGCCTGGGCGCGGGCGGACTGATCGTGCTGGACGCCGTTCGGGCGCGGGCTGCGCCGATGATCGTCGTCCAGATCGTGGCCATCATCCTGATCGACACGGTGGCGGGCATGGTGCCGGTGGCCGGGAAGGCGATCGACGTGCTGTTCACCGGTCACAAGTGGTCGGCCGACATGCTGACCAACCACATGGACGACACCATCTATTTCGAGGGCTCGCGCAAGGACGTGCAGGCCACCCAGGAGTACCGGGACCTGCTGGCCCGGATCCAGGCCGGCAAGGAAAAGCGCCGAGTGGTCTTCCTCGGCTAAGAGCCAGGCAACAAGCGAAGGCCAAGCAACGAGTGGAAGGGGAGGGGCGTTCAGGCAAGCATGACCGACGAGATCTCGTTCTCTTCTTCCGAACGGTCCACGGACCGCCGCGCCAAGGCCCACCGCGCCTGGCGTTCGGCGGAGTCGATCAAGCGTCTTTCCGACCGGCTGATCGGCATCGGCCCTTTGGGCATCGGTCTGGACGGCGTGCTGGCCTGGGTGCCGGGCGCAGGTCTGATCTACGGCGTCGGAGCGGGCGGGCTGCTCCTGGTCCAGGCCTTCCATGCGGGCGCCTCGGCCGGGACCATGGCGCGGATGACCGCCTATCTCGTGGCCGACAATGTCCCTGCCGCCGTGCCGGGCCTGGGCTGGCTGATCGACACCCTGTTCCCCGGCCACCTGATGGCGGCCAAGGCTTTGCAAAAGGATATCGAGGCCAAGCACGGCTTGCCTGACGACGTTGCGCTTGAGCGCTCGAAGAAGCGCCGCGGCCTCTTCCGCAAGAAGGGCGGCTAGAGGGCCAGGCGCGGCCTGGGCGAGGGCCTCGGCGCGGGAAGGCGGTCCTGACGACCGTAGGCGATCTGCCAGACGCCCAGAGCGGTCACGAGGCCCAGGGGCATGGCGATCGCGATATCGATGTGGAAATTGGCCATCGAGCCTCTTCCCGACACGACCGCGCCGGTCACCAGGCCGATGATCGCGGCGGTCCATAAGAAGTGGCGGTCGAAATGGTCGAGCACCGCCCAGCAGCCCACGGCCCCCAGCACGTAGGGCCAGCCGAAGAACAGGCCGAACACCAGCATTGGCCAAGCGTATAGCGCAGCTGTCCCCGGAGCCTTTGGCCCGATTTCCGGTGAGGTCCAATAGAAGATCTGGCCCAGCACCAGGGACGGCAGGACAAAAGCCAGCAGCAGCGCCAGGGCGACGCGAAACTTGGTGGTGCGGCGTGTCGAAGGCGGCATGCGGAACTCTGGATCGTGCTCGACCTCAGGTTACATTGCGCTCGGTTGCGGGCAAGTGGCGATCAGCGAATGATGGGCAGCTCGGCCAGTGCTCCATCGATCAACTCGACGCGGGCGCTTTCGTCGAGAATGCCTGCCTCCTGCATGCGTAAGACGTCGTCCAGCGTGAAGCGGTGCAGCTGCGACGTCTCCAGCAATTGGACGATGACGTTCATGGCCGTGATGCTACACGGCCATGGCCGATCGCTAAGCCGCCGTTCCCTGGCTGTAGCCCAGCTGGACGTTCAGCTTTTCCAGCACCTCGATGGCCGCTTCGGCGATGACCGTGCCGGGCGGGAAGATGCTGGCGGCGCCGGCGTCCAGCAGGGCCTGGAAGTCCTGCGGCGGGATCACGCCGCCGACCACCACGACGATGTCGGAGCGGTCACGGGCGGCCAGCTCGGCCTTCAGTTCCGGCACCAGCGTCAGGTGGCCGGCGGCCAGGGACGAGGCTCCGACCACGTGGACGCCGGCCTTGATGGCTTCCTCGGCGGCCTCGGCGGGGGTCTGGAACAGCGGCCCGATCTCGACCTTGAAGCCGAGGTCGGCGAAGGCGCTTGAGATCACCTTCTGGCCGCGGTCATGGCCATCCTGGCCCATCTTGGCGACCATGATGCGGGGCGCGCCGCCGTGGGCCTCGCGGAAGGCGGCGACCATGGCTCGGGCCCGCGCTGTCTTCGGGTCGGCGCCAGCCTCCTTGCTGTAGACGCCTTCGATCGCCTTGATCACGGCGCGGTGGCGACCGAAGACCTTCTCCATGGCCATGCTGATCTCGCCGACTGTGGCCTTGGCGCGGGCGGCGTCGACGGCCAGGGCCAGCAGGTTGCCAGTCCCACGGGCGCCGTCTTCCAGAGCTTTCAAAGCGCGTTCGGTCTCGGCGGGATCGCGCTCGGCCTTCAAACGGGCCAGCTTTTCCAGCTGCTGCGCGCGGACCGACCCGTTGTCGACCTTCAGCATCGGGATGTCGTCGGCGACCTCGGGCTTGTAGCGGTTGACGCCGACCACGCTCTGCCTGTTGGCGTCGATGCGGGCCTGGGTCTTGGCGGCGGCTTCCTCGATGCGCAGCTTGGGGATGCCCTGCTCGATGGCCTTGGCCATGCCGCCGGCGGCTTCCACTTCCTCGATGTGCGCGAGCGCCTTCTGGGCCAGCTCGTAGGTCAGGCGCTCGACATAATAGCTGCCGCCCCAGGGGTCGGCGACGCGCGTCGTGCCGCTCTCCATCTGCAGGAACAGCTGGGTGTTGCGGGCGATCCGGGCCGAGAAATCGGTGGGCAGGGCCAGCGCTTCGTCCAGGGCGTTGGTGTGCAGGCTCTGGGTCTGACCGTTCACGGCGGCCATGGCCTCGACGCAGGTACGCGAGACGTTGTTGAAAACGTCCTGCGCCGCCAGCGACCAGCCGCTGGTCTGGCTGTGCGTCCGGAGGCTGAGCGAGCGGTCGTCCTTGGGCTCGAACTCGCGCTTCATCAGGCGGGCCCAGAGGAGGCGGGCCGCGCGCATCTTCGCCACCTCCATGAAGTAGTTCATGCCGATGGCCCAGAAGAAGCTCAGGCGTGGCGCGAAGGTGTCGATGCTCATGCCGGCCGCGACGCCGGCCCGGGCGTATTCGACGCCGTCGGCCAGGGTATAGGCCAGCTCCAGGTCGGCCGACGCGCCGGCCTCCTGCATGTGGTAGCCGCTGATCGAGATCGAGTTGAACTTGGGCATGTTCGCCGAGGTGAAGGCGAAGATGTCCGAGATGATCCGCATCGAGGGCGCGGGCGGATAGATGTAGGTGTTCCGCACCATGAACTCTTTGAGGATATCGTTCTGGATCGTCCCCGACAGCTTGTCGGCGCTGACGCCCTGTTCCTCGGCCGCGACGATGTAGAGCGCCAGGATCGGCAGCACCGCGCCGTTCATGGTCATCGACACGCTCATCTTGTCGAGCGGGATTCCGGAAAACAGCGTGCGCATGTCCAGGATCGAGTCGATGGCCACGCCGGCCATGCCGACGTCGCCCTTCACCCGCTCGTGGTCAGAGTCATAGCCGCGGTGGGTGGCCAGGTCGAAGGCCACCGACAGGCCCATTTGGCCGGCCGCCAGGTTGCGGCGATAGAAGGCGTTACTGTCCTCGGCGGTGGAGAAGCCTGCGTACTGTCGCACCGTCCACGGGTTGGTCACGTACATGGTCGGGTAGGGGCCGCGCACGAACGGCGCGACGCCCGGGAAACCGCCGGTGAAGTCTAGGCCCGCTGCGTCTTCGGCGTCGTAGGCCGGGGCGACGGCGACGCCTTCCGGCGTATTCCAGGCCTCGCCCTCAGGGGGGGCTGAGGAGGCGACTTCGGCGAAGTCGATCGTGGTGAAGTCGGGGAACTTGCTCATGGCTCAGGCCCCCTCGAAAGCGGCGGCGAAGCGGACGGGCGTCAGGGGCGGGCACCGGCTGTCGGGACCGGGCAGGCGGACGTCGGGACCGGTCTTGGCGAAGGCGGACGCGTCGGGCGCCTCGACCTCCGGCGTCTTGTCATCGGCATTGGGGAAGACCGTGACGCCCAGAATCTTGCGGGATTTGTCGGCATAGGCGGCTTCCTGGAGGCCGCGGGTCTTGGTCACCGCGTCGGCGATCGCACCGCTCTCCAGCGCCTTGACGATCCCGCCGGCCGTTTCGATCTCCTGGAAGCCGCTCCAGGCAGTGCGGGCCAGTTGGTCGGTCAGACTGTCGAGGTACCAAGCCCCGCCGGCCGGATCGGCGACGCGCCCCAGATTGCTCTCTTCCATCAACACCAGCTGCGTGTTGCGGACCTGGCGGCGGGCGAAGGCGGTGGGCAAGCCGATGGAGTCGGTGAAGGCGTCCAGCACGATCGCGTCGGCCCCGCCGACCGCGCCGGCGAACCCGGCCGAGGTCAGGCGCAGCAGATTGGTCCAGGCGTCGGCCTTGGCCAGCATCCGGCGCGAGGAACGGACCTCGATCTTGGGCGCGACGGTGACGCCGCAGGCCTGCGTGAGCCGCGCCCACATCGCCTTGGCGGCGCGGACCTTGGCGACGCCGGTGAAATATTCGCCGTCCAGGCTGACGCCCAGCACGATGCGGCCGAAGGCGTCTTCCTGAGACAGGCCCGAGCGCACCAGGGCCTTGGCGTAGGCGAGCGCGCTGGCGGTCATCATCGCCAGCTCCTCGGTATTGGATCCGCCGGCTTCATGCGCGGTGCGACCGCTCGCCAGAAACAGGCTGGCCTTGGCGTAGGTCTCGGAGAGGCGCGCGGCGACCGTGGCGGCGTTGAAGACGTGCGCCTCGATCGGGCCCGGGCTGGTTCCGGTCTCGGCGAACGTGCTGAGCGGATCGAGGTGAAAGGCCAGCGGCGCATTCGGAGCGCCCTTGGCCAGGACGCTCAGCCAGTCGGCGGCCTTGGGACCCAGGTAGCCGGCGTCGAGGGACACGGTCGCCAGGTCGATCAGGACGCCCGACAGCGCCTGGGCCAGATCGTCCACGGAACCGATCGCGACGCCGTCCGCGCCCTTGGGATCAATCTTCAGCAGCACCGAGGCCGCGCCGTTCTCCAGGTCGGTCAGGATGTCCCGCGCCGTATGGACCGGATCGGGATGGGCGGCGCGAACGCGCAGGTCCCACGGCCGTTCGGGGTCACGCAGGCGCAGATCGCGGGCCACCGCGACGCCGTCTTCTGCCGTGTACAGCGGCTGGATCGTCAGGCCGTCGGGTGTGGTCACCGTTAGAGCCTCGTCGAAGCTTTGGCCCTTCAGCGTCTTCTCGACCAGGGCCATCCAGCGCGCGCGGGTCGCCGCGTCGCCTTGCGCGCCGAAGTCGTCGGCCAGGGGCGTGGCGGTCACGGCGTTTCTCTCCTGAGGTGCGATATCAGAGGCCATTTTCGAGCGAGTTGCTCCCCTGCCGTAACGACCGTCAAGCCTTGCGCGGGCGGCAAACGGGCGTTTAATCTGATCGTCGTTCATATAGTCGGCGCGGAACGCCGATCACCGAAGGGGGAACTCGCCCATGGCTCTGCCGCCGATCCTGCGTGACCGTCTGCGTCTTCCGGTCATCGCCTCGCCGCTGTTCATCATCAGCAATCCCGATCTGGTGATCGCCCAGTGCAAGGCGGGGATCGTCGGTTCGTTCCCGTCGCTGAACGCCCGCCCGATCTCGCAACTGGACGAGTGGCTGCACCGGATCACCGAGGAACTGGCCGCCTATGACCGCGCACATCCGGAAGCCCCGAGCGCGCCGTTCGCCGTCAACCAGATCGTCCACAAGACCAACAACCGGCTCGAGGAAGACATCGAGATGTGCGTCAAGCACAAGGTCCCGGTGGTCATCACCTCGCTGGGCGCTCGCGAGGATCTGAACCAGGCGATTCATTCCTACGGCGGCATCACCCTGCACGACGTCATCACTGACCGTTTCGCCCGCAAGGCGATCGAAAAGGGCGCTGACGGCCTTATCCCCGTGGCGGCGGGCGCCGGCGGGCACGCCGGCACCCTCTCGCCGTTCGCCCTGATCCAGGAAATCCGCGAGTGGTTCGACGGGCCGGTGGCGCTGTCGGGCTCGATCGCCTCGGGCCGCTCGATCCTGGCCGCCCAGGCCATGGGCGCGGACCTGGCCTATATTGGCTCGGCCTTCATCGCGACCGAAGAGGCCAACGCCATCGAGGGCTACAAGCAGGGCATCGTCGAAGGCCAGGCCGACGGCATCGTCTATTCGAACCTGTTCACCGGCGTGCACGGCAACTATCTGCGCTCGTCGATCGTCAATGCGGGCCTGGACCCCGACAACCTGCCGGTCAGCGATCCGTCCAAGATGAGCTTCGGCTCGGGCGGCAACCAGGAAGCCAAGGCCTGGCGCGACATCTGGGGCTCGGGCCAGGGCATCGGCGCGATCAAGGACGTGCTGCCGGCTGGCGAACTCATCGCCAAGTTCGCGGCGGAGTACGAGCAGGCCAAGGCCGAACTGGCGGCCAAGACGGCGCTTACCTCTGGAAATCACTTGGCTTTCGCCGCCGAGTAGACGGGCGAGCCACGGGGACGGAGCAGCTTCCGTCCCCGCTTGTCGCGGCGGGTCGATGCTGAAGCGGTCTTCAATCCGCTCCAGGAGCCGCACATGTTCGACGACGTCACGCCCCGCCTCGGCCTGCCCTATGTGGTCGCCGCCCAGGCCCAGAAGCACATTCCGATCAACGAGAGCCTGGCCCGTCTGGACGGGCTGGTGCAACTGGCCCTCGAGAGCCGGTCGGTCGCCGTGCAGCCGGCCAGCCCCGTCAATGGCGGGGTCTGGATCGCCGCGTGGCCCGGCCCGCCTGCCGGGACCCTGATGCGCTTCGAGGCCGGCGTCTGGGAGGCCATCGCCCCCGCCGAAGGCGTGCTGGCCTGGGTCAAGGACGAGAACCAGATGGTCGCCTTCGACGGCGCGGCCTGGGTCCCGCTGTCGGCCACCTTCAAGAGCCTGACCGCCGCCCAGACCCCGAACCAGGCCAACACCCGGCTGGAGGTCCTGGAGCAGGAGCTCACGCTGTCCGGCGCGTCGGTCGCGACCAGCATCGCCATCCCCAACCGCGCCATCGTGCTGGCCGTCTCGACCCGCACCACGGCCGCGATCACCGGCGCGGCGTCCTACAATTGCGGCGTGTCCGGCGAGGCCAGCAAGTTTGGCGGTTCGCTGGGCGTGGCCAAGAATTCCAGCAACATCGGCGTGGTCGGGCCGACGGCCTACTACTCAGACACGCCGGTGGTGCTGGCCGCGGTTGGCGGCAGCTTCGTCGCCGGCAAGGTGCGGGTGGCCATCCACGTTCTGCGCTTCGACGCCCCCGCTTCGGCAGTCTGACGCGTTGACGGCGGGGGCGGAGTCGCTTAAACGCCGCCTCACCTTTGGGGAGTAGCCGCCCGCGCCTATCAGCGGGCCCCGCCGTCAACACACTTGGATCCTCGGATCCATGGCGCGGGGAAGGGAAGCGGACCGACAGCGCTTCCTTGGCGAGACCAATGGCGACGATCTCCATCCGGGCCGGCTGGGTATCGACGCTATTGGCATGCGCCCGGCCCAGAGAGTCTTGCGAACCATGGAAGCCTTACTCGTCTCGACGCTGGTCGTGGCCATCGCCGAAATTGGCGACAAAACCCAGCTCCTGGCCATCATCCTGGCCACGCGCTTCAAGAAGCCGATCCCCGTCATTCTCGGTATCCTGGCCGCCACCCTGGCCAACCACGCCCTGGCCGCCACCGCCGGCTACTGGGTTTCGGATTTCCTCAGCGGCGACGTGTTCCGCTGGGCCATCGCCGTCTCGTTCATCGCCATGGCGGGCTGGGCGCTGATCCCCGACAAGGCCGATGACGAGGATGGCGGCAATGTCGGCCGCTACGGCGTGTTCCTGACCACCACCATCGCCTTCTTCCTGGTCGAGATGGGCGACAAGACCCAGATCGCCACCGTCGCCCTGGGCGCCAAGTTCCACTCGATCTTCTGGGTGTCGATGGGCACCACCCTGGGCATGATGCTGGCCAACGTGCCGGCCGTGTATCTGGGCGAAGCGGCGACCAAGATCGTGCCGCTGAAGTATGTGCGCATCGGCGCGGCCGTAATCTTCCTTCTGCTGGGCCTTTGGCAGGCGGCGGAACTTCTGGGTCTGTTGAAGTAAGCGCCCCAGACGCTAAGAGGGGCGGAGCAAGGAGTTCCGCCCCTCATGACCGAAGATCCGCGCGGCTGGGAGTTCTGGATCGACCGGGGCGGCACGTTTACAGACATCGTCGCGCGACGTCCCGACGGTTCGCTGGTCACCCACAAGCTGCTGTCGGAAAATCCCGAGCACTATGCCGACGCGGCCGTCGCCGGCGTTCGGGCGTTGTTGCCGCAGAGCGCAACGATCGACGCGGTGAAGATGGGCACCACCGTCGCCACCAACGCCCTGCTCGAGCGCAAGGGCGAACCGACGGTTCTGGCGATCACGGCGGGTCATGCCGACGCGCTGCGGATCGGCTACCAGGCGCGGCCCAAGCTGTTCGAGCGCAATATCGTCAAGCCCGAGGCCCTGTACGACCGCGTCGTCGAGATCGACGAGCGGATGAGCGTCGAGGGGCAGGTCCTGCGGCCGCTGGATGTGCCCGCCTCGCGAGCAGGCTTGCAGGCCGCGTTCGACGCCGGCTTCCGGGCGATCGCCATCGTGCTGCTGCACGGCTTCCGGTTCACCGACCACGAGGCGCGGGTGGTGGCGATCGCCCGCGAGATCGGCTACACCCAGGTCTCGGTCAGCCACGAGGTTAGCCCGCTGATGAAGCTGGTCGGGCGCGGCGACACCACCGTGGTCGACGCCTATCTGTCGCCGATCCTGCGCCGCTATGTCGACCAGGTGGCCGGCGCGCTGGGCCACGACACGCGCCTTCTCTTCATGCAGTCGAACGGCGGCCTGACCGATGCGCGGGCCTTCCGGGGCAAGGACGCCATCCTGTCGGGTCCGGCCGGCGGCGTGGTCGGCATGGCGCGGACGGCGGGCGAGGCCGGCTTCGAGCGGGTGATCGGCTTCGACATGGGCGGCACCTCGACCGACGTCTGCCACTATGCCGGCCAGTACGAACGGGCCTTCGAGACCGTGGTGGCCGGGGTGCGGATGCGCGCGCCGATGATGAACATCCACACTGTGGCGGCGGGCGGCGGCTCGATCTGTTCGTTCGATGGGGCGCGGCTGCGCGTCGGCCCGGCCTCTGCCGGCGCCGTGCCAGGACCGGCGGCCTATCGCCGAGGCGGACCGCTGACGGTCACCGACTGCAACGTCATGCTGGGCAAGCTGCGGCCGGAGTTCTTCCCGCAGGTGTTTGGTCCCAATGCCGACCAGCCGCTGGACGCCGAGGCGGTGACGCGCGGCTTCGAGGCGGTGGCCAGTGAGATCACGGCCGCGACCGGCAAGGCCATGACCCCGCAGGAGATCGCCGAGGGTTTCGTCACCATCGCCGTCGAGAACATGGCCAAGGCCGTGCGGCAGATCTCGATCCAGCGCGGCTACGACGTCACCCGCTATGTCCTGGCCTGTTTCGGCGGGGCGGGCGGGCAGCACGCGTGCCTCGTGGCCGACACCCTGGGCATGACGAAGGTGATGATCCACCCATTTGCCGGGGTGCTCAGCGCCTACGGCATGGGCCTGGCCGACCTGCGGCTGATCCGCGAAGAGACGGTCGAGCGGCCGCTGGACGACGCGGGCGATCTCGCCGCGCGGGCGACGGTTCTGGCAGCTGAGGCAGGGGCGGCCTTGCGCGCACAGGACGTGCCTATGGCCTCGGTCGAGACCGTCGCCAGCCTGCGGGTGAAGTACGCCGGGACCGATACGCCGCTCGTCGTGCCGTTCGGCGACAGGGTGCGCGAAGAGTTCGAAGACCTGCATCATCGCCGGTTCGGCTTCACTTCGCCGACGACGCCGCTGGTGGTCGAGACTTTGTCGGTCGAAGCGATCGGACATTCGGACGCCGGTTCCGAACCGGATTTTGAGTCCGGCGCGTCTCTCAGTGCTGACGCCCTGGCGCACGTCGAAACTCGGATGGCCGGAGCCAACCATACGACCCCCGTCTTCGACCGCGAAGCCCTCGCCGTCGGCGCTGAAATCCTCGGCCCGGCCATCATCCGCGAGGCCACCGGCACGACCATCGTCGAGCCCGGCTGGCGCGCCACCGTCGACGCCCGCCTGAACCTGATCCTCGACCGCGTCGTCTCCCTGCCGGCCCGCAAGGCGATCGGGACACAGGCCGATCCGGTCATGCTGGAGGTGTTCAACAACCTCTTCATGGCCGTGGCCGAGGAGATGGGTTTCGCGCTGCAGAACACCGCCTATTCGGTCAACATCAAGGAGCGGCTGGACTTCTCCTGCGCTCTGTTCAGTCGCGACGGCGACCTGATCGCCAACGCGCCACACATGCCGGTGCATCTGGGCTCGATGGGCGACAGCGTGCGGGCCATCCGCGATGCGCGCGAGCACGACGGCCGGGGCATGAAGCCCGGTGACGTCTACATGCTCAACGCGCCCTACAACGGCGGCACTCACCTGCCGGACGTGACGGTCGTCATGCCGGTGTTCGATGCGGCGGGCGCTCTGCTGTTCTATGTCGCCGCGCGCGGCCACCAGGGCGACATCGGCGGGATCACGCCGGGCTCGATGCCGCCGACCAGCAAGACGGTCGAGGAGGAGGGCGTTCTGATCGAGAACTTCCTGCTGGTCGAGGGCGGGCGGTTCCTAGAGGCAGAGACCCGATTCCTGTTGGCCTCCGGCCGCTGGCCGGCGCGCAATCCCGACCAGAACATCGGCGACCTGAAAGCCCAGATCGCCGCCTGCGCGCGCGGGGCCGAGGCGCTTACCGGCATGGTCGCCGAGTTTGGCCAGGACGTCGTCGAGGCCTACATGGCCCACGTCCAGGACAATGCCGAGGAGGCCGTTCGCCGCGTGCTGGCGACGATGCGGAGCGGATCGTTCGCCTACGCGCTGGACGATGGTTCGGTGGTGAAGGTGGCGATCGAGGTCGACCAAGAAGCGCGTACCGCCCGCGTCGACTTCACCGGCACCAGCGACCAGGTCCCGACAAACTTCAACGCTCCGGCCTCGATCTGCCGGGCGGCGGCGCTGTACGTATTCCGCACCTTGGTCGGCGACGAGATCCCGATGAACGACGGCTGCCTGCGGCCCGTCGAGCTGGTCATTCCCGAGGGCTCGATGCTGCGGCCGCGCTATCCGGCGGCGGTGGTGGCTGGCAATGTCGAGACCAGCCAAGTCGTGGTCGACGCCCTCTATGGCGCTCTGGGCGTGATGGCCGGGGCGCAGGGGACGATGAACAACTTCACTTTCGGCGACGACCGGCGGCAGTACTATGAGACCATCTGCGGCGGCTCGGGCGCGGGGCCGGACTTCGCGGGGACCGATGCGGTCCAAACCCACATGACCAACAGCCGACTGACCGATCCCGAGGTGCTGGAGACCCGTTATCCGGTGCTGGTCGAGGCCTTCTCGATCCGGCGCGGCTCGGGCGGGCAGGGCGCCTATCGCGGCGGTGACGGCGTGGTGCGCAAGATCGGCTTCCGCGAGCCCATGGTCGCGACCTTGCTGTCCAACCGCCGGCGCGTACCGCCGTTCGGGCTGGAAGGCGGCGGAGCGGGCGAAGTCGGCGCGGCGCGGATCGAGCGGGCCGACGGTTCCGTTCAGGCGATGGCCGCCACCGACCTGGTCGAGGTCGCGGCGGGCGACGCCATCGTCATCGAGACGCCGGGCGGCGGCGGTTGGGGGAAGGCGTGATGGCCAAGGCTGCTGTTCTCTTCGTCTGCCTGGGCAACATCTGTCGCTCGCCCCTGGCCGAGGGCGCGTTCCGGGCCGAGGCCGATCGACTGAGCCTGGAGGTCACGGTCGACAGCGCCGGCACCGGCGGCTGGCACAAGGGCGAGGCCCCTGACCCCCGCGCCATCGCCGTGGCCCGTCGCAACGGCGTCGACATCAGCGGCCTGAAGGCGCGCGAGGTGAAGCCCGACGACTTCCGGACCTTCACCCACATCTACGCGCTGGACCACGACAACCTGCGCGGCCTGCTGCAGGTCGCGCCGGCGGACGGGACGGCCCAGGTTGGGTTGCTGCTGGATCTGGTGGCGGGCCATGAGGGGCGAGCCGTAGCCGATCCCTACTATGGCGACGACGCCGGCTTCGACGTGACCTGGAGCGACGTGGTCATGGCCTCACAGGCCCTGACGCGGAAGCTGGCGGACGAAGGCTGGCGCTAAGCGGCTAGTGCAGCGTCGGGCGCTTCACGGGCGCAACCGGCGTTTCCGGCTCGTCGAAGCGCATCGGCAGCGCCTTGCCTTCGTGCGACAGGGCCATGTTCAGGAAGCGGGCCGAGACGGTGACCGACTCCGGCATCACCACCAAGGCCTCCAGTAGCCGGCCGGCCATTTCGGGAGAGGCGGGGCAGACGCCGCAGGCGGTGACCAGGCGTTGCTCGTCCTCGGCGTAGCCTTTGCAACAAGGCGCTGAAACGCAAAGCGGGCGGCGCACCTGTCCCTCGATCGCCGTCATCATCAGGATGAAGGCAGCGGCCACTCGTGGGGAGACGAGCGTGCCGGCTTCGCGGGACAGGCGCGCCCCGGGCTCCTGGCCCAAGACCCGCGCCGTCACCCACTGACGCAACATCCACAGGACGATCCGCTCGCCTTCGGAAAGGCCATGGGGGCCGCAGTGGCTGTAGTTCAGTCGGGTAAATTGGTCGGGCCGCACGCCGGAAATCTCCTCGCCCGGGGCAGGGGGCCGACACCCACCTGGGCGAACCGATTTCGGTGAGCGGCCCGACACGCGTCTTGCGAACGCTTCGCAACTAAACAGTATGCGATTTTGCGAGTCAATCTCAAAAAGCGAAGCGCCGAAATTATCCGCCGAATCCGCCGCGATAGCTGCTGCCGCTGGTGGCGTAGCTGCGTCCGCCGCCGAAGCCGCCGCGCGAGACCACCGACGTGCGGGTCTGGACCTTGGGCGGGGCGTTGCGAATGGCGTCCGGCGGATCGATGCCCTCGCGGCTGATGACGGTCTTACCTGAGCCGTAGTCGCGGCCGAGGCGTCCGCCATAGGTCGAGTAGTAGCCGCCGCCGTACTGGTCGTCGCGACGGTACATGCCGGTGCCGCGATAGCCGCCGCCATCCAGCATCCGCCCGATCACGAAGCCGGTCAGCAGGGGCGTGAAGAAGCTGCCGCCGCCGCTCTGGCTGGTCTTCGGAACGCAGTTGCCGGCGCCGTAGACCTCTTCGCAGGTGGCGCGTTGGTCGTAGCGTGGGGCGTTCTTCTCGTCGTCGGCCTTGGCGGCGGCGAAGCTGGTTTCGCACTGCTGAGCGGTGACCTCCTTGGCCTCCTTGCACTCTTCCAGCGACTTGTAACTGAAGGCCTCGACCTGCTCGCCGCGATTGGGATCCCAGCCGGCCTGGGGCGTGGGGCCGGGATCGTCGCAGCCGGCCAGGGTCAGGGCCGTGGCGCTGGCCAGCATGGTGGTCAGCTTCAGCGAATTGGAGCGTTTGCGCGGCGCGCTATTGGGAGCGGTCATGATGGCGGCCCCTTACGAGGTCATGCAGGCGGCGTTCAGCAGGCCGACCGCGATGGAGATGCCAGCCATATAGACGCCGATCGAGACCTCGTTGTTCTCGACCCGGGCCTTGATGTCCTGGAGGGCGATGAAGCGCACGCCGGCGAAGACGGCGATCTGGATGACGCCGGCCAGGGTGGCCCAGGCGCTGAACTCGATCAGGCTGAAGGTGTGGCTGAGCGCGGAAGCCAGCGGCAGGACGTAGCCGATTAGTGCGCCGGCCAGGGCGATGGCGGCGGTCATGTTGCCCTGCCGGATCAGCTCCTTCTCATTGTACGGCGTCACCCACTGGTAGATGTACTTGAAGGCGAGCGTGAACAGGCCGGCCGCGACGAAGGCCATCAGGAAGGCGGTCGCGCCTTGCTGGAAAGCGGTGAAGTCGAACATCTGGTTTGCGCCCCTAAGCTCTGAATTCGCCGACCGACAGCGGCAGGCCGATCATGGTCTCGTTGGTGACGTCCTTGCTGTCTTCGGGCTCCAGCGTCAGCGCCAGAAGCAGCTCGCGTCCGTCGCCGCCGGCGAGGTCGCGATGGAACAGCATGGTGGTCTGGAACAGGCGACGGTCGGGCGTGGCGGCGTCACGATCGTAATAGACGTCTTCCCACAGGGTGACCGGATCCTGCTGCTCGGCCTCGTCGCCAAACCACAGCCGGGTGTAGGCGGGCAGGCCTTCGGGCTGGAAGGTGCGGGCGCGCAGGCGAGCGGTCCACAGGTCACGGTCGCTGCGGTCGGCCGGATACTCGCTGGCCCATGGCACGAAGACGGTGAAGTCGTTGGCGCGCTGACCCTCGCGGTCGTCCGAGACCACTTGGAACAGGATCTCATCGTCCGTGTAGAAGCGATGCACGAACGCGCCGTCGTTCAGCTGGATCAGGCCCTGGGCGGTGATTTCCAGCGTGTCGCGGTCGAGCGCGAACTTGGTCTCCGCGCCCAGGCGACGCCAGGCCAGAGGATCCAGCACGACGGTTCGGCCGATCGTCACATTGCGGATGACGGGCAGGGCGGGGCGGGCCGCATTGTCTTTCTTGCCGAAGAGCTTTCCGAACATCCGGGCCCTCGAAAACTAGCCTGGCGGCCCTATCTGGAAGGCGACGCCGAAAGGCCCGAAGGTGGGTTGCCCTCGGGTGAACTCGGGGTGCAGGATGACGTCGATCCCTGCCTTGTCAAGCGTACATGTTATGCGTACATGTAACGCCATGCCTGCCAAGATGACGAGAGGCGCTCAGGCCGCCGAAAGGACCCGCGCGTGGCGAGAAGCCCGCCGGAGCGCCGGCTTCGTGAAGATCGAAGTCTGGGCGCCGGCGGCGTGCAAGCCTGACATCCTTTCGGCCGTACAAGCCATCGTCGTCGAGTCGGTCCGCGGGCCGAAGCTGAAGACCAATCCCTATCCTCCCGAGGGTCATATGGACGCCGTTATCGACACCGCCTGGACGATCCACAGCCTGCGCCGCGCGCTGGAAGAGAGCGCCCTGGTGCGCCCCGACGAGTTGGTCGCCACCGTCATCGAGGGCGTCGAGCCCGTGCTGATGGTCGTCATGCAGGAGTATGGCGACCTGCCGGTCTATGTCAGCGGCGGCGAGCTGCAACTGACGGTCTCGACCATCCTGTGGCCCTGCGACGAGCAGAACGACCGGGCCGAGTTCAACGAATTCCTGCTCAAGGCCCAGAAGGTGGTGCCGCTGTCGAACTTCGGCATCACCACGATCGAGGGCCGTGACTATTACGAGCTGATGGGCGAGATCTCGTCCAAGACCACCCTGCAGACCCTGGTGATCGAGCTGCGAACCCTGGCCGACAACGCCATCGCCGCCGCTAGCGACCTGCGCGATTCCTTCGAAAAGAGCCGCGGCGCGGCCGCCTGATAAGCGATCTGGAGATCTGATATGTCGATCTGGAGCAAACTCTCCGCGCTCTTCCGCGGCACGGCCCATGACGGGGCCCAGACCATCGTGGACGCCAATGCGCTGCGCATCCTCGACCAGGAAATCCGCGACGCCGACAACGCCCAGGGCAAGGCCCGGGACGAGCTGGCCAAGCTGGTCGCCCGCCGCCGGTCGCTGGAGACCGAGGTCGCCCAGCTGACCGACCAGTCGCGCAAGTACGAGGCTTCGGCGCGCGCGGCGATGAACAAGGGCGACCAGGCCCTGGCCCTGGAAGTCGCCCAGCGCATCTCCGACCTCGAGACCGACGCGACCCAGAAGTCGACGCAGATGACCGAGCTGCGCACGGCCGAGGAGCGGCTGCGCACGATCATCGCCCAGACCGACACCAAGGTCGAAGCGCTACGCCGCGAAATCGAAATCGTAAAGGTCAACGAGAGCGTCCAGAAGGCCCAGGCGGCCGTCATCTCGCGTTCGGGTTCGGCCAGCGGCGTCGTCGGCTCGGCCGCCGATAGCTTGAAGCGCATCAAGGAGCGTCAGTCGGTTCGCGAGGAGCAGTTCCGCCTGCACACCGAGTCCGAAGACCGCAAGACCGGCGCCGACCTTGACGCCAAGCTGGCTGCAGCCGGCATCCTGCCGGGCGGCGGCGGCGCGGAAGACGTGCTGGCCCGCCTGATGGCGCCGAAGGACGAGGCTCTGCCCGCCCCGATGCTGGCCATCGAGGACAAGCAGAAGGTGGCCAAGGACGGTTCGGAAGCCTGATGCGCCGCATCGACCTGACGCCTCGGCCCGACTGGAAGTCCAAGGCCGAGGCCGTCGGCTTCACCTGGCATCACGCCGACGGCATGCGCTACTGGGACGAGCGGGCGGCCTATGCCTTCACGCTCGAAGAGGTCGAGGGCCATATCGAGCCCGCGACCGAGGCGCTGCACAAGCTATGTCTTGAGCTGGTCGAGGACGCCGTCGGCAGCGACGCCCTGATGGCGCGCCTGCAGATCCCCGAGGCCTCGCGCGACATGGTCGCCGCTTCTTGGAAGGCCCGCGATCCATCGCTGTATGGCCGGTTCGACTTCTTTTACGACGGCGCCGGCCCGCCCAAGCTCTACGAGTACAACGCCGACACGCCGACCAGCGTGTTCGAGGCTGGCGTGTTCCAGTGGCTGTGGCTGGAGGACCTGATCGCCCAGGGCGTCCTCCCCGAGAGCACTGACCAGTTCAACAGCGTGCACGACCGGCTGGCCGAGCGGTTCAAGGAAATCTTCCCGAACGGCGGCTTCGTGCACTTCGCCAGCGACGCCGACTTCGTCGAGGATCGGCAGACCGTGCGGTTCCTGGAGGACATGGCGACCCTGGCGGGCCTGGAGCCCAAGTTCGTGCCGATCAAGGAGATCGGACTGGACGCTGACGGCCGCTTCGTCGACCAGGACAACTACATCATCGGCGCGATCTTCAAGCTGCATCCCTGGGAAGAGATGCTGCGCGAGCCCTATGCCGCCAACATCGCCGGCTCCAAGACCCTGTTCCTGGAGCCGCCCTGGAAGGCGGTGCTGTCGAACAAGGCGCTGCTGCCGCTGCTCTGGGAGCGCTGCCCGGGTCACCCGAACCTGCTTGAGACCTATTTCGACGACGATCCCAAGGTCGAGCGGTTGGGCAACAGCTACGCCCGCAAGCCGCTGTTCAGCCGGGAAGGCGCGAACGTCGAGCTCTACAAGGACGGTCGCAAGGGCCGGGTGCTTGACCTGGGCTATGGCGAGGAAGGCTGGATCCGCCAGGAACTGAAGCCGCCGCCCAAGTTCGGCGCCAACTATCCGGTGATCGGTTCGTGGGTCATCGGCGACCAATCGGCCGGCATGGGCGTGCGCGAAGACCGCAGCCGCGTGACCCGCGACCGCTCGCGGTTCATTCCGCATATCATTGAAGGCTGAGGCTGCATCCAGATGATCCGTCGCGCCACCGCTCTGTTCCTGTCTGCGAGCCTGCTGGCCGCGCCGGTCTTCGCCGGCGTCATCGGGACCAACGTCCCGGCCCAGCCGATCACCGCTGAGCGGATCGCGGCCCTGCCGTCCGCCCAGCAGCCGGCGTGGAAGGCCTATCTCGCCCGTTCGATCGCCCAGGAGAAGGCCGACCGCGCGGCCTTGGCCGCCGAGCTGAAGCCCGGCCAGGTCGCTCCGCCGCCGCCCGAGTCGGGCCATGGCGACAGCGGCATGGCGCTGAGCAAGGACGCGGCTTGGTACGGTTCGGCGGAGGCGCGCCACGTCGCCGACGTCATTGTCAGCTTCCAGACCCCGGCCGGCGGCTGGAGCAAGAACCAGGACCGCCAGGGCGCCCTGCGCCTGCCGGGCCAGCCCTACGCCTCGGACAACAATTCAAAGCATCTGAGCGAAGCCGACTTCGACGCCGCCCGTGATCCCCGTTGGGGCTATGTCGGCACTCTGGACAACGGCGCGACCATCACCGAGCTGCGCTTTCTCGCGAAGGTCGCCGCCCAGGCTCCTGGCAAGGACGGCGAAGCCTATCGCCAGAGCTTCCTGAAGGGCGTGCGCTATCTGTTGGCCGCGCAGCTGCCGAATGGCGGCTGGCCGCAGGTCTGGCCGCTGCAGGGCGGCTATCACGACGCGGTCACCTTCAACGACAACGCCGTCTCCGAGGCCGCCGGCCTGCTGACGGATGTCGCGGGCGGCCACGCCGAGTTCGCCTTCGTGCCCGCCGACCTGCGCGGCCGGGCCCGCGGCGCCGCCAAGAGGGGGCGCGAGGTCATCCTCGCCGCCCAGATCCGCGTCGACGGCAAGCCGGCCATCTGGGGCCAGCAGGCCGACCCGTTCACCCTGGCTCCGGTGGCCGGGCGCAACTACGAGCCGCCGGCCATGGCCAGTGGCGAGAGCGCCGACCTGCTGCTGTATCTGATGAGCCTGTCGGACCCGACACCGGCCGAGGTCGCGGCGGTGCATGCTGGCGTGGCTTGGATGAAGGGCGCGGCGCTGATGGGCAAGGCCTGGGTCGTCGACAAGGACGACCCGCGCGGCGGTCGTCGCCTGATCGACCAGCCGGGCGCGGGTCCGCTGTGGTCGCGCTACTACGACACCCGGGGCAAGCCGGTTTTCGGCGAGCGCGACAAGACCCTGCGCGACGACGCCAACGAGCTGTCGCCCGAACGCCGCCGCGGTTACAGCTGGTTCGGCACGGGTCCGGCCAAGGCGATCGCCGCCTATGACGCGTGGGCCAAGGCGCACCCGGCCGGCTAGAGACCGCGCAGGATCCGCACGGCCTCGGCCACCGACGCCTGCTCGGTGTCGCGCAGCGTGGGCGGCACGAAGCCCATCCGGCCCAGCTGGGAGTCCGGATCGGCGCCGGGGACGGGGCCGCCGAACGAGCCGTGTACTTCGCGCACGCCGGTGCGGCGGACGAGGTCGGCGATGTTGCCGGGGCGCACGCCCGCGCCGGCTAGGATGGCGATGCGGCCGGCGGCCTGCTCGACCAGGGCGGCGATCGCCTCGGCGCCCGCCTCGGCCGTCAGCGCGCCGCCCGAGGTCAGGATGCGTTCGAAGCCGAGCGCGATGGCGGTCTCCAGCGCCACGGCCTGGTCGGGGACCAGGTCGAACGACCGGTGCAGGGTCACGCCCAGGCCCTGCGCATGGGCGACCAGCAGCTCCAGCGCCTCCAGGTCCAGCTGGCCGTCGGGCAGGTTGGCGCCGATCACCACCCCGGCCAGGCCGTAGGCGCGCACGGCGTCGATGTCGCGCCGCATGGCGTCCAGGTCGCCGGCGTCGTAGCAGAAGTCGCCATTGCGCGGCCGGATCATCGGATAAATCGGGATCGGGGCCTGGGCCGCGATCGCCATCAGGCCCGGCGCTGGGGTCAGGCCCTGCAAGGCCAGCGCCGCGCAAAGTTCGATCCGATCGGCCCCGCCGGCGATCGCCGCCGCCAGTCCGGCGGGCGTGTCGACACAGACTTCCAGCAGAATGCGGTCGGCGGACATTGCAAAGCTCCCGGTCGTGCTACGGATTCGGCGCGGACTGTTGGAGCACGAGAATGTTGAATCGCAGAGGCCTGATCGGCGCGTCGCTCGTCGGATCCACCTTGCTGGGCGCCAAGGCGTCGGGGGCGGAAGCCACGACCAAGCTGGACGGTCCGTGCGTGATTTCCACCTGGGACTTCGGCGTCGCCGCCAACCAGGCGGCCTGGGCGGTGCTGTCCAAGGGCGGCCGGGCGCTGGACGCGGTCGAGGCCGGCGCGCGCGTGCCCGAGCAGGACCTGAAGAACCACACCGTCGGTCGCGCCGGCTATCCCGACCGCGACGGCCACGTCTCGCTGGACGCCTGCATCATGGACGCGCAGGGCAACTGCGGTTCGGTGGCGGCGCTTGAGCATATCGCCCATCCGATCTCGGTCGCCCGCCGGGTGATGGAGAAGACCCCGCACGTGATGCTGGTCGGGGCCGGCGCCCTGCAGTTCGCGATCGAGCAGGGTTTCCCGCGCGAAGAGCTCCTGACGCCGGAATCCAAGGCCGCCTGGGAAGCGTGGAAGACCGACGCCAAGTACGCGCCCAAGGCCAATATCGAGAACCTCGACTATCGCTCGACCACCGGTCAGTTCGGCACGCCGGGCGGCGCGGGCAACCACGACACCATCGGCATGCTGGCCATCGACGCCCAGGGCGACATCGCCGGGGCCTGCACCACCAGCGGCATGGCCTGGAAGATGCGTGGCCGGGTCGGCGACAGCCCGATCATCGGTGCGGGCCTCTATGTCGACAACGAGGTCGGCGGCGCCACCTCGACCGGCGTCGGCGAAGAGGTGATCCGCAATGTCGGCAGCTTCCTGGTCGTCGAACTGATGCGCCAGGGCCGCTCGCCCGAGGCCGCCTGCCGCGAGGCCGTCGAGCGGATCCTGCGCAAGAAGCCCCACGCCAAGGACTTCCAGGTCGGCTTCCTGGCCGTGAACAAGCAGGGCGAGGTCGGCGCCTGGGCGATCCAGTCCGGCTTCACCTACGCCCTGTGTGACGGCAAGAGGCAGGACCTGCTGTTGCCCGGTAAGGCGACGTATCAGGTGGGTTAGCCAAACTGGATAGGCGGGGCGAGAACGCGGCGATAGGGTGCTGCTCCCAGTGCTCAGAGGGAGAGACCGCGCCATGTGCGATGACGATATCCACCAAGGCCTCGTTCACGACCCCAGCGTCTCGCGCCGCATGTTCGGGCTGATGACCGTGGCGGCCACCGGGGTCGCCACCGTCGCCCGCGCCGACGACAAGGTCGAGGAACGCGACGTCACCATCAAGACCCCGGACGGCGTGGCTGACGCGGCGCTGTTCTATCCGAAAGGCAAGGGCAAGTGGCCGGCCGTGCTGGTGTGGCCCGACGTCATGAGCCTGCGGCCGGTCTTCCGCGACATGGCCCGCCGCCTGGCCGCCGCCGGCTATGTGGTGCTGGTCCCCAACCTCTATTACCGCGTCAAGAAGGCGCCGGTGATCGAGGGCAGCTTCAACTTCGCCAACCCCGAAGACCGCGCCAAGATCACGCCGCTGCGGGCCACCGTCACCCCGGCCGGCACCGACAAGGACGCCGTGGCCTATGTCGCGTTCCTTGACGCCCAGGCCCAGACCGACAAGTCCAAGAAGATCGGCGTGCAAGGCTACTGCATGGGCGGTCCGCTGTCGTTCCGCACGGCCGCGGCTGCTCCCGGCCGCATCGCTGCGGTGGCCAGCTTCCACGGCGGCGGCCTGCTCACGGCCGACGCCGACAGCCCGCACCTGCTGATCCCCAAGACCCACGCCCGCTACCTGATCGAGATCGCCGACAACGACGACAAGAAAGAGCCGGACGTGAAGGATAAGCTGAAGGCCGCCTTCGCCGAGGCCAAGCGACCCGCGACGGTCGAGGTCTTCGAGGGCGCGGCCCACGGTTGGACCGTCAAGGGCAGCCAAGTCTACAACGAACCCGCCGCCGAGAAGGCCTGGAGCAACCTGCTGGCGCTGTACAAGGCGTCGCTGGGATAAGCCGATCGAGAAGGGCTCGGCCAAGGTCGGGCCCTTTTCTTTTGCACTGTATCAAATTTCTTCGGCGCTGCGCTTGAGGTTGGATAGGTAGGATGCTATCTAATTTAGATAGGAAGCTACCTATCTAAAAGATCGTTGTTCCATGACCCCGCCTCGCACCGTCGATGAACGTATCTTCGCCCGCACGCTGCTCCGTCTGGCGCGCGTCTACCGGCGGGAGGTCAATCGCGCCCTCGGGGCTCACGGCATCTCGGACGCCAAGGCCATGCCGGTGCTGAGCATCGCGCGCGCTGGCGGCGGTCTGCGTCAGGGCGTGCTGGCCGAGGAACTGGGTGTCGAAGGGCCGTCGCTGGTCCGCATCCTGGATCAGCTGTGCCAGACCGGCCTGGTCGAGCGCCGCGACGATCCCACCGACAAGCGCGCCAAGACCCTGCATCTGACCGCCGAGGGCGAGGCCTTGGCCACCGTCGTCGAGGACGCCGTCCAGGTCGTCCGCGCCCAGATGCTGATCCAGGTCAGCGACGCTGATCTCGCCGCCACCCTGCGGACCTTCGCGGCCTTCGAGGCCGCCCTGGACGTCGCAGCCGGGCAGGGGGGCTGAGGCCAAACCCCATGCTTCCGAAGTTCAATCGGTTCACGCTGCTGTTCTCGGTGAACAGTTTCGCGGCGGCGCTGCTCGCCCTTTATATCGGGTTCGCCCTGGGCCTGCCGCGGCCCTACTGGGCGATGGCGACGGCGTATATCGTCAGCCAGCCGCTGGCCGGGGCCGTGCGGTCCAAGGCCGTCTATCGCGTGCTGGGCACCATGCTGGGCGCAGCCGCCGCGGTCGCCCTGGTGCCCAATCTCGTCAACGCGCCGTGGCTGCTGTCGCTGGCCTTGGCGCTGTGGGTCGGGGCCTGCCTGACCATCTCGTTGCTGGACCGCACGCCGCGCAGCTATGTCCTGATGTTGGCGGGCTACACGGCGGCCATCATCGGCTTTCCCAGCGTCAGCCAGCCCGGCGCGGTGTTCGACGTCGCCGTCTGGCGCGTGGTCGAGATCGGCTTAGGCATCCTGTGCGCCACCCTGGTTCACAGCCTGGTGTTCCCGCAGCCGGTCGGCACGGTGCTGAAGCAGCGCCTGACCACCTGGCTGGGCGAGGCCGACCGCTGGGCGCTGGACGTGCTGCGCGGCCAGGACGCCGAGGCCATCGCCCGGGACCGCCGCCACCTGGCCGCTGCCGCCAGCGAGATCCAGATGCTGGCCGTCCACCTGCCGTTCGACACCTCGCGCCTGCGCGAGACCACCGGCGTCGTCCGCGCCCTGCATGAGCGCATGCTGCTGCTGATCCCGCTGCTGTCGGGCTTGGCCGACCGCATGGAAGCCCTGCGCGAGGTGCAGGACGACGGCGTGCGCGGCGCGCTGAACGAAGTCGTCGCCTGGATCGAGGCCGGCGGTCAGCGCGACGCGGGTCTCGACCTGATCGAGCGCCTGAAGGCCCTGGCCGTCGCCCGTCGCGGCGCGGCCTGGTCGAGCCTCCTGCTGGAAAGCCTGCTGGTGCGTCTGTCCGACACCGTTCGCGCCCTGGCCGAGGGCCACGCCCTGATGGCCCGCCTGAACGATCCCGACGCGCCGCTGTCGCCGCATCTGGACGCCTCGACCCGGGCCAAGGGCCTGAACCCGATGCACGCTGATCTGCCGCTGGCCCTGCTGTCGGGCGGAGCGGCGGTGATCGCCATCCTGCTGTCGTGCGCCGTCTGGATCCTGTCCGGCTGGGGCGATGGCGCCGCCGCGCCCGTCATGGCCGCCGTCTTCTGCTGCTTCTTCGCGGCGATGGACGACCCCGTGCCGGCCATCAAGAGCTTCGGGATCTTCTCGTTGGCCGCCCTGCCTCTGTCGGCGATCTACATGTTCGCCATCCTGCCGGCGATCGACGGCTTTCCCCTGCTGCTGGCGGTGATGGCTCCGCCGCTGATCTTCATCGGCCTGTACATTCCCGATCCCAAGCGGATGGGCGCGGCCCTGGCCGTGTTGATCGGCTTCTGCAACGCCCTGGCCTTGCAGGAAACCTTCAGCGCCGATTTCGCCAGCTTCCTGAACGGCAACCTGGGCCAGTTCGTCGGCCTGCTGTTCGCCATCGTCGTCACGGCGGCCCTGCGCTCGATGGGCGCGGACGCCAGCGCCCGGCGCCTGCTGGTCCGCACCTGGAGGGGCCTGTCGCGCCTGGCCCGGGCCCGCCAGGCGCCCGAGCCCGCCGCCTTCGCCGCCATCCTGGTCGACCGTCTGGGCATGCTGACGCCGAAGCTGGCCGAGGCCGGCCCGCGTCAGGATTTCGTGGGCGTCGACGCTTTGCGCGATCTGCGGATCGGCATGAACCTGGTCGCCGTCCAGGCCGCGCGTCCCGACCTGCCGCCCGAAGGCCAGGATCGTGTGGACGCCGCGCTGGACGGGGTGGGCGAGCATTTCGCCAGCCTCGCCGCCGGCCGTCGCCACGCGCCCAGCCCCGACCTTCTGACCTGCATCGACGCAGCCCTTCGCGGCCTGTCGATCGCCCCCGCGGCCTCGGCCGTCAACGGCGTCTCGGGCCTGGTGGGCCTGCGCCGCAACCTGTTCCCGGAGGCGCCCGCCTTCGTTCCGGAGACCGCCCGATGACCGGAGAACTGAACATCGACGGGGTCTTCCTGTCGTCCGTCCTGGTCTCGGCCGTGCTGGCCCTGGCCGCCTCGTTCGTGCTGCGGCGCGCGCTGTCCAAGGTCGGCGCCTACCGGTTCGTCTGGCACCCGGCGCTATTCGACACCGCCCTGTTCGTCATCCTCTGGGCCGCGATCGTCGCTGTCCCTTCACCCCTGAAGTTCTGACCATGCCCTCGCTCAAGACCATCCTGCCCTATGCCGGCCGCGTCGCCGTCACCGGCGTCGTCGTCGCCGCCGCTCTCGTGGGCGGCAAGGCGCTGTGGACCCACTACCAGGTCGATCCCTGGACCCGTGACGGCCGCGTCCGCGCCGACGTCGTCCAGGTGGCCCCCGACGTCTCGGGCCTGGTGACCCGCGTCGATGCGATCAACGACCAGACCGTCAAGGCCGGCCAGCCGCTGTTCTATGTCGACCGCGAGCGCTACGCCCTGGCCTTGCGGCAGGCCGACGCCCTGGTGGCCGCCCAGCGCGCGACCCTGGCCCAGGCCCGCCGTGAGCTGACCCGCAATCGCACCCTGGGCGATCTGGTGGCCGGCGAGATCACCGAGCAGAGCCAGTCCAAGGTCGAGCAGTCCAGCGCCGCCCTGGCCCAGGCCCTGGCCGCCCGCGACGTCGCCGCTCTGAACCTGGAGCGCACCGTCGTGCTGGCCCCGACCGACGGCTTCCTGTCGGATCTCACCTTGCGCACCGGCGACTACGTCACCGCGGGCAAGCCGGTGCTGGCCCTGATCGACGCCCGCTCGTTCCGGGTCGAGGGTTATTTCGAGGAGACCAAGCTGTCGTCCTTGCGCATCGGCCAGCCGGTCTCGGTCAAGGTGATGGGCGAGGATCGGGCGCTGAAGGGTCACATCCAGTCGATCGCGGCCGGTATCGAGGACCGCGACCGGGGGTTGAGCAGCTCCATGCTGCCCAACGTCAACCCGACCTTCAGCTGGGTGCGCCTGGCTCAGCGGGTGCCGGTGCGGGTGGCCCTGGACCAGACGCCGCGCGACCTGCGCCTGATCGCCGGCCGCACCGCCACCGTCGCGGTGATCGGAGCCGCCCAATGAGCCCCCTCAGAACGCTCGCGGTCGCCAGTTCGCTTCTGGCCCTGGCCGCCTGCACGACCGTCGGCCCGAACTACAAGCTGCCGGATGAGGCCAAGATCAACGCGCCGGCCGCGCAAGGCCCGTTCATGGGCGCGGCGTCGAAGGCTGTCAGCCAGGACCCTGTCCCGGCCGGCTGGTGGAAGCTCTATGACGACCCGGTGCTGAACGGCCTGGTCGAGGAGGCGCTGGCGGCCAACACCGACCTGCGCGTCGCCGCCGCCAATCTGGCCCGTTCGCGCGCCATAGCCGGCGAGGCCGACGACGCGGGCGGCTTCAAGCTCGGAACCTCGGCCGCGGCCATGCATAGCCGCGAGTCGGGCGAGCAATTCCTGAAGGCCGAGCAGCTGCCGGTCGAGAACCTGGCCGATGTCGGGGTGCGGGTGTCCTACCAGGTCGATCTGGTCGGCCGCCTGAAGCGCGCCGCCGAGGCCGCCCACGCCGACGCCGAAGCCAGCCAGGCCGCCCTCGACCTGGCCCGCGTCAGC
Organism: Caulobacter sp. RHG1; assembly: GCF_013181195.1. GTDB lineage: Bacteria > Pseudomonadota > Alphaproteobacteria > Caulobacterales > Caulobacteraceae > Caulobacter. Next base: position 137,398 of record NZ_SMZP01000004.1, read on the forward strand.
GTCGCCGCCGACGTCGCCCGCGCCTATGTCGAGGCCTGCGCCAACGGTCACGAACTGGGTGTCGCCCAGCACACAGTCGACCTGCAGGCCCGCAGTCTGGACGTCACCCGCCGGCTGGTGAAGGCCGGACGCGGCACGGCCGTGGACGTCACCCGCTCTCAGGCTCTGCTGGACCAGTCGCGCGCCAGCTTGCCCACTTTCGAGAGCCGCCGTCGCGCGGCGCTGTTCAAGCTGGCGACCTTGACCGGCAAGCCGCCAGCCGAATTCCCCAAGGCGGTGGAGGCCTGCGCCCATCCGCCGCCCCTGACCCAGGCCATTCCGGTCGGCGATGGCGCGGCGTTGCTGAAGCGTCGTCCAGACGTGCGCCAGGCCGAGCGGACCCTGGCGGGCGCCACCGCCCGGATCGGTGTCGCCACGGCCGCCCTCTATCCGAACATCACCCTGGGCGCTGGCGCGGGCTCGACGGGTTTGCTGGCCGACATCGGCCTGGCGCCGGCCAACCGCTGGGGTCTGACCTCGCTGATCACCTGGACCCTGCCGGGCGAGGGAGAGCGCGCCCGCATTCGCCAGGCCGAGGCCGGCGCCGACGTGGCGCTGGCGCGGTTCGACGGCGTGGTGCTGAACGCCCTGCGAGAGACCGAGACCAGCCTGGACGCCTATGCCCACGACTTGCAGCGTCAGGCCGCGCTCAAAGCCGCGCGCGATCAGGCCGAGTTGGCCGAGAGCCAGGCCCAGCGCCTGTATCGCGCCGGGCGCAGTCCTTATCTGGCCGGCCTCGACGCCCAGCGAACGCTGGCTGGGACCGAGGCCGCCCTGGCCGCTTCGGAGGCTCAGGTCGCCGTCGACCAGGTGAATCTCTTTCTCGCTCTCGGTGGCGGCTGGGAGACGAAATCGGCGGTATTTCAGCCACAGTCGAATTTAAAGTGACGCAGGGACATCTGGTCGCCTTATAGCGGACTCCGATCGCGCCTATCTGCGCGTTCTGAGGAACACATGCACAGTCTGCTTTCGCCCGTTACCGCGTTCATTTCGGATCACCAAGCCTGGGCAGGTCCCCTGCTGGGGGCTTTGACCCTGCTTGAATCGCTGGTGCTGATCGGTGCGTTCGTTCCGGCCGCGGCCCTGATGCTGCTGGCCGGCGGCTTGATCGCCAGCGGCGTGCTGCAGATGCATGAAGTGTTCGCCTGGTGTGTCGCCGGCGCGGTGATCGGCGACGCGATCTCGTTCTGGATCGGTCGCCGTCTGGGCGCGCGCGCCATGCGTCACAAGGCTTTCAAGCCGCACCGTCGGGCTCTGGCCCGGACGCGCCTGTTCGCCCGTCGCTATGGCGTGGTCTCGATCTTCGTGGGCCGCTTCTTCGGTCCGCTGCGGGCCTTTGTTCCGGTCATGGCCGGCATGCTGCAGATGCGCAACTGGGTGTTCCAGTCGGCCAATGTCGGCTCGGCTGCGATCTGGGTCGCAGCCTTGCTGGCGCCGGGCTATGTCGCCGCCCGCGGCCTGGCCATGTTCGAGCTGGAAGGTCTGGCCCTGTGGCTGGCCATCGGCGGCCTGGCGCTGCTGATCGCCGTCATCGTCGCTGGCGTGCACCTGTACCGCACCCTGCGCGAGCGCCAGACGCCCAGCCTTCCGCTGGTCAAGGCCCGCACCTACGCCTCCTAAGGGCGTCGGCCTTTCTTCCTGAGTCTATTCTCCGACGTCTGATCGCCAGCCGCGCGTGAGCGCGGCTGGCTGACGCGCATCTCATACCGGTTTTGGTATGTCATTCATAACGCTGGAGAATTGCGCAGCGCGAAGCTGCCTATTTCTTGCACTTGAGAACGACTTGCATTAGCCGAGCGGTCAAGTCTCGGGGCAGGTCCATGAAATATCGCACTCTTCTGATGGCTGCCGGCATGGCCGGCGTTTGCAGCGCGGCCGCTGCCGAAACCGTTCCGGCCGATCAGGTCGACGCCGTGGTGGTCACCGCCTCCACGCGCGCCCAGCGCCTGGTCGAGGCTCCCGCCTCGATCTCGGTGGTCACCGCCGAGACCCTGGCCAATCGACCCAACGCCGACCTGACGGACGCTCTGCGCGACGTCGAGGGCGTCTCGATCAGCGGCGGCTCCAACTTCCAGGACGTCTTCATCCGGGGCCTGCCGGGCAGCTACACGCTGATCCTGGTCGACGGTAAGCGCCAGTCGACACGCGACAGCCGGGTCAATGGCAACAGCGGCCTGGAGCAGGCCTTCACCCCGCCGTCGGGCGCCATCGAGCGCATCGAGGTCGTGCGCGGTCCGATGTCGTCACTGTACGGTTCGGACGCCATCGGCGGCGTGATCAACATCATCACCCGCAAGGTGCCCGACCGCTGGGGCGGCTCGATCGGCGCCGACCATATCGCGCAGAAGGGCAAGAGCGGGAACTGGAGCCAGGTGCAGGGCTATCTGGCCGGTCCGTTGGTCGAGGGCGTGCTGGGCGCGCAGATCTGGGGCCGTTCCTACGCCCGCGACGAAGACGGCATCCTCAATGGGGCGGGGGGCTCCAAGGACTGGAATGTCACCGGCCGCCTGGCCTGGACGCCCAACGACCGCAACGATGTGCTGCTCCAGGTCGACCGCATGGACGTCAAGCGCAGCTTCGGTCCGGGAAAGACCCTGACGGCCGCGACCGCCGCGAACTATCACACCAACAACCGCACCGCCGGCTCGCTGAGCTGGAACGGCCGCTGGGACTGGGGGACCAGCCAGCTGTCGATCCTGCGCGAAGCGACCGAGCGCGCCAACTACGCCATGACGCGCGGCGCCTGGGTCAAGAACGTTCGCGCGCCCGAGCTGACCAACACCGTCGCCGACGCCCTGTTCAACATTCCGCTGGACGACACGCCTCTGGGCGACCACCAACTGGTCGTCGGCGGTCAGTACATCAAGAACCAGCTGGACGACGTGAACCCGGGCGTCAACGCGACCGCCTCGGCTGCGTTCTCGGTCTGGCAGCGGGCGCTGTTCGTCGAGGACGAGTGGCGGCTGTCGCCGCAGTTCGCCCTGACCGGCGGCCTGCGCTTCGATGATCACGAGCGCTATGGCTCGCACTGGAGCCCGCGCCTTTATGCCGTTTGGACGCCGACCGACGCCTGGACGGTCAAGGGCGGGGTCTCGACCGGTTTCCGCGCGCCTGAGTTGCGCCAGGTAGCCACGGGCTATGCCTACGTCACGGGCGGCGCGGTCTGCTCGGTCGGCCCGACGGGCACCTGCGGCGTGATCATCGGCGATCCGAACATCAAGCCCGAGACAAGCCTCAACTTCGAAGCCAGCGTGCTGTGGAACCCGTCGTCGGCCGTCTCGGCCAGCGCCACCGTGTTCCGCACCAAGTTCAAGGACAAGATCGACAGCGCCATCGTCTATGACGCGGCTGGCGCGATCGTCCGCTGGGCCGAGAACCCCGGCTATCGCCTTTACTACTGGTACAATCTGCAGGACGCCGAGCTGACCGGCGTCGAACTGTCGGGCCGCTGGAAACCGATCGACGCCCTGGCGCTGAAGGCCGGCTACACCTGGACCGACTCCAAGCAGGAGTCCGGGACCTACAAGGGCCTGCCGCTGGCGCGCACGCCCAAGCACATGGCCAATGTCCGCGCCGACTACACGGTCAACGACCGCTTCAACCTGTGGGGCGCTGTCAACTACCACGGCGAAGAGATCAACGCCGGCTTGCGGGTCGGGACCAACGGCGCGCCGCTGATGAATGGCAACGTCCAGGTGGGCCGCCGCTACCCCGCCTACACGACCGCCGATATCGGCGCGAACTGGCGGGTGACCCCGACGGTCAGCCTGAAGCTGGGCGTCTACAACCTGACGGACAAGCAAATCAACGTGGCCGACTTCGACTTCCAGGGGGATCGTCGTCGCGGCTGGATCGGGGTGAACTATGAGTTCTAAGTCTCTTTCGCGCCGTTCCGCCCTGCTGGCCCTGGCTAGCGCGGGCGCGCTGACCGCCTGCGGCCAGACCGCGACCAAGTCCGAGAAGAGCGCGCTGAGCGACCTGAAGGGCCGGCCGGTGAAACCGCTGGCGCAGGGCGGCAAGCTCAGCATCGACGACGGGCGTTACCTGATCGCTCTCGCCTTGATCCATCCTGATCCGGTGTCGTTGCTGGCGGCCTGGGGCGGTGACGTCAACCGCATCAGTCCCGACATGTTCGCCGCCTTCACCGAGAAGTGGCCGGCGCTGAAGGCCCTGCCCAAGATCCCGCGCTCGGGCGAGCCGTTCAACCTGGAAGCCGTGCTGGCCGCCAAGCCGGCGCTGGCTGTGGTGTCGATGGACTCCGGCCCCAGCGACGAGCAGGCCGGCCAGCTGGAGGCGGCCGGTGTCCCGGCGGCCTTCATCGACTTCTTCAACCACCCCTTCCAGAACCAGGCCCGCAGCCTGGCCCTGCTGGGCGCCCTGATCGGCCGCAGCGAGCAAGCCGCAGCCTTCAACAGCTTCAAGAAGGCCAGGCTGGACGCCATCGCAGCCAAGGTCGCCACCGTGCCGCAGGAGCGCCGTCCGACGGTGTTCCTGGAGCCGCACGCGATGATCACGCCCGACTGCTGCAACTCACCGGGCAAGGGCAATGTCGGCGACTACATCGACTTCGTCGGTGGTCGGAACATCGGCGCCGACGTGCTGAAGGCGCCGTCCGGCAAGCTGAACCTCGAATACGTGATCCAGCGCGATCCGGACGTCTATATCGCCACCGGCGGCCCGCATCTGAAGAAGGCCGGAGGCTTCGTCGTCGGCCCGGATTTCACGCCCGAGCAGTCGCAGGCGGGCCTTTCCCGCGTCGCCGGTCGTCGGGGGATCTCGACCCTGAAGGCCGTGCGCGAGGGCCGGGCCCACGGCCTGTCGCACCAACTGATCAACTCGCCGATCGATGTGGTCGCCGTCGAGGTCATGGCCAAGTGGATCCATCCGGATCTGTTCGGCGACCTGAACCCGCGCGCGACGCTGGACGAGATCAACACCCGATTTTTGGCCGTGCCTTATCGCGGCGACTACTGGGCCGACCTCAAGTCGGCCTGACCCCTAGGAGTATGCTGATGTCCGTTACCCGCACCTCGCTCATCGCGAGCGCGGCCGTGGCCCTGTGCCTTGGCCTCGCCGCGCCGGTCGCCGCCCAGTCGCTGGGCGCTACGGCCAAGATCGAGCCTGGCGGTCTCTACGAGATCGCGTTCAATCCGGCCGACAGCACGTTGCTGGTCGCCGCCACCGGTCCGCGCGGCGAGACCAGGGGCTCGGTGGCGCACCTGAAGGCCGACCTGACGCCGCTGGCGCTGATCGACGTCTCCAAGACCCCGGTCTATGGCCTGGGCTTCAACGCCAAGACCCAGGTGCTGTACGGCACCGTGACCCGCACCGGTTCGGTCCTGGCGCTGGACGCCCGCACCGGCAAGGTCATCGCCGAGATCAAGGACGGCGACGACGACTCCGCCCACGTCCGCGAGGTCATCGTCGATGAGCAACGCAACAAGGCCTACGTTACGACGGTCGGCGGCCAGGCGGGCGACACCAGCCGTCCGAATCTGGTCTGGGTGATCGACGGCGCGACCAACACGATCGAGCGCAAGATCAAGACGCCGGTCGGCGTGCTGACCGGCGCGGCGCTGGACGTCGCCGGTAACCGCCTGTTCGTGACAGGCATGGGCTCGCAGGACATCGGCGTCATCGACCTGGCCAAGGGCGACGCCGCCGTCGCCTGGCCGACAGGCAGCAAGGAGCCGGCCAATGTCGCCTACGACGCGGCCGGCAAGCGTCTGTTCGTGGCCAGCCAGGGTTCGGGCGACCTGACTGTCATGAGCTCGGTAGACGGCAAGGTGATCCGCCAGGTCGCGACCGGAAAGGGCGCGCTCAGCGTCGCTTATGACGGCGGCCTCGACCGCGTTTACGTCGCCAATCGCGGCGAAGGCACGGTGACCGTGGTCAACGGCAAGGACTACGCCGTGCTGGCCAACCTGGCGACCGGGACGATGCCGCAGACTATCGCCATCGATCGCAAGACGCACCTTGTCTACGTGACCAACAAGGCCAAGGGCCTGCCGCGCAATGCGCCGGCTGGCACGCCGGTTCCGGAGGATCCGACCGGCGACACGGTGACGATCATCAAGCCGTAAGAACCGTAACGCCGGGGTCCCCAAGGGCCTCGGCGTTTTGCTTTAGAGGACTGCGTCGACCATCACCTGGATCTGGCCCTGGGCGCAGGCCTCGACGCGGGCGCGGACCTGCCAGACGTCGGCCAGGGTCGTCGGCGTGATCGCCTCAGACGGCGGACCTTCGACCCGCACTCGGCCATTGGCCAGCACCACGACATGGTCCGACACGCGCGCGGCCGCCTGCAGGTCGTGCAGCACCAGCACCACGACAGCGTCGGTCTCGCGCGCATAGGCTTTTGCGAGGCTCAGCACTTCCAATTGATGGCGCAGGTCCAGGGCGCTGGTCGGCTCGTCCAGCAGCAGCACGCGGGGCTCGCGCACGATGGCTTGGGCAAGGGCGGCGATCTGCCTTTGGCCGCCGGACAGGCGGTCCAGGCGCTTCAGGGCCAGCGGCGTCGCGCCGACACGCTCCAGCGCGGCCATGGCGCGGACCGCGGCGTCGCCGCCGACGGCGGAAGGCGAGGCTTCCAGCGCGGCGATCACTGTCTCCAGCACCGTCAGCGCCACATTGGCCGGCAGGGTCTGGGGCATGTAGGCGACGTGGCGGGCGCGCTCGGCGATCGACATCCGGTCCAGCGACAGGTCGTCCAGCCGCACTTGGCCGCTGGCTGAGGCGAGGCCCGCGATGGCGCGCAGCAGGGTGCTCTTGCCGGCCCCGTTCGGCCCGACCAGCGACGTGACCTCGCCGCGGGGCAGGGAGGCAAGTGACAGATCCGAGAGGATGACCTGGTCGCCGTAGCGGGCCGTCAGGCCGTTGACCAAAAGACTCATCCGCGCGCCCCGCTCTTGAAGATCAAGAACAGGAAGGCCGGCACGCCGATCACGGCGGTGACCACCCCCACGGGCAGCAGCGCGCCGGGGACCATGGTCTTGGACGCCGCCGAGGCCAGCGACATCAGCAAGGCCCCGGAAAGCACGCTGGCGGGGAGGAACAGGCGGTGGTCCTCGCCGACCAGCAGGCGGGCGATGTGGGGACCCACCAGACCGACGAAGCCGACGACGCCGACGAAGGCCACGGCGGTGGCTGACAGCAGGCTGGCGCGCAGCATGGAGAAGAAGCGCAGGCGGGCGACATCGACGCCGGCGCTGGCGGCGCGGTCCTCACCCAGGCGCAGGGCGGTCAGGGCGCGGGCGGCTACCCACGAGAACGGCGCGGCCAGGGCCAGCACCGCCGCCAGCACGGCGACCGAGCGCCAGCTGGCCCGCGACAGGGAGCCCATGGTCCAGAACACCAGCTGCTGCAGCGCCTCCTGCGAGGCGACGAACTGGACGAGCGCGGTGAGGGCGTTGAAGGCGAAGACCATGGCGATGCCGAACAGCACGATGCTCTGCACGCCGCCGCGTCGGGCGCGGGCCATAGCCTGCAGCAAGAGCACCGAGCCGAACGCGAAGACGAAGGCGTTCAGGGCGACGATGGCGTCCGACGGCAGGAAGGGGACACCCAGACCCAGCACGATGGCCAGCGACGCGCCGAACGAAGCGGCCGATGAGACGCCCAGGGTGAAGGGACTTGCCAGAGGATTGTCGAGCACGGTCTGCATCTCGGCCCCGGACAAAGCCAGGCAGGCGCCAACCAGCACGGCGGTCAGCGCGTAGGGCAGGCGGATTTGCCAGACGATAGCGGCCTCGGATGGGCTCAGCGACCCGGGGTTGATCAGGCCGGTGACGATCTTCCACGGCGACATGGCCGAGGGGCCGGTGGCGACGTCCAGGGCGATGGCTGCAAGGCACGCAATGGCCAGGGCGACGAGCAGGGCGTGGCGGCGCACGCGTAAGCGGCGGTGCTCATGCAGAATGGCGTCGATAGTGGGGGCGGTGGTCATGGTCATGTTCGGAACGCGTCGCATTAGCATGATGCGGCGCCATGGGCTAGGAAGGCCGCATGACCCGCGTAGAGCTTGCCGCCTGGACCCCCTGGAACCCCCAGGACTGTCATATCCTCACGCTGAAGGGGCCGGATGGACGGCGCTTCGACCTCCTGTTGAGCGTCCCGCACGGCGAGGCGCCGGCGCAGGGCTGGCCTTGCTTGGTCGCGCTGGACGGTGACCGTTTCTTCGGCGCCCTGACCGGCGCGGCCAAGGCCTTGGCGCATCGTCCGCAGAAGACCGGCGTCGCGCCGATGGTCGTCGCGGCCTTGGCCCACCGCGCCGAGGGCGGGGAGGGGCAACGCTCGCGCGACTTCACCAGCCGTCCGTGTCCCGAAACCAGCTGGTCGGGTCCCTATGGCGGCGGCGAGGCGTTCCGGATGTTCCTGCTGGATCAGATCCTGCCCCGGGTGAAGGCGGCCGCCCCGATCGATGCGTCGCGGTTGTCGCTGCTGGGTCATTCGCTGGCCGGCCTGTTCGTGCTGGAGACGCTGGAGGCGGAGCCAAAGGCCTTCGCCCGCTGGATCAGCCTCAGTCCGTCGCTGTGGTGGCATACGCCCGATCCCGTCATCGCCAGCGCCGAGCTGTTGGTCGGCTGGGGCGAGGCCGAGGCGGCGCGGGACATGAGTTCCCGCATTGCGGGCTGGGCGGCCGGCGGTCCGGCCGCGACCCGGATCGCGTCTGGCGCAGATCATGGCTCGGCCCCGTTCGCGCTGATCCCCGACGCGCTTCGCCACGCCTGTGGCCAGTGACGCGAAAACCCCCGCCGCGGATGCGACGGGGGTTTTCTTCGGACTTTAAGCCGGATCAGCGCTTGGCCTTGATCCGCCAGACGGTGTTGGCGTTGTCCTGCTCGCCGCCCTTGGTGACGGCGTACACCACGCCCTTGCCGTCGCCGGCCACGTGGTTGGCCATCGGGGCGCCGCCGACATTGGCGACTAGCTTGCCGTCGGCGTCGATCACCGCGACCGTGCTGGAGGCGCGGTTGGCGACGAAGGCCTGGCGGCTGGCCGGATCGAAGACCACGTTCAGCGCACCGGCCCCGACCGGGGTGTCGGCGACGACCGCGCCGGTCTCCCCATCCAGCACCACGACATTGTCGCTGCCTTGCGCGGCCACGAAGATGCGGCCGGTCTGCGGATCGTGCGAGACGCCGATGGCGCTGCGGGCGCCGGGCACGGGAAGGACCTTCAGCACGGTGTCGGCGGCGGTGTCGATGACGGCCACCTCGTTGGTGCTGTTGCTGACCACGTACAGGCGGCCGGCGGCGGCGTTCAGCGACAGGCTGGCGGCCGAGAACTTTTCGCCGCGCTGGGCGCTGGCGATCGCAATGCGACGCGCGACCTCGGTCTTGGCGGTGTCGAACACGACCACCTCGGGCTCGAACGTGGCGCTGGCATAGGCCTTGTTACGGGCCGGATCGACGACGACGTCACGGGCGTGGTTGACCGTGCCGGCCTCGAACTGGCGCACCAGAGACAGGTCCGACTGCTTGTAGACGGCGACCGTGTTCTGGCGGCTGTTGGTCGTCCACACCGTGTCGTGGACGTCATCGACGCCGACGCCGTAGACGGCGTAGACGCCGCCATCGATCGTCTCGCCCGAACGGCCTTGGCGCGACGGTGCGGCCGCGGGCGTGGCGCGCGCCTGGATAGCCAGGGTGGTGGCGTCCATCTTCAGCAGCTCGGACTGCTTGACCGGCGGGCGACCGACGGCCGAGGTCACGAACACCGCCTTGTTCTTGGCGCTGTAGGCGGTCTGGTAGAGGCCGCGCGAAGCCGCGCCGCGCTTGATGTCGTAGCGGTCGGCGCCGGTCAGCGGCACGTTCGGCGACACCTTCAGCTCGGCCAGGGCCGCGCCATAGGGGGCCGAGGAGACAACCACCAGCGGGTGGACGCCGACAGCGGCGTCGGCCGGCAGCTTGAATCGGGTCTCGAAACCGCCCTTGGCGTCGGCGACGAGATCAGCGGTCACCGGGGTTACGCCATGCAGCACGCGAACGGCCTGGCCGGGTTTGAAGCCCTGGCCGGTGGCCACGACCTCGGCGCCGGCCAGGATCGGCTGGCCTTGGGTGGCGGCGGCGAAACGTACGTCGCCCTTGAAGGCCTTGTCGGGCGCGGAGAAGCTCTGGGCCTGGACGGCCGGCGCCAGGGCGGCGGTCGCCAGCAGGGCGATGAGCGATGAGCGGAGCATCATGGTCTTTCTCTCTTCTTTGATTGCTTAGAAGCGGGCCGACAGGCCCATCCAGACGCGCGCGCGATCGTTCACGTAGCCGTACGTCTCGTAGTCCATCTTCTTGTCGAGCAGGTTCTGGACCCCGGCGCGCAGGGTCACGCGGTCGCTGACGTCGTAGGCGCCGCCCACGTCGACCATGGTGTAGGCCGGCGAGATGATATTCGAGGCGCTGATCGCGACGGCGGCCTGGGCTTCCTCACCGTAGTAGACGGCGCGGGCGTAGGCGCTGAACTTCGTGTGCTTGGGGCGGTAGTTCAGCGACAGGCTGGCCTGCTGCTTGGGCGTTTCGTTCAGGGCCGCGCCGGCGTTGGCCCCGGTGCGCTGCTCGGAGTCGGTCAGGGTGCCCGAGGCGCGCAGGCTGACCGACGGCGTCAGGTTGGCGCTGATCGTGGCTTCCAGGCCGCGGATGCGGGCCTCGTCGACATTGATGTAGGTGGTGCCGAAGCGGCCCGAGCTGTTGGCCGGTTCGCTGACGCACCAGGCGCCGGCCTGCACGCAGCTGACGCGCAGGATCTTGTCCTTGAAGTCGGTCTGATAGGCGGTCAGGCCCACCTCGACGCCGGCCGGGAAGGCGTAGGTGACGCTGGCCTCATAGGTCAGCGAGGTCTCGGCCTTCAGGTCGGGGTTGCCGTAGACGTTGCCGCCGCGGCTGGTCTGACCCCAGTCGGCCAGGGTCTGACGGATGTCCGGCGCGCGGAAGCCGGTCGAGACGCCGCCCTTGATGATCAGTTCGGGGGTCGGCTTCCAGACGCCGTAGATGCGCGGCGACCAGTGCGAGCCATACAGGTCGTGGTCGTCCATCCGCAGGCCGCCGGTCAGGGCGAACGTATCGGTCAGCCGCCACTCATCTTCCGCGAACAGGGCCCACTGGGTGCGGTCGGCCGCGTCGCGCATCTTGCCGTTGACGGTCAGGCCGTTGCCGGCCGGGGCGTAGAGATCGGCGAAGCTGTAGAAGGCTCCGACGTTCAGCGTGTGGCTGGCGATCGGCACGATCCACGAGGTCTGGGCCACCGTGTTCTGGATGTTGACGTTGGTTTCCTTGCGGGTCGCGTCCTCGAACTGGACGTAGGATTCCGACGTCGCCCAGCCCCAGTCGGCCGAGTGGCTGACGGCGTAGACGAAGCGTTCCTGGGTCTGCTTGGTCTTGGTCCCGGCCGGGGCCGTGGCGCTGACCGCGGCGGTCTTTCCGGCGGTCTGATAGGCGCCCTGGTCGTAATAGGCGGCTTCGAACAGCAGACTCTGCGTGCCGCTCAGCGTCCAGCCCAGCTTGGCGGCCAGGCTCTGGTCCTTGCGCTCGGGCGAGGCGCTGAGGATGTCGTCTTCCTTGCGGCGATTGACCGAGCCGGTCAGCTGCAGGCCCAGCTTGTCCTTCACCAGCGGGCCGCTGGCGTAGAAATTGGCGTCCCAATAGTCGCCGAAGGCCTTGGCGGTTTGGGCGGTGCCGTTGACGCGCACGCTGCCGTTCCAGTCGTCGCCGACCCGGCGGCTGATGACGTTGATCACGCCGCCCATGGCGTCGGAGCCATAGAGCGACGACATCGGGCCGCGCACGACCTCGATGCGCTCGATGGCCTCCATCGGCGGCAGCAGGCCGCTCTCGGCGATGTTGCCGCCATTGGTGCGCGACTCGCGCGAGTTCAGGCGTTTGCCGTCGACCAGGATCAGCGTGTAGGCCGCGCCCATGCCCCGGATCGAGATGTCGCGGGTGTTGCCTTCGCCGGGCGTGATGGTGACGCCGGGAATGTCCAGCAGAGCGTCCGTGATCTGGCGATAGGGGGCCTGCTCCAGGGTTTCGCGGGTGATGACGCTAATCGAGGCCGGCGCGTCCTTGACCTGCTGAGCGCGGCCCGCGGCGGTGACGACCAGGCTGTCCAGCTGGGTATTGTCGGCGTCGCCCGTCTCGGCGGCGAAGGCGGCGCCTGAGAGCGCGGTCGTGGCGAGCAGCGCTGCGGCCGCAAGGCGGCGCAGCGGGCGGTTTTGAGCAGACATCGAGTTCCCCGTTCGTAGCCAGCGTCCGATCGCGAAGAACCCGTCGTGGGGTCCGTCCAGGACGCTGAAAGCCCGCTTTCAATTGCGAAGCGGCGGGTTGTGCATTTAATAGTCACTCGCATATGCGGCCATGACTTCGTCGGCATGCCGACCATGCGTGCGCGTCATAGCGGAGTTTCAGTTTGTCCCATCGCCGCCCCGATCTTCGCCTGCTCGCCAATCTGGAAGCGCTGCTGGAAACGCGGAGCGTGTCGCGTGCGGCCGATCGGATGGGGGTGAGCCAGCCGGCCATGAGCCGGATCCTGGCGCGTCTGCGCGACCAGCTGGGCGATCCGCTGCTGGTCCGGGGCGGGGGCGGCATGGTGCTGACGCCCTATGCCGAGGCGCTGGCCGAACCGCTGCGGCGCTGGCTGACGACCGGCGAGCGGCTGCTGTTGCCGCAGGACTTCGATCCGGCGCGGCTGGAGCGGTCGTTCCGCATCGCCTCGACCGACTTCGGCATCCTGTCGGTGATCCGCGGCGCGCTGGCGGGCATGGCCAAGGCCGCGCCGTCGGTCTCGTTCGACATCGAGGCCCTGTCCTCGGCCAGCCTCAAGCGTTTGGCGGGCGGCTGGCTGGACCTGGTGATCATCGGCTACCGTCCCGAGCATGCGGGCGTGCAGTGGAAGCGGCTGTTCACCGAACATCGCCTGTGCATCGCCCGCCGCGACCATCCGGTGCTGGCCGAGCCGGTCACGGTCGAGCGCTTCTTCGACTGGCCGCACGTCGCGGCCCTGGTGGGTGACGGCTATGTCGAGCCCTTGACGGGCGAGGGCGTCGACACCGCCAGCCGGCGCATGCTGCTGTCGGCGCCAAGCTTCTCCAGCATCCCGTATCTGGTGGCCGAGACCGACGCCCTGTCGGTGCTGCCGTCGCGCGCGGCGCGCTACTTCGCCGGGGTCTACGGCCTGGCGGTGTTCGAGCCGCCGATCGCGATGCCGAACTTCGACTACTACGTGGCCTGGCACGAGCGCTCGACGAACGACGACGCGACCCAGTGGCTGGTGCGCCAGCTGTCGGCGGCTCAGGCCGCCAACGACGCCGAGGCGCTCCGCCGGATCGCCTAGGCCCGCTTCTGGCCGCTGAGCTCGGCGCCGGCGTCCTTGTCGAAGCGGCGGTTCCAGATCGTCGCCGAGGTCGAGACCGCCGTCACCACCAGGAAGGCCAGGGTGAAATCGCGCAGCTGTGGCGTGGCGTGGCCGCCGGCCAGCATGCCGACGTGCAGGGCTCCAGCCCCGACGCAAATTCCCATCGACAACATCAGTTGCTGGAAGGTGGAATAGAAGCTGGTCGCCGCGCTCATTCGCTCGGGCGGGATCTCGTCATAGGCGATGGTGTTGTAGGCGGTGAACTGGAACGACATGCAGAAGCCGCTGAGCAGCAGGGTCAGGAAGATCAGCCAGATTGGCCACTCGGGGCGGAAGAAGCCGCAGGCCGCATAGCCGGCGCTGGCGGCCAGGCCGCCGACGATCATGCTGTCGCGGAAACCGAACCGGCGCAGCAGTCGCGGGGCCAGGCTCTTCATCGCCAGCGAGCCGATAGCCCCGGCGATGGTGATCGTGCCGCTGACCGCCGCGCTCATGCCAAAGCCCAGCTGCAGCATCAGCGGCAGCAGGAACGGTTGGGCTCCCTGGGTGATACGGGTCAACGAGCCGCCGATCACCGACAGTCGAAACGACGGCACGCGCATCAGGCTCAGGTCCAGGATCGGCGCGACGTGCCGCCTGGCATGGCGGATGTAGAGCACGCCCGCCGCGACGCCGATCGCGATCAACGCCAGGGCGGCGGGCAGTTCGCCGCTGCGGCTGGTCATTTCGAAGCCGAACAGCAGGCAGCCCAGCGACACGCCCGACAGCAGGAAGCCGACGCCGTCGGCCTTCGGCGGTCGCTCGCCGCGGATCTCGTCGATGAAGAGGGTGACCAGGACGATGCCCAGAATGCCGATCGGGATGTTGAGGTAGAAGATCCAGCGCCAGTCCAAGTAGGTGACGATGAAGCCGCCGATCGGCGGGCCCAGGATCGGGCCGATCAGAGCGGGCATGATCAGCCACGAGGTCGCCGAGACCATGTCCTGTCGCGCCACCGAGCGCAGCAGCACCAGACGTCCGATCGGGATCATCATCGCCCCGCCCACGCCCTGGACGAAACGCGCCAGGATCAGGGTCGGCAGGTTGGGGGCGAGGCCGCACAGGATCGAGCCCAGCATGAAGGTCACGATGGCCAGGCGAAACACGGTCTTGGCCCCGAAGCGGTCGGCCAGACGGCCGCTGGCCGGGATGAAGATCGCCAGGGCCAGCAGATAGGTGGTCAGGGCCGAGCTGAGGCTGGGCGCGGGCACGCCGAAGTCGCGGGCCATGGTTGGCAGGGCGGTCGCCAGCACGGTGGCGTCCATCTGCTCCATGAAGAGCGCGCAGGCGATGATCATCGCCACCACCCGGTACGAGCGCTTGTGCGGAGGATCGATCGGCGCGCCGCTGGCGGGGGCGACGGTCACGCCGTCGGCGGCGGGCACGATGCCGTCGCGGACTTCGGCGTTGATGGAGGCCAGGCCGCGCCGGCGCAGCCTCACCACGCCAGGGCTCGCACGTCCTTCGAGGAGGTCGGGGCGGGGAGCAGGCAAACGGTCACGGTGTCACTCGACGAGCTACGGCGTTTCCCCCCGCGCTCCTCTTAGGCCGCGTCGTCGCGCAGGCCCAGAGCCGGTGGGCGCTTTTGTCTTCGCTATGGGGAGGAAGGGTGCGGCCCGGCGTCTGTCGGGGGGGCGTGAGGCCGGGCCGCTGGCGTCCCCAGGGCCATGAAGCCGCTGTCCGGACGCAGATAAGAACCGGCCAATCGACCTTCCGTTCCCGCGTCCGGAGAAAAAGAGAAGGGGCCGCAGCAGCGACCCCTTGAGGCGCCCTAGTAGCGGGCGCGCAGGTTGAACAGCACCCGGCGCGGTTCGCCCCAGTAGCCGCCGTTGAAGTAGCCGACATTGCGGTAGTAGTGCTTGTCGAACAGGTTGGTGGCGTTGACGCCGACGCTGATCTTGTCGGTGAAGGCGTAACGGACCAGGGCGTCGGCCAGGACATAGCCGCTCTGACTCACGCGCGTTGCGGCCAGGACCGGTGCGGACCCGTTGAAACGGCCTGTCGGGGCATTCATGGTCTGGAAGACCTCAGTCTGCCAGGTCACGCCGCCGCCCAGGGTCCAGCGCCCCAGCTTGTAGGTCGAGTTCAGCTTCAGCATGTGCAGGGGATTGACCGTGAACACCCGCTGGCCCTTGGCGTCCTCGCTGCGGGTGTAGGTATAGCCGCCGGTGATGCTCCAGGCCGGGGTGATGGCGCCGGAAACCTCGAACTCGCCGCCCTTGGTCTCCACGCCGCTGACCGTGCGATAGGCGTCCGAACCGTCCGGCAAGCTCTTGGCGGGCACGGTCGGGTCGAGTTCGGCGACATTGTCCTGCTGCATGTAGAAGCCGTTCAGTGAGGCGTAGAGACGCTTGTCGAAGAACTCTGCCTTCAGGCCGCCCTCCCAGTTGCCGCCGACCTTGGGCGCGATCTGCTCGAAGTTCTTGTCGCGCTGGGTCTGCGGCTGGAAGACGTCGGCATAGCTGACGAAGGCGGTCAGGTTGCTGGTCAGGTCGTACAGCACGCCCAGATAGGGCGAGATGCGGGCCTCGCCGTAGCGGCCGGTCGTGGTGGTGTAGGCGGCCGTCGTGGTGTTGAAATTGTCGGTCTTGGTGTCCCAGTCGCTGAAGCGGCCGCCCGCGATGATCTTCAGGCGGTCGGTGGGGTTCAGGCGCAAGGCGGCATAGAGGCCGGCCTCGCTGGTGGTGGCGATCCGGCTCGGCTTGCCCGTATTGGAAACGCCGGGCAGGCCGATCTCACCGTTCCAATCATAGATGCTGGGGAAGGCGCTGTAGGGACGGCTGGTGATGCCGGCGTTGATCGTGCGCAGGTCGCGCGTGAAGTAGTTACCGCCGACGACCAACTCGTGCTGGCGGCCGAACGCCTCGAACGGACCCGACGCGTAGGCGTCCAGCGATTGCTCGCGCGTCTCGCTGACCGTGTAGGTGTCGGAGATGCTCAAGCCCAGGCCCGTGGTGCGGTCCGCGAAGCCGGTGCTGTTGGAGCCGGCCATGAGCAGGCTCTCGGTGTTGGTCGAGCGGTTGTTGTAGGCGACGCGGCCTACCCAGCCGCTGCCGAAGTCATGCTCCAGCACGCCGAACAGGTTGTAGCTGTCGCGCTCCCACCGGTTCCACTTGGCGCCGGCGCTGTAGGAGCGTGGGAACTCCGCGCGCGTGCCGTCGCGGAAGAACAGCGGCGATGCGCTCCAGGCGCCGCCCTGCGAGTCGGTGCGCAGGTAGTCGGCGCCGATACGCAGGCGGGTGGCGTCGGTAAGGTCGACCTCGACGACGCCGTAAAGGCTGGGCGAACGGTCATGCTGGAAGCGGATAAAGGACTCCCGGTCGGTATAGGCCCCCACCAGACGGCCGCGCACCTTGCCGTTCAGGGCCAGCGGACCCGAGACGTCGAACTCGCCGCGGCGATAGTTCCACGAGCCGGCCGACAGGCTGGTCGAGGCGCGGAAGTCCTCTGTCGGGCGCTTGCGCACCATGTTGATCGTCGCCGACGGGTCGCCCGCGCCGGTGACCAGGCCCGTGGCTCCGCGCACGACCTCGATGCGCTCGTAGATCGAGGTGTCCGACAGCACCGAGTTGCCGCCGGCGCCGGTGGTGTACTGGGTCGGCACGCCGTCGAACTGGAAGTTGGTGATCGCAAAGCCGCGGGCGTTGAACAGGATCCGGTTGGAATCGTACTGCTGGACGTTGACGCCCGGGGTCTGGGCGAAGACCTCGGCCACGGTGATCAGGTTGAAGTCCTCGATCCGCTGGCGGGTGAAGACCGTCAGCGACTGGGGCGTTTCGCGCAGGGTCAGAGGCAGCTTGGTCGCGGTGTTGGTGCCCTTGACCTGGTAGCCCTCGGTGCGGCCGGTCACCAGCACGGCGTCGACCGTGGTGTCCTGGGCGGTGGTCTGGGCGTGGGCGCTGGAAGCGACCGCGAGTGCGGCGCTAGCGAGCAGGGCGAGGCGGGATACGGACGTGCGGAAGGGCGCGGACAAGGCAAGGCTCCAGTGCGTTTCGGAGAAGAGGAGGGCGGGTCTAGGGTTTTCGGCGGATCGCCAGGCGGTGCGGCGCGTAGGTCAGGACGAGCAGCACCGGCGCTGCGCCGGCGCTCAGCACGCCCAGCCAGCCGATCGAACCGTAAGCGGGGCCCCAGGCCTGGATACTGGCGATCAGGGACAGGGTCAGCGCCGCCGAACCGCCCAGCTGCATCAGGCGCTTGCGGCGCTTGGCCGGACGGGTGCGGTGAACGGCCTGGTGATGGCGGTCCATGGCCAGGGCCAGGGTCGCGAAGCCGAGTAGACTGAAGAGCAGCGCCAGGACGATCATCCGTGAGCCTCCGCCAGTTTCGGAGCGAGGGCGCGTTCGGTCTTGCGGGGCGCGCGGGGCTTGGCCACGCGCCAGGCCATGACCAGGAAGGCCGCGCCCAGGCCCAGCAGGCCCAGCTCCATGCCGACCAGTGCGCCGTCGCCGGCCTTGAGGCTGTCGATGAGGCCGCGGGCGGTGGCCGTCTGGTCGAAGACCGGCAGCAGCACCAGGGCCAGGCCGGTCAGGCCCAGCTGCTCGATCCAGGCCCGGCGCGGTGGACGGACGAAGGCGTACAGCAGCATGGCCAGCCAGGTTAGGGCCATGACGTGGACCTCCCAGTCGCCGCGGTTGGCCAGGTTCAGCGGCAGGAGGCGGTTGGCCCACAGGAAGCCGGTCATGGCCAGGGGCAGGCCCGCGACCGTGCCGATGTTCAGCCGCTCGACCAGCCAGAAGCCGAAGTGCCTGCGGCCCTCCAGCTTGGCGCGGCGCTTGGAGGTCCACATGATCAGGCCCGTGGCGACCATGGCCGTGCCCGCGACGCCCGACAGGAAGAAGAACCAGCGCAGGGTCATCGGCGAGAAGCGGGCGGCGTGCAGGCCGACCATGCCTCCGCGGGCGATCATGCCGCTGGAACTGGGCTCGGCGGTCGACCGGATCGCGCCGGTGACCCCGTCCAGGACGATCTCGTGGCGGCCGTCGACCAGGGTCTCGCTGGGCCGGCGATAGGCGGTGATCAGAGCGGCCTTGTCGCCGGGATTGTCGATGCGGATGACGGTCGGCTTGCCGCCGTCCCAGGTTGTTTCAGCGATGCGCAGCACCTGGCCGATGTCGACCAGCGGCGCGGCGTGGCCTGATGGCTTGGGCGGCTTGGCCGCCGGCGCGCTGTCGGCGTAGTAGGCTTTCAGGGTCGGATAATTCGCCGTCGCCGCGAACGGCATGTACAGCACCATCAGGGTGATCAGTCCGGTGTAGGTGATCATCGCGTGGAACGGCAGAGACAGCACAGCCAGGGCGTTGTGAGCGTCCAGCCAGCTGCGCTGACCCTTGCCCGGCCGGAAGGTGAAGAAGTCGGCGAAGATCTTCTTGTGGGTGATCACCCCGCTGACGATCGCCACCAGCATGAACATCGTGCAGAAGCCGACCACCCAGCGGCCCCACAGGACGGGGATGTAGCGCAGGTCGAAATGCAGCCGGTAGAAGGCGTTGCCGCCCTCGGTGTCACGCACCGTCACGGGCTTGCCGTCCGGACCGATGGTGACGGCGTTCGGGTCCGTCCCGCGGCGGAAAGCCGGCTTGCCCTTGGCCTTCCAGGTGGCGACCGCGCCGCTGGCCCGTTCCTCGGGCAGGGTGATGGTCCAGGAGGCGGCCTTGGGCGCCGTGGCGGTCAGGTGGGTGATCGCGCCGCGCGCGACAGTTTCCAGATCCTTGGTCGCGGCGATTTCGGGGCGCGACCAGCGGGTGATCTCCTCGCGCCAGTAGCTGACCGTGCCGTTCAGGAAGATCAGGTACAGGATCCAGCCGACCAGCAGGCCTGTCCAGGTGTGCAGGCCCGCCTGGGACTGCCTAAAGCCCTGCTTTTTCATGTCGCCCATCCCGCGCCGAGCCAGGCTATGACGCCGATGGCCGCCACGACCGCGCCCGCTCGCAGGGCGCTGGCGGCGGCGAAGATCCAGATCACCAGGGCGCAGTAGATCGCGAACGACAGGATGGTCGCCCACAGCGAGGCGTCCAGCCGCGCGGCCGGAAGCGTCCGGGCCAGCAGCATCGCGCAGGCGGCGGCCGCGCAGTAGGCACCCGGAATGGCCAGCACGATGCGGGCGGCGACGTCCAGGCCGTCGCCGATCTTGCCCCTGGATTTGCCTTGCACGACGCCCGCCGTCTTCACGCCCGATGACTCTCTGTGGTCAAGCCAATTTGAATTCGGCGTCGCCTAGCGCTATTGAGAACCAGTCGCAATGATCGCGAACGCCTTTGGCCCGATCGCGGAACATATCGACCCGTTCCAGGTCGGCCTTTCGGGCAGACCTGTCGCGCGCAGCCAGTTCAGAGAATCCCGTTGTCCGTCCGCGACCTAGCCGAACCTCCGATCGACCAGAGCAGCGCCGACCATCCGCCGGTTCGGCCCGTGGTCGGCTTCTACGGACGCTCGCCCAAGGGCTATTACGACCCGCCGCACGCCCACGACCGCGCCCAGTTCTCGTACCGGCTGGAAGGTGTCGCGGCGGTGCGGGCAGGCGAGGCGGCGATCGTCTTGCCGCCCGGCCGCGGCGTCTGGATCCCGGCCGGCATGCGCCACGAGGTCAGCTGCCGCGGCCCGGCCGCCTACAACGTTCTCTACGTGACCGTGGACGCCGGCCCACAGCCCGATGGCTTGCGGGTCATCGACATCAGCCCGTTCCTGCACGCCCTGGTGAAGGAGTTCCTGAGCTTCGACGCCTGTTATGACGAGGCGGGTCGGGAGGGCGAGATCGTTCGCCTTATGCTGGGCGAGATCACCCGTGCGCCGGCTTCCACCGAGGCCGGACCGCGCCTGCCGGACGACGCGCGGTTGCAGCGGGTCTGCGCGGCGCTGCGCAAGGATCCGGCCGACCCGCGCGACATCGACGCCTGGGCCGACGCGGCGGGCATGAGCCGCCGAACCTTCACCCGCAACTTCCGCCTCGAGACCGGCATGAGCTTCGTGGCCTGGCGTCAGCAGCTGCGCATGACCCAGGCCGCGGCCCTGCTCAGTGCGCGTCAGTCGGCGACCCAGGTGGCCCGCACCCTGGGCTTCTCCAGCCTCAGCGCCTTCGCGACCCTGTTCCAGAAGTCGTTCGGCATTTCACCCGGCCGCTACGCCGAGCAGCTGGATCGCTAGAACCTCATCCGCAGGCCTAGCCGCACGTCGCGGCCCACCCGGTGCAGATAGGTCGGGATGTGGGTCGTGTCGCTGAACTGCCGGTCGGCGGCGTTGGTCAGGTTGAAGACGTCCAGGGTCAGTTCGGCGGCAGGCGACAGCCGGCGGCTGGCGTTCACGTCCACGCGGGTCAGAGCGTCGACCCCATCGACGTCGCCGCCATTCGGCGCGGGGGCGGTCGCAATGAACGCGCTGCGGTGACTGATCGTGACGCCGGCGCTGGTCGGTCCCTCCCGACGCTGCACGGACAGGAAGGCCGCTGTGCGCGGGGCGCCCAGGGCGTCCTCGGTGCGGACCAGGGCGCCGGACTTGCCGATCAGCCAGACGTGCGATCGGCTGTAGGACGTCGCGCCGTTGATCCGCCAGGCCACGCCGTCGCCTCGTTCGATCCGACGACTGAAAGCCAGCTCGACGCCGTCCAGACGGCCTTCGCCGGAGTTGGCGGGCCGTGCGAACTGCCAGATCGGCAGGTCCGCAGCGCAGCCGGGCGAAGAGCCGCAGGCCAGGGTGGCGACGTCCGACGACAGGCCGAACGGATTGGCCGCAAAGGCGCCCGGTCGGGTGATGGTCGATTGCACTATGGTCGACAGCGACTTGTGGAACAGCGCCAGGTTCAGGCCCAGATCGTCCGTCGGCCGCCATTCCAACGCCAGGTCCAGGGTGCGGGCCTGGGTCGGTTCCAGGTCGGGATTGCCGACGACGACCATCTTGGTGCCGGTGGTCGAAACGCCGATCCCAGGCCGCAGGCTGGCCAGGTCTGGCCGGGCCACGACCTTGGCCGCGCCGAAGCGCAGCACCGCGTCCGGGGCCACGCGCCAAGCGAAGTTCAGCGAGGGTAGCACGCGGCGGTCGCGACGCTTCAGACTCTGCTCCCCCACCAGCCCCGAGGCGACGACGCCCAGGCCCGTGATGTCGTAGCGCGCCGACATCCAGCGCAGGCCCAGCTCGCCCCAGACCCGGCGGGTCTCGCGGAAGGGGCGGGCGACCTGCGCAAAGGCCGCGTCGATGGTCTCGCCGATCGCGTAGTTGAGGCTGGCCGCCGCCTCGGGGCCCAGCCGGGGGGCAGCCAGTCCGGCCAGGGTGCGCTCGACGTCCATGGCTCGCCAACCTCCGACGCCGAACGCGGAGTTGATCGCGATCAGCTGGCTCATCGCGTCGATCGGCGCGGCGGCCAGGTCAGGCGGCACGTCGCTGTTGAGGTTGGCGATGGTCCCGTTGCTGCGTGACAGGGTCGTGGCGGCGTTGACGTAGCGCCTGTGCAGCACTCCGGCGCGCCAGGCCAAAGGTCCGTCGCGCTCGATGTCGAGGGCGGCTGACTTGTGGATGTTGTCGACCCAATTGGGCTCGGCTCGGAACTCCGCAATCCGCCAGACTGCCGCGCCTGTCAGATCGGCCGAGCCGAAGGTGACGCGCGGCCGCTTGGCGTCGCTGAAGTCGTACGCGAAGCCGGTGACGCCGTTCTGCTGCAGCCAGATCGTGTCGCGCCGGGGATTGCCGAAGTCCGAGCGGCTGTAGCCCAGGAGCGCGCTGGCCTTGTAGCCGTCACCGAACCGACGGGTCGCCGACAGGGTGGACTGGCGAAACACCGTCTCCAGGCTGTCGCGCCGCGCCTCGCTGCGGACGTCGACATTGTCGAAGGTTCCGGCGATCAGCACCGGCAGACGGCCACCCTGGTTCACGATCCGCGCGTCGGTGACAGTGACACCGCCCAGCCCGCAGTCTTGCGCGTCGCAGCCGCCAGCGGTGCGGAAGGTGAAGCTCTCCAGAAGGTCCTCGCGCCGCTCGACATTCAGCGAGGCGTAGAGCAGGTCGGCGCTGACGCGGGTCTGGTCGTCCGGCCGCCATTCCAGGCTGGCGGACAGACCGAGGCGTCGCTGGTCGGCGCGAACGACCTCCAGCCGGGGGATACGGGCGTGCAGGGCCTGGTTCAAGGCCTCCAGGCTCTCGCCGGATTGGCTGGCGGCGAAGCCCGGGAAGATCGCCGTCCCGCTTTCCCATTGGCCGGCGCTGGCTCCGGTCTCGGTCGTATGGCGCTCGCGATAGGCGGCCGAGACCAGGAAGCCCAGGCGATCGTCGTGGTCGCGGACGGAGGCCAGGATCGAGGCTCCTGGCGCAGTCCGGCCAGAGGCCCCGTTGTGCGTGGCCTCGACGGTTATGCGCAGGCTGTGCGACGGCAGATCGAACGGCGAACGGGTGCGCATGTCGACGCTGGCCCCCAGCGAGCCTTCCTCCAGGTCGGCGGAAGCGGTCTTCTGCAGGCGCACCTGATGGAAGAGGTCGGCGGCGAAGACGTTGTAGTCGAAGGCCCGCCCGCGATTGACGCCGCCGCCAGCGTTGGTCGCGCCGAAGGTGGCCAGGGTCTCCAGGCCGTTGACCCGCACCAGGGTGAAGCGGGCTCCGACGCCGCGCACGGCCAGTTGCCGGGCCTCGCCGGCGTCCAGGCTGGCGCTTGCTCCGGGCAGACGCGCCAGGGCGTCGCCGACCCCGCCCGGACCTGCGCGCTGCAGATCGTCTTCCAGCAGGATGTCGATCAGCCGCGGCGAGACGTGGTCCAGGTTGGCGGCGGCCTCGCCCAGCGGTCGGGCGACGACGGTGATGACCGAAATGGGCAGGTCTTCGACCGGCGCTTCGGCAGACGCCGCGGTTGGTGTCGCGACGGGCGGCGCGCGGCGGATCAGGATCACGCCGTTGGCCTCGACCGTGAAGGTCAGGCCGCTGCCGGCCAGCAGGCGCGACAGGGCCTCGCGCGCGGCCAGGCGGCCGGTCACGCGCGGAGCCAAGCGGTTGGCGGTCAGCGCGGCGGGGGCGACGATGGCGACGCCGGCCCGGGCCGACAGGTCGACCAGCGACCGCGCCAGCGGCTGGGGCGGCAGGTCGATCGCGAGCCGTCGGTCCTGAGCCTCGACGCTTCCGGCCAGCGCCGCCAGAGCCAGGCCGGCCGCCAGGCGGTGGCGCAGGCTCATCGCGTCCGGGGCGCGATCAGCCGCGCGCCGTCGGGCCGGATGCGGACCTCCAGCGGCAGCAGCGCGGGCAGGCTGTCCAGGAACGCCTCGGCCTGGTCGGCGCGGAAGCTGGCGGTCAGGCGCACGCCGGCCACGGCCGGGTCGACCACGACCCGCACGTCGGAGAAGCGATTGATGTCATCGGCGACGTCGCGGATCGGGGCCGAGGTATAGCTGAGTTGCCCGCGCCGCCAGTCGGCCGCCGCTTCGGGGTTCGACAGCTTCACGCGGCGCACGCCTTTCGCATCCAGGGTCACGGCGTCGCCCCGTGCCAGGATCGTGCTGAAGGCGTCTCGCTGGACCGCGACCCGGCCACGCTCGACCGCCACGCCGACCTCACCGCTGGCGCCTTTGCGAACGTCGAAGCGGGTGCCCAGCACGGTGACGCGCGTCTCGCCGGCCCGCACCTCGAAGGGGCGGCCTTCGGCGTGGCGGACGTCGAACAGGGCCTCGCCGCGCTCCAAGTCGTAGCGACGGCCGGAGAGCCAGCCGGCCTCACGCAGGCGGGTCTGCGGCGACAGCACCACCGACGAGCCGTCGCGCAAGGCCAAGGTCTGGACGGCGCGATCGCTTTCGAGGACGGTGGAGCGGTTGGAAACGGCGACGCCGATCGCCAGGCAAGCGGCCAGGGGCAGGGCGGCCGCCCAGATCCAGGCGCGGCGCACGGGCAGGCGCTGCGGCTTGGCCAAGGCGTCGAGGCTGCTCAGCTTGAACATCAGCAGCTCGGCGGCGTCGTAGGCGGCGGCGTGGCGCGGATCGGCCGCCAGCCAGGCGCGGAAGGCTTCGGCGCGCTCGGCCGACAGCCGCTCGCCGAAAACCGACAGGGCCCAGTCCCCGGCCTCTCGCTCGATCTCGCCGTCAGGCGCGGGTGCGTTCACGGGACAGTCCTCGAAAATCGATCGCGCCGCCGGCGACGGCGCGTTGGCAGGCGGCGACCGCTTCGCCGACGGTCTTGCGGACCAGGGCC
This sequence comes from Caulobacter sp. RHG1, assembly GCF_013181195.1. Taxonomy (GTDB): domain Bacteria; phylum Pseudomonadota; class Alphaproteobacteria; order Caulobacterales; family Caulobacteraceae; genus Caulobacter. The sequence continues at coordinate 161,962 of NZ_SMZP01000004.1, forward strand.
TCGGACACCCCGTGCCGCCGGGCGATCTCGGCGAAGCTGAGCCCCTCGACCCGGTTGGCGGCCAGGAAGGCGCGGTGCCGGGGCGGCAGGCCGGCGACCACGCGGTTCAGCACGTCCAGCTCCTGCTTGGCGATCAGGGTCCGTTCGGCGTCCGGCTCGGCGTCGGCTTCCAGCACCGGATCGGCGCTGCCGACGATCCGCGTCGTCAGCCTTTGGCGGCGGAAGGCGTCACGGGCCAGGTTGATCGCCACCCGAAACACGAAGGCCCGGGGGCTCTCGTGCCGCTGGTCGGCGGGCCGCTCGCCCAGGCGGACGAACGCCTGCTGCGCCACGTCCTCCGGATCCGGCGGGCCGGGGCCGAACCGCGCGCGCAGGAACAGGCACAGATCGCCCCAGTCGTCGGCATAGGTCTCGCGATAGGCGGCCAGGCCGCTCCACAGCGGTCCGTCATTGTCGGCGCCCGGCCGTTGCGGTTTCCCCACGGCCCCTCCCTATATCTGTGCGCCGAACTTGCCCCGACGATGCAGGCTGCGCCGCCCGCATTCAATGCGGCAGTGAAAAAATCACGCCTTCGGACGGTTTTTCGTGCGGGTCGGGCATCGTCGTTCGTTGTTCCAAATTGCGCGTCATTTAGAGCAATTTGATTGCTTCATTTTCTCAATGTGACCGGTAACTTTCCTCTTTCGAAATCAAAATCGGCATGTTTATGTCGCTTCATTGATACCGGTAACTAGCCGGAGGGGCGGCCGTCACAGGCCGCGAAAGGGGAGGAAGGTCGCGGTGCGCGTCGACGGTCAGTTCGTGCAGCCCTTGGCAGACGTGACGCGCATGCTCGATCGCGAGCTGTGCGACGTGCTGGTCCAGTCGCTGCTGCGCCGGATGCGCGACGCCCTGCTCCAGGGACACAGCCTCGACGTACCGAACATCGGCCAGATCAGCATCCGCCAGACGCGGCCCTACGCCCTGGTCAATCCGGTGAGCGGCCAGGCCCAGGCGCTGGGCGGCGAACGAACCCTCCTTTTTCGTCCCGACCGCCAGTTGGTGCGGGACCTGAACGCCATTCGGGAGAATGACGATGTCGCGTAACCTCCGCCGCCTTCTGGCCGTTTCCACCGCCGTGAGCCTGGGTCTCGCGGCTGCTCCGGCCCTGGCGCAGGACGCCGCCTACAAGAACGCCAAACTGTCGCCCGCCCAGCGCGCCGCCGACCTGATCGCGCGCATGACGCTGGAGGAAAAGGCCGCCCAACTACGCCACGTCGCGCCGGCCATCCCGCGCCTGTCCGTCCCTGCCTACAACTGGTGGAACGAGGGCCTGCACGGCGTGGCTCGCGCGGGGGAGGCGACCGTGTTCCCGCAGGCCGTCGGCTTGGCCGCGACCTTCGACACCAAGCTGACCCGCCAGGTCGCCGACGTGATCAGCACCGAGTTCCGCGCCAAATATGTCGACAAGGTCGGCGCCGACGGCTCGGCCGCCCAGTACCGCGGCCTGACGGTCTGGTCGCCCAACATCAACATCTTCCGCGATCCGCGCTGGGGCCGAGGGCAGGAGACCTACGGCGAGGACCCGCACCTGACCGCCGAGATCGGCGTGGCGTTCGTCGAGGGCTTGCAGGGGCCGGACTTGGCGCATCCCAAGGTCGCCGCCCAGGCCAAGCACTATGCCGTGCACAGCGGTCCCGAGGCTGACCGTCACTTCGACGACATCCACCCCTCGCGCCACGACCTGGAAGACACCTACATGCCGGCGTTCAAGACGCTGGTCACCCGGGCCAAGGTCGAGTCGGTGATGTGCGCCTACAACGCCGTCGACGGCGTGCCGGCCTGCGCCAGCGACGCCCTGCTGAACCAGCGCCTGCGCCGCGACTGGGGCTTCAAGGGCCATGTGGTCACCGACTGCGGGGCGATGGCCGACATCTATCTGCCCAAGGCTCACGCCTACCGGAAGACCCCGGCCGAGGCCTTCGCCGTCGCCCTGAAGGCGGGCACGGACGTAGCCTGCGACTTCGGCGGCAAGCTGGGCGTCGAGGCCCCGGCCATCGTCGAGGCCGTGCGCACGGGCCTGGCGACCGAGGCCGAGGTCGACGTGGCGCTGAACCGCCTGTTCGAGATCCGCTACCGCCTGGGTCTGATGGATCCGCCGGCTAGCGGGCCGTGGGGCAAGGTCACCGCCGCCGACAACGACACGCCGGCTCACCGCGCGCTGAACCTGCGCACGGCCCAGTCGTCGCTGGTGTTGTTGAAGAACGACGGCCTGCTGCCGCTGAAGGCCGCGCCGAAGTCGATCGCGGTGATCGGTCCCAACGCCGACAGCGTCGACGCCCTGGTCGGCAACTATGCCGGCACGCCGTCCAAGCCGATCACCGTGCTGGCCGGGATCCGCGCCCGCTATCCGGACGCCAAGGTCACGCACGTGCCGGGCACGGGCCTGATCGGTCCGGCCAGCACGCCGACGCCCGATGCGATCTTCTGCCAGGATTCCGCCTGCGCGACGCCGGGTCTGAAGGTCGAGGACTTCGGCAATCTAGATTTGGCCGGCGCGCCGCAGGTCCGCACCGACACCAATGTGAAGTTCCGTTGGGGCTGGCCGACGCGCGAGATGCGCAAAGGCTCGATCCGCTGGAGCGGCTTCGTCAAGGCGGGGCAGACCGGGCCGCACGGCTTCACCCTGACCGGCGACGGCGGCTGGCGCATCAAGGTCGACGGTCAGGTGCTGGCCGACTTCTGGGACGGCACGATCGATCCCTCGATGGGCAAGTCCGTCAACCTGACCGCCGGCAAGACGTACGCCATCACCATTGAGGCGCGGCAGGACAGCGAGCGTGGCACGCAGGGCCTGATCTGGAACCAGCCGGCCGACGACGGCGACGCGGCCCTGGCCATCGTCAAGGACGCCGACCTGGTGATCTTCGCCGGCGGCCTGACCGCCCGGGTCGAGGGCGAGGAGATGAGCGTCCACGCCCAAGGCTTCGCCGGCGGCGACCGCACCAGCCTCGACCTCCCCGCGCCGCAGCAGAAGCTGCTGGAAGGTGCGCACGCCCTGGGCAAGCCCACGATCCTGGTGCTGATGAACGGCGGCGCGATCAGCAGCAACTGGGCCGACAAGGCGCTGCCGGCGGTGATCGAGGCCTGGTATCCGGGCGGCGAGGGCGGGGCGGCCATCGCTGGCCTGATCGCCGGCGACTTCAGCCCGTCGGGCCGCCTGCCGGTCACCGTCTACCGCTCGGCCGACCAGCTGCCGCCGTTCAAGGACTACGGCATGGCCGGCCGCACCTATCGCTATTTCGGCGGCGAGGCGCTGTACCCGTTCGGCTACGGCCTGTCCTACACCCGCTTCTCGTACGGTAAGCCGACCCTGGCGCGCTCGGTCGCGGCGGGCCAGCGCCTGAAGGTCACCGCGCCCGTCACCAACGCTGGCGGCCGCGACGGCGACGAGGTCGTCCAGCTCTATGTCACCCGTCCCGGCGTGGCCGGCGCGCCGGCCCGCGCGCTGAAAGGCTTCCAGCGCGTGTCGCTGAAGGCCGGCGAGACAAAGGCCGTGACCTTCGAGCTTGAGACCGACGCCTTCTCGACCGTGAACGAGGCCGGCCAGCGCAGCGTCGAGCCCGGCGCGGCTCAGCTGTGGATCGGCGGCGGTCAGCCGGTCTCGCGGGCCGGCCTCGAGCAACCCGCCGGCGTCCGCGCCGACCTTCAGATCACCGGCAGAAAGGCGCTCGCCAACTAGCCAGCACGACCAGGGGGCGCGGAGAAAACAGAACACCGCGTCCCCGCCAGACCAAACTCTTGGGGAGGAAATAATGAATACGCTTCAACGCCATATCCGGCGGACGACCCTGCTCGCCGGTATATCCGCCGCCGCCTTCGTCGCCGCGGCTCCGGGTCTCGCCGCCGCCCAGGCGACCGAGCCGGCCAAGACCACTGATCCCGAGGCGGTCAGCGAGGTGGTCGTCACCGGCTATCGCGCCTCGCTGCGCAGCGCCCTGAACGTCAAGAAGAACGCCGACGTCATCATGGACGCCATCAACGCCGAGGACATGGCGGACTTCCCGGACTCGAACCTGGCGGAGTCGCTGCAGCGCCTGCCCGGCATCTCGATCGACCGCGACAACGGCGAAGGGCGCACCATCAGCGTGCGCGGCCTGTCGGGGGACTTCAGCCGCGTCCGCATCAACAACATGGAAGCCCTGTCGACCGGGGCGGCGAACGACGCGGGCGGCAGCCCCAACCGCTCGCGCGCCTTCGACTTCAACGCCTTCGCCTCGGAGCTGTTCAGCTCGGTGCGGGTGCGCAAGTCCTCCTCGGCCGAGGCTGATGAGGGCTCGCTGGGCGCCACGGTCGACCTGATCACCGGCCGGCCCTTCGACTACAAGAACGAGGCTTTCGCCCTGTCGGCCGAAGATTCCTATTATCGCAACGGCAAGAAGCACAGCCCGCGCATCACGGGCCTGGCCTCTAAGCGGTGGTTCGACGGCAAGCTGGGGACCCTGGTCTCGGCCGCCTACGCCAAGCGCAGCTCCGAGGACGACAGCTATGGCCGCGGCGGCGGCTCGGCCGACTACACCTATCGTGGCAGCACCTGGACCGGCGACGAACTGCCCGGCCGCGCGGGCTTCGCGGCCCCGACCGGCACGGTGTTCAGCGCCCTGGTCCCCACGACCCTGACGGGCTCGGCCCTGGACGCCTACAAGGCCAATCCGGCCAACTACTACAACCCGCTGGCCAATCCGGAAGCCTATGCGGCGATGACCGGCTCCGACCCGGCGGCCTATGCCAAGCTCTATCCGGGTTGCGCAGCCGCGGCCGCCCAGTCGATCGCGACGCTGACGCCGACCAGCCCCGGCTGCAACAACTCGCTGATCCGTTTCCCGGCCCTGCCGTCGCTGAACCAGCGCAATGTTGAGACCGAGCGCCTGGGCCTGACCGGCGCCATCCAGTTCGAGATCAGCCCGCGCACCCGCGTCTCGATCGACGGCCTCTATTCGCGGTTCGACAGCGTCAGCACCAACTACCAGATCTCGCCCGTCGGCCTGAACCGCAACAACACCAACGCCAGCTACCAGTACGGCGCCAATGTCCCGACGGCGGCCGCGCCGGGCGGCTCGGCCATGACCGAGGCTCAGCGCCGTGCGCTCTATCCCGGCGGCTGCACCTATGCCGACGAGACCGACCTGAACCCGGGCCAGGACTGCGGCCAATCGCTGAACGGCACAGCGCCGCTGAGCGGCTACACGTTCAGCTACAATCCCAACAATCTGGACGTCTACGAGTACTACACGAACCGGAACTCGCCGGGGTATCTGGGCCCGGCCAGCAGCCTGCCGTTCCGCGGCCAGCTGATCGGCCGTCCGGCGGTCAAGCTGCTGGACGCCGAAGTGATCGGCCAGAACGCAGAGTATCTGAAGCTGGGCAATGTCGACTGGCGCTCGGCCGCCGACCGCGGCGCTTACACCACCGACTTCCGCCAAGTGTCGGTCAATGTGGACCACGAGTTCAGCGATAAGCTGAAGGCCCAGTTCTCGGTCGGCGCCTCGCGCTCGGAGAACAAGAACCAGGGCACCCTGGTCGAGTTCAACTACATGGACGCGGCCGAGCCGTTCGTCTTCGACTCTCGCGGCCTGTCGGGCATGCCCAAGTTCGATCCGGGCTTCAACGCCGCAGACCCGAACAAATGGGGCATCGTCAAGGGCTTCTCGGCCATGCGCAATTATGAGCGCAACACGGTCAACGACTACAAGGGCGGCAAGATCGACCTGAGCTATCAACTGGACGATCACTGGACCATCAAGGCGGGGATCACGCACCGCGAGTTCGGCTTCTCGACCGACCAGTACGAGCGCAACAACGACCTGCTGAACCCGACCGAGAAGGAGGCCAAGGTCACGACCGCCTCGCTGGGCCAAGTGATCGACTTCGGCCAGGGTCTGGACGTGCCGGCGGGCTCGGTCACCAGCTTCTTCACGCCCAACCTGGAGGCGTTCAGCAGCGTCTTCGGCTTCGACTGCAACTGCATCAACAAGTTTGGCGACTTCCGCATCACCCGGAAGCGCAACCGCTCGGCCTCGTTCGAGGTCGACGAGAAGAACCTGTCCTACTATCTGCAGTTCGGCTTCAGCTACGACGTCTGGGGCGGCCGTCGCCTGTTCGGTAACGTCGGGGTCCGCCAGGCCAAGACCGACGTCTTCGCGGTCGGCGAGACCACGGCCGGCCGTCGCATCACCGGCGAGAACAGCTACACCGACACCCTGCCGTCGGCGAACCTGACCTGGGAGGCGTGGGACAACCTCTATATCCGCGTCGCCGCCGCCAAGGTCATGGCCCGTCCGCTGCTGGGCAACCTGTCGCCGGCCATCACCGGCATCAGCATTCCCGGCGACGGCAACGTCACGGGCGGCTCGCTGACGGTCGGCAACACCAAGCTGTCGCCGTTCCGCGGCAAGGCCTTCGACGTCGCCGCCGAGTGGTACTTCAACGAGGGCGGGCTGATCAGCCTGGGCTACTTCCGCAAGGACATCGACAGCTTCCCGCAGACGGTGTTCTACGAGGCTCCGCTGTCGACCTTCCTGGACGCCGAGGCCATCGCCCAGCTGAAGCTGCAGTTCCCCGGCGAGACCGGCGGCGACATCTTCCGCCGCGCCTATATCGACGCCGACAACCCGATGCTGGCCCGCCAGGTCCGCGACGCGCCGGGTGGCTATCTGCAGGGCTTCGAGTTCAACTTCCAGCAGGACCTGACCTTCCTGCCCTGGTACTTCAAGAACCTGGGCGTCCAGTTCAACATGACCAAGCTGGACACCAAGCTGACCTACATCCTGGATCCGGGCGCGGTCACGGCCGGCACCGGCGTGGTCACCAAGGCCCCGACCTATGGCACGGGTCCCTGGCTGGGCGCCTCGCCTAAGGGCCTGAACTTCACGCTCTACTATGAGACCGAGAAGTTCAACGCCCGCATCTCGGCCGCCCAGCGCGACGAGTACTACACGCGCTATCCGGTCAGCGCCGGCACCTGCGATCCGGGCCTGCAGCCCAATGGCGCGGCGTGCGACGGTCCGCTGATCAACGAGTTCGACGGCAACCGCTCGACCATGAACGTCGACTTCTCGATGCGCTATCAGCCCACCAAGCAGATCAGCATCACCTTCGAGGCGCTGAACATCACCGACGAGATGGCTGAGCGCTTCACGTTCAACGATCCGGTCGTGCTGTCGTACGGCGGCAGCGGTCCGAACTACCGCCTCGGCGTTCGCTACCGCTACTAGGCTCTCCCCCTGCGGCGCCGGCTTTCAAGAGCCGGCGCCGCTTCTTTTCGTGGCGACGGCCAGGATCTTGTAGTCCAGCTGCTCGCCAGGGACGGGGCTGTCGATCAGGGCGATGGCTACGACCGCGCCGGGGCGCTTCCAGGCGCGCGCGTCGGCGGCGCGGATATGGGCGGGCAGGGCGGGCTCGGCCTGCCAGCTCGACAAACCCGTCTGGTAGTGGGCTTCGACATCGGTCCAGGTCGCGGTGGCTGGCAGGCGGTAGGCCGTCGTGGTCAGCTTGCCGTGGGACGCCCCCAGCGCATCGCGAAACTCGGCCTCGACGACGTCCAGCCGGCGATCGTGTGCGCCAGGCTCGGTCAGCAGCTGGGCCTGAGCGGGCGGGGCCGGCGGCGCGGCGGTCACGGCGGGCGCGCAGGCGGCGGTCAGGACGGTCATGGTCGCGATCCATCTCAGAAGCATCGGCGTCTCCCGGGCGCCGACATGCGGACGGCCTGCTCCGGGGAACGCCCGGAACAGGCCGATGGCTCCGTTTGCGGCCTTGTCAGCGCGCGCCGTCCAGGACGCGGCCCAAGGCGGTGTCGTAGTCGCCCTCGGCGCGGCCCTCGTAAGGAGCCTTGGTCACCGGATCGTGCGGGAAGGACAGCTCGAAGAAGGTGTCCTTCAGCGAGGCGGCGCCGGCGGCGTAGGCCGCGACCCCATCCTTGACCAGGGCGTCGGTGTACATGCCGATCCCCGCGCCGGCGATCGGGCCGGCCGGACCGGTGGTGAGGCCCACCGCGGTCTTGAACATGCCGCCGATCATCTCGGCCTTGGCCTTGTCGTTGGCGGCGACCTTGTCGACGGCGGCCTGAGTGGAGCCCGCGAAATAGCCCAGGTCCTGGGCGTTGCGGTGATAGCCGCCGATCTGGGTTTTCAGGCGGGTGATCGGGTTCTCGGTCAGGGTGTTGCCGGTCTGCAGCTTGGCGATATAGCCGCCGACGATCGCCTCGCCGGGCTTGCCCTGCTTGAGGGTTTCGGTGAGGAAGTTGGTCATCGACGTCCCGTAGCGGTCGGCGGTCTCCAGCTGTCGGACGACGCCCGTGACGTCGGTGTCCAAGAGGCCCTTCAGGCTGTCGCGGACCTTGGCCGCTTCGACGTCGGCGGTGGCGTTGACCGAGAAGGCGCTGCTGGAATTGGCGATCTCGCCCAGCATCGTGCCGCCCTGGGCGAAGACGCTGGCCTTGACCGAGGCGTTCTGGCTGGTGGCCGCCGCGTTCAGAATGCCCGTCAGCGTGCCGACGTCATAGCCGCTGGCCGTCGCGCCGGTCGGCGACTGGTGCGTGGTCAGTTCGGCCGAGGACTTCATCACCGCGCCCAGCTCGGCCTTCGACAGGGACGAGACGGCGGTGTCGAAATGGACGCCCGACAGGCTACCCAGAACCTTGCCGACGGCCAGGGCCTCGGGATCGCTCTTCTGGGTCACCGAGCCGCCGAGGCCAAGCAGGCTGCGCTCGACCTCGCCCTTCAGGCCGTCGGTGGTGCGGCTGGACAAGGCCTCGACATAGCCGACCTTGGCTTCGGGCGTGGCGAAGGTGGCGACGGCGTCGGCCAGGGCGGTGACGTCCTCGCGACTGTTGAAGGCCTCAGAGACCCGGCCCAGCTGCGCGCCCGACAGGCCGGCGGCCAGGTCGTTGAACACGTCGCGCTTCTCGTCGGCGGTCAGGCCTTGCGCGCCCAGGACGCCGCCGGCGTTGATGTCCTCGGCCAGGCCCTTGAGGTCGGCGTCACTGAGCTTGGAGACGGTCGCGTCCAGCTCGGCCGGCGCCAGGCTGCCGATCGTGTCGGCGACGCTCTGCATGTTGGCGTTGCGGCTGGTCCCAAGCAGGCCGTCCTCGCGGGTCAGGTCCTGGATCTGGCTGACCGCGGCGTCGACCTTGTCGGCCGCCGACAGGGCCGAGGCGGCCGAGCAGCTGTTGCTCGACGACGAGTCCGTCGACGACGAAACGGAGTTGGAACCGTCGGCCATGGGGATGCTCCTGGATGGCGGGGTCGATCTTGCGGAGAAGCCTATCGGCGGCCGGCCGGGGATTTCAGTGGGATGATCCCTAGCTGGGGAAAACCCTATCGGCGGTCGTCCGTCGGCGAGGCCACGGTGACGCTGGCCGCCAGTTCGGCCGGCGGGCGATCCAGCTTGCTGAACGGCGCCAGCACGAAATCCAAGTCGGCCTGGCCGCGCAGCTGGCCCAGGCGCTGGTCGAGGCGCGAGTCCTCGATGTGCTCGGCGGTTTCCTCGAACTCGCGCTCGGTCGGGGTCTCGACGGCGGCGTCGGTGGTGCGGGCGACGGTCTCGCCGACCGCGCCTACCGTGGCCCCCACGAGACCGTCCTGGCCCAGCAGGCCTTGCTCGCCGAGCAGGCGCTCCAGCAGGCCGCGCTGCTGCGGGGCCAGGCTCGACAGCGCCTCCAGCAGCACCGACGGCGCGGCCTCGGCGAAGGGCGTGACGTCGAGCCGGCCCGTGGCCTCGAACCGGGCCAGGGCCGTCTCGAGCGGCGTGGCGGGGGCCAGGGCTTGGGGCGCCGCATCAGCGGTCAGGATGCTGTCGATGGAAGCCATGACGATCTCCGCGTTGGGACGATCGATCATGTAGCTCGCCGACAGCCCAGCCTATTGGGGATTACCCTAGCCGCGGACGAAGCCCGCGTTCGTCAGCGTCAGCTGCCGCAGGTCCACGCCCATTTCGTTGCGGAAGCGGGTGACGGCCGCGTCGCCCAGGCGGCGGGCGGTGGCGCGGTCCCCGCGCTTCATGGCGTCCAGATAGGCCGCGTGCTGGATCAGGAAGTTCAGCATCAGCACCTCGGACATCTCCTGGCGCTGGCCTTCGTTCAGGCGGGCGTAGCCGGGGTTGGAGGCGATCATCGGCTTGACCTGGTTGCGCACCGCCTGGGCCTGGGCGCGGTTGCTGTCGCCGCCGTTGGCCATCACCCAGTTGAAGATCCAGTAGGCGGCCATGGAGTCGGCGGTGTCGCCGGGACGCAGGCCGTCGCCGCCGACGATCTGGGCCCAGCTGCGGACCGGGTCGCGCTGGGCCAGGGCCTGGGCGATCTTGCGGCCGCCCTCGGCGCCGGCCTGCTGGCCCATCCAGTCGGCGAACTGGCGGCGCACCCGAGCGCTGACCTCGGGCGAGGCGCGATAGGTGGTCTGGGTCAGGGCCGGGCCGCTGGGCGCGCCGGGACGTCCCACCAGGCTGGTCGGCGAATTGGACGAATAGCGCGGCGCCGCGCGCGAAGGCTGGCGGCCATAGCTGCCGCCGCCGCCGCGCCCCGAATTGATCGCCGAGTCGACCCGCTGCTTGTTGAGGATGTCTGACAACACGTAGTTGTTCGGCATCACCGTGGGCATGTCCTGGGCGGCGGCGGGCGCGGCCAGGGGCAGGGCCAGCGCCAGGACGGCGGGGGCCAGGAAGCGGGCGAAACGCAGGATCATCGGGTCGGGTCCTTTTCCGTTCTGGGCTGCCAACGCAGAAAGCGGCGGATTGCTCCGCCGCCTTCCACAACCTTGTTCCGGTCCGCGGTTATTGCTTGCGGGCCAGGGTCGAGACGCTTTCGCCGATCGACTTCAGCGCCGTGTTCAGGGCGTTGGAGAGGATGGTGATTTCCTGACCCAGCGCGGTGAGCTTGGCGCCCTGCTGGGTGATCTGCGAGTCGGCGCCCTTGTCGCCATCCTTGGCGGCGTTCTTGGCGTCGTCGATCTCGCCGGCGATCTTGAGCTGCTCGTCCATCTTGGCGTCGATGGCCTTGCCCAGCGCCAGGGCCAGGCGGACCAGGAAGCTCTCGCCGCCGGCCGCGCCGCCCGCCGCACGGGTCTTGGCGTTGCCGCGGACATTGCCGTCCTCGTCCGTGCCGTTCTCCAGCTTCTCCTGCAGGTTCTGCTGCAGCTGCTCGACGATGTCGAACGACTGGCGCTGGATCTCGCCGGCGCCGAACTGGTCGAGGCCCGCGGCCCCGGCCAGGCCTTGGCTGGCCTCGGTGATGTTCTGGACCGCGCCGCCCGGATTGCCGGCGGCGGCGTGGAAGGTGGCCTGGGCCAGGTCGATGACCGGCTGCGGCAGGCCCAGCTTCTGGCCGATGTTCTGCAGCAGCTGGTCGCCGATCGACATCATCAGGCCCTTCAGGGCCGTCGTGACCAGCAGCGAGGCCCCGCCGGTGGCGACGCCCAGGGCGCCCTGCAGGGCGATGTTGGCGACGCTGCTGAAGAGGTTACCGCCAAGTCCGCTCAAGAACGACATCTCAAAACTCCGTTGTTTTCCGTGGGTTCGGTTTGCTCGGAGGGCTTGGAGACGTCGCTCCGTTGCCCGGCGGGATCAAACAACCACCTCGGCGGCGGCGTCATAAGTTGGGTCATTCCCTAGCTAGGGTTTTCCCTAGAAAGCGGCGGACATTGGGCGGCAGCGGACCCAGCGGCGCGGCGGGCGCTTCGGTCGGGGCCTCTTCGGGCGGACGAGGGCGGCGGTCGATGACGGTGATCTGGCCGGCGGTGACGCCCAGCAGCAGGACCTCGTCGCGGTACTCGACCAGCGTCAGTCGCTCGCGCGGGCCGACGGGCAGGGCGCGGACGTAGCGGATCTCGTCGCCGGCCCCAGGCTTGCCGGCCTGGGCGCGCTTGAGCAGCTTCAGCGAGAAGAAGGCCAGGGCCAGGACGATGGCCAGGGCGATGCCGACGGTCACCAGGTCGAGCAGGGCGGAAAGGGCGGTCATCAGGTCTCCTTGTCGGGCCGGAAGGCGATTTCCGGCGGGGCGGGATGGGTGGGGCCGGCGGGTGGGTCTTCCTTGCCGGTGGGTTCGGCCGCGTCGGCGTCTTCGGCGGGCGCCTCGCGCATGCGGCGGGCCCACAGGATCACCTCGGCGACGGCGGCGAACAGGTCCTGGGGCACGATGTCGTCGATGTCGGCCTTGTCGCGCAGCGCGCGGGCCAGCTCGACATTGCGGATGATCGGCACGCCTTCCGCTTCCGCGGCTTCGCGCATGGCGGCGGCGACCAGGCCCTCGCCCTTGCCCAGCAGAACGGGGGCGGCGTGCTGGCTGGGATCATAGGCCAGGGCGCAGGCGATGTGGGTGGGATTGACCACCAGCACCGAGGCGTCGCGGGCCGCCTGGGTGGCGCTCTGCTGCGACCATTCCTGGTGCATCTGGCGGCGCTGCGAGCGGACATGCGGGTCGCCTTCGGCGTCCTTCATCTCCTGCTTGATGTCGCGCCGGCTCATCTTCATCTTCTTGATGAAGCTATGTTTTTGGTAGACGAGGTCCAGAGCCGAGACGAGCAGGAAGGCCGCGACGGCGGCGGCCGTCAGCTTGAAGGTCGCCCCGCTCAGAGCGTGCAGCACGTCGCGCGGTTCGTTGGCCGGCAGACGGGTCAGCTGCGAGAAGTCGCCAGCGATCACCAGCCAGCAGATCAGCAGCAGCAGCAGGGTCTTGGCCAGCGACTTGGCCGTCTCGACCAAGTTGTCCATGTTGACCATGCGCTTCAGCCCTTCGCCTGGGTTCATGTGCGACAGCTTGGGGGTCATCTTCTCGAGCGTGAACACCGGCCCGACCTGCAGGAACTCGGCGACGGAGCCGACGATGGCCACCGGCAGGAAGGTCACCGCCGTCAGCAGCAGCAGCGCCTGGAAGGCGGCCATGCCGGCGATGCCGTAGGCCTCCCGGAACGGGCGATCGGTCAGGGTCAGCACCGAGTCGAACAGGGCGCTGATCCGCTGCAGCCCGAACGTCCCCAGGCACAGCCCGACCAGCAGCCAGGCGCCCAGCGTGACCGTGGACGACAGGTCCTTGCTCTTGGCCACGTCGCCTTTCTTGCGGGCGTCGGACAGGCGCTTGGGGGTCGGCTTCTCGGTCCGGTCACCGGAGTCATTCTTTTCGGCCATCGTCAGCCCTGCCCGAAGTGGTCGAGGCTATCGTTTTGCGCGAGCTTATCTGTCCGAATTTCAAAGTGTTTCCATGGTGAAGTTTCAAGCTCTACCATAGTATTTCCTGTGATGTGTCAGTATAAGGACCGTTTAAAAAGTCTTACTTGAGCTGTTGACAGGATTGATACTCGAAAGTTAGGACTTATCAAGGCTGGGGAAAAGGGCTGGGCGCATAACATAGGGACGAGTTAATGCGCAAGTTGTGCCTTAGTGTGTCAGCGTATTGCGTAATCTTGTTTCCGCCATCTTTTGGTTTTGCATATGAATGTGAGACTTTCAGTGGTCTGAAGTTCAGCTCAACTCAACCGCTGAACGAAAAATTCTCTTTGGCGTTGGCCGATTGCAGCGCTGAAACAAAGTCGCAAGTCGGCTCTGAACAGCTCCGCCTCTACGAGTCGGGCGATGTCACCAAGGTGATTTCAGCGGGACGCTATGCGCCGGCCGTGACGACCGAGCCGGTGGCGTTCAAGGCGCCGGGGCGCGTCAGCTACGCCGATCACATCGCCACCGTCGGGCGCGATTTCAACATCGATCCGGGCTTCCTGGCGGCCGTCATGCACGTGGAATCGCGCGGCAACGCCAGGGCGGTTTCGCCCAAGGGCGCGCGCGGCCTGATGCAGGTAATGCCGGCCACGGCCAAGCAGATGGGGGTCGGCGATCCGCTGGTCGAGCTGGACGACCCGCTGACCAATCTGCGCACCGGGGCCGCCTATCTGAAGACCCTGCAGCGCCGCTTCGGCAACAATCTGGATCTCGTGCTGGCGGCCTACAACGCCGGCGAAGGGGCCGTCATGAAGTACGGCCGCAAGATCCCACCCTATCGCGAGACGCAGGGCTACGTCGTCAGCGTCATGGACCGTTACCGGGGCCTGCGCGCCGCGGGATCCTGGTGAGCCGGCCGCGGAGCCCCCGATGAGCGTCGAGACCTATCTCAAGCGCGCCCGCGTCGCGCCGGCCCGCGGCCTTGCGTCCCGCTTCAGCGACCTGTTCCTGGTCGGCGGGGTGGTGGCGATCGTCGGGCTGATGATCCTGCCGCTGCCGGCCCTGGCGCTGGACGCCCTGGTGGCGGTCAACATCTGCTTCGGCGTCATGCTGCTGCTGGTGTCGATCTACATCTCGACCATCACCGAGTTCTCGGTCTTTCCCAGTCTTCTGCTGATCACGACCCTGTACCGCCTGGCCCTGTCGATCGCCACGACCCGGCTGATCCTGCTGGAAGGTCATGCCGGGCACATCATCGACACCTTCGGGGTGATGGTCGCCGGCGGCAATCTGGTGGTCGGGCTGGTGGTCTTCCTGATCATCACCGTCGTGCAGTTCATCGTCATCGCCAAGGGCGCCGAGCGCGTGGCCGAGGTGGCCGCCCGCTTCAGCCTGGACGCCATGCCCGGCAAGCAGCTGTCGATCGACAGCGACCTGCGCTCGGGCCTGATCGACAAGGACGAGGCCCGCCGCCGCCGCCGCACGCTGGAGATGGAAAGCAAGCTGCACGGCAGCCTCGACGGCGCGATGAAGTTCGTCAAAGGCGACGCGGTCGCCGGCATCATCATCGTGGTCATCAACCTGCTGGGCGGCCTGGCCGTGGGCATGTTGCAGCAGGGCCTCGATTTCGGCACCGCCATCCACAAGTACTCGATCCTGACCATTGGCGACGGCATGGTCACCCAGATCCCGGCCCTGCTGGGCGCGATGGCCGCCGGCCTTCTGGTCACCCGCACCACCGACGAAGAGAACGACGGCCACCTGGGCGAAGCGGTCCGCGCGCAGTTCGCCGCCAAGCCGCGGGTGTTCCTGGTGGCCGGCGCGATCTGCTGGCTGTTGGCTCTGGTGCCCGGCTTCCCCGTCGCGGTGTTCCTGATCCTGGGCGGCGTGGCCCTGGTCACCGGCGCGCTGCTGGACGTGAAGATGCGGGGCGTCATCACCCAGCGCGTCGCCGGCCTGCGCGGCCAGGTCGCGCGCGAAGACGTCCCGGCCATCGCCCACACTCGCGCGCTGGAGGCCCAGCCTATGGTGCCGCTGCTGCTGGAGCTGGACGGCGCCGGCGCCCGCGTGCGCAACACCGCCGAGGTCATCCGGACCCTGGAGGATGTGCTGGACGCCTTCGAGTTGCGCCTGGGCGTCGCCCTGCCCAAGGCCTCGGTTCACTACGGCGCCGAGACCGGCGAGACCCGCTGGCGCCTCCTGGCCTTCGAAGCGCCGATCGGCGAGGGGACCTGGGTCGATCCTGGCGAGATCAACGAACTGCGCGAAGCCGTCGGCCAGAGCCTTCGCCGCAACGCCGGCCTGTTCGTTGGGGTGCAGGAGGCCAGCAACCTCCTGACTCGCGCCGGCGCCGACTATCCCGAGGTGGTCAAGGAAGCCGCCCGCGCCCTGCCGCTGGCTCGCATCGCCGAGGTGCTGCGCCGCCTGGTCGAGGAAGAGATCCCGCTGCGCAACATGCGCGACGTGCTCGAATCCCTGGCCGACGCCGGCCAGCGCGAGAAGGACCCGTTCTCGCTGACCGAGTTCGCCCGTGTCGCCCTGCGGCGGCAGATCTGCCACCGCTACGCTCCCGACGGTCGCCTGCGCGCCATGGTGCTGGAGCCGGCCTTGGAGCAGCAGATCCGCGACGCCGTCCGCACCGGCGGCACGGGCCAGCAACTGGCCCTGGATCCCGAAGTCGCTCGTCGCATCATCGACGCCATCACCGTCATGGCCACGAACGCCGAAACGATGGTGCTGCTGACCGCGATCGACCTGCGCCGGCACGTGCGCAAGCTGATCGAGCCCGAGCTGTTCGACCTGGCCGTCCTGTCGTTCCACGAACTGCTGCCCAGCCTGAAGCTCGAGGTCGCCGGCCGCGTGGCCCTGCCGACCCAGACCCTAACCGTCGTCGAAAGCGACGGTCCTTCCCAAGCCGCCCCCGCCGCCGCCTGAGCGCCTGGAGAACGAATGACCGAACGTCGCGACTACCTCTCGAAGTCTCCCTTCCGTAGCGGCATGCTCGCCGCAGCGGCTTGGTTCGGCGTCCTGCTGGCCGCTCCCACCGTGCAGGCGGGCGAGCCGCCGGTCGGTGCGCGCACCGTCGACCTGACCGCGCGGGAACAGCCGATCGGCCAGTTCCTGCAAGCCTTCTACAGCCAGCTGGGCGTGCCGGTTTCGGTCTCGCCCGGCGTCACCGGCACCATCAACGGCCTGTTCCGCGGCCCGGCCGGCAAGATCCAGGCGGACGTCTCCAAGGCCTTCGACCTGATCACCTACTACGACGGCTCGGCGGTGCACGTTTACACTGCCGCCCAGATCTCCAACCGCAGCTTCCCGCTGTCGGGCTCGGCCGCGCGCCGGGTCGACCGCAGCGCTCGCCAGCTGGGCCTGCTGGATGATCGCGACACCCTGCGCACCACCTCCGACCTGCTGGTGGCCACTGGCACGCCACGCTTCCTGCAGCAGATCGACGATCTGGCGCGGGGCGGAGCGCAAGCCGAAGCCATCTCGCCGACCTTGCAGTACCGGGTGTTCTACCTGCGCTACGGCTGGGCCGAGGACGTCAGCCTCAGCGTCGGCGCCAAGCAGGTGCAGATCCCGGGCGTGGCCTCGATCATCCGCTCGCTGGTCAGCACCGATCCCAAGGAGCGCGCCGGTTCCAGCGCCCGCACCGAAACCCCGATCCCGGCCGCGGTGCAGGGGCTGCGCGGCCAGGGCCTGGCGACGTTGGGCACGCCCAACCCGTCCGGTCCCGCCTATTTCGACGCGACCCAAAACGCCAATGGCACTCTTGGCCTGCCGCTGGCCTCCGAGCAGACCGGCGCCTTCTCGCCGCAGAACCCGGTGCGCGTGCAGGCCGACAGCCGCCTCAACGCCATCATCGTCCGCGACATCGCCGAGCGCATGCCCGCCTACGAAGAGCTGGTCCGCGCCCTGGACGTCGAGCCGCAATTGCTGGAGATCGAGGCGGCGATCATCGACATCGACACGGGCCGAGCCCGCGACCTGGGCATCAACTGGCGCTTCGACGACGGCAACGGCGGCATCCAGTTCGGCCGGGGTCCCAACGCGCCGGCAGGTCTGGAAGACGGCGGCCTGATCCGCGGTCAGACCTCGCCCCGCTCGGCGGCGGGCCTGGTGGCCTCAACCATCATCGGCAATGGCGACTACTTCGCCGCCCGCCTGAACGCCCTGGAGACCGAGGGCGTCGCCCGGATCGTCTCGCGCCCGCAGGTCGTGACCCTGTCGAATATCGAGGCGGTGTTCGAAAACAGCCGCGACTTCTACGTCCGCCTGGCGGGCGAGCGCGATGTCGACCTGTTCAACGTTTCAGCTGGCACCACACTGCGCGTCACCCCGCACGTGACCCGCGACGAGAACGGCGCGCGCATCCGCATGCTGGTCAGCATCGAGGACGGTTCGCTGACCAATGACCGCGTCGACAACATCCCCGTGGTGCGCCGCGCCGCCCTGAACACCCAGGCGATGATCGCCGAGGGCCAGAGCATGTTGCTGGGCGGCCTGACCGTGCAGTCCGACACCCGCGACACCAGCAAGATCCCGGTGCTGGGCGGCATTCCGGTGCTGGGCAACCTGTTCAAGGTGCAGTCGCGCAGCAGCGGCCGCATCGAGCGGATGTTCCTGATCACGCCGCGCCTGGCCTCGGTGGGGCAACCGCGGGCGATCCCCGCCGGCCTGCGCTACGACGCGCCGGTCCAGGGCGTGGAGAACGCGCCGCTGCCGCCCGCGCCGCCGCTGGCCACCAAGACCCGCTCGACCCCCGTCGCGGTCGCGCCGCCGCCACCCCCGCCTCCGCCGCCGCCCCCGGCGACCATGCAGCCCATCCCCAATCCTTAAAGCGAGAGACGTCCCATGCTGGCCCAGAACGCCGCCGTCGAACGCGACGACAATCCTGCCGAAGATCCCTTGGCCGACGCTGGCCCGGTCCTGATCCTGAAGGTCCTGGCCGGCCGGGCCCAGGGCGCCGCGGCACCGCTGGCCCTGGGCGAGACGGTGACCATCGGCCACGACCTGGACTGCGACGTCGTCCTGCGCGATCCCAGCGCCAAAGGTATTCGGCTGCGGCTGACCCCGGCCTCGCCCTCGGCCGAGGTCGAGGTGCTGGCGGGCGAGATCGAACTTCTCGGCCACGCCCTGACCGCGCCAGCCCATGCCATGCTGCCGGCCTATCTGCCGCTGATGATCGGCGACAACGCCCTGGCGGTGGGCGCGCCCGACAGCCCGCGCTGGAGCGAGGCCGAACGCCTGCTGGGCGCCAGCCAGCGTCCGGTCAATGACGATGAGGGCGAGGCGGAGCCCGTGCCGGCCTCGATGGCGTCCAGCGCCTTGGACGTGCTGGCCGGCTGGCGCTCGATCCTGGGACGGGCCGGGGCGATGGTCCGCAAGACCCCGCACGCCGCCTCGATCCTGGTGTTTGGCGGAGCCCTGGCCTGCGTGACCTACGCCGCCGCCAACGCGCCGCTGTGGGACGCTCGCCGCCCCGACACCGGCCGGGTGCACGACATGCTGAGCCAGAATGGCTTTGCGCGCCTGGCCGTCAAGGACAGCCCTACCGAGGGCAAGGTGGTGATCGGCGGGGTGCTGGCGCGGGAAAGCGACAAGGAGCGCCTGCACCAGATCGTCGACACCCGCCGCCTGCCGGCGCGGATCGAGGTGGTGACCGGCGAAGGCTTGGCCAAGAGCGTCGAGGACGTCTTCAGCGCCAGCGGCCTGCCGGCGGCGGCGCGGCCCGAGGGCCTGGCCGGCGTCCGCGTCGAGGTCGCCGGGTCCGCCGAACGCGTCGCCGAGATCGAGCGCACCGTGCGCACCGACGTGCGCGGCCTGCGGGCCCTGACGATCGAGCGCCGTCCGGGCGAGGACAAGGCCGGCAAGCTGTTCGAGGACGGTCCCGGCAAGCGCGTCGTCTCGGTCGTCGCAGGCGAGGCCGGCTTCGTCACCACGGCCGACGGGGCCCGCTACTTCACCGGCTCGGTCCTGCCCACCGGCGACCGGATCGTCCAGGTCGCCAGCCAGAGCGTCACCGTCGAGAAGGACGGCCGCACCACCCAGCTCATGTTCTGAACCACCCAACCCTCACTGCTTCACGGGAGAAAAGTCATGTCGGATAGCGTCAACAACTTCGGTAGCGGCGGCTTCGGTTCGCTGTCGATCGCGCCGGGCCTGAACGGCTCCAACAGCAAGAACCGCCCGGGTTCGTGGTTCGAGGCCATGGCCCACGCTTGGGGTCAAACGCTGGACGCCCAGGCCACCCGCATCACCGAGCTGTCGGACCAAATCAGCGTCGGCGGCGAGGACAAGCCCTCGACCATGGCCATGCTGACGGCCGAGAGCCTGCGGATGAACTTCATGGCCAATTCGGAATCCACCTCGGTCGACAGCGTCGGCCGGGCGCTGGAGACCATGGCCCGCAAGAACTGAGGCCCGCCATGTCCATCGAAGCCGCCAGCGCGGCCGGGGCTCTGGTTCCGCCGGACTTCCAGGTCACCCAGGCGCCCTACGGGGCGTCGATCACCGACGCGGTCCAGTTCCAGGGGGCCATGCACGCCGCCTACAGCAACGCGGTCCCGGTCAACGGAACCGAGCCGCTGGGCGGGGCCATGAAGGGCGCCTTCCAGCAGCTGGAGGTGGTCAACGGCCAGGCCTCCAGCCTGGCCGAACACGCCAAGGCCGCCGAGGCCAAGGGCGCGGCGGTGTCGCCCGGCGAGATGATCGGTCTCACCGTGCGCTGCCACGAGTTCATGTTCAGCTGCCAGCTGACCTCCAACATCGCCAACCGCACGTCCGACGGGCTGCAACAGCTGTTCCGTCAACAATCGTAAGGAGCGCGGGTCATGCGCAGAGGCGTAATCGCCGGGGTTCTCGTCGCCGTCGCCCTTCTGATGGCGGGGTGCGCCGAGAAGGAGCTCTACGGGGGTCTCACCGAACGGGAGGCCAACGAGATGGTGGCGGTGCTGCAGAGCGCCGGCGTCGGAGCCTCCAAGGCGTCGAAGGACGGCAAGCTGTGGTCGCTGCGCACCGAGTCGGGCGACTTCCCCCGCGCGATCGCCGTGCTGCATGACCAGGGCTATCCGCGCGACAAGTTCGAGAGCCTGGGCGAGGTCTTCAAGAAGGAAGGCTTCGTCTCCTCGCCGATGGAGCAGCGCGCGCGGCTGATGTACGGCCTCAGCCAGGAACTGAGCCAAACCGTCTCCTCGATCGACGGCGTGGTGCAGGCCCGGGTGCACATCGCCGTGCCCGAGGCCGATCCCTTGGCCGACGAGCCCAAGCCGTCCTCGGCCTCGGTATTCATCCGTCACAACCCCGATGTCGACCTTTCCAGCCAGGTCGGCTCGATCAAGGCCCTGGTGACCAACTCGATCGAGGGCCTGCCCTACGACCGGGTGACGGTGGTGATGTTCCCGGCCCGCCCGGTGGCCGCACCGCCGCCGACCCCGGCCAAGTCGTTCACCGCGCCGCTGCTGGCCATCCTGGCCGCGATCGTCGGGGTGGGGCTCTACATCGCCTCGCGGATGAAGAAGAAGGCGCCGCAGCCGGTGCTGACTCTGCAGCCGACGCGGAGCTCGATCCCATGAGCGCCGCTCGCCGCGTCGAGATCGCCGCCCGGGCTCGCGCCCTGAGCGGCGCGGACCTGGGGCCGCGGGCCCGGCGGCTGGCCGAGCGCCTCAATGCTCCGGCTCAGCTTGCCTTCGCCGAGATTGCCGCTGCGCCGGACTGGGTACTGTGGCCGGAGGCGGCGCGGCAGGATCTCGCCCGCGCGGCCGGCGTCGCGGCCTGTGCGCCGAAACTGCGGTGGACCATCGACGGCAAGGCGCTGCGGATCTTCGCCCAGACGATTGGCGCCGACCGTCTCGACGCCCTGCTGGCCGCGCCGGCCTTGGGCGAGATCGATGCGGTCGAGACCTTGCCCGACACCGCCGAGGCCCTGACCGCTCTGGGCGCGGCCGCGCTGCGCGCAGACGCAGAGGGACCAGCCCTGGCCAGCCGCCTCGCTGCGCTGCTTCCCGGCGCCGACCTCACGATCGACCCCGCCGCCGGCCGCGCCGCCGCGGCCCAGGCCCGGCAATGGCTGGCCACCCAGGAGACCTCCGCATGAGCTACGTCCTGCTGGCCAGCGCCCCGACGGCGGCCCTGCTGAGCGACCAGGCGGTCATTCCGGCCAAGGACGTTGGGCGCCTGGAGACCGCCGCCGAACTGGTCGAGACCCTGGAGGCGCATCGCGACGCCGTCGCTCGCCATGCTCGCGCCGAAGGCTTCGAGGCTGGCCGCGCCGAGGGCCTGGACCAGGCCGCTCGCCACGTCGCCGAGACCCTGGCCGAGATGCACCGCGTGCTGGACGCCGAGCGCGCCCGCCTGCGCGGTCAGGCCGCGACCCTGGCGCTGGACATCGTCCGCCGCATTGCCGTCGATCTCGGCCCCGACGCCACGCTCGCCGCCCTGGCCGAACGGGCCGTGCGCGACCTGCTGCCCCAGGAGCCGATCCGCGTCCGCGTGGCCGCCGAGCGGGTGGGGGCGGTGTCCGCGCGGCTGTGGCCGATCCACGAGCGGGTCGAGGTTGCCGCCGAGCCGGGCCTTTCTCCCGACGCGTGCCTGATCGACACGCCCTCGGGCCATGTCCGCGCCGGGCTGGACGTCCAGCTGGCGGCGCTGGAAGCGGTGTTCGCGCGGGTCGAGACCGAGGCCGCCGCATGACCGTGGAAACGCCCGACCTTCTGCAGGCCGCCCTGCGCCGCACCCGCACCGTCGAGCGCCGCGGCCGCGTGGCCCAGGCCTTCGGCACCACGATCCGCGCCACCGGCCTGGACGTGCGCATCGGCCAGGAGTGCGAGATCCTCGACCCCGCCGGCGGCGCGGCGATCAAGGCCCAGGTCGTGGGCCTGCAGGACGGCGCAGCGATCCTCACCCCGATGGCTAGCCTGGACGGTTTGTCGGTCGAGGCCGAGGTCGTGGCCGGTCCCAGTCGCGGCGAGATCGCGGTCGGCGACGGTCTGCTGGGCCGGGTCATCGACGCTCATGGCAATCCTCTCGACGACCTGGGGCCGATCGTCGGGACCTCGCGCCTGTTCCCCGTTTTTGCCGATGCGCCCAATCCCCTCCAGCGGCCGCCGATCGACGCGACCTTCGCCACCGGTGTCCGGGCCGTCGACACGATGCTGACCACCGGCGTCGGTCAACGGGTTGGGGTGTTCGCCATGGCCGGCGGCGGCAAGTCGACCTTGCTGGGCATGTTCGCCCGCCACGCCCGCTCGGACGTCAATGTCATCGCCCTGATCGGCGAACGCGGTCGCGAGGTGCGCGAGTTCCTGGACGACAGCCTGGGTCCGGAGGGGCTGGCCCGCTCGGTGGTCATCGTCTCGACCTCCGACCGGCCGGCCATGGAGCGGGTGCGGGCCGCCCACATCGCCACCGCCATCGCCGAGGGGTTCCGCAGCCAGGGCCGCAAGGTCATGCTGCAGATGGACAGCGTCACCCGCTTCGCCCGCGCCCTGCGCGAGATCGGCCTGTCGGTCGGCGAGCCGGCCGTGCGCCGGGGCTTTCCGCCGTCGGTCTTTGCCGAGCTGCCGCGCCTGTTCGAACGGGCCGGTTCCGCGCCCGGCGGTGGCGCGATCACCGCCTTCTACACCGTGCTGGTCGAGGACGAGGACGGCGGCGACCCGGTCGGCGAGGAAGTCCGCTCGATCCTGGACGGCCACATCTATCTGTCGCGCAAGCTGGGCCAGGCCGGCCACTATCCGGCTATCGACATCCCCGCGAGCCTCAGCCGCCTCTATCCGCGCCTGGTGAGCCCGGCCCGGCAGGCCGCCGCCATGAAGGTTCGCGCCTGGATGGCCAAATATGCCGAGGTCGAGTTCCTGCTCCGCATCGGCGAGTACAAGCCCGGCGGCGATCCGCAGGCCGACGAGGCTATCGCCGCGTGGCCGGCCATCAACGCCCTGCTGCGCCAGACGCCCCACGACCGCGTCAGCCTCGACGAGGCCTGGGCCGCGCTGGAGGCCCTGGCCGCATGACGCCCGCCCGCAAGATCGAAGCCCTGACCCCGGTGGTGAAGCTGCGCGAGCGGCGGCTGGACCTGGCTCGCCAGGCCGCCGCCCAGGCGCAGGAGGCGGTGGCGACCGCCGCTGGCTTGCTGGCGCGGGCCGAGGCGGCCGTGGTGAGCGCCGAGGACGAGGCCCAGCAACTCGACGTCTGGTTCGCCGAGCAGCTGAGCGGTTCGGCCGCCGTCATCCAGGCCGGCCTAGCGCGACGCGAGACCCTGGCGGCCGCAAAGGTCCAAGCCGTGCGTGACCGCGACGCCGCCCGCGACACCCTGGACGCCGCCCGGGCGATCCTGGCTGACGCCATCGCGGTGGTCATGCGGGCCGAGGGTCGGCGCGACGCCACGCGCGACCAGCTTTCGGGCGCCCGCGTCCAGCGTCTTCTCGACCGCGAAGAGCGCGAACAGCTCGAACTCGAAGATCTGACCAGGAGGCGCGCGTGGTGACCGGACGCGACATCGACACCAGCGCCGACCGCGTGCGCACGCCCAATCCCGCGCCCCGGCAGTCCAATGCGCCGATCACGCCCGACTGGCGCGGCGGCGACGACTTCTCGGCCTTTCTGCGCGCCGCCGAACCGCGCGAGCGCCAGCAGGTGAAAAGCCAGCCCAAGGCCGTCAAGCGCGAGGAAAAGGAGCGCGAAGGCGAGGGGCTGTCGGCGCTATTCGGCCCCGCGCCGGCCCAGGCCCAGGCGGCCAAGAGCGAAAGCGGCGATACCGGCGCGATCACCGGCTTCGCGCCGACGGCTCAGGGCGGCGCGCAAGCTGAAATGGCCATCCCCGTTCCCACCGCCGGCGGCACGGCTGGCGACGTCACCGCCCTGATGGCGACCATGGACCGGGCCTGGGCCGCGGCGATGGGCGATAAGGGCAAGACCTTGAACGTCTTCATCGAACAGGCCTCGGTCGTGGGCCTGGGCGTCAAGCGCGGGGCCGACGGCTCGCTGTCGTTGATCCTGGCCGCGCGGCCAGATGCGACGCCGGAGGTCACCAAGTCGCTGGAAGCCCTGCGCCGTCGCCTGGAAGCCCGCGGGCTGTCGCTGTCGGAGCTGCGGCTGGCGCTCGGGGACGAGGGCCTGGACCCTAAGGTCCCGGGGACGCTGGCGTGAGGGCTGTGGCCTCAGAACGCCGGCAGGCCGAAGCGGTCGCCGCGATCGGCGCGGGCGCTGCGCAGCACCGCCTCGGCGATCTGGTCGGGCGCATCGCCGGTCCGCCAGCGTTCGGCCAGGGTCTGGACCAGCCGGCGGCTACGGGCGTCGTGCAGGCCCTCGGCCGGGTCCTCGATGTCGATCAGCAGCTTGTCGGCGTAGAGGCCGGCGGCCCGGGGCGAGGCCGAGACCAGATCCAGGATGAGGGTCGCGGCGGCGCGGAACGCCTCGTCGTCCAGCCGCTCTCGAGCGACGTCGCGCACCAGCCAAACGCACAGGAATTCCAGCGGACCCACCGGCCGCGAGGCTGTGTCCAAACGACCGGGCAGGGCGCCCCAGGCCGGTACGCGGGTCGAGGGCAGGCGAGCGGTGATCAGCGCATGGGCCAGAGCTTCGGCGGCCAGCGCCTTGACGGCCGGCGAGCCGAAATGACCGAGGGCGGCCAGCAGCTTGGCGAAACCGGGATAGAGCGCCTCGCCGAAGCCGTCGCAGACGCGCTCCAGCACGTCGACACGGCCGTCGAGGGTGGTCTGGGCTTGAAGGCCGGCGGCCAGGGCCGCCGCGCCGCCTCGCCAGTCGGGTTCGGCTTTGAGGGCTCTCTCGGCCACCTAGAACAGGCCGTCGTGTCGCAGTTCGGTCAAGCGGTCGATGACCGTACGGGTGGCCTCGTCGGCGCCCAGGCCAGACGCGGCCAGGTCGATCGCGCCGGCTTCCGAGGCGCTGAACGCCGAGAAGTCGCCGAACGGTTCGGAGTCGCCGCGGCGCGACGCGCCCGTGTCGAGGTCGAGACGCGCGGCCCAGGCGGACGACAGGCCCTGCAGGTCGTTGCGGATCGTGCTCATGACGGTCTCCTTCACAGCCTAGATAAGCAAATCGGGCCGATCGAGCCATGCGGGTTTTCCCTAGAGGGCCGCGCATGACCCTGACTCAACGGGCAAGGCCGCTGTCCGATCCGGCCTGGACCGCCCTGGCGGCCCTGGACCTGGCCGTGGCGGCCTTCGAGGGGGCGCCGCCGCGTCTGTCCTGGCGCAGTCCCGCCTTCGCCCGCCTGCTGCCGGCGCTGGAGGAGGGGGCCTCGCCCGGGGCGGTGCTGAGCCCGGCCTTCGACGCCGCCGCGCGCGGCGAACCGGCCTGGGTCGCCTCGCCCGAGGATGGCGCGGTGTTCGAAGCCCGCGCCTCGCGCGACGCCGACGACCGCGTCTGGCTGATGCTGACCAGCGCCGAGGAGCGCCAGGCCGCCGAGGGCCGGCGGCTGGCCGATCGCGAACGGCTGCTGCTGACCTCGCGGATGATGTCGGTCGGCGAGATGGCCTCGATGATCGCCCACGAGCTGAACCAGCCGATCGGTTCGATCGCCAATATCGTCCGCGGGCTGCGGGCTCGGGCTGCGCGCGGGGCCCTAACGCCTGAGACTCAGGACGAGGCGCTGGCCAAGGCGTCGGACCAGGCGCTCTACGCCGCCGACGTCATCCAGCGCATCCGCGGCTTCGTCGAGCAGCGCAAGCCCAAGGCCGAGCCGCTGGCCCTGGCCGGCCTGGCTCGCGCGACGCTGGACCTGCTGGACTGGGAGATCGTCCGCGACCGGGTCCAGGCGCGTTCGGACCTGGCTGACGATCTGCCGCCGGTGCTGGGCGACGCAGTGATGGTCCAGCAGGTGCTGGTCAATATCGCCCGCAACGGCCTGGACGCCATGCGCGACCGGCCGGGGCTTCGCCGCCTGACGCTGGCGGGCGCGGTCAGCGCCGACGGCCGCTTCGTCGAGGTGACGATCGCCGACACCGGGCCGGGCGTGCCCGACGACCAAGCCCTGCGCCTGTTCGCGCCGTTCAATTCGACCAAGGCCGGCGGCATGGGCGTTGGCCTGGGGATCTGCCGCTCGATCGTCGAGCTGCACCGGGGACGGCTGTGGCACGCCGCCGCGCCCGGAGGGGGAAGTGTCTTTCACATCGCGCTGCCGATTGCGCAGCAGGAGGATGAATCATGACCCCCACATCCGAACCGGCCGCAGCCGGCGCGGTCTGCCTGGTCGACGACCACGGCGAGTTCCGGGAGTCGGCCGCCTGGTGGCTCGAGAGCCTGGGCTACGCCGTCAGCACCTACGACGACCCGCGCACCTTCCTGGACGCCGGCGATCCGCCGGCCGGCAGCTGCCTGGTGCTGGACGTCCGGATGCCGGGCATGTCGGGCTTGGAACTGCTGGACGCCCTGCGCGCCCGGGGCTGCGAGCGTCCGGTGATCTTCATGAGCGGCCACGGCGACGTGCCCCTGGCGGTCGAGGCGATGAGCAAGGGCGCGGTGACCTTCCTGGAGAAGCCGTTCCGCGAGGCGGCGCTGGAGGCGGCCCTTAAGAAGGCCTTCGCCAGCCTGCCGGCCGCGTCGCCCGAGCAGGACGACTTCCAGCAGCGCCTCTCGACCCTGACCGAGCGCGAGCGGCAGGTGATGGACCTGGTGGTCGGCGGCGACGTCAACAAGGTCATCGCCTACAAGCTGGGCATCAGCCCCAAGACGGTCGAGCTGCACCGCTCGCGGATCATGACCAAGATGGGGGCGACCAACGTCTCCAACCTGGTGCGGATGGCGGTGGCCGGCCGCGTGGACGGCGCGCGATGAGCGAGCTCCTGACACCCGAACCGCTGATCGCCCGCCTGCCGCCGCTGTCGCCCAGGCTGGCGGCCGCCCGCGAGCGGATGCTGTCGATCCTGACCCGTTCGGCGGGCGGCCTGACCCTTAAGGCGGCCATCGTCGAAGAAGCGCCCGACGGTCCGTGGGTGGTGTTCGACACCCTCGCCGGCCGGGTCGGTCTAATTCCGGCCGAGGACGAGGCGCCGCAGCGCGACCATGCCGAGCTGCT
Source organism: Caulobacter sp. RHG1 (assembly GCF_013181195.1). Taxonomy (GTDB): domain Bacteria; phylum Pseudomonadota; class Alphaproteobacteria; order Caulobacterales; family Caulobacteraceae; genus Caulobacter. Next base: position 189,170 of record NZ_SMZP01000004.1, read on the forward strand.
GGCCCGCCTGGACCGGCTGGAGCCGCTGCTGGCGGCGCTGGAGGCCGGCGACTTCGCCTTCGATCCCGTCGATGTCGAGGACGGCGCCGAGGCGGCGCTTCTCGTCCGGGTCGAGGCCTTCGACGCCGAGGCCGTGCGCCGTCACGCGGTGGTGCTGGCCCTGGACTTGGCCGCCGCCGAGGCCTGGCCGGAGCCGGCCGCAGGGGAGGCGGATCTGTCGGCGCTGGCCGTGCCGCTGCCTGTCGTCCTGACGCTGGACGGTCCGAGCGTCCCGGCCAGTCAGAACCTCGGCGTCGGCGACGTCGTCCTGCTGCCGTTCGGCGTCGAGCGTCTGTTCACCGCCACTATCGCCGTCGCCGATCGCCGTGCGCGCGGCGCCTTTTCACCCGCCGGGGGGCGGTTCTCCGTCAACAGTCTGGAGCCGATCGCCATGAGCGAGCTGTCCGCGCGCGTCGAAGCCGCCGCATCCCCCGATCCCGCCGTCCTGGCCACCGCCGACCTGCCCGTGACGCTGCGGGTGGCCCTGGGCGAGGTGACGCTGAGCGTGGCGCAGCTGGCGGCCCTGCGGCCCGGCTCGACCGTCACGCTGGAGGTCCCCCCCGCCGAGGCCCGCGCCGTGCTGCTGGCCGGCGATCGCACCGTGGCCGCCGGGCGGCTAGTGGCCCTTGGCGAGGCCTATGGCCTGGTCATAGACAGCCTGGAGGCCTGATCCGGATGGACCTTACCCAGTTCTCGCCCGGCTCGGCGCTGATCACGGTCATCCTGCTGGCCCTGGCGCCGTTCGTGGCGGTGATGGTGACATCCTTCACCAAGATCGTCGTGACCCTGAGCCTGCTGCGCAATGCTCTCGGCCTGCAGCAGGTGCCGCCCAACATCGTGCTGAACGGCCTGGCGCTGATCCTCACTCTGTACGTGATGTACCCGGTCGCGCAGGACATCGGCCGGGTTACGGCCAACCAGGCGCCGACCACCGCGATCAGCAGCGACACCAAGCAGCTCTACAACTATGTCGAACGCGCCAAGGAGCCGCTGCGGGGCTTCCTGATCAAGCATTCCAGCCCGCGCGAGCGCGCCTTCTTCATGAAGACCGCCCGTCGCATCAACACCCCCGAGCGCGCCGCCGCCATCACCGAACGCGACTTCATCGTGGTGGTCCCGGCCTTCACCGTCTCGGAGTTGTCGGCCGCCTTCCAGATCGGCTTTCTCATCTTCCTGCCGTTCCTGATCATCGACCTCGTCGTGTCCAACATCCTGTTGGCCATGGGGATGATGATGCTGTCGCCCACCACCGTGAGTTTGCCGTTCAAGCTGCTGCTGTTCGTCCTGATCGACGGCTGGGTGAAGCTGGCCCACGGCCTCGTTCTCTCTTACGCCTGAAGGAGGCCGCCATGATGAATTCCCAAGCCATCGAGCTGGTGAACCAGGCCCTGTGGCTGGTGCTGGTGCTGTCGGCCCCGCCGATCGCCGCGGCCTCGATCGTCGGCCTGCTGGTCGCCATCGTCCAGTCGGCCACCCAGCTGCAGGAGCAGACCCTGCAGTACGCCGCCAAGTTCTTCGCCATCGTGCTGACCATCTTCGCCACCGCCAGCCTGGTGGGCGGCTCGCTGTATCGGTTCGGCGACCGGGTGTTCACCGAGTTTCCGGCCATGATCCGCCGATGAGTCCAACTCCGGACTGGATGACCGCCGTCTTCGGCCAGACCCTGGTGCTGGCCGTGGGCGCGACGCGGATCGCGGCGGCGTTCGCCCTGATGCCGCTGCTGTCTCCCGACACCGTGCCGCCGCTGGTGCGCAACTCGATCTTCCTGTGCTTCGGGATCATCGTCGTGACCCTGCAGCCGCAGGTGACCCAGCTGCATTTGCCGACCGTCCAGTGGCTGCTGATCTTCGGCAAGGAGGCGCTGGTCGGGGTGATCATCGGCTTCTTCTTCTCGACCATGCTGTGGGCGTTCGAGGCGGCCGGCCAGATCATCGACGCCAAGGTCGGGGCGACCATGGCCCAGGTCGTCGACCCGCTGAGCGGCCACCAGACCTCGCTGACCGGCGAGTTCATGGCCCGCCTGGCCAATTTCGTCTTCATGTTCGCCGGCGGTCTGCTGCTGATGGTCGGCACGATCCTGGACAGCTACGTGCTGTGGCCGATCGGCAGCCTGTCGCCAGTGCTCAGCCTGCGCAGCCTGGCCCTGTTCGAGGGCGAGTTTTCGCGACTGATGACCATGGCCGTGATGCTGGCCGCACCGGCCCTGGTGGTGCTGTTTCTTGTCGATGCGGGCCTGGGCTTGGCCAACCGCTATGCGCCGCAGCTGAACGTCTTCGCCCTGGGCCTGGCCATCAAGGCCTGGATCGCCACGGCGGTGCTGGTGGCGATGATGACGGGCCTGGTCCAGCTGCTGCTGAACGAGATGGGTGCGCGGCCCGCGGTGATCCTGCAGGTGCTGAAGACCATGTCGCGGGTGGCGAGCTAGGGTTTTCCCCAATGGGATAAGCCCCAGCTATCGGCCGGGTCGGCGCCGGACCAAGCTCCTTTCCGAGGCCGATGAGCGGCCGAACCTTCTGGAAAGGGGCTTTCCCATGACCACGATCAACGGGGCGCTGACCGGCGCGATCAACGCCACCCTGCTGTCCGGCTTCGCCGCCCAACTGGGCAAGTCGATGAACTTCGGCGTGATGCAGTTCTCGCTGGCCTCGGCCGCCGGCGGCGCAGTGTGGGCCCCGCCCGAGGCCCCGCGCTTCACCGCGACCATGCCCTCGGAAGGCAAGGCGCAGGTCGACATCGGCGACGGCTACACCCTGTCGATCGACGAGGCCAATTCCGAGATCATCGTCAAGGACGCCGATGGCAACGCCACGCGGATCTGGGGCGACCCTCACTTCGAATATAACGGCAAGGCGGTCGGCGACTTCTGGGGCGCCACGACCCTGCAACTCGAGAACGGCACGAAGATCACCATCAACACCGAGAAGTCGCAGGACGGCCGCGACATGACCTATGCCAGCCAGGTGGTGGTCACCCGTGGCGACCAGGCGGTGGTCATCGACGGCGTCAGCGAGCTGACTAAGGGCGATCTCTCCGTCTCGCTGGGCGGCAACGGCTATGCGCTCGATGCGGCCAACGACGACGGCCTGGTGATCAACGAGAACGACGCCTCGACCAGCGGCTGGAGCAGCGACCTGACCGGCGCCGATGTCGGCCAGGCCGACTTCAACCTGACCCGCGACGAGAACAAGGCCCTGCTGGAAGGCCTGCAGAGCTTCAACAGCAGCCTCGGTTTGTTCCTGACCGGCTGGCTGCTGGGCGGCGGCGGGATCAGCCTGTTCGCCGGCGCCTCAGCCCAGGCCGAAACCAGCCTGGCGGCCCGCTTCCTGGGTCTGCCGACTCCGAACTTCTGAGACAACAAGCCTGCCTCCGGGTCCCACACCCCAAGCGCTCCGGTTCGCCGGAGCGCTTCCCTAGCCCCCGCCTCGGCGGGGGTTCTTTTTGTGAGCAGGGAGGAGGGCTAGCGGGCCAGCTCGTCGCGGGCGGCGTCGATCAGGCGCACGAAGCGCTCGACCGGATCCTGGCTGGCGCCGGGCAGGGGCGAGAGCTGGTCGCCCAGCGCGCGCAGCAAGGGCTCGACCAGCTGGGCGGTGGTCAGGTGCGGGCGCTCCTGGGCCTGGACGCGCAGGGCGCGGGCGAAGTCCATCAGGGCGCGCTCGATGCGGCCCGCGTCGACGGGCGAGCTGGACGACAGGCGCGCGGCGACGGTCTGGCCGGTCTGGGCCGTGAGGCTGCGGATGTCGCCGGCGACCTGGGCGTGACCCTGCTGGTGGAAATCGCTCCAGCCCTGGCTCAGCACCACGCCGCGATCGGCCCCGCCCAGCGGGTCGGCGACGGCGAAGCCGGCCATGGCGGCCATCGCTTCCACGGCCACCCGCGCGACATTGACGTGCTCGGCGGCGGGACGGGGAACATCTCCCGACAGCGAGACGCCGTCGATCGCTTCGATGGCTTTCATCGGGACGGTCCTTCGATGCGCGTGACCTTCAGGCTTGGCTTCAGGGCCGACCAGTCGACCGTCTCGCCGATGCGCTTGAAGCTGTTGGAGCCGTCGGCCAGATCCTCGTTCTCGCCGTCGAAGGTCAGGAGGGCGACGGAGCGGCCGTCGCGCAGCACGGCGAACTTGGCCCAGGGATAGGCCTGGACGATCTTCAGCCGCGTGCCCGGCCAGGCCGCATGGGCCTTGGCCAGGTCGTCGCCGACGGTCAGTGGAGCGCTGGTGAACAAGGCCAGGGCCGCCAGCCCAATGAGCATCTTCATGCCGTGATCCGTTACGGGTTCAGCATGTTCAACGCGTCGCGGCGCTCTTCGGCGAAGCGGTTGGCGACCGAGGTCTGCACCGCGGCGCTGGCGCTGGTGAAATAGGCCAGGCCGCCGTTGTCGCTGCGCCGGCCGCGCTCGTCATAGATGGCGTTGATCAGGGCGCGGTCGAAGGCGTCGCCTTCGCTGGGCGTGTGGCCCTCCGCGCGGACATTGGCGATGGCCCGGGCGATGGCTCCGGTCTCGGGCCCATGCTGCACGGCGGTCGACCATACCACGTCGCGCAGGGCGGCCGAGCGATTGGTGACGTCGATGCCGGTATTGCCCTGAACCTGGTCGGCCTGGACCTGGTAGTGGGTGCGCTGGATGTAGTCGTGCTGGGCGGCGCCGAAGGCTTCGGGCTCGCGCGCGGCGATCTCGCGCCAGGTGGCGCTGAAGGCGGCGGAGCCCGGGGTCGAGGCGCCGAACTCGGCGGCCCAGCGCTGGCCCTCGCTGGCGAGGAATTCCTGCGGCCGGTTGCGATTGCCGGCCAGTTGGTAGGTGCCATACGAGACGCCGCCCGGATCGCCGGTCCCCGACGAGACCGTGCCGGGACCGCGCCCGCCGGACTCGTACTGCTCGGAGAGGCCGCCGATGGCCTGCTGGTCGGTGTTGGCCGGCGCGGCGGTGGGGGTCTGGGTGGTCGGCGCGCCCTGCGTGCCGACATTGACCAGCACGTAGTTGAACCGCGACTGGTCGCCCAGGCTGCTCCAGAAGCTCTGGAAGTCGCCCGGCTTCATCGTCTGGCACCCGGCCGAGCCCGTGTTGCTGTTGCCGCCGGCGTGGAACAGGAACGAGCCGTCACTGCTCTGCACCGTCTTGTCGCCGGCCCCGATGCGGCCGTCGTGATTGGTGTCGCGGACGATATCGTGGGCTTCGGTCGGGCGCAGCACCTGGCCCAGATTGGCGCTGTGGCTCTTGCTGAAGGTCACCGTGCCCTCGGCGATGCGACCCAGCTCCTTGCGCCCGTCGCCGTCGGCGTCGCCGCCATAGCGGCCGTCGTACTGGCTGGACGGCTCGGTGGCGGCGGAGAACTCGCGGACCTGCGCGCCGGCCTGCAGCACCACGACCCGGTCGTCATAAGCGCCCTTGCCGTTGTTGGCGCTCAGCGCCGTATCGGTGCGCAGGCCCAGGATCACCTGCTTGCCGGCGGCGAGATCCGCCTTGGTCTGGGTGTCGCCATAGGTGTTCACATAGTTGGAATAGAGCTCGAACTTCTGGGCGTTGCTCATTCCCTCGGTAGAGGGCAGGGCGCCGGTCGGCGCGGCGGTCCCCGCGACGGGGGTGGTGTCGTTGGCCGGGCGGCTGGGCGTGCTGGCCGGCGCGCCGCCGCCGGGGATCACCAGTTCCTGGTTCGGCGAGATCAGGTTCGGATCGCGCAGGTTGTTGGCCTGAGCGATCGCCTGCCACGACACGCCCAGCTTGGCGCCGATCGCCGACAGGGTGTCGCCCGGCTTGACCACGTAGCTGCTGGCGCCCTCCCGCGGCGGCACATTCACCGCCTGGCCCTGACGGATCAGGTTCGGGTTGGCGATCTGGGGGTTGGCGGCCAACAGGCTGCTCAGGGATACGCCGCGCTCGGCGGCGATGCCCGACAGGGTCTCGCCGCTCTTGACGATGTGCTCGCTGGACGCGCTCCCGCTGGCGCTGCTGGTTTCCACGCTCTGGCGGCTGGCGGCAGATACTTGCATCGGACACGCTCCCTGGCGAACTCGACACGAAGCCTATGTCTGTCCGGAGGCGAGCGGCATTAGGGAGAACCCTAGCGCGCTGGCGATCAGCGACCGTTTTGAAAATTGGTTGACCAATTTACCGCCATGTATGGACTTCATTGGTGTCAAAACAGGTTGACATAAGTGCCATGCCAATCCAGCGTCTGCGCAACAGATAAGAAGCCGTTGGGAGGCGAATATGCGACGGATGAATGGTGGAGCGCGTGTAGGCTCCAGCATGCGGTTGACGACGGTCCTTTTGGCGGGGACCGCGATCATCGTCGCAGGGCCCGCATTCGCTCAAAGCGCGCCGGCCGCGCCGCAGGAGCCCGCCGCGACCGAAGTCGAGGCCGTCGTCGTCAGCGGCATCCGGGCTTCCCTGCAGAGCGCCCTGGTCCAGAAGCGCAACGCCGACAATCTGGTCGAGGTCATCCAGGCCGAGGACATCGGTAAGCTGCCCGACCAGAACCTGGCTGAAGTCCTGGAGAACGTCACGGGCGTGCAGATCACCCGTGAGGCCGGGGTCGGCCGCGGCGTGCAGATCCGCGGCACGGACGCCAATCGCGTCGAGATCAATGGCGTCTCGACCGTCGGCTCCGGCTCGGGCCGCTCGGGCATCAGCTTCGACGATCTGGCCGCCTCGATGATCAGCGCGGTCGAGGTCGTGAAGGTGCCCGAAGCTCGGACCATCGAAGGCTCGGTCGGCGGCACGATCAACCTGAAGACCATTCGCCCGCTCGACCTCTCCAAGCCCCTGTTCGCGTTCCGCGCCCAGGCCGAGAACAGCGACCTGTCCAAGACCACGACGCCGCGCCTGTCGGGCACGGTCGGCAAGCGCTGGGACACCCATATCGGCCAGATCGGCCTGGTCGGCAGCTTCAGCTATGCCGAGCAGGATGTCGTGGCCTTCCGCCCGCGCGTCGACCGCGACGCGGTGGTGACGCCCAACTCCGGCCGCGCCAGCGCCCAGGCCTTCCCGTTCCTGCGTATCCAGTTCTTCAACCAGGACCTGGATAATTTCGAGTATGAAACCAAGAACTTCGCCGGTTCGGCGGAGTGGAAGCCGAACGACAATCTGAAATTCTACGTCGACGCGACGCTGAACAACCAGACGCGCGCCGAACAGAGCACCAGTGTCCAGATCTCGACGGTCTCGGACAACGGCGTGGTCGACAACACCCGCAACACGGCGTTCGAGACGGTCAAGCTGGGCACGGCCCAGGGCCCGAACGGCGACATCGACCTGGGCTCGGTCCAGGCCGCCCTGGCGGGCGTCATCCTGCCGCGCACCAACGGCAATCTGGCGCCGTATCTGCGCACGACCAGCGACACCGGTTCGCGCCTGACCAAGAGCCGCGTGTTCTCGACCGGCGGCGAATGGAAGGGCGAGCGTCTGACTGTCGAGGCCCAGGCGGCGCTATCGACCTCGGACTCCACGCTGCCCAGCTTCAACACGACGCTGGAGTTCGTGAACCCCAACTCACCGGCCCCGACCCAGGGCGTGACACTGGCCAACGGCGTACCGATCGAGTTCGACCTGCGTGACGGCGCCCTGCAGTTCGGCATCGCCCAAGGCCAGGCCAGCACCCCGACCTCGGCCATGCTGCTGAACCCTGCCAACTACCGCCTGCAACAGGTGGCCCAGGCGCGCAGCATCCGCGAGAACAAGGAAAAGGCGCTACGCTTCGACGCGTCCTACGACACCAGGGGCGTCCTGCCGTTCATCAGCGCGATCAAGGCCGGCCTGCGCTGGAACGAGACCAGCGCGCTGAACGACAACATCACCGGCACGACGGGCTTCACCAACGTGACCTCGTCGTTCTACCGTCCCAGTGGCAACCTGTTCTCCGACCTGATGGTCGCGGGGCCCAGCAACTTCAATGACGGCGATGGTCGGCGCCTGTGGTTCGCCGACTACATGACCCTGGACGGCGCCGCCGCCTTCAAGAACCCGGACGCCACCCTGGCGGCCCTCAACAAGGCGATCGCAGCCAGCAACGCCGCCAACGGCTCCAACATTGCGCTGCTGGGCGCGCCGACTTCGCAGGCCAGCGCCTACTTCAAGATCACCGAAGAGACCAAGACCGCCTACTTCCAGGCCAATTTCGACACCGAGGCCTTCGGGATCCCGCTGCGCGGCAACGCTGGCGTGCGCTACGTGCAGACCGACCTGACCTCGATCGGCAACACCGTCGCCACGGGCGGCGTCTCGACCCGCGCCGAGAACGACGCGTCCTATAAGTTCTGGCTGCCGCGCTTCAACGTGGTCGCCGAGCCGATGGACAAGGTCATTGTGCGCGCCGGCGTGGCGCGTGACATTCGCCGTCCCGACTTCAACACCCTGTCGACCTCGGTGACCTTCGCCACCAGCGAGAACACCGCCGTCAACCGCGGCAACCCGAACCTGCAGCCGGAGACGGTGCTGTCGTTTGACCTGTCGGCCGAATACTACTTCGCGCCGTCCAGCCTGATCAGCGTTGGCGTGTTCCACAAGGTGCGCGACAACCTGTTCGCCAGCGTCACCGAAAGCCCGCCGGACAACGCCGTCGGCGGCGTCGTCAATCGCAGCCGTGATCCGTCGTGCCCGGGCGGCGGCATCTACAATTCGATCGCCATCATCAGCGTCAACAACCCCGATCGTGGCCAGACCGGAATCTGTGTGCCGCTGACCTCGACCTTCAACGTCGATGGCGAGACGACCCAGACCGGTATCGAGGCGGCGTTCCAATACGACCTGTCGCAGTGGGAAGACCGCCTGGGCTGGGCCTCGGGCTTCGGCTTCATCGGCAACTTCACCTACCAGAAGACCGGTGGGAACGTGGCCAGCTATCGGACCATCGGCCTGACCCGCAACACCACCCGCGACCTGGGCTTCACCACCCTGCCGCAGGACCGGGTCGAGCTGGAGAACCTCTCCAAGTACGCCTACAACGCGACCCTGTTCTATGAGCGCGGGGGCCTGAGCGCCCGCATGCGCTATACGTGGCGCTCGCACTTCATCAATACCGAGGCCTTCACCTCGGCGTTCGACGTGCCGCGCATCAGCGGCGATCGCGGCCAACTGAACGCCAGCGTCAACTACGACATCACGCCGTGGGCCACGCTGGGCATCGAGGGCATCAACCTGACGCGTCAGGACGCCAACGAGTACTGCATCAACGACAAGGCTCTGCTTTGCTACAACGGCCTGACCGATCGTCGGGTGGTCGTGGGCCTGAGCGTCAAGTTCTAAGTCTCCCCGAGGAGGGCATCGCTTCGGCGGCGTCTCTGCGCAAACTTAAAGCCCCGCCACGGCGACCGTGGCGGGGCTCCTTGTTTGTGGACTTGGGGAAGAGGCTTAGGCCTGAGCCGACAGGGTCGCCATGAACCGTGCGCGGTCGTGCTGCATCCGGCGGCGGACCTCGGCCAGGGCCTCGGCTTCCTCGGCGGCCAGCATGGCCTCGAACAGCCGGTGGAAGTGATCCCGCATGGCGGCGCGGGAGGCTTGCGGGTCGCGATTGCGCAGCGCCGACAGGATGGCGGCGTGCTCGTCGGTGCGCGAGTCCCAGTCGTGGTGGCAGACGCTCTGATAGACCTGCTTGACCTTGGGCAGCTCGTTGCGCATCCGCCAGATCAGCTTGATGCAGTACTCGACCACCGGATTGCCGGCGATGCGGGCGATGGCTTCGTGGAACTTCTGGTCCGCCGCGCTGGACTGGGCGTCGGTGGTGGCAGGATCGGACATGATGGCGACCAGAGCGTCCAGTTCGGCCAGGGCCGCCTCGTCGATGTTGGCGGCGGCCAGGGCCGCGGCCTCGGCCTCGAACACCGCACGGGCGGCGGTCAGGTCGAAGGCGGTGACGTCGGGCAGCCGGCCGGCGGCATGGGCGTCACGCGACAGCACATAGACGCCCGAGCCGGTCTTGATCGAGATCCAGCCCAAGGTCTCGAGAGCGATCTCGGCCTCGCGGATAGTCACCCGGCTGACATTGAAGCGTTCGGCCAGCTCGCGCTCGCCTGGCAGGCGGGCCCCGACAGGGAACTCCCCAGCCTCGATCGCCTCGCGGATCTGCTTCGCGACCGACTGATAAAGGCGTTGTTCGGACATCGGCGACTCTTGGACCTCTTTGGCTGATCAATACACCCTTCCGCGGGGTTCTTCGCAAGCGTCTCCGCGGAGAGCGCCTACCGATCGATGGGGGTGTGGCGGTTGAAGCGCCGTCTTGATGGACGATCGCTTTCCCGTGCTCTCGCGATCTGACGCACTGTATCGCTCCATTTTGGTCGCACAATGTTGTCAACCAATTGGCTTCGCATCGATCATACCGGAGTGATCCAATCAAAGTCGATCAAATGCGAGCATTGGTCTGAAAATTGGTTGACGGGTGATCGGCAAATTCCTAGCGTCACGCTCAGAGGTCGCGAAGATCCGCCGCTGGAGGAAAGATGTCGAAGCTCGGTCTGAAGCGGTCTTTCATCGCGCTCGTCGTTGCGGCGGCCGGCGGCGGCGTTCCGTCCCAGGTGCTGGCCGAATCCGCACTCGTGCGGACACCGGCCGAGTTCGCTTCTGCCTTGCCGCGTCTCCAGCCGGGCGACATCCTGACCCTGGCCGACGGCGAGTGGCGCGATTTCCAGATCGTCTTCACGGGCAAGGGCGCTGCGGATCGTCCCATCACTCTGACCGCCCAGACGCCGGGCAAGGTGTTTTTGACGGGCCGCTCCAACCTCAGCATGGCCGGCGAGCATCTGATGGTGTCCAACCTGGTGTTTCGCGACGGGTTTTCGCCCACCGGCGAGGTGGTGTCGTTTCGCAAGTCGCGCACCGAGCGCGCCAACTACAGCCGTGTCACCGGCGTGGTCATCGACGGCTTCTCAAAGCGCGATCGCACCGAGTCTGACAACTGGGTGGCGCTATACGGCCATCACAACCGCTTCGACCACAACCAGCTGAGCGGCAAGACCAACGCCGGCACGACCTTGGTGGTGATCCGCGATCCCGAGCAGGGGCTCGAGAACCGCCACGCCATCGACCACAACTATTTCGGTCGCCGTCCCGTGCTGGGCTCGAACGGCGGCGAGACGATCCGCGTCGGCACCAGCCACGCCTCGGCCACAAGCTCCTTCACGACGGTGGAGAACAACTGGTTCGAGCACTGCAGCGGCGAGGTCGAGATCGTCTCGAACAAGTCGGGCGGCAACACCTATCGCGGCAACGTCTTCTTTGAGTCCGAAGGGGCGATGGTCCTGCGGCACGGCGACGACAACCTGGTCGAGAACAACGTGTTCATCGGCAACGGCAAACCCAACACCGGCGGCGTGCGAGTGATCAATCGCCGCAACACGGTGCGTAACAACTACATGGAAGGGCTGGCCGGCTCGAACTTCGGCAGCGCCCTGACCATCATGTACGGCGTGCCCAACTCGCCGGTGCACCGCTATGTGCAGGTCGACGGGGCGGTGATCGAGAACAACACCCTGGTCGATGCGCGCGAGATGTCGTTCGGGGCCGGCATGGACGCCGAGCGCTCGGCGGCCCCGGTCAACAGCCGCTTCGCCAAGAACCTGATCGTCAACCGCGACGGCCACGATCCGATCCGCGTGCAGGGCGATATGAGCGGCATCGTCTTCGACGGCAACGTCCAGTCGCCCGCCGCGACCAAGGCTCTGCCGGGCGTCGCGGGCCGCAGGGTCACGCTGGAGCGCGGCAAGGGCGAGTTGCTGTTGCCGAAGGGCCTCAAGGATGTCGGCGTTCGCTCCGACCTGACCTTCATCCCGCGCGAGCAGACCGGCGTCAGCTGGTATCCCAAGACCCGGCCCGTCGCCGCTCTGGATAGCGGCGCCAGCCAGGCCGTGGCGCCGGGCGAGGACACCCTGACCCAGGCGATCGCCAAGGTCGCGCCGGGCGGCCGGGTCACGCTCCAGCCGGGCGTCTACATCGTCAATCAGGTCATTGGCGTGGACCGCGCCGTGACGATCCAGGGGCCGGCCAAGGGTCGCGCCGAGATCCAATTCTCGCGCCCCAACCTGTTCGAGATCGGCAGCGGCGGCGCCTTGCGCCTGTCGCACGTGACGGTCACCGGCGCCTTGGCCCCCGACATCGCCGGCGCCGCCGTGATCCGGGCAGGGCAGGGGGCGGCCCAGTACCAACTGATCGTCGAGGACAGCGCGTTTCAGGACCTGACCGTCAATCGCAGCTTCAACGTTTTCGCCGCCGGCCCGGCCTCGGTGGCCGACCGCATCCGGCTGGAGCGGGTCACGGTCGAGCGGGCCACCGGCTCGGTGATCGCCGGCCATACCGAGACCGCCGACCTGGGCACCTACAACGCCGAGGTGGTCGAGGTGGTCGACAGCGTCTTTCGCGACGTGACAGGCCCGGTCCTGGATCTCTATCGCGGGGGCACGGACGAGAGCACTTTCGGGCCGCGGCTGACCCTGACCGGCTCGACCTTCGAGCGCAGCGGTCTGGGCGAGGCCGGCGCGCTGAAACTGTACGGCGTCCAGCGAACCGAGGCGCGCGGCAACCGCTTCGTCGACAGCGGCGCGCCCAGCTTCTTCCGCCGCGTGGGCTATCCCGTGCTGGTGTGGAGCGGCAACCGCTTCCAGGGCACGCCCGACCTGATCACCAACGTTACGCCGCTGGAGACTACGCCATGAACCGTCCGGTCCTGATGGCCCTGCTGGCGACCCTATCCACCGGCGTTCCGGCCGTCGTCCTGGCCCAGGCCGCCAAACCGGCCGCCACCGTGCGCATCGACGACGCCAAGCCGGTGCTGGTCACGCTGGACCAGTGGCGCGCCATGGCCAAGGACGGCGCCCGCTATCCGATGTTCGCGGCCGAGCAGAAGCGCGTGGAGCGCGAGGTCCGCGCCGCCATGGCCGCCGGGATCAAGGTTCCGCAACCGCGCGACCTGGGCGGCGGCGTCACCCACGAGCAGCACAAGGCCAACTACAAAGCCCTGGCCGGCGCCGGCGCGCTGTACCGCCTGACCGGCGACAAGGCCTATGCCGACTTCGCCCGCGACCTGCTGCTGGAGTACGCCAAGCTCTATCCGACCCTGAAGGATCACCCCGCCGGCAACTCATCGGTGAAGGGCCGGCTGTTCTGGCAGGCGCTGAACGACTCCGTCTGGCTCGTTTACGGCGCACAGGGCTATGACGCCATTCGCGACACCCTGACGCCCGAGCAGCGCCGCACGATCGACGACGACGTCTTCCGCCGCATGGCCCGCTTCCTGTCGGAAGAGAACGCCCCCTATTTTGACCGCATCCATAACCACGCCACCTGGGCCACGGCCGGGGTCGGCATGACCGGCTATGTGTTGCGCGACCCGGATCTGGTCGATCGCGCCCTGAACGGGACCAAGCATGACGGCAAGGCCGGCTTCCTGCGCCAGGTCGACGAGCTGTTTTCGCCGGACGGCTACTACGCCGAGGGGCCGTACTATCAGCGCTACGCCCTGGCGCCGTTCATCATCTTCGCCCGCGCGATCCAGCAGAACGAGCCGGCGCGCGGGATCTTCCAGCGCCGTGACGGCGTGCTGCTGAAGGCCGTCGACGGGGTGATCCAGTCGTCTTACGCGGGGAAGCTGTTCCCGATCAATGACGCCATGCCCGACAAGGGCCTGGACACCGAGGAGATCGTCACCGGCGTCGCCATAGCCTACGCCCAGACCCGCGATCCGGGCCTGCTGTCGATCGCCAAGGAGCAGGGCCGCACCCTGTTGTCGCCCGACGGCCTGGCCATTGCCCAGGGCGTCGCGGGCGGCGGGGCCAAGCCCTTCGACTTCCGCTCGATGGAGCTGCGCGACGGTCCGAACGGCGACCTCGGCGACCTGGTCTTCCTGCGCCGCGGCGGGGCCAACGGCCAGGCCTTGGTGATGAAGAACACCCAGCAGGGCCAGGGTCATGGCCACTTCGACCGCCTGAACTGGCTGTTCTACGACAACGGCCAGGCGATCGTGCGCGACTATGGCGCCGCCCGCTTCCTCAATGTCGAGGCCAAGGGCGGCGGCGGCTATCTGGACGAGAACGACAGCTGGGCCATGCAGACCGTGGCCCACAACACCCTGGTGGTTGACCAGAAAAGCCAGTTCGGCGCCGACTGGCGCGTGGGCGAGGAGCATCCGACCACGCCGCTGTTCTACAAGGCGGGCGAGGGCCTGCAGATCGCTTCGGCCCGGATGGACAAGGCCTATGACGGCGTCGTCCTAACCCGCACCCTGGCCATGGTCGAGCATCCGGACCTGGCCTATCCCGTCGTCATCGACCTGTTCCGCGCCCAGGGCGGCAAGGCGGCCGACTACGACCTGCCGCTGCACTTCAACGGTCACATCGTCACCGCCTTTGCGGCCGAGCACTCGGTCCGCGAGCGGCCGGTGCTGGGCAAGGACTCTGGCTACCAGCACCTGTGGGTCGACGCCGTCGCGGCGCCTTCGGACAAGACCCGTAGCCTGACCTGGCTGCTGGGCGGGCGGTTCTACACCTATCGCTTCGGCGCCTCGGCCCCGACCAGCGCCCTGCTGGTGGAGAGCGGCGCCAACGATCCCAACTTCAACCTGCGGCGCGAGCCGGCCCTGATTCAGCGCATGCAGGGCCAGGCCCAGGCCAGCTTCTTCTCGGTGCTGGAGCCGCACGGCGTCTACGACCCGACCGCCGAGACGGTGGCCGGCAGCACAAGCCGCATCCGCGACATCGCCCGCACGCGCGGCGAGGGGGCCGAGGTGATCGTGCTGACCCTGGCCTCGGGCCGCAAGCTGGCGCTGGCCGTGGCCGACGATGTTTCCAAGACCGCCGCCCACGCCGTGCGGATCGACGGCCAGGCCTACGAGTGGACTGGGCCCTACGCCCGGTTCGACCGCTGAGGAGATGACGATGAAGTCCGGCATGAGGTGGGTCATCATCGGCCTGATCGCGGTGGCCACCGTGGTCAACTACATCGACCGCAACGCCCTGGCGGTGATGTGGCCCGAGATCGCGTCCGAGATCGGCGCGACCAAGCAGGACTATGCCCTGCTGGTTACGATCTTCATGCTGTTCTACGCCCTGGGGCAGTTTGTGTTCGGCAAGCTGTTCGACGCGATCGGCGTGCGGCTGGGCTTTGCCCTGTCGATCGGCTTCTGGTCGATCTCGATCATGCTGCACGCCCTGGCCAGCTCGATCCTGTCGTTCAGCATCTTCCGCGCCATGCTGGGCGTCAGCGAGGCCGGCGCCTGGCCCGGCGCGGTCAAGGCCAATGCCGAGTGGTTCCCGGCCAAGGAGCGCGCCCTGGCCCAGGGCATCTTCAACGCCGGCGCCTCGGTGGGGGCGATCATTTCGGCGCCGCTGATCGCGCTGATCTTCCTGTGGCTGGGCTGGAAGGGCACGTTCCTGATGGTTGGTGTCCTGGGCTTCCTGTGGCTCCTGCCCTGGCTGGTGATCTATCGCGCTGGCCCGGACCGTCACCCCTGGGTCAGCGACGCCGAGCGCGTGCTGATCCTGGACAAGCCTACGGCCCATGCGACCGACGAGGCCCTGGCCCCCGTCTACGTGCCTACCGTCAAGCAACTGCTGTCGCACCGCCAAAGCTGGGGCGTGATCCTGTCGCGCTTCTTCCTGGATCCGATCTGGTGGTTGTTCGTCTCCTGGCTGCCGATCTACCTGGCCGAGACCTTCAAGTTCGACATCAAGCAAATCGGCATCTTCGCCTGGGTCCCCTATGTCGGCGCGATGATCGGCAGCATGGTCGGCGGCTGGCTGTCGGGGCAGTTGATCAAGTCGGGACGCTCGCCGGGCATGGCCCGCAAGCTGACCGTCACCCTGGGCGGGCTGATCATGATCCCGTGCCTGATCGCAGCGCCGTTCATGACCGATCCGACCTTGGCGGTCCTGGTCATCGCCGGCGTGCTGCTGGGCTTCCAGATCGCCATCGGCAACATCCAGACCATCCCGGGTGACCTGTTCGACGGTCGCTCGGTCGGGTCCCTCGCCGGCATTGGCGGCATGGCCGCCGTCGCCGGCACGCTGATCACCACCTGGCTGGTCCCGGTGATGACCAAGGTTTCCTACGGCCCGATCTTCATCCTGGTCGCCGCCCTGGTTCCCCTTTCCATCCTTTCCCTCTGGTTCGTCACCGGTCGCATCGCGCCGGTTCAGGCGGCCACTTCCCAAGCTTCGAAGGACTAATTCATGCGCCTCAAGGACAAGGTCGCCATCGTCACTGGCGGTGGTCGCGATATCGGCCGCGACGTCTCCCGCGTTCTCGCCCGCGAAGGCGCGAAGGTCGTGATCAACTTCGCCAACGACGAGGCCAGCGCGGCCGAGACGCTGGAGAGCATCAAGGCGGCGGGCGGCGAGGCCATCGTGCATCGCGCCGACGTGACGACGGCCGCGGGCGTCGACTCCCTGGTTGCGGCGGCCAAGGCCGCCTATGGCGACAAGATCGACATCCTGGTCAACCTGGCCGGCGGCATGGTCGAGCGCCGGCAACTGGCCGACATCGACGAGGCCTTCTTCGACAAGGTCATGACCCTGAACCTGAAGTCGGCCTATCTGACGACCCGGGCCGTGGCTCCGCTGATGCCGGAAGGCTCCTCGATCATCAACTTCGCGTCCCAGGCCGGCCGCGACGGCGGCGGCCCTGGCGCCTCGATCTATGCGACGTCGAAGGGCGCGCTGATGACCTTCACCCGCTCGATGGCCAAGGAGCTGGGTCCCAAGGGCGTGCGGGTCAACAGCCTGTGCCCGGGCATGATCGCCACCAGCTTCCACGACACCTTCACCAAGCCGGAAGTGCGCACCGCCGTGGCCGGCAACACGCCGCTGCGTCGTCAAGGCCGTCCCGAGGAGGTCGCCGAGACCGTGGCCTATCTGGCCTCGGACGCCTCGTCGTTCGTGACCGGCGCCAATATCGACATCAACGGCGGGATGTTCTTCTCGTGATGCGCCGCGGCCCGGCCACGATCGCGCTTCTGCTGACGCTGGCCGGGTCGCCTGCGTTCGCGCAGAGAGCTACTTCCGAATGGAGGCCGGCCTGGACGGCCGCCGCCGCTCCGCCGCGGTTCGACGTCGACGCCGCCAAGGCACCGATCGGTTATCAGGACCAGACCATTCGCCAGGATCTGCGCATGGGCGTGGCGGCCAAGGCCGTGCGTCTGCGGATCAGCAACGAGTTGGGGTTGGAGCCGCTGGCTCTGGACGGCCTGACCGCCACCGGCGCCGACGGCCGGGTTTTGCCGGTCACCTTCGGCGGCGCGCGCGACATCGTCGTGCCGGTGGGCGTGGCCCTGGTCAGCGATCCGCTGCCGATCGCGGTCAAGCGCGCCGATCTGCTGAGCGTCAGCCTGCACGCGAAGGGCGCGACGCGCGGCGTGGTGCGCCGCACGGCGGTGCGGATCGGCGCCGGCAATGCGCCTGTGCCGGCTGACGCCAAGCTGGACCGCCGCCAGAGCTTCATCTCGGCCGTCTACGGCCTGGCCGACAAGCCGCCGGCCGTGGTGGTGGCGCTGGGCGACTCGATCACCGAGGGCTCCAGCGCGACCTTGGGCGCCGAGGCCGACTGGCCTTCGGTCCTGGCACGCCGCTTCGAGGCCGCCTGTCCGGGCGCCTATGTCGTCGCCAATGCCGGGATCAGCGGCAACCAGGTGGTTCGCGACGGTCGTAGTCCGAACGTCCGCGCGCGCCTCGACCGCGACGTGCTCTCGCTGCCCGGCGTCACCCACGTGATCCTGATCGAGGGTATCAACGACATCCGCCACGACGGCGATCCGGCCAATGTCGGCCGTAGCGCCGAAGAGGTCATCGCCGCCTATCGCCAGATCATCGCCCGCTTGCATCTGCGCGGGATCAAGGTCATCGGCGGCACGCTGACCGGCTTCGCCGGCTCGGAGCGCTTCGACGAGCGGTCGGAAACCGCGCGCAGGACCCTCAACGCCTTCATCCGCGATAGCGGCGAGTTCGACAGCGTCGTCGACTTCGATAAGGCTCTGCAGGACCCGGCCAAGCCCGAGGCCATGCGCGCCGACTTCGCCCGCGACGACCGCCTGCACCCCAACGATCAGGGCTATACGGCCATGGCCCAGGCGATTGATCTGTCACAGTTCAACGGTCCGCAGGCCCGCTGCCGAAAGTGACGTCGGCGCGTACGGCCCCGTGATCCTGGAAACGATCCGTCGATAGCGGCGGACGAGGTCAGACGCCCTGGCGCACGCAGCCGTCGATGGCCTGGGCCAAGGCGAGGTCGCGCGTCGAAACACCGTTGGCGTCGTGGGTGGTGAGCCAGATCTCGACGGTGTTGTAGACGTTCGACCATTCGGGATGGTGATCAGCCTTGTCTGCCATCACCCCGATCTGGACCATCGCGCCAAGCGCCTCGGCGAAGTCGCGAAACTGCAGGCGGCGATAGAGAGCGTTGCGGGCCGGGTCGAAGCGCCACAGCGGCAAGTTGGTCAGGGCATGGGTGCGTTCGGTTTCGGACAGGGCGTTGATCATCGTCTAGCGCTCCACGGCGTTGGTGACCGGCACCAGGGCGCCGGTGATCGCCCGGGCTGCCGGACGGGTCAGGAACAGGATGACATCGGCGATGGCGGCCGGATGGGTCCATTGGGCGGGGTCGGCGTCGGGCATGTCGAGTCGGTTCTGCGGCGTGTCGATGATCGACGGCAGCACCGCATTAACGCGGATCCTGCGCGGACGCAGCTCGGCGGCCAAGGCCTCTGTCAGTCTCGCGACGCCAGCCTTGGCCGCGCCATAGGGGCCAAAGCCCAGGCCGGCCGGCTGAGCGCTGTTGGCGCCGACCAAGACGATCGCTCCGCCATCGGCCAGGTGGGGCAGGGCGGCTTTCAGGGTCGCGACCGCCGTACCGACGTTGCCGGCGAAGAGTCCGGTCCAGTCCGACAGGCTGGCCTCGCCGATCGTCGTCCACCGGAAGCCGCCAACCAGATGGACGACCGCGTCGAAGCCGCCCAGATGCGCCGCAGCGCGGTCGACGACGACTTGGGCGTTGGCTTCGTTGGCCAGGTCGCCAGCCGCGAACACGCCGTCGTCCGGCCTGTCTTGCGCGGCGGCTCCCGCGAGGGCGGCGACGGCCGCTCCGTCGGCGCGAAACGCGTGATCGACCACCACGCCCAGGGCGCCGTCGGCGCCGGTCAGCAAGACGCGCATGGCGGTCACGACGCCTTCGACTGGGCGTAGGTCTGCGTGCCGCGCGTGACGATCATGTCGCTGGCCAGCACGGTGTCGGTGGCCAGGTCCTCGGCCGTTTCCAGCTCGGCATAGAGCGGCGCGAAGTCGGTTTCCAGGGTCTGGCGCAACAGGTCCTCGTAGCTGTCGATGACGAAGTAGGTCTGCTGGTAGTCGTCGATCCGGTAGTTGGTCCGCATGACTCGTTTCAGATCGAAACCGATGCGGTTGGGCGAGGGATCGTCGAGGGCGAAGATCGACTCGCCATAGCTGGAGACGATGCCGGCGCCGTACAGACGCAGGTCGCCGTCCTCGCGGATCAGGCCGAATTCGACGGTGTACCAGTACAGTCGGGCCAGCTTGTGCAGGGCGCCGTACTTCAGAGAGCGCAGCCCGCCCTCGCCATAGGCCTGCATGTAGTCGGCGAATACCGGGTTGGCCAGCAGCGGCACGTGGCCGAAGACGTCGTGGAAGATGTCCGGCTCCTGCAGATAGTCGATCTGCTCGGGCGTACGGATGAAGTTGCCGGCCACGAACCGGCGATTGGCCAGATGGTCGAAGAAGACGTCGTCGGGCACCAGCCCAGGCACGGCCACAACACTCCAGCCGGTGGCCTTCTGCAGGCGCTCCGACAGCTCCTCGAAGTCCGGGATGCCGGGCTTGGACAGGCGCAGAACGTCGAGACCCTCCAGGAAGGTGGGGCTGACGCGGCCGCGCAGCATGGTGGCCTGGCGGGCGAAGAGATGGTCCCACATCGCATGTTCCTGTGGCGTGTAGGCAGCCCAGTTCTGCGGAATGGTCCAGTCGGCCGAGGCGTCGGCGGGGCGGTCGAGGGGCGTCTCTTTCATGTTGAAACGTTCGCACGCCATGAGTGGGGCTGCGTTTCAATCTTCCTGGTGAACGAAGCTATTTCCGAAATGAATGTTCGGTATAAGTGCCTAATATGAAATCTGAACTCGATCTGGACCCGGTGTCGCGTCGCATCCTGACGATCCTGCAGGAAGACGCCACGGTCAGCCACGCAGAGCTGGCCGAGAGGGTGGGGGCCTCCAGCGCTTCGTGCTGGCGTCGCATCAAGTCGATGGAGGCAGCCGGGCTTCTGGAAAAGACGGTTCGCCTGGTCAATCCGGCTCGGGTCGGACGCGGCGTCAACGTCATCTGCAATGTGCGCATGGCCAGTCACGCCAAGGATGCTCGCGATGGTTTCGAGGCCTTCGTGCGCACCCAGCCCGAGATCGTCGAGTGCTTCTCGATGTCCGGCGACTGGGACTACATGCTGCGCATCGTGGTCGCCGACGTCGCCGACTACAACGCCTATCTGATGCGTCAGCTGCTCAACCAGCCCTCGGTGGCCGGGGCCTCGTCGCACTTCGCCCTCGACTTGGTGAAGTACACCACGGCGCTTCCGGTCTGAGGTTTGGCCAGCGGGCAAGCTCGCCCTTGCCACGCTCAACGCCATCGCGCCATTAGGAGGGTTCGCAGCTTCGAGGCCAGGATGACTCAGACACGGTTGAAAGGCGCCGAACGACGCGAACGCTTCCTGGATGCGGCGGCGCAGATCGTCATCCAGCAAGGGGTCGCCGCGGTCACCATGGATGGCGTGGCGCATCTGACGGGCGTCACCAAGGCGTTGGGCTATCGCTATTTCACCGATCGCGACGACCTGCTGACGGCGCTGTTCGACCGTGAGACCCAGATCTATGTCGAGCGCCTGGCGACCGAAGTCGGGCCGGCGTCCAGCTTCGAGGACTGGGTGCGCGGCGCCTTGAAGTACTGGTGCCGCCGCGCCGACGAGCGGGGCGAACTCTTTATGCGTCTGGTGCGTGATTGCGGCCCGCTTGCCGAGCGCGCCAAGGCTAATCGCAAGGCCGACGCCGACGGCTGGGCGTTGGGTCTGCAGAAGGCGTTCGGTCTGCCGCCACGTCAGGCCAAGCAGTATGCGTGGTTCATGGTGGCCGGCACGGCGGGCGCTCTGGACGCCCGCGATGGCGACGACGACGCGATGATCGATGCGATCACTCTGGCGGTGGTCGCCGGCGCCAAGGCTTTGGCCAAGAAGTACGGCGAGCCGCGCCCGGCCAAGACGGTCTGATACGCACCGCGTCAAATGGCGGTTGCCTCCCACATTAAGTGACGATAGCGTTACTTAACTGACGGGGCGTCGAGACCCCGACCTGGGGAGGCGACGACACATGAAGCTCTATGGCGAAGACAACCCCGCGCCCAATCCGCGCCGCGTTCGCATCTTCCTGGCCGAGAAGGGTCTGACGCTGGAACACGAGCGGGTGCCGCTGCGCGAGCGGGCCCACAAGGCCAGCGCCTTTCTGGAGAAGAACTCGCTGGGCCAGGTGCCCGTGCTCGAGCTGGATGACGGCACGTTCCTGAGCGAGAGCGTCAGCATCTGTCGCTATCTGGAAGGCCTGAACCCGCAGCCGTCGCTGTTTGGCGAGACGCCGAAAGAGCAGGCGACGATCGACATGTGGATCCGCCGCATCGAGCTGCAGCTGATGCTGCCGATCGCCCATATCTGGCGTCACACCCATCCGCTGACGGCGGCGCTGCTGACGCAGTACAAGGATTTCGGCGAGTCCAACCGCCCCCATGTCGAGCGGACTTATCGCTGGCTGGACGGTGAGCTGGCCGATCGCGCCTTCATCGCCGGCGACGCCTACAGCATGGCCGACATCGTCGCGGTGACCACGATCCAGTTCGGTCAGTTCATCGGCGTCGCGGTCCCTGATGACTGCGCCCAGGTCCTGGCCTGGCTGGACCGGATCGCCGAGAGGCCCAGCACCACGGCCTGACGAACGCGCGTTCGAAGGGCCTTGTCATGCCAGTTAAGTGACGATAGCGTTACTTAATCATCCCGGGCCCGGATGACGTCCCATAGAGACGGTGGACCCGACCACCCGGCTTCGGCGACCGCACGCGTGGCGGGCGACGAGGACCTGCGCCCAGAAGATCACAAAAGAAGCCGCCAAGCGGCTCATGGAGGAATGCGCCTTGCCTTTCCAATCGCGTCTTTCGCGGGTCCGCAAGTCGGATCTGCTGACGGGGGCCTCGTTCGCCGCCGCCGCCCTGTTCGCCGCCAATAGCGCCCTGGCGGAGGAGGCTACGGCCCGGGCCGCCAACCCCCCTCTCGTCACAAGTTCTGGCGTCATCGTCGACGAGATCATGGTCACCGCCCAGAAGCGGGCCGAGAACGTCCAGGACGTGCCGCTGGCCATCACCGCCGCGCGCGGCGAGACCCTGGCGGCCATGAACGTCACCCAGCCCCAGCAGCTGTCGCTGATCGACCCCAGCGTCCGGTTCAAGCAGAGCCTCAGCAGCAGCGCTTCGGGCCTGACGATCCGTGGCGTGGGCACCAGCAGCTTCTCGGCCGGCATCGAGCAGAGCATCTCCACCGTCGTCGATGGCGTGGTGCTGGCCGATCCCGCCAGCCTGGCCACCCTGGCCGACATCGAGCGGGTCGAGATCCTGCGCGGGCCGCAGGGCATGCTGTTCGGCAAGAACGCCTCGGCGGGCCTGGTGCACTTCATCACCAAGCGCCCCGTGCTGAACGAGAACAGCGGCGAGCTGCATCTCCAGTACGGCGAGCGCGGCGAGAAGATCCTGCAAGCCATCGGCAATGTGGCGGTCAGCGAGACCTTCGCCCTGCGCCTGGTCGCCACCAAGAACGAGCGCGACGGCCTGATCCGCAACGTCGCCAAGGACAACGTCTTCACCGACCCGCAGGACGTCAGCACCCTGACCCTGAAGGCGCTGTGGCGGCCCAATGACGATCTGACCGTGTTCTTCTCGGCCGACCGCACCGACAACAACGCCTTCTGCTGCTCGTCGACCTGGCGCAAGGTCACGCCGGGCTACGCCCCGGCCGTCGTCAACGCCCGCTACGACATTGTCGCCGGGCCGAAGAACCTGCAGGTGGCCGCCAACGGTCCCTCGCAAGGCAAGTCCAGCGCCCAGGGCGGCACGCTGCAGATCGACTATGGGATGGGCGAGCACACCCTGACCTCGATCAGCGCCTATCGTTCGGTCAAGCGCGAGGCCTTCTATGACGGCGACCTGACGACGGTCAGCTATGTCGACACCAATGGCGGGGCAGGGAAGACCGACTGGCTCAGCCAGGAAGTGCGCCTGACCTCGCCGATCGGCGAGCGCTTCGACTATGTCGCCGGCCTCTATCTCTTCCACTCCAAGGCCTCGTCGCTGATCCGGCAGCGGGGGCAGCTCAGCTGGATCGTGCCGGCCTCGAACGGCGCGGTCGTGCCGATCATCCCCGGCGCGCCGCTGGGCACGATCTTCGAGACCTCGACGGTCAACGACATCAATTCGACCAGCTATGCGGCGTTCGGCCAGGTCGGGCTGCACATCACGCCCAAGCTGGATCTGATCGCCGGGGCCCGGGTCACGCGCGACGAGATCACCCTGGACTACCGCCGGGCCCCGACACCGGGTGCTGTCTACATCCCCGGCTCGGTCACGCTGAGCTTCCACCAGGAGGTCGACAACACCAACGTCTCGTGGCGGATCGGTCCGCGCTACAATTTCAGCGACGACGTCATGGTCTATGCGACGGTGTCGCGCGGCTACAAGGGCCCCGGCTTCAGCGGTCTCAGCGCCGCCACCGCCGTGGCCGACCAGCGGGTGCAGCCCGAGATCCCGACCAGCTACGAGGCCGGCATGAAGGCCGCGTTCCTCGATCGCCGCCTGATCCTGAACGCCAATGTCTACGCCACCACGGTCAAGAACTTCCAGGCCCAGGTCTCCGACCTGACCAGCGCCACCTATTCCTCGCGCATCACCAACGCCGGCGAGATCAAGACGCGCGGTGTCGAGGCCAATCTGATGGCGCGGCCGATGACGGGCCTCAGCCTCACGGCTGGCGTGGCCTACACCCACGCCCGCTACGCCGACTTCAACGGCGTGCAGTGCTATTTCGGCCAGCCCAAGATCGCCCAGGGCGGGCCGTGCAGCGCGCCGCCGGCTACGCCGACCTCGCTGGACGGCTTCTTCAACGCCAAGGGCCTCAGCCTGGCCGGCGTGCCCGACTGGGTCTACGGCTTCAGCGCCGTCTATGAACGGCCCCTGACCCCGGACCTGCGCGGCTTCTTCCAGGCCAACTGGAACTGGCAGAGCGACGTCAACTACTCGATCAGCGGCGACCCGGGCACGATCCAGAAGGCCTATGGCCTGCTGGGCGGGCGAATCGGCGTCTCGGCGCCGGACAAGGCCTGGAGCGTGTCGCTGTACGCCAGCAACCTGCTGGACAAGCGCTACGCCGCCCAGATCACGCCGTCGCCGGTCACGGCGCTGAACCCGGGCGGCTACGTCCAGTATTTCAGCCCCGACTCCGTGCGCCGGGCCGGCATCAGCCTGGACGTCGCGTTCTAGCACCCGCTAGCCGCAGCGCTCTTGCCGGCGCTGCGGACGGGGCGAGGCGGCGGACGACGCCTCGCCCCCTTTCTCCAAACGACATCATTCTCAGGAAACGCCACATGAAACAGTCGATGGGACGCCGCGCGTCGCTGGGCGCTCTAGCCGGCCTGGCCGCCGCGCCGCTGATCGCCTCCGCCGCCGAAGCCAAGGCCAAGGCGGCCCCTATGCCGCCGGTGACGATCTATCACCTGGAAGGCCGCCGTTCCGAGCGTCTGGTCTGGCTGATGGAAGAGCTGGGCCTGCCCTATGAGCTGAAGTTCAAGCGTGGCGACCTGGCCGGCTCCATGGCCCTGATCCGCGAATTCAGCCCCGTGGTGCCGATGGCGCCGACCGTGAAGTACGGCGATCAGGTGCTGGTCGAGTCCGGCGCGA
Organism: Caulobacter sp. RHG1; assembly: GCF_013181195.1. Classification (GTDB taxonomy): domain Bacteria; phylum Pseudomonadota; class Alphaproteobacteria; order Caulobacterales; family Caulobacteraceae; genus Caulobacter. The sequence continues at coordinate 214,162 of NZ_SMZP01000004.1, forward strand.
TCATCGAGCTGATCCTCAACCGCCATGCGCCGGGCCGCCTGCAGCCCGCGCTGGACAGCCGTGACTACCCCGATCACCTGATGTGGATGCACTATGCCGAGGGCAGTCTGGCGGCGCGATTGTTCTCCGACTATCGCGCCTGGACGGCCCAGCCGCCCAAGCAGCGGTCGCGCCTGGTCGATTCCGAGGCCGTCGTGCAGTTCGCGGAAAACTTCCTGGCGCAGCATCCCTGGTTCGGCGGCCCGGCGTTCTCGGGCGCGGACATCATGATGATGTTCCCCCTCAACGCCGCCACCGGCCTGAACCTGGTCGACGAGGCGCAGTTCCCTCACGTCGCGGCCTGGAAGGTCAAGATCGAGGAGCGTCCGGCCTATCAACGCATGCTGGCCAAGGCGCGGCCGGACGGCATGATCGGCGGTCTGCCGCGCTTGCCGCAGCATGCGCCGTCCGGACCTCGTGAGGCTGCGCCTTCTCCGAAATAGGGGTCCGGCGCCTGCTGGCGTCGCCATTGGCTCGGCGGCAGACCCATGGTCGTGCGGAAGGTCCGGGACATGTGGGCCTGGTCTGAAAAGCCGCTGGCCAGGGCGATCTGGCAGAGCGGCGCGCGGGTCTGTCGCATCAGCGCCTTGGCGTGCTCGAGCCGGCGCTGGACAAGGTAGTGACGCGGGGCGACGCCGAAGCTGGCGCGGAAGCGACGCGCGAAATGACTGGCGCTCAAGCCAGCGAGGGCGGCCAAGGCCTGGATGGTCAAGGTGTCAGGCAGGTGCTCGTCGATGTGACGCAGCACCTTGCGCTCCTGCCAGGGCGAGAGACCGGGGGAGGCGAACGGCCCTGGCGCGCGGGGGCTGTCGCCGCCTTTCAGGGGCGGGCTGCTGAGGTTCGCCATGCGTCGTCTCCGATGGACCGCTGCATCGTGCGCCGCCCTGTCTCGTCGAACGCAGGTCGTCGAGATTTCCTCACTCGCCGCCTTTTTCGATGAGGACTTCAAGCGGCGCTGCGTTCTGCCTTCCCGACGGCCGATGCCGGCTTGACCGTTGGGCAGAACGCGGAGTCTCTGATGGGAATGGCGCGAGAGGGGCTGATGAGCGACGCTTCCGACGCCGCTGCGCGCGCAGACATCTTCGCCCGGCAGGCCGCGGCGATGCGCGGCTCCCTGGCTGTCTACTTCCGCCGGCGGGTTCGCAACGCCAGCGAGGTCGAGGATCTCGTGCAGGAGGTTTTCTTGCGCCTGACCGTGCGCGGGGCCCCCGCCAACACTGAGCACGCCAGCGCCTATATCTTCCAGATCGCGGCCAGCGTGCTGGCCGACCGCTATCGCCGCCGCACCGTGCGGCGCGCCGACGAGCATGTCGGACTGGATCCGGATCTTCGGAGCGATCAGGACTTCGACCCCGCGCGCATCTATGCCGGCAAGCAGGCTCTGAACGCCGCCGCTGCAGCCTTGATGACCATGCCCGAGCGTACGCGGACGATCTTTCTGCTCCGCCGGATCGACGGTCTGCGCCACCAGGCCATCGCCAACCAGCTGGGTCTGTCGGTCAGCGCGGTGGAGAAGCATATGGTTCGCGCCATCGAGCATCTGATGGCCCATGCGGGAGGCGTCCGATGACCCGCGAACATCTCACCCCGGCCCAGGCCGCCGCGCGATGGCTGGCCCGCGAGGACCTCGACCAAGCGCCGCAGCGCGAGCAGTTCGCGGCTTGGCTGGACGAGAGCCAAGCCCACCGCGACGCCTGGGCTCAGGCTCAACAGATGTGGCAGGTCTTCGACGACGCGGCCGACAGCGACATGATCGCGGCCCTGACGCGGGCCGCCAGGCAGGCCGGGCCCGAGCCTATGGCCAGGTCGCTCTGGCCGGGGCTGATCGCCGCGTCGATCGTGCTGGCGCTGGTCTCGGTGGCGCTGTTCACGGGCGTTCAAAGAGGATGGCTGGGCCGTTCGGCGCAGCCGGTGTCCGTCGCGCTCCAAGACCCTCCGTCGCTCGCGGCCTTCGGACAGGCGGACTATGTCGCCGGCAAGGGGCAGAAATCCATCGTCGACCTGCCGGACGGAACCCGCGTCACGCTCGACGCCGACAGTGCGCTGGATGTGGCCTTCTCAGGCAGGCGACGTGACGTGCGGCTGCAGAAGGGGCGGGCGTTCTTCGACGTTTCCCACGACCGCACACGTCCCTTCGCTGTCCAGGCAGGCTCCAGCGTGATCACCGCGCTTGGTACGCAGTTTGATGTTCAATTGACGCCGCGCGCCCTCCGCGTGGTTCTGGCCGAGGGAAGCGTTTCGGTGGCGGATCGCGCGGCGCCGCCCATCAAGCTCGCGCCGGGGCAGGCATTCTCCGTCCAGACGGGGAGCGCGGGCAAGGTGTCGCCCGCCGACCTCGGCGAAGCCCTCAGCTGGCGTCAGGGCGTGGTCGAGTTTCGCGATCAGCCGCTGTCCGAAGCGGTCGGTCTTCTGAACCGTCACACGCGTGCGCAGATCGTCATCAAGGATCCCAAGGTGGCGGCCCTTCGGATCACTGGCGTCTTCAGGACGGGCGACATCAAGCGGTTCGGGCGGTCTGTTTCCGAAGTCCTGCCCGTGAGGATGATCGCCCGTGACGCCAATACCTATGAGCTGGTCTCCCAGCGGCGGTAGACGGCTCATTCGTGAGGGCGGGAGCAGGGCGCTGGGCCCTGCTCCCGTTTGCGGCGCCTAGGGCTTGGGCGTGTCCGCGGCCTCCACATAGTCGGTGCTCGTCGGGCCAAAGCCAGAGATGTAGACGGTCGCTCCTTCGGGACCGGTCATGGCGAAGTGCTCGACCCCGGCCGGTTCGCTGTAGAAGCTGCCCGGCGGCAGTGTCTTGACCAGAGTCTCGTCGGCCTTGCGGCCGTAGCCGAAGCGCCAGACGCCGGCGACGACGATGGCGGTGCGCTCATCGCGATGGCCGTGGGCGGCGATCCGCACATTGGGCGGCGCACGCAAGGCGATCGTGTAGGGGCCGGCCTTGCGGGGATCGCCATAGAGCGTCGTCGTGCGGATGCCGGCGACGCCGGACGTCCCGGGACCCGCGCCGCCCTGCGCCAGGCTCTCGATCTCCATAGGCGTCAGGCGCAGCATCGGCCCCTGGGCCGAGGCCGCGCCAGCGACGGCGATCAGCGCGAACGCGGCGCTGGCGCAGACCCGCCGGCTCACGGCTTGGCGTCCAGGAAGTCGCGCACCATCGCCACCGTGGCCTTGGGGTTTTCTTCCATGATCCAGTGACCGGAGTCGGGGACCACGCCCTCGGTGACGTTGCTGGCGGCGAACCGCATGACCGTCGCCATCATCGGGCCGAACGACTTCTCGCCGCCCAGGGCCAGCACCGGCATGTCCAGCTTGCCTTGGGCCATGAAGGCCTTGTTGTCGACGGCGTCCTGGTCGAAGGCGGCGAACTGCGAGAAGCCCCCATGCATCGCGCCGGGCTGGGCGTAGAGCTTGGCGTAGTGCTGGCGCGACGCCTCGGTGAAGCGCGCGGGCGTGGCCGAGAACTCGTTCCAGAAACGGTCGAGATAGATGCGCTCGCGGCCGGCGACCAGGCGCTCCATATCTGGACCGCCGAACCGGAAGTGCCACAGCAGCGGGTTCTTGAGGACCTCCTCCCAGGGGCCGACGCCCGGCAGCGGCGCATCGATCAGCACGAAGCGTCCGACCCGGTCGCGATGCTCGGCGGCGAAGGCGTAGCCGACCATGTTGCCGATATCGTGGGTGACCAGATCGACCTTGCCGACTTTCAGGGTGTCCAGCACGCCGGCCACGTCCTGGCCTTGGGTCTTCTTGTCATAACCGCCGGATGCAGGCTTTGACGACAGGCCAAGGCCCCGCAGGTCGGGCACGATGACGGTGTGGGTCTTGGCCAGTTCGGCGGCCATCGGCTCCCACATGTCGCCGGTCTCGCCGTAGCCGTGCAGCAGCACGACGGCCGGGCCCTTGCCGCCGACACGGACATGGATCGTCACGCCGTTGGCGGCGATGTCCTGGGTCTTGAAGTCGGCCGGGAACGGCTTGACCTGGGCCTGCGCCGTCGAGACCAGCGCCGAGGTTGAGAGGAAGAGGGCCGCCAGGGCGGCCGGGGCGAGCTTGAACACCTGTTGTTCTCCAGGATGGCGCGGAATGGCCGCGACCGAGCGTCCAGGCGGACGGCTCGTCAGGGGAGAACGCAGGTTTTCGAAGAACCCTCACATGGTCGCGCCGGACCTAGAAATGGCCTGAAAGGCTGAGTTCGAAGCGCCGCCTGCGCGGATCGCTGCGGTAGTCGTAGCCCATGTGGATAGGGTCGGCGACGATCGGGGGACTGGTGTCCAAGAGGTTCTGCACGGCGACCCGCACGTCCAGCGCCTGCCCGTCGGCGAACGCGAACCGGCGACGCGCGGTCAGGTCCAGATAGGCTCGGGAGGCGACATGGGCGCTGGTCTGGTTACGGGCCGCAGTCTGGAACAGCACCACGCTGTAGGCCGACCAGCGGGGGCTGGAGCGGCCCAGATACTGGACGTTAAGGTCCATCATCAGCGGGCCGCGCCGCCATTGGGCGCCGCCATTTCCCCGCCATTCAAGGGGGCCGTCGCGGTAGCCGACCCGGTCCAGCCAGGGCGCGCCGGGTCTGCGCCGGGTGCGCAAGGTGGGTTGCCAGGTCGCGGCGCCGTAGACCAGCGTCTCGCCCCGGAAGATCGGCGGGGCCGTCCACTCCAGCTGAAAGTCCACGGTTTCGGCGACGGTCCGTCCGACGTTTCCCAGCCCGCCATACAGCGCCACGATGCGGCCGGCGGTATAGCCAAGGGCTGCGTCGGCCGCGGACAGCGGTTCGCGAATGACGCGGTTGGGATAGCGCTCTTCGTGGGCCAGCATGTCGTTGTAGTCGATGCCGGAAGCTCCGATCTCGTCGCGGATCTCAAGGCGCGAGACGTCGATCGACAGGCGCGGCCCCTTGGCGCCCGACGGGTTGAGCACGACGCCAAGCGATCGCGTCAGGCCCTTTTCCTGGCCGATGTCATGCCACCCGGTTCGGCCCCACAGGAACGGACCGTCGGCGACGATGGGGCGATCGCCGCGTTTGGGGTCGGTCGTGGGAAAGACGGCGGCGTTGCTGGCGACGATGCCGAGCTGCTGGAGGTGGGTCAGGTCAGGCGGAGACTCACCCGTTGCGGCGCTGGCCCGCAGCATCAGCCAGTCGGCCGGATAAGCGCGCGCGCCCAGGGTGAACACATCGGCTTCGTGACGGGCGGAGGTCCGGATCATCACGTTCGCCACCCCGGTCAGGACTGTGTCTGGGAAGGTGGTCTTGATGGCGTCGCGGCGCACGGCCAACTGCAGCTCGAGGCCGCGCAGCGGTGCGATGGAGGCGTCGCGGCCGAGCAGGGGCGCGCGAAGCTCGGCATAGCCGGACGTGACGCGCTGAACCCGATCAGGCGTCGGCGATTGAAAGGTCACGCCTGTGCTCGTGAACACATAGTCCGACTGCGGCATGCGCTCGCGACGAACCTCGCCCAGCAAGGTCGCCGTGAGCGGCCCTCCTGGAAGGTCGATAAGCGGACCTGCCGCGCGTACGACGCCGCTGCTGAACTGGGTGGTCAGCCGGCTTCGGCCGCCGGACGGTGAAGCGTAGGCCATTGCCGCCGACTGAAGCGCCGAATAGTCGCCAAGCGGCATGACCGGCGGCTGGCCGCGCGCTCCGGCGAACCCGTCCCACAGCGCGGAGCCGAAACCGCTGAGAACCGTGCTCTGGCTTTCGGCGGTCAGCACCGAACGGCCGACCGTATAGTCGGCTGACCCCCGCCAGCGCCCGGGAAGCGTCGCGATCATCCCGCCGGTGAAGCGGCGAACATCGACCGTCGTCGTCCGGGTCTCGACCAGGTCCTGGAGGGGAAAGTTGAAATAGACCGTGTTGGCGAACAGGTTTCCTGCCGCGTTGGCGTGACTCTCGCTGCGAAAGCCCGGTGACTTGGGCGTGACCGTTCGGGCCTCGTCATGCAAGTCCAGGCCATCGGCGAAGATCTCGATCCGGTCGCTGAGCCTGTGACGGGCGCTGAACAGGATCGAATAGGTCTTGGGCGTCGAGATCAGCGAGGTGTCGTCGCCCGCCGTGCCGGCGGGCGACGATGTCGGCAGCCGCCCGGCGTTGGCGACCAGCACGGCGGCCTTCTCCTGGTCGGTTCCCTGGAAGCCCAACGGCAGAAAAGTGTAGCTGCTGCTGAGCGCCGCGCCGCCATAGGCCGCGTCCAGCCGCAACGACTCGCCTTGGCTGCTGCGCACCGTGATGGCGTTGACGGGGCGCTGCTGGAAGAGGAACTCGCCGGGATTGTTGCGCGCCTGCCATTCCAGGGACCGGCGCGCATAGTCGCGCTGGCCGACGGTGAGACGCTGCGCCGCCGCGTAGGAAGCCGCCAGCATCACATCGGTGCGGCCAGCGTCGGGCGTGAAGCCGATGCGGGCTTCGAGCCTTCCGCGACCGGCGTCGCCGCGGCCGGACAAGCCCGAGACCACCGTCAGGTCCGCACCCCGGTAGTCGCGCTTCAGCACCACGTTGACGACCCCGCCGATGGCGGTGGGGCCATGGATGCCGCCGGCCGTGGCGGTCAGGATCTCGAGCCGCTCTATCGCGCCCAGAGGGATGGCGTTGAGATCGCTCTGCTCCAGGCCTGCGCCGCGTGATGGCAGGCTGGGCAGGCGGCGTCCGTCGACCAGCACCAGGGTCCTCTGCAGGCCGACGCCGCGCAGATCGATCGCCGAGTTGGTTCCTGCAGGACTGTTGACGTACTGGCCGGGCGAGATCGCCTGGCCGTTGGCGGGAAGGCGGTCTCGCAGGTACTGCTCGATATTGTCCTGCGGAGCGATTTCCAGATCCCGCGGCCCGGCGACCTTGTAGGGCTGGATATCGTTCTCGGTGCGCCGGATGTCGGCGTTCTGGGTGCGTCGACCCAGGATCAGAACCTCGGCGATCGCCCCGTCGTCGCGGTCGGCGGCTTGGCCTGTGCGTCGTTCGAAGAGGATGAAGACGCCGTCGGGCGTGATCCGGTAGCCGATCCCCGATCCCGCCAGGAGATGCTCTATCGCGTGTTCCGGGGTAAAACGGCCTTTCAGCCCCTGGCTGCGGCGACCCCTGACCAGGTCCGCGGCGTAGAGGATGTCGACCCGGTTCTCCTGGGCCAGCTCGTTGAGGGCGTTCTGCAGAGCGCCGGCGCGGACGTCGACCCGAATGGGCGCGGCCTGGACGGTTCCCGCGGCCGCCAGCAAGGTGCCGGCGCAAGTCCAGCCGAGGCTAGCGCGTCGCTGCAGAGACATGCGCTTCCCCCAAAGGCGTCGAATCCAGAGCCCGATCTGTGCCGCGTCACCCGCTTCGCAGGCAAGCACGAGATCATAGCTCGCTAAGCGACGAAAGGGCGGGCGTCACGGCGCTCCGTAGTTCAGCCTGTAGTCAAAGCCACCGCTGCCGCAGGGCGGCCTTTGGGCAAAGGCCGCCGCTCATGGGAGCGGCGGCCTCATCATTGTCATGGGCATGCGAGCCGTCTAGGGGCTGGCTGGCCTTGGCTATCAAAGTTCAGGGTGATCGATCTGGCAGCTTTCGCTGTAAATATCATAGTAAGGCGTGCGCTCTCCCCAAGCGTACGGATAGCTTACGCACGGCGTGATGTGCCCGCCGACCACGACTGTTTTTGTCGCGTCTGAATAGAACGTCGTTTCGATGTAATTTATGGGCACGGCCGAGACCATGGTGGGGACAACCATTGCCGAGATGGCAGCCGAAACCAGAACCAATTTTCCGAGCTTCATTGTCGTTCTCTCCAAGTGGAAGCGCGACGGTTGCGCGTCAATCGTCGAGAGTCAATCTTGAGAAGCATTATCGCTAGTGCGACTTTAAGGGGAATTTGAGCGGGCTCTTTAGTGCATGGGATCCGCGCTTGCGGGGTTTGGCCGTGGGGCTTGGAGCCGCCGCCGCTTTTGCAGCGCTCGCTAATTTAAGTCCGAGCCTATCTGATGGCGGTGTAGCCGCAGCAAGTCTCATTGGGCGCGGGTTGAATGGCGTAGGTGGCCTATCGGTCGCTGCCGCAACACCGCTTCTCTGGCCGCGCTTGGAGCGGAGCTGGCAGTTCCCGAATATCTCCCAGAACGGCCACGTTCACGCGTGAACGCACCGGGTACATCTGACGATTTGGGAAACGATCTCTTCGCTAATGGTCGGGACCCAAAGCTTTGAATTGCTTTGGGTCCCGATGGTGCCACGACAGGGACTCGAACCCTGGACCTCAGCCTTACCAAGGATGCGCTCTACCACTGAGCTACCGCGGCGAAGAGGAGGGGCGTATAGCGACGGGAATCGCGAACGCCAAGCCTAAAATCGTCTTGACCGCAGAAGTTTGTCGCCGCACCCCGGTCGCATGCCGATCAGCGACGACAAATCCACTCGCGAAGCCAAGCTGGCCGAAGCGCTCCGGACGAACCTGCGGAAGCGAAAAGCCGCGGCCCGCGGGGCTTTTCGCGAGGATGTCGACCCGGCGATCGCCGTCGCCGAGGCCGCGCCGCAGCCATATATCGTCGTTCGCAAGCTTCTGGGGATAAGTCTTCGCGGCGGCGATCGCGTCCCGTTGACGGTTCAGATGTCCGCTCCGTTCGCGAATCCCGACGGGGAGGGATGGGCGGTCGCCGTGCGTCTGGAGGGGGACGGCGGCGCGTTCGACACCGACTGCGGCAAGGCCGCCTTCGGTCGCGACGGGCTGGAGGCGACCCGCAAGGCGATCGAGCTCATCCAGCTGGCCCTCGACCTTGCCAGCACCACCCACGACCTGCGATGGCCGGACGACGAACGGCCCTACGACCTCTCGGCGCCGCTGTAAGGAAGCCAACTTAAGATGGGGAAGCTCTTGCAACCCCTCTTGCAACGGATAGAACCCGCCCCTCACATGTGACCCGCGCGGGCAGCCCCCACCGCCTGCGCGTTCGAGGGACGTGAATGGATCGCATCGCCATCATCGGCGGCGCGCAGTTGAACGGGTCGATCCCGGTCAGCGGCGCCAAGAACTCGGCCATCAAGTTGATGGCCGCCAGCCTGCTCACCGACGAGCCGCTGCGCCTGACCAATATGCCGCGCCTGGCCGACACGCGTTTCCTGGGCAAGCTGCTCAAGCGCCTGGGCGTGGAAGTGACCGAGAGTGACGGGCCCGACGGCCAGCAGACGCTGCTGCACGCCGCCGAGATCACCAGCGGCTTTGCGCCCTACGACCTGGTCCGCCAGATGCGCGCCTCGTTCAACGTGCTGGGTCCGCTGGTCGCCCGCTCGGGCCAGGCCAAGGTCTCGTTGCCCGGCGGCTGCACCATCGGCGCGCGCCCCGTGGATCTGCACCTGCAGGCCATCGAGGCCCTGGGCGCCAAGATCGATCTGCACGAGGGCTATGTCTACGCCCAGGCCCCGCGTGGCCTGAAGGGCGCGGAGATCACCTTCCCGTTCGTCTCTGTGGGCGCCACGGAGCACGCCATGCTGGCCGCCGTGTTGGCCGATGGCGTCAGCGTGATCCACAACGCCGCCTGCGAGCCGGAGCTGGTCGACCTGCAGGAATGCCTGAACGCCATGGGCGCCAAGGTCGAAGGCGCCGGCACCCCGACCGTCACCATCACCGGCGTCGCCCGCTTGCACGGCGCGACCCGTGCGGTGATCCCCGACCGGATCGAGATGGGCACCTACGCCGTCGCCGCGGCCATGGCCGGCGGTGAAGTGCGCCTGACCAACGCGCGTCCGGGTCTGATCGACGCTCTGCTGGACAAGCTGAAGGAAGCCGGCGCCGGCGTCGAGCAGACCGCCGACGGCTGCATTATCCGCCGCAACGGTCACCGCCTGGAGGCCGTCGATATCGAGACCGCGCCGTTCCCGGGCTTCGCCACCGACCTGCAGGCGCAGTTCATGGCCCTGATGACCACGGCCAAGGGCGAGAGCCGGATTCGCGAGACCATCTTCGAAAACCGCTTCATGCACGCCCCTGAGCTGATGCGCCTGGGCGCCGACATCTCGGTGTCGGGCGGCGAGGCCCGCGTGCGCGGCGTCGAGCAGCTGGAAGGCGCCGAGGTCATGGCCACCGACCTGCGCGCTTCGGTCAGCCTGGTGATCGCCGGCCTGGTCGCGCGCGGCGAGACCACGGTCAGCCGCATCTATCACCTGGATCGCGGCTTCGAGCGGCTGGAAGAGAAGCTGGGCGCCTGCGGGGCTCAGGTCCGCCGCATCGCGGGCGACGGCGAGCCGGAGCTCTAGCCATGGCCGAGAACGGCAAGCCCTTGCGCCTTCTAGCCCAGGACGCCGACGACCTCGGCGTGCTGTCGGCCGCCCTGCAGGACGCCGTGGCCAAGATCGGCGACATCCGCTGGGACGCGCAGAGCCGCACCTTGACCCTCGCCTGCAACCGTTTCCGGTGGGAGGCGCAGGGCAAGAAGGGTGAACGCGTGCGGTCGGCCCTGCAATTTGGCGACGTCGCCGGCGTGCAAGCCCGGAACCTGCGTCGCGACGCCAAGGGGGCAGTGGTCTCGCTGATGTCGATCGGCTTCGAGCCGGCCGAGGAAGCGCCGGCCGGCGTCGTCGTTCTGACCTTCGCGGGCGGGGGCGACATGCGGGTGACGGTCGACTGCCTGGACGTGGCTTTGGCTGACGTCTCCGAGGCGTGGGCGACGCCCCGGACGCCCGGTCACGCGGACTGAGAATTAGGCGCCTGCCCAAACTCTGGGCGGCGCCTTTTTTCTGATCTCTTGAGGGCAGGGCGGTCGCTGAGAATTCGTCCCACGCGCTAGTGATCGCCTGGCCTGTTCGCCTGTCAGGCGAGCGGTGTTAACTTTCCTGCATGCGCCCATCAGAGGCGCGTCGTCAGGGAGGCCGTCATGGCCAGAAGGACATCCTATGCGACTGGGGAAACCCAGTCGGTTTTCTTCCGTGCGTGTGACATCACCAAGCCCGAGCCGCCGGTGCTGCGCCACGGCGGTCCTTGCTTCGACTGGGGCCGAGCGACCCTGGCAGCGCTGAGCGTCGTGTTTTTCGCCGGGCTGGCGACCCTGGCCTACGCGGCGCTGGCCTAATCTTCTTGTTCGATGTCGAAGCGCGTGACCTTGCCGTTGCTGAGGCGGAAGGCATGACCGACGGTCTTGTCCTTTAGTCCGTGCGTCTGGCCCTCCAGCGGATGGCCATCCAGATCGCGGATAGTCTGGATGACCCGCGCCACGACCGCGCCGTCGGCGGTGCGCGCGTAGCTCACCGGTTCGACATGCGGGCTGACGATCGCCCACTGCCGCGTCCAGTAGGCGCGCACGGCGTTATGGCCTTGCTCGTGGCCGCCCTCCATCGCATTGGCCCAGGCGACGTCGTCGGCCAGGGCGACCAGCACGCCGTCGATGTCGCGCGCGTTGAAGCGCTCGTAGAGGCGGTTCAGGGTCTCGATATCGGCGTCCATGACCTCGTCTCCGTCCATTGCGCTAAATTGCATACGTGCATATGTATTTGTTCGGAGCAAGCGCAAGAGGTGAGGACGATGGATGTGCTTTCGACGCCCGGGCACCTGATCAGCCTGGCGTCCAGGGGCTTCACGCGGCTGAGCGAGGCGCGGCTGAAGCCATTAGGTTTCGGCGTCGGGCACCTGCCGGTGCTGGTCGCGCTGCGGGATGGTCAGGCCAGCACTCAGCGCGATCTGGCCCGCTTCGCCCGGATCGAGCAGCCGCCCATGGCGCAGATGCTGGCGAGGATGGAGCGCGACGGTCTGATCCAGCGCACGCCTGATCCCGCCGACGGCCGCAGCAGCCGCATCACCCTGACCGAGGCGGCGCAGGTGCGATTACCCGATGCGATCGCCGTCCTGCTGCAGGGCAATGCCGAGGTGCTGAGCGGCTTCTCCAAGGAAGAGACCACGACCCTGATCCAACTGCTGACCCGCCTGATCGACAATCTCGAGCGGGTCGCGAGCGCCGAGCAGGGCGAACATCGTTCCGCGAGCTTGCCGGAAGTCCCCGACCGCTCCTAAGCTTCGCCTCATGCGCACGCCCGACAGCGACCTGTGGAACGAAGACCTTGCGCCGACCGGCGCGGCGCAGCGCACTTGGCGCTGGTGGCACTTTGCGGCGCTGTGGCTAGGCATGGTGATGTGCGTGCCGGCCTACATGCTGGCCTCGGGTCTGATCGAGCAGGGCATGTCGGCGGGGCAGGCGGTGGTCACCGTGCTGCTGGGCAATGTCATCGTCCTGGTTCCCATGCTGCTGATCGGCCACGCGGGCGCGCGCTGGGGCGTGCCCTATGCGGTGCTGGCGCGGGCGTCGTTCGGCTGGAAAGGGGCGTGGGTCCCGGCCGTGGCGCGGGCCATCGTCGCCTGCGGCTGGTACGGCATTCAGACCTGGATCGGCGGCGGCGCGCTCTTGACCCTGCTCGGCGTGATCGTCGGGCGCAAGCTGGAGGGCGCGCCGCTACCGCTGCTGGGGATCGGCGTCGGTCAGCTGCTAGCCTTCCTGGCGTTCTGGGTCATCCAGCTGCTGTTCGTGACCAAGGGCCTGAACGCCGTCCGTAAGCTTGAGACCTGGACCGCGCCGATCAAGATCCTGATCTGCGGCCTGATGGTCTGGTGGGCGGTGTCCAAGGCCGGCGGTCTTGGCCCGATTTTCCACCAGCCGTCGGCCTTCGTCGACGGCGGGGCCAAGGCGGGCCAGTTCTGGAGCGTGTTCGCGCCGGCCCTGACGGCGATGGTGGGCTTCTGGGCGACCCTGGCCCTGAACATTCCCGACTTCACGCGGTTCGCCAAGGCGCAGTCGGACCAGATTCTGGGCCAGGCGGTCGGCCTGCCGCTTCCGATGGGCCTGCTGGCCCTGGTCAGCGTGGTGACGACCTCGGCCACGGTGCTGGTGTTCGGCAAGGCGGTCTGGGACCCGGTGCAACTGGCCGGCGATATCGGCGGGATCGCCGTGGTCGTGGGCCTGCTGATCATCAGCCTGGACACTGTCTGCTGCAACATCGCCGCCAACCTGGTGGGCCCGGCCTATGACTTTTCGGCCCTGTGGCCCAGCAAGGTCAGCTATCGCATCGGCGGCTGGATCACGGCCGGCATCGGCGTCTTGATCATGCCTTGGAAGCTGCTGGAGACGACCCAGGGCTATATCTTCACCTGGCTGGTCGGCTACAGCGCCCTGCTGGGGCCGATCGCGGGGATCCTGATCGTCGACTACTGGCTGGTGCGGAAGGCGCAGCTCGTGGTGGACGACCTCTATGTCCGCGAGGGCGCCTATGCCTACCGACGCGGCTGGAACCCGGCGGCGATCATCGCCCTGGTCCTGGGCGTGCTGCCGAACCTGCCGGGCTTCCTCGCGGCCGCCGCGCCGCACCTGTTCGCTGGGGTGGGGACGTTCTGGACGGGGCTCTACACCTACGCCTGGTTCGTGGGCCTGGCGATCGCGGCGGCGGTGTATGGGGTGATGATGCGAGGACGTGCGTAGGCTTTCTGACTTGTGTCAGGCGCAAAAACCCGCATCTAGCAGGCATGCGCCGCTTCTCGTTTTCCGACCCCGATTTCCAGGCCGCCTTCAAGGCCTTCCTCGACGAGCGTCGCGGCTCGCCGGCCGATGTCGACGCCGCCGCGGCCCACGTGCTCGAAGCGGTGCGGACCCATGGGCTCGAGGCGCTGCTCGATTTCAGCCGCAAGTTCGACAAGGTCGAGCTGACCGCCGAGACCATTCGCGTCACCGCCGAAGAGATCGAGCAGGGCTGGGCCGACACGCCGGCCGACGTGCGCGAGGCCATTGCCTTCGCCGCCGCCCGCATCCGCGCCTATCACAGCCGCCAGCGTCCGGCCGACCAGGCCTGGACCGACGAGGCCGGCGTTGAGCTGGGCTGGCGCTGGACGCCGCTGGAGGCCGTGGGCGTCTATGTGCCCGGCGGCCGCGCGGCCTATCCCTCCACCGTACTGATGAACGCCGTGCCCGCGCAGGTCGCCGGCGTCGACCGCATCGCCATGGTCACCCCGCCCGGCAAGCTGCAGCCCGCCGTGCTGGCCGCCGCCAAGGAAGCCGGCGTCACCGAGATCTGGCGCGTGGGCGGGGCGCAGGCCGTCGCCGCCCTGGCCTATGGCGCGGGTCCGATCCAGCCGGTCGACAAGATCGTCGGTCCTGGAAACGCCTATGTCACCGCCGCCAAGCGCCGCTTGTACGGGGTGGTTGGGATCGACGCCCTGGCTGGTCCGTCCGAGATCGTCGTGGTTGCCGACAACAAGAACAATCCCGACTGGATCGCCGCCGACCTGCTGAGCCAGGCCGAGCACGACCCGGCCGCCCAGTCGATCCTGATCACCAACGACGAGGCCTTCGCCGCCGCCGTCGAGCAGGCCGTGGCCGAGCGCCTGAAGACCCTGGCCACCGGCGAGGACGCCGCCGCCTCGTGGCGCGACCACGGCGCGGTGATCATCGCCCCGCTGGACGAGAGCCCGGCCCTGGTCGACGCCATCGCCCCCGAGCACGTCGAGTTCGCGCTGGACGAGCCCGAGCGTCTGTCGGACCGCGTCCGCCACGCTGGCGCGATCTTCCTGGGCCGCGTCACGCCAGAGGCGATCGGCGACTACGTGGCCGGTTCGAACCACGTGCTGCCGACCAGCCGCGCGGCGCGCTTCCAGTCGGGGCTGTCGCTGTACGACTTTCTCAAGCGGACCTCGATCGTGAAGTGCGACGCGGCCTCGTTCGGGATCCTGGGCCCCCACACGGTCGCCCTGGCCAAGGCCGAGGGCCTGCCGGCTCACGCCCTGTCGGCATCCATTCGGTTGCCTTCTGGCGACTGACGCGCGAACCTCCTTCGACAGATGAGCACCGACGCCCGCGCCAGCCACCGGATCAAGTCGATCGAGATCGATGACGACAGCCTTGCGGCCGCTTCGCGCGACCAGGAGCAGGAGCGTCAGGTCGCGATCTTCGATCTGCTGGAAGCCAATTATTTCGAGCCGGTGGAAGCCGCCGGCGGTCCTTACGACCTGCGCCTGTCGCTGATCGAGAACCGGCTGGCCTTCGACATCAAGGGGCCGGACGCCCCCGACGAACGGTGGGAACGCCGGCACCTGCTGTCCCTGTCGCCCTTCCGCGGGGTGATCAAGGACTACTTCATGATCTGCGACAGCTACTATTCGGCGATCCGAAACTCGACGCCGCAGCAGATCGAGGCCTTGGACATGGGCCGGCGCGGCCTGCACAACGAGGGCTCCAATCTCCTGCGCGAGCGGCTGGACGGCAAGGTCAAGACCGACCTCGACACGGCGCGGCGCCTGTTCACCCTGATCTGCGCGCTGCACTGGCGGGGCTAGGGGGCGTGGTCGACTCGCTGCCCGGCGCGGTGCTGTTCACCTGCAATTACAATCGCGTGCGCTCGCCGATGGCCGAGGGGCTGTTCAAGCGCTTCTATGGCACGCGGGCGTTCGTCGACTCCTGCGGTCTGAAGCCGGACCCGGCGGGGGAGGGCGTCGATCCGTTTGTCGTCGTGGTCATGGACGAACTGGGCCTGGACGTCTCCGAACACCAGCCCAAGACCTTCGCCCAGTTGGAGGACGACAGCTTCGATGTCGTCGTCTCGCTGACCCCCGAAGCCCAGCACAGGGCCGTTGAACTGTCGCGCGACCGATCCGTCGAGATCGAGTACTGGCCCACTCACGATCCGACGCTCACGGACGGTTCTCGCGAAGCGCGGCTGGAGGCCTATCGCGAGGTTCGAGACACCCTGGCGCAGGCCATCAAGCAACGTTTCGGCGCACCATCGACGTTTGGGGGGTGAATGCGTTATAGAGGCGCCTCGCCGCGAATGGCCTCGTTCTGACTCGATGTCGAACGGGGGCTCGCGGCTGTCCGATTCGTTCCATTGAGAGGCCTGATGGCTAAGGAAGAACTGCTCGAGTTTCCCGGTACGGTCAGCGAACTGCTGCCGAACGCCACCTTCCGGGTGACCCTCGAGAACGCACACGAGATCATCGCTCACACCGCTGGCAAGATGCGCAAGAACCGCATCCGCGTGCTGGCCGGCGACAAGGTCCTGGTCGAGATGACCCCCTACGACCTGACCAAGGGCCGTATCACCTACCGCTTCAAGTAGGACGGCGATGGCCCAGACGACGGCCGTCCAGATGACGGCCGGCCAGCCGGCGCTGGTGCTGGCCAGCGCTAGCCCGCGCCGCCTCGACTTGCTGGCCCAGGTCGGCGTTACGCCCGACCGGGTCGATCCCGCCGACATCGACGAGTCCGCGCTGCGCGACGAGACCCCGCGCCGCCATGCCCTGCGCCTGGCGCAGGAAAAGGCGCGCGTGGTCGCCGCCCGCTCGCCGGGCGACTTCGTCCTGGCCGCCGATACGGTGGTCGCGGTCGGCCGGCGCATCCTGCCCAAGGCCGAGACGCAGGCCGACGTGCTCTACTGCCTCAAGCTGCTCTCGGGCCGGAACCACAAGGTTCTGACGGGCGTCGCCTTGATCGGGCCGGACGGTCGCGAGGCTTCTCGTCTCGTCGAGACCAAGGTCGGCTTCAAGCGCCTGTCGGACGCCGAACGCGACGCCTATGTCGAAAGCGGCCAATGGCAGGGCAAGGCGGGCGGCTATGGCGTCCAGGGCCTGGCTGGCGGCTTCATTACCGAGCTGCAGGGCTCATACCCAAGCGTCGTGGGTCTGCCGCTGTACGAGACGCTGAACCTTCTGACGGGTCTGGGATACCGCGCCCAGGGTGACCAGGCATGAGCGAGCGCAGGGCTTACCTCTATAAGGGCGTCGGCGAGACGGTCGGGGTCGTGACCCTGGATGGTCGCCCCGAGCGCCTGTTCGTGTCCTGGCCCACAGACGACGTCCTAGACGCCGAGGGCGTGCGGGGCGTCGCCCGTATCAAGAAGATCGAGAAGGCCTTCGCCTCGGCCTTCGTGGCCCTGCCGGACGGCCAGGACCTGATCCTGCCGCTACGGCCCGACATGCCGGCCCTGGTCGAGGGCGGGCTAGTCGAGATCGAGATCAAGACCGCCTCGCGCCGCGGCAAGGCCGGCGTGGCCCGCTTCATCGCCGAAGGGCAGGGCGAGCCGCGTGTGCTCGAGGCCGCCCCGACGATCGAGGAGCGCCTGCGCCATCATGTGAAGGCAGGCTCGCCGTCCACGGGCGACAAGGCCCTGCTGGCGGTCGAGGAGGCCGAGGCCGATATCCTGGCGACAATCTTCGCCCTGCCGGGCGGTGGCGACATCGCCGTGGAGCCGACCCGCGCTCTGACGTCGGTCGATGTCGACCTCGGTGCGCGCGAGGGCGCCGATTCGAAGCGCGCCGCCCGCCAGGCCAACATGGCGGCCCTGAGCGTCGCCTCGCGCGTCCTGCGCCTGAAGGGGCTGGGCGGCATCATCGTGTTCGATCTGGTCGGACGCGGTCACGACGCGCCGGCCCTGACCACGGCGGCCCGCAACGTCTTCTCCCCGGACAATCCGGGCGTCGGCGTCGGCGGAATCAGCAAGTTCGGCACGATGGAGATGATCGTGCCGCGCCGCGCGCCGCCGATTCTCGACCGTCTGCTCACCGAAACTGGCGCGCCGAATCCCCGCCACGTCGCCCGTCGTCTGGCGCGGGCGCTGGAGCGTGAGGGCAGGGCCGATCCCGGCGCGCGTCTGACGGCGCGCTGCTCGCCGGTCGTCGCCGAGTCGTTCGCTTCCGAGTTGGAATCGGGCGTCGCCGAACGTCTGGGTCGCAGATTCGCCGTCGAGGCGCAGGCTGACTGGCCCGTTGATCGCCTGGAGGTGTTCGCACGATGAGCACAGGATGCCCCATCTGCGGCAAGCCGGTCGAAAAGACCTTCCGTCCCTTCTGTTCGAAGCGCTGCGCGGATGTCGACCTGCAGCGCTGGCTCAGCGACCGATACGTCGTGCCGGGAGGCGATGAAGACGACGAAAATCCCCTGTCGGAAAGCATCAACAGGGAATGACAAAAGGGCGCTGGACTTCGCGTTCGGCCTCCCTTATAGACCCCCTCCTCGCTGAACGGCGAGGTCGCCGAGGCGGTTTTGACCGCTTGAGGCCAAGGTGCCTGAGTAGCTCAGTTGGTAGAGCAGCGGATTGAAAATCCGCGTGTCACTGGTTCGAATCCGGTCTCAGGCACCACTTTCTTCCTTCTGGAAGTTCTGCAGTCCGGTCCGCCCCGCATCAGGGTCGGGCCCGTCGTCATTTCCCGTCGCGCGGCGATCCAGCCCGGCGGCCTAACGACGGATCTGCCGCCCGTGCGGGCGCCTTTCTTCATCGACCGGCGTTTTGTTGACTTGCTGCAGTGCAGCATCGTCATTCTCGTTGAAAGGGAAAAACCGCCCTTATTTCCAGGAAACCCTTTTGTGCGCTGCAGAAAGCGGCAGTGAGGAGGGGGCTCAACGACGAATTTGTGCCCACACGATCCTCTTGACGGTGCGAAAAGGGGTTGCCAAAGGACCACAGCCGCAATTCTAACATTGCGGTAAGACCGGAGCCCGAAAGGGCGTCGGTTGCCCGCGCTTCGAAACGATCCTTCTTGGGGGCTAGTCCTCGTGAGGGGCGTAACGGGTCGAGCGCAGCGAAGCGGGTCCGTCCTGGGGGGAGAGCAATCCAACCTCGGTTCGGGCTATTCAGAGTTAGGGTGGAGACGCTCTCGCGCGACGACCCTCGGTCCAAACGTGCTAGACCAATCAGGAACTGGCGAAAGATGCTCGACATTAAACGGAAGACCCCCCTCATCGCTCTCGTCGGCGCTTTTGCGCTGATGGCGAGCGCCCCGGCTTTCGCCCAAGACGCCGCGGCTCCGGCCCCCGCGACTTCGGAAGCCGCCGCCCCGGCCGCTGACGCCGCTGCTGCTCCGGCTCCGGAAGCTCCGGCCGCAGAAGCCCCGGCCGCCGAACCCGCCAAGGGCGGCCACGCGCTGACCCCGGTCGGCATGTTCATGGCCGCTGGCGCCGTCGTTAAGGTCGTCATGATCGGCCTGATCCTGGCCTCGGTCTTCTCGTGGGTGCTGCTGCTCACCAAGCTGTTCGAGTTCGCCGCCCTCAACAAGCAATCGGACAAGTTCCTGGAAGCCTTCCGCGGCGCTCGCTCGATCGCCGACATCGCGCGCATCAGCTCGTCGGAAGAGTTCGAAGGCAACCCGATGGCCGACATGGCCTCGGCCGCTTCGCAAGAAGTCGAACTGTCGCGTCAAGCTGGTCTGGCTGTCGCCGGCGAGCACCGTGACTCGACCCTGGGCCGCGCCACCTACGCCATCAACGCTGTGCAAGCCTCGCTGGCCAAGCGTCTGTCGGGCGGCATGGTGTTCCTGGCCTCGGTCGGTTCGGCCGGTCCGTTCATCGGTCTGTTCGGTACGGTTTACGGCATCATGACGTCGTTCATCAACATCGCGAACACCAACACCACCAACCTCGCCGTCGTGGCCCCGGGTATCGCTGAAGCCCTGCTCGCCACCGGTATCGGTCTGTTCGCCGCTATCCCGGCCGTTATCTTCTACAACTACTTCCAGACCCGCATCTCGGGTTACGGCACCCGCTCGGAAGGCTTCGTTGCTGAACTGATGAACGCCATCTCGCGTCAGCTCGACAAGGGGGCGTAACACCCATGGCCGCCAAACTCTCAGGCGGTGGGGGCGACAGGTTTAACGTCGAACAGAACAGCGACATCAATGTTACGCCCTTCGTGGACGTTATGCTGGTGCTCCTGATCATCTTCATGGTGGCCGCTCCGATGGCCTCTGTGTCGGTCGAAGTGAACCTGCCGTCGGCGGTGGCGAAAGCGACGCCCAACCCGCCGAAGCCTGTCTACATCTCGATCAAACAATCGGGACAAGTGTACATCGGGGACAATGAAACCTCGGTGGACTCGATGGGGCAGGACATGGCCAGCGCTATCGGCCGCCGCGATCCTTCCAAGGAGCGCATCTTCATCCGGGCCGACGAGAAGGTTCGCTACGGGGCTTTCATGGAGGTTATGAACACCCTCCAGGATAACGGCTTCTACAGCGTGGCTCTCGTCGGACGGGATGATAGTTAAGTAGGGGTGCTGCATGGCTGAACAAAATACGCCCGAGCATCGCCACTACGATCCGCTCACCTCGGACGGTCCTCGCCGCAAAAAAGGCGGTGGTCCTTTCACCATCGCCCTGGCTGTGGTGGTTGGCCTTCACGGACTGCTCTTCGCATACCTCGCGAAGCAGAAGTTCGAGTCGGTGCTGAAGGAGTACTCGGACGAAGCTGTGGAAGTGGAGCTGCCTCCGCCTCCGCCGCCGCCTCCGCCGCCTCCTCCGCCGCCGCCGCCGACCAACGAGCCGCCGCCGCCTCCGGCTGTGGTGCAGCCGCGTCCCCCGGTGGCTCCGCCGCCGGACGTGACGCCGCCGCCGCCGCTGCCGATCCCGCCCGTCGAAAAGCGGGTGGAACAGACGGCTCCGCCGGTGATCTCTTCGGTGCCTCCGGTGCCGTCGAACCCGCCGGCTCGCGCCTCGGTGATCACGCGTCCCGACTGGGCCCGCAAGCCCTCGGGCGATGACATGGCCCGGTACTATCCGGACCGTGCTCAGCGCATGGAAGTCAGCGGTCGTGCGACGATCCGTTGCTCCGTGACGGCCAAGGGGACTCTGGAAGGCTGCTCGGTGGTTTCCGAGTCGCCCGCCGACATGGGCTTCGGCGACGCCGCGCTCAAGCTGGCGCGTCTGTTCCGGATGAAGCCGAAGACCCTCGACGGCGCGCCCGTCGACGGTGGTGAGGTGACCGTCCCGCTGGTGTTCCAGGTCCCGCAATAGGGCTTGGATCCAGGCGAAAGCTAAGAAGCGCCCCGGAGTTTCGGCTCCGGGGCGTTTTTCTTTTTACCGTGGCGTTTTCCTTGGAAATCGTGCGGATCGGCGCTTGATCCCGAAAGGCGATTTCACTAAAGACAACGCCTCGCGATGCGCCGCCTTAGCTCAGTTGGTTAGAGCGCCGGTTTGTGGAACCGGAGGTCCTCAGTTCAAGCCTGAGAGGCGGTACCATCGCAAGACCTTGAAAAGCCCGGGCTTCGTCCCGGGCTTTTTGCTTTTCCGGCTCCAGGCCGTGGCGCGGATCTGGGGCGGCCGACGACAATCCTCGGCAATATTCCCGTTCGGCGTCGTTCTTGTTCGCCTCCAAATTGTCACGGGGATAGGATGGAACGGCCGTGCTTCGCGTTGTGAACGCTGTGAGGGGGACTGGCGTATGGTTCTGGGCGTCCCGCCCCACGCCCCGCGATTGAGGTCCGGATGGCGTCATTGCCCGCTCAGCGTTCTCGCGGCGGGGGTGGCGTTGTGCGTTCTGGCCGGCGGGGGCGCGACTGCGGCCGCGACGGGGGCCGGCGATCGCCAGCCGCTTCCGGTGCGCATCCCCGCCTACGTCCTTAAAGCCAATTACCTCCACAAGTTCACGCCCTTCACGCAGTGGCCCGCGTCTGCGTTCGAGCGGTCCGGTGGCGCTTTCCGCCTTTGCATCGCGGGCCATGATCCGATGGGGGAGGCGATCGACCGCCTGGCCCAGGGCAAGCGCATCGGCGACCGGGCGATCGTCATCGTGCGGCTGGCCAGCGTCGGCAAGGATGCCGATTGCCATGTCCTGTTCCTGGGGCTCTCGCGCACCCAGACGCCTCAGGACATGCTGGCCCTGGTGGCCGGCAAGCCGGTCCTGACCGTCGCCGACGAAGCGCTGGAAGCGCCGGGCGCGGTGATCCAGTTCGTCACGGTCGGCGGCCGCCTGCGGTTCGAAATCCGTCCGGAGGCGGCGCAGGCCCAGGGGCTGGGTCTGAGCTCCAAGCTGATGGCGCTGTCGGTCTCCAGAGCAGGTGACGGACGATGATCGCGCTGGCCGACCGGCGGTTGGGATGGCGCCCGGCGCTTACGGTCTCGATGGCCGTGGGCCTAGCCATCGCCATCGTCGTGGCCGCCTTCGCCCTGGCGGCCTACAACGAGCGCCTGGGCCAGCAAGAACGCTTTCGGCAGGCGCAGGTGCAACTGCGCATCCTGGCCGGCAGCATGGCCGCGCCCCTGGCCTTCGACGACCGCTCCGCCGCGCGGGAGTATGTCAACGCCCAGGCGTCCAATCCCGATGTCGAGGCCGTTGCGGCCTACGACATGCAGGGCGACCTGGCCGCAGAGTATGTCCGCGCTGGCGCGCCGCCGCCGCCGCCTCGCAATGCGCTGGAAGACCCTCGCCGCGACGGTGCGCGCCTGGTGCTGACCGCCCCGGTGACCGAGGGCGACACGGTCCTGGGCTCGATCTATCTGCGAACCGTGCTGGAATCACCGACTCGCCGAGCCATGCGCTATGGCGGCTTTGGCCTGCTGATCGTCATGGCCGCCATGCTGGTCGGCGTCCTGGGCGTGGCGAGCGCCCGCGAGGCCGAGGCCTATCGCAAGCTGAAAGCCGAGATCCGCGAGCGCGAAAAGGCCGAGGACGCCCTGCGCCAGTCGCAGAAGATGGAGGCCATGGGCCAGCTGACCGGCGGCGTGGCCCACGACTTCAACAACCTGCTGATGGTCGCCTCCAGCGGCCTGGATCTTCTGGAACGCACCACCGACCAGGCCCGGCGCGAGCGGCTGAAGGACGGCATCCGCCAGGCCATCGACCGCGGCGCCAGCCTGACCCAGCAGTTGCTGGCCTTCTCGCGCCGCACGCCGCTGAAGCCCGAGGTGGTGGACATCGCCGCGCGCCTGAACGGCATGCACGCCCTGCTGGACCGGTCTCTGCGCGAGGACGTCACGGTCGAGATCAAGACCGCTCCCGACCTCTGGCGGGTCGAGGTCGACGCCTCGCAGCTGGAGGTGGCGGTGCTGAATATCGCCATCAACGCCCGCGACGCCATGCCCGCGGGCGGCAAGATCACCATCGAGGCCGTCAACGCGCCTTCCGGGCGTCTGGACGGCGAGGGCGACGTCGTGCGCCTGTCGATCCGCGACACCGGTGTCGGGGTCGCGCCCGACATGATCGGTCGCTTGTTTGAGCCCTTCTTCACGACCAAGGCCGTGGGCAAGGGAACGGGCCTGGGCCTGTCGCAGGTCTACGGCTTTGCCCGCGCCTCGGGCGGCGAGGTCGGGGTCGACAGCGTGCTGGGCGAGGGCACGACCATCTGGCTGCGCATTCCGCGCTCGACCAAGGCCCTGGCGGTCGCGGTTGCGCCGATTCAGATCCGCGCCAAGCTGGAGGGCCGCCGCCGCATCCTGTTGGTCGAGGACGACGACAGCGTCGCCCAGCTGGTCGAGGAGATGCTGCGCGAATTGGGCTACGAGGTCGCCCGCGCCAACGAGGGCAGGGCCGCGCTGGAGACCCTGCGGGCCGACCGCGACTTCGACCTGGTGTTCAGCGACATGGTCATGCCGGGCGACATCGGCGGCCTGGATCTGGCGCGCGACATCACCCGCCAATGGCCTGGCCTGCCGGTCGTCCTGACCACCGGCTACAGCGCCGCGGCCGCGGCCGCGACCAACGAGGGGCGACGGGTCCTGGTCAAACCTTACCGTATCGAAGCGCTGTCCGCTGAACTGGATGCGGCGATCTCTGGCCTGTCGCGGGCGAGCTAGGGCTTAGGCATCCGTTCCCAAGGGATCGGTTGATCAAGACCGCCCACAAGGGAGGGCGCCATGTCCAAGCCGCCGCCCATTCCGGCAACGTTCAAGACCGTTGACGCCTGGATGTCGGGCGGCCCAGGGGCGACTGCTCGACACGCCCTTCGGTCTTGAAAATGCTTCTCATTTAAAGGCTTAACGCAAACGAGGGGCGCTGGAACAGGGCGCAGCGCCACGTGTTGGTTGGCGGTCGGGGGACACAACGCTGGGAGATTTCCATGGCCGCCGCCACCAAGACCTCGACGAAAGCCAAGACCGCCAAGCCGCGTAAGTCTACCCGCCGTACGGGTCGTCGCGACCCGTTGGCCATTCGTCTGCTGAAGCAGGATCACCGTGAGGTCGAGGCGATGTTCGACGAGTACGAGCAGCTCGAGGCCGACAAGGACAAGCTGGCGCTGTTCAACAAGATCGCCCTGGCGCTGAAGGTCCACACGCAGATCGAGGAAGAGATCCTCTATCCGGAGAGCCGCGGCGAGGTGGAGGACGACCTGATCGACGAGGCCTATGTCGAGCACGACGGGGCCAAGAAGCTGATCGCCGAGATCGAGGCGATGAAGCCCGGCCAAGAGTTCTACGACGCCAAGGTCAAGGTGCTGGGCGAGTACATCAAGCACCACGTCAAGGAAGAGGAACAGCCTGGTGGCTTCTTCGCCCAGGCCAAGAAGGGCGATGAGGATCTCGAGGCCATCGGCGAGCGCATGAAGGCGCGTAAGGAAGAGCTGATGGAGAAGATGGGCGGCGAGAAAGCGCACTAAGGTTCTGCAGATCCTCTCCCGCAGCGCGGGGGAGGATCTCTATGTCGTCAACCCCGCCAGCTTGCCCGCCTGCCGCAGATCGTCGACGAACTCAGCATAGGCCCTGGCGCGTGTCTCTTCGTCCGGCACGCGCAGCAGGAACGACGGGTGGTAGGTCACCAGCCCTTGGGCCTGATCGGCGAGCCGGATTGGTCTGCCGCGATTGGCGCCAATTGGCGTCGCCTTGCCGGTCACGCCCAAGGCCGCAGTCGCTCCCAGCATTACGATCACCCGCGGTCGCACCAGCCGGCGCTCGGCGTCCAGCCACCAGCGGCAAGCCGTGACCTCGCCTCTGTCCGGCGTCTTGTGGATGCGTCGCTTGCCGCGTGGCTCGTGCTTGAAATGCTTGACCGCGTTGGTGACGAAGGTGCGGTCGCGCGGCACGCCGGCCTCGGCCAGGGCCTTGTCGAACATCTGGCCGGCGGGGCCGACGAAGGGCTTCCCGGCCAGATCCTCCTGGTCGCCTGGCTGCTCGCCGACAAACATCAGCGGCGCAGGGCTGGCACCTTCACCCGGTACGCCCTGGGTCGCGTCACGCCAGAGATCGCAGCGGCGGCAGACGCTGACCCCGGCCTCGACCTCTTCCAAAGTGGTTGGCGCGCCCGTGCCGTAGGCGGCGTCCCGGCTGTGGCGTAGCGCGGCCTTCAGAACCCTTGCCGACGGTTGGCGAGGCGTGGCGGCGACCATGGCCGTAGCGCGCTCCTGAGCGGCTTCGATCAGCTCAGGAATGAGCCGCGCCTCGGGCAGGTTCCGCCAATAGCGTTTCGGCATCTCCTGGCGCATCTGGCGCGGGTTCAGGCGAGCCGGGTTGAAGATCGAGGCGTAGTAGGTGCGCCATAGCTCCTCCTGGGCGTCTTCGGCGGGGGCGTCGGCCGGATCGGCGCCTTCCGAGACCGACAAGCGCTCGCCGTCCCAGGCCACGCAGGCGTCGGGCGTCAGGATCGTCCAGTCCATCGCGGTAAAGCGACGGGCGAAGAATGGGGCGGTCGCTTCCGTCACCCGATGGGCTGGTTCGAACCAGGCGGCGTAGGTTTCGGTCGCCGCGCCCTCGATCAGGCGGAAGCGAACGAAGGCCTTCATCTTGTGAGCCGAGCGGCTGACGGCCTTGGCCATGTCGCGGGCCCGGGCCATGTCGGGATCAGCGGGATTTTCGATAAGCCGCGGCTCGCGCTCCAGCCGCCACAGGATGCGATAGAGCAGCGCCAGACGATCGGGAGCGCGGTGCAGGATCACCTGCTCGGCCAGTTCGACGAAGGCGGCGGGGACGGTGAAGTTGGCGGTCCTGCCGGAGGGCGGGGCAGGGTTGTCCAGGTCGAACAGTTCTCGCTCTACCGTCCACACCACGGCTTCCGGCGCGACGCCCTCGGCCCGCAGCGCCCGTGCAGCGGTGCGCCAGCCGGCGAAGTCGATCTCGGAGGCCAGCCGCACGACCCGCATCAGAACAGGCTCAACTGCTGTGGCGGGATCAGGGCGGCCTTCAGGCTGTCCCGGTCGGCGAGCGCCCCGGGAGTCCAATCGGCGGTGATCACGAAGGCTCTGGCGCGCTTGACGACGGCCCCGACGCGCTTGAGGTCATCGAGGGTCAGGCGGGTCACCTTCCGGGCCGTCACGATACGTTCCACGGCCTTGGCGCCCAGGCCCGGCACGCGCAGCAGGGTTTCCTTGTCGGCGGTCTGGATATCGACCGGAAATCTGGCGCGATTGCGCAGCGCCCAGCTGGTCTTGGGGTCGACGGTCAGGTCCAGGTCCTCGCCCTCGGCGACGATCTCCGGCCGCTCGAAGCCGTAGAAGCGCATCAGCCAGTCGGCCTGATACAGGCGGTGCTCGCGCAGCAGCGGTGGGCGGGTCAGCGGCAGGCGGTGGCTGGCGTCGGGGATCGGGCTGAAGGCCGAGTAATAGACCCGCCCCAGGCGATAAGCGCCGTAGAGGTTGGCGCTGCGGGCCAGGATGTCGCCGTCCTTGGCCTCGTCGGCCCCGACGATCAGCTGGGTCGACTGGCTGCGGGCGAAGGTGCGGCGCGCCGCCTTCTTGGCCGGCTCGGCATGGTCGTCGATGGCCAGGCGCATACGGCCCATGGCGCGCTTGATGTCGGTCGGGCTCTTCTCCGGCGCCAGGGTCGCAAGACTGTCGTCGCGCGGCAGCTCGATGTTGATCGAGACCCGGTCGGCATACAGCCCGGCCTCGGCCGCCAGCTCGGGCGAGGCCTCGGGGATAAGTTTCAGATGGATGTAGCCGCGGAAGTCGTGATCCAGCCGCAGCGATTTCGCCACCCGGACCATCTCCTCCATCGTGTAGTCGCCCGTGCGGATGACGCCCGACGACAGGAACAGGCCCTCGATATAGTTGCGCTTGTAGAAGTTGAGGGTGAGGTCGACGACCTCCTTCACGCTGAACCGCGCCCGGGGCGTGTTCGACGACACGCGGTTGATGCAGTAGGCGCAATCGTAAATGCAGAAGTTGGTCAGCAGGATTTTCAGCAGGCTGATGCAGCGACCATCGGGGGCATAGGCGTGGCAGATGCCCATGCCCTCGGTCGAGCCTATGCCCTTGCCGCCGATCGAACTTCGCTTTTCGGCGCCGGACGAGGCGCAGGACGCGTCGTACTTGGCGGCGTCGGAGAGGATGGCGAGCTTGCGCCTGAGATCGAGAACGGCCATGCGGCCTAAGTTATAGTTCTCTTTTTGTTCTGGAAAGACTTCACGCGCGACACTGGCATGAAGCTCAATGTCGCGCGTGAATAGAAGCGTCGGGGATCAGACTTTTCGGTCAGATCCCCGCCAAAGGCTTAGCCGTTGACGGCGTCCTTCAGTTGCTTGGCCGGCGTGAAGGCGACCTTCTTGCTGGCGGCGATTTCAATGGTCGCGCCCGTGGCCGGGTTGCGGCCGGTGCGGGCCGGCTTGGCCTGGACCTTGAACTTGCCGAAGCCGGGGATCGAGACTTCGTCGCCCTTCACCGAGGCGTCGGCGATCGACTTGAACACGCCATCGATGATGGCCTTGGCTTGGGTCTTGGTCAGCTTGTCGTCGGCGGCGACGGCGGCGTCGACCAGATCGGAAACGTTCATTTTCTCAGCTCATTCCTGTGGAATCAGGGAAATCCGAGCCTGCCGACGCGGATCGGGTTTGTCACCCGTTAGGGAAGGTTAAAACGCCGATTCATGGGGGCAAAACGCCCGTGGGGCGGGGTTTTTTACGGAACAGCCGCCTCCGGAACGGCCAAGTTAAGGGTAAAATCCTTAATTATAGTCTTAAAAGTGGACCGTCGGTCGACTCGCGCAAAAGCTGATTCTGGCGGTTTGCGGTGAGTCGAAGCCTCGAAAGGCGTTCGCCGGAACGCCGAAAGGCCCCAGCCATTCCTCCTGCAGGCACAGGAGAAACCGCCATGACCGACATCGATGCCGGACGCGAAGAGGGTTGGGACGAGCAGGACGGCGCCGAGGCGCTGGACGAGGACGTGGTCGGCAAGGACGGCGAACTTCGCACGTTCGAAGAGCTGCCTGACGTGCTGGACGTGACCCAGGCCGAGGGCGACGCCGACGATGACGACGCCTTGATCGCCGAAGAGCTCGACGACGACGAGATCATCGCGCTGGAGCAGGATGAGGACGGCGATCCCGACGACAAGCGTCCCGAAGTGTTCGACGGCGAATAGCCGCCATGGCCGCACGCAAGCTGGCGGCTTACGACGCCAAGCGCGACTTCAAGGTGACGAGCGAGCCGACGGGCGCGGTCCAGGTGGCCGCGTCCGAGCGAGCGCGGTTCGTCATCCAGAAGCATGAGGCCACCCGCCTGCACTACGACCTGCGACTGGAGCACGAGGGCGTGTTCCTGTCGTGGGCGGTGACGCGCGGACCCTCGCGCGATCCGCACGACAAGCGGCTGGCCGTCCATGTCGAGGACCATCCGCTGGCCTATGGCGACTTCGAGGGCTCGATCCCCAAAGGCCAATATGGCGGCGGCACGGTGATGCTGTGGGACCGCGGCTGGTGGGCGCCCGAGCCGGGCTTCGACCTGGCCAAGGGCCTGAAGAAGGGCGAGATCAAGCTGGTCTTCGCCGGCGAGCGGATGAAGGGCGGGTATGTGCTTGTCCGCATCCACAACGACAAGAAAGGCGGCAAGCGCGAGAACTGGCTGCTGATCAAGCACCGCGACGAGTTTGCACTGGAGGGCGATGAGGGTTTCCTGGACGATACCGCCTTCTCGATCGCCTCGGGCCGGAAGATGGAAGACATCGCGGCCGGCAAAGGCAAGGCGGCCAAGCCCTTCATGACCGCCAAAACCACACCGCCGGACGCCATCTGGAACAGCAGGACCTCGCCCGAGGCGAGCGGCGAGAAGGCGGCCGAGGAGGCTGGCGCGCCCAAGCGCAGGATGCCGAGCTTCATCCCGCCGCAGCTGTGCAAGCTGGTCGACCGACCGCCAGGCGGCGGCGACTGGGTCCACGAGATCAAGTTCGACGGCTACCGCATGCAGCTGCGCATCGAAGGCGGCAAGGCGGCGTTGCGCACCCGCACTGGCCTGGACTGGAGCGACCGTTTTCCGCGGCTGATCGCCGACGCGGCCGACCTGCCAGACGCCCTGATCGACGGCGAGGTGGTGGCTCTGGACGAGACCGGTTCGCCCAGCTTCGCGGGGCTGCAGGCGGCGCTGGCCGAGGAGGACACCGGCGACCTGATCTTCTTCGCCTTCGACCTGCTGCATGCCGAGGGCCAGGACCTGACCGACCAGCCTCTGGAAGCCCGCAAGGCGCAGCTGAAAGCCTTGCTGCCGAAGGACGGCGAACGCATCCGCTATGTCGAGCACTTCAAGAGCGGCGGCGAGGCGGTGCTGCAATCGGCCTGTCGGATGTCGCTGGAAGGGGTGGTCTCCAAAAGGCTCGACGCGCCGTACCGCTCGGGCAAGGGCGCGACCTGGACCAAGGCCAAGTGCCGGGCTGGCCACGAGGTGGTGATCGGCGGCTGGACCACGACGGGCGAGGCGTTCCGCTCGCTGATCGTCGGGGTCTTTGCGGACGGCGACCTCGTTCATGTCGGCCGGGTCGGCACGGGCTATGGCCGGGACAAGGTCGCCAAGCTGCTGCCGAAGCTCAAATCCCATGCCCGCAAGACCTCGCCGTTCAAGGGCAAGGGCGCGCCGAAAGGCGGAGCCGGCGTACACTGGGTGGATCCGGTGCTGGTGGCCGAGATCGAGTTCGCGGGCTTCACCGGCGAGGGCTCGGTGCGCCAGGCGTCGTTCAAAGGGCTGCGCGAGGACAAGCCGGCCAAGGCCGTCGAGGCCGAGGCGCCCGCGCCTGCCGAGGCGGTCGAGCTGGTTCAGCCAAAATCAGGCAAGGCGATCGTCAAGGGCGTGACCCTGTCCAATCCCGACAAGCCCCTGTGGCCCGACGCCGGCGACGGGACGCCAGGGACCAAGCTGGACCTCGCCCGATACTACGAGGCGGTCGGCGACTGGATGCTGGAGCACGTGC
Organism: Caulobacter sp. RHG1; assembly: GCF_013181195.1. GTDB lineage: Bacteria > Pseudomonadota > Alphaproteobacteria > Caulobacterales > Caulobacteraceae > Caulobacter. The sequence continues at coordinate 243,983 of NZ_SMZP01000004.1, forward strand.
GCGGCCGACCGTGCTCTGTGATCCGCACGCCTGACGGCATCGGCGGCGAGAGCTTCTTCCAGCGCCATTCGGGCAAGGGCGTCTCGGCCCTGATCGACGAGGTCACGGTCAGCGGCGACCACAAGCCCTACCTGATGTTCAACACCGTCGAGGCCCTGGTGGCCGCCGGCCAGTGGGGCGCGACCGAGCTGCATCCCTGGAACTGCCGTGAGGGCGAGCCGGAGGTCCCAGGCCGCCTGGTCTTCGATCTCGACCCCGGACCGGACGTCTCGTTCGACGCCGTGGTCGAGGGCGCGCGCGAGGTCCGCGACCGGCTGGAGGCCCTGGGTCTGGTCGGCTTCTGCAAGACCACCGGCGGCAAGGGGCTGCACGTGGTGACGCCGCTGAAGGGTAGAAAAGTCGACTGGGACGCGGCCAAGGCCTTTGCTCGCGAGGTCTGCGCTCGCATGGCGGCCGACAGCCCCGACCAGTACCTGATCACCATGGCCAAGAAGGACCGGGGCGGACGGATCTTCCTCGACTACCTGCGTAACGACCGCATGAGCACCGCCGTGGCTCCGCTGTCGCCCCGCGCGCGCCCCGGTGCGCCGGTGTCGTGGCCGGTGGCCTGGACCCAGGTCCGCAAAGGGCTGGATCCGTCGCGCTTCAACATCCGCACAGCGCCAGGCATGCTCAAGGATCTCGACGCATGGGAGGCTTATGCGGAGAGCGAGCGGGATCTGGCAGCGGCGATCAAGAAGCTGGGGAAGGGCGTTTCCTAAGCCCCCATCCGCTTTCCCGGCGAAAGCCGGGACCCAGGTTCATCCTGGTCGGTTGGGGTGTTCGCGCCAATGGTCCTGGCCGTAGGCTCGAGCGCTCCGGGCTCGATCTGGGCCCCGGCTTTCGCCGGGGAGACGGAAGGGGGTCAGCTCGCCTTCTTCCGCGCAGGCGCTTTGGCCGTAGTCTTCGCGGCGGGCTTTTTCGCCGTCTTCCCCGCCGGCGCCTTGCCCAGGCTGCTGCGTAGCGCCTCCATCAGATCCACCACGTTGGTGTCCTCGGGCTGTTCCGGCGCCGCCACCTTCCGTCCCTTGCCCTTCTGCTTTTCCTTGATCAGGGCGCGCAGGGCGTCTTCGTAGCGGTCGTTGAACTGCTCGGGATCGAACGGGCCTTCCTTCTGCTCGATGATCTTCTGGGCGATCTGGATCATCGCCGCGTCGGGCTTCTTGTTCGGAATGGCGTCGAAATAGGTCGCCGCGTCGCGCACCTCGCGCTGGCTGCGCAGAGTCCAGGCGACCATGCCCTCTTCGCGCGGCTCGATGGCCAGCAGGCGCTCACGCTGGTGCATGACCACCCGGGCCAAAGCCACCTGGCCGGCCTTGGTCATGGCCTCGCGGATCACGGCATAGGCCTCGGCGGCCAGCTTGCCGTCAGGAACCAGGAAGTACGGATTGTCCCAATAGAGCCGGTCGATGTCGGTGGCGGGAACGAAGCGCTCGATATCGATGGTGCGGGTGCTTTCCAGGCGGACGCTGTCGATCTCGTCCTGGGTCACGACCACGTACTGGCCCTTCTCGTATTCGTAGCCCTTGACGATGTCGGCGCGTTCGATGGGGCCCAGGTCCGGATCGGTCGGGATCATCCGGATGCGGTTGTGGGTCTTCTTGTGCAGCATGTTGAAATGCACGTCGCCGCGCGAGTCTGTGGCGGTGTAGAGCGCGACGGGGCAGGTCACGAGCGAAAGGCGCAAGTGGCCCTGCCAGGTGGGGCGGCCGGCGGCCATGGGCGTTCTCCTCCGTGGAGCTTTGGGTCAGGCTTGCGCGCACGAGGCCTTCGCGGCCTCCAGGAAGCGGATAACGGCCAACTCGAAGGCGCGCTCCGAGCGGCCGGCCTTCAACGGCAATGTCCCTTGCTGGTAGGCCTCCAGCACCAGCGGATGGATGTACGAGCCACGGCAGACCGCGGCGGTGTTGCCCAGCAGGCCCGCCACCGCCTTGACGCAGGTGTTGACGTTGCGTTTGGCCTCGGTGGCGCTGCCGGCCTTGGGGATGAGACACAGCGCTCGCGCCGCCGCCAGGGTGCCGGCCCAGGTGCGGAAGTCCTTGGCGGAGAAGTCATCGCCGATCGCGGCGCGGATATAGGCGTTGACGTCGGCGCTCTCGATCGCCCGGCGCTGGCCGTTGTCGTCCAGATACTGGAAGAGGCGCTGGCCGGGCACGTCCTGGCAGGCCTTGACGATGCGGGCCAGCCGCCGGTCGCGAAAGCCGGTGGTGTGTACCTTGCCGCTCTTGCCCTTGAACTGGAACGTGCCGCCCACGCTGGACAGCTTGGCGTGGCGGTCGCGCAGGGTGGTCAGGCCGAAGCTCTTGTTGGCCTGAGCGTATTCCTCGTTGCCGACGCGGATCAGGGTCAGCTCCATCAGCCGGATCACCGCGGCGATGACCTTTTCGCGGGGCAGGCCGCGGCGGGCCAAGTCCTTTTCGACCCGATCGCGTAGCCGGGGCAGGGCGCGGCCGAAGGCGATCATGCGGCCGAACTTCAGGCCGTCCCGGTCGCGCCGCCAGGCCTCGTGATAACGATACTGCTTGCGGCCCTTCTGGTCGCGGCCGGTCGCCTGGATATGGCCGCGCGGCGAGGGGCAGATCCAGACATGGGTCCAGGCCGGCGGGATGGCCAGCATGCGGATGCGTTCGAGGGCGTCGGCGTCGGTGACGCGGCCGCCGTCGGGATCGCGATAGTCGAAGCCGTCGCCAGCCTTGATCCTCGCCAGCCCAGGGTCGTCGTCGTTGACGTACGCCAGGCCTGGGGTCGTCACCGGAAAATCAATCGTGTCGCGCGGCATGTCGCCAGCCCTCCGATCCGTCTTCGGATCAACGGAGCGCGAGAGGGCCGGTTCCGGGCATGAAAAAAGGCTTCGAGGCGAGCCCGAAGCCTTCATCCATTCTGAGTTGGAGATTGCGCCCTAGGGGGCGTCGTCGTCCACCATGGCGCGCACCAGATCCACGACCCGGCGGCGCAGGCGGCGGTCGTCGAGGCGCGGGAACAGGCTCGCCAGCTCCAGGCCCTCCGGGGTCGAGACGAACTCGGTCATGCGCTGGGCGAAGCCGTCGTCCAGGCCGCCGTCGGTGTCTTCCAGGCCTTCGAAGAAGTACGAGACCGGAGCCTGCAGAAGCTTGGCGGCGTCATACAGTTTGCTGGCGCTGATGCGGTTGGCGCCGCGCTCGTATTTCTGGATCTGCTGGAAGGTGATGCCCAGCGCGTCGGCGACCTGGGTCTGGCTGAGGCCCATCATCTTGCGACGAATTCTCAGCCGGGCTCCCACGTACAGATCAACGGGGTGGGCCGCTTCGGCTGCGGGTCGATCGTTCATCCGCCTCTATTCCATCAAGCGCCGCCGTGCGGCTCTAACATATGCGTTAACGGATATGCCTCAGCTTGGCTGCATCGTCACGTGCTGCACATGCACAGATCGGGTCTTCCCGTCCAGGCGGCGCAAGGGGTTTCCCGCGACCTGGGATGGATTTGCGCCGCTTAGGGATCGCACGGGGTTGACGTTCGGGACCTCGGGGAGTGTGTGCGCGCCATGACAGTTCAATCGGGCGTACGTGTCGCCGTGGCTGGGGCCGGGGCGTTTGGATCGGCAGTGGCGCTGCGGCTGGCGCGAGGCGGCGCGGACGTGACCGTGTTCGATCCTGCGCCGCCTGGCCAGAACGCCTCGGGCGTGGCCGCGGGTATGCTGGCCCCGGTCAGCGAGGCGCTGTTCGACCCCGCATCACGCGACCACCTGGATGTGATGCGTCGCGCCCGCGACCTGTGGCCGGCCTTCGCCGACAGCCTGGGAATCGCGCTGGGTTTGGCCGGGGTGCGAATCCAGGGCTCGGACGCCTGGCGCGGCGAAGTCGAGGCCAAGCTGCGCGACCTGGGCGTTCCCGTCACCGATCACATCACCGAGGACTGGCGGATCGACGCTCTCGGTTCTCTGGCGGCGATGCGGGCGGCGGCCGAAAACGCCGGCGCGGCGTTCGAGCAGGCCGAGGTCACGGGCTTTGCGCCGGGGGCGCTGGACCTGGCCGACGGCCGCACCCTGGCGTTTGACGTGCTGGTGCTGGCTACGGGGCCCGGCGCGCGCGGGGGGCGTCTGGCGCCGGAGACCGCGGCCCTGGCGCCGGTGAAGGGCCAGATCCTGCGCGCGACGCCGCTCCAGACCGAGGAGACGGTGGTGCGTGGCGAGGGCGTCTACATGGCCCCGGGTGAGCTGCTAGCCATTGGCGCCACCATGGAAGCGGACCGCGACGACCTGACGCCTGACGCCGAAGCGACGAGCACCTTGCGGGCGGCGGCGAAGGCGCTGCGACCGGACATGAATCTCGACGACGCGCGGGTCGATGTCGGGGTGCGGGCGACCACGCCGGATGGCCTGCCGCTGGTCGGCTGGAGCCGCGCGCCCGGCGTGCTGCTGGCTGTCGGCGCGCGGCGCAATGGCTGGCTGTTCGCGCCGCTTGTGGCCGACATGGCCGCAGCGTATCTGAATGGTGATAACCTGGGCCCCGACGCCGCCGCCATGGACGCGCGCCGTTTCGAGGAGCCTGAGACCTAAGAAGCGCACGCAGGGGAGTAGGCCGGATGTCCGGATTCTGGTTGACCGACGAACAGGAAGCCATCCGCGAAGGCGTCGCCAAGGTCTGCGCGGCCTTCGACGACGAATACTGGCGCCGCACCGACGACACCGGAAACTTCCCCGAGGAATTCGTCGCCGCCATCGCTGAGGGCGGCTGGCTGGGCGTGGCCATGCCCGAGAGCGTTGGCGGGGCGGGCCTGGGCCTGACCGAGGCGGCGATCATGATGCAGGCCGTGGCCCAGTCGGGCGCGGGCTTCTCGGGCGCCAGCGCCATCCACCTGAACATATTCGGTCCGATGCCGCTGCTGAAGTTCGGCAGCGACGCCCAGCGCGAGCGCCTGCTGCCGCGGCTGATCTCGGGCGAGGACAAGATGTGCTTCGCGGTGACCGAGCCCAATTCGGGCCTGGACACCTCCAGCCTGGAGACGCGGGCCGAGAAGGTCGACGGTGGCTATCGCCTGAACGGTCGCAAGATCTGGACCACCGGCGCCCAGCGGGCCAACAAGATCCTGATCATCGCGCGCACCACGCCCAAGGATCAGTGCGCCAAGCCGACCCAGGGGCTGAGCCTGTTCTATACGGACCGCGCGGAGATCGAGGCCAAGCCGATCCCGAAGATGGGCCGCAAGGCCGTCGAATGTAACATGCTCTTCATCGAGGACCTGTTCGTCCCGGCCGGCGATCTGGTCGGCGAGGAGGGCAAGGGTTTCCAGTACCTGCTGCACGGCCTGAACCCCGAGCGCGTGCTGTTCGCCGCCGAGGCCGTGGGCCTGGGCCGCGCGGCGCTGGCCAAGGCTGCGACCTACGCCAAGGAGCGCGTCGTGTTCGGCCGGCCGATCGGCCAGAACCAGGGCGTGGCCCATCCGCTGGCCAAGTCGTGGGCCGAGCTGGAGGCCGCCAATCTCCTGGCCTTCAAGGCCGCCGCCCTCTACGACGCGGGCAAGGACTGCGGGGCCGAAGCCAACGCCGCCAAGTATCTGGGCGCCGAGGCTGGCTTCCATGCCTGCGAGGCCTCTGTCCTGGCGCATGGGGGCATGGGCTACGCCAAGGAGTACGACGTCGAGCGCTATTTCCGCGAGTCGATGATCGCCCGCATCGCGCCGATCAGCCGCGAGATGATCCTGAACTTCATCGCCGAGCGCGTCCTGGGTCTGCCCAAGAGCTATTGAACGCGCTCGGCGGGAAGCGTCATGCCCCTGCGTTGAAGCGGATGGGGATGCGGACGGTCGCGCCGTCGACCGCCTGGCCGTTCTCCATCTGCGGCTTCATCTTGAAGAAACGCGAGACTTTCAGGGCTGCGTCGCCGAAGCCTTCCTCGGTCGGGGTTTCCGACAGGACCGAGCAGTCGCGGACCGTGCCGTTGACCGCCACCACGCAGTTCAGGGTCGCCATGCCCGACAGGCCGCGCCGCTGGGCGCTTTCGGGATAGTAGCGGGCCATGTCGTCGGCCGAGGGGAGCCGCAGCCAGTTGGCGCGGGTGATGGCCTTGATGGGCGGCGCGGGCGGAGCCGGAGGCGCGGGCGGGTCGGGGGTGAAGGTGGGGGGACCGGCGACCTTAGGGCCGTCGGGGACGTCCAAAGTCTTCACTGGCAATATTTCGGGCGGAGTGATGGGCGTCGCCACCGGCGTGTGGACCTTGATCGGGTTCGAGGCCTTCGGCGGCTGATCGGCCGGCGGGGGAGGCGGCGGCTTGGGCGGGGCAAGGGGAAGGTCCAGCAGGAACGACTTGTCCTCGACTACCGTCGGCAGCGGCGTCACCCACTTTTGGTAGGCCAGATAGCCGACCAGAGCGACGTGTGCGGCCGCCGAGACGCCCAGGCCGATCAGCAAGGCCTTGGAGGACTTGCGCGGTGCGGCGTCGAGGCCGGGAATGCCGGAGCCATTGGGATTGAGAGCCAGGGCCATGATGACCTCCAAGATGAAATTACACCCGTAGCATCAGGTCATCACAGGTGGTTGGCGCTGTAAATTGACAATCGTAATCCGCTTGTCGATTTTCTTACGTTTGTAAGATTGGGTGCGGCATCTCGTCTCCGGACGGGGCGGTCGGAGTGTGGTTAATTCGGAATTAACCATGATCGCCGAGTCATGAGGCCCATGCCCGCCGTCAGTTCCATCCGCAGCGTCGTCGAGTCGGCGATCCAGCGCGCTTCCAGCGCGACCGGGGTCGACTTCTCGTTCCTGGTGGGCACGGCCAAGCGCGAGAGCGGCTTCAATCCGGCCGCCAAGGCGCGGACCTCTTCCGCCTCGGGCCTTTTCCAGTTCGTCGACCAGACCTGGCTGTCCACGCTGAAGAAGCACGGCTCCAAGTATGGCTACGCGCGCTATGCCGACCTGATCTCGCAAGGGTCCGACGGCCGCTACCGTGTCGAGGGCGACGAGGCCCGCAAGGCGGTGCTGGGCCTGAAGATGGACCCGCACGCCGCCTCGCTGATGGCCGGCGAGCTGGCCTCGGACCATGCGTCGTACCTGCGCGGCCGGGTGGGGCGCTCGCCGACGTCCGGCGAACTCTATGCCGCCCACTTCCTGGGTCCGGCTGGCTCGGCCCGGCTGATCGAGGCTGCGACCAGCAACCCCGGCGCCAGCGCCGCGGCGATGTTCCCCGACGCCGCCCAGGCCAACAAGTCGATCTTCTATCGCGACGGCCGCTCGGCCACGGTGGGCGAGGTCTACGCCAACCTCACCAAGACCGGCGGTTCGGGCCGCATTACCGATCCGGCGCCTGCGCGTCAGGCCGACAGCGTCGACCAGGGCTTCATCCAGTATGCCAGCGGCCGCCGCCTGGAGCGTATCAAGCAGCAGGAAGCGGTGGTCGACCTGATCCTGCGCGGCTCACAGGACGCCAACCCGTTCGGCGGCGGCGACATCAGCGGCGGCGGCGCGGGCCAGCGTCTGGCTAGCTCGATGTTCTCGGCCGAGATGCTGCGCGTGCTGGCCGACGCCAACGACAAGGTCAAGCAGCGCTGATCCCCAACACCCGTTTCCCCGGCAAAGGCCAGGGCCCAGATCCCATCTCGTGGGACTGACGGGATCGGCGCCGCGTTTCTGGAAATTGCCTCAGCGCCTCTCCATCTGGGTCCCGGCTTTCGCCGGGAAAATCGGATTTTTTGGGGTTAGGCGTGGGTGGTCAAAGCGGCCACCTGTTCCGCCGACCAGCCCAGTTCCCTGAACACGCTTTCCGTATCCGCCCCCAGCTTCGGGGCCGGACCGCGCGGCGTGTCGTCCACGCCGGGGAAACGCGCCGGAGCGGCCGGCGACTTGAACGTGCCGCCCGCGCCGTCCGGCGTGTCCACGAAGCAGCCCGCCGCCTCGGCCTGGGCGTCTTCGACCAGTTCCCGCGGAGTCTGATAGGGCGCCCAGGTGATGTCGCCGGCGTCCAGCGCCGCCTCGGCCTGTGGATAACTCATGCCGCCGAAGGCCTCGTCCAGGATGTCGACCAAGGCTTGCCCATGCTCGCGGCGGCTCTTGGCGGAAGCAAAGCGCGGGTCATCGACCAGTTCGGGCCGCCCTGCGGCGGCGGCGATGCGCGGCCAGTCGACCGAGCCCTGGCGCGGCAACAGGCAAATCCAGCGCCCGTCCGCGGTCTTGTAGAAGTTGGCCAGGGGCTGCACCGCTTCACGCCGCCCGCGGGTGGAGGCCAGTTTTCCGAACCGCAGCTGGATCGCCATGTCCGAACCGATCGCATAGACGCCGGTGCGCAGCAGCGAGGTCTCGACCAGCCGTCCCTTACCGGTGCGGGTGCGTTCGTGAACCGCCGCGAGGATCGCGGACACCGTGGCCAGCGACGTCACGTGGTCGCCCATACCGGTGCGGATGGGGAAGGGTTCGGCGCCCTTGGGCGCGGTGATCGAGCCGACCCCGGCCCGCGACCAGAAGGCCGCCACGTCCATGCCGGGCTTGTCGCGATCGGGGCCGACCAGGCCGTAGCCTGTCAGGCTGCAATAGATCAGGCGCGGATTGATCGCCTTCAGCGCCTCATAGTCCACCCCGGCGCGGGTCAGGGCGGCGGGGCGGACATTGGTGAGGAAGATGTCGGCGGTGGCGGCCAGAGCCTTCAGCGCCTCGCGGCCCAGGTCGCTACGGATATCCAGCACCACGGCCCGCTTGCCGCGGTTGTCCAGCTCGAACACCGGGTTGGCGTCCTGGTCCGTGCCGATGGTGTCGAAGAAGCGCCGCATCGGGTCGCCCTCGGGGGACTCGACCTTGATGACCTCGGCGCCCCAGTCGGCCATGATCCCGGCCGCGCCCGGAGCGGCGATATAGGTCGCCAGCTCGACGACCCGCAGTCCCTGCAGCATCCGCGTCTCTCCCTTTTGTTGAAGGCGAGTGTGCGGACGCTGGCGGGGATTGGAAAGGCTTACCCGTGGGCAAGCCTTTCGATCAGAACACCAGGCAGCCGGGCGGTTCGACCTTGAGGATGCGCAAAAGCCGCTCGTGGCCGTCGCGGTCGGGCCAGCGGATCGACTGGCCGACGGCCAGGCCGATCAGGCCCGCGCCCACCAGGGACAGCACCGAGATCTTGCCGGCTTCGATGTCGGCTTCCTTGGGGTAGACCAGCAGCACCGAGCGGGCCAGGCCATTGGCGTCGTCCTCGAAGCGGACGGTCGAGCGCATGCGCACGACGTCGCCGGGCATGTCGTTGTCGGCGCGAATCTCGGCGCGGTCGATCTCGGCCAGCAGCATGTCGGCCGCCAGCGGAGCGGCCTGCTGCATCTGAGTGGCCAGGGTGGACAGGCGTTCGACCTCGGTCTCGGCCATGATGATGCGAGGACGCGCGACGGCGTCCGCTTGCGAGGGCATGAAAAGCTCCAGGCGATGTAGGGAGGCGCGACGGCGCCCGTCTCAGGTACTGAGGGCGACCGTCTGGATGGCGGGAGGATGTATGTTCGCCCCGAACGCCCGCAGCGACAGGCGCGCGGACGGTTCGGGGCTAGGAGCCTGCGAGCAGGCTACCGCCGTGATGGCAGAAACGCCGAAAGGTCGAGCGCGAGAACATGCGCCATTGTTCACCGCCGGCTCGGCTTGTCAAACCGACTAGGCGGCTTCCGACTTGGCGACGTCGCGGCGGTCCAGGGCGGCGGCGTCGGCCAGGGTGCGGGCTATGGCGGCGACGCTGACCGGCTTGCGCAGCACGATGTCGGCGCCGGCCTCGAGGAACTCGGTGGCTTCCTCGCCGTCGCCGTCGATCATCGCGACGATCGGGGCGTTGCGGTTGGGGCCGTCAGCGCCGCGCAGGGCGGAGGCGGCGCCAGGGCCGTCCAGCACCGGCATGCGGTGGTCCAGCATCAGGAGGTCGAACTCGGCGATGCGGGCCAGATCGGCGGCGCGGCGGCCGTTCTGGGCGTGGACCACCTGATGGCCCAGTTGCTCCAGGATGGCGCGTAGCATGGCCGCGTTCAGGGCGTCGTCCTCGGCGATCAGCACGCGCAGGGTGCGCGGCGCGCCAGGCGGTTCGCTGGCGCTGGCTTCCAGCTCCTCCTCGAACTCGCACTCGGCGGCGTCATCGAAGGGCAGGGTCAGGGTGAAGCAACTGCCCACGCCCACGGCGCTGCGGGCCTCCAGGGCGCCGCCCATCAGCCGCGCCAGCTGGCGCGACAGCGACAAGCCTAGCCCCGCGCCGTTGACGCCGGCGCCGGTGCGCTCCACGCGGCGGAAGGGCTCGAAGGCCTGCTCCATTTCCTCGGTCGACAGGCCGGGACCCGTGTCGGCCACCTCGACGGCGACTTGATCGCCGCGCAGCTCGACACGCACCTCGATGCGGCCGCGCACGGTGTACTTGACCGCATTGCCCAGCAGGTTGGCGACGATCTGGCGGGTGCGCAGCGCGTCGGCGATGGCGGCCCCCTTGTCGCGGCCGCGCAGGAGCGGATCGATGTGGACGGCCAGCTCCAGCCCCTTGGCGGCGGCGTGCGGCTTGTCGAGCAGGACGAGGTCCTGGATCAGGCGGGCCGGGTCGAAGGGCAGGGCCTCGACACTGAGGCGGCCCGACTCGGCGGTTTCGGAGTCGAGCGTGGCGTTCAGCACCGCGATCAGGTCCTGGGCGGCGTCCAGCGCGGCGTTCAGCTGCTCGCGCGACGGCGCGGCGCGGCCGCCCTTGCCGGCGGCGGCGGCCAGCACGTGGGTGACGCCGGTCAGGCCGTTGCGGATTTCGTGGCTGAGGGTGGCGACGATGTCGGATTTGGAGCGGGCGGTGCGTTCGGCGCCCTCCAGCACCCGCAGGCGCTCCTCGACCAGCTGTTCGTGAACGACCGACAGATCGTGCTGGCGGCGGAACATGCGGTTCAGGATCAGGGCCAGGGTCAGGCCCAGCGCCGTGGCGCCGAAGGTCAGCTCGCCCTCCTGGCGATCGCCGCCGCTGGAGAAGTGGGCGATCATCGGACCGGCCGCCGCAAGCGGGGCGACGATCAGCAGGCCGGGCAGGTAGGGCGCTGCGAAGAAGGCGCAGAGCACCGCGCCGGCCGTGGCCATCATCAGCAGGGTTTCGCGCGCCGGGCCTGCGCCCTGGGCGAAGGCCGAGATCTGCACGACGGCCAGCGCCCACATCACCCCGCACAACACGTAGACCCGCGCCCGGCGGCCCAGATCCTGCGACGCGTCGTCGCGCAGTCCGTTGATGGCGGCGTAGAAGGCGCCCCAGTTGATCGCGAACACCGCGAAGCTGGCGGTCATCCAGATTCGGTTGGCGGCGAACGAGCCGACCCACACGAACAGCGGCAGGCTGATCGCGAAAACGCCAAGCGCGTAAGGCAGCAGCGCCGCCTGGGCGTCCAGCGCCTTGGCCACTCGCGCGCCGTCCATCGTGTTGTCGTTCTGGCGGCGCTCTGCGAGCAAGTTCGCGCTCCTTCGATTGAGCGCGCAGGATAGAGAGGTGTGGTTTGTACCCGGTTACGGTCTATCGTTAATCCACAGCTACCCACAGCAAACAATCGTTAAGCCTAACCGCTGAAGATCGACTCCCAGCATAGGTCGGGCAGATCCCATGGCCACTACACGCGCCGCACTCACTGATTCAGACATCCGCATGCTCGTGAAGGGCGCGACGCCGGACGAGCGCGCCCTGGCGGCCCACAAGCTATGCCGCAACATCGACCGCGCTACGCTCGACGAAGAGGGGCGACAGGTCGCTCACGACATCCTGCGGGTCATGGCCGCCGACGCCGCCGAGCTGGTGCGCCGGGCGCTGGCCGTCACGCTGAAGAACTCGCCGGTCCTGCCGCCCGACGTCGCCAATCGCCTGGCGCGCGACGTCGACAGCGTCAGCCTGCCGATCATCAACTTCTCGCCGGTGTTCACTGACACCGACCTGGCCGAGATCGTCCGCGTGGGCGGTCCGAAGCGCCAGATGGCGGTGGCCAAGCGCTCGAAGCTGTCGACTCGGATCACCACCCTGCTGGTCGACCAGGGCGACGAGACAGTGGTCGCCGCCGCCTGCGCCAACGACAACGCCCGCTTCTCGGAAGTGGCGCTGCAGAAGGCGCTCGACCGCTTCGCCAAGTCCGAGCAGGTGCTGCAGGCCGTAGCCTATCGCTCGGTCCTGCCGCTGGCCGTGACCGAACGCCTGATCGACATGGTCGGCGATCAGTTGCGCGACCACATTCTCAGCCACCACGCCCTGTCGGCGGAACTGACCCTGGAGCTGATGATCGGCGCCAAGGAGCGGGCCACGATCGACCTGGTGGACCAGGCCGGCCGCGCCGCCGATCCCAAGGCCTTCGTCGCCCACCTGCACCGCGTGGGCCGCCTGTCGCCATCGCTGATCCTGCGGGGTCTGGCGCACGGGCATATGGCCTTCTTCGAGTGGGCGGTGGCCGAGCTGGCCGGCATTCCTCATCACCGCACCTGGCTGATGATCCACGACGCCGGTCCCCTGGGCCTGAAGGCGATCTGCGAGCGGGCGGGACTGCCGCCGCGCCTGCTGCCGGCGTTCCGCGCGGGCGTCGACGCTTTCCACGGCCTGGAGTTCGACGGTCGCGCCCATGACCGAGAGCGCTTCCAGGAGCGGATGATCCAGCGCTTTCTCACCTCGTCCCACGCCGTATCGCGCGAGGACAGCGAGTACCTGATCGAGCGCATGGATCAGAGTGTCGAGAAACGTCAGGCCGCCTCGGCTTAAGGCCACGCGTCGAACGACTGTTCGAATTTGGACTGTGCAACTGCGCGGACCTGCGCCAGACTTGCTGTCATGTCTGATCCGTCGTCCGGCGATGCTCGTCCCGCCGCCACCGTACTGCTGCTTCGAGACGCGCCTGATTTCGAGGTGCTCATGGTCAAGCGGCACCACCAGATCGACTTCGCCGGCGGCGCCTTGGTGTTCCCGGGCGGCAAGAGCCACCAGGGCGACCACGACCCGCGCTGGCGCGATCTGGCGTTCGGGTTCGACACCGAGTGCCAGGACGGCGCGCCGCTGCGGATCGCCGCCATCCGCGAGGCCTATGAGGAGGCCGGCGTGCTGCTGGCTCGCGACAAGGACGGCGCCTTCTATGCCGGCGAGGCGGCCAAGGACGTCCGGGCGGCGGTGGCCGAGGACAAGGTCGCCTTCATCGACGTGGTCGAGGACCTGGGCTTGAAGCTGGACCTGTCGGCCCTGACGGTGTTCGCGCGCTGGATCACGCCGCGGATGATGCCCAAGCGCTTCGACACGTGGTTCTACGTCGCCCATGCGCCGCTGGCCCAGCAGGCGATCTGCGATGGCCACGAGGCCGTCGACGCCGAGTGGATCGCTCCCGCGATGGCGCTGGACATGGCCGCCTCGGGCGCCCGCAAGGTGATCTTCCCCACGCGCATGAACCTGCAACTGCTGGCCGAGAGCGCCAGCCCGACCGACGCGGTGATCCGGGCCGAGGGCAGGGCGCTGGTCACGGTCGAGCCGTGGGTCGACGGCCGCGTGCTGCGGATCCCCGACGATGCCGGCTACGGCGCAGTGACCGAGCCGCTGGAGGCGCTCTAGCTCTTGACGCCCGGACCGGCGGCGTTGACCCAGCCGACGACTTCGCCGAGCACCTTGGCCACGGCCTCGTCGTAGGCCGGAACGATGGCGCCGACGCGGTTGTCGGCGGCCTTTACGCGCGCTTCGAAGATCTGGTCGCCTACCAAGACGCGATCGGTGTTGCGGTTCAGGACGCCACGCACGCGCACGACGACCTCGGGCGCAGCCTTGGGGCCGTTCACGTAATCTGTCTCAAAGGTGCGGACCTCCAGACGCAGGACCAGATCGGCCTTGGCCACCTCGCCGCGGCCGATCAGGCGGGCGCGGCCGGGGTCGTTCTCGAACGAACGGGCGACGGCTTCTTCGAACAGCACGAAGGCCGGCGAGACCCAGCGCGAGCCGGCGATATAGGCCACCTCGCCATTGGTGCTGGTCAGGATGCGGTCGCCAGCGGCGGCGCGGGTGAAGGCGCTGGGGGCCTTCAGCACGCCGAACATCGCGCCGGGCGGGCCTTTCGGCGCGCTGACCTCGGCCTGGCCGAAGCGGTACATGCCCACCGGCTTGGTCTTCGGGAAGACGCTGATACAGGCCGAGAGACTGACGGCGACCGCCGAGACGGCCGCGATGCGGAGTGCGTTACGGATCACGGCTGGACCTCCACTTCCTTGGCGGGCGCCTTGCCGACCAGGCTCCGGGGATTTTGTTCGACCTCGCCGACCAGGCGGTCTAGGGACTCGGCTGCCGACTGCAGGGTGACGATGGCGGCCGACAGCTGCGGCAGGCCGGTGCTGGCGAAGTCGCTGGTCGGGCCTTCCAGCTTGCCGACCATGCCGCGGGCGTCCTTGGCGGCGGCCTTCAGCTCGGCGGCGGCGTCGCCCAGTTCCTTCATGGTGCGCTTGGCGTCGCCTTCAACCAGGCCGTTGGCGTTGTTGGTCAGGCTGGTGATCGATTGCGCCGTCTGGTCGATGCTCTGCAGCGCCTTCTGGGCGTCGGCGATGATCTCCTTGCGCTCGCGCAGCTCGGCGGTGACCGCCTGGACGTCGCTGAGCGAGGCGCTGAAGGTCTTGATGTTCTTGTCGCTGAGCACGCGATTGACGCGGTCCAAGGCCTCGATGGTGCGGGTCAGCACCGTGCCGCCGCCTTCCAGCAGGTCGGACAGGGCGCTGCGCTGGCTGCGCAGCACGGGCACCTTGCCGCCCTCGACCGTGTCCTTCAGCAGCTCCTTGTTGGGCGAGCCGGCGGTGATCTGGACGTAGTTCACGCCCGTGATGCCCTGCGGCTCCAGCGTGGCGTAGCTGTCGACCTTAATCGGCACGTCCGACGAGACGCGCACGCGGGCGATGACGCGGTTGGGGTCGGTCTTGTCCAGCTCGATGCGGCTGACCTCGCCGACCTTGATGCCGTTGAAGTGCACTTCGCCGCCTTGCGACAGGCCGCGCACCGGACCGATGAACAGGATGTCGTACAGGTCGTAGTCGCGGCTGAAGCTGAGCTTGGCCAGCCAGACCACGAAGATCACCAGGCCCATGAACAGGGCCAGTGAAATGGCCCCGACCAGAGCGTAGTTGGCGTTTCTTTCCATCGGTTACGTCCTCGCCTGCGCCTGGCTATCAGCGGGAGACGCCGCGGCGCGTCCTCGCGGGCCCAGGAAGTATTTCTGGATCCATGGATGTTCCGAACGCTCGAGCTCGCGCACGGGCGCCACGGTCACCACCTTCTTGTCGGCCAGCACGGCGACGCGGTCGGTGATGGCGTAGAGGCTGTCCAGATCGTGGGTGATCATGAAGACGGTCAGGTCGAGGCTGTCCGACAGGTCCTTGATCAGGTCGTCGAAGGCCGCCGCGCCGATCGGGTCCAGGCCCGCGGTCGGTTCGTCCAGGAACAAAAGCTCGGGGTCCATGGCCAGGGCGCGGGCCAGGCCGGCGCGCTTGCGCATGCCGCCCGAAAGCTCGGCGGGCTTCAAAGTCGCCGCGCGAGCGGGCAGGCCGACCATGGCGATCTTCAGATCAGCGATTTCCTCGACCTCGCGCTTGGGCAGGCGGGTGTGTTCGTAGAGCGGCGCGGAAACGTTCTCGCGCACGGTCAGGTTCGAGAAGAGGGCGCCCTGCTGGAACAACACGCCCCAGCGGCGCTCGACTGACGACCAGCGCCGGCGCGACGCCGTACGCATGTCGCCGCCGAACAGGCGCACCTGGCCGCCGTCGGGGACCTTCAGGCCGATGATGCTGTTGAGCAGGACGGACTTGCCGGTGCCCGAGCCGCCGACCACGCCCAGAACTTCCCCGCGCTCGACCTTCAGGTCCAGACCGTCGTGCACGACGTTGTCGCCGAAGCACGAAACCAGCCCGCGCACCTCGATGGGAAACTTCTCCGACTCGGCCGTATCGGCGACCAGGGAAGAGGGGGGCGGGGGAGGCGGCGGCGTCTTCTTGGCGCGGGTCATATGTCCAGCTCCATAAAGATCAGGGCGAAGACCGCGTCGATCAGGATGATGGCGAAGATGGCGTGCACGACCGAAGCGGTGACGCGACGGCCCAGCGACTCGACGTCGTTGCCGACCTCCATGCCTTGCCGGCAGCCGATGGCGGCGATCACCGCGGCCATGACCGGCGCCTTGCACATGCCGATCCAGAAGTGGGTGACGCCGATATAGTCGACGATCCGCTGCAGGAAGAAGGTCGGCGACAGGTCCAGCACGACCCACACCACCAGCATGCCGCCGGCCAAGCCGGCCAGGGTGGCCACGAAGGTCAGCAGCGGAATGGTCAGCAGCAGGGCGGCGAAGCGCGGCAGGACCAAGGCTTCGTAGGGGTCCACGCCCATGACCTGCATGGCGTCGACCTCTTGGTTCATCTTCATCGAGCCGATCTCGGCCGCGAAGCTGGAGGCCGAGCGGCCGGCCAGCAGGATGGCCGTGATCAGGATGTTGAATTCGCGCATCACCGAGATGCCGATCAGTTCGACCGAATACACCTGAGCGCCGAAGTCGGTCAGCATGTTGGCGCCCAGCAGGGCCACCACCGCGCCGATGAAGAATGTGGTCACCGCCACGATCGGCATGGCGTCCAGGCCCGCGCGCTCGCACAGCGAAATGGTCGGGGCCCAGCGGATGCGACGCGGATCGGCGATGCAGCGGCCCACGGCGCTGAGCAGATGGCCTAGGAACACCAGGGTGCCGTAGCCATCCTTGAACAGGTCGAAGACCCCGCGGCCGATGCGTTCCAGCAGGGCGTGGAAGCCGTTGGGGCGGATGGTGGGCTCAGGCTCGACCTGGATGGCCGCGCCGACCAGTTCCAGCAGGCGCAGGACTTCGGGGCGGGCCTCGACGCGCCGGGCGTCCAGCGTATCGCCGCCGGCCCGCAGGATGGCGTAGGCGCCGGCGGTGTCGCAGCGATTGACGCCGGTCAGGTCGAAATGGACGTCCTTGGGCGCCTTGACGGCCGCGGACAGTCGCAGCCCCGCGTCCAGCAGGCCGCGTGCGGTCCAATCTCCCGAGAGCGCCGCCGTCGAGCGGCCGTCCTGCTCGGTCAAGATGAAGTCCGCCGGTAGCGCCATGAAATCCGTGAGCTTGTTTGGGCGTTATATCCAGGCCCTAAGCAGGACCTGACAAGGGCAAAACGCGCCAAGGCGCAGCTTGTTTCTGCTTGTGGCGACTCTGTGACGAAAAGTTTGTGGAGAGAGGTGTGACTACGGGGCGCATCGCGCTTTGGTTCAATCTTGGTTAACGGATAGCCGTCACGAACATGGTCAACGAAACCTTACCGTCGAGTCGGAGTACCTAGAGCATGAGTGCGGACGCGAAGCTGGACCAACGTATGGCCTTCATGCGCTTCGACGAACGCTCCCGCTCGGCGCTGCGAGCACTGAAGCCGTTGATCGACGCCGAGATCGGACCGGCGCTCGGCAAATTCTATGGCCAGATCCGCAGCTTCCCGGAAACGCGCGGCAAATTCCGCGACGAGACCCAAATGCAGGGCGCCGAGCGGGCCCAGGCCGCGCACTGGCGCCGCATCGCCCAGGCCGACTATGGCGCCAGCTACGTGCAGGACGCCCAGCGGATCGGGCAGGCTCACGTCGACGCCGACATCGAGCCGCGTTGGCATATCGGCGGTTATGCCGTCGTCACCGAGGAACTGATCCGGGCGGTGATCGCCAAGCGCGCCAAGGGTCTGTTCAGCAGCGCCAAGTCCGACGAGGACCTGGCCAACGGCCTGGCGGCCCTGACCAAGGCAGTCTTCCTGGATATCGACCTGGCGATCTCCAGCTACCTCGCCGTGCTGGAAGAGGAGCGGGCCGAGCTGGAAGCCGAACGCCTGGCCGCCGAGCAGCGCCAGACCCAGGCCGTACAGGCCGTCGGCGCGGCCCTGTCGCGTCTGGCCGCCGGCGACCTGACCGCCCGCATCGAAGGCGAGTTGGCGCCCGAATTCCACAGCCTGCGCACCGATTTTGACCACGCTGTCGAGTCCCTGAGCGAGGCCATGCGCGCTGTCGACCACTCGGCCGGCGGCATCCGCTCGGGCGCCGACGAGATCGCCCGCAGCGCCGAGGATCTGTCGCAGCGCACCGAGCAGCAGGCCGCCACTCTGGAGCAGACCGCTGCGGCGGTCGAGGAACTGACCTCCGCCGTCAGCCGCACCGCCAAGGGGGCTCGCGAGGTTTCTTCCCGCGTCGGCGAAGCTTCGGCCGAAGCCGAGCGGTCGGGCGAGGTCGTCACCCGCGCCGCCGAGGCCATGACCAAAATCGAGGCCCAGTCGCAGCAGGTGAACCAGATCCTGGGCGTCATCGACGAGATCGCCTTCCAGACCAACCTGCTGGCCTTGAACGCTGGCGTCGAAGCCGCGCGCGCTGGCGAGGCCGGTCGCGGTTTCGCGGTGGTGGCGCAGGAAGTCCGGGCCCTGGCCCAGCGCTCGGCCGACGCGGCCAAGGAGATCAAGTCGCTGATCACCGAGAGCAGCCGCCAGGTCAGCGAAGGCGTCGATCTGGTCGGTCAGACGGGCCAGGCGCTGCGTGGCATCGTCGACAAGGTCGGCGGCATCGACGCACTGGTGAACGACATCGCCGCCTCGACCGGCGAGCAGGCCACGGCCCTTGGCCAGGTCAATTCGGCCGTGAACCAGCTGGATCAGGTGACCCAGCGCAACGCCGCCATGGTCTCGCAATCGACCGAGGCGACCCATGCGCTGCGCGTCGAGGCCCTGGATCTGTCGAACCGTGTCGGCGCGTTCCGCCTGGGCGGCCGCCCGCAGGTGGTGACCCCCGGCTTCCAGCCGACCTATCGCGAACGTCCGGCCGAGAACCCCGTCCACGCCGCCCGCGCCCGCGTCGCCGCCTTCGCCCGCCCAGGTCGGTAAGGTCTAGCGCGGCGGCGGGGCCGTCGAGGCGCGGTGGATCAAGGTGAAGGGCAGAAGCTCTTCGGCTGGCCATGCGGGCGCCTCGTCGCCGCCCTTGGCCTTGCCGATCAGCAGCCGCGCGGCCAGCGAAGACATCTCCGCCACTGGCTGGCGCACGGTCGTCAGCTGTGGCCGGCTGAAGCGGGCGCTGGAGCTGTCGTCGAAGCCGGCCACCGAGATGTCGCCCGGTGTCATCAATCCCGCCTCGGCGATGGCCGCCATGCAGCCCAGGGCCATGTCGTCGTTGCTGGCGAAGATCGCCGTCGGCCGCTCGGGCATGGCCAGCATGGCCTTGGTCTGCTCGACGCCCGACTGGAAGGTGAAGTCGCCCTGGCGCACCCAGCCGTTGGCCACCGGCAGGCCGCGGTCGCGCATCGCCGCCAGATAGCCCTCGCGCCGCGCCTGGCTGGCGCCATAGCGCGGCTCGCCGACGATGAAGCCGATGCGGCGGTGGCCCAGGCCGATCAGGTGCTGGGTCATGTCGCGAGCGGCGGCAGCGTCGTCCATGTGGACGCGCGGTCCTGGACCGTCGGCGCGCTCCGGGCCGATGCGGACATACGGCGTGCCGGCCTTGTCCAGCATCTCCAGCACCAGCGGGTCGTCGGAGGAGGGCGGGGTCAGGATCACGCCGTCGGGCTTAAGCGCAGCCAGGAAGGCGGCTACGTTCTGGCGCACGCGCGGGCCCTGGTGGTCGATCAGCTCGATCAGCAGGTGGTAGCCGGCCTCGCGGCACTCCAGCGTCGCGCCCAGCTGGATGCGCGATAGGTAGTCGGCGCCGCGCTCGCTCTGCCAGTGGTCGATGGTCAGGGCCGCATCGACGAAGACGGCGATCACGAATGACCGTGAGCCGGCCAGGCTGCGCGCCGACAGGTTGGGGCTGTAGCCGAGATCGCCCGCCGCCAGCAGCACGCGATCGCGCATGGCGGGCCGGACATTCGGCTCCTTGTTCATCACCCGCGAAACGGTCTTGATCGAAACGCCCGCGCGGGCGGCGACGTCGTAGATCGTCACCGAAGCCATCAGTCCGCCCCACGCCCTGCGAGATTCCAACACATGCAGGCAACCTAGAGCTTGATGAAGCCTGTTGGAAACTCCGGATCGCTGAACGCCGCCTCTTGTCTGCAAGACGGCGCGCGGCCACTGTCCCCGGCGACACGGCGAAAGACCGTGGGGGAGAGGTGAAGATGAGGTCCGAGGACGAGGCGCGGCCCAGGGAGCCTGTGCGTGCGAGCTTCGTCGCCGCCTACACCCTCGCGCAGATCGGCGCCTTCGTTTCCTTCCAACCCCTGATCCAGGTCCTGCTGCCGCTGAAGGCCGAGGCCATCGATCCCGTCGGCAAGGCGCTGGTGCTGAGCCAGGTGGCCTTCTTCGGCGCGGTGGTCGCCAGCATCGCCAACCTGCTGGCCGGGGCGATCAGCGACCGCACCACCTCGCGATTCGGTCGCCGCCGGCCCTGGATGGTTGTGGGCGCGCTGGGGGCGGCCCTGGCCTATCTGGCGATCATGCAGGCCAGGACGCCGCTGGCCCTGATCGGCGGGATGATCCTGTTCCAGCTGACCTTCAACCTGTGCTTCTCGGCCCTGGTGGCGGTGATGCCCGACCGGGTGCCCGACACCCAGAAGGGCATGGTCGCGGCGTTCCTCAGCCTGGGCAATCCGATCGGCACGGCCGTCGGTGCGATCATGGTCGGGGGGCTGCTGGTCTCCGAGGGCCATCGCTATGCGGCGATCTCGGTCGCGCTGCTGCTGGGCCTGGCCCCGTTCGTGCTGAGCCTGAAGGACCCGCCCCTGCCCAAGGCCGAGGTTCCGCCGTTCAAGCTGGGTGAGTTCCTGGCCGGCCTGTGGGTCAGCCCGCGCAAGCATCCCGACTTCGCCCTGGCCTGGATGGGACGGTTCCTGGTGCTGATCGCGCTGAGCCTAATCCAGTGCTACATGTTCTACTTCCTCAAGGACGTGATGGACTATGCCAGCCTGTTCCCTGGCCATCGCGCCGAGGAGGGTCTGGCGATCCTGACGGCGGTCTCGACCGTGGCCAGCATTCCCTTCGCCATGCTGGGCGGCCTGCTGTCGGACCGGCTGCGGCGGCGCAAGCTGTTCGCATTGGGCGCGGCCCTGACCCTGGCCATCGCCATGCTGGTCTTTTCGATGTCGCCGACCTGGCCGGTGCTGGTGGCGGCCTATGTCGTGTTCGGCTGCGGCATGGGCTGCTTCTGCGCCGTCGACATGGCGCTGGTCGCCCAGGTGCTGCCGTCGCAGCGCACTGCCGGCAAGGATCTGGGCGTGATCAATCTGGCCAACACCTTGCCGCAAGCCCTGGCCCCGGTGCTGGCGGTGTGGAGCCTGGGGCCGACCCACGAGAACTTCGGCGCCTTTTTCCTGATGGCCGCGGGGCTGGCCCTGACTGGCGGTCTGGTGATCCTGCCGATACGAGGGGTGCGTTAAAGCACTCGAGGCCGCTCTTGCCGCAGTTCCGCGTCGTCTCCGATCCCGACGATCCCGCCGTCGCCCCGTTCCGGGCGATCAAGGAGCGCGACCTTGTGGGCCGCGAGGGCCTGTTTATCGCCGAGGGCGAGACCGTGCTGCGGGCCTTCGTCCGCGATGCGCCGGATCGCGTGGTGTCGCTGCTGATCGATCCCAAGCGCCGGGACAAGCTGGACGACGTCTTCGCGGGTTTGTCGGACGAGACGCCCGTCCATTTCGCCGACCAGGCCGTGCTGGACGCCATCGCCGGCTTCCACCTGCATCGCGGCGTGCTGGCGGTAGGCAAGAAGCCTGAGCCGATCGCAGCGCGCGACCTGCTGGCCGGTCTGCCGGCGCGGGCTGTGGTGCTGGTGCTGTGCGGCATCGCCAACCACGACAACATCGGCGGCATCTATCGCAACGCGGCCGCCTTCGGGGCCGATGCGGTGGTGCTGGACGCCGACTGCTGCGATCCGCTGTACCGCAAGGCCATCCGGGTCTCGGTCGGTGCGGTGCTGTCTGTCCCGACAGCCCAACTGGCGCGGGGCGAGAACATCGCTGACCTCTTGGCGGCGACTGGTTTCGAGGGCCTGGCCCTCAGCCCCTCCGCAGACGAGATCGTGGCCCAGCTGAAGCCGCCGCACCGCACCGCCGTGCTGCTGGGCGCGGAAGGGCCGGGGCTGACGCCGGAGGTGATGGCGCGGGCGCGGACTGTGGGCATCCCGATGGCCAACGGCTTCGACTCGCTAAACGTCGCCACGACCAGCGGGATCGTCCTGCATCACCTGCGCTTCGCTCAAGCTTGACGGAAACCGGTTTCCGCTTAGGGTCCCGGCCAACGAAAACCCGCCAGAAGGCTTGATCCCATGCTGAACCGTCGCGGTGCCCCGACTGCTTTCGTCGCTGGCGTCCTGGGATCGATCGCAGCCCGGCGAGCCGAGGCCGCCCCTGTGGATAACTCTAAGATCACACCCCCCGATCCCACCGAGGTCATCACCCTGTGGCCGAACGGCGCGCCGGGCGGGGAGGGCGTCACGGTGGTCGAAGAGATCATCGAGCGCGGCGACGCCAAGGGCCTGCGCGACCGGGCCATGGCCCACACCCGCAAGCCGATCCTGGTGGTGTTCCGCCCCAAGAAGCCGAACGGCGCGGCGGTGATGCTGATCCCCGGCGGCGGCTATCAGCGCGTGGTGCTGGACAAGGAAGGCTATGAGACCGCCCGCTGGCTCAACGAGCGTGGTTACACCTGCTTCGTGCTGTTCTACCGCATGCCGGCTGACGGCTGGGCGGCGGGCGGCGACGCGCCGCTGCAGGACGCCCAGCGCGGCATCCGGATCGTGCGCTCCAAGGCCAAGGAGATGGGCTTCTCGCCCGACCGGGTGGCGATCATGGGCTTCTCGGCCGGCGGCCACCTGGCGGCCAATCTGACGGTCCGCTACGACGCCCCGACCTATGCGGCCATCGACGCCGCCGACCAAATGCCGACCAAGCCGAACCTGTCGGCCCTGGTCTATCCGGTGATCAGCCTGGACACGGCGATCGCCCACGGCGGCTCGCGCACCAACCTTCTGACCAAGGACGGCTCGGCCGAGCGCATCCTGGCGCTATCGCCCGAAAAGCAGGTGCGCGAGGGCCTGTCGCCCGTGTTCCTGCTGCACGCCGCCGACGACCCCACCGTGCCGGTCGAGAACGCCCTGGTGATGTTCTCGGCGCTGAAGGCTAAGAAGATCCCTACTGAGATGCACGTCTTCGAAGAGGGCGGCCACGGCTTTGGCCTGCGCTTTACGGTCGGCAAGCCCGTCGCGGCCTGGCCCAACCTGTTCGAGACCTTCGCCAAGCGCCACGGGCTTTAAGCTTGGCGCGTGGCGAGCGCCAAAACCGCTCACACTTTTGGCTGCCACGCTTCAGGCGCCGCAACCTTCCTTCTCGCGCAGGTTCCAGGCGGCGATCTCGGCGTCGCGGAACTTGATCCACTCGCCGCGCAGCACCGCGGGCCGCTTGCCGTGGCGCTCTTCCAGGAACTGGGCGCCGACCACGCGGTCGGTGCGGAAGGTGCGGAACGCCTGCCGCAGCTCGCACCAGGCGATGATCATGCGGATGGTCTCGCGATAGCCCACGGTCACCGGCCAGATCACCCGGGCGCTGACCGCCCCGGCTCCGTCGCTGTAGTCCAGGCGGATCTTGCGGCCGGCATGGATCCAGGCGCGGACCTGGGCGACGTCGATGCGGTCGGTCTCCGGCTTCCAGGCGGGGGAGGCGGCGGCGGCCGGCTCCAGCACATAGGGCCGTAGACGATCGGGCACCGCGGCGGCGATCTTGCTGATCAGGTCGTTGGCGGCCTTGGCCAGGACAGGGTCGCCACGGCCGGCCACCCACTGCGCGCCCAGCACCGCCGCCTCGATCTCGTCGGGGGTCAGCATCAGCGGCGGCATGTCGAAGCCGGCCTCCAGCACATAGCCGACGCCGGCCTCGCCGCGGATCGGCGCGCGCTGGCCGACCAGGGCGGCGATGTCGCGATAGACGCTGCGCTTGGAGGTCTCCAGCTCGGCGGCGATGGCGTCGGCCGTCACCGGCGCGCGGCTACGGCGCAGGATCTGGATGATCTGGAAAAGGCGTTCGGCGCGTCTCATGAGTTCGACTATCGGCCAGGGTTGCTGACAGCATGCTGGCAGTAGCCTGGCGGTAGCAAGTCGTCACCACGACATTCGAGATCGGAGAGGGACGATGATCACGCTGTTCGCCGCCGGAGCCGGGTTCGGGCTGCCCGAGATCAGCCCCTATGTGACCAAGACCGAGGTCCAGCTGATGATGGCTGGCCTGACCTACAGGAAGACCAAGGGAAGTCGCGAGACCGCTCCCAAGGGCCAGTTGCCGTGGATCGAGGATTGCGCCCAGGCGGTCGGCGACTCGACCTTCATCCGCGCGCACATCGAGCAGAAGTATGGTGTGGACCTGGATGTGGGCCTGACCGGCAAGGAGCGCGCCCAGGCCTGGGCGATCGAGCGGATGATCGAGAACCAACTGGGCTGGGTGTCGACCTATTTCCGCTTCCTGGAGCCGGCCAATTTCGCCAAGGGACCGGCCCGTTGGTTCGATGCTGCGCCGGAGACGATGCGAGACGACATACGCCGCGGTCTGCTGGAGGCGGTGGCCGGCAATGTCCGCGCCGTCGGCGTGGGCCGGCACCTGCGCGAGGAGGTGGTCTGGCTGGGCAGCCTGTCGCTGCGCTCGCTGGATGAGCTGTTGGAGGACAAGGCTTATCTGATGCGCGACAGTCATCCGGTCGGCGTGGACGCCGCCGCCTTCGCCGTGTTGGCGGGGATTCTGACGCCGTTCTTCGACTCGCCCCTGCGTCGCGAAGCCGAGAGCTATCCGCGTCTGGTCGACTATGCCGGAAGGATGATGGCGCGGTTCTACCCGGCCCATCCGTGGGGGCTGCGTCAGGCGGCTTGACGCGGATCAACTGAAAACCATTGCACTGCGCCGCCATCCGGGGTTGTGATGATCGCCAGATCAACCTTGTGCGCGCCAATTGGTCGCACAATTCAAGGTCTTGCCGCCCCAGCGCGGCGCATGCTCCTTTGCGGCCCTGGGAATCAGGGGAAATTGATGTCGGACAAGTTGCCGCCCGTAAGCGTCGAGACGGTGCTGAAGGCGATCTCCTCGGAGATGTCGATCGCCGCCGTGGCCTGCGGGCATCTGGACGTCGCCCTGGGCAAGATTCTCGAGGTCGTTCCGGCCGAGCATCGGCTGATGGTCATGCACGAGCTGCACACCGTCGACCTGCTGGCCCAGCATGTCACGGCCCTGACCGACTTCACGGGCAACCTGTCGCAGCAGCACGGGCAGGGCGTGCTCGAGGTCAACGACTCGCTGTCGGCGATCACGCTGGGCGACGTCGCCGCCCGCCTGCGCACGGCGATCTCGGCGGAATAGACCGCCTGTGGATTGACGAACGACGCGCCGCCGGTCCCGAGAGGGGCCGGCGGCGTCCGTTTGCGTCAATAGAGGTTGTTCTTGGCGTCCTGCTTCAGGGCGAAGTCGATCACCTGGGCGGGGACCAGCAGCTTGAACTGATCGCGGGCGATCTGACCCAGGGTTGGGAATTCGCCCTTGGCCAGGCGCTTGTCAGGGTTCCACAGGTCCGAGCGCTTCAGGGCCTTGGAGCAATGGAAGTAGACCTCGCGGATTTCGATCAGCACCACGGAGCGTGGGCGTTTGCCCTCGTGGGTGAACCGGACCATCAGGTCCTCGCGCGTGGTCACCCGCGCCAGGCCGTTCAGACGCAGGGTCTCTTCGACGCCGGGAACCAAGAACAGCATCCCCACCGATGGCTCGCGCATGATGTTGGACAGGGTGTCCAGGCGGTTGTTGCCCGGTCGGTCGGCGAAGGCGATCTCGTTATCGCTCAGCGCATGGACGAAGCCGGGCTCTCCGCCGCGCGGACTGACGTCGCCCAGACCGCTGGGCTGGCTGGAGCCGATGCAACAGAAGGGCGACAGCTCCAGGAACCGGCGGCTGTGCTTGTCAAGGGCAGGCAAGGCTTTCTCGGCGATCGCCTTGGCGGGGTGGGCGTAGACCTCGCGCAGGCCGCGCTCGCTGGTGATCTCGCCGTCCATGGTCGCCATCCTTCATTTAATGAGAATGACTCGCAATAACATGCGGCGCAATCGGCGTCGACTTTCCCCGAAATGGGGTGTTGTCGGACGGACACGGCAGCTTCGAAAATATGTGGAGAATGATTGGAATTGAATCGGAAAAAGCGCGTGGAATCCGACCTCAATCGTGAGCTGTCGTTGAGGAATTGTGGAGATTGAGTGGTTCTGACGCGACGGGCGCGCAGAAAAAGTGTCACAAAACTTGCGACTGATTGTCTCGCAAGCCGGTTAGCGCCGATCCCGTGGCGGCGAAGGGCAAGGCTTTTCCATTGGTGGGGACCAGGGGTCTTCGCCGCCGATTTCTTTCTCGGCTGCGCCACTGGAGAACTCCCTATGATCCGCGTTGGACACGTTAGCTTGATCGCGCTCGGCATGAGCGCCTGCTTGGCGCTCGCTGGTTGCGGCGGCGCCGACAGCGTCGCTTCTCCGGGCGAGGGCAGCTTCGCGGGCGGCAACCCGACCAATCCCACGAACCCGACCAACCCGACGAACCCGACCCCGGGCACGCCGGCCACCGACTGCCCGACCGGCTTCACCAACGTCGGCACCGTCGCCAACAACACGCTGCGCAACTGCCAGCTGCCCTCGACCATCACCGGCTCGTTGTCGGTGCCGCTGCGCGCCGGCACCGTCTACTCGGTCAGCGGCCGCGTCGACGTCGGCCAGGACCAGGGCGGCGACGCCAATGCGCCGGTCGCCGGTCGCGCCAAGGGCGTGCTGACCGTCGATCCGGGCGTGAAGATCTTTGGTTCGGCCGGCCTGGACTACATCGTCGTCAACCGCGGTTCGCAGATCTTCGCGCAGGGCACCGCGACCCAGCCGATCATCTTCACGTCGAAGCAGGGCATCGAAGGCCAGACCAACGCCGACTCGATGGGCCAGTGGGGCGGCATCGTCGTCCTGGGCCGCGCGCCGATCAGCAACTGCTCGGGTTCGGGCGCCACGCCGGGCACCGCCGGCTGCGAAGCCCAGGTCGAAGGCACCAACGCGTTCTACGGCGGCAACGCCGCGGCGGATAACAGCGGCGCGATCCGCTACGTCCAGGTCAAGCACTCGGGCTTCGTGATCGTGGCCAACAACGAGCTGCAAGGCATCACCATGGCCGGCGTCGGCACCGGCACGGGCTTCGACCACATCCAGGTCCACAACAGCTCGGACGACGGCATCGAGTTCTTCGGCGGCACCGTGAACGGCAAGTACCTTGTCATGACCGGCAACGACGACGACAGCATCGACACCGACGTGGGCTACAACGGCTCGCTGCAGTTCGGCATCATCGTCCAGCGCGCCAACGGCGGTAACCGCGCCTTCGAAACCAGCAGCGCCGGCACCGCGCCGCGCTCCAACCCCAAGTTCGCCAACTGGACCGTCATCGGCCGCGGCGGCTCGGGCAACGACCTGCTGGTCGGCAACACCTCGACCAACAGCGTGTGGATCAACTCGGTCGTCGTCATGACCGCCGCGACCGCCGGCTGCGTCGACATCGACGACGCGACCACGCAAGCCACCTTCCACTCGGTCGTGCTGGCCTGCGCTACGCCGTTCACCGAAGACACCAACGTGAACGCCGCCGCCAACCAGGCGCTGTTCAACGCCGGCACCAACAACAGCTCGACCTTCACCTCGACGCTGTCGGGCACCTTCATCAACGGCGCCAACGAAAACGCTCGTACGCCCTACGCGAACATCACGAGCCTCAGCAGCTTCCTGACGAACCCGGGCTACATCGGCGCCGTCAAGGACGCCAACGACACCTGGTGGCAGGGCTGGACCTGCGGTCTGGCCGCCGGCTCGACCTGCTGATCCTGAGCGGGGGCGGTCTTAGCGGCCGCCCCCGGCTCTTCCCGACGCCCGCCAATCCAAGGTTCCCGAGATGAACAAGCTGTTCCCGCCTCTGAGCGGCCTTCTGCTCGCGACGTCGGCGCTGGTCGCGCCGCAAGTCGCCCTGGCGCAGGCGTCCGCCTCGCCGTCCACGCCCGCTCCCCAGCAGCTGGCCATAGCCGACACCGATCCGACGGCGGTCGATGAGGTCCTGATCCTGGGGCGCAACATCCCCGAACCGATGCGGACCACGTCGGAAGTCGCCAGCTTCCTGACGCCGGAAGACCTCCAGCGCCAGGGCGACAGCACCGCGGCCGAAGCCCTGACGCGCGTCAGCGGCCTGAGCCTGGTGTCGGGTCGCTTCGTCTATGTCCGGGGCCTGGGCGAACGCTATTCGTCGGCCCTGCTGAACGGCTCGCCGCTGCCCAGCCCCGAGCCGCTGCAGCGCGTCGTGCCGCTGGATCTGTTCCCTTCGGCGATCCTGTCGGGCGCATCGGTCCAGAAGAGCTATTCGCCCAACTATCCGGGCGAGTTCGGCGGCGGCGTCATCGACCTGCAGACCGTGGCCATCCCGGACGAACCCTTCTTCGAGATCGAACTGGGCACCGGCGGCAACACCGAGACCACGTTCGAGAAGGGCCTGACCTATTACGGCTCGGACACCGATTTCCTGGGCTATGACGACGGCACGCGCAAGAAGCCTGCCGAGCTGCGCGAAGCGATCGCCACCGGCAAGCGCATCAACAGCAGCAACTTCACCACCGCCCAGCTGACCCGCATCGGCCAGAGCCTGGTCAATGCGAACCTCAACCTGATCCAGGTGAAGAACAAGATCCCGGCCAACTTCTCGGCCGATCTGAGCGCCGGCCGCTCGTTCGACCTGGGCGACAAGCGCCTGGGCATCGTGGCCATCGGCGGCTTCGAGAACACCTGGCGCTCGCGCGAAGGCATTCAGCAGCAGGGCCTTGAGCAGAACGGCGTCCTGGAGCCGCGCACCAGCTACAATTTCAACAACACCAGCAACTACGTCACGGTGAACGGCCTCGTGGGCGTGGGTCTGGAGTGGGGCGACCACCAGATCAAGTGGACCAACCTCTACGTCCACAACACCACCAAGTCGGCCCGCCAGCGCGCCGGTGAAGACTATGCCGCCGGCCAGAACGTGCTGGACAGCTACACCGAGTATTTCGAGCGGAACCTGTACGACACCCAGCTGTCGGGCAAGCACGAGTTCGGAGCCTGGAACTTCGACTGGCGCGGTTCGTACGCCAAGTCCGAGCGCGATGCGCCGTACGAGAAGTTCATCCGCTATCGCCTGGAGAACGGCGTCTACTACCACAGCGCCTCGCAGGAACAGAACTCGACCAGCTTCTCGACGCTGGACGACACCATGGCCAGCGCCGGCTTCGACGTGCAGTACACCCTGCCGCTCAGCAGCGGCCGCGATGCGGTGTTCAAGGGCGGCTACGCCTATCTGGACAACCAGCGCGACGCCGAACGCCGCGACTTCCGCTTCCAGGGCGGCGCCATCCCGCTGACCGTGCAGCAGGAGCGTGTCGACTTCCTGCTGTCGGACTACAACATCGCCCAGGGCTACCTGACCTTCACCGAGATCACCGGTGGTGACGGCGCGGCGGCTTACGAGGCCGCGCTGAAGGTCCACGCCGGCTACCTGCAGGTCGAGGCCGAGTTCCTGCCGCGCCTGCGCACCTCGTTCGGCGCGCGCGTCGAGCAGGGCAAGCAGACGGTCAGCGTCGTCGACCTGTTCGGCGGCGCCAAGGGCACTCCGACCGCGCTGGACAAGACCTACGTCCTGCCGGCCGCGACCCTGACCTATAACTTCTACGAGAACATGCAGCTGCGTCTGGGCGCGTCCAAGACGATCGCCCGTCCGCAGTTCCGCGAACTGGCTCCGCAGCAGTACTTCGATCCGGACAGCGATCGCCTGTTCATCGGCAACCCGTACCTGAAGGATACGGAGCTGACGAACCTGGACGCCCGCGTCGAGTGGTACTTCGGCGCCAACCAGTACCTGTCGGGCGGCGTGTTCTACAAGGACCTGAAGAAGCCGGTGGAATCGGTGGTCAGCGAGCAGGGCTCGACCATCGTCCAGACCTACGTCAACGCTCCGAAGGCTTCGCTGTTCGGCTTCGAAATCGACGCCAAGAAGACCTTCACCCTGCCGGTCGAAGGCGCTTTCTTCAGCTCGAAGGAATGGCTGATCGGCGCGAACTACACCTACTCGTCGTCGGACGTGAAGGTTGGTTCGGGCGACGTGGTTTACCCGCTGGCCGGTTCGGGCGCGCCGCGTCCGGCCTCGGACTACGTCAAGGACGGCAGCCAGTTGCAGGGCCTGTCCAAGCACCTGGCCAACATCCAGTTCGGCTATGAGGACAAGGAAGCCCGCGCTCAGGCGACCATCCTGGCCACCTATGTCAGCAAGCGGATCTCCGCGCGCGGCCGTCCCGACCAGCCCGACCTGCTGCAGGAGCCGGGCGTGACGGTGGACTTCACCTACCGCAAGGGCTTCGACCTGATGGACCGGGAGCTGGAGTTCACCTTCAAGGCCCGCAACATCCTGGGCGAGAACTTCGAAGAGTATCAGGTGCTGGGCGGCGGTCGCGTCGACGCCAACACCTACGATCTGGGCCAAAGCTTCACCTTCTCGCTGGCTCACCGCTTCTAAGGCCTGGCGGGGCCTGAAACCCGCAAGTTGAGAGCGCTCCCCATTCATCCGTGTGGGGAGCGCTTTTCATATAATCGTCATCAAATCGTCGCTGAAACTACGGGCAAGCTGCGTATTCCGTCGTCGGAACTTGGGGTCGACGATGTTCGCAAGGCTTGGTGAGATGGTTCGCCCCTACCGGCGCAAGGCGCTGCTGGCGCTGGAACTCGCCATGCTGCTGCTGGTCGCCTTGCAGGCGGCGCGGCTGATCTGGATCTTCGCCGCCCCGCCGCAGCCGACCCCGCCCAAGACCGTCGCCAGCGCGTTCCGCGCGGTCGATCACAAGATTTTGGCGGCGTTCGACGCCTTTGGCGCTTCGGGCACCGCGCCCCAGGCTGGCGCCCAGGCCACCGTCGAGGGCTTCCGCCTGTACGGCGTGCGCCAGGACGGAAACAGCGGCTCGGCCATCATCGCTGGCCCCGATGGCGTCCAGAAATCCTTCGCGGTCGGCGAGGCCGTGGCCCAGGGCGTGACCCTGGCGACCGTCGGCGCCGACCATGTCGAACTCTCGCGCGGCGGCGCGCGCATGACCCTCTCGTTCCCGGAACGCCCATGACCAAGGTCTCCTCGCTGCGCGTCCGCGCTCGCGTGCTCGCCGCCAGCGCGGCGATCGCCCTGGCCGCGCCGCTCGTTGTCGTCGTTCCCTCGGTCGCCTGGGCCCAGGCCCAGGTGCTGAACGTCCAGGACGCCGACATCCGCGTCTTCATCCAGGACGTGGGCAAGTCGACCAATACGACTTTCGTCATCGATCCGCGGGTCAAAGGCACGGTGTCGGTGACCAGCAACGGCCCGCTGAACCGCCGCGAGCTGTTCGAGCTGTTCCTGGCCACCCTGCGCGCCAACAACTTGGTGGCCGTGCCGGCCGGCAATGGCGTCTATCGCGTCGAGCCCGCCGAGAACGCCGCCCGCCAGCCCAACGCCGCCGGCGGCCAGTTCGCCACCGAGGTTTTCCGCTTGCGCTCGCTGGATCCCGCGACTGCCGCCGACATGCTGAAACCCCTGGTCGGACCGCAAGGGCAGGTCGTGGCCAATCCGCGCGGCGGCACGGTCGTTGTGGCTGACTATGCCGACAACATCCGCCGCATCCGCGCGCTGCTGTCCCAGGTCGACCAGGACCGCGCCAGCGTCCACACCGTCACCCTGACCAACAGCTCGGCCCGCGAGATCGCCCAAGTGATCAACGACCTGATCGCGGGGCCCGGCGCCGACGGCAAGGCCGGGCGCGGCGCGGTCACCGTGGTGCCGGTCGAGAGCAGCAATTCCATCCTGCTGCGCGGCGACGCCGACGCCGTCCAGCGCCTGCTGCCGCTGATCACCGACCTGGACCGCCGGGCCGAGTCCAGCGACGACATCCGCGTCGTCTTCCTGCGCCACGCCAACGCCGAGCAGATGCTGCCGGTGCTGCAACAGCTGGTCGGTCAGGCTCCGACGACGACGGCCAGCAGCAGCCGGTCCTCGACCAGCGGGACCAGCGCCTCGACGACCGCCGCTCCGGCGGCGACGGCCGCGTCCTCCGCCTCGATCGCCCCGGCCGGTACGCGCGCCAGCGTCGCCCGCTATCCCGGCGCCAACGCCCTGATCATCAACGCCCCGCCCGAGACCCAGCGCACCCTGGCCGAGGTCATCCGCCAGCTGGACATTCGCCGCGAGCAGGTGCTGGTCGAGGCCATCGTGGTCGAGGTCTCCGACGACGCCGCCAAGCAGCTGGGCGTGCAGTTCCTGCTGGGCGGGACCAACGGCACCATCCCGTTCATGGGCACCAACTACACCAACATCTCGCCCAGCCTGTTCCCGCTGGCGGCCTCGGCCGCCGCCGGCAACGACGCCGACACCGACGCTAGCAAGGCCCTGCGCGACTCCGCGATCTCCTCACTGCTGGGCGCTGCGGGCGTGACCGGCGGCGTGGCCGGCCGCAGCGGCGACGTGCTGTTCGGCGCGATCATCAATGCGGTGAAGAAGGACAGCGGCTCCAACCTGCTGTCGACGCCGTCGATCATGACGCTGGACAACGAGGAGGCCCGCATCCTGGTCGGCCAGCAGGTGCCGATCACCACGGGCGAGGTGCTGGGCGACAATAACGCCAACCCGTTCCGCACCATCCAGCGCCAGGACGTCGGCGTGCAGCTGGAGGTCAAGCCGCAGATCAACGCCGGCGGCGGCATCACCCTGTTCCTGCGCCAGGAAGTCAGCGCCGTGGCCGGGCCGATCAGCGCCGGCTCGACCGAGCTGATCATCAACAAGCGCGAGATCGAGACCACGGCCCTGGTCGACGACGGCGACATCGTCGTGCTGGGCGGCCTGCTGGACCAGAACGAGACCGCCTCAGTGCAGCGCGTGCCGGGCCTGGGCGACGTGCCGGGCCTGGGCGCGCTGTTCCGCAGCAAGGTGCGCGAGCGCGGGCGGACCAACCTGATGGTCTTCATCCGCCCTCGCATCATCAAGACCGTGGCCGACGCCCGCGCCGTCAGCCTGCCGCGCTTGGACCAGATCCGCCGAGAGTCCCAACTGGTGACGCCGGAAGGCGACAACTCGCTGGACGCGGTGATCCGCAGCTTCCCGGCCCCGCCCACGCCGGCCCAGCCGCAATGAGCGCGACGGTCCTCGACTACGGCTTCGCCAAGCGCCACGGCGTCGTGCTGCTGTCGATGGACGAGCGCGCGGTGATCGGCCTGCGCGATGGCTTCGATCCGACGGCCCTGGTCGAGGTGCGCCGCGCTCTCGGCGTGCCGCTGGCCCTGGAGCCGATGGCCACCGCCGCCTTCGACCGCCGCTTCTCGGAAGTCTATGCCGGCGCGGGCCTGGCCTCGGCCTCCAGCGGCGATGCGTTGGAAGACTCGCTGGGCCACCTGCTGGAAGACATGCCCACCGCCGCCGACCTGCTGGACCCGCAGGACGACGCGCCGGTCATCCGCCTGATCAACGGCTTGATCGCCGAGGCCGTCCGCTCGGGCGCCTCGGACATCCATATCGAGCCCTACGAGCAGGCCCTGGTCGTGCGCCTGCGCGTCGACGGCGTGCTGCGCGAGATCCTGAACCTGTCGCCGCGCATCGCCGCCATGCTGGTCTCGCGCGTCAAGGTCATGGCCAAGCTGGACATCGCCGAGAAGCGCTTGCCGCAGGACGGTCGCATCTCGCTGGCCCTGGGCGGCAAGAGCCTGGACGTCCGCGTTTCGACCCTGCCGGCCCGCATGGGCGAGCGGGTGGTGATGCGGATCCTGGACAAGGAGCAGGCGGGGCTGGGCCTGGCCGACCTGGGCATGTCGCCGCGCATGCTGTCTGCGCTGGAGGCGGCGCTGCGCGAGCCCAACGGCATCGTGCTGGTCACCGGCCCCACGGGCTCGGGCAAGACCACGACGCTGTACGCGGGTCTCGGCCTGCTCAACGACAAGAGCCGAAACATCCTGACCATCGAGGATCCGGTCGAATACGCCGTGCAGGGCGTCGGCCAGACCCAGGTCAACACCAAGGTCGGCATGACCTTCGCCGCCGGCCTGCGGGCTATCCTGCGCCAGGACCCGGACGTGGTCATGGTCGGCGAGATCCGCGACAGCGAGACCGCCCAGATCGCCGTCCAGGCCAGCCTGACTGGCCACCTGGTGCTGTCGACCGTCCACACCAACGATGCGGCCGGGGCCGTGGTGCGCCTGCGCGACATGGGCGTCGAGCCGTTCCTGCTGGCCTCGACCATGCGGCTGATCATCGCCCAGCGCCTGGTCCGCCGCCTGTGCCCGCACTGCTCGGTGTCCGAGCCGGCCGATCCGGCCGCCGCAGCCCTGATCGAGGTTCCGGTCGGCACGGCGCTGCGCCGGCCCGTCGGCTGCTCCGAATGCGGCCATACCGGCTTCCAGGGCCGGATCGGGGTCTACGAGGCCATCCGCGTCGACGACACGCTGCGCCGCCTGATCGGCCAGAACGCGTCCGAGCAGGAGATCGCCGAGGCCGGACTGGACCACGGCCTGAAGGACGAGGCCCGCCGCTATGTGCTGGAAGGCCTGACCACCGTCGAGGAAGCCTTGCGCATCACCGGAGCGGGGGCGCGCGATGGCGAGGTTTGACTATGTCGCCCTCGACCTGGCCGGCGCCCAGCGCTCGGGCCGGATAGAGGCCAAGGACACCGACGACGCCCGCGTCCAGCTCGAACGCCGCCGCCTGGCGCCGGTCAAGATCGCGGCCCATGTCGCGCCGGTCGCCAAGGGCAAGGTCACGCGCGATCGCCTGGGCGGCCGCGACCGATCGCTGTTCACGCGGCAGCTGGCGACCCTGGTGGCGGTCTCGACACTTGAAGAGGCCCTGCGCACCATCGCCCTGCAGGCCGACCGCCCCAAGCTGAAGCGCATCGTCGAGCAGGTGCACGCCGCCGTGCTGGAGGGCTATCGCCTGTCGGACGCCCTGGCGCGGCCGGCCGGCGCCTTCCCGCCGCTGTACCGGGCCATGGTCGCGGCCGGCGAGGCGTCCGGCGCCCTGCCGACCATCCTGGACCGCCTGGCCGACCTGCTGGACCAGCAGCAGAAGGTCGCCGCCAAGATCACCGCGGCCCTCGTCTATCCGGCCGTGCTGGCCGCCGTGGCGTTCCTGGTCGTGACTATCCTGATGGTCTTCGTTATTCCCAAGGTGGTCGAGCAGTTCGACTCCATGGGGCAGACGCTGCCGCTGCTGACTCGCATCGTCATCGGGGTGTCCAATGGCCTGCAGTCGTTCGGCTGGCTGATCGCGCTGATCCTGGCGGCTTTGGTCGCGGCCTATCTGCGGGCCCTGCGCAATCCGGCCTTCAAGCTCAAGGCTGACCAGTTCTTTCTGGCCCTGCCGTTCGTGGGCCAGCTGATCCGCAACGTCCACGCCGCGCGCCTGGCCCGCACCCTGGCCACCATGATCGCCAGCGGCCTGCCGGTGCTGGAGGGGCTGGTGCTCACCGCCGGCACCGTCCGCAACGCCGCCCTGCGCGGTGGCATGGACGAGATGATCGCCGGCATCCGCGAGGGCGGGGCGCTGTCGACCGCGATGCGCCGCACGGGCGTCTTTCCGCCGGTGCTGGTCTACATGACCGCCAGCGGCGAGAGCAGCGGCCGCGTCGACGCCATGCTGACCCGCGCCGCCGAATATCTGGAACGCGAGTTCGACACCTTCACCGCCACCCTGCTGAGCCTGCTGGAGCCGGCGATCATCGTCGTGCTGGGCGGGGTGGTGGCGACGATCGTCCTGTCGATCCTGCTGCCCATCCTGCAGATCAACACCTTGGCCATGAACTAGGAGCCCGACATGAGCGCCCCGAACATTTCCCAGCGCCGTCGTCGTCGCCGCTCGCGCGAGGCCGGCTTCACCCTGGTCGAGATGATGGTCGTCATCGTCATCCTGGGGCTGCTGGCCACCGTGGTGGCGATCAACGTCCTGCCCAGCCAGGACAAGGCCATGAAGGAAAAGGCTCGCGCCGACGTCTCGGTGCTGGAGCAGGCGCTGGAGAGCTATCGCCTGGACACCTTCACCTTCCCGCGCACCGAGGATGGCCTGCAGGCCCTGGTGACGCCGCCGGCCAGCCTAGCCCAGCCCGACCGCTTCCGCGAGGGCGGCTACATCCGTCGCCTGCCCAAGGATCCGTGGGGCGCCGACTACCAGTACCGCGCGCCGGGCCAGCATGGCGCGATCGACGTCTTCTCGTTCGGCGCCGACGGCCGCGAGGGCGGCGAGGGCAAGGACGCCGACATTGGCAACTGGAGCTGATCTCCAGACCCGCAAAGACCGGCGAGGGGGCTTCACCCTCGTCGAGCTCATGGTCGCCCTGGTGATCATGGGATTGCTGGCCAGCGCCGTCGTCGTGGCCCTGCCGCGCGAGGGCCTGACCCTGCCGCAGCAGGCCGAGCGCTTCGGCGCCGTGCTGCTGCGCGCCCGCGACGAGGCGGTGTTCGCCAATCATCAGGTGCGGGTCGTGCTGGCCGCTGACGGCTACCGCTTCGAGCAGCGCGAGGAGCGCGCCTGGCGGCCGCTGGACACGCCGCCGTTCAAGGCCGGCGCCTGGCCGGCCGAGACGCAGGTCACCGCTTCCGAAAACGGCGTGGTCTTCGAGGCCACCGGCCAGGCCACGCCGGTGGAACTGGCCTTCGCGCGCGGCGACGCGTACCGGACCGTCACGGTCGACACCGCAGGGAACGTCACGCTCGATGCCCCGCGCGCACGCTGAAGCCGGCTTCACCCTGATCGAGCTGCTGGTCGCCCTGGCGATCTTCAGCCTGGCGGCGCTGGCCCTGCTGAACCTGGCGGGCGAGAACGCCCGCGCTGGCGCGCGCCTGGGCGACCGCGCCCTGGCCGAGGTGGTGCTGGACAACCGCGCGGTCGAAGTGATGACCAGCGCCGCGCCCCTGGCCATCGGCCGCACCGCCGGGGTCGAGATGGTCGGCCGTCGCCCCTGGGCCTGGGTGCGCCAGGTCAATCGCACGTCCGACCCCGCGCTGGTCCGCGTCGACATCGCCGTCTCCATGCCGCGCGGCCGCACGCCCTATGCGCGGGCGACCCTGTTCCGGGCCGCGCGATGAAGGGCAACGGCTTCACTTTGGTCGAGATGCTGGTCGCCCTGCTGATCTTCGCCCTGATCGGCGCGGCGGGCGTGGCGGTGATGGGCTCGACCCTGAACAACCAGGAGCGCGTGCGGGCCAAGGTCGACCGCTATGCCGAGCTGCAGCGCGCCCGCGCCATCCTCAAGGCCGACTTGTCGCAGGCGGCGTCGCGGCGGACCCGCGGTGAGGACGGCCTGCCGGCCCTGACCGCCTTCGCCGGCGGCAGTCCGTGGGGCGAGGGCGGGCCGATCCTGGCCTTCACCCGCCGGGGCTGGGAGAACCCCGACCAAGCCGCGCGCGCCTCGCTGCAATATGTCGAATACGCCCTGGTCGAGGGCCGGCTGGAGCGCCGCGCCCGTCCGGCCCTGGACGGCGCGCGCCTGGGGCCGCCGCAGGTGCTGCTGCGCGACGTCAGCGCCGTCAACCCGGCCTTCCTGTTCGGCGGCGCCTGGACTCCGACCTGGAAGGGCAATCCGCAGACCGACATCCCCGCCGCCGTGCGCCTGGATATGCGGCTCACCGACCTCGGTCAGGTCGACCAGCTGTTCCTGACCTCGGGGGAGGGCCTATGAGAAAGCCCCACGAGGAAGGCGCGGCCCTGCTGACGGTGCTCTTGATGGTCGCCGTGATCGGCATCATCGCGGTCGGCGTACTGGAGGACATCCGCTTCGGCATCCGTCGCGCGACTAACGCCCAGGTCGGAAACCAGGCCCGCTGGTTCGCCTTGGGCGGCGAGCAGCTGGCCCGCTCGCGCATCGACCAGCTCCTGAGCCGCGACCAGAACAAGACTTCGCTGGAGGGCGGCTGGAACGGTCGGGTCGTGGAGTTCCCGATCGACGGCGGCATGATCCAGGCCAAGGTCAGCGACGCCACCGACTGCTTCAACCTCAACAGCGTGGTCGAGGCCAATGCCGGCGAGCCGTTCCGCCGCCGCGAGCTGGGCGTGCGTCAGTTCGCCAGCCTGCTGACCCAGCTGGGCGCGACGGACGGACCGCAACTGGCCGAGAGCCTGGCCCAGTGGGCCGACAGCAACGACGTCGGCCCGCTTGGAACCGAGGATGACGGCTATGCCGAGGGCGGCATCGCCTACCGCACCGCCGGCGGTCCGCTGGCCGAGGTCAGCGAGCTGCGCGCCGTGCGCGGTTTCACGCCGGAGCTCTACGGGCGCCTGCGCCCCTATGTCTGCGCCTTGCCAACGACGGACCTGTCGCCGGTCAACGTCAACACCCTGCCGGAGAGCAAGGCCGTGGTGCTGTCGGCGATCACCGTCGGGACCGTGTCGCCCGAGAACGCTCGCCGCGCCCTGATGGCTCGCCCGTCGCAGGGCTGGTCGGACGTCGAGGCCTTTTGGGGGCAGCAGGCCCTGGCCGCGGCTTCGCCGATCGACGGCGTGCGCAACCAGGTGCAGTTCCGCACCCGCTATTTCTCGCTGGAGAGCCGCGTCGGCCTGGCTGATCGCGCCACCTTCATGACTTCGCTGTTCGAGGCCGGACCGGCCAACCGCATCCGCCTCGTCGCCCGCCGCTGGACCCTGGAAGAATGATCCCACAGCGCCTTCTCATCCTGCCCAGCGGCCCCGACGTGGCGGCCGAGATCGTCGAGTCCGGCGACTACGGTCCCGTGCGTCGCGTCCTCGCCACCGACCAACCGGACGGCGGCTCGGCCCTGCTGGCGCTGCCCGGCGCGGCCGTCGTCACGCGCTGGATGGAGCTGCCGGCCGGCAGCGCCGCCCAGGCCCGGGCCGCCGCCGCCTTCCGCATCGAGGGCGAGGTCGCCACCGACGCCGTCGGCCTGCACATCGCGGTGGGCGAGCGCGACCCCGAGGGCCGCATCCTGGTCGCCTGGATCGAGCGGGATCGACTGCGCGCCGCGTTGCAGACCGCTCAAGACCTGGGCGTCACCGTCACCGGCGCGACCCCCGACTACCTGCTTCTGCCCGATGACGCCGAGGGCCGCGTGGTGCTGGCCGCGTTCGGCGAGAGCCTGGGCGTGCGCGGTCAGGGCCTGGCGTTCAGCGCCGAGCCGGAGCTGGCCTCGACCGTCGTCGGCGACCAGCCGCACCGCTACATCTCGGCCGCGACCCTGGACGGCCACCTGCTGGCCAGCGCCGCCAACCCCGCCGTCGACCTGCTGCAAGGCCAGTTCGCGCCGCGCGCCGAGGGCGGGCAAGGCGGCTGGAAACGGCTGGCGATCCTGGCGGCCGTCGTCGTGGTCTCGCCGCTGATCCTGCTGGGCGCCCAGATCGCCAAGGACAGTCTCGCGGCGGGTAAGCTGGAGCGCCAGAACCGGGCGCTGGCGGTCAAGCTGGTTCCGCAATCGAGCCGCTACGAGGACCCCGCGCAATACGCCCTCGGCCGCCTGGCCACGCGTGAGCGGCAGGGTTTCGGCGATCTGGCGGCGGCCTATCTGACCGCCGTGCGCTCGGCCCCGGGCATGCGGCTGGACACCCTGGTCTACGGCCAGCAGGACGGGGCGATCCGCTCGTCGGTGTCCTACGCCAACTATTCGGACCTGGACCAGCTGCGCGCCGCCTTGAAGGCTGGCGGGTTGGACCTGGTCGAGCAGGGCACCGTCACCGAAGGTCAGCGTGTGACCAGCGATCTGATCGTCAGGAGAAAGCCATGAGCGCCGCGCTTCAGGCCTGGGACAGCCGCACCCCGCGCGAGCGGGTGCTATTGGCGGTGATGGCGGTCGCCGTCGTGGCGGTCGTCGGGTTCTATGGCGTGATCATGCCGCTGAAGCGCGGGGCCGAGGATGCACGCGATCGCGTGGTCGCTGCTCGGCAACAGGCCGACGCTCTGGCGATCGCCTCGCGCCAGGCCGCGCCGCGCGCCGCCGACGGCCGGCAGGTGTCGGCGATCGTCGAGGCCAGCGCCGCCAGCCTGGGCGCGCCGATCGCCCGCAAGCGCCAGGAAGCCGACGGCGCCTTCACCATCTGGATCACCGCCGCCGACGCCCGCGCCCTGCTGACCTGGATCGCTGGGCTGGAGCGGTCGTCGGGCCTCAGCGTGGTCGGCGTCACCACCTCGCGCCTGGACAACGGCCTGGTCGAGGCCGAGGTCACTTTCGGAAGGGGCGCGGCGTGAGCAATCGCCTGCTGATTATCCTGCTGGTCGCGCTGACGGCGGTCATGCTGGTCGCTCTGGCGCCGGTGACCCTGCTGACCGACAAGCTGTCGAACGGCGCGGCGGTGCGGGTGTCCGAAGCCAGCGGCACGGTCTGGGGTGGCAAGGTCCGCCTGACCACCGCTCAGGGGCGGGGACTGGGGACCTTCAAGGTCAGCCTTTCGCCCTGGGCTCTGCTTACTGGCGAGGCCCGCGTACGAGCGACCGACAAGGCGTCCGCCCGCAGCGGCGTCATCCGCAACGGCAAGGACAAGGGCGTCGAGCGGCTCAACGGCCTGGTCGCCGTCGAGCTGGAGGGCCTGAGCGGTCGCGTCGAGCTGGAGAACCTGGCTGTGCTGTTCCGCGATGGCCAGTGCCAGCGCGCCGAGGGCCAGATCCGCTTCCGGCCGGCGTCCGACCCGCTGTTCGGCAAGACGACCTTCGCCGGGACGCCGGCCTGCATCGGTGGCGATTGGGTCACGCGGCTGACGCCGGTGAATGGCGGCGGGGCCACGGCCATGACGTTGCGCATCGACGGCGCGGGACGCCTGCAGGCCGAGATCACCATGGCCATCGCCGATCCGGTGATGGTCCAGGCGGCGCTGGATCAGGGCTTCGTCAAGGACGCGGCGGGCGTGCGGCGGATCGTGACCGTGCCGCTGCTGCCCTCAGCGCGCCAGCAGCGTGTGCAGGGGGCCTAGCCACCAGGTCAGCCAGGCGCCGATCGCCAGGAAGACCCCGAACGGCAGGCGGTCGTCGAGGGCGACCTTGCGGCGCAGGACCAGTTGCGCCGCCGCGACGCTGAGGCCCGCCAGCCCGGCCCACAGCACGACCGACGGCAGGCCGGTCCAGCCGGTCCAGGTGCCGATGGCCCCCAGCAGGCGCGGATCGCCGCCGCCCAGGCCCTCGCGGCCGCGCAGCAGGCGGTACAGCAGGGCGACCAGCCACAACGACAGGAACCCGACCGCCGCGCCGATCAGCGGCGTGGTAAAGGGTTCGTCCAGCAGGATGATCGACACCCCAGCGCCAACCACGCCTAGCGGCAGGGTTAGCCGGTCCGGCAGCCAGAAGTGCTCGCCGTCGATCACCGCCAACAGCAGCAGCCACCAGCCGAGGATGGCGGTCGCCAGCGACAGCGGGCCAGGGAACGCCACGACGCTCCACGCGCCGATGACCAGACAGGCCAGCTCCAGCAGCAGATAGCGCTTGGGGATCGCCGCGCCGCAGGTCCGGCAACGGCCGCGCAGGGCCGCGAAGCTGAGGATCGGAACCAGGTCGATCGGCGTCAGCTTGCGGCCGCAGCCGTCGCAGGCCGAGCGCGACGCCGCCCAGGGCCGCTCGGCCGGCAGACGCAGGCTGAGCAGGCCCAGGAAGCTGCCCACGAACGGGCCGAGCGCGACGGTGATGACGCTCCAGGCGATCGTGGGTAGCTGCATGCCGCCGTTCTAGGCCTTGGCGGGGCGGGGTGTCACCAGCATCCGGCCGTAGACCAGCGCAAAGCCGCCGAACGCCAGGCCCCATAGCAGGGCGGCCAGGCCGAGCAGACCGGCCATGGCCTCGGGAAACAGCGGCGCGGCGACCCGCAGAACGGTGGCAAGGTTGGCGGCCAGATAGATCGCCACCGTCGCGCGGTCGGCCTGCAGCGGACGGCCGGTGTGGCCGCGGCTGGCGCGGGTCATCATCGCCAGCACCATCACGCCCATGGCGCCGGCCGTGAGGGCGTGCAGTCCCGCTGAGGCCGGGATTACGCCCGCCACGCCCAGGCCCAGCAGGATCAGGCCTGGGATCAACCAGCCATAGCCGACGTGCAGGATGGCCACCAGCGGATCGCGGCGGGCCGCCCAGCCGCGCCAGCGCCAAAGCCGTACGGCGTGGACGAGACCGGCCAGGACCAGCACCGCGCCGACAGGGGGGGCGGTCGGCAGGGCGATCCACAGCAGCATGGCCGCCACGGT
Organism: Caulobacter sp. RHG1; assembly: GCF_013181195.1. Taxonomy (GTDB): domain Bacteria; phylum Pseudomonadota; class Alphaproteobacteria; order Caulobacterales; family Caulobacteraceae; genus Caulobacter. The sequence continues at coordinate 286,160 of NZ_SMZP01000004.1, forward strand.
CAGGACGAGGGCCGCCTTGTCGACCACGCCGAAGGTGGCGGGCTCTACGGCGATGGCGCGGGCCTTCAGCCAGTTGCGGGTGAAGCTGGGCGTGACCCGGCCGCCGATCAGGGCCAGCATGATGGTGACGGCGCCGATGGCGACGCGCTCGCCCAGGCCGCCAAGGCCAAGGGCGGTGTCCAGGTGGAAGCCGATATTGGCCAGGGCCAGCACGCCGGTCAGCAGGCAGATCGGCAGGTTGCGCCAGTTCTTGCCCGCCAGCACCTCGCGCGCGATCACCCCCGCGAACACGACCAGGAAGGCGCTGTCGATCGCGGCCGCCCACGGCGCGAAGGCCGGCGGAGCCAGCATGGCGAGCCGGCCGGCCAGCCACAGCAGCCACAGCCCCGCCAGCGGCGCGCCGATCACCGGCATGCGTCCCGTCCAGTTGGGCACGGCCGTGGTCAGGAAACCGGCGACCACGGCGGCGATGACCCCGAACAGCATCTCGTGGACGTGCCAGTTGCGGTCGATCGCCAGCGGCCCGCCCAAGAAGGTCCAGACCCACAACGGCGCGGCCGCCGTCGCCCACACCGCCGCCGACAGGAAGAACGGCCGGAAGCCGTAGCTGAACACGGGAGGGCCGGAATAGTCCCGGCGGCGTTGGGCGGTCGACATGGTGCGGTCTCCAGTAGAAGCCGCCAGTCTCGCGCGAGGCTGCTCTGCGAACGTTGTCGGCGCGCAAAGACGAGTGATGGTTCTTGAGCCTCGCCAAGGCGACGCTTGATGGAAGTTTGACGTGGCGCAACGTCAGGTCGGCCTCGGCGGCCTAGAGTCGACGGCTCCGACAGCCGTTCCGAGGCCCCTTCATGTCGATCAAACCCGCCGATCTCGCCCGTATCCGCGAGCTGCCGCTGCTGGCCCAGGCCAGTAACGAATCCATGGCGCTCATCAGCCAGAGCGCCTTCCTGCAATGGACCCCCAAGGGCGCCGACCTCGTCACCGAAGGCGACCACAACGATTTCCTCTACATCCTGCTTCAGGGCGCTGTGGAGCTGGAGGGCACTTGGCGCGACCGCGACTCGACCCTGGCGATCCTGCGGCCGCTGTCGACCTTCGTGGTGGCCTCGGTGGTGCTGGAGGCGCCGGCCCTGATGACCGCCCGCACCCTGGCGCGCAGCCAGCTCCTGATGGTGCCCGGCGAGGTCTTCCGCCGCATCATCCGCGAGGACGCCCGCGTGGCCCTGGCGGTGATCGAGGAGTTGTCGGGCTGCTACAGCGGTGTGGTCCGCACCTTGAAGGCCTACAAGCTGCGCGCGCCGCTGGTGCGCCTGGCCAATTACCTGCTGGTACAGCAGCGCCGGCAGGGCGGGGCGATCGTGCGCCTGCCGCTGCAGAAGCGGATGCTGGCCTCGCTGCTGGGCGTAACGCCTGAAAGCCTGTCGAGGGCCTTCGCGGCGCTCGGCGAGTACGGGGTCCAGGTCGACGGGCCGCTGGTGACCATCGCCAAGCCGGCGCTGCTGGCGCGGCTGGCCGGGCCCGACCCGCTGATCGACAATCCCACGCCGGTGGCTGGCGTGCTGATGGGCCAGGCCGGCCGCGAGCGCGCCGCCCACGAGGACAACGTGGTCGCCTGATGGCCTATCGTTCGATCAAGACCTATGGCGCGGATCGCGGTCTGTCCTGCGCCTATCGTCAGTGGGCGGCCGAGAGCCATTGCCAGCTGCTTCACGGCTATTCGCTGGGCTTCGTCTTCGACTTCGCCGCCGAGCAGCTGGACGCGCGCGGGTGGGTCGTCGACTTCGGCAAGAGCGGCTTCGGCGCCATCCGCGACTGGCTGCACCACATGTTCGACCACACCCTGCTGGTCGCCGCCGACGATCCGGCCCGGGCCGAGTTCGAGCGCCTGCAGCGCCTGGGCCTGGCCCAGGTGCGCATCGTGCCCGGTGTCAGCGCCGAGGCCCTGGCGGCCCACGTCTTCGAGCATGCGCAGACCCTGATCGAGGTCGCCACCAAGGGCCGCTGCTGGGTCGCCAGCGTCGAGTGTCGTGAGCACGGCGCCAACGGGGCGGTCTACGAAAACCCGGAGGCGGTGCTGCGTCAGGTCAGCGCCGAAGCGCTGACCCGGGCCTTACAGGGCGCAGCCTAACCGCACTTGGAATAGCCGCAGTCCAGGCAGCTGTCGCAGCCCTCCTTGCGGAGCAGGCTGCCACCGCCGCAGCGGGGACAGGCGCGGGGGACGAACGGACGAGCGCTGGCGTCGGGCTCGGCCTTATCCACGGGCTCGCTGGGCGTGCGGGCAAGATGCCGTTCCACGATCCCGCCGATCGCCGCTGGCAGCGAGGGCACGTAGCGACCCGACAGCCAGGCGCCGCCCTGGGGATCGAACACCGCCTTCAGTTCCTCGGCCACGAAGGCCACGTCGCCGCCGCGCCGGAACACGGCCGAGATCATCCGCGTCAGGGCCAGGGTCCAGGCGTAGTGCTCCATGTTCTTGGAGTTGACGAAGATCTCGAATGGCCGCTCGCCATCGGGGGCGTCGTTGAGGGTGACGTAGACGGCGTGGGCGCTGTGCGGCCACTTGACCTTGTAGGTGACGCCTTCCAGCGCATCGGTGCGGGCCAGCAGCGTCGAGGGTTCCGGCTCCGGCGGCGGCGCCTCGCTGGCTACTGAGAGCACCGAGCCGGTGATGGCGTTGGGCCGATAGGTCGTCAGCCCCTTGCAGCCCATCCGCCAACCTTCGAGATAGACGTCGCAGAAGCTGTCGAAGTCGATGTCCTCGGGGCAGTTGACGGTCTTGGAGATGGAGCTGTCGACCATCTCCTGCGCCGCCGCCTGCATCAGAAGGTGCTGGGCGGGCGTCAGGGTCTGGGCGGTGACGAAGACGTCGGCCGGCGGGGCCTCGTCGCCCCGCAGGCGCTTCCACACCGACAGGGCGTAGTCCTCGACGGCCTCGTCGCGGGTCGAGCCGTCGGGCTGGCGCACCTTTCGGACATAGCAATAGGCGAACACCGGCTCGACGCCCGACGAGACGTTGCCGGCCACGATCGAGGTGGTGCCGGTCGGGGCGATCGAGGTCAGGCAACCGTTGCGCAGGCCGTGTTGGGCGATCAGGGCGCGGGTGTCTTCGTCCAGGTCCAGCAGGTTCGGCCGGTCCAGGATCGCCGGATCGTAGAACGGGTAGGGGCCTTTCTCGGCGGCCAGTTGCGCCGAGGCGCGATAGGCTTCGCGCTTGATGACGCCCAGCCAGCGGCGGGTCGTTTCGGCAGCCTCTTCCGAGCCATAGGTCTGGCCGCAGAAGATCAGGGCGTCGGCCAGGCCGGTTATGCCCAGGCCCAGCCGCCGCTTGTCGCGCGCCTCTTTCGCCTGGGCTTCCAGCGGAAAGCGCGAGATGTCGATGACGTTGTCCAGCAGGCGGATGGCGGTGCGGGTCAACTCGGCCAGCCGTTCCTCGTCCAGCGCCGCGCCGGGCGTGAACGGCTCGGGCACCAGCCGGGCCAGATTGATCGAACCCAGCAGACACGCGCCATAGGGCGGCAGCATCTGTTCGCCGCAGGGGTTGGAGGCGCTGATGGTTTCGCAGTCGGCCAAGTTGTTCCGGGCGTTGACCCGGTCGATGAAGATCACCCCCGGTTCGGCGCAGTCGTAGGTCGCCTGCATCAGCCGTTTCCAGAGGCCGGCGGCGGGGACCGTGCGATAGACCTCACCGTTGAAGACCAGCGGCCACGCCTCGTCACGTTGCAGGGCTTCGAGGAAGGCGTCGGTGACCAAAACCGAGAGGTTGAAGTTGCGCAGGCGGGTGGCGGTGCGTTTGGCGTCGATGAAGGCTTCGATGTCGGGGTGGTCGATGCGCAGGCAGCCCATCATCGCCCCGCGCCGCTGGCCGGCCGACAGGATGGTGCGGCACATCGAGTCCCAGACGTCCATGAAGCTCAAGGGCCCCGAGGCGTCGGCTCCCACCCCGCGCACCGGCGCGCCGGCCGGGCGGATGGTCGAGAAGTCCATGCCCACGCCGCCGCCCTGCTGCAGGGTCACGGCCGCCTCGCGCAGATGGTCGAAGATGCCGGGCAGGTCGTCGGGCAGCGTCCCCATGACGAAGCAGTTGAACAGGGTGACCGACCGCGCCGTGCCGGCCCCGGCCAGGATCCGGCCCGCAGGAATGAACTGGAAGTCCTCCAGCGCCGACAGGAACCGCGAGCGCCAGGCGCTGCGATGTTCGGGATCCTCGGCCTGGGCGACAGCGTCCGCGACGCGCGCCCAGGTGTCCTGCACGGTGGCGTCGCCGCCGCCATCGGCGGTGTGGAAGCGGTACTTCGACGCCCAGATTTCCGCGGCCAGGGCGGTTTCGAAGGTCATGACGGGGGACTCCGGCTCGATGAGGGGGAGGGCGAGGCTCCCGGATTCGCGATGCGGAGGGATTGTCGAGGCGCAAGGACGGGTCGTTTTTGCGAGCGAGTCGCGGGACGCCGGCGCAACCTTGATCGGGAGGTGCGCGCCATAGTAGATCGCCGCCATCGCGGGGGCGCGATCGCTTACGGAGTCAGTAAGTGTTGAATGCAACTCACCGTGTCGGCGGACTCACGCCGGCTGCGGGCCAATGTCTGCCGTCCAAGAACATCCTGGCGGCGCTTACCCCTCTCATCCTTCTTCTGGGCTCGCCACTGGCGGCCAGCGCCCAGGAAGCGCCGCGGAACTTCGGCGGGACCGAGCTGACCGACGGCAACGACATGGTCACCAACGACAAGACGGTCGACCTCGTCGAGGACATCAATTTCGGCGACGGTTCCGACGCCCTGACCAACAACGGAACGATTACGATCGGCGGCAATGCGACCGCGCCGGTGCGCGTGACCTTGTTGTCGCTGGAGGGCGTGAAGAACAACGGCCTGATCGACATGCGCAACGGCCGGGTCGGCGACGTCCTGACCCTGCCGGACGACTACAACGGCGCCGGCCAGTCCCGGCTGGGTCTGGATGTCGGCGCGAGCGGCGCGGACCAGTTGGTCGTCGGCGATGTCGCCAACGGCAAGACCGCCATCGTTCTGGGCGGTCTGACCGCCCAGACGGCGGTGCTGACCGGCGACAAGGGGCCGATTCTGGTCAAGGCTGGCGCAGGCTCGGCCAAGGACGCCTTCAGCATCGAGAACAGCGAGATCGGCTTCATCCGCTATAGCCTGGCGTTCGACGCCGGCGCCTATCGCCTCCAGGGGCAGGCCGGGCGGCGGGCCTACGAGGCGTTGAAGATTTCCGAGGGCGCGGGCTCTGCCTGGCGCCAGACCGCCGACGCTTGGAGCGCCCACGTCGCCAGCCTGCGCGACGCCGGGGCCGACGCCGACGGCCTGGGCCTGTGGGGCCAGGTGCTGGGCCAGCGCATGGATCGCGACGACGACATCGCGGTTGGCGATCGCAAGGTGAGCACGGACTATCGGCAGACCAGCTATGGCGGTCAGATGGGCGTCGACCTGATCAATGTCGGACTGGGCGAGGACCATGTCGTGGCGGGTCTGACGGCCGGTTATCTCGACACGAAGATGCGGTTCAGCGGGCTGGCCGGCCAGGACGTCAAGCTGGGCGTCGCCAACTTCGGCGGCTACCTGGCCCTGACCCACAGTGGCTATTTCCTGAACGCCTTGGCCAAGGTCGATCGCCAGTCGATCAAGGCGCGGGCGAACCTCGACGGTCTCGCGGCCAAGTTCGACGGGACGTCGTATGGCGGTCAGATCGAAGCTGGGGCGCGCTCCGGCGACGATGGCCTGGCCTATGAGAAGCTGGTCAGCATCGCCTATGTCAGCACGCGCCTGGACGACATGCTGGTCGCCGGTCAGCGGCTGGACTTCGACACCGCCGCCGGCTTCGTGGCCAAGGCGGGCGTGCGAGGGACGGCGCGCAACGACCTGCTGGGCGGGGTGCTGACCACCTATGGCGCGGCGTTCGTGGCCCATGATCTGACGATCAAGAACCGCCTGGACTTCGTCAGCGGCGGCGTCACCGAGCAGCTGTCCCGCGACGGCGGCCGCACCTACGGCCAGGTCCTGGCGGGTGTGAGCTTCCGTGCGTCTGGCGGCGCGATCGCGTTCCTGGAGGCTGGCGGCGACTATGGCGGCGGTCGCGAGGGCGGCAGCTTGCGCCTGGGCGCGCGCTTCGGCTTCTGACCGGCAAGACCGCCGCGCTCGCAAGGGCGCGGCGGTCGAGCGTCAGCCGCTTCCGGACTGGAAGCTTCCAGCACCGATGACACGCTCTCCCGGCTGGCCTAGCTTGGTGCGGTACAGGAGTTCCGCATGCCGCCTCGCGCCCCGACCACCGACGATCCGCGCATGGTGTTCTGGAACCGTCGCGCGACACCGCCCTTCACCGCCTTACGCGCCTTTGCGGCGGTCGGCGAGTTCGGCGGGATCCGCAAGGCTGCGGCCGTGCTCGAACTGGACCATGCGGCGGTGAGCCGCCATCTGCGAAGCCTGGAAGTCTGGGCCGGCGTTCCTCTGGTCGAGCGCGGCGTCAATGGCGGCAAGCTGACGCCGGACGGCGCCAAGTTTCATGCCCGCATCACCGCCGCCCTGCACGATATCGCCGCCGCGTCCGCCGATCTCCTGGGGGCGGCCGACGAGCCGACCTTGCAGATTTCATGCATCCCCGGCCTGGCCTCGAACTGGCTTCTGGGCCGGTTGTCCGACTTCCGTCAGGCCCATCCCGAGATCCAGCTGGTCCTGCGCCCGTCCGACACCGCGCCGGATTTCACCCGTCGGGATATGGACGCCGACATCCGCTACGTGATCGACGCCGCGCCGGACAGGCCGCCGGCGGGCGAGATCGAGACCGTGCAACTGGGCCGGCCGCCCGTGCTGGCCGTCGCCAGCCCTGCGCGCCTGGATATTCTGGGCGAGCCGCAAACCGCCGCGGACCTGCTGAAAGGGCCGCTTCTGCATGAAGAGAACGCCCGCCAATGGACGGCGTGGTTCCTGGCCAACGGCGTGAGCGTCGGCCCTGACCTATCAGGGCACAAGCTGTGGCAGGCCCACCTGGCCGTGGACGCCGCCCGGCGCGGCGAGGGTCTGGCCCTGGCCAACGCCTTCCTGGTCGGCGACGATTTCAAGGCCGGGCGGCTGGTCGACCTGGGCGCGCGGGTCGGCGCCCAGCCGATCGTCATGGGCGCCTATGTGTTCTCCGCGCGCCGCGACCGCTGGCGCACGCCGGCCCTGCTGGCCTTCCGGCGCTGGCTGGTGAAGGAGGCCGCCGCGGAAGCCGCGCGCTGGTAGACCGGTATCGGTGACCTTTCGTCACCACTCGCAGCGGAGTTGTCATCTCCGCACCGCGCCGGTTGTGACCGAGCATCCTCTCAGGTGTTTTGCTTCCTGAGAGATCCTCCTTGTCCGCCTCCGCGATCGCTTCCGTCTCCAACGCAGCCTTGCTGGAGCGCCGCCGCGCGGCGGTGTCCGCGGGCGTGGCCAGCTCGACGGCCGTCTATGCGGACAGGGCGCTGAATTCGGAGGTCTGGGACGTCGAGGGGCGGCGCTATGTCGACTTCGCCGGCGGTATCGCGGTTCTCAACGTCGGCCATCGTCATCCGAGGGTGATGGCGGCCGTACAGGACCAGCTCGGGCGCTTCACCCACACCGCCTTCCAGGTCCTGGCCTACGAGCCCTATGTGGCGTTGGCCGAGCGCCTGAACGCCCTGGCCCCGATCGAGGGGGCGGCCAAGACGATCTTCTTCACCAGCGGCGCCGAGGCCGTTGAGAACGCGGTCAAGATCGCCCGCGCCGCCACTGGCCGGCCCGGCGTCATCGCCTTCACCGGCGGTTTCCACGGCCGCACGACCCTGTCGTCGGCCCTGACCGGCAAGGTCGCGCCCTACAAGCGGATGTTCGGCGGCGCGCCGGCCAACATCTTCCACGCCCCGTTCCCCATCGCGGCCCACGGCGTCAGCGTCGAGGACAGCCTGCGGGCGCTGGACTTCCTGTTCGCCGCCGATCTGCACCCCAGTTCTGTAGCGGCGATCATCGTCGAGCCTGTGCAGGGGGAGGGCGGCTTCCATCCCGCGCCCGACGCGCTGATGTCGGCGCTGCGGGTGATCTGCGACGCTCACGGCATCCTGCTGATCGCCGACGAGGTGCAGACCGGCTTTGGCCGCACCGGCAAGATGTTCGGGGCCGAGCACTGGAGCGTGCGGCCCGATTTGATCACGGTCGCCAAGTCGCTGGCCGGCGGCTTCCCGCTGTCGGGCGTCATCGGCCGCGCGGCGCTGATGGACTTTGTCGAGCCTGGCGGCCTGGGCGGCACCTATGGCGGCGCGCCGATCGCCTGCGCCGCGGCCCTGGCGGTGCTGGACGTGCTGGAGGACGAGGCCCTGTGCGCTCGGGCCGACACGATCGGCGTGCGTCTGCGCGAACGGATCGCCGGCTTCGAGGGGCGCAACGACCTTGTCCCGACGCGCGGCCTGCGCGGGCCTGGCGCGATGATCGCCTTCGATGTGCTCACCGCCGACGGCCGGCCTGACGGCGCTAGCGCCAAGGCGGTCGCGGGGCGGGCCCTGGAGCGGGGCCTGATCCTGCTGACCTGCGGCGTCAGCGGCGAGACCGTCCGAATCCTTGCGCCCCTGACCATCCCATTCGAGCAGCTGGACGAGGGGCTCGACATCCTCGAGGACAGCCTGCGCCTGGACGTGGCCTGATGGACGGCGCGACCCACGTTCCGGCGCTGGCCCTGCGGCGGCCCGACCTGTTGCGCCAGGCCGCCTATGTCGGCGGCGAATGGATCGGCGGCTTTGACACGATCGCCGTGACCTCGCCCGCCACCGGCGTGCGCCTCGGCGGTGTGCCCGATCTCGGCGCCGAGGCGGCGACCCAGGCGGTGGCGGCGGCGCACGCGGCGTTCGATCCCTGGCGCAAGCTGAGCGCCAAGGCGCGCGGGGCGATCCTGCGCCGGTGGCGCGACCTGATCCTGGAGAACGTCGAGGATCTGGCCCGGCTGATGACGGCGGAGCAGGGCAAGCCCCTGGCCGAGGCGCGGGGCGAGGTGGCCTATGCGGCCAGCTTCCTGGAATGGTTCTCCGAGGAGGCCAAGCGGGTCTACGGCGACGTCATTCCCGGCCATGACGCCAGCAAGCGCTTGCTGGTCCTGAAACAGCCGGTCGGCGTGGTGGCGGCGGTGACGCCGTGGAACTTCCCCGCGGCGATGATCACCCGCAAGGTCGGCCCGGCCCTGGCGGTGGGCTGCACCGTGGTGCTGAAGCCCTCGGAGCTGACCCCATTCAGCGCCCTGGCCCTGGCGGCTCTGGGTGAGGAGGCCGGCGTGCCGCCCGGCGTGTTCAACGTTATCACCGGGCAGGCCGCGCCGATCGGCGAGGTGCTGACCGGCGATCCGCGCGTGCGCAAGTTCACCTTCACCGGCTCGACGCCCGTGGGGAAGATGCTGGCGGCCCGCTGCATGGCCACGGTCAAGCGGGTGTCGCTGGAGCTGGGCGGCAACGCGCCCTTCATCGTCTTCGACGACGCCGACCTGGACAAGGCGGTCGAAGGGGCGATGGCCTCGAAGTTTCGCAACACTGGCCAGACCTGCGTCTGCGCCAACCGTCTGCTGGTGCAGGCCGGCGTTTATGAGACCTTCGCTGAGAAGTTGACGGCGCGGGTCGCGCGAATGGTGGTGGGCGATGGCCTGGCCGGTCCCACCGACCAGGGGCCGCTGATCAACGCCGCCGCCGCCGCCAAGGTGGCCCGCCACGTCGAGGACGCTCTTGCCGGTGGCGCGACGGTGCGGACGGGCGGAGAGGCCTTGCCTGGCGCGGGCTTCTTCTACGCGCCGACGGTGCTGACGGGCGTCACCCGCGACATGGCCATGGCCCGCGAGGAGACCTTCGGCCCTGTCGCCGGCCTGATCCGGTTCGAGACCGAAGCCGAGGCGATCGAGATCGCCAACGACACCTCGGCAGGGCTAGCGGCCTACCTCTTCACCCGCGACCTGGACCGCTCCTGGCGGGTCGGCGAAGCGCTGGAATACGGCATGGTCGGGCTCAACACCGGCCTGATCTCGACCGAGATGGCCCCATTCGGCGGGGTCAAGGAATCGGGCCTGGGCCGCGAAGGCTCGCGCCACGGCGTCGACGAGTTCGTCGAACTCAAACTTCTGTGCAGCGACATCGCGGGGGATTAGGCCATGATCATCAAATTCGCGCCGGCCGAACTCTTCGCCGCCATGCCGCCTGGCAATCCCGCGCCGGTCCCGATTGGCGAGCCGGTCTCGCAGATCGCCGTGAAGAGCTTCGTCTCTCAGGCCGCCGGGACGACCCGCACCGGCGTGTGGGAATGCAGCCCCGGCCGCTGGCGCCGCCAGGTGCTGGCCGCCGAATTCTGCGTCTTCCTGGAGGGGGAGTGCGTGTTCGAACCGGATGAGGGCGAACCGATCCGCATCCTCCCGGGCGAGGCGGTTTATTTCCCGGCCAACACCGCCGGCGTGTGGACGATCGAAACCCCGGCCCGCAAGGCCTATGTCATCTTCGAAGAAGCCCGATGAACATGCGGCCGCAGACCCTCACGGCCGCCTCGGAAGCGCCGGCCTATCGTGACACCAGCTATTGGCTGGAGACCTGCCAGGACGACCTGACGCCTCGCGCCCAGCTGAAGGGCCAGGTCACCGTCGACGTCGCAATCCTGGGCGGCGGCTTCTCCGGCCTGTGGACCGCCTACTACTTGTTGCGAGACAATCCGGGCTTGCAGGTGGCCATCCTGGAGAAGGATGTCTGCGGCTACGGCGCCTCGGGGCGCAATGGCGGCTGGTGTTCGTCGCGCTATCCGCTGGACGCCGGCACCCTGGCCAAGCGCTACGGCGTCGAGATCGGCCACAAGACCCTGCAGGCCATGTACGACGCGGTCGAGGAAGTCGGGCGCGTCTGTCAGCAGGAGGGCTTCGACGCCGAATATAGGCAGACGGGCATCCTCAGCTTGGCGCGCGGCAAGGCGCAGGTCCCGGCGATCCAGGCGGCCCACCGCGCCTATGAGCGGTTGGGTTTCGGCGAGCAGAACCGGTTGCTGGGTGCGGAGGAAGCCTCCGAGAAGGTCCGCGCAACCCAGGTCGAAGGCGCCTTGCATTCGCCCAGGAGCGCCACCGTGCATCCGGCCAAGCTGGTGCGCGGCCTGGCGCATGCGGTCGAGCGTCTGGGCGGGGTGATCTACGAGCAATCGTCGGTAACGGCTTTCGAGCCCGGCGCGACGCCGCGCCTGCACACCGACAACGGCGTGCTGATCGCCCGAAAGGCCATCGTCGCGGCCGGCGAGGCCTATCTGACCCAGCAGCCGCGCTATCGCCGGACGTTGCTGCCGATGTCGTCGCTGATCGTGCTGACGCAGCCGCTGAGTCCCGCGCAATGGGCCAGCATCGGCTGGGCGGATGGCGAGGGCCTGGGCTCGCAGGTCAACATGGTCGACTACTTCACCAAGACCACCGACGGCCGGATCCTGTACGGCAGCCGGGGCGCGCCCTATCACATGCACTCCAACATGGATCAGCCCTGGGACGCGGCCACGGCCAAGACCATGCGCGAGACCCTGGTCGAGTGGTTCCCCGCCCTGGACGGGATCGCCTTCACCCACAGCTGGGCCGGCTATCTGGGCGTGTCGCGCGACTGGACGCCGACGATCAGCTTCGACCCGCAGAGCAAGGTCGGCCAGCTGTTCGGCTACACAGGACGCGGGGTCTCGACGACCAACATCTCCGCGCGGATCCTGGCGGGGATGATCACCGGCAAGCCGACGGGGCTGGAGTTCCTGCCCAGCGTCGGCAACCGCTCGCCGCAGTGGGAGCCCGAGCCTGCCCGCTGGCTGGGCGTGCGCTACGTGCAGGACGGCTTCGCGCGCATGGACGCGGCGGCCAAGGCCGGCGATCCCGCGCCGCTGGATGCGCCCCTGGTCCGCCAGCTCAGCAAGCAGTAGGGCTGGCCGCGAGAAACAGCCGGCGGGGATTCGATGGACGCTCAGGGCAAGACGGTGGTGCTGTTCGCCTGTTTCGGTGTCCGGCCCGAACCCTGGCTGTCGGTGCTGAGCCAGGCCGCGCCGGACTTCGAGTGGCGCGTCTGGCCCGACGCCGGCGACAAGGACGAGGTCGACTACGTCGTCGTCTGGGCCCAACCCAACGGCTTCCTGCGCCAGTTTCCGAACCTGCGGGCGGTCCTATGCATCGGCGCGGGCGTGGACCGGATCCTGGAGGACACCGACCTGCCGGACGCGCCGATCGCTCGCATGCGCGACGAGGGCCTGACCCAGGGCATGGTCGAGTTCGTGCTGGCCCGGGTGCTGCACTATCACCGCCTGATGCCGGCCTATGAGGCCCAGCAGCGCGAGGGAGTCTGGCGGCAACTGGCTGCGCCGCTGGCACGCGATCGCACGGTCGGCATCCTAGGGCTGGGCCAGTTGGGCGCGGCCTGCGCCGCCAGCCTGGCCGCCAACGGCTTCCAGGTTCGGGGCTGGAGCCGAACGCTCAAGACCATCCCCGGCGTCGCCTCATTCGATGGCCCGATCGAGGCCTTCCTGGAGCCCTGCGAAGTGGTGGTCTGCCTGCTGCCGCTGACGCCGGCGACGCGCGGAATCCTGAACGCCGGGACGCTCTCGCAGCTGTGGGGCGCCAGCCTGATCAATGTCGGTCGCGGCGCCCATCTGGTTGAGCCCGACCTGATCCCGGCGCTGGACGCGGGTCATCTGGTCAACGCCACGCTGGACGTGTTCGCCACTGAGCCTCTGCCGGGTGGTCATCCGTTCTGGAGCGATCCGCGCATCACGGTGGTGCCGCATGCCTCGGCCCTGACGCCGCCCGCAACCGCGGGCCCGACCATCGTCGCCAATATCCGCCGGAGCCTGGCCGGCGAGACCCTGCACGATCTTGTCGACCGCTCGGCCGGCTACTAGGCTAGGCGCGCGCCGGAGAGGCGGAAGAGCAGGCCGACCTGACCGTTGTCCTGCACCTCGAACTGGCCGCGCAGACGAACTTGCTCGCTCTTCTGCTGCAGGATCGGCTGGTCGGCGAAGACCTCGACGATCTCATTGGGACGGCCCTCGGGGCAGCACTCGATCGAATAGCGCGAGACGATGAACTGCCGCGCCTGGCGCTCCATGGTCAACGGGGTGATGAAGCCGGAGATCTCGATCTCGCGGCCGTCCATCGCCGTCACCGCCGCTGGGTACTGCGCCTTGTAGGCGTAGTCAGGCGGGGCCTGGTTAAGCGTCGTGGCGCCCAGCACCGTCCACATCGGATCGCGCGAGATGTCCTTCTCGTCGCCCCCGGGATGGGCCAGCGCCCGCGAGAGCGGCGCGAGGGCCGCCATCGCCGTCAGGCTGGTGAGCAGTCCACGTCGAACGATCATGGCTCGGGCTCCTAGAGCGGGTTGAGGACGCGGTCGAGGAACACGCGGGTGCGCTCGACCTTGGGCGCGGTCAGCACCTCGCGGGCCGGACCGCTCTCGACGATGCGCCCGCCGTCCATGAACAGCACCCGGTCGGCGACCTCGCGGGCGAAGCCGATCTCGTGGGTGACGATGACCATGGTCATGCCCTCGTCGGCCAGGGCCCGCATGACCTTCAGCACCTCGCCGACCCGCTCGGGGTCCAGGGCCGAGGTCGGTTCGTCGAACAGGATGGCCTGGGGCTTCATGGCCAGGGCCCGAGCGATGCCGACCCGCTGCTGCTGGCCGCCCGACAGCTTGGCCGGATAGGCCTCGCACTTGTCGGCCAGGCCCACGCGCTCGAGCAGGGTCTTGGCTTCGGCCATGGCTTCGGCGACCGGCCGGCCGGCGACGTGGATTGGGCCCTCGGCGACATTCTCCTGCGCCGTGCGGTGCGGGAAGAGGTTGAAGCGCTGGAACACCATGGCGACCTTGCCGCGAATGGCCGGCAGGGACTTGTCGGTGACGGGCGCCCCGTCGACGCTGATCTCGCCGCCGTCGTGCCGCTCCAGGCCGTTGATGCAGCGCAGGATGGTCGACTTGCCCGAACCCGAAGGCCCGATCAGGCACACGACCTCGCCGCGCTGGATCTCGAAGCTGATGTCCTTGAGCACCTGGGTGTCGCCGAAGGACTTGCTGACGTTCTTGAGGCTGATCATTTGCGGGCGAACCTGCGTTCGAGGCGGCCGACCAGATAGGTCAGGGGCAGGCTCATGGCCAGGTAGAGCAGGGCGATCAGCGTGTAGACCGACATGTTCTGGAAGGTGCTGACGGCCAGTAGCTGGCCGGCGCGCGTCAGCTCGGCGACGGTGATGGTCGAGGCGATCGAGGAGTCCTTGAGCAGCATCACCGACGTGTTGCCGAACGGGGGCAGCGTCACGCGGACGGCCAGCGGCATGATCACGCGCAGCATGATCTTGCGCTCGCTCATGCCCAGCGCCTGGGCCGCCTCGATCAGCATCGGATCCACCGACGAGAAGCCGGCCCGGAAGTTCTCGGCCTGATAGACCGAATAGGCGATGCCCAGACCGATCGCGCCGGCGACGAAGGCATCCAGCTGGACGCCCAGCTCGGGCAGCACGAAATAGACGTAGAACAGTTGCACGATGATCGGGATGCCGCGCACGGTGTTGATCACCACCCGGCTGATCCCGCGCAGGACGGGGTTCTTGGATATGCCCATCAGGGCCCAGACCAGGCCCAGGACCACGCTGATGACCAGGGCCGCCAGGGTGACGGCGATCGTCACGCCCAGGCCGGATATCAGGATGGGCAGGAACTGGACCGCGTCGGTGAAGAACTGGCTCATCAGAGAGACCATTTCTTGAGGATCGCGGCGATCTCGGTGGTCTTGATCTGTTCGATGGCCGTGTTCAGCTTGGCCAGCAGGGCCGGATCGTCGCGGCGCACCAGCAGGCAGACGTCCTCGCGCGAGGGCGGGACGAAATCGGCGGCCATGCGCAGCTTGGGATTGGGCGTGGTGCGCAGGCGGTGGGCCAGGATGGGCGCGTCGCCATAGCCGGCCGCGATGCGGCCGTTGCCCAGGTCCTGCAGGATGTCGCCCAGATTGTCATAAGTCTTGACGTCGGTGACGCCGGCTTGGGCCAGCTGGTCGACGAAGCGGGTGCCGACCTGGGCGCCGACCGAGAGGCCTTTCAGGTCCGTCAGAGCGCGGATCGGGCGGGTCTGGCTCTGAGCGGTGACCACGCCGCCGCCATAGGCGTAGACCGGATCGGTGAAGGCCACGACCTTCTCGCGTTCGGGCGTACGCAGGATGCCGGCGGCGACGATGTCGATCTTGCGCGCGGTCAGCGAGGGGACCAGCGCCGCGAAGGTGGTGGTCTCGATGCGGACCTCCAGTACGGCCTTGGCCGCGACCGCGTGGGCGATGTCGATCATCGCGCCGGTCAGGCGGTTGGTCTTGACGTCGAGAAAGCTGAACGGGGCGCCGGTGGCGGTCGAGCCGACGACCAGCGCGCCGGGCGCGCCGGCCTTGCGACCGCATGCGCTCAGCGCCAGCGCCGCGCCGCTCATCGCCATCAGGGTTCGGCGGGTGGGAATGCCTTGGATGTTCACTAAAGCCTCTTGTGTCGGCGCATTCTGGCCTGGGCGCTGGACCGGGCCGGGGAGGAGACTCCGGCCCAGCGCCCTCTTGCTTCTAGTAACGAGCGATGACCTGAAGGCCGATCGTGCGCGGGCGAAGCGTGGCGCCGGTCCAGAGCGGACCGTTCACATAGGTCGACGACTCGGCGATGTAGTCGACGTTGTTGAGTATGTTCTCGCCGTAAATGGAGAGATTGACCGGGCCCAAGTCAACGCCGGCCCGCAGGTCCAGGGTCGTGGGTTCGGACGGCAGCGGACGGCGCGGGTCGTAGGTCGTGGCGGTCGGGACCTGGTACAGGAACGGCCCGTCATTGACGCTGCGATAGTTGTATTGCGCCCGCACGAAGCTCTCGCGATTGGCCACGGTGAAGCGGTACTCGGCGCTGAGATTGACCGTCCAAGGCGTCTGGCCCAGCGTCTGACCGGCGATGACCACGGGGGCCGTACCGATCTGGATGGTCTTGTCGTAGGTCGCGTCGTTGTAGCCGACGCCCAGGCCCAGCAGCAGGTTCTCGACCGGCCGGACGTTCAGGTTGATGTCCACGCCCTTGCTGGTGGCGCTGGCGGTGTTGGCCACCAGACTGAAGGCGCAGGTCAGGCGCAGTTGCTGCTGGATGTTCTTCCACTCGATGTAATAGGCGCTGGCCTCGAACTGCAGCTTGCCGCCGAAGAGCCGGTTCTTGGCGCCGATCTCGTAGCTGTCGGTGGTGTCGGGCTCGTAGGTCGCGGCCTTGCCGATGCCCAGGGCCGAGGCCTCGGTGGCGCAGATGTCCGGCAGCGCCTTGTTGACGCCGCCCGTCCGATAGCCGCGGGCGTAGGAGGCGTAATAGAGCGCCTCGGGGGTGGCCTGCCAGGACAGGGCGACCTTGGGCGTGAACGGCTTGGTGGTCATCGAACCCGAGGCCCGCGACACGCCGCCGGCATAGGAGACGCCGCGCTCCAGCACATCGAAATCCAGGATGTCCTTCGAGTAGCGGCCACCCAGGGTCAGGGTCAGGTTGTCGAGGATCTTGTAGTCCAGGTTGGCGAAGACGGCGGTGGTCTTCTCGACCGTCCACTCGTTGCCGTAGTAGCGGGCCATGCCGTTGACCAGGGCGGGGACGCCGGCGGCCTGGGGCGTGCGGCCGTAGCGGACCAGGTAGAGCGCGTTGTAGTGCGGCTCGTTGATCGGCAGGTCAGAGCGCAGCGAGCTGCGCGAGAAGTACGCGCCGACGCTCCACTTCAGGCGGGCGTCCGGGTTGGTGTTGTTGACCCGGAATTCCTGGGTGAACAGGTTCTGGAAGATGTTGGGGTTCTGCCAGGTGATCGACTGCGGGAAGCCCGGCGTCACCGGATACAGATAGGCGTTGCCGAACGAGGTGCGATCGTTGCCGTGGGTGGCGTCGTTCGTCTCCTTCACGTGACGCTTGAAGAACGAGCTGACGCTGGTGAAGTCCAGGCCTTCGGCCGAGGCCACCATCTTCAGCGCCGGCACCGTGAAGTGGTCGCTGCTGGGCTGGGGGATCGAGGCGTAGCTGATGAACTTGCCCGCGCCGGGGTCCGAGACGCCCAGCGGGCAGGGGACCATCGTCGGATTGATCACCGAGCCGGTCGTCGCCGGGCAGCGGGTGGTCAGGGCCGTGCGGTCGTCGAACTTGCTGTTCTGGTGATAGATGCTGGGCGTGATCGTCAGCCAGTCGGTGGGCTGAATGGTCAGCACGGCGCGGATGACGGTGGCGGCGCTGCTGTTGACGTCCTCGTCGCGGCTGGCGGGGTTCTGCCAGCTCTGGCGATCGATCCAACCGGCATCCTCGCGGTGGTAGAAGCTGATCCGCGCCCCGACCTTGTCCTGGATAATCGGACCGCCCGCGGCGACGCCGAACTCGTAACCTTCGCCGCCGTGCTTGGTCGTGCTGACCGCCGCTCGGCCATAGCCGCTGTAGCGGGTGAGGCTGGGCGTGGGGGTGATGAAGCGGATCGCGCCGCCCTGCGAGCTGGCGCCGAACAACGTGCCCTGCGGGCCGCGCAGCACTTCCACCCGTTCTAGGTCGAAGATGAAGGGCAGGGTGCTGCCGTTGTAGTTCAGCGAGGCGTTGCGGGCCTGCACCGGTGTGTCGTCGATATAGATCGCCGAGGTGGCCGCGCCGGCCGTGGAGTCGATGCCGCGGATGGTCACGCGGGTCGCGCCGCTGCGGGTGATGTCGACGCCGGGGGTCTGGTTGATCACGTCGCGGATGTCGCGCACGCCACGCTTGTCCAGCGCCTCCTGCGAATAGGCCGCGATCGAGATCGGGGTCTTGGACAGAGCCGTGCTCTGCTTGGTGGCGGTGACGATGATCTCCTCGATCGCGGGCTGGCCCTCGGTGGTCTGGGCCATGGCCTGTCCGCCGCCGATGATCGCCATCGCCGCGCCGCCCAAAAGCACCTGCTTTGAAATTCTGTCGCGAAGCATCGTTATCCCCCTTGTCCTGCGCCAGTCTTGAACCGCTGAGCCGGCGCTCGAAGGGTTTGGCCCTCCGTCGGAACGCCCGTTTCGGCTCGCCGCTCAGTGCCCACGAGAGTTCCAGCAAGATCGCGTTCCGTAAGGTGAGAAACACGGTCGCGGTGGTGTCAAATCGACACCGCTGTTCGCTGAAGGCTGTCGTCGCAACGGCGACGCGACGGCGTCAAAGATCCTTGTGGCGCGCGGCTGTCTGGGCCGCGAGAAAGTCCATCACCGCCCGGACGCGGGGAATTCTGGCCTGGTCGGCGTGAGCGCACAGCCAGTAGCTTCGCCTCAGATTGAGGGCGTCGGGCAGCACCCTGACCAGGCGCGGATCCTGCGATGCCGCGAATTTGTGCAGGACCCCAAAGCCCAGACCCGAAGCGATGGCCGACTGCTGAGCGGTGATCGAGTTGGAGCGGAACATGGTCGGGGCTCCGTCGGCGACCTGGTCCAGGTAGCGCAGCTCGGGCACGTCGATCAGCTCGTCGATGTACCAGACCAACGGCCGCCCCGGCAGGTCGGCAAGGCTTTCCAGCGGGCCATGTTCGTCCAGATAGCTGCGTGAGGCGTAGAGACCCAGAGTGTATTCGGCGAGCCGACGGGCGACCAGGCGGCCCTGGGTCGGCCGGCTCAGCGTGATGGCGATGTCGGCTTCGCGGCGCGAGAGGTTCACGGTTCGCGACTCCGGGACCAGCTCCAGCTGCAGGCCCGGATACTGGTCGTGAAAGGCCCTGGCCGCTGGCGCGACCAGCCAGGCCCCGAAGGCTTCTGGCGTGGCTAGGCGCACCGTGCCCGACAGCGGCTGACCCTCGACGCCCAGACGTTCGGCGGCGGCGATGGTCTCGGCTTCGATGCGCTCGGCATATTCGACCAGAGCCAGGCCCTGACCGGTCAGAACTGCGCCGCGCGGCGAGCGGTCGACCAGCCGCGCCCCGGTCGCCGCCTCCAGCGCCGAGATCCGACGGGCGACCGTCGTCTGGTCCACCTCCATCCGTCGGGCCGCCGCCAGCAGGCCGCCGCCGCGCGCCACCGCCAGGAAGAAACGTAGGTCGTTCCAATTGAGAGTTTGCATTTTTGCAGCTCAAGTCGCGAAATCGGGGTCTATTGCTGCACATATGCGCTGAGCTAGTCGAGAGGCATAACCTCAGGAGCCTTGCATGCGCAGCATCCCCCACTTCGTCGACGGCGCCGCCGTCGAGGGTACGTCCGGCCGCTTCGGGGACGTCTTCGACCCTAACACCGGCAAGGTGCAGGCGCGGGTAGCCCTGGCCTCGACCGCCGAGCTGGACGCCGCCGTCGCCAACGCCAAGGCCGCCCAGCCGGCCTGGGCCGCGACCAATCCGCAACGCCGCGCCCGGGTGATGTTCGAGTTCAAGCGTCTGCTGGAAGTCCATATGGACGAGCTGGCGCAGCTGCTGTCGTCGGAGCATGGCAAGGTCATCGCCGACAGCAAGGGCGACATCCAGCGCGGCCTGGAAGTCATCGAGTTCGCCTGCGGGATCCCTCACTTGCTGAAGGGCGAGCACACCCAAGGCGCCGGCCCCGGCATCGACGTCTATTCGATGCGTCAGGCCTTGGGCGTGGTGGCGGGCATCACCCCGTTCAACTTTCCGGCCATGATCTCGATGTGGATGATGGGGCCGGCCATCGCCTGCGGTAACGCCTTCATCCTCAAGCCCTCCGAGCGCGACCCGTCCGTGCCGGTGCGCCTGGCCGAACTGATGATGGAGGCCGGCCTGCCGCCGGGCATCCTGAACGTCGTCCACGGTGACAAGGACTGCGTCGAGGCCATCTTGGATCACCCCGACATCAAGGCCGTCAGCTTCGTCGGCAGCAGTGACATCGCCCAGTCGGTGTTCCAGCGCGCCGGGGCGGCCGGCAAGCGCGTCCAGGCCATGGGCGGCGCCAAGAACCACGGGGTCGTTCTGCCCGACGCGGACCTGGATCAGGCCACGGCCGACATCATCGGCGCGGCCTACGGCTCGGCCGGCGAGCGTTGCATGGCCCTGCCGGTGGTCGTTCCGGTCGGCGAGAAGACGGCCCTGGCCCTGCGCGAGAAGCTGGTCGCGGCGATCGGCGGACTGCGGGTCGGTGTCAGCACTGACGCCGACGCCCACTACGGCCCGGTGGTCAGCGCCGCTCACAAGGCCCGGATCGAGAGCTACATCCAGATGGGTGTCGATGAGGGCGCCGAGCTGGTCGTCGACGGCCGAGGCTTCGCGCTGCAAGGCCATGAGGAGGGCTTCTTCGTCGGCCCGACCCTGTTCGACCGCGTGCAGCCGACCAGCCGTTCGTACCAGGACGAGATCTTCGGCCCGGTGCTGCAGATGGTCCGCGCCGAGAGCCTGGAGCAGGGCATCGCCCTGGCCTCGCGCCACCAGTACGGCAACGGCGTGGCGATCTTCACCCGCAATGGCGACGCGGCCCGCGAGTTCGCCGACCAGGTCGAGGTGGGCATGGTCGGGATCAATGTGCCGATCCCGGTGCCGGTCGCCTATCACAGCTTCGGCGGCTGGAAGCGCTCGGGCTTCGGCGACTTGAACCAGTACGGCATGGACGGGGTGCGCTTCTACACGCGCACCAAGACCGTGACCCAGCGCTGGCCCAAGGGCGGGGCGGTGCTGGACCAGAGCTTGGTGATCCCCACCATGCGGTGATCGCCGGGATGCTGGGCGGTGTCGAAAGAACACCGCCCACGCCCGGAATTTCAACTCCGCCTTGGGTGCGGAGCGGGACATCATCGGCGTCATAGATTTCAGATGAAGAGGGGAGCTCCGCATGCGCCGTCCAGCCCAAACCGTTCTCGCGGGGCTCGCCTTGCTGGCGACCACGGCCCTTTGCGGATCGGCGTTCGCCGCGACCAAGGCGGATCTGGTCTTCATCAACGGCAAGGTGATCACCGTCGACGACAAGGATACGGTGGCCACGGGGGTCGCGGTGGTCGGCAACAAGATCGCGGCGGTCGGTGACGTTGCGGCCTGGCGCGGGCCAAAGACCCAAGTGATCGACCTGAAGGGCCGCGCGTTGCTGCCGGGCTTCATCGACGCCCACTCGCACGTGGCTGGCATGGCCAATGTCGAGGCCCACTACATCAACATCCAGGTTCCGCCGCTGAAGGACGGGGCCGCCGTGATCGCCCGTCTCAAGGAAGCCGCCGCCAAGCTGCCGCCGGGCGCCTGGCTGACCGGGCAGGGCACCTACAACCAGGTCATGCCGACCCGCGCCGAGATCGACGCGGCCTTCCCGGACAATCCCGTCGACCTGCAGTGGAGCGTCCACGACCACCTGATCAACCACAAGGCCGCGGTGGTCATGGGTATGGGCAAGGACTTCGCCGACCCGCCCGCCGGCGCGACCGGCCGCTATGAGCGCACCGCCGATGGCGAGGTGTCGATCATCCGCGACGCCCCCGCGCCATGGCCCAAGGACAAGTCGCCGGCCTTCAACCCAACCGAGTTGAAGGAGGCCCTGCGCTACATCCTCAGCGACTTCTACCTCAAGCGCGGGGTGACCACGGTCTCGGACATGTCCGACATGGACGCCTACAAGGCCTATGGCGAGCTGAAGACCGAAGGCCATCTGCCGACCCGGGTGCGCATGAATTACATGCTGCGCGCCAAGGCCGTGCCAGGCGTGACCTCAGCGACGGACGGCTCTGACTCGCTGCTGGCCCCGCTGCAGAAGGCGAACCTGACCCCGGGTCAAGGCGATGACTGGCTGCGCGTCGGCGCGATCAAGTACGTCATCGACGGCGTCTGGGGCACCACGGCGGCGGTCTACAAGCCGGTCTGGAATGGCGCGGGCACCACCTGGACGCCGAACAACTACGGCGGCGCCAGCATGACCCAGCAGCAGCTGAATGACGCCGTCATCGAGGCGGCCAAGGGCGGCTGGCAGGTGCAGATCCACGCCAACGGCGACCGCGGCCAGGACATGGTGCTGACCGCCTACGAGGCCGCAAAGAAGGCCTATCCGCGCCCCGATCCGCGCTATCGCATCGAGCACTTCGCCCACTTCCTGGTCCAGGATCCGGAGCGGACGGAGACACGCCTCAAGCGGATGAAAGAAGGACACATCATTCCTTCGCCGCAGCCGGCGTTCCTGTGGCGACTGACCGACGTCAACGTCAAGGAGCCGGATGTGAAGTTCTTCCCGATGAAGACGCTGATCGACCGGGGCTTCCACCCGGCTGGCGGGGTCGACACTGTCGGCACCCAGAACTTCGCGACCTATCCGCTCTTCTCGATCGCCCGGGCCGTGAACCGCGACACCAAGTTCGGCACGGTCACCCAGCCCGAGGAAGCCATCTCGGTGATGGACGGCATCCGCATGTTCACCACCTGGGCCGCCTACGCCAACTTCATGGAGAAGACGCAAGGCAGTATCGAGGTGGGCAAGCTGGCCGATTTCGTGGTGCTGGCGCAGGATCCTCTGACCGCGCCGAAGGCCAAGCTGGCCGATATCCCCGTCGACATGACGATCGTCGACGGCAAGGTCGCCTACCAGCGCTAGGCCGCCAGGCTCGCCGCCGGGCGCGTCCGCGGAGTTGGACGCGCCCGAGAAGCTTCAGGCCTTCGCCGGCGCCCGTCCTGC
Organism: Caulobacter sp. RHG1; assembly: GCF_013181195.1. Taxonomy (GTDB): domain Bacteria; phylum Pseudomonadota; class Alphaproteobacteria; order Caulobacterales; family Caulobacteraceae; genus Caulobacter. Next base: position 308,719 of record NZ_SMZP01000004.1, read on the forward strand.
GAACTCGAGGCGGCTAGCGTCTTGTTCGACGGCAAGATCGTAACGCCGGTTGGCGTCGGTCCACGCGAGGGTCAGGCTGACCGGCCGGCCGTGCAGGGTGCGGGTTTCGCGCCGGCCATCGTGGTCGGTCACGATGACCTTTCCCTTGCCGACGATCGTCACGGCCACGCCTTCGGAACGCAGGTCGAGGCGGGCCGACACGCTCTTCTGTCCTGCACCGACGAAGCGGCGATGGAAGCCTTCGGGGCCCATCACCTGCAGATCGTAGCGACTGTCGTCGCCAGTGCGCGCCCAGATTCCATCCAGTCGCTTGCCGGCCTCGACGGTGTAGCGGCGAGGACCGGCGTCCAGGGCGTGGCGGTCGTAGACATGGAAGACCGCGCCGCGTGCGCCCTTGTTGAGGAAGGCCAGCAGCACCTCGTCCTCACGCGCCGTCAGCTCGCACTCCAGATCGTAGGCAGCTGGGCAGGCAGGGCGGAAGCCTTCGACCTGCTGGGGGCGGGCCGGCATGGCCGGGATCGGCGGCGTGGTCTGGCGGGGCAGGGCGGCGGCGCGCATGGCGTCCTCGGCCGGATTGGGCAGCGACACGATCGCCGGATCGCGGCCGGTGAAGTCGAAGCACGAGGTCAGGTCGCCGCAGACCGTCCGCCGCCAGGGCGAGATGTTTGGCTCCATGACCCCGAACCGCTTTTCCAGGAACTGGATCACCGAGGTGTGGTCGAAGACCTCGGAATTGACCCGCCCGCCACGGCTCCAGGGCGACAGGACGTACATCGGCACACGCGGGCCCAGGCCGTAGGGGCGGCCGACATACTCCGGCCTGTCCTGCTTGGCGTCGGCGGGACTGGGCACATGGTGGTATTCGCCGTCCAGCGCCACGGTCGAGGCGCCCAGGAGCTCGCCGCGCGGGTTGCGGGTTGGCGGGGCCGGCGGCGGCACGTGGTCGAAGAAGCCGTCGTTCTCGTCGAAATTGACGATCAGGACCGTGCGCGCCCAGACCTCCGGATTGGCGGTCAGGGCGTTGATCACCTCGGCGGTATAGGCCGCGCCCTGGGCTGGGCTTGACGGACCGGGATGCTCCGAACCCTTGGCGGTGGCGATGATGTAGGACACCTGCGGCAGTTGGCCGGCCAGCACGTCGGCCTTCAGCCCGTCCAGCGCCCGGGTGGTCAGGGCGCGCGCCTTCAACTGCGGGTCCGAGCCGGGTTCGCCGGCGAAGGCCTTGCGGAACGCCTCGAAGCCGACCAGCGGGTTGTCGGTGTAGTTGTCGGCCATGTCCTGGTAGATGCGCCAGTCGACCCCTGCGGCCTGCAGGCGCTCGACATAGGTGGTCCAGCGGTAGGGGACGGGCGCGCCCTTGCCGTGCGGCGGCGCCAGGCTGTCATGGGAATTGCCGACGGCGGGGCCGCCCAGTCGCCCGGTTGGGTCGATGCCGCCGCTCCACAGCATCAGGCGGTTGGGGTTGGTGCCCATCTGCAGCGAGCAGAAACAGCCGTCGCACAGGGTGAAGGCGTCGGCCATGGCGTACTGGAACGGGATGTCGGCGCGATCGAAATAGCCCATCGCGTGCGCCTGCTTGGCCTCGGGCCAGCGACCCATCCGGCCCAGGTCCCAGGCCGCCTGGGCGTCTGGCCAGCTGTGCGGCGTGCCCTTCACCCGCATGTGGGCGAAGGTCTGGCGGACGTTCAGCGGGAACGGCGCCAGCCAGCGCGGACCGCCGCTGATCCCGTCATGCTGCAGGAAGACGTCGCGCTGGGCCTTGTCCTCGATCGGCGGGGCGGGCGCGGGATGCCGATCCGAGAAGCCCTGCACGCCGCTCATCGTGCCGAAGTAGTGATCGAACGAGCGGTTCTCCTGCATCAGGATGACCACGTGCTGGACGTCCTGGATCGTGCCCGTTCGCACGTCTGGGGCGATGCCCATGGCGCGGGCGAGGGCGGGGAAGCTCGTGGCGGCGGCCAGGCCGGCCAACAGGCCGCGGCGATCGATCTGGGTCATGGAAGGCGCTCCTGCGCTCTTTGAATTCTGGGGGGAAAAGCTACGACCCCGACCGCCAGGGGACCGGCGATCGGGGTCAGCTTGCGACCGGGGCTTACCAGGCGCGATCCGGTCGAAGAGGGGTCAGTACCGGTAGGTCAGGCCGATCGCGTAGGAGCGGCCCATCTCCAGGGTCAGCTGCGGGATTTCCTGGTTCCAGCCCACCCATTCCGTCCGCTTCTGGTTGGTCAGGTTGTTGGCGGTCAGGCGCAGCATCAGGTTGTCGCTGAAGCGATAGTTCGACGACAGCGACAGCAGGCCCTGGTCGCCCCGGTACTTGTTGCGCGAGGCGGTGGAGTTGTTGGTCGCCACCAGGGTTTCGCCCGAATAGGTGTAGGCGACGCGCATCGACAGCGGACCGCGGTCGTAGGACAGCGCGGCGTTGCCGGTGATGTCCGGCTGCCAGGACATGGTCTTGGGCTGGTGGATCTTGCCGTCCGACATGGTCTGGAAGAAGTCCACGTCGACATAGGTGACGTTGCCCGAGATGGTGAAGCCGCGCAGGGCGTGCGGCAGTACGAAGTCAAGGTCGCGGACCACGTTCAGCTCCACGCCCTTGAAGTCGATCGGCTCGCCCGCGTTGATCTTCTGGGTCACGGTCGCCGTCACCTGGCTGCCCTGCCAGTCGATCGTCATGTCCTCGGTGGTGGTGAGGAACTCGTCCTTCATGTTCTTGTAGAAGAGGCTGAGCGAGACCACGCCGGCGTTCTTGGGAAAGAACCAGTCGAAGGCCAGGTCCAGGTTGTCCGACCGGCGCGGACGCAGGTTCGGATTGGCGCGGCTGAGGACATAGCCGCTCTCGTTGTTGTTCAGGGTCTCGCCGCGCGGGGCCACGTCCGAGAAGGCCGGACGGCCCACCGTGCGCGAATAGGCCGAGCGGATCCGCAGCTGGTCGTTGACCCGGTAGTCGACCGTCATCGACGGCAGGAAGTCGTGATAGCCGCCCTTGTTCTGGGTGTCGCCCCAGACGCCGTTGGCCTTGCGACGGCCGGTGGCCTCGGTGCTGGTGTCCTCGTAGCGGACGCCGGCGGTCAGGTTCCAGCGCTGGCCGGCATAGCGGATCATGCCGTAGCCGCTGAGCACGGTCTCCTTCATGCCGTAGTCCGACTTCTGGTCGTCATCCAGCTGCGGGTTGTTGATCCACTGGCCGGGGTTGGCCGCCAGGTGGGCGAAGAAGCTGCGCAGCGCCACGCCGGGATCGATGACGACCATGCACTGGCCCTTCAGCGCGCCGGGCGGGCGCAGGCAGCTGTCCTTCTCCAGCGCCCCGGAGACCGCCAGGGTGAAGGCGTTGCCCGTGGCGGGATTGTAGGTGTTGAAGTCCTCGTCGTAGCCGCGGTCCTCGCGCCGCGCGCCCAGGCCGCCGGCGAGGCGCCAGCCGCCACCCGCCACGTCCAGGTCGCGCCCAAGGTCCAGCTTGGCCTCGTAGATGTCGGCGTCCAGGCTGCGGTTCTCGTACAGCTGCCGGACGGCGGCGTAGTTGTTGTAGTTGTAGAACTGATCGGGATTGAGCGGGGCCATGGTGTAGACGTTGCCGACCCGCTCGTAGGTGAAGGCCCCGGCCACGGCGCTCTTCTGCTGCCACTCGACCAGTTCCTGGGTCTCGCGGTGCTTGGCGCCGGAATAGTTCAGCCGCCAGGAGACATCGGCGATCGCGGGCTTGTGGTCGCCGCCCGCCGTCAGGGCCCAGACGGCGCGATCGTAGTGAATGTCGACCGGATATTCGCGGATCGCGGCGCTGGCCGCGCCGGTGATCGTGCCGCCGTGCGCGGTGCGGTTGGTCAGCGCGCCGCCGCCCGAATGCTCCCACAGGCTGGTCTGGCGCACCTCGTCGTCCTTGGCGTTGCTGAGAAAGCCGCGCACGAACAGGACGTCGTTGTCGCCGCTGCGATATTCCAGGCGGCCGCCGCCGCTGTAGCGGTCGCGCTCGTTGTAATAGAAGTGCCAGCGGCGGTTGGAGAGCACCGGCTCGGCCGCGCCCGGATAGGTTCCCGAGACGGTCCCCGGCTGGCCGGCGTCCTTGCCGTCGGCGCCGTAGTAGTAGCGGGTGCCCGACGAGCCGGCATATTCGGCCTGCGGCGTGTAGAGCGTGCGCTTCTGGTAGTCGGCATAGACCACCAGGCCGAACTGGTCCGAGGATCCGAACGTGCCCGCATAGTTGAAGCCGACGCCGCCCCGCGGCTTGGAGCCCTTGGGGCCGTCACGGTTCAGCAGGTCCTCGCCGACCTCGGCCTCGATGCGCAGGCCCAGCTTCTGACCGAAGGCGCCGCGGGTCTTGATGTCGATCAGGCCGGCGACCGCGCCGCCTTCCAGGTTGGGCGTGAAGCTCTTGTAGACGTCGATACTGGCCGCCAGCGAGGCGGGCAGGACGTCCATGAGCATCCGCCGACCGCCGCCGTCGGGCACGGCCACCGACACGCCGTCGACCAGGGTCAGGTTGTAGTTGGCGGCCAGGCCGCGGACGGTCACGAAGCGCGGTTCGCCGCGATTGTCCTGAAAGGCGATGCCAGGCAGGCGCTGCAGCGCCTCGGCGATGTTGTAGTCGGGCAGGCGGCCCAGCTCGTCCGAGGTCACCGAGTCCATGATCTGCGTGCTCTCGCGACGCGCAGCCACGGCGCGGCGCTCCAGCAGGCGGCCGCCCACGACCACCAGTTCCTCGACCTGAGAGGCGTCCGAGGCCATCGGCGCGGCGTCGGCGGGCAGGTCGATCTGGCGGCCGGACAGGCCACCGCTCTTGCCGCCGGGCGCGCGCAGGTTCGAGCGTAGGGTGATGATGGCGCCTTCGTCGCGGGCGATATGCAGCGGCGTGCCGGAAATCAGCTGCCGGAGGGCGGCGCGGACGTCCATTTCACCGCGAACGGCGGGCGTGGTGACGCCAGCCAGGTCACGGGCCGGCGCGATGACCTGGATCTGGGCCTGCTGGGCGAATTCCGGAATGGCGGTGACCGCCGGCTGGGCCGGAATGTCGAACCGGCGCGCCTGGGCGTGGGCCTGCGCACTGACGCAGACGACCGCGGCCACGCCGCCGCAAAGCAAGGTCTTGTAGCAAGTCATCGTTCTTGAGCCCCGTTGTCGCCGCGTTACGCTCGGCGTGTCGGCGGCTAAGAGGCGCTGGCGGAAAGTCTCCGCCAGCCGTCACGAAACTTTAATGGGAAGCGCCGCGCGACAGCACGATCTCGTCGCCGCGTCGGGTCATGGTGGCGTCAAGGGCCACGGTGATGGTGCGGCTGAAGCCGGCAGGGTCGTTGGCGGCGAACAGGCCGGTGATCGGTTCGCGCGCCAGCTCGGGATCGGCGATCGTCACCCGCGGGTCGCCGTAGCGCGAGAAGGCTCGCGCCGCGTCCTCCAGGGTCTCGCCCTTGAAGGCGATCTTGCCCTCGCGCCAGGCCAGGTCGCGCTCGACGTCGCGAGCCGAGATCGGCCGCACAGCCGGGGGCGCGCCGGCTCTCAGGGCGATGCGGCTGTTGGCGTCCAGCACGACGGGGCGCGCCGCGCCGCCGGTGACGCTGAGCTGGCCCTGTTGAACGGTGACCTCGACCGGAGCGTCGGCCAGACGGCTGACCCGGAAGGCGCCGCTGGCCGTGGTCAGGCGACGGCCGGCGATCTCGACCTCGAACGGCCGCAGCACGTCGCGCGCCACCGAGAAGAAGGCCTCGCCGCGGATCAGCTCCACCAGTCGGCGGTCGTCGCGATACTTCACTCGCGCCGCCGAGTCGGTGTTCAGCGTCATGGTCGAGCCGTCGGGCAGGGGGATCAGCCGGACCTCGCCGCGCTGAGTGGCCTGGGCGCGGGGCGCCTGCAAGGTGACCGCCAGGCCGGCGATCCCGGCCGCCGCTGCGCTGGCGCCGCCCCACAGCAGGGCGCGGCGGCGGGTGATCATGGGTTGAGGGGGAGCCTCTTCCGCCGGCGCTCTGCTGGCCATGTCGATCGCCTGCATCCGCAGCAGGGCGCCGGGCCGGCGATCGTCGCCCGCCAGCCAGGCGTCGAACGCGGCCTGCTCGGCGACGCTCAGCGGCGCGCGTTCACGACGCGCCACCCACGTCGCGGCGGCGGCGTCGATGCTCTGGCTGGTTTCGCGGTCGGCCATCAAGTGCGGCGGGGTCCTGGGGCGGGGTGTTCGAGGGCTTAGAGGTTTGAGCGGGGGCTGTTCCGCCATCCCTAACCCAATCCAGCAGAAAACGAAGTCCCCGGCCTATGTGCTTTTCGACGGTGTTCTCCGAAACCCGCATCCGACTGGCGATCTCGCGCTGGGAGAGGCCGTGCACTCGTCGCAGCACGAAGGCGGTCTGGGCCTGGCCCGGCATGGCGGAGATCGCATCCGACACCTGCCGCAGCACGTCGCGGTCGATCACGACCTGTTCGGGGGAGGGGGCGTCGTCGCTCCACTCCAGATCTTCCTTGGCCTGAATGGAGACGATGCGGGAGCGGCGGACGTGGCGGACGACCAAGGCGTGGGCGGTCTTGAAGACATAGGCCCGGGGATACTCGATGTCCTCGACGGTCTCGCGAGCGGCCAGGGCGGTGTAGGTCTCTTGAATGATGTCGTCGACGTCGATGCCCACCCGCCGCTTGGAGGACAGCCAGGCGCGAAGCGCAGGCTCATGCGGCAGCACGCACTCCAAGAACCATCTGGTTCGATCTGGATCGACTCGAAACATCCGCCCGCCCGGCCTCGGTAGCGGTCGTCCCTAAGAGCCAAGCTTGAAGGTCGTGTGACGTAAGGTGAAGTTCGTCTTGGAGGTGAGTCTTATCGATATGTTATCTGGGGTGGAGTTTTCCGTTCCAGCTCGATCTGACTTCATTGGATTAGATTTAGCGTCGCCTGATCCTATCGTCCCGTAACGCGCTCTGCAGGGCGGCGGGCAGGGCGCACGAGATCAACTGCGCGATGCACGGGAGATCCCTGAATTTTCAGGAAGAGGAATGGTGGATGCTGCAGGGATTGAACCTGCGACCCCCTCGGTGTGAACGAGGTGCTCTCCCGCTGAGCTAAGCATCCGCCTTGTCGGTTCGGGCCGCGAGGGACCGATCCGCGAGAGGAGGGGGTCTATAATCTGGTGTTCGGCGCGGGGCAAGAGGCCAATAGCGAGATACAGGCCTTAGGCACGTCCAAAAAGCTGTGGATGACCAGATCGCCGCCCAGCGTGTCGACCGGCTCCTCGGTGTAGCCGAACGAGACCATCACGCTGGGCACGCCGGCGTTCTTGGCGCCGAGGGCGTCGTTGATGCTGTCGCCGACCATGACGGCGCGGGCCGGATCGCCACCGACGGCGGCGATGGCGGCGGCGACGTGGCGGCCGTCGGGCTTGGCGGCGGGGGCGCTGTCGGCGCCGATCACCGCGTCGAAGAAGGGCGTCAGCTCCACGGCGTCCAGCAGGGCGACCGACAGGTTGGTCAGCTTGTTCGTGCAGACGACGAGCTTGGCGCCGGCGATCTTCAGTTGGGTCAGCACCTCGACCACGCCGGGGAAGGGGGCGCTCTCGTCGGCGATGCGGGTCAGGTAGTGGTCGATGAAGCGCTGGACCAGCGGCGGGGCGCGCTCGGCGTCCAGGGGCGAGCCGGCGGCGGCGAAGCCGCGTTCCAGCAGAGCCCGCGCTCCACGACCAACCATCAGCCGCACGTCGTCGAAGGGCAGAGGGGGGAGGGCTTCCTGGGCCAGGATCGCGTTCAGCGCGCCGACAAGGTCGGGGGCGGTGTCGACCAGGGTGCCGTCGAGGTCGAAGGCGATCGTGGCCCCAGATAGGGCCTCTTTCAGGTCATGAAGCTGGCTCATGGGACTGGCCTTTCCGCCAATTGGGCGGCTAATGCAACGCTGAACGCGCTCCAGGGAGTCGCCCACGCCCATGACTGATTCCGTTTCCGCCACCGCCCGCCCGCGCGCCGCCGTGATCCTGGCCGCCGGCCAGGGCACGCGGATGAAGTCGCCGACGCCCAAGGTGCTGCACAAGGTCGCCGGTCGCACCTTGATGGACCTGGCGATCGACGCCGCCGAGGGCCTGGGCTGCGAGCGGATCGTCGTCGTGGTCGGCGCCCACAGCCCGCAGGTCGGCGAGCACGCTCGCAAGCGTCTCGGCCCCAATGCCACCGTCGTGCAGGATCCGCCGCTGGGCACCGGCCACGCCGTGCTGGCGGCCAAGGACGCCCTGGCCGATTTCGACGGCGACGTAGTCGTCACCTTCGCCGACTGCCCGCTGACGACCGCGCCGGTGATCATGCCGCTGTTCGACCTGATGGCCAGCGGGACCGACGTCGCCGTGCTGGGCTTCGAAGCCGCCAATCCGACCGGCTATGGCCGTCTGGTCCTGGCGCCGGGCCAAGTGCTGCTGCGCATCGTCGAGGAGAAGGACGCCGACCTGGTCACCAAGCAGGTCAAGCACTGCAACTCGGGCGTCCTGGCCGCGGATTGCGCGACGCTGTTCAGCCTGCTGGCTGATGTCGGCAACGACAACGCCAAGGGCGAATACTACCTCACCGACGTCGTGGGCCTGGCCCATGAGCGCAAGCTTTCGACCCGGGCGGCCTTCGCGCCGGAGGCTTCGGTGCAGGGCGTTAATTCGCAGGCCGAACTGGCCGCCGCCGAGGCCGTCTGGCAAGGCGCGCGCCGCCGCAGCCTGATGGTCGAGGGCGTGACCATGCCCGCGCCCGACACCGTCCACCTGTCGTGGGACACGCAAGTCGCCGGTGGGGCGGTGGTCGAACAGTTCGTGGTCTTCGGCCCCGGCGTCAGCGTCGAGACCGGCGCGGTGATCAAGGCCTTCAGCCACCTGGAAGGCGCGGTTGTGGGCGAAGGCGCCCTGATCGGACCCTATGCCCGTCTGCGTCCGGGCGCCGAGATCGGCCCCGAGGCCCATATCGGCAATTTCGTTGAAGTGAAGAAGGTGAAGGTGGGCAAGGGCGCGAAGGCCAATCACCTGAGCTATCTGGGTGACGGCTCGGTGGGCGAGAAGGCCAATATCGGGGCCGGCACCATCTTCTGCAATTACGACGGCTTCGAGAAGTTCGAGACCCATGTCGGCAAGGGCGCCTTCATCGGCTCCAACAGCGCCCTGGTCGCCCCCGTGCGCGTCGGCGACGGGGCGATGACCGGCTCGGGCTCGGTGATCACCAAGGACGTCGAGGACGGGGCCTTGGCCCTGTCGCGCGCCGAACAGACGACCAAGGCTGGATGGGCGACGAAGTTCCGCGCCCTGAAGCAAGCCAAGAAGGATGCGAAGAAATGAGCGCCGACGACCAGAAGCGTATCTCGGGCGAAGCGGCCGCGCAGCTCGTCGAGAATGGCATGACGGTGGGCCTGGGCACTGGCTCGACGGCCGCCTGGTTCGTCAAGGCGCTGGCGGCTCGCAAGCTGTCCGACATCCGTGGCGTGCCGACCTCCGAAGCCACCGCCACTCTGGCCCGCGAGCTGGGCATTCCGCTGGCGGCGCTGGATGACGTCAAGACCATCGACCTGACCGTGGACGGCGCCGACGAGATCGGCCCGGGCCTGTCTCTGATCAAGGGCGGCGGCGCGGCGCTGCTGCGCGAGAAGCTGGTCTGGGAAGCCTCGACCCGCTGCGTGGTCATCGCCGACGCGGCCAAGAAGGTCGATGTTCTGGGCAAGTTCCCGCTGCCGATCGAAGTGGTTCGCTTCGGCCACGTCCACACCAGCTGGCGCCTGGCCGACATCGCCGCCGAGTTCGACCTGCCGCCGCCGCGCCTGCGCCAGGCCGATCGAGGCATGGTGGTCACCGACGGCGGCAATCTGATCTACGACATGGCCTCGGGCGCCATCACCGATCCGACAGCCCTGGCCGCGGCGCTGAAGAGCGTGACGGGCGTGGTCGACCACGGCCTGTTCCTGGATCTCGCCGACGAGGCGCTGGTCGGCACGGATCAGGGTGTGGTGCGCCACGTTCCCTGACGTCCTACATTAGAGCGACCAAAGCTTAAGTTCCGGAGGCCGCCGTGGCTGACTACGACTTCGATCTCTTCGTCATCGGCGCCGGTTCGGGCGGCGTGCGGGCGGGCCGGCTGGCCGCCATGACCGGCGCCAAGGTCGCCGTGGCCGAGGAGTATCGGGTCGGCGGCACCTGCGTGATCCGCGGCTGCGTGCCCAAGAAGTTCATGGTCTATGCCGCCGAGGTCACCAGTCAGCTGAAGACCGCCAAGGGCTACGGCTGGACCATCGGCGAGGCCAGCTTCGACTGGAAGCGCTTCATCCACGATAAGGACGTCGAGATCGCCCGCCTGTCGGGCATGTACGTCACCAACCTGCAGAAGGCCGGCGCGCACCTGCTGCACGGCCGCGCCCAGATCGTCGACGCCCACACCGTCGAGATCCTGCCCAAGGACGGCAGTAACGACGCCGGAACCTACACGGCCAAGAAGATCCTGATCGCCACTGGCGGCCGTCCGGTGAAGCCGGATTTCCCGGGCGCGGAGCACGGCTTTATCTCGGATGAAGCCTTCCATCTGCCCAAGCTGCCCAAGAGCATCCTGATCGTCGGCGGCGGCTATATCGCGGTCGAGTTCGCCGGCATCTTCAACGGCCTGGGCGTGCAGACGACGCTGCTGTACCGCGGCGCCAACATCCTGCGCGGCTTCGACGACGACGTCCGCGCCCACTTGGCCGACGAGCTGGAAAAGCGCGGCATCAAGGTGGTGCTGGGCTGCTCGCACCAGCGCATCGAGAAGGCCGAGGACGGAACCCTGGTCAGCACCCTGACCAACGAGCTGACCTTCGAGACCGAGGCGGTGATGTTCGCCACCGGCCGCGACCCCTATGTCGAGGGGCTGGGCCTGGAGAAGGCGGGCGTGAAGCTGAACGAGCGTGGCGCGATCATCGTCGACGACCACTCCAAGACCAATGTCGCCAGCATCTGGGCGGTCGGCGACGTCACCGACCGCATCAACTTGACGCCGGTGGCGATCCGCGAGGGCGCGGCCTTCGCCCAGACCGAGTTCTACAACAACCCCACGACCTTCGATCACGAGTGCGTCGCCTCGGCGGTGTTCTCGCAGCCGCCGGTCGGCTCGGTGGGCATGACGGAAGCCGAGGCGCGCCACGCGTTCGGCGGGGCCGACATCTATCGCTCGGTGTTCCGGCCGATGAAGATCACCTTCTACGGCGGCCAGGAGCGCTGCCTGGTCAAGCTGGTGGTCAATCCCGAGGATCAGAAGGTCGTCGGCGTCCACGTGGTGGGCCCGGACTCGCCCGAGATCATCCAGATGGCCGCCATCGCCGTGAAGATGGGCGTGACCAAGCAGCAGTGGGACTCGACCTGCGCGGTCCATCCGACCCTGGCCGAGGAACTGGTGACCCTTCGCGAGAAGTACACGCCCGTCGAAGTCGGCGGGATTGGATGACGCACGACGAGATCTCGGGGGAGGGTGAGCGCCGCACGCGCTGGCTGGGCGGCGTCGCCGTATTCCTGATGGTGATGACGCCGCTGCTGGGCTACCTGGCCCCGCTGGGCTTTGCGCCGCTGCTCACCCTGGTGGGCTTGCTGGCGCTTCCGGGCCTGACGCGGTCGCGGCCGGCCGTCGGGCCTATGGCGCTGCTGGCGGCGCTGGTGGTCTGGGCGCTGGTCAGCCTGGCCTGGAGCCCGGCCGCGCCGGAGCTGGCCCGGCTGCAGCGCGGCAAGGACCTCGGTAACTTCACGGCCCTGAAACTGCTGCTGCAACTGGTCTTCTACGGCGCGGCGGTGGCGGCGCTCGGAAGCATGTCGCAGCGTTCGGCCCGACTGGCGGGCTGGGCGATGCTGATCGGCATGGGCCTGCTGGCCCTGGTCGGCGTGCTGGACGGACTGCTGAAGGCCGGCATCTACCAGGCGCTGCGCGTGGTGAGCGGCGATCCGATCCGTCCTGACCTGGCGATGGTCAAGGTGTCGCTGGCCATGTACCCGCTGGCCCTGCTGATCTGGCCTTGCGCCCGCATCCTGGACGCCAAGGGCTTCCGTGGCCGCAACGTCCTGATCGCCCTGCTCGCTGGGGCGATCGCCCTGGGCGGCCACCTGACCGGAGCCGACGCGCCGGTGGCGGCCATCCTGCTGGGCGGCCTGACCTGGCTGGGCGTTCGCCTGCTCGGCAAGCCGTTCGCTCGCGCCCTGATCCCGATCGTGATCACGCCGTTCATTTTCGCGCCGATGGTGGTGCTGTGGGGCGTGCGGTCGGGCTTCTTCTCGTGGCTGCACGTGCTGGTGCCGCCGTCCTGGGACCACCGGCTGAACATCTGGGCGTTCACGGCCAACCAGATCCTGCACCATGCCCTGCGCGGCTGGGGGATCGACGCCAGCCGCACCTTCGGCGACGCTATTCCGCTGCACACCCACAACGCGGCTATGCAGCTGTGGCTGGAGCTGGGCGCGGTCGGCGCGGCCCTGGTCGCGGCCTTCTTCGCCTGGGTGCTGTACCGCGTCGTCGGCTGGACCGAAGCCAATCGCCGCGACGGCGCCATGGCGGCGGCGGCTACGGTCTCCTATCTGGTGATCGGCGGCCTGAGCTTCGGCGTCTGGCAGGAATGGTGGTTGGCGCTTGGGGCGCTGACCGTCATCGCCTGCGGGGTCGCGCAAAAATCGAGCGCTGCTTTCCGGTAACGCGACAACGAAATTTCCAGCCCTGGGCTATCTGCGGTATCGCGCCGCACGATTTTGCCTTTTTATTCCGTTCGCGGTATCTACGCCGCCCTTCTAGTTACAGAGCCTGACATGACCGCCCGTTGGACCCCCGCCGCCTGGAGAGCTAAACCCGCCAAACACATCCCGTCCGATTATCCGGATGCGGGCGCTGTGGACCGGGTCGAGCAAACGCTTCGCCAGATGCCGCCGCTGGTGTTTGCGGGCGAGGCGCGCCGTCTGAAGAGCCTGCTGGGCGACGTGGCCGAAGGCCGCGCGTTCCTGCTGCAGGGCGGCGATTGCGCCGAGAGCTTCAAGGAATTCCACGCGGACAACATCCGCGACACCTTCCGCCTGATCCTGCAGATGGCGGTGGTGCTGACCTTCGCCGGCGGCAAGCCGGTCGTGAAGGTCGGGCGCATCGCCGGCCAGTTCGCCAAGCCGCGCTCGGAGCCGATCGAGACGATCGACGGCGTGACGCTGCCGTCCTATCGCGGCGACATCATCAACGGCATGGACTTCAACGAAGGCGAGCGCCTGCCGGATCCGGACCGCCTGCTGAAGGCCTACGGCCAGTCGGCGGCGACCCTGAACCTGCTGCGCGCCTTCGCCAGCGGCGGCTATGCCGATCTCTACAACATCCATCGCTGGACGCTGGGCTTCGTGGGCGACAGCCCGCAGGGCGCGCGATACCGCGAGCTGTCGGAAAAGATCAGCGAGGCCCTGACCTTCATGTCGGCCGTCGGCGTCACGCCTGACACCCAACCCGACCTGAAGCGCGTGGAGTTCTTCACCAGCCACGAAGCCCTGCTGCTGGGCTTCGAGGAAGCCATGACCCGCGTCGATAGCACCTCGGGCGAGTGGTACGACACCAGCGCCCACCTGCTGTGGATCGGCGAGCGCACCCGTCAGCTGGACGGCGCGCACATCGAGTTCATGCGCGGCGTGAAGAACCCGATCGGCCTGAAGTGCGGCCCGACCATGGAGGGAGACGACCTCCTGCGCCTGATCGACGTGCTGAACCCGAACAACGAACCGGGTCGCCTGACCCTGTACGGCCGCTTCGGTTCGGACAAGATCGCCGACCGCCTGCCGCGCCTGATGAAGGCCACCAAGGCCGCCGGTCGCTCGGTGGTCTGGGCCACCGACCCGATGCACGGCAACACGCTGAAGGCTTCGACCGGCTACAAGACCCGGCCGTTCGACCGCATCCTCGGCGAGGTGAAGAGCTTCGTGGAGATCGCCCAGGCGGAAGGCGTCCACCCGGGCGGCGTCCATCTGGAGATGACCGGCCAGAACGTCACCGAATGCCTGGGCGGCGCTCGTGCGGTCTCGGAAACGGACCTCGCCGACCGCTACCACACGCACTGCGACCCGCGCCTGAACGGCGAGCAGGCGCTGGAACTGGCCTTCCTGGTGGCCGAGAAGCTCAAGGCCGCCCGCGACGACCAACGTCGCCAGGCCGTCGGCTAAGATCAGGATCGTCAGCGAACGGCGCTATCTGGCGTCACTTCGCAGAGCCGTATAGCGTCCTCTCCCCAGTAAGATCTTCCTTGGGGGGAGGACGCGCATGGCCGCACAGGGCTCCAGGCGTCGCTTGTTGACCGGCGCGCTGGCCGCTGCGGCGCTGGCGCCCGCCGGCGCGCGGAGCCGGCAATCCTCCTCAGACGCTCTTCGCTATCTCGACAAGGCCCGCCGCCTGACCGTCGCGACGATGGTCAACGGCCAGGGCCCTTTCGCCTTTATGGTCGACACCGGGGCCAACAGCTCGGTGATCGCCGCCGAAGTTGCCGACCAGCTGGGATTGGCGCGCGGCCGGCGCAGCGAGATGCATGGCATCGCCGGCGCCCAGAGCGTTGACACCGTAACGGTCGAGAGGTTGGCGGTCGGCCGCCGGGTGCGCCAGGGGATGACCCTTTCGGTGCTGCCGCGGGCGACGCTCGATGTCGACGGCATACTGGGCCTGGAATGGCTGGGCCGGGCCAGTCTGCTGCTGGACTTCAAGCGCCGCCGCATGACGGTGGGCGAGGGGCTGCCGGTTCCCGATCCCACCACCTTCACGGTGAAGGCGCGGCTGCAGAAGAGCGGCCTGACCCTGATCGACGCCTTCATGCCCAGCCGGCGGATCATCGCCTTCGTCGACACGGGCTCCACGACGACGGTCGGCAACCCGCCTTCTTCGCCGAGGCGCTGGCCAAGGGGGCGATCATCGGTCCGGCCATCGACACCGAGCTGCGCAGCGTCACGGGACAGGTTCTGCCCGGGCGGCGGGTGATGATGAGCAGCCTGACGCTGGGGAAGGTGATTCTGCGTCGGGTCCCGATGGTGATCGGACCGATTCACACGTTCGATTTCTGGGGCATGCACGACGAACCGGCGGTTCTGATCGGCTCGGACATCCTGCAACACTTTGAGACGGTCGCTCTGGATTTCCGGGCGGGCGAGGTGCGCTTCAAGGTTTCCGGGCCTTCCTGGAGCGGCGTCGACTGATCGAACCCCGATAGTTTGTGCAATGCAGCGCCGCTCGGCTTGACCCGACCCGCAGTGCTCCCCAATGGTTGTTTTAATAGGGAGAGCCGTATGCGTCTGAGCGTGAAGATCAAGCGGGAGCTGAAGTTCCTCGGGGGCCTGACCCGTACGCTGAAGCGCGTGAAGTCGATCGCTCCCGACAGCACGAACCTGATCTGCGACGACCTGGAAGCGGCCGTCGACAAATGGCGCGACCGTCCGGCGATCACCTTCGAAGGCAAGACGATCAGCTATGCCGAGCTGGACGCGATGGCCAACCGCTATGCGCATTGGGCCAAGGGGCAGGGGATCACGCGCGGCCAGACGGTGGCGCTGTTCATGCCCAACCGGCTGGAATACATGGCCATCTGGTACGGCCTGACCAAGGTCGGCGTGGCCACGGCCTTGATCAACAACCAGCTGACCGGCGCGGCGCTGGCCCACTGCCTGAAGATCTCCCAGGCCCTGCACTGCATCGTCGATCCCGAGACCTCGCCTTGCTTCGAGGACGTGAAGGGTCAGCTGGACCGCCACATGCACCAGTGGGTGCTGGGCGCGGCCCACGGCGAGCAGCGCGACCTCGTGAAGGCGCTGAAGAGCTGCAGCCAGCTTCGTCCCGACCGCGAGACGGCGCGCGACGGTCTGACCGCCCGCGACACGGCGCTGTTCATCTTCACCAGCGGCACCACTGGCCTGCCCAAGGCCGCGCGCATCACCCACATGCGGGCCCAGCTCTACATGCGCGGCTTCGCGGGCTCGACGGGCGCCAAGGAAACCGACCGGATCTATGTGACCCTGCCGCTGTACCACGCCACCGGCGGCCTCTGCGCCCTGGGCGCGGGCCTGCTGAACGGCGGCTCGATCGTGCTGCGCAAGAAGTTCTCGGCCACCCACTTCTGGCCCGACGTCGTGCAGGAGAACTGCACGATGTTCGTCTATATCGGCGAGCTGTGCCGCTACCTGGCCAACCAGCCCGAACATGAGCTGGAGCGCGCTCACAAGCTGCGCATGATCTTCGGCAACGGCCTGCGTCCGGACGTCTGGAACGACATGCTGGACCGCTTCAAGGTCGGCGACGTGCTGGAGTTCTACGGCGCGACCGAGGGCAACGTCTCGCTGTTCAACTTCGACGGCCGCCGCGGCGCAGTGGGCCGCATCCCCCGCTACCTGCGCAGCAAGTTCAACATCCGCATCGTCAAGTTCGACGTCGAGGCCGAGGAGCCCGTGCGCGGGACCGATGGCAATTGCATCGAGGTCAAGCCGGGCGAGGTCGGCGAGTGTATCGGCCACATCGGCAGCGACGCGCGCTCCAACTTCGTGGGCTATGCCGACAAGGCCGCCACCGAGAAGAAGGTGCTGCACGACGTCTTCCAGAAGGGCGACGCCTGGTTCCGCACCGGCGACCTGATGCGCATCGACAGCGATGGCTACATCTATTTCGTCGATCGCATCGGCGACACCTTCCGCTGGAAGGGCGAGAACGTCGCCACCAGCGAGGTGTCCGAGCGCTTGGCCGGCTTCGACGGCGTGCAGGAGATCAACGTCTACGGCGTCAAGATCGCCGACCTGGACGGCAAGGCCGGCATGGTCTCGCTGGTCACCACGCCGGAGTTCGACCTGGTCGCCTTCGCCAAGCATGTCGACGAGCAGCTGCCGACCTACGCCCGTCCGCTATTCGTGCGCCTGCAGCCGGCGATCGAAACGACCGGCACCTTCAAGTATCGCAAGATCGACCTGGTCACCGAGGGCTTCGACCCGGCCAAGACCAAGGATCCGCTGTACTTCCGCGACGCCGAGAAGGGCTATGTGAAGATCACCAAGGCCCTGCACGCCAAGATCGAAGGCGGGGCGTTCAAGCTCTAGGCCTCACAGGTACGGGACCCACATGAAGGCGATCGTGCCGAAGACGCCGGCGGCCGTGAAGGCGGTTGCCAGCGTCAGCACGGTCGCCGCCGCGCCCTTCAGGACGCCGCTCTGGCTGCGCTGGGCCGCGGCGTACAGCTCCAGGATCGCCAGCGGGATCAGGTAGCTGCCGAAGGTCATGACGATGTCCGTCGGGCCGGACAGGGTGTCGTTCATGCCCACCGGCCCGCGATTGACCAGGATCCAGCCCATCAGGCCGACCCGGAGGAACCAGACGCCGCTGACCACCATGAAGGTCCGCATGGCCCAGCGTCGATGTGCCTCGAACCGCCGCTTGATCGCGTGCCGCCAGGCGAAGGCGGCGAAGACCAGGATCAGCACGCCGTTGATCAGGGTGGCGACGGCCGAGATCATCGACAGATAGGTCCCGCGTACGACCTCCAGCCAGACGCCGCTCAGGGCCATGAAGATGGCCAGGGACAGGAAGGTCCGCCCGGTCCAGCGGTGCACGCGCGGCCACCTGTTGCGCAGCGCCGGGACCAGCTGCATCAGGCCGCACAGCGTCACCACGGACGCCAGCAGCACGTGGACGGCGAAGACGACATTGCCCAGGTCGTCGCCCTTCACATAGCCGTCGATCAGGGGCTTGTCGTTCCAGCCGGCGAAGTCGCCGCACGCGGTGCGCACACCGTAGAAGGCCAGGATGAAGCCGATGAAGGCGGCCTGGCCGATGGCGGCGATCGTGAACCAGAGGACGCCCGCCCAGTGCAGGGCGCTCTTGGGCAAGGATGAGATCGACATGAAAGCTCCTGACGCGACCTCGGAGCTGAGGTCGGCGGCAGGGATGGCGGCGCTTCGGACGCCGGGTCTCGCCGATTTGGAATTCGGCTAGAGATAATTTCCGCGCCGGGGCAATTTCAGGCGGGGAGGCGCGCATGGCTTGGGCGACGACATTCGGCGGTGCGATCGCGGCGACGGGGAAGGGGCCCGGACGTCTGCGGACCTGGGCGGCGATCGCGACGGTCTCGTTCGTCTGCTACATCCTGGCCCGGATCGTCGATGGCCGCGCCGCCGCGGCCTTCTCGGTTGTCGGCGTCGGAGCCTGCGGCTGGGCTTGGCTGGTAGCCCGAGCCCTGTTCGATCCGGCCGAGCGCGACGTGCGATGGGCGCCGGTCGTGGCCTTGGTCGTCGCAGTCAGCGGAGGGCTATCCGAGCTGCTGCCGGCCGGCGGGATGGCCGGGCGCGTCGCCGGCAACATCTATGCGCTCAGCGGCTCGGCGGCGCTGCTGCTGACCTTCGTCGAACCCTTCCAGCGCTATGGTCGCGACCTGCCGGCTGTCGAGAAGCGGTTCCGGTTCGCCTTCGTCGCCGTCTACGCCGTGCTGGTGGCCGCCTCGGTCCTGGGGCTGCGCGCCGCGAGCGACGCCGCGCAGGACGACCTGATCAAGGGCGCTTGCGCTGTCGTGGGGTTGATCGCCGTGCTGGCCGCGGTGTGGTTCCGGCAGGCTCAGCCGCTGGCGGCGCGGACTGTGCGCCGCGCCCCGACCGAAGACGATGCGCGCCTGGCCGAGCGGCTGCGGCGGCTGCTGGCCGACGAGGCGATCGACCTTCGGCCCGAGCTGAAGATCGCCGACGTCGCCGCGCGCCTGGGCGAGCCGGAATATCGGGTCTCGCAAGGCATCAGCACGGCGCTGGGCTTTGCCAACTTCAACCGCTGGATCAACCACCACCGGATCGCCCGCGCCAAGGCGCTGCTGGCCCGTCCGGACGAGCGGCGGTCGATCCTGGAGATCGCCTTCGCCTGCGGTTTCGCCTCGCTGGGCCCGTTCAACCGCGCCTTCCGCGACGAGGTCGGCGCGACGCCGCGGGCCTATCGCACGGCGATGCGGGAGAGCGCCCACATTGACCGCGCCGCCGCCGCTTCTACAGTGTCTTCATCCGGCGCTCGAACGCCGGGAGCGCGATAAGGGGAGGCGACATGGCTCGCGAGCAGGCGCTGCAGGCGCTGGAAACCTGGCACGACCTTTTCGAAAAGCGCGAGTTCGATCGCCTGCGGTCGCTGGCGGCCGAGAGCGTCGTGTTCCGCTCGCCGGCCTTCTTCTCGCCCTATCCCGGCGTCGAGGCGCTGGTGCACATCATCTCGACGGTCAGCACCGTGTTCGAGGATTTCGCCTATCACCGCGAGCTGTGGTCCGAGGACCACGGCTCCGTGGTGCTGGAATTCAGCGCCCGCGTCGGCGACAAGAAGCTGAAGGGCATCGACCTGATCACCTTCGACGAGGCCGGCAAGATCCGGGAATTCGAAGTGATGATCCGTCCGGCCAACGCCGCCGTGGCGGTGGGCGAGGCCATGGCCGCGAAGGCGGGGCCTGGCCTGAAGGCGTTGCTGGGCAAGCCTGCTTAGCAGTGATCAAGCCGGGACGTAGGTCAGCCGGATCACGCCCTCTTCCATCGGCTCGCTGGCGTCGAGGCGCAGAGGCGGCGGCTTGGCCGCGAAATAGGGCGCGCCCTGGCCCAGCACGATAGGATGCAGGTAGAGGCGGTAGGCGTCGATCAGGCCCAGGGCGCTCAAGCTGCCCGCCAGCACCGGGCCGCCGACCTCGATTTCGCCGTCCACCGTGTCCTTCAACCGACGGATCGCGCCGTCCAGGTCGTCGCCGCCGATCAGCGTGGCGTTGGGACCGACCTGCGTCAGGGTGCGCGAGGCCACCCACTTGTGCTGGGCGCGCCAAGCCTCGGCAAAGTCGCGCTCAGGGGCGTCCCATTCCGGATGCTCCTCGTCCCAGTAACGCATGATCTCGTACAGCCGGCGGCCATAGAGGCTGCCGGCCTGCTCCCGGGCCTGGTCGATGAAGTGCTGGAACAGCTTGGGGCCGGGCGCGAAGCCGTCGTGGTCGACATAGCCGTCCAGCGAGACGTTCATTCCAAACACGAGCTTGGCCATGCGGCGATCCTAGTTTCCGCAGGTCTTGCCATCCAGCTTGCGCTGATAGGCCTGCGCCAGGCTGAGATAAGGCGGCAGGAAGGTGTGCAGGGCAATGGGCTTGCCGTCGGTCGTCGCGCCCGCCACGCCAGCCCGCATCTCGAAATGCAGGTGGATGGTCGTGGGCGTGCCGCCGAAGTCGTTGGACACCTTGCCCAGCTTCTGGCCGGCCATGACCTTGTCGCCTTCCTTCACCGCCAGGGTCGCCATCTGCATGTGCAGGTAGCGATAGGTGTAGTGCGGCGCGGCCTTGGCCACGAGGGTCACGGTATAGGTCCCGATGTCGGTGACCGTGCCGGCCTCGGCGGCCACGGCCCAGTGCTCGTTCTTCTTGCAGCTGGCCGGGCGGATGTCCTGACCCTGGTGGCCTGTGCCGGCTCCGGCGCACAATGGGTTCGAGCGCGAGCGGGCCTCGCAGAAATTGTCGCGCCAGGGCAGGCTGTAGTTCAGCGTATCGCACTGGCTGGGCTTGCCGGCCGGACCCATGCCGCCGCCCGGGCCATAGACCTGGGAATTGGCGAAGCCGGCCTCGGCCAGCGGCCAACACATGGTCGGAGACCACACCGTGCGGTCCAGATAGCCGGCGCCCTGGCCGGTCGGCAGAGCCCCGGCGGGATTGTGCTGGAAGGTCGCCGGCGATGGGACTGGCGGCTCGCTGGGCTGCACGGCAGGATCGGGGCTGGGCGGCACGGGCTCGCTGGACGGTTGCTCGGCGCCGCCATCGACCGGCGCGTCATCGGGCTTTGGCGGACCCGGCTCGGGCGAGGGCGGATTGACCGCGCCGCCGGGGGTCTTGGTGGTGTCGTCGCAGGCGGTCAGCGCGCCAGCGGCGAGCAGGGCGGCGATCAGAGCGAGAGGGAGAGCGCGCATGGTCAGCCTCCCAGCCCGGCGGCGGCGCGGGCGGCGGCGCCCATGACCACGGCGCTGGTCTTGCCGACCAGCCCCAGCACATAGTTGTCGTCGGCGCAGCGCGGATCGGTCGGCGCGTCGCAGCGGATCTCCACCGTGTAGAGCACGCCGTAGCGTACGAAGCTGGCCAGTTGGCCGTCGACCGTGCGCTGGACGGTCAGCATCTCGGGGCCGTCCTCGATCTTCAGCGGCTTGTTGGTCGGTAGTGGGACGATCGCGGTCGTGCCGCTCAGCGACACCCCGCCGCCGGCCGTGTCGGCAGTGATCGTGTAATAATCGCCGAAGCTGTAGATCCGCGCTCCGGCCGTCAGCTTGGCGTCACGCGGCAGCAGGATTGGCACGGCCGTGCGATCGACCTCGGCCCTATCGAGATTGGCGCCCAGGCTCTCACTCGCACCACCCGACTGCCGCAGCCCGCCGACCGCGCCCTGCCAGTCCAATCGGCTGCGTGGCGGGGCTGCGAAGGCGGCGATCCCCGGCCGAATGATCGGTGCGCCGGCGGCGTCTCTCGGCGTGTTGTCGGGCCGGGTCTGAGCCAGGCTCAAGGCTGCTCCCGCAACCGTCGCGACGGCGACCGCCCCCGCGATCGTCCATACTTTCTGGTGACGCATCGGCTTCCCCCACAGAACCGTGTTCTTTCAATCCATAGCGCGAAATGGCGGCGCTGTTAACGTTTTCCGATGCTGCGGTGCGATTGTGTGGGGCGGGGTTCGTGGCTATATGGCGAGACCTCATAACGGGCCTTGTGTGTGGCGGCTCGGAAAACAATATTTCCATCAAAGGGATAGGTTTCCCCCGCCATGCTTCTGACCATGCTCAAGGCCAAGCTGCACCGCGCCACGGTCACCCAGGCCGACCTCGACTACGAGGGCTCGATCGCCATCGACCGCGACCTGCTGGACGCCTCGGGCATCCTGCCCAACGAGCAGGTCGACGTGCTGAACATCACCAACGGCGCGCGCTTCACCACCTACGCCATCGAGGCTCCCCGAGGCTCCAAGGTCATCGGCGTCAACGGCGCGGCCGCCCGTCTGGTGCAGAAGAACGACCTCGTCATCGTGGTCACCTACTGCCAGATGGCCGCCGAGGAAGCTCGCAACTACGCCCCGACCGTGGTGTTGCTGGATGAAGGCAACCAGATCAAGAAGGCGGCCTGATGCGGCGGCTGTTGCTGCTGGGCCTCGTCGCTGCGGGCCTTTCTGCCTGCTCGCCCAAGCTGCCGGAAAGCGTCGATGAGAGCGTGCTGGTCGACGCGATCGGCCGCTCGATCGGCTCGCCCTCGACCTGCGTGGTGATCGGCGACGAGAAGGGGCGCCTGGTCTGGCGCGCTGGCGGCTACGTCACCTGCGCCCGGAACCTGCCGACCTGCGACGGGGCGGAGGCGACGGCTGAAGCCCTGCTGAAGTCCAGCGCTGGCAGGCCTGCGCGCTTCTTCAGCTGTCCCAATCCCGCCGTGGCCGCCAACACCGTCGGCTGGGCGATCGGTCCGGTGCCGACCAGCGAAGGCAAGCCGCACCACACCTTGACCTATGTCGCGGTCATGGAGGGCGACAAGGCCCTGCCGGGGCTGGAGATCCAGGACCGGGTCGAGCGGGCCTTCAAGAAGGGCGGCTTCTAGGCTCCGGATACAAATCAGCCGCCGCCGGATCGCTCCGACGGCGGCTTTTTAGTACGTCCGCTGAGGGCGCTTACTTCGCGGCTTCGTAGGTGGCGCTGACGTCCACCCGCACCTTCAGCTCGCCGGCCGAGACGCTGGTCGAGTCGGCCATCTCACGCTTGGCGGCGAAGGCCATGACCGGCATCGGCGGGGTGGGCTGCGAGAAGCCCGCGCCTTCGTTCAGATTGACCAGGCGCACGGCCTTGTAGCCGGTGGCGCGGCCATAGAGCTCGGCCTTGGCCTGCAGCGCCTTGACGGCTTCCAGGCGGGCGGCGTCCTCGGCGACCTGCGGGTTCTTCAGGCCGAAGCTGACGCCGTTGATCGTGTTGGCGCCGGCATTGACCGTGGCGTCGACCGCCGCGCCCAGCTTCTTCAGGTCCTGGACGGTGATCGTCACCTGGTTGGAGGCCTGGTAGCCGGTCAGCTTGGGCGGCTGGTTCTGCTCGTAGGCGTACTGCGCGTTCAGGTTCAGGTTCGAGGTCTGGATGTCGCGCTCGGCGATCCCGGCCTTCTTCAAGGCGGCCATCACCTGGTTCATCTGCACGCCGTTGGCCTTCATGGCCTCGGCGGCGGTCGCCTGCTGGGTCTGGACGCCCAGGGTGATGGTGGCCATGTCGGGCGCCACATTGGTCTCGCCATAGGCCGACAGGCTGAACGTCGTGGCGCGGAAGGCCGCGTCGTTCTGGGCCAGGGCAGGGGCGGCCGCGCCCATCAGCAGCGCGCCAGCCAGGGCGGGCAGGGCGTAGGACGACAGGCGGCGAGCGGTCTTGGTCATCTTCATTCTCCAGGGCTGTCCGGCGCAGGGGAAGCGTGGCCGAACACCTATGGTTCCTTTCGTGACAGCTCCAACCTGAACCGGAGCTTTAAGCCGCGTTCGGCTCATGTTATTCGCCGGCTCTCGCGTACGCTCACACACGTATCCGCGCGGGCCTGTAGCTCAATGGTTAGAGCCGACCGCTCATAACGGTCTGGTTGGGGGTTCGAGTCCCTCCAGGCCTACCAAACCCAACATAAGGGTTTGAAATCGCTAAAATATCAGTGAATTTAGCCCCTTGCGACCTTGGACTGTTACACCGAAGTGTGACGCACCGGGTCATGGGAGCTGTGCTTGGGGCTCCCGTCGCCGCCGAGGTTGTCGTGATGCGCGCAGCGCTGCGAAAACTTGAACGACCATCGTTCCCTGTTTGTTCCAATTCTCGATGCGTCATCGTCGCGGTGAGTCTGCGTCAATCGCGGACGCATGTGCTTCCGAGACCGATCGACTCTTCCGCCGCCGCCCGGCACATTTCTTAACGGCGGGGCTGCCCTGAGCGCCTTTGAGCCGTCATTCCCAAGATCCCGGGCTGGAGGAGGCCTCGATGGAGTTCGATCCCGATCGCCTGCGCGCGATCGTGGGCGCGCTGGGCGGCGTGGCCGTCTATGGGCTGGTGCTGGCGGGCTCGCCTGAACGCGTGGCCCTGCGCGATTTGCTGCTGCGGCTGGCTTGCGCCACGCCGGCCGCGGCGATCCTGGCCGTGTTCTTCGTCAAGGCCGCGCTGCCGGTGATCCCGTGGACGCCGCTGCGCGAGGCCTATTTGTTCGGCTTCATCGTCGGCGCGTTCAGCTGGGAGCTGTTGCCGCTGCTGTTCCGGGTGGTCAAGCGCCGCGCGGAACAGCGGGCGGAGAAGCTCTAGAAGCGGCTGGGGAAGGCCTTGGCCGTCTTGGCGTCGTTATACGCCGCGCCGGGACAGTCGGCGCCGTAGCTGGTGGCGGTCTCGGCCAGATAGGGGCCGCGGCCGCTGTCGCCGTTCAGGGCGCGGCACGAGACGGCGGTCTTGTAGACCACCGAACCGTCGCGGCTGAGATCGCTCATGAACCGGTCGAACGCCAGGTCCATCAGACCGCGCGTGGCGGCCAGGCGACGGGCGCGGCCGTTGAAGGCGCTGGTGATCTCGCCGTCGGCGGCGATGTCGCGCGAGACCGGGCCAGGTCCGGCGGCGGCGCCCGCGGCGCTGATCGCACCGCCGGCCAGGGCCGCTTCCAGGTCGGTGAAGCGGCCGGCGGCGGTGGCCACGCCCAAGGCGGTGAGGAAGCCGGCCTCGAAGCCGGGGCCGGCGCGGTCAGGTCCCCCGATCTCCCGGGCCTGTCCAGCCCCGATCAGGCCGCCGGCGGGCGTGGTGGCGATGGTCCAGATCGGCTCTTCATTCAGGTAGTAGCCCAGCACGGCGCCGCCGATCGCGCCGCCCAGCGGGGCCAGAACCCGGTCCTTGCTGGCGCCTAGCGGGCCCGCGATGGCCGCGCGGGCGACCTCGGGCGTGAAGCCTGTCCAGCGCGCCGCATAGGACGCCTCGATCGTCTTCTCGCGCACCACCTGGCCCGTGCGCCAGCGCACCAGGCGGAAGGTGACACGGGCCGAGGTCAGCTTGTCGGTCGCCAGCCACACATTGGGTCCGCGCAGGCCTTCGAACTGGGTGTAGAGCATGTACTCGGCGTCGAGGCGCGTCGGGGCCAGCATCTCGGCGTTGCGAAGGTGGTTGTTCAGGCTCTCGACGACCTGGACGCGGGTCGGGCGGGTGGTGACCACGGCTCCGCCGTCGAACCAGCGAAACTCGGGCGCGCCCTCGACGGCCTGGACGACCACATTGCGATAGAAGGGGCGGGCCGGCGAAGCCTTCGCCACAGCCAGCGGCGGCATGGCCGGTTGGCGCAGGGCGGCCATTTCGTCGCGGGAGGCGCAGGCGGTCAGCAGGCTGGTTCCGGCCAGAAGAACGGCCAGACGGACGGACAGGGTCGACATGGATGCGCTCTCCCAGAGTTGGCCGCACTATCCGTCGCAATCCTAAAGAGAGCTTGAAAGGCGAAGCTTGGGAGGGTTCAGGATGGGGTGAAGCGGTCCGAGACGAACTTGGCCAAGCGTCCGGCCTGCAGCGGCGGCGCAACATTGCTGAGCGTGACGACGACGCCTTCGCCGTCGGCGATGATCCGCAGGTCGCAGGACATGCCGGGCGCAATGCCGTTGTGGCCGACCATGGCCAACGCGCCGGGATAGACGGCGACGCCGTAGCCGAACCTCATGCCCGCACCGTCGTCGAAGCGGCCCGTGGTCATCAGCTGCCGATGCTTGGCGTCCAACAGGCGGCCATCATGCAGGGCGATGACGAACTTCAGGAGATCCTCGGCCGTCGCATAGCCGCCGCCGGCCGGCGTGCCGCGCCAGGGCAGGGTGGGACGCTCATAGGCGGCGTCTTCGTGCGTGTAGGCGACGGCGCGGCCGGGGACATCTGCAGTTTCCGGCGCGAAGCCGCTGCCGGTCATGCCGGCCAGCGCAAAGACGTGATCCTGGACGTAGTCGAAGTAGCTTTGACCCGACACCACCTCGACCACCCGGCCCAGCAAGATGAAGCCGTAGTTGGAGTAGTCCCAAAGGGCGCCGGGCTCGAAGTCCGGCGCGCGGGCGCCATAAAGGTCGACATAGTCCTGGGGCGCGCGCAGCGTTTCGCGTCGGGCGTCGTAGTCGGGGCCGAAGATGTCGCCGGCCCCGCCGGTGTGGCTCAGCAGGTGGTGCAGGGTGACAGTCCTGGCCCAATCGGCGTTGGGATAGTCCTTCAGATAGGTGATCAGCGGCGCCTGCAGGTCGAGCTTACCGGCCTGGACAAGCTGCAGCACGGCGACGGCGGTGTGCATCTTGTTGATCGAGCCGATGCGGAACCGGGTCGTGGCGTCATTGGGAATCCTGCGCTCGCGATCGGCCCAGCCCTGGGCGAAGGCCGCGAACGGCCGGCCGTTGCGCGCCACGAGCACGACGCCGGAATAGTCTTCGCCAAGTTCCGTCAGCCGCCCGGCGAGCGCCTGGGTCAGCTCGGTATCGCTCAGGCGCAGGGGTGCGGTCTGGGCGCGCGCCAGCGCCGGCAGGGCCAGCACGAGGGCGATGATGACGAGAAGGCGCTGCATCGGATCATCCACTGGAGGTTGCCGATTGTTCGCGTGCGACGCGCGGCGTGTCCATGGCCCCGCTGGGATGAGCGCGAAACCGGCGTCGGCCCTCTGACATCCCTCGCGCGCCGCGCTATATCCCCGCCATGGCCGAAGCGTTCAACGACATCACCCTCTCCGCCGACAAGGCGACCCGCTATGCCGAGGTCGCCGATGAAATCGCCTCAGTGCTGGACGGCGAGCCCAATGTCACCGCACGCATGGCGACGGTGGCCTCGATGCTGGCCAACAGTTTCGACCACTACTTCTGGACGGGTTTCTACGTCGTGGACCCCGCCAAGGAGCGTGAGCTGGTGGTCGGTCCTTACCAGGGCACGCTGGGCTGCCTGCGCATCGCGTTCGGTCGCGGCGTGTGCGGAGCTGCAGCGTCCACGGGTGAGACACAGCTTGTCCCAGATGTGCACTCATTTCCGGGACATATCGCCTGCGACGGCCGCTCGCAGAGCGAGGTGGTCGTCCCGGTCTTTGGTCCGGACGGCCAGCTGATCGCGGTGTTCGACGTCGATTCCGACCAGCCTGCGGCGTTTGACGAGACCGACCAGCACTGGCTGGAGACCATCCTGAAAACGACGTTCGGCTGATTGTCGGCTTTCTGACGGATGGCCTGCCGATTGCAGGCCTTGGTCCATCTTTCCCTAACCCGCCCGGAGTAGGACAGATGGACATGTTGGACGTCGAGACCCTTCACCCAAGTCTGCTGAGCGCTGAGGATGTGGCGCTGTGGCGAGCCCTGGCGAGCGCCGAGCAAGGCTTCGGCAATCCCTTGCTAGGTCCGGATTTCGCGCTGGCCGTCGGCCGGGTGCGCGAGGATGCGCGGGTGGCTGTGGCCCGGCGTGGCGGCCAGACCCTGGGCTTCCTGGCCTATCACCATCGTCCCGGTCGCCTGGCGCGACCGATCGGTTCGCCGCTGTCGGACTATCACGCCCTGGTCGGGCGTCCGGACGCCGATCTGCGGATCGAGGACGTGCTGCGAGCGGCGGGCGTCAGCCTGTTCCGCTACACTGGCCTGATCGACCCCCATGGCGTGTTCCCGGCCGCCTCGCGCACCGACCGCACGGCCTATGTCATCGACCTCTCGCAGACGGATGCGCAAGCCCATCTTGAGGCCGTCCGCGCCGCGAGCCCAAAGAAGATCAAGAACTACCGCCGGCTGGACAACAAGCTGGGCCGTGAAGTCGGCGAGGTGCGCCTGGTGGCGGGTGATGCGTCGCGCGAGGCCTTCAACCAACTGATCGACTGGAAGCGCGAGCAGCTGATCCGCACCGGCGGTCACGACTTCCTGCGCGCCGACTGGACACGCGAGCTGATGGCGGACCTGTTCGCCCAGCGGGACGGCGACTTCCGCGGCCTGATGATCAACCTCTATGCTGGCGACCAGCTGGTGGGCGGCCATTTCGGCGTCCGTCAGGGCGATACCTACCATCCGTGGCTGGCCTCGATGAATCCCGAGCATGCGGCTTGGTCGCCGGGACAGATCTTCTTCCTGCGCGCCATCGCCGCCATGCCCGAGCTTGGCCTGGCCCGCTATGACCTCGGACCGAGCCACGACCACTACAAGCGCAGCTACGCCTTCAGCGCGACGCTGGTAGGCGAGGGGGCCGCGACGGCTTCCGGCCTGGGCGGTCGCGTGGCGATGTCGGTGGAGACCGCCTGGACCCTGGCCGGTTCCCATCGCGCCGGGCCCGTGGGCCAACTGCACCGTCGGATGGAGGCCATCGCCAGCACCGAGCTGACCATGGGCGGCCGGGTGCGTGATTTCGTCGAAGCGGTCGCCGCCAAGGCGCAGCGCCGCCATGGAGAGCATCCGGAGGGCTGATGACGCGTGTCACGATCATGATCCCGACCCAGAGGCGCCCCGACGGTTTGGCCGTCGCGGCGCGCTCGGTGCTCGGCCAGGCCGGCGTCGATCCCTCGACGCTGGAACTGGTGATCGTCGACAATGACCAGGTCCCGTCGGCGAAAGCTGTGGCGGACGACCTGGCCAAGGCCGCGCCGTTTCCGGTCCTGTATGTACACGAGCCGCGTCCCGGCGTGGCCTTCGCCCGCAATGCCGGCATGGCCAAGGCGTCGGGCGAGCTGATCGCCTTTCTAGATGATGACGAGGAAGCGCCGGACGGCTGGCTGGCTGCGCTGATGGCCGCGCGTGAGCGTTTTGACGCCGACGTCGTGTTCGGCCCGGTGAGGACCCGCGCTCCGGGCCACGTCGTCGAGCATCGCGACTATCTGGAGCGCTTCTTCTCGCGCGAGGGGCCAGGGCAGGCGACGATCCTGGACCGCCACTACGGCTGCGGGAACAGCCTGCTACGCCGCGCCGCCCTGCCGGACCCGGTCGCGCCGTTCTCGGAAGAGCGCAACCACATCGGCGGCGAAGACGACATGCTGTTCGGCCACATGGGCGCGGCCGGCGCGCGCTTCGCCTGGGAGCCTGCAGCCTGGGTCTGGGAAGAGCCGGTGCTGAGCCGCCTGAACCTTCGCTACACGATCGCGCGCGCCTTCGCCTACGGCCAGGGGCCGACCTCGCATTGCGCCGCGGCGATCCCGCGCGATCATGTGGGGGTGGTCCGCTGGATGGCCGTCGGGCTGGTGCAGGCGGCCGTGTTCGGCGCGGTGGCCGGCTTCAAGTGGCTGACCCGCGCTGGCGATCGCGCCGAATGGCTGGACCGCGCCGCCCGAGGCCTGGGGAAAACCCTATGGTTTGGCCCCTTCAAGATCCAATTCTACGGGAGAACCGCATGAGCGTGATCACCGACTGGACGCCGGAAAAGGCCAAGGCCTTCGGCCAAGAGAACCTGATGTTCAAGCACGCGCTGCATGAGCGTCCGATGTTCGACGATGAGGGTCTGGCGCGCCTGCTGGATCAGTATCCGCGCGACCTGCTGGGCGTCTTCACCATGGGCGAGGACCCCAAGGCCTGGACGTCCTGGCGCAAGGGCTCGGCCGGCAATCTGACCGGCGATCAACTGCTGGAAGGCGCCAAGACCGGCCGCATCTGGCTGAACCTGCGCCACACCAACGACCACGTGCCGGAATACGCCGCGCTGAGCGACGAGATCTTCGCCGACAAGCAGGCCCACGTGCCGGGTCTGCGCACCTTCAAGCGCGATGTCGGCATGCTGATCAGCAGCGCCAACGCCCAGGTCTTCTACCATCTGGACGTGCCGCTGGTGTCGCTGTGGCAGATCCGCGGCGAGAAGAAGGTCTGGGTCTATCCGGTCGCCGACCCCTATGTGGGCGACCTGGCGCTGGAGAAGATCGTGCTGCGCGAGACCGCCGAGCAGTTCGCCTTCGAACCTGCATGGGACAAGGGCGCCCAGGAAGTCACCCTGACCCCGGGCAACATGGTCACCTGGCGCCAGAACGCCCCGCACCGGATCGAAAACGGCCCGATGCTGAACGTGTCGATCTCGATCGAATTCATGACCCCGCCGGCCCTGATGCGGGCCAATGTCATCTACGCCAACGGTGTGCTGCGCCGCCGTCTGGGCGCCAAGCCGCGTATCCAGAACGGCTTTGGCCCCACGGCCCTGGGCAAGCTGGCTGTGGCCCGCGGGGCCAAGGCCCTTGGCCTGCAAACCCCGCACGTGCGCCACCTGCCGGTCACCTTCGGCCTGGATGCCGGCCGGCCGGGCGTTTTGATTGAGGGACCTCAAGCCTAGAGCTTGCCGGTTGTCCCGCTTTGCCCCACTTCTTGGCCGATGAGTAAAGCGGTCACGATCGAACTGGGAGAGGGCGCCGAGCATGACGCTCGCGCCCTGCGCAACGCCTTTGGATGCTTCACGACCGGGGTGACGGTGGTCACAACCTTGGCTGAAGATGGCCGCAAGGTGGGCCTGACCGCCAACTCCTTCACGTCGGTGTCGCTGGACCCGCCGCTGGCCCTGATCTGCGTTGATTTGAAGTCGGCCAGCCTGCCGGCCCTGGACACGGCCGGACGCTTCGCCGTCAACGTGCTGCACGCCGAGCACCAGGCCCTGGCTCGCCAGTTCGTGCAGAAGGACGCGGACCGCTTCGCCGGGGTCGAGACCGAGACCTGGCGCACGGGCGTGCCGATCCTGCCCGGCTGCATGGCCAATTTCGAGTGCGAGACCCACCACGCCTTCGACGCCGGCGATCACCGGATCTATGTCGGGCGCGTGGTAAAGCTGCGCTACGACCCCGACCACGAGCCTTTGGTCTATCTGCAGGGCCGGTTCCGCCGCGTGCATGTCGACGCAGAGTAACGCTGGACTATAGTCGCTCCCAACAGTGCAGGGAGCGCATCATGCGAGACATCGCCCATTTCGTGAACGGCCAGGCCTTGGTCGGGACCTCCGGCCGGTTCGGCGACGTCTTCAATCCCAATACCGGTGAGGTCCAGGCCCGGGTCCAGTTCGCCACCGACGCCGAACTGGACGCCGCCGTCCAGGCCGCCGCCAAGGCCCAGATCGGCTGGGCGGCGACCAATCCCCAGCGCCGCGCCCGGGTGATGTTCGAGTTCAAGCGCCTGATCGAGCGCGACATGAACAGCCTGGCCGAGATCCTGTCGTCCGAGCACGGCAAGGTCATCGCCGACAGCAAGGGCGACATCCAGCGCGGCCTGGAAGTTATCGAGTTCGCCTGCGGCATCCCTCACATCCTCAAGGGCGAATATACCGAAGGCGCGGGGCCCGGCATCGACATCTATTCGATGCGTCAGCCGTTGGGCGTGGTCGCGGGCATCACCCCGTTCAACTTCCCAGCCATGATCCCGATGTGGATGTTCGGCATCGCTATCGCTGTGGGCAACAGCTTCATCCTCAAGCCGTCGGAGAAGGATCCGACCGTGCCGGTGAAACTGGCCGAGTTGATGATGGAGGCGGGCGCGCCGGAAGGCGTTCTGAACGTGATCCATGGCGACAAGAGCGCCGTCGACGCCATTCTGAACCATCCCGACATCAAGGCCGTCAGCTTCGTCGGCAGCAGCGACATTGCCCACTACGTCTATCAAACGGGCACTGCGAACGGAAAACGCGTCCAGGCCATGGGCGGGGCCAAGAACCACGGGATTGTCCTGCCTGACGCCGACATGGATCAGGTGGTCAAGGATATCTCGGGCGCGGCCTTCGGCTCGGCTGGCGAGCGTTGCATGGCCCTGCCGGTCGTGGTCCCGGTCGGGAAACACACGGCCGACGACCTGCGCGAGCGGATGGTTGCCGAGATCGCCACGCTGAAGGTCGGGGTCTCCACCGACGCCGACGCCCACTACGGCCCGGTGGTCAGCGCCGCCCATCGCAACAAGATCGCCGACTACATCCGCCTGGGCCAGGAGGAGGGCGCGGAGCTGGTGGTCGACGGCCGCGACTTCGCGCTGCAGGGCTACGAGAAGGGCTTCTTCATCGGCCCGTCGCTGTTCGATGGCGTCAAGGTGGGCATGAAGACCTATCAGGAGGAAATCTTCGGTCCCGTGCTGCAGATCGTGCGGGCCGAGACCCTCGAGGACGCCATGGCCCTGCCGTCGCAGCACCAGTATGGCAACGGCGTCGCCATCTTCACCCGCAACGGCCGCGCCGCGCGCGAGTTCGCCAGCCGGGTCAATGTCGGCATGGTCGGCATCAATGTGCCGATCCCGGTGCCGGTGGCCTATCACACCTTCGGCGGCTGGAAGCGCAGCGCGTTCGGCGACACCAACCAGCACGGCGTCGAGGGCGTGAAATTCTATACCAAGGTCAAGACGGTGACCGCCCGCTGGCCGGAAGGCGATGTGGGCGACTCCAGCTTCGTCATTCCGACGATGAAGTAGGAGAAGACGCGTGGCGCTGCTTCGACGTTCGTTCCTGGCCAGCGCCGCCGCCTTCGCGGCCGCGCCAGCTTTCGCCCAGACGCCCAAGCTGACGGGGGCCGAGTGGGCGGCCATCGGCCAGTACGGCGACAAGACCGCGCCGCTGACGGTGTTCGAGAAGGACGGCGCGCTGCATGTCGACGGCGCCGGTCTGTCCTCGGCGCGGCTAACGAGGCAGGGCGCTGGCCGCTACGCGATCGTCGGCGGCGGGGAACTGGTGCTGGAGAAGGGCGCGGTGCGTCTGAATGACCAGAGCCTGGCCTTCCACGACTTCGGGGCCGAGGCGCAGGACGCGATCCACGCCGCCGTCCGCGCCGATCCGGTGGCGCTGCGCCAACGGGCCTTGGCCGCGACGCCGCCAGTGGAGACCGAACAGCGCCTGCCGGCCGACCTCGTCGACCTGACCACCGTCGATCCGCGCATCAGGCTCGATATCCGCTATGCGGGGGTGAACAACTTCATGGGCATCCCGCTGTACGAGCGGGCGGGGGCCTATCTGCAGCGCCCGGCCGCTGAGGCCCTGGGCCGCGCCCAGAAAGCGCTGGCGGCTCAGGGCTATGGCCTGCTGATCCACGACGCCTATCGGCCCTGGTTCGTGACCTGGATGTTCTGGGAAGCCACCCCGCCGGAGAACCACGCCTTCGTCGCCAACCCGGCCAATGGCTCGCGCCACAACCGCGGCTGCGCGGTGGACCTGACGCTGTACGACCTCAAGTCCGGCAAGGTGATCGACATGCCCAGCCGCTACGACGAGTTCTCGGGCCGCGCCTATGCCGATTTCGTGGGCGGCACGACGAAGCAGCGGGCTGCGCGGGCGGTCCTGCGCCAGGCCATGGAGGCCCAGGGCTTCGCCGTCTACACCGAGGAGTGGTGGCACTTCGATTACAAGGACTGGCGAAACTACGGCATCGGGACGCAGACGTTCACGCAGCTGGCTAGCGCCAGGCGAAACTGAGCACGGCCCAGCCGTAGGAGCGGATCTTCCAGCCCTCGCCCTCGCGCACCTGCACGAAGGTCCAGCCGCCCAGCTCCTCGAATGGGGCGCCGTCGCGTACGCCGGTCCAGCGCGTGGGCAGGGTGAAGTGGGCGACGTCGCCGGCCACCGCGAAGTCCTGCGCCCGCTCGAACATGTGGGTCAGCTCCTCCATGGCCGCGACGTGGCGCAGCATCAGCGCACGCCATTGGACGAGGCCTGTCTGGCCGTGGAAGCCGTAGGGCGGGAAGTTCTCCAGGATGACGACGTCCTCGCCGGCCGAGAACACGCCATCGAGCAAGACTTCGTCGCCGGTTTCGAGGAACCGGGCGAGCGCTTCTGGGCCGGCCATCAGGGCGGCGTCGGGGGTGCGCATGGGTGGCTCCGTTGGGCCGAAACCTCGTCCTCAGTTTATCCTCGGGCCGACTTGTGGTCGGCCCCGTAGGACAGGCTCAGGATGAGGTTTCTACTTCAATACCGAGCAAAAAGTAGTCCTCACCCTGAGCTTGTCGAAGGGCGAGGGCGGCCGCTCCGCGCCAGATCTGGAAGTGCGTCCCAGTCTCCTCGGATCACCGCCTCCTTCTTCGCGCGGCTCCAGCCCTTGAGCTGGCGTTCGAACGCGATGGCGTCAGTGATGAACTGGAAGTCTCCGGCCCAGACCAACTCCACGGGGCGACGCTTGTAGGTGAAGGCTTTCGGATTGAGACCTGCATTGTGTTCGCCCACGCGCGCGGCGGGATCCGGTCCGCGGTGCGATCCCACGTAATACAGGCCGTCCGAGCAGCGTAGGATGTAAACCCAGGCCGATTGGACGTCGTACACGGCGAACCTCCAAGGCTGGTGGAGCCGAAACCTCGCCCTTCGACAAGCTCAGGGTGAGGTTTCTAGTGCGACGCAGAACTAGAATTTCGTCTCTCGCTGAGCCGTCATTCGTCCTCACCCTGAGCTTGTCGAAGGGCGAGGACGCCACGCCAGCACCTCGGCGCTGTGACCCACCCCGGCCTTGGCGCACATCTGCCTTACCGGACACGCGCCGCAACTCGGCCCCTCGTGCGGGCACAGCATCTGGCCCAGGCCGCGCTTCATCAGCCAGTGCAGCTCGAAGAGGTCGTCGGCGGTCCAGGCGTCGGGTGAGAGGCTCATCAGCGTGTGATAGGTGTGGGTGGCGTCGCCTGAGCCCACCAGGCCGATGCGCTTGGCGACGCGGTCGACGTGGGTGTCGACGACAAGGCTGCGCATCGCCAGGTCGCTGAAGTTCAGCACGCAGGCGGCGACCTTGACCCCTACGCCGGGCAGGGCCTGCAGCTCCCAACGGGCCTGGTCGACCTCGAGCGTCTTCAGGTGGCTCAGCGACAACCAGCCGACCTTGGCCTCGATCATCTTCAGGGCGGTGGTCAGGTGGCGGGCCTTGTCGCCGGGGAAGGTGACGTCCTGGATGATCCGGGCCACGGCGGCGACCGGGGCGCGGGCCAGGTCTTCCCAACACTTGAATTCGGCCCGCAGGCATAGAAAGGCGTTCCACGAGACGGCGTCCTGGGTGCGGCCGCTGATCGATGACTTCACCAGCTGCGAGATCGGGTCCATCCGGGCCTGCGGCCGCTGCGCGCCGAACTCGCAGAGCAGGGCGTCGCGCACGCTTTCCAGTGGGGACCGGGCCAGGCCTAGGGACAGTTGCATGGGAACTCGCCGCGCAAGAACATAATGGGAACATTATGCGCGAGCGGCGAGCTTTGTCCACAGGCCTTATGCGGGGATCAGTGCGCGGACGCCTTCGAGAACACGTTCATCACCACGACGCCGGCGATGATCAGGCCCATGCCGATCATGGCCGGGAGGTCCAGCTTCTGGCCCTGAAAGATCCAGGCGATGGCGGCGATCGCCACGATGCCGACACCCGACCAGATGGCGTAGGCGATGCCGGTCGGGATCTCGCGCAGGGTCAGCGACAGGAAATAGAAAGCGATCGCATAGCCGGCCAGGGTGATCGCCGACGGGACCAGCTTGGTGAAGCCTTCCGACGACTTCATGAACGAGGTGGCGATCACCTCCGAGAAGATGGCGATGCCGAGGAAGAGATATTTCAAGACGCGCTCCGGATCTTCCTCCGGCTTACCGGGGATGAGCGCCTGGGGGAAGGCTAGCGCTGGTAGCGCCCCCACAGCGCCGTCACCCGGCGGCGCAGGCGTTGCAGCGCCACCCGCATCGGCGTCGGCGCCGGCGCGGTGTCGGGCCGCTCCTCCTCGGGAAGGGTCACGCCGGCGAAGCGGACGATCAGATCGCGCAGTTCGGGCTCCTGGACGGCCAGGGCGGCCTCCACCGGGGTCATCCACTGCAGTGTGCGCTGGCCCTTTTCGGGGAAGATCGCGCGCTCGCCGGTGACCTGCATCGGGAAGACATCGACCGTGACCAGGCGCGCCGCGCCGCTCTTCAGGCGCTTGAGGTAGGGATATTCGCCGAAGGGCGTCTGCTCGATCACGCCGTCGAGCCCGGCCTCCTCGAGCGCTTCCTGGGCGGCGGCCTGCCAGGCGGTCTTGTTCTTCATCGGCCAGCCCTTGGGGATCACCCAGCGACGGGTTTCGCGCGAGGAGACCAGCAGGATGCGCAAGGCCTCGCCCTCGCCCCGCCAGGGCAGGGCGGCGACCTGACGGCGCTTGCCGCCGCCGTTTCCGGACTTGCGACCTGCCTGCTGTTTGCCCCGCGACGTCGTCACGTCATCCAGAACCCGAGATAATAGAACAGCGCCGCCGTCAGGGCCGCCGCTGGCAGGGTGACGATCCAGGCGATGACGATGTCCTTGGCCACGCCCCAGCGCACGGCCGAGACCCGGCGCGAGGCGCCGACGCCGACAATAGCGCCCGTGATCGTGTGCGTTGTCGAGACCGGAACACCAACATGGGTTGCAAGGAAGAGGGTGATCGCGCCGCCCGTTTCCGCGCAGAAGCCCTGCATGGGGGTCAGGCGGGTGATCTTGCTGCCCATGGTGTGGACGATGCGCCAGCCGCCGAACAGCGTCCCTAGGCCCATAGCCGCCTGGCACGAGATCACCACCCAGAACGGGATGTGGCCTGGTGCGTCGGTGGCCCCGTGGGCGAACAGAAGGGCGGCGATGATGCCCATGGTCTTCTGGGCGTCGTTGCCGCCGTGGCCCAGGCTGTAGAGGGCGGCCGAGACGAACTGCAGCTTGCGGAACACGCGGTCGGCGAAGAACGGCGAGCTCTTCACGAAGGTCCAGGAGACGATCAGCACCAGCAGCAGCGCCAGGATGAAGCCGAAGGTCGGCGACACCACGATGCCGGCCGCAGTCTTGCCCAGGCCGGCCCACTGGATGGCGGAGAGGCCGCCCACCTTGGCGATCGCCGCGCCCACCAGCCCGCCGATCAGGGCGTGCGAGCTGGACGACGGGATGCCGGCCCACCAGGTCAGCAGGTTCCAGCTGATCGCACCCATCAGGGCGGCGAAGATCAGGCGGTCGCTGATGATGTGCGGGTCGACAATGCCCGAACCGACCATCTTGGCCACGTGCAGGCCGAAGAACAGGAAGGCGATGAAGTTGAAGAACGCCGCCCACAGCACGGCCCACTTGGCCGACAGCACGCGGGTGGACACGATCGTGGCGATCGAGTTGGCGGCGTCGTGCAGGCCGTTCAGGAAGTCGAACGCCAGGGCGACGACGACCAGAAAGACCAGGATCAGGAACGTGGGGTCCACGAGGGTCAGACCTGCTCGACCACGATGCCGCTGATGCGGTTGGCCACGTCCTCGAAGCGGTCCATGACCTTTTCCAGATGGCTGTAGATGTCGACGCCGACGATGAAGGCCATCGGATCGCCGCCGGCCTGGCTGGCCTGGAACAGGTCCTTGCGGCCCTGGTCGTACATCTGGTCGGACTGGTCCTCGATCTCGGTGATCCGCACCGCGATGTCCGACAGCTTCTGGGCGTTCAGGCGCATCTTCGGCAGCAGGTCGACGGCTTCCTGGGTCAGCTTGGCGGCCTCGACGATGATGCGGGTCATCTCGCGCATCTGCGGCTCGAAGGTCTTGACCTCGAACAGGCTGACGACCTTGGCGGTCTTGCGCATCTGGTCGATGGCGTCGTCGAGCGAAGTGGTCAGGTCCTGGATGTCGCTGCGGTCGAACGGGGTGATGAAGCTGCGGCGAACGGCGACCATCACCTGGCGGGTGACCTCGTCGGCCTCGTCTTCATGCAGGTCGACGCGAGCGCTGGCGGGGCCGACCGCGTCGCCGCCTGCCGTCATGTCGTGCAGCGCTTCGGCGCCGGCGACCAGCGTGCGGGCATGGGCCGAAAAGAGGTCGAAGAACTTGTCTTCCTTCGGCATGACGGCCTTGAACAAGCCCAGCATGGTGGTTCTTTCCCGAAAATGTGAGCGCAATCATCCGTAAACGGATGAGGCGCGGGCGCACCGGAACCACGGAAGGGGCCGGGGCGTCAAATCCTATTGTTTCAAAGTCCTTCCCGGGCTCGCGCGATCGGCGGGGTTGAGGCAGGATCGCCCCGAGATCGAAGTTGGGAGCTGCGTCATGGCCTTCACCCTGACCATCAACGGCGAGGCCCGCACCGCGGACGTCGATGGCGATACGCCCCTGCTGTGGGTGCTGCGCGACACCCTGGGCCTGCTAGGGGCGAAGTTCGGCTGCGGCGCGGCGCTTTGCGGGGCCTGTACGGTGCATATCGACGGCTTTCCGGTCCGCTCGTGCGTGACGCCGGTGCGCCGGATCGGGACCAAGGCGATCACCACCATCGAAGGCGTCGGTGCGACGCCGGTTGGGGCCAAGGTGCAGGAGGCCTGGAAGACCATCGACGTGCCGCAATGCGGCTACTGCCAGGCCGGCCAGATCATGTCGGCCACGGCGCTGCTGAACGCCAAGTCCCAGCCGACCGACGAGGACATCGACGCGGCCATGGACGGCAACCTGTGCCGCTGCACGACCTACTTGCGTATCCGCGAGGCCATCAAGGTCGCCGCCGGCCAGAAGGGGGTTTGAGCATGGACGGCGAGATCCTGCGCGACCCGACCCGTCGCTTCGTCCTGCAAAGCGGCGCGGCCGTCGGCGGCGGCCTGCTGTTCAGCTTCACCGTGGCCGCCGAGAGCCAGGCGGCCGCGGCGGCTATGTTCAACGCCTATGTCCGCATCGGGCCCGACGGCGGCGTCACGATCGCCTCGAAGATCCCGGAGGTGGGGCAGGGCATCAAGACCGCCATGCCGATGCTGATCGCCGAGGAGCTGGACGTCGAATGGTCGGCCGTCACGGTCGAGCAGGCCCTGGCCGACTTCAAGACCTATGGCCGCCAGGTGGCCGGCGGCAGCATGGCCACAACGCTGGAATATGACGGCTTCCGCCGCGTGGGGGCCACGGTCCGCGCCCTGCTGATCGCCGCCGCCGCGCAAAGCTGGAAGGTCGCGCCCGAGACTCTGACGACCGAGCCGGGCTTCGTCGTCCACGCCGCCAGCAAGCGCCGCGTCGCCTATGGCGAATTGGCGGGCGAGGCGGCCAAGCTGACCCCGCCCGATCCCAAGACCCTGGCGCTGAAGGATCCGAAGGCCTTCCGGATCATCGGCCAGAGCCACAAGAGCCAGAACCTCGACGCCATCACCACCGGCCAGCCCCTGTACGGCATCGACGTGCGCGTGCCGGGCATGCTGTTCGCGACCTTCGCCAAGGCCCCGGTCTATGCGGCCAAGGTCGCCGCGGTAGACCTGGCGCCGGCCAAGGCGGTCAAGGGCGTGAAGGACGCCTTCGTCATCGAGGGCGGGACCAACCTGCAAGGGCTGATGCCGGGCGTGGCGGTGATCGCCGACACCTGGTGGGCGGCGCGCAAGGGCCGCAACGCGCTGGAGATCCAGTGGGCCGACCACCCGACCGCGGCCCAAAGCACCGCCGCCTTCGCCGCCAAGGCCGCCGCGCTCGCCAAGGGCCCGGCCCAGCGCGTCGACTACGCCGACGGCGACGTCGATGCGGCGCTGAAGGGCGCGGTTAAGGTCGTCTCGGCCGCCTACAGCTACCCGTTCATCGCCCACGCCAATCTGGAGCCGCAGAACTGCACCGCTTCGGTGAAAGACGGGAAAGTGGAGATCTGGGCCCCGACCCAGAACCCAGAGCCCGGCCGCAAGCTGGTCGCCGCCGCCCTGAACGTGCCGGAAGAGGCGATCACCATCCACCTGATCCGCGGCGGCGGCGGTTTCGGCCGACGCTTGAACAACGACTACATGGTCGAGGCCGCCGCTATCGCCGCCAAGGCCGGCGTCCCGGTCCAGCTGATCTGGACGCGCGAGGACGACATCCAGCACGACTTCTACCGCCCCGGCGCCTGGCACAACTTCACCGCCGGCCTGGATGCGGCGGGCAAGGTCGTGGCCTGGAACGACCACTTCGTCAGCTTCGGCGAGGGGACGACCTTCGCCCCCAGCGCCGGCTTCAACGCCAGCCAGTTTCCGGGCCGGGCCATCGACAACTACCGGCTCGAGGTCTCGGTGATGCCGCTGGGCGTGCCCACCGGGCCGCTGCGGGCGCCGGGCAACAACGCCTTCGGCTTCGTGCTGCAGAGCTTTACCGACGAACTGGCCCTGGCGGCCGGCAAGGATCCGGTAGACTTCCGCCGCGAGCTGCTGGGCGAGCCGCGTCTGCTGGGCAAGCCGGGCGAGCGCGACAGCTTCCATACCGGCCGCATGCGCGGGGTGGTGGACAAGGTCGCTCAGATGTCCGGCTGGGGCCGCAAGCTGCCCAAGGGTTCGGGGCTCGGCGTTTCCTGCCACTACAGCCACCTGGGCTATGTGGCGGTGGTCATGCAGGTCACGGTCAAGGACGGCGCCTTGAAGATCGACAAGGTCTGGACCGCCGCCGACGTCGGCCGCCAGATCATCAATCCCAAGGGCGCCGACCAGCAGATGCAGGGCTCGATCCTGGACGCCATCAGCTCGACCCTGCGCCAGGAGATTACCTTCGAGGGCGGGGCGGCGGTGCAGAGCAATTTCGGCGACTTCCAGCTCTTGCGCATGTCGGAGGCCCCGCCGATCGAGGTGGCCTATGTGCTGTCGGACAACAATCCGACCGGCCTGGGCGAGCCGGCCTACCCGCCGGCCCCGGCGGCGCTGTGCAACGCCATCTTCGCCGCCACGGGCAAGCGCATCCGGTCCTTGCCGATCGGCGACCAACTGGCCTAGGAGCGAGGGCAAGTTCTCTCAGCAAGGTTCGTCCATGACCCAGGTCACCGTCGTCAATCACCCGCTCGTCCAGCACAAGCTGACCCGGATGCGCGACAAGACGACCTCGACCAAGACCTTCCGCGCGCTGATGCGGGAGGTGGCGACCCTGATCTGCTACGAGGTCACCCGCGACCTGCCGATGGACACCGTCCAGATCGAGACTCCGGTCGCCCCGACCACGGCCCACGAGATCGCCGGCAAGAAGCTGGTCTTCGCCCCGATCCTGCGCGCTGGCCTGGGCATGGCCGAGGGCATGCTGGATCTCGTGCCGTCGGCGCGCGTGGCCCATGTCGGCCTCTATCGCGACCATGAGACGCTCGAGGCGGTCGAATACTACTTCAAGGCCCCGGAGGACATCGCCGGCCGCCTGGTCATCGTCGTCGACCCGATGCTGGCCACCGGCCACTCGGCCATCGCCGCCATCGCGAGGCTCAAGCAGTCCGGCGTCACCAACCTGCGCTTCGTCTGCCTGCTGGCGGCCCAGCCCGGCGTCGACGCCCTGCGCGCCGCGCATCCGGACGTGCCGATCTGGACGGCGGCCATCGACGCGGAGCTGAACGACCACGGCTACATCGTTCCCGGCCTGGGCGATGCGGGCGACCGGACGTTCGGGACGCGGTAGGACCTACTTCTTCGTCGCGTCCTTCACGGCGTCGCCCAAGTCGCCTTGCTTGACGTTGCCGGCGACCTTGTCCTTCTGGCCTTCCTTCTTCAGGTCCTCGTCGCCGATGACCTTGCCGACGCCCGACTCGACCTTGCCCACGGTCTCCTGCTTGCGTCCGGCGTCCTTGTCGCAGGCAGCGAGGCTCAGCGTGACCAGGGCGGCGAGGGTGAGGACGAGAGGACGTTGCAGCATGGGTGAAGCTCCGAGTTATCAGCTCGGAACGCAAACGGAGCCGTATTAGTTCGGCAAAGCCTTCACGAAAGCCTTCACCACCGTTGCCGAGTTGTCCGAGGCCAGGGCCATGAAGGTGTGCATCTCGTTGGCGCCCGCGCCGCCGCCGGCCAGGTCCG
The DNA here is from genome assembly GCF_013181195.1 of Caulobacter sp. RHG1. Classification (GTDB taxonomy): domain Bacteria; phylum Pseudomonadota; class Alphaproteobacteria; order Caulobacterales; family Caulobacteraceae; genus Caulobacter. Next base: position 350,247 of record NZ_SMZP01000004.1, read on the forward strand.
AGAGGCTGCGGAAGGCGACGAAGGGCGTCTGGTTGACCAGGGCCACGTGAGCGACGGCGGCGGTCTCCATGTCGACGACCCGAGCCTTGAAGGTCGCGCGCAGATATTTGCGGTAGTCGGCGTTGTCGAGGAACACCGGGGCCGAGACGCCGGCGCCGCCGACCACCACCTTGGGCGGATGGACCAGGCACTTGTCGGCTGCGCAGCGCTGCAGGGCGACCTGGGCGGCGACCTTGCGGGCTGTGTCCAGCAGGGCCGGATCGGACGGGAACCAGACGCGAGCCGGGGCGCCCAGGGCGTCGCCAGGCATGTGGATGCCGCGCGGATAGATCATGCCGTAGTTGGCCAGGTCGGTGGTGCGGATCTCGGGCGAGATCTCGTAATCACCTTTGCCCTTATCGCGGGCGAAGGCGCTTTCCAGGTTCTGGGCCCACTGGTCGGCGACCACGACGTCGCCGATGTCCAGGCTCTCGTCGACGCCGCCGGCGATGCCCGAGAACACGATGCGGGTGATGTTGAAGCGGTCCAGAGCCATCTGGGTGGTCATGGCCGCGTTGACCATCGACACGCCGCTGAGGAACACCACGACCGGCTTGCCCTCCATCCGCCCCGTCATGAAGTGGACGCCGTTGACGTCATAGGTCTTCTGCTCGCCGGTCGCCGCGTTCAGGGCGCCGATCTCGGGCGGGAAGGCCGAGATCACCGCGACGCGCGGGGTCTCGTCCAGGCGCTGGGCCAAAGCGGGCGTCGCGAGCAGCGTGAGGCAGGCCAGAAGCAGAGAGGGCAGGCGCATGGCGACTCCTAGGAAGACACCGCCTGCTTAGCGAGGCGCACGTCCGGTCCCAAGCGTAACTTTCACGGCCTTAAACCGTTGGATGTGGTTTGACGCCTTAACCATCTTGGGGTTTGTACGCAAACGATGGCACAGCGTATTCCCTTGATCTACGTCGCCGACGACGACGATGCGACGCTCGAGCTGGTTGACGCCTTTTTGTCCCGTGACGGACTGGAAGTCGTGGGGTTCACCGGCGCGGACTTGCTGATCGCGGCGATCCCGTCGCGGCGGCCCGACGCGATCCTGCTGGATGTGCGGATCCCGGGGCAGAGCGGCCTGGACGCCCTGATGACGCTGAAGGATTCGGACTTTGCCAGCATTCCCGTGCTGATGCTGACCGGCGACGGGCGGTTGGACCGCATCGTCCAGGCGATGCAGCTGGGGGCGACGGGCTATGTGATGAAGCCGTTCGACGGCCCCAAGCTGGTCGGCGAGGTGCGGGCCATGCTGAAGAGCGGCCGGCCGCTTTAGGCCAACAGGCTCTGAACCCAGGCGACAAGGTTGTTCCACCACACCAGAACTTGCTCCCACAGGCTGGGTGACGCGGCCGGGGCCTGCGGCGGGGCGGGCTTGACCTCTACCGGCACGAACCAACTGGGCGCGGCCGGCGGGGCGCAGTTCATGCGCATGCCGACGCCCTTGAGGTAGCCGCGGCGTACGCTGCCGCTTTCGATGGCCTTTCGGATCGCCTTGTCGTGCTTGGCTGCGCCGGTCAGCTTGCGCACCCAACTGCGGAACGGCAGCACGTCGCGGGTGGTGTCGCGCACGCCCGAGACCCCCAGGCCATAGGCGGCGTCGGCGACCTTCTTGCCGCGCGACCGCTCGTCCGGCGGCGGGGCCTCGTCGAGGTCTGGACCCAGGGCCGCGTCCAGCCGTCCAACCTCGGCGGCGATCGGCTCGCAGCGGTCCAGGTCGGTCATGTCGTACGGATCGGTGACCGCCCGCTGCAGCACCGGCGGGATCGATTTCTGCTTGAGGTTCAGGTCCTCCAGCGGCGCGGTCGCCGCGTCGCGGAAGGTGTCGTGCTGCTGCATCGTGCCTGGGTCGGTACCAGCCAGAGCCGGCGTAGCGAGCGCCAGCAGGAGAAGAGACAAGCGCATCACGGCCGCCGCACGACCTGGCCGCCCTTCATCACGAAGACGACGGCCTGGGTCGCCTCGATCGCCTGGGTCGGGTCGCCAGTCACCGCCACGATGTCGGCCAGGTAGCCGGGCTTCAGCTGACCCAGGTCGTGGGCGCGACCCAGCACCTTGGCGTCCACGGCGGTGGCGGCCAGCAGGGCCTGGACCGGGGTCATGCCCTCGCGCACCAGCCAGACCAGCTCGCGGGCGTTGTCGCCGTGCTTGAACACGCCGACGTCGCTGCCCATGCCGATGACGACGCCGTTCCTGACCGCCAGCTTGAAGGCGCGCTGGGCGTTCTGCATGGCCGCCGTCGGCGGGGTCTGGCCGGCGACATAGCCGCCGAAATAGGTCGAGGTGCTCTCGACCGCCGTCAGGGTGGGGAAGAACACCACGCCCTTCTGCGCCATCAGCTTGAAGGTGTCGTCGCTGCCGCCATAGCCGTGCTCGATGGTGTCGACGCCGGCCAGGATCGCCCGGCGCATGCCTTCATCGCCCGAGGCGTGGGCGGCGACTGGCCGGCCGCTGGAATGGGCCGCCTCGACCAGGGCCTTCAGCTCCTCGAGGCTGAAGGTCGGCTTGGTCGAGCCGTCGGGGCCGAAGCGATAGTCGGCATAGACCTTGATCCAGTCGGCGCCCGCGCCGGCCTGCTGACGCACGGCCTTGACCACCTCGTCGACGCCGCTGGCCTCCTGGGCGCCCTGGGGCAACTCGGCTTCGGGATTGTAGTTGCGGCGCGCGGGGCCGTAGGAATTGGTGGCGACGATGGCGTTGGTCGCCACGAACAGGCGCGGACCCGGGATCAACCCGTCATTGATCGCCTTCTTCAGCGGCGCGTCGGCCGCCCCGACACCCTCGGTGCCCAGGTCGCGCAGCGTGGTGAAGCCGGCCTCCAGCGTCGCCTTGGCCTGCACCGCCGCGCGCAGGGTGCGATAGGTCGGGCTCTCCTTCAGCACCTGATCGTCCCACAGGGTCTCGTTGTAGGGGTGCAGGAAGAGGTGGCTGTGCAGGTCCATCAGGCCCGGGAGCAGCGTGGTTCCCGGCAGGTCGACGACCTGGGCGCCGGTCGCGTCGATCTGCGACGCCGGGCCGACGGCGGCGATCTTGTCGTCCTGGACCAGCACGGCCCAGCCCTCGCGTGGCGGGCCGGCGCTCTCGGCGGTCCAGACGCGGGCGGGCTTGAGCAGGATCGGCTGGGCGGCCTGGGCGAGGCCGGGGCCGAGGATCAGGGCGAGGGCGGTCAGAAGGCGGCGCATGGACGACTCGAAGGTTGGACGCCCAGCTAAGCCCGAATTGCCTCAACCACCAAAGCGCAGATGGATCAGTGGGTAGGGACGACCCTGGCCGTCGAGGTCGGAGCGGCCGGTGCGCTCGAAACCCATGTGCTCATAGAAGCCCACGGCCTGGGCGTTCTGTTCGTTGACGTCGGTGGTCAGGGACGGGTGAACCGCCAGGGCGTAGTCGATCATGATCGCGCCGACGCCCGCCCCGCGATGGGCGGGATCGATGAACAGGGCCTCCATGTGGCCGTTGTCGATCAGCATGAAGCCCAGCGGCCGGTCGCGGTCGTCGACTGCCAGCATCAGCGGGGCCGAGGGCAGGAAGCCTTGCACCTCGACGTCGATTGCGGCGCGGTCTTCCGGGCTGAGGAAGTCATGCGTGGCGTCGACGGCGGCGGCCCAGATCGCGACGACGCGGTCGCCATCATCGGGGCGGGAAGGGCGGAGCTTGATCATGGGGCGTCGGTAGAGGATCGCTGGGCAAAGAAAAAGGCCGGCGCTTTCGCCCCGGCCCTCTGTTCTGAATTCCGAGAGAGCTCAGATCTCTTGATTGTACTTACCCACCCGGTCGCCCAGGCGCGGCTTCACTTCCTCGCGGAACAGCGCCCGCATGTCGTCTTCCGACTGGGTGCTCTCGACCACGACCACGACTTCCGGCTTGTTCGATGAGGCGCGGACCAGGACCCACGAGCCGTCGTCCAGGTGGACGCGCACGCCATTGACGGTGATCACCTCGGTGATCTTGCGGCCCAGGATCGAGCCGCCGGCGGCGAACAGGTCCTGGTATTCCTTCACCACGTCATCGACGACGCCGTACTTCACCTCGTCGCCGCACTTGGGGCTCATGGTCAGCGAGGTGAAGGCCACCGGCAGGGCCTTGCGCATGTCCGACAGCTTCACGCCCGGATTGCGGTCCAGCATGGCCAGGATGGCGGCCGCCGCGGTCAGGCCGCAGTCGTAGCCGTAGCCCAAGTCGCCGTTCATGAAAAAGTGGCCGCTCTTCTCGAAGCCGGCCAGGGCGCCCAGCTCGGCGCTCTTGCGCTTGATGTAGCTGTGGCCGGTCTTCCAGTAGATCACCTTGCAGCCGTGCTGCTGCAGGATCGGGTCGGTGGCGTAGAGGCCAGTCGACTTCACGTCGACGACGAAGGTCGCGCCGGGGTGCAGCGGGGCGAGGTCGCGGGCCAGCATCAGGCCGATCTTGTCGGCGAAGATCTCCTCGCCCTCGTCATCCACAACGCCGCAGCGGTCACCGTCGCCGTCGAAACCGAAGGCCAGGTCCGCACCGGTCTCGCGCACGGTCGCGGCCATGGCGTGCAGCATCTCGGCGTCTTCGGGGTTGGGATTGTACTTCGGGAAGGTGAAGTCGAGGTCAGTGTCCATCGGCACCACCTCGGCCACGCCCATCTTCTGCAGGGCCTCGACCACGAAGGCGCCGGCCGTGCCGTTGCCACAGGCGGCGATCACTTTGAGAGGCCGGGTGACGTTGGCGCGCTTGGCGACGTCGTCGATATAGCGTTGGGCCTCGCCCTGCACCCGGATCAGCTTGCCGCCGTCACGCTCGACGAATTCAGCGCCAAGGACGATCGCTTTGAGGCGGCTCATCTCGTCGGGGCCAAAGGTCAGGGGCTTCTGGGCGCCCATCTTCACGCCGGTCCAGCCGTTCTCGTTGTGGCTGGCGGTGACCATGGCCACGCACGGAATGTCGAGGTCGAACTGGGCGAAATAGGCGGTCGGCGACAGGGCCAGGCCGATATCGTGCACTTCGCAGCCGGCGCCGATCAGGCCCAGGATCAGGGCGTTCTTGATCGAGGTCGAATAAGAGCGGAAGTCGTGGCCGACCACGATCTTCGACTGACCCAGCTCCTGGATGTAGGTGCCCAGGCCCAGGCCCAGGGCCTGCACGCCCAGCAGGTTGATCTCCGGGCCAAACAGCCAGCGCGCATCGTACTCACGGAAGCCGGTCGCCTTGACCAACGGTTCGTTTTCATAGGCGGCGGTATTCGCAACGAGATCGGCGCGGGGCGCGGAGAACATCGAAAGGCTCGCTTCAATTGTGACGAAGGGGCTTTAGCCGCCTGAAGCTCAGGCGACTAGCGCGTTCGCATGACAAAGTTCGATTAATTCAGATGTGACTTAGATCACGCCGGCGCGGAGCAGGTCGTGGACATGCAGTATGCCGACTGGGCGTTCGTCCTGCACCACGAACAGCACGGTGATCCGGCGCTCGTTCATGATCTTCAGCGCCTCGGCCGCCAGGGCGCCGGGCGTGATGGTCAGGGGCGAGCGGGTCATGACGTGATCGGCGGTGTGGGTCAGCAGGCCGTCCATGTGGCGACGCAGGTCGCCATCGGTGATCAGGCCCACCAGGCGGCCGGCCGCGTCGACCACCCCCACCGCGCCGAAGCGCTTCTCGCTCATCACCAGCAGGGCGTCGGGCATGGCCGCCGTGGCCTTGGTCAGCGGCAGTTCGCCGTCGCCATGCATCAGGTCGCCGACCGTGCGCAGCATCGCGCCCAGCTTGCCGCCGGGGTGGAAGATGCGGAAGTCGCTGGCCGTGAAGCCGCGACGCTCCAGCAGGGCTACGGCGATGGCGTCGCCCAAGGCGATCTGCAGGGTGGTCGAGGTGGTGGGGGCGTTGACCTCGGCCGTGGCTTCCGGCGCGTCGGGCAGCAGCAGCAGGATGTCGGCGGCGCGACCCAGTTGGCTTTGCGCGTCGGCGGTCATGGCGATCAGCGGGATCGAGAACCGCTTGGCATAGGCCAGGGTGTCGGTCAGTTCGCGGCCGGCGCCCGACTTCGACAGAGCCAGCACGACATCGTCGGGGCCGATCATGCCGAGATCGCCGTGGCTGGCCTCGGCGGGATGGACGAACATCGCCTGGGCGCCGGTCGAGGCCAGGGTGGCGGCGATCTTGCGCGCCACGTGGCCGGACTTGCCCATGCCGGTGCAGACGATGCGGCCCTTGGCGGCGAACAGGGTCTCGACGGCCTTGGCGAAGGCCTCGCCCAGCGACTCGGACAGGGTGCGAAGGGCGTCGGCCTCGGTCAGCAGGACCCGGCGGCCGATGGAGACGGCGTCGAAGGAGCTCATTGAGGCATCTTGCCGGCGGCTTCGACGGCCTTCTTGGCGGCTTCTTCGCGGCGGCGGGCGGCGTCCTTTTCCTTCTGCAGCTTGGCCTTCATCTCGGGGGTCTGCTGCACTGGCGTGTGGCCGAACGGCCCCCACGAGCGGTCGCCCTGGCCCTGCGGCCAGACGAGGGAAAAGGTGATCAGCGCCACGGCGACGAGGCCCATCAGCGGCATGAAGAAGCGATCCGGCATGGCGCCGCTATAGCACGACGGGAGCCGAGGGGGAGGGGCGAGAAGAAGGCGCTTGTGGGGCGGGTTGTGGGGCATCCGCGCTTGACGCTTGCGGCGGCTGGCCTTAGCCCGCCCGTGAGACCTCCCCATACGAAGGAAGCCCGATGCCGACGCTCGTCCTGCTCCGCCACGGTCAAAGCCAGTGGAACCTCGAGAACCGCTTCACGGGCTGGGTCGACGTCGACCTGACCGCCGAGGGCGAAGCCCAGGCCAAGAAGGGCGGCGAGCTGATCGCCGCCGCTGGCCTTGATATCGACCACGCCTTCACCTCGGTCCAGACCCGCGCCATCCGCACCGGCAACCTGGCCCTGGACGCGGCCAAGCAGTCGTTCGTGCCGGTGACCAAGGACTGGCGCCTGAACGAGCGCCACTACGGCGGCCTGACCGGCCTGAACAAGGCCGAGACCGCCGAGAAGCACGGCGTCGAGCAAGTCACCGTCTGGCGCCGTTCGTACGACGTGCCGCCGCCGGAACTGGCCCCGGGCGGTGAGTACGACTTCGCCGCCGACCGTCGCTACAAGGGCGCGACCCTGCCCTCGACCGAGAGCCTGGCCACCACCCTGGTCCGCGTTCTGCCCTACTGGGAAAGCGATATCGCGCCGCACCTGAAGGCCGGCGAGACCGTGCTGATCGCCGCCCACGGCAACTCGCTGCGCGCCATCGTCAAGCACCTGTTCAATGTGCCGGAAGACAAGATCGTCGGCGTCGAAATCCCGACCGGCAACCCGCTGGTCATCGAGCTGAACGACGACCTGAAGCCGGTCAGCGCCCGCTATCTGGACGAGAGCCGCGCCGAGACCCTGCCCCAAATCGGGTAGTCGGTTAACCTTCGCCAGAAACCCTTGGAAACACGGCGTTAATTCTGCGCGTTGCATGGTGAGCCCTTAGTTCGGGATTCCATGTGACCGATGAGCGCCGCCGCGCAGCCTACCCAGGAATACAAGCGCCTGACGCAGCATGACGTTGACGTCATCTGCGCCAAGCACGATCGCCTGTGGTCGGCGCGGCTGGGCGGCGCGCGCGCCGTGTTCGCCTTCTGCGACCTTTCCGGCCTGTCGATGACGGGCCGGAATCTCTGCGACGCCGACTTTACCGGCGCGATCATGGTCGCCTGCGACCTGCGCAAGACCAAGCTGGACAACGCCAACCTGTACGGCGCCGACATGCAGGGCGCGGACCTGACCGACGCGAGCCTGCGCCGGGCCGACCTGCGCGGCTCCAGCCTGCGCGGCGCCAACCTGACCGGCGCCGACATGTTCGAAGCAGACCTGCGCGAAGGCACGATCGCCGCCGCCGACCGCAAGGAAGGCTTCCGCGTCATCGAGCTGACCCAGCGAGAGGCCTACGCCACCGGGGCGAACCTCTCGGGCGCCAATCTGGAGCGCTCGCGCCTGTCGGGCATCGTGGCGACCAAGGCCGATTTCAGCGACGCGATCCTGAAGGACGCCAAGCTGGTCCGCGCCAACCTGAAACAAGCCAATTTCAATGGGGCCAACCTGGCCGGCGCCGACCTGTCGGGCGCCAACCTGGCCGGGGCCGACCTGCGCAATACGGTCCTGGTCGGCGCCAAGACCATGTCGTGGAACATCAACGACACCAATCTGGAAGGCGCCCTGACCGACAAGCCGGCGGGCACCAACGTCTCGGACATGCCCTACGAACAGATGATCGCCGACCATGCGCGGTGGATCGAGACGGGCGGGGCCGAGGGCAAGCCGTCGGTGTTCGACAAGGCCGATCTGCGTAACCTGCGCTCGATCCGCGGCTTCAACCTGACGGCCCTGTCGGCCAAGTCAGCGGTGTTCTATGGCCTCGACATGGAAGGCGCCCAGATGCAGGGCGCGCAACTGGACGGGGCGGACCTGCGGGCCTGCAACCTGCGCCGGGCCGATCTGCGCGGCGCGCGGCTGAAGGGCGCCAAGCTGACCGGCTCGGATCTGCGGGACGCCCAGCTGGGCCCACTGCTGATCGCCGCCGATCGCGTTCTGCCCGTCGATCTGACCGGGGCGATCCTGGCCAATGCCGATCTCGCACGCGCCGACCTGCGCCAGGCCAAGATGGCCGGGGCGGACGTTTCGCGAGCCAATTTCAGCGGCGCTCAACTGCGCGATGTCGACCTGACCGGCGCGATCCGTCTGGGCGCACGCGGGCTGGACGATGTCATCTGACGAGCGAGAGTTTTTGGCGCGATATTTTCGCGACATTCGGACGCAGGCTTAACGGTTCGCTCGTCCATCGGCCTCTACAGTGCGCGTAACTTAGAAAAGAACCTAACGGGGAACAACGTTATGAACGCCGCGCAAAGCGTGGCCGGGCGTCGTCGCCTGAGCCAAGCCGAGCTCGACATGATCGTAACGGCGCACGAGAAATTCGTTACCGGCAAGCAGGGCGGCAAACGCGCCTCCCTCCGCTTCATGCAGCTGTCGGGCCTAGATCTGTCGTTCCGGAATTTGACTGACGCGGACCTGTCCGCCTCGATCCTCGAAGGCTGCCGCATGGTCCGCACCAAGCTGGACCGCGCCAGCCTGTTCGGCTGTGACCTGCGCAAGAGCGACATGCGCCAGGCTTCGCTGGTCCGCGCGGATCTGCGCGGCGCCTGCCTGCGCGGCGCCAACCTGGCCCAGGCCGACCTGACGCAAGCCGATTTCCGCGAAGGCCAGATCGCCATTCCGCACCCTCGTAAGGGCCTCGACACCCTGCGCCACGAGACGCGCCAGGGTGAGGTCGACGAAGTGAACTTCTCCGGCGCCACGCTGGACGGCTCCCAGTTCGAGGGCGTGTCGGCATTCAAGGCCGATTTCAGCGACTGTTCTTTGCGCGGCGCCAAACTGGCGGGCGCGAACCTGAAGGAAGCCAACTTGGTCGGGGCCATCCTGGACGGCGCCGACGTCAAGGGCGCCAACCTGGAAGGCGCGAACCTGACCGGCGCGGTCATGGCCGGCGTCGACACCTCGACCGCCCGCGTGAGCGGCGCCCACATGACTGGCGCGCTGCGCGCCTCGACGCCCGAGGCGGTGTCGAAGGCTCAGTCGCTCTACAAGATGTGCCTGGACAACCAGCTGTGGTGCCAGACCGGCGGCAAGGAAGGCGCTTGCGCCCGCCTGGACGGCGAGGACCTGCGGCCGCTGGGCGACAGGCTGAAGGGCCTGCGGCTGACAGCCATGACCGCCAAGGGCGCCTGCATGGTGGGGCTGGACCTCTCCGGGGCCCAGCTGCAGGGCGCCAACCTGGCCGGCGCGGATCTCCGGGCGGCTAACCTGCGCGGCGCGGACCTGCGCGGGGCCAAGCTGACCGGCGCCAATCTGACCAAGGCCGACCTGCGCCAGGCGTTCCTGTCGCCGCTGCCGCTGGGTCCGACTCGCCAGACCGAGGTCAGCCTGCAGGGCGCTCGCGTGCGTTATGCGATGATGCAGGCCGCCGACCTCAGCGAAGCGGTTCTGGACGGCGCGGACCTGCGCGGCTCGGACTTCACCGGGGCCCGGGTGGCCAAGGCGAGTTTCCGGGATGTCGAGCTGAGCTCGGTGCAGGGGCTGGAGTTTTAGGGGCGGGCGCTAGCGCCCCCTCCGTCTCGTCGCGTATCCGCGCCGATCCACCTCCCCCGTTTCACGGGGGAGGATGAAACGTCTCTTCTCCTCCCCTGCGAAGCGGGGGAGGTGGCCCGAAGGGCCGGAGGGGGCGCTCCTCACCGCAAACGAAAAAGGCGGCGTCTTGCGACGCCGCCCAAGTTCAGAGGGGATTGGGGAAACTCAGGAACCGGTCGGCTTACGCCGCCTTTTCGCCTTCGATCAGGCTGGGGCTCGACTTGATTTCCACCGTGCGGGGCTTCAGCGCCTCGGGCACTTCACGCTTCAGCGCCACCGACAGCAGGCCGTTCGACAGATCGGCGTCAACCACCACCAGGTAGTCGGTCAGCTGGAACTTGCGCTCGAAGTTACGCTCGGCCAGGCCGCGATGCAGGTACTGCTTGGCGTCGCCGTCGTTGGCCGCCTTGCGACCGGTGACGGTCAGCAGGTTTTCCTTCACCTCGACATTCAGCTCTTCGGGCTTGAAGCCGGCCACCGCGATCTCGATGCGGTAGTCGTTCTCGCTGGTGCGTTCGATGTTGTAGGGGGGGTAGCCCGAGGCCGTTTCACTGCGGGCCGCAGCGTCGAGCTGGGCGGCGAGGCGGTCGAAACCGACGAGCGAACGGTGCAGGGGCGAAAGGTCGAAAGTACGCATAGGGTCAGATCCTTCTTATCAAGCAAGGTCTTCAAAAGGTTCGTCCCGTGGCGACCCGAGTTCGGCGTCGCCTGTGGTCCGGAAGGCCCGGGTTTCCAGCGCCTTCGTGAAACTAGTTGGTGAGCGGATTTCCGCGTTCAAGGGCTTGTCCCGATGGCGAACGTGAATCGTTTGACGCACCCTCCCTCGCGGTTAAGGTCGCCCCGCCCCAATCGCCGAAGGACAAGCTGCTCATGCTCCGTCGCCACGTCATGCTCGCCGCCGCCGTGCTCACCCTGGCCGCGCCCGCCGCCGCCTTCGCCGCCGATGCGGCGCTGAAAGCTGCGGTTGCTTCGTCCACGCGTCCGGCCGCCGACGTCGCCCGAGACGGCGCTCGTCACCCGGTCGAGAGCCTGACCTTCTGGGGCCTGAAGCCCAAGCAGACCGTGATCGAGATCTCGCCCGGCGGCGGCTACTGGACCGAGATCCTGGCGCCCTACGCCAAGGCCACCGGCGGCCACTACATCGCCGGCGTCGCCGACCTGTCCAATCCGAAGATCTCGGAAGGCGCCAAGAAGGGCCGCGCCGACTTCGAAGCCCGCTTCGCCGATCAGGCCAAGTACGGTCACGTCGCCTACGCCAACTTCGGCGCGACCTCGGGCCCGCTGGGCGCGCCGGGCTCGGCCGATCTCGTCCTGACCGCCCGCAACGTCCACAACTGGACCGGCGCGCCCGGCATGGCCGACAAGGTGTTCGCCGACTTCTTCGCCGTGCTGAAGCCGGGCGGCCTGCTGGCCGTCGAGGATCACCGCGCAGACCCGCGCTCGGAAAAGGCGGCCGACGGCTATCTGAACACCGCCACGGTCGTGGCGATCGCCAAGAAGGCCGGCTTTGTTCTGGACGCCCAGTCCGAGATCAACGCCAATCCCAAGGACACCAAGGACCATCCGTTCGGCGTCTGGACCCTGCCGCCCACCAAGCGCTCGGCTCCCGGCGGCCAGCCGGCCGATCCCAGCTTCGACCGCAGCAAGTACGACGCGATCGGCGAGAGCGACCGCATGACCCTGCGCTTCCGTAAGCCGGCTTAAAGGCGCGTGGTGGTTTCTGTGAAGGACTGGTCGCGGCGAGGGCTCCTGGCCGGTGTGGGTGCGCTGGGTCTCGCCGCGTGCGGCAAGAAGGACGAGGCCGCCAAGGTCGAGGCCAAGCCGGCCGAGAAGGTCGCGCCCAAGACGATTGCGGCGGTGGTCGCGGGCGACTGGCGCTCAGCCGATGATCGGGCGCGGGACGTCTCGCGCCATCCGGTTGAGAGCCTGACGTTCTGGGGTCTCAAGCCCGGCCAGACCGTGGTTGAGTTCTGGCCCGGCGCCGGCTGGTACACCGACATCCTCGCGCCGTATCTGGCCGACACCAAGGGCAAGCTCTACGAGGCGGTGCTACAGGCCAGCGACCCCGCCGATCCGGCCGCTGCGGAGATCGTCGAGGCCTACCGTCGCAAGTTGACCGAGAAGAAGCGCGTCTATGGCGACGTGACCTTCACCGCCTTTGGTCCCACCAGCGGTCCGGTCGCGCCGGACGGTTCGGCAGACTTGGTGCTATTTCTGCGCAACCTGCACAACTGGATGGCCGGCGGCATCGCCGAAAAGGCCTTCAAGGACGCCCTTGCGGCCCTCAAGCCCGGCGGGATCCTGGGCGTCGAGGAGCACCGCGGCGAGCCAGGACGCATCCAGGACGTCCTCGCGGCCGACGGCTACGTCCAGCAAGACTACGTGATCCAGATGGCCAAGGAGGCCGGGTTCATCCTGGTCGAGACCAGCGAGATCAACGCCAATCCCAAGGACACCAAGGACCATCCATTCGGTGTCTGGACCCTGCCGCCGACGCGCCTGTCGGCCCCGCGCGGCGAGCCGGCCGAGCCCGGCTTCGACCACGCCAAGTACGACGCCATCGGCGAGAGCGACCGGATGACCCTCAAGTTCGTGAAGCCGACGTGAGGCCGCTGGCGCTGATTCTGGTCGCGACCGTTCTGGCGGTCGCCACCCCAGCTTTCGCCGAGAAGTCGGCCGAGGCCGTCAAGGTGCTGCCGTTTCTGGACAAGTTCCTGAAGGTCCCGGCCGCCGAGCGCACGCGCCTGAAGCTGACCTATGCGGTGCGCCACGACGGCAAGATGATGCCGAACCTCAAGGCGACCCTGGTCGAGCGCAATGGCGCCCGCACGCCGCTGCCGGTGGACGGGGAGGGCTATTTCGAACGCCTGCCAAGCCTGGCCCAGCTGGACGGCGATCCGGCCATCGTCTTCGACGTGCCCGTGGGCTGGAAGATGGGCACGCTGATGAACTTCGGCACGACGCTGAAGCCCGCTCAGGACTACGACGCCCGCGAGCTGGCGGCGACGGTGACCGAGGCCAACGCCGTGATGAACAAGGCTGCGGGCGTCATGGCGATGATGGCCCCGAAGATGACCGGCATCGTCTTTCCGAAGGCCGAGAGCGGGGTGGTGACCTTCGCTGGCGGTCGCACCGCGCCGCTGCCAGAAGCCGAGGGCGCGCCGTACTTCCGTCCCGCCGATCACAAGGGCGCCGTGCGGGTAAAGTTGACAAAGTCGCCGACTAAGGTCGCCTTCTACGACGGGAAGAAATAAGGCTGCGCGTCGTCTGAACGGTGTTTACTTGCCGACGGCTCGCGGTCTAGCTATCCGCCAACACTTTTCGCGCAGAGGGAGATCGCGCTCATGGCTACGCTTCAGGAAATCACCGACCGCATCAAGGGCGCCGTGGGCGACGACAGCGGTCTGGGCAAGAGCCTCAAGTTCGACCTGAAGGACGCCGGCTTCATCCACATCGACGGCGGTTCGGTCACCAACGAAGACAAGCCCGCCGACCTGACCATGACGCTGGGCATCGACGACCTGCTGGCCATCGGCGCCGGCACGCTGGATCCGACCATGGCCGTCATGACCGGCAAGCTGAAGCTGTCGGACATGGGCGCGGCCATGGCCCTGCAGCCGAAGATGGGCGCCCTGTTCGCCAAGATGCGCTGAGCCACGGCATGAGCGAACCGGCGTCTCTGGTCTCGATTCCCGAGGCTCCGGTTCCCGCCAACGGCAAGGCTGAATGGTTTAGCGGCGCGGATGGGGCGACCCTCCGCGCCGCGACCTTTTTCCCGGATGGCTCTTCCCGGGGGACGGTGGTGCTCAGCCCCGGCCGGAGCGAGCCTCTGGAGAAGTATTTCGAGGTCGTCGACGACCTCCTGGCGCGCGGCTTCGCCGTGCTGCTGCACGACTGGCGAGGGCAGGGGCTGTCGGCCCGCGGCTTGCCGGATCGCCTCAAGGGGCACGCCCAGGGCTTCAAGACCTTCCTGTCCGACTACAAGGCGCTGCTCGACACGTTCGAGGCGCGCATGCCCAGGCCTTGGATCGCCATGGCCCACTCGATGGGGGGGTGTCTGACCATGCTGGCCCTGGCCAGCGGCGAGGCTCGCTTCTCGGCCGCGGTGCTGTCGGCGCCGATGCTGGGCCTGAACACCGGCGGTATTCCGCCCTGGCTAGCCACGCCTCTGTCCTGGACCGTGTCGAGGATCGGCCTGGCCGGCGAGTACGTGCAGGGCGGCCAATACGATCCGCTGGCCCAGACCTTCACGGGCGACGCCTTGACCCACGACGAGACGCGCTACGACCGCTACATGGCCCAGCTGCGCGCTCAGCCGGACCTCGCCGTCGGCGGCATGACCTGGGGCTGGGCCGACTTCGCCGTCACCGCCTGCGCCTGGCTACGCAAGGCCCGGGGCGTTGAAGCGATCAAGATCCCGGTGACCATCGTCGCGGCCGAGCTCGACAACCGCGTGCTCAATCCGGACCAGAAAAGCGTCGCCGCTCGCATCCCGCAGGGCCGCTATGTCGAGGTCCCGGGCGCGTACCACGAGATCCTGATCGAGACGGATCAGCGCCGCGCGATCTTCTGGCAAGCCTTCGACGAGACGGTGGACCCCGTCGCGCCGCGCGAACCGATTATTTCGCAGAACGTCTCAGACTGATCAGCGCCTCGTCGAGGGGGCGGCGGTCTCCGGAGAGGATCATCTGGCCGCCGTCGGGGCCGACGGGCTCGCCGCGCCAGTTGGTGACGAGTCCGCCGGCGCCTTCGATCAGCGGGATGGCGGCCTCGATGTCCCAGGACTTCAGGCCGGCCTCGATGACCATGTCCATCTTGCCCATGGCGACCATGGCGTAGGCATAGGCGTCGCAGCCCATGCGAGCCAGCTTGGCGGCGGCGCGCACCTGCAGCCAGGCGGCGCGTTCAGAGCCGTCGAAACAGGCGTCGGCGTCGGTGGTGGCGATGATGGCGTCGGTCAGGTCGGCGCATTCGCGCACCCGGATCGGCCGTTCCTGGCCGCGCGCGACCAGTCGTGAGCCGCCGGCATGGCCGACGAAGATCTCGCCGACATAGGGCTGACCGATCGAGCCCAGAACGGGACGCCCCTGGTGGCGAAGGCCGATCAGGGTGGTCCACATCGGCAGGCCGGAGATGAAGGCGCGGGTGCCGTCGATTGGGTCCAGGACCCACACGAACTCGGCGTCCGGACGATCCTCGCCGTACTCCTCGCCGATCACGCCGTGCTCGGGATAGCGCTCGGCGATCAGCTTGCGGATCGCCGCCTCGGCGCCGCGGTCGGCCTCGGTGACCGGATCGAAGGCCGCATGGGTGTCGCGCGGCAGGTTCTTGCCGGCGCCCTTGTCCTCCAAGCCGTGATCGGCCCGGAACAGCGGCAGGATGACGTCCGCCGAAGCCTTGTTCAGGTCGATGACGAAGGCGTCGAGCGCCGCGAGGGTGTCAGCTGAAAGCGTCATGGGCGGGGTTTAACGCCCCCGCCGCAGGTACGCTACCTAACTTCGTTCACTCAGGCGTCGGCATGTTCCGGACCGCCGCCGTTCAGCGACTTGGCCAAGTCCAGCAGGCGACGGCGTGGACGTTCGCCCAGCAGATAGTAGGCGCGGATCAGGTCCAGCGTCTCCTTGCGGGCGAACATCTCGCCGCCTTCCGACTCGTTGGCCGCCTCGCGGCGCACGTCCGACAGGCCGTCGTAGAAGTAGCCGACCGGCACTTCCAGGGCCTCGGACAGCTGCCAGAGGCGCGCGGCCGAGATGCGGTTGGCGCCGCACTCGTACTTCTGGATCTGCTGGAAGCGCACCCCCACGGCGCCGGCCAGCTGTTGTTGGGTCAGGCCCAGCAGACGGCGCCGGCGGCGCAGGCGCTTGCCCAGATGCGTGTCGATATCGTTGCCCATGGAAGCCATGCCCCCCAGTTGTTCCTGGACCCGTCCCGAAACGGAACGGTCTGGACTGACAGCCGCAAGTCGCGTGCCGCGCGAGAGCGACGTTGCCTGAGGCGTGTCCCCAAGCTTACTAAGAGCGCATGTCGGATAAGCGTCAGCCCTGGGTTCAGGACCTTCTATGGCGGTTGGAGGCCCTGGGCTTCGACCTCTTCATCGGCGCGGTGCGCCTGATGGGCGTGGACCGCGCCTCGGATTTCGGCGGCTGGCTGGGCCGCACGCTGGGGCCGTTGAGCGGAGCGCACAAGGTCGCCACCCGCAATCTGAAGCTGGCCTTCCCGGAGAAGGACGCCGCCTGGCGCGACAAGATCCTGGACGAGCAGTGGGAAGGCCTGGGCCGCTCCTTCGCCGAGTTTCCGCTCATGGACAAGATCCTGCCGTCGACCGGCCGGGTCGAGGTCGTCAATGCCGAGCGCCTGGCGCAGATCGCCGAGCAGAAGATCCCGGTGGTGTTCGTCTCGGGCCACTTGTCGAACTGGGAGGTCATGCCGGCCGCCATCGTCGATAGCGGCGTGGTCTGCGAAATGACCTATCGCGCGGCCAACAATCCTTATGTCGACAAGCGTATCCGCGACAGCCGCTTCCGTTACGGCGTGCGGCTGTTCGCGCCCAAGGGCGGAGATGGCGCGCGCGAGCTCTTGGAAGGCATGAAGAAGGGTAGTTCGGTCGCGCTGATGAACGACCAGAAGTTCGGCAGCGGCGTGGCTGCGCCGTTTTTCGGCCATGACGCCCGCACCGCGCCGGGGCCCACACGCCTGGCGATCCGTTTTGGCACGGTGCTGCAGCCGATGTCGGTCCAGCGCCTGAAGGGCGCGCGGTTCCGGGCGGTGGTGCACGAGCCGATCGTCCCGCCCAGCACCGGCGACCGCACGGCCGACATCGAGGCCGGCGTGCGCATGATCAACGCCTTCATGGAAGAGCGCATCCGCGAGCGCCCGGCCGAGTGGTTCTGGGTCCACCGCCGCTGGCCCAACGAGGTCTATGCGGACCTGGCCCAGCGCGAGGCGGAGGCGGTCGAGAAGGTCTAGATCTCGATCTTCTCTTCGCCGGCGTCACGCTCGCCGTTGCGGCGGAACGGGCCCTTGTAGTGCGGATCGTGGCGGCGGCGGCGGCAGGGGCCGAAATAGTCCGGCGAGCGGATGAACGGCCGCGGGTGGAAGATCACCGTATTGATGCGGTCCAGCAGCGAGCGGGCGGTGACCGGCTTGACCACGATCTCGGTGACCCCGGCGTCGCGGGCCTCGAACACGCGGTGACGTTCGGCAAAGCCGGTCAGCATGATGATCGGCAGGAACGGATCGACGCTGTCGGGCGAATTGCGCACCAACTGGGTGAACTGCACCCCGTCCAGCGGCGTCATCTTGAAGTCGATGATCGCGATGTCGGTTTGCCAGTCGCGCAGGATCTGCAGGCCTTCCGCCCCGTCCATCGCTTCACGGATATGCCTGACGCCCACGCCCTTGAGGATCGTCGAGACGATCGACCGGATGTGCTGGTTGTCGTCCACCAGCAGAAAGCGCAGCTTTTCGAGCGCTGCCGACATGCGGGAGCCGCCTCCTCGAGGACTTGCGGAAGAACGAACCGCGCTGCTGCCCACAACGCGTCTCGTGGAGGCGGAGAACTATCGAATGATTTTCACTCGCGCCAGGGGCGACTTTTGTGACGGTTTACCCTCGGAAGGGGCCAGCGCCGACCAGAAGCGACGGGTCCAGATTGCGATCGCGCCACTTCATTCGCCAGCACAGGTGCGGCCCAGTAGCGCGGCCTTCCTTGCCGGTCTGGGCGAACACCTGACCCTGTTTCAGATAAGTCCCTGGAGAAACTAGGATTTTCGACAGGTGCAAATAGGCGGTGATCAAGCCTTGGCCGTGATCGATCAGAACGAGGCCGCCTTCGAAGTGCAGGCCAGTTTCGGCAAATGCAACCAGTCCGGTTGCGGGGGATCGCACCGGAGTCCCCACGGGCGTCGCGAGGTCAACCCCAAAATGGGGACGTTTCGGTTCGCCATTGAGGATTCTCTGGCCGCCGAAGCGTGCAGAACGCCTCGCACCGGTCACCGGCAGGATGAAGCCATCCCGGAATCCCTCGATATCGGCCAGGCTGGCAAAGCCCGCCTGCTTGCGCGCGCCCTCGGCCAGCAGCCGTTGCAACAGGATCGGGTCGGTCGGCGACACCTGCTCGGGCGGCAGGCCGTTGATGCGCTGGATATCGAAGTCGCCGGGCGTGATCGTCGCCTGATGCGAGGCCGAGCCCTCGGGCGTGGTCACGGTCAGGACGCTGGTCGGCGGAGCGTCGCGGTCGAAGCCGACGAAGAACCAGCCGTTGGCCGAGGCTGTGGTCAGCACCTTGCCATCGACGTCGATGACGGCGCGCGGGGTCGTGCGGCCGACGACATAGCCGCCCTGCACGTACTTGCCCGAGAGGGTCAGGCCGGGCGCGGCCGCGAAGGCCTTGCCGGAAAGGGCGGAGAGGGGCAGCGCGGCCAGGACCGCGCGGCGGTTCAGGCCCCTTGCCAACGCTTCAGCGCTTCGGCGGGGCTGGCATAGGCTTCCTGGTGTTCGGGGCTCCAGTAGCGCAGGGCGTCCAGCGGGATCTGCCGGTTGCTCACGGCGCACAGCACGAAGCGGCCGGGGCTGAGCACGGCGTACTCGCCGTCGCCATAGTGCAGGACAGCCAGGCCGTCGGACTTGCCGAGATCACGATCGAAAGCGTTCATGGGCGTACTTTAAGTGAAACGGGCTTCAAGCGAAACTGGCGGATCAGAACAGGTCGCCCTGGTCGGTCGGCGACGCCGCCGGCTTGGGGCGAGGCTTGGGGGCCGGGACGGGGGCCGGCGGCGGCACGAACCCGCCTTCGCCGTCGATCACCGCGTCGCGGTCGCCGCTCTTGAACTTCAGATTTACGCGCTCGCCCGAGACGAGGTCGGCGGCCGAGCGGGCCAGGGTCCCGTCGCCCTTGCGGACCAGGGCGAAGCCTAGCTCCAGGGGGCGCTCGGGGTTCAGCGACTGACGCAGCTTTTCCAGATTGGCCAGGCGGTCGGCGTCCCGCTGCAGGCGGCGATCGCCGGCCGCGCTCAGGCGCTGCCACAGGGCGGGCAGGCGGGCGTGTTGGGCCACGCGGTCGGGCGCGCGGCGGGCGGCCAGATCCAGGCGGCGGGAGAGATCGTTCACGCGATCGGCCTTGGTCGCGTGTTGGCGTCGCAGGGCGTCCGGCGTCAGGCGGGCTGTGATCTTCAAGAGGTCGTGGGCGTGGACGGCGGTGTTGCGCTGAAGTGCAGCGTCCAGGCGGCCCGAGGCGATGTCGAACCGCTGCTGAGCCAGGGCCAGAATGTCGTCGGGACGCGGCAGGCCGCGGGCGGCGCTGACCAGGCGCGTGCGGCGCTCCTCGATCGTGCGCGAGCCGCAGCGATTCAGGCGGCGATCGAAGTCGGAGATCAGGGCGCGCAGCTCGGCCAGCACCGGCGTGGCCATCTCGGCGGCGGCGGTCGGCGTGGGCGCGCGACGGTCGGAGACGAAATCGATCAGGGTGGTGTCAGTCTCGTGGCCGACGGCCGAAATCAGCGGGATGGTCCCTTCGGCCACGGTGCGGGCCAGGCCCTCGTCGTTGAAAGCCCACAGGTCCTCGACGGAGCCGCCGCCCCGCGCGACGATCAGGATGTCGGGACGCGGCACCGGACCGCCCGGGGCGATGGCGTTGAAGCCGCGTATGGCTGCGCTGACCTGGCCGGCGGCGGCGTCGCCCTGCACGACGCACGGCCAGACCAGCACCTGGCAGGGCCAGCGGTCGCGGATGCGGTGCAGGATGTCGCGAATGACCGCGCCGGTCGGGCTGGTGATCACGCCGACGACGGCCGGCATGGAAGGCAGGGGGCGCTTGCGTTCGGGCGCGAACAGGCCTTCTGACGCCAGCTTGGCCTTCAGCCGCTCCAACTGCGCCAGTAGCGCGCCGACGCCGGCGGCTTCCATGCTGTCGATGACGATCTGGTAGCGCGAGCCCGCCGGATAGGTGGTGATCTTGCCGGTGACGATGACTTCCAGGCCGTGCTCGGGCCGCACGCCCAGGCCCCGGACATTGCCCTTCCACACCACGCCGTCGATCGCGGACTTGTCGTCCTTGATGGTCAGGTAAACGTGGCCATTGCCGTGGTGGGTGACCTTCGACAGCTCGCCGCGCAGCCGCACGAAGCCGTAACGGTCCTCCAGCGTGCGCTTCAGCGCGAAGGCCAGTTCTGAGACCGAGTAGGGCGGGGCGTTGGAATCGTTCGGCGGAAGGTCCGTCATGGGGGTGTTTTAGGCGGGAAGTTGGGGGAGGTCATCTGTCTCAAGACCGCCGTCGTAGCCGCGGCCCCTCAAACGGAAAATCCCGGACAGTCGCGTCGACTGCCCGGGATCCGCCGCTCTGAGAGACTTTTGTTCTTCTTAGATGTAGCGGCGAAGCGAACGGGCGAGCTCGGTGGCGCCGCCCTTCTTCTTGGTCTGCTGGGGCTGGTAGGCCACCCGGGCGTGTTCGATGCAGTAGGGGCCTTCCGACGAGCGGCGGCCGCAGAAGGTGAAGCCGTCCGACGACGGGTCGCCGATCGGCCACTTGCACATGTGCGCGCCCAGGGTCAGCACGGTGGCCGAGCCCGGCTCTTCGTGACGGAAGGCCGGCAGCGGGGCCGGCGCGGCGGCCACGGGGACCGACGCCGATGGCGCCTCGACCGGGGTCACGCGGCGCGGGGCTGACGGCATGGCCTGGGCGGCCGGACGCGCCGGACGCGGAGCCTTGAAGGCCGGACGCGCGGGTTGCGAGGGGGCCGCACGGCCCGACAGGCCCAGGCGGTGCACCTTGCCGATGACGGCGTTGCGCGTAACGCCACCCAGCTGTTTGGCGATCTGACTGGCAGACAGGCCGTCCAGCCAGAGCTTCTTCAAGGTCGAGACCCGTTCGTCGGTCCAGCTCATAACCCGTCTCCGCCATTTGAACGGGAAGGCCGGCGTCCCCACGCCTGCCACCCCATATATGGTGATCAAACCGCCCCGCCGGCGGCTGTCCTACTACATATCGTAAAGAATGTGTTAAAGCGCACAATAGGCGGTAACGACTCTGTCCACAGAAACAAGATGTTGATTCACGCAAGCCCAAGCTTGCGAAACGTGGCCGCAGAGCGCACATCCCTGAGAATCCAAGGGAAATTGCAGTGAGAGACATGGCCGAGAGCGTCATTCCGCCCCAGCCGCGCGACTACCGCGGTTGGAACTGGTCCGGCTTCGTCACCCTGTATCAGCGCGAAATCCGCCGATTCTGGAAGGTTGGGACTCAGACCGTCGCTGCGCCGGTGGTCACTACGCTGCTCTACATGCTGGTGTTCGTGGTCGCGGTGGGCTCGAGCCGGCCGGCCGTCGGCGGCATCACCTTCGGCCATTTCGTGGCCCCGGGCCTGATCATGATGGCCATCCTGAACAACGCCTTCGCCAACGCCTCCTCGTCGCTGATCCAGGCCAAGATGATGGGCCTGACGCCCGACTTCCTGACCCCGCCGCTGTCGGCGCTGGAACAGGTGTTGGGCTTTTCGCTGGGGGCTGCGACGCGCGGCGTGGTGGTCGGTGCGGTGACGGCCCTGGTCATCGGCGTGCTGCCGGGCGCAGGCCTGTCGGTCGCCCACCCCTGGGCTATCCTCTATTTCGGCGTCACGGCCTCACTGATCCTGGGCATGGCCGGCGTGCTGGCCGGCCTGTGGTCGGAGAAATTCGACCAACTGGCGGCCGTGACCAATTTCGTGATCATGCCCATGACCTTCCTGTCGGGCACCTTCTATCTGGTCGACAAGCTGCCCGAGCCGTTCCGCACGGCCAGCCATTTCAACCCGTTCTTCTACCTGATCGACGGCTTCCGCTACGGCTTCATCGGCCATGCTGACGGTTCGATCGCCATCGGCGTCATCGCCACGGGCGCCCTGACCCTCGGCCTGTTCCTGTGGTGCTGGCGCCTGTTCGTCACCGGTTACCGTCTGAAGAGCTGATTTTTCGTCGGTTTTTCAGGGACGTTTCACAGAGCCTTGATTGACAGGCCGGCCTTGTGAGCCGACAACCTGCGGCCTTCCGGTCCCCGTGCTTTCAGCACGGGGGCTTCTTTCCTTTTTGGGAGGCCGGTCACTTGAGCACCGCGACGTCGTCCAATCCCTCGCAGAACCACATCATGGGCGTGTACAACCGCGCTCCGCTGGCGTTCGAACGAGGCCGAGGCGCGCGACTGTTCTCGACCACGGGCGAAGAATATCTGGACTGCGTGGCGGGCATCGCCACCTGCGGTCTGGGCCACGCCCACCCGGCGCTGGTCGATGCGCTGAAGACCCAGGGCGAGAAGCTCTGGCACGTCTCCAACATCTACACGATCCCCGAGCAGGAAGTGCTGGCCGACAAGCTGTGCGCGGCCACCTTCGCCGATGTGGTGTTCTTCACCAACTCGGGCACCGAGGCGATCGAATGCGCCCTGAAGGCCGCTCGTCGCTATCACGTGATGAACGGCCAGTCGGAACGCATCGACATCATCGGCTTCGACGGCTCGTTCCACGGCCGCTCCTATGCCGCGGTCAACGCCTCGGGCAACGCCGGCTATCTGGACGGCTTCGGCCCGCGCCTGCCGGGCTTCATCCAGTTGCCGTTCGGCGACATGGACGCCTTGAAGGCCGCCATCGGTCCGACGACCGCCGGGATCATCATCGAGCCCGTGCAGGGCGAGGGCGGGGCGCGGTCGCTGACCAGCGCTCAACTGCTGGAGCTGCGCCAGATCACCCGCGACGCCGGCATCCTGCTGATCTACGACGAAGTGCAGAGCGGCATGGGCCGGACCGGCAAGCTCTTCGCCCATGAATGGGCGCCGGGCAGCGAGCCGGACATCATGTGCGTGGCCAAGGCCCTGGGCGGCGGCTTCCCGGTCGGCGCCTGCCTGGCCTCGACCGAAGGCGCCAAGGGCATGACCCCCGGCACCCACGGCTCGACCTACGGCGGCAACCCGCTGGCCATGGCGGTCGGCAATGCGGCGTTCGACGCGATCAACAGCGATGAGCTGCTGGACAACGTCAACACCGTCGCCGGCTACTTCACCCAGCAGCTGAACGGCCTGAAGGACCGCTTCCCGGACGTCGTCGTCGACATCCGCGGCAAGGGTCTCCTGATCGGCATCAAGGTGGTTCCGAACAACCGCGAGTTCATGGTCATGGCCCGCGATCAGAACCTGCTGATCGCCGGCGGCGGCGACAACTGCGTGCGCCTGCTGCCGCCGCTGAACCTGACCATCGAGGAAGCCAGCGAAGCGATCTCCAAGCTCGAGAAGGCTTGTGAAGTCGCCCGCGCCAAGGCCTCCGCCTAAGATCCTCCAACCCCGTTTTCCCGGCGAAAGCCGGGACCCAGATCAAGCCCGTCGACTTCCCGGATGTATCTGGGCCCCGGCCTTCGCCGGGGAGACGGGAATAGGGATAGTCCGATGACTCAACCCCGCCACTTCATCGACCTGTGGAAGCTGGACGGCGCGACCCTGCGCCTGATGCTCGACGACGCCCACGCCCGCAAGAGCGCCCGCAAGGGCTGGCCGCAGGGCAAGGTCGACGCCGACGCGCCGGCCAAGGACCGCGTGTTGTCGATGATCTTCCAGAAGAACTCGACCCGCACCCGCTTCTCGTTCGACGCCGCCATGCGCCAGCTGGGCGGCAGCGCGATCATCTCGACCGCCAACGACATGCAACTGGGCCGCGGCGAGACCATCGAGGACACCGCCAAGGTGCTGTCGCGCATGGTCGACGCGGTGATGATCCGCGCCAACAGCCACGCCGACGTCGAGCGTTTCGCCCAGGTCTCGACCGTGCCGGTCATCAACGGCCTGACCGACAAGAGCCATCCGTGCCAGATCATGGCTGACCTGCTGACCATCGAGGAACACCGCGGCCCGATCGCCGGCAAGACGATCGCCTGGGTCGGCGACGGCAACAATGTCTGCTCCAGCTTCATCCACGCCGCGCCGCTGTTGGGTTTCGAGCTGAAGATCGCCTGTCCGGCGGTCTATCACGCCGACCTGCACGACCTGGCGCGCGCCGAAGGCCTGCAGGGCAAGGTCAGCATGATGACCGACGCCAAGGAAGCCGTGCGCGGCGCCGACGTCGTCGTGGCCGACACCTGGGTCTCGATGGGCGACACCGATCACGACGAACGTCTGGCCGCCTTCGAGGCCTATCAGGTCGACGACAAGCTGATGGACTTGGCGGCCGCCAATGGCGTGTTCCTCCACTGCCTGCCCGCCCACCGCGGCGAGGAAGTCACCGACGCGGTCATGGATGGGCCCCGCTCGCTGGTCTGGGACGAAGCGGAAAACCGCATCCACGCCCAGAAGTCGGTTCTGGCCTGGGCGTTCGGGGCGATTGGGTAGTCAGATCTGGCGAGGGACGGGTGTCCACTCGCAGACCGCCGCATAGAGGTCTTCCCACTGTGGATTGTCGCGCTCGATCAGGTTGATCTTCCACTGGCGCGGCCATTCCTTGAGCGATCGTTCGCGCTGGATGGCGACGGTCATCTCGTCGTGGGTTTCGAACCAGACGAGCCGCTTCAAGCCGTAGCGCTTGGTGAAGCCGGGGATCAATCCGTCGCGGTGCTGGATCATTCGCGTCTGGAACTGACTGGTGACGCCAATGTAGAGCGTGCCGCGGTAACGGTCGGTCATGATGTAGACGGCGATAGATGCGTCTTTTCCGACCATATGCTAATTATGCATCTATAGATTGATTTCATCAACTCCACCCGTCATCCCGGGCCTTGTGCCCGGGACCCCTATGTCCGCTGCAGGTGCGAGTAAGGAGGCGCGTCGAGGCCCCGCTTTGTCCCGCATTTCACGTGCGCGCCGAAAGAGGGGTCCCGGGCACAAGGCCCGGGATGACGGTGGTTGAGGGCGATGTGAAAACCTTCGGGCTCGCTTTTTCGAAAAGACCGCCTATCTAGCCTCCCCATGACCGATACCGCTTCCCTTCCTGGCGTCCTCGACGACGTCGTTTCCGCGTTTCAGATCGAAGGCCTGCCCGTGCGCGGCCGGATGGTTCGCCTGGGCGAGGCCGTCAACGAGGTGCTGACGCGTCACGCCTATCCCGAGCCGGTGGCCAACCTGCTGGGCGAAGCCTGCGCGCTGGCCGCCCTGGTCGGCTCCAGCCTGAAGTTCGAGGGCCGGCTGATCGTCCAAGCCCAGGGCGACGGGCCGGTGCGCTATGTCGTGGTCGACTACGACACCAGCGGCGGCCTGCGTGGTTATTGCCGCTTCGACGCGGACGAGGTCGCGGCCATCTCGGAAGGCTTCACGCGTCCGGGGGCCAAGACCCTGCTGGGCGGCGGCGTGTTCATCATGACCCTGGACCAGGGCGCGGACATGGACCGCTATCAGGGCGTCACCCCGATCGAAGGCGAGACCCTGGCCCTGTGCGCCGAGCAGTACTTCGCCCAGTCGGAGCAGACCCCGACCCGCGTGCGCCTGGCCGTCGGCCAGATCGACACCGGCGAGGGGCCGCAATGGCGCGCCGGCGGCATCCTGATCCAGGCCATCGCCGGCGACCAGTCGCGCGGCGAGACCCAGGAAGCCTGGACCCACGTGCAGGCGCTGTTCGAGACCACCGGCGAAGACGAACTGATCGACCCCACCGTCACGACGGCGACCCTGCTGTGGCGGCTGTTCAACGAGGACGGCGTGCGCCTGCTGGAGGAAAAGCCGCTACGCGCCTTCTGCCGCTGCTCGGAAGACCGCATCGGCGTGGTGATGGACTCGTTCTCGGCCGAAGAAGTGGCTGACATGGTCGAGCCCGACGGCAAGATCCACGTGACCTGCGAGTACTGCTCGCGCGTCTACCAGCTGGACCCTCCGGCGGCGTAAGCCTGACCCGTTCTGAATTGAAGAAAGCCGGCGCCCCTCAGGAGCGCCGGCTTTTTTGCAAGCTAGTTGATCTTCAGCGCCGCGCCCGGCAGGTGCAGCGAGAACTCGGGGATCTCGACGTCGAACACCTCGCCGTCGGCATTGATCATCGAATAGCTGCCCTTCATCGCGCCCGAAGGGGTGGGGAGGGGACAGTTGGAGACGTAGCGGAAGGCCTCGCGGGGCTTCAGCTCCGGCTGCTCGCCGACCACGCCGCTGCCTTCCACGTCGTTCACGCGGTTGAAGCCGTCGGTGATGCTCCAGCGGCGCGAGATCAGGGTCACCGTCTCGACGCCGTGGTTTTCGATCTCGACCGTGTAGGACCACAGATAGAGGCCCTGTTCCGGAGAGGACTCCTCGGCGGCATAGACCGGGAAGACGCGCACGACGATGTCGCGGGTGCGCGCTTCATAGGCCGAACCGTCCTGGCCGCGCCGGCGCCTCATGCGCTGCATGGGGGGAGACGTCTCACGCCTGATCGAGCGCACGGATCACATCCCGCTTGAGGTCTTCGACGCTTTCCAGGCCCACTGAAAGGCGCACGCCGCCCTCGGTCACGCCCAGCGACGGGCGCTGCTCTTCGGGCACCGAGCGGTGGGTGGTGGTCGGCGGGTGGGTGGCCATCGATTTGGCGTCGCCGAGGTTGTTGGAGATGTCGACGATCTCCAGCGCATTGAGGAACTTGAAGGCCGCTTCGCGCGAGCCCAGGTCCATGGCGATGACGGTGCCGCCGCCGGTCATCTGCTTCTTGGCGATCTCATAGCCCGGATGGTCCTTGCGGAACGGGTAGAGGACCTCTCGGACCTTCTTGTGTTCGCCGATCACGTCGGCGAGGGCCGCAGCGGTGTCGTTCTGGCGACGCACGCGCAGGTCCAGGGTCTCCAGGCCCTTGACCAGGACCCAGGCGTTGAACGGCGACAGCGCGGGGCCGGTGTGGCGCACGTAGTCGCGGTAGAATTCCTCGTTGATCGCCTCGCTGGTCAGGATGGCCCCGCCCAGCACGCGGCCCTGGCCGTCGATGTGCTTGGTGGCCGAATAGACCACGACGTCGGCGCCCAGCTTCAGCGGCTGCTGGAAGATCGGGGTGGCGAAGACGTTGTCGACCACGACCTTGGCGCCGACCGCGTGGGCCATCTCGGCGACGGCGGCGATGTCGGTGATTTCCAGGACCGGGTTCGAGGGCGTCTCGATCAGCACGGCCTTGGTGTTGGGACGGATTGCCGCTTCCCATTCGGCCAGGTTGGTGGCGTCGACGAAGGTGGTCTCGACCCCGAAGCGCGGCAGCAGCTCGGCGACGATCCAGCGGCACGAGCCAAACAGGGCGCGGCCGGCCACGACGTGGTCGCCGGCCTTTACCAGGCCGATCAGGGCGGCGTGGACCGAGGCCATGCCGGTCGCCTGGGCGCGGCAGACCTCGGCGCCTTCCAGCAGGGCCAGGCGATCCTCGAACATCTTCACGGTCGGGTTGTTGAACCGCGAATAGACGAAGCCAGGCTCGTCGCCAGCGAAGCGGCGGTCGGCGCCCTCGGCGCTGTCGTAGGTGAAGCCTTGCGTCAGATAGAGCGCCTCAGCGGTCTCCATGAACTGCGAGCGCGCGATGCCCCCACGAATGAGCTTCGTCGCAACGTCCCAGTCCTTAGGATCCTCGGCCACGGGCCTTACCTCCATACGCTTTGAAATCGCCGGCATAAGGAGCGGGGAGGGGGGCTTGGTCAAGCATCATCACCCCATCCGCGACCGGAGAATTGTCACGCGCGAAAATCACATTGTCACAGGCGAGCTTACCGAGGTCTTGCCTTGCGTTTGCGGTCGCGTTTGGCGAGTGTCGCGCCGATGACCGACGCCCATGCCGCAGGGATTCTGCCCTGCCAGAATATCGAAGACCTGATCGCCCAGGAGGCGATCGTTTCGGCCACGCCGTTCGACGTCGACCAGGTGCAGCCGGCCAGCCTGGACCTGCGCCTGGGCGCGCGGGCCTGGCGGATCCGCGCCTCGTTCCTGCCGGGCCTGCATCGCAAGGTGCCCGAGCGCCTGAAGGACGTGGCCATGCACGAGCTGGACCTGACCAAGGGCGCGGTTCTGGAAAAAGGCTGCGTCTATATCGCCGAGATCCAGGAGCGCCTGACCTTGCCGATGACGATCTCGGCGCGCGGCAATCCCAAGAGTTCGACCGGGCGCGTGGACGTCTTCGTGCGGCTGCTGACCGACCATAGTCGCGCCTTCGACGACGTGGACGCCGGCTATACCGGTCCCCTCTATATCGAGATCGCGCCGCAGACCTTCTCGGTGCTGGTCCGCGCCGGCACCCGCCTGAACCAGCTGCGCCTCAAGCGCGGCGAGCCGGCCAAGCTGGCCACCCGCAGTGTCGGCGTCGATCTCTTGTCCGATACGGGGGTTGTAGGCTTCCGCGGTCGCCGCCACGCCGGCGTCGTCGACCTCGACCATGAGGACGGACACGACCCGCGCGACTACTGGGAGCCGCTGGAGGCCCGCCATGGCGAGCTGCTGCTGGATCCTGGTGAGTTCTACATCCTGGCCTCCAAGGACGACATCGAGATTCCGGTCCTGGAAGCCGCCGAAATGACCCCGATCGACCCGTCGGTCGGCGAGTTCCGCGTCCACTATGCCGGCTTCTTCGACCCCGGCTTCGGCACGGAAGAAGCTGCCGCTGTCGGCTCCAAGGGGGTGCTGGAAGTCCGCAGCCACGAGACGCCGTTCTTGCTGGAAGACGGCCAGACCGTGGCCCGCTTGGTGTATGAGCCCCTGACCTCGCGTCCCGCGCGACTCTACGGCGAAGGCGGTTCGCACTACCAGCGCCAAGGTCTGAAATTGTCTAAGCATTTCAAGGCCTGGTGACCGCTGAGGCGTTAGGTCGCGGCCGTGCTTAGCGTGGCGTTCAGCACGATTGCGCATATCTGAGGGCCTAGTTTCAGTCGGGCTCTCAAAGACATGTTGCGTGGCGTAGTGAGGCGTCTGTCGCGTGTGGTGATCGCGGCGGGCCTGTTGTTGGCGAGCCCTCTTTTGGTCGGGGGAAGTGGCGCGGCCAGCGCGGCGCCGGCGATGTGGGAGGTCCGGGACCGGGACTCCGTCGTCTACCTGTTCGGATCCATGCATGTGCTGCGCCCTGATGTGCGTTGGCGCACATCCGCCTTCGACCGCGCCTATGCCGCCGCCGACAAGGTCTGGTTCGAGACCCGTATCGACGTGGGACCGGATCGTATCCAGGCCCTGGTCGACCAGTACGGCGTTGATCCCGACCGCTCCCTGACCCAGAAGCTCTCGCCGACCGGCCTGGCCACCCTGCGTCCGGTGCTCGATCGCGGCGGCGTGCCGCTCGAGCGCGTCGAGCGCCTGCGCCCCTGGGCGGCGGCGATGATGCTGTCGGTCGCGCCGATGGTGAAGGACGGCGGCAGCGTCGCCAGCGGCGTCGATGCGACGACCACCCAGCGCGCCCGCGTGTCCGAAAAGCCGATCGACAGCTTCGAAACAATTGAGCAGCAGCTGCGCATCTTTGCCGACCTGCCTGAACAGGCCGAGCTCGACTATCTGGACGACGTCGCCCGCGAACAGCTGTCGCCGCCGCGCCATGGCGTCGCCCTGGAGCGCGCCTGGCTGAAGGGCGACATGGACGCGCTGGGCTCGCGCCTGGTCGGGCCGATGAAGACCGGGCGGCCGGCGCTGTACGAGGCGCTGCTTCATCGCCGCAACCTGGCCTGGGCCGACCGTCTGGACGCCGAGATGCGCCAGGGTTCGGGCGCGCAACTGGTGGTCGTCGGCGCTCTGCATATGGCGGGAAATCAAGGGCTTCCGGCCCTGATGAAGGCGCGCGGCTATGCGGTGCGGCGGGTCCAGTGAGCGATCGAGGACGTGTCGCGCGGCAACGCGCCGCACCACATCTGGTGGACACTCGGTGCGAATACACAAATTCTAGCCCTCGTTCTCCTGAGGCGCGACTCAGTCCCGCCCGGCGCGGAGGACGACGGAAATTCATGGAGGCCCTTTTGGCCCGCATCGCTCAAGATCCGTTCGCCATTCTCCAAGGCCGCGTCGAGGCCTGGGAACGTTGCGCGCGCATCCCCGGCTGCGACAAGGCCGTTTGGCGCCAGGACGCGCAAGGCCGCGTGATCCGGTGGGCCGATTTCGGCGACCGCTTCTCTCGCTACGGCTGGGAAGTCGCCAGTCGCCCGCGTCCCGGCGTGCTGGGCCGCGCCCTGGCCGTCAAGCGCCAGGAGGCCGTGCACTGGCGCGGCCTGACCGCTGAAACCCTGTCGATCGACCCCTTCCGCCAAGCCGCCTGAGGCAAGCCTACTCGACATAATGACAATGATGCTTGACATGATTGCGCTCTGAGGTGACAAGTTAGCTTGTCAAATTGAGAGGGGTGCTTGTCATGGCCGATACGATGCCTTTGGGCCTGAGGCGGCTGCTGTTCGCGCTGGGAATCCTGGCCTTCATGGCCGCGTTGTCGGCGATGGCGGTGTTGAAGCCGTTCCACGGCCTGGTGTCCTATGCCGCGATCTTCATCTGGGCCGTCGGCTTCCTGGCCTTCACCTATTTCGGCAGCACACGCATCAGCGACTGCCAGCCCATGGGCAAAGCCTCCATTCGCTATCGTCGCCGACTGGCCATGGCGATGCTGACCTATTTCGTCGTGCTGATGGGCTCGATCGGCCTGCTCAACGCAGGCGACCTGACCGGGCCGCTGCTGTGGGTGGTGGCCGCCGCGCCGGCCGCGCCGATCCTGTGGGTGCTGGCCATCATGGGCCTGTACCTGAAGGAGGAGGGCGACGAACTGGAACGCGCGATCCATGTCGAGGCCATGCTTTGGGGCCTGGCTAGCGTATTGGGTGTCTCGACCGTCTGGGGTTTTCTCAGCAACGCCGAGGTCGTTCCCGCGCCGCCGCTGTTCATGACCTTCCCGTTGTTTTGCGCCGCTTGGGGGATGAGCCAGGGCTTCATCCGGAGGCGCTACCGTTGAAGAACCGCCTGAAGGTGCTCCGCGCCGAACGCGACTGGAGCCAGGCGGATCTCGCCGAAAAGCTCCAGGTCTCGCGCCAGACCGTCAATGCCCTGGAGACCGGCAAGTACGACCCCAGCCTGCCGCTGGCCTTCAAGATCGCCCGGCTGTTCGAGCAACCGATCGAAGCGATCTTCCAGGACGAGGCCTAGGGCCTCTCCACCTCGAACTTCAGCCTCGCCGTTCGGCGCCCTTGTGCGCCGAACCCTTCCTCGCGCCTGTTCTCAGGAGAAACCAATGCGCAAGCCGCATAACATCCACCTGTTCGCCGTCCTCATCGCGATCCTGTCTGCGCTCGGCGTCATCGGCGGCGCTCACGCCGCCGACCGGATGCGCGTCGCTGTTACGGGGCAGGGGCCCGACGTCATCTTGATCCCGGGCCTGGCCTCGTCGGGCGCGGTATGGGACGCCACCGTCAAGCAACTGTCGGCCACGCATCGCGTCCACGTCGTGCAGGTGGCGGGCTTCGCCGGCGCGCCGGTCGCCGGCAACGCCGAAGGGCCGGTGGTCGAACCGCTGGTCGAGGCGATCGACGACTACATCGCCTCGGCCAAGCTGACGTCTCCGGCCGTGATCGGCCACTCGATGGGCGGCTTCACCGGCCTGTTGCTGGCCCAGCGCCATCCCGAGCATGTCGGCCGCCTGCTGATCGTCGACAGCCTGCCGTTCTTCGCCACCCTGATGTCGCCGACCGCCACGGTCGAGACCGTGCGACCGCAAGCGGCCGCCATGCGAGACGCCATCGCCGGCATTGATGCGGCCGCCTTCGACAGCCAGCAAGCCATGACCCTGCCGCGCATGGTCAAGTCGCCCGAGGGGCTGAAGGCGGCTCTCGAATGGTCCAAGGCGTCGGACCGGCCGACCGTGGCGCGGGCGATGTACGACCTGATGACGACCGACGCCCGTCCGGGCCTGACGGCGGTGAAGACGCCGGTGACGGTGCTCTATCCGCTGGACCCGGCGACGGGCGCGACGGCGGCCATGGTCGACGGCCTATACGGCGCGGCCTATGCGGCGCTGCCGGGCGTGGCCCTGAAGCGGATCGACGGCGCGCGCCACTTCATCATGCTGGACCAGCCCCAGGCCTTTGCCGCCGCGGTCGAGGCGTTCCTGCGCTGAGCCTTGCGTCTGGAGGCGACGCCCTTCAAGCATGGGGCCTTCAGTGAAGGGGGCTCCATGCTCAGCAAGCTTTGTCGGCCGGCGCGTCGGTTTGCGGTCGGCCTGGTTTCGGTGCTGGCCATTCCGGGAGCGGCTCTCGCCGAGCCGGCGTTGTGGGCGATCAAGGACGCGGACTCGACGATCTATCTGTTCGGAACGATCCATGCCCTCAAGCCCGACGTGCAGTGGCGCTCGCCATTGATCGACAAGGCCATGGCGGACAGCGGCGACCTGACGCTGGAGATCATTGGTGGCGACGACCCGGCCGTGATGCAGCCGCTGGTCATCAAGTACGGCCTGAGCCCCAGCCAGAAACTGTCGGCCCGCATCGGCCCCGAACGCTTCCAGCGCGCCAGCGAACTGGCCAAGAGCGCCGGCATGCCGCCCGAGATGCTGGAGATCATGCGTCCCTGGATGGCGGCGGTGTCGCTGTCGATGGCCCCGATGATCAAGGCCGGCTACGACCCCAAGGCTGGCGTCGAGCAGGTGCTGCTTGCCATGGCTCGCGAGGGCGGAAAGGCCCAGGCTGGCCTCGAGACCCCCGAGCAGCAGGTGCGCTTCTTCGCAGACTTGCCGGCCAAGACCGAAGACGACTTCCTGGCCTCCACGCTTGAGGACGCCGAGGAGGGTCTGGCCAAGATCGACAGCCTGGTCGCCGCCTGGGTCTCCGGCGACGTGCCGCGCCTGGAAACCGAGTTCGTGACCGAGATGAAGGGCGAGTACCCCGAGCTCTACGACCTGCTGATCACTAAGCGCAACGAGGATTGGGCCCGTCAGCTGAAGACCAAGCTGGCCGGCTCTGGGGTCAGCTTCGTCGCGGTGGGTTCAGGACACCTGGTGGGGCCAGACAGCGTCCAGGCGCAGTTGGCGAAGCTGGGGATTAAGGCGGCGCGGGTGGAGTGATCCTCCCCCGCGATGCGGGGGAGGTGGCCCAGAGGGCCGGAGGGGGCTAGCTCGGCTTCGCAGCATTCGTCCCCTCAGTCACTTCGTGACAGCTCCCCCGCAGCACGGGGGAGCATCTACTCCGCTGCCGCCCGCAGATAGATCGACCGCTTCGGCACGCTCATCACCCGCTGCAGCATGGGCTCAAACGCCTCCAGCGGCATCGACTCGAACTTCGGGTCGAAGGCTTCCTGGTCGTACTGGTGGCAGAACTTGGCGGTGTGCTCGAAGTCGGGGTGCCCGCGGAACTGGTCGCGCATGTCGCGGTCCAGGCCCAGATGGTGGAAGAAGTAATAGCCCTGGAAGATGGCGTGGTGGGCCACCATCCAGTGGTTCCGTTCCGACACGAAGGGCTGCAGGATCGCCGCGGCGATGTCGGCGTGATTGCGCGGACCCAGGATGTCGCCGATGTCGTGCAGCAGGGCGCAGACGACATATTCCTCGTCCTCGCCGGCCTGGTGGGCGCGGGTGGCGGTCTGCAGGCTGTGGTCCAGCCGGTCGATGGCGAAGCCGCCGCAGTCGCCCTTCAGCAGGTTGAGATGCGAAATCAGGCGGGTGGGCAACTCGCGCCCGAACTCGACCGAGGCCCCGGCGATGATGCCCCAGTCCTCGGGCGTGCCATCGGTCATGGCGTGAAATTGGGCGCGCGGATGATGGTCGCCGTCGGCCATGGCGTTTCTCTCCCCAAACGTCTGTTTGAGGTGATCGTGCGCTCGAAGGCGGCGTCCGTCAACGAAGGGGAGGAGGCTGGAGCGGGCGGGGGGAATCGAACCCCCGACATTCAGCTTGGGAAGCTACGGTTTATTGAAGGAAATCAATAGGACCGCTCCCAACTCTACCCTATCGGCGCTGAGCGCCACAAAGGGTTGCGAGGCATTTTCCCAACTGGAACTGGCTTATGTATCGGCCCGATTGATGCGCGCAGCAAGTGCCATGACGATGGCGTCACGGTCGACGTAGGTGGCCAGCAATCGCGCAACGCGGCTATCCTCCCATCCGACGATATCGGCGATCTCCGAGGCCGTCAGGCTCGCTCGGCGCAGGCGGGTCGCGAAGGAGCCGCGCGCATCGTGAAGGTGCTTGTCGACGCCGGCGGCCGACTTGGTGTCGATCACCTGATGTTCCAGGCCGTTGACGCTCCATGGCTGGCCGCGCGTGTTGGACAGCACGGTCAGGCAGGCCGGCGGAGGCGGGCGCTTCTTCTTGGCAGCGCGTTCGCATAGCTCGGCGTGGCGGGCCGCCTGCTGCACCCGTATGCGCTCCAGAAGCGCCTTGGTCTCTGGCAAGACCGGGATGGTCTGGGTCTTCTTACCCCGGCTCTTGGAGGTCGGCTTGACGATAGCCACGTCGCCGACCTGAGACCACAGAAGGGACGCCAAATCCTCGCGACGGAGGCCGGTGAGGCAGGCCAGCGGAACGATGAAGGACACCTCTGGAGACGAGGCCTTGTTCATGAAGGCGGCGACCTCGCCCGGCTCCCAGATCTGGTCCGCACGCGACGAGGTGTACAGTTGCGAGAGGCCAGCGGCGGAGTTTCGCTCCAGGATGCCAGCGTCGACGGCCTGCGCCAGGACAACAGACAGGACTTGGATCGCATAGTCCGCGGAGCGCGGCCGGTCCTTCCACTGGTTGCGCCAGTCGATGATGTCGGCGCGGACGCGACGGTCGTCGAGGAGCTTGTAGGTCAGGCCGCCGATGTCGTCAGGGCCGTCGTCAGCGGAGATCCGGTCTAGCCAGCGTGACCACTCCGCCTTGGTGCTCTTGGCCAGGCGCTCGAACTCAGGCGATCCCTTGTAACGACGGACTAGGCCGGCGAGGGTGTCGTTCGGCCGGTTGCGGATGCTCTCCAGCGCCCGATTGTACGACGCCATGAACTCGGGCGTGCCCGGCGCGCCGTCTAGCTTCGGCCCGCCCTTCCACGCATACCAGTAGACGCGCGTCGTGCCGCCCTTGAGGGTCTTCTTGACCCTATTCAGACCCTTTAGCCGCACGACGGGCATTCTTCTGTTCTCTCCAGGCATGCAGGTCATCGATCGGGGTGGCAGGCTGCTTCCCGGCTGGGTCCAACGTCAAGGGGCCGGGCTTGATCTCGACCCCGCCGCCCGGCAGGCAGACGATGGAAGCGGCGCTGAGGCCGACATCCTTCAGGGCGCGCATCACGCGGGAAATGTCCGCTTGGTGGGTGGTTTTCCCCCTAGCCATTCGCATCCCCCTCCTTAGATAGGGCGCGGACCCGTGAGGCCGCCTCGCCCTGACCCGCCCCGCGAGCGGCGAGAGCGTGTAGGCCGCGCGAGGCCGACTCCAGGTGCTTGATGCCGTCGACCACTTCCACGGCGGGAAGGCCCTTCGCGATCCATTGCGCCAGCAAGCCCGCGCCGAAGTCGAAGATCGCGTTGAGGTAGGCGTTCGGATGGCCGACCGTCAGCTTGTCGGTCAGACCTTCGCTGTCCAGAACCCGCCCCTTCACTAGAGAGGCGTCATCCGTGGCGTTGAGGGCCGACAGCAGGTTGCTGGCCAGCGCTTCAGGATCCTCGCCGCCGATGAACCAGCGGCCGGTGGCGTCCTGCTCCACGGCGTCAATCAGGGCCTGGGCGGCGGGCTTCAGGCCCGCATCGTCGCCCTTGAACATGTCGGTCATAAGTGGTCCTCGTCTTCATCCACATCGCCGCAGTCGGGGCATGTCGCGACGGCTTCGTCCCCTGCGTCGCCTTCCTGGGGGGTGAGATACCGATCCCAGTCTGTGACTACCTCGCCGTTGCCCTGGCAGCGCTCGCACGTCTGGCGGCTCATCCGGCTTGGTCCTTTCGGGAGAGGGCGGCGCGATATGCTCCGATGTGGCCCTTCCGGCTGTTCTGGATTTTGGCCAGCGCTTCGTTAGGATTGCCGTCCTGAGCAGCATTCCACCCCGCCGTGACGCCGGCCAGATAGTTGCTGTCGGCCAGCATGTCGGACTTGGCTTCCGACAGCTTCGCCGCCTCCCGCAGCCGCTCGTTCTCCTGCTGAAGGGCGGTTTCAGCCGGCAGGAAGGCTACGGCGTGTTTCACGCGCGTCAGAGCAGCTTCAGCAGTTTCGCGCGCTCGGGCATTCTCTCCGCCTTCCAGGGCCAGATCCGCATGTTCGGCGGCAAGGCGCTGTAGCAGGTCGATCACGTCAGACCGCTTGATCAGGCCGCTATCCGGCGCAGCAGCTACGACCCGCTCTCGTTGTTCAGTCGTGGTCATGGGGTCAGCCCCTCCTCAGGGCTTGAGGGTGGAATTTGGGGGCAGCACGCGCCGACCTTTCGCGGGACTAGCCCGTCACCAGGCGCGGCGCTCTGCTGGAAAGGCGGGGTCATGCGGCCTCGCGAAGCTGGAGGATCGCGCGAAGCTGCCGGCCGATGTGCTCGGTGAAGGGCGGGGGAACGGCCTCCGACATCTCGCCCATCGAAGCCCAAGGCATCTGCATGAGCTGACGCGCCAGCGCGGGCCGGTCTTCGCCAGGGAAGTCCATGGTCCGGCCGGTGCCCTTGCCGGTCCTGTGCTCGCCGCTACGGCAGCGCAGGTGGCCGCCATAGATGTTGGCGATCGGGTGGCCCTGGGGACCGAGATCGGCCGGCGCTGAGAGGTCCCAGTTCGTCTCGAACAGGCGCTCGCGCGTGAGCACGTACTTCCGGCCCGCGCTCGTCACCATGTGCATATCGAACATGGTCCCGAACAACGAGACGGGACTGATCAGGTGAGCGCGAGCCGCCCTGACGTTCTCGATGACGTAGGGACGGCCGGAGTCGCGGAGTATCTCACGGGTCAGCGGGATCAGGTTTAGGTGTCGTCCCCGCGCGTTCGCCGGGGTTAGCTCTGAGCCAAACTGACAAGGCGGGCTCGCGTGGATCGCGTCGAAGCTGGCGACCCACTCCGACTTAAGATCCACCGCGTTCGCCTGAACGAACTCGTCAGCGGTGCAGCGGGGCTGGCGCTCAATATCAACCGACGTCACGTGGAAGCCGGCGAGTTGATAGCCCTTGGCGGCGCCACCCGCGCACGAGAACAGGTCGAGAAGGCGAGGCCGGCTCACGACCGCCCACCTTCGCGGCTGTCCCCGTCCCCTTGTGTAGAGACGGTAGAGGGGTGTCTAGCCCGATCCTGCCCGTCTTGACCCTTCGGGCCATCGGTAGGCGGGGAGGAGTCATGCTGGGCCGGAAAGGCTTCGGGGTGCTGGATCGCGGTCAGCAGGTCCATGGCGAGGTGATGGTTGTCCTCGTCCACGCTCGCCGCATAAGCCTCGATCGCCACCAAGGCATGGGGATCGGCACCACTATAGTCCAAGACCAAATAGCGGGCTTCCGGTCGGAACGGCTTGCCGTCCACGCGGGTCACGCGAAACCGGTCCTCGAACCCGCCTTTTCCGTATCGGCTGGTGGTCATGCTTTCTCTCCAGCTTGTCGGCGTAGGAACGACGCCCGCGCCACTTGTCGCCGAGCAACTCGTCCATGGGGCTGTCGTAGCGATGGCCGTTTTGGCCGAGGCTGCTGGCGTCGGCTCCGGCGAAAGGGGCGATCAAAGGCCACCGCCACCCCCCGAAGCATGTGGGTCTGCTGCCAGACGTCGAGCCCAAGCTCGCGCTCGATTTCCTCGACCCGGCGCCAGTAAGCATCACAGCCCACCGGTTCCTTCTTGGGGTCGCCAATCCAGCCCATGCAGACGCGCGGGTACTTCTCCAGCAGGCGTCCGAAGCGCGCGATCGGCCCATCCATGTGATAGACGGGCATCCCCTTCTCGACGGGGAACGGCCAGTCCAAAAGCTGGCCATCGTTGATCTGCGACGGCGCGCCGGGAATGTCGGGCATGATCGCCTTGACGTTCGGACGCCAGATGAACGGCTCAAGCCACTTGAAATAGGTGGCGCTCGGCACGTTCTCTTCGGACCATTCACGGGCGGCCTTCATGGCGGCGATCCAGGTCGAGAAATTGCCGTGATCGGTTATGATCAGGCGGCCAATTTCCAGCACGGTGGCGAGCTGGTCGGGCCGGTACATGCTGACGAGCAAGTCGCGGCCGGTGCATACGTCGATGAGCGCTGCATTCGGCGTGATCGGCGTGACGTGGTGGATGTCGGTCACTGCGACACCGCCTCCGCGAAGAACCGAGCGCTCGGCTTGATCCCGTGCGTGTTCGGCCCCCGATGCTCCTTGCAGAACTTCGACCGGGTCTTGTCGGTGATCGCGCCGCCGCAGCCCGGCGATTTGCAGGTCGGGCGGCTCATACTCCACCTCGGCTATGCTCACCGTTGGAGAGGGCGGCCCGTTGAACCAGCATCTCGTCGGCTATCCGATAGGCCTCCTCGGCGGCGTAGATCAGGTTTCCGCTATAGCGCGGCTCCGCCAGACTGTTGGCCAGCAAGCCCGTCAGCGCCGCCATCGCGAACCGATCGCGCAAGGTCTCCGCCCCTACGGTAGGGCTGGAGGGGGTGTGGTCGGGGGTCATGATGCACCGCCGGGTTGGGTGGCGGCCTCGATAGCGGCGTAGACCTCTGCTACCGTCTCGATCCATTGCGCCCAGCGAGGCTTGGTCGGCTCCTCCCACGACTTTTGATAGGGGTGGTGCATCAGGGCGTCCGCGTCCTGCGTGCCCTGGCAATCGTGCATGGCTCGGCAACCGGCAACGAGCTGCCTCATCGTCAGGGTGGTGTTCGGCGCGTAGTGCTCAGCCTCTTCGGCCGCGAATTGCTCATCGGGGGTGGCAGCCTCGTCCGCCAACATCGCGTCAGCCATGGCCCCGTAGTCGATGTTGTCCCAGATCACGCCCAGGCCGCCGCACTCCCGGCAACCGGCTCCGGGCTGGCACCGGAAGACTGAACTGCGCGGGTAGTCGCGGGTCGAGACGTAGCCGTCGATGCTCTCCTGGCAACCAGTACAGGCGCGCCAGAAGCCGTCACCGTCGTCCATGACTTCGGCGATCCGTTCTGCGAGCGCGGGCAGGGAACCCGCGTCCGCGCTG
This sequence comes from Caulobacter sp. RHG1, assembly GCF_013181195.1. GTDB lineage: Bacteria > Pseudomonadota > Alphaproteobacteria > Caulobacterales > Caulobacteraceae > Caulobacter. The sequence continues at coordinate 389,371 of NZ_SMZP01000004.1, forward strand.
CCCACGGGTCCACCGTTCCGGGAGACCTCCTGTTCTTGTCTGATCTCACCCATCTCGTGTTTCTTCCTTATGCGTAGGGGTGGGGGACGCCGGACGCTTCTGGAAGCCACGGCTCTGGATCTTCCGGGGCGTGGCGGGACGCTCGAAGCCGCGCGACTGGATCTCTCGGCCCTGAGGCCAGGCGACCTTGCGGGTGGCGATCTTCGCCTTGGGCTTGGTCTCGATGACCGGCGGCGGCGTCGGCACGGGGCTGACGATGAAGTGGCCGCTTTCGAGCAGCCAGCGCATGGTCTTGCGGTGCGCGCCGTCCCAGAGGTCGAACTTGACCGTCTTGGGCTCGTTGCCCTGGTCAACCCGGCCGTGGCAGGTCCAGCACAAAAACGCGATGGCCGCGTCACTGGCCTTCAGGCCCGTGCCCTTGCCGTCCCGGCCTTGATTGCTATGCGCGCTGACGACTTGGCCCTCGTTGCGGACGCCGCAGAGCATGCAGTGCGGAGCCTTGGCGGCGAGGCGGATCAGGCCAGGGTGACGGTAGTTGGCCATCAGGCGGCCTCCGCCCGGCGTGACAGCGCCATCGGGTCGACACCAAGCATTTCGCCGAGGATCGCGAGGCACTTGTCCTTGGCGTCCTGGAAGGTCGCCTTGTCCATGGCGGGGAGCTTCATGCTCTTGGCCCGGTAGGACGTGACGACCTTCCCGCGCACGGTGACGATGACGTAGTCTTCCAGCATCGCCGCCGTGGCTTGGATCGTCGCGGCCAGACGCACAGCCTCGGTCTTGAACTTGCAGGCCGTCTCTTGGACGTCGCAGAAGCCAGCGCGGATCAGGCAGTGCTTGCGCAGGATCGTCGCCGACGGGAAGCGCGCCGCGTCCGCCTCGCTCAGGTTCGCGAAGGCCTCGTTGACGATCGCAAAAAACTGGGCGTGGCTCTTGGCCGACCGCTCCTGCACTTCCGTCAGGACGTAGCGCTGGCCGATGACGAAGGCCTCGTCGCACCGCCGAGAAAACCCCGGCGGCGGGACCATGGCCTCGCCGTTCCAGACGAAGGGTAGCGGAGCGGCGGCGTCCATCAGGCGGCCTCGCGGATCACGGCGGCGCGCAGAGCGTCGATAGTGGCGTCGACCTCGGCCAAGAAGGCGCGAACCTCGCGCTCGGTCTCGGCGATGCGGATTTCGTCGCGCGGGAAGCGCTTGACGAACTTGCGCATGTCGGCCGGGAGGCGGGGGTCGTAGCTGACGAAATCGCACCAGGCCCGGCCGGTGCAGGCCATCTGCCAGTTCATTTGGATCTGGTACTTGGTCGGGATGGTGCCGCTAATCAGCGTGTCGATGTGGGTCGACGTGTTGGGGCACTTGATCTCGATCAGCCCGTCGTCGCCGACCAGGCCGTCCGGGCTCGCGCCGGACATGGCGATGCGCGGGTGATCGACGAAGCCGACCTCGGCGATCTCTGCCTCGGTCAGGAACTCATAGAGGGAGCGTGCCTCCGCCTCCTTCTCGTTCCCCCAGTCCATGGCCGCGCTCTTGAAGCCCTCGGCCGCGACGCCGGTCAGGCGCTCGGAAATCAACTGGGCGGCATAGTTGCCACGCGACGCCGAAGGTCCTGACTTGCCCTTCGCCAGGACGTCAGCCACGCGCGAGGCTGTCACGCGGCCCAAACGCAAGGCCTTCCACTCTGGCGTTCCCTGAATAATCAAGGCCGTCATTGATATGTCCTCCGGCGGGAGCAATTCGGTTTTGGAGGGGTGGGGCCTAGGTGGGCTCGCCTCGCGTCGGTGTAGCCGTCGCACCACCTGGTGATGGTCATGACGCTGACTGAATGAGCGTCAGCCGCCGCTTCCATTGAGGGATATTCGACGCCATCAATCTCGACCGTGTAGCTGGTCCGCCGATTGCACTGCTGCTCTTGGGTCGTCGCCCACCGAACGTTGCCGGGCACATAGCCCTTGGCGTTGTCTATGCGGTCGAGCGAAGTGCCAGCGGGCCGGTCGCCCATGTAAGAGTAGAAGGCCTCGAACGAGGCTATCCAGGATGCGAAGATCGTTATCCCGCGACCACCCCACCTCGGGTAATCTTTGTTGTCCGGATCTAAGCATCGGGCTTTCATTGCGGACCAAGAACTGTACTCAGGCGAATTCCTCATCCCGTGGCGCCGATGGGCTCCATGGTCGGTCTTGCAGCCGCAATGGGTTCTGGTCTTCGCGCGTAGGGTTCGGCCGGCCGGCAGAAAGACGACGCGGCCACAGGCGCATCGGAACTCGCCAAAGACGCGGCCGCTATCGCCGCGCCGCTGCGCAATGCCGTTGAAGGTCAGGCTTCCGACCGTCTGACCAACGTGACTCGCATATCGACTTTCGATAGTGCGCGCAGGCATGGTCATTGAGCGACCTCGCGCAGCTTGCGAGCGCGGGCATTCCAGGCGCGGACGATGAGGTCGGCTTGATCGGCAGGCAGGGCCTGGATCATCTCGCCGTTGGCCTTCTTCCACGCCGTCAGTTCGGCCGCGGTCTCACAGAGGTCGATGGCGTTGATCGAAGTGGTAACGGCAAGCGGCGCGCCGCCCTTCTGGCCGTCGTCGTCGCGGTCTTGCTTGGCGCGGCTGGTCAGGTTCAGCAGCAGCTTGGCGGTGTAGCGCTGGCCATAGCTGGTCGACGAGCCGACGCCCTGGACGCCGTTCTTGGACCCGGTCATGTCGATCGGCAGGGTGATCGAAGTGCGCTCGGTGTATCCGGCGCGGTGGCGCAGGACGCCAGTGATCGTGACCTCCCCGGCGGCCTGGTTGCAGAGAAAGGACAGGCCGAAGCCGTGGGTCGCCAGAACGGGCTTGATCGCCTCGTTGATGTCCGACCACTCGGCATAGGTCGACTGGACCTCGCCCTGCTTGTTTTTGATGGCGCCGTTCTCGTCGATGACCGGGAGTTCCGGCTGCATCAGCGCGAAGGCGTCGGCATAGGCGGCCTCGGCGTTGCGGCCGATCACGCGCTCCTGCATGTCCAGCAGGCGCTCCAGGCGGTCCATGCTGACGTTCGGGTCCAGCACGACGCGCTCGATCATGCTGATCAGGGCAGCGGTTTCCGCGCCGGCGCGCGCCGACACCGGAGGGGCAAAAGCGGTCTGTTGGTAGTCGGCGGGCAAGATCCGCGCGGCGGCGAGGTCTTCCATGATGATCTCCTGGGTGAAGTCGTGGGTCGCGGCGAGCATCGGCCGCCTCAGAACCGGATCGAGACGTTGGGGATTTCGCCGGCCTTAATGGCCAGCACGACGGACTTGGCCTTGGCTTCGGGAATGCCGAGCGCCACTAGGGCGTCCTTCGCGGCGCCCATGACCTTCGACTTGTGCTCGATGTCGGCTTCGCGGGCTGCCTGCGCGGCTGCGGCGGCCTGGGCCTCAGCGGCGCGCCTGGCTTCCTCGCGGGCGATGCGTTCAGCTTCAGCCTTTTGCGCGGCTTCAGCCTGTTCGGCGCGGCGGCGTTCGGCGGCGATGGCCTCGTCGTGCTGGCGCTGCTGGGCGGCGCGCGCTTCCGCAGCTTCGCGCTCGACTTGGGCGCGGGCGGACTCCTCTGCCGCCTTGGCTGCGGAGGCTATGCGCTCCTCCTCGGCCTTGGCGGCCTGTGCGGCGCGCTCGGCGTGTTCTCGCTCCGCCCGTTCAGCGGCCTCGCGGGCCTGGCGCTCATCCTCGGCGGCGCGCAGCGCGGCCAGTTCGGCGCGGTCGGCCTCTTCCTTGCGCATGCGCTCAAGGGCGCTCGTCAGGGCGGCGACAGCGGCGGCCTTGAGGTTGTGGCCCGCCTGCTCGAAGTCTTCGAAGCTGGCGTCAATGACCGTGGCCTCGACCTCGGCGAGGCGGGCGGCCACCTGATCGCTCTGGGCGCCGACGTCGAACGCGGCAGCCGACTGCAGGCGCTCCAGCACCGCCTTGCAGCGGTCAACACGCGCCTTCTCGACCTCTTCCCAGTCAGTGAGCGGCTGGCGCACCTCGGCGGCCAGGGCGTCCATCTTCTCGCGGATTTCGCGGCGGGCGGCGTCGACCTTGTTGATCTGCTCGCGGGCGCTCTCGTTCAGCGTCTTGCCGGCGGCATCGATAGCGGTCTTGGAACGGACGATCTTGTAGGCGGCCGACTTGATGGCGTCGCGGCCCTTGGCGGTGCTGACGTCGACGCCGGCCTTGGCCGACTCCACGCGTACGGCTTCCAGGAAGGCGGCGAACTTCGCGCCGTCGGTCAGGACCATCGACGGATCGGCTTCAACGAGCGGAAGCAGGGAGGTAGGAGCGTTCATCGGGTGGTCTCCTTCAGTTGGCGCAGGCGCGCGGCGTAGGCGTCGCGGCAAGCCTGCTGGGTTGATGGATCTGCCCGCGCGATCTGCTGGGCGTGGTCGGAGCCCCAGGCCCGGAGTTCGTCGGGCGAGCGGGCCAGGGCCATGCAGAGCCGGGCGGCGGCGAGGGCAGCGCAGGGCAGGGCGTCATCGGTCAGGCAAATGCCCTGGCCAGCGCCGCGCCCTCCAGCTTCGGGCGGCCGGCGGCGATCAGCGCCGTGTCGCGATCGACGCGGAACACCCGGCGGCTGCGCTCGGTCAGCGTAAATTCGCGGACTTCCAGCCCGCCATAGCGGGTGGCGTGTTCGGCAACCCAGGCACAGGCGGCGCCACGGTCATCGAAGGTGCGAACGGTGACGCCAAGGCGGTTCACCGCGCGCCAATCGGTGCGGACAACAGACATAGGGAAGTCCTCGGGTTAGGCCGCGCGAGGCGGCGTGGGGTCGGTGGGACGCTTGGCCGGCCGGTACATCGGCAGGACGTTCGGGCGGGCGACCGAGGGCGCGGCCATCAGGGCGTCGTGCGCTTCCTGAAGGGCGGCTTGGTCGGGATGGTTGATCGGCATCGCCAGCGAGGCGCGGCGGACCATCTTGGCGAGGTCGGCGGCGGTCATTGCAGTGCTCCAGCGAGGCCGCAGTAGCCGTCCCGGTAGAAGTTGGAGCCGTTCGACTTGCTGGTAGTGCGCCATGCCATGCAGGCCGAGGCGACGCAGTGCGGACCGGGTCCTTCAGCGACCTGTTGGCTGGCGCCGAAGTTCTTGGCGTACGGACACGCCTTGGTCTTGGCTTCATCCTCGGTCATCAGGCGGCCCTCGGAATGTCGCCAGCGGCGCGAGCCCAGCAGCGGGCGGTGTGCAGCGCTTCGAGAAGCTGGCAGTGACGGACAACGAGGTCCGCCCAGACCACCTTGGCGCCCGCCGCGTCGGCCGCCTCCATCTCGTCGTTCATGACGTCGAGCAGATCGGCGATGGAGGTTTCGGCCAGGGCCATCGGGCGACCACCCGGAACGCGCATCAGCACGTCGCCGCCGACCGACCAGAAGGTCATGGGGGTAGGGGTGATGGTGGCGGCCATGGTCTCAGGCCTCCCCGTAGTAGCGGGCGGCGTCGCGGCGGCTCTCGGCGCGGTATTCAGCGGCGGCCTCGGCGTCATCGGCCGCTTCCTCGCTGGCCTCGACCAGCATCGCGTCATAGTCGCCGTCGGTCAGGGCCTCGATCACCGCAGCGGCGATCTGATCATCGGTCTCGAAGCCCAGCGCGAACGCCTTGCCCCAGCCAGAGGTCAGGCCGTCGATCTCGGCGACCTTGATCTCCTCGACCTCGCTGTCCGAGCCGGGGTCGTAACCCTCGACCGGGCCAAAGCGGCCGGTCTCGGGCGAGCCCCAAGCGACGCTGAACGTCAGCTTGACCTCGAACTCACCGCCTTCGCCCGCGCTGAGGCGGACGGTCGTGTAGTGGGTGAAGCGCTTGGCCATGGTTCAGACCCCCGCCGAGACGACGACAGCCGAGGCCGGGGCGCTGCGCTCGCGGTCGATGCGGACGGCGACCTTGGCCACCGTGACGACCTTCTCGACCTTGGCTGGAGCCTCGGCGACCGGAGCCTTGCCGACGGTGAAGACCTTCACGCCCTTGGTGAAGTGGCCGAGGCGATTGCGGCCCTGGACCGTCTGGCCAGCACGGGCGCGAGCGTCCAGCTCAGCGCGGGCGGCGTCGTATTCGGCCTTCGTGACGGTCAGCTTGCGCTGAACCGGCGCACGCGATGCGGTCGCTTCGATCATTGCGGCGTCTAGGGTGGAGGTGGTGGCCATGTCGGCGCTCCATCAATTCGATGAAGCTACTATGATGGGGGAAATATCCCCCGTCAACAAGAAAGTGGGGGATTTGTCCCCCGGTTATCTTGCTGCTATCCTCCACCCATAGAAAAGCCCGGCACTAGGGCCGGGCTGGATGGAGGTCGGGATGGACTTGAACCAGGCGCCGCGCGATGTTGCCGGCCACACGCTGGCGGAGTTGGGCATGGATCGAGTGGAAGAGCTGAAGCCCAGCGCGGCGGTGCCGGTGATCTCCAGCGCCGCCGTTGAAGCGGTGCTGAAGTGGGCCCACGACAATTACGATGGCTTGTCGTTTCGCATAGCCGACATCACCGAGGCCGATGCGCGCGAGCTATTGGCCCTGGCGTTGGCCGCGGATCGCGACGGCAAGATCGGTTAGCTCGGTGTACAGCCGAATGCAGGCGGTCGTAAAAGACCGAACCTCGGCCAAGGTGACCGCCTGTTTCTTCGACTGACCTAGGTGCGGATGGCGTAGCAGCAGGCCTTCGGTCGTGCCGCGAGCCGGGACGAGAAGCACTTCCGAGACCGGATCATCCGCAGAGGGTACCGATTTAGGCGTAGGGACGACTGCGACCGTCCAGTGGGCTAGATGATGCCGAGTTTGCGCGCGCTTTCTGCATTGCGCGGACAGTTGCCTCCAGCGCTCAGAGAGTTCATCCGGCACGGCATAGGGCGCAATTGCGTCGACGGTCTTCAGCTTCATCTCGAAGCCACGAACAGCGTCGTGAATCAGGTGATGGAAGGGAGCGCCATCGCCGAGCATGGCTCCGAAGCATGAGGTGACGCCGTCTTCCACAGCCGAGAAGGCCTGGATGCCTCGGCCGACGGCCAGCAGCAGCGGATCCATATCAGGCATCTCAGTCGATCCTGTCATTTCAGCCTCCAGGAAGGTAAGGGCGCTTTCACCCCTCCAAGGGGTAAGGGGGGGGCTAGAGCGTCCAGCCGCAGCTGGCGGCTAACGGCTTCACCGCGATGTCCATTCCTTTGAGCTGGAATACGGCGGTGACAGGGCTCTCGCTGAAGGGGGTGGTCTGAAGTACGAGGCGATCCGCCTTGGCCATCTTCTTGATCAAATCAATGTCTGAGCCCGAAGCGAAGGTGGCCTGACTGTCGGTCGATAGTCCCCATTGTTGGCTGGATGCGGCCTCAGTCCCAACTCGAACTACGACATGCTTCCAATCACTATATGGGCTCCCACTATCATTCCCGAGATAGTTGTTCCAATTGACGAAGAGCTCAGTCTTCTTTGATTGGCATCGAATGATCAGAACAACTGGCTCACCGGTAGACGACGCACCTTCGCTCGCCTTCAGCGAAATCATGAGCGTCTTGCTATCATCGACCGGATTGGTGCTGTCGTGGGTTTCCCAGGCACCGATGGCAGGGTTGGCAGGCTTGTCGCCAGGCATTGGCCCGTAGCAACGGGCCATCATCGGCATGAAGCCGTCGCTGCTGGCGAAGACGGTGGTAATGCCGTCGTAGAAGAATGGCTCCGATCCGACGTAGGCGCCCATCCGGTTCTTGGCGTTGACCTTGCCGCGATAGACCTTCGGGTCGTTCGAGCAGCGCTCTACCTCCTCGAACTTTGCGCTCTCGCCGTCGATGAGGTCGCGCCTCACGGCCTTCTCAACCGGATTTTCGCAGCCGGTTAGGCCGACCGAAACAAGCGCGAGCGCGGTCGCTCCTGCCCTAAACTTCATTCCCCCTCCTCAGCCGCTAGGCGGCGTTCTGTTTCAGGCGGCGGCGCATGTAGCCATAGTGCATGGTGCCGGCCATGCAGCCATTGACAAGCTCCCAGCCTTCGGCGGCGCGTTCGTTCAGCAACTTGTCGAAGCCGGGGGCCCCAAGCATGACGATGGTCCGGTACTCGTACTCCTGGACATAGGAACCGTTGCGGCCGTCCTGATCGGCGTAGAGATCGGCCTTCTTCGAACCAAACATTTCCGCTCCTTGTGCCTAGGCGGCACTCAAATCTCCGCTATTACCATTGTGACGCGGCCGATAACCTCCCAGGTCTCGCCGTCGCGCGGGTAGATCGGCTCGTTCGTCGGGTTCCAGCTCTCAGGCTCCAATCGATACGGATCTTTTCCGCCGAAGCGCTTGAACGTCGTCTTGCCCCGGCTTGAAAAGATGTAGCGGCGCCCGCGCACCAGTTCCCGATCGGCCCGGTTGACGATCAAGAGGCTGTCGTCCGGCGCAACGCGGTTCATGGAGTCGCCGCGCGCCTTCGTGCCGAAGTAGTCGCCAGGCGGCAGACCGCTGATCTCGATAGTCTCGCTTTCGGGCGGAAGCTGCGAAACATTGTCGGCGAGCTGGCCTGCGGCGACCCAATCGATGATCGGCACAGGTCGAGCGCCAGACCTTTGCGGCTTCGCGGGTCTTGGCGGCTCAATATCGGAGCCCTTCATGAAATAGGCGACCGGATATCCAAGTTGGCCCGCGATCTTCTGGAGCGTGTCCATTCGCGGATTGGCCGTCTTGGCTCCGAGGATGTCTTTGACCAAGCTGTCGTTGGTTCCGACCTTCAGGGATAGTGACCGATAGCTTTCGCCGCGCTCCTTAATGGCGGCCTTCAGGCGGGTTTTATCAAGCTCTGACATGTGGGGGATAATGCCCCCGTGACGCTTGCTCACGCAGGGGGATGTGTCCCCCGTTGACGACGGGGGATTTTTCCCCCACTGTGTCGTCATGAGCATCCCCGAATTCATCCGCATGTGCGACGCCTACTGCGCAAGAGCGCAGGTCTCGCGCACCTGGCTGTCCAAGCGACTGCTCAAGGACACCACCCGTCTGCAAGATTTGGCAAACGGATCTGTCGACATCGGCGTCAAGCGCCTTGCTCGCGCCGTCGATGATCTTCGCAAACTCGATGGACGCCCCAAGGCTCGCGCCACCCAAGAGGCCGCATAATGTCGGCCTTCGCCCACATCGTGACGGACTGGACGCCGCTGGTCGGCGGCCTGTGTGGCTTCGCGGCCTTCGGCGAGATGCTGTGGCGCAAGCTGGTCGTCGGGCCTCGCGCGGCCCAAAGGATGCGCGCGGCGACGCAAGATGTGCGCGATCTGCGAACCCACCTGCGCAACATCAACGAGCGGCAATCGTCGCCGAAAGGCGGTCCCAATGCTGGTTGACCGCTTCGAAGAGCCGGTCGCTGCGGGCGTTGAGTTGTCGAGCGTTGTCGATAATCCGCGCGGCAGCGCCAGGGCTAGACTTCTCCAGTTCCTGGGCCGTGGAGACCAGGAAGGATTCCAGCACGTGGAGATGTGCGCCGTAGTCGGCGAGCGAACCGAGAGTTTCGCGCGCGAACTCCTTCGAGTTTCGGGCAAGTTCGCGTGTCTCTTCGTCCATCTGAAGTTCTCCGTGAGTCGTTTTGCAGCTCTCACGGGAGCGCGCCCCGCTGCGTCCGTCAATGCGGCCAGCGGGGCGATGACCCCGGCATGGGCCTGACGCCATGCTTTCGGGGACTCACCACCACAACCAGATCGACGGCTCAGCGCAGCGCCTACGCCCCGCTGCCCAGGCTGTCGCGGCGCGCGCGTCGTTACGAGAATGGCTTCGCGCGCGCCAACCCTCACGTCACACCCCCTTCGCTTGCGCGTCCTCCTCCCACGCGCCGGCGACGAACGGCTGGGCCCGACCCCACCAGGCCCGGCCGTTCACCCACTTCATTCGCTGCAATACGCCGAGCCATGGCTCGATAGGCGTAGGCGCGCGCCGCCGCTTCCTCGGCCAATCGCTCCTGCTCGGCCGCGCCGACCAGGCAGACCACCACTCGCTCCCACGCGCTCATGACGCTCCCCGCCGCCGGCCCGCCTGCCGGTCGAGCGAAGTTATGGGCGAAACCCAATCCGGGGTCGCGTTCCAACGCACCTGCGAAATGAACAGGCTCGCCTAGATGACGAAGATCCGCGAACCGCTTTCCGTCGCCGACGCAATCACCGAGATCGCCAAGACCGTCGGCTGGGAAGAAACCGCCGCCGTCGTCGGCCTGACCGTCCGTAGCATCGCCTACTGGTCGGACCCGGAAGACCCGCGCGAGCCAAAGCTTTCGCAGGCCCTGGCGCTGGACGCTGGGTATCGCGCCGCGACGAAGGGCGACTATGCGCCGATCCAGGCCGCCTACGGACATCAGCTCGACCTTCTTCAGGCGCCGGTCGGCAACCGTGACCAGCTTCGCCAGATCGTCGGCGAGTTGGTGAAGGAGACGGGCGAGGCCGTGTGCGCCGTGCTGCACGCCAGCGACAACCCAGATCCGAACGCAGAGCGCGACGCGGTCCGCGAGCTTGACGAGGCCGCCGAAGTCATCGGCCGCGCCCGCGCCGCCATCGTTCCGTTCCCGAAGGCGGTGTCCCAATGACCGCGATAGGGAAGGGCGACTTCGTCGAGGCCCTGCGCGACGACGCCGTTGAAGGCGTGCTCATTCACGCCGGGCGGGTCTACGTGGTTGAGGACTGCTTCCGGCCGGACGGCTGCGGTCCCTGCGATCAATGCGGCAACGACACTGACGTCGTCTTGGTCGAGGGCGTGCCGATCGAGCCCGGCTGGGGCTGGTGCCCGTGTCTCTTCAAACCGGTCTACCGACCGAAGCCTGACGCATTCGCTGACCTTCTGAAGGTCCCGACCGACGCTCCTCGGGAGCCCGTCGCCGCATGAGTGTCATCACCACACCGACCGCGCCCAGGCATGGCCGACCCACTCCGGTCGCCATCGCAATCGCCGCCGAGCTGCTGATCTGGGCCGGGCTCATCACCCTCATCGTTTTCGCCGTCCGGTCCTGCGGGTCCTGACGGCCTGGCCAAGCGTCGGGGCCACCGTCCGGCGCACAAGGAGAGGGGCTTCTCTCATGAAGACCAAGACCATCAAGGGCCTGTTGGGCCTGACCGCTACTGTCGCCGTGATCGCTTTGGCTGGCTGCGGCGGCGTCTACAACACCGATACCTATCAAGCCGAGCGTGACGCGCTCTACAGCGACAAGCCCGCCCAGATCACCTGCTTCGGCTACGGCACGGTGATGTTCGATGGCTCGTCAACGGGCAAGGTGCTCTACGACGACGGCGGCCGGGTCAGCTTCGTCGACGCTGCGAACGGTCGCTACACCACGGTCGAAGGCGAGTGCCGCGTGGTCTACGCGCTGGCCACTGCGCCGTCGCGCGCCACCCAAACGGGGGCTCGCTGATCATGGCTGACGACGCCGTCCCGCATAGCGATGTCTTGGGCAGCAATGCCCAGAGCCAACTGAAGTCGATCGTCGAGCGGCTGGAGCGACTGGCTGTCGAGAAGGCCGAGATCGCCGAGCAGGAGAAGGAAGTCCTGCTGGAGGCGAAAGGTAATGGCTATTGCACCAAGACCATCAAGAAGGTCATCGCCCGCCGGAAGATCGAACGCGCCAAGCTCCAAGAGCAAGAGGCGATGATCGACCTTTACGAGTCCGCCCTTGACGGATTGCCCCTGTTCGAGGCTGCCGAGCCGAAGGACGGAAACGGCGGCATCGCGACCGTCACCCTGACGATGGGCGATGGCAGCGCGGTCGCGGCGACGCCCGACCAGATGGCGGTTGCCATGGCCACGCTCGACGGGAAGTCGACGGGGCAGGCCCTCTACGAACAGGCTGTCGCCATCGTGAAACGCGATCGCAAGGCGTCGATCTCCTACCTCCAGCGCAAGCTGCAGCTCAACTTCGATACGGCTTCCAACCTCATGAGCTTGATGGAGGAGACCGGCGTGGTTGGTCCGCCCGATCGAGCCGGCAAGCGCGAGATCCTGGTCCAGGCGGAGGCCGCGTAGATGCCTCGCGCCGTCACCTCCCAGGCCACCGTCGGCCATGACGGCGCGGCCTTCTCGTCCTGGCTCAAGGGGGTCGGCGAAGTCCTTCGCCATCCCTGGCGCTGGATGACGGTGGACCTGACCAAGCCCGCCGCGCCGCCGGCCCAGGTCGAGCCTTTCGAACGCCTGCGCGCCCACGCCGCCGGCAGCGACCCCGGAGCGGTCCGGGCGCGCAAGGAGCTGCGCGTCGCTACCTTGCGCGGCCTGGCGCAGGCCACCGGCAAGCCCATGCCGGCGCTGAAGGACTGACGATGTCCGGCGGCGGTAAGAACTTCCAGCACGTCAACGATTGGTGCCCCCAGCGTCGCGGCTACTTCGGCTCGTTGCTGATCCGGTGCTGCAATTGCCCGACCACGGCGAAGATCGCCGACCACAGCGACAAGCCGCGCTCGGTTTCGGACGCGTCACGCGCCTTCCGCCGCGATGGCTGGCGCATTGGCCCGCGCCGCAGCGCTGACGAATGCCCGAAGTGCGTCGCTGGCTACATCAAACCTTCTCCGCGTCCGGCAACGCCGCCGCCGGCGCCCGTCCAACCGAAAGAACCCATCATGGTCAGCACCGCCCAGGCGGCGCCCGGCGTTGCCGCTGGCGTCTCCGCCGATCCTCCTCGCCAGCCCACGCCGAAGGACCGCCGCGCGATCCAGAATGCCCTGGACCTCGTCTATGACGACGAGGCTGGGCGATACCGTGGAGCCGAGACTGACCGCACGGTGGCCGAACGATTGGACCTGCCGCGCGCCTGGATCTCGGAGGAGCGAGAGCGGTCCTTCGGTCCCGAGCGCTGTGAAGCCGACACCCAAGATCTCGCCGAGCTTAAGCGCATCGTCGCCCGAACCGCTGAAATGGCGGAGAAGTACGTCGAGCACGCGACCCAGGCCGAGGCCGTGGGCCAAAACGCCAAGCGCCTGATCGAGAAGCTGGCCGCGCGAGGCGTCCAATGATCGTGGCCGGCTACACCGCGCGTCGAACCGATCGCGACCGCACCACCCCAAGCCGTGTGCTGACGGGGTCCTTGATGGGCGACCCCACCGGCGACCGGTTGGAGCAAGACCGCGCCGCCCGCATCCGCCTTGGCATCATCGCTGAGGACGAGCCGACGATCGTGCCGTCGGTTCTTGCCGTCCTGCGCGCCCTGGCCGCCCAACCGCTAAACGGCACCGACCTTCGCACCGCCCTGGGCACCAGCCGCGACGCCTCCGATCGCCGTGCCAAGGCCGCCATGAGCGCCGGCTTCGTCGAGAAGGGGGGCAGGGGCAACAACTCCACCTTCCGCCTCACTGAGGACGGCCGGGCCACGCTGGAGGCGCAGCCCCAATGAGCACCCGTCGCCAGCAACAACTGATCCAGGCCATCCGCGACATGAACGCCGCCGAAGAGCCGATCACCTATGACCGCCTGTGCGAGCGCATCGGCATGGTCTCCAAGGGCGGGGTCAGCCGGCTGCTCAACCTGCTTCGCAAGGAAGGGCGGGTCGATTGGCATCCGCGCCAGCACGGGACCCTTCGGCTGGTCGAGGGCCCGTCGCGCGCCGAGATGGAGCGCTGGTCCGATGAGGAGTTGGCCAGGGTCGCTTATGACGCCTTCCAGATCGAGGCGGCGCGTTCTGCGGCGCGGGTGGCGGCTTGAGCTTTATACGAAAGGAAGTGATCGGCGACGCCACGCTCTACATGGGCGATGCGCGCGACATTCTGCCGACGCTGGCGCCGGCTGATTGCGGCCTGATGGATCCGCCGTACCTCGTCACGTCCGGCGGTGGCTCGCTGGAGGCGATCGACAAGGCTGGGTTTTCCGGCTGGATGCGCGACGCCTACAACAACAGCGGCGAGATTGTCGCTTGCGACCTCGACTGGTCCGACTGGTTGCCCCTTCTGCCGGCCGCCCTGCGCCCGGACGCGCACGCCTACATCTTCACCAACGATCGGAACTTGGCCGTCGCCCAAAGCGCCGCGGAGGCGGCAGGCCTGCAGTTCCATCGCCTGCTGACTTGGGACAAGCGCACGGCCATGCCGAACCGCTGGTACCAACAGACCTGCGAATTCGTACTCTTCATGCGCAAGGGCAAGGCGTTCAGGATCAATGATCCGTCGTCGAAGGCCCTGGTCTCAATATTCCAGCGTGACGAGAGCGCACACCCGACCGAGAAGCCAGTCAGCCTTTGTCAGTTCTACATCGAGAACTCGACTAAGCCGGGCGAGGTGGTCCTAGACCCGTTCATGGGGTCGGGCACAACGGGCGTTGCGGCGATCCGCGCCGGCCGGAAGTTCGTCGGCATCGAGTTGACCGAGCAATGGTTCGAGGTCGCTTGCAGGCGCCTGGCCAAGGCCGTCGCCGCGGCGCCGGGCATGTTCGACGCGCCTGCCGCTGAGCCTGTCCAGCCCTCCATGTTTGCTGATAGGCCAGGAGAGGCGGCGTAGATGGCTAAAGCTCCAGAACAGCCCGCACTCTTCGACCTATCGCCACAGCCGCGACGATTGAACGATCACGGCCAGCGCGTGGTGGCCTGGTTCTCGTGCGGTGCCACGTCGGCCATCGCGACTAAACTCGCCATCGCTCGTTGGGGAGATCGGGTTGAGGTCGTCCGCATCCGCCTGGGGCGTGAGCACGCGGACAATGATCGCTTTGCAGCAGATTGCTCGGCTTGGTTCGGTAAGCCGATCCTCGACATTCGCTCGCACCGCTACGACGACCATTTCGAAGTCGCTGTTGGGGAGCGCTACATCAACGGGCCGGACGGCGCGAAATGCAGCGCCATCCTAAAGCGCGCCGTTCGCGAGGCCTTCCAATCGTTCGACGACATCCAGGTATTCGGCTTCGACGCTGACGAAGAGGTCTCGCAGAACCGGGCGCGAGACTTCCGCCTCCATCATCCCGAAATCATGCTGGTCACGCCCCTTTTAGATGAAGGGCTCGGGAAGGCTGACTGCCTGGCGATGGTGGAGCGAGCCGGCATTGAGATCCCGGCGATGTACCGGCTCGGCTTCGGCAACAACAACTGCGTGGGCTGCTGGAAAGGCGGGATGGGATACTGGAACAAGATCCGCCGGGACTTCCCGGAGGTCTTCGCCGAGGCCGCCCTGGTCGAGCGCTCGATCGGTCGTTCAGCTATCAGAACAAAGGCCGACGGCCAGGTTTTCCTCGACACCCTCGATCCTGCACGCGGCCGTTTTGAAGACGAGCCGAAAATTTCCTGCGGTCCCACCTGCTTCACCGCAGAGTCCAAGATCACGGGCGAGGCCGCTTGAGCATTTCCGACCTCATTCGTCGTATGGCCGCTGTTGGCGCGCCACCTGAGGCCATCGCGATAGCTGTTGAAGCGATCGAGGCGGCCCAGGCGGCTGCGCCCGCTCGCGCCCGAGGCGGTTCGGCCGAGCGAATGGCCCGGAAGCGCGCTCGTGACGCTGCCGCGTCACATGTGACGCCGGATGTGACGCATTGTGACGCCGAAAGTGACGTCGGTGACGGTCGCGGTGACGCCGAAACCCTTTCCCTCCCTCCTTCCCCCCAGACCCCCCAACCACCCACCCATACCCGTGGTGGTGCTACTACGCGTGAGCGTGAGGCGGTCGTCGACGACTGGCCGAAAGGCACGGCCCGCGACCACGCTGGCGACCTGCAGCTCATCAACCGCAACCTCGACCTAGCCCGGGAGCCTGGGCTGATCACCAGCCTGGGCGAGATCTCCCGGTGGCGACAGCAAGGGTTCTCCTGGCTGCTGGACGTCTTCCCGGCGATCGAGGCCCACGCCGCTCGCGCCAGGGCCGATCCGGTGAAGACCTGGACCTACTTCACCCCGGCCATCGCCAGGGCCCACGCCAATCGAAACCGCCCCCTCGAACCCGTCCAAGTGGACCACGCCCATGAACGACCTCACCACGACCGGCGGAAAGCCGCCTTCGTTGACCGACTGCAGGCTATCGACGGAGCTATGGACGCTGCTTTCAAGTGAAGCGCCGGCCGAGCTGGAGGTCGAGGCGATCTGCAAGGTTCCGGCCCTTCATGCCGAGGCCAAGGTCAGCGTGCCGCGCCTGGCCGCCGTGGCGGCGCCGTGCGGAGCTGATGCCGTCCGAGCGCTGCTCCAGCCCCTCGTCCTCGTCTACGGCGTGGGGGAGGCGGCGCGCTCGCCCGCGTTCTGGAAGATCTACCGCGAGCAGCTTGCCGGCCTTCCGTACGAAGCCCTTGAGCAGGCCGTGAACGATTACGCAGGCCAGCCTGGCGCGGAGTTCTTCCCCAAGCCCGGCCCTCTGAAGGCCTTGGCCACGTCGAGAGCCATACCGATCCTGAAGGCTCTCTCCCGCGCCAAGCGCGTCGCCCAGTCCGCGCCGATGAAGCCGTTCACGCCGGCCGAGACGGCGCAGCGAAGAGCAGAGGTCGCCGCGCTCATGTCCAAGTTCAAGATCGGCCCCGGCGCGCCCGCCGCGCGCCAGCCCTAACCACCAGCAATCGGGGAAGACCTCATGACCACCACCATCACCGACACCCGCCGCTGGTACTGCCTCCGCACCGCGACGCGCCAGGAGAAGGCCGCCGTCGAGAAGCTGCGCGAGCACTTCACCGAGGTCCTGATCGAGGGCGGCGTGACGTGTGAGGCCGAGATCTACCTTCCGGTCGAAAAGCGCCGCTCGCTGCTCCGCCGCCCCAAGGATGGGAAGGAGTACGAGATCGTCGAGCGCCCCCTGATGCCCGGATATCTGTTCGTGAAGGCCCCATCAGCGGAGGCCGTGAAACAGTGCGTCCGCGACGTCGAGGCGAAAATCGACGGGGTCGAGTTCATTCACGCCGTCTTGGAATATCGCCGAAACGATGGTCGCCTGATCCCGTATCCGATCGCTTCCAGCCTCATTGAGGGGCTGATGAAGGAGCAGGCCGATGGCGACTTCGACTTCACTCCGATCGCCAAGCGCTACCGTCCGAGCAAAAGCGATCGGGTGCTGATCACCAGGGGGCCATTCTCAGGCTTCCTCGCCCAGGTGATTGCGATGTCGGCCGACGAGCGACGGGTTTCGGTCGAGGTTTCTATCTTCGGCCGCACGGGGCCGGCGGAGATGCCGGTGGGCGACATCGCACCGGCCACGGTCGACGATGTGGCGGAGCGGTCACGCGTCTCATCAGCCGCTTAGGTGGATGCCAAACCACATATTGCGCCCGCCAGCGAACCAAGGCACATATATGGCGTTCGCCGCCCCGACCGCAGGGGGCGGAAGGCCAGTCTAGTAGCGGTGGATTTCCGGCGCTGGCTTCAGGACCATCGGCATTATGGCCGAGTCGCAAGGTTGCCTAGAAATCATCACCATACCCGCCGGTAGCGTGCTGCCGGCCCAGCCCGTCGCCGGTTAACATCCAAGCGCGGACCTTCGGGGACGCCACCGGCGGCGCGGCTGCTTATCCGAGCCTGGCGGTTTCCAGGCCAATCAGAAGGAAGAGACGCATGAACGTCCGAGCCAAATTCTACGTGACTGAGATCAAGCACGTCGTGACCCACCAGCCCGACACCGTTTGCGCCACCATCGTCATGGCGCCGGTCTATGGCGACGGCACCGATAACGCTGCCTGGTCGAAGTGGACGCCGAACGGAAAACTGGAGATGACGGTCACCAACCCGGCCGCCATCGAGCGCTTCGACCTTGGCAAGTCCTACTACCTCGATTTCACGCCCGTCCCCGAACCGGTGGCCGGTTAAGCCTTTCCCGCCTCTCCCGGCCCCAGGCCTGAGATAGCCCCCTCCTGCTGAACCGGAAGGGGCGGGGATACCAACAGGAGACTGTCATGTTCAAGCGCTCTCCGGTCCACATCGCGTCGGTCGTGACGATCGCGGCGGCCTTGCTGCTGCTGAACCATCTGGCAGGCCTCCGCTGATGATCCGCTTCTTCCGTGACCTGCTGAACGCCTGCCGTGACGTCCTAGCCCGCCATGCCGACGCCGGCGCCAAGATCGTAGCCGCTCGCCAAGAGATCGAAGACGGCGCCCGCCCGAAGGCGCGGCGCTTCAAGCTCTAGGATGTTCGCCCTGGGATTCATCACTGGCGGCGTCACCGCCATCCTGGTTGCCTTGGTCCTGATGTATCGGGCCTGCCGGCGCGCCGTCCGCGGCTACTGACCGCCTAACCTTCACCTGATCCACCCATGTACGGCGCCGCGGCAAAGGCTGGCGTGGATCAGACGAGCGAGGCCCAGGCCTCAGACCGCCGGAGGGACACATGCCCGAAGGCTTCTACGTCTACCGCCTCATCGATCCTCGGAACGGCGAGGCGTTCTACATCGGGAAGGGCAAAGGCCGCCGCGCCTGGCGTCACGCCCGCGCCGAACTGTCCGGTCGCGAACTGAACGGCCTCAAGGCCGAGCGCCTCGGTGAAATTCGCCGCGCTGGCCTGACGGTCGTCGTGGATATCGAGAGGGAAGGGCTGACCGAGACCGAGGCGTTTGCCCTAGAGCGCGCCCTGATCAAGGCCTCAGCCCCGACACTAACGAACATCAGCCAGGGTTGTCGCTCTCCCACGGAGGTCGTGGCCGCCTCGACCCGCGCCAGCCGCCACGAGATCAAGCCGCTCTGTGCGATGTGGAAAGAGGGGGCGGACCGGGAGCGAATGGCGCTCTGGGTGCGCATCACATCCGGTCTCGTCAGGCTCCAGGCCAAGGCCGCTTGAAAAACAATCAAAGGAAATCAAACCATGCCCGTACGAGGCGGAAAGCGCTCTGGCGCTGGCCGGCCCAAGGGCGCGGCGAATAAGGCGACGGCAGATATCAAGGAAGCCGCTGGCGAGTACAGCGACGCCGCCTTGAAGGTCCTGGTCCGTGTGATGGGCGACTCCACCGCCCCGGCGGCGGCGCAGGTCGCGGCGGCGAACGCCATACTCGATCGCGCCCATGGCAAGCCGAAGCAGTCGCTGGATGTCGATGCCAATGGCCTTGGCCCCGTGTCGATCACCTACGTGACGAACGGCCAACCGGCGCCAGCTGGGTCCTCCGATGAGGACTACGAGACGAGCTGATGCGGTATGAGCCGATCCCGGCTTTCCGGTTCCTGACCGAGAAGCCGCTGGGCTGGTATCGTTTCCGGGGAGCCTTCGGCGGTCGGGGTTCGGCCAAGTCCTGGGAAGTGGTCAACGCCGCGATCTACATCGCGCTCATCACGCCCGGCCTTCGCGTGGTCTTCCTCCGGGAGATCATGGCGAACCTCAAGGAGTCGTCCCTGGAGCTGGTGCGCAGCCGGCTCAAGTTTTACGGGCTGCTCGCTTCGCCAACCGAGCCTGGCGGTTACTTCCGCGAGGTAGACGGGACCTTCGTTGGCCGCGGCGGCCAGAAGATCATGTTCATCGGTCTCTGGAAGGGCGGGAAGCCCGAGGGGATCAAGTCGCTAGAAGGCGCAGGTCTGACGATCCTGGAAGAGGCGCAGGAGGTGCGCCAGGCCTCGCTCGACGTCCTCATCCCGACCGTTCTGCGGACCAAGGTTTCCGAGCTGTGGGCGATCTGGAACCCCTCGCTCGCCAGCGACGCCATCGACCAGTTCTTCCGCGGCGCGGTGAAGCCCCGCAAGGCCATCCTGCGCAAGATCAACTACGACCAGAACCCACACTTCCCCGAAGCGCTCCGCGAACAGATGGAGCTGGACTTCAAGAAGGACCGGCTGCGGGCGCTTTGGATCTGGATGGGGGCTTACCGTCCGTCGGTCGAAGGCGCGATCTTCAATCGGGAGGGCCTGGACGCCGCGTGGCGTGCTGGCCGCAACGCTGAGGGCGGATGGGGCCGTGTCGTGGTCGGCGTCGACCCATCGGGCGGTCGTGACGAAGTCGGCATCGTGGCCGCGGCCGAGTTCGGCGATGGCGCGATCATCCTTGAAGACGCGACCTGTCCGGCCAAAAGCCCAATGGCATGGGCGACTGCTGCTGCCAAATGCGCCGAGCGATGGGGTGCTGACTGCATCGTGGTCGAGAAGAACTTCGGCGGCGACATGGTCGAGAGCACCTTGAGGGCGGCCGGCGTCACAATTCGGATTGTCATGGTCCACGCCAGCCGCGGCAAGCACGTTCGCGCCGAGCCTGTCGCCGGCCTCTACGATCAGGGGCGCGTCGCCCACCTCGAGCAATTCCCTCTGATGGAGGCGGAAATGCTCATGACCACGCCAGCCGGCTACCAGGGCGAGGAAAGCCCTAATCGGATGGACGCCGCGGTCTGGGCTGTCTTCGAACTGAAGATCGACCCTGGCTACCGCTACAGCATGATGGAGGCGGTTGACTGATGATCTCTCTCGACAGCCTCCGCTCGTTGGTCACGGGCCTGGGCACCAGCAAGGATAAGGGCGCCAGCGCCTCCTACTACTTCCAGCCGCTGGGCCCGGACGAACTGAACGCGATGCACCGCGGCGACTGGCTCGCCCAGAAGGTCATCGACATCATCCCGAACGACATGACCCGGGAGTGGCGGAACTGGCAGGCCAAGCAGCCCCAGATCGAGAAGATCGAGGCCGTCGAGAAGGCTCCGCTGATCAACCTGCAGGTCAAGGTCAACCTGGCGCTCAAGATGGCGCGCCTGCATGGCGGCTCGGTGATCTACATCGGTATCAAGGGCACTGTGGACCTGTCTGAGCCGCTGGACCCCCGCAGCATCGGCAGGGGTGACCTGGCCTATCTCCACGTCCTGAGCCGCTACGAGGTGACCTGCGGCGAAACGGTCACCGACGTCACCAGCGAGTTCTACGGCCAGCCGTCCTACTACGAGGTCGCCGGCGCCAACGGGGCGCCAGTCCAGATCCACCCTTCGCGCGTCGTCCGGTTCGTCGGCGCGCCGGTTCTGGATCGGCGTTCGGTCGGGAATGACCCGTGGGGCGATAGCGTCCTGCAAGCGGTCTATGACGCCGTCCGCAACGCCGGGTCCGCTCAGGGCCACATCGCGGCGCTGATCCCCGAGGCCAAGGTCGACATCATCCATATGCCGGGCCTGGGCGAGTTTACGAAGACCGAGGCGGGGCGCGCGAAGCTGACGGCCCGCTTCACCTACGCCAACACCATGAAGAGCATGCTCAACGCCGTGCTCCTCGATGGCACCGGCGGCGCGGGCAAGGACGCGGGCGGCGAGAAGTGGGAGCAGAAGCAGATCAGCTTCGCCCAACTGCCGGAGCTGCTGCAGTCCTATCTATCGATCGCGTCGGCCGCGGCGGACATCCCCGCTACCCGCATGCTGAGCCAGAGCCCGAAGGGCCTGAACGCCACCGGCGACAGCGACATGCGCAATCACTACGACAACTGCACCGCCCGCCAGGGCACAGAGTTGTCGCCCGCGCTGAACCGCCTTGATGAGGTGATCCTTCGCTCGGCCCTCGGGTCGCGGCCGGCGGCCATCTACTACGAGTGGGCCCCGCTCTGGGGTCTGACCGAGAAGGAGCAGGCCGAGGTCTTCAAGATGAAGGCGGACGGCGCCCGCGCCCTGGCCGGCGCCAAGGGCGGCCCGCTGTTGCCGGTCAACGCTCTGTCCGACGCCTTGGTCAACACCTTTACTGAGGACGGGTCGCTGCCAGGCCTGGAAGCGGCGATCGAGGAGCATGGCACGCTTGCCGATCAGCCCGAGACCGAGTCCGCCAACGAAAACACCGAGCAGCCGGAAAGCGGGGAAGAGGGCGAGGAAGGGCAACCTACCCGCCGCGCCGCCAACGACGCCAAGCCGCGCCCGCTCTATGTCAGCCGCAAGCTGATCAACGGTCGCGAGTTCCTGAAGTGGGCCAAAGAGCAGGGCTTCGCCAAGACGCTGAAGGCCGACGACCTGCATGTGACCATCACGTACAGCCGCGAAGCCGTGGACTGGATGGCAATGGGGCAGTCGTGGGGCGGCGAGGATGGCAAGCTGACCGTTCCTGCCGGCGGCGCCCGCCTTGTGGAGCCGCTTGGCGATGAGGGCGCGGTCGTCCTGCTGTTCAACTCGTCCGAGTTGGCATGGCGACACATGGGCATGCGCGAGGCCGGGGCGTCTTGGGATCACCCCGAGTATCAGCCGCACGTCACCATCACTTACGAGGTGGGCGACGTCGATCTGAGCCAGGTCGAGCCCTACCGCGGCAAGCTCGTTTTCGGCCCTGAGGTCTTTGAGGAGATCGACGAGTGCTGGGCCGAGAACTTGAACGAGACCTAGGGAGCGAGCTGCGCTATAAAAACGGGCCGATTTGGTGCTGGTAACACCGCATCGGCCCTGACCTGACCACATGGAGCGACCCATGGGCCCGGCTGCAAAGCCAATAGCAGAACTCCTGCGCGGAGAAACCCGGTTCGGCCGGCTCTCAGTGCTCGGCGAAGCTGAGCCCCGGATAGTCGGCGGACGCATTCGACGCTTCGCCGCCTGCGGGTGTGATTGCGGGGGCTACATCGAGACCCGCATCGACGCCTTGCAAGCCGGCCGCTCACTGAGTTGCGGTTGTCTGGGGCGAGAGCGGGTTGCGGGTCTCGCGGCGGCCGTCCTGGAGCGGCATGGCCACGCCGCCGGGGGCCGGGTTAGCCGCGAGTATCAGTCGTACGCGAACATGCGAAACCGCTGCCTGAACCCGCACGCGGACAACTTCGAATACTACGGCGGCCGCGGGATTGCGGTGTGTGAGCGCTGGCTGGAAAGCTTCGAGAACTTCCTTGCGGACATGGGGGCGCGTCCGGTGGGAATGACCCTGGACCGCATCGACCCCAACGGTGACTACGAGCCTGGCAACTGCCGCTGGGCGACGGCCAAAGAGCAGGCGAACAACCGCCGCTCCTAGCCTCGGGAGCGACCATGAACATCACCGACAGCGTGACGCTCGGCGACGCCCGAGTGACCGATACCGGCTACCTCGAAGCCAACGCCCGCACCGCGCGGGTTGGCATCCAGCAGTACCTTGGGAGCGAACTCGGCCGGCCCGACCTGGGCGTGGTGAACGTCTATCGGGACGAAGCCGAGGTGTTCGCCAAGTCCTCGCTGGAGACGTTCTCGAAAATCCCGGTGACCAACGACCATCCGAGCGAGAAGGTCACGGCCGACAACTGGAAACGCTATGCGGTCGGCACGACGGGCGATGAGGTGCTTCGCGAGGGCGAGTACCTCAAGATCGGCCTGAAGATCACCGACGCCGCCGCAGTGAAGGCCATCCGCGACGGCAAGCGCGAACTCTCCGTCGGCTACGAGACGGCCCTCGTCTGGGAAGACGGCGTCGCCCCGGACGGCACCCCCTATCAGGCTCGGCAGACGCAGATCGTCGCCGATCACATCGCCATCGTAGCCCGCGGTCGCGCGGGCTCAGAAGTCCGCATCGGTGACGGTGCGGCGACCTGGGGCATCAGCCCCATCCAGGATGCAGGGCCGGACATCGCAGAAGCGAAAAGCCAGCTGAGAGCGGCCATAGCACTCCACGAGAAGCACATGAGCGGCGCCGCCCCAACAACGGGCAAGGCCGGAGAGAGGTCGCAACAGGCGATGATGGACATGATGGTCAGAGCCCTTGAGGCCTTGACCGGCGAGTCATCGACCGGCGGCATGGGGAAAATGGACGCAGCCCCAATTGAAAAGCGCCGCACTCAAGGAGGCCAAGACATGGCTTTGAAGACCATCATCGTGGACGGCCTCCCGGTCGAAACCACGGACGCGGGCGAAGCCGCGATCAACAAGCTTCGCGGACTATTGGACACCGCATCCGCATCTATCGCGGCCAAGGACACCGACCTGGCCAAGAAGGACGCCGAGATCGACGACCTGAAGGGCAAGCAGCTCACGGACGCCGATCTCGACAAGCGCGTCGCCGCCCGCGCCGCCCTGGTCACCACGGCCACCGCCATCGCCAAGGACGTGAAGACCGACGGCCTGAGCGACAACGAGATCCGCGCCGCCGTCGTGCGCGCGAAGATCGGCGACGCCGCGGTCAAGGACAAGTCGGCCGACTACGTCAACGCCCGCTTCGACATCCTGGCCGAGGACGTGGCCGGCGCCGGCGGGGCCGACCCGTTCCGCGACGCCATGAGCGACCGCCGCCCGCCGACCGCGCCGGGCAACCCGGGCGCTGTTGACGCCGCCTACAAGGCCATGACCGACGGCATGACGTCGGCCTGGCAGACCCAGCAGTAAGGGAGGGCCAGCACCATGCCCGCGGTTCAAACCACCTACAGCATGACCCACGCCAAGTGGGTCGAGGGGATGATCCCCAATTCCGAGCCCTGCGTCGTGGTCAGCCGTCTGGCTGAAGACGTCGAAGGTATCGGCTTCGGCAAGGTCTGCGTTCAGGGCACGGCCGACAACCAGGTCGTCGACTCCGAAGCGACCGTGAAGTTCGTCGGCATCGCCGTGCTCGACCCGACCAAGGACGGTGACAAGTACAGCCAATACGACACCGTCGCCGTGATCAAGAAGGGGCCCGTCGTGGTTACCGCCTCGGTCGCGGTCGCCGTCGGTGACCCCGTCTACTACGTGCCGGCCAGCGGCGTTCTGACGAACGTCGCGACCAGCAACACCCTCATCGCCGGCGCCCAGTGGGATACCAGCACCTCCGGTGCTGCCCTCGCTGTGCTGCGTCTCGGCTAACCGGAGCGCCAGAAATGCAAGGCATCTACACCCACGACGCCCCGCAGCGGGCGCTGAACTTCCTGGTCAGTCAGACCTCGCTCATCGAGCCGACGGTTTATGCGACCAAGTACGGCGACATCCAGTACGCCGAGCTGATCCCCGTCGACACTTCGGCGCCCGACTGGATCGCCTCGGTGACCTACTACTCGTCGGACGCGGTCGGCCAGGCCGCCTGGTTCTCGGGCAAGGCTCAAGACGTCCCGAACGTCGAGCTGCTGCGCGAGAAGTTCCAGACCAACGTCAACATGGCCGCCATCGGCTATCGCTACGATCTGGAAGAACTGGGCACCGCCCAACTGCTGGGCATGAACCTCAACGCCGATAAGGGCGTGGCTTCGCGCCGCGTGGCCGAGGAGTTCATCGACGGCGTCGCCTTCGCGGGCGACACGGGCAAGGGTATCACCGGCCTGATCAACAACGCCCAGGTCACCGCCACCCAGGCCCCGGCCGACGGCGCCGGCTCGGCGCGCACGTTCGCCTCGAAGACGCCGGACCAAGTCCTGCGCGACGTGAACAGCCAGCTGACCGGCATCGGCACGGACACGAAGAACACCGAACTGGCCGACACGGTGGTGTTCCCGTACTCGATCCTGCTGGATCTCTCGACCCGCCGGATCGACACGACGAACCAGACCACGATCCTGGAATGGATCAAGGAAAAGAACATCTACACCCTGACGACCGGTAAGCCCCTGACCATCAAGGGCCTGGTCGACAAGCTGGACACCGCCGGCACCGGCGCCAGCAAGCGGATGGTCGCCTATCGGCGCTCGCCCGAGGTGCTGAAGATGCACATGCCGATGCCGTTCCGCTTCCTGCAGGCGTGGCAGATGGGGCCGATCCTGTTCGAGGTGCCCGGCATCTTCCGCCTGGGCGGCACGGACATCCGTCGCCCCAAGGCCGTCCGCTATTTGGACAATATCTAAGCCAAAACAGCGACTTGCTGCTATAATGTGAAGTGCCGGGGCGCTCCAACGCCCCGGCACCTCTGACCGCCACGAACCCAGGAGTTCGAAGTGGCTGAACGTCGTGTTAGGCGCGATTTCACGCGCGAGGAAGTCCTTCGCGTTCTCGACTACGACCCCGAGACCGGGGGTTTCCGGTGGCGGGTGAAGCGCCGCGCATATGGGGGTCACGTTGAGGCGGGTGCGGTCGCTGGAGCGATCAACGCCGACGGATATGTCCAGATCGGCCTTTGGGGCGCGCACTACCGGGCGCAGCATCTTGCCTGGCTCATCATGACCGGCGAATGGCCACCAAGCGACCTGGACGTCGAGCACGAGAATAGGATCCGATCGGACAACGCATGGCGCAACCTTCGCCTCGCGACCCGGTCCCAGAACAACATGAACGCCGGGCTGCGGTCCGACAACAAGTCGGGCCACAAGGGCGTCAGCTTTCGCCGAGACACCGCCAAATGGCACGCCCGCATCAAGGTCGGTGGCCAAGTCATCCTGCTCGGCAACTTCGAAAAACTCGCCGACGCCGTCGCAGCCCGCCGCGCTGCTGAGCGTCGCTACTTTGGCGACTTCGCGGCGATCAGCACGGAGAACTGACATGCCCAAGATCACCAACATCAGCCCCGGCCCGCGGGGCGTGAACACCGAGGATGGCGTCGTCTTCCTCCAGCCCGGCCAGAGCCGCGACGACCTGAAGGTCAGCGACGCCGAACTGAAGAGCCTGTCGGAAGACTGGTTCCGCGTTGGCAGGACCGCCAAGGCGGACGTGGACAGCGCGACCGAGGCTGAGGTTGCCGCCAAGGCTGAAGCCGAACGCAAGGCCAAGGCCGAAGCCGCCGCCAAGGCTGGCCAGTAGGAGCGCGTCATGGCGGGCTACGGTGACGATCAGAAATTCGAGGCATGGGAAGAGGCCAACGGCCTCACCCGGCCCGATGGCGCGCCGTCGTCCGCCGCTCTGCGCGAGCAGGGGAGTGGATACGTCGACTCCCAAGACTTCCCCGGCGTTCCAACCGGCGGCTTGGCCCAGGAGCGCGCATGGCCGCGCACCGGTGCCGAGGCCTACGGTCAGCCGATCCCTAGCGACGTCATTCCGGTGAAGATCGAACACGCCAGCTACGCGGCGGCTTACTTCGTCGCCCACAACCCGGACGCCTTTACGGCCAAGGGCTCGCTGGACGCGCAGGTGAAGCGAAAGAAAGAGCGCGTCGAAGGTGTCGTCGAGGAAGAAACCGAATACTTCGCCGCGCCGGCCGCCGTCAGCGCCGGAGGCGAGGTCACGGTTCCGATGGCGGATGCGCTGCTGAAGCCGTTCCTGGGCCAGCCCGACTTTCCCGACGTTCTGGTCGTCTGATGAGCACGATCTACGACCGCGGCCGGGCCCTGGCGATCCGCCAGCTTGCCCCGCTGGACCAGGGAGGGAAGGGCCAGCGCGTGACGCTGACCTACGTCATCCCTGGCGCCTATGATGATGAGACCCAGACCACGGGCCCGGACGCGACGGTCGTGCAGCAGTGCAGTGGCCTGGAGAAGAGCATCGCCCTGGACCGGGTCGACGGCACTCTCATCATGAGGGGCGATAGCGAGTTCGCCCTGTCGCCTGTGACGGTCGATGGCGCCGATGTTCAGATCCCCGAACCGTTCCCGGCCCTGGCGACCCTGACGCTTGCCAACGGCTTGGTGAAGACGGTCCTGCCGCCCGATCCCAAGCGCCCGTCTGGGCTGCTTATCGCCGTCACCCTGCAGCTTCGCGCCTAACGATGGCCGGGTTCGCCGATAGTGTCGCCCGCGGCTGCGACGACTTCCTCGCCACCGCGCGCCGGACGGTCGAGATCGTGGTCGAAATGGTCGGCGACGAGACAATCGAGACTTCGCCGGTCGGGCGGCCCGAGACCTGGCAGCGCCAGCCGCCGGCCGACTACAAGCCCGGCGCCTTCAAATCGAACTGGCGGCTCACCCTCGATGGCGTCGACGCCACATTCGACCCGAACCGCACCTCGTCGTTCTTCGTGTCCGGCCTCGACAAGCTACCGGCCGATCCCTTCGGCCACCGCTTCGTGTTCAGCAACGCCGCGCCGTACGCCTGGCGCATTGAGAAAGAGGCCTGGGCCATCGAGGCCCGCGGCGGCGTCATCGGGCCTGTCTCGATGGAGTTCAACCGCATCGTCTCGGCGGCGAAGGCTCAGGCGCAGAGCCAGGGTGGGCGGGGAGTGCGAGAGCTATGAGCGATCCCGTCGCCCCCGAGGTCTCGATGGCGAAGGCGCTGGAAGCGGCGCTGAAGTCCATAGACCCCGCCATGCTGACCGCACTGGAGAACGTC
This sequence comes from Caulobacter sp. RHG1, assembly GCF_013181195.1. GTDB lineage: Bacteria > Pseudomonadota > Alphaproteobacteria > Caulobacterales > Caulobacteraceae > Caulobacter. The sequence goes on from NZ_SMZP01000004.1 coordinate 417,169, forward strand.
AGCTTCACGCCGCCGGCCGTGACCGTCGCCTATCAAGAGGTGATCCACGTCCTGGCGACGCCGGACAACGCCGAGAAGGGCGGCTCCACCTTCCTGCAGACCGGATACATGCAGGTGATCCTGCGGTTCCCCGGCGCCAAGGGTAAGGGGGCTGCTTGGGCTTGCGCCCGCGCGATCCGCTCGCTGTTTAAAGCCGAGGCCAGTTTCGAGGCTGATGGCATCACCACCAATATCGGGCTCACGCCCCGCATTCTGCCCGGCTCCAACGACACCGACGGTCGCTACGTGCTGACCGTCCGCGTCCCGTTCAACGCCGAACTCCCGAACTGATCGGCCACCCCAGGCCGCCAGACCCCGCCGGACATGCGCCGGCGCTCCCGCATGTCCCGCACTCAGACCTAGGAGGTCACCATGGCCAACGCTCAGGGCGTCAAGCGCAAGATCAAGCGCGTCAAGCAAGCCATCCAAGGCACGCCGGTCACCGCCGGTAGCCAGCTCATCCGCCGCACCAGCTTCACGATGGGCAAGGCGTCGGACACCTACGAGAACAACGAGATCGTCGACCACCAGCAATCAACGGGCCAGACCGAGGGTACCTACAGCACCTCGGGCAAGCTGGACGGCCTGCTGTCGCCGGCCACCTACGTCCCCGAGTTCGAGAACCTGCTGCGCAAGGACGCTGCCGCCACGGCGGCGCTCGCTGGCATGTCGATCACCATCGCTGCTGCGGGCCAGGCCTGGACCATCAGTCGCGCGGCCGGCAGCTTCCTGACCGACGGCGTGAAGCAGTTCGATCTCGTCCGTTTGCCGACCGCGGCCTTCAACGCCGCGAACAAGGACAAGAACTTGCTGGTGACTGCCGTCACGGCGCTGGCGCTGACGGTGATCCCGCTGAACGGCGCGGCCCTGGTGCCGGAAGGGCCGATCGCCGCCGCCGGCCTGACCGTGCCGGGCAAGAAGATCTGGGTTCCGACCAGCGGCCACACTGACACGTTCTTCACCTGGGAGGACTGGAGCCCTGACGTCCCGTCGTCGAAGGTCTACCCGGATGTGAAGGTGGGCGCGGCCCAGATCACCATCCCGGCCACCGGCAACCCTACCGTCTCGTTCGATCTCGTGGGCCTGTCCCGCACGCTGGGCACCGCCGAGATTCTAACCGCGCCGACGGCGGCCACTACGACCGCCGTCCTGTCGGATGCTGTCGCCAAGGTGATCGTCGGCAACACCATCACGCCCATCACCAGCGGCACGATCAACATCACGGGCAATGTCGGGCCGGGCGAGGCCGAAGTCGGCAGTCAGGCGCGTTCCGGGCATCAGCTCGGCCGCATTGGCGTCACGGTCTCGATCACCGCCAAGTTCGGCAGCCTGACGCTCGCGCAGATCCGCGAGAACCAGAACATCGTGGCCATCGCCATCCCGATCCCCGTCGACGGCACCGCCAACGCCGAGTTCGTGACCATCGTCCTGCCGGCCGTGAAGCTCTTCACCGACGACACCGATGATGGCGAGAAGGAAATCATCGGCACCTACAACGGCACCGCCCAGATCCCGGCGACAGGCGGCGCGGCGCTGGCGAACCACCAGACCATCGTCAGTCTTCAAGATTCCATGGCGTAGCAGAAGTGGGTATGATCCAGCCAAGTATAACCTTGGCTGGATGACGCCGTGAATTCGAACGATAGAAAGTGTTCGTCGTGCGATCGGCCGCACTTGGCCCGGGGCCTGTGCCAGCTTCACTATAATCAACTTCGGCGAGGCGTCGGCATCAGCGAGCCTCGCTACAAGGCAGGCTCCCCGACTGAGCGGCTTGCCGCTCTCTCGACGCGCAATCCAGTCTCTGGGTGCTTAGAGTGGGGCGGAAATCGAAACCGGGCTGGCTATGGCCGCATCAGTATCGAGAACAAAGGCTATTTGGCTCACCGAGTGGCATTCGGAATCGCCCACGGGCCGATCCCTGATGGGCTGATCGTGTGTCATCGGTGCGACAATCCGGCCTGCATAGAGCCCGGCCACCTGTTTCTAGGCACTGACGCAGACAACACCGCTGACAAGGTCGCTAAGCGCCGGCACGAGTTCGGCCAAGACCATAGCGCGGCCGTACTCCGGGATGAGCAGGTGCTTGAGATCCGATCTGACGTGCGCGCTCACGAGACGATTGCGGCGGCGTACGGGATCAGCAAGGCCCAGGTCAGTCTGATCAAAAGGTTCGAGGAGTGGCGGCATCTGCCGCTGAACGCATCTGATCGTGAAGTGCTTGAGCGTCGCATAGAGCGCGAGGCTCGGGGGCAGCGCTATCCGCACTCAAAACTTACCCCCGACGATGTGCGCGCCATTCGCGGAGACGGCCGACGTCAGAAGGATATCGCCTCTGACTACGGCGTCCGGCAGGGCGTGATCAGCGCCATCAAGACCCAAAAAATCTGGAAGCACGTCGCTTAGCGGCGTCCAAGAGGACATCCCCATGAAAGAGATCACCGACACGCCGACCCTGGTGGACCTGAGCGACCTTGACGCAGTCACCGCCGGCGAGACCCCGTTCGAAGTCGAGTACATCCGCAAGGACGGCAGCGGCTCCGGCGTCTTTCTGCTGGTCCTCGGCGGCCAGTCCGACAAGGTCCAGGCCGAGGTCAATCGCCTCGTCAACGACCGCCGCAAGAAGCAGGCCCAGGCGACCGCCGTCGGCGGCGCCGTCGAGTTCACTCCCATCGAGGACGACATCGCCTTTGGCCATCGCCTGACCGCCGTGCGCCTCGTGGGCTGGCGCGGCATCAAACAGGACTGGTCGGCCGAGAACGCTTTCCGGCTCATCAGCCGCAACAGCGAGATCGCCGAGCAGGTCACCGCGGCGTCGAACACGCTGAGCAATTTTATGCGTCTCTCGTCCGCGGCCTGATCGCGTTCGGACGAGAGCAATTCGAACTGTCGGCGCGCCAGGAAGACGGCGCGCCGCTGCGCGATCATCTGAAGGCCCTGGCGCGAGGCGGTGACGAGGCAGCGTCGGAACGGCTCGCCAATCCACCTCCGCTATCGCCGCACGCTCTTCATGTCTGGAACTGGTTCGCGGACATCACCCAGACCCGGCCCAGCAATGGCTTCGGGCCGATGCGCATGCCGCGCGAGGAAATCCAGGCGTGGGAAAGGGACGAGGGCGTTACACTCGAGCCCTGGGAGCGCCGGGCCATCCTCGGTCTCGATACGGAATATCTGGTCGCTATGGCGCCCAAGGCTAAGGGCAAGTCGAAAGGCGACGCGTCGGCGCAGGAAGAGGCTTAGGACTTCTTCGCCAGCGTCTCGGCAAGCATGGCTGCGCCGGGGAAGAGGCGGCGATAGAGTGGCCCCCACGGGCCCAGCTCATGAGCACACTCGGCACACCATAGGGAGTCGTCCTCGCCGCCAACCATCTCGGGATGGAGCCAGTCAGGGTGGTCGCACGCAGGGCAGGCGTACATCACGCCCTCGGAAAACCCGTCGTCATCTTCCATGGGCTCTTGGGTCAAGATAGCGTCCAGGGTTTTCGGGAGGGTGTCATGCGGACAGTTATCGTTGCGGTGCTTTGTCTGGGCCTTGCCGGGTGCGGTGGGCGGATCGAGAAAGTCAAGAATCTGGCGGCTAATCAGCTTCGTGATCCGGCATCGGCTCAATTCCGTAATGTCCGCCAGGGTGGCGCTTTCGTCTGCGGCGAGATCAACGGCAAGAACGGGTTCGGAGGATACAGCGGCTTCACCCGGTTCATAGGAACTGACAACAGCGCCGTGATAGATCCGAAGGGCGATGCGTTCTTCGATAAACGCTGGGCTGACTATTGCAGCTAATCGAGAAGGCCCTTCGCCGCTAAACGGCGGATAGCTTCTGGACGGGATGGTTTGTCATCCTGGACCTCGATCCAGGCATCGATTGCCGCCAGCTCTTCGTCGGGCAAACGTACAAGCACGCCCGGCTTTCGGCCGCCTGAGCTAGGGCGGCCCCTTGATTTCGGGATATCCCGTATTGACGAGGTCATGAAATAGGGATATCCCTAAATGCAGGCCGGAGCAAGCATCTCACCTCTTGCACCGGCCCTGACCCACAACACGGAAAGGGCTTTCCGATGTCACAGGCTGATCACGCCTCTACCACACGCCGCTCTCTCTTTGGAGGCCTGGCGATCGTCGCGGGCGCAGCGGCGCTCCCAGTCGCTGCGTCCTCAAAGTTCAAGGCCGGGAAGTCCGAGCGCGAGTTCATTCAGGCGATGGCCTTCATCCATGAGGATGGAGCCTGCGTCGCCAAGATGGCGTTGGCCTGCGGGCTGAAGCCATCCGAGATCACGACGATCACGATGGCAAACGGCTTCCAGCTGCATGCGTACCGAGTGGCTGAAGGCCGCGCCTACGTGATCGACGTTCTCGGCGACAGGGCTGAGCGTGACCGTCAGGCACGCGCCGCCGCAATCGCACTAGTCTAACAGGGGCTCTGGACATCCAGAGCCCCACCCATCCATCCATGGAGGTTTCAATGCCAGGTTATGGCACCGACGAGGAGTTCTCCGCTTTCCTCAACCAAGGCGCAGATCGCGCCAAAGACTCCGGCGACGACGTCTTCGCGGAGCTTCTCAAGGAGATCCGCTCCCTTCGCCGCGAGTTGCGGTCCCTCGTCGAAAACTGCGGCGCGTTGGCGGCCTAGGTATTCCAGTCCAGCTGGCCCGAAACCAGCCGATGGTTTTCTCGCAGCTCAGCGACGGCCTCTTCTATAAAGTCCGAGTCCAACTTCTCTGGCGGCACCTCTTTGCCAGTGTCGACGTCTCGGTTCCGCCGCTGTTTGTAAGCTAGGCGCATTTCTTTAGCGCGCTGGATGACCTGACCGGTCACGACCAGCTCAAGAAGTTCCTTCTCAGTAGACATCACGCCCTCCCGTTGAAGCCGCAACTCTCGCGCGCATCCGGCAGGCCGTCACCCTGAACAGATCAAGTCCACACAGCCCCGCTTCGGCGGGCGCTTGTCGTGCGTGAAAGCCTGGAGGTGACCCATGGAAACCTTGGCAACTTTGGCCTTGGACGTTCGCGTCCCGAAGGCCGACGAAGCGACCGCTTCCCTCAGGGCGATGAAGGGGGCTGCTCGCGAAGTCGAAGATCAATTCACCAGGACCAGCGCCGCGCAGCGCGACGCGGCCATCGCCCAAGGCCTTTCGGGAACGGCGGCTGGCAACGCCGAGAAGTCGATGAGGGCCCTCGCCACCGTCTATGGCCAGGCCCGCGACAGCTTGGGTCGGTTCGCGAAGGAAGATGGCAGCTTCCGCGCGTCGCAAGAGGCGACGGCGCTGATGATGATCCGCAATGCGCAGGCGGCGAGCGCATTGGCGAAGCAACAGGAGCAGGCGGCGAGAGTGGTGGCAAAGGCCGAAGCTGACGCCGCCCGCGAAGCACAGGCCGCATGGAAGCATTCTCAAGCCATTCAGGCCGAAATCATGCGCGAGCGCGTGGCGCTTGCCCGCGCGGCTGAGCGGGAAGAAAGCCAAGCGGCACGCGCCGCGGCGAAGGCGATTGCAGACGCCGACCGGGAGGCCGAGCGCTCCGCCCAACAAGTCACCTCCTTCCGCCTGCGCATGGCCCGTCAGCGCGCGACCGAGGAGGCCGCCGCCGCACGCGAGGGGGCGCAAGCCCAAGCAGCCGCCGCGGCGCAGGTCGCTTCGCTCTCTCGGCAATACGACAGCCTGCGTGCCTCGCTTGACCCGTTTGCCGCCGTTCAACTGCGACTCGCGCAGAACACGAAGCTCCTCGACGACGCCCTGGCGCACGGCGCGATCACCGCTCGCCAGTACGAGGACTCGCTGAGCAAGGTCACGCGCGCCGCCACGTCCGACCTGCTGGCCATCGACAACCTGAACAAGGGCCACGCGACAGCGGTTGGTGGGTCAAAGAACCTGACCTACGCCATGTTGAACCTGAGCCGCCAGGCTTCGGACATGGGGGGCGGCTTCATCGCCGCCGCGACCTCGGGCAAGCCGCTCCAGATGGTGTTCATGACCCTGGTGCAGCAAACGCCGCAGGTCGTCGACGTGTTTGCCCAGATGAAAGCCGAGGGCGTGGGCGTGAAGACCGCGCTTGGCCAAATGGCCACAGCGGCGCGCGGCCTGATCGTCACGTTTGCCCCCTGGATCGCAGGCCTAGCCGCGGTCGGGGCTGGTGTTTGGTATCTCGTGGACGCGCACCAGAAGCAGGCGAAGGCGCTCAAGGACCTCAATAAGGATTTGCAGGACCAGAACAAGGAACTGGCCCAGATATCTCCCTACCTGACCCAGGCGGGCGTCGGTGCTGAACTGGCCGCTGACGGCCTGCGCAACTACGACAAATGGCTTCGCACCTCGAACGTTTCGCTCGAGCAGCAGAACAAGCTGCTGCGTGAGAACGCGCTGCGCAAGCTGAACGACCAAGCTATGGAGGCGGCTCAGAAATACAGCGAGGCCCAAAAGGCGTTCGACCGGGTCAACAAGCCGGGCCCGACGATGATGTCCGCTGGCGGGGCCGGCGGTTTCGCGGTCGTAGCGCCGGCAAAGGCGACGGATCCAAAGGCTAATCCTTTCTACAAGGAGGCGGCTGAGAACCTGAAGATCGCCAAGGAGGCATACGAGGCCGTCAACAAGTATCGCAACGAGGCCTACCTCGCGCCTGTACCTGCCTTTAGCGATCAAGCGGACGCCGCCACCCGCACCGCCACCGCAGTCCGATCGGTCGCCAAGGAGGTCGAGCAGCTTGCCGGCCTGAAGCCCTTCGACGAGGACAAGCTGCTCAAGGCGTCGGAGGAGATCTGGCCCTATATGGCTGCCGTCATCCAGGCGACCGAAAAGCGCACGCGCGACCTGAACGCCGCGGCGCAACAACTCGACCGGACCTTGGGCGACATCCGCATCCCGAGCGATCTCGAAAATCTTGCGTTCGAGATGGAGGAAGCCGCTGGCCAAGCGCGGGGTCTACGCTTCGACATCGAGGACATCGGCCGCGCGATTGCCGAGAACGACTGGTCTACAGGCTTCGCCGGCCTGCTGAACGTCCTGGCGAAGGTGAAGGTGGCGCTGGGCCAGAACGCCACCGAACTGCAGAAGATCCAAGCTCTGGCGGGTGTCGGCATGGGCGTCGGCTCGATCGTCGGCGGGAAGGTTGGTGCGGGCATCAGCGGTGCGGCGTCCGGCGCGCTCAGCGGCGCGGCTTTCGCCGGCTCTGCCCTGGGCACCGCCCTGTTACCCGGCCTTGGCACGCTCGCCGGCGCTGGCATCGGCGCGGTGATAGGGGGGCTGGGATCGCTCTTCGGCGGCGGCGGCGCCAAGAAGCGTGCGCGCCAGGAGGAAGAGGCCCGCCGCCAGGCCGAAGAGGCGCAGCGCGTCCAGACGGTCGCCGACACCAAGCGCTCGATCGAGATCTCGATGCTGGAGGCCCAGGGCAAGACCCTGGAGGCCGTCGCCGCCCGCCGTGAGGATGAACTCGCCGCGCTGCTGAAGCTCGACCCCTCGCTGGTCGACCTGCAGAAGCAACTCTACGCCGCGACGGACGCCGCCGAAGCCGCCGCCAAGGCCGCGGAGAAGGCTGCCCAGGTCGAGGCCCGCCGCTCTTCAATCCAAGACGAGATCGACAAGCTCACCCTGTCGTCGGCCGACCTGCTGGCCAAGGCTCGCGGGAAGGAGAGGGCGGAAGCTGTCGCGCTTGATCCGGCGCTGGGCGATCTGATCGACAAACTCTATGGCCTACAGGATGCCGCGGCGGCGACGGCTCTTCAGGCGGAGGAAGCCGCCAGGGCCGCAGCTGAGCAGGAAGCGGCGCTTGCTGCCGCCGCTGAAACAGCGCGCATCCAAGCCCATGTCGCCAACGAATTGACCGCGGCCTATGAGCGCCAAGCTGAGGCGATGAAATCCCTCGGCAACGGCCTCTTGGACACGATCTACAAGTCCTACGAGCTGACCAAGAGCCTGAAGGACCTGGCCAACGAACTTTCGGGCGAATTGGGCATGGCTGGCCAGATGGCGGGCTACGACGCGGCCAAGTCGAACCTGATCGCCGGCGCCAAGAAGGGCGGGGACATCGAGCCCCTGATCCGGACGTTCCTGGAAGCCTCCCAGAACACGCAGTCGTCGTCCGCCGGCTATCAGCTCGACGTCGCTTGGGCGCGGGCTCTGGCCCTACAGGAGTCGCAGCGCCAGGCCGGCATCCCCGCCGCTATCGCCAGAATGTGGCAGGGCATGCTGGCGGACCAGAAGGGCCTCCCAGCCTTCGCCAATGGCGGTTCGATGATCCTGGGTGGAAACCCCGGCATCGACCAGAACATCCTGAGCCTGAACAACCAGCCCATCGCGCGGGTCTCGGCCGGCGAGATGGCGACGTTCACACCCCAAGGCGGCGGCGCGGCCAACGACAACGGTTGGGCCGCGGTCGTCGCTGAGTTGCGGACCCTTCGCCAGACGGTCGCGAGCCAGGCCTCGGACATCAAGAAGCTGGAAAGCTACATCCGCAACAGCACCGACGGGGGCGAAGCGATGAAGACGGTCAACGCCTGATGCGCGTCATTCCTCCGCTGACCGTCACGCCAGCAATGCTGACGACGCCGGCCGTTGGTGAACCGGATGTGGCGGGCGGCGAGGTCGCCTGGGTCTCGGGCACGACCTACGCCAAGGACTTCAAGGTCATCCGCACCGCAACCCACCGCGTCTACCAGCGCCTGGTCGCAGGGGCCGGAACGACGGCGCCAGAGAGCGACACCGCCAACTGGCTCGACATTGGCCCGACCAACCGTTGGGCCATGTTCGATCTGGACCGAAACACCGGAACGACCACGGCCTCGCCGCTGACGGTCGTGGTGACGCCGGGAAGCCGCGTCGACTCCCTTGGCCTGGTTGGGCTGATCGCCGACACGGTGACGGTGAAGGTGACTGTCGGTGGCGTTGAGCGTCGCAGCTACACGGTCAACCTGCTCGATCGCATGACGACCGGCTGGTACGGCTACTTCTTCGGCCCGTTCCGCTACCGCAACGAAGCGGCGCTTTTCGACCTGCCGCCCTACACCAACGCCGTCATCACCATCACCCTTACCCGGGCAACCGGCCCCGTGACGTGCGGCGGCGTCGTGATGGGCAAGAGCGTCTATCTCGGCATCACCTTGCACAGCCCTGAGCGCGAGGGGCTGAACTTCTCGAAGATCGAACGCGACAGCTTTGGCACCGCGATCCTTCAAAAGAAGCGCTCGGTGCCGCGCGTCACCGCGCAAGTGCTCTGCAAGAAGTCCGCCGTCCCGACCATCCTGGCGCTGATCGACGACCTGAACGCCGTCCCGGCCCTCTGGTCAGGCCTCGACGACCAGGCATCGGGCTACTTCCCCGCACTGCTGATCCTCGGCGTCTACAAGAAGCTGTCGATCAGCATGGATCATCCGAACGACGCCATCATCAACCTTGAGCTTGAGGAGGTCTGATCGTGGACCCTTACGTCTTCACGCCCCCACCGACGCCTCCGACCACCCAAGATCCGACGAACTTCGACGCTCGGGCTGATGCCCTGGTGGCGTGGCTGGTTACCCTGACAACGGAACATCAGGCCTTCGCCAATCTGCTCGCGCCCATGTTCTCACAGTTGGCCCTTGCGGCCGCGCCGGGTGGGATCGTCCTGACCTACACGTTCGATGGCGCGTCGGCGGCGGTCGGCGACCCGGGCAACGGCAAGCTGCGCCTGAACAATCTCACCCAGGGCTCTGCGACGGCGGCCCTGGCCGACAACCTGGACAATCAGGGCGTCTCGGCTGCGCCGCGCCTGGCTTTGCTGACCAGCACCAGCGCCATCAAGGGCACGGTGTTCATCTATCAGGTCGGCAATCCGCTGAAGTGGATGGTGGCGACCGCGACGGCCAACACCGCGGCGGCCGGCTACGCCAACATCGCCCTCTCGAACGTTCAGGTTTCGGCGGCCAACCCCTTCGACAATGGCGCTGACCTGGTGATGATCCTGGTCCCCAAGGGCGACAAGGGCGACCAGGGCAACGTTGGACCGGCTTCGGCGTGGGTGCTCGACAACACCTTCAATCCGACCGGCACGCCCAACCTGATCACCCTGGCTGTCCCTTCCGGGTTCAACGACCTCAAGTTCGAGATCGATGGCGTGGTCCCGTCTGGCGTCGACGTCCTCTACATGGCCGTGAGCACGAATGGCTCGACCTTCTCGTCGCTCATTCCGGTCAACACCGGAAACCTCGCGGCGTTCTACGGCAACGTCGAGCTGGCGGCCTACAACACCACGATGCCGATCATCCGGGGCGCTGTCTCAGGCGCGCTTGGCGGGGCTCCCGCCGCATCGAGCGCGGGTCAAATTGGCGTCGGCAATGCACGCGTAGCCAGCGCCGTCACCCATGTCCGCTTCGGCCTGGGCAATGGCGCGAACACCTTCGTCGCTGGCGGGGCTATCCGCACCTATAGGAAGTGAAGCCATGATCGAACTTCGTGTTGAGCGCGGGCCTGACGGCGAGGCTCTAGCGCCGGTCTCCCGCGAGCTGACGGCCGAGGAGGTCGCCGCGCTGGTTGGGTCGATCGACCAAGTCATTGCCGACGAGTGCGCCCGTATCGACCGGGCAAGTGACGCCCGCGACGCCCTGGATCTGCAGTTCGACTTTGAGGCAACGCCGGCCCTCCTGATGACCGGCCAGACGGTCGCCGCCGGGGTACGAGCGCTTCAGATGGGGGCGGTCAACATCACCGATTGGCAGGGCCAGCAGGCGAGGGCGCTTGCCGCCGTGCTGGAAGGCAACCCTACCGCCGTCATCAAGGTCATCGTCTCGGACAACGCAACCGTCCTGGCGCCGGCCGAGCAGTTCCTCCGCTGCTTCGAGGCAGGGTCTCAGCGCAAAGAGGCCAATGCCATCTGGCGGGTTCAGCGCAAGGCCCTGGTCCGCGCCCAGACGACTATTGCCGGCGTCGCCGCTACGCGCGCGGCCGCCGATGCAGGTTGGCCGTGAGATGGTCGCGCCCAAGGGAGCGATGAAGGGCCTCGCGCCCTATTCGAGGCGGGTGGCGGTTTCGGCGGATGGTTCGTGGTCGCCGCCCCTGCCAGCCGGACGTTTCACGGCCTGGCCTGTTGCGACCGCTGTCGTCGAGAAGGCCGCCGACAACGCCCGAACCTATGACCACGGCCTGACCACGCCCACGAGCCTCGCCGACGCCATCGCCTTTGTTCGCGGGCGGGTGACCCGCTTCGTGATCCTGAAGACCGGCCTCATCCCGACCGTCCTGGGCCAGGAAAAGCCCATCACCGAGCCCGTCGGGACCGAAGTTCTGTTCGTCCACGTCACGGTTCGGTCGCCGAGCGCCTGACACCGCCCGCCGCAGCGGGTTCGTTCCTATCCACCGCGCCGAGGGGCGCTCAAAAGCATTGGAGCCAGCCCCTTCGGAGCCTGGCATGTCCGCACTCCGGCCGGAGTGTGCCGGAGACCCTTCCCGAGCCGGAAGGATAAATCCGCCCAATGCCTACCGCTCACGTCGTCCTGTCCCAAGTCTCGCCCCGCGCCCGAGCTTCCACGGGCTCGACTATGCCCGTCGCCGACTCCGTTGAAGTCGCAGCGAAGACGGTGACGCCCACCGGTGTCTCCGCCGTCGTGCCGGACATCGTGTCCGGTACCGCGCTCGTTGGCCAAGTCTGGAACGTGACCGCGCTCGATGCCGCGATCTGGGTGAAGTTCGGCCCTGGTGCGCCCGAAGCTGCCCCTGGCGCCGGCTGGCTCCTCCCGGCGGGCACTTCACGCGACTTCGCCGTCACCGACGCCGCCGAGAAGTGCGCCGTGAGGCTCGCCTAATGCCGGGCCTTCGCCTCGGCCTGGGGCTGAGCCTTACCCCTCAACCTCGCAAGGGTGGTGGGGTCTACCCGCCTCCCGGCTTCGTATTCCTCATCGATCCTGACGGCACGTACCTGACCGATCAGGACGGCGCCTACCTGATGGAGGCCGCATAGATGGCCGCGACCACGCGAGTTTTTTCTGCGTCAAACGCAGCGAAAATTGAAAAGTTGAAACGAGCTGCCGCTGCCGCTCAGGCCTTCAACCCTGAGGATGCTTCCGAAGCGTCGGGCGTAGCAGTTTCGGTGTCGGGGACTCACGACGCCAACTTGTCCAAAGCGTACAGCATCACGACCGGTACGGCCGCTTGGCGCGTCTTGGGTGGCAATCCCACGCTTAAAGCCGACAACACTCAGATGGTATTCCCCGTCGCCAGCGTTTCACCGAACACCAACGGAAACCTTTCGAGCATCCTCACAGGGACCCCTGATCGACAGGCGTGGGGTTGGTCCATTGAAACCCAAACTAGTGGCGATAGCATGGAGTTCGTCGCCCAGGGCTTCACGAGTTTTTACTTCCGGATCATGGTCGACGGTCGTTACGTCGCCAAGACTCCGGTCGCCTATGCTGTGAACAACGGTGTTAACTACATAAAAGTCGACTTCAGTGGTGTCCGTGCGCAACGGACTATCCGGTTTGAGGCCAGTATGCAGGCCGGGTTTCTAGGCCTGCGGGTGAAACCTACGGAGAGCTGTCAGCGCCCCTACGTCTCAGACGGCGTCATCGTATTCTATGCAGGCGACAGTTACGGTGAAGGCCAGTTGATTGAAGCCCCTGGTCAACCCGGAGCCTTGGCATTTGGCAATGTTGCGGCACGCTTGCTGGGTTGGGATAACCCCTATCAGCTGTCGGTTGGCGGTACGGGTTGGATCACGGCTGGCGCGGGGCGGTCGAAGCTATACGATCAAATCGCGCTATGGCCGACACTTCATCCGGGTGTCACCCCCGACGTCGTCGTGATCGCGACTGGTTACAATGACTATTCGCAAACGCCCTCGGCGGTGGCAGTCGAAGTGGTCAATTGCTTACAGCGCATTAGAACGCTGTATCCAAAAGCCGTGGTTATCGTGCTTGGGTGCTGGGCAGGGAACCGTGGCCCTGACGCCACCACGATCACGATGGAGAACACCATACTCACCGCAGCGGTCTCCGTCAGCGACCCTCTAGTCTTCACCGTTCCGGTTTCCACGGCCTCGTCGCCTTGGCAATTCGGGGGCGGTGATACTGGAGCGCCAACGGGAACCAGCATTGGTGACTTTGAGCTCAACCCGGACAAGACGCACTGGAACAAGGCTGGTCACGCGGCGGGCGGGCGACGCCTAGCTAACGCCGTTCGCGGCCTGTTCTTTGCGGCCTAGACCCCCACACCCCTACTTCGAGCGCCTGGGACCCGTCGGCACTGTCTTCAGAATGTTCCGCACCATGGCCTCAGACCGAAATGAGGGCTTTATCACGTCGAGAAGGCCGGCGGCTTCGCGGGCCGCGAACTCCGACTTCATGGTGATCTGCTCTGGGAGTAGCTGACCGTCCTTGCACCATTTGAGGTGCAACCGGTCGCCGTCGACTGAAACGGTTTCAAGGTACGCCATGGCGCGGGGATCTACACGGGCGGCGCCTTTGAAAAAGTTACCTGGCCTGAGGTGCGGCGACAGGTCGCGCCGCTCTCATAGACACATCCTCTGCCCAACGGCGGGCGGGCAAGGACGAGCGATCCTAGCGGTCGGCTCTTGGCCTGGGCGTTAGATAAACCTGATGGCGTCCCGCCGCCCAGGCGACAGCGTCCACTCTGGTCGAGAACGAAAGCTCCATTGGGAGGATGCTGGCGCCGTGGCTGGTCACGACGTCGTAATAGAGCACCGGCTCTCCGTTCTTGTCGGGGCGGGTGCGAGGCTCGATCCAAACCTTCATCGGGGCGGGCGGATACCGTGATTCCATGACGTGGCGGAGCATGTGAGTTGCCGGCCGTCGACTCTCCCCACCGACGGCCGGCTCCAGTCACGTCGCGTTGAGCGGGCGCCACGACCGGCGAGCGCTCAACGGCCTTCTGGCGGCCAAGTTCCGCCCACCAACGACCATCACAACGACCAGGCCTAAGAGCCGGAGGGTAGGAGCGCGCATGACCGCATCCCCAACGTCAGCCATGCTCCAGAAGGTGTTGGCCGGGCTGGCTGCCGTAGAGGCGCGCCAGGAAGAGACGACCAAGGCCGTCGCCAGCGCCCAGGCAGACGCCAGAGAGGCGCGTGACACCGCGCGCGAGATCACCGTCATCCTCCGGGAGCAGAACGCACTGGAGCGGGTCGCCGAAGTGCGGGCCGAAGCGCGCAAGCTGGTCGCGGACCTCAGGGCCGACGTCGAGCACGCAATGACCTTGGTCCGCACCGAACAGAAAACCCAGAACAGCCGCCTCGACGCGATCGAGTTGCTGAAGACGAAAGGCCAGGGCGTGCTGCTGGGCGGCAAATGGACCCTCGACCTTCTGAAGATCGTCGCCGGCGCCGGCGGCGGCGCGCTGCTCCTCAAGATGCTGGAGGCCATGTGACCCGCGACTACCGCACCCTCGACGCCATCGTGGTCGTCGCCAGCCTACTGATCATGGGCTTCGTCATGTGGGCTCTGGCCTTCCTGACAATCCCGCAGGCCAACCTGCCGATCCTGGCCGCTCTGTCGTCGGGCACGTTCGGCGCGGCGCTGGGCGCCTACGTCGGCGCGCGCTGGGGCAACAAGAAGCCGGCCAGCGAAGGCGACACCCAAACGACGGTCAACGCACCGGCAGGGGCCACGCTCACCGCGACGGTCGAGCCGAAAGCCTGATCCTTGGCCGCGACGCCGATGGGGAGGTTGGCGCCGCGGCCGTCTGGGACCTGGGCGGCGACTAGGAGAGCCGCCCATCACAACTCCACCACAAGGAGGCCGTTATGGCTACTACTAAAGCGCGAGCTGTGCCTGCGAGCGCCCTAGCGCTCATCAAGCGTTTCGAGGGCCTGCACGACGGCGACAAGAAGACCCCGCACATTCTGGAGCCGGAGGCCGACCCGATCGGGATCTGGACCGTCGGGTGGGGCTATGCCCTGTTTGAGAACGGCAAGCCCGTGACCAACCGCGAGCAGGCCTATCGCATCTGGCGCAAGCGCTGGCCCGGCGGCCTGACGCGCCTCGAGGCCGATCTCCTGCTGACCCAGGTGGCGCAGGAGGTGACCGACAAGGTGGTGCGCCTGCTCGCCGGCCGCACGCCGACCGACGCCCAATTGGGGGCCATGGTGTCGCTCGCCTACAACATCGGCGTCGGGGAGATTGGCGGCAAAGCCGACTTCGCCGACAGCACCGTGCGCCGAAAGTTCCTGGCTGGTGATTTGGTCGGCGCGGCCGACGCCTTCCGGTCGTGGAAGTTTGCCGGCGGCAAGGTGCTGCAGGGCCTGGTCAACCGGCGCGAGGCCGAGCGAGCCGTCTTCCTCGGCAAGGCCTGAGACGTGAAAAGCCCCGGCGCCGAGGGGGAAGCGGGCCGGGGCTTGAGGGATCGCAAGAGTAGGGGCTCTTCGATGCGATCCTCTGATGAACGCCGCGCCGGATGGCTCGTTCCGGCAATTCCTCCAGCATCGGAGACCACCATGAAGCGCGTCACTCTCGTGGCCGCGTGCGCCGCTGCGTGCCTGTCGCTCAGCGCCTGCGCTACCGGCAACACCGATCCGGCCGAAGTCCTGAGGGCCCTGGGCGAAAACTACGCCCACTGCGAACGGCTGGTCAGCTACTCGGCGAGCGTCGGGGCGTTCAACCCCGGCTCGGGCGCGACCATCTCGGGCCAGGTCCGCTGCCCGCCGAAGACGGCGCCGGCGGCCGAGCCCGCTGTTCCCCCGGGCGGCACCTGACCATGTCGCGTTTCACCGATCACCTGGGCTTGGTCCTGCTGGAGTACAGCAGCGGCCGGCCCGTACTACGAGGTGGCCGCGTTCTGTGGCGGCTGTCCTCGCCGCTGACCTGGGAGGTTGGCGAACTCGGGTCGGGGGTGCTGATTATCGTGCCCTCGTTTGACCCCATCGGCTGGACCGACGAGGCCCTGCGGACCATCCGGTTCGCAGGGGTCACGGATCTGGCATCGATCCCGCCGCTGGCGCGCGGCTTGCTGCCGCCGGACGGGCCCTGGGCCAAGGCGGCGGTCCTGCACGATCAGGGCTACATCTCCGCCGGCTGGGACGGCGCCATGTCTCGGAAGGAGGTCGATGACCTGTTGAACGAGGCGATGAAGGCGCTCGGCGTACCCGCGCTCAAACGGGCACTGATCTACCGGGCCGTCCGCCTCTTCGGCGCATCGCGCTGGGGCACCTGACCCAGTAGTCAAGCAATCCTTGACCACTCAAGAGGCCGTCGTCTCTCTGAGGCGGCGGGCTTTCGTCGTTCAGGCTCTGCGCTGGTGCGGCATCTTCCCGGCCATCGCGCGCTCAACGGCGGCCTCTTCCAGGATGCGCCGGACCTCGTCAACCCCCTCGGCATCTGTGGGCTCGCGACCCAGGCGCGCGGCAAGGCGGTTCCAGATCGTGTTGGGGTTGTCGTTGCGCCATGTAGTGGTGACGCGGATCATTCGCCTTCGTGCTCGATCTGGCGTTCGTCGCGCATCTCAATCTCCTGCGATCTCGTCCCCCTTAGAGAGGGGGCTAGTAGGACGTCGGCATCCGATCGGCGATCGAAGCCAGGGCGTCACAGACACCGATCTTCTGCGGATGGCCTTCCATCAGGTCGGCGATGCGCTTTAGGCTGATCGCGATGCTGACGGTCGCCGCGTATTTGTCGGAGCATGTCCGCAGAGCTTCCGGTTCAAGGTAACCTTCGAGGGGTGTCTTCTCGCTCATCGGGGTCTCTCGCTCTCCTGCTGTCTTGGGGGTAGGGAAGGGGGCTAGGCGGTGGCCCGTCCCGGCATGTCCTCGTTGTGGCGCTCCTCGGCCCAGGCGGCGCAAACCGTGGCGATATCGGCCTCGGTAGGCGCGTGCAGCCACGCCGTATGGTAGTGGCCCCAACTGGACGTGAAAGCACCGCTCGACCCGTACGGCCTGCGAACGGGCGTTGCCGCCTGCACGAGGAAGCCCGGAAGGAAGCGCAGAGCCTCCGCGACGCGCCACGCCTCAGGTTCGTTGTTCTCGTCGGCGAACGGCGCAAGGGCAGGGATGGCCTTGTAAATTTCGGCATCCTCTTCGGCCGGAAGGTCCTCGCCGAACTCCTCCAAGGCCTTCGGAAAGCTCTCATCGCTCGCCACGGCGCCAGGAATGTAGATCAGTTCCTCGACGCGCACTCCGGCGTCAAACATCACTTCAAGGGCAGTCGTCATCTGGGTCTCTCCGTCTACGGCATAAGCCGCGTTGGGGTTGGTGTTAGGCCGCTTTGAGCTTGGCGTTGATCTTGTTCAGCTCGAAAGCCACTGCCGACTTGAGGCCGCCGGTGATGGCCTCGTTCGCCGTCTTCAGGGCCTCCTGCATGGCCTTGGCGATTTCGTCGTTGAGGCGCTTGTCGATCAGGAAGGCGACGCGCGTGGTCGCATCCTTGTAGCCGTAGGAGTCGCGACCGCTGGCCGAATACTCCTTCTTGGACTTGCCCTCGAAGTTAACGCCCTCGGTCAGGTACTCGTTGGCGCGGCGGATGATGTACTCGGTGATGGTCTCGGGCTCGCGCTTGGGCTCGCCGTAACCGTTCGTCGACTGGATCTTGTAGTTGTCGATGTACGAGGTGATCGAGCCGTCCAGGGCGGGGGCGATCAGACGCTCAACGCTCTCGTCGACGCGGGTCAGGATGGCCTCGCGGATCGAGGTCTGAAACTTGCTGACGATGGCGACGGGCTCGCCGTCCTCGTCGCTGACGTTGCTGGTCAGGAAGCGGTCGATCAGCGCCTCGACGAGGCGGTCTTGCATTTGCTCGACCGAGAGGCCGAGGCTTTCCAGGGTGATGTTCATTCGATGATCCTTGAGGGTGCGGCCAACGCCGCCTTGCGTTTCAATCTGATATCTAATAAATAGCTGATATCAGATTGGCGTCAATAGCGGATATCAGAAATTGTCAGAGATCGTCGAATCCGCTACTCGCCGTGGCGTGGGACGCACGAAGGTCAATTTTGAGCAGATGGCGGCGCGCTTCCCTGAGGGGACGCTGGCGCGCATGGATGACGCTCGCCGCGCCGACGAGACGCGAACGGCCTTCGTGCAAGAGGCCGTCGAGAACGAGATCAAGCGCCGCGAGCGCTCCAAGCCCAAGCCCTAGAGGGGGAGATCATGAGCGAGTGGCAGACGATGGACAGCGCGCCAGACGATCGCCGCATCCTGGTCGACTTCAAGGGCGCGGGGCCGATAGTGGCCTATCGCGACAAGGTCCGGCCTGACGCCCGGGTGCGCTACCTCGGCTTCGGCAAGAGCGCGTCATGGCCGTCAATCCACGAGGACTACGCGACCCGCTGGACCGACGTTCCGGCCTAAGGGGATTCCCCGACTCTGCTTTTGTGGTAGAAGGAGGGGCTGCGAGCCGGGACGGATTAGCTCAGCTCAGGAGAGCGCGGTCCTAACGAGGCGAAAGCCGAGACGGGGTCGAGGCCGCGGGCGAAACCCCCGCATTCGACCCAACCTGCAGCATCAGTAAGCGTACAGGGGCGGCAAGCGCTGGAACTACGCCGAGTTGGCCTTCGGGCTGGCAGCGCCCTTCACGGGCGCGGGACAGGCGCCAGGGGCCGCCCCTCAACGCTTCCAAGTCCACACTAGACCTGCGCACTAGATGCGCAGAGACCGAGACAGGCCCGTGGGCGCAGTCGGCGGGAGTGAGATTCGGCACGAAGAGCGAACTCCGACTCCCAACTTTTTCCCAACTACATCTGGAAGGATGGTTGGAGAAGGCGGTAAACCCTTGTGATCCTTGGAGCGGGCGGGGGGAATCGAACCCCCGACATTCAGCTTGGGAAGCTGACGTTCTACCTCTGAACTACGCCCGCCAGAGGACGCTCCGTTTAGCCCGCCTGGACCGCGCACTCAAGCGGCGATGGCGAGACTTGATTTCCTGCGGCGGCTTGACCTCTAGTGGGTCTATCTCGGGGTTTCAGCTTAAAGTCGATTCAGATGATCCAGTTCTGTCGCTCGGCCCTGTCTGGTCTGGCCGCCCTGGCGTTCGCCGGTGCGGCTCAAGCTGCGGAAAGCCCTGCCGCCAAAGCCTTCGGCGCACGTGAGTCGGTGCTGGACGCCAGCCTGTCGCCCGACGGCAAGTCGATCGCCATGATCCAGCCGCTGGCCGGCGGTCAGGCTTCGGTGCTGGTCGTGGCGCCGGCCGATGGCTCCAGTCAGCCCAAGCCGATCTTCAGCGCGACCGGCAAGCCCGATCGTCTAACCGGCTGTGGCTGGGTGTCGAACGTCCGTCTGGTCTGCGATATCTACATGGTGAGCCTGCAGGACGCCCGGAAGCTGGTGTTTACCCGTGTGGTGGCGCTGAACGCGGACGGCGGCGATGTGCGGGAGCTCAGCGCGACGTCGAACAACACGGTGCTCGAGTATCAACAGTTCGGCGGCGACGTCATCGACTGGCTGGTCGATGAGCCGGCCGGCGGCTCGGTGATGATGACCCGGCGCTATCGCGAGGAGGCCACGACCGGCACCTTGCTGGCCAACACGCGGCGAGGGCTGGCGGTCGAAAAGGTCGACACCAGCACCCTGCAGCGCGTCTCGGTCGAACCGCCGCGTCCCGATGTGGCGCGCTACATCTCCGACCAGCATGGCGTGGTGCGGATCTACGGCCAGCGATCCAAGACCAATGTCGGCTACGACACCGATCGGGTGAACTACTTCTACCGGCCCGCCGACGGCGGGGCCTGGGCGCCGCTGTCCAGCTATGACGGCGACGCGCGTACGGGGTTCGTGCCGACCGACGTCGACCAGGGGCTGAACGCCGCCTATGGCTTCGAGTGGGCGGATGGTCGCCGGGTCGCCTTGCGCGTGGCGCTGGACGGTTCCGGCAAGCGCGAGGTGCTGCTGGCGCACGACGCCGTCGACGTCGATCGCCTGATCCGCGTGGGGCGCCAGCGTCGCGTGGTCGGCGCCAGCTACGCCACCGAGCGCCGCCACGTCGAATTCTTCGACCCGGCGCTGAAGGCCATGGCCGCAGCGCTGTCCAAGGCCCTGAACCAGCCGATGATCCGCTTCCTAGACGCCAGTCAGGACGGTTCGCGCCTGCTGCTGTGGGCCGGCGCCGATGTCGAGCCGGGCCGCTACTATCTCTATGACAAGTCCGCCAAGCGCTTGGCCGAGGTAACGCCGGGCCGACCCGAACTGGCGGGCTACAAGCTCTCGCCCGTCAAGCCCGTGTCGTACAAGGCCGCCGACGGGACCGACATTCCCGCCTATCTGACTCTGCCGCTCGGCTCGGACGGAAAGAACATCCCGGCCATCGTCATGCCGCACGGCGGTCCCGAGAGCCGTGACGAGTGGGGCTTCGACTGGCTGGCGCAATACTTCGCCCAGCGCGGCTTTGCGGTGCTGCAGCCCAACTTCCGAGGCTCGGCCGGCTATGGCGAGGCCTGGTTCCAGAAGAACGGTTTCCAATCGTGGCGCACGGCGATTGGCGACGTGGTCGACGCCGGCCGCTGGCTGTCGACACAGGGGATCGCCGCGCCGGGCAAGCTGGCGATCGTCGGCTGGTCGTACGGCGGCTATGCCGCCCTGCAGTCGTCGGTGCTGGACGCCAACCTGTTCAAGGCGATCGTCGCCATCGCCCCGGTCACCGACCTGGACGCGCTGCGAGAGGAGTCCCGGGCCTTCACCAGCTTCAAGCGCGTCGACGGCTATATCGGTCGCGGGCCACACGTGAAGGAGGGCTCGCCCGCCCAGAACGCCGGCCTGATCAAGGCGCCGGTGCTGATGTTCCACGGCGACCAGGACATGAATGTCAGCATTGCGGAATCGCGTCTGATGCAATCGCGCCTCAAGGCCGCCGGCGGCAAGTCCGAGCTCGTCGTCTATCCAGGCCTGGATCATCAGCTGGATGACAGCCAGGCGCGTGCTCAAATGTTAGACAAGGCGGACGCTTTCCTGCGCGAGGCGTTGAAGCTCTAGCGGAAACGCGGCCCGAAAGAGCGGGCGCGGACAAATTCACGCCGCAACTTGCCGTCTCCATGCCGGCGGTCGCGGGGGCGAGTATGGAGTCGAGCGTCGCGTGCCAATCCTGACCGAAACCCCTCGTAGCTTCGATCCGGCTCCGGCCGTCCCGCATCGCATGGCGTTCGGTGACGTCACGGTCGAGATCGGCTCGCGTCGCCTCAAGGCCCCGCACGGGACCAGCGCCCTGGAGCCGCGCGCTTTCGACCTGCTGATGGCCCTTGCCGACCGGCCGGGCCTGACGGTGTCCAGCGCGCATCTGGTGGAGATGATGTGGGGCGCCGGCGACGGCTCGGGCCAGGCGCTGAGCCTGTGCATCGAGGCGTTGCGGCGGGCGTTGGGCGATGATGCTCACGCCCCGCGCTTCATCGAGACCGTGCCGGGTATCGGTTATCGCTGGATCTTCGCCCCAAAGTCGACGCCCGCTGCGACGGGGTGGCTGCGCCGCCCCGTCTGGGTCTCGAACCTGTTGGCCCAGCGCTAGGCTTAGTTGGCTTCGGGCGGCGGCGGCGGACCTTCGCCATCCTGGCGCATCCGACGCTGACGCATGGTCTCGAAGGCGGTCTTCATCTCGTCCAGCGTGATCTTGCCGTCCTTGTCGGCGTCGATCATGGCGAAGCGGTCTTCCGGCCGCTTGGCGGCGACCCATTCGGCCTTGTCGACCACGCCGTCGGCATTGGTGTCCCAGGACTTGAAGACCTCTTCCGGCGCGGGCATCCGGCGCGGCGGTGGCGGGCCTTCCTGGGCCGTGGCGGTTCCGGCGGTCAGGACGCCGACGGCGCCGAGCGCAACGAGCAAAGTGCGTCGCATCGGGTGTTTCCTCTCAGGAGATAATGTCCCTCATCGCCTCTTCGGCCTTCAATGTTGCCGCCGTATTGCGCGATTGCGGCCGTATGGGCGCAACGCGAAACGCCGCCCGGTCTCGCGACCGGACGGCGTCCGCTAGCCCTTGACGCACACCACCTGGCGCAGCGTGTGAACGATGTCGACCAGATCGCTCTGGGCGGCCATCACCGCGTCGATGTCCTTGTAGGCCATCGGCGTTTCGTCGATCACGTCGGCGTCCTTGCGGCACTCGACGCCTGCGGTGGCCGCCGCGTGGTCGGCCAGGGTGAAGCGCCGCTTGGCTTCGTTCCGGCTCATCGCCCGTCCGGCCCCGTGCGAGCAGGTGCAGAACGAGTCCGGGTTGCCCCGGCCGCGGACGATGAACGATTTGGCGCCCATCGAGCCCGGGATGATGCCCAGCTCTCCGGCCTTGGCCGACACCGCGCCCTTCCGGGTCAGGTAGACGTCCTTGCCGAAGTGCTTCTCCCGCGACACGTAGTTGTGGTGGCAGTTCACCGCATGCTGCGTCACGGTCAGGTCCGGGAACGTGCGCTTCAGCACGGCCAGCACCTGGTCCATCATCACCTCACGGTTGGCCAGGGCGTACTTCTGCGCCCAGGCCACGGCCCGGACGTAGTCGTTGAAACCCTCGCTGCCCTCGGCGAAGTAGGCCAGGTCCTCGTCCGGGAGGTTGATGAACCACCGGCGCATCTCGGACTTGGCCCGTTCGATGAAGAACGTGCCGAACCGGTTGCCGACGCCGCGCGAGCCCGAGTGCAGCATCACCCAGACGTCGCCCGCCTCGTCGACGCACAACTCGACGAAGTGGTTGCCAGTGCCCAGCGTGCCCAGGTGGCCGTACCCGCGCGGGTGGGCGGCCTTGGGGTTGCGCTCGACGATGGCGTCGTAGCCGTCCTTCAGCCCCGCCCACTTCTCGGCGGCGATGGCCGGCGGCTCGACCTGCCAGGCGCCCTTGTCGTTGCGCCCGCCATTGTCGGTCCGGCCGTGCGGCACCGCGGCCTCGATGTCCGACCGAACGCCGAACAGGTTGTCGGGCAGGTGCTCGGCCCGGATCGAGGTGCGCACCGCCATCATGCCGCAGCCGATGTCGACGCCCACGGCGGCCGGGATGATCGCCTTGTAGGTCGGGATCACCGAGCCCACGGTCGCGCCCATCCCCCAGTGCACGTCGGGCATCACCGCCACGTGCTTGTGGATGAACGGCAGGCTGGCGACGTTGCGCAGCTGCTTCAGGGCGGAGTCCTCGATCGGAACCCCTTGAGTCCACGCCTTAATCGGCGCGCCCTCGCTTTCGATATGCATGAAGCCGCTCATCGGCTTCTCTCCTCTTGCTCCCCCTCCTGGCGGCAGGTCCGGCAAGTTTCCGCACAAACGAAAAACCCCTCCGGCTTGTGGCCAGGAGGGGCTTTTCGGACTTCCCGAGTTCAGTCGAACCCTAGACCGTGATCCCCTCCAACGCGCGCGCGTTCGCATACTCGACCTGGCGGTCGAGCATCGAGAACAGTTGCGAATTGACTGGAGCTTTGTGCGTCATGGTCCTCATCCTTCGGGAGGCGGGCGATTACAGCGTTCGACGACGTGGCGCCAGGGGGCAGTTAACGAAGATCGTACGACTGTGGCTTCGGGGCCTCACCCGGAAGTTGCCCTTCCCTGACGACGTTCAAGTCGATGCGGTTCCAGCCCGAGTCCCGGATCCGCGCCATCACCGCCTTGTAAATGCGGCTGTCGACTGTGACCTCCTCGGTCAGCCTCACGCCCTGAATGCTGCGATCAGGCGAGCCGGCCGCGGCGGCGATGTCAGCGGGCAAGGCCTGGAGGCTGGACGGCTTGTCGCCGACCCTCAAGGCGCCGTCGTGATAGAGATAGACCTCGACCCAGGGCGGCGGTTTAACCAGCGCAAGCGCCGGCTTGTCCGCCGAGCTGCGCGCGGCCAGCAGGCCCCAGCCCACCAGCGCCAGAGCGGCGGCGCAGAGGGCCAGGCCGAGGGCGCGCTTGAGGTCCATGGACCCTAGTGTTTACCGCGATCGCGGCCGAAGTTCGGCTCGGCGCTTTCCTGGCCCGCCGCCACGATACCCCGGCGAATGGCGCGGGTGCGGGTGAAGTGGGTGTGCAGGGTGTCGGCGTCGCCCCAGCGGATGGCCCGGCTCATGGCCTGCAAATCTTCGGTGAAGCGGCCCAGCATCTCCAGCACCGCATCCTTGTTGGCGACGAAGATGTCGCGCCACATGGTCGGGTCGCTGGCGGCGATGCGGGTGAAGTCGCGGAAGCCCGAGGCCGAGTACTTGATGACCTCGTTCTCGGTGACGTTCTCCAGGTCGGCCGCGCTGCCGACGATGGTGTAGGCGATCAGGTGGGGCAGGTGGGACACGACGGCCAGGACGAGGTCGTGGTGCTTTTCCTCCATCAGCTCGACCTGGGCCCCGAAGGCGCGCCAGAAGGCCGACAGCTTGGCGACGGCGGCGGCGTAGTGCTCGTCGTCGCTGGTCAGAGGCGTGAGGATCGTCCAGCGGTTCTCGAATAGCTCGGCGAAACCGGCGTCGGGGCCCGATTGCTCGGTGCCGGCGATCGGGTGGCCGGGGATGGCGAAGATCTTCGAGATGTCCTGGGCGCGGAAGGCCTCGGCGACATTCGCCTTGGTCGAGCCGACGTCGGTCAGGGTGGCGCCGGGCTTCATGGCCGGGACGATCTCTGCGACCAGGCCGGGGATCGACAGCACCGGGGTGGCGATGACCACCAGGTCGGCGTCGCGCACGGCCTCGGCCAGGTCGCCGGTGACGTGCTCGGCGACGCCCAGCTCGAGGGCGCGGGCGCGGTGAGCTTCACTGGCGTCGGCGATCGTCACCTCGCCGACCACGCCCTGCTGGCGGGCGGCGCGGATCACCGAACCGCCGATCAGGCCGAAGCCGATGACGGTGAGCTTGGGGTAGAGGATTCCGGGGTTGGACATCTAGCGCCCCAGGAACTCAGCCAGCAGCCCGACCACCGTTCGGTTCTGCTCTTCCAGGCCGATGGTGATGCGGATGCCGTTCGGCAGGCCGTAGTTGGCGACCGCGCGGACCAGATAGCCTTTGGACGCCAGGAACGCCTCGGCTTCGAGCGCGGTCTTGCCGGGCGTGGTCGGGAAGGTGGCCAGGACGAAGTTGGCCGCCGACGGCGTCACTTCCAGCCCCAGGCCGCCCAGCTGCTGGGCCAGCCACGGGCGCCACTGCTCGACCAGGGCCAGCGAGCGGGCCTGGAAGTCGTCGTCGAACAGGGCCGCGACGGCGGCTTCCTGGCCGGGGATCGAGGTGTTGAACGGCGGGCGGATGCGCTCGATCGGCGCGATGATGTGGTCGGGCGCATAGCCCCAGCCCACGCGCAGCGCGGCCAGGCCGTGCAGCTTGGAGAAGGTCCGCGTGACGATGACGTTCTCGGCGGTGCGGGCCAAGGACAGGCCGTCCTCGAAGCCGGGGTCGTTGCAGAACTCGGCATAGGCGCCGTCCAGCACCAGGATCACGGACGGCGGCAGGGCCGCGTGCAGCGTGCGGATCTCATCGCCCGACAGCCAGGTGCCGGTCGGGTTGGCGGGGTTGGCGATGAACACCAGGCGCGTGCGCTCATCGACGCATTTGACCACTTCATCGATGTCGATGCGGTGGTTGATCTCCTTGGCCATCCGCACCTCGCCCTGGCAGGCGCGGGCGCCGATGGCGTAGGCGGCGAAGCCGTGCTCGCCCTGGACGATGTTGTCGCCAGGCTCGAGATAGACTTGGCACAGCAGGGCGAAGATCTCGTCGCTGCCGTCGCCGAAGGTCAGGCGCTCGGGCTCCAGCTTGAAACGCTCGGCCACGGCGGCGCGCAGGATGTTGGCCTTGCCGTCCGGATAGATGTGCATCCGGTCGACGGCGTCGCGATAGGCCTGCCTGGCCTTGTCGCTGCTGCCCAGAACGTTTTCGTTGCTGGACAGCTTCACCGGATGGGCGATGCCCTCGACCTTGGCCTTGCCGCCCACATAGGCGTGGATGTCCATGATCCCGGGCTTGGGGACGGGACGGGGCGCGGCGAAGCGGTCGGTGGTCATCGGACTACTCAAGCTAAAAGTCGGGCGTCTCTTACACGTCGAACTGTTCGGGCGCAGCCCCGATGACACCGGTCAGTTGCCCTGGCGCGCGGGCCAGGCGCTCGTCGTCGGCCATGAAGAAGCCCGACAGCGAGAACAGCTTCAGCCCGCCGGCCTCGGCGATCAGTTCGGCGGCGACGCCGTCTTGGCTGAGGGCGTCGGTGACGGCCGAGGCGCTCTTGCCCGAGTCGGTCACCCAGAAGGTCTGGTCGCCGCCGGTGGGCTCGACCTCGACTTCCGCCACGGCCAGCGCCGCCTGAGATCCCCAAGTCGACAGGCAGGGCAGGGCGGCGAAGACCTTCAGCTTCGGTTCGGCCAGCAGGCGGCCCCACCAGGGCGTTTCGGAGACCAGCGGCAGCACGGCCACGCCCCACGGCGCGCGGGCGACGGCGAGGGCCTCCTGCGGGGTCTGGACGAGGGAGAGGCGCGGCGCGGTTCCGAAGCGCAGGCGGGTCAGCTCGACGGTTCGTGCCGGCTCGCGGCCGCCGCACACGCCGATCTGATAGGGGCCCTGGCGGGCCAGGTTGTCGGCCATGATCTCGCGCCAGATGCGGATGACCAGGGCGTTGCTGGCGCCCTTGCGCGGACTCTCCAGCAGCTTGCGGACGATCTGGGCCTCGCGACCGGGGCGCAGGCCAAAACCCGTATCGCCCGAGGCGCGCTTGGCGGCCGCGACCGCGCCGGCCAGGCTGGCGCGCTCGTCCAGCAGCTTCAGCAGTTCACCGTCGATGGCGTCGAGCCGCCATCGGACCTCTTCGAGAGACGGTGTGGCGTCCGTCGCGTCGCTGCCCATGTTCTTCCCCGAAATTGGAGGCCGGACCATAGTCTTTGCCGCCGAACACGCAATACCTCGCCGTTCCGGGGAAGAAAATTGCGCGTCCGGCGATCGTCGGTTGGTCAGTAGACGGTCGGCGCAGGGCCGGTGTCGATCATGCCCAGGAAGCTGCGACCGTTCTCGAACTTCAGGCTGGCTTCGATAATCGGCTCCTGGCCTACGGCCTGGGCGGCGGCGGCTAGGGCCTGTTGGGGCGTGCGGATCGGCTGGCCAGGCTTGACCCGCTCCTTGATCGCCACCTCGAGCGCGCCGGTCAGGCGACCCTGGGAATCGACCGACAGCACGCCGGACTCGGCCTTGCCCTCGGCGTCGCCGGCCAGCAATTGGCTCTGCTGGAAGGTGATCTGGCCGCCGGCGGCGCTCCATTGCTTTACCGCCGCTTCCCAGTTGCGGCCGCGCAGTTGCGAGACGTGCGACAGGCGGGTCTCCAATAGCATCGAGGCGGTCTTGTCCTGGGCGATGCGGCCCAGAAGACCCGTGAACGCGGTCTTGGCGCCGCCGGCCTTGAAGAAGATCGCGCCCTGGTCATCGGGACCGCCGCGCACGTGCAACTGCATGTTGTCGGCCGAGACCAGCTCGAACGGCTTGGAGCCCGGCGCCGGGGTGAACGTCAGCTTCACGCCCTCGACCGACATGCGCGGCGGATATTCCTTGATGTGCGAGATGCTGGCCCGCAGCGCCTGGCCGGTGATCGCGACATCGCCGGCCTCGGGACGGGTCAGGACCACGCCTTGCGGCGCGACCAGCACCCAGTGGGTCAGGTCGAAGATCTCGGCTTCGCCCTTCAACTGCGGGGCTCGAACGGCCCAGCCGGTGGGCTCGGCGACGCGGGCGTCGGTCAGGTCCAGGTTCATGCGGAACGGGAAGCCCGAGAAGGTCCGCGCACTCCACGACAGATCGTAGCCGCGCGACTTGAGGTCGGCCGCCTGGGCGTCCATCCGCTGCTCGGCCTGGCCGCGCAGCCAGAACCAGCCATAGCTCCAGCCGCCGGCGACGAGGGCGGCGAGGATGAAAGGCATGAAAAGGCGGCTGCGGCGGGCTTTGCGAGACGGGGCGGCGTCGTTATGGGTCATGAAGTGGCGCGTCCAGTCGGGAACAGTGATGAGCTTTGAAGGCGGCGGTGATCGGTGGGTGTTCGGATACGGATCGCTCATGTGGCGGCCCGGGTTCCCGTTCATAGACCGAAGAACGGCCGTGCTCCACGGCCGGCGGCGGGCCTTCTGCATCTATTCGGTGCATCACCGCGGCACGTACGAACGCCCGGGCTTGGTGCTGGGCCTGGCCCCCGGCGGCGCGGTGCGCGGCATGGCCTATCGCGTGGCCGAGGCCGAGTGGGAAGGCGTCTACGCCTACCTGCGCGAACGCGAGCAGCCGACCGAGACCTATTTCGAGACCTGGCGCGACGTGAAGATCGATGGAGGCCAGAAGGCGCCGGCCTTGGTCTTCCTGTCGGACATGAAGCACAAGCAGTGGGCTGGGGCGCTGACCCTGGAGCAACAGGCTGAGTTGATCGCCGGCGCGATCGGGCTGTCGGGGCGCAACATCGACTATCTCAGCGATCTCGTTTCGCACCTGCGCGAGGACGGCGTGCGCGACATCGCCATGGAGCGACTGCTGAAGATGGTGGAGAGCCGGGAGGCTCTATAGCCCCGCGTCTTCCAGCGCCTTGGTCGCGCCGTCGATCCGGGTCTGTAGCTCGCGCATGAACTCGCCGCGCTTGAGGCCGGCGGGGATGGGCTCGAGATATTCGAAGACGATCTTGCCCGGCTTGATCAGGAAGCCCTTGCCCCAGTGGCTGGCGCAGTTGAGGGCCAGCGGCGTCACCGGGATGTTCAGCTCGCGGTACAGCGCGGCGATGCCGGGCTTGTAGTCGCCGGGCTGGCCGACCGCGCCGCGGGTGCCTTCGGGGAAGATCACCACTTGGCGGGTTTCCTTCATGCGGTCGACAGCGTCGCGGACCAGTTTCTTCAGCGCCGTCGAATGACCGCCGCGGTCGACCACGACCATGCCGGCCTTCAGGCCATGCCAGCCGAACAGCGGCACCATCAGGAGCTCCTGCTTCATCACGAAACAGGCGTCGGGCAGCAGCGCGAACTGGCTGAAGACGTCGAACATCGACTGGTGCTTGGCCGCCACCAGGGCCGGGCCCATCGGGCGCTCGCCGCGCACCTCGACCCGGACGTCCGCCAGCCAGCGCAGGCCCCAGATCAGGCCCTTGGCCCAGTTCGACAGGGACCAGGTGTTGGCCCGGCGCGGCAGGGGATAGGTCAGGACCATGCCGACCGCCCAAGCCACGGACCACAGCCAGAAGAACAGCTGGAACAGGATCGAACGCAGGTAGATCAAGACGCTTCCTTCGCCGCCGGCTCGGCGGGCTTATCCTTCGGGCCAAGTCCTAGGAACGCTTCACGGCCCAGGATCGCCAGGTACTTGCAATATTCCACGGTCATCCGCCGGGCGGTTGACGAGGTCTTCCACCAGCGGCGGGCGTTCAGGCTCTCGGTCTGGACCGGATAGGGATAGAGCGCCACGCCGGGCATGGCGGCCGACAGCTCCAGCATCGAGCGCGGCATGTGGTAGTCGGCGGTGACCACGATCAGGCTCTTGTAGCCCTTGGACTTGGCCCACTCGGCGGTCTCGATGGCGTTGCCGACGGTGTTGGCGGCGGCGAACCCGAGGTCCACGCAGCAGTCGTAGATCGGCTTGACGGCCTTGGTCACGGTCTGGACGTCGGCGCGGGTGGCCTCGCGGTTGACGCCGGAGATCAGCAGGCGCTTGCCCTTGCCTTCTTCCAGCAGCTTTGTCGCGGCTTCGAGGCGCAGGTTCGAGGCCCCGGTCAGGGCCACCACGCCGTCGGCGGTAGGGGGCTCGGGCGGCGGGGTCGAGTGGTCGACGCGCCCGGTGAAGGCCAGGAGGCCCACGCCCCAGATCATCAGCGCGATCAGTAGCGCCGCCAGAGTTTTCAAGGCATCTCCCCCACGATGCGCGACGCCGCCAGGCGGGCCGACAGGCCGGCGATCAGGGCGGCGACCAGCGGACAGGGCAGGGCGGCGGCCAGATCGATCCAGGCCAGCGGCAGCACCGGCGCAACCCCCGCGCCGCCGCCGAAGTACCGCACGGCCGCGCCGATCATGGCCGCGCTTGCGCCGCCCAGCAAGCCGGCCAGCGCGCCCATGGTCGCGAAGCGGTTCTGGAACAGTGCGGTGATGAAGCTCTGCTCGGCGCCGGAGAAATGCAGCACCTCGATCACATCGCGACGCGCGGCCAGGCCCGCGCGGGTGGCGAAGGCGATGACGGCGGCCGCAGCGGCGGCGATCAGGGCGAAGACGCCCAGGGCCGCCAGCCGGGCCAGGTTGGCGGCGCGCTCGATGTCGGCGATCCAGCGACTGTGGTCGTCCACCGTGGCGTCGACGGCGGCGGCCTTCAGCGCCTTGTCCAGGGTCTCGGCGGTGGGCGGACCCTTGGGGTCCAGCTCCAGCGTAACGAGGCGCGGGGTGGGCAGGTCGTCGACCAGGGCGTCCTTGCCGATCCAGGGCTCCAGCAGGGCCTCGGCCTTTTCGCGGGTCAGGGCCTGGGCCTCGACCACGCCGCGCACGCCGGAGAGCGTCTCGGCGGCGCGGGCGGCGGCGCTGTCAGGGGTCTCGCCGGCGCGGGCGCGCACCACGACGGTGGCCGAGCCGGTCAGCTGGGCGGTCCAGCCGTGGGCGGCGCGGTTGGCGGCCAGGGCGGCAAAGCCCGTCAGACACGCCAGGAAGCACAGCACGGCGACCACGAAGACCAGCGCCCCGTCGCGGGCGTCGCGCGGCGGCAGCAACGGGCCGGGCCTCCAGCGGCTGATCTGGAACAGCTCGCTCATCGGCTGCCTTGGGGGGGATGGCCCCCGCCGACCAGGCGGCCCTGCTCCAGGTGCAGGGTCGGTTGCGCGGCGCGAGAAACCAATTCGGCGTCGTGGGTGGCGATCAGCACCGTGGTGCCCAGGCGGTTCAGCTCGACGAACAGCCGCAGCAGGCGCAGCGACATGGCTGGATCGACATTGCCCGTCGGCTCGTCCGCCAGCAGGATGTCAGGACGGTCGACCACGGCGCGGGCGATCGACAGCCGCTGCTTCTCGCCGCCCGACAGTGTGGCGGGCAGGGCGTGCATGCGGTCGCCCAGACCGACCCAGCTCAGAAGCTCGGCGACGTCCTCGCGATAGGTGGCGGGCTTGCGCTTGAGAATGCGCAGGGGCAGGGCGGCGTTGTCGAACACCGATAGATGCTCCAGCAGCCGGAATTCCTGGAACACCACTCCGATCCGGCGGCGCAGGAACGGCAGGTCCGAGGCATGGGTGAGGCTGACATCACGCCCGAAAAGCTCGACGCGACCCCGTGACGCACGGTGCGCCAGATAGATCAGCTTGAGCAGAGAACTCTTGCCCGCACCGGAGGCTCCGGTGAGGAAGTGAAACGAGCCCTGGTCCAGGGAAAAGCTTATGTCTCTTAGGGTTTCCGGCGCTCGGCCGTACCGCATGGAGACGCCTTCGAAGCGGACCACCGGTAGGACGTCATCGCCCTGTTGTGTGTCGATCCGCAAGGCGCGTCACTTGGGTTTCTGGACATCAGGGTTAAAATCAGCGACCCACCTTAGGTGTGTGGGGAGCGTTCGATTCGCGGCCATGATACTGACCTGTCCGGAGTGCGCCAGCCGCTATTTCGTCGACGACTCCAAGGTCGGCGCGGAAGGCCGCGTCGTGCGTTGCGCCTCGTGCGGGAACCGTTGGACGGCTCGCAACGAAGAGGCCGTCGACGACCTGTTCGATGACCCTGAACCCCCGACCCTGGCCAGCCAGCTGGCGAGCGCGGAGCAGATCCCGCAAGCCGCTTTCAATGGCGCGGTCCAAGAGGCCGAAGTCGAGGAGCCGCCGGTCAGCGCCTTGCCGGGCGAGGAACTGCCCAAGGTCTTCCGCGCCCGGGCCGACGCCGAGCGTCGTCTGCGCGCCGCCACCGCCACGGGCGTCATCTGGGCTGGCATGGCCGCCACCATGGCGGTGATCGTCATCGGCGCGCTCATCTTCCGTATCGACGTGGTGCGCATCATGCCCGGTTCAGCGGGCGCCTATGCCGCTGTCGGCCTTCCGGTCAACACCGTGGGCCTGGTCATCGACCGCGACAGCATCAAGGCTCAGCCTTCTATGCAGGACGGTCATGCCGCCGTGACCATCACCGGCACGATCCGCAACATCACCGAACACGAGGTGACGTCGCCGCCGCTGCGTGTCGAGTTGATGAGCAAGGAAAATACGCGCGTCGCCGGCCAGCTGGCCGCAGCCGCCGACGCCAAGATCCCGCCGGGGCAGATCCGCCACTTCTCGATCACCTTCCTGGATCCGCCGCGCACCGCCATCGACCTTCAGATCGGGTTCGCCACCGAGCCGGGCGCGGCCAAGGCTGTGAAGACGGCCCTGAAGACCGCGCACAGCGGCGAGGACAGCCACGGCGCTGCGCCTGAAATGGCCCTGCGCGGCGCCCAGGACGCACCCGCAGCGCCCCCCCCGGAAGCCGGGGCCGAGGCAGAAGCGGCTGGACATGAGACCCCGGGACATGAGAGCGGGAGTGAAACTCCCCCTTCCGCTGCTCACGAACCCGCGCATCATGAATGACACCAAGCAACCCGAAGTCCTGATCTCCGAAGCCGAGATCGCCACCCGGGTCCAGAAGCTGGCCGAGGACATCGCGCCGCGTATCGACAACGACACCGTCGTGATCTGCCTGCTGACCGGCGGCCTGTGGTTCGCCGCCGACCTGACCCGAGCCCTCTACAAGGCCGGCCGCGACGTGCGCTTCGACGCCCTGTGGCTGGCCTCGTACCATGACGAGCGCAAGAGCACGGGCCGCTGCGAAGTCCGCGCCGACCTGCAGCGCCCGCTGGTCGGCCGCCGCGCCCTGGTCGTCGACGACGTGTTCGACACTGGCCTGTCGCTTTCCGAGGCCGCTCGCCTGGTCAAGGACGCCGGCGCCAGCGAAGTGCTGACCGCCGTCTTCGCCCGCAAGCCCTGGCCGACGTCGCGCGGCATGGAGCCCGACTTCGTCGCCTGGGAAGCCCCCGCGCGCTATCTGGTCGGTTACGGGCTGGACGACGAAGGCAAGAGCCGTGGCCTGCCGTACATCGGCGCGCTGGATTGAGATGTCAGTAGAGAAGCCTCCGTTCGCCTTGCAGACCGTCATTATTGTGGCGGTTGGTGGTTGGGTGATCTGGGGGCTTTTTACCCTTTTGATGGCATTTGGGTTCGCACGAACCGACGCGATGGTTGTTGCTGGACAAATCGGTGATTTGTTCGGTGGAATAAATGCGCTTTTTTCCGCGTTAGCTTTCACCATGGTTTGGTGGTCTGGCGACATGCAGCGCAGAGAGCTTTCCTTGCAAAGAAAAGAGCTCTCGCTTCAGTTGGAAGAATTAAAAGCGCAGCGAGAAGAATTAGTTGAAACGCGTGGCGTATTTAAGCGCCAGAATTTTGAAGCGGCCTTTTTTCAGAGAATTAGCATTCTCAGGGATCAGATTCAATATTTTGAATTCTATGAAAATAGAGGATCCGAGGCTGTCGCCAAAATAAGATCAGTTTGCACGAGAATTGTGCGCGGATTGAGTGCTGATCAGGAAAAATTCAAAGATGATTTATATGCCTCTCAGCATATTTCCGATGAGTATGTTAAAATAGTTTATAAGAGCTATGAAAGCCAGATAGGGCCATATTTTAGAACGCTATATCATTCATTTAAACTTCTTGATGTTCAGGGGTTTGATCGTGATGAGGCGATCCTTTATTCTAATCTTTTGAGAGCTCAAATCAGCGAGGATATGCTCGTTATATTGGCTGTGAATTTACTCTCCCCTATGGGGGAGGGGTTTCAAGATCTTATCGAACGATATGTTGTCTTGAAGCATTGCCCAAGCGAAGGTGGATTGGATCGGCTTAGATCCCTGCTTCCAATAAAATCGTTTGGAGGCAACTAAGAGGGGAGGGCTCAGTTATTGTCCGCTCCTTGCTTTGGCGTGGCGACTAGGTGGCGAACTCAGCGGTTTTACGGGTTGACGTCCTGCGGGTGGCGTATGGCAAGGGCGTCGTCCCTCCGCGCTTCAGATTGAAGAGGCATGTTCCTCCCCGCTCGTGAACCGAGGGCGGCGCGCGCGTCGCAAACGAGGGGGCCTTAAGCCCTAAGCCGCCTTCCGCGTCTTCTTCTGGCCGATGTCGAACATGTCGACGCGTTCGGCCAGTTCCTGTGATTCCGAGCTCAGCGCGTGCGCCGCGGCAGTGGTCTCTTCGACCATGGCCGCGTTCTGCTGCACGACCTGGTCCAGCTGGCTCATGGTGGCGTTGACCTCGCCCAGGCCGACGGCCTGTTCGCGGGCCGAGGCGGCGATGGCCTTCACCTGGGTGTCGATCTCGATGACCCGGGCCACGATGCGGCCCAGGGCCTCGCGGGTGCGGCCCACGCGTTCGACGCCGGCGCTGACCTGCTGGCCAGAGACGCTGATCAGCTCCTTGATTTCGCGAGCGGCGTCGGCAGAGCGCTGAGCCAGGGCTCGGACTTCCTGGGCGACGACCGCGAAGCCGCGGCCGGCCTCGCCTGCGCGGGCGGCTTCCACACCGGCGTTCAGCGCCAGGAGATTGGTCTGGAAGGCGATTTCGTCGATCACCCCGATGATTTGGCCGATCTGGCCCGACGAGGTCTCGATCAGGGTCATGGCCTCTACAGCCTCGCTGACCACCGGGTCTGAGCGCTCGGCCTCTTCGTGGGCGGCGGCGGCGGCGATATTGGCCTGGTTGGCGCTGTCGGCGGTGCTCTGAACCGTGGCGGTGATTTCGTCCAGGGTCGCGGCGATCTCGACCAGGCTGGCGGCCTGGTGCTCGGTGCGGTGGGCCAGTTCGTCCGAGGCGCGCGACATGTCGGCGACGCCGGCGGTCATGGTCGAGGCGTTGCCGGCGATCTCGCGCATGGCCTCCTGCAGCTTGGCCAGGGCGTTGTTGAAGTCGGCCCGCAGCGACTCGTAGCGGCCGGCGAAGGGCTGCTCCAGGCGCCAGGTCAGGTCGCCGCGCGACAGGTAGATCAGGGCCTGGGCCAATTGGTCGACGACCTCGGTCTGCTCGGCTTCCAAGGCGGCCTTCTGCTTGGCCTGCTCGGCGTTTGAGGCGTCACGGGCGGCGCGTTGGGCGTCGGCGTCGGCATGAGCCAGGTCAGCGCGGCGGGCCGCGTCCAGGGCCCGGTCGGTGCGGGCGTTGACGGTGACGAACAGGCGCGAGACGCTGGCGGTCAGCCACATCAGCGACCAGGCGGTGGCCAGGGTGACGCCGGCTTGGAACGCCAGACGCAGCACGGTGACCTCGCCGGTCATCAGCAGGCTGGGGGCCAAGAAGGCGGCGGTGACGTCGATACCGATGATCGTGGCGGCGCCCACGGCGACGGCGCGCCAGTCGCCATAGGCCACCATCAGCGACAGTGCGGCCAGATAGGCCATGCGGGCCTCGACCTGCAGCGGGTGGCCCGAAAAGGCGGCGATGAACAGGCTGACCTGACCCATCAGGGTGACGGCGGTGGAGATGCGCTGGGCGGCGCTGTCGCGCCAGACGGCGAAGCCGCCCCAGGCGATCGCGGCCAGTACGACCGAGCCGGCGGCCAGAAGGAAAGGTTTGTTGCCGGCCAGCAGGGCTGCGGCCGGCGTGATCAGGACCAGAGCGGCGATGCAGGCCAGGACCAGATTGCCGCCGACCTTCCGCTGAGATTCGATACTGTCGAATTCAATGAAGTTGTTCACAGCCGCTACTCCAGCCCCATACAATCGGGTGCAACTTCGGCGGCAGCGGTTAATCCCCGGTGACCATCGGCGTCACCGGGGCTAGGTAAAACTACCTAAAGGCGCGAAAACTACTCTTTTTGCTTGCGCGAGAGTTCTGGGCTCGACCTGAGGGATCTCAGATCCAGTCCGGCGCCAGATCGCGGGCCAGAATTTCGTCATAGGTCGGACGCTTGCGGATCACCGCGTAGCGGTCGCCGTCGACCAGGACCTCCGGTACCAATGGGCGGGTGTTGTACTCGCTGGCCATGGCCGCGCCGTAAGCGCCGGCCGACATGAAGGCTACCAGATCCCCCGTCGCGAACGGCGGCAAGGCGCGGTCGCGGGTGAAGGTGTCGCCGGTCTCGCAGACCGGACCCACCACGTCGTACACGGTCTCGCCGGCGCGCTTGGTCACGGGGCGGATGTCGTGGAAGGCGTCGTACATCGCCGGCCGCATCAGGTCGTTCATGGCCGCGTCGATGACCAGGAACTTGCGGCCTTCCGGGCGCTCGTGGACGTGGATCACTTCCGACACCAGCACGCCGGCGTTGGCGGCGATTACCCGGCCCGGCTCGAAGGCCAGCTTGACGGGCAGGCCCTTGGTCACCTCACCGACCATGGCGGCGAAGTCGGCCGGGGAGGGCGGTTCGGGATGGTTGAAATAGGGCACGCCCAAGCCGCCGCCCAGGTCCAGGCGCTCGACCGAAAGGCCTTCGCCCAGCAGCTGCTCGACCAGACCCCGCATCTTGCTGAAGGCCTCGCGCATGGGGGCCAGATCGGTGATCTGGCTGCCGATGTGACAGGCGACGCCGATGGGCTCCAGGGCGGCGTTGTTGCTGGCGTTGGCGTAGAGGCGCGCGGCCTCGGCGAACGAGACGCCGAACTTGTTCTCGGACTTGCCGGTCGCGATCTTGGCATGACCGCCGGCCGCGACGTCCGGATTGACCCGGAACGCGACCTTGGCGCGGACGCCCAGGCTGGCCGCGACCTCCGCGATCAGGTTCATCTCCGGCTCGGACTCGACATTGATCTCGGCGACGCCGGTCTTCAGGGCGAAGGCGATCTCGTGGCGGGTCTTGCCGACGCCGGAGAACACGATGCGTTCGCCGGGGATGCCGGCGGCCAGGGCGCGACGGACCTCGCCTTCCGAGACCGTGTCGGCCCCGGCGCCCAAGTCGCCCAGCACCTTGAGCACCTGAACGTTGGAGTTGGCCTTCACGGCGTAGGCGACCAGCGGGTCGACCACGCCGGCGGCCGCTAGAGCGTCGCGAAACACCGTGTAGTGCCGCTCCAGCGTGGCGCGGCTGTAGACATAGACGGGCGTGCCGACTTCGGCCGCGATTTTGGCCAGGGGCACGCCCTCGCAGGCCAGGCCCTCAGGGCCGTATTCGAAGTGGTTCAAGTGAGTGCCTTAGTTGGGAGTCGCGCCGGGGAAGCCCTTGGCCGACGGACCGCCGAACGGGTCCTTGGTGCCGGGGAGCGGGGCGGCGCGGATGGTGCGGTTGCTGGTGGCGGGGTCGCGGATTTCCTGGTCGCCGCCGGCGCGGGCCGGCTGGTTGGCCTGGGCCGAGGCGGCGCGGCGTTCGGCTTGCCAGGCGGCCTTCTTCTGAGCGTCCCACATCGGGGCCGGACGCTCCAGGGCGCCTTGCTTGCCGCAAGCGGCGGCGGTCAAGGCCAAGGCGGCCAAGGTGAGGATCGAGACGGTGCGCATCATGCGAGGGCTTCCTTCCAACGCGCGATCTGGGCGCGGACCTGGGCGGGGGCGGTCCCACCGTAGCTCATGCGGCTGGCCGCCGAGGCGGCCGGAGTCAGAACGGCGTAGACGTCGTCCGTGATCCGCGGCTCGATCGCCTGGAATTGTTCCAGGGTCAGGTCCGACAGATCCAGGCCCAGGGTCTCAGCCGCCTTCACGGCAGAGCCTGTCACGTGGTGGGCGTCGCGGAAAGGCATGTTCAGCGAACGCACCAGCCAGTCGGCCAGATCGGTGGCGGTGGAGAAGCCCGCGCCGGCCGCCTTGGCCATGTTTTCGGTGTTCGGGGTCAGGTCTGCGATCATGCCGGCCATGGCCAGCAGGCTCAGTTCCAGAGCGTCGAAGGCCTCGAAGGTCGGGACCTTGTCCTCCTGCATGTCCTTGGAATAGGCCAGCGGCAGGCCCTTCATGACGATGGTCAGGGTGGTCAGCGAACCCATGATCCGGCCGACCTTGGCGCGGATCAGCTCGGCCGCGTCGGGGTTCTTCTTCTGCGGCATGATCGAGCTGCCGGTCGTGAAGGCGTCGGTCAGCTTGATGAAGCCGAACATCGGCGTCGTCCACAGCACGATCTCCTCGGCCAGGCGCGACAGGTGCGTGGCGGTGATCGCGGCGGCCGACAGCGCTTCCAGGGCGAAGTCGCGCGAGGAGACGCTGTCCAGCGAGTTGGCGGTCGGACGGTCGAAGCCCAGCGCCGCCGCCGTCTGATGGCGGTCGATCGGGAAGGGCGAACCGGCCAGGGCCGCGGCGCCCAGCGGGCACTCGTTCATGCGGGCGCGGGCGTCACGGAAGCGCGAGGCGTCGCGGCCGAACATCTCGACATAGGCCATCAGGTGGTGGCCGAAGGTCACCGGCTGGGCCGGCTGCAGGTGAGTGAAGCCCGGCATCAGCGTGTCGGCGTGGGTCTCGGCTTGCGCCAGAAGCGCCCGCTGGATGGTTTCAAGCTGGGCGGCCGAGCGGTCGGCGGCGTCGCGCACCCACAGGCGGAAGTCGACGGCCACCTGGTCGTTGCGCGAGCGGGCGGTGTGCAGCCGGCCGGCGGTCGCGCCGATCAGTTCGCGCAGGCGCGCCTCCACATTCATGTGGATGTCTTCGTACTCGTCGCGGAACGGGAAGGTCCCCGTGGCGATCTCGTCCTCGATCTTGGCCAGGCCGCCGAGAATTTCCTCGCCATCGCTGCTTGTAATCACGCCCTGGTTCATCAACATCCGCGCGTGGGCGCGGGAGCCTGCCAGGTCCTGCGCCCAAAGGCGCTTGTCGAAGCCGATGGAGACGTTGATCGCCTGCATCAGTTCCGCGGGCTTGGCCGAGAACCGACCGCCCCACATGGCTTGGCCCTGGCTGTTGGCCTTGGGCGTATCAGAGGCGTTGTCGGTCATATGAACGAAGTCCAGTCGGGTCAGAGCGGGCCTAAGCGCAATCCCATCCGGTTGGCGCTGGGCGGCGTCATCCTCGTGGGTGTGGCGGCGATCCTATACGTCATCGCATCGGCTTCGTTCAAACCCTCAGGCCCCGCCGATCTTACAGAATTCAAGAAGGGCACGCTGGAAAAGCTCGACGTGCCCAGCACGCCCCGGCCCGCGCCCTACACGGCGTTCACCAGTCTCGACGGCAAGTCCGCCACCCTGGCCGATTTCAAGGGGCGCGTGGTGGTCATGAACCTGTGGGCGACCTGGTGCGCGCCGTGCCGCGCAGAGATGCCGACCCTGGCCAAACTGCAGGCTGTCTACGCTACTCAGCCGGTGACCGTGCTGCCGATCAGCGTCGACCGCGACGGCGACCTGAACCTGGTCAACGAGGAAATGGCGGCCAACCCGCCTCTGAAGACCTATCGCGATCCGTCCTACAAGCTGTCCTTCGCCCTCGACCCCAAGGCCGGCGGCTTCCCGACCACCGTAATCTATGACCGCCAGGGCCGTGAACGCGCCCGCATGACCGGTCCGGCCGACTGGTCCAGCCCCGAGGCGCGGGGCCTGGTCGAGAAGCTGCTGGCCGAGAAGTGATCGACCCTGCGATTCTGGAGCCTCTCGCCGACGACGCCTGGCCGGCCCGGGAGCGGACCCGGCTGGGCGGCTGGCGGCTGAACGCGTCGGCCGGCCGCTCGATGCGGATCAACGCCTGCTGGCCGCTGGGCGCGCCGGATCGCGAGCCTGAGGCGGCGCTGGACGCGGTCGAGGCTTGGTATGCGGCGCGGGGCCTGCCGCCTCGGTTCAAGCTGACCGATGGCGTGACCGCGCCGGGTGATCTGGCCCAGCGCCTGGCGGCGCGGGGCTACGGCGCGACTAAAGAGACCCTGGTCATGCTCGGCCCGACGGGCGGGGAGGGCGACAGCGCCGTCCGCGTCGTCGCTGCGCCTGACGCCGCCTTCGAGGCGGTATTAACCGCGACAGCTGGGGATCCGGAGGACGGCCGCGAGCGCATCGAGGCCCTGGCCCGCATCCCCGCGCCGGCCCGCTTCGCGCGGCTGGACGTTGACGGCGCGCCGGCGGCGATCGGGGCCAGCGCCATCGGCGGCGGCTATGCGGGCGTGTTCGGCATGCGCACCGCTCCCGACCATCGCCGCAAGGGCCTGGCCCGCCGCGTCCTGCGGGCTTTGCTGGCCGAGGCCGCGACCCTGGGCGCCGAGCGCGCCTGGCTGCAAGTCGAAGCCGACAACGCCCCAGCCATCGCGCTCTATGCCGACGAGGGTTTCGCGGCGGCTTACCGGTATCGGTACTGGGCGCGCTGAACGGTTTTCTACTGATGCATTGGAATTGGCCCTCACCCTGAGCCCGTCGAAAGGCGAGGGCGGCTGCGCGATGGTTGGGAAATTGTAGACAAGTTTACAAAACAAACTAGTTGATGCATTGTCCTCTCACTTTCAGGAGGGGAGCCCTGTCATGCACGCGCCACTCAGCGCCACTGAACGATCCGCCGCCGCCCAGGCCGGCGGCCGCAACGCCCCGATCGGCGCCTTGCGCGCCTTCGTCACCCTGCTGGTGATCGCGCACCACGCGGTGCTGACCTATCACCCGTACGCGCCGCCGCCGAAGGCGTTCGACGCCCAGCCGATCCTGTGGACGGCCTTCCCGGTCGTGGATCCGCAGAGGTTCGGCGGCTGGGGCCTGCTGACCTTGATCAACGACCTCTTCTTCATGTCGCTAATGTTCTTCATCTCGGGGCTGTTCGTCGCCGACGGCTTGCGCGCCAAGGGGGCGGGGGGCTTCCTCAAGAGCAGGGCGCTGCGGCTGGGCGTTCCGTTCGTGCTGGCCGTGCTGATCCTGGCGCCGCTGGCCTATTTCCCGGCCTGGCTGCAGTCGGGCGGCGCGCCGTCGTTTGGCGCGTTCGCTGAAGCCTGGACCCAACTGCCGTTCTGGCCCAGCGGTCCGGCCTGGTTCCTGTGGGTGCTGCTGGCCTTCGGCGCTGTGGTCACGGGCGTCTACGCGCTGTTCCCTGGCGTGATCGACGAGTTGGGCCGACTGGCGCAGGGCGCGGGAAGCCGGCCGGGCCGGTTCTTCTGGGGGCTCGTGGTCGCCAGCCTGCTGGCCTATCTGCCGCTGGCGACGACCACGCCGTTCGGTCACTGGACGATGGTCGGACCGTTCCTGGTCCAGACCGCCCGCGTCGGCCATTACTTCGTCTACTTCCTGGCCGGGATCGCCGTCGGCGCGGCCGGGGTCGGCCACGGCCTGACCGATCCGGACGGCAAGCTCGCCAAGCGCTGGTGGGCCTGGCAACTGGCTCCCATCCTGCCGGTCGTCGCGACCGTGGCGACGATGATCGTGGCCTTCTCGCCCAACCCGCCGCCGCGGATCGCCCTGGACCTGTTTGGCGGCGTCGCCTTTGGCCTGGCCTGCGCCACCCTGT
Organism: Caulobacter sp. RHG1; assembly: GCF_013181195.1. GTDB lineage: Bacteria > Pseudomonadota > Alphaproteobacteria > Caulobacterales > Caulobacteraceae > Caulobacter. The sequence continues at coordinate 458,294 of NZ_SMZP01000004.1, forward strand.
CGTTCGCGGCCCTGGCGACGTTCCTGCGCTTCGTGCGCAGGACCGGCCCGGTCGGCGCCAGCCTGCAGGCCAACGCCTACGGCATGTACCTAGTCCACTACGTCTTCACGGCTTGGTTGGGCTGGCTGCTGCTGCCGCAAGCCTGGGGTGGGCTCGCCAAGGGCCTCGTGGTGTTCGGCGGGGCGGTGGTCCTCTGCTGGCTGACCACGATGATCCTGCGCCGCATGCCGCTGTTGGGACGAATCCTGTGACCATCCATGATGCCGCCGAAGGGGATCTGCCCATGAACGACACGCTGAAGACGGCCCAGGATGACCTGGCCTTCCTGCGCGGCCTGGCCGAGGGCGGCGGCGATCGCGGCGGGCTGGGCGCGGCCGGTGGCGCGCTGTACGGCGCGGCGGGCGTGCTCTACGGCTTCCAGACCCTGGTCTACTTCCTCCAGGAGCGGAGCGTGGTCAGCTTGGGCGGGCTGGGCAATCTGGTGCTGGCCTGGACGCCGACCCTGATCTTCCTGGTCCTGATGACCATCGTCATCGTCATCGACCGTAAGACCCCCCAGCGCGGCGTGACCAACCGCGCCATCAATGCCGCCTTCTCGGCGGTCGGGGTGGCCAACCTGGCGCTGATCATCGTCTTCGCCTTGGCGGCCGCGCGTCACAAGGACTTCCACTACTGGCTGTTCCACCCGGCGGTGGTCTTCATTCTGCAGGGCGCGGTCTGGCAGGTGGTCTTCGTGCTGCGCCGACGGGCCTGGATGTTGGCGATAGCGCTGGGCTGGCTGGTGTCGGGCGTGGCCATGGGCCTGCTGATCGAGCGGGCTGACCTCTATCTGCTGATCGCCAGCATCGGCTTGTTCGGGTTCATGGCGATCCCGGGCTTCTACATGATGCGCCAGGCGCTGCGCTGAGACGATCGTGAGCGGCAAGTTCGACATCAGCGGGCTGGACGACGTCATCCATGGCCGGGTGCGGCTGGGGATCGTCGCCTATCTGGCCAGTGCTGAGGTCGCCGACTTCACCGAGCTGAAGACCCTGCTGGAAGTCACCCAGGGCAACCTCTCGATCCACCTGCGCAAGCTGGAGGAGGCGGGCTATGTCGCGATCGACAAGAGCTTCGTGGGCCGTAAGCCCCTGACCCGCGTGAGGTTGACGGATGAGGGGCGGGCGGCGTTCGGGCTCTATCTGAAGGCCATGAGCCAGTTGGTGGAGCAGGCGGGAGGCGGCTAGAAGCCGAGCTCCGCCCGCAGGTCGTCGGCGGTCACGCCCGCCGCGCGCAGTTCCCGCAGGGTCTGGGCCTTGTCGCGCTTGGCGTAGCGCTTGCCATCCGGGCCGACCAGCAGGCCGTGGTGAAGGTAGGTTGGCGTCGGCAGGCCCAGCAAGGCCTGCAGCAGGCGCTGGATGTGGGCGGCTTCGAACAGGTCATGGCCGCGGATCACGTGGGTGACGCTCTGCAGCGCGTCATCGTGCACGACGGCCAGGTGATAGGCGACGCCGACGTCCTTGCGGGCCAGGACGATGTCGCCGGCGGTCTCGGGCAGCGCCTGGATGACGCCGGTCTCGCCATCGGGTCCTGCACCTTGCTCGACGAAGGTCAGGTCCTCGAACCCGCCCAGCGCCGCGGACGCCGCGGCCAGGGACAGCCGCCAGGCGAAGGCCTCGCCGCGGGCCAGGCGCTGGGTCTCCTCGTCGGCGGGGAGGGGCGCGCCGACATAGGGGATCGCCGGTTCGTGCGGGGCGCGACCGATATCGATCTCCTTGCGGGTCTTGAAGCAGCGATAGACCAGGCCGCGCTCGCGCAGGGCCTCAATGTCGGCGTGATAGTCGGCCAGGTGGTCGGATTGCCGGCGTACCAGCGTCTCCCATTCGAGGCCCAGCCAAGCCAGGTCTTCCAGAATCGCCGCCTCGTATTCGGGCCGGCAACGGGTGGCGTCGATATCCTCGATGCGCAGCAGGAAGCGACCGCCGGCGCTCTGCGCGGCCCGGAACGCCGTCAGCGCCGAGAAGGCGTGGCCGCGATGCAGGAAGCCCGTCGGCGACGGCGCGAACCGGGTGAGCACGACGCCTTAGTCCCGGGCGAACTTCGCGAACATGCCCAGGTGCTCGAACACCGCGCGCAGGAAGGCTTCCTCTCCGCCCAGCTGGGTCTTCAAGGCTGCGAACTGCTTGAAGCCGATCATCTCGGCCAGGCCGTGGCCGGCGCACCAGGCGGCGATGGTCGCCAGTTCCAGGTCGATCTCGGCCACGCCGTTGTCGGCGTGCTCGGCCAGGGTGTCGCGCACCTGGCAGTAGGCGCCGCCTTCCTTCATCTGGTCGGGCAGGGCGTCCTTGTCGCGCGAGCGGTCGTACATCACGCGGTAGAGAGCCGGGTTGTCGCGCGCGAAACAGACATAGGCCACGCCCAGATCGGACATCCGGCCATGGTCGCCATCGGCGGACGCCCGGGCCTTGGCCAGAGCCTCGTCCAGTTCGTGCCAGCCTTCGTGGGCGACGGCCTCCAACAGCTCGGCCTTGTCCTTGAAGTGGTGATAGGGCGCGGCGGGGCTGACCCCGGCCTCGCGCGCGACGGCCCGCAGGGACAGGGCGGCGGGGCCGTCCGTCTCCAGGATCTTGCGCGCGGCGTCGACCAGCGCGCGGCTCAGGTCGCCGTGGTGATAGGGGCGGGATTCGGCCCGGGATTCGGAGGGGGCGGTGCTCATCGGACCTCACTGTAACCGCAGCTTTTGAAAATTCTATCCAAACGCTGTCAAGATTATCTTGACGGCGTTCAGATTGGTGATATCTAAGCATTGTCCAGATTGGTTTGGTTCCCCGCCAGCCGAGGCCCATGGGGGCGGACACCAACAAAGGAGAGGGGATACGTCATGAACCGCACGCTCAACGCCTTCGAAAGCGCCTTCGACCGCATGGCCGGCGTCTATTTCATCGTCATGGCCCTGGCTGTCGCCGGCGGCATTATCGGCGTGGTGATCTAGGACTGCCCTGCTCGCGACGCGCGGGTCGGCTCCTGTTCGCGGAGCGCCCGCCGCCGCTTGAACCTTGTCGCTAGGGGAGCTAACCACCTTGGCGACGCGTTAGGCTTCGACGCCAATTCCTCCGTGTGCGTCGCAGGCCGTTTCCATGATCAAAGACATCTTCCGCCCATGAGCGTCGCCTTCACCAAAGAGGGCGACAGCGAGGCTTTCGCGGCCGATCTGCCCGACCGCCCGATCTCGACCCATCCCAATCTCGTCACGCCAGAAGGTCTGGCCCAGATCGAGGCCCAGCTGGCTTCGGCGCGCGCGGCCTATAGCGCCGCCCAGACTGCCGGCGGGGCCGCCGATGGCGACCGCACGGCGATGGCCCGCGCCACCCGCGACCTGCGATATTGGTCGGCCCGCCGCGCCACAGCCCAATTGATGGAGCGCGACCCGGACAAGACCGCTGTGCAGTTCGGCGACCGGGTGACTTTCGAGCGCGAGGACGGCCGGGTGCAGACCTTCCGCATCGTCGGCGAGGACGAGGCCGATCCGACACAGGGCTCGGTGTCCTATGTCGCGCCGATCGCCCGCGCCCTGCTGGGCAAGCTCATCGGCGACACCTCACCCGCGCCGGGCGGTGAGGTCGAGATCACCGCGATCGCCTAGCGTCAGCAAGTTTCGGATTGTCATCGGCCGCGTGGCGAGCTCCCTTGCGGCCGATGTTCGTTCCGCCGACTGCAGAAGCCCTTCTCGACGCCCGCAAGCAGCTGGCCGCCGCCGATCCGGCCTTGGCGGCGCTCGAGGCCGTCACGCCGCCTTTCGAATGGCGCGTCGGGCTGGGCGGCTTTCCCGGCCTGCTGAAGATGGTTGTGCAGCAGCAGGTGTCGCTGGCCTCGGCCGCGGCCATCTGGACGCGGGTCGAGGCGGGGTTGCCGGAGATGACGCCCGCCGTCGTCATGCATCATGACCAAGCCTATCTGCTGTCGCTGGGTCTCTCGCGGCCCAAGGCGCGCTATGCGCACGCCGTTGCTCATGCCCACCTGACCGGGACCTGCGACTTCGACGCCCTGCCGGGACTGCCCGACGAGGAAGCCGTCGCGGCCCTGACCGCCATCACCGGCATCGGCCGCTGGACTGCCGAGGTCTATCTGATGTTCACCCAAGGCCGGCTGGACATGTTCCCCGGCGGCGATGTGGCGCTGCAGGAAGCCATGCGCTGGGCCGACCGTAGCGACGTCCGACCGACCGAAAAGCAGGCCTATGCCCGGGCCGAGCTGTGGCGGCCGTATCGGGGCGTGGCCGCGCACCTGCTGTGGGCCTGCTACGGGGCGGTGAAGCGCCGGGAAATCGCGCCTTTCTGAAGCTTGTCTTGGTTCTGTCGCCGAGTGGGTCCATCCTTTCTCTGCGTTCGGGAATGAATGGCGATTCCCTGAATAGCGTAGGAAGGAGGCCCGTCTTCAGTCCTGTCGCGTACCCCCTCAGCCGAGGTCGTGAACCTGTTCACGCACACCTCGAAGGGAGGATCTGATGCAGGTCCTCACGCGCCCGCCGTCGGGCATGCCGGCCCTCGTGCTCAACGCCGATTTCAGGCCGCTCAGTTATTATCCGCTGTCCCTCTGGTCTTGGCAGGAGGCGGTCAAGGCGGTGTTCCTGGATCGGGTCGACGTGGTGTCGACCTATGATCAGGTGATCCATTCGCCGTCGTTCGAGATGCGGCTGCCCAGCGTGGTGTCGCTCAAGCAGTACGTGCCCCAGGACCGTCCGCCGGCCTTTACCCGCTTCAACCTGTTCCTGCGCGACGGCTTCAGCTGCCAATACTGCGGAGACCTGGAGGACCTGACGTTCGATCACGTCATTCCGCGCTCCAAGGGCGGCCGCACGACTTGGGAAAACATCGTCACCGCCTGCGCGCCCTGTAACCTCGCCAAGGGCGGCCGCACCCCGCGCGAAGCCGGGATGCACCTGTTCAACACAGCTCGGCGCCCGTCAAAGTACGAGCTGCAGGAACGCGGCCGCCGCTTCCCGCCGGGCCGCCTGCACGTCAGCTGGCTGGACTATCTGTACTGGGATATCGAGCTGGAGGCCTAGAGCCGCTCCGGACATAACCGGCCCGGGCCGCTTTGAGGAGCGTCAGCCCGGGCCGTGTCGCTCGAGGCGGAAGGGGATCGGCCGCCGCAAGCTGAACCTTAAATGCCCTGCCACGGCCAAGGTTCCGGGCGACTCAAAGATTGTTTCAGGCGGGATAAGCATCTGATGGAGCATGCAACCCGAACCTAGACCGGCGGGTTTTTACGTCCGAGGCAAAAGCCACGGGAGGTTCATATGCCCCGCCACCATAACGAAGAAGACAAGCGTCACTTCACCCACGGCACCGCCGCCTCGACAGCCGACATGGCTGACGGCGACATCCGTCCGGAAGACAAGCATTTCGACGCTCCGCACAGCCGCGAGGCGCGCCGGCCCTTGGCCGAGAACGAAAAGCACGACCAGTTGGCCGTAAAGACCGAAAAGTCTGAGAACCGCCAGGAGGCCCTGTTGGACGAAGGGCTCGAGGAAAGCTTCCCGGGCAGCGACCCGGTCAGCGTCAAGCGTATTACCTGACGGGAAAGCGACGGGCGGCGCGCTCTGCGAAACGGGGCGCGACCGCCTGAACCGTTGCCGGTTCGAAGGCGACGGCGGGGCGGCGACGGCCGCGACGACGATCCGTCGCCTCGATCTGCGCGAAGGTCATGTCGCCTTGCTCGCGCGCCATCTTGCGCACCGTCTCGATCACGCTCACGCCATAGACGATGCCGACGCCGACCGCGTCGGCGAGCCAGTCCATGAGGCTGGGCGTTCGGCCGGCGGACATCAATTGCGCGATCTCCACCGCCGCGCCCAGCACCAGGATCGCGAGGGTCAGGTCATTGCGGCGCAAGCGCGGGAAGGCCAGGAACGAGATCGCCAGCAGGCCGCCGAACGCCACGGCATGGGCGGGCTTGTCGCCCAAACCGATGACGTGCTCGATCCCTTGAAACGGTCCCAAAGCCAGGGTCGCCACGGTCAGGGAGCCGACCAGCAACGCAATGCGTGCGGCGGTGACGACGTGGACAGGCTTGAACATGGGACGCGACCTCCAGAGGACCTCGAAGTCCTTAAAGCGAAGGTCGCGCCATTGCGTGAACGGACAGGGTTAGCGCGCGCTAACCCTTCTTTTCGGCCTTTTCCGCTTCCGCCTTCTTCTTGGCCTCGGCGGCCGCCTTGTCGGCGTCGTCCTTGGCCTTCTTCCAGGCCTGGAACGCCTCGACATAGGGCTGGCGGCGCAGGACTTTCGAGGCCGGGTCGACGATCACCGGCACGGTGTCGCCAACGGCCACGCGACCGGTCCCGTCGGCCATCGGCAGGGTGACGACCTTGTCGCCGACCTTGACGTCCACGGGCATCGGGAACGGCTTGTCCTTGGGGGTCTTCCAGCGCAGCGTCAGATCGCCGCCTTCGCGGGCCTCGATCAACTCCGGCGCGGCGGCTTCGTACAGATAGACGTCGAAGAACCAGCTGTAGTCCTTGCCGGTCACGTCATTGACGATCTTCACGTACTGCTTGGTGCTCAGGTACAGCGGCTTGAAGTTGCCGGGCTTGGGATCCGGCGTGCCGTAGACGGCGATGCGGGTGATCTTGAAGAATGCTTCGTCGCCGATCAGCGTGCGCAGGGTGTGCAGCACGTTCGAGGCCTTGGCGTAGATGTCGTTCCCGGGGCCGCGATCGGCGTTGTAGACCTCGTCCTCCTTCAGCGCGCGACCCGACACGATCGGGAACTTGTTGCGGATGCCTTGGCGCTGGCTGTTCAGCCGAGCCATGTATTCCATGTCGCCGTGCATCCACTGCGACTGCAGCGGTTGCATGTAGCTGCCGTAGCCCTCGTGCAGCCACATGTCGTCGTTGTCGAGATTGCTCAGCTGGTTGCCGAACCACTCGTGGGCGAACTCGTGCTGCAGCAGCCAGTCGAAGCCGAAGCCGTCCTGGCCGTAGTTGTTGCCGTAGGCGTTGATGGTCTGGTGCTCCATGCCCAGGTGCGGGGTCTCGACCACGCCCATCTTCTCGTCGCGGAACGGGTAGGGGCCGATCATCTCCTCGTAGAAGTCGACCATCGGCGCGAACTGGGCGAACAGGCCCTTGGCCTTTTCCTCGCGGCCCTTGAGGTGCCAGTAGTTCATCGGGAAGCTGTCGCCGAAACGGCTCTTGTAGGTCCCCGAGATCTCCACATACGGGCCCACGGTCAGCGAGATGGCGTAGGTGTTGGGGTTCTTGGTCTGCCAGTTGTAGGTGCGCCAGCCGTCCTTCTCGGTCATGCCCTTGAAGACGCCGTTGGCGGGCGCCACCAGCGGGGCCGGGACAGTAATGTGCAGGTCGACCAGCTTGGGCTCGCCGGTCGGATAGTCGATGCAGGGCCAGAAGAGGTCGCAGCCGTCGCCCTGGACGGCGGTGGCGATCCAAGGTTCGCCGGTCTCGGTCTTGCTCCAGACGAAGCCGCCGTCCCAGGGCGCGCGCTTGGCCTCGTGCGGGACGCCGTCATAGGTCACGCCCAGCTTGACCTGGCGGCCCTTGGCCACGGTCTTGGGCAGGGTGATGGTCATGCGGCCTTCGGGATTGCTCCAGGCCGACGGCTTCAGCGCCTTGCCGTCGATGGTCAGCTTGCGGATCGCGAACACGCGGTCGAAGTCGACCACCAGCGTGCGCAGCGGCGCCTTGGCCAGGAAGGTCAGGGTGGCTTCGCCCTCGATCGCCTTCTTGTCGGGGATGACCTTCAGCTTCAGGTCGGCGTGTTCGAAGCCCAGGGCCTGCTGCTCGGCGGGCATGGCGCCGCCGGTTTCGAGGCTGAGCTCGCTGGTCTTCAGCGGCTCGGCGGCGGTGGCGGACGGCGCGGCGGACTGGGCGTTCGCCTGGGCGGCTGACAGGGCCAGGATCGACGCCGCGCAGGCGGCGATAGTGCGGGTACGGAAGGACAAGTGAGCGACTCCCCAACGCCGTGGCGTGTTTGGGAAGCATGCGTAGGCCCGCGAAACGCGGGCGCCAAGGCTTGGCTTCAGATCTTCTCGCTGATCTTGATCGCGGTCCGGCAGCCGGCCTGGATCACCGCCGTCAGCAGCGGATAGGCGGGCGCCTCATGCGCGCCTTCCTCGACGGCCAGGTCGCGATGCGAGAGTTCGTCGTCGCGGAACTGGGTCAGTTCGGCGGCCAGGACCGGGTCGCGATCCTTCAACTCGTCGATCTGTCCGGCATAGTGCTTCTCGATGACGTTCTCGACCGCCTCGGTGCAGGCATGAGCGGCCTTGTCGCCCAGCAGGGCGGTGCCAGCCCCCAGGGCGAAGGCGGCCGCGCGCCACAGCGGCGACATCAGGGTGGGGCGGACCTTGTGTTCGGTCAGCAGGGCGTTGAAGCGATCCAGGTGGACCTGTTCGTGGCCCTCCATTTCCGTCAGCTGGTCGGCGATGCGCTGGCGGTCGGGACTGGCGCGCATGACGGCCGCTTGGCCGCGATAGATATGCACGGCGGCCAGCTCGCCAGCCTGGTCGACGCGCAGGATCTCGGCAAGACGGTCGCGCAGGGCGCCCTGGCCAGGGCGGGGCGGGATGGGCTTGCTCATGCCGCGGGCGCCTTGCGCAGGGCCGATAGCGCCGACCAGACGGCCAGCTTCAGCGAGATCAGCACGTTCCAGCCGGCCATCGACAGGCCCAGAAACACCCAGGCGGCCTTGTCACAGGCGGGGGGCTGGATCTTGGCCGTGCCCTTTAGCAGGGCCTCCAGATTGGCCGCGCTGGCCGAGCCGCCGCCCGAGCAGGTCGAGGGACCTGGCCACCACTTCCATTCGGCGCCGGCGTGATAGAGCGCCATGCCTGCGCCATAGAGGAAGATCGCGCCGAGCAGCAGTTGAGCGGGCAGGCGCAGGCGCGTCCACAGCGGCGTGCGCTGCAGGACCGTCAGGGCCAGGGCCAGGGTCCCGGCGACCCAATAGACTTCACGCTGCTTCAGGCAGAGGTGGCAGGGCGCGAGGCCGCCGAACTTCTCGAAGGCATGGGCGGCCGCCAGCATGGCGGCGCTGGTCAGGAAGGCTATCAGCGGCCAGTGGCGGGTGACCAGATCATAGACCCGGCCAATAAAGGCGCCGGCCTTCGGCTCTTGGTTCGTCATACCGCGCAGGCTCCGCCGCTGCTCCCGCCCAGGAAATGGCTAGCCGTCAGACCAATGACAATGAGGGCGATAAAAAGACCGGCGAACAGGGCCAGGCGGCGTTCGACGATCGGCAGCAGGGTCGGGCCGAATTTCTTGATGATGTAGGCGACCAGGAAGAACCGAGCGCCGCGGGTGATCACCGAGGCGATGATGAACATCGGGAAGGCGAAGGCCGCCAGGCCCGAGGCGATGGTCACCAGCTTGTAGGGGATGGGCGTCAGGCCCTTGGCCAGGATCACCCAGACGCCGTACTTGCCGTACCAGCACTGGAATTCCGAGAGGCCGCCGGCATGGCCGGTCGCGGCCATCATCCACATGCCAAAGTCCTGCAGGAAGAAGCCGATGGCGTAGCCCAGGGCCCCGCCCAGCACCGAGGCCAGCGTGCAGATGAAGGCGTAGCGCCAGGCCTTTTCCGGCTTGGCCAGGCACATCGGGGCCAGCATCACGTCCGGCGGCACCGGGAAGAACGAACTCTCCGCAAAGGAGACCGCGAACAGGCTCTTCTCGGCATGTCGGGAAGCGGCCAGGCCCATGACCCAGTCGTAGAGGCGGCGCAGCATGCGGACTCCGGTGTGGTGACGCCTGTAGCTAAAGCGGGATGGCTGAAAGTGTAAGCGCTTTCGGCGGCTATCACGCTTTCAACACACAAAAACGACCCTGCTCGCCTTTGGCGGGCAGGGTCGCTTGATTGTGCGTGGGATATCGGCGCGTGCGGCTTCCCGTCCGCACGCGCCGGCCCCGAGGCCTCCCTTTGGAGGTGAGAGGCCCTGAGCTCTAGAACTTCACGGCCAGCGAGACGCTGTAGTTGCGGCCCGGCTGGCTGTAGCCGTCCTTGACCACCGAGTTGTCGGCCAGGCCGCGGACGTCGGCCCACCACCAGTACTTCTCGTCGGTCAGGTTGAAGACGCCGGCCCGCAGGGTGGCGTAGTCGGTGACCGCCACCCAGGCCGTCAGGTCGGCGACGGTGAACGACGACGGCATGAAGCAGTTCTGCGAGGTGCTGGGGCTGCCCTGGGTCGCGCCGGGGCAGGTGACGCCGGCGCGACCGGCGGTCTTGCGGGCCGAATGGATGACGCTGAAGTCGCCGCCGAACTTGTTCGAGGGCGCGCGATAGGTCAGGCCGCCGGTTAGCTTGACGGGGTCGATCGACAGCAGCGGCGTGTTGACGCCGTTGATCCGCGAGGCGCCGCGGGCATAGGACACCGCGCCGCGGGCCACGAAGCCCGAGCCCAGGTCGAACGAGCCCTTAGCCTCGGCGCCGCTGATCTTCACGCCCGACAGGTTGATGTACTGGAAGATGGTCGGGTTGGTCGGCGTCATGTTGCCGCCCACCTGCACCTGCTCGATGAAGTCATCGTACTCGCCGGTGAAGCCGGTGACGGCCACGCGCCAGCCGTTGCGGTGCAGGCGGAAGCCGGCTTCCAGGGTCTTGCTGGTTTCGGGCTTAAGGTCCGGGTTCGAGATCGAGCGATAGTTCTGGATCGGGTTGGCGAAGCCGGTGTTGACCTGCGACGGCGAGGGGGCCTTGAAGCCCGCGGCCACGTTGGCGAACAGGGTGACCAGTTCGGTGGCGTCCCACACCACGCCCAGCTTCGGCGACACGTGGGTGTCGCTCTGGCCCGAGGTCGCGGTGGTGAACAGCGGATCGCTCTTGGGATCCAGCTTGTAGTAGTCGAGGCGGACGGCCGGATAGAGGGTCACCGGGCCGGCCGCGATCTCGTCCTGGATATAAAGACCGGCCAGGGTGAAGTCGGTGGTCGGGAACGCCTTGGCCGGGAAGGTCTCGCCGGCCGGCGGCTGGGTGCCGTCGCGGGCGCCTGCCTGGCGGGTGATCGAGGCGTCGCCGCCCCAGATGACTTCATGCTTGACCGCGCCAGCCTCGAACAGGCTGTGCAGCTCGACCGCGCCGCCGAAGACGCGGTTGTCGAAGGTAGCGTCGCGGGTTCGGTCGGGGGCGGTGTTGCGATCCTCGGCCGAGAACTGGCGGGTGGTGCTGTCCTGCCAGTACAGACTGGTGCGGGCGGCGCTGATCAGGCCCTGGCCGCCGTCGAAGCGGTGGTCTAGCGCCACGCGGTCGCGGCGCATCTTGTCGAAGGCGGTCAGGCCGATGACGCTGGTCGTGGCCAGCGGCGGCTTGGCGATGGCGCTCAAAACGTTCCAGTCGACGTCGCGGTCGAAATGCTCTGCCGTCAGGCGGAAGCGGTGCTGGTCATTGGGGCTATAGACGACCTTAGCCAGCACGGCGTTGGACTGGTTGTCCTCGGGGTTGGCGGTGGTGCGGTCGGTGTTGGCCGAGTCGTTGTCGCCGGCGGTCTTCTGGCCCTCGCCGTCGCGACGGGTATAGGCCAGCATGCCTTCCCAGCGGTCGGACTTGCCGGCCAGGACCAGGCTTTCCGTCCAGCTTTTGTCGGCCGAGGCATAGCCCACGCGGGCGCGGCCGGCGAAGCTCGTACCGGCCTTGAGGATGTCCGACGGGTCCTTGGTGATGAAGCTGACCGAGCCGGCCAGGCCATCAGCGCCGTACATGGCCGAGGCCGGACCGCGTACGATCTCGACCGACTTCAGGATGTCCAGGTCGACATAGTCGCCACGACCGGTCGACTGGGCGCCGAAGGCGAAGCCGTCGGGCACGCGCACGCCATCGACCACGACCAGCACGCGGTTGCCTTCCAGGCCGCGGATGTTGAAGCCGGCGTTGCCGTCGCGGCCCGTCGAGGCGCCGGCGGCGGTGAAGCGCGCGGGGGCGTTGCGGACCGACACGCCGGGCTCGTCACGGACCAGATCCTTGATGTCGCGGACCAGGCCGTCTTCGATGTCTTCCGACGAGATCACCGTGACGGTGACCGGGGCCTGCGACACGGTCTTTTCCGAGCGGGTGGCGGTGACGGTGACCTTGTCGACCTCGGCCACGTCCGCGTTCGGAGCCGCATCGGCGGCATGCGCGGCGCTGGCCAGCAGGGCGGCGGTCGAGGCGGCCGCGAGCGCGGCCAGCTTCAGGCGAGACATCGGTAGATCCCCATGCGAATTGTTCGCAACTTATGCCGATGGCCGTAAAACGAGCGGGTTCCATGGTCAAGTCGTTTGCAATTGATTCTCAGAAGTAATCGCAATATGCCGGGCCTCGCCGCGATTGGAGCGGCGCCTGGGGTGTTCCCGATGATCCGATCCTTCCGCGCCGGCCTGCTGGGCGGCGCGCTCCTGCTCAGCCTGGCGGCGCCGGCCGCCCAGGCGCACTCGCCGTACCTGCTGCCGACCGTGTTCGACGCCTCCGACCGCAAGATCGTGACGGTGGAGGGCGCCTTCACCGAGGACTTCTTCACGCCCGAGGTGGTGATGAAGTCCGACGCCTATGCGGTTGTCGGCCCAGACGGCGTGCGCACGGCCATCGCCCCGACCTATCTGCGCCAGCTGGCGGTGTTCGAGGTCGCGACCGAGAAGCCCGGCACCTATCGCATCACCACCGGCCAGCGCGGCGGCCGCACCGCCAAGGCCGCCTTGGTCAAGGGGCAGTGGGAGTTCTTCGAGGGCTCCAAGGCCCCGGCTGACGCCATCGACATGCAGAGCCTGACGACCGCCGAGGTCTACGTCACCCGCGGCGCGCCCAGCGATGCGGCCCTGGCCGCGACCGGCAAGGGCATCGAGTTCAAGGCTGTGACTCACCCCAGCAAGATCGTCACTGGCCAGGACGCCGTGTTCGAGGTGCTGTTCGACGGCAAGCCGGTGGCCAACCAGGTGATCGAGTTCGTGCCCGCCGCGGACCGCTACGCCGACGCCAAGCCCGCGCCCAAGACCGTGACCAGCGACGCCAAGGGCCGCTTCGCCGTGAAGCCGGACCACTCGGGCCTCTACCACATCCAGACCCGCTATCGCTTGGGTCCTGCGGCCGCCGGCCAACCGGGCTTCAGCTACACCTACGCCCTGACCTTCGAATCCCTCCGTTGATCGCGAGACCCGCCATGAAGACCCGCAACATTCTCGCCGCCGCCGTCCTGGCCGCTTCGGCCGTCGCCGGCGTGGCCCACGCCGCCTCGCACGCCCGCGACACCTTCATCAAGGAGCAGGACCAGAACGGCGACGGCGTCGTCACCAAGGACGAGTTCGCCGCGACCCGCGCTATCCAGTTCGCCAAGATCGACGCCGACAAGAACGGCGTGCTGTCGGAAGCCGAGTACGTGAACGAGTTCAAGGCGCGCCTGGAAGAGCGCCTGAAGGCCTCGGACCGGACCGACGAGAAGAAGCAGGAAGAGCGTGAGCGCCAGATGCGCCAGACGGTCGTCCGCTTCCACGTCCTGGACAGCGACAAGAGCGGCGGCATCACCAAGGCCGAGTTCGATTACTCGGGCTGGCGGATGTTCAACGTCCACGACACCAACAAGGACGGCACGGTCTCGGCCGCCGACCCGGTCAAGGAAAAGCAGGAAGACTGATCCGTCTTTCTTTGACCTCGCGCCTGGCTCCCATCCTGCGGCCGGGCGCGGGATCATGGTGGGGAAGGGGCGTTGGCGGGCGACCGCCAGCGCCCCTTTTCTGTGCCCGATTTTGACTTTCGGCGTTTCGTAGCTATCACCGCCGGCCAAGACATCACGACATGGGCCCCTGCGGTCCAGACGAAAGCCAGAAGACCATGAGCGACACGCCTCCCGACCGCCTCTCCGTCAATCCCGACAGCCCGCACTACGACGCCGACCTGCTGGAGCGCGGCATCGGCATCCGCTTCAAGGGCGTCGAGAAGACCAATGTCGAGGAATACTGCATCAGCGAGCGCTGGGTGCGCGTCGCCGCTGGCAAGACCTTGGACCGCAAGGGCAACGCCATGACGATCAAGCTGCAGGGCGACGTCGAAGCCTACTTCCGCGACACCGCCGAGGGCTGAGCCCTGTCCGCGAACGATCCGGACCTGGAAGCCATGGCGCGCGACGAGCTTTCGCGCGCCATGACCCTGCGCTGGCAGGACCTGAAGGGCATCGTGCCCTGGGGCGACACGTTCGAAGGCATCTCGCCGGCCGGCCGCTATGTCGAGGTCGAGCGCGGCTATATCTGGGTCTCGGAAGAGGGCGGCGACATCCTCTGCGAGGTCGCCGTCTATGGCGGTCCGTCCCGCTACGACCAGGGCGTTCGTGTCACGAACGTGATTTCTCGCCCCGCCTGATCACCTTGGCCGTGCATAAATAACGCCGTTGCGTTAACCATGATGCGCGCCGGTCTCCGGCGCATGATGTGGGCCAAGGGGGATCGGCGTGTATCAATCAGAATTTCCGGTCGACCAGCCTGTGCCGGTCTACGACCCCACTCTGTGGTTCGCCCTGATCCTGGCGTGCCTGGCCATCGCCGCCCTGGCCTTCTATGCAGGCCGCCTGACCGTCGCCAAGAGGAAGAGCGGCGACGACAGCAAGGTCCCCGAGACCATCCACAAGGCCATCCAGGACAAGTGCAAGGAGGCCAGCAGCGCTCACTCGGGCGAGTTGCTGGTCAAGACGCTGGACCTGATCGCCGAACTGACCCGGCGCATCGGCCCGCTCTTAAGGTTCGGCGAGCTTTGCGCCGACACCTTCCAGGTGCTTCAGCTGGCTGTCGTTGGGGAAGTCCCCAATCCCGAAGGCCATGATGCGCATGGGCATGACGACCATGGCCATGACGAGCATCACGACGATCACGGCGACGGGCACGGACACAAGCCCAAGGGCGATTCGCTGAGCCCTGAGCACGGCAAGCCGCACGACAAAGGACGCGGCGGTGTCGAGGTCCTGAGCCGCAACGTCACGATCGTGGGCTCGCAGACCGTGCTGTTCGCGAAGGAAAAGAGCGATCACGGCGCCGACGACCACGGCCATGGCAAGAAGCCCAAGGCCATGGACCACAAGGCCTTTACGCAGAACCTGCGTTTGGCCGTGGCGGCGTTCTCAGACGCCTGGAACCAGCCTGAGACGCTGGCGACGCTCAAGGCCTGCCGCGACGCGCTGACGGAAACTCAGCCCCTGCCAAAGCCCAAAACGGGGACTTCGCGGCACGACTGACCTGCTCCGGCGCACAGGAACGCCGTTCAGGAAGGCGAGACGGCTATTCTCTGCCCAAGCGGCGTGCGAAACTGATCCTTCGTTCGAGCGAACGCAACGGGGCGTTGAGGCTCGAAGCGTGCATGCTCACATCAAGACGCGCACTGATCCGGCCGACAGGGTTCCGGCCAAGTGCAACGGACTGGCGAAGGCCGCTCCTCGAAGGCGGCCACGCCGGGGGGAACGAAAGGAAGGGCATGACCGCGACGGTCTCCACGATCACGTCTGGCGCATCCGAAACGCCCGAAACCGGCGTCAGCCTCAAGGACTACGTCCCTTATCGCCTGGCCACGGCCTCGGCGGCGGTCAGCCGGCTGATCGCCCGCGCCTATGAAGACCGCTTCGGCCTGACCATCCCGCAGTGGCGGCTGATGTCGGTGCTGGCCGAGGGGGGGCAGACCCAGCACACTGCTGTCACCCGTACGGCCATGGACAAGGTCCGGGTCAGCCGGGCTGCGCAGGAACTGGTCGTGCGCCGCCTGGTGGCCCGCACCACCGTGCGCTCGGATCGCCGTTCGCACACCCTGGAACTGACCGCCGCGGGCCGTCGCCTGTTCGCCGAGATCGCCCCGCTGGCCCTGGCCTATGAGGCGACCCTGCTGGCCGGCCTGGCGCCCAGCGAGGTGGCGACCTTCAAGCGTCTGCTCGACCACCTGCAGAACAAGGCCATCGAGCTGGCCGGCGGCGAGACGATCAGTCCCCGCGCCGACGGTTCTCCCGAAGGCTCGCTCGAGGTCGAATGAGCGCCTTTCCGAGGCTGGCGTTCGCTTGCGACGCCTGCTAGGAAGGCCACCCTTCGCGGCAGCGCGAAGCGATGCGGGCGTGGTGAAACTGGTAGACGCGCCGGACTCAAAATCCGGTTCCGAAAGGAGTGTCGGTTCGATTCCGACCGCCCGCACCAACTTCCATTTTTTCGGCTGAGCTACTTCAGCTTTCCCGGATCCACCACCACGTGGCGGATGCCGCGGCGGTTCACCGTGTAGGTGATGTGCACCTTGCCGTCGCGGGCCTGAATGATGGCGGGGTAGGCGTAGCCGTCGGGGACGGGTTCGGTCTCCAGGGTGAGCACCTCGCGCCAGGCGATCCCGTCGCCGGAGATCGCCAGGTTCAGCGGCACGCGCGGGCCCTTGCCCGGCTTGTCCGGATACTGGCCCGCGTGGTTGTAGACCATCAGTTGACGGCCATCGGCCAGGGTGACGGCGTCCGTACCCGAGTTCGGATTGGGCAGGTCGATGGTGGCGATCGGGCTCCAGGTCTTGCCGTTGTCTTTCGACCAAGTCTGAGCCAGCGCCCCTTGGCGGGTGCGGGCCACGGCCTCGAGCACGCCGCTCGGATGGAACAGGATACTGGGCTGGATGGCGTCGATCTTCAGCGGGGAGGGGACCAGGCCGGTTTTGCTCCAGGTCTTGCCGCCGTCTTCGCTGCGCTCGAAATAGAGGCTCCAGCCGCCGCCGTCGGCTTGGCTGACGCCCTCGGACTCCTCGACGCTGACCGGCGACAGCCAGGTCCCGTCGGCCAGAACGACCGGCTTGTTCTTGATCGGGCCCAGGATGCCGTCGGGCAGCCGGATGGGCTTGCCCCAGGTCTTGCCGTCGTCCTTGGAGGTCATGACCATGCCCCACCAGTCCTGCGGGCTGGGCCCGACCTTGTAGAACAGGAAGAGCTCGCCTTTCGGGGCCTGGAACAACACGGGGTTCCAGGTCGGCAGGCGCGGGCCGCTGGCCTGGACGCCGTTGGCCAGCTCGCGAGCCGTCTGCCACTGACCGTCGACCATCCGGGCGAACCAGATGCCGACGTCGGGATTGCGTTCGTGCGTGCCGCCGAACCAGGCCGCGGCGATCGTGCCGGCGGTGGTCTCGACGATCGTCGAGGCGTGCGATTGCGGATAGGGGGCGTTCACATAGGCCGGTCCCTTGGCCAGGATCGCGTCGGATGCGCTTGCTGGGGAGTCGGCGGCGGCCGGCGAGACGGCGAAAATCGCGACGCAGGCGGTCAGCGTCAGGACAGAGCGACGCGCGAGCGAGGAGGGGCTGGCCATGGGTTTTCCTCTGAATCCTTGGGATTGCGGCCCGTCTGACGCGAGCTCTGAACGCCTCTGGTATCGGTAACGGCGCTTGGCGCCTAGGTCAGGATGTCGCAGGGCGTCGAGGCGGTGAGGACAAAAAAACCGAGCGTCTACAAATGCTTTGCTGCACTTGCCCTTGGGTCATCCGCTGTTGCGGGTTCCCCTAAGGGCTTGCTGTGCAGGTTTCAGCTTGAAAAACGCCGCAACCCGCCTCAGCATGGATGAACAATGATACCGGTGTCATCCAAGAACACCGTCAGAGTGCTTAAATCCTGGGAGGGAACGAAGATGACTTCATCCAATCGTCTGCGCCTGCGCGCACGCCTGCTGAGCGGCACGGCCGCCTGCCTGATGGTCGCCGGCATGACCGGCGTCGCCCATGCGCAACAGGTCGAGGACTCCGCCGTCGAAGAGGTGGTGGTCACCGGCTTCCGCAACAGCTTGGCCCAGGCCCTGAACGTCAAGCGCCAGTCAGCCGCGGCGGTCGACGCGATCTACGCCGAAGACATGGCCAAGTTCCCGGACCTGAACCTGTCCGAATCCATTCAGCGCATCCCGGGCGTCGCCATCTCGCGTGACGCCGGCGAAGGCCGCCAGATCTCGGTCCGCGGCCTGGGCGGCCAGTTCACCCGCGTGCGCATCAACGGCATGGAAGCCTTGACGACGTCGGGCGGCACCGACGCCTCGGGCGGCACCAACCGCAGCCGCTCGTTCGACTTCAACGTCTTCGCTTCGGATCTCTTCAACCGCATCACGGTGCAGAAGACCGCCTCGGCCGAGACGGAAGAGGGCTCGCTGGGCGCGACCGTCGACCTGAACACCGCGCATCCGTTCGACAAGCCGGGCTTCAACTTCGCCGTCTCGGGCAAGATGGGCTACAACGATCAGGCCGAGAAAGCCTCGCCGCGCGTCGCCGCCCTGATCTCCAACACCTGGCGCGACGACACCATCGGCGCTCTGTTCTCGGTGGCCTATTCAAAGCGCAATCTGCTCGACCAAGGCACCAGCACGGTGCGTTGGCAGACGGGCACGGCCACCGCGCCGGGCTTCCGCAGCGTGCGGGGCGTGACCTGCGCCACCAACGCCGCCGCCTGCGCCGAGGCCAACGCCGCCGTCCACCCGCGTATCCCGCGCTTCGACTGGTACAAGACCCAGCAGGACCGCCTGGGCGCGACCGGCGCGCTGCAATGGCGCCCGACCGACAAGACCAACGTCTCGTTCGACATGCTGTACGCCAACTTCAAGGGCGAGCGGAACGAAGACTTCCTGGAGACCTTCACGCCTCAGACCGCCGGCGCCTGTACGGCGACCTCGCCGGTCACCTGCGGCATCAACCAGGTCGACATCCTCGACTACACGATCGCCACGCCGCGCGCGAACTTCCCGGTCATGACCAAGGGGACGTTCAACAACATCGATCTGAAGACCGAGCAGCGCCACGACAAGCTGAAGACCGAGTTCCGCCAGTTCACCCTGGCTGGCGACCATGAGTTCACCGACAAGTTCCGGGCCAAGGGCGTGCTGGGCTTCTCGAAGTCGACCTTCTCCAACCCGGTGCAGAACACGGTCCAGTGGGACCAGTACAATGTGCAGGGCTACACCTGGGACTATAGCCGTGGCGACACCTACCCGGTCATCACCTACGGCACCGGCGACCTGAAGAACGCCGACGCCTGGACCCTGGCCGAGATCCGAATGGCTCAGGGCTTCGTCGACAACAGCTACAAGACCGCTCAGTTCGACCTGGCCTACGACCTCAGCGACGCCTTCAAGATCAAGGGCGGCCTGGCCTACAAGGCCTACCAGATCGAGAGCGCGGCCTTCTCGCGCACCAACGGCACCTCGGCCAACATCAACCCGATCTCGTCGGCCGAACTGCGGGGCATTGCGCGCAGCAGCTACGCAGAGACCATCGACTTCACCAAGAGCCTGTCGATCCCGTCGGGCAACGCCGGCTCGTGGATCACGCCGGACCTGAACAAGGCGCTCAGCGCCCTGAAGATGAACGATCCCAACTACGGCAAGGCGGTCACCACTACGCCGGGCACGGTGTGGGTCAGCCCGTTCGCGACCACCTGCTTCAGCAGCGGCTGCGGCCTCTACAACCTGGGCCGCGAAGCCAGCCTGGGCAGCAACTACACGATCGATGAGTGGGACACGACGGGCTACGTCCAGGGCGACTTCAACTTCGACGTCGGCGGCGTGCCGGTGCGCGGCGACATCGGCGCGCGCTACGTCCAGACCCGCCAGAAGGCCCTGGGTTACGGCGTGGTGCCCTCGACCGTGAACGGCGTGAACTATCAGACCATCTCGGCCACGATGGCGACGCGCAGCTACAACGACTTCCTGCCGGCCATGAACCTGGTGATCGAGCCAGCCGAGGACCTGCTCCTGCGCTTCGGCGCCGCCAAGGTGATGTCGCGCCCGAACCTGGGCTCGCTGACCCCCGGCGTGAACATCGGCACGGGCAGCAACAAGACCGTGACCTCGGGCAACCCGTTCCTGGACCCGTTCCGCGCCAAGACCGCGGACGCGGCCATCGAGTGGTACTTCCAGCCCGGGGCCCTGCTGTCGGCGGCGTTCTTCTACAAGGACATCTCGACCTTCGTGCAGAGCTACACCTCGCCGCTGTCGACCTTCGATCAGAACCCGTTCGGCCTGCCCGACAGCGCGGCGGTTGCGGCTTGCGGCACCACGCCGGGCTGCTCGCCGGGCCTGCCGGTCTGGCAGTTCTCGACCTCGGTCAACACGCCCGGCGGTCCGCTGAAGGGCTTCGAGCTGAACTATCAGCAGCCCTTCACCTTCCTGCCGGGGCCGTTCGACAAGTTCGGCTTCCTGGGCAACTTCACCTATGTGAAGTCTGAGGTGACCTATCTGTCCTCGACCGGGGCGATCACGGCCGTCGGCCCGCTGACCAACCTGTCGAAGACCAGCTACAACGCCACGCTCTACTACGAGACCCCGAAGCTGAGCAGCCGCGTGTCGGCCGCCTATCGCAGCAAGTATCTGACCCAGATCCCGGGCCGCAACGGCTCGGACGTCGAGGGCACCAAGGGCACGCTGAACTTCGACGCTTCGGTCACCTACAACTGGAGCAAGAACCTGGCCTTCACCTTCGAGGCGGTGAACCTGACCAACGAGGTTCAGGACCAGTACTACGACAGCAGCCAGCTGGTGTCGTTCTACCACGAGACGGGCCGCGAGTTCTTCCTCGGCTTCCGCTACACCTACTAAGACCAAGGCGCGGCGCGGTTCTTTCGAGAGCCGCGCCGCTTCCGCTTTCAGGCGTCCTTCATGCCCAGACTTCCCGATCGCCGCGCCGTCGTGATGGGCGGTTTCGCCGGCCTGGCCGCCGCGCCGGCCCTGGCGGCGACTCAGCGTTTCGACGCCGTCCTGTCGGCAGGGCCTGATCGCCGCGCGACACGACATTTCCCGACCTTGGCCGCCGCGCTCGAAGCCGCGCCTGCCGACAGCGGCAAGGCGTTCCGCATACTTGTGCCGAAGGGGACCTGGCGCGAGCAGGTCACGGTGACCCGGCCGAACGTCCATCTGGTGGGCGAGGGGCAGGGGGCCAGTGTCATCGTGTTCAACGAGTACGCCGCCGGCCGCAATCGTCCGGGCGGCCCGTCCGAAATCGCCACGGTCACCGTCCTGGCCCCGGGTTTCCAGGCGCACCGCCTGACCATCGCCAACGACTTCGACTATCCGGGCAATATGCCGGCCGAGGTCGACTACGACCGCACCGGCGCCAGCGGGGCCCAGGCTACGGCGTTGAAATTGGGGAAGGGCTCGGACAAGGCCTATTTCGAGGACGTCGCCCTGACCGGCTGGCAGGACACCCTGTTCACCGACGCTGGTCGGAGCCTGTTCCGCCGCTGCTATGTCAGCGGCTGCGTCGACTTCATCTACGGCATGGGCGTCGCTGTGTTCGACCGTTGCGAGATCCGCTCGCGCACGCGGCCGGGGAAGGATTTCCATGGCTTCATCGCTGCGCCGGATACGAACCGCAAACAGCCCTATGGCCTGGTGTTCCTGGATTGCCGCCTGACCCGTGACGGCGACATGCCCGACCACACCATGGCGCTGGGGCGGCCCTGGCGGCACACCATGACCTTCCCCGACGGCCGCTATGGCAATCCCGACGCGGTGGGCCACACGGCCTTCATACGCTGCTGGATGGACCGCCACATTGTGCCCGAAGCCTGGTATCCGATGCACTACAACTTGAAAGGCGGCCGCCGGGCCATGTACCAGCCCGAGGACGCGCGTCTGTTCGAATATGCGAGCCGGGGTCCTGGGGCGGGCAAGCCTTCGGAGCGTCGCCGGCAGCTGACGGCGAACCAGGCGCGGAAGTACACGATCCCCAGCCTGCTTTCGGGCTGGAATCCGGCGTAGGAGTAGGACGATGTTCGGACGGCGCGAGATCCTGATCGGTGGAGCCGCGGCGGCTGGGAGCCTGCTGGCCAACGAGGCCCTGGCCGGCAGCGGCCGCGAGCGTACGGGCAAGAACCAGATCGTCTGGACTTTCGACCGCCTGTCCGGCATCGGCGGCGCGGCGACCACGGTCGAGGGCGATCCGCAACTTGTGGCCAGTCCGTTCGGTCAGGCCGTGCAGTTCGACGGCGTCGACGACCGCCTGGTGATCGACCGCCATCCTCTGGCCGGCTGGGAGCAGTTCACGTTCGAGGCGCTGTTCCGTCCCGATGGCGGCGTCTTCGCCCAACGCTGGTTCCACCTCAACGAGGAGCCCGCCGGCGGCGAGCCCTCGACGACGCGCATCCTGTTCGAGATCCGGGTGATCGAGAACCAGTGGTGTCTGGACGCTTTCGCCACGGGGCCGGGCTACAAGCACACCCTGCTGTTCGAGAACAAGCTGTTCCCGGTCGGCCGTTGGTACTGGGTGGCCCAGAGCTTTGACGGCAAGACCTATCGCGCC
Organism: Caulobacter sp. RHG1; assembly: GCF_013181195.1. GTDB lineage: Bacteria > Pseudomonadota > Alphaproteobacteria > Caulobacterales > Caulobacteraceae > Caulobacter. The sequence goes on from NZ_SMZP01000004.1 coordinate 480,514, forward strand.
TTTGTCGATGGCGTGCTGCAGGGTGAAGCCGAGATCGACTACAAACCGCAGGGGGCAGGCCGCTCCTCGGTCGGCGCGCGCATGAACAAGGTCGACTACTTCAAGGGCGCGATCCGCGAGGCGCGCTTCACGCCCCGCGGTCTTGCGGCCGACCAGCTGCAGCGGATGGGCTAGCGCTTCTCCTCGCGCAGACCGCCCAGTCGCACCGGCGCATTGTACTCGCGGGCGGCCTTGATCACGTAGTCCTTGAATTCACCCGCCATCTTCAGGCTGGGGCCCTCGCTCCAGGCGGCGGCGAGCATGTATTCGAACTTGCCGTCCGCCGTCGGGGCGACCTTGAAGACGTGGTTGCCCTGGCGCTCGTCGCTGGAGACGTAGGTCGGCTTGTAGGCGTCGCGCACGACGATGGCCGAGCCGGCATAGTCGATCTTGAAGCCGTTCTGCACCGCTTCCTTGTCGTCGGGATTGCGCACCAGCTCGCTGCCGCCGGTGATGGCCACGCCGCCCTGCTGATAGAGGATCTCTTCCGGCGCATGCTTGCGGATGCCGGCGGCCCACGTCGCGCCCTTCGCCTTGGGTGAGAAAGTCTTGAAGGTCACGCGGCCGGTGGAATAGTTCTGGCCGGCGAAGGCGGTGTACAGCTGCTCGACTTCGTAGCGGCCGCGACCGCTGTCCCAGTTCATGGTCTTGACGCGGATCATGCTGCGCAGAGGGCCGTTTGTGACGACCTCGAAGGCGTAGCGGGTGTCGGTCAGGCCGTTGCCGTTGAAGCGGTTCTCCTGATCCGAGGTCGGAGTAAAGCGCGGGCGCGAGATGGCGTTCGGCTTGGCCGGGTCGTCGAACACGCCGATGCCGCCGCCGCCGAAGGTGTCGTCCACCGACATGATGTCTGAGCCCAGCTTCGGGTCGATGCGCGACACCGCGTAGCCGTCCAGGTTCTCGCCATACAGGCGCGGCGACATCAGCATCGGCGCGCGCTTTCCGTAAACGTCGGCGTCGGTCGGGAACCACAGCTTCCAGCCGACGGCCTCCGACTCCCAGAAGGGCACGGTGTGGCGCATGTAGCTGCCGATGCCGGCATGGGTGCGGTGGGGGTTCCAGCCGCGCTGCTGGAAGCCGCGATAGATGTAGATCGTCTTGGTCTCGCGGGCCTTGAGGTCGACCTGCAGGAACAGCTCGTCCCACAGGCCGTCGGCGTCCAGGTCGTCCAGCTGATAGTCGAACGAGCGACCGTTGGTCTCGGCCAGGCGGCCGTGCGGGCCGTCGGTGGCCTGGCGTTCGTGGTCGGGAGCGGGGCGGGGCTGGCCGGCCGGGTCGACGAGGGTGATGGTCAGGGCCTGAATGCCGCGTAGCATCGGCAGTTGCTCGGGCGTCAGGATGACGGGGCTGCCGACACGATCCTCGTCCAAGTCATTGACGAGCGTGATCGCGATGCGTTCACTAGGGGCGAAGGTCCCCTGGGTGTACCAGGGCGAGTCAGATGCCTGAGCGACCCCCGCGAGCATCAGGGGCAGGGCCGAAACGGCAAGCAGTCGACGGGCCTTCATACGCATCTCCCTCACTTTTGGCGCATCAGAGGTCGCGGAAGCGGGGAATGCAAGTCTGTATGCTCATTATACCAGCTTCCGATTTCCGTTACGGACGCTATGGTGGAGCAGGCGCTAGGGAGCGCTACCAAAAATAGGGGAGAAGCGCGTGGTGAAGCGCCCGATCGCGTTGAGTTTGATCCTGGCCCTCGGCGTCAGCCATGCCGCGCTTGCTGCCGACGCCATGCGCGACGGCTTCCAGACCCCGCCGGCCGAGACCCGGCCGCACGTCTTCTGGCAGTGGATCAACGGCAACGTCTCCCGCGAGGGCGTTCACCTCGATCTGGAATGGATGAAGCGCGCGGGCGTCGGCGGGGCGATCCTGTTCGACGTCGGCTTCAACACTCCGCCGGTGCCGCAGTACGTAAAGACGCGCATTGGCTACGGCACGCCAGAGTGGAAGGAGACGGTCGGCTATGCCGTATCGGAGGCCAAGCGGCTGGGCCTGCAGTTCGGCATGCAGGCCGGCGGCGGCTGGAGCGAGACCGGCGGTCCTTGGGTCAAGCCCCAGGAGGGCATGAAGAAGCTGGTCTGGAGCGAGACGGTCGTCTCCGGCAAGGGCCCGATTGCGCTGGCGCCGCCGCCGGGGATCAGCGGGCCGTTCCAGGACATGCCGATTGGCGCGCGCTTCGCCGAGCCCAGGCTCTACAACGACGTGGCGGTGGTCGCTTGGCGCGAGGCCGAGACGATCGTCGCGCCGACCGAGGTCACTTCCAACGCTGGCCCCGTGGATGCGGCCCGCCTCGCTGATGGGGCTTATGCCGTTTCGGCTGGCCAGCCGCTGGCTGGCGACGGCTGGGTGCTGCTGCGCTACGCCAAGCCGGTGGCCGCCCGCGCCGTGACGGTGTCGGTGGACGGCGCCATGCCTGACGGCGTGGTCGAGGCCAGCGACGATGGCGTGACCTTCCGCACCCTGGCGACCTTGCCGGGCGACGTGCGCCAGGGCCTGCCGGTGCGCACCTTCGCGTTCCCGAAGACGACCGCCAAGGTCTTCCGCCTGCGCCTGACCAAGGACGCCAAGGCGACGGCGCTGACCGAGTTCGCGATCCACGCCGACGCCCGCGTCGATCGCTTCCAGGAAAAGGCCGGCTGGGGTGTCCTCGTCGACGCTTGGGCCGCGCAGACCCCGGCGACCGACGCCGCCATCGCGCCGGACAAGGTGCTGGACCTGACCAGCCGCCTGAAGGCTGACGGGACCCTGGACTGGACGCCGCCGGAAGCCGGCCGCTGGCGCGTCGTGCGCTATGGCTGGTCGTTGACCGGCCGTCGCGACACGCCGGCCGCGCCCGAGAGCCTGGGCCTGGAGGTCGACAAGTACAACGCCGAGCATGTTCGCGCCCATATGCGCGGCCTGCTGGAGCCGCTGAAGGCGCAGCTGGGCGAGGGCGGTCTCAACTACGTCATCACCGACAGCTGGGAAGCCGGCCAGGCCAACTGGACCGAGGCCATGGCCGCCGAATTCGCCGCTCGCCGCGGCTATGCGCTGACGCCCTGGCTGCCCGTGCTGGCCGGCCGGGTGGTGCAGAGCGCGCAGGCCTCCGACCGCTTCCTGGCCGACTACCGCCAGACTTTGGCGGACATGCTGACCGAGCACCACTTCGCCCAGATCAACGCCATCCTGAAGGCCCAGGGCATGCGCTACGAGGCCGAGGCTCCGGGCGTCGATCTGCCGACCATCGCCGATGGCCTGCGGGCCAAGGGCCAGGTCGACGTGCCGATGGGCGAGTTCTGGGTCTATCCGGCCGACAAGCCGCCGCCCGCCGCCCATGTCGCCGACGTCCGCGAGGCCGCCTCGGCCGCCCACGTCTATGGCAAGCCGGTCGTCGCCGCCGAGAGCCTGACCACCATGGGTGAGGACCCCTGGCGCACGGGGCCGTGGCAGCACAAGCGGATCTTCGACCGCTACATGGCCGAGGGGATCAACCACTTCATCCTGCACACCTCGGCCCACCAGCCGTTCACCGACCGCAAGCCGGGCATGACCCTGCGCCAGTACGGCCAGCACATTTCTCGCAACGAGACGTGGGCCGAGGGCGAGATGCGGGCCTGGACCGACTATCTGGCCCGCAGCGCCTGGATGCTGCGCCAGGGCCGGGCCGGCGCCGACATCGCCTGGTTCCAGGGCGAAGGCGCGGCCAACGGTTTGCCCTATGCCGAGGGCGGCAAGCCGGCCATCCCGGCGGGCTACGACTTCGACTATCTGGACGCCGACAGCCTGGTCGAGCGCCTGGCCGTCAAGGACGGCCGCGTCGCGCTGCCCTCGGGGGCGAGCTATGCCGTGCTGGTCATTCCCCCGGCCGTGCAGCGCTTGAGCCTGCCCGTGCTGCGCAAGCTGGACGCTCTGGCGGCGGCCGGCGCGCTGATCGTCGCCGAACGACCCAAGGCCTCGCCCACCCTGTCAGGCGGCGCCGAAGCCGAGGCCGAATGGGCGAAGCTGGTCGACAAGCTGTGGGCTGGCCCGATCCGCACCGGCTCGGTCGAGGTCGCCCTTAGCGGCCGCGCAACGCCGACCGTTCAGGGGGAGGGGATGGGAAGCAACTTCGTCTGGACCCAGCGGGTGCTGGACGACGGCGAGCTGTTCTTCGTCAACAACACCACCGACAAGCCGCTGGCCGTCTCGCCGTCGTTCCGGGTCACCGGCAAGGCGCCGGACCTGTGGCGCGCCGACACGGCCAAGACCGAGCCGGCGGGCTACGTCCAGAGGGACGGTCGCACCGAGGTGACGCTGAACCTGGCCCCCTACGAGTCGGTGTTCGTGGTCTTCCGCACGCCGTCGCAGGCGACCTCACGGCCGGCCGCCGCAGCCGCGAACGAGACGATCCTGCGCACCGTCGAGACCCTCTGGAAGGTCAAGTTCGAGCCCGGTTGGGGCGCGCCGACCGAGCCGGTGACCATGGAGCGCCTGGTTCCGCTGAACGAAAGCGCCGACCCCGGCGTGCGCTACTACTCCGGCGCGGCGACCTATGAGACGACGCTGGACGTGCCGCGACAGTGGCTGAAGAAGGGTCAGGCCATGACCCTCGATCTGGGCGAGGTCCGCGAGTTCGCCACCGTCACCCTGAACGGCAAGACGCTGCCGGTGCAGTGGAAGCCGCCCTATGCCGTGGACGTCACCGAAGCCCTCAAGCCGGGCCGAAACACGCTGAGTGTCCGTGTCGTCAACTTCTGGGCCAACCGGATGATCGGCGACCAGCAGCCAGGCGCGAAACCGCTGACCTTCGCGCCGATTCAACCGTTCAAGGCCTCTGATCCGCTGATGACGTCCGGTTTGTTGGGACCGGTAACGCTGAAAAGGACCGAAACTCGGTAACCGGTTTCCGGACCATCTTGCCAAGACACTCAACTGGTATAATGATCACCTCATGCGCTCATTCAGAAGCGCGCCAGAACGCGCCGGCCCGCTTGTGGCTGGGCCTTGAGGGGAAACGAGATGATCCAAGGGATTCAACGGCGCTTGGCCGTCAGTGTGTCGGGCTTCGCGCTGTTGGCGGCGCTGGGCGGGGTCGCCCACGCCGATGAGGCGATCGCCACGTCGGGCGGCGTCGCCGCCCCGGTTGCCGCAGGCGCCGCCGCCGGTCTTGCCCAAGCGGCCGAGCAAGCCGACGACACCGCCGTCACCGAGGTGGTGGTCACCGGCTTCCGCAACAGCCTGCAGCGCGCGCTGGAGCTGAAGCGCACCAACACCGGCGTGGTCGACTCGATCCTGGCCGAGGACATCGCCAAGTTCCCTGACAACAACCTCGCAGAGTCGATCCAGCGGATCCCCGGCGTCGCCATCAGCCGCGACCAGGGCGAGGGCCGGGCCCTGTCGGTCCGCGGTCTGGGTCCCGACTTCACCCGCGTGCGCATCAACGGCATGGAGGCCCAGGCCTCGACCGACGGCTACAACGGCGCCAACCGCGGCCGCGGCTTCGACTTCAACGTCTTCGCCTCGGAGCTCTTCAACCGCATCGACGTGCGCAAGACGCCGTCGGCCGATACGGAAGAAGGCTCGCTGGGCGCGACGGTCGATCTCGTGACCGGCCACCCGTTCGATTACAAGGGTTTCAAACTCGCCGCCTCGGCCCAGGCTGGCTACAACACCCAGACCGAGAAGACCCGCCCGCGCATGGCGCTGCTGGTCAGCAACACCTTTGCCGACGACAAGCTGGGCGCGCTGTTCTCGGTGGCCTATTCGAAGACGGCCGTGAACTTCCAGCAGTCCAGCTCGGGCCTGTGGACCAACGGTCCCAGCGACGGCGGCTGGTGCCGCCCGACGTCGGGCACCGGCGGCATCTGCGATGTCTCGGCCGCCGAGCTGCCGCGCGCCACCGAGCTCTATAACCTGGCCAGCTCGGCCAACACCTACTATCCGCGCTTCATGCGCTACGTGCAGGGCCTGGGCCGCACCGAGCGCCTGGGTCTGACCAGCTCACTGCAGTGGGCGCCGTCCGACGACACCAAGGTCACGCTGGACGGGCTGTTCTCGCGCTACAAGGTCAGCCGCGACGACTGGCCCATCGAGGCCATCGGCTTCAGCCGCGGCGCCTCGCAGGGCGGCAAGCCCGAAATGCTGGTCCGGGACATGATCCTGGATAGCAACAACACCATGGTCTACGGCCTGTTCGACAACGTCGACATGCGCTCGGAGCATAACCGCGACGAGTTCTCGACCGACTTCGGCCAATGGACCCTGACGGCCGAGCACAAGTTCAGCGACAAGTTCAGCATCGACGGCGTCGCCGGCTATTCGTTCTCGGACTTCGACAACTTCAACGACATCTCGACCCAGATCGACCGCTTCAATGTCGATGGCTATTCGGTCGACACCCGTCCGAACGGCCAATACCGTCCGGCGATCAACTTCGGCTTCGACGTCACCAATCCGGCCCTGTGGTACTTCGGCCCGACCGTGACCCAGCCGGGCGGCACCGGCCCGACGGGCCCCGAGATCCGCCTGCGTCCGAACTACACCGACAACAAGTACAAGACCGTCCAGATCAACGGTAAGTACGCTCTGAACGACAACCTGACCCTGAAGGCCGGCGCCAACTGGAAGCAGTACGACTTCTCGGCCCAGTCCTATCGCTACGCGCTGGGCGAGGCGAACTTCCCGGCCATTCCGTCCGGCTACACCATCCAGAGCCTGACCGAACAGTTCTGCGGCCTGGGCAAGATGAACGTGCCGTCGCCGACGCCGACCTGCTGGACGACGCCGAACATCGACGCCTTCGCCGCCGCCTACAACATCTACGGCAACACTGGCCGCACGGCCCTGTCGCAGACCGTGGCCAGCGTGCGCGGCGAGAACCGCGAGGTGCAGGAAGAGAACAAGACCGGCTACGTCATGGCCAACTTCGACTATGACGTCGGCGGTTGGCGGGTGCGCGGCGACGTGGGCGTGCGCCACGTCCAGACCCAGCAGACCTCCAGCTTCTACACCAACGTTCCGACCTCGGTGAACGCCTCGGGCTTCGTCTACACGACCGTCGAGCGCAAGTACGACGACACCCTGCCGTCGATGAACCTGGTGGTCGAGCCGACCGAAAACCTGCTGCTGCGCTTCGCGGCGGCCAAGGTGATGGCGCGTCCGGCTCTGTCGGCCCTGGCGGCGGCGACCAGCGTCTCGGTGGCGGGTGGTTCGCGCAGCGTCTCGACCGGCAACGTCAATCTCGAGCCCTATCGGGCCAAGACCCTGGACGCCTCGATCGAGTGGTATCCCAAGCCGGGCGTGATCCTGTCAGCCGGTGTCTTCTACAAGGACATCAGCACCTATGTGCAGACCCTGACGCGCATCATGCCGTACTCGGCGACCGGCCTGCCGACGTCGCTGCTGGACGGCACCGGCGTCAACGCCAACGACGAGTTCAGCGTCACCAACGTCGTCAACACCGACGGCGGTCCGCTGAAGGGCGTCGAGCTGAACTACCAGCAGCCGCTGGACTTCCTGCCCGACATGTTCCGCGGCTTCGGCATCCTGGCCAACTACACCTATGTCGACTCCAGCATCGACTACATCGTCGACCCGAACCCGGCGACCTATCGCGCCATCAATGCGCCGCTGTTGAACCTGTCCAAGCACGCGGCCAACGCCACGCTGTACTACGAGCGCGGCCCGCTGCAGGCCCGCGTGTCGGTGAACTATCGCGACAAGTACCTGACCGCCGTCCCGGGCCGCTACAACCAGGACGTCCAGGGCACGCTGTCGACGACGTTCTTCGACGCTTCGACCTCGTACAAGATCAACGACAGGCTGACGGTCAGCCTGGAAGCGCTGAACCTCTCCAACGAGAAGGACATCTCGTACATCGACTCCAAGGCCCAGCGTTTCGAGAACTACCGGGTCGCCGGCCGCCAGTTCTTCATGGGCGTCCGCTACACCTACTGATCTGACGACTTTTAGCCTTCGGTGATTGTCACCTCCTGTGCATGATCCGTGACTTGCGGCGCCGGTTTCCTCCGAACCGGCGCCGCCTTTATTTCTACGTTTGAGGGAAGTGACCCATGGCCTATCTGGCGGCGCACCGGCTGGCGGTTCTGTTGTCCCTGGCTGCGCCCGTCGCGGCCCAGGCGGCGGTCGAAGTCACCCAGGACCGCAACGTCGTGGTGGTCCGCAACGGCGCCGACGTGCTGAAGCTGTCGGTCTGCGCCGACGGCGTGGTGCGGGTCCTGGCCAGCCCCGATGGCAAGGCCAGCGGCGCCTCCCCAAGCCAGCCCTGGTTCTCCAAGCCCTGCGAAGCCCAGGCCGTCAGCCTGACCGACGCGACCGGCGCCGGCACGGGCGTCAACACCGCCTCGGGGGAGGGCGTCTCGGCCGCTACCGCCAAGGTGCTGACGACTGGAAATCTGCGGGTCTCGATCTCGCTGAAGGACGGGACCCTGACCTTCCTCGCGCCCGACGACCGCATCCTGCTGCAGGAGACCGGCGAGCGGCCGCGGATCTTCGAGCCGCTGAAGCTGTCGGACGGTTCGCCGGCCTACAAGGTCACCGCGCGCTTCCATCCCGTGCTGCGCCAGGGGATCTACGGTCTGGGCCAGCACCAGAGCGGCCAGTTCAACTATCACGGCGCCACCGTGCGCCTGGCTCAGGCCAATGCCGACATCGCTCATCCGCTGATGATGTCCACGGAAGGCTACGGCCTATTGTGGAACACCGCCTCGGCCTCGACCCTGGACACCCGTTTCCCGACCGAGATGACGCTGGAGGCCGATGTCGGCCAGGCGCTGGACTACCTGTTCATCTACGGTCCCGAGTTCGATGACGTGGTGGCGCGCTATCGCGACATGACCGGCGCTGCGCCGCTGTTCCCGCGCTGGGCCTATGGTCTGTTCCAGTCGATGGACCGCTACGGCAGCGGCCAGGAGCTGCTGGACGTCACCAAGCGCTATCGCGACGGCAAGGCCCCGCTGGACGTCATCGTCCAGGACTGGCGGTGGTGGAGCCGCATGGGGGATCCAGAGTTCCGCCCCGATGGCTATCCCGATGTGCCGGGCCTGCTGAAGACGCTGAACGAGCGCAAGGTCCACACGATGATCAGCATGTGGCCGCTGCTGTCCAAGAGCTCACAGATCCACGCCATGATGACCGAGCGCGGCTGGCTGGTGCCGGGTACGGCGCTCTACGACCCGACCAACAAGGATGCCGCCGACCTCTACTGGAGCCACTTCGGCTCCAAGCTGCTGGACCAGGGCTGGGACGCGTTCTGGCTGGATGGTTCGGAGCCCGAGCTGCACCTGCCGACCATGGCCGAGACCGACCGCACCCTGAACGGCCGCAAGCTGGCGATCGGGCCGGGGGAGCTCTACGGCAACGTCTTCCCGCTATCGCACGTGGCCAATGTCTCGGACCGTTGGCGCAAGCAGCGTGACGACAAGCGGGTGTTCATCCTGTCACGCTCGTCGTTCGCCGGCGTCCAGCGCTATGGCGCGGCCTCGTGGTCGGGCGATATCCTCAACGGCTTCCCGGTGTTCCAGCGCCAGATGCAGGGCGGGCTGAACTTCGCGCTGTCGGGTATGCCGTACTGGACCACCGACATCGGCGGCTACTACCAGGGCGTCCTGGACAACCCGCCGCGCGGGCCGTCCAGCGAGGACCCGGCGTTCCAGGAGCTGTATGTCCGCTGGTACCAGTTCGGGGTCTTCAACCCGCTGTTCCGCACCCACGGCAAGCGCGAGAACAACCGCAACGACATCTTCGCCTATGGCGACAAGACTCCGATCCTGCTGGACTATGACCGTCTTCGCTATCGGCTGATGCCCTATATCTACGGCCTGGCCTGGCGGGTGACCGACAAGGCCGACACCATCATGCGGCCGCTGGTCATGGATTGGCGGACCGACGAGCGGACCTGGAACATCGGCGACCAGTTCTCGTTCGGCCGGGCCCTGATGGTCGCACCGGTCACCAACGCCGGCCAGACCTCGCGCCAGGTGTTCCTGCCGGGAACCGCGCCCTGGTACGACTTCTGGACCGGCAAGAAGTTGGCCGGCGGCCAATGGATCGACTCTGCCGCCCCGCTGAAGACCATCCCGCTGTTCGCCAAGGCTGGCGCGATCCTACCGCTGGGCGCAGCCGTCGAGTACGCTGACCAGGATCCGCAGGGATCGCTGGAGCTGCGCGTCTATGCCGGCGCCGATGGAGCGTTCGAGCTCTATGACGACGCCGGCGACAGCTACGCCTACGAGCGCGGCGAGCGGGCGGTGACGCCGCTGGCCTGGAGCGACGGGACGCGGCGCTTGAGCATTGGCGCGCGGGTGGGGAGCTTCCCGGGTCTGGTCAAGGACCGGACGTTCAAGGTGGTGCTGATCGACGGCGGCCGCGAGCGGGTGAAGACGGTGCGGTATGACGGTGGCGCGGTCGAGGTCGGCTTCTGAGCCACCGAAACCTCGCCCTTCGACAAGCTCAGGGTGAGGTTTCTAATGCTAGGCTGAAGTAGTCCTCACCCTGAGCTCGTCGAAGGGCGAGGACGGCTCCTCAGAGCATCGCCCTGCGCAGGGCGTCGCGCCAGCGTTCGACGATCTCGCTCCGCGCGCTCACGGTCATGCTCGGCGTAAAGATCCGCTCGGCCGGCCGCACTGGCGGCGCAACCGCCCCCATGCCCTCGGCAGCCAGCCTTGCCGCGCCCAGGGCGCTCAGCTCGGCTGCATCGGCGCGCAGGACCGGGCGGTCGATAAGGTCGGCCAGCAGTTGCATCAGCATGTCATTCCGCGAGGCGCCGCCGTCGACATGCAGAGCCAGCAGATCCAGGTGCAAATCCGCCTGCATGGCCATGAACACGTCGTGGATCTGCAGCGCCACAGCCTCCAGCGCCGCGCGGGCCAGGTGGGCGGGCGTGGTGCCCAGGTTCATGCCGCTGACCAGGCCCCGGGCCTCGTCGCGCCAGTGTGGGGCGCCCAGGCCGGCCAGAGCGGGCACCAGGGCAACGCCGCCGCTGTCGGGGACGGTCAGGGCCAGGTCCGTCAGGGCGCGCTCGTCCTTCAGGCCCAGCAACTTTGTCACGAACGCCGCCGTATGGCCCGAGACCGAGATATTGCCTTCCAGCGCGTGCAGGGCGCCGGACGACCGGCTCCAGGCGATGGTGCTGGACAGGCCATGCGCCGACCACACGCGTTCCTTGGTCACGCTCATCAGCGACGAGCCGGTGCCGCAGGTGGCCTTGATGCCGCCGGGACCGTCCAGCCCATGGCCGTAGAGCGCCGCATGCGAGTCGCCCATCGCCGCGTGGATCGGGACCCCGGCGGGCAGGGCGGTCGCGCCGCCGGCCGTCTCGCCGAACAGGGCGTCGGAGGGCAGGATCTGCGGCAGGGCCTCGATCGGTACGCCAAACAGCCGCGCCATCTCCGGGTCCCAGTCCAGGGTCGAGAGGTTCATCAGCTGGGTGCGCGAGGCGTTGCTGTGGTCGGTGGCGTGGCGCGCGCCGCCGGTCAGGTTCCAGAGCAGCCAGCTGTCGACCGTGCCGGCCTTCAGCTCGCCCCGCGCGGCGCGGACGGGACCATCGGGGACTTCATCCAGTAGCCAGGCCAGCTTGCCGGCCGAGAACATCGGATTGAGCGTCAGACCGGTGCGGGCCAGGACGTCGGGCTCATAGCCCTCGTCTTTCAGCGCCTCGCAGCGAGAGGCCGAGCGGCCGCATTGCCAGGACACGACCGGACCGACGGGGCGACCATTGGCAGTCTCCCAAAGCAGGGCCGACTCGCGCTGGTTGGAGATCCCGACCGCGTCGATCGTCAGGCCTTTGGCGACGATCTCCGCAATGACCTCGGCGACGCTGGCCCAGATCTCCTCGGCCGATTGCTCGGCCCAGCCGGGACGCGGATAGACGACCTTGGTCGGGCGCGAAGCCGTCGCCAGGATCTCGCCTTCGGGACCGACCAGCACCGCCTTGGTGTTGGTCGTGCCCTGGTCGATGGCCAAGATGGCCATTAGGCGGCGCGCTTGGCCAGCAGGCCGCGGGCGGCGTCGGCGATGCCGTCGGTGGTCAGGCCGTAGCGCTCCAGAAGGAACTCCACCGAACCGGTCGGAAGGAAGCCCGGGAAGCCCAGGATCCGCATGGGGCAGGGGGCCTGTGTGGCGATCACCTCGGCCACGGCTCCGCCCAGGCCGCCCTTAACCGAGTGTTCCTCGACCGTGACCACGGCGCCGGTCGCGGCCGCGTCCAGGATGGCCTGTTCGTCGAGTGGGGTCAGGCTGGACATGTTGACCACCCTAGCCGAGATCCCCTCGGCCGCCAGGGCCTGGGCGGCGTCCAGGGCGCGATGGACCATGATCCCATTGGCGATGATGGCGACGTCGTCGCCCTCGCGCAGGGTCTCGGCCTTGCCGATGGTGAAGGTCGGGTTGGCGCGCTCCAGGGCCGGCACCGGCATGCGGCTGATGCGGATGAACACCGGGCCATTGAAGGCGGCGGCGGCCTTGATCGCCTCGCTGGTTTCCCACGGGTCGGACGGCACGATCACGGTCAGGTTGGCCATCGGCCGCAGCCAGGCCAGGTCCTCGATCGAGTGGTGCGTGGGGCCAAGCTCGCCATAGGCGATGCCGCTGGAGATGCCGCACAGCTTCACATTGGCCTGGGAATAGGCGACGTCGGCCTTGATCTGCTCCAGGGCGCGGCCGGTGAGGAAGCATGAGGCGCCGCTGACGAACGGGATCTTGCCGCCATTGGCCAGGCCCGCGCCGACGCCGACCATGGCCTGCTCGGCGATGCCAACATTGATCATGCGGTCCGGGAAGGCGCTGCGGAACTTGCCCAGCTTGCTGGAGCCGACGCTGTCATTGACGACGGCGACGATGCGCTCGTCTTCGTGGGCCAGGGCTTCCAGCGTTGCGACATAGGCTTCGCGGCAGTCGAAGAGGCCGGCGGTGGTCTTGGCGTCGCTCACGCGGCCAGCTCCTTCAGGGCTTGCTCGTATTGGGCTGGGCTGGGGCAGCCATGGTGCCAGCCGGCCTGGTTTTCCATGTAGGACACGCCCTTGCCCTTGACGGTCGAGGCGATCACGCACAGCGGGCGGGGGCCTTGATGGCTCAGCGCCTGGATCAGGGCTTGCGGATCGTGGCCGTCGATCTCGACGACGTCGAAGCCGAAGGCGTTCCACTTGTTGGCCAGGGGCTCCAGCGCAACCGTGTCCTCGGTCGGCGCGCCCTGCTGCAGGCGGTTGCGGTCGACGATCACGGTCAGGTTCGACAGCTTGCGGTGGCCGGCGGTCATCGCCGCTTCCCAGCAGCTGCCTTCCTGCAGTTCGCCGTCGCCGGTCAGCACGAAGACGCGGAAGTCGGCCTTGTCGATCTGGCCGGCGATCGCCACGCCCACCGCGACGGGCAGGCCGTGACCCAGCGGGCCGGTATTGGTCTCGACGCCCGGCAGATAGGTGCGGCTGGGGTGGCCGTTCAGGCGCGACAGGGGTTTCAGGTAGGTCGACAGCTCTTCCTCGGGGAAGAAGCCGGCGCCGGCCAGCACCGAGTAGAACGCCCCGGTGCAGTGGCCCTTGCTCATGATGAAGCGGTCGCGGTCGGGCGCATTCGGCTGCTGGGAGTCGTAGTTCAGCACGTCGAAATAGAGGGCCGACAGGATGTCGGCGGACGACAGGTCGCCGCCGGGGTGACCCTGCTGGGCCTCGACGATCATCTTCAGGGCGCTGCGGCGAATCCAATTGGCGCGCTCGGCCACATGAGCGGCGCGCGCTTCCAGATCGTCCGCTTCTGCGCGGTTGTCTCGGTTCATGTTCGACCTTCCCAGGACGTGCGGGAGCATGGGGGCGCGGTCGCTTAGGCGTCGGCTAGCCGGTGTTCCGGTCATGCGCCTTCGCCTGGTTCCCAGGCCTCCCTCGATCCGCAAACTAGGGGGCGTCATCGCGAGAGGCAATGGCGTTTTATAACGATCGCTTTCGAATATTTTCGTTTTATCGCGATCGAAAATTGCCTGAACGACTGCCTGGGATGGGTTGTAAGCTCATGAATTTGCTAGACTTGATGCTCATAAAGGTCCGTCTTCTAAATTTGTTAGCGCTCCCTTTTCGGATGGATTGACACGGAATTTCGCGCATGACACCGTTCATGTGAAATTCGAAATCAATCGAAAGAAAGCGCCACCAACGGCGTCATACGGGAGGCTCGAGCCGTGCAGACGGACAAGGCGACAGGTCGCGACTCGAAAACGCGCCGGCGACTCGCCTCGTCGTTGCTGCTGGCTGTGGCCGCTCTTTCCCTTTCCGCCTGCAAGGTCGTGCCGATCGCCGCCGACCGCGCCGCGCGTGAGCGCCTGTCGGGCGCTTTCGACGCCGGCCGCTATGTCGAGACCGTGTGGGACGCCCAGGCCCAGCCGCACTGGACCAAGGCCGCCGCGCCGTTCCCTGAGCTTTCCGCCAGGATCGACCAGAATATCGACGCCGCCGGCGGCCGCAAGGCGGGCGACGGCTCGCCCTGGACCTTCGTGACGAGCGGCGAGGGGGCTGTCGTGCGCACCGATACGGCCGCTCGCGCCGGTAACGTCGTGCTGGCCGTGCCCGGCGCCGACGGCCGCGCCCGTGAGGTGACGGTGCTGGTCGGACCGGTCGTGTCGGGCTCGGCCCTGCGCGACAGCCTGCCGTTCGTGGCCTTCAACGACTTCTCCAACCAGATCGCCTATGCCGAGGTCGGCGGCGCTCTGACGCGCCGCGCCGTACGCGACGCACGTCCGGTGGCCGAGGGCCTGAAGCCCGGCGACCGCGTGGCCTTCACCGGCGTCTTCCAGACGGCCAAGGCCGGCGAGCCGGTCGTCGTCACGCCGATCCAACTGCGGCGCGTGACCTCGTGAGCCTTCTGCGCGCCGAGCAGGTCGGCAAGACCTATGGCGGCGTGGTCGCCTTGGACGGCGTCGACTTCGACGTACGGGCCGGCGCGGTCAATGTGCTGATCGGCGAGAACGGGGCGGGCAAGTCGACTCTGATGAAAATCCTGGCCGGGGTGGAGCAGCCGAGCTCCGGCCGCCTGCTGCTGGATGGCCAGCCGGTGCGTTTCGCCTCGATCCGCGAGGCGGCGGCGGCGGGCGTCGGCATCGTTTTCCAGGAACTGAACCTGTGCCCGAACCTGACGGTCACGGAGAACATCTTCCTGGGCCGCGACCTGACCTCGGCGCCCGGCGTCAGCGACAAGGCCGCCGAACGCAAGCGCGCCCGAGAGATCCTGGCGCGCCTGGCCCACGACATCGATCCGGACGCCCAGGTCGGAACCCTGCGCATCGGCGAGCAGCAGATCGTCGAGATCGCCAAGGCCCTGGTCGATGACGCCCGCGTGCTGATCCTGGACGAACCGACCTCGGCCCTCAGCACCGCTGAGGTCGAGGTGCTGTTCCGGGTCATCGGCGAACTGAAGCAGGCCGGGGTGGGGGTGATCTACATCTCGCACCGGCTGGAAGAGCTGATGCGCATCGGCGACTACGTCACCGTGCTGCGCGACGGCCGGCTGATCGATTCCAAGCCGGCGTCGGAAGTTTCGGTGGCCTGGATCATCGCCCAGATGCTGGGCGACAAGGCTCGTGACCGGCCCCGCACCGCCGCCCGCCAGGCTGGCGAGATCGTGCTGTCGGTCGAGGCCCTGTCCCTCCCACGCGCCGGTGGCGGCCTGCTGCTGGACAATGTCTCGGCCAGCTTCCGGGCCGGTGAGATCACCGCGCTTTACGGCCTGCTGGGTTCGGGCCGCACCGAATTCCTGGAAAGCATCTACGGCGCCCGGCCCGCGAAGGGCTCAGTGAAGCTGAACGGCGAGGAGATCTCGCACCTACCGTTGGCCGAGCGCTGCCGCCGGCGAATCCGCTTCGTGCCCGAGGACCGCCAGCGCGACGGCCTGTTCCACAACCTGTCGGTCGGCGGCAATCTGGGTCTGTCGCGCCTGATCGCCTTCGCCAAGGCCGGGGTCATCGACGGTGGGCGCGAGCGTTCGGCGATCGGCGAGATGATGGCCCGCCTGGGCGTCAAGGCCGCCTCGCCGCAGATCGCCATCGGCGCGCTGTCGGGCGGCAACCAGCAGAAGGTGGTGATCGGGCGCGGCCTGATGACCGGTCCGCTGGTCATGCTGCTGGACGAGCCCAGCCGCGGCGTCGACATCGGGGCGCGCGGCGAGGTGTTCGACACCATGCGGGCCCTGGCCGACCAGGGCATGGCCGTGGTCTTCGCCACCTCCGACCTTCTGGAAGCCCAGGCCGTGGCCGACCGCGTGCTGGTCATGGCCGCCGGCCGCCTGACTGCCGATCTGCCGCTGGAGGCCGCCACCGAAGCGGCCCTGGTCGCCGCCTGTAACCCGATAGAAGCCCCGCGTAACATGGAGCCCGCCCAGTGACGGCGACTACGTCCACCGCCGCCCCGATCGCCGCGAACGGCGGCTGGCTCGCGCTTGTCCTGAAGCTGCGCGCCTTGATCGCGCTGGGCGTCGTCCTGGCCTTCTTCTCGGTCATGGCCCCCAACTTCCTGTCGACGGCCAATTTCCTGATCATGTTCAAGCACGTGGCGATCACGGCGATCCTGGCGATCGGCATGAGCTTCGTGATCCTGACCGGTGGCATCGACCTGTCGGTCGGCTCGATCGCCGGTCTGGGCGGCATGGTCGCCGGCGCGCTGATCCTGAACGGCCTGACGATCGCGCCACTGGGCGTGGTGGTCTATCCCAGCATCCCGATGGTGATCGCCATCGTGCTGCTGCTGGGCGGCCTGGCCGGCTTCGCCAACGGCGTGCTGGTCTCGCGGTTCAAGGTCGCGCCGTTCATCGCCACCCTGGGCATGCTGTACGTCGCGCGCGGCGCCGCCATGCTGCTGTCGAACGGCGCGACCTTCCCGAACCTGACTGGCCGCGAGGACCTCGGTAATACGGGCTTCCCGTGGCTGGGCGCCGGGACGGTGCTGGGGCTGCCGGTGACCGTGCTGGTCATGGGCGTCATCGCCCTGGTCGCCGCCTTCGTCGCTCGCGACACCCCGTTCGGCCGCCGGGTCTATGCCGTCGGCGGCAACGAGCGCGCGGCCTTGCTGTCTGGCGTCCGCGTCGATCGGGTGAAGATCGCCGTCTACGTCATCTCCGGCGTCTGCGCGGCGCTGGTCGGTCTGGTCGTCTCCTCCGAGCTGGTGGCCGCGCACCCGGCCAGCGGCGAGACCTTCGAGCTGTCGGCCATCGCCGCCGTGGTGCTGGGCGGGGCCTCGCTGTCGGGCGGTCGCGGTACGGTCGGCGGCGCGCTGATCGGCGCCTGCGTGATCGGCGTGCTGGGCGATGGCCTAGTGATGATGGGCGTCAGCGAGTTCTGGCAGATGGTCGTCAAAGGGCTTGTGATCATCGCGGCGGTCGTGCTCGACCAGCTCCAGGGGCGCCTCGCCGCGGCGGGGAAGGCTTGACCATGGTCGAGGGCGCCCTGTCGCGAAGGAGCAAGACCATGGCCAAACCCTCAGCAGGGGCGGGCACCGCCCGCGCGCGGGCCATCGCCGCCGGCGCCGGCCTGCTGGCCGAGCCGCGCCGCATGCAGATCCTGGAATGGCTGCAGGAAGAGGGTAGCGCCCGGGTGCGCGAGCTCTCCGAAGCCTTCTCGGTGTCTGAAGCCACCATCCGCCAGGACCTGGAGCGACTGGAGACTGACGGCCACATCGTGCGCGAGCACGGCGGCGCCTATCTGCGCTCTGTGCCCCAGCAGGTGCGCGACATGGCCCTGCAGCACCAGGGCAACATGGACGCTAAGCGGCGCATCGGCCGCCTAGCCGCCTCGCTGGTCGGGGACGGCGAGTCGATCATCCTGGATAGCGGCTCGACCACCACCGAGGTGGCGCTGAACCTGCTGGAAAAGCAGAACCTCAACGTCGTCACCAACGCCCTGAACATCGCCCTGACGCTGGGCGCGCTGCCGTCCTGCGCGGTGCACATGCCGGGCGGCCAGTTCAAGGCGCCGACCCTGTCGCTGAGCGGCGAGCGCTCGGCCGCCTTCTTCGAGGGCCTGTACGCCGAGAAGTGCTTCCTGGCGACGGCGGCGATCTCGTTCGAGGCCGGCCTGACCTATCCGTCGCTGGCCGACCTCTATGTGAAGCGGGCGATGATCGCGGCCTCGTCGCGCGTCGTGCTCGTGGCCGACTCCACCAAGATCGGCCGCACCTCGTTCTCATCGCTGGGCGCGGTCGAGATCGTCCACACCCTGATCACCGACCAAGCCATCCGCGACGAAGACCGCCACGCCTTCGAGGCGCGGGGGATCGAAGTCCTGATCGCCTAGCTGAGTTCGTACCGACCCATGAAGCGCCGCGTCCTGATCATCGCTGTCCTCGTCGCCCTGGCGGCCGTGCTGGCGGTCGTCCTGCTGGCGCCGAAGGACAAGTCGAACCTGATCGTCATCATCACCCCGTCGATGGACAATCCGTTCTTCGGCCAGGAGGCGGCGGGGGCTGAAACGCGGGCCAAGGAACTGGGCTACCAGACCCTGAAGTTCTCGCACGACGACGACGCCTTCAAGCAGAGCCAGCTGATCGACACGGCCATCGCCCGCAACGCCGCGGCGATCATCCTCGACAACGCCGGGGCCGACGCCAGCGCCGCCGCGATCGGCAAGGCCAAGGCGGCGGGCGTGCCGGTGTTCCTGATCGACCGCGAGATCAATGTCCGCGGCCTGGCGACCGCCCAACTGGTCTCCAACAACTTCCAGGGCGCGTCCTTGGGCGCCGAGGCTTTCGTCCAGGCCATGGGCGAGAAGGGGGCTTACCTCGAACTCGTCGGCAAGGAGAGCGACACCAACGCCGTCATCCGCTCGCGCGGCTATCACGAGGTCATCGACCAGTATCCCGCGCTGAAGATGGTCGCCCGCCAGACCGCCAACTGGAGCCAGTCGGAAGCCTTCGCCAAGGTGCAGTCAGTGCTGCAGGCCCACCCTGAGATCAAGGGCGTCATCGCCGGCAACGACACCATGGCCATGGGCGCGGTGGCGGCCCTGGAGAGCGTGGGCCGTAGCGACGTGGTCGTGGTCGGCTTCGACGGCTCAAACGACGCCCGCGACGCGATCCGGGCCGGCAAACTGAAGGCCACCGTCCTGCAACCGGCATGGCGCCAGGCGCAGTACGCCGTCGAGCTGGCCGATCGCTACCTGAAGACCGGCGCGACCGGCCAGCCGGAGAAGCAGCTGATGGACTGCTTCTTGATCACGGCCGCCAACGCCGGCGACCTCGACAATTTCAACCTCGTTCGCCGCTAGCCCGGCCAGTCTGGAGTACCTTCCATGAGCAAACTGCGGTTCGGAGCCGGCATCTGGCACTTCGCCACCTATGTCGACCGCTACGCCACGGATGGCTACGGCCCGGCGGTCAGCCTGATCGAGGCGATCGACAAGGCCGGCCAGGTCGGCGACCTGTCGGTGGTCGACCTCAACTATCCGTTCGTCGATCCGAACCTCAGCCTCGACGAGGTCGAGGTCGCGCTGAAGCGCAACAATCTGGGCGTCATCGGCATCACGCCCGAGATCTATACCCGCCAGTTCTCGAAGGGCGCCTTCACCAATCCCGATCCGGGCATTCGCCGCCTGGCCAACGAGATGTGCAACGACGCGGCCAAGGTCGTGCGCCGCTTCGGCGCCGACTACGTCAAGCTGTGGCCAGGCCAAGACGGCTGGGACTATCCGTTCCAGGTCGACCACGGAAAGATCTGGCAGATGTCGATGGACGGCGTCGGCGAGCTGGCCAGCCAGAACCCCGATCTGAAGTTCGTCATCGAGTACAAGCCGCGCGAGCCGCGCAATCACATGAGCTTCGACTCGGTGGCTCGCACCCTGCTGGGCATCGAGAAGATCGGCCTGCCCAACATCGGCATCCTGCTGGACTTCGGCCACTCGCTGTACGGCGGCGAGTCGCCGGCCGACGCGGCCCAGCTGGCCATCGATCACGGCCGCCTGTTCGGCATGGACGTCAACGACAACCTGCGCAGCTGGGACGACGACATGGTCGCCGGCTCGGTCCACCCGATCGAGCTGTTCGAGTTCTTCTACGTCCTGCGCAAGAACAACTGGGACGGCGTCTGGCAGCTGGACCAGTTCCCGTTTCGCGAAAACAGCGTCGACGCCGCCAAGTTGGCGATCGACTTCCTGAAGGTCATCGACCGGGCATTGGACAAGCTGGACTTCGAGGCCATGCAGGCCGCGCAGGACCGGCAGGACGCCCTGGAGGCCCAGCGCCTGGCGCGCGCGGCCCTGTTCTCGTCGTACTGACCCATGGCGCGGCGGCCCCATCAGCCTGGCCTGGACCTGACCCGCCGCGCGGCGACGGGCCTGGGTCTGGCCATGATGGCGTCGCCGTCGCTGGCGGCTGGCGCGAGCGTCCCGCGCTGGGGCGTGCACGAGATCGTCCTGGACGGTCCGGCGATCGGCAATCCGTTCGTCGACGTGTCGCTGTCGGCGGCCTTCACCGACGGCCAGCAGACCCTGAACATCGCCGGCTTCTATGACGGGGCGGGCGTCTATCGTGTCCGCTTCAGTCCGCCGACCGAGGGGACCTGGCGCTGGCGCACGCGCAGCAACGCCCCGGCGCTGAACGGCAAGGCCGGAACGGTGATGGCGACCGCGCCGCGTCCCGGCGACCACGGTCCGGTCAAGGTCGCAGGCGGCTACCACTTCGCCCATGCCGATGGGACGCCGTTCCGGCAGATCGGCACGACCGCCTATGCCTGGGCCCAGCAGAGCGACGCCCTGTGCGACCAGACGCTGGAAACCCTGGCCGCCTCGCCGTTCAACAAGATGCGGATGTGCGTCTTCCCGAACGTGGCCGGCGAGCCCATCCACGCGTTTGCCCAGACGGCCGACGGCGCCTGGGATTTTGACCGCTTCAATCCCGCCTATTTCCGTAGGTTCGAGGATCGGGTGCGCCGGCTGGGCGCGCTGGGGATCCAGGCCGACCTGATCCTGTTCCACCCCTACGACGAGAAGACCGGCTTCCACGCCATGACCCCGGCGCGGGACGACCGCTATGTCCGCTACCTGGTGGCGCGGATGGCGGCGTTCTCGAACGTCTGGTGGTCGCTGGCCAACGAGTGGGACCTGGTCAAGGCCAAGACCGAGGCCGACTTCGATCGCATGGGACGGCTGATCCAGGTCCAGGACCCTTACGACCGCCTGCGCTCGATCCACAACTGGCGCGACAACTTCGACAACAGCCGCCCGTGGATCACCCATTCCAGCATCCAGAACGGCTCGGCCGCCCTGGATGACGCCCGCGCCGAGATCTACCGCAGCGTCTGGAAGAAGCCGGTGGTCTTCGACGAGGTCCGCTACGAGGGCGACCTGGAGAAGCGCTGGGGCGACCTGAGGCCCGAAGATCTCGTCCAGCGCTTCTGGCACTGCCTGGTCGCCGGGACCTATGTCGGCCACGGCGAGGTCTACGATACCCGCAAGACGAACGCGCCCGGCACCTGGACCGCCCGCGGCGGCAAGCTGTGGGGCCAAAGCGCCCCGCGCCTGGCCTTCCTGAAGACGGTGATGGAGCAGGGGCCGACGCCCGGCCTCGATCCCATCGACCGCACCTGGGACCAGCATCTGGGTGGCCAGCCCGGGACCTATTACCTGCGCTATTTCGGTGACTCCGCGCCCGGCGAGTGGGCCGTGGCCTTGCCCAAGGACGAACTCGAGGGCGGTGAGCGCTTCCGCCTCGACGTGCTGGACACCTGGGCCATGACGGTGACGTCGGCGCCGCGTCCGTATGTGATGGCCAAGCGCGACGCGTATTTCTTCCACGATCCGCAGCAGCCGGTGGTTTCCTTGCCGGGCCGTCCCTGGATGGCCGTGCGCCTGGTCCGCCTGAACACGGAGAGCGCGGCATGAGCGCACGACTGAACAAGGGATGGCGTCTGACCCGTGGCGTGCAGCGCCGCCAGACCGTCGCCAGGAACGCTCCAGCCACGCTTCGCTGGCGCAAACGCCTGGCCGGACGCGGCTGGGTTGAAATCCAGTATCTGGACTTCGAGCCCTGCTTGCTCCAGTTTCCGGACATGGCGCTTCGCAAAGCATCCGAAGGGCTGGCCGAAGCCCCGATCGTCCGTCGCAAGCTTTCGGACCATGTCCTCGACCGCCTCAAGGCGATGATCACCTCGGGCGAGTACGGCCCGGGGCAAACCCTGCCGTCTGAGCGCGAGCTGATGGCCAGCTATGGCGTCGGTCGTCCTGCGATCCGCGAGGCCATGCAGGCGCTTGCGAACGCCGGCCTGATCACCATCAAGCATGGCGAGCGCGCCAAGGTGCGTCCTCTCACGGCCAAGGCTGCCGTGGGCCAGATCGACCTGGTCGCCCAACTGATGCTGTCGGCCTCGCCGGGCATGCTGCAGAACCTGAAGGAAGCTCGCCGCTTCTTCGAGCGCGGCATGGTGCGCGAAGCCGCCGCCAAGGCCAGCGACGCCGAGATCACAGAACTGGACGCCCTGATCGTCGAGCAGCGCGCTGCCTTGAACGACGCCGAGAGCTTCGTGGCCGCCGACCTGCGCTTCCACAACAAGATCGCCTCGATCTCGCGCAACGCCATTCTGGATGCCGTGGCCGAGGCGATGTTGGGCTGGCTGCGCAACGACCAGATCGACTCGGAGGCCTTCGCCGCCCGCGGCGAGGCGGTGCTGGAGGCGCACGCACAGATCGTCGAAGGGCTGCGCATGCGCGACCCCGACGCGGCCGAAGCGGCGCTTTGCCGTTATCTCGACCAGGCCGACGCGGTCGAAAGGATCGCCGTCGCTTCGTAGTCCTTGAGTAGCGTTGAGACGGCGATGGCCAGTCGATCATCCACAGCGGCCGCCAGGCGTCCCGAGGACGCGGGCCCCGAGAGCACCAGCCAGACCCTGGCCCGGGCCATCGACATCCTCGACGCCCTGCGCGAGGGCCCTGCGGACCTGCAGGCGCTGCAGGCCCGGACGGGCCTGACCCGCAGCACGACCCACCGCCTGGCCAACCTGCTGATCCATCGTCGACTGGTGACGGGCGACGGCAAGATCTATCGCCTGGGCGCAGGCCTGATCTATCTGGGCTTCAAGAGCGGCGAGCGGCTGGAGCTGGTCGACGTGGCGCGGCCGGTCCTGGCCCAGCTGTCGGCCGAGACCGACGACGCGGTCAATCTGGGTGTCCGTGACGGCGACGAGATCATCTATCTCGCCCAGGCGCCCAGCCGCCGGCGCGTGGTGGTCCGCCACCAGGTCGGCGACCGCAACCAGGTGGCGGAGACGGCTTTGGGGCGGGCGCTTCTGCTGGACGACGGTGACATGTGGCGCGCTCTGTTTCCGCGCGAGGACTACGCCCTGAACAGCGATCGCGGCCATGTCGAACACTACGACGACGGCGGCGACCGCATCCGCTGCCTGGCCGCTCCGATCCGCGAGGTCAGCGGCGGCATCGTCGCCGCGCTCAGCCTGTCCAGCCTGCCCGAATATATGGACGACGCCCGCATGGCCGTTCTGGCCGAACGCGTACGTGAGGCGGCGGCCGAGATCAGCCTGGCGCTTGGTTACGAAGGCCCGCGCTAGAGCCGCTCGGCTTCGACGCGATCGACCAGACCCTTCAGCAGGCCGCGCCCCTTCACCCAGGCGCCGTGGCCAGACTCGACATTGATGTGGCCGGCGCGACCCAGGTCGACGAACTCAGAACCCCAGCCGCGGGCGAAGGCCTCGGCGCGCTCGATCTCGACATAAGGGTCGTTGCGGCTGGCCACGACCAGGGTCGGGAAGGGCAGGCGCTGGCGCGGGATCGGGGAGAAGCCGACCAGCAGGCGGCCGGCGGGACCCTCGCGATTGACATCGGCCGGCGCGACCAGCATCGCGCCGCCCACGCCGCGTCCGCCCGTCACCTGGGCGAAGTGCGCGACTAGCGCGCAGCCCAGGCTGTGAGCGACCAAGATCGCGCCGGGGTGCTGACGCACGGCTTCGGCCAGACTGATGGTCCAGTCGCCCAACAGGGGGCGTTCCCAGTCCTGCTGGTCAACCCGGATGGCCCCCGGAAGCGCGCGCTCCCAGTGGGTCTGCCAGTGGTCTGGGCCGGAATTGTACAGGCCCGGCACGATCAGGATCGGCGGGCTTTCACGGTCGTCGCGACGGCGACGAACCGGTTCGAAGGTCGAAGAAGCGGGGGTCATGCTGCGTACTCTGGGCTTGGAGCCGACACCCCCAGATGCCGCACTCGGACGTCTCGCTGCAATTCATATCAACTAGATAGAAATTGAGAAAACCTGAGGCGAGACGCCCGTTTTTATCTTGGCGTTTAGGTCAGCCGATCTTGTCGCCGCGGTGCAGTGGGTCGGGCAGGGGATCGCCGGCCTTCACGAACTGTAGCGACACCGAGTTGATGCAGTAGCGCAGTCGCGTCGGAGCCGGACCGTCCGGGAAGACGTGGCCCTGGTGGCTGTCGCAGCGGGCGCAGCGGGTCTCGATGCGGACCATGCCGTAGGCGGTGTCGCGTACGCCGACCACGTGGTCCTCGGCGAACGGCGCGTAGAAGCTGGGCCAGCCCGTGCCGCTCTCGAACTTGGTCTCGTGCTTGAACAGCGGCAGGCCGCACAGGCGGCAGGCGTAGACGCCCGGGTTCTTCTCACCCAGCAGGCCGCCGCAGAACGGGGCCTCGGTGCCGTGGTGCAGGAGGACGCGCGCCTCCTCGGCCGTCAGGTCGGCCTCCAGGCGTTCGCGTTCGGGATCCGTCGGCGGCGTGAGATCGAAGCCGGCGGTTGAAAGGATGGCTGCGTCTGTCATGACAGGCAATGTAGGCGCTCAGGCGTTGGATCGGTAGCACCCCAGGAGATTTCCCATGTCCGTCGCCGTCGCGCTGCTGCAACCGGGTTGGGCCGACTGGGAGGCCGGCGCTGTGCTGGCCCTGCTGCGCGAGCACCTGAAGGTGCAGATCGAGATCGCCACCCCGACCGGTGACCCGGAGACCTCGATCGGCGGGGTTCTGGCCGCCGCGGACTATCGCTTCGACGATCCTGTGCTGAGCGACGCCGACCTCTACATCCTGATCGGCAGCGACGCCTGGAGCGAAGGCGAGAACCCGGCCGTCAGCGCCTTGATCCGCCAGGCCTTCGCCGACGGCAAACCGGTGGCCGGCATCTGCGCCGGCACGACGGCCCTGGCGCGCGCAGGCCTGTTCGAAGGCCGCAAGCACACCTCGAATGGCCAGGAATGGCTGGAGGGCGTGGTCCCCGGCTATGCGGGGGCGGAACACTATGTCGACACGCCCAAGGCGGTGACCGACGGCAAGCTGGTCAGCGCCTCAGGCCTGGCCCCGGTGACCTTCGCCGCGGCGGTGGCGCGTCTGGTCGCGCCGGAGGCCGAGGAGATGATCGCCGGCTACGAGAAGATGTTCGCGGCGGAGTTCGCCTAACGCTCCCCAAAACCCGATCTTCCCGGCGAAAGCCGGGACCCAGATCGTAAGGCTGAGAGGCGCACGCAGAAACGCCCGCGATCCTGTCCGGGTCGCGGGCGTTCTTGCATCTGGGCCCCGGCCTTCGCCGGGGAAACGGAGTGAAAACTACTTCAGCGCCCCCGCCGCCAGGCGCGCCACAACGCCGTCCTGGGCCGGCGTGCCGCCGGAGACGCCGATCGCGCCGACGATCTTGCCGTCGACCAGCAGCAGTTCGCCGCCATCGATGGCCAGGGCGCCGGCAAAGATGGCGTTCAGGGTGCCGGCCTTGACCGCGTCCTGGAACGCGGCCGTGGGACGGCGGAAGCCCGACGCGGTCTCGGCCTTGCCGCGCGCGATGTCGGTCGAGGCGTACTGGGTGCCGTCCATCTTGTGGATCAGCACCACGGCGCCGTTCGGCTCGGTGATGACGATGGTCATGGTCCAGCCGTTCTTGGCCGCCTCGGCCTCGGCCGCGGCCGCCACCGTCTTGGCTTCGGCCAGGGTGATCAGCCGGCCATAGGACGGGCTGGGGGCCGGCGCGGCCGCCGGGGCCGGTTTGGCCGGAGCCGTCTGGGCGTCGGCGACGCCGCCGGCCAGGCCGAGGCTGGCGGCGATCAGGGCGAGGGTCTTCTTCATGGCAGCACAACCTCGTCGTTCAGGGCGGTGTTCTGGGGCTGGGTGGAGACGATACGCACGCGCAGACCGGACGCCTTCACGCCGCCCGGGATCTTCAGCTTCAGCTTGGCGGTCTTGGGCAGCAGGTCCGATGGAGCCTTCAGAGCCGGGATGGCGGCGCTGTCCAGCACCTTGCCCGATGCGTCGACCAGTTCCAGCTTGGCCGCCGCGGCGTCCTGGGCGCCCAGGCTGTGGACCGTGGCGGTGATCGCCGAACCCTTCACGACCACGTCGCCGCGGCCGATGCCGAGATCCGCACGCTTGGCCGGATCATCGCCCGGCGTCGCCAGCTTCATGTCGACGATCGTCGTCTGGCGCGGCGCCAGGGTGATCGTCGTGCCCAGGCTGCGCTCGAAGGCGACGGTGCGGGTTTGGGCCGCGCCGTCGATGACGTCGTCGCCATTGGCGTCGAGGCCTTCCGACAGGGTCCATTGGCCGGGGGCCACGTTCCAGCCGGTCATGGTCGCCGTCACCGGCTTGTCGGTGGTGTTGTAGGCGATGACCTTGAAGCTGGTCTTGGTGGCGTCCTTGACCAGCACGGCGATGTCCGTGCCATCGGCGCCGTCGAAGCGCCACGAGACGGTGTGTCCCGGGGTCATCTGGCTGCGCTTGTTGGCCAGGCCGCCCAGGCGCGTGCGCTGCAGGATGTCGGTCGGCAGCTCCACGCGGTCGGACCACCAGTGGCCTTCGGTGTGCATGTACATGTGCTGGGCGTTGAACTGGATCTCGTCGGCGTAGAGCGCCTCAAGGTGCTTCTTGTCGCCGGTCAGGTTCCAGGCCGAGTAGCGGTCGAATGCGCCACCCTTGGCTGCGGCCTTGACGATGGTGTCCTTATTGGCGGCCGCCAGACCCAGTTCGGTCAGGGCGTTTTCGTTGATGCTCTGCAGCGCCCGGACGCCGTTCTTGGCGATCCGCCAGTTGATCGGCGCCAGGTACTTCTTGTCGCCGGTCAGGCGGTAGGCCGACCAGAAGATCTGGAACGGACCGTCCGCGCCCGAGCCCTGCAGCACGGTGCCGCCGCGCTCGGCGTCGGTGCGCCAGTTGATCTCGTTGGGCAGCGAGCCGTCCGGCTTCGTGTGGGCCATGTAGCCGTCGGCCAGGCCGATGACGGTGTCCTTGGCCGTCTGGTCGCCGTTGTAGTCGCCGATCAGGATCGACGGGTGCACGACGCCGAACGAGTATGGCTTCTGCCACTCCCACGGGCCTTCGCGGTACGAGATCTTGCCGCTGTACCAGTTGGTGTTGAAGTGGACGTGGCCGGCCGGGTTCTTGTCGATGACCCGGGGCAGGGCCTTCACCGTCGTGAACAGGCGCTCGACCGCCAGCGGGTCGCCGTAGTTGACGTACAGAGCCGACGAGTTGGAGTTGATGCCTTCCTCGTAGGCGTGCAGCTCGTCGGTGACGATGGTCGACAGGCCGTCGGTGAACATGCCGTTGGCGTAGACCGCGTCGGTCAGGCGGTTCAGCGAGTGGGTGATCTTGTCCGGCTGGACGCCCATCAGGGCGACGCCCGGCCACTGTTGCAAGAGGTCGCTGTCATCCGACAGGCCGCCGCCGAAGTCGCCGAAGTCGGCCTGACGCTCGTCGATCCACCAGTTCATGTACTGGCTGACCTGCTTGAGATCCTGGGTCTGGCGGAAGGCCCACAGCGGCGTGCCGTCGGTCGGCTTGGGCTGCTCGAACGGCGGCCAGCCCTGGCTGCCGAAGGTGATATCGCCCCAGTACTCGCGGCCGATCTGGTTTTCCGGATCGACCTTCAGCAGGTCGGAGATGTCGGCGTAGAGGCGACGGTACAGGCCCTGGCGCTTGGAGGTGGTGTGCTCCTCGACCAGGAAGGCCCAGTTATCCTTCACCTGGTTCAGGCGGTCGGCGACATGCTCGGCCTTGGCCAGGTCGCGGTCCTTTAACACCAGGCGGATCTTGGCGCCGTCCAGCGCCTTGGGACCGAAGTCGGCGCTGTCGGCGGCGATGGTCAGGTACAGGCTCTCGGTGGCCAGGATGCGGTCGCGCAGGTCCAGCCACACGGTGCGGGCCTCGCCGGCCTTCACCGAGACGCTGACGTCGATCATGTTGCGGCCCGGCCAGATCGGATCCTTGATCTGGATGTTGAGCGGGATCGTCGCGCCAGCGGCGCCGGGCAGGGCGGGGATGTCGATGGCCACGCCGTCCAGGCCGTCGCGGGCGTTCTCCCAGCCATAGGCCCAGTTGCGGGCCAGGGGCTTGCCGGCCGGCGCGTCGCCGAAGCCCGACGGGATCAGCACGTGGACGATCGGCAGGCCCGGCGCGGCCAGGTCCGAAGCAGGGCGCGTGCGGGTCGGCGCAGCGTCGGGCACGGCCACCACTGTGGCGCGCTCGCCCGCCGGATGACGGCCGGCGATATAGGCGTTGAGGTCGGCCAGGTTTAGATAGTCCGGCGCCACGTCGGGACGGACCGTGTAGGTCATCTTGAACGCGTCCTTGGGCTCTTCGCCGGCGGTGACGTTATAGGCCCAGATCTCCTGGATCGGGGTTTCCTGCGCCACGTTGGTAAAGGTCAGCACGCCGCCGCTCAGGGGCTTGGCGAAGCTGTCGACCGTGCGCTGCTGGTCCTTAGCGCGCTTGGCGACGCTGGAGCCCTTCTCGCCGGTCTTCGGCGCCCAGGTCATGTCGCCGTAGGCGGGGCCCTGGATCTCGATGCGGTTGATCGGCTCGTCGGGCAGGGCCAGCGTCAGGGCCTTGCCGCCGTCGACATAGACGTTCCAGTCGGGCAGCTGGAAATAGTCGTCGCGGCCGGGTAGGCGCGAGCGGTTGTAGACGCCGGGCCAGGTGGTCTCGGAGATGCCGTCGTTGGCCCGCCACATCCACTGCTTGATGTCCTTGGCGTCGGCGAACTCGACCTTGCGGATCGTGGTCTTGGCGTCGGCCAGGTAGGGCGGTGCGCTCTTGTTCCAGCCGTAGCGCTGCTTCCAGGCTGTACGGATGGCCGGATCGGCCAGCGTCGGAACCGGCGCGGCGGCGGCCGGAGCCTCGTTGCGGGCCAGGGCGGCGATGGCGTCGGCGGCCAGCGGGCGGTCGTAGACGCGCAGCTCGTCCAGGTCGCCGCCACGGGTGAAGTTGTAGCGGCTCTGCACCTGGTGCGGGGCGATCACGCGGCCGGCGACGCCGAACTGGTCCAGGCCCGCGTCATAGGTGGCCTTGGTCTCGGTCTTGGCCGCCAGCTTGCCGTCGACGAACAGCTGGACGCCGGTGGTCTCGTCCCAGGTGAAGGCCAGGTGGGTCCAGGCGTCGGCGGCCGGGTTCTTGTCGACCTTGAACGACACGCGAGTGCGCGCCAGGCCGTTGTCGGTGACGAAGGCGTCGAAGCCGTGACCGTTCCAGTCGAGGCGTAGGAACGCCATGTCCCAGCTGGTGTGGTCGGCATAGCCGACGCGGAAGATCACGAACGGGGCGACCCCGACCGGATAGCCCGAGCGCCAGAAGAAGGAGAGCGTGCCACGCTGGGCCTGGATGTTGCCGGGGGCGTTCCACGAGACGATGCCGTCGTCCTCGGCATGGAAGCCCTGGCCGGACTTGCCGTCGATCGGCGTGACCTTGTCGGCGAAGTTGGGGACCGGGTCGCCCGCGGCGACATCGGCCACCAAGCCCTTGTCGCCCGAAACCTTGAATAGCAGGGCCGGTTCAGCGCCCAAGGACGGGCTTTGCGCCGCGGCGGCCGCATTGGCGAGGATCAGCGCGCAGGCCGAGCCCAGGAAAATCGCCTTCATGGAAACGTGTCCTCCCGAATGACTACATCACGGCTCCCAAAACGCTCGAATACTGGCGGGTAACCGGTGTCAGCTTGGGCGCTGGTGTACCTCCCCGGGGCTCGCTTGCAAACCCGTTTGGGGCGAGCGGCGCTCGGCGAACACCGACGGTGAAGCCACGTGGCCTGCTCTTTCGAGCACGACGCCAAAAGCCTAGATTGCTCGTCCGGCGACATTGCCGAGTCGGAGCCAAGGCCAAGATGAGCGATCGTAGCGAGTGGGCGGAGCTGTTCCTGTCGTCGAACGGCAGGCTGGCGCGCACCCCGTTCCTGGTCGCCTCGGGCGTGCTGATCGGCGTAGCCGTGCTGTACGAGGCCATCGCCGGCTACACCCTGCACTGGCTGACCGGCTGGCTGGTCTATCCAGCTCTGCTGTTCTCCGGCGCCTGCGTGCTGTCCAAGCGGCTGCACGATCGTGGCCGATCGGGCTGGTGGTCGATGCTGATCCTGATCGCCATCGTCGCGGTCTGGCCGCAGCCTGAGCACTTCCTGGACTTCGTGTTCTCGCTGGTGATCCTGTGGGCGATCGTCGAGCTGGGCGTCATGGGCGGCGAGCAGGGCGCTAACCGCTATGGACCGAACCCGCAGAAGACGGTGGCGGTTTAGACCGGCGCTTCCGCGTCCTCGACCGGCCCGAACACCTTCTCGAAGCTGGTCCGCAGCGCGGCGTCGGCCTCGTCCATGGTCACCGGCAAGCCTAAGTCCACCAAGCTTGTGACGCCATGCTCGACCTGACCACAGGGCACGATGCCGGAGAAATGGTCCAGCTCCGGCTCCACGTTCAGGCTGATACCGTGGAAGCTGACCCACTTGCGCAGCTTCACGCCGAGGGCGGCGATCTTGTCCTCGCGGCTCCAGCCGGCGCCCTTGCGCTCCACCCAGACGCCGACTCGCCCGTCGCGCAGTTCGCCGGTGACGTTGAAGGCGGCCAGGGCGTCGATGATCCAGGCCTCCAGCGCCGCGACGAAGGCGCGCACGTCGCGGCCGCGCTGGGTCAGGTCCAACATCACATAGGCCACTCGCTGGCCGGGGCCGTGATAGGTGAACTGCCCGCCGCGGCCGCTCTCGAACACGGGGAACCGGTCAGGCTGAATGAGGTCGCTGGCCTTGGCCGAGACGCCCGACGTGTAGAGCGGCGGATGCTCCAGCAACCAGATCAGCTCGCCCGCGGTCCCGTCGGCGATGGCGGCCGCGCGAGCCTCCATGGCGGCAACGGCTGCCGGGTAGGGCACCTGCCCGGTCGAAACCGCCCACCCCACCGGCGCCGCGTCCTCGCGCTGCATGGTCGGAAGTCCAGCGTTTTCAGCGTTTAACGGGAAGGCAAGCATACGGCCCTAATCTTGCAATCGAGACGGCGCGGCCACCACGGCCGTAGATGCGTCAGTTTCAGGGGCCTTACTTCGTGAGCCAGGTCAACGCCGTCAATGTCGAGATCTCCGTTCTGCTGGGGCGCTCGATCCTGCCTATGCAGCAACTTCTGCGCATGGGTCGCGGCGCGGTGATCCCGCTGGACGCCAAGACCAATGACGAAGTGTGGATCCTGGCCAACAACCACCCGATCGCGCGTGGCGAGATCCAGATCAGCGACGACCGCATCGCCATCCAGGTGACCCGCGCGGCCGACGTCTACGACTACATGGCGGGCGGCGCGTAATTCTCGAACTTCCGGCTTCCCCCAATGAAGTTTGCAGACTGCAAACTTCTACTTCCCAAAGCCGATTCAGTTTGCTACCAGCCGCGGCTCACCACGAGCGGTCGTGGCGGAATTGGTAGACGCGCAGCGTTGAGGTCGCTGTGGGGCAACCCGTGGAAGTTCGAGTCTTCTCGACCGCACCAGTGGTGAACACAGAATAGAGCGCTCCTGGCGAAATCGGTTTCCGACTCGCTGGGGGCGCTCTAATCGTTTCAGGCCCTGATTTCGCCTCAGGGTCGCTTCATCGGACCAATCAGCACGAACCCAGCGCTCTAAGAGCTCAGGAGGCCCCCATGACCCGGGACACCGCCGAACTGACTGATGACGTGCTGGACGATACCCTTCCGCTGGCCCAAATCCCGATCCCCAAGACCGAGACCCCCAAGGAGCTGGAAGACCTGGCCCTTGGCGAGGACTACGCCCTCAATCCCGAATATGTGGAGATGGTGGTCGACGCCGCCGACAGCGGCGACGCCAAGCGCCTGCGCGAGCTGATGGGCGCGCTGGAGCCGGCCGACGTCGCCGACCTGATGGGCTTCCTGACCGCCGACTATCGCGAGCAGATCATTCCGCTGCTGGATCCCGAGGCGCTGGGCGAGATCATCTCGGAACTGGAAGACAATATCCGCGAGGAGGTGCTGGAGGCGACCCCGTCGGTCACCCTGGCCCGCGCGCTGGAAGAGCTGGACACCGACGACGCCGCCGACGTCATCGACGACCTGGACGACACCAAGCGCTTCCAGGTTCTGGCCGCCATGGGCGAGTTGGACCGCGCCGCCATCGAGACGACCTTGTCCTATGAGGACGAGACGGCCGGCCGCTTGATGCAGCGCGAGTTCCTGGCCGCGCCGGAATTCTGGACCGTCGGCCAGACCATCGACCACGTTCGCGACGCCGGCGACCAGCTGCCCGAGCTGTTCTTCGACGTCTATGTGATCGATCCGACCTTCAAGCCGGTCGGGGCCATTCCGATCAGCATCCTGCTGCGCAGCCGTCGCGAGACGCCGCTGACGGAGCTGATGGAAGCGGTCACCGAAATTCCGGTCGAGATGGACCAGGAGGAGGTCGCCTACATCTTCGACAAGTACCACCTGATCAGCGCCCCGGTCATCGAACCGGGCGGGCGCCTGGTGGGCCAGATCACCGTCGACGACATCGTCGAGGTCATCCGCGACGAAGCGCAGGAAGACATCCTGGCCCTGGCCGGTGTGTCGGACGCGGGCCGCGACGCCTCGGTCATCGACATCGTCAAGTCGCGCCTGCCGTGGCTGATGCTCAATCTCGCCACCGCCACCCTGGCGGTCAGCGGCGTGGCTATTTTCCAGGACGAGATCGCCAAGCTGGTGGCCCTGGCCATCCTGATGCCGATCGTCTCGTCGCTGGGTGGCAACGCCGGCACCCAGACCCTGGCCGTGGCCGTGCGCGCCTTGGCCAGCAAGGAGCTGACCACGGCCAACGCCCGCCGCATCGTGCTGCGTGAGCTGCTGGTCGGCCTGGTCAACGGCTCGGCCCTGGCGCTGGTGATGGGCACGGCGACCTATCTGTTCTTCGGCGTCCAGGACCATCACGGGGCCCTGGCGATCATCGTCGCCGCCGCCCTGGTGGCCAATATCTTCACCGCGGCGGTGGGCGGCATCCTGATGCCGCTGGCCTTGGAGAAGATGGGCCGCGACCCGGCGGTGTCGTCGTCGATCTTCGTGACCTTCCTGACCGACTTCACCGGCTTCTTCGCGGTGCTGCTGATCGCGTCCCTGATCCTTTAAGTAGCGTATCAGGCGAAACTGGCGCCGACCTTGCGCCGAGACAGGCGAACGCATCCGCGTCTGTCTCAAACTGGGTCAAACTCAGCGATGAAACCGCGTCATCAGGTTACTCGGGCCTCCGTCGATCTCATCAAGAGATTCGAAGGCTACCGTCAGAAGGCCGCCAAGCTCCCCGACGGGCGCTGGACGGTCGGCTATGGTCACACCCTGACCGCCCGTGAAGGGGCCTCCGTCTCGGAAAAGGACGCCGAGGCGCTGCTGTTGTACGATCTGATCTCGGTCGCCCATTCGGTGAACGAGAACACGTATGCGCCGCTGAACCAGAACCAGTTCGATGCGCTGGTCTGCTTCGCCTTCAACATCGGTCTCGACAACTTCCTCCGCTCGGGCGTGTTGCGCCGGATCAACGAGGGCTCGCTGCTGCAAGCCGCGTGCGCGATGGAGATGTGGCGCAAGGCCGACTTCGAGGGCGAGCGGATCGTCATCGACGCTCTGGTCCGTCGCCGCGCCGCCGAGAAGACCCTGTTCCTGACGCCGGCCAATGGCGAGTGGGTCCCCGCGCCCAGCCCGGTGCTGCGTCCGAAGGTCGACTACGACGCCAGCTGCGCCATTCCCAAGCAGACGCCGATCGCCGTCAACGCTCGTACGGAAGGCGACCGTGTCG
Organism: Caulobacter sp. RHG1; assembly: GCF_013181195.1. Taxonomy (GTDB): domain Bacteria; phylum Pseudomonadota; class Alphaproteobacteria; order Caulobacterales; family Caulobacteraceae; genus Caulobacter. The sequence goes on from NZ_SMZP01000004.1 coordinate 514,489, forward strand.
TCACCGAGCGTGAGGAAGGCCTGCCGCTGAACATCGTTGTCCCCGAAGAGGACGGCCCTACGGCCACCGAGCAATCGGCCGCCGCAGTCAGCGCTCGCCTGGAAGCCATTCTGGCCGACGCCCCGCCGATCGTGACCACGACCAAGCCGGCCCCGGTCCAGGACGATCTGGTTCTGCCCGAACCGCCGCCCCCGGCTCAGCCGGCCGTCACCGAGCCTGCGCCGGTGCTGTTCCAGGATGAGCCGACCACCACCCCGGTCGTCGAAACCGCCACGCCGCTGGAGTTCACGCCGTTCCGCCTGACGCCGCAGCCGGTGGAAGAGGTCGAAAAGCCGACTCCGGTCGAAAGCTTCGCTCCGGCCGCGCCCGTGGCCGAGCCCAGCCTGTTCACCGCCCCGGCCGCGGGCCCCTCGGTGTTCAATCTGGGCGGTTTCTCGACCAGCGACGAAGCCGTTTCGCTGAACCCGATGGACGTGCCGCTGGTGGAAGCCGAGCAGCCGCGCTTCGGCAACACCAGCCTGCTGATCAGCCTGGGCATCCTGGGGCTGGCCCTGTTCGGCGGTGGCGTGCTGTGGATCCTGACCGTGGCCGCCGGCTCCGACACCGGCGTGAAGATGTTTGGCTACGGCGCCAGCATGATCGGCGCGATCTGCTTCGTGGTCTCGGCCTATCTGCTGCTGCGCCGCCTGGCGGGGCCCGACGCTGACGGCGAGGAATAGTTTCCTTTCCTTCCGTCGCGTAAGCTGAGCAAGAACGCCCGCGGGTCACATTGATCCGCGGGCGTTTGTGCTGTTGGATGGGTCTATGACGACGAATTTCGCACCCTCGATGGACTTCGCCCTGGGCGACACGGCTGACGCGATCCGGGAAACCACGGCCCGTTTCGCCGCCGACAAGATTGCGCCGCTGGCGGCCCAGATCGACGAGACCAATGAGTTTCCGCGCGGGCTGTGGGTCCCGATGGGCGACCTGGGCCTGCACGGCATCACTGTCGAGGAAGAGTTCGGCGGCCTGGGCCTGGGTTATCTCGAGCACGTGGTGGCGATGGAGGAGGTGTCCCGCGCCTCGGCCTCGGTCGGCCTGTCGTACGGCGCCCACTCGAACCTGTGCGTCAATCAGATCCGCCGCTGGGGCACGCCGGAGCAGAAGCACAAGTACCTGCCCAAGCTGATCAGCGGCGAGCATGTCGGCTCGCTGGCCATGAGCGAGGCCGGCTCGGGCTCGGACGTGGTGTCGATGAAGCTGCGAGCCGAGCTGGTCGGCGACCGCTATGTCCTGAACGGCACGAAGTTCTGGATCACCAACGCCCCGCACGCCGACGTTCTGGTGGTCTACGCCAAGACCGATGAAAAGCGCATCACCGCCTTCATCGTCGAGAAGGGCATGAAGGGTTTCAGCGTCTCCAAGAAGCTGGACAAGATGGGCATGCGCGGATCGGACACCGCCGAGCTGGTGTTCGAGGACTGCGAGATCCCGGAAGAGAACGTCATGGGTCCGGTCGGCGGCGGCGTCGGGGTGCTGATGAGCGGTCTGGACTACGAGCGCGCCGTGCTGAGCGCTGGGCCGCTGGGCATCATGCAGGCCTGCCTGGATGTGGTGCTGCCCTATGTCCGCGACCGCAAGCAGTTCGGCGCGCCGATCGGCTCGTTCCAGCTGATGCAGGGCAAGGTCGCCGACATGTACGTGGCCCTGAACTCGGCTCGAGCCTATGTCTATGCCGTGGCGCGGGCCTGCGATGCGGGGAAGACCACCCGCTACGACGCGGCCGGAGCGATCCTTCTGGCGTCCGAGAATGCGGTGAAGGTGTCGCTGGAGGCCATCCAGGCCCTGGGCGGTGCGGGCTACACCAAGGAGTGGCCGGTCGAGCGCCTGCTGCGCGACGCCAAGCTCTACGACATCGGCGCGGGCACCAACGAGATCCGCCGCTTCCTGATTGGGCGCGAGCTGATCGGGGCCTAGGCCCCGATCGATCTCATACGCGACGCGGCTGGTGGTCGGTCACCAGCCGACCCTCGGCGTCCATCCGCGCCGGCACGATCCCGGGCATCTCGCGGAAGGGCGTTTCGTTGTCGTTGCCGAACAGGGTGCACCACCAGCGGCCTTCCTTGTCGCGGAAGAAGTTGCCGCCGCCGGCGCAGGGCACGCTCTCGTAGCGTCCGCGATAGGGGCCGAACGGCTTGTCGGCGTGGGTGAGGGCGAACGAGTAGCGCCCGTCGAAACGGTCGACGACGCCCAGATAGTAGCGGCCCTCGTGCTTGAACATCGTCACACCCTCGAAGCCAACGTCCGAGAAGCCGCGATGGACGCACTTCTTGTTGTGGTGCGTCGGGTCGGGATCGGGCGTCTCGAAACGGATCGGTCGCCAGACATCGGCATAGCCTGACAGGTCGTCCTTCAGCCGCACCATCTCGTCGCCTGCGCCATAGGTCAGATAGACCGCGCCATCGTCATCGGCGAACAGGGTGGCGTCGATGCCGTTCTTCAGCGGCGCTTCGGGCGAGAAGGCGTGGACATAGGGGCCTTCGGCCTTGCCCGTGGTGCTCTTGAGCACGGCCAAGCCCGAGCGGCTGATCGAGTGGCAGATGTAGTAGTTGCCCTTGATGTAGTGGATCTCCGGCGCCCAGACCGCGCGGAACGGCATGCCCTTGCGCACCCGCCACTGCTTTTCCCAGACGCCGTCCTTCTCGATGCTCCAGATCAGGCCCAGATAGTCCCAGCGCTTGAGGTCGGGCGAGCGCCACAGCTCGATGCCGTCGTTGAAGGTCCAGACGTTATCGCCGGTGGTGCCGGTCATGTAGTAGTGGCCGTCGCCGCCCAGGCAGATGATCGGGTCGCGCATGTGCACGTTCCAGATCGGCTTGATCGGCGGGATCAGTCCCTGGGTGACGGCGCGGGCCGAGTCCGAATTCTCCCACGGCAGGGGATCGAACGGCACGGGTCCCGGCCCCTTGTAACGCACGCCCCGGCGGGCGACGGCGGCCTCGCTGGACACCCAGCCGCCGCGCTCCGACGCCGGCGTGACCGGCTCTCCAGGACCGCTGCGGCCGCGATAGGTGTAGTGGCCTGGCGGGGGCGGATCGGTGGGGCGTCCCGTGTCATCGGCCTCGACGGGGGCCTCGACGGGCGCTGAGGGCTTGGCGCCCTCGTTTTGAAAAGTCTGAGTTATGCTTTCGCTTGCATGAGCCACGCCCGTGAGGGCGGCCGTGCCGACGGCGGCGCCGCCCAGCAGCATCGCGCGGCGCTTGGGATTGGGCGGGGGATCGCGCAGGTCGGGCATCAAGGTCTCCTCCAGCGCGCCGCGAGCGTTGTCCGCTCCTCGTGAAGAGGCGTCGCCGCCTTACGCTATTGGACGCTCGTCCGGCCGGTCCAAGTCAGAAATCAAATCGAACGAGACCTGTTCGGCATCGATCCTGTGATAACGCGTCGCGAATACTCAAATCAGGTTCGATCTTTTCAAAACGCGCAACGATCCATGCCGCAATCGGAATGGACTTGTCCGAGTATTGGCGATGGTATCGGTAACATAACCTGCAACAAGCAGGGCGCTTAGGGACGGGCATCACACGGTGCGCGCAAGGGAAACGAACATGCATACTTCAATGCGACTGATGACGTGCGCCAGTATCTCGGCGATTGCATGGAGCCTGGCCGCCGGCATGGCGTCGGCTCAGCAAGCAGCGCCTGCAGAAACCGAGACCGCCGTCGAGGAAGTGGTCGTCACCGGCTACCGCGCCAGCCTCGCCAACGCCATTTCCGCCAAGCGCCTGGCCAAGGGCGTCACCGACTCCATCAAGGCCGAAGACATTGCCGACTTTCCCGACCTGAACCTGGCGGAGTCGCTGCAGCGCATCCCCGGCGTCGCCATCACCCGCGCGAACGGGGAGGGGCGCCAGATCTCGGTTCGCGGTCTGGGCTCGGAATACACCCGCGTCCGCATCAACGGCATGGAGGCCATGGCCACCACCGGCGGCACCAACAATTCCGGCGGCACCAATCGCAGCCGCGGCTTCGACTTCAACGTCTTCGCGTCCGAGCTCTTCAACAGCCTGACGGTGCGCAAGTCGGCCTCGGCCGATGTCGAGGAAGGCTCGCTGGGGGCCACTGTCGACCTGGATACCGCCCGCCCGTTCGACTACCGCAAGCCGACCTTGGTCGTCAGCGCCCAGGGCAGCTACAACGACCTGGCGCGCGACATGAAGCCCCGGTTCACGGCCCTGGCCTCGCGAACCTGGGCCGACGGCAAGTTCGGCGCCCTGGTCTCGATCGCCTATGAAAAGCGCCACCTGTTCGAAGAGGGCGCCAACACCACGCGCTGGGCGTTCGGCGGCGCCAGCGGCGGCTTCAACTCCGCCTCGACGATCAACGGCCTGACCCTGGCTCAGATCAACGAGACCGATCCCAAGAAGGCGATCTTCCATCCGCGGACGCCGGGCTACATCCGCTACGATTTCAACACTGAGCGCCTGGGGGTCACCGGTTCGCTGCAGTTTCGCCCGTCGGTCAACACCCTGCTGACTCTGGATGTGCTGGCTTCGACCTCGGACGGCGTCCGCGACGAGTTCAACCTCGGCAATCTCAGCTTCACCCGCACCGGCGCGGGCAAGCCTGCCACGATCATCCGTTCGGGCACGGTCGACGCCAACCGCAACCTGATCAAGGGTGTGTTCGACAATGTCGACATCCGCACCCAGGCCGCCCACGACGAACTGTCGACCAAGTTCCGCCAGATCTCGCTCACGGGCGAGCATCACTTTTCGGACAAGCTGAAGGGCGGCTTCTCGGTCGGTCACGCCAGCTCCAAGTTCAACAACCCGGTCTCGACGATCATCACCTTCGACCGGATCGACTCGAAGAACTACTCCTGGGACTTCACCTCGCGCCTGCCGACGCTGAACCAGGGCTTCGACACGACCAATCCGGCCAACTGGTCGATGACCAATGGGACGTCGGAAGTGCGCATCCGTCCCAACTCGGTCGACAACACCTTCACCTCGGGCAAGGTGTTCGCCGTCTACGAGCTGAACGACGAGTTCTCGCTGAAGGCCGGCGTCGACTACCGCGAGTTCGAGTACGAGTCCCAAGGCCGCCGCCGCCGCACTGAAACCCAGGTCAACACCCTGAGCGCCGCCGACCTGGCCGCGGTCTCGACGGTGTTCTCTGGCTTTGGCCGCAATCTCGATCTGCCGGCCGGCAACGCCACGGGCTGGATCGTGCCGGACTTGAACAAGTTCATCTCCAAGTACGACATCTACTGCAACTGCGGCATCTACGAGCTGACCGGCGTCGAGAACTCCTCGGCCCGCGGTGAATTCCGGACCATCACCGAGAAGAACACCGGCCTGTACGCTCAGCTGGATTACAACAAGCAGGTCTTCGGCCTGCCCATGCGCGGCGACGTCGGCCTGCGCTACGTCAAGACCGACCAGGCCTCGACCGGCTACACGGCGGTCGGCTCCTCGATCGAACTGGTCTCGGCCGAGCGCAAGTACAACACCCTGTTGCCGTCGGCGAACCTCGCGATCGACGTCACCGACCAGTTCGTGATCCGCGCGGCCGCGGCCAAGACCATCGCCCGCGCCGCGGTCCAGGCGCTGTCGCCTGGCGGCGACATCTCGGTCCAGGGCGGCAACCGCAGCTTCTCGCGCGGCAATCCCAACATCAAGCCGACGGAATCCAAGAACCTGGACCTGTCGTTCGAATGGTACCCGGACAACGGCTCGGTCCTGGCCGTGGGTCTGTTCTACAAGAACATCAGCACCTTCGTTCAGACGCTGCGCGAGGACATCCCGTTCAACCAGCTGGGCCTGCCCGCGGCGCTATTGAACGGCACGGACGTGCAGCAGAACGAGGTCTTCCTGGTCAGCCAGCCGGTCAACACCGCTGGCGGCGAGCTGAAAGGTTTCGAGGTCAATCTGCAGAAGAACCTCGATTTCCTGCCGGGCTTCCTGCGTAACTTCGGCATCCAGACCAACTACACCTTTGTCGACTCCGACATGGAGTACCTGACCTCGGCGGTTCCTGGCGCGCCCACCGTCAACAACACCCTGGTGGGCCTGTCCAAGCACGCGGCCAACGCCACGCTCTACTATGAGACCGAGCGCTTCAGCATCCGCGGCTCGGTCGCCTATCGCCAGGGCTACCTGACCCAGGTTCCCGGCAGCGAGGGCAACGATGTCCAGGGCACGAACTCGACGACCAACTTCGACATGTCCGCCTCGTACAACGTGACCGACAAGCTGAAGCTGACCTTCGAGGGCATCAATCTCAGCGACGAGATCAATGACCAGTACGTCGACTCCAGCAACCGCATGAGCGTGTACTCGCACACCGGCCGGCAGTTCTTCGTCGGCCTTCGGTACCAGTTCTAATCGTCACCCTCCCTATGCCGGGCGGCCGCTCGCCGACCGCCCGGCGACTTTTTCGGGACGTGAGATTGAACGCAGAGGCGGACGCCGCCTCGCACCTTGAATTTTGAGGGTAGGGCTTATGCGATTGAACCGCCGTGACTTCATGGGCGCATCCGGCGCCGGGATGCTGGCGCTGTCCGCCGCCGACGCCACAGCCGCGCCGGGCCAGAACGCGACCGTGATCGCCGTGCCCGACCAAGGCTGGCGGTTGTGGATCGACCGGGCGGCGAAATGGGCCGACGACAAGATTTTCCTGCCCTCGCAGGTCGACCTGGCCACGCTGCCTGTCAATCCGCCGACCGGGGGCTGGGATGCGGCCCTGGCCTCCAAGGATCAGCTGTCGGTGACGCTGCCGGCGACGGTCGAGCAGTATCTGTGGGGCGCATTCGGCAAGCGGCCGTACACCACCGAGGAATACCGCTTCGCCGACGAGGATGCGGTCCCGCAATTTGGCGCCTACGAGGGCGTTTCGTGGTGGCATCGCAGCCTCGACATTCCGGCCAACGCCCGCGGCAAGCGGGTCATGTTGCACCTGCGCGGCGCCCGGTTGCGGGCCGAGGTCTATCTGAACCGCAAGCTGGTCGGCTATTCGATCATGTCGGAGCTGCCATTCGAGTGCGACCTGACCGCGGCCATGCAGCCAGGCCGAGCCAATGAGTTGGCCATCCGCATCACCAATCCAGGCGGGCGCCTGGACTGGCGGGATTCGGCCCAGTTCGACTGGGGCGGCGTGCTGCTGTTCAGCTCGCATGGCTTTGGCGGGCTGGACCGCGGGATGAAGCTGACCCTGCACCCGCTGGAGGCGCGCATCAGCGACGCCTGGGTGCTGAACAGACCCGAGCCGAAGACGATCACGGCCCATGCGGAGCTGGCGCTGGGCGAGGTGGCAGCGTCTGTCGACGCCCTGAAACACAAGCCCCAGCTCGAGCTGTTGGACGCGGACGGCAAACCGGTTCCGGGCGACGTGCGTCTGCAGGCTCTGACGGTGGACGGCAAGATCGCGCGCGCGGTCTTCCAGGTCACAGCCCCGCAGGCCGATCTGTGGGACATGGACACGCCCAGGCTCTATCAGGTGCGCTTCCGCTGGGGCGGCGACGAGCGGGCGGTGACGTTCGGCTTCCGCTGGTTCTCGCCCGAGGGGATCGGCACGGACGCCATGCTGCGCCTGAACGGGCGACGCATCCGGCTCTATTCCTCGATCTCCTGGGGCTACTGGGGCCTGAACGGCATGTTCCCCACACCGGAACTTGCCCAGCGCGAGATCGACTCCGCCAAGGCGATCGGCCTCAACTGCCTGCATTTCCATCGCAATGTCGGCAAGCCCGAGGTCACCGATCTCAGCGATCAACAGGGGCTGCTGCGGGTGATGGAGCCGGGCGGCGGCAAGCACGCCATCTTCGTGCCGGCCACGCCGGGCGCGCGGCCGACCCCGGCCGAGTCGTTCGGCCGGGCGTTCATGCGCGAGAAGTGCGTGGCCATGGTCAAGGCGTTCCGCTCCAGCCCCTCGCTGATGCACTGGACGCTGCAGAACGAGATCGGCGTCGAGATGACCAATCCCGACATCCAGACGGCGCTGAAGCTGATCCACGACGCCGACCCCAGCCGGGCGGTGATCCTCAACGACGGCTATGTCGTGCGCGGCAATTGCCAGGCGATGTATCTGCCGTACAGCGATCGCTACTACAGCGCCGACAAGGACCAGTGGGGCGGCTGGTGGGTCGATCACCAGGGCGCGGGCGACCAGTGGTACGACAAGTTCTACAAGTCCAAGGATGAGTACATCCACATGCAGAAGGGCAAGCCCTTCATCGTGGAGTTCGGCGAGATGGAGGCCACCGCCGTCCCCGATCTGCATGGTCGAATGCTGGCGCAGATCGCCAAGGCCCCGGCCGGCGCGTCCTATGACCGCGAGGACCATGAGGACATCCTCAAGGGGACCGACGCCTTCCTGGACAAGTGGGGCTTCCGCCAGGCCTTCCCGACCGCCGACCACCTGTTCGCGTCGCTGGGCGGCAAGCAGTTCGACGCCTGGCAGAACTACATGGAGAACATCCGGCTGGGCGAGAGCGTCGACATCGCCTGCATCGCCGGCTGGGAGACCACGGCGATCGACAACCACGCCGGCCTTGTCGACAACCTGCGCCTGCCCAAGGGCGATCCGGCGGTGATCAAGGGCAGCCTGCTGCCGGTGCGCGCCATCGCCAAGCAGCGCAAGCTGGCCTTCGCGGTCGGCGAGCAGGCCGAGTTGGACATCTGGCTGTTCAACGACCTGCCCGAGGCCGTCGGCGGCACGATCCGTGTGTCGGTGGTCGATCCGGAGGGCCGCAAGACGCGGGTGCAGACCTATCCGGTTCCGGCTCAGACCCCGGACCAGTTCGCCTATCTCCTGGCCGAGAACGTGATGACCGCGCCGCTGGCCGCGCCGGGCCTGCACAGGATCGAGGTCGAGCTGGACAGTCGTCCGGAAGCGAAGTTCGAACGCGCGCTCTGGGTCGTCGCGGCCGGACCGGCCCTGCCGCGCACGGTGCGGATCGGCGTCGGGCGCGTGGCGCAGTCGTTCCGCGAGCGTCTGTCCCGCGTTCCCGGCGTGGCGGTCGAGGACTTCAAGCCGGGCGTGAAGTACGACCTGATCGTCTCCTCGGGCCTGGAGGCCGACGAGATCGCCCGCCGGCAGGTAGGCGAGCAGACCGGGCTGGAGATCCGTCCTCGCCGGGGACAGGGCACGATCGTCGCCGTCGGCGAGGTCCCCCAGGAAATCATCGACGCCGTCGTCGCCGGCACGCCGTTCCTGGCCATGGTCCCGGAAGACGGCTTGGCGCGGGGTGCGGCCCAGCAGTTGGCCAAGGTCGGGCTGCTGACCTTCGGCGGCGAGGTGGGCACGACGCGCGCGCCCTGGATGGGCAACTGGAACTACCTGCGCGCCCACGCCCTGTTCGACGGCCTGCCGGTCGATCAGGCCGCCGGCGTTCTGCACCAGATCGATAGTCACGCCTCTAACGGGCTGATCGTCGATGGCGAGGGGATCGAGGTCGTCGCCGGCTATAGCCGCGACCATGACCGCCGCAACGGCGCGTCGTGCTTCACGATCCGCAAGAACGGCGCGCGGGTGCTTTTCCACCGCATGCCCGACTTGGCCGGGCCGCTCCAGGATCGCTTCCTGAACAACGCCGTGCGTTGGCTGATCGCGTAAAACGCAAGAAGCCCCCGGCGAGCAGGTCGGGGGCTTCTCCTTGCGAGGCCGGTGGGGCCTAAATCGGTAGCAGTTTCAGCACGACCAGGATGGCGGCCCACAGCACGAGGGCCGCACCGATGACGAGCGGACGGTCGTAATTGAACCGGCGAGGGTTGGTCGGCGGGGCAGAAGGGGCGCCTGAAGCGCCATTGGGAACCAAGTGAATGCGCGTAGCCATGCCGCGTGAATCCTTCCCTTATGAACCCTCTGTCGGGGTCCTGACTCGGACCGTATGATGAATCTTCTCGTGTGAGAAGAATTCTTCACAAAGGCACAGGTTGCATTGACCTGGATCAGAACAGTGCGGAGGCATTCACGTGGCCACCTGGGATCCGGACATCTACGCGCTCTATCGTCGCTACCGCGAGCGACCGGCGCTGGACCTGCTGACCGCCATTCCCGGCGACCTGAACCCGCGCGAAATCTGGGACCTGGGCTGTGGCCTGGGCGAGCAGGCGGCGCTGCTGGCGGCGCGCCATCCGCACGCGCGGGTGCGGGGCGTGGATTCCAGTCCCGAGATGCTGGCCAAGGCCAAGACCCTGTCAGCGCCCGTTGAGTGGCTGCTGGGCGACATCGCCAACTTCGCGCCAGAGGTCCCGGCCGACCTGATCTTCAGCAACGCCGCCCTGCAGTGGGTCGACGATCACGACACGCTCGTCCCGCACCTGGCCCAGAGCCTGGCGCCGGGCGGCGTGCTGGCCGTGCAGATGCCGGTGGTCGACAACATGGGCTGGCGCGCCAGTCTGCAGGAGATCGCCGCCGAAGGGCCCTGGGCCGCGCGGTTTTCTGGCGTCGAGGGCGTGCGCCACGCCAACAAGGCCGAGGACTATTACGGCTGGCTGGCTCCGTTGTGTCCGGAGGTCGATATCTGGAGCACGACCTATCTGCATGCCCTGCACGGACGGGATCCGATCGTCGACTGGACCCTGGGCACGACGCTGCGACCCTATCTCGACGTGCTGTCGGACGCGGACAAGACCCTGTTCCTGGACGCCTGGCGCAAGCGGCTGGCGCGTGACCATCCGCGCCGCGCCGACGGCGTGACCCTGTTCCCGTTCCAGCGGCTCTTCATCGTGGCGCGGCGAGCCTAGCCGCGTTCCGCCAGGCTCGGGCGTCGGCGCAGTTCATCGACGGGGCAGGGCAGGGCGTCCAAGGCCTGGCTGGCGGCCAGGTAGCCAGCCTTCACTGCGGGCTCGAAGGCGCGCCAGTCGCGGATGTCGATGCCCTCCAGCTTGGGCGTGATCAGCACGTCGGTGGCTTCGCGGGCGGCGGTCAGGTCGCGGCCCGTGGACACCGTCGCCGCGCGCATCAGCAGAGCCACGATCGGCGGCCCCTTGCGCCACTCGCCCGACAGGATCCAGCTCCAGATCGAGGCGGGCCGCACGACATCCTCGCTGGTGATGCTGCGGCCTCGGGTGACGTCGACGCCGACGATCGGCCCCAGCTGGAACGACCGCATGACGTCGGCGGGGAAATTCTTCATCACCGCTCCGTCGACCAGCACCTGGCCGTCCAGATCGGCCGGGGGCAGCACGCCCGGCAGCGAGATCGAGGCGCGCAGCGCCGTCTGCAGGTCGCCCGTCCGGTGCAACTGGTAGGCGCCGGAGGTCAGGTTCGAGGACACGGCGAAGAACGGCAGCCACAGGTCGCTGATGTCGACCTCGCCGAAATGCTCGGCCAGCCTGGCCTTGACCTTCTCCCCCCGGGTCATGGCGATCAGCGGGAAGGCGATGTCGTCCAAGGGACTGGAGTCGACGAAGGCCTTGCGGATGCGCATCTCCAGCTCGCCGTCGTCCCAGCCCATGGCGATGCCGGCCGCCACCATAGCCCCCATTGAGGCGCCGCCGACGAAGTCGATCGGCACGCCCCGTTCGCGCAGGGCCTGGATCGCGCCGATATGGGCATAGGCCCGCGCGCCGCCGCCGGACAAGACGAGGCCCACCGACTGTCCGGTCAGCACCCGCGCCAGCCGCTGCAGGTCGGCGACGCCGTTCTCGCGCAGATGGAACAGTCGCGCGGCCTGGGTCGCCGCCAGCCATTCCGCCGAGCCGCTGGGCCGAACCAGATTGGCCGATTGCAGCAAGATCAGGTCGATCAGGCGTTGGGCTTGCAGAGGGGCCGAGGCGTAGCTCGCGGCCTGGGCCGGTGGCGGTCGATCGCCACGTCCGACCCGGAACAGGCGGTCGACCTGGCGGCCCACGACGTGCTTCCACGCGGTCTCGTCGGCCTCGGCGACGTACAGCACGAAGTCGTGGGCCCGCTCGACATTGCTGAACCATTCGGTCGGGGCCATCAGCGACTCGCCGCCCTCGACGGTCACGGAATAGCCCAGGGCTTCGACGCAGCGGGCCAGGCGCTCGACGACGGGGCGGATGGCCGCGCCGGCCTCCTCGGCGATGAAGCCGAACACCGACGGATCGCCGATCGCCGCCTGGGTCTGGGTCTGGCGAGCGCGGCGGATCATCAGCCGCGACAGCTCCAGCATCACTCCAGGATCCTCCTCGGCGGCCTCGAAGAAGTCCTCGCGGGGCAGGGCCAGCAGCTCGCTGTCGCGCAGGGCCACCATGTAGGCCGAGTGGGCGCTGTCGCCGACGAGGGCCATCTCGCCAGCGGGTTCGCCGGGACGGATCACGCCCAGGAACTGCGGCTCCTGACCTTCTTCACGGCGGAACGCGCCCAGGCGTCCAGTCTTCAGGAAATAGAGCTGCGCGGCGTCTTCGCCCGGCCGGAACAGCGTCGCGCCGCCGGGGAGCGAGAACCATGCCGCCGTCCCGTTTCGCCAGGTCTTGGCGAAAAGACGGGCCAGGGCCGAGTCGTCAGGCAAGGGCGTTTCCACGCGCGGGACGCTACATCGAAGGCAGGCTTGACCACAACGGGCCGTTCGGGCGCAACTGTTGCTCCGGAAGACGAAATGGACGAGAACGGATTTGGCCGTGAATCTTCCCGTTCGGGGTCCAAAAAGCTCCGACTTTCGGGCAAGGGTGGAAAAGGCTAAGCGTCGGTCATGCCGAAGTTGAACTCCGTTATCGACGCGTCCGGCGAGACCTTCGCCCGCAACGCCGCCCACAATCGCGCTCTCGTCGCCGAGCTGCAAGCCAAGGTGGCCGAGGCCGCCCTGGGCGGTTCCGAGAGTTCGCGTGAGAAGCACACCGCCCGCGGCAAGCTGCTGCCTCGCCAGCGGGTCGAGCGACTGCTGGATCCCGGCTCGCCGTTCCTGGAGATCGGCCAGCTGGCCGCCTGCGACCTCTATGACGGCGAGGCCCCCGGCGCGGGCATGATCTGCGGGATTGGCCGGGTGTCGGGCCGCGAGGTGATGATCGTGGCCAACGACGCCACGGTGAAGGGCGGCGCCTACTTCCCGATGACGGTGAAGAAGCACCTGCGCGCCCAGGAGATCGCCGCCCAGAACCGCCTGCCGTGCGTCTATCTGGTCGACAGCGGCGGCGCGAACCTGCCGCACCAGGCCGAGGTCTTCCCTGACCGCGACCACTTCGGCCGCATCTTCTTCAACCAGGCCCGGATGAGCGCGGTGGGCATCCCGCAGATCGCCTGCGTCATGGGCTCGTGCACCGCCGGCGGCGCCTATGTCCCGGCGATGAGCGACGAGACGGTCATCGTCCGTAACCAGGGCACCATCTTCCTGGCCGGCCCGCCGCTGGTGAAGGCCGCCACGGGTGAGGTGATCAGCGCCGAGGAGCTGGGCGGGGCCGACACCCACGGCCGCCGCTCTGGCGTCGTCGACCACGTGGCCGAGAACGACGAGCACGCGCTGGAGATTGTCCGCGCGATCATCGCCAACCTCAACACCACCAAGCCCGAACAACTGGTCCTGGCCGAGCCGGAAGCGCCGCTTTACGAGCCTGAAGAAATCTACGGCGTGGTGCCGACCGATGTCCGTGCGCCTTACGACGTCCGCGAGGTCATCGCCCGCATCGTCGACGGCAGCAAGTTCGACGAGTTCAAGGCGCTGTACGGTACGACCCTGGTCTGCGGCTTCGCCCGCATCTGGGGCCAGCCGGTGGCGATCCTGGCCAATAACGGCGTGCTGTTCAGCGAGAGCGCCGTGAAGGGCGCGCACTTCATCGAGCTGGCCTGCAGGCGCAAGATCCCGCTGGTGTTCCTGCAGAACATCTCGGGCTTCATGGTCGGCGGCAAGTACGAGGCCGGCGGCATCGCCAAGGACGGCGCCAAGCTGGTCACGGCTGTCGCCTCGGCCGAGGTCCCCAAGTTCACCGTCCTGATCGGCGGCAGCTTCGGGGCCGGCAACTACGGCATGTGCGGCCGGGCCTATAGCCCGCGCTTCCTGTTCACCTGGCCCAACAGCCGCATCTCGGTGATGGGCGGCGAGCAGGCCGCCAGCGTGCTGGCCACCGTCCACCGCGACGCCGCCAAGTGGACCGACGATGAGGCCGAAGCCTTCAAGGCGCCGATCCGACAGCGCTACGAAGACGAGGGCAATCCCTATCACGCCACCGCCCGCCTCTGGGACGATGGCGTCATTGATCCGGCTCAAACCCGCGACGTCCTGGGTCTGGCCATCTCGGCGTCACTGAATGCGCCGATACTGGAGACGACCTTCGGCGTTTTCCGAATGTAGCGTCACGAAAAGGAACGAGCTCGCCATGACCAATCCGATCGCCGACCCCATCGTCGAAGTCACCGACACCGACGCGATGAGCCCGCTGGTCCACATGGACAGCACGCCCGAGGGCGCGGTGACTGTCTGGATCAATCGTCCCGACAAGAAGAACGCCTTCGACGCAGCGACCATCGCGGCCCTGCGCCAGACCTTCGAGACCCTGCACGGCGCCGAAGGCGTGCGGGTAGTGTTCCTGCGCGGCGTGGGCGGCGTGTTCAGCGCCGGCGCCGACCTGGACTGGATGGGCGACGCCATCGAGTGGGACGAGGACGACAACCGCGACGACGCGCTCGAGCTGGCCCACATGCTCAAGGCGCTGCACGACATTCCGGCCCTGACGGTGGCTATGGTCGAGGGCCCCGCCTATGGCGGCGGCGCCGGCCTGGTGGCCGCCTGCGACCACGCCATCGCCCTGATCGACGCCAAGTTCTCCTTCTCGGAAGTGAAGCTGGGCCTGACCCCGGCGACCATCAGCCCGTACGTGATCCAGGCCCTGGGTCCGCGCACCGCCAAGCTCTTGTTCGCCACCGGCCGGGTGTTCGACGCCGACGACGCCTGGGGCTACGGCCTGGTCGACGAGGTGTTCGAGGACGTCGCCAGCCTGGAAGTGGCGCGCGACGCCCTGATCGAGGAGATGATCCCTTGCGCGCCCGGCGCGATCGGCGACGCCAAGGCGCTGGTCAACGACTTTGCTGGCCAGAAAATCGACAAGGGCCTGATCGAAGAGAGCGCCAAGCGCATTGCCCGCCGCCGTGTGTCGGAAGAAGGCCAAGAAGGGGTGCGCGCATTCCTCGCTCGTCGTAAAGCGTCCTGGGCTGAGTAGACTCAACTCAGCGACGTTTTTTGTGGGGGAACGATGACCGGGGCAGAACTGGAAGCGGCGGCGGCCGACTCGGCGGGGACTTTCCTCGCCCGCAAGAAGAAGCCGTTCACCCATGTGGGCGAGCCTTGCAAGAACTGCGACACGCCGCTGGAGGGCTGGTTCTGCCATTCATGCGGCCAGAATTCCGACACCCATCATCGGTCGATCCTGCATCTGATCTGGGAAACCATCGAAGGGATGTTCCACTTCGATGGTCGCCTGGCCACGACCTTGCCGCTGCTGTTCTTCAAGCCCGGCAAGCTGGCCAAGGACCTGATGGAAGGCCGGATCGCGCGGCACGCGCCGCCGTTCCGCACCTTCCTGGTGGCGCTGCTGCTGTTCATCTTCGCGGCCGAGCACCTGATCCACAACACGATGCACGAGCAGGAGGTGCAGGCCGAGAAGCAGGCCCAGCTTCTGACCACGCCGGCCGGTCGCAAGGCCAAGGCCGACGAGATGCGCCAGGAAGCGGCAGCCGTTCGCGACGAGCATCTCCAGGCCGCCGTCGTCAAGCGTGACCTCCGCCTCAAGGCGGACGGCGCCGACAAGGCGGCGATCGCGCAACGGTATGACGAGGACGTCAAGAAGACTCAGGACCGCTATGCGGCCACGGTCGCCGACGCCGATGCGCTGCAGAACAACCCCAACGCCGGCGCCGAGGCCCTGGCCAAGCTGCACAACAGCAAGGCTGACGCCGCCCAGCAGGTCCGGAACCTGGAGTTCAGCGACCCCGCGGCGCTGGAATCCAGCGCCAACAGGCTCGCCGAGGTCCAGATCGCCGGTCAGCGCGTGACGGTGGTCAAGCCGGGCGAAGCCGGCCACGGTCCCGCAGCCAAGGCGGACGCCACGGCCCATTCCAGCCAGGCCGCCCACGACGCCCCAACGGGTCACGAAGCCAGCGGCGGCAAGTGGTTCCCGAAGGAAGGCCTGGCCAAGGCCGTGTCGAACCCCAACTACTACATTCTGGTGATGTTCGGCTGGGCCCACCGCCTGGCGGTGCTACTGCTGCCGATCGTCGGCCTGTCCTTGGCGCTGGTCTATGTGAACAAGCGCCAGTACTTCATCTACGACCACCTCATCGTCGCCACGAACCTGCTTTCGTTCTCGTTCCTGACCTGGGCGGTGGCGCTGGTGTTGCCGCACTCGCTGATGGGCGCGGCCGTGGCGATCGCGATGCTGTGGGCGCCGATCAATCTCTTCCAGACCCTGCGCGGGGGCTACGGCTCCAGCATCATCGGCGCGCTCCTCAAGACGCTGATCGTCTGGTTCTCGACCGTCATGGCCTTCGGCATTCTGGTTCTGGGTCTGATGCTCTTCACCCTTTCGCAAATGTAGGTCTTCGGTTTGCTCTCCTCCGTCCTGATCGCCAACCGCGGCGAGATCGCCCGACGCATCATCCGCACCGCCCGCGAGCTGGGCGTGGCGACGATCGCCGTCTATTCGGAAGCCGACGCGAACGCCCCGTTCGTGATGGAGGCCGATGCGGCGATCCTGATCGGTCCAGCGCCGGCGAAGGAGAGCTACCTCGACCCGAAGAAGATCCTGGCGGCCGCGAAACAGATGGGGGCCGAGGCCATCCATCCCGGCTACGGCTTCCTGTCCGAGAACGCCGACTTCGCCCAGAGCGTGATCGACGCCGGCCTCGTCTGGATCGGTCCGCCGCCCTCGGCCATCCGCGCCATGGGCCTGAAGGACGCGGCCAAGGCGGTGATGATCAAGGCCGGCGTGCCCACCACGCCGGGCTATCTGGGCGAGGACCAGTCGGTCGAACGCCTTGCTACCGAGGCCGGCAAGATCGGCTATCCCGTGCTGATCAAGGCCGTAGCCGGCGGCGGCGGCAAGGGCATGCGCAAGGTCGAGGACCCCGCCGACTTCGAGGCCGCCCTGGGCTCGTGCCGCCGCGAGGCTTCGGCCAGCTTCGGCGACGACCGAGTGCTCTTGGAGAAGTACGTCACCCATCCGCGCCACATCGAGGTGCAGGTGTTCGGCGACACCCACGGCAATGTCGTCCACCTGTTCGAGCGGGACTGCTCGCTGCAGCGCCGCCACCAGAAGGTCATCGAGGAAGCCCCTGCGCCGGGCATGGACGAGGCCACCCGCGAGGCGGTCTGCGCGGCCGCGGTCAAGGCTGCGCAAGCCGTGGGCTATGTCGGGGCCGGCACGGTCGAGTTCATCGCCGACGCTTCCGACGGCCTGCGCGCCGACCGCATCTGGTTCATGGAGATGAACACCCGCCTGCAGGTCGAGCATCCGGTCACCGAGATGGTCACCGGCCAGGATCTGGTCGAGTGGCAGCTGCTGGTCGCGTCGGGCGAGCCCCTGCCGCTGGAGCAGGACGAGATCACCCTGGACGGTTGGGCCATGGAAGCCCGCCTCTATGCCGAGAACCCGGCGACCGGCTTCCTGCCCTCGACCGGCAAGCTGAAACATTTCCGCCTGCCGGAAGGCGACGTCCGCGTCGACAGCGCGGTGGAGGAGGGCGGCGAGGTCACGCCCTTCTACGACCCGATGATCGCCAAGCTGATCGCCCACGGCGCCGACCGCGAGGACGCCGCCCGCCGCCTGGCCGAGGCCTGCGCCCTGGTCGAGGTGTATCCGGTAAAGACCAACGCCGCCTTCCTGGCCAAGTGCGCCAGCCACCCGGACTTCGTCGACGGTGCAGTCGACACCGGCTTCATCGAGGCGCGTCTCGATGAGCTGGTCGAGCGGACCTTCAGCGACGAGCCGGCCATGGCCGCGATCGGCTGGCGGTTGGACAGCTTCCTGGAGGCCGAGGCCAAGCCCGATCCGTGGGAAAGCGCGCCCTCGAAACTGCTGGGCTTCCGGATGAACGGCGAACGCGCCCCAATGCGCTTGCCGATGGCGGCCGACGGCAAAGCCATGCCGCTGCGCGTGGCCTTGATCGGCGGCGGGACCGAGGACTGGTCTTGGGACATCCGCCACGAGAGCGGCGAGACCTTCGACGAGGTCACCCGCCTGCCGACCACCTACGGCAAGGGTCCGCTGCAGGTGTTCGAGGGCGGCGACGTCCAGACCTTCGACTTCGAGCCCCAGGTCGGCGGGGCGGGCGAGGGGGCGGCTTCCGACGGCGCGATCCTGTCGCCGATGCCGGGCAAGATCGTTTCGGTCGCCGTCGCGGCCGGGGAGGCGGTCCGCAAGGGCCAGACCTTGCTGACCCTGGAAGCCATGAAGATGGAGCACGCCCTTGTCGCGCCGTTCGACGGCGTGGTCGCTGACCTGACCGTGACTGCTGGCGGCCAGGTCAGCGAAGGTGTGGTCTTGGCGCGCCTGGAAGCCTCCGTCGGCTGATCCTTCGCGCGTCTTTCGAGGCGCGGATCTCAACCTGCTCTCGCCGCTAGGCTGGGTTCAGAAGTTCCGGCTGACCGAGACGGTGGTGATGAGCGGCGTTCGGATGTCCCACACCTCGTTCTGGGTTGGCCGGCCGGCGCGACTGGGCGTGTACTGAGTGCGGCTGTAGGTCGTGCGGGTCCCCAGCAGGCCATCGAGCCGCAGCGTCAGCCTGGCGTTACGAAGGCGCCGGTTCTCGACATAGAGGCCCAGATCCGCCCCGTGATCCTGGACGCGCGCCTCGTCCGGGTACCAGAACAGTTTTTGAAAGCCGCGCGCGTAGCTCAGACCCCACGAGGCGGCGGAAAGATCCTGGCGAAGGTCGACTTCGAAGCTTGTCGGCTGGAAGCTTGTCAGGGAGCGGCGCTGACCGGTGAGCGGGTCAGTCAGGCGGGCACGCTGCCGAGCGTACTTCACATTCAGGAGCCCGTTGGGAAGGACGCGATCGAGAGGCAGGGCAAGGCTCGCCTTGAGGCTCCAGACTCCGGCCTGTTCGACATTGACGGTTCCGAACGCGCCAGAGGGCAGAACCGCCGCTTCCAGAACGTCCCGTCGCCACTCGCGGGCGAGCTTCAGGGTGATGGCCCCTCGCTGGGAGAACCGGCGCTCATAATCGACGGCGGCCGTCGTCTTGTGGTCTGGCCCCAGCCTCGCATTGCCCTCGTTGGCGCGACCCTCCGCGAGATTGGCCGAGGCGGCGAAATCGCCGAACGACAGCTGCCCCACGGAACGCCTGATCGAGAAGCGCAGGTTAGTCTGGTCGCTCGAGCGATAGGTCGCCGTGAGGCTGGGCTTGAAGAAGCCGAAGCGTCGGTCGCTTTCCGCTCCGGACTGGAGGCGTGAGGACTCGTAAGCCGCTCCGGCTGCGATCAGCCAGCGAGGCCACGGGCGCCAATTCAGGGCCGTGAAGGCTTGGCTCCGGGTCTCGGAGACCTCCACCGCAGAGACCGACCGTGACGGCGAGGTCCCGAACCTTGAGGACGCCGACCGGTTGTCGAGGCTGTTCCAGGCGATCTCCGCGCCGATTTCAGGTTGAACCGCACCCGCCCCCTTGGTGAGCACCGCACGGGCGATGGTCTCGCGCGACACCGCATGGCTCTCGAAGCGGTCGGTGATCGAAGCTGCGGCGCTGGACGTCTCGACCTCGCTCCATGACGTCACGTCCAGGTCGGTCACGCTGGCGAAGCCCAGCAATTTGAGGCCGTAGCCGGCGCCAACAGGGCGGGACCAGTCGCCGCCGATCTCGCCTTTCCTGCGCCCTGTGCGCTTTGGAAACCGCTGCGCTTGACCCGCGTCGCTGAAAGCGAAGCCCTCCGCAAGCCAGGCCCGGGTCAGAGTCGCTGCGATCTTCAACTCCCCGCCAACCAGACCGCCCGAGAGGTTCAGGCGCTGGGACAGTTCTGGGAAGTCGGCGTCGTAGGCCAGGGCAAGCCGCTCCTCCGTGCGACCGGAGAGATCGAGAACCTCGCGCGTCCCGTGCGAGCGCTCGCCAGGGGCGTCCAGGCTGGTCTTGGAGACCAGCTCGAGGGAGCCAAGGCTGCGGGTTACGATGATCGACGCCTTGCCTCGCAGGGTGTCTCCGCTTGTGGAAAGCTCGGCGTTGACGGCCAGGCCGCCGCGGCTTTTCACGCGAACGATGTCGGCCACGACTGTTTGGCCCGAGGCCTCGCCGGTCGCGGCGCCGCCTCGGGTGATCTCGATCCGCGCGACCTGTCCGGCCGGGACAGCGGAGAGGGCGGCGGAAAGCCCCCCGGCCTTGCTGGCCGGACGGGCGCCGTCGACCAGGATGTTGCCGCCGCCTTCGGCGAAGCCCCGTACGCCCGAGTCGCCGAAATCAGGCTGGAAGCCCGGAACGCGATGGATCATCTCCAGTGCGTTCTGCGGCGCGTAGGGTGTGAAGAAGCTGGCGGGGTAGGCTTCCTGGCCGGCGATCGTCGGACCAACGTCCGTCTGGCCGTTGATCGCGAGCGGAGCCGCCAGCAGGCCGAGGATGATTGAAGTGGGCATGAAGCTGCGTCCCTTGGTGTTTTGCAGCGTCGCGAGATAGACAGCCTGGACGAGCGCGCCACGGCGCTGGGGCGGGCGACGGAGCCGCCGGGACGAGCGGTCGGGGGACTGGGACGAATGGTGGGCGAGACGTGACGAACGGAAGGGACAGGCTGCGACGCTGGGGACCTGCCGCGATCCTGGTGGCCCTGATTACGATCGCCGCCGCCGGCAATCTGGCGGCGACGCTGGATCGCCAGGCGCGCGCGGGCCTGCCGTTCGCTCCGTGGATTCCCCTTCTCGACGAGGTCAGCAGTTCGCTGGTCTGGCTGGCGCTGGCGCCTGTGGTCGTCTTGGTCTTCCGACTCCTCTCGCCGCCACGCGTCCGCTGGATCTTCGCGGCGCCCCTGCACCTCGTCGTCGCGGCCTTGGTTTCACTCGCTCACTACGGCTTGACCCGCCTGTTGCGTGCGGTGGCGCACGTCGTCTCCGGGCAGGACTTTCAGCTGCCGGTGACTTGGGCGGGCTATGTCGGCGACCTCTATCGAGACGGCCTGACCTATGTACTTCTGGGCCTTGTCTATTGCGGCGCCCATGCGCTGCTCGTCGCCCGAAACAAGCCGACCGAGAGCGCCGTCGGGTCCGTGCTGGAGGTTCGCGACGGGGCCCAGACGGTGTACGTGCCGGTCGCCGACATCCTGTGGGTCGAGGCCGCCGGCAACTATGTCGAGCTGCATACGGTCGGCGATCGCGCCATCCTCATGCGCACGACGCTCGCGGGCATAGGCGAGCGCCTGGAGAGTTTAGGCTTTCTGCGCATTCATCGCTCGCGCCTCGTCAACACCGTCAGCGTCACGTCGATCGAGAGCCATGCTTCGGGTGATGCAACTCTGTTGCTGACGGGGGGCAAGATGGTTTCGGCCAGCCGTCGCTATCGACCCATGCTGACCATGGCCATGGCGTCACGGGTCAAGATCTAGCGCCGAGCGGGCGGTCTGAACGCATTCCCAAACGAGAACCGCCGCTGCGGACGGCCCCCACATGGCGTCCGTAACGGCGGCGCGGGGCGCTGCGGCCCAGATCGCGCTGGTGCCGCGCGATAACCTCAAGATAACGCCGTCATGCGAGCCGTCGACGGGTTTCTCCCGCCACGCGAGCGTCACACCGATTGCCTTGTGCGAGTGGCGCGCTATCTACGCCAGCATGGCGTTGCACATCATCAAGCTGGTCGTCGGCTGCGACACGATCGACGATCTCCTGGCCTGGCACAAACAGCCCGACCATCCGTGGATCATGCACACTCGGATGACGCCCAAGCGCATCGACGAGGTGCTGGACGGCGGCTCGCTGTATCGGGTGATCAAGGGGCAGGTGCTGTGCCGTCAGACGATCCTGGCCATCGACACGGTGGGCGAGGGGGCGGCATCGCGCTGCGAGGTGACGGTGGATCCGACCATCGTCCGGGTCGCGCCCCAGCCGCGGCGAGCTTTCCAAGGCTGGCGCTATCTCACGCCCGAGGACGCGCCGCCGGACCTGACGGAAAGCGAAGCCGCCGACCTGCCGCCCGACCTCGCGCGGCAGTTGCGGGAGTTGGGCGCCTGGTAACTTTCGCGCGCATCGTTATCGGGTTGGCAACTCTGACGGGTGTCATCTTGTCGCGGGAGAGTGCGGAGGGATGACGATGCGGATTGGTTACGCCGCCTTGGGAGTCAGTATGCTTTTCGTCGGGATGCTGGTGGGGCTGCTGATCGCCCTGCATCCCGTGGGCTAGTTCAGCCCACAGCCATGTTGTCGATCAGTCGGGTCTTGCCCAGCCAAGCGGCGACCAGGATCCGGCCCTTCGCTTCGCAGATCGGGCCGGGGCCCAGGCGCGAGAGGTCGCTGGCCTCGCGGACTTCGACATAGTTCACCGGGCCGAAGCCGGCGGCGGTCAAGGCCGCGACCGCCGTCGCCTCGGCCTCGTCGATGCGGCCGCCCGCCGCCACTGACGCTGCGGCGGCCTTCATCGCGTCGGGCAGGGCCACGGCCGCGGCGCGTTCTTCGGTCGACAGGTAGGTGTTGCGCGAGGACAGGGCCAAGCCGTCGCCGGCGCGGGCCGTCGGGGCGCCGACGATCTCGATGGGGATGTCCAGGTCGCGCGCCATGCGCTTGACCACCTGCAGCTGCTGATAGTCCTTCTCGCCGAACACCGCGACGTCGGCCTGGCTCTGGTTGAACAGCTTGGCCACCACGGTCGCCACGCCGCCGAAGAACTGCGGCCGGGCCGCGCCCTCCAGGGGTTCGGAGACGCCCGACACCAACACGGCGCTGGCGAAGCCGGGGGCGTACATCTCCCCGCCGTTCGGAGCGAACAGCAGGTCGCAGCCGACCGAAGCCAGCTTCTCGACGTCGGCGGCCTCGCCGCGCGGATAGGCGTCGAAGTCCTCGTGCGGGGCGAACTGCTTGGGATTGACGAAGATGGTGGCCACCACGCGGTCGGCGTGCTGGCGGGCGAGGCGCACCAGCGACAGGTGGCCCTCGTGCAGGGCGCCCATGGTCGGGACCAGGGCCACGCGCTGGCCGGCGGCCTTCCAGGCGCGGACCTGGGCGCGCATCTCGGCGACGGTGCGGACGATGAGGGTCATGCTGGGCGCTCCACGCGGACTGGGCTGGGCTTATGGCCCCGCCGGGTCGTCAGGTCCATCGGCGACGCCCGGAAAGCCAAAAAGGGGGAAGGCGCGAGCCCGTCGCGAACCCAACTTGAGGGTGCGACAATTAGGTCTGTGGATTGAACCCGTTGACCCCATGAGGCGCTGGTAACATCGTGTTAACCTTCAGTCCAAGGTCGCGCGAGTCGCGACGCATCGAGGATCGAACCATGGCCGAAGCGCGCGTCATCGTCGTCGGCAACGAAAAGGGCGGAGCCGGCAAGTCCACCATCGCCGTCCACCTGGTGACCGCGCTGCTGTACGGCGGCGCCAAGGTCGCTGTGCTGGACCTCGACCTGCGCCAGCGCACCTCGGGCCGGTTCTTCGAGAACCGCAAGGCCTGGACGGCCAACAAGAAGCTCGAGCTGCCGATGCCGCTGTCGCTGACGCTCAGCGACAACGACATCGCCCTAGCCGAGCAGGGCGAGGAGGCGCAGATCGCAGGCTTCGAAGCCGCCTTCGCCAAGGCGGCGGAGGAATGCGACTTCATCCTGATCGACACCCCCGGCGGCGACAGCGCCATCACGCGCCTGGCCCACGGCCGCGCGGACCTGGTGGTCACGCCGATGAACGACAGCTTCGTCGACTTCGACATGCTGGGCACCGTCGATCCGGTGACCATGGAGCTGACCAAGCCCAGCCTCTATTCGCTGACCGTCTGGGAAGGCCGCAAGCAGCGCGCCCTGTCGGGTCAGCGCCAAGCCATGGACTGGGTGGTGCTGCGCAACCGTCTGGCCACGACCGAGGCCCGTAACCGCAAGCGTCTGGAAGACCGCCTGACGGCCCTGGCCAAGCGCGTCGGCTTCCGCATCGGCCCCGGCCTGCGCGACCGCGTCATCTATCGCGAACTGTTCCCGTTCGGCCTGACCATCGCCGACCTGTCGCCGCAGGTGCGACCGGTGCCGGTGTCGCTGCAGCACCTGGCCGCCCGCCAGGAACTGCGCGCCCTGATGCACAGCCTGGGTCTGTCGGCCTATTCCGGCGAGACGCTGCTGGCGGCGCAGTAGACGCTGCACTAAGTTCGAAGGCGAGCGGGCGGCGGGGGCGACCTCGCCGCCCGCTTTCGTATCCGGAGTGACGATGCTCTATCTGCTGCTTGGCGCGGCTATCCTGGTGTTCCTGCTGTGGCCGCGCGGTCGGACCCTGCTGAAGGGCGACGGCTGGCGGGTAGGGGCGGGGGCCGCGTCGATCGCCGCCTTCGCCGTCGCGGCCTACGCCACCATTCGCGGCGCGTGGGGCACGGGCATCGTGCTGAGCGTCATCGGGCTGTGGAGTGTCACCGAGGCCCGCCGTCGACCGCTGGTGCGGCGCGAGGTCGTCCACCCGCCCAAACCCGAGCTCAGCCTGTCGGAGGCCCGATCCCTGCTGGGCGTCGGACCTGACGCCACGCTGGCCGAGGTCAAGGCGGCCTATAACCGCTTGATTCAGTTGGCCCATCCGGACAAGGGCGGCACCGAGGGCCTGGCCGCTCAGCTAAACGCCGCACGCGATCGTTTGATCAAACGGCGCAGCTGAGCTAGGACGACTCCCATGATCAGTCGCGAACGCTTCTGGCGCCGCCGTTCGGCTGGCCCGACCTGCACCGTATGACGCTCTGAACCCAGGTTTCAGAGTGGGCCTTCGTACGGCTCAAGCGTCATTCTAGTTCGGACTAAATCACTCCCATGACCGACCAAAACACCGACGGCGCCGCCCAGTGGGCCGCGCGCTTCAGCGACCGCATGAGCCGCGTCCGCGCCAGCGAGATCCGAGAGCTGCTCAAGCTGCTGGACCAGCCCGACATCCTGTCCTTCGCCGGCGGCATTCCCGACCCGGGCCTGTTCCCGGCCGCTGAGGTGCAGAAGGCCTATGACGCCATCCTGACCGATCCGGTCCAGGCGGCGCAGGCCCTGCAGTATTCCGTCAGCGAAGGCTATCTGCCGCTGCGCCAGTGGATCGCCGAGCGCATGACCCACGACGGCATGCCGTGCGAGCCGCACAACATCATGCTGACCGCCGGTTCGCAGCAGGCGCTGGACCTGATCGGCAAGCTGTTCATCAGCCCCGGCGACACGGTCGTGGTGGCGCGGCCGACCTATCTCGGCGCGCTGCAGGCCTTCAACGGCTATGAGCCGGCCTATCGGGACCTGCCGGAAGGCGCGCTCGCCGCGCAAGCCGAGGCCGACCTGCCGGAAGGGGCGTTGGGCTATTTCGTGCCCGACTTCGCCAATCCGACCGGCGTCAGCCTGACCCCGGCCGAGCGCGAGGCCCTGCTGGACCTGGCCCAGCGCCTGGACTGGCCGTTGGTCGAGGACGCCGCCTATCGTGAGTTGCGCTTCGAGGGCGAGCCCGCGCCGACCCTGCTCAGCCTCGACATCGCCCGCTCGGGCGGCATCGACAACGCTCGGACCATGTTCCTCGGCACCCTGTCCAAGACCCTGACGCCGGCGCTGCGCATCGGCTGGGTCTGCGGTCCGCAGGCGGTGATCGAGAAGCTGGTTCTGCTCAAGCAGGGCGCGGACCTGCACGTCTCGACGATCAACCAGATGGTCGCCCATCGCGCGGTGTCGGAAGGCTACGACCAGCACCTGCACGGGCTGCGCGGGGCCTACGGCGCCAAGGCGCGGGTGATGCTGTCGGCGCTGGAGCGGGCCATGCCGCAGGGCGTGACGTGGTCGCGTCCGGAAGGCGGCATGTTCGTTTGGATCGACCTGCCGGAACACATCGACGGCGCCGACCTGCTGGCCCGGGCGCTGGAGGAGGAGCGGGTGGCCTTCGTGCCCGGAGGCCCATTCTTCGCCGAGGTCCAGAGCGCCAACGCCATCCGGCTGAGCTACTCCCTGCCGACCGACGCGCAGATCGAAGAGGGCGTCCAGCGTCTGGCCCGGTTGATCGGGCGGGTAATGGGGGAGGCCTAATCCCTCCACCGATCTCCCCGGCGAAAGCCGGGGCCCAGATCGAACAAAAGGGCGCCGAACGGTTTCGTTCGGCGCCCTTTTGCATTCACGGCTGACGCACAGGATGAATCTGGGCCCCGGCTTTCGCCGGGGAGATCGGTATGGGGCTTACCGCGGCGACAGGACCATGCAGGGCTGGCGCTTGGCGGTGATGGCCGAGCAGGCGGCGCGGGCGGCGTCGGCGGTCATGCCCTGGAACTGGGCGCGGAACGTGCCGCCGGCGGTTTCCACCGCCGACTCGGCGCTGGAAACCAGCGACGAGAAACGCTTCTCGACCAGCTTCAGCTGATCATTGGCCAACGACTTGGACTTGAAGGCGCCGACCTGGACGCTCCACTCGCCCTTGGGCTTCTTGGCGGGCGCGGGCTTTGCCATTTTTGAAGGAGTTTGGGCGGCCTTCAGGGTCGGGGCGACCTTGACCGGCGGGGTGCGCGGGTTCTCGGTCAGGACGATCTTCAGGCCGGCTTGGTCGCCGTCGCCTTGCTCGGTGGCCGGACGCTGGATCGGGCCCGAGGGATCGTCTTCATAGATGTTGGCGGCGATGGAGGTGCGCTCGCCGCGCGAACGACGCTTCATGACGTCGAAGCCGGTCAGCAGCAGGTCTTCCATGTTGTTGTCGCGCCAGGCGGTCGAGGGGCCGCCCAGGACCACGGCGATCAAGCGGCGCCCGTCGCGCACGGCCGACCCGGCGAGGTTGAAGCCCGACGCATTGGTGTAGCCGGTCTTCAGGCCGTCAAACCCTTCCATGCTGTCCAGCAGGCGGTTGTGGCCCTTGATGTAGTTGCCCCGGAAGTAGAAGCCCTTGGTCGAGAAGTAGCTGTAGTACTGCGGGAAGTCGCGCATCGTGGCGCGCGACAGGATGGCGAGGTCGCGGGCCGACGAGATCTGGCGGCTGTCGGGCAGGCCCGAGGCGTTGACGAAGCGGCTGTTGCGCATGCCCAGTTCCTGACCGCGCAGGGTCATCAGGGCGGCGAAGCGCGACTCACTGCCGGCGAGTCGCTCGGCCATGGCCACGGCGACGTCGTTGGCCGACTTGACGGTCATGGCCTTGATGGCTTCGTCGACGCTGAGGCTGTCGCCGGCCGGAAGGCCGATCTTGGTGGGGGCCTGGGCCGCGGCGCGGGGCGACATCGTCACCCGGTCGGTCAGTTTCAGGCGGCCTTCGCTCAGCGCCTCGAAGGTCAGGTACAGGGTCATGACCTTGGTGACCGAGGCGGGGTAGCGGGGGCTGTCGGCCCGTTTGTCGTAAAGGACTTCGCCCGAATTGGCGTCGATCACGATGGCCGCGTATTTCGGCTCCTGCGCGTTCAGCTGCAGATAGGGTATGGCGGCCGAGGCGGTCGACGGCGCGACGGCGCCGATCACGCACGACAGGGCCAGGCCAGCGGCGGCTAGAAACGATCGGGCGGAGGTAAGCTTGGCGAACATGGGATGACGTCCGTCATTTGAACTAGAGCGGTTCCGCACCGCCACACGCGTGACCGTAACATGATGGACGCCGCCTTTCGCTAAAGTAAACAACTGGTGAGCGATCTTGCCGCACTCGCGAAAAAATCGGGCGCGTGGTTCCAATGCTGCAGCTTGTGTTGCGATTTTTGCGCTGCCGCTGCGTCATGGTGCGGTGCACAAAAATTATTGACTGCTGCACTGCAGCATGGCAAACCGGTGTTGTTCAACACGCAGGTGGCCGAGTTGCAGCTCGGTCATCGGTTCCGCTCTCCGCCCCCACAGGAGCTTCCCATGGCCGCCGCCGAAACCGTCAAGAACACCGTCGAACAGTTCAGCACCGCCTCGAACCAAGCGTTCAAGGATGGCGTCGAGAAGTCGCTGGCCGCCCTGGCCGAAGCCAACACCCACTCGAAGAAGAATCTGGAAGCCGTCGTCGCTTCGGTGACCGCCGCCACCAAGGGCGCTGAAGCCCTGGGCGCCCAGACCTTCGCCTACGGCAAGAAGGCCGCGGAAGACCAAGTCGCCGCCGCCAAGTCGCTGGCCGGCGCCAAGAGCGTGCAGGAAGCCGTCGAGCTGCAGACCGCCTGGGCCAAGTCGGCTCTGGAGGCCTATATCGCCCACGTCAGCCGCGCCTCGGAAATCGTCTCGGCCTCGATCAAGGACTCGGTCAAGCCGCTGAACGAGCGCACGACCGCCGCCGTCGAGAAGTTCCAAGCCGCTCGCTAAGAGCCCGCTTTCGAACGACAGATTGAAAGGCTCGGACCCGTAAAGGTCCGGGCCTTTTTTCTTGCCTCGGCACGCGTTAAGCATGGCCCACGATTTCAGTGGAGCGTGTGCATGTCGAAGGTCGAGGACCGCCTGAAGGCGATGGGGATCGAACTGCCCCAACCGGTGGCGCCGGTCGCCAACTACGTGCCCTTCGTCCGCTCGGGCAACCAGGTCACGATCTCCGGCCAGATTTCGATCGCGGCCGACGGCGGGATCAAGGGCACGGTCGGCGTCGACGTCGACCTCGAGACCGCGCAAGCCGCCGCCCGCCTGTGCGGCGTCAATTTGCTGGCCCAGATGAAGGCCGCCTGCGACGGCGACCTGGACCGCGTCGTCCGCGTGGTGAAGCTGGGCGGCTTCGTCCAGGCCGGCCCCGATTTCATCGACATTCCCAAGGTCATCAACGGCTGCTCGGACCTGATGGTCGAGGCCCTGGGCGACGCCGGTCGCCATGCCCGTTCGGCCGTAGGCGTCTACAAGCTGCCCCTCGGCTTCGCGGTCGAGGTGGACGCGGTGGTGGAGATCGCCTGATGCGGTCGCGCGAACGCCCCTCGACCGAAGTCTTCGGCGAGGCGTGGGAGCGCCTGTTCGACCCGCCGGTGGCGCACCGGGGTCTGTGGACCCCGGAGGGCGCGCCGGAAAACTCGCTCGCCGCCTTCCAGGCCGCCTGCGCCCACGGCTACGGCATCGAGCTGGACGTGCAGCTGACCGCCGACGGCGAGGCCGTGGTCTTCCATGACGACCGCCTGGAGCGGATGACCGGCCAGGAAGGCCGCCTGCGCGACCACACCGCCGCCGAGCTGGGCGCAATGGCGCTGAAGGGCACCGACGAAACCATCCCGACCCTGGCCGACACGCTGACGATGATCGGTCACCGGGCCATGGTCTTCATCGAGCTGAAGACTCCGTTTGGCGAGGTCGGCCCGCTGGAGAAGCGGGTGACCGACGTGCTGGTCGACCATAACGGCCCGACCGCCGTGATCGGCTTCAATCCCTATTCGCACGCCTGGTTCGCCGACCACCACCCGCAGATCCTGCGCGGCCTGGACAGCTACAGCTGGAATGACGAGGGCGCGCGCAAGCTAGCGCCGGAGGTGCGCAAGTCACTGGCGGCCCTGGAGCAGGTCGAACTGGCGCGCCCTGATTTCCTGGCCTTGGGCCTGGACATGTTGCCCAGCCCGCGCGCCGACCTATATCGCGCCAAGGGCATGCCGATCATCGCCTGGACGGTGCGCTCGCCCGATCAGTGGGATGGCGTCAGCGACCACTGCGACAACCTGATCTTCGAGGGCTTTCACGCGTGACGTCTGTTGAATCGGCGGTTCGCGTCCACCGCGCGATCGCCGAGATCGGCAAGGACGCCTGGGACGCCTGCGCCGCCCCGACCGGCGACCCCTTCGTCAGCTACGACTTTCTTTCGATCCTGGAAGAGAGCGGCTGCGTGGGTCCGCGCACCGGCTGGGCGCCGCAGCATCTGTCGGTGCTGGACGAGACCGGGACGGTCGCTGGCGTCATGCCGCTCTATCTGAAGTCCCACAGCCAGGGCGAATACGTCTTCGACCACGCCTGGGCCGACGCCTACGAGCGGGCCGGAGGACGCTATTATCCGAAGCTCCAGTGTTCCTCGCCGTTCTCGCCGGTCACCGGTTCGCGGCTGATCGTGCGGCCCGACATCGATCCCGACGAGGGCCGCGCGGCCCTGCTGGGCGGGGCTTTGACCCTGTGCGAGCGCATGGAGGCCTCGTCGCTGCACGTGACCTTTCCGGTCGAGGACGAGTGGGCGTGGATGGCCGATCGCGGGATGCTGCCACGCCAGGACCAGCAGTATCACTGGGAGAACCGCGGCTACGCGACCTTCGACGACTTCCTGGCGGCGCTGTCGGCCAACCGCCGCAAGACCATCCGCCGCGAGCGCCGCGACGCCCAGACTGGGCTGGAGATCGTGGCGCTGTCAGGCGATGAACTGACCGAAGACCACTGGGACGCCTTCTACGGCTTCTACATGGACACCGGCTCGCGCAAGTGGGGCCGGCCCTATCTGAACCGCCGGTTCTTCTCAGCTCTGCACGAACGCATGGCCGACAAGGTGTTGCTGATCCTGGCCCGTCGGCCAGACGGTCCCTGGATCGCCGGGGCGCTGAACCTTATCGGCCGCGACTGTCTGTACGGCCGGCATTGGGGCTGCAGCGAGGACGTGCCGTTCCTGCACTTCGAGCTCTGCTACTACCAGGCCATCGAGCACGGCATCCGGCTGGGCCTGCCGCGCGTCGAGGCCGGAGCACAGGGGCAGCACAAGATCGCGCGCGGCTACCTGCCCAGCGCCGTCTATTCCGCCCACTGGATCGCCGACCCGGCCCTGCGCGAGCCTGTCGCCCGCTATTTGGCGCAGGAGCGAGCGGCGGTGGAAAGCGACATGGAGATGCTGACGGAAGAGTTCTCCCCCTTCCGCCACACCCCGGACCCGCGTCGCGACGCGGGCGAATAGCGGCGGCTAGTGCAGGCGCACTTCGCCGACCTTGTCCTTGTAGTCGGTCTTGGGATCGACCCCGAGCATCATCTTCACGCCGGCGAACAGGCTGTTCTCGTTCAGCCAGATCTGGGCGTCGCCCGGCTCGAAGCGAAGCAGGCGCAGCTTGGGATCGTCCTTGCCGGTGTACCAGGCGGCGATGAAGGGATTCCACAAGCGCTCAATCGTTTCGCGGTCGTTGTCGATGCGCAGGGATCCTTCGACCGTGGCGAAGACGTCGTGACCCTTGGAGGCGAAGTGCAGCAGGGCGTCACGCGCGCCGCCGTCGACGGCCTGCACCAGGTCGACATCGACGGCGCTGAAGATCCAGATCGGGCCGGCGTGGACGTTTTCGACCAGCGCGGTCATCGGCTGGGCGCGGCCGTGCTCGTGATCGGGCAGGCCCAGCATCACGGTGCGGTCGGACTTCAGGGCCTTCCAGAACTTGTCGGCCAGGTCAGCGTCTTTGGACATCGGGAATCTCCGTGGTTTGGGAGACCAACGACGGCGGAGGAGGGGCGTTCCTAGGGTGGCGTTTTGTATAAAGGTCGGCGCACACTCGGCCCCATGACCAAGTACCTCATCTCGTTCCCCAGCAGAGCCATGGTGGTGAGCCAGGACGAGCTCCCGACGGTCGCTGCGGAAGCCCGCGCAGTCGTTGCGGAGGCCAAGGCCGCCGGTGTCTACGTGTTCGGCGGCGGCATTCACGAGCAGGTCGATCCGGTGCTGGTCTCGGCCGATGGGACGATTTCGACGCAGATCTATTCCGGCAGCCATCTCGATGGCGGGTTCACCGTGCTGGAGCTGCCGACACGCGAAGAAGCCGTCGAGTGGGCGCGGAAGATCGCGGTCGCCTGCCGTTGCGCACAGGAGCTTCGCGAGTTCATGTACGATCCGGCCAGCTGAGCCTTACGAGCGTTCCCAGGCCGCCTTCAGCCAGGCCTTCACCTCCGCGTCGACGTCGGCGGGCGACATCAGGGGCAGCTTGGACTTCAGCCGATCGGACCACCCCTCGTTCCTGGGGTCGGCGAGGCGCGGGGAGGCGTCTGGCGTCACCGCCAGGCCCAGCATTGCCTGGCCGCCCTTGACCGGCTTCAGGGCCGCGAACTGGGCTTTGTGTGACCAGGCGGTGAAGGTCTTACGCTGGCCGGTGACCAGGCCTGGGAAGTCGGCGACTGCGGTTTCGACCGCTTCCAGGATCGCCAGTTGAGCCGGATCGGTCCACAGGGCGACGCGAAGGCCTTCGGCGTCATCCCAGCCCATCTCGGACGGGAAGGCGACCCCGAAGATGGCCGCGGCGCGGTTCTGGCCGATGCCATAGGTCGCCTTCAGCCAGTCGGTGCGGGCGCGCGGCTTGGTCTCCGGGCACTCGCGACGCACGATCTCGACCCACTCGTCCAGGGTCTTGCCAGTCTCGCGCGCGAGGTTGGCCTGCACCGAGGCGAACCACTTCTGCTGCTGCTCGGTCAGGCCCTGGGGTCTTGTTTCCGTCGCCATGGTTTGCGCCTTGCTCACCGTTTGCTACGACCGGTCATCGATAGGGAGACGGTCATGAGCCTGGACGGACGCTACGACGCCGACAACATCTTCGCCAAGATCATCCGCGGCGAGATCCCCAGCGTAAAGGTGTTCGAGGACGACAAGGTCCTGGCCTTCATGGACGTCTTCCCGCAGTCGCGCGGCCACGCTCTGGTGATCTCCAAGACCAGCCAGGCGCGCAACATCCTGGAGATCGAGCCGCAGGCGCTGGCCGAGGTGGCCGTCGCCGCTCAGAAACTGGCCAAGGCGGTGGTCGCGGCCCTGAAGCCCGACGGCGTGGTCGTCACTCAGTTCAACGGCGCGCCGGCCGGCCAGACGGTGTTCCATCTCCACGTCCACGTCATCCCTCGCTACGAGGGCGCTGAGCTGGGTCGCCACGGCGCTGGCGGCATGGCCGATGTCGAAGAGCTGAAGGCCCTGGCGGAGAAGATTTCGGCGGCGCTCTGATCGCGTCGAAAGTCGGGTAGAGCGCCAACGGCGTTCGTCGAATCCTGTAGGGCTCCGGCATCTATTCGCGGAGCCCGCCATGACCGACACCGACGCAGCGCCCCGAGGCCTGTTTCGCCTCGTCTACGCCAGCCGTTTCACGGGCGCGGATCGTGATCTCGATGAGGCGCTGCGCTCGATCCTGGCCAAGTCGATCCAGAACAACCGGTTGGTCGATGTCACCGGATTTCTGGTGGCGGGGGAGGGGCGCTTCCTGCAACTGCTGGAGGGACCAGTGGACAGCGTGCAAGCGACCTACGAGCGCATCGCCCGGGATCCTCGCCATGCCGATCTCGCCGTAATCGCATCAGGTCCCGCCGATCGGCGACTGTTCCGCGATTGGAACATGGGCCAGCACCGTCTCGGCGCCGCCGACGCGGCCTTGCTGGCCGAGGCCGGGCAACAGACCTTTGAGCCTGCAGGGCTGGACCCCGAAGTGGCCGTGCGCCTGCTGGCCGCGGCGGGCGGTCGTCACCTGCGCTAGTGGCTAAGGAGCTAGTTTGATCAGCGCCGTGAAGATGGTCGTCAGGACGGCCACGCCGCTCAGGATCGCCCCGAATGTTTCTGTTTTATCCAAAATGTTCCGCGACCCAAACGAAAAGGGCCCGGATCGCTCCGGGCCCTTCGCTGGTCTGTAAAGCCTAGGCCTATTCGGCCATTTCCGGCTCGGCCTCGTCGGTCTTGCCGGCCTTGGCGTCGCCGTTGCTGGCGATGTCGAAGCCGATCTTGCCGTTTTCCAGCAGGATCTTGACGTGGCCGCCGCGCACCAGGCGTCCGAACAGGATGTCGTCGGCCAGGGGCTTCTTGATGTGCTCCTGGATGACGCGAGCCAGGGGGCGCGCGCCATAGAGCTCGTCGAAGCCGTTCTTGGCCAGCCAGTCGGCCGCGTCGTCGCTCAGCTCGATCGTGATGTTGCGGTCGGCCAGCTGAGCCTCCAGCTGCATCACGAACTTCTGCACGACCTGGCGGATGATGTCCGAGGTCAGCGGCTTGAAGGCCACGACCGCGTCCAGGCGGTTGCGGAACTCCGGCGTGAACAGGCGCTTGAGGGCGGCCTCTTCCTCGCCTTCGACCTTCGAACGGCCAAAGCCGATCGAGTTGCGCTGCGCGTCGGACGCCCCCGCATTGGTGGTCATGATCAGGACCACGTTGCGGAAGTCGACCTTCTTGCCGTTGCTGTCGGTCAGGGTGCCGTTGTCCATCACCTGCAGCAGGATGTTGTAGACATCCCCGTGCGCCTTCTCGATTTCGTCGAGCAGGACGACGGCGTGGGGGTGCTGGTCGACCGCGTCGGTCAGCTGACCGCCCTGGTCGAAGCCGACATAGCCGGGAGGGGCGCCGATCAGGCGGCTCACGGTATGACGCTCCATGTACTCCGACATGTCGAAGCGCAGCATCTCGATGCCCAGGGTCTGGGCGAGCTGTTTGGCGGCTTCGGTCTTGCCGACACCGGTCGGGCCGCTGAACAGATACGAGCCGATCGGCTTGTTCGGTTCACGCAGGCCGGCGCGGGCCAGCTTCATGGCGGCCGACAGCTGGCTCAGGGCCTCGTCCTGGCCGAACACCGCGCGCTTCAAATCGGTCTCGAGTTCCTTGAGGGCCTCGGTGTCCGACTTGCTGACCGACTTGGGCGGGATGCGGGCGATCTTGGCGACGACGCCTTCGATCTCCTTGACGCCCAAGGTCTTTTTGCGACGGCCTTCCGGCAGCAGCATCTGGCTGGCCCCGGCCTCGTCGATCACGTCGATCGCCTTGTCCGGCAGCTTGCGGTCGGTGATGTACTTGGCCGACAGCTCCACCGCGACCTTGATGGCCTCGTTGGTGTACTTCAGCTTGTGGAAGTCCTCGTAGTAGGACTTCAGGCCCTTGAGGATCTTGATCGTGTCCTCGACCGTCGGCTCGTTCACGTCGATCTTCTGGAAGCGACGGACCAGGGCCCGATCCTTCTCGAAGTGCTGGCGGAACTCCTTGTAGGTGGTCGAGCCCATGCAACGCAGCGAGCCGGAAGCCAAAGCGGGCTTCAGCAGGTTCGACGCATCCATCGCCCCGCCGCTGGTTGCGCCGGCGCCGATCACGGTGTGGATCTCGTCGATGAACAGCACCGCGTTCGGGTGGTTCTCCAGTTCCTTGACCACCTGCTTGACGCGTTCCTCGAAGTCGCCGCGATAGCGGGTGCCGGCCAGCAGCGCGCCCATGTCGAGCGAGAAGATGGTGGCTTCCGCCAGGACCTCAGGGACCTGGTTGGTGATGATCTTGCGGGCCAGGCCCTCGGCGATGGCGGTCTTGCCGACGCCGGGATCACCCACGAGCAGCGGGTTGTTCTTGGTGCGACGGCACAGGATCTGGATCGCGCGTTCGACTTCGTTCGCGCGGCCGATCAGCGGGTCGACCTTGCCCTGGCGGGCCTTCTCGTTGAGGTCGACGCAATAGGCCTCGAGAGCCTCGCCGCCCGTCTTGGTGTTGGGCTTCTCGCCGTCGTCCTCGGTCGAATTCGAGCCGACGCTGGCGCCCTTGACGTTCTTGGGCTCGGAGGCGCCGGCCTTCTTGGCGATGCCGTGGGCGATGAAGTTCACCGCGTCGTACCGCGTCATGTCCTGCTCTTGCAGGAAGTAGGCGGCATGGCTCTCGCGTTCGGAGAAGATCGCGACCAACACGTTGGCGCCGGTCACTTCCTCGCGGCCCGACGACTGGACGTGGATCACCGCGCGCTGGATCACGCGCTGGAAGCCGGCGGTGGGCTTGGCGTCCTCGTCGTCGTCGACGACCAGCGAGGCCAGTTCGACGTCGAGATAGTTGGACAGGCTCTTCTTCAGCGCGGCGAGATCGACGTCGCACGCGCGCATAACTCCGGCGGCGTCCTCGTCGTCGGTCAGGGAAAGCAGAAGGTGCTCGAGCGTGGCGTACTCGTGCTTACGCTGGTTGGCGTAGGCCACGGCGCGATGCAGGGATTCTTCCAGGGGGCGCGAAAAAGAGGGCAATGGGGGAGGCTCCTCAGTCCTTTTCCATGGTGCACTGCAGGGGGTGCTGATGGCGCCGCGCAGAGTCGATGACCTGCGCGACCTTGGTTTCTGCGACTTCGTAAGTGTAGACGCCGCATACGCCGACGCCGTTCTGATGAACGTGCAGCATGATGCGCGTAGCGTCTTCACGCGACTTATTGAAGAACCGCTCGAGAACGTAGACCACGAACTCCATTGGAGTGTAGTCGTCGTTGAGAATCAGAACTCGATAAAGCGAGGGCTTCTGCGTCTTCGGCTTCACTTCCGTGACGACCGACGACCCAGCGCCGCTGCTTTGTCCGCCTTGCTTCCGCTCGGCCATCGACTTGTTCTCTCCCGGCGGGCAAATCACCCGCCTGCCTGAATTAGATATGGAAACGCGACGGCTTTGGAAGAGCCTGAGACGCGCCTGCGCCGCTTTAGCACAGGGGCGCCCGGGTTTTCGGCTTCACATTTGGGAGAGCGAAGACCGCGCGCGAACGGTTCCTTTTGGGAGAAGCCCAAATGGTTAGCGTCAGCGGAGATCGCAAGAGGGGTGGCGTCAGCGTCCCTTCAGCGCCCGACCGCTGACCACGGCCGCTGCGCCGAACTTGCCGCGCAGGGCGTCGATGGCGGTCTCGCTCTTCAGCGTGCGGCGTTCCTCGTCGGCGAACATGTCGGCGCCGGCGCTCTCGGCGTCCATGAAGTCGGTCAGGCCCGCGCCGATCAGGCGATAGGAGAGGCCGCCCGGCTCGGCGGCCAGCAGTTCGCGGGCGACTTGGAACAGGGTGCGGGCGGTTTGGGTCGGCACGGCCAGGGTGCGGCGGCGGGTGTGGATCTTGAAATCCGGCGTGCGCAGCTTCAGCGTCGCCACCCGGCCGGCGACGCCTTCCTTGCGGGCCTGCTTGGCGACCTTTTCACAGAGCGGCCAGAGCTCGTCCTCCAGCGCCTCGCGCTGGTTGAGGTCGTCGTTGAAGGTGGTCTCGGCGCTGATCGTCTTGCGAGATTGCTCGGGATCGACGAGACGGCTGTCCTGGCCGTGGGCCAGGCGATGCAGGCGCAGGCCTCCCGAGCCCAGGCGGTTGGCCAGAAACTTAAGGTCCGCCGCCGCGATATCGCCGACGGTGCGCAGGCCAACCTCGGCCAGCGACGAGACGGTGGCCGGTCCGACGCCGGGCAGGATGCTGACCGGTTTGCCCGCCAGAAAGCTCTGCGCCTCGGCCGCCCCAATCGCCGAGAAGCCGCGGGGCTTGTCCAGTTCCGAGGCGATCTTGGCCAGGAACTTGTTGGGGGCAAGGCCGATCGAGACGGTCAGGCCGATGTCGCGCTCGATCTCGGCCTGCAAGCGGGCCAGCATCGCTGCCGGCGTCGCGCCGTGCAGGCGGTCGGTGCCGGTCAGGTCGATCCACGCCTCGTCCAGCGACAGCGGCTGGATCAGGGGCGTCAGGCGGTCCAGCTTCTCATGGATCAGCCGGCTGGCTTCCTTGTACTTGGCGAAGTCGGGCTTGATGACCACGGCGTCGGGGCACAGCTTCAGCGCCTTGAACATCGGCATGGCCGAGCGCGCGCCGCTCATGCGGGCGATGTAGCAGGCGGTGGTCACCACCCCGCGCTTGCCGCCGCCCACGATCACCGGCTTGTCGCGCAAGGATGGATCGTCGCGCTTTTCGACCGAGGCGTAGAAGGCGTCGCAGTCCAGATGGGCGATCGACAGCGTTCCCAGTTCTTCATGAAAAACCACGCGCGGCGAGGCGCAGGAAGGGCAGCGCGCGGCCTTGCGCTCGCCGGTCCACCCGCAGTCGCGGCACAGGGCCTTCATGGGAGCAGTCTCAGCCTTCCGCCGGCCACAGCCAGGCCGCGCCACGGACGCCGGAGCTGTCGCCGTGCACGGCCTTCTTTACCGGAGTCTCGAAGACGTCGGAAAAGACGTGCGGGGTGATGGCGGCGGGCAGGCGCTCGTAAAGAGCATCGACGTTCGACATGCCGCCACCCAGGACGATGACGTCGGGATCGATCAGGTCGCACAGCGCGGCGAAGGCGCGCGCCAGGCGGTCGACATAGCGATCCAGCGCCGCCGAGGCTGCGGGATCGCCCGCGCCGACAGCGTCCATGGTCGCCTGACCGGTGGGAAAGCCCGCGTCGCGCGAGAAGCTGGGGCCGGCGATCCAGGTCTCCAGGCATCCCTTGCGGCCGCACCAGCAGTCGGGGCCGGGATACTCGTCGGGGCGAGGCCAGGGCAGGGGCGTGTGGCCCCATTCCCCGGCGATGCCGTTGTGGCCGTCGAGAATCTTGCCGTCGACGACCACGCCGCCGCCGCAGCCGGTGCCCAGGATCGCGGCGAACACCACGGGCGCGCCGGCCCCCGCGCCGTCGGCGGCTTCCGACAAGGCCAAGCAGTTGGCGTCGTTGGTCAGGCGCACGGGGCGGGCCAGGCGCTGGGCCAGGTCCTGCTCGAACCGGCGACCGTTCAGATAGACGCTGTTGGCGTTGCGGATCAGTCCGGTGCGCGGCGAGGCCGAGCCGGGAATCCCCAGGCCCAGCCGCGCGCAGCTGGCGCCGGCCATGGTCTCGGCGTCGGTCACCAGTTCGGCGACCACTTCCAAGGCGTCATCATAGTTGCCGGGGTTGGGCTTACGCACCCGCGCCACGAACGCGCCTGTGGGATCCAGCGCGGCGGCCTCGATCTTGGTGCCGCCGAAGTCGATGCCGAACCGGATCATGAAAACAGGCGCTCCTCGATGGCGGTCTTCAGCCTGGGCCATTCGTCGATGCGGACGTGGCGATCCGGCGCCGACGGGGCGAACGGGCGCAGGCGCTCGTCGCTGACCATCTGGAACCGTCCCACGTCTGGAGCCTTCTCCGCCACTGATTCCAGCTGCGGCAGAAGATCGTCGATGAACACCGCGCGGCCGCTGGTGCGTCCGGCCAGCTCGGCCGCGGCGGGGCCCTTAGGGCCGCTATTGATAATGAGCGGATAGTCGAAGCCGTGGGTCTTCAGCCACTGGGCCCGCGCTAGCCGGCCGTGCTCGGGGGCGTTGGTCAGAATCACCACCTCGGCCCGGGTCGACAGGTCCGCCAGAGCATCGGCCGCGCCGATCGCCGGCGGGAGGTCGTCGGCCCCATCACGGAAGAAATCGTCGAACAAGGCCTTGCCCGCGATCAGATCGAGGTGTTCCGTCTCTCCGGGGCGATAGATGTTCTGGAACAGAGCGAACCGGTCCACCCGCAGTTCGAAGCCGTGGCGCTCGATAAAGGCGCCGAAGCCGAACATGAACTGGGCCAGCACCTCGTCGACATCGACGATGACTAGCGCGGCCGTTGGGGTGACAGGGCAGGCCTGCAGGTCTGAGAAGCGCGGTTCCATGAGCGTCGATCGGTCTCGTCTTAACGCGATTAGCGCGGGCTTAAGGATATCCGTGCGATCCAGTTCTGGAAGACGGCGCGAATCCGTAGGCGTCGCCACGTGACCGTCTGGTCGGGGTAAGGATGACGAAGAAAGTCCTCATCGTGGAGGATAACGAGCTGAACATGAAGCTGTTTCATGATCTGCTCGAAGCCCAGGGTTACGAGACCCTGCAGACCCGCGAGGGTCTGTCGGCGCTTTCCATTGCGCGTGACAACAAGCCCGACCTGATTCTGATGGACATCCAGCTGCCGGAAATTTCTGGCCTGGAAGTCACCAAGTGGCTCAAGGAAGACGACGATCTGGCCCACATTCCGGTGGTGGCCGTGACGGCCTTCGCCATGAAGGGCGACGAGGAGCGGATCCGCGAGGGCGGCTGCGAGGCCTATATCTCGAAGCCGATTTCGGTGGTCCACTTCCTGGACACCATCAAGCGTCTGCTGGACCGGCAGCCCGCATGAGCGCGCGTATCCTCGTCGTCGACGACATCGAGGCCAACGTCCGCCTGCTCGAGGCCAAGCTGACGGCCGAGTACTACGAGGTCACGACCGCCATGGATGGGCCGACGGCCCTGGAAATGGCTGCGCGAGATCTGCCCGACATTATCCTGCTGGACGTCATGATGCCTGGCATGGACGGCTTCACCGTCTGCCGGAAGCTGAAGGAAGACGCGCTCACCCGCCATATCCCGGTGGTGCTGATCACGGCCCTGGACGGCCGCGCCGATCGCATTCAGGGCCTGGAATCGGGCGCCTCAGACTTTCTGACGAAGCCGATCGACGACGTCATGCTGTTCGCCCGCGTGCGCAGCCTGACCCGCTTCAAGCTGGTCATCGACGAGTTGCGCCAGCGCGAGGCCTCGGGCCGTCGCATGGGCGTGATCGCCGGCGCCGCCGCCCGCCTGGACGGTCTGGGCGGCCGGGTGCTGGTCGTCGACGACAACGAACGTCAGGGCCAGCGCGTCGCCGCCGAACTGGCCGGCGAGCATCGCCCGGTGGTCGAAAGCGATCCCGAAAAGGCCAAGATCAGCGCCGGCGGTCCCGTCGACCTGGTTATCGTCAACGCCGCGGCCAAGAGCTTCGATGGTCTGCGCTTCACCGCCGCCTTGCGGTCTGAGGAGCGCACCCGTCAATTGCCGGTCCTGGCGATGGTCGATCCCGACGACCGCAACCGGATGGTCAAGGCGCTGGAAATCGGCGTCAACGACATCCTGCCGCGTCCGATCGACCCACAAGAGCTGTCGGCCCGGGTCAAGACCCAGATCCAGCGCAAGCGCTACACCGACTATTTGCGCAACAACCTCGATCATTCGCTGGAACTGGCGGTCACCGACCAGCTGACGGGCCTGCACAACCGTCGCTACATGACCGGCCAGCTCGATTCGCTGGTCAAGCGCGCGACCATGGGCGGCGAGCCGGTCTCGGCTCTGCTGATCGACATCGACCACTTCAAGAAGATCAACGACACCTTCGGCCACGATGTCGGCGACGAGGTGCTGCGCGAGTTCGCTCTGCGGCTGGCCTCCAATGTCCGCGCCATCGACCTGCCTTGTCGCTACGGCGGCGAGGAGTTCACGGTGATCATGCCCGACACCCAGCTGGCCGACGCTCTGCGCATCGCCGAGCGGA
Organism: Caulobacter sp. RHG1; assembly: GCF_013181195.1. Lineage (GTDB taxonomy): Bacteria > Pseudomonadota > Alphaproteobacteria > Caulobacterales > Caulobacteraceae > Caulobacter. Next base: position 555,343 of record NZ_SMZP01000004.1, read on the forward strand.
TCCGCAATCACGTGTCGGGCGCGCCGTTCAAGGTGGCTCAGGGGCGCGAGCTGCTGACGGTGACCATCTCGATCGGCGTCTCGGCCACGGGCGGGCAGGGCGACACCCCCGAGACCCTGCTCAAGCGCGCCGACGAAGGCGTGTACCAGGCCAAGGCCTCGGGCCGGAACGCGGTGGTCGGCAAGGCCGCCTAGGCCTTTCCATTCTTACCTTTTTTGGATTGGCGTCGCAGCGCGCGGCGTCGCATGCTCTCGCTTGAGAAACCGGTGTCATCAGCCGGTCCAGTTCAGTGGGAGCGTTACGTCCATGCCAATCACCCATCGCCGCGCCGTCCTGGCGGCCGCCGGCCTCGGCGCGCTCGTCGCCGCAGCGCCCGCAGGCGCCGCCGGTCAAGACAAGAAGGCCGCCGCCGCCAAGCCGGCCCTGCGCTTCAATCCCCGTGATTTCGGCGCGGTCGGCGATGGCGTGGCCAAGGACACCCACGCCGTGCAGATGGCCCTGGATCGTTGCGCCGTGTTCGGCGGCGGCGAGGTGGTGCTGACGGCGGGGACCTATTTGGTCGGCGCGATCCGCATCGGTTCGGAGACCATCCTGCGGATCGAGGAGGGCGCGACCCTTCAGGGCTCGCCGGATCTCGCCGACTATCCCGTTGTCCAGGTCCGCTGGGAGGGCCGTTGGGTTCCCGGCTATATCGGGCTGGTCTGGGCGCAGGGCGCGCGCAACATCGTCATCACGGGCAAGGGCAAGATCGTCGCCAGCGACGCCATCAAGGGCCGCGTGCAGAAGGAGACGGGTCTGCGCCATCCGGCGCTGCTGGAATTCGTGGATGTCCAGCGTCTGGTGGTCGCGGACGTCCACACGCAGCAGAACGACATGTGGTCGATCCATCCGGTCTACTGCGACGACGTCGTGTTCCAGAACATGGTGATCAATGGTCGCGCCGACGGCATCGACGTCGATTCCTGCCGCCGGGTGGTGATCGACCGCTGCGATTTCGACACCGTCGATGACTGTATCTCGCTGAAGTCGGGCCGGGGCCTGGAAGGCAACCTGATCGCCCGCCCGACCGAGGATGTGGTGATCACCGACTGCACCTTCCGCGACCATCGCTGGGCCTGCGTCGGCATCGGCAGCGAAACCTCTGCCGGCATCCGCCGTGTACGGATCGAGCGCTGCAAGTGCCTGTCGTCCTACACCTTCGCCATCTACATCAAGAGCCGGCCGGGGCGGGGCGCGTTCATCGAGGACATCGTCATGCGCGACCTGGAGGTCTCGGGCGCAGGCGGTGGCTTCCTGCGGCTGAATTTCCTGGACAGCGGCAAGCAGGACCAGTTCCCGGTTCCCGGCCACGACGGCATTCCCACGGTGCGCAACTTCACCTTCGAGCGGATCAAGGTTTCCGACGTCCCGGTGCTGGTCGAGGCGGTCAACATCCACCCCGACAAGCCGCTGGACGGCTTTGTACTGAAGGACATCACCGGCACGGCCAGAAAGGGCATGGTGCTGGCCAACATCAAGAACGCCACGCTGAAGAACATCGACGTCCAGGTGGCCGAGGGGCCGAAGCTGGCGGTCAGCCAAGTGACGGGCAAGGGGCTGGAGGGCGCGGTGGCGCTGGCTCCGACGGTGCGGCCGACGGACGTGGTCGGGGTCGAGTACCGGCTGGGGATGACCAGCGGGAAGCCGAACTAGCATCTCCCGCCGTCATCCCGCGCCTTATGCGCGGGAGACGCTGAGGGACGGACGTGGGTTACATTTCATCGCCGAAACCCATCTCGTCTTGCGCCTGTCACGCTTCCGCGCCAAACCGCTGGGCATGAAAACGATGCTCCTCAGCGGCGTTCTCGCCGCCACGCTCGCGACCGGCTTTGCCGCTGACGCCGAGACGAAGCCCGACCCTAAGCTGGTCGTGGTGATCTCGATCGACCAGTTCAGCGCCAATCTCTATGCTCAGCACCGGGGTGAATTCACCGGCGGCTTGAAGACGCTGAGCCAGGGCGTGGTCTATCCCAACGGCTACCAGTCGCACGCCTTCACCGAGACGTGCCCGGGTCACTCGACCTTGCTGACGGCCAAGCATCCCAACAAGACCGGCATCAGCGCCAACGACTGGTACGACCGCGCGACGGGCAAGACCGTGTACTGCCTGGCCGACCCGGCGGTGACTCTGGCCGACGGCGGTCGCCCGGTCAGCCCGGTCAACATGGTCGCCACGACCTATGGCGACTGGCTGAAGGACGTCTCGCCGACCAGCCGCGTCTATGGCGTGTCGGGCAAGGACCGCGGCGCGATCACGATGTCGGGCCACAAGGCCGACGGCCAGTTCTGGTACCAGCCGGGCTATGGCTTCACGACCTGGATCGCCAAGGACCAGACCGCCGAAGCCCGCATGAAGCCGATCGCCGCCTTCAACGCGAAGCTGGCCGCCGATCAGGCCAAGAAGCCGTTCGTCTGGACCTACGCCCCAGGCTCGGCCAAGCGCTGCAAGGCGCTGGAGGCTGACTACAAGACCGGTGACCGTTCGTGGCGCGCGGCGCTGCCGATTGCTCCCGCGACGACCGACGCCGACAAGGCTCGCGATCTCTACGCAAGTCCCTATACAGACGAAAAGACCCTGGAGCTGGCCCAGACGCTGCGCGAGGCCAATGGCCTGGGCGACGGCCCGCAGGTCGACGTCCTGACCATCAGCCTGTCGGCCACCGACTTCATCGGTCACCGCTATGGCGCGCGCGGCCCGGAGATGTGCGACCAGTTGGCCCGCCTGGACGATCGCCTGGGCGTGTTCCTCAAGAGCCTGGACAAGGTCAAGGGCGGGGTCCTGGTGGCCCTGGCGGCCGACCACGGGGGCTCCGACTTCGCCGAGCGCCTGCATGGCGAGAGCTACGGGACCGAGCGCGTCATCGGCAAGACTTGGATCGCCAAGCTGAACGCCCAGCTGCGCACCGACCTGGGCCTGACATGGGATCCGCTGCTGGCCGAGGGCGGCATCGACCAGATCTATGTCGTCGGTCCCGACGGCAAGACGCCGTCGCTGGCCGACCGCATGCGCGTCACCGCCGCGGCCCTGGTGCTGATGAACCGCGATCCGGTCGTGGCCGGGGCCTTCGACTCCAACGCCATCCTGACGGCCGAGCCCGCGCCGGCCGACGCTTCGCCCGAGGAGATCTCGCTGGTCGAACGCCTTCGCCGCAGCGCCTATCCGGGCCGGGTGGGCGACATCCTGATCGCCTTCAAGCCTGATCGTATTCCCGCCACCGCCGGCGCGACCTATGTCGCCACCCACGGCAGCCCCTGGGATTACGACCGCCGTATCCCGATCCTGTTCTGGTGGAAGGGCGCGACGCCGCACGAGCGGGTCCTGCCGCTGGACACGGTGGACATCGCTCCGACCCTTGCCGCCGTCACAGGCGTCAAGCCGCCGGCGGATGTCGACGGCGTGTGCAGGTCGCTGGTTTATGGTCAAGCTTGCTAGGACGGGCTTTTAGAAACGTCACAAGCGGTCGCTAGTCCTTCCCCTCTCGGGGGAACGCATGGGCTACGACCGCTTCTACTTCCTGAAGAAGGCCTACGGAATCTATCCGGGCGTCTTGCGCCCGGTTTCGGCGCGTTGCCTTGAGCCGCACTATGCCCACCGGCGCGCTAGGCGTGGTCCGGTCAGGGCAGGGTTGGACGTGCTGGTCGGCCTGGCCTTCCGCGCCTGGATCCCCGGTCGCGCGGCCAAGGTGCAAAAGAGGTTCGGCCTGAGCGAGGCCTGGCGCGAGCGGGCCATCGAGATCGCCCGCGCCCGTTTCGTCGATCCCAACGACCTCGCGCTTTTTCGCATCGAAACCCCGGACCAGCTGGATGTCTATGTCCGCCGGTTCGAGGATGCGGCCCTGAACAAGAAGATCAATCCGCTGGGCTGGACCTCCGCCTGCGTGCTGGCCGACAAGGTCCGCTTCCAGGCCCGTTGCGCCGAGGCCGGCCTGCCGCATCCGCGCACCGTGGCCCTGGTCAAGGATGGTCGCGTGACGATGAAGGCCGATCCCGCGGGGCGCGACCTGGTGGTCAAGCCGGCGGACGGGGAGGGCGGCGACGGCGTCGTCATCCTGGAGCGTGTCGTGGACGCCGCCGATCTTTCCGCGCGACTGCCCAAGGCGCGCGGCGCTTTCGTGGTTCAGGATCGCGTGCAGACCCATCCGGCCTTGCTGGGCCTGGCGCTGGACGCCCTGCCGACGGTGCGGATCGTGACCATGATCGACGAGGTCGGCGCGCCCGAGGTGGTCAGCGCCACCTTCCGCTTCGCCTCGGTGGCTGGGGCGAGGGTGGACAACATGAAGGCCGGCGGCCTGATCTCGGCGGTGGACCTGCCGGTCGGCGCCTTGGGCCTAGCCTGCAAGGGCTATGGCGGCGGCGACCACGCCGTGCATCCCGTGACCGGTGCGGCGATCATCGGCCGCAAGCTGCCCGACTGGGCCGCGGCCAAGGGGCTGGTGCGGCGGGCTCATGCCGAGACCTTCGCCGACTACGCCCTGATCGGCTGGGACGTGGCCCTGACGCTCGACGGTCCGGTTCTGATCGAGGCCAACGGCAAGCCTGGCGTGCTGATGCCTCAGCGCGCCGCTCGCCAGGGCCTGGCGAGCGGCCGCTATGGCGCGCTGCTGGCTTATCATCTTGCCATTAAACCTTAGCGCGACCGTCACAGGCCGCGCCTAGGCTCGGAAACTCGTCATCGACAAGGCGGATCAGCGGGAGGGGGCTCTTGCCGGACGCCAGCCTGGGGAGGCCCAGATGACTCGTTTCGCTCAGGCCTACATCGCGAGCCCGCGCAGCCTTCCGCTCGACGCCAAGCGCGCACTACGCATCATGCTCATCGCTAAGCACGCCAAGGGAACCGGCGCGCCGCATCCCGAGGATGGCACCCACGCGGTCTATCACCGCGAGATGCGCCAGACGTTGGAGGACATCGGCGTCAACCTGACGGTCGCTGACGACTATCGCGTGCTGTTCGAGCGCCCGGATGTCGACTTCCTGTTCCCGCTGCTGAACCGCGCGGGCTTCATGAACTCCGAGATGCTGGCCCCGCTGCTGTGCAACCGCCTGGACCTGCCATACCTGGGCGCCAGCCCGATCCTGCGCGGCCTGTCGGACGACAAGCACCTGACCAAGCGCGCCGCCGTGGCGCGCGGCGTCCCGACCGCGCCTTGGGCCGTCTACCGCCGCGGCGCGCCGATCGAGGAGGCCCACTGCCCGCAAGGGGCGCACTTCGTGATCAAGCCCAACGCCTCGTCGGCTAGCTGGGGCGTCAGCGACGCTCATGACTGGGTCGGGGTGCGCGCAGCGGTGGTCCGGCTCCACGCCGAGGGTCACGACGCCATCGTCGAGCGCTTCATCCACGGCCACGACATCGAGGTCTCGGCCATCACTCTGGACGGAGAGCCCCTCGTCCTGCCGACCCAGATCGTCGAGCAGGCCGATCCGTCCCTGCTGCGCACCTATGCGGAGAAGCGCAATCTCTCCGAGGGGCAGGCCTATGTGATCCGCCCGCTGGAGGACAGCCCGATGCTGCGCCTGGCCGAAGAGCGCGCCCGGGTGATGATGCGTGAGTTCATGCCCTTCGACTACGGCCGCTTTGAGTTCCGTCTCGACCTCTCTTCGGGCGAGCTACAGTTCCTGGAAGTCAATCTCAACTGCAATCTGTGGTCACGGAAGACCATCTCGATGGCCGCCCGCCAGATCGGCTGGAGCCACGAGGAACTGATCGAGACCATCCTGACCGAGAGCCTGGAACGCCAGGGCCTGATCCAGCGAGCGTATAATGTCGTCGCTGCCTGAATTTGTCGGTGTGATCCTGGCTGGGCAACGTCCCGGGCGTGTCGACGCCTTGGCCGAAGCCGCCGGCGTCGCGAACAAGAACCTCGTGCCGATCCAGGGCGCGCCGCTGGTGCGCCATGTCGTCGACGCCCTGGCCGCGACGCCAGGCCTGTCGCGCCTGCGCATCGTGGTCGAGCCTGGGACCGCGCCGCTGATCGACGCGGTGCTGCCCCACGGTGGTCGCGTGCAGATCGACTACGTGCCGGCGGCCAACAATCTGGCCGACAGCGTCTATGCGGCCGTGGAGGGCGTGGGCGACATGCCGATCCTGGTGACCACCGGCGACAACGTCCTGCTGACGCCAGGGGCGGTTGTGGACGTGCTGGCGGTGCTGCGGGGCGGGGCCGACGTGTCCCTGGCCATGGCCAGCCGCGAGTCGGTGTTGGCGGCCCATCCGGAGGGGCAGCGCCGGTTCTACAAGTTCTCGGATGACGCCTATTCCAACTGCAATCTCTACGCCTTCGCCGGCCCTGCCGCGACGACGGCGGCCGAGAGCTTCCGCAGCGGCGGACAGTTCGCCAAGAAGCCGATGCGGATGATCATGGCTCTGGGGCCTCTCAACCTAGCCCTGATGTTGATGGGCCAACTGTCGCTGCGTGGCGCGCTCAAACGCCTGGGTCGCCGCTTCCGCCTGAAGGTCGAGCCCGTGGTCCTGGCCGACGGCGCCCACGCCATCGACGTCGACAACGCCCGCACCTTTGCGGTGGCGGAGACTTTGCTGGCGCGGCGGGCGATGGCGGACGCGGCTTGAGCAGGGAATAGGCGGGGTTAACCCTATCCCCGATTAGGGGACTTTTTTAGTTTCCCGAACACGGCTGTCACGCATCTTCGACAAGACATCCCTGCGGGAGGGCGTGGTGATGAAGTCTAGAGTACGTGCGAAGAAGCATCAGTTTCCGGGCGGATGGCTTGTCTTGGGAATGTTGACCTGCGCGGTCCTGTTCTGGACCGGTGTCCAGGCCGACAGCCATCTGTCGGGCGGCCTGTCCACCGCCGCCATGCTGGGCGCGTTCGCCGCGCTCTGGATCGGGCCGGTGCTGGCCGCGATCACCGTGCTGTGGGGCAGCTTCGCGTTCTTCAAGTGGCTGGTGGTGGGGCGGTAGTCCCATCCGCTAGGCCGAGAATCAAAAACGCCCGGCTATCGCTAGCCGGGCGTTTTCGTGTCGTAGCGCGTAAAGGCGATCCTACTTGATCTTGCCTTCGCGGAATTCGACGTGCTTGCGGATGACCGGGTCGTACTTCTTCAGCACCATCTTTTCGGTCTTGGTGCGGGCGTTCTTCTTGGTGACGTAGAAGAAGCCGGTGTCCGCCGTCGAGTTGAGGCGGATCTTGATGGAAGCCGGTTTGGCCATGGTCGAATCCCTGCGATGGTCGCGCAGGTTCCCGCGCGTTGAATTGAGAGGCGCGGAACATACTCATCAATGACTCAAAGTCAATTGGCGGGTGAGCAGCGTCGGTAGGGAAAGTCCGCCGATCGCGCCTGGCCGTTCACCGAGCCCTCGATCCGGGCCACCAGCGTGTCCTTGTCCAAGAGGCGATAGAGAATCCGTTGCGGGAAATCGTGCTCCGGGGCCTCGAAGGTCACGGCGTTCTCGGCGATCTCCTTCACCGGAAACGCCGACTCGGCCTGGCCCGAGGGAATCGCCACGAAGCGCGGCTTGCCGTCGTCGCCGGGCACGATGCGCATGAATTCGTACTCGCGCAGCTTGCCGTCGCGGACCGTGCGACTCATGCCCAGCATCGTCCCGGCGGCGGGCGCCAGCCACTGTTCCTCGATCTTGGCGCCGCTCGGCCGCGTCAGGGTCCAGCAGCCGGCCAGGAAGGCCAGCTTGTCGACCTCGCTAGCGGCCAGCGCCAGGGCCAGAACCGAACCGATCATGCGAGCCTCCCTTTGGCTCGACCCTTAGAGATGGGTCAGATGCCGCTTGCCGTTCAGAAAGCGCATGAAGGGGGCCGGCCGTCCAGTCTGGGCCAGACGCTCGCCCACCTCGTGCAGCACGAAGCGGGTGATGTTGGGCAGGTCCAGGGCCATGGCCTCCTGGAAGTCGACCCAGGCGATCTCGTCCAGCTCGCCGCAGTCTGGGCGGCGGTCCAGGCTCAGCAGGGCCTCGGCCGGGGCCATGAAGAAGCGGGCGTCGAAGCGGCGCGGGCGATAGGGCGGGGTGATGGCTCGGGCCACGAAGCTGAGCGGCGCCAGGTCGGGCAGGGCGCCCTGGGCCAGGAACGGCCGCCAGGGCCCCGCGCCGGGCCGCTCGGGGGCTGGCTTGGCCAGCAGCAAGCCCGTCTCCTCGAAGGTCTCGCGGACGGCCGCCAGGGCCAGGGCGCGCGACAGGCGGGCGGGCTTGGCGTGACGAGGCTCCTGCTCCAGGCGGGCGGCGACCTCCGGCGTCAGCTCGCTGGCGCTGGGGGCGTCGTAGTCGCCCTTGTCGACTCGGCCGCCGGGAAACACCCACTTGTCGGGCATGAAGGCGTGGCCGTGGTTGCGGCGGCCCATCAGCAGGCGCGGCTGCGGACCGTCGCTGCGCACGATGATGACGGTGGCGGCGTGCTTGGGCTTCAGCGCCGCGCCGGTCTCGCGCACGGCGGCGTCGTTGACGGTGTCGAACTGGGCTTCGATCGGCGGCAGGGTCATGCGGCGAAGGTTAGACCGATTGCGCGTGCAGGAAAGACCGACGTAACGTCAGGCGTATCTTTGAGGGGCTCACCATGATCGGACGGATTTCCACCCTGGCGCTGGTCGCCGGGCTCTCGATGGGCGCGCCGGCGTTCGCGGCTCCCTCGCAGGCCCAGGTGGTCGCGGCGGCCAAGGCGGTCCAGCCAAAGGTCGTGGCCTGGCGGCGCGACATCCACGAGCATCCCGAGCTGGGCAACCAGGAGGTCCGCACCGCCGCCCTGATCGCCAAGGAACTGAAGGCGCTCGGCCTGGAGGTCCGCGAGGGCGTCGGCAAGACCGGCGTCGTGGGCGTTCTCAAGGGCGGTAAGCCCGGCAAGGTGGTGGCCCTGCGCGCCGACATGGATGGCCTGCCCGTCGAGGAGAAGACCGGCCTGCCGTTCGCCTCCAAGGTCACCGCGACGTGGGAGGGCCGCACGGTGCCGGTCATGCATGCCTGCGGCCACGACAACCACGTGGCCATGCTGCTGGGCGCGGCCACGGTGCTGGCCGGCATGAAGAAGGACATCGCCGGCACGGTGGTTTTCGTCTTCCAGCCCGCCGAAGAAGGCCCTCAGGCCGGCGAGGAGGGCGGCGCCAAGCTGATGATCCAGGACGGGGTGCTGGACAAGCCCAAGGTCGACGCGATCTTCGGCCTGCACATCGGCCCCGGCGACGCTCACGCCCTGAACTACCGACCCGAGGGCTTCTACGCCTCGTCCGACCGGCTGACGATCACGGTCAAGGGCAAGCAGACCCATGGCGCGCGGCCCTGGGCCGGCGTCGACATGGCCAGCGTCGCGGCCGACATCGTCCAGGCCGTCAACCAGATCGCCGCCCGCCAGGTCGATGTCGGCGCCTCGCCCTCGGTGGTGACCATCGCCGTCATCAGCATGGGCATGCGCCAGAACATCATCCCCGAGGACCTGAAGATGGAGGGGACAATGCGGACCTTCTCCAAGGCCCGGCATGACGACCTGATCGCTCGCGTGCAGAAGACGGTGGCCAGCATCGGCGACCGCTATGGCGCCAAGGCCGAGGCGGTGTTCAGCCAGCCCTATCCGGTGACCTACAACGACCCGGCGCTGTCGGCCTGGGTCAAGGCCAGCCTGGAGAAGGCCTCGCCCGGCAAGGTCGACGACAAGGCGGCGCTGGTGACCGGGGCCGAGGACTTCTCGATGTACGCCGAGAAGGTCCCGGCGGTGTTCGTGCAGTTGGGCGGCCGCAAGGCGGACGTGTCGGCGGCGGGGGCTCCGGCCAACCACTCGCCGTATTTCGACGTGGACGAGGCGACGCTGGAGACCGGCGTGAAGGCCGAGGTGTTCATGGCGCTGGATTATCTGGGGCGGAAGTAGGCTCAAGATCCTCCCCCGCGTTGCGGGGGAGGTGGCCCAGAGGGCCGGAGGGGGCTAGCTGGACGCGAGCCGCATTAGCCCCCTCAGTCGCTCCGCGACAGCTCCCCCGCATCGCGGGGGAGCATCTTGGCGGCGAACCACGGCGTGATCCTCCGCAGAGCCTCCTCGACCTCCGCCGTCGATACCGCGAAGCTGAAGCGGATGAACCGGTGGCCCTCGACCGGATCGAAATCCACGCCCGGCGCGGTCGCCACGCCCGTATCCCGCAGCAACTGCTGGCAGAAGCCCAGCGAGTCGTCGGTCAGGTGGCCGATGTCGGCCCAGATGTAGAACGCCCCGTCCGGCGGGGCGATCTTGCGCAGACCGAGCGCTGGCAAGGCCTCCAGCATCAGCTCCCGGTTACGGCGATAGACCTCGATATGGCCTTCCAGCTCGTCGAGGCAGTCCATGGCCGCCAGGCCCGCGTGCTGGCTCAGCGAGGGGGCGGTCAGGAACAGGTTGCCGACATAGGCCCGCGCCCGGTCCAAGTCCTCGCCCAGCGGTGTCAGCAGCCAGCCCAGCCGCCAGCCGGCCATGCTGAAGTACTTGCTGAAGCTGTTCACGATCACCGCGTCGGGCGCGTATTCCAGCATCGACGGCGTGCGGCCCGTGTAGCTGAGCCCGTGATAGATCTCGTCGCTGATGATGCGGATGCCGCGCGCGCGGCAGACCTGGGCGATCTTTTCCAGCTCCTCGGGCGCGATGATCGTGCCGGTGGGGTTGGCGGGGCTGGCGACGATGACGCCGGCCGGGGCGGGGTCCAGCGCCGCCAGATGCGCCGCCGTCAGCTGGAAGCGATCCTCCGGCCCGCAGGCGATCTCGACCGGCTCCAGGTGCAGCGCCTTGAGGCTGTTGCGATAGGCGACATAGCCGGGACGCGCCAGGGCCACCCGGTCGCCGGGCTTAAACAGGCTGGACAGAGCCAGCACCAAGGCCGGGGAAGCGCCGCAGGTCAGGACGATCCGCTCGGGCTCGACTGTGACGCCATAGAGCGTCTGGTAGCGCTGGGCGAGCCGCTCCCGGAGCAGGGGGCTTTCCCAATAGCCCATAGCCTCGGCGTCCAGCACTTGGTGCGCTTTCGCCAGAGCCTTGCTGGGCGCGCCGGTCGAGGGCTGGCCGAACTCCATGTGGATGATCGACGCGCCCTCCATCTTCAACTGATGGGCCAGACGGCTGATGGCGATGGCGTGGAAGGGTTCGATCTCGGCGCGCATGGGTGCTGCTTAGCGAGGTTTGAACCGCCGCGCAGCCCCCACCTGACCTGCTACGCAGGTCGTCCGCCCCCGAAGGGGGCAGACGGTGATCGTCTTCCCCCTTCGGGGGAGGAGGGCCGAAGGCCCGGAGGGGGCCTGTAGCCGCTAACGCCGCTTCCCGCGCCGAACCCCTTTCGGCAAACCCCCGCGCGGCTTGACGGCCGCCTGACGTCGCGCGCCCAGCCGGGGCCGGGGCGCGTTCGGGTCCGGGGCGACCGGTTCGCTCAGCATCTCGAATAGCAGGCCGCCGGTCACCGGCGTGGCCTCAACCAGCTTGACCTCGACGGTGAGGCCCAGCGGCCAGCGCTTGCCGGTGCGCTCGCCGACCAGGGCGTGCATCCGGTCGTCGTGGACGAAGAACTCCGCGCCCAGGGTCGAGACCGGGACCAGGCCGTCGGCGCCGGTGTCGGCCAGCTTGATGAACAGGCCAAAGCGGGTGACGCCGGTAATCCGGCCCGCGAAGCTGGCGCCGACCCGGTCGGCCAGGAAGGCGGCGATGTAGCGGTCGGTGGCGTCGCGCTCGGCGGCCATGGTCCGGCGCTCGGCGTGGGTGATGACTTCGGCCGTGTCCTTGATCTGGGCGATGTCCTGGTCGGTCAGGCCGTCGTCGCCCAGGCCCAGGGCGCGGATCAGGCCGCGGTGTACGATCAGGTCGGCATAGCGCCGGATCGGGCTGGTGAAGTGGGCGTACTTGGCCAGGTTCAGGCCGAAGTGGCCGATATTGTCGGCGCTGTAGTGGGCCTGCATCTGAGTGCGCAGGACCACCTCGTTGACGATCGCGGCGTGAGCGCCCTCGCGGGTCTCGTCCAGCAGCTTGTTGAACCGCGAGGTCTGCGGGGCCTCGCCCTTGTTCCAGCGGATCTCCAGCGTCTGCAGGAAGTCGGCCAGGTTCTGCACCTTCTCCAGGCTGGGCGTGTCGTGAACCCGGTAGATCACCGGCGAGCGCTTGGCCTCCAGGCTCTCGGCGGCGCAGACATTGGCCTGCACCATCATCTCTTCGATCAGCTTGTGGGCTTCGAGCGAAGCGCGCTTGGTGATCGAGGTGATCTCGCCCTCGCGGATGATGATCCGGCGCTCGTCGCTCTCGATGGCCAGCGGCGAGCGGGCGTCGCGGCCGATCTTCATCGTCCGATAGGCTTCCCACAGCGGCTGCAGGATGGGCTCCAGCAGCGGGCCGCTCTTGTCGTCGGGCTGGCCGTCGATCGCCGACTGGGCTTGCTCATAGGAGAGCTTGGCGGCCGAGCGCATCAGGCCGCGCACGAACTTGTGGCCCTTCTTGCGGCCCGACTTGTCGAACACCATCCGCACGGCCAGGGTCGCGCGGTTTTCGCTCTCCCGCAGCGAGCACAGGCCGTTCGACAGGGTCTCGGGCAGCATCGGCTCGACCCGGTCGGGGAAGTAGACGCTGTTGCCCTTCTCGCGGGCGTCGCGGTCCAGGGCCGAGCCAGGGCGCACATAGGCGGCGACGTCGGCGATGGCGACCCAGACCACCCAGCCGCCGACATTGGTCGCGTCGTCATCGGGGTGAGCATAGACGGCGTCGTCGTGGTCGCGAGCATCCACCGGGTCGATGGTCACGAACGGCAGCTGGCGCAGGTCCTCGCGGCCGGCCAGGGTCGGCTCGACGGCGGCCTTGGCCTCGCGTTCGGCCTCTTCGGAGAAGCCGGTCGGAATGCCGTGGCTGTGGATGGCGATCAGCGAGGCGGCGCGGGGATCGTTCTCGGTCCCGACGACCTCCAGCACCTTGCCGGGCTTAGGACCGTAGCGGCCGCCATGCGTGCCGACCTGGGCGAGGACCAGATCGCCGTCCTTCAGGTCGTGGGCGACGCTGGGGTCCAGCACCAGCACGTCCTTGGACTTGCGGTCGACCGGCTCGACGCGGATCTCCTTGCGGTGCTTGCGTATGACGCCCAGCACCTTGTGGGCGCTCTGGCCCAGTTTCTTGATCAGCTTGGCCTCGTACTCGCCGGTTTCCAGCTGTTCGAAGCGGACCAGCAGGCGGTCGCCCAGGCCCGGCGCGCCGGCGACGGCCTCGCCCTTGGTCGGGGCCAGGCGGACATTGGGCACGTCGTCGTCAGACTTGGTCAGCTTGACGAAGAGCTCGCCGTCATTGTCGCGCTCGACCACGTCGGCCACGCCGACGGGGGGCAGGGAGCCGGCTTCCGCAAAGCCCTTACGGCCGCGCTTGGCCAGGGCGCCTTGCGCCTCCAGCTCGCGGATCATCTCGCGCAGGGCGCGGCGGTCGGCGCCCTTGAGGCCGAAGTGACGGGCGATGTCGGCCTTGCCGCTCTCGCCGGCGTCGCGCAGGAACGCGATCAGCGTGTCTTTGTCCGGCAAGCCGGCGGGCGGCTTGGGCTTGAAGGTCTTGGTCGGGCGAAGTTTGGCCATGTCCTGCCTTAACGCGGTTCATGGGCTTAGGGAACGTGGGGATGCTGTAGAGCGCCCCCTCCGGCCCTTCGGGCCACCTCCCCCGCAGGCGGGGGAGGAGAAACGACCTTATCCTCCCCCGTGAAACGGGAGAGGTGGATCGCTGCGGATACGCAGCGAGACGGAGGGGGCGCTCAGTCTAGTACAGATCCTCGATCGATCGCGGCGGCGGCGGATCGGCCGGCTTCGGCGCGGTCGGAGTCGTAGTCGGCGCCGGCGTTGGCGCCGCAGCCGGCGGAGCTTCGATCACCGGCGGGGCTTCCTGCTCGACGGTTTCGACCTCGACGGCCTTGGGCTTGGGCTTCTCGGCCGGCGGCGGCTCGTAGGCAAGGGCGGGAGCGGCGTCCTTGACCGGCACGCCGGAGACCTCGGCCAGCGGCGCCGTCGAGGTTTCGGTCCCGCCGCGATCCAGCTCCATGGCCTTGGTCAGGCCCATGGCGAAACCGCCGGCGCAGCAGGCCAGCAAAGCGGCGATGACGACGCCAAGAGGAAGGGGCCGTTCCAACGAGGTCATGGCCCGACCCTAATCCTCCCGGCGGCCGGCGTCACGCCTCGTCGTCCCACGGGGCGGCGCCGTCGTCCGAGGTCTCGGCCGCGGCGACTTTGGCCTTTTTCGCGGCCGGCTTCTTAGCGGCGGGCTTCTTGGCCGCCGTCTTCTTGGCCGGAGCCTCGCCGTCGGCAGCCTTGGCTTTCGCCGGAGCCTTCTTCGGCGCAGCGGCCTTTTTCGCCGGCTTCTTGCCGCCGCCCTTGGCGGCGCGCTCGGCGATCAGGGCCACGGCCTCTTCCATGGTGATGGAGGCCGGGTCCTTGCCCTTGGGCACGTTGGCGTTGGTGTCGCCGTGCTTGATGTACGGACCAAAGCGGCCCGACAGCACGCGCACCGGCTTGCCGTCCTCGGGATGATTGCCCAGCTCGGCCAAGGCCGCGGCGGCTCCGCGTTGCGGACGTCCGCCACCGGCCCGCTTGTCGGCCAGGACGGCGACGGCGCGGTTCAGGCCGACGTCGAACACCTCGTCGGCGTTCTCCAGATTGGCGTAGGTGCCGTCGTGCAGCACGAACGGTCCGAAGCGCCCCAGGCCCGCGGTGATGACCTTGCCGTCGTCCGGGTGCTTGCCGACTTCACGCGGCAGAGAGAGCAGGCGCAGGGCCTTTTCCAGGTCCATGGCCGAGGCGATCCAGCCCTTGGGCAGCGAGGATCGCTTCGGCTTCTCGCCACTGTCGGCGGCGACCAGCTCCTCGACATAGGGACCAAACCGGCCGTTCTTCAGCCACACGGCCAGGCCGGTGGCCGGGTTCAGGCCCAGTTCCTTGTCGGCGCTCTCAGCGTCGCCATCGCCTTCCGACACGCCCAGCTGGCGCGTGTAGCGGCATTCCGGATAGTTCGAGCAGCCGATGAAGGCCCCGAACTTGCCGGTCTTCAGCGACAGCTGCCCGCTGTTGCAGGTGGGGCAGAGGCGCGGATCGGAGCCATCGCCCTTGTCGGGGAAGATGTGCGGCCCCAGGGCCTCGTTCAGCGCGTCCAGCACGTTGGTGGTGCGCAGCTCGGAAATCTCGCCGACGGCGGCGTGGAAGTCCTTCCAGAAGTCGCGCAGGAACTGCTTCCAGTCCAGCTTGCCGTCCGACACCAGGTCCAGCTGTTCTTCGAGCGCGGCGGTGAAGTCGTACTCGACGTAGCGCTTGAAGAACTGCTCCAGGAACGCGGTGACCAGGCGGCCCTTGTCCTCGGGGACGAAGCGCTGCTTGTCCATCTTCACGTATTCGCGGTCGCGCAGCACGGTCAGGACCGAGGCGTAGGTCGACGGACGGCCGATGCCCAGCTCTTCCATCTTCTTGACCAGGCTGGCTTCCGAATAGCGCGGCGGCGGCTCGGTGAAGTGCTGGTCGGCGCGGGCTTCGATGACCTTGGCGGCGGCGCCCTCCTCGATGGCGGGCAGGCGGGCGCTGTCTTCGCCCTCCTCGTCGTCGCGGCCTTCTTCATAGACCGCCAGATAGCCGGGGAAGAGCACGACCTGGCCGGTGGCGCGCAGGCCGGTCTGGCCGTCGGCGCTGTCCAGGTCGACCGTGGTGCGCTCGATGCGGGCGCTTTCCATCTGCGAAGCAATCATCCGCTTCCAGATCAGCTCGTACAGGCGGCCCAGGTCGCCATCCAGGCGCAGCGAGCCCGGGTTGCGGTTCAGGCTGGTCGGGCGGATGGCTTCGTGGGCCTCCTGCGCGTTCTTGGCCTTGGCCTTGTAGTAGCGCGGGGTCTCGGGGACGTAGGGCGCGCCATAGACGTTGCCGATCACGCTGCGCGCCTCGGCGATGCCTTCGGGCTCGACCGACACGCCGTCGGTTCGCATGTAGGTGATCAGGCCGACGGTCTCGCCGCCGATGTCGATGCCTTCGTACAGCTTCTGGGCGGCCTGCATGGTGCGCTGGGCGCTGAAGCCGAGCTTGCGCGCGGCTTCCTGTTGCAGGGTCGAGGTGGTGAAGGGCGGGGCAGGCGAGCGCTTGCCGGGCTTCTTCTCGACGGCGGCGACCTTGAACACGGCGTTGCTCACCGCGGCCTTGGCGGCCAGGGCCGAGGTCTCGTTGCCCAGGTCGAACTTGGTGAGCTTCTTGCCTTCGTGCTTGACCAGGCGGGCCGTGAACGGATCGGCGCCGGCCGAGACGTCGGCGTCGACGCTCCAGTACTCCTGGGTCTTGAAGCGCTCGATCTCGAGCTCGCGGTCGACGATCAGGCGCAGGCAGACCGACTGCACCCGGCCGGCCGAGCGGCTGCCCGGCAGCTTGCGCCAGAGGACGGGCGAAAGCGTGAAGCCCACCAGATAGTCGAGGGCGCGGCGGGCGAGGTACGCCTCGACCAGCTCCATGTCGACGTCGCGCGGATTGGCCATGGCGTCCAGCACGGACGTCTTGGTGATGGCGTTGAAGGTGACCCGCTGGATGGTCTTGTCCTTCAGCGCCTTCTTCTTGTTCAGCACTTCCAGCACGTGCCAGCTGATCGCTTCCCCTTCGCGATCCGGGTCAGTGGCCAGGATGAGGCGGTCGGCCTTCTTCAGGGCGTCGACGATGTCGCTGACCCGCTTGGAGGCCTTGGCGTCGACTTCCCAACTCATGGCGAAGTCGTTGTCCGGCTCGACCGAGCCGTCCTTCGACGGCAGGTCGCGGATGTGACCATAGGAGGCGAGAACCGTGTAGTCGGACCCGAGGTATTTGTTGATGGTCTTGGCCTTGGCCGGGCTCTCGACGACGACGACGTTCATTCTGACTCTATGCTTTAGGAAAGCGGATCGCCCTGGAGGCGAGCGCCGGGAAAGTGGGGCTACACTCAAGGCCTGTCAACGCGGCCCGATCGAAACGGCGACGCTTAGCCGGTTGTTAAGGCCGTTCTGCCAGGATCATGGCGTCGTTTTATGACTGCGTGCCGATGGACCTGACCGTCAACCGGATCGCCACCGAGGCCTATGTCTCGCCGATCCGCCCGATCAAGGCTGTGACCTCCAATGCCGAACGCGCGGAAATCGCCGATCGGCTGAAGGAAGCCGTGCGCGCCGCGCCGGCCGCCGGCACGGGACTACTGGTCGATCTGCGGGTCTGATTTTCCGCTCTCCAAGCTAGACCAATCGCCACGTTCCTGACGCGGGACCGTGATCTGCCAAGGTTCTGGACCGGCGCTTCGGTCCGTAGCGTGGCGGACTCATGGCGCACTGGAGACGAGGCGGACGCGGCAATTTCGCGGCCCTGGTCGTGAGCGTCGGCGCGCACATCGCCGCCCTGGTGGTGCTGTTCCACGCCCAGGTCATTCCGCCCGCGCCCGAGCCGCCCTCGGTCATGGTGTCGCTGGTCGATCCCCCGCCTCCGCCGCCGCCACCCCCTCCGCCGCCGCCCGCGCCGCACGACGCGCCCAAGTCGCCGGTGAAGGCGCCGACCAAGCCGCCGTCGCCCGAAAAGCCCAAGGACACGGCGAGAGCCGCGCCGCGCTCCCCCCTGCGCGTGACCAAGACCCCGCCGCCCAAGGACGTGACGCCGCTGCAGGCCTCGACCAAGCCCGCGCCCAGCCGGGTGATGGGCCTGGGCGATTCCGAGCTTCGCGGCGCGGCGACCGCTGGCTCGGGTCGTGGCGGCGGGGGAGGCGGGGACGGCTGCGACATGGTCCGGCTGCTGCAGGAAGGCCTGCGCAAGAACCCTCGCGCCCGCGCTGCCCTGATGCGCGCCCACGGCGAGACGATCGGCGCTGGCCGCGCCGTGCTCGTCTGGAACGGCGCCTGGTCGCGCACCGACGGCGAAGAAGGCGAGGGCCTGGCCGGTCTGCGCGAGATGATCATGATGGAAGTCGCCTTCGCCCCGGCCGCCTGCCGCGCCGAACCGATGCGGGGCCTCGTTCTGATCTCACTCAACGACGGCCCGGGCGCCGCGAGGTTCGCCTTGGGCGGCGGTTCCTGGCGCTGGTCGGACCTGCTGTTCGCCAAGGGGGCGCGGAGGAGCGGCTAGAGCTTTTCCAGCACGTACAGGCGGCCGTGGGTGACGCCCGTCGCCTCGCGACGCAGCACGACGTCTTCACGCCCGACGATCCGGAAGCCGGACGCGGCCGTCTCGCGGACATAGTCGTCGCCATGGGAATAGCGGGCCGTCGGCAACAGCCGCCAACCGGTCTCGCCCAGCTCGGTGCTGAAGGCCAGCAGGCCGCCGGGGGCGAGGGCTTGCGCGGCGGCTGCGAAGAGCGGCGCCAGATCGCCGAAATAGATCAGGACATCGGCGGCGAGGATCAGGTCGAAGCGGCCTGCGTGGCTCTCGAGAAACGCGACGGCCTCGGCCCGCACCAGATGATCGTAGCCGCCGCGCTCGGCCGCCTTGGCCAGCATGGCGGACGACAGGTCGACACCGGTCACATGAGCGCCGAGCCGTTGCAGTGACGGCGCGGCCAGTCCCGTACCGCAGCCCAGGTCCAGGATCCGCTTGAAGCGCGTCTGCCGGCTCGCGATGAGGTCGGCCAGAAGCGCGGGCGTGCGATAGTCCAGCATCTCGACCAACTGCCGATCGAAGCGCTCGGCGAAATCGTCGAACAGGGCTTCGACATAGGCCGGCGGCGCCCGGTCGAGGCTCGGATCCGTCAGCACGCGCAGTTCGTGCGTCCGGATGATGTCGGCCGGGTTGCGCGTCGCCAGCCAGGCACCCAGCGTGCGGGCCGCGTCGAGGCGATTGAAGGCCACCAGGATGCCGAAGCCCTGACGCGCGATCGTCTCCAGATCCTCGGCTAGCGGGCCGGCGACCTTGGCGTACAGGTCCAGCGCGGCCTGGGCATCGCCGTGATCGAGTGCGTTGTAGGCGGCGGCGCGGGCCCACGTCACCCGCGCGCCCTCGGGCAGGGCCTCGACCGTGTTCGCGGCCGCGAAGGTGTCGGCGGCGCGGGAGAAGTCGCCGGTCAGGAACAGGGCGTGGGCCAGGCATTGCCGGCGCACCGGCTCGGCGTTCGGCGCGTGGGCGGCCCAGGTCAGGGGCTCGACGGCCTCCTGGAAGCGTCGCGCGATCAGCAGGTTCAGGCCCAGGCCGAACAGGGCTTCGTCGTGATCGGGCTTCATGACCAGGACCGCGCGGAACGCGGCCTCGGCGTCGTCCAGCCGGCCTTCGGCGCCGGCCGCCACGGCGATGGCGAGCATGTCTTCTATGGCCTGGGCGTCCATCGTGGCTCCTCCAGTCGGCGACTCGCGGGAGACTCGACTGCGCGGACTTAGAGGCCAGCGACCAGCCCGCCGTCCAGCAACTCCGCGCGACCCGCCAGGCTCAATTCCACCAGCGCCGCCATGACGGCCGACGCCGGGGCTGCCGCCGCGCGGACGAGGTCGTTGCGGCTGACCGGGGTGGGCGAGAGCAGCGCGGCGATTTTCTCGCGCAGGGCGTCGTGGTCGATGTCCAAGTCTGGCTGGGCCTCGTAGGGACGGTCGCGTTCGCGCAGGTGGATGTGGCCCGACAAGGCGCGCAGGACGTCCTCTGCGCCTTCGCACAGGATCGCGCCCTGGCGGATCAGGTCGTTCGTGCCTTTCGAGCGCGGGTCCAGGGGCGAGCCGGGCACGGCGAAGACGTCGCGGCCCTGTTCGGCGGCCAGGCGGGCGGTGATCAGCGAGCCGGACTTCAGCTCGGCTTCGACCACGATGACGCCCAGGGACAGGCCCGAGATGATGCGGTTGCGGCGCGGGAAGTCCTTGGCCTGGGCGCGGCGGTCCGGCGCGCTTTCGGAGACGACGCAGCCCTCGGCGGCGATGCGGGCGTGCAGCTTGTCATGCTCGGGCGGATAGACGTCTCCGACCCCGCCGCCCAGCACCGCCACCGCACCGGTGGTCAACGAGCCCTCGTGCGCCGCGCCGTCGACGCCACGCGCCATACCCGAAACGACGACATAGCCGGCGACGCCTAAGTCCGTGGCCAATTGGCGGGCGAAGCGCTGGCCGGCGGCCGAGGCGATGCGGGCGCCGACGATGGCCAGGCTGGGCTGGGACAGGATTTCGGCGCGACCCAGGGCCCAGATCACAGGCGGCGGCGGATCCAGCGCCGCCAGGTTCGGCGGGAAGTCGGGCTCGCAGCCGCAGATCAGCCGCGCGCCCAGCCGTTGGCCGGCCTCAAGCTCTTGCTCGATGGCCTCTCGCGGCGGCAGGGCCAGCGGCACGGCGCGGCCGCCGCGGCGGGACAGGTCGGGCAGGGCGGACAGCGCCCGCTCGGGCGTTCCGTAACGGTTCAGCAGGTGGTCGAAGGCGACGGGGCCGACGGTCTCGGTGCGCGCCAGGCGCAACCAGGCGAAGCGCTGGATGTCCGAGAGCCGGCCCGGCGTCACGGGACGTCAGTGACGGGCGGCGCCCCGTCCTTCTTCTTGCCGATCTTCGGCTCCTCGCCCTTCAGCAGGCGGGCGATGTTCTCGCGGTGGCGGATGAAGATCAGCACCGCCATGAACAGGGCCAGGCCCAGCATCGGATAGGGCTGATCGGTGGCCAGGGCGAACGGCGCGGCCAGGGCGGCGGCGGTCAGGGCCGCCAGCGAGCTGATCCGGAAGAACACCGCCATGGCCAGCCACGTGATCGCCGCGAGCACGCCCACCGGCCAGCAAGCGGCCAGCAGCACGCCATAGAAGGTGGCCACGCCCTTGCCGCCCTTGAACTTCAGCCAGACGGGAAACAGGTGGCCCAGGAACGCTGCGCCGCCGGTCAAGGCGACGACCAGCGCCGTGTCGTTGGTGAGGACGCGGGCCAGGATCACCGCCAGCACGCCCTTGCCGGCGTCGCCCAGCAGGGTGATGGCCGCCAGGTCCTTGCGGCCCGAGCGCAGCACGTTGGTCGCGCCGATATTGCCCGAACCGATCTGACGGATGTCGCCGGCCCCGCCCAGGCGCGTGGCGATCAGCCCGAACGGGATCGACCCGAGCAGGTAGCCGCCGACGATCGTGATCGCGAGCGTGACATAGGTGGCGGCGGCGAGATCTTGCACGTTTCGACCCTAAGGCGAGTTGCGCGCGAATTCAACCGCTGCGCAAGTAATAGTTGTGACGTCTCAGGTGTAGTGCAGAGTCGAGGTCAGAGCAAAAGCCGTGCGTCCTTCGAGGCCCGCTTCGCGGGCACCTCAGGATGAGGGGCTTTGTACTCGCTTCCTCATCCTGAGGTGTGAGCCGAAGGCGAGCCTCGAAGGACGCAGGGCTTCACCCCTCCGCCCGGTGCACCACGCGGCCGTCGACCACCGTCATCAGCACCTGGCCCTGCAGGCGGCGCCCATCGAACGGCGAGTTCTTGGACTTCGATAGCAAGCGGGCCGCGTCGATGATCAGGGGGGCGTCGATGTCGCACAGGACGAGGTCCGCCGGCGCGCCGGGGGCGATCCGCCCGCCGCGCAGGCCTAGCAGTTCGGCCGGGGCCAGGGTGACGGCGCGGATCAGGTCGACGAGGGCGATGCGTTCGTCGTGATAGAGGCTCAGCAGGGCCGGCAGCAGGGTTTCCAGGCCGACAGCTCCAGGAGCGGCCTCGTCGAACGGCAGGCG
Source organism: Caulobacter sp. RHG1 (assembly GCF_013181195.1). Taxonomy (GTDB): domain Bacteria; phylum Pseudomonadota; class Alphaproteobacteria; order Caulobacterales; family Caulobacteraceae; genus Caulobacter. The sequence continues at coordinate 576,919 of NZ_SMZP01000004.1, forward strand.
CTTGTCCTCGGCCGGGGCCGGGTTGTGGGCCGAGACGACGATGTCGATCAGGCCATTGGCCAGCGCCTCGATCAGCGCCTGGCGGTCGTCCTCGCCGCGCAGGGGCGGGTTCAGCTTGGCGAAGGTGCGGTAGTCGCCGATGTCCAGCTCGTTGAAGGACAAATGGTTGATCGACACCGAGGCGCTGATCCGCAGACCCTTCTTCTTGGCGCGCTCCAGGGTTTCCAGCGCTTGGGCCGAGGTGATCTGGTCGACCAGCAGCTTCCCGCCGACAGCTTCCAGCAGGGCGACGTCGCGCTCCAGCATGATCCGCTCGGCCATCGGCGAGATCGAGGGCAGGCCCATGCGGCCGGCGAATTCGCCGCCGGTGGCCGCGCCGCCCTTGGCCAGCCAAGGGTCCATCGGCCGGTGGGCCAGCAGGGTGTCGAAGCCCTTGGCGTAGGTCAGGACGCGCTGCATGACCTTGCTGTCGACAATGGGTTTGCCCGCGTCGGTGAAATAGACGCAGCCGGCCTCGCGCATCAGGCCGATCTCGGCCATCTGCTCGCCGTGCAGGCCCTTGGTCGCCGCGCCGGCCACCAGGATCCGGGCGCTGTCGATGTCGCGCGCCCGGCGCAGGATGAAGTCGACGACGCTGGGGTCGTCGATGGCCGGAGCAGTGTCGGGCTGGACCACGAACGAGGTGACGCCGCCGGCCGCTGCGGCCTTGGCGGCGCTGGCCAGGGTTTCCTTGGTCTCGGCCCCGGGCTCGCCGGTGCGCACGCGCAGGTCGATAAGGCCGGGGGCCAGCAGGGCGCCGCCGCAGTCGACGACCCGGACGGCCTTGGAGAGCTTGCCGAACTCGCGGCCCTTGGCGACGTCGCTGATCACGCCTTCGGAGACGATGACGCCGCCGGGGCCGTCATAGCCGCTCTCGGGATCGACCAGGCGGGCGTTGACGAGGGCGAGGGGCTGGGCGGACGTCATTGGGCTGCCTCGATACGGGCTGCGAGGCTGGTCAGTACGGCCATGCGGGCGGCGACGCCCATCTCGACCTGGTCCTGGATCAGGCTGACGGCCGGATCGTCGGCGACATCGGAGTCGATCTCGACGCCCCGGTTCATCGGCCCCGGGTGCATGACCTTGGCGCCCGGCGCAGCGCGGGAAAGCTTTTCGCGATCAAGACCGTAGAAGCGGAAATACTCGCGGGTGGACGGCACGAAGGCGCCCTGCATCCGCTCCAGCTGCAGGCGTAGCATCATCACCACGTCGGCCCCCGCCAGGCCCGATTTCATGTCGTGGTGGACGGTGACGCCCCAGCGCTCGGCCTGGGCCGGCATCAGGGTGGGCGGACCGACCAGACGCACGCTGGCGCCCAGGGTGTGCAGCAGGGAGACGTTCGAGCGCGCCACGCGGCTGTGCAGCACGTCGCCGCAGATCGCCACGGTGAGCCCTGAGACGCGGCCGAAGGCGCGGCGGATCGACAGAGCGTCCAGCAGGGCCTGGGTTGGGTGCTCGTGCTGGCCGTCGCCGGCGTTGACCACGTGGCCGCTGACCTTCTGCGAGAGCAGGGACGCCGCGCCCGATGAGGCGTGGCGCACCACCAGCAGGTCGGGGCGCATGGCGTTCAGGGTGACCGCGGTGTCGATCAAGGTCTCGCCCTTGGCCACCGACGAGGTCTTGGGGTTCATGTTGACGACGTCGGCGCCCAGCCGCTTGCCGGCCAGCTCGAACGAGCTCTGGGTGCGGGTGCTGTTCTCGAAGAACAGGTTCATCAGCGTCCGGCCGTGCAGCAGGTCCAGGCTCTTGGACGTCTGCCGGTTGAAGGCGACGAAGGCGTCGGCCAGATCCAGCAGGTCCGCGGCCTGCGGTGCGTTCAGGTCGCCGGCGGACAGGAAGTGGCGCTTGGGAAAGGCGAAAATGCGGGCGCGGATCGTTTCGATCGCCGCGCGGGCAGGGTCATGGGCTGGAGCCGTCATGAGCCCGCGTCTTAGGCGGCTTTGGCGTGGAAGGGAAGGCGCGCGGCGGTGGGCGCAGGCTTTCGTCCCCTGGAATATTTCGCGCCGAAGGCTAGGCGAACCTCTTCTTGGGGATGGGGCCGGCTTGTTGACGAGGCCAAGACGCGGGTAGGTTGGTTAAAGTCGCCAGGATCGGGGTTGGCCATGTTGTTGCTTTTGCTCGCCCTGCTGCAGACGTCCGCCGCTTCAGAGGGGCTGGCGACGGCGCCGCCGGAAGAGGCCAAGGCCACGCTGCAGTCGTGTCAGATGACCGACAAGGGTTGGGTTTGCCACTACCAGATCCCCTCGACGACGATCATTCGCCCGTTGGAAGCGCCGGATGCGACGCCCAGCGTGACCTCGGCGCCAACCCTGCCGATGATCCCGGTTCCGATGGAGCCCGTCGCGCCCCAGGTCTCAGCGCCGCCTCCGGCCGCAGCCGTCGATCATACGGCCGAGGTTTCGCGCCAGACGCGGCTGATCGCCCGATGCGCCGACGCCAAGTGGTACTCGCCCTGCCTGCCGGGCGAACGCACCGAGGCAAAGCTTCTGCGCGAAGCCAGCCAGAACGCCGCCACCCTGCGCGGCAAGGTCACGACCCTGCTCAGCGAACAGCGCTGCGACGAGGCGATCAAGACCGCGCTGGAAGGCGGCGATCTGCCGCTGGCGCGCGAAGCTCGAGAGTTCTGCGCGCCGGCGCACTAAGCGACCTGAAAACGAAAAAAAGGGGGAAGGTCTGAAGCCTTCCCCCTCTCGCGTAGTGTGTGTCGCTTAAGTCTTAGCGGCGCGTGGGCGCGGGCTCGCAGCGCGAACCTTCGGCGCAGGCGCCGTAGTGGATTTCCGGCGCTTCGACCGTCACGGCCGACGGGCGCACGACCACTTCCGGGCGGTGCAGATAGATTTGCGGCGCCGCGACGCGGACCGGCGGGGCTTCGACATAGACCGGCGGGCCCTGGATATCGATGCGGCCCGACGGGATGACCACCGGCTCGCCATAGACGCGGACGCCCGGGGCGTTGACGCGGATGTCGCCGTAGCCCGGGGTCACGCCGTAGAACGAGACGTTGCGGGTGCACAGGCAGTCGACGGGCGGCAGGCCGGGATGCGAATAGGCCGGCGGGGGCGGCGGATAGCCTGCGCCATACGACGGCGGCGGGGGCGGCGTGTAGCGACGGTCGCCGGCGACAGCCGCGCCGAAGGACATACCGGCAACGATGATCGTCATCGCGCCGACCAACACTTTCTGCATCATCCGAGACCCCCTCGCGCACCCATTGTTCGGGTGTGTGTAGCTATGGGGCGAACGCGGCGTCCGGCCCTCATCCTTAACAATAAGCAAAGATGAAGCAGTGTTGTCGCGAAAATTCCCCAGCGGGGGGAATTTCACGACTTTTGTCCCCGGATCGGGTTGCGCGTCGCCCTGAAATGAGTTTTTGGCTGGTCTAGTCGCCCAACGCTCAAGTCATGGGTGAGTTTACACGCATATCCAACCTGTCCATCTTGGGCTAGCGAATAGCAAGGCGCTACGACTGCTTGGCGAAATTGTCGCTGATTTGTCATTCAGGGGTTGAGCGGGGGCGTTCGGGACACCCCCGCGATCAGAGTTCAGTCCACGAGCGAATGCATGAAGGCCAGCTTGGCGACCGGCTCCAGCGGACCGGCGGCCTTCAGCAGCTTGAACGAATCGTCTGCCGCCTGGATCGCGTGGTCGATGTCAGCGTCGGTCATGGCCGCGCTGATGAACATGTTGTGCCAGGGGTGGAAGTAGACGCCGCGCTTGAGCAAGGCGTTGTTCCAGAAATAGCCTTTGGCCCCGGTCGGGTCGTCGTCGACCATGATCAGTGGCAGCTGGGCTGGGCCGGTCTGACGAAGGCTAAAGCCGTGGCGATTGGCGGTCTCGTCCAGGCCGGCGCGCAGGCGTTCCCCCAACGCGATGGTGCGCTCTAGATAGTCGGTCTCGCGGATCAGCTTCAGGGTCGCGATCGACGCGGCCATCGGCGCGGCCGAGAACCAGTACGAGCCGGTGACATAGATAGTCGCGGCGGCGAAGCGGGCGATGTCGGCGCCCAGCAGGGCCGAGATCGGGTGGCCGTTGGCGATGGCCTTGCCCCAGGTCGACAGGTCCGGCTTCACGCCCACCAACGACCAGCTGCAGTCGCGAGCCAGGCGGAAGCCGGCGCGGACGTCGTCGACGATCAGCAGGGCGCCGTGCTCGTCGCACAACTCGCGAGCCCGGCGGGCGTAGTCAGGATTGGGCAGTTCCTGGTCGATGAAGGTGTCGTGCTTGATCGGCGAGGCGAAGATCGCCGCCAGGTCCGAGCCGGCCTCGCGGACGGCGGCCTCCAGGCTCTCGACGTCATTGTATTCGTAGAACACCTGGTTGGCGCGGTCGGCCGGGGTGGTGCCGTTCTTCAGCGGCGTGCACCAGGGCGCGGCCCCGTGATAGGCGCCCTTGGCCAGGACGATGGTCTTCTTCTGGGTGAAGTTGCGGGCGATCATCATCGCCATGGTCGTGGCGTCGGTGCCGTTCTTGCAGAACATCGCCCAGTCGGCGTGGCTGACCTGGGCGGTCAGGGCCTCGGCCAGCTCGACCATGGCTTCACCGGGGCCGGTCATGGTGTCGCCGCGCTTCATCTGCTCGACATAGGCCGCGTCGATGCCGGCGTGAGCATAGCCGAACAGGTTGGGGCCGTAGCCGCACAGGAAGTCGGTGTAGCGGTTGCCGTCGACGTCCCACAGGTGGGCGCCTTCCGCTCGCTCGAAGAACTGGGGATAGTCGTCGGGCAGCAGCATGACCGACTGGTGGCCGTACATGCCGTTGGGGATGACGGCCATGGCGCGCTCGCGCAGCGCGGTGTCCTTGCTGTTCGTCCAGGTCATATCGGTCCCGCCCATAAGATAGTTTTGACTATCATAATGGCTGATGCATAGTGGCTGTCAACGCATAGGGGGAGAGGCGGCATGAAGACCGGCTTGGCGTGTATCGGACTGACGACTCTGGACGTGGTCGCGAGGGCCATCGACGCCTTGCCGGAAGGCGAGGGGACGACGCTGATTGAGGGTATCGCTTGCGCTCCGGCGGGGACGGCGGCGGGCGCGGCGCTGGTCGCGGCCAAGCTGGGCGTGCCGGTCAGCCTGGCCTCTGCCGTTGGCGACGACCTAGTCGGCCGCTTCATCCGCATGGCGCTCGACGAGGCCGGGGTGGATCTGACCGCGCTGGACACCATGCCTGGCCTGCCCAGTTCGACCACGGTGCTGGCGGTCGACTCGGCGGGACGGCGGCCCAACTTCCACGCCTTGGGCGCGGGCATGCTGGCGGCGGCGACGCCCCAGGCTCTGGCGGTCGCCACCTCAGCGCGTTTTCTGCACTATGCCGGGATCGGCGGGCCACGCCTGGACGGCGGAGCCGGGGCCGAACTGGTCAAGGCGGCGTCGGAGGCCGGCGCCATCGTCACCTGCGACCTGATCTCGCCCCAGGCCTCGGCCGTAGACGAGCTGAAGCGGCTGCTGCCGTTCGTCGACTACTTCCTGCCCAGCGCCGCCGAGGCGCGGATGCTGACCGGCCAGGACGACCTGTTCGACGCCGCCGACGTCTTCATCGGCCTGGGCGCCAAGAACTGCCTGATCAAGGACGGCGGCCGGGGCTCGGTCGTGGTGCTGGACGGGGTGCGGACCACCTTGCCGGCCTATGCGATCAAGCCGGTCGACACCACCAGCTGCGGCGACAGCTACTGCGCCGGCTTCATCGCCGCGCTCAGCCGCGACTGGCCGCCGCTGGAGGCCGCGCGCTTCGCCACGGCGACGGCGGCGCTGGTCGCCCAGGGCCTGGCGACGCTGGGCAAGCTGGAAAGCTTCGAGGCCACCGAGGCGGCCATGCGCCAGATGACCCTGAACGAGGCCGCCTGATGGCTCTGGACGAAGGCGCGCTGCGCCGCCGCATGGTCGAGGTCATGCAGGCCATGGACGAGCGCGGCCTCAACCGCGGCACCTCGGGCAATGTCTCGGCCCGCTGCGGCGAGGCCATGCTGGTCACGCCCAGCGGCATTCCCGCTAGCCGGCTGGCGCCCGAGCACATGGTGCTGCTCCAGCCCGACGGAACGACGGCCGAGGGCGCGCTGAAGCCGTCCAGCGAATGGCGCATGCACCAGGGGATCCTGGATCGCCGGCCGGACGTCGGGGCGGTGGTCCACTGCCACTCGCGTCACGCCACCATCCTGGCTTGCGCCAACAAACCGATCCCGGCCGTGCACTACATGGTCGCCGTCAGCGGCGGGACCAGCGTGCCCGTCGCGCCCTATGCCACCTTCGGTTCGCCGGAGTTGGCCGCGGCGGTGGTCGAGGCCCTGGACGGTCGCTACGCCACCCTGATGGCCAATCACGGCCAGATCGTCGCCGCGCCCAATCTCGACTACGCCCTGGCCATTGCCGAGGAGATCGAGGAGCAGGCGGCGGTCTATTGGGGGACCCTGGCCATCGGCGGCCCGACCCTGCTGGCCGAGGCCGAGATGACCGCCATCCTGCAACGCTTCAAGTCGTACGGGCAGCGCTGATGAGCACGCCTGAAGTCGTCTCGCCGCCCCGCCGCGAGGCGGTGATCAGCCAGGCGGTCGGGGTCGTGGCCCTGCTGATCGCCGGGCTTCAGCCGGTCATCCTGGGTGCGCTGGATCGCGAGCACAGGCTCAGCACCGCCGAGATCGGCCTGGCGGCGACCGTCGAGCTGATGGCCTTGGGCGTGGCCTGCGGCCTGGCGGCGGCGTTCCTCAAACCCACCAACATCCGCTTGAAGATGCTCGTGGCCTGTCTGCTGCACGCGGGCGTCATGTGGAGCACCACCCTGACCAGCGGCGCGGGCGTGATCGTCACGCGCGCGGCGGCGGGGGCCTGCGCCGGCGTGATGCTGTGGCTGGCCATCGGCGTCATCGCCCGCTCGGCGCGGCCCGAGCGGGCCTCGGGTGTGTTCGTCACCGTCCAGACCTTCGCCCAGCTGGTGCTGGCCGCCGCCTTGCCGGCGACGGTGATGCCGCAGTGGGGCGTCAACGGCGCCCTGACCTGTCTGGCGGTGATCTCGGTGCTGGCCGGTCTGGCGGCGCTGGCCGGTCCCAAAAGCTTCGTCCCCCTACCCAAGCCCGAGGGCGGTGGTCGTCTGGACGCTCGCTCGCTGGGCGGGCTGGCCGCCGTCTTCCTATGGATGGCCTTCATCGTCGCCCTGTGGGTCTATCTGGAGCCGCTGGCGGCGCTGGCGGGTCTCACCCCACGCGAGGCCGGCCTGGCCGTGGCCCTGGCGCTGGGTCTGCAGGTGCTGGGCGGGGCAGCCGCCACCCTGGTGGGCGATCGCGTTCCGCCGGCCCGGATGCTGCTGGGCGTCGGGGTGATCAACGCCCTTATCCTGGCGACGCTGTGGAGCGGGCCCGGGCGCGGCGTGTTCGTGACCTGCGTGGCGGTGTTCGGCTTCCTTTGGCTGTTCGCCCTGCCGTTCCAGACCCTGCTGCTGATCCGCATCGACCCGACCCGGCGCGCCTCCATGCAACTGGGCGCAGCCCAACTGCTCGGCAGCAGCGCCGGACCGCTGGCGGCGTCTCTGCTCGTCGGGGAAGGGCCTGTCGGTCGCGCCCTGCTGACGTCAGCGGGCTGCCTGGCGGCGTCCCTGGTGCTGATCAGCCTTTTCGGGGCGCGCCGCCAGACGTGAGGTGGTCGTAATACAGCGCGACCATCCAGCAGATCTCTTCGTTGATCTGGTCCTCGTCCTGGTCCGGCTCCTCCAGGACCATTTCGGTGGCGGCGTAGGCCATCTGGGTCGTCAGGCGCGTGGCGGTGCGCAGCCGGTTCTCGTCGATGCCGGGGTTATCGGCCCTCAAAATCTCGAACAGAGTCGCGGCGACGCTGTCACGCGAGGCGGTCTGCACCTCCTGCAGCACGGGGAGGGCGCGCAAGGCTCGCAGGATCCAATCGCCGCCCGGGAAGGCGCGGGTGATGGCGTTGATCTGCTTCTGCAGGTCGCGGTTCTTGGCGACCGACTCTTCCAGTGTGGATGATTGCGTTCCGCCGGCCTCAATCCAGGCCAGCACAGCCTTGTCTTGGGCGTCCATCAGCCGATGGGCCAGCTCCTTGAGCAGCGCGTACTTGTTGGGGAAGTAGCGGTAGAGGGCCGGCGGCGTCAGGCCGGCCCGCTGGCACACCAGGTTGGTCGTCAGTCGTTCGAAGCCGACCTCGGCCAGCAGCTCGCCGGCCGTTGTCAGGATGATTTCGAACGTATCCAGGCCGCGCCGACGCGACGGTCGTGACTTGGTGTCGAGCGAGGGGGAGGCGGCCTTCGTGGCGGTGTTTCTTGCCATATGCCCTGTTAGCAAGATTGGCCGCCTCACACGACCCCGGCGGACGATCTAGTAGTGATAGCGCAGGAACACCCCCAGGCTGCGCGGCCGGTTCATGGTCAGCAGATCCTCGCCCAGGCTGTCGATGTTGGAGATCGACACGACGTAGGACTTGTCGAACAGGTTGCGGGCGAAGGCCCCGGCCTCGGTCCCGCCATCGGGCGAGCGCCAGCTGAGCTGAGCGCCGGCCACCCACACCGCGTCCTGCGATAGGCGCGGGGCGTTGGAGTTCTCGAAATAGACCTTGGAGCCGTAGTTGGCGTCGACATTGGCGACGATCGACGCGCCCGAGGCCAGGGGCGCGACATAGTTGGCCGCGACGTTGAAGGTGACTTTGGGCGACTGGGGCAGCCAGTTGCCGGTGAAGTCCTGGCCTTCGCTGAAGTACTCGCCGAACTTGGCGTGCAGCAGCGAGACGCCGGCCGTCAGGGTCAGGGGTTGGATAGGCCGGGCGGTGATCTCGGCCTCGCCGCCATAGACCTTGGAGTTGGCGGCGTTATCCAGGACCAGCACGGTCAGGCCGTTGCGCAGCGCCTGGGCGAACACCTGCTGGTTCTTGTAGTCGTAATAGAAGCCCGAAACGTTCAGGCGCAGCCGGCGGTCGAAGAACTCGGACTTCATGCCGACTTCGTAGGCGTCCAGGGTCTCGTTGTCGTAGGGCTCGACCTCTTCGGGGCTGGTGGCCAGGCCGCCGAAGAAGCCGCCTGCCTTGTAGCCGCGATTGTAGGTCGCGTAGATGTTGGTGTCGGGCGTCAGCTCGTAGCGCAGGCCCAGGCGTCCGGAGAAGGCCGAGAAGGTCTTTTTCTGGTCCGACTCCAGCAGGATGAAGGCCCCGTCCTCGATCTGGCTGCGATAGTTCATGTGCTTCTTGTCGGCCGACCAGCGCAGGCCGACCGTGCCGGTCAGGCGGTCGCTGAACTTGTAGTCGGCCTGGCCGAAGACCGCGTAGCCCTTGGTTTTCTGCACATAGGGCCAGCCGAACACCGCCACGCTGTCGGCGGCGCTGACGCCAGTGGGATTGTCGGGCGAAACGAAAAACGGGCGGAAGTCGCGCAGGGTGTCCTGACGGGTGTTGTCTTCGACCCGTTCGTCCATGAAGTAGCCGCCCAGCACCCACGAGAGGCGCGCGGCCGGGTCGTCGGACTGCAGGCGCAGTTCCTGGGTGAACTGCTGATGGCGCGAGCGGTAGTTGATCTCCAGCATCTGCAGGGGGCTGCCGTCGGTGTTCTCGACGTCGTTGCGGTGCGCCCATTGCCAGGCGGTGACCGAGACCAGCTGCATCTTGTTGAACGACCAGGTCGCCTGGGCCGAGGCGCCGAACAGGTCGATCTTGTCCTTGCCTTCCAGGTTGGCGTCGACGGCGCGGTCGTTCTTGTCGGTGTCGACATAGCCCATCAGGTCGCTGCAGGCCCCGCTGGCATAGGCGCTGGCCAGGCACAGACCGTCCGGCCCGGTCGAGGCCGCGTCGCTGGGGAATAGCGCCCGGTGCTGCGGGGTGATGGCGTCGCCGCGGTTCACGTAGCGATTGACCTGGGCCAGCACCTCGAAGTCGTCGCTGGGCGTGTACAGCAGCGACAGGCGGCCGGCCCAATTGTCGGCGGCGTTCAGGTCGTTCCCCGTCACGCGGTTGTGGGTATAGCCGTCGTCGCGGGTCAGCTGGGCGGCGGCGCGGAAGGCCAGCTTGTCGGCGATGATCGGACCGCCGACGGCCGCCTCGGCGCGCACGGCGTTGAAGGTGGCGTATTCCAGCGAGGCGTCAGCCGTGAAGGTCTGGGTCGGCCGCTTGGTGGTGATGTTGATCGCGCCGCCGTTGGTGTTGCGGCCGTACAGCGTGCCCTGCGGGCCGCGCAGCACCTCGACCTGGGCCAGGTCGAAGAAGCCGGCCATCTGGGCCAGAGGCGAGCCGACATAGACGCCGTCCACATAGACGCCGACGCCGCTGGAGGCGTTGGGGTTGAAGTCGCTGAGGCCCACGCCGCGGATATAGATCTTGGGATTGGCGGCCGCGTCGTTGGCGCTGATCCGCATGCCGGGGGCCATGTTGTTAAGGGCCAGGACGTTGGTGACGCCCCGCGCGGCCAGGGTCTCGCTGGTCAGGGCGGTCACCGACACCGGCACGTCCTGCAGGTTCTCGGCGCGCTTCTGGGCGGTGACGACGATCTCGGCGATCGCGGAATTGTCCGCCGCCGGCGGTGCGGTCTGGGCCTGGGCGAAGCCGGTCGACAGCGCCAGAACGGCGCACCCCATGAGCATAGGCGCCTTCATAACTCACTCCCCTAAATCCAGTACTCCGACCGGTCATCCGCATTACGATAATAAAAACTATCTCAATGCAAGGGGCGCGAACGCAAGCGATCCCAACGCCCGGCGAGGGCGGGGATGTCGCGATGCATGGTTTGCAAGCACGGCTGCGCGAAAGCGGGCGTGTCGTGAGGCTAGAGCCCCCGTAGCCGCTCCAGCGCGCCCTGCAGGATCCAGCCGGCTGCCATCTTGTCGACGACCTCGGCGCGGCGCTTGCGGTTGACGTCGTGCTCGTCGATCAGCACCCGAGTGACCGCCGCCGTCGACAGGCGCTCGTCCCAGAAGGTGATCGGCAGCTCGGGCTTCAGGCGCAACAGATTGCGGGCCAGAGCCCGGTTGGACTGGCAGCGCACGCCCTCGGTGCCGTCCATGTTCATCGGCAGGCCCACGACGATGCCAATGGCGCCGCGGCTGTCCATCAGCTTGAACAGGGTCTCGGCGTCTTTGCTGAACTTAGTCTTTTCGATCAGAGCCAGCGGGCTGGCGACGGTGCGGGTGACGTCCGAGACGGCTACCCCAATAGTCTTCTCGCCGGGATCCAGGCCCACAAGGGGAGCGTACTGGGGCAGGGCGGCGGCGAAGTCTTCGATGTCGAGAACGGGCATGGCTCTCCTTATCAGGAGCCGGCGCGCTTGAAACCTCGTCTCGGGACCGCTAACCCACGCACTCGAATTTCAGGAGATCCCCATGGCCATTGACGCCGCCACCGTGCGGAAGGTCGCGCGCCTCGCCCGCATCGCGACGCCCGAAGAGCGACTGGAGCCCCTGGCCCAGGAGCTGAACGGCATCATGACCTGGATCGAGCAACTGGCCGAGGTCGACACCGACGGCGTCGAGCCGCTGACCAGCGTCGTGGCCGCCGGCCTGCCGCTGCGCGACGACGTCGTCACCATGGGCGGCGATCCGGCCCGCGTGACCAGCAACGCGCCCAAGTCGATCAACAACTTCTTCGTCGTGCCCAAGGTGGTCGAATAATGAGCGCCCTGACGAAACTGACCCTGACGGCCGCCGTCGATGGCCTGGCCAAGGGCGAGTTCACCTCGGTCGAACTGACCCAGGCGCACATCGACGCCGTCGAAGGCGCGCGCGGCCTGAACGCCTACATCCTGGAAACCCCGGAAAAGGCCCTCGACATGGCCGCCAAGTCCGACGCCCGCCGGGCGCTGGGCGAGGCCGGTCCGCTGGAAGGCGCGCCGCTGGGGGTCAAGGACCTCTTCTGCACCGAGGGCGTGCGCACCACGGCCTGCTCCAAGATTCTGGAAAGCTTCATCCCGACCTATGAGTCGACGGTGACCAGCCAGCTGTGGCGCGACGGCGCGGTGATGCTGGGCAAGCTGAACCTCGACCAGTTCGCCATGGGCTCGTCGAACGAGACCTCCTATTTCGGTCCGGTGACCAACCCCTGGCGCGCCAAGGGTTCGGACAAGGCCCTGACCCCGGGCGGTTCGTCGGGTGGTTCGGCCGCGGCCGTCGCCGCCGACCTGTGCCTGGGCGCCACCGCCACCGACACCGGCGGCTCGATCCGCCAGCCGGCCGCCTTCACCGGCACCGTCGGCATCAAGCCGACCTATGGCCGCTGCTCGCGCTGGGGCGTCGTGGCCTTCGCCAGCTCGCTGGACCAGGCTGGCCCCATCGCCAAGACGGTCGAGGACGCGGCTCTCCTGCTGACTTCGATGTCGGGCCATGACGCCAAGGACTCGACCAGCCTCGACATCCCCGTGCCGGACTTCACCCAGTTCGTCGGCAAGTCGGTGAAGGGCCTGCGCATCGGCATCCCCGCCGAATACCGCGTCGACAACATGCCGGCCGAGATCGAGAAGCTCTGGCAGGACGGCATCGCCTGGCTGAAGGAGGCCGGTTGCGAGATCGTCGACATCAGCCTGCCGCACACCAAGTACGCCCTGCCGGCCTACTACATCGTGGCCCCCGCCGAGGCGTCCTCGAACCTCGCTCGTTACGACGGCATGCGCTACGGCCTGCGCGAGGACGGCGCCAACCTGACCGAGATCTACGAGAAGACCCGCGCCGCGGGCTTCGGCGACGAGGTCAAGCGCCGCATCATGATCGGCACCTATGTGCTGTCGGCGGGCTATTACGACGCCTACTATCTGAAGGCCCTGAAGGTGCGCCGACGCATCGCCGAAGACTTCGACAACGCCTGGCAGAAGTGCGACGCGATCCTCACCCCGACCGCGCCTTCGGCGGCGTTCGGCCTGGGCGAGAACAGCGACGACCCGGTCGCCATGTACCTGAACGATGTCTTCACGGTGACGACCAACCTGGCGGGTCTGCCAGGCCTGTCGCTTCCGGCCGGCCTCGACGCCAACGGCCTGCCGCTGGGTCTGCAGATCATCGGCAAGCCCCTCGACGAGGGGACGGTGTTCTCGGTCGCTGGCGCGGTCGAGAAGGCTGCGGGCTTCACGGCCAAAGCCGAAAAGTGGTGGTGATGTAAAAAGGGCGGCTCCGGTGGAGCCGCCCTTCTTCGTTCCGGGGTGTGGGACCCTGGTTACATCGGCTGGGTCGGAGCGGCAGCCGGAGCGGCCGGAGCCGGAATGACCAGCGGCGGCGGCTCAGCGATGGCCGCGGCGGCCGGCGCGGCGTTCACGGTCGGCGGCGTGGCCGGAACGGTAGCGCTGACATTGGCCGAAGCGGCTTCAGCCGACGGCGCGGTCTCCTCGACCACTGGCGCGGCGCGACGGGCGGCCGGACGGGCCGGAGCCGCGGCGCGAGGCTCGGCCGAGCGGGCGACCGGGGCCGGAGCCGGGGCAGGCTCATTTACGGCCAGTTCGGTCGGCTGCGGGATCGGCGTCGGCGTCGCCGGGGTGACTGGCGCAGTCGTCGGGGTGTCGGCGACCGCGGTTTGCATTGAGGCCGGATCGGTCGGGGCCTCGCCGCGATTGGCCATCATGCCCCAAGCCAGAGCGCCGACGGCGACGGCCAGGACGGGCGCGCCGACCAGAAGCGGCAGGTTGCCAGACGCTTTCTTCTTCGGCGTGCGGGCATAGACCGGCTGGCTGGGAAACAGAGCCGAAGCATTCGGATCAGTCGTCACAACCGGTTCCGGAGCATCAAAATTGAGAGCGGGGCGAGCGGTGGGCATTTCTACCTCCGTAAGTGAGCTGTTCGAGGAAAAGAACGATGCGATAACTCGACGGTTCCCTTGCCTCGCAATGGCGCCGGATTTGACTCAATCCGGCCTTATTCAAAAAAGTCGGAGAACGAACGGTTCTGCTTACGATCGGCGGCGTCAAAGCCTTGCCGGACTTGGGACCGAGAAGATGACCATGGCGGCGTCCGAGAGCTTTTCCGGCCCCGTCCGCTTGATGTAGAGAGACGGCCATGACGCAAGATTCCAAAACGATCCAAGGTCGCACCGGCCCCTGGGAAATCGTCCTCGGCCTCGAGGTCCACGCCCAGGTCGCCAGCAAGTCGAAGCTGTTCTCGGGCGCCGCCGTTGGTTTCGGCGCGGGCCCGAACGAGCAGGTCAGCCTCGTGGACGCCGCCATGCCGGGTATGCTGCCGGTTCTGAACGGCTTCTGCGTTGAACAGGCGGTGAAGACTGGTCTGGGCCTCAAGGCGCAGATCAATCTGAAGAGCCGCTTCGATCGGAAGAACTACTTCTATCCCGACCTGCCGCAGGGCTATCAGATCAGCCAGTTCGACCAGCCGATCGTCGGCGAGGGCGTCGTCACCGTCGAGCGCGACGACGGCACGACCTTCGACGTCCGCATCGAGCGCCTGCACCTGGAACAGGACGCGGGCAAGTCGCTGCACGACCAGGATCCGAACGCGACCTATGTCGACCTGAACCGCGCAGGCACGGCGCTGATGGAGATCGTCTCCAAGCCCGACATGCGCACCTCGGAAGAGGCGGCCGCCTACGTCAAGAAATTGCGCACGATCCTCGTCTACCTGGGCACCTGCGACGGTGACATGGAGAAGGGCAATCTGCGCGCGGACGTCAACGTCTCGGTCTGCCGCCCCGGCGACTACGAGAAGTTCCGTGAGACCGGCAGCTTCAAGCACCTGGGCACGCGCTGCGAGATCAAGAACGTCAACTCGTACCGCTACATCCAGCAGGCCATCGAATACGAGGCCCGTCGCCAGATCGAGATCCTGGAAGACGGCGGCGTGATCGACCAGGAAACCCGCCTGTTCGACCCGACCAAGGGCGAGACCCGCTCGATGCGGTCGAAGGAAGAGGCGCACGACTACCGCTACTTCCCCGATCCCGACCTGCTGCCGCTGGTTCTGGACCCGGCCTGGGTCAAGGATCTGGAGGCGACCCTGCCGGAACTGCCGGACGCCAAGAAGGCGCGCCTGCAGAGCCAGTACGGACTGTCGGCCTATGACGCGGGCGTGCTGATCATCGAGAGCGACCGCGCCGACTACTTTGAAGCCGCCGCGAAGGGCCGCGACGCCAAGCTGGTCTCGAACTGGGTGACCAACGAACTGCTGTCCAAGCTGTCGGCCGGCGGTCACGAGATCGCCGCCTCGCCGCTGCCGTCCTCGGACATTGCCCAGCTGGTCGAGCTGATCGAGAATGGCACCATCTCGTCGAAGATCGCCAAGGAGGTCTTCGAGCACATGTGGGCCGGCGAGGGTCGTCCCGCCGAGATCGTCGAGAAGCGCGGCCTGGTGCAGATCAATGACACCGGCGCCATCGAGAAGGCCATCGATGATCTGATCGCCGGCAATCCCGACAAGGCCGAGGCCGTGAAGGACAAGCCCCAAGCCCTGGGCTGGTTCGTCGGCCAGGTCATGAAGGCCACGGGCGGCAAGGCCAATCCGGGCACGGTCAACGAGCTGCTGCGCAAGAAGCTGGGCGTCGCCGAATAGGCGTCGCAGGCAGCCAGAAACGACGAGGGCCCGCGGCGCAAGCCGCGGGCCCTTCTTCGTTGATGCGAGACTTTTATTAGTTCGGGGCGGCCGGCTCTTCGGCGTGGCCCTTGTGCTTCTTGGACTTCTTGGCGGCCTTGGCGTCGTCGGCCGGAGCTGCCTGCTCTTCAGCGGCGGGCGCGGTGGCCGAGGTCGGGCTGCCCAGATCGGTGGCGCTGCTGGCCGGCGGGGCCGCTTCGGTCGACGGCAGGGTCGTGGCGCTGTCGGCGGGCGGCAGGGCGTCGTTGGTCGGAGCCGGCGTCGTCACGCTGGACTGGGGATCGGCCGGGCTGGTCTGGGGCAAGGTCGACTGAGCGAAGGCCGAGCCGGCGAAAGCGGCGGCGGCCAGGGACAGGACGGCGGCGGAGGTGCGCAGGGTCTTCATCGGGCGGAACCGTGTTGCTGCAACGTCGGAGTGTGACGCAGGACAAACGCTGACGGCGCAATGCGGTCGAATTAGCTTCGCAATCGGGCCTTTGCGCCCCATGCGCGGCGAGGTTGCGGCGCTCGTGACCGCAAAACGGCGCCCTGAGGCATACTCAGGACGCCGCTCATGCCTTCGCAAAACCAGTTGAGGTCTAGCGGTTGGCGATCACGTCGAAGATCAGGCCCGTGGCGATCGCAGCCAGGATGTAGTCATTGCCGCTGCGGTACCAATAGTAGCCGCGGGGCGGCGCGCGCAGACCGTAACGGCCGTAGTCGTTCATCCGATAGTAGTCGCCGCGATAGTATTGCGGCAGATAGGCGCCGCGACGCCAGGCGTTGTAACCGGGGCGATAGCCCGGACGACCGTAATAGGCGGGCGGCGGCGGGCCATAAGACCAGCGATTGTTATAATAGTAGCCGTTGTGACGGCCACGATCCCAACGGTCGCCGCGATCCCAGCCACGGTCGCCGCGGCCGCGGTCCCAGCCGCCGCGATCACGGTCACGGCCGCGGTCGCCGCGATCCCAGTCGCGACCGCCACGGTCGCCGTGTTCCCAGCGGCCGCGATCCTGGGCGGACGCCTGGCTGGCCGACAGAGCCATCGGCCCGGCCACGGCGGCCACGGCGGCGATGGTGAGCATCAGACGTTTCATGTCGTCATCTCCTGATGGTCGGGCGGATCCTTCGAGAGGCGCCGCCAAAAACTTCCCTCGACCTTGAAACGTACGATGACGGTTTTCGGCTGAACCGCATCTGAACGACGCCGTCAGGGATCATTTCACCGGGGAAGCCTTGGCGGGAAGGGCGGTCGCCGCCATGTTCTGCGGCAACGAGAGATAAGCGGGAGCCACGACCGATGAGCCGTCCGATCGAACTGCACTACTGGCCTACGCCGAACGGCTGGAAGGTCTCCATCGCTCTGGAGGAGATGGGGCTGCCCTACGAGATGATCCCCGTGAACATCGGCGCGGGCGAGCAGTTCAAGCCGGAGTTCCTGGCCATCAGCCCCAACAACCGCATGCCGGCCATCGTCGATCCCGATGGCCCCGACGGCCAGCCGATCTCGGTCTTCGAGTCCGGCGCGATCCTGCAGTATCTGGCCCGCAAGACCGGCCAGTTCTATGGCGAGACCGAGCGCGACCGAGTGCTGATCGACCAGTGGGTCATGTGGCAGATGGGCGGGCTGGGACCGATGGCCGGCCAGACCCATCACTTCCGCCAGTACGCGTCGGCGATCATCGCCGACCAGCGCCAGATCGCCTACGGCGCCATCCGCTACACCAACGAGACCCATCGCCTGTACGGCGTGCTCGACAAGCAGCTGGAAGGGCGCGATTTCGTCTGCGGCCAATTGTCCATCGCCGACTTCATGATCTGGCCCTGGATCGTCCCGTGGAAGAACCAGGGCATCATTCTCGACGAGTTCCCCAATTTGAGGACGTGGTTCGAGCGGGTCGGCGCGCGGGAAAACGTGCAGAAAGGCTTTAAGCTGGGCGCCGAGTTGCGCTCCGGAGGCCTGCAATCGTCGGGGAAAGCGGCCGAAGACGCCCGTAGAGTCCTGTTCGGGCAGCGTGCGCGTTAAGGCTCTGATTACTGTGATTTACGCCGAGTAATCAGAGTCAACGAACAGTAACCGGGTGCGTCATTTATGCTCTCTGCGCGCTTAACTATATGTTCAGTGGCGCGGGACTTTTCTTCGATCAGGCTCAGAACCGGCAAAACGCCGGGGCGAGCTTGAGAGAGGAGATGAGCCAATGATGATCATGAATGACGTTCCGCCGGCCGTCGTCGCCATGCTGCCGCTGCCAACCGCAGAGTCGACCGGTGACGAGCTGTTCCGCATGGGCCTGCTGTATTCGACCGGCCAGGGCGGCGCGCCGCTGGACTACGTCTCGGCCCACATGCTGTTCAACCTGGCCGCCATGCGCGGTTCGGTCGAAGCCAAGGTCTACCGCAAGGAACTGTCGCAAGAGATGCAAAGCGAAGACGTCGCTGAAGCTCAGCGCCAGGCTCGCGAATGGCTCGCCCACGGCTGAACCCGGTCACCCGGGTTCAGACTACCTCTCAGCGGATGTTGCCGTTGACTGCGTAGCTGAAGCTGACCGGCAGCAGGTCGCGGAAGTACTGCTGCATGAACAGACCCGTTTCGGCCACGCCGCTGCGCGGCACGTAGACGATATCGAAGCGGCGCAGGGGAATGAGATCCGCGCCGCCCGGGCTGGTCAGGCCTCGTAGCAGGTCCGCCGTCCGCATCATCGCCCGGCCGTCGGGGCCGCGACGAATGATCACAACCTGATTGCGCTTGGCGCTGGTTTTGAAGCCGCCCGCCTGGATGACGGCCCGCAGCGCGTCGCTGTCGCCGGCCATGTCGAAGACGCCGGGATTGCCGACCTCGCCGCCGACGAACACCTTGAGCGGCGTCGTCGACTTCACCGAAACCTGCACCTGAGGCCGTAGCAGTTGGCCGGCATAGGCCTGGCTGATCGAGCCTTGCAGCTCGTCGATCGTGCGATCGGCCGCCATGACCGGATTGATCAGCGGCAAAGTGATGCGCCCGTCGGGTTGCACCGTCGTGGTCTTGTTCAGTTCCGGAGCCGACGGCACGGCCACATCGACCTCGTCGCCCGGATAGAAGCGATAGGACGGCTCGTCCTCGGACCAGTCCGCGTAACCGATATTAGAGAAGTTGGCGGTAGGTCTGGGGCCCGGCGTGACCGGTTCGACGTCCATATGGCCGCAGGCGGTGACGCCGCCGGCCAACAGGATCACGGCTAAGGCCGTCGAAAGGTGCGTGCGGCTCTGCATGCGACAAGTCTTAACAGGAATGGGTAACGAACCCTTAAGGCTGGTCGCCCCACGGTGCGAGCCAGTTTGGATCAATTGGATTCGCATGTCGACGAGCGCCTGGACCAGCGTGCCGCACGACTCGCCGCCCCGTCGGGCTGCGAGCAGTCCCGCTGCGCGTCCGCAATATGCCCCGACCGACTTCGTCACCCTGCTGTGGCGCGAGCGTTTCCTGATGCTTGTCGTGTTCGTGGTCATCGTCGCCCTGGGCTTTGCCTTCGCCACGACGCTGAAGAAGAGCTACACGGCCCAGTCCAGCCTGTTCGTCCGCCTGGGCCAGGAATACGTCTACGAACCTCGCGCCGGCGACGCCGGCCGTGGCGCTGTGCCCAACAATGACGAAGTCATCCAGTCTGAAGCCGAGATCCTGGGCAGCGGCGAGCTGCGCGAGCGGGTGATCCGCAAGATCGGTTTCGCCAACATCTTCCCCAAGCACGCGGCCAAGTACAATGGCGCGACGCCGGAGGGTAAGCGCAAGTTGATCGCCGAGGGCCGCGACACCATCGGCAAGAGCCTGAAGATCGAGACCGCACCGGACAACTCGATCATTCGGCTGGCCTACCAGAACGACAGTCCGGACATGGCCGAGAAGGTGCTCAACACCTTGCTCGAGGAATATCTGGTCTACCGGCGCAGCCTGCTGATCGACGGCGACAACACCGTCCTGCAGCGTCAGCGCGACATCTTCTCTCAGAAGCTGGGGCAGGCCGACGCGGCCTACCAGGACTTCCTGACCACCAACGATATCGGCGACTTCACCGCCCAGAAGACGGCCCTGACCCAGCTGCAGGCCAGCGTGGAGCAGCAGCGCTATTCGGTGGAGGCGCAACTGCAGGATCGCACGGGCCGCCTGGCCGTCGTCGAAGCCGAGTTGGCCAAGACGCCGGCGGAAGCCATTCTCTATCGCGACCTCGACATGACCGCCTCGGCCAAGCTGGCCCAGCTGAAGCTGGATCGCGAAAGCCTTCTGGCGCGCTACACGCCCGGCGCCCAGCCGGTGCAGGACATCAACGCCCAGATCGCCCAGCTGGAGCGCGGCCTGGCCGCGGGGCGCACCGTCGGCGAGGCCGCTCGCCGCAGCGGCCCCAATCCGATCTGGCAGACCCTCGCCAGCACCCGCAACGACCTGCGGGCCGAGGTGGCGGCGCTGCAGCAGTCGCTGACGGCCTACACCCAGCAGACCCAGGGTGTGAACGAGCGCCTGCTGCGTCTGGCGTCCCTGGAGCCGCAGTTCAACGAGCTGTCGCGTGACCGCGACGTGCTGTCCTCCAATGTCCGCGACTTCACGGTCCGCGAGCAGCAGGACGAGGCCCAGCGCCAGATGTCGGCCGAGACCAGCGACAACATCCGCATCGTCCAGCGCGCCGTGGCCCCTTCGACCGGCAAGAGCCTGAAGAAGCCCGTCCTGGCCCTGGCCGTGATGTTCGCCGCGTTCACCGCCCTGTGCGCGGGTCTGGTTCGCATGTTCCTGCGACCGGGCCTGCAGACTCCGGCCTCGGCTTCGCGCACCCTGGGCATGCCCGTCCTGGCCACCGCCGGGGTCAAGCGGTGAGTGCTTTCGTCGCCTTTCGCCAGCAAGGTTAATATCGCAACTTGCGAGACCCCAAGAACGCGGCGATTCGGTAGATGGTGGATTTGAACGTCGAGATGACTGAGCTGTGGAGCGCACTGGGTGCGCCTGCGGCCGGCCGTCCGCACGTCATACAGTTCATCTCGGCTAGGCGTGGGGAGGGGACCTCGACCGTCGCCCGCGAGTTCGCCCGCTTCGCCTCGCATCGCGCCGGCCGCAAAACCTGGTTGATCGATCTCGACCTCGCCAGTCCCAGCCAGTTTCGCGAGTTGTCCGAAGATCCCGCCCGCTACGGCCGGATCGGACCGCCGGTCGCGGCCTCGCCCGATGGCTCGGCCTTCTTCACCGTTCAGCCGCCCGCCCCGCGCGCCGAAGGCGGTGTGTGGCCGGACTCCAAGTTTCTGACGGGCCACAGCGTCGGCGGGCCACGCCTTTGGGTCGCCCGCTTCAATCGCGAAGCCCTGCGCGGTCGCCAGCAGGCCCACGTCATTCCGTCGGCAGACTATTGGCGGGCGCTGCGCAAGCACGCCGAGGTCATTGTCGTCGACAGCCCGTCCATCGATCGCTCGCAGGCCGGCGTCACGGTCGCCGAGCACATGGATCAGAGCGTGCTGGTGGTTTCGGCCGCCGAGCCGGACGTGCGCCGCCCGGCCATGCTGCGCGACGCCCTGACCGCCGCTGGCGGACGCTGCGCAGGCATGTTCTTCAACAAGGTCTCGGTCGAGCCGCCCGGCTTCCTGAAGGCCATCCTGCCGTGACCTGGGACGCCCCCAAGGGCGTTCCGAGCGGCGTCCTGTGGGACGGGGCGGCAGCCGCGCCGCCGCGAACTTCGAACATCTCGGCCTTGGCCATGATCGTGGCCGTCATCATGCTGCTGATCTACAGCGGCGGCTGGCAGTTGCCGCTCTTTGGCGAGAAGGCCGACGAGTCGGCCTCGGGCCTCTTGCGCGTCGCCTATCTGCCCGCCTACGCCCTGGCCTTCTTCCTGATGCTGGCGCGCCCTTGGAACCTGGTCCGGGTGACGCTGCGCCAGCCCTTCCTGATCATCCTGATGGGCGTGGTCGTGGCGTCGATCACCTGGTCGATCGATCCTGGCGTCTCGATCCGCCGGGGCTTCGCCGTGGGCTGCACCACGATGTCGGGCCTGGCGCTGGCCGCCCGGTTCAGCTGGCTGGATATGACGCGCATCATAGCCGCCGTCTTCGCTCTGCTGATCGTGGCCTGCTACGTGATCTGCATCGCCGTGCCGTCAATCGGGGTGATGACCGAGCTCTTCCCCGGCGCCTGGCGCGGCCTGTGGATGGAGAAGAACTCGCTGGGCGGTCTGATGGCGCTCGGCGCCTGCGCCCTGTGGGCCGCGGCCTTGATGGATCGAGATCGCAGCAAGCTGTGGCTGATCTTCGGCGGGCTGGCGGTGGGTCTGGTGCTGCTGTCGCAGTCCAAGACCTCGCTGGCCTCGCTGATGCTGGGCCTGATGGCGCTGGGCTTCGTCTGGATCTGCCAGCGTGGACCCGCCCTCGGCGCCGCGGCGACCTGGGCGGGGGTCACCGGCGTGATGCTGCTGGTCCTCTTCCTGCTGCTGGCTTCCGACGTCTTCCTCGGGATTCTGGGAAAGGACGCCACCCTCACGGGCCGCACCCAGATCTGGGAGGCGGCCATGCGCCAGATCGAACAGCGGCCGTGGGAGGGCTACGGCTATGCCGCGGTCTGGGACGACAAGTCGGGACGCGGTCCCCTGGCCTGGATCGTCCACGACGCCAAGTTCACGCCGCAGCACGCCCACAATTCGTGGATCGAGCAGTGGATCGGCATCGGTCTGTTCGGGCTGGCGGCCTGGGGGCTGTTCTACCTGCAGGCCATGGCCCTGGCGCTGATCGCGGTGTTCCGCGAACGCGGGGCGCTGCTGGCGTTCCCGTTCCTGATCGTCTTTTCCCTGGTCAGCCTGACCGAGAGCATCGCGGTGATCTACAACGACTTCCGCTGGCTGGTGTTCGTCGCCTTGGCCGCCAAGCTGGCCTTCTCGGACCGCGCGCTCGAGAGCTAGAGGCCGATCCTCCTTGCGCCTTCGGCCACCGTCACCACGTCGAAGCCCTCCGCCACAGCGCGGTCGATCAGCCGCTCCAGCGCGCTCGTCGTGCAGCCCCACTGCGAAGGCTCTTCGGCCACGTCATGGGTGTAGAGGATAAGCCAGGCCTTTCGGGCCTTGGCCTTGTCCAGCCAGCTGTGGGCGACCGCCTCGCCGTCTGCGCCTTCGACGCCGACCGCAGGGGCCTGGTTCAGATCGGCGCCGTCGGCGATCAGGCCGTGATGCAGGGCGCGCAGGGTCTTGAAGCGACCCGCCAGCGCCGTCTTCGCCGGTGCGCCAACGTCGCCATAGGGATAGGCGAAGCTGACCGGCTCGCCCGCGCCCCATTGGGCCAGGCTCTCGGCGTTCTGGTCGATGTCGGCCAGGGTGGTCGCCTTGGACGACTGGCCGCAGTCCAGGTGCGAGAAGGTGTGGCAGGCGATCTCGTGCCCGGCCTCATGCAGGCGTCGGGCATCTGCGCCGGTAGCGAAGCGGCCCATGGGGCCATCGCGCCCAGCCAGGCCGGCGGCGAAATAGTAGGTGCCGCGCAGGCCTCGCGCCTCCAGCGCCTTGGCGCCCGCCTCGCAGGCGGTGGCGGGGGCGTCGTCGAAGCTGAACGACACCATGGGCCGCTCCAGCGCGACCTTGGCTGGACGGCGATGGGCCAGGCGGATGAGGCGCCGGCGCAGCTTGCCCTTCAGCGTGCGGTCGGGTTCGTAGGCGTCGACCTTCTCGAATTCGACCTGCATCAGACGGCCTCGATATAGAGGGACGCGCGGTACAGCCGCATGGCGAACGCGCGCAGGGAAACGGGAGCGGCCTCAGCCAGGGCGATCGACTTCAGCATCGGTCGCCACACGCCGCGCAGCGGGATCGGCTTCAGCGCCTTGGCGACCTTGTAGCTGGGATAGGCGCTGACGATGTCGCGATGCGTGGCCACCACGCGGGCGAAATTGGCCGCTGACTGCTCGTACTTGGCGGCCATGGCCGGGGCGGGGTCCAGGCCCAGGTGGGTGGCGGTGTTGTCGATGTGCAGGATCGGATGCTGGCGTACGACCCGCATCGCCCATTCGACGTCCTCCCAGCCCCAGCCGGCGAAGCCTTCATCGAAGCCGATCGTCTCGAACACGTCGCGGCGGACCAGGAGGTTCGAGGTGAAAACGTGCTTCTCCGGCGCTTTGGCGCGCTCGGGCGCGGGCGTACAGTCGCTCTTCAGCGCCATGGCCCGGTGCAGGGCGTGCTCGGGGCGCAGGGGCGTCTGGTCCAGGGTGAAGCCGCCGAACGCCACCGGGGCCTCGCTCTGGGCCACCGCCGCCCAGCGCGACAGGAAGTCGGGCGTGTCGGGCAGCATGTCGCTGTCCAGGAACAGGAAGTGACCGCCGCGGGCATGGCTGGCCAGGCGGTTACGGCCCCTGGCGCGGCCTTCGTTGCCCGACAGCCGGACGAAGCGGGCCGGGACGCGCATCTTCTGGATCCGTCGGGCGATGCGCTCGGCCAGGGCGTTGTCGCCGCCGCCATCGTCCAGCACCACGATCTCGGCTTCAACGCTCGGATCGTCCAGAGCCTTGAGCAGGGCGCTAGGGTCGTCGCGGAAGGTGGGGATCAGGACCGACAGCCGCGGCTGGGCATTGGCCCAGGCGCCGTTCTCGATGCGAAGTTCGTTGATGGCGATGGTCATAGGGCAGGGGCCCTCCGACGAATGAGAACAGAAAGCTTGGCGCGCAGGCCCCCGATGTCGAGGCCCAGCACGATGGCGCCGTAGACAACCGCGCCGACGCCGGCCTTCAAGGCCAGTTCCAGGATACCGCCGAACGCCGGCACGAGCGAGACGCAGACGCCCATGGCCACGCAGGCGACGCCGGCCTTGGCCAGCACGCTCCACGGGATCGGCAGCGGACAGCCGCGCCGGCCCAGGGCCCAGGCGGCGACGGCGCCCAGGCCATAGCTGATCGTCGTGGCCCACAGGGCGCCGTCCAGGCCTAGCCGCGGGATCAGCAGCAGGTTCAGGATCACATTGGCGATCGCCGGCACGCTCATGCTGACGATCAGCAGCGGCGTACGGCGCGCCAAGGTGAAAGCCTGCAGCAGATAGTAGGTCGTCACGCCCGACAGCCAGCCGCTGACGGCGATCCAGGGCGTCACATGGCTGGCGCCGTGGCGCAGCTCCTCGCCGACCATCAGATCCGCCAGGGGGCGGGCGACCAGGGCCAGGCCTACGGCTGCGGGCAAGGTCAGCAAGGTCATGAAGCTGGCCTGCTCGCGAGCGGCCTCGGTCAGGGCGGGCTGGCCGCCGCGTTCCAGGGCCGAGATCAGCGCAGGCGCGCCGGCCATGCCCAGCCAGATGAACACGACGTCCAGGGTGCGACTGCCCAGCGAATAGCCGGCGTGGTAGACGCCGACCGTCGCTTCATCGAGAAATGCGCCCAGCAGCAGGCGATCGGTGCTGGCCAGAACTCCGGCCAGGATCAGCGACATCGAGACCGGCACGCCATAGGCGGCATAGGCCCTGGCCAGATCCCTGTCGAACTTGCCGCCGGTCATACGCTTCAGCTCGCCCGGCAGCACCAGCGCCAGGCACACCGCCGAGGTGACGCCGACGCCTAGCACCGGCGCTGCGCCGCCCAGACCAGTCAGAGCCAGGCCCAGGCCGACCAGGAAGCCGCCCAGGCTCTGGATGATGCTCAACAGCGCCGAGCCCGAGACCTCGCCCGCCGCTCGGCGGCGTTCCTGAGCCAGACGCATCAGGCTGTTGACCAGGGTCGAGGCCACGGCCGCGACGATGGCGATCTTCAGGGGCGGGTTCAGCGGCGACAGCAGGACCGCGGCGCAGGCCAGGGGAACGACGACCGCAGCGCCGATCCAGAGGCGGTAGAGAGTGGCGAAGTGATCGGCCATGCGGCCGTCGCCTTCGCGCGTCGCCAGGAAGCGGGCCATCGCCGCTTCCGTCCAGGTCAGCAGCACGGTCTGGGTCAGGCTGCCGACCGAGAAGGCCAGCGCGTAGACGCCGTACTGGGCCGGGTCCAGTACGCGCGTGAACAGCACGATGGTGAGCAGGCCCACCATGCCCTGAACGATATTGACCGGCAGATAGCCGAGGACGCCGCGCCAGAACATCGGGCCGCGCCTAGCGCACCGCCGACCGGTCGCCCAGCAGGCAGGGGATGGTCATGGCGATGACGTAGAGGTCCAGCCAGAACGACTGGCGTTCGATGTATTCGACGTCCAGGGCGACCCGCAAGCGCACGCTCTCGGGCGTGTCGACGGGACCACGCGAACCCTTGATAGCGGCCCAGCCGGTCAGGCCGGGCTTCATGCGGTGGCGGTGGGCGTACTGGGCGACGAGCTTTGCCGACTCGACGCCGCCGGTCTTCATGCCGATGGCGTGCGGACGGGGGCCGACGATGGACATCTCGCCCGTCAGCACGTTGAACAGTTGAGGCAGCTCGTCGAGGCTGGTCTTGCGGATGAACTTGCCGACCTTGGTGACGCGGTCGTCATTGGCGCTGATCTGACGGGCGGCGTTGGCGTCGGCCATCTCGTGGCGCATCGAACGGAACTTCCAGACGAGGATCGCCTCGTTGTTGAAGCCGTGGCGACGCTGGCGGAAGAAGATCGGGCCAGGACTGTCCAGCTTCACGGCCAGAGCGACGATCAGCATGACCGGACCGGCGACCAGCAAGCCCACGCTAGCCACGACGACGTCCTGGGCGCGCTTGAGCAAGGCGCGGCGCTTGGAGCCAGACTTGGCGCCGGTCAGGTCGCTCTCGTGGCCGGCGGCGATGCGGGCCAGGGCCGCATCGTCTTCGTTGGAGCCGCCGACGTCGATGAAGAGATTCAGCGGGTTGGGCAGCACGTCCAGCTTCTCGACCAGCTGGCGCACGCGGGCCTGGGCGGTCGAGGCGACGGCGATCACCACGCGGTCGACATAGGGCATGATGCGGTGGTCGAGCAGGGCGGTGGTGTCGCCCAGCACCGGCACGCCCATGATGTTCTCCGGCGCGCGGTCCAGGCGGTCGTCGAACACCCCCAGGACGTTGACCTCACCCGTGCGCATGGCGGCCTCGATCAGGCGCTGAGCATTGGCTGTGGCGCCGACCACGACGATGTTAGGCGTCAGGTGGCCCTGGGCGCGGCCGCGCGCGATGATCGTCCACCACACTGCGTGCAGGCAGGCCACGACAAGGACTGCGCTGGTCAGCGTCGCATAGGCAGTGGCGCCGCCACGACCGGAGCCCAGAATCGGCAAGGCGGCGGCGCCGACGGCGGCCGCCAGAGCGAGGATGACACCGCCCAGATGGCGCAACAGGCTTGCCTTGCGCGGGAAGGCATAGCCGCCGGCGATGCGCAGGCCCGCTGTCACGACCAATGCCCAGAGCACGGCGGCGACCGGATGACCTTGCAGCGTCAGGGCCAGAGCGAAGCCGGCCGCGGCCAGCATGTCGACCACCCGGAACGTCCGCGCCAGCAGGCGCGCCTCCAGTCGAGCCCGCGAGGGCACCAGCTGTCCCGGCCGAAACGGCCCGCGACGCGCCCGTCCGGGATCGCCGCCGGCGCCCTGAACGACGCGTTGCGTGATGTCGCCCGACGCGACAAAGGCCGAGCCGGAGGGGGCGCTGGAAGCAGGCGAGGGCAGTGGACGCATGACGCTCGTCTTTGAAAACCTGCGTTCAACCTAACGGTGGCGTCTGAGCACCCCGTTAACATCGCGATTTTCCGCAAAAGCGCCGTTGTCATGTTCCGACGAACAGGCTATCTGACCGCTCCCTCTCAGGAGGAGACGTGGCCGAGAGGCTGAAGGCACCGCTTTGCTAAAGCGGCATACCTCAAAAGGGTATCGAGGGTTCGAATCCCTCCGTCTCCGCCATCCCCGCTTTCCATCGTGATCCATTGGCGTCCGGCCGCGTCCGCGAGCCGTTGATTTATCACGGAAAACTCGCGTTTTCGTGTCTGGACGCGTCCATCCAGATCCGCCCCTATGATGAACAGCCGCGGGGGTCGGAGTGGGGGTCGGCCCCGCGTGGGTGAAAGTGTGGGTTAGCGATGGCCCGAGTTTACGAGCGACTCACCGCGATGACGGTTCGCCAGCTTCAGGGGGCAGGGCGCTACCCAGACGGTGGCGGCCTCTATCTGCAAATCACCCCGACCGGCGCGCGGTCCTGGATTTTCCGATATCGCGCGGCGGGCCGCGAACGTCAGATGGGTCTTGGCCCCTTGGAATTCGTCTCTCTGGCGGAAGCGCGCGAAAAGGCGAGGTCGGCGCGTCTGCAGCGCTATAATGGAGAGGACCCGCTTGGCGCGCGCATTGGGCGCCGGCCGAAGGTGGTCAGCGCGCCAAAGGGCGTCACCTTCCGAGAAGCAATGACCGCCTATATCGAGACCAACAAGGCCGCTTGGCGCAACGAGAAGCATATCCAGCAGTGGTCGAGCACGCTTGAGACCTATGCCGTCCCGCACTTCGGTCGGAAGGTGCTGGCCGATATCGAAACCGCGGACGTTCTCAATGCGCTTAAGCCCATCTGGCTGACGAAGTCGGAGACGGCTAGCCGTCTGCGCGGGCGTATCGAGGCCGTGCTCAACTGGGGCGCCGCGCAGGGTCACCGCCAGGGCGAGAACCCGGCGCGTTGGAAGGGTCACATCGAGATGATCCTGCCGGCCAAGTCCAAGGTGGCGAAGGTCAAGCACCACGCCGCGCTCGACTACAAGGAGATGCCGCGGTTCATGGCCTCCATGCGTTCGCAGGGCGGGGTGGGGGTCTTGGCGCTGCGGTTCGTGATCCTGACGGCCGCGCGCACCGGTGAGGTGATCGGCGCCGACTGGAGCGAGATCGATTTCGACAGCAAGGTCTGGACGGTGCCGGCCTCGCGGATGAAGGCCGGACGCGAGCATCGTGTGCCGCTCAGCGCGTCGGCGCTCGAAATTCTAGAGCGCCAGCGCCAGGCCTGGTTCGAGATCGAGGCGCGGCGTTACCGCAAGACGCTGAAGGACGGTGAAGCTGGTCCCATCGGGCCGGTGTTCTGGGGACAGTTGGCGGGCAAGGGTCTCAGCAACATGGCGTTGCTCGCCGTGCTCCGGCGCATGGGCCGCGATGATCTCACCAGCCACGGCTTTCGCAGTTCGTTCCGAGATTGGGCGGCCGAGGAAACCGAGTTTCAAAGCGAAGTGGTGGAGATGGCTCTTGCTCACACGATCGGCAACAAAGTCGAGGCCGCGTACCGTCGCGGGGATCTATTCGAAAAGCGTCGCGCACTCATGAGTCAATGGGCTGAAGCCTGTGAGCCTCAACAGCTCGGCTAGCCTAAAGGGCCTGCCCCGCGCGATGGTCCGGGTCCCCTTGGCGCACGGCCGCGTACGTCAATGAAATGCCAGCCTTAGATAATGATGCCGATTAATTAGATTATGCACGGCGGCTGACGAGTTGTTGACGCCAAGTCTCACTGGATGGCGCGTGCATTTTGTCACAATTGGCGGACTAAAAGGAAGGTTTTTAGACTTAACAGTTTCGCCCGCCATGCGTGTGGGCGCCTGCCAATAGGGCTCCGGATGTCGCCAGATCGCGCAAAAAACATCCGGTGGCGAAAAAAGGTTAGTTAACAACCCTCGCGAGCGGTTGTCCCTCGGGCCTCGATTTAGTAAAGGCTTTCTAAATCATCGGGCAAAGACCCGAACTCAGAGACTGGTGGGGACCACGTGCTGATCGTATCAAATCCGACAGCGGAACAGCTATCGCACGCCGTGCAGGCGTCTCCGGTCGCGAAGGATCCGCTTAAGCGAGCGATGGACATTCTGGTGGCGGGCGGCGCTTTGCTCTTCTTCGCGCCGCTACTCGCGCTCGTCTCCGTCCTGATCAAGCTGGAGTCGCCGGGGCCGGTGCTCTTCCGTCAGTCGCGGGGCGGCCTGAACGGGCAGGCCTTCACGATCTTCAAGTTCCGCTCGATGCGGTGCCAGGAGAATGGCTCAAAGGTCATCCAGGCCAAGCGCGACGACGATCGCATCACGGCGATCGGCCGGATCATCCGCAAGACCAGCATCGATGAGCTGCCGCAGCTGCTGAACGTCCTGCGCGGCGACATGTCGATCGTGGGCCCGCGTCCCCACGCCCTGGCGCACGACGAGCACTACGGCGCCCAGATCGCCAACTACCACCTGCGCTTCCGCGCCCGTCCCGGCCTGACCGGCCTCGCCCAAATCAAGGGCCTGCGCGGCGGCACCACCGAGGTGGAAGCCATGGCCGCCCGCATCGACGCGGACAACGAATATATCGAGCGCTGGACGCTGAGCGGCGACATCAAGATTCTTCTGATGACCGTGCCGCACCTCCTGATGGCCGAGAACGCTTACTAGTCGCTTTCCGCTGTTTTCTCGTTGTGTTGAGCCGGGGCGGCCGTCCCGGCTCGCTTTCCGCGCGTCTTTCCAACTGAAGCGAGCTTCTTGATGTTCTCCGCGCCGCGCGCCGATCTCGTTCCCAATACCGCCGCCTATGAAAACGAGTCGCTGGTCAAGGCGACGGGCTTTCGCGAGTACGACGCGCGCTGGCTGTTCGGGCCCGAGATCAACCTCTT
Organism: Caulobacter sp. RHG1; assembly: GCF_013181195.1. Lineage (GTDB taxonomy): Bacteria > Pseudomonadota > Alphaproteobacteria > Caulobacterales > Caulobacteraceae > Caulobacter. The sequence continues at coordinate 606,909 of NZ_SMZP01000004.1, forward strand.
GGGCATTCAAGCGCTTGGCCTGGGCCTAGGGACCTATATCCACGAGCTGGGCCAATCGAAGATCGTGGTCGGCCACGACTTCCGCTCGTACTCGTCGTCGATCAAGAACGCCCTGATCCTGGGTTTGATCAGCGCCGGCTGCGAGGTGCACGATATCGGCCTGGCGCTCTCGCCCACGGCCTATTTCGCCCAGTTCGACCTCGACATTCCGTGCGTGGCCATGGTCACGGCCAGCCATAACGAGAACGGCTGGACCGGCGTGAAGATGGGCGCGCAAAAGCCGCTGACCTTCGGCCCCGACGAGATGGGTCGGCTGAAAGACATCGTGCTGAACGCCAAGTTCGTCGAGCGCGACGGCGGCAAGCTGGTCCGCGTGCAGGGCGAGGCCCAGCGCTATATCGACGACGTCGCCAAGCGCGCCAGCCTGAAGCGCCCGCTGAAGGTGATCGCCGCCTGCGGCAACGGCACGGCTGGCGCCTTCGTGGTCGAGGCCCTGAAGAAGATGGGCGTGGCCGAGGTGATCCCGATGGACACCGACCTCGACTACACCTTCCCCAAGTACAATCCGAACCCGGAAGACCACGAGATGCTGCACGAGATGGCGAAAGCCGTCCGTGAGCACGGCGCGGATATCGCGCTCGGCTTCGACGGCGACGGCGACCGCTGCGGCGTGGTCGACGACGAGGGCGAGGAGATCTTCGCCGATAAGATCGGCCTGATGCTGGCCCGCGACCTCGCGCCGCTGCATCCGGGCGCGACCTTCGTGGTCGACGTCAAGTCGACCGGCCTCTACGCCACCGACGAGATCCTGGCCAAGCATGGCTGCACGACGCTCTACTGGAAGACCGGCCACAGCTACATCAAGCGCAAGAGCGCCGAGCTGGGCGCCCTGGCCGGCTTCGAGAAGAGCGGCCACTTCTTCATGAACGGCGAGCTGGGCCGCGGCTATGACGACGGCCTGGTCGCCGCCGCCGCCATCCTGTCGATGCTGGACCGCAACCCCGGCAAGAAGCTCAGCGAGCTGAAGAAGGCGCTGCCGGTGGCCTTCACCTCGCTGACCATGAGCCCCCACTGCGACGACGAGAAGAAGTACGGCGTCGTCGCCGACGTGGTGAAGGAATACGAGGACCTGTTCGCCGCCGGCGGCTCGATCCTGGGCCGCAAGATCACCGAGGTGATCACGGTCAACGGCGTGCGGGTGCACCTGGAGGATGGCTCGTGGGTGCTGGTCCGCGCCTCGTCGAACAAGCCCGAGATCGTCGTGGTGGTCGAAAGCACCCAGTCCGAGGACGACATGCGCGCCCTCTTCCGCCAAGAGGTCAAGCCGCGCCTGGGCGACCGGGTCGGTAAGTACAATCAGGAGATCTGATCGTAACCTGCTTTCATTGAGCAGTTTATGATGAATTTTTGTTCGCTTAAAGTTCTGAGTCGAGGGGGCGCGGTGATGTCGTTAAAGATCACCACAATTGGAAAGTACTACTTTCCTTTTGAGGGGGGTATCGAGGCAATCACAAAGTCAGTTTGTGATAATATGGCGGCCAAGCACGACGTAAGAGTTATCGCTTTTGACCATGGCGTTGGGGCCGAGGCGGTGATTATAAATGGCGTTGATGTTCGGCGTTGTGCCACTATAGCCACCATAAAGTCTCAGCCTATAAGTATAAGTGCTGTTTTCAGGATAATATTTTCCAAGGAAGATGTTTTGCATCTTCACTCCCCGAACTTCGTCGCTTCAATGGCTGTTTTTCTGAAGCACAAGATTTTCGGCAAGCGGGGTAGGTTTGTTATTACGCACCACATGGATGTGTTTGGAAGGCCTATATTTAGACGGATTGGGATGTTCTTTTACAAGGACAACCTGCGCCGATCTGACGCTGTGATTGTCACCTCGATGAAGAATGCGGAGATATCGAAAGATATTCCGGTTCCGGTGAATTTTCGCGTGGTGCCGCTAGGTATCGACCTTGAGCATTATCAGCTCGACGAGATTGCGCGGGCGCGCGCAGCGAACTGGCGTTCTTCTCTCTCTGGTAATGCCCCTTTGGTCGGGTTTGTCGGGCGTCACGCGCGCTATAAGGGGCTCGACGTTCTTATGCGTTCGGCAGCTCGCATGCCTGGCGTTCATTTCGTTGTCGCGGGCGACGGCCCCAAGCGGGCTGAAGCTGAAAGCCTTGCGCGTGAGCTCGGGATCGAGGAGCGCGTCCATTTCCTGGGCAAGATCGATCATCAGAAGAAGATCGAGTTGTTATCAGTTCTAGATGTATTTGCTTTCCCCTCTACCGAAACTACTGAGGCGTTCGGCATATCTCAAGTGGAAGCGATGGCGATGGGAGTACCGGTCGTCGCGAGCGATCTTCCTACGGGCGTCACAGACGTGGCGCAAAACAACGTCAACGCGCTCGTTGTGCCGCCTTCCGACGAGGTGGCGCTTGCTCAAGCGCTCTCGACGATTATCGAAAACCGCGATCTGCGCGACAGGCTTGGGGAAGCCGCAAAAGCGTTCGTGTATTCGAACCTTTCGCTAGTGAAGACGGTCGAAGAGACCGCAAGGGTCGTGGAAGGGAATTAATTCCCGTGAATTATTGAGCGGATATTTCTGCCCACATGAATAAGGTTCTTATAAACGGCCGCTTCCTAGGCAAGAAGGTAACTGGCGTCCAGCGGTTTGGGCGCGAGGTCCTGCGTGCATTGGATCAACGCGTTCTCCAAGACGACCTACCGGACGCCCTGAAAGGCGTGAACTTCGAGGTTGTCGTTCCTTCCGGCGAGGCTTCGAAGCTCGATTACTCGGCTCTCTCAGTAAAAGAGCTCCCTTGGGGGAGTGGCCATTTTTGGGAGCAGGGGCCGTTGGCTTGGTACGACAGGGGGGCGGCTCTTGTCAGCCTGTGCAATGCCGGGCCGCTGTTCCGGAAGCGCCATTTGGCTGTCGTGCATGACGCGGCCGTCTTTAGGATGCCTGGTTCCTATGGCTGGAAGTATAGGAGCTTCCATAAGCTAATCGGGCATGCGCTCTCGCGAACCGCTAAGCTCGCAACGGTTTCGGAGTTTTCCCGACAGGAGCTGTCTCATTTTCTCAATGTTCGCGCAGACCATATTTCCGTGCTTGGGAATAGCGCTGATCATTTCCGCGAAAAGCAGCCGAGCTTCGACGCGATTGACAGAATGTCGTTGGGCGACAAGCGCTTCTTCCTTATCATCGGGTCTGAGAACAAGAGTAAAAACATATCGCTCGTTCGCGAAGCGGTCGCTCTCAGGCCGGATGATGACTGGCTGGTGGTGGTTGTCGGCGGCAAGGATAGCGCCGTGTTCCGCTCCGACGCGCGAATTGCCTCGGATCGGTTCGTATATCCCGGCCGGCTCACGGACGAGGAAATCGCGGGTCTAGCTCAAAGGGCTTTGGCCCTCATATTTCCCAGCCTGTACGAAGGATTTGGGATACCCCCGCTCGAGGCTATGACGCTCGGCTGTCCGGTCGCGGCGTCCAATATCGCTCCCTGTAGAGAGGTATGTGGCGAAGCTGCGCTATATTTCGACCCGCATGATCCCGCGAGCCTGGCGAAAATCATGACGGAAATCGCTGATGGTGCTTATGACCGGCAGTCGATGATTGAGGCGGGTCTTCAGCAAAGCTTGAAGTTCACCTGGAGCGGCGTCGTCGACGGCCTGCTGAATATTCTATCTCGCGAGATCGAGGGGGGCGCGGCTATCGCGTCTAGCCAGCATCCCAAATCGCCATATTCGGGGCCTAAGGGATGAATATCGTTCACATCACCAGCGCGTTTCGGCCCTATGCCGTGGGCGGGGCCGAAGTCGTTGTAACCAACCTGGCGCAACGACAAGCTCAAGACGGCCACTCTGTTTCTATCCTTCATCTCTCGCCGGACGAGAGGGAGCCATATGCGGAAGGTTCGGTCGCGATCTATCCGATCCGCCCGCCTTACTTGGTCGACATCGGCGACCATGCCGCCAGCCCCGCCCTTGTCCGAAAGTTGAATAAAATTCAAATCCCAATAAATGGCTTAGCGGTGCAAAAAATATCGAGCATCATAAAGTCTATCGAGCCCGGTATCGTCCACACTCATTCTTTGCCTGACATATCAACTTTTATCTGGCCTGCAGCTAAAAGCGCTGGCGCCCGCGTTGTTCACACGCTTCATGACTATGATCTTTTATGCGGACGGGCCACCTTGTTCAAAGGTGGGAACTGCGAGCGTATCCATAGCGACTGCAAAGTTCACGCTTACCTCAAAAGGCTGCCCTTGAATGCCGTGGATCGTTTCGTCTCGATCTCGCAAAAGGTCATAGACAAGCACCTGGAGCACCACGCGCTGGGTGAGCGCGAACTGAGCAGAACCTCCGTCATCTGGAATGGCTCGCCTGAGCATGATGCGTCGGGCGGGCTTCGAGGGCCGCGGGCCGGGCGTCCTTTGACCTTCGGCTTTATTGGCCGCCTTGTGCCGGAGAAGGGGGTCGGATTTTTGATTGAGGCCTGCAGGGCGCTGCCGACGAGCGGCTGGTCGCTCAAGATCGCTGGCAAGGCTCCTGTCAGCGATAAGGATTTTCGTGAGGCGGCCGAAGGGTTGCCGATCGAGTTCGTCGGCTGGAGGGACAGCCAGCAGTTCCTTGACGAAGTTGATGTTTTGATTGTGCCTTCGCTGTGGGACGAGCCCTTTGGGTTGACTGTGATCGAAGGTGTTCGGGCAGGAATACCGGTTATTGGCAGTAATCGGGGCGCTATACCCGAGATACTTTCGGACATCTATCCTGACCTTATATTTGACGCCGAAGCTCCCGAAACATTGACAAGCCTCTTGCTTGATTTTATCCGGGGTAGAAGTTTCGAGCTGGGCGATGATCTGGTTCGAGACTTTTCCAAAAAAGTTAGTATCGAGGGCATGGTTTCGTCTTATTACGAAGTGTACAATTCGGTTGCTTCGTCCAATTCGCCTGGAGTTTGAGTTGTGAGCGGCATTTTCTATTCCCGAGCGCGCTTCTTGAACTTTGGGGATGATCTGAATATTTGGTTGTGGCCCAGGGTTGTTCCCCAGTTCTTCGAGCGTGCAGAGGACTATCTGCTTATCGGTACGGGCACGATTATCAGTGATAAGGTGCCGGCCGCAAGCCGGCGGTACGTCATGGGGTCGGGCGCGGGCTATGGCGCCGTGCCGCGTGATCTCGCCGGCGGCTCTTGGCGTTTCATGTTCGTGCGCGGGCCGCTGACAGCCAAGGTGCTGGAGCTTCCAGCGGAGGCGGCTGTCACGGATGGCGCCATGCTATTGCCGCAGTACCTTCCGCCCTCTGACTTGTCGGGCCCGCGCACGGGAGTGGTTTTCATTCCGCACTGGAAGAGCGCGCTTCAGGGTGAATGGGCCGAGGTCTGCCAGATGGCGGGCGTCAGCTACGTGTCACCGATGCAGCCGCTCGAAAAGGTCATGAGCGCGATCGTGAACGCGAGCCTGGTTCTGACGGAGTCAATGCACGGGGCCATCCTGGCGGATGCCTACCGCGTTCCATGGATTCCGCTGAGGACGACGCCTGAGGTCAATGACTTCAAGTGGACGGACTGGTGCGCTTCGGTCGGCCTTACCTATCGACCAGAGTACATTCCGCCGAGCGGACTTTGGGATCAGCGCAGGGCGGCCGCGCACAGGATCGAAAGCCATGAAACGTTTTCGAGCTCGGTGCGAAATGGCTCCGAGATCGCGGAAGACGATCTGCAGAAAGAGCTCGTGGCCACTTTCAACGGACGTTACGGCCTGGGCGCCGCCCAAGCGACGCCCAGCCGCTCTGGCGGGCTTGTCGCGAAGCTGGCGTCGGACGCCAAAGAGCGTCTGGCGAGGAAGTTGGTCGATCTCACCAAGATTAAAGGCGCTCAGTACGAGAAAGATCGGCGATTGAAGGAGGCGGCGGCGATTGCGATGATCGTCGCGTCGCGCAAGGTGCCGTTCCTGAGCTCCGAATTCGTTCTGAACGACCGAGTTGGTCAGATGCGGGAGCGGGCGCAAAGGTTGCTAGGTGAGCTGATTTAGACGATGGGTGACGCGGTATATCAGCACGGTTCTACTCGCGGCTTGGCGGGAGCTGTGAGGCAGCATGTGCAGATGTTGGGCTTCTTTGGCCTTTCAGCATTATCGTTGGCCGCGTTTGTGGTGTCGCTTGTTGCGCCCAGCATTGTGATTGACTTGTTTTGTTGCGCCCTGTTCGCGCTATTAGTGGGTTGGGTTTATCAGACCAGCAAGTTGAGCTTTGTTCTCTTGCTCCCCATTCTCATGTATAGGATTTCAAGCTTCGCTTCCTTGGTAATTATCTCGTCCGGGGCCAAGATCCCAGAAATTGGGCGGGTGGGCGAAGAGAGTTCGGCTTGCCCGTCCTACTTGCTCATGACGATCATGTTCTTTGGGCTGATCGTGACCTTCATCGAGTTTCTCGGGCAGAAATTCTTCAAGCGTTCGTACGACAATTTCTACTCGAAGTTAGATCTGAAGCTTTCTTTGAGCCCGATCGCGATCGGCGTGGTGTTGGCTCTTATCGCGATCCAAGTACTCATTCTGTTCGCGTATGGCGCTTTGAATGGGTTCCCGCTGATCACGCGCACTGACCGCTTTCTTTACCGTATGATGAGCGGTAACGCGCTTTACGTGTTTGTACTGAACTTCAAGCTTATTACAGCGCTGATGTTCGGCATGGCGGTCATATCTGTTCGAGCCAAAGAAGCTCGGTTTTTGCTGATAGCTTCATATGTCGTTCTTGTGTTTTTCTACATATTGTTCGGCGAAAAATTCAACCAGCTCCTGCTTATTACCTTTACGTCCGCGATCCCCGTCCTGTTGTTCAATGCCAAGTCGCTAGGCAAGCTGATCGCTCGCTTCGCGCCGATCGCGCTGTCGGTGTCCGTACTGTCGCTGTTTCTGGTGTTCTTCATCTATTCCGACTACGGGCGGATGAATTTAGCAGCGACCTCCGAGCGCGTGTTTGGGCGAATGGCTCAGCAGTCCCAGTTGTGGTACATCGTCAATCTTCAGGACATCAAACTGTTCAAGTTTGATGATCGTTACTTTTCCGACCTGCTCCATACGATGACATCGTTCGGGGCGGACCAGATTTTCTTCCAGCGCCAAATGGGCGCGTTCTATTTCATCTATAAATACTCGCCCTCGAATATCTCAAATTCGATCGCGCTCATGCAGGGTGCGGTTCAATTTACGCAGGTGAGTGAGGCGTTATTTCTAGATATTTTTGGCGTTAGTGGGCTAGTATTTTATCTTATTCTCTCATCATTTCTTTACAGCGGCTTTGTGCTTTTCTTGGTGAGTGCGATATTCAGTGGCTCGCTTTTGCGAGTGGCGCTGTGGGCTGTCTATATGTCTGGCGTGCTTGCGATGCTCAACCAGGGTGCCATTCACCAGGCCGTCGGTCTTGGACTGCCGCGATATGCGATTCTAGCGCTGCTTATTGAGTTTGGCATGCGGTGGCTGGCCGGCCAGAGCGCACGCTACCGAACAGCTGCCTGATAAGGTTGGGGCATGGATAAGCGTATCGAGGTTCTAGACGGGCTGCGCGGCGTCGCCGTTCTGCTCGTGGTAATTCAACACGTCCTGGAGTTCTTCCCGATAATTGAATCGGCCCCTGCGGATCCATTGAGCTTTGTTCTGCAGAACTATCTTAATCTGGGCCGCCTCGGCGTAATCATCTTTTTTCTTATTAGTGGCTACCTGATACCGTTCACCTTGAGGGACGGCGCTAATGGCATGAGTGCGTTCTGGGTGAGCAGGTTTTTCCGGCTTTATCCGCTTTATTGGTGTTCGCTAGGGCTAGCTGTCGCCGTTTTCTATTTTATTCCTGTCAGAGAGCCTGCAAGTGCCCGCGACGCTGTTTTGAACTTGTCCATGTTCCAGCTAGCGCTGGGCGCTCGTAACGTGCTGGAGCCTTATTGGACCCTTTTCGTCGAGCTCTTGTTTTATGCGATCTGTGCGGGAGCGTTTTTGGTGCGGTTGAATAAAAAGCACCAGCCCGTATTGTTTGTTGTAATATTTTCTGCCGTAATCGTGTCTCTGACTTTGCCCGTATTTCTGTTCTCCAGGTCTCCTGGTGGAGCGATGTACAATCTTTCGACTTTCGCCTCGTATTTGATGATCATGTTTGCTGGCATGTTCATACGAATGGATGAGATGGAAAAGTACAGAGGGCGATATTCAATTATTATAGTTGCGGCTATCGCGATCGCGATGGCTGCCTACACCTGGTTGCGCCTACAAGGGGATTTCAACAAGCTTCTCTCGCCGGCGTCCGTGTTGATATCTACATCGCTAGGGCTGTTGATTTTCCTATTCCGGCGCAAATTAGCTCCCCTCTTGTCGTCTCGTATCTTGGTGTCGGTGGGAGTCGTGAGCTACGGGATTTATCTCTTTCACCCGATCGTCTTGCACGTCGCGGCTAAAACGCTGCCACACGGAGGCGGGGTCGCGCAGTTTGTGATCTTCATTGCGGTTGTGCTCGTCGGCACCTTTGTCGTGTCCGAGTTGGGCTATCGTGCAGTTGAGAAGCCGGCGATTGCGCTAGGTCAGCGGTTGCGCCGGCGACTTCTCGAGAGCAGGGCCTTGGTTCAGGGTGGTTAAGCTTCCGGCAGCGTCCGCCCATCATCGCCTGGGCTTCAATCTGGCGCTTAGCAACGTTCTTTCCGCAGGGGTGACCTTCGCGGGAACGATGGTGCTCGCGGCGATATTTGGTGTCGCCGAGATGGGGGCCCTTGGGGTCGTTGTCTCCGCCACGATGATCTTGTCGCCGCTCGTGCAGTTCCGCTTGGACCTGGCCTTCGAGCGCTTCGGCCACCATCTGCACCGCGGGCTGGTTGCGACGGTCCATTGCTGGGCCGCGCTCGTCGCCGGTGTCGGGGCGCTTTTGGGCCTGTTGCTGGTCGCCTTCGCCCAGACGCCGGTCAGCATCGTGGGATTCACCGCGCTGAACCTCTTTCTGGCGAATTGCTCCAACATCACCTGGGCGGAGAAGGTGGGGCGTCGCGACACTCGCGCGGTTTTCACGCTGCAGTTCGTCCGCGCCATTGTCGGGGTGGCGGCGCCGATAACGCTGCATACCTTCCTGGAGGCCCGGCTCGCCCTGCTACTGGGGCTGTGCCTGTCCAACTGCATCTTCCTGTTTTTTCTGCCGAAGATCAGTTTTTACGGCCTGAAGCGCATCCGGGTCGTCTTCCGGGCCCTTTCTGGCCGGGGGCGAGATCTCCTCTGGGACAATACGTTCCCTGTCATGGTGAACATGGCGTCCGTCTATATCGCGCCCATTGTCGTTTCCTCGGTCTTTGGCCTGAAGGAGGCGGGGGTCATCTACCTCATCTTCAGGCTCGTGTTGACGCCTGCCCAATTGCTAGCCGATCCCATCCGGCGATCCACATATGCGTCCATCCCGACCGAGAGCAATCTCACGGCAGACAAGCTGAGGGGGCTCCGGCGGTTCTCCGTAGGCTTCCTGGCGGCTGGGCTTGTCGGGTTCGTCCTAGCGGGCTTGGTTCGGCAAAGGTTCCTGGAATTCTTCCCGGCTTATGCCGATACCTATTTTCTGCTCGCCGGCGCCGCGGTCTGGGGTGGGCTGGTCATCGGCAATGCGCCGTTGACGGGTCTCGTACCCGTGCTGCGCATCGCAAAAATGCAGTCCATCGTTGAATTGGCCGGTCTGGCTTGGCGTCTGGGTTCCCTGAGCCTGGGCCTGCTCGGCGCCTCATTCCAATTTTGCCTCGCGATTTTCATCGCCGGCACGATTGTCCTCAATCTTGGCTGGGGGGCGCTGATCTACCGGATCTGTGTCCGGCGCGCGAACATCCCGGCGTCGCCTTAACGAGCGGCGCAGGGGGATGGCTGTCTATCGGTCCACCTGGAACATCGGTGAAGTGAAGACGATATAGAGCGCGGTCTGGGCGCGCAGGCGCCTCTGGATGGCTGGGTCTGGCCGCTTCGTGGCGTTGATGGCCTTGGAGAGCGCCGTCCGTTGGGCGGGGGTCATCGCGCCGTTGAGAAGTACAAGGTCCACGCGGTCTACCAACTTTCTGGTGTCCGCGGCGGCGCTGCTCCACGTCGACCAGTCGATCTTCGTCCCGGTGGATCCGGGAATGGTCGCTTGCTTCTGAAACTCGCTGCGCTTGAGGCTGCTGCCGAGTGTCCAGTCGATCGCGAGATTGTGCCTCGCTATGAGCGTGGAGGTGTTCATCAGCTGCGAGGGCGGGCTGACCAAGCCCCTCGATTGAGCGAGTGGGAAGCTGGCGGAATAGAAATTGAACACCGATGGCGCGCGAAACGCGGGCTGCCCCAAGGCATTTTCCCGATAATAGAGGGCTAAGCCGTCCCCCTTCATGTCGATCGCGCGCGCGATGCTGGTCATGTAGAGTATGGGCTCTTTGACCTTGCCTCCGGTCGGGCGGACATTTCTTGCTTCTTCGTCGAGCAAAATGGCGCGGACCACGGCCTTGAGGTCGCCTCGAACGCCTGAGCCGTTATCGGAGAAGACGGCCGAGACTCGTCCGACGTATTCTTTTGAAGGGTTGGACGTGACCAGCTGCTGAATGAGGCGCTTCGATATAAACGGCGGGGTGCTTGGATTGTAGAACGTCGCGTCTATGAGAGCTCGTATATTGTCTTCTTGCGAGGCTCCGGCCGGAATTGTCTTTCCAAGAAACGACTTTTCGCCAGTGTCGAAGCGGTCAGCAACTTTAATCATCGGGCGCGTATAATCGCGCTTAGCCCAGTTCGAAATTGGGGCGTTATCCAGTCGCGCAGGCGTCCAGCCCGTTAAAGCGCGCGCCATTTCTCTGATGTCCGTCGGGCCATAGTTTGCGATTGTATCGCCTTTATCGTCCAAAAGGGGGCCGCCTTGGGGATCGAGTTTAATAGTTCCCATTGTGAACAACTGCGCAATTTCCCTGGCGTAGTTTTCATTCGGGGATGTTTTTGTGCTGTCCGATACATTCAAGTAGTCGCCCATGTACGGATTAAGGGTGACGTCTAAAAGAATGTCTCGGTAGTTGCCGAAGGCATTATCCAGAAGAATCTGGTTGTATGCCGCTAGCCCCGCGCTTGAATGAACGCCCTGGTCTGATGTGACCAATATCTGGGAGAGCGCAAAGGCGACGCGCTGGCGAAGTTGATCCTTATTTTCTATCGCGTTTGAATAGAATCTCATCGCTACTGGAAGCGAGCTCGAATACATGTTCCAGCACGCGGTGCGGTCTGTCCCTGATTTTCCGTCGCAATAATTCGCGGCTACTGGGTATCTGGCCAGGTCGCTATATTTACTATTTTTGTATTCAAATTGACTCTCTATCCAACTTTCAGCGCTTCCTGAAGATACAATTTCTCTGATCAAATCTGGTGTGGGCCCGAAGGTGGCCTGCTTTGCAAGGCGCGCCGCCTGGATACTACTGATCGTGGGGGGGGCACCTTGGGGCGAAGGGCGGGCGTGCTCGGTCGCGCCAGCCGAGATGGCTCCGCTCAACGCGATACCGGAGGCTAGGAGAAGGATACGCATGCTGTTTCCGGGAGGGGCGATGGATGCGGTGGAGCGATCATGTGGCCTTAAAGAGGGGGACAGGGCCGCGTCCGCCACCGTTCCAGGTCGACCAGTTGGGGAAGACGTAGGGAAGGTCCGCGGCGCTGACGCCGTACCACTTGGCTATTGCGCCAATATATTCCTCGGCGGCGATGGAGGGTATCCAGCGGCCGTCGCTCGAGGCGTCTTCGGGGCCGCCGAAGGTCGTGTCGGGGTAGCGGCCGTGGATCCTGCCCCCCTGGAGTGAGCCGCCAAGCACGAGATGATTGGATCCCCAGCCATGATCAGTGCCGCCGTTGGCGTTGCCCTTAAATACCCGACCGAAGTCCGACATGGTAAAGGCGGTGACGCTATCTCTTAATCTCAGAAATTTTATAGCATTGTAGAATCCAGATAGTGCGTTCGCTAGATCGGTATAAAGTTCATTTTCAGTGTTTATTTGATTTGTGTGAGTGTCGTACCCAGTTTGGCTGACGAAGAAGGTCTGCTTGGCGTGCGCCAATGCAGAATGCGCCTCGATCATGCGTGCTACGCGCATAAGCTGGTGAGCTATGTCGGTGTTAAGGGGCGCTCCGGTCGTCGGGTGAACAAAATGCTTGTCCACTGCCGAGTCTGTTGAGCCGATAATGTTGTTGGCTTCTACGGCTTGGGCATAGGCCGAGCTTACGGCCCTGCTCGTGAGGCTTGTGATCGCGCCATACGACGACACGTCGGCAAAGGTCGCAATCGCAGCTTGCCTTGCTTTTATTCCCGCGTCATGGCTGGACGGGTCGTAGCCATAGCGCACCATCGGGCCTGATGAAGGCAAGATCAGGGGGGCGGAGCGATCCCCGATCAGGGCCAGCTGCGAACCGGCGACCGAGATCAGAGAGGGAAGTCTGGTGGCCTTGGCCTGGTCGTTTATGCGACCCATGAAGCCATCTCGACTCGTGGCGCGAGGGCGTAGGCCTTGCCACTGGTTCTGCTGGTCCTCGTGCGACATCAGGTTCACGGGCCGCAAGTCCGGGCGGTTGGTGTATAGGGCCTTCGTAAGCGGGGTCACAAGGGGCCCGGTGTTTAGGACGACGCTCAGCGCGCCTTCGTCCCATGCGGTTTTCAGGGGAGCCATCGCCGCATGCAGAGCGAAGGTAGTGCCTGCTAAGGGCATGAGACTGCTCTGAGCCAGAGCGATGCTCGATCCGCGCTGCTTGGCATAGTCGGCGTAGCGGCCGTCATTGGGAACGACCATGTTCCAGGCGTCATTGCCCCCAAAGAGGAAAATTCCGACCATGGCGCGGTAGCCGCCCGTGTCCGCTGCAAGGGCGCTTGAAAGGCCTAATTGGCCTAGCGCCGAGGTGGCCGAGCTAGCCGCGACTAAACGTAATATTGTCCGGCGAGATACTGACATGGCGCACTAACGTTTCGACTGGTCCGTGATTAACGCGCAATCGTTTTTTATGGGCGATCGCGATCTGTGATGTGAATGATGGATCCGCATTAGCGGCTATGGGGCGATTATGATTAAGTCATCTAAGCATGGCGGTTCTGTGGTTTGCCGCCTACGTTATTTCGCGGGTGTGCAGGTGCAATCCTGGCGATCGCCTAGCTAAGCCTAGAACGACGTCAATCGCTCCCCTCCCATACCTCGTCGAGGATGCGGGCAGCGATCTCCGCCTTGTCGTGCGGCAGAAAGCGCGCGTAGTGGCGGGCGAGGGTCTCGGGCTTGTCCTGGATGGCGAAGCCGGCCTGCTCGTAGGATCCCGTGCGCTTGATGATGTGAGTGGCCAGGACATCGCGGACGTTGTGAGGGCCATGAGGCAGGAGGCCCTCGATCGCTCCGCGGCCGGTGAACGGATTATAAATCCCGTAGCGCTCGATTATCTGGCGCCAAGCGACATAGAAATCCGATGAACGGTAGCGAGCGGATCCAGTCTCCGCCGAGCGGGCGAATTTCACAAAGAAGGTTTTCGGGTCCTCAAGGTCGCCCAACAGGACCGGGCGATGTATGGCGAGATAGGCAGTGATTTGCCGGTAAAGGTCGCCGTGATCGGGGAGCCGCAAGCGATAGGGGCTGTTCGCGAAATAGGATGAGGTCGCGTTCTTGAACGCCGCGGCGGGGAGGGCGACGATCCAGCCCGCGTCAAGCGGGTCGAAGAAAAGTTCGCCGCATTGAAGCGCCTCCAGCGTCGCCATCGGAGTCGGCGGCGCGCCGATCGGGCCAACCCTCAGTTGCCGCAGGTTCTTTTGGCGAAGACCTGTGTGCAGGGCGATCCTAAGCATCAGAAAGGCCCTGGACGCCTCGGCGGCGGCTACCGGATCGACCACCGGATCGGGCATGCGCTTGAGGATTTCGTCGCCGATGCGGCTGTAGACGGCGACGGGGCGCGGCGCCTCCAGGACCGGAAGAATGGCGAGGAAGGGATCGCGATGCACGCGCGCGACCCGGACGACATCCTTGCTCCAGGTGCGGACCTGCTGAAAGGTCTCTTGGCAGGCACCTGTCCAATCGCGCTGAGCGCGCGCGACTTCCTCCATCGACACCACGCCCGCGATCGGTCTTAAGCGGTTGGCCAAGGCCGGCGACTGTGAGAGCCAGCCCGTTCCCGGTTTGAGCAGGGAGGCGGCGAACTCCAGCATGTGCATTTCCCACCGCGTGTAGAAGCCGCGTCGGCGGTGGCGCCATTCGATGTACCAGCGCCACACCCCAGGAATGGCCAGAAGCGCGACACTGAGGGTCTCGCGCGGAGCGCCGGCCCCCTTGATCGGGCCCTCGGCCTCGGCGGAGAGGGCGCCGTAGAGGAGGCCGACATAGTTTAGGATCTGATGCGCCGTGGGCGGCTTCCAAAATCCGCGTCGGCAAAATCCCATCGGTGTGATCTTGGCCATCTTGAAGCACACGAGTTCGCGCATCTCGCGATCGAGTTCCAGAGGCGCGGCTTGGCCGATCTGTCGGCGGCGCCGGCCCTTTGTCTCGCTCGGGTCGGGAACGGAGGCGATCTCGGCCGCCGCCTCGGGGAAGATCAACGCGAACCGGTGCTTGCGGGCCTGGCGATGATAGTCTCGAAACGGCGTGGCGCCGGTCATGACGTTCCGCCGAAGCCAAGCGATGATCTCCGCTTGCGCGGCCGGGGAGCGATCATTGAAGTCGTCGGGCAAGTGCCAGGCCACGCAGCGGCGCTCGGCCCGGGTTAGATCGACATGCCGAAAGCCGACGGAAGCCCGGTTGGGGTTTGGTAGTTGGTCCTTGAGCGCGTTCCGGCGAAGGCCATAGCGCTTTTCGATGAAGGCCAGAGCTCGAAGACTCTCCACGTCGCGTGGGTACTGATCTCCTCGTCGCCAGCCATAGAGGCTAGTGCAGGGCACCTGGTAACCCGCCGCCCTCAACGCCCTGTGCAAGCGATAGGCTGTCTCGCCGTGGGCTAGTATCGATCGTCGAAAAAGTTCCGAAAACGCCGAAAGGGCGGGCTTGGCCAAGCGCCTATCCCGGTGCGCCGGGCCGCCACGACATCGATCGCCAGTCTCGCGGTCGCCCGTTTGTCCGGCGTCATCCGGTCCGGCGCTTGCTGGTGAATTGTTATCGAACATCAGACTTTGGTCTCGTGGCGCTACCTATCGTCATCAGTGTAGATTACTACTTATAAGCTGTCTACTCATTGTCATCATTGCCGCGCGAGTTGGCTAACGCGGGCGGTCGATGCCGCGGCTGGGGCGTTAGTCCCACAGGATAAAAGGCCGGCCCGAAAGCGGCTTTGAAGCTAGCTAAGGGGGCGCGCGAACCGTTCTTGTTCGTCGGCGCACGAATGCGCTGATCGCGCGCTAGGGCGCCGGCGACCGAGGAGGGAGCCTTCGGAACCGTGATTTTGGCTAGCTATCGCGTAATGGCGGTGGAGGCCCGGGCCGGAATCGAACCGGCGTGCACGGATTTGCAGTCCGCTGCGTCACCACTCCGCCACCGGGCCATCCGGGTGTCGACGCAATACGTCGGCGGGGGAGGGCGTTCGATACAGGAGCGGTCGCGAAGCCGCAACTTCGAAATCGCCTCTAATGTGGCGCGCGCGTGTCTTGGCTAGTGTCCTTGGACTGACCGTTTGGCGGAGGCTTGCCTCGCCGACAGCATCAAGACGCGCAGATTGTGACGCGCGTGCGGAGTTTTGTGAGTAAGATCGTCGCCGCCCCGATGGCGCGGGCGCGAACCTGGTCCTCCAGAGGAATGACGGCGCCGGCGGCGTAGACGTCGCCGTCCATCTCGAGAACGCCTTCGAGCAACTGCACCGTCGAGATTGGCAGAGCAAAGGTCTCGCCGGCCGAGGCGCGGCGCAGCTCGACGTCGAAGCCGTCGGTGGAGACCAGGGTCTCGGTTCCGTTGGGCGAGGCGCTACGGCGCGAGGCGATCGAGCGCCCCTTAGCCTTCAGGCCGTCGACCAGCGTCTTGACGGCCTGGCTGTCCTTGCGATGGCAGACCAGCACCGCGTCCGGCTCGGCCACGACGACAATGTCGCTGACCCCGATGACGCCGACATAGGGCCCCGTCGAGCGGACCAGCACGCCCGTCGCCCCGTGCAGATCGACGTCGCCGGCGCGCGCATTGCCCTCGCCATCGCGGGGCGAGGCTTCCCAGATCGCGTCCCAGGCACCGAGATCCGACCAGGCGAAGGCGGCGGGCACGACGGCGGCCTTCTGGGTGCGCTCCATGACCGCGTAATCCAGCGAGATCTTCTTGGCCTGGGCGAAGGCTTCACGATCGAGCCGGCCGAGGCCCGCCTCGAGATTCAGGGTTTCGGCGCAAGCCTTGGCCGCGGCCGCGACGGTCGGTTCGAACGCCTCGAACTCGCCCATCAGGGTCGCCGCCTTGAAGGCGAAGTTGCCGCTGTTCCAAAGGTAGCCCTCGAGCAGATAACGCTCGGCGGTCGCCTGGTCCGGCTTCTCGACGAACGCGGCGACCTCTCGGACCGAGCCGTCCAACAGGGCCGCGCCCGGGCGGATGTAGCCGAAGCCGGTGGCCGGAACCGTCGGCTGCACGCCGAACGTGACGATCAGGCCTTCCTCGGCCGCGCGCGCGGCGGCGAGCGCCGCCCGTTGAAAGATCTCCGGCTCGGAAATGTGGTGATCGGCCGCCAGCATCAGCACGACGCCATCCGGGTCTTGGCGCTCGACGTAGGCGGCGGCGGCCGCGACGGCCGGCGCGGAGTCGCGCGCCTCGGGCTCGACGAGGATCGTCGTCCAGGCGCCGATCTCGGCGGTCTGTTCGGCGACGAAGCCGACCATGGCCTCGCCCGTGACGACCACCACCTCGGCGACGCCGGGGATGTCCCTCACCCGCAACACCGTCTCCTGGAACGAGGAGCGGTCGCCGACCAGCTTCAGGAACTGTTTGGGTTGGTCGCTTCGAGAGGCGGGCCACAGACGCGTGCCCGAACCGCCACATAGGATTACAGGATAGATCGCAGCCAAGACTTAAATCCCCACACCTTAGTCTTTTCGCCTCTGATAGGGCGTTGTTGCGATGGGGGCTTAAAGGGAAAACCGCCAGTAACGAAGAGTTTTCGTCAATCTGGAACGCCAGCGCGCAGTTTGCCCCATGAGAATGGCTGCGAATAATGTCCCGCGCCAGGAGAGGCGCGGGCGCTGAGCGCAACTCAGCGTGCGAGGCTCGGACCGGCCTCCTCTCGGCGTGCGTAACCCCGCCCAGCTTTTTAGACTGGATATGTGGCTTCCTTACCGAGACGGGGGGCGACGCGCGCGTTTAGCAGTCTCGATCCGTAGCGAAGTCTTCCGCAATCTAATCGCGTGCACAGATTTGCGGTCCGCTGCGTCAACGCTATCGAAACAGGCTCAAGATCATCGAGGGAAAGCGGTTGGCGATCGAAAGCGCCTGGGTGATCAGGGTCTGTTTGATCTTGGCGGCCTCAAGGCGAGCGGCCTCCTTGGCCATGTCGGCGTCGACCAGTTGGCCGCGTCCGATCCGCACCTGATCGGCGACCTTGTTCTCGATCCCCTTCAAAGAAGCAAAGGCGTTGGAGCGTTCGGCGTAGTAGCGCGCCTGGGCGTCGACACGCGTCTGAGCGAACCTCACATAGCGCAGGGCGTCGGTGGCAGCCTCCACGGTGTCGATGGCGGTGTCTTCCAGCACCAGGCCGCGCAGGCCCACGGTGCGGGTATCCTTTTCGCGGATTGGCGTGCTCTGGCCGC
Organism: Caulobacter sp. RHG1; assembly: GCF_013181195.1. Lineage (GTDB taxonomy): Bacteria > Pseudomonadota > Alphaproteobacteria > Caulobacterales > Caulobacteraceae > Caulobacter. Next base: position 624,627 of record NZ_SMZP01000004.1, read on the forward strand.
TGATGCCGTCCAGCGTTTCGATCTTGCTGACGACTTCGAGTCGACGCGGATCCTTGGCGGCCGCTGGAACGAGGTTGTCGAAGCTTCCCAGCACGATGCTCTGGGTAAAGGTCTTGGCGGTCGCGCTATCCCAATCGACAAGCTTGACCTCGTGGGTCTCGGTGGTGGCCGCTCCATTGGGATCATGAGTGAGAGCGGTTCGCGCGACGATCTGGGCCTGTGTGACCGGGTCCGGGATGTTGGGGAGGCCCAGATTGAACGACTCCCACTGCGTCTTGCCGGCTTCCGCGTTTCGGAGGCTTCGCTGGCCCAGGGAGAGCTCTTGCCAGGAGGCGCCATCGCTCCAGCGCAGCACGAACTGCGTATCGGCGTCGAAGGTTTCGCCCGGCACCGAACTGTTCACGAGGTGGTAGCCTGTGACGTCCCCGCCCGCTGAGACCGCCTCCATGAAGCTGTAGTTTCTTGGCCAAACGTAAACCCATGACGCGCTGGCGTAGGAATTGGGCGCGTTCGATGTCGTGTTGGCGGTCGTCGCCTGGCCCTCGTGTCGCGTTTCCACATGGGCGATCACCCGAGCCTGCGAGAAGTCGACGTTCGGCGCCGGGTTGGGGATGGTCAGGCTGTAGCTCAAGTCGAGCGGCGAGGTCGCGGGACCGAAGGGCTTTGGCGTGGCCGCAGCGGTCGCCTTCGTCACCCACTGTTGCTGCGAGAGGTCGAACACCTGATATTCGACCGTCGCGCTCGCCCCGAGGTCGTCGATGCCGCGATCAAGGTCGTCCAACCGCAGCGTGCCCGACACCACCGAACCGGGCTCGGTGCCGCCGCTAATCGCCACGGCGGGGTTGTTCGCGTCGATCGCCTTCAGGGATCCGTAGCCCAGGGCGTGGGCGCTGGCGGTCGCGGGCGCGGCTCGCCAATCGCGCTCGTTCCACTTGGCCAACAGATGCGGTACGCCGCTCGCGCCCAGGGCGCCGGAGGGCGGGCCGTTGTCGGAGATATCGAGGACGGGATCCCCGTCGGGCCAGGGATAGGTTGCTCTATATTCGGCGTAGATCTCGACATTGGTCGCCGTCGCGGGGATCGCTGGCATGGTCGCGGTTTCAGCGGCGTCGTACATCGGCCGCCCGGGGCCGACGAAGACCTCCGGCGAGGTCGGGATCACGTGGGCGGCAAGGTCCACGTCGATAGTTGAACCACCGTCGACGTAGCGAAGCTTGTAGCTGACCGTCCCTTCGATCCGCTCTGGCTGGCCCAGGCCGGTGAAGCCGAAATGAAGGTTCAGCGGTTCGCCCGCGAGCGGCTCTGGGCCGGTGCGCGCGGGCGAGCCCCAGGAAACGGCGGGGGCGTTGACGTTCTTCTCGAAGACGCCCGGCCCATAGTCGAGAAAGTTGGAGCCGTTGCTGTCGAGCAGATTGGTTCCGTCGAAACTCGCCGACCCGACAACCCGGTCGATCTGGCGCTTGAGCGCCTGATAGTCGTTGTTCAGGGACGCGCGGGCCGTGTCTGGCAGCGAGCTGTCCATGGCCGCCAGGGCCAAGGCGTTCATCCTGTCCACGAGATCGGAGACGGCGTCGGTCGCCGACAGGGTGACATCGACCAGGCTGATGGCGTGGTCGCGCGCGTCGTCGAGCACCTCGTAGGCGCCCTCGGTCGACTTGGCCTGGACGGCCATGCCCCATGTCGCGCCGTTGTCCTTGGCCGAAGCGATCTTCAGGCCCGTCGCCAAGCGGGTTTCGATCTCCCGCGACTGCTCGCCATTGGCGCGGAGCAGTTGGAGAGCACTCAACTGATTGACGTTGGTGTTGATCGAAACCATCAGAGTCCGGACCCGGCGATGCGGACTTGATAGGTCCCGCGATACGCGACGGCGGGGCGTCCGAGCGCAGCCATCGCTGTAGTGGACCACCCGAGATCAACCTTAGCTATCCGGGAGAAATCCGGATTGTGTCGGGATTCGAACACGGGCATCGCGATGGCCGCCATGTCTTCCGCTGACTCGTCACTCATGCCGCTGGGGCGTCGCTGGTCGGCCGTTGGAGCGATTTGCATAGGCTATGGCGTCGCCTATTTCGCCCTGCACGCCTTGGCGGGGTTTTGGGGAGAGGGGGCGGTCTACAGCCTTTGGTTCCCGATCGCCGGGGTCCGCTTCGCCCTGCTCTGGCGCCTGGGGGCGCGAATGGCCCCGGGCTTGGCGCTTTCCGAGCTGGGTGTTCAGGGGCTGATGGGCGCGTTCGCGCTCGCGCCGCTGCCGGCGTTGAACGCGGCGGCGGGGGTCGCGCTGCCGGTTCTGGCCTATGGGGTCGGCGTTCATATCTCCCAGCGTATCGCCCATCGCGTGACGAGCCTGAACGTGGCGCCCTTGCCTCTGGGCCTGGCGCTGGTGATCACCCCGATCTTCGCGGCGACGGCGAGCCTGCCGTGGGCGCTGCTGGATCAGCGCTCGGCCCAGCTGGCTTCGATCGTGGCCGCCTTGGCCCAGGTCGTGGTGTTTTGCGTGGGCGATCTGCTGGGCGTGCTGATGCTGGCGCCGCCGGTGCTATGGGCGATCGCGCTCGCTAGCGGTGAGAAGCCGCGCCGCCCTGAACGCCTGACGGTCGCGCGCCTGATCGAGGCCGGAGGCCTGTTGATATTCGCCGCGCTTGTCGCCTGGGTGGTCTGGCGGGCAGGCCTTGGCGTACGCCTCGAGCCCGTTCTGCTGGCGACCATCTGGATCGGGCTGAGACTCGGCTGCTTCGCCGCTTGGCTGTCCAGCTTCATGGTCTGCTGCGCGATCCTGGTCTTCACCCGGGGCGGGCTTGGTCTCGATGCGCGGCTGGAGCTGCACATGCTCGCCACGGCCATTGCGGTATGCGGCTTCCTGGCCGGAAGCTATTCGGACGCCGAGCGCGCGCTGTTGGCCGACATCGCTCGCCGCGATCGGCTGCTCTATCAAGCCGATCGCCTGAAGACGTTGCGGGCCATGTCGCTGGCGGTGATCCACGAGGTCAGTCAGCCTCTGTCGCTGCTGGCGATCGAGGCGCGGCACATGAGAGCGCTGACCCAGGCGCCGCGTATCGACCCCGAGGAATTGCGAGAGACCGCTTCGCTGATCGAGCGCAAGCTGGAGTCGGTCACCGACCTCGTCCGGCGACTGCGGGGCTTCGGGGGACGAACGCAGGGCGGTCATGAGCGCCTCGACAGCGGCATCCTCGTCAAGGACGCCCTCGAGATCGTCGCCGCCGAGGCCAAGGCGCGACGGGTCGAAATACGCCAAGCCGCCGATGAGCGCGTCACTATCGACGGAAACGGCGTCGAACTTCGCCAAGCCCTGGTGAACCTGTTGCTCAACGCCATCGCCGCCGCGCCAGCCGGGCTTGTGGTGGTCGCCGCGCGATCAACGCGCGATGGCCTGCGGATCGAGGTCGAAACCCATGCAGCGGGTCCGAGCGCCCCGAGCGGAGGCATGGGGATCGGCCTCATCGTCGCGCGCGCCATCGTCGAGGCCCATGGCGGGCGGATCGATGAGGATTCGAGCGATAGGCGCGGAGGGATACACACGATCATCTTGCCACGATCGGTGCGGGCGGACGTCGATGCCGCCTGAGCAAGACGTCGTGTTTGTCGTCGACGACGACGCGGACCTGGCCGAGAGCCTGGCGCGCCTGTTGCGGCGGCAAGGCCTACGCACTCATTCCTTTGTGACCGTGGATGCGTTCTTCGCCCATCCGGCGCGCCCGCGGGGCGGAGCCTGCTTGTTGAGCGATGTGATGCTGGGCGAGGTCGATGGCTTCCAGGTCGCTCGGCGGGCGCGCCAGGCCGATCCCGCCTTGAGCGTCGTGTTCATCACGGCCTGGCCTAAGACGACCGACGCGGTGGACGCCATCCGACGGTTTGGCGGTATCGACTACCTGGAGAAACCCCTGGACGAGGCCCGGTTGCTGGCCGCCGTGACCGAGGGGCTCGCCTGGAGCCGGGCGCGCAGACAGGCGAGCGACCGGGTCGCGACGCTCAGCGGGCGCGAGCGACAGGTGCTCCAGATGATCGCCAGGGGCTTGAGCAGCAAGATGGTCGCGCTCGAGTTGGACTTGTCCGCCAAGACCGTGGAGGACCACAGGACCGCCATTCGCGCCAAGACGGGCGCCGTGAGCTTGCCGGACTTGATCGTGTTGGCCGACGCCTTGCCGTGAGGCGCCAAGGCGCCGACGAAAATCGTCTTACAGATTGATTGGGTCTCCGCTCCAAGCGGGCTGGGCGCTGAATTCGCGGGCTGGCGCGGCGCTACTGAAGCTTCCCAATCGCCCAACGGAGTTCGCCGTAGGGCGAGGCGGGTCGGTTCCGATACGCGATAGAATTCCGGGGCGCGCGTGTCGCTTCGGGCCGCATGGCGTCGGAGGCTTGATCGCCGGCGCTAAGCGCGGCCGCGATCCGCGCGGGCAGTGATGCTACTTATCGTCTGTCGATCTATAAACATCATTTTTCAATGGTGGCGCCATGAAAGCCGCGCCATCCACGCTCCGTCGCACCGTTGCCGACAATGTCCGGCGCCTTAGGCGCGGCCTTGAAATGAGTCAGGAAGACCTGGCCGCCGAAGCGCGACTGCACCGGACCTATGTCGGCGCGATTGAGCGGGCCGAACGCAACCTGTCGCTCGACAATATCGAGCGGTTGGCTTTGGCGCTGAGGGTGAAGCCAGCCGACTTGCTGACCGCGCCTTTGGAGGCGGGCGGCTAGGGCGCGCGGCGGCCCTAGCGCTCTGGCGACCCTCGCGAGCGTATCGATTTCCGAGGGGATCGATCCGGCTGGGTTGGCCCAACCGGGGTTATGCACCGCTGAAGCGCTTGCCAACCTTCGCCGTCGGCGACGGCCAGGAGGCGCTCGCCAGCCGACCACATGTCGCGGCGAAGCACGTGCGCGGCCCTCTTCTCGGGCCACGCCCAATCGGGCGGCGCGGCATTGACGATCACGGTCGGCAGGCTCGCCCATAGGATCGCGCCCGCGAGGACGCCGACCGCTGTCGCCTGAACCAACCGCCAATTCTGCAAGCTAGCGAGCCGCGCCCGATCAATCCATCCATCAAGATCGCGGGCGGAGCGTTGCAGCGCCTCCTGCGCCTGATGAACCGCCGCTCGGTCCTGCCGCCTAGCCTCGTCGCCCGACGCCGCGATCTGCCGCGCCAGGTCTGCCGGGCTCAGGGCAATGGTGGGACTGGTCATCACCTTGCCGAGCCGCCCTACCGCCACCGACACGCCCTTGGCGATCTCGCCCAGTGTCTCGCTGTAGTCCGGCGCCGGCGCCCGCTCGGCCGCGAGGCCCGCCACGGCGACATTCAGCAGCGCCACCTCCCGCCGCAGCGCATCGAACGCCACGGCCGCATCGGCCGGCTCTGCCGGCGCAACATCCTGCTTCATCGTCATCTCCTAGATGCCAAGCCCGCGTCCACGGCCGATGCCGAGGTATTCCGAAAGTCCCTGCCCGACGCTGCGCCCCATCTCGGCGGAGAGACCGAGCTCTGGTCTGCGGGCGCGCAGCAACGACTCCACCTGCGGGTCACGCTCCAGGCTCTTGGCCATGGCGCCCATGCGTTCCTTGACCTGCCGGGCGCCGGTCATGTCGCCCTCGCGGTGCAAAGCGGCGCGCCGCCGGTCCAAGCCCTGCCAGCGCTCAACGAACCGATCGGCGCGAAGGCGCGGATCGGCTCGGACCTCCGCCTCAAGCTTTAGGACCCTGATCGCCCGCTGCGTCCGCCCGGAAGCCGTTTCGCTGACGAGGCCAGGATCACGGACATAGGACCGCTCCAGATCCTTGGCCGTGTGCGGACCGACCTCAGCCATCGCCTCGCGCGCTTCCACCAGCGCCCGCCGCTGATGGGCCAGCACCGGCAAGCCGCGGTCGTTCATCCGCATGACGTCGGCCGCGGCGCGAGCGTGGCGCTCGATCGCGCGGTGCTGGTCGAACTGGCCGACCTCCCGCACCGGCGCCGCCGGCTGACGTGTCGGACTGGTCGGCTTGAACCCGTCGAACATTCCACGCTCGCGCCGCGGCGGCTCCTTCGCCCGCATCGCCGCTGGCACATGGATGTCGCGCCGCTGCGCGAAGTCGCTGGCCATGTCCTTGGCCCGCTCGCGCGACAGGACGCGCGTCAGCTTGCCCAGATCCTCGAACTCGTCGCGGCCGTAGTGGATCCGCACGCTGTCGCGGTGACGCGAGAGGGCGACATAGGCGCCATGGCGATCCATCTCCGGCGTCGCCAGCACATGGGTCCGATCGACCGTGACGCCCTGACTCTTGTGGATTGTGGCCGCATAGCCGTGATCGACCTGGGCGTAGTCCTTCAGGTCGAAAACGACGGAACGGCCGACATCGAGACGCACCGTCATTCGCGTCGGCGAAACCTGCTCGATCTCGCCCAGCATGCCGTTCTTCACCCTAAGACCACGATCGTTCTTCAGGAACATCAGCCGATCGCCGGTCGCGAACGCCCGTTCGCCGCGCTCGGCCTTCACCGTCACGTCCTCGCCCAAGGCGCCGGCTTGGCGCAGACGATCGCGGGCGGTCAAATTCAGTTCGCGCACCTCATCATTGGTGTGGGTCAGGATGATGCGGCTCTTACCCGGCTCGGCCACGCGCTCGCGGTCCCAGCGCTCGACCAGATCCTCGCGCGCCTGGTCGCGGGTCTCGGCGGCATGGACCATGCCGTGTGCATCGTAGGCGGCCAGCGCTTCGCCCGTCCGACCGGTCGCCAGATGCCGGGTGGCGTCGCGCTGCCATTCTTCGTGCTGTCGGCGAACCTCCCTGATCTCGACATGCGAATGACGCTCGGCGATCGACCGAAACGCCGCGCCAGCCTCGATGGCCTGGAGCTGCTCGGGATCACCGACCAGCACCACCTTGGCCCCAGCCTTCTCGGCGGCCGACAACAGGCGCTCCATCTGCCGCGAGCCGATCATGCCGGCCTCGTCGATAACCAGCACATCGCGGGCGCCGAGCAGCTCGCGGTCCTTCGCCCACTGATGCTCAAGACTGGCGATGGTGCGCGAGGCGATGCCTGATCCGCCCTCCAGGTTCTCGGCGGCGATGCCCGACAGCGCCAAGCCCTGGACGCGATAGCCGGCGTCCTCCCAGGCCTCGCGGGCGACGCCCAAGAGCGCCGACTTGCCCGTACCGGCATAGCCGACGATGACGCCAAGATCCCGGCCCTGGGTGACGTGCTCGAACGCAGCCTTCTGCTCTCCGGAAAGGACGAGGCCACGCTGCTCGGCGCGCGCCAGGGCGCGCCGCTGCTCCAGTCCACTGACGCCGTGCGCCTGGCGCTCCGCCATGACCTCGCTGGCGCGATGCAGTCGGTCCTCAACGGCGATCATCTCGCGGCTGGTGAAGCGGTCCTGGCCTCGCCCGTCCTGGCCCAACGCCACCATCTCGGGGGAGGTTTGCACCGCGCTCATGGCGCGGTCGAACTGGTCCTTGCCGTCCGAATGGCGGTGGATGAACTTCGCCAGGTCGTAACGGGTGAAGGTCGCTTGGCCGTGGGTGATGGCGTCCAAGGCGATGCGCGGATCGGCGATGATCTTGTCGCCGTTCTCCCGGGCGATGCGGTGATGATCTTCCAGCCGCTCGGTCTCGACGCCTTCGCCGGCCATGCGTCCGGCCGCTGGGCCGATCTTGTGCTGCGGCTCCAGGTCGATGCCCTGGTCTGCGAGGCTGCGGTGATCGATCCGCGCGTCGATATCGAGCCGCGCCAGCCGCTCATTAACGTGGTCGGCCCAGGCCTCGCGCCAGTGCTCGACCAGCTCGGTGCTGTTCCAATCGCGGATCTTGGCGCCGAAGACGTCTTCGCCGACTTCGCGCCCAACCACTTTACGCATAGTCAGCATGACGTGGGCGTGGGGCTTGGCGAGGCCGTCCGAGCCAATGTCCCAATGCACATTGAGGTCGGCGACCATGCCGCGATCGACCATCTCGCGCTGGACGAAGTCGCGGGCCAACGCGACACCCTGCACCTGGTCCATCTCGCGGGGGATGGCGAACTCGACTTCGCGTGAGAGCTGGGCGTCCTTGCGCTTTTCGCCGGACTCGACGGTGTTCCAAAGGGTGGCCCGGTCGGAGAGCTGCTCGGGCGCGCCGTCCGGCAGCATGACCTCCGAGTGGACGACACCGCTCTTGTTGGTGAAGTCGTGGTCGCGATCCAGCCGCTCATCGTGCAGCCGGCTGGCGGAGCGATAGGCGGCCGAGGCCACGGCGCTGGCCCCGGTGGCGCGGCTGATGACTTTGACGCTGAAGTGGTAGATCGCCATGGCGACAGACCGCCTACTACTCTGAGCGCACGTCGGCACGACGTATAAGCGCGCCCTCCCAAGAAAGATTCTCGGGAGGGACCGGCCCGTCCCAGTGTGTTCCGGCGACCTTACAGCATTCCCGGAGGCTCTGTTTTACGATGAGCGCATCATCCAAACCCGGAGACTTGCGATGCGCAAACCACGAGACTTCGACGCCGAGCTGAAGAGCCTCGAAGACAAGGCCAAGACCCTGAAGGACCGCAAGGTCAGACAGCTTGGCGAGCTGGTGATCGCCACCGGCGCCGACGCGCTCGACATCGACACCCTGGCCGGCGGGCTTCTGGATCTGGCCGACGCCGGAAACGCCGCTCGCAAGGAAGGCTGGAGAAAGCGCGGCACGGGGTTCTTTCGCGGCGGGAAGGACGGCGTTCCGCCAAGCGCTGGCGGCGAGCAATGACGCCGAGCGCCGGGCCAAGGCGGCGCGCCACCGCCTGGAGGCGCAGCGGGCCAGGACCGACTCGCGAGCGTGGGTGGTGAAGCGGCGCGAACGCACCCGCCACCTGATCGAGCTGGGCGGCTTGGTGCAAAAGGCTGGCCTCGTCGAGCTGACCAGCGATGACCGAGCCGCGCTCTACGGCGCCTTCACGTTCCTGGCGACCATGCTCAAAGCCGACGATGCCGAGCACACCCTGGCGCTTTGGCGGCGCGGCGGAAAGCGGGCGTTTGAAAGCGAGGATCACGGCGTACATGGGCCGCCGCTTGGAGACACAACCTTCTGACCCTTTTTTCGGTGCTGGGCCCCGCCACGGGTTGCGATCACCGACGGAACGATGCGACTTTTCTCTCGTAGCGTTCATGCGAGGCCTTGATGGCGGACAAACTAGACGAGCTGGCCAAGCTCACGGCGGGTGTCGTGGCGGCCTATGTGAGCGCCAATGATGTCGCCGTCGATGAACTTCCTGGCTTGATCGCCAGCGTTTATGGCGCCTTGAGCGTCGCCGGCTCGTCTGATGCGGCGCCAGACGCCGCGCTGGCGCTCGAGCGACCCACGGCGGCGCAAATCCGCAAGAGCATCACGCCCGAGGCGCTCATCAGTTTCATTGATGGACGTCCTTATAGGACTTTAAAGCGTCACATCGGCACGCACGGACTGAGCGTCGAGGAGTATCGGACGCGTTACGGCCTGCCGGCCGACTATCCCATGTCCGCGCCAGCATACAGCGCAGCGCGCAGCGCGATGGCAAAGGCCAGTGGCCTGGGGCGGGGCGGCCGCAAGGCCAAGAGCAGCATGAAGAAGCGCTAGAGTTGGCGGAATTCTGAGTCTGTTCTGTGGAACTTGCGATGGCCGGCTAGACCCAAGCTGGAGCTGCCGTATCTCTCGGAGACAAGACGCCCTGGATCGCTTGGTGGAACAAGGGCCGGACGGGCTGGCGCGCGTCAAGGGGACGCCCTGCGGGCGTCTCGCGGAGCGACGGCGAAGCCGCCCTTGACCCGCACCATCCCGCCCGGCAGAGGCTCTCCAAGCGCTCCAGGGCGAGCACCGACCGTTCCGGTCCTGGCTCCCGCGGGATGGGGTGGCGAGGCTGCTGCCGGGAGGGGCGCGGCTAGCGCTTGCACACGGGCGCCCCGCAGTTCGGACAGCGCGCGGTGCGCAGCTCGTCCATCGTCGCCTTGAAGAGGTCGTAGCCGTCACCCTGCTGATGGACCATGACCCGCAACGCCACCTCCAGCTTGGCGACGACGCCGTGTATGTCGCTGGCGCGTACAGTGGGAAGGGTCTCCAACCAAGCCTCCCGCTGCTCGAACAGCGGCTCCATCTGCTTGTCGATGGCGTCCATCTCCTCGGAGGGCAAAAGCTCTCCGCGCTCCTCGGGCGTCATGCGCTCCCACTGCTTTTGCCGGACGAGAATGGTCTCCAGATCCGCCCAGCGATTACCCAGGCGGTCGATCTCGGCGTCGAGCGCCAGCCATTCATCGCAACGGGCGATGGCTTGGTCCTGTATCGCCGCTCCGGCTCCGCTATTGGCAACGGTGGGCGCGGCGCCCGCGGCGCCGATCACGACGCGGCGGGAGACGGCGAATGGCCCCTTGTCGTCAGACATCGGGATACTCCGCATTGGCTGGATTGTTGGGGTGAGGGCGAGTGCGCTCGATCAAATCAATCGTCCGGGAAATCTCGCAGAGCGCATCAGCTAGGTGCGCCTGGACTTCATCGGCGGAGATGCCCAGGTGGCGAGCGATCCGTGCGTAGTCGAGCGCCTGAATGTGATTGAGCAGGAAGACATCCCGCTTCTCCTGGCGCAGACGCAGCACCGCGTAGGACATGACCTGTTGGGTGTTGTGAGGGTCGAAGATCCGGCCGCGCCATAGGTAGGGGTGTCCCCAGCGCCACCACTGACTCGTGACGAGTGGCCAAGGTATGCGGAGCCGCATCGTCACGTGACGTTCTCCTGACCCGAAGGGGCGAGCCCTACGGTCTCAGCGACGGCGGCGATTAACTGGCGAACGGTCGTGCAGGCCTGATGCCAGGAAACGGATGCAATCTCGTCAGGCGTCATCCGCGAGATGCCATGGACTTGGTAATAGGGACCAACCAGAGCGGCCAGCTCGGCGACCCCGGCAGAGGCGCCGTCAAAACCGGCGCGTCGCGCGAACCTCAGCGCCTTGACGAGATCGTGCCGGAGATAGACGCGGTTCCAGTCGTCGCTGATCCCTCGGTCGAGCAGGTAAGCCTTCAGCGCCAGTTCGATGGCGATGGCCAGGAAGTAGCGCGTCATCTCCGGGTGTCGCGGCAGCGCCGCCTCGGCGCCCTGGAGGAAGCCAGCGGCGTTACGGCGGAACGTCGCCGCCAGCCGGCGGTCGGCGCCAGCGCGTCGCCGGGCGACGCGGCGGGTCACTTTCCACCCGAAAGTGCGGCAAGGTCGCGGACCGCGCGGGTGACGAGGCCATGAGCCTCGGGATGGTCTTCAACAAAGATCAGTCGCGCCGCCACCGAGAGGTTGGCGATAACGGCCTCGACGCTCTTGGCCGGCGTCGGCCGCATGGCCTTCAGGAGGGCGTGCCCCTCGGCCTCCAGCACACTGAGCCGTGCATCGATCTCGGCGAGCTTGGCGCCCTCGGGGATTTCGGCCTGTTGTTGCGGGGTGAGCTTGTACCAATCGTGCTTGGTCATCAACCGGCCTTCGAGCCTGCCCCATTCGAGTTGGAGGCGGCGCTGTTCGGCATCGACGGCGAGCCAGCGATGGCAGATGGCGACGGATGGGGCCGCGTGGACTTGGAGCAGAGGCATGCCCGAAACCCCACAGGCGGTGCCGCCGACCATCATTGCTCGCCTGGACGGCTCATCCACACGCGCAGGCGCGCGCCCCGCCTTTCGACGTGACTCCATGGCCTCTGCTCTCTAGTCATAGGTGACGATTTTATTATCACCCATCGAGAGCGCGAGGTCAATTATAAAATGATCATATACGATAATAAAATTATCGCCCAATGATTACGGCGGAGCAGATCAAGGCCGCTCGCGCTCTCTTGGGCTGGAGCCAACCACAACTGGTGGCGGCGTCAGGCGTCTCCTTGCCGACCATTGTGCGCATGGAGGGTTCTGCCGGTCCTGGCCGGAGTTCCGCCGCGAATGTCGATGCAGTACGACAGTCGCTGGAGAGAGCCGGGGTGACGTTCTTGTCGGCCGACGAGGCTGGCGGTCCGGGTGTTCGCCTGAAAAAACAGCCTAGCTAGTCCCGGGTTCAGGATAAAATTGGCGGCGTCAGGGCGCAGCCAGCGTCATGAAGGTACGTTCTCACCTTCGCTAGAGGCGCCTAGAGCCTGTCTTTGTTTCCCAGAGTACGACTTGGCCCCGCCAGGCCTTGCCGCCAGCGGCGAGCAATCCAATTCTGGCCCATCGAATGCCTCCGGATCCCAGTCTGTGGAGCTTGAAACGATGGCCGATCTCGACCGCATTGTTCGCCTCAAGACCGTGCTGGCGCGCACGGGCCTTAGCCGATCGACCCTCTACCGGAAGATCCGCGAAGGCTCCTTTCCCCGGCAGGTCCGTATCAGCATCCATGGCGCCGGCTGGCGCGAGTCGGCGATCAACCGCTGGATCGCCGATCCCGTGGGCTTCCGCCCGGAGGCGCTGTGATGACGACCGCCGACCGTCCCCATCCAGAGCGGATGGCCTATCGCGTGCGTGAAGCGGCTGAGGTGCTCGCCATCAGCCGGAGCCGTTTTTACGAGCTGGTCGCGCAAGGGCGCATCCGGGTTCTTAAAGAAGGGGCTCGCACCTTGGTTCGGCGCGTTGAACTGGAGCGTTATCTCGACACCCTGGAGGGCCAGGGTGGCTGAAGGCGGAGCGTCACCGCGCTTGTCGAACCCACTTTTGATAGACGGGCGCGACATGACGAACCGCGTCGATGCTGGCGAGAGCGGCGTCGAGCGCGTCCCGCGTCTTGGACGTGGAGTCCCCTTTTTCGACGATGACGAGGCCAACACCGGCGCTGGCGAGGGCCTCCGCCTTGATCGTGTCGCGGATTTGCCAATCCAGATCGAGATCGTGGCCGCCGCCAAAATATTCGACGGCGAACACCGGCTGCCAGGCCCAGTCGCAGACGAGGAAGTCAACGCGCTTGCCATTGAAGGTTCGGCGGATTTCCGAGGCGTCGGCCTTGGGAAGATCCGGATGCGTCTCCAGGCACTCGCCAAGGCTGACCTGGGCCAGGAGGCGTAAACGGCGTTCATAGGTCCAGGCTTCCAGCACGGTCTCGAACAATCGCTTTTCCGACCAGTTCAGCAGAGGTTTTGGACGGATCATCTCCGGATCGTAGTCGAGCGCCTCCCGGAGGACCTCGAGCATCAGCGCCTGGTGGCTGAGGGGTGCGGCTTCAGGCGGGGCGAGATAGGGGGCTCGCGGCGCCATGTGCGGCAGAGCCTCGACCTCGGCGCGGATCTGGGCGGGGAGGGGACTGACCGGCGCGATGATCGGCGCGACGTTCCGGGGCGCTTGGCGCTTGCGACGGAATAGGGCCAGGCGGCGCGTGAACCAAGCCAAGATCAAGCCGGCAAGAAGACCCAGGCCAAGCGCGCGACCGGAAATCACGGGCGCGCGCACGGCCGGCTTCGGAGGCGACGGGTGGACGGCCGCCTTGGTCTTGGCGTGGCGTTTGGCTTTGGCGCGCCGGGCATGTTTAGACTTGGTGCGTTTGGTCTTGCGCGACGCCTCGGCCGACGTCTCGGCCTTCGCCGGCTTGGGCTCTTGCGACTGGGACAACGCGCCCGATTGAGCATGGCCATCGAGCAAAGCGTCCGCCGCGCGCGCGGGCGGCGGCGCGGTGAGAATGGCCAGAGAGGTCAGACAGACGGCGAGAGGCAAGCGGCGCATGAGTAGGTGCTATCCTCTCAACCGTTGGTCGATCCTCAACAGTCATGGAAAAGCGCCGCTAACCGCGATGGGTCCATGCACTCTCGCGCCGGCCAGTTGGACCGCGGATTTTGGCGCGACACGGGCGGCCGGCGTCAGTGCGCGTCGGCCGAGAGCCAGTCTTCGCAGCGCAGGCCCTCCACCCGCCGAAATTCCGAAAGGTTGCCGGTGACGACGATCAATCCCCGAGATCGCGCTTGGCCGGCGATCAAGATGTCGTAGCCGCCGATGGGCTGACCCGAGCGTTCGAGCGCGGCGCGTATGTCGGCGGCGTGGTCCGCGGCGGCGGCGTCAAACGACAAGGTCTCAAGCTTGGCGGCGAAGCGCTCGACCTCTTGTCGATTGTGTTCCGGCCGCGCCGACTTGGCCGCGCCGTGGAGAAGCTCGGTGAGCACCACGGTCGAGAGGCACAGCGCGTCCGCGTTCAGATTGAAGCGCTCACGCAGACCCGCTGGGCGATCCCGTAGCACGCGGATGCAAAGATTGGTGTCCAGCAGGTAGCGAAGCATCAGAAGGATTCGCGCGTCTGCGCCGTGGGCTGGTCACGCTCGCCAAGATCAACGCCTGGGGCGGCGAAGAAGTCGTCCCACACCGCGTCCGATGGAACGATGACGCGGCGATTGCCTTCGCGCAGCACCGTCACCGAGCGCACGCTTTCCGGAAACGCCACATCCTTGGGAAGGCGCACGGCCTGGGTCCGATTGGATTGGAAGAGCGTGGTTTTGGTCATGAACTCTCCTGGGATATACAGTGTGTATATCCTCTTTGACGCAGATCCGCCACCTCTGGGTCAGCTTGGCCGGGCTGTCGGTTCGAAAAGCTCAGGGCCCTTCTGGCAAGGCCGCGAGGGACCGTTGTCGCGGAATGGAGATCTCGACGCCCGCGAGGCGTCGCTTGGCCAGCGCTCGCGCGATCGCGCCGCGATCGGCGTAGCGCTCCACCAGCCTAGTCGGGATGGCGGACCCAATCCTCTAGGGCGTGGCGCACGCGCAGCACGAAGATGCCCGCGCCATCGAGACGATAGATAATGATGTGGCTCTTATAGGGATGGATGCGGGGCGCGCCCCGGAGTTCCGTGCGTTGAGGGGCGGCGAGGGGAAACGCCGACAACAGATCGAGGGCCCGCGCCAGCCCGTCATGGTAGCGCTCGGCTTGATCGACGCCAAACCGCGCCACGCCATCGACGTAGATCTGGATGACGTCGTCCTCGGCCTTGCGGCTGAGCCTATAGGTCATGCCCCACGCCGGCTTTGCGCCGCGCCAGGGTGAGCACATCGCTCATGCTGTTGGCGCTGCCGCCGCTCTCCTCGGCTTCGTCGATCAGGCGCTGAAGCGCCGCGATCTTGTCGGCGCGCTCCTGGTCGCGTCGGATCAGGTCGCGCACGTAATCGCTCGCATTGCTGTAGCGTCCTGTCGCGGCTTGTCCCTCGACCCATTCCTTCATGGCGTCGGGCAAGGAAACGTTCATCGTGGCCATGGCGCACCTCCGCATGAAGGATGACGCACTTTGGCAAAGATTGCCATATCCAATAGGGATGCCTCATGGGCTGTCCGACAAGGCAGGGTAGGCTCGTGCGGGGAGGGCGGTGTCGGCGTGCGCGCGCGCCAGCGCCCGCGCGATCGCGCCGCGATCGGCGTAGCGCTCCAGACAACCGAGATTGCGAAAACTGTGCCCGGTGCGGAAGGCCACCTCCTGCAGCGTCCAGCCCTCGGCCAACCGCTGGGTCACGAACGTGCCGCGCAGGTCGTGGAAGGTAAGATCGGTGATCCCGGCCTTACGGCAGTAGAAGCGCCAGGCGTCGCGAAAGCCGCCGTCGGACGCCCAGGGCTGGCCGTCCTGGCGGGCCAGGACGAAGGGACTACATCGCGGCGCGACGTTTAGCGCTCGCGCCAGCCGCGGTGAGATGGGCACGGCGACGTCCTGACGTGTCTTGGCCTGGCGCAGACCGATCACGTCGTTGTCGATGTCGCTCCAGCGCAAGGCCAGAAGATCGCTCTGCCGTTGGCCGGTCTCCAAGGCCAGGACCATCGCCAGGCCAAGGCCCGGCGGCGCCGCGGCGATGAAGCGATCGACGTCGTCCGGCTTCCAGACCTTGTAGCGCTGGTCGCTCCGATAGAGCGGTGGGATGCCCGCGGCCCGGTTGCGCTCGACGAGCCTGCGGCTGGCCGCCCAGCCGAGCAACGCCTTGAGCACCTGGACGCCATAGTCGGCGCGACGCGGACTATCGGCGCGTCGGTCGCGCCAGGCGAAGATCCGCCGCGCGGCGGTCTTGTCATCGAAGGTCGCGAGCGGCTCGCGCCCGAACGCCCGACCAATCCGCGCCAACTGCTCGCGATAGTCGTCCTGGGTTCGCCCCGCCAGGCGCTTGAATTCCGGAGACTGCTGATAGCGCCAGATCAGATGGCCAAGGCTGCCAGCCTTGGGTTCAGGGCCCAGAAGGGCCGCGTCGAGGCGCGCGGCGAAGGTCTGGGCGTCTGGCGCGCCGAGCGCGATGTGGCGGCGACCCCGGCGCAGATAGGCCTGGGTGGGCGCGCCGGGTTGGCGGGTCGGCGCCACGACGACACCCTTGGGCATGCCGGTCATGCGCGAGATGGCGTTCATGGAGGATCTCCGGGTCCGAGGATCGAGCCTTGGCGCGGGGTGGCCAACACATGCTACGTATCGTCATCATCGTCAATGCTACTCATCGTCTGTCGATCCAAAGTCGTCATTTTCCAATATGGGGCGATGAAAGCCGCCCCATCCGCCCTTCGTCGCACGGTCGCCGACAACGTTCGGCGGCTGCGGCGCGCCCTTGCCATGAGTCAGGAGGAACTGGCGGCGGAGGCGCAACTTCACCGCACCTATGTCGGGGCGATCGAGCGGGCCGAGCGCAACCTCTCGCTCGACAATATCGAGCGCCTGGCGCTGGCCCTGAAGGTGACGCCGGCGGCGCTTTTGACGACGGAGAAGGCCTAGCCGGCGCGGGGCGCGGGCGGCGAATTTTTTCGCAAATCGTCCAGGTCGATGCGGGCGCGTCCGCCAAGATCCAGCGACCAAGCGGAGGTCAAAGCGGGGGTTGGGCGCGCCGGAAAAAGTGTAACCATTTGAAAGTCTTATGGCCTGTCCGGCTAATGCTCGGACTCCGTCTCCGCCATCCCCCCTTCCATGGCTGTCCAGCGGCGTCCCAGCGGGGCCCGCAAACCCTTTCCCTGTAAGGGGCGGTCGTGGGTCGTTTATGGACGGGTCCGTCACGATCCGGCGCAGTCGACACTCAAGCCGTGGGCAGGGGCTGGGGTAGAGTCGTCCGGCTTCTAGAGCGATCGAGCTCGCTTCAGGTCCGTCGACTCGGCGAGGCGCTGCATCCCCGTTGGTGACGGTCTTTATCTACAGGTCACGGGCAGGCGGGCCGATCTCGGACTTTTCGCTACTGGGTGGGCGAGTTCGGGCAAAAAATCCCTCCTAGGCGGAATAGGCGGCAACTAGCCGCAAGGCTTAGCTGAAGGAAATTTCGTGTTGTCCTTCCGTGGCGAAGCTTTCCTTTGAAGGGGGGCCATTACAATGCGGAATCGCGGAATAGTTTTTGTTTATTCGTTCGGTCAGGTGGCGGAAACTGAGCGTAGTTTCTGAATTGCTGCGGGTGCGACAAATTATCCGGAGCCTTGAAGTCCCATGCGAAACGTCCATGATCGATGAAGACGTAATATCGATTGTTATCGGTTCGCCGAGGCGGACTGTTAACGAGAGCTAAATCTCGGAAACGCTTGCGCGCATTGCGTGGTGGGAACTTTAGCCAACGGCGGACCTGTGTCGCGACACCATTTCATTTCCGGTCTGCCGCGTGCCGGCTCGACATTGCTCGCCGCGCTGTTGAGCCAGAACCCGAAGGTCTCGGCGGGGATTTCCAGTCCTCTCGGGTCGCTGTTTCACGCGACCCGAAGCGCCATGGGCGCCTGGGCTGAAGCTTCGGTTCTGATGACCGACGAGCAGCGAGAGCGGATCCTGCGGGGGCTGTTCGACTCGTACTATGCCGATCGCCAGGACAAGGACGTGATCGTCGACACCAACCGCGCCTGGTGCGGACGGATGCCGGCGCTGAAGCGGCTGTTCCCCGAGGCCAAGGTGATCTGCTGCGTGCGTAGCGTGGCCTGGGTCATGGACAGCATCGAGCGTCTGACCCGCGAACATCCGTTCACCGAGAGCAAGCTCTTCAACACCGACTCCGAACGCTCGACCGTATTCACGCGCGTCGACGCGCTGGCTCAGAACGATCGCTTCGTCGGCTTTGCCTGGTCCGCCCTGAAGGAGGCCGTGTACGGCGAACACGCCGACAGTCTCCTGCTGGTCGATTTCGAACTGCTGACCAGCTCGCCTGAGCGAGTGATGGACCTGATCTACGACTTCCTAGGCGAGCCTCGCTTTCAGCACGACTTCGACAACATCGTCTTCGACGAGCCTGCCTTCGACCAGCAGCTGGGTCTGCCGGGCTTGCACAAGGTTCACGCCAAGGTCGCGCCGATCCGTCGCCAGACCGTGCTGCCGCCGGACGTCTTCGAGCGGCTCGACGCCCTGTCCTTCTGGCGTGACCTCAAAGGCAGCAAGGCCCGCCTGATCGCGGCCGTGCCGCCGGCCGCCTAGGTCCGCACCAAACCCATCCTTTCCCAATTCGCCTTGTTTCGAGAGCGCTCATCCATGGCCGCCACCCTGCAAACCTCGTTCACTGACGCTTCCGCAAGCTCCGCTTCGGCGGCGTCCGGCGGCGTTGAGATCGTCTTCGTCGACATGCGGATCACCAACTATCAGGCGGTGGTCGATGCGGTCGGTCCGGGCGTTCAGGTGGTGCTGATCGACCCGGCGCAGGACGGCGTCCGTCAGATGGCGCAGGCGCTCGAGGGGCGTAGCGACATCGCCGCGATCCACGTGGTCAGCCACGGCGCCGACGGCGTGCTGCTGCTGGGCTCCGAAGCGCTGCACGCGGGCAATCTGGCCGAGCACGCTCAGGACCTCGCGATCATTGGACAGGCCCTGTCGGCCAACGGCGACGTCCAGCTTTGGGGCTGCGACATCGCCGCCACCCCGCAAGGTCAGGCCTTCATCCAGGCCTTGGCCCAGGCCACGGGGGCGGACATCGCCGCGTCGTCCAACGACACCGGCGGCGGCGGTGACTGGACGCTGGAAATCACCACGGGTGAAGTCGCCGCCTCCCAGGCGATCGACACGGCCGCTCTGGCCGCGTTCGAGGGCAGCCTGGCGACCCTGACCGCTTCGACCCTGGCCGGACTGAAGGCGGCGCTGGCCGCGGCCGCCGGCAACGGCTCGGCCGACACCATCACGCTGCTGGGCAACATCTCGGCCACCGGAAGCTCGGACATCACCGGCGGCACGATGGTCAACATCAACATCACCGATGGCCAGGCGCTGCAGATCGTCGGCGGCGGCTACACCCTCGACGCCAACTACTTTGGCCGCGTCCTGCAGGTGCAGGCCGGTACGGTCTCGATCGAGAACCTGACGCTGCGCGAGGGCCTGGTGTCGGCCAATGGCGGCGACGCGGGGAGCAGCGGCGGACAAGCCGGCAATAACGCTTTCGGCGGCGCCATTTTTAACGCCGGCGCCCTGACCTTGTCTGGCGTGACGGTCACGGCCAGCGGGGCCTCGGCCGGCGGCGGCGGCGGCGGGAGCGGCGAGTTC
>NZ_SMZP01000005.1 GCF_013181195.1 Caulobacter sp. RHG1
GCCAGCGTGATCGTGATCGCGGCCGTCAGCGTCGTCTTGCCATGGTCAACGTGACCAATGGTGCCGATGTTGCAGTGCGGCTTAGTGCGTTCGAACTTTTCCTTGGCCATCTTCTTAGCTCCAGGACCCCAGAGGGGCCTTCATCAAAAACAGGTTGGACTTCTGGGGTTTGGCGAAAGGGGCTCCTTTGAACCCCTTTCAATCCTGCGTCTAGGCTTTTCCCGAAGGAGCGGCTTAGGCGTACTTCTTGATCACTTCGTCGGCGACGTGTTGCGGCACCGGATCGTAGTGGTCGTAGACCATGCTGAACTGGGCGCGGCCTTGCGACATGCCCCGCAGGGTGTTCACGTAGCCGAACATGTTGGCCAGCGGCACGAAGGCGTTCACGACCGTCGCGTTACCGCGCATGTCTTGACCCTGGATCATGCCGCGACGGCTGTTCAGGTCGCCGATGACCGAACCCAGATACTCTTCCGGGGTCACGACCTCGACCTTCATGATCGGCTCGAGCAGCTTCGGAGCGCCCTTTTCGCGCAGCTCCTTGAAGGCGGCGCGCGAGGCGATTTCGAAGGCCAGGACCGAGGAGTCGACGTCGTGGTACTTGCCGTCCGTCAGGGTCGCCTTGAAGTCGATCAGCGGGAAGCCGGCCAGCAGGCCGTTGTCCTTGACCGATTCCAGACCCTTCTGGACGCCGGGGATGTATTCCTTCGGCACGGCGCCGCCGACGATGGCGTTCTCGAAGATGAAGCCCGAACCCGGCTCGCCCGGTTCGAAGGTCAGCATGACGCGGGCGAACTGGCCCGTACCACCGGTCTGCTTCTTGTGGGTGTAGTCGATGTCGACCTTGCGGCCCAGCGATTCACGATAGGCAACCTGCGGCGCGCCGATGTTGGCTTCGACCTTGTAGGTCCGCTTCAGGATGTCGATCTTGATGTCCAGGTGCAGCTCGCCCATGCCCTTCAGGATCGTCTGGCCCGACTCGAAGTCGGTCGAGACGGTGAAGGACGGATCTTCGGCGGCCAGCTTCTGCAGGGCGACGCCCAGCTTCTCCTGGTCGGCCTTCGACTTGGGTTCGACGGCGATTTCGATAACCGGAGCCGGGAATTCCATGCGCTCCAGGATGACCGGCGACTTCAGCGGATCGCACAGGGTGTCGCCCGTGCGGGTTTCCTTCAGGCCAGCCAGAGCGACGATGTCGCCGGCATAGGCTTCCTTGATGTCTTCGCGGTTGTTCGAGTGCATGAGCAGCATGCGGCCGACGCGCTCGCGCTTGTCGCGCGTCGAGTTCAGCAGCGACATGCCGGTTTCCATCTTGCCCGAATAGATGCGGCAGAAGGTCAGCGAACCGACGAAGGGGTCGTCCATGATCTTGAACGCCAGAACCGACAGGGGCTCTTCGTCCGAGGCCTTGCGGGTGGTTTCTTCTTCGGTCTTGAAGTCGATGCCCTTGGTGGCCGGAATGTCGGTCGGCGACGGCAGGTAGTCGACGACGGCGTCCAGCAGGGGCTGCACGCCCTTGTTCTTGAAGGCCGAGCCGCAGAGGATCGGATAGAAGGCGCCGGTCAGCACGGCCTTACGGATGCACTTCTTGATGACCTCTTCCGAGGGCTCTTCGCCGCCCAGATAGGCTTCCATGGCGTCGTCGTCGAGTTCGACGGCGTTCTCGACCAGGTAGGCGCGGGCTTCCACGGCCTTGTCCAGCAGGTCGGCGGGGATTTCTTCGTCGCGGAACGACGCGCCCAGGCCGTCATTGTCCCAGACCACGGCCTTCATGCGGACCAGGTCGACCAGGCCCTTCAGGGCGCTTTCCGAACCGATCGGGAATTGGATCGGCACGGCCTTGGCGCCCAGACGGTCGCGGATCGACTCGACCGACTTGTCGAAGTCGGCGCCAATCTTGTCCATCTTGTTGACGAACACGATCCGCGGCACGCGATACTTGTCGGCCTGGCGCCAGACCGTCTCGGTCTGCGGCTCGACGCCGGCGTTGCCGTCCAGCACCGTCACGGCGCCGTCGAGGACGCGCAGCGAGCGTTCGACTTCGATGGTGAAGTCGACGTGCCCGGGGGTGTCGATGATGTTCAGGCGCTTGTCGTTCCAGAACGCGGTCGTCGCGGCCGACGTGATGGTGATGCCGCGCTCTTGCTCCTGCTCCATCCAGTCCATGGTCGCGGCGCCGTCGTGGACTTCGCCGATCTTGTGCGACTTACCGGTGTAATACAGGATCCGCTCGGTCGTCGTCGTCTTGCCCGCGTCGATGTGGGCCATGATGCCGAAGTTGCGGTAGTCTTCGATTTTATGCGTACGGGCCATAGCGAGAGCTCTGCAAGGCGGGCGTATCCTGACGGACGCGACCTGATTTAAACGTGCGGCGCGGGCGGTTTATCGCAAACCGCCCGCGCCTGAAAGAGTGCTGGTAAGAAAGCTTACCAGCGGTAGTGCGAGAACGCCCGGTTGGCTTCAGCCATCTTGTGGGTGTCTTCGCGCTTCTTCACCGCGGTGCCGCGGTTGTTCGAAGCGTCGAGCAGCTCACCGGCCAGCTTTTCGGTCATGGTGTTCTCACCGCGCTTGCGCGCAGCGGTCACCAGCCAGCGGATGGCCAGGGCGCGGCGACGGTCCGGACGGACTTCGACGGGCACCTGATAGGTGGCGCCGCCGACGCGGCGCGAACGGACTTCGATCGCCGGAGCGACGTTGTCCAGAGCGGAGTGGAAGGTTTCAAGCGGACCTTGGTCCTTACGCTTGGCTTCCAGGATGTCGAAAGCACCATAGATGATGTTTTCGGCGACGGCTTTTTTGCCCTCGTACATCACGTAGTTCATGAACTTCGTGACAATCAGGTCCCCAAACTTGGGGTCCGGCAGGACTTGGCGTTTCTCGGCGCGACGGCGGCGGGACATCTTCTTCTATTCCTTACTTCGGACGCTTCGCGCCGTAGAGCGAACGACGTTGCTTACGATCCTTGACACCTTGGGTGTCGAGGACGCCGCGCAGGATGTGGTAACGGACGCCGGGCAAATCCTTGACGCGGCCGCCGCGGATGAGCACCACCGAGTGCTCCTGCAGGTTGTGACCTTCGCCCGGGATGTAGCACACGGCTTCGATGCCGGTGGTCAGACGGACCTTGGCGACCTTACGGAGAGCCGAGTTCGGCTTCTTCGGGGTCGTGGTGTAGACGCGCGTGCAAACGCCGCGACGTTGGGGGCAGCCCTTCAGGGCCGGCACCTTGTTCCGCACCGGCTTCGGAGAGCGCGGCTTACGGATGAGCTGGTTAATGGTAGGCATTAAGTCTCTGCTCTGATGGAAGCGTGTGCCTTTCGGCCGGGGCGCTTCAGGTCCTTGTATTTTTTGTTCTTGGTTCAAGGCTCCGCTTGGAGACCCGATAAACACGAAACTCGCCGGGGCGCGGGAAGCACACCAGCGGGTTTTTCCTCCCGAAGGAAGAAAGCTCATCAGAACGCACGCGAACGCACGCCTCGAAAAAGAGCGCGGTATGTACTCGCGAAGCCGACAACAGTCAATCGCCTGTTCCTGCGTCGGTTAACGGGGGCTTAAGGCCCCTGAGGCGACAGGGCGCGGTCAAGTTTTCGCCACCGGAAGCTGTGCAGCTTTCGCCCACGGGAGCGTGTCTTGTCTATGCCGCCGGCCTCGCCATGTGGGAGACCGGCGCACCGTAGGCAAGTCGGCGCGGGAGGATGGGTGAGCGGCAGCGTGAGGATCGGCGGGCGTGATCGGCGGAAGGCGGCGATTCTCGTCGGCTCCCTGCTGCTGCACGTGGCCCTGCTGGCCTGGCTGGCCCTGCCGACCGTTCAACGCAACCTGATCGCCGACGAGCTGCCGACCATGATCGTCGAGCTGGACAGGCCCGAGCCGACGGAGCCGACGCCCACGCGTTCGGCCGCTTCCGCCGCGACGGCTGCGCCCTCCCCCGCCTTGCCCTTCCAGGTCCGTCCGCCGGCTCGCCCTGCGCCCGCCGGCGTGCCGACGCTGCAGGTGCCCGCCGCCGGGATCGCCCGCCCAGGCACGGCGATCCGTCCCGCGCCCCTGCCCGGTGAAGGCGCCGGCGATCTGCGCACGGCGCTGCGCGGCAGCTACGCCGGCTGCGTCAGCGCCGACGCCGTGGGCCTGAACCGTCGCGAGCGCGAGAAGTGCGACGAGCGCTTCGGCGCGGCCAAGGCCAAGGGCGATCCGCTGTCGGGCATGACCGCCCAGAAGCGCCAGGCCCTGGAAGCGCAGGGCGCGGCCCAACGGGCCTACAAGGACTATCTCGACGCGCCGATGGGCCCCGGCGTCGACCACCGCAGCAAAGACCAGCCCGGCACGATGAAGGAGATCCCCTTCGTCCTGGGCGCCCAGCAGGACGGCCTGGGCCGCGAGCGCAAGTCGGTCACCGACCAGATCCGCCGCGAGAAGGACTCGGCCGAACGCGCCCAGCGCTTCCTCGAACTGCAGAAGAAGGCCGGACAGCGCTGACCTTGCGGTTCGGGCGCCGCCGCCCCTAACCTCGCCCCAGGATGGCGCGCTTGCTCAAGGCGCGCTCGGGTAAGGAGGGAACACCCATGCGTTTTTCTGGCATGCGGTTTACGGCTGGCCTGTGTACGGCCCTGACCCTGGCGACGGCCGTGTCGTCGGTTCAGGCCCAGGACTATTCGCAATATTCCGACGCCGCGCTGGAGCGCGAGCTGGCCGAGAAGGCCGATGTCGACATGTACCAGATGGCCCCGATGCGCGACGGCGTGCGGCTGGCCACCAACGTCTACCGGCCCAAGGGCGCCAAGGGTCCGCTGCCGACCATCCTGATCAAGACCCCGTACAACGAACTGGCCTACAAGCCGCGCGCCGCCCGTGACGCCCTGAACGCCATCAAGCACGGCTACGCCCTGGTGCTGCAGAACGAGCGCGGCCGCTTCCACTCCGAGGGCGAGTGGGAGATCCTGGGCAAGCCCCAGACCGACGGCTACGACACCCTGACCTGGATCGCCAAGCAGACCTGGTCGAACGGCAAGGTCGGCACGCTGGGCTGCTCGTCCTCGGCGGAGTGGCAGCTGGCCCTGGCCGCCCAGAACCACCCGGCCCACGCGGCGATGATCCCGATGGCCTCGGGCGCGGGCATCGGCAAGGTCGGCGAGTTCGAGGAACAGGGCAACTGGTACACCGGCGGCGTGCCGCGCACGCTGTTCTTCATCTGGCTGTACGGCGTCGACAACCCGCTGCGCCCGCAGCTGCCCAAGAACCTCGACGCCAAGACCATCGCCCGCCTGGCCAAGTATGACGACCTGGCCCCTAAGAAGCCCGACGTGAACTGGACCAGCCAGGTCCGCAAGCTGCCGGTCGCCAACCTGCTGCAGGACCTGGGCGAGCCCAAGGGCACGTTCGAAGAGCTGATCAGCCGCAATGGCCCGGCCGATCCGGCCTGGCGCAAGGGTGGGCTCTATCACGACGACAAGGGCTGGGGCGTCCCGGCCCTGTGGTTCAACTCGTGGTACGACGTGTCGATCGGCCCGAACATGGCGCTGTTCAACCACGCCCGCACGGCGAACTCCGACAAGGAGGCCAGCGCCAATCAGTACGCCGTGGTCACGCCCGGGACCCACTGCACGTTCAACGCCAAGACCCTGCAGGCGCCCTACACCTCGGGCGACCGGTCGATGGGCACGGTCGATTTCGACGCCGACAAGGAGGTCTACGCCTTCTTCGACCGCTGGGTGAAGGGCGACAAGGCCGCCTTCCCCGCCAGCACCCCGCCGGTGCGCTACTACGCCATGGGCGAGAACGCCTGGAAGCAGTCGGCCCAGTGGCCGCCGGAAAGCGCCAAGCCGATGCGGCTCTATCTCCGCTCGGGCGGCAAGGCCAACAGCGCCGCCGGCGATGGTCGCCTGCTGACCGCGGCCCCGGCCGCCGGCGAACAGCCCGACCGCTACGCCTATGACCCCGCCAATCCGGTGCAGACCATCGGCGGCGGCGACTGCTGCAACGGCGGCCTGGTCACGGCCGGCGCCTTCGACCAGCGGGTGATCGAGGCCCGCGACGACGTCCTCGTCTACACCAGCGACCCGCTGACCGCGCCGCTGGACGTCAGCGGCTTCGTGCGCGCGGTGCTGAAGGTGTCGTCCGACGCCAAGGACACCGACTTCGCCGTCAAGCTGGTCGACGTCGCGCCGGACGGCACGGCCTACATCCTGGGCGACACCATCCTGCGGGCCCGTTATCGCGACGGCTTCGACAAGCCCAGGATGCTGACCGCGGGCGAGGTGGCGACTCTCAAGCCGACCCCGATCACCACCAGCAACACCTTCCTGCCGGGTCACCGCATCCGGGTGGAGGTCACCTCGTCGAACTTCCCGAAGTTCACCCGCAACCTGAACACCGGCGGCGACAACGAGAAGGACACGGCCTTCGTCACGGCCCGCAATGCGGTCCATCACGCCGCCGGCGAGGAATCGTACATCGAGCTGCCGGTGGTGGAGAAATAGCCATTTCTGATGCGACCGCCGCCCTTTTGCGCCAAGGGCGGCGGGACGCTGTTCGGCGAACGGAAAATCGGGTCACACTAATGCAGGCCTCAGGTTTTCTGGCGCCGCGACAAACCCCATTGCAACGATAGGGGATCGCGAAATTCCTGGGCGACGGCGATCGCCGCGAGGAGATCCCTATGTCCAAGTTCCCCGTCCTGACCCTGGTCCAGACCTGCGCGATCGCGGCGCTGGCCGGGCTGGGCCATCCGGCCGCCGCCCAGACCCCGCGCCAGACGCGTGAGGCCGTGCTGCCGCCCTCGGTCCTGACCTCCGACGATCCCCAGCGGATCCCGCGCCGCCCGGTCGCCGCGCGCCAGACCCAGACGGTGCTGAAGGGCGGACGGGTCTTCGATTCTCTCGGCGAGAAGGCCTATCCGGCGACCGTGGTCATCGAGGGCCGCACGATCAAGGCGGTGCTGCCGCCTGAGTCCACGGACTGGGCCGCCGACGCCCAGGTCATCGACGTGACCGGCAAGACGGTGATGCCGGGCCTGATCGACCTCCACGTCCACATGACCTATCCCGACCCCGACACCCCGATCGACGAGCAGGCGACGGAAGGGTCGGGCGTCCTGCGGGGCGCGCGCAATCTGCGTTACTTCCTGGAGTCGGGCTTCACCTCGGTGCGCGACCTGGGCGGGGTGCTGAACGCCCCGTTCCAGCTGGCCCAGTGGAGCGCCGCCGGCCAGATCCCCGCACCGCGCGTCTTCGCCGCCGGCCACATCATCACCGGCACCGGCGGCCACGCCACCGAGCGGCCGATCACCCCCAACCACGGCCCGGCCTATCAGTGGGAGCGCGACGGCGCCGACGCCTGGCGCGGCGCGGTGCGCGAGGCCTTCAAGCAGGGCGCCGCCGTCATCAAGATCGCCAGCCACTTCTCGGCCGACGAGGTCGCCGCCGCCGTCGACGAGGCCCACACCCTGGGCCTGCCGGTCACCTGCGACTGCGAGACTCTCTATATCGACCGCGCGGTCGCCGCCGGCGTCGACATCATCGAGCATCCCCTGCCCCGCACCGACGCGGTCATCACCGCCATGGGCCGCAAGAAGACGGCCTCGGTGCCGACGCTGCAGGTCTATCAGAACGTGCTGGACACCTCGGGCGGCTTCTACGGCTCGACCTCGCGCCGCTTCACCATGACCAGCCAGTCCAATTTCGACGTCTTCAAGAAGCTGAAGGCCGCCGGCGTGGTCATGGGCGTGGGCACCGACACCATCGGCCGCGTCAACACCATGACGCCCAACCCGTACATCGCCGAGCTGAAGTGGTTCGTCAAAGGCGGCTACACCGTCCCGCAGGCGCTGGTCGCCGCCACGCGCACCAACGCCCAGATCCTGGCCATGGACGACAAGCTGGGCGTGCTGCAGGCCGGCAAGCTGGCCGACGTCATCGTCGTCGACGGCCGCCCCGATGAAAACCTCGACGACCTGGCCCGCATCGACCGGGTGTTCAAGGACGGCCGCCCCTGGGTCCAGGACGGACAGGTCGTCATCCCCCGCCACGTCTCGGCGCCCCTGGCCAAGCCCTCGCCGCCCGCCGAGACGCGCTGACCTTCCTTTTTAGAATGCTTCGTTCAGAGATAGAGATGTCCAAAACCACCTTGCTGCTCTTCGCCAGCCTGGCGACCCTCGCCTCCGCCGCCCCCGCGCTCGCTCAAGAGACCAGCGACGTCTCCGAGGTCGTGGTCACCGGCAACCGCGGCCAAGCCCGCACCGTCGTCTCCAGCGTCGCGCCGATCGACGTGATCAGCGGCGAGCAGCTGGTGAAGATGGGCGGCGCGGCCCCGCTGCGCGACGCCCTGACCCAGCTGATCCCGTCGTTCCAGGCCCAGACCGTCGGTTCGTCGTCGTGGGACAGCCTGGCGCGTCCGGCCGGCCTGCGCGGCCTGGGCGGCGTCCACGTGCTGGTGCTGGTCGACGGCAAGCGCCGCCACAACAGCTCGCTGACCAACCTCAACACCGGCAACCTGTCGAACGGCGGCAACCCGGTCGACCTGGACCTGATCCCGACCAGCGCCATCGCCCGCATCGAGGTGCTGCGCGACGGCGCCGCGGCCCAGTACGGCTCGGACGCCATCGCCGGGGTGATCAACATCATCCTCAAGAAGAACACCGACGGCGGCCGCCTAAACGTCAACGCCGGCGAGCGCTACAGCTATAACGGCGTGTCGGACGGCGAGACCGTCCAGGCCGACCTGTGGCACGGCTTCAAGCTGGGCGAGGACGGCTATCTGACCGTAGCCCTAGACGCCAAGACCCAGAACGACGCCCTGCGCGGCAGCAACACGACCGGCCAGCTCTACTTCCCGCTGGCCAATGGCGCGGCCGACCCGCGCGAGCTGACCGCCAACCGCTACCAGCTCTATCGCGGCGGCCTGCCCAAGACCAAGTCGGCCAGCCTGTCGGCCAATGCCGGCCAGAGCTTCGGCGAGGTCGACGTCTATAGCGCCGCGACCCTGAGCTTCCGCGACGCCGTCGTCGGCCAGGGCTTCCGCCGTCCCAACAGCAACCAGAACCTGCTGCAGATCTATCCGGACGGCTTTGCGCCCAACTACACCCTGGACGAGGTCGACTATCAGACGACCGCCGGCGCCAAGTGGGTCGCTGCGGGCTGGAACCTCGACCTGTCGACCACCTACGGCCGCAACCGCGTCGAGCACGGCTCCAGCAACACGCTGAACGCCTCGCTGGGCCCGGCAAGCCCGACCAGCTTCCACACCTTCACCTCCAGCTTCGAGCAGTGGACCTCCAACCTGGACGTCAGCCGCCAGTTCCAGGTGCTGGGCGGCCGCGACCTGACCGTGGCGGCCGGCGGCGAATATCGCTGGGAGCGCTATCGCACCCGCGTCGGCGATATCGACGCCTACCGGGCGGGCGGCTATGTCTATCCGGCGGGTTACGGCAACCTGGCCGGCCGCGCCGCGACCGTCGGCGCGCAAGGGGCCGTGGTGCTGGATCCCTCGGACGAGGCCAACATCTCGCGCGCCAACTATGCGGCCTATCTCGATCTGAGCCTGGACGTGACCGACAAGTTCTTCGTGGCCGCCGCCGGCCGCTACGAGGACTATGACGACGCCGCCGGCGACGTGTGGAGCGGCAAGCTGTCGGCCCGCTACGAGTTCAGCGACGCGGTGGCCCTGCGCGCCACGGTCAGCAACGGCTTCCGCGCCCCGTCGCTGTCGCAGCAGGGCTACGCCCAGACCTCCAATCAGGCCAATATCGTCAACGGCGCCTTCACGTTCGTGGAGTCCAAGACGGTGCGGCCGGAGTCGGCCGTCGGCCAGGCCCTGGGCGCCAAGCCGCTGACGCCGGAAACCTCGACCAACTACAGCATCGGCCTGGCCCTGACGCCGCTGCCCGGCCTGTCGGTCACCCTGGACGGCTACCGCATCGAGCTGCGCGACCGCATCGCCCTGACCGGCCTGCTGTCGGGCACGGGCGTCAGCCAGATCCTGACCCGCAACGGCCTGCCGTCGAACCTGTCGGTGCGCTACTTCGCCAACGCCATCGACACCAACACCACCGGCATCGATCTGGTCAGCGCCTATGCGCGGGACCTGGGCGAGCTGGGCCGCGCCCGCTTCACCCTGGGCTTCAACTGGAACAAGACGCGGATCGCCGGCATCGCCGCCAATCCGACCCAGCTGGCGGGCCTGGGCCTGACCCTGTTCGACCGCCAGCAGCGCGGTTCGGTGACGGTGTCCACGCCGCGCACCAAACTCTTGCTCGGCGCGGAATGGACCAAGGACCGCTGGCGCGTGAACCTGCGCGAGAGCCGCTACGGCGCCTTCGACAGCCAGAACAACGTCGTCACCTCCGACCAGCACTATGGCGCCAAGTGGCTGACGGACCTGGAAGTCGGCTACACGGTCAACGACCGCGTCACCCTGGCGATCGGGGCCAACAACCTGTTCGACGTCTATCCGGACCGCAACACCGTCCCCGACACCAACGGCTTCGCCCCGTTCGGCGGCAACTCGCCGTTCGGCGTCTATGGCGGCTACTACTACGGCCGGGTCTCGGTCGACTTCTAAGGCGAGCCGACGCGGCGCCCCGACGGGCGCCGCGTCACCCTTGCAGAATGATCGCCGGGATCCGCGCCAGCGCCCGGCCGAACACCGCCGCGTCGCCCATGCCGCGGGCCACGACCAGCGCGCCCTGCAGTTCCACCAGCACCTGTTCGGCCCTTAGCCGCGCCTGAGCCTCATCGGCCCCGGCGTCGCGGGCGACCTGGCTCAGGGCGTCCAGCAGCCGCTGGAAGGTCGTGCTGATCGCCTCGCCGCAAGCCGTGGCCTCGCCCCGAGGCGGCAGCAGCATGTTCAGCAGGCACGACTGCCGCCCCCCGGCGTAGAAGCCGTCCATCACCGCGACGAACGCGCCGATCCGGCTGGCGGGCGAGGCGTCCGCGGCCAATTGCGGGAACACTTCGGCGTCCAGCACCCGGGCGGTCTGCGCCATCACCTCCTGGGCCATCTGCGCCTTCCCCTCCGGGAAGCGATGGTACAGGCTGGACTTCTTCAAGCCCGTGGCGTCCGACAGCGCCGCCAGCGACGCGCCCTCGTAGCCGACGTCCTTGAACGTCTGCGTCAGCTTCTCCAGCAGGACGTCGTCCCCGATCTTGCGCACTTGCGGCATGGCGGAACTCCTTCCCGCTCATTTATCCCGAACGATCGGTATATTTCAAGCTTGACGCCCGCGCCGACCTCATGGCCATATCGAATTGTACCGATCGTTCGGTATATTTCAAAAGCGAAGGAGCCCTCCGATGGCCCGTCTCAACGTCGTCACGCCAGAAACCGCCACCCCCGCCCAGCGCGAGATCCTCGACCAGACCGCCGGCAAGTTCGGCAAGCACCCCATCCTGCTGTCGGTGCTGACCAACTCGACCGCCGCCATGAACAGCTATCTGGCGCTGTTCCAGAACCTGACCGACGGCCGCTTCAGCAAGCCGTTGGCCCGCAAGATCGGCCTGGCCATCGGCGAGGAGAACGGCTGCGAGTACTGCATCTCGCTGCTGGCCGCGATCGCCAGGCTGCAGAAGCTGACCGACGCGGACATCGACCTGGCCCGCCGCGGCCGCTCGACCGATCCCAAGGAGCAGGCCTTGCTGGACTTCGTGCTGTTGCTGGTGCGCCACAAGGGCGACCTGACCGACGCCGAGGTCCAGGCCGTCAAGGACGCCGGCTGGGCCGACGAGGACGTGGTCGAGGTGTTCGGCCACCTCGTTCTCAACTTCATGACCAACTATCTCTGGAAGGTGTCGCGCAACGACGTCGACTTCCCGATCCTGCGCCTGTTCGACCAGAGCAAGATCGCCCGCGGCGGCCATCCGTTCGCGCAGGTGGCGTGATCCAGAGCATCTTTCGAGCGAAGCAGATCCGGTTCGCGTGAAGAAAAATGCGTCAAAACAGAAAACTAGAGCTCACGGACTGACGCAGTCAGTTCGGGAGCGGCTCTAGCTGGCGGCGCGCGCGGCTTCGATCACCGCATCCACCCGGTTGTCGAAGCGGTGGGCGGCCACGACCTTGCCCTGGGCGGACGCGCCCAGGCGCCAGGCGGCTTCGGCGTCCTCGGCCAGGGCGGCCAGGCGCGCAACGCCGGCGTCCAGGTCGGCCCAGCGATAGGACAGGAAGTCCTCGTCCTCGACGAAGCGGGCCCGCCACCAGCCGCCGTCGGTGGCGACGGCGGTCCCGGCCAGCATGGCGTTCAGCGGCCGCTCGTGGGAGCCGTAGCCGAAGTTGGCGTTGGCGTTCAGCACCACCCGCGACCGGCGCATCAGGGCCACGGCGTCGGCCAGGCCCATCGGCGGCCCCAGGCGGAAGCTCTTGTGGCGCTCGATCCAGCCCTCATAGCCCGAGCCTATGCAGAACACCGGCAAGCCGGCGCGCCCCGCGGCGTCCAGCAAGCCCTGCCGGCGCTTCTGGCGCACCTGCTCGTGCACCCACGAGGCGTACTGGCGCAGGCGGACATAGCGCGGATCGGCAGGGTTCTCGCCGAAGCTGCGCAGCGCCTGGTCCAGCGCCTCCAGGGCCGGTACGAACTCGGCGGCCAGGGCGATCTCCAGGGCTCGGTCGAAGACGGTGCGGATCCCCGCCCCCTCCTCGGCCCAGGGCGCGGGCTGCTCGCCATAGAACGAGCCGGCGAACAGAATCGGCACCGGCCGCTCGGCGGCATAGGCGTCCGGGTCGGCGTCCAGCGCCGCCGCCTCGCCCACCGCCGCGTGCGGACAGAAGGCCACGTGGGCGAACCGGTTCGCGCCCAGGGCCGAGTCCACCGCTTCGACATGGGTCGGGTCGACCGTCAGGATCGCGGTGTCGGCCGGCGTCGCCTCCAGCTGGGCCAGGTGGCTCAACGGATAGTCGACATGGTGCAGCACATGCGGCGCGCCGAAGATCTCGCGCAGGGACCGGCCGATCAGGGCCTTGGCGTCGCCCAGGCAGAAATAGGTGTGCACCAGGTCGGCCTGGCCCTCGGCCCCCACGCGGTCCAGGGCCGCGCCCAGGTCGTCATAAGCCAGGGCGTCGACCACGACCGCCTCATGCCCCCGCCGAGCGAAGGCAGCCGCCATCTCGTCAGAAAACAGACGGGTCGCGTCGTACTGCGACGGCCCCTTAATGAACACGGCGCGCATCGGTTTCTCCCGCTGGCTGCTGGCCGGGACCGTGGGCGAACGTGGTTAACGAAAGCCTTAGGGGGTGAGCGGAAATCCGATAAGCCGTGCGTCCTTCGAGGCCCGCTGCGCGGGCGCCTCAGGATGAGGACCGTTTGCTGAATCCCTCATCCTGAGGTGCGCGGCGCAGCCGGGCCTCGAAGGACGCACAGCCTCCGTCAGCGTCGCCTCTACGCCGCCCGACGCATTCCCGCGCCCTGCCCCACCTTGAAGCGCTGGATCAGCTGGGCCAGGCCGGTGGCCTCGTCGCGCAGGGACTGGCTGGAGGCGGCCGAGCGGCTGGCCATGGCGGTGTTGTGCTGGGTGGCCTGGTCCATCTGGTTGACGGCGATATTGACCTGCGACAGGCCCGCCGACTGCTCCTGGGCCGAGGCGGCGATCTCGGTGATCACCGAGCTGATGGCCCCGACCTGGCCGGCGATGCGCTGCAGGGTCTCGCCGGCCGCGCCGACCAGGGACACGCCCGAGCTGACCTGGCGCTCGGAGTCGCCGATATGGATCTTGATCTCCTTGGCGGCCTCGGCCGAGCGCTGGGCCAGGCCCCGCACTTCCTGGGCGACGACCGCGAAGCCGCGACCGGCCTCGCCCGCGCGGGCCGCCTCGACGCCGGCGTTCAGCGCCAGCAGGTTGGTCTGGAAGGCGATCTCGTCGATGACGCCGATGATCTGGGCGACCTGGCGAGACGAGGCTTCGATGCCGCCGAT
Source organism: Caulobacter sp. RHG1 (assembly GCF_013181195.1). Classification (GTDB taxonomy): domain Bacteria; phylum Pseudomonadota; class Alphaproteobacteria; order Caulobacterales; family Caulobacteraceae; genus Caulobacter. Next base: position 13,892 of record NZ_SMZP01000005.1, read on the forward strand.
GGCCTCGACGGCCGCGGCGACCACCTCGCGCGAGCGACCGGCCTCGGCCTGGGCGTCGCTGACCGCGCGGTGGGCTTCCTTGGCGCCGTCGGCCGTCCTCCGGACCGTCGCGGTGATCTCGTCGAGAGCGGCAGCGGTCTCTTCCAGGCTGGCGGCCTGCTGCTCGCTGCGGCGCGACAGGTCGTCGGCAGCGGTGGCGATGCCGCCGGCCCCGGCGTTCAGGCCCGACACGGCCGAGATCACGGCGGCCATGGCCCCTTCCAGACGCTCGACGGCCTGGTTGAAGTCGGCGCGCAGGCCTTCGTAGTCCTGAGCGAACGGCTCGGACAGGCGCACGGTCAGATCGCCGGCCGATAGGCGGTCAAGACCCAGGGCCAGGCCCTGGACGACCTTGGCCTGTTCGGCGGCGCGGCGGGCGCCGGCGGCGCTGGCGGCGTCGCGCTCGGCCTCGGTGGCCTCACGATGCGCGGCGGCGTCGGCGGCGATGCGGTTCTTCTCCAGCGCCTCATCGCGGAAGCGGTGCACGGCGTCGGCCATCAGGCCGATGTCGTCGGCGCGGCCGGCGAACGGCAGGGCCACGGTCAGGTCGCCGCCCATCAGGCGGCCCATGGCGTTGCGCAGGGTCCCCAGCGGCGACAGCTGGCGACGGGTCATCAGCACCGAGGCGCCGCCGCCCGCCAGACCGACCAGCACGCAGGCGAGGCCCAGCAGCGCCAGCTGGTGATAGACGGGCTGGAAATAGTCGGCCTGCGGCACGCCCACATACATCACGCCGATCACCTCGCCGGCGGCGTTCTTGATCGGGTCGTAGGCGACGAAGAACGGCTTGCCCAGGATCTTGGCCTCGCCGCGATAGGGCTCGCCCCGACCCAGGACGGCGTCATAGACCGGGCCCTTGGCCAGAGGCGTGCCGACAGCGCGCGAGCCGTCCTCCTTGGTGACGTTGGTGGTCACCCGGGTGTCGCCCATGAACACGGTGGCGGTGCCGCCGACCAGGGTCTTGACCAGGTCGACGGCCTTGAAGTCGTCGTTCACCACGTGCTCGCCGACCATCAGCTTGTCGCCCTCGATCCGGAACGCCTGGCCGCGCTGGCCAATCACGTCCCAGGCCACCCGCATGCTGGATTCCTGCGCCGCCGTCGCCTGCTGGCGGGCGAAGTCGAGGGAGCTCTTGGCCACGATGCCCAGGACCGCGACGGTCAGGACCACGAAGGCGGCGGCGATGGTCAGGCAGACCTTGGTGGAGATGCTGGCGCGCATAGGTTTCCGCTTTTGATCTGGATCAAAAGTTTCCCTAACGGCACATAGTTAAAGCGCTGATTAATAACGCTGTTTTAAATGCGTATTTGTGGATAAGTTTTGCACGCGGAGCGATAGTCAATACTCAGAGTGGGCATTTACCACGGTTTTTGAAAGTCACTCGCGACTGCTGCCAACAGATTATCGATCCCATCTTGCGGATATTCACCGCCTGAAGATCGATTCCTCAGGATCATGATCAGCTCTTCCCGCGACGTTAGCGGCTATCGTCAAATAGCGGACTGGCGGTGCGGCGAGGCGAAAGTCGCCTCAACACTTCGTTCTCACCTTGAGGCTTAGTCACGGCGATAGAGGGAGACGCGTGTGAGCGACAACAACACCCCGAACGCGCGCGTCCTGACGCCCCTGGCGGTCGGTGTGGTCATGCTGGCCCTGATCCTGTTCGCGCCCCCGGTCCTGAACGACGGCGACAGCTATTGGCACCTGGCCACTGGCCAGTGGATCCTGGCCCACGGCCGCGTCCCGACCCACGATCCGTTCTCGTTCACCATCCCCGGCGCACCGTGGGTGGCGCATGAATGGCTGTCGGAACTGCTGATGGCGCTGGGCTACAGCCTGGCTGGCTGGAGCGGAACCCTCGCCCTGTTCGCCCTCGCCGTCGGGGCCGCCGCCTGGATGCTGGTGCGGCGGCTGTCGCTGGATCTGACCGGCCTGACCCTGGTCGCTGCGACGGCCATGGCCCTGGCCTGCATGAGCGAGAGCCTGCTGGCCCGCCCGCAGCTGTTCATGCTGCCGCTGATGACCGCCTGGACCGTCGAGATGCTGGCCGCCCGCGACGCCGACCGGCCGCCGCGCCTGGCCTTCGCCCTGCTGATGACCGCCTGGGCCAATCTGCACGGCAGCTATGTCCTGGCCTTCGTGGTCGCCGGCGCCTTCGGGCTGGAAGCCCTGACCGCCCCGGGAGCGGACCGGCTGAAGGTCATCCGCGGCTGGGGCCTGTTCGGCCTGGCCAGCATCGTCTGCGCCATGATCACCCCGCTGGGCCCGGCCGGGATCATCCACCCGTTCAGCCTGATGGGCATGAAGATCCTGCCGCATATCGTCGAGTGGCGGTCCGAGGACTTCTCGCAGCTGTCCGCCTTCGCCATCGCCCTGCTGGCGACGCTGTATGTCTGTCTGAGCCGCGGGGTGCGCGTACCGCCGGTGCGGCTGCTGCTGCTGCTGGCGATGTTCTACATGTCGCTGCAGCACGTGCGCCATCAGCTGGTGCTGGCGGTGCTGGCGCCTTTGATCCTAGCCGCCCCGGTCGGCCAGGCCCTGGGCCACGCCCGCGAGGCCGCCCGTCCCTCACGCGCCCTCCTGGCCGGGTTCGCCGTCGCCTGCGTCCTGCTGCTGGGCCTGCGCCTCGCCTTGCCGATCCAGCGCGTCGACGGCCCCACCAGCCCGGTCACCGCCCTCGCCCACGTGCCGGCGGACCTCGCTGCGCAGCCGGTGCTGAACGGCTACGGCCTGGGCGGCTATCTGATCGCCAAGGGCGTGCGCCCCTATATCGACGGCCGCGCCGACATGTACGGCGACGCCTTCACCGAGGCCTATTTCCAGGCGGTGGAGCCCGATCCCGCAAAGCTGAAGGCGCTGCTCGAGACGCATCGCATCGCCTGGACGATCTTCGGCCCCGAGGAAGGCGGCGTGAAACTGCTGGACGCCGATCCGAAGTGGCGGCGGATCTATGCGGACCGCTACGCCATCGTCCACCAGCGGGTGACGCAGGCCCCCTAGAGCTTTTCACGACCTGACTGTGTCAGGCCGCGAGCTCTAGTCTTTTTGTTTGGCGCATTTTTCTTCACGCGAACCGGAACCACTTCGCTCGAAAAATTGCTTTAGGCCCGCGCCGCCATGAACGCCTCGATCTCGTCGGTCGTGCGCGGCACCCCGACCGACAGCCGCTCGGCCCCGGTCTCGGTGGCCAGATAGAGATCCTCGATGCGGATGCCGTAATTGGCCGACTGCAGATAGATGCCCGGCTCCATGGTGATCACCGAGCCGGCCGGGATCGGCAGGGTGGTGTCGCCCGGATCATGGACGTCCAGCCCGACATAGTGTCCCAGGCCATGGGTGAACTCGTCGATGCGGCCGGCCTTGCGGAACACCGCCTTGGCCGCCTCGCTGAGATCTTCCAGATAGGCCCCGGCCTTGAGCTTGGACACGGCGGCCGTCTGGGCTTCCAGCACCAGATCGTAGAGGACCTTCTGCTCGGGCGTGAAGCGGCCCGACGCCGGGAAGGTGCGGGTGACGTCGCAGGCGTAGCCGCCGACCGAGGCGCCGGCGTCCAGCAGGACCAGCTCGCCGCCGTGCACCGTTCCAGTGGCCGAGGCGTAGTGCAGCGAGGCGGCGTTGCGGCCCGAGCCGACGATGCTGTCATAGGCCAGACCCGTGCCGCCAGCGGCCCGGAAGGCGCTCTCGACGATAAACCGCAGCTCGTTTTCCGGCATGCCGGGGCGCGCCTGGCGCATGGCCGCCAGATGGCCGGCGCGAGTGGCGTCCATCGCCTTGCGCATCAAAACGAGCTCGCGCGGCTCCTTCACGCAACGCAGGCGCGGCAGGACGGCGGTGTCGTCGCGCAGGGCGCAGCCGGGCACGCGCTGGGCGACCTTGCCATACAGCTCCAGCACCGGCGGGACCGGCGCATTGGCCGAGGCGATCGGGCCCAGGAACCGCAGCTCCTTCGACCGCGAGGCCAGGCTGGAGACCAACCCGCCCAGGGCCGAGGTGCGCATGACCCGCTGCACGCCCGTGCGCTGCTCGATCATCGACCCCAGCGGCACGCGCTCCTGGTTCCAGCGCTCGTTCTCGATGTCGCGCGAGGGCAGCAGCAGCCACTCCTTTACGGTCCGCTCGGTGGGGGCCAGGACCAGGATGGCGCCCGGCTCGTCGACGATGCCGGTCAGCCAGGCGAAGTCGCCGTTCTGGTAGAAGAGCGGCGAGACCGGCGCGCTGCTATCGACGGCATTGGCCCCGTAGATCACCGCCACGCCGGTCTTCAGCTGCTCCATCAGCCTGGCGCGGCGGGCGCGATAGACGTCGGGCGTGAACGGACTGGTCCCGGCCGGCGTGGCGTAGCCCGCGGGCGGCAGGACCTGGGCGCCGGCGGCGACGGCCAGGCCGCCGATCGCCACGGTGGCGCCGGCGCCCATGAACAGGCTGCGTCGATCGATCCGCATGCTTGCCTCCCCCTCTTTCACTGAAGGTTGGCACAGGCCCGCCCAACGAAAAAGGCCCGGGATTGCTCCCGGGCCTTTCCGTTAGTCACTCAGACCTGAACGCCTATTCGGCGTCCGCCACGGGCGTCCTGCGGACGCCCGCGTTTCCGAGAGTCTCGGACGCCTATTCGGCGTCCGCCACGGGCGTCCTGCGGACGCCCGCGTTTCCGAGAGTCTCGGACGCCTATTCGGCGTCCGAGAGCGCGATCTCGGCCGGCAGCGGCTCCATCGCTTCTTCGCGCTGCTGGGCCAGCTGCTCGTCGCGCTTGGCGGCGACGCGCTGCAGGCTGCGCAGGTAGGAACCCGTACCGGCGGGGATCAGGCGACCCACGATGACGTTTTCCTTCAGGCCTTCCAGGGTGTCGGTCTTGCCGTGCACCGAGGCTTCGGTCAGGACGCGCGTCGTCTCTTGGAACGATGCGGCCGAGATGAAGCTCTTGGTCTGCAGCGAGGCCTTGGTGATGCCCAGCAGGACCGGTTGGGTCACAGCCGGACGACCGCCACGGGCGACAGCCTTGTCCTGTTCCTTGTCGAAGTCCGGCTTATCAAGGTGGTCGCCCTTGATCAGGCCGGTGTCGCCGGGCTCGAGGATCTCGACCTTCTGCAGCATCTGACGAACGATCGTCTCGATGTGCTTGTCGTTGATCGGCACGCCCTGCAGACGATAGACCTCCTGGATCTCGTCGACGAGGAAGTTGGCCAGGGCCTCGACGCCCAGGATGCGCAGGATGTCGTGCGGATCCGGGTTGCCGTCGATGATGTACTCGCCCTTCGAGATGAAGTCCCCGTCGTGAACGGCAATGTGCTTGCCCTTCGGGATCAGGAACTCGACCGCTTCGGCCTGATTGCCATCGGCGTCGACGTCCGGCGTGATCTTGATCCGGCGCTTGTTCTTGTAATCCTTGCCGAATTCGACGCGGCCGTCCATTTCCGCGATGACCGCGCAGTCCTTCGGACGGCGGGCTTCGAAGAGTTCGGCGACGCGCGGCAGACCACCGGTGATGTCCCGGGTCTTGGCGCCTTCGGTCGGGATACGCGCGATCACTTCACCCGGCTTCACTTCGTCGCCATCGGCGACGGAGAGAATGGCGCCGGCCGACAGCAGATAGCGAGCCTCGCCGCCGTTCGACAGGCGCTTGTACGAGCCGTCGTCGGCCAGCACGCCCATGGCCGGACGCAGGTCCGAACCGCGGGCCGAGGTGCGCCAGTCGGCGATGACGCGCTGGGCGATACCCGTCGCTTCGTCGACTTCCTCGCGGATGGACAGGCCATCCACCAGGTCTTCGGCGCGGATCTTGCCGGCCACTTCGGTGATGATCGGGGTGGTGTAGGGGTCCCAATCGCCGAGGCGTTGGCCGCGCTTGACCAGGTCGCCGTCCTTGACCCGCAGGCGGGCGCCGTACGGCGGCTTGTAGGTCTCGCGCTCCTTGCCGTCGACCAGCACGCTGACCGAGGTGTTGCGGCTCATGATCACCAGAGCGCCGTCGGCGCCGATGACCGTCGGGCCGATGACCCGGACCGTACCCTCGTTCGAGGCTTCGAAGAACGACTGCTCGGCCACCTGGGCGGTGCCGCCGATGTGGAACGTACGCATGGTCAGCTGCGTGCCGGGCTCACCGATCGACTGGGCGGCGATGACGCCGACCGCTTCGCCGATGTTCACCGGGGTGCCGCGAGCCAGGTCGCGGCCGTAGCAGGCGCCGCAGACGCCGATCTTGGCTTCGCAGGTCAGGACCGAACGGACCTTCACCGACTGGACGACCGCCGCCTCGATGGCGTCGGCGATGTTCTCGTCGACATAGGTGTCGGCCGGAACGACCAGCTCGCCGGTGCTCGGGTTCTTGACGTCCTCGGCCGTGAAGCGGCCCAGGACGCGCAGGCCCAGCGAGACCAGCACGTCGCCGCCCTCGACGACGGCGCGCAGGGTGATGCCCTTCGTGGTGCCGCAGTCTTCCTCGACGATGATGCAGTCCTGCGCGACGTCGACCAGACGACGGGTCAGGTAACCCGAGTTGGCCGTCTTCAGCGCGGTGTCGGCCAGACCCTTACGGGCGCCGTGGGTGGAGTTGAAGTACTCCTGAACGGTCAGGCCTTCCTTGAAGTTCGAGACGATCGGGGTCTCGATGATCTCGCCCGAAGGCTTGGCCATCAGACCGCGCATGCCGCCCAGCTGCTTCATCTGGGCTTGCGAACCACGGGCGCCGGAGTGGGCCATCATGTAGATGGCGTTGATCTCGCGCTCGCGGCCGTTCTCGTCCTTATGCTTCATCTGAAGCTCGGCCATCATCTCGTCGGCGACGCGATCGGTAGCCTTGGCCCAGGCGTCGACGACCTTGTTGTACTTCTCACCCTTGGTGATCAGACCGTCGGCGTACTGTTGCTCGTACTCTTCGGCCAGCGAGCGGGTTTCGGCCACGATGGCCTCCTTCCGCTTCGGGATGATGATGTCGTCCTTGCCGAAGGAGATGCCGGCCTTGGCGGCCTCCTTGAAGCCCAGACCCATGACCTTGTCGGCGAAGATGACCGTCGCCTTCTGACCGCAGTGGCGGTAGACGATGTCGATCAGATTGCCGATTTCCTTCTTGGTCAGCGCCTTTTCGATCAGGCGGTGGCCAATCTGCGGGTGGTGCGGCAGCAGGGCGGCGATCTTCATCCGGCCCGGCGTGGTGTCGATCACCTTGCGCAGCAGAACGCCTTCCGGAGTCATCTCGGTGTGGCGCGCCTTGATCTTGGCGTGCAGCGAGATGACGCCCGCGTCCATGGCGGCTTCGATTTCACCCAGGTCGGCGAAGATCTTGCCTTCGCCCGGCTCACCCTCGCGGGCGACCGACAGGTAGTACAGGCCCAGGACGATGTCCTGCGACGGCACGATGATCGGGCGACCGTTGGCGGGCGACAGGATGTTGTTGGTCGACATCATCAGGACGCGCGCTTCCAGCTGAGCTTCCAGGCTCAGCGGGACGTGCACGGCCATCTGGTCGCCGTCGAAGTCGGCGTTGAACGCGGCGCAGACCAGCGGGTGCAGCTGGATGGCCTTGCCCTCGATCAGCTTCGGCTCGAACGCCTGGATGCCCAGACGGTGAAGCGTCGGCGCGCGGTTCAGCATGACCGGGTGTTCGCGGATCACCTCTTCGAGGATGTCCCACACCTGCGGCTGCTCGCGCTCGACCATGCGCTTGGACTGCTTGACGGTGCCCGACAGGCCCTTGGCGTCCAGGCGCGCATAGATGAACGGCTTGAACAGCTCCAGAGCCATCTTCTTGGGCAGGCCGCACTCGTGCAGCTTCAGCTCGGGACCGACCACGATGACCGAACGGCCCGAATAGTCGACGCGCTTGCCCAGCAGGTTCTGACGGAAGCGACCTTGCTTACCCTTCAGCATGTCGGCCAGCGACTTCAGCGGACGCTTGTTGGCGCCCGTGATGACGCGACCGCGACGGCCGTTGTCGAACAGGGCGTCGACCGACTCCTGCAGCATCCGCTTTTCGTTGCGGATGATGATGTCGGGCGCGCGCAGTTCGATCAGGCGCTTGAGGCGGTTGTTACGGTTGATGACCCGGCGATACAGGTCGTTCAGGTCCGAGGTCGCGAAGCGGCCGCCGTCCAGCGGCACCAGCGGACGCAGTTCCGGCGGGATGACCGGAACGACCGTCAGCACCATCCACTCGGGACGGTTGCCCGACTCCTGGAAGGCTTCCAGGATCTTCAGGCGCTTCGAATACTTCTTCTGCTTCATGTCCGACACGGTGCCGGCCAGTTCCTCGCGCAGACGCTCGGCCTCTTTCTCGAGGTCGATGGCCTTCAGCAGGTTCTGCACGGCCTCGGCGCCGATCTCGGCGGTGAAGCTGTCGTCGCCATACTCTTCCTGGGCGCGCATGTAGTCGTCTTCCGACAGCAGCTGGTGCTGCTTCAGCGGGGTCAGGCCCGGCTCGGTGACGATGTAGTATTCGAAGTACAGGACGCGCTCGATGTCCTTCAGCGGCATGTCGAGCATCATGGCGATACGCGACGGCAGCGACTTCAGGAACCAGATGTGGGCGACCGGCGAGGCCAGCTCGATGTGACCCATGCGCTCGCGACGGACGCGGGCCAGGGTGACTTCAACGCCGCACTTCTCGCAGATGATGCCCTTGTACTTCATGCGCTTGTACTTGCCGCACAGGCATTCGTAGTCCTTGGTCGGGCCAAAGATACGGGCGCAGAACAGGCCGTCACGCTCGGGCTTGAACGTGCGGTAGTTGATGGTTTCCGGCTTCTTGATCTCGCCGAACGACCACGAGCGGATCTTTTCCGGCGAGGCCAGCGAGATGCGGATCTGGTCGAAGGTCGGAGCGGCCTGGACCGGATTGAAGATGTTCAGGACTTCCTGGTTCATCTTGGTTCCTTCTGCGGGACTGCCCGCGAAAATTCAAAGTTGGAGAGCGGCAATCAGGGCCGCTCCCGCCATCAGGCGGGAGCGGTGATCCGGATCAGCTGTTCTCCAGCTCGACGTTCAGGCCGAGCGAGCGCATTTCCTTGACCAGCACGTTGAAGCTTTCCGGGATACCGGCTTCGAACGTGTCGTCGCCGCGGACGATCGACTCGTAGACCTTGGTCCGGCCGGCCACGTCGTCGGACTTCACCGTCAGCATTTCCTGCAGGGTGTAGGCCGCGCCGTAGGCTTCCAGAGCCCACACTTCCATTTCCCCGAAGCGCTGACCGCCGAACTGGGCCTTACCACCCAGCGGCTGTTGCGTGACGAGCGAGTACGGACCGATCGAACGGGCGTGGATCTTGTCGTCGACCAGGTGGTGCAGCTTCAGCATGTAGATGTAGCCGACCGTGACCGGACGCTTGAACTGCTCGCCGGTCAGACCGTCGAACAGGATCGACTGACCCGACTTGTTGACGCCGGCCATTTCGAGGTGACCCTCGATGTCGTCCATGCGCGCGCCGTCGAACACCGGGGTGGCGATCGGAACGCCCTTGCCCAGGTTCTTGGCCAGTTCGACCAGACCCTCTTCGGTGTCCGGCAGTTCTTCGTCCGGGCCGTAGATCTCTTGCAGGCGCTCGACGAGAGCCTGCTTCTGACCGCCGTGCTGCCAGTCTTCCAGCAGGTTGGTGATCTGCTTGCCGAGATTGGCGCAGGCCCAGCCCAGGTGGGTTTCGAAGATCTGACCGACGTTCATGCGCGAGGGCACGCCCAGCGGGTTCAGAACGACGTCGACGTGCGTCCCGTCGGCGAGGAACGGCATGTCCTCGATCGGCAGGATGCGCGAGATGACGCCCTTGTTGCCGTGACGGCCGGCCATCTTGTCGCCCGGCTGAAGCTTGCGCTTCACGGCCACGAAGACCTTGACCATCTTCATGACGCCCGGGGGCAGTTCGTCGCCGCGCTGCAGCTTGTCGACCTTGTCTTCGAAACGACGGTCGAGGCGCTTGCGGTTCTCGTCGAACAGGCGGCGCAGGCTTTCCAGTTCGCCCATCGCCTTCTCGTCTTCGAGGGCGATCTGCCACCACAGGCCCGAAGCGACCTGAGCCAGGCCTTCCGAGGTGATCTCGCCGCGCGACAGGCCCTTGGGACCCGACAGAGCGACCTTGCCGACCAGCAGTTCACGCAGGCGGCCCGAGATGTTGCGGTTCAGGATCGCGAACTCGTCGTCGCGGTCCTTGCCCAGACGGTCGATTTCCGAGCGTTCGATGGCCAGGGCGCGTTCGTCCTTGTCGACGCCGTGACGGTTGAACACGCGCACGTCGACGATCGTGCCGGCGACGCCCGGGGGCAGGCGCAGGCTGGTGTCGCGGACGTCCGAGGCCTTTTCACCGAAGATGGCGCGCAGGAGCTTTTCTTCCGGCGTCATCGGGCTTTCGCCCTTCGGGGTGACCTTGCCGACCAGGATGTCGCCCGGCTGGACTTCGGCGCCGATCGCCACGATGCCGGCTTCGTCGAGGTTGCGCAGGGCTTCCTCGCCGACGTTCGGGATGTCGCGGGTGATTTCTTCCGGGCCGAGCTTCGTGTCGCGGGCCATGACTTCGAATTCCTCGATGTGGATCGAGGTGAAGACGTCGTCGCGGACGATGCGTTCGGAGATCAGGATGGAGTCTTCGAAGTTGTAGCCGTTCCAGGGCATGAACGCGACGAGCGCGTTGCGGCCCAGGGCCAGTTCGCCCAGCTCGGTCGAGGGACCGTCGGCGATGATGTCGCCAGTGTTGATCCGGTCGCCCACCTTCACCAGCGGACGCTGGTTGATGCAGGTCGACTGGTTCGAACGCTGGAACTTCGACATCCGGTAGATGTCGACGCCCGAGCGGGCCGCGTCGGTTTCTTCGGTGGCGCGGATAACGATACGCGTACCGTCGATCTGCTCGACCACGCCCGTGCGCTTGGCGATGACGACTGCGCCCGAGTCACGGGCGACGACGGCTTCCATGCCGGTGCCGACCAGGGGGGCGTCCGACTGCACCAGCGGCACGGCCTGACGTTGCATGTTCGAACCCATGAGCGCGCGATTGGCGTCATCGTTTTCGAGGAACGGGATCAGGGCGGCCGCCACCGACACGACTTGGCGCGGCGACACGTCCATCAGGTCGACCGTCTCCTTTTGCAGGAGGGTCGGTTCGCCGTTGATGCGGCCCGGGACCAGGTCGTCGACGATCTCGCCTTCGGACACCGCGATGTTCGACTGGGCGATGACGTGCTTGGATTCCTCCATCGCCGACATGTAGACGACTTCGTCCTGCGGCTTGCCGTCCTTCACGCGACGGTACGGGCTCTCGATGAAGCCGTACTTGTTGACGCGCGCGTGGGTGGCCAGCGAGTTGATCAGACCGATGTTCGGGCCTTCCGGCGTTTCAATCGGGCAGATCCGGCCGTAGTGGGTCGGGTGAACGTCGCGAACTTCGAAGCCGGCGCGCTCACGGGTCAGACCGCCCGGGCCGAGGGCCGAGAGACGACGCTTATGGGTGATTTCCGACAGCGGGTTCGTCTGGTCCATGAACTGCGACAGCTGCGAGGAGCCGAAGAATTCGCGGACGGCGGCGGCGGCCGGCTTGGCGTTGATCAGGTCGTGCGGCATCACGGTGTCGATGTCGACGGACGACATGCGTTCCTTGATGGCGCGTTCCATGCGCAGCAGGCCGACGCGGTACTGGTTTTCCAGCAGCTCACCGACCGAGCGAACGCGACGGTTGCCCAGGTTGTCGATGTCGTCGATTTCGCCGCGACCGTCGCGCAGGCCCACCAGGACCTTCAGCACGGCCAGGACGTCTTCCTTGCGCAGGATGCGGACTTCGTCCGACACGTCCTGCTCCAGGCGCATGTTCATCTTCACGCGGCCCACCGACGACAGGTCGTAGCGCTCGGCGTCGAAGAACAACGACTTGAACATCGCCTCGGCCGCTTCCACGGTCGGCGGCTCGCCCGGACGCATGACGCGATAGATGTCGAACAGCGCGTCTTCACGGACGGCGTTCTTGTCCACGCGCAGGGTGTTGCGCATGTAGGCGCCGACCGTGACGTGGTCGATGTCCAGCACGTCGATGGTGTCGAAGCCTTGGTCGGCCAGGGCCTGGATCGCCGGAACGTCCAGCTCGTCGCCGGCTTCCGAATAGATCTCGCCGGTCTCGAAGTTGACGGCGTCGCGGGCCAGGTAGCGACCGGTCAGGGCTTCCGGGGCCAGCAGCAGGGTCTTCAGGCCGCCGTCGGCGAACTTCTTGGCCTGGCGGGCGGTGATCTTGGTGCCGGCCGGAGCGACTTCCTCACCCGTGTCGGCGTCGACCAGGGGGAACTCCGGCTTCACGCCGCGCCAGCGCTCGGGCTTGTACGGGGTGGCCCAGCCGCCCGCGCGCTTCTCGAACGGGACGACGTCGTAGAACGTGGTCAGGATCTCTTCGCCGTCCATGCCCAGGGCATAGAGGAAGGTCGTGGCCGGCAGCTTGCGGCGACGGTCGATGCGGACGTAGACGATGTCCTTGGCGTCGAACTCGAAGTCCAGCCACGAGCCGCGATACGGGATCACGCGGGCGGCGAACAGCAGCTTGCCCGAGGCGTGGGTCTTGCCCTTGTCGTGGTCGAAGAACACGCCCGGCGAGCGGTGCATCTGCGAAACGATGACGCGCTCGGTGCCGTTGACGATGAAGGTGCCCTTGTCCGTCATGAGCGGGATATCGCCCATGTAGACGTCCTGCTCCTTGATGTCCTTGACCGAGCGGGCGCCGGTTTCTTCTTCCGTTTCGAACACGATCAGGCGCAGCTTGACTTTCAGCGGCGCGGCGAAGGTCATGTCGCGCTGAATGCATTCTTCAACATCGTACTTGGGCTCTTCGAATTCGTACGAGACGTATTCGAGCACGGCGCGCTCGTTGAAGTCCTTGATCGGGAACACCGACTTGAAGACCGCTTCCACGCCCTCGTCGCGGCGCTGGCCCGGACGGACCTCGCGCTGCAGGAACTGTTCGTAGGAGGAGCGCTGAACCTCGATGAGGTTCGGCATCTGCACAGCCTCGGGGATGCGTCCGAACGACTTCCGGATACGCTTCTTGCCGGTGAAGGATTGCGCCATGTTTTTTCCCTGCGGCGCGGACGGAATCCGCGCGTGAATTCGAATGTCCGTAGCGTCCACCCTCGCCGCTCGCCTGCTAGAGGGAGCTGCGGACGCTGGAATTCCCCTGTCAGGCGACCGGGACCGGAAGCCTGAGGGCGCCCCTTCGCGCGATCGGAGGGCTATTGATCGCGCCTCGGGGCGTAATACGGACGCGCCAAAGCGCTCCGCCGAATATCTTCGTGAACGCGGGGATATAGGGGATGTGGATAAGGATGGGAAGAGGCAATTTGACGAAAGCCTAACGCGGGCCCGTCAGCCCCGTCGCCGCATAGAAGCGTTTCAGCGCGCCGGGATCGGGCAGCAACACCTTCGGCAGCTCCACCTTGTCGAACAGCGCCCGGTAGCGCTGGCGGCTGGGCGGGGTGGCCACAGTGATGTGGCGGATCATCGCCCATTTGACGCTGTCGCGCCCGCCCTCCAGCGCTCCATGGCGCTGTCGCTCGAACAGCGAGCGCCGCACGTAGCGCAGCAGGCTGGTCGCGGTCGAAGCGTCCAGCAGGATCAACCCCGTCGCCCGCGCCAGTCGCTGGGGGACGCAGCGCGAATAGTTGCCCTCCATCACCCAGCGGGGCCCCGCGATCGCCGCATCATGCAGGGCGATGAACTCGGCCTCCGGGCGCGGCCGCCAGTTGGTGTCGGGCAGATGATGCAGCTGGTCCAGATGCACGACGGGCAGGTCGCGCGCGCGCCCAATGGCGGCCGCCAGGGTCGACTTGCCGCTGCTCGACGGCCCCATGATGCAGATGCGTGGTCCGAGGGCGTTCAGGTCCATGCCCGAAACCCACCATCCCGCGCGGCAGACCGCAAGGGCTGCGGCGGCGCTAGGTCTTCTTGACCATCTTGACCACCAGGGAGACCCCGAAGGCGATCAGACAGACGAAGAACGCGACCTTGGTCAGCGCCCCGGCGACGTCGACGACGAAGCCAAGGACCCCGAACAGGATCATCAGGACGAGCAGGACACCAGCGAGCTTGAGCATGCGGGGGAAACGTAGCTTGAGCGGAAGGGTTCCAGTTCGCGGCTGCCTAAAAGAGAGGAGCTCGGAACGTCAGCTAAGGATGGAAAGCAGACGGCGCTCGTTCTAGCATCGGTTGTGATCGACGCATCCTCCGCCTTCATTGAATTGGAAACCTTCGAAGACGCGGAGTTTGCGACGCATGGGTACACTCCACGCTGGGTCTCGGCCTTTGATCACTGGCTTACTGAGGATGAAGCCAGCTCGTCGAAATTGATGTTCTACGACTTGGCGAAAGAGTCAGGTTCGATCGCGAGCTATCTCGAACAAGAGGAGCGTTTCGTGCGTTTCTACGCCGACTTGCTCACAGGCGAAGATTGGCTAGACGCCAGCAGTCCAGAGCTCTTGCGAAGCGGGTTGGACGAGCGCGCGCTTGAGCAGGTCGTTCGCCCTAGCATCCGGGAACAGAAGCTGATGGACATCTACGTCTGTGATCGCCGTTTGCGGATCATCGGTGGTTATGACCGAACAGACCTCCTGCTATTTCAGGATGATGCGATGATTGCCAACGCCAATGACATCGCGCGTAAGCGCGGGCTGTTCTTGCTCGCCTAGCGCCGCGCTTCCAAGCATCACCGAGCAGACGTCGCCAACTTCTCAGATGGGTCGCGAAGGGCCCTCAGCATCGCGCTGACAAACGGACCTTCAGATCGCCGCCGCGAGCTCAGGCGTCACGCCTTCCACAACCCGATCGTTCCGCCCGGACCGCACAGCACGCCCGCGCCCTTGCCCGTCAGCCGCACGCTGTTCATCGGCGCGGTCGAGACCTGCTGGAACGGCGCGCCCTTGTGGCTGACGATCGTGCCGGCCAGGCCCGTGGCCATGACGGTGCCGCCATGGATGTCCAGGCCTGAGAGATAACCGGCCGGCGCGGGCACGGCCTCGAAGGTGATCTGGCCCGGCGCCAGCCGCGCCAGGTTCACGCCTTCGGCAGTCGGGTTCTTGTAGTCGCCGCCGCAGACCCACAGCGTCCCGTCCTTGGCGAAGGCGCAGGCGAACGCGCCCTTGGACGGCGCATCGGCCAGGATCGGCGTGTCCAGCGCCACGAACACCCCGCCGCCGCCGCGCGACAGATAGACCCGCGCCTTGCCCGCGCCGCCGGTGCAGAACGCTGCTTGGCCATGCCGGCCGATGGCGAAGCAGCCGTTGCTGGCGGCGAAGGCGCCCTCCCCGTCGTCGGCCGGCGGCACGCCCTCGGGCTTCAGCCGGCTCCAGGTCTCGCCGCCGTCGGCGGCGTAGAGCACCGTGAACCGCCCCTGGGTCGGATCGCCCAGGATGAAGCCGCGCCGGCTGTCGACGAAGGCGATCGAGTCCCAGAAGCCTTCGGGATCCTGGTTGGTCGTCACCTGAACCCACGTCTTGCCGCCGTCGCGGGTGCGCCACAGCTGCGAGGCGTCGCCGGGCCCGGCGCTCATGGCCAGCACGTGGCTGTCGCTGAAGGCATGCAGGCCGCGGAAGTCCAGCGCTTCGGCCCCGACGATGCGCATGGCGTCCTGGCGCTCGCCCTTGCCCCGCACCAGCCAGCCCTTGGAGCCCGACGCCCAGTAGTCCTTGCCGCCGGTCGGCGACAGCCCCCGCAGTTCGCTGTCGCAGGCCGAGGCCGGGATGCGGATCCCGCCCAGGCCGTCGGCCGCCCCCTTCCCAAGCGCCAGGCTGGGCGTGGCGGTCAGCACGGCGGCGCCGGCGATGAAGGCTCTGCGGTTCAAGATGGGGCTCCGGCGAAACAGGGCCATGAGGCCGGCAAATCGCCGCCGGCGCAAGCGACCTGGCTATGTCGCAAACCCGCCATTTCAGGAGAAATTAACACTTGTCCTCGAAAGTCATCTCTACCCTGGGGCGAGGGAAAATCGAATGTCGGCGTATGACAGCCTCTATGCTGCAACGGCGCCGCGGGCGTCGACGCCGGCCTTCGACGGCGGGCGGCGTCCGATCGACATTCCGTTCTGGGCCTGCGTCTTTGCGACCCTGGCCTTCAGCCAGTTCTACGTCATGCTGGTCATGGGTCCCGGCAATGGCGGGGCCGAACCCTCGTCCAGCGCAGCCAACCCGATGTCGGCCGCGCTGCGCCTGGTGTTCTTTCCGGTCTATCTCGCGGTGTTCGCGGTCATCTGCATGCGCCCCTGGCGCTTCGCCAAGACCCTGGCCCGTTCCTGGCTGCTGGTCGCCCTGCTGACCGTGGCCGTGTGCTCGATCGTCTGGAGCCTGCAGCCGGGCGTCACCCAGCGCCGCCTGGTCGCGATCATCTTCACGACCCTGGCGGGCGTGCTGCTGGCCGAGCGGTTCGAATGGCCCAAGACGCTGGAGGTCGTGGCGACCTGCTATGCGGTCGTGGTGGCGATGTCCTTCATCTTCGGCGTGCTGATGCCGTCCTATGGGGTCATGTCGCAGGACTTCGTCGGCGCCTGGCGCGGGGTCTATGGCCAGAAGAACCAGCTGGGCGCGGCCATGTCGCTGGCCACCCCGACGTTCCTGGCCTGCGCCCTCGCCAATCCTGTGCGCCGCAAGCTGTGGCTGGGCTTCGCCGCCGCCGCCTTCGCCCTGCTGCTGCTGTCGACCTCGAAGACCGCCCTGCTGTCGTGCATGGCCGGCCTGTGCTTCGTTCCCATCATCGCCCTGTGCCGCCACAACGCCGCCCTGGGCACGCTGGCGGTGTTCGCCGCGGTGAGCTTCGTCACCCTGCTGGGCGCCGTCCTGGTGCTGGCCCCGGAGCTGGTGTTCAAGCTGATCGGACGCGACGCCACCCTGACCGGCCGCACGGTAATCTGGGAGGCCGTCCAGCGGCAGATCGACCTGAAACCCTGGACGGGCTACGGCTACGGCGCCGTCTGGGACGATCAGTCGGGACGCGGCCCCGTCGCCTGGATCTCCAAGGAGCAGGGCTTCACGATCTTTTCCGCCCACAACACGGTTCTGGGCCTCTGGATCGAGCTCGGCTATTTCGGCGTCGCCGCCTGGCTGGCGCTTCTGGGCGGATCCTGGCTCAAGGGGCTGATCAGGCTTTCGACGGCCCCGGCCTTCTTCTTCATGCCGTTTCTGACGGTCTTCACGCTGCACAGCCTGTCGGAGGCGGACGCGCTGCTCCAGAACGACCTGGGCTGGGTGATCTTCTCGATGACGGCGACCAAGCTGGCCATGCCCTGGCGGCCAGAGCGCCAAGCCAGCGACCCGCAAGCCTGAAACTCCCGCGCCGCGCGCGAGACCCCCAAAAGGAAAGCGGCCCCGGAGGTTTCCCTCCGAGGCCGCTCGGCAGTTCCAAAAGGAACCTGATCCCAGCTGACGCTGGGGCCAGATTACTTGATTTGGATCTTGGCGCCGGCTTCCGTGAGCTTCTTCGCGACTTCGTCGGCTTGGGCCTTCGAGACGTTTTCGACGACGTTCTGCGGAGCGCCTTCGACCAGGTCCTTGGCTTCCTTCAGGCCGAGGTCCGGACGGACGCCGCGAACTTCCTTGATCACGTTGATCTTCTTGTCGCCGCCGTCGACCAGGACAACGGTGAACTCGGTTTGCTCTTCAGCAGCTTCAGCCGGGGCGGCAGCGCCACCAGCAGCGGCGACGGCGACCGGAGCGGCGGCCGAAACGCCCCACTTTTCTTCCAGCAGCTTCGACAGTTCAGCGGCTTCCAGCACCGACAGGGTGGACAGTTCTTCGACCAGCTTTTCGAGCTTCGACATGTGTCAGTTCCTTAGAGAGATTGGGATAGATATGCGGGGATGACCGTTACGCGGCGTCTTTGGTCGCGTAGGCGTTGAAAACGCGAGCCAGCTGGGCAGCCGGGGCCTGCAGGACGCCAGCGATCTTGGTCGCCGGAGCCTGGATGAGGCCGATAAGCTTGCCACGCAGTTCGTCCAGCGACGGCAGCGTCGCCAGAGCACGCACGCCGGCTTCGTCGAGCACGTCAACGCGATCCAGGATGCCACCGACAATCTTGAGCTTGTCGTTTTCTTTGGCGAACTGAACCGCGATCTTCGCGGCCGAGACGGCGTCCGGGCCGTAGGCGATGGCGACAGGGCCAGTGAACAGGGCAGAACCCGGTTCACCAAGCGAGCCGTCCAGAGCCTTGAGGGCCAGGGTGTTCTTCACAACCTTGATCGCGGCGCCTTCCTTGCGGAGGCGAAGACGAAGGTCGGTCATTTCCGCAACGGTCAGACCCATGTAGTGGGTCACGACGACAGCGCCGGCATCGGCAAAGACGCTTTTCAGCGACTCGATCGATTCCTGCTTTTGAGCGCGGTCCATTGCGGTCTCCTACTCAATTACAGCGGCCGGACCATTCCGGCAGCCAAATGCGGTCCACACGCGGGATCGCTCCCGCAAGCGAGCTGCATCAGCCTGTTCCAAGGAAAGTCGGCCGCGTGTCTGTCCCGGACCAAGGGTCCTGGGGCAGGAGAGCGTCGGCGTCTCTATCCCTGTCTCCCGACGGCAAGGAAGGGCTCTTCCTCGATTATGGCGTTGGTGACCCCACGCCCCGTAGTTCTCAAACAGGTTCTCTGATGAACCAGAGTTCATCGGAGAAGGCGCGCCGTATAGACGATGTGGGGGAGGATATCAACAGGGCGCGAGATCAGCCGCTTTATGAAATAGCGCTATTTCCCCTGAGGGCGCTTTCTGGATCTATCGGCGGCGACATGGAACGGGGACGCCTCATGACTCGCAAGTTCATCGCCGGGGCCTGCGCCCTCGTTCTGGCCGCTCTCGCCGGTCCCGCCCTCGCCGAGCCCAAGGTCGCGCCGACGCCGCGCGCCGTGGTCGCCGACAACCCACGCGACAAGGACCATCCGGCCGACATGGCGGCCTTCCAGGTCGACATCCAGGGCTCGAAGGTCAACGCCATCCTCTACACGGCGGCGGGCGCGGGGCCGCATCCGACGCTGCTGTTCCTGCACGGCTTCCCGGGCAACGAGACCAATATCGACCTGCTGCAGGCCGTGCGCCGGGCGGGCTGGAACGCCATGCGGATCAACTATCGCGGCTCGTGGGGCAGCCAGGGCAAGTTCTCGTACGGAAACGCCCGCGTCGACGCCGCAGCGGCCGTGGCCTGGCTGGCCGACCCGGCCAACGCCGCCAAGTATCGCGTGGATGCGTCGCGCATCGTCGTCGCCGGGCACAGCCTGGGCGGCTTCATGACCGCCAGCGCCGCCGCCGCCGATCCGCGCGTGGCGGGGGCGGTGCTGATCGACGCCGCCGACATCGGCGCCCGCAAGGCGACCATCGTCGACGCCGCCAGCCGCCAGGCCGCCATCGACCGCCTGCGCCCCGACACCCCGCCGCTGGTCGCCACGCCTGAGGGCCTGGTCGCCGAGCTCGAGCGCGACGGCGACCAGCTGCGTCTGGCGCCGCTGCTGGCGAAACTGGGCCAGCGCCCCGCCCTGGTGATCGGCGCCGAACTGGCGCTGGGCCCGGCGAACCGCAAGGTCGTCGAGGCCGCCCGCGCCGCCGGGGCCAGCGCCGTCACCGAGACCTACCTGCCCACCGACCACAGCTTCTCGGACGCCCGCATCGCGCTGGAGAGCGAAGTGATCCGCTGGCTCGGCCAGTTCGATCCCAAGAGCGCGCCGCGCCCTCCCCTGCCGCTGACCGCCGCCTATGACCCGAGCAACATCTTCGCCAGGATCATTCGCGGCGAGGCGCCGGCCTACAAGGTCTACGAGGACAAGGACGTGCTGGCCTTCATGGACCGCGCCCCGATGGAGCCCGGCCACGTGCTGGTGATCTCCAAGACCTCCAAGGCCCGCAACATCCTGGACATAGACCCCGCCGACCTCGCCAAGGTCATGGCCGTGGTCCAGAAGGTCGGCCGCGCCGAGGTCCAGGCTCTCGGGCTGGAGGGCTTCATGGTCCTGCAGAACAATGGCGTCGGCCAGAGCGTGCCGCACCTGCACATGCACGTGATCCCCCGCGTGGCGGGCAAGCCGGCCTATCTGGCGGAGAACGCTGCGGCCGATCCGAAGGACCTGGAGGCGACGGCGGCGAAGATCCGGGCGGCGATGAAGTAGGCGCAGCTGAGCGCCCCCTCCGTCACGCGGCTACGCCGCGCGCCACCTCCCCCGTTTCACGGGTGAGGAATAGCTTCTCCTCCCCTGCGAAGCGGGGGAGGTGGATCGGCGCCGATAGGCGACGAGACGGAGGGGGCGCTAAGCCAACCGCCCCAGCGCCGCCTTCCCCGCCGCCACGCCCGTCGCGAAACAGGCCTGCAGCAGGTAGCCCCCGGTCGGGGCCTCCCAGTCCAGCATTTCGCCAGCCAGGATCACGTCCGGACGCGATTTCAGCGCCAGCCCGTCCAGCCCTTCGAACCGCACGCCGCCGGCTGCCGAGATCGCGCGCTCCAGCGGCTGGACGGCGGTCAGCGCGATCGGCGCGGCCTTGATCGCCGCCGCCAGGGCCGCCGGCTCGGTCGGCAGCTCCAGGCCGTGGGCCTCGCGAAGGATGTTCACCTCGACCGGCGACAGCTTGACGGCCTTGCGCAGGAAGTTGGCCAGGCTCTGCCCCCCGCGCGGCGACAGCAGGCGCCGCTCCAGGGTCTCGACCGGAATGTCGGGGCGCAGGTCGATCTCCACTACCGCCCGGCCCTCGGCCTCAATCGCGTCGCGCAGGGAGGCCGCCAGCGCATAGACCGCCCCGCCCTCCAGGCCGTAGCCGGCCACCATGGCGTCACCGCGCGCGATCGCCTCGCCATGCTTGAGGGCCACGTTCTTCAGCGGCTCCCCGGCGAACCGCTCGCGGAACAGATCGCTCCAGGCGACGTCGAAACCGCAGTTGGCGGCGCGGAACGGGGCGACCTCAGCGCCCTGCCCTTCCAGTGCCGGGATCCACGCGGCATCCGAGCCCAGCTTGGCCCAGGACGCGCCCCCCAGGGCCAGGATCACCGTCTTGGCCCGCACGACTTCATCGCCGTTGATCAGCACGCCGCCGTCGGGCGTCCAGCCGGTCCATTCGGCCCGGGTGCGCAAGGAGACGCCCAGCCCCTCCAGCCGCGCCAGCCAGGCCCGCAGCAGCGGCGAGGCCTTCATCGCCTTTGGGAACACCCGGCCGCTGGCGCCGACGAAGGTCGGCTGGCCCAGCCCCTCGGCCCAGGCGACCAGATCGGCCGGTGTGAACGCCTCCAGCAGCGGCCGCAGGGTTTGCGCCCGCGCGCCATAACGCTGCACGAACCGCTCGAAGTCTTCGGAATGGGTGAGGTTCAGCCCGCCGCGCCCAGCCATCAGGAACTTGCGCCCGAAGGTCGGCATCTTCTCGAACACGGCGACGCTCTTGCCAGCCGCGGCTGCCGTCTCGGCCGCCATCAACCCGGCCGGCCCGCCGCCGATCACGGCGACGTCCACGTTCTGCTCGATCACGTCAGGCGGCCTCGATATCGGTCAGGGCGAAGTCCTCGCCCTTGTACAACAAAGGGACGCCATGAGCCTTCGCGCAGGCATAGGCGAAACAGTCGCCCATGTTGAGCTTGGCGGGATGAACGCCCTTGCCGAAGCGGTGATGCGCCTCGACGGCGAATTGCCCTTCCAGAACACCGATCGAAACGACCCGCGCACCGGCGCTGGCCAGAAGCGCCGTCAGGCGCGCGCTCACAACCTCGACCGGATCCTTGGTCTCGCGCGTCACCGCCCGAACCGTCTCCCAGATCGCCATGGGCGACGTCAGGATGACTGACGCATCGGCCAGAGAGATACGAAACTGCTCGCGCTCCGGCTCTCGAAGGATGATGGCCACCCAGGCCGAGGCGTCGACGAACATCAGTCGCCGTTGATCATGTCCATGAAGGCCTTGTCGGCCTTCAAACCAGTACGCGGCGATTTATCGAACTCGGCGAGGATCGCATCGATCCGCGCCAACTTCTCTGCCCGCGCCTGCTCGCGTGTCGCCAGGGCCTCTGCAGCGGCCAGCTTCACCGCCTCGGTGATGCCGAGCTTGGTTTTGTCGGCCAGCTCTCGCACCAGGGCGTCGGTCTCGGGATCGCGGACGTGGAAGGCCATGGATCATCTCCGTCTAGCCAAAAGGTAACATCGTCTAGCCGAACCGCCAAACCACCAGCCCCAAACGCAAGACGGGCGCTGGATCGCTCCAGCGCCCGTCCAGGTAACTTGCTTCGAAAGGCGATTAGCCGACCGAGGCGACGTCCACCTTGAAGCCCGGACCCATCGTCGACGACAGGCCGATACGCTTCACGTAGATGCCCTTGGCGCCCGAAGGCTTCGAGCGGTTCAGAGCTTCGACCAGCGCCTTGACGTTGATGATCAGAGCTTCGTCGGTGAACGAGGCCTTGCCGATGCCGGCGTGGACGATACCCGCCTTCTCGACGCGGAACTCGACGGCGCCGCCCTTGGCGTCCTTGACGGCCTGACCGACGTTCGGCGTCACGGTGCCGACCTTCGGGTTCGGCATCAGGCCGCGCGGGCCCAGCACCTTACCGAGGCGACCGACCAGAGCCATCATGTCCGGCGACGCGATGACGCGATCGAAGTCCATGAAGCCGCCGGCGATCTTTTCGTACAGGTCTTCGGCGCCGACGTGTTCAGCGCCAGCCGCGGTCGCTTCGGCCGCCTTGGCGTCCTTGGCGAAGACGGCGACGCGGACGTCACGGCCGGTGCCCGAGGGCAGGTTCACGACGCCACGGACCTGTTGGTCGGCGTGACGCGGGTCGACGCCCAGGTTGACCGAGATTTCGATCGATTCGTCGAACTTGGCCTTGGCGTTGGCCTTCACCAGGGCGATGGCGGCTTCGACCGTGTGGGTCGCGTCGCGGTCGCCGGTCCAGGCTTGAATGCGCTTGGGTTGCTTAGCCATGTGATTAGGCCTCCACGATCTTCAGGCCCATGGCCTTGGCGGAGCCTTCGATGATCTTGGCCGCGGCCTCGATGTCGTTGGCGTTCAGGTCCTTCATCTTCTTTTCGGCGATCTCGCGCAGTTGCGTGCGCGTGACTTCACCGACGGTCTCGCGACCGGTCAGCTTCGCGCCCGACTTCAGGCCGGTGGCCTGCTTCAGGTAGTGCGTCGCCGGCGGCGTCTTGGTGATGAAGGTGAACGACTTGTCTTGGTAGACAGTGATCACGGTCGGCAGGGGCGTGCCCTTTTCGACGTTCTCGGTGCGCGCGTTGAACTCCTTACAGAAGCCCATGATGTTCACGCCGCGCTGACCCAGCGCCGGACCGATCGGGGGCGAAGGCGTGGCCGAGCCAGCCTTCACCTGGAGCTTGATGTAGCCCAGGATCTTCTTAGCCATAGTATCCTCACTTGTGAGCCGTGGTCCGGGCTTGGCGGCCCTCCCACGGATTTGACTTCGTCGCGTAACGACGAACGCGCCCCAGAACCGAGATCCTGGAGCGAGGCGCGGCGTGTAGCAGCCGCGTCCTGGAGAGTCAAAGGCTCTACGCCGCGTTCAGGCTCATCGCGCCGCCGATCCACTCGACCTGCGACTTGGCGCTGGCCTCTTGCGCCGCGGCCGCATTGCCCAGGGCCGCCTCGGCCCTGGACAGCACATAGTAGCTGTAGGGATCGCTGGGCCAGTCCTTCAGCAGGGCCTCGATCTTGGCCTTGGCCCCGGCGGCGTCGCCCGAGGCCAGCATGGCGGCGGCCAGGCTGCGGCGGGTGGGGTACCAGATCATCGGCGGATCGCCGCCTTCCGGATGCTTGGCCTGGATCGTCGCCGCCTCGCCATAGGCGACGCGGGCCGCGGCGAAGTCGCCGTCCAGCATGGCCGCCCGGCCTTCCAGCACCTTCTGGAACAGGTTGGCCACGTCCTTCTGGCGCGACAGCATCTCGCCGGAGAAGCGGTTCTCGGCGACCAGGGCGGCGATGGCCTTGGCTTCGGCGCGCACGGCGGCCGCGTCGCCCCGGCGAGCGGCCTCCTCGCCCCGGGCATAGCGCCAGCCCATCCGCATCAGCGGCCGGCCGGCATCGGGCTCGGCCAGGCCCGCCACCTGGGCGGTCGAGCCGAAGCGGCCGTACAGGGCGTAGGCGTCGGCGGCCATCACCTGGCGATAGACGATCATCTTGTCGTCGTCGCTTCCGGGCGCGCCGGCCAGGTGGGGATAGGTCTGCATGTACCAGTCGGCCAGGGCCAGGCCGTCCTTGGCCCCGCCGGCCATCAGCGCCCCGCCCATGCCGAAGTGGATGTTGTGGGCGTGCAGGCGCATGGCCTTGACGCCCCCCGGCGGCTCGGCCAGGCGCTCGTAGCGGCGATCCAGCGCCACGGCCTCGACATTGGACAGCATGGCGTCGCGATAGCGCCCCACCCGGTAGAAGGTGTGCGAGGGCATGTGCACCAGGTGGCTGGCGCCCGGGGCCAGCTTGGCCAGCCGCTCGCCATAGGCCAGGGCGCGGTGCGGGTCGTCCGACCATTCGGTCAGGTGGATATAGAGGTGGATGGCGCCGGGGTCGTCGCGCTGGACGGTCAGGGCGTGCTCCAGCAGGTCCATGGCCCGGGTCACGCCGGGGTCGGCGGCCTTGCCGTCTTTCCACCACTCGCCCTTGGTCTGCAGCATCCAGGCGTCGGCGGTGATGTTGGCCACGCCCACGTCGTCGGGATGGGCCACGGCGATGCGGTCCATGGCCTGGGCGAAGCGTTTGCCGCGGGTCTTCTCGGTTCCGGAATAGCGCTGGATCAAGGCGTCGATCAGCTGACGCTGCACCGGGGCGGCGTCGGCAGCCAGGACCTTGGCCTCTCGCGCCACGCGCAGGCCGGTGGCGACGGAGGCGGCGTCCTTGCCGCCGCCGTTCAGGTTCGGTCCGATCGCCCAGGCCTCGCCCCAGGCGCACATGCCGCACTGCGGATCCAGCTGCCGCGCCTTGCGGAAGGCCCGCACGGATTCGGAGTGCTCGAACGCCCAGCGCAGGCGCACGCCGTGGTCGAACCAGGCCTGGGCCTCGGGGTTAGCCGTATCGACCTTGAAGCCGCCGGTCCCAAACCCGTCGACCATCACCATGTTGGCGGTGGGCTGCACGTCGCCGACGGCGTCGACCCGACCGCAGATCTGCAGGGCGCTGAGCATCGCCATCGGCGTGGTGGCGTCGGCGACCGCGATCGGGGCAAGCAACGCCAGGGCCGTCGTCGCGGCCAGCATCCGTCCACGCATGGCGTCCATCCCCCCCTCGCCTGTTCGTGGCGCCAACTATCGCCCAGGCCGGGACGAGCGTCGACCTCCAGTCAGCGTCGTCCCAACTTCCGCAGCGCCGCGCGCATGGCGACCGCCTGGGCGGCGGCCGGCCTGGCGTCAGGCTCAGAAGCCTTGGTCGCCTTGTCCAGGCGGCCAACGACGCCCTCGATGACGTCCAGCGGCTGTTGAGATTTCGCCGCCTTGGGGGCGGGGACCATCGTCGCCACCTTGCGGACCGTGGCGGCTATCTGCCCGCAGGCCTTGGCTTTCTCGCGGGCCAGGGCGATCACGGCGGGATCGCTGCTGTTCTCGGCCAGGTCCCAGGCCGCGTCGAGGACGGCCATGATCTTGGCTTGCATCTCGGCGCACCATTGAACGGCGCAGCGGGCGGCGGGGGCTTGGGTCTGGCTCATGAGTAAAAGCATGAGGCCGCCCGGAGGCGCGGGGATAAGAAACGTGCGTTTTCTTGTAAGTAATTGATTTCGCTTAATCAAATCCAGAAAAGAGCGAGAATAACGCCCACCCTGTGGATAACTTTCTACCGCTTGCGACGCAGACCCAGCAAGACCAGCAACACCAAAGCCGCCGCCCCGCTCGCCAGCCCGCCCCAGCGCTCCTGCCACAGCACGCGACGCTCGACCTGGTAGACGCCCGGACGCCCCTCGAAGGTGATCAGCGGGCCGTGTGACGGGATCTCCTGGCCATCGCGAGTGACCCGCCAGATCGGAAAGGCCGCGCGGCCCAGGGTGACCGGCCCTGCGGCGTGGATCTCGATGCGCGCGCTCCGAGGCAGACGGTCGTAGGCCGAGACGTCCGCCGTGCGCTGCGTCCCCGATACTCCGGCCGCCGGCAGGCCGTGCGGCAGGTATTCCGGCGCCTCGCTGCGGATCGCCAGGACCGTGACGGCGTCGGGCTGGGCGCGCAGCGCCACGGCGGCCTGGGCGATCATCATGGCGACCGGCACGACCAGCACGATGCGTCCCGCCGACAGCGCCAGCCCTCTGGGCGGATGGGCCATGACGGCGGTGATGGCGGCGAACTCGACCACCACCAGCAGCCGCCAGGGAAACTGCGCCTTGGCCAGCAGCGGCAGGTCCCACAGGAACGGGATCAGCCCCAGGGCCGCCAGGGCCGCGACCAGCGTGACCCAAGACCAGAAGCTCCGCGACGGGACGGCCAGCAGCGTCCAGCCCAGGGCCGCCCCGGCGAACAGCGCCAGGTTCAGCAGCGACAGCCGCCACACGAACCAGCTGGCCGGCTGATAGTACGGGCTCCACAGCAGGTCGGTGGAGATGTGACCCTGCAAGGTCATGGCCGGCAGCCAGTAGATCGCGCTGAGCCCTGCGCCCAGCGCGGCGGCCGCGATCCCCGGCGCGACGATGGCCGGGGCCTTCGCCGCCCGCCAGATCGCCAACGGCAGGATAAGAAAGACGCAGGCCAGCAGCGCCGTGGGCAGGTGCGACAGGATCAGGCCGGCAAAGGCCATCGCCAGCAGCACGACGCCCTTGCGGCGCGGCAGCAGCTCGATCCCCAGGGCGATCAGCGGCAGCCAGATGAACCCCGCCGCCTCAGCCAGCGCGCCGCGCACATAGAGGTCGGCCAGGTGATAGGGCGCGGCCATGTAGAGGATGGCGCCCAGCAGCGGCAGGGTCCGCCGGAACCGCAGCCAGGCGTACATCGCCAGGCCCGAGCCCAGCAGCAGGCCGAACGACAGCAGTTGCACGGCGCGCTGGGTCGACAGGCCCAGAAACTCCAGCCCGCCGGCGATCCAGTGGGCGAACGGCGCATAGAAATAGAAGGTGGGACTGCCCAGCCCCGAGAAGCTTTCCGGGAACCAGCGCGGATAGAGCTCGCCGCGGCAAAAGCCCTCGGCGACCTGGTGGGTCCAGAGGATGTTGTAGATCCACGAATGCGACTCGCCCGGCCCCCACAGGAAGCCCGGCGCGCACAGGATCACCGCCGCCAGGACCAGAAGCCCCAGCTCACGACGCGTTCCGATCGGCTGTGTCCATCCCGGCAAGGAACCGCCCTTTTCGCCACCCGTCCGCAACTTGCGGCGACGACCTTAAGAATTCCCGCCCGACGGCGATCAGGGCGCCGAGGCGGCCACCCGCCGCTGGAGATCCGCCACGATGCGCACGCTCTCCTGCGACATCGCCTCGAGGTGCTGGATGTCCTGGGAGAAGACGGCCAGATCCTGGCTGGAGGCGAACCTGTACTGCCCGTTGCGCTCCTCCCAGTCGACGACGGCCAGCCGGGCCACGCACCGTTCGATCGTGTCGAAGGTGTCCAGCGAGAGGGCGTGAAGCCGCCGGCGCTGGGGCCCCAGCTCGGTCAGCAGCGTCTCGAGCGCCGTCCGGTAGTGCGCCTTCAGCGGCGGCGTGAGACTGCTCCTGGCGATCAGATCGAACATCGCCGCATCGTGCTGGCTGCGCAGACGCAGGCCGCGATCGGCCAGGGCGCGCGCACTGGCCAGGCGGCTTCGGGTCAGGGCGCCGTCCGCGTCACGCTTGCGAAACACCGGCGAGACCAGCTCAGGAAGGTTCAGCGCGGCCAGGTCTCGCGAGATGGCGGCCTCGGCGGCGTTGTTGACGGCCACCATGCGCTGCATCTGCTGCGCGACCTCGCCCACCTGGCGCTGCTGCGCCGGCGTCAGGTTCGAGAAATAGAGGTCGGACGCCGTCGGCTGCTGCGCCGGAACGGCGAAGGCCACAGCTGGCCAGGCCAGCAGACACAGCACGATCGCCTTGGCCGTCTTCACCATCGTCTCCCCCGAGCCCACGGCAGCGCTTCTAGCATCGGCGGCGGCGCCGTCCCAGCGGATCGGCTGAAGAGGCAAAGCAAAAGCCCCGCGCCTTGCGGGCGCGGGGCTTTCGAACTTCGATCGATCGAAAGACCGGTTAGGAGATCTTTTCGACCTGGGCGTATTCCAGCTCGACCGGCGTGGCGCGGCCGAAGATCGAGACGGTGACGCGCAGGCGGGCCTTCTCTTCGTCGACCTGCTCGACCGAGCCGTTGAAGCTGGCGAACGGGCCGTCGATGACGCGGACGTTCTCGCCGACTTCGTACAGGACGACGGTCTTGGGCTTCTCGACGCCTTCTTCGATGGCGCCGACGATGCGCTGGACTTCCTTTTCGGAGACCGGCATCGGCTTGGAGCCGCTACCCAGGAAGCCCGTGACCTTCGGGGTGTTCTTGATGAGGTGGTAGGCCTCGTCCGAGAGATTCATCTTCACCAGCACGTAGCCCGGGAAGAACTTGCGCTCGGCGTTGATCTTACGGCCGCGGCGGATCTCGACGACGTCTTCCGTCGGCACCAGGATCTCGGAGAAGTTCTCCTCCAGGCCCTGGTTCTTGGCCTGCTCGCGGATGCTCTCGGCCACCTTCTTCTCGAAGTTCGAGTAGGCGTGGACGATGTACCACTTGTGGTTCGGGTTGGACGCGGTTTCGGTGCTCATCGTCTCTATCTTATCCCGCGGTGGCCAGCTTCAGAAGCTGGTTGACGGCAAAGCCCAGGCCGCCGTCGACGGCCATGAAGAACACAGACGCGACGACCACCATGATGAAGACCATCACCGAGGTGATCCAGGTCTCCTTGCGGGTGGTCCAGGTGATCTTGCGGGCTTCAGCGCGGACTTCACGGAAGAACTGGACCGGGTTGGTCTTCTTCTTCGGGGCGGCGGGAGCGGCGGTCGTCGTCGCGCCGGCGCCCGCGGGCGCCATCGCCGCTGCCGTCTTCGCGGCGCGGTTCTTGATCGCGGACGGGCTGGATCCCGGTTTCCTGGCCATGCTCTTGAGGCTCACGACTTCCAAAAACGCGGGCCGGAGCGACCCGTTGGCAAAAACGCGGGCCGGAGCGACCCGTCGGAAACTTATATAGTGGCAGGAGTGGGGGGACTCGAACCCACGACTTTCGGTTTTGGAGACCGACGCTCTACCAGCTGAGCTACACTCCTGCAGACCGGCCGCCCTTTCGGGCCGACGGACATCCGGTGACAGCAAGAGCGCCGATAGGCCGTGAAGCCTCGGCGCGCCATGTCCTGTCGCCAGAGCCGCGCCATTTAGCAGGGTCGAATGCAGCGAGCAAGCGGCGTGCGATGGTTTGCGGGATTTGGTTGTGGAAGCGCCGTCGCAGCCTCGCCCAGCGCCCCCTCCGTCACGACGCGTATCCGCGCCGCGCCACCTCCCCCGTTGCACGGGTGAGGAGGAAGCCGCTCATCCTCCCTCGCATAGCGGGGGAGGTGGATCGCTGCGAATACGCAGCGAGACGGAGGGGACGCTCAGGCCCCTGTCACCCCGCCGGATCGGAACACCCAGCCGGCGCGTTATCGTGTCATGCCCACGACACCTTCGCCCACGCCAAGCTCCGCCCGCCCCTCGAATCGAGAGGTCGAGCACGAGAATCAGAAACCAGCGCCCAAGGACGGCCAGCCACCGCGCCCTGCGACCGAGCCGGCTGGCGCGGACGACAGCACCCGCTCGCCGAAAACCCGGACAGATCCGGGCTCCGGCGAGGGCTGAGGCGCAGTTCCTGAAGGCCGGCCTAGCCGGCCTTCTTGGCGTCCTTGCTGTCGGCCGAGGCGGAAGCCGCCGGCGGCGCGCCACACTGGATGCCCAGATAAGACCACTTCACGTCCGTCAGCTGGCGGCCGCATTCGGTGTTCTTGCCCATGTCCTTGCCGCGCAGCGAGACCGCCACGCCCTTGCTCAGATCCGGGGCCGGACTGGCCGTGCTGATGTCATAATATCCACCGCCCCGTCCCTTCATGACGAGGCATGAGGTGTTCTCGACGGGCCTTACACACCCAGACGCCGTGACCGGCGTCCCTTCGACAACAACCTGATTGGCCTGCGCGACTTTCGTCTTCGCGCCGCCGTCACTGCAACCAGCCAAACCAAACGCTAACAGACCGGCCGCCGCGGCGGCCCCTATGAACCTTACCCGCATACGTTCCTCCGTATCGTTGGCTCCGCGAACGAAGCAAGGGAACTCTGCGCCTGGATTCAGGGGCCGGCAATCACATTTTTGACAGATTCGAAAAACCCCTTCGCAAATTTTGACGAAGTCGGAAAAAACTTCTGCTTGGCCGCAGAACCGCAACAAAAATCGTCGACATCCCAAGAGCTGAGCGCCGGATGACAATCGGGGCGGCAGCGGCGAAGTCTCTCAGTTTTCCGCGCCTCGCTTTTAGACAACCGGCGTTGACTCGACGGGACCCAACTCGCATGAGACGCGCGTCGCCCCAGGGCCGCGGCGGCGACCGCCCTCCCCGCGCCACGCGCGCCAGATATCAAGAGTTCAGATGACGGCCACCGCCACCGCCGCTCCGGCTCCCGTCAAGGAAGCCCCGTACTTCACCGAGAAGGTGCTGTGGGTGAAGCACTGGACGGACCGCCTGTTCAGCTTCGCCATCACCCGCCCGGCCAGCTTCCGCTTCCGCTCGGGCGAGTTCGTGATGATCGGCCTGCCCCCGCGCGAAGAGCTGGGCGAGAAGAAGCCCGTCCTGCGCGCCTATTCGATCGGCTCGCCGCACTTCGCCGAAGAGCTGGAGTTCTTCTCGATCAAGGTTCCCGACGGTCCGCTGACCTCGCGCCTGCAACAGATCCAGGAAGGCGACGACATCCTCCTGGGCAAGAAGCCGACCGGCACCCTGGTGCTGGACGCGGTGCGCCCGGGCAAGCGCCTGTTCCTGTTCGGCACCGGCACCGGCCTGGCGCCCTGGCTTTCGGTCGCCCGCGACCCCGACGCCTATGCCCGCTTCGAGCAGGTGATCGTCGCCCATGGCGTGCGCGAGGTGCAGGAATTGGCCTATCGCGACCTGTTCACGTCCGAGATCCACGACGACCCGCTGGTCGGCGACGAGGCCAAGGCCCAGCTCGTCTACTATCCGACCGTGACCCGCGAGGCGTTCGAACGCCAGGGCCGCTTCACCGACCTGATCGAGAGCGGCAAGCTGTTCGCGGATCTGGGCCTGGAGCAGGTGAAGTTCGATCCCGAGCACGACCGCGCCATGCTGTGCGGCTCAATGGCTATGATCAAGGACACCGCCCACCTCCTGGAGGCCCACGGCCTGAAGGAAGGCTCCAACGCCGAACCCGGCGACTTCGTCATCGAGCGGGCGTTCGTGGGCTAACCTGGTGACCGAGCCCGCGCGCCTCCTCAAGAACCTCACGGTCGAAGAGGCGCGCGGCCGGATCCTGCAAGGCGCACAGCGCCTCGGCGTCGAGCGCATCGCCCTGGCCGACGCCATCGGCCGCACGCTCGCCGCCCCCATCGTCGCCAGCCGCGCCCAGCCGCCGTTCGACGCCTCGGCCATGGACGGCTGGGCGATCCGGCGGGCGGACTATGCGCCAGGCAAGGCCTTCGCGGTCGCCGGCGAGAGCGCCGCGGGCAAGGCCTATCCGCAGGCGATCCAGGCTGACCAGGCCATCCGCATCTTCACCGGCGCGCCCGTTCCGGCCGGCGCCGATCTCGTCATCCTGCAGGAAGAGGCCGTCCGCGAGGGCGACACGGTGCGGTTCGAGGCGGGCGACAACCCGCGCGCCAACATCCGCGCCGCCGGCGGCGACTTCCAGGCTGGCGACCTTCTGCTCGAGGCCGGCGTCGTCGATCCCTGGCGTCTGACCCTGGCCGCCTCGGCGGGCCTGGCCGAGGTTCCCGTGGCCCGCCGCCCCCGCGTGGCGATCCTGGCCACGGGCGACGAGCTTGTGCCCCCCGGCGGCGCGCCCCGTCCCGACCAGATCTTCGAGAGCGGCTCGTTCGCCCTGGCCGCCCTGATCCAGGCCTGGGGCGGCGAGGCCTTCCGCCTGACCGCCGCGGCCGATGACGCCGCCGCCATCGCCGCGACCGTGGCCCCGGCGGACGCCGACCTGATCGTCACCATCGGCGGGGCCTCGGTCGGCGACCACGACCTGGTCAAGCCGGCTCTGAAGACCCTGGGCCTGGACCTGACCGTCGAGACCGTCGCCGTGCGCCCGGGCAAGCCGACCTGGTTCGGAACCCTGGCCGACGGTCGGCGCGTGCTGGGCCTGCCCGGCAACCCGGCCTCGGCCCTGGTCTGCGCCGAACTCTTCCTGCGGCCGCTGCTGGCGGCGCTGTCGGGCGGCGATCGCGAGGTTCGGCTGGTCCCGGCGGTCCTGGCCCATCCCCTACCCGCCGGCGGCCCGCGCGAACACTGGATGCGCGCGGCCCTGAGCGTCGATCTCCAGGGGCGAACCGTCGCCACGCCTTTCCCCGATCAGGATTCTTCGCTGGTCGGCGTCTTCGCCCGGGCGGATGCTCTGCTCCGGCGCCGCCTGGAGACGCCTGCGACCGGGGCCGGAGAGGTCGTGGAGGTCCTGCCGCTACGTCGCGTGTGAGCTTTTCTGGCCTTTTGAAACTTCGACGGCGACGGATTGCCGTGCTAGGTACAGTTTTGACTCTACTCGGCCCCCGGACTTTCCCGGGGTCTGGCCCGACCCACAGGCGCAAGAGGTTCCCTTGATCGGACATGTCGGCAAGATCGCGACGCACGTCCTCCTGGCCATGCTGGCCCTGCTGGCCGGACGTTATCTCGTCATCGACATGCCGTTCACGCCCGACAGCCTGCTGCAGGCCGGGATGTACGCCTTCTCGGCCCTGGTCGTCGAACTGCTGTTCCGGGTCGAGCGCAGCCCCTGGCGCTTCGTGTCGGCCAGCGACCACCTGCGCCTGTTCCGCTCGGCGGTGCTGACGGCGGCGACCTTCATGGTGCTGACCCGCTTCCTGCACCCTGGCATCGACGGCGGCCTGCGGACCGTGGCCGGCGCGGCCCTGATCCAGGCCACCCTGCTGTCGGCCCTGCGCATCTTCCGTCGCAGCGTGCACGAGCGGATGCTGTTGGACTCGGTGCTGCGCCTGGGCCCGGCCTCGATGCTGCCGACCCTGCCGCGACTGCTGATCGTCGGCTCGACCAACGAGGCCGAGGCCTTCCTGCGCGCCCCGGCGGGCCTGGGCGAGCGCTATTCGCCCATCGGCGTCGTCTCGCCTGACGACCGCGAGACCGGCGACGAGCTGCGCGGCGTCTGCGTGCTGGGAGCCATCGCCCAGTTCGACACCGTGCTGGGCCGGCTGCGTGACAGCGGCCTGTCGCCGTCCGCCATCCTGTTCCTGACCGACAGCGCCATGAGCACGTTCGGCGCCGAGCGCCTGGGTCGCCTGAAGGCCGAGGGCGTGCGCCTGCTGCGCCGTCACGGCGTGGTCGAGATGGGCGCTGCGGCGGCTGCTCCCACCCTGCGCGAGATCAGCATCGAGGAGTTGCTGAGCCGTCCGCCCGTGCGCCTGGATCCCGAGCCCGTCCGCGCCCTGGTCGCGGGCCGCCGCGTGCTGGTCACCGGCGCCGGCGGCAGCATCGGCTCGGAGCTGTGCCGCCAGATCGCCGCCAGCGGCTGCTCGCACCTGACCATGGTCGACGCCTCGGAGTTCAACCTCTTCCACATCGAGCGCGAGATCGCCGAGCGCCACCCCGCCCTGCCGCGCCGCGAGATCCTGTGCGACGTCCGCGACGCGCCGCGCGTCACCCGCGTCTTCGCCGAGCTCAAGCCCGACATCATCTTCCACGCCGCGGCTCTGAAGCACGTCACCCTGGTGGAAAACCACCCCTGCGAGGGCGTGCGCACCAATGTCACCGGCACCCGCAACGTCGCCATGGCCGCCAAGGCCTGCGGCGCGGCGCACCTGGCCTTGATCTCGACCGACAAGGCCGTGGCCCCGACCAGCGTGATGGGCGCGGCCAAGCGCGTCGCCGAGGCCGTGGCCCGGCAGTATGGCGGCGGCGGCGACATGCGCGTCAGCATCGTGCGCTTCGGCAATGTGCTGGGCTCGGCTGGCTCGGTCGTGCCGATCTTCCAGCAGCAGATCGCCCGCGGCGGCCCGGTCACCCTGACCGACGCCGACGTCGAGCGCTACTTCATGACCATCCCCGAAGCCGTGCAGCTGGTGCTGCGCGCCGTGGCCCTGTCGATGATCGCCACCGACGCCGACGAGGCCGGGGTCCTGACCCTGGAGATGGGCGAGCCGGTCAAGATCATCGACCTGGCCAAGCGGATGATCGAGCTGCAGGGCCTGACCCCCGGCCGCGACATCGAGATCAAGATCACCGGCCTGCGTCCCGGCGAGAAGCTGACCGAGACCCTGGTCGACGTGAACGAGGTGGTCCGCGCCAAGGCGCCCGGCATCATGGAGGCCGTGCGCATGTCGCCCGCCCCGACCATCGCCGACGCCCGCCTGGAGACCCTGGACGCCCTGGCCGGCGACGGCGACGAGGCCGCCGTCCGCGCCGCCCTGTTCGACCTGGTCGAGGACCTGCGCCAGACCGGCCCGTCCAAGGTCGTGAAGATCCGGGCGTCCTGAAGATGACCATCGAGAACGAAGACCAGCTGGAGAAGCTGCGCACCGTCGGCAACCTGGTGGCGCGCACGCTGGAAGCCATGGGCAAGGCCCTGGAGCCGGGCATGACCACCCGCGAGCTGGACGACATCGGCCGCGCGATGCTGGAAGCCGAAGGCGCGCGCTCGGCGCCCGAGCTGACCTACAACTTCCCGGGCGCGACCTGCATCTCGGTCGGCCCTGACTGCGCGCACGGCATTCCGGGCGACACGGTGGTCAAGGCCGGCGACCTGATCAATATCGACGTCTCGGCCGAGCTGGACGGCTATTTCGGCGACACCGGCGCCAGCTTCTCGGTTCCGCCGACGACCAAGCGCATCGAGAAACTGTGCCGCGACGGCCGGCGGGCGATGTGGTCCGGCATCCGCGCGGTGCGCCCGGGCGGCAAGCTGAACGAGGTCGGCCGCTCGATCGAGCGCTTCGCCGACCAGCACGGCTACAGCCTGGTCCGCAACCTGGCCAGCCACGGCGTCGGCCTGTCGCTGCACGACGAGCCGCGCGAGATCCCCACCTGGCACGAACCCCGCGACCGCCGCACCATTCCCGAAGGCCTAGTCTTCACCATCGAGCCCTTCCTGTCGCTGGGCGCGAACCACGTCGAGGAACTGAACGACGGCTGGACCCTGCGCCCGCCAGGCAAGCAGCCGACGGTGCAGTACGAGCATACGCTGGTGGCCACGCGGAACGGGCCGTTGGTGCTGACGCTGGTTTAGGGCAAGCGCCCCCCCTCCGTCACGTCGCCTATCGGCGCCGCGCCACCTCCCCCGCAAGCGGGGCAGGAAAAGAGCGGCTTCCTCCTCACCCGTGAAACGGGGGAGGTGACGCGCGAAGCGCGACGGAGGGGGCGCTATCCATCCACCAACCTCAACAACCCCTGCAACGTCGGCGCGTCATCGTCCCGCCGCCAGGCCAAGCCGGTCTCCAGCACCGGCGCGTCCTCGAGATCCACATAGGCCACTCCCGCCCGCGCCAGGTTGCGCAGGGACGCGGGCACCAGCGCCACGCCCAGACCGGCCGAGACCAGGCTGATGATGGTCTGCATCTGGATCGCCTCCTGGACGATCCGCGCCGGTCGCCCCCGCGCCTCGAAATAGCCGGTCACAAGGTCGTGGAAGGCGGGCGCCACAGTGCGCGGGAACAGCACCAGCGGCGCGTCCAGCAAGGCCTCAGGCGCCAGCACGCCATCGCGCAACGACAGCCGGCCATCGGCGATCCAGGCGGCCGGAGCCGCTGCGACCAGGGGCTCGGCCACTAGCCGGCGATAGACCAGCGGCGGCGGAAGCTGGCGGTCGGGCGGCGGGATGACGATGCCGGCGTGGCGCTCGCCCGCGACCAGGGCCGGGATCTGCAGGTCGCTGGTGGCCTCGACCAGGCGGATTTCCACCCCGGGAAAGGCCTCGGCATAGCGGCGCACCAGGTCGGGCAGCACGCTGTAGTCGGCGGTGCTGACGAACGACAGGGTCAGGTAGCCGGTCTGGCCGTCGCGTAGCCGCCGGGCCGTCTCAGGCAGGGCGTCGAGCTGCGCCAGCGCCTCCAGCACGTGCGGCAGCCACTGCTCGCCCAGCGGGGTCAGGCGCACGCTGCGCTTGGTGCGGACGAACAGGGGCGCCCCCAGTTCCTTCTCCAGCGCCTGGATCGACTGGCTGAGCGGCGGCTGGGTCATGCGCAGCCGCTCGGCGGCCCGGCCGAAATGCAGGGTCTGGGCGACGGCGGCGAAATGGCGGAACTGGCGAACGTCCATTCTGTCGTTCTACGACCTAATCGGCGCGCACTAATATATTTTTCGATCGATAGCGCCTGGCGTAAAAGACCCCACAGCCGACATTGAGATTGACCGACATGCCTCCCTATCGCTCGCGCACCTCCACCCACGGCCGCAACATGGCCGGCGCCCGCGGCCTCTGGCGCGCCACCGGCATGAAGGACGAGGACTTCGGCAAGCCGATCATCGCCGTGGCCAACAGCTTCACCCAGTTCGTCCCGGGCCACGTGCACCTGAAGGACCTGGGCCAGTTGGTCGCCCGCGAGATCGAGGCCGCCGGCGGCGTCGCCAAGGAGTTCAACACCATCGCGGTCGACGACGGCATCGCCATGGGCCACGGCGGCATGCTGTACTCCTTGCCCAGCCGCGAGCTGATCGCCGACAGCGTCGAGTACATGGTCAACGCGCACTGCGCCGACGCCATCGTCTGCATCTCCAACTGCGACAAGATCACCCCCGGCATGCTGATGGCCGCCATGCGCCTGAACATCCCGGTCGTCTTCGTCTCGGGCGGGCCGATGGAGGCCGGCAAGGTGCAGATCAAGGGCGCGATCCGCTCGCTGGACCTGGTCGACGCCATGGTCGTGGCCGCCGACGACAAGTACACCGACGAGGAGGTCACCGCGATCGAGAAGGCCGCCTGCCCGACCTGCGGCTCGTGCTCGGGCATGTTCACCGCCAACTCCATGAACTGCCTGACCGAAGCCCTGGGCCTGTCTCTGCCCGGCAACGGCTCGGTGCTGGCCACCCACGCCGACCGCGAAGCCCTGTTCAAGGAAGCCGGCCGCCTGGTCGTTGATCTGTGCCAGCGCTGGTACGAGCAAGAAGACCCCACCGCCCTGCCGCGCGGCATCGCCACCCGGGCCGCGTTCGAGAACGCCATGAGCCTGGACATCGCCATGGGCGGCTCGACCAACACCGTGCTGCACCTGCTGGCCGCTGCCAGCGAGGGCGGGGTCGACTTCGGCATGGCCGACATCGACCGCCTGTCGCGGAAGGTCCCGTGCCTGTCCAAGGTCGCACCGGCCAAGGCTGACGTGCACATGGAGGACGTCCACCGCGCCGGCGGCGTCATGGCCATCCTGGGCGAGCTGGAACGCGGCGGCCTGATCGACGCTACGCAGCCCACCGTCCACGCCACGACCATGGCCGAAGCTCTGGCCCGCTGGGACATCGGCCGCACCAACAGCCAGACCGCCCGCGAGCTGTTCAGCGCCGCGCCAGGCGGCAAGCCGACCCAGATCGCCTTCAGCCAGGCCGCCCGCTGGGAAGAGCTGGACCTGGATCGCGAGAAGGGCGTCATCCGCTCGGTCGAGCACCCTTTCTCCAAGGACGGCGGCCTGGCCGTGCTGTTCGGCAACCTCGCTCCCGAGGGCTGCATCGTGAAGACGGCTGGGGTCGACGAGTCGATCCTGACCTTCAAGGGGAGCGCCCGCGTCTATGAGAGCCAGGAGACCGCCGTCAGCGGCATCCTGGGCGGCCAGGTCAAGGCCGGCGAGGTCGTGGTCATCCGCTACGAAGGCCCCAAGGGCGGCCCGGGCATGCAGGAGATGCTGTACCCGACCACCTATCTGAAATCGAAGGGCCTGGGCGCGGCCTGCGCCCTGATCACCGACGGCCGCTTCTCGGGCGGCACTTCGGGCCTGTCGATCGGCCACGTCTCGCCCGAAGCCGGCGAAGGCGGCCTGATCGCCCTGGTGGAGACCGGCGACTCGATCCTGATCGACATCCCCAACCGCGGCATCACGCTGGAAGTCTCCGACGCCGTCCTGGCCGAGCGCCGGGCCGCGCAAGAGGCTCGCGGCGCCGACGCCTGGAAGCCCCTGGACCGCAAGCGCGAGGTGTCGCCGGCCCTGCGCGCCTACGCCGCCATGACCACCAACGCCGCCAAGGGCGCGGTGCGGGACGTCAGCCAGGTGGAGCGCAAGTAGGCTCACCTCAAACTCCGGGCAGCGGCCCGCCGAACCGGGCCAGGCAATGCCAGGCCTGTTTCAGGGTCTGAAAGTCCAGCCCCGCCCCGCGCACCGCGCCCAGGTCGCGTGGGGTCAGGGGCTGGTCGCCCGGCAGCGCCGCCAGAAGTCCCGCCGCGTGTTCGCCCCTATAGGCCGCGCAGCGGGGCAGCTCGGAGCGGGGAAGCCGGAAACCCTCGTGCCATTCGACCCGGCAGGGCAGGCGCGCGGTGGCGGCTTCGACGCGGGTCCCGGCATGGCTGGGATCCAGCACGATGGCCTCGACATCCTCCTCGATCCGGATCGCGCCGTGCACATGGGCCTCGATATAGTCGTCGAGTATGTCCAGGCCGGCGGCGTTGCGTTCGGCCAGCGCGATCAACGCCATGCGGTCGCCGACCCCGAAATCCTCCGGCTCCAGATGGCTGTCGGGATAGCAGAAGGTGACGCGCGCCAACGCCGCCGGGCGCAGGCGGATATGGGCTGAGCCGAACCTCGGAGACCCGCCGACGTCCCAGCCGCGATAGTTCAACGCCCCGTACTTGGGACGCATCGCCGGCGGCTGCTGGTCATAGACGCCGCCGAAGATCCGGCTTTCCCAGCGCCAGCGATCGCCGCCGGCATGGGCCGTCAGTCCGCCGTTGCTGGACGCCGTCTCGAACTGCGAGCGATAGACGCCGTCGCGCGCCAGCGCGTCGATCATCAGCCCAGCCCCATGCGGAGCGTCCGGATGGAAGTTCAGCGTGACCGAACAGCCCTGGGGCGCGGGCGCGCCCAACGACCGGTCGGCGACGTGGCGAACGGCGAGCGTCCAGCAAGGTTCAACCATGGCCTCCCCCTTCGAGCGCCCGGCCTAAGGCGCCGGCTTTCGATCTGCCCGGACCTTGGCGCCGTGCCCCGTCAAGGTCAGCCCTCGCGTGTCGAAGGCGACGTCGAGATCGGCCGAGTAGGCGTAGAAACGGTTCGCGCCGTTCGGCATCAGATAGACTGACGGTTGGTCGTCAATCTGCGCCGCCAGCCAGTTTTCGAACCCCGGCTTGATCGTCAGGATGCGGCCATCAGGCAGGGCATAGACGCCGACATGACGGGCCAGATCGCCGGCCGACAATGGCGCGTACGGCAGGTCGACCGGCACGGTGGGCGGCAGCACGAAGCGGAAGCCGTCCAGCATCATGGCCGGATAGAACGAAAGATGGTTCTCGCCCGGATACGACCGGGCCTGCAGCGTCACGCCGGGGCCCGCTCTGAACGCAGCGGCCAGGGCGGCAAAGCCCTGTCCCATGTCGTGCTTCTCCGCGGTCGTGACATCCTCGGCCCCGCCCACGGCGAGAAAGACCCGCCGCCCCTGCGCCCCAACGGCGGCCTTGGCCACCCGGTCCGCCAGGCCGGGATCTCTCAAGGGCGGTACGCTGCCGATTATGTAGCCGGCGAAGGCGCCCGGATCGCCGGCGAAGATATTGGCGGCAAGCACCCCGCCCAGCGAATGGCCGAAGAGCACCGAGCCGGCGGGATCGGCCGGATACCGCGCCTCGATGAAGGGCTTCAGGTCCTGGCGCAGGAACGCCTCGAAGGCCGCCCCGCCGCCGCCGCGCGTGGCGCCGTCCACCGTGAAGGGATGGTGCGTGAAGTCCTGGTCCCGGGACGACGGCTGGCCGCGGATAAAGCCGATGCTGACGACGATCGCCGGCGCCATCATCGCGCGTCCGCCCAGGAAGACGCTGTTGGGCCCGGCCAGGCCGTAGCCGCCGTCCAGCGCATAGATCGTCGCCAGCTTCTGACCGGGCAGGACGACCTTGGCGCCGGGGAGCTGGACGGTGACCTCGTAGTCGCGGCCCAGGCGATCGGAGCGGACGACGAACCGCGTCGCGTTCTGCTGGGTGACGGAAGCTTCCGACACCACCGTCAGGGGATCGGCGATCGCCGGAGACCCCGACGACGTCATGAGCCCGATCGCCAGACATGCCGCTATAATCCGGTGCATAGCCCCTCCCGCATCCTCAGGTTAAGCTGGAGGGCGCAGATGTCCAAAAGGTGGCGCGGGAGAGGCGACGATGGGCGTGATGGCGATGACGATCACCTGGCTTCTGCTGGCGGTCGGAGCGGCTGCGCCGCCGCATGCCAAGCGGCAGATCATCCCCACGCCGCAGGTCGCGGTTCGAGCCTGCGTGGACCTCCTCGGGCTGAAGGCCGAATGCGGCGCTCGGTTTCCCGATCAGTCCTTCTGCTACGCGGCCGACGCGTTCGGCCGTTGCGATGGCGATCCAAGCTGTTTCGACCCGGACGGGACCCAGGTGCGCTGCGCCTTGCCGGTCCGGCAGATCGATCCATGCCCCGGGCGCCCCATCATCGCGCTGAACGACAAGGGCCTGGTGATCAGGATCGCGTCGCACATAACCCAGATGCGGCTCTGCCCGGCCGAGAAGACCCTGCCTTTCTAGGGCGTCCTCAGTGGAAGTCCCGGCTTCTCAACAGCCGTCCCGATACCTTCTGGCGGACGCGCGGAGCCGGCGCGCCGGGCTCGTCCCTTAGCGTCGAGAGGTGAGCCGACAGGTCAGTGAAGCCCTCGGCCACCACATGGATGACGCCCTCGGCCTTCTGCACCCGGCCGTGCACGACCAGGAACGAGGCGGTCATCACCACGCTGCGATCGGCCTCGAAACGGTCCTTCCAGACCACGGCGTTGGCCACGCCCGTCTCGTCCTCCAGGGTCACGAACACCACGCCCTTGGCCGTGCCCGGCCGCTGGCGGATCAGCACCAGGCCCGCCACCGACACCTTGCGGCCGTCCTTCACCTGCGTCAGCTGGTCGGCGGTAATCACCCCGCGCCGGGTCAGCATCGACCGGTAGAAGCCGACGGGATGAGCCTTCAAGGAGAGGCTGGTGGTGCGATAGTCCTCGGCCACCTGCTGCGGCGCGCCCATGGCCGGCAGGGCGACCTTGTCCTCGAACAGGGGTAGGCCTGCCAGCAACGGCGCCTGCACTGGCGCCTTGTGCTCCCCCTTCAGCCCCTTGACCGCCCACAGCGCCTCGCGGCGGGTGAGGCCGACGGAGGCGAAGGCGTCGGCCTCGGCCAACAGTTCGAGGGCGCGCTGCGGCACTCCGCCCTGTGCGAACTCGGCGGGGGTGCGGGCGCCTTCCTCCCTGGCCCGAAGCAATGGGGGGATGTCGCCTTTCTCCTTCAGGCCCTTGATCTGGCGGAAGCCCAGGCGGACGGCTTTCCAGTGAGGGCGGGTCTCCTGGCAGGCGATCTTGTCCTCGCGGTTTCTCGGCGCGCGGAAGCCGACCGTCATCGGCTCCAGGGTGCAATCCCAGTCGCTGGTCATGATGTCGGGCGGCAAGACCTCGACCCCATGCTCGCGCGCGTCCCGCACCAGCTGGGCCGGCTGGTAGAAGCCCATCGGCTGGGAGTTGATCAGCGCCGCGCAGAAGACGTTCGGCCAGGCCCATTTGATCCAGGCCGAGATGTAGACCAGCTTGGCGAACGACGCCGCGTGGCTCTCCGGGAAACCGTAGTGGCCGAAGCCCTCGATCTGCTTGAAGCACCGCTCGGCGAAGCCCCGATCGTAGCCGCGCCCCGCCATGCCCTCGACGAACTTGTCCCGGTACTCGGCCGGCGTGCCCAGGTTACGGAAGGTAGCCATCGCCTTGCGCAGGCCGTCGGCCTCGTCCGGCGTGAACTTGGCCGCCTCGATGGCCAGGCTCATGGCCTGCTCCTGGAACAGCGGCACGCCGAAGGTCTTGCCCAGGATGCCTTTCAGCTCGTCTTTGGGGCCGTGCTCCGGCGCCGGCGCCGGCCAGTCCACCGGCTCGATCCCGTTCTTCCGCTTCAGATAGGGGTGGACCATGTCGCCCTGGATCGGCCCCGGGCGAACGATCGCCACCTCGATGACCAGGTCGTAGAACTCCCGGGGCTTCAGGCGCGGCAGCATCGACATCTGCGCCCGGCTCTCGACCTGGAAGACCCCGATGCTGTCGGCCTTGCACAGCATGTCATAGACGCCGGGTAGCTCCTTGGGGACGTCGGCCAGGTCGACGATCGGCTGGCCGTGATCGTTGCGCAGCATGCCGAAGGCCCGCTGGATCGCCGTCAACATGCCCAGCGCCAGCACGTCGACCTTCATCAGCTTGAGGCTGTCGATGTCGTCCTTGTCCCACTCGATGAAGGTGCGGTCGTTCATGGCCGCATTGCCGATCGGGACGGTCTCGTCCAGCCGCCGCTTGGTCAGGACGAAGCCGCCGACATGCTGCGACAGGTGGCGCGGGAAGCCCATCAGCTCGGTGGCCAGCGCCACCGCGCGGGCGATCTCCGGCGCCGTCGGATCCAGGCCCGCATTGCGCAGGTGCTCCTCGGGCAGGCCGTCGCCCCAGCTGCCCCAGACGGTGTTGGCCAGCAGGCTGGTGACATCCTCGGTCAGCCCCAGGGCCTTGCCGACGTCGCGGATGGCGCTGCGCGGGCGGTAGTGGATCACCGTTCCGCAGATGGCCGCGTACTCCCGGCCGTAGCGCTCATAGACGTATTGCATCACCTCCTCGCGCCGCTCGTGCTCGAAGTCGACATCGATATCGGGCGGCTCGCCGCGGTTCTCGGAGATGAAGCGGGTGAACAGCAGGCGGTGCTCGGTCGGGTCGATCGCCGTCACGCCCAGGCAGTAGCAGACCGAGGAATTGGCGGCCGAGCCGCGCCCCTGGCACAGGATGCCCATCTCCCGCGCCTTCTGGACGATGTCGTGCACGGTGATGAAGTAGTTGGGGTAGTCCATCTTAGCGATCAGCCGCAGCTCTTCCTTGAGCTGGGCGACGACCTTGGGATCCACCCCGCCCGGATAGCGCCAGGCCGCGCCCTGCCAGGTCAGGTCGGTCAGGTGCTGCATCGCCGTCTTGCCGGGCGGGACCGGCTCGTCGGGATATTGCTCGTCGAGCTGCCCCAGGTCGAAGTCGATCCGCGCCACGATCTCCCCGGTCCGCTCGACCGCCCGCGGCCAGCGGTCGAACAGCCGGGCCATCTCGCCCGGGGCCTTGATATGGCGCTCGGCATTGGCCTCCAGATGGAAGCCGGCCTCCTGGATCGTG
The DNA here is from genome assembly GCF_013181195.1 of Caulobacter sp. RHG1. Classification (GTDB taxonomy): domain Bacteria; phylum Pseudomonadota; class Alphaproteobacteria; order Caulobacterales; family Caulobacteraceae; genus Caulobacter. The sequence continues at coordinate 57,288 of NZ_SMZP01000005.1, forward strand.
CAGTGCTGGCGAACGCAGGTGATGACGTCCTGCAGCGGCCGCCGCTCGGGGCCGTGATAGAGCACGTCGTTGGTCGCCACGATCGGCGCGCCGGCCGCGCGGCCCAGGTCGTCCAGCCGTGACAGGCGCTGGAGATCGCGCGCGGCGTAGCCTCGGCTGGCCGCCAGCCAGCTGCGGCCGCGCAGATCGCCGGCCATCCGGGCCAGGTCCCGCTCGAAGGTCTCGTCCAGCGTCGTGGGCGGCACGATCAGCCCCAGCTGGCCGTCGGAATGGTCCAGGAAATCCTGCCAGGACAGATGACACTCGCCCTTCTTCCCACGCCGCTGGCCCAAGGTCAGCAGTCGGGTCAGGCGGCCGAAGGCCTCCCGGTTGGTCGGGTAGCAGAGCAGGCTGGGCGCCCCTTCCATGAAGTCCAGACGGCAGCCGGTCAGCACCCGGACGTTGCGCGTCTTGGCCGCCGTCCAGCCACGCACGACGCCGGCCAGGGTGTTGCGATCGGTGATCCCGATGGCCGCGATCCCCAGAGCTTCGGCGGCGATCGCCAGCTCCTCCGCGTGCGACGCCCCGCGCAGGAAGGAGAAGTTGGTCGTGGTCTGGAGCTCGGCATAGGCGGTCATCCAAACAGCCCATGGATCCACCACTTCGGCGCTTCCTCGCCGTCATAGAAGCCCTGGCGATAGATCCAGAACCGGCCGCCGGCGTCGTCCTCCACGCGGTAATAGTCGCGGATCTTGCCGGGGCCGGTGTCAGTCTCGCCGACGCCGGCGCGCCACCATTCCTGGCCGATGCGTTCAGGGCCCTCGGCCCGACGGACGCGGTGCGGGCGGCCGCGCCAGGTGAACAGGCGCGGCGGGTAGTCGGGCAGTTCCGCGGCGATGGCGACGATCGCCTCGGGACGCCGGAACAGCCGCACCGGACGCGGGCGGTCGGGGTCCCACCGGACCGCGGCCGGCGGATCCAGCGGGGCGTTGCGGATGACCGAGCGCTCGGGGACGTGGCTCTCATAGGGATCGGCGCGCCAGACGCGGTTCTCGCCCAGGCGGTTGACCAGGCGATCCACCAGCGGGGCCAGGGTCTCGTCGAGGCTGGTCCCGGTTTCCGCATCCAGCCGGTCCTGGGCGGCGGCCAGGGGCTCGACGGCGTAGGCGTGGACGGTGACCACCTCGACGCCGAAACCGGGATCAACCTTGTCCAGCTTGGGGACGATCAGCTTGGTCAGCCGCCTGGCGTCGCGGCCAATACGGGCCAGGCCCGCGCGCACCGCATAGGCCTTGCCGTCCAGGCGGTGGAACACGACCTCGAAGCGCTTGGCCCCGCGGCCCTCGGCCTCCAGGCGCTGGCAGATCAGGGCCAGGGCGTCGCCAGCGACGCGGGCCAGATCCTCGGGCGCGCTGATCGGCTCGAAGAAGGCGATCCGGTCGGACCAGGGATTGGCCGGACGGCGGAACGTCAGGGCCTCGGCGGCCAGGCCCAGAGCCTGGTCCAGACGCAGGGTCGCCGCCAGGCCGAAGCGCTTGGCCAGCTGGGCGCGCGGCAGGGCGAAGAGCTGGCCGACATGGTGCAGCCCCAGGCGCGGCAGCTGGGCCTCGGCGGCGTCCTCCAGGCGCAGGGCCGCGACCGGCAGGGCCTCGATCGCCGCGCGCTGCTGGCCCGGCGGGGCGATGGCCAGGTCGTCGCCGTAGCGGGCCAGGGCCCAGGCCGCGCCTGCGGTGTCGGCGATCGCGGCCCGCGCCGGCACGCCCCAGCGCGCCAGCCGCGCGGCCAGGTCGACCAGCATCTCGCCCTCCCCGCCCCACAGGTGGTCGGTCCCGGTGATGTCCAGGAACAGGCCATCGGTCCCGTCGACCGCCACGGCCGGCGAGAAGCGGACCAGCCAGTCACTGAGCGCCTCCAGCGCGGCGCGGTCGGCGGCCGGATCGTGGTCGAAGGTGACCAGGGTCGGGACCAGGGCCAGGGCGTCGGCGGCCTTCTGGTCGGGATGAAGGCCCAGGGCGCGGGCGGTCTCGTCGACGGCGGCTAGGCGGCGGGTTCCGGCTTCGGTGGCCAGGAGGGCGAAGGGAGGGTCTGACTTGCCCCCTCCGGATGCTGCGCATCCTCCTCCCCCGGAGGGGGAAGACGGGGTACGGCGGTCGTCTTTCCCCTCCGGGGGAGGAGCGTCGAAGACGCGGAGGGGGCCCGTGTCAGCCGACCTGCCGCAGCCTGGGTTCCGCCGCCGCCACGTCGTGATCGGCCAGTTGGGACACCAGACGGAAAGGATGCGGGCCATGGCCGGCCTCCTGTTGTTCCAAGATCCAGGCGCCGGGACGTCCGCCCCGGCAGCGTTCGAGTTCGACCCGCCAGCGCGGCGGACCCAGGCCGATGTCGTCGGCGGGCGGCGGCGCGGGCGACGGGCCGATCCGCCAGCGGCTGAACGACGCCGAGCCCGAGGTCGTCCGCGCCTTGCCGCCGCCATACGGTCTTCGGTGCAGCACCACTCCGAAACTGCCCCGCCGCTCGCTGGCCAGCTGCAGGCGGCGACCGGCGGTCAGGTCGGGAGCCTCAGCCTCGCCGACCGCAGCGGCGACACCCTGAGTGGACAAGGCGTCCTCCAGCACCGACAGGGTCTCGGCCTCGTCACGAGTGCGGACCTGGATCAGCCGCTCGGCCGGAAAGCCGAGACCCGCCAGGCCGGGCGCGAACAGGTCGCTGCGCCGAGCCACCCAGACGATCGCGCCGGTCGTCACCAGCGGCCGCAGCAAGAGGCCGACGAAGGCCGCGGGCGCCGCGCTGGTCTCGTCCTCCAGCCCCGCCCCGGTCACCTCGTGCCAGCCGCCCAGCGGCAGGCCGCCGCCCGGGAAGCAGCCGTCGATAGCTGGATCGCCGAACGGCAGGACCGGAGTCGGAGTCCAAGTCCCCGCTTCGATCGCGGCGATCCGGCCTCTCAGGGCCGCAAGACGCGCCTCGCGCGATCCGGCCATTCCCAACTCCATTGTTCCTATTTTGTTCTGATCCTGCGCGCCGGGAGAGTCAAGGCCGGGGAATCGCGCCGCCCCGCGTGCGCTGGCGAGCTGAGCCAGTTGTGCGAGACTGCCGCACGCCCTGATTCTCCGGGCCCTGCATCGAGGAAGCCATGAACCCCGACGTCCTAGAAGGCTTGCGCTTCCAGGGTTATTCGCCCCGCACCCTGCTCGATGTCGGCGTCGATGCGGGCGCCTCCACCCAAGGCTTGCTGCAGACCTTTCCGGACTGCGTTCCTACCCTGATCGCGCCCGATCAGGCGGCTGGCCTGGACGACGCCTTCGCCGGTCATCGCTTCGACTTCGTCCGGATCGACGCTCAGGGCTCGGCGCTGGGCGTGCTGAATGGCGGCCAGGCCTTACTGCGCCAGGCCGACTATATCCTCATCCAGATCCCGCTGGCCGATACCGCCCAGGCCGAGCCGGTGCTGGCCCAACTGGCGGCGATGGGTTTCCGCACCGCGCAGGTCATCGACGTCCAGCGTCAGGACTTCCTGTTCGAGCGCGCCGTCCGCCGTCCGACCCAGAACTATCGCTACGGCCCGCTGCACGGCCATGGCCCGCTGATGGACTATCTGCGCGACCAGAAGGCCAAGTGTCCGGACTTCAGCGTCATCGATGTCGGGGCCGCCGCCAATCCGTGGTCGGGCGAGGTGCTGAACGCCACCTTCGACATGGGCGACTGCGCCGTGGCGCCCCTGCATTTCCGCGGCAATTTCAACGACAGCCGCAGCTGGGACGAGGTGCTGCGCCACGTGGCCAAGCACGGCCGCTTCTCCTACGCGATCTGCTCGCACACCCTGGAAGACCTGGCCTATCCGGCCATGGCGCTGGAGATGCTGCCGCGCATCGCCGACGCCGGCTATGTCTGCGTGCCGTCCCGCTACCTGGAATCCCTGCGCCCCGAGAGCCCCTATCGCGGCTTCATCCATCACCGCTGGGTGCTGGACAATGTCGGCCCTGACCTGATCCTGGCCCCGAAGATTCCGCTGGTCGAGTTCCTGACCATGGAGGCCGAGGCGGACTGGGGCGCTCAGACCGACCGCTTCGAATTCCAGATGCACTGGCGCGGGGCCATCGCCTTCAATCCGATGAACGGCGACTATCTGGGCCCGACCCGCGATGCGGTGATCGGCATGTACGGCCAGTTCTTCAACCGTCCCTGATCGGGCGCCCCTGATCCGGGCGCTTACGCCTCGTCCGCGTTCATCCAGCGGGTGACGATGATGGGGCCGAAGAAGAAGCCAATGCCCAGCACGTCGGCGACCACGTCGAAGACGTCGCAGTCGCGGCCCACGATCGGCAGGCCCTGGATGATCTCGATGGCGACACCGAAGGCCAGCAGCACCGCGCCGATCTTCCAGGGGCGGCTCTTGGGCAGGGCCATCGTCGCCAGGAAGGTCAGGCCGTAGAAGACGATGAAGTGCTTGGCCTTGTCCCACGGGATCAGGCCGGCGGTGTCATCGCCCGGCGCGACCGCCGCATAGAGCGTGAAGATCGTGGCGGCGACGAAGACCAGCAGGCCTGGCCAGCGGACCTTGCGAGGAATGAGCAGGGACATGGGATCCTGATACGAGAAGGGGGAGCTCCACTGGAGCTCCCCCTTTAAAGACATCGGATGACGGCGTCTTCCAGGCGAAGACGACGCTTTCCTTAGAAGGTCAGCGCGCGCGCTTCTTTCACGTGCGGCAGGGCCTGGATCTTGGCCAGCAGGTCGGCGGCCGGAGCCTGATCGACGCCGACCAGGGCGATCGCATCTTCATCCGCGGAGAGACGGCCCAGGTTGAAGGTGGCGATGTTGACGCCCGCCTCGCCCAGCAGCATGCCCAGCGCGCCGATGAAGCCCGGCTTGTCCAGGTTGTTGATGTACAGCATGGCCGGCGAGAAGCCCGCGTCCAGCTCCATGCCCTTGACCTCGACGATGCGCGGCGCGCCGGCGATCACCGTGCCGGCGAAGGCGCGCTTGCCCTTCTCGGTGGTGATGGTCACGCGCATCAGGCTGTCATAGGTGGGGCTGACTTCCTGGCGGCTTTCCGAGACGGTGATGCCGCGATCCTTGGCGACGGCCGGGGCCGAAACCATGTTGATCTCGGCCAGCATCGGCTTCAGCACGCCGGCCAGGGCGGCCGAGGTCATCGGCTTGACGTTCAGCTTCGAGGCTTCGCCCTCGAAGGCGATGTCGATGGCCTTGATGCCGAAGTCGACCATCTGGCCGGCCAGGGCGCCGATCTTCTCGGCCAGGGCCACGAACGGCTTCAGCTTGGGGGCTTCTTCGGCGGTGATCGACGGGCTGTTGAGGGCGTTGGTGACGGCGCCGGTCAGCAGGTAGTCGCTGACTTGCTCGGCGACCTGCAGGGCGACGTTCTCCTGCGCTTCCGACGTCGAGGCGCCCAGGTGCGGGGTGGCCACGACCTTGTCCGAACCGAACAGCGGGTTTTCCTTGGCCGGCTCGGTGACGAACACGTCGAAGGCCGCGCCGCCGACATGGCCGTCGTCCAGCAGCTTGCGCAGAGCGGCTTCGTCCACGAGACCGCCGCGGGCGCAGTTGACGATCAGCACGCCCTTCTTGGTCTTGGCCAGGTTCTCGGCCGACAGGATGTTGCGGGTCTTGTCGGTCAGCGGGGTGTGCAGGGTGATGACGTCGGCGCGGGCCAGCAGCTCTTCCAGCTCGACCTTCTCGACGCCGATTTCCACCGCGCGTTCCGGCGACAGGAAGGGGTCGTAAGCGACGACCTTCATCTTCAGGCCCAGGGCGCGGTCGGCGACGATGCCGCCGATGTTGCCGGCGCCGATCAGGCCCAGGGTCTTGGCGTACAGCTCAACACCCATGAAGCGGTTCTTCTCCCACTTGCCGGCCTGGGTGGAGGCGTCGGCGGCGGGCAGCTGGCGAGCCAGGGCGAACATCATGGCGATGGCGTGCTCGGCCGTGGTGATAGAGTTGCCGAAGGGCGTGTTCATCACGACGATGCCCTTGGCCGTGGCGGCCGGGATATCGACATTGTCAACGCCGATGCCGGCGCGAGCGATGACCTGCAGCTTGTTGGCGGCGGCGATCACGTCCTTGTCGAGCTTGGCGCCCGAGCGGATGGCGATGCCGTCATAGTCGCCGATCACGGCGATCAGTTCGTCTTTCGACAGGCCGACCTTGATGTCGAAGTCGACGCCGCGGTTCTTGAAGATGTCGACGGCGGCGGGGCTGAGCTTGTCGGCGATGAGGACGCGGGGAGCGGTCATGGGCGGGATTTCCTTGCGGAGAATGTCTGTGAAGGCCCCCTCCACCGCCATTCGGCGGTCCCCCTCCCCCAAGAGGGGGAGGAAAGTTCCACTCCGCCCCCGTCTGGGGGCGGACAGACCTGCGTCAGCAGGTCAGGTGGGGGCTAGTGCTGACTTTTAAGCGGCGGCCAGTTCGGCCGAGACGGTGGCGAAGGCCCAGTCGAGCCAGGGCGTCAGGGCTTCGAGATCCGAAGCCTCGACCGTGGCGCCGCACCAGATGCGCAGGCCGGCCGGGGCGTCGCGATAGCCGCCGATGTCGAGGGCTGCGCCCTCCTTCTCGAGCAGGCTGGCCAGCTTCTTAGCGAAGTCGGCCTGAGCGTCGTCCGGCAGGGCGGCGATCGTCGGATCGACGACCTTCAGGCACACCGAGGTGTTGGAGCGGATGTCCGGCGTCGCGGCCAGGAAGTCGACCCACTCGGTCTTGGCGACCCAGTCGGCCAGCACGGCCAGGTTCTGGTCGGCGCGGGCCTGCATGCCCTGCAGACCGCCGATCGAGGCGCCCCACTTCAGGGCGTCCAGGGCGTCTTCGACACAGAGCATCGACGGGGTGTTGATCGTCGCGCCTTCGAAGATGTCGGCGGCGATCTTACCGTTCTTGGTCATGCGGAACAGCTTCGGCATCGGCCAGGCCGGCGTGTAGCTTTCCAGGCGGGCCACGGCGCGCGGCGACAGGATCAGGATCCCGTGCGCGCCCTCGCCGCCCAGGGCCTTCTGCCAGGAGAAGGTCACGACATCGAGCTTGGCCCAGTCCAGGTCCTGGGCGAAGGCGGCGCTGGTGGCGTCGCAGATCACGATGCCTTCGCGGTCGGCCGAGATGAAGTCGGCGTTCGGGACGCGCACGCCCGAGGTCGTGCCGTTCCAGGTGAAGACCAGGTCCTTGGCCGGATCGACCTTGGTCGTGTCGGGCAGCTGGCCGTACGGGGCGCTCAGCACCTCGACGTCGGGCAGCTTCAGTTGCTTGGTGACGTCCGTGACCCAGTCCTTGCCGAAGGACTCGAAGGCCATCAGTTGCACGGGGCGGGCGCCGAGCATCGACCACAGGGCCATCTCGACGGCGCCGGTGTCCGAACCGGCGACGATGCCGATCAGGAAGTCGGCCGGCACTTCCAGCACTTCGCGCGTCTGGTCGATGGCGGCCTTCAGGCGCGACTTGCCCGGCTTGCTGCGGTGCGAGCGGCCGAGGACGGCGTTGTTCAGATTTTCGGGGGTCCAGCCGGGCCGTTTGGCGCAGGGGCCAGAAGAGAACTCGGGGCGCGCCGGGCGGATCGCCGGCTTGGCGAGGGTCGTAGTCATAGCGATGTCTCCCATCCTTACAGATGGACTGCACCCCGTTGGGGGGGTGTGGCCCGCCGGCGAAGAACCGCGTTTCGGCGACGATTGCAAGGAGAGATTTGTCGCGGCGAGCGCTCAAACCCTCCCCTCGCGGCAAAGGCTTGCCGAAAATGGGGATTTGCAAGTCGATCAAGGCATAGATCAGTCTTCGCCCGGCAAGCGAATTTCGCCGCGAAGTATTTCACAGGTTGCGGCCAATACGCTCACACACGTCTGGCGCGCAATATTAAATTTGCGACATAAGCGCGCACAAACCCGTTTCCGGTAGAGACAGTTTTTAACCATCTGTTAAGGTTAATGCGTTGTTAACCGGTCGGGGATGAGACCCATGGAAAACGTGTTTTTGGCTTCTGCCGCTCAAACCAAGCTGCACCGCCTGGAAGCGGCTCTCGAAGACGTGAAACTGCTGGCTGGCAGCCTTGAAGGCGACCTGGTCCAGCTGCGTCGCGAGCTGAACATCTCGGCCACGGTGGCCCAGAGCGTGATGAACCACATCCACGGCGCGCAAGCCGCCATGGGCGCGGCGCAAAAGGACATCGCCGCCAGCCACGTGAAGCTGGACGCCCTGCGCGACCGCTTCGCGATTCCGGTCACCGACACCGGCGTCTGGAAGGAAGACGACCTCAGCGCGCCCACGGGCAGCGCCGAAGTGGTCCCGATGACTCAAGTTGGCTGATTACTTGGGATTTACCATCGGCGCCCTATGAGGGCGTCGATGGGAGTTCCTGCCAACATTATCGCTCTGCTGCTGCTGCCGCTGACGGTGATCGTCGGCGGCGCAGCGATCTGGCAGGGGCGCACCGCCGAGCGCATGGCCGGCCTCGCCCTGCTGGGCACCCTCGTTCTCCAGATCATCGTCATGCTCGTTTCGCGCCGCCTGGGCGCGACGGTGCAGCAGGTCGCGCCCGTGCTGGACGTGGCGATCAGCCTGATCCTGGGCCTGGTGTTCCTGTGGGCCGCGCTCAAGCACAACAGCCGCTGGCTGGGCTTCGCCTTCTTCGTCCAGGGCGCCGAACTGACGATCTCGGCCTACTTCCTGGGCCCTGACGCCGCGCTGGCGCCGGGCGTCTATTATCGCCTGCTCAACATCATGACCCTGGCGACCGTCATCCTGCTGGCCATCGCCACGGGCCAGGCGATTCTCAACCGCCGCCGCGAACGTCCCCAAGAGCAGGCCTAGGTTCCAGGCGCGGCGCTATGCTGCAACCGCTGGAAGCAAAACGTTAGGAACATGGCGCTAGTCTAACGAAGACTTTTCTTCGGGCGCGTCCCTGTACGCGCTTCTGGACGCCATGACTCACAGTCGAAACCAGGCCGCGCCAACGCACGCGCCGCTCCAGGGGCGGATCGCGCAGGTCGCCCTGCTGACGACGGTCGTCGCCCTGGTCGCCGCCTGCATGTGCTTCATGTTGCAGCAATGGAGCGTGGCCCGTCAGGAAGCCCGCTCCAATCACGAGATCCTGGTCGAGATGGTCGCCTCCAGCGCCGTCGCGCCTCTGGCCGATCACAATCCGGTCGCCCTCTACCGCACCCTGGAATCCGCCGCCAAGGCCCGCGACGTCCGCGCCGTGCGCATCACCGACCAGCGCGGCCACGTGGTCGCCGCCCTGGGCGATGACCATGTCGACAAGGGCGGCGTCCTGACCCGGCCGATCAAGCTGGGCGCCGAGACGATCGGCCACCTGACGATCACCACCGCCCCGCCGGCGATCAGCCAGATCCTGGCCCGCGATCTTGCCTTGACCGGCGCTTTGTTCTTCGGCTCGGCGGGCCTGGCCATCCTGCTGGCCAACAGCCTGGCCCGTCGCATGGCCCGCCCGATGGAGCGCCTGTCGGCCGCCATGCACGAGACCGCCGTGGGCGGCCGCTTCCAGCCCGTGGAAGAGGCCAAGGGCGACGACGACGTCTTCCACAGCCTGACCGAAAGCTTCAACCACCTGGTGGGCCGCCTCGAGACCAACGACCAGGACCTGCGCGGCGCCATGGCCGAACTGGTCAAGGCCCGCGACGAGGCCAATGCCGCCAACGTCCTGAAGTCGCACTTCCTGGCCAATATGAGCCACGAGATCCGCACGCCCCTGAACGGCGTGCTGGCCATGGCCGAGGTCATGGCCATGGACGACCTGTCCTCGCCCCAGCGCGAGCGGCTGGCGGTGATCCGCGAGTCGGGCGCCATGCTGCTGGGCGTGCTGAACGACGTGCTGGACCTGTCCAAGATCGAGGCCGGCCGCCTGGAGATCCAGGATCGTCCGTTCGACATCGCCCAGCTGGCCCAGACCATCCGCGACACCTATGGCCCGCAAGCCCGCGACAAGGGTCTGGCCTTCGAGGTGACGGTCGTGTCCGAGGCCCAAGGCCTGTGGCGCGGCGACGTCGACCGCCTGCGCCAGATCCTGGGTAACCTGATCTCCAACGCCCTGAAGTTCACGCTGGAAGGCGCCGTCGCGGTTCGCTTCGCCTCGGCCGAGGACGGTTCTGGCCTGCGCATCGACGTGGCCGACACCGGCATCGGCATTCCGGCCGACATCCTGCCCAGCCTGTTCGACAAGTTCGTCCAGGCCGACAGCTCGACCACTCGCCGCTTCGGCGGCTCGGGTCTGGGTCTGTCGATCTGCCGCGAGGTGGCGGCGCTGATGAACGGCTCGATCAAGGTCCAGAGCCGCGAAGGCCGCGGCTCGACCTTCACCGTGCTGGTCGGCCTACCGCGCGAGGAAACGCCGGGCGAGGTTCACTATATCGACGACACCCAGGCGCCGCCCCCGCGCCCGCTGCCGGACCTGCCTGGACACACCCCCCGCCTGCGGGTGCTGGCCGCCGACGACAATCCGACCAACCAGAAGGTCATCGAGGCCGTGCTGGCCCCGCTGGACGCGGAGCTGGTGCTGGTCGGCGACGGCGAGGCCTGCGTCACGGCCTGGAAGGCGGCGACGTTCGACATCGTGCTGATGGATATCCACATGCCCGGCATGGACGGCGTCGAGGCCGCCCGCGCCATCCGCGCCCTGGAAGCCGAGACCGGCCGCCCCCGCACGCCGATCGTCGCGGTCACCGCCAACGCCCTGGCCCACCAGATCGAGGACTATCTGGCGGCGGGCATGGACGGCCACGTCGCCAAGCCCGTCGAGGTCACCAAGCTCTATTCGGCCATCGAAACCGCCATGGCCGCGGCCCGACTCGCGCACGCCGCCTGAGGGATCAGCAAGCAGGTCTCTGGCCCGCTGGACCGCTCCGAGATCACCGTGAAGATCCATCGCCGCGCCGCGACGCGGACGATCGGCGGCAGAACGCGCCGTTCCGTCCAATAACCCGCGTCCGGAACCCGGCAAGCTCCCGTCATCGCCAGACCGGAGCGGATCATGTCGGACCACCGTCTCACCCATGCCAGCGGCGCGCCCGTCGTCGACAACGTCAACATCCAGACGGCCGGCCTGCGCGGTCCCGCCCTGCTGCAGGACGTCTGGCTGATCGAGAAGCTGGCCCACTTCGACCGCGAGGTGATCCCCGAGCGGCGCATGCACGCCAAGGGCTCGGGCGCCTACGGGACCTTCATGGTGACCGGCGACATCAGCCGCCACACCCGCGCGGCGCTGTTCGCGCAGATCGGCAAGCAGACGCCGGTCTTCGTGCGCTTCTCGACCGTGGCCGGCGAGCGCGGCGCGGCCGACGCCGAGCGCGACATCCGTGGCTTCGCGATCAAGTTCTACACCGAAGAGGGCAACTGGGACCTGGTGGGCAACAACACCCCGGTGTTCTTCTTCCGCGATCCGCTGCGCTTCCCCGACCTGAACCACGCGGTCAAGCGCGACCCCCGCACCGGCATGCGCAGCGCCCAGAACAACTGGGACTTCTGGACCCTGCTGCCCGAAGCCCTGCACCAGGTGACCATCGTGATGAGCGACCGCGGCCTGCCGCGCGGCTATCGCCACATGCACGGCTTCGGCAGCCACACCTTCAGCTTCGTCAGCGCGCTGGGCGAGCGGAGCTGGGTCAAGTTCCACCTGCGCACCCACCAGGGCGTGGAAAACCTGACCGATGCGGAGGCCCAGGACCTGGTCGGCCAGGATCGCGAGAGCAGCCAGCGCGACCTGTTCGAGGCCATCGAGCAGGGCGACTATCCACGCTGGACGCTGTCGGTTCAGGTGATGACCGAGCTGGAGGCCCAGGCCTTCCCGTTCAATCCGTTCGACCTAACCAAGGTCTGGCCCAAGGGCGACTTCCCGTTGATCGAGGTGGGCGTCCTGGAGCTGAATCGTAATCCCGACAACGTCTTCGCCGAGGTCGAGCAGGCCGCCTTCACCCCGGCCAATGTCGTGCCGGGCGTCGGCTTCTCGCCCGACCGGATGCTGCAGGCGCGATTGTTCTCGTACGGCGACGCCCAGCGCTATCGGCTGGGGGTCAACTTCAATCACATCCCGGTCAACGCTCCGCGCTGCCCGGTCCATGCCTACCACCGCGACGGCGCCATGCGCACCGACGGCAATCTGGGGGCCACGCCGACCTACTGGCCCAACAGCCGCGGCGAATGGATCGACCGGCCCGAGCTGGCGGAGCCGCCTCTGGCCCTGGACGGCGCAACCGCCCACTGGGACCACCGCCTGGACGACGACCACTACCAGCAGCCGGGCGACCTCTTCCGGCTGATGAACCCGGCCCAGAGACAGGCCCTGTTCGACAACACCGCCCGTGCGATCGCCGGCGCCTCTCCTGAGGTCCAGCAACGCCACGTCGCCAACTGCGCCAAGGCCGATCCGGCCTATGGCGCGGGCGTGGCCGAAGCGATCACGCGCTTTTTCCCGCAACCCTGAAGGAGGCCGCCATGCCCCTGTCCGACATCGCCATCGGCCGACGCTGCGCCATGGGCGCCTTGCTGACCGCCACCCTCGCGCCCGCCCTGGCCAAAGCCGCAACCTCGAGCGGCCAATCCGTGAACGCCCCCACCCGCCATGCTGAGATCGGAGGCCGGCGACTAGCCTATCGCTCGATCGGGACCGGCCGCCCCATGGTGCTGTGCACCCGCTTTCGCGGCACGATCGACGACTGGGACCCCCTGTTCCTCGACAGCCTGGTCGCCCAAGGCTTCCGGGTCATCACCTTCGACTATTCGGGCCTGGGCCTGTCGACCGGCGAGAAATCCCTGAACCCGTTCGCCTGGGCCAAGGACGCCGACGACCTGATCACCGCCCTGAACCTGACTTCGGTGGTGCTCCTGGGCTGGTCGCTGGGCGGGATCGCCGCCCAGGCGGCGTTGGCGATCTTCCCGAACAAGATCAGCCATCTCGTCCTGATCGGCACGACGCCGCCAGGACCGGCCGCCAAGCTGGCCGAGCCGCTGTTCTACGAAGCCGCCGCCCGCCAGAACGACTTCGAGGACGAGGTGATCCTGTTCTTCGAGCCCCGTTCGCCGGCCAGCCGCGCGGCGGCCAAGGCCTCGCACGATCGCATCGCCGCCCGCACGGCCGAGCGCGCCCCGCCCGTCCCCTACCAATGGGCGGCGGCCAATCTCGGCGACGGGCCCAAGGCCGAGCCGTTTCCAGCCCCGCCGATCCTGGCGATCCTCAAGTCGACCACATCCCGATCCTGCACATCGGCGGCGATCACGACCTGATCTGCCCGATCGAGAACTGGTACGCGCTGAACGACCAGCTGCCGACCCTGCAGCTGCTGACCTACCCCAATGCCGGCCACGGTCCCCAGCACCAGCACCCCGTCTCCAGCGCCGCCCACATCGGGACCTTCGTCAAGGTCGCCGACTGATCTCCCTCGCCACTAGGAGTCCATCCATGCGTCGCCTCTCAACGCCGCTGATCCTGACCCTGAGCATCGCCGCCGCGCCCGCCTTGGCCCCGGCTCTCGCCCAGGAGATCACCTCGCCCAAGTCGCCCAAGGTCATGGCCGCCTTCGACATCGTCCGCACCTCGGTGAAGAGCGTCGGGCCCGAGATCGTCTTCCAGGTCCAGGTGGCCGGCAAGGCGGGCGAGCTGAAGCCCAAGGCCGTCGGCCAGTTCGCCGGCAGCGCGGTCTACAGCTATGTCTGGCCGACCTCGCTGGACAGCGGCGCGGTGGGCTTCGAGACCGCGCAAGGCATTCTCGCCCTGGCCGTGACCTTCCACCCCGACTTCGACGACGGCGCCGGCGGCGCGGTCAACCGTCACGTCTGGCACCCGCACTGGGTGGTGCTGGTCAAGGACGAAGCCTGCGGCGCCGGCGCCTTGAAAGTCCGCGACATTCCCGAGGGGACCAAGCCCAAGGTGCCGGCCACCTGGCCCGGCGTGCCGCTGCTGATCGACAGCCCGACCTACCCGACCGCGCTGGCCGCCGACACCGTCGAGGTCAAGGTCCCGGCCGAGGTCATCGGCGCGGTCGAGGGCGTGAAGTTCGACGGCGTCACCTCGGCCCTGAAGGTCAACGCCAACCTGCATGCGCCGCTGCTGTGCATCTCGGACGTCTTCGACGTGGCGTCCGGCGATCTCAGCCTGCCCGGCAAGGTGACCCGCTGATGGACGCCTTTCCGCCGATCACCGATGGCGCCTCGCGCCGCGGCGTCCTCACCAGCGGTTTCGGCATGGCCGTGCTGGCGATGACCTCCGCCTCCCCCGCCCAGGCCGCCGTCGCGGCGCAGACCTCCACAGGAGCCAAGACCATGAGCAGCGGTTTCGTCACCACCCAGGACGGCGTGCAGATCTTCTACAAGGACTGGGGTCCCAAGACCGCCCAGCCGATCGTGTTCCACCACGGCTGGCCGCTGTCGGCAGACGACTGGGACAACCAGATGCTGTTCTTCTACGCCCAGGGCTTCCGGGTGATCGCCCACGACCGCCGCGGCCATGGGCGCTCGACCCAGACCGACACCGGCAACGAGATGGACACCTACGCCGCCGACGTCGCGGCCCTGACCGACCATCTGGATCTCAAGAACGCTGTCCATATCGGCCACTCGACCGGCGGCGGCGAGGTCGCGCGCTATGTCGCCCGCGCCAAGCCCGGCCGCGTGGCCAAGGCCGTGCTGATCGGCGCGGTGCCGCCCATCATGGTCAAGTCCGCCCAGAACCCCGGCGGCCTGCCCATCGAAGTGTTCGACAGCTTCCGCGCCGCGCTCGTCGCCAACCGCGCCCAGTTCTACCACGACGTCCCCGCCGGCCCGTTCTACGGCTTCAACCGGCCGGGCGCGAAGGCCGACCAGGGCGTGATCTGGAATTGGTGGCGCCAGGGCATGATGGGCGGGGCCAAGGCCCATTACGACTGCATCAAGGCCTTCTCGGAAACCGACTTCACCGAGGATCTCAAGAAGATCGCCGTCCCGACCCTGGTCCTGCACGGCGACGACGACCAGATCGTGCCCTATGCCGACAGCGCCCCGCTCTCAGTCAAGCTGCTCAGGCACGGTCAGCTCAAGACCTACAAGGGCCTGGGCCACGGCGTCTGTACGATCAATCCGGACGTCGTGAACCCCGACCTGCTGGCCTTCATCAAGGCCTGAGCCATCCGGCCGCCTTCTGGGGGGCGCGGACCATTGCGCCCCCTCTCCTCCTCGTTCGATCCCGGAGCGGGCCATGACCCTGATGCCGAAACTCACCCTGGCCGAGGACACGGTCACCCACCCCGACGGACAGCAGATCTTCTTCCGGGCCTGGCGGCCGGTCTCGCCGCCCAAGGCCCAGGTGGTGATCTGCCACGGCCTCAATTCCCACAGCGGCCAGTATCGCTGGGTCGCCGAGCAGTTCGTCGCTCAAGGCCTGGCGGTCTATGCTGCGGATCTTCGCGGGCGCGGCCGTTCGGCCGGCGAGCGTTTCTATGTGGAGGCGGTCGAGGACTACGTCGCCGACCTGGCCATGATCATCGACCTCGCCAGGGCGCGCGACCCGCATCTGCCGACGTTCCTTCTAGGCCATAGCGTCGGCGGCGTGGTCGCCTGCACCTACGCGCTGGACCATCCGGGCGTGCTCGCGGGCCTGATCTGCGAGAGCTTCGCGCATCAGGCGCCGGTTCCCGACCTGGCCTTGACCCTGATCCGCGGCCTCAGCCACATCCTGCCGCGCCTGCCGGTGCTCAAGCTCAAGAACAGCGACTTCACACGTGATCCGGCTCTGCTCGCGGCGCTGGACGCCGATCCCTTGATCAAGGACGAGACACAGCCGGCCCGAACCGTCGCGGCTCTGGCGCGCGCGAACATCCGCCTCAAGCGCGACTTCCAAAAGATCACCCTGCCGGTGCTGATCCTGCACGGGACGGCCGATCGGGCGACCCTGGCCAGCGGCAGCCGGCTGTTCTTCGAGCGATCGCGGTCGTCCGACAAGACGCTCAAGCTCTATGAGGGACATGTCCACGACTTACTCGCCGACCTCGACAGGGCCGCGGTGATGGCCGACGTGAACGCCTGGATCGGCGCGCGCGCCTGAGCCGAAAAACATTGCTCTGCGAAATGAGCCCGTAGCCTACGGATTTCGCCCAAGCCCTGCGTGTTCACTGTCGAGGCCCTCGCCTCGGGGAGAACACCATGTCGGGAATGCTCGTCGAAACCTGCGCCACGCGGCGCGACACCGTCAGTTCACAGATCACTCTGGCCGGCAGCCAGGATCGCGACCGTCCGCCCCCTTCCCGAGCCCGGGCGATCGAGCGCTCCATCGAGGACAACATCAGCCTGCCGCTGACCGTCGCGCGGATCGCGGCCTTGTCGGGCATGGGCCCGCGGGACCTGGGCCGGGCCTGCAGAGAGATTTTCGGTCTGGGCCCCCGCGCGCTGATCGTCCACATGCGGCTGGCCCACGCCAAGCGCCTGATGGCCACCACGGAGGATCCTCTGAGCCAGATCGCCCTGGCCTGCGGCTTCGCCGATCAGCCCCACTTCCAGAACCGCTTCCGCCACGTGACGGGCCTCACGCCTAGCGCTTGGCGCCGGGCCCATCGGGCGAACTGAGGCTCCGGCCGCTCCGGACGCCCACCAGCTTCAGCCGCGCGGGGCCGTCGGGAACCGCGCGCAAGGGATAGAGCCGCACCAGGCCACGGGCGAACCGGGCATTGTCGCCGACGCGAAACTGCCCGGTGATCCGCAAGGCCGCGACCTGCGGATCGTCGATCACCAACTGCAGGACCGCATAGCGGTTCATCTCGACGATGACCTCGCTCAGAGGCTTGTCGTCGAACACCACACGCGTCTCGCGCCAGCGCTCGGTGGCCGCCTCGTCCGCCTGGCGGACCTGGGTCCGTCCCTGCGCGACGACCAGCGCCTGGCCTGGCCGCAGCACTACAGGATCGCCGCCGGACGCGGTCACCCGCACGCTGCCCTCCAGCAAGGTCACGCTCAGACCCTCGGCGTCGCTCGCCACGTCGAAACGCGTGCCCAGGACCGTGATCAGCCGGCCTCCGGCTTCGACCACGAACGGTCTGGATCCGTCATGCGCCACGTCGAAATAGGCGCGGCCGTGCGCCAGGCGCGCGCGCCGCTCGTTGCCCCCATAAGCCAGGTCGAGCGCGCCGCCCGCTCCCAGCACCGCCTTGCTGCCGTCGGGCAAGTCGAGCAGGCGCTGCTGGCCTGCAGCCTCATAGACGACGCGCTGGACCGCCGCCGGCGCCTCGGTCGCGCGTCGCCAGGGCGTCAGGACGAGTCCCAAGGCCAGCGCCGCGGCCACGCAGGCCGCCGCCGCCATCCACGGAACGGACGAGCGCCCGGCCCTCAACGCCCTGGCCCGCCGGCGCGGCAGGTCCAGAGGGCGATGGGCGTCAGCCGCGTCGAAACTGGCCCAGACATCCTGAGCGTCCAGCCAGGCTTGGCGGTGGGCCGGATCCTGGTCCAGCCACGCATCGAGGCGCGCGGCCTGGACCGGATCGGCCTCGTCCGTCTCCAGCAGCAGGCGAGCGGCCGCCTGTTCGGGCGTCAGTCCATCGAGGTCGCCGGGCATGCGGTCGCTCATCGCCAGGCCCTCGTCTGCGTCAGTATGTGTTCGAGCGCTCGAACCATGTGCTTCTCCACCGCGCTCGTCGAAAGCCCCAGCCTGGCGGCGACCTCGCGCACGGCCAGACCCTCGATGCGCCTCAGAATGAAGATCGCGCGCGTGCGCTCGGGCAGGTCGGCCAGCGCCAGCGTCGCCGCCCGCAAGGTTTCCCGCGCGTCCAGTTGCCGGACCAGGTCACGGTCGGCCGTGTCGTGCCGGTCGGGGTCGAACGAGACATGCTGATCGGCCTGGCGCGCCTGGCGGCGGCGATGCCGGTCGATCCAGACGCTGGCCGCCACCCGAAAGACGTAGGCCCGGGCGTGCTCTTCCTCGGCCAGGTTCAGTTGGTCGGCGGTGCGCAGAAAGACGTCCTGGACCAAATCCTCGATCTCGGCCTCGTTGCCGGGACCCAGGCGTCGCCGGAAGAACGCCGCGAGCGGCTTGGCCAGCAACGCCGCCATCGCGCCGCCGCGCGCGCTGGCGTGGCGGTTCTCACCGTCAGCCGACACGTCGACCGGTTCCCCCATGCGCTGTTCATGGGCCAATAGCATCGCAAACTCCAGCGCGGGCCTTCTAGGAAACACGCAGCCGGTAGGAAAATCCGCACCATCCCAGCCCGACGCGGCAACCGATGCTTGCCCACAGAACGACGTTCGTTCTATGGGCCTGCTTGCTCTTCCATGATCGGCGCAATGGGCGGACGACGTTCACTTTTAGGTTCCAGGGCAGGCGCCCCCTTGCGGCCCGCGGTCTTACGCGGCCGGCTGGCAGCCGCGGCGTGCGCCTGCTTGCTGGCGGCGCCGGCCTGGGCGGCCGAACGCGCCGTGGCCATCGCCCTGCCGGCCCTGCCGCTGGACGACGCGCTGGTGGAACTGAGCCGGCAGGCCGGCGTCGACATCCTGCTTTCGTCGGCAAGCGTCGGGGACCGGCGTGCGCCATCCCTTCGCGGTCGCTACACGCCCGGCCAGGCGTTGCAGCTGCTGCTCGCGGACTCGGGCCTGGAGTTCGAAAGCCTCGAGGGCCAGGGCTATGTCGTGCGGGCGCGACGCGCCGCCAGGATCGAGGCGCCGCCCGATCCCGTCGCCCTGCCCGAACTCCTGATCGTGGGCGTGCGCACCCAGAACGTCGACCAGAGACGCGATCCCGATGGCATACAGCCCTACCGCGTGTTCGAGCGCGCGACCCTGAGGGCCGCCCAGGGCCTTTCGGCCGATGACTTTCTGCAGACCTGGCTGACCAGCAACAGCGACACCCATGAGATCGTGCCCAGCCGCGGACGCGGCCTGCCGCCGTCACGATCCAACTTCAGCTTTCGCGATCCTTCGGCCTTGTCCAGCACCTTGGTGCTCGTGGACGGCCGACGCATGCCGGCGGTGCCGAGCCTGGCGCAGCTGGCTCAGGCCGATGTCGGCCCCATTCCCCTGGCGGCGATCGGGCGTATCGAAACCCTCGGAGCCAGCAGCGGCGCGCTCTATGGCCTGGGCGCGGTCAATGGCGTGGTCAATCTGGTGATCGATCGCGACTATCGCGGGGCCGAGGTCGCCGCCACGGTCGGCAGCGGCAAGCGCGGCGACGGCGGCTACGGCCGGCTGGACGCCCGGCTGGGCTACAGCGCCGCGGACGGCGCGACGGCCCTGATGGTGCGCTACGGTCAGAAGCGGTTCAACGGCGTCACCTTCGGCGATCGCAGCCAGGCGGCCGCGCCTCTGGACGGCGCGCTGCTGAGGCCGGGCCAGGCCTTCAACCGGCCAGCCGGAAACGGCGTCACCCTGTTTGGCGTCAATGGCCCCTTCACGGTCGGCGGCGTCGAGATGCTGAAGACCTACATCCCGGCCGACTACGACGGTTCGATACCGATCGAGACGGTGCTGATCGCCAATGCCGGCCGGTCTGCGCCCGGCCTGGCGCCGGCGCACCGAGACCGGCTGCTGACCACCGACAGCCGCACCGACGCGGTGCTGTTCAACCTCCGCCAGCGCCTGTGGCGCGGCGCCGAGGCCTATTTCGACCATATCTACCTGTCGAGTCACGACGCCGCCCCCCTCGCCTATGGCGCCCTCTCCACCCAGCTCACGCCGGGCCAGGGGATCGCGACGATTCTCTCGGGAAGCAGTCCGATCGAACTGGTCGCGCCCCTGCCCTATGTGTTCGGAACGTCCGACAGCCGATTGATCTCGCGCCGCACGACCGTCGGGCTGGTGTTCGATCTCCCGGCCCGTTGGCGCGGCGGCCTGGACTACGCGGTCGGCGACGCCCGCTTTCGCCAGGACACCCAGGAGGTTGGCTTCGACGAGCAGGCGCGTCCCAGCATCGCCAGCGGCGTCGCGCCCGCGGACGGGCGACGCGCGCCAGACCCCTTCGGCGACCAGGCCCGGTTTCTGGCGGACCTGGGTCGTTACCATGCCAACTGGTCGCCGCCCGCCCCCTACGGTTCCTCGCGCCTGGAAGACATTTCGCTGCGCGCTTCTGGCCCCCTGGCTCGGATCAAGGGCCGTGACGTGACGCTCTCGCTCACCGCGCAGCAGCTGTGGGAAAGCCTGCCCAACTTCGCAGGCGAGCCGAGAAACCACGTGTCGGTGCGCTCGCGCTCGTTGTTTGGCGAGCTGCGCGCGCCGCTGGAAGGGCTGACGGGGGTTCCAGGCCTGGAGCTGCAGGCCGCCGCGCGGCGGCAGGTCGGCCGCATCCGCATCTTCTACGGCGGTCCCGCCGGTCCGGTCGAGAAGACCGCCGACCTCTATCTGCTAGGCGCCAAGGCCGAGCCCATGCCGGGCGTCATCCTGCGCATGGCCTATGCATCGGGCGCGCAGCTTCCCGAGCCGGTCATGTTCCAGAGTGCGGTGGGCGCGGGCATCAGCAGCCTGATCGATCCCAAACGCAGCCTCAACCAGCCGATCTCGGCGGAGGGCTGGTTCCGCTATGCCTGGGGCGGCTCCCCCGATCTTCGGCCCGACCAGACGCGGACCTATTCGGCCGGGGCGGTGCTGACGTCGCGGCGGCTTCCCCGCTCCCGCCTGTCGGTCGACTATACCCGCATCGAAGGCCGCAACCTGCTGGTCGAGGTCTATCGCGGCTACGACTTCTACCTCCAGAACGAGGCTCGCTTTCCCGGAGCCGTCATTCGCGCGCCGCTCACCGAGGCCGACCGCGCGAAGGGCTACACGGCCGGCCGCATCCTGGAGGTGCGCGACCTCAACGAGAACAAGGGTTCGAGCCTGATCGAGGCGGTCGACCTGGCCGCGGATCACGATCTGGACCTGGGCGGCGGCCGGCTGGCGTTCAGCGCCGCCCTGACCTGGCAGCCGACCCTGCGCCGGCGCGCTCCGGCCGACAACATTCTGTCGAAACGCACGCCGGATGACGCGACCCCGGAATGGCGCGGCGCGCTCGGTGCGCGATGGTCGAACGACCGGCTCGCGGCGTCGGCGACGGTGCGCTACGTCGACGCCTACGCCGTGACATCCCTGCCGGCGCGCACGACCGTGGACCTCTCGTTCGCCTGGAAACTGCCCGCCCCTCTCGAGACTCCGCAGACCGAGCTTCGCCTGGGCGTGCGCAACCTGTTCGACCGATGGTCGCTCGAGGACCCGCTGCAGCGACGCCTGGAAGCGACGCTGATCGCGCGGTTCTAGACGTGGAGCAGGACCCCGCGACGGATCGAAAGGCGCGTCAGCCCTTCTTCGCCGCCTCGGCCACGAAAGCGACGGCTCGGACGATGTGGTCAGCGAAGCGGCGGCCGATCAGCAGGGTGTGGGTGGCGGCCTCGACATGGTCGACCAGGCCGTGCCGCGACGCCTTCGCCGGCGCGGCCTGCATGGCCTTGCGATCCTCACGGCCCGCCACCGGACCGGCAGTGACCACGGCCACCGGCCATTTCGGATCGAACTGCGGCTGCTTGGCGGCCTGGTCCGACGCCTGCGCCCATAGTCCCACCTCCTCGGCGGCGGTGCGATTGTGGCGGCCGTTGGCGAAGGCCCAGCGCTTCTCGGCCTTGGCGGCCGGCGGCAGGTCGATCTTGTCGCCCAGGCGCGTGTAGATCAGCGGCTTGTAGAGACCCAGCGAGGCCCCGCGCGCAGCCCACTTGGAGATGGACGCGAACTTGGTGACGAAGCCGCGCATCCGCGGATCCAGGGCGGCTTCCGGGGTGGCGGCGTCGACCAGCACCAGGCCCAGGATCTTGTCGGGATGGCGACCGGCATATTCGCGCATGCGCAGGCCGGCCATCGAGTGGCCCACCAGGATGAAGGGCCCCGGCTCGCCCGACAGGTCGACCAGCTTCTCGAAGTCCTCGACGATGGCTACGCCGTCTCGCGGGCTTGGCCCCTTGGGCGAGAAGCCCATGCCGGCGCGGTCATAGGCGCACGAGCGCCAGCCGGCGGCGGTCAGGGCTTCCTGCGTGCCGCCCCAGTCGGCGGCGAAGCCGAAGGCGCCGGCCTCCAGCCAGACTGTCGGGCGATCGCTCTTGGGCCCTTCGCAGACCAGCCGCAGAGACCGCCCCGGCTCGATCTCGACCATCTGGCCGCGCGGATGCGGCGCGCCGAACGCACTGACCACCCCGCCCACGGCGATATACGACACAAGAAGAAGCGCGAGGCCCGCGACGCCGCGACCGAGAAACTGGATCATGGCGTTCAATGTAGTGTCGCTTCGTGACGCGTCGAGACGGGAAGCGAGACGATCTCAAGCTTTATCCGACGACGACCGGAATCTGCGCACGGACGCGTCCCGACTTCGTGCGGGTGATCTTGACGCCGTCGGCGCCGGCCAGGCCTTTCGCGGCCCCTCCCTTCGCCATCTGGGCCTTGACCACGCTGTCGGGCCAGCGCGAGACGGTGGCGACGTGGACCTTGCGCGACACCTTGCCTGCGGCCTTCAGCGGCAGGTCGTCGGCGTCCGCAAAGCTGCGGCCCAGGAACAGGGTCGGGTTCAGGGCCTTGTCGCCCTTGCGCAGCTCGAAATGCAGGTGCGAACCGGTCGAGCGGCCTGAGTTGCCGACATAGGCCACCGTGGTCCCGCGCTTGAGATAGGCGCCGCGCTTGACGCCGGCCGCCGAGGCCTTGAGGTGGGCGTAGGTGGTGGTCAGCCCGCCCTTGTGCATGACCTCGACGAAGCGGCCGTACGAGCCGCTGACGCCCACAGCCTTGACCACGCCGTCGGCGGCGACCTTGACCGCGGCCCCGCCGGGGGCGGCGATGTCGACACCCTCGTGCAGGCGGCCATTCTCTTCCCAGGGCATCTGGCGCAGGCCGAACGGCGAGTTGATCACACGGCCGGGCAGAGGCGCGTCGAACTGGTAGGCGGGCGGCGGCGGCGGTTCAGCGACCTCGACCTTTGGCGCAGGCGGCGCGGCGGGCGGGGCAGCCGTCGTGGTTTCGGCGACCCAACTTCCCAGCGCCATCGCGCCGTTCAGGGCTCCGGCCATGGCCGCCACGCCCAGCATGGCGAAAAAGGCGACGCGCAAGTGCGGAGACTGAACAGCCAGGCTCTTGGAGATCAAAACCGCTTCCTCTCGGACTTCGGTCAATCAGGACCGGCCCCGCGCGGAGCCGCCTATCCCATGCTTGACCTTACGGGACGGTGAATGGCCCCGAAATGAAGGGCTGGCTCTATGACGCTGCTATGGGGCGGAAGAGGGGCAGCTTAACCATTCGCTAACCATGACGATCCGGCGACAAGAACATGAAGTATTGGACAGACATTACAGGACGTTCATTTAATGAACTCCAGGACATTCTCTAAATTACACGTCATGACTGAGACGTAACGGGACTTCGAGAACTCTGGGAAGTACACAGTATTCATCGGCGCACAACAAGAAGCGCCACACCAGAGGGACACTTCAAATGCGCAAGATCATCAGCAACATCGCCGCCGTCGCCACCCTGAGCCTGGCCATCGTGCCGGTCCTGGGCCTGACCCAAGCCGCCAACGCCGCCGAGCGCCAGACCTCGGCCACGGTCTCCTTCGCCGACCTCGACCTGAACAACCCCGCCCAGGCCGCGATCTTCAAGGCCCGCGTCGAGACCGCCGGCGAAACCCTGTGCCGCGCCAAGCTGCGCCAAGGCGACCTGCAAATGCCGCTGCGCCTGTGCGTCGCCGAAGCCCACCGCCAGGCCGACCGCCAACTGCCGGCCGCCCAGCGCAACGCCCTGGCCTACGCCTCGCACGTCAAGGCGGTGGAAATGGCCGCGAAGTGATCGCCAGCCCCGCTTCCCGATACCCCGCACCCCGCGACAGAGGCTCCAGGTAACCCTGGGGCCTTTGTTTCGTTCAGGCCCTGGCCATTTGCGGCGGGCTGGCGAGCGCGCCAAACTCGCGCGCCTTCCGGATCATCAGGTCTGCGAGGCCGTCGATCTGCGCGTCCGAATGCGCCGCCGAGATCGCGCAGCGCAGCAGGCTCTCGCCCGACGGCGTGGCGGGCGGCAGGCCGACATTGACGTAATAGCCGGCCTCGAGCAGCGCGCGCCACATCGCCAGGGTCAACGCCTCCGAGGGCAGGCAGGCCGCGACGATCGGGCTGGGCGTCGCGCCCAGCTGGAAGCCCGCCGCATCGAGAGCGCCGTACAGCCGATGGACATTGCTCCAGAGCTTGGCCCGAAGCTGCGGACGTTCGCGCACCGCCGCCAAAGCGGCCCGCACCGAGGCCACGGTCGCCGGCGGCAGCGAGGCGGTGAACATGTAGGGACGGCACGCCACGCGCAGGATGTCGAACTCGTCGTGGTTGGAGACGCAGTAGCCGCCGACCGCACCCAGGCTCTTGGAGAAGGTGCCGACGATGAAGTCGACCTGATCCAGCACCCCTTCCTGCTCGGCCAGGCCGCAGCCGCACTCGCCCAGCACGCCCATGGAGTGGGCCTCATCCACCAGGATGTAGGCGCCGTGGCGCTTGGCGACCTCGACCATCGCCTTCAGCGGGGCCATGTCGCCCAGCATCGAATAAATGCCCTCGACCACCACCAGCTTGTTGCCCGCCTCGCCCTTGAGGCGGCGCAAGCGCTTGTCCAGATCGGCGGGATCGTTGTGCTTGAAGCGGATGGCGCTGGCCTGGGTCTGCTTGCAGGCGTCGTAGATCGAGGCGTGGCTGTCGGCGTCCAGCAGCAGGAAGTCGCCCGCCCCCACCAGGGTCGAGATGATTCCGAGATTGGCCTGGTAGCCGGTCGAGAACACCATGGCGTGGCGCAGGCCGTGGAAGTCGGCCAGCTCGCGCTCCAGGGCCACATGGTCGGCGAACGAGCCGTTGGCGATCCGCGAGCCGCAGGTTCCGGTGCCGTCCGTACGCAGCGCGGCCGCCGCGGCCTCGATACAGACTTCGTCGAAGGCCAGGCCCAGATAGTTGTGCGTGCCGACCGTCACCGTCCGGCGGCCGTTGATGATGGCTTCGCTGGCCGACAACAGCCGGTCCATGACCACGCTGGTCGGCATCTGGCCAAGAGCGCGGGCGGCGTCGTAACGCGCCGCCAGGGCGGAGTGCGAGCTGAAGAGACCCAAGTGCGTGTTCCGAGTCGGCCTATAAAGGCGCGACTATCATCGCGCTTGAATTTGGAATACAATCTAAAAATAGATCTCACAATGAAAATGGAACCAAATCCAGCACCGGCGGACTCCCTGCGCGCACGCGGCAAGGCGCGGCGCTATGCCGACATCGTCGCGGCTGCGTCGGGCCTGTGGCGCGAGCATCGGTTCGAAAGCGTCTCGCTGAACCAGATCGCCGCGGCGGCGCAGGTGGCGCCCCAGACGATCTACAATCTGATCGGCGGGCTGGACGCGGTGGGCCTGGCGGTCATCAACGTCGCCCTGAACCGGGTGGAAGCCGCGCTGGCCGAGACGACCGCGACCGGCGTCGACCTGGCGCTGGAGGCCGCCCGCGTCTCGGCCCAGCTCTATATCGACGACGCGGGGCTTTATCGGCAGGTGCTGGTGCGGATTCCCCGCGTGCTGTTCGACGGCACCCATATCGGCCGCGACGCCGCCGACCCCGCCGTCCGCGCCATGATCCAGGCCCAGGCTGCCGGCCAGATCGCGCCGGCCGTCGATCCCGACCGGCTGGGCCGAGCGATCTATTCCAACTATCTGGGCGCGATCTACGACTGGGCCTGCGGCGACGCCAGCGACGCCGACTTCCTGCGGATCAGCGAGATCGGGGTTCTGGCCCCGGTGGTCGCCTGCGCGACGGCGACAACCCACGCGGCGCTTTCACCGCGCCTGATCGCCCTGCTGAGCTAGACGCAAGAAAAAGGCCCCGACATCACTGCCAGGGCCTTCGTCGTCTTCGGTGATGGAAAGCCCTAGAGCCCCTTCACGATGCCTTCGACCATCTTCTTGGCGTCGCCGAACAGCATCATCGTGTTGTCGCGGAAGAACAGTTCGTTCTCGACGCCGGCATAGCCCGAGGCCATGCCGCGCTTGATGAAGAGAACGGTGCGAGCCTTTTCGACGTCCAGGATCGGCATGCCGTAGATGGCGCTGGTCGGGTCGGTCTTGGCGGCCGGGTTGGTGACGTCGTTGGCGCCGATCACGAAGGCCACGTCGGCCGTCGAGAACTCGCTGTTGATGTCTTCCAGCTCGAACACCTCGTCATAGGGGACGTTGGCCTCGGCCAGCAGCACGTTCATGTGGCCCGGCATCCGGCCCGCGACGGGGTGGATGGCGTACTTCACCTCGACGCCCTCTTCCTTCAGCTTGTCGCACATCTCGCGAAGGATGTGCTGGGCCTGGGAGACGGCCATGCCGTAGCCGGGGACGATGATGACCTTGGACGCGTTCTTCATGATGAAGGCCGCGTCGTCGGCCGAGCCTTGCTTGACCGGACGGCTCTCGACCTTGCCGCCAGGGCCGGCGGCCGCAGCCGCGTCAGCGCCGAAGCCGCCCAGGATCACCGAGACGAACGAGCGGTTCATGCCCTTGCACATGATGTAGGACAGGATCGCGCCCGACGAACCGACCAGAGCGCCGGTGATGATCAGGGTGGTGTTTTCCAGCGTGAAGCCCAGGGCCGCCGCCGCCCAGCCGGAATAGCTGTTCAGCATCGACACCACGACGGGCATGTCCGCGCCGCCGATCGGGATGATCAGGGTTACGCCGATCAGCAGGCTCAGGGCGAAGATGCCCCAGAAGGCCCACTTGGCTTCGCCGCCCGAGATCACCAGCACCACGACCAGGGCCACGATGGCCAGGGCGATCAGGATGTTCAGCAGGTGACGGGCCGGCAGCAGGATCGGCGCGCCGCCCATGTTGCCGTTCAGCTTGGCGAAGGCGATGACCGAACCGGTGAAGGTGATCGCGCCGATGGCCAGACCCAAGGAAAGCTCGATCAGGCTGTTGAGATGCACCGCGCCGTCCTCGCCCACGATGCCATAGGCGGCGGGCGTGTAGATGGCGGCGACGGCGACCAGACAGGCGGCCATGCCGACCAGGCTGTGGAAGGCGGCGACCAGCTGCGGCATCGAGGTCATGGCGACCTTGCGGGCGATGATCGCGCCCACCGCGCCCCCGACGGCGACGCCGCCCAGGATCAGGCCCAGGGTGACGACGTCCAGCGCGCCCTGGCTCCACAGGGTGGCCAGGGTGGTGCCGACGGCGATGGCCATGCCGATCATGCCATTACGGTTGCCCGTCTGGCTGGTCACGGGGCTGGACAAGCCCCGCAGCGCGAGGATGAACAGCACCCCCGAAACGATGTAGAGAATGGCGGCGAGATTGGCGTTCATTGTTCTATTTCCCCCAGCTCTCGCGGCTTACTTCGACTTCTTCTTGTACATCGCCAGCATGCGCTGGGTGACAAGGAAGCCCCCGAAGATGTTGACCGCCGCGAAGGCCGCGGCGATCGCGCCGGCCCCCTTGGAGATCCAGGTCGAACCAGCGACGGCGCCGCCGGCCAGGTCGCTGTCGGCGCCATGCGCGGCGGCGGCCAGCAGGGCGCCGACGATGATCACCGACGAGATGGCGTTGGTCACGGCCATCAGCGGCGTGTGCAGCGCGGGCGTCACGCTCCAGACGACGTAGTAGCCGACGAAAATGGCGAGCACGAAGATCGCCAGACGGAACACGGTGGGGTCCACGGCTTCCATGGGAGCCTCCCTTTCAATGCTGGTGTTAGGCGGTCTTCAGGTTCGGATGCACGATCGCGCCGCCACGGGTGACGACAGCGGCCTGCAGGATCTCGTCCTCGAAGTTCGGCTCGAACGCGCCTTCCTTCGTGACGAACAGGGTCGCCAGGGCCACCAGGTTACGCGAGTAGAGCGCGCTGGCGTCGGCGGCGATGCGGCCCGGCAGGTTGGCGTGACCGAGGATCTTGGCGCCGTTGGCGGTGACCACGGTCTCGTTCAGCTTGGCGCCCTCGACATTGCCGCCCTGCTCGATGGCCAGGTCGACCAGGATCGAGCCCGGCTTCATCGACGCCACCTGGGCGGCGCTGACCAGCTTCGGAGCCGCGCGGCCCGGGATCAGGGCCGTGGTGATGACGATGTCCTGCTTGGCGATGTGCGCGGAAACCAGTTCGGCCTGCTTGGCCTGGTATTCCTTGGACATTTCCTTGGCGTA
Organism: Caulobacter sp. RHG1; assembly: GCF_013181195.1. Lineage (GTDB taxonomy): Bacteria > Pseudomonadota > Alphaproteobacteria > Caulobacterales > Caulobacteraceae > Caulobacter. The sequence continues at coordinate 85,354 of NZ_SMZP01000005.1, forward strand.
GCCGCCGGCGGTCTGGGCGTTCTTGAACTCTTCGTCCTCGACGGCCAGGAACTTGGCGCCCAGCGACTCGACCTGCTCCTTGGTGGCCGGACGCACGTCGGTGGCGGTGACCACCGCGCCCAGGCGGCGAGCGGTCGCGATGGCCTGCAGGCCAGCGACGCCCACGCCCATGATGAACACCTTAGCCGCGGCGACGGTGCCGGCGGCGGTCATCATCATCGGCAGGGCCTTGCCATAGGCCTCAGCGCCTTCGATCACCGAGCGATAGCCGGCGAGGTTGGCCTGCGAGGACAGCATGTCCATCACCTGCGCTCGCGTGATGCGCGGGATGAATTCCATGGCGATCGCGGTCGCGCCGGCCTTGGCCAGGGCGTCCAGCGTCTCTTTGTCCTGGTGCGGATTGAGGGCGGCGGCAACGATCGCGCCGCTCTTCAGGGCCGCGATCTCGGCGGCCTCAGGGCTGCGCACCTTGAACAGCACGTCGGCGTCCTTGAGGGCGTCCTTCGCGGTCTTCGCGATCTTCGCGCCAGCCGCCTCATAGTCGGCGTCGAGATAGGACGCGGCCGTCCCAGCCCCCGCCTGCACCACCACCGAGAAGCCGGCCGCGCCGAGCTTCTTGACGGTTTCAGGCGTGGCCGCGACCCGCGTTTCGTTCGCGCGGGTCTCTTTCGTGACGGCGATAACGGCCATCGGCATACCCCTCCCCAGAGCACTGTTCCCTCAACAGGATGAGGCGCTCTGTAGGGGATAGTCTTGCCTCTTGTCGAGGCAAGATCTCTGGATCAGAGAAAAATTATGCCGATGTCCACCGGTGTCAGTGGGCCGGAGCGGGCTTTTCGCGAAGGAAGAAGATCCCACCGGCCAGCAGCACCACGGCAGCGATAGCGCTACCAATGAAACTCGCCGGCGTGCAGAACAGCAGGGTGATGAACAGCAGGCCGACCGCAACGGCCAGCGAGCCCCACTTGGTCATCTTGCCGAACGCCACGTAGGTCGCGGTCTGCTCGTGAATGTCCATCTCACCGCGGTGATAGTCGCCGGCCATGTGTCGTCCTTGATGGATGATAAGAAAGGTCAGTCCGCCCGATACAACGCGGGGCGCGAAGGCTCAAGGGCGCGTATCGCCCCAGCCCTCCGCCAGGTAGCGCCCGCGCACGGCGTCGACGGCCTGATCGACCGTGATGTCGGCGATTCGCCCCGCCCCGCCGTCAAGGCGCGAGAGCCAGCGCGAATAGGCCGGTAGGGGCGCGGTGCCCATCAGCCCCACGCACGGCGTCCTCACCGCGGCGGCGACGTTCAGCGCGCCCGAGTCGTTGCCCAGGAAGCCCGCGCACAGCGAGATCAGCGCCGCCGACTGGTCCAGCGGCAGGTCGCAGGCCACGACATTGCCCGGCCGATCGCCGATCGCGGCCGTGGCGGCTGCGGCCTCGTGCGGACCACCAACCCAGAACACCGTCCCGAAGAGATCGGAGACGCGCTCCGCGACCTGCGCGAAACGTTCGGCCGGCCAGGTGCGGGCCGGCTCGCTGGCGCCGATTCCCAGAGCCAGCCAGGGACCGGGCGCGTCGGCGTAGCGGGCCTTCACCGCGCCCAGCGCCTGGGGATCCAGCTTCAGGTCCGGCTCGCGACTGGCCACGACCAGGCCATGGGCCTTCTCGAAGGCTTCCAGCTTGTCGATCCGGTGCGCGGGCCGCATGGCCTTGGGCAGGTAGGGTCCCGCGGTCAGGAAGGCCTCCTGGCCATGCCCCAGACCGAACCCGCGCCGGTCGGGGACGCCGGCCAGGAAGGCGGCGATGGCGGGCCGGTCGATCTTTTCCAGGATCCACACGGCGCGGGGCTTCTCCGCCTTGCACAGACGGTGGAAGTCCAGGGTCTCGCGCACGCCCTTCAGCTTGCCCTTGTAATGCGGGGCATACAGCACCCGCGCCACGGCGGGCTCGACGGCCAGCACCTCGGCCGCTCGGCTCGAGGGGCGCGCCACCAGCACCACCTGCTGTTCGAGCGTCGCCGCCGCGATCGCCCGGATCGTCGGCAGATGCCACATCAGATCCCCGATGCCGCGATCGGGGGCATAGACAAGGACGGGGCCGGGAGCAGTGGGCAAGATGGAGGTCACGCCAGCGGCTTAGCGGCTGCGCTGCCCGTTGTCATCGGGGCGCATCTTTGGCTTCAGCCCCACCCCGCCAACAATCCCCGCAGCCCCGCCACAAACGCCAGCGGCTGGTCGATCATGACGTGGTGGTCGGCGTCCGGCAGGGGCAGCAGCAGCACCTCGTCCGGCATCTGCTCCAGCATGTAGTCCAGCGTTTCCGGCCCCATCAGCCCCGAGCGCTCGCCCCACAGCATCGCCGCCGGGCAGGCGATCTGCGGCAACATCAGCCCCAGGTCCGGCATCCGGAAATTGTGCCACAGGTCGGGATCGAACTTCCACGTCCAGCCGCCCTCGACCTCCTTCAGCGACCGCCGGGCGATATAGTCGGCGATGTAGAGGTTCTCGCAGGGCTGCGGCGGGGCCAGGCGGAAGCGGGTCAGGGCCTCCTCCGGCGTCGCGTAGACTCGGTTGCCCTGGCCCGACCGTGGCGGCGGCCCCTTCCAGCGCTTGTGCGGCGGCTGGATGCTGGTGTCGGCCAGAACCACCCCGCGCAGGCGCTCGGGATGCCGCGCGGCGCAGTAGAGCGTGGGGAAACCGCCGAACGAGTGGCCGACCACGATCGGCTTCACGCCGCCGGCTTCCAGCTGGGCGGCGTCGACGGCGGCGAAGATCTCCTTCGCGAACAGTTCGGCGCTGTAGGCCTCGCGCCAGTCGCTGCCGCCCATGCCCGACCACGAGATCGCCGCCACGCGCCAGTCTTTCGCGAAGAACGGCGCGATGAAGCTCCACCAGTCTGCGTGGGCCCCGTTGCCGTGCAGGAACAGCAGGCCCGGCTTGCCGACCTCGCCCCAGGTCAGGAGCTCGATCTTCGCCCCCTCGACCGCGATGGTCGAGCGTTCGGGCTCCTGGGCGATGGTTGCGGCGAACCAGGCCGGCGCGGGCGGCGGCTGCCCCTCGAACGGCGCCAGAAGCGAAGCGGGTTGGGACTGATCGTCGGCCATGCTCAGCCCTCGTCCTTGTAGGCCAGCTCGCCGGGACGCGGCTTGCGGGGGCTCAGCGCCTTGAAGACGCCGGTGCCGGTGATCAGGGTGCGATCGCCGGCCCAGATACGGCCGCGCACGGTGAACAGCAGGTCCTCGTCGCCAATCAGCTCGCCCTCGCCTTCCACCCAGTCGCCCAGCTTGGCGCCCGACAGGAAGTCGCACATCAGCCGCACCGTGACCCAGCTGTAGGACTTCTGCAGCGAAATGATCCGGCCCCAGGCCATGTCGGCGAAGCTCATCAGCATGCCGCCGTGGCAATTGCCGAGCCCGTTGGTGTGGTGCTCCTCGACCCGGAAGGCTAGGCGCGCCTGACCGGGACCTTCGCGGTGCTCGAACAGGGGGCCGATCTGGCGGCCGAAGCCGCGCGACCAGTTCAGCTGGGAGAAACCCTCGGGGATGGCGGCGGTCTGGGCGTCGGTCAAATCGTCGGACATGCAACCAGACTAACAAGCGTTTGAAAAAAGCAAAGCCTTCCGTAAGGACGATGTCCCGGCCGGCATCTACCCTTTCGAACAGAGGGGGATCCATGCGCCGCATCGAGGACGACTTCGCCGACTGGCTGGAGCCGCATCTGCCGATGCTGCACCGGACGGCGCGGGCGTTCGCGGCCCCTGCCGATCAGCACGACCTGCTGCAGGAGCTGACCCTGGCGCTGTGGAAGGCGCGGCCAAGGGTCGGCGCAGCGCGGGTCGAGGCCGCCTTCGCCTACCGGGTGGCTCACAACGCGGCCCTGACCTGGCGGCGCGGCGAGACCCGTCGCCGACGCAGGGGCGTGGCGGTCGCGGCAGAGCTGGTCATCCGCGACGCTGGGAGCGATCCGCAGGAGGCGTTGCTGGAGCGGCTGTACGCGGCGATCCGCCGGCTGGCGCCGGTCGAGCGGTCGCTGATCCTGCTGTCGCTGGACGGCGTGTCCTACGGCGAGATCGCCCGGCTGCACGGCCTTTCCGAAACCAATGTCGGGGCGCGGCTGACGCGAATCCGCCAGCGCCTGACCCGCCTCATGGAGGGCGACCATGGACTTTGACCAGTTCCAAACCGCCTGGCGCTCGCCGGCCAACACCCCGGGCGACCGTGTCCGGGCTGCCCTGATGGAGGATGTCATGAACACCCTGAAGACCCGCCGCCGCCACGAGATCGCGCTCTTCGCCATGCCGACGGCGGCGATGGCGCTGTTCACCGCCATCGTGGTCCAGGCCATCGCCAATGGACGCATGGAGCCGGGCCGCGAGTGGGGCTCCCTGGCCATGCTGGGCGTCTGCTGGCTGATGTTGGCGGCGGTGCTGTTGGTCGGCTTCCGCCTGCGCCACCGCGGACGGGACAGCGATACGCCCATGCGCGACTCGATCGCCGCCCTGCTGGCCAGCAACCGCCGGGCTCGGGCCAATGTGGCGATCTTCTGGATGATGCTGCCGGTGTTCCTGGTCCCGATGCTGGTCGGCGTCGGCCAGCTGTGGGAGGTCGGCAAGGCGACTGAACGCAATACGTGGCAGATGCTGCTGGTGTTCGGCGTGGCGCTGACGGCCAGTGCGGGCTGGAACACGGCGCGGTACTTCTGGGTGATGAAGCCTGAGCAGCGGAAACTGGAAGGGTTGCTGGCGGAGTATGAGGAGTGAGCGCCGCAAGCGCCCCCTCCGGCCCTTCGGGCCACCTCCCCCGCTTCGCAGGGGAGGAGAAAGATCCTCCTCACCCCTGAACGGGGGAGGTGGCGCGATGCGGATACGCATCGTGACGGAGGGGGCGCTTACAGCCCCACCGCCCCCAGCGCCGCCTTCTGCCGCTCGGCCACCGCCTCTTCCGAGAACCCTTCCAGCGAGGCCTCGAACATCCGCCGCCAGTTGTGCCGCGCCCCCAGGTGCAGGAAGGCCGCTCCCAACCCGATCGCCGCCCGGTCCATGAACACGAACTCGCGCGGGATGGTCACGCCGCCGACCGCCTTCAGCGCCTGGCGCACCTTGAACGCCTCGCGCCGGCCGTACTCGCCCGGCGGAACGTCGTCGGCGACGGTGCGCTCGCGGTCGTCCAGCAGCGGGCCGTAGATGAAGCGGGCCCAGACGTTCAGCGCGTCGACCAACTCATCGGTCAGGCCGGTGAAACCCCAGGTCCGATAGGCCTCGATCTGGCCTTCGCGGTCGTCGCTGGACAGCGCCCGATAGAGCCGCACCACGCCCGCCACGAACTTGGGCGGGAACACCCGGATACAGCCGAAGTCCAGTAGGTTCAGGTGCGCCGCGCCCTCGCCGGCGAAGCTGTAGTTTCCCAGATGGGGGTCGCCGTGGATGACGCCCAGCGTCGTCATCGGGCTCCACCAGGCCTCGAACAGCAGGGCGGCGATGCGGTCGCGGACCTCTTGCGGGGCGCTCTTGAACGCCAGCAACCCCTGCCCGTCCAGCCAGGTCATCGACAGCAGGCGCCCCGTGGACAGCTCCGGAACCGGCGTCGGGGTGCGGATGTCCTCGCGGCCGGCGAAGAAGTTTCCATAGACCCGCATCAGCTGGGCCTCGCGGCCGTAATCCAGCTCCTCGCGCAGGCGGTCGCCGATCTCGACGATCATCTCCGACGGATCGATCGAGCCATCCATCCGCTTGAAAAGGCCGATCAGGGCGCGCAGCTGGCCAAGATCGCTTTCGACCGCGCTCTGCATGTCCGGATATTGCAGCTTCACGGCCAGGGCGCGGCCGTCGTGGGTCGTAGCGCGGTGGACCTGGCCCAGCGAGGCGGCCGCGGCAGCCTCGTGCTCGAAGCTGGCGAACTTGGATTGCCAGTCCGGACCTAGCTCGGCGGCCATGCGCCGGCGCACGAACGGCCAGCCCATGGCGGGCGCATTGGTCTGCAGCTCGCCAAGCTCCTTGGCGAACTCGGGCGGCAAGAGGTCCGGCACCGTGGCGAACATCTGGGCCGCCTTCATCAGCGGCCCTTTGAGCCCGCCCAGCGCCGCCTTCAGCGCCTTGGCGTTGCGCGCGTCGGCGTCGTCGCCGCCCCGGATACGGTTGGCGCCGTAGGACACCGCCGCGCCCGACAGGCCCGCCCCCACTTTGGCGAAGCGGGAGAGGCGGCCCGAGAGCCGGTCGCGCTCCGGGTCTTTGGCCGGGTCATTGCGATCGTCAGCCAACCAAAGCCTCGAACTCGTCCACCAGCCGCTCCAGCTGCGCGCAGCCGGCGGCCCAGAACGCCTTGTCCCTCGGGTTCAGGCCGAAGGGCTTCAAGGCCTCGACATAGGTGCGGGTGCCGCCAGCCGCCAGCAGGTCCTCGTACAGCGGCGCGAAGGCGGCCGGATCCTCGCGGCGCTTCTCCATCAGCCCGCGCACCAGCAGGTCGCCGAACGCGTAGGCGTAGACGTAGAACGGCGCGTGGCAGAAGTGGCTGACATAGGCCCAGTAGTGCTCGTAGCCGTCGTTAAGCCGCACGGCCGGGCCCAGGCTCTCGGCCATCACCTCCAGCCACAGGCCGCCGATCTGTTCGGCGGACAGCTCGCCTTCCTGACGGGCTTCGTGGAAGCGGCGCTCGAAGCGGTGGAAGGCGATCTGGCGGACCACGGTGTTGAGGCCGTCCTCGATCTTGCCGGCCAGCAGCCCCTTGCGGTCTTCGGGCGTGGCCTCGGCCAGCAGGCGGTCGAACACCAGGCCCTCGCCGAAGATCGAGGCCGTCTCGGCCAGGGTCAGGGGGGTGTCGGCCAGCAAGGTGCCCAGCGGCTGGCACAGGGTCTGGTGTACGGCGTGGCCCAGCTCGTGGGCCAGGGTCAGCACGTCGCGGCGCTCGCCCATATAGTTCATGAACACGAACGGGTGGCGGTCGGCGGTGACCGGGTGGGCGAAGGCGCCCGACTGCTTGCCGGCCCGCGGCGCGGCGTCGATCCACGGCTGGTCGAAGAACACCTGGGCGGTCTCGGCGAACTTGGGCGCCAGGTCCTGGAAGCTCTCCAGCACCATGCCCCGCGCCTCGGTCCAGGCGTAGGACTTGGGCGCGGCGGCGGTCAGCGGCGCGTTGCGGTCCCAGTAGTCGAGGGCCTCCAGACCCATGATCCTGGCCTTCAGCGCATAGTAGCGGTGCGACAGGCGCGGATAGGCCTCGACCACCGCCTGCTCCAGCGCGTCGACCGCGTCGGCGTCGACCTCGTTGGCCAGATGGCGCGACTGGGCCGGATGGTCGTAGCGGCGCCAGCGGTCCTCGACCTGCTTCTCGAAGGCCAGGGTGTTGAGCACCAGGGCCTGGGTGGAGCTGCGCTCCTCCAGCGCCTGGGCCAGGCCGTCGGCGGCGGCCTTGCGGCGCGCCGTGCTGGGGTCCGACAGGCGGTTGAGCGCCTCGGGCAGGGTCAGGGTCTCGTCGCCGACCTTCGCCGTCAGTTTAGCCAGGGTCTCGTCATAGAGCCGCACCCAGTTGGCGACGGCCGGGGCCTTGTCGACGATGAAGCGCTCCAGGTCCGGCGACAGCTCGTGCGGCCGCGACAGGCGCACCCGGCGCAACCACGGCGACCAGCGGGCGGCTTCGGGATGGGCCTTCAAGGCCGCCGCGATCTCGGTGTCTTCCAGCTGGTTCAGCTCCAGCGTGAAATAGAGGCTCTCGGCGGCGATCTGCGAGGAGCGGGCCCGCAGGTCGCCCTCGAACTTAGCCCAGGCCGGATCGTCGCGCGCCACCGACGCCGCCAGACCCGCATAGGCGCCCACGCCCCACAGGCCGTTGGTCGCCTGCTCGTACAGCGTGATCCCGCGATCCAGCAGCACGCCCAGGCGCTGCGGCTCCTTGCGGGCCTCCAGGAACATGCCCTCCAGCGAGGCCAGCTCGTCATTGGCGGCCTTGGCGGCGGCCAGATCGGTCTCGATCCTGGGATCGTCGCGACCGACATACAGGTCGGCCAGGTTCCATTGCGGCGGGGTGTCAGGTTTGAAGGGCGCGTTCATGGGTCAGCAGATAGGGGGTTGGGTCATCGCAACGCAATGCGCGAGACGCGTAAACCGCTCCCCCACCACTGCTCGCCGCCGCTTTCGCAAGGACAAGCGATTGCGCGGTGGCCGGATCGACGACCCAGCACCAACCCTCTGTTAACTATAAACTTTAATCTTCGCGACACGTCTGCGAAAGCCGATGTTTACCCACCACCTGTATCACTCTGAACCAACAAGAGCCTGCTCCATGTCGAGCAAGGCCGGTTCTGGTGGATGTGCCCTATGACCAAAACGGTCCTAGTCGTCGATGACGACCCGACACAACGTCGGCTGATCCAGGCGGTGCTCGAGCGCGACGGCTTCGCCGTGGCCCACGCCGAAGGCGGTGACGCGGCCATCGCGCACCTGACGTCCGGCGCGGTCGCCGACGTCATCCTGCTCGACCTGGTCATGCCCGGCCTGAACGGTCACGACACCCTGAAGGAAATGCGCGCCCGCGGCTTTACTCAGCCGGTGATCGTGCTGACCGCCAGCGGCGGCGTCGACACCGTGGTCAAGGCCATGCAGGCCGGAGCCAGCGACTTCTTCATCAAGCCGGCCAGCCCGGAACGCATCACCGTCTCGATCCGCAACGTCCTGTCGATGGGCGACCTGAAGGGCGAGGTCGAGCGCCTGACCAAGCGGGCCGGCGGCAAAACCACCTTCGCCGACCTGATCGGCGATTCGCCCGCCATGACTCTCGTCAAGCGCATCGGCGAGCGGGCGGCCAAGAGCGCCATCCCCGTGCTGATCACCGGCGAAAGCGGCGTCGGCAAGGAGCTGATCGCCCGCGCCGTGCACGGCTCGTCCGACCGCGCCGGCAAGCCGTTCGTGGCCGTCAACTGCGGCGCCATCCCCGAGAACCTCGTCGAGTCGATCCTGTTCGGCCACGAGAAGGGCTCGTTCACCGGCGCCTCGGACAAGCATCTGGGCAAGTTCAAGGAAGCCGACGGCGGCACCCTGTTCCTCGACGAGGTCGGGGAACTGCCGCTGGACGTCCAGGTCAAGCTGCTGCGCGCCCTGCAAGAGGGCGAGATCGACCCGATCGGCGCCAAGCGCTCGGTCAAGGTCGACGTCCGCATAGTCTCGGCCACCAATCGCGACCTGCAGCAGGCCGTCGCCGGCGGCGTGTTCCGCGAGGACCTCTATTATCGCCTGAACGTCTTCCCGGTTGAAGCTCCGTCCCTGCGCCAGCGTCGTCAGGACGTGCCGGCCCTGGTCGAGGCCTTTATCCGCCGCTTCAACGTGGAAGAAGGCAAGCGCGTCATCGGCGCCTCGCCCGAGACCCTGCAGCTGCTGACCAGCTTCGACTGGCCGGGCAATGTCCGCCAGCTGGAGAACACGGTCTATCGCGCCATCGTACTGGCCGACGCCCCGTACCTGCAGCCCTACGACTTCCCGGCCATCTCGGGCCTGGCCGCGCCGATCGAGGCGGTCTCGACCCCACCGGCCCCGCCGCCGGCCGCCCTTCTGCAGGCCGCCCACGCCGCCATGGCCGCCCCGAGCGTGGCCGAGGCGCCCGTGCGCATCCTCGACGACCGCGGCCACCTGCGGACGCTGGAGGAGATCGAGAAGGACCTGATCCAGCACGCCATCGACGTCTATGCCGGCCACATGAGCGAGGTGGCCCGCCGCCTCGGCATCGGCCGCTCGACCCTGTACCGCAAGGTGCGCGAGCAAGGCATCGACGTGGACCTGAAGGACGTGGGCTAGGGCTTTCCAGCACCGCCGCCTGCAACCCAACGGGTCATCCGTCCCTTATCGCTTCGCATTCCACGCAGCGAACCAGGGCGTTCGACCATGCAGCAGCAGATTTCGGTGATCACCCTGGGCGTGGCGGATATCGCGCGCTCCAGGCGGTTCTATGTCGAGGGCTTCGGCTGGGCGCCGGTGTTCGAGAACGACGAGATCGTCTTCTACCAGATGAACGGCCTGATGCTGGGGACCTGGCTGACGGGCGGGCTTGAGGACGACATGCAGCGTCCCGGCCTGGTGCGTCCCGGCGCCTTCGCCCTGGCCCATAACGTGCCCGAGCAGGCCGACGTACAGCCGGTGCTGGACCGGCTGGCCGCGCACGGCGGGCGCATTCTCCGTCAAGGCGACGCGCCCGTGCATGGCGGCTTTCGGGGCTATGTCGCCGATCCCGACGACCACGCCTGGGAGATCGCCTGGAACCCGGCCTGGAAGATCGACGAGCGTGGCCTCGTCACCTTTGGGCTGTAGCTACGGACCGCAGGTCCACAGGCCGGTATAGACCCGGCTAGCGCCGTCCGCCCGCTGATAGGTCAGGGTGGCCGGACGCGGCGGGCTCTCGCCGCCGCCGATCGCCGGACCGGTCAGGGCGATGACGATGGTCTTGCCTTGGCCGCTGAAGGTCCCGCCCTTGGTGAGGGCGTTGAACCCGCCCGGCTGGGCGATCCGCTCGACATAGTCGCCGACCTTTACGAGGCCGAAGGCCGCATCCTTGGTCCCGACATCGCCCTTGGCCAACAGCAGCGGCGGGGTCGCGCCGGCGCCGCCGAAGCTGCAGCCCAGCTCGCCCTGCACCGGATTGGCCTCGACATCGGCCGCGCTCAACGTGTTCAGCGTGATCTGTGAGCCGTCGCCGCCGACCGTCTCACCGCCCGAGGCCGGCACGGCGGGCGCCGGTTCCGGCGGCGGGGCGGCGGCCTCCGCGCCGGCCACGGCGCGGGTCTCGGCCGGAGCGGCAGGCTCGGCGGGCTTCTGCTCGGAGCAGGCGGCCGCGCCCAGGAGGGCGGCGAAGGCGGCGCTCAGCGCAAGATGGCGTGCTGCCATGGTCGAGGTCCTTCTCGTTGACGCAGAGGACTAAGCCCCGCGCCCGCCGGGGGTTCCAAGCCCTTTTTCTGAGCGACCTTAGGGAAGCTTCATTGATCTTGCGCAGCTTGGTCCCCTAGTCTGTACGCCAAGTTCTAGAGTTCGGAGGCGTTTTGGACACTGTCGTCACGATCCTGTTTCTTCTGTTCGCGGTTATTGTCAGCGGATCCCTGGCGCGGTTTTCGAGACTGCCCCTCCCTCTCGTCCAGATCGCCCTGGGCGCCCTGATCGCGATCTCCATCGTGCCGACGGTCGAGCTGAAGCCCGACCTGTTCTTCCTGCTCTTCCTGCCGCCGCTGCTGTTCCTGGACGGCTGGCGCATCCCGCGCGAAGACCTGCTGCGCGACCGCGCCATCGTGCTGGAGATGGCGCTGGGCCTGGTGGTGCTGACCGTGCTGGGCGTGGGCTGGCTGATCCACGTGATGATCCCGGCCATGCCGCTGCCGGTCGCCTTCGCCCTGGCCGCGATCGTCTCGCCGACCGACCCGATCGCGGTGTCGGCCATCGCCGCCCGCGCGCCGATCCCCAAGCGGATGATGCACATCCTCGAGGGCGAGAGCCTGCTGAACGACGCCTCGGGCCTGGTGTGCATGCGCTTTGCGGTGGCCGCCATGCTGACCGGCGTGTTCTCGATCCAGTCGGCGCTCTTGACCTTCGTATGGGTGGCGGTCGGGGGCCTTGTGATCGGCGTCGGCGTCACCTGGGCCGTGACCTGGGCCAAGCAGCAGGTCGGCCGCAAGCTGGGCGAGGACACCGGCTCGCAGATCCTGACCAGCCTGCTGATCCCGTTCGGCGCCTATCTGGTGGCCGAACACTTCCACTGCTCGGGCATCCTGGCCGCCGTCGCGGCGGGCGTGACCATGGGCTTCGTCGAGGGCTCGGGTAAGGCCCTGGCCGTCACCCGCGTGCGCCGCGCCGCCGTGTGGGACACCGTGCAATACGCCGCCAACGGCGTGATCTTCGTGCTGCTGGGCGAGCAGATGCCCGGCATCCTGAACGGCGCGGCCAACACCGTCCGCATGACCGGCCATCACGAAGTCTGGTGGCTGGCGATCTATGTCCTGGCGATCAGCGCGGCCCTGGGCCTGATGCGCTTTGCCTGGGTGTGGACCTCGCTGCGCCTGACCCTGTTCAAGGCCCGCCGCCGCGGCGAGCCGGCGCGCAAGGTCGACTGGCGGCTGGTGGCGGCCATGTCGTTCGCCGGCGTGCGCGGCGCCATCACCCTGGCCGGCGTGCTGACCCTGCCCCTGACCCTGACCGACGGCACGGCCTTCCCGGCCCGGGATCTCGCCATCTTCCTGGCCGCCGGGGTGATCGTGGTGTCCTTGATCGTCGCCAGCGTCGGCCTGCCGCGCGTGCTGCGGAACCTGGAGCTGCCGCCCGAGCCCTCGCACCAGGCCGAGATCGACCAGGCCCGCGTCACAGCCGCCCAGGCCGCCATCCAGGCGATCGAGACCGCCCAGCACGCTCTGGGCGAAGGCCGCGAGGACGCCGACCTTTATGTCGAGGCCTCGACCCGGGTCATGGAGCTGTACCGCGAGCGCATCGACGGTCGCCTGCACACGCCCGACGAGGCGGCGGTCAATCGCAAGCTCCAGGCGATCGAGCTGCAGCTGCGCGTGGTCGGCCTGACCGCCGAGCGCGACGCGATCTTCAAGCTGTCGCGCGAACGCACGCTGAGCAGCGAGTCGGCGCGCAAGATCGTGCGGGATATCGACCTGCTGGAAGCGCGGTATCGGGCCTGACGTAACGTCGGCTTGCCAACCGTCGCACCCCACCGCACAGTCCTCCCCAACAAGCGTTCGCCAAAGGAACGCTTAGGGGGAGGCGTAAGATGGGTGTCGTGGGTAAGGTCGCGCTGACGGCCGTGGGTCTGGTGCTGGTCGTCGCGGGCGTTGTCGCCGTGCGGACCGCCACGTTCAAGGCCCCGGCAGCGGTCGATCCCAAGGCGGCGAATCTGGCTTCGGCCCGTCCCGTCGACGTCGCCCGCGCCGCCGCCCGCCTGGGCGAGGCCGTCCGCTTCCAGACCATCAGCCACCAGGACCCCGCCGAGGACCAGCCGGCCGAGTGGGACAAGCTGCACGCCTGGCTGCAGAGCACCTATCCCGAGGCCCACAAGGTCATGACCCGCGAGGTCGTGGCCGGCCACACGCTGGTCTACACTTGGACTGGCTCGAACCCCGCCCTGCCGCCGATCGTGCTGATGGCCCACCAGGACGTGGTGCCGGTGACGCCAGGCAGCGAAGGCTCATGGACCCATCCGCCCTTCGACGGCGTGGTCGCCGGCGGTTCGGTCTGGGGCCGCGGGGCGATCGACGACAAGGGCTCGCTGGTCACCCTGTTCGAGGCGCTGGACGGCGTCGCCGCCAGCGGCTTCAAGCCCACGCGCACCGTCATCGTGGTCAGCGGCCACGACGAGGAGGTGCGCGGCGTCGGGGCCCGCGCCGCCGCGGCCCTGCTGAAGTCGCGCAACATCAAGGCCCAGTTCGTGCTGGACGAGGGCATGGTGGTGGTCGCCGACCACCCCGTCACCGGCCAGGCCGCCGCCATCATCGGCACGGCCGAGAAGGGCTACGCGACGATGAAAGTCGTGGCCCCGGCCGTCGGCGGCCACTCCTCGGCGCCGCCGAAGGACACCGGCGTCGCGACCCTGGCGCGGGCGATCCTGGCCATCACCGACAAGTCGTTCCCGATGAAGTTCCAGGGCCCGGGCGCGGACATGCTCAAGGCCATCGCCCCGCACGCCAAGCCGGTGGTCAAGGTGTTCGCAGCCAACACCTGGCTGTTCTCGCCGCTGCTGGTCGACGTCACCGCCAAGACCCCGGCCGGGGCGGCCATGCTGCACACCACCATCGCGCCGACCATGCTGAAGGGCTCGCCCAAGGAGAACGTCCTGCCGCAGGACGCCACGGCCTGGATCAACTACCGCATCGCGCCCGGCGACACCTCGGCCACGGTCATGGCGCGGGCCAAGGACGCGGTCGGCGATCTGCCCGTTCAGCTGTCCTGGACCAAGACCCCGGACGAGCCCTCGGCCGTGTCGTCCACCGAGTCCGACGCCTGGAAGACCATCGCCGGCCTCGCCGCCGACGAGAGCCGCGCCCCGGTCGTTCCGGGCCTGGTCACCGCCGGCACCGACAGCCGCTACATGGGCGGGGTCGCGACCGACGTCTATCGCTTCCAGCCGCTGGTGCTGAAGGTCGAGGACACCAAGATGATCCACGGCACCGACGAGCATGTCAGTCTGGCCAATGTGGAACGGATGGTGCGCTTTTATCAGCGCCTGGTTGAGACCGCCGCCTCGCGGTGACGTCTAAAGCTTGAGCAAGCCGCGAGTTCATGCGCGCTGGGGGCTTGCGAGACTGTCGCAATGTTCTGCGACATGAGACTCGAGTGACGGCGTTTTCCTCCAATCTCCATCCGAGCTCCCTCCACATGCCGCCCGCCGACGACGCCGCCGCGCTGATCAAACCTCGCCCGGCCCAAATCCGCTCAGGCAAGGCCCTGCCCGACAAGTTCGGCGAGGGTTTCTGCTGGGACGCCTGGTACGTGGCCTGCCTGTCGCCCGACCTGAAACCCGGCAAGGCCGAGAAACGCGAATATCTGGGCGAGCCCGTGCTGCTGGGCCGCACGCGGACCGGCCAGGTCTATGCGCTGCGCGACATCTGCCCCCACCGCGCCGCAGCCCTTTCGGCCGGCAAGGTCCACCGCGAGGCCGACGGGACCGACAGCGTCGAGTGCCCCTATCACGGCTGGCGTTTCGGGCCGGACGGGGCGTGCAAGTCGATCCCGTCCCTGACCGCCGACAGCGACTTCGACATCTCCAAGGTGCGGGTGCGCCGCTATCCGACGATCGAGAGCCAGGGCCTGGTGTGGATCTGGATGGCGTCCGATCCGCGCTTCGACGGCCAGCCGCCCGAGCCGCCGCCGACCATTCCCGGCGTGACCGGAACGCCCAAGCTGGTCGACCACCTGGACTACGACATCCATATCGACCACGCGGTGCTGGGCCTTATCGACCCCGCCCACGGCCCGTTCGTGCATCAGCAGTGGTGGTGGCGCACCAAGACCAGCCAGCACGAGAAGAAGAAGAGCTTCTGTCCGTCCGAAGCCGGCTTCACCATGGTGCGGCACGAGCCGTCCAAGAACTCCAAGGCCTACGCCATCCTCGGCGGCGAGCCGCTGACCGAGATCACCTTCCGCCTGCCGGGCCTGCGCTGGGAGCACGTCGTCGTCGGCGACAGGCAGGTGCTGGCCCTGTCGGCGATGACGCCGATCAACGCGGGCAAGACCCGCATGAACCAGATCATGTGGTCCGACCACTGGGCCTTCACCGCGTTCCACCCGGTGATCCGCGTGGCGGCGCGGGCGTTCCTGCGCCAGGACGGCAAGATCGTGCAGGCCCAGACCCCAGGGCTGCAGTGCAATCCCCCGCTGATGTGGGTGGGCGACGCCGACCAGCAGGCCCGCTGGTACCACCAGTGCAAGCGCGAATGGAACGCCAGCCGGCGCGAGGGCCGCGCGTTCGTCAATCCGGTGCGGGACCAGACCCTGCGGTGGCGGACTTAAACCACCGTCATCCCGCGCTTTATGCGCGGGACCCATTTGTCCGCCGCAGGTGCGGAGCCGAATGGCTCGCTCCCGTGTAAACTGACCCATGGGTCCCGCGCATAAAGCGCGGGATGACGATTGGGGGTAAGGCGCTGAGCTTGAAGATCTACGGCGAACGCCTCCTCACCAGCCTCACCACCCTGCCCACCCCGCGCGGCTGGGCGCTCTGCCTCGCCGTCTCGGCCGTCACCCTCGCGACCATGGCTGCCATCGGTTTCGGCACGGGCCTGTATCATCTGACGCCGACCCAGCCCGGCCTCCCCCTGCGGCTGCTGACCGTCATCCTCATCCCCGCCCTCGGCGAGGAGATCCCCTTTCGCGGCCTGCTGGTCCCCGGACCCGGCGAGAGCCGACGGCCCTGGCTGGCGATCGCCGCCTCCACGACGCTCTACACCCTGTGGCACGTGGTCGAGGCCCTGACCTTCCTGCCCGCCGCTGCGGCCACCTTCCTGCGCCTCGACTTCCTGACCTGCTGCGCGGTGCTGGGCCTGGGCTGCGCGGTCATGCGGCTGAAGACCGGCTCGCTGTGGCCGGCCGTCGGCCTGCACTGGCTGCTGGTCGTGGTCTGGCAGACCTGGCTGGGCGGCGTGAGCGCGCTGACCTGAGGCGCATGAAAAAGCCCGCCCGGTGGGGACCGGACGGGCTCTCTTCGAGGACACGGCCTGAGGGACGGATCGGCCGCGTCCCAAAGGTCAGGGCTTAGGCCCGGTAGACGTAGGCGCTCGAGACGTAACCGACGCCGACGCCGTCCTGGCCGACCAGGATCCACTTGCCGTCACCGGTGCGGCCCAGGGCCTGGAAGGTCGTGCCCGACTGCACCGAACCCAGGCGTTGGCCATAGGTCGAGGCGTCAGCCCGCAGGTTGACGGTCGAGCGGGTCACGTACTTGCCCTTGGTCTCGACCAGCGGCGCAGCGCGGACCGTCTGGGCGTAGCGGTAGCCGCCCGACTTGTAGATGCCGCCGACCTCCTTGGCCGCCTCGGTCTTCTGCATGCCGCAGCCGACCGCCGAACCGGCGCCGGCGCCGATCACCGCGCCAATGGCCGTGCCCGTACCGCGATCGCCCTTGCCGGCGATCTTGTTGCCGGCCAGGCCGCCCAGCAGGCCGCCCAGGACCGCGCCGACTTCCTGCTTGGAGCCCGAGGCCTTGCAGCCGACGACGCCGGCGTTGGCTTGGGGCGCAGCGGCCATGCTCAGAGCCGCAGCAGCAGCGCCGATGGTCAGGGTGATGGTCTTGATCTTCGTGGTGATGGTCATGGTCTTGTTCCTTCGTCCCTTGAATGTCTCCGGGGTCAGCAACCCCGTGAGACAGA
Organism: Caulobacter sp. RHG1; assembly: GCF_013181195.1. Lineage (GTDB taxonomy): Bacteria > Pseudomonadota > Alphaproteobacteria > Caulobacterales > Caulobacteraceae > Caulobacter. Next base: position 102,167 of record NZ_SMZP01000005.1, read on the forward strand.
CCATGACAGGGCCAAGCTGAACGGCTGCGCGAACCGCTTCAGCAGGTTTCGTTCATGTCGAAAAAAGTTTGGCGCTAGGCCCCGAGCGCATACGGCCCGCTCTTGTCCAGCGCCGTCTTCCAGGCCGGACGGGCGTGCATGCGTTCGATCCAGGCGGCCATGTGCGGGTAGTCGGGCAGCTTGCCCATCGCCTTGGCGACCTCGGGCACGAAGCTCATCTGGATGTCGGCGCCGGTCAGCGCTTCGCCGACAAAGAAGTCGCGCCCAGCCAGGTGAGCGTCGACGAACGACAGGTGGTTGGCGATCTCGCCCTGGATGCGCGGGTGCAGCGGCGCACCGGCCTCGCCCAGGCGGCCGACATACATGTTGAGCATCAGCGGCAGCATGGCCGAGCCCTCGGCATAGTGCAGCCACTGCTGGTAGCGGTCGTAGTCGGCGTTGGCCGCCTCAGGGGCCAAACGACCCTCGCCGTGGCGGCGAATGACGTAGTCGATGATCGCGCCGGACTCGATGACGGTGAGGTCGCCATCAACAATCACCGGCGACTTGCCCAGCGGGTGGATCGCCAGCAGCGACGGCGGGGCCAGGCGGGTCTTGGGATCGCGGGTGTGCTGGACGATCTCGTAGGGAACGCCCAACTCCTCCAGCAGCCACAGGATCCGCTGCGAACGCGACTCGTTCAGGTGATGGACGGTTAGCATGTCTCTTCCCCTTTTGTGATTTTGCGCTGCACTGCGGCATTGCTCGCAGATGCGGAAAGCGCCAGGGTGAAAGAAAACAACCGTTCGGCTTAGGGGAGCAAGCATGACGCATACGGCAAGCCCGTCCGAGACCTTGATCCTGCCCGGTCTGATCGGCCTGCTGCGGGAAGCCGCCGACTCCGCCAGCCTGTTCGTCGCCGAGGCCAAGCCGCAGGTGCTGGCCCACATCTCCGGTGAGAATGGCAAGATCGACCGCAAGCTGGCCGACGCCCACCAGATGCGCGTCCACGGCTATGGCTGGTACGCAGCCTATGCCGAGCTGATGAACCAGGTCGCCGGCTGGGCCGAGCGGCTGCAGGGCGAGGGCCAGTTCGGCGAGATCGAGGCCCTGCTGGCCCAGCTGCTGTTTGCCGAATACGCCGCCCAGCTGATCGGCGGCGTGCCGATGAACCAGGGCGAGATCGTCCGCCCCGCACACCTCGTCGAGGACCGCGCGGTGATGAATCGCCTGTTCTCCAACGGCATCATGAAGCTGATGGTCGAGGGCGGCACGCAAGCGGTGAAAACCCGCATCGCTCAGCACCTGGCCGACGCGCGAGGCCGGCCGACGCTGGAACGGACGGGTCTGGACGAGACCTTCGAGATGATCCGCGACCAGTTCCACGCCTTCGCCGAGGAAAAGGTCACGCCCTTCGCCCACGACTGGCACCTGAAGGACCAGCTGATCCCGATCGAACTGGTCGAGGAACTGGGCGCCTTGGGCGTGTTCGGCCTGACCATCCCCGAGGAGTATGGCGGCAGCGGCATGGGCAAGACCGCCATGTGCGTGGTGTCGGAAGAGCTGTCGCGGGCCTGGATCGGCGTCGGCTCGCTGGCCACGCGCTCGGAGATCGCCGGCGAGTTGATCCTGACTGGCGGCACCGACGCCCAGAAGCAATACTGGCTGCCCAAGATCGCCAGCGCCGAGATCCTGCCGACCGCCGTCTTCACCGAGCCCAACACCGGCAGCGACCTGGGCGCGCTTCGCACCCGCGCCGCGCTGGAGGGCGACCACTACGTGGTGACCGGGAACAAGACCTGGATCACCCACGCCGCCCGCGCCGACGTGATGACCCTGCTGGTCCGCACCGACCCGGCCACCACCGACTATCGCGGCCTGTCCATGCTGCTGGCCCCCAAGCCGCGCGGCGTCGAGGGCGACGACTTCCCCGCCGACGGCATGAGCGGCGGCGAGATCGGGGTGATCGGCTATCGCGGCATGAAGGAGTACGAGCTCGCCTTCGACGGCTTTGCCGTGCCGGCCGAGAACCTGCTGGGCGGCGTGCCCGGCCAGGGCTTCAAGCAGCTGATGGCCACCTTCGAGAGCGCCCGCATCCAGACCGCCGCCCGCGCGGTCGGCGTGGCCCAGGCGGCGCTGGAGACCGGCCTGGCCTACGCCCTGGACCGCCAGCAATTCGGCCAGGCGATCTTCCACTTCCCGCGCGTGGCCAACAAGCTGGCCATGATGGCCGCCGAGATCATGGGCGTGCGCCAGCTGACCTATTACGCGGCCCGCCAGAAGGACGAGGGCAAGCGCTGCGACCTCGAGGCCGGCATGGCCAAGCTGATCGCCGCCCGCGTCGCTTGGGCCGCCGCCGACAACGCGCTGCAGATCCACGGCGGCAACGGCTTTGCGATGGAATACGCCGCCAGCCGCCTGCTGGCCGATGCGCGAATCCTCAACATCTTCGAGGGCGCCGGCGAGATCCAGGCGCAGGTCATCGCGCGGAGGCTGTTGGACGAAGGCAACTAGGCGACTCCGCCCTTGTCCGGCCACGGACGCTCGGCATAGCGTGCGACCTTAACTGTAAGGATCGCCCATGCTCGCCACCACTCGCCGCACCGCCCTTGTCTCGGCTCTCGCGACCACGGGTCTGGCGGCGTTCGGCGACCGGGCTTTCGCGCAAGACACCGGCTCGGTCGCCGGCGCGATCGACCAGTTCGCCCAGGAGGTCATGGCCGCCTTCCCCGGCCAGCCCGGCCTGGGGATCACCGTGGTCGAGCGCGGCAAGGTCACGCTGGCCAAGGGTTATGGCGTCAAGCGACTGGGGGGCCAGGAGCGCTGCGACGAGAACACCGTCTTCGGCATCGCCTCCAACACCAAGGCCATGACCGCCGCGTTGCTGGCCATGCTGGTCGAGGAGGGCAAGGTCGAGTGGGACGCGCCGGTCACCCGCTACCTGCCCGCCTTCCAGATGAGCGATCCGGTGATCACCAGGCTGATGACCGTGCGCGATCTGCTGGTCCATCGCAGCGGACTGACCCTGGGCGCGGGCGACCTGATGATCTGGCCGGCCCCGACCCACACCCGCGCCGACATCGTCGCGGGCCTGAAATACCTGCCGATCGGCGGCCAGTTCCGCGGCGGCTACGCCTATGACAACGTGCTCTATGTCGCCGCCGGGGCGGTGATCGAGGCCGTGACCGGCCAGACCTGGGAAGCGGTGATCAAGGCGCGAATCTTCGATCCGCTGGGCATGAGCAGCACCGTCTCCAGTCCGGCCCTGGTCGATCGCGCTCGCCGCGCCGAACCGCATGCGCGCCTGGGTCCGCCGATCCGCGGCATGGGTCCGCAGACCGTGCTGCCGTTCGACGCCAGCTTCGACGCGGCGGGCCCCGCCGGCGGCGTCAATTCCACGCCCAAGGACATCGCCCAGTGGATGCTGGTGCAACTGGGCCTGGGCATGCTGCCCAACGCCAAGCGCCTGTGGAGCGAGCCCTCCGCCCGCGAGATGTGGAAGCCGCAGACCCTCACCAGCTGGTCCGACGGCCCGACCGACGAGAACCCCGCCCGCCCGTCAATGCAGGCCTATGGCCTGGGCTGGTTCGTCCAGGACCACCGCGGCGAGCGCATGCTGTGGCACACCGGGGGCCTGGCCGGCTTCATCTCGTACACGGCGCTGCTGCCCGGCCGGAAATCGGGCGTGATGATCATGACCAACGCCGAAGAGACGCCCGTGCTGCGCTCGCTGCGCTACGGCGGCCCCGACCGGCTGCAGGGCCGCAACGACTTCGACTGGATCGCCTCAAGCCGTCGGGTGCAGGCCGAGAGCGAGGCCCAGGCGCTGAAGGACCATGCCGCCATGACCACGCCGACCAGCGGCGGCGCCAAGCCCAGCTTGCCGCCGGCCGCCTATGTCGGGGTCTATAGCGATCCCTGGTACGGCACGGTCACCGTCAGTCTCGACGGCCGCAAGAAGCAGGGCCTGAAGATCTCGTTCGACAAGACCCCCGCCCTGCGCGGCCGGCTGGACGCGTTCGACGGCGACACCTTCAAGACCTATTTCGACGACCGCACCCAAGAAGACGCCTTCATCACCTTCGACATCAAGGACGGCAAGGTCGTCTCGGCGGTGGCCAAGGCCGTCTCGCCGATGGCCGACTTCAGCTACGACTATCAGGACCTGCGGCTGACGCGGCGGCCCTGACGGCCCCCTCCTCTCTGGATCAGGCCTCCTGGATCAGGGCGCGGTGGGCGGCGACGCCCGCCATGACCCCGTCGGCCGAGGCGAAGGTGGCGTTGTGCATGCTGCGCGTGGCGTCGCCGGCCGCGAACACCCCCGGCGCGGTCGTGGCCTTCATCTCGTCGACGCGGATGACCGGGCCCAGCATGCCCTCGTCGATCGCGCAGCCCAGCTGAGCCGCCAGCGGGCTGGCCAGGGTCGTGCGCGGCGCGACGAACAGAGCCTGCGCCATCACGACCCGGCCGTCGGCCAGACGCACGGCGTCCATGACAGGGGCCGCGCCCAGCACCTCGACGATCGGCTGGCGTTCGACAGCCACGCCGCGCCGGGCCAGCACGGCAAGGGTCTCGGCGTCAGGCTCGAACTGGCCCTGGGTGTAGTAGGTGGTCGGCCCCCAGTCGGGCAGCATCTGCGCCTGATGCGGCGCCATCGGATGGTTGGCCAGCACGCCCAGCGCCCGGTCGCGCACCTCGTAGCCGTGGCAATAGGGGCAGTGCAGCACGGTCGCGCCCCAGCGCTCCTTCAGCCCCGGGATCTTAGGCAGATGGTCGACGATCCCGCCGGCCAGCACCAACTTGCGCGCCCGTTCCGTCCGGCCGTCGGCCAGAGCCACGATGAAGCCGTCGCCATCCTGGGCGGCGCTGGCCGCCTCGCCGTGGATAAACGCGACGGTGGGATAGGCCGCGACCTGGCGGGCGGCCTCGCGGAAGATCTCGGCCGGCGCCTTGCCGTCCTGGCCGAAGAAGCCGTGCGAGGCGTCGGCGAAGCGGTTGCGCGGCAGGCCAGCGTCGATGACCAGCACCCGCCGGCGGGCGCGGCCCAGTTGCATGGCGGCCGACAGACCAGCGAAACCGCCGCCCACGATGATGACGTCATGGCTCATGAGGATGCTCTCCTTTGGCGCGCGGGTCCGCCGCCCACAGGACGGCGACGTCCTTGGCGAGGTCGGCCAGCGACAGGCGTGACAGGCGTTCGTGCAGCAGGCGCTCGGCCTCGCGCATCGCCTCGTCCAGGGCGGCGTTGACCGCTCGCTCGACCAGACAGCCGGGGGTGTCTTCGATCAGGGCGTGGGTCAGCAGCCGCTCGTTCAGGGCCGCCTGGATGTCGCCCAGGCTGATGTCCGCGGGCGCACGGGCCAGCCGCCAGCCGCCGCCATGGCCCTTGGTCGAGGCGACGATCCCCGCCTCGCGCAAGCCGGCGAAGGTGCGACGGATGACCACCGGATTGGTGTCGGCCCATTCGGCCAGGCGCTCGGAGACGATCGGATCGTCCGGGCGCTCGGCCATGTGCAGCAGCAGGTGCAGGGCGACGGAAAGGCGACCGCTTCTTTTCATGTAATTCTATTTGTTACATGATGAGGCGCATTTCAAGGGGCCTTTCCGGCCTTTGCTCGGCTAGCGGGGCTTCCAGCCCTCGGCGATGATCGAGATCTGGCGATCCATGGCCGCCGACATCTGGGCGGCTTCCAGGTCGCCGCCTGCCGCCGCGGTCATGCGGTAGTTCCAGGCATAGGCGGCCTTGAGGGTGTCGACCACCAGCGGCAGGTCCAGGTCGCTGCGCACGTCGCCCTTGCGTACGCCCTCTTCCAGGACGTCCAGCAGCATCTGGTTCAGGCGCGGGTTGCGGCCGTAGGGCGTGACGCCCGGGTCGTTGGCCGGATTGTACGAGGCGGCGATGTGAGCCAGGAACAGCTTCACCCGCCGACATTCGAACTCGTAATGGATCGCGAAGATCGAACACAGCTTGTCGGCCGTGCTGCCGCGCAGGAACGGCGTGACCCGGTCCAGCTCCGCATACAGCGCCGTCAGGCGATGCGACATGACGTGGCTCAGCACCTCCGCCTTGGAGGCGAAGGTGGTGAACACGCTCCCGACGGAAACCCCCGCCCGCTCCGCGATGGCGCGGATGGTGGTTTCCTCGTAGCCGACCTCGTTGAAGAGGTCGCGAGCCGCCTCGAGAACCTTCTCCCGGGTGGCGGCCTTCTGATCAGTTCTTACGCCCACGCACGTCCCCCTCGAACACGCTAGCGTCGCTGTTCCAAAGGCGCTCCATTCCCCCTGAACGGAACACCCAAGTTAATTCGTCAGGCGCGAGCGCCTGCGAAGATGACCTTCAGTTGATCCGAAAGCCGCGCCAGCAGAGCATCGACCGACCAACCGTCGTAGACGGCGCGGCGATAGTTGGCGACATACACGTCCCAGCTGATTTCAGCCAAGAGCTTAGCGTCGACATCTTTCTTCAACTGGCCCTGGTCGACACCGCGCTGCAGCGCTTCGGCGATCAGGCGGAAGATGTGCTTGAGATCGTTGCGGGCGCGACGCTCGGCGGCTTCCGAACGGGTCCACGAAACAGCGATGCTGGCGCGCAGCAGCGGCAGTTGCTCGACGTGGAAGCCGTAGGCCACGGCGAACAGGCCCAGCAGGGCTTCGTCGATGGTCTTGGCGGTGCGCGAGGCCTGGGTCATCTGAGCATAGATGACTTCGTAGTCGGCGGTCAGGATCTCTTCGAACAGCTCCGACTTGTCGGCGAAGCTGGCGAACACGGCGCCGGTCGACATGCCGGCGGCCTGCGCGATGTCACGGATCGTGGCGCCTTCGTAGCCACGCTCGGTGAACAGGCGGCGGGCGGCGGCCAGGACGCGTTCACGAGTGCGCTGCTTGGCCAGCGCGCGACGGGTCAGCTTGACCGGCGTTTCGGCGCCGGACTCCATATTGACGGACACGAAGCTCATGCGGCGGCCTCCAGGCGGGCGAGAGCGGCTTCCGCGCGCTTCTCGAATTCAATGCAGTACTCGTCGACGACGTTCTGAAGGACGTCGGCGTAGCGGCGAGCCAGCTGGCGACCGTCCTGAGCGGCGTCGCGCAGGTCGGTGATCAGTTGACGGACTTCGGCCAGGGCTTCTTCGCGATCGTTCGCGATAGGGCCTGCGGCATTCGAGGCGTGAGCGCTCGAGGCCATGCGGTTATCTCCTACCCCCGCTGGGGTGAGTGAAAGCGTCGAACCGATCCGCGGTGGGGGAGGTTGATCATGTTCAACGAACGCGCACTGTAAAAATCGAAGCGGGGCCTCTAACGCCAAAAAAGCACCTTTGCAACCGCTAAACCGAACAAAAATCACTGAACAATGCGCGGATTGGGTAGATATGACACCGGTATCCAAGCGTCACTGCGACAAAACAGCTCATTGAACACATTCGGCGAACTCGATCGTCGGACGATGGTCGATGAGGATACCCGCTCACCGAGCGTCGCTATGGCGCGACCGCGCGCGAGGCCCTATTCTCAGCCCATGTCCCAAGTGTTCGATTTTCTCGTCCCCGTCGCGCTGCTGGCTGTCCTGCTGGCCCTGGCCGCCGGCCTCTACGCCCTGTTCCGCGGCGGCGACTTCGGTCGCTCCTATTCGAACAAGCTGATGCGCCTGCGCGTCGTGCTGCAGTTCGTGGCGATCATCGTGCTGGTCGGCGCGGCGTTCTGGTGGCGCAAGGGCTGACGGAGGCCTGCCTGTGGTCACGCTGAACAAGATCTACACTCGCACCGGCGACGCCGGCTCCACGCGCCTAGCCACAGGCGCGCCGGTCAGCAAGGCCTCCCTGCGAGTCGAGGCCTATGGCGGAGTCGACGAAACCAACGCCGCGATCGGCCAGGCGCGCCAGCACACCGCGGCCGACGCCGCGCTGGACGCCATGCTGGAGCGGATCCAGAACGACCTCTTCGACCTGGGCGCGGATCTCGCCACGCCCGAGCAGCACAGCAAGCCCGAATGGGAGCCGCTGCGGATCCTGGAAAATCAGGTGACGCGCCTGGAGCAGGAGATCGACCTGCTGAACGCCGAAATGCAGCCCCTGACCTCGTTCGTGCTCCCCGCCGGGTCGCCGGCAGCGGCGGCGCTGCACGTAGCGCGCACCGTCTGCCGTCGCGCCGAACGAACCTGCGTGGCCCTGGCCGCGACCGAGGGCGAGATCGTCGGCGCCCCGGCGATCAAGTATCTGAACCGCCTGTCGGACCTGTTGTTCGTCGCCGCTCGCTGGAGCAATGACAAGGGCGCGGCCGACGTGCTGTGGAAGCCCGGCGCGACGCGGAGCTGAAGCGCCTTAGGGGTTTTCTTCTGCGGCCGCCGGCGCAGCCTTGGTCGGCGCGGTGGCTGTCGGGCCATCGGCCTTCTGATTGTTGAGCGCCGGCGTGCCGGCCGGACGGCGCGTCCAGGTCTCGATCGGATAGACCGCGGCGCACTTCAGCCACTTGCCCGCCCAGGCCCCGCCATTGGCCTCGCAGCGATCCTTCGGCCACACCCAGGCTGCATGATACGCCAGGACGCTGGCGCTGCTGAGCAGGAACAGGCCCAGGAAGATGTACTTCAGGCGGGTGAGGGTCTTGGTCATGATCGCTCCCTAGCGAATTTCCGATCTCAAGGGAATTGGCCAAGCCGACGCGGCCTCGCGAACAAAAGTTCGGAAATCGTACAATTGTTTGAACCTGTACCCGCCGAATGCATTACGCTTACGCAAAGGGAAACTTGCATTGCGCCTGCGAAGCGCTAATTCGGTTGGCCAGCAGGAGAAAACGTAGCCTGGAGGCGATACGTCCCATGAAGGTCTTAGTCCCGGTCAAACGGGTGATCGATTATAACGTCAAGGCCCGCGTCAAAGCGGACCAGACCGGTGTCGACCTCGCCAACGTCAAGATGTCGATGAACCCCTTCTGCGAGATCGCGGTGGAAGAAGCCGTGCGCCTCAAGGAAAAGGGCGTGGCGACCGAAGTCGTCATCGTCAGCATCGGCCCGGCGCAAGCCCAGGAAACGATCCGCACGGCCCTGGCCATGGGCGGCGATCGCGGCGTGCTGATCACCACCGACGCCGATCCCGAGCCGCTGGCTGTCGCCAAGCTGCTGGCCGCCGTCGTGGCCGAAGAAAACCCCAACCTGGTCCTGATGGGCAAGCAGGCGATCGACGGCGACAACAACGCTGTCGGCCAGATGCTGTCGGCCCTGCTGGACTGGCCGCAAGCCACCTACGCCTCGGCCCTCGAGGTTTCGGGCGCGACCGCCAAGGTCACCCGCGAAGTCGACGGCGGTCTGCAGACCCTGGACGTCGACCTGCCGGCCATCGTCACCGCCGACCTGCGCCTGAACGAGCCGCGCTATGCGTCTCTGCCCAACATCATGAAGGCCAAGAAGAAGGAGATCGCCAGCAAGGCGGTCGCCGACTACGGCGTCGACATCGCGCCGCGCCTGAAGGTGATCAAGGTCACCGAGCCGGCCAAGCGCTCGGCCGGTATCAAGGTCGAAACCGCCGCTGATCTGGTTTCCAAGCTCAACACCGCGGGGGTGCTGTAATGGCTGTTCTCGTCGTCGCCGATAACGACAACGCGCACCTGCGCGACGGCACTCACAAGGTCGTCACCGCCGCCCTGAAGATCTCGGGCGACGTGGACGTTCTGGTCCTGGGCAAGGGCGCCAAGGGCGTCGCCGACCAAGCCGCCAAGATCGCCGGCGTCCGCAAGGTGCTGCTGGCAGAAAGCGACTCGCTGGGGCATGGCGTCGCCGAAGCCCAGGCTGACGCCGTGCTGGCGCTGGCCGGCAATTACGACGCGATCCTGGTCCCGGCCACGGCCGGCGGCAAGAACTTCGCCCCGCGCGTCGCCGCCAAGCTGGACGTCGCCCCGATCAGCGAGATCGTCGAGGTCGTCTCGGCCGACACATTCACGCGCCCGATCTATGCCGGCAACGCGCTGGAGACCGTCCAGTCGTCGGACGCCAAGAAGGTGATCACCGTCCGCCCCACCGCTTTCGCGGCGGCGGGTGAAGGCGGCTCGGCCTCGGTGGAAACCGTGGGCGGCGCCGACGCGGCCAAGACCCGCTTCGTCAGCGAAGAGATGGTCAAGTCGGACCGTCCGGAACTGGCTGCGGCCAAGATCGTCGTCTCGGGCGGTCGCGCCATGGGCTCGGCCGAAGAGTTCCAGCGCGTGATCGAACCGCTGGCCGACAAGCTGGGCGCCGCCGTCGGCGCCTCGCGCGCGGCCGTCGACGCCGGCTACGCCCCGAACGACTACCAGGTCGGTCAAACAGGCAAGGTCGTGGCGCCGTCGCTGTACGTCGCCATCGGCATCTCGGGCGCCATCCAACACCTGGCCGGCATGAAGGACTCCAAGGTGATCGTCGCGATCAACAAGGACGCCGACGCGCCGATCTTCCAGGTGGCCGACTTCGGTCTGGTCGCTGATTACAAGACGGCCGTCCCGGAACTGATGGACGCCCTGACGGCGGCGGGGAAGTAGTCCCTCACCGCTCTGTGAAATCGCGAAAGGCCCGGAGGCGACTCCGGGCCTTTTTGCTTACGCATCAGGCGAAGCGTTTGGCGCCGGCGACGCAAAGGACGATCACGACCGTCACGGCGATCATGCCGGGGGCTACGGGCTCGCGCAGCAGCAGGCCCGCCAGCGCCAGACCGAAGAACGGCTGGAAGAGCTGCAGCTGACCGATTTTGGCGATGCCGCCCAGCGCCAGGCCCCGATACCAGAACACAAAGCCCACCAGCATGCTGAAGACCGAGACATAGGCCAGGCCAAGCCACGCCGGCGCGCCGACGCCGCTCCAGGTCGCCGGCAGGGTGGCCAGCGCGATGACCGCCATGACAGGCAGCGCCAGGACCAGCGCCCAGCAGATTACCTGCCAGCCGCCCAACCGCCGCGACAGCACCGCCCCCTCCGCATAGCCCAGGCCGCAGACCACGATCGCCGCCACCATCAGCAGATCGCCCGTCAGCGATCCCCCTGCCCCGCGCAGGACGGCGAAACCGACGACGGACAGACTGCCCATCGTCGAGAAGATCCAGAACGCGGGCCTGGGCCGCTCGCCGCCCCGCAGGACGCCGAAGATCGCGGTCGCTAGCGGCAGCAAGCCGACGAAGACGATGGAGTGCGCCGAGGTGACATGCTGCAGCGCCAGCGCGGTCAGCAGCGGAAAGCCGATGACGACGCCCAGGGCCACGACCACCAACGGACCGATGTCGGCCAAGGCGGGCCGCTTCTGCTTCAGCACCAGCAGCAGGACCACGCCCAGAGCGGCCGCGATCACGGCCCGGGCGGAGGTGAGAAAGGCCGGTTCGAATGCTCCAACCGCAACCCGCGTGGCCGGCAACGAACCACTGAAGATGACCACGCCCACGAGGCCGCTGCCCCACCCCTTTGATGACCGTTCCATCCGCCCTCACCCGACACGAGGCGGCAGCTAGCAGGCGTTGCGCCCCGCGCCCCAGGTACAGCCGATGCGATTTCGATCGAACTGTATGTTATCGAAGGCAATACAGTTGGAGCAACGCCATGGGCAGGACAGCCAGTCGGACCGGCGAGGTTATGGACGCGATCCGCGACAGGATCGCCGGGCGTACGCTGACGCAAGGGGATCGGCTGCCCTCGATCCGCGCCATGGCCGGAATGCTGGGCGTGTCGCCGTCGACGGTGGTCGAGGCCTATGATCGCTTGGTAGCGCAGGGCGCCATCCTCTCGCGCCCAGGCTCGGGCTTCTATGTCTCGGCCGGCGTCGCCACCCCGCAGGTAAACGACCTGAGCCCCCAGGCGGACCGCGACATCGATCCGCTGTGGGTGTCGCGCCAGTCGCTGGACGCCGCCCTGGAGACCCTGAAACCCGGTTGCGGCTGGCTGCCGCCGGAGTGGATGCCCAATGCGATCCTGCGCCGCGCGATACGAGGCCTGGCGCGCGCCGACGACGCCGTGCTGGCCGACTACGGCAATTCGCGCGGCCTGCGAGACCTGCGCCAGCTTCTGGCGCGACGGTGCACCGGCGAGGGCCTGGACGTCGCGCCCGAGCAGGTGCTGCTGACCACGTCGGGCACCCAGGCGATCGACCTGATCTGCCGCTTTCTGCTCAAGCCCGGCGACACGGTGCTGGTCGACGATCCCTGCTACTTCAACTTCCGAGCCTTGCTGCGCGCCCATCAGGTCAGGACGGTTGGCGTGCCCTACACGCCGACAGGGCCGGATCTGGCGCGTTTCGGCGAGGCGCTCAGCCAGGAGCGGCCGCGCCTCTACATCACCAATTCGGCGATCCACAATCCGACGGGCGCGACCCTGTCGGCGCAGACCGCGCACAAGCTGCTGACGCTCGCCTCGGCGCACGGCCTGATCATCGTGGAAGACGACATCTTCGCCGAGTTTGAGCCGGAACTGTCGCCGCGCCTGGCGATTCTCGACGGCCTGGTCAACGTGATCCGGATCGGCAGCTTCTCAAAGACGCTCTCCGCATCCGTTCGCTGCGGCTATATCGCCGCCCGACCCGACTGGATCGAGGCGATGGTCGACCTGCAGGTCGCCACCCACTTCGGCGGCGCCAGCCCCGTGGCCGGACGGCTGGTCTTCGACAGCCTGATGGACAGCGGATACCGGCGACATGTCGAAGCGCTGAGGCGTCGACTGTCTGACGCCCGCCGCGACGCCGGCGCCAGGCTGGCCGACCTCGGCGTGCAGACCTGGGTGACGCCGCGAGGCGGCTTCTATCTCTGGACTCAGCTGCCGGACGATAGGGACGCCTCGGACGTCGCGAAGCGCGCGCTCGCCGAAGGCATGATCCTGGCGCCGGGCAACGTCTTCAGCGTCGCGCAGAAGGCCTCGAGTTTCATGCGCTTCAATGTCGGCCAGATGCGCGATCCCCGCACCTACGCGGTGCTGGCGCGCGCCTTGACCGCACGCTGACAAGCCAGCGGTCGGCCCTTCCAGGCCAGAAGCCAAAAAAAAGCCCGGCGAAACCGCCGGGCCAGTTCATTAGGGAGGAAACGCCCAGGAAGGGCAGAGGCGGCAGCGCCGCCTCACAGGAATGTTTATAGGGTGCGGCGCAAAATTGGGCAAGTGAAAAATTGGGCGGCAATGTCGATTTTTCTGAAGGGGATTGAAGCAACCCTTTGCACCACAAGGATTACGTAACGGCGCTATTTATAAATGCACAAATATTATGCATGCTGCACTGCACAATTTGTTGCGCTTGAAACGGTCTCGCTTGAGAACACCCCGCAAAGCCAATCTGCATAAGGCTTTGCGCATGACACCGGTTACCGTCGCTCAGTGTTTCGATAGGGTGGGGGTGGATAAATGCAGCGCAGTCGCGTAAAAGCCGCGCGCCTGACGCGTAAGCGTCATCCCCTATTCCTCCCGAAAGTCCGTCCGCTCCCATGTCCATGCGAAATATCGCCATCATCGCGCACGTCGATCATGGCAAGACCACTCTCGTCGATCAGCTGCTGGCCCAGTCGGGCGTCTTCCGCGCCAACGAGGCGACGACCGAACGCGCCATGGACTCCAACGACCAGGAGCGCGAACGCGGCATCACCATTCTGGCCAAGTGCACCAGCGTTCTGTGGAACGGTGAAGCCGGCGAGACCCGCATCAACATCATCGACACCCCCGGCCACGCCGACTTCGGCGGTGAAGTCGAGCGGATCCTGGGCATGGTGGACGGCTGCGTCCTGCTGATCGACGCCGAAGAAGGCGTCATGCCGCAGACCAAGTTCGTGCTGACCAAGGCGCTGAAGATGGGCATGCGCCCGATCCTCTGCATCAACAAGGTCGACCGCGCCCACGCCGATCCGGACCGCGTCCACAACGCCGCCTTCGACCTGTTCGCCGCCATCGGCGCCACGGACGAGCAGCTGGACTTCCCGCACATCTACGCTTCGGGCCGTTCGGGCTGGGCGACGCTGGACATGAACGTGCCGAGCGACAACCTCGCCCCGCTGTTCGACCTGATCGTCCGCCACGTGCCGGAACCCAAGCAGATCGCCAAGGTCGACCAGCCGTTCCAGATCCTGAACGTGCTGATCGAAAGCGACCCGTTCCTGGGCCGCCTGCTGACGGGCCGCATCGAGAGCGGCCGCGCCGTCCCCGGCATGGCCATCCACGCCCTGGACCGCGACGGCAAGGAAATCGAGCGCGGCCGCATCACCAAGGTGCTGGCCTTCCGCGGCCTGAAGCGTCAGCCGGTCGACGAGGGCGCCGAAGCGGGTGACATCGTCGCCATCGCCGGCATGTCCAAGGCGACCGTGGCCGACACCCTGTGCGCCCTGGAAGTCACCGACGCCCTGCCCTCGCAGCCGATCGACCCGCCGACCATCTCGATGACCGTCTCGGTCAACGACAGTCCGCTGGCCGGCCGTGAAGGCGACAAGGTCCAGTCGCGCGTCATCCGTGACCGCCTGCTGAAGGAAGCCGAATCGAACGTCGCCATCAAGGTGACCGAGACCAGCGAAGGCGACGCCTACGAAGTCTCGGGCCGCGGCGAACTGCAGCTGGGCGTCCTGATCGAAAACATGCGCCGCGAAGGCTTCGAGGTCTCGATCTCGCGTCCGCGCGTCGTGTTCCAGAACGATCCGGAAACCGGCAAGCGCCTTGAGCCGATGGAAGACGTCATGATCGACGTCGACGACGAGTTCTCGGGCATCGTCATCGAGAAGCTGTCGCTGCGTAAGGCCGAGCTGAAGGACATGGGTCCGTCGGGCGCCGGCAAGACCCGCATCCAGCTGACCGCTCCGTCGCGTTCGCTGATCGGCTATCAGGGCGAGTTCCTGACCGACACGCGCGGTTCGGGCGTGCTGAACCGCGTGTTCAGCCACTACGAGCCCTACAAGGGCGCGATCGACCAACAGCGCAAGGGCGTGCTGATCTCGAACTCGGACGGTGAGACCGCGGCCTACGCGCTGTGGAACCTGGAAGAGCGCGGCGTGATGTTCGTCGGCGCCGGCGAGAAGACCTATCTGGGCATGATCATCGGCGAGAACGCCCGTTCGGACGATCTCGACGTCAACCCGATGAAGGCCAAGCAGCTGACCAACGTCCGCGCCTCTGGCAAGGACGAGTCGATCCGCCTGACCCCGCCGCGCAAGATGACCCTCGAACAGGCCATCGCCTATATCGAGGAAGACGAGCTGGTCGAGGTGACGCCGAAGAACATCCGTCTGCGCAAGCAGGTTCTGAACCCGTCGTTCCGCAAGCGCCGCGTCAAGGAAGAGTAGACCCCTTCCGACTTACCTAAAGTCAATTGAAAGCCGCGGCTCGCAAGGGCCGCGGCTTTTTCCTTAAGGGCTGGGCTTAACTGAGAAACCACGCGACTTAACCGTGGGTTTACCGGCCAGGGCCATGGTTTCTACCGGGGATTTCACTCCGCTAGATCATGGAGATCGCGCCTTGAACGGTCGCGAATTGGGGCGTCGCATCTGGAGCGCCCTGGCTGATGGGTTGGCGATGGGGCCGAGCGCTCTCGTCGCCCGCTTCTCCCCGGCCGTCCCCGAAGCCATGGCGGGTCGCGTTCGCATGGAGCAGGTGCAGGCGATCCTGCGCCTGACGCCCGTGATGATGGGCGCCAACATCCTGATCGCATCCCTCGTCAGCTTGACCAGTATCGGCTCGGCCAACGCCCTGCCGCTGTCGGTCTGGGCGATGATCGTCAACGGCTACGCCCTGCTGGGCCTCTACGGCTGGTTCTCGGCCCGCCGCCGCAAGACCGGCAAGGCCAGCGTCTCGGCGCGCGGCGTCAATCGCCTGGTGCTGCAGGCTGGCCTGCTGGGCGTGATGTGGGGCGTGCTGCCGGCCCTGACCTTCCGCGAGAGCGGCAACGCCAACCCGATGCTGGTCGCCTCCGTCATCGCCGGCATGATCGGCTGCGGCGGCTTCGCCATGCTGACCCTGCCCGCGGCCGTGATCGCCTATTCGACCCCGATGGTCGTGGGCTCGCTGATCATGCTGGTCACCAGCCACGACCCCATTCTCCAGGCCCTGGCCGGCCTGCTGGTCTTCTGCCACCTGGTGGTCAGCGCCTCGTGCTTGTCCCACGCCCATATCTTCGTCGAACGCCTGGTGGCCTCGGACGAGCTGGAGAAGCAGAAGCAGGTAGTCAGCCTGCTGCTGTCGGACTTCGAGGAAGGCGCCAGCGACTGGCTGTGGGAAGTCGACGCCCATGGCGCCCTGACCTACGTCTCCGACCGCATGGCGGCCGCGGCGGGCGTCGACAAGGAGCTGCTGATCGGCCGGCCGATGTCGTCGCTGTGCGGGGCGGCCGAGGGCGGCCCCTCCGGCGCGGTCGCCGCCCTGTCAGCCCTGTTCGGCGAGCAGAAGACCTTCCGCGACATCGTGGTCTCCGTCCCGGTCGCGGGCGAGACCCACTGGTGGTCGCTGGCGGCCAAGCCGGTGCTGGACCTGGACGGCCATTTCATCGGCTTCCGCGGCGTCGGGGCCGACATCACTCGCGCCCGCGAGGACCAGGCCCGCATCTCGCGCCTGGCCCACTACGACGTGCTGACCCAGCTGCCCAATCGCCTGTCGTTCCTGCAGGCCCTGGGGCGCGCCTGGACCGAGCATGGCCAACCCAAGCCTGAAGGGGCGGGCGGCAAGGGCTGCGCCGTGCTGTGCCTGGACCTCGACCACTTCAAGGGCGTCAACGACAGCCTGGGCCACCCCATCGGCGATGAGCTGCTGATCCAGGCCTCAGCCCGCCTGAAGGCCTGCGTCGGCGAGGCCGGCCTGGTCTCGCGCCTGGGCGGCGACGAATTCGCCGTGGTGGTCGCCCCCTCGCCCGGCCATGCGGCCCTGGGAGAGCTCGCCCAGTCGATCGTCGCCACCCTGTCGCGGCCCTATGACGTCCGCGGCCACAACGTGCTGATCGGAGCCAGCATCGGCATCGCGGTGGCGCCGCTGCACGCCGATGATCCGGACGGCCTGCTGAAGAACGCCGACCTGGCGCTCTACGGCGCCAAGGGCGACGGCCGCGGGGCCTATCGCTTCTTCGAGACCGCTATGGACGTCTGGGCCCAGGAGCGCCGCGCCCTGGAAATGGACCTGCGCGACGCCTTGGCCAAGGACGAGTTGAAGCTGTTCTTCCAGCCGCTGATCGGCGCCAGCGAGAACGAGATCACCGGCTTCGAGGCCCTGCTACGCTGGCAGCATCCGCGCCGCGGCCTGGTCGCTCCGGCCGACTTCGTCGAGCATGCCGAGCAGTGGGGCCTGATCGGCAAGATCGGCGAGTGGGTGCTGATGGAGGCTTGCCGCACGGCCGCCACCTGGCCCGCCCACATGACCGTGGCCGTCAATCTGTCGCCCAACCAGTTCGCCTCGGGCCATCTGGTGGCTCAGGTGCGCAAGGCGCTGAAGTCCTCGGGCCTGGCGCCCGAGCGCCTGGAGCTGGAGATCACCGAGGGCCTGCTGCTGCACGACAGCGCCCGTACGCTGAAGCAACTGGCCGATCTGAAGGCCCTGGGCGTGAAGATCGCCATGGACGACTTCGGCACCGGCTATTCCAGCCTGGCCTATCTGTGGCGGTTCCCGTTCGACAAGATCAAGATCGACCGCTCGTTCGTGGCCGAGATGCAGGACAATGCGGCCATCGCCGACATCCTGCGCACCATCACCCTGCTGGGCCAGACCCTGAACCTCAAGGTCACCGCCGAGGGCGTGGAGACGCCATCGCAGGCCCGCCTGCTGGCCGACATGCGCTGCGACACCTTCCAGGGCTTCCTGTACGGGCGTCCGATGCCGGTCGGCGACATCCCCAGCTTCCTGATGTCGGACCTGGCCCGCCGCATGCGCCGCGTCGAGAGCGACGATGCGACGGCCGAGGCCGTGACAGGCGGCTAGCGCTTCATCAGGCCCAGCAGCCAGAGCAGCAGGATCGCGCCCAGGGTCGAGATGATCAGGCTGCCGAACCAGCCGAAGAAGTGAATGCCCAGCATGCTGGCCAGAAACGCGCCGATCAGCGCGCCGACCAGGCCGACGACCAGGTTGGTCAGCAGGCCGTGGTCCCGTTTCATGATCTTCTCGGCTAGCCAGCCGGCGAAGATGCCGATGATGATCGCTCCGATAAAGCCGACGCCGTTCATGCCCCATACTCCTCAAGCTGTTGAAGCTGCGCCGTAGAAATGCGCGAGGCCGCACCGGGTTTCAGGAAACCTGACCCGTGCTACTCAGAACCATGGTTCATCCCGTCTTCGACAACCTGCCCACCACGATCTTCGAGCGCATGAGCGGACTGGCCCGCCAGCACGGCGCGATCAATCTGGGCCAGGGCTTTCCCGACGACCAGGGCCCTCTGCCCGTCCGCGAAGCCGCGGCCCGGGCGCTGATCGAGGGGCTAAACCAGTATCCGCCGATGCGCGGCTTGCCGCAGCTGCGGGCCGCCGTCGCCGGTCACTACGCGCGGACCCAGGACCTTCAGCTCGATCCCGACAGCGAGATCGTCGTCACCTCCGGCGCGACTGAAGCCCTGGCGGCGGCGTTCACGGCGCTGATCTCGCCGGGCGACGAGGTCGTGCTGTTCCAGCCGCTGTACGACGCCTATCTGCCGCTGGTGCGCCGCGCGGGCGGGGTTCCTAAGCTCGTCACCCTCAAGCCCCCGCACTGGCGCTTCGATCGGGCGATGCTGGAAGAGGTCTTTTCCGACAACACCCGGATGGTGGTGCTGAACAGCCCGCTGAACCCAGCCGGGATCGTGACGCGCGACGAGGATCTGGCCCTGCTGGCCGAGTTCTGCGTGAAGCACGACGTCCTCGCCGTCTGCGACGAGGTCTGGGAGGCCGTGGTCTTCGACGGTCGCCGCCACCGCCCGCTGATGACCTTCCCTGGCATGCGCGCGCGGACGGTGAAGATCGGCTCGGCCGGCAAGCTGTTTGGCATGACCGGCTGGAAGGTCGGCTTCCTGATGGCCGCCCCGCCGCTGGCCAAGGCCCTGGCGGCCGCCCACCAGTTCCTGACCTTCACCACCCCGCCCAACCTGCAGGTCGGCGTCGCGTGGGGCCTCGACAACCACCGCGCCTGGTTCGACGAGATGCCGAAGGACCTGCAGCGCTCGCGCGACCGTTTGACCGCCGGCCTGCGCGCCGCCGACTATGTCGTGCTGGAAAGCCAGGGGACCTATTTCCTGAACGTCGACCTCGCCGCTTCGGGAATCGGCCTCGACGACGTGACCTTCTGCGAGCGCTGCGTGACCGAGCACGGCGTCGCGGCGATCCCGGTCTCGGCCTTCTATGCGCAAAGCCCGGTCACCACCGTGGTCCGCCTGTGCTTCGCCAAGGCCGACGCAACGCTGGACGAAGCGATCAAACGCCTGACGGCCGCGCGTGAGGCGATGGCCTAGCCGTCCTGCAGGACGGGCGTCGGCCGCATCATCGCTACGGACGGCGACGCACCGAGCCCCGCCACGAGGTCGCGGGCGTTGGCGCGGGCCATGCAGCGGTCCATGACCGACAGCAGGTTGCGCAGGTCGATCGGCTTGGCCACGTGGGCGTCGCAACCGGCGTCCAGGCAGGTCTTGATCTGGGCCGACATCACGTCGGCGGTCAGGGCGATGACCGGCAGGCGCGCCAGGCGCGGATCCTGGCGCAGCCGGCGCGTGGCCTCCAGACCGTCCATCACCGGCATGTTGACGTCCATCAGCACGATGTCGATCGGCTGCTGGTCAAGAACCTCCAGCGCGCGCTGGCCGTTCTCGGCCTCGACCAGCTCGCATTCGAACGGCTCGAGGAACAGACGGATGACCCGGCGATTGACCGGATGGTCGTCGACCACCAGCACCCGGCGTCCCGTCAGGGCGATGAAGCCCGTCTCGGCCTCGCCGGCCTCGTCCAGTTCGGGCGGCAGCTCGAGCGGCTCGGCGGTGTCGACCACCATCTCGATGGTGAAGACCGAGCCCACACCCTCGTTGCTTTCGACGGTGATCTCGCCGCGCATCATCTTGACCAGACGACGGGTGATGTTCAGCCCCAGCCCCGTGCCGCCGAAGTTGCGGGTGGTCGAGGCGTCGGCCTGGGTGAAGGCCCGGAACAGCTTGGCGATCGTCGCCTCGTTCATGCCGATGCCGGTGTCGGACACCCGCAGGCGCACCCGCACGCGGCCCCCCTCTTCGGTATTGGCGTCTTCAGGGTAACAGGCCAGCCCCACCTCGACCTTGCCGTGGGTGGTGAACTTCAGGGCGTTGGAGACGAGGTTGGTCAGGCACTGACGCACCCGAACACCGTCGAACATCAACGGGCCGGGCGCGGCGCTTTCAAGCCGGAAGGTCAGGTCGACGCCCTTCTCCAGCGCTGTCGGCTGATAGCCGCCGACCAGACGCGCGCAGGTCTGGACAAGATCGCCGGCCGTCGGAGCGATCTCCAGCTTGCCGGCCTCGATCTTGGAGAGGTCGAGAATGTCGTTCAGCAGGACCAGCAGGGTGTCGCCGCTGTCCAGGATCAGGTCGACCTGTTCGCGCTGCTCGTCGGTCAACTGGCCGCTGCGCAGCGCCTGGGCCAGACCCAGCATGCCGTTCAAGGGGGTGCGCAGTTCGTGGCTCATCACCGCCAGGAACGCGGACTTGGCCTGGCTGGCGGCTTCGGCGCGGGTCTGGGCGCCCTTCAGATTCCGCGACGTCCGGCGCTGGTGCAGCGCCCAGGCGACCCCGCCCGCCACCAGCACGCCCAGCAGCAAGGCGATGACCACCGAGGCCCGCGCCAGGCTGCGGGACAGGCGCACTTCCTGAGTCAGGCGGCGGCTTTCGTCGCGCTTGGCCTGCAGCTCGGCCTCGAGAGCCGATGACATCTCCGAGACGCTGCGGGCGTGTTCGCGATTGGTCTGCACGGTGTCGGTCTTGCGCCAGGCGTCCAGCTTGGCGAAGGCTTCCTGGCTGCGCCCTTCGGCCTGGTCGATATAGGCCTCGATCAAGCGTTCGACCTGCGGATCGCGGGGGCTGAGCACGGTCGACACGCCCCGCAGCCGCGCCAGATCCTGCCGCGCGCCGTCGGCCTGGCCCAGTTGCCCCAAGGCGGTCGCCCGCATGCCCAGCATGATGACCTGCAGCCGGCGGGTGGGCTTGTCGACGATCGCCTGAGCCGGCGCCAGGCACGCCAGCAGCTCGCGCGGCTGGTTGGAGAGTTGGGCGATCCGCGCGCACAGGAAGCGGTCCCAGGTCCCGTCCGATCCGCCGCCGTTGCGGGTCATCTGATGGTGCAAGGTCGCAAAGCGTCGGGCCGTGTCCAGGTCGCCCAGTTCGGCGGCGGTGAAGCCGATGTCGTAGATGCGCTCGACCTTGCGCAGATAGAAGGCGTCGCGCTCGTCCAGCGCCGCCGCCCGGGTCATGTGGTCCAGCGCCCCTTCCTTGTCGCCCATGTCCGACAGGGTGTAGCTGTGCACCTGGTGCAGCTCGGCCAGCAGCGGCTGGGCGATGTCGCCGCGACGCTCCAGGTCGGTCTTCAAGTCGGCGGCCAGGCGCGCAGCCTCGGCCCAGCGCCCCACCTGGCCCAGATGGCGAACCCGCTCGATGCTGGCCATCAGGCGGATGTCCGCCCCGGACTTGTCCAGGAACCGCTGCCAGTCGGCCTCGGTGAAGGCGCGATAGCCGTGGGTCTCGTGGCGATAGGCCAGGGTCTCCAGATCGACCAGCGCCAGCAGGGCGGTGTCATGATCGCGGCGGGCCGCCTCGCGCACCCGGGCCGCCCAGGCCCCGAACGGCGCGCCGACCTGACTGCTCTTGTAGGCGTACAGCACCCGCCACAGGCCGTAGAGTCGGGCCTCGCCCCGCGTCTCGATCGCCTTCTCGCCCGCCCGCTCGATATCCTCGTTGTCGCGCGGCGGTCGGCGCGCCTCCTGAGCGCCGATATCACGGCTCAACTGCTCCAGACGCTGGGCGAGCGGCGCATCGGCTCCAGGCGCATCGACTTGCGCGGCGACGGGCCCCGCCGCCAAGACGCAGATCAGGACAAGGAAGGTGAGAAGGCGCCGCAAGTCCGCTTTCCTGAGGTTCGCGGCCAGCCTTCAGGGCAACAGATGTAAGACCAGTTAAGCTTACCAGGGGTCAAGCGACTGATGTTCGCAGATCAACAGCTGCTTTTCAGGTCTAGATCGTGGCGCCGCCGTCGACCACCAGCGCTTGACCGGTCATGAAGCTGCCGGCCTTCGACGCCAGATAGACCGCCGCCCCGGCCAGCTCGTCGGGCTCGCCGATCCGGCGCAGCGGCACGCCCTTGGTCGAGCGCTCCAGGGTCTCGGGATTGTCCCAGAGCGCCTTGGCGAAGTCGGTCTTGATCAGGCCCGGCGCGATGCAGTTGACCCGCACGTTGTCGGGACCGAACTCGTGGGCCAAGTTGCGGGCCAGCTGGAAGTCGGCCGCCTTGGAGATGTTGTAAGCCCCGATGATGGCGTTGCCGCGCAGGCCGCCGATCGAGCTGACGATGATGATCGCCCCGTCCTTCCGCTCGCGCATTTCCGGCGCGACCATGCCGATCAGCCAGTGATTGCTGATGATGTTGTTGTCCAGGATCTTGCGGAACTGGTCGTCGGCGATGCCCGACAGTGGGCCGTAATAGGGATTGCTGGCAGCGTTGCAGACGCAGATGTCGACCTTGCCAAAGGCCTTTCGGGTCTCGTCGACCAGGTTTTGCAGGTCTTCCTTGGAGGCGATGTTGGCCGGAACCGCGATGGCCGTCCCCGCGCCGTGCTTGTCGTTGAGCGCCGCCGCCACCTCGTCGCAGGGCCCGGCCTTGCGTGAGGAGATCACCACCTTGGCGCCGTGCTCGGCCATCCGCTCGGCGATCGCCTTGCCGATCCCGCGCGAGGATCCGGTGATGATCGCCACCTTGCCGGACAGGTCGAAGAGGCTCATGGCGGGCTCCCTAAACATTTGTTTGAATTGCCGTCACACTGAAGCCGCTGGCGAGCGGGGTCAAGCATGGGAAAAATTTCGCGGAGAAATGTCGGGACGGTTGTTTCCGTCGCGTCCTTGCGGCGAGAGTTCAGACAAAGGAGACGCCCCGATGCTCAACGCCGACTTCCCCGCCGACCGCGAACTGGTCCTGGAACGCCTCATCGATGTGCCGGCCGAGAAGCTGTTCAAGCTGTGGACCATGCCCGAGCGCATGGGCGAGTGGTTCTGCCCCAAGCCCTGGCGCGTGACCGAGGCCCGCATGGACGTGCGCGCCGGCGGCGACAGCTACATCGTCATGGAAGGCCCCGAGGGCGAGGTCATGCCCAACCCCGGCGTCTATCTGGAAGTGATCCCGAACCAGAAGCTGGTCTTCACCGACGCCTTCACCAAGGCCTGGGAGCCGTCGGCAAAGCCGTTCATGGTCGGCATCATCACCTTCGAAGACTTGGGCGACGGCAAGACCCGCTACCGCGCCGTGGCCCGCCACTGGACCGTCGAGGACCGCCAGGCCCACGAGGCCATGGGCTTCCACGAAGGCTGGGGGATTGTCGCGGACCAGATGGCCGAGGTGGCGGCGATGTTGTAGAGCGCCCCCTCCGGCCCTCCGGGCCACCTCCCCCGCGAAGCGGGGGAGGAGAAACACCCTCCTCACCCGTGCAACGGGGGAGGTGGCGCGATGCGAAGCATCGTGACGGAGGGGGCGCTAGCCGGCCCTCACGCGCACTTGCTTCCCCCGCTCATGTCCAGGTGGAAGTGATCCCTGTGCTCGGCGTTGTAGTCGGGCCCAAGCGTCGTCAGGAAAACCCGGCAGGCCCCGTCCCGCACCCGGCGCAGGAACTGCCCGCGCGGGCCGGGGTCGGTCCAGTCGCTGGCGACGCTGATCGTCTGGCCGTCGGCCAGCTTGAAGCCGGCGATGTCGATGGCGTCGGCGCTGGCGTGCTCGCTGACCGGCCCGTCCGGCTGGCCGTACATGCGCCGACAGGCATAGCTGCCATAGTGCTGAAGGGAGGCGACATGCTGGCCCAGCAGTTCGTCGGCGGCCGGCTGCACGACCTGGCGCTCCCAGATCACCAGGGCCAGAGCTTCCTTGCAGACCATCGGCGCATCGACCGGCTCCAGCCGCGCCAGACCCGCCTCCAGCCGCACGGCGTCGCGCAACTGGCAGAACGCGCCCTCGGTGCGCTCGGGCACATCCACATAGGCCACGCCCGCCCGGCTCATGATGCCACGGCAGACCTTGGGATCCGCCCCTGCGCGCGCCGCCTTGACCCGGGTGGCCAGGCCCACCGGATCGACGACGCTGAGCGGCTTCCACGGCAGGTGCTGGTCGGCGATCTTCCGCCCGGCGATGAAGGCCATCAGGAGCACGATCAGCCATAGGATCACCAGCGCCGCATAGCGGGCCAGACGACTTCTATGGCGCACCTCGTGGTCGACGTGCGGATGTCGCGGAACGCGATAGCCGGCCATGCGGGAGAGAACGCCTTAATGAAGGTTAACGCCGCACCCAAGCACGACCATGACGACGGCTTCAACCGTGCTCAGCGGCAAAGGCTGTAGGGCGCCGGATTCAGATGCAGATGGTCCGCGTGGGCGGCGTTATAGTCGGGACCCAGCACCACGCCGAACACCCGACAGGCCCCGTCGCGCACCGTCCTCAGGAACCGCGCCTCGTCATCGTCGCCGCGGAAGTCCTTGAGCACCGTGATCCGACGCCCGTCGGCGAGGCGGAAGCCGGCGATGTCGAGCGCGTTAGCCTTGGCGTGCTCGCTGGGCCGGCCGCCCTTCGCGCCGCCAATGGTGCGGCAGGCATAGGTCCCCAGGTGTTCGACCCGGGTCACCGGCGAGGCCAGCATCCGACGCGCGGCCGGTTCGATCACCTGCCGCTCCCACAGGGCGTAGCCGAGAGCCACCGGACAGGTCATGACCGGCGCGGCCGGCGACAGGCGGCTCCTGGCCCGCACTGTGTCGCGGGTCGAGCAGAAGCCCGCCTCGCGAACCGGCTGGTCGACGGGGTCGACGCCACCCTCACGCAAGGCCGCGCGGCAAGCGGCCGGGTCGCCGCTGATCCGGGCCAGCTTGCCGGCCGTGGCCAGGCCGATCGGCTGGTCCAGCGAGAACGGCTTCCACAGCAGGTCCTGAGGCGGCGCCAGGCGGTCGACCAGCAGGAAGACCAGCATCCCCGCCAGGGCCAGGTCCAGCAGGACCGACCAGAGGGCCGCCAAATGGGCGGCGAGGGCGCGGGTCGAGGGGTTCACCAGGGTCACCCGGTTTCAACGCCATTGACCCCGCATCGGTCCCGGTCCAGGGGATCGACCATGACTTCCCCCGGTGACGCTCGCCTATTCGACAAGGCCCTGGCCCCTCGCTTCGCCCTGCTGTGCCTGGGCATCTGGCTGAACGCCGCCGACACCCTGGTAACAGCGACCATCATGCCCAGCGTCGCCCGCGACATCGGCGGCCACCAGTATTTCGGCTGGTCGGTCGCGGCCTATCTGACCGGCTCGATCGTCGCTGGGGCCTGCTCGGGCAAGCTGTCGATGGCGCTGGGCCTGCGCGCCGCGACGGCCCTTTCGGGAGCCATCTACGCCATCGGCTGCGCCATGGGTGCGCTGGCGCCGGAGTTCGTCACCTTCATCGTCGGTCGCCTGGTCCAGGGCCTGGGGGCTGGCGCCGTCGTCGCCCTCTGCTACGTCGCCATCACCGCCCTCTTCCCCGAGCGCCTGTGGCCGCGCGTCTATGGCGCCGTGGCCGGGGTCTGGGGCGCGGCGACGCTGCTAGGTCCGACGCTGGGCGGCGTGTTCGCCGCCGCCGGCTTCTGGCGCGGGACCTTCTGGCTGTTCGTGGTCCAGGCGATCATCTTCATCGGCGCAGTGATGGTCATGCTGCCGGCCGGCGGCGCCGACGCCGCTCGCAGCCGCATCCCCAGCCGCCAGCTGATCCTGCTGGTCCTGGGCGTCAGCCTGATCGGCGCGGCGGGAATCGTCGCCTCCCCCGTCCTCGCCGCCGCCTTGGCCATAGCGGGGATCGCCGGCATGATCGCCATGCTGGCCGTCAATCGCCGCACCGACGATCGCCTGCTGCCGGCCTCGGCCAGCGACCTGCGCACCGCCACGGGCCTGGGCCTGCTGACCGTCTTCGCCTGCGAGGCCGCCGTGATCGGCTTCACCGTCTATGGCCCCGCCTTCATCCAGGCCCGCCATGCCGCCTCGCCGCTTCTGGCCGGCTACGTCACCGGGGCCATCGCCGCCGGCTGGACCCTGTGCGCCCTGCTGGTCGGTCACGTCTCGGCCCAGAAGGACGGCTCCCTGGTCCGCCTCGGCGCCGGGATCATCGTGCTGGGCGCGGCCGCCAGCGCCTGGACCGTGGCAAGGGCCGACATGACCTGGACCGCCGCCGCTTTCGCCCTGCTGGGCGCGGGTTTCGGCCTCAGCCACGCCTTCATCGCCCGCCGCACCATCGCCGGCGCCCCGGCCGCCGAGCAAGCCATGGCCTCATCGGCGGTCCCAACCTCGCAGCTGATCGGCGGCGCCGTCGGCGCGGCGGGCGCCGGGGCCATGGCCAATGTCCTGGGCTTCAGCGAGGGCATCGACACCGCCCTGGCCCCCACCCACGGCCTGCTGTTGTTCGGCGCGTTCCTGCCGCTAGCCGTGGTGGGCTTCGCGGCGGCGTGGCGGCTGGGGCGGCGCGAGATCGCCGCGCTCTAGGCCTGCTCCAGCGCCGTCGCCTCGACCAGCCGCACCACGTCGCCCATGATCTCGGTGATGCGGAAGTCCTTCGGCGTATAGATCCGCGCCACGCCCATCTGCTTCAGCACCAAGGCGTCGGCTTCGGGGATGATGCCGCCGGCGACGATGGGGATGTGGCCCAGGCCCTCGGCGCGCATGATGCGGACAACCTCCTGCACCAGGTCGAGGTGCGAGCCCGACAGGATCGACAGACCCACCACGTGGGCGCGGCTTTCCTTGGCGCGACGGACGATCTCCTCGGGCGTCGAGCGGATGCCGTCATAGACCACCTCCATGCCGCAGGCGCGAGCGCGGGTGGCGATCTGCTCGGCGCCGTTGGAATGGCCGTCCAGGCCCGGCTTGCCCACGAGGTAGGTCAAGGCGCGCCCCAGCATCTGCGAGACCCGCTCGACCTCGCGCTTCACCGCCTCGACGTCCTCGGCTTCGCCGCTGGAGACGACCACCGCCACGCCCGTCGGGCCGCGATATTCGCCGAACACTTCCCGCAGGGCGCCGGCCCACTCGCCGGTCGTGACCCCGGCCTTGGCGGCGGCGATCGAAGGCTCCATGACGTTGCGCCCGTCGCGAGCCGCGGCTTGCAGGTCGGCCAGGGCGGCCTCGGCGGCGACCGGGTCACGGGCCTCGCGCCAGGCCTTGATGCGGGCGACGACGTCGGCCTCGAGCCTGGGATCGACCGTCTCGATCGCACCCTCGCCCGCCGACAGCGGCGAGGCTTCGGTGTCGGTCCAGCGGTTGACCCCGACGACAGTCATCTCGCCGGTCTCGACCGAGCGGACCCGCTTGGCGTTGGACGCGACCAGTTGCGCCTTCATGTAGTCGATGGCGCTGGACGCCCCGCCCATCTCGTCGATGAGGGCCAACTGCTCCAGCGCGCCCTTCGACAGCTCGGCGACCTTGGCCTCGACCACATGAGAGCCGTCGAACAGGTCCTCGTACTCCAGGAGGTCGGTCTCGTAGGCCAGGACCTGCTGCAGCCGCAGAGACCACTGCTGGTCCCACGGCCGCGGCAGGCCCAGGGCCTCGTTCCAGGCCGGCAGTTGCAGGGCCCGGCAGCGGGCGTCCTTGCTGAGCGTGACCGCCAAGGCCTCGATCAGGATGCGGTAGACGTTGTTCTCGGGCTGCGGCTCGGTCAGCCCCAGCGAGTTGACCTGCACCCCGTAGCGGAAACGCCGCGCCTTCTTGTCCTGCACGCCGTAGCGCTCCAGCAGGATCTGGTCCCACAGCTTGGTGAAGCTGCGCATCTTGCACAGCTCGGTCACGAACCGCACGCCGGCGTTGACGAAGAAGCTGATCCGCGAGGCGACGATCTCGAAGTCCTCGTCGGGGACCTGGCCGCCGGCCTTGACGGTGTCCAGCACCGAGATGGCGGTGGCCAGGGCGAAGGCCAGCTCCTGCTCCGGCGTCGCCCCGGCCTCCTGCAGGTGGTAGCTGCAGACGTTCATCGGGTTCCACTTCGGAACCTCGCGATAGCACCAGGCGATCATGTCGCCGATCAGGCGCAGGCTCGGCTCCGGCGGGAAGATGTAGGTGCCGCGCGACAGGTATTCCTTGATCAGGTCGTTCTGGGTGGTGCCTTGCAGCAAGCGCCGGTCCGCCCCCTGCTCGTCGGCCAGCGCCACGTACATCGCCAGCAGCCAGGCGGCCGGAGCGTTGATGGTCATGGAGGTGTTCATCTTCTCCAGCGGGATCTCGCTGAAGAGGGCGCGCATGTCGCCCAGATGGCTGACCGGCACCCCGACCTTGCCGACCTCGCCGCGCGCCAGGATGTGGTCGGGGTCGTAGCCGGTCTGGGTGGGCAGATCGAAGGCCACCGACAGGCCGGTCTGCCCCTTGGCCAGGTTGGCGCGATAGAGGGCGTTGGATTTCTCCGCCGTCGAGTGACCGGCATAGGTGCGGAAGATCCACGGCGGATCGGGCGCGTGCTGGTACGGCGTCGACGACATGGCGGGCTCCCGGGGCGGCTCTATCGGCCTTGCTTACCGCCGATCATGAGCCGGGATTTGCTGCGACGCAATATGAGGCTCGCGGGTGCGAGACTTCAGCCTTTCAGCCAGACCTTCACCCACCAGCCGGCGGAATGGTCGTGGAGGGCCGAGGTCGTCCAGGCCAGCACATCAGGGTGGGTCACCCAGAAGCCGAGCGGCGGCGCGTGGCCGGTGTTCTCGAAGCTGAGGTCGGCCTCGCGATCTTCGGGCGCCCCGCTGTTGGGCATGACCCACTGCTCTTCCGAAGGCACGCCGGCGTCGTCGCGAAAATGCAGGGCGGCCTCGATCAGCCCCGCCCTCGGCGTCGTCGTCACCTCGCGCGTGGCCGGATGACGTTCGAGAAAGGCGACACCCAGGGCGTCCGTCAGGACGATGGGTTTGAACGATGAAGGCGGGGGTGTGGTCATGGCGGGAAGCTAGGCGCCCTTTACCGCCCCGTAAACACCGCCGATCGCTTGGCGACGAAAGCCGCTCGCGCTTCGGCATGATCGGCCGTCGCGGCGAGGTCCGGGATTTCCGCTCCGGTCGCAGACACGCCCGACGCCACGCGCTTGGTCGCCTCTATGGCCAAGGGCGCGCGAGAGGCGATGGTCGCCGCCATGGTTAGGGCGGCGTCGAGCAGACCCTCGGCCGGATGCGCCTCCGCCACGATGCCGTCCGCCAGCGCCCGCGCGGCGTCGAAAGGCGCCCCGGTCAGGAGGTGCGGCTTGGCGCGGCTTTCACCGACCAGCCGGGTCAGGCGGTCGGCCGAGGCGGTCAGGCCCATCCGCACCGCCGAGCAGGCGAAGCTGGCGCGGTCGCTGGCCAGGCGGATGTCGGCGGCGAGGGCCAGTTCCAGGCCGCCGCCGATGCACCAGCCGTCGATGGCGGCGATGACCGGGACGCGGCAAGCGGCGATCCGATCGCACATGGCTAGGAAATGCAGGATCGCCGCGTTCTGGCTCGGCACGTCGCGCGACAGGGCCTCGGCCAGGTCGTCGCCGGTGCAGAAGGCGCCGTTGCGGCCCGTCAGGATCGCGACACGCACCGCTCTGTCAGCTTCGATCGTCGTGAAGGCCTCCAGCAGCCGGTCCCGTTCGGCCATGGCCAGGACGTTGGCCGGGGCGGTGTCCAGCTCGACGAGAGCGATGGCGGGCTGTGGGTGCGACAGATGGATCATGGCTCACCGTGGCCCGCGTCACCGAGGCGGGCAAGCTTCCGCGACGCCATGTTGCGGCGCACAAGATTCCCCTTGCCAGTTTCAAACACTTGTCTCAGCCTCCCCATCAAGGACCCGGCGAAGACCGGGCGCGGCAGGAGACGGGCAGACCGATGACCAGCACCAGCGCCACCGCCCCCAAGGACCTCTATGAGATCGGCGAGATCCCGCCGGCCTTCCACGTCCCCAAGACCATGTACGCCTGGAGCATCCGCAAGGAGCGCCACGGCAAGCCGTCGACGGCCATGCAGGTCGAGGTGGTTCCGACCTGGGAGATCGGCGAGGACGAGGTTCTGGTCCTCGTGATGGCTGCAGGGGTCAATTACAACGGCGTCTGGGCGGCCCTGGGCGAGCCGATCAGCCCGCTGGATGGCCACAAGCAGCCGTTCCACATCGCCGGCAGCGACGCCTCGGGCATCGTCTGGGCGGTCGGCAGCAAGGTGAAGCGCTGGAAGCTGGGCGACGAGGTCGTCATCCACTGCAATCAGGACGACGGCGACGACGAGGAGTGCAACGGCGGCGACCCGATGTACTCGTCCAGCCAGCGGATCTGGGGCTATGAGACCCCGGACGGCAGCTTCGCCCAGTTCTGCCGGGTGCAGTCGCGCCAGCTGCTGCCGCGCCCCCGGCACCTGACCTGGGAAGAAGCCGCCTGCTACACCCTGACCCTGGCCACCGCCTACCGCATGTTGTTCGGCCACAAGCCGCATGAGCTGAAACCCGGCCAGAACGTACTGGTCTGGGGCGCCTCAGGCGGTCTGGGGGTCTTCGCCGTACAGCTGGCCGCCGTCGCGGGGGCCAATGCGATCGGGGTTGTCAGCGACGACGACAAGCGCGAGTTCGTGCTGTCGATGGGCGCCAAGGCCGTGCTGAACCGCAAGGAATTCGACTGCTGGGGCCAGCTGCCCAAGGTCAACGGCCCTGAGTTCACCGACTACATGAAGGAGAGCCGCAAGTTCGGCAAAGCCATCTGGCAGATCACCGGCAACCGCGATGTGGATTTGGTCTTCGAGCACCCTGGCGAGTCGACGTTCCCCGTGTCGGTGTTCGTGGTCAAGCGTGGCGGCATGGTGGCCATCTGCGCGGGCACCAGCGGCTTCAACCTGACCATGGACGCCCGCTTCCTGTGGATGCGCCAGAAGCGGGTCCAGGGGTCGCACTTCGCCAACCTGATGCAGGCCTCGGCGGCCAACCAGCTGGTGGTCGATCGCCGCGTCGATCCGTGCCTTTCGGAAGTCTTCCCGTGGAAGGACATTCCGGCCGCGCATGAGAAGATGCTGGCCAACCAGCACTTGCCCGGCAACATGGCCGTGCTGGTCTGCGCTCAGCGGCCCGGCCTGCGCACCTTCGAAGAGGTGCAAGAGCTGGGCGGGGCCGCTTGAGGCTCTAGTGACCCGGGAGGGCCACGCTGAAGCTGGGATGCTCTTCGATCACCTCGGCCTGTTCGTCGAGGCGAATCCAGCCGGGGCCGGAACGCTTGGCCAGGCCTTCGACCTCCAGGGCCTCCAGCTCGCGTCCCACCTGAACGGGGGTCACGGGTCGGCTCCAGCGATGGTCCAGCTGACGGGCGATTTCCGCCTCGTTCAGGCCCGGGCCTTGCGCCAGAGTCATCAGGATCATGTCACGCGTCGAACGCCCGCGTCGGCCGCGCTTGCCCGGCGTGGGCGGCGCGAAGGGCGCCGGCTCGACGGCCGACAGCCGCTCGGCCAGACCCGCCTGTTTGAGCGCGTCCAGCGCCAGGATGATTGCGCGCAGTTCGCCTTCGAACGGAGCTTGCGCCCGTCTTTGCGCTTCGATCATGCGCGTTTCCAGCTCCGTCTTTCGACGCAGCAGGAGTTGATAGGTCGTCGCCATTTCCTTGGTCCCACACAACCGGAAGGTTCACCCGACGTCGATCCGGGTCTTGAGCCCGCGTACGTCAGTTCTGGGCCGCGGTGAGCAGCACGACCCAGGAACCCCACCACCAATTGACATTAACTTATTACATTTTTTCACATTTTCTCGCCGGAGCGTTACCAAGACCTTAACAGCAATGAGCGAACGTCAGTTTTTGGTAAGCCTTTGAGACAAAATCAGAAGTCGTAAGGCGCAAACATTCACTCCACCAAAAGGCGAGCTTGACTGTAAGGTCCAGCGCAGACGCGGACCGGCAAGAAGGTGATGTGAGCAGGCCGATGGAGCTTGAGAACAACGGCAGGATGATGGCGCCGCCCGGACACGCTTCGGCAGAGCGTCAGTCCTCGTCCGGCTCGGCTTCCGCCTCGGGACGGCCGCGCCGTTGGAAGCCCTTGCCGCGCTTCATCGGCTTGGCTTCGCCCTTCGCCTTGCGGGCGATCTCTTTCAGCTTGATGGCCTGGTTGCCCGACAGGGCCTGGCCCCGCGCGCCCTTTTCCGGGTCGGCGAAGGCCCGACCATAGGTCTCGACGCGCTGGGCGACGCTGGTCAGGAACTCGCCCTCCCAGTCGGAGAGCTCGACGCCCGACTTCTCGGCCGCGCGCTTGGCCCGCTTCAGGGCGTTCAGCGCGGCCTTCTTGGCCTGTTCCTTGGGGTCGGGCGGCTTGGCGCGCATCGTGCGAGGATTATCCCCGACCGCGCGCGCCAGAACACTATCTAAAAGATAGGCGCCCGTAAAAACTTAGATCTCGCCGATGGCCGAGAGGTAGAGGTCCAGGATCGCGTCTTCTTCCTGGCGCTTGGCGCGGTCCTGCTTGCGCAGGCGAACGACCTTCTTCAGCACCTTGACGTCGAAGCCGTTACCCTTGGCTTCGTTATAGACTTCCTTGATCTGCTCCATGATCTCGGCCTTCTCGACCTCGAGCCGCTCGACGCGGTCGACGATCGACTTCAGTTGGCCCTGAGCGGTGCTGTTCAGAACGTCGGCGTGGGGAACGGCGTCGTCGGCCATGCGGAAATCTCGCGAGAAGGCTGGAATTGGGAGGCGCGGAACCTAGTTCGAAGCCGCGCCCCTGGGAAGCGGGATTCAGCGCCCTTCCACACGTCCTCTAGCCACTTCGGCCAAAGCGGCCAGGTCGAGGTTCTTGTCGTCGCCGCCCAGCAGCGATTCCAGGCTGGCCTCGGCCAGGTCGGCCAGCGGCATCGACAGACCCTTCGCCTCGGCGGCGTCCAGAACCAGGCGCACGTCCTTCAGGCCCAGTTCGGCCGCGAAACCGGGCGGGCTGTAGCGACGCTCGGCGATCATGCCGCCATAGATCTTGTAGATCGGCGCCGAGAACAGGGTGCTCGACAGCATGTCCAGGAGTTCGGGAGCCTCGACGCCATAGGCTTCGCCGAGGGCCACCGCCTCGCCCATGCTCTCGATGGCCGAGACGATCATGAAATTGCCGGCCAGTTTCAGCGCGTTGGCGCGGACCGGGTCGTCGCCCAGCGGCCAGACCTTGGCGGCCAGCAGGTCCAGCACCGGCTGGGCCTTGGCGATCGCATCGGGCGCGCCTGCGGCCAGGACATTGAGCGCCCCGGCCTGGGCCACGGGCGGACGACCGAAGACCGGCGAGGCCACATAGCCCAGGCCCAGCTCGGCGTGCAGGGCCGAAAGCTCGGCGGCGAAGGCGGTGGAAATGGTGGCCAGGTTGACGTGGACCAGCCCCTTGGGCGCCTTGGACAACGCCGGCAGCAGCACGTCGCGGATCGCCTGGTCATGAGCCAGGATCGACAGCACCACGTCGGCCCCGAACACGTCTTCCAGATTGGCGGCGGGGGTCGCGCCTTCGGCGGCCAGTTCGTCGACGATGGCGCGCGAGCGGTTCCAGACCGTCACCGCCACGCCCTTGGCCAGCAGGTTGCGCACCATGGCCGCGCCCATCGCGCCCAGGCCGATGAAACCGACGTTCATGCGAGATCTCCCTGAAGGGAACTAGAGCAGGCCGTGCCGCTCGACGGCGGCGCGCAGGTGCGCCGGATCCGTGAAATGGTGGGCGTGGAAGCCCATGTCCATGGCCGCTTCGATATTGGCGATCGAGTCGTCGATGAACAGCAGGTCCGACGCCTGCAGGCCGGTGCGCTCCAGCACGATCTCGTAGATGCGGCGGTCCGGCTTGATGACCTTCTCGTCGCCCGAGACGATGGCGTCGCGGAAATGCGCGAAGTGGCCGGGCGAGATCGCCTGCACCGCCGGCCACTTGCTCTGAGGCATATTGGTCAGGGCGAATTGCGGGACGTCGCGCTCAGCCAGGGCGTCGATCACCGCCGCGGTTTCGGGAATCGGTCCCGACAGCATCTCGTGGAAACGCTCGTCCCAGGCGCGGATCTGGGCGGCATGCTCGGGGAAGCGTGCGATCAACGGCGCAGCGTTCTCCGCGAAGCCGACGCCCTTGTCGTGCTCGACGTGCCAGGGGATGGTGCAGACGTGCGAAAGGAACCAGTCGAGATCGGCTGGTTCCTTGAAGAGCTTCGCATACGGTGCGCGGGGATCCCAGCGCACGATGACGTTGCCGACATCCCAGAGAACGGCTCTGGGACGAGCAGCCGTCATTAGCCTTGCTTGGCTTTGAAGCGCGGGTCGGTCTTGTTGATGATGTAGATGACGCCCTTGCGGCGAACCATCTTGCAGTCGCGGTGGCGACCCTTCAGCGACTTCAGCGAGCTGCGAACCTTCATGACCGTCTCTGTACTTCAGCGGAGAGGTTCGGGCTCGCATAAGGCGGCCGGAACATCCGGGGTGTCTTGGAGGCGGTGCGTATAAGCAGGACGCGGGCTTGAGTCAATGTGCTGACGCCCTTATCCGCACGGCTTTCACGGATATATGCCGGCGCGGAACTTCACCGTCCTGTCGGGCTTGTGATTGAAGCTTTTACACGAACCCCGGTAGCTTGCCCGTATGGCCATGGATCGTCGCGTCTTTCTCGTCCTTCTTCTCGCCGGCTGCGCGGACACCTCTCCGCAGGGCCCGCTGACGGCGATCACCCCGCCCAGCCCCGCGCCGCGCCCGCAGGCGCCCGCCGCGCCAGCGCCTTCACCGACCACGCCCGTGCCCGCGGGCGAGCTGGCCTTCGACACCTGGCTGGCCGATTTCCGCGTCCGCGCCCAGGCCCAGGGCCTGTCGCCGCAGTTGCTGGACCGCGAACTGGCCGGCGTCACGCCCGATCCCAAGGTCATCAGCCTGGACGGCCGCCAGCCGGAATTCTCCAAGCCCGTCGGCGACTATATCAAGGGCGTGATCAGCGAGGACCGCGTCGCCGTGGGCCGCCGCAAGCGCGACGAGCTGGCCTTCCTGCCACAGCTGGAAAGCCGCTACGGCGTGCCGCGCGACATCCTGCTGGCCGTCTGGGCCATGGAATCGGCGTTCGGTCAGCTACAGGGCAATTTCGACGTCGTCCGCTCGATGGTCAGCCTGGCCGCCGATGGCCGCCGCCGCGCCTGGGCCGAGGGCGAACTGATCGCCGCCCTTCGCATCATCGATTCGGGCGAGGTCTCCCGCGCTCAGCTGAAGGGTTCGTGGGCCGGGGCCATGGGCCAGACCCAGTTCATCCCCACCAGCTATCGCAGCATGGCTGTGGACTTCGACGGCGACGGCCGTCGCGACATCTGGGGCTCGAACGCCGACGCCCTGGCCTCGGCCGCCAACCTCCTCGTGAAGGGCGGCTGGAAGCCCGGCGTGGGCTGGGCCAAGGAAGTGATCCTGCCGGCCGGCTTCGACTATTCGCTGGCCGAAGGTCCGCGCGAAGTTCCGTCGTGGTGGGAAGCCCGGGGCGTGCGTCGCGCCGACGGCCTGCCCTGGACCGCGGCCGACGCCGCTGCGCCGGCCGGCCTGATCTTGCCCGCGGGGGCGGCCGGTCCGGCCTTCCTGGCCCTGCCCAACCACTATGCGATCCGCAAGTACAACAACTCGACGTCCTACGCCCTGGGCATCGGTCTGTTGGCCGACCGCTTCGGCGGCGGCGAGCCGCCGATCACGGCCTGGCCCGTGGAGACGCCGCTGTCGCTGTCGGACCGCATGGCCGCCCAGATCGCCCTGGCGCGCCTGGGCTTCAACCCGGGTCCAGCCGACGGCGTCGTCGGCGCCGGCACCCGCAAGGCCCTGCGCGAATGGCAGCAGAGCCGCCAGCTGCCGGCCGACGGCTACATGTCCAGCGACATGGTCGCGAGGCTGAAGGCCCAAGCGGGGCTGCAGTAGCCCCTTACGCCGACCGCACGTCCATCCAGATGCTCCGGCTCTCGCCGGGCTGGAGCGTCGTCATGCCCGTCTCACCCTCGCCAAAGGGATTGGGACGGCTGGCGCAGGGTTCGACGCAATAGAAGTCCTGACCCGGCGGGATGTAGACGTGCAGCCAGCGGCTCTCGGCCGAGGCGGTGATCACCGTGTCCGGCGCGCCTGACGCGGCCAGCACGGCGCGCTGGTCCCAGCCGGTGAAGCAGTGGTCGATCAGGCCTCGCCCCTCGACCACCGCCCCGGCGGCCAGATCGACCTCCCAAGGCCCCGCATGGCGGACGGTCGGCAGCACGTCGGCGTCGATCATCCAGACCCCGTCATTGCCCGCCGTCAGCGTCTCGCCCGCCCGGCGCGGGAAATAGGGGTGGAAGCCCAGGCCCGCCGGCATGGCCGTCTCGCTGGTGTTGGTCACCGACAGCGTGACGCGGAAGCCGGTCTCGTCGACGGTGAAGATCTGCTCGGCGCGATAGGACCACGGCCAGGCGTCGGCGGCGTGGACATAGGACAGCACCGCGGTGTCGCCCTCGGCGCGCTCCACCGTCCAGACGCCGCGCCAGCCCTGACCGTGGATGGCGTGCGGATGGTCGCCGAGGTTCGGCGGCAACACGATCTCGCGGCCCGCGAAGGCGAAGCGTCCGTTCGGGATGCGATTGCAGAACGGAACGAGTGGAAAGCTGGCGGTGTCCAGGGCGTCGGTCGCCCCGGCTGGCGTAGGGCGCATGACCTCGCGGCCGGCGATCGTGAAGCCGGCGACCGCGCCGCCGGCCTCGGGGGCCAGGGTCAGGCGGGCCAAGCCCTTTTCGATGACGGTCATGCGGCGGTTTCCCTGATGTTAGCGCTCTCCCTGCCTTGCACGGAGGAGCGAGGCAAGCTCAACTCCCCGCATGGTCGAGACCCTTTCCGCCGTTGAGGCGCGGCACATCGCGCTGGCGGCGCAAGGCTTCGGCCGGGCCCGTCCGGCCAAGCCCGGCAAGCGCCACCTGCTGTCGACGATCGAGAACCTGGGCGTCGTGCAGATCGACTCGGTCAATGTCGTCTCGCGCTCGCACTACCTGCCGCTGTTCTCGCGTCTTGGGCCCTATGACCGTCAGCAGCTAGAGCAGCTGGCCTGGGGCCAGACGCCGGCCCTGGCCGAGTACTGGGCGCACGAGGCCTCGCTGACGCCGCTCTCGACCCACCCGCTGCTGCGCTGGCGGATGCAGGACGCGGCCGAGGGCGTCGGGGTCTGGAAGAACGTCTCGGGCTTCCTGCGCAGCCACGCCGAGTTCATCGACCAGGCGCTGGACGCGGTGCGCACGCGCGGTCCTCTGGCGGCCTCGGAGCTGGACCTGGGCGCCAAGGGCGAAGGCGGCTGGTGGGGCTGGAGCGAGGGCAAGCGGGCCATGGAGTGCCTGTTCTGGACCGGCCGCCTGACCACCGCCACGCGGCGCGGCAGTTTCGAGCGGGTCTATGACCTGCCCGAGCGCGTGCTGCCGCCGCGGATCCACGACGCCCCAACGCCCGGCCGCGCCGACGCCTGCCGCCAGCTGCTGACCATCGCCGCCCGCGCCATGGGCGTGGCCACCGAGCGCGACCTGCGCGACTATTTCCGTCTCGGGGTCGCCGATGCGCGCCAGGGCGTGGCCGACCTGGTCGAAGCCGGCGTCCTCGCGCCCGTCACCGTGAAGGGCTGGGACCAACCGGCCTATCTGTGGCCCGACGCGCGCCGGCCTCGTTCGGTGAAGGGGTCCGCCCTGCTCTCCCCGTTCGACAACCTGATCTGGTTTCGCGAGCGCACCGAGCGGATGTTCGGCGTCCGCGTGCGGTTGGAGATCTACACCCCGGCTCACAAGCGCACCCACGGCTACTATGTCCTGCCGTTCCTGCAGGACGAGGCGATCACCGCCCGCGTCGACCTCAAGGCCGATCGCAAGGCCGGCAAACTGCTGGTTCTGGCCGCCCACGCCGAGCCCGGCGCGAACGATCAGACACCGCACGCCCTGGTGGAGGAGCTGGAGGCCATGGCAAGATGGCTCGGCCTGGACGCAGTGGAGGTGCGACCGGTGGGAGACCTGCCCCCCAAACTGAGTCCATCCATCGGCGCCGCGACTTGATCCAGGTCACAAACGAGACTGTAAAGCATTGTAAAAACACCGTTCGAAGTCGAGCGAACCTGAGCCGGGCGATATAGACATGAAGAGCTGGTCGCCTGCTCGTCGCCCCACCGACAGCGAGCTTCCCGCGGCGCATCCCGCTCCCCCGCGGGATGCGCCACCTCCCCAGCATAAGTGAACGCATGAAAGTCGCCCTGCTCGACGACGATCAAAGCCACAACGCGCTTGTGGCCTCGGTGCTCGAACCGGCGGGCTTTACGTGTACGAGCTTTACCCAGCCGACGCGCCTGCTGGCGGAACTGCGCAAGCAGACCTTTGACCTGATCATCCTGGACTGGAACATGCCCGAGCTGTCGGGGGTCCAGACCCTCAAGCTTTTGCGCGAGGATCCGTCCACCGCGCCGCCCGTGCTGCTGCTGACCAGCCGCTCGGTCGAGGCCGACCTGGTCGAGGGGCTGAACGCCGGCGCCGACGACTACATCGTCAAGCCGCTGCAGCCGCAGGTGCTGCTGGCCCGGGTCAACGCCGTTGTGCGCCGCATCCATCGCGCGCCGATGTCGCCGCAGGTCGAGCACTACGGCCCCTACCGCCTGGACCCCGGCGCCCAGACCGCCAGCTGGGCTGGCCAGGTCGAAGCCTTGACGCCAAAGGAATTCCAGCTGGCGTCCCTGCTGTTCAACAATCTGTCGCGCCCGCTGTCGCGCGAGTATCTGCTGCGCCGCATCTGGGGCCAGCGCCCGGACCTGGAGACGCGCACCCTGGACGCGCACATCTCGCGCCTGCGAGCCAAGCTGCACCTGCGTCCCACCAACGGTTTCCGACTCAGCACCGTCTACGGTTTCGGGTATCGTCTGGAAGCCTGCGATCCCGAGACCGCGGGCGCGAGTAGCGGAGACTAGGCATGACCAAGGCTGCGGGGGCGAGCCTTCTGTTCCTTCTGGCGATGACCGGCCAGGCCCACGCTCAAGCCGGGGCCGAGCCGCCGGTGGCCTATGTGGTCAAGCCGGGCGACACGCTGATCGGCCTGGGCCGCGCTTACCTGAACCGTCCCGACGACTATCGGACGGTGCAGAAGACCAACCGCGTCAGCAAGCCCACGCGCCTCCAGCCTGGCTCGCGGCTGCACATCGACCCCAACCTGCTGAAGTCGGCCCCGATCGCCGCCAGCATCTCGGCTTTCAGCGGCCCGGTGCAGGTCGAGGCCAATGGCCAGCGCATCCCCGCCCGCGTCGGCATGCCCCTGGCCGAGGGCCAGGTGGTGATCACCGGCCCCGGCGCCTTCGCCACCTTCGAGATGGAAGACGGCTCGCGCGTCACCCTGCCGTCCAACACCCGTGTGCGGATCAACCGCCTGCGCCAGGTGCTGATCAACAACGCCCCCCAGCGGGTGTTTCAGCTGGACCAGGGTCGCGGCACGATCTCGGCGACCCCGGCGACCACGCCCGACGCCCGCTTCGAGGTCCGCACCCCCGTCTCGGTCTCGGCCGTGCGCGGCACCGAATTCCGGGTCGGCGCCGACGGCGACAAAGCCCAAACAGAAGTGCTGAAGGGCGCAGTCGGCGTCGATCTCGGCGCCCTGCCGAAGGGGTCCGCGCCAGTTCAGGCCGGCTTCGGCGTCAGCGCCACGCCCGGCGGCGTCGGCGGCCCGGTGGCCCTGCTCCCCGCCCCGAAGATGGGTCCTGGCGGCCAGACCCAGAGCGACGCGATCGTCCGATTCACCCTGCAGCCGGTGGAAGGCGCGCGCGCCTATCGCCTGCAGCTGGCCCGCGACGCCGGCTTCATCGACATCTTCTCCGAGGTGATGACCGACGCCACCAGCTTCGCCCCGACGGCGGACTTCG
The DNA here is from genome assembly GCF_013181195.1 of Caulobacter sp. RHG1. Lineage (GTDB taxonomy): Bacteria > Pseudomonadota > Alphaproteobacteria > Caulobacterales > Caulobacteraceae > Caulobacter. The sequence continues at coordinate 142,066 of NZ_SMZP01000005.1, forward strand.
GCCAGGTCGCCAACGGCACCTATTTCGTTCGCCTGACCGCGCTGGACCAGGGAGGGCTGGAAGGCTTCCCGGCCGACTACAGCTTCGATCGCGACCTCAACACCCTGACCGCCGGCGCGCCCAGCGACACGCGCGAGGGCAAGCACCGCAAGTTCCTGTTCCGCTGGAGCGCGGCGGGCGAAGGCGTGCGCAACTATCGCTTCCAGATGTTCTCCGACGCCAACGACCAGGTGCCGGTGGTGGACCAGCCGGGCCTGACCGAGCCGCAGGTGACCGTGACCGACCTGCCGGCAGGCGCCTACCAGTGGCGGGTGATCGCCACGCGCTTCAAGGACGGCATCGTCAGCGAAAAGGCAGGCTCGCTGCAACCGCTGCAGATCGGTCAGCCGAAACAGACCGGCCCCTCCAAGCCATCGCGTAAGTGACGAAGATCGCCTCCCGAACCCGCACCAATCCGCCGCCCTCCGGCCGGCTTCTGTCGTGGCTGCTGCTGGCGACCCTGGCCAGCCTGGTCATGGCCGTGTTCGCCATCGCCCCTCCCAAGCGGGTGGACGACGTCCTGTACGACGTCTTGATCCGCGCCGATGGTCGCCCCGCCGATCCTTCGATCCTGATCATCGACATCGACGACCGCAGCCTGGCCCAGCTGGGCGCCTGGCCGTGGTCGCGCACGGTCCATGCCGACATGATCGATCAGCTGGACCAAGCCGGCGCCAAGGCCATCGTCTACGACATCCTGTTCAACCAGCCCGCCGCCGATCCGGCCCAGGACCAGGCGCTGGGCGCGGCTGTCGCCCGCTCAGGCAAGGTCTATCTGCCGCAGTTCCTGGCGGAGGGCGAAGGCGAGGCTCCCTCCCGCGTCATCGGCCCCGTCCCCAGCGTCGCCGCCGGCGCGGCCGGCGTCGGCCTGGCCCACGTCCGGTTCGACGACGACGGCGTGGTTCGCCGCATGGCGCCGTTCGAAGCCCATGGACCTGCGCTGAGCCCCGATCTCGTCACCGTCGTCCACCGCGCCACCCGGCCGCAGGACGGTCCCGATCCGACCCGCGGCGCCGAACAAACCCTGCTGGTGCCGTTCGCCGGACCGCCGTCGATCTACCGCCATGTCAGCTTCTCCAGCGTGCTGCAGGGCGAAGTGCCGGCCGAACTGATCGCCGGCCGCACGGTCTTCATCGGCATGACCGCGCCGGGCCTGGGCCCCGCCTTCCCCACCCCGGTGACCCCCGACGCGGCCAGCATGACCGGCGTGCAGCTGCAAGCCAGCGTCCTGGATGGCCTGCGCAGCGGCCAGATGATCACCCCGGTCGGTCCGTTCGGCCGGGTGGTCTTCACCTTGACCCTGCTATGGCTGCTGATGGCCGGCCTGCTGGTGCTGCCGCCGCGCGCCAACCTGGTGCTGACCATCGGCCTGTGCCTGGTGGGCCTGGCCTATTCGGCGGCGATGTTCTGGCTGGGCCGCATCTGGCTGTCGCCGATCGCCACCGTCATCGGCCTCAAGATCGTCGCCCTGGTCTGGGGCTGGACTCAGTTGGGCCGGGTCAACGATCTGCTCAGCCACGAACTGGCCCGCATCCGCACCATTGCTCGTGGCCGCAAGCCCGCCGCCCCGGTCGGCTTCGAGGGCGACGTCGTGGCCCGCCAGGCCTCCAGCCTGGGCGAGGCCATCAGCCATATCGACGACCTGCGCCGGTTCTCGGCCGACGCCCTGTTCAGCCTGCCCGACGCCACCCTGGTGGCCAACATCCGTGGCCGGGTGATCGCCGCCAACGCCGCCGCCGAGGCGCTGTTCAAGTCGTTGCCGCCGCAGGGCGCCTCACTGGCCGACCTGATCAACACCCTGGAGCCGCTGGGCCACCGCTTCGAGCTGGATTGGCCGCAGGCGACGGAGCGCCACGCCCCGATCGACCTGCACCTGGCCGACGGCCGGGCCTTCCACCTGCAGACCGTGTTCCGCCGCGACGCCCAAGGCGCGCCGGCCGGCTGGATCGTGCGGCTGGCCGACATCTCGATCCTCACCGCCGCCATGCGCCAGCGCGAACAGGCGCTGCAGCTGCTGACCCACGACATGCGCTCGCCGCAGACCTCGATCCTGGCCCTGCTGGCCACGACCCCGGACGTGCCGCCGGAGCTGGCCGAGCGGATCTCGGCCTATGCCCGCCGCACGCTGGCGCTGGCGGACGGCTTCGTGCAGCTGGCGCGCGCCGAGGTCACGCCGGTGTTCCTGGAGCCCGTCGACCTTTCCGACGTCGCCGTCGAGGCCATCGACGAGGTCTGGCCGCAGTCGGCTCAGCGCAAGATCCGCATCGAACAGGTCGGCGGCGACGCGCCGCTTATGGTTCTGGGCGATCGCAGCGTCCTGGCCCGCACCCTGGTCAATCTGCTGGGCAACGCCGTGAAGTACGGCCCCGAGGGCTCGGCCATCACCGTCGCCCTGTCCGAGCGCCCTTCCGACAGCGGCCCGACGGTCGAGGTGTCGGTCGCCGACCAGGGCCCGGGCTTCTCACGCGAAGAGGCCGCCACCGCCTTCCGCCCGTTCCAGCGCTTCGAGCGTCCGGGATCGGAGGCCGCCGGCGGCGCTGGCCTGGGCCTGGCCTTCGTGCACGCGGCCATCGCCCGCCATGGCGGGGAGGTCTCGTGCCGCAGCGAACCCGGCGTCGGCTCGGAATTCACCGTCAGCTTGCCCCGCCACGGAGTGGGCTAGGCGGCCTTCGCTGTCAGCCGCAGCGCCTTGACCAGCAAATCGGCGACGACGGCGGGCGTTTCCTTGCGTGCGCGCACCGAGGACCAGGCCAATGTCTTGCCCGTCTTGGCGTCCAGCACCGCCAGGGTGACGGCGCGGACGGGGCCCTTGCGATTCCAAGGCCGTATCGGCGGGATCGGGCTGCGCCAGGTGGGCGAGGCGTTCTCAGCCGCGGCCGTCGATACCCCCATCGTGCTGGGAGCCAGCGACACGCCGACCTGAATCAGGAAATCGGGCCTAGCGCCGACCTGCGCGCCCAGGCGGCTGATCGCCTCGGCCTGGACCGCCTGAGCGAAGGCGTCTTCCGCAGGGCTGGCCGGGGCGCCGACGGTCGCCCCCTGCAGGACGGTGACGTCGCCCTCGCCGATAGCGCGCGGCGAGGCGCAGGCGCTCAGGGCCAGCAAGCCGGCCGCAACCAGCATAGGCGTCCAGGTCCGCATGATCGGCCTCCCCAAAAGTTCCGACATGTGAACGATAACCCCAGCGCCTCGTCAGGTCACGCCAGCCACGCGCCCACGGTCACGCCGCCGAACACGATCAGCGCCCAGGCTGCGGCGGCGGCCAGGATCGCGAGAACGATCGGAGCATAGCGGCGACGTCTGCGCTGCGGCGGGCGCTGTGACACCGTCTGATGTCGCACGCCGCGGCGGATCTGGATGTCGATCGGGCTCATTCCGGGCCCTCCCTTAGCCGCAACCGTGGGAGGTTAACGACGCCCACGCCATTACGACCAGTCACGAGCCTGCTGTTTTTACAATGGATTACATTGCCGGCTTGCACAGCCTGCGGACGAATTAGACCGCACTCCGACCGAAGTCGTCAAAACATCCAGGCGGATAAAGACGTTATCGCCCCACGCAAGCCGCCGCGACATTTCGCCACATAAAGCCAAGTCCAGGCGCCCCCCTTCTCGACTCAGGGTTGGTGAAATCATGAGCTGGACAACAGAAACCGGGACATTCTCGTCAAAGGCCTTCGAATTGTCTGGTCAATGTCCTGAATGGTCCTCGACTGTCGCTCGAACTAACGATCGTCTTTCGATCAAAAAGATGGATAGTGCGGCGCCATTAGGGGCGGGCATCGGTGGATACGGGAGATTCTTTGAGCGTCACGGACTCGGACAAGGCCTTGCTGCTTGGCCTGTACGAGCAGAAGCGCGCCAATCTGGCGCGTTTCTACGCGGCGCGTCTGGGCTCCCGCGCCGAGGCTGAGGACCTGGTGCAGGATCTCTACATCCGCATCAGCGGCATGGAGCATGTCGGGCCGATCGACAATCCATCCGCCCTGCTGCACCGCATCGCCTCGAACCTGATGCTGGACCGGCTGCGCAGCCAGAAGCGCTCAGGCGCGCGCGACGCCGACTGGCGCGCGGTCAACACCGTCGCCATGGCCGGTCACGATGTCGCCGATGAGCCGACCGCCGAGGCCGTCGTCGAGAGCCGTCAGCGCCTGAAGGCCCTGGTCGACGCCGTCGAGGACCTGCCGGGCAAGACCAAGCAGGCCTTTCAACTGCACAAGCTGGAGGGCTTCAGCCACGCCGAAACCGCCCGTCGCATGGGCATCAGTATCAGCACCGTGGAAAAGCACATAAGCTCTGCCTTGAAGACCCTGACGAGGCGGCTCCGTTGATTTATGACATGTCGCATGGGGGATGGCGCAGAACGGCGACGTCTATGGGCCAGGGGATGATGGATCCTCGTGGGAGCACCACCGGATGAGCCGGTCAGCGCAACATCTGCAGGAGGCGGCCGATTGGCTGACCAGGCTGCAGCGGCCGGAGGTCGATGAGACCGACTGGCTGGCGTTCGACGCCTGGCTTTCCGAGCCCGGCGCGCAGGAGGCGTATGACGCCATCCAGGCCGTGGACGAAGAGATCTTCCACCGGGGTCCAGCCATGCGCTCAGCCCTGACCAAGCCCCGCACCGCGACCGCCAGGCAGCCGTTCGCTGTCGACTGGCGCTGGCTGGGCGGCCTGGGCGCGACCGCCGCCGCCCTCGCCGTCGCTGTGACGGTGGCCCCGTGGGGCGAGCTGTTGCCGCAACCCGACACCCTGTACACGACCGCCAAGGGCGAAAGTCGCGCGGTGCAGCTGGCCGACGGCAGCCACATCGACCTGAACACCGACTCGCACCTGTCCGTGCGCCTGGAGAAGGACGCCCGCCGCGTCACCGTCCACGATGGCCAGGCCCTGTTCGACGTAGCGCACGACGCCCATCGTCCCTTCCTGATCACGGCCGGCGACGAGACCGTGCGCGTGGTCGGCACCAAGTTCGACGTCCGCCGCCGCGACGGCCAGCTCAGCATCACCGTGCTGCGCGGCCTGGTCGAGGTCTCGACCGACGGTCAGGATGAGCCGGTGCGCCTGCGTCCCGGCCAGATGCTGGAGCACACCGAAGGCGCGGCCAGCATCACGGTCAGCAAGGTCGCCGCTGAGGACCAGGTCGGCTGGAAGTCGGGCCGACTGATCTATCGCGACCAGCCGCTGGGCCGTATCGTCAGCGACATCAACCGCTATTTCGACCGACCGCTTCGCCTCGAAGGCGAAAACACCGCAGACCTTCGGTTTACCGGCGTATTGATCGTGGATGGCCAGGATGCGATGGTCCGCCGCCTTTCTAGCTTGATGCCGATTTCGGCGACGCCGACCGATGATGCGATTGTCCTGCGCGGAAGGCCGTCCGCTTCACATTAGCGCTCCTGAGCGGGTCCGGCCCTGAGCCGGGCCTGCATCTTCTTGGCCGCCGCCATCCTGGCGACGAGCGGCCGCGCGGCGATCGCCGCGGACCAGCGCGTGCGCCTGGACATCCGAAAGCCCACCGCCGCCGAAACCCTGATCGAGCTGGGAATCCGCATGGGCGTCAGCCTGGGCGGCGTCGAAGCCTGCAAGGGCCCCGGCGTTCCCCTCATTGGCCCCTATACGCTGAAAGAGGCTCTGGACCGGCTGACCTCCGAGGGCGGGGGCTGCCGCTACGCGTTCATCGACGCGCGCACGGTGCGTTTCTGGCTGCCGCCCCCGCCAGCGCCGGCGCGGTTCAGGCCCCTTCCCCAGCCAGCGCTCGCACAGCCTGAAACGATCGCCCCCCTGGCCCCGCTGGTGATCAGCGCCGGCAAGCGCCCCGCGCGCCTGGGCAGTTTGCCCGGCGGGGTCAGCGTCATCGGCGCATCGCAGTTGCAGGACACCGGCGTCGGCGAAACGGCTTCGGTCTCCCGCCAGACCGCCGGCTTCATCACCACCAATCTGGGCGCGGCACGGAACAAGATCCTGCTGCGCGGCCTGTCAGACGGCACCTTCACGGGTCGCACCCAGTCGACGGTCGGGACCTATCTCGACGACCTGCCGGTCAACTACAACGCGCCCGATCCGGACCTGCGGCTGATCGATGTCGACCGGGTCGAGGTGATGCGTGGCCCGCAAGGCGCCCTGTACGGCGGCGGGTCCCTGAGCGGGGTCTACCGCATCGTCACCCGCACCCCGGAGCTGGGCGCCTGGTCAGCCTCGCTCGGCGCGACCACGGCCAGCACCCAATCCGGTTCGGACAGCTACCGCCTGGAAGGCGTCGTCAATGCGCCGACCAGCCAGAACTCGGCGCTGCGGGCAGCGGCCTACTACGATCTTGACGGCGGCTATCTGGACGACGTCGCCCTGCGCCTGTCCAACGTCGACAGCACAACTCGCCGAGGCGGCCGGGCGGTCTGGCGCGCCGATCTCGGCGACTGGCAGGTGCGATTGAGCGCGGCCGGCCAGACCATCTCGTCCAAGGACACCCAGTACGTCACTCTGGCCCCGACGGGTCCGCGCCGCGCCAACCAGGTACGCGAGACCCACCAGAATCGCCTGGGCCTGGCCTCGATGAAGATCACCGGGTCCGGCGACTGGGGCCGGCTTGAGGCCGTGACCGGCTATGTCACCCATCGCTTCGCCAGCCGCTACGACGCCACCCTGTCGCTCAGCCAGTTCTCCGAGCAGGCCATCGAGCTGGGCGTCTATGACGAGCGCTCCAAGGTGCGGATGGCCGTGCAGGACGTGCTCTACACCGGCCCAGAGCGCGGCCGGCTGCGCTGGCTGATCGGGGCCTTCACCGCCACCAGCATCGAGGAAAGCGACGCCGACCTGCGCGCCCGCACCGCCGCCATGACCCGCAGCGTCTATGACGAGGACCGCAAGGATCGACTGAACGAATACGCCCTCTATGGCGAGGCCAGCTATGACCTGGGCGGCGGCTGGCGGATCGCGGCCGGCGGCCGCAAGTTCAGGACCACCGTCCACACCCGCTCCTACGTCACCGCCCCAGCGCCGGGGCAGTCGCGCGACCTGGACCGCAAGGCCGGCTTCGAGGGCTTCTCGCCCAAGCTGTCCCTCCAGCGCGAGCTGCCGCACGGCGGCCTGATCTATCTGCTGACCTCGGAGGGCTATCGCGCTGGCGGGTTCAACTCCGGAGGCCTGGTCACGCCCAGCGAGACCCGCCGCGTCTTCCGCCCCGACCACCTGCGCAACTACGAAGCGGGGATGACGCTGAATCCCTGGAACGGGCGGATCAGCCTGCGTACGGCGGTGTTCTATGACGACTGGCGCAACATCCAGACCGACCAGTATTTCGCCTCGGGCCTGTCCTACACCGCCAACATCGGCGACGGCCGCAACCGCGGGGTCGAGGTCGAGACCGCCTGGCGCGCCACGCCGCGCCTGACCCTGTCGGCCAACGCCCTGTTCAACGATCCCCAGCTGACCCGCATCGCGCCCGGCTATGGCGTCACCGACAGCGCCCGCCTGCCCGGCGTGCCCGACGTCTCGTTCGGCAGCTTGGTGACCTATCATCGCCCCGTCACGACGCGCACCACGCTGATGCTGACCGCCGAAACCGGCTACATCGGCGAATCGCGGCTGACCTTCGACCCGCGCTATTCGCCGACCATGGGCGGCTACTACACCGGCAAGCTGTCGGCCCAGCTGCTGACCGACCGCTGGCGCGCGGCCCTGTTCGTCAGCAATCCCTGGAACAGCTCCAGCGACACCTTCGCCTACGGCAATCCGTTCAGCTTCGGCCAGGTGCGCCAGGTGACGCCGCAGCGCCCGCGGACCTGGAGCCTGGCGCTGAGCGCCAACTTCTAGGCGCATCCCCTTCGCAAACCCGTTGCACGGTCGCAACATTTCTCCGGCCGGGAGCGGGGGGCGGCCCGAACCGGCGACGTCATCACATCGAAGCGGTTGCGGGGGCGGCCGCTCACCGAGGATGTGAGTATGACCAAGCTTTCAGCCCTGATCTGCGTGCACAACGAGGAACAGCGCCTGCACGGCTGCCTGTCGGCGCTGTCGTTCTGCGACGAGATCGTGGTGGTGGCCGATCGCTGCAGCGACGGAACCGAGGCCATCGCCCGCCAGTACGGCGCCGTGGTCGTGTCCGGCATCTTCCCGGTCGAAGGCCCGCGCAAGCATGCCGGCATCGCTCGCTGCACCGGCGACTGGATTCTGGAGCTGGACGCCGACGAAGGCGTCACGCCCGCGTTCGGCGAGGAGATCCGCGCGACCATCGAGGGCGCGAACCCCGCCGACTGGTACCAGATCCCGGTCGACAACTACGTGGGCGACCAGCTGGTGCGTCACGGCTGGGGCGGCTCGTTCGGCACCTCGTCGGCCGCCCGCCTGTTCCGCCGCGGTCACAAGTCGTGGAAGAACGAGCGCGTCCACCCCGGCGCAAAGCTGCAAGGGACCTTTGGCGGCCGTCTCACCCAGCCGCTGAACCACATGGTCGACGAGGACATCGCCGACATGTTCGCGCGCCTTGGCCGCTACACCGCCCTGAAGGGCCAGGATCTGGCCGATAACGGCAAGATCAAGAGCCTGGCCGACGACGCTTTCCGCGGCGTGCGGCGGTTCTTCAAGTGCTACGTCTCGCGCAAGGGCTACAAGGAAGGCGATCTCGGCTTCCTGATCTCGCTGATGGCGGCCCTGTATCCGATCCTGTCGAACCTGCGGGCTCGCGAGATCATCCGCAACCGTGCCTGCGAAGCCAAGCCCGCCTACGCCGCGCCAGCCGCCGTGCCGCTGCGCCTGGCCGAGGCCGCCGGCCAGTAAGCCGGATGGCGCGTCTGTCCCTCGTCTTCCGGCTGGCGCTGGGCTCGGAGCTGAAACTCTGGGCCAAGGCCGGCCGTACGCCCGTACTGTGGTGGCGAGACGACGACGCGCGCTCGCCGACCGGAGCGCTGGAGCAGCTCCTGGCGCTGTCCCATCGCCATGACGCCCCCCTGACCCTCGCCTCGATCGCCGGTCCCAGCTTGCCGGCTCTGGTTCGCCGCCTGGAGGCCGAGCCGGGCATCGAGATCGCCGTTCATGGCTTCCGCCACATCAACCGCCAGCCCGACGGCCGCGGCTTTGGCGAGATCGTGGCGGAGGACGATGTCGACTGGGTTCGCGGCCAGCTGCTCACGGCGGTGACGACCTTTCACCGCGCCGGCGCCGCGCCGACCCTGTTCGTGCCGCCGTGGAACAACCTGGCGCCGCAGCTGCTGGCGGCCCTGCCCGACTCGTCGATCCTGGCGGTGTCGGGCTTCGACCAGCCCAATGCGGCAGGCCGCCTGGATACGCACCTGGACGTGCTGCGCTGGAAAGATGGCGCACGCTTCCGCGGCGCCTGGAAGTTCCTGTCGCGGATGCGGCGGCTACTGGCTCAGCGTCGCAGGGCCGCCCAGTGGGACGAGCCGATCGGCCTCCTGACCCATCACCTGGATCACGACCGCGACACTTGGCTGTTCCTGGAGCGGTTCCTGGCCGTCTTCCCGATCCGCGCGCGGCGGGAAATCATGGCTGAAACGGCGGGCGCGCCCCTGACCGAGGCGCTGTCCGCCTAGATCCGCTCTAGGCGGGTTCGCGGTTGTCGCGCAGGCACTCGCCGATGGCGCGAGCGCAGCCCGGCAGGCCCAGAGCGCCGACGAACGACATCGCCACGGCGCAAACCAGCATGATCGGTTGGAAGATACGCATGGGTCGGCTCCGCGCGGTTCTGTTCGCTGGCACTGTGCCGCAACTGTAAGACGGAACCTTGACGGTTGTTCCGGGCGCGAACAAAAAAATTCAGAACGCGGCTTTTTTGTTGTCCAGCTGGCCCAGCCCATAGGCTCGGCGCGCCTCCTCGATCCGGCCCAGCTTGGCATGCAGCGCCGCCCAGTCATCCTCGACGGCGATCGGCGCCCACAGCGATTCGACCTCCTCGATCAGCAGCTCTTCCGGCTCCGGACGCTGGAACACCGCTTCGTCCAGGCGCTCGGGCCGCTCCGGCGCATAGTCGCCCAGCAGACTGCGGAAAGCCCGGAACGTCTCGGCGCCGTAGAGCCCCGCACGCGGACCGGCCAGCGCCCGAGCCTCGGACGCCTCGCCACCGAACCAGTCGAAGAAGAACGGCTCCCAGCGCAGGGCGTCGCCGCCCTCGGCCAGGGCCCGGAAGGCGGCATTGACCAGCTCGACATCGTGGTCGGCATCACGCGCCTGCACGCCCAGCCGATCCAGCATCGCTGCGCGAAGGGCCAGGCGATAGGCGTCGGAAAAGCCATTCAGCGCCGCCAGCAACCCGGCCTGGTCGCCGACCAGGGTCAGGCACGCAGCCAGCTGCTGCAGGTTCCAGAACACCGCCTCGGGCTGACGTCCGAAGCTGTAGAGCCCCTGATGGTCGAAATAGGCGGCCACGAAGTTGGGATCGTTGCGGGGCAGGAACCGCCAGGGGCCATAATCGAAGCTCTCGCCCGTCACGACCATGTTGTCGGTGTTGAGCACGCCATGCACGAAGCCCGCCGCCATCCAGCGCGCCAGGAGACGAGCCGTGGCGGCGATCACCGCCTCCAGCAGCGCCGCCGGCCGGTCGGCCGCATCGGCCAGATGCGGATAGTAGGTCTCGACCACGTGGTCGACCAGGACGCCGATCTGGGCGCGCTGGTCGAAATAGGCCAGGCGCTGGAAGGTGCCGAAACGGATGTGGCTGTGCGACAGACGGGTCAGCACCGCCGAGCGCGTCGGGCTGGGCTCGTCGCCGCGGGTCAGGGCCTCGCCCGTCTCGACCAGCGAAAAGGCTCGCGAGGTCGGCACGCCCAGGGCTTCCAGCTGGCTGGCGGCCAGGATCTCGCGCACGCCGCCCTTCAGGGTCAGGCGACCGTCGCCCGACCGCGACCACGGCGTCTGGCCCGAGCCCTTGGTGGCCAGGTCCAGCAGGCGCCCCTTCTTATTGAGGGCCGTCCCCGTCTCGCGCAACTGGGCGAACAGGAAGCCGCGTCCATCGCCGAGGTCGGGATTGTAGCTGCGGAACTGATGGCCGTGATAGCGCATGGCCAGCGGCTGGACCTGATTGTCCGGCAGCGGATCAAAGCGCCCAAAGCGCCGAACCCACTCGGCGTCGTCCAAAGTCTCCAGCCCGACCGTCGCAGCGGCGCGGTCATTGCGGAACCGCAGGATCGTCTCGGGAAAGTCGGCCGGCGCCACCGGATCGGAAAACTCGCCCCCCAGGGCCTGGAAGCGCGGATCGGGACGGTAGGCGGGCGAGTACGGCATCGTCGCCAGATGAGGTCCGCGCGCGACGGCCGCAAGCCCTCATCGAATTTCCGTATTCGAATGTCGATGACGCTCGCCGAACGCTGTCGCTTCCGAGCAACAGCCGACGCAATCACCTTTAGATCACAGGGATTTTAGCTTGCCGAGACGGTAGGCGGCGCCTAACCCTTGGCTATTCATTCGAACAGTCGTTCGAGCGAACCAACGAAAAACAGGCTGGGGGCGGGCAAGCGCGCTTGGCTACAACAAACCGAGGTAGGAAATGCGCTTCAACCAGGTGCTTTGCGGCACTGCGTCCGCTGTTGTCCTGGCCGGCCTTGGCGCTACGAGCGCCGTCCAGGCTCAGGAAATCCAAACCGTCGACAGCATCGTCGTCACCGCTCAGAAGCGGGAACAGAACCTTCAGGACGTGCCGGTCGTGGTGACCGCCGTCGGCGCCAAGCTGCTGCAGGACACCGGCGTCCGCGACATCAAGGACCTGACGATCCTGACTCCCGGTCTGACCGTGACCTCGACCACGTCGGAAGCCTCGACCACCGCCCGCGTCCGCGGCATCGGCACCGTCGGCGACAATCCCGGCCTGGAAAGCTCGGTCGGCATCGTGATCGACGGCGTCTATCGCCCCCGCAACGGCGTCTCGTTCGGCGACCTGGGCGAGATGGACCGCATCGAAGTGCTGAAGGGCCCGCAAGGCACCCTGTTCGGCAAGAACACCTCGGCCGGCGTCATCAACATCGTGACCAAGGAGCCGTCCTTCGAGTTCGGCGGCGAGGCCGAGCTGGTCTATGGCAACTATGACGCCAAGGGCGCATCGCTGTCGGTGACCGGCCCGATCGCCGGCGACAAGATGGCTGGTCGTATCTATTTCGCCGCCCGCGAGCGCGACGGCTTCAACAAGGTCATCACGGGCAAGGGTCCCAGCGATCGCGACCAAGACGGCGATCAGGGCTTCTACACCGTGCGCGGCCAGCTGCTGTTCATTCCGGACGACCGCGCCACCTTCAAGATCATCGCCGACTACACCAAGCGCGACGAGAACTGCTGCGGCGCCGTGCAGATCCGCACCGGTCCGACCGCGGCCATCCTGAACCTGCTCAACGGCGGCCCGGCCCTGGCGACCACCGCCGATCCCTATGCCCGCGTGGCCTATTCGAACCGCGGCGCGCCGTCGTCGGTCGAGGACAAGGGTGTCTCGCTGGAAGGCAATATCGACTTCGACTGGGGCACCCTGACCTCGATCTCGGCCATTCGCGACTGGCGCACCGACAACGGCCAGGACGCCGACTTCTCGACCGCCGACATCACCTATCGCAACAAGGACGGCACGAACTATTCGAAGTTCCGGACCTACACCCAGGAGCTGCGCCTAGCGGGCAAGGCCGGCAAGCTGGATTGGCTGGTCGGCACCTTCCTGGCCGACGAACGCCTGGAGACCCGCGCCAACTTCCTGTTCGGCCGCGACTACGAACAGTATCTGGGCCGCCTGCTGTCGCGCTCGGCGACCAACCCGGCCGGCATCGCCAACTTCGTGTCGCTGCTGACCGGCCGCGCCCCGAACACGACCTTCACCCCGGGCCAGGGCCTGTACGACCGTTACAGCCAGCGTTCGACCACGATCTCGTTCTTCACCAACAACACCTACCAGTTCACCGAAGCCTTCGGCATCACGGCGGGCCTGCGCTACGGCGAAGAGAAGAAGGACCTCTTCACCTACCAGACCAACTCGGACGGCGGCATCGGCTGCGGCACGGCCCTGTCGCCGGCCGGCCAGGCCCGCATCGCCGGCATCGTCGGCGCGGCGGCCACCCCGACCGTCATCGGCAATCTGTGCCTGCCCTGGGCCAACCCGCTGTTCAACGGCCGCGGCACCGAGCAGACGCGCACGGACAAGGAATGGTCGGGCACGATCAAGGCCGCCTACCGCTTCTCGCCGGAAGTGATGACCTACGCCTCGTTCGCCCGCGGCTACAAGGGCGGCGGCTTCAACCTGGACCGCACCCAGTCGTCGAACGGCCTGCCCTCGGGCGGCAACGGCGTGACGCCGATCTACGACACCTCGTTCCCGGCCGAGTTCGTCGACAGCTATGAAATCGGCCTGAAGAACACCCTGTTCAATCGCACGGTGCTCTTCAACGTCACCGGCTTCTATCAGAAGTTCACCGACTTCCAGCTGAACACCTTCCTGGGCACCTCGTTCGCGGTCCGCTCGATCCCGGAAGTGACCTCGAAGGGTATCGACGCCGACTTCCTGTGGTTCACCCCGGTGCGTGGCCTGACCGTCCAGAGCGGCTTCACCTACGCCAAGACCGAGTATGGCAGCGACAAGGTGCCCAACGACCCGACCAACGCCCTGGCCCTGCTGCCCGGCAGCCGGATGTCGCTGGCCCCGCTGTATTCGGCCTCGGGTTCGGTGACCTACGAAACGCAGGTCGGCACGGGCATGAAGGCCCGCTTCAACCTGGGCGCCAAGTACTCGTCCAGCTACAACACCGGCTCGGACCTGTTCCCGCCCAAGATCCAGAAGGGCTTCACGGTCGTGAACGGCCGCGTGGGCCTGGGCGCCGACGACGACAAGTGGATGCTGGAGCTGTGGGCCCAGAACCTGCTCAACGAGAAGTACATGCAGGTGGGCTTCAACGGCCCGCTGCAAGGCTCCTCGGGCCTCAGCGCCACGCAGACGACCTACGTTCCCGCCAACGACACCAACACCTACGACGCGTTCCTGGGCGCGCCGCGGACCTACGGCGTCACCCTGCGCTCGAAGTTCTAGTCAAACCGGGAGGGGGAACCGGAGGCCCTTCGAGGTCCGCCGGCTTTCGGAAGAGGGAAAGGGGCGATCCGGGCGACCGGGTCGCCCCTTTTCTTTTGTCCCGCTTCATCCCCGCTTTTCTCCGGGTTCGGGGCTTTCGGATCGGGCCGCATCACCTCAGCATGGGCGTGGGGGACTTTCTCGACGTCGGAGACCGCGGCCCATGAAGACGATCCGCTTCCTCGGATTCTGGATCTGCCTCGTGATCGGCCTGGCGCTGGGCGCCTGGAGCCAGAGGCCGCCCGCCCCCGTCGCCGCCAATGCGCCGCCCACGGACTTCTCGGCGATGCGCGCCATGGCCGACGTCACCGCCATCGCCAGCGCCCCGCACCCCACTGGCTCGGCGCAGATCGCCAAGGTCCGCGACCATCTCCTGAGCCGCATGACCGAGCTGGGGCTGGAGGTTTCCGTCCGGGTCGGCGAAGGCTTCCTGCCCAATCCCAGCAACGACCGCGTCCTGAACGTGGCGGCGGTGCAGAACCTGATCGGCGTGCTGCCGGGCCAGGACCGCGCCCTGCCGGCCATCCTGGTGATGAGCCACTATGACTCGGTCCACAATTCGCCCGGGGCCGCCGACGATGCGGCCGGCGCGGCTGCAGCCCTGGAAATCGCCCGGGCGCTGAAGGCCGGCGCCCCGCCGGTGCGCGATGTCATCTTCCTGTTCACCGACGCCGAGGAAGCCGGCCTGCTGGGCGCCGACGCCTTCTTCAACCGTGACCCGACGCTGGAGCGGGTGGGGCTGGTCGTGAACATGGAGGCCCGCGGCGACGCCGGCCGCGCGGCCATGTTCCAGACCGGCCCGCAGAACGGCGGCCTGATACGCGTCTTCGCCCGGACGGCCAAGGGTCCGTCGGCCAACTCCATGGCCTCGACCGTCTACGAGAAGATGCCCAACGACACCGACTTCACCCACGCGGTGAAGCGTGGGCTGCCAGGGCTGAACCTGGCCTTCATCGACAATCAGCTGGCCTATCACACGCCGCTGGCCCGTCCCGACCACCTGGACAAGGGCAGCCTGCAGCACATGGGCGACCAGACCCTGCCGACCGTGCGCGCCCTGGCCGACGCCCGCGAGCTGCCGGCCAAGGCGCCGAACGCCATCTATTCCGACGTGCTGGGCCTGTTCCTGGTCAGCTATCCGCCGGTCGTCGGCTGGGGGCTGCTGATCCTCGCCGCCGGCCTGATCGGCTTCACCGCCTGGCGGGCGCTGGCCGGACGCGGCGCCAGCGGCTGGGAGATCGCTCGCGGCATGGCCGGCCTGCTGCTGATCGCGACCAGCGCGGCCCTGGTCCTGCACCTGGCGGGGCGGATGCTGATGGTCACCGACGTCCAGCGCTATTACGGCCTGCTGACCCGCTTCGATCAGTTGCTATGGGGCGCAGCGCTCACCGCGGTCGCCGCCGGCCTGGCCGTCGCCACCGCCCAGGCGCGAGGCGCGGCCCGGATGATCCCGACGATCATCGCCCTGGCCCTGGGCGGCGCGTGCAGCCTGGCTGGCGGCTTCGACCCGATCGGCCTCGGCCTTGGCGTCGCCACCGCCGTGCTGGTGGTCGCCGCCCTGGGCTTCCGGACCTATGTGCTGGGCGCCTGGATCGGCGGGATGATAACGCTGCTGATCCTCAGCGTCGTCGCCCAGGCCCTCGCCCCCGGTGCGACCGTGATGCTGACCTGGCCGCTGCTGATCGCCGCCCTGGGCGCGGCCCTGGTCATCGGCGTGGGCGGCACGCGCGACAAGCGGGTCGCCCTGGCCCTGACCTTCGCCGTTGGAGCGTTGGCAGTCCTCTCGACCGCCCAGCTCAGCGCCTGGGGCGCGTGGACCTTCGCCGGCCTCGGGCTGACCATGCCAGCGATCATGGCCGCCTTCGCCATGCTGGCCGCCCCGGCCCTGTCGCCCCTGGCTCACGACTTCGCCGCCACCCGCTGGGCCTGGCGCGCCGCCGGCGTCCTGGCCGTCGCCGGCCTGGCCCTGATCGCCAACGCCGCCCGCCTGGGCGGCGACGCCGAGCGGCCGGGCATCACCCAGGCCCTGCACCTGGCCGACCTGTCGACCGGCAAGGCCTGGCGTATCGCCGGCCAGCCGCGCCTGGACGCCTGGACCAAGGCGACCCTGCCCGACGACGGCGGCTCCAAGCCCGCCCAGCAGACCCTGGCCCCGTTCTGGAACAAGCCGGTCTGGATGTCCGAGACCCGCCCGGCCCCGGTCGAGGCGCCGCATCTGACCGTCGACCGCCTTGAAAACCGCCTGCTGGTCCGCCTGATCCCAACTGCCGGCGCCGAGCTGGTCAGCATCCGCCTGCGCCCCAGCAGCGCGCTGACCTCGCCGCGCCTGAACGGCCGCCCGATCACGCTGAAGACGGAAGGCGGTCAATGGTCGAGCCTGACCTACCACGCGCCTGATCCGAACGGCGTGACCCTCAGCTTCACCATCGAAGGCGAAGGCTCGGGGAAGGTCGAGATCGCCGCCCTCGAATATCACGAGGGCTGGCCCGACGAGGCCAAGGCCCCGCCTGCCAAGCCGCCCGAGCTGATGGCCTTCGACATGTCCGACAAGACCGCAGTGCTCGTGCGGAGCGGGATGAAGTGGTGACCCTCAGAGCCCGGGTCAGACCCCGAACACCCCCTCGCCCGGGTGCTTGGCGTGCAGCGCCTCGACCCGGTCAGCCCGCCGCTCCAGCGTCGCGCGCTGGTTGACGTAGCCCTTGTCGGTGATCTCGCCGGCGTCGATCGAGGGTGGTTCGGTCAGGATCGTGAACCGCCCCACCCGGCGCGACGAGCCGCCAGCCGCGGCATTGAAGGCCCCGAGCCGTTCGCGGACGATGGCCACCAGCTTCTCCAGGGGCGTCCCCGGGCCGTCATCGGCGACCAGCGCCGCCAGCCCGGCCGGCGAAGGCCACAGCATCGCGCCGATGAAGCCCTTGTCCTGGCCGGTGATCACCGCGTCGTGGATGTAAGGACTGCAGGCGGCGACGATGTCGGGCCGCAGCACGCCCACGCTGACCCAGGTGCCGCTGTCCAGCTTGAAGTCCTCGGTCACCCGGCCGTCGAACACCAGGCCCTTGGCCGGATCCTCCGGATCGACGAACCGCGCCGCGTCGCCCAGCTTGTAGAAGCCCTCCTCGTCGAAGGCGGCCGCGGTCTTCTCTGGATCCTTGTGATAGCCGGCCGCCACCGTCGGCCCTTTCACCCGCACCTCGTACTTCGAGCCGTTGGGGGCCAGCTTCAGCTGAATGCCCGGCAGCGGCAGGCCCACCAGCCCGACCCGCTCGGTGATCCAGTGGGTGACGGTGATGCCTTGGGTCTCGGTCGCGCCATACATGGTGGTCAGCGGGATGCGATGGCCGGTCTCGGCCACGGCCAAGGCCTGCAGTCGCTCATAGACGTCGTTGGACAGGGTCGCCCCGCCATAGCCCATGTAGCGCAGGTTCTTGAAGAACGAGGCGCGCAGGGTCGGGTCGTTCTCCATCGCCTCGGCCAGCATCGAGAAGGCGATCGGGGCCGAGCCGAACACGATCGGCGAGACCTCGTAGAGGTTCTTGATCGTGGTCTCGAACATGCCAGGCAGCGGCTTGCCCTCGTCGATATGCAGAGTGCCGCCGGCCCACAGCGTGCCGTTGAAGCTGATATTGCCGGCCGAGATATGGCTCCAGGGCATCCATTCCAGGCTCTGGGGGATCTCGCCGGTTTCGGGCTCGTCCAGCTTGAGGCCGTCCTGGCCGGCGATCACGCCCGCCATCATGCCGTGGGTCTGGGGCACGGCCTTGGGCATGCCCGTCGAGCCGGAAGTGAAGAGGTACTTGGCCACCGTCGCCGGGCCGACCGCCTCACGAGAGACCCCCACGGCCGCCGTCGGCTCGGTGTTGGCGATCTCAGAGAATGGAACGGCCCCCTCCCCGGTCCCGTCCACCGTGATCACCGCGATCGTCGGGTCGATGGCCTTCAGCGTCGCCAGGGCCTTGTCGAACAGCATACCGCTCTGGGCGAAGACGACGCGCGGCGCCACGCGCTCGAAGCAGTGCCTGAGCTTGGCGTGGTCGGTGGAGATCAGACTGTAGGCCGGACTGATCGGCGCGGCCGGGACGCCAGCGGTGTAGGCGCCCAGGGTCATCAGGGCGTGCTCGATCGAGTTGCCTGACAGGATCATCACGCTGTCATTGGCTTTCAGGCCGCGGTCCAGCAGCCATTGGGCCACGCCCTCGACCGCCCGCAGGGCCTCGCCGTAGCTGACGCCGCGCCAGGGGCCGTGGCCCGGTTCGCGCTGCTTGAGATAGGGCCGCTCCCCGTGCTCGCCGGCCTTCTGCGCCAGCAGATGGGCGATCGAGCGTGGCCCTTCGCCCGGCGGATGGTTGGACGTGATGACGATGGTCCCGTCGGCGCGCCGCTCGACGGTGACGTCCGGCCCCTTCATCGGCAGCGGCTTGAATGGGATGTTGGCGGTCGTTGAAGCAGCGTCGCGCGAGGGCGACGCGCCATCCGGCGGCGTCATGGTCTCACTCCCTCAGATTATCGTTGTTCTGTTGGAAGTGACGGTAGCGGAAACCTGACGCCCGGCAAGGTTGCCGTTCGGGGACCCTGACCTTTGGCGGCCTTGGCTTACGGCCCCTTGCGCTTACGCCGCGCCGCCTTGGCGGAGGCCTCGGCCGCGGTGACCTGGGCGCTGAAAGCCTCCAGATCGACGCCCGACCGTTCGCCACAGGCCGGGCAGTCGATCACCGGCAGCATGCGCACGGCCTCGATCGTCGCCCGCGCTCCCGCACCACATCGCGGGCAGGCAAACTCCAGCTCAACCTCGCCAACGTCCACGCTCGCCATCTGCGCCGCTCCACGTCTCCGACTCGCAAGAGACTATGCAAACGATGACAGACGCGACCGCGCGCGAAAATGACGGCGCGGTCTCAGCGCTTCTTGCCGAGCTCCGCGGCGATGTCCTTGGTCATCCGGCCGACCTTGCGGTGGGCGGCGGTGATCTGGTCGCGGGTGACGCCCCAGCGCTTCATCCAGTACTCGACAGCCTGACGCTCGGAGAGATCCAGACGATCCTTGTCGATGAAGCCGCGCTTGTCCTTGAGGCCGGCCATCAGCGGCTACCCCACGGACGCGAGTCGCCCGAGGCGGCGCGGTTGGCCTGCTGCCGCTGGAACTTGCCGCCGCGGGGGGCCTTGGGACGGGCATCCAGCGACGCCTGCTTCAGGCGCAGGGCTTTCTGCATGGGGGTCTCGGCGGGAGGCGTGTCGGCAGTCATGAATGACCTCATAGCACATCCTCTCCAGCCGTCAGATGCGGATGCGCGGGGACGAGCGCTAGCCCGAGATCTTCGCTTCCAGCTCGCTGATCCGCGCCCGCGTCGCGACGAGGTCCGGGCCGAAGCGGGCCGGGTCCGCGGCGGCGAGACGGCCGGCGATGTCGTAGCTTTCGCGATAGAGGTCCAGGGCCCGCATACGATGGCCCCGATCCTCGCGCAGGTCGGCCAGGCGCTCCAGATTCACCGACAGGGCGCGCTGGGCGCCCGGATCGCCGACTTCGCGGCCGCCGCGCGTGCGGCGCAGGGCCAAGGCTTCTTCGAAGGCCGACAGGGCCGCGTCCAGACGGCCTTCGGCCTCTGCCACATCGCCGACGCCGCACAGCGCGCCGGCCAGCAGTTCGATCGTGTCGTCGGTGGGCCGATCATGGCGCACCTGACGGGCGAAGGAGACCGCGTTCTCATAGGCGTCGGCGGCGTCGTCCATCCGCCCCTGGCCATGGGCGAAGTCACCCAAATCGCGATGGAACAGGGCCCGCTCCTCGTCGGTGGCGGCGGCGCTCTTCATCGCCATCAGAACGCGCGCGCCCTCGGCCCAGGCCTCGGTGCGAGCGGCCGTGACCAGGCGGGCGCGCAGTTCGGCGAAAGTCGGCGGCTTGGGCGGAGGTGGCGGCGCAGGCGCGGCGACCGGTGTCGCCGGGGGCGGAACAGGGGTGGGCGTGACGATGACTTGCGGCTCGGGCTGAGGCGGAATCGGCGGCTCTGCCGGCGGAACCGGCTGGCCATAGGGGATCCAACGTACTTCCGGCGCCTCGCCCAGCGCCAGAGGCTTTGAACGCGCTTTGCGCCTGGCCGGAAGCAGGGCGGCGATCACGAGCCCTCCGCCCGCGATCGCCGCCACTATCCCGACGATCGGGCGATGCGGCTCGAACGGTCCGAGATCGAGAGACGTGGCCCAGTTCCCCAGCGAGCCCCAGCCCGCCACCACGTATCCCGACGTCGCCAGG
Organism: Caulobacter sp. RHG1; assembly: GCF_013181195.1. Lineage (GTDB taxonomy): Bacteria > Pseudomonadota > Alphaproteobacteria > Caulobacterales > Caulobacteraceae > Caulobacter. The sequence goes on from NZ_SMZP01000005.1 coordinate 162,391, forward strand.
ATCCCCCCCAAGACGATCCCAACCAATCGCGCCAACATCACGTCCCCCCAGACGTTGTCCCGAGTAAAAGAAAGACCCTCCCCAGGGCTCTCCTTCGCCAGGCCGCGCAGATCAGCGCACGGTCTGGTTTGCGTCGAGCCGTCTCAACCCGCAGGGGAAGGTCGCCGCGCCATTGACGCCTGTCTGGGCGCCTCGCGCGGCGATTGCCTCTAAATCAGCCAGGCGCGCGGGCGGGGATAGGCCTCGCCGCGCACCAGATACACGATGCCCATGATGCAGCGGACCACGAACCAGAGGCTGACCGCACCCATGATCAGGCCGCCGATCGCGATCATCGGGATGCCGATGGCCAGCACGATCAGCGGAATGCCGAAGGCCAGCAGGACGGCGCCGATCAGGAACCAGGCGATGGAAAGCCAGAAGGTGCGGATCGCGAAGGTGTAGTGGCTCTGGTTGATCGGTCCGGCGCTGTCGCGGTTCACATAGGCCACGATCAGGCCGATGACGAACGTAAGCCCATTGGTGAAGCCCAGCAGATAGAGACCGTAGACGACGGCCGGCAGGACCTTGTCCTCTTCGGCGCGCAGGTCGGTCGGCGGGGTGATGGCGGTATCGGTCATGGTCAGAGCATCCAGTTCTTCGGGGTTGGATAGGGCTGGCCCTTGAGAAGGTTCGAGAGGCCGACAACGCAGCGCACCACGACCCAGATCCCAACGGCCGGCAGCAGCACGACGCCGATGCCGACCGGGGTCAGCAGCAGAGCGACGACGCCAAACAGCAGAGCCAGCCAGAACGTGCGGATCTGGAACTCGTAGTGGCTGGCCAGCCATTCGGCGGCGTCCTTGCGGCTGACATAGGCGATAATCGCGCCGATCAGCGTAGTGAGGCCTCCAGTGACCAGTCCGGCGATGTGCAGACCATAGACGACGCCCGGCAGGGTCTTGTCGTCCTGCAGGCGCGGCGGCACGGCGGGGTCTAGGGTCGGGTCGGTCAAGTCGGGTCCTCTGTGGAACGGCGTTTGACCAATGCTCGCGCGGTTGGGCGCGGGATGCAAATGAAGGTGTTGTAATCGATTATCGATGAAGGATCGGTAATGCTCCGCCCATGCGTTGGGGGTCTACGGCAGCAGGTCGCCGGGCGGGTCATGCGGGTCGAAGTGGGCGCCGCGGCCCAGCCACGGCAGAGCGGCGACCATCAAGAGCAGGACGAAGCTCATCCGTGCGGCCATGTCGAGACCGACCCCCGCCATGCCGGCGGTCAGGGAAAACAGCAGCATCGCGACAGCGCCGAGCCCCAGCAGCCCCATGACCCAGGTCAGCGCGGTGCGGGCCTGCAGCCGTGCGACTCCGAAACTGGCGCGCGGCGACAGATCCGCGCCCACGGCGGCGATGGCGCGAGCCAGGGTCGAAAAGCCCGCCAGGCGGTCCTCGTAACGGCCAGGACCGGCATAGCTCTGCGAGGTCATCACCACCTTGGCGCGGCCGAAGATCAAGGTCAGGACGCGACGGTTGCCGCCGTCCTTTGCAGCTGCCAGTCGATAGCGGCTCAAGGCAGACAGCGGAAAGCGGCGGGTGATCTTGCCGCGGGTCTCGGTCAGCGCCCCGGCGTCCAGCGTCCAGACCGTCTCGGGCTGGAAGGGGGCGATCCGGGCGCTGTGCGAGACTTGCATGGCTAGGACCGGACGGCGGTGATCTCGACGCCGGCGGCGGCCGCGTGCGGGGCCAGGGCGGAGGGCTTTTCCACCCGCACCCGGGCGCGGGTGACGCGCGGGTCGAAGAAGCAGGCCTGGGCCAGGCGTTCGGCGAAGGTCTCGACCAGGCCGACATGGCCCTCGGCGGCGATGGCGCGGGCGGCCTCGCCGACCTTCTCGTAGTTGACCGTGTCGCTCAGGCGCTCGAAATGGCTGGCGGCCAGGTCCAGCTCGACATCGACGATCAACGACTGGAAGCGGCCATACTCGTGGTCGTAGACCCCGATCTCGGCGTCGACCTTCAGGCCGCGGACGAAGACCTTGGCCACGATGACCTTGGCGAGGCTTTGCGGCGCCAGGTCCTGGGGCTGGGTGTCGGCGAGGGGCGAAGCGGCCAAGGCGCGGCCTTTCTTACGGAGCAACGATATCGGGCGTCCGCCAGCCCAGGTGCTGGCCGCCGTCCACGGCGATCATCTGGCCCGTGACCGACCTTGCGTCAATCAGATAGCGCAGGGCCGCGGCGACCTCGTCGGGCGTGGCGCGGCGCCGCAACAGCACCCCCGCCGCCTCGGCTTCGAACTCGCCGGGGGCCTGATGCACCGAAGGGAGCGTAGGCCCCGGCCCGATGGCGTTGACCCGCACGCGCGGCGCCAGGGCCTGGGCCAGGGTCTGCGTCGCCCACCACAGGCCGGCCTTGGCCAGGGTGTAGCTGAAGAACTGAGGATTGGGCCGCCAGACGCGCTGGTCGACGATATTGACCACCAGACCCTCGCCCCCCTCCGGCAAGGCCATTGCAAAGGTCTCGGCCAGCACGATCGGCGCGCGCAGATTGGTTTCGAGGTGGAGGTCCCAGGTCTCGCGGGCGAGAGCGCCGACGCGGTCGTCCTGGAAGGCCGAGGCGCAATTGACCAGCAGGGTCACCGGACCGAGCGCGGCCGTCGCGGCGGGGATCAACGCCCGGACGGCGTCCTCGTCGGCAAGGTCGGCGGCGACCACGGCCGCGCGGCGGCCCAGCGCCTGGACCGCGTCTGCCGTCTCGTGCGCCTCGTCATGCGAGCCGCGAACGTGGACGGCGATGTCGTAGCCGGCGCGCGCGGCCTCCAGGGCCAGGGCCTGGCCGATCCGACGCCCCGCGCCGGTGACCAGGGCCGCGCCGCGCGCCGGGCTGGTCATTAGTCGATGCGGCCGAACTCGACGAGGTTCAGGGTCAGGATGACGCCCAGGAAAATGACGATGACACCGATGGCCAGCATGGCGCGGCTCCGAAGAGAGAGAACAGGTGTTGCGGCTTTAGCGTCCGTGGCCGCTGACCGCAAGCGCGAGGCGCGCTAGAACGGGCCATGCTCTGGCGCCGTCGCATCGAACCGTTCACTCGCCCGCTGGTCTATGCCTTCTTCCGCATGACGCGAGGGCTGACCCTGGGCGTGCGGGCGGTGGTCACCGACCAGGAGGGCAAGGTCCTTCTGATCCAGCACACCTACATCAAGGGCTGGTACCTGCCCGGCGGCGGGGTCGAGCGCGGCGAAACGGCCGAGACCGCCGTGGTTCGCGAACTGGCCGAGGAGGCCGGGGTCCGCGCGCTTTCAAGGCCAAGGTTGCTTTCGGCCCACAGCAACGAGGTGCTGCACCCCGGCGACCACGTGCTGGTCTACCGCATCGAAGCCTGGGAGCCGTGCCCCTCGGACGCGGCGGGCGAGATCCACGCGGTCGGCTGGTTCGACCCGGCGGACCTCCCCGAAGAGACCACCCCCGCCACCCGCCGTCGCATCGCCGAAGCCCTGGGCGGGACCGAACCCGATGCGATGTGGTGAACGAGCCCCCTAGCCACCTGAACGCCGATCACATTAAATGGCTGTTTGAAACCGCCCGCCATCTCTCCCAGTTTCATGGGGCCAACTAGAGCGGGTCCATCCATCCAAGGGCAGGAGCAGGTCATGCGCGAGTACACCAAGTTCTACATCGACGGCGCCTGGGTCGATCCCGCCCAGCCCAAGACTCTGGACGTCATCAACCCGGCCACCGAAGCCGTCGCCGGCGTGATCTCGCTGGGCTCGGAGGCCGACGTCGACAAGGCCGTCCGCGCCGCCCGCAAGGCGTTCGCCACCTTCAGCCAGACCAGCCGCGAAGAGCGTATCGACATCCTCGAGCGCATCATCGCCGAGTACCAGAAGCGCTTCGAGGACATGGCCAAGGCCATCACCGAAGAGATGGGCGCCCCCGCCTGGCTGGCCCAGCGCGCCCAGGCGGCCATGGGCATCGGCCACGTTCAAACCGCCGTCCAGGTGCTGAAGGACTACAAGTTCGAGGAAGACCGCGGCACGACCCGCATCGTCAAGGAGCCGATCGGCGTCTGCGGCTTCATCACGCCGTGGAACTGGCCGGTCAACCAGATCGCCTGCAAGGTCGGTCCCGCCATCGCCACCGGCTGCACCATGGTGCTGAAGCCCTCGGAAGTCGCGCCGTTCTCGGGGTATATCTGGACCGAGATCCTGCACGCCGCCGGCGTCCCGGCCGGGGTCTATAACCTGGTCAACGGTGACGGCCCGACGGTCGGCGCGGCCCTGTCCAGCCATCCGGAAGTCGACATGGTGTCGTTCACCGGCTCGACCCGCGCCGGCATCGAGGTGGCCAAGAACGCCGCCCCGACCGTCAAGCGCGTGCACCAGGAGCTGGGCGGCAAGAGCCCCAACATCATCCTCGACGACGCCGACTTCCAGCGCGCCGTCGGCGGCGGCGTGGCCTCGGTGATGATGAACTCGGGCCAGTCGTGCAACGCCCCGACCCGCATGCTGGTCCCCGGCCAGCGCATGGACGAGGTGATCGCCATCGCCAAGGCCGCCGCCGAGAGCCACACGGTCGGCGACCCGAACGGCAACCACAAGATGGGTCCGGTGGTCTCCGAGACGCAGTGGAACAAGATCCAGGGCCTGATCCAGGCCGGCATCGACGAGGGCGCCACCCTGGTCACCGGCGGCGTCGGCCGTCCCGAAGGTCTGGACAAGGGCTACTACGTCAAGCCGACCATCTTCGCCAACGTCACCAACGAGATGACCATCGCCAAGGAAGAGATCTTCGGCCCGGTCGTCTCGATCCTCGGCTACGACACGGTGGACGAGGCCGTCACCGTCGGCAACGACACCGAGTACGGCCTAGCGGCCTACATCTCGGGCGGCGATCAGGACAACGTCCGCAAGGTGGCCAGCCGCCTGCGCGCCGGCCAGGTCAACCTCAACGGCGCCAGCACCGACCTGATGGCTCCGTTCGGCGGCTACAAGATGAGCGGCAACGGTCGCGAGTGGGGCGATCACGCCTTCGGCGAGTTCCTCGAGACGAAGGCGATCCTGGGCTACGCCGCGAAGGAAGCTGCGGAATAGGCTCTAAGCCCGCCAACGCGGAGGCGGAGCCGAAAGGCTCCGCCGATCCCCTGACACGTTGCGATTGACTTCGATTATTACGATCGTAAACTTCATGACTTGAGCCACTGAGCCAGGCCATGTCATGCACCGTCGCCACTTGCTGCATCTGACGGCCAGCGCCTTGGCCGCCGCCCTGCCCCAAGCGGCCCTGGCCGGTGAACTCCAGATCCTGTCGCGACCATCGACCGTCCAGGATCTCACCCAGGCGCTGCTGGTCCGTTCGCCCCAACTGCAGCGCGACTTCCTTGTCCAGGTGACGACGCCGCCCGCCATCGCGCCCGGCGGCAAGGTTCCCGCTCTCTACGCTCTGGACGGCGGGCTGGGCGTCGTCGGCCCGATCGGTGGTTTTTTGGCCGCGAGCGGCGCCACATCGCCAATGATCGTCGTCTCGATCGGCTATCAGCCCAAGGACTATCGCTTCCGGAACGGCGACGTCCTGCACAAGCCCGTCAACCGGCGCGGCAATCTGGTCGGCGGCGGCGGCGCGGCGCTGGAAGCCTTCCTGAAAAACGATCTGCGCCCCTATATCGAGGCGAACTTCCCGGTCGATCCGACCCGGTCCTATCTGTTCGGTCACTCCTATGCGGGAGCCTTCGCCGCGAATGTGCTGGCTCATCAGCCCACGGCCTTCGCCGGCTTTCTGATCGCCAGCCCCAATCTTCCGGAAGATCCCGAACTGGCCGAAACCCTCGCTCACCTGGCTGGAAGCGGCCAGTCGATCCTGCTCGCCCGCGGTGAACACGACATCGCCGGGGTCGAGCCCAGCTTTCTGGCGCTGAAAGGCTGGCTCGCAAGATCGGGGTTTGCTGTGCGCGATCATGTCTACCCCGGCGCCAATCACGCCTCCTATCTTCCCGCCATGCTGCTCGACGCCCTCCCGCGCATCGCCCCGCTGAAATAGCTCGATTGAGAAGTTCCACATATTGGGACTCTATTTCATTATTTGATTGAAAGTGGTCTGACCAATCTGTAGGGTTCCGACATGAGCGCTTAAGCGCCGGCTTGGGAGGTTATGGATGATCCGCAATTCAATGCGCCTGCTGGCGGTGCTCGCAGCCTTGTCTGGCCCCGCCGCCGCGCTCGCCGAGGCGCCGCCTGCGCCACTCAACATGCGCGACGCGGCCAAGAACGCCGCCGCCGACGCCAGCTTCGACCGCCAGGACACCGAGCGCTTCACCCAGGAAGCCGGCCAGTTGCGCGAGCTGGGCGCGACCCAGATGAACATCACCAAGGGCCTGCCGATCGCCCGGTTCGAGATGGACCGCGACGACCCCTATCCCGGCTGGTTCACCCACCACATCGCCCTGTTCAAGGTGTTCCCGCCGGCTGCGCTGCAGCCCTACATGGACATGAACTACGCCAAGCGGCTGCAGAAGCTGATCGGCGCTCGCTGCCAGGCGATCGCCGGGAATGGCCTGACCGCCACCTGGACCGCCAACGAGCCGACCGTCCTGCCCGAGGACTTCTTCGTCGCCCATCCGGAGTATCGCGGGCCGCGCATCGACCAGATCACCCGTTCGCGGAAGATCTATTTCGCGCCGAACGTCGACCATCCCGACGTGCTGGCCATGTATCGCGAGGCGACCGGCAAGCTGCTGGACCTGTGTCCGCAGATCGACACCTTCATCTGGGTGACCACCGACGCCGGCTCGGGCTTCGCCTGGAACCCGGGCCTCTATCCCGGCGCCAACGGCAATTCGGACGGCTTCAAGAAGCCCCTGGCCGATCGCGTCGTCAGCTTCATGACCAACATCCAGCAAGCCGCCGCCGCCAAGGGCAAGTCGGTGCGGATCAACATCAACCAGATTGAACCGCGCCGTTGGATGATCCCGACCTTCGGTCCCGACACCGAGGCCAATATCGTTCGGCAACTGCCGCCCGGCCTGGCGGTCAACGGCAAGGAAGGCCCCGACGGCAAGCGCTTCGACACCGGCGTGCAGCGGCCCGGGGACGGTCCGTTCAGCCCGATCGCCGGCCTGGTCGTGCCCAGCTTCGCTCCGGTGAAGCCCAGCACGAGCCCTCGCAAGGGCTTCGACCTGGGCTCGCCGGAGGCCGCCGCCTTCAACTATCGCCTGGCCAGGTCGACCAAGGACCAGCCGATGGATGATCGCCTCAAGCGCCTGACCGCTCTGCACCGCTTCGCCGTCAGCGAAGTCGGCGAGGCCCAGGCCGGAAACCTGCTGGAAGCCTGGGAAGCGCTGGACCAGGTGGCCCTGCTGATGCAGCCCCTCGACTTCGGCGGCATGCTGAAGTTCGGCCACGTGCTGAACCGTTGGCTGGAGCGGCCGATGGTGCCCTACCCCGCCGAGCTGACCGAGGCCGAGACGGCGGCCTGGAAGCCCTACCTCTTCCAGGCGCGCGGCGAGAGCCAGGCGACCAACCTGGCCGACATCCAGGCCATGCGCATGTACGAGGGCTGGGGCGCGCGCCTGCTGTTCCAGCAAACCATCGACGTCGCCATCCCGCAGGCCGAGAAGGCCAAGGCGATCTTCGACGGCATCGCCGCCAGCCGCCCCGACGCCACCTCGCGCGCCGAGTGGGATCTGACCGCCAAGCGGACCCAGGCCCTGATCTATCTGCTGCGCTCGGCCGACAACATGGTCGAGTACCAGGCCCAGCTGGACCGGGTGACCGCCCTCGGCGCCAAGCCGGAAGACAACCCCGTGCTGGGCGTACAGGCCGACTGGGCCCGCGCCGACCTGATGAACCTGGCCCGCAGCGAGATCGACACCGCCGTGGCCATGGAGAAGCTCTTGGCCAGCACCGACGGCAAGATCCTGGAAGCCTCGCCGACCACGACCGAGGAATACGCCCTGCGCCTGGGCCCCAACGTGCGCGAAAACCTGCGACAGAAGATCAAGACCATGAACGCCCACTGGCGCGACTACGACCGGATGTTCACCATTCCCAACCCGTAACCACTCTACCGTCGGCGCCCCATTTGTTGCTACTCGCCGTCGACTTCATCTTGTTTGATTGCCGGGCGCTGCCGTTCCCCTCCTCGCGGGAACGGCAGCTGGAAATGCGTTGTTCCTCGGACAATCCTGACCATGGCGCCGTCGTCCGAACCCGGCCGATCGCGGACCTCAAGAGTCGGGGCCTACAGGGACATCACTCATGACTCATGCATTCAAGGCCGGGCTTCTGGCCAAAAGCCTTCTGGTGGGAAGCCTCCTTGCCGGCGCCATCGGCGGTGCGGCCCAGGCCCAGACCACCGACTGGAGCGGCCCCTATGTCGGCGCGGTGTTCGGCTACGCCAAGACCGACGCGACCAAGGGCGAGCAGTTCAAGTTCGACAAGAATCTGGACGGCCAGTTCAACGACACCGTCAACACCGCGACCGGCGCCAACGCCTTCTCGCCGGGCTTCTGCGACGGTTCGGCCCGGACCTCGCTGCCCAGCGACGGCTGCGTCGGCGATAACGACGAGAACTGGGAGCTGGGCGCCCGCGCCGGCTACGATATGCAGTTCGGCGCGTTCGTGGTCGGGGCCGTCGCAGAGCTGGAACGCGTGAGGATCCAGGATCGCGTCAGCGCCTTCTCGACCACGCCGGCCTTCTACACCCTGGACCGCAAGTTGAAGGCCATGGGCGCCGTGCGCCTGCGCGCCGGCTACGCCATGGGTCCCTATCTCGGCTACGTCACCGGCGGCGTCGCGCGCGGCCAGATCAAGCACGCCTTCACCACCAGCAACACCGCCAACACCTTCGTGCGCCGCGACAGCGACAACGCCAACGGGACTCAGTTTGGCCTGGGCGTCGAGCGGCAGTTGGACGGCCGCGTGCGACTGGGCCTGGAATATCTGCAGACCCGCCTCGACGACGACGGCTACACGGTCCGGGTCCAGGGCCCCGCGCCGGCCACCAATCCCTTCATCTTGACCAACGCCGCCGGCACCGACCTGCGCCGCACCGAGGATGAGATGAAGATCCACAGCGTGCGCCTGACCGCCAGCTATCGGTTCTGATCGAAGGCCTCCTCTCCCCTCAGGGGGAGGAGGCGACTTCGTCCGGCTCCGGCGCTATAGTTTCAATCTATTCCGTCCAGAAGATTTATCAATTTGCTCGATTGACCACCGCCCCTTAGAAGGGCGCATCCTTTCCAAACGGAGCGCTCCATGTCGCTGGTCAACACCGAGATCAAACCCTTTACCGCCGAAGCCTTCAAGGACGGCAAGTTCATCACGGTCACCGAGAGCGACGTGAAGGGCAAGTGGGGCATCTTCTTCTTCTACCCCGCCGACTTCACCTTCGTCTGCCCGACGGAACTGGAAGACCTGGCCGACAACTACGACACGTTCCAGAAGCTGGGCGTCGAAGTGTACTCGGTCTCGACCGACACCCACTTCTCGCACAAGGCTTGGCATGACTCGTCGCCGGCCATTGGCAAGATCAAGTACACGATGCTGGGCGACCCGTCGGGTCAGGTGACCAACAACTTCGAGATCATGCGTCCGGGCGTCGGCCTGGCCGATCGCGGCACCTTCCTGGTCGACCCGCAAGGCGTCATCCAGTTCACCGAAGTGACCGCCGAAGGCATCGGCCGTAACGCCGCCGAGCTGCTGCGCAAGGTCAAGGCCGCCCAATACGTGGCCTCGCACCCGGGCGAAGTCTGCCCGGCCAAGTGGGAAGAGGGTGAAAAGACCCTGGCCCCCTCGCTCGACCTCGTCGGCAAGATCTAAGCTTAAGCGTACCCGCGCCGCCGCCCGCCCCCGGAGCTTTCTTCCGGGCGCGGAACGGGCGGCGGCGCACCTCCGTTGAAATTTCCAAGCTCGCCACGCCCGGCCCTCGCCGGCGTTCGCCTTCTCACGCCTATTGGAGCCCCCATGTTGGACGCCGGCCTGAAGACCCAGCTGACCCAGTATCTGCAGAACCTGCGCCAACCGATCGAACTCGTCGCCTCGCTGGACGACAGCAAGGGTTCGACCGAGATGAAGGCCCTGCTGGAAGACATCGTCTCGACCTCGGACAAGGTCAGCGTCAATTTCGCCGGGACCGACGCGCGCAGGCCGTCGTTCACGGTCGAGCGCGCCGCGAAAGACGCCTCGGTGCGCTTCGCCGGCCTGCCGCTGGGCCACGAGTTCACCTCGCTGGTGCTGGCCCTGCTGCACGTGGGCGGCCACCCGCCGCGCCTGGACGCCGAGGTCATCGAGCGCATCAAGGGCCTGGAGGGCGACTACCGCTTCGAGACCTATTTCTCGCAGTCCTGCCAGAACTGCCCGGACGTGGTGCAGGCGCTGAACACCATGAGCGCCCTGAACCCGCGCATCAGCCACGTCGCCATCGACGGCGCGCTGTTCAAGGATGAGGTCGAAGCCCGCCAGGTGATGGCCGTGCCGACCATCCTGCTGAACGGCCAGCCGTTCGGCCAGGGCCGCATGGAGGTCGAGCAGATCCTGGCCAAGCTGGACACCGGCGCCGCCGACCGCATGGCCGAGAAGATCAAGAGCAAGGACGCCTTCGACGTTCTCGTTATCGGCGGGGGCCCCGCTGGGGCCGCCGCGGCGATCTACGCCGCCCGTAAGGGCATCCGCACGGGCGTCGCGGCCGAGCGCTTCGGCGGCCAGGTGCTGGACACCATGGCCATCGAGAACTTCATCTCGGTCACCCACACCGAAGGTCCCAAGCTGGCCACGGCGCTGGAGCAGCACGTCAAGGAATACGAAGTCGACGTGATGAACCTGCAGAAGGCGGCCGGCCTGGTCCCGGCCAAGACGGTCGGCGGCCTGCATGAGGTCAAGCTGGAGAACGGCGCGTCGCTGAAGGCTCGCACGGTCATCCTGTCGACCGGCGCGCGCTGGCGGAACGTCAATGTGCCCGGCGAGGCCGAGTACAAGAACAAGGGCGTGGCCTATTGCCCGCACTGCGACGGCCCGCTGTTCAAGGGCAAGCGCGTGGCGGTGATCGGCGGCGGCAACAGCGGCGTCGAGGCGGCCATCGACCTGGCCGGCATCGTGGCTCACGTGACCTTGATCGAGTTCGACAGCCAACTGCGCGCCGACGCGGTGCTGCAGCGCAAGTTGGCCAGCCTGCCGAACGTCAAGATCGTCACCTCGGCCATGACCACCGAGATCCACGGCGACGGCGGCAAGGTGTCGGGCCTGAGCTACAAGGACCGCAACAGCGACGCGACCCACCGCGTCGACCTGGAAGGCGTGTTCGTGCAGATCGGCCTGGTGCCCAACACCGAGTGGCTAAAGGACAGCGGCGTGGCGCTCAGCAACCGCGGCGAGATCGAAGTCGACTATCGCGGCGAGACCTCGATCCCCGGGGTCTTCGGCGCCGGCGACGCGACCACCACGCCGTACAAGCAGATCATCATCGCCATGGGCGAAGGCTCCAAGGCATCGCTCTCGGCGTTTGACTACCTGATCCGTCTGCCGGCGGAGGAGGCGGTGGCCGCCTAGCGCCCCCTCCGGCCCTTCGGGCCACCTCCCCCGTTTCACGGGGGAGGAAGGGGTCGTTCTCCTCCCCCGCATGCGGGGGAGGTGGCGCGGCGCTAGCGCCGTGACGGAGGGGGCGCTTCCTCCCCTTGACGTCAAACCTTCACACGGCGGAGCTAGCACCACCTCCTGTTTCCGGAGGTCCCCATGCTGCCCCTGTTCGCCGCCCTCGCCGTCGCCTCGACCTGCCCCGCCGGCGACGAGAGCGCGCCCTGCCTGCGCCAGCGGATGGACGCCCTGGCGATGACCGACATGCTGGTCGTCGGCACCCACAATTCCTACAAGCTGCCGATTCCGCCCGAGGAGATGGCCGCCATGGTCGCCGCCAAGGGCCAGGCTGCGCTCGGCGTCGACTATGGCCATCGCGTGCTGACCGAGCAGTTGGACGCCGGCGCCCGCCAGCTGGAGCTGGACGTCCTGTACGACCCCAAGGGCGGCCTCTACGCCAAGCCGACCACCGCCCTGGGCCAGGGAACGGTGCTGTCGCCGGCCACAGCGGCGGCGATGGCCAAGCCGGGCTTCAAGACCCTGCACATGCCTGATGTCGACTTCCGCAGCACCTGCGTGACCTTCGTGGCGTGCTTGAACATCGTGAAGGCCTGGTCGGACACCCATCCCGACCACGTGCCGCTGCTGATCATGCTGAACGCCAAGGAGGGCGCGTCCTTCCCCGGCGGCGTGGTCCCACCCAACTTCGACGAGGCCGCCTTTGACGCCCTGGACGCCGAGATCCGCTCGGTGTTCGGCCCGGACAAGCTGATCGACCCGGACCTGGTGCGCGGCAAGGCCAAGACCCTGCGCGAGGGCGTGCTCGCGGGCGGTTGGCCGAAGCTGGGCGCGGCGCGCGGCAAGGTCTTCTTCGCCCTCGACGAGGGCCCGGCCAAGGTCGCGATCTATCGCGGCAAGCGCGTCTCGCTGGAAGGCCGGGCGATGTTCGTCAACACCGACGAGACCTCGCCGGCCGCCGCCTACCTGACCCTGAACGATCCCGTCGCCCAGAAGGCCCGCATCGCCGCCGCCGTGAAGGCCGGCTTCATCGTGCGCACCCGCGCCGACGCCGACACCTGGGCGGCGCGCAAGAACGACGTGACCCAGCGCACCGCCGCCCTGACCAGCGGCGCCCAGTACGTCTCGACCGACTACATGTGGGCCGACCCGCGCTTCCCCGGGAACTACACGGTGCGCCTGGCCGGTGGCGAGGCGGCGACCTGCAATCCCGTCCGGGCCGCCAAGGCTTGCGACGGCCTGCCGATCGAGATGGCGTCCGGCGCGCCCGTGCGCGGCTATCTGGCGCCCGCCGACCGCCCGGACCTGACCAAGGTTCTGGCCGCCCCGCCCCAGCCGGGCTCGCCCCGGGCCCTGGCCGACGCGGCGATCTTCGACCAGTCACGCAGCCTGAAGGACACGCCGCGCTGGGCCCTGGCGACCGATGACGTCAACGGCTCGTTCTATCATCACTATGCGCAGGCTCTGGGCGTGGAGCTGACGCCTGAGCAGGCCCCGATCCTGACGGCGCTGCTGGAGCGCTCGGGCGCCGACCGCTCGGTCGTGGGCGTGGCCAAGACCCACTGGGGCACGCAGCGTCCTTACGTAGGCAAGGATTCGGCTCCGGTCTGCGAGGTGAAGCGCCCCGATCTGACGGCCAATCCCGACTATCCGTCAGGCCACTCGGCCCATGGCGAGCATGTGGCGATGATCCTGGCCGAGGTCGCCCCTTCGCGCGCCGACGCCCTCTACGCGCGCGGTCGTCAGTATGCGGAAAGTCGCTGGATCTGCGGCAGCCACACCGTCAGCGCCACCGAGGCCGGCCTGCAGGCCGGGGCGGTGATCTACGCCGCCGAGCATGCCTCGGAAGCCTTCCGCCGCGACATGGACATGGCCCGGGCGGAGGTCGCTGCGGCGCTGAAGGCTGCGGGGAAGTAGCCAACACCATCGTCATCCCGCGCCTTGTGCGTGGGACCCATGGTTCAGCTTTTGCGTGAGAGTTTAAGTCCACACTTCAACGCGGCGGACAGAGGGGTCCCGCGCACAAGGCGCGGGATGACGTTTAGGGTTCAACCGGCGCGAAGCTCGCCGGGTCCAGGCCTTCGGGGATGCCCTTCACATAGAGGCCGTCGGCATGGTGGTGGAAATCCTCCACTTCGTAGACCTGGCCGGAGAAGACGCCCAGGTGAGGCAGGTCGACGCCGGTGCGGAGAAGCATGTCGCCCTGGCGGAAAGTACGTTCGGTCATAGTCGGCCTCCTGCAATGCGGGGGACCCTGCGTCGGCGAGCCGCTCAAGTCCAACTCACGAATCCGTCAGCTCACGTTGCGGAACACCGGTCGCTCTACCGACGTTTGTCGATTGGGGCAGCAGGATCTGATCCATGACCGGGGTTCGCCACAAGACCATCGCCTTGGCCACGACGCTCGTGGCGCTGATCGCGGCGCATGGCGCGACCGCCTGCATGGCGTCGACGCGCGACGCGGTGGCGGGACCCGTCCTCGACGTGCCGTCCGATGGGGTGATCTGCGTGGCCCTGGGGCCGCGTCCCGAGCAGTGGGTCCGCGTGCGTCTGGCCGGGACCGAGGCGCTGGACCGCAAGCGCCTGATGGCGGCGGCCTTCTCCAAGCGCGTTGACTGCGCCCGCGACGCCCGCCACGGCTGGACCTGCCGGATGGGCGCGGACGACCTGGCCGCGGTGGCCGGATCGCCCGCTATCGGTTTGGCGTCCGCGAGCTGGAACTAGGCGGGCTGTAGAGCCTCGTTGCGCACCAGCGCCGCGTAGGTGTCCATCAGGTCCAGCGACAGCTTGGCCGGCGTGAACTTGAATTCGCCGATTTCTGACACCGGGGTGACCTCGGCGGCGGTGCCGACGATGAAGCACTCGGTGAAGCCAGCCAGCTCTTCCTTCTGGATATGGCGCTCGACGACCTCGATGCCCTTGTCCTTGGCCAGGCCGATCACCGTGCGGCGGGTGATGCCGTCCAGGAAACAGTCGGGCTTGGGCGTGTGCAGCACGCCGTCCTTGACGAAGAACACATTGGCGCCGGTCGCCTCGGCGACATAGCCGCGGTAGTCCAGCATCATCGCGTCGGCATAACCGTCCTTCTCGGCGGCGTGCTTGGAGATGGTGCAGATCATGTAGAGGCCGGCGGCCTTGGCCGCGACAGGGGCGGTCTTGGGATCCGGACGCTGGTACTTGGCCCAGGTCAGACGGATGCCCTTGGCCTTGGTCGCGGGGTCGAAATAGCTGGGCCAGTCCCACACGGCGATGGCCACGTGGATCTTGGTCTGCTGCGCCGAAACGCCGATCATTTCGCTGCCGCGCCAGGCGATGGGGCGAACGTAGCAATCTGTGAGGCCGTTCTTGGCCGCGGTCGCCTTGCAGGCCTCGTCGATCTCGGCCACCGTATAGGGGATCTCGAAATCGAGGATCTCTGCAGACTTGAACAGGCGCTCGGTGTGCTCGGTCAGCTTGAAAATCTCGCCGCCGTACATGCGCTCGCCCTCGAAGACCGACGACGCGTAGTGCAGGCCGTGGGTCAATACGTGGACCTTCGCTTCGCGCCAGGGAACGAACTGGCCGTCCAGCCAGATCCAACCATCACGATCGTCGAAGGGAACCAGAGACATCGGCCCGAGACCTCCTTATTGAGAACCCGGCCCTTAGACGCCCCGAGGGCGAACGCGTCAAATAAAATGGACTCCCCGCAATGATCGCCCCGTTTCAGCCCGGCTCGGACGACCCTCGTCTGATCCTCCGCGAGGAGGAGCTGGACGGCGGCCTGGAGTTGATCCTGCTGGCGGAAGCTTCGCTGTGGGCCACGGTCGATGCCGTGCTGGAGGCTGAAACCCTGGGCCTGGGCCGCTCGCACTGGCGCGCGGCCTTCCTGTTGCGTCGCCGGCCGGGCCTAGGCGTGCAGGACCTTTCCAAGCTGACCAGCCTGTCGAAACAGGCCGCCAGCCGCACCCTGGCCGACCTGCAGAAGGCCGGCCTGATCGAGCGCGGCTCGGGCGATCTGGACGGTCGCCGCCGTCCCGCAACCCTGACCCCCGAAGGCGTGGCCTTCGAACAGCGCACGGCCGAGCGCCTGCGCGCGCTGCTGGCCCGGGCCTATCGCACCGGCGGGCTGGACGGCGTGGCCGGCACGCGGCGTATCCTGGCGGCCCTGGCGGGGTCTCGCCAAGGCGCAGGTCGACGGAGCCCGACATGACGCCGGACGAACGCCGCGAGCGCCACATCCTGGTCGTCGACGACGACGACCGCCTGCGCAAGCTGATCAAGGAATTCCTCAGCCGGGCCGGCTTCCGGGTCACGGCCTCGTCCAGCGCCGCCGCCGCCGACCGCCTGTTCGAAGCCCTGGACTTCGACCTGATGGTGCTGGACGTGATGATGCCCGGCGAGGACGGCTACAGCTTCACCAAGCGCCTGCGGGCCAGGGGCGGCGAGGCCGGCCGCACTCCGATCCTGATGCTGACCGCCCGCGACCAGACGGCCGACCGTATCGAGGGCCTGTCCAGCGGCGTCGACGACTATCTGGGCAAGCCGTTCGAGCCGCAGGAACTCCTGCTGCGCATCGAGGCCATCCTGCGCCGCTCATCTGCCCGTCCGGCCGCGACCAAGGCTCTGAGCCTGGGGCTCTGCAGTTTCGAGTCCGATCGCGGCGAGCTGACCTGCGACGGCGAAGTGGTGCGGCTGACCGAGGCCGAGGTCACCTTGCTCCGCCGCCTGGCCCGCTCGGTCCACGAGCCGGTCGACCGCCTGGAACTGGCCCGCGACACCGCCGACGCGACCGGCCGCGCTGTCGACGTCCAGGTCACCCGCCTGCGCCGCAAGATCGAGCCGGACCCGAAGAACCCGCGCTATCTGCAGACCGTGCGAGGGGTGGGTTATCGGCTGGCGCCGGACTGATTGATGCGCCTGCGCACCCGGCTCTACATCCCTCGCCTGTTCAAGCGGCTGCTGCCGACCTCGCTGTTCGGGCGCAGTCTGCTGATCATCGTGCTGCCGATCGGGCTGATGCAGATCGCCGTCACCTGGGCCTTCTTCGACGCCCACTGGCAGTCGGTGACCAGCAAGCTGTCCGAGGGCCTGGCCGGCGACATCGCCTGGGCGGTGCAGTCCTATGAGGACGACCCCAGCCCCGCCGCCGTCGAGAAACTGGCCCAGCGGGCCGAAGACTCGATGTCGCTGTCGATCGCCTTCCAGAAGGGCCGCAAGCTGCCGACCAGCCACCGCCCCTCGCTGTTCGCGGCCCTGGACCGCTCGCTGCAGAAGGCGCTGGAGGACCGGCTGGACAACCCGGTCTGGTTCGACACCACCCGCTACACCGCCTATATCGACATCCGCGTGCAGGTGCCCGGCGGGGTGCTGCAGATCTACGCCCTGCGCGATCGGGCCTACGCCACGCAAGGCCACATCTTCATCCTGTGGATGGTGGTCGCGACCATGCTGCTGACCGGGGTAGCGATCCTGTTCATCCGCAATCAGGTCCGCGCCATCGAGCGCCTGGCCGACGCCGCCGACGCCTTCGGCCGCGGCGAGGATCACGACTTCAAGCCGCACGGGGCGCGCGAGGTGCGCCAGGCGGCGGCGGCCTTCATGGCCATGAAGGCCCGCATCGTCCGCCACATCGAGCAGCGCACGGCCCTGCTGGCCAGCGTCAGTCACGACCTGCGCACGCCCCTGACTCGGCTGAAGCTGGAAATGGCCATGTCCGAGCCCAGCGAACAGCTGGAGGCGATGAAGGGCGATCTGCGCGAAATGGAGCACATGATCGACGAGTACCTGGCCTTCGCCCGCGGCGAGGGCGGCGAGGCGGCGCAGGTGGTCGATCTGTCGGAGCTGGTCGAGAGCGTGATCGCCGACGCCGAGCGCGGCGGCGCCATGGTCGAGACCGAAATCGCCGCCGGGCTGGAGGCGCACCTGCGGCCGCTGGCTTTCCGCCGGGCCCTGACCAACCTGATCGACAACGGCGTGGCCCATGCGGATCGGGTGAAGGTCACCGTCGCCGAACGCCTCACCGGCGGGGTCGAGGTGGCGGTGGACGACGACGGCCCCGGCATTCCGGAAGACCGCTACGAGGAAGCCTTCAAGCCGTTCTCGCGCCTCGACGAGAGCCGGAACCAGAACGAAAAGGGCGTCGGCCTGGGCCTGGCCATCGCGCGGGACATGGCCCGCGGCCTGGGCGGGGATCTGGTGCTGTCGCGCTCGACGATGGGGGGCTTGAGAGCCTCGATCAAGCTGCCGGGCTAGAAGCCCGCGCCGAGCTTCGTCAGCCGTTCCGCCATCTGCTTCAGGCGCTTGTCCAGCTCGGCCATGGTGCGGTTCAGCACGCCTTCGTCGTCGCGCCAGACCTGGACCACGCGGGCCCAGACAGCGGTCATGGCCACCAGGCGCGGCGGGGTGGCAGGGACGCCAGCGGCCTCAAGAATGGCGCGGGCGATGCGCGGGAAGCGGGCGACCGAGACCAGCGGACCTTCGGACTTGGCGATCGCCAGCAGGGCGGCGCGGTGGGGCTCCATCGCCTCCAGCCGAGCCATGGCGGCGTCGAACAGGCGATCGTGGGCTTCGGAGCTCTCCGGATAGTCGACGGCGAGCGCGGCCTGGTCGAAGCGGGCCGACAGATGGGACAGCAGCGCGCGCTTGCTGTCGGCGCGGACGTAGAGCTCGCCGAACGGGACCTCGGCGCGCACGGCGATGTCGCGCAGGGAGACGGCCGGCCACGGCCGGTCAGCGGCGAGGGCCAGGGCGGCGTCGGCGGCGCGGTCGAGGATGTCGTCGGTCATGGGAGGAGAGATGGGGGTAGGACGGCCAGCTCAGCAAGCCCCCACCTGACCTGCTTCGCAGGTCGTCCGCCCCCAGAGGGGGCAGACGGAAGCGCCCCGTCTTCCCCCTCCGGGGGAGGAGCGCCGCAGGCGCGGAGGGGGCCAGTGTTAGCCGCCTAACTCCTCCGACCGCTTCACGCACGCCGCCAGCGCCTTCGGCAGCAGGTCCCCGAACCCGCCCTCGCCCATCAGCACGCCCAGCGCCGCCGCGGTCGTGCCGCCCGGCGAGGTCACCTGCTTGCGCAGTTCGGCGGGCTCCTCACCGCTCTGTTCCATGAGGGCGGCGGCGCCGATGATCGTGGCGCGGGCCAAGCGGGCGCTGTCTGCCGCATCCAGACCCTGGGCGGCGCCGGCGGCCTCCAGCGCCTCGACGAAGGCGTAGAGATAGGCCGGGGCCGAACCCGAGACGGCGGTGGCCGCGTGCATCAGGTCTTCGCTGGCCAGTTCGGCGACGGCGGCGACCGGCGCGAATAGGGCCTTGGCGCGAGCCAGGGCTTCGGGGTCCTCGGCATGGATCGAGGCGGCGCCGCGGCCGATCGAGACGGCCGTGGTCGGCATCACCCGGGCCACGCGCCGGCCGCAGAAGGCTTCGGAGATATCGGCGGCGCGCACGCCGGCGGCGATCGAGACGATGACGGCGTCGGGCGCCAGGTGCGGGACGACGTCCTTGACCGCCTCGCGCCAGATCTGCGGCTTCACCGCCAGCAACACGGTCTTGGCCGCGCCCAGCGCCTCCAGCGGCGGATTGATCCGCGCGCCCGCGAAGGCGGCCGGGTCGATGTGGGGATCTCGGATGATCAGGTCGGCGGCCGAGAAGGCGCCGGCGTCGCGCCAGCCTTGCGCCAAGGCCCCGCCCATGCGCCCAGCGCCGAGAAGAAGGATGGGGGTCATGCGACAGCTCCGACGATTGCGATCGTCGTCGGCTTAAGCCCCCAAGGAACCTTGGCCAAGAGCCAAGGTGGGGATCAGGCCTGGCCCACCGTCTCGAACATGCAGGCGGCCATCGCCTCGTCCGGGGTCTTGGCGCCTTGGATCAGGAATTCGAAGGCCGGGAAGAAGCGGTCGGCCGCCTCCACTGCCGCGTCGATCATCGAGGCGGCCTGGGCCATGGTCGGGCGCTCGCCGGCCGGCAGGGCCAGGGCGTGACGGAACACGACCTCGCCATCCTCGGTCCAGACCTCGAAATGACCCAGCCAGACGCGTTGGTTGATCAGGGCCAGCAGCTCGTAGGCCGACAGGCGCTTGGACTTCGGGGCGCGCAGGTCCAGCGACAGGCACAGCTGCAGGCAGTCGGCCTCGGGCCGCCACGCGAACCACAGCTCGTAGTCCTTCCAATCGCCCTTCAGAGCGAAGGCGAGGTCACCGTCCTCGGTGCGATCGAAGGTGAGATTCTCGGCCGACAGCACATGCTCGACCACCTCGAGAGGATCGAGGGCGAGCAGGACGTCGTCGTCTTCCGGTTGGGTGTCCATGAAAACCTATGTCCCCGCCGGCGAAGGCGGGGGTAAGCCCCGCCATGAATCGCTCACGTACTGGGGACACTAATCTGCTTCGTTGCGTTCGTCTCAACCCGCTTCACGTCGGAAGCGAGCGACGATTCGCCTATTCGGTAGCCGAGGCGGCCTTCTTGGCAGGAGCCTTTTTGGCTCCCTTCAGGGCCGCAACCTCTTCGCGCAGCGCTGCAACCTCGGCTTTCAGGGCCTCGAAATCGTCGCGACGGATCAGGTCGAACTCGGCGGCCAGACGGTCGGCCTGGCTCCGCATCGCGGTCTTCGCCTCCTCGCCGGCCGTCTGGGCGATGCCCATGGCCGCCTGGGTCAGTTTGGCGAATTCGTCGAGGAAGGGGTTCTGGCTGTGCATCGCGGTTCCGAACGGCCCGAAAATGGGCGACCGCTCTTATATGGGAAACAGGGGATGAAAGCGAACCCCGAACCCTATACAGGTGCGACGATCTGTCCTCAGCGGAGCTTTGCGGCGTGATATTTCCCGATATCGACCCGATCGTTCACATCGGTCCGTGGGCGCTGCAGTGGGGCCCGCTGGCTCTGCGCTGGTACGCGCTGGCCTATGTCGCCGGCATCCTGCTGGGCTGGCGCTTCGCCATCCGCATGACCCGCACCGAGAGCCTGTGGGGCGGCCGCAAGCCCACCGCCACGGCGCTGCAGATCGACGACCTGGTGCTCTGGATCACCCTCGGCATCATCGTCGGCGGCCGCCTGGGCTACATTCTCTTCTACATGCTGATGAACGACGACCAGCGCGCCTGGCTGCTGTCCCATCCGCTGGACCTGTTCAAGATCTGGGAAGGCGGCATGTCCTTCCATGGCGGCTTCCTGGGCGTGTGCGCGGCCATCGTGTTCTTCGCCCGCAAGAACGCCATCGACATTCTGAAGCTGGGCGATCTGGTGGCGCCGGTGGCCCCGATCGGCATCTTCTTCGGCCGCATCGCCAACTTCATCAACGCCGAGCTGTGGGGCCGCCAGACCGACCACCCGTGGGGCGTCATCTTCTGCAACGACACGATCAAGGCCGCTCACCCGCAGCACATCTGCCCGGCCGGTCCGTTCCCGCGCCATCCCAGCCAGCTCTATGAAGCCGGCCTGGAAGGCGTGCTGCTGTTCGCGATCCTGGCCTTCGCCGTCTACCGCCTGAAGTGGCTGCAACGCCGCGGCGCCATCGTGGCTACGTTCCTGCTGGCCTATGGCCTGTTCCGGCTGTCGCTGGAGAACGTGCGCAATCCCGACGTCGGCATGCCCGAGTTCCCGTTCGGCCTGACCATGGGGATGATGCTGTCGGTCCCGATGATCCTGGTCGGCGGCTGGCTGCTGTGGAAATCGCTGCGCGAGCCTGTCCAGATCGATGAGCCTGCTTGATCGTCTGAAGGCGCAGATCGCCCAGGACGGGCCGATCGGCGTCCCGGAGTTCTTCACCCGCTGCCTGCACGACCCGCGCGACGGCTACTACGCCATGCGTCCGGATCTGGGGGCCGGCGGCGACTTCGTCACCGCGCCGCTGGTCAGCCAGATGTTCGGCGAGCTGATCGGCCTGTGGGCGATCGAGACCTGGACCCGCCTGGGCCGCCCTGCGCCGTTCCGCCTGGTCGAAATGGGCCCGGGCGACGGGACGCTGATGAGCGACCTGCTGCGGGCGGGGAAGCTGGATCCGGAATTCCTGGCCGCCGCGCAGGTGTTGCTGGTCGAGGTGTCGGGCCCCTTGCGCGCCCGCCAGGCCGCGCGGCTGGGCGAAGGCCCCCGCTGGGTCGGCCGGCTGGACGAGGTCCCCGCCGGCGCGCCGATGATCCTGGTCGCCAACGAACTGCTGGACTGCCTGCCCGCCCGCCAGTTCGTGCGAACGGAAGACGGCTGGGCCGAGCGCGTGATCGGCCTGGGCGAGGACGGAGATCTGGCGTTCGGGCTGCGCAGCCTCGGCCAATCGCCAATCGACGCCGAGGCGCAAGCCGGGAGCTTGTGGGAATCCTCCCCCGCCCAGGCCGCTCTGGCCTCCGACATCGCCCATCGCCTGGTCGCCGACGGCGGCGCGGCGCTCTTGATCGACTATGGCCGCGCCCAGCCCGAGGCCGGCGACACGCTGCAGGCCCTGCAAGCCCACAAGAAGGTCGATCCGCTGAAGACTGCCGGCCAGGCCGACCTGACCGTCTGGGCCGACTTCCCGGCCGTAGTCGCCGCGGCGCGCGAAACCGGGGCCAAGGCCGGGCCGATCCTCACCCAGGCCGAGTTCCTGGTCGCGCTGGGCATTGAGCAGCGGGCTCAGGCCTTGGCGGCGGCGCGGCCCGATCGCGCCGAGCAACTGGCAAGACAGCTTGATCGCCTGGTCAACGCGGCGCAGATGGGAGATCTGTTCAAGGTCGCTTGCCTTTGCGCGCCCGACCTTTCGCCCCCCCTCTTCGAGGACGCGACCTGATGACCAAGACTCCAATGACCAAGACTCCAGGCCTGCCCACCATCCAGTCGCCGCTGCTGGCCAGCCTACCGGGCGTGCGCCACGCGTTCTTCACCCGCCAGGGCGGAGTTTCGCGCGGCATCTATGACAGCCTCAACGTCGGACGCGGCAGCAAGGACGAGCCGGCCGACGTGATCGAAAACCGCGCCCGGGCCGCGGCCTGGTTCGGCGGCGCGCCGGAAGACCTCAACACCTGCTTCCAGATCCACTCGACCATCGCCATCACCGCCGACGGCTCGTGGGGCGACGTCCGGCCCGAGGGCGATGCGGTCGTGACCAAGACCCCAGGCGTGATCTGCGGCGCCCTGGCGGCCGACTGCGCCCCAGTGCTGCTGGTCGATCCGGAGGCTCGCGTCGCCGCCGCCGCCCACGCCGGCTGGCGCGGCGCGCTGGACGGGATCGTGCAGGCCGCCGTCGATCGCATGGTCACGCTGGGCGCCAACCCCGAAAACATCACCGGGGTGGTCGGTCCCTGCATCGGGCCCCAGTCCTACGAGGTGGGCCTGGAGTTCCTGCACCGCTTCGAGGCCGACTGCCCCGGCTCGGGCCGGTTTTTCAAGCCGGGCGCGAGCGACGACAAGCGCTTCTTCGACCTGCCGTCGTTCGTGCTGGACCGCCTGGAAACCGCCGGCGTCGAGCGCCGCGAATGGGTTGGCCGCGACACGCGAGCGGAGGAGGAATGGTTCTTCTCCAACCGCCGCGCCTTCCTCAAGGGCGAGGGCGACTACGGGCGGCTGCTGTCGGCGATCACCCTCGAAGCGTGAGGCTTCTGGATCACGCGGGCGATCCTCCGCGTACGGAAGCGAAAAAGTGTGGCCGTTAACGCTTGTGCCTGGGGCGATCACTGCTAGAAGGCCCCGCATCGGCCGACCCCCACACCCGAGATCATCATGAAGCTGCTGTCCGGCAACTCGAACCGTCCGCTGTCGCAAGCGATCGCGGAATACCTCGACATGCCGCTGACCCGCGCCCAGGTGCGCCGGTTCGCTGACCTCGAAGTGTTCGTCACCATCGACGAGAACGTGCGGGGCGAGGACGTCTTCGTCATCCAGTCGACCAGCTACCCGGCCAACGACAACCTGATGGAGCTGCTGATCTGCATCGACGCCCTGAAGCGCGCGTCGGGCAAGCGGATCACCGCTGTGCTCCCCTACTTCGGCTACGCCCGCCAGGACCGCAAGACCGGCGGCCGCACGCCGATCTCGGCCAAGCTGGTCGCCAATCTGATCACCCGCTCGGGCGCCGACCGCGTCCTGACGATGGATCTGCACGCCGGCCAGATCCAGGGCTTCTTCGACATCCCGACCGACAACCTGCTGCCCTCGCGCCTGCTGGCCGACGACATCATCCGCAACTACTCGCTGGGCCCGGACCTGATGGTCGTGTCGCCCGACGTCGGCGGCGTGGTGCGCGCCCGCGCCCTGGCCAAGCGCCTGGACGACGCCGATCTGGCCATCGTCGACAAGCGCCGCTCGGGCCCGGGCCAGTCGGAAGTCATGAACATCATCGGCGATGTCTCTGGCCGCCGCTGCATCCTGTTCGACGACATCGCCGACTCGGCCGGCACGCTGTGCAACGCCGCCCAGGCTCTGATCAATCACGGCGCGACCTCGGTCAGCGCCTACGTGACCCACGGCGTCCTGTCGGGCGCGGCGGCCGACCGCGTCGCCAATTCGGTGCTGACCGAACTGGTGGTCACCGACTCGATCGAAGCCTCGGACCAGGCCAAGGCCTGCCCGAAGATCCGCTACGTCTCGTGCGCCCCGCTGATCGGTGAAGCCATCCGCCGCATCGCCAACGAGGAGTCGGTGTCGAAGCTG
Organism: Caulobacter sp. RHG1; assembly: GCF_013181195.1. Lineage (GTDB taxonomy): Bacteria > Pseudomonadota > Alphaproteobacteria > Caulobacterales > Caulobacteraceae > Caulobacter. Next base: position 186,530 of record NZ_SMZP01000005.1, read on the forward strand.
TTCGACTGACCGACGTTAAACATATCTCCGATCGCCGAAGACCCGGATCGGGCATGAGGCCAGGCCGTCTCCCGACGGTTTGGCGGCTGCGATCTTGTTGATTTTTCTGAATTAAGCGCGTTCTCTACCGCGTCGAGACACTCGGCTGGCGGGGGTATTGTCATATCCCTACTCGCCTCTCGCACGGCCCCGCTTGTAAAAGCTTGGTTAACGAGACGACAGTCACAATCTCGCCGACCCGGGCTGCTATCGGCGCCGCCAAGATCTGATGGGGAAGTTCCTACAATGCGCTCTTTTTCGCGTACGCGCGCCGTACTGACGACGACCGCCGTCGCGCTGGCCGCGCTCGTCGCCGCCTGTAGCGCGCCGGCGCCCCCGCCTGCGCCCGTCGTGCAGGCCCCGCCGCCGCCGCCGCCGATCACCCTGTCGGCCAGCGTCGTCGAACGCGCCAGCGCGTTCCGCGGCTACATGGCCCGCGCCGGCGCCGTCTCGCCGGCCTTCCAGAACGGCGAGCAGATCCAGGCTGCGCTGAAGCTGGGCGCGTCCTACGAATCCAAGTCGTTCATGAACGGCGCCGTGGCCTACGCCGCCGTCCTGGCCTTGCAGGATCCGACCTTCGTCGCCTCGGTGCGCGAAGTCGCGGCCAACCCGACCTCGCGCCAGGAGATGGTCAACAACATCTTCTCCAACCCGTCGTACGCCGCGGTGTTCAAGGGCAGCGACAGCGCCGCCGGCCTGATCATCGACCAGATCGGCGCCGATGGCCTGAAGGTCTACATGGCCGGCAAGGCCGTGAAGCAGGCCGCCTACGACGTCCAGAAGGCCTCGTGGTCCAAGAGCTCGGTGGTTGATCGCGACGGTCGCCTGGCCTCTGCCAAGAGCCTGTCGGCCACCCCGGCCCTGGCCGAGAGCGCCGACGTGGCCGTGCTGCAGAACGCTTCGACCGGCGGTCAGTCGCTGGGCTTCACCCCGCGCGCCGCTGTGGCGCCCTATCAGCCCGTGGTGATCCGCGGCTTGGCCGTGGCCGCTCTGGCCGCTCTGGGCGCGGCCGGCGACAACAACCTGACCTCGATCGACGCTCTCAGCGTCGACCCCGGCACCAACAGCTGCCTGAACATGGCCAAGCTGAACCTCTACCAATGCCTGGCCGTGGCCAAGCCGCACTACGAAGACATCTTCTGCCTGGGCCAGCACATCCTGATGGACACCGGCGCCTGCATCGCCAAGGCCTCGGGCGCGGCCCTGCCGCCCGAACCGCCCCCGCCGCCGAAGGCCACGCCGGTCTCGACCAAGAAGACCGTGGCCAAGAAGGCGCCCGCCAAGAAGCCGGTCGCCAAAAAGAGCTGATCCTTCTTCGAAATCCGACCGAAAGGGCCGGGCGTTGCGTCGCCCGGCCCTTTTGTGTATGTAGCGCGACCCCAAAACGACCGGGCGAGCGTGGCGATATGGCCATAGGCGCTGGGTCACAGCAGAGAGCATCCGGCTCTCCAGAAAGACACGACCATGGCTGAGATCATTCTGAACGTTGAAGTCCGTGACGGCGCCGGCACCGGCGCGGCCCGCGCCGTGCGTCGCGAAGGCAATGTCCCGGGCACCCTGTATGGCGGCGGCAAGGCTCCGGTGAACATCGCCGTGAAGATGAACGAATTCCGCAAGTCGCTGTACACCGGCAAGCTGCTGGGCCACCTGGTGACGCTGCAACACGGCGACGAAAAGCAATCGGTCATCGCCAAGTCGATCCAGTTCCACCCGGTCACCGACGAGCCGATCCACTTCGACCTGTTCCGCGTCTCGGAACACCAGCTGATTAAGATCGAAGTTCCGGTTCACTTCAAGAACCAGGAAACCTCGGTCGGCATGAAGAAGGGCGGCTCGCTGGAAGTGATCCGTCACACCGTCGAACTGGCCTGCCCGGCTGACAAGATCCCGGAAGAGCTGGTCATCGACCTGGCCAACCACGACATCGGCGACACCATCCGCATCTCGGAAGTGAAGCTGCCGGAAGGCGTGAAGACCGCCGTCGAGCGCGACTTCGTGATCGCGACCCTGAAGGCCTCGTCGGCCGCTCAGTCGGACGCCGGCGACACCACCGTCGAAGGCTAATCGACACTCGGCCTTCGGGTCGAACCGATTTAAGAGACGGGCGGGCCTTCGGGTCCGCCCGTTTTCGTTTGAGGCCGTGCGTCCTTCGAGGCGCGCTTGAAAGCGCGCACCTCAGGATGAGGGGTCAGTAGCAGCGTTCCTCATCCTGAGGCGCCCGCGCAGCGGGCCTCGAAGGACGCAGGGAGGCTCCACAAGGAACCAGACATGCTGATCCTAGCCGGCCTGGGCAATCCCGAGCCCAAGTACGAGAAGAACCGCCACAATGTCGGCTTCCTGGCTGTCGACGCCCTGGCGCGGAAATGGGGCACGGCTCCGTGGCGCGCGCGCTTCCAGGGCCTGGCCTGCGAGGGGCAGGTCTCGACGCCCGATGGCCCAGTCAAGCTGCTGCTGCTCAAGCCCAAGACCTATTACAACGAGAGCGGCCGCGCCGTCGGCGAGGCGATGAAGTTCTTCAAGCTGACCCCGGCCGACGTCATCGTCTTCCACGACGAGATCGACATGGCCCCGGGTCGCTTCCGCATGAAGGCCGGCGGCGGCGCGGCGGGCAACAACGGCATCCGCTCGGTGACCAGCCAGGTCGGCGACGCCTTCCGCCGGGGCCGCATTGGGGTGGGCCATCCGGGCCACAAGGATGCAGTGATGCACTACGTGCTGGGCGACTTCCACAAGATCGAACACCAGTGGCTGGATCCGATGCTGGACGCCCTGGCCGACGCCCTGCCCTTCGCCGCAGTCGGCGACGACGAGCGTTACCAAGCCGAGGTCATGCGCCTGGCCCCCGCGCCCAAGGCCGATCCCAGGAAGCCCACTTAGAGCAAGCCTACTTAGAGCAAGCCCGCCTAGAGCTGCGACGCCAAATTCGGTAGAGGTTCAGGCATGTCAGCCCTGTTCTCGCTTCCCCTGCCCCTGCTGGGCCTGTCGCTGCTGTTCTCGATCGCCCTGTGCGTGCACGTCGTGCGGACGCACCGCGAGATGTTCTGGCTGTGGATCATCCTGATCTTCCAGCCGCTGGGCGGAGTGGTCTATCTGGCCGCCGTGATCCTGCCCGAACTGCTGGGCGGCAAGACGGCCCGCACCGTCGGCAACGCCGCCCGCCAGGCCCTTGACCCGCAGCGTGAATATCGCGAAGCCGCCCGCGCGCTCGACGACGCCCCGACGGTGGCCAACCGCGTGCGCATGGCTGTGGCCGCCACGGAACTTGGCAAGCATGCCGAGGCCGAGACGCTCTACGCCGACAGCCTGACGGGCATGTACGCCGACGACGCCCAGCTGCTGCTGGGCCGGGCGAACGCTCTGCTCGAGCTGAACCGTCCGGCCGAAGCCCTGCCGCTGCTGGAGAAGCTGGGCGAGCAGCCCAACGCCGGCCGCACGCCCCACACCATGCTGGCTCTGGGCCGCGCCTATCAGGCTCTGGGCCGTGACGAGCAGGCCGACACGGCGCTCAGTTGGGCCGCCGACCATTATCCGGGCTTCGAGGGCATCGCCCGCTACACGGTGTTCCTGGTCCGCCAGGGCCGCAAGGACGAGGCCCGCGCCAAGCTGGCCGAGATCGATAAGCGCCTGTCCAAGACCCACAGCCACTTCCGCAAGGAAGCCAAGCGCTGGCGGGATTTCGCGGCGTCGGCGATCACGCTCTAGTCGAAGGGATCGTCGCCTCGACGCCAGGCGCGAAGCGCCAAGCCGAGGACCCATAGCGCCGCCAGGATCGCCGAGACGACCAGCGCGGCGTTAAAGCCGCGCTCCATCATCAGACGCGAGTCCACCGCCTTGATGGCGGGCAGGACTGGGCAGTCTCCGTCCTTGACCCTCGCTGGCGTCGGACGCCGGAGCGCCTCGCGGTAGGCTAGGCGCTCACTGGTGGCGGTGATTTCCACGCAGCGCGCCCAGTCGCCGCTCGGGCTGATGACGTAGAGCTTCAGCGGCGGATCGCGCAGGAGATCGACCACCGAGAAACCGATGGCGCCCACATACGCCGCCGCGCACAGCGCGATGAGACGGTTTCGGCTGATCACTCTAGGCCACGAGCACGGGGGCGAGCTCGACCGCCGTCGCGCGCTCGTTGGCGACCGCCTGAGCCCGCAGGCAGGCTTCCAGGATGTCGAGGATTTCCGCATCGACCTCGGCGTCGAACTTGCGCGCGAAGAGATTCGGGCTCGACGTCAGCGCATCCGCGTCGGCTGCCGTGTACGTGCGGGGACGCAGCTTGATGTCGCCGTCGGGCACCCAGTCGATCATCCGCTTGTCGTCGTTGATGACCTCGCCGTGCGCGGCGGTGTTCATCATCACGGTCTGGAAGAAGCCCTCATCGGCGATGAAGGTGTTGCGGTAGAAAGCCTTGTAGCGATCGACCGACGGGTCGTGGCAGACGAAGTCGCAGAACCGGCGGCTGACGATTTTCCACTGGTTGCCGATATAGGGCGTGGCGTCCTTCAGGAAGAGCCGCGTGACCAGGCTGTCGACAATGCGACCGCCCTGTTCGACCACGTGCTGCAGGACCCGGCCCATGGTCTCGGGCCGGATGCTGGCCTGGTCGAGGACCCGGATAAACTCCCGGCCTCGGTTGGCGCCCAGGAAGCCCCGGATTTGTTCCTGCGTCGTCAGGGGGAAGTCCTGGCCGCTGAGGTTGATGAAGTAGTCCCAGTGGGCGTCCATCTCGAGCAGCTTGGCCATGCCGCGCAGCTCGGCGTCGACCAGGCTGTAGCCGCCCCACAGGGCGCGCTTGCTCTCCAGGACGGCGGCGTTGGGATAGGCGGCGAGAAACCCGCGAAGGTCGCTCTCCAGTTCCGGGCCGGCGTTCTTGTCGACGTGGACGAGGTAGTGGTTGGCCGGGTCGTGGATCGCCTTGAACAGCCGCTTGAACTGTTCGGGATAGCGATGGACCAGGATCAGATAGGCGATGGTCGGCGGAGTCTGGCTCAAGACTTGGTGCCTCGCAGGGCGTTCGGGTCGATCGGCCGGGGCCGGGTGGGCTGGCTGCCCATCGAACGGGGATCGTTCAGGCTCTTGGGGCCCGAGGGACGGGTTCCGGGATAGGTCTTGATGGCGTGGCCTTTCGTCGAGCGCGCCGATCCGCGGCGCTCGGTCTGCTTGGAGCCGGTCGCTACTTCTTGCGCGGCGCCAGGGTCTGCGACAGCGCCGACGGCGCGGCGGCGATCACCTTGGGCTTTACCGCCTTGGGTTTTCGGACTTCACGATTGCCTTTGGACAAGGGGCGTTCCTTTCAGGGGAAGACGCGGACGGCGGCCATGGGCGTGCTCGGGCCAAGCCCGACCGCGGCGGTCGACCATGATGTTGCGGATGTCTCTAGAGACGTCTCTGGGCGCCCCGGCTTCGGGACCTTGGGACCGTCCGCTAAGGGGGACCGATCCGGATGGCGTGACTGCGCGCCTCGAGAAGACCCTAGCACGCGCACCCGCGCGGCGGGGAAATGATTACGTCGTGGGGAGCCATCCCCTTCGGATCGCGCTATCATCTCCGCGCCACGGATTACCTCGCGCCATGCGAGGCTCGTTGGCCTGAAAGGACGTCATGTCCGCCCCCTCGAACACTTCAGCCCCTGCGGCGCTTCGATGACCCCGTGGAGCGCCCTGCTGGCCGGCTTCAGCGCGCGCCAGGTTTCGGCTCGGGAGGTGCAAGCCGAAGCCTTCTTCCTAGGCAACCGCCACAAGGGCGAGATCCGGGAAGGCGCGGAAAGGGAACTGCTGGCGCCTGGCCTCAGTCCCAATCGCGCGGCCCTGCTGCGCGCGGTCATCCGCATGACGCCTCGGACGACCAGCCGAGGCGCGCGCTCATGACCGACGAAGACGCCCAGGCGATGCGCCGCGAGAACGCCTACCTCAAGAGCCGGAACGCCCAGCTGCAGGGCGACGTCACCAGCCTCAGCGGCCAGGTCGTACGCATGCAGCAGGAGCTGGAACGCCTGAGCGGCCGCCCTTTGGGCCGCTCACCCGATCCTCTCTTGACCGGCCAGTCATAAAGCCGGTCAGAACCGTCCGCGCTGGAAGTCCTCGAACGCCTGCACGATCTCCTCGCGGGAGTTCATCACGAACGGGCCGTGCCAGAACACCGGCTCTTGGATCGGACGGCCTGCCAGCAGCAGGACGCGGGCGTCGGTGACGGCTTCGACGCGGACGGTGTCGCCGGCTCCTAGGAACACGCCCGAGAGCGCGTCGATCGTCTTGTCGGCCACGCGGACCTGCCCCTCATAGACGGCCAGCATGGCGTTGCGGTCGTCGCCGACCGGCTCTTCAAACACCGTCCCGGCCGGCAGCACGACGTCGAAATAGAGCGCGTCCACGGCCCCGCCACCGATCGGGCCGGGCGTGCCGGCATCGGTCGCGCCGGAGATCACCTTGACCGTGACGCCGCCTTCGCGGGCCTCGACCGGAATGCTGTCGGCCTCGAACTCCTGGTAGCCCGGCGCGGTCATCTTCAACTTGGCGGGCAGGTTGACCCACAGCTGGAAGCCCCGCATCCGGCCTTCGTTCTGCTCGGGCATTTCGGAATGGACGATCCCCTTGCCGGCCCGCATCCACTGGATGCCGCCCGGTCCGATCACGCCCTCGCGGCCGGTATTGTCGCGGTGGCGCATCCGGCCTTCGAGCATGTAGGTCACGGTCTCGAAGCCGCGATGCGGGTGGTCGGGGAAGCCGCCCATGTAGTCGGACGCCTGGTCGTTATCGAAACAGTCCAGCATCAGGAACGGATCGAACATCTGAGCTTCGGGCGTGCCCAGCATGCGGGTCAGCCGCACGCCGTCGCCGTCCGAGGCGGGCATGCCCTTGACGATCTTCAGGACGGGTCGAACGCTCATGGGAAGCTCCTTTCGGCCATTGATATCAGAACTGGTTGCAGTTCATGCAAGGGGCGTGCGGTTCGCCTTTCGCGGTCATCCGTGGTAATCGCCCGCCCAACGAAATCCACGAGAGTTCCATGGCCCTTAAAGTCGCCATCGTCGGCCTGCCCAACGTCGGCAAGTCCACCCTGTTCAACGCCCTGACCCAGACGGCGTCGGCCCAGGCCGCCAACTATCCGTTCTGCACGATCGAGCCGAACACCGGCGAGGTCGCTGTGCCCGAGCCGCGCCTGGACGCCCTGGCCAAGATCGCCGGCTCCAAGGAAATCATCCCGGCCCGCATCACCTTCGTCGACATCGCCGGCCTGGTGCGCGGCGCGTCAAAGGGCGAAGGCCTGGGCAACCAGTTCCTGGCCAACATCCGCGACTGCGACGCCGTGGCCTTCGTGGCCCGCTGCTTCGAAGACGGCGACATCGTCCACGTCGAAGGCCGCATCGACCCGATCAGCGATCTCGAGATCATCGAGATGGAGCTGATGCTGGCCGACCTGGAAAGCCTGGAAAAGCGCGTTCCGGCCCTTGAGAAGCGCGCCAAGACCGGCGGCGATAAGGAAAGCGCCAACACTCTGCGCCTGGCCAACATCGCCCTGGCCCTGCTGCGCGAAGGCCGCCCGGCCCGCGCCGCCAAGATCGACGCCGACGACGAGAAGGCGTGGTACATGCTGCAGCTGCTGACGTCGCTGCCGGCGCTCTATGTCTGCAACGTCGACGAAGGCTCGGCGGACAAAGGCAACAAGTACAGCGACCTGGTCGCCGAACGCGCCGCCAAGGACAACGCCAAGAGCGTGGTCATCTCGGCCCAGATCGAGAGCGAGATCGCCCTGCTGGACTCTGAGGAGCGCACCGAGTTCCTCGAGACTCTGGGCCTGGAAGAGCCGGGCCTGAACCGCCTGATCCGCGAGGCCTACACCCTGCTGGACCTGCAGACCTACTTCACGGTCGGCCCCAAGGAAGCCCGCGCCTGGACCATTCACGTCGGCGACACCGGCCCGCAGGCGGCCGGCGTCATCCACACCGACTTCGAGAAGGGCTATATCCGCGCCGAGACCATCGCCTTCGAGGACTTCATCAAGCTGGGCGGCGAAGGCCCGGCCAAGGAAGCCGGCAAGATGCGCGCCGAAGGCAAGGAGTACGTCGTCAAGGACGGCGACGTGATGCACTTCCGCTTCAACGTCTGAGGCGCCACAGTATCGAACGGCCGGAGCGGAGACGCCCCGGCCGTTTTGCTTTGAGGATATCGCCATGGCCGAGACCATCACCCTGACCGCCACCCATGACGGCTTTGGCTTCACCGCCCTGCACGCCCAGCCCGAAGGCGTGCGCAAAGGCGGGGTGATCGTGATCCAGGAGATCTTCGGCCTGGATCGTTACGTCCAGGAGGACGTCGCCCGGTGGGCCGCGCGAGGCTTCGAGGTGATCGCGCCGTCGATGTTCGATCGCGGCGAGATGGGCTTTACCGCCTTTCACGACGAGGCCGGCTTCGCGCGCGGCCGCGAGTTGGCGGTAGCCAACGGGCCCGACAACGCCATGGGCGACATCCAGGCCTGCATCGACGCCCTGAAGGACCGCGGGCCGGTGTTCGTGGTCGGTTACTGCTACGGCGGAACCATGGCCTGGCTGGCGGCCGCGCGGCTGGAGGGCCTGTCGGCGGCGTCCAGCTACTATGGCGGTCAAGTCGCCGGCATGGCCAAGTTCGATCTCCAGGCCCCCGTCATTGTCCACCTGGGGGCCCAGGACCCGCACATCCCCGCCGAAGAAACAAAAGCCGCCATCTGGACCGCCCATCCGGAAGTTCCGGTCCATGTCTACGCAAACAGCGGCCATGGATTCAACAACGACGGTCGCCCCGACAGCGACCTCGCCGACGCGGAATTGGCGCGTGAACGGACGGTCGCTTTCTTCCTGGAAGCCCTCTGAACGCCTCCCTGCTGATCGCTCGACATGCGTTCCAGAGGTTGTAAGCTCCTCTGCAGGGAAAAGGGGAGCTACCATGAAAATCATTCTATCGACGCTGTTGATGGTCGGAGCGCTGGCCGCTGCCGGCGGCGCCCTGGCTCAGAAAGCCCCGGGCGCGCCGCTCAGTGAAACGTCGCTCACCATCGATCCGAACTTCGGTCAGAAGATCCTCAATGCCGAGTCCGCGGGCATCGGTTATCGCGAATCCGGCAATCCGCTGGTCGTCACCAAGGCGGGCCAATTGCTCGCCGAGACGGGCGTGACCTGCGACGTCAAGGATGCGGCGCTGATCACCGACTCCCGGAAGGGGACCACCTACGAGGTCGCCTGCCGCGACGACTTCGGCTGGATGGTCAACAAGACCCCCGCCGGACTGACCGCCTATGACTGCATCGCCATCCAGGCCTCGGCCAAGGGCGCACCCAAGGGCCTTGGCAAGGGCACCATGGCCACGTGCCGTCTGCGCGCCAATGTCGGCAACATGGCCGGCCCCCAGGCGTTGGTGAAGAAGGTCGGCGCCAAGTGCACGGTCTCGGACGCCACCTATCTGGGCGGCGGCGGGGCCCCGCCGATCGCTCGCTATGAGGTGGCCTGCAAGGAAGGTGGCGGCTTCGTCATCGACAAGCCGCAGCCCAAGTCGCAAGCGCGATTGCTGGCGGCGGCCTGCTCGGCCGATCCCAACAGCCGCCTGCCCTGCACCCTTCACGACAAGAAATCCTAGGAGATGACTTGACCGCCGACGCCAGCTTTTCGAGCCAAAGGATCACCCTGGCCTGCCGCGAGAACGGCGCTCCGTTCTCGGCCTGGCATGCTCCGGCGCGAGAAGCCCGGCGCGGCGGCATTGTCATGCTGCACGCCATCTGGGGCGTCACCCCGCACATCCGCGCCCTCTCGGACAGCCTGGCCGACCAGGGCTACGAGGTCATGGCCCCGGCCCTGCTGGACGCGGCCGACGCCGACTTCCCGATCGAAGACACCACGCCGGCGATCCTCGACGCGCGCATGGCCCTGGGCAAGGCGACCGGTTGGGGCGTCTCCACCCTGCCCCGCGTCCAGGCCTGCATCGAGGCGATGGAGGGCCCGGTCTTCGTGATGGGCTTCTGCTTCGGCGGCACCACGGCTTGGTTGGCGGCCTGCCGCTGCGACGGCGTGCGGGCCGTGTCGGCCTTCTATGGCGGCGACATCGTCGCCTACAAGGATGAGACGCCCAAGGTCCCGACCATCCTGCATTTCGGCAAGACCGACCCGATGATCCCCCTGGCCGACGTCGAGGCGATCCGGGACACGCATCCGGAACTGCCGATCCATCTCTACGAGGCCGGCCACGCCTTCGTGGCCCCCAGCGGCCACCACCCTGACAGCGCCAGGCTTTCCCTCCTGAGGACCCTGCAGCTGTTTCAGCGCTCGGGCGGCGGCAAGGCCGAAGCCTGATGGCCGGCCACCGCATCTACACGACCAGCCTCGCCAGCGTGTATCCGCTCTACGTGGCCAAGGCGGAAAAGAAGGGCCGGACCAAGGCCGAGGTCGACCAGATCCTGCTTTGGCTGACCGGTTTCAGCCAGGCCGAGCTGGACGACCAGATCGCGGCCAAGACCGACTTCGAGACTTTCTTCGCCCGGGCCCCGAAGCTCAATCCCGCCCGGGCCGAGATCAAGGGCCTGGTCTGCGGCGTGCGCGTGGAAGAGGTCGCCGAACCGCTGATGCGCGAGATCCGCTACCTGGACAAGCTGATCGACGAGTTGGCCAAGGGCAAGGCGATGGACAAGATCCTTCGGGGCTGAAGGCCTATTTCGGCCCCACTTCGCCCGCCGTGGGCCAGGCGCTGTCGCCCACGCGCTTGAGATTCATCTCGAAGAACTGCACCGGCGCCTGGCCGGGCGCGATCCGTTCTCCAATCTCGCGCCAAGCGCCGTCCTTCATCACGGCGGTGTAGCGAATGGTCATTGGCCCGGCCGGGATCTCCCAGATGTAGCCGTCGGCAGTCAGCCCCAGCTTGAAGTCGCCGGCCTGGCCCATGGCGTAGGAACGCATGCTGTACACGCCGGTCGCAGGCTCGAAGGAGATCACGCCCAGGGCGTTGAAGCCCGTCGAGCCGTCGGGATTGTAGCCGCGCCCCTCGACGACCTTGACCGAACCGCCCAGCAGCGGGCCGATCCGCTCGGCCTGGGTGATGTCGCGACGGCCGGCGGGCCCGATGTTCCAGGCTGGGCCGCGCCACGTCCCGTCCATCCACGAGAGCTTCTTCATCGCCTCGGCCTGGGCGGCGATGCGCGGACCGGGATCCGGCGGCATCTGAGCCTGGGCGGCGCCCGCGAAGGCGGCGACAGCAAGAGCGACAGGCAGCAGGCGACGCATGATGTTCCCTCAGAACAAGTTCAGAGAACTTTGTTACGCGGACTTCGACGCGTCAACGGGCCGGCGATGGAACAGCCATGCGCGCAGGCCGATCGCCGCGGGAATGAGCCAGTAGGCAAAGCCAGGCAGCCACGGAACCCTGGCGAAGGGGCCCAGGGTCAGAGCGGCCGACAGCAGGCCGGAGGCGGCGACGATCAGCCAGATCTCGTGGCTGGCCTGGATGTCGGCCCGACGCTCGAACGGCACCTCCAGCCGATCGGCGTGGCGCCGAGCATGGGCGTAGAGCGTCACGAACAGCCCCGCCAGGATGGCGAAGCCGACGCCATAGATACGGAAGAGATCTCGCAGATCGCCCAGCGTGCGGATGATCTCATTGCCCGGCAGCCAGCCGCGCGTGAACCAGTGGAAGCCCGACTCGACCAGCATCCGCAGCGGGAAGACATAGACCAGCACCGTGAAGACGATGGCCAGGGCGTTCAGCGTCGACAGGGTGTCGCGGCGCGGGACCAGACGGCCATACTCGCGATAGGCCATCCAGAACATGGCGATCAGGGTGAAGGCGACCAGCGAGGCCGGGATCTTGCCCAAGGCCCGCCATAGCGCCTCGAGGCTGGCCGTCGGCTCGGCGCCGGCGATGATCAGCAGGGTGATCGCAAAGGCGAATGCCGCGTCGACAAAGGCGTCCAGCCGTTTGCCGGTCTCCCGTTCCGGATCGTGCGCCATGGTCCCCCCCTTGCCCCAGGGACGGCAGCATGATGACGAAGAACGCCGTTTGTCGAGCGTCGCCATCGCGCGGGCTGCCTGGCTGCGCTAGGCTGCGCTGATGCGTCGTCGCACTGCCCCCATCGCCCTGGCGCTGTCCCTCTCCCTGACGGGCGCAGCCTGGGCCGGCGAGACCGCCTGCTGGTTCGAGAACGGCGCGGTCGTGGCGCCGGCAGTGATCGGCGACATGGCCGGCGACTATGTCATCGACCTTTCCGCGCCCCGCACCCTGCTACACGAGACCAAGGCCCAGATGGCCGGCATCGTCGAACCCGAGCTGACCCTGCCTGTCGAGGTGGCAGGCCTGAAGGCGCCGGCGGTCTCGGTGGCCGTCGCCGACCTCGATGCGCGCGGCGCCGGCTTTGTCACTCCGATCGCCGGGGTCATCGGCATGGACGTGCTGGCCGGCCACAGCATCGAGATCGACTTCTCCGCCTGCAAGGTGCGGATCGACCGGCCCTGGCGGGTGACGCGCCAGGCCGTGCTGCCGGTCGAGGTCGTCGACGGCCTGCCCACCGTCATCGCCAGCGTCAGCGACGGTCCCCGCGTGCTGCACGGAGCCTTCGCCATCGACACCGCCTCCAAGGCCATGGTGCGCCTGGCCAGCCGCGACGCAGCCGTCGCCGGCAAGCTGGACCCCAACGCCCGTCACAAGGCCCCTGCCCGCCTGCGGGCGTTGTCGCTGGGCGGGGTTCTGGCCGAGAACGTGCCCGCCACCCTGGCCGAGGAACTCCCCGAGGGCGTGACCGGGACCCTGGGCGTGGGTCTGTGGGCCCATCACCGCCTGCATCTGGCCGCCGACGCCCGCACCCTGTCGGTCGCCCCCTGATGCTGATCGAAGCAACCGCCGAACATTTCGCCGCCCTGCTGCGCGACGAGGCTCCTGGGGATCTAGCTCTGTGCGACAGCGCGCCGGCCCCAGCTGCCGTACTGGCCATGCTCGCCGAGCTGGCCGACAGGATCCGCCCGCTGTTCGCGCCGGCCGCCTGGATGATCGTCGAGGATGGCGAGGTCGTGGGCCTGCTGTCCCCCACCCGGCCGCTGGACGCCCGCGACCGCAGCCTGCACATCGGCTATGGCGTCGCACCGACCCGGCAGGGACGCGGCGTCGCCACCCGCGCAGTCGCGGACCTCGTCGCCTGGGCGCGCGAGGATGACCGCGTCCTGGCCCTGACCGCCGAGACCGCCGTCGACAACCCCGCCTCTCAGGCCGTGCTCTCGCGCAACGGCTTCAAGGTTGTGGGCGAGCGGGTCGACGACGAGGACGGACCGGTGATCGGCTGGCGACTGGACCTGTAGCGCCCAACGAAAAAGGCCCGGTGTCTCCACCGGGCCTTTCCGTAATTCTGTGTCTCAGACCTTAGTGCGACTCGTTGCGCCACACGGTCTTGTAGCTGGCGTAGAGCAGACCCGAGAGAATGATCAGGTACAGCAGGACGGCGAAGCCGGTCTGCTTGCGCTCTTCCAGCTTGGGCTCAGCGGCCCACATCAGGAACGCCGCGACGTCCTTGCCTTGCTGGTCGACGGTCGACTTGGTGCCGTCGTCGAAGGTGACCAGATCGGCTTTCAGCGGCGGGGCCATGGCGATGAAGCCACCGGCCGGGACGCTCTTGTGATCGCCGTGCCAGGCCGAGCTCAGGTCGCCCGGGAAGTACGGGTTGTAGTGACCGCCGGTCGGGACCGTCAGGCCCTTGGGAGCGTCCACATAGCCGGTCACCACCGAGTAGATGTGCGCCGGGCCTTCTTCGCGGGCCTTGGCCAGCAGCGACATGTCCGGCGGCAGGGCGCCGCCGTTCGAGGCGCGAGCCGCGGCTTCGTTGGCGAAGGGCGACGGGAAGTGATCGGCGCTGGTGGCCGGACGCTTGATGGCGTCGCCGGTCTCGCTGTCGATGTCGTTGACCTCGTAGTCCTTGGCGATCGCCTTGACCCACGGGTTGTCGTTCGAGTTCGGGTACTTCTCGCTGTAGAACGGACCACCGCGGTCGCCGAAGTTCCGGAACGAGACCAGCTTCAGCGAGTGGCAGGCGGCGCAGACTTCGCGATAGACCTTGAAGCCACGCTGCAGCTGAGCCTGGTCGTACGAGCCGAACGGGCCTTCGAAGGACCAGTGGACCTCCTTGGCCTTCAGCGCGCCGCCGTTGGCGAGGGCCGGGCCGGCGGCGCCGGCCACGAGGATGCCGACGGCCGCCGCGATAACGGAGAGTTTGCGGAGCATCGGGATCAACCCTTCTTGGCGTCGGCCGACAGGGCCGGCGAGGCGATCGAGTCCGGAACCGGCAGGGTCTTTTCGACGAGACCCAGGACGGGAAGAACGACCAGGAAGAAAGCGAAGTAGTAGAGCGAGGCCACGCGGCTGAGCCAGACGAAGCTGTTCAGGTCCGAGCCCATCAGCTGGAACGTGGTCAGGTGCGGGATCACCGGGTCGTCAGGCAGCTTGGCGCCGCAGAAGCCCAGGATGATGCAGACCACCAGGAAGAACACGAAGTAGATCTTCGCGGTCGGGCGGTAGCGCATCGAACGCACCTTCGAGGTGTCCAGCCACGGCAGGGCGAACAAGCAGGCGATGGCGCCGAACATGGCCAGCACGCCCATCAGCTTGTCCGGAACGGCGCGCAGGATCGCGTAGAACGGCAGGAAGTACCATTCCGGAACGATGTGCGACGGCGTCACCAGCGGGTTGGCCTCGACGTAGTTGTCGGCGTGGCCCAGAGCGTTGGGCATGTAGAAGACGAAGAAGGCGAAGAGGATCAGGAAGACGCTCATCGCAAAGCCGTCCTTCACCGTCGCGTACGGCGTGAAGGGGACCGTGTCGGCCTTCGACTTGGGGTCGACGCCGGTCGGGTTGTTCTGGCCAACCACGTGCAGCGCCCAGATGTGCAGGATCACGACGCCCGCGATCATGAAGGGCAGCAGGTAGTGCAGCGAGAAGAAGCGGTTCAGGGTCGGGTTGTCGACCGCGAAGCCGCCCCACAGCCAGGTGGTGATGCTTTCGCCCACCAGCGGCAGCGCGCCGAACAGGTTGGTGATGACGACGGCGCCGTGGAACGACATCTGGCCCCAGGGGAGGACGTAGCCCATGAAGGCGGTGGCCATCATCAGCAGATAGATGACGCAGCCCAGCAGCCACAGCACTTCGCGGGGCGCCTTGTAGGAGCCGTAGTACAGGCCGCGCAGCATGTGGATGTAGACGGCGATGAAGAACATCGACGCGCCGTTGGCGTGCATGTAGCGGATCAGCCAGCCGTAGTTCACGTCGCGCATGATGTGCTCGACGGAAGCGAAGGCGCCCTGAGCGCTCGGATTGTAGTGCATCACCAGGATGATGCCGGTGATCAGCTGGGAGGCCAGGCACAGCGACAGGATGCCGCCGAAAGTCCACCAGTAGTTCAGGTTGCGCGGCGTGGGGTAGTCGACGAACGAGTCATAGCCCAGGCGCACGATCGGCAGACGGGCGTCGAGCCAGCGCTCGATACCGGTCTTCGGTTGATAGGTCGAATGTCCGCTCATATCGCTTAGCCGATCTTGACCTTGGTGTCGGTGAGGAAGGCGTAATCCGGAACCACCAGGTTCGTGGGCGCGGGGCCCTTACGGATACGACCCGAGGTGTCATAGACCGAGCCGTGGCACGGGCAGAACCAGCCGCCATACTCGCCACCGCCGAACGTCGGCACGCAGCCCAGGTGGGTGCAGTTGCCACCGACGATCAGCCAGTTGTCCTTGCCCGGCTTCACGCGCGAGGCGTCCGTCGCCGGATCCTTCATCGCTGCGCTGTCGTCGGCCACGGCCTTGGCGATCTCGGCCTTCGTGCGGTTACGCACGAAGAGCGGCTTGCCCCGCCACTTGATCGTCACCTGCTGACCCTCGGCGACCTTGGTCAGGTCGAACTCGGTCGAGGCCAGGGCCCGCGTATCCGCGGACGGGTTCATCTGGTCGATGAACGGCCACACCAGGGCCGCACCGCCGCCAGCGGCGGCTGCGACGGCAGCGATGTGAATGAAGTCGCGCCGGGAGGGATCGCCCCCATGTTCCGGCTCGGTCGTTGCGCCCACGGCGGTGTCGGCCACCCAAGTCACCCTTCAATTCAGCCGGCCCGCGAACGGCCCCGCTAGGAGGAGCGTCTTGCGACGCTACATAATTGCTCGACCCGCAAGCGGATCTCCACCACAAGGCAGCGGTTGGCTCGACCTATCGGACGCGCGGACGAAGTCCGCAAGCCCTTTCGATTCGTGGCAAAGCCCCTGCTGCCTTTGTGGTTGGATCGCTTATTATGCGCATCGCACTTTTTCAACCAGGCATTCCCCAAAACGTCGGGGCCGCCATCCGTCTGTCGGCCTGTTTCGGGGTCGGGCTGGATGTGATCGAGCCCTGCAGTTTCCCGTTGGACGACAAAAGCTTGAAGCGCGCGGCCCTCGATTATGGGCCGCTTGCGCATCTTCAACGGCATGACAACTGGGAGACATTCCTTAAGGCGCCGGAACGGACCGAGGGCCGCCTGCTGCTGTTCACCACCCGCGGGGCCACGCCCTTCCACCGGTTTGAGTTTCAGGCGGGCGACACCCTGCTGTTCGGCAACGAGAGCCGCGGCGCGCCTGAGGAAGTGCATGAGGCCGTCCAGGGCCGGATCGTCATCCCGATCCGGGCCGACACGCGCTCGATGAACCTGGCGACCACGGCGGCCATGGCTCTGGGCGAGGCGCTGCGTCAGACGGGCGGGTTTCCGGAGTAGTCAGCAAGCGCCCCCTCCGGCCCTTCGGGCCACCTCCCCAGCTTCGCAGGGGAGGAGAGGTTTTCATCCTCCCCGTGCAACGGGGGAGGTGGATCGGCGCGGATACGCGACGAGACGGAGGGGGCGCTAAACCGTCCTCAGTGATCCCCGAAATCCACGTCCCGACGCGCGGCGACGATGGTCACGATGAAGCCGGCCAGGACGTCCAGCAGCACCATCAGGGTGACCAAGAAGAAGGTCGAGGTGGCGAAGGCCGGCAGCAGCAGGAATTCCACCAGGCAGATGATGAACAGCACCATCGACAGCGAGTGGTTGATGATGGCGATGCGGCGGCTGGTGGTCGATTTCAGCAACTCGACGAACAGCACCACCAGCGAGGCGGCCAGCAGCAAGTCGCCCAGGCTGACGGCCCATTCGGCCCGCGAGGTCATGTGGATGGTGAACAGCGTGTCGCCCATCCGCAGGCCCGCGTCGGCGGCCTTGAAGCCGCCCGCCAGCGTCAGGACGATCAGGTTGTAGATCAGCACCGGCAAGGCCAGCAGCGGAACCGCGGCGAACATCGAGCTTCCCCCTTGGCATGGCGCGAGACCTTCATGCCATGGTTAAGCCGTAGCGGGTATTTTCGTTGCGGTGAAGTCTGCTCGCGTGGCGCGCGCTACGCCTCGTCCACGCCCTGGGGATTGCGGGCCCGGGTCTGCAGCCACATCACGCCCATCAGGTCCGACACCGAGGCCTTCAGGCGGCCGAAGTTGGTGTATTTCGACACCCCGGTCTCGCGGTGGCGATGGTTCACCGGCTGGAAGGCCACGTCGTAGCCCTCGCGCAGCATCAGGGCCGGGATGTAGCGGTGGATGTGATCGAAGTACGGCAGGCGCAGGAACGCCTCGCGCTTGAAGGCCTTCAGCCCGCAGCCCGTGTCGTTGGCGGTGTCCTTCAGGAGACGCTTGCGCACGCCGTTGCCGAACTTGGACGCGAAGCGCTTGGCGTTGCTATCCTGGCGCTTGACCCGTTCGCCACCGACCAGGGCGAGGTTTTCGGGACCGGCCTGCAGAGCTTTCGCCAGGCGGGGCGCGTCGGCCGGGTCGTTCTGGCCGTCGCCGTCCAGGGTGACGACGATCGGCGCGCGGGCGGCCAGCACGCCGCTGCGTACGGCCCGGCTCTGGCCCGAGTTCTTGCGGTGGCCCAGCACGCGCAGCTGCGGGATCTCGGCCTTCAGCGCCACCAGCAGGGCCTTGGTGTCGTCGCGGCTGGCGTCGTCGATGAAGATCATCTCGTAGTTCTCGCCCGCGAAGGCGGTGGCGATCTCGCGCGCCAGGCTGGGCGCGGCGCCGCCTTCGTCGAAGACGGGCACGACGACGGAAAAATCGGGGGTGGCGGTCATCGCCCTCTCATAGCTGAAAAATCCCCACAAGAAAGGATCGTGCTAAAGCTGCCCTTATGACGCTTGAATCTCGCCTGGATGACTGGAGCCGCGGGTGGCGCGGCCCCCTGTTCGCCGCCTTGGTCGCCCTGATCGCCGGTTTGCCCGGCCTGATCGCCATGCCGCCGCTGGACCGCGACGAGTCCCGCTTCGCCCAAGCCACCTCGCAAATGCTGGAAACCGGCGACTACGTCGTCATCAAGTTCCAGGACCAGCCGCGCTTCAAGAAGCCGGTCGGCATCCACTGGATGCAGGCGGTGACGGTCAAGGCGTTCTCCGACGAGGAGGATCGGCGGATCTGGGCCTATCGCCTGCCCTCCCTGCTGGGCGCGATGCTGGCGGCCGCAGCGCTGGCCTGGGGCGCGGCGGCGCTGCTGGACCCGCGCACCGGGCTGATCGCCGGGTCGATCCTCGGCGCGACCTTCCTGCTGTCGACCGAAGCGCTGATCGCCAAGACCGACGCCATGCTGTGCGGCACGACCACCCTCGCCATGGCCGCCTTGGCGCGGGTCTATGCGGCCCAGCTGAAGGGCGAAGTCACCGGGAAATGGACCACGTTCGCCTTCTGGATCGGTCTGTCGCTGGCGGCGCTGATCAAGGGTCCGGTCGGCCTGCTGGTGGCGATCTTCGCGATGATCGCCCTGGCCGTCTGGGACCGCAAGGCGCGCTGGATGAAGGACCTGGGGTGGACCTGGGGCCTGATCCTGTTCGCGGCGATCACCCTGCCCTGGGCCATGATGATCACCGTGGCCACCGACGGCGCCTTCTGGGGCGCGGCGGTCGGCGCCGACCTGGCTCCAAAACTGGCCGGCGGCCAGGAGGGCCACTCGGGGCCGTTCGGCTATCACGCCCTGCTCTCGCCGCTGCTGTCGTTCCCGGCCACCCTGCTGCTGCCCGCCGCTCTGGTGCTGGGCTGGACCAAACGCCACGAGCCCGGCGTGCGCTTCGCCCTCTGCTGGCTGATCCCGACCTGGCTGATGTTCGAGATCCTGCCGACCAAGCTCGTGCACTACGCCCTGCCCGGTTACGGCGGTCTGGCGATGTTGATGGCGGCGGCCGTGCGTGAGCCGCTGGGTCCGCGCGTGCGCTGGATCGGGGCCGTCCTATCGGCCTTCATCGGCGCCCTGCTGGCCGCCGTCGCCGTCTACGGCCAAGTGAAGTTCGGTACGGGCGGCGACCTGATCTGGACCGTGCTGGCCGCCCTGCTGGCCCTGGCCGCGGGCGTTGCGGGCGCCGTGCTGCTGCTGAAGAAGGGCTCTGTCCGCGCCTTGGTCACCGCCGCCGCCTTAGGGATCGCCGCCCACATCGCCCTGACCGCCGGGCTGATCCCACACCTGGAACCGCTGTTCCTGTCCAAGGATATCACCCAGGCCCTGGACCAGACCCGCCTGTCGCCGCGGTCAGGCGCCGCCGGCCCCGTGGCGGTCACCGGCTATGCCGAGCCCAGCCTGATCTTCCAGCTGGGCACGGCCACCGAACTGACCACCGGCGAAGGCGCCGCCGACGCCGTTGCCGAGGGCCGCCCCGCCGTGGTCGAGGCCCGCGAGGACAAGCCGTTCCGCGACGCCCTGGCCGAGCTTGGCCTGACCCCGCGTCCGGTCGCCACCGTCGAAGGCCTGAACTATTCCGACGGCGACGAGGAAAAGCTGACCATCTATCGCGGCGAGCCCCACGCCTTGCCGCCCGAAGAGGCTGCTGAAGAAGAGGTCAACCGATGAGCCGCTTCATCGAGATCGTCGAGGTCGGGCCGCGCGACGGCCTGCAGAACGAAAGGGCCGTCCTGTCGGTCGACGAGAAGCTGGACCTGATCCGCAAGCTGGAAGCCGCCGGCGCCCGTCGCACCGAGGTCGTCTCGTTCGTCAATCCGGCCCGCGTGCCGCAGATGGCCGGGGCCGAGGACATCATGGCCGCCCTGCCACAGGACCCGCTGCGCTCGCGTATCGGCCTCGTCCTGAACATGCGCGGCTGGGACCGCTGCATCTCGACCGGCTGCGACGAGGCCAATGTCGTGGTCTGCGCCTCGGACGGCTTCGGCGTGAGGAACCAGGGCGCCACGGTGAGCCAGCAACTCGATACGCTGACCGCCATCGCCGAACGCCGCGCCGTGGAAGGCGGACCGCCGATCACCGCCACGATCTCGGTCGCGTTCGGCTGTCCGTTCAATGGCGAAGTGTCGGAAGACCAGGTCGTGGCCATCGTTCGCGAGGCCGCCGCCGTGGGCGTGGCCGAGATCGCCATCGCCGACACCATCGGGGTCGCCGATCCCTGGACGGTCCGCAAGCGCATCGAGGCCGCCAAGGCCGCCGCGCCGGGCGCCAAGCTGCGCATGCATTTCCACGACACCCGCAACACGGGCCTGGCCAACGCCTATGCCAGCGTCGAGGCGGGGATCGACGTGCTGGACGCCTCGGTCGGCGGCCTGGGCGGCTGTCCGTTCGCGCCCAACGCCACCGGCAACATCGGCACCGAGGATCTGGTCTACATGCTGGAACGGGCCGGCTTCGAGACCGGTTACGATCTGGCGGCCCTGATCGCCATCGGCCGCGAGATCAGCGACCGCCTGGGCAAGGCCCCCGCCTCGTCCCTGGCCCGCGCCGGAGCTTTCCCCGCATGATCCGTATCGCCGCCACGCTCCTGGTCCTGAGCCTCGCCGCCTGCGCGGCTGCGCCCGCCCCGGCGCCGGCGGGTTGCGACGTCACCATCAAGTTCGGCAGCTACGGCATGGGCATCGACCGCGACCTCGCCGATCGCGTGGCCACTGCTGTGAAAGACGACCGGGATGTGGCCCGCTCGGAACGCAGGCCCTGGGGCCGCGAGGGCGAGTACGATCTCTGCCTGTCCGCCAAGCCCGGCCGTGGCGCGGCGGTCTACGACCGCTACCGCGCGATGCTCCCGGTCCAGAGCCTGAAGGCCCCGACCTCGATCGAGGGACCGGATGGGCTGAGGTTCGAGTCGATCGGACCTATGTAGCGCCCCCTCCGTCCCTTCGGGCCACCTCCCCCGCTTCGCAGGGGAGGAGAGACGCGCTTCATCCTCCCCCGTGCAACGGGGGAGGTGGATCGACGCGCAGCGGCGAGACGGAGGGGGCGCTAAGCCCTAGATCGGCCGCCCGGTCAGCTTCCACAGCAGCGGGCGCGAGATCGACATCAGCACGATGGCCGGGGCCAGTAGGACCGCGGCGGCGAACAGCTGCAGGCTGTCGGCGCGCTTGATGAAGTAGCGGGTCAGGCCCACGCCCTTGTGGAACTCGACCTTCATCGGGTGCTCCAGGCTGGTGTGGCCCAGATGGATGACCTCGGCCTGCGGCTGGAACAGCACCTGCCCACCGGCCCGGCGGGCGCGCCAGCACAGGTCGATGTCCTCGACATGCAGGAAATAGCCCTCGTCGAAGCCCTGCAAGGCGTCGAAGTCGTCGCGGCGCATGGCGAAGCAGGCGCCGGAGATGGTCGGCATCGGCGCGGGACCGGCCGGCAGCGGCTCGTTCTCGCGATGAATCTCAAAGCCGGCCAGCTTGGGATAACGGCGGGTCAGTTGGCCAAAGCTCAGAACGGTGGTGACCGGGGTCACCTCGCCGCGTCGGCCGCCGCGCTGCTCGCTGCCGTCGACGTTCATCACCCGCGCGCCGACGATGGTCGGCGTCGGCTGGCCCTTGAAGGCCGTGACCAGCGCCGCCACGCAGCCGGGCTGCAGGTTGGCGTCGGGATTGAGGAAGACGATGTGCTCGCCGCCGGCCGTGATGGCGCCCAGGTTGGCCCCGCGGGCGAAACCGACATTGCCGTGGCCCTGGCGCAGCACCACGCGCGGCTCGGTCAGGGCCAGGGACCGCAGCATGTCGGCGTCTTCGGCTGAGGAGCCGTTGTCGACGATGACGAACTCATCGACCAGCGGCTCGTCCAGCACGTGCCGGATGCTCTGCGCCAGCGCTTCTCCCGTCCAGTAGACGACCATGACCACGGACACGTTCGGACGCGCCGGACGCGCCCCGGCGGTGAAGGTCGTCATGGACGGGAGAATGCTGTTCATCAGGCGCTCGCGGCCTCCGCCAGGTCCTCGGCGCGGGCGCGCTTGACGTCCGGCGGGGTGGCGTCGTCGGCGAGCACGCGCAGGGCGTCTTCCAGCGACAACACGCTCTGGCCTTCGCCACCCAGGCGACGCAGGGCCAGATGCCCCGTTTCAGCTTCCTTGCGTCCGATCACCGCGATCACAGGCACCTTGGCGAGGCTGTGCTCGCGAATCTTGTAGTTGATCTTCTCATTACGCAGATCAAGCTCCGCGCGCATACCCAACTTAGTCAACTTCTCGACGACTCCACGGGCATAATCGTCGGCGTCGGACGTGATGGTGGCCACGACCACCTGGGTCGGCGCCAGCCACACGGGCAGCGCGCCCGCGAAGTTTTCCAACAGGATGCCGATGAAACGCTCGAAGGACCCCAAGATCGCCCGGTGAAGCATCACAGGACGCTTCTTGGAACCGTCTTCCGAAACGTACTCGGCGTCCAGTCGTTCCGGCAGAACGAAATCAAGCTGCAGCGTGCCGCACTGCCAGACCCGGCCGATGGCGTCCTTCAGCGAAAACTCCAGCTTCGGACCGTAGAAGGCGCCCTCGCCCTCCTGCAGCACCAGGGTCTCGCCGGCGGCTTCGGCGGCGGCCGACAGCGCCTGCTCGGCCTTGTCCCAGACCTCGTCCGTGCCGGCCCGCAGGTCCGGGCGCGTCGAGAACTTGGTGTCGGCCAGCTGCATGCCCAGGTCGTCATAGACGCTGCGCAGCAGCTCGATGAAACGGGCCGACTCTTCGGTCACCTGCTCTTCGCGGCAGAAGATGTGGGCGTCGTCCTGGGTGAAGGCCCGCACGCGCATGATGCCGTGCATGGCGCCTGACGGCTCGTAGCGGTGGCAGGCGCCGAACTCGGCCATGCGCAGCGGCAGCTCACGATAGCTCTTCTGGCCGACATTGAAGATCTGGATGTGGCCCGGGCAGTTCATCGGCTTGACCGCCAGGATCTCGCCCTCGGCGCTTTCGCACATGAACATCGCGTGGCCGAACTTCTCGGCATGGCCCGACTTCTCCCACAGGCTGCGATCCAGGATCTGCGGGGTCTTCACTTCCTTGTAGCCGGCCGCGTCCAGGCGACGGCGCATGTAGTCCTCGAGTACGCGATACAGGGCCCAGCCCTTGGCGTGCCAGAACACCATGCCCTTGCCCTCTTCCTGGATGTGGAAGAGGTCCATCGAGCGACCCAGCTTGCGGTGATCGCGCTTCTCGGCTTCCTCGATGCGCTTCAGGTGCGCTTCCAGGTCGGCTTCCGAAGCCCAGCTCGTGCCGTAGATGCGCTGCAGCTGGGCGTTGTTCTGGTCGCCGCGCCAGTAGGCGCCGGCCAGCTTGGTCAGCTTGAAGGCCTTGCCGACGTGCTTGGTCGACGGCAGGTGCGGCCCACGGCACAGATCCTTCCAGTTGCCCTGGCGATAGACCGTGATGGTGTCCGTGCCCGGCAGGTCGCGGATGATCTGGGCCTTGTACTGCTCGCCGATGCCGTCGAAGTGGGCGATGGCCTCTTCGCGGTCCCAGACCTCGCGCGTGATCTTCTCGTCGCGGTCGACGATCTCCTTCATGCGCTTTTCGATCTTTTCTAGGTCGTCCAGGCTGAACGGCTCGTCGCGGGCGAAGTCGTAATAGAAGCCGTCCTCGACGTTCGGGCCGATCGTCACCTGGGTGCCGGGGAACAGCTCCTGCACGGCCTCGGCCAGCACGTGGGCCGTGTCGTGGCGGATGGTCTCGAGCGCCTCGGGGGCGTCGCGCGTCAGGATCTCGAACTTGCGCTCGCCGGCCAGCAGGTCAGGCGTCAGGGCGCGGTCCAGGTCCAGCACCTGGCCGTCCAGCTTGATCAGCAGGGCCTTCTTTTCCAGCGACTTGGAGATGGCCGCGGCGACATCGCGTCCCGTCGAGCCGTCCGGATACTGGCGGGCGGAGCCGTCGGGGAAAACCAGATCGATCATTCTTCACATATCCACTTACGTGGCGAGCTTCGCGGCGGTGGGGGGTCGTAGCCCGAACCACCAAACGGATTGCATCGGCAGATCCGTCGCAAAGCCAACCAGGAACCCTTGAGCGGGCCATGATCCTTGAGGGCGGCCGCCGCGTACTCCGAACAGCTCGGCGCGAAGCGGCACTGACGCCCGATGAGAGGCGAGAGCGTCGTCTTGTAGGCCCGAAGGCCCAGGTCGACGGTGCGTTCGTAGAGAGTCATGCCGGCGCGCGACTGTTTGTTGCAGTGCGGTTACACCACCCCGGAGGGGGCAGGATCAAGCCGCGCCGGCGGTGCTAGTTCGCGTTTGGGGCGCCGCTGTGGCCTTCCGGACAGCCTCCACCGTCGCTTCGAACGCCAGCAGCGTCGAGGCGTGACGAGCGGGATAGTCCTTGACCGGCTCCAGCACGGCGAGCTCCGCAAACCGGCCCGCGGGAGGCGAACCGTTCGACTTCAGCATAGCGGCAAGCGAGTCGCGCGCCAACTCGATGTCGGAAAGACCTGCGCCGATGACGTTGGCGCCCAGTACGGCGGCGGCCGCCTGGCCCAAGGCGCAGGCTGCAACATCCTGGGCGAAGTCGGCGACCTTGCCCTCGGAGTCCAACATCACATCCACGACGATCGTGCTGCCGCACAGCTTGGCGGTCTTCTCGGCGCTGGCGTCAGGCGCAGCCAGGCGCCCGGCCCGCGGCATGTTGGCCACGAGCGTCAGGATCTTGGCGCTGTAGAGGTCGTCGATCATCGCAAATCTAAGATGGGGTGCTCTGGCGCTCGGTCCAGAGCGCCTCGGCCCGGTCGCGCACGGCCTCGCCCATCTCCGTGAAGGCGGCCCTCAGCTTGCGGCGATCGTCGCGACTGACGAAACGTAGCAAGAGGCCCATGAACAGCTCGCCGTTCGAGAAGGTCGAGTTGGTCGGCCCCATGTTCTCGATCTCGAGATAGCGGATCGCGGTCACAAACCCGCCCAGCCGCTTGGAGCGCCAATGCAGCTGTTCGTAGGGCACCCAGTCCTGGACGATCGGCGCGATGACGATCGGCGTCTCGCCGGGCAGATGCTGCTCCAGCGTCAACGCCGTGCCGATCTTCAACTGCCCCTCGGCCTTCTTGTAGAGCGGGTTCCACTGGTGCCAGGTCTCGAAGTCCGAGACGATCTCCCAGACGATCTCGGCGGGAGCCTGGACCCCGATACGATGTTCGACGGCGCGTTGCATGACTCGTACTTAGTCTCTCACCAGCCCGCCATCCACCACCAGGTTCTGACCCGTCACCGCCCGGCTCCAGGGCGAGGCGAAGAACAGGACGGCGTCGGCGAATTCGGCAGGGGTGGTGACCTGGCGCAGGGGCGTGCTCTGGGCGATCAGGTCGAAGATGGCGTCCGGCGTCGCGGCACTGGCGTCGGTGACGCGCAGCAGGCCGCCCGAGACCATGTTCACCGTGACGCCGTTGGGACCCAGGTCGGCGGCGGCCGTCCGGGTCAGCGACAGCAGCGCGGCCTTGGCGGCGGTGTAGTCGTGATACGGCACCACCGGGTTCTGGAAAAGATTGGTGCCGACATTGACGATGCGGCCATAGCCGGCCGCTTCCATGGCGGGCGCGGCGGCCTGGATCAGGTTCAGCGCCCCACGCAGGGCCACGTCGATCTGGCCGGCGAAGTCGTCCCAGCCGATCGTCTGGATTTTCTCGCGCGCGTCGCCGTTGAAGCTGAAGTCGCCGATGGCGTTATTGATCACCGTGGTGACGTGGTGGCCGAAGTGCTCGGCCGCCGCATTGACCAGCCGGCGGGCCTGGATCGGGTCGGCGACGTCGGCCTGGATGGCCACGGCGCGCTGGCCCAGTTCCTCGACCAGCGCTTTCGCCTTCTCCTCGCTGCGACGGTAGTTGACCACCACCTGGGCGCCGTTCTCGACGAAGGCCCGGGCGATCGCCGCGCCCAGGCCCCGGCCCGCGCCGGAGACCAGGACGACCTGCTGTTCGAACGTCATGGCGATCAGTCCTTCATGCGCCAAGTGGCGCCGGCGGGACCGTCCATGACGACCACGCCCAGAGCGTCCAGTTCGGCGCGGATGCCGTCGGCGGCGCCCCAGTCCTTGGCGGCGCGGGCGGCGACACGGCGGGCCAGCAGATCCTCGACCTGGGCCTTCAGCTCGTCGGAGGCGTCGCCCTCGAACCAGGCGTCCGGATCGGCCTGCAGGAAGCCCAGCAGGGCGCCGGCCTCGATCAGGCGGGCCTTGTTGGCGGCGATGGCGGCCGTGTCACCCGCGGTGACGGCCTTTTCGATCAGGCTCGACACCTCGAACAGGGTCGAGGTCGCCAGCGGCGTGTTGAGGTCGTCCATCAGGGCCGCGATCGTGTCGGCCGGAGCCTCCATCGCCTGGTCCATCGGCACGTCCTTGGCGCGACGCAAGGCGCCGTACAGGCGGTCCAGCGACTTGCGACTCTGCTCGATCAGCTCAGGCGTCCAGTCCAGCGGCTGGCGATAGTGGGCCGACAGCAGCGCCCAGCGGATCACCTCGCCCGGCGTGGTCTTCAAGAGCTCGTGCGGGATGATGACGTTGCCCAGGCTCTTGGACATCTTCTCCCCGCCCATGTCGAGGAAGCCGTTGTGCAGCCAGTAGTTCGCGAGCACCGGCGCATCGTGGGCGCAGCGGCTCTGGGCCACTTCATTCTCGTGGTGCGGGAAGGTCAGGTCGATGCCGCCGGCGTGGATGTCGATGGTCTGGCCCAGGGTCTTGTCGATCATGGCCGAGCACTCGATGTGCCAGCCCGGACGGCCCGCGCCCCAGGGGCTTTGCCACTCGGGCTCGTTTTCCTTCGACGGCTTCCACAGCACGAAGTCGGCCGGGTGGCGCTTGTAGGGCGCGACCTCGACGCGGGCCCCGGCGATCATCTCGTCCAGGTCGCGGCCCGACAGCTGGCCGTAATCGGCGAAGCTCTGGGTGTCGAACAGCACGTGGCCCTCGGCGGCATAGGCCTTGCCGTTGTCGACCAGCTTGCCGATCATCTCGACGATGGCGTCGATGTGATCCGTGGCCTTGGGCTCGAGATCGGGACGCAAAGCGCCCAGCGCATCGGCGTCCTCGTGATAGGCGGCCAGGTAGCGGTCGGTGATGACCTTGATGTCGACGCCCTCGTCGGCCGCCTTCTTGTTGATCTTGTCGTCGACGTCGGTGACGTTGCGGGCATAGACCACCGCGTCCTCGCCATAGAGGTGGCGCAGCACGCGATACAGGACGTCGAACGCCACGACCGGCCGGAAATTGCCGATATGGGCGTAGTTGTAGACCGTGGGTCCGCAGACATACATCGTCACGCGATCGCGGTCGGCGGGGACGAAGTCGCGCTTCTCGCGCGCCATGGTGTCGTGGAGCTTCAGGGTCATTGGGTCGCGGCAACCTGACGTAGGGTAGTGGTTGCTCCGGATGGAGCACGGCCCCATATATCTAGGACGCGCCCGGACGACCACTTGTTTGGTCTCAAGGTGGCGCGACGGGTGGCACGCGTCATTCCGGAGCGACAGGCGCTCCGGCGCAACTCAGCCCGGGAAGACCCCCTCAAAACATGGACGCACTGACCCGCGAGCGAACCCTGATCGGTACTGAGAACCAGACCGGTCTTGATCTTGAACCCGCCCAGCGCCCCACCAAGGACGAGGCCATGGCCGCGGTGCGGACCCTGCTGGCCTGGGCCGGCGACAATCCCGACCGCGAAGGCCTGCTGGACACCCCCGAGCGCGTCGTCGAGGCCTATGGCGAGTGGTTCGCCGGCTATCACGGCGATCCGGCCAAGGAGCTCTCGCGCACCTTCGAGGACGTGCAGGGCTATGACGACATGGTCATGCTGCGCGGCATCGACGTGCAGAGCCACTGCGAACACCACATGGCGCCGTTCCTGGGCAAGGCCTGGATCGCGTACATGCCGACCGGCAAGGTCGTCGGCCTGTCGAAGCTGGCCCGCCTGGTCGAGATCTACGCCAAGCGTCTCCAGACCCAGGAGACCATGACCATGCAGATCGCCGACGCCATCGAGGACCACCTCTCGGCCGCCGGCGTGGCCGTGCTGATCGACGCCGAGCACCAGTGCATGAGCACCCGCGGCGTGAAGCATCACGACGTCTCGACGATCACCACCCAGTTCCGCGGCGTGTTCAAGACCGACAAGGTCCTGCAGCAGCGGTTCATGGATCTGGTGCGGAAGTAGGCCGCACAGGCCCCCACCTGACCCGCTCCGCGGGTCTGTCCGCCCCCAGCCGGGGGCGGATAAATCTCTCCTCTCCCTTTTAGGGGAGGGGGACCGGCGAAGCCGGTGGAGGGGCCAGCGCCGACCTAAGCCGCCCGCCAGATCCCCTCGCGCAGCCGCGCCACGCACGCATCCACCGGCCGGTGCACCAGCGTCACCAGCACGAAGCTGATCAGCATCAGCAAGTACCAGGCGCCCATCTTCTCGAACGGCACCATGTGCCAGCCATCCGTCTGGCTGGGATAGATCCAGGCCCCGGCGAAGGTGCCCAGGTTCTCGGCGAACCAGATGAACAGCGACACCAGCACCATGCCCATCAGCATCGGCATCCGCCGGGCCGTCTGATCGGGGGTGAACACGAACCAGCTGCGCCCGAACAGCACCGCCGAGAGGGCGAACAGACCCACCCGGATGTCGATCATGTAGTGGTGGGTGAAGAAGTTGGCGTAGATCAGCACCGCCAGGATGTGGGTGCTCCAGAATGGCGGATAGCGGATGAAGGTGATGTCGAACAACCGCCAGATCCGCGCGATATAGCTGCCGACGCAGGCGTACATGAAACCGGTGAACAGCGGCACGTCGCCGATCCGCAGGATGCTCTCTTCCGGATAGATCCATGAGCCGTGAGCGGTCTTGAACAGCTCCATCACCGTACCGACCACGTGGAAGATGAAGATCACCAGCGCCTCGTCCCAGCGCTCCAGCTTCAGCGCCAGCAGGGACGCCTGGATCGCGATCGCGGCGACGACCAGGAAGTCGTAACGCGCCAGCGGCGCGTTCTCCGGCCAGAACAGATGCGTGCCGACCAGCAGGGCCAGCATCAGGCCGCCGAACAGGCAGGCCCAGGCCTGTTTCAGCCCGAACAGCAGGAACTCATAGGCATAGCCGTTCCAGCGCGACTGGCGCGCCCAGGGCCGCGCCCAGACGTCCAGCGCCGCCACGGCGCCCTTGATGCGATCTTTAAGGTTCATCTCTTCCCCGCGCAGCGCGCGAGCGCGCTCCGGCTTCCCCCAAAGACAAGGCCTGCTAATGCAGGCCTTGAAGTGGCGGGAACCTAGCGCAAGACCCCCCTCCTGCGCCATATGTGGCCCATGAGCACCGCCCTGTTCCCCAAAGCCCACGACAAGCACGACCTGGAGCGCGGCAGCGTTCTATCGCCGCGCTTCAACGCCGACGGCCTAGTCGTGGCCATCGCCCAGCACGCCGACAGCGGCGAAATCCTGATGCTGGCCTGGATGAACGCCGAAGCCCTGAAGCTGACGGTCGAGACGAAGATCGCCCACTATTTCAGCCGCTCGCGGAACGAGCTCTGGAAGAAGGGCGACACCAGCGGCCAACTGCAGGACGTGATCGAGCTGCGGGTCGACTGCGACCAGGACGCGGTGCTGATCAAGGTGCGCCCGCGCGGCGATGGCGGGGCCTGCCACGTCGGGTTCCGCTCATGCTTCTATCGCGTTCTCGAAGACGGCAAGCTCGTCGAACAGGAAGCGCCGATCCATCATGACCACGCCTGAAGCCCTGATCGCCTTCACCTTGGCCGCCGGCCTCCTGACCCTGACGCCCGGCCTGGACACCGCCCTGGTGATCCGCACCGCCGCGGCCGAGGGCCCGCGCAGGGCTGCAGGCGCGGCGATCGGCATCGGCCTGGGCTGCTTCATCTGGGGCGCGGCCGCCGCCTTCGGGGTCGGGGCGCTGCTGACCGCCTCGGAGATGGCCTACACGGTGCTAAAGTGGACCGGCGCGCTGTTCCTGGCCTGGACCGGGATCCGAATGATCCTGAAGCCCCGCGACCAGTTCGAGCCCGGCGAGATGAAGGCCATCGACGCCGGACCGGTCGCGGCCCTTCGCCGGGGCCTCTTGACCAATCTGCTCAATCCCAAGGTCGGGATCTTCTACGTCTCGTTCCTGCCCCAGTTCATGCCGGCGGGCGTGGATCCCGCCCGCTTCGGCCTTTTGCTGGCGGGGATCCACGTCTTGCTGGGCCTGACCTGGTTCGCCGCCCTGATCGCCGCCACAGTGCCCATCGCCGGCCTGCTGCGCGTGCCGGTCGTGGTGCAGTGGCTGGACCGCGTGACGGGGTGCGTGTTCGTGGCGTTCGGGCTGAAGCTCGCGCTGGAGCGGCGCTGAACTAGACCTCCTTCAGCGCCTCGACCCCGCCGTCCGTCGCGGGCGTCACCACGAAGCGCTTGAGCACGCTGGTCGTGTAGGTCGGCTCGTAGATTGTCGAGACGGCCATCATCTCGCCCGTGGCCTTGCCGTGCTCGAGCGTCAGCAACAGGAAGCCCTTGGCGCTGGCGTGGGCGTATTTCACTTCCTTGTTGCGCTGGATCAGCGCCTCGGCGACCGGCACGCCTGGCAGGGCGTCGCCATAGCCGGGCGAGGTGATCGAGGTGGCGCCGAATTCGGCCGCCACGCGGGTCTTGCCGGCGTCGTCCCACAGCTCGTTGGCCCAGAACATGTGGCTGTCGCCGGCCAGCACGATCGGCCGCGCCTTGGCGGCGGTGAAGATGTCGTAGACCCGCTGACGATCGGCCGGATAACCGTCCCAGGCGTCCAGGTTCGAGGGGACATCGTAGGCCGAGATGGCGACGGCCTGCAGCACGGCCTTGCGGGCGTAGTCGTTCAGCTTGCTCAGCAGGACGTTGAAATTGGCCTCGCCCATCGTGGCCTTCAGGTTCGGCGCAGCGACGCGGGCCATGACCACCTGGTTACCCAGCACCTGCCAGGCGGTGTTGTTCTTGACCGAAGCGCCGATCTGGCTGGCCAGCCACTTCTGCTGATCCTGGCCCATCATCCGCTGATCGGGCGACTTCCACTTGGCCACGAAGCCCGCGACGTCCGGTTTGCCATCCACGATCGCCAGGTCGGCGTCATAGGTCAGCTCCTGGGTGCGGCCCGACAGGCGCGTCTCGACCATCAGCAGGCTGGCCACGTCGCCGAACTGGAAATCGCGCCAGGCGGCTTCCGGCAGGCTGCCGTGCGCGTCGCGGATCGGCATCCACTCGTAATAGGCCTTCAGAGCGGCGGCCTTGCGCACGGCCCAGTCGCCTTCGGTCTTGGGGTCGTGGTTCTCGGCCCCGCCGACCCAGCTGTCGTTGGCGGTCTCGTGGTCGTCCCAGACCACGATCCACGGCGCGCGGGCGTGGGCGGCCTGCAGACCGGGGTCGGACTTGTACTGGGCGTGGCGGCGGCGATAGTCGTCCAGCGACAGGATTTCGGTCGCCGGCTGGGGCGCGCGCGCCTTCGAGGTCGGCGAGCTCATGCCGTAGTCGTCGGCCGCGCCGCCGTACTCGTAGATGTAGTCGCCCAGGTGCAGCACCGCGTCGACGCGCGGCAGCTTGGCGATGGCGTCGTAGGCGTTGAAGTAGCCGTTCGGATACAGGGCGCACGAGGCGACCGCCAGGACGACGTCCTTGGTCTTGCCGACCGGCAGGGTGCGGGTGCGGCCGACCGGCGAGATCACGCCATTGGCCTTGAAGCGGTACCAGTAGTCGGTGGCGGGCTTGAGGCCGTCACCGTCGATGTCGTGCTTGACCGTCCAGTCGCGGCTGGCCCGCGCGCGCAGGCCGGAGGTCTTGGTGACCAGGGTCTTGAAGTCGGGATCGGCGGCGATCTCCAGCTCGACGGCGATCTCGCCGGTCGCAGCGTCCTTGGGGGTCACGCGGGTCCAGAAGATCGCGGCCGTCGGCGAGGGATCACCGCTGGCGACGCCGTGCTCGAAGGCCACCGGGCCCTTGTAATAGCTGGTCGCCTGAGCGGCCGCCTCGCCGGCGGCGACGCTGGTGAGACCCAGCAGGCCGAGCACCTTACGTCGATCAATGGCCATTGTTCGTTCCCCTGCATGGCGCCGCTTCGGCGTCCTGTGCGTTAGCGCTTCGACACAACAGGAAGATGACGCTTCCAGGAGCCGAGATGTCGAGCGAAGAACTGCACGTCCCCCGCGAAAAGCTGAGCAAGCGCACACTGAATCAGCACTACGCCATCACCTCGCTGATCGAGGAGATGGAAGCTGTCGATTGGTATCGTCAGCGTGCGGATGACTGCGACGATCCGGAGCTGAAGAAGATCCTGCTGCACAACGCCCGCGAGGAGCTGGAGCACGCCGCCATGGTGCTGGAGTGGCTGCGCCGCAGCGATCCCGAGACCGACGAACAGCTGCGGGAATACCTGTTCAAGGAAGGGTCGATCACCGGCCACGAGGAAGAGGCGACCAAGTAAATCCGATCTTCCCGGCGAAAGCCGGGACCCAGATCTCGGAGCGCCCGGGCTGACGGGAGGAGCGCTGAGTGCGTAGAACCCGCCTCAGCGCTCCTCCATCTGGGCCCCGGCTTTCGCCGGGGAAACGGAACTAAGGCCTACCGGCGGACCGTGAAGCCGATGCCCATGAAGCGCGGCTTGCCGGCGATGAAGGTCGGGATGCCGAAGCTGTCACCGGTGTTGCCCGCGTCCTTCAGGTAGCTGACGTCGCCCACGTTCTCGACGAAGGCTTCGATGCGCCAGCGATCGTCCACCGCACCAAAGCCCAGACGGACGTTGAGCAGGCCGTAGCCATTCTGGAACTCGTCGACCTTGGTGTCGGGGAACAGGCCCGACGACTGCAGGTCCGAGCGGTCGTTGTCGTCGTCGAAGAACATCTTCGAACGCCAGGTGTAGGTCGGCGTGAAGCTGACCTTGCCGCCGAGGGCCTCGCGGCTAAAGGCGGCGCCGACCGAGACGGCGTGGTCGGGCGACAGACGGAAGCTGTTGCCGTCGCGCAGGCCGGTGCTCAGGCGGGCGTGGTTGTAGGCGTAGGTCGAGAACAGGGTCCAGTACTCGCCGGCCTGCAGGCGGGCCTCGCCTTCAAAGCCGTAGGCCTTGGCCTTGCCGGCGTTCAGGGTCACGACCTGGGCGCCCTGGCGGAAGCTGGTGGCGAAGTTGTCGTAGTCGTACCGGAACACTGCGCCGGCCAGGAACAGGCGGCCATCAAACAGCTTGCCCTTGGCGCCGGCTTCGTAGCTGTCGACCGTTTCGGCGTCGACGACGTTCAGGCGCGCTGCGCCCAGCGGCGCGGCCGGGCCGCTGGCCGAGATCACGTCCGGGCGACGACCGCGGGCGTACGAGGCGTAGAACGACAGGTTGTCGGCGGCGGCGTAGCGGCCGACCAGGCGCCAGGTGAGGCCGTTGTCCTTGATCTCGCGACCGAAGGTCTGACCGTTACCGGTGGTCGGCTGGGCGATCAGACCCACCGACGGCAGCAGCGGGTTGTTCACCGCGTTCGGCTGCGAGGCCAAGAAGATGTTCGTCGCGGTCGGCGCAGCCAGCAGCAGGCCCAGGATCGAACGGCCGTTGTCAACGTGCGAGCTGTACCCCGCCCAGCGCTCTTCGCTGGTGTAGCGGATGCCGGCCGTGATCTCGAACTTGTCCGTCAGCTTCAGCGTACCGTCGGCATAGACGTCGTAGGCCGTATTCTCGCTGGAGTTGGCGAAGGTCTCGCGGTGCACCGGCTTGAGGTTGGCGGCCAGGCCCGGCGCCAGGGCGGCGGGGACGCCGAAGCCCAGGTTCAGCACTTGGGCCAGGTAGGCCGGGTTGGTCAGATAGGCCAGCGGCTGCGGGTTCGGACGGCTGATGCCCAGCGGCGACGTGCCGGCCAGCAGGGCCAGGACCAGACGCTCGTCGAACTGGCCCGGGATGCGCCACGAGCCGGTCTCATGGAAGTAGTTGGCGCCGACGAAGCCGGTGAAGCGGCCGCCGTTATCGTAGTTCAGGCGCAGTTCCTGGCTCTGCTGACGACCTTGCGCGTCCTCGGCGAAGGTCAGGATCGGCAGGCTCGTGCCATCCGGGTCGAACACTTCCACCGAGTGGAAGCGGCGGCCGGCGGTGATCGACGACAGGGTCAGGCTGTCGCTGAGCTTGAACTCGGCCAGGGCGGTGACGCCGTAGACCTTACGCTCCAGGCCCAGCGGCGCGCCGCCTTCGAAGCCGGCGCCGGCCGACAAGGTGGCGCCCGACGACACGCCGGTGTCGCCCAGCACCGCGCCGGTGATGGGGTTGGTCGGGTTGAAGGTGTGGCTCTTGAACGAGGTGCCGGTGGTGCTGTCTTCCTGATAGTTGCCGATCAGGTCCAGCTTGAAGCGTTCGCCCAGCTCGATGTGGTAGGCGGCGCGGAAGGCTTCGGTGTCGGTCGAGTTGAAGGGGTCGCCGCCGGCGAGGTCCTTGACGTAGCCGTCGTTCTGACGAACGCGGACCGCCAGGCGCAGGGCGCTGGTGTCGCTCATGGCGAAGTTCACCATGCCTTCGCCGACCGTGTAGCCGCGCGTGCCGAGCTCGGCCTTCAGCATCCAGTCGTTGCCGACCGGGTCAGCCTTGTTCTGCACCAGGTTCACGGCGCCGATCAGCGCGCCGCGGCCGAACAGGGTCGACTGCGGCCCCTTGGCGACTTCGACGCGCTCCATGTCGAACAGCTCGACATAAGAGCCGCGCGAGCGCGAGATCGGCACGCCGTCCTGATAGATCGAGACGCGGGTTTCATCCGTGGCCGAACCGGAGTCCGAGGTGATGCCGCGCATCACGAAGCCGGAGTTGTTGTTCGACTGGTTCTGCACCAGGAAGCCGGGGGTGAAGGCCGACAGCTCGTCGAACGCCTTGACGCCGATGGCTTCCAGGAACTCGCCCGAATAGGCGGTCACCGAGATCGGCACGTCGACCGGATCCTGGGCGCGCTTCTGGGCGGTGATGACCAGCTCGCCCAGGGTGGCGGCGCCGGTGTTGCCGGCCCCTACGTTACCGGCTTGGGGCTCGTCGGCCGCCATGGCCGGAGCCGCAGCGACCAGGGCCAGAAGGCTGGCGGTCAACAGCGTGGTGGTGCGGAAAGCGCGCATGGACTATCCCCTCAGACAAATACTCGACCTGCGCCGTAGGCATGGCCCGTGTCGATGACGCGACGAGTGTGTGACGGAGCAGTGAAACCCCCAGTGGATGGCGTGGAAGACACAGTGGATGGTTTGGGGGATGATGACGCCCTGGACACCGGCGCCTCCCGCGAGGGCGACGGCGAGACCCTGACCGCCGATCTACCGGACAGCCTCGCCGGCCAACGGCTGGACAAGGTGCTGGCGCCGCTGTTTCCCGACCTTTCCCGCGCCCGCCTGCAGGCCCTGATCGGCGAGGGCCGCCTGTCCCTCGACGGCCAACTGATCACCGACGCCTCGCGCAAGGCCAAGACCGGGACCTACGCCCTACAGGTGCCTCCGCCAGCCCCGGCCGAGCCCGAACCCCAGGCCCTGCCGCTCTCCATCCTCTACGAGGACGAGCACCTGATCGTGGTCGACAAGGCCGCCGGCATGGCCGTTCACCCTGCTCCCGGCACGCCCGACGGCACCCTGGTCAACGCCCTGCTGCACCACTGCGGCGACAGCCTGTCGGGCGTGGGCGGCGTGGCCCGCCCCGGCATCGTCCACCGACTGGACAAGGACACTTCGGGCGTCATGGTCGCGGCCAAGAGCGATGTGGCGCACCAGGGCCTGTCCAAGCTGTTCGCCACGCACGATATCGACCGCCTGTACGTGGCCCTGGTCCGCGGCGCGCCCAGCCCTCTGTCCGGTACGATCGAAACCCAGCTCGGCCGCTCCGCCAGCGACCGCAAGAAGATGGCCGTGCTGAAGTCCGGCGGCCGGACGGCGATCACGCATTATAAGGTGGAGGCGACGTTCGGCCCCCAAGATCGCCCTGTGGCCGCGCGCGTGGCCTGCCGACTCGAGACTGGCCGCACGCATCAGATCCGCGTCCACATGGCCAGCAAGGGCTCGCCCTGCCTGGCCGACGCCGTCTACGGCGCCAGCCAGCCGGCCCAGGCGGTGCGCGAGCGGATCGCGGCGGCGGGCCTGACGCGCCAGGCGCTGCATGCGGCAGTGCTGGGCTTCGCCCACCCCGTGACCGGCGAGACGCTGCGCTTCGAGACCCCCCTGCCCGCCGACATGGCGGCGCTGGAAGCCGGCCTGGCGACGCTCTGACTCCCGCCAGTCGGCCAAGCTTGCGCGGCCGCAACAAAAGCGCCCTAATTGCGCTGGCCTGACGGTCTACTATCTCCGTCTGGTCACCCTGGAGCGTATCATGCGGCCCTCTCTCGCGATCCTCGCCCTCGGCGCCGCTACCGTTCTGGCCACGCCCGTTCTGGCGATGCCCCTGCTGACGATGAACGCTGACGACGAGGCCATCAGCACCGCCCAGGCAAAGTCCAGCGTCCAGGCCCTGACCGCCACCGCTCCTGCGACGCCCGTCGTCACGACACCGTCGGCGCCGATGACCACCCAGGAACAGATCGACGCCTTTCTGGGCCCTGCGCGAGCCGCCGATGCGCAACGGCGCGGCCTGCTGCCGCCCAATCATGATTTCGACGCTTACGGTCCGGGCGCCTATGCCTCGGACGACCGCGACGCCGACGGCAAGCGCAAGATCCACGGCGAGATGAGCGTGTCGGTCGGCACCGGCGGCTATCGCAGCGCCTCGGCCTCGGCCCTGATCCCGGTGGGCGAAAGCACTACGGTCGGCATCGCCGTCTCCAAGACCGACTTTGGCCGCAACGGGGCCTGGGCCTATGGCGACGGGTACGGATATGGCGGCGCCTATGGTTATGGCGGCTACCCCAGACGCATGCGCGGCGGCGAAAGCCAGTCGCTGGCCGTGTCGGTGATGAGCGGCGTCGGCCGCCGCGGCAGCGCCGTGCCCGAGGGCTGCGCGCCCGGCTTCCGTGACGGCGGCCGCTATGTCGAACCGGTGTGGGTCGGCGAGATGCGCGACGGCGCCCACCCGTGTTCGGCCGCGGATCGCTAAAACTCACATTGAGTTCAACCTGGAAGTTGCGCTGGATCCAAGCGCCGCTGTTCGCCGATGTTTAACGGCTTGCGCTCATGGTGCCCCGCATCGGGGACTGAGGCAGATTGATGCAGCCGGAAATCATCGCGTACCGCCATCCGTCGACCGGAACGATCACCTATCTGATTGTCGACCCCGCCACCTTCCTGTGCGCGATCGTTGACCCCGTCCTGGATTTCGATCCGGTCACCGAGGCCGTCGACACCAGCTTCATGAACCGCATCATCGCCGAGATCCGCGCCCGCGACCTCGGCCCCACCTGGATCCTCGAGACCGGCCTGCACACCGGCCACATCTCGGCCGCCGGCCATGTGAAATACGAGACCGGCGCCTCGGTCTGCATCGGCGCAGGCGTGGTCGAGAGCCTCAAGCGCCTGGCCCCCGTGCTGGGCGAGGACGGCGTCGACCTGGACGGCTGGGACTTCGACAAGCTGGCCCAGGACGGCGAGGCTCTGCCCATGGGCGGCCTCGAGATCACCGCCATCGCCCTTGAGGGCCGCCTGCCGGGCGCCCTGGCCTACCAGCTGGGCGACGCGGTGTTCACCGGCGACCTCGTGCTGAGCCCGGCCGAGGGCGCAGGCCGCTGCGACGTGCCCGGCGCCGACGCCGGCAAGGCCTGGGACGACGCCCGCAAGCTCTTGGGCCTGCCGCCCCAGACCAGGGTGCTGCCCGGCTCGTGCGCCGGCGAGCCCTGCGAGTCGACCATCGCCGACGAGCAGACCTCCAATATCCAGCTAAAGGCCGACATCGACCGCGACGGCTTCATCGCCCTGCGCGCCGCCGCCGACGCCTCGCTGCCAGAACCGACCCTGGCGCCGGCCGCCCTGCGCGTCGCCATCCGCGCCGGCAAGCTGCCGCCGGAAGTCGAGGCCGGCCGCCGCTTCGCCCCGGTCGACCTGCGCGCCCTCACTTAATTTCTTTTCGAAACGCACTTGCCCGTCTCAGGGCTCGCCCCTTATGGTTCGCACGCGAAACATAGGGAGTAAGCCTGCATGGCCGAGGATTTCAGCGCCGCCCTCACCGCCGGCCAGGCCGGGTCCCTGCCCGATCTCCTGGGCCTGCAATGGACCCACGCCGAGCCCGGTCTGGTGCGCGGCCGCTTCGACGTCGACAAGCGCCACATGGCCCCCAACGGCTTCCTGCACGCCGCCAGCGTCATCGCTCTGGCCGACTCCGCCGCCGGCTATGGCTGCGTCATCTCCCTGCCCGAGGGCGGGACCGGCTTCACCACCATCGAGTTGAAGTCCAACTTCCTGGGCACGGCCCGCGAAGGCGGCGTGGCGGTAGAGGCCAAGCTGACCCATGGCGGCGGCAGCACCCAGGTCTGGGACGCCGTGGTGACCAACGAAACCACCGGCAAGACCATCGCGCTTTTCCGCTGCACGCAGATGATTTTGCGCCCCAGGGCCTGACCGAAAAGAAAGCTGAAGAGAGGGCTTGCGTCCCGGCGGCGACGCCGCTAGTTATCCCGCCCTCGACCTCGGGGGCCCAAAAAGCCTTCGGAAAAACACCTGTGGAGAGGTGGCAGAGTGGTCGAATGTACCGCACTCGAAATGCGGCGTGCCTGGAAGGGCACCGTGGGTTCGAATCCCACCCTCTCCGCCACCACCCCATCCCAGTCAGTGCCAGACCGCCCCCGGGCGTCCCGCAAATCCCTGAACCATAAGGGATAATCGCGAAAACGTGTTTCGACACGTCTCACGCGATCCAACACGCTCCGAGTCTCATTTGTGGGACGAAGTGTGGGACAAAATGGCCCGACTTTGGGAACGCCTCACGGCGCTGCAGGTCAAAAGGACGACGCGACCGGGAATGCACCCGGACGGCGGCGGTCTCTACCTGATGGTCCAGAAGGGCGGCGGTAAGTCCTGGGTCTATCGCTACATGCTCCAGGGCCGCGCCCGTGAGATGGGGCTAGGCCCGGCCCATACGATCAGCTTGTCGGAAGCGCGCGCGATGGCGCGAGACGCCCGCCGCCTCAAGTTCGACGGCATCGACCCGATCGAGCAACGGCAACTGGCTCGCACACGCACCACGCTGGAGGCCGCCAAGGGCTTCACGTTCAAGCAGGCGTCGTCCGCGTATATCCGCGCGAACAAGGCTGGCTGGCGCAATGAAAAGCACGCCCAGCAATGGGAGAGCACGCTGACAACCTACGCTGACCCGATCTTCGGAAGTCGCGGCGTCTCGGATATCGACACCGGAATGATCCTGGCCGTCCTGGAGCCGATCTGGTCCACCAAGCCCGAGACCGCCAGCCGCGTGCGAGGGCGCGTTGAGGCGGTGCTCGATTGGGCGACCGCCAGAGGGCTGCGCGAAGGCGAGAACCCGGCTCGCTGGAAGGGGCACCTTGAAAAGCTGCTGCCGGCGAAGTCGCGCGTCCATAAGGTCGAGCATCACGCCGCCCTGCCCTACGCCGAGTTGAGCGCATTTATGGCTGCGCTGAAGGACCAACCAGGCGCCGGGGCGCGGGCTCTTGAGTTCACAATCCTCACAGCCGCCCGCACCGGAGAGGTCATCGGCGCCGAATGGAACGAGATTGATCTCGCCGGCCGCGTCTGGATTATCCCGGCCGACCGAATGAAGGGGCGCAAGGAACACCGCGTTCCACTCACGGCGCCCTTGATAGATATCCTTGAAGGGCGGAAGGCGGACTACGCCGCCGTGATCCGGCGCGTTCTCGAATCCAAAAGGCAGCCCATTCCAGACGATATACCACCCGTCGGCCCCCTCTTCTGGGGCACGCTGTTTGGCAAGAAGCTGAGCAACATGGCGATGCTGGCGGTGCTGAAGCGAATGAAGCGCGAAGACCTTACCGCCCATGGCTTTCGCAGCACGTTCCGCGATTGGGCGGCCGAGACCACGGAGTATCGAAGCGAGATTGTCGAGATGGCCCTCGCCCACACGATCGGGAATAAGGTCGAAGCCGCTTACCGGCGCGGCGACCTATTCGAAAAGCGTAAGCTGCTCATGGAGGACTGGGCAGTCGCCGCAGGTGTCGCGGAGCGGGCAACAACGCCTGCTGCATAGATCGGGCTGGACCCCAACCGGCTTTCGTTCGTTTCGTTTATTGCGTTTAATTCGATTAAGGCGTACAACCCGCCCTCAACCGGGAGCATCAAAATGACCATGCCTGCATTCGCCAAGGAGCTTGGCGATAGGCTTCCGTCTGCCGATGAGCGCGCCGCAGCCAACCAACTTCGCAAGATCCTGGCTGCGCAAGCGACCGGCGAAGCCGAATCCAAGCTACGTCTTCTCCAAGAAGACAAGACGACCTCTGAGGTCGTGCTCACTCCGGCGCTTTCGCGTCTTCTGATGGAGGTGCTTCGTCACGTCGGGCGTGGCGATGCGGTGACGCTCGTGCCCGTCAGCCAGATGCTGACGACGCAACAGGCCGCTGACATCTTGAATGTGTCGCGCCCCTACCTTGTCAGCCTTTTAGACAAGGGCGAGATCGCCCATTCCCTCGTTGGACGGCATCGCCGGATCAAGGCCGAGCATCTCTTCGATTACAAGCAAGGGCGCGACGGAAAACGAGCTGCGGCGCTGTCGGAGTTGGCTGCTCTGGATGCGGAGCTTCTGTAGTCCGTGTTTGCCAACCGCTTCACCGCACTTGTCGACGCATGCTGTTTGGCAGGCACGCTAAAGCGGAATCTCTTACTCACTCTTGCCGAATCGGACTTCTTCCGGCTGCGCTGGTCGCAAGCCATTCTCGACGAAACGGAAAGAGCGATCGAGCGCATTCTCGTCGGTCGGGGCGTGGTGGACGCGGCGGGGCGCGCGCGCCGTGCTCGCGACGCGATGGAAACCGCATTCGAGGAAGCCGACGTCGGTGACTACCAGAGCATGCTCTGCGCTTGCGATACCCTACCGGACCCAGGCGACGCCCACGTTCTTGCCGCCGCGCTCAAGACGCGCGCGGCGATCATCGTCACCGATAACCTGAAAGACTTTCCGGCCGACATTCTGGCGCCATTGAATCTTGAGGCGCGCTCAGCCGACGATTTTATCGCCGATACGATCGCGCTTGATCCCGGTCGTGCTGTGGCCGCAGTGCGTAAGATGCGCGAGCGCTTCAAGCGACCGGAGAAGACCGCCGAGGTCTTGCTCCTGGACATGGAGGCCGAGGGCCCGACCGAAACCGTCGATGTACTTCGACCCCATGCCGCCTCGCTTTAACGGCGTGGCCGGGCCGCGCCATTGCCCGTCAACCGGATCAGGATTTTCGCGCGCGCCGCGTGCAGGCGCCGCCCGCCTTGAGCCGCCGGATCGCCCAGCGCATGGTGTGCGCGCCTAGCGGTTCCCTCTCGGCGCGACGGCAGGCTTTGGCGACGATCCGAACGAGCGATGCGATGACGCGCGAAGAACTTCATCAGAAGGTCTGGACCGAGCCGATGAGGACCCTGGCCAAGTCCATGGGCATATCCGACGTTGCATTGGCTAAACGCTGCCGCATCGCGGACATACCGGTTCCGCCGAGAGGCTGGTGGGCTCGAAAGGAAGCCGGCAAAGCGGTGAAGATCACGCCCTTGCCCAAGCCGCGAGCGACCTTCGCCAACTATTTCCCGGCCCGAGAACCCGACAACGCGTCCGAGTCTAAAGACGGCGATCCTATGCCGCCCCGGTTTCGCGACCTAGCCGCAGTCCAGGACGAGATCCGGGCGATGGTGAAGACGATCAAGGTTCCGTCGACCCTGGAAAGCCCGCACCCGACCGTCGCGCGCCTTCTGAAGCAGGACGCCGAACGAAAGCCGACCGCTTC
Source organism: Caulobacter sp. RHG1 (assembly GCF_013181195.1). Taxonomy (GTDB): domain Bacteria; phylum Pseudomonadota; class Alphaproteobacteria; order Caulobacterales; family Caulobacteraceae; genus Caulobacter. Next base: position 228,580 of record NZ_SMZP01000005.1, read on the forward strand.
GCCCAGCCGCTTTCTTCCCGACCGCAACGGACCCAAGTTCGCCACAGCGATTCAGCAGCGGCGCCTGCGCATCCTATCGGCCATCCTCACCGAGCTTGTCCGCCTAGGCTGCAAGATCGACGGCCACACCCACGCCGGAGAGCGCTTCAACGTCCAGGTCGGCGGGTACTGGACCTACATCTTCTTCGGCGTCGAGGGCGGCGCGTGGCCCAGCTACTTCAACAATGACGGCCGACGCTATAAGGCCCCGGACCGCCCGCAGCTGCGCTTCGACATCACCGAACATGGTGAGCGCTCCCCGCCCAAGCGCACCTGGCGGGAAGACGACGGGCCGCTCGAAAAGCAGGCGGCCGAGATCGTGCGCGGACTTCTTCTTCAAGCCGAGGAAGACACGCGGGAGCTGGCGCTCATGCACTTCAAGTGGACCCGTGAAGACAACGAGCGCAGGGCCAGGGAAGCCAAGCGTGCCGCTGAACAGGCCGAGGCCAATCGGATCGCCCGGGAAAAGGCGCAAGCGGCAGCCCGCATCGACTCCTTGCTCGGCGGCGCCGACGCGCTGGAACGCGCCGTCCGGATCAGGCGGTATGTGGCCGCAGTCCGCGCCGCCCGGCTCGACGGCGCGACTCCGGTCCCACGCGAGGCCGTCGAAGAATGGGCGCTATGGGCCCTGGCGCAGGCCGATGCCATCGACCCGGTGCTATCGGGACAATTCGCGTCGAGCCTGGACATCTAACGTGCCCGAGTCGGGACGCGGCGAGAGGAGAGCTTAGCTGGCCTCATGTCGATATCCAGCCGGGTCAGAGATCCAACGATTGATCGACGACTCCCGCCAACCCGCGCCGTGCGCGCTGATCGGGACCTGTTTCGGGAACGAACCTTCGCTGATCTTTCGATAGAGGGTAGATCGGCTCAGGCCCGTGCGCGCGAGCACGGTCTTGAGGCGGACTATCCGGTCGAGGTTGGCCATCGTTGCAAGCTCCACAGACTGGGATCTCAAGGCATTCGATGAGCCAGAATTGGATTGCCAGCCGCCAGCGGCAAGGCCTCGCAGGGCCAGATCGTACTATGGGAAACAAAGACAGGCTCCCGGCGTCAAAAGAGTAGGCTGGCGCGCCAGGCAGCGGCGGCAGCGTGCCTTGATGGGCTTGCCTGCGGTTGGTTGCGGCGCGAGCTACTTCTTCAGACGGACGCCTGGCCCGCCGATGTCGTCAGCCGACAGAAACATTACGCCAGCGTTCTCCAACGACTGTCGAACAGCATCGACATTTGAGGCAGAGCTTCGGCCAGGTCCGACCGAACTTTCCATACGCACGATGGTCGGCAACGAGACGCCTGAGGCCGCAACCAGTTGCGGCTGGCTCCAGCCCAAAAGAGCGCGAGCGGCCTTGATCTGCTCCGCCGTAATCATTGGGCGATAATTTTATTATCGTACATGATCATTTTATAATTGACCTCTCGCCGGTGACGGGTGATAATAAAATCGTCACTCATGATTATAGAGCAGAGGCCATGGAGTCACGTCGAAAGGCGGGGCGCGCGCCTGCGCGCGTGGATGAACCGTCCAGGCGAGCAATGATGGTTGGCGGCACCGTCACCTGTGGGGTTGCGGCTATGCCCGCGCCCCAGGTCGTAGCGGACCCGTCTGTCGCCACCTGCCGCCGCTGGCTCACCATCGACGCCGAACAACGGCGGCTCCAGCTTGAGTGGGGGACGCTCGAAGGCCGGCTGATGACCAAGCACAACTGGTATCAGCTGTCACAGGACCAGCAGGCCGCGATCCCCGAAGGCGCCAGGCTTGCCGAGATCGACGCCAGGCTCGATGTGCTGGAGGTCGAGGGGCACGCCCTCCTGAAAGCCATGCGGCCGAAGCCGGCGAAGAGCATCGAGGCGGTCGTCGCCAACCTGTCGGTGGCGGCCCGCCTGATCTTCGTGGAAGACCACCCCGAAGCTCACGGCCTGAGCACCCGTGCGGTCCGCGACCTCGCCGCATTCTCCGGTGGAAAGTGACCAGCCGGGTTGCTCGGCGACGCGACGGCGCCGACCGCCCGCTGGCGGCGACGTTCCGCCGTAACGCGGCCGGCTTCTACGAAGCGGCCGAGGCGGCGCTACCGCAACATCCCGAGGCCACCCGCTATTTCCTCGCCATCGCGATCGAACTGGCGCTGAAGGCGCACCTCCTGCACCGAGGGATCAGCGACGACTGGAACCGTGTCTATCTCCGACACGATCTCAGCAAGGCCCTGAGGTTCGCGCGGCGCGCCGGGTTCAACGGCGCTCCAGCAGCCCTTCCCGAACTGGCCGCGCTCCTTGGCCCCTACTATCAAGTCCATGCCATCTCGCGGATGCCGCCAAAGGCCGTCGCATCGGTCTGTTGGTCGCAGGCCTGCATGACGGTTCGGGATCTGATCGACGCCGTCGTCGAGGCGGCCGCGCGCGAGGCTTCCGATCATGAAGGCGTCGCGTGATGACGGGCTTGCGCAGGCCTTGGCCGCTTGTGGCCAGCCAGCGGTGGCGCTGGCGGCATCCCCGGCTCTGGCGCGGGCGTGTCTTCGATCCGCACGACACTCAGCAGGTCATGTCCTACGCCGTGCTCCGCCTTCGGCGGGAGACGCGGGACGTGTTGGTGCTCAACCAGATTGAAGCGCTCGATTACGCGCTGATCGCTCGCCACCTGAGGCTTTCCATCGCCGAGGTCCAGGCGCGCCTGGCCGATGCGCTTTGCGAGCTTTCCCGCACGGTCGATCTGATCGAGCGCGTCCGCCCCAAGCCCATCAACCTTTCCAACGCGGAGCATCCCGATGTCTGACGAGAAGGAGCCCTTCGCCGTTTCCCGACGCGTCGTCATTGGCGCCGCCAGCGCGGCGCCAGTTATTGCCGGGGCCGGTGGCGCCACAGTCCCGGACGCGGCCGTTGCCCGCTGCGCTGAGTGGTTGGCGCTCGACGCGGAGATCGACCGTCTGGGTCTGCGCTGGTCGGATCTGGAGACCATCCTCGTGCGCCAGAAGCGATGGGAGCGCATGACGCCAGAGGAGCGTGGGGAATTGTTGCCCTCCGAAGAGATGGACGCCATCGACGAGCAGTTGAAGCCGCTGTTCGACCAACGGGAGGCATGGCTCGAAGCCCTGCCCAAGGTTCGCGCGCGCGACCTGCACGGTGTCGTCGCCAAGCTGGAAGTGGCGCTACAGGTCATGGTCCATCAGCAGGGCGACGGGTACGACCTCTTCAACGCGACGATGGAGGAGCTGCGCACCGCGCGCTGTCCGAACTGCGGCGCGCCCGTTTGCAAGCGCTAGACGCGCCGCCCACAGCAACCGCCTTGCCTATCCCAACCTGCGGGAGCCAGGACCGGAACGGTCGGTGCCCGCCCTGGAGCGCTTGGAGAGCCTCTGCCGGGCGGGATGGTGCGGGTCAAGGGCGGCTTCGCCGTCGCTCCGCGATGCGCCCGCAGGGCGCACCCTTGACGCGCGCCAGCCCGTCCGGCCCTTGTTCCACCAAGCGATCCAGGGCGTCTTGTCTCCGAGCGAAGGTCGGCGGCGGCTGTCTGCTTTCGCAATGACGACAATCCGTTTTGAATTTTGGCGCCGTTTCCGAACCTCAGTCACCAGCCGAAAGGCGACCCTCAAATGTTTGCTCAGATCCGAGGGCGGGCCGCTTTCTCCAATCGTCAGCTAGGGTCCAGCCGCCCTTCTCCTGAATGTGCCAGTCATTCCAGCCATTACGGTTCGTCTCGGTAACTGCTCGAGAGGCGGCAGAGAAGGAGTTGAATCGACCTTCGATCCCATCGATCACAAGCGCGCCGCCCTCGATCCGCCCAGCATAGGACTTACCAAAATAGGTAAACCGGCAGGCGGTGCTATCGGCGGGCAAACCTGAACGCTGAGCGGCTATGTCGGCCCACGCTGGAGATATTGGATTGATGCCATCCTGTCGGTCGGGAGCCTGCCAAATCTCACGGGCGGTCTTAAAGAGCGCGGAGCCCCTCGCGGCGATTTGTTCCTCATTCCATGCCTCATACCCGTTTAGCTCCCGGTTGAGCGCCAAGCTGGAATGCGAACGAACGGCGGGCATCTTGACCGAATAAGGTCCGTTGGAGACCGAAGAGTTGAGCGCCCCGGTGAGGAGGGTGAGGTTGCCAAGCTTATTGATCGCCCCCGTTCGCTCCATGTCGCGAGCAAGGCGTTCGGGATCCAGATCATCCAGATGATCGAGCCCAACTACGGGCCACGAGCTATGCCAGCCCTGCGGCATGATGTGTTCAACCGTTAGCGCCGACTTGATTTCGATGTCCTCATTTAGAGCTGAGCGCTTCGCCTGCTCTATCGCTTGGAACAAGAAACGCAGCCTTGGCTGGCGAGCCCCCTTGTACTGATCCCGCCCAAGCCAACCTTGACGCCATTCCGCGTCATCCGGCCATCGATCCGTGTCAGAGTGTCGACTGGAAAGATAGGCGATGAGGGCATCAACCCGATTGCCTTCCGCCGCCCGAAGTCGGTCGATAATTCCGATGAAAAGACGGTTATAGTTCTTCGTCGTCAAACCACAGATGTCACGCCGGAGGATGTAGCTTTCCAGCACGGCAAGCGCGCGTGAAAGTTCGCCGGCGCTCTCCGCGCTTGTCGCGAGATAGACGACAAGCGGCATCGCGGTAGAGACGTCGAACGCGTCAGCGAACCGGCCGAAATCGCCAAGAGGATCACCTCTGACCTGTTCGAATAGGCGCTTCTCTACCGCCGCCGTTGCGGTGATGGATTCGAGTTCCGAAATGACCGTCGGAAACGGCGTCTCGTTCAGGATCCATCGCCGGTAGCCTTCAAACAGCGTTTCCACTGACACCAGGTTGCCTATGTGCATCGACAGGTGATCGGTCAGCATCCAATCGAGGCGCTGGCGGGATTGCCGGCCCCGGGAATCCACTTGGCTCCAAAACGCGCGATCCAGCGGCAACCAGTGCTTTTCGTACAGCTTGTCGACCACCAGCGATCCCTCGCTTTGTCCCATGCCTTTCGCGCGCTGAAAGATGAAGTTGCGCATGAGGTCGCCGGGGGTCAATTCGACGCCGCGACTGTTGAGTGTCTCGAAGATTGTCTGGGGATCGTCACCACGCTCAAGCTCGATCGAGACGATGGCTAGGCCCTCTTTCAACGCCTCAAACAACGTCTCTAGGCGGTGCTCCTCGAACACACCCTCAACCTGAACGTGACCCTCAATCTGCGCTTTGAAGTATGCGTGGGCGGCGACAGCGCGCCGGACAAATCCATCTTCGTCAGCCGGCCTTGGCGTTATTGCATCCAGATCGGTGGTGGGGTCCACCAGCCCAACGAAAGCGCGACGATCCGTCAGCGATGGCCAAAGCTTGAAACGCTCAGCTTCGGCGTTCTCCATCACACCGTCGTTGAGCAAATACTTTTGAAGCTCGTCGGCATATTTCGATCCGTTCGCCGCTGCTACGTCACGTATCGCCGACAGCAGAAGCTGAAAGGTGGTGAGGCGTTGCTGGCCATCGATGATTTCGAAGGCCTGGACCTGCTTTCCAAAAGTCTTCATCTGCGCAATCACAATCGCGCCCATGAAATGCGGGGTGAGCGAGGCACGATCGGTGTTCACTCGATTAACCGCCCGCTCGATATCTTCCCAAAGCAGTTCGAGTTGCGGCTCGACCTTCCAAGCGTATTGCCGCTGATACAGAGGAATAAGGTAGCGCTTTTTTCCGTCGAACAGCTCGATGATCGATCGCGTATACGGCTTCATGCGCCTCCCCCAAATTCAGACTTCAGGCGGAGATTATTCGCTAGGTCGCTAGTCACAACCATTTTCGGTTGAGCCGCGTGGCGGCCTTGATCCATCAACATCAAACTGGCGAGCGGGCGCAGGCAACCTTCCCTGAGCAACGGTAACGCATGGTTCCCGCTGCTTCGTCGATGGACAGTATTCAAAATGACTCTGCTTCAGTTTTGATGGAGCGACCCGTTGAGGTCTCCGCCTCGAACGCCCGCTTCCCACCCCGCCGCCAGAGGGCCAGGGTGTATTCGCGGTCCTCGCCCTGGAGCATCATCGCCAGCGTCAGGAGCGCGCCATAGAGCGCGGCGCGATCGTCACCGGTCAGGTCGACGAGCCCGGCCTTCTGCACCAGGCCGCCCAGTTCGATCATGTGATGGGTTCGCTCCCGCCGCTGCATCACCCAGGCCCGCGTGTCTGTCCTGGCCCGCCGCGCCTCAAGCCGATGTCGCGCCACCGTGGTTCGCCGGATCGCATCATTGGTCGCTGTCAGCAGCGCGCAGAGATTCTGCCTTCCCGCTGCGAAAGAACCCCGCGCCGCGTTTGCGCCACTCCGCCTTGCGGGTCGCGTCCTTCGTCTCGACCAGACCCAGCAGTCCGCCCGCCAAGGTCTCGACGTCCAGAGCGTCGGCCCCGGTGGCGATCACCAGTTCGCCGAGCTGTTTGATCTTCCGATCCTTCAGCGTCCTGGCCTTGTCTTCCAGCGTCTTCAGTTCAGCGTCAAAGTCCCTGGGTTTACGCATCGTAGTCTCCATGATGGCGAGATGCGACCAGGATAAAACAATGGCGACCGGAAGGCTGTAAGGTCGGCGGAACACACTGGGACAGTCCGGTCCCTCCCGAGATTTTAATCTTGGAGGGCGCGCTTATACGTCGTGCCGACGTGCACTCAGAGTAGTAGGTGGTCTGTCGCCATGGCGATCTACCACTTCTCCGTCAAAGTCATCAGCCGCGCCACCGGGGCCAGCGCCGTGGCCTCGGCCGCCTATCGCTCGGCCTCGCGGCTGCACGACGAGCGGCTGGATCGCGACCACGACTTCACGGGCAAGAGCGGCGTCGTCCATTCCGAAGTGCTGCTGCCGGACGGCACGCCCGAGCACTTGGCCGATCGCGCGACGCTGTGGAACACCGTCGAGGGCGGCGAGAAGCGCAAGGACGCCCAGGTTTCCCGCGAGGTCGAGTTCGCCATCCCCCGCGAGATGGACCAGGCCCAAGGCATCGAGCTGGCCCGCGACTTCGTCCAGCGCGAAATGGTCGATCGCGGCATGGTCGCCGATCTCAATGTGCATTGGGATATCGGCGCCGACGGCCTGGCCAAGCCCCACGCCCACATCATGTTGTCGATGCGCGAGGTTGGCGAGGACGGGTTCGGCGCCAAGGTCCGGGACTGGAACCGCACCGAGCTGGTCGAGCATTGGCGCGAGGCTTGGGCCGACCACGTCAATGAACGGCTGGCGCAGCTCGACATCGACGCGCGGATCGATCACCGAAGCCTGGAAGACCAAGGCATCGACCTGGAGCCGCAGAACAAGATCGGCCCCGCCGCCGGCCGCAGAGCCGACGAGGGCTTGGAGGCCGATCGGCTCGACGAACACCATGAGATCGCGCGAGCCAATGGCGAGCGGATCATCGCCGATCCGCGCATCGCTTTGGACGCCATCACCAAGCAGCAGGCGACCTTCACTCGCCACGATCTGGCGATGTTCATTCACCGCCATTCGGATGGGAAGAAGCAGTTCGACCGCGCCATGGGCGCGGTGCAGGCTTCGCCCGAACTCGTCGCCTTGGGCCAGGATGGGCGCGGCCAGGACCGGTTCACCAGCCGCGAGATGATCGCTGTCGAAGATCGCCTGCACCGGGCCAGCGAACCGATGGCGCAGCGCCGGGCGCACCGGGTCAGTGAACTCGATCAGCGCCGCGCCCTGGCGCGCGCCGAGCAGCGAGGTCTTGTCCTGTCCGGCGAGCAGAAGGCGGCGTTCCAGCACGTCACCGCGACGCGGGATCTGGGCGTAGTGGTCGGCTATGCGGGCACGGGCAAGTCGGCGCTGCTAGGTGTGGCGCGGGAGGCCTGGGAGGACGCCGGCTATCGCGTCCAGGGCTTGGCGCTGTCGGGCATCGCCGCCGAGAACCTGGAGGGCGGTTCGGGCATCGCCTCGCGCACGATCGCCAGTCTGGAGCACCAGTGGAGCCAGGGCCGCGAGCTGCTGGACGCCCGCGACGTGCTGGTCATCGACGAGGCCGGTATGATCGGCTCGCGGCAGATGGAGCGCTTGCTGTCGGCCGCCGAAAAGGCCGGGACCAAGGTGGTGCTGGTTGGCGATCCCGAACAGCTCCAGGCGATCGAGGCCGGGGCGGCGTTTCGGTCGATCGCCGAGCGTCATAACCACGTCGAGATCACTCAGGTTCGCCGGCAGCATGAGGACTGGCAGCGCGACGCTACCCGGCAGTTGGCTACGGGGCGAACGGGTGAGGCCCTGGCGTCCTACGAGGCGCGCGGGATGGTCCACGCGGCCGAGACCCGCGACCAGGCGCGCGAGGATCTGGTCGAGCGCTGGGATCGGGATCGAATCGCTGAGCCGGGCAAGAGCCGGATCATCCTGACCCACACCAATGACGAGGTGCGCGATCTCAATCTGACGGCGCGGGATCGGCTGCGCGGGGGCGGCGCCTTGGGCGACGACGTGACGGTCAAGGCCGAGCGCGGCGAACGCGCCTTCGCGGCCGGCGATCGGCTGATGTTCCTGAAGAACGATCGCGGGCTGGGGGTGAAGAACGGCATGCTCGGCGAGATCGAGCAGGTCTCGCCGACCCGGATGACCGTGCGGCTCGACGCCGGGCGTCTCGACGCGGGGCGATCGGTCGCCTTCGACCTGAAGGACTACGCCCAGGTCGATCACGGCTATGCGGCCACCATCCATAAGAGCCAGGGCGTCACCGTGGATCGAACCCATGTGCTGGCGACGCCGGGCATGGACCGCCACGGCGCCTATGTCGCCCTGTCGCGACACCGTGACAGCGTGCAGCTCCATTACGGCCGTGACGAGTTCGAGGATCTCGGCAAGCTGACGCGCGTGCTGTCGCGCGAGCGGGCCAAGGACATGGCCAGCGACTTTGCCGAACGACGCGACATTCATGTGCCGGCGTCGATGCGGCCCAAGGAGCCGCGATCGCGCGAGCGCGGGATGTTCGCCGGGTTCCGGCCGGCCAGTCCCGCGCATCAGCCGGCGGTGCCGGCGCGTGATGATGACCAGCTCGCTCGACGCGCCGCGATCGAGCGCCACGCCCGCGCCGCGGCCGACGTCATGCGCATGAACGACCGCGGTTTGCCGGTGCTCGCCCATCAGCGCCGGGCGCTGGAGGAGGCGCGCGAGGCCGTGGGGAAGATCGGTCCGCACGCCGCCAAGGATCTGGAGCGGGCCTATGTGCGCGATCCAGCCTTGGCCGGCGAGACGGCCTCGGGTCGCACCCAGCGGGCGATCCGCGTCCTTCAGCTTGAGGCCGAGGTCAGGGCCGATCCACGTCTGCGCGCCGATCGGTTCGTCGAGCGCTGGCAGGGTCTGGACCGTCAACGTTCGGCCCTGCAACGCGCGGGCGACATGACCGGCGCCGGCCAGGTCAAGGATCGCATGGGCGCGATGGCCAAGAGCCTGGAGCGCGATCCGCAAGTGGAGTCGCTGCTTCGCGTCCGCCGGCCCGAGCTTGGGCTTTCCGCCGAGTTGGGGCGCAGCGTCGGGCAGGGCCTTTCTGACTATCTCGGCATCGGTCGTGGTCGGGGACTTGGCTTGTAGGAGGATGGGATGGATCAAGACATCGGATCAGAGACGCCTGGCGATCCGGCGGCGGCGGCGTTCGAGGCGTTGCGGCGGGAAGTCGCGTTGCTGAACGTCGCCGTCGCCGGGCTGGCCGCCGAACGGGCGTCGGGTCCTGACTATAGCGAGACCCTGGGTGAGATCGCCCAAGGTGTAAGGGGCGCGGTTGGGCGGCTAGGGAAGCTGGCGACGAGTCCGGCGTTGGCGGCTACGCCCGCTGAGATCGCGCAGCAGATCACGGCGGCCGGTGATGAGGCCCGGCGGCAGGACCGCGCGACGTTGCATCAGGCCCAGGAGATGCTTCAACGGGCGGCCGGCGATCTTCGCGGCTGGGTCGATACGGCGCGTTTGGCCAGCGCGCAGAACTGGCGGCTTTTGCAAGCGGCGTTGGCCGGTATGGTCGGCGGGGCGGTTCTCGGTGCGAGCTTTCCGGTCATCGTTGCGCAGGCGGCTCCAGAACAGTGGGCTTGGCCCGAGAGGAGGGCGGCACGGGTGCTTCACCTCGATATGTGGCCGGCCGGTGAGCGACTGCTGGCTGTTGCTGACCCGCAGCGTTGGCGGGAGATGCAGACCGCGCGGCGGATCTTCGAGCAAAGCCGCGATGTGTTGGCTCGGTGCGTAACGGCAGCTCAGAAGGCCAAGGGCGCAAAGCGCTGCTAACTCATATCAGGCTCTAGAGCACCCGTTCGTGAGGCGGCGTTTCAAATTACTTCGGCTGGATGGGCACAGCCGTGACAAGTTTGGGCGGCTTTCCGTCGAGGTGGTCGTTCCACACAGACCGGATGCAGTAGGGCGTCCCTGCCGGTGTCTCCATGAAGCACTCAACTATTGTCTTCACGCCATATGGATGCTCGACGATCTGAACAATCTTGTTATTCGCCGCATGGTGGCGGAAGGCTTCGACCATCTCATCGGTCGCTTCCTCCGAAAAGCCCACCGCTCTGAAGAACTTCGCCTTCCCGTGCCCCTCTGCATGGTCGAGATTTAGAAGGTAGTCAGTGATCTTGCTTAACTCGACCCGGAGCATATGCGGGTCGGGCATCCACGTCTCCGCTCGCGTCGGTTCAAGGGCGCTCATTCACTGCCTCCAGAGCTTCCCGTTCCGTCGTGATGACCAACCCAGGCTCTATCGAGAACTCGATCTCGTAAGCACTGCCATCGCCATAAACATCAACCACCGTTCCGAGCGAGCCGGCGGGAACTACCGCATTCCCTTGGCGAAGCGGCGAGCGCGCCCGCACCAGTTGGTGCTCCGTGAACACGGAAGGGGTCGCAACGGCCGCTTCCTTTATCGCCACCACAGTGTCGTAGCCCCCCACCCGCTCAAGGTCAGGGTGGCTGTCGATCCCGGTGTAGCTGAGTGAGGCGTTCTCGTAGCGGCGGAACGCGAAGACCGCTTCATTCATTCGCTCAGTGTTGAAGACGCGTAGGTCTACCAGCATCTGGAAGTCTGCGACGGTCAGGCCGGTCACCGTTTGGAACAGGCCTGGCTCGATCAGTGTGATGACCTCTTTCAGGTTGTTCTCGCGAAAGTCGGTCAAATACATGAAGGCAGGGATGCGGGTCGCGAACTTGATCAGCTTCTCCTGAACTTTCCTTCGCAGCGACTTGTATTCCTTTTCCTCGGCGGTCAGCTCCCGCTTTTCCTTGTCCGACAGCTCGCCGTCACGCGCCTTTTTCTTGAGGTCTTTGATCGCTTCCGATTTGGCAATAATAGTCTCGATGATGTGGTCGCCCAAGTTGCGCCAGCCCTCAATGCGCTCGACCGCCGCCATGGCCTCCTCGCTATCGAGAACTCGGCGCAGGGTGTCATTGTCGACATTGACCAGCAGCGCCGACTCCCACTTGCGGGCCAACAGCGTGCCGGTGGTCCCCGCCATGGCGATGTCGAGAATCTCGCCGGCATCCACGGGCTTCATTACCGCGCCGTCAAAGGCCAGCACCGGCAGGAAAGAGATCAGGTCCGCGACCGCTTTTTCCGGGTTTGCTTCACCCGGCGACAGGCCGATGCCGTAGGAAGACAGCTGGCGCAGCGCCCGCGTCGGCGCGAAATCAAAGACGAAGCACACCGGCTTGACGACCTGTTCGCGATTGGGGTCGTCGCCCTCCGGGTTCTTGATTGACCATGGCGACTGCACGCGGAACGCGGCCTGAAAATAAGTCTCGGGCGATTTGAGGTTCCGCAGCATCAGGATCGACGACCATTGGGGAATGGTGACGCCGGTCGTCAGCTTGCCGCACGACAGCGTGATGGTCTGGGTCTTGAAGCCCTCGCCAATGGCCGCGCGCACGGGTGGCACGGCATCCAGCCCGAGGCCCGCGCGTGGCCCCGCAGCAACGATGATTTTGTAGTTCTGCCAGAACCGGTTCTGAGGTTCGTCCAACAGGTTCCGCATCGCCTCGCAGGCGGCGACGTTGGGAAGGAACCAGAAGGCGTGGTTCAACCAGGGCAACAGCTGGCTGTCAGCATAGGGCCAGGGCGGTCGCGATCCGGCCTTCAGGGATTCGCCGGGCGCATGCTCGCCGCGAATGACCTGTAGCCACTTCTGCACGTCGCCTTTGTGGATAAAGGTCGCAGCCTCGCCGGCTCCCGTGGCGGCGAAGAAGGCGTTCAGATCGAACTCGTCGAACTCTCCCCCGCTGGCGATGGCCAGCAACTCGGCCGGCATCTGATAGGTCAGCAGCCGCATCTCGGGCAGAGCAGCATAAGGATTGCGAGTCCCCGGGTGCGCCACGTCATACTCGGCCTTGGCGCGCTGTTCGTCGGTGTATGTCCAGTTGAAGATTTGTTCCTCGATGAACTCGCCGTTTGCCAGGGCCTTGAACGGCGTGCCCGACAGATAGAGGAACGCGCGGGCGTTGATAGGCAGGAACTCCGCCTCGTTCTCCAGCGGCTGCTGCAAGTCCGCGACCCGTTCGGCGAGCGCCTCGGCGGCAGCTTTTGTTTCATCCGCCTTCTTCAGGAACGTTTCTTTTCGGGCGACGGCCTCTTCGTCGTCCTCGAACAGCTCGCGCGCGGATTCGCGCCAGGCGCCGAAATGGTATTCGTCGAGAACGACCAGATCCCAGGTTTCGTCATGTAGCCAGGCGTTTTCCGGCTTGATGCGAATGGTGCCCGTCGCGCTGTCGCGGCGAAGTAAATCCTGGAATGACCCGAAATAGACGATGGGCTGGTCGGCCGCGATCTGGGTCGGGTCACGGTCCGAGTTGCGCGACATATAGCGCCAGCCCTCGAAATCCACATGGCTTTCGAGATCGGTCTGCCAGGCGTCCTCGACGGCCGGTTTGAAGGTGACGACCAGAACGCGCTTGGCACCCATCCGCTTGGCCAGCTGATAGGTGGTGAAGGTCTTTCCGAACCGCATCTTGGCGTTCCACAGAAAGCGCGGGGCGGCGTTGGGCCGGTCAGTTCGGTAGGACTGGAAGTAGGCGTGGGTGCGCTCCACTGCTGTGAGTTGTTCAGCGCGGGGCGGAAACTTCTGGTCGCGGACACCATCGATAGTCCGGCCCATGCGAAGCGCGTTCAGGGCCGCGCGCACATCTGCGACGGTGCAGCGCATCCACTCCAGCTGGACTCGTTCATGCCCCTTGGCCTTCAACGCGTCGCGTAAGGCATGGTCCGAAATGATCGATCCGTCGTCGCGTGTGGCTGGTTCGTCCAACTCGATGCGGGGGGTGATACCTGCCGTCTTGGTCTGTTCGGCGATCCGCTGCTTCACATCACGCGTGGTTTGGCCGATCTTCAGCAGACCCTCGTGCGAGGGCGCGTCGATGGCGTAGGCGTAGAGGCGCGGATTGACCTCTGGCCTTGCCGGCAGGATGTCGTCGAGGGAGCGGCTCAACCGGCCGACTCCATCGGGCGGATCATGCTCTCGATGTACGCCTGTTCTTCAGCCGTGATACCGTATTTTTCGTATAGCGCAGCGTCGGTCCAGATGCGGTCCCAAGGCTGTTGGGGAACCCACTGGTAGACGCCTCTCATGGCATCTTGACTAATCTTCCGAAGCGACACGATGAAGCGCAGAAGGCGTGTCTGGAGATAGCTGACTACGCTATTTGCGGCCTCTTCGGATTCGAGCGGCCCCACGACAATCCAAGTCTGCGTGCATACCGTGTTCGGTTCGGCCGTACTCGGCTTGCTGAGCACGATATCCGGAATGACATGGCCGCCGCTGCTTCCCGGCCCGGCTTTGGGCGCGAGGACCTTCCAGCTGTCGATGAGGTGCGTGTTCTTCGTTATTGCAGAGCGCAGCATCGAGCCGCTTCGGCGGCCGGTGTTGGAACTCGCATAGACCTTGACCTCGCCATTCTCGGGTTCACCCTTGCGGAAGCCAGAGAAGTTGGTGGCGAGCCCAAAGGGCGTGTCACCGGTCAGCAGGTCCGCGAAACTCGGCTCACTACGAGCAAGCACCTTTTTCAAGATCGCCGCAGCACGCTCGTCCCGGATGAACACGTCATGTTCGTCGAGCCTCCGGTTGGTCGGCCCGATGACCTCGTCCCGAATGAGTGTGACGGAACAGTCGCCCTCATAATCCCGGCCGCGCAAGAAGAAGCAAACACCGCTCTTGAGATCCACGCCTGGAAAGACCTGACCTGAGTTCGGGTAGTCGACCAGGTGGCTGATGTGACGGTCCGCTAGCATCGTCCGGCGAAAATCCTCCATACCGCGTCCGCCGGCCATCCAACGCGAGGGAATGACCATACTGAGGAAGCGTGGCTCAAGCTTGACCGCCTGTTCGACGAACAGGTGGTAAATCGCGGAGTCGTTGGTTCCGCCGCCGCCGCCCGCCATCTGATACGGCGGATTGCCGATGATCACGTCGAACTGCATTTCGGCTCCGAACATTTCGGCTAGACGAACCTCGGGGTCGTCGGTGTGGATAAAGGGGTAGGCGTAGGATTCACGATGATCGCCACGATCCAGCGAGGTTTTCGGCGCGCCACAAAACCGGCATTTGTTGCCCTGCCAATCGTGCTCTATTCGCTCGAACCAGATGTGACCGGACTCGTCGTCGAAGCCGCGCGCCACTGAGTGCGCGCCATTGGCCCACTTGGAGCAATACAGGCTGCGGCGGGCCAGCAGCGCGGTCAGGCTGGAGGTGCCGATACCGAACAGCTGCCGGGTCAGGATGTGATCGACGCGGGCCCGCAGGTCGGGGATTTCGTTCAGAAGCCCGTCGATCAGCCGCTTGGCGATCTCGCGGAGGAAGACCCCCGACTTGGCGCAAGGGTCCAGGAAAGTGACCGAACTGTCGGCCCAAAGGTTCGCGCCGCCGTTGGCCGCCGCCCACCCTTCGGCCAAGGTGTCCAGCATCCGCGCGGCAAACTCGGGCGGCGTGAAGACCTCGTCGTTCGACAGATTGGCGATACAGGTCAGGACGTCGGGGTTGCGCTTTAAAAGGGCGAACGGCATGGCGTCGGTCATGCAGCAGCGCCCTCGGGCGTTTGACTCAGTGCCGCCAGATCGCGCACCGTCATCGGTGGCCAGGTCTTCACCGGCTGGAAGACCTCATGCTTGCCGAGATGCTGGAACAGCATGCCCTCCTCCCGCAGACCGGCAGATTGGGTCATGCGGTCGAGGCGGAAGTCGCGGCGTTGAAACTTGCCGTTGCCGATATAACCCCATTCCACGAAGGTGATCGGCCCGCCGTCGGCGGCCAGCATCGAAAGGGCATCGCCGTGGATCAGGTTCAGGGACAGGATGTTTGAGGCCGCATGCAACACCTCATCCTCAAGTGTAACCGACATGTACTCGCTGAATAGCGCCAACATATTGGCGCGGCATTCGGCGATGTTGTCGGCCAGAAGTTCGATACCGTAGCAGGATGCCACCGCCACGAGGCTGTAGATGTGTTTATCGAACTTCGAGCGGCCGTACTTCAGCTCAACCGTGTCGAGCTTGCGCGCCAAGATGCGAACCAGGAAGTTGCCGCTGCCGCAGGCCGGTTCCAAAAACCGCGAGTCGATCCGCTCGCTTTCGCCCTTCACCAGATCGAGCATGCGCTCGACCAACCATGGCGGGGTAAAGACCTCTCCGTGATCGGCGACCCGTTTCTTTGACTTGATAAGACTCATTGGGGCGCCAGCCTGCTATCGGGAAGGTGACTTTAGCCCGTTCTTGTGGAGCAATGCCATCGCTGAGGTCCTGTGATCAAGCGACGACGCTTGTGCGGGAGCGGGGTAATTGAAGGTCCGGTTGCCGACGGGAGGGTGAGTTCCGCTCCTCGGCGCACAGTGGACTGTTCCCTGCCCTAAAGTGAGCGGCCCCTAAGGGCGGCCATCCCGTCATGGTGCCTCCCTGAACTCTGGCCTCTCGGTTCACTTTCACCAGAATCATCGATTCAACGCGCACTGAAAACGGCACATTCGGTGAAACTTCTATTCGAGGCGCTACCCTCCATTTTTATGAGGATTGCTCATATTTTCGCAGTTTGCGGATCGATTTGTGGGACAGAATCCCATCAAAAATCAGATAACACTTTGTAAAATTGAAGAACTTTTGAAAGTTGAATGTCCACCCTCTCCGCCACTCCCCTCGTTCATCGCCATCTAGAGACGCTCGCCAACAACCGGCGAAGACGTTGATTGGTAATGGGAAATTCGAGAAAGATTGCAGATCTCTGTCGTTGATGAACGGCTGATGCGCAGCCGGCTGCGCTGTCGTTGGATATCCGACACGATCCGAAATCCAAAGAAGAGCGCTCCCGTTTCAGGCGGCGAGGGCAGACCCTCTCGATGACCGCCCCACTAGGCCAATCAGAAATCCATCAAGCCACGGGAACTCTCGCAGTTGCGACGCGTTTGTGACTGCGCGCGCGGGGGTGTGCGTGTGGGGCGGCGCTTATGGTCACGGGTATCTGGATTCCTCCGCTCAGCGGTGAGCCGGCGAAGCTCGGTTGCGACAGGCCAGGCCCGCAGCGCCTCTCTCCTATCTCTTCTTTGAGGGCCTAGGCTTTCAAGGCAAAGCTCCTGTCGTCATCGTTCGCTTCCGAGCCGCCGCCGGCGTTCTCGACATTGAGTTGTCCATGTCCCAGACCAAATCCGCCAACTCGACCTTCAATCGGCCGGGAGCCGAACTGTGGACGGCGCTGGGCCTGGGGCTGACCCTGGCCTTCTTCCTGGCCAGCGGGATCGTTGCGTATCGCAACATCGAAGCGCTGCGGGCCAACAACCAGAAGATCCTGCATTCGACCAACGTGCTGATCTCGCTCGACGAGCTGCTGACGACGGCGCAGGACGCCGAAACCGGTCAACGCGGCTATCTGCTGACCGGCAACGATCGCTATCTGGAGCCCTATCAAACCGCGGTCGCGGCCGTCGGCTCGCGCCTGGAGACGACTGCGGCCCTGACACGGGACAACCCGAACCAGCAAACCAACATCGGCCTGCTGCGCAAGCATATCGACGCCAAGCTGGGCGAACTGGAAGAGACCATCACCATTCGCCGCGGCCAGGGCGCTCAGGCGGCGCTGTCGGTGGTGACCACCGACCGCGGCAAGGTCGAGATGGACGAGATCCGCAAGCAGCTCGACGTCATGCGACAGGAGGAGCATCGCCTCCGCCAGATCCGCCTGACGGAAATGGAGGCCGCCTACAGGACCGCCACGGTCAGCGGCGTCCTGTCGGGCATTCTCGGCGCAGCGCTGACCCTGGCGATCTTCGCGCTGATCCGGCGGGCTTCGCGCGCCAGGGCGAGGGAAGAATGGCTGCAAGCCGGCCAGGTCGGCCTGGCCAACGTGATGATGGGCGACAAGTCAGTCACCGAGCTCGCCGACGACATCCTGTCGTTCCTGGCCGGCTATCTCGGCTTCCAGGCCGGGGCGCTCTTCAAGGGCGAGGCAGGACACTTCTACCGCGCCGCGGCCCTGGGCATCCCGGCCGACGCCAAGACGCCCATGAGCTTCAACCTCAAGGAAGGCCTTCTGGGCAAGGTCGCGGCCGACGGCGCGCCGACTCTCATCCGCGACGTTCCCGAAGGCTATATGACCATCGGCTCGGCGCTGGGCCAGGACAAGCCGCGGCACCTGATGCTGGTGCCGACCCATGCCGACGAGACGGTGAACGCCGTCATCGAACTTGGCTTCCTGCATCCGGTCCACGACCAGGCGGTGGAGCTGCTGACCCAGGCCTCGACCTCGATCGGCATCGCCCTGCGCTCGGCCCGCTACCGTTCGGCCTTGCAAAGCGCCTTGGAGGAAACCCAGCGCCAAGCCGAGGAGCTTCAGGTCCAGAGCGAGGAACTGCGGGTCTCCAACGAAGAGCTCGAAGAACAAGGCCGCGCCCTCAAGGAATCCCAGACCCGCCTGGAGCAGCAGCAGGTCGAGCTGGAGCAGACCAACAGCCAGCTGGAAGAGCAGGCCCAGACCCTGGAGACCCAGCGCGACGAGCTGGAGCGCAGCACGGTCGCGGTGACCCTCAAGGCCCGCGAACTGGAACAGGCCAGCCAGTATAAGTCCGACTTCCTGGCCAACATGTCCCACGAACTGCGCACGCCGCTCAACTCGCTGCTGATCCTGTCCAAGCTGCTCAGCGACAATCCGAGCGACAACCTGACGGCCGAGCAAGTCCGTTTCGCCCAGACCATCGAAGCCTCGGGCAACGACCTGCTGACCTTGATCAACGACATCCTGGACCTGTCGAAGATCGAGGCTGGTCATATCGAGGTCCGTCCCGAGACGCTTGCGCTCAAGCGCATGACCGACGATCTGCGCCGACTGTTCCAGCCCGTCGCCGACGACCGCAAGCTGGGCTTCGAGGTCAAGGTCGCCAAGGATCTTCCGGCGCTGATCGAGACCGACCGCCAGCGCCTGGAGCAGATCCTCAAGAACCTGCTGTCCAACGCCTTCAAGTTCACCGAACAGGGCAAGGTCAAGCTGAGCATCGCGCGGTCGGGCGCCAGCGATATCGCCTTCTCGGTCACCGATACCGGCATCGGCGTGCCCCTGGACCAGCAGCAGAGCATCTTCGAGGCCTTCCGTCAGGCCGACGGCACCATCAGCCGCCGCTACGGCGGCACCGGCCTTGGCCTGTCGATCTCGCGTGAGCTCTCGCGCCTGCTTGGCGGTTCGATCGTCCTGGAGAGCCAGGCCGGCGAAGGCAGCACCTTCACCGTCACCATCCCGATTGCCTACGACGCGGCTCGGATCGCGCCCCGCGAACAGACTGCTTCCACCGAGCCGGCAAAAGCGCCCGCGTCCGAAGCGCGCGCCCCCCGCGCGCTGTTGGCGCTCCGCACCGTCGAGGACGACCGTGAAAACATCGCCGGCGCGCGCCGCGTCCTGCTGATCATCGAGGACGACGACCGCTTCGCCGCCATCGTCCGCGATCTGTCCCGCGAGATGGGCTTCCAGTGTCTGGTGGCCGCCACAGCCGAGGAAGCCCTGAAGCTGGCGCGCCAGTTCAAGCCCAGCGCCGTGGTTCTGGACGTCGGCCTGCCCGACGAGTCCGGCCTGATGGTCCTGGACCGCCTCAAGCGCGACGACACCACCCGGCACATACCGATCCACGTGATCTCGGCCAACGACCATAGCCAGACCGCCCTGTCGCTGGGCGCGATCGGCTACATGGTCAAGCCCGTCAAACGCGAGGTCCTGGCCGACGTGCTCAAGACCCTGGAAGCGAAGTTGACCAGCAGCGTGCGCCGCGTCCTGATCGTCGAGGACGACCCCGTCCAACGCGAGGCGGTCGGCAGGCTGCTGTCGTCGGGCGACGTCGAGACAGTCGGCGTCGGCACGGCGGCCGAGTGCCTGGCCATGCTCAAGCAGCAAACCTTCGACTGCATGGTGCTGGATCTGTCGCTGCCCGACGCCTCGGGCTTTACGCTGCTGGAAACGCTGAGCCAGGACGGCGACCATCCGTTCCCGCCGGTGATCGTCTATACCGGGCACGATCTCTCGGCCGACGACGAGCAGCGACTGCGCCGCTACTCCAGTTCGATCATCATCAAGGGCGCCAAATCGCCCGAGCGCCTGCTGGACGAGGTCTCGCTGTTCCTGCACCAGGTGGTCGCCGAGCTGCCGCCCGAGCAGCAGAAGATGATCCAGAAGGCGCGCAACCGCGATGCCGTGCTGGAAGGCCGCCGGGTGCTGATCGTCGAGGACGATATCCGCAACGTCTACTCGCTGACCAACGTCCTGGAGCCGCGCGGCGCCGTGGTCGACATCGCCCGCAACGGCCAGGAGGCGATCGACGCCCTGAACCGCTCGGCCGAGGATCCCGCCAAGGCCATCGATCTGGTGCTGATGGACGTGATGATGCCGGTGATGGACGGCCTGACCGCGGCCCGCAAGATCCGCGACGACGCCCGCTGGGGCAAGCTGCCGATCCTGATGCTGACCGCCAAGGCGATGCCTGATGACCAGGAGCGCTGCATCGAGGCCGGCGCCAACGACTACATGGCCAAGCCCATCGATGTGGACAAGCTGCTGTCGCTGGTCCGCGTCTGGATGCCGAGGTAGGCGTGGCCGAAGCGGTCGAAGACCTGGAGATCCAGCTGCTGCTGGAAGCGCTGTTTCAGCGCTATCACTATGACTTCCGCCACTACGCGCGGGCGTCGATCAAGCGGCGGCTGATCCAGGCCCGCATCCAACTGGGCTTTTCGACGATCTCGTCGATGCAGGACCGCGTGTTGCACGATCCGGCCATGCTGCCGCGCCTGCTCGACTATCTGACGGTCCAGGTCAGCGAGATGTTCCGAGACCCGTCCTATTTCCGGGCGCTGCGCGAGAAGGTCCTGCCACATCTGAGCACCTATCCGTCGCTCAAGGTCTGGATCGCCGGCAGCAGCACAGGCGAAGAGGTCTATTCCCTGGCCATCCTGTTCAAGGAGGAGGGCCTCTACGACCGGACGATCTTCTACGCGACCGATATCAATCCCGAGGCGCTGGCGGCTGCGCAGGCTGGCGTCTATGCGCTGGACCGGATCCGCAAGTTCACCGAGAACCACCAGAAGTCCGGCGGCCGGTCCTCGCTCTCAGACTACTACACCGCCGCCTATGGCCGGGCGGTGTTCGACAAGAGCCTGAAGGAGAATGTGGTCTTCTCCGACCACAGCCTGGTGACCGACGCCGTCTTCGCCGAGATGCACCTGATCTCGTGCCGCAACGTGATGATCTATTTCGACCGCCCGCTGCAGGATCGCGCCATCGGCCTCTTCCGCGACTCCTTGGCCCGCAAGGGGTTCCTGGGCCTGGGATCCAAGGAAAGCCTGCGCTTTTCCAGTCACGCAAAGGGCTTCTCCGAGTTCGTCGGCGGCGAGAAGATCTACCAGAGGCGCGAGGCATGACCGCGCCGTCTCCCTCAAGACCCCATACGGCCGTGGTGATTGGAGCTTCGGCGGGCGCCGTCCAGGCGCTGCTCGCCACCCTGCCCGCCCTTCCGGCCGACTTCAGCCTGCCGATCCTGGTGGTCGTCCACGTGCCGCCTGACCGCGACAACGCCCTAGCCTCTCTGCTGCAGGCCAAGTGCGCGCTGACCGTGAAGGAGGCCGAGGACAAGGAGCCTATCGCCGCGGGGACCATCTACTTCGCGCCAGCGGACTATCACCTGCTGGTCGAGGCCGGAGGCACCTTGGCGCTGTCCACCGATGAGCCGGTCAACTACTCGCGACCGTCGATCGACGTCTTGCTGGAAAGCGCCGCCGACGCCTACGGCGACGGACTGGTCGGTCTCGTCCTGACCGGCGCCAATCATGACGGCGCGGCAGGCTTGAAAGCTATCCACGACGCCGGCGGGATCGCCATTGTTCAGGACCCGACGGACGCCTACGCCGCCGTCATGCCACAAGCCGCGCTGGATGCATGCCCCGCCGCCACAACCATGAATCTCGATGCCATCGCATCGTACCTGTCGAGTTTGGGAAGCGCATGACGCCCGCGGACAAGCCGATCAACTTCCTCCTGGTCGACGATCTCGAGGAGAACCTGCTGGCCCTGGAAGCGCTGCTCCAGCGCGACGGCCTGACCTGCCTGAAGGCCCGGTCCGGCGAAGAAGCCCTGGAACTCTTGCTGGTGCACGAGGTGGCCCTGGCGCTGCTGGACGTCCAGATGCCGGGCATGGACGGCTTTGAACTGGCCGAGTTCATGCGGGGCAGCGAGCGCGCGCGCCACATCCCGATCATTTTCGTGACCGCTGGCGCAGCCAGCCCGCAGCGGCGTTTCCGCGGCTATGAGGCCGGCGCGGTCGACTTCATCCAGAAACCGATCGAGACCCATATCCTGCGCAGCAAGGCCAATGTGTTCTTCGATCTCTATCAGCAGCGCCAGCAGATCGAGACCCAGCGCGACGACCTGGAGGCGGCCGCCCACGCGCTGCGTCTAGCGGACCGACACAAGGACAACTTCCTGGCCGTGCTGGCCCATGAGCTTCGCAACCCCGTCGCGGCGCTGGCCGGCGGACTGCATCTGCTGAACAAGGACATCCCGCCAGAGCGCTCACAAGATATCCGCATGCGGATGGACCGCATGCTCGACCATCTGAGCCATCTGGTGGACGACCTGTTGGATGTCTCGCGCGTGAGCCAGGGCAAGATCGCGCTGAAGAAGACGCGCGTGGCGCTGGCCGAAGTGTTGCGGTCGGCGACCGAGGCCAGTCAGCACAATCTGGAAGCCGCCAGCCACACGTTCATCGCTGACATTCCCGAGACGCCGATCTGGCTGGACGCCGACCACACTCGCCTGGCGCAGATCGTCGCCAATCTGCTCAACAACGCCGCCAAGTACACGCCGCCGGGCGGCACCGTGTCGCTGAACGCTGCCGTGTCCGACGACGTGGTGGAGATCAGGGTGAGCGACAACGGCGTCGGCATCCCGCCCGAAATGCAGCCGAAGATCTTCGAGATCTTCGCCCAGGTCGAGGATCACCTGGGCAAGGCGCAAGGCGGCCTCGGCATCGGCCTGGCGCTGGTCAAGCAGTTGGTCGCGCTGCACGGCGGCGCCATTGCGGTGGACAGTTCGGGTGAAGGCCTGGGCAGCACGTTCACGGTGCGCCTGCCGATCACGCCGTAAGCGAGCCTGGCCGGCGACCTTTCCTGCGATTTCAGTCTGTGGAATAGGTGTCCGCATATTGAATAATGACACCGGTTGCACCGGCGTCGCGTGGAGGATTTCGCCCTTGTCTCGAGCCCCCTCCAGCCTCTCTCTGATCGCGCTTCTACTGGCCGGGGCCGCGATCACGGCCACCGCGCCTGCGCTCGCGGCTCCCGCCTCCCGGCCGATTGCGGCGACGTCCCAGATCCCGGCTCCCGAGACCGTGCTAGCCCGCCTCGTGCGCGCCAACGCCGCCCAGATGGCGGCCATGCGCGCCGAGCCGATCCCGGTAACCACCGGCGGCGCGGTGCGCGAGATGTCGTCCAACTGGGTCTCGGCCACCTACTATGTCGGCGCCGCGCGCCTGGCCCGCGTGACCCAGGACCAGGACACCCTGAAGTTCCTGACCGACGCGGCCGAGCACTACAACTACGCCCTGCGCGGCGCGAAATCCGGCAAGACCATGTTGAACGCCGACGAGATGGCGATCGGCGCGCTGTATCAAGAGCTCTATGCCCGTCGCGGGCAGGAGGGCGTGATCATGCCGCTACGGCAGCGCCTGGACTGGGCCCTGCCGCATCTGGCCCGCCTGCCCATCCCCGAGCATCTGGTCTGGTGGTGGAGCGACTCGCTCTTCATGGCCCCGCCGGTTCTGGCGCGGATGAGCGTGCTGGACGGCGACCGCAAGTACCTGGACGCCATGGACAAGCAGTGGTGGCGCACCTTCGCCCGCCTCTATGATCCGGACGAGAGCCTCTACTATCGCGACGAGCGCTTCATCGAGCGCCGCGACGAACAGGGCCGCAAGCTCTTCTGGTCGCGCGGCAACGGATGGGTGATGGGCGGCATGGCCCGCGTGCTGGAAGCGATGCCGGCCGACTACATCCAGCGCCCGCGCTATCTGATGGTCTTCCAGACCATGGCCAAACGGGTCGCGGGCCTGCAGCGCGCCGACGGCCTGTGGGCGTCCAGCCTGATGCAGCCGGAGAGTTTCCCGGAACCCGAGACCTCCGGTTCGGCCTTCTTCGTCTACGCCCTGGCCTGGGGGATCAATCACGGCGTCCTCGACCGCGCCACCTACCTGCCGGTGGTCCTCAAGGGCTGGAAGGGTCTGGAAGCCCAGGTGCTGCCCGACGGCATGATCGGCGCGGTGCAGAAAACCGGCGACCAGCCCGTGGCCACCGCCGCCGCGGACATCGGTCCGTACGGCACGGGCGCCTTCCTGCTGGCGGGCCTGGAGGTCATGAACCTCTCCAAGCCGGTCGCCGCCCTGCCCCTGGCCGAGCCGCCGCGAGACACGCCGGCATTCATCGCCGCCACGACTCCGACCCCGGCCCTGCCCCGCACCGTGCGCGGTCCCGAGGAAGAGATCCGCCACGCCACCGAGATGAAGGCCGTGGCCGCTCTGGCCTATGACCCGCTGATCGAGGGCCCAGGCCTGGCGCCGGCCAGGGCTCCAGCCGCCGCGCCGGGCCAGCCGACGCCGCCGAAGATGATCTTCCGCATGGCGCCGCCGCCCCCCGGCCAGGACCAGCCGCGCGCCACGGTCCGCTACGCCCCCGAGCGCTACGACGACATCCTGTGGGAGAACGACCGCACGGCCCACCGCATCTACGGCCCGGCCTTGGAGCAGTACGAGCCGCCCTCGACCTCGGGCATCGACGCCTGGGGCAAGAGCGTGCGCTACCCGTTCATGACCCGCCAGCTGCGCACCGGCGACCAGCACGCCTATCACGGCGAGGGCATCGACTATTACAACGTCAAGACCTGGCGCGGCGCCGGCGGCCTCGGCGTCTGGGACGACGGCAAGCTGTGGGTGTCGCGCAACTGGAAGGACTACAAGATCCTGAAGGACGGCCCCGACGTGGCCTCGTTCAAGGTCGACTACGCGCCCTGGAAAGTCGGTGAAAAGCGCGAGGTCTGGGAAAGCCGGACCGTCGCCCTGCCGATGGGCACGAACTTCACCCGGATGGTCTCGACCTTCGGCTCGAACGCCAAAGGCCCGATCACCGTGGCGATCGGCATCACCAAGAAGCCGACCGCCGATCGGCCCGGCGACTTCCAGGCCGACAAGGCCAAGGGCGCCTTCACGTTCTGGGACGTCACCGATCCCGACAAGGGCACAATGGGCCTGGCCCTGCTGGTCGACCCGCGCCAAATCGTCGACGTGGTCGAGACCGACAGCGACTGGCTGGTGCTGGTCAAGGTCACGCCCGGCAAGCCGTTCGTCTACTACATGGGCGCGGCCTGGGACAAAGGGTTGGACTTCCACGATCGCGGCGAGTGGGAAACCTACGTCCAGGCCCAGACGCCCGACTTCAATCCGGCGAGGAAGTAGCCATGGACCGTCGCGCCCTCTTCCAGCTCGGCCTTGCAGTCGTGTCCGCGCCGAGCCTGGCCCTGGCGGCCGGCAAGGCGATCCAGGCCAACGCCCACGGGGCGCGCGGCGACGGCAAGACGCTGAATACCAAGTCCATCCAGGCCGCCATCGACGCGGCGGCCAACGCCGGCGGTGTGGTGGCCTTCCAGCCGGGCGTCTATCTGACTGGGGCCCTCTTCCTGAAGTCGGGCGTCACCCTGCGGCTGGACAAGGGGGTGACCTTGCTGGGCTCGCAGAACCTGGCCGACTACCCCGAGCTGCCCACCCGCGTGGCCGGCATCGAGCTGACCTGGCCGGCGGCCCTGATCAATGTCTACAAGCAGAAGAACGTCCGCATCGTCGGCGACGGGACCATCGACGGCGATGGCAAGGTGTTCTGGGACAGCTACTGGGCGCTGCGCCGCAAGTACGATCCCAAGGGCCTGCGCTGGGCCGCCGACTACGACTGCAAGCGCCCGCGCCTGATCCAGGTGTTCGAGAGCGAGCAGGTCGAGCTGGCCGGACCGCGCCTGCGCCGCGCTGGCTTCTGGACGGTGCATGTCTGCTACTCGCACGACGTCCGCATCACCGACATCGAGATCCGCAACAACGAGGGCGGCCGCGGCCCGTCGACCGACGGCGTCGACATCGACTCCTCGCACGACGTGCTGGTCGAGCGGATCGACGTGGCCTGCAACGACGACGCCCTGTGCCTGAAGGCCGGCCGCGACGCCGACGGCCTGCGCGTGGCGCGACCGACCTACAACGTCGTCATCCGCGACTGCGTGGTCCGAGACGCCTCGGCCGGGATCACCTTTGGCAGTGAGACTTCCGGCGGCTTCCACGACATCAAGGTGTCGGGTCTGAAGGTCCACCACCCCACGCCCGTGGGCATCCTGTTCAAGTCGGCCCATACGCGCGGCGGGACAGTCTCGAACATCGACATCGCCGACATGCATCTGCAGGACGTCTTCACGGTGTTCCGCGTCAACCTGAACTGGAACCCGACCTACAGCTACGCCGAGATCCCGGCCGGCATGACCGACGTGCCGCCCTACTGGCGAGTGATGACGCAGGTCGTGCCGCCGGATCAGGGCCGCTGCCGCCTGCGCGATGTGCGGATCAAGGACATCAAGGCCATCGGCGCCAAGACCGCCTTCGAGGTCGCCGCCTTCTCCGACCTGCCGCTGGAGCGCTTCAGCTTCGACAACCTGGATCTGGACAGCCAGACCGGCGGCCGCATCGCCAACGCCCGCGACTGGCGCTTCACGCGCACGAAGATCGACACCCTGGACGGCAAGCCGCCCGAGGTTCTGGACTCCTCGGGCGTGACGGGCCTCTAAGCCGGCCTCAGGTCTTGGCGAGCTCGACCGCATAGACGTGGTTGGCGCCATGCATGTTCGAGGTGAAAACGATCCACTTCTGGTCCGGCGTGAAGGTCAGGTTGGGCTCCAGCCGGTAGTCGTGGGCCGACATGTCGACCAGCTTCTCGCTGGCCATCTTGTCCACGGTGATCAGTTCGTCCGTGTAGTACTGGGTGGCCGCGTCGCGAATGGTCTCGGGGCGGAAGGCGTAGATCCACTTGCCGTCCTTGGCGTGGGCGACCATGTCCTCGTCGCCGCCGTCGCCAGCGAACAGCAGCCCGTCCGGCGCGACGTTGTAGTGCACCGACCACTCGTTCTGCTCGACCCGGCGATACAGCTTCTTGCCCGTGGCCAACTCATGGCCGGCGATCCAGAACACCTGGCCGCGCGGGGTCTGCAGATCGTACCAGATCCACTTGCCGTCGGCCGAGAAGAACTCGTGACCGGCGATCTCGAAGTTCATGGTTCGGGTGTGGATCTTGGTCAGACCCGAACCATCGGACCGCACCGTCCAGATGCGGTCGACGCGGTGCCAGGGTCCCTCGTGGCAGAACATCACCAGCCCCGGATCGGTCGGCGAGAACTGGATGTGGCCCAGCCAGCGCACCGACTTGTGGACCACGGTGCGGACGCCGCTCTTCAGGTCGATGACGAAGATCTCGGCCGGCACATCGGTCTCGAAGCGCTCGGTCATCCGCACGCCCTTGGCCTTGGCGAAGGAGAGCGGCTTGCCGTCGGGACCGTTGGCCGCGTACTCGGCCTGGCCGAAGCGCTTGCGGTCGTCTTCGGTCTGGGGCTGCAGCGGCTTGGCGCCATACGACACGGAGCCGGCCAGCAGCGTGCCGTCGGCGTTGATCGAGTTGATCGCCCCGGCTGGGATCTGGGCGATCTTGCGGACCTTGCGAGTGTCGACGTCGATGGCCCAGATGGCCTTGGGACGGTCCGCGGCCAGCCCTTCGCCGGGCGCAGTGACCGAATAGAGCACGTCGCGCGAGTGGCGGGTGGTGAACAGCAGGTCCACGTCCGGCCCCTTGACCAGCAGGCTGACCTTGAAGGTCTTCAGATCGCACAGCCAGATGCCGGCGGCGCTCTTGAAGACCAGCTGGTCGCCCTGCGGCGTGTAGCCGTTCTGATGGAAATAGAGGCTTTGTGTCCCCGGCTGGGGCGACAGCCGCACGATGCGGTGGCCGGTCTTGGGATCGACCCAGTCGCGCGGCGGCTCAGCGCCCTTCTCCGCCGTCGACGCGGCCTGCCCGGAGGCCAGGGCCGGCGCGGTCATCGCCGTCGCCAGCGCCAGGGCGCCGCCGCCCAGGAAGTGACGCCGATGGGTCGAGGTCGTTGGGTTTCGCATGGAACGCATTCTACGATATGGGACCGGTACCCACATATTTTAACGGCGAGCGCGAATCTGCAACTCTGCGCCTCAGCAGCCGTCAGCGCTGGGGCGAGGAAAACGATGACGACGTGGCCAAGAACGCTGGTGCTCGCCGGACTGCTCTCCGGCCTTTCAGCCTCGGCCTTGGCCGAGACCGGCAGGACGCTGGCCTTCCCAGGCGCGGACGGCTTTGGCCGTTTCGCGGAGGGCGGTCGGGGCGGCAGGGTCATCAAGGTGACCAACCTCAATGACGCCGGCCCGGGCTCGCTGCGCGCGGCGGTCGAGGCGCATGGGCCGCGCATCGTGGTCTTCGAAGTCGGCGGCGTGATCCGCCTCAAGAGCGACCTGACGATCGCCAACGACCGCATCACCATCGCCGGTCAGACCGCGCCGGGCTATGGGATCACCCTGCGCGACGGCCAGTTCCTGATCGACGCCGACCACGTGATCGTGCGCTACCTGCGCTCACGGGTCGGCGACGAGGCCGGCAAGGAGCACGACTCGATCTCGATCGGCGGCGGTTCGGACATCATCCTCGACCACGTCTCGTCGGGCTGGTCGATCGACGAAAGCCTGTCGGTCACCCAGAAAGTCACGCCGCAGATCAAGCACCTGACCAACGTCACGGTGCAGTGGTCGCTGATCGCCGAGAGCCTGAACCACTCGATCCACGAGAAGGGCGACCACGGCTATGGCAGCCTGCTGCAGGGCTCGTACGGCGCCCGCTACAGCTTCCACCACAATCTCTGGGCCCATCACGAGGCGCGAATGCCGCGCATCGGCAACTACGCCAAGGCCGCCGACGATCCCGACGGCGTCACCTTGGATTTCCGCAACAACGTCTTCTACAACTGGGGCCCCGGGGCCACGACGGACTTCTACAATTGGGAGCCGGGCTTCAGCCAGGGCTGGGCGATGGACCCGTTCTACGGCCGCCCGGACAACGCCTCCCGGTTCGCCGCCGGCGAGGACCTGAACACCAACTCGACCACCCACTCAAACTTCGTGGCCAACTACTACATCCAGGGCGCCGACACCGGCGGTCCCCTGGCCCTCTACATTCGCAACAAGAGCGGCCTGGCCCACTTCGACGGCAACTGGATGGACGACAAGCTGGTCGCCGACCAGAAGAGCCTGGTCCTGGCCTCGCCCGCCGCCCCGGGCGAGCACGTCGTCGACCAGCCCTTCCCGTTCGGCGATGTCGCGACCCAGACCGCCCCCGACGCCTACAGGGCCGTGCTGGACAAGTCCGGCGCCTCGCGCAAGCGCGACCCGATCGACGCCCGGGTGGTCCAGAGCGTCATCGACCGCAAGGGCAGGATCATCAACAGCCAGAAGGATGTCGGCGGCTGGTTCCCGGCCGCCTCGTCCGCCGCGCCCAAGGACAGCGACGGCGACGGCATGCCCGACGGCTGGGAGAAGGCCCATGGCCTGAACCCGAAGGATCCCGCCGACGCCGCTTGGGACCGGGACGGCGACGGCTACACCAACATCGAAGAGTACGTGAACAGTCTGGCGTCCTAGACCCGGGCCTCTAAGGCAGCGGCTTGAAACCCTCGGCCTTCACCACCCACTTGCCGTCCTTGGGGAAGCCCGGCGCCGGACCGATCGAGCCGTCCCAGCCGCCGGCCATCATCGCCACCGCCGCCAGCAGGGAACCGTTCGACGGGAAATAGGTCTCGGCCGCGCGGGTGTAGCCGGGCCCGTCGGGACCGACCGTCTGCCCGGCTCCCGCCGTCGGGACGAAGGCCTCGGCGTGCGCATCCAGATGCACGCGGGGCGTCATGCCGCTGACCCCGAATTTGTTGTTCTTGGCGTCGTAGAACAGCCAGTCGATCGCCTTGTCGGGCTCGCCCAGGCGGGCGGCGGTCATGGCCGCCATCGGATAGTCCCAGCCCCAGGTCTGGCGAAGGTCCCAGTCGTTCTCGACCGCTCGCAGCGTGCGCCGCATGGTCTCCGGATCGACGCCCTTCCCAGCGATCAGGCCGTAGGCCATCAGGAACGATGGGTGGTCGCGGTTCACGCACTGCGGTTCGACGGCGTGCTTTGAGCAGGCCGGGCTGCGCGCCGCGTCCCAGAAGTCCGGCGCGGACTCGGCCGGCAGATAGAGCCCATCCTTGATGGCCAGCGGGGCCAGACCCTGGATCACCGCGTCCCATTCGGGCTTGCGCGCCAGCCCGGTCCGGACCCGCCACTGCTGCGCGGTCTCCAGGCCCCAGCGGTAGTAGGCCAGCTCGAAGGCCGGATTGACCGTGGTCAAGGGATCGTAGTTCTCCTGCACCGGGATGATCGGCGGCCCCAGCACGAAGCGCCCCTTGTCGTCCTTGTGCGGAAAACTGGCCAGCAGCTCGGCCGTCTCGGAGACCAGAGGGCCGTACTTGGCCAGGGTCGTCTTGGTCGGCCTGTCACGCCAGACCAGCTCGGACATCCAGATCGGGTGCGGCTGCTGCCACATGATGAAGGGCGACACCTTCGAGGGACTGTCGACGCCGTCGGGACCGACCATCTTGGGCCACCAGGCGCCCTTCAGGCCGTGGCTGGCGGCGCGAGCCTGGGCGTCCTTCAGGTGGCCGACATACCAGGGCAGGCTGCGCTCCAGCTGCTCGGGCCGGTTCCACAGCGCGAACTGCCCGGCGTGCCAGGCGTGCATCTCGAGATGGAACTTGCCGTTCCAGCTGTTGGAGAACAGCCCCTCCTCCTGCGGCGGAACCTCGCCGGCGCCGTTCAGCGACATCAGGTACTGCGACAGCACCACCCGACGCTCCAGCTCGGCGGCGCGCGGATCGGTGCTGCCCGCGAAGTCGACGGCCGCGCCCTGGGTCCAGTAGGACTTCCAGTGGGCCCGAGCGGCCTGGTCGGCGACCGTCACGCTGGGCAGCGCCCTGGGCAGGGCCGTGCGCGAGAAGGCGACCTCCAGCCCCAGCGTCCGTCCCTTGGCCCTGGGCGCGATGATGTAGCCATGCGGCCCGGCGGCCGTGAAGTCGACGCCGCGATCCGCCTGCAAAGCCGCGAAGTACCGGGTGGCGTCCAGCTGACGCGTGACGTCGAGACGGCTCGCTCCCTCGCCGGTCACCTTGGTCTTGTGCAGCTCCGGATGGGTCCAGTCGGATGGGTCGGGATTTAGGTTCCTGGAGACGCCCGGAAACTTCACCGACAGCTTCAGCCGGCCCTGCTCGACCAAGCTGGACTCCACGTCGACAACGATCATGTCCAGGGTCGGGTGCACGCGGGTGCGGACGGTCACCGCCTCGCCGTCGTAGGTGAAGCGACTGGTCAGCACGCCGCTCCACAGGTCCAGGGTCTGCTCGGTCCCCGTCAGGTCCTCGAACCGAGCGGGCTTGCCGGTCTTGTCGCGCAGGTCCAGGGCCACGCGGCCCAACGAGAAGCGGTGCGGGTTCTCGCGCAGATAGGCCAGGGCCGGACGGGTCTGAGCCTCATTCCAGTCCTTCATGTAGGCATAGGGCTGCTTGGTCCCCCGCACGTCGATCGGCGTGGTCCCGTCCGCATAGGTGTAGTTGTTCGGATTGGGAAAGGCGTGCCAGGCCCACTGGGCCTCGGTCAGCAGCGGCGCGAGCTTGGAATAGGCCTCCGGGAAGGTCTGCAGGCCGGTGATGTCGGCCGTGAAACCGATCTGGCCGTTGCCGACCATCAGCGGCGCGGACGGATCCACCTTTGTGAGGCGCACGTCGTGCCGGCTGACCAGGGCGTGGCGGTCGATGGGCTGGGCCTGAGCCAGCGCGCCCAGGTTCACGAGCACCGCGCCGAACGGGATGAGGCTGGCCAGAAGCGCGCGTCGCATCTCGTCGTTTCCCTGGATTATCGCTCCGGAGCGAAGCTGTTCATTTCATCCTATAGGACAGCCTTCTCACATCGTGGAGCCCTTAGCGGCAGGCTCAAGTGAGGCTGCTTTGCACCGAGCGCTCGAAACGATGCTTTTGTTCGAGGGCCTTTTGCTGCAGTTGCGCGATGGCCGCGCCCTCCTCGGCCGCCAACATCGCCTCGAAGAGGCGGCTGAAATGCCGCCGCATGGCCAGGCGCGCCGCATGCGGATCGCGCGCGCGTATCGCATCCAGCACGGCCCGGTGCTCCTGGATTCTATCCTCGAAGCCGCTCTTGCAGACTTGGCTATAGACCTGAACGACCCGGGGCGCTTCGTTACGTGTCCGCCAGAGGGTGCGCACAAAGGCCTCCAGGATCGGGCTTCCACTGCTTTCGGCGATGATCAGATGAAAGCGTTCGTCCGCCGCCTCGGCAGCTTCGCCCTGCCCCGACATGACCTGCAAGGCGTCGTCCAAGAGCGCCAGGGCGTCTGGCGTCATGTTGAGCGCCGCCAGAGCAGCGGCTTCGGCCTCGATCAAGGCCCGCACCGTCGTCAGCTCGAAGGCGTCGACCTCGGACAGCGAAGCCTGATCGCTCGGCAGTCGAGACCGCACATAGACGCCCGAGCCCGTCTTGACCGCGATGTAGCCTTGCGCCTCCAACGCAATGCTGGCCTCGCGGACAGCCAGCCGCGACACGCCCAGCTGCTCGGCGAGCTCCCGCTCGCCGGGAAGACGGGCGCCAGGCGGGAACTGGCCGGACTTGATCAGCGCAATGATCTGCCGGGCGACGCGTTGGTACCGCCTGTCCATGCCCTTCTGCCGCTGCCCCCGTTCCATGTCTGGATCTTGAGAAGGGTTATCCGACTTTGCCAGACCGGGGGCGAACCGAAATGGCTCGCCCCCTCTGGATCGTCAGTGCCGGAAACGGATGCCAACCGTGAATTGGCGCCCGGGCGAGCCGTAGAGAGCCGCGACCGGATTGTCGGCGTAGTAGTAGCGGCTGGTGGCTTGGTTGGTCAGGTTCAGCCCCTCGATCGAGAAGGACAGCTGATCCGACAGCTTGTAGCTGAAGGCGAAGTCGACGTTCAGCGTGTCCTTGGAGCCGCCGAAATCGTTGATCAGCGGCGTGTCGCACGCCACGCCGGCGACGACGCCCGGCGCGCACGGCCCGGCCACCAGAGGATAGGTGGTGTAGTAGCCGTCACGTTGGGCCAGCGACACGCGGGTGTTGATCCGCTTGTCCTCGTAATAGACCGTCATGTTGACGGCGTTAGGCGAGGCGCCGAGCCAAGGTCCCTTGCCCAGGACCGGCGCGCTGGTTTCCGAGCCGGGATCGAGGATGTAGGTCAGCTCCGACTTGATGTGCGTCGCGTTGAGCTGGATCCCGGTGTTCTTGAGCAGCCCCGGCAGGAAGGTGAAGGCCTGCTGATAGTTGATCTCCCAGCCCTGCAGCGAGCCGCCGGGCGCATCGCGGAACTGGCGCGCGGTGGCGTCGTAGTCGGCCCGGATATAGGCCGCCTGGTCACTGGTCGTGCCGAACTGCTCGATCAGGCTTTGCAGGCCCGCCTCGTCCAGGAATGACGACAGCGGCCCGGAGAAGCGCACGGTCTGCGGATAGGAACCGATCTTCTTCTTGAACAGAGCCACCGAGATCAGGCCGCCCTCGGCGTAGTACCACTCGACCGCGGCGTCGAAATTGTTGGCGCGGAACGGCGAGAGCTTGGGATTGCCGATGGTCAGGGTGGCGCCCGAGTTCACGCCGCCATCGGGGATGCTCAGCTGAGTGATGGTCGGCGCCAGCTGCTGCAGGGTCGGGCGCGACATCGTCTTGGCGGCGCCGAAGCGGAAGTAGAGATCCTCGCGCGGCCGGATGGCGATGTTGAACGACGGCAGGACGTCGGAATAGGAATTCTCGCCCGCGACCGTACGTCCGCCCGTCGAGCGGCCGGTGGAGTCGATGTCGGTCGTGGCGTAGCGGACGCCCAGGTTGCCGAAGGTGTTCCAGCCGTCGAAGAAGTCGTAGTTGAAATTGACCTGGCCATAGACGCCGCCGGTCTGCTCACGCACGGCGAAGGTCTCCCGACCCTGCTGGCGGAACTGGGTCAGGCGCCAGTCGCCCCACTTGTTGATACAGTTGCAGGTGAAGCCGAACAGGGCGTCGAACTTGTCGATGTCCGGACCGAACCAGGACGTCGTCGTGCCCGCTGGCACATCCAGGCCCTGGCCAAACTCGATGACCTTGCCAAGGCTGGCGATCGAAACGCCCGCCTCCTTCTCGGTCGGATTGATCTGGACGTTCTGGCGCTCCATCTGCGACGTCGAGAACTTGTAGTCGCGCCGGGTGCCGCCGAACTTGAACGTCAGGTTGTCGTTGAGCATCCAGGTGAAGTCGGCCTTCCACGAGCCGTACTTATTCTCGACGTTCTTCTTGTGGTAGCGCAGGAACGAGACCCCCTTGAGGATGGTCCACTGGCTGGGATCGGCGGCATTGAAGCCCGCATCGAACATCGGCATGTCGCCGCCGCCGCGCTCGTCATAGGTGAAGGTGGCCGGCTGATCGAACTGACCCCACTCGGCCATCTTGCCGTAGGACTTCAGCTTCGAGCTCGACGCGCCATAAGTGAAGTCGGCCTTCAGGCGGTCGCTGAACTCGTGGGTCAGGTTGAACGAGAGTTGCTGGAAAGTGGTGTCGTAGCTGCCCTGGTCGGCGCGCGCGCCCCAGTCGACATTGCGCAGTTGCAGGTAGTCGGCGACGCCGTTGGTGACGTTGGCGGCGAGCACGTCGGTCGCGGGGCGGCCGATCTGCTGGGCGCGCATGGCCAGACCGTCCGCAGACGCGACATAGCCGGGCGAGCCGGCCCAGTTGTAGTAGTCGTAGACGTCCAGATTGTTGGGATTGTACGAGAAGCTGCTGCCCGCCACGAGCGCGCCGCCATAGGTCGCCTGGCCGCAGTCGATCGGCGAGGCGTAGGCGCCGCCGGCGGTGTAGTTGCAGGTCCCGGGATAGAGGCCGCGCTTGGAATTGAGCGCGGTCGAGGCATTGGCGGTGGCGAAGGTCGCGTTGGTGTTGTTGCGGTTCAGGCCGAACGGCAACAGCTGGTTCAGGGTCGAGGTGCTCTTCTGGTTCGAATAAAGCCCATCGACGGTCAGCCGTGTCCGCGACGAGATTTCCCACTGATAGGATGAGGTGAGCCCCAGGCGCTTCTGGCTCAGGTCCTGCTGCTCGGGGCCGGCCAGCGCCGGGAAGATCACCTGCGAGCCGTCCAGCGACGGGTGCAGCAGCGCGTAGGCGGCCAGGTTCGAGCCGGTCACGGCGGCGATATAGGCCGGATTGGTGATAGCCGCGGTCGACGACACCGTGCCGCCGGGATTGGCCGCGGTCGGATTGGTGACCCGGTCGCCGAACGTCGTGCCGACCGGGGCCGAGAAGCCCGCGCGTCGCGGGTTCTCCAGGGTCGCCCAGGTGGCCGAGCGGTAGACGTACTCGCCCGTCACGATCTGCCGGCGATACTGGTCGGTTTCGGTGTCCTTTTCCGAATAGGCGACCGAGGCCAGGAAGCCCATCTTGCCGTCGGCCCAGCGCTTGGAGAACAGGCCGGCGATGCGCGGATTGTGATGACCGCCATTTTCGTAATAGGCGTCCTCGACGGACAGGGCCAAGCGATCCTTGCGATAGTCGAACGGCCGGCCGGTCTGCAGATCGACCGTGGCGCCCAGGGAGCCCTCATCGGTCTCGGCCGAGGCCGTCTTACGCACCTTTAGGCTGTTGAACAGCTCCGAGGCGAAGACGTTGAAGTCGAACGTCCGCGTGGTGTTCATCGCAGTCGAGTTGGTGTCGTTCGTCCCCGCCGTCGACAGCGCTTCCAGGTTGTTGATGCGCACCCGGGTGAAGTCGCCGCCCAGGCCGCGGACGGTGATGGTGCGGCCCTCGCCATTGTCCCGGTCGATCGAGATGCCGGGAATGCGCTGCAGCGACTCGGCGAGATTGGCGTCAGGGAAATCGGCGATGTCTTCGGCGTTGATGGCGTCGACCATGACGTCGGACTGGCGCTTGACGTTCAGCGCGCTCTGCAAGGAGGCGCGGTAGCCGGTGACGACCACGGCCTCGACCGCCTGATCGTCCAAGACTTCGTCATTCTTGGGCGCCGTCGTCTGCGCCGCCGCCTGGCTCAGGCCCAGCCCGATGATGAAAGCCGTCGACGCCAGCAGCATCGCGCGCGCACTTGGGCGCCCTGGACGGTTGTCCATTCCTCATTCCCTCCCACAACCAATTATCTTTATTTGGCTTACCTATTTGGTTGATCACTTAGCGCCGAATGTCAACGGTCGCCGTTCGATCAAGTTGGTCATCCCGGCCCAGGCAAGCCGGTTATGAGGAAGGTGCATCCGCTCTCATTCAGCTACCGCGCGCTCATCAACGGTACAATTGGCGGAAATTGCGTACTGGTCTTTATATTGGTTGACCAATTATGGGAACACAGGTCCAGAAATCTGCCATTGGACTCGTAAGCCCGACCTGCTAGATCGGAGCGCAAACTTGGCGCCATGACCAGGATCGCAGCGCGCCTTCTGGCGCTCGCTGCCAAGACATTGCTGATGGGAGAGACGCGATGATCGCCAAGACCGTTGCCGCCGCGCTGCTGCTCGGCGCCGCGCCCGCAGCCGCCCAAACCTGGAACGACCCAGCCCAATGGGCCCAGGTCGCGGAGCCGGCGGCGACCAAGGACGTGGTCTATCTCCAGGCCAGCGGCCAAGATCTGCATCTGGACGTCTATCGCAACACAGCCTTCGCCGGACCACGACCGGTGCTGGTCTATATCCATGGCGGCGCCTGGTGGAAGGGCGAGAAGCCGGCCAGCTGGGGCGGCTTTCGAGCCTATCTGGCTGCTGGCTTCTCGGTCGTCACCGTCCAGTATCGCCTGTCTGACACGGCCCGGGCGCCCGCAGCGGTGCAGGACGTTCGTTGCGCCCTGTCATGGGTGAAGGCCAACGCTCGCGCCTACGGCTTCGCCCCCAAGCGGGTCGTGCCCTACGGGACTTCGGCCGGCGGTCACTTGGCGCTGATGGCCGGCATGCTGCCCAAGGGCAACGCCATCGACCTGCCGGCGTGCCGCGACCAACCCAAGGTTCCCGCTATCCTCGACTTCTACGGCCCCTATCACCTGAAGCCGGCCGACCCGGGCGCGTTCAAGAGCCCGTCGACAGCACGATGGATCGGCGATGGCCCGGACGCCTTGTGGACGACGATGTCGCCGGCCGCCTATGTGCGCAAGGCCCAGCCGCCCGTGTTCATCGTCCATGGCGATGCGGACCCGACCGTTCCCTTCGAGGCTTCGACGACGCTGAAGACCGATCTGGACAAGGCCGGGGTCACCAACCGCTTCCACCCCGTGGCCGGCGGCGCGCATGGCAAGTTTTCGAAGGAGGACCAGGTCAAGGTCGAGCAGGACGCCCTGCAATTCCTCGCAGACCTTGGCGTCGTAAAGTAGTCGTCAGAAGCCGGGCGCGTCGCCTTCCTTCCCGCCCCCGCCGGCTGCGACGACCGCCTCTATGCGCCGGCAGCGGCGCGCATAGTTCAGTCGTCCAGATTGGCGAGCGCCGATACGGCGCGGTCGCAGCGGCGATTTGGCGCCTGCAGTTCGCATAGATTATTCCCGCCGCCTCGTTGAGGCTTGGGGTACGTCGCCGACACCGCACGGCGGCGCTCTCGCCCAGCGGAATTTCATCGATGACCCTATCTCCTCGCGCTCCGCTTCAGCCCTGTCTGCGGGGTCTCGCTGCGAGCCTGCTCGCCGCCGGCGTCCTGGCGTCCGGGTCGGCCTTGGCCCAGTCGGCCACGACGCCCGCGCCTGCGCCATCCTCGCCCTTCCCGATGTCGCGCCCGACCACGCCTGGTCCGGTCGAGGTTCCGGAGGTCAGGCGGTTCGTGACCAGGCACGCTCTGAAGATCAACGGCGCGAGCCTGGCCTATACGGCGGTCGCCGGTGAGACCCATCTCTTCAACCGCGCCGGCGATCCGATCGGCTCGATCTTCTCGTTTTCATACCTGGCCGACACCAAGGACCCGCATCGGCCGGTGATGTTCGTGTTCAACGGCGGCCCCGGCTCGTCGTCGATCTGGCTGCACATGGGCGTGGTGGGACCGCGGCGCACCCAGCTGGACCGCGAGGTCAATCCCTCGAACACTCCGCCATTCGGGCTGATCGACAATCCGCTGACCCTGCTGGACGTGGCCGACCTGGTGTTCATCGATCCGGTCGGGACGGGCTGGTCGCGGGTGATCGGCAAGGGCGTGAACGCCGACTTCTGGGGCGTCGACGAGGACGCCGACAGCGTCGCCCAGTTCATCGAGGCCTGGCTGACCGAGCACAAGCGCTGGAACGCGCCCAAATACGTCATGGGCGAGAGCTACGGCTCGACCCGGGCGGCGCTGCTGCCGCGCGCTCTGCTGGGCGGTCCGATGTATGTGGGCCTGATGCGCGGCATCACCCTGGACGGCATCGTCCTGCTGGGCACGACGCTGAACGGCTCGGCGCCGCCGGCTACCCCCGAGGCCCAGGCCCTGCGCCAGGCCCTGCAGCTGCCCGCACTGGCCGACACAGCCTGGTATCACCAGCGCATCGACCGGCGCGGCCGGGCGCTGGAGGCCTATCACCAGGAGGCCCTGGCCTATGCCAAGGGCCCCTATCTCCAGGCCCTCACCAAAGAGGCCGCCGGAACCCTGCCGCCCGACGAGCGGACGGCCGTCGTCACGCAGCTGGCGGCCTTCACCGGCCTGGCCCCGACAGCCTTCGCCAAGAGCCTGCAGCTCCGGGAAGCGGGCTTTGATCGTCAGTTGCTCGCCGACCAAGGCCTGCAGGTTGGCGCCTATGACAGCCGCTACACCCTGCCCGTGGCCAATTCGGGCGGCGACCCGGTCGCTGACGACCCGGCCATGACCCTGTACACACCGGGCTTCCGGGCGACCTTCGAGCAGATGGCGGCCGAGGATCTGAAGATCCGCATGGACCGTCCCTATGGCGCCATCGTCTGGAAGGACCTGCTGGCCAGCTGGAACTTCAAGCGCAACGCGCCGCCTGAGCAGAGCTTCGCCGTCGACCTGGCCACCGCCATGCGTCGCACGCCCCGCCTGCGGGTGCTGGTCGCCTCGGGCTACTATGACCTGGCCACCCATTCGGCCGCCGCCGAGGCTGCGGTCGAGGCGGCCAACATGCCGGCTGATCGGCTGCAGCTGCGCCGCTATCCATCGGGCCACATGCTGTATGTCGGCGAGACGGCGGCGGCCTTCGCCAATGACGTCCGGGCTTTTGTTCGCGCCGGCGCGGCGCCGCGTTAGGACGTCGCCATGCGCCGGGTCGTCCCCTCTTCCCTGTCAACGCCGGCCGGCCTGGCGGCCGTTCTCGACGCTGCCATCGCCTGCCGGGGCGACATGGACGCCATGCGCGCCCGCCTGAGGATCGGCGCGGCGACCTTCCAGCAGCACCTGTCGCGGCTGCGCACGCGCAAGTTCGCGGAGGTCGTCACCGCGATCGCCCCCAGCCTGACCGGCCCGGTCGAAGCGCGCGCCCTGATCAGGCTCACTCTCACCGAGCCCGAGACGATCACGGCCTTCGAGGCCTCGATCCTCGCCGATCCGGCGATCCTGAAGGCCGACCGCCTGTCGGGCGACTACGACTATCGGCTCTGGGTGGCGCACGAGGATTTTCACGCCGCCCAGCACTGGGTTCGCGCCTGGCGCGCCCGGCCCGAGGTCCTGGCCTGCCGCTACGAGGAGCTCGAGCGCCAGTTCGGCCACGAGGCGCAAGGGGTCATCCTGCATTCCAAAATCAGAAGGCGCTCCAAGTCGAAGCGCCCCTGATAAAATGAAAAGGGCGGAGCCTCGCAGCTCCGCCCTTTCGCGTTTCGGATCTCGGCGACCTAGTGGTCGTGGTCCAGGTCCAAGTCTTCACCGAAGCCGGGGTCGCCACCGTCCGCCTGCGGATCCGCGGGCGCAGCCGCCTTCAACGACGGCGGGGTGGTGAACGGCTTGACGCCCAGGGCTGCGTGGATCTCCGAGGGGAAGTAGACGACCCCGCCCCGCATCACCATACGCGGCTGGCGGATGGCGGAGATGTCCTGGGTCGGATCGCCGGGGACCAGCACCAGATCGGCCAGCTTGCCCCGCTCGATGACGCCCAGGCGGTCGGTGCGCTTGAGGAACTCCTCGCTGCCCAGGGTGCCGGCGCGCAGGGCCTGGGCCGGGGTCATGCCGGCCTGGACGTAGAGCTCCAGCTCGCGCAGCGCCGAGAAGCCCGTGCCCTCGTCGGTGCCCGGCAGCAGGGTCACGCCTGCCTTGTGAAGCATGCCGATCGTCTCGAGGGTCTTGGCGAAGCCCTTCTGATAGGCCTGATCGTCGGCCGGGCTCTTGATCTGCACGAACGAGCGCTTGCGATAGCGCTGGAAGCCGATCGGCATGTGCGAAAGGAAGTCGCGCTGCCCCACCTGCACCTCGCCCGCGCGGCTCAGCATCAGTTGTTCCAGGAGGCCGACGGTGGTGTCCAACGCCACCTTGTGGCTCTGCATCAGCCGCACGGTCTTCTGGACGCGTTCGGACTTGAGGTCGAGGTCGGCGCCGCGCGCCATCGCCGTCAGGCGCAGCGGCGTGCGGGTGTCTTCCTTCGGATCCAGGATCCAGCCCAGCATCAGTTGGTTGATGTGGGCGATGGCGTCGTAGCCGTCCTCGATCACTCGGTCGGGCGTGTCGAAGGCCGGCACGTGGCCCGACACCCCCAGGCCCAGGCGATGAGCCTCGGCGGCCATCGGCTTGACCCAGTCGGGGTTCATCGAGTTGTAGATCTTGATCTCGGCATAGCCGCGATCGGCGTACCAGCGAACGTCCTTGAGCGCTTCGTCCAGGGTCTCGGGGATGAAGCCGTTGCGAGCCGAATAAGGGCTGCGGCCCTCCAGGAAGCCGGCGGGGACCACGCGCGGCCCGGCGATCTCGCCGCTGTCCAGGCGCGGCAGCAGGTCCAGCAGGAAGCTGTTGTTATTGCCCATGTCGCGGGCGCTGGTGACCCCGGCGGCCAGATAGTAGAGGCCCGACTCCAGGCTCATGTGGGCGTGCATGTCGTGAAGGCCCGGATAGACCGTCCCCCCCTCGCCCTCGATGACCGTCTGGTCGGCCGGCGGCGGTCCCCCATCGCCGGGCAGCACCTGGGTGACGACGTCGCGCATGACGACCACGGTCGACAGCGGTGACAACGCGCCCGTGCGCGGGTCGAAGACGCGGACATTGCGGATCCGCACCGGCGTGTCGAACCGATGGGCCAGCGCCTTGCCGAGGTCGCGCACGCGCTGGCCTTCAAGCTCCGAGCCCAGCTTGCGCAACTGGCCAGCGGCGGCCTCGTAGCCCGCGCGGATGGCGATGCCGCCGTCGCCGAAGCTGGCGAAGTACCCGCCCTTGCGGTCCAACATCACGTAGCTGGGGCGCAGCTGCACGCCGGTGACCCGCATGATCTTCACCGGCACGGCGGCCTTGCCCTCGCCGATGGTCATCTCGCGCACGGGCGTGACGCTGATCTCGCCGCCCGGCAGTACGGCGACCCGACCGCCGGGCTTGGCCATCGCCACGCGGGCGTAGACGTAGTTGGCCCAGGGGTTCTCGTCGTTGACCACGTACAGCGGCGGCGTGGCGCTGGAGATCTCGCCGGCGTCGGCCTGGCTCTTCCAGCGCGCCTTGCCGTCGGCGAAGACGTAGCTTTCCTCGACCGCGCCGCCCATCAGCGACGTGCCCTTGATCGACCACGAGACCGGCACGCCGCCGGGTCCGTTGACGATCTCGACGTGATGCTTGGGGCCGCGGCCGTTGTTGTCGACGCGGTAGTCGAGCGCGGTCTTGCCGTTCTCGGTCACCGCCTCGATCGAGCCGACGATCTCGCCGTTCGAGACGATCGACAGGCGTTCGGTGGCGGCGGCCCACAGCGCCGTGGGGCTGGCGGCGAGCAGGAGGGCGCTGAGCCCCAGGATGCTGGACTTCATCTCTGACCTCTAGGCGGGCGAGCGTTGGAGGAGATAGGCGGCGGCCGCCAGGTCCTGGGCGACATGGCCCAGGGACTTGTAGATCGTGATCTGGTCAGGGCTCTGGCGACCGTCCAGACGACCGGCGAACACCGCGCCGATCTCGCCCACGACATGGTCATCGGTGACGAGGCCCGCCTCGCGCGCCACCGCCAGTTCGGAAGCCTGGGCCAGCACCGACGGGCGGTAGTCGGCGAAGTAGCGGCCGGCCGCGACCAGGGCGCTGTCGACCTCGACCGGCCCCAGATAGCTGGAGCCGACCAGATTGACGTGCACGCCCGACTTCAGCCACGCGCCCAGCACGATCGGTTCAGGCGCGCCGGAGACGGTGCAGATCACATCAGCCTGGCTCGCTGCGGCGCGCGCGTCCGAAACCGGCGTGATCGGCAACGACAGGGCCGCGGCCAGCTCGGCGGCGCGAGCCCCAGTCTTGGCCGCATCGCGGCCCCATAGCAGGATCGACGAGAACGGCCGCACCAGGGTCAGCGCCCGCAGGTGAGCCTCGGCCTGAGCGCCCAGGCCGAAGACCGCCAGCACCTCCGCGTCGGGCCGCGCCAGGGCGTCAGTGGCCGCCGCGGTGGCGCTGCCGGTGCGGATGCGGGTGACGCTCTCGGCGTCGGCGATGCAGGCGACCGCCCCGGTCTCGGCGTCGAACGCGACCACCACGCCCTGGTGACGGGCGCGGCCGCTGTGGCCGACCTCGGGAAACACGCTGACCAGCTTGGCGC
The DNA here is from genome assembly GCF_013181195.1 of Caulobacter sp. RHG1. Taxonomy (GTDB): domain Bacteria; phylum Pseudomonadota; class Alphaproteobacteria; order Caulobacterales; family Caulobacteraceae; genus Caulobacter. Next base: position 270,892 of record NZ_SMZP01000005.1, read on the forward strand.
CGAACACGCCAGTGGTGCTCAGCGAGCCGGGCATCAGACCGAACATGGCCTTCGGCCGCACCTGCAGGATTTGCCGCAACGGCTGGGCCGCGTCGTCGGCCGACAGCGCGGTCATGGCCGAGCGCATGGCGGCGACACAGCCCGGATAGTCGAGCAGACGCTCGACGGCCGCCCCGTCGAAGAAGGCCGGGCTCACGGCTTGGCGATCCAGGTCCGCAGATCGTCGGCGATGCCCTTGGCGGTGGCGTCCACGGAATAGCCCATGTGGCCGCCGTCATAGTATTTCAGCGTCACCCGGGCCGGGTCCCAGCCCGACTGGGTCGTCAGCAGCTCGGCCGCGCCCATGGTGGTCTGGGTGTCGTAGTAGCCGTTGCCGACGAAGACCCGGAACTTCGGGTTCAACTTCAGCATCTTGCCGACGCCCTGATAGTAGGGCCAGTCGGCGAACGGGCTGGTCCCCTCGCCCCAGCCCCAGTCGTTCAGTCCTTTCAGCGGCGCAGCGCCGACATAGGGTTCGGGCCAGGTCACCTTCAGCGCATCGCGGCGATAGGCGGCGAAGAAGTCGACGATCGCCTTCGACAGCACGTCCGAGGCGTCGACGGCGCCGCCCTTTTCCGTGAGCGGGGCGGTGTAGCGGGCGTCGGCCCGGCCCAGCACCAGCTTCTGGTCCTTCAGCAGCTCGACCCGATAGCGCTCCTTGGAGATCTTCAGATCGTTGGCCAGATACCAGGCGGCCGAAAGACCGGTATAGGCCTCAAGCTCGGCGGCGATCTTCTGACGCTCCGCCTCTCCCAACGCGGAGCCCTGGTACAGCGCCGACAGATAGGGCCCCTTGGCCCAGGCGTTGGCGTCGGCCAGGAACGCTTGCAGCGTGCGACCATCGCGCTTGGCCTTGCCATGGTACCAGCCGATCGCCGCCAGGGTCGGCAGAGAGGCGACGTAGCTGGTGACGTTGGCCGGGCGCTGGACGTACTCGATGATGTTGACGGCCTGACCGTACAGCATGACCCCCGCCAGCGGCAGGGGCGCATCGCCCTCGGCCAGCAGGCCGGCGACCTCGGCCGCGCGGTTGGTGCCGTAGCTCTCGCCCATGACATAGATCGGCGCGCCCTCGCGGCCATTGGCCTTGATCCACTGGCGGATGAAGCCGGCCACCTGCTGGGCGTCAGCCTTGACGGAGTAGAAGGCCCGCGGGTCCACGCCCGGCAGCGCACGGCTGAAACCGGTGGAGGCCGGGTCGACGAACACGAGGTCGGCGGCGTCGAGCGGCGAATAGGTGTTGTCGATCAGCTTGAAGCTGGACGGCGGCGCGGAAATGTCGTCCGGGAACGAGATCCGCTTGGGACCCAGGCCGCCCAGATGCAGGTACATCGACGGCACGATCGGCCCGCCGTTGAACAGGAACAGCACCGGACGCTTGGCCGGGTCTGCGCCGTCACGGGTGTAGGCGAAGCTGACCAGCCGGGCGCCGGCCTTGGGGTCCTCGGCGTTCACCAGAGTCGGGGCGACGGTGGCGGTGTAAGCCAGCTTCTGACCGTTGAAGACGCCCACATGACGGGTGACGACGGCCGGATGGTCGACCGGCTGGAGAATGGCCTCGGCGGGCGCCGCCTGGGCCAGCGCGCTGGCGGCCGGCAGGGTCAGGATCGAGACGGCGAGAGCGCTCGCCAGCAGCCTGGATTTCACGATGGTCGCTCCCCTTGTCGGCGCGCCATCACCCCGGCGCAGACCACGATCTTAAGCGTCGTTTCCGAGGCTTCGTTATGCGTTTGCGCCGTGGGCGAGCGCGAAGATGAATAGACGATGCGCGGGGGCGGCCCCGAGCGACTTATCCGATTTGCCCTGAACGCGTCCGCCCCCGCGACGCGCTTCCACGTCGCGGGGGGTCCTGTTTCTACAGCTTGCAGCGCGCTGCATCGGCTCCCGGCGCCTTGCTCCAGGCCAGACCGTCGACCGCCTCGCCGCGGGGCAGGAAGGTCAGGGTCTGCTCGGCGCCGTCGCGCTTGATGGTCAGGGCCAGCGTCGCCGTCTCAGTCTTGCGCGCCTCGACCATGCCCTTGTCGGCGATGATCTGGTCGCCCTCGCGCAGCCCCGCTTGGGCGGCCTGCGAGCCCGGCTTCAAGTCACGGATCAGGCGGTCGGCGCTGCTCAGCGAACCGCGCGAGAAGCCCAGGTCGAAAACCCGCATCGGCTTGGGCGTCGCCACCAGGCAGCCATCGAAGCGACCGCCGGGCGTCAGCACCTGTCCCGCCGCCATCGCCTCATAGGCCGCCTTGGCCTGGTCCGCGCCGATCTCGCGGCCCACCAATTCAAGCCAGGTGGCGGCGGCATAGGGCTGACCGGCCTTCTGGCGGCGGTACATCTCGGTGATGATGTCATCGACGCTACGCTTGCCGCCCGACTGGGCGCGGATCGCCGAGTCCGTGGCGATCAAGTACAGAAGCCCACGGCCATAGGGCACCGTCTGGGCGGTCGGATCCGACCAGAAGATCTTGCCCGCCTCCAGGTTGCTCAGGCGCAGGTAGGGGTTGGTGTAGTAGGCGGCGAACTTGTCGTTCAGGTCCTTGACGAACTGGTCCAGCGGCAGGATCCCCGCGCGATAGGACAGCAGCATCGAATAGTATTCGGCCGCGCCCTCGCTGTACCAGGCGGTGTCGCCGTGCTCGCCCTGCATCGAAGGCCAACCATGGGCCATCTCGTGCGAGACCAGGCTCTGCAGCGAGTCCAGGGTCGGCTGGTCGCTGAGCCGGTAGCCGAACATGAACGACTGCGGCAGCGCCGTGCCGCCGGTGCCAGCATAGGGGTTCTGGCGCACGAACACCCGGTAGGGCGTCATCGGGTCGCCGAAGAAGGCCGACATCGCCTCGCGCAGCGTCTTGACCCGGGCGCCCAGGACCTCGGCGGCGAACGGCGGCGGGCTCAGCCAGTAGAGATTGACCTGCGGCTTGCCCGGCAGGCTGTGCAAGGGGCCGGCGGCGTAGAAGGCGAAGGCCAGCCGGTCGGCCGGGCCCATGAAGGTGGCGTCGCCGTCGCCGAACGACGACACGCCGCTGGCTTGGGCCGGCGCCTGCGACAGATCCCAGGCCAGCGAGAAATTGTAGACCTGATCCTTGGCCGGCGTGGCCAGGAAGGTGACGCCAGCGCCGGCGAAACCGCCCGCCTCCTCACGCAGGTCGAACAGCGGACCGTTGTTGGTTGCGGCGGTCACCTTGCGCGGCGCAGCCCGATAGCTGACGACGACGTCGCCGACGGTCGCACGGCCCACCGTCCAGCGGCGGTACTGGCCCTGCGGCGTCGGCGCCTCGAGGTCTTGAGTCAGGGCCAGCGGGCCCGATGCGTCGTGCGCCGTCAGCCCCTCGCCCAGCAGCTCTGCGCCAGGGATGCCGACCATGCGGCTGGGCAGCCGCACCAGGGCCTGGCCGGCCGTCAGGCTGGGCGCGCTCAGCACCTCACGCACGCCCATATAGCTGTCGCCGCCGGCGCCGGCATGCGGCGTCAGGCGGACCTCGACCTTGGGCGGCGGTCCGGACTGGGCGCTGGCTGCGCCAGCCGCCAGAGCCAACAGGACGGCCGCGCAGGCGGCCTTTCCGACACGGTGCATGGAACCCCCTCCGATGATCAGGTGAACAGAGCCTCGACGAGCGCGTCGATGTCGTCCCGGTCGTTGAACAGGCTGGGCGCGACGCGCATGCGGTCGTCGTAGACGGTGGCGAAGACCTTGGCCCGGCTCAGGCGCTCGGCGGCGTCCTCAGGCGGGGCGAAAGCCAGGATCGGCGTGCCCTGGCTATTGGGCGTCAGGATGCGTACGCCACGGTCGCGCAGCTGCTCGCTCAGGCGTTCCAGCAGCGCGTCCCGGTGCGTGGCCAGCGCTTCCACCCCCGTGTCGAGGATGGCGCCCAGCGAATGGCGCAGCTGGGCCACGGCGGCGTCGGCCATCGTGCCCATGCCGAACGCGCCGGTCGCGTCGGGCCGGGCTCGCCAGAGCACCGGCGGATCGGCCTCGGGCTGGGCGACGATCTCGCTGACCTGGCGATAGCCGAAGGCGATCGGGTCCAGACGGTCCAGTCGGTCGGCGCGGGCGTAGAGGAAGCCGACGCCAAAGTCGCCCATCAGCCACTTGTAGGTGGCGCAGGCGCAGAAATCGACGCCGGACGCCTGCACGTCGAAGGCGACCGCCCCCGCAGCCTGGATGATGTCGGCATAAACCAGGGCGCCGGCCTTATGGGCCAGGGCGCAGACCGCCTCGAGGTCGTGGCGGAAGCCGTTGTAATTGGAGACCAGCGAGATCGCGACCAGGTCGGTCGGCGTCTCCAGGGCGCGCGCCAGGTCGGCCAAGTCGATCCGCCCCTGCCGCGCGGGCAGCACCTCAACATCCAGGCCATGCACGGCCAAACGGTCGTAGAGATAGAGCGATCCGGAGAAATGCAGGGCGTCAGTGACCACCCTGCCCTTGCCGCCGCTCAGGCCCAGGGCCGAGAGCACCGCGTTCTCGCCGGCCATCGTGCTGGGCACGAAGGCGATCTCGGCCGGCGAGGCGCCGATCAGCGTCGCGAACATGCGCTGCACGGTCTCGCGAATGGCGCCGTCGTCGTGCGCCAGGGTCGTGCGCCCGCCCATCCGGTAGTCGGCGTAGCGGTCGAGCGCATGGCGGGCGCCAAGGCTCATCGGATGCATGTACGCCGAGTCCAGATGGATGACGTCCATCGGCGCGAAGTCACCGCGGCGCGCCGCGCCCAGGATCGGCGCGGTCATCCGTCGACCTTGGCGCTGACGTGGCGGCCGCGGCGCAGGCGGTAGTAGACGAGGCCGATCGTCAGCCAGACCAGCAACAGGATGTAGGGCCGCCAGTCGGCGCCCAGTCCCAGGGCCGCGATGACGATGGCCAGCACCATGCCGACGATGGCCAGGCCTTGCGCCAGGCGCGGGCTGAAGGCCAGGCGCGCCTGGGCGTGCAGGTCGGGGTGACGCCGGGCCATGTTGAAGGCCGCCAGGCACGAGCCGGCGTACTTCATCATGGTCGGAATGTTCACCGCCAGCAGCAGGAACAGCAGGCTGGAGGGCAGCAGCACGCAGGCGCAGGTCAGGACGAAGGCGACGATGGTGGCCACGTGCGGCGTGCCAAAGCGCGGATGGATCTTGCCCAGCGCGGCGGGCAGCTCGCCCTCGCGGCCCATGGCGTAGAGAAACCGGGTGAAGACCAGGAAGATGGCGTTCATCGACTTGGTCAGGGCCAGCACCGCGGCGCCGACGATCACCGGCGTGGCCCACGGCCCCAGCGAAACCGTCGCCGCGTCCAGCAGCGGCGCCTTGCTGCTCGCCAGGGTCTCGGGCCCCACCAGGCTCAGGGCGGTGAAGGCGATGGAGACATAGACGACGACGGTCAGCAGCAGCGCCAGGAACACGCCCAGCGGCACGGTGGTCTTTGGGTTAGCCACCTCCTCGCCGACCTCGGTGGCGGTCTCGATGCCCAGGAACAGCTGGATCATCAGCGGTATGGCGGCCAGGATCGGCGCCCAGCCTCCGGCGACGGCTTCCTGCAGCAGCTGCGGGCGGAAATGACTGGCGCCGGACGCCACGAAGACGGCGAACACGGCCAGCAGCAGGATCATCATCACCGTCTGGGCCCGCGCGGCGATCTTCACCCCGACGAAGTTGATGGCGAAGATCAGGGTGAACAGGCCCAGCACCGTCGGCACGGGCGGCACGTCGATCACCTTGGAGAGATAGCTGATCAGCACCCGTCCCAGCACGATCATCACCACCGCATTGCTCAGGATGCGCATCCACACCACCGCGAACGCGATCGTCGGCGTGGTCAGCTGACGCTGCCACACATACGAGGCGGCGGTCTTGGGCAGGGCCGAGGCCATATAGGCGTAGACGATGGCGAAGATGACCATCGGGACCGCCGCCAAGCCGGTAGCGATCAGGATGCCCGAGCCGCCCAGCGCGGTGGCCGGTCCCAGCACCGAGAAGATCGCCGCGCCGATCGCGGTTCCCGAGCCCAGCATGACCAGGTCGATCAGGCCGACACCGTGCTTGAGCGTGGTCGGCGGGGTTTGAGGCTCGGACATGCTAGGAAACGCGCTCCAGACACGGTTTTGACCACCGCGACGAATTTCCGGCGAGCATAGGTTCGGCTCGCCGCATCAACTATTCGAACTCGACGAAAGCCGCGCTCGCACGGGCAGATTTATGCAGCCGCCGGGCGAACATCGGCAAAACCATCTCGCTGTACGCCCTACCAGCGCTGGCAGGTCTTGTCGGGGACGCTGGCCACCCGCTGCCAGGCGTAGCCGGCGACCGCCCTGCCCTCGACCTGATAGGTCTTGGCGACGCGGGTGAAGCAGGGTCCGTAGGCGTCGGCCACCGGGGTCCAGGGCTTGCCTTCCAGGATGCGGTCCTCGAACTCGACGGCCGCCTGTGGGCCCAGCTCCTTGACGACCATGGCCTTCCAGGCGGCGTGGTCGAACCGGACGCCCTTTTCACGACTGACGAACATCGGCGCCAGGACGTCGTCCAGCTTGCGCTTGCCCTTGGTCTTGGCTCGGACGCGGGCGTCGATGTCGGCGAAGTAGAGCGCGCTGCGCAGGTACGGCACGTGGCGGATGTCCTCCGAGCCAAAGCCGTGCTCGGCGATCTTGGCCGCCGTCCAGTTCGCCGCCGTCGAGCCCTGATAGCCGCTGGCGATGCGGTTGATCTCGGTCGTGTATGCGTCGACGGTCGTGAACCCTCCCCGCATCGGCAGCAGGGCCGTGTAGAAGGTGGTCAGCCCCTCGCTGAACCAGCTGCTGACGCCATCGGGCGCCGCGACCCCGCCCGTCCATTGGTGGATCATCTCGTGAGCCAGGGTCTCACGCGGCCCTTCCGCCTTGGGGTCGAACGGCGCCGACGCGCGCGACAGCATGAACGACTTGGGCTGGGCGGTGCCGCCGCCCACCGGCGGAGTGTCCAGGAACCGCATGAACACGCGATACTCCGGCTCGGGGCCGAGATAGCCGAACGCCTTGGCCAGATAGGCGTAGAGCTTGGCGCTATAGGCCAGCTCCTTGGCTGGGTCGAACGGCGACGTCCCCAGCCAGAAGCCGGTGAAGCCGTGCCCTTCCCCCGTCGCCGGGTAGCGGCCGGCCGGACCGGCCAGGTACCAGGACTGGGCGATGGTCGAGATCGGCCCCTTCAGCTTGGCGTCGCCGATCGCATAGGATGTGGCCGCCACCGAACCGGGCGCGAGGTCGGACAGGTCCCAGGTCAGCGATAGGTCAGCGGGCTGGCTGCTCTGCGGCATCACCATGAAGCCCGCGCCCAGGCCGCTGACCCCGCCGGCCGCCGGCCGAATGCCGAACGGCGGGCCGTTGCGGTCGCCGACCGGCTGCACCGCCGCAGTGTACTGGATCGTCACCGGATAGGTGACGGCGCGCGTGGGCGTCCAGCGGCGATAGTAGGGAAAGCCGCCCGGCTGCGGCGCGTCGTCCTTGGCCTCCAGCGGCACGGGGCCTTGGGCGTCCAGGACGCTCATGCCCTGGATGCGATCGGCCACCCGCCAGGCGCCCGGGTAGATGATCGGGGCCTGCAGCATCAGCGGCTGGCCGTCGGCGGCTTCGAGCCTGGCGGTCACGGCGATGGCCGACACCTCGGCCTGGCCGGCGCGGATCGGCTTGAGCGTGGTCGAGAAGCGATCCGCGGCGAAGGCCTGGGCGCAGACGCCCGCCAGCAGCAGGGCCAGGCTGGCGCCGCCAAGGACGCGGGCAGGTTTGAGGGTGCGCATGTCAGACCTTCGCGAGCTGGAAACTTCCACCGAATAGTCCGCAAGCCCGGCTTGGCATTCTATGCGAACTTCACGCCCGGCTGACGATCATGCGCATAGTTCATGCAGATTTCGCGGCTCAGGCGTTGCGATGCTGGCGGTAGAGCCACGCGGTCACCGCCAGGTCCTGCGCCGCGTGACCCAGCGACTTGTAGACCGTGACCTGATCGGGAGCCTGCCGCCCCTCGACCTGGCCCACCAGCACCGCGCCGATCTCGGCGGCGATGTGGTCGTCGCCCACCGCGCCCTCGGCCCGGGCGCGGACGAACTCGCCGCCATGGACCAGCACGTGCTCGCGATGGTCGACGATGAAGCGGCTGCGCAGGACCAGGGCGGTGTCGACTTCGGCGGCGCTGGGTCCGCTGGAGCCGACGACATTGACGTGCGCGCCCGGCGCCAGCCAGGCGCCGTTGAGAATAGGATCGACGGCGGTCGTCACCGTGCAGACGATCGAGGTGCCTTCGACGGCCGCCCTTGCGCTCGCCGCCGCCCGCGCCGGCAGACCGGTCCGGGCCGTCACCGCCTCGGCGAAGTCCTGGGTCCGCCGCGGCTCGCGCCCCCAGACCACGACCTCGCGCAGCGACCGAACCAGGGCGATCGCCTCGATATGGGCCATGGCTTGGCGTCCCGTGCCCAGCACCGCCAAGGTGGCGGCGGAAGCAAGAGCCAGGGCGTCGGTGGCCACCGCGCTGGCCGCGGCGGTGCGGATGGCGGTGACCTCGCCGGCGTCGGCGACGCAGACCGGCGCGCCCTTGCCGTCGAACAAGACGACCAGACCCTCGTGCGCCTTGCGGCCGTCGGCCTGCGCCATCACCGAGACCAGCTTGGCCCCGAACACCTGCTCGTCCATCAGGGCGGCGGGCATGATGGCGAAGGTCTGGCCGGGCCCCAAGCTGATGAAGCTGCGCAGCAACTGCCGGACCGCATCGCTGGAAAGCGCCACCATCGCCTGGCGCACCGGCGCCAGCGCCTGCTGAAGCGTCAGGCGCTGCCGGACTTCTTCCGCGCCAAACACCACCAGAGCCGACTGTTCACTCACCAAGGCCGCACCCTCCGTTATGCCTGGCAGCTTAGCGTCGCGGACCAGGCGGTTTGTTTCGATCTGACGTCTCAGCGTGCGAGCCCGACATAGTCTATGCGCCGAGCACGGCCTTCGCGCATGGACCTTGCGCCAAGGCTGCTGCGCATGGCTGCGCCGCCCGTCAGCCGAGCGACCGGCGCCGGAAAGCCAGGCAAATTGAACAATTCACCTTTTGCTCAAGCCTTGGATTGGGGCTTGCGGTTCCGAGCGCCAGCATGAATGCTCTATCCAATAATAAGACGTGGGAGGAACAATCTATGCAGAAGCTGGACGCGATCGATCTCAAGATCCTCGACGTCATGCAGCGCGACGCCTCGCTGTCGTCGGCCGAGCTGGCCGACCGCGTAGGACTGTCCCAATCGCCCTGCTGGCGCCGGCTGCAGCGCTTGCGCGACGAGGGCTACATCAAGGGCGTCGGGGCCCGGCTCGACCTCGAGAAGCTTGGCTTCAAGATGCAGATCTTCGCCCAGGTGAAGATGACGACGCTCAGCGACGAGGACCGCGAGAAGTTTCACCGCTCCGTGCGCAACACGCCCGAGATCCTCGAGTGCTGGACCGTCTTCGGCGAGATGGACTGCATGCTCAAGATCGTCGCGCCCGACGTGCAGTGGTACCAGGACTTCATCTTCCACGTCCTGCTGAAGCTGCCCGGCGTGGTCGACGTCCGATCCATCGTCACCCTGACCGAGACCAAGAACACCACGGCCGCACCGCTGGTCGTGCGAGGGTTTCGCTAGGCGCATTGGGTCATGCGCCAGGATCGCGCTCGCCGGATAAGCTATCCACGCGACCGCGTCGGCGCGCCCGAGAAAGACGCGCTTATGTCCAGGCGCGGCGCTAGGCTGTCGCCTTCGAGCCGGCCCTTCGAAGGTGTCACATGAGCCTTACGCGACGCACGCTGTTCACCGCCGCCGCTGCGGCGCCCGCGCTGGCGGGCGCGTCTGACGCTTTGGCTCAGGGCGCCACCGCGCTGGCGCCAGCCGCGACTCTTCCGGCCAGGAGCGCGTTCGCCCGGATGCCGACGACCTATCTGGATTCCGGCTCCACCCATCCGATGCCCTTGGGCGCCCGCGCCGCGCTCGAGGAGTATCTGCGCTACAAGACCCGCGACGGCAGCACGCCCGACTACAGCATGTCGGCCAAGGAGAAGCTGGTTCGCGAGACCTTCGCCGAGCTGGTCGGCGCCACGCCCGACGAGTTGTGCGTCATCCAGTCGACCACCATGGGCGAGAACCTGGTCCTGAAGGCCCTGGGCTATCCGCAGGAACGCGGCCGCATCGTCACCGACGCCCTGCACTTCTTCGGCTCGTTCTACACCTATGGCGAGCTCAGCAAGGCCGGCGTCGACGTGGTCACCCTGCGCATGACCAAGGACGGCCGCATCGACATGGACCAGATGGCCGCGGCGGTGAACGATAAGACCAAGCTGATCGCGCTGAGCCTGGTGTCCACGGTCAACGGCTTCGAGCACGACCTGAAGGCCGTCTGCGACCTAGCCCATGCGCACGGGGCCTATGTCTATGCCGACATCGTCCATGCCGCCGGCGTGGTGCCGGTGAACCTGCGCGAGACCGGCGTCGATTTCGCCGCCACCTCTTCCTACAAGTGGCTGATGGGCGACTTTGGCCTGGGCTTCCTCTATGTGCGCAAGGAGATCCAGGAGCAGATCCCGCGTCCCTGGTGGGGCTACGAGCAGGTGGTACGCTTCCAGTCCCACGTACTGCCGTACGATCCGCCCGGCGCCACCGTGGCAGACGCCGAAGGCGGGGCCTCTGCCACTGGCCGCTTCGCCATGGGCACCACGTCCTGGACCGGGATGGTTCAGCTGGCCTACTCGCTGCCCTGGATCAAGGCCGTGGGCGTCGAGCAGTTGGTCGCCCACCGCCGGCCTTTGGCCCAGACCATTCAGACCGAACTGCGCCAACGCGGCTATGAGCCGCTGACGCCGCTCGACAATCGCTCGGCCCTCGTCGCCTTCGCGCTCAAGGACGCTCGCGCCAAGCTGGCCGAGCCCCTGAAGAAGGCCAATGTCACCCTGACCGTATCGGCCAATCGCTTCCGGGTTTCCCTGGCGGCGTTCAACGACGCCAACGACATCGACCGCCTGCTGAGCGCCCTGCCGAAGGCCCCGCCGGCCTAGGCCCAGGCCGCCGCATAAGTCATGCCGCCCTGAGCGGTTCGGCGCATAAGCTTCATCGCCAGGCTCGCCTTTGGCGTTCAGTTCGCAAAGAAACTCGCGCCCGAGCGCTTAGGCTTTGAACCCACGGATGGCAGACGCGCCGCCCGGCCCTGGGACAATCAATTTGCAAGCGTCCGACGCCCTCAAGTCCGTCGATCTTCCCCAGCGGGCGAAGCGCCTCTTCTCCGCGGAAACCTACTCCGACTTCGTGCGCGAAAGCCTGCGTCTGCTGGCCGAGCGCCCTCAGACCGCCCTGCTCTACGACAGCACCATCGACGAACCCGTCGCCGCGCTGATGGACACGATGCGGGCCGCGTTCTCGCTGAGCGTATCGCCACGCTATGTCAGCGTCTTCGCCGACGGCAATCCCTACGCGGTCCAGGCCCTGTCGCAGCGCTTCGACGTGTCGCCACGGCAGATCCTGACGACCACCGGCGCCACCAGCGGCCTGACCCAGCTTCTCAAGGCGCTCCTGGTTCGCGGCGACCGCGTGCTGGTGGAAAACCCCGGCTTCGACCTGCTCATCCAGACCGCGCGCGATATCGGCGCCGTCGTAGAGACCTTCGAGCGCCCGGCGCCGAGCTTCGCGGTCGATCTGGAGGATCTGGAGCGCAAGCTGGCCACGGGTCCCAAGGCCGTCATCCTCACCAACCTGCACAACCCTTCCGGCGTGCTGACCTCGGAGGCGGCGCTGAGGCGGATCGCCACCGCCGCCGCGCGGGTCGGCGCCTATGTGATCGTCGACGAGGTCTATGCCGAGTTCGCCACCGAGGGCGCACCGCTCTGCGCGGCGCGACTGGCCGAGAACCTCATCTCCGTCTCCAGCCTCAGCAAGGTGTTTGGCCTGTTCGCCCTGAAGTTCGGCTGGATCATCGGCTCTGACACCGTCATCGACCGGGTGCGAACCGCCATGCCCGAGGGCGACATCGGCGTCTCGAAGCTGGCGCACGCCGTGGCCGCCCACGTGCTCGAGGAGCGCGAGGTCTACGAACTCCATTGGAAGCGGATCCTGGCCAGCACCCGCCCGGTCGCCGAGCGGCATGTGGCGCGCATGAAGGCCGAGGGCCTGCTGGACGGCGAGATCCCGCCCCATGGCAACATGGCCTTCCTGCGCACGCCCGGGTTCGACGACACCCTCGCCCTGGCGCGCGCGCTGTTGCTGGATCACGACCTGTTGGTGGCGCCCGGAGAGTATTTCGGCCGACCGGGCTTCATCCGCCTGGGCTTCGGTTCGGAGCCGGCCGAACTCGATCGTCGCCTGGCGCGCTTGCACCAGGGCCTGAAGAGCCTCGTGCGCTAGGCGTGCATAATCCATGCGCGATCACCGGCAGCCCTCGCCAATCCGAATGAACCTTTCCCGACCTCGAAACTAGACTCGCCCCTAGGAGCGGCCGCCGGCGGCCGCGGTTGGGAGCTCGCCCGTGGCCCGCAAGGTTTCGCGTTCGTCTAAGGCCTTGCCGTCGGAGGGGGCGATCGCCGAGCAGCCGCGCATGCGACAGCTCTATGCGGCCGTACTGCGCGAAGGCGGCTATCTGCCGGCGGTGCTCTCGTCCCTGCACATCTCGGCCGGGGTGCTGGCCCGACAGCTATCGCTGCTGCGGACGGCCGGCGTCGCGCGCACCATCACGGTCTGCAACCCGCTTCTCGGCGGCGCGCCGGCCCAATCCATTCACTGGATCAAGCTGGTCCTGCTGCATCCGGACGATATCGAGCGCTTCGAGACCTTCCTGCTGGAGGACACCGCGGTGACCTCGGCCCAGAAGGTGACGGGCGACGCCGACTATCGCGTCGTGTCCTTCCATCCCAGCTGGATGCAGGCCCTGGCCTGGGCCAGAGCCGTGCGTTGTCGCCCCGAGGTGGCCAGTCTGCGACAGCACACCATGCGCCACCTGTTTGGCCATGAACTGGACGGCTTCGTTCTGCACGGCCAGGGCCTGGACGACAGGATATAGGCGCAAGAAAAAGGGCCCCCGCCGACGGCGGGGGCCCTGCAGTTTCCGAGGCTGGCCGCGCGCTAGAAGCGCGCGTTCAGGCCGACGAAGAACTGGCGACCGGCGATGTCGCCATAGCCGCGGTTCGGGAACGAGGTCATCTCGTCGGTCAGGTCGGTGACGCCTGCCCGCACGGTGTACTTGTCGAACTTGTAGGCCGCCGACAGGTTGTGACGGATGTTGGCCTTCAGCACCGGGAACTCGGTGTTCTCGATCGTCGACGTGCGCAGGACGTTGGTCTCCGGCAGATAGTCGATCGAATAGTACAGGCTGAACGGGCCACGCGAATAACGCGCGTCGAAGCGGCCGCGCCATTCGGGCATCGAGGCCGTGTCGTCGGTCCGATTGAAGTCGGAGCCGGTGACCGAGGTCTCGAAGAAGCGGTTGTGCGTGGCCTCCACGCCCAGTTCCAGATTGCCGACATTATGGTTCGGGAACAGGCTGGAGAGCGGCACGCGGTAGTTGATGTTGAAGACGTCGCCGCGATAGCGGATCTGGCCGGCGTTGAAGGTGGTCGAGACCGCCGTCACGATGTGGCCTTGGGCGTTGCGGGTGACCGTGTTGCAGACCTCCGGCGAAGGCGACGTGGAGTCGAAGCAGGTCGCCAGGAAGTCCATCGGCGTGAACGGCGACAGACCGTTGGTCAGGTCGATCTTGATCCGGTCGGCGATGATCGTCAGACCCGGGATGAACCGCGGCTGCAGCACGAAGCCGAAGGTGACCGTATCGGAGATCTCGTTCTTCAGATTCGCGTTGCCGCCGGTCGTGACCAGGGCGTTGTTGAAGTTCTCGGACGGATCCTGGAACGTGGCCAGATCGCCGTAGCCGGGATTGGCCGTGAACAGCGCCCGGCAGTTGGCCAGGCGCGTAGCCGGCGAGGGTCCGGTGGCGATGCGGTCGCTGTCGCAGGGGTTTTGCAGGATCGCGGCCAAGGCCGTCCGCGAGGGTGCGAACAGCTGGTCCAGGGTCGGCGCGCGGAAGTTGCGGCTCTTGGAAGCGCGCAGCGTGACGCCGTCGACGACGTCCCATTGCAGGCCCGCGCCCCAGACGCGTTCCGTCCCGGCGATCGAGTGATCGACGAAGCGATACGAGCCGTCGAACTCAAGGCGCTGGACGCCCGGCAGGGTGAAGTCCCCCCCGATGATCGGCACCAGCAACTCGCCCGAGAACTCGTGGGTGTGGAACTTGCCCGAGGTGGCGACCACCGGCACGCCCGCGCCCACCAGCCCTTGCAGGTCGGCGTCGAACGGCGTGAAGCGCACCCACTCGTGGCGGTACTCGTAAGCCGCGCTGAACTTGGCCTTGCCGGCCGGCAGGCTGATCAGGTCGCCGCCGAGGGTGGCCAGCAGGTCATCCTGGGTGTTCCAGTAGTCCTGACCGGTCAGCGAGGCGACGTAGTTGCGGGCCTCGGGGCTGACATTGCCCGAGCCGAAGATGTTCAGCGGCGCGCAGGCCAGGTCGTCATTGGCGGCCGAGGCGTCGGCGTTGACCCCGCAGACGATCTGGCCGGCCGTGTTCCGCACGGCCGCGGCGGCGCGGTAGAGGCGCGTGGTGTTCACGCCCCAGGCCGACTGGGTCCCCTTGGTGGCGCCATGGCTGAACGACAGCGACCAGTAGAAGTCGCGATCGAACTTGTTGAAGTCGCCCTCCAGCGCACCCAGAGCGCGCCAGGTGTCGGTCGTGTACTTGACCTCGCGGCTGGGCAGCAGGTCGGACCAGGCCTTGGACAGGAACAGCGGACCGCCGGCAGCGAAGGTCGGATTGGCCGCCGACAGCGTCGAGAGGGTCGCCGCGCTCAGATACGGATTGGTGCGGTTGAAGGTGATGTAGCCCGCGCCCGTCGCCTGGCCGTTCAGAACCGTGTTCGAAGCCAGCGAACCCAGGGGGTCGCGGCCGATGGTCTGGGCGTACAGGAACTCGCCCGAGAACCGGACGTGGTCGTTGAAGTCGTAGTGCGAGATCAGATTGACCGTCTTGCGCTCGACGCCCGTGCGCAGCGCGGCCAGCTCCGAGTACGGCATGCCGTCGCCGCCCACCGAGAACGGGATCTGCAGGAACGTGCCCGGGTTGTAGGCGGTCAGCTCGCCCGCCGCGTTGAACGCCTGCGGAACGCCGCCGCTGCGCAGGATGAAGTTCGGCGGCGGCGCCGGCGTGGAGAAGATCACGCCGTTGAAGTTGAACGGATAGAAGCGTCCGCCAATGCCCGCCACGGTGGCCGGGATTCCGTCGTTCGGACCGGTGTTGGCGGGGTTGGTGTAGCCGACGCGCCCCTGGGCCGAGAGCGGCCGGTCGCGGTCGAACAGCGGGTCGGCCCGGGAATATTCGGCGGCGAGCGCGACGTTGCCGCGGCCGTCGGCGAAGTTCTTGCCGAACGTGGCGCGCAGCGCGGTCTTCTTGTTGTCGTCGCGCGACGAGACGCCGTACTGGGCGTCAAGCTCGACGCCCTCGAAATTGCGCTTCAGCACGTAGTTGATGACGCCGGCGATGGCGTCCGAGCCGTAGACGGCCGCGCCGCCGGCCTGGACGATGTCGATACGCTCGATCAGACCGACCGGAATGACGCTGGTGTCGACGACCCGATCGCCCAGACCGCTGGAGGTCGTCACCGTCCGACGACCGTTGATCAGGGTCAGGGTGCGCCCAGCGCCAAGGCTGAAGAGGTTCGGAAACTGCTGGCCCGAACCGGATTCGTTGCCGGTGCCGTCGGCCTGGGCGAAGGTCGGGGCGATCGACGTCACCTGGTTCAGCGCTTCACCAGCCTGCACGAAGCCGCGTTCGGTGATGGCCTCCTGACCCAGGACGGTCACCGGCGCCGGCGTCGTGGTCTCGGCGCGGCGGATCCGCGAGCCGGTGACGACGATCTCGGTCACGACGGCGTCGCCATCCTGAGCTTGGGCCTGCGCCATGGCAGGCGACAGCGACGCCACCAGCGCCCCGCCGATAATGGTCGAGGCGAAAAGCCGCCCTCGCATCGATGTCTTTCGCATTTGATCCCCTCGTGAAGTATCCGCCGCCATCCCCGATGCGGCGCTGCTTTGGCCGGCTGGTCCCGAAGGCTTTCCGGCTACGTCTCCACGAAAAAGGCTAGGACGAAGGAGGCGAGTTTGTTCTTTCGTTCTTCGCCCCGTTACGGGCCTGTCATACATGGATTATGCAGCGCGCCACGGTCCTGCGCATCGTCTATGTGACAATGGTCACCAAGGCCGGCCATCCAATCCAAGCCGCCGAAGGACCGAAGAGGGCCCTGGAGCGCCGTGTTTCGGGCGTTCCGCGGCGCTTTTGGCCAGGACCGTACGCGGCCGGCGAGGATCCGCCGCCTTGCATAGATGATGCGTCGCCAGCGGACTGACGCATTAGAACCCGCGCCGAGACCGGTCGCCGGCCGACGGAACGCAATGATTATCCGAACACCATTCCATAGCTTGAAGTCCGCGCCGGGCAGACGGCGATCGAGACCCTGGGGAGATGCAATGCGCGCGCTGACGTCCGGAACACTTGCGGCGGTCTCCTTGATCCTCGCGCCCACCGTAGTCGCCGCCCAGGCGCAACCCGCTGCGCCGGTCGCTCAGGTCGCGCCTCTGGCTCTCCGCGTCGCCAAGACCGCGCAACAAGGCCAGTTCAACGGCCAGACCGTCGCCTACACGGCCACGGTCGCGGAGTACGCCGTCGCAGCCGAGCCCTCCGCCCAGCCCGGCGCCAATATCGTCACCATCGCCTACACGCGGAACGTCAAGGACCGCACCAAGCGTCCCGTGCTGTTCATCTACAACGGCGGCCCGGGCGCCTCGTCGTCACCGCTACATCTTTCGGCGCTGGGACCGCTGCGCAATCCGCCCAAGGAGGCCGGCCCCGAGGCTGGACTGCGCCCCAATCCGCTCAGCCCCCTCGACGCCATCGACCTGGTGTTCATCGACCCGGTGGGCACGGGCTTCAGCCGCCCCTATCCGGGCGTCGATCCCAAGGACTTCTATTCGCGGACCGGCGACGCCGTCGCGGTCGGCTCGGCGATCCGTCAGTGGCTGAAGGCCAACGGCCGCGAGGCCTCTCCGCGCTTCATGATCGGCGAAAGTTACGGCACGACGCGCGCGGCGATGGTGCTCAAGGCGGTTCCGGACCTGAAGTTCGACGGCGTAGCCCTGGTGGCGCTGGTCGGCGATACCGACGGTCGTGAGATGCCATATGTGGCGTCGCTGCCGACCATGGCCGCGGGCGCTTGGTATCACGAGAAGATCGATCGCCGCGGCCGGACGGTTCAGCAGCATTTCGACGACGCCCTGGCCTTCGCACGCGGCGACTACGTCTCGGCGCTGATCCAGGGCGCCAGCCTGCCCGCCGATCAGCGCCGGCGCGTGGCCGAACGCCTGTCGCAGTTGGTCGGCCTGCCCGTCGAACTCATCGAGTCGAAGAACCTGCGCCTGTCCAAGAACGACTTCATGTTCAACCTGCTGAAGGACCAGACCCTGCGCACGGGTCTTCTGGACGTGCGCGTGACCGCGCCGCTGGAGCCGGGCCAGGACGGAGCCATCGACGACCCGGCGCTGGGCGTCGTGCCCAAGCGCTCGGGCCCCGCACCGGCCGGCGGCGCCAAGCCGCCCTCGCCCGCCAGCCTGGGCGTGATCCCCAACGCCCGCCTGACCCGCTACCTGACCCAGGATCTGAAATTCCCCGCCGAGGGCGCCTACGCCTCGCTCAGCTTCCTGGTCAATGCGGCCTGGAACCACGAAGGCGGCAAGGACGCCAACGTCTATGTCGGCGAGGCCATGCAGGCCGATCCCAAGCTACGCCTGTTCTGGGCCGCCGGCCTCTACGACCTGACGACGCCGGCCTATACCGGGCGCTACACCCTGGATCAGGACGGCATTCCGGCCGATCGCCTGACGGCGATCTATTTCGATGGACCGCACGGCGTCTATGATGGCGACGCCAATCTCGAGAAGTTCAACGCGGCTCTGCGGGCGTTCATCCAACACCCGTGACGACCTCTCGCCTGGCCTGATCTACAGCCGCAGGTCCGGCGCCCCCGGCGCGGCGTCGTCCCAGCCGGCCATCGCCGCGCGGGCCTCGGCGCGGTCGAGGGCGATGGTCAGCTTTTCGCGGAACGCAGCAGGATCGATCGTGAAGGGCTGGTTGGACTGGGGCTCGATCGTGAACAGGCGCGCCTGGCCGTCGGTGGGCATCAGGTAGCCAATGTCGTGGCGGCGGAAGTTGGCGATCCGCGACTGCACCTCGACCACCCAGTTCAACGACATGACCTGGCAGCCCTCGGGCGACAGCAGGGCGTTGTGCAGGCCCGATCCGAACTCCCCGGCCACAACCCGGGCGCGGGAGAAGATGCGAGCCTGCTCGGTCCAGGACAGGGTCTCGGGACGCAGCAGCGTCAGGCCCAGGTCCTGGGCGATGCCCTCGATCTCGGCCTCGTTCTCCATCTCGCGGAAGGCCTGGGCGGTGCGCACGCCGCCGCGGCTGACGAAGATCCTGTCAGGCCCGCCAGCGCGCGGCCAGGCCAGGGCCTGGTCCTCCAGACTCCAGCGCAGGAGATCGTGGAAGACGTAGTTGTCCTGCAGCATATGCGGCAGCAGGGCCACTCCGATCTCCACCGCCTCGTCGCGCGGGTCGTAGGTGACGATCTCCTGGTCCGGCAGCAGTTCGTGGACGATGCGCGTCACATAGCCCGGCGCGGTGCGCGGCAGGACCAGCGGCGCGACGATCCCCGCCCGGTTCAGCGCCCGGATCAGAAAGAGCTTCGGATACATCTCGGTCAGCCAATGACCCCAGACGTAGTTGAAATGGGTGATCACGAACGCCCGGTCCAGGCGGATCCGAACGGGCGCGTCGAAGGCCCAGGCTTCCGGCGTCACGCCATGTTCCAGCCAATGGCGGACATAGTAGGGATAGGCGCCGGCGGCGTAGACCATTTGGTCGTCCAGCTTCAGATGCGCGCCCCGGCCGCCAGCGACGACGCGGCGGGCCACCAGCAGATCGATGTCCGGCGCGAAGAGGTCGCCCAGAGCGTGCTGGTCGTTCAGCTTCTGGCCCTGACACTCCCACAGCATCGGACGCGGCGGGACCCAGCCGCTGCTCTTGATCAGCAGCGCCCGCGCCGCGCGCGCGGAACCTTCCAGGGCCTGCTTTAGCGGGACGAGCTCGGCGCCGGACAGATCGACGATCTCGGCCATCAGCCCTCCCCGTCCAGGAAGGCCAGAAAGGCCGGCAAATCCAAGCGCCAACCAAAGGCCGAAGCCGGGCGCAGGTCGACCTCCAGCAGGACCTCGGCCGCCTGGGCCAGTTCCTCGCCGGCGTAAGATTTCCAGGACAGGCCGGCGTGGCGGGCCAGACCCTCGACCCAGGCGCTGGCCTCGCCAGGCGGTCGCAGCTCGATGACCTGGGTTCCCGGCGCGCAGAACAGCAGGTTGGCCATCAGGGCGCCGGTCTGAGCCACCACGCGCTCGGCGTCGCGGAAGGCGGCGATCAGCTCGTGCGGCGAACTCGTCTCGGGACGGAGGATCCGGTAGCCGCGGGCCTCCATGATCGTTTCCAGCGTCAGCGCGTCGTCCAGCACGGCCTTCAGCGCGCCGCGGCCGCTGACATAGATCCGGCGCGGCGCGGCGGCGGGCGTCGCCAGCGCCGACAGGATCGCCGTGCGCATCCCGTCCAGGTGCGGACCGGGCGTCAGCGAAGGGGCGGCCGGCGCCAAGGTCAGCTGCTCGGCCCGGACCAGCGGCGCAGCGAGTTCGATCGGCGGCTGCGCGCCGGCCAGGGCGATCAGGTCGGCCTGCCAGCGCGTCAGCGGCGGAGCCAGCACGGCCAACGGCTCCGTCGCCAGCAGGGTCGGCAGAGCGTCCAGCAGGAAGTGGGCATAGCTTCGGGTCGCACGGCCATCCATGAACAGCACGCCCCTGGCCAAGACCGGCGCGTCGGTTGGCATTGGGAACCGGATGTCCTCGCCAGAGCGCCAGGCGCCGGGCGCCCGGGCCAGATCCGCGCTCGCGCCGAACACCCGTCCCTGCGCGTCGACCGCCAGACCCAGGGCCGGAGCGGCCCAGACATTTTGAAGTTCGCGAGCCGCGCCGCCTGGGGTCAAGGTCAGGCTGGGCTTCGGCTTCTCCCGTCGCTCCAGCAGCCTCAGCAGCCGGCGCGCGAGGCCGGCCAGGGGCCTCACAGGTCGAAACCCATGCGATAGCCAGCCCGCTCGACGATCGCCGCCGTCAGACGCTCGATCGCATGAGCAGCGGCGCCGTCGACACGCCCCGTTTCCGGCTCAAAACCAATCTCGTCGTCGGTCAGGTCGGCCAGCGGCGCGAAAGCGGCCACACGCCCCCAGAACATCGAGCCGGCCGCGAACGGCGTCTCGGGCTGAGGCTTCAGGCGCATGCGCGCCGACAGGCGTTCGACGTGCGGCCAGTTGTTGTCCATCACGCCCGGGTCGCCCATCTGCATCCGCGCATCCGAAGCCGCCAGCAGGCCCAGTTTCGGATCGCCGGAGAAGGCGATCAGCGCCGCAGTCGTCGCCTCGGGACCGGCCAGCCCGTCGACCAGCCGCGTGCGCCACAGGTCGCCCTTGGCCTGGTCGGGCGAGCGCTTGGAGTGCAACTTGCAGAAGACGTCGTAGCCGAGCGTGCGCGCCCGACGCAGAGCCTCGACGAATGGCCGGATGTCGCGGCCTCGGTTCTCGGCCACGAAGACGTAGGCCTTGGGGAACGCCTTGCGCAGCGCCGCCAGATCCTCGTCGCTCCAGGTCTCGGACACCGAGACCTGCAGGTCGGCCTTCTCGGACAGCGGAGCGAGGCGCTCGGCGAACCAGTCCGTCAGTTCGGGATAGTAGAGGTGCAGCAGCACCGCCGTGTCGGACCGCTTCTGGAACCCGGCCTGCGCCTCCACGATCAGCGGATGGTCATCGGCGATCTTGGGGGCATAGGCGCTCATCGCCGTACGGGTGGCGTGCAGATAGCCGTGGCCGTACCAGCGGTCGGGCTCGAGATAGGCGCCCTCGGCCCACTCGTTCCAGGCGTTGACGAACACCACCGCTTCGCCCGGCGGATGGCGTTTCTCGCTGTGGCTCAGCGCGCCCGACAGCCAGCGCAGGTACGATGGCGGCGTCGCGTCGTGGAAGGCGTGGCCGCTCCACGGCTTGCGGGCGTGGTTGTCCCAGCCGGGCATGACGCCGGGCACGAAGGCCGTATCGACGTCGCGCAGCTGCTCCAGCTTGCGCTCGACCACACGCGGGAAGTCGAAGACCTTGCCGGTGAACTCAGCGTGCAGCGGGGTCACTTTGTCGGTGATCTCGTCGGTGTCGATGGCGTGCGGCGGGAAGTCGATGATCCCGTCGAAGCCGTGGCTCTCATAGTCCGAGAACCCGAACGCCGTCGTGCACAGCAGGCGGATCTCGCCCAGACCCAGCTCGCGGGCCAGAACGCGCCAACGTTGCGTCGTGGCCTTGGCCTCGGGGAACAGCTCGGGGCGATAGACCACCAGCACCGGCTTGCCGCCGATCTTCAGGTAGCGCGGATCGACCATGTGTCGGGCCAGATCGCGGAAGACGGCCAGGTCGTCTTCCGGCGAGTGCTGCTGGGCGATCAGGATGTCCTGCTCCTGGCCATCCCAGCGCCGCGACCAGTTCTCGTTGGCCCAGCACAGGCAGAACGGCAGATCCAGCGTCGGATCGGCCAGATAGAGCTCGATCGGCGTCTCCATCAGGCGCTTGCCGGCGAACCAGTAGTAATGGAAGCAGAAGGCTGAGATCCCCGCGCGTTTGGCCAGCTCGACCTGCTGGGCGATCGGGGCGCGGTGGCGCAGGTCGTAGAAGCCCAGGTCCGCCGGCAAGCGCGGCTGGTAGTGGCCGACGAACTGCGGCTGGGCCTTGGAGACGTTGGTCCACTCGGTAAAGCCCTTGCCCCACCAGGCTTCGTTCTCCGGGAACGGATGGAACTGCGGCAGGTAGAAAGCCACCAGCTTGGGGGCGTCCGCCTTCAGCCGGATCTGATCGGCGATCGGCGCGCCGTAGTGGACGCTGCGCAGGTTGCGAGCCACGGCGTTGGCGTGAAGATAGGTCTCGCGCCAGGCCCCGCCGCCGCGCGGCGTGCGCGGACCTTTCGGCTTGGAGCCCAGGCCGCGAAGCTTGCGGTAGGCGGCGGCGACCGGTTCGCGCAGCGGGCCCAGCACCGGCTTCAGCGCGTCGATCAGCGGCCCGGCCGCGCCGCGCGGGTCCGCGCCCAAGGCGCCCGAGACCGAGACCTCGAAACGGGTGACCGTCAGCTGGCAGGCGGTGTCGGACGGGTCCAGGCGCAGGCGTAGAAGCTGGCGACCACGCGCTGGCAGAACGGCGAACAGGCCGTTGGGACCGTCCTTCAGCGCGGCGCGCGAAATCCCGGAAAAGCCCTCGCCCCAGTCGGCCCAGACCGTCGGGTTGGTCGGCGCGCCGGCCTGCAGGTCGAACGCGACCTCGACGCGGGCCGAGCGGGCGCCGCGGAAGGCCTGGCGCTGAGCCTTGGTCGGGGTCCAGATCAGCTGGCCGCCTGGCTGTACGGCCAGGACGCCGCCCTCGGCGACGATCCCCTGCTCAGGCTGCAGCTGGGCCGCGCTCACCGGCGCCCTCGCAGCAGCCGCGTCCAGAAGCCGGCGGGCCGCGCGACGCGCTTGCGGACCACGACGGCCGCCTGGGAAAAGCGCCCGGGACCGACATAGCGGATCACCTCGCCGTCGTGCGGCGCGGCGGCGCGAGCCACGGCCTTGGCCCCCAGGACCGGGTCGGTCATCAGCACGATCAGCCCGCCCGGGGCCAGCACCCGCAGCAGCTCGGCCATCCAGAGACCGAGGACGTCCGGGCAGGCGTCGGCCAAGGCGGACGGGGCGGTGATCAGGCGGAATTCCGCATCCTCGAACGGCAGCGGCTTGCCGATCGTCGCGACCTCGAACTGACCGGGCAGGTCGCCGCTCCGGCAGAAGGCGACGCGCTCGGGATCCAGATCCATGCCGACCATGTCGCCGGCCGGGAAGTCCCGCAGGAAGAACCGCCCCACTTCGCCCCAGCCGCAACCGAAGTCGAGGTAGCCGCGCCCCTGGCACTCGCGCCAGTCGCGACCGTCCATGCTTTCGTGCGCGAAACGGTAAACCTCGGCCGCCTGCTCCAGGCCGCTGGGGCTGGGCGGCAGGCGGGGAAACAGCAGGCCGCTCTGGACCCGCTGGGCCACCGAGTGCTGCAGGCGCGCGATCCAGGCGTCGGAGGCTACGCTCCGGACATCGTCATGGTCGACGCGTCGGGCGGCGGCGTTCATGCAGGAAGCGCCGCCTGAGCCTGGGCGGCCAGGGCCTGGTTGCGCTCGAGCCATTCCTCGGTCGTGCCCAGGAAGACGATGTGGCCGCCCTGCAGCTCGCACACCCGGTTGCAAACCCGGCTGACCAGGTCGTGGTCGTGGGTGGCGATGACCACGATCTTGGCGTCCTGCACCATCTGGTGCATGCGCTGGGCGGCTTTCTGCACGAAGGCGGCGTCGCCGGCGCTGAGCCACTCGTCCAGCACCAGGATGTCGGCCTCGAACTCGGTGGCGACTGCGAACATCAGGCGCGCCAGCATGCCGGCCGAATAGGTGCGCACCGGCAGGTGCAGGAAGTCGCCCAGGCCGGAGAATTCGGCGATCGCGCCCACGCGGCTGTCGATCACCTTGCGCGACAGGCGGCGCATCAAACCCAGCTTGTGAATGTTGCGAAGGCCCGTGGCCTCCATGTCGATGCCGGCGTTGATGGCGATCATCGAGGTGATGTCGCCGTCGATCGTCAGCTCGCCGCGCGTCGGCGAGTAGATGCCGGCGATCACCTTCAAGAGCGTGGTCTTGCCCGAGCCGTTGTGGCCGACCAGCGCAATGCGGTCGCCCTCGTTGATCTCGAGATTGATGCCCGACAGCGCCTTCACCGCGGCGACGTCGCCGGCGGCCTTGTACATCTTGCCGCCGACCGCGAGGTTGAACATGGCGCTGCGCAGCGACTGCGAACGCAGGCTGTAGACGAAATAGTCGAGATCGACGTCGGTCAGCTTGATCTGGTGCGTCATCGCTCGCTCCTACAGCCAGAAGACCACGCGCTTGCCGAACTTGGCCAGCAGCAGGAGGGCGATCAGGGCGAAGACGCCGGTAGTGCCGAGCGTCCACCACCAGTCCATGAGCAGCGGCGCCTTGCCCGTCAGGGGCGCGCGCAGCAGCTCGATCTGGTGGGCCAGCGGGTTGAAATCGGCCACCCAGCGTCGCTTCTCGCTCATCTGCTCGCGCAGCCAGAACACCGGGGTGATGTAGAAGATCATCTGGACCAGGAAGCCCATCATGTAGCCGATGTCGCGGAAGCGCGTCGACGGAATGGCGATGATGAAGCCCAGGAAGCAGACATTCAGCAGGATCAGGGCCACGCCCGGCAACAGCGTCCAGTGCGGCAGGGTGAACCGCCCCAGCACCAGCATCATCGCCCAGAAGGCCAGCATCTGGGTCACGAAGTTGGTGATCGCCTTCAAGCCGTGCAGGAAGACGTAGAAGCTGAGCGGCAGCCGCTGGCTCTGCATCAGGCCGGCGTTGAACAGGAAGATCGCCTGGGCGTCGGCGATGGTCACGCCGACCAGCGACCAGGCCAGCAGGCCCGCGACCACCTGCGGATAGCTCTTGGACAGGTCCACGCCCATCAGGCCGCCGACGATGAAGGCCAGGGCGAAGGCGACGACCAGCAGGTTACAAGCCATCCAGAAGGGGCCCAGGATCGACCGCTGGAAACGCGAGGTCGTCTGGTCCAGGCCGAGCCGCCACCACAGGGGCGCGAGACGGATGCCGTCTCCCACGTCCTTGAACGCCGCCTTCAGGGAACTCGGCATGAGGTCTTTCTCTTGGCGCCTTTCGGCGGTCAGCAAGGCGCCTCCATACAGAGCCAAGCCGTTCGAAACAAATGATTTGCAGCCGCCGGGGGCGTGGAACCGGGGATATGTTGCGTAAAAACTTTAGTCAGCGAGCGAACCATCTCGCGGAGGTCGATCGCCTCAAGCTTTTCCATCGGGAGCTTTACGCCAAATTCGCACATCTGGGTTGATCATGGCGTCGTCATTATCGTGTCACGAGTTCCATGGCCTCTTCGCCCCTGGCTTTCTCCGCCCCCTCCTCCGCATCGCCGAGCGCCGGCGACGTCGGCGCACGCCTGGAAGCCGCGCGCGGCGCGATCGAGGGCCGCTTCCTGGAGGTCGGCGACGTTCTGTCGACGGTGGTCGACGGCATGAACGCCTTGATCTCGGCTCTGGATCGCATGCGCGACGGGATCAGCGGCGGCGAGGTCGCGGCCGCCACCCGCCAGCTAGGCGAAGCGTCTTCCACCCTGAAATCCCTGCCCGACATGCTGCGCGAACGGCGCGGCCGCCTGGGTGAGCTGGTCAAGGTCGGCGACGCCCTGTCCGAGCGCATCGACGAGATGCGCCAGCACCTGGCCTACCTCCGGGTCTTCGGGGTCAACATCAAGATCACCTCGGGCGGCATCGTCGCCGCCGGGCCGGAGTTCGCGATCTTCGCCCAGGAGATCTGCGACTGCATCGAGCTGGGCCGTGGCCAGCTGGACACCTTCCGCACCGATCTCTCGGGCCTCGACACCGCCCTGCGCGGCGCGCTCAGCCAAGAGGACGCCCTGGGCCGCCGCTGCGAGGACCTGCTGCCGGCCGTGCCCGACGCCCTCAGCGGCCAGGCCGAGGCCATTGCCGCCCATCAGGCCCGGATCGCCGTGATCACTGAGCAGGTCGCCGGCCTGGCCCGCGAAGTCCGCAAGAAGATCGGCGCCGCCCTGGCCGCCCTGCAGATCGGCGACATCACTCGCCAGCGCATCGAACACGTACAGCTGGGCCTGCGCCTGCTGGCCTCACCGCAGGTCGCCGCCCTGCCGGCCCAGGCGCGCGATCGCCTGTCGGGCTTCATGAACCGCCTGCTGGCCGCCCAGCTGTCGGCGACCATCGAGGACTTCCACCGCGACGTCTCGCGGATCGGCGACAATGTCGGGGCCATCGCGCTCGACGCTGGCGAGATCCTGAAGCTGCGCGACCACGCCCAAGGCCGCTCGGCCGACGGTGACGCCAGCTTCCTGCGCGGCCTGGAGGCCAGCGTCGGCCAGGCCTTCGCCCTGGTGGACGATATCGACGCCGGGGAACGCCAGGCCGAACACGTCGGCCAGGCCGCCGCCCAGTCCGCTCAAGAGCTGTCGGCCCAGATCGCCGCCATCCAGAACATGCGCGCCGACGTGCA
The DNA here is from genome assembly GCF_013181195.1 of Caulobacter sp. RHG1. Lineage (GTDB taxonomy): Bacteria > Pseudomonadota > Alphaproteobacteria > Caulobacterales > Caulobacteraceae > Caulobacter. The sequence continues at coordinate 297,194 of NZ_SMZP01000005.1, forward strand.
GATGATGGCCCTGAACACCACGCTGAAATGCTCGCGCATCGGCGAGACCGGCAAGCCGCTGGGCGTCATCGCCATCGAGCTGCGCCAGCACGCCACCCATCTGGAAACCTCGGCCGCCCGCACCCTGACGGCGCTGGAATCGCTCGCCGCTTCCGCCGAGGGCCAGGCCGCCCAAGCCCGCGGGGCCGGCGGCGCGGCCCAAGCCTCGGCCGCCCTCCGCGACGCCGTCGACCGCATCCGCACGACAGGCGACGCGGTCGAGGGCGACCTGGCCGACGCCGCCCGTCAAGGCGGCGAGGTCGTGGATATGCTGCGCCGCGCCGCCGCCCGCTTCGACTTCCAGCGCCAGATCGGCGTCTTCCTCGACCAGAGCGCCGACGCCCTGGCGCGCGAGGCGGGCCCCGAGGATGCGCGTCTGGACGACGTGATGACCGTGCTGTCGCCGATGCTGGCGGACATGGCCCGCGCCTACACCATGGCCCAAGAACGCGAGGTCCATGCCGCGCTGACGGCGGAGTTGGGTGAGGTGCTGGTCGAGACGGTGGTCAAGGCCGTCGAGGACGACGACGTCTTCTTCTGAGGTAACAAGCACCGCCTTCCTAGGCGCAAGGCCTCAGCGCGTCGCCGCGCGCATGATCTCGGCTGTCAGCGAACCCAGCGGCGCGACCCGGTCCACACAGCCGCGGGCGATGGCTTCCTTGGGCATGCCGAACACCACCGAGGTCGCCTCGTCCTGGGCGATGGTGAAGGCGCCGGCCTGTTTCATCTCTTCCAGACCGCGCGCGCCGTCGTCGCCCATGCCGGTCATGATCACGCCCACCGCGTTGGAGCCGGCCGAGCGCGCGGCCGAGCGGAACAGCACGTCCACAGACGGCCGGTGCCGGGTGACCAACGGCCCGTCCTTAACGGTGACATAGTAGCGGGCGCCGCTGCGCTCCAGGATCGTGTGCTTGTTGCCCGGCGCGATCAGCACCCGGCCACGCAGCACGGTGTCGCCGTCCTCGGCCTCCTTGACCGAGACCGCGCACAGGCTGTCCAGCCGCTTGGCGAACGAGGCGGTGAACTTCTCGGGCATGTGCTGGACGATGACGATGCCGGGCGAGTCCGGCCGCAGGCCCTCCAGCACGGTGCGCAAAGCCTCGGTGCCGCCAGTCGAGGCGCCGATGCAGACGATGGTTTCGGTCGTGCGCGCCATCGCGGACTTGACTGGCGGCGGCAGCATGGCGTCGGCGGTCAGCTTCTTCTCGGGCTCGTGGATCGGGCGGTTCACGGCGACCGGTGGGCGGCGCGCACCCGACACCCGGGCGCTGGCGGCGGCCTTCACGGCGTCGCAGATGCGGATCCGCGACTCCATCAGGTGCTCGGCCACGCCCATGCGGGGCTTGACCACGATGTCGACGGCGCCGGCCTCCAGGGCCTGCAGCAGGGTCTCCGAGCCGGCCTCGACCAGCGACGAGCACATGACCACCGGCACCGGATGTTGGGCCATAAGCTTGCGCAGGAAGGTGACGCCGTCCATGCGCGGCATCTCGACATCCAGGGTGATGACGTCGGGGATTTCCTCGCGGATCCGGCGGGCGGCCTGGAAAGGATCCGAAGCCACGCCGATCACCTCGATCTGTGGATCGGACTCCAGCACCGCCGCCAGCGTCTGGCGCACGGTCGCGGAGTCATCAACGATCAGTACACGGATCTTACGGGTCAAGATGGCGACCTCAAGACTTCTGGAACACCGTATTGGCGACCTGGCGCACGGGCAAATCGACGCCGGCGGCCGATTCCGAATGGCCCAGGAACAGATAGCCGCCCGGTCGCAGATGGTTGCAAAGACTCTGCAGCACCTTGGCCTGGGTCGGCTTGTCGAAATAGATCAGGATGTTGCGGCAGAACACAACGTCCATGTCGCGATCCACCGGATAGGTCGCATCCATCAGATTCAACCGCGCGAACGCCACCTTGCTGCGCAGGGCCGGCGCTATACGCACCTCGCGCGAGGCGGGATTGCGGGCGCTCATCACGTACCGCCGGCGCTGCTCCATCGACACCGGTTCAATCATCGCCTCGGGAAACCGGCCGGCCACGGCCTGGTCCAGAACCTCGGTGCAGATGTCGGTGGCCAGGATCGAATAGTCGAGGCTGCGCCGCCCTTCGCAGAAGTCGTCCAGCACCATGGCCAGGGTGTAGGGCTCGGCCCCGGTCGAGCAGGCCGCGCTCCACAGCTTGATGCGGTTGCGCCCCGTGCTGGCCAACTTCGGCAGCAGCGTCTCGCGCAGGACATCGAAGTGGACAGGCTCTCGGAAGAAGTCGGTCTTGTTGGTCGTCACCGCGTCGATCAGGTTGACGGCCTCGCCGTCCAGGCCGCCGTCCTCGAACAGGTAGCGGCAGTACTCGTTGACGTCGGAGAAGCCGTGGGCCCGCATGCGGCGGCGCAGGCGCCCCTCCAGCATGGTGCGCTTGGCGGCCGGCATCTTGATGCCGCTGTAGGCATGGATGAACTCGGACAGCCGGCCGAAGTTGCGGACGCTGAGCGGATCGCCCAGCGGCGACGAGGGCTGGGCGGCGAGAGCGGCTGACGACACGGAGAAGATCCCTTCTGGATCGAAGCCCGTCTTGATGGGGCTTAGGCGGCCAGTCCTTAGGCAGCCTGGGCGAGGAAGGCGGCGTCCTGGCTGGTCAGCAGCCGGGCCAGGTCGAAGATGACCACGAAGCTGCCAACCCCAGAAGACGAGTCGCGCCGCACGACGCCGCGGATATATTCCGAGCGCCAGGGCACGCCGATGTCGGGCGCATCCTCGATCTGCGCCTCGGCGAAGGCGGCCACCTCGATGACCCGATCGGCGACCAGGCCCAGCGACAGCGTGCGACCGTCGGCGGGCACGTCGACCACCAGGATCCGGGTGGCCGGACCGGGCTCGACCGCCGGCAGGCCCAGCTTGCGACGCAGGTCCAGGGTCGGGGTGCCGCGCCCGCGCACGTCCGTCAGCCCCAGCAGATAGGCGGGGCCCTCGGGGATGGCGAACGGCTCGGCGTAGTCGAGGATTTCCCGGACATAGGCCACCGGGACCGCGAACACCTCGGCCCCGAGGCCGAGGGTCACGAACTGGCCTTCAGCCTGGCTCAAGAGCCGTAGGCCTTGAAGTCGGCGTCGTCGGCGTCCGGGCCGCCGCTGGTCAGGTCCAGGGCGAAGCCAGCCGCGCGAGCTTGCTGAGCGGCGACACCGCCCGAGCGAGCGGCCGGCTTGGCCGGGGCCTTGCGGGCCGGCGTGCTGACCGAAGCCGAGGGACGCTTCGCGGCCGGACGGGCGGCCGGACGCGAGCGATGACCGCCATCGTCGGTGCGGAAGTAGGCGATCGAGGCCTGCAGCTCTTCGGCCTGAGCCGCCAGCTCTTCAGACGTCGCCGACATCTCTTCCGAGGCGCTGGCGTTCTGCTGGGTGACCTTGTCCAGTTGCTGGATGGCTTCGTTGATCTGCGAGGAGCCGATGTCCTGCTCGCGGCAGGCGGCGCTGATCTCGGCGACCAGTTCGGCGGTCTTGCGGATGTCCGGCACCAGGCTGGTCAGCATCTCGCCGGCCGACTGGGCGGCCTTGACGGTGTCGGTCGAGACCGCGCTGATCTCGGCGGCGGCCGTCTGGCTGCGTTCGGCCAGCTTGCGCACTTCCGAGGCGACCACGGCGAAGCCGCGGCCATGCTCGCCGGCCCGGGCGGCCTCGACGGCTGCGTTCAGGGCCAGCAGATCGGTCTGGCGCGCGATCTCCTGCACGATGGTGATCTTCTCGGCAATGGTCTGCATCGCGTCGACGGCCTTGGCCACGGCCTTGCCGGAGGTTTCCGCGTCGATCGCCGACTGGCGGGCGATCTTCTCGGTCTGGGTGGCGTTGTCGGCGTTCTGCTTGATGTTGGCGGCCATCTCTTCCATCGAGGCGGAGGCCTGTTCGGCGGCCGAGGCTTGCTCGGTGGCGCCCTGGCTCATCTGCTCGGCGGTGGCCGAGAGCTCCTGGCTGCCGGCCGAGACGTTCTCCGAGGCCGAGATGGCGTCGGCGACCACGCCGCGCAGGCGCTCGATCATGATGTTGACGTGACCCAGCAGGTCGCCGATCTCGTCGTTGGTGGTGATGGCCACCGACTTGGTCAGATCGCCCTCGGCGACGGTCTTCACCGCGTCTTGAGCGCGGTTCAGGCCCTTGCTGACGGTCAGCGAGATGTAGATGGCGGCGACGGCGGCGCCCAGCAGCGACACGACCGACAGGCCGATCAACAGGTTGCGGGTGGCGGCGTAGTCGGCGTCGCCCTTGGCGGTGGCGGCGTCCAGTTGGGCCTTCGACAGGTCCACCAGTTCCTGGGCGCGTTCACCCGCCTCGATGACGGACTTGCGGCCTTCGGTCATCGACAGCGCGCCCGCGCCGGCGGCGTTGCCCGCCCGCGTTAGGGCCAGCACCCGGCCGTGGACTTCCACCAGTTGATCGAAGGACGCGCCCAGGGCCTGCCACTTCGGCTTGCCTTCGGCTGTCGCCATGCCCTCGGCCTTGGCCAGCAGGGTCTCGAACGCCTGGCGTTCCTTCTGGACGGTGGCTTCAAACTTCTCGACCTCGGCCGGCGCGCCGACCAGGATCATGTTCTTCTCGGAGCGCACGACGTTCAGCAGGTGAATGTTCAGCTGCTGGGCCATTTCCAGGCGGGCGGCCGGCCCGTTGGCCATCTCGTTCATGGCCTTGTTGGTGTTGGAGAGGCTGCTGATGCCGAACGCGTTGCCGATCATCATCAGGACGATGACGACGCCGAACGCCAGGGCAAGCTGAAGCTTGATGGTCAGTCGCATGGGGAAACTCCGGCCGCTCAACGGTTCGGCGAAAGGGGTGTGACCGAGGCCGTGCGGCCGCGGGCGGTGAAGATCTGGTCGAGGTCGGGCAGGACGATTACGTCGCCGTCCCGCCGAACCAGGCGTCGGATGAAGTCGGTGCGCCAGCGAAGGCCGACCCGCGGCGCGTCCTCGGTGTCGTTGGCGGCGATGTCGGTGACCTCGTGAACCTTGTCGGCGCGCAGACCGATCAGGGCCGCCTCGCCGTCCAGCGGATGCTCGATGACCACGATGCGGCTGTCGATGCCCGGCGCCGACGGCTCCATGTCGAAGGCCAGGTGCAGGTCGACCAGCGGGATCACGCGGCCGCGAAAGTTGATGACCGCCGCCACGAACGGCGGCGCGCCAGGCACAGCGGTCTCCGGCAGCAGGTCCAGGACCTCGCGCACGAGACCGGCCTCCAGCGCGAAGGTCTCGCCTTGCAGATCAAACGTCAGGGCCTGAATGGTTTGGGCTTGGATAGTGCTCATGATGCTCCCCCTCACCCGGCCGCGCGCAGCAGCGCGTCCTGGCGTTGGCCCAGGCCGACCAAGCTGGCGATATCGAGGATCAGGGCCACGCCGCCATCGCCCAGGATCGTCGCGCCCGAGAAGGCCCCGACATCGGCATGGAAGCTGGACAGCGGCTTGATGACCGTCTGGTGGTCGCCCAGGATCTGGTCGACGACGAGGCCGACACGCTCGTGACCGGTCGAGACCACGACGATCTTCTGGTGCGGATCGGGGGTCGTGCCGGTGGCGAATTCCTCGCGCAGCCGGATGAACGGCACCAACTCGTCGCGCAGGGTGATCAGGTTGCGGCCTGTCGAGCGCAGGTCCTGGGCCGTCGTCAGCTCGACGCATTCCTCGACCGACGACAGCGGCAGCACGTAGCGGCCGGCCCCGACCCGGACCAGCAGACCGTCGATGATGGCCAGGGTCAGCGGGATGCGCAGCGAGATCACCGAACCCGCGCCAGGCGTGCTGGCGATGTCCAGCGAGCCGCGCAGGCCCTCGATGGTCTTCTTGACGACATCCATGCCGACGCCGCGACCCGACAGGTTGGTGATCGCCGCCGCGGTCGAGAAGCCGGGCGCGAAGATCAGTTGCAGCAGCTCGCTGTCGGTCAGGTCTTGGCCCGGAGCGATCAGGCCGTTCTCCTCAGCCTTGGCGCGCACACGGTCGCGATCCACGCCGCGGCCGTCGTCGGTGATGGTGATCACGACCTCGGCGCCCGACTGACGCGCGGCTAGGTGGATGCGGCCGGCCTCGCTCTTGCCGGCGGCGACGCGCTGCTCGGGCGCCTCCAGGCCATGGTCGGCGGCGTTGCGGATCAGATGAATCAGCGGATCGGCCAGGCGCTCGATCACCGTCTTGTCCAGCTCGGTGCTCTCGCCCTCGGTCGTCATCTCGATGCGCTTGCCGGTGTCGCGCTCCAGGTCGTGGACCAGACGGCGGAAGCGACCGAACAGTTGCTGGATCGGCACCATGCGCACGACCATCATGGTGTCGCGCATCTCCGACGCCAGGCGTTCGATCTCCTCGGCCACGGCGCGCAGGGCCATGTCGGTGCTGGCGCCGGCCAATTGCTTCAGGCGCGACTGGGCGATCACCAGTTCGCCGACGCGGTCCATCATGCTGTCCAGGCGCTCGGCCGGGACGCGCACGGTGTCGCCGCTCTTGGCGCGGGTCTCGTTCGCGGGCTCGGGGGCGGCCTCGACAGCCGGGACGTCGATCACGGTTTCGACCGCGGCCTCGGCGACCGCGGTCAGGTCCTCGACCTCCAGAGTCATCTCGTCGATGACGAAGATGAAGACGTCGTCGATGGCGTCGCGGCCGTGCTTGGTGGTCAGCAGGACTTCCCAGGCCAGGTGGCACTCGGTCGGGACGAGCTCGGCCAGCGAGGGCACGGTGTCAGTAATTGCACGCACCCGGGCCTCGCCCAAGTCGCGCAGTTCGTCCAGCAACGGCAGCGGCCGCGCGCCATTGACCAGAGCGTCGGCCGGCAGGCTGAAGCGGATCTTGAAGGTGTTGAGCGCTGGCTCAGCCGCGACGACGGGAGCCGGCGCGCCGTCGACGGCGGCCTGCAGGTCGGCCAGCAGGGCCTCGCCCGCACCGGCGGCGACGGGACGCCCCTCGGCCAGAGCGCGCATGTGGTCCTGAGCGGCCAGCACGGCGGCGACCAGGGCTGGGGAGGCCGGAACCTCGCCCTTGCGCACGCGGTCGAAGGCGGTCTCGCAGTGATGGGTGAAGGCGGCCAGGGCGTCGAAGCCGAACATGGCGCCCGAGCCCTTCAGGGTGTGCAGGCCGCGAAAGACGGCGTCGACCAGGGTCCGATCCCCCGGACGCCGCGCCAGGTCCAGCAGGCCCTGCTCGACCTGCTCCAGCAGATCCTGGGCCTCCTGGCGGAACGTCTCGACGGGATCGAGGCCGCTCATTTGGCGAGGACTTTCGCGACGACCCGCACCAGCTGGTCGGGCTCGAACGGCTTTGTCAGCCAGCCGGTAGCGCCCGCGGCCTTGGCCTGGGCTTTCACGTCAGCGTCGGATTCGGTGGTCAGGAACAGGATCGGCACGCCGGCGCCGGCCGGGCGCTGACGCAGGGCGCGGATCATGTCCAAGCCGTCCATGACCGGCATGTTCAGGTCGGTGATGATCAGGTCGAAGCCGCCGGCCGAGGCCTTGTCCAGGCCCTCGGCGCCGTTGGCCGCTTCGATGACGGCGTAGCCTTCACCGCTCAGGGCGATCTTGATGGCGGCGCGGATGCTGGCCGAGTCGTCGACGGTGAGGATCGCGGTCATTGTACGCTGGTCCCTTGAAGCCAGAAATCCGAGCGTTCCTGATCCTCGGGATCCAGGAAGCCGCCCCTTTGCAGAACTTGCAGCAGCGCGCCCTGCGCCGGCGTCCGCAGCCGGATCGTCCGGCCACGCTCCGCCGCCGCGCGACGCGCCGACTCGATGAGTTGTACGAAAGTCAGATCCACCTCGGATAACGACGATACGTCGATCGCCACATCCTCATTGTGGGCAATAGTAGAAGCTATGATTTCATAGGTAACGGCGATATTCGATATAGTCGCGTTCTCAAGCACGAGAACTTCGCTATCGAGGATCGAACTCACGACTAATCTCCCCCACAGAACATGAGTTTTAAAATCTAAACCTCGTGTTCTTGCGCATAAGGCTGAGGGATCGTCCTTAAATTTGGGTAAAAATGGCAACCCAAGGGGATGCGACATTCTGTCCACCACCGGGAAGGTTGTTGCAGCCAAGATAGCGCGCCAAAGCCGACACCCGTTATCCGGGAAGGGATTGAACGGCCCAGCTCTCGACATCGCCATGAGACGAAAGGGCGCACCGGTACGCGGCTCACGAGAGCTGCGTAGATCACGATGCGCGCGATTGCGAAGCGCGGGAGAAGCCCGCTAGTCTCGGGCCAACCGAGATCGCCGAGAGACGCCATGACGACCGCAGAGCCGCTTCCTGGCGTCGAGATCTGGCGTGGTGGCGTGAACACCTGGGACTGCGACGAGATGGGGCACATGAACGTGCGCCACTACGTTGTCCGCGCCATGGAAGGGTTGATCGGCATGGCCGCGGAGCTGGGCCTGCCCAACGCCTTCTCGCCGCACGCCAACGCCACCCTGCTGGTCCGCGAGCACCACATCCGCTTTCTGCGCGAGGCCCACGCCGGCGCGCCGCTGCACATGCTGGGCGGGGTGATCGCGATTGGCGAGAGCGACGCGCGCATCCTTCAGCTGCTGGTCCACTCCAACACCGGCGAGCTGGCCGCCACCTTCCAGACCACGGTGGTCCACGCCACCCCGCGCGAAGGTCAGGTGTTTCCGTGGTCGCAGGCCGTGCGCGACCGCGCCGAAACCCTGAAGGTCATTATTCCGGACAACGCGCAGGCCCGCGGCCTGACGCTCTCGACGTTCGAACCCACCGCCAGCATGGCGCGCGCCGAAGACATGAATCTCAGCCGCATCGGCCTGGGCGGCCTCCTGCCATCCGATTGCGACGTATACGGACGAATGCGCGCAGAGCAGTTCATCGGTCGGGTCTCGGACGGCATCGGCGCCTTCATTCACCCGTTCCGCGACGTGGTGGTCGAGCATGCCGACCACAAGCCCCAGCGCATGGGCGGAGCCGTGCTGGAATACCGGATCGCCTATCTGGCGTGGCCCTGCGCCGGTGATCGCGTCGACATCCGCTCAGGCTTGCTGGCGACCGACGCCCGCACCATGCGCGTGGTCCACTGGATGCTGGACCCCGCGACCGGCCAGCCCTGGGGCACGTCGGAAGCGGTGGCGATCACCTTCGACCTCGACGCGCGCAAGGTCGTGCCGGTCAGCGACGCGGCGCGGACGGCCTTGGCGAAGTACGAGGTTGAGGGGTTGGCGCTCTAGCCTGTCGCCATGTCGAACAGCGCGTCGCGGACCACGTCCGGACGCTCCATCGGCAGGAAGTGGGTCGTGCCCTCGATCGTCTCGATCTTCACGTCCCGACCCCGTCGCGCGAAGCTGTCGCCGGTCCGGCAGGTGGAGTGTTTCTCGGCCTTCAGGATCCGCACCGGCGCCTTGACCTGACGCACCGCGCGCCACGGATCATGAGCCTGGGCGGCGTAGTTCGAGGCTTCCCAGGCCGGCGCGCAGGCCAGCTCGACCTTGCCGCCCTTCTGCTCCACGAAGCCGCCGGCGACATAGTCGGCCAGCATGGTCTCAGGCCAGGTCTTGAAGGCCCCACGGCCCTTGTAGCCGGCGAAGGCGGCCTCTCGGCTGTCGAACACCGCCCGGCGACGCAGAGCCGACTGCACCAGGGGCATCCGCTTCCACAGATGGCCGGAAGTCCACGGCGCCTTGGCGTAGAGGGTGGCCAGCCACGGCATGATCACCGGATCCAGCAGGACCAGACCCTTGACCCGCTCGGGCCGCGCCGCCGCGGCCAGCAGGCTGACCGTGCCGCCCATCGAGTGACCGGCCAGCACCGCCGGCGGGCCGTCCAGGGCGTCCAGCAAATTGGTCAGGTCATCGCGCAGGTCGCGCCACGAGCGGCGACCGTCCGGCTGGGCCGGCAGGGTGGTGCCGCCATGGCCGCGCTGGTCGATGGCCAGGATGCGCAGGCCCGCCGCCAGCGGCGACAGCAGCACGCGGTAGGTCTGGGCGTTGAAGCCGTTGGCATGGACGAAAACGATATCGATCGGCCGGTCCTGCGGCCCGAACTCCAGGCCCGCGATCTCGCCGCCAGGAACGGCCACGGCGCGCTTGCGGGGTTCGCGAAAGACGGCCGCGTCCATGGCTTGAGGCTCCCTGGAGATCATCGGGCGTTAAGGTAGGCTCGCGCGGACGCCGCGTCCATGGAGCTCAAGGAAATGAATAGGCTGGCCACGATCGGCTACGAGACCGACACCCAAGGCGGCATGATCGGCCGGCTGAAGGCCGCCGACGTGCAGATGGTGGTGGATGTCCGCGCGGTGGCGTCCTCGCGCAAGGCCGGTTTTTCCAAGACCCTGCTGGGAAACAGCCTGAAGGCCGAGGGCATCGACTATGCGCACCTGCGGCCGCTGGGCACGCCCAAGGCCGGCCGCGACGCCGCCCGGGCGGGGCGGGTCGACGAGATGCGCGAAATCTTCAACGCGCATCTCGAAGAACCCGAGGCCCAGCTGGCCTTGGCGCAGGCCATCGATCTGGCAAAGGGCAGGCGCATCGCCCTCCTCTGCTACGAGGACGACGCCAATTGCTGCCACCGCCAGATCGTCGCCGATCGCATCCGCGAGCGGCTGAAGTGCGAGGTGGTGGACCTCTAGGCCGCTAGGCCTGAGTGACCTGCCACTCGCCGCGATTGTCCTTGCAGGCGCTGTAGCGCTGGCTGGTGGCGCGCTGGCCGCCGCCGGCGACCGAGGCGTCGATTACCCGGCAGCTGGCGACCTGTTGGCCGTAGGGGCGCACCAGCGAGGCGGCGGCGTAGCCGATCGCCTGACCGCCGCGACCGACCAGCACCCAGCCGCCGGCCGGGGCCAGGCCGATCGCGTCGAAGCTTTCGCCCGAAGCCAGCTTGCCGACGACGGCCGCCTTGGTCGACGGACCCGCGCGCAGGTTGGTCGTCGAGCCCGCGACATAGGCGCCGCCGGCCGCTTCGTAGCTGGGCAGGCTCTGGACGCCGCGCGCGTAGTTGACGCTGCGGCCGTCGATCGGCGGGCCATAGCTGGACGACAGCACGCTGATACGGCCCGAATTGCCGGTGCGGCTGTTGGACCAGGTCTGAGCCTCACCGGTTTCCAGGGCCTTCTTGGTCGCCTGCTCGGCCAGGTTGGCGTCGGTCGACTGCATGCGGCAGCCGATATAGCCGCCCGCCGCCGCGCCGGCGGCTGCGCCGACCAGGGTGCCAAGCGTCTTGTTCTTGCCGCCGACCTTGTTGCCGAGCAGGGCGCCGGCGGCTGCGCCGATCAGGGCTCCGCCTTCCTGCTTGCCGCCAGAGCCCTCGCAGGCGAACAGGCCGCCCAGGCCGCGCGACTGCGCCAGGCTCGGCGCCGGCGCGGCGGCCAGGGTCGTGGCGGTGACGGCGGCGATCGCAAGCGCCGCAGAGATCTTGCTGGTCATGTCTTCACCCTCTTCCGTCGGGTCAGTGTTGTGGTCTTACGCCGCCCATCGGATAGTTCTCCCTTAAAAACAAGGGAGCCTCGGGATGAGCCAGTCGGACTATAGCTGTTTCAAGGTCGAGATCGACGCCGGGGTGGCGCACATCCAGTTGAAGCGGCCCGAAGCCATGAACACTATGACACGGCCGTTCTGGAACGAGCTTCCCGCAATTGTGAAACATATTGACGACAACGCCCTGGCGCGCTGCATCGTCATCTCCTCGACCGGCAAGCACTTCAGCGCTGGCATGGACCTGTCGGTCTTTACCGACGATGAGGGCGTCACCGCCCGCGCCGACGCCGACCGCTGGGTGGCCGCCGAGAGCTTCCGCCGCTTCGTCCATCACCTCCAGGACACCTTCACCTGCCTGGACAGGGCGCGGATGCCGGTGATCGTCGCCATCCATGGCGGCTGCATCGGCGGGGCGGTCGACTTCATCAGCGCCTGCGACATCCGCTACGCCAGCGCCGATGCCTTCTTCACGATCCAGGAAATCCATCTGGGCATGACCGCCGACGTCGGCACCTTCCCGCGCCTGTGCAAGCTGATCCCCGAGGGCTGGGTGCGCGAGCTGGCCTATACCGGTCGCCGCCTGCCGGCCGCACGGGCCCGCGAGATTGGCCTGGTCAACGAGGTGTTCGACAGCCACGAGGCCGTGGTCGAGCACGCCCTGGCCACCGCCCGCGAGATCGCCGAGAAGTCGCCGCTGGCCGTGGCGGGCAGCAAGGTGATGATCAACTACGCCCGCGATCATACGATCACCGACAGCCTGGACTATATCGCCACCTGGCAGACGGGGATGTTCTCAGGCCCGCACATGGCGGAGTCGTTCAAGGCCAAGGCCGAGAAGCGCGCCGCCGAATATCCCGACCTGCTGCCGCTGAAGACCAAGATGTAGACTTGGACTCCGATCTCCCCGGCCTTCGCCGGGGAGACGGATTACGGTCAGGCCGCCTCGTAGCCCAGTCGGGCCGGCAGGGGCAGCAGCACCGGCGGCGAGTCGGGCGTCACCAGACTGGCCACGGTCGCGGCCGAGCGCAGCTTCAGGGCGCGGTCCAGAAGGCGGGGCGGCCGGCGGATTTCCGGGGTCAGCAGCAGGCCGATGTCGCCTGCGTCTTCCGCCGTCCAGGCCGAGACCAGGAAGGCGAAGGTCAGGGCCAGGGCCGGCAGGGCGATCCAGATGAACGCCCCCGGCGCGAACACCAGGCCGACGATCACCAAAGCCAGGCCGAAGATCGCTTCGGTGCGGTGGGCGCGCAGGGCCTCGCCGATCGACAGTTTGTCCAGGTCGCGGCGCTGCGTGGCCCAGCCGCAGTCGCGCCCCGTGAGGATCTCGATCACCGAACGGGTCTGGGCGAACAGCACGATCGGCGCGATCAGGCTGGAGACCAGGGTCTCGAGACCGACGCCGACCAGGGCTCGGCCCGCGCCGCCGAACGACGAGGCCTGGCCGCTGCGCAGCACCAGCGCCCAGGCCATCAGCTTGGGGGCCAATAGCAAAGCCAGTGATGCGCCCAGCACCCAGCCCATCGGCGCCTCGGCCATCACCGAGGCCTCGTGCGCGGCGCTGCCGGCCAAGGTCGGGAAGGCCGCCAGCAGCAGGCCCACGGTCAGCAGACCCAGCCAGAGCGGCGCGGTCAGATAGGTCGAGAAGCCACGCAGCAGGTGAAAGCGGCTCAGCGGATGCAGGCCCTGCGCGGCGATGACGGCGATGTGTTGCAGGTTGCCCTGGCACCAGCGACGGTCGCGGACGATCTGGTCGATCAGGCTGGGCGGGCTCTCCTCGTAGCTGCCCGACAGCTCCGGCGCCAAGCGCACTTCCCAGCCGGCGCGACGCATAAGGGCGGCCTCGACGAAGTCGTGGCTCATGATCGCGCCGCCGAACGGCTTGGGACCGCGCAGATGCGGCAGGCCGGCCTGCTCAGCGAAGGCGCGCACGCGGATGATGGCGTTGTGGCCCCAGTAGCTGGACTCCGCCCCGCTCCACCATTCCAGGCCCCGTGCGAACATCGGGCCATAGAGGCGGCTGGCGAACTGCTCGAGGCGCGCAAACAGGGTGCGAGCGTTGACGATCACCGGCACGGTCTGGATCAGGCCCACGCCGGGCGCAGCCTCCATGGCCCCGGCCAGGCGGACCAGCGACTCGCCGGTCATCAGGCTGTCGGCGTCCAGCACCACCATGTGGTCGTAGGCGCTACCCCAGCGGCGGACCCACTCGGCGATGTTGCCGGCCTTGCGGTCGATATTGTCGACGCGGCGGCGATAGTAGAGACGGGCCACGCCGCCGAACCGGGCGCAAAGACGGTCATAGGCCTCGCGCTCTTCGACGGCGACGTCGGCGTCGCGGGTGTCGCTGAGCACGAAGACGTCGAAACGGTCCAGGGCCTGGACGGTCTGCAACGACTCCAGCATCGCCGTCAGGCGCGCGAAGACCGGAGCCGGCGCCTCGTTGTACACGGGCAGCAGAACGGCGTTGCGGCTCTCCACCATCGGCAGCGGACCGCCGTTTTCGCGGTGACGCCCCTCGCGCCACATGGCCACGAAGCCGGCGGCCGATGAAGCGCACGAAAACGCCGTCCAAGCGAACAGGCTCGCGAACAGCGGCAGGGCGATCATTTCCAGGATCATGAACCGGTCGGCCGCGAAGGCCATGGCCATGACCATGGTCGCGGCCAGGCTGGTCACGACCGTGAAGGCGATCAACGCCGCGCGCCGCCGTAAAAGGCGGTCGGCGATCGGCTTGGGATCCAGAACAGGACGAGGGGGCGCGGCCCCCAGCTCTTGGGTCGGCATGGCTATCGGCGATTCCATCGGAACCGCGTCGGCCGGCCAGGAAACGGTTCGCATCACAGAACGCCTAACTCACTCAAGCCCCCCGGCCCGACCTTTCCGCAATGCGGAGAAAGCCCGGCCGTAAGGTTTTGGATCGGGGTTTAGTTCCCGGTCGGGGCCGGAAAAACGAGCGCCGTCCAGGTTTCGCTCAGCGCGCGACCTTTCTGCCGCAGCACCACGCGGACATCGGCGGGTTCCGCGCCATCGGGCGCGACGTCGAAGGTCACCCGCCACAGCGTGTCGGTTTCCGCCTCGTGCTGAGCGGCGGGATAGTGCGACAGACCCTGGATCTTCCCGTTGCGGGCCGTGACGTCCGCCTCGATATCGATGGCCTTGCGCAGGGCTCCCAAACCCCCGCCGCGAAACTCGATGGCGATCCGGCGCCCCTCCGCGACGGCGGCTTGTCCCGGCTGGCCGGCTCGTCCCGTGCGAGTGGCGACCACGCGAGCCAGGTCCGGCGCCGGCGGCGCATCGTCGGCCCAGTGCAGGCGATAGCTCAGGTCGATGGCGCTGCCCGCCGTCACCGGCGCATCGGGAGTCCAGAAGGCCACGATGTTGTCGTCGGTCTCGCTGCGGGTCGGGATCTCGACCAGACGCACCGAGCCCTTGCCCCAGGCCCCGACCGGCTCGACCCACACACTGGGCCGGCGCTCGTAGCGCGCCTGGTCGTCGTGATAGTCGTCGAAGTCACGGTCGCGCTGAACGAGGCCGAAGCCCTTGGGATTCTCGTCGCTGAAGACGCTTGTCACCACGCGGGAGGGATTGGACAGCGGCCGCCAGATGCGCTCGCCAGCGCCCGTCCAGATCGCCAGGCCATCACTGTCGTGGATCTCGGGCCGCCAGTCCGGCGAAGCCTGGGCGCGATCCTCGCCGTACCAGAACATGCTGGTCAGCGGCGCCATGCCCATCTGGTCGAAGGCGCGGCGGAAGAAGACCGCGGCCTCGACGGTCTGGGTCAGGGCGAGGCCATCGCGTTCGTTGACGAAGCGATAGGCCCCGACGATACCGGCGCTCTCCATCAGGGCGTGAATGACCAGGCGTCCTTGCGAGTCCTTCTCCAACCAGACCTCGCGCCAGTCGGGAAACTCCTCGGGCTGGACGGCGTAGGTGTCGGCGGCGATGGCCCGGGCCGACAGGCCGTACTGGCCGAACGGGGCCGGCGAGCGGAAATAGGAGGCGCCGTGGAACACCAGCCACTCGCCGCGCTCGTCGCGGCTCATGGCCCGGAAGCCGGCGAAGCCCGCCGAGGGCGGCAGGTTGCGCAGCGGGCTGTCGGCCCGCATCGAGAACATGCTGGGGTCATAGCCCAGCGGCCGGGCGACGCCGTTCTCGACGAGGTGGATGGTCACCGTCTTGGGCACGCCGCGGCTCAAGGGGAACAGCTCGATCCCCCAGTCGTCGCCCCACAGCGGGATCTTCTCGCGGTAGAAGCCCACCGCCTGGGCCGCGTCATAGTCCATGGTCTGGACCTGCGGCGGCGGGGGCGGCGGCGCGACATAGGCCTTGGCCGCCAGCGCCTTGGCGCGCGCCTTGGCGCGCGCCTTGACGCTCTCGAACGAGAAGGCGCGGGCCTCACCCAGGGCCAGGCCCGGCGTGGCGGCCGCTCCGGCCATCAGCAGCAGGGCGGCTCGGCGATCAAGGGTCTTCAAGAATTCCTCGCAGGGCGTCGGCGATAGGGCGGCGCTGCTACAAGGCATTCATGGCGGAAATGGTTCAGCTACATTGCTGAAATCTATTCGTACGTAAACGACATCGGCGTGTCGGCGGCCGGCAGGCAGCTGCGATCCGCCGGCTTGGTCGGGTCCTGGAAGAAGGCCCGGATCATCTTGCGCGCGCAGGGGCTGCCGCGCGAAACGCCGTGGGTGGCGTTGGTGACGATGACCACCTGCGAGCCCTGATAGCCCTTGGCCGCGGCACGGGTCAGTTCCGGCGGACAGCCCGGATCGATCTCGGCGGCCAGGAACAGGGTCGGGATCGCGGTCTTGACCGGTTCCTGCTCGGCCTTGGAGATCGGGCCAACGTCGATGGCCTTGCAGACGTCGTGGATGCGTTGCATCGACACCACCATCAGACGGGCGACCGCATCGTTCTCCGTGCCCTTGGCCACGTCGGCCCGGGCCTCGAACGGGATCTCCTCCTTGCACAGGTGGGTCATGAACTGGCCCTCGCTGTAGTAGTCGCGGCTCTCGACGAACTCGGCCACCGGCGAGACGTCGCCCTCAATGATCTTCCAGAGATCGCGCGGCAGCACGCCGGCAGTGAAGTAGCTGGCGTCCATCAGGTAGCCGCCCAGGTCGTCGGCGACATAGGTCTTGCCGCCAATGGTCTGCGGCCCGGCCAGCCAGCGCTCGGCGACGGTCGCCAACCGGGCCTTCAGGTCGGGATAGCGCTTGGCGCAGTCGGCCACGACCGCGCACTTGGCCATGACGATGTCGATAGAGCTGGAGACCATGGCCGGACCGCCGACGGTCCAGTCGGCCTCAGGCGGCCAGGGCGAGTCCTGCACCACCGCCCGCACGCCCTGCGGCGCGTGGGTCTGGATCGCCGCCTCGATACGGGTGCCATACGAGCCGCCGAACAGGTCGATCAGCGGCAGTTTCAGCACCTTGCGCAGGTCCTGGACATCCTGGGCCACTTCCACGGCGTTGTAGCGCGACAGATTCACGCCTTGCTTCTGGAAGGTTTTGAGGCAGGAGACGATGCCGTCGGCGTCCTTCTGCGAGGGCGGACCGGCGTCGGTCAGGTTGGTCCCCGGACAGTCCAGGTTGGGCTTGGATTGCCCGCCGCCGCGCTGGTCGATGAAGATCCAGTCCTGATCGGCGGCGATGAACTCGCGCGAGGCCTTGCTGTTCAGCATGCGCGGCAGGTTACTCAAGGCCGAGCCGCCCGGCCCGCCGTGCAGATAGACCACCGGCGGCAGGCCTTTCGGTTCGGCGGCGCGGACAATGGCCACCGCCACACTGATCCGCCGGCTCTTGGGATCGCCGCGCGTCTCGTCGACGATCAGGTCGCCGCAGTCGACCTTCAGGCCGGTGTCCTTGTAGTCGGCGGCGCAGGCGGTCTTCTTGAACTGCGCAGGCGCGGCATGGGCGGCCCCGGCCAGCGCACAGACAGCTGCGGCGCCAGCGGCGATCCAAGCAAGACGGGACATCGGCGACTCCAAAATCTGGGTCGCCATCAACACGGACTTGCGGCCTCGCCGCAAGGACCTTTGCTAAAACCGGTACGCCGCCGAGACGAACACCGCCGGCTGGGTCGGATCGGCGACGATCGGGCTGTCCTTGGCGTCGCCCTGAAGGCTGCTGAGGCTGGCCGTCGCGCCCAGGGTGACGCGATCATTGAGACGGTACATCGCGCCCAGCGAGGCCGAGACGTCCTTGATCCCGCCACCAGCCGAATAGACCGGCAGGCCCGACGCCAAGGCCTGGGCCGGGGTGACACCGAAATAGCGGTCGTTGTACTGGCGGTCGGCCCAGGTCGCCGACAGTCCGGGCATCAGGGTCAGGCGCGGGGAGAGCCGGATCGGCCAGGCCAGGCCGGCGTCGATCAGGGCGCCGTCGACGCCGCCGGAGATCACCTTGGTCGCGCACAGGCTGGCCAGGACCATGCCGGTTCGGACCTCGGCCGACACCCGCGCGCCGGCGCCGTTCTTCAGCCGGCCGATACCCGTCGGCGCGTCGCGACGGCGATAGCCGGGGACGAAGGTCATCCCCGCCCCGACCGAGACCTTGTCGCCGTCCACCAACGACCAGCCCACGCCCCGGCGCGCATTGGCGTAGAAGCGGCCGCGCTTGATGTCGATCACCGGGAACGGCAGCGTCCGATACTTGTCGGAACCCTGGTAGGCCGGAGTATGGATCCCGGCCAGACCGACGACCGTGCGGTTACGGTCCTGGGCAACGGCCGTCTCGGCGGTTCCCGCGGCCAGCGCCACGATCCCGCAAGCCATCCGCCGGGCAGTGAAGAGCGCCAGTGTCATCGCCGTGGTCCGTTCCAGGATCGCGCCGGAACACTTCCGGTCACCCTCTGAATACGCAACCTCCGCGACATCGGATGCATGGCGCGCCGACGAAGCGGTGACTTTCAGCCGCCGACGCCGGCTGGCAGCTCCGCGCCCGTGAAGTCAGCGCCGTCCAGCTTGGCGCGGGCCATGTCGGCCTCGATGAAGCGCGCGCGGGGGGCGCTGACGCCCTTCAGGTTGGCGCCCCGCAAGACAGCTCGGGTCAGGTCGGTGCGGATCACCCGGTCTTCGCCGATCTTCAGCGGCCCCAGCTTGGCGCCAGTCAGGTCGGCCCGGGCCAGCTGGGCGTCGACCAGCCGTGCGCCCCGCAGGTCGGCCCCGCGCAGCTTCGCCCCGCGCAGGTCCGCGCCCGAAAGGTTGGCGCCCTGCATCTGCACGCCGTCCAGGTCCATGCCGAAGAACACCGCCTTGGGGGCCGACAAGCCGCTCAGGCGGCGACCTTTCAGGCGCTTCAGCGGCCGAAAGTCGACATCGGCCAACTTGCCCACCGCGCCATCCGCGCCGTCGCTCTGGCAGAACAGTTCGTGGGCCTCCAACACCTCGTGCAGGGGCAGATCGTCGACATAGATGATCGGCGGCGGCGCGCGCAGCACCTCGGTCATGTCGGCGTCGCTGAGATCCGCGCCACTGATGTCGACCCCGACCATCACGGCCCGGCGCAGCGAGACATGCGCCATCTCGGCGTTGTGCAGGTTAGCGCCGGAAAGGTTCGCCCCGTCCATGCAGGCATTGGTCAGCTTGGCGCCCTGCAAGGTGACGTTCGACAGGTCGGCGTCGGTGAAGTCAGCTTTGCGGGCGAAGGCCCCCGACATCTGCGCGCCCGACAGGTTGGCGCCCTGCAGCATGGCGTAGTCCAGCTCGCCTGGCCGCTTGGAATGTTCGAGAATCCGCAGGCCCTTCTCGCCATCCTGCACGGCGGTGACGCCCTCGCGCAGGTCGCAACTGGCCAGGTTGGCCCCGCCCAGATTGGCCCCGCGCAGGCAGGCTCCGCGCATGTCGCAGCGTGACAGGTCGGCGTCGCGCAAGTCCGAGTCGCGCAGGTCCGCGCCGTACAGGATCGCGCCCTTCAGATTGGCCCCGCGCAGCGACGCGCCGCCCAGCAGCGTCCCGGTCAGGTCGGCCTCAGACAGGTCGACCCCGTCCAGCTCGTAATTGTTCAGATTCACGTAGGACAGCATGGCCCGGCGTCCGCCCGGCAGGCCCTTCCTGTAGCGCGCATGCGCCTCGACAGCCTCTCGCACCGCCGTGGCGTGGAGGGTTCGGATCAGGCTCGGTCGTGACGACGCGGCGGGCGGCATCCCCCCATCCTGCCGCAGCAGCTTTAAGCCATCGTTTAGACCGTGGCGGAAAGTCGCAACGACCTACAGCCAGCCCTTCTTCTTGAACCACAGGATGGGAGCGCCAGCGGCCATGATCATCATCGCCACGGCCATCGGATAGCCCTCGATCCAGCGCAGCTCGGGCATGTGCTCGAAGTTCATGCCGTAGATCCCCGCGATCAGGGTCGGCGGCAGGAAGATCACCGAGAACACCGAGAACACCTTGAAGATGGCGTTCTGCTCGATGTTGATCAGGCCCAGGGCCGCATCCAGCAGGAAGGTGATGTTGCCGGCCAGGTAGCTGGAATGGTCGGTGATCGATTGGACGTCACGCTGCAGCGATTTCAGGTGATCGCGCAGGTCCTTCTCGCCATCGAACTGCTCGGCCAGGGCCGCGAAGCTGATCAGACGCGCCAGGCTGACCAGGCTGTCGCGGGCCTTGGAATTGACGTTCTGCGCCCGGCCCAGCTTGTTGAGGATCAGCTCGAAGGCCGCGCCGCGCGGGCGGCTGAAGATGGCGCGCGACTGCACCTCGACCTCGGCGGCGGTGCGCTCGAGGATGTCGGCAGTGCGGTCGACGATGGCGTCCAGCAGACCCAGGAACGTCTGCAGGCCGTTGGGACACAGGCTGGGCTGGCGCTCGGCTTGAGCGGCGAACACCGAGAACGACTTGGGCTCAACATAGCGGATGGTGATCAGCCGATTGCCCGCCAGCACGAACGTCACCGGCGCGGCGGTCGGCAGGTCGCCGTCGGCGTTGACCAGCACCGTGGCGGTCATGAACGTGCCGCCGTCTTCCTGGTAGAGGCGCGAGGAGGCCTCGATCTCGGCCATCTCTTCGCGGGTGGGCAGCAACAGGCCGATCGACTGCTCGACCGCGACCTCTTCAGAGCGTGTGGGATTGACCAGTTCGATCCAGACCGTGTCGCCGGGCACGCGCCAGTCGGGCGTCTCACCGCCGGACTCGAAGCCTGGCGCGCCGTGACGGAGGATTCTCAGCATGGTCGCGTCCTAGCTACCGGCCGGGTGTGCCCCGGCCAGAGCCTGGCGTCAACGCGCTCCCGATTAGCGGGGGGCGTTCTGCTTGCTGGTGTCGTTGGACGACGAACCGCCACCGCCAGCGGCCTCGAGCAGAGCCGCGATGCGGTCGGTCGAGTCGGCGGCTTGGCCAATGATGTCCAGCGGCGAAGCGCGAACCGAAGCAGCGACTTGGTTGGCGGCCTGCTTGGCGGCAGAGACCACGGCGTTCTGGGCCATGGCGATCTTGCTGGTCGCGACGGCGATCTTGGTCGCCTGGGCGTCCTGATAGATGAAGCCGTTGGTAGGATAGACGCTGGTGCCGAGGTCGCGGATCGGATCGTACCAGACCTTGACCTGCGACCAGTCGCCGTTGGGCGAGACGTCGACGACGGTGACGTCCTTTTCGATCTGGCCGCGATCGCCTTCGATGATCGACCAGTTGGCGTGGGTCACCTGGATGACCCGGTCGGTGAGCACCTGGCTCACGAAGGCCACGTGGCCAAGGTTCATGCGGGCGGTGGGCTTGAACGAGAGAACGGAGCCGATTTTCGGAACCGCGCCGGTGTCGTACTTGCCGGCGGCCTGCGACCACCACGTCCGGGCGTCGCCGAAGATCTGGATGCCCGACATGAGTCGCGCGAAGGGCACGCACTGCCAATAGCCGTCAGCGCTCGCCGTCACCGGCGCGAAGCTGATCATGGCGGCAGCGGCCAGGGAACCCAGCAGGGCCCTCGTCCGTTTCGTCATGCTGTGGGTACTCCCCCGCGTCACTGGGTTAAGGGATAACCCTGCCAGCGACTGGTGAAAAGAGTGTTTATGCCGCACCTGCGAGGGCCAAGCGGCGCTGTTTCCACCCGGAGGC
This sequence comes from Caulobacter sp. RHG1, assembly GCF_013181195.1. GTDB lineage: Bacteria > Pseudomonadota > Alphaproteobacteria > Caulobacterales > Caulobacteraceae > Caulobacter. Next base: position 318,719 of record NZ_SMZP01000005.1, read on the forward strand.
CCAGGTCTTCATCCGCTCTCGGCACGGATTTTCTATGATGTGGTAGGAGATTGCGGAGAGCGGGATAAGCGCTGCCACAATCACGATCCAGACCAGAAGCGGCAACTTGTCGCCCTCGATACCCAATAGCTTGGCCGCTGCATTGATCCCGAGAATCTTCCACGGGATGCAGATCATGTAGGTCGAGTAGCTGATCTCGCCGAGATAGACGAAGACTGACTGTCCAGCAAACTCGAAACCGGTCTTGGCGAGGCTTGCGAGCATGAAAATAAGCCCCCCCAAAAGCATCACAATGACCGGATCTGGGGACCCGAACTGCACAGCCGCAAGCGTGGCCATGCCCAGGAAAGCGGCGCCGTAGCCGCTGAGTCGGCTTGGGAATCGGTCCGAACGCCACAACGCATGAAGGGCGCAGCCATAGGCGAAGCACGGCACGATCCGCAGCGCGCCCCACTGAATGGTCGCCTCGGTCAGCGAGAAACCGGCCAGGGCCTGGAAAGCCGGATACAGCACGGCGATCACCGCCAGCGCGCCCAGCACCGCCGCCACCGGTCGCGCCCGCAGCTTCCAGGCGGCGAAGGCGAAGGCGGGGAAGGTCAGATAGGCGAACCATTCGGCCGAGATCGACCACGAGGCGTGGTTCCAGCCCGACACGGGGGCGAAACCCCAGGCATGGACCAGCAGCAGATTGGCCGGCAGGGCCTTCCAAGCCAGGATGTTGGCGTCGATGGCCATGCCCGCGACCGTGGCCGCGACCGCCATCAACCCGACGCCCAGCAGGGTGACCAGATGCAGCGGATACACCCGCGCCAGGCGGTTCCACAGGAAGTCGCCGTAGCGGAACCGGCCCTCGCCGAAACCACTGAGATAAACGTGACAAAGTATGAAGCCGGATAGGACGAAGAAGGCCTCGACGCCCAGATACCCCTTGGTGGCGGCGACCGGCGTGAAACCCACGGCCAGGTTGGGCCAATAGTGGAACATCACGACCCAGAAGGCGGCGAAGAACCGCAAGGCGGTCAGCGACTTGATGTGGGCGGCGTCCGGCATCACGACATCCTCGACAGCAGCCCTTCCCTCCCCCACGGTAGAAAGACCGGCTTTGGTGGCCTATCTCGCCCAGGACTCCGGTCGTGGGCTGATACGGCTTATCCGGACTATCCTTAGAGAGGACCGATGAACGAACTCCTTCAACTGGCCGCAGACCCCGCGGCCTGGGCCGCCCTGGTCACCCTCGTGGTGATGGAGGTGGTGCTGGGGATCGACAACCTGGTCTTCATCTCGATCCTGTCGAACAAGCTGCCGCCCGAGCACCGCCAGCGCGTGCGCCGCATCGGCATCTCGCTGGCGCTGATCATGCGCCTCGTCCTGCTGTCGACCATCGCCTTCATCGTCGGCCTGACCGCACCGGTCTTCGACCTGGGCATCGCCGGCCCCGTCGGTTCGCATGGCGAACCCGGCTTCGAGACCGCCTTCTCGTGGCGCGACCTGATCCTGATCGCCGGCGGCGTCTTCCTGATCTGGAAGGCGACCAAGGAGATCCACCACACGGTCGACCCGGGCGTCAGCGATGACGTCCTGGAGAAGGACAAGGCCACGGTCGTCATCTCCAACGTCGGCGCGGCCATCTTCCAGATCATCCTGCTGGACCTGGTGTTCTCGATCGACTCGATCCTGACCGCCGTCGGCATGACCGATCACCTGCCGATCATGATCATCGCCGTGATCATCGCCGTCACCGTGATGCTGCTGGCCGCCGACCCGCTGGCCAACTTCATCAACAACAACCCGACCGTGGTCATGCTGGCCCTGGGCTTCCTGCTGATGATCGGCACCGTGCTGATCGCCGAGGGCTTCGGCGCCCACGTGCCCAAGGGCTACATCTATACGGCCATGGCCTTCTCGGGCGGGGTCGAGGGACTGAACATGATGGCGCGCAAGCGGAACGCGAAGAAGCTCGCCGAAAAGCACGACGAATAGGTCGAGCCCAAGTTCAGGAATGACGACCCAGACCTTCACCGATGCAGAGCGCCGCCTGACCCTGGCGGCGCTCATGATCGTCTTCCTGCTCAGCGCGCTGGACCAGACGATCGTCTCCACGGCCATGCCGCGGATCATCTCCGAGCTGAACGGGCTGAACCTCTATTCGTGGGTGACCACGGCCTATCTGCTCAGCTCGACGGTGATGGTGCCGATCTGGGGCAAGCTGGGCGACATCTTCGGCCGCAAGCCGGTGCTGATCGTCGGCATCTCGATCTTTCTCGCGGGCTCCTGGCTGTCGGGCCTGTCGGGCGAGTTCGGAACCGTGCTGGGCGTGCCCGGCATGGTGCAGCTGATCGTCTTCCGCGCCCTGCAGGGGATCGGCGGCGGGGCGCTGTTCACCACGGCCTTCGCCATTATCGCCGACCTCTATCCGCCGCGCGAACGGGGCAAGTTCGCCGGGATCTTCGGCTCGGTGTTCGGCCTGGCCAGCGTGCTGGGCCCGATCATCGGCGGCTATTTCACCGACCACGGCACGGTGCAGATCGGGACCCACACGGTCGCCGGCTGGCGCTGGGTGTTCTACGTCAACCTGCCCCTCTCCTTGCTCTCGCTGTTCATGGTCATCGTGAAGATGCCCAAGCTGGAGCACCGCCGGGCCGGCCGCATCGACTTCCTGGGCGCAGCCCTGCTGATCGCAGCCTTCGTGCCGCTGCTCCTGGCGCTCAGCCTGGCGGGCCACGACTTCGCCTGGACGTCGCCGCAGAGCCTGGGCCTGTTTGGCCTCTCGATCGCCGCCCTCATCACGTTCGTGATCGTCGAGACCAAGGTCTCCAACCCGATCGTGCCGATGCACCTCTTCCGCAACCGGGTGTTCGTCACCGCCAACCTGGCCGGCTTCCTGATCTCCATGGCCTTCATGGGCGTGGTGATGTTCCTGCCGCTGTATCTGCAACTGGGGCGCGGCGTGTCGGCGACCTTGAGCGGCATGGCCATGCTGCCGCTGATGGCCGGCCTGATCGCGGGCAGCACCATCGCCGGCCAGCTGGTCACCAGGACCGGCCGGTACAAGCCCTACATGATCACCGGCGCCAGCGTGCTGTTGGTGGCGGTGTTTCTGCTGCACGACCTGTCGAAGATCGGCCACCTCGGGCATCTGGCTCTGCTGTTGGCCTTCGTGGGCTTGGGCCTGGGTCCAGGCCAGAGCCTGTTCAACATCGCCACCCAGAACGCCGTCGACCCGCGCGACTTAGGGGTGGCGACGAGCTCCAACCAGTTCTTCCGCCAGATCGGCTCGACCGTTGGGGCCGCCCTGGCCGGGGCCCTGCTGACCGCGCGCCTGGCCGGTCTGCCCGGCGGCCTGAACCTGGGGGCGCTGGAGGGCATGGCGATCAAGGCGGCGGCCGAAGGCGGCTCGGCTCAGGCCGGTCCAGCCCTGCAGGCGGCGCTGATCCACGCGGTCAGCGGCGTGATGGTCGCGGCGGTGTTCGTGGTCGCCGCGGGCCTCGTCGCCATCCTGATGATCCCCGCCCTACCGCTGAAGTCGCGCCAGCCGGCAGCCGGCGCGCCGGTGCTCGAAAAGGCCGAACCGACGAACTAGCTAGAGGAAGCTGTACGGGTCGATGTCGATCACCACCCGCACCGAGTTCGGAACCTTGGCCCGCGCCCGCCAGGCGGCCATGAAGCCTTGCAGGTCGACATTACGCTCGGCGCGGACCAGGAACCGCTTGCGGCGGCGGCCGCGCACCGTGGCCAGCGGGGCGTCGGCGGGACCGAACACCTCGACGCCCTCCGCATTGGGAATCACGGCCGCCAAGGCCTCGACATAGGCCTCCAGCGCCGCGCCGTCGGGGCCCGAGGCGATCACCGCCGCCAGCCGGCCGAACGGCGGCAAGCCGGCGTCCTGGCGCATGCCCATCTCGGCCTCGATGAAGGCGTCACGGTCCTGGGCCTTCAAGGCCTGCATCACCGCGTGATCGGGCGAGTAGGTCTGCAGCAGCGCCCGTCCTGGCTTCTCGTGACGCCCAGCGCGGCCAGCCGCCTGGGCCAGCAGCTGGAAGGTCCGCTCCCCGGCGCGCAGGTCGCCCCCCCGCAAGGACAGGTCGGCGTCGACCACCCCCACCAGGGTCAGGTTCGGGAAGTTGTGCCCCTTGGCGGCGGCCTGGGTGGCCACCAGGATATCGATCTCGCCCGCGACCATGGTCGCCACCAGCGCCTTGGCCGCCTCGGCGTCCATCACCGTATCGGACGAGAACACCGCCACCCGCGCATCGGGGAACAGGTATCGCGCCTCCTCCTCGACCCGCTCGACGCCGGGACCGATCGACACCAGCGAGTCCTTGGCCCCGCAGTGCGGGCAGGCCTCGGGCTTCTTCATCGAGAAGCCCGTCAGGTGACAGACCAGACGGCCGGTATAGCGGTGCTCGACCAGCCAGCTGTCGCTGTCGGGCGACTTCATCTTCTCGCCGCAGGCCTTGCACAGAACGAGCGGCGCATAGCCCCGGCGGTTCAGGAACAGCATGGCCTGCTCGCCGCGATGCAGGGTCACGGCCATGGCCTTGATCAGCGGCGGCGACAACCAGCGACCAGGCTCGGGCGGCGTCTCGCGCATGTCCACCAGGCCGATGTCCGGCAGTTGCGCCGCGCCGTGGCGGGCCGACAGTCGCAGCCAGCGGTAACGACCGGCCTGGGCGTTGAACAGACTCTCCAGCGACGGCGTCGCCGAGGCCAGCAGCACGGATGCCCCCTCGATCTTGGCCCGCGCCACGGCCAGATCGCGGGCTTGGTAGATAAAGCCCTCTTCCTGCTTGAACGAGCTGTCGTGCTCCTCGTCGACCACGATGAGACGCAACTTCTTGAAGGGCAGGAACAGGGCCGAACGCGCGCCGACCACGATGCGGGCGTTGCCGCTGGCCACGGTCTCCCACACCTGCCGGCGGCGTGGCGGGGAAACGCCCGAATGCCACTCGGCCGGTCGCGCCGCGAACCGTTGCTCGAAGCGCGCCAGCACCGCCTGGGTCAGGGCGATCTCGGGCAACAGGATCAGCACCTGGGCCTCGGGGTCCTGCAGAGCGGCGGCGACCGCCTCCAGATAGACCTCGGTCTTGCCCGAGCCGGTGACGCCGTCTAGCAGCGCGGCCTGGAAGCCGCCGGCGCCCAGCATCTCTTTCATGACCTCGACGCAGGCGGCCTGTCCGGGGTTGAGGTCGCGTGGCGGCAGGGACAGGTCCGGCTGCGGCAGGCCGCGATCGGGCTCGACGAAATCGACCGCCAGCACGCCCTCGTCGACCAGGCCCTTCACGACCCCGGCCGAAACGCCCGCCGCCGAGGCCAGGGCCGCGCTGGACAGAGCCACGCCCTCGGCGGCGGCCAGCACCTTCAGTCTGGCCGGCGTCACGCGGGCCGGCTGGGTTCCGGTCAGGACCAACACCTTGTCGGGCTTGGGCGGCGGGTGGCGCAGGCCGCGCAGGGCCATGGCGAGCGGGAAACCCGGCAGGTCGACCGAATAGCGCGCCGCCCATTCGACGAAGGCCAGCACGCCCGGCGGCAGCGGCGGGTCGTCGACCCGGCCCTGGATGACCTTCAGCGGTCGATTGCCGCCCGTCCCGTCGCGCAGGGCCATGACCACCCCGCGAATCACCCGCGGCCCCAGCGGCACGGCGACATGGTCGCCGACGGCTAGCTCCAGCCCTTCAGGCTCGGCGTAGTCGAAGGCCTCCGGCAACGGCATCGGCAGCAGGACGGAAGCGATACGGGACATGGCCGGATGCTTTTGCCGCCAAACCATCCCCAGGTCGAGAGGCGCCACAGTGTAGATCGTCAAGCCGGCGTTAACCGAGATGCGGCTTCATCAGGGTCGTCAGTTTACGAACGGTGGGGCAGACGATGAGCGACGCGACTGGTGCAGCCTTGAAGGCGACCGTCGATCCGGACAGCGTGCGCGATTTCCTGCGCATCGATCCCGGCTTCCTGCTGCGCGACGAAAGCCTGCTGGACGAGCTGGGCCTGAAGGTCGACGGCGGCAATGTCATCGACTTCGGTCCCGCCGCCCTGGCCAAGGCCGCCGCCGCCCACCGCCGCGAGGCCAGCGTCCGCCAGGCCATCGAGGACAACGCCCGCGCCAACTATTCGGCCCAGGCCCAGACCCATGCCGCGGTCATCGACCTGCTGGACGCCCGCAACCACTCGGACCTCGCCCGCCGCGTCGACGACATGGCCATGCTGCGCTTCGGCCTGGCCGCCGGGGTCATGGCCCTGGAAGGCCCCAACCGCGTGCCCGCCGGGTGGCATGCCTTGGCCGAAGGCCAGGTCGACATGATCCTGGGCGACGCGCCCATCGCCCGGATGGGCTTCTTCGCCCCCGCCCTGCCGTTGTTCGGCGAGCGGGCAGAAACCATCCGCAGCATGGCCCTGGTTCGCATGGCCATCTGGGAACCGCGCCGCGAAGCCCTGATCGCCTTCGCCTCCACCGATCCGGAAGGCTTCGCGCCCGATATGGGCACCGAACTGGTCAATTTCCTCGCCCGCGTCGTAGAGCGCACCGCCGAACGCTGGCCCGTCCTGTGAGCGCTCGCCAGGCCTGGACCGCCTGGCTGGACTACCTGACGCTGGAGCGCCGGGCCTCGCCGCGCACGGTGCGGGCCTATGGCGACAACGTTCTGGCCTATCTGAACTTCCTGGAGCGGCACCGAGGCGAAAGCCTCGGCCTGTCGGCGATGGGCGAAATCACCGCCGCCGACCTGCGCGGCTACCTGGCCTTCCGCCGGCAGGGTGAAGACGCCCTGGCCCCGCGTTCGGTCGCCCAGGCCCTGTCGTCGATCCGCGCCTTCCATCGCTATCTCGACCAGCGCCATGGCGTGGCCAACGCCGCCGTCGGCTTGGTGCGCGGCCCACGCCTCAAGGTCGGTCTGCCGCGTCCCGTGTCCGAGGATCAGGCCCGCGACCTGCTGGCCGAGGCGGCCGGCGACACAGAACGCGATCCCTGGGAGACCGCTCGCGACGAAGCCGTGCTGACCCTGCTCTGGGGCTGCGGCCTGCGGATTAGCGAAGCGCTGTCACTGACCTGGAGCGCAATCCCGCTGGGCCAGTCGCTGCGCATCATTGGCAAGGGCGGCAAGACTCGGATCGTGCCGGTGCTGGACGCCGTGCGCGAGGCGATGGACGTCTATCTGAACGAACTGCCGTTCGTGCTGAGCACCGACGAGCCGCTGTTCCGCGCCAAGCGCGGCGGGCCGTTGTCGCCACGTCACGTCCAAGGCCTGGTGCAGAACCTGCGCGGTCGCCTGGGCCTGTCGGACCGGGTGACGCCGCACGCCTTCCGCCACGCCTTCGCCACCCATCTACTGGGCGCGGGGGCGGATCTGCGGGCGATCCAGGACCTGCTGGGTCACGCCTCGCTGTCGACCACCCAGCGTTACACCCAGGTCGATGCGGCGGGCTTGCTGGCCGCCTATCAGGCCGCCCATCCCAAGGCCTGAGCCGAGGCCAAGAAAGACCTCCGTACACTTGTCATTAAGGCTGCGCTTTAACCCTGATTTTACACGGTTGTGCGCCTTCTACTCAAAATGAGCGTGCGTCCCGCGTCGGGCAGCGTTCGCCCGCGTGAGGCTCCGATGAAGTTCGACGACCTGAAGATTTCGACCAAGGTGGCCCTGCCGGCCATCGTCCTGACCGTGGTCGCCCTGGTGATCGTCGCCATGGGCGCGATCCAGTCCAAGCGCGTCGAGGCCAGCACCAAGGTTCTCGTCGAGCAACGCGCTCCAGCAGAGCTGGACGCCGCCCGCTTCAACCGCCGGGTCGCCACCATCGGCTACGCCGTCTATCGCACCATGTCCTACGAGGGCGGTTCGGAGCAGAGCAAGGCCGCCAGCAGCGAACTGGACGCCGCCTACAAGGAAGCCAAGGAGCGTCTGGCCGCCGTCAAGGCCGCGGACCCCTCGACCGCCAAGACGGTGGCCGGCTTCGCCTCGCGTCTGGACAAGATCTACGCCGACGCCCGCAACGGCGCGGACATGGGCATGCAGGACATGAACGACGCGGCCAAGATGATGATGGTCGGCATCGATCCCGACATCACCAGTCTGACCAAGGACGTCAACGCCTTCATCGAAAGCCACACCGCCGAGACCAAGGCGATGGTCGCCAAGGCCTCGAAGGAGGCCGATATGGGCACCATACTGGCCACGGTGTTCGGCGTGATCTCGGCTGGTCTGGCCATGATGTTCGCGCTGTGGATCGGCTCGAAGAAGATCGGCGCGCCGCTGGCCGGCACCGCCAAGACCATGGAAATCCTGGCCCAGGGTTCGGTCGACGTCGAAGTGAAGGGCGCCGAGCGCAAGGACGAGGTCGGCGCCATGGCCCGCTCGGTCCAGGTGTTCAAGGACAACGCCCTGGCCCTGCGCACCGCCGAAGCCGCCCAACAGCGCGCCAGCGCCGAGGCCGACGCCGAGCGCCGCCGCAACCAGGACGCCGCCGACGCCGCCGCCAAGGAACAAGCCTTCGTGATGGAAGCCATCGCCTCGGGCCTGAACCATCTGGCCGAAGGCGACTTGACCTTCCGCGTCGACGCCCAGTTCCCGCCCGCCTACAAGCGCCTGCAGGACGACTTCAACGGCGCCATCAGCCGCCTGGAAGAGGCGATGGGCACCATCGTCCACGCCGCCAACGGCATCGGCGCCGGTTCGGACGAGATCGCCTCGGCCGCCGACGACCTGTCGCGCCGCAGCGAACAGCAGGCCGCCAGCCTGGAAGAAACCGCCGCCGCCCTGGACGAGATCACCGCCACGGTGAAGCGTTCGTCGGCCGGCGCCCAGGAAGCCTCGCGCGTGGTCGGCTCGACCCGTTCGGACGCCGAACGCTCCAGCGTCGTGGTCCGCAACGCCGTCGACGCCATGAACCAGATCGAAAAGTCGTCGCAGTCGATCAGCCAGATCATCGGCGTCATCGACGAGATCGCCTTCCAGACCAACCTGCTGGCCCTGAACGCCGGCGTCGAGGCCGCCCGTGCGGGTGAAGCCGGCCGCGGCTTCGCCGTCGTCGCTCAGGAAGTGCGCGCCCTGGCGCAGCGCTCGGCCGACGCCGCCAAGGAGATCAAGACCCTGATCTCGACCTCGTCGCAGCAGGTCAATCAAGGCGTCAGCATGGTCGGTCAGACCGGCGAGGCCCTGCAGGCCATCGTCAGCAAGGTCAGCGAGATCGACGCCCTCGTGTCGGAAATCGCCGCCTCGGGCCAGGAGCAGGCCACTGGCCTCAACCAGGTCAACGCCGCGGTCAACCAGATGGACCAGACCGTCCAGCAGAACGCCGCCATGGTCGAGCAGTCGACCGCCGCCAGCCATTCGCTGAAGAGCGAGGCCACCGGCCTGCTGCAGATGATCGGTCGCTTCCGCGTCGGCGGCGCGTCCAACGCCATCGCCGCCAGCGGTGGCGGTCGCACCACCTCGCGCCCATCTGCGCCGCCGCCGGCCCCGCGCGCTTCGGCCCCGGTCGCCCGTCCGGCCGTGGCTCCGGCCACCGCCGCCAGCCGCCCGGGTCTGAACCCGGTCGCCGCGGCCCAGGCCAAGCTCGCCAGCTTCGCCCAGAAGAGCTCGGCTCAGCCGGTCTCGGACGACTGGGAAGAATTCTGATTTTCAGTACGCGTAGCGCCCGCTGAGCGGCGGGCGTTTTCTCCCCTCGACGATCTGGGCCTCGCCTCCTCTAGGGCGAGGCCTTTTTCGTTCAGGCTACGCGGCTGAAGACCGCCTTTAGAAGGTTGGACGGACCTGCACGACCGGCGTGGAGACCGGGCAGCCATCGACCGTACGCATCACGGCCCGTTCGCCGTGGGCGACAGGCATCTCGCCCAACCTGTTGGTCTTGGCGGACGAGCCGCGGGCCAAGGCTTCGAGCGAAGCGGCGGGTTCGGATGGCGCGCCTTGGGCCTGCTGCAGACCGAACCGGTTACACTTGGCGAGCCGATCCATCCGCTCTTGCCAAGCCGCGAGCTGCCTGGCGCCTCGCGTCGGCTTGGCGATGCGCGGCGGGGGAAGCTGGACGAGCGGCGCTGGCGGGATCTCGACCAATGGCGCGGCTTGCAGCATCGCGGCGAAGGTCAATGCAGACAAAAGCATGGCGGGGCTCCGTTCCCGAAACCCCGCCACTCTACGTCCGATTGATCGAACGTGGATATTAAATTTTGGGCAGGTTCTCCCCGCCCCAGGCCCTTAGGCCTGCATCGTCCAGCCTTCGACGCCCATAGCCGCCTGACGGATGGCTTCCGAGCGGGTGGGGTGCGGGTGGCAGGTGCGGGCGATGTCTTCCGACGCGCCGCCGAACTCCATGGCCACGCAAACTTCGGCGATCATGTCGCCGACGTTCGGGCCCACGGCGTGGGCGCCCAGGATGCGGTCGGTCTTGGCGTCAGCCAGGATCTTCACGAAGCCATCGCCCTCGTGGTTGATCTTGGCGCGGCTGTTGGCCAGGAACGGGAACTTGCCGACCTTGTAGGCGACGCCCGCGGCCTTCAGGTCTTCCTCGGTCTTGCCGACCGTGGCGACTTCCGGCTTGGTGTAGATGACGCCCGGAATGATGTCGTAGTTCATGTGACCGGCCTTGCCCGCGATCAGCTCGATGCAGGCCACGGCCTCGTCCTCGGCCTTGTGCGCCAGCATCGGACCCGAGGTCACGTCGCCGATCACCCACACACCGTCGACGCCGGTCTTGTAGTGGTCGTTGGCGATGACGCCACGCTTGTCGGGCGTGATGCCGACCGATTCCAGGCCCAGGCCTTGGGTGAACGGACGGCGGCCGATGGCGACCAGCACGTAGTCGGCCTCGATCGTCACGGCGTCGCCGCCGGCGACCGGCTCATGCGTCAGCTTCACGCCCTTGGCGCCGGCTTCCGCGCCCGTGACCTTGGCGCCCAGCTGGAACTTGAAGCCCTGCTTGGTCAGGATCTTCTGGAAGGCGTTGGCCACTTCCAGGTCGGTGCCCGGGAGGATGCGGTCCAGATATTCGACAACGGTGACTTCGGCGCCCAGGCGCTTCCAGACCGAGCCCAGCTCCAGGCCGATGACGCCGGCGCCGACCACGACCAGCGACTTGGGCACTTCCGGCAGCGACAGGGCGCCGGTCGAGTCGATGATGCGGCTGTTGTCGATCGTCACGCCCGGCAGCGGGGTCGGCTCCGAGCCGGTGGCGATGACGATGTTCTTGGTCTCGAGGGTCTTTTCCGAGCCGTCTTCGGCCTTGACCACGACCTTGCCGGCGCCGTCGATGCGGCCCCAGCCCTTCACGTACTCGACCTTGTTCTTCTTCATCAGGAACTCGACGCCCTTGGTCAGGGCTTCGACGCTCTCGGCCTTCTGGGCCATCATCTGGGGCAGGTTCAGCTTCGGCTTGACCTCGATGCCCAGCTTGGCGAACTCGCCGCCGGCGGCCGCTTCATAGTATTCCGAGGCGTGCAGCAGGGCCTTCGAGGGCATGCAGCCGACGTTCAGGCAGGTGCCGCCCAGCTTGCCGCGGCCTTCGACGATCGCGGTCTTCAGACCCAGCTGGCCGGCGCGGATAGCCGCGTTGTAGCCACCGGGACCACCACCGATGATGACGACGTCGTACTGAGCCATGGGTCTACCGCCTAGAGGACGCGCCGAAAGCGGCGCCGGACAAATATGGGGCCTCGCCGGCCTTATTGTCAGACCTCTGGAGGCACGAGTTCCTTAGAGGCGCCAGCGTGAAAACGGAACCCTTTTCCACGGCTCCGGCCTTGAAAATCAAGGGAAATGGCCGGCGCGACAATCCGTCGCCGGCGATGGCCCGGAGAGCGCCACATCTCGGCGACGTCATACGGTCATGAGCCTGCGCAACCCGCTGATCGCCGCCGTCGCCGTCCTGCTGCTCACCGCCGGAGCGGCCGCCCCCGCGCCGGCCGACGTCGAGATCCCGTTCGCGGCCCGGACGGCCGGCGACACCCTGGCGGTGCTCTATTCCGGCGACGGCGGCTGGCGGGCCCTCGACCAGAAGGTGGCGCGCCACTTGGCCGACAACGGCGTGCCGACAATCGGCGTCGACTCCCTGAACTACTTCCATGTCCGACGCTCGCCGGAGACCGCGGCCGCCGACCTGGCGACGGCCCTGCGCCGCTACGAGCAGCAGTGGGGACGCTCGAAGGTGGCGCTGATCGGCTATTCGTTCGGAGCCGACGCCTTGCCGGCGATCATTCCGCACCTGCCGGCCGATCTGCGCGCCCATGTCGACCGCCTGGTGCTGATCGGGACCGGCCCCATGGGCGACCTGCAGTTCCATCCGGTCAGCTGGCTGGACATCGCCGCCTCCGACGCCTTCCCGGTCGCTCCGGCGATCGCGGCGCTGCAAGGGCTGAAGATCACCTGCGTCTATGGCGACAAGGAAAAGCACGACATCTGCCCCACCCTGCCCGACGCCCGGGTGGCCAAGGTTCGCCTGTCGGGCGACCACCACTTCGATCACGACTACTCGGCCCTGGGCGCGGCGGTGCTGACCGCCAGCCGCTAGAGCGGCGCGGCCAGCTCGTAGCGCGCCGCCAGCCAGCGGGTGATCGGGCGGGCGTCCGAGAGGAAGCTGAGACCGTTGGCGGACTGGATTTCGCCATGCGGGCCGGCGTCGGGAGCAGCCTGCGCCAGGATCAGGGTCGGAGCGTTCTGATGCTCCTCGCCCAGGCGCTCGACCAGGGGCGCGCGCGGACGGGCATAGTCGACATAGACGATGTCCAGCGCCTCACGCAGGTGCGGATAGGTCGCCAGATAGCCTTCCATCATCGCGCAGTCGGGGCAGAAGCGGCCTTGGCCTTCCTTCTCGAAGAAGGGGTTCAGCAGGTAGAGCGTGTCCTTGGCCATCGCGCGCATCCTTCCAGAAAAGCAAACGGCCCCGGCGGTAACACCGGGGCCGGATACGAAGAAGCCCGCCTGTGAGGGCGGGCTTCTCGTGGTCGCTTAGAGGTCCAGCAGCAGGCGCTGCGGATCTTCCAGGGCTTCCTTGACCTTCACCAGGAAGGTCACGGCGCCCGCGCCGTCGACGACGCGGTGGTCGTACGACAGGGCCAGGTACATCATCGGGCGGATCTCGATCTTGCCGTTGACGACCATGGCGCGTTCCTTGATCGCGTGCATGCCCAGGATGCCCGACTGCGGCGCGTTCAGGATCGGGGTCGACATCAGCGAGCCATAGATGCCGCCGTTGGTGATCGTGAAGGTGCCGCCCTGCATGTCCTCGATGGCCAGGCCGCCGCTGCGGGCCTTCTTGCCGAGGTCGCCGATGGTCTTTTCGATCTCGGCCAGGTTCAGGGTGTCGGCGTCACGGACAACCGGAACCACCAGGCCCTTGTCGGTGCCGACGGCGACGCCGATGTCGTAGTGGTTCTTGTAGACGACGTCGGTGCCGTCGATCTCGGCGTTGACGTCCGGGATCGCCTTCAGCGCAGCCACGACGGCCTTGGTGAAGAACGACATGAAGCCGAGCTTCACGCCGTGGCGCTTTTCAAAGACGTCCTTGTACTGAGCGCGCAGGGCCATCACCGCGGTCATGTCGACCTCGTTGAAGGTCGTCAGCATGGCGGCGGTGTTCTGGGCTTCCTTCAGGCGACGGGCGATCGTCTGACGCAGGCGCGTCATCTTCACGCGCTCTTCGCGCTCGTGCAGGGCGCGCGGAGCCGAAGCGGTCGGGGCCGGAGCCGGGGCGTTGGCGCGGGCTTCCAGAGCGGCCAGGGCGTCGCCCTTGGTCACGCGGCCGTCCTTGCCGGTGCCCGCGACCTTCGACAGGTCGAGGTTGTTCTCGGCGGCGACGCGGGCCGGAGCCGGGCTGACCGGAGCGGCCGACGGCGCAGCAGCGGCGACCGGGGCCGGAGCAGCGGCGGGAGCCGGCGCGGCCTTCGGGGCTTCAGCAGCCTTCGGCGCGGCGGCGGCCGGAGCGGCCGAGGCGGTCGCGCCTTCGGTCACGATACCCAGGACCGTGCCCGGAACGACCGTCGCGCCTTCCTCGGCGCCGATGGCCGAGAGCACGCCGTCGGCGGGCGAGGCCACTTCCAGCGAAACCTTGTCGGTTTCCAGCTCGACGAGGATCTCGTCCTTCTTCACGGCTTCCCCGACCTTCTTGGTCCAGCGGGCGACCGTCGCTTCGGTGACGGACTCGCCGAGGGCGGGCGTATTGATGTCGGCCATGGGGCTTTCCAGGTCTCTCTTGTTCGGTCCGGCGGGTTTCAGGTCTGTCCGAGGAGTCCGCTTACGCGAACGCCTCGTTCAGGAAGGTCTCGAGTTCTTTCAGGTGGCGGCTCATCAGGCCCGCGGCCGTCGAGGCCGAGGCCGGACGACCGACATAGCGGGCGCGCTTGGCCTTGATGTCCAGCTTGTCCAGCGTCAGCTCCATCCACGGATCGACGAAGGTCCAGCCGCCCATGTTCTTGGGCTCTTCCTGGCACCAGACCAGGTCGGCGTTCTTGAAGCGGCCCAGCACGTTCATCAGCGACTTCATCGGCCACGGATAGAACTGCTCCAGACGCAGCAGATAGATGTCGTCGCGGCCGGTCTTGGCGCGGTGATCGACCAGGTCGAAGTAGACCTTGCCCGAGCAGACGATGACGCGCTTGATCTGATCGTCGCTCTTCAGCGTGATCCCGCCGACGTCGCAACCGGCCTCGGCGCCGTCCACCATCACGCGGTGGAAGGTCGAGCCCTCGGCGAAGTCGGCGATGTTCGAGACGGCGCGCTTGTGGCGCAGCAGGCTCTTGGGGGCCATCACGATCAGCGGCTTGCGGAACTCGCGGTGCATCTGGCGACGCAGGGCGTGGAAGTAATTGGCCGGCGTCGTGCAGTTGACGACCTGCATGTTGTCTTCCGCACACGACTGCAGGAAGCGCTCGAGGCGCGCCGAGCTGTGCTCGGGGCCCTGGCCTTCATAGCCGTGCGGCAGGAGCATCACGAGACCGCTCATCCGCAGCCACTTGCGTTCGCCCGAGCTGATGAACTGGTCGATGACCACCTGGGCGCCGTTCACGAAGTCGCCGAACTGGCCTTCCCACAGGGTCAGGGTGTTCGGGTCGGCCAGCGAGAAGCCGTATTCGAAGCCCAGAACCGCCTCTTCCGACAGGGCCGAGTCGATGACTTCGTAGTTGGCCTGACCGGGACGGATGTTGTTGAGCATCGTGTAGTGCTCTTCGGTCGTCTGATCGATGACGTCCGAGTGGCGTTGGGTGAACGTGCCGCGCACCGAGTCCTGACCCGACAGGCGGACCGGCAGGCCCTCGTCGAGCAGGGTGGCGAAGGCCAGGTGTTCGGCCGCGCCCCAGTCGATGCCTTCACCCTTGGCGAACGCGTCGCGACGGTTCTCGATCGCGCGGCGCACGGTCTTGTGGGCGTTGATCCGTTCCGGGATCGTCGTGATCTGACGACCCAGTTCCTGCAGGCGGGTCAGCGGGAAGGCCGTCTTGCCGCGGCGATCTTCGTCGCCCGGCAGGGTCAGGCCGGCCCACTTGCCGTCCAGCCAGTCGGCCTTGTTGGCCTTGTAGCTCTTGCCGGCGTCGAATTCCTTGTCGAGGAAGGTCTCGAACTCGGTGACCCAGCTATCCGACTCGGCCTGGCTGATCACGCCTTCGCCCATCAGGCGATTGGCGTAGAGTTCACGCGTCGGCGGGTGGCCCTTGATCTTGGCGTACATGACCGGCGAGGTCATGGTCGGATCATCGCCTTCGTTGTGGCCGAAGCGGCGATAGCAGACCATGTCGATGACCACGTCCTTGCCGAACATCTGGCGATATTCGGTCGCGACCTTGGCCGCGAAGACGACAGCTTCGGGGTCGTCGCCGTTCACGTGGAAGATCGGGGCCTCGACCATCAGCGCCATGTCGCTGGGGTATGGCGACGAGCGCGAGTAACGCGGGCTGGTCGTGAAGCCGATCTGGTTGTTGACGATGAAGTGGATGGTGCCGCCCGTGCGGTAGCCCTTCAGGCCCGACAGGGTGAAGCACTCAGCCACCACGCCCTGGCCCGCGAAGGCCGCATCGCCGTGCAGCAGCAGCGGCAGCACGTGGCCGCGGCCGGCGTCCGGCTGTTCGCGCAGGGTGAAGGCCTGCTTGGCCCGGGCCTTGCCGATCACGACCGGGTTGACGATTTCCAGGTGCGACGGGTTGGCGGTCAGCGACAGGTGGACCTTGTTGTCGTCGAACTCACGGTCCGACGAGGCGCCCATGTGATACTTCACGTCGCCCGAACCCTCGACGTCCGAGGGGACCGACGAGCCGCCCTGGAACTCGTGGAAGATGACGTGGTAGGGCTTGCCCATCACCGCGGCCAGCACGTTCAGGCGGCCACGGTGCGGCATGCCCAGGACGATGTCCTTCACGCCCAGCGCGCCGCCGCGCTTGATGATCTGCTCCATGGCCGGGACCATGGATTCGCCGCCGTCCAGGCCGAAACGCTTGGTGCCGGGGAAGCGCTTGTGCAGGAACTTCTCGAAGCCTTCGGTCTCGATCAGCTTCTTCAGGATGGCGACCTTGCCCTCCTTGGAGAACACGATCTCCTTGTCGCGACCTTCGATGCGCTCCTGCAGCCAGGCCTTCTCGGCCGGGTCGGAGATGTGCATGTACTGGACGCCGACATTGCCGCAGTAGGTGCGGCGCAGGATCGTCAGGATCTCGCGGATCGTGGCGGTCTCCAGACCCAGCACGAAGTCCAGGAAGATCGGACGGTCGTAGTCGGCCTCGGCGAAGCCGTAGGTGGCCGGATCCAGCTCGCTGGCGTCCTTGGGCGGATCAAGGCCCAGCGGGTCGAGGTTGGCGGCCAGGTGACCGCGCATCCGGTAGGCCCGGATCATCATGATGGCGCGCAGGCTGTCCAACGTGGCGGCGCGGACGGCTTCGGCCGAAGCGCCCGGGGCCTTGCCCTCGACAGCTTTGGCGATCTTGGCTTCGACGGCGGGAGCAACGCTGGCCCATTGGCCGTCCAGGGCCGACAGCCAGTCGGGACGGGCGCTCGGCACCTTCTTGGGGGTCCAGGCCGGGTCCTGCGCGGCGCGCTTAACCTGGTCGGTCTGCTCGGCGAGGGTCGAGAAGAAGGCGTTCCACGAGGGATCGACCGATCCGGGGCTCTCCGCCCACTGGGCGTAGAGGTCTTCCACGAAGGCCGCATTGGCCCCGTAAAGGAAGCTGGTCTCGGTCAAGACCTGGTTGAGGATGCCTGCGTCGTCCGCCATTGTTGTTCGCCTTAGATCCGCTTGCTTACGGGAGCGCTACCGCAAGCCCGTAAATATAGTCTCTCAATCGCCCGGGCGCCCGTCGATAGGCGGGGCCCAGGTGATTTTTTCGGATCGTCGACTGGCGGTCGCAAAAAACCTGGGCCCCGCGCGGGGCGGGGTTTCGGTGTTAGTTTAGCCTTTGAGCACTTCCAGCAGGGTCTCGCCCAGCTTGGCCGGCGAAGGCGAGACGCGGATGCCCGCTTCTTCCATCGCCGCGATCTTGTCCTCAGCGCCGCCCTTGCCGCCCGACACGATGGCGCCGGCGTGGCCCATGTGACGACCGGGAGGAGCCGTACGGCCAGCGATGAAGCCGACCATGGGCTTCTTGCGACCGCGCTTGGCTTCGTCCTTCAGGAACTGCGCCGCTTCTTCTTCGGCCGAGCCGCCGATTTCACCGATCATGACGATCGACTTGGTGGCTTCGTCGGCCAGGAACAGTTCCAGCACGTCGATGAACTCGGTGCCCTTGACCGGGTCGCCGCCGATGCCGACAGCCGTCGTCTGGCCGAGGCCCGCGTTGGTCGTCTGGAACACGGCTTCGTACGTCAGGGTGCCCGAACGCGACACGACGCCGACCGAGCCTTCCGAGAAGATGCCGCCCGGCATGATGCCGATCTTGCACTGGTTCGGCGTCAGGACGCCGGGGCAGTTCGGGCCGATCAGGCGCGAGCGCGAGCCGGCCAGAGCCTTCTTCACCTTGACCATGTCCAGCACCGGGATGCCTTCGGTGATGCAGATGATCAGCGGGATTTCCGCGTCGATGGCTTCCAGGATCGAGTCGGCCGCGAAGGGCGGCGGGACGTAGATAACCGAGGCGTCGGCGCCGGTGCGGTCCTTGGCTTCGGCGACGGTGTTGAACACCGGCAGGCCGATGTGGGTCTGGCCGCCCTTACCGGGCGTGACGCCGCCGACCATCTTGGTGCCGTAGGCGATGGCCTGTTCCGAGTGGAAGGTGCCTTGGGCGCCGGTGATGCCCTGGCAGATGACCTTGGTTTGCGAACCGATCAGAACCGACATTTAGCGGGCGCCCTTCACAGCAGCGACGATCTTCTCGGCGCCGTCAGACAGATCGTTGGCGGCGATGACGTTCAGGCCGCTTTCCGAGATGATTTTCTTGCCGAGTTCGACGTTGGTGCCTTCCAGACGGACGACCAGCGGAACTTGGAGACCGACTTCCTTCACGGCGGCGATGACGCCTTCCGCGATGATGTCGCAGCGCATGATGCCGCCGAAGATGTTGACCAGGATGCCCTTCACGGCCGGATCGGCGGTGATGATCTTGAAGGCCGCGGTGACCTTCTCCTTCGACGCGCCGCCGCCGACATCCAGGAAGTTGGCCGGCTCGGCGCCGTACAGCTTGATGATGTCCATGGTGGCCATGGCCAGGCCCGCGCCGTTGACCATGCAGCCGATTTCGCCGTCGAGGGCGATATAGGCCAGGTCGTACTTCGAGGCTTCGATTTCCTTGGGGTCTTCTTCGCTCTCGTCGCGCAGTTCCTTGATGTCCGGGTGACGGAACAGCGAGTTGCCGTCGAACGACAGCTTGGCGTCGAGAACCTTCAGGTGATCATCCGCGGTCACGATCAGCGGGTTGATTTCCAGCATGGCCATGTCCTTGGCCATGAACGCCGTATACAGCTGGTTCAGCAGCGAGGCGGCTTCCTTGGCCAGACCGCCGGTCAGGCCCAGGGCGTTGGCCAGGGCGCGGGTGTGGGTCGGCCACACGCCGGTCGCCGGGTCGATGGTGAAGGTGTGGATCTTCTCGGGCGTCGAGTGGGCGACGTCCTCGATGTCCATGCCGCCTTCGGTCGAAGCGACCACCGAGACCTTGCTCGAGGCGCGGTCAACCAGCAGCGACAGGTAGAATTCCTTGGCGATCGCGGCGCCTTCCTCGATGTAGAGGCGGTTCACCTGCTTGCCCTTGGGGCCGGTCTGGTGGGTCACCAGCACGCGGCCGAGCATTTCCTCGGCGTTGGTGCGGACTTCCTCGACCGACTTGACGACGCGCACGCCGCCCTTGGCGTCGGGGCCCAGGCCCTCGAACTTGCCCTTGCCACGGCCACCGGCGTGGATCTGGCTCTTCACGACGAAGACCGACGTGCCCAGCTTTTCAGCGGCGGCGGCGGCTTCGTCCGGCGTGAAGGCGGCAAAGCCGCGCGGCACGGGGGCGCCGAACTCGGCGAGTACGGCTTTGGCTTGATGTTCGTGAATGTTCATGAGGGCCCGGTCTCGACGACGGCTTTCTGAAATGTGGCCGGGTTATAGGAGCGCTGTTTCTCAGGCGCAACCGCACGAAGGCGATAAGGTGAGGCCTTGCGGGCTTCTTCTGGCCGAAAGGACATTCCCCGCGCCGGCCTGCACGCCCTGGGCACAAGCGTGCGCTGGGCGCGCCTACTGTTACCGGTCACAAAATCGACCTCCGACAGCGCCAAAAAATGGGCTGGATCAGCCGTTGTCGGATCCGGGAAACAGCTGACGGATCAGATTTGCTGATACCCGGACACTGGCGCCTCAGCCGTCGGGGGTCACCGATACCGTCGCGCGCCGCTCAAGCTTGCCCCAGCCGACCCGGCCGCCGCGAATGGCCATGACCACCGACTTGACCACGACATAGTACATCAGCTGGCGATAGCCGAACCGCTGGACGGGCAGGAACGGCAGGTCCGACCACGGCGCGCGCTTCTCCAACGCCATGCCCAGAGCGCCGGCCGAGAGGTCCACCGCGATGAAGATCGCCCAGTAGGCCAAACCCAGCAGCATGTCGTCGGGCCGCCACTCCACCGGATGGGCGATCGCGCCATACAGACCCGCGATCAGGCTCCAGACCACCGCCAGGTCGACCAGCGGCGCGGCCACGGCCAGGATGATCTGGAACAGCCAGATCTGCGGCAGCGCCACGAAGCCCAGGACCGGGGTCTTCGTGCTGAACATCGCCCGGCGGTGCTTCCAAACGCACTGCAGCGTACCGAACGACCAGCGAAAGCGCTGCTTGAGAAGACCGCCGACGGTGTCGGGCGCCTCGGTATAGGCGCGGGCCTCGGGGTCGAAGGCCACCTTCCAGCCGGCGCGCTGGCAAGCGATGGTCAGGTCCTGATCCTCAGCCAGGGTGTCGGACGGATAGCCGCCCAGGGCGTCGAGCACGCTCTTGCGCCACGCGCCCACCGCCCCCGGCACCACGGTGACCGCGCCCAGGGCCGACAGCGCGCGGCGTTCCAGGTTCTGGGCGGTGACATATTCCAGGGCCTGCCAGCGGGTGACGATGTTCAGGCGATTGCCGACGATGGCGTTGCCCGCCACCGCCCCGACGTCCGGATCCTGGAACCAGCGGGCCAGGCGGCCGATGGTCTCGGGCGGGAACAGGGTGTCGGCGTCCAGGGCCACCACATACTCGCCCCGCGCCACGGCCAGACCCTTGTTGACCGCTCTCGCCTTGCCGCCGTTCTCGAAGCTCAGCAGCGTCACGCGCGGATCATCGGCAAAGTGGTCGCGCACCTCGTCGGCCGTGCGGTCCTTGGAGCCGTCATCCAAGACCAGCACCTCCAGGTTCTTCCAGTCGCTCTCCAGGATCCGCGCGATCGAGGCGGCGATCACCTTCTCCTCGTTGAAGCAGGGGATCAGCACGCTGACCAGCGGACCGTCGGCGCCGTCCAAGTCGGCCGGTTCCTCGTGGGTCCAGAAGCGGTGGACCAGGGCCAGGCTGGCCAGGAACACCAGCCGCGCGACGCCGAGGAAGATCGCGGTGATGAATAGGAAGGTCATCGCCGCCTGGGTCCAGCGGAAGAAGTCGAAGCCCAGGCGGTCCAGCGCCAGGTCCACGGCGGTGCGCGAGGTCGGCGGCATCACCTGCTGAGGGGTCATGCCGGCCAGATCGCCGACCGTGACCAGCCGATAGCCGCGGGCGCGGATCTGGTCGATCAGCCCCGGCAGCGCCGCGATCGTCCGGCTGCGGTCTCCGCCAGCATCGTGCAGCAGCACCACCTGCCCCGGCCGGTCGCCCGGATTGTCCAGGCGGTCCAGGGTACGGTCGATGATCTGGTGCGGCGTCGGCTTCTGCCAGTCGTCGGGGTCGATGCGCAGGCCCACGGTCATGTAGCCCAGGGTCTGGGCGATCACGAGCGGCGCCACCTCACGCGGGGTCGAGGGCTCGGCGTCGCCGAAGAACGGCGGCCGGAACAGGCGCATCGAGCGGCCCGTCAGCACCTCGAACAGGCGCTGGGTGGCGTTCAGCTCGACCTGCACCTGCGGCAGCGGCGTCTCGCCGATATTGGGATGGGTCCAGCTGTGGCCGCCGACGTCGTGGCCCTCTCGGACCTCGCGCATCACCAGCTCGGGATGCTTCTGCATGTTCTGGCCGATGACGAAGAAGGTCGCCGGCGCCTGCTTGGCCTTCAGGATATCCAGGATCTTGGGCGTCCAGCGCGGATCGGGGCCGTCGTCGAAGGTCAGGGCCACGACGCCCTTCTTCTGGCCGTAGCGATCGATGACGTAACCGCTGGGGATGGCGTCATAGGTCTCGCCGGAAACGAGGCCGGTGTCGGGGTCGAACTCCAGGGTGCGCTTGCCGGGCGTCGGCAGCTGGGCGACCCGTAGCACCTCGCCGCCGCCGTCGAAGTCGACCCCCTGCCCGTTGGCCAGCGCCGTCAAGCCCGCCGCCGAGGCCTGGCCATAAGGCTTGCCCAGCAGCGACCAGACGTCGGGATCCTCCATGCCCATCCGCCACAGGGCGTAGCCGCGCGGCTTCCAGGCGTCGGTGACCTTGACCTGGTTGAACAGGGTGACCGCGTCCAGGAACCAGACAACGTGATCGTCGCCGTTGTCGTCGGTGTAGCCGTAGGTCGGATTGAGGGCGTCGTCGTCCATCCGGATCTTGGCGCCCGAATCCTGGGCGTTGCGCATGGCCTCGTGGAAGGTCGCCGGCGCCCCCGAGGCGTGACTGCCATCCTTGTTCAGCGTCCAGTCGTAGCCATAGGCGCCCAGGGCCATGATCGTGCGAGACGGATCCAGGCTGGAGAAGCGTTTCTCCAGTTCGGCCTCGTACCAGTCCTGGCCGGCATTGGGGCCAGGATCACCCAGGGCGTAGTGCTGGTCGTAGGCCATCAGCACCAGAGTGTCGGACGCCTGCTGCAGCCGCTTCAGCGGCCAGCCCTCCTCGTCGAACGGGGCGGTGACCCAGACCTCGCGGCCGGCGGGCTTCAGGACCGCGCGCGCCTCGTCCAGGAACTGCGGATAGGCCGCCAGCCCCTTGGCGGACAGGGCCTCGAAGTCGAAGACATAGCCGCCGTAGCCCTTGCGCTGGGCCAGGGCGGACAGGTTGTCGATCAGCTTGCGGCGGGCCAACGGGTCGGCCAGCAGGGCGTCAGCCAGCGGCCCGTCGAAGGCGGCGTTGGCCGAGTTGTGGACCAGGGGCAGCACCGCCGGATGGTTGGCGGCGGCGGCGATCCGCGCCGCGCCTTGCGGGTCGTCGACCAGGCTGAGATCGCCCTTGCTGCCCTCGATCGCCACCCACTGCGGCGAGACCACGTCCAGCTTGTCGATGTTGCGTCGCAGGGACTCGCGGCTGTCTTCGTCCCACGAGACGTAGAAGCCCACCGACAGCGGCCGCACAGCCGTCCCGTTGGGCGCGGCCTTCGGTCGGGGCACGCGTCGCCAAGCCTCGGCCGCCTTGGCCTTCTTGTGCGGCGTTTCCTGATGCAGGGCGGTCAGGACCCGCGGATCCCGCAGCGGCGCATCGGGCAGACGCGGCGCGAAGGCCAGGGTGGCGACGAAGCCGGCCACGAGGGCGGCGACGACCGAGGCGATGACGCCCAGGACCAACTTGGCCCGCCGCTCGCGCTTGCCCGACGGGTCGTGGAAGATGGGGCGGTCTTCTGGGCTCATGACGGCGCTCGTGGTTTGAGCTTCGCTTGATCCCCGATCATGACCGAACGGTGGCGCTTATGGCTAGCGCTCAGCGACGTCTCGCCGCACCCTACTCCACCCAGTCCTTGTCCAGGCGGCGCGAGGCCAGGAAGAACAGCAGGGCCGCCAGCAGGTAGAAGCCCAGGCCGGTATAGATCGACCAGCGCAGCGACTCCTCGCCGAAGGTCGGGCGCAGCAGATCCGAGACGGCGCCGAAATAGTAGATGCCGACAGCGATCCCCAAGAGGTTGTTGATCAACAGGAACAGGGCCGAGGCCGTGGTCCGCATTGGCGCGGGCGCCAAGTGCTGGACGGCGGCGGTGATCGGTCCCAGCCAGGCAAGGTTCAGGCCCGTGGGGATCAGGAAGATCAGGAAGGCCACGGTCAGGGACGCCGTCCCGCCCAGGCCGCCGACCAGCGATCCGCTGTTCATGGCCAGCAGGAAGCACGGCACCGAGATCAGGAAGGCCACGGCGGGCGTCAGCGGATAGCCGGCCTTGGACTTGGCGCCCAGGCGGTCGGCGACGGCGCCGCCCATCCAGATGCCGACGATGCCACCCAGGAAGGCGATGCCCGAATAGTACCAGGCGGTCTGTCCCAGGGTGAGGCCCAGGCTGCGCATGAAGAACGACGGCAGCCAGGCCGCGACGCCATAGCCGCAGACTGAGGACGAGGCCGCGCCCAACGACAGCAGCCAGAAGCTAGGCTTGGCCGCCAGCAGACGGAATACCTCGCCGACCGGCGCGGCGGGCTCCGGCGCGACCGGCGGCGCATCGGGCGCGCGATCGGCGCCGCCGCGCGGCGGATCGCGCACGACCAGACGGAAGATCGGGGCCAGCAAAACGCCCAAGAGGCCGACGACGATGAAGGCCGTGCGCCAGCCGTAGTTCACCGCCAGCAAGCCGCCGACCAAGGTGCCGGCCGCCGTGCCCAGCGGGATGCCGAAGGCATAGGCCGCCAGGGCCCGGGCGCGCTGATGCTTGGGGAAGTAGTCGGCGATCAGCGAATAGGCGGGAGCCACGCCGCCCGCCTCGCCGATGCCCACGCCCATCCGGGCCAGAAACAACTGGCCGAAGCTGCCGACCAGGCCGCACATGGCGGTGAAGCCGCTCCACAGGGTCAGGGCGGCGGTCATGATCCAGACGCGGCTGAAGCGGTCGGCCAGCCAGGCGATCGGAATGGCCAGGGTCGTGTAGAGCAACGCGAAGGCCAGCCCGCCCATCAGGCCGAACTGGGCGTCGGTCAGGCCGAACTCGTCCTTGATCGGCTTGGCCAGGATGCCCAGGATTTGCCGGTCCAGGAAGTTGAAGGTGTAGGCGATGATCAGCATCGCCAGCACGACGTAGCGATAGCCGCTCTTGGCCGGCGCCGTCTCAGTCGGTTGATCGCTCATCATCTGCCCCCGTTTACGCTGACGCTTACATAAAGAAAGGGCGGGACCTGTTGCAGCAAGTCCCGCCCAGCTTAGTCGCCTAGAATAATTAGAACGCCACCTCGATCGAGCCGGCGACGGTGCGCGGCGGACCGTAGAAGCCGATCACCGAGTTGTTGTAGGTCGCCCCGGCGAAGTTGTAGCCGCCCGTGCGATAGCGCTCGTTGGTCAGGTTCTTGCCGGTCAGGGCCAGCTTGTAGCGGCCGCCCGGAGCGGTCCAGATCGCCGTCATGTCCACCAGGGTGAAGGCCTTCTGGTCGAGGGCCGGCAGCGGCTGCTCGAACTGCTGATAGCTGTCGCGATAGCTGACCATCGGGGTGATCGCCAGGCTACCGCCCGCCACGTCGCCGCGCCAGGTCAGGCTGACATTGCCCGTCCATTCCGGGGTGTTCTGGAAGCCGTAGAGATCGGCGACGTTGATCACCTGGCCCGTCGCCAGCGTGGTGGACGGGTTCAGCGGATTGGGTGCGCCGGCCGGCACGAAGCGGCTGAAGCTGTCGTACTTGGCGTGGATGTAGCCGACGGAGACATTGCCCGACAGGCTCTGGGTCAGCTTGGCGTTGGCCTCGAACTCGGCGCCGTACAGCGTCGAGGAGCCAGCGTTGTCGACCGAGCTGGCGATGCCCGACGGCACCACGACCTGGGTCGTGACCTGCTGGTCGGTGTACTTGGACAGGAACACCGCCGACGAGAACGAGACCCGGCGATCGAGCATGTAGCCCTTCAGGCCGGCCTCGTAGGTCTTGACCACCTCGGGCTTGTAGCCGTTGACGGTCTGCGGGGTGATCAAGGCGTCGCCGCGCATGTCCCAGCCGCCCGACTTGAAGCCTTTCGAGAACGAGGCGTAGGTCGTCAGGTCGTCGCTCAGGTCGTACGAGACCGAGACCCGAGGCGTGAACTGCGAGAAGGTCTTCTCGGCGCTGTAGTTGGTGCGCGTCTGCAGGATCGGACGCTGGGCGCCGCCCTGGTACGGCGACGGCGTCGCGCCCAGATAGAACAGGCGGAAGACGTTCGAGCGCTTGGCGTCGCGCGTGGCGCGGGCGCCCAGCGAGACCTTCAGGCGGTCGGTCAGGTTAGCGCTGAAGTCGAAGAAGGCTGCGAAGCTCTGGGTGCTGACCTTGCCGCCATCGGCGATCGAGACGCCCAGGTTGCCGGCGATGGTGTCGAACTCGCCCGAGGCCTGGCTGTTCATGTAGTACAGGCCGAACACGCCCTGGACGTTCTCGTCCGAATAGACGGCCTGCAGTTCCTGCGAGAACGAGCGGTCGTCATAGGTGGCCGGCACGTCCAGCGTCGGCAGCGGGGTGCCGTCGAAGTCGATCAGGGTCTGGGTGTGGCCCTTGCGGTCGGCGGTGATCGACTTGAAGGTCAGGTTCTCGGTCGCGTTCCACTCGGCCGTCAGCGACAGACCCTCGGTCTTGACGTGGTTCTTGTCGCCCAGGCCCGCGCGGGTGTCGTAGACGCTCTTGAGCAGCGGGTAGTTGCCGGCGGTCGGCAGGGTTTCGCGATAGCCGTGACGCGGGTTGCTGTCGTCCTCGACCCGGTCATAGGCCAGGCGGAAGAACAGGGTGTCGGTCGGCTTGTATTCGGCGCTCAGGCGGATGGCCTGGACGTCCTTGTTGTAGTGCTCCGCGCCCGTGGTCAGGTTCTCGCCGTAGCCGTCGCGCTTGTAGAGGGCGTAGGCGCCGCCGATCGACAGGCCCGAGCCGCCGATCGGGGTCTGGGCCGAGACCAGCAGGTCGGTCTGATTGTAGCTGCCGTAGGTGGCTCTAACTTTGGCGCTGGCGTCGTCGCCCAGACGTTTGGTCACGTACTTGATGGCGCCGCCGATGGTGTTGCGGCCGTACAGCGTGCCCTGCGGGCCGCGCAGAACTTCGATGCGCTCGATGTCGAACACGTCCAGCACCGCGCCCTGCGGGCGGTAGATATAGACGTCGTCGACATAGAGGCCGACGCCCGGCTCATAGCCCCACAGCGGATCCTGCTGGCCCACGCCGCGGATGTAGCTGATCAGGGTCGAGTTCGAACCACGGGCGGTCTGGACGGTGATGTTCGGGACGGTCTGCGACAGGACGGTGATGTCCGCCGCGCCCTGCTGTTCCAGCTTGGCGGCCGAGAAGGCGGTGACGGCGACCGGGACGTCCTTGAGGCTTTCCTCGCGACGGCGGGCGGTGACGACGACTTCGTCGACCGACAGGCCCTCCGCGGCCATGCCTTGCTGGACTTGGGCCTCCTGCGCCACGGCAAAGCCGGCGATCGCACTCCAAGCCGCACCGGCCAGCAATGCGGTTTTCCACATAGACGTCATGGGGTGCTCCCCTCCCTGGTTTCCGCCCTGCCGAACCGGATCCGTCTTTTTGCGGACGCGCGCGCGGCGATCGCCATTTCATCGAATGGCGAATTGCAGACACCATCACTCGAACCGGCGCCGGACGCCAGTCTTTTTTCATCAAGTGATGAAAAGGAAAGTCAGGGGGCGGAGGAAGCCTTGGCGATCACGGCTTCGAAGCCCGCCGCGCAATAAGAGAACAGCCGTCGCCGCACGGCTTCCAGGTCGCTGGAATGGCATTCGCCTTCCGACAGCGAGTCGATGCGCCCCGTCTCCGACAGGGTCAGCATCATCGATCCGGTCAGGAACTGATAGCACCAGTAGAGGTCGCGATACTCGGCCTGAGGACGGACCGACTTCAGGGTCTCGACCAGACGATGGACCACGGGGTCAAAGAACCGAGCCATGGTCTCGCCGCCCCAGGCCGGGGTGTTGTTCACCTGAGCGACCAAGGCGAAGTAGCTCTTCCAGCCTGGCCCGCCGTCCTGGGAGATGCGCAGCAACGGCTCGATGAAGGCCTCGATCACCCCCTCGACGGTCATCTCCGCGGCGGGAACGGCCTTCACATAGGCGTCCATCGAGGCCTCGCGGGCCTGGTTCAGGATCTCGGCCCGGCGCAGGAACACCGCGTCGAACAGCTCACGCTTGGCGCCGAAATAGTAGTGGATCAGGGCGGTGTCGACGCCGGCCTCGGACGCCACCTGGCGGGTCGTCACGCCGTAGAAGCCATGGCGCGCGAACAGGCCCTCGGCCGCGTCGAGGATGGTTTCCTTCAGGTCCAGGCCCTTGGCCTTGGACGGTCGGCCGCGTCCGCCGGAACGAGGTCCAGCGTCCGGCAAGGTCTTGGCTGCGGTCATCGAAAAGGGGCCCGCCGTGATTGCGCTCCGTCCTCGGATAGGCGCAACCCAGCGGGCCTGGCAAGAATGACCCTTACGTCAAGCTGGCACGAAGACCCCGTGGAAGGTCACCGGCAGGGCCGCAGGCGCGCGCCAGGCGGTGATTGGCCCCCTGTCCACATGGCGCGCGTCGAACACGTGAAGCTCGGTGGCCTTGGCGTCGAGATTCAGGGTCGTGCCGACCAGCCAGCCATCCAGCTCCTCCGAGGATCCGGGGCGCGGGACAAACACCGCCTCTTCGACCAGATGACGCGAGCCGAAGTCGAACACCTGGTCGCGATCGCGCGTCCAGTCGCGCACCGCCAGCCCCTGGAACAGCGGACGTTCGGCGCGCTGGTTGGTGACGTGCACGGAATAGCGACGGGCCAGTCCGGCGAAGCGGGCGTCGCCGCGTGGGAACTCGGCGCTGACCATCTCCTTGGCCAGTTCGCCCCGGCCGTCGGCGCGCAGGGTGATTAGGGCCCGGCGCGGAGGGGTCGCCCGCAGCTGTTCGCCACGCAGGATCGCCCCGCCGTTGGCGGCCGTGCCCGACGGGTCCTCGTCGATGCAGGCGTCGAAGCGGATGGTCCCGTCGCGCTCCTCCCAGCCGTCACCCAGGTGAAAGAAGAAGAACGGCGGCAGTTCGAAGATCCGGCGGCTGGACAGGTCGTCCTTGTCGATGACCAGCACCTGGGTCCCCAGCTCCGGCTTCCAGGCCATGGCGTCGACCACCGGCATGGTCAGCCGCTGCTGCACCCACGGCTGCAGCACGATCACCAGATGGCGGGCCGTGGCGGTGAAGTCGTGCATATAGGCGCTGCGCGGCAGGGTGATCATCTCGGCCTTCTGAAGCGCGCCGTCAGGGGCCAGCTTCCAGATCAGCGCATGCTGGCCCGCCAGGCCCAGATTCCAGACCGTACCGTCCGGCTGCACGCGGGGATGGGCCAGGAACGGCATGCCCTTCAGATCCGGCCGGAGGGTCTTGAGACCACGCGTTTCCAGGGTGACCGGGTCCAGCACCGTGGGCGAGCCGCCCTCCCACAGCGCCCAAAGCTCGCCGCCGGCCATCATCACCGAGGTGTTGGCAGGGTTGGCGTCGTCGGGACCGGACAGCTTGGCGCCGGGGCCCGCCACGGTGCCGTAGCCCGGGGTGATGGCGGCCCCCGCCGCCGTATCGCGCCGGCGCTTTGCGGTATCGACGAAGCGGGCGCTCATTCGCGCCTGGCCGTCGGCGATCTGGAACTTGCGGACCAGCCCGTCGCCGTCGAACCAGTGGCCGACGCTACCGCCCGGACGGCGGAACCTGGCAGGGCCATTGCGGAACAGCGTGCCCTTCAGCTGGGCCGGCGCGCGACCATGCAAGCGGGTCAGGGCGGTGGGCGCGATGTCGCTTTCGACATCCGCCACGCCCAGGGTCCAGTCATTCGCCGCCGCAGCCCAGACGGCCTCGGGGGTCAGCAGGGAAGCGCCGCCCAGCAGGGCCGCAGCGCTCAGGATCTCGCGGCGGTTCATGATCGCGGCTCCGCTCAGTTCAGGTGAATGGCTTGGGCGACACTGCCCTTGAGCGGGAAGACGGCGGCTTCGAAGGCGGGCGGGCCCATCACAGGCGGCGCGTCGTTCGAGAAGCCGTAGGGCTCGGTGGGGATGCCAAAGGGGTTGCGGCCCATCTTGCCGTCGCCGTCGACGTCGTGGACGGCGCGCACCGCATAGGTCCCATCCGGCAGGCCCTCCAGCTTGGCGGTCGGCAGGTCGGCGGCGGCCGAGGCTGTCGCGGCCCGCGTCGGCTTGCCCGAAGCCCAGCTCTCGGGGCTGTCATAGACGGCGATCAGCACGGTCCCGGTCCTGGCCTTCAGGCCTGGGAAGGTCAGGGTCAGGTCGGCGGCGTGGGCGGCGGGCGCGATGACGGCGCAAAGGGCGAGAGCGGCGATCAGGGTCTTCATGGTGTTTGTCCTTCGAGAATGGATTTCGGCGTGGAGGCGGCTCAGCCCAGGAACACGGTCCAGAGCAGGCGGCCGGGGAGGAAGGTGAAGAGACCGGCGATCAGCAGACCGCCGACGAACATGCCGGTCATGGCGCGGCGGTGGGCGGCGACCTTGCCGCGCTTGATGGCGTAGACGGCGCCGGGCAGGCCCACGATCGTCCAGCCCGACAGCAGGTGGATGAAGCTGAAGTGGCCGGGATTGATCGTCTGGATGAACAGCGAGCTGACCGCCGTCGTCCCCATGGCGATCACCCAGGTCCAGCCCAGCAGCTTGTGCAGGGTCGTGCCCTTGACCCGCAGCATCAGCACCGCGCCGATGCAAAGGGCCGTCAGCGCGGCGGTCAGGTGGATCTGGATGACCGGAGGAGCGGCGGCGATCTTCGAGAAGTCCGGGGCGTGGACGCGCTCGACCAGAGCAAAGGCCTGGGGCGATGCCAGGGCTGCGATCAGAACCGCGGCGCCAACGCCGACAGCGGCGGTGCGCAGCACCTGAACTTGCGAAATTGTCTTGCCGTCCGCGGCCATTGTCCTGCACTCCCGGTCGTGGCGGGGCGTCGTATCGCCTCGCCGTCGAGAGCCTTGGTGGAGTGGCTGGTCCTGTGTCTCAATCGTCGTTGCGCCAGTCGCCGGCCTCGCTTCGTGAACGGCTGGGCGGCGCCATTCACGCTTCGCGAACGGCGGTGACCGGCAGGGACTCCCGGCGCGGCTTTGCCGTGTCGGCCGCGGCCGGCGTGTTCCTGGCGCTGTTCGGAACCTTCGGCACCCACGCCGTGCCGTTCGGGATCCGCCTGGTCTATTGGGTGGGCCTATGCGTGGCCGGCGCAGTCGTCGGCACCCTGGTCAGCCGGCTGATCGGCCGCGAGGGTCGGGCCGACGCCAAGCCCTGGCTCTATGGCTCCATGACTGTGATTGGCGTCACCCTGCCCTTCACGGCGGTGGTCTGGCTGGTCAGCGAACTGGTCTTCCAGCGCGGATTGCGGCCGCAAGCCCTGCCGCTGTACCTGGCCCCGGTGCTGATCGTCACCACCGCCATGACGGCGCTGAACTTTCTGGTCCAGCGTCGCCCGGAGCAGACCCATGCCGCCCCCGCCGGCGCGCCGGCCCCGCGCTTCATCGAGCGCCTGCCACCCAAGCTGCGCGGCGGCGAGCTCTATGCCGTCGAGGCGCAGGACCATTATCTGCGCCTGCACACCTCGCGCGGCCAGGACTTGATCCTGATGCGACTGTCCGACGCCGTCGCCGAACTCGACGGCATCGAAGGCGCTCAGACCCACCGCTCGTGGTGGGTCGCGAAAGCCGCGGTGCAGGACGCCCGGCGCGGCGACGGCCGGGCCACCCTGCAGCTGAAGGGCGACATCGAAGCGCCCGTCAGTCGCGCCTACGCCAAGGCGTTGCGCGAGGCGGGCTGGTTCTAGGCCGACCAGCCACCGCCGAGCGCCTTGTAGATCGCCACCACGTTGGTGTTGACGCCGGTCTCGGCCACGGTCAGGGCGTCCTCGGCGGCCAGCAGGGTGCGTTCGGCGTCGAGCAGCACCAGGAAGTCGATGCCGCCCTCCTTGTACTGCACGCGGGCCAGCTCGGCCGCGCGGCGCGAGGCGGCCGCCTGGTCGGTCAGGCTGCGCAGCTGGGCCTGCTGCTGGCTGTAGGCGACCAGGGCATTCTCCAGGTCCTCCAGAGCGCGCAACACGGTCTGGTCGTAGCTGGCCAGGGCCGCGTCGTCGCGAGCCCGCGCCGCTCGCAGGCGGGCGTGGGCGCTGCCCAGGTCGAGGGCTGGCCAGCTGATCGTCGGAGCCACCGACCAGGCCTGGCTGGCGCTATTGCCGAAGCCCGTGGCCGTGCCCGACAGGAAGCCGACGAAGCCGGTCACCGACACCCGCGGGAAGAGGTCTGCCGTGGCCACCCCGACCCGCGCCGTCGACGCCGCCAGACGACGCTCGGCCGCCTGCACGTCCGGGCGACGGCGCAGCAGATCGCCGGCCTCGCCGATCGGCAGGGCGGTGATGAGCGGCTGAACGTCGTTGGCGCGCGCCACCAGCAGCGTATCCAGCGCGCCGGGCCGCTGGCCGGTCAGCACCGCCAGGCGATGGTTGGCGCGCTTCTCGGCCGTGATCAGGGCTGGGATCACCGACTCGGTGGCGTTGAGGCGGGCTTGAGCGCTCGCCACGTCGATCGGGCTGCCGGCCCCGGCGTCGAACCGCACCTTGGTCAGGCGCACGGTCTCGCGCTGGGTCTCCAGGTTGCGCTGGGCGACCTTCAGCCGGGCCTGGGCGCCGCGCAGTTCGAGGTAGTTGCGCGCCACCTCGGCGGCGACCGTGACCTGGGCGTCGCGCAGGTCGGCCTGGACAGCGCCCGCCTCCGCGCCGGCCGCCTGGACACCGCGCCGGACGCGGCCGAACAGGTCGATCTCCCAGCGGGCGTCGAAGCCGGCCTGGTAGCTCTCGATCTCGGCCCGCTCGGTCGTGAAGCCGGGCTGCTGCTGGTCACGCTTGGCGTAGGTCCCGTTGGCGGTGACGTGCGGCAGCTGGTCCAGTCTCTGCTCGGTGAACAGGGCCCGGGCCTCGCCGACGCGGGCGACCGCGATGCGCAGATCCAGGTTCCCGCCCAGGGCCTGGCCGACCAGCTGGTCCAGCACCGGATCGCCAAACGCCTTCCACCACTGGGCTTCGGGATTGGCGGCGGTGAAGACGGCCGGGTCGGCGTTCTGGAAGGCCGCCGGCGGGGTCACCGGCGCCGTGTAGTTCGGCCCCACCGCGCAGGCGGCGGCCGTCAGGGAGACGCCGGCGATCAGCGCGGCGCGCAGGGTGTTGATGACAGACATCAGTGAGCCTCCGCGGCCGGAGCCGCCGTGGTCGTCACCGTCTTGGTCGCGGCTTTGCGGGCCGTGAAGCGGCGGATGACGTAGTAGAAGACGGGGGTCAGGATCAGGCCGAAGATCGTCACGCCCAGCATGCCGGAGAACACCGCCACGCCCATGGCCCGGCGCATTTCAGCGCCCGCGCCGTGCGACACCACCAGGGGATAGACCCCCATGATGAAGGCGATCGAGGTCATCAGGATCGGCCGCAGGCGCAGGCGGCAGGCCTCCAGCACCGCTTGCAGCGGGCTGTCGCCGTGTTCCTCGCGTTCCTTGGCGAACTCGACGATCAGGATGGCGTTCTTGCACGCCAGCCCCACCAGCACGATCAGGCCGATCTGGGTGAAGATGTTGTTGTCGCCCTTGCTGATCCAGACGCCGGCCAGGGCCGACAGCAGGGTCATCGGAACGATCAGGATCACGACCAGCGGCAGGCTCCAGCTTTCGTACTGGGCGACCAGCACCAGGAAGGCCAGCAGCACGCAGAGCGGGAAGACGAAGACCGCCGTGTTGCCCGCCAGGATCTGCTGGTAGGTCAGTTCGGTCCACTCGTAGCCCATGCCGTTGGGCAGCTCCTTCTTGGCCAGGTCTTCCAGGGCCTTCTGGGCCTGGCCGGTCGAGAAGCCGGCGCCAGGGCCGCCGTTGATCTCGGCCGTGAGCATGCCGTTGTAGTGGCTCTCGCGGTCGGGACCGGTGGCTTCGTTGAAGCTGACGAAGGCGCCCAGCGGGATCATCTGGCCGTCGCCGTTGCGGGTCTGCAGGCGCAGCATCTGCTCGGGCTGCAGGCGGAAGCTCTGGTCGGCCTGCACGTTGACCTCGTAGGTCCGCCCGAAGCGGTTGAAGTCGTTGACGTACAGCGAGCCCAGATAGACCTGCATCGTCTCGAACAGGTCGGTCAGGGACACGCCCTGGGCCCGGGCCTTCTCGCGATCGATGTCGGCCTGGATCTTAGGCACACTCACCTGGTAGCTGGAGAACACGCCGGCCAGGGCGGGGTCCTGCCGCGCCTTGTCCATCAGGTTCTGGGTCGCCTTGTAGAGCTCATCCGAACCCAGGCCCGCCTTGTCGACGATCTGCATGCGGAAGCCGCCGATGGTGCCCAGGCCCTGGACGGCCGGAGGCGGGAAGACGGCGATCTGGGCGTCGGCGATGGCGCCGAACTTCTGGTTCAGGGCGCCGACGATGGCGCCGGCCTGGGTTTCCTTGCTCTCACGGTCCTTGAAATCGTCCAGGGCGTAGAACACCGCGGCCGAGTTGGGGCTGTTGATCAGGCCATTCACCGACAGGCCGGGGAAGGCCACCGAGTGCTTGACGCCCGGAATGGTCTTGGCGATCTCGCCCATCTGGCGGACCACCGCTTCCGTACGATCCAGCGAGGCGGCGTCGGGCAGCTGCACGACGGCGACCACATAGGCCTTGTCCTGCTGCGGCACGAAGCCGGTCGGGGTGCGCGAGAAGGCGAAGATGGTCAGCACCAGCAGCACGCCGTAGACTACCAGGCCCGCGGTGGAGCGGCCCAGGGTCTTGGCCACGCCGTTGACGTAGCCGTTCGAGGCCTTGGCGAAGAAGCGGTTGAACGGGTTGAACAGCCAGCTCAGCGAGGCGTCGATCAGCTTCTGGAAGCGGTCCTTGGGCGCGTCGTGCGACTTCAGGAGCACCGCGGCCAGGGCCGGCGACAGGGTCAGGGAGTTGATGGCCGAGATCACCGTCGAGATGGCGATAGTCAGGGCGAACTGACGGTAGAACTGGCCCGACAGGCCGCTGATGAAGGCGGTGGGAATGAACACCGCGCACAGCACCAGCGCGGTCGAGATGATCGGTCCGGTCACCTCGCCCATCGCCTTGCGGGTGGCGTCGGCGGGTTCGAGGCCGAGCGCGATATTCCGCTCGACATTCTCGACCACGACGATGGCGTCATCGACGACGATGCCGATGGCCAGCACCAGGCCAAACAGGGTCAGGGCGTTGAGGCCGAAACCCAGCATCAGCATGATCGCGAAGGTGCCGATCAGCGAGACGGGCACGGCGATCAGCGGAATGATCGAGGCGCGCCAGCCTTGCAGGAACAGCACCACCACCAGCACGACCAGGATGATGGCCTCGATCAGGGTGTGGACCACCGAGTCGATGCTTTCCTGCACGAAGGCCGTGGTGTCGTAGACGATCTCGTAGTCGACGCCTTCCGGGAATTCCTTCTTCAGCTCGGCCATCGTCTTCTTGATGTTGGCCGCCATCTCCAGGGCATTGGAGCCCGGGCGCTGGAAGATCGGCATGGCCACGGCCGGCTTGTTGTCCAGCAACGAGCGCAGGGCGTAGTTGTTGGCGCCCAGCTCGACGCGGGCCACGTCGCCCAGGCGGGTGATCTGGCCGTCGCCGCCCGAGCGGACGATGACCTGGCGGAATTGCTCCTCGTCGGTCAGGCGACCGGGGGCGTTGATCGACAGCTGGAAATCGGCGCCCGACCCGGCGTTGGGCGGGGCGCCCAGTTGGCCGGCGGCGACCTGGACGTTCTGTTCGCGCAAGGCGCGGACGACGTCGCCAGCGGTCATCGACAGAGCGGCCAGCTTCTCGGGATCCAGCCAGACGCGCATCGAGTACGAGCCCGCGCCGAAGATCTGCACGTCGCCAACGCCGTCGATGCGCTTCAGCCGGTCGCGCACGTTCAGCTGCGCGTAGTTGCTGAGGTACAGCATGTCGTAGCGATTGTTCGGCGAGGTCATGTGCACGACCAGGGTCAGGTCGGGCGAGGCCTTGTCGGTCGTCACCCCGATCCGTTGCACCTCCTGGGGCAGTTTGGGCAGGGCCTGGGCGACGCGGTTCTGGACCTGCACCTG
Organism: Caulobacter sp. RHG1; assembly: GCF_013181195.1. Taxonomy (GTDB): domain Bacteria; phylum Pseudomonadota; class Alphaproteobacteria; order Caulobacterales; family Caulobacteraceae; genus Caulobacter. The sequence continues at coordinate 354,139 of NZ_SMZP01000005.1, forward strand.
GGCCTTATCCAGGTCGGTGCCGAGCGCGAAGGTCACGGTCAGCACCATGGCCCCGTCGGCGGCCGACTGGGACGACTGGTAGATCATGCCCTCGACGCCGTTGATCGCCTGCTCCAGCGGAGCGGCGACGGTCTGGCCGATGACGGACGGGTTGGCGCCCGGATAGGCGGCGCGCACGACCACGGTCGGCGGCACGACTTCCGGATATTCGCTGATCGGCAGCTGGGGCAGCGCCACCAGGCCGGCGAGGAAGATGACGATGGAGAGCACGGCCGCGAAGCGCGGCCGGTTCACGAAGAACTTCGAGAAGGACATGGCAGTCTTTCCGGGGGAGGAGCGGAAACGAGTACGCGCCAAAAAGGCGTGGTGGGGGCGCAAGCGGTCCCTCCCCGCCAATCGGCGAGCCAAAGGAACCGTTCGAAACCCTGGAAAAAGACGCCCGGCTCAGACACTCGAGCCGGGCGCTACGCTTAGTTCTGGCGGGTGTTCGTCTCGAGCGCCGCCAGCTGGGCCAGGTCGGCGACGTCGGTCTTGACCTTGACCGGCGCGACGGTGTCGCCCGGCTTGACCTTCTGCAGGCCGCCGACGATCACCCGGTCGCCGGGCTTCAGGCCCTGGCGGATGATGCGCAGGTTGCCGGCCAGCGGACCGATCTCGACCGGGCGATACTCGGCCTTGTTGTCCTTGCTGACCACGACGACGTAGCGCTTGCCCAGATCGGTGGCGACGGCGCGATCGGGGGCCAGAGCCACCGTCTGAGCCTCGGCGCTGACCATGCGGATGCGGGCGAACAGGCCCGGCGTGAAGCGGCCGTCGGCATTGGCGAAGATCGCCCGGCCGTTGATCGTGCCGCTCTTGGCGTCCATGGCGTTGTCGATGAAGGCCAGCTTGCCGACATGCGGATAACCGTCCTCGGTCATCAGGCCCATATAGACGGGGCTCTGCTTGCCGCGTTCGTTGGCGGCGTACTTCAGGAAGGTCTGCTCGTCGGCGTTGAAGGCCGCGTAGATCGGGGTGTCGGACACCACGGTCGTGAGCAGGCTGGCCTGGGTGACCAGGTTGCCACGGGTGATGATCGCCTTGGAGACCCGGCCGTCGATCGGCGAGGTGACCTTGGTCCATTCCAGGTTCAGGCGGGCGGTCTGCAGGGCGGCCTGGGCCGAGGCGACATTGGCCTGGGCGGCGCGCTCTTCGGAGGCGACGCGGTCGAATTCACTGCGGGCCAGGGCGTTCTGTTCCAACAGGCGCTCGCCGCGCTGGCGGTTCACGATCGCCAGGTCCAGCTGGGCCTTGGCGCGGGCCACCTCGGCGGCGGCGCGGTCGGCCTCGGCCTTGTAGGGGCGCGGGTCGATCTGGAAGAGGACCTGACCCTTGCGGATGCGGGCGCCTTCCGAGAATTGCGCGCCGTCAATGAAACCGGAGACGCGCGGGCGGATCTCGACGGTGTCGATCGGCTCGAGACGACCGGTGAAGTCGTCCCACTGGCGCAGGGACTTGAAGGCCACGTCGGTCACGGTGACCTGGGCCGGCGGCGGGGCGGCGGCTTCCTGCTTGGCTTGAGCCGAGCAGGCAGCCAGCACGGCGACGGCGGCGAGGCCGGCGAACGAAGTGACAATGGGTCGAAGGCGAGCGGGGGGTTGAAGGCGCATGGGGAGATGCCTGTCGGACAAAGAGTTGATGCGGGGGTTCTTGTTGTTCTGGCTATTCGTGCAGGAAGAACGGGCGGGCCTGGGCGGCCTCGGCCTCTTCCATGGTCTCGATCCAGCGCGGAAGCGCCGTGGCCTTGCAGATCATGAAGGCCAGCAAACCCTTGCACGGCGCGGCGTCGGCGGCGGGGGCGAAGTCGGTCGCTTGAGGCGGCATGGCGTGCGCTCCGTTTTTAGGGTCTAAGAGAATGAAATGTCGCAGGGCCTGTTACTTGACCTGAGCGACCCGAAGGACGATTTAGGATGTGACGGGACCGTTCGGTATCATCGCCACGTGGCGGAGAGATACTGACCGGTAACTCGCACGTCAAGGAGAGGCCTGCCGAAATGGCGACAAGAAATTCTGGGGACGATGTCGGGGGCGACACGGAAGCAGCGGCGGCGGTGTGCGCGCCCGCGTCCAAACGACCCGCGCGGGACCGGATCTTCGAGACCGCCCGCGAGCTCTTCTACCAGCACGGCATCCGGGCCGTCGGCGTCGAAACGATCGCCGCCGAGGCCGACGCCACCAAGATGACGCTGTACCGCAACTTCCCGTCCAAGGACGAGCTGGTCGCCGCGGTGCTGCGCGAGCAGGAGCGCGAGTACTGGGCCTGGTGGGAAGAGGTCACGTCCTACTGCTGCACCGAGCCGCGCGCCCAGCTGGAGGTGATCTTCGACGCCTTCGAGACCAAGGCCTGCAAGCAGGACATCCACGGCTGCCCGCTGTCGAACGCCGCCATCGAGCTGCACGAGGAGAACCACCCGGCCCAGGTAGTGTCGGTCAACTACAAGAAAGAGCTGCACCGGCGGCTGATCGACCTGTCCCATCGCGCCGGAGCCAAGGACGATGACCTCGCCGACGCCCTGATGCTCTTGATGGAGGGCGCCGCCACCGCCCGTGTCACCCTGGGCGCCGACGGCCCCGTCCGCGCGGTGGCTCGTTCGGCCCGGGCGCTGATCCGGTGTCACCTGGACTAAAGAAAATCCGCTCATTCCCGCGAAAGCGGGGGATGAGCGATGTGGGGGATGGGCTTAAACCGCTCCCCCGCCCCCGATATAGCCCAGCCCCGTGGCGCGGTGGATGGCTTGCGCCCGCCCCGCGACGCGTAGCTTCAGCGCCGCGTTCTGGACGTGGAACCGCACCGTGGGTCCGGCGATGCCGATGATCTGGGCGATGTCGGCGTCGGTCTTGCCGGCCGCGGCCCATTTCAGGCACTGGATCTCGCGCTTGGTCAGGCGCACCGGCGGGGCGTCATCGCCCAGGCCGTCGCGATAGGCGCAGACCAGCCGCAGCGCCGCGCCATGCAGCTCGTCCGATCGCGCTGCGTATAGAGCCGGCAGGTCGGCCACGGGTTCGGACGACGCCCAGACCACCGCCCCGATCACCCCGCCGGTCAGGTAGGTCGGTGCGATGATCGCCGCCTGGACGCCGAAGTCATGCGCCGCCTCGGCCACCTCAATCGTCTCCAGCCTGGGCAACGGCCGCCAGCTGGAAAACCGTCCCAGGTGATAGAAGAACGGCTCGGCCGTGTAGCGCGAGGCCAGGATGAACGGCGCCCGCAGCGCGAAGGCCCGGTCGCGCCAGTAGCGCAGCGAACTGTCCAGCCACTCGAAGGTGCTCTCGGCCAACGGCCGGCCGTCTTGGCCCAGCATCGGCTCGGGGCTCGAGATGTCGGCGCTGGCGGCGACATAGGGCAGGCCGATGCTGCGGCCCAGGTCGCGCACCCGCTCGGCCTGGACCGTGACCCGGGCCAGGCGTTCGCCGTCGTCCGCCGTGCTCGCCATCTGGGGCGCCGCCTTCCCTATCGTTTCCGATAGCTTGCGCGCCTCCCCCGCCCTTCCGCAAGTTTCCCCGACGATGCCGAAGTGAAGGAACGCGCGGGTGGATTTGGAACTCTCGGCCGAGGACCTGGCCTTTCGCGACGACGTGCGCGCCTTCCTCAACGCCGAACTGACGCCAGACCTGCGCGAGGCCGGGCGGCGGATGACCAGCGTGTTCTGCGACAAGGTCCACAGCCTGGCCTGGCAGAGGATCCTGCACGCCCGCGGCTGGGCCGCCCCGACCTGGCCGGTCGAGTACGGCGGGCCGGGCTGGAGCGAGATCCAGCGCCACGTCTTCTTCGCCGAATGCGCCCGGGCCGGCGCGCCGAACCTGGCGCCGATGGGCCTGCGGATGGTGGCGCCGGCGATCATGGCGTTCGGCACGCCCGAGCAGAAGGCCCGCTACCTGCCGCGCATCCTCTCGGGCGAGGACTACTGGTGCCAGGGCTATTCGGAGCCGGGCTCAGGCTCGGACCTGGCCAGCTTGCAGATGCGCGCGGCGCCAGACGGCGACGACTACGTGCTGAACGGCTCGAAGATCTGGACCACCCACGCCCAGTGGGCGACGCACATGTTCTGCCTGGTCCGCACCACCACCGAGGGCAAGCCGCAGGCCGGCATCACCTTCCTGCTGATCGCGATGGACCGGCCGGGGATCAATGTCGACCCGATCATCACCCTGGCCGGCGAGCACGAGGTCAATCAGGTGTTCTTCGACGACGTCCGCACGCCCGCCGCTGACCGCTTAGGTAATGAGAACCAGGGCTGGACGGTGGCCAAGCACCTCTTGGAATTCGAGCGCGGCGGCGGCTACGCGGCCGGGCTAGACGCGGCACTCGCGCGGCTGCGAAGTATGGCGGAGGCCGAGGAGGTCCTCGACGATCCCCACTATCGCCGCCGCTTGGCCGAGGCCGAGATCGGCGCGCTGGCCATCGACATCACCGAACGCCGGGTGCTGAGCGCCCTGGCCGCGGGCGGCAAGCCCGGGCCGGCCTCGTCGATCCTGAAACTCCAGGGCTCCGAACAGCTTCAACGGCTGGACGAACTGGGCGTCGAGGCCCTGGCCTCCTACGTCGCCCCGCACCAGCCCAAGGCCCGCGAGGCCGGCTCCAACGAGACCCCCGTCGGTCCCGAGCACGGCCTGACGACCATGGCCCGCTACCTAAACAACCGCGCCGCCTCGATCTATGGCGGCTCCAACGAGATCCAGCGCGACATCATCGCGAAGTTAGTGCTCGGGTTGTAACGGCGCCTCACCTATCAATTCCGATAGCTTGTTACGCGAGAGACCCAAACGCACGCTCCCCTCAGAGCTGACGCCCAATGCAGGCGCGGCCAAAGGGAGGTAGACGAATGCCAGGACCTACGCGCCTGACCTTGAGCCTGAGCGTGTCGGCGCTCGCCCTGCTGATGGCGGCCCCAGCGCTCGCCCAGACGCCGGCAGCGCCCAAGCAAGACGACACCCTGACGATCGACACACTGGTGGTCACGGCCCAGCGCCGCGAGGAGACCGCCAACAGCATCGGCATGCCGATCCAGGCGTTCAGCGGCGCGGCCCTGCAGCAACTTCGGGTCACCGATCCCAAGGACCTGACCACGGTCGCCCCCAGCTTCACCGTCAGTCAGAGCTATCAGGGCGTGCCGACCTACACGCTGCGCGGCATCGGCTTCAACACCATCAACCTGTCGGCCACCTCGACCGTCGGCACCTATTGGGACGAGGTCGCCTACGCCTATCCGTTCATGAACACCGGGCCGGTGTTCGACCTGGAGCGCGTCGAAGTCCTGAAGGGGCCGCAGGGCACGCTGTACGGCCGCAACACCACCGCCGGCCTGATCGACTTCGTGACAGCCAAGCCGACCGAAGAGTTCGAGGGTTCGCTGACCGCCGAGGCCGGCAACTACAAGACCTATAATCTCGAGGGCTTCGTCAGCGGCGCCCTGGGCCCGCGCGTCCAAGGCCGCATCGCCTTCCGCTCGGAGGAAAGCGACAAGGGCTGGCAGGTCAGCAACAGCCGCGGCGAGCGCCTGGGCAAGGTCGACCGCGACGGCTGGCGCATCTCGCTGGCCATGCAGCCCACCGACACCGTCGAGGTCGAGGCCTCGTACTCGGGCTGGCGCAACAAGTCCGACACCGTCGCGGCCCAGGCCATCGGCTTCACGCCGGCCACCGCCGCCAGCCCGTTCAACGCCCCGGGCTTGCCCGCCTACATCGCCGCCAACCCGCCGACCAAGGCCACCCAGGCCGACTGGGCGCCGCTGGCCGTGCGCGGCGCCGACGCAGGCCCTGGTCTGGGGATCAGCGATCCGCTGCGCGAGAACGACCAGTTCCACGCCGGCAAGCTGCGGGTGTCCTGGAACGTCAGCGAAAAGGTGACGATGGTCTCGCTGACCAGCTTCAACCGTCTGTCGCGCAAGGCCGTATTCGACTGGAGCGGCGCGCCCTACGAGATCCTGGTCCAGAAGGCCCACGGCGACATCAAGTCGTTCGCCGAGGAGCTGCATTTCGAGGGCGTCACCGACAAGGGCTCGTGGCTGGTCGGCGGCTATGTCGCCCGCGACACCATCTACGACAGCAACCGCACCCTGCTAGGCCAGAACGCCAATGTCGGCACGATCCGCTTCGTCGGCTCGACCCTGCTGGCCACCCCGTTCAACAGCTTCGGCTACACGCCGCTGCAGATGAGCCAGGCGTTCCGCACCTATGAGGACGTCGGCAACATCAAGACCAACACCTGGAGCCTGTTCGCCAACGCCGACCATCGCCTGACCGAAACCCTGAAGCTGACAGCGGGCATCCGCTACAGCCAGGACAAGCAGGACTATGTCGGCTGCTCGCGCGACTTCGGCGGCTCGATGCTGGTCAATGTCAACGTGGTCAACCGGGCGCTGTTCGCCGGCGCCTACGGGCTGGTCGCCCCGATCACCCAGGGCGGCTGCAACACCTTCGACCCGGCGACCAAGGCGTTCGGCTTCGTGAAGTCCAAGCTGGACGAGGACAACATCGCCTGGCGCGTGGCCCTGGACTGGCAGGCCGCCGAGGACGTGCTGGTGTTCGGCTCGGTGTCGCGCGGGGCCAAGGCCGGCGCCACGCCGATCAACGCCGCCAACATCTCGACCCAGAACGCGCCGGCCACCCAGGAACTGCTGACCGCCTACGAGCTGGGCGTGAAGGCCGGCCTGTTCGGCCGCCGGGTGCAGGCGAACGTGAGCGGCTTCTACTACGACTACACCGACAAGCAGCTATCGGTGTACTTCGCCGACCCGATCTACACGGCGCTGTCGCGCCTGGCCAACGTGCCCAATGGCGAGGCCTATGGCGTCGATGGCGACATCACCTGGCGCGCCAGCCGCGCGCTGACCTTCATCGCCTCGGCCACCTGGCTGCACACCGAGGTCAAGGGCTACACCGGCATCAACGCCGCGGGCAAACCCCAGAGCTTCGACGGCCGGCCGTTCCTCTACAGCCCGAAGTTCCAGGGCGGTCTGACGGCGCTGTTCGACCACGACCTGGACAACGGCCTGAAGCTGCAGGCGGCCCTGAACGGCCGTTGGCAGGACAAGTCCTCGGCCGATCTGGAGGGCAACCCGCTGTTCCAGATCGACGGCTACGGCATGCTGAACGCCAGTGTCGGCATCGGCTCGCCGGAGAAGGGCTGGGAGCTCTCGATCTGGGGCCGCAACATCACCGACGAATATTACTGGAGCGCGGTCAGCAGCAACGCCAACACCGTGGTCCGCTTCCCGGGCAAGCCCACCACCTACGGCGCGGCCCTGACCTGGAAGTTCTGACGGGCGACTTTCTCGATCTCGGTAACTTGGAGCGCGGCGGCGACGTCGCGCTCCTTTTCTTTATCCCTCGCGCGTCCGCAACAGCACCTTGGATCGCGCCTCGATCGCCAGCAGGGTCAGCAGCACCACGAGGGCAAAGCCCAGCAGCATCAACGATAGGCGATGAGCCTGCCCCCACTCCAGCGACTCGACCAGGCGGTAGATCTCGGTCGACAGCACCATGGTCTCGCCGGGGATGGCGCCACCCAGCATCATCACCACCCCGAACTCGCCAACCGTATGGGCGAAGACCAGGATGGCGGCGGCGACATAGCCCGGCAGCGCCAGCGGCAGCGCCACCCGCCAGAACCGCGCCCAGGGCGAGGCGCCCAGGGTGGCGGCGGCCTCCAGCGGCTCGTCGCCGATCGACAGGAAGGCGTTGCGCAGCGGCTGCACCGCGAACGGCAGCGAATAGATCAGCGATCCGATCACCAGCCCCTCGAAGGTGAAGGCCAGGGTTCGAACCCCAAACGGCTGCAGCAGCGCCATCAGCGGACTCTTCGGCCCCAGGGCGATCAGCAGATAGAAGCCCAGCACCGTCGGCGGCAGCACGATCGGCAGGGCCACCAGGGCCGTGACCGGCGTCCGCCAGCCCGAGCGCCCGCGCGCCAGCCACCACGACAGCGGCGTGGCCAGGACCAGCAGCAGGATCGTAGTGATCCCCGCCAACCGCGCCGTCAGGCCCAGCACCTCGACCACGGTCAGCGGACCTCGTAGCCGTAGCGCTTGATGATCGCCTTGGCCTCGCCGGTCTTCAGGAACGCCAGGAAGGCCTTGGCCGCGACGCTGTCAGCGCCGGTCTTCAGCAACACGGCCTGCTGGTCGATCGGGGTGTGGTCGGCGGCCGGCACGACCCAGCGCGAGCCGCCTTTCTCGTCGATCACCTGCGACAGCGCCACGAAGCCCAGCTCGGCCGCGCCGGTCTGGACGTACTGGAAGGCCTGGGTGATCGAGGACCCCTGCACGATCTTCGGCTTCAGGGCGTCGTACAGCTTCAGCCTGGTCAGGGTCTCGACCGCCGCCTGGCCATAGGGCGCGGCCTTGGGGTCGGCGATCGACAGCTTGTCGAACTTGCCCTTGGCCAGCACCGCGCCTTTCCCATCCACCAGACCCGGCGTCTTGCTGAACAGCACCAGCCGCCCGGTGGCGTAGGTGAAGCGCGAACCGGCGACCGCCAGGCCTTCGCCCTCGGCCTTCAGCGGCCGCTCGACATCGGCCGACAGGAAAACCTCGTACGGCGCGCCATTGGCGATCTGGGTATAGAACTGGCCCGACGAGCCGAAGCTCAAGGTCGCGTCATGGCCGGTCCTGGCCTTGAAGCGCGCGGCGATCGCCTTGGCTGGCTCGGTGAAGTTGGCGGCAACGGCCACCTTGGTCTCGGCCGCCAGCGCCGAGCCGCCCATAAACGAGAGGGCGAGCGCGGCGATCAGCATCGGACGGCGGGCGATCATCTGGTAGTCCTGACGGGCGGGCTGCGGTTATGCAGCACCTCTACATAACGGCGACAGCGGGACAAGACGCGTGGCGAACGACGACGATTTCAGCGCCTCCCTGATCCTGCGGCGTGGCGGCCTGGCCCGGGTGGGGCTGGAGCGCATCGCACTGCTGGAAGCTGTCGCTCGCCTGGGCTCGATCAGCGGCGCGGCCAAGGCGGTCGGCCTCTCGTACAAGGGCGCCTGGGACGGCGTGCAGGCGCTGAACAACCTGTTCGACCAGCCGCTGGTCAGCGCCGCGCCGGGCGGCCGCAGCGGCGGGACGGCGGAGGTCACGCCGCGCGGCGCGGCGGTGATCCGCGCCTTCCGCGCCGCCGAGCGCGAGGTCGGGGCCGCCTTCGCGCGGCTGGAAGCGGATCTCTCGGGCGACCTGCTGTGGAGCCTCGGCCTGCGGACCAGCGCCCGCAACGCCCTGCGTGGCGTGGTGGCCAGCGTCGAGGGCGACGGCGTCACCGCGACCGTGAGCCTGGCGCTGGGCGAGGCCCTGTCGCTTCGCGCCTCGATCACCCGCCGCAGCGTCGAGGACCTCGACCTGGCGCCCGGCCGACCGGCCATCGCCTTGATCAAGTCCAGCTTCGTGCATCTCGACGCGGGAGACGGTGACAACCGCCTGTCGGGCGAGATCGTCGATCGCGAAGCGAGCGAAGCCTCGGCCGAGGTCACCATCGCCCTCCCCGCCGGCAAGAGCCTGGTCGCGACCTTGCGGCCGGACGACCCGGCTTGGGATCTGGCGATCGGCGCGAAGGTCGAGGCGCGGATCGCGGCCTCGGACGTGATCCTGGCGGTGGACTAGAACAGACCGCGCGCGCCGTCGAAGACCAGCTTGCCGCCGACCGCGACCAGCAGGATGTAGATGACCTTGTAGAAGCCCTCGGCCGGCACGCGGCGCACGACCCAGACACCGGCCCAGGTCGAGGCCACGGCCAGCGGCAGCAGCACCCCGGCGGTGGCCAGCACCTTGGGCGTGAACTGGCCCAGGGCAATATAGGCCGGCACCTTCATCCAGTTTACGACCGCGAAGAAGATGGCGCTGGTGCCGATGAACACGTCGCGCGGCAGGCGGCGCGGCAGGACGTAGATCTGGAACGGCGGACCGCCGGCATGGGCGATCTGGCTGGTGAAGCCAGCGGCGATGCCGCACAGCACGCCCAGCCACGGCCGCGCCGGAGAGGCCTCGACGCCGGCCGCCGCCTTGACCGCCCGCTCGGCCCACAGGCGTTGCAGGGCGAACAGCATGGCCACCAGACCCACGGCCAGCTCGACCGCCGACTCGTCGACGAAGGCCGCCAGGGCCCAGCCCAGGGCGATGCCGCCCGCCGCGGCCGGCAGCATCAGCTTCAGCAGGCCCTTGTCCCAGCTCTTCCGGAAGGCCCAGACGCTGACCACGTCCTGGACCAGCAGGATCGGCAGGGTGATCGAGGCGGCCATGACCGGCGACACCGCCAGGGCCATCATCGGCACCGCCACCACCCCGATGCCGGCGAACCCGCCCTTGGCCAGGCCCAGCAGGATCACGGCCGGGATGGCGACGGCATAGAAGAACGGGTCGGTCAGCATGAAGCCGAGCCTTAGGCCTTTCGCCCCCGCTAGACCAGCGGCGGGTTCAGCGTCTTGAAGCCGCCTTCGCGCCAATAGGGGAAGTAGGGATAGGGCGGCGTCACGGCGCTGGCGGCGTCGAGGCGCGCGACCTGCTCCGGCGTAAGGCTCCAGCCGACCGCGCCCAAGTTCTGGCGCAGTTGCTCTTCGGTGCGAGCGCCGATGATGACGCTAGACACCGTGGGCCGCTGCAGCAGCCAGTTGAGCGCGACCTGCGGGACAGTCTTCTCGGTCTCGGCGGCGATGGCGTCCAAGGCGTCGACCACCCGGTACAGGCGCTCGTCGTCCACCGGCGGGCCAGCATCGGCAGCATCATGCAGCCGGCTTATTTGCGGCAGCGGCTGGCCGCGGCGGATCTTGCCGGTCAGGCGGCCCCAGCCTAGCGGGCTCCAGACCATGGCCCCGACGCCCTGGTCGGCGGCCAGCGGCATCAGCTCCCACTCGTAGTCGCGACCGACCAGCGAGTAATAGGCCTGGTGCGCCACATGGCGCGGCCAGCCGTGGCGGTCGGCGGCGGCCAGCGACTTCATCAGCTGCCAGCCGGAGAAGTTGGAGGCGCCGACATAGAGCACCTTGCCGGCCCGGACGAGATCGTCCAGCGCCGACAGGGTCTCCTCGACCGGCGTCCCCGCGTCGAAGGCGTGCAGTTGCAGCAGGTCGATGCGGTCGGTGCGCAGGCGCTTCAGCGCGGCCTCTACGCCTTCGATCACAGACTTGCGCGAGGTCCCGCCGTTCAAACCGAGCTTGGTCGAGATCAGCGCCTGGTCGCGGCGGCCTTCCAGCGCCGCGCCCAGGATCTCTTCCGACTCGCCGTTCGAATAGACGTCGGCGGTGTCGAACAGGGTGACGCCCGCCTCCAGGCAAATGTCGACGATGCGGCGGGCGCCGGCGACGTCGGTGTCGCCCCAGGCGCTGAACAGCGACCCCTGGCCGCCGAACGTGCCGGCGCCGAACGACAGGGCAGGAACCTTGAGGCCGGAACGGCCCAGCGAGCGGTAGTCCATGGGGATCTCTCCTTTAGGCGACGGCCGGATTACGGCGTTCGAGGCTGAGCGAAAAAGCGGCCAAAGCCAGGGCCGACAGCGGCACGGCGGCGGCGATCAGGGGCACGGCGGCCAGGCCCGGGCCGTGGTCGATCACCGCCCCGCCCAGCCACGCGCCGAAGGCGTTGCCGAGGTTGAAGGCGGCGATGTTCAGGCTCGACGCCAGGCCTTGCCCCGCGCCGCCGGCCTGGCTCAGCACCCGCATCTGCAGCGGGGCGACGGTGGCGAAGGCGGCCGCGCCCAGCAGGAAGGCGGCGATCACCGCCCCGACCGCGCTGTGGAACGCGAATGCCGACGCGCCCATGACCAGGGTCAGCAGGACGAGCGTGCCGACCAGGGCCGCGTTCAGCCCCTTGTCGGCCCAGCGGCCGCCGGCGAGATTCCCGGCCACCAGGCCCGCACCGAACACCAGCAGGATCGGCGAGACGGCTTCCTTCGAGAAACCGGCCAGCTCGGTCAGGATCGGCTGGATATAGGTGAAGACCGCGAACACGCCGCCAAAGCCCAGCACAGTCATGGCCAGGCCCAGCTGCACCTGCGGGCGGGCCAGGACGGCGAACTCCTCGCGCAGCGGCGCGGGTTCGACTTTCTCCTGAGCACTGGGGACCAAGACAGCCAGCACCACCAGGGCGACGGCGCCGACGGCGCCCACGGCCCAGAACGCCGCGCGCCAACCGAAGGCCAGGCCCAGCCAGGCGCCGAACGGCACGCCCAGCAGGGTCGCCAGGGTCAGGCCGGTGAACATGATCGAGATCGCCGAGGCCTTGCGCTCGGGCGCGACCAGGCTGACAGCGACCAGCGACCCGACGCCGAAGAAGGTGCCGTGGGCCAGGGCCGTGACCAACCGCGCGCCCATCAGGATCCCGTAAGTCGGGGCCAGGGCGGCCAGGACGTTGCCCAGGGTGAAGATCGCCATCAGCACCAGCAGGGTGGTCTTCTTGGGAAGACGGCGAGTGGCCAGGGTCAGGATTGGCGCGCCGACGAAGACGCCCAGGGCGTAGCCGGTCATCAGGAGACCGGCGGCCGAGATCGACACGCCGAGGTCGGCGGAGACCTGGATCAGCAGGCCCATAATGATGAATTCGGTGACGCCGATGCCGAAGGCGCCGACGGTCAGGGCATAGAGGGCGAGGGGCATGACGGCCGGCTCCGAGAACAGGAAGCCGACAGATAGCGCGCCCGCGTTCGATGAATTAGATTGCCGCCAGGAACTTCACCTGTGACTTGAGGGCAAGAATGGCGCGCCAGGAGATCAACCGCTCCGGAGAGATGGAGGTCTTCGCCCGCGTCGTCGAGGAGGGCGGCTTCACCTCCGCCGCCAAGGCGATGTCGATGACCCCGTCGGCGGTCAGCAAGCTGGTGGCGCGGCTGGAGGCCCGGCTGGGCTCGCGGCTGGTCGTTCGCTCGACCCGCAAGCTGCAGCTGACCGCCGAGGGCCTGACCTTCCACGAGCGGTCCTTACGGGTGCTGGCCGACCTGGACGAGGCCGAGCGTTCGGTCGCCGCCTGCGCGGTCCCCAAGGGCCGGCTGCGGATCAATTCCAATGTCGGGTTCGGCATCCACTATCTGTTGCCGCTGGTCCCGAAGTTCACGGCCCTGCATCCGCAAGTGCTGGTCGACGTCACCCTGACCGACCAAGTGATCGACCTGCTGGACGAGCGGGCCGAGCTGGCCATCCGCGTGGGGCCGCTGCGGCCCTCGCAGCTGGTGGCCAAGAAGCTGGGCGACAGCCGCACCGTCCTGGTCGCCTCGCCCGACTATCTGGCGCGGCGCGGGGTCCCGCAGCATCCCGACGACCTGGCCGCCCACGACCTGATCACCTTCAACTTCACCCGCCATTGCGACGAGTGGCCGTTTCAGATCGCCGGCGAGCGGGTGTGCTACCCCGCCCACGGTCGGGCCATGGTCGGCGACGGCGAGAGCGCGGCGCAGCTGACCAAGGCCGGACAGGGGATCACCCGGGTCGGCATCTTCCACGTCGCCGCCGACATCGCCGCCGGTCGCCTGGTCCCAGTGCTGGAGGACTTCAATTCCGGCGACCTGGAAACGATCAGCGCCGTCTATGTCGGCCACGCCGGCCCGCTGCCCGCGCGGGTGCGGGCCTTCATCGACTTCCTGGCGGCGGACGCGGATGTGGACTGGCCGATGGGGCGGGTGGTTTAGCGCCCCTCCGTCTCGCTGCGTATCCGCAGCGATCCACCTCCCCCGCTTCGCAGGGGAGGAAGACGTTCTCCTCCCCCGTGCAACGGGGGAGGTGGCCCGGAGGGCCGGAGGGGGCGCTCAGCGGCCTTACGCGTCCAGCATCACTTCGGCGATCTGCACCGCGTTCAGGGCCGCGCCCTTGCGCAGGTTGTCGCCGACCACGAACAGGGCCAGGCCATGCGCCACGGTCGGATCCGGACGGATGCGACCGACGAACACCGGGTCCTGACCGGTGGCGGCCAAGGGGTTGGGCACATCTTCAAGCACCACGCCGGGCGCATCGCCCAGCAGGGCCACGGCTTCGGCCACCGACAGCGGCTGCTCGAACTCGGCGTTGATCGACAGCGAGTGGCCGGTGAACACCGGCACGCGCACGCAGGTGCCCGAGACCGGCAGGCCCGGCAGCTCCAGGATCTTGCGGCTCTCGTCGCGCAGCTTCAGCTCTTCCTCGGTGTAGCCGTCCTCGCCCACGACATAGTTCAGCGGCACGACATTATAGGCCAGCGGCACGGCCCACTTGACCGGCGCAGGCAACGGCGCGGCCTCAGGCGAGCGCGCCAGGCCGTCCAGGTCGCCTTCCGCGCCCGCACGCAGCTGGCCCGACAGCACCTGGATGCCCTCGACCCCGCCGCCCGAGGCGGCCTGGTAGGTGCTGACGGTCAGGCGCTTCAGGACCGCCTTGTCATGCAAGGGCTTCAGCACCGGCATGGCGGCCATGGTGGTGCAGTTAGGGTTGGCGACGATGCCCTTGGGAATGTTGTTGAGGGCATGCGGATTGACCTCGGCCACCACCAGCGGGACGTCCGGGTCCGAGCGCCAGGCCGAGCTGTTGTCGATCACCACGGCCCCGGCCGCAGCGGCCTTCGGCGCCAGCACGCGCGAGGTGTCGCCGCCGGCCGAGAAGAACACGATGTCCAGGCCGGCGAAGTCGGCGGTCGCGGCGTCCTCGACCACGACCTCTTGGCCGTTGAACGCGACCTTGGTCCCGGCCGAGCGGGCCGAGGCGAAGAGGCGCAGGCCGCTAAGCGGGAAGTTCCGCTCGGCCAGCAGCTCGCGCATCATGCCGCCCACCAGACCGGTGGCGCCGACGACGCCGACGCGCGGCGGATTGGATCGGGAAAACTTGAAGCTCATGGTTTGCGTCTCCTGGGTGTTCGGAGCGCGGGGAGCTGTCAGATCTCGTTGATTGAGAGCCGGCCCCGCGCTTGGCGGGGCTGGTTCGAGGATGCCGCTTAGATCGCGCGCATACCCGCCGCCCCACCGAAGCGGGTCGTTTTGCGGGTAATAATTTTAGTCGCGGCGAATGACATCGGCGGCGCTTCTAGCGAGGAAGCGGCGCCGCGTAAAGTGTCGGAACGTCGGTCGCTCGCACGTCCTTGCGATATCAGCAGCTTGGAGGTCCCCCATGAACCCCGTCATCACCGCCTTCAAGGCCTCGCCCGATCGCGGCCGGGGCCTGGCGCGCGACATGCAGGTGCGCTGGGCGCTGGAAGAGGTCGGCCAGCCCTACGACGTGCGCCTGGTCACCTTCGCGGAAATGAAGCAGCCCGCGCACCGGGCCGTCCACCCGTTCGGCCAGATTCCGACTTATCAGGACGGTGACCTGGCCCTGTTCGAGTCCGGCGCGATCGTGCTGCGCCTCGCCGAGCGTCATCCGGGCCTGCTGCCGGCCGACCCCGACGCCCGCTCGCGCGCCATCATGTGGATGTTCGCCGCTCAGGCCACGCTGCAGCCGCCGATCGTCGAGTTCGGCATGGCTGCGATCCTGGAACGCGACAAGCCCTGGTTCGAGGCCCGCCAGCCGATGCTGGAACAGCGCGTTCGCGACCGTCTGGGCGAACTCTCCGACCGCCTGGGCGACGCCGACTGGCTGGACGGCGCCTTCAGCGCTGGCGACCTGATGATGGTGACGGTGCTGCGGCGGCTGGGGTCGTCGGGGCTGGTCGAGGATTACCCCAACCTCGCCGCCTATGTGGCCCGCCCCGAAGCTCGGCCGGCCTGGAAGCGGGCGTTCGCGGACCAGCTGGCGGTGTTCGAGGCGTCGGGCGGCTAAGCGCCCCCTCCGGCCCTCCGGGCCACCTCCCCCGCAGGCGGGGGAGGAGAAGAGCGGCTTCCTCCTCACCCGTGAAACGGGGGAGGTGGCGCGATGCGGATACGCAGCGCGACGGAGGGGGCGTCACCCCGCTTGCTGCCCCAGCCGCTCCCAGCCGTCGAAGAACGGGAAGCGCTTGGGCCAGAAGTCGGCCAGCCTCGGGTCGGCGTCCACGCGCTTCACCACCTCCGCCATCTTCGGCGCGGCCTCGTAGAACCGCACCCGCCGCGGCCCCCACCTGCTGACGACCGTGACGTAGAGGTCGAGCACCGAGAGCTCGTCGCCGAGGAGGTACCGCCCCGGCGAGATCTGGCTCTCCATCATCGCCCAGCAGTCCAGGATCCGCTCGGCGGTGGCGGCCTTGATCCTGGCCTGGACCTCCGGATCCGGCCCGCCCAGTCGTAATGGATCGTCCCGCACCCAGAACAGCGAATAGATCGAGGCTGGGATGAAGGTCATCCAGCGCAGGAACTGGGCGCGGGCGGGATCGTCGATCGTCGGTCCCAGCCGCGCCGCCGGATAGCGGTCGGCCAGCCAGATCAGAATGGCGGCGCTTTCGGTGATCGTCTCGCCCTCAGGCGTGACCAGAGCCGGAATCTGCTTAAGGGGATTGATCGCAGCGACCTTGGCCTGTTGCGCCTCGCCTTCCCAGGTCGGGGCCTCGACGATCTCATAGGGCAGGCCGATCAAGGACATAGCCGCCTCGACCGGTACGCCGCCCGATCCCAGGGCGCTGAAAACCGTGAACCGCTTTTCCACAGGATATCCCCTATGTTGTGGAAGGCGACGCTTTGCCACACAAGATGTAGTGGACAGACAGGGCGCGCTTCTGGCTTACTCTATCCTAGCCCACCCATTCGATTCCCGCTGCCCGAGGCTCTGCCATGTCCGCTCCGTCGTCGCTGATCCTGCCTGGCCTGATGACCCCTTCGGGCGGCTACAAGCCGTTCCGCTATCCCTGGGCCTATGACTTCTGGAAGAAGCAGCAGCAGGTCCACTGGATGCCGGAAGAGGTGCCGCTGGGCGAGGACCTCAAGGATTGGGCCGTCAAGCTGAACGACAAGGAGCGCAATCTGCTGACGCAGATCTTCCGCTTCTTCACGCAGTCCGACGTCGAGGTGCAGGACAACTACATGGAGCGCTACGGTCGGGTGTTCAAACCGACCGAAGTGAAGATGATGCTGGCCTCGTTCGCGAACATGGAGACCATCCATATCGCGGCCTACGCCCTGCTGCTCGAGACCATCGGCATGCCCGAGACCGAGTTCTCGGCGTTCATGGAATACGAGGCCATGAAGGACAAGCATGACTACATGCAGACCTTCGGCGTCGACTCCAACGCCGACATCTGCCGCACCCTGGCGATGTTCGGGGGCTTCACCGAAGGCCTGCAGCTCTTCGCCTCGTTCGCGATGCTGATGAACTTCCCGCGCTTCAACAAGATGAAGGGCATGGGCCAGATCGTCTCGTGGTCGATCCGCGACGAAAGCCTGCATTGCGACGGCATCATCAAGCTGTACCACGCCTTCAACAAGGAGACGGGCGCAGTGACCAAGGCCGTGGCCGACGACATCGTCGACTGCTGCAAGACCGTGGTGAAGATGGAGGACGCCTTCATCGACCTGGCCTTCGAGGCCGGCGACATCCAAGGCATGACCCCCGACGACATCAAGTCGTACATCCGCTTCATCGCCGACTGGCGCCTGCGCCAGCTGCAGCTGCCGGAAGTGTACGGCGTCAAGGAAAACCCGCTGCCCTGGCTGCAGTCGCTGCTGTCGGGCGTCGAGCACGCCAACTTCTTCGAGGCCCGCGCCACCGAGTACTCCAAGGCCGCGACCAAGGGTCAGTGGCACGGCTCGGAAGGCGTGTGGACCAGCTTCGACGAGATGATGAAAAAGCGCACGGACGTTCCGGCGCTCTAACAAGTCCTCACACGCCAAGCCTTACACGGGGGTGTCGAGAAGGGCGGGATCGGCGGAGCCGGGTCCCGCCCTTCTTCGTTCAGGCTCCCAAGCTGTGACCTTTCCGGCCTTGTTGCGGCCCCGCTTCCGACACAACTGAAAGCGCAGCTTCTGCATCCCTGGGTAGGCCCCCGGGGCGAGGGGCGAGGATGCGGGGTTCTGGACGGCGAAGACTGGGAGTCGTCGCGACACTGTCGCTGATGCTGCACGCCCTGGTGTTGGGCTGGCTGGCCTGGCCCCGGCCGTCAGGGTTCGTGGCGGCGGGACCGGACCTTCCCCTGATGTCCGCCCAGTTGGTCAGTCCGCTCGTCGCCTCGCGGCCGGCGACGATAAAACCGTCCGCCCGCCCTCCGATCCAGACCCATGCCGAAGCCCTGCCTACGCCGGCGATCGCCCCACAGGTCTCGGCGCCCGCGCCCGTCGCCGCCGCTCCTGCGGGACCTGCCGGCCCTTCCGAAGGTCTTCGCGCCGCACTCCGGGCCACGGCCGGCTGCACGCGCGCCAGGACCCTGGAAGAGCGCGAGGCCTGTGAAGAAAAACTGGGCCGCATGAGCCCTTCGACGCCGCGCTACGGACTGCACATGGATCCGGGCAAACGCGCCTATTATGACGAGCTCGCGGCGGCCGGGCCTTCGGGCCGCGGTTATGGCGACGACCAGCCTGCGGGGGTGACGCCGGGCGGGGCGGCCTATTTCCGAGGGGTGAACTGCTCGATCAAGTTCGGCGTCGGCAAGAAGCCCAAGGGGCGGCAGGGCGAGCTGCGCCTGGGTCGCACGCCATGCTCGATTCCCTTGCAGGGCAGCTTCTTCACGCCCGAAGCCAGCATCCACAAGCGCTAGACGTCCAGGACCGAACGCCTAGCCCCCCGCGACCACGGCCTCGCGCAGCACCTGATGCCTGGGAACCTGGCCAGCCTCGATCTCCGCCAGGCTGCCCAGCGTGGTCTGCGCGATCGCGCCCAGAGCCTCCTCGGTCAGGAAGGCCTGGTGGCCGGTGACCAGCACGTTGGGGAAGGTCAGCAGGCGTTGGAAGACGTCATCCTGGATGATCTCGTTGGACAGGTCCTCGAAGAACAGGTCGGCCTCCTGTTCATACACGTCCAGCGCCACGCCGCCGACCTTGCGGCTCTTCAGCCCCTCGATCAGGGCCGTGGTGTCGATCAGCGCGCCGCGGCTGGTGTTGACGATCATCACGCCGTCGCGGGCCTGGGCAATGGCGGTCGCGTCGATCAGGTGGCGGGTCTCTGGCGTCAGCGGACAGTGCAGCGAAACGAGATCGGCCTCACGCAGCAGGGTCTCGACGGGGACGTAGCGCACGCCGGCGGCGACTAGGGCCTCGTCCTGGAAGACATCCGAAGCCAGCACCTCGCAGCCGAAACCCAGCCGCAGCATCCGGGCGACCAGCGCCCCGATCCGGCCGGTGCCGACAACCCCGGCGACGCGGCCCGACAGATTGCGGCCGATCAGGCCGTCCAAGGCGAAGTTGTTCTCACGCACTCGATTGCAGGCCCGGGGGATATTGCGGTCCAGGGCCAGGATCAGGCCGAGGGTGAACTCGGCGACCGCCTCGGGCGAATAGGCAGGTACACGGACGACCGTGATCCCCAGCCGCTCGGCCGCAGCCAAGTCGACATTGTTGTAGCCCGCGCAGCGTAGGGCTACCGCCTTGACGCCGACGCTCGCCAGCGCCTCGAGCACGCCGGCGTCCAGGCGATCGTTGACGAAGACGCAGACCGCCGGGCGTCCGGCCGCAAGGGCGGCGGTGGAGGCGTCCAGCCGAGCCTCGAGATAGTCCAGCTCATGGCCGAAGGCGGCGTTGGCCGCGTCCAGGAACCGTCGGTCATAGGCCTTGGCCGAGAACACCGCCACGCGCATGGGTCGCTCCGGGAACCGTCGCGACCTTTCCGCGACCTCCCGGTTCTTTAGTGGGCCCCGTCGTCCGCGCAAGCGGGCGATTATCCTTAAGACCTCTCCGTGGCGTCGCGCTTGATCTTCTTGGCCAGGCTCCATTTGTGGACCTCGGTCGGCCCGTCATAGATGCGGAAGGCCCTGACCTCGCGGAACACCTGCTCGACAATGGTGTCGCCGGTGACGCCGGTCCCGCCCATCACCTGCACGCAGCGGTCGGCGATGCGCATCAGGGCCTCGCTGACCGCGACCTTGGCCATCGAGCTTTCGGTCGTGCCCAGGGCACCGCTGTCCAGCACGTCGGCGCACCAGTCGATCATCAGCTCGGCCTGCTTCAGCTCGATCAGGTTCTCGGCCAGCATGAAGCCGACGCCTTCATGGTCGATCAGCGGCTTGCCGAACGCGTGGCGCTTGACGGCGTAGGCGGTGGCGATCTCGTTGGCGCGGATGCAGGCGCCCAGCCAGCGCATGCAGTGGGTCAGGCGGGCCGGCGCCAGGCGCACCTGGGCCAGCTTGAAGCCGTCGCCCGGCTGGCCCAGCACTTGGTCGGCCGAGACGCGTAGGCCCTCGATCGCCACCACCGCGTGGCCGCCCGGCATGGAGCTGTCGATGGTGTCCAGCACCCGCTCGATGCGGATGGCGGGATCGGGCAGGTCAACCAGGAACAACGTCGCGCCGGCTTCGGCCTTGGCCATGACGATGCCGACCTTGGCGCCCTCGGCCCCGGTGATGAACGCCTTGCGACCGTCGATCACCCAATGATTGCCGTCCTGGCGGGCCGTGGTCATCAGCATCGACGGATCCGAGCCCGCCCCGCCGTCGACCGCCGGCTCGGTCATGAAGAAGGCCGAGCGCGCGGTCCCCGCCACCAGCGGATCCAGGAACCGCGCCTTCTGCTCGGGCGAAGCCGCGCGGCCCAGCAGGAACATGTTACCCTCGTCCGGCGCCGCGACATTGACCGCTTGCGGCCCCAAGGTCGACAGGCCGGCGGCGCGCAGCACCAGGGCCGTCTCGCGGTGCGAGATGTGGTCGCCGTCGGCCAGGATGTGCGGCGTCAGCACGCCGGCCGCGCGGGCCTTGTCGCGTAGTTCATCGATCAGCGCGTCGGACGGACCATGGGCGCCGCACCGGGGGTCGCGCTCGTACGGCGCCACGACCTCACGCACGAAGGCCTCGACCTTGCAGGCGATCGCCGCGCCACGTTCGGCATCGTAGGCGCTCACAGCGATTGTCCGTCGTCGATGGTGAAGTCGGCGCCGGTGACGCCCTTGCTCTCGTCGGACAGCAGATACAGCAGCATGGGGTCCAGCGCGTCCTCATCCAGGATCCGCCGGCGCGGCCATTTGCTCATCTGCTTGGCCCCGCCCTCG
Organism: Caulobacter sp. RHG1; assembly: GCF_013181195.1. GTDB lineage: Bacteria > Pseudomonadota > Alphaproteobacteria > Caulobacterales > Caulobacteraceae > Caulobacter. The sequence continues at coordinate 375,143 of NZ_SMZP01000005.1, forward strand.
GTGTCGAACCAGTCGCCGGCCAGCTCCGACTTGATGTAGCCAGGGCAAAGGTTGTTGACGTTGGGACCGGTGCGCGCCCACTCGCGGGCCAGCAGTCGACCCATGTGGCTGACGGCGGCCTTGGACGCGCTGTAGGTCACCACGCCCGGCGTGATCATCTTGGCCGTGATCGAAGAGATCAGCACGATGCGGCCCCTCTCGGCGATCCCGGCCGCCCGCATCCGCTTGGCGCCCTCACGGGCGGTCAGGAAGACGCCGCGCACATTGACCGCGAACACCTGGTCGAAATCCTCGACCGAAAGCTCCGTCGCCAGGCCCTCGACCTGGATGCCGGCATTGGCCACCACCCCGTCAACCGGCCCGAAGGCGGCCTCGGCGGCGTCATAGGCGGCGATGGTCGAGGCCTCGTCGGCGACGTCCAGCGCGACGGCCAGGGCCTTGCCGCCATCGGCGACGATGGCCTCGCGCAGGGCCTCCAGCCGGTCGACGCGGCGCGCGCCGATCACCACCGCCGCGCCTTCGGCGGCGACGATGCGGGCGAAGCGCGCGCCGATGCCCGACGAGGCGCCGGTGATCAGGACCGTGCGGCCGGCCAGGCGTTTTCCGTCAGTCATGGATCAGCGCGGGGCCATGCGGATGCCGCCGTCCAGACGCACGTCCTCGCCGTTGAAGTAGCCGTTGGTGATCATCGTCACCGCCAGCTGGGCGTATTCTTCCGGCAGACCCAGGCGCTTGGGGAAGGGCACGCTGGCGGCAAGGCCCGCCTTCACCGCTTCCGGCGCGCCGTTCATCAGCGGGGTATTGAAGATGCCCGGCAGGATGGTGTTGACGCGGATGCCCTCGCCCATCAGGTCGCGAGCGATCGGCAGGGTCATGCCCACCACGCCGCCCTTCGACGCCGAATAGGCCGCCTGGCCCATCTGGCCGTCCTCGGCCGCGACGCTGGCGGTGTTGACGATCGCGCCGCGCTCGCCGTCTGCCAACGGCTCCAGGTCCAGCATGCCCTTGGCCGATTTGGCGATGCAGCGGAAGGTGCCGACCAGGTTGATCTGGATGATGCGGTCGAAGGCGTCGAGCGGGAAGTGCTTGGTCTCGCCGGTGGTCTTGTCGCGGCTGGCGGTCTTGGCCGCATTGCCGGTGCCGGCGCAGTTGACCAGGATCCGCTCCTGGCCGTGGGCGGCGCGGGCCTTCTCGAAGCCGGCGTCGACATCGGCGTCCGAGGTGACGTTGACCTTGCAGAAGACGCCGCCGATGTCCTGGGCGACCTGCTGACCGCGCTCCTCGTTCATGTCGAACAGGGCGACCTTGACGCCCTGGGCGGCCAGGGCGCGGGCGGTGGCTTCGCCGAGGCCAGAGGCGCCGCCCGTGACGACGGCGGCGACGGTGTTGTCGAGTTTCATGGATCAGTCCTCTAGGCTTACAGACGTTCGATGATGATGGCCGGGGCCATGCCGCCGGCGGCGCACATGGTCACCAGGCCGTAGCGGCCGCCGGTACGTTCCAGCTCATCCAGCACGGTGCCGATCAGGATAGCGCCGGTGGCGCCGATCGGGTGGCCCAGGGCGATGGCGCCGCCGTTGACGTTGACCTTGGAGCGATCCAGCTTGAGGTCGCGGATGAACTTCTCGGCGACGACGGCAAAGGCCTCGTTGATCTCCCACAGGTCGATGTCCTCGACCTTGAGGCCCGCCTTGGCCAGCACCTTGCGGGCGGCCGGCACGGGGGCGTTCAGCATCAGGGTCGGGTCGTCGCCGATATTGGCCATGGCCACAACGCGGGCCCGGGCCTTCAGCCCATGTTTCTCCGCATAGTCGCGCGACGCCAGCAGCACCGCCGCGGCGCCATCGACCACGCCTGACGAATTGCCCGCATGGTGCTTGGCCTCGATCTGCAGGTCCGGATAGCGGCGATTGATCTGCCCACGGAATGTCGTGCCCTTGGCGTCGTAGGGGAAGTCGGCCAAGGCGGCGAAGGCCGGCTTCAGCGAGGCCAGGCCCTCGGCCGTGGTCTCGGGACGGGGATATTCGTCACGGTCCAGGGCGACTTGGCCGTCGTCGTTCAGCACCGGCACGATCGACTTGGCAAAGCGGCCTTCGGCGATGGCCTGGGCGGCGCGGCGCTGGCTCTCCAGGCCCAGGGCGTCCAGGTCCTCGCGGCTGATGCCTTCCAGAGTGGCGATGGCGTCGCCGCAGACCCCCTGGTGCGATTGCGGGTGCAGCACGTCCAGATGCGCGTTGCCCGAGCCCATCAGGCCCGGCGGGAAGCCGGCGGCCTGCTCCTGGGCGGCCATGGCCGCGGTCAGGCTCATCATCTCGACGCCGCCGGCGACCACCAGGTCTTCCATGCCGCTCATGATCTGGGCTGCGGCCAGGTTCACCGTGGTGATGCCCCCGCCGCAGAAGCGGTCCAGCGTCATGCCCGAGGCCTTGATGTCGTAGCCGGCGTCCAGCGCGGCCATCCGGCCCAGGTCCCCGCCCTGCTTGCCCTTCTGCGTCGAGGTCGACCAGATCACGTCGTCGACGTCAGCGGTGTCGAGCTTGTTGCGCTCGGCGATGGCCTTCAGCACCGTCGCGGCCAGATGCTGCGGATGCAGGTGGGCCAGCGCCCCCTTGCCGACCTTGCCCACGCCGCGCGGCGTGCGGACGGCGTCGATGATCAATGCCTCGGCCATGACGGCTCCTCCCTTATCCTTGTTCAGTTACAAGGAGTGGACGGCCGCTAACGTGGCGGAACACAAGCCCGTTTCGTGAAGAAGCTTCAGGCCGGCAATTGGCAGCGCAGGGCCGCGCCGATCCGCTCGGCCTCGGGACCCAGCACGACGTGGACCGCGTGGGCGCCGACCCGCACGACGCCGCGCACGCCAACAGCCCGCAGCGCCGCCTCGTCCACCGCATCCTGGTCGCGTACCACCACGCGCAGGCGGCTGGAGCAGGTTCCAACCTCGCGCAGGTTGGCCGTGCCGCCCAAGGCGGCGGCCAGTTGCTCGGCCTTGCGGTCGTCTTCGATAGAGGGCGTGGCGACCTTGCTGACGACAGGCGCGCTCGCGACCGGCGCCGGAGCCCCCATGGCGGCGCGGATCTCGCCGGCGACGCCGTCGGCGATCGGACCCAGCACGACCTGCAGCGCCTTGTCGGACGGCTTGACGATCCCGCGCGCGCCCAGCGCCTTCAGGGCCGGCTCGCTGACCGCGCCTTGGTCGGCGACGATCAGCCGAAGACGGGTGGTGCAGGCGTCGACGCTGACGAGGTTGCTCGCGCCACCCAGCGCCTGGACGAAGTCCGCCCCGCGTCCGCCGCCAGTGGCGACGATCGGCGCGGCCGAAGCATCGTCGGGCTCACGGCCAGGCGTCTTCAGGTCGAACTTCTGGATGAAGAACCGGAACAAGCCGTAATAGACCGCGCCGTACACAAGGCCGATCGGGACCAGCAGCAACGGATGGGTCGCCTTGCCGAAGTTCAGCACGTAGTCGAACAGGCCCGCCGAGAAGGTGAAGCCCAGCTTGATGTTCAGCAGGTTCATCAGCGCCATCGCGACGCCGGTCAACACCGCGTGTACCGCGTAGAGCACCGGGGCCAGGAACATGAAGCTGAACTCGATCGGCTCGGTCACCCCGGTCAGGAACGAGGTCAAGGCCAGCGAGAACAGCATGCCGCCGACGGCCTTTTTCTTCTCCGGCCGGGCGGTGTGATACATGGCCAGACAGGCGGCGGGCAGGCCGAACATCATGACCGGGAAGAAGCCGCTCATGAACGCCCCGGCGGTCGGGTCGTCGGCGAAGAAGCGGCGCAGATCCCCGGTCGCGCCGTGATAGTCGCCGACCACGAACCAGGCGATATTGTTCAGCACATGGTGCAGACCGGTGACGATCAGGATCCGGTTCAGGAAGCCAAAGACCAGCAGGCCCAGCTCGCCCGAGCCGACCACCGCTCGGCTGGCGGCGTCCACCGCGCCGTTGACCCCGTCATAGCCCACGCCCAGAAGGCCGGCGATGACCAGGCCCGCCAGCCCCGAGACCATAGGCACGAAGCGGCGGCCGCTGAAGAACGCCAGGTATTCAGGCAGTTTGAAGGTCGAGAAGCGGTTGTAGAACAGCCCGCCGATGACGCCGGAAATGATGCCGATCGGCGCGCTGAGCTTGGCCAGGGCTTTCGCCTTATAAGCCGCCGTCGCCAGGTCGGCGTGGGCCTTGACCAGGCCCGCCGTGACATCGGCCGGCACGTGCAGCAGGACCTTGGCGCCCTCGGTGGCGATCAGGAAACAGACGACGCCTGCCAGACCGGCCGCGCCGTTGTTTTCCTTGGCCAGACCGACCGCGACGCCGATCGCGAACAGCAAACCGAGGTTGGAGAAGATCGCATCGCCAGCGGCCGCCATGAAGCCGATGTTCAAGAGGTCGGGCTGGCCCAGACGCAGCAGCAGGCCCGCCACCGGCAGCACCGCGATCGGCAGCATCAGGGCTCGGCCCAGGGGCTGGAGGATCTCGAGCGGAGACTTCATCGGCGTCAGGCTCCGAAAGACTTGGACAAGGCTCGGACCGCTTCGGGCGAGGTCTGATCGAGGGCTCGAGCCGCCAGATCGCGGCAGGCGTCGAGCGACAGGCTACGGACCCGCGCCTTGACCTCCGGCGTGATGCTGGCGGTGCAGGACAGTTCGGTGACGCCCAGGCCCAGCAGGATCGGGGTGGCGGCGAGATCCGAGGCCAAGCCGCCGCAGACGCCGACCCAGCGATGGTGCCTGGCCGCGCCCTTGCAGGTCTGATCGATCATCCGCAGCACCGCCGGGTGCAGGGCGTCGATGCGGGCGGCCAACTCGGGATTGCCCCGGTCCATGGCCAGCACATACTGGGTCAGGTCGTTGGTGCCGATCGACAGGAAGTCGGCCTCGGCGGCGATCAGGTCGGCGGTGACGGCGGCGGCCGGCGTCTCGATCATCACGCCCAGCTCGACGCGCTCGACGATCCCCATCTCGCGCTTGACCTCTTCCAGCATCGCGCGGACGGCGCGCAGCTCGTCCAGGCTGGCGACCATCGGGACCATGATCTTGCATTGGCCCAAAGGTTTGACCCGCAGGATGGCGCGCAGCTGGGTCTTTAAGAGATGCGGCCGCCACAGGCTGACGCGGACGCCGCGCAGACCCAGGGCCGGGTTTTCCTCGGCCGGGATCGGCAGGTAGGGCGCGGCCTTGTCGCCGCCGACGTCCAGGGTGCGGATGATCAGCGGCTTGCCGTCCAGGGCCGAGGCGATGGCCTGGTACTGGCGGGCCTGCTCGTCCTCGTCGGGCGGGGTCTCACGGTCCAGGAACAGGAACTCGGTGCGCAATAGGCCCGAGCCTTCCGCGCCATTGGTCACGGCGGCCAGGGCGTCGCCGATCGAGCCGGTGTTGGCGAACACCTCGATGCGGACGCCGTCCTTCGTCACGCACGGATCGTGGGCGGCGGCCTGGGCGGCGGCCTTGCGTTGCTGGCGCTGGGCCAGGGCGGTCTGGGCGGCTTCCAGGGCTGGGGCGTCCGGCGCCACGCGCAAGGTCCCGCTGTCGGCGTCCAGGATCAGGGTCGCGCCGTCCTTGACCTTCAGCAGGGCGCCGCCGACCGCGACCAAAGCCGGAATGCCCATGGCGGCGGCCAGGATCGCCACGTGCGAGGTCGGCCCGCCGCGCGCGGTGGCGAAGCCGGCTACGGCGGCGGGATCCACACCCATCAGTTGCGAGGGCAGCAGTTCATCGGCCAGCAGGATCGAGCCGGGCGGCAGGGCCGCGCCCTCGTCTTCCTCGCCCGTCAGCGCGCGCAGCACCTGACGCTCCAGGTCCACGAGATCGTCGACCCGCTCGGCCAGCCGGCGATCGCCCAGGCCGCGCAGGGCCTCGACATAGCCGCCGACCGCCTTGCGCCAGGCGAAGCCCGCGCTCTTGCCCTCGCCGATCAGACGGCGCGCGCCAGCGGCCAGTTCGGGATCTTCCAGGAAGGCCAGGTGGGCGCCGAGGATGGCTTTGCGGGCCTTGTCGCCCTTGGCGGCGTTGCGCTCGATCCGCTGACGGACGATCTCGATGGCGGCGAGTAGCGCCGCCTCCTCATGGGCGACGCCCTGCCCCTCCTCGCGCACGACGATGTCGGCCGAGGCCAGCCGCACGGCCTTGCCGATGGCCAGGCCCGGCGCGGCCAGAACGCCCTTCAGCACACCGTCACGCGGCAGTTCGGCGGGTGCCGGGGGTTCGACGGTCACGGCGAGCGCCTGGACGGCGACCGGCGCCCCCTCGCCCATGCCGCCTTCGATCAGTTCGCTAATCGCCGCGATCGCCGCCTCGGCGTCGACGCCCGAGGCCACGACCTGGATCGTGTCGCCATGGCGTATGGCCAGGGACATCACCCCAACCGGGCTCTTGGCGCTGGCGCGACGGTTGACGGCGGCCAGGGCGATCTCGGCGACGAACTTGCGGGCGGTCTCGGCGATGCGGGCGGCCGGACGGGCGTGGATGCCGTGGGCCAGTGGAACAACCACCGCACGGCCGATCTCGCCCTCGGCGGTCGAACCCGCCATCTCAGCGCCGCCGATCCGCGACAGCTCCATCAGGAAGTCACCGACGCCGAGTTCGCGATCCTGGTCGCGGCGGATGATCTCGAAGGCGTCCAGATTGGTCACCACGACCGGGGTGATCAGGCTGCGAGCCTTCTGGGCCAGGAGGTCCAGGTCAAAGCCGAGCAGGCGATCACCAGCCTTCACGGTTTGGCCTTCCTTGACGAAGACGCTGAAGCCCTCGCCGTTCAGGGCCACGGTCTCCAGGCCCACATGCATCAGGATTTCGGCCCCATTGGCGGCGCGCAGGGTCACCGCGTGGCGGGCGCGATGCACGGTGGTGACCACCGCGTCGCAGGGCGCATGCAGCGTCGAGTCCAGTGGATCGATCGCCAGGCCGTCGCCCAGCATCCGCTCGGCGAACACCGCGTCGGGGGTCTCGTCGAGCGGCGCGATCCAGCCCTTGAGCGGGGCGGTGAGAACGAGATTGGACACGGACTCAAACTCTCTTCGAACTTAAGGCGTCAAGGTCACGCGCTCGATGACCCAGAAGGGATCGACGCTCTTGGCCGTGAAGGTCAGGCAAAGATCGACCTTGCCGGCCCGGGCGGGCAAGCGGCCGGTGATCGTGGACAGGCCCGGATTGTCCGACGCCTTGCCCAGCGGCAGCACGGCCAGCTTTTCGCCTTCGCAGCCTGCACGGATCTCCAGCTCGCCGCCCGGGGTGGCGGGCGCGCGCAGCGGTATCCTGTCGCGATCGGCGCCGACCTGGAAGTTGAACGGGATCTGGCTGATCCGAGCGCTGAACGCCGCGCCCTTCTCCAGATCCGCGCCTTGCCAGATCCAGCAGGGATTGAGCACGTCGACGAACATCATCGGCCGCTTGGCCAAGTCCGCCGGGGCGTCGTCGATCATGGTCAGCGGCACCTTGTCGGTGCACAGCTTCAGCTGGCTGCTGAGACGGGTGCGCAGCATGGCCGGATCGATCGTCCAGCCGCGCTCACGGCCCAGGGCCTGGCCGTCGACAAAGGTCTGCGCCTTGACCACCACGCCCGTCGCCAGGTCCAAGGGCCCGACATAGGCGGGCGAGGTCGCGGTCGGCGCCTTGCCGTCGGTGGTGTAGCGGATCTCGCCGATCCCGAGACCGGTCGACAGCGCCAGGGTCGTCTTGCCGCCATCACCCGCCGACAGGGCCGGCTGCGGCTCGAACGGCACGGTGTTGGCGGTGACGCCCAGCACCTTCAGGCGGGCCATCTCGGCGGGCATGCGGCGGGCGAAGTCGTCCCAGCCGACCGCCGCCTCCGGCGACCAGGCGCGCTCGGCCAGAGCCACGGCGCGGGGGAAGGCCATCTGCTGCATGCGGATGTCGGTCTGCATGTGCTCGGTCCAGACATTGGCCTGGACGCCCAGGATGTGTCGCCGCTGGTCCGGCGTCAGCTGGGCCGGCGCGGGATCGAAGGCGTAGACGTCCTTCAGGGTCGACAGCACGCCGCGGCCGGTCGGCTCTTCAGGTGAACGACTCTGGCGATGGTCGAGATAAAGCACTGGATGTGGCGACAGCACGGTGTCGTGTCCGGCCTTGGCTGCGGCGATCGCGCCGTCCAGCCCGCGCCAGGACATGACGGTGGCGTTGGGCGCCAGGCCACCTTCCAGGATCTCGTCCCAGCCGATCAGGCGACGGCCGCGCTTGTCCAACGACTGGCCGACCCGCTGGATGAACCAGCTCTGCAGTTCGTGCTCGTCCTTGATCCCGAGTTCTTTCATCCGGGCCTGGATCTTGGGATTGGCCTTCCACTGGTCCTTGATCGCCTCGTCGCCGCCGACGTGGATGAAGGTCGACGGGAAGATGTCCATCACCTCGTTCAGCACGTCATCGAGGAAGGCGAAGGTGCTGTCGTCGATGTTGTAGAGCCAGGGGAAGACGCCCCAGTCGCCCATCTTGGACGCATCCGGCGCGGCCGAGCCCAGCTGCGGATAGGCCACGATCGGCGCCAGGGCGTGGCCGGGGGTCTCGATCTCGGGCACGACGGTGATGTTGCGGGCAGCGGCGTAGGCGACGAGATCGCGGGCCTGGTCCTGGGTGTAGACGCCGCCGTACTTCGGATATTTCCGCGCCGCGCCGGGGTCGTGCCGCCAGGCGGCGACCTGGGTCAGCTTCGGATACTTCTTGATCTCCAGCCGCCAGCCCTGGTCGTCCACCAGATGCCAGTGGAAGGTGTTGAGCTTGTGCGCCGCCATGGCGTCGATCACCGCCTTCAGCGTGTCGATCGACTGGAAGTGGCGGGCGCTGTCGACCATCAGGCCGCGCCAGACGAAGCGCGGCGCGTCCTCGATCGTGGCGGCGGGAATGGCCACTGGCCCCTTGGCGTCATCCGGCGTCGCCAGCTGCCACAGCGACATAGCGCCGTAGAACAGGCCCGCCCGCTTGGCGGCGGAAATGGTCACGACCGTCGGCGAGATATCGAGCTTGTAGGCCTCGCCGGCCGGTCCCTCGCGGGTCAGGTCGATGGCGTCCGCAACGGGCGCGCCCTCGACCACCGCAGGCCGGAAGCCGCGCGACCGCTGGATCAGGTCCGCCAGCTGCAGGGCCACGCCCTTGGCCTCGACATCGCCATTGGCGACGTGGATGCGGGTGGCGGCGGAAAGCTTGAAAGATCCCTCGGCGCGAACCGCCTTGGCCGGCGCGGGGGTCAGGGTGAGGCCGTCGGCCTGGGCGGCCGTCGCCAGCATCAGGGCGATCGCGGAAACAGCGGCGATGCGAAAGGTCATGCAGCCTCGCGGCAAAAAGCGGGCGGGATAGCCAGGCTATCCCGCCCCAGCTCCATGCTTGCAGTCAGGAGGGGTTCAATCAATGGGCGTGGCGGGAAGCGTGAAGCCTCCCGCCAGCCGGCCGTCAGAAGTTGACGTTCAGCGTCGCCATCAGCTTTCGGCCCGTGCGGTAGACGCCGCGCGGCAGGGCCGGGGTGTTGGCATAGGCGTAGTACTCGCTGTCCAGCAGGTTCTGGCCGGCGACCGACACCGAGATGTTCTGGTTCACGGTATAGCCGAGGGTCGCGTCCAGGTTCTTCGAGGCGCGGACGAACATGTCGTCGCCACGATCGACGCCGGTGAAGTACTTCGAGCGCCAGGTGTAGGTGACCCGGGCCGAGAACGGGCCGTTCTCATAGAACGGGCTGACATTGACCTGGTGCTTGGAGTTGTAGGGCAGCGGCGCGCCTTTCTGACCCTCACCATCGGCATAGGTGTAGTTGGCCAGCAGACCCAGGCCGTAGGCGAAGTTCTGCTGATAGGCCACCGCCAGGCCCTTGACCTCAGCCGAGCCCGCATTGAACGGACGGCTGATCTGGTAGGTCGTCACCCGGCCCTGCGACTGGTTGAAATAGGCTTCCGGCTGGGTCTGGGACAGGATGTAGTTGGAGATGTCCTTGTAGAACACTTCCGCCGACAGGATGGCCTGGGGCTGGAAGTACCACTCGGCCGAGGCGTTGAAGTTGCTCGACTTGTAGGGCTCCAGCGCCGGGTTGCCGCCGCCGCCGGTCAGGATGCCGTCCGACAACCAGAAGTAGTTGGTCATGTCCGCATAGTTGGGCCTCGCGATCACCTGGGCGGCCGCGAAGCGGAACACCAGGTCCTCGCGCGCGTCGACGATGATGTTCACGCTGGGCAGGACGTTGTCGTAGCTCTTCTTGGTGACATTCCAGGTCCAGTCGGCCTGGGCGTTGCAGGCTGCGCCGGGCTTGCAGACGTAACCGGCGCTATCGACCGAGGTCTTCACGTAACGGACGCCGAAATTGCCGCGGATGTTGTCGGCCTTGAAGCTGGCCTGAGCGTAGGCCGCGTCGATGTTCTCTTCGATGTTCCAGTTGCCGGCCGTGAACTCGGCGGCGGCGAAGATCGAGGGCTTGGGCATTGCAGCGCCTGAGGCCAGCCACTTGCCGCTCTCGACGTACGAGACCATCGATTGGCCATCGATGCGGAAGCGGGTCTTCATCTCGTCGCCAACGCCGTCGAAGCCCTTCAGATAGTTGCCCGGCGCCTGGCTGGGGTTGAACAGCGTGGCGGGGGCGGCGACGCCGGTGATGGCGATACCGGCATATTGCTGGCCGGTGGCGTGCTCACGACGCTTGTACCCGACCTGGATGCGCTGGATGACGCCGTCGAAGTCCTTGCCGAAGTCGATCTGGGCGTACTTCTCCTCGTCCGAGGTCGGCTTGGTGACCAGGTTGCCGCTCCAGCCCGGGTCGGTCGCGAAGGCGGCCGGGTTGCCCATCACATTGGTCGTGTAGGTCAGGCTGCCGGGGCTCTTGGGCGCGCCGCTGATGTCGACGGTGTAGTTGGCCCAGTTCAGGAACTCGAGGAACACCTGGCGCTTGGTGCCGCCGTCGGCGGTGGACTTGCCGATCTCGCCGCTGACGTCCCAGCCGTCGCCCTTGTACGCACCCTTCAGGTGGTAGGTGTCGGAACTGAGTCCGGCTTCGCGATACTGCACGTCCAGAACGCTCAGCGCGTTATTGAACGACGCCTTGCTGACGACGCCGTCGTTCACCGTCAGGCCGGTCAGGGCGCCGAGGCTGTTCCAGGTGTTGCCCTGGAAGGCGTACATCGACTGGTTGGTGTTGTCGTAGGTGGCCTTGATCTTCAGCCAGTTGAAGTCGAACGACAGGGCGTCGGTCGGCTTCCACTGCAGGGCCGTGGTGTAGGTGGTGCGCTTGCGGCCCTGCTCGAAGTACGACGAGCCGAACGCATTGAGGCTGCGGGCCGTCAGGTTCGAGGTCAGGGTCGTGGCGCACGAGCCGGTGCAGCCGCGGGTGCGCGAGTCGACCGGATTGTCGGCATTGCCGCCGGCCCACTGGTTGGCGGCCATGGTGCCGTAGCTTTCCAGGCCGTCGCGACGCAGCTGGTCTTCCGCGCGCTGAACCGAAAAGCTGGCGCCGAAGGTGTCGGCATTGTTCTTCCAGCTGACCAGCAGCGAACCCTGGACATCGCCCTTCTTGGAGCGGTCGTTGTGCAGATAGCTCACGGCGCCGGCGACGAGGCCCGACTTCAGGTCCAGAGGCTTGCGGGTGTTGACGATGACGGTGCCGCCGATGCTGCCTTCGTCGATGCGCGCTTCGGGCGACTTGAAGACTTCGACCTTGCCGACGATCTGCGGGGCCAGCAGCGCATAGTTGAAGGTGCGGCCCGGAGAGTCGAGGATGAACCAGTCGGCAGAGGCGACGGTCTGGCCGTTCAGCAGGGTGCGGTTCAGCGCCGGGTCGGTGCCCAGGATGCTGACCTTTTCGCCCTGGCCGAAGGCGCGGTCGACGGTGACGCCCGGTACGATCGTCAGAGCCTCGGCGACGTTGCTGCTCGGGAACTTGCCGACATCCTCGGCGGTGACGACGTCGACGATGGCGTCGGCGCGGCGCTTGGATTCGATGGATTGCAGCAGCGAGGCGCGGATGCCGGTGACGACCACCTCTTCCACGGCGCTGCTATTGTCTTGCGCTAGAACCGGCGCGGCGGCCATGACGGCCATGGCGCTGACCGAGGCGGCCAGCACGGACTTCCTGAAGGTATTCATAACTCGGCTTCTCCCCATTATGCCGGGCCGATTGGACCCGGAGCCGAACCCCAAAGCCCAATATGATACCAATCTCCTGGGAGGATCCGCAGAAAGTGGTACTTCTCAGGCCTCGGACGGGAACTGTGACGGAAATTTTTCAGATGACAAGGCCAAAAAGAAACCAATTGCAGACCACGTTCTTATTGGTATGAAAATGGTCATATGGTATCGAAACGGCGCCGCGGATTTGCGCGACCCACAGCCTGTCGGGGCTTTTCGAGGGAGGGCTGGACATGACGTTTGCTGAGCGTATCGGACGGCTCGACGCCCAGGGCGAACACGCACCGCTCTATAAGCAACTGCAGCGCGCGCTGCGCGAGGCTATCCAGAAGAAGGTGCTGTCGCCGGACGACGCCCTGCCGGCCGAACGCGACCTGGCCGACGAATTCAGCATCTCGCGCATCACTGTGCGCAAGGCGCTGGACGGTCTGGTCAGCGAGGGCCTGCTGACCCGCCGCCAGGGCGCGGGCACCTTCGTCGCCGCCCGGGTGGAAAAGAGCTTCTCGAAGTTGTCGTCGTTCACCGAGGACATGATCTCGCGCGGCCGCGTGCCGCGCAGCGAGTGGATCAGCCGCGCCGAGGGTCAGGTGACTCCCGAGGAGTCGCTCATCCTGGGCCTGTCGCCCGGCACGCCGGTCTATCGCTTCGCCCGCATCCGCTATGCCGACGGCGCGCCGATGGCCGTGGAATACACCACCATCGCCGCCTTCGCCCTCCCCTCCACCGAGGTGGTCGGCGTCTCGCTCTACGAGGCGCTGGAGACCACCGGCCATCGCCCGGTGCGCGCCCTGCAGCGCCTGAGGGCGATCCTGTTCAACGCCGAACAGGCCGACCTTCTGGGCGTTCCGGTCAAGGACGCGGGGCTGCTGATCGAGCGCCGGGGTTTCCTGCGCGACGGCCGGGCGGTGGAAGTCACCCAATCCTATTATCGCGGCGATGCGTACGACTTCGTCGCCGAATTGAATTCCCTATCCTAGGAGTCCGAAGCTTGGAGGCGACCGTCTTGATCCGTCCAGAGACCACCAAGATGTTCCTGGAGGCCGGCCAGGCCTCGCAGGTCGCCGCCACGCAACTGGCCGCCAACGCCGAGAAGATCCAGGCCCTGGCGGCGCGCCTGCGCGCCAACCCGCCCCGCGTGGTGGTGACCTGCGCACGCGGCAGCAGCGACCACGCCGCCACCTTCGCCCGCTACCTGATCGAGACCAAGGCCGGCGTGCTGACCTCATCGGCGGGCCTGTCGGTCAGCTCCGTCTATGACGCTTCGCCCAATCTGGAGGGGGCGCTCTATCTGGCCATTTCACAGTCGGGCAAGAGCCCTGATCTCCTGGCGGCGGTGAAGACGGCCAAGGCCGCCGGCGCCTATGCAGTGGCCCTGGTCAATGTGGTCGACTCGCCGCTGGCGGACCTCGCCGACGAGGTCATTCCGCTGCACGCCGGCCCCGAGCTGAGCGTCGCGGCGACCAAGTCCTACATCGCCGCCCTCGTGGCCATCACCCAGCTGATCGCCGCCTGGACCGAGGATGCGGACCTGACGGACGCGCTGGCGACCCTTCCGGCTGCTCTGGAAACGGCCTGGACGCTGGACTGGTCTTCAGCCGTCGACCGCCTGAAGACCGCCCGTAACCTCTATGTCCTGGGTCGCGGCGTCGGTTTCGGCGTGGCGCTGGAAGCCGCCCTGAAGTTCAAGGAGACCTGCGGCCTGCACGCCGAGGCCTTCAGCGCCGCCGAGGTGCTGCACGGCCCGATGGCTCTGGTGAAGGATGGCTTTCCGGCCCTGGTCTTCGCCCAGAACGACGAAAGCCGCACCAGCGTCGACGCCATGGCCCAGGGCCTGCGCGAACGCGGCGCCGACGTGCTGATGGCGGGACCGGGCGAGACCGCGCCGGGCGCCCTGCCCTGCCTGGCCGCCCACCCGGTGCTGGAGCCGATCCTGATGATCCAGAGCTTCTACCGAATGGCCAATGCGCTTTCGGTCGCGCGCGGCTACGATCCTGACAGCCCCCCTCACCTCAACAAGGTCACCGAAACCGTCTGATGCTGGCTGCTCTGGTAAATGGCCGTGTCCTGACGGAAGCCGGCGTCGTCGACGGCAAGGCCGTGCTGATCGAAGGCGGCCTGATCGCCGGCGTCGTCGACGCGCGCGAGATCCCGGCCCACGCCCAGCGCCGCGACCTGGACGGCGGCCTGCTGGTCCCCGGCTTCATCGACACCCAGGTCAATGGCGGCGGCGGCGTGCTGTTCAATGACCAGCCGACGCCTGAGGCCATCGCCGCCATCGGCGCGGCCCATCGCCCGTTCGGCACGACGGGCTTCCTGCCGACCCTGATCAGCGACGACCTGGCCGTCGTCGACCAGGCCATGCGCGCCACAGAGGCCGCGATCGAACAAGGCGCGCCCGGCGTGCTGGGCATCCACATCGAGGGTCCATTCCTCAACCCCAAGCGCAAGGGCATCCACGACGAGGGCAAGTTCCGGGTCATCGACGACGAGGCCCTGGCCCTGCTGACCTCGCTGAAGGTCGGCAAGACCCTGGTCACCCTGGCCCCCGAGCGCACCACGCCGGAGATGATCCGACGCCTGGCCAACGCCGGGGTGATCGTCGCCGCCGGCCATACCAATGCGCACTACAAGACCATGCGTCAGGCGCTAGACCACGGCCTGACCGGCTTCACCCACCTCTTCAACGCCATGTCGCCGCTGACCAGCCGCGAGCCCGGCGCGGTGGGCGCGGCGCTGGAGAGCCTGACCGCCTGGTGCGGCCTGATCGTCGACGGCCGCCATGTGGATCCCGTGACCCTGAAGCTGGCCCTGCGCACCCGACCGCTGGACCGGTTCATGCTGGTGACCGACGCCATGCCGACCGTAGGCATGACCGACAAGTCCTTCGACCTGCAGGGCCGCCACATCCGCGTGGTCGACGGCGTCTGCGTCGACGACAAGGGCACGCTGGCGGGCTCGGACCTGGACATGGCCACGGCCGTCCGCAACGCCGTCGCCCTGCTGGACGTATCGCTGGCCGACGCGGTGACCATGGCCGCCGCTGCGCCCGCCGCCTTCCTGGGATTGGAAAATATCCGCGGGCGGATCGACGTCGGCCATGCGGCCGATTTCTGCCTGCTGGACGACCAGCTGAACGTCGCCAACACCTGGATCGACGGCGTTCCCGCGCACTGACCGCGCGCGCAGGGCAAGAAAAAGGGCGCCGGCCTCACGGCCAGCGCCCTTCTCATGTCAACTCAGGGATCGGTGGAAGGCTAGAACTTCCACTTCACGCCCAGATAGTACTGCCGACCGAAGTGAACGTACTCTTCGGAAATCATCCGGGTGGAGTCGATGACCTTGCTGTCCTGCTCGTCCGTCAGGTTGATGCCTTCCAGCGTGATCGTGAAGTTCTTGAAATTGTAGCTGATCTGGCTGTCGATGTTCAGGGTCTTCTCCTTGATCCGAACATCGTTGTTGTTGGTCGCCGACGGCGCCACCTGGATCAGGTACGGGTCGCGGTACGAGGCCGAGACGCGCGCCTTGAAGTTGCTCTTCTCGTAATAGAGCGTGGCGTTGAAAGCGTCCGGCGACAGGTTGACCAGCGGCTGGGTGATCAGCACGGCCGGGGCCGTTTGAACCCGCGGCGTACCGGCATAGGTCGGGTTGCGGATCACGTACTGAATGTCGCTGGTGACGTGCGTGTAGTTCACGATGCCGCCGAAGCCGTCGAACGGCGCCGGCAGGAAGCTGAACGGACGCTGCAGCGAGACCTCGAAGCCCTTCAGCTTGCCGCCGGGGGTGTTGATCTGAGTCGTGACCGTGAACAGCGTGTCCGGCGTATTGCCGTTGGAGAGCAGGCTCGTAGGCAGTTCGGTCTCGGCCCACGGCATGGTGACCGCCGAGCTCTGGATGTAGGACTTGATGTCCTTCTGGAAGAAGCCGACCGAGAACAGCGTCTCCTTGTCAGGATACCATTCGAAGCTGAGGTCCAGATTGTTGGCCAGCATCGGGTTCAGCTCGGGATTGCCGCGCGTCAGCGTCTGGTTCTGCTGGCTGATCGAGGTGTAGCCCGGGGTCAGGTTCTGCAGCTGCGGACGCGTCATCACCTTGGCGGCGGCGAAGCGGACATAGAAGTTGTCGAACGGCTGGGCCGAGACGTTCAGCGACGGCAGGGTGTTGGTGTACTCGCGCGAGGTCGTCTGGACGCCTGCGGTCGGAACGGTCGTCGAGATCGTGCCGAACGGCGTGGCGACCGGCGTGGTCACGCTGCCGGTGTTGTAGTTGCCCAGCGCATTCTGCTCGGTCTTCACCCAGCGCACGCCGAAGTTGCCGCGCACGGGGATGTTGAACAGGTCGTAGTCGAAGTCGCCTTGCAGATAGAAGGCGATGTCCTTCTCGTTGATCGCCCGCATCGCGCCCAATTGGTTAATCGTGCTGAGGCGGAAGTCGCCGTTGGCGTTGATACAGTTGCAGTTATAGCCCAGCGCCGTTTCCAGCTTGCCCAGGTCGGGGGCCAGCCACGAGGTCGGCACGCCCGAGGGCAGGTCCAGGCCACGGCCGAAGCCGCTGATTAGGCGCGAAACATTGGCGATCGTGGTCCCCGCCGGCAGGCCGAAGGCGGCCTCGGCGGTGAAGGTCGTGCCGGTGCTCGCCAGATTGCGCGAATAGAGGCGCTTTTCCCACGAGCTGAAGCCGTACTTCTTGTAGTTGCCGCCGTAACGCAGCTTGAAGCCGTCGACGATCTCGTAGTCGACGTCAGCCCGGAACGTCTTGAAGGTGTTGACCGCCTTGCTGGGACGCATGCGCAGCAGCGAAGCGTCGCCCAGGGCGTTGCTGGCGCTGTACTGGTAGCTGGCCGGGTTGGTCGGATCGAAGCCGTAGTTGAAGTTCGGCAGTTTGTCGTTCTGCGAATAGTCGTAGCTGTAGCCGTCGCTGTCGTAGCGATCGAACGAGAAGGTCGTCTGGACCGGATTGTCCTGGATCGAGCGCGACTGGCCGTAGGTGGCGACGAAGTGACCGCGGTCACCGAACTTGGTGTCGTAGGTCAGGGCCAG
Organism: Caulobacter sp. RHG1; assembly: GCF_013181195.1. Classification (GTDB taxonomy): domain Bacteria; phylum Pseudomonadota; class Alphaproteobacteria; order Caulobacterales; family Caulobacteraceae; genus Caulobacter. Next base: position 392,293 of record NZ_SMZP01000005.1, read on the forward strand.
CTGGTTGAACTCGGTCTTCAGGTCGTCGTGGCGATATTCGACCCGGGCGTCGACGTCGTCGAACGTGCCCTTGATCAGATTGCCCTTGGAGTCGGCCTGGAAGTTGACCACGTCGGTCTGCGGCAGGCCTGCGCCGGCGCGGCTGAACGAGATGATTTCCAGATAGGTCTCGTCGCGATTGTTGGTGAACTTGGCCAGCAGCGCGTCGAGGGTCAGGGTCGAGCGATCGTTCGGCCGCCACTGCAGCGAACCGGTCACGCCAAGACGCTTCTGATCATAGTCCAGGCGGCCATAGCGCGGGATCCGCGGGTGCCACAGGTTGTTGGCGGTGCCGGCGGCGGCCGTCGTCGTCGGCGAGGTGCCGCCCACGACCGTACCGATCTGGGCGCAGCTCAGCGGCGGCCCGCTGACGGGATTGTAGGCCGCGCCCGAGCATGGGAAGGCGGTCGACGAATTGAACTGGACCGACGGGTTTTCCCAGCGGCCGGTCGAGGAGCCCTCTTCGCGGGTCTGCCGGGTCGCATAGGCCACCGACAGCAGGGCGCCGAACTCACCGACATTGGTGTCCCAGCGATTGCTGACCAGGAAGGTGTAGCGCGGGTCGCTCTTTCGCGAGAGATCGTTCCAGCCGATCTTGCCGCTGGCGCTCAGGGTGAACTTGCTGAAGTCGAACGGACGCGCGGCCTGCAGGTCGACGATGGCGCCCAGCGAGCCCTCTTCGTTGCTGGCCGAGGTCGACTTGCGCACGGTGACGCTGTTGAACAGCTCCGAGGCGAAGATCGAGAAGTCGAACTGACGGCTGCGGTTGGCGCCGCCCGAACCGTCCTTGCCGCCGGTGGTGGCCAGGGCTTCCAGGCCGTTCAGCCGAACGACCGTGAAATCGGCGCTCAGACCACGGACGGTGATGGTGCGGCCTTCGCCGCCGTCGCGGTCGATCGACACGCCCGGCACGCGCTGCAGCGATTCCGCCAGGTTCAGGTCAGGGAAATCGGCGATGTCCTGAGCCTTGATGACATCGACGAGGTCGTTCTCACGACGCTTGATGTCCAGGGCGTTCGCCAGAGAGGCGCGGAAGCCGGTGACGACGACGGCGTCGACTTCATCGGTGGCCTGAGCGGGCGCTGCGTTCTGGGCGGCTGCGCCGCCGGCTGCCAGGATCGCCAGAGTCATCGCGCCTGCGGACACGCCGCTGCGCAGAGCGCGCACGCGCCCCGTGGTAGTCTTCAACATTGAACTTCCTCCCGTGTCGACCAGTGAGGACAGCGCTGTCGCGCCATCCTGGCCTTCGTCTCGATCTCACGTCCTTCCCGCGAGACCGGCTCCAGCCTTGTTTGTCTTAGTTTTTGACACCGGTATCAGAAACGAACCTTGGTTTTTGACACCGGTGGCAGAGTGCTAACAAAGCCAATGACCGGCGGCAAGGGCCACAAAGGGGCCATAGTCGAAGACTCGCGTCGGCGTTGCGTTTCCGACACAGATCGACGTTATCCCAAGGGAAGGTGGGAGGCGCGCTCAGGCCTCGTCAGGGCGGTAGTGGCTGACCTGGTAAAGGCCCTGCAGCATGGCGTCGCGTTGAGCGGCGGGCAGTTCGGCGCCGACGGCGCGCAGCAGTTTCAAAGCGTTCAGGTGGACGTCTACCGCGTCCCAGCGCCAGGCGCCGGCCTCGGCGCAGCTGTCGGCCAGGCCGCACAGCGACATCGCCGCCTTGTCGATGCCCGCGTCTGTGACGAACAGGCTGACGTCGATGACCTTCGAGGCCAGGTGGTACAGGACCTCGAACGGCTCGGCGGCGCGATCGGCGGCCGACTTGCCGAACCGCCGCTCGATCTCGGCCAGGCTCTCGTCCAGCGCAGCCATCGACGACTCACGCAGGCTCTCGACCCCGACCTCGGCGGCGGCGATGGCGTCCTGCGCCAGGATCCCGCCCTTGTCCTTGATCAGGCTGGCGAGACGGTTCGGCGGACGGAACTTGCGGACGGTCATATCTGCACCTTGGCTGGGCGCATCATGTTGGCGATTTCGTCATCCGACATGTTGGGTGTCTGCGCATCACCCACCTCCGCCGGAAGATCGTCTTTCCGCCGGCCATCGGTGCCAGGCGGCGGTCCCTCGTGCTTGAAGCGCCGGTCGGGGCCGATGTAGCTGTCGCACTCGATGAACGCCCGCTCCTCGCGCGCCACCCAGAAGATGCGCTCCAGCAGCACCTTGGGCGTCAGCGGCTTGGCGACGACATAGTTGGAGCCCGCGTCACGCAGCTTGAAGATCTGCGAAGTGCGGGTGTGGCCCGTCAGCAGGATGACGGGGATGTAGCGATTGGCCTCACCGCCATCCTTGCGCAGCCATTCAAGGAACTCGATGCCGTCGGTGACCGGCATCTGCACGTCGCTGATGATCACGTCGAAGGTCTTGGTGCGGATCAGCGCCTGGGCGTCCATGACGCTCTCGGCGCGAAACAGCTGCTTGACCCCGAAGCCGGAGACGACCTGCGAGAGGATGTCCAGCGACGGACCGTTGTCGTCCAGCACGAGCACCGTGGCCCGTTCCAGGTTGATCCGCGTAGAAGGGAGGAGCGCGTCCGCCATCGGCTTCTAGAAGAAGTCCAGCTCGCCGGCTTCGGCCTTGCGGCCCTCCTGCTCGCCCAGCTTTTCATCGGCGCGCAGGCGTTGAGCCATGTCGGCCAGGCCCAGGCCGCTGAGGACCGGAGCGATCGACATGCTCCATTCGCCGGACGCGTGCTGGCCGATGCGCGAGAGTACTTCGGACAGGCCGTGCAGGCGCTGGCTCAGCTCGTCCAGCGCCTGCAGACGCGAGAGGTTCTCCAGCGTGGCGCCGCCGGTGGCCAGGTCGCCGGCCAGATGCTCGCAGTCCCGGCAGATGGCCGCGGCCGAGGCCAGCTCCGCCGCCAGGCGACGCGACAGCTCTCCGACCGGAAGATGCTCTTCCGGGGAGGCGATCGGCGACGACGGCAGCGGCAAGGCGGTCATGGGCGTCAGAACAGATCCACATCGCCGCTGGAGGCGGCGGGCATCGGGGGAGGCGTGGGACGACGGACATCCTGCGGCGCGTTGTCGACGGCCACGAGACGCTGGCGCACCCGGCCCGAGGTCGGCCAGAACTCGACGCGACGGGCCGAGACCCCGCCGGTGCTGGACGACACGATCGGAATGCCTTCGTCGCGCAGAAAACGCTCGGCGAAGGCGGCGTTGCTGGCGCCGACGTCCGAGAGGCCGTCGAACAGCTTGGCCCCGCCGAAGATCTTGGCTTCCAGCCGCTCGCGGCGAGCGCCGCGCTTCAGCAGGTCGTTGATCAGCAGTTCCATGGCGTAGGCGCCGTAGCGCACGGCGTCGCCGCCGGTGCCCCGACCGTCGCCGGCGTCCGGCAGCAGGAAGTGGTTCATCCCGCCCACGCCCGCCTGCGGGTCGCGGATGCACGCGGCGATGCAGGAGCCCAGCACGGTGGTCATCACCACCTGCGGGTCGGTCGACACATGGCTTTCGCCCTGCGTGACGTGCACCTTTACCGCGCGTTCGGGATCGTCGTGGTGGGAGAATGGCTTCATGTCAGGGGCCCGAACACCTGTTCGATCTTCTCTTTCAAGCCTTGGACGGTGAACGGCTTGACGCAGTAGTTGTTGACGCCGAACTGCACGGCGCGCTGGACCAGCTCACGGTCGGCGCGGCCCGTCAGCATGACGAACGCGGTCTGGCGGATCGGCGGGTGCGAGCGCACCGCGCGGAGCAGCGCCAGGCCATCCATCTTCGGCATGTTGAAGTCCGAGATGACGAGGTTGGCCGGCTTGGCCAGGAGGTTCTTGAGAGCCTCCTCGCCATCGGGCGCCTCGCGGATGTCCTTGAAGCCGATCTGCTGCAGCGCGTTTCGGATCAGCGCCCGCATGGTCAGCTGGTCGTCGACGACCAGAACGGAGATGGTGCTTGCTTGGGGCATGGGTTCAGCGCCTCGCCGAGGCCAAATCGAGGATGGATTGGCCCATGTGGGACAGGGAAACCTGCTTCTCCACAGCGCCGAGTTCGAAAGCTGCGCGCGGCATGCCGTAGACGACGCACGAGGCTTCGTCCTGACCCAGCGTCTTGGCGCCGGCCTTGCGCATCGCCAGGAGGCCCTGGGCGCCGTCGCGACCCATGCCGGTCAGGATCGCCCCGACCGCCTTGTCGCCGACGGCCTGGGCCACCGAGTTGAACAGCACGTCCACCGACGGGCGGTGGCCGCTGACGGGGTCGCCCTGGACCAGGCGGCAACGCAGGCCGGCCGAGCGAACGACCTCCAGGTGCGTGGCGCCGCCAGGGGCGACATAGACCTTGCCAGGCTCCAGCAGGGCGCCGTCGACGGCCTCCTGCACCTTGGCCCCGCTGGCGCGATCCAGGCGCGCGGCGAAGCTGGCGGTGAAGGTGGCGGGCATGTGCTGGGTGATGACGGTCGGCGGGCAGGTCTCGGGGAACAGCGTCAGGATCGACAGCAGGGCTTCCACCCCGCCCGTCGACGAGCCGATGGCCACAACGTCGCCCGAGGGCATGAAGTCCTTGCGGCGCGGCGCGGCGGCCGGCGGCGCGGCGCCGGCGTTGGTGCGGACCGAGGCGCGGGCGGCGATCTTCACCTTGGTGACGATGTCGGCCAGGGCTTCCTGGGTGCCGGTGGCGTCGGCAGGCTTGCCCACGCAGTCGACCGCGCCCAGCTCCAGCGCCCGCAGCGTCATCTCGGCGCCGGCCTGGGTCAGGGTCGAGACCATGACCACCGGCATCGGCCGCAGGCGCATGATCTTCTCGAGGAACTCGATGCCGTTCATGTTCGGCATCTCGATGTCGAGCGTGACGACGTCGGGGTTCAGCGTCTTGATCATGCCGCGAGCCTCGAACGGGTCGCCGGCGCCGCCGACCACCTCGATCTCGGGATCACGATTGAGGGCCGCCGTGATCAGACTCCGCATCGTGGCGGAGTCGTCGACGACGAGAACGCGAATCTTGGGCATCAGCGACCGGCCTTCCTGTAGGCGGTCAGACCGCAGCTCTCGAACGCAGTGACCGAAGCGCCGACGCGCTCGGAGTGGCCGACATACAGGCGGCCGCCAGGCGCCAGGAGCGGCGCGAAGCGGCTCCAGACGCGTTCCTGGGTGGGTTCATCGAAATAGATCACGACATTCCGGCAGAAGATGGCGTCGAACGGCCCCTTCATGGGCCAGGACGGACCGTTGAGATTGAGTTCACGGAACGCGACCAGGCTGCGCGCAGCCTCGCAGACGCGCCAGTTGCGGCGATCGCCAGGGTCGCGCTCGAAGTACTGACCACGCACATTGGCGGGGATGCCTTCCAGCAGGCTCTCGTCGTACGAGGCGGCCCGGCCGGTCGCCAGCACGTTGGTGTCGATGTCCGTGCCCAGGATGCGGATGTCCAGCTCGGCCGCATTGGGCCATACCGACAGCACCGTGAAGGCCATCGAATAGGGCTCCTGGCCCGACGAGCTGGCCGCGGACCACAGGCGCAGGCGGCGGCCGGCGCGCACCTGGTCGGCGATCGGCTCCAGCACGTTGGCGCGCAGGTCGTCGAAGTGGTGCGGCTCGCGGAAGAAGCGCGTGACGTTGGTGGTCAGCGCCCGCAGCATTTCCTGGCTTTCGTCGTGCCCCTGGTCGCTGGCCACGAAGGCGCAGTACTCGGTGAACGAGCGCAGGCCCAGATTGCGCAGGCGCTTGGCCAGGCGGGAATAGACCAGCGTCGCCTTGCTGTCGGGCAGGCTGATGCCGGCCAGGTCGTACAGCAGCGCGGCGATGCGCTTGAAGTCCTGGGTCGTGAACGCGAACTCGCCATCGACGATGGCTTCGCGGCGGTCCGAAACGGAAGCGGAAGAGGTCGACATTAAGCGGCCACAGCCTCCCGTTCGGGCAAAATACGGTCCAACGAGATCTCGCTGATCATGCGGCCTTCGATCGAGACGATGCCGCGCACGAAGTTACGGACGGTGTCGCAGGCCATGTCCGGGGTCGGCTGCACCATGTCGTCATTGATCGACAGGATGTCCGACACCGCGTCGACCAGCAGGCCGACAGTGCGATCGCCGGCGGCGACCACGATGAAGACGCTGCGGACGGTCGGTTCGATCACCGGCATGCCCAGGCGGCAGGCCAGATCCATGATCGGCAGCACCGCGCCGCGCAGGTTGATGACACCGCGCATGAAGCCGGGGGTCTGCGGCAGCACGGTCGCCGGGCTCCAGCCGCGGATCTCGCGGACGGCCATGATGTCGACGCAGTACTCCTGCTCGCCCACGCGGAAGGAGATCAGTTCGCGGCGATCAGCGCCGGTGGCGGTGGCAAGGTCGGTCATGACTTACTCCGCGGCGATGAGGCTGGGTTCGGTGGGACGCGGCGCCCCGCCTTCACGGCGGCGCATCGCGATGGTGGCGTCGACATCGAGGATCAGCGCGACGCGGCCGTCGCCCAGGATCGTCGCAGCGGCGACGCCCTCGACCTGCTGGTAGTTCTGCTCCAGCGACTTGATGACCACCTGGCGCTGGCCGTGGATGGCGTCGGCCACAAGGGCGGCGCGCGAGCCGTCCTCGCCCTCGACCAGCAGCACGACGCCGTCGGTCGGGTGCGGGCTCTGGTCGCGGTAGCCCAGGGTCAGGCCGACGTCGATCAGCGGCACGAAGCTGTCGCGGACGGCCAGCACCGAGCCCACCGGGCCCAGCGGACGAACCTCTTCCGGCTTCGGACGCAGGCTCTCGACGATGGCGGCCAACGGCACGACCAGGGTCTCGCCGGCGACATCGACCACCATGCCGTCCAGGACGGCCAGGGTCAGCGGCAGGCTGAGCGTGAAGGTCGAGCCCAGGCCCGGACGCGAGGCGATCGAGATGCGGCCGCCCAGGGCCTGCACCGAGCGCTTGACCACGTCCATGCCGACGCCGCGACCCGACACGTCCGAGATCTTGTCGGCGGTCGAGAAGCCGGGAAGGAAGATCAGGTTGTCGATCTCTTCGTCGGTCAGCTGGGTGTCGGCGGCGATCAGGCCCTTCTTCACGGCGATCGAGAAGACCCGCTCGCGGTTGATGCCCTTGCCGTCGTCGGAGACCTCGATGACGATCCGGCCGCTGCGGTGCAGGGCGGCCAGGCGCACGACGCCTTCCGGATTCTTGCCGGCCGCCTTGCGCTCCTCGGGGCTTTCCAGCCCGTGGTCGATGGCGTTGCGCAGCATGTGGGTGATCGGGTCGGACAGACGCTCGATGACCGTCTTGTCGACCTCGGTGTTCTCGCCGTCCATGACCAGGCGAGCCTGCTTGTGGGTCATGTTGGCGACTTCGCGAACCAGGCGCGGCATGCGCTGGAACACCGACTTCACCGGCTGGGCGCGGATGGCCATGACGCTGTCCTGGATCTCGCGCGTCAGCTGTTCCAGCTCGTCGAGGCCCATGGCCAGGTTGGACGACGGGGCGATGCCATATTCGCCGACGCGCTGCGCCAGCATGGCCTGGTTGATGACCAGCTCGCCGACCAGATCGATCAGGCGGTCGATGCGTTCAGGATCGACACGGATGACCGATTGGCCCGGACCGGGCACTTCGACCGGAGTGGCCTTCTGGGCAGGGGCGGCCGGAGCGGCGGGAGCCGCAGCGACCGGCGCCGGAGCCGGTGCGACGGGCGCAGCTTCGACGACCGGCGGCGGAGCAACCGCCTCGACCACGGCCGGCGCCGGAGCGCCCAGCTCCACGACGATCGGCGCATCGGCGACCGTCAGCAGCGAGGCCATGGGGTCGGCGACGGGGCCGGCGCCACGGGTGATTTCCAGTTCGCAGTCGCCATCGACGAACTCGAAGACTTCGCGGATCGCGGCCTCGTCCTGGTCGGTGTCGACCGTGACGGTCCAGGTGACGTAGGCGGCTTCCGGGTCCAGGTCTTCCAGGGCCGGCAGGGCGCTGTCGTCCAGCGTCGCCTTGATCGGACCCAGCCGGTTCAGTTCGCGCAGCAGCAGGGCTGTCTCATTGGCCTTGCGGTAGAGATCCGACTTCGGACGGATCGACACCGTCCAGGTGTTGGAGCTCTCCAGCTCGGCGTCAGCGGCCTGCGCCTCGACCGTGATGGTCTGCGGCACGAAGATGAAGCCGAGATCGTCATCGTCCATCGCGTCGTCGGCAGCCACCACGGCGGGCGCCGGGGCGAAGTCTTCGACGACCGGAGCGGCGGCGACAGGCGCCGGCGCCGAGGATGGGTCGGTGCAGTGGGCCAGCTCGACGGCCATGGCGGCCGAGGCGGCCATGTCGACATCGCCCAGGCCGCGAGCGGCGCTGACGTGGTCGGCCAGGATGTCGGACGCCCGCAGGAGAACGGCGGCCAGATCGGTCGTGTTCGGCACCGAACCGCCGCGAACGGCGTCCAGCAGGGTCTCGAACACGTGGGCGAAGCGCACCAGCGGCTCGAGGCCGAAGGCGCCGGCGCCGCCCTTGATCGAGTGGACGGCGCGGAACACGGCGTTGACCGTCTCGAGGTCGCCGGCCCCTTCCTGCATGGCCAGGAGACCGCCTTCGAGGTCGGCGAGGAGTTCCTCGCATTCCTGGAAGAAGGTGACCTTGATGGCCTCTAGCTCGTCCATTTCCCGTACGTCCTAATTCGCGTCTAGCAACGGGTGCTCAAACAAAGCGGCACTGAGTTCTTTGACCTGGATCAGTTCCAGGCCGGGTATCCGTCAGGCGGCGACGCGGCGGATGGCGTCGACCAGCTTTTCCGGATTGAACGGCTTGACGATCCAGCCCGTCGCGCCGGCTTCGCGAGCCCGCTGCTTCTTGGCCGGGTCGCTTTCCGTGGTCAGGACCAGGATCGGGATGGCGCGATAGTCGTCGTCGACCCGCACCGCCTCGATGAAGCCGAAGCCGTCCAGCTTGGGCATGTTGATGTCGGTGATGATGATGTCCGGGCGATGGGCGGAGAGAACCTCCAGGCCATGCTCGCCGTCGACAGCCTCGACGACGTTGAAGCCGGCGCCGACCAGGGCCATGCGCAGCATGTCCCTCATCGTGCGAGAGTCATCGACCGTGAGAATCGTACGCGTCACGATTCAGCTCCTTGGAATTCCGCCGAGAGGAGCACCCCTGCGGCGCCGAAAAGACGGGTGGTTTCGACAAAGGCCTCGGAAGGCCCCTTGATGGAAAAGTCTTGGCCGTCGCGGCTCCAGGCCTTGCGGGCCGCGAGCAGCACCTGCAGGCACAGACCGCCCAGGCGACGAACTTCGTCGGCCTGGATCTCGATCGGCGCGCCGCGGTGGGCGATCAAAGCGGCCTTCAGAGGCGCGGCGGCCTTGAGGTCCAGATTTTCGGGCAGCGCGATGGCGGCCATCAGAACTCCTCCCAGCTATCCGACGCAGGGGCCTGGGCGACAGCCGCCGAACCGCTGCTCCGGCCCGGGCGGGCGAAGGCGTTCAGGCGAGCCTGCTGTTCGGCCACCGGATTGCGCGCCGGGGCATGATGCGTCGTGTCGGCCACCGCCGGACGGGCGTAGGCGCTCGAGGAACCGCCGACCTGGAACCGGGCCATCAGGCGAACCAGCTCAGCGGTTTCGCCCTTCAGCGAGTGCGTCGCAGCGGTCGATTGCTCGACCATGGCGGCGTTCTGCTGGGTGACCTGATCCATCTGGTTCACGGCCGTGTTGACTTCGTTCAGACCGGTCGCCTGCTCGGCGGCCGAGGCCGCGATCTCGGTGACCAGGGCGTCGATCTCGCCGACCTTCGCCACGATCCGCTGCAGCGCCTCGCCCGTCTGGCCGACCAGGCTGACGCCTTGGCTGACCTGCTGGGTCGAGCTGGAGATCAGGGTCTTGATCTCCTTGGCCGCTTCGGCCGAACGCTGGGCCAGGGCCCGGACTTCCTGAGCGACCACCGCGAAGCCGCGGCCCGCCTCGCCCGCTCGCGCGGCTTCGACGCCGGCGTTCAGGGCCAGGAGGTTGGTCTGGAAGGCGATCTCGTCGATCACGCCGATGATCTGGCTGATCTGGCCCGAGCTCTTCTCGATCTCGCCCATCGCGGACACTGCCTGATGGACGACCTGACCGGAATGCGTCGCTTCGCCACGCGTCGTCGAGACCACGTCCGAAGCCTGGCGGGCGCCCGAGGCCGTGCGGCGCACGGTGGCGGTCAGCTCGTCCAGGGCCGCGGCGGTCTCTTCCAGGCTGGCGGCCTGTTGCTCGGTGCGGCGCGACAGGTCGTCCGAGGCGTGGGCGATCTCGTCAGCGCCGGTGCGCAGGCCGTCGGTCGAGGCGGCGATGACCTTCATCGTCTCCTGCAGCGAGCCCATGGCGCCGTTGAAGTCGTTCTTCAGCTTGGCGTAGTCGCCGGGGAAGTCGGCGGTGACGCGGAAGGTCAGGTCGCCCTGGGCCAGACGCTCCAGGCCTTCGGCGAGGCTGCTGACCACCAGGGCGCTTTCCTTGGCCGTGGCGGCCGAGGCGGCCTCCTTGGCGCGGCGTTCGTCGGCCGTGAGGGCGGCCGTCTTTTCCTGCTCGGCGCGCAGCTGGTCGAGATGCAGCTGGTTGTCTCGGAAGACCTTCAGAGCCGAGACGATGGCGCCCAGCTCGTCGCCGCGCGTCAGGCGCTCCAGGTCGATGCTGTTGTCGCCCTTCGAAAGCTTGTCGGTGGCGCCGGCGATGTCGTTGATCGACTTGCGGGTCGTCATGACGGTGAACCAGGCCAGACCGCCGACGGCGGCCAGGGTGATCAGCGACAGGATGATCGTGACGCTCATCGCGGCGGCGGCTTCGGCCTGACGCTTGGCGGCTTCGTCTTCGATGCGCTTGTTGGCGGTGGCGACGACCTGGTCCAGCAGGCCAGTCATCTTCGCGTACTGTTCCTCGAACGGCGCGATGAAGCCGACGGCCATGTTGAAGTCGACGCCGATCATGCCGCTGACCGTGTCGATGGCGCTGCGGCACTCTTCCAGCGACTTGATCAGGTCGTTGATCTTGGGTTGCTCGGCGGCGGGGAGCTTGGCCTTGAGCGCGGCCAGGTCCTTCTTCACCGCATCGGTCTCGGTCAGGATCGCCGCCATGCGGGCGTCGTTCTTGTCCACGTCGATGTTGCCGGCCTTGTGGGTCATCACGGTGTAGAGCTCACCGTTGATGTTCGAGATGCGCTTGGAGACCTTCTGGATCTCCATGTTCTGGCGCATGTCGGCTTCCACGACCTGCTTGAGCGCGGCCGATTGATTGTTCTGCACGACGATTGAGCCAGCCGCCATCATGGCCAGCATCAGCAGTGCGAACGCCGGCGCGAAGCCGATCTTTATGATCAACGGCAAATCGACGAGACGAATCCGTTTCATCGCGAGGTCCCCTCCAACCAGCGCTCCGTGCACACGGCTCGCCAACATGAAGCGGGATAATCCCGATAGATTCCTAACAACCTCTGACTTGGTTAAAGGGAATTCGAGATAAGTCGTCGGGGCGCCGCGAAGGCAGTCGTTTGGCCGCAGCGCGCCTCGCCTGGAGTCTATAAAGAGCGCCGCCTCGCGAAGTCCGAAAATTAATGAATTAGTATGGTTATTTGAAAGTAAATACCGAATATTCTTCGCTGACTCAGGATATCTTAACTGGCTTCGCCGAGATTGCCCATGCGTCCGATTGGCGCGTCGTCCACCGGACGGGACAACTTTACTGGGAGCAGCGGGATGAAATATCCGATCGCTATTGCCGCGGGAATCGCTGGCAGCTTGTTCGTCGCTCAGGCCGCTTCGGCCGCCGGCGGTTTTGAAGACCAAATGGGCCGTTGCCTGCAGCAGTTCGCGAATACTCGCGACGCCGCGCAAGTGATGCTCGAGTGCAACGCCGACGCCGGCAAGCTGTCGGGCTGCAAGGTCGTCGACAACAGCGCCGCGGGCAAGGGCTTCGACAAGGCGGCCATGTGCATCGCCGAGAAGCTGCCGATGGGCGCCAAGACCGGCACCGTGAAGGTCCCGTTCCGCTTCCCGGGCGGCGCGTAAGCTTCTCCTCCTTTCAGGGGGAACATAACGCCCTCGCCGACTCGGTCGGCGGGGGCGTTCTGCTGTCTGGAGGACGGCGAGCATGGTCATGGTTCTTCGCTAGACCTGACTATCCCTAGAACTCTTCCCACTCGTCCTTGGCCACGGCGAGATTGCCGCGCGAGATCGGGGCCGAGACGCCAGGGCGGCTAGCCGGACGAACGGCCTGCTGGGCCGGCGCGCGCGCGGGTTCAGGTCGGGCGACCGGCGTGCGAACAGGCGTTGCGCGGCTGGTGGTGGTGACCCGGAAGGTCGACACCTGCTTGATCAACTCCGACGCCTGGCCCTTGAGCGAGTGCGTCGCGGCGGTCGTCTCTTCGACCATGGCGGCGTTCTGCTGGGTGACCTGATCCATCTGGTTTACGGCCGTATTGACCTGGTTCAGACCGGTGGCCTGCTCCTGGGCCGAGGACGAGATCTGGGCAATCAGCTCATCGATCTCGGCGACCTTGCCGACGATGCCGCGCAAAGCTTCGCCGGTCTGACCCACAAGACCCACGCCGCGATCGACCTGGGCGGTCGAGTTGGCGATCAGCGTCTTGATTTCCTTGGCCGCGTCGGCCGAGCGCTGGGCGAGAGCCCGGACTTCCTGGGCGACAACCGCGAAACCACGACCCGCCTCCCCAGCCCGCGCCGCCTCGACGCCGGCGTTCAGCGCCAGCAGGTTGGTCTGGAAGGCGATCTCGTCGATCACCCCGATGATGTTGCCGATCGAGCGCGAACTGGTTTCGATCTCGCCCATGGCCGCGACGGCCTGGTCGACGACGACCCCAGACTTCTCGGCCTCGGCCTTGGCCCCGGCGACGACATCCTGGGCCTGCTTGGCCCCGGCGGCCGAACGGCGGACGGTAGAGGTGATCTCGTCCAGGGCCGCGGCGGTCTCTTCCAGGCTGGCGGCCTGCTGCTCGGTGCGGCGCGACAGGTCGTCGGCGGCGACGCCGATCTCGTCCGTGCCCGAGCGGATGCCGTCGGTGGCCTCGGCCACGCGGCTCATCGCCTGCTCCAGAATGCCGACGGCGTTGTTGAAATCGTCCTTCAGCTTCTGGAATTCCGGCGTCACGTCGCTGCTCATACGGCCGACCAAGTCACCCTGGGCCAGGCGGTCCAGCGCGTCGCCCAGCGCCTGGACGACGGCCATCTGCGCCTGCTCGTTGGCCAGGCGGGTGGCTTCCAGGCGCTGGCGCTCGGCTTCGATGGTCTCCAGATAGATCGAGATGGCGAAGTCCATGTCCAGCATGACCGCCTTCATCAGCGCGCTCAGGCTGTCGCCGGCCTTGGCCGGATCGCCCTTGGCCATGAAGCCCTTGGGCCAGACTTCGTCGATGGCGGCCCGGATCAGGTGTTCGGTGACGATGGCGTAGCCGCCGATGTACCAGCGCGGCTCCAGGCCGATGCGGGCGTGGGTCTGGCCGATGGTGCGCACGGCCTGGACATAGCTCTGGTCGAACTCGGCGCTGGAGATCAGGTCCCAGTGCGACTGCTGCCGGCCCGAGGCGGACTGCATGTGGCTGTCGCTGCCGAAGAACTTGCGGGTCTCGGGGGTGGCCCGGACCTTGGCGTAGAAAGCGTCCAGCGCGGGGCCGATATTCTTGCGGATGACGGGCTGCAGGTCGCGCAAGGTGCCGCGCGCCTTGTCGTCCAAACCCATGAACGCCACTCGTTCGCTGATCGCGTGATCCTGGCTCATAGCCGCCCCCGTTGATGTCGGACGCAAGGCTCGAGGATCGTGCTTAATGCGGACTTGAAATATTCACCCGGACGACGCGGCGGTTCGACGCAACACTTTCGGCGTGCATTGGCGCAACCGACGAACGCGGTTGCGCTGAAAACCTTTGCACAACAACGGCTGGCGCAAGCCCGGCTGTGTCGGGGGCCCGTCACGACCACAGCTCGGCCGTGACGAACCGTCGCACCCCTAGCCCCCGCGTTTGAGGGTCTCGCGAGCGATGACCAATTGCTGGATCTGGCTGGTGCCCTCGTAGATCCGGAAGATCCGGACGTCGCGGTACAGGCGCTCGATTCCATAGTCGGCGACATAGCCGGCACCGCCGAACACCTGCACAGCCCGGTCCGCGACCCGGCCGACCATCTCCGAGGCGAACAGTTTCGAGGCCGCTGCCTCCAGCACGATACTCGCCCCGCCGTCGCGCTTGCGGGCGGTGTCCATGACCAGGGCCTTGGCCGCCAGGGCCTCGGTCTTGCTGTCGGCGATCATCGCTTGGATCAGCTGGAAGCTGGCGATCGGCTGGCCGAACTGTTTGCGCTCGCTGGCATAGGCCACGCAGTCGGCGATCAGCCGCTCGGCCACGCCCACGCAGACCGCGGCGATGTGCAGGCGGCCGCGGTCCAGCACCTGCATGGCGACCTTGAAGCCCTCGCCCTCCTCGCCCAGGCGGTTCTCGACCGGGACCCGGACATTGTCGAAGGTGACGTCGTGGATGTGGGCGCCCTGCTGGCCCATCTTCTTGTCGGGCTTGCTGACCGACAGCCCCGGCAGGTCGCGCGGCACCAGGAAGGCCGAGACCCCGCCGCCACCCTTCACGTCCGGATTGGTGCGAGCCATGACCGTGAAGAGCGAGGCCTTGCCGGCGTTGGTGATGAAGCGCTTGCCGCCGTTCAGGACATAGGCGTCGCCATCCAGGGTCGCCCGGGTCTGCACCGCGGCGCTATCGGAGCCGGCCTCGGGCTCGGTCAGGGCGAAGGAGGTGATCACCTCGCCCGAGGCGATGCCGGGCAGCCACTTGGCCTTCTGCTCGTCGGAACCGAACATCACCAGGCCCTGACTGCCGATGCCGACATTGGTGCCGAACACCGAGCGGAAGGCCGGCGAGGCGCGGCCCAGCTCGATGGCCACCAGCGCCTCTTCCTCCATGTTGAGGCCCAGGCCGCCGAAGTCTTCGGGGATGGAGAGGCCGAAGAGCCCCAGGCCCTTCATCTCCTCGATCACCTCGGCGGGGACGGCGTCGTCCTCGGCGACCTTGGCTTCGATCGGGCGCAGCCGCTCGGCCACGAAGCGCGCCACCGTCTCGAGCAATTGCTCGCGGGTTTCCAGATCGAGGGCCATGCGCTTCTCCCGTTATCAAACACTTGTTTTGACGCGGACTGTAGCGATGGCCCTCAAGAATGGAAGAGCCCTACTGAGCGGCCTTCTCGGCCTGGGCTAGCACGCTCTTGCGCTTGCCATAGGCGAAGTAGATCACCGCCCCGATGATGTGGGCGTACAGGAAGTAGAGCTGGGTCTTGGCCGGCAGGCTGGAGAACAGATAGAGGCACCCCAGCACCCCGGCCGGAGCCACCACCTGCCACAGCGGGGTCGAGAACACCCGCGGGCGGTTGGGCTCACGCCGGCGCAGCACGATCACCGAGACGCCGACGGCGATGAAGGCCGCCAGCGTGCCGGCGTTGGCCAGCTCGGCGATGTCCTTCAGCGACAGGAAGCCCGAGATCACCGCCGACAGGGCGCCGGTCAGCAGGGTCATCAGCACCGGCGTGCCGGTCTTGGCGTTGACCTTCGACAGGGCGCGCGGCAGCAGGCCGTCGCGGGCCATGACGAAGAAGATCCGGCTCTGGCCGTACATGAAGGCCAGGATCACGGTCGGCAGGGCGATGACGGCGGCCAGGGCCACGAAGCCGGCGACCTTGCCCTGGTTCAGAGTCTCCAGGATGAAGACCAGCGGTGCCTCGCTCTTGGAGAAGACCTCGGCGCGCGAGGCCCCGATCGCGACGGCGGCGACGATCATGTAGATCGCCGTGCAGGCGGCCATCGAGCCGACGATGCCGATGGTCAGGTCGCGCTTGGGGTTCTTGGTCTCCTCGGCGGCCGTCGACACTGCGTCGAAGCCGTAGAAGGCGAAGAAGATCAAGCTGGCGGCGGCCATCACCCCGATCTTGGCGGCGTCGGCCGGGGCCCCGGCGGGCACATGGGCCTGGAAGCCATTGGGCATGAACGGGGTGAAGTGGCTGGCGTTGAAGACCGGCAGGCACAGGGCCACGAACACCACGAGGGCGACGATCTTCACGAAAACGAGGACCATGTTGACCGTGGCGCTCTCGCGGGTGCCCAGGGCCAGCAGACCCGCCACCGCCATCGAGATGATCACGGCCGGCAGGTTGACGAGACCGCGCCCGCCGCCGGCCAGTTCGACGTGCGGTCCGGCCAGCAGATAGTCCGGAAAGCCCGCCGCCGCGAACAGGCCCGTGGCGTGGGCCGACCAGCCGACGGCTACGGCCGCGCAGACCAGGGTGTATTCCAGGATCAGGCTCCAGCCGACCGCCCAGGCGATCGGCTCGCCCATGGCCGCATAGCTGTAGGTGTAGGCGCTGCCCGCCGCCGGCATCATGGTCGACAGCTCGGCGTAGCACAGCGCGGCGCAGGCGCAGACCGCTCCGGCGATCAGGAACGACAGGATGACGCCCGGCCCGGCCAGGCCCGCCCCGACGCCGGTCAGGGTGTAGATGCCGGTGCCGACGATGGCCCCGACCCCGAGGGCGACCAGATGGTACCAGCTCAAGGTCTTCTTCAGTTGATGGGCGCCGTCGTGCCCGGCGGTGATGGTGTCGATCGCCTTGCGGCGCGTCCAGAAGCTCAAGTCTTAGTCCCTCCGACTCTCGAGCGGGACCATGAAGGCGCTTTTCGCCCCCGCCAATCCCTTCTGGTTAGAAGAATATTCTCGCCAGGGCATAAGCCAGGACCGCGACGGCGACTGTGACCGTTCCCAACATCATCGCCAGGCGCGGCTTGACCTGCATCAGGGCCTGCGGCCCCAGCTTGGCCGAGATGGCGCCGACGCCGGCCAGCAGCAGGAAGCTGGAGCAGACGGCCAGGATCTCGACCAGGCCCGGCGGGATCAGGTTCAGACCGCGGGCGGCGGCCAGGGCGGCGAAGCCCAGCACGAACAGCGGCGGGGCCTTCAGGCCGGAGACGACACCGCCCTCCTTGGAGCGGCTCAGCAGCAGGCCGATCAGCACCACCGCCGGGCCCAGCCAGACGATGCGGGCCAGCTTGGCCAGGGCCGCGGTGCTGGCCGTCTCGGGCGAGACCGAAGCCCCGGCGCCGGCGACCTGGGCGACATCGTGGATGGAAAGGCCGAAGAACACCCCCGCCTGATGGGCGGAAAGGCCCAGCGCTTGCGCCAGCGGCGGATAGGCCAGCATGGCCACGGTCGAGAGCAGGTTCACCCCGACGATGACCAGGGCCGTCGTGCGCTGGTTGGCGGGGCTGGCCGGCGCGGCCTGCGATGCGGCCAGGGCGGCCGACGCGCCGCAGATCGAGCAGGCGGCGGCCGCGATCAGGGCCTCAGCGAACGGCAGGCCCAGGGCCAGGCCGGCGGCCGCGCCGATCGCCAGGCCGCCCAGCACGACGACGCCGCTGGCCAGGATGGCCGGACCGCCCAGGGCGGCGAACTCGGCCCAGCTGATCTGGGCGCCCATCATGGCCACGCCCAGCCGCAGGCCCGGCTTGGCGAAGATGTCGAGGCCGGCGGAAAGCTGCGCCTGAAGGTTCAGCGCGCCCAGCATCATGCCCAGCACCACCGCGATCAGCGGAGCGGGGGCGTGCAGGCTCTGCGACAGGAGCTTGGCCAGGATCGCCAGCAGCAGGCCGGTAATCAGACCCGGCCCCAGCTTGCCGGCTTCCAGACGAAGCGCGGCGGCAGTCATCCTCGGACGGTTTCGCCAGAAATCGAGGACTGGGCGAAGTGCTTGTCGGCGCGCGCCGTGCGGTTCGACAACCGCTCGTTCAGGCGGCGGACCGTCTGGCTGCCCGTGCGCTCGAAGGCGAACGGCAGGATGCCGTGGACGATGCAGGCCAAGCCCGCGCCCAGCAGGGTGAAGCCGAAGCTCCAGGCCACGCCCATGTGCTCGCCATAGCTTTCGCCGACGGACTTCGGATGACGGGTGAATGACCCAAGCATGGCGGCCTCGCTGAATTGCCAGGCCGCATAGAATGGCGAGGTTTCGAGGAAAGGCATTACTGGATTGCCCGCCGATCCGGGCGTAGAGAGAATTCCATTCTCGCACAGGGACATGGCGGAGATGATTGATCTTGATCATATCGATCGGCGCCTGCTGGCGATTCTGCAGGAGGACTCCACGGTCGCGATCGCCGATCTGGCCGAGCGGGTGGGCCTGACCCAGACGCCCTGCTGGAAACGGGTCAAGCGCCTGCAGGACAGCGGCGTCATCACCGCCCGTGTCGCTCTGCTCAGTCGCGAGGCCCTGGACCTGGGGCTGACGGTGTTCGTGGCGGTCAAGACCGGTCGTCACGACGAGGACTGGCTGACGACCTTCGCGGCCGGGGCTCGCGCCTTGCCCGAGGTCGTCGAGTTCTACCGGATGAGCGGCGACGTCGACTATCTGCTCAAGGTCGTGGTCCGCGACATCGCCGCCTATGACCGCTTCTACAAGCGGCTGATCGCCACCGCGCCGCTCACCGACGTGTCGTCCAGCTTCGCGATGGAGCAGATCAAGTTCACGACAGCCCTGCCGATCCAGACGTCTTGAAGCTGTCACCGAGCCGCCCTCAACTGGATCGGCGCGGAGGGCGGACCATGGACACGACACGACGGGGACTTCTGATCGGCGGCGCGGCGGTCGCACCGGGACTGGCGATGGCGGCCGAAACACCCGCGCCGGCGATCCGCGCCCATCTGGGCGTCACCGAGAACCCGTTCGGTCCCTCGCCCGCCGCTCGCCAGGCCGCCGTCACGGCGATGGCCGACCTGCCCTATTACGGCTGGGAGCTGGAACCGCCGCTGGTCAAGCTGATCGCCCAGCGCGACGGCCTCCAGCCCGAACAGGTGGGCCTGTGCAACGGCTCGCTGGAAGCGCTGTCGCTGCTGTCGACCGCCTTCTCGAAGACCGGCCCAATCGTCTCGGCCCAGCCCAGCTACGCCACGCCCCTGTCCTATGCCGAGCGCCAGGGCGCGAAGCTGGAATGGGTCCCGCTCGCCGCCGACCAGCAGATCGACCTGCCGGCCCTGGCCCAGCGCGCCAAGGCGACGAAGGCGGGCGCGGTCTATGTCTGCAATCCCAACAACCCGACCGGCCTGCTGCTGGACGCCGACGCCTTGCGGGCCTTCTGCATCGAGATGGCCAGGACCTGCCCGGTGATCATCGACGAGGCCTATATCGAGATCAGCCCCGATCCGGTCCGCAACTCGATGATGGACCTGGTCGCCGCCGGCCACGACGTGATCGTCGCCCGCACCTTCTCCAAGGTCTACGGCCTGGCGTCCCTGCGCGTCGGTTTCGTCGCCGCCCGTCCCGAACGGGTCGCCACGCTGAAGAGCATGATCCCGACCCACAAGGGCCGTCCGGGCCTCGCGGCGGCCGCGGCCTGCTATGGCGATCCGACCTATCTGGCCGGCGCCAAGGCCTATCTCGAAAGCTGCCGGAAGAAGATCTACGCGATCTGCGACGCCAACGGCCTGAAGTCCCTGCCCTCGCATGGGACCTATGTCTTCGTCGACTGCGGCAAGCCCAACCTGGCTTTCCAGAAGACCCTGGCGTCGATGGGCGTCGAGGTCCGCGTGTTCGACAGCCCCCGCCACCCGACCTGGATCCGCGTCGGCACCGCCAGCCCGGCCGAGCTGGACTATTTCGCCAGCGTGCTGCCGAAGGCGCTCAAGGCCTAGACCAACGCTTTGCGTCCTTCGAGGCTCGCCTTCGGCTCGCACCTCAGGATGAGGAAGTTTGTACATCGCTCCTCATCCTGAGGCGCCCGTGCAACGGGCCTCGAAGGACGCACGGCGTCTCGGCCTCACGCGGCTTCGCCGCTGAAGTTTGCTGGGGAGGCGACGGAGCGGCCGGGCGAACCCGGAGACCGTAAGTGGTTTGTGTGTTTCGGCTCGCTTACCGCTCCGCCAGGCTGTTCTTGCCCGTGAGGAAGGGGGGCGTGGGCCTTATCGGCCCGGGACCCCAAGAGCCCCCGGACGGGCGCGGACCAACTGGATCGGCTACATCCGTCTCCAGCCCGACAGTCCACGATAGGCGGCTTTGAACGTTCGCCGCCCTGTCGCTCCGCGCTCGACGATCGCTCGGCCTTCGGACGGTCCCGGATCTATCCACGAACAGACCACCACCCGAACCGAGACGAGGTCCACGCGGCCCCGCTCAACCTATCCACCGTCGCCGCTTTGGGCCGGATCCAAGCGCCCTCCCCTTGCGACGGGGACCCCATGATTATGCGGCCGCGCTGAACGCGGATCATTCAGCGGGGTGTAAAATCGACAAGCGATTGATTTTATTGGGCTCGAGATCGAGAACGCCGAGCGTTCAGGCGCTCCAATCCCCGTACTTGCCCCCTCCGCGCCTGCGGCGCTCCTCCCCCGGAGGGGGAAGACGGATCACCGTCTGCCCCCTCCGGGGGCGGACGACCGCGCGCTGGCGCGCGGTCAGGTGGGGGCCAGCTGCAGTGCTACTCCGGCCACAAGTCCTGCACGTCGCCCTTGCGGTTCAGCATGTGCGTCGCCCGCTTGATCACCGCCAGCAGACGCTCTTTCCGGCCGTCCTTGTCGTAGGTCAGGGTCGAGCGGGCCAGGCCTTCCAGCATGAAGCGGGCGAGGTCGCGGCTGGCCTGGAAGCGCGGGCCGGCGCCGGCTTGCAGGATCTTGAAGGTGGTGTGGTCGCCGGCCTGGGCGCGGTCGAACTCGGCCTGGGCCGGAGCCAGCAGCGCCTGGATGGCCGGATCGGCGCGACCTGCGGCCTCCAGCTCGGCGAAGGCCTGGAACGGCACGCTGTGCAGCAGGTCCCAATAGCTGTCGATCGCGTGCTCGGTGACGTCGGCCCCGGCCGGGATGCTGTCGGCGGCGGCGCGGAACAGGGTCGAGCGCTCGGCCTGGATATGGGCCACGGCGGCCTCGACCAGGGCTTCGCGGGTCGGGAAGTGATAGAGCATCGCGCCCCGGGTCAGGCCGGCGGCGTCGGCGATCGCCGGGTTGGAGGCGGCATGATAGCCGACCTCGGCGATCAGGCGCATGGCCTGGTCCAGAATACGCGCGCGCGTCTTCTGCGACTTGGGGGTGTCCTTGGCGATGCGGGCGACGTCCATGGGGGTGATCTAGTGCGAGCGATATTGCACCGCAACAGCTAGCCAACCCCAAGCAGCAAAAGGGATTGCGATTGCGTCCAGTTTTTTGACGTTTCCGCCGAAACTGCGCGTTTCGTAGGCTCACGCCATGGCAGGCAACAGCTGTGGCCCAGCTAAGCCAGACCTTACGGCTTCATTAAAGCGACACGCAATCAGCTTAATCGCCAGCCGTTGGCCGCCATCGCACCGATCCGGGGACGGAGCGAACAGGCGGGTTCAAAACGGGGGTTCGACCATGAGCGCCGACGTCGCCGTCCGCCGCTACCGTTCCGTCTTCATCAGCGACCTGCATCTGGGCACGCGAGGGTGCCAGGCCGAGCTGCTGCTGGACTTCATCCGCCATATCGAGTGCGACAAGCTCTATCTGGTCGGCGACATCATCGACGGCTGGAAGCTGCGCAGCGGCTGGTACTGGCCCCAGGCCCACAACGACGTGGTCCAGAAGATCCTGCGCATGGCCCGCAAGGGCACCGAGGTGATCTACGTGCCCGGCAACCACGACGACCGCATCCGCGATTTCTGCGGCGTGCACTTCGGCGGCGTGATCGTGGCCCGCGACGTGATCCACGAGGCCGCCGACGGCAAGCGCTACCTGGTTGTCCACGGCGACGAGTTCGACGGCGTCGTCCAGCACGCCAAGTGGCTCGCCTTCCTCGGGGATTGGTCCTATAGAACCATCCTCATGCTGAACACTCTGGTGAATCGCCTTCGGCGTCGCCTGGGGTTCGGCTACTGGAGTCTCTCGGCGTATCTGAAGGTCAAGGTGAAGAACGCTTTGCATTTCATCGAGAACTTCGAAGCCGCCGTGGCCGACGAGGCCCGACGTCGCGGCGTCGACGGCGTGATCTGTGGCCACATCCACAAGGCCGAGATGCGCGACATCGACGGCATCAAATATATCAACGACGGCGACTGGGTCGAAAGCTGCACGGCGCTGGCCGAGCATGCCGACGGTCACCTCGAGATCCTGGAATGGGCCAAGCTGCGCTCGTGGTCGGTGATCGACCGCACGACCGCCCAGCCCTCGCCCGCCGGTGACGTCGCCGACGAACCGTTGCCGGAGCCGGCCGCCGCCTGATGCGAATTCTGCTTGCTACCGACGCCTGGGAACCGCAGGTCAATGGGGTGGTCCGCACCCTGAGCCGCGTGACCCAGGAACTGCGCGCCATGGGCCACATCGTCGATGTGGTCAGCCCGGACCAGTTCCCGACCTTCCCGCTGCCGACCTATCCTGAGATCAAGCTGGCCATCGGCGCCTACGAGCCGGTGCAGGAGCGCTTCAAGTCGTTCGAACCCGAGGCGATCCACATCGCCACCGAGGGCCCGATCGGCCTGGCCGCGCGCCGGATCTGCCTGGAATGGAAGCTGCCGTTCACGACCAGCTACCACACCAAGTTCCCGGAATACGTCTCGGCCCGCCTGCCGCTGCCGCTGGCGGCCGGCTACACCTACATGCGCTGGTTCCACAAGCCGTCGGGCCGCCTGATGGTGGCCACGCCGACCATGCGCGACGAGCTGGCCAAGCACGGCTTCCGCAACCTGTCGCCGTGGTCGCGAGGCGTGGACACCGACATCTTCAAGCCGCGCGAGCCGGGCGATCCCGACATCTTCGAGGGCTTGGCGCGGCCGATCTATCTCAATGTCGGCCGGGTGGCCGTCGAGAAGAACATCGAGGCCTTCGCCAGCCTTGACCTGCCCGGCACCAAGGTGGTGATCGGCGATGGTCCTCAGCGCGAAGAGCTGGCCGAGAAATATCCCGAGGTGAAGTTCCTGGGCGCCAAGTTCGGCGACGAGCTGGCCCGCTACTTCGCCGGCGCCGACGTCTTCTGCTTCCCGTCCCTGACCGACACCTTCGGCCTGGTGATCCTGGAAGCCATGGCCGCCGGCGTGCCGGTGGCGGCGTTCTCGGCCCCGGGGCCGGTGGACATCATCCCCGGCTCCAACGCCGGCGTCCTGGCCCCGGGCCAGACCGACGGTCTGAAGGAAGCCTGCCTGGCCTGCCTCGACATCGACCGCGTCGTGACCCGCAAGTTCGCCGAGAAGTTCTCGTGGCGCTCCTGCGCCGAGGAATTCTATCGCAATCTCCAGCCCTATCCGGAGCCGGAGAAGACCCGCTTCTGGCGGCGCCTGCGCCGACTGGCGCGCCTGCGCAAGAAGACGGCGGCCTAGGCCGAACGGACCGCCGACCGAAGACGGCGGTCCGCGATAGCTTATGCTTTGCGCGTCGCCAGGCGCTTCACCAGGGCGTGCGCGACCGCCTCGCTGCTGGCAGGGTTCTGGCCGGTGACTAGATCGCCGTCCTCGACGATGTACGGCGCCCAGTCGGGCCCCTTCTCATAGAGCCCGCCATTCGCCTGGAGCATGTCCTCGACCAGGAACGGCACGATGTCGGTGAGTTCGACGGCCTCTTCCTCGCCATTGGTGAAGCCGGTGACCTTGCGCCCGCTGACCAGCGGGAGGCCGCTCGCCGCCTTGGTGTGACGCAGGGCGCCCGGCGCATGGCAGACCAGGCCCAGCGGCTTGCCGGCCCGGTCGAACGCTTCGATCAGGCCGATGGAGACCGGCGATTCCGCCAGGTCCCACAGCGGACCATGGCCGCCCGGATAGAACACCGCGTCGAAGTCGGCCGGGTCGACGGTTTCCAGCGCCGCGGTCTGCGCCAGCGCCTTCAGCGCCTCGGCGTCGGCCTGGAAGCGTCGGGTCATGTCGGTCTGGAACTCGGGCAGGTCGCTCTTGGGGTCCAGCGGCGGCTGGCCGCCCCGGGGCGAGGCCAGCACCATCTGCGCGCCAGCGTCCTTGAAGACGTAGTAGGGGGCGGCCAGTTCCTCCAGCCAGAAGCCGGTCTTCTTGCCGGTGTCGCCGAGGGCGTCGTGCGAGGTGAGGACGATCAGGATGTTCATGGCTCGGATCTCTGCTGCAAAGGGGTTTCAGACCAGGGCGGCGCGAAGCGCGTCGATCTTGTCGGCATAGGGAGCGCGAAGGCGCAGGCCGGCGCCGCCGTCGAGCGCCTGGGTCACGACCGGGCGGGCATGACTGAAACGCTCGAAACCGTGCTTGCCGTGATAGGCGCCCATGCCCGAGGCGCCGACCCCGCCGAAGGGTAACGTCTCGATCGAGACATGGGTCATGACGTCGTCGAAGACCAGGGCGCCCGAGGTGGTGCGCGCGGCGAAATCGGCGCGCAGATCGGGGTCCTCGCCGAAGTAGTAGGCCGCCAGAGGCTTGGGATGGGCGTTGATATAGCCGATCGCCTCATCCAGATCGGCATAGGCGCGGATCGGCAGAAGCGGACCGAAGATCTCCTCCTGCATGACCCGCATCGCGTCGGTCGCGCCGAGGATCAGCGTGGGGCCGATCTTGCGCGTCTTCGGATCCAGAGCCGGCTCGCCCGTGGGCGACAGGGGCGCGATCTGGGCCCCCTTCTCCCGCGCGTCGTCGATCAGGGCCGTCAGCCGCTCGTAGTGGCGCGGGCTGACGATCGCCGTGTAGTCGGGGTTGGCCTGGATCGTCGGCAGGGCGCGCGCGACGAAC
The DNA here is from genome assembly GCF_013181195.1 of Caulobacter sp. RHG1. Classification (GTDB taxonomy): domain Bacteria; phylum Pseudomonadota; class Alphaproteobacteria; order Caulobacterales; family Caulobacteraceae; genus Caulobacter. Next base: position 416,915 of record NZ_SMZP01000005.1, read on the forward strand.
GACCGGGCCGCGGCGGCGAAGGCGTCGATCCGTGCGGCCGACATCATCACATAGTCGGGCGACACGCAGATCTGGCCGGCGTTGAAGGTCTTGACCGTCATCGTCCGCTCGGCGGCGACGACGATATCGGCGTCGGGCGCGACGACCACCGGGCTCTTGCCGCCCAGCTCCAGGGTGACCGGCACGAGATTGGCCGACGCGGCGCGCATGACGTGGCGACCGACCGCGGAGCTGCCGGTGAAGACCAGATGGTCGAACGGCAACGCGGAGAAGGCCGCGCCGACCTCGGCGTCGCCCAGCACCACGCCCAGCTCCATCGGCGAGAAGTACCGCCCGACCAGCTCGGCCAGCAGCTGCGAGGTCCGCGGCGTCAGTTCGGACGGCTTGAGCAGGGCGACATTGCCGGCGGCGAACACGCCGGCCAGCGGCCCGAAGGCGAGGTTGATCGGGAAATTCCAAGGCGAGATGACGCCAACGACGCCCAACGCCTGGCGTTGGATTTCGGTCGTCATCCCGCTCAGCGGCGGCTCGACCGTCTCCGGCGACATCCATCCCGCGAGATGATCGATGGCGTAGCGCAGCGATTTGACGGTCGTGGCGACGTCGGCGACCAGCGACTGATAGGCGCTGCGATGGCCGAAGTCGTCGCTCATCGCCGAGGCCAGCGCCTGATGATTGTCCAGGATCAGGCGCACGGCGCGCTCCAGCCGGTCGCGGCGCAGCGCAGCGTCGGCCGGACCGGCGTCGCGGTGCGCCTGCTGCATGGAGCGGACGATCGAGGTGAGGGTGGCGATGTCGTTGTGGGAAGACATGACGGCTCTTCGTGTCGATGGGATGCGCAGGGTCTATCCCCGCGGGCCGCGAGCCGCCTCGAAGAGGAATGGCGGCCACCCATAATATTGCTTATGGATGCCTTATGTCCGTTCAGCGCCTGCGCACCTTCGTCGAGGTCTATCGCCAGCGGTCGATCAGCGGCGCGGCCCGATCGTTGGGCCTGACGCAGCCCGCCGTGTCGCAGCACATCGCCGCGCTGGAGGCCGCGGTAGGCCATCCCCTGTTCGAGCGCGAAAGCCGCGGCGTCCTGCCGACCGCCGCGGCCCGGGAGTTGGCGGCCGATCTGGGCGACACCCTGGACGTGGCCGAGGCCGCCCTGGCCTCCGCCCGGGCGCGGTCGGCGGACATGTCGGGCGTCATCCAGATCGCCGGAAATGGCGACTTCTTGTCGGAAGTGGTCGCGCCACGTCTGATCCCGCTGCTGGAGATCGGCATGCGCGTGCGGCTGCAGGCCGGCGACCGAGCTCAAGTCGAGGACATGCTGGTCGGCGGGGCCTGCGACCTGGGGATCTTTGCCTATCCGGTCGAGGACCAGCGGCTGCGAAGCGAGAAGATCCGCGACGAGGCCATGTCGGCCGTCGCCGCTCCAGCCGTGGCGGCGCGGATTGCTGCAGCGGCCGACCTGAGCGACGGCCTGGCCGCCGAGGCGATGCTGACCTACAGCCTGGAGCGCCCGCTGCTGAACGACTGGCTGGAGCATAACGGATTGACGGCCAGCGCCCGGTCGCCGGCGGTCATCGGCCAGGACTTGCGGGGACTGTGCAGCCTGCTGCGGGCCGGCGTAGGCTGGTCGGTGCTGCCGCGCTACCTCTCCAGCCCGTTCATCGCGCGCGGGGAGCTGGCGGAGATCCCCTCCCCCAACGGCGCGATCCTCCGGCCGTACTTCCTGGTCTGGGCGCCCAGCGCCCTGCGTCAGCCCCGGATCGCCCACGCGCGCCAGACGCTTCTGTGGGGCCTGTCAAAGGGCGATGCGGTCTCGCCCTAGAACACCCTGGCCTGCAGCCACAGGATCGCCGGATAGGTCGCCAGCCAGGTCCAGAAGAAGCGGTTGAGGCCAAACAGGCAGGCATTGGCCAGATGGAAGGTCGCGGCGATGACCAGGCCCGCATAGAGGGCCGGCGGCCATAGCAAGGTCAGCGGGAAGGCCAGCTCGAAGCCCATCACCGCCCAGGACATGGCCCTGAGCAGCTGCGGGCGATCGGCGAAGGCGCGCAAGCTCTCGGCGACGGGATAGGCCGAAAACTGGAATACGTCGCGCAGGGCGCGTCCGGTCCGCCAATCGGGATTGATGATCTTCACCCAGCCGGAGATGAAGTAGGACAGCACCAGCTGCGCGCCCAGATAGCCGAAGGCCAGCTCCTTCAGGGCCGGCGTGGGCAGGAGGTGCGACAGGGTCAGGCACCACAGGGCCAGCAGGCCCATGCGGTCGCTGCCACCGTTGTAAGGGCCCTGGAAGCGCTGGAGGATCAGCAGCGACAGTCCGGCCAGGGCGACGAGCGGCCAGGGCATGGCCACACCCGCGACGACCAGTCCGCACAGCACGATCCGGACGCCGAACAACACCTTCTCGTCGCGGAAGCCGCGCAGGTGCTCCAGGCTCTGCTGGATCAGCGCCAGGGCCAGAAGCACCTCGGTGTAGCGGAGTGCGGTCTCGAGGGTCATCGCGTCACGATGTCGGCCAGCAGGCGCGGATAGGGCTGGAACAGCACCTCTTGCTCGACGCCCGCATCGCCGCGACTGACGAACACCAGGCGGAAGCAAAGCCAGGGCCGGTCCTCATCCAGCGGCTCTCGCTTCAGGTCGGCGGCGATGCGCTTGAAGAGCTCATCCTCGCTGTGCTGGGGCGTGCGGTCTTCCGCCAGGCGCTCGGCGCAGCTGGCCACGAACAGGGTCTGGTTCCAGCGCGGGTTCCAGACCAGGCGGGCCAGCATCGTCCCGATCGGCGCGTGCGTCGGCTTGGGTCGGAACTCCCGCCAGTCGTCGGCGACATGACCGCGCGTCGGCAGCAAGGCGTACTCGACCCGCGGCGAGGGCGCGATCACGTCGAAGAAGTTCCACGACGGGATCAGCGCCGGCGCCAGCAGCTTCAGCGGGCCGAGCAACACGGGCTAGTCCTCGGCGTCGTCGGTCTTCCGCTTGCCGTGCTTGAGGATGATCTTGTCGATCCGCGAGCCGTCCATGTCGACGATCTCCAGGTCGAAGGCGCCGATCTCGACGTGCTCGCCCTCGGTCGGCAGACGACCCAGCTGGTCCAGGATCAGTCCGGCCACGGTGTGATAGCCGCCCTCGGCCTCGAAGTTCTCGCCCAGGTGATCGTTCAGTTCCTGGATGTCCAGGCGCGCGTCGATCAGCCAGCTGCCGTCGTCGCGACGCAGGATGCGCTTCTCGTCGTCGGCGTGATCCTCGGGGAAGTCGCCAGCGATCATTTCCAGCAGGTCCAGAGGCGTGATCGCGCCCTGCAGCGAGCCGAACTCGTCGACGACCAGGGCCATGTGCAGGCTGGTCGACTTGAAGACCGCCAGGGCCTTCAGCAACGACATGGTCTCGGGAATGGCCACCGGCTGCTGCACGTGGGCCTTCAGGTCCAGCGGCTCGGCGCCCAGGCAGGCGTCCAGCAGGTCCTTCTTGGAGACGACGCCGATGTCGCCGTCGAGGTCGCCCTCGGTGGCCACCAGGATGCGCGAGTGGGCGCTGGCGCGGATCTCGGCCAGCACCGTCTCGGGGCTGTCGGCCAGCGACACCCAGAAGAGGTCGCGGCGCGGGGTCATGGCCACGCGGACCGGGCGATCGCCCAAGCGCAGCACTTCCTGGATCATCGAGCGCTCTTCGGGCTCGATCAGGCCGGACTCGGCGCCTTCGGCCAGCACCGCTTCCACCTCTTCGGTGGTGACGCTGTTATTGCGCTCGTCGCGCACGCCCATCAGCTTCAGCACCGCGGCGGTGGACACCGTCAGCAAGGTCACGAACGGACGCAGCACCGTGGCGACGACCGACAGGAACGGGGCCATGCGGCGGGCGATGGCGTCAGGGAACATCAGGGCCAGGCGCTTGGGCACCAGTTCGCCCAGGATCACCGAGACATAGGTCAGGCCGATGACGACGATGCCCGTCGCGATGGCCTCGGAATATTTGGCGACGACCGGGAAGCCTTCCAGCCAGTGGTCGAGCGCGCCGGCGATGGTGGCCTGGCCGTAGGCGCCGGCGAAGATGCCGATCAGGGTGATGCCGACCTGCACGGCCGAGAGGAACCGAGTCGGGTGCTCAGCCATGTCGAGGGCCAGCTTGGCCCCTTTGTCACCCTTTTCGGCGAGGCCTTGCAGGCGAGCCTTCCGAGCCGAGACGACGGCCAGTTCGGACATGGCGAAAACCCCGTTCAGCAGAACGAGGAGGAAAACGACGGCGAGCGCGACGAGTATCATGGCCCTTCAGGGTCAAGGACGCGTCGCCGGACGGCGACCGCGGCGCGGGCAAGCAGGGGATCCCGGCCCGGTTACTATACAAAGAAAAACGCCGCGGCCTATAGAGCCACGGCGTTTGATGTTCTTTGACGCGAATAGCCGCCGAACTGAACTAAAGCAGGCGCGTCCGGATCACTTGCGACAGCAGGTCGATCAGCGACACGGCCACCACGATGACCAGCACGATGCAGCCGGTCTGGTCGTACTGAAACGCATTGACCGAATCGAGCAGCACCTGGCCCACGCCGCCGGCCCCGATCAGGCCCAGCACGGTGGCCGCGCGGCTCGAGGATTCGAAGCGGTAGAGGGCGTAGCTGGTCCACAGCGGGGCCACCTGCGGGATCACGCCCCAGACGATCTCCTGCAGCTTGACGGCGCCGGTGGCGCGCACGCCCTCGACCGGCCCCTTGTCGATCGACTCGACGGCTTCGGCGAACAGCTTGGCCAGCACGCCGCCGGTGTTGAACATCAGCGCCATCACCCCGGCGAACGGCCCCAGGCCCACGGCGGTGATGAAGATCAGGGCCACGACCAGATCGGGGATCGAGCGGATCAGGTCCAGCAGGCGGCGAACCGGTTGCTGGATCCACACCGGAGTGATGTTGCTGGCGCCCAGCAGGCCCAGCGGGATAGCCACGATGATCGCCAGGAAGGTGCCCCACAGCGCCATCTGGATCGTCTGCCACATCTTGCCGACGTACAGCGACCAGTCGGCGGCCATGAACGCCGCGGGATCGGTGAACGGCGAGAAGAAGCCCTCGGCGAACTCCCGCATCCGCCCCGCTTCCGTGAACAGCTGCGGGAACTTGTCGATCTCAGCCGGTTTGAAGCTGACGATCAGCAGGGCCGCCACGCCGCCCCAGATCAGGACGTCGAAGATCATCGCCGTAGACGAGCGTTTCGGAGCGGCTGGCGGGGCCGCGGCCGGAAGGGTCTCGCTCATCGAGGCTCTCAGTCGGCGGCCGGGGCGGGCAGGCCGGCCTTGCCCTCGGCGGCGACGCGCTCGGCCTTGACGCCGTCGAGGGTCTTCTGGGCGGCGGCGATCTTGGCCTGGTCGCCGGTCTCGCGGGCAAGGCCCAGTTGCTCGAGGGCCTCCATCTCGCGCACCACCAGCAGGTGGGTGTTGTCGGCCGGCTTGAAGCCGCCCATCGACAGGCGCGCCAGATGCTCGCGCTGCAGGGCCGCTTCCGGCGTGTCGCCCTGGCCGTAGGTCAGGAAGAACTGGCGCAGCTTTTCCTTCACGACGGGATCGAGATCCTTGCGCCAGACGATCGGATCCTCGGGCAGGGTCGGCGATTCCCAGATCACCTTGACCTTCGAGGTCTTGTTGTCGCTGCGCTCGGCGTTCAGGCGCAGGGCGGTCGAGTTGTTGGTCGAGGCGTCCAGCTTGTGGTTGGCCACGGCCGCCAGATTGGCGTCATGGCTGGCGCTGAGCACGGTCTTGAAGCAGGTCTCGGGCTTCTTGCCGGCCGGGATGAACACGTAGGTCATCGGCGCCAGGGTGCCCGAGGTCGACTTCTTGTCGCCGATGCCGAAGTTCAGCGTCTTGTCGCACTTGAGCAGACCTTCCAGGGTCAGCTTGCTGTCGGCCGGGACGATGATCACCGACTTGTAGCCGTCGGTGCCCGACGGGTCGAAGGTGCGGGCGAACACCTCGCCGCCCGAGCGGCGAACAGCCTCCAGGCCCGAAGCGTTCGAGAACCAGCCCAGGTCGGTCTGCTTGGCGCCCATGGCCACGATCAGCGACGAATAGTTCGACGAGAAGAACGGCTTCACCTTGAGGCCGGTCTGCTTCTCCATGTCGGCCAGGATCGGCTTCCAGTAGCTCTCCATGTTCTGGGCCGACTCGGTCGACAGGATGGAGAACGTCACCGTGTCCTTGGCGGACGTGGTCGCGGCCTTCTGGCCGCACGAGGCCAGGGCCAGAGCCGAGAAACCGGCGGCGATAGCGATGGCCGAGCGGCGGCTGATCATTGCGGGGCTCCTTCCCAGAACACGTCCTCGAATTCCGGGCCGTAGATGTCGATGAGTTTGTCACGCTTCAGGTCGGCGGCCGGGCCGTCATAGACCTTCTTGCCGGCCTTCAGGGCCACGACCCGGTCGCAGTAGCGCAGGGCGTAGTCCACCTGGTGCAGGGTTACGACGACCGTCAGGCCATCGGTTTGATTGAGATCACGCAGGATCTCCATGACCTTGCGGGCCGAAACCGGATCCAGCGAGGCGACGGGCTCGTCGGCCAGGATGATCTTGGCCTTCTGGACCAGGGCCCGGGCGATGGCGCCGCGCTGCTGCTGGCCGCCCGACAGGGTGTTGGCGCGCTGGGCGGCGTAGTCGGAGACGCCCACCCGGTGCAAAGCCGCCATGGCCGCCTCGCGGGTTTCCTTCGGCCAGCGGCCGAACAGCCCTTGCAGGAAAGAAATGCGACCCAGCGAGCCCAGGGCGACATTGCTGAATAGCGACAGGCGGCCGACCAGGTTGAACTGCTGGGCGATGAAGCCGATGCGGATGCGCGCCTTGCGCACTTCGCCCGACACCTTGCCCTTGGCCTGGACGGGCCCGCCGAAGGCGGTGATGGCGCCCTCGCCCCCATTCTCGCTTGGGGCGTCGATGGTCTGCAGGCCGTCGATCGAGCGCAGAAGCGTGGATTTTCCAGAGCCCGACGGGCCGATGAGCGCGATCATCTCTCCCCGCGCGACGTCGAGGGAGACTTGGTCCAGCGCGCGCCTGGACCCGAAGGTCTTGGACGCGCCGCGGATCGAGAGAACTGGGTCCGACGTCATGGTCGGGGCGAATCCTTAACGTGGTTTCGGGACTTGGGAAATGCGATCTCCGGTTTGGGGGGCGTTCGCAATGAATTTGTGACTTTGGGTGGAGCAATTCACCCCGAAACGGCGCCGCAAAAGGGTCTTTACATCCCAGTCCAATGACCCTATTTCGCTCGCTCCGGCGGACCCGAAGTCCTCTAAAACGCTGCTAACGCCGGCCTGGGTTTAACTTCCAACAGGGGGTTACGTGAATTGCGCACGTACCAAATGCCCCTGGACCTGGTCCGTGAGCGGTCACCGGAACGTCCTGTCGCACTCGTGCGGCCTGACGCGGTTTCCGTAGCTGCGCGCTGGTTCCAGTCTGAATTTAAAGGCGACGTCTTTTATGCGGTGAAGGCCAATCCTTCGCCGTGGGTGATCCGTGAGCTGGCCCAGGCCGGCGTGCGGTCGTTCGACGTCGCATCGCTGAACGAGATCGAGCTGGTGGCCCAGGAGGCCCCGGGTTCGCGCATGGCCTTCATGCACCCGGTCAAGAGCCGCAAGGCGATCTCGGCCGCGTACTTCGACCATGGCGTGAAGACCTTCTCGTTCGACACCCACGAAGAGCTGGCCAAGATCCTGGACGCCACGGGCAACGCCAAGGACCTGAACCTGATCGTCCGCATGGGCGTCCAGGCCGAAGGCGCGGCCTACAGCCTGTCGGGCAAGTTCGGCGTCGAGCCGCACAACGCCCCGGCCCTGCTGCTGGCCGCCCGTCGCGCCACCCAGGACCTGATGGGCGTGTCCTTCCACGTCGGCAGCCAGTGCATGCGCCCGACGGCGTACCAAGCCGCGATGGCCCAGGCCTCGCGCGCCCTGGTCCGCGCTGGCGTGCTGGCCGATGTCGTCGACGTCGGCGGCGGCTTCCCGTCGATCTATCCGGGCATGGTCCCGCCGGACCTCTCCGAATATCTGGCGGCCATCGATCGCGGCTTCGCCGAGATGATGGTCCACGAGACCACCGAGCTGTGGTGCGAACCCGGCCGCGCCCTGGTCGCCGAGGCCTCGTCTCTGCTGGTCAAGGTCGAGCTGAAGAAGGGCGACGCGCTCTATCTGAACGACGGCTCGTACGGCTCGCTGTTCGACGCCGCCCACATGAAGTGGCCGTTCCCCGTGAAGGCCTATCGCAAGACGGGCGAGATGGTGGAAGAAGGCCTCAAGCCCTTCCGCTTCTACGGCCCGACCTGCGACAGCGTCGACCACATGCCCGGCCCGTTCTACCTGCCGGAAAGCGTGGACGAGGGCGACTATATCGAGATCGGCATGCTGGGCGCCTATGGCGTGGCCATGTCGACCCGCTTCAACGGCTTCGGCGAGACCGACACCGTGGAAGTGCAGGACGCCCCGATGGCCTCGATGTACGGCCTGGCCAAGCGCTCGATCCCGGCGGTCCGCCAGGAGAACGAAGAGCGCAAGATCGTGCGCTTCTCGCGTCCCAAGGGCGCGGCCGGCAAGCGCAAGCGCCGCCGCTGATCACGCCGCCTGTCGGTGAGCTCAAAAGGACCGAAGCGCCCCGCGTTTCGGTCCTTTTTCTTTCCACCGCCGACACTTTCGCCTAAGGCGCATTCAACCGGAGGGGCACGTGGAATTTCTGACCAAGAAGAAACTCGGCTGGACGTTCGCCCTGGCGGTGCTGGTGCTGCTGAGCTTCGTCCTGCTGCGCAAGCCGCTGCTGCAGGGCACGGGCTGGAACCATAGCTACTTCTTCAACTCGGCCTGGATCCTGGAGTTCGACGACGCCCTCAAGCGCGGGATCTTCCCGCCGCGCTGGCTGCATGGCGCCTTCGGGGGCATGGGCGCGCCATCGTTCTATTACTACCCGCCGCTGGCCTTCTACATCACCGCGGTCGTGGCCTTCTTCTCGGAGTCGAAGCTGGCCTATGCGCACATCGCCGCGTGGGGCGGGTTCTACATGACCCTGGCCTCGGGCCTGACCATGTTCGCCTGGCTGCGCCGGCAGACAGGCGAGATCCTGGCCCTGGCCGCGGCCGTCGCCTACATCCTCGCGCCCTATCATCAGGTCGACTATTTCGTGCGCGGCTCGATGGGCGAGACCGTGGCCTACATCGTGCTGCCGTTGCTGGCCCTGTGCCTGCAGGGCGCAGCGGCGACGCCGCGCTCGACCGCCAGCGCCCGCGTCTGGATCGCGGGCCTGGCCGTGACCTACGCCCTGCTGATCCTGTCGCATCTGACCACCCTGCTGCTGGTCTCGATCACCCTGCTGCCGATCTACGGCCTGAACCTGGTGTTCCAGGCCCCGGTCGGCGAGCGCAAGGCCGCCTTCCTGCGCTGCGTCGCCGGCGGCGCCCTCGGCATCGCCCTGGCCGCCAGCTACCTGGGACCAGCGGCCTTCATGCAGAAGTACGCCTCGCTGGAGTGGATGTCGGTCGGGGTCTATGAGCCCCATCGCTGGACCCTGTTCCAGTGGTCGCTGTGGCCCAGCCCGGACTTCGCCCTGTCGATGGCCCTCCTCGGCTGGGGGACCGGCGCCCTGGCCTTGGCGGCGATGCTGGCCGTGGCCGGCAAGGACCTGTCGCCGCGCATGAAGGACGCCCTGGCCCTGGGCGCCTCGGTGCTGCTGGCCGTGCTCTTCTACGCCCTGCCCTGGGTCTGGCAGGGGCCGCTGGGCAAGGTCCAGTTCCCGTTCCGCCTGCTGGTCGGCATGGAGTTCGCCGCGATCGCCGCGGTATTCCTGGCCTTGGCCTCAGGCCGCTGGCTGCGCCTGCTGGTCCTGGTCCCGCTGGCCCTGATCCCGATCGAGCGCGGCTATCGCCTGCAGGTCCCCGGCATCGTCATGCACGAAGCCCAGTCGGGCGAGATCGACGCCAATGTCGTCACCCGCATCGCCATCCGCCGCGCGCCCGACGAGCACCTGCCGGCCGGCTTCGATCCCGCCACGCCGCGCTTCACGGCCGATTCCATCGGCTTTTCGAGCCTGCTGGCCATGCCGCTGGCCACCCCGCTGGGCCCGGCGAAGATCGGCCCCGCCGACACGTTCCCGGACGGCAGCATGGCGGTCCAGGTCGACACCGCCCAACCGACCCGCATCGTGCTGCGCAGGTTCTATTTCCCCACCTGGGAGGTCGGCCGCGTGCAGGATGGCCCCGATCCGAAGGTCGCCTCCGAAGCCTATGGACCCGAGCGTCTGCTGTCGTTCGTGGCCGAGCCTGGCGTCCACACCTATCGGATCCGCATCGTCCGCTCGACGTTGGAGAAGGCAGCCGACACGATCTCGATCCTGGCTCTGCTGCTGGTCCTCTGGCTTGTGATCCCGGCTCTCGTGGAAGCGCTTAAAAAAATTCGCAAACCGGCTATATAGCCGCCGCAACGAACCAAATCCCTTCGCCGGTCGCTCCGTCCCGGCGTGTTTTCGGGTCACGACGGGCGCTCACCCTCAGAGGATACTCTGTCATGAACGCTCCCGTTCCGAACAACCAGAAGGCCGAGCTGCTGCAGAACGTGGTCGAGCACATCGACATCACGTCGTTCGACGCCCGCCCGATCATCGACTCGATGCGCAAGATGTCGTTCAGCTCGCGCGACACCGCCCGCGCCGCCGACATCTTCAACATGGCCCTGGCCGACAAGGCCTGCTCGCCGTGGCTGATCCTGGCCGGCTCGACCTCGGCCGGCGGCTGCATGCACGTGTACCGGGACATGGTGAAGAACGGCATGATCGACGCCGTGGTCGCCACCGGCGCCAGCATCGTCGACATGGATTTCTTCGAGGCCCTGGGCTTCAAGCACTATCAGGCCGCCGGCCCGGTCGACGACAACGTGCTGCGCGACAACTATATCGACCGCATCTACGACACCTATATCGACGAGGAAGAGCTCCAGAACTGCGATCACACGATCCTGGAGATCTGCAACCGCCTGGAGCCGCGCGCCTATTCCTCGCGCGAGTTCATCTGGGAGATGGGCAAGTGGCTGAGCGAGGGCAACGCCAAGAAGCCCGGCTCGCTGATCCAGACGGCCTATGAAGAAGGCGTGCCGATCTTCTGCCCGGCCTTCGTCGACAGCTCGGCGGGTTTCGGCCTGGTCAAGCACCAGAAGGAACGCATCGCCGCCAAGCAGCCCTATCTGATGATCGACGCGGTCGCCGACTTCCGCGAACTGACCGACATCAAGATCGCGGCCGGCACCACGGGCCTGTTCATGGTCGGCGGCGGCGTTCCCAAGAACTTCGCTCAAGACACCGTCGTCTGCGCCGAGATCCTCGGCGTCGAGGCCGACATGCACAAGTATGCCGTCCAGATCACGGTCGCCGACGTGCGCGACGGCGCCTGCTCGTCGTCGACGCTGAAGGAAGCCGCCTCTTGGGGCAAGGTCGACACCACCTTCGAACAGATGGTCTTCGCCGAAGCCACCACCGTGGTGCCGCTGATCGCCTCGGACGCCTATCACCGCGAAGCCTGGAAGGGCCGCGAGAAGCCGCGCTGGAACAAGCTGTTCGGCAAGTAAGCTTGAACGTTCACGCTTGAAAATGCAGGGTCCCCGGACGCGAGTTCGGGGACCTTTTTCATGCGTGCGATCTGGATCGGCCTGACGGCCCTGGCGCTCTCCAGCTGCGCCACCGCGCCTCATGGTATCCAGGCCGAGCGCGGCCGCTACCTGGCCAAGGGCGCCTATGACGCCAAGGCCCTGTTGCCCGCCCCGCCCGCCAAGGGCACGCCGCTGGCGGAGCGCGACCGCGAGATCTTCCACGCCACTCGCGCCCTGAAGGACACCCCGCGCTGGTCGCTGGCCCAGGCCGACAATGTCGAGGAGAACATCCTCACCGGCTATGCCTGCGCCCTGGGCGCCACCCCGACGCTGGAGGCCAATCCCAAGCTGGCCGCGCTGCTGCTGCGGATGAGCCGCGACGTGCGCCCCGCCGTCAGCGGTCCCAAACTGAAATACCGCCGCCCGCGCCCCTATCTGGCCGAAGGGGGCCCAATCTGCATCAAGCGCAGCCTGGGCCTGTCGATCGCCCCCGACTATCCGTCAGGCCACTCGACCTGGGGCTGGAGCGTCGGCCTGCTGCTAGCCGAGATCGCGCCCGACCGCGCTGACGCCATCCTGGCCCGCGCCAAGGCGTTCGGCGAAAGCCGCGTGGTGTGCGGCGTGCACAACATGAGCTCGGTCGAGGCCGGCGCCCAGAACGCCCGCAACCTGTTCGCCACCCTCAAGGCCTCGCCGACCTTCCAGGCCGACCTCGCCGCCGCCCGCGCGGAACTGGAAGCCGCCCGCGCCAGAGGCCCCACCCCGGACGCGGCGCGCTGCGAGGCCGACGCGGCGGTGCTGGCCCGGCCTCTCCTCTAGCTTGCGCCGGAACGCTCGGCCCTCTACCTCTTGGCCATGGCTCACGGCGAAACCTCCTGCGGACACGACCACCACCATCACGGCGTCGCCGGCGCGGCCCTGGCCGCTGAACTGGCCGCGGCCGAGGCCCGCTGCGTCGCCGCCGAGCAGCGCCTGACCGCCCCGCGCCGCCGGGTGCTGGAACAGCTGCTGCAGGCTGGCCAGCCGGTGAAGGCCTATGACCTGATCTCGACCTTCGGCGGCGAAGGCCCTCCCGCCAAGCCGCCGACCGTCTATCGCGCCCTCGACTTCCTGGAGAAGCAGGGCTTCGCGCACCGGATCGAGAGCCTCAACGCCTATGTCGCCTGCCGCAAGGAAGCCGACGGCCACGCCGCGGCGTTCCTGATCTGCGACTGCTGCGGCGCGACCCGCGAGATCGAGCCCGCCGCCAGCGCCGACATCATCACGGCCGGCGCCGCGGCCGGCTACGCCCTGACCGGCGTGACGATCGAAGCCCACGGCCTCTGCGCCGACTGCCGGGGCGCCTGACTTAAATCCATATGCGAAAAAGCCGCCGACGCAGGATGCGACGGCGGCTTTGACGTGTTCGGCAGGACCGCATCGTCTTGTGACGACGCGGTCCCGGTACCCGATCAATACTTCAGGCTGACTTCCAGGCCGAAGGTGCGCGGCTCGTTGAAGTTGGCGTAGTCGCCGATCGCGTTGGTGCCCGAGCGACCTTCCGTCGAGCGACGGTAGATGTAGTCGGCGTTGAGCAGGTTGCGCGACCAGACCGACAGGGTGATGTCCTGGCCGTCAGCCACGCGCCAGTTGGCGAGCGACGCGCGACCGTTGACCACGAAGGCGTCGTCCGTCTTCTGGTCCGACTGCTCGAAGCTCTGCGTGCCGGTCGAGAAGTTGGCGTCCAGGTGGAAGCGCAGGTCCGCAAAGCCCATCGGGTAGGTGTAGTCGACCGAGCCGCTCAGGGCGTGCTTGGGCGTGTAGATGATATAGACCGGCTGGATCGTGCCGCAGGTCGGGCAGTTGGCCGACGCCGGGAAGGGGTTGCGGGCCGCCGGGACGTTGGTCTCGGTATAGGCGTAGGCGAACGATGCGCGAAGGCCGTCGGCCAGGCGCGCGTTCATGTCGAACTCGACGCCGCGGATGTCCGTCGTGCCCGGAGCGTTGACGGTTTCCACGGTGTTGCGGGTGTTGCCCGTGACGGGGTCCGGCGCGACCAGCGTGAATTCGATCTGGGTGTTCGTGCGGTCCATGTCGAACACGGCCAGGTTCACGTTCACGCGGTCGAACAGGAACGCCTTCAGGCCCAGCTCGAAGCTCTTGACCTCTTCCGACGCGAACGGCGCGTACGACAGCGAGCGCGAATTGGCGCCGCCGGCGCGATAGCCGGTCGAGTAGGTGCCGTACACGTTGACGCTGGGGGTCAGGTCATAGGCCACGGTGGCGACCGGGTCGAAGCGGTCTTCCTTCAGCTTGAAGCCGAAGTTACGGGCCGTGTTGCTGACCTTGTAGAGCGTGCCTTCCTTGTTGTCCCAGGTCTGACGGCCACCCAGGGTCAGCTTCAGCTGGTCGTTCAGGATCGGCGGCGTGTAGACGGTGTGGACGAAGATGCCCTTGCTTTCCGACTCGGCGACGCTGCCGCGGTCGATGGCGCGGAAGCCGCGGGTGATGCCGGCGGTGCGCGGGTCACGGACGACATAGGCGCCGTTCGAGCCGACATAGGTCAGCGAGCTAGGCGTCGCCGCCTCTTCCCAGGCCTTTTCGTAGAAGTAGTAGAGGCCGACCACGTAGTCGAAGCGGCCTTCCAGGGCCGAGCCGACGAACTGGAATTCCTGGCTGCGCTGGAACTGGGCCATGTCCGACAGGCTGTAGCGCGAGAAGTTGCGCGCGGCGTTGCCTTCCGGAGCATTGGGCTGGAACACCGGCGGACGGTTCGGGCCGCCAGCGTTGTCGTACTGCTCGACCCACACGTCGCGATAGGCGGTGATCGACCGGATATCCAGGTTCGGGTTCACTTCCCAGTTGATGTGCAGCGAGTGACCCGAGATCTCGTCGATGCTGTTCTGCTGCGGCACGCCGACGTCGGCGACCTTCTGGCGCTTGGTGTGGACGCCCACGCCGGGCGGCAGCGGCGAGATGGTGCCGCTGGGACGCGGGAACGCCGTCGAGACGGGCAGGTTCAGCGGGTTGTAGCTGACCAGCTGGCTGATGAACGGCGTGCTTTCGCTGTAGCCGCTGTCATAGGCGTAGAGGGCCGAGACGTTCGAGGTCGGCTTCCACAGGGCCGAGACGCGGATGCCGCGACGGTTCAGGTAGTTCCAGCCTTGCTGGCCCTGCATCGGGTTCTTGGTGGTGGCGTCGTGGCGCTGCAGGGCGCCGTCGATCTTGACGCTGAAACCGGCCACTTCGGGCAGGTCCAGGTGGCCATCGAAGTTGTAGCCGTTGAAGTTGCTGACGCCAGCGGTGGCGCGCAGGCCGTATTCGCCGGTCGGGCGACGGGTGACGAGGCTGACGGCGCCGCCTTCGGTGTTACGGCCAAACAGCGTGCCTTGCGGACCGCGCAGCACTTCGACGCGCTCGATGTCCAGCATGCCGGCGTTCAGGCCCTGCTGGCGGCCAAGGTACACACCGTCCAGATAGATGCCGACGCCCTGTTCGCGGGCGGGCTGGTTGGCGTCGTTGGGCACGATGCCGCGGATGCCGACGGTCAGGGCGGTCGAGCGCGACTCGAAGGTGGTCATGCGCAGGGTCGGGACGCTGCTGGCGATGTCGAGCAGCGACTGGACCTGGCCGTTCTTCAGCGTCTCGGCGTCGACGACGGCGATGGCGATCGGCGTGTCGCGCAGCTTGGTCTCGCGCTTGGTGGCCGTGACGATGACGCCGTCGATGTTGGTGTCGAGGTCAGCCTCGTTCTCGGCGAAGGCCGCGCCCGGCAGAGCGATCAGAGCCACGCCGGCGAGAATGCTGCGACGGAAATTGGAATGGAATTTCATCGGTTATCCCCTGTTATTGGGGACGACAGCTAAAGAGCCTTCATGCCAGAACCGACACGATTGCAAGAAGGTTAGACTTCAGTTTCAAGAAGAACGACGTCACTGCACTTGGCGCGCAAGTACATTGAAACTCCAGTCTTTCTCCAAAATTCCCTCACCGCAAGATTACGCTCGACTATGGCCGAGCTTTTAGGGCGAGACTATGGCTTGAGAGTCTTCAGGCGCGGCGATCAGGCCGCTTGCGGGTCCAGGCGATAGCCGCGGGCGCGCACATTGGCCAGCACGCCAGGCGCGCCGGCGTTCTCCAGCTTCTTGCGCAGATGGGCCAGGTGGCTGAGCACCGTGCTCTCCTTGGCGCCGCCACGCAGGCCGCACAGCGGGGCGAGGTCGGCGATCGAGAACACATGCAGCGGCTGGCGGGCCATATGGGCCAGCAGATGGAACTCGGTCACGGTCAGCTCGATGCGCTGACGTCCGCGCGGCGCATCCAGCGTGACGATATAGTGCTCGGGATTGATCTCCAGCGGCCCGACCCGGAGGTAGGACGATCCCAGACCGACCTTGCAGCGGCGCAGGATCGACTGCGTTCGCGCGGTCAGCTCGGCCGGCGAAGTCGGCCCGACCACGCAGTCGTCAGCCCCGATCCGCAGCGCCTGCAGATTGTCGCCTGCCCGGCCGCCGTCCAGAACCATGATGATCGGGGTGTCGCCCCGGCGGCGCAGCGCGCCCAGCACCTGCCACGCATCCTGACCCGCAATGCGGCTGTCCAGCACGACCAGGTCCGGGCGCAACGCCTCGTCCAGATCCAGCGCCTCGCGTCCCTCGACCGCCACGGCGGTGCGGAAGCCTTCACGGCGGAAGGCCTCGTCCAGCCCATCGGCGGCGGAACTGTCGGTCGCAAGAAGAACGAGCGCGCTCATGGGCCCGACCTCTAGGAAGCGAACCTGAGTCGAAGCTGAGACAGCTGTCACGAATTCGGGCTAGATCGCTTTCCATGCGCCTGCTGCTTGTCGAAGACGATCCGCACCTGGGGCCGGCGATGCGGCGGGCCCTCGAAGCCGACCGCTACGCCGTCGACCTGGCCGCCACCGCCGAGGACGCTTCGGCCATGGCGCGGGTGCATGACTATGGCGTTGTGCTGCTGGATCTTGGCCTGCCGGACGGCTCGGGCCTGGAGGTGCTGCGCGACATCCGCAATCGCTCGCGCACCCTGCCCGTCATCGTCGTCACCGCCCAGGATCGCGTCGCCCAGCGCATCGCCGGCCTGGACATGGGGGCCGATGACTATCTGGTGAAGCCGGTCGACATCGACGAACTGCTGGCCCGTGTGCGCGCCCAGCTGCGCCGCACCGAAGGCCGGGCCGACCAGCACCTGACAGCCCGCAACGTCAGCCTGGACCTGGCTGGCCGCGTGGCCTTCAGGGACGATCAGCCCGTAGCCCTGACCGCCAAGGAGTTCAAGCTGGCCGCCCTGCTGCTGCGCCGGGCCGGCGGCTTTGTCAGCAAGGAGGAGATCGACACGGCCCTCCACGCCGATGACACCGTGGTCAGCGCCAACGCCATCGAGGTCACCGTCTCCTCGATCCGTCGCAAGCTGGGAGCCGACTTCGTGATCACCGCGCGCGGCCTGGGCTACATGGCGCCGCGATGAGGCTGCGAGCGCGCTCCCTGTCGTTGCGGCTGTTCGCGCAGCTTTCGGTCCTGCTGGCCCTGGCGGGCCTGTCGATGGTCGTGCTGACCGTGGCGGTGATCCAGAAACAGGTCGAGGCCGTGGCCGATCGGGATCTCGCCGTCGCCGCCAAGACTCTGGTCGTGCTGATGCACGAGGAGATCGACAGCCAGGCCCACCGTCGCCGCGCCGCCGCCCTCCTCAGCCGCGAGGACGTCGCGGCCTTCAAGACCGCCTCCGACTGGCGCGAGTTCGCCATTCTTCGCAACGGAACGGTCGCCTTCAAGTCCGCCCGACCGATCGCCGACTCCGCCTTGGCGCAGAGCAGCGGTTTCCACGACTTCCGGGTCGACGGCGCGCGCTGGCGCAGCTTCACCCGCGCCGCGCCCGAGCATGGGCTCAGCATCGTCGTCGCCGAGCCGATGTCGGTGCGGACGGTGGTCATCCGGCGGATCCTGTCGCGCCTGGCCCTGCCCATGATCGGCCTCCTGATCGGGGCCTGGATCTGCCTGTGGCTGGCGCTGAAGCACGGCCTGCGGGACCTGAGCCTGTTGAGCTCCGTCGTATCGCGGCGCAGCGCCCAGGACCTGGAGCCGCTGGCGCCGACGCCGTGGGCCCACGAGCTGCATGGCCTGATCGCGGCGCTGAACCGCCTGTTCGAGCGGGTGAAGGCGGCGTTCGAGCACGAGCAGATGTTCACCGCCATGGCCGCCCACCAGTTGCGCACGCCGCTGGCCACCCTGCGGGTCCAGGCTCAGCTCCTAGGCAAGGCCGCGCCGGACGCGCTCGGGGGCGAGTGCGACGACCTCCTGCACAGCATCGATCGGGCCTCGTCCTCGGTGAACCAGATGCTGCGCCTGTCGCGCCTGCAGGCCACATCGCTGTCCTACGGCCGCGTCGACCTTCGCGACCTGATCGGCCGCGCTGTCGGCGACCACGCCCTGACTGCCGCCCAGGGCGGCATCGACATCGCCCTGGACGTCGGCCCCCACGCCCGCTGGCTGGTCACCGACGGCGAGGTGCTGCACCTGGCCCTGAGCAATCTGATCGAGAACGCCATCCGCCACGCCGCATCCGGCGGCGAGCTGCGCATCGCCACCCGCACGGTCGGCCGCCGGCTGGCTATAGACGTCCTGGACCGCGGCCCCGGCATCCCCATCGCCCAGCGCGTCCGCGCCCTGGAGCCCTACCAGACCCTGGGCTCACAGACCGGCCGCAGCGGCCTGGGCCTGGCCATCGTCACCCGCGCCGTCGCCATCCTGGGCGGAACCGTCACCCTGGACGCCCGCACCGACGGCCCTGGCCTGGCCGTGACCCTGATCCTGAGCACGGCGACCCGCGAGGCGCCGTCCGTCTGATCTGAATTCTGAAAGAAAACCCCGCGCGCAGCGCCAAATCCGCTGTCGCCAACAGGCCTCAAAGGGCCCGAATGATGTCAGGAGAAAATGGCGCGCCCGGAACGATTCGAACGTCCGACCCTCAGATTCGTAGTATCGCCAACTATTAGCGCCACCTTTACGCTATAGTACGCCACATCGCGAAAGTTATTGTTCTTTCTATATATTCCCATTCACGGGTCGAACGTGTTAGTATAGCTGCGAAGGTCAGAATTTAGACTTTTATGGACATCTCCCCTGATTAGCGCCCGTACTAAATCCGGCCACAAGCAACGCAGCTGACCCTTAGATTTTGGACATGAGCAGCCAAACGTTTTCGTTCTCGGACCGAGCGCTCGCCCAACTCCCCCTGGCGAGCAAGGGCCAGTACATGGTTCGCGATAGCGACCTTCGCGGCTTCTTCGTCGTCGTGGGCGCCCGCAAGAAGACATACGTCGTCCAGGCCGAGTTCTGGCAGGACGGCCAGCGCAAAGGAAAGCGCCTGGCGATCGGCAACGTTGACGAGATGCCCTTGCGCGAGGCCAGGGTCGCCGCCAGGGGTACTCTGGCCAGAATCCTCAGCGGCGCCCTTCACCGCGAGGAGGCGGAGGCCAAGGCGGCTGCGGAAGCAGCGGCGGCCTCCGCCATCGGGACTGCCGAAGACGGCAAAGGCGTCACCTTGAGGCAGGCGTGGGCGCGCTACCGGACTTCGCATATGGAGCGGAAGGGGCGGAGCGAGGCCACCATTGAGGGATACGGCGACCACGTCGAGCGCCTGTTCTCCGACTGGCTCGACAAGCCGCTAAGCGAGTTGGGCGAGGCTCCGGGGATCGTCGCCGACCGCCATGACAAGATCACACGCGACAATGGGCCCGGTATCGCCAATGGCGCGATGCGGACGTTGCGGGCGATCTACAACCATGCCCGCAAGCGCAACCGGGATCTGCCGCCCGAGAACCCGACGCTCGCTGTCGACTGGAACGTGGTCAAACGGCGGGATACGGCCATGGGTGTCGAGGACCTGCCGGGGTGGTTTGAACAGGCCAAGCGCCTTCGCCATCCGATCCGGCGAGAATTCCACCTGTTCACGCTGCTGTCGGGCAGCCGGCCAGCTGCTCTTCTCAGGGCCCGCGTAGAGCACCTGAACCTTCGTGAACGGGTGCTGCACATCCCGCGCCCCAAGGGTGGCGAGGACCGCGCGTTCGATATCCCGCTGTCGCGCGCGATGATCCGCTGCCTCATCCGCGCGATGCGCGCCAGTCGCTTCATGCTTCCCGACCAGGCCGCGACCTGGATTTTCGCTGGCGAAAGCCGCGAGGGACACATGACCGTGCACCGCGAGGAGCGCCAGGTCCTCTGCAAGTTCGGCAATGACCTTCGCCAGACCTATCGCACCGTCGGGCAGGCAGCCGGTCTTTCCGAGCTCGACTGCCACCTGCTGATGAACCACAGCTTGCCCGGCGTGAACGCTGGCTACATCACCCGCGCCAAGCTTCTCGTGGGCCACTTGCGCAAGGCCCAGGAGGAGGTTTCCCAACTCGTGATCTCCCGGTCGGGTAGCGACGGGACGCGCTGGCCGAAGCTGCCGTCGAGGAAGATCGGCGATCCTCTGCGCGACCCGACGCCGCCAGACCGGCGGACCAAAGCTTATTGCCACGCGAACCCCCTCACGGTGGAAGGAAAGCCCCGCCGGCGCGTCGGCCGGCCGCCGACCAGAGCAGCACCAGCGCCAACCTCCTCGTCGACACCGCGCACGCCAGGGGGGACTGCGCACGCCTCGGGCTGAGCCGATCCTGCCAGACCTCAGCGGCTTGCGAAGGTCGCCTGGGCGCGGGCTCGACGACGCGTGCGCCGCGCCTCATCCTTGATCTCCGAAACCGCGTACTGGATGTCGCGGATCGTGTCGGCCCAGGAGAACGGCGGCCGCTCGCGTATCCAGCCCAGGACTTCAGTAGCGGTGGGTTCATGGAAGCGGGCAGGCATCCGAGCAACTACAGCAGTCGATGGTTCCGAGCCCGACACCTGACCGGACGTCTTCCAATCGCGCAAGGGAGGGTTCCAGGAAACCGTCGTCGAACCACTCCTGTTCGTCGGCGGTCGGCTCGGCGGCTGGCCGCGAGATGCGCGCGGCAAGGACTGCGTTGTCCGCCAGCCGAGCGAAGCCCGCCGGCGAAAGCGGATCGATCGCCTCGGCGTGGCCCCTGGCCCAATCCGCCCACCTGGCCAGAGCGCCGTTCGGTGGCGCCGTCCGCTCAAGCGCGCGGGGCGAAGGCCTGGCGGCCGTCATCACGCTCCTAGGCGCGTGGATGGCCAGAGGCGGAATTCAGGATCGTCGTGACGGGCGGACATAGCAGCCGCTGACCGGCGCGTTCTCGGTCGAAGGCTTCGGCGCCGATGACCAAACGTCGAGCGATCGCTCGCTCCCGCTTCATGCAGGATCAGTATTCCAACTATAGAGGTGGGGATTCGCAGCCAGGAAGTCGCGGCGCATGGCGCGCGCCTCCGCCATCCGGGGCGTGGCGGCTTCCCATGCCTCAACGGCAGCGATCAAGGCCCCGGCCCGATTCAGACAGGCGTCAGCGTGCTTGATGACGACAAGGTTGGGCGTGGCTTGAGGGCGAATGCTCAGGAGCGCCTCGATGGCGGCGTGTTCACGGCCGGCCCCGAGCCGATCGGCCAGGACGGCCAAGGCCACCGCCGCCGATCGACCAACGCCGTGACGACAGTGGATGAGCAGCGAGCCCGCCGCATTGGCGCGGCCAAAGGCGATTGCCTGGCCAACCTGCTCAAGCTCAGCCACCCTGACGCCAAGGCTATCGTCATCGACATCCTCGAACGCCAGGACGAGGTGGGGCGGCTTGGGGGCCCGATGGAACCGGAGCTTGTCAGCAGGACGGCATGCCGGATCTTCCAAGGTGATGACGGCCTCGAAACGTCGCTTGTGACGCCAAGCTTGGCTAAGGCTTGTGACAGCAATCGATCCAGGATCAGCCATTGGGCCCATTGAACGCCTTCCGTACTGGCGATCGGAAATCCTTATCGCCTTCAGGCAGACGTCAACGCCTCACCGCCCGAAAGCCGGGCAAGGTCGGCCTCGTCCAGGAAAGTGAGGCTCGCACCGGCCGTCGCATCGAACTGATGCAGGCTACCAACAAGCTCGTCCAACTCGATCTTCAAGCGTCGCCACCAGTCGCCATCGGACTTGGCAAGCGTGGCCAACGGCGGCGCCGAAATCGTGGCCAAGGCCGCATCCAGCTTCAATCCGATCTCGATGACACTGATCATCAGGCCTTCGCTCTCGCCCGGCGCTTTGTCGATCAGGCGATGCACGTAGCTCTGGGCCGTGCGCAAAGAAGACAGCGTAGAGAGCTGGCCGCCAGCCTCGAATTCGTCCAGGCGCGTGGCGATATGATTGCGAACCGCGAACATGCCGGTCAGCAGGGCGCGCTCGCGGCGCTGCATGCCGGCCTCGTCGTTGCGCTGCTTGCGCCGATCGGCGAGCCAGGCCCCCAGCAGGGCGAAGCCGCCGCCGACAAGCGCGCCGAGTAGCGGCCCGATCACCGCCAGGACCTTGCCTAAAGTCTCCATGCCCCACCCGTCATCATGCCGCCTGTCGGCTAGTCCAGTTGCTTGAAGGCCCACAAGTGGCCGTAGAGCGCCGCCAGATCCTCGGCCTTTTGGGCCGAAAAGCCATGTCGCGACAACATCGCGCGCAGGGCCGGTTCGGGGATCTCCTGGCGCCCTTCCTTCACCAGGCGGTAGAACCGCTGCCAATCGAGCGGATGCAGGGATGCCGTGTCGGCCTGGACCCCGAAGCGTTCTACGAGCTCGCGCGTCCTGGCGGTCGCCTGCCAGCGGCCGGCCCCGCGACGCTCGATCCGCAGGCGGTAGCGGGTTCCGCTGGCCGTGTTCCAGGCCGACAGCAACGGCTTGATCATCACCTGCGCGGCCTCGGCATAGGCGTCATAGGTCGGCGGTTCGGGCGCCCAACGGTGGGCGGTCAGCTCGACTCGGATCGTCGCTGGCCGGTCGGGCGGCGAGAGGAGCGCGAAGTTCAGGTCCTGGTGGGCGCTGGCTTCGAGCAACTCGAAGGTCGCGGCCTCGTATCCGGCCTCGCCCAGGGCGTTTGAAACGCGTTCGGCCTTGAAGCGTCCCGAAGCTTGGCCGAGCGCGACCATTCCGTCGAGAAAGTCGGTGCGGTCGCCCGAAATGGCGATGTCGATATCCGGCAGGGGCATGGGGTCCTCGAATGACAGCCCCAGCCTATACGGTGCTCGCCGCCAAAAACGGTCGTAGGTGAAGCGCCGGCTCCTTCCGCGCCCTTCGCCGCTTGGGAGGGCGGACCCGCTCCCCCGCGCTACGGCGCGCCAGCCCGAGAGGAGATCGTCCTGGCGGCGCGCCCTCACCCGAGAAGACGGATGAGCGCGCTTCGGAAGCCCGTGTTCAATGACATGCGGCCATCGCCCGGCGCGATGGGACCGCCCCCATGAACCCGATCCAGGAACATCACCATGACGAAGATCACCACCGCCTCGGACGTCGTCCCAGTCGCGGACGCCCACGGCGCGGCGTCCGTCCTCGCAGGTCTCGCCGACGCGGCCCTGACGATCAAGATCGACCAGTTCGAGCCGGCCTTCGACCGTCACGGCGAAGCAGAAGAGCGCTGCATCGCGGCGTGCAGGGCCCTGGAAACCAGGCCGCTGCCGCAAGTGCTTGTCGTCGCGCCCAAGGACCGGACGCTGGTGGGCGTAACCATGACCTACAGCGACGGCGCGACCGAGAGCCGTCCGATCCCGGTGGATCCGGTCCGGCTGGATACCGCCCAAGCCATGCTCGACTATTGCGAGGGCGACGCCGCGCGCGCCGCGCCCTACCTGGCGGCGCTGGAGCCCTGGCTGGCGGCCACCCTGCCGCTTCGCCGCCGCCTGGATCGGGCCAGACAGGCGGCGCGCCGGACCGAGGCGAGGCAGTTGGCCGCCACGAACGCGATGCAGGCGGCCGCCATGGCCATCCTGGCGGCGCCGGCGCTATCGATCGGCGACATGCTCGCCAAGATCGACGGCTATGTCCGAGTCCATTGCGACAGCGGCAAGCTGGAGGATCTGGACGCGTTCGACGCCGCGCCCCTGACCTTGGCCCTGGCCAAGGACCTTGCCGGGCTGGCGCGGACGACGCTGGCCCCGCCAGGATCGGATTGGGCGCTGGCGTTCGAACGCCTCCAGGCCGCCGAGCAGCGCTACCGGGCGCTTTGCGCCGAGGACGATGACGCCACCGACCGGCTGCACCTTGGCCTTGATCCGGCCTGCCGCGCGCCAGGGCTGCACCAGCGCGAGTCGATCCGCTGGCTGTCGATCGAGGCCTTCGACAGCGACGTCCTGCTGACGCCCCAAGCCAAGGCGCTGCTGCGCCCCCGGGCGGAGGCGGCGATCAAACAGCGCGACGGTTTCTTCCGCCGCGTCGAGGACCCTGAGCGCAACCGCCGCAGCGCCGAACTCGAACGGCTGTGCGACGAGAAGGACATCGCGATCGACGAGCTGCTGGCGCTGCCGCCCCCGAGCGTCTCGGCCCTCCTCTATGCGATGGAGCAGCGGATTGGGTGGATGGACGACGACAAGGTCGGCCTCGCCGATCCCGGCTACGTGGCCTTCTGCCTGAACACCTATCTCGATGCGGCCTACCCGGTTCAGAGCTATATCGACCTGCTGCATCTCGCCGGGCGCACCTACGCCGTCCCCGAGGCGCTGAACTTCAATCCCCGGGCCTGGATCGACGCCTATGAGGCGGTGGACGGGAAGGTGGGCGAGGTCGGCCAAGGCCTCATCATCGCCTATCCTGAGCACGACACCCTGCAAGCCCGGCGACTGCGGGTCGCCCTGGCCCAGGCGCCGTGGAAGTACCGCGCGGTCCATCTGGCCGCCGAGCAGCGCCGCGAGCAAGGCGGCGACCCGTTCCGCGACGCTCAGGGCCTGGCGGGCAAGTGCGACCAGCGCCACGCCGCGCGCCGCTTCGACGGGTTCGTCCGCCGGGCCGACCACGTCGTCTTCACGCGCGATCCGGTGACGGGCGCGGCGAGCCCGCACATCGAGCATATCGACAACGCCGTCGCGCCCTACATCCCGGCGGGGTTCGGCGTGCCCGCGCCCGATCCGCTGATCCTGGCGGCCGAATAGCCACGCCCTGTGGTCGCCGGCCCTGGGTGAGGGGCCGGCGACGTTTTCATCGCAGAGCCTAGCGCGTCCAGAACACGTGGACCTCGTCGTGGGCGGTCTCCACGGTAAAGACCTCCCCGCCGAGTTCGGCATCACGGGCCATGGCGTGATAGTCGATATAGCGGCGAAGGGCCTCGGGGATCACCATGGTCTCTTCGGTCAGCTCGGCGAAGTAGTCCGACAGCCGGGGATAGACGCCGCGATACTCGTCGAAGGCCCCGCGCGCCGCCTCCAGGTCGCCGCCGACATGGGCCAGCACCAAGGCCCCGAGACTCCCGCGTTCGCGCAGGAATTCGGCGATCTCCACCACCGCCTCCAGGGGCATGGACTCGCCGACCTCCACCCCGCCGAAGTCGTCGTGGTCGTGGATGGCGTATTCCTCCGCGCCCGGCGCGGGCGAGGCGGCCAGCACGGCGGCGACCGCCGCGCGCACGTCCTCGACGTCGTCGCCGACCTCGATCCAGGCGCCATGCAGGCGGCCCTCGTTGTAGGCGGCCAGGCACGCGACATAGATGCGCGGCTCCAGGTTTCCAGCGCCCTTTCCCATGGTTCCAACCTCGCTTCAGGGGTTCAGCATGAACCCTTGCCCGTCGGCGAGACCGGGGGTGCAAGCGGAGGCGCCGACTTCGCGGGGACCCGGCTGCAGCCCGGCCAAAGGCTGGGCGAAGCTGGGCGGAAGTCGGTCCGAAGCGCGCTGGGGGCGGCGCCCCAAGCGTCCTTTCCCGGCCGGATCGCCGACGTCCACCGGGACAATGGCGTGCTGGCGCGTCTGTTGAGGTTTGACCTTCAGGACATCCCTATGAGCATCGATCCGACCGCCCCCGCGCTGTTCAAGGCCGCGCAGTACCTGCGCATGTCGACCGAGAACCAGCGCTATTCGCTTGGCGCCCAGGCCGAAGCGATCGCCGACTATGCAAGGATGCGTGGCCTGGAGGTGGTCCGAACCTACGCCGACGCCGGCAAAAGCGGCCTGTCTCTAAAGGGACGGGAGGGCCTTCGCGAGCTGCTGGCCGATGTGGCCAGCGGCGGGGCGGAATTCACCGACATCCTGGTGCTCGACGTCAGTCGGTGGGGCCGCTTCCAGGATCCGGACGAGGCGGGACACTACGAGTACCTCTGCCGCGCCGCCGGCTTCCGGGTGCATTACTGCGCCGAGGAGTTCGGCGACGCCGACAGTATCGCCGGCTCGATCGTCAAGCACGTCAAGCGCGTCATGGCGCGCGAATATGTCCGCGAGTTGTCTGCGCGCATCAAGCTCGCCAAGCGTCGGCGCGCCCAGATGGGACACAGGGTCGGCGGCTGCGTCGGCTTTGGCCTGCGCCGCCAGGCGACCCACCACAGCGGGGTCGCGCGCGCGGTGATGGAGGCAGGAGAGCGCAAGGCGATCACCTCGGACCACACGAGCGTGGTGCATGGCCCGCCCGAGGAGATCGCCACGGTCAAGCGCATCTTCCAGCTCTATGTCCGGCGCGGGGGCGGCATCGCCCAGATCGCCAGACGACTGAACGCCGAAGGATGCTCCGGCCCCGGCGGCATGAGGTGGACGCGCAACCGCGTGCGTAGCGTTCTGGCCTACGAGCCCTATACCGGGCAGATCTTCTACGGAAAGAGCACCCAGTTCCTGAAGGCCGATGTCCGCCCGGTGCCTCGGGAACACTGGATCCGGTCCCAGACGCTTGAGCCGATCATCAGCCGCGCGACGTTCCGGCGGGCTGCGGCGATGCTGGACGACATCCCCGCCCATCTGAACGACGAGGAGGTCATCGCCGGCCTGCGCCAGCTTTTGGCCAAGAAGGGTAAGCTCACCATGCGGCTGATCGACGAGTGTCGCCATCTTCCGTCCGCCACCACGCTGCTCAAGCGCTTCGGCGGCCGGGCCGGCGACATCTACGCACTGGTCGACTACGCGCCGCCGCCACGCACGCCGATCCGGGTGAGAACCTCGCGGCGTCCTGATCTGGTCGAACGCCTACGAGCCATCCATGCGCAGCATGGCTATGTGTCGGCCGCGATGATCGAGGCCGATCCCAACCTGCCCTCGGCCCATACGGTGGCCGCCAATTTCGGGAGCCTGGCAAACGCCTACATCGCCGCTGGCCTGCCCTATCGCCCACGCACCCTCGAGGCCAGGGCGCCGGACCAGCGTTTCAGCAAGACACGGCCACGCCGCAAGATCCCGATCATCCGCAACGACGACGGCTCGCCTTTCACCGACGCCCAGTTGGTCGCCGGCCTGAAGACCCTGCTTTCCAGGCACGGTTTCCTCAGCGAGCAGTTGATCGCCGAGCAACCCGACCTGCCGACGGCGAGCTTCTACCGGCTGCGGTTCGGAAGCCTCCTGGAAGCCTATGCGGCGGCTGGCTACACAGCCGAGCGAGGCGCGCTCCTGAAGGAGACCTTCGCCCGACGGCCGATGCGCGGCACATGGCGCGCCCAGGCCGCGGCTTCTGGCCAACTCAGGTCGGAATTGCCAGAGGTCACCGACCTGGCGGGTCGCGCGGCGCATCTCGGGGCCTAGCGGCGGCGCGCGCGCAGCGCCGCCTCAAGGAGAGGCCCCGACCCGAGGACCTACAATCGCCACGGCGATCTGGTCATCAAGCTCGAGACCGAACGCGGATTCACGGAGTGGACCGCCTATGCCGACAGCGACAGCGACGGCCTGTGGTCCAAGCTGGCCTCGGGCTATGGAGCGCCCGATCTGCCTGGCCTCACGACCCTCCTGAAGTCCACAGCCCAAGCCGTCCAACCGCAGAGCGAACCCTCCGGCGCCTTGGGGGAGGATGACGACAATGATGATGGCGAGAACGACTTCTAGGCCGATGCTTGGCACGGCCTGGGCCACGACGACGACAGCTCACTGGATCACGACGATGATGATGGGATCGGGCGCGGGTCAGATTCTGACCAGTATGTCTTCACCTTTGGCGCCGATGGCGCGATGACCTCGGTGGTGGAAATCAAGGAGAACGGCCAGTTGAAGTTCGAGGCGATCGAGCGTGATGAGGGCTACGCGCGGGTCGGCGCCTTCGTCGTCAAGACCGAATGGGACGCTGGACGTCCGGAATGGACGGTCTACGCCGACGGCAATGGCGATAGCCGATGGACAGAGGTCGCCGAGGTTTACGGTGTTGTGAACCTTGCAGGCGTGATCAGCCAGATCGAACCTGGATACCTCGGCCTGACCTGAGCGTCGCGGTCGCCCCAGGCCTCGGCTCTTCGAGGTTTGGGGCGGTAGCCATTTCTCACCTCCGAGCGCGCCCGTCCAATATCTCGGGGGAAGATCAGACGGGCCAACCGGGTCGTCGGCCCGCCAGGCGCTAACCCTGGCTCACCTCCAGAAACTGAACGTTCAGCGCGCGTGTTGAGAAGGCCTCTTCCGCCCCATAACCGCAGAAGCGCGCAGCCCCTCTATTTCGGCACCTTCCGCGAGGAAAGGAAGCGCGGTGGCTAGGACCGCCGCCGTAGCTAGCTTTCTCATAATGGCGTCCTGGAGCGACTCCACCATGAAGTTTAAGCTGCTGAGGTTCAGCTTTCCACCCTTCCTGCCGATCTCTGAGCCCGCTTAGCCGGCCAGGGGCGTGCCAATAGCCGCCATTGGCTCGTCACCAAGAAGCGCCA
The DNA here is from genome assembly GCF_013181195.1 of Caulobacter sp. RHG1. Classification (GTDB taxonomy): domain Bacteria; phylum Pseudomonadota; class Alphaproteobacteria; order Caulobacterales; family Caulobacteraceae; genus Caulobacter. The sequence goes on from NZ_SMZP01000005.1 coordinate 445,180, forward strand.
TGGACTCATTTCACGAGCCCCTTTCAGAGTCGAATTCCGTTCAGATCGCCTTCGCTGTCGGGAAATCAGATGGAGAAATGGGGACGACGCTGGACTGAAGCCCAGCGTCGTTTTCAGCTATGATGGCGCGGTCTTGTTGGCGAGACCTAGCACTTGGTCTGGTTGGTGCAGCCGGTGTTCGACGAACCCGAGCAGTCGCCTTGGTTGATACAACCATCGTTGAGTTCGTTTTGATTATCGTCGCCGCCGGCGGTCGTTGCGTCGTAGAGCCCCTCCATGGCGATGAGCTCTTCATCGTTCAGGACGACTCGACCGTTGACGTGACCCCCTGAAACTCCTCCAGAAATAATTAGAGTCCGCCCCAGGAAAGGGACGGACGAATGAAGCGATCACGGTTCACGGAAGAACAGATCATCGGGATCCTGCGCGAGCAGGAGGCGGGCGTGCCGGTGGCGGACCTGTGCCGTAAGCACGGGCTCAGCTCGCCGACCTTCTACAAGTGGAAGGCCAAGTACGGTGGCCTGGACGTGTCGGAGGCGCGGCGGCTCAAAGCGCTGGAGGACGAGAACGCCAAGCTCAAGCGGATGCTGGCCGACGCCATGCTCGACAATGTCGCGCTGAAAGACCTTCTGGGAAAAAAGTGGTGACGCCCGCCGCGCATCGGGAGGCTGCAGCCTATCTGCAGTCGGCCTACGAGATGAGCGAGCGGCGGGCGTGCCGGGTGCTGGGCGTGGATCGGACGAGCGTGCGCTACCAGGCCACGCGGCCCGATGACGGCGTCTTGCGCGAGCGGCTGAAGGCCTTGGCCCAGGAGCGACGCCGGTTCGGCTATCGCCGGCTGCACGTGCTGCTTAGGCGCGAGGGTCACGCGGTCAACAAGAAGCGGATTCAGCGGCTCTATCGCGAGGAGAAGCTAACCGTCCGCCGTCGCGGCGGGCGCAAGCGGGCGATCGGCACGCGGCGGCCCCTGGAGGTCCCGCTGGCGCCGAACCAGCGCTGGAGCCTGGACTTCGTGTCCGACCAGATGACCGACGGTCGCCGCTTTCGGATCCTGACGGTGATCGACAACTGCACGCGCGAATGCCTGGCCCTGGTGGCCGACACCTCGCTGTCGGGCCGGCGGGTTGCGCGCGAACTGGACGCCATCATCGCCCAGCGTGGCCGGCGGCCCGACACCATCGTCAGCGACAACGGCACGGAGTACACCTCCAACGCCATCCTGGCCTGGACCGACGACAGCGGCGTGGGCTGGCACTACATCGCGCCGGGCAAGCCCCAGCAGAACGGCTACAACGAGAGCTTCAACGGCCGGCTGCGCGACGAACTGCTCAACGAGACCCTGTTCCGATCCTTGCCGCACGCCCGCGCCGTGCTGGAAACCTGGCGGCGCGACTACAACGAGCGGCGGCCGCACTCCAAGCTCGGCTGGATGACACCCAGGGAGTACGCCAGCGCCTTCTGCGGAGAGGCCGGCCGGCACGCTGCGCAGGCTGATAGCTCCGCGCACCGGCCTCTTGCCACCCACCAACACCAAGGCTCAAATCAACCCAGGACTCTCGTTATGGCTGGATGAGAAATGGGGGTCACGTCACCGGCTTCTACCTTGAGCTTGGCAATCGGCGACCATCGTACGACCCGTCGCGCTGAGTCTGTGGCGAAACGAAGCGCCGTAACGAAGTGCTACGTCGGCTCTGTCCCCGGCGCTCAACTGCGCCAAGCGCCTGAAGGCCCTGCGATGGCGAACGCTCTACCAAGTCATCTGCGAGGCCTGGACCAAGACCCCCTCAATCTTCAAGATCAATCCGCGCCATCTCGTTGCGGGGCCACACACCTAAGACGCTGAGCTCTCCCGCGCCAAGGGCGTAAAGAGAATTTCGATGACGCGACGGCGCCCGCCTTGGCGCGATAGCTGCACGAAGACGTCGACAACGCCCATGACGTATTCAACGACTTCGAAGCGGCCCAGCCCCACGCCGGCCTGCAACGCCATCAGGGCGATCTGATCGCGCGCGCCCGCCGGCGTGTCGGCATGGACGGTCGTAATCGAGCCTGGGTGACCTGAATTGACGGCGCGGAGAAACTGAAACGCCTCTTTGCCTCGCAATTCGCCCATGATGATCCGGTCGGGTCGCAGGCGAAGCGCCGCTTGCAGCAGTTCCTCTGGTCCCACCGCGCTCTCGCCCAGGGCGCCACGCACGGCGACCAAGCCTACGGCGTTGGGATGAACAAGGCGCACTTCCGGCGTGTCCTCAATGACGATGAGCCGCTCGTCCCGCGGCGCTTCCTGCAGCAAGGCGTTCAAGAAGGTCGTCTTGCCGGTCGATGTGCCGCCGGAAACGACGATCGTCTTGCGGGCCCGCACCGCGCCCCGCAGAAAGTCAGCCACCTTGTGAGCGTCGAGCAACGCCTGAAGGGCGACGTCGACAGCGCTGGCCTCGTTCAACCCGACCTGTTGAGCGCCCTCGAAAGCCCCGGCCGCTTCATAGTCGTCCAGCATCATATCGGCGACGGCATGCTTGCGGATCGCCAGCGCAATCGGTCCGCGCGTGCAAGGCGGAGCGCAAACCTGAACCCGCGAGCCGTCCGGCAGCACGGCGGCCAACAACGGATGCTCGCGGCTGACGCCCTGGTGGCTCTGAGAAGCGATTTGCCGCGACAAGCGCCACAGCAGGCCCTCATCCAGGGCCGGAACCTCGACCCGCTCCGCAGGCTTGCCGATCGCCTCGACCCAGAGCTCCCCCGGCCGATTGATCATGATGTCGGTGACATCGTCTCGTTCCAGCCAGCCCGCGATGGGCTCAAGATAGGTCTTGAGATAGCTCACGGGACGGACATTCCGCCAAAGTCGAGATCGCGCATGACGAAAACGGTGATGGCCGCGCCCTTCTTTACGCGCACCGAAGGCTTGAATTCGCTTTGGGGGGCCAGAACCTGTCCGATGTTGCCCAGAGCTTGGCCGGGATTGCTGACGACCACCGCGCCGTTGCGCGGCTGCGAAGCCAAGGTGGCGCCGATCTGAAAGGCGGTCTGCAGGGCGATGCCGGAGACCCTCGCCAGGGTATGGTTGTCCACCACCCCCGCAGCGCCGGCTGAACCGACAGCGTCTGTGGCGGGCGCATTGATGCTGATGGAGACGCCATCGGGCCGAACCAGGCGGCTCCAGTTGATCACCGCACGTCCGCCGGCGGCGCCTTCGCGCACCTCGCCGATGATCCGGCTGCCTTTGGGAATGAGCACGCGCGTTCCGTCAAATCCGCGAATATCTTCAGAGACGACCGCCCGGACAGGACCCATGCGCGCGCTGTTGATCGGGGTCTCGAGGACGGCCGGAATGGTCGCGCCTTGCGGCACCGTGGCGCTTCGGCTTCGAAGCTTGGCGGCGCGCACCGGGCTTTCGACGGGGCCGTTCTCGACCAGATCGACCACAAGCGCCGGTTCCGAGAGCCGCCCCATGGAGACTGAACGCTCCGGGCCTGGCGGCGCGGGCCGCTCGACGTAGCGGATTTCCGGGGGCGGCGCCGGCTGGGTCACGTAGCGGATTTCAGGCGCGGGCGGCGGAGGCGGCGGGGGCGGCGGCGGCGGGGGCGCGACGGGAAGGCGAAGGCGCGGCGCCGGCGCGATCGGCGCGGTCGACGCCACCTCACGCGGTTCTGGATTTCGCCGCCCCTCCAAGAACAGAAACAGTCCGATCGCCAGGACCAAAAGGCCGATCAGAACGGCGATGGGAGCGCCCGCGCTCGGCAGCGGGACCTGCGGCGCGGCGCCCTGGTCGCGCTCGGCGACGGGTTCGTCGCCGCCGCGCTTCATGGGCGGCGGACCTTTTTGAGGCGGCGGGACAATCGCGCCTCCTGGGCGCCGCGCCGCAGGACGTACTGCTGCGCGACACCCTCGATCATCAGAGCCCCCTCGCGCATGGCGCCGTTGATCAAACGCTCCTGCCCGTCGGGGCCGATCGCATAGACCGCCGGCAGAGGTGTGGCCTCGCTCCAAACAAGCGTGGTGGTCTTGCCGTCATCAGACGCCGTGACCGGACGAAGGCTGCGCGCGCCGCGAAAGGCGTAGAGGGCGCCTTGCGCCTCGTCGGTCGCCAGCATGGTCGCCACGGGCGCGGGCGGCAGAATCCTGACCAGATAGGGCGTCGTCGCAGGCGCCATGGCCGGATGCAGATCGAAGACATAGGTGCGCGCATCGGTCACCACCGTCAGGTTGGTGTCTGCCGCGCCTTGCATGGGCTTGATGAACAGCCGGTCGGCCGTCTTGTTGGGCGTGGCTTGCCAAAGCGCGGCGTTGCCGACCGCCACGCTCTGAATCCGGTCGTCGGTCGCAAATTCGAGCGTCAACTGAAAGCCGAGCGCAACCGTCAGACTGACAACCTGCTCGGTGTCGTAAATCACTGACTGAATGCGGGGATCGCCGGGGCCGGGACGAGGCGTGACACCAGCCTGGGTCGGGCCAACGGTCACCAGCACAATCATCCAAATGCAGACCGGCCTGATCATGGGATTTGCGCCTGGTCTTCTTCCGCTGTTTCGCTCAGCGGGGCGGTTTCGGGATCGCGGCGGTAACGCACGACCTGGAACCCAAGGGGATTGATCAGTCGGTCTTCGAAAGTCATCGGCGCGTCGCTGAACCGATAGGAGACGATGGAAACCCAGGCCTGAGGCTTTTGCGCCATGCCGTCGGCGTCGCGGCGGTAGGTCTCGAACCGGACAAGCACCTTCTGATGGCCAATGGGCGAGAGGCTCTTGATCCGGGCCTCGACGACGGCCGTCGACGGATAGGCGTTGGCCGGGTTGTTCGGATTGTTCGGCTGCATGAGCGCCACGTATTCCTGGCGCGCGCTTTCGGCCGACCACAGAGAGACGCGTTTGTAAGCCGCCGCGACATCCGCCAGATCAAAGTGCTCGCGATCGGTCACATACCGAGCGATGAAGGCGCGGGTCAGGGCGTCATTGGGCGCGATGTCACGCCGTCCATCCGCATTAAGCACCTCGACATAGCCGGTCTGGCGATCGACGAGGATCGGAACGGCGCTGGAGGACTTGAGAGGCGCAAGCGCGAGCAACGCCAAGGCCTCGAGGATGGCGATCACCAACGCGCCGATCGCGAACATGCGCGTCAGCCGCAGGGTCGAGCGCAGGGCCGCGTGCTGTTCGACGGCCCAGCTCGTCGCCTGCGGGTAGTAGGAGGCTCGCTCCTTGCTCATGATCTTTTTCCGAGTCGAGACGGAACGCGGCGCGACCGTGTTTTGATCGAACGGCGCGTTCCAAGCGTGTCGGCGTGCGCGGCGCGCTCGGTGGCGGTCGCGAAAGCGGAGCCGTTGAAATGCGCCGCTCTGGGGACGGGGGGATCGCTTGTCCGATCGCGCCGGACTTGGGCGAGCATCGCCTGGGCCACCTGTTGCGCCCGCCCATGCTCGGTCAGCATGGCGCTGTCCGGATGAGCGCCACCTCGCCCCTCGGGGCCAGCAGAGACACGGCTTTCGTGGGCAAGCGCCAGCTGTGGAAGCCTAAAGCGGGCGAAACGGAAACAGCACGCGACCCCGACCATGGCCGCTGGCGCGATCCAGCCCACCAGGCCAAACACCGGCGCAGTCGATGCGAAGTCCGCGCCGACGTCCCGCGCCATCTCAGCCTTGATGAAATCATATTCCAGGGTGGTGATGATCAGCACCGCCGCCGAACCCAAGAGAACGCCCACAAGGCTCCGCGCCCAGCCCTCGACCAAGCCCAAGGTCGTATCAAAAAGGGCCAAGGGGATCAGAAGGGGGCCAAGGCCCAGAAGGACTCCGGCGATCAGCCGCAGCGCCAGCCACGCGGTGGTGGTCGATGGGCGCAGCTCGCCGGCGCCGCGCGGAGCTGAACCCGACGCTTGCGGAGGGCTAGACACGTTGGTGACGCGCTCGGCGGCACGGTCATCGCGCAACGCCTTCGCCGCTTGGGCCGGCGTGAGCGGCTTCAGCCCGGCGGGCCCCAAGACCGCTGCGGCGATCTCGGGCGGCCCCCGTAGCACGAGCGCCTGAACCATGGACTGGTAGCTGGCCCAACTCGACGCCAAGGCGATGACGAGGCCCACGCGCGCAGCCGCCAAGACGGCGGCCCGCGCATCGTGGGTCTGACCCAACATCATGCGATAGCCGATCAGCGCGACATAGAGCAGAAGACATCCGCTCAGCAGCCCCGTCGCCAAGGCGCCGCCCTGGGCTTCGAAGCCCGCGCGGCTGGCGGCGTCGGCGTGGCATTCGACATAGTCGCTGAGCCGCCCCAAGAGGGAGGGGTCTGGACTGTGGCACGCGCTGGTCATGCGACGGCCAGCAGTTCGCGCATCCAGGCCTCGGGCGCATCGCCCGTTCTGGTGCGGATTTCATCCAGGAGACGCACCGTGCGCTCGCGCCCCGACAGGATGGTGAGCATCTCCCCCTCCCCTTCGAGATCCAGGCGAACGACGGCGCTCTTGCCGCCTTGCTTGATCAGGAAGCAACGGGCCTCCGAAGGCAGCGCCCGCACCAGATCAAACTCGTAGGGCGTCAGCCCAAATCCGCCGACATAGTCGCGGCTCTGCCCCTTGGGATTGGGCATGAAGATCTGCGTGGCCGCCTGCTCCACGATGTCTGCGGCGATCTCGCTCTTGAGCGCGTCCTCGGCGCTTTGGGTCACAAAGCCGATCAGCCCGTTGCGCTTGCGAATGGTCTTTTCCCAATCGCGGATCCGGCTGCGGAAGGCCGGATCGTCCAGGGCTTTCCAGGCTTCTTCGATCACGATGATGGCCGGCGCCCCGTCCAAGCGCTCTTCGACCCGGTGGAACAGATACATCATCGCCGGCGAGCGCAGGCTCGGGTCGTCCAAGACCCGGGTCATGTCGAAGCCGAGAATGCGGGCGTTCGGATCGATGGCGTCCACGGCGTTGTCGAAGAGCCAGGCGTGCTCGCCCTTTCCGAACCAGGGGCGCAGCCGCGCATGGAGATCCCGGCCATGCGGGCGCTCACCGCCGCGCAGAAGGTCGGCGAAGGCGCCGAGCCGGCGCAGATGCGGCGGGGCGGCGAAGTTGGCGGCGACCGCGTCTTCGATCCGGGCGACATCTTCGGGATCGAGCGCGCCGCCGTCCGCCACCAGCGCCGCGATCCAGCTGGTCAGAAAGCGCCGGTCTCGCGCCGTATCGGGGAGGGCCAGCGGATTGAGCCCGGAAGGCTCCCCGGGCCGCAGCACATTGTAGCGACCGCCGATCGCGCGGAGGAACAGCTCCGCCCCCCGATCCTTGTCGAAAAACATGATCTGGGGATCAAACCGCCGAGCCTGGGCCAGCAGGAAGTTCAGCACCACCGTCTTGCCCGAGCCCGACGGCCCAATGACGGTGAAATTGCCCAGATCGCCGTGGTGGAAGTTGAAGAGATAGGGGCTGGCGGCCGTGGTCTCCAGCACGCTGACCGGCGCGGCCCAATGCAGGCCGTCGCGCCGCCCCATCGAGAAGTTGTGACTGGACGCCAGGCCCGCGAAGTTGCGGGTCGAGATCAGGGCGCGTCGCGTGATATAGCTGGTGTTGCCGGGGAACTGGGCCCAGAAGGCCGGCTCCAGGCCGATGTCCTCGCGCACGGCGATCATGCCCAGATCGGCCAAGGCGGCCTGGACCTCGGCCACGGCCTCGTCCAGGCGAGGAAGGCTGTCAGCGCGGATCGTGATCGTTAAGTGGTGCTCGCCGAAGGCCGCGCGACCGGCGGCCAGATCGTCCCTGGCGATCGCCAGTTCGTCGCGCAGGCTGAGCGCCTCATCGTCGGCGGCGCGCATCCGGCGAAGGGTGGTGTTGACGCGATCCGACGCGGTCGCCCGATCGACGAAGGCGAAACTCTGGCTCAGCGCCATCTCGACCGGCAGGCGTAGCAGCTCGTCGAGCATTCCGGGCGTCGAAGCGCCAGGATAGTCCTTCAGGGATATCACCGCGGCGAAGGTGCGCTCGCCGCCGACGCCGGGCGAGAACTCCAGGGCCTGACGCCCGACATGCAGCCGGCGATAGGCCAGGTGGTCGCCGATATCGCCCGACGGCAGCTTCACGGGACGCTGCTCGCCGTTGAGCAGAAGGAAGAGGAATTCCAGGATTTCCGACTGCGGGCCACCCGGCGCGTCGTAGGCGCCGAGCGCGCGGGCGCCGTAGGCGGAGAGGCTGGCGATCAGCGCGTCGCGCGCGGCCGACAACGCCTTGACCTCGGTGGCAAGCGTCGCCTGGGCGGTGATGTCGGCGCCCAGCAACGGCGCGGCCAGCCACTGGGCCCAGCGGCCGCGCCCCCGCAGGGGTCGCCGGACGATGGAGATGAAGAGGTCGTTCTGAAAGCGCGGGCGCCCGTTCATCCTCTGCGTCCAGGCCGTATCCAGGGCCTGACTGAACGGATCGGGAAAGACTCCGGGCTGGACGGGATCGGCCGGGCGCCGGACGACATGATGGTGGATCGCAAACCGCGAAGACGCCAGAGCGCGCAGGGTCGCGTCGCGCAGCTGTTTGCTATGGTTGAGATCGTCGCTGTCGGAGGTCTCGAAAGGCAGGCCGTCCAGACGGATGACCTGCATCAGGCCGCCGTCGCGCAGCATCAGCGTCGTATCGTCGATCTGCGCCAGATAGGGCAGATGACCGCCGATCGTCGGCTCTCGCCGCCAGAGAGAGAGGCCAGAGCTCATGGTCGGTAGGAATTGCAGCCCCAGAGGGACCAGGTCGGACTACGCGGGCACTTGGTCGCGCGGATGCGCCAGATCTCGAAGATGCGAGGCTCGCGCAGGCAAGCGGCCAAGCCCAGCAGATGGAAGAGGCCGGACGCCACAAGAGCCCAGGGCGACTTGAACAGGATGAAGAGCTCGGTGGTCACGATCAGGTTGAGGATGACCATGCTGTAGGTCACCCCCCCGAGCATCTGGGGCCGGGTCAGTCCCGTGAAGATCACGTCCCGCTCGAGCGCGCTCACCTCAGTAGCCCGAAACCGTGGCCGCCGACTGAATGCCGGCCACGATGCTGGCCGCGCCGAAGAGGACGAAGCATCCCAGGATGACCGTCGCGCCATAGCGCCAGTTGAGGCGGCCCGTCAGCATCATGAAGCCGACCGCCGCGATGGCCACGACCGCCACGACGGTGGCGACCGTCCCCAGCAAGGTGCCTTGCACCCACTGCAGCGCCCCGATGATCGGGCCCGCTCCCGCAGGATCGGCATAGGTCTGAGCGAACGCCGCGGCTGGCGCCAGCGTCAAGCTGCCGCTGAGGACGGCGAGAGAAGCTAGGATACGCATTGAGGCTCTTCCATAGCCGGGAGGAGAAGACGAACCGAATCGACCTCAGGGTCGGGCTTTCATCTATATTTGCCGCATGATACTTTTACGGCAGTCGCGGAGTTGCGGAGGTTTTATAGAGAGCCCCACCCTTGCGCCGCCCCCTCTTCTCAAGATAGCGCAGAATATACTCAGGGCGGTCCGTCATGATGACATTAGCGCCAAGATCGAGCAGCCTGCCCCAGCCCGCGTCTGGATCGCTCATCGAGACCTGATCGCTGAAGCCGCCGCTCCACTGCGGCTGCACCGCCACGGCCATCACCGGCCGACCCTTCAGGCGCGGATCGCCGGCGATGCGCTTGAAATAGTCGGGGGTGAGGAACGGCAGTTCGTAGCCGCTGCCCTTGTGGGCCTCCAACGTGTCGAGCCGCTGGATCGGATCCGCAGCCCCCTCCCAGATGATCGGCCACATCGTCACGCCGGCCGGCAGGGCCAGCGTGTCCAGCACGTGCTTGGACGCCAGCTTGCCGTGGCTGAAATTGTCCGGAACCTTCAGCAGGATCTGGTCCAGGACCCCCTCCTCGGCCGCGATCGTCAGCGACTTGGCCAGCAGGGTCTCGAAGTTCGCCGCCAGAGACGGCTTCATCTCCAGATTGATCATCACCTTGCCCTTGGCGGCGAGGTAGTAGGCGCGCAGGGTGGTCACCGGGGTGGTGGTCACCGCCGCGCCCGCCCCCCCTTGGCCATCGCGCAAGCGCAACGCCGCCATATCCGCCAGAGTCAGGTCGTTGACGTAGCCCCAGCCGTTGGTGGTGCGGTTGACGGTGTCATCGTGCATCACGATCAACTCACCGTCCTTGGTGCTGCGTACGTCGTTCTCGACCACCTCGACGCCCAGCTTGGCGCAGGCGTCGATGGCTTCGGGCGAATTCTCCGGCGCCGCCGAAAAGCAGGCGCGGTGGGCCACCACGATCACATGGCCGGGCGGCGGATGTAGCACCCGCTCGCGCAGGGCGGCGAAGTCAGCGGTCTGGGCGGCGGCCACGGCCGGGACGAGCAGAAGAAGCGCCGCACCCAGCAGCGCCCCGATGTTGCTGACCATGTCTCTAATCCTATGTAAACGTAGTGTCGGATGCGCGTGCGCCGCGAAGCAAGCGCGACCGGCCACTAAGGTATGATTGACGGTGTCGTACTGCCGGGCTCTGGCGGATATCCCCTTCCGCCAGAGCCCGGGACACGGATGCGCTTTCCCAGGACGGTAGCCCAGCATGACGCCAACGGACCAATTCAAGGCGAGCGCCGGTCCGCCCATCGGCACTTTGCGGCTGCGTGCGGCCCAGACCAAGCGCCGGATGTGAGGCCGAGAGACCCATAGTGGCAGAAGCAGCCGGCCGTTGATTGGAAAGCCCCCCCGTTTATCTACCCACCCTTCATTTCCATGCCCCAGAGCCACGTGTTGCCGTCCCGTGAACTATGTAAGCATTGATTGAACATAAATCGGACAAGAGCTTTGGATAACATCGCAGACACCGCCATGGACTCCAGAGAGCGAGCCTCGGCTGCGGTGCGCATATCTTGCAATCCTTTAGTCGAGACTCTCTGCTCAGCCCCATCGACATCCCGATATATTATCACAAGTATAGGATAGTCTTTCTCGTAAATATCACCGTGATTTACCTGAGTTATATAACCCTCTTTTAGTCCACAATATTGCTTAACTTGAGCCTCAGATTGGGAAGGCGCCAGTATCGCCAACACACCAAATGCTGCAATCAGACTAGCGTTGAGAGTTCTCATCTGTACAATCTCCTTTTACGATAGATGCAATATTTGACTACGAATGATTTTCCGCGCAGATAGATTTTCGGACAGAAGCACAACTTACAATTATATTGTCATGGTAATTTCTTCCAGAAATTGTCTCTCTAAATCAGCAATTATCCTCACTAGTCAGCAACTAGAGCCGGCCCGAATATGGCAGCCCTCACCCTTTCTTCATATAGAAATGGGCCTGGCGGACTATCGTAAGGATAGCTGATCCATTTCGCGTATTTGTTCTTTACATCATCCATCAGGTCACTGAGCTTTCCGTAGGACACCTTGTTACCTATTTGATTGTTGAGATGCCCCCTGTAGACCTTCTCGGGCGCCCCGAAGAAAGCAACCGTGCTGTAGACAGGGCTGCGGTCAAAGTTGCCACTGTCCGATGTCCTGGCCTCGACCCAGATGAAGTTCGCCGTAAACGCCACCCGCCACTTGGTCTTGGCCGCTGGACTGCTGCTCGGGAACATCCGGTCCAAAGAGTCAATGACGACGTCCTGACCAATCAGGCCGGGCGTCACCGTGTTTGTTATGGTGAACTTGATCGACCCTCGCCCGTTCGGGTGAACATTCAATTCATAGATGGAGCCGCCTTCAGTGTGATAGAATACCTCACCAGCACTTCCTGAGGTTTCATAGTCGACCACAACCAGATCGTCGTCGGGCTGCTTCTGAGCGTAAAGCCGCGTGTCCAGTTTGCTCGGATAGGCGCTCGCGTAAGCCGGCGCCAGAACCAGCACCACGGCGATCGCGGCCTTGGTCATAAGATGGTTCATGGTCACTTTTCCTCTGCCTTGACCGCCGAGAACGGCTGCGGACCTGAGATCTGGAACTGGCTGTACATGTCGGGACGATCAGTGATCACCGCTGCATAAAGCGGTGAGCCATAGCCGGTGCCATTGGAGGACGCCGCGTAGCCCAGTGTGACGAACGGATTGCCCCGCTGATCGTCTTCCCAGGCTCCCTTACCCACCGTATTGCCGAGGAATTTCCAGTTGTACTCGCGGCCCAGCGTGCCCTTGTCGCCGGCCGGATCAATGCTCCAGATCGCCGAGCGCTTGCAGAGCCAGGACTTGGCGGGACAGTTGCTGGTTTGCCTGGCCGCGAAATCGATCAGGCCCTGGTACGTAACACCTTGCACGGTGAACGGGTTGGAAGCCCAGTGCGCGCTGTTATAGAGCTGGATTTCGTAGGTAATGATCTGCTTGGAATCATTGGTGGCTTGCCGCCACGCCGCCGCCGCGCCGGTCACTGTGCTGATTTCTGACGCTTTGTCACTGTCGGTGCACGGCCCCTGGTCCTTACTCTTCATGCAAGCCGCTTTGTTAACAATCGGACTCCATAGGAAGCGGCCAGCAAATATACTTTCGAAATCGACGGGGCCGAAATAAGCTGTTGAACTATTGTAATTGTACGTCGTTTTAATTGCCACATTCTCGAGAGCATCAACCTCTCTCGCGACCTGAAGCACCCTTCCTATTATTCTCGAATATTGATCATCCTCCTGGGATGACGGCGAGAGACTCGGAACCTTCGGGTCGATCATCAGCAGCACCTGATTGGCCTTCGCCCAGTTGACCACGTCCTTGATATTGGCCAGAGCGTTTGACGGCAGCGTGTTCGCGGAGCCGTCCCGCAACCGCATGCTGAACTGGCCAAGCTGCTGCGCGGTGAACTGACAAGGCTGGTCATTGACATTTCCGCCGGCGGCCAGCATCGAGAAATAGTGTCCGACGAACACCTCAGTATAGGCGTCCGGACAGGCCGGCCCGGCCATGGCCGCGTCGATTTCCAGCACGCGATAGCCGGCGCCCAGAGCGGCCTTGAACGCAGCCATCGTGTTTTCCGCCACAGTAGTTTTGCTGCCACCCGCGCCTCCCCAGAGCCCCCGATGCGGGATCGGAACGAGGTCGGAGGACCGGGCATTATTCCAGTCGGTAATCATCAGACGATTGATGGCGCCGCAAAGAAGCCTTGTGGAGACGCTCGCCTGCCCCTCCTGGGTGTAGCATCTATGTCTAGGGTCGTAGACATCGGCCGTGTTTATCAGCCGTCCGTACATATAGATGTTTGTCGATATAGGCGGAGCCGCCCAGGCCAACGCGGGAGTGGCCAGTATTGCGATCGCGACGAACGACGATGATAATTTCCTTGGTAACATTTTCGCCTACGGATCCACCCTGTTGATCTGAACGATTTTTTATCACTGCTGCGGCCTCAGTAATTGAACCTCAGACCCAACCAGTAGCTGCGGCCAGCGCCCAGCGCGTTGGACAGCGAGTCTTCCAGGCCCGTGGACTGGATCGAATAGGAGTCGCCCAGGTTCTTGGCGTCGAAGGTCAGCTGGATCTGGCGGCGCAGCCGCAGGGCGGCGTGCAGGTCGAGGCGCTCATAGGGCCGGATCCAGACGTCGGTGAGAGCATTGGCCCCGAACGTGCCGGTGAAGGTGCGGCCCTGCTTCTTGTAGCTCAGCCGCAGGTCCAGCGGCCCGGCGTCATAGCTGAGCGCCAGATTGGCCAGCCAGCGCGGCTGGCCGCGCAGGCCGCCGACCGAGCGGGTGGAGCCGTCGCTGAACACCACGTTCCACTCGCCTTGCAGGCGGGTGTAGTTGGCGCTGATCCCCAAGCGGTCGAACGGCGCAGGCAGCATGTCCAGGCGGCGCTTGGCGGCCGTGAACTCCAGGCCGGTGACCTCGGCCGCGCCGGTGTTGAGCGGGATCGTGTTGATCTGGACGATCTGGCCGGAGGCGTCGGTGACGACCGACCGCTGACTGAAGGTCTCGCCGTCGATATCCTTGCGGAACACGGCCACGGCCAGCAGGCCGTCATCCAGATAGTATTCCAGGCTGGCGTCATAGTTGGTCGAGACGCGCGGCCCCAGGGTGGGGTTGCTGCCCCGGACCAGCGGTACGCCGCTGGCGTCGAAGGTGGTGGTGGTGCCGGGTGCGAAGTCCTGGAAGTCGGGCCTGCCGATGGTCTTGGAGACGGCCGCACGCACCTTCAGGCGCGCCAGCGGCTCATAGGTCAGATGCAGGCTGGGCAGCCAGTTATCGTAGTCATGTTCGCGGCTCTGGGGCTTGATCACGCCGGCCACCAGTTGGCTGGTGTCTGTGGCGTCGCTGGTCCGCTCATAGCGCAGGCCGGCCATCAGCCGCACGTCGCCGACCGCGTAGTAGGCCGCGCCGTGCAGGGCTAGGACGTCCTCGCGCAGGGCGTAGTCGGCGGTCGCGGACGCATCGAAGGTTTGAGCCGCGTTGGCGGGATTGGCCATGAAGGCCCAGAAGGCGTCATAGCTGTCGTGGGCCGCGCGGTTGCCGGCCATGGTCGCACCGGCCGGCGTGACCTGCGACAGGTTCAGGGTGACGCCCTTGTTTAGCGTATAGTTGGTCAGGTTCTGATCGAAGGTGCGGTCTAGGCGCACCCAGCTCAGGCCGCTCGAGACCCCCAGGCCACGGCTGTCGGGCTGGTTGTTGTAGTTGAACACCCCGCCTAGCGTGGCGATCTTGTCGCGCAGCGGCTGGACGCGCTGGTAGGTGCCCGTCGCCGCGCTCGAGAACACCCAGTTGGCGCTGTTGTCGTAGAGCGCCGTGTCGGACGGCCGAATGACCGGCGCGTCGCCGTTGATGTCATAGGCGCCGTTGAACGACGCCAGCCGGAAGCCGTTGCCGAGATTTCGCGTCAGGGTGTCGTTGCCATAGGCGGTGTAGTTGCCGCGCAGCGAGATCGAGCCGCGCGCCATCACCCGATAGTCCAGACCCGCGCCCACCACCTTGGCGTTGCGCTGCATGTCATAGTCGAATTCGCGAATCTGGCCCTGGGCGTTGGTGAAGGTGGCCTGACCCTTGCCCGTCTGAGAGACCGTCCTCCCCCCGGTGTTGGCGATGAACGCCCCGGCGCGCTGCTGGTACATGTCGCGCTGTTCGTCGAAGATATTGGCCGAGAGGAAGGCGTAGAGCGCGTCCTCGCGACGCATCTCCAGCTTGGCGAACGCGGCGGTGTTGCGGACAGTCTTGTCGTAGCGGCTGTCGGCGAAGACGTTGCTGTTGACCTGATCGCGCGTGACCCCGTCGGGACCGGCCACCTGAGCGTAGCCCAGCACCGAGCCGAAATCATCGTAGTCGGCGGTGCGCTGACGGTTGAAGCCGAAGACGAAGCCGTACTGGCGCTCTGGGCCAAAGGTGAACTTGCCGGCGGCGGCAAACTGGTTGCTGGCGCCGTCGAAGACGCCGCTGCGATGCTCGGGCAGGCCGACCCGGTAGGTGGCCTTCAGGTACGACTTGGTACCGCCGTCGAACGCGCGCAGCGTGCGCAGCGAGATGTGGCCGCCGATCGAATTGGCGTCCATGTCCGGCGTCAGCGTCTTGTAGACGGCGGCTTCCTTGACGATCGCCGCCGGGAACATGCCGGATTGGGCGCCGCGATTGTTCTGGCTGCTGAACAGGATGGGGTTCCCATCGACGTCCAGGCTGTTGTAGCGCGAGTCAAAGCCCCGGATGTTGGCGTAACCCGCCTCGCTGGAACCGTAGAACCCGGTCGAATTGACGCTGGGTAGGCGTTCCAGCAGCTCCGGCAGCGACAGATCGGCGGTCTTGTCGATCTCCTCGGCGGTAATGGCGTCGACGATCACGGGCGCGGCCGCCTTGATCCGCTCGACGGGCGTGTCCACGGCGCTGCGCCCCGTGACGACCACCTCCTCGAGCTGTACGGCTAACGCCTGATCCGCCGATTGGGCCATCGCGGCCCCGCCCATGAAAAGCCCCACCAGGGCCGTCGTGGCCATCAGGCCCTTGCGCATCATCACAGTCATCAGAAAGGTGCCCCCTGGCAGCGCCGAACGACGCGTCGGCTGCTTGGTACCCGAGATCGATGACAATTTTGTTTAGTTTGCTAACATATCATTTGCGGTCGTTGCGCGCTCACCTCCTACCCCCTAGGGTTTGCGCATGGTGAAATCCCTGACCCGACTTGCGCCCGGCGCGCGAATGCTACTTGACCTGCTGTGGCGCAATGGTCCGCAGTCTCGGGCCCGTGTGGCTCAGACGACCGGTTTCTCAAGACCCACGGTGACCAACATCGCCGACGAACTGATCGCCCGTGGCCTGCTGATCGAACTAGCGCCGGAACGCGGCAAGCGAGGCCAACCCTCCCGTCCCCTGGCGCTCAACCGGGCCGCCGGCTATGCGATCGGCGTCAGCTTCTCGCAGACCTTCGGCGAGGTCGGGATCGTTGATTTCGCTGGCAAGCTGGTCGGCCAGTCGCGGTTCTCCATCAACGCGCCGACCGTGGCGGCGATCAGCGAAGGCGCGACGGTGGCGATCGCCGCGCTTACCGCGCGGCATCGCTTGGCCAAGTCGCGACAGATCGGCGTGGGCGTCGCCCTACCCGCCGACTTCGACGTCGATGGCAACGCGCTGCCGCACAGCCTCTTCCCCGACCTCGCCGGGCCGGGCCTTGCCGAGAGGTTTTCACAGGCCCTGGGGACGAGCGTCATCGTTGAGAACGACGGCCGATCTTCGGCCATCGGCGAGCGACTCCTGGGCGTCGGCGCCCCTTACCGCACCCTGATGCTCGTCCACCTTGGCCACGGCGTGGGGGGCGGTCTGATCATTGACGGCGCGCCCTATCGCGGCGCTTTGGGCAACGCCGGCATCCTTGGCCAGTACTACCCGTACGGCTCGCCCAGACCCTCGGCGCTCGACCTGCTGGAAACCCTTCGGGCTGCGGGCTTCCCGGCCTTGGACTTTGATTGGCTTGAGCACCCGCCGCAGGAAGCCGAACCAATCATCGAGCGCTGGGCGCGGCGCGCCGCCGATCAGCTTTCAGCCCCGTTGGCGCTCGTATCCCGCTTCTTCGGGCCTGAGGCCGTGCTGCTGGCCGGACGTCTGCCGGCCAATGTGCTTGATCAGATTGCGGCCCATGCGAGCTTTGAGTCGGTGCTTCGCCCCATGGACGACCTGCCTATTCCGCCGCTACGCGTCTCGCGGCTTGGCTCTGCGGCCGGCGTGATCGGCGCCGCCGCAGTGCCCATCTTGACCCTCTTGTTCCCACCGGAAAGATGACGCCCCCTAGCCGCGCTGCGCTAGACCTGCGGTTCGCTGCCCCGGGTCCACGGAGTACGAGAGGAGGACCATCGCGGCCGACCCCAGGATCGGCCCCAACGCCATGGTCCAGGCCAGAAAGCGCACATCCGTACGTGCGGCCTCCAAGGCGGCGACCACGACCACCACACCGAACGCCAGGGTCAGTTTTCCGCTCGCGCAGAAGAGAGCGAAGGCGAGCCCTTCCCGACCGGCGCCCGCCCGGCTGGCCGCATCGCTGAAGGCCGCCCATTTGGCGACACCGAGCCCACCGTTTCCGAGACCGACCAAGAAGGCGGCAAAGGCCAGCAAGAGCGGAAGGCTCGCCGGCGAGGCCAGAAAGACCAAGCCGCCCAGGGCTTGGATGACGGCGGTGACGCGAAACAGCGTGCTTCGGGATGGCGATCGCTCCGCCATGGCCAACCAGACCGGCTGGCCCGTCATGACCCCAAACGCGGCCACAAGAATGATGGCGCCGCCCCAGCTTGGCGAACGCAGCACTTGGTCGGCGTAGTAGGGCTCCAGCTTCTGAAAGAGCGGCGGGCCGGCCATCATCGCTGCCATCATCGCAAAATAGGGCCAGAGCTGGCGTAAGCGGCCTGACTCGCCTTTGAGCTTTACAGGGATTGGCGCAGTCAACGGATCCTGACGCACGGCGAACGCCAGCGCGGCCGCTGATATCACCGCAGAGAGCGCCGCCGCCGCCCCGACCGTGACGACGAGCCGCGCCCCCTCGCCTCCGGGCTTAGCCGCCGCGATCATGGGCCCAACAAGCGCCGCCACCGCTATGGAGGCCAAGCCCGAACCTGCGATCCGTACGGCCGCGACACGGGATCTGGCGGCTGGATTCGCCGTACCCAAGCTCATCAGCGCATTCTGCGGCACGTCGTAAAGCGCAAAGCCAATCCGAAACAGGCTGACCGTCACCAGGGCCCACATCCAGCGTCCCGCCTGCGGCGCATAGGGCGTCGACAGGAACGCGATCAGACCGACGGCCGCGATGAAAGCCCCGACCATCTGCAACCTTCCGGCAAGCGAAGGTGAGGCCATCTGCGCGCGCAGTCCAAAACCAACCAGCAGGTCCATCCCCGCGCTGAACAGCAGGCCGACCGTCAAGACCAGGCCCATCAAGGTCGGAGGAAGGCCGGCGAACTGGGTCAGAAAGTACGCGAAGACCACCTCGCCGCCATACCAGAACAGGCTCTTGGATAGGTGGGCCGCGCCATAGACGCTCGTCGCCCGCCACCCCCCAGGTCGCCCCAGGCCCCAGTCCGTGTCCGAAGTATTGGCTTGGCGCATGGGCTACCCTAACCAAGCGCCATGACAGATTGGCACATCGGTGCTGACAGCCCAACGCTGACCGGGCTCAGAAACATGGCGCCGCCCAGCCCGTTGGCGGATACTGAGTTTGAACCCCTGTCGCTTGTGCGCCACCGCTTCCCAGCCGACGTTACAAGATGCGCCGTTTGGCTCTGTTTCAGTTTCAGCCACAGCCTAAAGCGGCAAGTATTGGCTCGCGTCAATTTGCTGCGGTTAGTAGCAACGAAGTGCTCGAACCTGCGTACACGCATTTGGCACGCAAATCTCCACAAGATATTGTTTTTATAATGAAAAATATCAATCCATCATCGGCGACGAAATGAGCGCTGCAGCCGAGGGCTCGGAGGTCTGGACCGTCGTCGTCAGCCGGACATGCAAATCTCGAGGAAGAGGAGATGTCAGCTGGGCGCAGCTGCGCCGTCAGCAGCGGTCGTAGTCGAGGTCTCGATCACCGCTAGAGAGCGCGTCCTGCTCGGACCTGAGGCCGGTAAACCGACGCTAGATCGGCCAATCGCCGCGTCGCTAAAATCGGGGAGTTGGAAAAGCCGTGCGAAGGCCCTTGGGGTTTTGGCGCAAGCGCTTGGACATGCCCGCAAGCTCCCCGACCGTCTATCCCTAGACCCGTTACCGGCAGGACGTCAAAGCGGCCCGTCTACGCCACGGCCTGTCTTTCCCCGCCAAGCTACGATGATCGTCTGGACGCCCTAGCTCACGAGCGACGACCCGGTCTTCATCCTGTCCGATGCAGGGTTCGAAGGTCCTCTGGCTCACGGCCATCCTGGTTGGCGGCGTCGCGCTCGGCGGGATGTGGTGCGCCACGCAATGGACCGCCTCCGCACTGGACTACCAAGCGGGCCTGGGTCCGCCGTGGTTCATGCTGGCGGGACGGCCGATCTACACGCCGCCCGCCTTCTTCTGGTGGTGGTTCGTCTATGACGCCTATGCGCCGGCGGTCTTCCTTCGCGGCGCGGCCATCGCTACGAGCGGCGCGATCCTGTGCATCGTCCTGGCCATCTCCCTGTCGGTCTGGCGCGGCCGCGAGCGCCACCGCGCCTCGACGTTCGGCACCGCCCGCTGGGCCAGGGACGAGGAAGTTCGCAAAGTCGGGCTGCTCAAAGACGAGGGTGTCGTCCTGGGCCGCTTTGGCCAGGACTATCTGCGCCACGCTGGTCCCGAGCATGTGCTCTTCTTCGCGCCCACCCGATCGGGCAAGGGCGTGGGCGCGGTCATCCCGACCCTGCTCACCTGGCCGGGCTCGACCATCGTCCACGACATCAAGGGCGAGAACTGGACGCTGACGGCGGGGTTTCGGGCGCGCCTCGGCTCGGTGCTGCTCTTCGATCCGACCAACTCGGCGTCCTCAGCCTACAACCCGCTTCTGGAGGTGCGACCCGGTGCGACCGAGGTGCGCGATGTGCAGAACATCGCCGACATCCTGGTGGATCCGGAAGGTAGCCTCGACAAGCGTAGCCATTGGGAAAAGACCTCCCACGCCCTTCTGGTCGGCACGATCCTGCACGTCCTCTACGCCGAGCCGGACAAGACCCTGGCCGGCGTGGGGACCTTCCTGTCGGACCCGTGCCGGTCCATCGAGCAGACGCTGTCGGTGATGATGCGCACGCCGCATCTCGGCGAGGCTGGCCCCCACCCGGTCGTCGCCAGCGCAGCGCGAGAACTCCTGAACAAGAGCGACAACGAACGCTCGGGCGTACTCAGCACTGCGATGACCTTCCTGGGGCTCTACCGCGACCCGGTGGTCGCCGCAGTGACGGCCCGCTGCGACTGGCGTATCACCGACTTGGTCGACAAGCCCTGCAGCCTCTACCTGGTGGTGCCGCCGTCGGACGTCAGCCGCACGCGGCCGCTGATCCGATTGATCCTCAACCAGATCGTCCGACGGCTGACCGAGAGCCTGGACGGCGTCGGGACGCGCCAGAAGCTCCTCTTGATGCTCGACGAATTGCCGGTGCTAGGTCGGCTCGACTTCCTGGAGAGCACCCTGGCGTTCATGGCCGGCTATGGGGTGCGGGCCTTCCTGATCACTCAATCGCTGAACCAGATCGAGCGCGCCTACGGGCCCAACAACGCCATCCTCGACAACTGCCACGTCCGGGTCTGCTTCGCGGCCAACGACGAGCGGACGGCCAAGCGCATCTCGGAGGCCCTGGGCACGGCCACCGAGGAGCGCGCTATGCGCAACTACGCGGGCCATCGGCTCTCCCCCTGGCTCGGCCACCTCATGGTCTCCAAGGCGGAATCGCCCAGGGCCCTGTTGACACCCGGTGAGATCATGCAGTTGCCCGCCGACGAGGAGATCGTGATGCTGGCCGGCGTCGCGCCCATCCGCGCGCGCAAGGCCCGCTACTTCAAGGATCTGCGGCTGGCGCACAGAATCCTGGCCCCGCCCAATCCTGGCCGGTTCGCCGCGGCCGCGGCTAATGGCTGGTTGGGCCGGCCGGCGCTCGAGATGGCGCCGCCGCCCGTCCCCACGCCGCGCGGCCAAGACGGCGAAGGCCCGGAGGCCCGGGCGCTCGTGCCCGTTCTGGACCCGGTCGAACCGCAGCCTCCATCCGATGAGTTCGACTTCGACGACGGCCCGGCCGACGCGCTCGCCGCGCTCGAGGCCCGGCGGACCGACCGGCGGCTGGCGGGCGCGGCCCATCAGGTGGCGATGGATCCCGACGACGGCATGGAGCTCTAGCGATGCGGATCAAGCACACCTTCCGGCTGCCGCCGGCCCTGGGCGCGCGCCTGGCCGAGTACGCCCTGCGCCGTCGCCTCTCCCAGGCCCTGGTCGTCGAGGCGGCCTTGGAGAGCTTCCTGTCGCCCGACGGGGCCGAACAGTTGGAGGCCGCGCTCAGCCGGCGCCTGGACCGGCTCTCGCGCCAGGCTGACCGCATCGAGCAGGTGGCCGGGATCATCCTCGAAGCCCTCGGCCTTTTTGTCCGCTTCTGGCTGGCCAATACCCTGGCGCTGCCCGAAGCGGCCTTGCCGGCCCAGCAGGCCAAGGGTCGCGAGCGCTACCAGAACTTCCTGACCAGCCTTGGGCGGAGGCTGGCCAAGGGCAAGACCCTGCCGCAGGAGATCGCCGCGACCGAGGCGGTTATTTCCGACGATGCTTGAATCCATGGCCGACAACGCTCCGCCACACTGCTCGAACTTCGGCCTTGGTCACCTGGGCGAAGCCACGGTCTTCGCCAGCGCCTGTCTTTGCACCCTAGCGCCCTACAGCCCCTAAACACTTGTTGATCCCGGACAATTTCGGTCCTGTCTAGGGAGTCTCCCGCCCGGTCCGCCGGGCCTGATCGAGGCTCCCGACCATGTCGGCGCTCCCTTCCGCCAACGACGCCCGCGACCGTGCTGGCCGCATGCTGGCCACGGCCTTGGGCCCCGACGTGCGGGCGTGGCTGGCCCAGGACGATGTCGTCGAGGTGATGCTCAATCCGGACGGTCGGCTCTGGATCGACCGCCTCGGCGCGGGCCTGGCCGACACCGGCCTGGTGCTGGGCGCGGCGGAGGGCGAGCGGATCATCCGGCTCGTCGCCCACCATGTCGACGGCGAGGCCCACGCCCGCAGTCCCCGGGTCTCGGCGGAGCTGCCGCAAGCGGGCGAGCGCTTCGAGGGCCTGCTGCCGCCGGTGGTCTCCGGACCGGCCTTCTCCATCCGCAAGCCGGCGATCCGGGCGGTGACCCTGGCCGACTACGTCGCCCAAGGCGTGATGAGCGCGGTGCAAGCAAAGGCCTTGGCCGGCGCGGTCGCCGAGCGCCGCAACATCCTGGTGGCAGGTGCGACCGCCAGCGGCAAGACCACCCTCGCCAACGCCCTGCTGGCTGAACTCGCGGGCGCGGACGAGCGTGTCGTCATCCTCGAAGACACCGTCGAGCTGCGCTGTCCCGCCGCCAACACCGTGGCGCTGCGCAGCAAGGACGGCGTGGCCTCCCTGACCGAGCTGCTGCGCTCGACCCTGCGCCTGCGGCCTGACCGGATCGTGGTCGGCGAGGTGCGCGGCCCCGAGGCGCTCGACCTGATCAAGGCCTGGGGCACGGGCCACCCGGGCGGGATCGCCACCGTCCATGCCGGCTCCCCACTGGGCGCCCTGCGCCGCCTCGAGCAGCTCGTGCAGGAGGCGGCCGTGGCCGTCCCGCGCGAGCTGATCGCCGAGACCCTGGAGGTGATCGCCGTCCTCACCGGCCGCGGTCACGCCCGGCGTCTGTCCCACCTCGTCGCCGTCGAGGGCCTCGTCGGCGGCGACTACCGCCTCATCCCTCTCGGAGACGCATCATGACGACCCCTCGCGCGGCCGAGGGCCGCATGCGCGTGCGCGCTCTTCGGCGCAAATCAGGCTGGATCGGCTGCGCGCTGATCAGCGCCGCGGGCCTGCTCCATGCGCTCCCCGCCCGCGCCGCCGGCTCCTCGATGCCGTGGGAAGCCCCGCTGCAGTCGATCCTGGAGTCGATCGAAGGGCCGGTGGCCAAGATCGTCGCGGTGATCGTCATCATCGTCACGGGGCTGTCGCTGGCCTTCGGCGAGACCTCGGGCGGCTTCCGGCGACTGATCCAGATCGTCTTCGGCTTGTCGATCGCCTTCGCCGCGTCCAGCTTCTTCCTGTCGTTCTTCTCGTTCGGCGGCGGCGCCCTGATCGCCGCGGCCGCCGCTCCGGGCGTGCCGGCATGAGCGGCCAGGACCTGCCGCCCGGCTATTTCGCCGTGGTTCACCGCGCCCTGGTCGAGCCGATGCTGCTGGGCGGGGCGCCGCGCACGGTGGCCATCGCCAACGGCACGCTGGCCGCAGCCGTAGGCCTTGGCCTACGGCTCTGGCTCGTCGGCCTCGCCCTCTGGCTGGTCGGCCACGCCCTGGCGGTATGGGCCGCGCGCTTTGATCCGCAATTCGTCGAGGTCGGCCGCCGCCACCTGCGCTATCCGCCCTACCTGCGGGCCTGAGCGCGATGCTGTCGCTCAAGCCCTATGCCGACCCGACCCCTTACCTGGCCGACTTCCTGCCGTGGGCGGCGCTGGTCGCCCCGGGCGTCGTCCTCAACAAGGACGGTTGCCTACAGCGGACCGCTCGCTTCCGGGGCCCCGACCTCGACAGCGCCACGCCGGCCGAGCTGGTGGCGGTCACCGCCCGCCTCAACAACGCCCTGCGCCGGCTGGGTTCGGGATGGGCGCTGTTCGTCGAGGCTCGGCGTGATCCCGCCGCCAGCTACGGCGCCGACCGCTTCCCCGACCCGGCGTCTGCCTTGGTCGACCTGGAGCGACGCGAGCAGTTCGCCGAGGCCGGCGCCCACTTCGAGAGCCGCTACTTCCTGACCTTCGTCTGGCGCCCGCCCGCCGAGGACGCCCGACGCGTCAGCGGCCTGATGATCGAGGGCCGGGCACAGGACGGCCTGGATGCGTGGGAGCAGACCCATAGTTTCGTCCAGCGCACCGATCGCGTGCTGCAGTTGGTCGAGGGCTTCATGCCCGAGGCCGCCTGGCTGGGCGACGCCGAGACGCTCGCGTTCCTGCACGGGGCGGCGACCACCACGCGCCAAGCCGTCCGGGTCCCCGAGACGCCGATGCACCTGGATGCGCTCCTGGCGACCGGGCCGCTGACCGGCGGGCTAGAGCCGCGCCTGGGCGACCAGCACCTGCGGGTGCTCACCGTGGTCGGCTTTCCGACCGCCACCTTCCCCGGAATCCTCGACGACCTCAACCGCCTGGCCTTTCCCTACCGCTGGTCGACCCGGGCGCTGATGCTCGACAAGACCGACGCCATCAAGCTGCTCAGCCGCATCCGCCGGCAGTGGTTCGCCAAGCGCAAGTCGATCGGGGCGATCCTCAAGGAGGTGATGACCAACGAGGCCGCCAGCCTCGTGGACTCCGATGCGGCCAACAAGGCGGCCGACGCCGACGCTGCGCTCCAGGACCTGGGGGCCGACGAAGTCGCCCAGGCCTTCGTTACCGCCAGCGTGGTGGTCTGGGACACCGACCCGCGCGCGGCGGCCGAGAAGCTCCGGCTAGTCGAGAAGACCATTCAGGGCCGCGACTTCACGGTCATCACCGAGACGCTGAACGCGGTGGAGGCCTGGCTCGGCACGCTGCCGGGCCAGGTCTACGCCAATGTCCGCCAGCCGCCGGTCTCGACGGTGAACCTGGCGCACATGATGCCGCTGTCGGCCGTCTGGGCCGGCCCGGAAGGCGACGCGCATCTGGGGGCCGGGCCGCTGCTGCACGCGCGGACGGCCGGGTCCACGCCGTTTCGGCTGTCGCTCCACGTCGGTGACGTCGGCCACGCGCTCGTGGTCGGGCCGACCGGCGCGGGCAAGTCGGTGCTCCTGGCGATGATGGCCCTGTCGTTCCGGCGCTATGCCGGGGCGCAGATCTTCGCTTTCGACTTCGGCGGCTCGATCCGGGCGGCCACCCTGGCTATGGGCGGGACCTTCCACGACCTCGGTGGCGCTGGCGCGCCGTCGCTGCAGCCGCTGGCGGGGATCGACGACCCGGCCGAGCGGGCCTGGGCGGCCGACTGGCTCCTGGCGCTGCTCGTCCGCGAAGGCGCCCAGGCCACGCCGGAGCGGAAGGCCCGGCTCTGGTCGGCGCTCGACGCCCTGGCGTCGGCTCCCATCGACCAGCGCACGATCAGCGGCCTGATCGCGCTGCTGCAGGACGGGGTCCTCAAGCAGGCCCTGCAGCCCTATGCCGTCGGCGGTCCCGCGGGCCGGCTGCTGGACGCCGAGCACGAGACCTTGGCGACGGCCAGCATCGAAGCCTTCGAGACCGAGGGTCTGATCGGCGCACCAGGGGCCGGCGCGGTGCTGGCCTACCTCTTCCATCGCATCGAAGGCCAGCTAGACGGCCGTCCCACCCTGGTCCTCGTCGACGAAGGGTGGCTGGCGCTGGACGATCCCCAGTTCGCCGGCCAGGTGCGCGAGTGGCTGAAGACCCTGCGCAAGAAAAACGCGGCGGTCGTGTTCGCCACCCAGTCCCTGGCCGACATCAAGGACAGCCCGATCGCGCCGGCGATCATCGAAAGCTGCCCCACGCGCCTCTTCCTGCCCAACGCCCGGGCCCTCGAACCGCAGATCACGGCGATCTATGCGGGGTTCGGGCTCAACGCGCGCCAAGTCGAGATCATCGCCCGGGCCACGCCCAAGCGCGACTACTACGTCCAATCCCCGGCCGGCGACCGGCTCTTCGACCTGGCCCTCGGCGAAGTCGCCCTGGTCTTCGCCGGCGCCTCGTCCAAGGCCGACCAGGCCGCCATCGACGCGGTGCTGGCCGCAGCGCCCGGCGACTTCGCCGACGCCTGGCTACGCGTGCGCGGATTGCCCTGGGCCGCCGACCTCCTGCCCACCCTCGACCTGGAGCCTTGAGATGACCCCGCGCCCGACGCGGCGGCGCCTGCTGGCGACCGCCGCCCTTGTCTTCGCAGCCGCCGCGACGGCGGCCCACGCCCAGTTCACGGTCTTCGACCCGACCAACTACGCCCAGAACCTGCTGACCGCGAGCCGGTCGCTCGAGCAGATCAACCACCAGATCACCGCCCTGCAGAACCAAGCCCAGTCGCTGGTCAACGAAGCGCGCAACCTGCAGGCCCTGCCGTTCTCGACCCTGCAGACCTTGCAGTCGCAACTGGCCCAGACCCGCGCGCTGGTCGAGCAGGCCAAGGGCGTGGCGATGCGCGTGGCCGACATCGACGCGGCCTTCGCCGGCGCCTACCGGCCGGCGGCGACATCGACCAGCGGGCAGGCGCTCGTCTCCGACGCCAAGGCGCGCTGGACCAACAGCGTCGCCGCCTTCCAGGACGCCCTGAAGGTCCAGGCTGGGGTGGTCGGCAACCTCCACGCCTCTCGCACGTCGCTGGACCAACTCGTCACCTCCAGCCAATCGGCCAGCGGGGCGCTGCAGGCGGCGCAGGCGGGCAACCAACTCCTGGCCCTGCAATCCCAGCAGTTGTCTGACCTCCTGGTCCTCCTCGCCGCGCAGGGGCGCGCCCAGACCCTGGAGGCGGCCCAGCGGGCGGCCGCCCAGGACCAAGCCCGCGAGCAACTGCGCCGCTTCCTGACGCCCGGCGCCGGCTACCAGCCCGGCTCGGCCAAGATGTTCAACCAGCCATGAGCGCGCGCCTGGGCTTCCGGCTGGCGGCGGCGGGTTTCGCGCTGCTGGCGATCCTGGTGGCCGCGCTTCAGGCGCGC
The DNA here is from genome assembly GCF_013181195.1 of Caulobacter sp. RHG1. Lineage (GTDB taxonomy): Bacteria > Pseudomonadota > Alphaproteobacteria > Caulobacterales > Caulobacteraceae > Caulobacter. The sequence goes on from NZ_SMZP01000005.1 coordinate 471,816, forward strand.
CACCCTGCGCCCCCGGCGCCAAACCCGCGCCCGGCTGTCCAGACCGCCACACCCGTCGATGCCCGTCTGGCCCGCTGCCAGGCGCTCGGGGCGGCCGGCGCCCAGGACCCCGATTGCCTGCGGGCCTGGGACGCCGCGCGCAACCGCTTCCTGGGCAAGTCCGAGGCGGGCCGCTGAGATGGAAGGGCCCGGCGTCGTCGACAGGTTCCTGGGCGTCTTCACCGCCTATATCGACACAGGATTCGGCCTGCTAGGCGGGGAAGTGGCGTTCATCGCCACCACTCTGATCGTCATCGACGTCACCCTGGCGGCGCTGTTCTGGAGCCTCGGCGAAGGCGAAGACGTCGTCGCGCGCCTGATCCGCAAGACCTTGTTCATCGGCGCCTTCGCCTACCTGATCGGCAACTGGAACATCCTGGCGCGCATCATCTTCGAGAGTTTCGCGGGCCTTGGCCTGAAGGCGTCGGGGACGAGCTTCTCGGTCGACGATCTGCTGCGTCCAGGCCGCGTGGGCCAAGCCGGCATCGATGCGGGCCGCCCGCTGCTGGAGAGCATCTCGGGACTGATGGGCTATGTCGCCTTCTTCGAGAACTTCATCCAGATCGCAGTGCTGCTGATCGCCTGGCTGATCGTGGTCTTGAGCTTTTTCATCCTGGCCGTGCAGCTCTTCGTGACGCTGATCGAGTTCAAGCTGACGACGCTGTGCGGCTTCGTGCTGATGCCCTGGGGCCTCTTCGGCAAGACCGCGTTCCTGGCCGAGCGGGTGCTGGGCAATGTCGTGGCCTCGGGCGTGAAGGTCATGGTGCTGGCCGTGGTCATCGGCATCGGCTCGACGCTCTTCTCCCAGTTCACCGCCGGGTTCGCCGGAAGCGAGCCGACGATCGAGGAGGCGCTGGGCGTGGTCCTCGCCTCGCTCTGCCTGCTGGGCCTTGGCCTCTTCGCGCCGGGCATCGCCAGCGGCCTGGTCTCGGGCGGGCCGCAGCTCTCGGCTGGCGCCGCGGTCGGCAGCGCCGCGGCCGCCGGCGGCGTGCTGGCCACGGGCGGTGCCTTGGCGGGCCTGGCGGTGGGTGG
>NZ_SMZP01000006.1 GCF_013181195.1 Caulobacter sp. RHG1
CACCCTGCCATCACAATCCAAAACACCCTGACGCGGGGTGGAGCAGCCCGGTAGCTCGTCAGGCTCATAACCTGAAGGTCACAGGTTCAAATCCTGTCCCCGCACCCAAGGGTCTACGTACAAAAGCCACCTTCGGGTGGCTTTTGCCGTTTCAGCATACCCGTTTAGGCGCGCGATGCGCAGACTTCACGTTCGCGAGATAGCTTGCGGCCCACCTTTCCGCTAACCCAGACGCGGGCAGGTTAGCGAACCTGCGATCCGCGTGATATGACCCCCGCCCCCCTCAAGCGCGCGAGCGCGTTAGGGTGGTTGCTAGGCGTTAGGAGAAGCTGAAATGAGCAGGGTGCTGGTGATCGGCGCAGGTGGCGTTGGTTCGGTCGCTGTCCATAAGATGGCGATGAACAAGGACATTTTCTCGCACATCACCTTGGCGAGCCGGACGAAGTCGAAGTGCGACGCCATCGCGGAGTCGGTGAAGCAACGCACGGGCGTGACCATCGATACGGCGGCGATCGACGCCGACGATGTCGCTGCGACGACCGCGTTGATCCAGTCGGTGAAGCCGGCCCTGGTGGTCAATCTGGCGCTGCCCTATCAGGATCTGGCGATCATGGACGCCTGCCTGGCCGCCGGCGTGAACTATCTCGACACGGCCAATTACGAGCCGCGCGACGAGGCCAAGTTCGAATACAGCTGGCAGTGGGCCTATCAGGAGCGCTTCAAGGAAGCCGGCCTGATGGCGCTGCTGGGCAGCGGCTTCGACCCGGGCGTGACCTCGGTGTTCACGACCTACACCAAGAAGCACCTGCTGGACCGGATCGACACGCTCGACATCCTGGACTGCAACGGCGGCGACACTGGCCTGCCGTTCGCCACCAACTTCAACCCCGAGATCAATCTGCGCGAAGTGACCGCCCCGTCGCGTCACTGGGAAAACAGCCAGTGGGTCGAAGGCCCGGCGCTGAGCCACAAGCAGGTGTTCGACTTCGAGGGCGTGGGCCCCAAGAACATGTACCTCATGTACCATGAGGAACTGGAGTCCCTGGTCAAGTTCTACCCGGAGATCAAGCGCATCCGGTTCTGGATGACCTTCGGCGACAGCTATCTCAAGCACCTGGAAGTGCTGGGCAATGTCGGCATGACCAGCATCGAGCCGATGATGTTCCAGGGCCGCGAGATCATCCCAATGGAGCTGCTCAAGGCGCTGCTGCCCGAGCCGTCTTCGCTGGGTCCGCTCACCAAGGGCAAGACCAATATCGGCACGATCGCGACCGGCGAGAAGGACGGCAAGGCCCGCACGGTCTACGTCAAGAACATCTGCGATCACGAGGAGGCCTATGCCGAGACCGGCAACCAGGCCGTCAGCTACACGACCGGCGTGCCGGCCATGATCGGCGCGGCCATGCTGCTGACCGGCAAGTGGTCGGGCGCGGGCGTGTTCAACATGGAGCAGCTGGATCCCGATCCGTTCATGGACATGCTGAACACCCAGGGCCTGCCCTGGACGGTCGAGGATCTGGACGCGCCGCTGGCGTTCTAAGGGCTGAGAAGCAGAACTCATGGAAACTCGGGCCGGTGATCCGGGCGCCTTCGCGCATTTCGACCTGAACCGTGTGGCCTCGCCCGCCTTCGTGGTGGACGAGGTCGCGGTGCGGCGCAATCTGGCGGTGCTGAAGGACGTTCGAGATCGGGGCTCCGCCCGGGTCCTGCTGGCCCTGAAGGCCTTTTCCATGTGGTCGCTGGCGGACGTCGTCGGGGAGTATCTCGACGGCGTCTGCGCCTCCGGTCTGTGGGAGGCGCGGCTGGCGCGAGAATTCTATAAGGGCGAACTGACCACCTATTCGCCCGCCTACAAGGCGCAGGACCTGCCGGAAATCCTGCGATTGTCCGACCACGTCATATTCAACTCCCCCGACCAGGTGGCGCGTTTTGCTGACCTGATCGCGCAGGCCCGCGCCGCCGGCGAGGTCTTCGAGATCGGCCTGCGGCTGAACCCCCAGCATTCCGAGGGCGAGGTCGCCAAGTATGACCCGGCCCAGCCCTGTTCGCGCCTGGGCTTCCCGGTGTCGCAGCTGCGGCCCGAGCACATGCAGGGTGTCGACGGCCTGCATATCCACGCCTTGTGCGAGCAGGACTTCGAGCCGCTGGCCCGCATCTGGGCGGCGGTGGAGCCCAAGCTGGCCCCGCTGCTGGGCGGCGTGAAATGGCTGAACCTGGGCGGCGGCCACCATGTGACCCGCGCCGACTATCAGACCGACCGGCTGGTGGATTTCCTGAACGATGTGGCCCAGCGTCACGGCGTACAGGTCTATCTGGAGCCGGGCGAGGCCGTGGCGCTGGACGCCGGCGTCCTGGTAGGCGAGGTGCTGGACGTCTTCGACAACGGCATGCCCATCGCCATCACCGACATCTCGGCCACCTGCCACATGCCGGACGTGATCGAGGCGCCGTACCGCCCCGCTATGCTCAAGGAGCTGGCCGAGGGCGTCGTCGTGCGCCTGGGCGGCCCGTCGTGCCTGGCCGGCGACATCATCGGCGACTACGTCTTCGCCGAGCGCCCGACGCCGGGCGCGCGCATCGCCTTCCTCGACCAGGCCCACTATTCGATGGTCAAGACCAACACCTTCAACGGGGTGCCGCTGCCGGCCATCGCGCTGTGGAACAGCGACACCGACGCGCTGAGGGTCATCCGGAACTTCGACTACGACGCGTTCCGCGACCGGCTATCCTGACCATCCGCGTCGGCGCCGCTGGCCGATGATTATCGCTCTGCTTCCCGTATACAGGCCGTCATAGGCCCGTAGGCGCGGGCCAAGATGCCGAAGGCGTCAAGGCCAGCGCGGTCGGCCGACTCCGCCTCCCGGGGGAGTCTGGCCATGCGATCGCTCGCCGTGGGCGGCGCGCCCAAGCCGGCGTCGGCCCGGGCGCGCGCCGCTGCGCCGTCTAGTGGGACGGACCCGAGAGGGACTCGACCGGCGTGTCGAGCAGCTGTTGCTCCCACAGGCCCGCGATGCCGCTGCCCCCGGCGTGATAGAGGCTGATCTGTGACAGCGCCGGCGCCGTGGCGGTGCGCGCCCAGTCGCGCTGCCATTCGCCCATCAGCGCGACCCAGGTCATGACGTTGGCGCCGGCCGCGATCATGCGCTGGATGGCGACCTGGTGCGCTTCCACCGACACTGCGCCGCAAGCGTCGGTGATCACCGTGACGTCCCATCCCTCGCCGAGCGCCTGGATCACCGGCATGGCGACGCAGATCTCGGTCCACAGGCCCGCGACGATCAGTTGCTTGCGCCCCGTCGCCTTGACCGCGTCGACGACTTTCTCGTCCTCCCACGTGTTGATCAGGGTGCGGTCGATCACCGCCTGCCCAGGAAAGACGTCGGTGATCTGCGGGAAGATCAGGCCGCCGCGCGCCGCGATCACGCTGGTGAGGATTGTGGGCACATCGAAAGCCTTGGCGAGCTTGGCCAGGCCGGTCGTGTTGTTCACCACGGCCTGGGGGTCGTGGCTGTTGAGATTGGCGAGCTGGTAGGGCTGGTGATCGATCAGCACGAGAACCGAGTCTTCGGGACGCAGAAGGGAATCGAGGCCGTTGCGGAGGGTCATGATGGGCTCTCTTCAGACATGTGGGGGATCGACCGACGCTGCTTTGCGGCGTTGTCTGCGCAGACCTTGGCATTCCGGATTTCGATGCGATATGTCCTCATAGGGCTACGCTCCGTCGCGATTTCAGGAACGCCAAAGTGGACACCGAAGACCTGCGCACCTTCGTGGAAGTGGCCGACGCAGGCGGCGTATCGCCCGCTGCACGGCGGCTGGGCATGGCCAAGTCCATCGTCAGCCGCCGACTCCAGCGGCTCGAGGCCGAGCTGGGGGTCCAGCTTCTGGCCCGTACGACACGCGGCGCGGCGCTGACGGAGGCTGGCGAGCTCTTTCGGGACTATGCCGCCCGGATCGCGGCCGACATCGACGTGGCCAAGGAGACCATCCTGCCGGAGGGCGACTTGCGAGGACGGCTGCGGATCTCCGCGCCCCTGACGTTCGGCCCGACGCATATCGCGCCCGTACTGGCGGAAATGGCGCGCCGCCATCCCGAGCTCAGCATTCAGGCCTGCTACACGGATCGCTTCGTCGACCTGGTGGCGGAGGGTTACGACTGCGCCATCCGGATCGGCTATCTGCAAGATTCCGATCTCGTCGCACGCCGCATCGGACCGCTCTTTGGCAAGCTGGTCGCCAGTCCGGACTATATCCGCGCGCACGGCGCGCCCGAGACGCCCGACCAGGTCGTCGACCACGAGGCGCTGCTGCAGGGCACCGAGCCCTGGCGTTTTCTCGATGGCGACAAGGTGATCACGGTGCGCCCGCGAGGGCGGTTCAAGGCCGACAACGGCACCGCGCTGGCCGTCGCTGCGCTGGCGGGGCTGGGTCTGGCTTGCCTGCCGGACGATTTCGTCGACGCGCACATCGCCTCGGGCGCGCTGACGCCGGTCATGACGCGCTATCCGCCGCCGGCGGCCGGAGCCTACGTGCTGCGTCCGCCAGGCCAGTATCCGGTGCGGAAGATCCGCGTCCTGACCGAGCTCCTGACCGAATACTGGAACAATCGCGACGCCCTGGCGGCCATCGCCCAGCCTCGCCGAGAGGCCTGAGAGCGCGCGGAGCCGATCTGGCGATTGCAGAAAGGCTCCGCGCGAGGGATCGGCTAGATCTTCAGGATGCCCCGATAGGTCGGGTGCACGACTTCGGCGTGCTCAGGGTGCTTTTGCAGATAGCCCATGAAGAAGGGGCAGACCGGCAGGAGCAGAAGATTGCGATCCTTGGCGTCGGCGAGCACGTGCTTGGCCAGCCGGCTGGCCAGTCCGCGTCCCTCCAGACGCTGGGGCACCACGGTTTCGGTGATCATCAGCGACCCCGGCGACAGGTTGTAGGTCACGACCGCGACGTCGCCGTCGACAGGCAGCTCGTAGCGTTTCATTTCGGGGTTATCGCGGATTTCGGGATCGTGCACGGCGGCTCTCTCGGCTTATGGGGGGGCGGGTCTTGCGGCAGGATGTTAGCAGGCCCTCGATCGGACGGTTCTACAAGGACGGCCCGCGCTTGGCTTCGTGGGGATCGAACATCGCCAGGCCGGAAAGCGCCGCTTCGACGGGCGCCTCGTCCTGAAGCACATCCCAGTGCTCGGCCAACCGGCCGCCCTCGATGCGGAACAGATCGACCACGACCAGCGGCGTCGGCGCCCAGCCGCGGATGCGGCCGTGGATCGCGACGAAATCGCCTTCGGCCAGGATCAGGCCCGGCTCATACCAGACATCGGCCGACAGGCCTTCGACCAAGGCCTTCAGGGCCGCGCGGCCCTGGGGGATGTGGGGGTTGTGCTGCACATAGTCGGCGACATACAGCCGATCGACGGCCGAGGCGTCGCGGCGCTGGAACAGGCTCGTCATCGCGTCGAGCACCAGCGCCTTGTTGCGATGCGGACGATCGTCCGAAGTCCGCGCGGCGGGTTCGATGATCCGCATCGGCCCGGTCATGCGCAGGAACTGGCCGTCGGCCAGCGTAGCGTGAGAGTGAACGACGCCGCGGTCGAAGTCCTGCACGTGGGTGACGGTCGCACCGGTCTCTTCCGTCCAGCTCACCGCGAACAGACCGTTGCCGAGCGGCGCGACATGGATGTCGACGGTCTCGCTGTGGGCGAAGGGCCCTTCCTGGATCTGGAACTTCAACCGGGTCTGCGAGAGCAGGGTCAGGGTCGCCGTGAAGGGTTCGAACGCGACTTCAAACACGAGGCCGACGGGGTAGCTGTCGTTTGGCATTCTGGAGGCTCCGGATCGGCGGGAGGCTCTCACCCTTAGGCAGCCGGACGGGTCTTGTCCCCGCTACAGGCGTTCCTGAAATCGCGACGCGGCGGCGCCAAACCCAGGCCTGTCGCCCGACGCAAGAGGGCCCTGGACGCGTGGTCCAGAGCCCCCCTTCGTGACGGTCGGACGCGGCGGCTAGAACGTGCTGCTGATCCGCACGCCGACGGTGCGCGGGCGCGGCGAGAACACGCGGATGCCGTCCAGCGACTCGACGACGCCCAGGTACGCGGCCTTGTCGGTCAGGTTCTCGCCGAACAGGCTGAGATCCCAGGCGTCCTTCCGCACCCCCAGCTTGGCGTTGATCATGTAGAAGGCCGGCAGCTTGGTGTTGTAGGTGTTGCGGTTGTTGAACGAGGTGGTCGAACCGCCGCGGTAGTTGACGCCGGCCTGGGCATAGCCCCGGACGTCGGCGGTCAGGTCGGCCTCGTACTCGGCCGAGAAGGTCATGGCCCACTTGGGCGTCAGCGGCACGCGGTCGCCGGTGAAGCCGAAGGTCCCGGCCGCCATCACGTCGGCGGGCAGGTCCGAGGCCAGCTTGGCGTCGACATAGTTGACGCTGCCGCTGAGGCTCAGGCCCGGCAGGGGCTTGAAGGTCGAGTTGACCTCGACGCCGTTCACCTCGGTCTTGCCGGCGTTGATCGTGTAGGCGAACGCGCCGGGGGCCTGGGCCGACAGTTGCTGGCCGTTCCAGTCGATGCGGTAGAAGGCGGCGTCGACGAACAGCTTGCGGTCCAGCCAGTAGCTCTTCACGCCCAGTTCGTAGTTCCACAGGCTGTCGGGATTGTAGGTGCCCGGGAACACGACGCCGGCCTGCTGGGCCAGCGAGGTGGCGGTGTTGACGCCGCCGATGCGGAAGCCCGAGGCGGCGCGCGCATAGACGCTGATGTCCGGCGTAGCCTTCCACATCAGGGCGACGTTGTAGCTGGGCTTGTCGTTGCTGCCGCGGCTGTCACCGGTGACCGACGGGGTGGTGACCCGGCCGAAGATGAAGTCCGGGAACACCGTCTGCAGGTTGGTGATGATGTCGTGGATGTCGGCCTTGAAGTAGCGCAGGCCGACCGTGGCGGTCAGGCTGTCGCTGAGGGTGTAGTCGGCTTGGGCGTAGACGGCGTACTGGCCGACGCTGCGCTTGGTGTTGGTGCCGAACTCATAAAGGCTGTTGCCGCGACCCGGCTTGTGCAGGCCCTTGGCCACGCATTCGCTGAAGGTGTAGCAGAGCGCCTCGCCGGTGCTGGTCGCGACCACCGAGTTGGTCTGGTAGACCGACTGGCTGTTTTCGTAATAGCCGCCGGCCACGATCTGGAACGGGCTGTCCCACTTGGACGAGAAGCGCAGTTCCGACACCCAGTCCTTGAACACGGCGGTCGGCACGAACAGGGTCGAGCCGGTCAGGCCAAAGCCCTGGGCCGTAGGCGTGCTGTCCTTGGGGTTCACCACGCGCTGGTTGGTGTACGAGCTGGACGCCGTGACCGTGCCGAAGCCCAGGTCGTACTCGCCCACGACGTTATAGAGGTTGTAGTTGTCGCGGTAGAATTCGATCGTCGGCGACGGGTTGTTGTACGGACCCGTCCGGGTGTGCCAGGCCTGGGTGCCGTCGACGTCGATCTCCTGATGGGTCGCCGTGGCGGTGATGGTCAGGCGATCGGTCGGCTGGAACAGCAGGATCGCGCGGCCGCCCTTCACGTGGGCGTCGTTGTTGTTCTTGTGCAGGACGCCGTTGACCGTCTGGTCGACGAAGCCGCCGCCGCTTTCCGACCAGCCGGTGACGCGCAGGGCCAGCTTGTCCGCGATGATCGGCACGTTCAGCGAGGCGTTGCCGTCATAATAGTTGTTGCCGCCCTTCAGCGCGGCCGCGCCGACCGAGATGCGGCCGCCGAAGTCGTTGAGGTCGGGCTTGGTGGTGATCACGCGCAGGGTGCCGCTCATCGAGCTGGCGCCGAACAGGGTGCCTTGCGGACCCTTCAGCACTTCGATGTGGTCCAGGTCGTACAGGCGCAGGCCCGGCTTGCCGTCGCCCAGGATGTTGCCGCCCTGCGCGCCGACCAGCGGCGTCTCGTCCAGATAGATGCCCGAGGTGGCGCCGACGTTCGACTGGATGCCGCGGATGATCACCTTGGTCTGCGAGGCGCCGTAGCTCTGGATGGTCAGCGACGGGTCGACCTTGGAGAGGTCCTGCAGGGTCGCGATGCCCTGCTTCTCCAGCGTGGCGCCCGAGAAGGCGGTGATGGCCAGGGGCGTGTTCTGTACCGACACGTCGCCGCGACGGGTAGCCGAAACCACGATCTCGGTCACGACGTCGCTGTCGCCGGCCGAAGCCGTCTGGGCGTGGGCCTGGGCGCAGGCCAGCGAGGCCAGGCCGGCCGTGGCCAGCATCAGGCCTTGGCGAAGAGTCCGGGAGCGTTGAGCGGAGCGCTGGGCCCCGAAAGCATACGACATGATCTTCATCCCCTTGCCGCCGCCGTTTGGCGTGCGGACGTCTCTGCGAAAGCGCCCGCTTGAGCGGGGCGCGACGACAGCTCCGTTGGTCGGCCAGATTGGCGCGTCGGCCCGGTCGTTGTCAGACAAGTTTACTGTCATACAAAGTGACTTTGTCTGACAAACCGACAACGCGAACGCGGCGGGCTGTGTGACGAAATTCCCGCGTTACGCCGAAAGCGTGAGCGCTTCAGGGGCGGGCTTGCTCGCAGCGTGGGCGCCAATTCGTCGATCCTTGTCATTGATCCAGGTCAATTGCCGGTCCCGCTGTTGGGCCTGACGGCGCAGCGCTTTCGGATCGCGCATTGATCTGGCTCAACTGTTTTTCGATTGGCGCCCAATTGCTGAGCCGGCGCTGTCGTGAGCGCTCCAAAAGGCGGCGCCGGGACGATCGCGACGTCCAGACACCTTCTATTCTTGTATTACAATCACACGAAAAACTAAGAACGACCGGCGCGGCCGGCCGTTGTCCGCGCCGACGGGGAGTTCAAGCGTGGAAGAAAAGTCCGAGAGCGCCGCGACGGGATGGCCGCCGCGCCGGATGGCCTACTTCGCCTTGGCTATCCTGCTGCTGGCCTACGTCTTCTCGTTCATCGACCGGATCATCCTGTCGATGCTGGTCGGGCCGATCAAGGCCGACCTGAACCTGAGCGACACTCAGATCGCCCTGGTCAACGGCCTGGCCTTCTCGATGTTCTACGCGACCATGGGCCTGCCGCTGGGCTGGCTGGTCGACCGCACCTCGCGCAAGGGCGTGATCGCCGCCGGCATCGCCCTGTGGAGCCTGGTGACCGCGTTCTCGGGGCTGGCCAAGGATTTCGGCCATCTGTTCCTGGCTCGGATGGGCGTTGGTGTGGGCGAGGCGGCGCTGTCGCCGGGCGCCTATTCCATGATCGCCGATTACTTCCCGCCCAAGTCGCGCGGGCGAGCGATCGCCATCTATACGATGGGCGTGTCGCTGGGCTCGGGCCTGGCCTATCTGATCGGCGGCTTCCTGATCAGCTTCGCCAACAGCCAGGCGACGATCACCCTGCCGGTCCTGGGCGCGCTGGCCCCGTGGCGCTTCATCTTCATCGCCGTGGGCCTGCCGGGCCTGCTGGTCGCCCTGCTGATGCTGGCCGTGCGCGAACCGCCGCGCCGCCAGGGCGAGGGCGCGCAGGCCGAGGCCGGTCAAACCCAGAAAGAGACGAAAGCCTTCTGGGCCTTCATGAAGCGCCGCTGGGCCGTCGTGGCCGCCTACGTCTTCGGCTACGGCATGACCAATGTGCCGTTCGCGGCCTTCCTGGCCTGGGGGCCGGCGTTCCTGGGGCGGCACCATCATCTGTCGCCCAAGGAGATCGGCCTGGCCCTGGGCTTCATCTTCCTGGGCCCCGCATGCCTGGGTCAGGTGGTCGGGGCGGCGGTGACCGACCGACGCTATGCCCGAGGCAAGCTCGACGCGCCGTTCCAGACGGGCCTGGTCTGCGCCGTGCTGCTGATCCCGTTCGCGGCCCTGATCACCCTGGCGCCGACCGCGCCGCTGAGCCTGCTGGCCCTGGCGGTCAGCGTCTTCCTGGTCTGCGCCTCGGTGGGCCACCAGGCGACCGTTGCGACCCTGATCTCGCCCAACCGCCTGCGCGGCCAGGTCTCGGCCTTCTACATCCTGATGCAGGGCGTGATCGGCGCGGCCGTGGTGCCGCTGGCCGTGGCCCTGATCAGCGACAAGGTCCTGCACGATCCCGGCAAGATCGGCCTGGCCATGGCCATCGTCGGCGTCGTCGGCGTGATCGCCGGCGCGATCGCCTTCGCCCTGGGGCTCAAGCCGCTGCGGCTGGCCCTGGCTCCCGTCACCTCTTCCATCGACCCGTCCTGAGGGACGGCGCCGCGTATGTACCGAAAGGATCCAGCGTGAAGTTCGGCTTTTTCAATCTGATGCCGTGGCCCGGCTATCCCGAGCCGCCGCGCGTCTACCCGACGCCCAACAAGGACTACGACCCGATCAAGGGTCAGAAGCTCTATCACGACTATATCGACCTGCTCGTCCACGCCGAGGCCTGCGGCTTCGACTGGATCGGCTGCAACGAGCATCACTTCAGCCCCTACGGCCTGATGCCCAACTGCAACCTGATCGGCTCGATCCTGACCCGCGAGACCAAGGTCTCGAAGCTGGCCATGATCGGCAACCTGCTGCCGCTGTCCAACCCCATCCGCGTGGCCGAGGAATACGCCATGCTGGACGTGATGAGCGGCGGTCGCCTGATCGCGGGCTTCATGCGCGGCGTGCCGCACGAGTACATCGCCTACAACTCGCCTCCGGGCGAGAGCCGCGCCCGCCAGAAGGAAGCCGCCCAGCTGATCATCAAGTGCTGGACCGAGCCGGAGCCCTTCGGCTGGGAAGGCGAGTTCTTCCAGTTCAAGTCGGTGTCGATCTGGCCCAAGCCCATCCAGAAGCCCTATCCGACCATCCTGATGTCGGCCTCGAACGAGGAGTCGGCGGTGTTCGCCGGCGAGAGCAAGGCGATCATGGCCATGGGCCTGATCTCGGACATGGCCGTGGCCCGCAACAACGTCGACATCTTCCGCGAGACGGCCAAGAAGACCGGCTGGGAAGCGACTGACGACCACGTGATGATGGGCGCCAGCACCTGCATCTGCGAGACCGACGAAGAGGCCCATGAGGTCTTCGCCCAGGCGCTCGACTACTTCCACGGCACGCTGATGAAGCCGACGCTGGACGCGCTGAAGCTCGTTCTGCAGGCCGGCTACTTCAGCGCCCAGAAGGCCGGCGCCAGCTATGACAACCGGCTGGACAAGGTCACCGCCAAGAAGACGGTCCAGGAGATGATCGACGCCGGCTCGATCATCTGCGGCAGCCCCGAAAGCGTCGTGAAGCAGATCAAGCGCTTCCGCGACGAGCTGGGCGCGGGCCGCCTGAACATGAGCATGCAGATCGGCGACCTGCCGATCCCGGTCGTCAGGAAGGGCATGGACCTGTTCCGCGACCGCGTCCTGCCGCAAGTGCGCGACCTGTAGGAGCCGCCGTCATGACTTTCGAACGCAAGCAGATCACGCTCTACACGGGCGAGCTGTCCTACTTCGTGGCCGGCGAGGGCGAGCCGCTGCTGTACCTGCACCCGGCCGGCGGCGCGCTGCTGACCGAGGTGGTCCAGGGGCTGGCCAAGTTCCGCAAGGTCTATGTGCCGATCCTGCCGGGCTTCGACGGGACGCCGCGCCACGCCGGCGTCGACACCGTCATCGACCTGGCCAATCTGGCGGCCGAGTTCGCGGCCCTGGTGATCGGCGAGGCTCCTGACGTGATGGGCGCCTCGTTCGGCGGCTGGATCGCGCTGTGGATGGCCGCGCGCCATCCCAAGGGCGTCGGTCGCCTGGTGCTGGAAGCCCCGGCCGGCCTGCGCTTCGGCATGGACGAGACCAGCCTGACGCCGGAACAGGCGCGGGCCAACCTGTTCGCCTATCCGGCCAAGGCCGCGGCGATCGCGCCGACCCGCGAGACGGCGATCGCCAATGGCCAGGCGTTCGGCGCCTACATGGCCGGCGTCTATGTCGACCAGGCCCTGGTCGAGACCCTGCCGACCATCCAGGCCCACACCCTGGTGCTGATGGGCACGCTGGACGTCACGGTGCCGCCCGAGACGGGCTGGACCCTGGCGGGCAGCCTGCCGCACGTGAACCTCAGCTACGTCTATGACGCGGCCCACGCGGCCCAGGTCGATCAGCCCGCAGCCTGCCTGCGGATGATCCGGCCGTTCCTGGAAAAAGGGGCGGCGTTCATCGTCGCCTCGCGCGAATACGCCTGACGTTTTACCCCTTTTCGTCAGCGTTGCGGCGGCGCGGTCCAGTCCCAGGACCGCGCCGTTTTCTTGCGCCTAGTCCTCCGGCCGATCGGCGTAGCGGCGGGCCAGCACGGCGCAGACCATCAGCTGGATCTGGTGGAACAGCATCAGCGGCACGATCATCGGCCCGACCACGGCGGCGGGAAACAGCAGGCCGGCCATCGGTACGCCCGAGGCCAGGCTCTTCTTGGAGCCGCAGAACACCAGGGTGATCTCGTCGGCCTTGGACAGGCCCGCGCGGCGGGCGATCAGGTTGGTCGCCGCCAGCGCGATGGCCAGGAGGGCGCAGTCCAGCACCAGGACCGTCGCCAGGTCGCCGGCGCCCATCTTGCGCCACAGGCCCTCGACCACGGCGGCGCTGAAGGCGGTGTAGACCACCAGCAGGATCGAGCCGCGATCGACCAGGGTCAGCACCTTCTTGTGGCGGTCGACGAAGCCGCCGATCCACGGGCGCAGCAGGTGGCCGGCGACGAACGGGACCAGTAGCTGCAGCACGATCGATCCGGCCGCGCCGACCAGATCGCCGCCCTGGCCCTTGGCCCCCAGCAGCACGGCGGCCAGGATCGGGGTGACCACCACGCCCAGGATATTCGACAGCGACGCCCCGCAGATCGCCGCCGGCACGTTGCCGCGGGCGATGGCGGTGAAGGCGATCGACGACTGCACGGTCGAGGGCAGGATGCACAGATAGAGCAGGCCTGCGGCGAGGGTCGGATCCAGCAGCCAGGCCGGCGCGGCCTTGAAGCCCAGGCCGATGACCGGGAACAGCAGAAAGGTGCAGGCGAGCACCAGCAGGTGCAGCCGCCAGTGGCCGATGCCGGCCAGGATCGCCTCGCGCGACAGCTTGGCCCCGTGCAGGAAGAACAGCAGGGCGATGGCGATGTCGGTGACCGCGTTGGCGAGGGTCGCGGCGACGCCTCGGCAGGGCAGCAGCGAGGCCAAAATCACCGTGCCGACCAGGCACAGGGTGAAGTTGTCCGGACGCATGCGGGCCAGGGCGGACGAGAACTTGGACACGGGTTGCTCCGGGCGTGATCGATTGTTCAGCTTGGTCTTAGGCTGTGATTTTTTGTCATACAATCATATTGACGGCGTGCCGTGAGAGAGGCCTAGGTCGGACCTCCAGGAGGCGCCTTGATGTTCACCACCCGACCCGAAATCCGCGGCACGTTCGGCGTCGTCGCCTCCACCCACTGGATCGCCTCGTCGGTCGGCATGTCGGTGCTGGAGAAGGGCGGCAACGCCTTCGACGCCGCCGCCGCCGTGGGTTTCGCCCTGCAGGTCGTCGAGCCGCACCTGTGCGGTCCGGCCGGCGAGGTCCCGATCATCTTCCACTCCGTCGAGACCGATCGTGTCGAGGTGCTGTGCGGCCAGGGCTCCGCGCCGGCCGCCGCCACGATCGAGGCGTTCAAGGCCCTGGGCCTGGACGCCGTGCCGGGCTCGGGCCTGCTGGCAGCGGTGGCGCCGGGCTCGTTCGGGGCCTGGCTGACGCTCGTGCGCGACCACGGCCGCCTGCGCCTGGCCGACGTGCTGGAGCCGGCCCTGGGCTATGCGCTGAACGGCCATCCGGTGCTGCCCGGCGTCTCGCGCGCCCTGGCCGAGCTGAAGGAGACCTTCCAGACCGAGTGGAAGAGCTCGGCGGCGATCTGGCTGCCCGGGGGCGAGGCGCCCGCACCGCAGTCGCTGTTCCGCAACCCAACCCTGGCGGCCACCTGGCAAAGGATCCTGGACGAGGCCGGCGAGGGGACGCGCGAGCAGCAGCTCGATCGCGCCCTGGCCGCCTGGTACGAGGGCTTTGTCGCCGAGGCCATCGACCGCTTCTGCCGCGCCGAGCCCCTGATGGACTCCAGCGGCCGTCGCCATCGGGGCCTGCTGACCGGCCAGGACATGGCCGGCTGGCGGCCGACCTATGAGGCGCCGACCACCTTCGACTATCACGGCTGGACGGTCTGCAAGACGCAGGCCTGGGGGCAGGGGCCGGTGCTGCTGCAGGCGCTGTCGCTGCTGAAGGGCTTCGACCTCTCGGCCATGGACCCCAACGGCGCCGACTTCGCCCACGTGGTGCTGGAGGCCGCCAAGCTCGCCTTCGCCGACCGCGAGGCCTATTACGGCGACCCCGATTTCGTCGACGTGCCGATCGAGACTCTGCTCAGCGAAGCCTATGCCGTCGAGCGTCGCAAGCTGATCGGCGACCGGGCTTCGGACGAGATCCGGCCGGGGATCCTGCCGGGCTTCGAGGACCAGGTCGCTCGCGCACTGGGCATGGTCAAGCCGGCGGACGGAACGGCGGGGGGCTTAGGGATCGGCGAGCCGACCATGGCCCACCTGAAGCCGACCCTGAAGCCCGGCGACACCGTCCATCTCGACGTCATCGACCGCTGGGGCAACATGGTCTCGGCCACGCCCTCGGGCGGCTGGCCGCAGTCGTCGCCGACCATTCCCGAGCTGGGCTTCGCGCTGAACACCCGCGCCCAGATGTTCTGGCTGGAGCCGGGGCTGCCCTCGAGCCTGGCGCCCGGCAAGCGCCCGCGCACGACCCTGACCCCGACCCTGGCCCTGCACGAGGGACGGCCGGCGCTGATCTGCGGCACGCCCGGCGGCGACCAGCAGGATCAGTGGCAGCTGGCCTTGCTCCTGCGCCGGATCCACCACGGGCTGGGCCTGCAGGAGGCCATCGACCTGCCGCTGTTCCACACCGTGCACTTCCCGTCGTCGTTCTATCCGCGCGAGGCCCTGCCGGGCGTGTCGGTGATCGAGGAGAGCGCCGGCGCGGCGGTGATCGCCGACCTGAAGGCGCGCGGCCATGACCTGCAGGTCGCCCCGGCCTGGTCGGCGGGGCGGCTGACGGCGGCCGAGCGGCGCGCCGACGGCCTGCTCAGCGCCGCGGCCACGCCGCGCCTGATGCAGGCCTATGCGGTGGGGAGATAGCTACGGCGTGACCCAGATCGCGCCGTCGGCGATCTCGATCGGATAGGTGCGCAGCTTCTGCTTGCAGGGCAGGCTGCACGCCTTGCCCGAGCGGACATTGAAGCTGCCGCCGTGCAGCGGACAGAAGATCACCTCGCCCTCCAGCCGGCCCTCGGACAGCGAGGCGATGGCGTGGGTGCACTCGTCGTCGACCGCCAGATAGTCGTCGCCGATCCGGCACAGGACGATCGGGTCCTGACCGTCGAGGTCGAAGCGGCGCATGTCGCCGTCGGCAAGGTCGTCGGCGGCGCAAAGGCGGATGGCGTCGGCGGTCATGTCGGTCGCTAAGTCCTGAAATCGACGAGAAAGCGCCTCGGAAGGCGTGCAAACAATGTCATATTGTCATACAGAAAATGCGACAAGCGGCAGGGGCGCCGCAAGCGTTTTTCCTCACGAATGACCGGAGATTGGGCATGGGCCACATTCTGTTGCTCGACGCGGGCGGCACGATCACCTCACGGCCCAATGCCGACGGGGCCCTGGCCGCCAGCGACGCCGAAGACCGCCTGGCCGGTCTATTGCCCGAGGGCGCGCCGCTGGTGCGGGTGTGGCGGGTCCACAGCGGGCTGTCCGAGGCGATGAGCTTTTCCGACATGGCGTCCGTGGCCGCCGCCGTGGTCGAATCGCAGGCCCGGCCGCAGGTCGACGGCATCGTCGTCGCCCACGGCACCGACGTGATGGAGGAGGTCGCCTTCCTGGTCGATCTGGTCGCCTCGGCCGACAAGCCCGTGGTCTTCACCGGCGCCCAGCGGGCGGCAGGGAGAGGGCGGTCCGACGGTCCCCGCAATCTGCGCGACGCGATCACCGCCGCGGCCTCGCCGGCCATGGTCCGGGCGGGGGTGGTCATCGCCTTCGCCGGCCGGCTGATTCCCGCCCGTCAGGCGGTGAAGATCCACACCAGCGACATGCGGGCCTTCCGGGCGCGCGATGGCGTCGAAGGGCGGGTGGTCGGCCGCTCGGTCCTGCCGCCGCCGGGACGCCGCGTCCGGCTCGCGCCCCTGCCGCTGATGACGCCGTCCGAGGCGGTCGAGCTGGTGGCGCTGGGGGCGGGTTCGGCCGCCCCGCTGATCGCCGCCGCGCCGGGACTGGGCCTCAAGGGCCTGGTGTTGTGCGCCCTGGGCCGCGGCAATGTCGGGCCCTCGGCGCTGGAAGCGGTCAAGGCGGCGATCGCGGCGGGACTGGTGGTGGTGGTCGCCTCGCGCTGTCCCGAGGGCGCCAGCGCGCCGGACTACGCCACGGGCCTGGCCTTGCAGAAGGCCGGCGCGATCTTCGCCGGCGACCTTGGGGCCAGCCAAGCCCGCATCGCCCTGGCGACCCTGCTGGCGACGCATGATCGGGACGCGGCGGTGGAGGCCTTCCGGCGGATGGCCCAGGTTGCTTGAGAAAGGGGGCGGCTTAGCCGCCGGGGATATAGCGCTCGCAGCGGATGGCGGTCGGCGTCACGCCCTGGGCGTCCAGCCAGGCGCGGCTGGCTTCGATCATCGGTGGCGGGCCGCAGAGATAGTAGGCGGCGTCGGTGGCGACGTCGTCCGGCGTCAGCAGCGACAGCGCCGTGCCCAGCTGGGCGCGGTCGCCGCACTCGCCGCCCATTACGGCGGTGCGCACTTCCAGGTCGGGATTGTTGCGCGCCAGTTCGGCCAGCTCGGCCTCGTAGAACAGGTCGTCGGGTGTTGCGCAGCCAAAGCACAGCAGGGCCGGCCCTGAGGCCTCGCCCAGCTGGCGCAGGATCGAAACGGCCGGCGCCAAGCCCGTGCCGCCAGCCAGGAACACGTGGCGCTTGGCGCGGATGTCGTGGGCGAAGCTGCCCAGCGGACCGTGCAGGGTCACCCGGTCGCCGGCCTTGGCGCTGTCCGCCAGCCAGGTCGACATCATGCCATCCGGCACATGTCGGATCAGGAATTCCAGCCGCGCCTCGCCGCCGGTGGTGTGCGGCGCGCTGGCGATCGAATAGGCTCGGGCCTGGCGCGAGCCCGGCGGCCGCAGGCGCACATACTGGCCGCTCTGGAACACGAAGTCCTCGTCGTCCAGCGCCAGCACCAGGCGGTGGACGCTGGCGGCCACGCGCTCGACGCTGATCACCTGGGTCTGGTAGCGCGCGGGCGCCGAGGGGGCTGGCTCCAGGGCGTAAGGCAGCTGGAACGCCGCGTCGCCGCGCAGCCGGGTCATGCAGGTGGCGCGCAGGCCGGCCGCGCACTCGGCGGGCGACAGCGGGGTAGGCGCGCCGGCGTCGAACTCGGTTTCGCCGTCGCACAGCTGGGCCACGCACGCGCCGCACGATCCCGAGGCGCAGTCGTAGCGCAGCGGCGCGTCGATGGTCATCGCCGCTTCCAGCACCGTCTGGCCGGGCGCGACGACGAGCTCCAGCGTCTTACCGTCGGCGAACGTGAAGTGGGCGGCGTGCATGGCGGGCTCGAGGCTGATCAATCTTTGTATGACAATAATACAAAAAATCAGCCGCGCAAGGATTGGCGCCGTCGCGTCTCGCTGATAGGTCTGATTGCCAGTTTGTCATACATAATTTCATGCCTTGGGGGCCGAATGACTCAAGCTGATCTGATTGAGGACACCGCTGCGCGTTTGCTGGCCGCCTATGACGGCCCGCTGCTGGCGCCGGTCAGTCCCGACTTCGCCGCCGGCGACGCCGAGGCCGCCTATGCCGTGCAGATGGCCCAGGTCCGCCACTGGCGCGAGGCGGGGCGACGCCACGCCGGCCGCAAGATCGGCCTGACCTCCGAAGCGGTGCAGAAGCAGTTGGGCGTGGGCGAGCCGGACTTCGGCCACCTGTTCTCGGACATGATCTACGAGCCCGGCCAGGTCGTGCCCTATGGGCGGCTGCAGCAGCCGAAGGTCGAGGCCGAGATCGCCATCTTCCTGGGCGCCGACATCGACGATCCCGAGATCGACGCCGAAGGCGTGCTGGCCGCGACGGCCAGCGTGATCGCGGCGATCGAGATCGTCAGCAGCCGCATCGCCGACTGGAAGATCAACATCGTCGACACCGTCGCCGACAACGCTTCGTCTGGCCTGGTGATGCTGGGCACGCCCGCGCGCCGGCCCGAGGGCCTGGACCTGCTGGGCTGCGAGATGACCCTGAGCGTCAACGGCGAAACCGTTTCGCGCGGGGCCGGGGCGGCGTGCCTCGGCCATCCGCTGAACGCGGCCGCCTGGCTGGCGCGCAAGAGCATCGCCCTGGGCCAGCCGCTGCGGGCCGGCGAGCTGATCCTGACCGGCGCGCTGGGCCCCATGGCCGTCGTCAATCCGGGCGATCAGGTCGAGGCGGTGATCACCGGCATCGGGACGGTCAGCCTCAGCTTTGATCACGGCGCCTGAAACCTGGGCGCCTGCTCGGCGGGATGCGCCGCGCGGTCAGGTTTCCATCGACGCCTTCGTATAGCGTCATATTGTCATACAAAGATGGGTTCGCCCGTCGGTCAGTTTTTAGGGTAGGGCATGAGCGAGCAGCAATTCGTCAATCCGGACGTCGCCAACGCCGTCGGCGACTGGAAGGGTTATGTGGAGGCGAAGCTCGGCTTCCGTAACCACTGGTATCCCGTGCGTTTCTCCAAGGAGATCGAGGAAGGCCAGGCCATCACGGTCAAGATGCTGGGCGAGGCGCTGATCCTCAAGCGCATCGACGGCAAGGTGTTCGCCATCCGCGACCGCTGCCTGCACCGCGGCGTGCCGCTGTCCAAGAAGCTGGACTGCTACACCAAGGACACCATCACCTGCTGGTACCACGGCTACACCTACCGGGTGCAGACGGGCGAGCTGGTCAACATCCTGGCCGTGCCCGACAGCCGCCTGATCGGCCGGCGCAAGATCGTCACCTTCCCGGTCGAAGAGGCCAAGGGCGTGATCTTCGTGTTCATCGGCGACACCGAGGACGGCCCGCCGCCGCCGCTGGGGCACGACGTGCCGCCCGGCTTCCTGGACGACAACGTCATGGTGCTGGGCAAGCACCGGGTGGTGAATTCCAACTGGCGCCTGGGGGCCGAGAACGGCTTCGACGCCCTGCACATCTTCATCCACAAGGACACCACGCTCCGCCACTACCGCACCTTCAATTTCCCGATCGGCCACACGCCGCTGCCGGGCGCTGTGGTGACGGTCGAGGAGCCCGATGGCCCCAAGGGCGTCATCGACGACTTCGCACTGCACAAGCCGATGTGGGAGGGCATGATCGACGGCGAGGTGGTCGTCACCGGTCCGCGCACGGCCACGGTGCAGGGCACCTCGGCGGCGATGAAGACCTCGTGCTGGCTGCCCGGCGTGCTGAAGGTCGACTCGTTCCCGAACAAGGGCATGGACCAGTACGAGTGGTATGTGCCGATCGACGGCGAGAGCCACATCTACTTCCAGACCATCGGCGGCCATGTCTCGACCGACGAGGAGCGGATGAAGTTCGCCAACGACTTCGAGACCATCTGGAAGCCGCACGGCCTGGACGGTTTCAACGCCGACGACATCTGGGCGCGTGAAGTGACCGAGCCCTTCTACAGGGACGACTTCGGCTGGGTGGACGAGATGCTCTGTGAGCCGGACGTCACCCTCTTGGAATGGCGGCGCCTGGCCAGCCGCTGCAACCGTGGCATCCAGACGCCGGAGCACCTGCGATGATCAGCGTTCCCAACTTGGAAGGCACGGGCGTCACGTCCAACTTCATCGACGCCGCCGGCGTGCGCACTCACTACCTGGAGGCCGGGCAGGGCGAGCCCCTGGTGCTGGTCCACGGCGGCGGCGCGGGCGCCGACGCCTATGGCAACTGGCTGGACTGCATCCAGATCTTCGCCAAGTCCTGGCGCGTCATCGCGCCGGACATGATCGGCTTCGGCTACAGCGACAAGCCTTCGCCCGAGGGCTATCGCTACGACCAGCCGGGTCGTAACAAGCACCTGGGCGACTTCCTGGAGGCCATGGGCCTGTCGGGCGTCGCTTTGGTCGGCAACTCGATGGGCGGCGCGGCCTCGATCGGCGTGGCCATCGACCGGCCGCACCTGGTGGGCCAGCTGGTCCTGATGGGCAGCGCCGGCCTGCCGATCCCGGAAAAGCCCTCGGCGCACCTGCTGCATAACCTGCAATACGACTTCACGGTCGAGGGCATGCGCCGGGTTATCGGCGGCCTGACGGGTCCGGATTTCGTCCCGACCGAGGCCATGGTCCAGTACCGTTACGACCTCTGCGAGGATCCCGAGATCAAGGCGGCCCTGCAGGCTATCAACGCCCTGACCCGCACCGGCACGCTGAACTATCCGGAGGACGAGGTCCGCAAGATCAAGCACCCGACCCTGGTGGTGAACGGCAAGCAGGACGGCGTGTCCATCCTGCCGCGCGCCTACAAGTTCCTGGAGCTGCTGGACAACAGCTGGGGCTATATCGTGCCCCACTGCGGCCATTGGGCGATGATCGAGCGCCGCGACGACTTCTGCGCCGCCGTCGACGCCTTCCTCCAGCGGACCAAGGCGGCCTGAGCCATGGCGGCCCCTGCTGGCGTCCACGACATGATCCACCACCTGATCCAGGCGCCGGGCGACCGGCGTCTGGTCAAGGAGGACGACGAGGCGCTGTTCGAGCGCTTCGGCGTGCCGGCCGACGCGCGGCCGGTGCTGCGCACCGGCTACCGTGACGACCTCTACGCCCTGGGCATCCACCCGAACCTGATCATGAAGTGGCTGATCTGGTCGGGCCGGCTGACCATCAAGGGCTTCCCGATCAGCTACTATTTCGACCGGAGATAGCCCGTGGGCCAGATCGTCGGCGCTTTCGCCACCTCCCACGTCCTGGGGGCGCCCGATGGCGTCGAGGACCAGGCCGAGCGCGTCTTCCAGGGCATGCGCGAGATCGGCGCGCGCCTGCGGGCGCTGAAGCCCGATGTGCTGGTCGTGCTGACCAGCGACCACCTGAACAACTTCCGCGTCGACGTGCCCGCGCCGTTCGCGGTCGCCGCGGACGCCGTGCTGACGCCCTATGGCGACATGGGCCTGCCGACGGATCCGATCCCCGGCGCGCCCGACTTCGCCCTGGGCCTGGCGGCGTTCTGCGCCGAGCAGGGCCTGCCGGTCGATGCGATGGACGGCGTGCGGCCCGACCACGGGGTGATGATCCCGCACGGCGTGGCCGACCCTGAGCGCCAGATCCCGACGGCGATCTTCTACGTCAATTCGGTGCTGGACCCGTCGCCGGCGCCCGCGCAGTGCTGGACCGCCGGGGCCCTGCTGAAGCGCTTCGTCGAGCAGCAGCGTCCGGCGCACGAGCGCGTGGCCCTGCTGGCCGGCGGCGGCCTCTCGCACTGGCTGGCGGTGCCGCAGGAAGGCCGGGTCAACGAGGACTGGGACCGCTGGTTCATGGAGAACCTAGTCAGCGGCCACGCCGAGGAACTGACCCGCCTGACCAATGCCGAGATCCTGGACGCGGCCGGCAACGGCGGCCTGGAAGTCGCCGCCTGGATCGCCATGGCCGGCGCGGTGCCGCAGGCGAAGGGCGAGATCCTCTACTACGAGTCCCTGCCGTCCTGGGCCAGCGGCATGGGCGGCGTGGCGATGAGCGTTTGAGGCCGGGAAGCCCTCTCTCATAGAGAGGGGGAGGGGGCCGCCGCAAAGCGTTGGGAGGGTGAGAGGTTACACCCTCTGCCGCCCTTGGCGCGCTGCCTTGTGCGGATGCGCCCTATCTACAGGACGCCGGGCAACTGAACTGCCAGCGCCATGCCATTGGACGCGTTGACGGTCTGCTTCCAGAGTAGGCGTCATTTCCCGCTTGCGACCCCTCCGAGACTTTCGGAAGGTCGGCTAGCTGGCCGCCTCGTGCCTCATCGCCTCCGCGCCGAGCGCCACGTGCTCCGGGATACGCCCGCCGGCTTTGCGCTCGCTGTAGCGATCAACCAGGTAGTCCGCCCGATCGCGCGTCAGCAGTGTGAACTTCACCAGCTCCTCCATCACGTCAACGACGCGGTCGTAGTAGCTGGACGGCTTCATGCGGTCCTCCTCGTCGAATTCCTTGTAGGCCATGGCCACTGACGACTGGTTCGGGATGGTGATCATCCGCATCCAGCGGCCCAGCAAGCGCAGGGTATTAACGGCGTTGAACGACTGCGAGCCGCCGCTGACCTGCATCACCGCCAGCGTCCTGCCCTGGGTTGGCCTGACGCTGCCGATCTCCAGGGGAATCCAGTCGATCTGGGCCTTCATGATCCCGCTGATTGCGCCATGGCGTTCGGGGCTGCACCAGACTTGCCCCTCGGACCACAGTGACAGCGCCCGCAGTTCCTGGACCTTGGGATGGTCGGGACCCGTGGCGTCCGGAAGCGGCAAGTCGCGGGGATCGAAGACGCGGGTCTCGCACCCCATGGCCTGGAGGATACGCGCGGCCTCCTCCACCAGTAGGCGGCTGAACGAACGCTCCCGCAGCGACCCATAGAGCAACAGGATACGCGGCGGATGCGTCGCCAGGGTCGCGACCTCAAGCCGGTCCTGGTCGACCGGGGCGAGGAACTTCGGGTCGAGGGCGGGGAACTCGGTCACGGGCGACTCCAACTGCATCATTGAATTCTCGGATATTTCTAGCATATTGGAAATATGGAATCGAAGCCCGCTGTCAACATGCTCTCCGCCCTCGGCCATGAGGGGCGCCTGGCGATCTTCCGCCTGCTGGTGAAGGCGGGGCCGGGCGGAATCGCGGCGGGGGACATCGCCCGGACGCTCGATGTCCTGCCCAACAGCCTGTCGGCCAACCTCAATGTCCTGTCGCACGCCGGCCTGATCGCTTCGCGTCGCGACGGCCGCTCGATCATCTATTCGGCCGACTATGGCGCCATGAGCGGCCTTCTCGGCTTCCTGATGGAGGACTGCTGCAACGGCGCGCCCGAAATCTGCGCGCCGCTGGACGAGGTCGTGGCCCGGGCCAAGGCATGCTGCTGATGACGAGCGTGTCGCGCCGCTTGGTCGCCGAGGGCCTGGGCTCGGCCCTGCTGCTGGCGGTCGTGGTCGGTTCGGGGATCATGGGCGAGCGGCTGGCGGGCGGGAACGTCGCCATCGCCCTGCTGGGCAACACCCTGGCCACCGGCGCGGCGCTGGTCGTGCTGATCGCGGTGTTCGGCCCGATCTCCGGCGCGCACTTCAACCCCGTCGTCACGCTGGTCGCGGCCATGCGGCGTGAGATGCCGTGGCGGCTGGCCCTGATCTATCCGGTCGCTCAAGTCGTGGGCGCAATCTTGGGCGTCTGGGCCGCGCACGCCATGTTCGGCGAGGCGATCCTGCAGGTCTCCACCAAGCTGCGGGACGGCGGCGGCCAGGCGTTCTCCGAGGCCGTAGCGACGTTCGGCCTGATCGCCACCATTCTTGGCACGGTGCGGTTCCGACCGGACAGCACGCCGATGGCGGTGGGGCTCTACATCACCGCCGCCTACTGGTTCACGGCCTCGACTGCGTTCGCCAACCCGGCGGTGACGATCGCGCGCAGCCTGTCGAACACCTTCTCCGGCATCGCGCCATCCAGCGCGCCAGCCTTCATCCTGCCCCAGATCGTCGGCGCACTATTCGCGGCCGGCGTCTTCGGCTGGCTTCTCAAAACGGAAACGCCTGCATGACCGCCTTCTCAATCGTCATCTTCCACAATCCCGCCTGCGGCACCTCGCGCAACACCGTAGCCATGGTCGAGGCCGCCGGCTACGCGCCCCAGGTCGTCGAGTACCTGCAAGCCGGATGGACGCACGATCAGCTGCGGGACCTCGCCGGCAAGGCGGGCCTAACGTTCCGCCAGTTGATGCGCGAGAAGGGCACGCCCGCCGAAGCGCTGGGCCTGCTGGCCGACGACGTGGGCGAAGACCGCATCCTCGAGGCCATGGTCGAGCATCCGATCCTGATGAACCGGCCCATCGTCGTGACGCCCAAGGGCGTGAAGCTGTGCCGGCCGTCGGAGGTCGTGCTGGAGCTGCTGGACCGCCGGCCCGAAAGCTTCACCAAGGAAGACGGCGAGGTCGTGAAGCTCTGATCGCCTGGTTCCGGGTGGGGTGGCGATGGCCGCTCACCACCCTCAGCCGGCGCTCGAGAGGTCAGCTCGCGGCAGAGGCGGCTCGGCGCGCCAGGTCATGCGAAGGATAGACAGATCGATCGCCGAGGCGGTCTCCGCGAAGAACGGACAGCCGGCAGCAGCATCTTCGCGCAGGGCCTCGCGATCTAGTGCGTCTAGCTTCGACAAAGCCAGGTTAGCCGCTTCGTTGACCAACCCATTTTCTGGTCCGGTCAGCTCGCTATCGAAAATCCAGACGCCGAGGTTCGGCGACTCCCAAGCGCAACCGTCTTGGACGATTTGAAGGTCGCCGCCCCGATTGATCATCCCCGCGTCCCGGTAAGCCTCTATCACAAGCGCTATCGAGGTGAGCGGCCACGAAGCATTTCCGCCGATCACCTCTACAGCGGCGACGAGATGGTCTGGAAGGGCGGCAAGAAAGGGCGCGCTGTTCATCGTCGCAGGCTACGACCTAGAGCGCACCGCGCCAATGTCCGCTCGCCACCCATCTGTGAAGCTTCAGGGCCTTCAGCGCCGCGGCGTTGGTCGTCTGTGGTCGAAGCGCGGCCTATCCAGTCAGATGGCGTCCTGGGCTGTAACCCCTCACCTTCCCACGCCCTGCGGGCGCGGGTCCCTCCCTCTCCCCATGGGAGAGGGGCAATGAAAAAGGCGCTGGCCGTGACGCCAGCGCCTTTCGCGTTTCGGGGTGTGGGGCGCCCTTAGTCCTTCAGGTGCCGCTCGCGGTTCTCGAACAGCGTCTGGTCGGCGAAGCCGGCGACGTCGGGGCGGCCGCGGCCCAGGACGACCTGCAGGTAGCAGTCCTCGTCGGTCTCGTTGACATAGCCGTGGATGACGCCGGCCGGGCAGGAGATGCACTCCCAAGGGCCCAGCTCCTTGGACACCCGGCGGCCGTCCTCGTCGTCGATGAACACCACGCAGCGGCCCTTGAGGATGAAGAACACCTCCTCGACTTCGTGGGTGTGGGGGGCGTTGCCCTGGCCGGGCGGGACCAGCATGATCGACAGGGTGAAGTTCTCGGCCGGGATGACGCCCGCCGCGTCGTGCTTGCCCGAGGCGCCGGCCCCGATGAAGCGGTGCTGGGCGCGGCGGTAGCCGTCGATATTGGCGTCGGAGAAGGCGTCCCAGTCGGGCACGCGGGTCTCAAACTTGGCGATGTACGTCTCGGCGATCTCCTCGAGCGAGGCGTTCTCGAGATGGGCGGGGCGCTGGTGACGAGCGGCCATGGCGTTGAGTTCCCTTGTCTTGATCAGAGGACCGCGTCGGCGACCTTGACGGCGTCGATCATGCAGGCGCGGCGGATGAAGGCGTCGTGCAGGTCCGGCGTGACGCCGGCCGTGCGGATGGCGTCCAGATTGGCGGCGCGGACGGTCGGATCCGTCTCGCCCAGGGTCTTCTTGTTCTGGATGCTCTGGGCCTGGACGAAGTCGGTCTGGGCCTTGCGACGCTGGCGAGTGTAGCGGTCCAGCAGCGGCTGCGCCTCGGCCCCTTCGAGAAGGATCTGGGCCAGCTTCTCGGTCAGGTTCACCGCGTCGTGGATGCCGCCGTTCATGCCCATGCCGCCGACCGGATTGTTGACGTGGGCGGCGTCGCCGGCCAGCAGCACCCGGCCCTTGTTGAAGCTGGAGGCCACGCGCTGGTGGACGCGATAGGTCGCCGCCGTGGCGATCTCGTAGCGGCCGGGCTTGGGGCAGAACTTCTGCAGGCGGGCCTCGATGAAGTCCGGATCCAGCAGCTCTTCCTCGGTCTGTTCGGGCAGGGTGGGGCCCACGGCGCGCCACTGGCCGTCGCCTCCAGGACCGCGGGCCTTGAACAGGTTCAGCCACTCGTCGGGATCGGCGAAATAGTTGCGATTGTCGATCTCGGGCCGCAGCGTGGTGAAGTCGAAATAGGTGTCGATCTTCAGGAAGCGCTCGGGCCAGGTGAAGCCTTCGAATTCGAAGCCGGTCAGCTTGCGCACCGTGCTGCGGGCGCCGTCGCAGCCGACGATATAGGCGCCCTCGATGATCTCTTCAGGCTGGCCGTCGGTCTGGACGCGGGCCTTCACGCCGTCGGCGGTCTGCTCGATGTCGATCAGGCGGGTGGCGAGGCGGATCTCGGCGCCGTCGTCGGCCTGCAGGCGCGGCACGATCGTCTTGACGATCTTGTACTGCTCCCACTGCAAAACGTAGGGGTGGCTGGGGACGTCCTGCATCTGCCGGATGTCGAAGCGGGCGATCAGCGAGGCCGTCGGCCGGTCCAGATAGTGGAAGACCGGCGAGACCAGGCCCTGTTCCAGCCCGTCCTGCAGCAGGCCCAGGTCGTCCAGCATCGCCACGGTGGGCGGATGGCACGAGGCGGCGCGGCAGTCGATCTCGGGCTCGGCCAGGGCCTCGACCAGAACGACCGGCAGGCCCTTGCGGCGCAGCGCCCAGGCGAGAACCGCGCCGACCGGACCAGCGCCGACAATGATGACCTTACGCGAGGAAGCCATAGCGAACTCCGTTGAACGGAGACACGCTAGGGCTCGAATCTTTGTATGACAATCATATAAGTTGGCGCTGTCGGGGCGCTGCCCCGGGCTGCTTAAGAAGCGACCTTTTCCGCTTGGTTTTCGTCCGCTTCCAGGCGGGCGACGATGGCGGCGCGGGCGTTGCGCAGGTGCTGGGCCATGGCCTCGGCGGCCTTGTCGGCGTCACGCGCGACCACGGCGTCGACCATGGCCTCCCACTCGACCAGGCCGCCTTCCATGCGCCCGGGCTCGGACATCGAGACGGCGCGCAGATAGTTGACGCGGGCCAGCAGCGGGCGGGCGACTTCCGAGATCACCCGGCTGCGGGCGCCTTCGAGGATGGTGTTGTAGAGCTCGCCGGCCAGGGCGGCCAACTGGCGCGGGGCGCTCTTGCTGGCGGTCTTGCCGAAACTCTTCTGGATCTTGACCAGCTGCTTGACCTCGGCGTCGTCGGCCAGGGCGACGAACCGGCGGATCGCCATGGTTTCGAGCATTTCGCGGATCAGATAGATGTCTTCGGCGTCCTTGGAGGTGATCACCGCCACGCTGATGTTGCGGCGCTTGCTGACCTCGACCAGATTTTCCGACTGCAGCTGGCGCAGGGCTTCGCGCACCGAGGTGCGGGAAACGCCCAGGGCTTCGCACAGTTCGCGCTCCACCAGGCGCGCGCCAGGCGGATAGAGACCGGTGCTGATCGCGTTACGCAGCTTTTCCAGCGTATAATCGCGGACCAGGGACGGGGTCTCGACGATGCGAAGGTCTTCGTATTCCAAGGCGTCCTCAGCTTTCCATGCGCGGCTTCGGCCAAGCCTGATTGTCTGCTTATCCTACAAAGACTCTCAAAGCCGCGCATAGCGCAAAGATCAAGTCCTGCGAGCGTTCTCCTTGATCAACCGCAAGGCGGGTAGCGCGATTCCCAGGCGGGCGGTCTGCAGCAGGCTGTAGGCGGTCAGGGCCGAGGTCTTGGGATTGGTCGCCGAGGCCTTGCCGAAAATCTCGAACAGGAAGCGGCCGAACGCGCCTTCGGCCTCGATCACGCCCAGCGGATCGGTGACCTTGCGCGACGAAACCAGGCGCACCCGGGTGTCGTCCAGACCGATTCCGGCCAGGGATACGGCGATCGAGACATTGGCGTTCTTGGGATAGCCGAGGGCCGCTTCGCGGGCGGTGCCTTCGAAGAACACCACCTCGTCCTCGGTGTGGTCCAGGTCGATCAACTGCTCGGCCTGCGTGCCACGCCAGGCTTCCGGTGGCTTGTGCGAGGTGTAGGTCACCGACGACAGGCCCGCCAGGCGCGCGGCCGACAGGCCGTCGAGTCCCGCGATCGCCCCGGCCGGCAGCAGCACGCGGCCGCCGCCGCTCGCCTCGGCCGCCGACAGAGTCTCGACCATCGCCGCATCGGCCAGCACGCCCACCGACGAGACCAGGAGATCGACGCCTGCCGCCAGCACGCCGGCGCCGTAGTCGCGCACCGACTGGTGGCCGGCGCATTCCAGGACGATGTCGGGCTTGGCGGCCAGCAGGCCTTCCAGGTCGTTGACCACCGGCGCGCCGTCGGCGTCGCGGCCCGGGCGGACCAGGATGGCGACCAGTTGGGCGGCCTCGCCCAGACGCGTCATTTCCTGGGCGATTTCCCGCCCGATGGCCCCGTAACCGATCAGGGCCAAACGTCCGCCAACCGCCATCATGCCTCTCCGACTTGCGCGCTTAAGATAATATCGTATGACAAAGATCCGCCTTCAGGGCGACAGGTTTCGGCTCGCGGATCGGAAAGTGATGAACAGTCAGGCGCCCCATGGCCACAGGACGAAAGTGGCCATCATCGGATCGGGCAATATCGGCACCGACCTGATGATCAAGGTCATGCGATTGTCCAAGTCGCTGGAGATGGGAGCGTTCGTCGGCATCGATCCCGAGTCGGACGGCCTCAAGCGCGCCGAGCGCCTGGGCGTGCCGATCACCGCTGGCGGCATCGACGGCCTGGTCGCCCTGCCGAACTTCGCCGACATCGCCATCGTCTTCGACGCCACCAGCGCCGGCGCTCACAAGCATCACGACGCGGTGCTGCGCGCCCATGGCAAACAGGTGATCGACCTGACCCCGGCCGCGATCGGTCCGTACACGGTGCCGCCGATCAACGGCGCGGCGCATCTGGATGCGCCTAACGTCAACATGGTCACCTGCGGCGGCCAGGCGACGATCCCAATGGTCGCCGCCGTCGGTCGCGTGGCCAAGGTCCACTATGGCGAGATCGTCGCCTCGATCGCCAGCAAGTCGGCCGGCCCCGGCACCCGCGCCAATATCGACGAGTTCACCGAGACCACCTCGCGCGCCATCGAAACGGTCGGCGGCGCCACGCGCGGCAAGGCGATCATCGTGCTCAATCCGGCCGAGCCGCCGCTGATCATGCGCGACACGGTCTACTGCCTCTGCGACGACGCCGACACCGCCGCCATCGAGGCCTCGGTCGAGGCGATGGTGCGCGAGGTGCAAGCCTATGTTCCCGGCTATCGCCTGAAGCAGAAGGTGCAGTTCGAGCGCCTGGGCGACAACGCCCCGCTGTTCATCCCCGAGATGGACCAGGCCTTCACCGGCCTGAAGGTCACGATCTTCCTCGAGGTCGAGGGCGCGGCCCACTACCTGCCGGCCTATGCCGGCAATCTGGACATCATGACCTCCGCGGCGCTGAAGACCGCCGAGGCCATCGTCGCCCACCGCGCTGAGAAGGCGGCCTGAAGATGACCGACAAGAAGCTGTACATCCAGGACGTCACCCTGCGCGACGGCATGCACGCCATCCGTCACCGCTACACGGTCGACCACGTCCGCACGATCGCCAAGGCCCTGGACGAGGCCAAGGTCGACGCCATCGAGATCGCTCACGGCGACGGCCTGTCGGGCTCGTCGTTCAACTATGGCTTCGGCGCCTGCACCGACTGGGCCTGGATCGAGGCGGTCGGCGAGGTCCTGACCCACGCCAAGCTGACGACCCTGCTGCTGCCGGGTATCGGCACCGTGCATGACCTCAAGCGCGCCTACGAGCTGGGCGTGCGCTCGGTGCGGGTGGCCACCCACTGCACCGAGGCCGACGTCTCGCGCCAGCACATCGAATACGCCCGCGGCCTGGGCATGGACGTCGCCGGCTTCCTGATGATGAGCCACATGAGCCCGCCCGAGGCCCTGGCCCAGCAGGCCCTGCTGATGGAGACCTACGGCGCCCATTGCGTCTACGTCACAGACAGCGGCGGGGCCATGACCATGGACGCCGTCGCCGCGCGCCTGCAGGCCTATGACAAGGTGCTGAAACCCGAGACCGAGCGCGGCATCCACGCCCACCACAACCTGTCCCTGGGCGTCGCCAACTCGATCGCCGCCGTCCAGAACGGCGCCATCCGGGTCGACGCCTCGCTGGCGGGCATGGGGGCCGGAGCCGGCAACGCGCCATTGGAAGTCTTCATCGCCGCCGCCGATGTCTATGGCTGGAACCACGGCTGCGACCTCTTCAAGCTGATGGACGCCGCCGAGGACCTGGTCCGCCCGCTGCAGGACCGCCCGGTCCGCGTCGACCGCGAGACCCTCAGCCTGGGCTATGCGGGGGTCTATTCGTCGTTCCTGCGCCACGCCGAAAAGGCGGCCGAGGACCACGGCCTGGACGTGCGCACGATCCTCTTGGAACTGGGCAAGCGCCGCATGGTCGGCGGCCAGGAAGACATGATCACCGATGTGGCGCTGGATCTGGCGAAGGCGGGGTAAGCTCAGCACAGGCCCCCACCTGACCGCTGCGCGGTCTGTCCGCCCCCAAGCGGGGCGGATAAATCTCTCCTCCCCCTTTGGGGGAGGGGTTTATATACCTGAGTGACCCAAAATGGAAAGGCACCGTACGATAAAGACAGTGCCCTACCTCCTAGCTGATGCCTTGCAGTAGATTCCTGCGAGGCGCTTGAGGCGTGCCTACTGAGGCCTCCGCAATGTCGTTGAGCTTGTGATTGCTGCGCTCGACGTTAACGGCCATCTCGCGAGTTAGGTCGCGCGTTTCTTCGGCTGCATCAGCAACTCGTCCAACACGATCGACGATCATGGCCAGCATATAGAGGCCAGCAACGACAGAGGCTCCGGTCCAGAACTTGGCGTCGGTGCCGAGAACGAGGAAAGCGGTGATACCGATAAGGGCGCCTATAGCGGCCACCAGTGCAATCTTGTCCTTCATGGTCAGCACACCAACTGCTTAGGCACGCGAGACTCTTCGACGACCCATCCGGTTCCACGCTTGGCCGCGATCAGGGTTGTCAGGCATCCCTCGGAGTGGACCATTCCTGGCGTTGTCATCGTGCTTACGGTGGTCGTGGCGCCTACCGTCGTTGCCGTGGCCGTTCCGTACTGTGGAAGAGTTGCTGTTCCGCCTCCGACCCGGAATTGAAAAGCTCTACGGCCATCGGGAAGATCGAACTCGTTCACCGGCCGACCGTGACGCATGTAGGCCTCTTCAATCGGAAGCCCGACAGATTGCTTCATGGTTGTTGAGACACAGCCACCCAGAGCAACGACGGCGATGGCCGCTGCTAGAACCTTGCGCATGTAAATCCCCGCGTTGCCCGGCCTGGAGCCGGGACGGTTGATCACGCGCACGCAAGGAGACGCGCCTCCCGTATTCCCTACGAGAGGTGTTTTATTTGGGGAGCCGCCCGACAAAGGGGGTCCCTTGCGTCTCAGCGCTGATGCGCGCCGCCGTCGCTGATCAAGGCTTGGGCGGTGAGTCCACTTTGCCACGCGGTAGGGTCGAAAGCGAGACCGGCAGAGCGAGACTGTAAATTGACTCTCTGATGTGGGCGTCAGAGCTTAGGTCCCGATGATATCGGCCGGCAAAATCAGTGAAGTCGAGTACGGAAACTGGCTGACGCCAAGCCAGGCGCTTGACCTTATCGGCCCAACCGTCCCGACGACGGTAAAGCAGGATGACATTGCTAGCCGCTTAGAGGACGGACTAATCAGGGCTGCCGCTGAGACATTGGTGGTTGGCGGCACTGCCCATCAGTTTGTGGTTCTGGCTAGAACCATATGGGACGATTGGTCTACCGGAACAGACTTTCAGTTCTGGATCTTAGGCACTTTCAGGGGTTTCACCTCAGGGCAGCGGGGAGTCTCCTTCAATGCATATGGCGTGCGGTTTGAGCCTGTTGGGGTTGAGAGGATGGCTCCGACTTCGCGCATAGAGACCCAACTATCGCAAAGCGTGGCCTCTCTTGATCCACCAAAAAGCGATCCCAAAAGCTTGCGAAAGCCAAAGGTCGGGTTGAGCGAGCTGAGGTCGTGGGCTGAAGCTTTCGGAGGGGCAAACCCAGGTGCTCCGTTCCGCACATTTCTGAATTCTGCGCGAAGTGCTTTCCCCAATTCTGCGGTTTCGGAACAGCGCGTTAAAGACGAGATATCCAAGCTTGGAATGACAAAAAGTCGAGGAAATCCATCAATTAGGCGAAAATAGCGCAGAATTGGTTTTGCAGATTTAACTTAGCGTTTGGCGCCGATTTTTCGGACCTTCAACCTTCAGCCATGAACTGGAGGGAAGCCGATGTGATGTCCATGAAACGAAGAAAGCCGCTCCTGGCCCGGAGCGGCTTTCAGAAGTCTCAATCCCCCACCAAGAAGGAAAAAGGCTATGCGTAAGCATACCACCGTCCGCGCTCATTGGCGCATACAAAATGGACGCCCTACGAGGGTCCGCGTTTACCACCGGCCTTCGCCTTACCAGAGGCGATAACACCAGGGTCCCCAGGTTTCGGCCTGGGGGCTTTTGTCTTTTGCCCTGGCGGTGGAGCAACCTCTTCCGGCTTCGTCTGTATGAAGCGCGCCAAGGCCTCTCCAAATCCCATGTCTAGGAAAAGCGGCGGTTCCGTCTTCGGGCTGGTCATGCGGTGAGCGCCTTATAGGTGAGGCGGCATTCGATCTTGCCGAGGAGGTCGGCGAAGCGTTGGCCCTTGGCTTCGCTACGACGGTTGTAGCGATAGGCCATCTCACCGACGTAGCGGTCCAGATGCTTCGGAGAGACCCAGTGATGAACGCCGATGATCTGGCGCTTCAGTTGCGACCAAACGCCTTCAATCGAGTTGGTGTGGAAGTCGCCCTTGCGGTACTGGCCAGCGCTGTGACGGACAATGCCGTGATTGAAGGTTCGGCCTAGCAGGCGATAACCAGCGTGCTCGTCGGTTGAAACCGAGTAGGCATCAGCCGAGACGTGCTGGTGAACGAATCCGTCGAGCGTCGCCGTGTTGGTGGAAGTGACGACGCGAGCGACCACATCACCATTACGGCTTACGGCGCCCACAACGGCGGTCTTACCGGCCGTGCCATTGACGCGCTTTCGGAGGCGCTTGGGCTTGTTAGCCTCCTTGCCACCCACATAGGTCTCATCAACCTCAACGTCGCCGCTTAGGGGCGCGTTGAAGCTGTCCGTGCGCGCAGCATGGCGCAGGCGATGAAGGACGAACCAGGCCGACTTCTGAGTGATCCCCAGATCCGTCGCCAGCGTCGTCGAGGCGATGCCCTTCGGATGGTTCGTGATCATCCAGATAGCCGCATACCAAGTGCGTAGCGGAAGCTTCGTGTCCTGAAAGATCGTCCCGACCTTGATGGAGAAGCGCTTGCGGCACGAGTAGCACTTGTGGGTGTTCGTGCCGCTCAACGTTCCAATCTTGGCCTCGTCGGCATTGCCACACAGAGGGCAGAACTTTCCGTTAGCCCAGCGCGTCGCGGTCAGGTGATCAATGGCCGATTGTTCGGTCGGAAAGGCCCGGAAAAGCTGGATCAGGTTGTCGAATTTCTGGATCACGGCGGCTGCTCCCGACTGTGATCTGACTATCCCTCACCTCTCATTTTGGGTCAAGCACGTATATAAATCCCTTTGGGGGAGGGGGACCGGCGAACGCCGGTGGAGGGGCCGGCACGGGCGTTCCGCGTGTTCTATCCACGGCATTCGCGGTTCCAGACCAAACGAAATCAATCGCTTGTCGATTTCTCGCGCCATTCCATCATCCGCGCTCAGCCCTGCCCCATACTCATCTGGTCCCCGTCGCAAGGGGAGGGCGCTTGGATCCGGCCCAAAGCGGCGACGGGGATAGGTTGAGCGGGGCCGCTGATGGCTCCCGGACGGTTTGGTCAGGTCGTGCGGCTTACTCTTTAGGGGCGCGTACGGGTGACGGGACCGTTCGGGATCAAGCCTTCAGCGGAGCGACAGGGCGGTGACCGTTAAAGCCGCCTATCGTGGAGCGTCGGGGTCGAGACGGATGTAGCCGATCGACTTGCTCTGCGCCCGTCCGGGGGTTCTTGGAGTCCCGGGCCGACAAGGCCCACGCCCTCCGCCCTCACGGACAAGAACAACCTGGCGGAGCGGGCTCGCGAGCCGAAACACAAACAAACCTTACGGTCTCCGGGTTCGCCCGGCCGCTCCGTCGCCTCTCCATCCAACTTCAGCGAGGAATCGCGTGAAGCGGCGCCGTCTTGCGCCTATTCGCCCGCCGCGCGCGCCTCGTAGTAGGCCAGCAGCCGATCGACGAAGCCGGTCACCGCCGCCTCGGCGGCGTCGGGGTCGCGGTCCTGCAGGGCCTTCAGGATCTGGGCGTCGCAAGCCAGGGTCAGGTCACGGTTTTCGGGGGTCTCATGGATACGGCCGCGCATCGTCTGGAAGACATCGTCGACCATGCCGGCGCAGCGACGCAGCAGAGCGTTGCGGCACATTTCGCGCAGCAGGGTTCGGAACTCGGCGTTGGCGTCGATGAAGGCCTTGGCCTTGCCGGCTGCGTGGGCCTTTTCCTGGCGTTCGTGCGCCTTGGCCAGGGCGCGGATCTCGTCGGACGTCGCCTCCTGGGCGGCGTGGCGGACCAGGCGCGCATCGAGCAGGCGGCGCATTTCCAGGCGGTCCAGGATGTCCTTCTGGGTGTCGATCGGAACGAGGAAGCCGCGCTCCTGCTGGGTCAGCACGCCTTCGCGCGACAGCTGCAGCAGCACCTCGCGGATGGGGGTGCGGGAGACGCCATAGGTCTCGGCCAGCTGGGTCTCGACCAGGCGGCGGCCAGGCTCCAGGGCGCCCGACTGCAGCTCCTCGCGCATGCGGCGATAGACCTGGTCGCGCAGGCGCTCTCCCGGTGCGATGTCGCCCGTCTTCCTGACCATCCCCGTCTCCGTCGAAATCCCCTGGCTGGCTTAGGGGAGGGGCGGCGCCGACGCAATCGGCATGCTGTATGCAATGGCGGCGTTAGGCGTCGATTTTCTGCATACTGTATACAAAGAAATTGAGATCGTGCGGCCGATCTGCTTTGTATGACAAAGCCGGCCGGCGAGGCCGGCGACAATGTTTTTCAAGGGGGAGGACGACCCGCAGAAGTCGGGCGTCCACGGACCGGAGTTTCCTTCATGGCCTACAAGACCATCACCGCGTCGAAACTGACGCCGACCCTGGGCGCCGAAATCAGCGGCATCGACCTGTCGCAGCCGATCTCGGCCGACCAGCTGGCCGACCTGAACCAGGCGATCGCCGACCATCAGGTGATCTTCTTCCGCGACCAGACGCTGGACCCGGCTTCGCTGAAGCGCGTGGGCCAGTATTTCGGCGAGCTGCAGGCCCACGCCCTGAAGGGCCTGCCGGACCATCCCGAGGTGCGTAAGCTGCACGCCGACGAGACGTCCAAGCACGTCGCCGGCGAGGAATGGCACACCGACATGTCGTGCCTGGCGGTGCCGCCGATGGGCAGCATCCTCTACATGCACACCCTGCCGACCCTGGGCGGCGACACGATCTTCGCCAGCATGTACGCGGCCTATGACGCGCTGTCGCCGGGCATGAAGACCTATCTGGAAACCCTGACGGCGACCCACGACGGCGCTCTGGCCTTCGGTCGCTTCGATCCCGAGGGCAAGTTCCCCAAGGCGGTCCACCCGGTGATCCGCACCCATCCGGTGACCGGCAAGAAGGTGCTGTTCGTCAACCGCGGTTTCACCAGCCACATCAACGGCGTCAGCCGCGAGGAGAGCAACGCCCTCCTGCAATACCTCTATAACCACGCCGAAAACGCCTACTGGCAGGTCCGCTTCCGCTGGACACCGCATGCGGTGGCCTTCTGGGACAACCGCTGCACCCAGCATCTGGCGGTGTGGGACTACTTCCCGCAGCTGCGCTCGGGCTTCCGGGTGCAGGTCGAGGGTAACCCCGCCGACTACTAGGGTCCCACGCCTCAGCAAAAAGGGCCGCGCCTCGAAGGAGGCGCGGCCCTTTCTCTTTGAACGGAGCATCCCGGTCAGGTGACCGAGATCGCCGCCCCCCGCTTGCGCTCGCCATAGGGCCGCAGGACCAGCATCAGCAGGGCCGCGACGATGCAGACCGGCGCGCCGATCGCCAGCATCACCTGGTACGAGCCGGTGGCGTCATAGACCCCGCCGAAGGCGACGGGGCCCAGGCCCATGGCCACCATCACCGCCGAGAACAGCACCCCGAAGATCCGGGCGAAGGCCTTCAGCCCGAAATAGCGGCTGGTCAGATAGGCCAGCATGTCGACCTCGGCCCCCAGGCTTCCGCCCAGCAGCAGGGCCGGGACGATCAGCGCCCAGGTCGGCAGCGGCACGGCCAGCAGGGCCATGCCCAGCGCCGACAGGCCAAAGAAGATCACCGCGATCTTTCGGGCGTCGAAGCGGTCGATCAGGAAGCCGATCAGCACCCGCCCGCCGAAGGTGGCGAAGCCGAACAGCGAGGCCATGCTGGCGGCGGCTTCGGCCGTCAGGCCTCGGTCGGTCAGCAGCGGGACCATGTGCGGGATCAGGCCGTACAGCACGAAGGCCAGGCCCACGAAGATCGAGGCCAGCACCCAGAAGTCGCGCTTGGCCATGGCGGCCTTCAGCGTGTCGCCCTGGCTCTCGGCCGGATTGGCTTCGGCGGTGTCTGAATCAGAGTCGATGCTGGGTTCGCCCTGCGCCTTTTCCTTCAGCAGGAACAGCACCATCGGCAGGGTGACGCACAGCATGATCAGCGCCAGGGCGACATAGCAGCCCTTCCAGCCGAACTGGTGGATCGCCGCCTGGCCGACCAGGGGGACGTAGGCGAAGCCCAGGCCCGTGCCGCTGCCGGCGATGCCGATAGCCAGGCCCCGGGAACGGTCGAACCACGAGGCCAGGATGCGCATATAGGGCACGCTGTTGGCCCCGGCGGCCAGGGTGCCCATCAGCACGTAGGCGGCCATGAACTGCCAGACCTTGGTCACGACCAGCGGAATGGCCAGCAGGCACAGGCCCAGGGCGATGACCGACGGGATCAGGACGCGTCGCGCCCCGAACTTGTCGACCAGGCCGCCGACCAACGGCAGGGACAGGGCCGTGCACAGCATCATCAGCGACGCCGCGCCGCTGACTTCGCTGCGGCTCCAGCCGAACTGCTCCTGGAAGGCGTTGATGACCAGGCCCAGCGAGGCCAGGCCAAAGGCGGCGGGGCCGGTCGAAATGCCGAACAGGCAGATGCCGATGATCAGCCAGCCCTTGGCGCCGATCGGCTTGCGGACGGCGGCGGGAGCTTCGAGCGCGTCGGCGGTCATGGATTGACGAGCTCCACGAACACCGGGGCGCCGTCGGCGCGATAGACCTTGCCGCCCTTCATCACGAACTTGACGCGTTCCAGCTCGGTGATGTCGGCCAGCGGATCGCCGGCCACGGCGACGATGTCGGCATATCGGCCTGGAGCGACCGCGCCGATGTCCTGCGAGCCGATCAGGTCGGCGCCGGCGGCGGTGGCGGCGGTGATCACCTCGGCCGGGCTCATGCCGGCCTGGACCATCAGCGCGGCCTCCTTGACGTTCTCGCCCTGGCCCGTGTCGCTGCCGAAGGCGATCTTGACCCCGGCGGCGTGGGCGTTGGTCAGCTTGGTCAGGCTGGGGCCCATGGCCAGAACCTTGGCCACGGTCGAGGGATTGAGCGCCTCGGGCCGGGTCTTGGCGGTCTCGTACAGGCGCTGGGTCGTCAGCAGGGTGGGGATGAAATAGGTCCCCTTGGCCTTCATCAGCTTCCAGGACTCGGCGTCGGCATAGGTGCCGTGCTCGATCGAGTCGACGCCCAGGCGGACGGCGACGTCGATGGCGCCCTTGCCGTGGCCGTGGGCGGCGATCTTCATGCCCAGGGCGTGGGCGGCCTCGACGGCGGCCTTGATCTCGGCCTCGCTCATCAGCTGGGCCTTGGGATCGTCGCCCTGGCTGACCACGCCGCCGCTCGGCATGATCTTGATCTGGTCGGCGCCCAGCTTGTGCTCGGTGCGGGCCAGCTTGGTCACGGCGTCGGGACCATCCGCCAGCCCCGCGCCCCAGTCGCGGCGCGAGACGTCCTCGGCATAGCCGTGGCTCCAGTCGTTATGGCCGCCCGTCGGGCCGATGGCCTCGCCGGCCACCCACATGCGAGGTCCGGCGACCGAGCCCTGGTTGATGGCCTTCTTCATGGCGATATCGACGCCTGACAGCCCGCCCAGGTCGCGCACCGTCGTGACGCCCGACTGCAGGATCTTGCCGACATTGACCGTCGAGGCCAGGGCCGCGTCCAGCGCCGAATTGGTCACCGCCTTGGCGATGCCATTGCCGGTGCGGCTCAGCGAGGTGACATGGGTGTGCGAGTCGATCAGGCCCGGCAGCACCGTGGCCTTGGACAGATCGATGACCTTGGCCCCGGCCGGCGTGACGAAGCCCGCCTCGACGCCGGTGATGCGGTCCTTGGCGATCAGGATCGAGACCTGCTCGCGTGGCTTGGTGGTCAGGCCGTCGATCAGCCGGCCGGCGTGGATCACCGTGTCCTGCGCCTGGGCCGTGCTGGCCAGCGCGGACGCGGCCAGCAGCACGGAGAGAGCCGGCCTGCGCCGCCCTCGTCGAGTATCATGGGTAATCAAGGAAATCGGCCTTTCCAAGACGGGTCCCACCCCTGTCGCATACGGTATGCAATCGAAGCCGGGGTTGGACGGCAAAGCGGCGCCGCGAAGCCGATGGCTGCGCGGCGCCTGGAAATTGATCAGGATCAAGCCGCTTGGGCGGTGGTCCGGGCGAAGGCGACGACCTGACGGCCGACCAGCTCCAGCTGCTCGCGGACCTTGGCGTCCTGGCACTGGCCCTCGGCGTCGAACAGCCCGGACGCGCTCTGGACCGAGGCGCCGCAGGGCGTGGGCCAGCCGCGCATGGCGTGGACGATGGCCCGCAGGCCTGCCAGCACGGGCCCGCCGCCTTGCGGGCCATAGGCCGTGGCGATGCAGCCGACCGCGCAGCCGTCGAAATAGACCCGCGCGTCGGCCCGCATCTCCTCCATCAGGTCGATGGCGTTCTTCACAAGGCCCGAGACGCCGCCGTGATAGGCGGGACTGGCGATCACGAAGCCGTCGGCGGCGCGGCAGGCGGCGATGAACGCCGCCTCGGCCGGGGTGCGCGCGGCGGCGGGATCATAGTGCGGCAGGCTGGCCAGGAAGGCGCCGTCGAACAGGCGGACCTCGGCCCCGGCAGCTTGCGCCGCAGCCAGGCTGACCTTCAGCGCCAGTTCGGTGGTCGAGCCGGGACGCGTGGCCCCGCCGATGCCGACGATCAGGGGGCTCATCATTGCTCTCCCGTCTGCGGGGCGGTGGCCTTGGGACCGAAGATCCAGTCGATGCGGTCGTCGGTCAGCTTTTTCGGCGTGGCGGCTTTCCAGCTGGCGGCGGCGTTGACGTCGCCCTTGCCGTCATAGGCGGCGAACTGCGGGTAGGCGAATAGGGGGCGCTGACGCATGACCGCGCCGCTCGCGTCCTTCTGGGTCGCGACCACGCCATTCGGAGCCTCGCCCTTCTCGACCCAGGCCATGACGGCCGGCATGAAGTCGAAGGTGTTGGGCGCATTGCCGCCGCGGCAGTGGAACATGCCCGGCACCATGAACAGGCGGAACCAGTTGCGGGTCTTGTCCAGCCCGCCCTGACGGGTGTGGACCTGGGCGTAATAGTCCAGCGTGTTCAGGGGCGAGACGCCCTGGTCGGCCCAGCCGTGATACAGGATCAGCTTGCCGCCCCGCGCTTCGAAGGCGGTCAGGTCGGGGGCGGTGTCCGGCGCGACCGGGTCATAGCGGGTGAGGGCGTCCTTGATCTTCGGGATGTCGGCGTCGAAGTCGAAATCGCGGTAGGTGAACGACGTCGGCGGATTGGGCGTGAAGTTCAGGAAGCGCTGGGCGCCGTCGGCCAGGGTCAGGCGGTCGTCGCCTTTCCAGGCGCCTTCGCTGCCGAAGGTCTCGCCGCCGGGGAACAGGCGTTCACCCCTGCTGTTGCGCGGGCCGTCATAGACCTTGAGCGCGGCGGCGACCTGGGCCTCGCTGAGGCAGGTCGCGCCCTCGTTGCCGTCCTTGCAGCGCACCGTCTTGACGTCGAACTTGCAGGCGCGCGGATCCATGATGATCCCGTCCTTGACCCCGTCGATCCCGTCGCAGGCGGCGATCACCGCCTGGTGCAGCACCTGCAGGGTGGCGTCGGACATCACCGGCGTGTTGTCGGGCTTGAGCAGATACTTGGCGTCCCAGGTGTTGGCGATCGCGCCCAGGCGGCCGGCAAAGGCGGGGTCACCAGCGATGATGCCGTCGAAGTCGCCCGGATAGTGCTGGGCCTCCATCAGCCCCTCGCGACCGCCCGTCGAGCAGCCGCGGAAATAGGAAAAGGCGGGCTTGGCGCCATAGAACTTCTCGACGATGGCCTTGGACGCGATGGCCGAGACGTGGGTGGCGCGGCGGCCGTAGTCGCGGCGCGCGTCTTCGCTCTCGCCCCACAGCGGGTCGCGCAGGAAGTGGCCGACATGGCCCATGTTGTTGGCGCTGACGGCGAAGTCCTTGGCCAGCACGTCGCCACAGTTCTGGATGTTCACGCCGCCGCAGAAGCCGCCGCAGCCGACCTGGAAGTAGCGGCCGTTCCAGGTCTTGGTCGGCAGACGCAGCTGGAACTGGATCTGCGGCTGCACATAGCCGCTGATGTCGCAATATTCCGGCGTCCCGTTCGCCGCCGCAACCAGCTTGGCGGCCGTGATCGAGGTCGGCGCGCCGTCCAGTCGCGAAAGATCCCAGGCCACGACGCTTTCGCAGACCGCCTTGGCCGTCAGGTTCGCATCCGTCGAAGCCTTGTTACCCTGCGCCGCCGCGTCGGACCCCCACGCTGTCGCCGCATAGCAGGCGACGATCCCGATCCACAGCTGCCGCCAGCGGGGCGCCAATCGCGTCATGTCGAGTAGTCTCCGATTACAAGAACCGAAGTACATTGTATGACAATCACACGATGCTCAATGGCAATGAGATAGGTCCGCTGCGATCGGCCCCGGCGCCTAAAAGCTGGGCTGAAGCTGCCCGCGCCGCCGTCACAAGGAGCCGACTGCGCCTCCGTCCACCGAGACCGGTGCGCGTGACGCTATGGGGCGTGCCCGACAGCCGAGACCGGGCAGACGCGAAGGGCTGCGCTGTGACGAACTAAGGATTGAATGCTTCGAAGTGCCGTAAACAAAGGTGGAACATTATCCGGGACTATTCGGGGACTTCGAGTCCCGTTCTGCCCGTTCTGCCCGTTCTGCCCGTTTTGGTCCGGTTTCGAGACGGCTGGCCGCGGGCTAGAAAATATCTCAAGATGTTGAAATATTGACCGTTTATAGCGGCCCGGGAGGATGTCCTACTAGTAAATGAAAACAATGCGTTAGTGTGTCTAACTCGTTCGAAACGGGGTCTTGTTTTCATTGGCGTTTTTGGGCGGGTGTCTAACCTTCCTAGCTGTGCAGGGGAGGCCTGAAATGGGCCTCTACGCCATGCAATGGGCCTTCAACGCCCCGATCCGCAGCAGCGGCGCCAAGTTTATTCTGGTCGCGCTTGCGGAACATGCTCGGGACGAGGGCCGGGAAGCCTGGACTTGCTTCCCCTCCGTGAAGCGGCTTGCAAAGTGGACGGCGCAAGGCGAGCGGACGATCGAGAGGCATCTGGCCTGGTTGATCGCTGAAGGATGGATCAGCCGTGAGGCTAGGCAGGACCGGCGGCGTGGCGAAAGCGCCTACTTCTATACGCTGCGCCGTTTCGGCGGGGAGGGCGGTCAAGAGCCCGACCAGCCATCCCTGGAGAGCCCAGGGGGCGCCAATTTGGCGAAGCTGAAGAGGGCCTTCGGTCGCCAATTTGGCGCGAAACACCCGCCAATTTCGGCACCAACACCCGCCAATATGGCGTCCGCCTATATAGAGGAACCTGTAATAGAACCGGTAAGTGAACCCAACGCGCCCCAGGCGGGGACATCCGAGGATCACTTCGCTGAGTTTTGGTCCGCCTATCCGAACAAGGTCGAACAGCGTGGAGCCAAGGTCGCGTTCATGCGCCTGGTCCGCTGTGGCGACGCAACGCCGGACGAACTCATTCGCGGCGCGCGGGGGTACGCCCAACG
The DNA here is from genome assembly GCF_013181195.1 of Caulobacter sp. RHG1. Lineage (GTDB taxonomy): Bacteria > Pseudomonadota > Alphaproteobacteria > Caulobacterales > Caulobacteraceae > Caulobacter. The sequence goes on from NZ_SMZP01000006.1 coordinate 42,060, forward strand.
CGTTCAGGACCGTCCCAGGCGGTTCACCAAGTCGCCGACCAGCTGGCTTCTCAAAGGATGTTGGGCGGACGAAGCTGCGCCGCCCCCCTCTGCTCAGTTGCCGGCCGGGTCGCAGGCCTTCGAAGGGCCAAGTGAGATCTGGGCCGGTGCGATCCGCACCAAGGATCTGGGATGGGCGACCAGCTACCTCGCCCCATGTGCGTGGATCCCGTCATCCCGAACGATACGGACGCGCACGGCCTTGGCGGCCAGAGCGCTACGCGACGAACTTGGCGCGCTCCTTCGCGATCTGTCCGTGACTATCGTTGATCCCGCAAACGCCTTTGGAGCCACCCATGCGCGCTGAAGAACGAAGAGTCGTCGAGAAGCTGGTCAAAGCCGGCATCGAGTTCAGCGCGGCCGTGTCAGCGCCCGGAGGGGCAGAAACCATCCCTCTCGAGGCCGAAATGGTCCTCGCCTATCTGGATGACTGGAAGGCGGTTGCTGCAGCTCATTACCAGCTGGAGGTGGAGGAGTACGAGCTATGGGTCGCGCTAGACGGCCGAGCGATGTGCGGCGAACGGACCCGTTCAGGCGCGCAATGCAAGAACCCCGTCAGCGGCAGGATTCAGCTGTCTGCGTTTGACTGGCTCATGCGCCATGGCGACCCATGCGCGGTGCATGGCGGCGAGACCTCTACTGACGCTCGATGAAACCGGTGTTGACCAGGTGCAGCGCTCCACCGGCTTCCTATGGAGATTAGGCTGCCGCTCTGGGTGCTCCGCCGGCTTATCCGACGATATCCTTGGCTGCTGTCGAATAGCGTAGCCGTTTGGCGTTCGTTTGTGATCGACCTTTTAGTCGGGGAGATCACGGTAGAGGCTCGGTTGGCCCTATCTGAAGAGCAAAGGGCCGCGCTTGTGAAGGAGCAACAAGCGGTGCATCGTTTATAGTTGTTGGTCCTATACGAGCACTTAGCGTCAATTCCAGACATTGGCATCGACTACGAAGAATATCTCGCCAAGATCGTGGCGCTCACAAAGGCGGCGAGCAACCCGGGCGGCGCGACCTATCCAGACTCAATGAACTCGGCCGCGCGGCGCGCGCTGTATGACAACCTCAGCAATAACGAAGACGTCGCCGCGGCGATCGATACCGACATTCGCAAGGTCAAGAAGGACGACTGGCGCGGAAATACCTTCAAAGAGCGCGAAATTCGCAACGCTATCCGCTGTCATGTTTCCGACAACGAGCAGGTCGAGTTCATCATGGATCTGGTGAAGAGCCAGCATGAGTACTGAGGCGCATAAAATCAGTGTTGGCGGTCTTCGTATCGACGTCGTACGCAAGCCAATTAAGAACTTGCATGTCGGTGTTTATCCCCCCCACGGGCGAGTTCGGGTAGCAGCGCCACTCGCCGTGAGCGACGATGCGGTTCGCTTGGCCGTAGTGACCCGCTTGCCCTGGATCAAACGTCAACGCGCCCGGTTCGCCGATCAGCCTCGCCAATCGGAGCGCGCCTATGTGTCGGGCGAGACCCATTATTTCATGGGACGGCCATATCGGCTGCGCGTGATCGAAGGCGCCCCCGCTGGCTGGGTACAAGTCCGCAGCGTGAAGGCCCTTGATCTTTATGTCAGGTCCGAGAGCGACCGCGACACCAGAGAGCGTGTATTCCTCAGCTGGTACCGGGAAGAGCTCCGATCGCAAGCGGCGCCTATGATCGACAAGTGGGTGATCAAACTGGATGTGCCGCCACCGGTCTGGGGTATCAAGCGGATGAAGACCAAATGGGGGACGTGCAGCGTCGATGCCGGACGCATTTGGCTTAATCTCGAGCTGGTGAAGAAGCCTTCCCGAACTCTCGAATATATTGTCGTTCACGAACTGGTGCATTTCCTGGAGCGCCAGCACTCAGACCGTTTTGTCGATCTGATGGACAAGTCTTTGCCGAATTGGCGAACGCTTCGTGACGAACTGAACGCAGAGCCGTTGGCCGATGAAGATTGGGATCGTTGAACACGCGCCGTCCGGAAGAGGTCCTGTTTCTGGGCGGATGCCGAGGTCCGCAACTGGCGCGACGCCACCGAGCTGATCGGATTGCGCCGCTCAAGGGCGCGCGGGGGCTAGGCTCGGCCATGCTCAATTTGCGGTTCGCCCTCTAGACGATGCACGTCCCCCTCGTAGAGTGCGCTCAACGGGGGCGAATATGACTGATGTTGCTGCAACTGCTGCGGGCGAGCGCCAATCGGTGTTCGAAAGCGATCTTCCGCTGGATGCGAAGCTGGAACGCGCCAGGACGGAGCTACTGGATCTCTCAGCCCGCAACCGGCTTCTGAACATCCCGCGTTCGGCAAAGAGCGCCAAGACGCTTGAGGTGATCGACGAGCGCACGGCCGAGGTGTTCCGATTGCTGGTCAAGGACGGCAAGGCCTTCACCTTCCTGGCCGGCAAGGGCGCGACCGCCGAGCAGGACGATGATGAAATCGAGATCGCGGAACTGGCGCAGCCCGAGGACGACGGGGTCGATGCACGCGGCGTCGCCAATCGCCATGCCGACACCCGACTCCAGACCCGGCTGACTCCCGCAGGTCTGCAGAAGAAGCTGCTAGACCTCTATTACGACGCCAGAACCTTGGAAGAGGAGCAGGGCGTCAACATCCTCTTCCTGGCGCTGGGAACCCTGAAGTGGGTCGATCCGAACAATACGAGCGTCGTCCGGTACGCGCCGCTCATTCTGGTTCCGGTCGAGCTGGAGCGCGGCAATGCGGCCGAGAAATTCAAGCTGCGCGCGCGGCTGGAGGACTTCGCCGCGAACCTGTCGCTGGAAGCCTATCTGGACCGTGTTCACGGCCTGAAGCTGCCGACGTTCGAGGCGAGTGACGATTTCGACCCGTCCGCCTACGCCGCGGCGGTCGCTGACGCCATCTCGTCGAAGGAAGGCTGGTCTGTCGATCCGGACGATATCGTCCTGGGCTTCTTTTCCTTCGCCAAGTTTCTGATGTACCGCGACCTGGACCCGGCCACGTGGCCGGCGGGCGCGAAGCTGGCCGATCACGCGCTGATCCGCCCGCTGGTGTCCGATGGCTTCCCCGAAGGTGAAGCCCTCCTGTCGGAAGACGAGTCGATCGACGCCAATATCTCGCCGTCGGAGATGATCCATATCGTCGACAGCGACAGCTCTCAGACCTTGGCGGTGGAAGAGGTGCGTCGCGGGCGTGACCTGGTGATCCAGGGGCCGCCAGGCACCGGCAAGTCCCAGACCATCGCCAACGTCATCGCCTCGGCGATCGCCGATGGGAAGACGGTGCTGTTCGTCGCGGAGAAGATGGCCGCGCTGGAGGTGGTGAAGCGCCGCCTGGATTCCACGGGTGTTGGCGACGCCTGCCTCGAACTGCATAGCAACAAGGCCAACAAGCGCGCCGTCCTCGAGGAGCTTCGTCGGACCTGGGAACTGGGCGCACCGAAGTCTGAGAGCCTGGAGGCGCTGAACGCCCGCCTCACGGATGCTCGGGATCACCTGAACGCCCACGCCGAACGACTGCATACGCCCCTGGGCGCGTCGCAACAGACGCCTTATGAGGTGATCGGCCATCTCGTTCGTCTGCGACAGGCGGGTGTGAAGCCGGGCTATCTGCGTCTCGACGGCGTGGAAGCCTGGACTAAGGCGGCGTTCGAGGAGCGTTCACGGCTGCTGGGGGAATTGGCCGAACGCGTTCTCGACATCGGCGCGCCAGGCGAACATCTGTGGCGTGGCGTCGAACGGGACAGGGCGATGCCGACGGATATTGCCCGGCTGGAAGAGCGACTGGCGGCGCTGTACCTGCGCCTAGTCGCCATGCGCGAAGAGAATGTCGCCATCGCGAGCCTGCTTGAAGCGCGCGAGCCGGAGACGCTGACCGGACTTGAACCCCTGGCGGTCCTGGCGCGCCGTCTCGCCGAAGCGCCGTCGCTCGACGCCGAGGCCTTGGCGTCCGAGATCTGGGACACGCCGAGCGTGGTGCGCGATCTGCTCGCCAACGGCGTCGAGCATACGGCGCTGACAACTCAGTTGGCTCCGATCTTTTCGAGCGAGGCCTGGTCGGTCGATTTGGAGCCGCTGCGAACAGTGCTCGCACCGCTCGACCCGGCCATGTCGAACGAGGCTTTCGATCGGGCCGTCGTGATCGTCAGCCGTGTCCCTCTCCTGCTCGAGCAGGGACGCCGGCTTGCCGAGGCGCTGGGACGTCAGGCGCGGCCGACTGACGTCAAGGGATTGGCGGACCTGGCCCAGATCGGCGAGCGGGTAGGGGCGGCGCCGGACGCGGATCCCGCCGCTTTCGCCCAGGACCTCTGGAACAGCGGCATCGAGAGAGCGGCGGACCTAGCAGGCGCGGTTCAAGCCTTGGAAGAAGCGCGTCGTGAGATCGGTGCGGCTCTGAGCGATGCTGGCTGGTCGGCGGATCTGGCAGCGGCGCGCGGCGTGCTCGCGGCCCATGGGTCGTCCTTCTTCAGGCTGTTCAGCGGTGAGTGGCGGGCGGCAGACCGGCTGGTCCGGTCGTTCCTGACTGACCCGAAAACGCCGCTGGCGCGCCAGTTGGCGCTTCTGGACACTCTAGCGCGCGGACAGGCGGCCCTGAAGCTCATCCGGGACGACGCCGAGTTTGGCCGTAGCGCTTTCGCTGGTGACTGGCGAGGAGAGCGGTCGGCGGCCGCGCCGCTTACGGCGCTGGTGGAGTGGATGCGCAGTCTGCGTGGTCTGGGCGCGGAGCCGCGTCTCATCGTCAGCGCCAGCCCGGATCGCCGGCGCATCGCCGATCTTACGGTGGCGCTGGCGCGTGACCTGGATACGCTCTGGACAGAGGTCAATCGGCTCTGGGACGAGGTGGGAAGCGGTCGACGGGAGCTGTTCGGCTCAGCGGAAGAGCCAGCTTTGACCGACCTCGCCGCCTTGGCGCAGGCTTGCGATGTCGTCGTTGGCACGCACCGGGCTTTGTTGGCGCTGCGCCTTCAGGATGAACCCTCGCTGGCCGTCCGCCTGCGTGATCTGGATGACCTTTTGAAGGGCCAGGGCCGCCGCGCGGCTCTGGTCTCTGCTGACGCGCAGGGGCGGGCGGCGTTCGGGTCTCGATGGCGCGCCGAGGCGTCGGACTGGACCGAGTTGTCTGAGGCGGCGTTGTGGCTGTTGGCCAACGGAGACATCCGCGCGCTGGCGTCACGGATCGCCGACCGGACTGGACTGGCGAGCCGTTGGGAAGCGAGCCTGGCGGCGCGGGACGTCTGGACCGCTGACGTCGGCGCCTTGCTCGGCGATCTCAAGGCTGGCGCCGAGGCGGCCGTCGTGGCTGAAGATCTGTTGACGACGCCGGTCGCGATCTTGGGCGCCCATCTGGCGGCTTGGCGAGACGGCGGCGAGCGGTTGACCTCCTGGGTGAACTATCGCGCCCGCGCCAAGCAGGCCGCGGCGCTGGGCTTGAACGACATCGTCGAGCGCTTGCATGACGGCCGGCTTGAGCCCGTGGCCGTGCATGACGATTTCGAACAGGCCTTCTTCGAAGCCGTGCTGGAGCAGCAGGTCGAAGCCGATCCCGAACTGGCGGTGTTCGACGGGGAAATTCAAGGCCGCCGCGTTCGCGAGTTCGTCGATTTGGATCAGCAGCGTATTCGCCTGGCAGCCATGCAGGTGGCGCGGGCGCATCACCGAAAGATCCCCCCGTTGGTTGGCGGCGCGGTCGGCCCGTTGGGCGTCCTGAAAGGGGAGATGGCGCGTAGGCGGGGGCACATGCCTATCCGCCAGCTGATGCAGAAGGCCGCCCCCGCGGTACAGCGGCTGAAGCCCGTCTTCATGATGAGCCCGCTATCGGTGGCGCAATTCCTGCCGCCGGGCGAGCTGACCTTCGACCTTCTGGTCATGGACGAGGCCAGCCAGATCCAGCCTGTAGACGCTCTCGGCGCGATCGCGCGCTGCCGCCAGGTGGTGGTCGTCGGCGATCCGCAGCAACTGCCGCCGACGGCCTTCTTCTCGAAGATGACGGGGCAGGCCGACGGAGACGACGATGAAGGCGCCGCCAAGGTGGCCGACATCGAGAGCATCCTGGGGCTGTTCACGGCGCGTGGCCTGCCTATGCGTATGCTGCGCTGGCACTACCGCAGCCGCCATGAGTCGCTGATCGCGATCTCGAACCGCCAGTTTTATGAGAACAAGCTGGTGATCATCCCCAGTCCGTTCACGGCGCAATCGGGACTGGGTCTGCGTTTCCACCACATCAAGGAAGGGGTGTTCGAGACCGGCGCCTCGCGCACCAATCCCGTGGAAGCCAAGGCCGTCGCCCAGGCCATCGTCCATCACGCCCGCACCACGCCGGAGCTATCGCTGGGTGTGGTCGCCTTCTCGGCGGCGCAACGCAAGGCGATCATGGAGCAGCTGGAGCTCCTGCGTCGACAGCTGACGCCGGCGAACGAGGCTTTCTTCCAGCTGCATCCGACCGAGCCGTTCTTCATCAAGAACCTGGAGAACGTCCAGGGGGACGAACGCGACGTCATCCTGATCTCGATCGGCTATGGACCCACGGCGCTCGACGCCAGGCCGCCGATGCGCTTTGGACCTGTCGGACAAGACGGCGGCGAGCGTCGCCTGAACGTGTTGATTAGCCGAGCCAAGCGGCGGTGCGAGGTTTTCGCCTCCCTGACCGACGAAGATATCGACCCTGATTTCGCTTCGACGCGCAAAGGCGTGTTCGCGCTGAAACTGTTCATGCACTTCGCTCGCACTGGGCGGATGTCTCTGGCCGAGTCGATCGGCCGTGACCGGCATCCCGTCTTCGAGGCCCAGGTGGCTCAAGCCCTGCACAGCCGTGGCTACCAGGTTCACCAGGACGTGGGCGTGTCGGGCCTGTTCATCGATATCGCCGTCGCCTCGCCGGATCATCCGGACCGATATCTTTTGGCCATCGAGTGTGACGGGCCGTCCTACAAGGGCGCGCGTTCCGCGCGTGACCGCGATCGCTTGCGCCGCAGCGTTCTGGAGAGCCAAGGCTGGATCGTTCATCGTATCTGGAGCGGCGACTGGTTCAAGCGTCCGCAGGAGCAGCTCGAGCGAGCCATAGCCGCCATCGAAGCCGCCAAAGTCGAGTTGGTTCGCGATGGCGCGGCCGCGGCGCGTCTTGCGCCCTACGAGATCATTTCCGTGGAGCGCGAGGACGTCACGGAAATGGGGCTGGCAGGCGTCGCCGAAGAGGCGGCTCTTTCGCAACCCTATGTCGAGACGGTCGTGACGCGCCCAGCCCATGTCTTCGGCGACATCCATGAGACGCCGACGGGGGTCCTGTCGCAATTGGCGGAATCCGTCGTTCAAGGCGAAGGGCCGATCCATTTCGACGAAATCGTCGTCCGCATGCGCACCGCCTGGGGCGTCGGCAGGGCGGGCGGTCGAATTCGCGATGCGATACGCAACGCCGTCGACATCTCGACCCGCATGGGCCGGATCGTGGCGGAAGGGGAGTTCTTCTCGACGCCGGGCACCGATATCCTTGTGCGCGATCGTGGCGAGGCGGCCTCGCCGACACTACGCCGGCCTGACATGCTGCCGCCCGCCGAGATCGAAGCGGCTTTGGTCGATGTGGTGTCCCGAAACTTTGGCGCCACCGAGGACCAGGCCATTCAGGCTGTCTCGCGAGCCTTCGGTTTCAAGGCGACCAGCACCCAACTGCGTGACGTGCTCGGCGTCGTGGTCGAGCGCGCCGTTGAAAAGGGCGTTCTCGCGCGACGGGATACGCTGATCGAGGTCGGTCCCAATGCGCCCCAGCCGAAGCGGGAGCCTGAAAGGCCCGCGCTGGAAATGCTGATCGCGGAAGGCGAAGGCGAACGGCTCGAGTTCAAAGAGACGCTGCGCTGGGATCTCCGTCAGGGTCTTGTGAACAAGAAACTGGAGGACAGCGCCATGAAAGCGATCGCCGCCTTCAGCAATCACAGCGGCGGGGTTCTGCTGATCGGGGTTCGGGACGACGGAACCGTTCGAGGGATTGGTCAAGACGTGGCCTGCTTCGGCGGCGTCCGTGACCGGTTCGAACTGCACCTGACCAACCTGATCAAGGATCGCTTCTCCGAGAGTTTCAGGGCTGGGTGCGTCTCTGTCAGCTATCCGATGCTGAAGGGCGAGCTGGTCTGCAGGATCGATGTCAAACGGTCCCGGACGCCTGTCTACCTCGCGCTGTCGGAGGGGAATGGCCCGGCGACCAAGCGATTGGTCGTACGCGCCGGCGCCTCGTCGCCGGAGATCCCGTTGGACCAGGTCGCGGCCTACGTGCGGGATCATTTCGCGCACTAACCATTGGAAATTGGGGGATGACGATGGACGACGAACTTCTCAATCGCTTCGGCGGTGATCGGATCGCCTCGCGTCAGATCGACGAACTGGTCGGTCTCGCGCGCGGCGTGGCGGCGGACGGCGATATCAATCAGGCTGAAGTCGAGTTTCTCCAGAAGTGGCTCGCGGCCAACGTCGCGATCAGCGAGCAGCCGCTCATCCGGACGCTTTATGAGCGTATCAACGAAGCTCTGGCGGACGGTGTCTTGGACGATGAGGAAAAGGTGTCGTTGCTGGAGACGCTGGGCAGTTTCTCCAATCGTGACTTTGAGCTGGGAGAGGTCCTGAAGTCATCGACGCTTCCCCTGTGCGATCCGCCGCCCAAGCTGTCCTTTACGGGCAGAACCTATTGTTTCACAGGGACCTTCATCTATGGACAGCGCAAAGCCTGCGAACGCGCCGTCGTCGAGCGTGGCGGTGTGAGCGGCGGGCTCAGTCGCAAGACCGAGGTGCTCGTGATCGGCGCCTACGCGACCGATTCCTGGAAGCATTCGACCTTCGGCAACAAAATCTTGCAGGCAAGTGAGTGGCGCGAAGAGGGCCGACCGATCTCAATCGTGTCTGAAGAGCACTGGACGCGGCATCTATGAGGTGAGGTTACGGATTCGCGCCGCCGACGAAAGCCTGAACGCGCAAAGCGTCAGCGATCGGCATCGGAGTGAGTTGCTGCCCGCTGGGTTTCAACCTCGAAAAATCAAGAACGCACGCAGAACATTGTGCGGGACTATTGCGGGGAATCGACTCCCGCAGGCGGGACTTTTACCTGGTTTGTTCCATTTTTTCTGCTCGCCTGTGACGCGATAAAATCCATCAAAATATTGTTTTCATTGAAAAATTTTGGCGGCCCGGGAGGGACTCGAACCCCCGACCTTCGCTTTAGGAAAGCGCTGCTCTATCCTGCTGAGCTACCGGGCCGCGGCGCGCGCGGGTCAGGGTCAATAGCGCAAGACGGCGGGCGTGCGAACCCCGCCGAGGGGATCGGGCGCAGCTTGTGGGGGCGATTGGGTTGCGGCATCTGAAATCGATCTATGTGCAGGTCCTGGTCGCCATTGCGCTGGGTATCCTGGTCGGGGCGCTTTGGCCGAAGATCGGGGTGGCGGTCAAACCGCTGGGCGACGCCTTCATCAAGCTGATCAAGCTGGTCATCGCGCCGGTGATCTTCTGCACCGTGGCGGGCGGCATCGCCCGGATGGGCGACATCAAGGCGTTCGGCCGGGTGGGCGTCAAAGCGCTTCTGTACTTCGAGGTGGTGTCGACGGTGGCTCTGGCGCTGGGCCTGCTGGTCGGGCGCACCCTGCGGCCCGGCGATGGCTTCAACATCGATCCCGCCACCGTCGATCCGTCGATCGCCGCCGGCTATGTCGAGAAAGCCAAGCATGGCGAGGGGCTGGTCGAGTACCTGCTGCACCTGATCCCCGACACCTTCGTGGGAGCCTTCGCCGAGGGCAATCTGCTGCAGGTGCTGGTGGTGGCCATCCTGACGGGCTTTGCCTGCACGCGGATGGGCGACTTCGGCGACAAGGTCGCCAACGTGCTGGAAGACATCGCCAAGCTGTTCTTCGGCGTCATCCATGTGGTGGTGCGGCTGGCGCCGATCGGGGCGTTCGGGGCCATGGGCTTCACGATCGGCAAGTACGGGATCGGGGCGCTGATGCAGCTGGGCGCGCTGGTGGCGACCTTCTACCTGACCTCGATCCTGTTCGTGCTGGTGGTGCTGGGCGCGATCGCCTGGGCCAGCGGCTTCTCGATCCTGCGCTTCCTGGCCTATATCCGCGAGGAGCTGCTGATCGTGCTGGGCACGAGCTCGTCCGAGAGCGTGCTGCCGCAGATGATGGAGAAGCTGGAGAACGCCGGCGCCAAGCGCTCGATCGTCGGCCTGGTGATCCCCACCGGCTACAGCTTCAATCTGGACGGCACCAACATCTACATGACCCTGGCCACCCTGTTCCTGGCCCAGGCGACCAACACCCCGATCACGCTTGGCCAGGAACTGGCGTTGCTGGGCGTGGCCATGCTGACCTCGAAGGGAGCCTCGGGCGTGACCGGGGCGGGCTTCATCACCCTGGCTGCGACCCTGGCCGTCGTACCCGATATCCCCATCGCGGCCCTGGCCGTGCTGGTCGGTGTCGACCGGTTCATGAGCGAATGCCGAGCTCTGACCAATCTGGTCGGCAACGGGGTCGCGACCCTGGTCGTGGCGCGTTGGGAAGGCGCTCTGGACCGCGACCGTTTGTCGCGGGTGCTGCGCGGTGAGCCGGCCGCCGCCGAGCCCGCAGCGTCATAATCGCAGAGCGCGAACCAGGTCGGAAACTCGCGTCCAGCCCTGACTCCGCAAGGGAGTCCGGCGTTCGGCGAGCCTTGTGTCGAAAACCCGACGAAAGCGCCGCGACGGGCTCAACCGGTGCGCATGTGCGTTTGCGCGCATCGGTCGCATAAGGCCCAGCTTGCCCGTCTTGGCGCGCATGTTAGGGTTTCGAATACAACCGCCGTGTGATGTTGGAGACATGCTGGACTACGCGCCCCGAGACGATGCCCAACACGCCGACAACGGCCTGCTGACGCTCATCGAAACCATCGAGGCGCTCTCGGCGACCCGCACTATCAGCGAGGTTGCGGACGTGGTCCGCAAGGCCGCTCGCCGCATCTCGGGCGCCGACGGCGTGGCCTTCGTGCTGCGCGACAATAACCAGTGCTGGTACTTCGACGAGGATGCGATCGGCCCGTTGTGGAAGGGCAAGCGCTTCCCGCTGACCGCCTGCATCTCCGGCTGGGCGATGCTGAACCGCCAGACGGTGGTCATCCCCGACATCTATCTGGACGACCGCATTCCGCACGACGCCTATCGCCCGACCTTCGTCAAAAGCCTGGTGATGACGCCGGTGCGGATGGAGGACCCGGTAGCCGCCATCGGCGCCTACTGGGCGCAGGAGCATACGCCGTCGCCGGAGACGGTGCAGAAGCTGCAGGTCATCGCCCGCGCCACGGCCTCGGCCCTGGAGAGCGGCCGGTTGCACGACAGCCTGGTCGATGCTCGCCACCACGGCACCTTCCTGCTGCAGGAGCTGGACCACCGGGTGAAGAACACCCTGGCCATCGTCCAGTCGATCTCGCGCCAGACCCTGCGCGCGGCGTCTTCGCCGGAAGCCTTCGCCGAGACCTTCGAGAACCGCATCCTGGCCCTGTCCAAGGCCCACGAGCTGCTGACGCGCCGCGCCTGGGGGCGCGCCCAGCTGGAAGAGATCCTGGATAAGGCCCTGGCCCCGTTCAGCGCCAACCTTTCCGACCGCTTCGACATCATCGGCCCCGCCCTGACCTTCAGCGCCGAGACCTCGGTGTCGGTGCACATGACCCTGCACGAGCTGGCGGTGAACGCGGCCAAGCACGGCGCGTTGTCGACGGCCGACGGGCGGATCGTCATTCGCTGGAGCGTCGAAGAGACGGCGAGCCCGCCGATGCTGACCCTGACCTGGCGCGAGGTTGGCGGCCCGCCGATCGTCGGCACGCCCGAGCGCAAGGGTTTCGGGTCGCAGATGATCACCCGCGGCCTGGCGCGCGACCTGGGCGGCAAGGCCACCCTCGATTTCACGCCGGACGGCGTCATCTACACCCTGCGCGCGCCGCTTTCACAACGGATGAGTCTCGCTGCATGAGCTGGCTGGCCGCATGAAATCCAAGGTGATGATCGTCGAGGACGAGGCCCTGGTGGCCATGATGGTCGAGGACATGCTCGACGATCTGGGCTGCGAAGTCGCCGGGTCGTTCGGCGCGGTCGGAGACGCCTTGGCCTGGCTGGGCGGCGAAGATCCTCAACCCGACGGCGCGGTGCTGGACGTCAATATCGGCGGCGAGATGGTCTTTCCCGTCGCCGAGCAGCTGCGCGAGCGCGGCGTGCCGTTCGTGTTCGCCACCGGCTATGGCGACCTGCCGCGCAAGGGCTTCGAGAGCATCGAGGTGCTGGCCAAGCCGATCAATGTCGGCCAGCTGCGGGTGGCGGTGAACAAGTTCCGCCCCGACTGACCTCGTCCTAGAGGTACTTCATCCACGGCTGATCGCTGCGGCGCTTGAGGGCGCCAAACCAGCGGCACGCGTACCAGCAGGGCGCGGCGACGACGGCCGACAGCAGCCATAGCGACGCGACGTTCGGCAGGCCGAACACCTCGCCCTGGTTGGGCCCGAACACGGCCGTGGCCAGCAGGTGCAGCAGGTGCAGGCCGTAGAGGTGGAGGAGGTAGAAGAACAGCGGCGCGCCGCCGAACACCGCCACGGCGATGGCCAGGCGGTCGGGGATCTTCTCCAGGCCTGCCAGCAACAGGGCGCCGACGCCCAGGGTCAGCAGCAGGAAGTCGGCCGAGGGCGGGTATTTCTGCAGGTTCAGCACGCTCATCATCGTGCCGAGCGCGGTGGGCTGGACGCTCCACGGCGTCGGATCGCCATAGAGGTTCGTCGCGCGGAGCAGGGCAAACAGCAGCAGCATCGCCAGACCTGAGAGCACCAGCTTGCGGCGGCGGCTCAAGGCCTCCTGCCGGAACCAAGGGCCGATGGCGTAACCCAGGGCCGCGACGCCGATCCAGGGCAGCAGCGGATACGAGGTGCGGGCTCGCGCGCCCCAGGGCAGTTCGATGAAGCCGCGATCGTGCAGGATGGCCCACAGAGCGTGGCCGGGCTGGCCCGGCTCGAAGGCGATCGGGTCGAGCAGGTTGTGGCCCAGGATGATGACGACGCCGACGGCGATCAGGGCGGCGCGCGGCAGATGGACCAGCGCGGCCAGGGCGATCATCGACAGGCCGATGGCCCAGATGACCTGCAGGTAGATCACCGGCGGGTTCAGCGAGAAATTCCAGGCGAAGCCGACAAGCGTGAGCTCCAGCGCGACCAGGAACAGGCCGCGCTTGAACAGGAAGCCCGAGGCCGCCGCCGCGCCGCCGCTCTTGGCCGCGTAGAGGAAGGCGGCCAGACCGGTCAGGGCCAGGAACACCGGCGCGCACAGGTGCGCGGCCATCCGGGTGAAGAACAGGTCCGGCGGCGTCGTGGCCAGGTTCATCGGGTCCGACACCTGGGCGTGGATGAAGAAGAACTCCCGCGTGTGGTCGACCAGCATCAGCAGCATCACGAGGCCGCGCAGGGCGTCGATCGAACGGATGCGCGCGGTGGGGGCGGGTGAGGGCGGGGCGGCGACAGCGACGGTTGACAGCATGGCGAGGTTTCGATTAGCCGATACAATATAACATTACAAACGGAGTTTCCGGTCTTGCCTTCGCTTTCGAGCTGCGCGGTCGCGTGCCTGTTGTCCGCGTCCGGTGTCGACGCCGCGCCTCTTCCCGAAGCGGAGGCGGTCGAGGCGATCGTGATCCTGGGCCGGCGCGACGCGGCCGCCGACGTCACGCTCAGCGCCGGGCGGGTCACCGAGCTGATGTCGCCGTCCAGCCGCTCGATCGAGCGCGACCTGCTGCAGGCGGTCGGGGCCTCGCGCCTGTCCGACGCGCTTGAGCTGGTCAGCGGCGTCAGCCAGCAGAACAACCGCGGCGGGGTCATGGACAACTTCGCCATCCGCGGGTTCTTAGGGACCCCCGACGGCGGGGCCGAGTACTATGTCGACGGGTTCCTGGCCAACCGGGGCTTGGCCCCGCCGCGGGATCCTGCGACGGCCGAGCGGGTCGAGCTGCTGAAAGGTCCGGCCGGCGCCCTGTTCGGCGACATCGATCCGGCGGGCCGGGTCAATATCGTCTCCAAGACCCCGCGCTTCACGCGGCAGGCCGAGGCGGCGGCGACCGTCGGCTCGTTCGGCCTCAGGCGCGGCGAGCTGGACCTGACCGGTCCGCTGACAGACACCCTGGCCGCCCGCCTGGTGGTGGCGCATGAGGAGAGCGACGGCTGGCGCGACTTCGTCACGCTGAACCGCACGGCCATCGCCCCGTCGCTCACCTGGAAGCCCAAGGACGGCCTGCGCCTGACTTACGTTGGCGAGATCACCCGCTACGACACGCCGTTCGACCGCGGCCAGCCGGCGATCAACGGTGACGCCTTGGCCCTGCCGGCCTCGGCCTTCTTTGGCGAGCCCGGCGACGGGGTCACCGAGTTTCGCAACAAGCGCCATCAGCTGAGCGGCGAGGCGGCGCTGGGCGGGACCTGGAGCCTGAACGGGGGCCTGGCCTATCGCGAGGGCACGCTGAAGGGCTTTTCCAGCGACCAGTCACGGCTGGTCGGCGACACCCTATGGCGCCAGCGCCGGCAGCGCGATTTCGCGGTCGAGGACTGGTCGGGCCGGCTGGAGCTGAACGGCGACATCCAGGCCGGGCCTGGTCATCACCATGTCAGCATCGGCCTCAAGGGCTACACGCTGGACTTCCAGGAACGCTTCCTGCGCCGCAACCCGACGGCGGCCGCGCCGTACCCGATCAACGTCTTCAATCCGGTCTACGGCGGCCAGGCTCTGCCACTTCTTCCGTTTACGGATAATCACGAGACTCGCCGCGTCACCACCGTCTACGTCCAGGACCTGTGGGAGGTCACCGACCGCCTCAGCCTGACCGGCGGGGTGCGCTATGACGACTACGTCCAGAAGATCCGCAACAACCGCACCGGCGCGACGGGGCGGACGGAGGGCCAGCCGCTCGACTATCGCCTGGCCGGCCGCTACCGGCTGACCGACGCCTGGGCGCTGCACGCCAGCTGGGGTCAGTCGTTCGTGCTGAACTCGGGCACCGGCCGGGACGGGACCGGCTTCGCGCCGGAAACGGCCAAGGGCTATGAGGTCGGGGTCTCGGGGACCTGGGCCGGCGTCGACATCGGCCTGACTGCTTTCGACATCGAAAAGCGCGGCATCCTGACCAGCGACCCGACCGATCCCAACTTCCTGGCCCCGGTCGGCCGCCTGACCAGCAAGGGCGTCGAGTTTGACGGCTCCATGAAGTTGGGACAGGGCTGGCAGCTGGTGGCCAACTACGCCTGGACCAAGGCCCGGGCCGACGACAGCGCCTTCGCCAGTCCGGATGTGCTGAACGTGCCCAAGCACTCGGGCGGGCTGTTCGTGGTCGGGCGTTTCCCGACTGGGCGGGGGACCAACTGGTCGATGACCGCCGGCGCGGCCTATCAGGGCGACCGCGCCGCGGGGCTGGACGGCAGCGGCGTCCAGTTGCCGGCCTATTGGAAGGCCAAGGCGGCGGTCGACTACGGCCTTACCCCGGCCCTGACGGTCAGGGCCGAGGTCGACAACCTGTTCGACGCGCGCTACGCGGCCAGCTCCTACAGCCCGGTCTGGATCTTCCCGGGCGCGCCACGCACGTTCAAGGTCTCGCTGCGGCTCAAGCTGTAGCCTTCGGCCGGCTCAGCCAGACCGAGCCGGCCAGGATCGCCGCGGTGGCGATCAGCGACGCATCGATGATCCAGGCGACCGGATCGGCGATCCGCCCGGCATTGACCGCGACGTGGACGATCGCGGTCAGCACCAGGAAGCCGGCGGTGGCCAGGCGCAGGGCGGCCGAGATCGCCTTCGGCGTCCAGGCGATCGCCGTCGCCGTGGCCAGCAGGGTGACCGCGCCCCACACCGCCACCGGCGGCGCGGGGACGACCAGGGCTGCCAGGGCCGAGACGGCGTAGCCCAGCGGCTGGCTCCAGACGAAGGCGGTCCAGACCCGTTCCCAGCGTGGCGCGGGGCGGCCCTTGTCGCGACGGCGGGCCAGCCAGATGGCGACGCCGCTGGAGGTCACCGAGGTCAGCCCCAGGCCCAGCAGCAGATAGGCGACCTTGATTGGCCAGCCGCCGAACCAGCCAAAGTGCAGCGGGGTCATGGTCGCCAGCACGCGCAGGCCGACCGAACCACTCTCGTAGCCGACCTCGCCCAGGATCTTGGCCGTTCCGTCGACGATCACGGTCTCGCCGCGCGACAGCCGGCCCTCGGTGACCAGGTTGACGCTGGCGTGCTGGCCGGTCTCGCCGGGGTGCTCGACATAGAGATAGCTCGCGCGGGCGTCGGGATAGCGGGCCTTGAGGTTGGTCAGGATCGCCGCGATGTCGATGACCTTGGCGGCCGGGCGCGGATCGTCCTTGACGCTGGGCCCAGTGAACAGGGCGTAGGCCTTGCTGGTGTCGCCCTTGAAGGTGGCCAGGGCCAGGACGCCGACGATGATCAGGGTCAGGCCCAGGAAGGCGCCGGTCAGCGAGACGATCAGGTGGAAGGGCAGGCCCCACACGGAGATGCGGTTGTGCAGGTCGGCTTCCTGCAGGCGCTTGGAGCCGCCCCACCGAAACGCGAAGGCGTCCTTGAACACGCGCGGATGCGACAGCACGCCCGAGACCAGCGACGACAGCAGGGCCACGCCCGTCAGGCCGACGATGAAGCCGCCCCAGGCGCGGGGCAGGTGCAGCACGGTGTGCAACGTGGCCTGGAAGGTGGACCAGGGGGTCTTCTGTTCGCCGACCAGCTTGCCGGTGGCGTCGGCGTACCAGGTGTGCTCGCCGCCCTGGGCGTCGTCGCCGTGTACGGACAGGCGCGGCGAGGAAGGCTCGGGCAGGCGGATGAAGAGGTCGTGAGCCTTGGGGTTCTTGGCCAGGACCGCGCGGAAGGCCGCGTCGGCGGCCTGAGGCGACACCTCGTGCAGCACGGGTCTCTCCGGCTGCTCCCAGCGCATGAACTCATAGGTGAAGACGGCGATCGAGCCGGAGAAGCAGACGACGTAGATCAGCGCCGCGAAGGCCAGGCCCAGGGCCGAGTGGCCGGCCAGCATGGCGCGCACGAACTCGGCGGGGACCTTGGGCCAGATCGGCTTGCCGACTTTCGGTTTCGCCTTGGTCGGCGCGGTGGTCGAGCCGTCCATCTAGAGCGCTCCCTTCAGGAAGGCCGCGCCCAGGGTGACGACCGAGACGCCGACCAGCACGGCGGTGGCGCGCAGGATCTTGTCGTCCGACAGGGTCCAGGCCATGCCGCCGGCCCACAGGAACGGCACCATCAGCCCGCCGATGACCATGCGGCTCTGGATCTGTCCGGGCGCGCAGATGGCGACCGCCAGGCCGCAGCCCATGGCGGCGATCCCGGCCAGCGGCCCGGCCAGGAAGCCGCGCAGCCAGCCGCGCCAGACGACTCGCTTGCGGTCCGACGGCTCGGGCGCCAGTTCGCGGGCGGCCTTCTTCTTGGCGTTGCGACGCTCGACGCCGGCGGCGACGAGCGCCAGCGCCACCATCGAGGCCAGGGTCAGCATGGCGAACGGTCCGCGCGCGGCGCCCATCAGCGGGACCGAGGCGGCGACCGCCAGAACCAGAAGGCCCCAGCCGCCGGCGATCAGCCACGGCCGTTCGGGGCTGGGCCGATCCCAGGCCCGCTTGAGCAGGACCGCGCCCGCCAGCGGCAATGGCGAGAGCGCCAGGGCCCAGAGAGGGCTCACCAGCGGGTCTCCAGGGTCAGGCCGACGATGCGGGGCTCGCTCAGCAGAGCGATGTTGTCGAGGCGGCGAGTGTACTGGCTATAGGTGGTGTTCAGCAGGTTCTTGCCGAAGACGTAGGCGCCCCAGTGCTCGGTCTCGTAACCGACGCGGCCGTTGAACAGCGCGCGTTTCTTGACGGGGCTGTCCTGCGACTGGTCGATGCCCGCCGCCGAGAAGGCGCTGGCCCGATAGTTGCCGTCCAGGTGGACCAAGAACCCGCTGTCCCAGCGATAATCGGCGCCGGCCGCTAGCGTCCAGTGCGGCGCATAGGGGAACTCCGAGCCCGCCAGGTCGCGCAGGTCGGCGCCCGAGGTGATCGTGAACGCATCGAACTCGGTCTTGGTGTGGCCCACCGATCCGTACCAGGACAGCTGTGGCGTGAGGCGCTGGGCGACCTCGACTTCGAAGCCGTACAGGTGCGAGCTGCCCGCGTTCTCGACTTGGTAGTCGTAGCTGTTGAGGCCCAGATTGACCGTGACCTGCTGGTCCTTCCAGTCGACATAGAAGGCGTTGGCGTTAAGCGTCAGACTGCCGTCAAGCCAGGTGGTGCGCAGCGAGGCCTCGTAGTTCCAGGTGTACTCCGGATCGTAGGCCACCACCGTAGAGCGGGCGATGTTGACGAGCGAGCCGCCCGAGCGGTAGCCGCGCTGCGCCATCAGGCTGGTGCTGATATCCGACGTCCACTGGTACTTCAGCCCGACCTTGGGCAGGAAGGCGTTGAACTTGCGGGTGCTTTCGGGCGCCGAGGACGCGGCCTGGGCCACCATGCCCGTGACGAAGGCGTTTACCTGCACCACGTAGGGCGCATAGGGGCCAAAGGCCGCCGGAGTCGGATAGGTCCCCGTGAAGCTGGCGATCTGCTTCGTGCTGCCGGTGTTTTCCTCGTGATCATAACGGAAGCCCGCCAGCAGGCTGAGCTTGTCGGTCAGAGCCAGGCTGGCGTCAGCGAAGACGGCGCTGGTCTCGATGAGCGACGGGGTGTCGCCGCTGTAGCTGACCGGCACCGACGGCAAGGCGGCGATATAGAGGTTGGCGAAGGCGTTGGCCTGGGCCGCCGCGCCAGCCTGCTGCGCCGGGGTCGGCGAGGGCACGCCCGTCAGCAGGGTCGAGGTCAGCACATTGACGAGCGTAGCGCGCGGGAACGGCACGTTGATCTGGCTGACCAGCAAGTCCTGAGCGTCGCGGCGGGCGTGGAACAGGCCCACCAGGCCGGTCAGGCGCTCGCCCTCATAGTTCAGGCGCAGCTCCTGCGAGCTGGTCTTGGTCTGCTGGGTGCGCGCGCCGTACGAGGTGCGGGCTGGCAGAAAGTCCAGGTCGTAGGTCGCATCGGTGTCGACCTTGTTCCACGACGCGATGGCGTTCAGCGTCAGGGCGTCACTGAGCTTGTAGGAGCCGTCCAGGGTAAAGATGTCGGTCTTGGCGATCGTGCGGGTCGGGTCGCCCGCCAGGTCGGTGCGGTGGTCGAAATAGTCCGGCCGGTCGACGCGGGCGTAGGTGTAGAGATAGCCGCCGTCGCGCTTGGCGTGGAAATAGGTGGCCAGCAGCTTCAGATCGGGCAGGGCCGTCGGTGTGAACAACAGCTTGCCGCGGACGCTGCCGACGTCCAGCGCGTCGATGTCGCGCTTCAGGGTCGGGTTGTAGATGAAGCCGTCGCTGGTCTTCTTGTCGACCGCCACGCGGAAGGCGACCTGATCGGCAATGATCGGACCGCCCACGGCGAACGACAGTTGGCGCTCGTCGCCGCTCGCCAGGTTCAGGCGCACACGAGCCTGCGGCTCGAACGTCGGGTTGGCCGAGCTGATGATCACCGCGCCGGCCAAAGAGTTGCGGCCCTGTAGCGTCGATTGCGGTCCGCGCAGCACCTCGACCTGACCGATGTCCCACATTTCCAGCGGGCCGCTATAGGAGGCTTCCATCGGCAGGGCCGCACCGTCGACATAGATGGTGGCCAAGCCTTCGGTGCCACCACCCGAGACATTGCTATTGCTGACGCCGCGGATCGTGAAGCCGGCCTTGCCGTAGGTCTCGCTCATGTTCGCCGTGCCGGCGACCACGTCGTAGAAGGTGCGGATCATCTCGCGATCGATCTTGGCGGCGGTCGTGACCGCGACGCTGGTGACCGTGTCCTGGACGCTCCGGTTGGTCTTTTCACCGGTGATGATCACCGCGTCGACCGCGGTGGCCTGATCGGGTGCTGGCGTCGCCTCGGCCGCCGAGGCCGCCTGCGCCATCGCCAAAGCGCCAAACGCGCAGGCGGTCAGCAGATGAAGTCGCATGAAGTCCCCCGAAGATCCGTACTGGGGGACGCCGCTACTTCAGCTAAAATTGCGAGTCAATCTCATTCGCGCTAAGGCTTGGCCAAGCGTAGGATCAGCAGGCCCAAAAGGGCCGAAGCCAGGGAGCCGGCCAGAACCCCGATCTTGGTCGCGTCGATCAGGGCGGGGTCGGCGAAGGCCAGGCCGCCGATGAACAGGCTCATGGTGAAGCCGACGCCGCACAGCACCGCCACGCCAAACAGCTGGGCCGTCGAAGCGTTGCGGGGCGGCTGCGCCAGGCCCAGCTTAATCAGGCCGAAGGCGACGCCGAACACGCCGGCCGGCTTGCCTAGGAACAGGCCCAGGGCCACGCCCAACGGCACCGGGGCGAGGAGGCTCGCCAGGCCGACGCCGGCGAACGACAGGCCGGCATTGGCGAAGCCAAACAGCGGCGTGATCCCGAAGGCCACGGGCTTGTGCAGGGCGTGTTCCAGCCGGTGGAGCGGCGAGTGGTCGCCCTCGCGCAGCGGGATGGTCAGGGCCAGGGCGACGCCGGCCAGGGTGGCGTGGATCCCCGACTTCAGAACGAGCAGCCACAGCACTGCGCCCAGCAGCAGGTAGGGCCACAGGGCCAGCACCTTCAGCCGGTTCAAGGCGACCAGGGCCAGCAGCACCACGCCCGCCCCGGCCACGGCCAGGGTGTTCAGCTGCTCTGTGTAGAACAGCGCGATGATCACGATGGCCGCCAGGTCGTCCATGATGGCGATGGCGGTCAGGAAGACCTTCAGCGAGCTCGGGACGCGCGGCCCCAGCAACGCCAGGACGCCCAGGGCGAAGGCGATGTCGGTGGCCGAAGGGATGGCCCAGCCGGCGACGCTGTCCGGATGCTTGGCGTTGAAGGCCAGGTAGATCAGCGCCGGCAGCGCCACGCCGCCCAGGGCCGCCGCGCCGGGCAGCAGCACGTCCGCGGGCCGCGACAGCTGACCGTCCAGGACCTCGCGCTTGATCTCCAGTCCAACCAACAGGAAGAACAGCGCCATCAGCCCGTCATTGATCGCGTGCTGTACGCTGATCCCGGCGACGCCAGCGTGCAGGGCCGCGAAATAGGCCGGGGCCAGGGGCGAATTGGCGACGAGCAGGGCCAGGCTTGCTGCGACCATCAGCACATAGCCGCCGGCCGCCTCGTTTTTCAGGAACGCATCGAGGGCGAGGCGGGCGCGGGAACTAAGCTTGGGCGGAACCATCCCTGAGGTTTACCAGCAAGCGGTTGGCAAGGGCGAGGCCAACCAGTCCCAGACCGCAGGCGACATAGGCGCCGATGGCCAGGAACTGGCCCCAGGCGATGTTCAGATTGGCGAACGACTTCACCAGCAGCAGCGAGATGCTGCCGACATAGCCGAACGAGTCGGCCACATAGATCAGGAAGCCCGCCGTCCCGACCTTGCCGGTCGCGGCGATCATCCGGTCGAACAGCATGGCGTTGAACGGCGTGTAGCCCATGTAGAGCCCGGCGCCCGCCAGGATCATCCACCAGACCGGCGGCAGCACGCCCAGCTGGAACGCCAAGGTCGCGGCGCCCAGCAGCACGAAGCCCAAAGCCACGCAGCCGAGGTTGAAGGCCACGGCCCGACCGTTGTCCTTGACTCCCATCAGGGCGGCCAGGCCGACCAGCACGATCGCCGCCACCGGCAGCTCCGACAGGGTGAAGATCGAGGCCGTGCTCTTGAAGCCCAGCTCGGCCCAGATCTCCGCCGAGAAGTTGTCGCGGAAGTCGCGCAGGGCGGTGAGGATCATATAAACCGCGATCAGCAGGATCAGGGCCGGGGCGTGGGCGGCGAACAGCGCCTTGCGGTCCTGGGCGTTCATCGGGGCGCGGCGAACCCGCTCGGCCTCGTCGGCGGCGTTCGGCGGCGGCAACTGGGCCAGGGCCAGCACGGCCACCAGCATCAGCGGCGCGAAGATCAGGCCCGAGATCGCCGGCATCCAGCGCTCGTCCACGTTCGACAGCAGCAGCATCTTGCCGACCGACTTGGCCACG
The DNA here is from genome assembly GCF_013181195.1 of Caulobacter sp. RHG1. Taxonomy (GTDB): domain Bacteria; phylum Pseudomonadota; class Alphaproteobacteria; order Caulobacterales; family Caulobacteraceae; genus Caulobacter. The sequence goes on from NZ_SMZP01000006.1 coordinate 64,092, forward strand.
CCCGACGACAGGATGAAGCTGGCGCACAGCATCGCCCCCAGCACCTCGGTCAGGCGACGGCCTTCCAGGAAGCCGAACACCAGGCCCCAGATCATCCCCAGGCACAGGCCGTTCAGATACAGCGCCAGCGGCCCTGCTGCGGCCGGGACCAGGCCGAACAGCAGCAGGGACAGCTCCGCGCCCATGATCAGCGCCAGGATCGCGATCGCCCGACGGCCAGCCTGCATTTCCGAGATCACCTTGACCCCGATGAACTTGGCCGTGGCGTAGCCGGCGACCTGGGCGATGACGAGGGCGATCTTGAAGTCGAAGGCGAACGGCCAGCCGGCGGCCTGAGCATAGGCTGCGGCCGTGAACGGCTTGCGATAGCCGAACATGGCGAAATAGACCGCGAACGACGACAGCCCGCCATACAGCGCGAACAGCCAGGGCGGAGCGGTGGTCAAAAAGCGGGTGACCGGGCTTCCAAGCCTGTTATTGGCTGCATCGCCCATCCCATCCCCCTTGTCCGCCCATCTGATAGCTAGCAAGGTTTGAGGGGAGGGGAAAAGGAGGAACGGCTTGCGGCCTGACGATCGCTGCGGGTGTGGCTACTGAGACTGGCCGCCGGCTGCATTCGCCGGCGGGGCGACCCAAATTCTTTGAGCCACGCCCAAGAGGGCCAGGCCACGTGTCATGATCGCCTCCTCGTCCCATCTCGCATAGGCGTGAAGGTCGCGGTTGAGGATGAGGGCCGATTGAGCCTGGAGCGCGGGCATCTTCACCGAAAACGCGCCGTTGGACACCGTCGAGTTCAGGGCCTGAGTCAGCAGCGTCAGATTGCCCATAAGGTGAATCTTGGACTCTCGATTCATCTCGTTGGCCATCAGCTCGATATCGATGTCGTCTTCCGCGATGCCGGGCGTGGGTTCGAGGCCCCAATGCTGTCGCCACTTCTGAGGTAATATATGTTCTAGGGTGAGATCTGACTTGATCTCCACAACCTCGCTCGCCGTGGAGCGTCGACTCGTTTCGACGGCTTCCAGAACGTATCGAAGCCGTGACTGTCGCGCTGGCTTGTACTGGGCGCGCCCTTGCCAGGCGTTTCGAAGTTCCTCGTCTCCAGGCCAGCGAGAAATGTCACTGCTGCTTGCGGCGAGCAGCTTGGCCAGGTGTTCAATCTTGTCGTCCTGCCCGGTTCTTAGCTTTGCAACCGCGTCGATAAAGAACCGATTGTAGTTGTTGGTGGCCAGGCCGCACAGGTCGCGCCGGACGACAAAAGATTCCAGCAACACAAGCGCCGCATCCAGGCGATTTTCCAATTTCGCTTCCGTCGCTAGGTAAAGGACGAGCGGCATCGTCGTTGTTACGTCGAAGGCCTTCGCGAAGCGCCCGAAACGACCAAGTGGGTCAGTCTTGTCCTGTTCGACTATCCGACGATGCACAGCGGCCGTCGCAGCGATGTCCTGCAGTTCAGATTCTATGTTGATGTAAGGTTGCTGGCCGATGGTCCAGATCCGATAGGCTTCGAAGAGCGTTTCGGCCGACACGAGGTCCGCTTTCTTCATCTGAAGATGGTCGACAAGCATCCAGTCGAGCCTTGGGCGGGTCAGACGCCCGCGGGTTTCCCCTGTTCGCCAGAACCAGCGGTCGAGAGGAAGCCAGTAAGTCTCATAGAGACGGTCAGCTTTCAAAGACCCGTCTTCCTGACCCATCCCGACAGCGCGCTGGAAGATGAAGTTGCGCATAAGGTCGCCTGCGCTCAGATCGACGCCCCGGCTGTTCAGGGTTTCAAAGATCGTCTGCGGATCGTCGCCGCCTTCGAGTTCGATCGACACGACCGCAAGGCCGTCCTTCAGCGCCTCGAATAGCTTTTCCATCTTAAAGGCGTCAAACGCGCCGGCGTGATGGACGCGTTCTCGCACCTTCTCAACGAAGTAGGCATGTGCGGCGATCGCCGGTTTTACGATCCCATCCTCGTCTTCCAGCACGACTCGGGCTGGTGCGCCTACGCCCGTCGGATCGACGAGTTTTGTGAACGCCGAACGGTCGACGAGCGAAGGCCAGAGCTTGAACTTCTCGATCTCCGGATCGGCCATTACGCCTTCGTTCAGCAGGTAGCTGAGAACCTCATCGCCGTAGGGCGAGCCGAACTCACTGGCGACAGTGCGCACCGCGCCCAGCAGGAGCTGGAAGGTCGTCAGGCGCTGCTGCCCGTCGATGACCTCGTAGGCCTGGACCTCTTTGCCGAATGTCTTGATCTGGGAGATCACCATCGCGCCCATGAAGTGCGGCGCATGTGTCCCGCCGCCGGCTTCAAGTCGATCCGCGGATCGCGCCAGATCCGCCCACAAGAGTTCTAACTGAGGCGTCACATTCCAGGCGTACTGCCGCTGATACAGGGGAATGAGATAGCGTCGTTTGCCGTCGAACAGGTTGATGATGGTGCGCGTAAAGGGCTTCACGAACAGCTCCTGGTTGCTGATCTCACATCAGCCGAGCTGTCTCTCGAAGGTCAAGCTTGGGGTTGCCGCAAACAAAAACGCCCCCGGCTTTCGCAGGGGGCGTCTTCGTTCTCGTAACCGGAAAGTCCGCTTAGGCGGCCTTGACCAGCGACTTGGTCAGGATGCCGATGGCGGCTTCGCGGTCGATGCGCTCGATGGCGGCGACTTCGCGGGCCATGCGGTCCAGGGCCGATTCATACAGCTGGCGTTCCGAATAGGACTGTTCCGGCTGGTTCTCGGCGCGGTGCAGGTCGCGGACCACCTCGGCGATCGAGATCAGGTCGCCCGAGTTGATCTTGGCTTCGTATTCCTGGGCGCGACGCGACCACATGGTGCGCTTCACGCGGGCGCGGCCCTTCAGGGTGGTCAGGGCCTGGCTGACCGTGCCGCCTTCCGCCAGCGGGCGCAGGCCGGCCGTCTTGGCCTTTTTGGTCGGGACGCGCAGGGTCATCTTCTCGTGGTCGAAGGTGATGACGTAGACTTCGAGCGACATGCCGGCCACTTCCTGGGTCTCGACCGCCTGGATCGTGCCCACGCCATGGGCAGGATAAACGACGTGATCGTCGACCGAGAATTCCAGACCAGTCTTGCTCATGTTCGTCCTCATCAATGCGGGCCCGCGGGGCCCGAACGTCGTGTGCTGTTCCAAATCAAAAGGAGACGAGTTCCCGCGCCGCGAAATACTGGATGCGGGGGCTAGCCTGTCAGGATTTGGAATAGACCTTTAAGACACCTTCGCCTTCAATCGGGCGAGCCGGTTCAATGGCTTCACGAAACGGCTTCTTCGACACGACGGACCAATCGCGATTGACCGCAACTGTCACGTCGGCGGAGACAATAGCATAAAATTCAGCCCGATGAAAGGGTTGCGTCCCGGCATGCAGCATCGCACCGCCAAGCTTTCGCGGCCGGGCGGTGGTTCAACCTTGAGAAATCAAGCTTGGGACGCGACTGGGATCAGGAACCCTTGCCGGGCTTTTCGCTGAAATACTTTTCGAACTTGCCGGTCTCGCGCTCGAAATCCTCGCGGTCCGCCGGCGGCACGCCCTTGACCGTGATGTTGGGCCAGACCTTGGCGTAGTCGGAATTGATCCGCAGCCACTTGCCGTCGGCCTCGTCCTCGGTGTCCGGCTTGATGGCGTCGATCGGGCATTCCGGCTCGCACACGCCGCAGTCGATGCATTCGTCGGGATTGATGACGAGGAAGTTCTCGCCCTCGTAGAAGCAATCGACCGGGCACACCTCCACGCAGTCCATGAACTTGCAGCGGACGCAGGCGTCGGTGACGATGTAGGTCATCGAAAACTCGGGAAGAAAGTCGCGGGAAGTTACGGCGCGCGCGTTTTCGAAGCCTGGGGGCCGCTTGTCAATGCGGCTCGCCTGCGTACGCGGCCAGGATTTCTACAGGCGTGGCTGCGGCGCATCCCTGCACCGAAGGAAACCTGTTCAAGAACGCGGTTCCATCGTCCGGCTGCAAACCATTTCTTATTGAACGAACGTGATTATGCCGGCTGGGGAAACGCCCAATAAAAACAACGTCGGAAAGCCGACTATATGAAGATTCACGCCTTGGCCGTCCAAACTGGATTCGAGGTCGACACCGAAACCCATGTCCAGGCGCGAACCCGCGCCCGGGCGCTGGGCGCGTTCGTCCGTGAGATCCCCTTCGCCACCGCCTTGCTGGATCGTGATCTGGCGCTGGTCGCCGTCAGTCCCGAATGGGCCGCGCAGGGCGTCGCCCCGCGCCTCGAGATCGAGGGCGACGCCGTCGCCGGCGGTCTGGTCGCGCCCGAGGATGTCGAGGCGCTGCGGGCCTGCGCGCAGGACGGCCTGGCCTTCTCCCGCTACCTGCCGGTGCTGGATGAGCACGGCGTCCAGCGTGTCTGGCGCACCGAGTTCAGCGCCTGCCGCGATGCGGAATTCGAGGAGGGGCGGGCCTATGCGGTGATGGTCACCGCCCGCGACGTCACCGGCTATGCCGACAGCGTGCTGCGCGCCGAACGCGATCAGCAACGCCTTCGCATGGCGCTGGAGCTGGATGACCTGCTGGTCCGCGAATACGACCTGCGCACCAAAGAGGTCTATTTCTCCGGCACCGCGCCCGAACTGCAGAAGTGGTGCACGTTCCAGGACGATCCGCTGGAGGTCGCCCATCCCGATGATCGCCAGCGCTGTACGGACCTTGTGGCCACCCGCAAGGTCGGCGAGGCCCGGGTCTTCGAGTTCAAGCTCAATCGCGACGACGGGGTCGAGACCTGGGTCCGCTCAGTGGGCAAGGTGTTCGTCGGCGCAGACGGCAAGCCTGAAAAGCTGGTCAATCTCTTCAAGGACATCACCGACCGTCGACGTCACACCGAGGCGATCGAGACCCTGGCCTTCCGCGATCCGCTGACCGGCCTGCCCAACCGGGCGCTGTTCCAGCATCGCTTCCAGGAGGCGGTCACCGCGTCTGAAAGCCTGGGCGAGATGTTCGGCCTGATCATGATCGACGTCGATCACTTCAAGGACATCAACGACAGCCTGGGTCACGACGCCGGCGACGCCCTGCTCAAGCGCCTGGCAGGCATGCTGCAGCACGCCTTCCGGTCCAGCGACACCGTCGCGCGCCTCGGTGGCGACGAGTTCGCGGTGATCCTGCGCGGCCTGCACGGCGAGGCCGACATGACCCGGCCGATCGAGAAGCTGCAGGACCTGCTGCGCCGGCCCATCGAGCACGGGGGGCGCAGCTTCACCGCCAGCGCCAGCATCGGGGCGGCCCTGCACGGCGATCCCGACGCCGACCCGGCCCACATGATCAAGAACGCCGACATCGCGCTCTATCGGGCCAAGGAGGCCGGCCGTAACCGCAGCATCGTGTTCGAGCCGTCGATGCGATCCGAGGTCGAGCAGCGGCTGGAGCTGCTGCGCGACGTGCGCGCCGCCGTGGCCGAGAACGAGTTCACCCTGTTCTACCAGCCGGTCGTCGACATCCGAGAGCACAAGGTCGCCGGCTTCGAGGCGCTGATGCGCTGGGAGCATCCCGAGCAGGGAATCCTGACGCCGGCCCGCTTCATGGCCGCCTTCGAGGATCAGGACCTGTCCCTGAAGCTGGGCGACATGGCCTTCGAGACAGCCCTTCGGCAGATGCGCGAGTGGCTGGACCAGGGCGTCGATTTCGGCCGGGTGGCGGTCAATATCAGCTCGGCCCAGTTCCGCAGCGGCCGCCTGGCTCAGGAGATCCAGGAGCGCCTGGCTCGCTGGAACGTGCCCTGCGAGCGCCTGACCATCGAGGTCACCGAGAATGTCTATATGGGCTGGGGCTCGGACCTGGTCAGCGACACGGTCCGCCAGCTGCACGAAGCCGGGGTGATGATCGCCCTGGACGACTTCGGCACGGGCTATGCCAGCCTCGCCAACCTGCGCCAGTTCCCGATCGACCGCCTGAAGATCGACAAGTCCTTCGTCCAGAACGACGAGGACGAGGCCATCGTGCGGGCGGTGATCACGCTCGGCACGTCCATGGGCATGAAGGTCGTGGCCGAAGGCGTCGAGGACGCCGAACAGCTGGCGGCCCTGTCGCGGTACGGGTGTGACCAGGTGCAAGGCTATCACTTCGGCCGGCCGATGCCGGCGGGGGAAGTGCCGGGGTTCTTGCGGGGGTTTGGCGGCTAGCTCAGCACTGGCCCCCACCTGACCGCGAAGCGCGGAGGGGGCAAGTCGTCAGCCGTCGACCGCCTCGTACAGCCCCCGCGCCTCGATCGCCGGCCCTCGGCGCTCGCCGCAGTCCAGCACCCGCACGGCGATCAGCCGCCCCGCCAGGCCGAACACCAGAACATCCCCCGGCTTCACGGTCCGCGAGGGCTTGTCGATCCGACTTTCCACGCCCGTGCGGGTGAGGCGGATCCGCCCCTCGTCGACGAACTTGGCCGCCAGCGAGCGGGTCTTGAAGAACCGCGCCCGCCACAGCCAGACGTCGGCGCGCACCGAATCCCCGTGCGTGTCAGTCACGACGCGGCAGCCTTCGGCGCGGCCGGCTTCTTCCGCCGCGGCCGCTTGCGCCGCGCGGGCGGAGGCGGCGGTTCGGTCAGCTTGGCGAGCGCCGCGAACGGCGAGTCTGGGCGGGCCTTGACCGGCTTCTGCTCCAGCTTGGCCGCGCCGCGGCGTTTCCAGACGATGGGCTGGTCTGGCTTGGCGCGGATCGCGGGCGTGTAGTCCAGGGCGCGCAGGATGTTGGAGGCCTGCTTTGCGGTCCAGCCCAGCTTTTCCAGGGCCTGATCGGTCAGCACCACGCCGCCCAGTTGCTGATCGGCGCGCAACAGGGCGTCCAGGATCTCCAGCGCTTCGACCGGCGTCGTATAGCCGGCCACGGCGCGCAGGCCGCTGGCCGAGAGTTCACGCAACGACGGCTCGGGCGAGGGCAGGGGCTCCAGCGTCGTCAGCGCGCCGCGCCAGCCCGTCGGATTGAGCGCGCGGGCGCAGGCGATGGCTTCGGCCTTCAGCACGCCAGGGCAATAGAGGCTGAACGCCCCGATGCGCACGCCCAGGCTCTTCAAGGTGCGGCGCTCGCCTTGGCTCAGGGCCTTCAGCTCCGGATCCACGGGTCGTTTGTCCAGCACGCCGCCGGCCTCGAGCAGGCGGTGGGAGATCCCGCGCGGCAGGCCGCGCAGCTCGCCCCCGACCAGGGCCCGCTCCAGCTTGCGCAGCGGGGCGAGGTAGCGGTCGACCTCGCCGGCCAGGAACGCGTCCAGGCGCCGCTCGGCCCGTTCGCGAGCGGCGGCGTGACCCAGCTCTCCCAACAAGCGCGCGCGCGGCGAGAGGAGCGGTAGATCGCGGCGCACGGCCCCGGCCGCCTCGCCGCGCCACAGGATCGCGCCGTCCGGCGTCAGGGCGAAGGCGTCGTCGGCCTCGCTGGCCATCACGCCCAGGCGGCGGGCGATTTCGGGGCCGACCGCGCGCTGGGCGGCGTTGCGCAGGGCCTTTTCCTCCAGCGCCGAGGTCGCCTTGACCGGGGTGAAGGCGACGCCCGACAGGTGCCCGACCACATGGCCCTCGACGGTGACCTCGCCGTCCTGGCCGACGCCGGCATAGAGGGTCTCGCGCTCGCCCAGCTGCTTCATCAGCACGCTGGTGCGGCGGTCGATGAACCGGGCCATCAGCTTTTCGTGCAGGGTGTCGCTGATCCGGTCCTCAAGCTGGCGGGTCAAACCTTGCCAATGGGCAGGGTTTCCCACCCAGTCGGGACGGTTGGCGATGTAGCTGAGGGTGCGCACCCCCGACAGCCGCGCGGCCAGGCTGTCGATCTCGCCGTCGGTGCGGTCCAAGGCCTTGAACTGGCCGCCGACCCAGTCCTCGGGCAGGCGCTTGCGGCCGGTGGTGAGGTCGTCGAACAGGGTGCGCGCCATGCGCTGGTGTTCGTCGTCGGTGGTCTTGCGGAAGTCCGGCGTCTGGCACACGTCCCACAGCTTCAGCAGGGCCGAGCGGTCGGTCTTGCAGCGGGCGACCACGTCTTCCTGCTTGGCCAGGGCCCGCAGGGTGCGCTCGTCCAGGGCCTCCTGCGACAGCGACAGGCCGTTGCGCTTGGGCGTCTCCGACAGCGAGCGCAGCAGGCCGGGCAGGGAGCCGAAATCCAGCCGGGCGTTGCGCCACTCGGCGGCCTGGATCGGCTCGAAGGTGTGGCTCTCGACGGCCTCGACCAGGTCCTCGTCGATCTCCTCGCAGTCGCTGGTCACGCCGAAGGTGCCGTCGCGGGTGTAGCGGCCCGCCCGGCCGGCGATCTGGCCGACCTCCTGGGGATAGAGCCAGCGAGTGCGCTTGCCGTCGAACTTGCGCAGGCCGGCGAAGGCCACGTGGTCGACGTCCATGTTCAGGCCCATGCCGATGGCGTCGGTGGCCACCAGGAAGTCGACTTCGCCGGACTGATAGAGGGCGACCTGGGCGTTGCGGGTGCGGGGCGAGAGGCTGCCCATGACCACGGCCGCGCCGCCGCGCTGGCGGCGGATCAGCTCGGCGATCGCATAGACCGCGTCGGTGGAGAAGGCGACGATGGCCGTGCGGCGCGGCAGGCGAGTCAGCTTCTTGGAGCCGGCGTAGGACAGGTTGGAGAACCGCTCGCGCCCGACGATCTCGGCATCCGGCAGCAGGCGGCGGACCAGCGGGGCCATGGTCCCGGCCCCCAGGAACATGGTCTCGAACTTGCCGCGGGCGTGCAGCAGGCGATGGGTGAAGATGTGGCCGCGCTCGGGATCGGCGCACAGCTGGATCTCGTCGACGGCCAGGAACTCGACCTCGCGGCCCAGCGGCATGGCCTCGACCGTGCAGACGAAATAGTTCGCCCGGGCGGGGACGATCTTCTCTTCCCCGGTGATCAGCGCCACGCTGGCCTTGCCGCGCAGCTTGACGATGCGATCGTAGATCTCGCGGGCCAGCAGGCGCAGGGGCAGGCCGATCATGCCCGAACCGTGGGCCATCATCCGCTCGACGGCCAGGTGGGTCTTGCCGGTGTTGGTCGGACCCAGGACCGCGGTAAGCTTGGACGGGGCAAGGCCGGTCGAACGGTCACTCATGACCCGAAGGTGGGGCGGGAGCGGTTAGAAGTCCAGTTCCATGCGCGCGCCGGTGGTCCGGACGCGATAGCTGCGGTCGCCGTTGGCCAGCGGGGCGGCGTCGCCATAGGACAGCCAGCCGTGGTTGAGGTTGAAGCGCAGATAGTCGATCGGCTGCCAGATCAGGGCGGCGATCCAGGCGTCCTGCCGGCCGCCGACGACGCCGCGGTCGTTCATGTCCAGATAGTCGTAGCGCAGGCTGGCCTGCAGCGCGCCCAGGCCGCCGGACCCCAGCGGCCGAGCAGTCTTGGTGCGCTCGAAGATGCCGCCGCCATAGCCGCGTGTCTCGCCGGTGAAGAAGTAGCCCAGCTCGGCATAGCCGCCGAAGAAGCGCGGCGTCGGGCCAATGGCCAGGTCGCTCTCGAGCCAATGGGCCTCGGCCGCGCCATGCCAGCGACCCCGCACGAAGGCTGCCTCGACACCGTAGTGGGCTTCGTCGCGGACATCGAGCACGCCGGTGTCGATCAGCCGGCTGTTGCTGGTGTGCAGATAGGGGCGCTGGCGATAGCGCGCGCCGGCTTCGCGCAGCCGCTTGAGGTCGCGCCAGTGGGCCGAGGCCGCCAGGTGCAGCTGGGTCTGGCCCAGCTTGGGCGCATAGACCACGCGGCCGTCGAAGCCGTAGCTGTTGTTTTCGTCGCCGCCGTCAGGGCCGTCGGCGCTGTCGGCCAGGGCGTCGATGTCGTCGGCGAACAGCCCGGCCTGCAGGATCCAGTCGGCCTTCTCGTACTGGGCCGCCAGGCCCAGGCGGCGCTCGAAGTTGAAGGCGTCGGTGAAGGCGGCCCGCTCCATGGTCGCGCCGGTGGTGTCGCCGGTCAGTTCGTCCAGGGCCTGGAACTGGTTCTGATTGCCCAGGGCCAGCTCCCACGGGCCGCTTTTCCAGGTGACGAAGGTGTCGACCAGATCGACGGCGTTGTCGGAGAGCTCAAGCTCAAGCTTGTAGCCGAACGCCTTGCTCAGGCTGCCCTCGCCGCCGAGGCGGATGCGGCGCATCTCGGCAGCGTAGCCCAGGCCGCGGTCGGACGCGCCCCGAGGATGCGAGACGTAGCCGGCGTCGGCCTGAATTCGGCCCTTGGCCTTGAAGGTGCGGCCTTCGCTGGCGAACTGCGGCGAGCCCTTCCAGGCGATCTCGGTCGCGGGTTCGGCCGGAGGCGCCACCGGCGCAACCGGCTGAGGCGCGGCGCTGGCGGCGTCCAGCTTCTGCTCCATGCGTTGCAGTTGCGCCTTCAGCGTCGCGATCTCGGCGCGCAGGGCCGCCGCCTCATCGGCGCTCAGAGCCTGCGCCATGGCCGGCGAGGACGACAGACCCAGCGCCGCGGCGCTGAAGAGAGTCGGCAGGGACGGGCGCACGGCCACCTCGTATCGCATCGCCCGGCCAGCCTAGACGCCGAGCGGGCTCTTAATGCGACAGTTTGGTGACGATGTCGCTAAGGCTTGCGCTGAAAGACGACCTTACCGTCCACCACGGTGAGGACAGGCTGGGCGGTCAGGATCTCCTTGGGCTCCACCGTCATGAAATCTTTGGAGAAGGCGGTGATGTCGGCCTTCTTGCCGGCCTCCAGCGTGCCCAGCTCCTTCTCCCGGAACACGGCATAGGCCGGGGCCAGGGTCAGCATCTTCAGGGCCTGGGCGCGGGTGACGGCCTCGTCCAGATGCCAGTCGGCATTGGCGAAGCCGTCCAGGCTGTGGCGGTGGACGGCGGCGTAGAACTCGATGCGCGGGTCGCCGACCTCGACCGGGGCGTCCGAGCCAGCAGCCACGACGACGCCGGCGGTCAGGAAGTCCTTCCAGCGATAGCCTTCGTGCAGGCGGTCCTTGCCCAGGCGCGCCGGCGCGAAGAACAGGTCGCCGATCGCGTGGCTGGGCTGCATGGAGGCGATGACCCCCAGCTTGGCGAAGCGCGGCAGGTCGGTGTCGGCGACGATCTGGGCGTGCTCGATCCGCCAGCGGGCGGCTTTGTCGCCCGCCCCATTCTTGTCTTTGAGGGTCTCGTCGAACCAGTCCAGGACCAGGCGATTGCCGCGGTCGCCGATGGCGTGCATCGCCACCTGGGCGCCGGCCGCCTTGGCCTGCTTCATCAGGGCCAGGCCCTGATCGCGCGGCGTCAGGATCAGGCCAAGACCCTCCGCGTCGCTATAGGGCTCCAGCAGGGCCGCACCGCGCGAGCCCAGGGCGCCGTCCATGTAGAGTTTGATCCCGCGCGTGCGGATCAGGCCGGTCGTATCGGTCTGCGGACCCTTGGCCAGCACCTCGGCCGCGCCGCTGGGGTCCATGTAGTTGTCGACGCGGATGTGGAACGCGCCCTTGGCGGCCTCGTCGCGCAGCAGGGCCAGATCGTCGGCCATGACGCTCATATTGTCCAAGCCCGTCCAGCCGCGCGAGGCGTAGAGTTGGCCCGCCTTGCGCAGCGCCTCGCGCTTCAGGGCTTCGCTGGGCGGCGGGATGACGCCCTCGATCAGGTCCTGGGCGTGGTCGATCAGCATGCCGTCGGGCGCGCCGTCGGTCCCTTTCAGGATCTGGCCGCCGGCCGGAGCGGCGGTGGCGGCGGTGATCCCGGCCTTGGCCAGGGCGGCGGTCGAGGCGACGCTGGCGTGGCCGTCCGAGCGGCCCAGCACGATGATCCGGCCCGGCGCGGCGGCGTCCAGGTCGGCGCGAGTGGGAAAACGCTTTTCGGGCCAGTGGGTCTCGATCCAGCCCCGGCCATAGATCGCGCCCTCAGGATGGGCGGCGGCATAGGCCTTCACCGAGGCGACCAGTTCGGCGACGGATTTCACCTGGTCCAGGTTCAGGGTCAACTCGCGCAGGCCGATGCCGGTCAGGTGAGCGTGGGCGTCGACGAAACCGGGATAGGCCGCCGCGCCTTTCAGGTCGATGTCCTGGACGCCTGTGGCCGCCTTGGCCTTAGCGGTCTTCAGGTCGCCAACGAACAGGATGCGATCGTCGCGGATCAGCACCGCCTGGGCGGTGGGGACCGTGTCGACGCCGGTATGGATCGGCCCGCCGTGGATCAGGATATCGCCGGCGTTCGCGGTGGTCAGAGAGGTCGCAGCCAACAGGGCGGCGAGCAGAATCCGGCGCATGAACAATCCCCCGTGTGACAAGTTTCGGAAATCGTAGGTCGCACCCCTCCACAGCTGCAACAGGCCTGCTATTTTTTAACCATGTCTCCTCCGGGTTTCGCTCTTTTCGACACGATGATCGGACGCTGCGGCCTCGCCTGGGGCGCACGCGGCCTGATCGGCGTGCAATTGCCCGAAGCGACGCCTGGCGCCGCCTGGGCGCGTCTGCGCAAGCGCTTCCCCGACGCCTTGGAGGCCGAGCCGCCCGAAGAGATGGACGCGGTGATCGACCGGATCCGCGACCTGCTGGGCGGGGAGCGCGACGATCTGGCTGATGTTCCGCTGGAGCTGGATGGCCAGTCGTCCTTCAATCTGCGGGTCTATGCGATCGCCAGGGCCATCCGTCCGGGGGAGACCTCGACCTATGGCCAGGTGGCGGCGGCGATGGGCGAGCCGGGCGCCTCGCGCGCCGTGGGCAAGGCCCTGGGCGAGAACCCCTGGCCGATTGTGGTGCCCTGTCACCGGGTGCTGGCGGCCTCGGGCAAGATGGGCGGCTTCTCGGCCAATGGCGGCGCGGAGACGAAGGCCCGTCTCCTGACGCTGGAGCGGGCCAAGACCAGTGACGTCCCGACGCTGTTCGACCTGGAATTCTCGGTGGCGCCGCCACGGGGGTTCTGAGCTCCCGTCATCCCGCGCTTTATGCGCGGGACCCATTCGTCCGCCGCACGTGCTGGGCGAGAACGAAATCCCACATGGAAGCTGAGCCATTGGTCCCGCGCATAAAGCGCGGGATGACGGTGTTCAGCCGGGGGAGGGCGCTATCTTAACGCCTGGTAACGCTTCGCCGAACAGGCGCGAAACGAATCAGGACCGAATCGGCGACGTTCTCCGATTCAGGCTTTGTTCCCTACAAGCTATTGTAGCTTAAAGCGGATTAACCACAAATCGGTTTCCAGGCCGGCCCTATTTGGCCGCCGTCTCCGCCGTCTTCTCTGCAGGGGCGGGGCACTCGGCCGAGAGGCGCTTGGCGGTCAGGCTGCCGGCCAGCGGCATGCCGTTGATGGTCTTGATGTGGATGTCCATCTTGAAGGCCTCAGGCGAATAGGTCCCGTTGGCCGTCACGGGCGAGGCGCGGTCCTTCTTGTCGGTCCAGGTGCCCTTCAGCGCGATCTTGCCGTCCTTCACCACATTGGTGGTGTAGTCGCAGCGATAGCGCTTAGTGCAGATGCCGCGCGAGAACTGCTCGGCGTCGGCGGGCTTGAGGCACTTGGTCTCGTTACTGATCGGGATAACGCCGACCTTGTAGTCGTATTCCCAGTAGCCGGGCAGAATCGTCGCCTTGCTCGCCGCCGCGGCGCGCACGACCGGCTGGGCCAGGGCGAAGCCGGCGCCGCCAATGGCGACAGCAAGAACGGAAGCGGCAAGGGTCTTCGAACGCATACGGCAGGTCTCCTTCATGCGGCTCTATATATAGAGCGCCTGATGAACCGTGCTTGAAGGGGCTGGTTCCAAACTCGCCATGACCAACCCGCCTTGACTCAGGGGGGAGCCTTCGCCTATATCGCCGGCTCTCGCGCGGCAGGCCTGTCCGGTCGTGTGCCCGAATTCATATCTTAGTGGGACCAGGCTCTTTACCGAGCCGAGCGGTCTCGCCCAAGCCAAGGTAACTCCCATGTCGCGCCGTTGCGAACTTACCGGTATCGGTCCGATGGTCGGCCACAATGTGAGCCACTCGAACATCAAGACCAAGCGCCGCTTCCTGCCGGCCCTGTCGCCCGCCACGCTCCAGTCGGAGTCGCTGGGCCAGAGCTTCAAGCTGCGCATCAGCAACGCTGCCCTGCGCACCCTGGACTTCAAGGGCGGCCTGGACGTGTTCCTGCTGGGCGCCAAGGACGAGCAGCTGTCGCCGCGCGCCCTGAAGATCAAGAGCCAGGTCAAGGCGAAGGCCAAGGCCGCCGCTCAAGCCGCCTAAGGCTTACGGTCCAAGGCTGGACTATCGAAAGCCCGCCGGGTTCGCCCGGCGGGCTTTTCGCGTGTCCACGATGGCGGACTGCGACCGGCTAGCCGCGGCCGTGCAGCAGCTTGGCCAGCAGCGCCGACAGGGTCGCCTGCTCATGAGGAGCCAGAACGCCTGCGATCGCCTGCTGGTTGGCGACGTGAAGGCCGACGACGCGGTCGATCAGGGTCAGGCCCCGATCCGTCAGGGCGACCAGGACTCCCCGTCTGTCGTCGGGATTGGGCCGGCGTTCGATCAGGCCCGCTGTCTCCAGCCGATTGATCCGGTTGCTCATGCTGCCTGACGAGATCATCGCCGCTTCATAGAGGTCGGTCGGGGTCAGGGCGTGGGGCGCGCCGCTCCGACGCAAGGTCGCCAGCACGTCGAACTCCCCTGGCTGAAGGTCATGTTCGGCGAAGAGCGGGTTCACGCGATCGCGGGCGATGACCAGCGCGGCCTCCGCCAGTCTTCCAAGCAGCACCATCGCCGCCGTGTCGATGTCGGGGCGTTCCCGAGTCCATTGGGCGGCGGCGTGTTCGGCCCTGTCCATGACGACCTCATTGTCTTGACGTAGAGATATCTGTCTCTACGTAGAGGCATATCGCGTGGAGCACCGACATGCCAAGACCTGCCGACAGGATCCTCTTTCCGGCGACCATCCTCCTGGTGGGTCTCAACCTGCGTCCCGCCCTGGCCGCGATCGGTCCTGTGCTGGACCGGATTCAGGCTGCGACGGGTCTCGGCGACACCGGGGCCAGCCTACTGACCAGCTTGCCTGTCCTGTTGATGGGGCTCTGTCTGCTCGGGACCCGAGGGTTGAAGGCGCGGCTGGGCAGCCGGGGCGGAATCGCGCTGGGCCTGTCATGCGTCGCCGCCGCGTGCCTCGGCCGCTGGCTATGGCCGGCCGCGCCGTCGCTGATCCTGACCGCCATGCTGGGCGGCGTCGGCATCGCCGTTGTCCAGGCGCTGCTGCCTGCGGTGATCCGTCATCGCGCTGGGGCCGGAGCGGCGAGCCTGATGGGGCTCTATTCCACGGGGGTCATGGGTGGGGCGGCGATCGCCAGCTTCGCCAGTCCCCGTATCGCGGCGGTCCAGGGCTGGCCTGCCGCGCTGGGCGTGTGGATCCTGCCGGCGATCGTCGGCCTGGCGGTCTGGGGCGCGACGGCGAAGGCCGCCGATGACCCGCCCAGCGCCGCGGCCGACGGCGATGTCTGGCGCAGCGCCAAGGTCTGGCGGCTGCTGGCCTTCTTCGGCCTGGGCACGGGAGCCTACACGCTGGTCCTGGCATGGCTGCCGCCCTTCTATACTCAGCTGGGCTGGGATGCTTCGGCGGCGGGGGCCCTGCTGGCTGGCGTCACGCTGGCCGAAGTCGCGGCCGGAACGGCTGTCTCGCTGTGTATCGGCCGTTTTCCCGACCGGTGCCCGCTGCTGCTGGCGGCCATCGGCGCCTTGCTGGTCGGGCTGGTGTGCCTTGGTTTGTCACCCCTGGTCCTGGCTTGGCCGGCGGCCCTGTTGGCGGGGTTGGGCATCGGCGCCCTGTTCCCACTGTCGTTGATCGTAGCCATGGATCATGGCGATGGCCCTGCCGAGGCGGGCTTGATCGTGGGCGTGGTGCAAGGCGGCGGCTATGTGCTGGCCGCCTTGTTGCCTTTCGCGGCCGGCGTCTTGCGCCAGCAGCTGTCGGACCTGAGCCCGGCATGGTGGCTGATGGCGGGACTGTGTCTGGTCATGGCGCTGATCGCGGCCCGCCTGCGTCCTGGGCTGCGGCTTTCGTAATGGTCCGCCGTCCTTGGGGGGCATAAAGCAAAACCCGCCGCGGCTGGGCCGCGACGGGTTTTGAACGCTTGGTACTGGTAGTGACCGCTTAGCGGGCCAGGACGGCGCTCGAGGCCGGGTTGGCGGTGTTGTAGGCGGTCAGGGCCGGGTTGTTGATCTTGGCGACGGCGTCATTGACCGAGGCGCGGATGCAGGCCGGGTACAGGTAGCCGGCGAGGGCTTCGCCGCGGATGTCCTGCCAGCAGACCGACGAGGCGGCCTTGACGATTTCGGCGCGGACTTCGGCGGCCGACTTGCCGGAAACCTTGACGCGCATTTCGGCGGCCGAAGCGGGAGCAGCGATGGTCAGAGCGATGGCCGAGGCGGCCAGAACGATAGAGCGGATCATGTCGATGTTCCGAAAGAAGGGGTTGGGATCAACCGCCTCCAGACGCGTTCCTCTGACGGCTCCTGCTCGGTCTCTCGCCTGTCGCGCCGTCGATGTGGATATAGCGGCGTTCTTTTGAGTTATCAACGATAATGTTGCGCTGCACCCTGATTGGGTACGGATGAAACATCTCCGTCGAAGCAACCGATTGCGGACGCAAAAAGGCCCGCGAAGCCAGAGCTTCGCGGGCCGATTTCGCTAATGATCTCAGCGCTTCTTAGCGCGAAGCGACGCGCAGGAAGTAGGTGCTGCGGGCCTGGGCCTTGTCGAAGGCGACCAGTTCGCGGCTCTTGGCGCGGTTCACGGCGTCGCGGGTCACTTCGCGGACGCAATAGACGGCGACGTCCCCGGCGTCGGGAACGCCAACCAGGTCTTCCTGGCAGAGCTTCTTGGCGGCGTCGACGATTTCGGCGTGGACGACCGGGGCGGTGCGGCCGGCGACCTTGACGGTGATCTCACCCGCGCTGGCCGAGGTGGCGGCGGCGGTGGTCATCAGGGCGGCGATGGCGATAGCGAGCAGACGGATCATGGTTTTCAGTTCCGGAAAGGAGGTTGATTTCAACCGCCTCCCGACGCGTTCCTCTGACGGCCCCCAGGATCTCGCCTCGTCGTCCGTCGAAGGCATTGGTAGATGACACCGGTGTCTACCGCAAGTGCGAAATCGCGACTTTCGCAAAAAAGTTCAATCTAATCATATAGTTGACAACGATACTGTCTCGTTTGAAACGAAACGGCTTAGCGCCTGCGAACGGGCCGCTTGGCCGGTGTGGCGGGCGCGGGCGGCGGTGGGGGCGGCGGGGTCCAGTCGAACGCCAGCAAAAGGGTGCGCTGGCCCGGGGCCGAGTTGTCGTCCGAGACCAGGTAGATCCGCGTCGCGCCCGAGGGGGACTGCGACAGCGCCACCCCCTCGAAATTGTCGTGTGGGACCGCGCCCTCCAGCCGCAGGCTGGCGACGGTGCGCTGCTGGGCCAAGGGCTTGGTCGGGTCGGAAATGAACCGCACGGTGGCGCGCCAGCCGCGGATCGGATCGAAGCCGCGATGCAGGGTGGCGATGGCCGAGCCGTGGAAGGCCGCGAAGCCTGTCAGGCCCCAGGTGAAGTCCGGGCCCGATTGCGGCGGCAGGGCAGTGCACGCGGCCGACAGGCGGCAGATCCAGACCTCGCCCTCTTCACCGCCCACCAGATAGGCGTCGGGACCAGCGACGGGGTAGGCGGCCAGGGCTTCCATGCCCTCGTTGTCGGGGAAGATGGTCGAAGGCTTGGGAACGGGCCGGGGCGTGCCCCAGACGCCGTCCGCGCCGACCGGATAGAGCCAGATGCGATGGTCACGCTCGAAGCTGACCAGGCGGTCGCCATTGGGCATCACCGCCAGGCCCTCGGCGTCGGCCTGGGTCTTGCCCTGCAGAGGCTGGCCGTCGAGGCCCTTGAGCGGCTGCAGCTTGGTATGGGTCAGGCCGACCAGGCGGCCGGTCTCGTCCAGCTGCAGGCGGGCCTCGAACAGGTCGCCATCGTCGCTGATCGCGGTCAGCTGGTTGTCGCCGCCGATCGCCAGGTCCGACAGGCCATGCAGGCGCGAGGTGTCGTTGCTGGTCAGGGCCAGGCCGCCGGCATAGACGAAGCCGTCGACGGTGGTCTTGGCCGGGTTGGCGGCGTCCAGCGGCACCGGGGTGGCGAGGACAGTGATCTCGGGGCCGGCCTTGACCGGGGCGGCGGGAATGACGACCGGCGCCGGCCGCTTGGGCGTGCACTGGGTCGCCAGGCCGCTGAAGCCGCCGATCAGACCCAGGACCAGCGCCGTGCGCAGACCGATCACGCGGGGACCTTGCCCGTCTTGGGGCCGGTCTTGGCGGCCTGCGGCGTGACGACCGGCAGCGGAGCCAGCAGGCCGCGCGTGCGGGCCACAGCGCGTGGTTCTTCCTCGAAGAGGGCCGCCAGCTGTTCGACCAGCACGCCGCCCAGCTGCTCGACGTCGACGATGGTGACGGCGCGGCGATAGTAGCGCGTGACGTCGTGGCCGATGCCGATGGCGATCAGCTCCACGGGGCTCTTGCCCTCGATCTCGGCGATGACCTGGCGCAAGTGGCGCTCCAGATAGTGACCCGAATTGACGCTCAGGGTGCTGTCATCCACCGGCGCGCCGTCGGAGATCACCATCAGAATGCGGCGGGCTTCGGGCCGGGCGATGACGCGCTGGTGCGCCCACATCAGCGCCTCGCCGTCGATGTTCTCTTTCAGCAGCCCTTCGCGCATCATCAGGCCCAGGTTCTTGCGGGCTCTTCTCCAGGGCGCGTCGGCGGCCTTGTAGATGATGTGGCGCAGGTCGTTCAGGCGGCCCGGGGCAGCGGGCTTGCCCGACTTGATCCACTCGTCGCGACTGGACCCGCCCTTCCAGGCGCGGGTGGTGAAGCCCAGCACCTCGGTCTTGACCCCGCAGCGCTCCAGGGTGCGCGCCAGGATGTCGGCGCAGATCGCCGCCACCATGATCGGGCGGCCGCGCATCGAGCCGGAGTTGTCGATCAGCAGGGTTACGACCGTGTCGCGGAACTCCTGGTCCTCTTCCTGCTTGAACGACAGGGGCGCGGTCGGGTCGATGATCACCCGCGTCAGGCGGGCGACGTCTAGCATCCCTTCCTCGAGATCGAAGGTCCAGGCGCGGTTCTGTTGGGCCAGCAGGCGACGCTGCAGCTTGTTGGCCAGGCGCGAGACGACGCTGGAAAGCGCGGTCAGCTGCTGGTCGAGATAGGCGCGCAGCCGGGTCAGCTCCTCGGCGTCGCACAGGTCTTCGGCGTCGACGACCTCGTCATAGGCCGTGGTGTAGATCTTGTAGAGCGGCTCGCCGTTCTGCGCGGGGCCGGTATCGGGACGGGCGGCCTTGGCGCCGTCGCCCATGTCGGGCTGCTCGTCGGTCTCCTCGACCTCGCCGTCCTGGTCCGACTGGACCATTTCCTCGTCGCCGGCTTCGGTCTCGCGGTCGGAGGCCTCGCTCTCCTGCGGCGAGGAGCCCTCGGGCTGCTCGCCTTCGCCCTCGCCCTGATCCTCGTCGGACTGTTCGGTCGGCGTGTCGTCCTCGCCCTCGTCCTCCTGGTCGTCCGACTGCTCGGCGTCGGTCATCTCCTCGGAGAGGTCCAGGTCGCGCAGGATCTCGCGGGTGACCCGGGCGAAGGCGGCCTGATCGTCGATGGCGGCGGCCAGGCGGTCCAGGTCCTTGCCGGCCCGCAGTTCGATGTCGTTGCGCAGGATGTCGACCAGGGCCTTGGCCCCATCGGGCGGGGCGTCGCCGGTCAGGCGCTCGCGCACCATCAGGCCCAGGATCTCGGCCATGGGGGCCGACTGGCGGTCGGTGGCCACCGCGCGGGTCAGGCCCTGCTTTTCCAGCCGGGCCTCCAGCGCGGCCGTCAGGTTCTGTCGGACGCCGCCCAGGGCGTTGGCGCCGATGGCTTCCAGTCGCGCCTGCTCGATCGACTCGAAGGCGGCCTGGCCGTCGGGCGAGGAGGGACGGGCGCGGGCGTGGGCGATCGCGTCGTGGTGCGCCAGGCGCAGGGCCATCTGGTCGGCCAGGCCGCGGATGCGCGCGGCTTCCTTGGACGACAGATCGCGGGGGGGATGCGGCAGCACGGCGCGCTTGCCCAGCAATTGGGGACCGTCACCGGAGAACACGACCTCCAGGTCCGGGGTCTCGGCGAGCGAGCGGGCCGCGTGGGCCAGGGCGCGCTTGAAGGGCTCGGTCGGGCTTTCGGGCTTGGAGACCATGCGTCTGGGTTAGCGACGTCGGGCGGCGAAAACAAGGAACGGCGTGCGCGGGCGCGACGTTGATTTGCCAACAGCGCCGCTTTGGCGCTCGAAGAGGGAAATAGACATGTTGAAGTGGGCCATCATTCTCGCCGTCGTCGCCCTGATCGCCGGGGCCCTGGGCTTCACGGGCATCGCCGGCGCCGCGGCCGGCGTGGCCAAGATCCTGTTCTTCATCTTCCTGATCGGCGTGGTGATCATGCTGGTGCTCGGCGCGACGGTATTCAAGGCGGTCGCGAAATAGACGAAGGCTCCCCCGCGCCACGGGGGAGCCTCATTCCTATTTAGCGGCGTAGGTCTTCGCCTGCCGCCCGACCAGCGTCAGCAGGTCGCCCATGGCCAGGTTCATGTCGATCAGGTGCAGGCCCCAGTCCTTCAGCACCACGCCGTTCACGGCCACGTCGCCCGTGATCTCGTCGGTGCGAGGATCGGCCGGGTCGGCGTTGACCTTCACCGCCAGATAGCTGAACTCGCCCTCGCTGACACAGTGGGCTGACAGCAGGCCTGGTAGCGCCACGAACGGCGTGGTCACCGTCAGGTCCTTGGCGAACGGCGCAGGCGGTTGTCCCGAGACTGCGCCGAAGCCCTTGCTGCTCAGATAGGCGTGCAGCACCGCCTCGTCGGTCGAGGCCTTGCCGGCCACCAGGGCGGCGGGGTTCACGCAAGCCGCGCGATGGCCCTGTTCATCGGTCTTGCCGAAGCGGCTGTTGGCCGGCGGCGGGCTGGTCTCGCGAAACGAGACGTAGGAGACGAGGCATCCGGCCTGGTCGGCCTTGGCGCAGGTCGGGATCGAGTGGAACTTGCCGGCCGCATCGACCGGGGCATTCATGCCGATGACCAGGGCCGAGATCATCTGCTTCTGGGCCGGCTGGCCGTCGATTTCGTTCTTCAGCAGGTCCAGGACCATGCGCGCGCCCTGGCTGTGGCCGATCAGGACCACGCCGCGTCCCTTGTTCCCGTTGGCCAGGTACCAGCGCCAGGCGTCGCGCACGTCGCCGTATGCGAGGACCCCGTTGCCCGGCGAGGGCTGGCCCATCATCACTTGGCGCAGAGCGGCCAGGGTCACCTGGCGGTACATCGGCGCAAACACCCGGCACTGGCCGGCGAAGCGGGCCAGCTGCATGTCGACCACACGCTTCTCAGCGTCGTCGATGCTCATGTCGCTGTTGCCGCCCGGATCGGTCGATACGGTCGGATAGACATAGAAGCAGTCATAAGCCGGCTTGGCGGCGGCCTTGAAGGCCTCGGTCGCGGTCTTGCCGTTGGCCTGGACGATGGTGGTGGTCTGGTCGACGGCGCAGGCGTCGGCGCGGCCGGGCAGGCACAGCCAGTTGTCGGTCTTGCCATAGTCGTTGGGCGCGGTGTTCGCCGGGGCTTGAGCACCGGCCGGACTCGCCAGAGCCAGGCCTATCGTCAGGCCGAGCGCGGCCAGCATCTTCGTCATCGCGTTTCTCCCCAGGTGCGTTTTCGAACGCCCGTTTGGCGCGGAGCATGGCCAAAAGCGCAGCGGTCGCCAAGGGGGCTTGGCCCGAAGGTTGCGGGGAGAGGCCGGAGTCGTCCCGCCCTGGGACGGCGCTGCTTTCTCGTATCGAGGTCGACGATGACCCTTCGGACCCTTCTCCTGCTCGGCGCCACGGCGGCTTTCGCCGGCGGCGCGGCCGTTTCGCCCGTCTTGGCCGACGGCTATCCCGGCGCGCCGGTGCGTGGCGAACACGTCCCGAAACGGGCCAAGGCGCACAAGGCCCCGGCCGCGCGGACCAAGATCGTCTATGTCGACCGTATCGTCGAAAAGCAGGTCCCGGTCTATGTCGATCGCCCCACGACCCAGGTGGTCGAGAAGGTGGTCGAAAAGCCGGTGATCATCGAGCGCCAGGTCGCGGTCGAAAAGCGCGTCGAGGTGCCGGTCGAGCGCATCGTCCAGGTCCCCGTCGAGCGGATCGTGGAAAAGAAGGTCTATGTCGACCGCCCGGTGGACCGCATCGTCGAGAAGCGGGTCGAGGTTCCTGTGGACCGCCCCGTCTATGTCGATCGTCCCGTGCCGGTCGAGGGGCCGCGCGAGGTGGTCGACAAGATCATCCAGGTGCCGGTCTATGTTTATGTCGACCGCCCGGTTGAGCGTCCGGTGTATGTGCCGGCCCCGCAGCAGCCAGCGCCGTGCGTTCAGGTGTGCGGCGGCGACCACGCCCACTACGGCTACGGCCAGGGCTATCAGTCGTCCGAGCAATCCTATTACGAGGAAAGCCGCGAAAGCTCATCATACAGCAGCGGCGGCGGCTCATACTACGGCGGCAATTCCTACACTGGCCGCTATGCGCCGGGCGGTGGCTGGAACCCGCGCGCCGAGCCTTCCGAGGCCTGGGGCTACTATCCCGAACCGCCGCCGCTGCCGATGGGCTATGTCGGCGCGCAGTCGGGCGGACGCGGGGGTGGCTATGGCGGCTACGGCCTGGTGGGCGGCGGTGGCTGGGCTGGCGGTCACGCCGGGGGCTATGCCTCCAGCTCGGCCTCGGCCGCCGCTTCGGCGTCGACCTCCGTACGAGTCGGCGGTGGCGGTCACGGCGGCGGCGGTTGCAGCCGCTGCGGGGGCGGCGGCAAGGGCCACTAGCTTACAACGACAGCCAGCGCCGCGGGTTCTTGTCCCCCAGCGCCCGCGCCTCGCCGGGCTTGAGGCCCAGGTCGCGCATGCGGAAGGCCAGGATCTCGCGCAGGGCCTCGACGGGCTCCTTGCCGCTCACGGGGCTGGACGCCACGGAGCCGGCGTTCATCGCCATGTCGACGGCCGTCCACTCGGCCTGGGCGCGGTCGGCCTTGCCGACGGCGAAGTAGTGGCGGACAGGGACGCGCTCGCCCGGGACCTCGACCATCACGCCGATGACCCAGCCTTGAACGATCAGATCGGCGTCGGGGCGTTGGCGGAACATGGGCGGGATGTAGTCTTCCCCGCGTCGTCCGCAAAGGGGCTCTAGCCGATCAGCTGGAACGCCGCCTGACTGATCAGGCCCAGGGCCAGCCAGACTGAAAGCCCCAGGACCACCAGCGTGGTCCGCGATTGCCGCCGGCGGCGGTAAGTGGGGGACAGACGCATCGACGTCATCACAACCTCCCAGTGCCCAATTC
The DNA here is from genome assembly GCF_013181195.1 of Caulobacter sp. RHG1. Classification (GTDB taxonomy): domain Bacteria; phylum Pseudomonadota; class Alphaproteobacteria; order Caulobacterales; family Caulobacteraceae; genus Caulobacter. The sequence goes on from NZ_SMZP01000006.1 coordinate 87,316, forward strand.
TTGCCACATCGTTAACGTCGGCAGGCGGACATTGGATGCGCGTGGCAGGCGATTTTCGGCTCAGCCCCGAACACGAAAAAGGGCGGAGCCTTTCGGCCCCGCCCTGATCCGTTTTCAGCGGTAGGCTGAACTTCTAGATTAGAAGTCCATGTCGCCCATGCCGCCCGGCATGCCGCCGCCGGCCGGGGCGCCGCCGCCCTTCTTGGGGGCTTCGACGATCGCGGCTTCCGTCGTGATCAGCAGGCCGGCCACCGAGGCGGCGTTCTGCAGAGCCGTGCGGACAACCTTGGCCGGGTCAATGACGCCATCGACGACCAGGTCGACATACTGCTCGGTCTGGGCGTTGAAGCCGAACGAGCTGCTGTCGCTTTCCAGGATCTTGCCGACCACGATCGAACCTTCGACGCCGGCGTTTTCGGCGATCTGGCGGATCGGCGATTGCAGGGCGCGACGGACGATGGCGATGCCGGCCGTCTGGTCGTCGTTGTCGCCGGTCACGCCAGCCAGGGCCTTCGAAGCCTTCAGCAGAGCCGTGCCGCCGCCCGGGACGATGCCTTCATCGGCGGCCGCGCGGGTCGCGTTCAGGGCGTCGTCGACGCGGTCCTTCTTTTCCTTCACTTCGACTTCGGTCGAGCCGCCGACGCGGATGACCGCAACGCCGCCGGCCAGCTTGGCCAGACGCTCTTGCAGCTTTTCCTTGTCGTAGTCCGACGTGGTGTCTTCGATCTGGCGCTTGATCTGGGCGATACGGGCTTCGATCGCTTCCTTCTCGCCAATGCCGTCCACGATCGTGGTGTCGTCCTTGGTGATCGAGATCTTCTTGGCCTTGCCCAGCATGTCGAGCGAAACGTTCTCGAGCTTGATGCCGAGGTCTTCGCTGACGACTTGAGCGCCGGTCAGGATGGCGATGTCTTCCAGCATGGCCTTGCGGCGGTCGCCGAAGCCCGGAGCCTTGACGGCGGCGACGCGCAGGCCGCCCCGCAGCTTGTTGACGACCAGCGTGGCCAGGGCCTCGCCTTCGACGTCTTCAGCGATGATGACCAGCGGGCGGCCCGACTGGACGACGGCTTCCAGCACCGGCAGCAGCGGCTGCAGCGACGACAGCTTCTTTTCGAACAGGAGGATCAGCGGCTCTTCCAGCTGAACTTCCATCTTGTCGGCGTTGGTGATGAAGTACGGCGACAGGTAGCCGCGGTCGAACTGCATGCCTTCGACGACGTCGAGTTCGGTTTCGGCGGTCTTGGCTTCTTCGACGGTGATGACGCCTTCGTTGCCGACCTTGTCCATGGCCTTGGCGATCATCTCGCCGACTTCCTTGTCGCCGTTGGCCGAGATGGTGCCGACCTGGGCGATTTCAGCGTTGGTCGTGACCTTCTTCGACGACGACTTGATGTCCTCGACGGCGATCAGGACGGCCTTGTCGATGCCGCGCTTCAGATCCATCGGGTTCATGCCGGCGGCGACCGACTTGAGGCCTTCCTGGACGATGGCCTGGGCCAGGACCGTGGCGGTCGTGGTGCCGTCGCCGGCCTTGTCGTTGGTCTTCGAAGCGACTTCGCGGATCATCTGCGCGCCGAGGTTCTCGAACTTATCCGACAGTTCGATTTCCTTGGCGACCGAGACGCCGTCCTTGGTGGTGCGCGGGGCGCCGAACGACTTTTCGATGACGACGTTGCGGCCCTTGGGACCCAGGGTCACCTTCACGGCGTTGGCGAGGATGTTGACGCCGCGCAGCATCTTGTCGCGCGCGTCCGAGCCGAAATAAACGTCTTTAGCGGCCATGGTGGGCGCCTTTCTGAATCTGGAATTCTGGGAGAGGAGAGCGTCTGGGGAGACGGGGAGGGATTAGCCCTCGACCACGCCCAGGACGTCGCTTTCCTTCATGATCAGGAGGTCCTGACCGTCGACCTTCACTTCCGTGCCCGACCACTTGCCGAACAGGATGCGGTCGCCAGCCTTGACGTCCAGAGCGACGACGTCGCCCTTGTCGTTACGCGCGCCGGGGCCGACGGCGACGACTTCGCCTTCCTGCGGCTTTTCCTTGGCGGTGTCGGGGATGATGATCCCGCCCTTGGTCTTGGTTTCTTCTTCGACGCGCTTCACGAGGACGCGGTCGCCCAGGGGACGAAATTTCATGGATGTTCTCCGTCGGAACGGTTTGAAATAAAGGCTTCGCTGGTCCGGGGGAGCGGTGCTGTTAGCAGTCGCTCCCATCGAGTGCCAACGTCGGGCGTGAGTTAGGCAGCCCCCTCTGGGGAGTCAAGAACGCCAGCCGCGAACTTTTCGCGAAGGGTTAATGAGGAGTGGGCTTCCGTGATCGACCATATGGGTGTGAGCGTCCGTGATCTCCAGGCGGCGAAGGCGTTTTATGACGCCGCGTTCGCGCCGCTGGGGATCGGTGTCGTGATGAGCGTCAGCGCCGAGGAGACCGGGAGTACGGCCTTCTTCGGCTATGGTCCGACCTCGGATCGCCGCGACATCCAGGCCGGCAAGCCCAGTTTCTGGGTCTCCGAAAGCGCGACGCCGACCGGTCCGATGCACGTGGCCTTCGTCGCCGCCGACCGCGCCCAGGTCGACGCGTTCCACGCCGCGGCCCTGGCGGCGGGCGGAACCGACAATGGGGCGCCCGGCGTGCGGCCTCATTATCATCCCAACTATTATGCGGCTTTCGTGCTTGACCCCGACGGCCGCAACGTCGAGGCCGTCTGTCACAAGCCCGCCTGAGGTCGCCCATGTCGAGTTACGTCCTGTCGCTGTTCCTGGCGGTCCTGGCCTGCGTGATCGGCGGGGTGTTGGGCGGGATGATCCTGGCGCGGCCGCAGGCGATGCTGGACCTGGCGGGTCTGGCCGACGAGACCACGCCCAAGCCGCCGCTGTTCGCCGAGGGGCGGGCGTTGGGCGGGGTCTTGATCGTGTCGCACGGCGCGGCGGCGCTCTATCTCGGCTACCAGCCCCGGATCGGTGCGGCGATGGCGCTGGTGCTGGGGATCGCCTGGCTGGGCGCGGGCCTGGGACGGGCCGTGTCGCTGATGGTCGACGGCTCAGGGGCTAGGTTCAACACGGGCGCAATGGTGTTCAACGCCCTGATCGGCGTCACCCTGTGCCTGCCGTTCTTCAACATCGGCCAGGTCGTGCTGCACGGGGCGCGGCTGGTCTAGAGCGCGCCTTCGTGGGTGAGCAGCCAGCGCTTGCGCTCGATGCCGCCGCCGTAGCCGGTGAGCGCGCCGTTCATGCCGATCACGCGATGGCAGGGCGCGGCGAGGCTTAGCGGATTGGCGCCGTTGGCGTGGCCGGCGGCGCGGACGGCGGCCGGGCGGCCGATCCGACTGGCCAGTTCGGAATAGGTGATGGTCGCTCCGGCCGGGATCGAGCCAAGCGCCTTCCACACGGCCGTCTGGAAATCGGTGCCGTTCGTGTCCCAGGGCAGGGGTCTCAGAGCATCCGTCTGGCCGGCGAAATATGCGGTCAGGGCGTCGCGCGTGGCGGCCGGCGCAGCGCCAGGCTCTGGCCGCAGCGGGCCGTAGTGGATCTTCAGCAGCCGATCCAGGCGGTGTTCGTAGTCGTGGAAATCGATCGCCCGCAGCAGGCCGGTCTCGTCGGTGACGACCAACAGCTCGCCGATGGGCGAGGGGAGGCGGTCGAGGAGGAGGCTGGCAGGGCGGGACATGGGGCGGTTATCGCCCATGCGCGAGGCGTCGTCCGCCCGGATTTTGCGGTCACTGGCCCCCACCTGACCGCTTCGCGGTCGTCCGCCCCCGGAGGGGGCAGACGGTGCGCCGCGACCCGTCTTCCCCCTTCGGGGGAGGAGGGCCGCAGGCCCGGAGGGGGCAAGTGGGGGGCTAGATCAGCGAATCCCCGGCACGTGCAGCGCCGCTTCCTTCTCGGCCTTCTGCTTGAACACCAGATCCCCGTACTTGCCGTATTCCATCCGCGCGATCGTGCGCTGGTGCACCTCGTCCGGGCCGTCGGCCAGGCGCAGGGTGCGGATGCCGGCATAGGCCTTGGCCAGGCCGAAGTCGGTGGTCACGCCGCCGCCGCCGTGGGCCTGGATGGCGTCGTCGATGATCTTCAGGGCAAGGCGCGGGGCCGCGACCTTGATCATGGCGATCTCCAGACGGGCCGACTTGTTGCCGGCCTTGTCCATCATGTCGGCGGCCTTCAGGCACAGCAGGCGGCACATCTCGATGTCGATGCGGGCGTCGGCGACGCGCTCTTCCCAGACGGAGTGGTCCGAGACGTACTTGCCGAACGCCTTGCGGCTCATCAGGCGCTTGCACATCTTTTCCAGCGCGACTTCCGCCGTGCCGATGGTGCGCATGCAGTGGTGGATGCGGCCGGGGCCCAGGCGACCCTGGGCGATCTCGAAGCCGCGGCCTTCGCCCAGCAGCAGCGCGTCCTCGATCGGCACGCGCACGTCCTTGAGGATGACCTCGGCATGGCCGTGCGGGGCGTCGTCATAGCCGAACACCGGCAGCATGCGGACGATCTCGATGCCCGGCGCGTCCAGCGGCACCAGGACCTGGCTCTGCTGCTGGTGGCGGCTGGCGTTGTCGGGATCGGTCTTGCCCATGACGATGGCGACCTTGCAGCGCGGATCGCCCACGCCCGAGGACCACCACTTGCGGCCGTTGATCACATAGTGGTCGCCGTCGCGCTCGATGCGGGTCTCGATATTGGTGGCGTCCGAGCTGGCCACCGCCGGTTCGGTCATCAGGAAGGCCGAACGGATCTCGCCGTTCATCAGCGGGCGCAGCCACTTTTCCTTCTGCGCCAGCGTGCCGTAGCGCATCAGCACTTCCATGTTGCCGGTGTCGGGCGCCGAGCAGTTGAAGACTTCCGAAGCGAAGCCGACCTTGCCCAGCTGTTCGGCGATCAGGCTGTATTCCAGATTGGTCAGCTGGACGCCCTCGAACTGGAAGGTGTCGTCGACGTGAACCTGGCCGCTGTGCGGCGGCATGAAGAAGTTCCACAGCCCGGCGGCCTTGGCTTTCGCCTTCAGCTCCTCGACGACCTGGACGATCTTCCAGCGCTCGGCGCCTAGGACGTTCATCTCGGCCTCGTAGACCGGGATCGCCGGAACGATGTGCTCGTCCATGAACGCGGTGACGCGATCCAGGAAGGCGCGCTGCTTGGGGGAGATGTCGAAGTCCATGGTCGTTCCCTCTTCCCGCTTTCTTTGTCTCAAACAGTTGTTTGAAGTGGTTGTAACACCGCCCTGACGCGCGGGGCAAGCGGGCAGCTTGGCGATTGCAGCGCAAATCGAACCGGCGTGGGTTGTCACAGCTCAACGCCTGGCCGAAAACACCGCCATGCTGACCTTGACCGCCGACATCCTGCAGGGCCGCTACGTGCGCCTGGAACCCATCACCATCGATCACCGCGACGAGCTGAAGGCCGCCGTCGACTGCGATCCCGACAGCTGGGAGATCATGTCGGTCAACGGCTGCGGCGAGGGCTTCGACGACTTCTGGGGCGCGCTGCAGGGCGAGACCGATCGCGGCGAGCGCATCGGCTTCGTGATCCGCCGCCTGTCGGACGGCAAGGTGGTCGGCACCACCAGCTATCTGAACATCCGCCGCCTGCACGGCGGGCTGGAGGTCGGCTCGACCTTCCTGAACCCCGAGGCGCGCTCGGGTCCGGTCAACCCGGAGAGCAAGCGCCTGCTGCTGGGTCACGCCTTCGACAAGGCCGGCGCCATCCGTGTCGAGTTCGCCATCGACGTTCGCAACGCCCGCAGTCAGGCCGCCGTCCAGAAGCTGGGCGCCAGCAAGGAAGGCGTGCTGCGCAATCACAAGGTCACCTGGACCGGTCACATCCGCGACACGGCGGTGTTCTCGATCACCGACTATGACTGGCCGGCCGTGCGCGAGCGCCTGGAGTTCCGGCTCAGCGAAACCTTCGTCTGATCGGGCGTTTGAACCGGCGTTTGAATAAAACGTCGCAGTCGCTTCGGTTGTAAGGATTCGCCAATCATGGGCCTGTAGCTTCAGGCCTCATGACTGCCATTGCGTGCCTGCGTATCCTGTTCAACGCTGACGGCGAGAGCCAGCCGGGTGAAGTCCCGCGCGACAAGGCTCAGACCGTCGCCGACGCGTTCCTGAAAGCCCACTGGCCGCCGCCGCGCAAATGCGGCGCCGTGGCTCCCCTGGCTTTCGTGCTGGCCGACAATCGTGTCGAGACCCTGGACCCCGTCGAGATGCAGGCCCTGGCGGCCGAGCTGGAGAACGTCCTGTTCCCCGGGCGCAAGAGCGGCCAGATCTGCCTTATGACCTTTGAGGGCGACGAGCGGGCGGTTCTGAAGTTCGCCAGCCTGACCCAGGAAGAGCTGGCCGGTTTGATCGCCGGCGATGGCTACGGCGGGGCCGCCGGCCGCGTCCACGTGATCACCGCCGAGGCCATTCACGCCGTCCCCAGCACCCACGAGGAAGCGCGCGCCGTGAAGGCCGCCGCCGCCGCGGCCCCGCCGCGTCCGCCGGTCGCCAAGGCCGCGCCGCCCCCGCCGCCGCTCGCGCAGACCGGCTGGTGGGGCGTCCATGACCTGATCCAGGGCGTCTTCGTCGGCTCGGCTATCGGCCTGCGCGCCGACCTGCACGACCCCGTGCCGGAAGACGACGACAAGCTGCTCAAGCGCGACCTGCTGTGCCTGACCGACGCCCAGGGCCTGCTCAAGACCTCGCCGTTCGGCGAGGTCCACACGCCGTTCGGCTTCTGGAACCTCAACACCCCAAGCGCTCAGGACGCCTACAAGAGCCGGCTGTCGCGCTACCCGATGGACCAGCGTCCGCGCCTGTGCGCCACGATCTACGGTACGCCGCGCGAGGCCTCGATCGGCATGCTGCAGCAGATGCGGATGTTCCTGAAAGGCAGCTTCGCCCTGATGGACCTGCAGGTCACCGACCCGACCTTTCCGATCCACGGTCTGCCGCACGAGCTGCTGGACAGCGTCACCCTGGTGCTGACCGGCGAGACCGATCGCGATCGCCTGTCGGAGATCCTCAAGTTCGTCGAGCGCAAGGGCGCCTATGCCGGCAAGGGCGTGGTCCAGGCGGTCGCTGGCGTCGGCTCGGCCATCGAACTGGAAGCGTGCCGCGCCGGCGGCGTCGCCCGCGTCTCGGGTCCGGCCGTCACGAGCCTGCTGGACAAGCCGATCGCCGCCGCCGAGGGCGCGCCCGTCGCCCTGGCCCATGAGGCGGCCTAGATAAACACCGCTGAGCGCCGAGAGGCCGAAAACCTCGTCCTTCGACAGGCTCAGGATGAGGTTTTCTACTGCGCCGACCCTTGGACCTCACCCTGAGCTTGTCGAAGGGCGAGGGCCACGCTCTAGCGCCGACCGAACAGCTTCTCGATGTCCGACAGCTTCAGTTCCACGTAGGTCGGGCGGCCGTGGTTGCACTGGCCTGAGTGGGGCGTGGCTTCCATCTCGCGCAGCAGGGCGTTCATCTCCACGCCATTGAGGCGGCGGCCGGCGCGGACGCTGCCGTGGCAGGCCATGGTGGAACAGACCTCTTCCAGCCGCTCCTTCAAGGCCAGGGCCTGACCGTTTTCGGCCAGGTCGTCGGCGATGTCGCGGACCAGAGCGCCGGCGTCGGTCTTGCCCAGCAGCGCCGGCGTCTCGCGCACCAGAACCGCGCCGGGTCCGAAGGCCTCGAGCACCAGGCCCAGGCTGGCCAGCTCTTCCGACCGGGCGAGGACGCGTTCGGCTTCGGCGGGATCGAGGTCCACCACCTCGGGCAGCAGCAGGGTCTGGCGCGCGACGCCGCCGGCGGCCATCTCGCCCTTCATCCGCTCGTAGACGAGGCGCTCGTGGGCGGCGTGCTGGTCGACGATCACCATGCCGTCGCGGGTCTGGGAGACGATATAGGTTTCGTGCACCTGGGCCCGGGCCGCGCCTAGCGGGAAGTCGACCGGGTCGAACGGCGCGGCGGGGGCGTAGTCGGGGCTGGGCCGGTCCTCGAAGGCGACGGACGTGTAGACCTCGCGCACCACCTCGGCCAGTTCGCCCCCAAAACCAGACGAGTCGCTGGGTTCGACGCGTGCGGAGACTTCGTTCAGGCCCGGCAGGTCCATCGGCCGCTGGGTGGGCGGCATCCAACCGCCTTCGCGCCAGGCCGAGAAGCCCGCCGGAGAGGGACCCGGTTGATACCCAGGGAACGGGCTCTGCTGGGCGCGGATGCTGTCCAGGGCCTGGTTGGCGACGGTGGTCGAGGCGCGGTGGCCGGCCCCGGCCAGGGCGTGGCGCAGGGCGCCGACGATCAGGCCGCGCACCAGGGCCGGGTCGCGGAAGCGCACCTCGGCCTTGGCGGGGTGGACGTTGACGTCGACCTCGGTCGGCTCGAGCGTGACATACAGGGCCGCGGTCGGGTGACGGTCCCTTGCCAGAAAGTCGGCATAGGCCGCGCGCAGGGCGCCGGTCAGCAGGCGGTCGCGCACAGGCCGGCCGTTGACGAACAGGTACTGGTGGGCGGCGTTGCCGCGGTTGTAGGTCGGCAGGCCCGCAAAGCCCGACAGCCGCACGCCGTCGCGGGTCTGGTCGATCTCCAGGGCGTTGTCCTGGAAGTCGCGGCCCAGCACGGCGGCCAGGCGCGCCAGACGGCCTTGCGGCCCCGGATGCTCGGCCGGCAGGCGCAGGATCTTGCGGCCGTCGATGTCCAGCGAGAAGCCGACGCTCTCATTGGCCATGGCCTGGCGCTTGATCTCCTCGGTGATCGCCAGGGCCTCGGCGCGCTCGGACTTCATGAACTTCAGGCGCGCGGGCGTGGCGTAGAACAGATCGCGCACCTCGATCCGCGCCCCATGCGGGCCGGGGAAGGCGGCGGGCGCGACATCGCCGACCTGGCCGCCCTCGACCAGGATCGAGAAGGCGTCCTTGCTCCCCCTGGCGCGCGAGCTGATCTGTAGCCGCGCCACCGAACCGATCGAGGGCAGGGCCTCGCCCCGGAAGCCCATGGTGTGGATGCGTAGCAGGTCCCACAGGCCGTCCTCGTCGGGCGCCAGCTTGGAGGTCGCGTGGCGCTCGATGGCGACAGGCAGTTCTTCGGCCGACAGGCCCGTGCCGTCGTCGGCCACCAGGATGCGGGTCAGGCCGCCGCCGTGGGCCTCGACCTCGATGCGCGTGGCGCCGGCGTCGATGGCGTTGTCGACCAGTTCCTTGATGGCGCTGGCCGGGCGCTCGACCACCTCGCCGGCGGCGATGCGGTTGACGGTCTCGGGCGGCAGGCGGCGGATGGGCATCAAGCGGACTTTCACGAGGCAGGCCGATCGCGCGGATCGACATTGCGACTCCTTAAGTTGACCGAGCGATCCACGATCGGCCAACGACAGGGAAACGAGCCAGTTTAGCTCGATTCCGCCGCCGTTCGAGGAAGACACATAGTGACGCCGATCCGTTTCGCCGCCGCCGGCCTGGCGCTTTCGCTGGGGCTGGCGGGTTCGGCTCAGGCGCAAGCGCCCGTGGAGCTCACCCGCGTCGACCCCAACGCCAATCTGGTCGAGGAACTGATCGTCAACGCCCGTCTGCCGGGACCCGCCTGGTGGAAGGTCAGCGACGCGGACACCACGGTCTACGTCCTGGGCGTGCCGGCCATGGTCCCGTCCAAGACCCAGGCCGACGAGTCGGTGCTGCGCCGTCGCCTGGACGGGGCCAATGTCCTGATCATGGGCCAGGAGGCCGATGTCGGCATGGTGAGACTGATCGCCCTGGCGATGGGCAGCCGCAAGCTGTTCGTCATGGACCAGCCGATGCGCCAGGCCCTGCCGGCCAACCTGCGCGAGCGGCTGGAGGCGCGGCTGAAGGTTATGAAGGAAAAGCCGGACGCCATGGACGACGTCAAACCTGCCTTCGCTGGCTTCCTGCTCGCCAACAGCCAGGATGGCGGCGACATCTCGATCAGCGTGGGCGGCGTCACCGAGCGCATCCGCAATATCGCCAGGAGCCGCGACCTCAAGCAGCGTCCGCGCATCCAGAACCTGCCCGACTACAGCCTGGTCGACGCCATCAAGGCCCTGGCCACCGCGCCCCAGCCGCTGCAGCAACTGTGCCTGGACGCTGGTCTGCGGCAGGCAGAGAGCGGCGAGGGCGGCGTCCAGGCCACAGCTCGGCGCTGGGCCGAAGGCCAGGTCCGCGAGGTGGTCTCGGCCGATCGCGGCTTCCAGCGCTGCCTGGACTCGACGCCGTCGATCGCCAAGGAACTGCGCGAGGGCCGGGACGATGCGGTCGCCGCCATCGCCAAGGCGCTGCAGACCCCGGGCAAGGCCGTGGCGGTGATCGAGCTGCGCTCCCTATTGGCCCAGGACGGCGTGCTGGACCGCCTGCGCGCCCAGGGCTTCACCGTGACCCCGCCCGAATAAGGTCAAGCTTCCGCCGCATCGTCTCGCCACGGTTGAGCTTCATGATCGGGGAATCATTTCGAATGCGCACGATCCTGGCCGGCCTGGCCCTGACCTTCGCGATGGCCGCTGGCGGGGCGCAGGCTCAGGCGCTGGACGATCCGGAGGCCAATGTCGTCGAGGCGCTGGTGGTCAGCGCCAAGCTCCCGGGGCCGGCCTGGTGGCGGATCTCCGACGGCGACACCACCGTCTATGTTCTGGGCACGCCTGGCGTCCTGCCCAAGGACCTGGCCTGGGACCGGTCCGTGCTGGACCGGCGACTGGAAGGGGCCTTCGCGGTGCTGACCCCGCCGAGCTGGCAGGCGGGCGTGACCGACCTGCCGGCCCTGCTGAAGCTGCGCAAGGGCATGAAGGACGACGGCGACTGGGCCCGGGGCGCTCCGGCCCTGTCGGCGCGCACCCAGCGCGCCTGGGCCGCCACCCATTCCAAGGATCCCGACGGCTGGCGGGACTGGAAGCCGGTGATGATCGCCATGCAGCTGGGCGGCAAGGCCACGCGGCAGGCCGGGCTGCAGACCGCCGAGCCGATGAAGACCGTCCGCGACCTGGCCCGCAAGCATCGCGTCAAGGTGCGCCCGGGGGCGGTCCACAAGGCCATGCCGATGCTGAAGACCATCGTGCGTCAGCACAGTCAGGAGGCGGGACTGACCTGCCTCTCCGAAACGCTCGACGCCGTCGAGGCGGGGGCGGGTCCCTACCGCGCGGCGGCGCAGGGGTGGGCGCAGGGGCGGGTCAAGGCGGCCATGGCCGCGCCGCGCAGCACTGAGCGTTGCGAACTGCTGTTGCCGGGCGTGGCCGATGCGCGCCGCCAGTCGATCGACGACGAGGTCGAGGCGCTGGCCGGTCTGCTCAAGACCCCCGGCCATGCCGTGGCCCTCTATCCGATCCGTGGCCTGGTCGCCGAGGACGGGGTGCTGGAGAAGCTGCGCGCGCGCGGGATCACGGTGCGCACGCCGGGGGATGGCTAGCGGGCGCTGAACGGCTCAAACGCAAACGGCCCGGAAGCATCGCCTCCGGGCCGTTCGGATCTTGTCGGTGTGTCGCGGCTTAGAGGCCGGGCAGCTTGATGCCGCCCTTCTTCTCGCGGCTGATCACCACGCCGCCCGTACCCACCAGCTTCTTCAGGCGGGCCTCTTCGGCGGCGGCGTCTTCCAGCTGGGCGTTGGCGCCAGCCTGAGCGGCGGTGGCCACGTCGGTCTTGGCCTCGCCCTTCTTCCAGAACATCACCTTGCTGGCGAAGCTCTCGTCCTTGTGGGCCAGGTCGCCGTTCTCGTCATCGACGACGAAGCGGATCAGCGGGTCGGCGCGTTCGGCGCCGGCGCGGGCCACCAGGACCTTTTCGCCTTCCGAGCGGCCGGCGGCGTTGCTCTGGCCGATCAGCGCGGCGCGGGCGGCGCTTTCAGGCTGCAGCTCCTGCGGACGCGGCTGGCCCGGCGCCGGCGGACGCAGCGCATAGTCGGGCGGCACGGCCAGCGGGGCCTTGCTGACGACGCGGAATTCGTCGGGCACGACCTTGTTCATGCCCAGGGCCTTTTTGGTCGAGGTGCAGCCCGCCAGGCCGATCGCGGCCACGACGGTCAGGGCGCTCACGGTCGCGACCCGATTGAAACTCATGAAACCATGCTCCAGCAGGCCGACCCCCGGCCCAGAAATTCGGACGCTCTCGATACGACATCATCGCGCGGGCGCCAATGTCCCACGCGATTACGGCGTCATTCAGTCTGGTCTATTCGGTTTGATGGGACAGCTTCTTCTCTTCCGACCAGAAGCTGTCGATCAGCAGCAGCGCCACGCCGATCGAGATTGCCGAGTCGGCGACGTTGAACACCCAGGGAAAATAGAGCCGCGAGACGTCGATGAAGTCGACGACGTAGCCGTACTGCACCCGGTCGATCAGATTGTTGCCGATCGCGCCGCCGATGATCATCCCGATGCCCAGGGCGGGCAGCAGCTTGACCGCCTTGCGCGCCCAGATCGCCAGACCGATCACCACTACGATCGAGAAGCCGATCAGCAGCCAGCGGCCCCAGTCGTTGCCGCGCAGCAGGCCGAAGCTCATGCCGTAGTTATGCACCATGGTCAGGTGCAGCGGGCCCAGCAGCGGCAGGGTCGAACCCTGCTCGCGGCTCAGCACCGACAGCACCCAGAGCTTGGAGATCTGGTCCAGCACCACGGTGGCGGCGGCGACGGCGTAGGCGGTCCAGCCCAGGCGAGTGATCGATTTCATCTGCTTAGCTTAACCGTCCTACGCCTCTGATCGCTAGCCGCGCTGCGCATCCCAATATGCCACAGCTTCGGCGTCGCGAAGGCTAAGCTCCGGATAGCGGGCATCGGTTCCCACCTCCGGCAGGATCCGCCAAGAGCGGGCGCAGCGCGCGCCTTCGGCCAGCTTCGGATCCACCGACACGCCCTTGACCTCGTCGGTCCGGAACGCGCCTGCATCGTCCGAGACGAGCGTGGCGGCCGAGGTGCGGAACACCTCCGCGGCGTCCAGGCCGTCGAAGGCGGCCAGCAATTCGGCGTCGGCGACGTGGACGACCGGAGCCGCCTCAAGCGCCGAACCGATGCGCTTTTCGCGGCGTTCGACTTCCAGGGCGCCGGTCACCACCGACATCACCGTCTCGACCTTGGCCCAGCGGGCGGCCTCGGCGTCGTTCTTCCACGCAGCCGGCGTCGCCGGGATCACCCGCAGGCTGTTGGAGCCAGCGTCGGGGAAGCGCGTCATCCACGCCTCTTCCATGGTGAAGCTGGTCAGCGGCGACAGCCAGATCGTCAGGCGCTCGAAGACATAGTCCAGCACCGTGCGATAGGCGCGGCGGCGCAGAGCGTCGGGCGCGTCGCAATAGAGGCTGTCCTTGCGGATGTCGAAGAACAGGGTCGACAGGTCGCCCTGACAGAACTCGATCAGCGGCCGGACCACGTCACTGAAGCGATAGGCCTCGTAAGACGCACGGACGTCGCGATCCAGCTCCCACAGGCGATGCAGGATGTACTTCTCCAGCGGCGGGAAGTCGGCGTAGTCGGTGACCCGCTCCTCTTCCGTGAAGCCGGCCAGGGCGCCCAGCAGGTAACGCGTGGTGTTGCGCAGCTTGCGATAGGCGTCGGTGGTGGTGGCCAGGATCGTCTTGCCGATCCGCTGGTCCTCCGAATAGTCGACCATCGCCGCCCATAGGCGCAGGATCTCGGCGCCGCTCTCCTTGGTGACCGACTGCGGCTCGACGGTGTTGCCCTTGGACTTGGACATCTTCTCGCCGTTCTCGTCCTGGGTGAACCCGTGGGTGAGAACCGCCTTGTACGGCGCGCGGCCGCGGGTGCCGGAGCCTTCGAGAAGCGACGACTGGAACCAGCCGCGGTGCTGGTCCGAACCTTCCAGATAGAGGTCGGCCGGCCAGGCGCTGTCCTTGCGGCCTTCGATCGTGAAGGCGTGGGTGCAGCCGCTGTCGAACCAGACATCCAGGATGTCGGTGATCTTCTCGTACTGGGCCGGGTCGTGGACGCCCAGGAAGTCGGCGTCGGGACGGGTGAACCAGGCGTCGGCGCCGCCCTCGCGGATGGCGTCCAGGATGCGGCCGTTGACGGCCGCGTCGTTCAGCGGATGGCCGGTGTGCTTGTCCACGAACATCGCCAGCGGCGTGCCCCAGTTGCGCTGGCGGCTGACCAGCCAGTCGGGACGCGTCTCGACCATCGAGCCGATGCGGTTGCGGCCGGCTTCCGGGTGGAAGGCGGTGTCGGCGATGGACTGCACCGCGACCTCGCGCAGGGTCTTGCCGCCGAGGCTGTCCACCGCTTGGTCCATGCGGATGAACCACTGCGGGGTGTTGCGGAAGATCACCGGCGCCTTCGAGCGCCAGCTGTGTGGATAGCTGTGCTCGACGCGGCCGCGGGCCAGAAGGTTGCCGGCCTCGATCAGCTTGTCCATGACCGCGCCGTTGGCGGCCCCGAACTTGCCGGCCTTCTTGCCCTCGGTCTCGATGACCTTGAGGCCCGCGAACAGCGGCACGTGCGGATAATAGGCGCCGTCGGCGTCCACGGTGTCGGGAATGGCGTCCAGGCTATAGCCGCTCTTCAGCCACACCAGATAGTCGTCGGCGCCGTGGCCCGGGGCGGTGTGGACGAAGCCGGTGCCGGCGTCGTCCGTGACGTGATCGCCGGCCAGCATGGGGACATTGAAGCTGTAGCCGTCATCAAGCGCCGAAAGCGGATGCTTGCACCAAAGGATTTCGTCTGGATCGACTGGCTCTAGCAGCTTCCAGCTAGTGACATTCGCTGCTGCCATGACTTGCTCGACCAAGTTCATAGCGACGATGAGACGTTCGTCCACCTTGGCCCACGGTGCAAACTCAAGGCCTTCCTTTAGCGAGGCGACCTCGTACATCCCGTACTTGATCTTCGGGCCATAGGAGATCGCTCGGTTGGCGGGGATGGTCCATGGCGTGGTCGTCCAGATCACCACGCTCGCGCCGTGAAGGTTTTCCCGTTGATAACCGGGAACGGAGCGCGTCGCTCCCACCGGGAACTTCACCCACACCGTCGGCGAGACGTGGTCGTGGTACTCGATCTCGGCGTCGGCCAGGGCCGTGCGCTCGACCGGGCTCCACATCACCGGCTTGGAGCCGCGATAGACTTGGCCGCTGGCCAGGAACTTGTGGAACTCGGCGACGATCGTGGCTTCGCTGCTGAAGTCCATGGTGGCGTAGCGGTTCCACCAGTCGCCCAGCACGCCCAGGCGCTGGAACTCGGTCTTCTGGGCTTCGATCCAGCCGCCGGCATAGGCGCGGCATTCGCGGCGGAACTCTTCGGCCGGGACCTCGTCCTTGCGGCGGCCCTTGGCGCGGAACTGTTCCTCGATCTTCCACTCGATCGGCAGGCCGTGGCAGTCCCAACCCGGCACGTAGTCGACGTCGTAGCCCAAAGCAAAGCGCGAGCGGACCACGAAGTCCTTCAGCGTCTTGTTCAGGGCGTGGCCGATGTGGATGGCCCCGTTGGCGTAGGGCGGGCCGTCGTGCAGCACGAACAGCGGCGCGCCGTCGGCCTGACGCTTGGCGCGGATGGCGCCGTACAGGCCCTTGTCAGAGAGCGCGGCCCAGCCCTCGAGGATCTCGGGCTCCTTCTTGGGCAGGCCCCCGCGCATCGGGAACGGGGTGTCGGGAAGGAAGACGGTTTCGCGATAGTCGCGGGCGGTCGTGGCGTCGTCGGCCATGGAATGATGATCCAAGCTGGAAGTTCGGGAGGGGCGCGGACTGAAAACCCGGCGCGCGCGCAAGCCTGACCGGCGGCGTCACGCCGGGCGGATAATTCGCGCTGTATTCCGAACGGAACTCATAAGGAGCGGGATAGCAGAGGGGCGGCGGGGACGCCAGTGCTTGCCCCCACCTGACCTCGCTGCGCGAGGTCGTCCGCCCCCGGAGGGGGCAGACGGAGCCGTCTTCCCCCCTCCGGGGGAGGAGCGCGAAGCGCGGAGGGGGCAAGTGAGCGCCTAAGCCACCCGCCGCCGCATCCGCGGCGTGATCGTCACCGACATCAGCCGCGCATTGCGGATGACGATGAACTCGGTCGGCCGGCCGATGCTGTGGTGGTCCAGTGCGCGCAGCAGGTCGTCCAGCCCGGTCAGCACCTGGTCGCCGGCCGCCACCAGGAGATCCCCGACCTGGATCCCCGCCTTCAGCGCCGGGCCGTTGTAGTCGACGCTGGCCACATAGACCGCATAGGGCTGGGTCACGCCGGTGGCCTTGGCCAGGGCCGGCGGGATCGGGGCTTGTTGAGCGACCAGGCCGATCGAACCGCGCCGCACGTGGCCATGGGCCAGGAGCTCGGCGATCACGAACCTGGCGGTGTTGGCGGCCACGGCGAAGCACAGGCCTTGCGTGCCGGCGATGATCGCGGTGGCGATGCCGACGACCTCGCCGGTGGAATTGACCAGCGGGCCGCCGCTGTTGCCCGGGTTCAGCGCCGCGTCGGTCTGGATCAGGTCCTCGATCAGCCGGCCGCGCTCGGCGCGCAAGCTGCGGCCCAGCGCGGAGACCACGCCGGTGGTC
This sequence comes from Caulobacter sp. RHG1, assembly GCF_013181195.1. Classification (GTDB taxonomy): domain Bacteria; phylum Pseudomonadota; class Alphaproteobacteria; order Caulobacterales; family Caulobacteraceae; genus Caulobacter. Next base: position 103,737 of record NZ_SMZP01000006.1, read on the forward strand.
ACCGTGGCCTCGAAGCCCAGCGGCGCGCCGATGGCGATGACCAGCTGGCCGCGTCGCAGCTTCTTGGAGTCGCCCAGGCGGGCCGGCGGGATGTCGACCGGCTCGTCCAGCTTGATCACGGCCAGGTCGGTGTCGGGATCGTCGCCGACGCAGCGGGCGGTGAAGCTGCGCCCCTCGGCGGTGATCACGACATAGCGCTTGGCGCCCTGGATCACGTGGCTGTTGGTCAGGATCAGCCCGCCGTCCCCGATCACGAAGCCCGAACCGACGCCTTGCAGCCGCGGATCGTCCAGCATCGGGTGGATGCGCACGACGCTGGGGCCGATCCGCTCGACCGCCCGGACCACGGCGTTCGAATAGGCGTCCAGCAAATCACCGTCGGGCAGGGCGCAATAGCCGCCCTCGACCTCGATGGCGCGGCCGGTTTCGAACACGAGCTGGGCGTTGTCCGGATAGGCCAGGATCTCGTGCGCGCGCCGTCGCGCCGGCCGCTTGGCCCGCGCGAAGAGATCGTATTTCCGTCCCTTGAGCATGCGGTCCCCACCCCAGCGTTAGGGAAGGTTAACGGCGTAGGCGGGAACAGGAAAGGGTTTCGCGTGAACCGCGAGCGCTCAAAACCCCGGCGCGACGATCGCTCGGGCTTCCTGCTCGTCTCGGCGGATCTGTTCGATCATCAGCTCCAGGCTGTCGAACTTCAATTCCGGGCGCAGGAAGGCGATCAGGTCGGTCTCCAGCACCTGGCCGTAGAGATCTTCGTCGAAGTCGAACAGCCAGGTTTCCAGCCGGGTCTCGACGATGCCGGTGGTCGGATTGTTGCCGAGATTGGCCACGCCGGGGACCTCGCGGCCGTCGGGCAGACGGGTGCGGGTGGCATAGACGCCCAGCTTGGGGACCACATAGTCCTCGACCTCGACATTGGCGGTCGGGAAGCCCAGTTGCCGGCCCAGCTGCTGGCCTCGGCGGACCACGCCTTCGATGGCGAAGGGGCGTCCGAGGATGCGGGCGGCCTGCTCGGGGTGACCATCGCGCAGGGCGTCGCGCACGCCGGTGGACGAGAACTTCTCGCCGTCCTGTCCGGCCACCGGCTCGGCGATCGAGACGGTGAAGCCGTATTCCTGGCCATAGGCCTTCAGCAGGTCGCCGCTGCCGGTGCGGCCGCGGCCGAACGAGATGTCGAAGCCGGCGGCGACGTGCTTCACCCCCAGGCCCTGGACCAGCACCTTCTCGACGAACTCGCGGTCGCCGAAGCTGGCCATCTCGAAGTCGAACGGCAGCAGGTACAAAAGGTCGACGCCCAGGCCGCCCAGGGCGCGGGCCTGCTGGGCGTGGGTCATCAGCTTGAAGGCCGGCTCGGTCGGGCGGAACAGGCGGCGCGGGTGCGGGTCGAAGGTGATGACGCCCAACGGGGTGTGCTCGGCCAGGGCGGCTTTCGCGGCTTGCGCGATCACCTGCTGATGGCCGCGATGGACGCCGTCGAAATTGCCGAGCGCGACGGACGCGCCGCGTTCCTCTGGCTGCAGGTCCTTCCAGGCGTTGACGGTCTTGAAGCTCATCACGCGACCGCCTTGCGCGGGACCATGACCACGGCCTCGCCGTCGACGACGGCCTTGCCATTGACCTTGCAGACCGTCGACAGCGTCGCCTGGGCCTTGGCCGCGTTGATCTCGGTAACCGTGACGATGGCGGTCACGGCGTCGCCGATCTTCACCGGCCGTTTGAACTTCAGCGATTGCGACAGATAGACCGCGCCCGGCCCGGGCAGCTGGGTGCCCAGCACCGCCGAGATATAGCCGGCGGACAACATGCCGTGGGCGATGCGCTGGCCAAAGCTGGTGGTCGCCGCATAGTCGGCGTCCAGGTGCACCGGATTGGTGTCGCCGGTCACCTCGGCGAAGGCGACGATATCGGCCTCGCCGACGGTGCGGACCAGCTCGGCCGACTGGCCGATGCTGAGATCTTCGAGAAACTTGCCCTGCATTCGGCCGGCCCTTTTTTCTTGTTCTCTACCAGACCAGATCGCCGATGGCGTGGGTCGCGCCCACCGCCTCGGCGTCGAGCAGGGCCTGGACGGCGTCGGGGATCAGCTGGCCGTCGGGGCCGACGGCCGTCTCGCCGTGGATGCCCTTGGCGATGAACAGGCAGGCCAGTTTCTGGTCGTGGGCCCCCTTCACATCGGTGATGACGCCGTCGCCGATGCACAGCACCCGCGAGCGATCGACGGGGCGGCCCAGCAGGGCGGCGGCCTTTTCCAGCGCCAGGTCGTACATCGCGCCATAGGGTTTGCCGGCCATGACCACCGGGCCGCCCAGGCTCTCATAGAGGTCGGCCAGCGCGCCGGCGCAGAAGATCAGCCGGTCGCCGCGCTGCACCACGCGGTCGGGATTGGCGCAGATGAATAGTAGACCCCGGTCGGCGGCGATCTGCAGGCGCTCGCGATAGTCCTCGGGGACCTCGGTCTCGTCGTCATAGAGGCCCGAGCTCAGGATGAAGTCGGCGTCTTCGGGTCCGGCCAGGGTCAGGTCCAGCCCCGCCCACAGCGGCGCGTCGCGCTCGGGGCCGATTTTCCAGACCTTCTTGCCCCTGTGCGGCGTCAGGAGCGCGCGGGTGGCGTCGCCCGAGGTGACGAAGCCGCTGTAGGCCGCGCGCGGCACGTTGAGGCCGTCCAGCTGCGGCACGACGTCGGGGGACGGGCGCGGCGAGTTGGAGATCAGCACCACCGGGCCTTGCGTTTCCCCCCACTTCACCAGGGCGTCGCAGGCCTCCGGGAAGTTCTGCACGCCGTTGTGGATCACGCCCCAGACGTCGCAGAGCACCACGTCGTAGCGATCGGAAAGGGCGGAGAGGCCGGCGGGAAAATCCATCATGGCTTGGGCGGTACCGATCGGGAGGCGGGGCGTCAATGTCGCTGGGCCCTATAGCTGTCGTCTCGCGGGCCGGTTTCAAGACTTGACCGTATCGCTTTCGAAGACCGGCGTTCCGTGACTATCCTTCCGTCAAAGGGGAGGGGCCGATGACGATACTGATCCTGGGGCTTGTCGTGTTTCTGGGCGTGCATTCGGTGCGGATCCTGGCCGCGCCGTTTCGAGACGCCCAGGTGGCGGCCAATTCGAACCGCTGGAAGGGGCTCTACTCGGTGGCCGCGGCGGTTGGGCTGGGGCTGGTCATCTGGGGCTGGATCCTGGCCTGGCCGACGGCGCCGCAGCTCTATGATCCGCCGGCCTGGGGCCGGCATGCGACCCTGCTGCTGGTCTGGCTGGCCTTCATCCTGTTGCCGACCGCCAATGCGCCGGCCGGCCATATCAAGGCGACGGTGCGCCATCCGATGCTGCTGGGCGTGATCTTCTGGTCCAGTGGCCACCTGCTGGGCAATGGCGACCAAGCCTCGGCGGCGCTGTTCGGATCGTTTCTGGTCTGGGCGATCCTGGACCTGATTTCGGCGCTTGGGCGGCGAGAGCCGGCGCCGGTGGTGGTCAAGCCGCGGGCCGACGTCATCGCGGTGTTCGCCGGCACGGCGCTGTGGGCGGTGTTCGTGATGGGCCTGCACCGGGTGTTGTTCGGGGTGTCGCCGTTGGGCTAGGTCGCGTCGTGGTTTTCTCTCTCCTCCCCATTAGGGGGAGGTGGATCGGCGCGAATACGCGCCGAGACGGAGGGGGTCCGCGAAGCGGTTCTGAGCTTGCGGCCGGCCCCCTCCACCGCCGTTCGGCGGTCCCCCTCCCCCAAGAGGGGAGGAGAGTTTCTTATGTCGCGTCGTGGAAGATGATCCCCATCGTCCGCCGCCGCCCTGATCGCACCTCGCTGACTCCGTGCCGCAAGATCCGCCGGTGCACGCCGCGCACACCCTCCGCCGGTCGCGCACGGACGGCGAAGATCACCCCTTCGCCCTGCCGCAATGGAACCACCTGGGGCGCTGACTGCTGTCTCGGGCGTTGCTCGACCAGCACGAACTCGCCGCCCTCGAAGTCGCGGCCCGGCTCATCCAGCAGGAAGGCCGCCTGCAGCGGGAAGACGTGTTCGCCATAGAGGTCCTGGTGCAGGCAGTTGTAGTCGCCGGGACCGTAGGTCAGCAGCAGGGGCGTTGGCCGCACCTGGCCGGCGTCGCGGCAGCGGGCCAGCATCTCGTCCAGCGTGTCGGGGAAGCGGTGGTCTTCGCCCAAACGCTCGGCCCAGCCGTTGGCGATCCTGGACAGCGGACCGTAGAGGCCCTGGCGCAGGCGCTGAACGATGTCCGGCAGCGGATAGCTGAAATACTTGTACTCGCCGCGCCCGAAGCCGTGACGGGCCATGACCACCCGGCTGCGAAAGCCGGCGTCCTGGGGATAGAGATCGGCGACGGCCGCGCAGGTCTCGGGCTTCAGGATCGGCCCGGTCAGGGCCCAGCCGCGCGCGTCGAGCTCGGCGGCGATACGGGTCCAGTCGAGGGTCACGCCGCCTCGCGGTCGGGCTTGCAGCGCAGGCAGGCGCGGAAGCCGGCTGCGCGGGCGCTCTCGCGGGTGTCGTGGAACTCAACGTTCTTGCGCAAGGGTCGGCCGGCGCAGCTGCTCACGCAATAGACGCCGGTGGTGCGCACGGCGACATAGAACGCCCCATCGGCGCTGCGGTCGCGCGCCTCCCAGGCTGCCCAGCGGGCGTCTTCGGTGTCGTAGCGCATCGGCGATCTCCTCTCGCGAGGGACCTTGCAGTCGCCTTAGCCCGGCGTCATTCCGAAGCTTGCGATTACCAGCCCACCGCGCGGCGACGCATCGTGCCGCGCATGAAGTCGGCCGGCGGTTCGGCTTCCGCCAGGACGGCGTCGCGGATGGCGCGGGGTTCGCCGAACAGGTGACCCTGGCCGTAGCCGATATCGAGATCCAGGATGTCGACGATCTGCTTTTCGGCCTCGACCTTCTCGACGATGACCTCGATGCCGTAGCGGCGGGTCAGGGCGGCGAAGTCGGTGGCGTTCAGGTCGGGCAGCGAGGCGATGACCAGCTTGCCGTCCTGCTCTTCCAGCTGGTCCAGCATCATCTGGGCGCCGACCTTCAGGTACTTCACGTCAGCGCGGGCCAGGTCCTGGAAGTCCAGGTCCAGGTCGGCGACCTTGTCCAGGCTGAAGCTGAAGCCCAGGCTGGCCAGGCGGGCCATGTGGCGGGCTTCGACCGGACCGCGGCGATCGAACGCCGCCTGGCCCAGCTCGAAGATCACCGCGCCGGCCAGATCCTTGTTGGCCTGCATGAATTCCAGGAACTGCGGGAAGAACGTCTCGTCGCCCAGGCTGGCCAGCGAGATGTTGCAGAAGATCCCGACCTTGCGATCCTGCTTGGCCAGGCGGCGTACGATCTGCACGCAGCGGAACAGCAGCAGGTTGTCGATGGCCGTCATCAGGCCTTCCGGCTCGGCCACGGCCAGATACTCGGCCGGCATCATCACGCGGCCGGTGTCGTCGCGCAGACGCGAGAAGCTCTCGTAATAGACCGTGCGGCGCTGGGGCAGGCTGACGATCGGCTGCAAATAGAGGTCGACGCGGTTCTCGGCGAGCGCGTCCTGCACGACCTGCAGCATGTGGCTGGTCTGAGGCGCGCGCTCGCGGCCCTGGCTCTGATGGCGGGCAGAGGCGGCGGCAACCTGGTGGCTGAGCTGGTGCTCCAGCCGGCCGTTCATCTGCTGGATCATGTCTTCCAGCTGATGGACTTCCGAGGTCAGGGCCTCGCTGCGGCGCTCGGCGTCGGCGGCGACGGTCTCCACCAGGTCGGTGACGCGGGCGTCGACCTTCTCGATCTGGTCCAGCAGGATAGCGTGGGCTTCGCGCACGGTGTCGATGTCGCCGCGCAGGGCGGCGGCCAGGAAGGTCTGGGCGACCAGGCTATGGAAGGCGAAGCACAGGCCCAGCATGCCGATGAAGGCCGAGACGCCGACAGCCGGGGTCGCACCCATCCTCCAGAGGAAGAGGGAGACGATCAGGGCCAAACAAAGATAGGCGCCCGTCAGGAGCGCCAGCATCAGCCTACGCATGAATTCGCCCACACGAATCGTTAAGGTGCAATCAGACCGGTCCGCCGCCAAAGAGTCGAATCTATTAACGACCCTGCGCCATTCGGTCCCAACAGCCCCGGAGCCTGAAGGCTCCTTATTGAAACTCTTAACGCAGCATAACCCAAGTCGAGGCCGCTGCTGAGTCCTTACGCTCGTACGCTGAATCGACAGCGCTGCTTGTCGCTGATAATCACTCGCAACCTGATCGGAGTGGTTATGGTCGAAGCGTTCTCCCCCTCTCTCGAAGCCCCCCTTGAAGCCGATGTGCGGCCGCTGGCCACCGCGCGACGCGGCGATCGCGGTGTGATCGTCCGGGTCACCGGCGTGTCCGGCGCGGCCGAGGCCGTGGCCGCCGACGAGCTGGAGCGTCGGCTGCTGGAGATGGGCTTCGTTGAGGGCGCCGCCATCGAGGTGCTGCACGAAGGCCTGTTCGGCCGCGATCCGATCGCCGTGCGGGTGGACGACACCCGCGTGGCCCTGCGCAGGCGTGAAGCCGACGCCGTTTCAGTAAAATTCGACGGACAGTAAGCCTTGACCACCGACACCGTCGCCGCGCCCTTGGAAGCCGCTCCCGTCACAACCCCAACCGCGCGGGTCGCCCTGGTCGGCAACCCGAACGCCGGCAAGACCGCTCTGTTCAACGCCCTGACCGGCAGCCGTCAGAAGGTCGCCAACTACGCCGGCGTCACCGTCGAGCGGAAGGAAGGCGTGCTGACCACGCCGGCCGGCCGCCAGATGCGCGTGCTCGATCTGCCCGGCACCTATTCCTTGCGCGCCCGCAGCCCCGACGAGGTGGTCACGCGCGACGCGGTGCTGGGCAAGCTCAGCGGCGAGGACGCGCCCGAGGCGCTGATCTGCGTGGCCGACGCCACCAACCTGCGCCTGGTGCTGCGCCTGGTGCTGGAGCTGAAGCAGGTGGGCCGCCCGTTCGTGCTGGCCCTCAACATGTACGACATCGCCCAGCGGCAGGGCCTGCGCATCGACCTGGAGCGCCTCTCCCAGGAGATCGGCGCGCCGATCGTCACCACGGTCGCCACCCGCAAGCGCGGCCTGTCTGAGTTGCTGGAGCAGGTCGAGGCCATCGTCGCCGCACGCAAGCCGGAGCTGGCGGCGGAGAACGTCTGGCATGAGCCGACCCCGTCCGAGATCCGCGCCGCCCACGCTCAGGCCGAGCGCATCTTCAAGGCCTGCGTGAAGCCGCCCGAGCGGCCCGACACCATCACCGGCAAGATCGACGGCGTGCTGCTGCACCCGGTCGCGGGCCTGCTGATCCTGGTCGCCCTGATGTTCGTGATGTTCCAGGCGGTGTTCACCTGGGCCGCGCCGATCATGGACGGCATCGACGGGCTCTTCGCGGCCGTGGTCGAGTTCGCCAACGCCCACCTGCCCGCGGGGCTGCTGACCAGCTTCGTCGCCGACGGCCTGATCGCCGGCGTCGGCAGCGTGCTAGTGTTCCTGCCGCAGATCCTAATCCTGTTCTTCTTCATCCTGCTGCTGGAAGACAGCGGCTACATGACCCGCGCGGCGTTCCTGCTGGATAAGCTGATGGGCGTCGCGGGGCTGCATGGCCGTGCGTTCATCCCGCTGCTGTCCAGCTTCGCCTGCGCCATCCCCGGCATCATGTCGACGCGGGTGATCGACAGTAAGCAGGACCGGCTGACGACGATCCTGATCGCGCCCCTGATGACCTGCTCGGCGCGGATCCCGGTCTACACCCTGATCATCGGGGCCTTCATCCCGCGCACCACGGTGTGGGGCGGGCTGTCGCTGCAGGGGCTGGTGATGTTTGGCCTGTTCGCCGTCGGCATCGTCAGCGCCCTGGTCGTCTCGACGATCATCCGCCGCATCTTCTGGCGAGGCACGGTCGAGCCGTTCATGATGGAGCTGCCGACCTATCGCTGGCCCGAGCCGCGCAACGTGCTGATGAACCTGTGGACCCGCGCCCGCATCTTCCTCAGCCGCGCCGGCCGCATCATCATGCCGCTGATGGTGCTGGTCTGGGTGCTGTCGACCTTCCCCTACCCGCCGGAAGGCGCGACGGGGCCGGCCATCGACTACAGCATCGCCGGTCGCCTGGGTCAGTTCCTGGCCCCGTTGATGGCCCCGATCGGCTTCAACTGGCAGATGACCGTGGCCCTGATTCCCGGCATGGCCGCTCGCGAAGTGGCCGTGGCCGTGCTGGGCACCGTCTATGCGGTCGGCGGCGAGGACGGCGAGACCGGCGCCCTGTCGACCCTGCTGAAGAACCAGTGGTCGCTGGCCACCGCCCTGTCGTTCCTAGCCTGGTACGTCTTCGCGCCGCAGTGCCTGCCCACCTTGGGCGTGGTCAAGCGCGAGACCAACAGCTGGGTCTGGCCGACGGTGATGTTCGTCTACATGGTCGGCTTGGCCTATCTGGCGGCCTTCATCGTCTACCACACGGCCGTGGCGCTCGGCGCGGGCTGAGGCCGGTCGCCAGCGGCCAGGAAGCCGCCAAGAAAAAGCCCGCCCCGGGAGACCAGGGCGGGCTTTGTCGTTCTGGAGCGCGGCGCGCGATCAGCGCGTCGGGACCGGGACCTCGCCGCGGTAGTCGTAGAAGCCGCGGCCGGTCTTCTTGCCCAGCCAACCGGCCTCGACATATTTCACCAGCAGCGGGCAGGGGCGGTACTTGCTGTCGGCCAGGCCCTCGTGGAGCACGTTCATGATGCTCAGCACGGTATCCAGGCCGATGAAGTCGCCCAGCTCCAGCGGACCCATCGGATGGTTGGCGCCCAGCTTCATCGCCGTGTCGATGGCGTCGACCGTGCCGACCCCCTCGTACAGCGTGTAGATGGCCTCGTTGATCATCGGCACCAGCACGCGGTTGACGATGAAGGCGGGGAAGTCCTCGGCGTTGCTGGTGATCTTGCCCAGCGACTGGGCGAAGGACACGGCCGTCTCGTAGGTCGGCACGTCGGTGGCGATGCCGCGGATGATCTCGACCAGCTTCATCAGCGGGACGGGGTTCATGAAGTGCAGGCCGATGAAGCGCTCGGGCCGGTCGGTCGACGAGGCCAGGCGGGTGATCGAGATCGACGAGGTGTTCGAGGCCAGCAGCGTGTCGGGCTTGAGGTGCGGCTGCAGGCTGCGGAAGATCGACTTCTTGATCTCCTCGTTCTCGGTCGCCGCCTCGATGGCCAGGTCCGTCGCACCGACGGCTTCCAGGCCCTCGGCGGGATGGATGCGGGCGAGAGCCGCCTGCATGGCCTCGTCGTCGATGATGCCGCGGCTGACCTGACGGGCCAGATTCTTCTCGATCAGCACCAGGCCGGCGTCGATCCGCTCGCGCGAGACGTCGTGCAACTGCACGCCATAACCGCCCAGGGCAACGACATGCGCGATGCCTGCGCCCATCTGGCCTGCGCCGATTACGCCGACCGTCTTGATTTCACTCATAAAGCCAAGCCTTCGCTTGAATTCGCGCCGGACTTTCCAGCCACGGCCTACGGATATGCGCAGTTTTGTAGCACGAGAAACCCTGCGCTCGGCAAGGCTTTGCTGCGATGCAACGAACGCGGCCTTCAGTCGCGCGGCGGATAGGGGTGGCTGACGCCCGCCGGATCCTCGACCTGACCCTTGTCCAAATAGTTGGGCCCAACCGGCGCCTTACCGTGACCGCCGGGGATATCCAGGATGTAGGTCGGCTGGGCCAGGCCCGACAGATCGCCGCGCAGGGCTCGCATGATCGCCTGTCCCTCGGCCAGGCTGGTACGCAGGTGCGAAGTGCCCGGGGCGAAGTCGTGGTGGTGCAGATAGTAGGGGCGGATCCGCGTCTCGACGAAGGCCCGCATCAGCGCGGCCAGGGTGTCGGGATCGTCGTTGACGCCCTTCAGCAGCACGGTCTGGCTCAGCATCGGGATGCCGGCGTCGACGATCCTGGCGCAGGCGGCCCGCGCCGCCGGGGTCAGTTCGCGCACATGGTTGGCGTGCAGGGCGACATAGACGGTCTTGGTCGAGCGCTTGAGCGCGGCGATCAGATCGACGTTCACCGCCTCCGGATCGACGGCGGGCACGCGGGTGTGGAAGCGGACGATCTTGACGTGGTCGATCGCCTCCAGCCGGTCCATCAGGTCGGTCAGGCGACGCGGCGACAGCACGAAGGGATCGCCGCCGGTGACGATGACTTCCCAGATTTCCGGCCGGCCGGCGATATAGGCGAAGGCTGCGTCCAGCTGGGCCGGGGTCAGGTTCGACAGGCCCTCGGGCCCGACCATCTCGCGGCGGAAGCAGAACCGGCAGTAGACCGCGCAGGTGTGGGTCGGCTTCAGCAGCACCCGGTCCCTGTAGCGATGGACGATTCCATCCACAGGGCTGTGGATATCATCACCGATCGGGTCGGGATCCTCGCCGGGCGTCGAGATCAGTTCCTCGGGCGCCGGGACGAACTGCCGGGCGATCGGATCTTCGGGGTCGGCCGGATCGATCAGCTCGGCCATCGCCGGGGTGATGGCCACAGCATAGCGCGCCGCGACAGCCTCGAGCGCGGGCAGGCGCTCGGGCGCAACCAGTCCGGCCTCGGCCAGCGAGGCGGCGTCGCGCAGGGTTTTCGCGGTGGGAGCCATGAGGCGCGGGGATATGGGGGAAAACGACGGCCCTGGCAAATGCGCGCGCCGCCGAAGGTTCAGCTCTTGGAGCCCAGGTCCGGTCGCGAGGCCAGGAACGCCGCCTTCTCTTCCGGGGTCAGCACCTTGGCGGTCTTGCGCCGCGCGACCTTCGGCGTCGGGCGAGCATAGGCCTCGGCCTGGGCGGCGGGCTTCAAGTCGCCCAGACGTTTGATCGGCGGCTTCATCGGCGTCCCCTCGGGTCGGGAGAATCCGGCCCGACCGCGACTATGCGGTGCGCCGCAGGGATCACAAGGACCCTTCGGCCACGGGCGTCCAGATCACGTCCTCGATCCGGCGCGCGCCGCTGGCCAGCAGCACCAGGCGGTCGAAGCCCAGGGCCGAGCCGGAGGCTTCGGGCATCGCCTCCAGGGCCGCCAGGAAGTCCTCGTCGATCGGATAGCGCTCGCCGTAGATGCGGGCCTTCTCGTCCATCTCGATCATGAAGCGCCGGCGCTGCTCGGCCGGATCGGTCAGTTCGCCGAAGGCGTTGGCCAGCTCGACGCCGCAGGCATAGAGCTCGAAGCGCTCGGCCACGCGCGGGTCGGCGTCCTTGGGACGGGCCAGGGCCGCCTCGCTGATCGGATATTCGCACAGCACCGTGGCTCGGCCTTCGCCCAGGCGGGGCTCGACCTTCTCGACGATGATGCGGCTGAAGATGTCGGCCCAGGCGTCGTCATCGGCTATCCGGATGCCGGCGGCGCGGGCGCTCGCCGCGAGCTGTTCGCGGTCGGTCGAACCGTCGGCGGCGATGCTGGCCAGCAGGTCGACGCCGGCGTGGCGTTCGAACGCCTCGGCCACCGACAGCCGCTCCGGCGCGGCGAACGGATCGCAGCTCATCCCTCGAAAGTCGAAGCGCGTCGTCCCGGCGGTCTTGGCCGCCAGGGCCAGCAGGGTCGCGCAGTCGTCCATCAGGGTCTGGTAGGGCGCGCCGGCCCGGTACCATTCCAGCATGGTGAACTCGGGATGGTGCAACGGCCCGCGCTCGCGGTTGCGCCAGACCTTGCCCAGGCTGAAGATCTTCTCCTCGCCCGCCGCCAGCAGCTTCTTGCAGGCGAATTCCGGCGAAGTGTGCAGGTAGAGCGGGCTGGCTTCGCCCGAAATCGTCAGGGCTTGCGTCGCGAAGGCGTGCAGGTGCGCCTCGTTGCCGGGGGAGACCTGCAGGGCGGCGGCCTCGACCTCCTCGAACCCCTCGGCTTCGAACCAGGCGCGGAAGGCCTTGGTGATCCGGTTGCGGGCCAGCAGGAACGGCCGGCGGTCGGCGTGGACGTCGCTGCGCCACCAGGTGGAGGAAGTCGAGGACAAGGTCAGTAAACCGAAGAGACTGGCGATTTGCCCCCGTTCGCTATACGAGGGCGCTCACGGATCAATAGCACGAACGCGCCAGCGCACTTGCGCGCGCATTCCACCCAAGGACGATAAGTACGTGAAGGTCGCAGCCAGCTCGCTCCGCAAAGGCGCCGTCGTCGACATGGACGGCAAGCTCTACGTCGTCCTGACGGTCGACAACATCCACCCCGGCAAGGGCACCCCGGTGACCCAGCTGAACATGCGCCGCATCTCGGACGGCGTGAAGGTTTCGGAGCGCTATCGCACGACCGAGCAGGTCGAGCGCGCCTTCGTCGACCAGCGCAACCACACCTTCCTGTACCAGGACGGCGACGGCTTCCACTTCATGAACCCGGAAACCTACGACCAGCTCGTGGCGACCGAGGACGTGATCGGCGACGCCGCGCCCTACCTGCAAGAAAACATGACGGTCCAGCTGTCGACGCACAACGACGTGCCGATCGCCATCGAGCTGCCGCGCACCGTGATCCTGGAAATCGTCGACACCGAACCGTCGGTGAAGGGCCAGACCGCTTCGTCGTCGTACAAGCCAGCCGTGCTCAGCAACGGCGTCAAGACCACGGTCCCGCCGTACATCACCGTCGGCACCCGCGTGATCATCCTGACGGAAGACAACAGCTATCAGGAACGCGCCAAGGACTAATCGTCCTTCAGCTCGAGACTTGGAAAAGGCCCGGGGCGAAAGCTCCGGGCCTTTTTCGTTCTACAGTCCGATCGCTTCCAGCTGGCTGGGGGTCATGGCGTTCAGCTGCGCCGAAGTCAGCTTGTTGACCTGGGCGCGCGAGAACTGCGCCAGCTGACCCGGGGTGAAGGCGGCGATCTGCGTGCTGGTGAAGCCGCTGATCTGGCTGGGCATGATCTGGCCGATCTGGGTGGTGTTCAGGCTCTCGATCGCCGCGGCGGGCAATTGGCCCATCTGGGTCGTGCTCAGGGCGCCCAGTTGCTGACCCGACAGGCGCGCCAGGCCCTGGGAGCCGAAAGATCCCAGCTGCTCGGCCGTGAAGCCGCGCACCTGGGTGGCGCTGAGGCTGGCGAACTGGGTCTCGTTCATGCCGGTCACGGCCCCGATCGACAGGGCGCCGATCTGGGCGCCGGTGAGGGCGGCGATCTGCGACGCGTTGAACTCGGCCATGTCGCCGGTCGACAGGCCGCGCAGCTGGATGGGGGTCAGGCCGGCGATCTGGCCGGCGGTCATCGCCGCCACCTGCGTGCCCGTGAGGGCCGAGATGCCCTCCGGCGAGAAGCCTTCCAACTGGTCGGCCGTGAGGGCGCCGACCTGGGTGGTGGCCATCTCGGCGATGTCGGTGACGCTGAACCGCTCGATCTGGGCCGTGGTCAGGCCGCGCACCTGGGTGGTGGTCAGGCGCGCGAACTGGGTGGCGTCCAGGGCGGCCAGGATTTCACCCCGCACCGCGCCGATTTGCCCGGCCGACAGCACCGCGACCTGGCTGGAGGAAAAGACGCCGAAGCCGGTGGCGTCCAGGCTGGCCACCTGGGTGGTCGCCAGGCCGGCGACCTGGGTCGTCGACAGCGCCGACAGGCGGCTGGTCCCCAGCGCCGCGAAGGCCGACGGCGACAGCGCGCCCACCTGGCTGGCGCTCAGGGCGGCCAGGTCGCTGGTCGACAGGCCCGCGATCACCGTCGTGGAGACCCCGCTCATCTGGGTGGGGGTCAGCTGGGCCAGGCGCTTTTGCAGAATGGTGTCCGGCAGCACCGCGATCTGGGTCGGCGACAGGCCCGAGAGCTGCGTCGTGGACAGGGCGGTCAAGGCCGTCGTCGTCAGGCTGGAAAGATTGGTGGTCGAAAGCGCGCCCAGCTGGCCGCCGGTCAGGCCGCCGACCTGGGTGGTCGAAAGTTCGGCGAAGTCGGTGGTCGACAGCGAGCCCATCTGGGTGGGCGTCAGGGCCTGGACCTGCGACATCGACAGGCGCGCCACCTGGGTGGCCGTCAGCGCCGAGAGCGCCGACGTGCTGAGCGCCGCCAGCAGGCCCCCGGCCAGGCTGCCGACCTGGGTCACGCCCAGGGCGGCGACCTGATCGCCGGTCAGTACGCCGGCCTGGGTGGTCGACAGGCCCGTCAGCTGGGCCGAGCTCAGGGTGGCCAGCTGCGTAGCGGTGATGGCCGGCAGCATGTCGGCAGACAGGGCGCCGACCTGGGTCGAGCTCAGGGCCGCCAGCTGGGTGGTCGACAGGCCGGTCGCCTGGTCGGCGACCAGGGCGGTCAATTGCGTCGTCGCCAGAGCCTTGACCTGGGTGGTGGTCAGGGCGGCCAGCTGGCTCGGGGTCAGGGCCGCGATGTCGCTGGCCGGCAGGCCCGAAAGCTGGGCCGCATTGATCGCGCCGATCTGGGTGACCGTGAAGTCGGCCATGTCCTCGGGGACCAGGCCCTTCAGCTGGCTGGCGGTCAGGGCGGCGATATGGGTCGTCGTCAGGGCGCCGAACTGGGTGGCGCTGAGCGCCGAGATGGCGCTTGGGCTCAAGCCCGAGACCTGGGTCGTCGTCAGAACGGTCAGGCGCGAGGTGTCCAGCCCGGCGACGGCGGTCGAGGTCAGGCCGGTCAGCTGGGTCGAGCGCAGAGCGCTCCACTGTGTGGTGCTGAGTTTCCCCAGGTCGTCGGCTTCCAGCGCCGCCATCTGTGTGGTGCTCAGGCCCTGAACCTGGGTGGCGTTGAGGTTGGCCCATTGGGTGGCGTCGAGCACGCCGACCAGTTCGGGGGCCAGCGCCGTGACCTGGGTGGCGGTCAGGGCGGCGATCTGCGTGCCTGCGAAGGCCGAGAACGCGGTCGGGGTCAGGCTGCTGATCTGGGTGGCGCTGAGCGCCCGCACCTGGGTGGTGTTCAGCTGCTTGAGGCTGTCGCCGTCCAGGCGGGCGAAGTTGTCGCCCGAGAGCGCCGCCAGCTGGACCGGGGTCATGGCGCCGATCTGGGTGGCCGTGAAGTCGGCCATGTCCTCGGTGCTGAGGCCCCTCAGCTGGGTAGCGGTCAAGGCGGCGATCTGGCTGACCGACAGCGCGCGGATCTGGGTGGCGTCCAGGGCCGAGACGGCGGTAGGGCTGAAGCCCGAGATCTGGGTGGTCGACAGGCCCGCCAGGCGCGAGGTCTCCAGCGCCGCGACCGTCGTGTGGGTCAGGCTGGTCAGCTGGGTCGAGCGCAGGGCGCTCCACTGGGTGTCGCTGAGCTTGGCCAGGTCGTCGACGTCCAGACCGGCCAATTGCGTGGCGTTCAGGCCCTGAACCTGGGTGCTGTTGAAGCTGGCCCACTGGGTGGTGCTCAGATCGCCGACCAGGTCGGGGTTCAGCGCCGAGATCTGGGTGGCCGTCAGGGCGCCGATCTGGGTCTCGGTGAGGATCGCGAACAGGGTCGGCGTCAGGCTGCGGACCTGGGCGACGCTCAGGCCTCGCACCTGGGTGGGGCTCAGCTGCTTGAGGCCGTCGCCGTCCAGCAGCGCGATGTTGTCGGTCGACAGGGCCGCCAGCTGCGCCGGCGTCAGGGCGGCGATCTGGGTGGCGCTGAGCGCGGCGGCCAGGCTGGGGGGCAGGGCGCTCAGCTGGCCGGTGGTCAGCGCCTTCAGCTGAGTGGGGTTCAGGACCGAGATCTGACTGGTCGTCAGGCTGCCGATGGCGGTGGCGCTCATCTGGCCGATCTGGGTGGCGCCCAGGCCCGACAGCATGGTGGTCGACAGGTGCGGCAGCAGGACGCCGACCTGGGCGCCGCCCAGCACGGCCATCTGGGTCGTGTTGAACTGGGCGACGTCCTCGTCGGTCAGGCCGTTCAGCTGCGTGGTCGTCAGGCTGCGGACCTGGGCCGTCGACAGGCGCGACACCTGCTCGTCGTCGAGAACCGACACCGCTTCGGGCGACAGGCCGCTCAACTGGCCCGGATTGAGCGCGCCGATCTCGGTCGCCGTCATGCGGGCGATGTCCGAGGTCGTGAAGATCTTCAGCTGGGCCGCGGTGATGCCGGCCATCTGCGTCGTCGCGAAGGCGGTGACGCCGCGCAGGCTAGCCAGTTGCGTGCCGGTCAGGGACTGGATCTGGGGCGCGGTCATCGCCGCGACCTGCTCGGCCGTCATGGCCGCCAGGTCGCTGGTCGACAGCGCCTTCAGCTGGAGCGCGGTCATCCCCTTTATCTGCGTGGCGGTGAAGGCGGCGAAGTCGTCGTCGGACATGTTCGCCAAGCGCTCGGGCGCCAGCTCGCGGATCTGGGCGGCCGTGAAGGCCTTCAGCTGCGAGCGGGTGAACTCGCTGAAATTCTCGCCGTCCAGGTTCTTCAGCTGGGCGGGCAGCAGGCGGGCGATCTGGCTGGCGTTGAGCGAAGCGACCTGGGTCGCATCCAGAGCGGCGAAGGCGGCGGGCGAGAAGCCGGCGATCGCCGCCGGGTCCATTCCGGACAACTGCTCGGGGGACAGGGCCGTGACCGCCGTGACCGACAGCTGCACGGCGTGGTTTCCGGCCAGGCCGGTGAGCTGGGCGGGCGTCAGACCGGCCAGGAACTCAGCGCCTGCCCGACCCAGCTCGGTGGCCGATAGCGAACGAACCTGGGTGGGCTGCAGCGTGGCCAGGCGCGAGCCGAGGGCGTTCATCTGGCTGGCGCTCAGCACCGACAGCTGGGCGGGGACGGCGTTGGTCCATTGTTCCGCCCGCGTCAGGGCCAGGGTCTCGGGCGACATCGCCCGGATCGTCACCGCCGACAGCCCCGCGAACTGGGTCGGGGTCAGGGTGGCCACCTGGTCGGCCGAGAGCCCGGAGAACTGGGTGACGCTCAGAGCGCCGACTTGAGAGGCGGACAGGGCGGCGATCTGCTCGGGACCGAACTCGGCGATGTCGGATGCCGGCAGGGCGCGCAGCTGGGTGGGCGTCAGGGCCCGCACCTGCTCGGGCGACAGGCTCTGGACCTGCTCCTGGCTTAGGGCCGACAGCGCCGCCGTGCTCAGCGAGGTCATCTGCGCGGGCAGGAAATCGTCCAGCGCTTCGGTGCTCAGACCCGAGACCGTGGTGCTCGACAGGGCCTGAACCTGCACTTTGTTCAGCAGCATCAGCTGGCTGCCGCTGAAGGTCACGCCCTGCGACAGGCGCGGCAGCTGGGCGGCGCTCAGGCCCGACAGCTGGGTGAGGCCGAACGAGGCGAACTGCTCGGCGGTCAGGCCGCTGATCGCCGAGGTCGAGATGGCCGCGACCTGGGCCCTGGTCAACTTGGCGAACTCGGACGGAGGGGCCTCGGACAGGCTGGCCGGGCTCAGCGCGGCGATCGCGGCGGGCGTTAGCTTCGAAAGGGGGGAGGGGTCCGAACTTACGGCCACCATCACGATACTCCCACCGACTCTGCATCCGCTCCGGCGTCCCATTCGAGGACGGCGCAAGCCCACGACGCCCTTTAACTCCAAGGGCGAATCTAGCGGGGCCACTCTAGGTGGAGTTTTCTACAGTTCAAACTGCATTAACCTCCACGGCCGGGTGTTTTCGTCGCAGGAGCGGCGGTTCAGCGCCGATCTGGGTCGGTTCGGCGATCGAAACGGCCGATGGTGGAGACCAGGGCCGCCAGTTCGACGGGTTTCTCGACGAACGCGTCCATGC
Organism: Caulobacter sp. RHG1; assembly: GCF_013181195.1. GTDB lineage: Bacteria > Pseudomonadota > Alphaproteobacteria > Caulobacterales > Caulobacteraceae > Caulobacter. The sequence continues at coordinate 121,285 of NZ_SMZP01000006.1, forward strand.
CCGCCTGCAGGGCGTCGTCACGCTCGCGGTCGGTGACGCCGGCGGTCAGACAGATGATCGGCAACTGCTTCCAGCCGGCTTCGGCGCGGATGCGGCGGGTGGCTTCCAGCCCGCCCATCACGGGCATGTTGAAGTCGATCAGCACCATGTCGAACTCGTCGGCCCGCAAGGCGTCCAGCGCCGCCTGGCCGTCGCCGGCCTCGGCGACCTTGCAGCCCAGCGGCGTCAGCATCATGCCGATGACCTTGCGATTGATCGGATAGTCGTCGACGACCAGCAGGCGCAGCGGCGGGTTCTGGCCCTCGCCGTCGACGGCGGGCAGCAAGGCCTCGGTCGCCGGCGGGGCGCAGGCGAAGGTCAGGGTGAAGGTCGAGCCCTGGCCCTCGACGCTGCGGGCGGTCACCGCCCCGTCCATCATCTGCGCCAGTCGCCGGGTGATGTTGAGGCCCAGGCCCGTGCCGCCCGAGCGCCGGGCCACGCTGGCGTCAGCCTGGGTGAAGGGGGCGAACAGCTTGTCCAGCACAGCCGGGTTCATGCCCACGCCGGTGTCGGCGACCACCACCTTGGCCATGACCCGGCCATTTGCGGCGGGAGCGCAGGACACCCGCACCTGGATCTGACCCGCGGGCGTGAACTTCACGGCGTTGGAAATCAGATTGGCCAGGCACTGGCGCACCCGCAGCGGATCGAACACCAGGCTAGCAGGCAGCGCCTCGTCGATCGTCAGCACGATGTCGCTGCCCTTCTCGCGGGCCAGGGGCGCGTTCAGGCGCACCACGCGATCGGCCAGTTGTCCGAGGTCGCCGGGGATCGGGGCGATCTCCAGCTTGCCGGCCTCAATCTTGGCCAGGTCCAGCACGTCGTTCAACAGGCCCAGAAGGGCGCGGCCCTGGTCCTCCAGCAACTCGACCTGCTCGCGCTCGCTCGGCTCCAGGGGCTCAAGCTTCAACGCCTGGGCCAGGCCCAGCATGCCGGCCAGCGGCGTGCGCAGTTCGTGGCTCATCAGGGTCAGGAACTCGGACTTGGCCTGGCTGGCGGTCTCGGCCTGGATCTTGGCTGTCTCCAGCGCCCGTCCCTGGACGGCGTTGGTCATGGCGGCCTTGGACGTATAGGCGATCAGCATCAGGGCCGCGGCCGTCAGCACGACCCGCTGGCCCGGCGGGAAGTCGTTGAACACCGCGCACAGGCTCAGCAGCAAGGTGGCCGCCCCGCCCCCGATGATCACCAGCAAGAGCGTGGAGCGTGCGGTGAAGGCCTGGGCGTGGACCAGCAGGGCCGACATCAGGCACAGGGCCGCCAGCCGCATGGCCTCGGTGTCCAGGGTCCACAGCCGCAGCACCAGGGCCCACCAGACGAGGTTCATCCAGCTCACCGCCGCCACATAGGCGACCCGCTGGCCCAGGGTGGTGGCGCGCGCCTTGCGCTGCGGATCGCTGGCGGTCCAGACGGCGGCCTCGGCGCTGGCCACGGCCAGGCCCCACACCAGTCCCGAGACCAGGTCGATCTTCCAGGTGAACAGCGCCGCGCAGGTGGCGGAGATGACCAGACGCAGGCCCAAGGTCGGCAGGCTGCGCGCCGTCACCGCCGTCACCCCTTCTCCCAGCCACTTCGACCAGTCCGGCACGGGCCCTCACGCGCAACGCGACGCCCCCCGGCGCCAACTAGAGTTGAGCTTGGTAACCCGCTTTGCGCCCCGTGCAACAGTGTGTGAGCCCTTAGGCCCGGCCGCGCTCGCGTTCGGTCTCCTTCAGCAGCCAGTCGCGCAGCTTCAGGATGCGCGGCAGCTTGGGGTTCAGAGGGCGCCAGACGAAGTGGTGACCGGTCTCGACGTCGATCTCGCCGGACAAGGGACGCACCAGGCGGCCCTCCTCCAGGTCGCGCTTGGCGTAGCCGCTGCGGGCCAGGGCGAAGCCCAGCCCCTGCACGGCCGCGTCCAGCATCATCGCCGAGCCGTCGAAGCCCAGGGCCGGCCGAAGTTCCGTCGGCTCGATGCCCATGGCCCGGAACCAGATCGACCACGGCAGGTCGGTGTGGCGCAGCAGCGGCGCGGCCAGCAGGTCCTCGGGTTTGTCGATCGGGTAGCGCGCCAGCAGTTGGGGGCTGCAGACCGGAAACATCCGATCGTCGATCAGCCGCGCCGATTCCATGCCCGGCCAGGGACCCGTCCCGTAGCGCAGGGCGATGTCGACGCCGTCGGTTCCGAGGTCGGCGACACGGTCCTCGACCCGGATGGTCAGGTCCGGCTCGTCGGTGTCGGCGGCCAGGCGGGCCAGCATCGGCGAAAGCCAGCTGCTGGCGAAAGCTGCGCCGGTCGAAATGACAACCGGGCCGCTGGCCGCACGTCGCGCCGTGTCGACGCCGTGGCGAAGCGCGGCGATCGCGACCCCGATCTCGGCGGCCAGAGCGGCGCCCGTGGCCGTCGGCTCCATCTGGTTGCCGCGTCGGGTGAACAGCTGAACTCCCAGCTCCTCCTCCAGCTTGCGCACCTGCTGGCTGACGGCGCCGTGGGTGACGAACAGCTCATCGGCCGCCCGGCTATAGCTCCTGTGGCGAGCGGCGGCCTCGAGGGCGACCAGAGAGGAGAAGGGCGGCAGGCGCACGTTGAAGTCGCTAGGTTGTTAGCTGTGCTCACAACTTTCCGCAGTTAGCATCGTTCGTAAAGCCTAGCTGAACTTGGCATGGTCCCGATCGCGGCGCCGCACCTGCCCCAACCCCGATCTTTCCCGATCTTTTCAAGGACAGTGTGATGAAGACCCTGCTTCTGGTGGGCGCGATGCTGCTCGCCGCAATCACGGGCGTCGTGCGTGATCCCGCCGGCCTCGCGCAACCCCATGCGCCCTGGGCGCGGATCGTCCACACGGTGCGATGAGGGCCCTGAAGGAAAGGCCTGGACTCGCCTCCGGGCCTTTTTCTATTTCAGCTCGGACAGGTCCATCGCCGCCAGGGCGCGGGTCAGGATCTGGGCGTCGGCCGTCAGCTTGGCCAGCCCCTGGGTCGGCGTCCGCGAGGCCTCGTCCATGTAGAGCGAGCGGTTGATCTCGATCTGCAGCGCGTGGGTGCGTTTGGCCGGACGGCCGTAGTGCTCGGTGGTGTAGCCGCCGGCATAGGGCGCGTTGCGGGCGACGCGGTAACCCATGGCTTCCAGCTCGCGCTCCACCAGGCCGGTCAGCTTGGGCGCGCAGGACGCGCCGAAGCGGTCGCCCAGCACGATGTCGCAAGGTCCGCCCCCGCGCGCGCGTTGGCCGGCGGCGGCTGCCGCGGGCATCGAGTGCCAGTCGATCAGGATCGCCACGCCGTGCGCGCTGCGGGCGGCGGCCAGCAGGCGGTCCAGGATGTCGTGATAGGGGCGGTGGCCCTGCTCGACCCGGTCGCGGGCCTCGTCGAAGGTCAGCTTGCGCGCGTAGATCGGGCGGCCCTCGCCAGCCAGGCGGGGAATGGCGCCCAGGCCTGCCGCCACCCGGGCCGAGCGACCGCGGGCGTATTCCGGCAGGTCGCCTTCGAACATCGCCGGGTCCATCTCCCAGGGCTCGCGGTTGAGGTCGATATAGGCGCGGGCGAAGCGGGCGCGGATCAGCGCCGCGCCCAGCCTGGGGGCGGCGGCCACGATCCGGTCGACGAAGGAATCTTCCGAAGCCCGCAGCGCCTCGATCGGCAGGCGGGTCGCCGCGACCATGGGCTCGGGATAGACGTCGCCCGAATGCGGCGAGGCGAACACTAGCGGCGTGGGAGGCGGGGCGCCGGCCGGCGCGGCGCGCATGACCTCGAACGCCGGGCCGCCGAAGGTCTCCAGCAAGCCGGTCGTGGGCTCGTCCGTCGATAGGGGCCGCCAAGCGCTCATGGGCTGATAATCGAAGTGTCCTTGCGCCGGGTCAAACGACAATGCGCCACACTGTCCCCAGAGCGCGGCATCCGTCCACAGATGGGATGGCGGGCGCGACGTTTAGGTTCATCCCCGATTTACGGACAACGCGCTAAGGTGGCTTTTCAAGTGACTTTCTCGGACACGTGACCTCATGGCCCGCATCCTTCTCGCCGAAGACGATGATTCCCTCCGCGGCTTCCTGGCTCGGGCGCTGGAGCGCGCCGGCTTCGAAGTCCAGGCCTGCGCCGATGGCGAAGAAGCCGTGCAGCACCTGGAAGATCCCTGGGATCTCCTGCTGACCGACATCGTCATGCCCGGCATGGACGGCATCGAGGTGGCCCGTCAGGCGGCCGCGCGCGATCCGTCCTTGCGCATCATGTTCATCACGGGTTTCGCCGCCGTCGCCCTGTCGGCTCAGGACCGCGCGCCGGCTGGCGCCAAGGTGCTGTCCAAGCCCGTCCACCTGCGCGACCTGGTCGCCGAGGTGGAAAAAATGATGGCGGCCTAAAAAACTGATTTTGGCGGCTTGCGCACCGGCAAAGCCGCCGCTATACCCCCACACCTTCCCGGCCGGGACGTCTTCTTGAAGGCGCTTCGGACCGCTTCGGCGGACGCGTAGCTCAGCGGGAGAGCACCTCGTTGACATCGAGGGGGTCACAGGTTCAATCCCTGTCGCGTCCACCATTCTCCCTTCTGAAAATTCAGCAGACTTGATCCTGCACCCGGTGCGGACGCATCCTGCGCCGTTCCCGAAGCGTCGTCGCTTCAATAAAATCTAAAGATGCATCTCTGACATAGATCCCCTTGGGTTGAATTGTGTCGGGAGAGCTTTGATGTCCATTCAGGTCGACATGTTCGATGTGCAATTGGGCGCGGCGCTGCTGCTCCAGTTCAGGACCGAAGATGGCGTCGTGCGGGTCCTCGCCGATGGCGGCAACAAGAAGCACAAGGTCGGCAAGCGCCTGGACAAGGCGATGGCTGTGTTCAACGGCGGCGAGAAGCGGATCGACCTGATCGTCGGCACTCACTACGACGCCGATCATCTGGCCGGCTTGGTCGACGTCATCAAAGACGACGCCATCGAGATCGGCGAGGCCTGGCTGCCGCCGGTGGCCAACGATGTCGAGGCTACAACGGCGGAGGTACCGCCTTCGGACGATCCGTCGCTCACGCACCAGTTCATGGGTCCGGAAGGGCCGTCGGTTCTGAGGCGCTATCTGCGCCACAAGGCCATGATGTGCCGCATTGCGGCGCGCGGCTTCAGTGATAGGGACGCGGCCGAGCGTGCTTTCGAGGCTGCTGACGGCGAGGATGTCGTCGCGATCTCCAACCCGGAAGTCTTCTTCGGCGAGCACCTGGCCGCCGCGCGCGCGGAGTTGCGGCCGTTTGAAGGGCTGGACCGGGAGAGAGCTCTTTCCGACCACGTGGTCGATGGCCACATCCATGATCCGGATGAACCGATCGAACCGCATGGATGGCGAACTCGCCCGTTCACATTCGATGCCCTAGCGATCCTGAAAGACGGCGGGAAACCGGACTGGCTAGGGCTGTTGGCTGCGATCGTCCGAGAATCCGCGGCCAAGGATGCGCTGAACGCCAGATGGCTCAACCAGGTCTGCGTCGCGTTGAAGGATCGCCGGATCCCGGCTTTCTGCCATACGATCCCCGATGGCGTTCCCCAGGTCTTCTCCTGGGATGACGTCGCGAAAGCCTTTCGCCAGACGGCCATACCCAGGCCACGGACGCCCAACCTGATGCTGCTGGGCCCCTCGGATGGACTGGTGGCCAAGTACCAGCACAGGCTGCCGGTCGGGAGCTTAAGGTGGGCGAGCCGTTTTGTGGCCGAGATCGTCAACACGACGGCGAGCAACGAGCTAAGCTACGTCATCCGGTTCGATCACCAGGGGCAGCACATCCTCGTCGCGGGAGATGCGGGATGCGTGGACTTTGCGCCATCCCCGGGAACGCCCTTCCATCCGAACCTGATCACCGCGCTCGACCGACTTAATGTCGTGCAGGTCGCGCATCACGGTGGAGCAAACGCTTATTTCTATAACTGCCTGACGGCGTCGGGCTACCGGCAGGCGGCGGGCGGGAGCTATCTGCTGCTTTCCCACGAGGCCTCAAGCGCCAGTCGCCCGTCGCCAGCGTTCTCGAATTTCGTCAAGTCACTGGGGCCGCCTGCCCCCGACGTGAAGCTGCTGTTCACCGCCCAGCCATCCTTGGCGAACGTGAAGGACGTGTTGGGACGCTTTGCTCCCACTACCCCCGCGGACAGCAACACCAAGGGCGATGTCCGGCTAGAGTTCGACGCGGGAGGCTGGATGGTTTCGCGCCACCGTGTCGCCCCGCCAATCCCTTGAGTTTAGTCCCCCGACCGTTGCCGGATCGGTGCGCGCAAGGGGATCGAGAGCGAGGCTTCCAGGCCGGGGGCGCGGTCTTGCAGGCGGAGTTCGCTGAAGTGGGCGCGGGCCACGGCGGCGGCCAGGCTCAGGCCCAGGCCGTTGCCGGGCGTGTTGCGGCTCTGCTCCAGTCTTGAGAACCGGCGCAGGACGAAGGCGTGCTTGTCCGGCGGGATGCCGGGACCGTCATCGGCGATCGACAGGAGGGCGTGGCTGGCCGTGGCGCCGAGCGACACCGTGATCGTGCTGCCCGGCGGCGTGTGGCGCGCGGCGTTCTCGATCAGATTGACGATCAGCTGGGAGAGCAGGTGCTTGTCGCCGTCCAGCATCACTCCGGGGGCGATGTCGGCGACCATCCGGTAGCCGTCGGCCTCGACGTCGGGCCGCAGGGCGTCGATGCAGCGCTCGGCCACCTCCGACAGGTTCGTCGCCTGGAACGCGGTGCGGATCTGGAAGGTCTCGATCTCAGAGATCCGCAGCAGGGCCGCGAACAGGTCCAGCAGGTCCTCGGCGTGGTTGGAGGCGCGGGTCAGGGCGTTGCGAGCCTGCTCGGCGTCCAGGTCCTGGCGCAGGGCTGCATCCAGCACGTTGCGCAGCCGGGCCAAGGGCGTGCGCATGTCGTGGGCGATGTCGCTGGACACCTGCTGCAGGTTCTCCAGCAGCGCCTCGTTGCGGTCCAGCATCCGGTTGAGGGTGGCGGCCATGTCGTCGAACTCGTTGGAGGTCGGATCGCGTGGCACCCGCCGGGCCAGGTCGCCGTCGATGATCGCCTCGGCCGCCGCGTTGATCCGGGCCAGGCGCCGGCGGGTCACCGAGCCCAGCAGCCAGGCGCTGCCGACCCCGGCGATCAGCATCAGCGAAAAGGCCGCGGCGAACACGCCGAGGATCGCCAGGTCGATTTCGCCGATCGGCGCGCGGTCGGCGGCCACGACCAGGCGGGCGCCTTCCGGCAGCACGGTCGTCAGGGCCTGCGAGGTGCGCTGCTCGCCGTTCGGCTGCTCGGAATGCAGGAACTCCAGCCAGCCCGGCTGGGGCGTCCTGGCGCGCAGCGCGCCGGCCAGGCGCCGGCCCTGGGCGTCGTCCAGGATGTAGCCCATGCCGTCGCCACGCGCCGCCGCCTCGCGCTGGGCGATCCCGGCCGCCAGGGCGTCCAGGCCACCCTGGCTATGCAGCGTCAGCAGCCCCTTGGTCTCGACGGCGATCCGATGGTCAAGTTGCTGCTCGAGCGCCTCGTGCGAGACGGTGTAGACGACGAAGCCCAGCAGGATCGTGGTGACCGCCAGGACGATCGCCACCAGGACGACGAGGCCGGAGGTCGAGCGGGGAAGGGCGCGGATCATTCGCTGCGGATCATGTAGCCCGAGCCGCGCACCGTGATGATCGCGTCCTCCTCGAAGCCGGCGTTCAGCTTGGCGCGCAGCCGGCTGATGTGGGTCTCGACGATGTTGGTGCGGGGATCGAAATCAAAGTCCCACACCTGCTCCAGAAGCATGGTGCGGGTCATGACGCGATGGGCGTTGCGCATCAGCGCTTCCAGCATGGTGAACTCGCGCGGTTGCAGGTCCAGCCGCCGGCCGCCGCGTCGGGCGATGCGCTTCTGGAGATCCAGCTCCAGGTCCATGACGTTGAGGCTCCGCTCGGTCTCCGGCGGGGTGGGGCGACGGGCGATGACGTTCAGGCGCGCGTGCAGTTCGGAGAAGGCGAACGGCTTGATCAGATAGTCGTCCGCCCCGTTCTCCAGCGCCTCGACGCGATCGACGATGCGGCTGACGGCCGTCAGCATCAGGGCCGGGGTCCGCACCCCGCCGGCCCGCAACATCTTCAGCACCGACAAGCCGTCCAGGCCCGGCAGCATGCGGTCCAGCACCATGACGTCGAAGGTCTCGCTGGTCGCCAGGAACAGGGCGTCGTTGCCCGAGGCGGCCCGCGAGACGACGTGACCGACCTCGCGCAGGCCCTGGGTCAGGAAGCCGGCGGTCTCTTCGTCGTCTTCTGCGATGAGGATCTTCATGGGGCTAATCTAGCGATCGGACGCGCCGACGCCATCCGGCACGGCTTCCCAGCCGCCGCCCAAGGCGCGGAATACGGCGAGCTGTGCGCGGGCGACGCCAGCCTCGGCGGCCAGGGCCTGGGTCGCAGCGGCGTTACGGGTGCGCTCGGCGTCGACCACGACCAGATAGTTGTCGGCGCCCAGTCGCTGGCGGGCCTGGGCGCGGCGGGCGGCGTCGGCGCTGGATCGCGCGGCGGCCGTCAGGGTTTCCCGGCGCGCGGCGCGGGCCTGATAGTCCGACAGGGCCGTCTCGACCTCTTCCAGCGCGCGCAGCACGACCCGCTCCCAGCCGGCCGCGGCGGCTTGGCGCGCGCCGTCGGCGGCGCCGATCCGGGCGCGGATGGCGGCCTGGTTGGGGAAGGCCCAGGTGATCAGCGGCGTCAGGAAGGCGTCGCTCCCGCCGCCGATCAGGCCGACCGAACCGCCTAGCTGAATGCGTGGATAGAGATCGGCGCGGGCGACGCCGACCCTGGCGGCCGCTCCGGCCAGCCGGCGTTCGGCCTCGCGAATGTCGGGACGCCGCGCCAGCAGGGCTGCGCCGTCGCCGACCGGGAACGGCGACGCGATGTGGGGGATGGCCGCGCAGGACGCGTCGAAGCCGGCGGTCGAAGCGGGCGGCAGGCCCTGCAAGGTCGCCAGGCGGAAGAGCGCGCGGCGGCGGTCGGCCTCCAGGTCCGGGATGGCGGCGGCGGCCTGGTCGCGCAGGGTGGCGGCCTGGGCGCGCTCCAGCGGCGACACCTCGCCGGCCTTGAGCTGTTCCTCGACCAGGGCGAAGGCGTTCTGCTGCGTCGCCGCCAGTTCGCGGGCGAGGGCGAGACTAGTGTTGGCGACACAAAGGTCGAGATAGGCTCCGACCGTATCGGCCGCGACCGTGACGGCGGCCGCGTCGCGGGCGGCCTGGGCGGCTTGCGCATCCGCGTCGGCGGCAAGGGCGGCCTGGCGCAGACGGCCGAACAGATCGATCTCGAACGCCACGGTCGCGCCCAGCTCGTAGCTGGTCTTGGGCACGGCGGAGGTGCTGGGCTGGCGGCCGGCGCGCTGGGGGCCGACGCCGCTCTCCAGGATCGTGGAAGGCAGACGCGCGGCGTCGGCCTGGCGGGCCGCGGCGCGGGCGGCTTCCAGATTGGCCAGAGCGACCCGGAGATCGAGATTGGCAGCCAGGGCGCGCTGCACATGGGCGTCCAGCGTCGGGTCATCGAACAGCCGCCACCATTGCTGCGGCGGCGCGCCGGGAAGAGCGCCGGCGCCTTGGGTCCCGACGAACGGCGCAAGGGCGGCGGCCGGCGGGGCGAGGGAGGGCGTCGGCGCAGTGGCGCAGGCCGTCAGCAGGGCCGACGCCGCCAGGAGGGAGAGCGAGCGCCTCATCGGGCCAGGCCTTTCGGTTCGGGAGCGCGGCCGAAGCGGCCGTACAGGGTCGGCATGAGCAAGAGATTCAGCAGGGTCGAGCTGACCAGGCCGCCCAGGATGACCAGCGCCATCGGGTGCTCGATCTCGTGGCCGGGCTTGTCGCCGTTGATCACCAGGGGCAGCAGGGCCAGGGCGGCGCAGGCGGCGGTCATCAGGATCGGGGCCAGCCGCTCCTCGGCCCCGCGCAGGATCAGGCCTGGGCCGAAGGTCTCGCCTTCGTGCCGCTCCAGGTGCTGGAAGTGGCTCAGCATCATGATGCCGTTGCGGGCCGAGATGCCCAGCACGGTGACGAAGCCGACGACCGAGCCTAGGGACATGGTTCCGCCCGACAGCAGCACGGCGATCACCCCGCCCAGCAGGGCGAACGGCAGGCTGACGGCGACCAGGGCGGTGATCCGCAGGGAGCGGAACTCCAGCCAGACCAGCAGCAGCACGCCGACAAAGCACAGGGCGCCCAGCATCGACAGCCGCTGCGACGAGGCCTGGCGCTCGGCGTATTCGCCCAGCACCTCGGGGTGGTAGCCCTGGGCGAAGCGCACGCCTGCGACCTTGGCCTCGACGGCGCGGGCCACGGTCCCGAGGTCGCTACCAGCGACGTTCAGGGTCACGTCGATCCGGCGTGAGCCGTTCTCGCGCTTGATCTCGTTGGCGGCCGGGGCGACCTGCACCCGCGCCACTTCCGACAGTCGGACCTGGGCGCCAAGCGGGGTGGTGATCTGCAGGTCGCCGATCGCATGCAGGTCGCCGCGCACGGCCGGGACGCCCCAGACGGTGACGTCGTTGCTGACCTGATCGCGATAGACCTCGCCGACCTTGGTTCCGGCGATCACCGTGCTGACGGCGCGGCGGACCTCGCCGGGCGTCAGGCCGTAGGCGGCCAGGGCCTCGGGCCGGGGTTGGATCTGGATCTGCGGGATCAGGGTCTGCTGCTCGACCTTCAGCTCGGTGACGCCCGGCACGCCGGCCAGGGCGGCGCGGACGGTCTCGGCGGTGTTGCGCAGACCCTCGACCTCGGGCCCGTAGATCCGGACCACGATGCTGGCGCCGGCGCCGGTCAGCACCTCCTTGATGCGTTCGCGCAGATAGGTCAGCACGTCGCGATAGAGGCCGGGATAGCCGTCGATGACTTCCTGGATCTTGGCGACGCTGGCGTCGTAGTCGGCCTTCTCGTCCAGGCTGACCCACAGCTCGGTGAAGTGTGGGCCATAGACCTCGTCGCCGCCCTCGGCGCGGCCGATGTGGGCGCCGAAGTTGCGGACGCCGGGGATGGAGCGCAGCTCACGCGAGGCCTGGATCGTCACGCGGTCCATGGCGTCGATCGAGGTGCCCGGTTTCTCGACGAAATGCATCAGGAAGTCGGTCTCGCGGAAGTTCGGCAGGAACTGGTCCTTGGTGAACAGCGAACCGACGCCGGCCAGGGCCAGGCCGCCGATGATGATCCCGACCGCCAGGCGCGGGCGGTGCAGGACGCTGGGCAGGAAGGCGCGGTAGCGAGCCTTCAGGCCTTGCACGAATTTCGGCTCCTTGGCGTGGCCGGCGGCCTTGGGCAGCAGGAACAGGCAGAGGGCCGGCGTCACGGTCAGGGCGACCAGCAGCGAGGTTCCGATGGCCAGGATGTAGGCGGTGGCCAGCGGGCGGAAGAAGGAACCCGATACGCCTTCCAGGAAGAAGATCGGCAGGAACACCAGCATCACGATCAGGCTGGCGAATACCACCGCGCTGCGCACCTCCAGCGAGGCCTGCAGCACCACCTGCAACGGCGGCGCGGGGTTGTCCAAGGCGCGGTTCAGGCGCAGGCGGCGGCCGATGTTCTCGACGTCGATGATGGCGTCGTCGACGATCTCGCCCAAGGCGATGACCAGGCCGGCGATGACCATGGTGTTGATGCTGGCGCCGCTCCACGACAGCACCAGGGCCGCGCCCAGCAGCGACAGCGGGATGGCTGTCAGGCTGATGGTCGCCGAGCGCCAGTCGCGGGTGAAGGCGATCAGCACGATGGCCACCAGGGCGCAGCCCAGCCACAGGGCGTTGGTCAGGTTGCCGATCGAGCGTTCGATGAAGGTGGCGGGACGAAAGATGGTCGAGTCGATTTCGACGCCGGTCAGGCCGGGCTTCAGCTCGGCCAGCGCCGCCTCGATGCCGCGCGTGACCTCCAGCGTGTTGCCGCCCTGCTGCTTCTCGACGATCAGCAGCAGGCCCGGGCCGTCATTGATGATGGCGCTGCCGATCGGGGCGGCGTGGCCGCGCACCACCTCGGCGACGTCGCCCAGCCGGACGGGAGCGCCGCCGGACAGTTTGATCACCGTGCGGGCCAGGTCCTCGGCGGTAACGGCGGGAGCCAGGTGGCGGACGGCCAGGCGCTGGTTGGGCGTGTCGACGAAACCGCCGCCGCCGACCACCGCCGCGTCGCCGGCGGCGCGCTGCACCTCGGCCAGGGTGACGCCGGCGGCGTTCAGGCGGGCCGGATCGACCAGCACCTGCAGCTGCGGATCTCGCTGGCCCCAGACGGCGACATTGGCGACGCCGGGCACGGCCATCAGGCGCGGTTTCATGGTCCAGCGCACCAGTTCCGACAGGGCCATCTGGTCCATGGTCTTGGACGACAGGCCGATCTTCATCGCCCGGCTGGTCGCCGACAGCGGCGGCAACATGACCGGCGGCCGGACGCTGGTCGGCAGGCGCGGCGCGATCATCGCCACCCGCTCCTGGACCAGCTGGCGGGCGCGCACGACGTCGGTGCCTTCCTTGAAGATCAGCACGACCGACGACAGGCCCAGCACCGACTTCGAGCGCAGGGTCGCAAGGCCCGGCACACCGTTGACGGCGGCCTCCAGCGGTACGGTCACCAGGTTCTCGACCTCTTCGGTCGAGAGGCCCGGGCCCTCGGTCTGCACCTCGACCATCGGCGGGGCGAATTCGGGGAAGACGTCTAGCGGCACGTCGCGCGTGGCCCGCAGGCCCATCAGCACCAGCACCAGGGCGATGGCGATCACCAGCACGCGCTGCTGCAGCGCGCTTCGAACAAGCCAGGTCAGCATCTTACTTGGCTCCGAATTCCGTGCCGAACAGTTCGGCGGCGCCGGCGGAGACCACCAGCTGTCCAGCGCTCAGGCCGCGCGCCAGCACGACGCGGTCGCCCTGCTGGCTGGCCGTCTCGACCCGCCGCCGCTCGAAGGTCTGGGGCTTGGTGCGGACATAGACCCACTCGCCGCCATGGATGTCGCGCAGCAGTGCGGAGGCGGGGATGATCAGGCCAGTGTCCTGACCGCCGACCGGCAGCGAGACCGAGACCCGTTCGCCCAGTCGCAGTCGACCGCCGGGATTGGCCAGGGCGTAGTAAAGGTCCACCGCGCCGGCCGTCGGGCTGGCGGAGGGTGGACCGGCGACGGGGCGGGCCAGCATCGCCTGGCTGTCGCCGCCCAACGGCCGCACCTGGGCGGCGCCGTCTCGATCCAGGCTGGCCAGATCGCCGACGAAGACCGGAACCTTGATCCAGATGTGGGCTGATTGCGCCTGGCCGGTCAGCCGCGGACCCAGCAGCGCCCGTTGTTGCCGCGCGGCGGCGAGGTTGGCGCGGGCCGCGCCAAGGACCGACTCGGCTTCGTCCTGGGCGCGCAGGCTGCCGGCGCCCTCGCGGACCAGGGCCTGGGCGCGCTCGAAGGCGCGGCGGGCGACTTCGGCTTCGGCGGTCAGGCGTCCGACCTCGCCGTCCGCGCGGGCCTGGGATGCGGCCAGCGCGCCGAGATCCTGGCTGGTGGTGACGGGCAGCCCGCCAGCGGCCGGCGAGGCCATGACCTCGCCATGCAGGGCGCGGCTCTGGCGGGCCGAACCGGATTCGACCGTAGCGTACTTCAGGCCCAGGCGATTTTCGGCCTGCTGGGTGAGGGTCAGGCGCATCAGCTCGGTCTCGTGACCGATCGCCTCGACCTTGGCCGGCTTGACGTGCGAGGCGGCGGGCTTGCCGGGGCCGCAGGCGGTCAGGGCCAAGCAGGCGCCCAGCAGGGCCAGGGTCTCGGGAGCGAGAAGACGGGCGGGGGTCGATGGGGGCGCCAAGACGCGGTCTCCTCAGGTGGATGATCCGCGACGTTGATGACGGGGCAGGCCTTGGGTCCCCATGGCCTCCGCTATACGATCTCCGAAGGTTACGAGCTCTGTCGGGCCGACATTACGGTTTCATTGCGCATTTTATACATGTCGCGAAGGTTCGGGCTTTCCGGCTGAACCGTCCGGATCACGGCGCTATGACGCGAGAATGAAAATCGTTCGCACCTAAGCGGACCCACCGGGGATCATTCTCATGTCGACCAAACCCGCTTTCCGCGGCGCGACGCTGCGCGCCTTGCTGCTGGCCACCGCCGCCTCGTTCCTGGCCACCGCCGCCGCCGTCGCCGACGAAGCGACGCCCGCCGAACAGGACGGCACGGCCGTCTCCAGCGTCACGGTTCACGGCGCCAAGCGCGAGCAGGAGTCGAAGTCCAGCTACAAGATCACCCGTTCGACCTCGGCCACGCGCACCGACACCGACCTGATCGACGTGCCGCAGGCCGTCAGCGTCGTCTCGATCAAGCAGATCAACGACCAGGCCGCCGGCAGCATCGGCGACGCCGTCCGCTACACCCCCGGCATCTTCTCGGCCCAGGGCGAGGGCAACCGCGAGACCCTGGTCCTGCGCGGCAACTCGACCACCGGCGACTTCTTTGTCGATGGCGTGCGTGACGACATCCAGACCTATCGCGACCTCTACAACATCGACCGCCTGGAGATCTTCCGCGGCCCCAACGCCATGATCTTCGGCCGGGGCGGCATCGGCGGCGTGATCAATCGCGTGACCAAGGTCGCCGGCTGGAACCCCGTGCGCGAGGTTCGCGCCGAGCTGGGCAGCTACAGCCACAAGCGCCTGCAGGGCGACATCGGCGGCGCGGTCAACGACACCTTGGCCCTGCGCCTGACGGGCGTCTGGCAGGACAGCGGCAGCTATCGCGACGGCGTCGACAACAAGCGCTGGGGCGTCAACCCGACCGCCGTCGTCCGCCTGGGCCAGGCCACCGTCCTGCAGCTGGGCTATGAGCACTTCGAGGACGACCGCATCGCCGACCGTGGCGTCCCGTCGGAGTTCCGCGTCGCCGGCAAGGTGGCCAAGCCGCTGAAGACTCCGCGGGGCCAGTTCTTCGGCGACTCCGAGGGCAGCTTGACCTGGACCAATACCGATGCGGCCACGGTCTTCGTCGAGCACAGCTTCAGCGACCGGTTCAGCCTGCGTAACCGCACCCGCTACGCCGACTACGACAAATTCTACCAGAACGTCTTCACCGGCGCGGTCAATGGGGCCCAGACCACCGTTCCGATCTCGGCCTACAACCAGACCACCCAGCGCCAGAACTTCCTGAATCAGACCGACCTGAACCTGACGGTCGACGCGGGCGGCATGGAGCACACCATCCTGGCCGGCTTCGAATATGGCCGCCAGATCACCGAAAACCGTCGTCTGGAAGGCCGCTTCGCCGGCGGCGCAGCGTCCGTGACCCTGCCGATCTCGGCCTCGAACCAGCGCCTGCCGACCACCTGGGTGGCCATTGCTTCGAGCGGCGACAACAAGGGCACGACGACGGTCAAGGCGGCTTACGTCCAAGACCAAGTGTCGCTGACCAGCCAGCTGAAGCTGGTCGCCGGCGTACGCTACGAAGAGTTCAACACCAATGTCACCGACCGCCGCACCGTCGGCTTCCCGGCCAGCCAGCAGCGCGTGTTCGACGTCACCGACAAGCTGTGGTCGCCGCGTGTCGGCCTGATCTGGAAGCCGGTCGAGAACGCCTCGGTATATGCCGGCTATTCGCGCACCTATCTGCCGCGCGGCGGCGACCAGCTGACCGGCCTGTCGATCAGCAACCAGAACCTGGATCCGGAAGAGTTCCAGAACCTGGAGCTGGGCGCCAAGTGGGACATCAGCCCGGCGTTCAACGTCACGGCCGCCGTGTTCCAGCTGGACCGCAGCAACGTCCTGGCGCTGTCGGATCCCAACAACGCCGCCTCGCCGACCGTGCCGATCGGCAAGCAGCGCACCAAGGGTTTCGAGGCCAGCGCCACGGGCGAGCTGACCGCCCAGTGGAGCTTCGTGGCCGCCTACAGCTATTCGGACGGCACGTTCCTGGACACCGTTTCGGGCACGGTGCGGGCGGGCAACCAACTGGCCAACCTGCCCAAGCACAGCGGCTCGCTCTGGACCCGCTACAACGTCACCCCGAAGCTGGGTCTTGGCCTGGGCGCGGTGGTGCAGGGCAAGCGCTACGCGGCGACCGACAACATCGTGGCCATGCCGGGCTTCGAGCGCGTGGACGGTGCGGTGTTCTACACTCTGTCGGACCAGGTCAACGTGCAGCTGAACGTCGAGAACCTGCTCGACAAGCACTACTACGTCTTCGCCCACTCCAACGACAACATCACCCCAGGCTCTCCCCGTGCGGTGAAGGTGGCCCTCACGGCGCGCTTCTAGCGTTCGCAAGTTGAGGAATTCGACGCGGTCCTGACGCGTCTCGAAGAGCACGAGGGCGCGAACATTGGGAAATCCCAATGTTCGCGCCCTTTTTCATTGGGAATAATCAATGCGTATCGCGAATGCTTCTCATTGATGTCGTAGTGTGTCGCAGTTAAGAGCGCTTCGCATTGTTAGGTAGCGCTCGGCCTCTTCCCAAGACCGGGTGAGTGTTGGGGATTTTGCTATGAAATCGACTGTGAACAACGGCGTCCGCAGCCGTCGCGGGCGCGTGCTGAGCGTCGCCGCCGTGGCGGGCGTCGCCGGTCTTGGCCTGCCGGCCCTGGTTCATGCCGAGACCGACGATGGCGCGATCGCCACCGCGCCGGCCGACGACCAGTCTTCCGAAGTCAGCGGCGTCCAGATCGACGCCCGCAAGTCGAACACCTCGCCCAAGCAGACCGCGCCGCTGCGCGACACGCCCAAGTCGATCACCGTCATCTCGCAGGACCTGATCCAGTCGACCGGCTCGACCAGCCTGGTCGACGCCCTGCGCACCGTGCCGGGCATCACCTTCGGGGCCGGCGAGGGCGGCAATCCGGTCGGCGACCGGCCGTTCCTGCGCGGCTATGACGCTCAGTCCAGCACCTTCGTCGACGGCCTGCGCGACATCGGCGCCCAGTCGCGCGAAGTGTTCAACACCGAGAGCGTCGAGGTCATCAAGGGCGCCAGCGGCAGCTATGCCGGACGCGGCGGAGCCGGCGGCGGCATCTACATCAACAACAAGACGCCGAACCGCACGAACGCGATCAGCGGCCAGGTCGGGGTCGGCACGGCCGACTACAAGCGCGCCACCTTCGACGTGAATCACGTGGTCGCCGACGGCGTGGCCGTCCGCCTGAACCTGATGGTCCACGACGCCGGCGTGGCCGGTCGCGATGAAGTCAATCAGAGCCGCTGGGGCGTCGCGCCGTCGATCGCCTTCGGCCTGGGCTCGCCCACCCGCGCGACGGTCAGTTACTATCACCTCGAGAGCGACGACCTGCCCGACAGCGGCATCCCCTACAGCAACCCCAACTTCGTGGCTCGCACCGATGGCCGCGTGCGGGTGCTGCAGGCCGGCGACGGCTCGCCGATCAAGGTCGACCGCTCGACCTACTACGGCATGAAGAACCGCGACTTCCGCAAGGAACGCGTCGACATGGCCACCGTGCGCCTGGAGCATGACTTCGGCCACGACCTGCACCTGCGCAACACCACCCGCTACGCCGAGAGCGCCCAGGACTACATCTGGACCCAGCCCGACGACAGCAAGGGCAACATCTATTACGGCCTGATCTGGCGCCGGCCCAACAGCCGCGTGACCGAGGTCAGCTATCTGACCAACCAGACCGATTTCTACGGCAAGTTCACCACCGGCGGCGTCGTCCACAACTTCGCCACCGGCCTGGAGTTCTCGCGCGAGGAAGGCGAGAACGACAGCTACGTGGTCACCTACAATGGGGTGGTTTCGACCAATGCGGCGCTGGCGGCCTGTAGCTCGGCGGCGATCACCGCGCTGCTGTGCACCAGCGTGAACAATCCCAACCCCGACGACGCCTTCACCGGCACGATCACGCGCAACGCCAATCCGACCAACGCCCGCACGGTCACCAAGTCGGTCTACGCCTTCGACACGATCGAGCTGAACCCGAACTGGCAGGTGAACCTGGGCGTCCGCTACGACGACTACGACGCGCGCTTCACCAGCGCCCGCGCTGCGGCCACGCCGTTCGCCCGCAGCACCTTCAGCCGCACTGACAAGCTGTGGAACTACCAGGCGGCCGTCGTCTACAAGCCGGTCGAAGCCGCTGCGCTCTACGTCTCCTACGCCACGGCCTCGACCCCCTCGGGCAGCTCGATCGCCCAAGGCAGCGAGAGCACGCCGCTCAGCAGCGACGTCAACGCCGCCCTCAGCCCCGAGAAGAACCACACGCTGGAAGCCGGCGCGAAGTGGGACGTGTTCGGCGGCAAGCTGTCGCTGACCGGCGCGGCTTTCGAGGTCAAGACCACCAACGCCCGCATCACCCAGACCGACGGCACGGTGGCCATGGCCGGCGAGAAGCGAGTCCGCGGCTTCGAGGTCGGCGCTTCCGGTGCGATCACCGACAAGTGGGATGTGTTCGGCGGCTACACCTATCTGGACGCCATCCTGGTCAAGAACGGCGGCTCGGGCGCGGCGGCGGGCCTGACCGACGGCCAGCCCTTCCCCAACACGCCCAAGAGCAGCTTCTCGCTGTGGACCACCTATGATGTCCTGCCGCGACTGACGGTGGGCGGCGGCGCCAACTACATGGCCAAGGTCATGGGCAGCACCAATCCGGCCCTGCCCAAGTTCGTGCCGGACTACTGGCGCTTCGACGCCAGCGCCACGTTCGTCATCAACGACCGGATGACCGCCCAGCTGAACATCCAGAACCTGACCGACGAGGTCTATTTCACCCAGGCCTATCCGACCCACTACGCCACCATCGCCCCCGGGCGCTCAGCGGTGCTGTCGCTGAACGCCCGGTTCTGATCCTTCTCCGGAAGGGTCGAGCCAGCCGCCTCGGCGCATCGCGTCGGGGCGGCGCTTTCATTTGGGCTGAGCCATGAGCGCCTTCTCGTTTCCGATCCGCACCCTCGTCGCCGAGGATGTCGCCACCCTGATGTCCGGGTCTCCCGAGGTCGCCCGGGCGACCGCGAGCGACCTGGCCGTCAAGGGCTCGGCCGCGGCTCAGGCGCTGCTGGGCCAGATGCTGCTGGACGCTTTCGGCGGTCCGGCCGATCCGGCCGCGGCGCTGGGCTGGTTCCGGAAGGCCGCGGAGGCCGGCGAGCCGATGGCGCTCAACATGGTCGGACGCTGCCATGAGAACGGCTGGGGCGTCGCAGCCGACATCGTCATCGCCGCCGACTGGTATCGTCGGGCCGCCGAGCAGGGCGGCGACTGGGGGATGTACAACCACGCCACCCGGCTGATGCTGGGCGACGCCGGTCCGGTCGACCGCGCGGGCGCCCTGGCCTGGTTCCAGAAGGCCGCGGCCCTGGGCCACGCCAAGTCGATCAACGTCCTGGGCGGCTTCTATGAGGACGGCTGGGAGGTCGAGCGCGACCTGGCCCAGGCGAAGGAATGCTACCAGCGCGCCGCGGATGGCGGCGACTTCCGCGGTCACTTCAATCTGGGCCGGGCGCTGGCGTCGGAGGGCGATATCAGCGGCGCCTTGGCTCGGTTCGAGGCCGCCGCGACGACCGCGACCCCGGCCTTTATCGCCAAGATGGTCGCCTTGCTGCGCACCGCTCCGATCGACGCCTACCGGGCTTTGGCCGAGCGCCTGGCGGCGGGGTGACGGGCTCAGTCTTCGACCGAGACGATGATCCGTCGGCCGGAGGCTTCGATCCCGGTCCTGGCCAGGGCCTCGATCAGCAGTTCGACCAAGGTCGCATCATCGCTCACCGACACCGTCTCGCCTTCGGCGGTGGTGATCGCCAGGCTGACCGCCGGCGGCGTGGCGTAGCGGCCGCGCCGGTCGGCGAGGCCGATCTCGTTGAGCACGCCGACCTCGACCAGGTCGTTGCACATCCGGTGCAGCGAGGAGCGGTTGACATCGATCTGCAGTTCGACCGCCTTCCACCACACCGCCTCGAGGTCGATCGGCGAGGGCACCATGTCGAGAACTTCGGCCAGGCGGCGGCGCTTTTCCGTGAGGCGCACGCCCAGTTGCTCGCAGCGCTCGACGACGCTGGGCCGTTGCACGTCATGCAGCGTCGCCGGGTCGATCGCGGCCGTCTGCGGCGGCGCGACGCGCGGCGCCAACGGGCCGCCCACGCGGGCCCGCAGCCTTTGGCCGTTCAACCGATAGAGGGCGCGAGCTTGAGACATGGTGGAGCGAAAGAGGCCGTGATAATGCGATCCAATTGCTTCATGAGCAGTCTGGACCACGCCTGTCGACGTCTGCGCGTCAATGTTGGGAAAATGTATAGTTCGGGCAATCTGCCGTTAAACTTCGCGCTCGATTGCCGCCGCGTTGGGGGCCTTGGCCTTGAACATCTTCCTACTTGAGGATGACGCCGACACGGCCGCCTTCATCGCGCGGGGACTGAAAGAGAAGGGGCATCAGGTGGAGGTCGCCGGCGACGGCGTCACCGCGATCACCCGCCTGCTCGCGGACCGGTTCGACGTCATCGTTCTGGACCGCATGGTGCCGGGCCTCGACGGCCTGACGGTGCTGAAGGCGGTCCGGGCCGCGGGCCATGCGACGCCGGTGCTGATGCTGACCGCCAAGTCCCAGATCGCCGACCGGGTCGCCGGCCTGGAGGAGGGCGCCGACGACTATCTGGTCAAGCCGTTCGCCTTCGCCGAACTGGCCGCGCGCGTCACGGCCCTGGGGCGTCGCCCGCTGGGTAGCGAAGCGGCGGCGATCCTCAAGGTGGCGGACGTCGAGATGAACCTGCTGCGACGCGAGGTCCGGCGGGGCGGCAAGGCGGTCGAGCTGCAGCCGCGCGAGTTTACGCTGCTGGAGCAGCTGATGCGCAATCCCGGCCGCGTCGTCACCCGCACCATGCTGCTGGACCAGGTCTGGAACTTCGGCTTCGATCCCAAGACCAACATCGTCGAGACCCACATGTCGCGCCTGCGCAGCAAGCTCAACGAAGGCTTTTCCCGCAGCGCCATCCGCACCGTGCGGGGCTCCGGCTATCTGATGGAAGACAGTGTTTAAGCGCGCGCCGCGCACGATCCGCGGCCTCAGCCTGGTAGTGGCGGGCGTGTCTTGCCTGTTGACCCTGGTCGTCGGGGTCATGACCTTCAGCCTCGTGCACCATGAGATCGAGCGGCAGCTGGATCGCCGGATCGAGCTGGAGACCCAGGCGCTGCTGGGGACCTACCGCCGCACTGACTTCGAGACCCTGGTCCGAGAGGTCGACGACCGGGCGCGATCGGCGGCCCGGGGTACGATCGGCTATCTGTCAGGACGATCCGAGACCGACAGTCGGATGGGCTATCTGGTGGTCGACGCCGAAGGGCGCCGGCGCGGCGGCGACTTCGACGGAGCTATGCCCAAGGCCGGCTGGTCGGAGTTTGCGCGCTATCGCCGGCCGGACGGTTCGGCGGGCGTCGCCCAGGCGATGAACCTGGCGCTGGATGGCGGCGGCCGTCTGGTCGTCGTGGCCGATCGCAGCGCCCTGATGGCGGTCGACCGCAAGATGATCCGCCTGGCTCTGATGCAGGTCGGCCTGGTGGCGGCGGTCGCCGTGCTGGCGACGTTCTGGTTCGGGCGGGTCGTGCAGCGGCGGCTGGAGAGCATCCACGGCGCGGCCGGGGACATCATGGCCGGCGACCTGTCGCGCCGCATGCCCCTGGATGGCTCGGACGGCGAGTTCGACCAGCTGGCGAAGGTCCTCAACCAGATGCTGGTCCGGATCGAGGACCTGATGAGCAATCTCAAGCAGGTGTCCGGCGACATCGCCCATGACCTGCGCACGCCGCTGACCCGTCTGCGTGCGCGCCTGGAGGACCTCGACACGGCGGGGACGCAAGCCATTGATCCGGACGGGCTGGAAGGCGCGTTGCGCGAGGTCGATGAGCTGCAGGCCCTGCTGTCGGGGCTGTTGGCGCTTTCCGAGATCGAGGGCCATTCGGTGCGCGACCGGTTCGCGCCCGTGGACCTGGCCGCAGCGATCGCCGACCTGGCCGAGGCCTATGAACCCGACTTCGAGGCGGCCGGACAGCGGCTGATCACTGATCTCGCGCTCGCGCAGGTGCGGGGTGATCGTCCGCTGCTGCTGCAGGCCTTGTCCAACCTGCTCGACAACAGCCTTACCCATGCGGGAACCGGCGCTCAGGTCCGGCTCGCCGTGAGCACGCAAGCCCGGCGGGTGAGGATCGATTTCGGCGACGACGGTCCGGGCGTGCCGTCTCAGGCGCGCGAGCGGATCTTCCAGCGGTTCGTGCGGCTGGACCCGTCCCGTTCGGCCCCGGGCCATGGCCTGGGACTGGCGACCGTGGCGGCCATCATCGAGGCGCACGGCGGATCGATCCGTGTGGTCCCTAGCGAGCGCGGCCTGGTCTACGTCATCGACTTGCCAGCTCTGGAAGATCGCTGAGGCCAGGCGTAACCGGCGACGTCGCACCGTGTAGCGAGAGGAAGAGATCGTGCCTGGACCGTCGCTCTCTTCCGTTGGCCTCAGCCTCCGTGGTCTGGCCAGCGACCTGGCCGGGCCGTTCGACCTGGATGTCGCGCCGGGCCAAGCGGTGGTGATTTCAGGCGCCTCGGGTTCGGGCAAGAGCGTCTTCCTGCGGATGGTGGCCGACCTGGATCCCTGCTGCGGCGAGGTCGAGCTCGGCGGCGTGTCGCGCAGCCAGATGAGCGGCCCCGCCTGGCGGACGCTGGCGCCCTATGTCGCCGCCGAGAGCGCCTGGTGGGCCGATCTGCTGGCCGACCATTTCCAGCCGTCGCACCTGGCCGCCGCCCAGGCCCTGGCCACGCGGCTGGGCGTCAACGTGCGCGCCTGGGATGGCCCGGTCTCGCGTCTGTCGACTGGCGAGCGCCAGCGTCTGGCCCTGATCCGCGCCCTGGTCCTGGAGCCGCCGCTACTGCTGCTGGACGAGCCGACGGGGCCGCTGGACCCGCTGTCGACCGCCGCCGTCGAGGCAGTGCTGGCCGAGCGGATCGCCGCGGGCGGCGTCCTGCTGATGGTCTCCCACGACGCGGGCCAGGCCCAGCGCCTGGCGGCTGCGCGCTATCGGATGATCGACGGACGCCTGGAGGCGGCGGCGTGAGCCCGATCGTCCTGACGCCCACCGACCTGGCCCTGGCCGCGCTGCTGGTGGTGCTGGACGCGGTCATCTCGGTGGTCCTGCGCCTGCAGCTGCATCGCCAGGTGCTTTGGGCGGGCCTGCGCATGGTCGTGCAGTTGGTGGCGGTGGGCTATCTGCTGCGCTTCGTCTTCGCCCTGAACAGCCCGCTGGCGACCTTCGCCGTCGTGATGCTGATGTCGTTGATCGCCGCGCGCGAGATCGCCACCCGACCCGCCCGACGCTTCAAGGGCCTGGCAGGCCATCTGTTGAGCGCGGCCAGCGTTCTCCTGGCCATCTTCGTCACGGCGGGCCTGGCCCTGGCCACCGCCATCCGACCCCAGCCCTGGTACGATCCGCGCTACGCCATCCCGCTGGCCGGGATCATTCTGGGCTCGGTGCTGAACGCCGGCAGCCTGACCTTCGACGGCCTGCTGGGCGGCGTGCGGCGCGAGCGGGGGGCGATCGAGGCTCAGCTGGGCCTGGGCGTTCCCTTCCAAAAGGCCATGGGACCGCTGCTGCGCGAGAGCCTGCGACGGGGTCTGATGCCTGTCATCAATCAGATGTCGGCGGCGGGTATCATCACCCTGCCGGGCATCATGACCGGCCAGATCCTGGCCGGGCTCGATCCGGTCGAGGCGGTCAAATACCAGATCCTGCTGATGTTCCTGCTGGCCGGCGCCAGCGGCTTGGCGAGCCTGGCGATCGCCTGGCTGACCGTGACGCGCCTGACCGACGAACGTCAGCGCCTGCGGTTGGACCGGCTGTACTGAGGTTTCGAGGGTTTAGAGGCAGTTCATGAGTAAGCACGACCAACGCCGCCGTCGCGGCCTCCTGGGGGCGGCGGCCGTTCTGCTGGCGCTGGCCGCGACGCCCGCGGGCCAGGCCCTGGCCCATCCGGGTCATGCCATCGTCCCCAAGGGGCCGGCCCATGCGAAGAAGGTCCGCGTCGACCCGGCCAAGCGCGAGTGGCTGGCCGGCGATCACCACGTCCACAGCTGGTACAGCGCCTCGGCCAAGCCGTCCGAGGATCCGACCAAGCCGCCAACGTTGATCAAGGGCGGCGACGGGGTCAATCCGATCACCACCAACGCCCAGATGGCCGCCAAGCACGGCCTGGCCTGGATGGTGGCCACCGACCACGGCGGCCCCGATCACGCCCGCATGAACCGCGACCTGGCCTATCCCGAGCTGGTGCGCTCGCGGAAGATGACCCCCAGCGTGCTGCAGTTCTGGGGCATGGAGCTGGACACCCCGGCCGCCGAGCATTCCAGCGTCATCATCCCGCGCTCGGCCGCCGAGCGCGACGCGCTGTACGATATCGAGCACACCTATAATCGCCGTGAACCGTGGCCCGCCGAGCCGGTTCGCGACACCGAAGGCTTCATGCTGGACGCTCTGCGCCAGCTCGAGGCCCAGCCCAAGCCGCCGCTGGTCATCGCCAACCACCCCTCGCGCACGGCCAAGGCCGTCGGGGTCTATGGCGCCTATTCGCCGGCCGAGCTGCGCGGCTGGAACGACACCGCGCCGCAGGTGGCGGTCGGCATGGAGGGCGCGCCGGGTCACCAGGCCGCCGGTCTCACCGCCGATGGCGGGCGTCGGGCGGACGGCGAGCGCGGCGGCTATGGTCGCGCCCCGACCATGGGGGGCTTCGACCAGATGACGGCGCGCCTGGGCGGGTTCTGGGACTCGATGCTGGGCGAGGGCCGCCGGTTCTGGGTGACCTCGACCTCGGACTCGCACCGCCACTACACCACGGGCGGCGAGGACTTCTGGCCGGGTGAATATTCCAAGACCTACGTCAAGGCCGTGCGCAGCTATGACGACGTGCTGGACGGCCTGCGCAATGGCCGCGGCTTCGTGACCCTGGGCGACCTGGTCTCGGCCGTGGACTTCACCGCCACAACCAATGGCAAGCGCGCCGAGATCGGCGGCGAGCTGAAGGTCGCCGAAGGCGCCGACGTGACCATCGTCATTCGCGTGCGCGATCCCAAGGGCGCCAATTTCGGCGGCGTCTCGCCCGATGTGGCGCGGATCGACCTGATCCGCGGCGATGTCACGGGTCCGGTCGCCGACCGCAGCCAAGACACCAACCCCTCGACCCATGTCGTCACGCGCTTCACGCCCAAGTCCTGGGCGCGCGAGGGCGAGATGCTGTCGATGGTCTATGTGCTGAAGGACGTGAAACGCTCGGGCTATGTCCGCATCCGCGGCACCAATGGCGAGGAGCTGGAGCCGCAGCCCGATCCCCACGGCGAGAACCCGTGGACCGACCTGTGGTTCTACGCCAACCCGATCTTCATCACCGTCACGCCGCCCGCCGGCGCCAAGTCCTGATCCTGGCGGCCCGGTCCGTCGCGTGCGCGGCGGGCCGGGGCCGGCGAGATTGGGAAATTGTATAGAAGTCTGCGTTCTGCGGCCGGAGGAGGCAGTCGAACGGGCAAGCTCCTGTTTTGAATGGCGAACTGGCGAGCCGTCGGCGCCCTTCCCATGAGCATCCGCGCCGCATCGGCTCCTCGACGAACGTCGACCCGCGATTGAGAATTGCTTGCAGAAGGCGCTGGGCGTAGGGAGCGCCCGCCGCGTCCGGCGGCGAGCAGGTTTCGCCATGGCTTCCAAGTTTCGCTGGATCATATTCCAGGCCCACTGGCTGCTGGGGATCACGCTGGGCGTCGTCCTGGGCCTGATGGGCGTGACCGGCGCGACCATGGCCTTCGAGGATCAGATCATGGAGACGCTGAGTCCCGGCGTCGTCCAGGTGGCGGTCCGCGCCGAGCCGGTCCTGACGCCTGACCAATTGCTGGCCCGCTTCGCCGTTCAGGCGCCGGAGGCCAAGCCCACCAGCCTGACCCTGCGCGACAAGGCCGGGGCCTCGGCCCAGGTGACCTTCACCAGCCCGGACGCGCCCAAGGCCCAGAAGCTGTATCTCGATCCCTACAGCGGCGTGGTGCTGGGCAAGGCCACGGGCGAGCCGTTCTTCGCCACCGTGCGCCGGCTGCACCGCTGGCTGCTGCTGCCTGGCGACGGCGAGGGGATGGGCCGGCAGATCACCGGCGCAGCCGCCATCAGTCTGATCTTCTTCGCGATCTCGGGTCTGTATCTGCGCTGGCCCAAGCGTCTTCTGGATTGGAAGGTCTGGCTGAAGCCCAATCTCAAACTGAAGAAGCGCGGCCTGTACTGGTCGCTGCACGCGGTGGCCGGGACCTGGGTGTTCCTGATCTATCTGACCATCGCCATGACCGGCCTGACCTGGTCGTATGGCTGGTACAAGGCCGGGTTCGAGACGGTCATGACCGGCAAGACCGAGGCCGCCGCGGCGCCCGCCAAGAAGGCCGGCGCCAAGAAGGCCAAGGCGGTCGAACCGCTCACCCTGGATCTGGCCTGGCGCGCGGCCCAGGGCGCCGAGCCCGGCGCGACCCAGACCATCATCACCCTGCCCAAGTCCGCCGCCGAGGCCGTGCGCATTCGGGTGCTGCCCAAGGGCGCGGCCCACGAGCGGGCCTGGGACGAGCTGAAGGTCAGCGCCGCCGGCGTCGTGACCGCGAACGTCCGCTACGCCGAAAAGTCGTTGGGTGAAAAGATCATGAGCGCCCGTCTGGCCGTGCACCGCGGCTCGTTCTTCGGCCTGCCGGGCGCGATCCTGTTCATGCTGGCGGCTCTTTCGATGCCGCTGTTCCCGATCACCGGCTACCTGCTCTACCTGGGCCGCCGCAGCGCCGCCCAGGCCCGGCGTCGCAAGCAGGCCCTCGCGGCCGCCTGACGCGCGCCATTCCTCCATTCGCATACGACGACGCACTGGATCTTCACGTCATGACCGCTTCGACTGCTCTCTTCCGCCTGTGCCTGGCGGCGTCCGCCTCGCTGCTGCCGCTGGCCGCCCAGGCCGCCGGCCAGGAGACCGACGCCTCGGTCTCGGAAGTGCGGGTGGTGGCGCGCGCCGCGCCGGTCCCGGTCGAGGCCGATGACCGCTATCAGCCCACGCCCGACGCCTCGACCCTGCGCAGCACGGTGGCCGTGCTGGACACCCCGCAGATCGTCAACGTGGTGCCGGCCCAGGTCATCCGCGATCAGAAGCCGCGCTACCTGGACGACGTCCTGACCAATGTCAGCGGCATCACTCAGGGCAACACCCTGGCGGCGACCCAGGACACCATCATGAAGCGGGGCTTCGGCGGCAACCGCGACGGCTCGATCATGCACAACGGCATGCCGCTGGTGCAGGGCCGGGGCTTCAACGCCGCCGCCGAGAGCGTGGAAGTGCTGAAGGGGCCGTCCTCGCTGCTCTACGGGATCATGGACCCGGGCGGCGTGGTCAATGTGGTCAGCAAGAAGCCCCAGCTGAAGCGTCGCACCGTCCTGACCGCCTATGCCGCCGGCTACGAGGGCGGTCGCAACGGCGGCGGGGCCACGATCGACACGACCGGCCCGCTGGCCGGCTCGCTCGCCTATCGCCTGATCGTCGACTATTCGGACGAGGATTACTGGCGCAATTTCGGCACGCGCCGCGAGACCCTGGTGGCCCCGTCGCTGGCCTATTACGGCCGCAGCACCCAGGCGGTGCTCTGGTACGAGTACCGCAACTACCTGGCCCCGTTCGACCGCGGCACAGCGCTGAACCCGGCCACCTTCAAGCCGCTGGACATCCCCAAGACCCGCCGCCTGGACGAGCCGTTCAACAGCATGGACGGCGAGACCCACCTGGCCCAGTTCTCGCTGGACCACCAACTGGGCGGCGGCTGGGCCGCGCATGCCAGCCTCAGCTACAATGAAGAGACCTACGACGCCAACCAGCTGCGGGTGAACGGCGTCAACACCACGCGCGGCACGCTGACCCGCTCGAACGACGCCACGCACGGCGCGCTCAGCACCGACGGCTATGGCACGGCCTATGTCGACGGCTCGTTCACCCTGGGCGGGATCCGCCACGACGTGCAGTTCGGCGGCGAGATGGAGCGCCGCAAGATCTATCGCAAGGACCTGCTGCGTCAGGCGACGACCACGACCTTCAGCTATCTGAACCCGGTCTACGGGACCGAGCAGCCCTCCAAGACCGTGTCGGCCAGCGACAGCGAGCAGACCGACAAGCTGCGCAACCAGTCGCTGTTCATCCAGGACTCGCTGCACTTCGGCGACCGCTGGATCGCCGTGGCGGGCGTTCGCTACCTGGCCTGGCAGCAGACCGCCGGCCGCGGCCGGCCGTTCCGCGCCAATACCGGCACCGACAGCAACCGCTGGCTGCCGCGCTTCGGCCTCGTCTACAAATGGTCGCCGGTGGTGTCGGTCTACGGCAGCTACACCCAGTCGCTGCGCCCGACCTCGACCATCGCGCCGCTGTCCAGCGGAGTGATCATCGACAACGCCATCGCGCCCGAAGAGTCCAAGTCCTGGGAAGCCGGCGTCAA
Source organism: Caulobacter sp. RHG1 (assembly GCF_013181195.1). GTDB lineage: Bacteria > Pseudomonadota > Alphaproteobacteria > Caulobacterales > Caulobacteraceae > Caulobacter. The sequence continues at coordinate 149,688 of NZ_SMZP01000006.1, forward strand.
GCTGGACATCCCCGGCCGCATCACCGCCACCGCCGCCCTCTTCGACATCGACAAGAAGAACGTGCTGGTCTCGCAGTTCAACGACGTGACCAAGTTGACCGACTGGCGCACGGCCGGGGCGGCGCGCTCGCGCGGCTTCGAACTGGACGCCGCCGGCCAGGTGACCGACCGCTGGAGCCTGATCGGCAGCTACGCCTATACCGACGCCAAGACCACCGAGGATCCGCTGTACGCCGGCAACCGCCTGTGGAACGTGGCCAAGAGCACGGCGGGGCTGTCGGCGGTCTACGACTTCGGCGCGGTGCTGGGCGCGACGCGGCTGCGGGCCGGGGCCGGCGCGCGCTACGTCGGCAAGCGGGCCGGGGACTCGGCCAACACCTTCATGCTGCCCTCTTACACCACGGTCGACGCCTTCGTGACCTATGGCGCCAAGGTCGGCGACCAGCCCTTCAAGCTGCAGCTGAACGTCAAGAACCTGTTCGACAAGGCCTACTATCCCTCGGCCGTGAACCAGTATTTCGTCTCGATCGGCGACGCGCGCCGCGTGTCGCTGCAGGCCTCGGTGGAGTTCTAGATGGCTGTCGTGAAGCGCCGCGGCGTCCTGGCCGGACTGGCGGTAAGCGTCCTGGCGACGCCGGCGCTGGCGGCGGCGGCGCGCAAGGTGCTGCTGGTCGTCCAGACCGAGGGCGCCAGCCTGGCCGACGACCAGAAGGTGCGCGAGCGGCTGACGGCGCAGGGCTGTGCGGTGACGCTGGCCAACCAGGACGCCGACCCGGCCGCGGCCAAGGGCTTCGACCTGGTGATCCTGTCCTCGACCGTGGCGGCCAAGGACCTGAAGGCCGGCTGGCGCCAGTCGCCGGTCCCGCTGCTGCTGTGGGAGAACGACGCCCTCGACGATCTGGCCATGACCGGCAAGCGTCATGACGTCGACTTCGGCGAGGCCGAGAAGGAGCGCTATCTCTGGATCGTCAATGCGCCGCATCCGATGGCCGCAGGGCTGCCGGCTGGCGTTGCCAATGTCTATGTCCGGCAGGCGGGCATGAGCTGGGGCAAGCCGGGCCTGGGCGCCACGACCATCGCCACCCTGTACGGCCAGCCGGAGAAGGCCGCGATCTTCGGCTACGAGAAGGGTGCGACCATGGACTACGAGGCGCTGGCCCCGGCGCGGCGCGTGATGATCTTCCTGAACAACGACACCTTCTCCAACCTGTCTCCAGCCGGTCTGGCGCTCTTCGACGCCGCGGTCGCCTGGGCGATGGGCTAGAGCCGTCCACGGAGCATTTTACGTCCCTGGCGACTGATCCGTCGGGCGCCAATCGGCGTCCGAGGCGTTGAACCCCGGCAACGGCTGGGAGGATAGGATGCTGGACGACTTCATCGACAACCTGATCGCGAAGCTGATGACCGGCGCGGGCCTGATCATGGCCGCCGCCATCGCTGCGGTGACCGGCGCGATGGCGATCTACGCCTTCCTGGCCCCGCACCTGGGGCCGGCCTGGTCCTATGTCGTGGTCACGGCCCTGGCGGCCGCCACGGTGGCGATCTGGGGTCTGATGCAGAGGCAGCACCGCGCCAGGTCCAAGAAGCCGCCGTTCGAGCAGCGGTTGGTCGACCTGATCCAGGCCCACCCCAGCGGCGCCTTCGTCGCGGGCCTGGCCGCCGGCGTGCTGATCAAGGGCAAGCCGGCCCAGGCGCTGGACATCATCCGCGGCAAGTCCAAGGACCGCTGATCTCAGGCCGAGCAGGGCGCGGTTTCGCCGGTCGCCAGATCGATGCGGAAGCATTGCTCGCGGCCGGTCTCGGCGTCGCGCACGACGACCGCCACGACGTCATCCTCGTCGGGATCGCCGCCGAAGTCTTCCAGATAGGCCAGGGCGGCGGCCTCGGCCGTCGGCTCGTCGACGGCGCGACCATGGCGGCCGTGCGGATGGCGGGGACGGACGGTGAAGCTGGGCATGGCGGTCTCCTCGCCAGCACAACGCGCCGCGGCGAGACCGGATTCATCGCGCATGAAAAAGGCGGCGAGCCGAAGCGCGCCGCCGTTTCCTCAGGTCAGGACCAGATTGTATTCCGGCTTGGCGTAGGTCCCGATCAGGTCGACGCCGTAGACGTTGTGGGTGGCCTGGTCGGCGAAGAAGACGTCGGCCGACTTGGCGTAGACCCCGACGTTCTCGACCTGGGCGGCGGCCAGCAGCCAGCCGACCATCGCCGCCTTGGCGCCCTGGCCGTCGGCGGTGTCCTGAGCGTAGTAGGTGAGATACTGGCCGCGGGTCATGGTCAGGCCGTTGATGGTGACGTTGGCGTCCAAGATGTCGTGCAGCTTCTGGTCGCCGGGCGTGGCCCCGAAGATCGTCGCATAGGCCTTGCGAGTGGCCTCGAACAGCGTCAGCCCGCCATAGCTGGCGGTGAAGGCCGAGGCGGCCTCGCCGTTCTTGCCCAGATTCATGGCGAAGTTGATGTAGCGGTTCACGGTGTTGAAGCCGTCGTAATAGGCGCTGTTCAGGTTGGTCGGGTTGGGACCATCCGGCGCCAGCAGATAGTCCATGCCCAGCGTGGTCGGCGTCTTGCCGGTGAAGAATTGGTAGGAGAGGGCGGCCACGCCGCTGGTGGCGTCGGCGAGCGTCAGCACCTGGGCGATGGCGGCGGTGTGGTCGCCGCCTGCGGCCATGCCGGCCGCCAGGGACTGGGTGACCGCCTCGGCCCCGGTCGTGAAGGGCGTCAGGCGCAGCACGCTGCTCATGACCGCCGCCACCCGGCTGTCGACGACCGAGACCATACGGTCGCTGAAGACCAGGGTTTCGATGTTGATGATCGTGTCGGTGCCGTCGGCGCCGACGGTGTCCTTGATCGACCAGCCGCCGGTGGCCAGCGGATTGATGGCGTAGCCGGCGAAGCGGCCCGAATAGCCGGCCACATCCATGCCCAGCCCGCCGTTCAGGATGTCGTTGCCGCCGCCGCCGATGATCTGGTTGGCGAAGGCGTTGCCGTTGATGGTGTCGGCCGCCGAGCCGCCGATGGCGTTCTCGATCACCGCGCCCATGGCGATGGCGACGTTGCCGGTCTGGCCGCCGACGCTGGAGAAGAAGCCTTCGCGCAGGTCGATGGTCTGCGGAACGCGATAGCCGGAGAAGTCGAAGGTATCGACGCCGCCGGCGTCCCACACGGCGAAGACCAGCTTGGTGGCGGGCGAATTGGCCGAGAACCAGTCGCGGCCGGCGTTCGAGTTGAAGCCGTAGACCGTGTCACCCGTCCGGGTGGTCATGTTGGCGCCGTAGGCCACCTGGGCCGCGGCGATGTCGTCCAGCAAGGGCGCCGAGGCATAGACGCCGCCGAACGCGCCGCCGGTGTTGCCTTCGCCGAAGTAGGACATGACCGTGTACTGACGGCTGTCCTGATAATAGTCGGCGTTGGCCGCGTAGGTCAGGGTCTTGCCCGCCTCGGCGTCGTAGTCGGCCGGGTGGGCCAGGCCGATCGCGTGGCCCAGTTCGTGGACCAGCACCATGCCGCCATAGTTCGTGGGGGTCGGATTGGCGTTGTAGGACAGGCTGGAATTGATCCAGACATCGCCCGAGCGGCTGTTGAACGCAGCATTGCCCGGATAGAAGGCGAAGGCGGCCGCGCCGGACTCGCCGCTGCTGTAGTTGGCGAACAGGATCGAGGCGTTGTTGCTGTAGCCGCCCTCGGCGACGCGCACGAAGGTGATGTTGGCCACATCGGACCACGCTTGCAGCGCCTTCTCGGCCTGCAGGATCTGAGCGGCGTTGAACTGCGAGAAGCCGCTCACGCCGTTGGGCATGTCGTTGGGCGCGGTGGCGCGGTAGGCGTAGGTGACGGTCGCGCCGACATTGAACGCGTGGGACCAGCCGGGCTGATTGCCCAGCAGGCGCATCGCCGCTTCGGAGACGGTCAGGCTGGTCTTGCCCGCGACCACACCGCTGCGGGCGTCGGCATTGACGAAGCCATGCGCCTGCCCATCGTCGTCGATGGTGATGGCTTCAGGACGGTCGGCAAAAAACTCGGTGCGCAAACTCATACTCCAATCACCCGTCCCGGAAGTATGGCTAACCGCAATTTCTCCTGCAATCTTAGCTATTTGCGACAAGAGCGCGCAGCATTTCGGCCAAGCTAAGCGTCACCGCATCGTGGCTGTTCCGCCATAATTCTTACATTTGGGAACCCTCTGTGGCGCGACGGCCACACCCAAATCCGCACATGGCGCGTTTTGGTCGCATGGGTCCCGGGGAAGTCGGGCCTACGACTTACGTAGCAGAGGGTTTTATTATGAAAATGCGGTTGCTGGTCGGCGTCGCCGTCGTCGCGCTCGGCGCGGCCACGGGCGCTATGGCCCAAAGCGCCACGAGCGGCTGGTATGTCGCTGGCGACGCCGGCGTTCACTGGCCGGACGACGTGAAAGCCACGTCTACCAACAACTACAACTGGAACTTCGGCAGCGACCGCGATTGGACCGCGTTCGGCCGCCTGGGTTACAAGTTCACCCCGAACTGGCGCGTGGAAGCCGAATACGGCTACCGCGGCAGCGACATCACCAGCGTCCGCAGCGACAACGCCGCGGCGGCTCAGCCGGTCGGCCTCTGCACGGCCGGCGTGGGTCGCTCGCCCGCTTCGCCGACCTGCGGCGAGCCGAACGGTGAGTTCAAGGCCACCACCCTGATGGCCAACGTCATCTTCGACGCGGCTCCGAACTCGGCGATCAGCCCGTTCATCGGCGCCGGCGTCGGTACGGCCTGGGTGCATAACAAGGTGTACGGCCAGCTGGCCGGCGTTCCGGCTGGCGCTGCGCGCTTCCAGAACACCAGCTTCGACGACGTCGACCAAGCCTTCGCGATGCAAGGCATCGTCGGCGTGGCCTGGAACATCTCGGACAACTGGTCGATGGACCTGACGGGTCGCTACCTGCGCACCGCCAAGCTCGACTGGGGTTCGACCACGCAGAACGCCGGCCCGGCCGGTGGCTTCATCACCGACGTCGGCACCTTCTCGGGTCGCTACAAGGACAGCTCGGTGACCCTGGGTCTGCGCTACACGTTCGGCTCGGCTCCGCCGCCGCCGCCCCCGCCGCCCCCGCCTCCGCCGCCGCCCCCTCCGCCGCCCCCGCCGCCTCCGCCCCCGCCGCCGCCGGTCGCTCCGGCCTATGAGGCGCGCGAGTTCGTGGTCTACTTCCCGTTCGACCAATCGGTCCTGACGCCGGAAGCCCAGGCCGTGGTTCAGCAGGCTGCTGAATACGCCCGCGGCGGCAGCGCGACGCGCGTCGTGGTGACGGGTCACACCGACACCTCGGGCTCGGCCGCCTACAACCAGAAGCTCTCGGAACGCCGTGGTAAGGCCGTTGCCGATGGCCTGGTCAGCCAGGGCATCAACGCCACGACCGTCTCGGTCGACTGGAAGGGTGAAAGCGCTCCGGCCGTCGCGACCGGCGATGGCGTGAAGGAACCGCTGAACCGCCGTTCGACGGTCTCGATCAACTTCCAATAAGGAAGTCTTGATCGAAGGAATTGGGGGCTGGCCGCGAGGCTGGCCCCTTTTTCTTTGCGTGCGGGGGAAGGGCCCAAAACGAAAAGACGCTCCCGATGGGGTTCGGGAGCGTCAAATTTCGGCGGACCAAGAGGGCGGAGGACCGCCGAGACGCGCTCGGCGTTAAGGGCCCCGAGCACGTGATCATCGCCCCAAGCGGAGGGTCTCCGCCGTGCGATAACCGTGTTCGACTATACGCCGGTACTCGCGTCAGGCGAGTCGAAACGGCGCCAATTCGCCATCTGCGACAAATGGCGCGGCAGCGGCGAGGGAATGTCCAGAGCCTCGGCGATCAGGTGTTCGGCCAGCAATGGCGCCAGACACAGGCCGCGCGAGCCCAGACCCGTCAGCACCAGCACGCCGTCGTCGCGGATCCCGGCCAGCGGCAAGCGGTCGGGCGTGGTGGCGCGCACCGCGGCGCGGCCCTCGAACGCCTTGTCCTTCAGCTGTTCGGCCAAATCCGGGAGGCCCTTGGCGAGGGTGGCGAGGTTGCGCTGGTGGTCTTCGGTCCGCACATCGGTGTCGGTCTGGTCGCGATCATGGGTCGCGCCAAACAGCACGCCATTGCGGGTCGGGACGGCATAGCCGCCGAAGGCGACCGCAGGGGTCGAGGCGTCGGTCGTCCAGCTCGTCTGGCCCCGCACGGGGCGCAGGCGGACGGCAGAGTCCAGACGGCCCGTCGCGGCGCCGCTGGCCAGGGCGACGCGGTCGGCCCGGACGATCAGATCGCCAGCCTCGTCCAGCAAGAGCCAGCCGTCTGCGTTCCGCTCCAATCTGGCGACCCGGCGGCGGACGCGGTCTCCGGACCAGGCCGCCGTCAGGAGGGGGGGCTCGATCACCAGCGCCGACCGCATGGCCAGGGCGCCGACTTGCGTCGCGGTCATGGTCCCGGGCTCGAACAGGTCCTGGCCGGCGACGGTGGCGAAGCGGGCCGGGTCGCGCTCGGCGGCCGGCAGCTGCAGCACCTCGCGGGCGATGACGACGCCGGGGGTCTCTTCATAGAGCTGGACGGCGCGGGCGAAGGCCTGAGCGTAAAGCGCCGCGCGCGGGCCGCCGCCGGCGTCGAGGGCGGGCGTAACCAGGCCGGCCGGATTACCCGAGGCCGCGACGCCGTCCGGATCGTCGATCACGGTGACGGTCAGCCCCTCGGCGCGCGCTGCGCGGGCCAAAGAGGCGCCGGCGACGCCGCCGCCCACGATCGCCAGGCTAGTGGGGCGTACGGCTTCGTCGCGCTGGCCCGGCAGCCACGCCTCCAGACGCTCGCGCTTGCGGCCGAAGCCTCGGCGTTTGGCGATCTCGAAGCCGGCTGCCTCCAGACCCCGTCGCACGGCGCCGGCCACGGTGAAGGTCGCCGCCCTGGCGCCCGGCGCCGAGCGCGCGGCGACGGCGGCCAACACCTCTTCGCGCCACATGGCGGGGTTCAGGGCGGGCGAGAAGCCGTCCAGGAACCAGGCGTCGGCTGCGCCATCCCAGGCCTGCAGGGCCTCGACCACATCCATGACGGCTAGATCCAGCACGGCGTCGAATTCGGGAAGCTCGACCCGGTGGAAGCCGCGCGCCTGGCCGGGCCAGCGGTCGAGCAGCGCCTGAGCGGCTTGGCCCAGTTCGGGCCAGTGGGCCAGGATGCGGGCGGCCTCGTCGCGGGCCAGAGGGTGGGCCTCGATCGAGAAGATGTGCAGGCGACCGTTCGCCGGCTTCTCGCGCCGCCACAGGTCCAGCAGGGCGGCGATGTTCAGGCCCGAACCGAAGCCCAGCTCGCCGACCACGAAGTCGCGGCGGTCGGCGAAGCGTTCGGGAAGACCGCAGCCGGTCAGGAACACCGCCCGGGTCTCGGCCAGGCCGTCGACGCTGGAGAAATAGACGTCGCCGTACAGGCTCGACTGCGGCAGGCCGTCCTCGCGCCAGACGAGGGGGGAAGGGGTGTTGGGTTCCATCGGCCTGCTAGAGCGCCGAGGCGGTATGGGCGTCAACGAAAAAGGGCCGCCTTAAGGAGGCGGCCCTTCGATCTCGAAGCGTTGGGATAGCGCTTAGTGCGCGGCCTTCTTTTCTTCGGGCGGCTTGGCGTCGGCGGCGGCTTCGGCCGAAGCGGCGACCGAAGTGGCGCCGGTGGCGGCGGCGTCGTTGGCGGTCTGGGTCGCGGCGTCGGCGGGATCGACGGGCGCAGCGGCGGCGTCGGCGGCGGCCTTGTTGGCGTCGGCGGCGGCCTGGTCCTGGGCCGAGGCGGCGTCGGTCACGGTGCTGGCGTCAGCGGCGGCGGCCTTGGCGGCGGCGCTGTCGTGCTCGGCCTCGTCCTTCTTGCCGCAGGCGGCCAGCGACAGGGCCGAGACGGCCATGCCGGCGATCAGGATCTTGCGAATGGTGGTCATCGGTTTCCCCTTGGAACTTGGTCCAAAGGGAATACCGGTTCGAAAGCCCGCGCAAGCGCGAGCGGCCGTGCGCAAGATGTCTTATTCGTTAGGGATCTGCGACAGAGCCTCTTCCAGCTCGGCGAAGCTGGGCTGGGCCGAGCTCGGCACGTTGCCGCGACCGATCTCGACCGAGATCTGGGCGGCGTTGCCGTGCAGGTGGGCGACCAGGACGGCCTGGATGATCTTGTAGAAGGCGTGGTCCTCGTCCAGCACCGCGCCCAGGCGCTGGGCCATCGGGCCGACCAGGCCATAGGCCATGAACACGCCCATGAACGTACCGACCAGAGCGCCGCCGATCATGCCGCCCAGGACGGCCGGCGGTTCGGTGATCGAGCCCATGGTCTTGATGACGCCCAGCACGGCCGCGACGATGCCCAGGGCGGGCAGGCCGTCAGACAGCATGGTCAGGGCGTGGGCGGCCTGGTGGGCCTCGTGGTGGTGCTTCTCGAGTTGCTTCTCCATCGCGTCCTCGACCTGGTGGGGATCCTCCAGGTTCATGGTCATCATCCGCAGGGTGTCGCAGATGAAGTCGACGGCGAAGTGGTCGTGGGCGATCTTGGGATAACGCGAGAAGATCGTGCTTTCCTGCGGCTTCTCGATGTGGGCTTCCAGGGCGATGACGCCCTTGGACTTCATCGTCTTGGTCAGCAGGAACAGCAGGGACAGCAGGTCGCGATAGTCCTGCGGCTTCCACTTGGGACCCTTGAAGATCTTGCCGAAGCCGCCGAGCGTGGCCTTGATGACCGTCATCGAGTTGGAAATCAGGAAGGCGGCGACGCCCGCGCCGCCGATGGCCATCAGTTCGTGCGGCGCGGCGTGAATGATCACGTCCATCTTGCCGCCGGAGATGATGTAGCTGCCAAACACCAGGCCGAAGAGCAGCACGATGCCGATGATCTGGAACATGGTGGAAGGCGACCCCGAGAATGACGGGGCATCATCACGATTAATGATTAATCCAAGGTTCCCGGCCGATCGGACCCTTCACGAAGGGCCTGCGACACATTGCGCACGTCGCCAGGGGCGTCTAACAACTGTTTGATGACTAGCGGGACCCAAGAAGCCCGGGACAACCGGCGCCCTTTCATGATCCTCTTCGGCGTGTCGGTCGCGACCGCCCTGGGGAACACCGGCATGTTGTCCGTGCTTCCCGCCATTGGCCGCGAGATCGGCATCCCCGACGCCATGGTCGCGGCGATCTTCTCCCTGTCGGCCGTGCTGTGGGCGGCGACCTCGCCGATCTGGGCGCGGCAGTCGGACCTGCGCGGGCGCAAGCCGCTGATCATGCTGGGCCTGGCGGGTTTCTGCACCTCGATGATCCTGTGCGCGATCGTGGTCTCGGCCGGCCTGCATCACCTGGCTCCGCCGATGGTGATCTTCGTGCTGTTCCTGCTGTGCCGGGCGCTGTTCGGCGCGTTCGGCTCGGCCGCCAATCCCGCCACCCAGGCCTATATGGCCGAGCGCACCAGCCGCGAGGAGCGCACCCAGAGCATGGCCACCCTGGCCGGCGCCTTCGGCCTGGGCACGGTGGTCGGTCCGCTGCTGGCGCCGCTGTTCGTGCTGCCGGGCGTGGGCCTGGCCGGGCCGATGTTCGCCTTCGCCATCCTGGCCGGCGTGATGCTGGCGGTGGTCCATCGCGGCCTGCCCGAGGTCGCCAAGCCCAACGGCGGCGAGCGGCCGCCCCGTCGGCGGCTGGAGCTGCCCTGGCGCGGCGAGAGCGCAGCCCTGTGGCGCGATCCGCGCCTGAAGCCCTTCCTGATCTACGGGTTCCTGGTCGCCTCGTGCCAGACGGCCCAGACCCAGACCCTGGGCTTCCTGATCATCGACAAGCTGGGCCTGCCGCCGACCCAGGCCCAGGGCTACATCACCCTGGCCATGGCGGCGGGCGCGGTCGCAGGCCTGCTGGCGCAATGGGGCCTGATCCGCATGTTCCGTATGGGCCCGCGCGAGCTGATGCGCTGGGGCGTGGCCGCGGCGGCGCTGGGCAATATCGTGGTGGCCTTCGCGCCGGACTATGCGGCCGTGGCCATCGGCTATGCGATCGCCAGCCTGGGCTACGGCTTCGCGCGGCCGGGCTTCACGGCGGGCGCGTCGCTGTCGGTCGAGGCCAAGGACCAGGCCGGCGCGGCGGGCGCCATCGCCGCCATCAACGGCCTGAACGTGGTGGTCGCCCCGCTGTTCGTGCTGCTGTACGAGCAGATCGGCTGGGGGCCCTTCGTGCTGAACGCCGTCGTGCTGGCGGCGCTGGTCGTCTACGCCATCCGCCAGTCGCAGCTGCGCTCGGTCAACCAGGTCGACGCCGACAAGGAAGCGACGCTGGCCGGGCTCGAGCGGTCGGACGAGGGCGGCGTCTAGGCCGTCATCCGCTCCAGAGCCGAGCGGTCCTGCAGCACCACGTGGCGGACGGTCGGCAGGGCGATCAGGCCCTCGTCCTGCAGGCTGGTCAGGGTGCGCGACACCGTTTCGATGGTCAGGCCCAGATAGTCGGCCATGTCCTGGCGGCTCATCGGCACGTCCAGCTCGGCCTTGGCGTGGGTGCGTTCGGCGATGTCCAGCAGCAGGCCGGCGACGCGTTCGCAAGCCGAGCGACGGCCCAGCATCAGCACGTGGTCCTGGCTGCGCTGCAGGCCCTCGGCCGTCAGGCGGAAGATGGCGCGGGCCGCATCGCCGCGCTGGGCGGCCAGGTCGCTGAGGGCGCCGCGGCGGATCATCCGCACGGTGGTGTCGGCCATGGCCTCGGCCGTCACGCGATGGACGTCGCTCAGCTCCAGGCCGAAATGGTCGCCGGCGAAGTGGAACTCGTCGATCTGGCGGCGGCCGTCGCGCAGGATGCGGTAGGTGCGCACTGCGCCCGAGACCACTTGGTAGACGTAGTCGGCCGCCTCGCCCTCGCCGAAGATCTCTTCGTCGCGGACGAAGCGCGGGCAGGCGCCGCCGAAGACGGCGTCGAGGCCGAAGGCCGGTTGAGCGGTGGCGGTGCGGATCGGAGACAACATGGAAACCCCCTGTGACCATGCGGTTATTGCGCCAAAGCAAATGCCGCGAAATTCGGGAGGCTCCCCTAGGGAGGCTACCGCTAAGGGAAACCCCTTAGTGGCGCGTCCTGACCCCCTCCGGTTTGATCCGGATCAAGGCGTGCGGCGACATGCTGGCGAAACATGCACCCCATGTGCGACCGGTCCGTCCCGTCGGACGGCGATGCGGTCCGTCCCCTGATCCTGCTGCTGGTGGATGACGAACCTCTGCGTGAGGCGCTGAAGTTCTCGCTGGAGACCGACGGCTATGCGGTCAATGCGCCCGACTGCGTCGACGCCTGTGCGGCCTGTGTCGAGTGCCGGGCGGCGGCCTGTGTGGTCATCGACGATGGCTTGAGCCCCCTGCCGCCGCCCGCCGCGGGGCGGCCGACGATCGTGCTGACGGGGGATCCCGAGCGGCTGGTTCGTCGCGGCGTGGTCGGGGTGACCGTGGTGGAAAAGCCGCTGCTGGACGATGCGCTGGCCAGGGAGCTGTCGCATTTGGTGGCGCGGGGCTAGCAGCGCCCCCTCCGGCCCTTTGGGCCACCTCCCCCGCTTCGCAGGGGAGGAGAGACGGCTTTCCTCACCCGTGAAACGGGGGAGGTGGATCGATGCGGACACGTATCGAGACGGAGGGGGCGCTTGGCCCCGTCCCTCAATCCCCCCGCGCGGATAACGTCATCCGCACCAGCGCCGCCAGATTGTCCGCCTGCATCTTGGTCATGAGCTTGGCGCGATAGATCTCGACGGTGCGTGGGCTGATGCCCAGTTCGCGAGCGATGACCTTGTTGGCGTGGCCGGCGACGACGCCGTCCAACACCTGGCGCTCGCGCTCGGACAGGGTCTCGATGCGCTTGAGGGTGGCGGTCTGGTCGTTGGACGCCGGCGCGACCTCGATCGACTTGAAGGCCCGACCCAGAGCGTCGAGCATCCGCGATTCCGAGAACGGCTTCTCGATGAAGTCCACGACCCCCGAGCGCATGGCCTCGACGGCCATCGGGATGTCGCCATGGCCCGTGATCATCACGATCGGCATCTTGACCTTCAGCGCGCCCAGCCGGGCGACCAGCTCCTGGCCGCTCATTTCGGGCATGCGCACGTCGGTGATGATCACGCCCGGGGAAGCGTTGGCCAGGGCCTCGAGAAAGGCCGGAGCGCTGGCGTAGGACACGACCTCGAAATCGGCCGACTCCAGCAGGAAAGCCAGGGACTCGCGGGCGCTCTCATCGTCGTCGACCACGTGGACGACCTGTGTCGCGTCACTCATCGGCTGTCTCCTCATGCTCTTCGAACTGCCCGGCCGGCGGCAGGGTAAAGTGGAACAGGGCGCCGCCGCCCGGATTGGCCTCGGCCCAGATCCGGCCGCCATGGGCCTCGATGATCGAGCGCGAGATGGAAAGGCCGACCCCCATGCCCTGCGGCTTGGTGGTCATGAACGGCTGGAACAGGCGCTCCAGGATCTCGTCGGCGATGCCGGGACCCTTGTCGGCGACGGTGACCCGCGACCAGCCCTCGTCGGTCAGGGCGGTGCTGATCAGAAGGCCGCGCTTGCGGGGCTCCTCGGACTGCATGGCGTCGATGCCGTTGCGGATCAGGTTCAGCAGCACCTGCTGCACCTGAACACGGTCGGCATAGACCGCGTCGGCCTGGGGCGCGAGGTTCAGGCGCACGTCGACCTGACGCTCCTTCTCGCCGATGAGGGCCAGGGCGCTGGCTTCCTCGATCAGCTTGGACAGGCTCTCGACGGCGCGCTCGCTGGCCCCGCGGCGGACGAAGTCGCGCATGCGGTGGATGACCTCGCCGGCCCGCAGCGCCTGGGCGGCGGCGCGGTCGATGGCGTCGCGGATCTTGACCTGGTCGGCCTCGCGGCCGCGGTCCATCAGGCGGCGCGAGCCGGTCAGCAGGTTGGCGATGGCCGACAGGGGCTGGTTCAGCTCGTGGGCCAGGGTCGAGGCCATCTCGCCCATGGCGGTCAGGCGCGAGACGTGGACCAGCTCGTTCTGCAGCTCCTGCAGGCGGGTCTCGGTCTCCTGCGTCTCGGTCAGGTCGCGGACGAAGCCGGTATAGGAAGGGACGGGGCCCTTGGTCTCGCCGACCGCCAGCTCCATGGGAAAGGTCGTGCCGTCCTTGCGGGCCCCGACCACGACGCGGCCGGCGCCGATGATCCGCTTGTCGCCGGTGCGGTGATAGCGCTGGATGTAGCCGTCGTGGGCAGAGCGGTAGGGCTCGGGCATCAGCATCTCGACGTTGCGGCCGACGACTTCCTTGGCCGTCCAGCCGAACATCCGCTCGGCGGCGGGGCTGAACGAGGTCATGATCCCGGCGCGGTCGATGACCACCACGCCGTCGGGCACGGTGTCGAGGATCGAGCGCAGGTGGTCGTTGATCGAGGCCGCCCGCCGCCGCGCGGCATGGAACCAGCCGCCGCCGATGGCCATGCCGAAGCCGACCGACAGGAAGATCGCCGCCGACAGGCCGCTGACCAGGTCGAACGGGATGTCGCGCGTCACCCACCACACCGTTCCCCAGGCGAAGGTCGTGGCGAAGATGCCGGGACCCAGACCCCCCAAGGCCGCGGCGATCAGCACCGCGGGCACGAACAGCAGGAACGAGGAGGGGGCGGTGAAGGCCTCGGGCAGGTACAGGCGCGCGGTCGCCGTCGCCATCACCGCCGCGAAGGCGGCCAGGTACGCGGTCGGATGCGGATCGCTGTAAAGGGTCGAGGACAGGCCCCGGGTAGGCGTCATCGGCGGGGCGACTCCAGCAGAACCTCGTGGGAGGGACTTGGGGCCTTTATAGCCGGGCGCAATTGACGAAGGTCAAGGCGGGGAAGAGATCGCGGGAACACTGTCGGGTCTTCAAGCAATGGAGACGTTTCATGACTGGCGGTCAAACGGCATATCTCGGACTGGTGATCGCGGCCTTCTCGGCCTTTATCGTGGTCCTGTTCGTCACCCACATCCGGGTGAACCTGAAATAGCGCGTCCTCATGACGTGGAAACCAGGCCCGGCGGCCAGATCGCCGGGCCTTTTTCTTGCGCGCTCATCGCCAGGACGCGGTCGCAGATCGCGGCGGGAGCGGGGCGGTGGCTGATCAAGACGAGGCCCTGACCGGTGCGGTCCAGGCGTTGCTCCAGGCGCTCGACGACGCGGGCCTCGGTGACGGGGTCCAAGCCCTCGGTCGGCTCGTCCAGCAGCAACCAGGCGGCGTCGCGCAGATAGGCGCGGGCCAGGGCCAGGCGACGGCGCTCGCCGCCCGACAGCCGCTCGCCATCGTCGCCCAGGAAGGCCGACAGGCCGCCAGGCGCGGCGCGCACGCGGTCGGCCAGGGCGGCGTCTTCCAGCACGGCCCAAAGTTGGTCATCGGTCGCGCTCGGGGCGGCCAGGCGCAGGTTGTCGCGCACCGTGCCGGCGATCAGGCCGGCGTCCTGCGGCAGCCAGGCGAACAGGCTGCGGGCGACGGCCGAGCCCTCGCCGCGCAGGCCCAGCAGGGTCTCGACGGCGGTGGTCTTGCCACAGCCGGACGGACCGACAACGGCCAGGCGCTCGCCGGACCGTAGGGCCTGGCCCAGCAAGGTAGGAGCGGCGGCGGGCGTGCTCGCCGACTGCGGGCGATGCTGCAGGATGGCGTCCAGGCGCTTGTGGGCCTCGCCGGCGGCGCCGTCCTGGTCGAGCGCGGCGGCCAGTCCGGCCAGGACCTCGATGCTCATCGCGGCGGCCAAGCCGGCGAGAGCGGCCAACGGCGCGCCGGCCGGGATGGCGGCGGCCATGGCGGCAGCGACCGTCACGCCGGTGATGGCCGCCTGGCTGGCGGCGATCAGGCCCTGGGCGCGAGCCGCGGCCAAGCGGGCGTCCTCCAGGTCGGTCGCACGGGCGTTCAGGGTCTCGCCGGCCCAGGCCTCCAGGCCGTAGGCGCGCAGCTCAGCCGACGCGGCGACCAGGCTGGCGGTGGTCTCCTTCAGCGCGCCTATCCGGCTCTGGACCGCCGCGCGGGCGGGGGCCGAGCGGCGGCGGGCGATGGCGCGGGCGGCCAGCATGGCGCCGGTCGCGCCGCTGAGGATCGCCAGCGCCGGCAGCCAGCCGGCCAGCACCGCCATGGCGACGGCGGCCGACAGGCCCGCGCCGGCGCTCCACGGCGCGGACAGGCGCACGAAGCGGGTCTCGACGGCGTCGACATCCTGCACCAGCCGGGCCGAGGCCTCGCCACGCGACATCGTCAGCGACTGGGACGGCGGGGCGGCGGCCAGGCTCTCGAACACGGCCGGACGAATGGCGGCCAGGGCCCGCAGGGCGGCGGTGTGGCCCGCCAGCCGCTCGCCGTAGCGGGCGGCGGTGCGCAGGATGGCCAGCAGGCGGATCATGGCGCTGGGGATCAGCACATTGAAGGTATGGGCGACGGCCAGGCCCGCTGCGCCCGCGGCGGCGCTGGCCACGATGAACCAGCCGGACAGACCCAGCAGGATGGTCGAAGCCGCCCCGACCACGACGGCGCTTAGCACCGCCAGTGCCAGGGCCTCGGCGCGTTCGCGCCGCTGGGCGCGGATCAGCTCTTCCAACGGGCTCATAGGCGCACGACCTTGTCGGCGAGGGCCGCCACGGCTTCGGAATGGGTGGCGATCAGGGTGGTGCGGCCGCGGGCAGCGGCGCGGATGGCGCCCAGCAGTTGGGTCTCGCTGGCGAGTTCCAGATTGGCGGTCGGCTCGTCCAGCAGCAGGATCGGGGCGGGTTTGAGCAGGGCGCGGGCCAGGGACAGGCGCCGGCGCTCGCCGCCGGACAGGCCGCTGCCGCGCTCGTCGAGCACGAAGTCGAGGCCGCCGGGGCGGTCGAGGATCAGGCCGACGGCCTGGGCGGCGGCCTCGATCTCGGCGCGGGGGGCGTCGCGGCGGGAGAGGGCGATGTTGTCGGCGATGGAGGCGGGCAGGATCAGCGGCGACTGGCCGGCCCAGGCGATGTCGGCCGCCAGGTTCGCGCGGACCTCGCCGTCGGCCAGGATCGCGCCCTCGGTCAGGGGGGCGAGGTCCAGCAGCAGGTTCAGCAGCGAGCTCTTGCCTGCGCCGCTGGCCCCGACCAGGGCGATGATGGCGCCGGCGGGAACGGTGAGGTCGAACTTCGACAGGGCCGGCATGTCGGCGTCGGGATAGCGGATCGTGACGCCGTCGAACTGGATCGTTGGCGCCTTGGCCAGCGGCGCGACGGCGGGCTTGGCCGGGGGCGCTTCGAAGGCGACGAGCCGCGCGGCGGCGGCCTCGGCGGCCTGGCGGTCGTGATAGGCGGCGGCCAGGCGGCGCATCGGCGCGTAGACTTCCGGCGCCAGGGCCAGGACGAAGAAGGCGCGTTTCAGGTCCAGCGTCTCGGGGACCGGGAAGGGCAGCAGGCGCAGCAGGTTGAAGCCGCAGTAGACTGCGACCAGGGCCACCGACAGGGCGGCGAAGAACTCTAGCGCCGCCGAGGAGATGAAGGCCACGCGCAGCACGCGGATGGTGCGTTCGGCCAGTTCCGAGGCTGAGCGGCCCAGGGCCTTGGTCGTCGTCCCCTCGGCCTGGAAGGCCAGCACCACCGGCAGGGCGCGGACGCGGTCGAGGAACAGGCCCGACAGGCGCTCCAGGGCCTGGAACTGAGCGCGGGCCTCGGCGGCGGCGGCCGTGCCGGCGAAGATCATGGCGATGATGAAGGGAATGAGCGTAGCCAGCATGATCGCCGCCGCGATCGGGCTGGCGAAGGCGGCGGCAGCGATCAGCACCAGCGGCAGGACGGCGGCGGCCAGCTTGGTCGGCAGGAAGCGCGCGAACAGGCCGTCCAGGGCCTCGACCCCTTCGACGAGGGCGGTGAGCGCTTGGCCGGCCGAACGACGCGGACCGCCGAACACCGAGCGGGCCAGGTCCACCCGCAGGCTGGCCTTGGCCTGAGCGGCGGCGCGGGCCCCGGCCTCTGCCCCGACATAGGTGAGCAGGGCGCGAAAGAGACAGGCGACGATGACCAGCAGCAGCCAGCCGGCGATCGTCACTGGACCTCTGTGCGAAGCAACGGCGTCGACCGAGAAGGCCAGGCCCGCGGCGAAGGCGACGGCGGCCAAGCCGTCCAGCAGACCGGCGGCGCGGGCTCGGCCCATGGCCGATCCGCCGCCGCTCCGCGACAGGCGCGCCAGCCATGCCTTGCCCGGTTCTTGGGCCCTTTCTGGGGCCTTCGCGGGCTTGGCGGGGGAGCGGTCAAACTGGGCTATGCGGGCCGTCATGGGTTGAGTGTAGGCTGTGTCGGTCATCATTCCTTGATCGGAATCAAGGTTTCGAGGGGGTAGTCGATCTAGGGCTTGGCTCTGGCTCGGCGCGTTCCTCGCCGTTCGTCACGGAGTAGCCCATGGATCCCGCGGTCATCGACCTGTCGCGATTGCAGTTCGCGCTCACGGCTCTGTATCACTTCCTGTTCGTGCCCCTGACGATCGGGCTGTCGTTCCTGCTGGTCATCATGGAGAGCATCTATGTGATGACCAAGCGCCCGATCTGGCGCACGGTCACGCGGTTCTGGGGCGTGCTGTTCGGCATCAACTTCGCCCTCGGCGTGGCCACCGGTATCACCATGGAATTCCAGTTCGGCATGAACTGGTCCTACTATTCGCACTATGTCGGCGACATCTTCGGCGCCCCGCTGGCGATCGAAGGGCTGATGGCCTTCTTCCTGGAGGCCACCTTCGTCGGGCTGATGTTCTTCGGCTGGGACAAGCTGTCCCGCGTCGGCCACCTGGGCGTGACCTTCCTGGTCGCCATCGGCACCAACTTCTCGGCGCTGTGGATCCTGGTCGCCAATGGCTGGATGCAGAACCCGATGGGCGCGGCCTTCAACCCCGACACCATGCGCATGGAGGTGACCAGCTTCCGCGACGTGCTGTTCAACCCCGTGGCCCAGGCCAAGTTCGTGCACACGGTCAGCGCCGGCTATGTCATCGCCTCGGTGTTCGTGCTGGGGATCTCGGCCTGGTACCTCCTGAAGGGCAAGCACATCGGCGTCGCCAAGCGGTCGATGACCGTGGCCGCCGCCTTCGGCCTGGCCTCGTCGCTGTCGGTCGTCGTGCTGGGCGACGAGAGCGGCTACGCCCTCACCGACAACCAGAAAATGAAGCTCGCGGCCCTGGAGGCCATGTGGGAGACCGAGCCCGCCCCGGCCGGCCTGACCGCCTTCGGCATCCCCAGCCTGGCCGACCGCAAGACCCATCACGAGGTCAAGATCCCCTATGTGCTGGGCCTGATCGCCACCCGCAGCATCGACAAGCCCGTGGAGGGCATCTTCCAGCTGGTCGCCAAGGCCGAGGATCGCATCGAGAGCGGCATCGTGGCCTATGGCGCGGTCGAGCATCTGAAGGCCAATCCCAATGACCTGGCCGTGCGGGCGATCTTCGAGACGCACCGCCGCGACCTGGGCTACGGCCTGCTGCTCAAGCGCTACGTCAAGGATCCGCGTCAGGCGACGCCCGAGCTGATCAAGAAGGCCGCCTGGGACACCGTGCCCAACGTGCCGGTGATGTTCTGGGCGTTCCGGATCATGGCGGGCATCGGCCTGCTGATGATCGCCCTGTTCGCCACCGCCTTCGTGCTGGTCACGCTGCGCAAGCATGACACCAAGTGGTTCCTGATCTTGGCCGTCGCCGCCTTGCCGCTGCCGTGGATCTCGACCGAACTGGGCTGGGTGCTGGCCGAGGTCGGGCGTCAGCCCTGGGCGGTCGAGGGCGTGCTGCCGACCTTCCTGGGGGCCTCCAGCCTTTCCGTTCCGCAGCTGCTGACCAGCATCGCGGTGTTCACCCTGCTGTACGGCGCGCTGGCCGTGGTCGAGGTCGGCCTGATCCTGCGCGCCATCAAGAAAGGCCCGTTCGCTCAGCACGACCCCGTCCCGGACGGCGAGCCGTCCGAGCCCGAAACGGCCGCGGCCTAGAGGAGATCACAGTCATGGAACTCCCAATCGACTACGCCACCCTTCGCGTCCTGTGGTGGGCGCTGGTGGGCATCCTGCTGATCGGCTTTGCCCTGACCGACGGTTTCGACATGGGCGTGGGGGCGCTGCTGCCCTTCGTCGCCAAGACCGACGCCGAGCGGCGGATGGTGATCAACACCGTCGGCCCGACCTGGGAAGGCAACCAGGTGTGGTTCATCCTGGGCGGCGGGGCGATCTTCGCGGCCTGGCCGTTCGTCTACGCCGTCAGCTTCTCGGGCTTTTATCTGGCGATGTTCGTGGTGCTGGCCGCGATGATCCTGCGGCCGGTCAGCTTCAAGTATCGGTCCAAGCGGCCCACCCCGCGCTGGCGTTCGTTCTGGGACTGGGGCCTGTTCGTCGGCGGCTTCGTGCCGGTGCTGTGCTTCGGCGTGGCCCTGGGCAATGTGCTGCAAGGCGCGCCCTTCCGCCTGGATGGCGACCTGCGGGCCTTCTACGACGGCTCGTTCATCGGCCTCTTCTCGCCGTTCGCCCTGCTGTGCGGCCTGCTGTCGGTGTCGATGCTGGTGCTGCACGGCGCGGGCTGGATCGTGGTCAAGGCCGAGGAGGGCCCGGTCACCGAGCGCGCCCGCCGCTTCGGCGAGATCGCCGGCCTGGCCAGCATCGTGCTGTTCGCGGCCGGCGGCTTCTGGGTGGCGTTCGGGGGGCTGGGCTTCCGGATCGAAGGGCTGGCCGACGCGGCCGGGCCGTCGAACCCGCTGCGCGGCGCCTCGGCCGTGCGCGCGCCTGGCGCCTGGCTGGACAACTACGGCCGTCACGGCTGGATGATGATCGCCCCGATCCTGGGCTTCGCGGGCGCGGCCCTGGCGCTGGCCGGCCTACAGTTCCGCAAGGACTGGATGGCCTTCGCCGGCTCGTCGGCCTCGACGGTGGGCATCGTCGCCACCGTGGGCCTGTCGATGTTCCCGTTCATCCTGCCCAGCAGCGTCGACCCGCGCTCCAGCCTGACGGTCTGGAACTCGTCGTCGACCCACCTGACCCTGTTCGTGATGCTGCTGGTGACGGCGTTCTTCCTGCCGCTGATCCTGCTCTACACCAGCTGGGTCTACAAAGTTCTCTGGGGGCGCAGCACGACCGGCGCCCTGACCACCAACCCCGACCTGTACTGAGGAGCGAGAGCGATGTGGTACTTCACCTGGATCCTGGGCCTGGGCCTGGCCGTCGCCTTCGGCGTGCTGAACGGCGTCTGGTACGAGTTCAACCTGTCGGACGACGGCGACGAAGGGCTGTCGGAGCCGTAGGCGGGGCCGTCCTCGCCCTTCGACAGGCTCAGGGTGAGGACTACTTTTCACGGCGGTTCACTAGAAACCTCACCCTGAGCTTGTCGAAGGGCGAGGTTTCGGCCCCCGCGACAAACGAGCGCGTTCACCCCGGCGCAGCCTTAACGGTGTTTAAAGGCAGTTAGCGTCTTCTGGCCCCGTATCGACCCGGGGATTCCAATGACCGACAACACCGCGCCCGCGCTGGAGCTGATCTCGTTCTGCATCGGCGAGCAGGAGTTCTGCATCGACGTCAAGACGGTGCGCGAAATCCGCGGCTGGACCCCGGCCACGCCGATCCCCCACGCTCCGACCTACATGCGCGGGGTCATCAACCTGCGCGGCGCGATCATGCCGGTCATCGACCTGCGCAACCGCCTGGGCCTGGGCTTCACCATTCCCGAGACCCGCCACGTGATCGTGGTCGTCGAGTGCCAGGACCGCCTGGCCGGCATTCTCGTGGACGCCGTGTCGGAAACCTTCACCGTGTCGCGCGACAGCCTGCAGCCGGCCCCGGACGTCGGTGTGGAAGAGCTGCGCTACATCCAGGCGATCATCTCGATGGAAAACCGCCTGATCACCTATCTGCGCATGGACGACGTGTTCCCGGCGCACGTGAAGGAAGCCGCCTAAGCGCTTCGGGTCTTCCCCGACCTAGAAAAAAGGCCGCCGAGGTTGCCCTCGGCGGCCTTGTCTCTGTCCGTCGTTCGGCGGATCAGCCCTTGCGGACGATCCGGGCCGCGGCGGCGTGGAAGCCGGCGTCGGCTTCGGCCAGGGCGGCCACGGCGGCATGGCGATCGCTGGCGACGCTCATATTGCTCTTGGCGTAGCTCTCCGAGACCTTGCGGGCTTCCTGGCCGCGCAGGGCGGCGTTGGAGGCTGCCGTTTCGTGCCACTGGGCCAGGCTGTCGGGGGTGACGTCGGCGTCGGCGTCCGGATGCGGGGCGACCTCGCCGAAGCCGATGGCCACGAAGCCGTGGATCACGCCGCCATAGTCTTCTTCCGACAGCAGGAAGGTGATCTGCCGTTCCTCGGCCTGGCCAGTATAGGTGTCGGTGGCGGGATCGAACTCGGACAGCACGAGGATGTCGCCGACCTTGAAGTCGCGGTCGTTGCGGCGGATCTCGAAGCGCTTCTGCCCCGAGCGAACGGCGGCGAAGTACTTGGGCCAGGTCTTGAGTTCGTGGCGGTTCATGGCGGCTTCAATCTGGAAAAGGAGAGGCGGGGGTTCTGGCGGCGGAACCCTAGCGGATGGTTAATATCGTAAAATTGTCCCCAGCAACCCCGTCATCCCGCGCTTTAGGTGCGGGATGACGGGGTAAGTTGGGCGGCCATGGCCTACTGGTCCGAGCAGACCCGGATGATCTCGGCCCGCAGTTCCGGCATGCCCAGGCCCTTTTCGGACGAGGTGGCCAGCACGCGGGGGAAGGCGGCGGGGCGCTTGGCGATGGCCTTGATCGTCTCGGCCACGACCTTGTCGACCTCGTGCGGCTTGATCTTGTCGGACTTGGTCAGGACGATCTGGTAGCTGACCGCCGCCACGTCCAGGGCGTCCAGCGCCTCCAGGTCGACCTTCTTCAGACCATGGCGGGCGTCGATCAGCACATAGACGCGCTTGAGGTTGGCGCGGCCGCGCAGGTATGCGCGGCCCAGGTCCTGGAACTTGTCGGCGATCGAGCGCGAGACGCGGGCGAAGCCGTAGCCGGGCAGGTCGACCAGGCGGATCTGTTCGGCCAGCAGGAAGAAGTTGATCTCCCGCGTCCGGCCCGGCTCGTTCGAGGCGCGGGCCAGGTACTTCTGGCCGACCAGGCCATTGATCAGGCTGGACTTGCCCACGTTCGAGCGGCCGGCGAAGGCCACCTCGGGCAGGTCCGGGGCGGGCATGGTGTCCATGCGCACCGCCCCCATCATGAACGAGACGGGCTGGGCGAAGAACACCCGCCCCGTCTCCAGCTCCTCTTCCGAGAAGATGGCCTCGTCGGTCTCGGCGTCTTGCGGGATGATCGGTTCGTCGCTCATCAGGTCGCCGCGCTGGCAGGCTTGCCCTTGAGGCGAGCGATGATCTTGTCGATCGGGTTCTCGACCTTGTAGCGGCGCATGATGATGTACTGCTGGATGATGGTCAGGACGTTCGACCAGCACCAGTAGATCACCAGACCCACCGCGAACTGCGACAGGGTGAAGGTGAAGATGATCGGGAACAGCTGGAAGATGCGCTGCTGGATCGGGTCGCCGGCGGGCGGGTTCATGGCCGTGGTCAGCCACATGGTGAAGCCGTACAGCAGCGGCCAGACGCCGATGTGCAGCGGACCGCCCAGGAACGAGCCGATCAGCGGGGCCGTCGCCGGATCCCAGGGGATCAGGCCGAACAGGTTGAACATCGTCGACGGGTCGCGGGCCGAGAGGTCCTGGATCCAGCCGAAGAACGGCGCGTGGCGCATTTCGATGGTGACGGTCAGCACCTTGTACAGCGAGTAGAAGACCGGGATCTGCACCAGCATCGGAAGGCAACCCATCATCGGGTTGATCTTTTCCTTTTGGTACAGCTGCATCATCTCCTGCTGCTGCTTGGCCGGATCGTCCTTGTGCTTGGCCTTCAGCTTCTCGACTTCCGGCTGGATCTTCTTGATCTTGGCCATGCTCTCATAGCTCTTGTCCGCCATCGGATAAAGGATGAGCTTGAGCAGGACGGTCAGCGCCATGATGGCCAGGCCGAAGTTGCCCACCATCTTGTAGAAGATCTCCAGGATATTGAAGATCGGACGGGTGAACATGGAGAACATGCCCCAGTCCACGGCCCAGTCGAAGCGCGGGATCTCGGCCTTGCGGCTGTCCCAGAACTGCCACCAGGCCGGAGCCTGGCCGTTGTATTCGTACTTGCGCAGCAGCGGCACGGTCTTGGCGCCGGCGAACAGGCGGGTCTTCTGGACCAGGGTCGCGCCCGGGTTCAGGGCTTGGGTCGGGCCGACGAAGTTGACGTCGTAGATGTCGGTGCCGCCGGCTTGCGTCACGCGATACTGCGCCTTGATAGTCTCGTCCTGGCTCGGGATCAGGGCGGCCAGCCAGTACTTGTCGGTGATGCCGGCCCAGCCACCGACCGAGTCGAAGCTGGTGAGCGGCTTGTCCTTCTTCCACTTCTGGTACTTGGCCAGTTCCAGCTTCTGGTCCTTGCCCGAGCCCAGCACGCCGATGGCGCCTTCGTGGACGATCTGGTTCTTGCCCAGGGTGTCGTGGATGCCCTGGCGCTGCACGGCCGCGTAGGGAGCTAGCTGCAGGCCCTGCGTGCCGTTGTTCTTGACGCTGTCGGTGACCGTGAACATCGCCTGGTCGTCGATGGCGATGACGCGGGTGAAGGTCAGGCCCAGGCCGTTCTCATAGGTGAGCGTGACGGGCGAATTGGGACGCAGCACCTGGCCCGGCGCGGCGGTCCAGACGGTGCGGCTGTCGGGCAGGCCCGGCAGGTTGGCGCCGGCCCAGCCGAAATCGGCGAACCAGGCGTGCTCTGCGCCTTCCGGACGGAAGAGCTCGACCGGCGGCGAGTTCTTGTCGGTGGTCTCGGCGTACTTGCGCAGCAGCAGGTCGTCGATGCGGCCGCCCTTCAGGGCGATCGAGCCCGACAGGGTCGGGGTGTCGACGACGACGCGCGGGCTCTGGGCCTTGGCCGCGTCGCGCGACAGGCGCAGCGGGGCGGGGTTACCGTTGGCGTCCAGGGTCACGCCGGGCGTGGCTTTCGCCTGCGCTTGGGCGGCCTGTTTGGCGCGGGCTTCGGCCTCGGCCTTCTTCTGCTGCGGACCCAGGATGAAGAACTGGTACCCGATCAGGATCACGAACGCGCTGACGATGAACATCAGCGTGTTTTTGTTGTCGTTCTGCATGGAGCGCTTAACCGGAAACTGTTTGATCGGGGTGAGTAGAAGAGGTGGCGTTCGTAGAAGCGCCCCCAGAAGATGAGGAAGGTGATGGTCGCGGAACCTTGGGTCCTCCGCGATCATGCTCGGCGGCGAGGCTTATCAGCGCGGTTTTGACGTCGTCAAGCAAACGCCCCCATTCACGGGCGGTGGTTCCGCCGCGCGCGATGAACACATAGTCGTGCGAAGGGCGCGCATGAAGGGGCAAGACGAGGCGGGCGGCCTCGCGCAGCCGACGTTTGGCGCGGTTGCGATCGACGGCCCCGCCGATCTTCTTGGTGGCGGTGAAGCCGACCCGGACGGTGGGATCTTCGTCGGGGCGCTTGCGCATCTGGATGAAGACGGCGCCACGCGACAGGGCCGGGGCCTTGGCCGCCAGCAGGAAGTCGGGTCGCTTGCGGAGGCGCTCGAACTTCAGGTCGGGCTTGAGATCAGACATGAAAAAAGCCGCCTTTCCGGCGAGAACCTGAAGACAGGTCTGTGGAAAAGGCGGCTTTATTCATGGTCTCGCCTCCCGAGGGAGGAAAAGCAGAATGAACGCTTTTAGGCGGTCAGACGCTTGCGGCCCTTGGCGCGGCGACGCGCGACGATCTTTTGACCGTTCTTGGTGGCCATACGCGCGCGGTAGCCGTGACGGCGAGCACGCACGAGCTTCGACGGCTGGAAGGTGCGCTTCACGACGTGGCTCCGAAATGCAAAACGTTGGACGCGAAACCGATAGGCCCCGCGAGTGAGGGGCGGTGGATAAAAGAACGAGGCGGGGATGTCAACCTGAGTCGGTTCAGGGACTTAACATCCTTGCCCCCTCCGCGCTTCGCGCGCCTCCCCCAGAGGGGGAAGACGGCTACCATCCGCCCGCTTTTGGGGGCGGACGACCTGCGTGGCAGGTCAGGTGGGGGCGTTTTACGGAACGATCACCGCCTTGCCCACCACCTTGCGCCCCGCCAGCAGCTCGAACGCCTCGCGCCACTGGTCCAGCGGCAGTTGCGCATGGACGTGCGGCTTGATCACCCCCTCGTCGGCCATTCGCCACACCGCCTCGCCGTTCTCGCGGCCCTTGTCGGGAAACTGCCGGCCATATTCCCCCGCCCGCACGCCCATGACCGAGAAGCCCTTGATCAGCGGCATGTTGACCGAGACCGTCGGGATGCGCCCCGAGGTGAAGCCGATGACGAGCAGCCGGCCGTCGAAGGCGATGCAGCGGGTGCTCTCGTCGAAGACGTCGCCGCCGACCGGGTCGTAGATTACGTCAGCCCCGCGACCGCCGGTGATCGCCTTCACCTGCTCGCGGAAGCCGCCGGTGACGTTGACCACGGCGTCGGGGGCGTAGAGCGCCTGGATCTGCGCCAGCTTGTCGTCGGAAGCCGAGGCGGCGATCACCCGCGCCCCCAGGGCCTTGGCCAAGTCGACCGCCGCCAGGCCCACCCCACCGGCCGCGCCGTGGACCAGCACCCACTCGCCGGGCTCCAGCCGCGCACGGCGGACCAGGGCGACATAGGCGGTGAGGTACGCCGCGCCGTAGGCGGCGGCTTCGGGATGCGACAACCGCGTGGGCTTGGGCTTCAGGCCGGCCGCGTCCAGCACCGCATATTCGGCGAACCCGCCCAGCCGCGCCCCGCCGACCACGGCGTCGCCGACGCTGAAGTCCGTGACGCCCGCGCCCAGCGCCGCGACCTCGCCGGAGAGGTCCAGGCCCGGCGTGAAGGGCAGGGGCGGCTTGAACTGGTACTCGCCCCGCGTCATCAGCAGATCGGGGAAGTTGACGCTGGCGGCCCGCACGCGGACCAGCACCTGGCCTGGACCAGGCGCCGGCGTGGCGACCTCGCGCACCGCGCAGCCGGCGAAGTCGGGCGCCAGATCCTCGACGACCAGGGCCCGCATCAGGCCGCCCGCTTGTCGAACATCTCCCGCACCAGCCCCGCGATCTCGCGGCACGCGCCGTCCGCCGCCGGGATCGCACCGGTGAACGCCGTGAAGCCGTGGGCCAGACTGTCGTAGCAGCGATAGGCCACCGGCACGCCGGCCGCCTGCAGGCGCTGGGCGTAGGCCTGGCCTTGATCGACCAGCGGGTCGAAGCCGGCGGTGGCGACGACGGCTGGCGCTAGGCTGGCGAGGCTCTCGGTCTTGTCTGGCGACAGGCGCGGATCGGCTGGATTGGCGTCCGCGCCCATATAGTGACCCATGAACCAGTCCATGGTCGCCTTGGTCAGCGGATAGGCGTCGGCATAGGTCGTCATGGACGGCGTCTCGCTGGCCACGTCGACGGCGGGATAGATCAAGAGTTGCAGGGCCGGCTGCGGCTCGCCGGTGCGCTGCATCTCCTGGGCGATGATGGCCGCGAAGTTGCCGCCCATGCTGTCGCCGCCGATGGCCGGCGGAGCGGCCGCCGCGCCGAAGCGGCCGGTGTTGTCGCGCGCCCAGCGATAGGCGGCCAGCACGTCCTCCAGCCCGGCCGGGAACTTGTGGTCGGGGGCCAGGCGGTAGTCGACCGAGATCACCGCCGTGCGGGCGATGCGGGCCAGGATCGAGCAGAAGGCGTGGCAGGTCTCCAGGTCCCCGATCACCCCGCCGCCCATGTGGGCGTAGACGATCAGCGGCGCATCGCTGTCCTGGCTTTCGGGGCGATAGGCGCGGCAGGGGACGGGACCGTTGGGGCCTTCGATCGACAGGCTCTCGGTGCGCACGCCCGGCTCCAGCGGCCCCTGGACGGCGGCCAGGCCCTTGGCGCTGCCGGCCACGGCCTCGGCCGGCGACACGCTGCTCATCGGCGGCATCTTCTTGGCCGCGTGGGCGAAGAACTGGAAGCGCGGGTCCAGGGTGCGGCCGCCGCGATAGACGACCCCGCCGCCGGACAGGGCCCGCAGCACGGGGCTGGGCAGCGACAGGATCAGCTTCAGAATGGTCTTCTGGGCGGCGTCCGAGGCCATGTTTCTTCCCTGTCGTTGTTCTTATGGTTTCGGCTGCTACAGCCGCGGAAGGGCGGAGACCCCGCCCAGGATCAGCTTGGCGGCGAAGTCGGCCGCGCCTTCGGTGTCGACGGGCCGGCGGTCCAGCATCTTGTCGCCGATCTCGCGGGCCACCGCGATGCAGGCCGAGGTCAGGTAATCCAGATCGACCTTGGGCGCGTGGTCCATCTCCAGCACCTTCGCAAAGCCCTCGCGGACCTCGTCGAACACGGCCGCCATCTCGGGCGTGGCGCGGGCGTGGGGGATCTGCTCGCCGGCCGGCCGGTTGATGCGCCAGCTCTCCTGCTCGGTGGCCACGAAGTTGAAATAGGCCAGGATCGCCCCGCGCAGAAAGCTCTCGAAGTCGGTGGCCTTGTCGGACTGTTCGCGCAGCAGGGGCCGGAAGCGCCGAGCGCCATCGTCGGCCAAGGCGTCGAACACCTCCTCCTTGGACTTGTAGTAATTGTAGAAGGTGCCCGAGGCCAAACCCGTGCGGCGGATGATGTCGCGCACCGTGGCCACATCGTAGCCCAGCTCGCCGAACACCTCGCGCGCCGCGTCCAGGATCGCCTGACGGTTGGCGGTCTTGGTCCGCTCCCGCTTGCCCGGCCGCTGGTCGACATGGGGCTTGGGGAAATAGGCGATGTTCGACATGGACGGCGACTCGAAGACGGGGCCTTCATGACGCCCCGTCACGATCACAGCCTTACTCTGCGGCAAGAGGCAAGACCTTCGCGGCGCGGGCGGGAATTGGCAGGGGATTACCGGCTGACTTCGCGCGTTTGACGCCCTTCTTCAGCTCCTTGCGCAGGTCGAAAGCGTACTCCCCGCAGTTGATCTGGATCGTGTGCCGGGCCGAGGCGACATAGTGCGATTTCACCGCCTGGTGCATCTCATCGCGCTCGCGGGCCATGGTCGCCGCATCGGGTAGGGCGTAGCGGCCGGTCAGATAGGCGGCGATCAGTTTCGATTGCTCCTCGGCTATCGGCATCATGGCGCACAGCGGCTGGACCAGGGCGACCATGAACAGGTTGTCGAAGCGTGGGTCGACCATCCGCTTCCACAGGGCGATGTCGTTGTCGGGCGCGTCGATCGTCAGCTTGTCGAAGAACGGGAAGGTGATCTTGTAGCCGGTGCACCAGATCACCGCGTCGGCCTCGACCGACGTGCCGTCCTTGAAGAACACCTGCCTGCCGTCGAAGCGCTCGATGTCGGGCTTGATGGTCACGTCGCCCGAGCCGATGCGGTTGTAGAGCTCGTGGCTGATGGCCGGGTGCGACGCCCCGAAGTCGTGGTCGGGCTTTGGCAGGCCGTGGTCTTGCGGCCGGCCGTGCACGGCGGCGATCTTGTTCTCTAGGATCCGAGCCGACCACTTGCCCGGCAGGATCCGCGACAGCAGCGGCGGGTCCTGGCTGGGATGGTTGTTGAAGAAGTCCAGAACCGCATTGCCGAAATAGCGCGGCACCACCCAATAGCCCCGACGCACCGACAGATAGACGTCGTCGGCGTTCTCCTTGCGGCCTAGCTCGCAGGCCAGATCCAGGGCGGAATTGCCGAAGCCGACGATGACGATCTTCTTGCCGCGCAGGTCTTCAGGGCTCGCTGGGTCGATATAATAGTGGCTGTGCATCTCCAGCCCGTCGAACTGGCCGGGCGGTTTGGGATCGGGCCAGCGCGGATCCCAGTGGTGGCCGTTGGCGACACACAGCACGTCGTAGAGTCGTTTCTCGCCGGTCTCCAGCGTGATCTCCCAAATCCCGTCGTCGCGGCGCTTGGCCCAGGTCACCGCGCACTGGAAGGTGATGCGGTCGCGGAAGCCGAAATGGTCGACATAACTGTCGAAGTACGTCGCGATCTGGCTGTGGTGCGGATAGTCCGGATAGTCGGCCGGCATCGGAAAGTCCGAATAGGCCATCTTGTCCCGGCTGGTGTTGATGTGCAGCGAGCGATAGGCGCTGCTCATGCCGTTGCGGTTCTGGAACACCCAGTTGCCGCCGATCCGGTCCGAGGCCTCGAAGCAGTCGAACGGAATGCCCACCGCGTGCAGCTGCTTGCAGGTCGCGATCCCCGACGAGCCCGCGCCGATGATGCAGACGCGGGGCAGGGCGAACGCGGCGGAGCCGTCAGCCATCGAGCTTCCTCCCGTCGCCCGGTTGAGATGGGCGACTTATCGTTGTTCAGGAAGGATGCGCTCGTGGCCGGGCAGGTCAATGTTTACGCGAGGGGAAGTCAGCCCTTGATCGGCTGCTCGATCTCGTAGACCGCCTCCAGCACCGCCTCGAACTTGGTGCGGAACAGCTCCTGAGCGTCCTGGAGGCCCTGGTTGTAGTAGTGCGGGCCCAGGGTCTCGCTGATGAAGTCGAGCAGGAACTCGGCGTCGAAGCCCTTCACCTCGAGGTCCAGCTCGGTCCGCAGGTAGTCTGACAGCGCGCCGGACAGCTTGGTGCGGGTGGGCTTGTCGAAGGTGATCTTGGGCATGGGGAACTCCGAATCCTTGCCCATACTAGCCCCCTCCGCGCCTACGGCGCTCCTCCCCCGGAGGGGGAAGACGACGATGCGTCTGCCCCCGCCCGGGGGCGGACGACCTCGCGCAGCGAGGTCAGGTGGGGGCCAGCTGCGGTTCGGGTTGTAACGCCGCCCGCGCCGTCACCGGCAGCTTGCCGCCCTGGCTCCGCGCCCGCGCCTCGCCCTTGACGATCTCCTTCTTCAGGTCGGCGCAGTAGACGTTGAAGTCGACCTGGATGGTATGACGCGCGGAGTCATAGAACTGCCCGGTGTGGCGCTCTTCGTCCTTCTCCATGATGCGCACCATCTCGGCCTCCGCCGGCGGCGCATACGCCCCGGCCAGATAGGCCGCCGCCAGCTTGGCTTGCTGCTCGGCGAAGTTCACCAGGGTCGGCAGCGGCTGGGCCAGGCCCATGAAGAACAGGTTCGGCACCCCCGGCTTCATCATCCGCTTGAACAGTGGGAAGCGGTGGTCGGCGTCCGGCTTCAGCTCGGCTTCGTCGAAGAAGGGAAAGGTGATCTTGTAGCCCGTAGCGAAGACGATGGCGTCGACGGTTTCCACGCTGTCGTCGGCGAATCGGACGCAGCTGCCCTCCAGCGCCTTGATGGCCGGCTTGAACTTGATGTCGCCGCAACCCGCCCGCGTCAGGAACTCGCCCGAGACCGACGGATGGGCCTCCAGCGGCTCGTGGTCGGGTTTGGGCAGGCCGTAGTCCTCCATATTGCCGATGGTCTTCTTGATGACCTTGCGGGCCAGGGACAGGCCCAGCTTGCGCGGCATCCAGGACGGCATGGCGCTTTTGTCGGCCGGCTTGCCATTCATGTATTTGGGGAACACCCAGACCCCGCGACGGGCCGAGACCCACAGGTTCTTGGCGATCGGCCGCTGGGACAGCTCGCTGGCGATGTCCATGGCCGAATTGCCCATGCCGACCACCACGACATTCTTGCCCCGCATGTCGACCGGCTCGAACGGGTCGCAATAGGCGTGGGCGTGGAAGGCCGGGCCGTCGAACTCGCCAGGATACTCCGGCACGCGCGGGTCCCAGTGGTGGCCGTTACAGACGAACAGCACGTCGTAGAGCCGTGTTTCGCCTGTGGAGAGCGTCACCGCCCACAGGCCGTCCTCGGTGCGCTGGGCGCGCTCGACCCGGGTGTTGAAGGTGATGGTCGGCCTCAGACCGAAATGGTCGACATAGTCCTTGAAGTACTGGTGCAGTTGGGCGTGGTGCGGGAAGTCGGGCCAGCCGGCCGGCACGGGATAATCCTCGAACGCCAGCCGCCACTTCGACGTGTCGATGTGCAGGCTCTCGTAGCAGGCCGACAGGCCGTTGGGGTTCTTGTAGTACCAGTTGCCGCCGATCTCGTCGGACATCTCGAAGCAGTCGTAGGGGACGCCGTAGTCCTTCAGCCGCTTGATGGTCGTGAAGCCGCTGCAGCCGGCGCCGATGACGCATGCCTTGGGAAGAGCCTGGGCCGCCATTCCACCCTCCTGACTTATCGTTGTTCAGGTGAGCGTATCAGCGTTATGCGAGGGGGCAAGCGGACCTTGCGGAAGCCTCAGCGCCCGCCGAAACGCGGAGCGACATAGGACGCCGCGCAGCTGGAGTTGCACTGTGCCCAGCGGCTGGAGCAGCCGTCGTCGTCGCTGGCGGCGTTGCAGAAATAGAGCGTGCGCGAACAGATCGCGCGACACTGGGCGGCGTCGCCGTACGGCCGCCCCGCAGCCAGAGGAATGGGCGTCGGCAGCACGAAGTTCGGCGCATCCAGCGGGCTCTGCATCGGCGCGAGCGCCGACGCGGCCGGTTTCGGCTGCGGCTTGGGCGGCGTGGGCTGGGCCGCCAGCGACGGACCGGCGCAGGCGATGACCAGCAGGGCGAGAAGTGCGCGGCGCATGGTTCTCAAGCTAGCGGATCGTGGTGAAGGGGCGGTTAACCCTGTTCACCCCCTCAGCATCTCCCGCCCCGCCCAGACGCTGTGCGTGCCGCTGCTGAGCTTGTGGGGCAGGGCGATGCGGCAGACGATCTCGAAGCGCTTAGCGTCGATGATCGCGCACTCCGAGGTTCCGCGGTTCTCGTCGATCAGGAAACTGATCAGGTAGCCGTCATCTTCGTCGACCGCCCCGACCTTGGGCGCAAACGGGGCTTCGCTGGCGTAGTGGCCCTCAGGTAGATCGATCGACCAGCTCTCGCCGGTTTCCAGGTCGTGTTTTACGAAGCCGTTGAACAGGAACCAGCCCGGCTTGGACGTCGTGGAATAGGCGTAGCGATAGGGTTTGCCGGCGTATTGCTGGTTGAACATGCCGAACTCCAGGTTCCGCTCGTCCAGGTGCTTTTCCGTCGTCTCGCCGGTGGCAAGGTTGAAGCGCCAGCGGTGCAGCTTGGGCTGGAAGCTGTGCTCGTCCAGATAGGCCATCAGGTGGCCGTGGCCATCGGGGGCGTCGGCCAGCGGGCGTGGGATCGGGTTTTCCTGGAAGTAGCCGTCCAGCACGACCTCGTCGCCGTCCTCGTAAGCGTTCAGCCAGTGCAGCACATAGGTCGGCGCGGCCTCGAACCAGCGCGGCTCGCCGCCCTGGCGCGGGACCAGGGCGAAGCGGCTGGGCACGCCCTTGTGCAGGCGCACCGCATGAACCCCCTTGGCCATCAGCTCCTGGTCCCAGAACACCGGCAGGTCGTTGAGGATGGCGTATTTCGACGAGAAGGCCATGTCGTGCGGCAGGCGCGGCCCCGGCAGCGGCACGCCCTGATAGACGGTGCGCTTGCCGGCCGCGTCGACCACGCCGTAGTGCATGTGCGGCCAGGCCTTGGAATAGTTGAAGAACATCAGCTCGCCCGTGGCCTCGTCGACCTTGGGGTGGGCCGAGACGCCCTCCAGCGGCGCCCAGGCCGCGACGCCCAGGTTCTCCAGGGTCAGCGGATCCAGGCGATAGGCCTCGCCGCATTGGTAGAAGGTGGCGATGGCCTCGCCATTGTGGACGACGATGTCGGTGCTGGCGGTGTCCTTCAGGCTCCCGTGGGCCCCGAAGCCGGGACGCTTGGAGACGCCGGGACCGTCCATCAGACCGCCCCACAGGCCCTCGCCGGCTTCCTGCTCCGCCTCGAAGCACCGGGTGCGGATGAAGCGGTTGCGATAGGTCGCTTCGCCGGCCTTGAACTCGATCTGGCAGACCATGCCGTCGCCGTCGAACGGGTGGTAGCGGCCGACCGGGTCGTGGACCGGGTTCTCGGTGTTGCGCAGATAGACGCCGTCCAGGTCGGCGGGTATGGCGCCCTCAAGCACCTCCAGCTCCCAGGCGTTGACCTCCTCGTGCAGCGGCGTCCAGGGGCCGGTCATGTACGGGTGGTTGGTCGGCGACAGCGAGGTGCGCACCTTGGGCAGGCGTTCGATTTTCATGGGCGGCTCCTCCTCGTTGGAGCGACCCTAGATCCAGTCAGTCTTGTTGTGCAAGTTTCCCCTGGCGTCCGCCCAACAGGATCGGCAGGCAGCACAGGCCTAGGAGCGCGCCCAGCACCCAGACCAGGCCGGGGAACGACGCGCGGCTGGAGAAGTAGATCTGGGCGATCGCCACGGGCGCGACGACGGTGGCCAGGCCTTGCAGGCTGGCGACCACGCCCTGCAACTTGCCCTGCTGGTCCTCGCCGACCTGGCGCGAGATCAGCGCCTGCAAGGCCGGGTGACCGATGCCGCCCAGGCAGAACACCGGCAGCAGCGCGAACGCCATCCAACCCTTCGTAGCCAGGGCCAGCGCGACATAGGCGAAGGCGTCGCTGACGATGCCGATGGCCAGGGCCTTACGCTCGCCCAGCCGCTCGGCGACCGGGCCGGCCACGAAGGCCTGGGCGATGGCGTGGAACAGGCCAAAGCCCGCCAGCGACAGGCCGATCGTCCAGCCGTCCCAGCCGAATTTGTCCTCGCCGTACAGCACCCACACCGTGCCGCCGACCTCGCCGACGCAGACGATCAGCACGAAGGCGATCATCAGCGGCGCCAGCACCGGGAAGGCGCTGGCCCAGCGCAGGGCGGCGAAGGGGTTGAAGGCCGAGCGGTCGATGGGCGCGCCCCGATTTTTGTGCGACTCCGGAAGCAGCACCAGCGCCATCAGCAGGTTCAGGCCGTTCAGGCCCGCCGCCGCCAGGAACGGCGCGCGCACCCACACCTCGCCCAGCAGGCCGCCGATCACCGGGCCGGCGATGAAGCCCAGGCCGAACACGGCGCTGAACAGGCCATAGCGCCGGGCGCGCCGGTCCTCGGGCGTGATGTCGGCGATATAGGCTTGGGCCACGGCCATGCTGGCGCCGGTCACCCCGGCGATGGCGCGGCCGACGAACAGCCAGGCCAGGGTCGGGGCCAGGGCCATGAACAGATAGTCGATCGCCGCGCCGGCCAGCGACGCCAGCAGCACCGGCCGGCGGCCCACCTTGTCGCTGATCGCGCCCAGCACCGGCGCGCACAGGAACTGCATCAGGGCGTACAGCGCCAGGAACGCCCCGAACCGCCAGCCCAGTTCGCCGGTATGCCCCACCTCGCGCAGCAGGCGCGAAATGATCGGGATCACCAGGCCGATGCCGACGGCGTCCAGGGCCACGGTGGCCAGGATCAGCGGGAAAGCGAACTTGGAGCGGTCGCGCATGGAATTTATCAATGATAAAGTTATTTATCGGCGATAAAGATTGTCCTTGCCGCCGGGTCAAGTCGTTTCCTATAGGGCGATCATGAAGGTCGATCGCGCGCGCATCATCGCCACAGCGCTGGACGTGCTGAACGAGGTCGGGGTCGACGCCCTGTCGACGCGGGCGATCGCCCAGCGCCTGGGCGTGCGTCAGCCGGCGCTCTATTGGCACTTCGCCAATCGTCGCGCGCTGCTGGACGCTCTGAACCTGGAGATCCTGGCGCGCGGGCACACCCGTTCGCAGCCGATCGCGGGCGAGCCGTGGCAGACCTTCCTCCGCGAGAACGGCCGCAGTTTCCGGCGCGCTCTGCTGGCCTATCGCGACGGCGCGCGTGTCCATGCCGGCACCGAAGCCGACCCGCAGGACCTGGAAGACGTCGAGGCCCAGATCGCCTACCTGGTCGCAGCCGGCTTTCCGGTGGGCCGCGCCATGGAGGTGCTGGTGGCGATCAGCCGCTACGTCGTCGGATGCGTCCTGGAGGAGCAAGCCGAACCGCTGGACGGCGAGGCCGAGACCGAGGTTCTGGACGATGCCGTCCAGGCCTACCCGCTGCTGGCCCAGGCCCTGGCAAGCTATCGCCAGAGCGGCTACGGGACCATGTTCGAGCGAGGCCTGGACCTGATCGTCAGCGGGGCAGAGGTGTCGCTGGCGACTGCGGGCTGACCCGCCACACCACGTTGCCGACGTCATCGGCCACCAGCAGCGCGCCGGACTTGTCGACGTTGACGCCGACGGGGCGGCCCTGGGCCTTGCCATCCTTGTCGAGGAAGCCGGTCAGGAAGTCCTGCGGCTGGCCTGCGGGCTTGCCGCCCGCGAACGGCACGAAGATCACCTTGTAGC
This sequence comes from Caulobacter sp. RHG1, assembly GCF_013181195.1. GTDB lineage: Bacteria > Pseudomonadota > Alphaproteobacteria > Caulobacterales > Caulobacteraceae > Caulobacter. Next base: position 184,746 of record NZ_SMZP01000006.1, read on the forward strand.
CGACCTGCGGCTTGCGGTTCCAAGAGCCGTGCTGGCCCACGAAAATCCCGCCGTTATAGGCGGCCGGGAAGCTCGCGCCCGTGTAGAAGGTCAGGCCCAGCGAGGCGGTGTGGGCGCCCAGGGCGTAGTCGGGAACGATGGCGCGCTCGACCAGGTCGGGGCGCTTGTCGGCGTCCTTGATCCGCTTGTCGACGGTCTTGCCGAAATAGCTGTAGGGCCAGCCGTAGAAGCCGCCCTCGCGCACCGAGGTCATGTAGTCGGGCACCAGGTCGTTGCCCAGTTCGTCACGCTCGTTGACGGCGGTCCACAGCTCGCCATTGGCGGGGTTCCAGCCCATGCCGTTGGGATTGCGCAGGCCGCCGGCGAACAGGCGCTTGGCGCCCGTGGCCAGGTCGACCTCAAGGATCGCGGCCCGGTCGACCTCGTTGTCCATGCCGTTCTCGCCGACATTGCTGTTCGACCCGACCGTGGCATAGAGCTTGGTCCCGTCCGGGCTGGCGATGATGTTCTTGGTCCAGTGGTGATTGATCGGCCCGCCCGGCAGGTCGGCGACCTTGCGCGGCGCGGCGGTGATCTGGGTCGCGCCCTCCTGATACGGGAAGGCGACGATGGCGTCGGCGTTGGCGACGTAGAGCGTGTCGCCGACCAGGGCCATGCCGAACGGCGACATCAGGTTGGTCAGGAACGGCGTCTTCATTTCCGCCACCCCGTCGCCGTCGGCGTCGCGCAGCAGGCTGATGCGGTTGGCGCTCTTCACCTCGGCGCCGGCCTTGCTCATCAGCATCTTCTGGAAGAACCCGCGGATGCTGGGCTTTTCTTCCTTCTTGGGCGGCTTGTTGCTCTCGGCCACCAGGACATCGCCGTTGGGCAGCACCAGCATCCAGCGCGGGTGATCCAGGCCGCTGGCGAACGGCTGGACCTTGAAGCCTGCCGGGGCCTTGGGCGTCACGCCCGCCGGCCAGCCGACCACTTCCGATACGCTGACCGTCGGGATCAGGGTCTTGGTCGGAGCGGGCAGTTCGGGATTGGCGCCATAACCGATCTTCGAGGTTTCCAGCGGGGCCTGGCTACAGGCCCCAAGCGCGGCGACCGCGCCGCCGATGATCAAGATTTCGCGAAATCGGCGGGTCATGGGCGCTACTTTCTTCAGGCTGCGTTCAACCAGGATCAGCTTAGATGCAGTCAGGAGATTGATACGGTTCAACCATGGCGAAGTTCCCGTCCACACCCTTTGACCGCAGAAACGTTCTGGCCGGCCTTCTGGTCCTGGCCGCGCCCGGCGTCGTGTCCGCCGCTCAGCGCCGGACCCCGCGTCCGCCGCCCCCACCGCCACCGGTGGTGACGGTTCTGGGCGACTCGATCACGGCCGGCCTTGGCCTGTCGTCCGAACTCTCGATGCCCGCCCGCCTGCAGGCGGCGCTGGACCGCATGGGCACGACCTCGCGCGTGCGGGGCTTTGGCGTGCTGGGCGACACCACGGCCAACGGCCTGGCCCGCGTTGACCGCGTGCCGGCCGAGACGACCGTCTGCGTCGTCGCCCTGGGGGGCAACGACCTGCTGCTCGGGACCGACCCGTCGCGGAGCAAGGCCAACCTGCGGGCCATCATCTCGCACCTGAAGGCGCGAGGCATCCGCGTGGTCCTGGCCGGGGTGAAGGCCCCGGGCCTGCTGGGCGTCGACTATGCCCGCCGCTTCACCCAGATCTATCCGGACCTGGCCCGCGAGCAGGACGTCTTCTACGCGCCCGACTTCTTCACCGGCGTGATCGGCGTCTCGCGCTACATGCAGCGGGATGGGATCCATCCCAACGCTGAAGGGGCGAGGATCATCGCCGAGCGCCTGGCGCCGGTGGTGGCGCGGGCGTTGAAGGCTTAGGCCTCATCCGCCTTCCCGGCGAAAGCCGGGGCCCAGGTTCATCCTGATCGTCAAACGTGAAAGCGCCCTCCGCAGAGACCTGACGGAGGGCGCTCGTGGGTTCGATCTGGGCCCCGGCTTTCGCCGGGGAGACGGATCAGGAGGTCTTCGTCCCCGCCGCGTGATGGCGGCCGCCGAACACGCGGTGCAGCAGGCGCTCGGTGCGGGTCTTCAGGCCGTCCATCAGCACGAAGACCACTGGGATGTAGAGCAGCGACAGCAGGGTCGAGGTGATCAGGCCGCCGATGACCGCGATGGCCATCGGGGCGCGGAACTCGACCTCGGCGCCCAGGCCGATGGCGGTGGGCAGCATGCCCGCGCCCATGGCCACGGTGGTCATCAGGATCGGCCGGGCCCGCTTGTGGGCGGCGTCGATGATCGCCGTGCGCTTGTCCATGCCGTGTTCCTGCATGGCCATGATCGCGTACTCGACCAGCAGGATCGAGTTCTTGGCCGCGATCCCCATCAGCATCAGGATGCCGATCAGGGTCGAGATCGAGAAGCTGGACTTGGCCAGCACCAGCAGGCCGAAGGCGCCGCCGATGGCCAGGGGCAGGGCGACCATGATCGTCACCGGGTGGGCGAAGCTGCGGAACAGCAGCACCAGCACGACGTACATCAGCAGGATGCCGGTGACCAAGGCTCCGACGAAGCCGGTGACCATCTCGGCGATGAACTCGGCGTCGCCGGCCGCCACTTCCTTGACGCCGGTCGGCAGGTTCTTGACCGAGGCCAGGGCGTGGACGCGGCGGGCCGCTTCGCCGACGACGATGCCGTCCAGCTCGGCGGTGATGGTGGCCACGCGCGAGCGGTCCTGGCGGCTGATCTGCGAGGGGCCAGCGCCGAAGCGCACGTCGGCCACCGCGTTCAGCGGCACGGCGCCCTGGGCCGTCGGCACGCGCAGGGTCTGCAGCACGGCGATGTCCTCGCGTGCGTCATCGTTCAGGCGCAGGCGGATCGGCACCTGGCGGTCGCCCAGATTGTACTTGGGCAGGTTCTGGTCGACGTCGCCGATCGTGGCCACGCGCACGGCCTGGCTGATCGCCCCGGCCGAGACGCCGGCGCGGGCGGCCTGGTCGGCCTTGGGCGTCACCACGATCTCGGGTCGGGCGATCGCGGCGGTGTTGACCACGTGGGCCAGGCCCGGGACGTTGCGCATCTCGGCCTCGACCTTGCGGGCCGTGGCTTCCAGCTGCGGGCCGTTGTCGCCGACCAGGCTCAGCGTGTAGCTGCCGCCGTTCGACGGGCCGCCGCCGTTGTTGCTGCCCGCGCCGATCCGTGCGCCGGGGATCTCGGCGAACTGGTCGACCATCTGGCGGCTGAACTGCTGCTGGCTGATCCGCTTGCTCTTGTCGGTCAGGTCGGCGGTGACCGAGCCCTTGTTGACGGCGTTGTTGCTGCCGACCGAGGCATAGACCCCGACGACTTCCGAGCGGGCCATCAGTTGCTTGGTCACGCGCTGCACGATGGCGTCGGTCTCGTCCAGCGTGGCGCCGGGCGGCAGCTCGACCGAGAACTGCGAGCGGCCGCGGTCGGCCTGGGGCTGGAACTCGAACGGCAGGCGGGTGGCCAGGAAGATCGAGATCAGGAACAGCGGAATGCCCATCAGCAGGACCTTCCAGCGGTTGGACAGACCCCACTCCAGGCTCTTGAGATACGGACCCATCCACGGCGGGTCCTTGTCCTCGTGCTTGTGGTCGGCCTTGAGCATGTAGGCGCCCATCAGCGGCGTCAGCAGGCGGGCGACCACCAGCGAGAACAGCACCGAGACGCAGGCCGCCAGGGCGAAGGCCTTGAAGAACTGGCCGATGATGCCGGGCATGAAGCCCACCGGCGCGAACACCGCCACGATGGTGAAGGTGGTGGCGACGACGGCCAGGCCGATTTCGTCGGCGGCTTCCATGGCCGAGGCGTAGGCGCTTTTGCCGCCGCGCATGTGGCGGACGATGTTCTCGATCTCGACGATGGCGTCGTCGACGAGGATGCCGACGGTCAGCGACAGGGCCAGCAGGGTGATGGCGTTTAGCGACTGGCCCATCGGCGCCAGGACGGCGAAGGTCGGCAGCAGCGACAGCGGAATGGCCACGGCCGCCAGCAGGGTGGCGCGCCAGTCGCGCAGGAACAGCAGCACCACCAGCACGGCCAGGATGGCGCCGACGATCAGCGCCTCCATCGAGGCCAGATAGCTCTCTTCGATATATTTGACGTTCGAGGTGATCTCTTCGATCTCGACCTCGGGATGCTCCTCGTCGAGCTTCTTGACGACCTCGCGGATCTTTTGGGCGGTCTGGACTTCCGAGGCGCCGCGCGAGCGGATCATCGAGAAGGTCACGACTTCCTGGCCGTCGAAGCGGGCGCGCGAGCGGGGCTCGGCCCAGTGGTCGGTGACCGCGCCCAGGTCGGCCAGACGCACGGCCCCGCCCGAGGGCAGGGGCACGCGGGTCTCGCGCAGCTGTTCGACCGAGCCCGCTGCGCCCAGGGTGCGGATGGCCCGTTCGGCGCCCGAGATGGTCACGCGGCCGCCGGGCAGGTCGGCGTTGGCCGAGACCAGGGCCTGACTGACGGCGGCGGCGGTGACGCCTTGGGCGGCCAGGCGGTCGGGATCGAGAGCGACCTCGATCTCGCGATTGACGCCGCCGCGGCGATTGACCTCGCCCACCCCGCGCAGGGCCAGCAGGGCGCGGCTGACGTCATTGTCGACGAACCAGCTGCGCTGCTCGGGCGTCAGGGTCGGCGCCTTGACGACATAGGTGATCAAATCATCGCCGGAGATGTCGATCCGATTGACGATCGGCTCCTGCATGTCCTGCGGCAGGGCCCCGCGCAGGTTGGACATGGCGTTGCGCACGTCGTTGGTGACGCGCTCGTGGTCGACGCCCAGCTCGAACTCGATGACCGTGGTCGAGGCGCCGTCGACGACGGTGGAGTTGATGTGGCGCACCTGGCCCAGGCCCGCGATCGAGTCCTCGATCAGGCGCGTGACCTGGGTCTCAAGCTCGCTGGGCGCGGCGCCGGGGCGCACGGCCGTGACTACGACCAGCGGCAGGTCGACGTCGGGATTGTTGTTGATCCGCATGCTGCGGAAGCCGGCGACCCCGGCGATCGTCAGCAGCAGGAACAGCAGGATGACGGGGATCGGGTTCTTGATCGACCAGGACGAGATGTTGCGCATCGGTCCGGCCTCAGCGCTTGGGCGTCGATTGGGGAGCAGGGGTCGGCGAGAGGCCGATGCGCACCAGGTCGCCTTCGCCCAGGAAGCCGGCGCCGTCGACCACCACCTTCTCACCCGCGCTCAGGCCCGTGGCGGCCACGCGGTCGCCGGTGTTGGTCAGCACGGTGATGCGACGGAAGTGGACCTTCTTGGCCGCGTCGACCACGAACACGCCGGGACGGTTCTCGCGATAGAGAACCGAAGCGCTGGGCACGACTAGCGCCGGCTGGTCGCCGGCGTCGATGACGGCGCGGGCGAACATCCCCGGGCGGAAGCCGCCCATCGACGACAACGCCACGCGGGCGACGCCCAGGCGGGTGGTGGTGTTCACCTCCGAGGTGACGATGCGCACGCGGCCCGTCGTCTCGCCCACCTTGTCGGAATAGATGCGGGCCGGCATGCCGGCCTTGACCGAGGCCAGGTCCGTCTCGGGCAGGTCGGCGTCCAGCTCCAGGCGGCTGTCGCGGACGATGCGGAACAGCTCGCTGCCGGCGCTGACGATCTGGCCCTTGGTGACGCTGCGACGGCTGATCAAGCCGCCGACCGGGGCGCGGATCGACGTCTGGGCCAGGCGGGCGGCGGTCTCGGCGCGAGCGGCTTGCGCGGCGGCGAGGTTGGCGGTCGCCGTGCCCTGGCGGGCGGTGGCGGTGTCCAGCGAGGCTTGGGACAGGTAGCCGCGGGCCTTCAGCTCCTGGGCGCGGCCCAGGGCGGCCTGGGCTTCGGCCAGGGTGGCGCGGGAGCTGGCGACGCTGGCGTCCTGCTGGCGCAGCTGGGCGGCGATCAGGCTGTCGTTCAGCTTGACCAGCACCTGGCCGGCCTGGACGGTCTGGCCTTCCTCGGCATTGACCGAGAGCGCGGTCAGGCCGCCGGTCTCGGCTCCGACCGGGACCTCTTCCCAGGGGGAGATGGTGCCGGTGGCGTTGATCTGGCGCGGGATCGGCTGGCTGGAGACCGTGGCGACGCTGACCGTCTGAGCCGCGGCGGGGCCGGTCGGCTTCTTGGTCTTCTTGTCGTCCTTGCCGCCGCAGCCGGCCAGAGCGATCGCGCTCACGCCCAGGACCAAAGCCAGCGCGCGCAACGTCGGGCGGCGCCCATCGATCCGGTAAAGCACGATCATCCCCAGAGACTGCTGATATCCGAAGGCCTTCTAGCCGACAAAGCCGTAGTCGCTGAGTTAATTTGCCGTAAGACGATAAGGGGCGGTCACAAGCTGGGGGGGGCGACCTCCTGCGCGGCCTGGGCGCGGACAAAGGCGGGACGTTTGCGAAGCCGCTCCCAATAGGCCGCGACGGCGGGCGGGAACTCCTCCGACAGATCCAGGGCCTGGGCCAGCAGCAGGGCGTAGGCCACCGAGATGTCTGCCCCGGTGAAGCGTCCGGCGGCGACGAACGGCGCGGCCTGCAAGGTCGTCTCCAGTCCCTGCAACCGGGCCAGGAACCAGCGAGCGTAGTCGGCGGCGACCTGCGGGTTGCGGCGCTCCTCCGGTTCCAGTCGGCCGTATCGCAGCACCAGGGTCTGCGGGAAGGTCAGCGTCGCCTCGCCATAGTGCAGGCCGTTCAGATAGGCGCCGTAGCCGGGCTCGTCGGGCCGCACCGACAGCGCGCCGCCGCCGTGGCGCATCGACAGATATTCGATCATCGCCGCGGACTCGGTCATCCGCGTGTCGCGGTCGACCAGCAACGGCACGGTGCCCAGCGGGTTCTCCTCCAGAAACTCCCGCGCCCGGAAGCGCGGCGGGAACGGCAGGAGCTTGAGCTCATAGGGCAGGGCCAGCTCCTCCAGCGCCCAGAGCGGGCGGAAGGAGCGGGCGTCGCGGCAGTGGAAGAGGGTGATCATCTTAACCCGATCTTCCCGGCGAAAGCCGGGACCCAGATTCATCCTGAGCGTCTGGAGAGTTCGCGCCAACGGCCTTTGACACGGGGGGAGGTTCGTGGGTTCGATCTGGGCCCCGGTTTTCACCGGGGAGACGGAGAGCTTTAAAGCCGTTCCACGATCGTCACGTTGGCCAGGCCGCCGCCCTCGCACATGGTCTGCAGGCCGTAGCGGGCGCCGCGGTCCTTTAGGGCGTGGACGAGAGTGGTCATCAGCTTGGCGCCCGAGCCGCCCAGCGGGTGGCCCAGGGCGATGGCGCCGCCGTGGACGTTCAGCCTGTCGGGGTCGCCGCCGGTCACCTGCATCCAGGCAGTCGGCACCGAGGCGAAGGCTTCGTTGACCTCATAGAGATCGATGTCGCCGATCTTCAGGCCCGAGCGCTCGAGCGCCTTCTGGGTGGCGGGGATCGGAGCTTCCAGCATGATCACCGGGTCGTGGCCGATGACGGTCATGTGGTGGATCCGAGCCAGGGGCTCGACGCCCAAAGCCTTCAAGCCCCGCTCGTTGACGATCATCACGCCGGCCGCGCCGTCGCAGATCTGGCTGGAGGTGGCGGCGGTCAGGCGGCCGTCCTCGGTCAGCAGCTTCACCGAGCCGATGGACTCGGCGCTGGCGTCCCAGCGGATGCCTTCGTCGGCGTCGTGGAGGGCGGTCGAGCCGTCGGGCAGGGTGATCTCGATCGGCACGATCTCGGCGGCGAACTTGCCGGCCTTGGTCGCCGCGGCGGCCCGCCGGTGGCTGGACAATGCGTAGGCGTCCAGCGCCTCGCGGGTCAGGCCATACTTCTTGGCGATCATCTCGGCGCCGGCGAACTGGCTGAACTGGATGTCGGGATAACGCGCCTCCATCCGCGGGCTCTTGTAGGTCCCGAAGCCGTTCTTGTAGGGCAGGGCCGACGACAGCCCCATCGGCACCCGGCTCATACTCTCGACGCCCGCGGCGATGACCACGTCCATGGCCCCCGACATCACGGTGGCGGCGGCGAAGTGGATGGCCTGCTGCGACGAGCCGCACTGACGGTCGACCGATGTGGCCGGCACGCTCTCGGGCAGGCTGGAGGCCAGCACCGCATTGCGGGCGATGTTGATGGCCTGCTCGCCGACCTGGCCGACGCAGCCCATGATCACGTCCTCGATCAACGCCGGATCGGCGCCGCTGCGGGCGACCAGGGCGTCCAGCACCGTGCCGGCCAGGTCGGCGGGATGCCAGCTCGAGGCCCGTCCGCCCTTGCGTCCGCCGGCCGTCCGCGCGGCCGCCACGATATAGGCTTCGCCCATGATGTCCTCCCGAGGTCGTTGGTTGGGAGGAAGTGAAACAGGCGTTCGACGCTATGTCAGCGGTGACGCGGCGTCAGGAGGCGACAGCGCTGAAACGCGCCGGCGCTGGATCGAGCCCAGGAACAGGGCCAGCACCGTCAGGAAGCTGAACACCGTCCCGGCGATGAAATAGGCGCGGCCCATGACCTTCTCGTCCAGCAGCACGGCCAGGTGCAGCATCACCCCCAGGCCGTGGAAGGCGGCCGCCCACATCGGCCACCAGCGGTCCGAGACCAGGGCGATGGTGACCAGCAGGGTCAGCAGCATCAGGTCGATGAGGGTGATCCCGACCTGCGGGCCAAAGAACTGGCTCGTGTTCTGGACGAGGCCGCTGCCGAACCACGCGACGATCATCGCGGCTGCGCTGCTGCGCTCGGGCCAGCCGCCGCGCAGCAGCGCCGGCGCGACTCCGGCCGCCAGCCAGGCGAAACCGATCCATTGGTAGAGGTGGGCGTAGTTCATCGGCTCCAGGTTGCCGTTTTCAATCCGCTCTGCCTAGCACTTCGAACGACGAAGCCGCCCCTCGCGTGACGAGGAGCGGCGACGGCGCCCTGAAAGGGGAGGCGGGCGTCAGGCGGCGCTGCGACCGACCACGCCCAGGCGGCCCGAGGGCGGGACGGAGTCGGGCTTCTCGCCGGCATTGCCGAACGCCACCGCGCCCAGGCCGATGTCGCGCTGGGCGACCGAGAGCTGCTTGTGGGTCTCGACGATGTTCTGCCGCGCCACGCCCAGCGCCTGCATGGTCTCGATGGCGCGCATCAGGGCTTCCTGGCCGACGATGGCCGAGAGGCGGGCGTCCTGACGGGTGGTCGGCATCAGTCCTGCCAGATTGGCGGTCTGGGCGATGGCGGTGTCGATGGCCTTCTCGGCGGCGAACAGGGCTTCGGCGACGGTTTCGGCGGCCAGGCGGCGTTCTTTCAGCATGAGCAGTCTCCTCGCGCCGATCGGCTCGGCGCGTTGCAAGGGATGGGATCTGTGCGAAGGGCTCGCCCAAGTCGGCGGGCAGGGAGTCTCTAGGGGAAGATGGCTTCCAGAGCGTGCAGGCCGGCCAGGATCGAACCGAAGGCGATCGCGGTCACGATCATCACCGCGGCGATGAAGGCCAGTCTGAGCGGAAGGCTCAGTTCATTGGGTCGTCCGCCTCCCAGTCCGGAGAGGAGGCTTCGGAGTCCGACAGGAACGTCTCGTCCATCACTGCGCTGGCGATGCACAGGATCTCGCGCATCACCATCTCGGAAGGCTTGAACGGCGCCTGCTTGCGCGTGGCCGTCATCAGGTCGTGAACCATGTCCGCGCTGGACGGCGTGGCCGCCAGGCTGACCAACTGGCGTTCCAGCTCGCCCCAGGTGATCGGCGGCAGTTGCTCGGCCAGGTTCAGGGTCGGCCAGGTCTGCTGGAAGTTCGTCACGTCCTGGCGCAGATAGGTCACCCGGCCGATGACGTCCTTCTGTTGGGGGGTAAGCTCTTTCACGGACAACTCCTTCGTCGATGCGGTCAGCTGACCGCGACGAGGGCTGTTCGCCTAGCCGGGACGGATCGGACCCCGATGCGATCGGAGGGGGGGCGCCCCCCTGATCGGGGCGGGTCTTATCGGAGGGGGGCTGATGCGCCCTATCAAGCACCCGGCTGGCAAACACCCGCCGGGCGGCGTCGTAGCGATCACTTGCGCCCAGGCGCTTGCGGGCCTTGTCCAGGTGCCAGTCGACAGTGTGCTTGGAAAGGCCCAGCTCGCGAGCGATCTCCTTGGAGCTCATGTGGCGATCGACCAACGCCAAGCATTCGCGCTCACGCTCCGTGAGACGGTCCAACCCTTCGATCGGGTCTGCAGTGAAGGGTCGCCCTTGTCCATCGGGCGGAACCTTAGGCGAACGTTTTTCCGTTCTGCAAGCTTGGCGACATGAAAACTTGGCCATGAAGTCTTCGGCTGCCCATCCGTTGTACGGCAAGGGCTCAGGCGGCCTGTTGGCGGAAGCGTTCGATCAGGAAGGCCGTCGCCGGACCGGGCGGCGTGTCGCGGCGGTGAATGGCGTGCAGGGCGTAGTGCGCCTCGACCAGTTCGGGCATGTCCAGGCGCACCAGACGGCCGTTGGCGAGATCCTCGCGAACCAGGGGTTCGGGCATGTTGCCCCAGCCCAGTCCCTCTTTCAGGAGCAAGTGCTTGGCCCCGAGATCGGCCAGCCGCCAGGTGTGGGCGCTGGCGACGGCGAAGTCGCGGCCTTGCGTCAGGTGCGAGCGATCGGTCAGCACCAGCTGGGTGTGGCCGCGTCCCGCGCCGGGCGGATTGGGGCCCTGGGAAAGCGGATGGTCGGGCGCGGCCACCGGGATCAGCTGGGTGGCGCCGACAGCGATGGTCTCCAGCGCCTCGCCGCCGTTGACGACGTCCAGCGGTCCGGCCACGCCCAGGGTCGCGCGGCCGTCCAGCACCATCTGGGTCACCGCGCCCAGACCCTCGACGTGCAGGCGCAGGGTCACGGTCGGGAAGGTCTGGCGAAAGGCGCGCAAGGCGTCGACCACCCGCGCCGTCGGCATCATGACATCCAGCACCAGGTGGACCTCGGCCTCCAGGCCTTGCAGCAGCCCCTTGGCCTTGGCGCGCAGGCCCGCGACGTCGGCGGCGATCAGGCGGGCCTGCGCCAGCACAGCATGACCCTGCTCGGTCAGCACCGGCGACTTGGCCGCATCGCGGTCGAACAGGACGAGGCCTAGCTGGGCTTCCAGATTGGCGATCGCATAGCTGACCACCGAATTGGCCCGGTTCAGCCGTCGCGCGGCCGCGGCGAACCCGCCCGCGTCGACCACGGTCAGGAAGACGGTCAGCTGGTCCAGGGTCGGCGTGCGGGGCTCGGTCATGATCCCATGATCGTTCGAAAATCTCGAACATAACAGACGATTTTATTCGGCTGTTTTGCGAGCGCGCGCGGCGCCAAAACCTCCGCCAACGACGAGGACGTGACGTCCCCGCCTTCGACCGCAAGCAAGGAGGCCGTGATGGCCAAGGTTCTGGTTCTTTATTATTCGTCCTACGGTCACCTGGAGACCATGGCCAAGGCCGTCGCCGAAGGCGCGCAGCAAGCCGGCGCCACAGTGGACATCAAGCGCATCCCTGAGACCGTGCCGCTGGAGATCGCCAAGGGCGCTCACTTCAAGCTCGACCAGGAAGCCCCGGTCGCCGCGGTCGAGGACCTGGCCAACTACGACGCTATCATCGTCGGCGCGCCGACCCGCTTTGGCCGCATGGCCTCGCAGGTCGCGGCCTTCTTCGACCAGGCCGGCGGTCTGTGGGCCCGCGGCGCCCTGCACGGCAAGGTGGCCGGCGCCTTCACCTCGACGGCGACCCAGCACGGTGGTCAGGAAACCACCCTGTTCTCGATCATCACCAACCTGCTGCACTTCGGCACGACGATCGTGGGCCTGGACTACGGCCACGCCAGCCAGATGACGCTGGACGAAGTGACCGGCGGCAGCCCGTACGGCGCCACCACCATCGCTGGCGGCGACGGCTCGCGTCAGCCCAGCACGATCGAGCTGGACGGCGCCCGCTATCAGGGTCGTCGCATCGCCGAGACGGCGATCAAGCTGCACGGCTGATCTCAGCCTGGGCGACCCGCCGGTCGCTGCCTCCCCCATCGCGACCGGCATGAAAGGCCGGCTGGCTCCTTCCCCCTCCCGGGAGCCAGCCGGCCTTTTCTTCGTTGCACTCAGAAAGGGAGACTCTCGATGCGCCGTCGCACCGCCTTTCTGGCCGGGATCTGGAAAGCCGCCGCTTATGTCCTTGCCCTGCGGGCCGTGGCCAAGCCCTACCGATCGCGCCGAGTCTACGCTGTGGATCAATGAGTCCGGGGATTTGTCTAGACTCTGAGCGCTGCGGGCTCGCTGAGTCTAGCGAGTCTGGCCGTCGTGCGTGGCAGGACGCCGATGTGCCATTTTGGAACAAATACTATAATTTTGATTCAGAGATTTTTACTTTCACTTCCCTTCATCATTAACAAAATAGACCTCGATCTTCATTTTGATTCTGGATTTTCTCAACGAAGTAGAAAGCTAGCTTGTGGATATTGGTCGCTGGGCAAAATGCCCACCGGCCGTCAAAACGACGCCGGGACACCTCGAATAGGAAGTGTTTCGTCATGGCGCTGAACAGCATCAACACGAACTCGGGCGCTCTGATCGCCCTGCAAAACCTGAACCAAACGAACTCGGAACTGGGCGTCGTCCAGCAGCGCATCAACACCGGTAAAAAGGTGGCGACCGCCAAGGACAACGGCGCCACGTGGGCTATCGCCAAGAACCAGACGGCCGCCAGCCAGTCGCTGAACTCGGTGAAGGACTCGCTGCAACGCGGTCAGTCGACCATCGACGTCGCTCTGGCCTCGGGCGACACCGTGATCGACCTGCTCGGCAAGATGAAGGAAAAGGCCCTGGCCGCTTCCGACACCTCGCTGAACACCGCGTCGTTCAAGGCGCTGCAGTCTGACTTCCACTCGCTGCGCGACCAGATCATCAAGGCTGTCGACAACTCGAAGTTCAACGGCGTGTCGATCGCCAACGGCAAGACCACGAAGCTCACCTTCCTGGCCAACGCCGACGGCGACAGCTTCACGGTCAACGCTCAGACGATCTCGCTGGCCGGCATCGGCCTGACCGACGGTGAGACCTTCACCGACGCCGCCGGCGCCAAGGGCGCGATCACCAAGATCGCTGGCGCCCTGCAATCGGCCACCAACAAGCTGGCCTCGCTGGGCACCAGCTCGGCCGGCCTCGACGCTCACCTGAGCTTCGTCGGCAAGCTGCAAGACAGCCTGGACGCCGGCGTTGGCAACCTGGTGGACGCCGACCTGGCCAAGGAAAGCGCGAAGCTGCAGTCGCTGCAAACCAAGCAACAGCTGGGTGTGCAGGCGCTGTCGATCGCCAACTCGTCGACCTCGTCGATCCTGAGCCTGTTCCGTTAATAGCGGTACGGTTGGCCGCTTCGGCGGTCGACGAGCCTCAGAAAGGGCGGACCTCCGGGTCCGCCCTTTTTTCTTTGTCCAAGCTTCAGCACGATTCCTTGGTTACCCCGTCGTTAACCAGCAACGTCTTGTTCCTTCTAACCATTTTAGGTTCGAGGAGGAGCGTTGAGAGTGACTTACGACGAGCGTCAGGCGTGGATCGAGCTGTGGTGGGCCGTGTTCGGCGAGCCGCCGGCGATCGAGGCCGAGCCGGAACTGGCTGCCCGGATCCTGGTCGATTGCCTGCCGACGGTTCTTCCCTACGAACTCAAGTCCCGAACTGAGTGAACGGGACCTGGTTGAAGAACTTGCGCTCGGCGCCGCGCGGGTCGTCTTCCTGGCGTGAGACGGTGTCGAACACCATCGTCTGGCGGCGCTCCAGGGTATAGGGCTCCCACTTGGGCAGCGCGCCGCCGTTCGGATCGCCGCTGCGGGCGAAGTTGATGAAGGCGTCGCTCATCGTGTTGGACATGGCGACCGAGTCCGGCCCCGCGCCGACGATCGAGCCCTTGGCGTCCAGCGTGCCGAACACCAGGCCGATGTCGATGGTGTGCGGCGCGCCGAAGATGCCGCCTTCCTTGGGCGACTTCCAATTGACCTGATAGGCGTAGGCCGGCGCGCCGGCGCGGGCCCGCTCCTCGTCCTGGATGATCGCGGCCTTCCACGAGCGGCCGGCGGTGGAGGCGGCGAAGAACACGTCGGCCGGCGAATAGTTCGGATAGGTCTGGCGGTAGAAGGCCACGACGGTCTCCGGATCGATGTCGATACGGGCGGCGAACTGACCCGGCAGGCGGGCGATGACCTCGTCCCAGGTCTTGGGGAAGGCCTTGGCGTCGAAGCCGATGAAGCCCTTGGTCTCGTCGTGGGTGTTGCCGCACATCATCGGCACGGACAGGCCCACCGGCGAGGCGTCGGGGAAGAACGGGTGGCGGGTCAGGCTGCGCTGGTCCAGGGTCGGGCCCATATAGACCCCGCCGGCGGCGGCGATCGGGTCGATGGCCTTCATCCCCGCCAGCATCTGGTCGGCGGGAAGGGCGCGCAGGGCCGCCAGATCCTTGATCCCCAGCTTGTCGAGGAACGCCTGGGCGCGGCGGGTGGCGTTGAACGGGCCGCCGACGGTGACCTGCTGGCCGCTCATGGTGGCGGCGCGGTGGAACAGGCCCTTGGCGACCGGCATGCCCATCAGGGTGGCGATCTTGGCCCCGCCGCCCGACTGGCCAAACAGCATCACATTGCCCGGATCGCCCCCGAAGGCGGCGATGTTGTCGCGCACCCACTGCAGGGCCAGCACCAAGTCCAGCTGGCCGGCGTTGCCGCTGTCGGCCACCGACGGATCGTTGAAGAGGCGGGCCAGATACAGATAGCCGAAGGCGTTCAGGCGGTGGTTGACCGTGACGACCACGACGTCGCCGCGCTTGGCCAGCTTGGTCCCCTCGTACCACGGGCTGGCGCCCGAACCGCCGTTATAGGCGCCGCCGTGGATGTAGAACATCACCGGCCGTTTGGCCCCGTCCGCGAGGCCCTTCTTGCCGGCTTTTGCAGGCGTCCAGACGTTGAGGAACAGGCAGTCCTCCGACAGGGCCTCGCCCTCTTCGCCCTTGCCGGTCTGCATCGAGGCCGCGCCATAGGCGGTGGCGTCCTTGACGTCGGTCCAGGGCTGCGGCGCGACCGGGGCTGCGAAGCGTCGTTCACCGCCCGCATCGGCCCCATAGCGCAGGCCCTTGAAGACGCTGACCCCATCCTGGACATAGCCGCGGACCTTGCCGGCGGTGGTCGTCACGATCGGCGAGCGCGGCTGGGCGGCGTAGCCGACCACGGGCAGGGCGGCATAGGCGGTCAGCGCGGCGGCGCCGGTGATCAGGGTGCGGCGGGTAGCGGTCATGGCGGTTCCTCTCCAAGCGTCTTTGTGGCGCTTCTGGGGGCGACTTGCGGGTACCGGTAGCACGCGTGACACCGGTGACAATCCGCTAAATCTTACGCACCGCCATCGCATGGTCGCGGATGATGTCCAGCGTCGAGGCGTCGGTGTCGAAGACGCCGTAAAGGCCCTGCTCCTCCTGCGGGGGATCGCCGACAAAGGCCTTGTCGCCTGGCGCGAACCAGGCGTCGGGATGTTGAGCGCGGCCTTCGCCGTTCCAGGCCCAGAAGTTGGTCCCGGCCAGAGGCCCGCCAGCCCGCATGTCGGCCAGGGTCAGATCGTAGATCGCCTGGTAGAAGCGGTCCTTGTCGGCCGTGGCCGAGCCCGGCGCGAAGGCGCGGGCGTCGCGGGCGAGGCCAAACTCCTCGATGACCAGAGGCTTGTTCAACTGTCGGGCCAGGGCGATGTGGCGGGCGACATAGTCGCGGCAGCGCGCCTCGCCAGCGTCGTAGGTGGCGGCGGGGTTGCTGGCGTCGATCCAGCTCCAGTTGTTGGGCCAGATGTGCGCCGTCACATAGTCGATGCTGGCGGGACGATGGGCGTCCAGCACGCAGGTCTCGCGGCCCAGGCAGCCCATCTCGCCCTCGCTGCCGGTGCTGACCAGATGGCGCGGATCCTGGGTCTTGATGAAGTCCGACGTCTCGGCGATCCAGCGCTGGTAGGCGGGCAGGTTGGAAAGACCGAACGCGTCCGAACCGCCCGGCCGCGGTTCGTTGGCCAGCTGCCAGGCCATGATCGTCGGATCGTCGCGATAGGGCTTGCCGGTCACGGTATTGGCCCTTCCGACCAGGCTCTTCACGTAGCGGCGGAAGAGGGCGTTGGCCTTGTCGTCGGCGTAGAAGCGGGCGGTGTAGTCTGGATAATCTGGCCACGGATGATTGGCGTCGCCGTGCTGAAACCACGGCCCGTTTCCGACCCAGCGCAGATAGGCCGGCATGCCGCCGGACCAATCCCAGAAGTTGTTCAGATAGATCACCGCCTTCATGTCTCGCGCGGCCATCTCGGCCAGCAGGACGTCCAGGCCCTTCAGCAGGTTGGCGTCGTAGCCGCCGGGACGCTCCTGGAAGGTCGGGCTGACCGCGGCCTTGGCCGGCGAGCGCTCGCCTGCGCCCAGGACTCGCAGATTGGTGACGCCCAACGCCTTCAGGCGATCCAGCTCCCGCGAGAGCCGCGCGCGGTCGCCATAGGCCGCCGGCGCGCCCAGCCAGGCGCCGTACCAAAGGTTCGCGCCGACGAAGCGATAGGGCCTGCCGTCGAGGGTGAGGCGGCCGTTCGCCACGGCGACGAAGCCCCTGGGCGGCCGCGCGGCGCCCAGCACTGGCAGGGCGGCCAGCGCCGCGAGCAGGGCGCGGCGCGTGGGGTTCATTTGCCGGCGCCGGCGTGGACGACGGTCCAGTCGACGATCGCCGACAGCGCCGCCGGGGCCATGGTCTCCTCGATCACCGCGTACTCGCCGATAAGGCCGGTCCCGGCGGTCTGGAAGAGGTGGTTCAGGCCTGGAAACTGGGTGGTCGTGAGGTCGGCCCCGACCGGCAGGCCTGCCCTTATCGCCTCCAGGTTCTCGGCCGCCGGCGCCTGGGTGTCCTTGCCGCCGCCGACGGCCAAGACCGGGACGCGGATACGGCTCAGATCGGCCCGAGGATCGAACCGGGCGAACGACCGATAGTGCGCCGAAAGCATGGTTTTCAGCATCTGGCGCTGAGGCGCGTCGGCGGGAGCGCCGTGGCGGTCGAGGATGGCGTTCAGGGCCGCCAGGGCCTCTTCGGGCTCGCGCGGCGAAATCACCACGTCGATGATCTCGCGTTGGCTGACCTGGGCGGAGGCGATCGTGGCGGGCGGGGCGCCGGCGGCCCTCAGGATCGAGCCGACCTGATCGACGATCAGATCGCCGCCGCGTATGCCCGGCGCGGCCAGCAGCGTGACGAAGGCGACCTTCGGATCGGCGGCCGCGGCGCGGATCGCCAGGGTTCCGCCCTCGCTATGGCCCAGCAGGCCGACGCGAGCCTTGTCGATCTCCGGGCGGGCGCGCAGCCAGGCCAGGCCGGCCGCCACGTCGCTGACCTGGTCGTCGAGGGTGGCGTTTGCGGCGAAAGGCGCGGAGCCGCCAACGCCTCGATCGTCGACGCGCAGCACCGCCACGCCTCGCCGCGTCAGGGCGTCAGCAAGCAGCAGGAACGGCTTGTGGCCGAAGATCGTCTCGTCGCGATCCTGCGCCCCTGAACCGGTGATCAGCAGCACGGCGGGGAACGGACCTTGGCCCGGCGGCAGGGTCAGGGTCCCGGCCATAACCAGCCCAGAGGCCGGATTGGCGTAGGTCACGTCCTGCGCGCGATAGGGGAAGGGTGGCTTGGGCGTCTGCGGCCGTTCGACCTCGATGGCGGTGGCGGCTGTCCGGGTCATGACCAGCGGGGCGTCGCCGCCGCCCTGGCGCCACTGGCCCTGCAGCGTCTTGCCGTCCGCCGACAGCGTCCCTTCGAAGCTGGCGGCCGCGATCGTCAGCTCCAACCGCGCCTTGCCGTTGGTGAACGTGGCGCGGGCGGGGAGGCCCATCGCCTTCTGGGCCAGGCTGTCCAGCGTGGCCGAGCCGTCCGGCTTGATGTGGAACATCAGCGGCAGCTTGCCGCTGGGCGCGTCCAGCACCCCGGACCAGTCGCCGGCGATCGGTCCGGCCTGGGCCAGGGCGACGGCGGGCGCGAGCAGGGCGGCGACGAACGCCGCGTGAGACGGATGACGCATGTGGCCTACACTCCCCCAAACCGAGGGGGAGTGTAGGCCGTGCGCGCGGGGGTTGTGAAGTCGCGTCCTACAGGTTCAGCAGCGCCGGGTCGCCGCCCTGGGCGGTGATGTTGACGCTGAGCGCCCGCTCGACCGCGAAGCGCAGCAGCGCATGGGGGCCGCCGGCCTTGGGGCCGGTGCCCGAAAGGCCCTCGCCGCCGAACGGCTGGACGCCCACGACGGCGCCGGTCATTGAGCGGTTGACGTAGGCGTTGCCGGCCGGGACCAGGCGCTGGACGTCGGCCGCGAAGCTCTCGATCCGCGAGTGGATGCCCAGGGTCAGGCCATAGCGGCGGGCGGCGAGGGCGCCGGCGACCTCCGCCAGGTGCTCGGGCTTGTAGCGCACCACGTGCAGCACGGGGCCGAACACCTCGCGCTCCAGGAAGTCGGCGGCCGGGATCTCGGCCAGCACCGGGGCGAAGAAGGTCCCCCCGTCGGGCGAGGGCAGGGCGTGCAGCACCTTGGCCTCGCGCTTCAGGCGCTCGTGGTGCTTGATCAGAGCGTCCTTGGCTTCGGTGTCGATGACCGGGCCGACATCGGTGACGGCCTGGGCTGGATCGCCCAGCACGAGGGCGTCCATGGCGCCCTTCAGGCCGTCGACGATGTGGTCGGCGGTGTCTTCCGGCAGGAACAACAGGCGCAGGGCCGAGCAGCGCTGACCGGCCGAACCGAAGGCCGAGACGATGACGTCGTCGATGACCTGCTCGCGTTGCGCGGTGGTGTCGACGAACATGCCGTTGAGGCCGCCGGTTTCGGCGATGAACGGCACGATCGGGCCCTGACGCTGAGCGAGGGTCTGGTTGATCCGCCAGGCGGTGTCTGTGCCGCCGGTGAAGGCGACGCCGTCCAGGCCTTCGTGGCTGGTCAGGGCCGCGCCCACCGTCTCGCCGCGCCCCGGCAGCAGGGCCAGCAGGCGGCTGTCCAGGCCGGCGGCGTGATACAGCTTCACGGCCTCGAAGGCGATCAGCGGCGTCTGCTCGGCGGGCTTGGCCAGCACGGCGTTGCCGGCGGCCAGGGCGGCGGCGATCTGACCGGTGAAGATGGCCAGCGGGAAGTTCCAAGGGCTGATGCAGACGAAGACGCCGCGACCGGCCAGGCGCAGGGTGTTGGTCTCGCCGACCGGACCCTTCAGCAGTTCGCCGTCGCCGAACTGGTCCTCGGCCAGCACCGCGTAGTAGCGGCAGAAGTCGACGGCCTCGCGGACCTCGGCGATGCCGTCCGACAGGGTCTTGCCGGCTTCGCGCGACAGGATGGCGATCAGGCGGTCGATATTGGCTTCCAGCGCGTCGCCCATGGCGCGCAGGATCTTGGCGCGGGCCGGGCCGCCAGCCAGGTCCCAGGCCGGTTGTGCGGCGCGGGCCAGGCGGAAGGCTTCGTCGATCTGCGGGATCTGGGCTTCGGAGACCGCGCCGACCACCTTGCTGGCGTCGGCGGGCGCCACCACGGGCAGGGGCGGGCCGCCGGCGGCGACCTTGCCGGCGATCAGCGGACCGGCCGACAGGGTGACCGTGTCGAGGGCCGCAACAGCCGCTTGCAGGCGCTCGCGGTCGGCTTTCACCGACAGGTCCAGGCCGGCTGAGTTCTGGCGGCGAGGGCCATAGACGTCGATCGGCGTCGGGATCTTGGCGTGGCGGTCGGGATGAGCCTCGACGGTGTCGATCGGGTCGGTGACGACCTTCTCGACCGGCACCCGCTCGTCCAGCAGGGCGTGGACGAACGAGGTGTTGGCGCCGTTCTCCAGCAGGCGGCGAACGAGGTAGGGCAGCAGGTCCTCGTGACCGCCGACTGGGGCGTAGGCCCGCAGGGTGATGCCGTCATAGAGGTCGTCGGCGGCCTTGTAGAGCGCCTCGCCCATGCCGTGCAGGCGCTGGTGTTCGATCTTGACGCCGGCGTTCTTGGCCATGCGCACCACGGCCGCCAGGGTGTGGGCGTTGTGGGTGGCGAACTGGGCGTAGAGGTGCGGGGCCGCGCCGATCAGCGCCTTGGCGTTGACCAAGTACGACAGGTCGGTGGCCGGCTTGGTGGTGAACACCGGATAGTCGGGACGGCCGGCGACCTGGCCGCGCTTGATCTCGCTGTCCCAATAGGCGCCCTTGACCAGACGCACCATCAGGCGACGCCCAGTCTCCTGCGACAAGGCCTTCAGGCGGGCGATCACCTCGCCGCAGCGCTTCTGATAAGCCTGGACGGCCAAGCCCAGGCCGGTCCAGTCGCCCAGCTCCGGCTCGCGGCACAGCTTGTCCAGCAGCTTCAACGACAGGGCCAGGCGATCGGCCTCTTCGGCGTCGATCGTGAAGTTGAGGTTGTGCTTGGCGGCGATCTTGGCCAGGCGCAGGGTGCGGGGATAGAGCTCCTCCCACACGCGGTCCTCGTGGGTGGCCTCGTAGCGCGGGCACAGGGCCGACAGCTTGACCGAGACGCCGTGGCCGGCTTCCGGACCCGCGGCCTTCGACAGCTTGCCGACCGTCTCGATCGCGTCCGCATACGACTTCTCATAGCGCTCGGCGTCGGTGGCGGTGCGGGCGCCTTCGCCCAGCATGTCGAAGCTGCACATGTCGCCGTCATTGGCGGCGCGCTTGATGGCGGCTTCGATCGTCCGACCCAGGACGAACTGCTCGCCCATGATGCGGATGGCCTGGCCGACGGCGGCGCGGATCACGGGCTCGCCCAGGCGACCGGCCAGCTTCTTGACGAAGCCGGGCAGGTCCTTCCTGGCCTCGTCGTCGGGCTCGACGATCTTGCCGGTCAGCATCAGGCCCCAGGTCGAGGCGTTGACGAACAGGCTGTCGCTGCCGCCCAGGTGAGACGCCCAATCCGCCGAGCCGATCTTCTCGGCGATCAGCTTGTCGCGGGTGTCGTCGTCGGGGGTGCGCAGCAGAGCCTCGGCCAGGCACATCAAAGCCAGGCCCTCGCGGGTGCCCAGGCTGAATTCCTGCAGGAAGCTCTCGACCACGCCCTGCTTGCGGACGCTGCGGCGGGCGCCGCGAACCAGGGCCTCGGCCTCGGCGCGGACGGCGGCGCGGTCTTCGCTGGACAGGGGCGCGGCGGCCAGCAGGTCGGCGATCACGGCCGCTTCGTCGCGATACTTGCCGTCGTCGAGGCTGTCCCAGTTGGCCAGGTCGGTCATGGTCGGTTCCGTTATTGAGATATCGTCGGTCTAACTCGACTTCAGCCAAAGGTGCTTCGTTTGTTCGGCGCGGAGGTCGTTGCTTATTCGGCATGAGCGCCGAAAATCAGCGTCCGCTCCAGCGGCGTCATCGGCGGAAGCCAGGCATGAGGATGCGCTGGAAGCGTTCGCTGAAAAAGGGGGGAGGGAGGAAGGGACGTCTGGTGGGGGAGACGCTGACGTCCCTTCCTCTCATGCGCGACGCCCAGCTAGGGGGAGAGATGCGAGCGTCGCGTCAGTCCCAGCCGCGGCCTTGCCGCTTCTGCAGAGCGCCCTTTGAGGAGGGGGAGGGGCGCCGAGCAGGACTGGAACGATCAAAGGTGTAACGCCAAGCTTGCCGAATGTGCTACGTTTGTCGTCGCTCATTTTCGAAGCTTCTTCGGTAATATCGCGCCATGGCCATTTCCGCTCTTGATGATACCGATCGCAGGCTGTTGAAAGTTCTGCAGGCCGATGGGCGCATCACCAACGCCGAACTGGCCAAGCGCTGCAACCTGTCGCCGGCCGCCACCTTCGACCGCGTTCGCCGCCTGCGCGAGCGGGGCTACATCACCGGCTACGCCGCCCTGCTGGACCCGGCCAAGGTCGACCGGGCGCTGCTGATCTTCGTGGAAGTGGTGCTGGAGCGCACGACGGGCGAGACCTTCGAGGACTTCGCCGCCGCCGTTCGCCGCGCTCCCGAGATCCTGGAATGCCACATGGTCGCCGGCGGCTTCGACTATTTGATCAAGGCCCGCGTGCGCGACATGGAGGCCTACCGCAACTTCCTGGGCGACATCCTGGTCAAGATGCCTGGCGTCCGCGAGACGCGGACCTATGCGGTGCTGGAAGAGGTCAAGAGCACGGTGCAACTGCCGCTATAGGGGGCGCTAGGGGTGCGCCGCCGCGTTGATCCACGCCCGCTCGTTGGCCAGGTCAAGGGTCACCACCCAGTCCTTCAGCGTCGGCACGCCGATGTTGCCGTCGATGACCAGGTCCATGACCAGGGCCTGGGCGTCGATCTTGGGGCCGCCCTCGATCGACATCTTGATGGGCTGACGGTCCTTGCTGTCGGGGTTCAAGCCGAGCAGCGCGGCGTTGTGCTGGGCGACGACGACGGCGCCGTTGCTGCCGCTGTCCAGCTCCATCCAGACCGGGCCCTTGGGCGTGGGGACCGGCACGAACGGGGTCAGGGCCAGGCCGCCGGCGTCGCGCGCGAAGCGGACCGGGACCTCGGCGGCGCCCTTGATGCGAGCCTTCAGGCTGGCGGGGGTCTCGATCACCAGGCGCTGGGCGCCCAACTCCAGGGTCACGGCGCGGCCGGCGAAGGCGTCGAGCGCCACCGAGCCGTCGAGCGGCGGAGCGTTGGGCGGCAGCAGCTTGGCGAAGTCGAAGACGCCCACGGTCGGCGGGGCCAGGGCGACGCCGTCCGCCTCGATCGCGACCTTGTCGCAGCGTTCCAGGTCGACGCGATCGCCGCGCATGCGGTGGCCGGTGATGCGGCCCCAGGGCTGGCAGCCGATGCTCTTGGCGGCGGCGGGGGTGATGGCGGTCAAGCCGCCGGCGGTGTCGATCAGGAAGCGGCGGGGGGCGCCGGCGACCTTGGCCTCGAACGACCAGAGCACGCCCAGATAGGGCTCGAGCGCGATGGTGACCGGCTGGGCGGGCGGCGCGGGCGCGGCCTTCTGGGCCTGGGCGGGGGCGGCGGCGAGCAGCAGGCCAGCGGCCAGAAACAGGGTGGAAAGGCGCATGCGAACCTCGACAAGGGCGATCAACCCTGGGTCGCGCGTGCGGCGGTCGCTGTAAAGCGGAAAAGTGGGTGGAAGGGGCGGCTCCAGGGGTGGGGGGAAGGAGGCGCCCCTTCCGGTTCGCGGCCATCGGGGGGAGTGATGGCCGTGAACTCCCCCGGCCGAAGCCGGGGAAGGGGTGGAAAGACCGTCAGGCGGCGGGCGCGCCGCCGCCGAGGGTCTTGTAGAGCGAAACGAGGTTGGCGGCCCGGGCCAGGCGCACGGTGATCAGGCCCTGCTGGGCCGTGTACAGCGTGCGCTGGCTGTCCAGCTGGGTCAGGGCGCTGTCCAGGCCGGCGTCGCGACGTTGCAGCGACAGGCGCTGGCTGTCGGACGCGGCCTCGACCAGGCGTTCCTGCGAAGCCAGGCGGTCGGTGACCGTGGCGCGCACCGACAGGGCGTCCGACACCTCGCGGAAGGCTGTCTGGACCGCCTTCTCGTAGGTGGCCACGGCGATGTCGCGATCGGCCTTGGCGCCCTTCAGGTTGGCGATGTTGGCGCCGCCCGCGAAGATCGGCAGGCTGATCTGGGGCGAGAAGCTCCAGGCCTTGGTGCCGGCGTCGAACAGGCCCGACAGCTGGTTGTTCGTCGTGCCGTACTGTCCGGTCAGGCTGAT
Source organism: Caulobacter sp. RHG1 (assembly GCF_013181195.1). Classification (GTDB taxonomy): domain Bacteria; phylum Pseudomonadota; class Alphaproteobacteria; order Caulobacterales; family Caulobacteraceae; genus Caulobacter. The sequence goes on from NZ_SMZP01000006.1 coordinate 208,288, forward strand.
GCGCGGGAAGAACGCCGCTCGCGCCGCGCCGATATTGGCGTTGGCGCCTTGCAGCTGGTGCTCGGCGGCCAGCACGTCGGGACGACGCAGCAGCACGTCCGACGGAAGACCGGCCGGCAGGTCGGCCAGGATTGTCGTCTCGGCCGCGCCGCCAAGACCGTTCGGCGGCAGCAGGTTCACCGGCACCTCGGTCCCGGCCAGCAGGGTCAGGGCGTTGCGGTCCTGGGCCACCTGGGCGGTGTAGGTCGCCACGTCGCCACGGGCGGTCTCGGCCAAGGTCTGGGCGTTGCGCAGGTCCAGACGTGAACCGACGCCGCCGTCGACCTGCTGCTGAACCAGGCGCAGCGACTCCTCGCGGGTCGCCAGGGTGTCCTTGGCCAGCGCCAGGCGGTCCTGGTCGGCGGCCAGGGTCAGCCAGGCCGTCGCGGTTTCCGAGATCAGCGAGATCCGGGCCGCGCGGCTGTTCTCCTCGGTCGCGAAGAAGCTCTGCAGCGCCGCGGCGCTGAGGCTGCGGACGCGGCCGAACAGGTCCAGTTCATAGGCGCTGACGCCCAGATTGGCGCTGTAGATCGTGGTGTCGATCCCGACGCCGAACTGCGAGCCGGCGGCCGGCTGGTGGATGCGCTGCTCGGAGAGCACGCCGTTCACCGCCGGCAGCAGGGCCGCGCGCTGAATGCCGTACTGGGCGCGGGCCTTCTCGATGTTCAGCACCGCCACGCGCAGGTCGCGGTTCTGCTGCAGGGCCAGGTCGACCACGCCTTGCAGACGCGGGTCGAGCAGGACCTGGCGCCAGTCGAGGTCGGCGGCCGACACCGAGCCCGTGGGCTCGGGCGCCGGCGTGGACCAGGTCTGGGCCACCGGCATGGCGGGCCGCTCGTAGCGCGGGGCCATGGTGCAGGCGCCGACCGCCGTGGAGGCGATCAGGGCCAGGGAGAGGTTGCGCAGCATCATTGGTGAGCCTCGGAGGCCGGGACGTCGCCGCCGTGCTCGGCGACGGCCTTGTCGTGGCCGGGGTGCTTGGGTTTGAAGATCTTCTCGACGACCACGAAGAACAGCGGGACGAAGAAGATCGCCAGGAGGGTGGCCGAGATCATGCCGCCGATCACGCCGGTGCCGATCGCGTGCTGGGCGCCGGAGCCGGCCCCGTTGGAGATCGCCAGCGGCAGCACGCCGAAGACGAAGGCCAGCGAGGTCATGATGATCGGACGCAGGCGCAGACGAACCGCTTCCAGCGTGGCTTCGGTCAGGCCCATGCCCTTCTCGTACAGATCCTTGGCGAATTCGACGATCAGGATGGCGTTCTTGGCGGCCAGGCCCATGGTCGTCAGCAGGCCGACCTGGAAGTAGATGTCGTTGCTGAGACCGCGGGCGAAGGTGGCCAGCAGGGCGCCGACGATGCCCAGCGGCACCACCATGATGACGGCCAGCGGGATCGACCAGCTCTCATAGAGGGCGGCCAGCAGCAGGAACACCACCAGGATCGAGATGCCGTACAGGGCGGGCGCCTGGTTGCCGGACTCCTGTTCCTGGGCCGACAGGCCGGTCCATTCGAAGCCGATGCCAGGCGGCAGCTTGGCGGCCAGGGCCTCCATCGCCGCGATCGCCTGACCCGAGCTCTTGCCCGGCGCCGGGGAGCCTTGCAGGTTGATCGACGAGACGCCGTTGTAGCGTTCCAGGCGCGGCGAGCCGAAGGTCCAGTCCGCGGTCGCGAAGGCCGGGAAGGGCACCATCTGGCCGCTGCTGTTGCGGACGTACCAGCGGTTAAGGTCTTCCGGCGTCATGCGGAACTGGGCGTCAGCCTGCATGTAGACCTTCTTCACGCGACCGCGGTCGATGAAGTCGTTGACGTATGAACCACCCCAGGCGGCGCTAAGCGCGCTGTTGATGTCGGCGGTGGTCAGGCCCATGGCGCCGGCCTTGGCCTGGTCGACCTCAATCTGCAGCTGCGGGGTGTCTTCCTGACCGTTCGGGCGCACGCCCGCCAGGTTCGGATCCTGACCGGCCATGCCCAGCATCATGTTACGGGCGTTGACCAGGGCTTCGTGACCGACGCCGCCGACGTCCTGCAGCTGGAAGTCGAAGCCCGACGAGGTGCCCAGTTCCGGCACGGCCGGCGGGATGATCGGGAAGACCATGGCGTTGCGGATCTGCGAGAAGGCGCCCATGGCCCGGCCGGCGACGGCCGGAGCCTTGAGGTTGGCGGCCTTGCGCTCGTCGAAGTCCTTCAGGCGGGTGAAGGCCATGCCGGCGTTCTGGCCCGCGCCGGCGAAGCTGAAGCCCGAGATGGTGAAGACCGACTGCACGGCGTCCTTCTCGTTCTTCAGATAGTAGTCGCGGACCTGGGTCAGGACGGCTTGGGTCTTTTCCTCGGTCGCGCCGGCGGGCAGCTGCACCAGGGTCATCATGATCCCCTGGTCTTCTTCCGGCAGGAAGGCGCTGGGCAGGCGGATGAACAGCAGGCCCATGGCCACCAGGATAGCGGCGTAGATCGCCATCCAGCGGCCGCTCTTGCCCAGGATGCCGCGGACGGAACCCTGGTAGCGCGTCGACATGTCGTTGAAGCTGCGGTTGAACCAGCCGAAGAAGCCCTTCTTGTCGTCGTGGTGACCGGCTTCGACGGGCTTGAGCATGGTGGCGCAGAGGGCCGGCGTCAGCACCAGGGCGACCAGCACCGACAGGGCCATGGCCGAGACGATGGTGATCGAGAACTGGCGGTAGATCACACCTTGCGAGCCGCCGAAGAAGGCCATCGGCACGAACACCGCCGACAGCACCAGCGCGATGCCGATCAGGGCGCCGGTGATCTCGTTCATCGACTTGCGAGTGGCTTCCTTGGGCGACAGGCCCTCTTCGGACATCACCCGCTCGACGTTCTCGACCACGACGATGGCGTCATCGACCAGCAGGCCGATGGCCAGCACCAGGCCGAACATGGTGAGCGTGTTGATGGAATAGCCGAACAGCGCCAGCACGCCGAAGGTGCCGAGCAGGACGACGGGGACGGCGATCGTCGGGATCAGCGTCGCGCGCCAGTTCTGCAGGAACAGGTACATGACGATGAAGACGAGGATGATGGCCTCGATCAGCGTCTTGATCACTTCGTGGATCGACAGCTCGACGAACGGGGTCGAGTCATACGGCACGACGTACTTGTAGCCGTTCGGGAACGACTTCTCGAGCTGCGACATCCGCTCCTTGACCGCCTTGGCGGTGTCCAGCGCGTTCGCGCCGGGGGCCAGACGGATGGCGATGCCCGAAGCCTGGTGGCCGTTGAACTTGGCCAGCGAGCCATAGTTCTCGGCGCCGAGTTCGACGCGGGCCACGTCGCTGAGGCGGACGGTGGCGCCGCCCGTGCTGTTCTTGACGATGATGTTGCGGAACTGCTCGGGGGTCTGCAGGCGCGACTGGGCGGTGATCGTGGCGTTGAGGCCCGTGCCCGGCAGGTTGGGCGTGCCGCCCAGCTGGCCGGCCGAGACCTGGGCGTTCTGGGCGCGGATGGCGGCGGCGACGTCGGCCGGGGTCAGGCTGAAGCCGGCCAGCTTCTGCGGGTCCAGCCAGATGCGCATGGCGTACTGGGCGCCGAACAGCTGGATGTCGCCCACGCCGTCGACGCGGCTCAACGGGTCCTGGATGTTCGAGGCCAGATAGTCGGCCAGGTCGGTGTTGGTGGTCTTCGGATCCTCGGAATAGAGGCCCACGACCATCATGAAGTTACGGGCCGACTTGGCGACCGTCAGGCCCTGTTGCTGCACTTCCTGCGGCAGCAGCGCGGTGGCCGTCTGCAGCTTGTTCTGGACCTGCACCTGGGCGATGTCGATGTCGGTCCCGGCCTTGAAGGTCAGGGTGATCGTGGCCGCCCCGGAGCTGTCGCTGGTCGACGACATGTATTCCAGGCCGTCCAGGCCCTTCATCTTCTGTTCGATGACCTGGGTGACGCTGTCTTCCACCGTCTTGGCGGAGGCGCCCGGGTAGATGGCGGCGACCGACACCTGGGGCAGGGCGATCTCAGGATATTGCGCGATCGGCAGGGTCCGGATGGCGAGCGCCCCGGCTAGCATGATCACGATGGCGATGACCCATGCGAAGATGGGTCTGTCGATGAAGAAGCGCGAGAGCATCTTGGGCCCGCCTTAGTGTTGGGCTTGAGCAGCAGGGGCGGCGGGCTTGGAGCCCGCGGGGACGGCCTTGATCTGCGCGCCGGGGCGCAGCTTCATCAGGCCTTCGGTAATGACCTTGTCGCCGGCGGTCAGGCCGCTGGTGACCAGCCACTTGTCGCCGACCGTCTGACCCAGGGTCACTGGACGCATCTCGGCGCCCTTGGCGCCGACGAGGCTGACCATGGCGTTGCCCTTCGGGTCGCGCTGGACGCCGGCCTGCGGGATCAGGATGCCGCTGGCGGCGACGCCCTGGCTGAGCGTGGCGCGGACATACATGCCCGGCAGCAGCGTGCCGTTCGGGTTCTGGAACACGGCGCGCAGGCCGACCGAGCCGGTGCCGGCGTCGACGGTGATGTCCGAGAACTCCAGCGTGCCCGGCGTCGGATAGGTCGAGCCGTCTTCCAGCACCAGGTTCACCTGGGCGGTGTTGGTCTTGCCGACCTTGCCGCTGGCGAACTGTTGCTTGAGCTTCAGCAGCTCGGCCGAGGTCCGGGTCAGGTCGACATAGATCTTCGACATGTCCTGGATGGTGGCCAGGGCGGTGGTCTGGCCGGCGGTGACCAGGGCGCCCGGCGTGACCGCGCTCTTGCCGATGCGGCCCGAGATCGGCGCGGCGACCTTGGTCCAGTTCAGGTTGATGCGGGCGTTGTCCAGGGCTGCGCGCTGCACGGCGACGGCGGCGGCCGTCTGCAGGGCTGCGGCCTGGGCGTCGTCATTGTCCTGCTTGGACACCGCGCCGCTGTCGACCAGGCCCTTGAAGCGGTCGGCCTTCAGCTTGGCGCTGGTCGCAGTGGCTTGCGCCTGGGCCAGGTTGGCGGCTGCGCTGTTGTAGGCGGCCTGGAACGTGGCCGGATCGATCTGGTACAGCGGCTGGCCGGCGCGGACGTACGAGCCTTCCTCGAACAGGCGCGACTTGATCACGCCGCCCACCTGCGGGCGGACTTCCGAGACCAGGAAGGCCGATGTGCGTCCCGACAGCTCGGCGGTCAGGCCGACCGGCTGAGCCTGAGCGACGACATAGCCGACCTCGACCGGGCCACCCATGCCCATGCCCGCGCCGCCGGCGTCTTTCTTGCCGCAGGCCGACAGAGTGAGCGCGATGGCGGCAAGCCCCACGGCCGTCGTCACGGCGGTGCGTTGAAAGTGCATGTTTAACCCCGGATGCGTGGGCCTCGCGAGCGATTGCTCTTGACGAAGCCGGCATGATGAACAATCTGAGAATGAACGTTCATTCTCAAGCGGGCTGGACAAAGGATCGGTGTTGACGCAAGTCAACCTCCCCAGCGTCCAGCTTTCGCTGACCTAACGGAAATGTAATGTCGATCAGGTTTTTCAATGACTGACGAGACCCATTCGGCCCGTCCGTCGCCAGAATCGCGCCGTCAGCAGATCCTCGACGCGGCTTGCGAGCGCGTGCGTCAGTCCGGTTTCCATGGGGCCAGCATGGCCGACATCGCCAAGGCCGCCGGCCTGAGCGTCGGCCAGATCTATCGCTACTTCGAGAACAAGGAAGCGATCATCGCCGCCATCGTCGCCCAGGACCTGGCCGAGATGCGCGACAAGTTCGCCGAGATGGAGAGCCGCCCGGGCACGCTGCTGGACTCCATCGAGGAGCATCTGCCCGACGGCATCGACAAGTGCTTCGACCCGCGCCGCGCAGCCCTGGCCATCGAGGTGGTCGCCGAAGCCGCCCGCAATCCCAAGGTCGCCGCCATCGTCCGCGCCGCCGACGAGCAGGAGCGCGCCTTGGCCCGGGGCATGATGGAGCGCGACCGAAAGCCTGAATGGAGCGAGGCCGAGTTCAACGCCCGCTGCGAGGTCGTGGGCATGATCTTCGATGGCCTGCTGATGCGTGGGGTCAATCACCCGAACCTGGACCGCCAGGCCCTGGCCGCGGTTCTGCGCTCGACCGTCCGTCACCTGCTGGGCTAAGTCGGGTTGTCGGAATATATCAACGATTTCATAGCTTAAGTGTGGGTTTGGCGCGACGGTCGGTCGCATGGGGCGGGCATTTCCCCAGCCGCTGTTAACCCTTAGATACGACTTCAGTCACGCGTGGGGGGCTTCCACACGAGACGGAAAGTCCCTTGATGACGTCATTCACCGTGAAGACCAGCGCGCCTGCGGTTCGCTGCGCGCTGGGTCTCGCGACGGTCTTCGCCCCGATGCTGGTGGCCGCCATGGAGCGGCCGGTGTCGCGGCAGGTGAAAATGCCGGCCATCGTCAGGCTGCTGGCCGACATCAAGGCCGAGACGCCCAAGCCGCCGCTGATGGAGCTGGTCTGGAAGGGCGCCGACATCGACGGCGACGGCGCGCCCGATTTCGCCAATCCGACCGGCGCGGCGCCGCGGGGCCACGACGCCTTCGGCGACGGTGAGTTCGGCGCCCGCCGCGATGGCGGGACCCGCGCCCACGAGGGCGTCGACTACGTGGCCCAGGCGGGTCAGGCCGTCCGCGCGCCGATGTCGGGCTACGTCACCAAGATCGGCTTCGCCTATGCCGGCGACACCGCGCTGAAGTTCGTCGAGATCACCAACCCGGCCTTGGGCTACGCCGCCCGCGCCTTCTATGTGAACCCGGGCGTCGAGGTCGGGCAGACGGTGCGTCTGGGCCAGTCGATCGGCACGGTGGCCAGCCTGCAGGACCACTATCGCGGCATCACCGACCACGTGCACCTCGAGATCCTGGCCCCCGGCGGCGACCGCGTGAACGCCGCCCAGCTGATCACCCCGACGATGGTGGCGAAGGTTGGTCAGGCGGCCTAGGACTCAAGAGACCTGCGGGCGCGGCGTCAGAGGCCGTCAGGGACCGGCAGTCCGCCGCGAACCAACTCGGCCCATGTGCTTTCGGCGTCGTCGGCGAAGCGCAGCAGCTCCAGGTCGGCGGGCGCGATCATGCCGTGCTCGGCCAGGGCCTCGAAATTGATGACCGACCGCCAATAGGCCTCGTCGAACAGCACGATCGGGATCGGCGGCGCCTTGTCGGTCTGGCGCAGGGTCAGGATCTCGAACAGCTCGTCGAAGGTGCCGAAGCCGCCGGGGAACACCACCAGCGCGTTGGCCCGCATCGCCAGGTGCATCTTGCGCATGGCGAAGTAGTGGAACCGGAAGGTCAGGTCCGGCGTGCTGTACGGATTGGGCGTCTGCTCGTGCGGCAGGGTGATGTTGAAGCCGATCGACGGCGCGCCCGCGTCGAAGGCGCCGCGGTTGGCGGCCTCCATCACGCCGGGGCCGCCGCCGGTGGCGATGACGTTGTCGCGGACGTGCTCGCCGTTCTCCAGCTTGGCGCCGCCGCGCTCGGAAACGATCTGACCCAGCTGGCGGGCCTGCGCGTACCAGTCGGCTTGGCGGCCCGGGCCATCCTCGCGCACGCGGGCGCTGCCGAACACCACGACGGTCGAGCGCACGCCCCAGCGCCGCAGGGCCTCGTCGGCCTTGGCGAACTCCAGCAGGAACCGGACGCCGCGCATCGAGTCGCCGAGCAGGAAGTCCTGATCCTGCGCCGCCAGCCGGTATGAGGGCGAATCCATCTGGGCGCGGTTGGCGGCGAGGGTGTGATCAGTCACGCGGGATACTCTAGCTGGCGAGACCCCGGATATAGGCGTGGAGCGACCCTAGGGCAGCAGGTTTCTGCCCAGCTCCGGAACCGCCTGCGCCAGCGCCTTGGCGATCATCGTCGAGAAGTAGTCCGCGCCTTCGGGGCCGACATGGGTGTAGTCGAACACCGGCTTGAACTCGGCCATGGCGCTGGGCGGGCCAGGCGGCTGGGCCGGCGGGCGCGGCGGGACCACGGCCCCGGGAATGGCGGGCTCGTAGAACATCGCGCCGGTCGTCGTGCCGGACTTGGCCGCCTCGGCGATGTCGGTCGGCGGCGGGATTTCGCCAAAGCGCAGAGCCGCGACCGGACCCATGGCCTGGACGGCGTCCTTGGACAGCTGGTGCAGGTCGACCAGCGGGGTTTGGGTTTCGGCCGCGACCTTGCGGATGGCGTCGGCCCAGGGGGCGAGGTCGTCATGAACTTGGCCGTTGTGGAACTGCCGGCGGATCAGCGGGGTGACCAGCACCGGTTGGGCGCCGGTCGCGCGGGTCTCCTCGACGAAGCGCCTGAGGTTGGCCGGGAACTCGGTCGCCAGATCCGTCGAACGCTCGGGGCGGCCCGGCTGGTCGTTGTGGCCCAGCTGGATCAACACCCAGGTCTTGGCGAAGCCGCCCGACGACATCTCCTTCAGGGCCAGGGCCCAGGAGCCTTCCTCGCGATAGGTGCGGGTCGAGCGTCCGCCGCGGCCCAGGTTCACGCAGGCGACGTTGGAGGTCACGTGCTTGGAACAGAAACTGCCGCCCCAACCGCTGCCGACGGCGGTCGTGGAGTCGCCGACGAGGACGACCTTGGGGGCTTTGAAAAAGGGCTCCTGCGCGGCCGTGATCGTCGGGAAGGCCAGGAGGGCGGCGGCTGCCAGGACGGCTTTCAGCATCTCAATTTCCGTTTCCCCGGCGAAAGCCGGGACCCAGATTCATCCAGAAAGGTTCGTGGGTTTCACCTGGGCCCCGGCTTTCGCCGGGGAGATCGGTGTGTGGGGATCAGTCCAGCGCCCGGTACTTGAAGTTCTTGAACCGGGCCGAGCCCTTGCCGGCGGCGTAGAGGCCGGGCTTGAGCATCATGAAGCCGCCACGGACATTGTGGTGGTAGCCCGAGACTTCCATGCCGCGGTCGAAGCGCTTCCAGGTTTTCCCACCGTCGCTGCTGGTGTGGAAGCTGACGATGTGGCGGGTGTTGATCACCTTCATCAGCATCCTGGCGCCGTGCGGATTGGCCGGACGGCCGCGCTCGATGCCGTATTGGTGGGTGACGAAGTTCTTCGCGTCGAAGCCCAGGCCGCAATAGAGCTGGCGATCGTAGAACAGGATCAGGCCGGCGCGGGTGTCCGGATCGATCTCGATCTCGCACTCGAACTCATAGGCCTGGTCGCCGTTGACGAAGATCAGCGGCGAACCGCTGGACGGCGCCTCGCCCGAACCCTTCAGGGTCAGCACGCCATTGGCGCGGGTGAGGCGCTGGTGCTCGCCCGGCTTGGGATCGAAGAAGTTCCACTGCACGCCGTACTTGTCGGTCGAGAAGTCGTCCGACAGCGCCATGCCGTGCGGGCCGGCCTTGCCGCCCTTGGGCTTGGGGATGGGCTTGGACAGATCGCCGCCGCCGATCTCGAACCAGCCGTCCTTGGTCCAGGTGACCGGGGCCAGCAGGGTCTGGCGGCCCAGGGTGTAATAGCCGTTTTCGTAGCCGTGATAGACGGTCCACCAGTCGCCGGGCGTCGGACCCTCGACCAGGGTGGCGTGGCCGCGCGACCACCACTTCTCGCTGTTGTCGACGGTGCGGACCAGCGGGTTTTGCGGGTGATCCTCCCACGGACCGGCCAGGGACTTGGCTCGGGCGGCGATGACCATGTGGCCGGTCGGCGGGCCGGCCGTGCCGCCTACGGCGGTGATCATGTAGAAGTACTCGCCGTGCTTCATGACCTTGGGGCCTTCGGGCGAGAAGCCTTCGACGTCCCAGGTGTCGGGGTACTTCCACGGATTATAGACGTGCTCGGGTTCGCCCACGGTCTTCAGGCCGTCCGGGGTCAGCTTGATGCGGTCGCCGCCCGACAGGAACAGCCAGCGCTCGCCCTTCTCGTCGACGATGTGGCCGGGGTCGATGTAGCGCGGCAGCTTGAGGTCGACCGGCTCGGACCATGGGCCCTCGATCTTGTCGGCCCAGATCACGTAGCTGGTGTTGTTGTTGGGGAACTTGGCCGGCAGGTAGATGTAGTAGCGGCCCTTGTGCTTGCAGATTTCGGGGGCCCAGATCGAGCCGACATTGGTCTTCAGCGTGGTGGTGACCGGCGTCCAGTTCACCAGATCCTTCGAGTGCCAGATCAGCAGGCCCGGATAGGCGTCGAACGACGAGTGGGTCATGTAGTAGTCGTCGCCGTCCTTCAGGATCGAAGGATCGGGACGGTCGCCGGCCAGGATCGGGTTGAGGAACGTGCCATCGCCCAGGTCGGCCTTGCGCTGGCCTTCGATGCCCTTGGTCCAGGTCGGGCCCGAGGTCTGCTTGGCGGGCAGCAGGCCCATCTGGGGAGCGGCTTCGGCGGCAGCTGCGGGCAGGGCGGCCAGACCCGCGCCAGTGAGCAGCGAACCGAGCGCGCCGCGACGGTTGATATCGACCATGGGTGTTCCTCCCGAACCACAGACCGGCCCTCGGGGCCGTTACCTTGTTACCGGTAACTTAGTCAGGTGGCGGTTGCATTGTCCACCGGTGTCCAAGGCCAGACATGAAAAGAAATGTCCGACAATTTGGGCGAGCGCAACGCCGGCCAAGAAAAACGCCCGGGAGTCTCCTCCCGGGCGTCGCATCGTTGAAGCGGTGAAAGGCTTCAGCCCTCCATCGCCTCCAGTTCCTTGCCTCGGGTCTCGTGGATCAGCTTCTGGACCAGGAAGAACGAGACCACGGCGCTGGCCGCATAGAAGCCGTAGGTCATCGGCAGGCTCAGCTTGGCCATGGCCGGGAAGCTGAAGGAGATGGCGAAATTGGCCATCCACTGGGCGAAGCCGGCGACGGCCAGGGCCGAGCCGCGCATCTGGTTGGGGAACATCTCGCCCAGCATGACCCACATGACCGGGCCCCAGCTGAGGTTGAAGAACACCACATAGGCGTTGGCGGCGATCAGGGCGATCGGGCCGGCGCCGTCGGCCATCTGCAGGGCGCCGTTGACCGTGGTGGCGGTCGAGAAGCACCAGGTCAGCACGCCCAGGGTCACGGCCATGCCGGCCGAACCGATCAAGAGCAAGGGCTTGCGGCCGACACGGTCGATCAGGCCCATGCAGGCCAGGCAGGCGATGATCGACAGGGCGCCCGACAGGATGTTGATCTTCAGGCTGTCGTCCTCGGTGAAGCCCACCGACTGCCACAGCACCGAGCCGTAGTAGAAGACGATGTTGATGCCGACGAACTGCTGGAAGATGGCCAGGACTAGGCCGGCCCACAGGATGGGGCGGATCTTCTTGCTGACCGGGTCCAGCAGGTCCGAGAACTTCGGCTTGTGGTCGGCGTTCAGCGAGGCGCGGATCTCGGCGACCTTGGCCGCGCCGGCGCCGGCCCCGAACAGGCGCGAGAGCACGGCTTCGGCCTCGGCGTCCTTACCCTTGGCGACCAGGTAGCGCGGGCTTTCCGGAATGGTCAGCAGGGCGAAGAAGAACACGCCGGCCGGGATGACCTGCATCCAGAACATCCAGCGCCAGGCGGGCAGGCCCAGCCAGAACTCTGCGGTCGAGCTGCCGGCGGTGTGGGCCAGCACGTAGTTGGCCACGAACGCGCCGGTCAGGCCGGTGATGATCATGATCTGCTGCACCGACGACAGGCGGCCGCGGATGTTGGCGGGCGTGACTTCCGAGATGTAGACGGGGCACAGCACCGAGGCCGCGCCGACGCCCAGGCCGCCGATCAGGCGGAAGATGACGAAGATCGTCGAGGTGTGGGCCGCGCCCGTGCCGATGGCGCTGAGCACGAACAGCAGGGCCGAGATGATCATCACCGTGCGGCGGCCCCACACGTCGGCCAGACGGCCGGCGGCGAAGGCGCCAATGGCGCAGCCGATCAGGATGGCGGCGACGTTCAGGCCGGTGCCGAATTCGGTGAGATTGAAGGCGCTGTTCAGGCCTTCCTGGGTGCCGTTGATGACACCGCTGTCGTAGCCGAACATGAAGCCGCCGATCGTGGCGACCGCGACGATGGCGGACACGAAGGCCATGTTGACCTTCAGCCCATCGGCGCTCATGCCGGCGCTGGGCCCGGCGTTGGTTACACTAGCCACAGGTTTCCTCCCCATGGGGCCGCTCGGCCCAAATTGATGCCCTGACGACCCTTTCCGGGTCTCTGGTTGCCGGCGACCTTAGTGTTACCGGTATCAGCGCGCAAGCTTGGGTTCTGTGACCCTCTTCTCGCGCGGGACTCACCCCTGCTTGAGCCTATCGATAGCAGAAGCTGGGCCGAGTGCGATGGGGCGCGCCAAGTCTATGAGGTGTGGCGTGAATGACGCCATCCGAAAGCCCGCACAAACATTGCGGAAAAGACATTTGTCTTTGGCCGCAAGCCCAGGCTTAACAGGGGTAATTCAACTGTCTTTACGCGCGTAAATCCTTGTGATTTACGCTTGTGCAATCGGTGCGCGCCTCGCCGCCGAGCGCTATTGCTTTGGGGAAAGCTCTTGCGACTGAAGTTCGCCCTTCTGGCCGCCGCCGCGGTCATCCTGCCGCCCGCCGTGGGCCTAGCTCAGACGCCTGCGCCGGCTGCGAAACCCGCCGCCAAGGAGGCCGCGACGGCCGTCGAGGGCGTGGTGATCACCAGCGACTCCACGGCCATGCGCAGCTCGATCGACAGCCGCAGCTATAGTGTCGCCAACGACCTGTCGGCCCGCACGGGCTCGGTGGCCGACGCCCTGCGCAACGTGCCTTCGGTCAGCGTCGACGTGCAGGGCAACGTCAGCCTGCGCGGCGACGCCAACGTCACCATCCTGATCGACGGCAAGCCCTCCAGCCAGTTCACGGGCGAGGGCAAGGGCGACGCCCTGTCGTCGATGCCGGCCGACCAGATCGACCGCGTCGAGGTGATGACCAATCCGTCGGCCGCCTATCGTCCTGACGGCTCGGCGGGGATCATCAACCTGATCACCAAGAAGACCCAGAAGCCGGGCGTCAACGGCACGGTGCGCTTCAACGTCGACACCCTGGGGCGTCACAACGGCGGGATCAGCGCCACGCGTCGGGCGGGCAAGCTGACCCTGACCGGCGACGCCAGCTATCGTCGCGACACCCAGGACGCCGCCCAGGTCATCGATCGCGCCACGCTGGATCGGGCCAGCGGGGGCTATCTGACCAGCAAGCAGGACGCCGTCGTCGACAATTCCGGCGGCATGACCAGCCTGCGCGGCGCGTTCGACTACGACGTCGACAAGAACAACCGCCTGAGCGGCGAACTACGCCTGCGTCGGATCGCCTTCGACACCGACGTCGACGAAACCTATTCGGCTCTGACCGCCGCGGGCGCGCCCTCGCGGGCCTATCTGCGCACGACGTCGGGCGAGATGACCCGTGACAACGGCGCGATCAGCGCCGACTGGCGCCGGCAGTTCAAGGGCGGTTCGGACCATGTCCTGACCACCCATCTCGAGCACGAGATCACCGACTTCACGCGCGACAGCCAGGCCTTCACCCGCAACACGCCGGGCTTGGATCTCTATGAGCGCATCGGCATGGAGGTCGAGCAGACCCGCACCAACCTGAAGGCCGACTACACCCGGCCGATGCCCGACAGCGTCAAGCTGAAGACCGGCTTCGACTTCGAGGTGGCCAGCAACGACTACGTCAACCGCGGCGCTGAAGGTCCGAGCGCCAGCGGTCTGATCCCCGTGCCGTCGCGCAACAACCGCTATGTCTTCGATCAGGACGTCTACGCCGCCTACGTCACCTACGAGCGGCCGTTCGGCGACTTCTCGGTGCAGGGCGGCCTGCGCGCCGAGCAGGTGCAGATCAAGGTCGACGACGTCACCAACCGGGTGACCGGCGACAACCAGTACTTCAAGGTCTATCCGACCTTGCACATGGGCTACACGCTCAGCCAAAGCCAGACGCTGAGCGCCAATTTCAGCCGCCGCGTCCAGCGCCCCGGGGCCCAGGACCTGCATCCGTATCGGGTCTATATCGACCCCTATAATTACCGGCAGGGCAATCCGGACCTGAAGCCGCAGATCACCGATAGCTTCGAGCTGGGCTGGCAGATGCGCAAGGGTCAGACCTACTACCTGGCCACGGCCTATTTCCGCGACACCAAGGACAGCGTCACCGACGTGGTCAGCGACCTGGGCGGCGGTGCGTTCCTGACCTCGCGGGCCAATCTGGGCAAGAGCCGCAGCGGCGGCCTGGAGCTGGTGGCCAACGGCCGGCTGACGCCCAAGCTGACCTACAATCTCAGCGGCAACCTGTTCTGGAACGAGATCGACGCCGCCAACCTGGGCTTTACCGGCACGCGTTCTGGCACGGCGGTCGCCGGCCGCGCCAACCTGAACTGGCAGGCGACGTCCAAGGACTTCGTGCAGCTGAACGTCTTCAGCTCGGGCAAGCGCCTGACGCCGCAGGGCCATCGCGAGCCGTTCAAGATGCTGAACCTGGGCTATCGCCGGAAGGTCAACGACAAGCTGTCCTTCGTGGTCACCGCTCAGGACGCGCTGGACTGGTTCCAGGACGTCTCGGTCACCGACACGCCCGCCCTGCGCGACCGTACGCGGCGTTCGGCCAATGTGCGTTCGGTGTTCTTCGGCTTCAGCTACGCGTTCGGCGGGGGCAAGCCCAAGGCGGAGCAGTTCGACTTCAACGCTGGCGGGCCAGGCTAGGAGAGGTCGTCAGACCTGACGTGATCCCAGGCGGTCGCCGGCGCGGCGGCCCCATGGGACGCCGTCCGATGTGAGATAGACGCCCGCCTGACGACCCTCGTCTTCGGTGGATCCCCTGAGGGAGGGGAGGCGAGCTTCAAGCTGCTCGCTCTCCGCGCGCGCAGCCCAGGCTGAGCGTTGGGTCAGCGTCTTCTCGTAACGCCAGGCCTTGAGTGGGAACCAGCCCCCTGGGATTTCGGACGGCAAGGTCTGGGTTCGGGCCAGGGTCCAGCCCGCCTTCTGGTAGAAGCGTGCGGCGCGCGTGTTGCCGACCGTGCAGGCCAGCCAGGACTTAGTGGCTCCCGCCTCCAGCAGTCGGTTCTCGGCGTCGATCATCAGCAAGGCGGCGATCCCTGCGCCACGCGACTCTTCGGCCACGTACAGCTGATGCAGTTCGTCGCCCTTGATCAGGTGAAAGCCGAACGGTGCGCCGACCGGTCCCATGGTGCGGATGCGCGGCATGGCTACCGCCATGCGGTCGATGAAGCTGTCCAGCGTGCTTCTGGTCGCCAGAGCCTTCGGGACGATCGGCAGGTGCGCGTCTCGCCAGCCCCGCCACCAAAGGAGGGCCAGGGGGGCGAGATCTGCGGCTTCGGCGGAACGGACGCTCATGCCTTGTCGCCTCCGACAGGGGGCTTGGCGACGCTAACCTTACGGAACGCTGCGCGCACGGTTTTGATCGTCAAGACGGTTAAGGCGGCGAGCGCCGCGGGGATCAGGGCCAGCAGCCAGACCAGGACGACGAGCGCGAGTTGCAGGCTCGTCGTCAGCACCACGAGCGTGGGCGATTCGCGTCTTTCATCGTGCAATCGGTTGAAGATTAACATCTTGGCGGCGCTGAGGATGAATTACCTTCGGGGCGCTCTTTGTACTACCTATTTTGAGTTCTCCCTAAGGGGGAATTTTACAATTGACTGCAGGTTTGTTAACGATTGCTTAGGATATTCATGACGGGTTTCAGCGTTTACTATAAGTAGCAATCTTGGGTTGAATTAAGGCTCAATCTTGCGCTGTTTCTTAACAGCAAGTGCTGGTCAAGCTTTCCGCCTGAGGCCTTTTCTAGTGACAGGGTTGTGATCGCGCGTCGTCACGGAGCAGCGCTCAGGCCGGTTCTGCAGGTCCAAAACGAAAACGCCGCGGCAGGCCCATCGGCCGCCGCGGCGTCTTTCTTCGATCTCCCGCAGAGGGAGATAAGCCGTGTCAGTGGTTGTGTCGCGGCAGCTTGGCGGCCAGGTCCTGGTATTTCACGGCGAACTCCAGCACGCCGCCCGTTTCCAGCTGGCCGGTATGAGCGCGGTAGATCTCCTGCCACGGCGTCATGGTCTCGGGGACGGCGGGAATGCCTTCCTGCTTGCGCTGGGCGATCGTCGCCTCGTCCACCAGGGCGTCGCAGCGGCCGGTGTTGATGTCGATGCGGATGACGTCGCCGGTGCGCAGCCACGACAGGCCGCCGCCGACGGCGCTTTCCGGCGAGGCGTTGAGGATCGAGGGGCTGTCGGCGGTGCCCGACTGACGGCCGTCGCCCAGCGTCGGCAGGGACATGATCCCCTTCTTCAGCAGGTGATCCGGCGGCTGCATGTTGACGACCTCGGCCGAGCCCGGCCAGCCGATCGGACCGGCGCCGCGGATCACCAGGATGCAGCTCTCGTCGATGTTCAGCGCCGGGTCGTTGATCCGGTGGTGGTAGTCGTCCGAGCCGTCGAACACGATGGCCCGGGCCTCGAACACGCCTTCCTGGCCCGGCTGCGACAGGTAACGCTCGCGGAAGTCGGCGCCGATGACGCTGGCCTTCATGATCGCGAAGTCGAACAGGTTGCCCTTCAGCACCAGGAAGCCGGCCTTTTCAGTCAGCGGCTGGTCGTAGGGGAAGATCACCTCGCGGTCGGACGTCTCGCGGCCTTCCAGGTTCTCGGCCATGGTCTTGCCGGTGACGGTCAGCACGTCGCCATGCAGGCGGCCCTGCTGCAGCAGTTCCCACAGCACGGCGGGCGCGCCGCCGGCCCGGTGGAAGCGCTCGCCCAGATACTTGCCGGCCGGCTGCATGTTGACGATCAGCGGGATGTCATAGGCCGCGCGCCAGTCGTCGGCGGTGACTTCGAGGCCGGCGTGACGGGCCATGGCCGCGATGTGCGGCTGGGCGTTGGTCGAGCCGCCCGCCGCCGCCACCAGGGCGATGGCGTTCTCGAAGGCCTTCTTCGTGAGAATGTCCTTGGGCTTGATGTCCTCATAGGCCAGGTCGACGATCCGCTGGCCCGTGCGATAGGCCATCTGGCCGCGCTCGCGATAGGGGGCGGGGATCGCCGCGCAGCCGGTCAGCGACAGGCCCAGGGCTTCGGCGACGGCGTTCATGGTCGAGGCCGTGCCCATGGTGTTGCAGTGGCCGGCCGAGGGGGCGGAAGACGCCGCGCGCTCGATGAACTCGGCCTCGTCGATCTCGCCGGCCGCCAGCTTGCGGCGCGAGCGCCAGATCACGGTGCCCGAGCCGACCAGCTCGCCGTCGTGCCAGCCGTCCAGCATCGGGCCGCCCGACAGCACCATGGCCGGGATGTTGACCGTGGTGGCGGCCATGATGCCGGCCGGGGTGGTCTTGTCGCAGCCGGTGGTCAGAATCACGGCGTCGATCGGATAGCCGTGCAGGGTCTCGACGAGACCCAGATAGGAGAGGTTCCGGTCCAGCGCCGCCGTCGGGCGACGGCAGTTCTCGAAGATCGGGTGGACCGGAAACTCCATGGGGATGCCCCCGGCGTCGCGGATCCCGTCCCGCACCCGCGACACCAGATCCAGGTGGATGCGGTTGCAGGGCGAGATGTCGCTGCCGGTCTGGGCGATGCCGATGATCGGCTTGCCGCT
This sequence comes from Caulobacter sp. RHG1, assembly GCF_013181195.1. Classification (GTDB taxonomy): domain Bacteria; phylum Pseudomonadota; class Alphaproteobacteria; order Caulobacterales; family Caulobacteraceae; genus Caulobacter. Next base: position 225,757 of record NZ_SMZP01000006.1, read on the forward strand.
GCGCAGCTCCTCCGGCGTGATCCCGTAGTTCATGAAGCGCTCCAGATAGAGCGCGGTCATGTCGATATGGTCGGGATTATCGAACCAATCGCGGGACCGGAACCGGCGGGGCGTGCGATCAGGCAAGGCGGACCTCGTATTGGGGCTGGCCGGCGACGTGGACCGGAACGGCGAACAGACCGCCGGCCAGCGGATACTGGGCCAGGGTTTCGTCGCTCAGGCCCTTGCGGGCGGTGGTGATGTAAAGGGTCTTGAGGTCAGGGCCGCCGAAGGCGACCTTGGTGACGTTGGGGGCCGGCAGTTCGACGCGGTGCACGACCTCGCCGGCGGGCGAGATGCGGATGACCGCGCCGCCACCCCACAGGGCCGTCCACAGATGGCCTTCGCTGTCGACCACCGAGCCGTCCGGATAGACGTCGTCGATCGACAGCCGCACGAAGACACGCTTGTTCGACAGCATGCCCGTCAGCGACAGGTCATAGGCCCAGATGGTCTTTTCCAGGGTGTCGGTGTGGTAGAAGGTCTTGCCGTCCGGCGAGATGCATGGGCCGTTGGTGATGCAGACGCCCTTGTCCATCCGCGCCAGGCCTTCGGCGTCCATGCGGTAGAGCGAGCCGGTCTTTTCGGTCTCGCCATCGTGCATGGTGCCGAACCACAGGCGGCCGTGGAAGTCGACGGTGGCGTCGTTGGTGCGGTTGTCCAGCGCCGGGTCCTCGACCTGGGTCAGCAGCTGCAGCCCCAGGGCGGGATGGAAGCGGTAGAGACCCGACTTCAGACCGACCAGCAGGTGGGGGGTATTGGCGATGGGCGCCAGGAAGGTCGCCGGCTCGGGAACGTTGAACACGTGCGCGTCACCGCGGGTCGGCTCGTAGCGGTGGATCTTGTGGCCCTTGATGTCCACGAACCACAGGGCGCGGTCATGCCAGATGGGGCCTTCGCCTAGCGTGGCCTTCAGATCCCAGACGCAGGTGACTTGAGCGGTCATATCATTGTTCCTCTGTCATCCCGGCCGTAGCGTAGCGGAGAGCCGGGACCTCCGGATGCTCAGCGCTGGCCGTGGTCCCGGCTCGGCGCGCTTCGCGCTTGGCCGGGATGACAGTTTTCAGGTCCTAACGCCAGCCGGCGTCGATCCAGTATTCGTGGCCGGTGCAGAGCGCAGCGTCGTCCGAGGCCAGGAACAGCACCAGCGAGGCGACGTTCTCTGGCAGGATGCGGCCCTTCAGGCATTGCGCCTTGACGATCTCGGCCTCGCCTTCCGGCGTGTACCACTTCTCCTGGCGCTTGGTCTTGACGTTGCCGGGCACCACGCAGGTGACGCGGATGTCGTTGGGTCCCAGCTCGCGGGCCAGCGCCCGGGTCATGCCCTCGATGCCGGCCTTGGCGGTTTCGTAGAGGACCAGGTCTTCCAGACCCAGGTGCCAGCTGATCGAACCGAAGTTGATCACCGCCCCGCCGCCGCGCGCCTTCATGCCCGGCGCGACGGCCTGGGTGCAGAACAGCATGTGGCGCAGATTGACGTTGATCCGCTCGTCCCAATAGGCCGGGGTCACGTCGCCCAAGCTGTGGCGGTCGTCGTTGCCGGCGTTGTTGACCAGCACGTCGACGTCGCCGATGGCCGCGAACACGGCCTTGACCTCGTCCAGATTGGTCAGGTCGCAGCGCTTGTAGACCGGCGGGATAGCCGAACCGGCCAGCTCGGCTTCCAGGGCCTTGGCGTCTTCATCGGCGATGTCGAGGAAGATCACTTCGGCGCCCTGGCGGGCGAAGCCGGTGGTCAGGCCCGCGCCGATGCCGCTGCCGCCGCCGGTGACGACGACGCGCTTGCCCTGCAGGCTGGGATAGATGGCTGACGTCATTCGGCTCACGACCACGAGTACGAGGTTTTGGTCTGGGTAAAGAACTCGACCGCCGCGAAGCCTTGCTCACGCGCGCCGTACGAGCTGCTCTTCGTGCCGCCGAACGGGACATGGTAGTCGACGCCGGCCGTGGCCAGGTTGACCATGGTCATGCCGGCCTTGGCGTGGCGCTGGAAGTGGCGCGCATATTTCAGCGAGCTGGTGGCGATGCCGGCCGACAGGCCGAACTCGACGCCGTTGGCGATCTCCAGGGCCTCTTCGTAGGACCCGACGCGGATGGTCGAGGCGACAGGGCCAAAGACCTCCTCGTTGTTGATCCGCATGCCGGCTTGGGTGTCGGCGATCAGGGTCGGCTGCACGTACCAGCCCGGATTTTCCAGCTTCAAACGATCGCCGCCGGTGACCAAGCGGCCGCCTTCGCCCTTGGCGATGTCGATATATTTGTAGCTCGTCTCCATCTGGTCTTCGGAGACGGCCGGGCCGATCTGGGTGTTCGGATCCAGCGCATCGCCGACGCGCAGGGCAGCGACCTTCTCGGCCAGCAGGGCGACGAACTTGTCGTGGATGCCGTCCTGGACGATCAGGCGCGAGCTGGCGGTGCAGCGCTGGCCGGTGGCGAAGAACGAGCCGTCCAGGGCGATGGCGACGGCGCGGTCCAGATCGGCGTCGTCCAGGATGATCAGCGGGTTCTTGCCGCCCATCTCCAGCTGCACGCGGGCCTGGCGGGCCACGGCGGCGGCGGCGACCTGCGCGCCCACGCCCTGCGAGCCGGTGAACGAGACGCCGTCGACGTCCTTGTGCTTGATCAGGGCGTCGCCCATCGAGCCGCGGCCGAACAGCATGTTGAACACGCCGGCCGGAGCGCCGCTTTCCTGGAAGATGTCAGCCAGGACGTTGGCGGTGGCGGGCGTCGGGCCGGCCGGCTTGATCACCACGGTGTTGCCGAAGGCCAGCGCGGGCGCGGCCTTCCAGGCCGGGATGGCGATCGGGAAGTTCCAGGGGGTGACCAGGGCGAAGACGCCAACCGCTTGGCGATAGGTTTGGACCTCAACGCCCGGACGGGTCGATTCAAGGTTCTGGCCGTGACGGCGCAGCGCCTCACCGGCGAAGTACTTGAAGATGCGGCCGGCGCGGACGGTCTCGCCGATGCCCTCGGCGACGGTCTTGCCTTCCTCACGGGCCAGCAGGCGGCCGATGTCGGCGCTGCGGGCGATGATGGTCGAGCCGACCTTGTCCAGCAGGTCCGAGCGGACTTCCGGCGAGGCTTCCGACCACGAGGGGAAGGCTTGCTTGGCCGCGTCGACGGCGGCGTCGACCTCGGCCTGGCCGCCCATCGGCACCTTGGCGACGACGTCGTTGGTGTTGGACGGGTTCAGGCTCTCGGCCGGGGCGTCGGCGGCGACGCGTTCGCCGCCGATATAGTGGCGCAGGGTGTCGGTCATGTGCCGAGTTCCTTGAATTAGAGGAGGCCGCGGCCGGCCAGGTTGCGGATCAGGGCCGTCAGACCGAAGGTCCACGGCTTGGCCTGGTCGCAGGTGGTGACTTCGTTCTCGAGCACGCCCAGCTTGGGGGTCGAGACGCGGACGCGGTCGCCGACCTTGTGGGTGAAGCCCTGGCCGGGGGTGTCGCGGTCCTGGATCGGCGCGAACATGGTGCCCAGGAACAGCACGAAGCCATCCGGATACTGGTGCTGCTTGCCATAGGCCTGGCCGGCCAGCACGGCGGGATCGCGGCTGATCAGGCTCATGTTCGACTTGCCGTCGAGCACGAAGTTGTCGCGGCCGGTGATCTTCAGCTCGACCTCGGCCGAGCGCACGTCGTCCAGCGCGAACGTGGCGTCGAACAGGCGGAAGAACGGACCGATCGAGGCCGAGGCGTTGTTGTCCTTGGCCTTGCTGAGCAGCAGGGCCGAGCGGCCCTCGAAGTCGCGCAGGTTGACGTCGTTGCCCAGCGAGGCGCCGCGGATCCGGCCTTCGCCGTCGCACAGCAGCACGACTTCCGGCTCGGGGTTGTTCCAGTGGCTGTCGCTGCGAACGCCGACCTGATCACCCCAGCCCATCGATGACAGCGTCGGGCCCTTGGTGAAGATCTCGGCGTCGGGGCCGATGGCGACTTCCAGGTACTGCGACCAGAGGCCGTCCTTGATCAGGGTCTGCTTCAGGCGCTCGGCGCCCTCCGAGCCCGGGTTCACGCTGCGCAGGTCCCCGCCCATGCTCTCGGACAGCTGCTCGCGGATCTTCAGGGCGGCGGCGGCGTCGCCGCGCGCGCGCTCCTCGATCACCCGCTCCAGGGTCGAGACGGCGAAGGTGACGCCGGCGGCCTTCAGCACCTGCAGGTCGACAGGGGCGAGGAGCTTAACGGGCGCCGCGCCATCGCGATCTTCCCAGACCGGGCGAATGTCGAGGTCTTCGAGCGGACCCTTGTCTTCGCCGCGCGGGATCGCAGCGTCAGGACCGAAGGCGTTCATCAGGTCGGCGAGGGTGGGGGCGATCTTCGACAGATCCTCGACGCGGCCGCCGCGCACGATCACCGGCGTCGGACCTTCGCCGAAGTCGATGCGGCCCAGCAGGGTCGCGGTTTTCCAGTCTTCCGGAAGGAATTCGCTCACGCCCACGGCGTCGTCTCCCCGATTGTGTTCGTTGTTCGCGAACTTGGTAGCGCTAACATGTGGCGGCGGCAAGCGGCTTGTCACGCCGCCGCTTGCGGCTGTCACGCGCTCGGTTTCAGATGGCCGTCCAGTCCAATGGAGAACGCCCCATGACCGACGCCCTCTACACCGCCAAGGCCCACGCTGTCGGCGGCCGCCAAGGCACCGCCAAGACCGACGACGGCCATCTCGACGTTACCTTGGGCTATCCCAAGTCGCTGGGCGGCGACGGCAGCGGCACCAATCCCGAGCAGCTGTTCGCGGCCGGCTACGGCGCCTGCTTCCTGGGCGCACTGGGCCTGGTGGCCCGCAATACGGGCGTCAAGCTGGGCGAGCACAGCCTGGATAGCGAGGTCGATTTGATCAAGGACGAGACCAGCTTCCACATCGCGGTGCGCCTGAAGCTGAACGCCCCGGACCTGGACCGCGACGCGGCCCTGAAGCTGCTGCACGCCGCCCACGAGGTCTGCCCCTACTCGAAGGCGACCCGCGGCAATGTGGATGTGACGCTGGACGTGGCTTAGAGCCTCCCTATCCGTTTCCCCGGCGAAAGCCGGGGCCCAGATGGAAGAGCGCTGGGGTTGGCTCTACGAATTCCGAGTCCTTCCCATCCGCCCCAGCGCCTCGAGATCTGGGTCCCGGCTTTTGCCGGGAAGATCGGGTTTGGGATCTATTGAGCCGGGAAGAACTTGAAGTACGGCTCGGCCTCGGTCAGCACGCGCTGCACCGATGGCCGCGCCTTCAGGCGTTCGAGATAGGCCAGGCAGCGCGGCCAGCGGTCCTCGAGAGCCTGAACCTTGTCTGCATAGTAGAGCGCCGGCATCGCCGCGCAGTCGGCCAGGCCGAAGTCGCCGCACATCCAGATCCGGCCGTCGGCCAGCACGCCCTCCAGATGATCGCAGGCCTGGGCCAGTTGGTCGTAGGACGCCTGCACACCGAATGGATCCTTGTTGGCGTCCGCGGGCCGGATGCGGTCGGCGATGATCCGCTGCATCGGGTGGTGCAGGTAATGGTCGAAGAACCGGTCCCAGAACCGCATCCGCCAGGCGAAGTCCGGATTGGTCGGCACGAAGCGCACGCGGCCCAGGTAGTGAGCGTCCAGATAGTCGAGGATGACGCTGGTCTCGTTCACTGTCTCGTCGCGGGCGTCGTCGCGCAGGGCCGGCATCTTGCCCATCGGCGACAGCGCCAGAAACGCCGCGCGCCCGACCGGATCGCCCAGATTGACCATCGCGTTCTCGAACGGGGTTTCGTTCTCATAGAGGCCGATCAGCACCTTCCAGCAGAACGAGGACAGCGGGTGGGCGTGCAGCGTCAGGCGCATGGCGGTCCCTAATGCTTAAGCAGTTGCCTAACCATATCCATCCCGCGCTGATGCGCAAGCCGCGCAGCGGGCCCTTGGGGGTGACAAAACCCGTTCCCGGACGCTAGAAGCGCCACACTCCATTTTTCAGATCAGAGACAGAGCCCCCGAATGGCCGGTCACTCGAAATTCAAGAACATCATGCACCGCAAGGGCCGCGCCGACGCCGCGCGCTCCAAGCTGTTCTCCAAGCTGTCGCGGGAAATCACCGTGGCCGCCAAGGCCGGCCTGCCCGACCCGAACATGAATCCGCGCCTGCGCCTGGCCGTGAACAACGCCAAGGCTGAAAGTCTGCCCAAGGACGTCATCGACCGCGCGATCAAGAAGTCGCAGATGGGCGATGCGGCCGACTACTCGGAAATCCGCTACGAAGGCGTCGCCGCCGGCGGCGTCGGCATCATCGTCGAGGTGCTGACCGACAACAAAAACCGCGCCGCCGCCAATGTCCGCTCGTACTTCACCAAGGTGGCGGGCAACATGGGCGCCACCGGTTCGGTGACCTTCAACTTCGACCGCGTCGGCCAGATCACCTATCCGGCCAAGGTCGCGTCGGAAGACGACATGATGGAAGCCGCCATCGAGGCCGGCGCCGACGACGTCACCTCGGACATGGAAGAAGAGGGCGAAGGTCACACCATCTACACCGCCTTCGACGGCCTCAACGAGGTGGCCGCGGCTCTGGAAGCCAAGTTCGGCGCGGCGTCGAACACCAAGGTCGCCTGGCGTCCGAAGATGCAGGTTCCGGTCACCGGCGACTCGGTGGCCACCCTGATGAAGCTGCTCGACCTGCTGGACGACGACGACGACGTCCAGGCCGTCTATTCGAACGAAGACATCAGCGACGAAGACCTGGCCAAGCTGGGTTGATCATTCCCAGGGGAGGCCGATCGGTCTCCCCTTTCTACATTGAAGGTCGAGGACTTCCGTTGAGCCTTTCGAACGCCCTGGCCGAGGTCGATCTGCCCGGCCTGCCCAACCACTATCGCGGCAAGGTGCGGGACAATTACGACCTGCCGGACGGCCGCCGGGTGATCGTCGCCTCCGACCGCCTCAGCGCCTTCGATCGCAACCTGTGCGCGGTGCCCTACAAGGGGCAGGTGCTGACGGAAACGGCGCGGTTCTGGTTTGACGCCACGGCCGACATCTGCCCCAACCACGTCGTGGCCTATCCCGACCCCAACGTGCTGATCGGCCAGCGGCTGGAGATGCTGCCGGTCGAGCTGGTGGTGCGCGGCTATCTGGCCGGGACCACCTCGACCTCGATCCTGACGCTGTACAACAAGGGCGAGCGCCAGATGTACGGCGTCACGCTGCCCGACGGCCTGCGCGCCAACCAGCGCCTGCCGCAACCGATCCTGACCCCCACCAGCAAGGCCGCCGACGGCGACCACGACGCGCCGCTGTCGCCCGGGGAGATCCTGGAGCAGGGCCTGCTGACGGCCGCCCAGTGGGAGCAGCTCAGCGCTTACGCCCTGGCTCTGTTCGCGCGCGGGCAAAAGCTCGCGGCCCAGCGTGGCCTGATCCTGGCCGACACCAAGTACGAGTTCGGCCTCGACGCCGACGGCCGTATCGTCCTGGCTGACGAGATCCACACCCCCGACAGCAGCCGCTTCTGGAAGGCCGCGACCTATGACGCCCGCTTCGAAGCCGGCGAGCGTCCGGACAGCTTCGACAAGGACGTCGTCCGCGCCTGGGTCGCCCAGCGCTGCGACCCCTATAACGACCCGGTCCCGGAGATCCCCGAAGCGATCATCCAGTCGACCTCGGACGTCTATGTCGAAGCGTTCGAGACCATCACCGGCCAGGCCTTCCAGCGTCCGGACACGGACGAGTCGGTGCTGGCCCGGGTGAAGCGGAACCTGGACGCCTATCTGGCCGGCTAAGGCCGGGATCGCTCCAGCTTCCCGTCCGTTACAGCCGGCATGGACTGGCTGCTGGATCCTCGGGACTACCTGCCTATCGTCGGCGCGATGATCGCCGGCGGAGCGATCGGGGTCGAACGCGAATACCGCAGCCGGCCGGCGGGTCTGCGCACCCACGTCCTGGTGGCCCTGGCCTCGTGTCTGCTGATGCTGGCCGCCGTCCATCAGGTGCGGTGGATGAGCGACACGCCGATGGACGTGGTGCGGATCGACCCGGTGCGGATGGCGCACGGCGTGCTGACCGGGGTCGGCTTCCTGTGCGGCGGGGTGATCTTCCAGCAAGGCTTTTCGGTGCACGGCCTGACCACGGCCGCCTCCCTGTGGATAACGTCTGCGATCGGCACGCTGTTCGGCGTCGGGCTCTACGGCCTGGCGACCCTGGGCACGGTGCTGGCCCTGGTCATGCTCAGCGCCGCCCGGTTCCTGGACCATCGGCTGCCGCAAAAGAACTTCGTCCATATCCGCGTGCGCTCGCGCCGCGAGGCGAGCCTGGGTGAGGCCGACCTGCGCGCCCTGCTGCTGGGTTTCGAGCTGAAGGGCGCGCGGTTGGATCACAAGCTGGTCGAGGGCGGCGCGGCCTTCGAACTGTCGGGCATGTTCTCGGGCAAGGATGCGCTGCCGTTGTCGGCGGTGGCCGACCGGCTGCGCGAGGACGCGAGGATCGTCGAGTTCGACATTCTTCCCCGTAAGGACTGATCTTCTCGCCGTCACACGGCAGGGCTAGACTGCGACCATGGTCCTGCGGGTTCACATCGACACCGATTGCGGCGTGGACGACGCCCTGGCGCTGGCCCTGATGGCCCGCGCGCGGCAGGCCGTCGAGGTGGTCTCGGTCTCGGCCGTGTTCGGCAACACCTATGTCGATCAGGCCGCCGCCAATGCGCGAGGGGTGCTGCGCCTCGCCGGCTGCGGGGCCGAGGTCTATATCGGCGCCGGCTCGGGCCTGGCCAAGCGCCGGGTCGAGCGCATGCGGCCGGCCCACGGCGTCGACGGCCTGAACGGTTCGGGCTTTTCGCAACGCTGGAAGCTGCCCGAGCTGGACCGCGGCCACTCGGCCAACTTCCTGGCCTTCGCCGCGCGTCGCAAGATCGCCGGCCTGTTCCTGGGTCCGCTGACCAACCTGGCCAAGAGCCTGCTGGAGGATCCCGCCGCCTTCCGCGACTGGCGTCCGACGATCATGGCGGGCGCCTTTGCCGTCGAGGGCAAGGCCAAGGGGGGCGCCGACTTCAACAGCTGGAGCGACCCCGAGGCCCTGCAGCGCACGCTGGAAGCCGGGATCATGCCGCGTCTGATGCCGCTGGACGTCAGCCATCAGGTCGAGATCACCGCCGAGGACCTTTCCAAGGGCGCGCTCTGTTGCGGCTCGCCCCTGTCCGCGCGGCTGACCAAGGCCGCCGGCGGCTACATCGCCTTCCACCGCCAGGTCTGGGGCGGGCAGGGCTGCCGGCCGCACGACGCCGTGGCCGCCGCCAGCCTGGTCGCGCCGGAGCTCTTCACCTTCGAACCCGCCCGCCTGCGCGTGGTCATCGACGGCGAGCGCCTGGGTCGCATCGAACGCATCGACGGCGCGCCGAACGCCGAGGTCTGCACACGCGTCGATGTCGACGCCGTCAAGCGCCTGATCCTGTCAGGCCTGTTCGGGATGCGCGCCGTCGAGGCCTGCGAGACCGTCCCGGCTTAACCCATCGTTAAGGAAGACGGGGCTTTTCCTCGGGGGCGGAACCGAGGATGGTGCGAGAACACATGATGAACGCGATTCGCATCCTGGGTCTTGATCCCGGCCTCCGTCGCACCGGCTGGGGCGTCGTCTCCGTGCTGGGCTCTCGGGTCACGTACGTGGCGCACGGCGTCATCGCGCCCGACGAAAAGGCCGCCTTTTCCGACCGCCTGCTGACCCTGTTCGAAGGCGTCTGCGCGGTGATCGAGCAATATGCGCCGGACGAGGCGGCGGTCGAGGAGACCTTCGTCAACACCAACGCTCAGTCGACCCTGAAGCTGGGCCACGCCCGCGCCGCGGCGATGATCGCGCCGGCCCGCGCTGGGCTGCTGGTGGCCGAATATTCCAACGCCATGGTCAAGAAGGCGGTGGTCGGGACCGGCGGCGCCGACAAGGCCCAGATCGCCTTCATGATCGCTCGCATCCTGCCGACCGCCGGCTCGCCCACGGCCGACGCCGCCGACGCCCTGGCGGTGGCCATCGCCCACGCCCACGCCCGCACCGCCCGGAGGGTCGCATGATCGGCAGACTACGCGGCGCCGTCGCCGAGGTCGGCGAGGAAGAGGCCCTGATCGACGTCATGGGCGTCGGCTATGTCGTCCGCTGCGGCCAGCGCACCCTCCAGCGCCTGCCGGCCCTGGGCGAGGAGACGCTGCTGCATATCGAGAGCCAGTGGAGCGAGAGCGCGGGCCTGCGCCTCTACGGTTTCGGGACCCGCGAGGACCGCCGCGCCTTCGTGCTGCTGCAGGCGATCCAGGGCGTCGGCCCCAAGGCGGCCATGGCGGTGCTGGACGTGCTGTCGCCGGCCGAGCTGGCCTCGGCGGTGGCCCGCGAGGACAAGGCCGCCGTCGGCCGCGCCAATGGCGTTGGGCCCAAGTTGGCTCTGCGCATCGTCACCGAGCTGAAGGACAAGCCGATCACCGACGGGCCGGTGCTGATGACCGCGCCGACCTCGTCCGCCCCGACCGCGCCCGCCAAACCCGCCCCCACCGGCGACGCCGTCGCCGCCCTGATGGGCCTGGGCGTCGCCGAGGTGAACGCCCGCCGCGTCGTCGAGGCCGCCGCCATCCAGCTGGGGGACGAGGCCACCGTCCAGGCTCTGATCAAGGCTGGCCTGCAGGAGCTCGGGCGGTGATGCGGCTCCCCCCACCTGACCTGCTGCGCAGGTCGTCCGCCCCCAAAGGCGGGCGGATGGATACCGTCTTCCCCCTCCGGGGGAGGCGCGCGAAGCGCGGAGGGGGCAAGTGACCCGCATCATCTCCGGCGATCAGCAGCACGGCGACCAGGTCCCGGCGACCGACCGCGCCCTGCGGCCCCAGACCCTGGCCGAGTTCGTCGGTCAGGAGCAGGCCAAGGGCAACCTTCGCATCTTCATCGAGGCCGCCAAGGGCCGGGGCGAGTCCCTGGACCACGTGCTGCTGTTCGGCCCGCCGGGCCTGGGCAAGACCACCCTGGCCCAGATCGTCGCCCGCGAACTGGGGGTGAACTTTCGCGCCACCTCCGGCCCGGTGCTGAATAAGCCCGGCGACCTGGCGGCGATCCTGACCAATCTCGAGCCGAACGACGTCCTGTTCATCGACGAGATCCACCGCCTGTCCTCGAACGTCGAGGAGATCCTCTATCCGGCCATGGAGGACCATGTGCTGGACCTGGTGATCGGCGAGGGGCCCTCGGCGCGCTCGATCCGCATCGACCTGGCGCCCTTCACCCTGGTGGCGGCCACGACGCGGGCGGGGATGCTGGCGACGCCGTTGCGCGACCGCTTCGGCATTCCGATCCGGCTGGAGTTCTACACTCACGCCGAGCTGCAACATGTCCTGCTGCACGCCGCCCGCAAGATGGGCGCGCCGCTGTCGGACGACGGCGCCGCCGAGATCGCCGCCCGCGCTCGGGGCACGCCGCGTGTCGCCGGCCGCCTGCTGCGCCGGGTCCGCGACTTCGCCACCGCCGACGGCGCGACTGTGATCGACCGCAAGGCCGCCGGCATGGCCCTAGCCCGCCTGGAAGTCGACGAGGTCGGCCTCGACAGCCTGGACCGCCGCTACCTGCGCGCCCTGATCGAGCACTATGGCGGCGGCCCCGCCGGCGTCGAAACCATCGCCTACGCCATCGCCGAGGCCCGCGACGCCGTCGAGGACGTCATCGAGCCCTACCTGATGCAGCAGGGCTTCATCCAGCGCACCCCGCGCGGCCGCGTCGCCTGCGGCAAGGCCTATCTGCACTTGGGGCTGACCCCGCCTGCAGTCCCGCAAGGGCAGGGCGGTTTGTTCGACGCGGGTTAGCCGTCCGCTCTTGCGCCGTGGCGGATGCGCAGAATGATCACGGCATCGTCCTGGATCCGATAGCGGATCAGATACGGATGAATGATCGCCAGCTCACGTAGGCCGCGGGACGTCTCGCGACCGCGCTCTGGATGCTCCGCGAGGCTATTGGCCGCCATCTGAAGCCGTTTCGCCAATCGAAAGGCGGCCGGTGCGTTGAATGCCGAGACGTAGCTCAGAATGCCTCGGAGGTTACTCCGGGCCTCGGCCGTCCAGACGACCTGCCGCATTACTCGCCGATTTCAGGCGGTGGCTGCGGATTACCTTCGGCCCACGAAGACAGCCAGCGGCTCATAGCTTCGTGGCTGATCACGCGACCGGCCGCGACGTCAGCCTCGGCCCGCGCATCGGCGGCGGCTTCAGCAGCCTCGTCGATCTCGTCGAAGATGGCGGGTTCGATCTTCATGGTGGGAGGTTAGCACAAAAGAAGAACGTGTCCAGTGTGGCGCGCATGGGTTGAGCTCGCCTTTGGGGCTGACGTCCGCGATCCCAGCCGCTAAACCCAACCCATGACGACCCCGCCCGACCCTACCGCCGGCGTCTTCGACGGCCGCGAGCATCAGCTGCCCGTGCGGATTTATTACGAGGACACCGACTTCTCGGGGATCGTCTATCACGCCAACTATCTGCGCTACATGGAGCGCGGGCGCAGCGACTTCTTCCGGATGGTCGGGATCTCGCACACCGAGCTGGCGACCCAAGACACCGCGTTCGCGATCATCCGGCTGGAGCTGGACTTCAAGCGCTCGGCGCGGATCGACGACGCCTTGGTGGTGCGCACGACCTATGACCGGGTGAAGGGACCGCGGCTTTACGTGACCCAGAGGATCACCCGTGGCGACGACGTCATCCTGGAGGCCAAGGGCGAGGCGGTGTGCATCAGCCTGTCGGGACGGCCGCGCCGACCGACCGCCCAGATGCTGGCCCAGTTGGCCCCGTGGCTGTCCGAAACGCCCGAAGGCTAGATTTTTCGGATCCCTCTAAGTTTGTCATAGTTTCACCCAAGCGCTGCTTCATGCCATACGGCGCTTATCTGTTTTGTTCAGACGCCCCAACGGAGCCCAAACCCGCATGGACGCCTCGGCCCCCGCCGCCAATTTCTCGTTCTTCGCCCTTTTCATGCAGGCCGACTGGGTCGTCAAAGGGGTCATGATCGGCCTCATTCTGGCGTCTTTGGGCTCGTGGGCCGTGATCCTGGACAAGCTGTTCCGCTTCCAGACCCTGAACCGAGCCGCCGACCGCTTCGAGGAGCAGGTGTCGGGCGGGCGTTCGCTGGAGGACGTCGCGGGCGAGGCCGGCGCCAATCCGCGCCACGCCCTGCCGCGCATGCTGCAGGCGGCGCTGAAGGAATGGCGGGACGCCAAGGCCAAGGGCTCCATGAGCGAGAACCAGGCCGGCTTCCTGATCGCCCGCATCGACCGCATCCTGGATGCGCAGATCGCCCGCGAGAACGCCAAGGTCGAGGAAGGTCTGGGCAGCCTGGCCATCGTCGCCACCGCCAGCCCGTTCATCGGCCTGTTCGGCACGGTCTGGGGCATCATGCACGCCTTCCAGAGCATCGCCCTGTCGAAGAACACCTCGCTGGCCGTCGTGGCCCCGTCGATCGCCGAGGCCCTGTTCGCCACGGCCGTGGGCCTGATCGCCGCCATCCCGGCCTATATCGCCTACAACAAGTTCTCGACCGACGCGGGCAAGTACGCCGGCCGCCTGGAAGGCTTCGCCGACGACCTGTCGACCGCGATCCAGCGCCGCCTGGCCGAGCGGGGCTGATCCCATGGCGATGTCCTCCAACGACGCCTTCGCCACGGGCGGTGGTCGTCGCGGTCGCCGTCGCGGCCGCCGCGGCAAGGGCGCCCTGTCCGAGATCAACGTCACCCCGCTGGTCGACGTCATGCTGGTGCTGCTGATCATCTTCATGATCAGCGCGCCGCTGCTGACCGCTGGCGTGCCGCTGGAGCTGCCCAAGACCGAGGCCGCGGCCCTGCAGAACCAGGAAGAGCCGATCACGGTGTCGATCAACCGCGAGGGCAAGATCTTCGTCGGCGAGACCGAGATCCCGTTCGAGAACCTGGCTCCGCGCATCAGCGCCATCGCCGGCGACGGCTACGACAAGCCGCTGTTCGTGCGCGCCGACGGCGGCGCGACCTATTCGGTCGTGGCCCAGGTCATGGCTGGCCTGTCGAACGCCGGCTTCAACAAGATCAACCTGATCACCGAGACGGGCGGTCCGTCGTCGGGAGCCGCGCCGCGCGACGCCCAGCCGGAAGGTGCGGGCGACCTGCGGCCGGTGCAGTAGGCCCAGCTCTATGGCATTCATGAGCAGCGTTGACCGCGAAAAGAAGGTCTCGCCGGCCCTGATCGGCTCGGTCGCCTTGCACGGCGCTGTCGCTGCGCTGGCGATCTTTGGCCTGCCGTGGAAGTCTTCCAAGCCGATCACGATTGGCGAGTCCGTGCCGGTGACCATCGTCACCAACGGCCCGACCAACGTGCGTCCGGCCGAGCAGGCGCCCGAGGAACAGACGGCCCAGACCCCGGACCCGACGCCGGAGGCTGCGCCGCAGCCGCCGGCTCCGACGCCTGCGCCGACTCCCACGCCCGCGCCGCCGCCCAAGCCTGCGCCGACCCCGGCCAAGCCGACGCCGCCGACGCCCACCCCGCCGCCGAAACCCGCGCCGACTCCCAAGCCGACACCGGCCAAGCCGCAGCCCAAGCCGACCCCGACCAAGAAGAACGACAACGACTTCTTCGCCTCGCTGGAAGCCTCGATCGCCAAGACCCAGAAGGCGACGGGCAAGCCGACGGCCAACGCTCCCAAAGGCCCGGCCCGCGCGGAGACCTCGGTCTCGGCCCGTCCGGCGCTGGGCGCGGCCACCGGCCTGTCGGCCTCGGCGCTGGGCCGTTTGCAGGGCGAGGTCCAGGACCGCTGGAACCCCAATTGCGAGGTCGAGGGCGGCGCCAACGTCAATGTCCGCGTTGTGTTCGTGATCGGCCCCGGCGGCCGCGTCGTGGGCCAGCCGGAGTCGCCGGGCACCAGTTCGCCCGACCCCGTCGTCAAGACCGCGTCCGACCGCGCCATCCGCGCCTTGTTCGCCGCCTCGCCGTTCGCGTATCTGCCATCCGACCTGTACGGTCAGAAAATCGCCCTGAACTTCAACGCGAAACAGGCCTGTTCGCGTTGATGCTTGGAATGACGAAGAAGGAAGTCCCGATGCGCTTGAAGGCTCTTGTGCTGATGGCCGCCGTCCTGCTGGGCGGCGCGGCTTTCGTGACCCCGGCCGCCGCGCAGATCGAGGTCGACATCAACGCCGGCGCCGTCAAGCCGCTGCCGATCGCCGTGCCGGCCTTCTCGGGCGGCGGCACGCGCGGCGCCGACATCGCGACCGTGATCACCGGCAATCTCGAGCGCTCGGGCCTGTTCCAACCCCTGAACGTCACCGGCGTCGCCGACAAGCTGTCGGACGTCAACGTCCAGCCGCGCTTCCCCGACTGGCAGGCGACCGGCGCCCAGGCGCTGATCAACGGCCAGGTCACGGTCGGCGCGGACGGCGGCCTGCGCGTCGATTTCCGCCTGTGGGACGTGTTCAGCCAGCAGCAGCTCCTGGGCCTGCAGTTCTCCTCGACGCCCGACAACTGGCGCCGAGTGGCTCACAAGATCAGCGACGCCGTCTATGAGCGCCTGACCGGCGAGAAGGGCTATTTCGACACCCGCGTGGCTTTCGTCGCCGAGAGCGGCCCCAAGCTGAACCGCATCAAGCGCCTGGCGATCATGGACCAGGACGGCGCCAACCCGCAGTACCTGACCGACGGCTCGTACATCGTGATGACGCCGCGCTTCTCCTCGACCAGCCAGGAACTGACCTACATGGCCCTGCGGCCGACGGGGTCGTCGATCTACCTGCTGAACCTGGAAACCAGCCGCCAGGAAACGGTCGGAAAGTTCCCTGGCATGGTGTTTGCCCCGCGCTTCTCGCCGGACGGCGGCAAGGTGGCCTTCTCGGTCGAGAAGGGCGGCAACAGCGACATCTACGTGATGGACCTGCGCAGCCGGAACTCGACCCGCATCACCACCGACCCGGCCATCGACACCTCGCCGTCGTTCTCGCCGGACGGGACCAAGATCGCCTTCAACTCCGACCGCGGCGGCCAAGCCCAGATCTATGTGATGAACACCGACGGTTCCGGCGTGCGCCGCATCTCGTACGGCGGCGGCCGCTACACCACCCCGGTCTGGAGCCCGCGCGGCGATTTCGTCGCCTTCACCAAACAGACCGGCGGCCAGTTCCACATCGGCGTCATGCGCCCGGACGGCAGCGACGAGCGCCTGCTGACCACCAGCTATCTGGACGAAGGTCCCACCTGGGCCCCCAACGGCCGGGTGCTGATGTTCTTCCGCGAGGGTTCGGCCGGCAATCCGCGCCTTTGGACGGTGGACATCACCGGCCGCATCCTGCGCCCGGCGGCCTATACCGGTTCGGGCTCGGACCCGGCCTGGTCGCCGTTGCTGGACTAAGACTTGAGCAAGGTCGGGCGAAATCTACGAACTTTCGCCCGACTTTCTCCAATGAGCCACAATCGTGGCAACCTGAGCCTTGTGCGGGCGTTGAAGCGTGGCCCGGCGTTGCTTGCCAGTTTCGCGTCGGAAGTGAATCCGCATCGACTGACAGCTATCTGACATCATTGTGAGATATCGTCAGACATTTAGAGGGTCCATTCCAAGCGCACCGCAGGTATGGATCAGGTCCAGATTTTGTAGACTTGAGGAGATCCTGGATGAGCTTCGACACCCAGCGCGCCGTTAGACTGGCGCTCGTCGGTATTGCCGCCGCCTCGCTGGCTGCCTGCGCTTCGCGTCCGAAGCCCCAGCCGGTCGCCCCGACGCCCGAGCCGGCTCCGGCCGCGCCGAGCACCCCCTACACCCCGCCGCCGGCCCCGCCGGTGTCGAGCGGCGTTCTGCCCGGTTCGGTGCAAGACTTCGTCGTCAATGTCGGCGATCGCGTCTATTTCGACACCGACGAATATTCGGTCCGCGCCGACGCCCAGCCGGTCCTGGCCGGTCAGGCCCAGTGGCTGAACCGCTATCCGGGCGTGCGCGTCCGCATCGAAGGCAACGCCGACGAACGCGGCACCCGCGAATACAACCTGGCCCTGGGCGCTCGCCGCGCCAACGCCATCCGCGACTTCCTGATCGGTCAAGGCGTCTCGGCCTCGCGCATCGAGACGATCTCGTTCGGCAAGGAACGTCCGATGGATCCGGGCACCAACGACGAAGCCTGGGCCAAGAACCGTAACGGCCGCACGGCCATCACGGACGGCGCTCGCTAAGATCGCCTAGAACGGGGCGGCTTCTTTCGAGAAGCCGCCCTAGTTTTGTCTGCCTCCTACCGATAGATCACGGTCATGACGCTGAAATCCGCCCTGCTCGCCGTCCTGTTCGCCTCGACCGCCGCCGTCGCCGTGGCCCAAACGCCGCTGCCGCCGGCCGATCCGCTGGACGACCGCTCGGCCAAGCGCGTCGAGCGCATGGAGAAGGTGGTCCGCGAACTGCGTTCGATCGTCTTCCAGGGCCGCGACACCGGTAAGCCGGTGGTCGTACAACCAGCCGAGACCGACGCCCAGATCATGTCGCTGAACCAGCGCCTGTCCGACCTGGAGCAGACCCTGACCCGCCTGAACGGTCAGAACGAGACGGCCAATTTCGAGCTGACCAAGGCCAACCGCGCCGCCGCCGACCAGAAAGCTCGCGCCGACGCGCTGGAGCAGCGCCTGGTCGCGCTGGAGAACGCCTTCAACGATCTTAAGACCCAGGCCGCCGCTGCCCCGGCTGCCGGCGCCTATCCGCCGCCGCCCGCGCCGCCGGCCGATCCGGCCGCAGCCTTCAAGCAGGCCAAGGACCTGCTGCTGGGCGGCGACTACGGCAATGCCGAGCAGGCCTTCTCGACCTATGTGACCAACTATCCCGACAACGCCCGCACGCCGGAAGCCCGCTACTGGCTGGGCGAGACCCTGTTCGTGCGCGAGGCCTATACCGACGCCGCTGGCGCCTATATCGGCGCGATCCGCGGCTGGCCGCAGACGACCTGGGCGCCCGATGCGACCCTGAAGCTGGCCCGCTCGATGGTGGCCCTGAAGAAGACCGCCGACGCCTGTCGCACCCTGGACGAGCTGACCAAGCGCTATCCGAAGGCCCCGGCCAACGTCACCTCGCGCGCGGCCTCGACCCGCACCGCGGCCAAGTGCGGCTAGACACTGTTCGAGCCGCCTTCGACCGGCGGCTCGATCCAGCCCGCGCCGCGCCGTTGGCCGTCGGATTCTCCGGCGGCGGAGATTCGCTTTTCCTGCTGAAGGCCGTGCTGGACTGGGCGCGGCCGCTTGGCCGGCCGGTGCTGGCGCTGGTCGTCGATCACGGGCTGCAGGCCGATAGCGCCCGGTGGACCGCCGACGCCGTCGCCAAGGCGCGGGCCCTGGGCGCGCAAGCGCGAGCCTTGACCTGGATCGGAGCCAAGCCGACCTCAGGCGTTCCCGCCGCGGCCCGCCGCGCTCGCCATGCTTTATTGGCCAGCGCTGCGCGCGCTGCCGGCGCGGAGGTCCTGCTGCTGGGCCACACCGCCAGCGACCTGGCCGAGGGCGCGGCCATGCGCTCGGAGGGCTCGACGGTCTCAGACCCTCGCGAGTGGGCGCCGTCGCCGGTGTGGCCGGAGGGGCGGGAGGTGTTTCTTCTGCGACCTTTGCTGGCGCTGGGGCGCGAAGAGATCCGCTCGGCCCTCGAGGCCGACGGTGAGATCTGGCTGGACGATCCCGCCAATGACGACCTGCGCTACGCCCGGGCGCGGGCCAGGGCCGCCGGCGTCGACGAGGTCGAGGCCCAGGAGTCTTTGCGCCGCGCGCCGCCGGCTTTTGTGATCGACACGGCCGGGGCGATCCGTCTGCCGCGCGACGTCGCCGCCAGCCACCTGGCCGCGGCCCTGCTGTGCGCCGCCGGAACCCAACGGCCGCCGCGCGGCGAGCGGTTGCAGCGCCTGGTCCAGCGGATCCGGACGGGAGAGACCTTCGCCGCCACCCTGGCCGGGGCGCGGGTCGAGGCCGGAGAAGACGTGCTGGTCTGTCGCGACGCCGGCGAGACGGCGCGCGGCGGCCTGGCGCCCTTGGCGCTGCGGCCTGGCGAGACCGGCGTCTGGGACGGTCGCTGGGAGGTCACCGCCGGAACGCGGCCGCTGACCATCAATGCCTTGAAGGGAAGCGCTTCGGTCCTGTCGCCCAGCCAGCGCGCAGGCCTGCTCGCCTTCCCGGCGCCGGCCCGTCCGGCCTTGCCCTTGCTGAGTCTCGCGGGAACCGAACCGTGGTGTCCCGCGCTTGACGGCCCGGAGTTTGCAGTCGATGGGGGAGGGCGCGCGCGCCTGCTCGTTCTGGGTCGCTTCGAGGCCGCGATCGGCCTTCATGACCAAGAATCCGTGACCTGATGTCACGTGGATGGCGCAAGCGCCCTCGACCCCTTATCTTATCGGGTCGAGACTATTCGTTGGGAAGACGAGGCGTATGAACTTCAGGAACCTGGCCATCTGGCTGGTGATCATCGCGGTGCTGGGCGGCGTGTTCGTCGTCAGCCAGAACCAGCGCACCCGCAACACCGGCGAAGTCAGCTATTCGCAGCTGCTCAAGGACGTTGACGCGGGCAAGATCAAGTCTGCCGAGATCGCGGGCCAGCAGGTCACCGCCACGACGGCCGACAACAAGAAGCTCGTCGTCAACGCGCCGATGAACTCCGAGGAACTGGTCAACCGCATGGTGGCCAAGAACGCCGACGTGAAGTTCAAGAGCGGCTCGATCAGCCCCTGGGCGATCCTGATCCAGCTGCTGCCGATCCTGCTGGTCGTGGGCGTGTGGCTGTTCTTCATGCGCCAGATGCAAGGCGGCGCCAAAGGCGCCATGGGCTTTGGCAAGTCCAAGGCTCGCCTGCTGACCGAGAACAAGAACCGCATCACCTTCGAGGACGTCGCCGGCGTCGACGAGGCCAAGGAAGAGCTGCAGGAGGTCGTCGACTTCCTGAAGGATCCGGCCAAGTTCCAGCGCCTGGGCGGCAAGATCCCCAAGGGCGCTCTGCTGGTCGGCCCTCCGGGTACGGGTAAAACACTGATCGCCCGCGCCGTCGCGGGTGAGGCGGGCGTGCCGTTCTTCACCATCTCCGGTTCGGACTTCGTCGAGATGTTCGTCGGCGTCGGCGCCAGCCGCGTGCGCGACATGTTCGAGCAGGCCAAGAAGAACGCGCCCTGCATCATCTTCATCGACGAAATCGACGCCGTCGGTCGCCACCGCGGCGCCGGCCTGGGCGGCGGCAACGACGAGCGCGAGCAGACGCTGAACCAGCTGCTGGTCGAGATGGACGGCTTCGAAGCCAACGAAGGCATCATCCTGATCGCCGCCACCAACCGTCCCGACGTGCTGGACCCCGCGCTGCTGCGTCCGGGCCGCTTCGACCGTCAGGTCGTGGTGCCCAATCCCGACGTCGCCGGCCGCGAGAAGATCATCCGCGTCCACATGAAGAACGTGCCGCTGGCCGCCGACGTCGACGTCAAGACGCTGGCGCGCGGCACCCCGGGCTTCTCGGGCGCCGACCTGGCCAACCTGGTCAACGAAGCCGCCCTGCTGGCCGCCCGCAAGAACCGCCGCATGGTCACCATGCACGACTTCGAGTCGGCCAAGGACAAGGTCATGATGGGCGCCGAGCGCCGCTCGATGGCCATGAGCGACGCCGAGAAGAAGCTGACCGCCTATCACGAGGGTGGTCACGCCCTGGTGGCCCTGCGCGTCCCCGTCGCCGATCCGGTCCACAAGGCCACGATCGTGCCGCGCGGCCGCGCCCTGGGCATGGTCATGCAGCTGCCCGAGGGCGACCGCTACTCGATGAGCTACGACATGATGACCTCGCGCCTGGCCATCATGATGGCCGGTCGCGTCGCCGAGGAGCTGATCTTCGGCAAGGAGAAGATCACCTCGGGCGCGTCCAGCGACATCAGCGCCGCCACCAGCCTGGCCCGCAACATGGTCACCCGCTGGGGCTTCTCGGACGAGCTGGGCACGGTGGCCTATGGCGACAACCAGGACGAGGTGTTCCTGGGCCACTCGGTCGCCCGCACCCAGAACGTCTCGCCAGAGACCATGATCAAGATCGACAGCGAAGTCCGTCGCCTGGTCAAGGGCGGCGAGGACGAGGCTCGCCGTATCCTGTCCACCGAACTGGACCACCTGCACTCGGTCGCCAAGGCGCTGCTGGAATATGAAACCCTGTCGGGCGACGAGATCCTGGGCGTGCTGAAGGGCGAACTGCCCACGCGCGAAGAGGAAGAGAACAAGGAGACGGTCGTCGCGCCATCCCTGGTTCCGCTCTCGCCAGGCGCGGGCGCCAGCGTCACGGCCTGAACAGGCTGAGATCGAAACGGAAAGGCCGGCTCGAAAGAGCCGGCCTTTTTCGTTGGGGGGAGGGCGCTCTGTCGCCCGCCGAGATTTTTCATCGACGAACCGCAACCGTCCCGCCAAGTGGGCGTTGCAAGCTCAGGGCGCGTGTCGACGCAGACGCGGCCTGGGGGCTCTGCTATTTGGACACCATGACTGTCGCCGACGAGCCCTCGCACTCGCCTTCCAATTCGCCCCTGATCCCCGCCTTCCTGACCGGTGGCGGCGAGATGGGCGCGACGGTGGCGGGGCGCGACTGGTCCGGCTCCATGCTGGGGGCGCCCGAGGGCTGGCCGCCGGCGCTGAAGGTGGCGACCGGCATGATGCTGGCCTCGCCGATTCCCTCGTTCCTGGCCTGGGGCGAAGACGCGGCGGTGCTGCACAACGACGCCGCCAGAAACTTGCTCGGCGCGGCCAACGCCACGGCCCTGGGCGCGCCGTTCACCGAAGTGTTCCCGATCCGCGAGGGCCTGTCGCTGCTGGCCCGGGCGCAGGCCGGCGAGAGTGTGGTGCGCGAGACGGTCGGCTTCACGCGGCCCGACGGCGAGGCGGCCTGGTGCAACCTGCTGTTCTCGCCCGTGCGCGACGAGAATGGGCTGGTCCAGGGCGTCCTGGTCCACTGCAACGACGTCACCGAGCGCGTGCGCCTGGAGCACGCCCGCATCGCCGACGAGCGCCGCTATCGCGCGCTGTTCGAGTCGATGGACGAAGGCTTCTGCGTCATCGAATTCCTGGACGGGCCATTCGGCCCGCTCAGCGACTACGTGCACATCATGGCCAATGCGGCGTACGAGCGCCACGCCGGTATTCCCAATGTCGTGGGCCAGAAGCTGCGCGAGATGGTCGGCGAGGAAGCCGACGCCTGGGTGGCCCGCTATGGCGCGGTGCTGCGCACGGGCGAGCCGATCCGTTTCGAGCAGGAGCTGGTCGCTACCGGCCGGCACCTGTCGCTGTCTTCGTTCCGCATCGAGCCGCCCGAGCTTCGCCAGGTGGCGGTGCTGTTCCAGGACGTCACGGCTCGCAAGCAGGCAGAGGCGGAACTGCGTCGCCTCAACGAGACGCTGGAAGCCCGCGTCGCCCAGGCCCTGGCCGAGCGCCGGCTGCTGGCCGACATCGTCGAGGGCACGAACATCTTCGTCCAGGTCGCCGACATGGACCTGAACTGGCTGGCCATCAACGGCGCCTCAGCCGGCGAGTTCGAGCGGATCTTCGGCATGCGGCCGCAGGTCGGCGACAACATGCTGGCCCTGCTGGCCGACAAGCCCGAGCATCAGGCCTCGGTCCGCGCTGTCTGGGAAAAGGCGCTGTCGGGCGAGGCCTTCGTCGAGATCGGCGAGTTCGGCGAGGAAGGCCGCGAGCGGCGCTACTACGAAATGCGCTTCCACCCCCTGCGCGACGCCGAGGGCGTGCAGGTCGGAGCCTATCAGTTCGTCTACGACGTCACCGAGCGCCTGGCCGAACAGGAACGCCTGCGCGAGGCCGAGGAGGCTCTGCGCCAGGCCCAGAAGATGGAGGCGGTCGGCCAGCTGACCGGCGGCCTGGCCCATGATTTCAACAATCTGCTGGCGGGGATCTCGGGCTCGTTCGAGATGATCGGCGCGCGTCTGGCCCAAGGGCGCGGCAGCGACGTCGAGCGCTATCTGGCGGCCGGCCAGGGCGCGGCGCGGCGCGCGGCGGCCCTGACCCATCGCCTGCTGGCCTTCTCGCGCCGCCAGACCCTGGCTCCGCGCTCGGTGGTCATCAATCGTCTGATGGCCGACTTCGCCGAGCTGGTGCGCCGCACGGTCGGGCCTGGCATCAAGGTCGAGATGGTCGCCGCCTCCAGCCTGTGGCCCACCCTGGTGGACGCCAACCAGCTGGAAAACGCGCTGCTCAACCTGTGCATCAACGCCCGCGACGCCATGCCGGACGGGGGGCGGATTACCATCGAGACCGGCAACCGCTGGCTGGACGCCCGCACCGCCCGCGATCACGGGCTGGAGCCGGGCCAGTACGTTTCGGTCTGCGTCAGCGACACCGGCGCGGGCATCGACAAGGCCACGCTGGAGCGGGTGTTCGACCCGTTCTTCACCACCAAGCCGATTGGCCAGGGCACGGGCCTGGGTCTGTCCATGGTCTATGGCTTCGCGCGCCAGTCCAACGGCCATGTCCGGATCTATTCCGAGGTGGGCGAGGGGACGATGGTCTGCCTTTACCTGCCGCGCGCCTTGGGCGAGGAAGAGGTCGCGCCGGTCGAGCCCACAGCGCCGGCCGCTCAGGCGCAAGGCGGCAAGACCGTGCTGGTGGTCGACGACGAACCCACGGTGCGGATGCTGGTCGTCGATGCGCTGGCCGAGCTGGGCTACGCCTGCCTGGAGGCCCCGGACGGCGCGACCGGCCTGCGGATCCTGCAGAACAACGACGCGATCGACCTGCTGATCACCGATGTCGGCCTGCCTGGCGGGCTGAATGGCCGGCAGGTCGCCGACGGCGCGCGGGCGCTACGGCCCGACCTGCGGGTGTTGTTCATCACCGGCTATGCCGAGAACGCGGTGCTGAACCACGGCCATATCGAGCACGGCATGGAAGTGCTGACCAAGCCCTTCGCGGTCAGCGACCTGGCCGCCCGGGTCGACCGGATGCTGCGCGAGGCGTAGGCTTTTCCAGATGAGCACGGACCAGCGCCCGACCATCACACGACCAAGAGTGATGGGGATCGTCAACGTCACGCCCGACAGCTTCTCCGACGGCGGCAAGCACTTCGACTCCGCCGCGGGCGTCGAGCACGCTCGCCGCCTGATCGCCCAGGGCGCCGATATCCTGGACATCGGCGGCGAGAGCACTCGGCCGGGCGCAGCGCAGGTCGCTGAGTTCGACGAGATCCTGCGCGTGGTCCCGGTGATCGAGGCGATCCGCAAGGCCAGCGACATTCCGATCTCGATCGACACCCTCAAGCCTGGCGTTGCGAAGGCGGCCGTCGCCGCCGGGGCGACGATCTGGAACGACGTCGCCGCCTTGCGCTACTCGCCCAACGCCCCGGAGGTCGCCGCCGAGCTGGGCTGCGAGGTCGTCCTGATGCACATGCTGGGCGAGCCCGGCACCATGCAGGACGATCCGCGCTATGACGACGTCGTCGCCGAGGTCGAGGCCTTCCTGCTGGCGCGGGCCTTCACCGCCATGGCCGCCGGGGTGTCCAAGGACCGTATCTGGCTGGATCCCGGCATCGGCTTTGGCAAGACGGTGGCGCACAACATCGCGCTGCTGAAGGCCCTGCCGCGGTTTGTCGCCCTGGGCTATCCGGTCCTGCTGGGGGCCAGCCGCAAGCGTTTCATCGCCGGCATCGACCCGTCGGCTGGCGAGGCCACGGACCGTCTGGGCGGCTCGCTGGCGGTTCATCTGCACGGCGCAGCCACCGGCGTGGCGGCCGTTCGGGTCCACGATGTGCGCGAGATGGTTCAGGCCCTGGACGTCCAGGCTTCGATTCTGGGTTGAACTGCGACTCGGTCTCGCTTGTCGGAGATGGAATCACTTGTCCTAATATCGGGGGACGGCTTTTCGAAAGCTGGTGAACAATGCGACCACGACACGCCCTGATCATCGAAGACGAAATTCTGATCGCGATGGAAATCGAGGAACTCCTTAAAGAGCAGGGGTTCACGACGGTAGCCATCGCCGAGAGCCCGCTTGAGGCTCTGGACTGTGCGCTCAAACGAAAGCCGGATCTGATCACGGCAGATTACCGGATCGTGGGTGGCACCGGCGTCGAGGCGGTCTCGATGATCATGGCGCACCTGGGTCCGATCCCGGTCGTCTATGTCACCGGCCACGCCAAGGCCATGGGGGAGCAGGACAACGGCGTCGTCGTCCAGAAGCCGATCCTCCCGCGCGCCCTGGCCGGCGCCTGGCAGCACGCGCTGCAGGCGGCTTAGGGCCTCCCCAACCCTCCGATTCCCGCCTAAACACCGGGGATGTCCAAAGCGCACCAAGGCCGCGTCCTCGTCATCGCCGGATCCGATTCCGGCGGCGGCGCAGGCATCCAGGCCGACATCAAGACCATCACCGCCTTGGGCGGTTACGCCGCCACCGCCGTCACGGCGATCACGGTGCAGAACACCCTGGGCGTCACCGGGGTGCATCCGATCCCGCTGGACGTGATCGCCGCCCAGGCCCGCGTGGTGCTGGACGACATCGGCGCCGACGCCATCAAGACCGGCATGCTGGGCGACGCCGGCGTGGTCGAGACGGTGGCCGCCGCCATCGATCATGCGGCAGGCGTCCCGGCCGTCGTCGATCCGGTGATGATCGCCAAGGGCGGCGCGTCCCTGCTGGCCGAGGCCGCGATCGGCGCAGTGAAGAGCTTGATGATCCCGCGCGCGGCCCTGCTGACGCCCAATGCTCCCGAGGCCGCCGCTCTTACCGGCCTGAGCGTGGAGACCACCGACGACCTGCGTCGCGCCGGCGAGGCCCTGCTGGCCATGGGCGCCCAGGCCGTGCTGATGAAGGGCGGCCATGTCCCCGGTGACCGCGTCGTCGACGTGCTGATGACCAGCGCCGGCGAAACCACCTTCGAGGGCGAGCGAATCGAGACCCGCCACACCCACGGCACCGGCTGCACGCTCGCGTCAGCCTGCGCTGCCGGCCTGGCCCAGGGCCTGGCCCTGGAAGAGGCCGTGGCCCGGGCCTGGAACTATGTCCACGAGGCCATGCTGCGCGCCCCGGGTTTCGGCGCCGGCCATGGCCCTCTGGACCACGGCTGGACGCTGCGCGCATGACGCTCGAGGCTCAGCTGGAAGAGATCGTCCGCGCCACCCCGATGACCTGGGCGGTGCTCCAGACCGTCCGCGACCTGGACCTGCCCGATTGGATGATCTTCTCGGGCGCGGTCTACCAGCCGGTCTGGAACCACCTGACGGGGCGGCCGCTGGACTACGGCATCAAGGACTACGACGTCGCCTATCACGACGACAGCGACACCAGCTACGAGGCCGAGGACGTCGTCATCCAGCGCGTCGCCGCCGCGTTCCAGCCGCCGCTGCGCGAGCTCGTCGAGGTGCGTAATCAGGCCCGGGTCCATCTGTGGTTCGAGAAGAAGTTCGGCGCCGACGAGCCCTATCCGCCGCTGGAGGACAGCGCCGCGGCCCTGAAGCGCTTCGTGGCCACGGCCTTCTGCGTTGGCGTGCGGCTGGAGAAGGACGACAGCTTGCGCATCTGGGCCCCGTTCGGCCTGGAGGACCTGTTCGCCAAGCGCCTGCGGCCCAACCCGCTGCGGGTCAAGGGCGCGGGCGGCTGGGAGCGCACCACCGGCTCGGCCAAGGCCCGCTGGCCCGAGATCAGCATCGAGGGCTGATTGTAATCGGGACAATATAGGCTTTGCGTCCGTCTCGACGGGCGCATACCAGCGGTGTCCAGCTTGGGAGATCGCTTATGCGCCAGTGGACCGTCGACGCCTTCGCCAGCGCCCCGTTCAAGGGCAATCCGGCCTGTGTGGTCGAGCCGTTCGAGCAATGGCCCTCCGACGCCTGGATGCAGGCCCTGGCCGCCGAGAACAATCAGGCTGAGACGGCCTATCTGCTGAAAACCGCCGACCCGGCCCGCTACGGCCTGCGCTGGTTCACGCCCGCACGCGAAGCACCGCTGTGCGGCCACGCCACCTTGGCGGCGGCCCACACGCTGTTCCTGGAGATTGGCGTCGACGTCCCTTTGCTGACCTTCGACACCCTGTCGGGGCCGCTGACCGTCAGGCGCGCCGGCGAGGGACTGGAAATGGACTTCCCGGCTGATCCGCCGCGTCGCACGGACGTCCCGGCGGGACTGGTCGACGCGCTGGGCGTCACGCCGGTCGAGGTCTGGGCCGGCGCCTATCTGATCGCTGTGTTGCAGGACGAAGCGACGGTGCGGGCGCTGACGCCGGACCTGGCGGCGCTGAAGGCGATCGGCGGCGAGGCGACGGATGGGGCGGGGCAGGTCGTGGTGGTCGCCCAGGCCGATCCTGGCCGGGCCTATGCCGTGGTCAGCCGCTTCTTCGCGCCCGCCGCAGGGATCCCGGAAGATCCCACGACCGGCTCGGCCCACTGCATCCTCATGCCGCTGTACGGCGACAAGCTGGGCGAGACGGTCCTGAAGTTCCACCAGGCCTATCCCGGCCGAGGCGGGGACCTGGAATGCGAAAGCCGCGGCGCGCGCATTCTGTTGCGCGGCCGCGGCCTGACGGTGCTTGAAGGTCGGCTCCGGGTGGAGCCGGCTTAAGGTCGCTTAGCGACGCGGGCCGTGGCCGTAGCCATAGCCATAGTCGCGGTCGTGGCGCTCATAGCGGATCTGGGCGCTGATGCGGTCGAAGCGGCGGTCCAGGTCCGCGCGTTCCCAGCCGCTCAGGCCGCCGCGACGATAGCGGGCTTCCAGGCGATTGGTCTCACGCAGTTCGCTGCGCAGGCGCTGGGCTTCGTGACGGGTCAGAGAGCCGTTGCGCTGGCCTTGGTCGATGCGGCGCTCCAGCATGTCCTGGCGCTGGTTGATCGACTGCGCCGAAGCGACGGCGGGCAGGGCGGCAGCGGCCAGGGCCGAGACCGCAACGATCGGGATCAGGATCTTCTTCATCATCGGTTCGGTTCCTCTTTCAAGTTCCGCGTCGCTCTCGGTTAGGAGGGGGAAGCGACGTTGAAGACAGAGAAACACGTCCAGCCTGAAGCGGTTCTGAGCCGCTCGTTATGTTGCGTTCATCTTGTGCGGGGCGCTGACGCCCGGCCGGAAACGACGAAAGCCGCGCGGCATGCCGCGCGGCTTTCGAAGATCTTCAGCGAAGAAGAGTCCGGATCTACCGGCTCGGCTTCTTCGGCATCGGCAGCAGGCCTTCGCGCTGGGCGCGCTTGCGGGCCAGCTTGCGGGCGCGACGGACGGCTTCAGCCTTTTGGCGAGCGCGCTTTTCCGACGGCTTCTCATAGTGCACGTGCCGCTTCATTTCGCGGAACGAGCCTTCGCGTTGCATCTTCTTCTTCAGGGCCTTCAGCGCCTGATCGACGTTGTTGTCGCGGACGAAAATCTGGACCAGGGGTATCTCTCCATTCGACAGCCCGACCAATATTCCCAAGTCCCTCTTGAGGGGCCGGGCGGGCGAACAAAACCGGGTAACCTGAGAGGGGTTCTCCCAGGCGATGAGGCGGGGCTGATAGCAGAGCGAGGAGCCGCTGTCCATGCGGGACGCGGCCTAAACACCAGTGTAGACTCGGATTTATGACACAAACCGCTTCCGCCGCCGCTCAAGCTTCGGGTCACGCTGGCGAGTCCTGGGCCGACACGGCCGAACAGCGCGTGCTGGACGAGGCCCTGCGCCTTGCGCCCCGCACGGGCTGGAACGCCAGCCTGGTCAGCCGAGCCCTTGCCGCAGTGGGTTTGTCCGACGCCGAGGGGCAATTGCTGCTGCCGGAAGGGGCGCGAGATCTCGCCGCCCTGTTGTCGCGGCGCCACGATGCGACAGCTTTGAACACGCTGGCGGCCTTCGACCTGCCGAGCCTGAAGATTCGCCAGCGAATCCGTGAGGGCGTCGTCGCCCGACTCGATGCGGCCCAGCAAAATGCCGACGTCATGCGACCGCTGGCGGCGTTCTTGGCCTTTCCGACCAATCTGGCCCTGGCCTCACGCCTGACCTGGGAATCGGCCGACGCGATCTGGCGCTGGGCGGGCGACACGGCGACCGACGAGAACCACTATTCCAAGCGGGCGATCCTGTCGGGGATTCTCGTTTCGACCCTGGCGGTCGACTTAGGCTCGGGCCGCGCCTCGGCCCTGACGCATCTCGACGCCCGCATCGACAACGTCATGGCCTTCGAGAAGTGGAAGGCGGGCCTCAAGCCGATGGATCTGGCTGCAAGCGCGGTCGGAGCGCTGGCGCGGATGCGGTACGGAAAGTAACTCACCGGTTCCCCGGCGAAAGCCGGGGCCCAGATGGAAGAGCGCTGAGGCGGGTTCTACAAGCGCCGAGCGGTTCCCGTCAGCTTAGGCGCCATGAGATCTGGGTCCCGGCTTTCGCCGGGAAGATCGGATCTATGGAGCCTTACCCCCCGAACGCCGCCGTCAGGCGGTCGAACTGGGCCTGCACCGGGCGCGGGGCCTCTTCGTTCGGCGATTCGACGTACATGCGCTGGTCCAGGCGACGCACGCGCTCGTACAGGCGCTCGGAGCGCTGCAGCAGGTTGGTCAGGCCGAAAGGCAACTCTTCCACCGCGGGCGGTGCGCCGGCGGCTTCCAGGTTCAGGCGATAGCTTTCGGCGCAGGCGGCTTCCGGGAGCATTTCGCCCTCGCGCACGGCCCGCTGGACCAGCAGCCACGAGGCCAGCTGCATCAGGCGGGTGGTCAGGCGCATGCTCTCGGTGGCGTAGTCCAGGGCGGCGTTGCGCGACAACACCTTGCTGTCATGGCGTCCAGCCCCGTCCAGATAGGCGGCGGTCTCCTCGACCAGCTGCATGCCTTCCTCGAACGTCCGGTCGAACAGTTCCGATCGCGCGAAGTCCTGGATAACTCCAGCGCGCCAAGGCGTGTCGGCGAACGCGTTCAGTTCGGTCATAGCTACTCAATGCCCCTCGAAAGGCCGCGAGGACGTCTCGCTTGGCAGAGGGACTGCAACGCCCGTGCCAGAACTCGCCGTCCCGTTGCGACCCACCCCCGACCTTCTCACGACAAGAATGCGTCCGCGTTCGGATGAGCGCTTAAGACGCCAGTAACCTCACCGAAACCTTAAAAGACCCTTAGACCGCTATTAGTCCAGGCGACCAAACAGCGCATTCGCCGCATCGCGGCCGGCTTTTTTCTTGCTCAGTTGAGCCTTGGTGCGCTCGATTTCGGCCTGCAGGGCCTCGATGCGTTCCTCCAGCTCCGCGACGCCATAGACCTCGAGATCCTCGTGGGTCGTCTCGTTCAAGGCGCCGCGCGTGAAGGCGCGGGGTTCCGCAGGCTCTTCGAACATCGGCTTTTCTCCCTTTTCTACGGGATATCTGACGCCTACCTAGGTCTCAAGGCAAGCGTGACGAGGGAGCCGGGCCATGGCTGAGACGATGACGGCGATCGCGATCGACGGCGGCAAGGGGCCGGCGGAGGCTCTTCAGGCGGTGGAGCTGGAGCGTCCCGTACCGGGACCCGGCGAGATCCTGATCAAGGTCGCCGCGGCGGGCGTGAACCGTCCCGATCTGCTGCAGCGCATGGGTTTCTACCCGCCGCCGCCCGGCGCGCCGGCGACCCTGGGCCTGGAAGTGGCCGGTGAGGTCGTTGTGGGCGCGGGCCGCTGGAAGGCCGGCGACAAGGTCTGCGCCCTGCTGGGCGGCGGCGGCTACGCACAGTACGCCGTGGTCGACGCCCGCCACGCCCTGCCGATTCCCGAGGGGCTGGACCTGATCCACGCCGCGGCCCTGCCCGAGACCGTCTTCACCGTCTTCGCCAACGTGTTCGAGCATGGCGCGCTGAAGGGCGGCGAGACTCTGCTGGTTCACGGTGGAACGTCCGGAATCGGAACAACCGCGATCGCCATGGCCAAGGCGGCGGGCGCCAAGGTCATCGCCACTGGCCGCGGCGCCGACAAGAAGGCCAAGGCGCTGGCGCTGGGCGCCGACATCGCGATCGACACCAAGGCCGAGGACTTCGCCGAGGTCGTCAAGGCCGCTGGCGGCGCTGACGTCGTGCTGGACATGGTCGGGGCCAGCTATTTCGACAAGAACCTCGACGCCCTGAACACCGGTGGCCGCATCGTCTACATCGCCAGCCTGGGCGGGGCGGTGCTGGAAGTCCCGGTGATGAAGATCATGCAGAAGCGCGCGGTGATCACCGGCTCGACCCTGCGCCCCCGCTCGTCTGACGAAAAGGCCCGCCTGGCGGCCGAAGTCGAGCGTATCGCCTGGCCCTGGGTGGCGGCCGGCAAGCTGAAGCCCATCGTCGACGCCACCTTCCCGCTGGCGGACGCCGCCAAGGCCCATGCCCACCTCGAGGCCGGAGAGCATGTCGGCAAGGTGGTGATGACGGTCGACTAGGTCGTCGCCAAGGTCCCGTCCGCTCAATAGAATAGAGCCAGGAACCCCAAAGCTCCCCGTTCCCTTTCCCGAAGAACGGGATTATAGCTTTTGCAACATCCCGCCCGGCCGAAAGGCCGGGCGCCGTCATTTCTGGAGGGCCGCATGTCCGACATCCTGATGCCCAAGGCGACCGCTGTCTGGCTGGTCGACAACACCTCGCTCAGCTTCGAGCAGATCGCCGACTTCTGCGGCCTGCACCCGCTGGAGGTGCGCGGCATCGCTGACGGCGAAGTGGCGCGCGACATCCGCGGCGCCGACCCGATCGGCAACGGTCAGCTGACCCGCGAGGAACTGGACAAGGCTCAGGCCAAGCCGGAATACCGCATGAAGGCTCAGGTCAGCCGCCACGCCGAGCTGCTGAAGCCGCAAAAGAAGGCCCCGCGCTACACCCCGGTGTCGCGTCGTCAGGACCGTCCCGACGCCATCGCCTGGTTCCTGCGTCACCACCCCGAAGTGACCGACGCCCAGATCTCCAAGCTCCTGGGCACCACCAAGGCCACGATCGAGCAGGTCCGCGCCCGCACGCACTGGAACGCCGCCAACATCAAGCCGGTCGATCCCGTGACCCTGGGCCTGGTCGGCCAGCTGGAACTGGACGCCCTGGTCAAGAAGGCCGCCGAGAAGAAGGCCAAGGACGACCTGAAGAAGGGCATCCTGCCGGAAGACCCGACCCTGCGTCCCGCCGCCGAAGCCGGCCAGTTCGAGCCCGAGGTCGAGGAAGAAGAAGTCGACTTCCGCGCCAAGCGCGGCGAGATCAAGGCCGAGGACGTGTTCGGCAAGTCGACGGGTTACGTCGACGAGGAAGACGAGGACTAGGCTTCCTCCGCGCCTGAAAAAGCAGAGGCCCCGCTCCTTGCTGGAGCGGGGCCTCGTGTTTTTCAGCTATTCCCTAGCTAGTGCATCCTGGCCCTGAGGCCCTCGATCTCTTCCTTAAGGCGCAGCTTCTGGCGCTTAAGCTCCCTAAGCATGGTTCCGTCGCTGTTGGGTCTACTGGTCTCGTCCTGGATCTTGCGATCAAGGGTCTCGTGACGGGTCCCAAGCTCGCGGATACGGGATTCGATGGCCATGGCTCTCGGCTCCTTGCTGTTGGAGACCAAAGTGAACACCGGCTGCGCGGCGCTGTCAGATCACATATGATTGCAATCGGCGGCGCTTGACGTCGCCGATCTTGCTCCTAAGTCGGACGAAAATTCACCATGACGGACGCTCCGAAGCCCCCACAAAGACCCGGTGAAAAGCCCCGGCTGGTCGTGGGAATTTCAGGCGCTTCGGGCGTGATCTACGGCATTAGAGCGCTGGACGCCTGCCGCGATCTGGAAGTCGAAAGCCACCTCGTCGTCTCCAAGTCGGCGGTCCTGACCTTGCAGCAGGAGACCGGCCTGTCGGCGAGCGAGCTCAACGAACGGGCAGATGTCGTCCACCGCGTGAGCGACATTGGGGCCGCCATCGCGTCCGGCTCGTTCCGCACCCTGGGGATGATCGTCGCGCCCTGCTCGGTGCGGACGATGAGCGAAATCGCCACCGGCGTTACGTCCTCGCTGCTGACCCGGGCCGCCGACGTCACCCTGAAGGAGCGCCGCACCCTGGTCTTGATGGTGCGCGAGACGCCGCTGCATCTGGGCCACCTGCGCACCCTGACCAAGCTGGCCGAGATGGGCGCGGTGATCGCCCCGCCGCTGCCGGCCTTCTACGCCAAGCCCACTTCGATCGATGAGATGGTCGACCAGTCGGTGGGCCGGACGCTGGACCTGTTCGACCTGTCCTGGGCCCCGGTGAAGCGCTGGGGCGAGGACCTGCAGACCATCACCGGCAGGGCCGAGGGTTAAGAGCGATGGGCTTCTGGGACTGGGCCCTGAAGGCTTACGCGCGACAACCGGTCGCAGACGCCTGCCTGCATCTGCAGGACGCCCATGGCCAGAACGTGCCGTGGCTGCTGTGGGCCGCCTGGATGGCGCAGGAGGGGCGTAGCGCCGACCTGAAGGACGCCGCCCGGATGATGCGCGCCTGGGACGTCGAGATCGGCGCGCCGCTGCGCAGCGTGCGTCGGGCGCTGAAGCCGCTGCGTCCGCCGGTCGATGAGGCGGCCAAGGAAGCGTTGCGCGATGCGGTCAAGGCGGTCGAATTGCGGGGCGAGCGCGTTCTGATGGAGAGCCTGGAGGCCTTGAGCGGGTCTTCCGGCCAGCCCATGCCGATGCTGGGCGGCCTGATCGCGGCCGCGGAGGCTGCGGGAGATCCGCCGCGCCGCTCGGCGCTGGAACAGCTGGCCGCCGCGCTCGACAACCCGAACGGCTAAGCCTTTACCGGCCGTCAGCCTTTGCTATCTAAGACGCCTAGAGGGGCCACTCGAGACATGTCCATGAACGACGATGATCCGTCGGACGATACCGACATCGCGATCGAACGTCGCATCGCGGACCTGCGCGAGGAGCACAAGGACCTGGACGACGCCATCGTCGCCCTGGAAGAGCGCTACCAGCCAGACATGCTGCAGATCGCCCGCCTGAAGCGGAAGAAGCTGGGGCTGAAGGATGAAATCGGCCGGCTGGAAGATCAGCTGATGCCGGACATCATCGCCTAGACCGTATAGCGCTGGGCCTCCAGCGCCCGGACCGTCTGCAGCAGGCTGCCCGGCGTGACCGGCTTCTCCAGCCGCGCGTCGGCGTGCTGGTCGGCCTTCAGCAGGCGCGCATTGACGCCCGAGGCCATCAGGGTGGCGGCTTGCGGGCAGCGGCGGCGCACGGCGCTGACCAGTTCGCCGCCGCTCATGCGCGGCATCGAATGGTCGGTGATGACGAGGTCCGGCGCGAAGCTGTCCAGGGCCTCGAACGCGGCTTGGCCATCGGCGCACAGCATCACGTCGAAGCCGGCTTCGCTCAGGGTGATTTGGTAGATCATCGAGAGGACGGGATCGTCCTCGGCGACCAGAATACGCTGCATCGAACCCGCCCAGACATGCTTAACAGACTATGAAATCTGTATCTCGCCGAGCTGGGTAGAGTCGCCGTGCGATAAGGTCGCATGACCGACAGTTGTCAGGCGACGGTCTTGCGCTTGCGGAGGAAGACGGAGGCGTCGGCCTCGGCCAGGGCGACTTCCGGATCGCCGCCGGGCTCGATCTCGCGCACGCCATACGAGATGTGCAGCGGCACCGACCATTCGCCGAACTCGACGGGACGCGAGCGGACGGCCTCGGCCAGGATCTCGGCCTTGGTCAGCGCCATCTCCTGGTCTGCCTGGCACAGCAGCACGGCGAACTTGTCTCCGCCCATGCGGCCCACCACGTCGCTCTCGCGGACATTGGCCAGCAGGCGCTTGGCCACCACTTTCAGGGCCTCGTCGCCGGCGGTGTGGCCGAAGCGGTCGTTGACGCTCTTGAAGTTGTCGAGGTCGAAGAACACCAGGCTGGCCGACGAGCCGGAGCGCTGGGCGAAGGCGGCGACGCGCTTGGCCTCGCGCAGGAAGGCGCGACGATTGAGCACGGGGGCCAGGGCGTCCATGTCGGCCAGGCCCTGCGCTTCGTTCAGGCGCAGCTTCAGCGAGGAGACCTCGTTGCGCAGGTCCTCGATCTCGCCCATCAGGGTCTGCAGGGCCTCGACGACCTGCGGCGACATGTCCGCTTCGCTCAGGCCGAGGAAGGCGGCGCTGTCGGGCGCGGCGACTTCGCGCGCGACCACCTGAGCCCCCGCGCGGACCAGGGCCCGCTTGCGGATGGCGGCGAAAGGTTCGGTCCGGGCGCCGGTAATCTTCATGGGGCGATCTTCATGGGCTTTACGCGTGAATCGCTATTGCACAGCTTGGCTATGGTTAACGGGAACGATGTTCCGCGCAAAGAGGGGCGCGAAGACGTCGCAGGTACGCGCCCGCGATCAGAGCCTTTGCGCCCAAGGCTTGACCACGTCCATTGGACGAAATCGCGCAGGTTCCTCAAATCATTGATCCGCCCCGTGTCGTTTTGGGCTTGCATGGCGGGTAAGGCGCGCATACGGGGCGGCCTTCCATTTGCGCCGAAAGGGAACGACGCCATGGCCGCCGCTACGCCTCCAGTCGCCATCATCATGGGCAGCCGCTCGGACTGGCCGACCATGAAGGGCGCGGCCGACGCGCTGGACGCCCTGGGCGTGGCCTATGAGGCCAAGGTCGTTTCGGCTCACCGCACGCCCCAGCGCCTGTTCGACTTCGCCACGGGCGCGGAAAAGGCCGGCTACAAGGTGATCATCGCCGGGGCCGGCGGCGCGGCGCACCTGCCGGGCATGGCGGCCTCGATGACCAACCTGCCGGTGCTGGGCGTGCCGGTGCAGTCCAAGGCGCTGAGCGGGCTCGATTCCCTGCTCTCGATCGTTCAGATGCCCGGCGGCATTCCGGTGGCGACCCTGGCGATCGGCGAAGCCGGGGCCAAGAACGCCGGCCTGCTGGCCGCCCAGATCCTGGCCCTGTCGGACGCGGGCCTGAACCAGCGCCTGACGGCCTATCGCGCCGCCCAGACCGACAGCGTCGCCGAAAGCGTCGAGGACTAAGAAGAGACAATGGCCGAGTTTCCCCTGGTTCCTGGTTCGACCATCGGCGTCCTTGGCGGGGGACAGCTGGGCCGCATGCTGGCTCTGGCCGCCGCGCGCCTGGGCTTCGACGTCGTCATCCAGGACCCGGAAGAGAATTCGCCCGCCGGCCGCGTCGCCGCCCGCCAGATCGTGGCCGCCTATGACGACCGCTGGGCGCTGAAGCGCCTGGCCGAGGCCAGCGATGTCGTCACCTACGAGTTCGAGAACGTGCCGGCCGACACCGTGGCCGAGCTGGCCGCCTTGGGCGCGATGGTCTCGCCGGGCGCCAAGGCCCTGGCCGCCGCCCAGGACCGGGTGGTGGAAAAGAGCTTCCTGGCCGAGATCGGCGTGCCGACCGTGGCCTTCGCCCCCGTCCACGACAGCGAGAGCCTGGCCGCCGCCGTGGCCAAGATCGGCGCCCCGTCGCTCTTGAAGACCCGCCGCGAGGGCTATGACGGCAAGGGCCAGGCCTGGATCCAGAAGGCCGCTGACGCCGAGGCCTCATTCGACAAGATCGGCCGCCAGGACGCCATCCTGGAAGCGCCGGCCGACTTCGGCCGCGAACTGTCGGTGATCGCCGCCCGCGGCCGCGACGGCGAGATCGCCTGCTATCCGCTGGCCGAGAACCATCACGAGGGCGGCGTCCTGCGTCGCACTGTCGCCCCGGCCAAGGTCACCCCGGCGACCCGCGACCAGGCCGAGGCCATCGCCGCCAAGATCCTGACCGCGCTGGATTATGTCGGCGTCATCGGCGTGGAGCTGTTCGAACTGGCCGACGGCAAGCTGCTGGTCAACGAGTTCGCCCCGCGCGTCCACAATACCGGCCACTGGACCCAGGACGGCTGCGAGGTCGACCAGTTCGAGCAGCACATCCGCGCCGTCGCCGGCTGGCCCCTGGGGCCCACCGCCCCGCACCACCACGTCGAGATGACCAACCTGCTGGGCGCCGACGTCGACGCCTGGAAGAAGCTGGCCGCCGAACCCGAAACCCGCGTCCACCTCTATGGCAAGGGCGAGGCCCGCCCCGGCCGCAAGATGGGCCACGTCAACCGCCTGCGGCCGCTGCGGGATTAGGGCTTAGCGCCCCCTCCGTCTCGCCGCCTATCGGCGCCGATCCACCTCCCCCGTTTCACGGGGGAGGATGAGCTTCCTTCTCCTCCCCCGTGAAACGGGGGAGGTGGCCCGAAGGGCCGGAGGGGGCGCTCTACTTCCTTGCGTGACAACGCTGTCTCCCTCCGCTAGCGTTCCGCCAGGGATTGGAAACGCGACCGTCAAAAGGCGGCGCTCCGGGGGAATTTACGCCATGACTCCAGCTGAACTCAGCGTCGCCTTCTTCCTGCAGATGGCGGTGATCGTCGCCACGTGCCGGGCCATGGGCTGGCTGGTGAAGCGGTTCTTCGACCAGCCGCAGGTCGTGGGCGAGATGATCGCCGGCGTGATCCTGGGCCCGTCGCTGTTTGGCCTGCTGGCCCCCGAGCTGCAGGCGACGCTGTTCCCCAAGGAAACCAAGTCGGTGCTGTTCGTCGGCGCCCAGCTGGGCGTCGGACTCTACATGTTCCTGGTCGGGCTGGGCTTTCGCAGCGACCATTTCAAGGCCAACGCCAGGAGCGCCGTGGCCGTGTCGCTGTCGGGAATGGCCGCGCCGTTCCTGGTCGCCATCGCCCTGACGCCGTGGCTGATGAGCATGAGCCTGTTCGGCAAGGGCGTGCAGCCGCTGCAGGCCACGCTGTTCATGGGCGCGGCGATCTCGATCACCGCCTTCCCGGTGCTGGCCCGCATCATCCAGGAGCGCGGCCTGACCAAGACGCCGCTGGGCACCCTGTCGCTGTCGGCCGGCGCCATCGACGACGCCGGCGCCTGGACGGTGCTGGCCATCGTGCTGGCCAGCTTCGGCGGCGGCGCGGCCGTGGCGGTCAAGGCGATCGTCGGCGGCGGAGCCTTCGCGCTGTTCATGTTGACCCTGGGGCCGAAGCTGCTGGCCCCGCTGGGCCGCATCGCCGAGCGCGAGGGCAAGCTGTCGCCCGCGCTGCTGGGGGTGATCGTGGCGCTGTTCATGTTGTCGGCCTGGGCCATGGACGCGGTCGGCCTGCACTCGGTGTTCGGCGGCTTCATCCTGGGCGTGACCCTGCCG
This sequence comes from Caulobacter sp. RHG1, assembly GCF_013181195.1. GTDB lineage: Bacteria > Pseudomonadota > Alphaproteobacteria > Caulobacterales > Caulobacteraceae > Caulobacter. The sequence goes on from NZ_SMZP01000006.1 coordinate 263,727, forward strand.
CGCGGCCTGCTGACCCGCGAATTGAAGAAGCAGCTTGAACCGCTGGCGCTCGCCCTGCTGGTGCCGATGTTCTTCACCTTCTCGGGTCTCAACACGCAGCTGACCATGGTCAACAGTCTCAGCCTGGCGGCTGTAGCCCTGGTGATCCTGGCCGGCTCGATCCTGGCCAAGGGCGCCGCCTGCTGGGCCGCCGCCCGCCTGAACGGCCAGGACAACGCCACCGCCATGGGCATCGGCGCCCTGATGAACGCCCGCGGCCTGATGGAGCTGATCATCATCAATATCGGCCTGCAGAAGGGCATCATCGGCCCGGCCCTGTTCTCGATGCTGGTGGTCATGGCCATCGCCACCACCCTGATGGCCAGCCCGCTGTTCGAGCGGGTCTACGGCAAGGCCGCCCGCGCGCGGGGCGAGCTGGGGGCGCTGAACGAGGATGATGACGACGGCGCGCCGGCTCTGGCGACGGCGCGGTAGGCGCTGCTAGGGTGGCGTTTCGCCAAGGTTGCGGAGTCCTCCCATGCGCTTTCGTCTCGCCCTGCTCGCCGGCCTCTCGATGCTGGCGGCGAGCCCCGCCCTGGCGCAGACGGCCTACGAGTCGGTGGATCCGTTCATCGGCACGGGCGGGGACGGCCACACCTTCCCGGGTGCGGTCGTGCCGTTCGGCATGGTGCAACTGAGCCCCGACACCGACATCCTGCCCTTCAAGCAGAGCTATGCCCGCGCGGCCGGCTATCGCTTCGGCGACCCGACCATCCTGGGCTTCTCGCATACGCACTTCTCGGGCTCGGGCCACTCGGATCTGGGCGACATCCTGCTGACCCCGGTGACCGGCGAGGCGAAGCTGGAGCCGGGCGAGGCCGACAAGCCGGGCTCGGGCTACCGGTCACGCTACAGCCACGACAGCGAGGTCGCCCAGCCGGGCTACTACGCGGTGACGCTCAGCGACAGCCAAGTGCGCGCCGAGCTGACGGCGGGCCTGCGCTCGGGCCTGCACCGCTACACTTTCGCCAAGGGGCAAAAGGCCCAGGTGCTGATCGATCTGCGCACCTCGATCTACAACTACCCGGGCAAGGTGCTGTGGTCGCGGCTGCGCGTGGCCCCGGACGGGACGATCACCGGCTATCGCGAGACGCGCGGCTGGGCGCCCGGCCGCAAGCTGTTCTTCGCCATCAGGTTCGACAAGCCGTTGGTGGGCCAGGCCTTCCACAACCGCGAGGCCGACATCCCCTACAAGGGCTTCGCCCAGCCGGGGCGCACGCCGAACGATCGCGCCCAGGTGCAGGGCAGGGCGCTGGTCGGCGTCTTCGACTTCGGCCCGATCGACGGCCCGCTGACGGCCAAGGTGGCGCTGTCGTCGGTCAGCGAGGACGGGGCGATCGCCAACCTCGCCAGCGACGAGCCCGGCTTCGACTTCGACGCCCAGCGCGGCCGCGCCAAGGCGCTGTGGGAGAAGGCCCTGGGGGCGGTCGAGATCGAGGCCCCGGCCCCGATGAAGAAGACCCTCTACACGGCGCTCTACCATACCCTGCTGGCCCCCAGCGTCTTCGCCGACGCCGATGGCCGCTATCGCGGTCCCGACGACCAGGTGCACGAGGGCAAGCTGGACGGCCGGGCCTTCACCTTCCACTCGACCTTCTCGCTGTGGGACACCTTCCGGGCCGAGCACCCGTTGCTGACCCTGGTGCAGCCCGAAAGCTACACCAACGACGTGGTCAACTCGCTGATCGCCTCGCAGCGCGTCAGCCCTTACGGCCTCCTGCCGGTCTGGCAGTTCCACGGTCAGGAAACCTGGACGATGATCGGCTACCACGCCGTGCCGGTGATCGCCGACGCCTGGATGAAGGGCATCCGCGGCTATGACGGCAAGGCGGCCCTGGACGCCATGGTCAAGAGCGCGACCTACGCCCCCTATGGCGGCCTCGGCGACTACATGACGCTGGGCTATGTCGCGATCGACAAGGAGCCGGAAGCCGCCTCCAAGACCGTCGAATACGCCTATGACGACTGGACCATCGCCCGCATGGCCAAGGACATGGGCCAAGCCGACGTCGCGGCGACCTTCGACAAGCGCGCCGGCTTCTGGCGCAACAGCTTCGACGCCAAGACCGGCTTCCTGCGGGCCCGCAAGAGCGACGGCGCCTTCCGCGAGCCCTTCGACCCGACCGCGATCAACTATGGCTCGGACTATACCGAGGGCAACGCCTGGCAATATTCCTGGTTCGCGCCGCAGGACCTGGGCGGTGTGGTCAAGGTGCTGGGCGGCGACGCGGCGACGGTGAAGAAGCTGGACGCCATGTTCGACTTCGACAATTCCAAGCTCGACTACAGCCACGCCGAGGACATCGCTGGCCTCATCGGCCAGTACATCCACGGCAACGAGCCCAGCCACCACGTGGCCTATATGTACAACTACGCCGGGGCGCCGTGGCGGACCCAGGCGCGGCTCAGCCAGATCGTGAAGAGCCAGTACAAGCCGACCCCTGACGGCCTGTCGGGCAATGACGACCTGGGCCAGATGTCGGCCTGGCTGATGTTCACCAGCCTCGGCTTCTACCCCGTGACTCCGGCCTCGAACGAGTACGCCATCGGCCGCCCCTTCGTGGACAAGGCAGCCCTGAACCTGCCGAACGGCAAGCGCTTCACGGTGAGCGCCGAGGGCATGACGGACGCGACGCCTTACGTGGCCAGAGTGACCCTGAACGGCAAGCCGCTGACGCGGGCCTACCTCAAGCACGAGGAGATCGTCGCCGGCGGCGACCTGGTCTTCACGATGAGCGCCACGCCCAACAAGACCTGGGCGACGAAGGCGGCGGACCGGCCGGCGTCGATGACCGGATATCGCTAGGGCCACCCGCCATCGTCATCCTGCGCATAAAGCGCGGGATGACGGGGTTAGTAAGGCAGCTGCTCCGGCGCCGGTTGGGCGGGCGCGGTGGGCTGCAGGGTCTCGGCTGCTTTCGCCGCCGCCTCCAGCTCCGAGGCCGCCCGGGCGAACTCGGCCGACAGGGTCTCGTAATAGCCGTTGCGCGGGTCCGGCGTGGTCTGCGGCGCGGGGTCAGGCAGCAGCCAGGCGAAGTCGCGGATGGCCAGAGGTTGGTGGGCGGTCATCATGAAGCGGCGCCAGATGCTGGCGGGGATGTCGCCGCCGACCACCTTGTTCATCGGCTTCTCGTCGTCGTTGCCGACCCAGACGCCGGTCACATAGTCGGGCGTGAAGCCGACGAACCAGGCGTCGCGCCAGTTCTGGCTGGTGCCGGTCTTGCCCGCCGTCGGGCGGCCGAAGGCGGCGCGCTTGGCGGTGCCGTCCGAGACCACCTTCTTCATCATCTTGACCATGATCGAGGCGTGGCTGATGTCGTAGACGCGGCGCTCGGCCTGCGGGGCCTGATGCTGGAAGATCTGGCGACCGTCCTGGGTGATGATCGATTCGATGACGTAGGGCTCAAGCCGCACGCCGCCCTGCTGGAAGACCTGGAAGCCCGAGGTCAGCTGCAGGAGATTCACCTCGTAGGAGCCCAGCGACACCGACAGGTCCGGACGCGGCGGCAAGCTGGTGATCCCGAAGCGGCGCACAAGGTCGCCAATCGCGGCGGCGCCGGCTTCCTTGCCCAGCTTCACGGCCACGGTGTTGGTCGAATTGACCAGGGCCTGCTCGACGGTCATCGGACCGCGATAGCCGCCGCTGTAGTTGGCCGGCGCCCAGTCGCCGAACTTGACCGGCTCGTCGACGCGCACGTCGGTGGGCAGCACGCCCTTCTCGACCGCTGCGGCGTAGATGAACGGCTTGAAGGTCGAGCCCGGCTGACGTTTGGCTTGGACCGCGCGGTTGAACGGGCTTTCGCTGTAGCTGGTCCCGCCGACCATGGCCCGCACCGCGCCGTCGGCCGACAGCGACAGCAGGGCCGCCTGGGTCGCGCCCGAGCGGACGGTCTCGGTGGCCATGGTCTGGCGCACGACCTCGGCGCCTTCGTGCTGCAAGGTCGGATCGATGGTCAGGCGCACCACCAGGTCGGGCGCGTTCTGGCCGGCGATCTTGACGGCCTCGGTGGTGGCGTAGTCCAGCACCCAGCCGTAGTCGCCCTCGTCCTGCAGGGCCAGCGGCGACAGGCGCGGGGTGTCGTCCAGCGCGCGGCTTTCCTGCTCGGCGGTGATCCAGCCTTCCTTGCGCATATTGGCCAGGATCAGGCGCGAGCGGGCGAGCGCCCGCTCCATGTCGTTGGTCAAAGCGAGGCGCGACGGCGCCTTGGGGAGACTGGCCAGTAGAGCGGCTTCCGACAGGGTCAACTGGCTGGCGGGCTTGCCGAAATAGGTCTGGGCCGCGCCGTCGACGCCGAAGGTGCCGGCCCCGAAATAGATGCGGTTCAGATAGAGTTCGAGGATCTCGTCCTTGCTCAGCACCTGCTCCAGCCGCCAGGCCAGCAGCATCTCCTGAAGCTTGCGCTTCATGACCCGATCGGGCGTCAGGAACAGGCCCTTGGCCAACTGCTGGGTCAGGGTCGAGGCGCCCTGGCGGGTCTTGCCGGCGCGGAAGTTGATCCAGACGGCGCGGCCGATGCCCTGCACGTCGATGGCGCCATGCTTGTAGAAGCGCTTGTCCTCGGCCGCCAGGAACGCCATCGGCACGTAGTTGGGCACCGAGCCCACGGTGATGCGCTGGCCATAGCGCGGGCCGCGCGTGGCGATCACCTGGCCGTTGCGGTCCTCGAAGCGGATGCCCGGCGCGCGGTTGACGGCGAACAGCGCCTCGCGCGAGGGCAGGGGCGGGGTGTCCTTCAGGTACTTGAACCAGACATAGGCCGCGCCGCCGCCGGCCGCGAGCACGCCGACCACGAACGAAACCAGCAGCAGGCCCCAGATCCAGCCCCACTTGCGAGCCTTCTTCTTGGCCGCGTGATGCTTGAGGTCCGCACGGAAGGGCTCCTCAGGGGGAGGAGGAGGAGGCGGCGGCGGCGGATTGGACGGCGGCGAGCCGCCCCACTGCAGGGGCGGGCTGTCGGAGAACTTGAACGGATCGCGCAGCGGCGGCTCGGGCGCCCACGGGTCGTGCGCAGGCGGGGGCGGCGGAGCCCGCTGAGGCGCGGGCCGGGAGGGCGCAGGCTTGGGCGCCTGGGGCGCTGGAGTCCTGGGAGCTGGAGCTTGGGGAGCCGGAGCTTGGGGCGTAGGAGTCTGGGGCGCAGGCGGCGTCGGTCCCTGCCCCTGGCCTTCCGGCTTCCTGGGCGGTTCCTTGTCGTCGAACTTGTAGGGCGGCAGCGTCCAGTCGTTCACGGTGCGTCGTCAGGCTCTGTTGGTCCCCGGGTCAATCGGGTTTAGGACGGCGCCATGACGCCACACAAATATTTCTGGCAGACGAAGACGCTCGTGCAAATGACCGTCCCCGAGTGGGAAAGTCTATGCGATGGCTGCGGACTTTGCTGCCTCGTTCGCTTCGAAGACGAAGATACCGGCGAGATCATCCCCACGCGGGTGCATTGCCAGCTGTTCGACGAGCACCGCTGCCAATGCAAGGACTATCCGAACCGCCGCAAGACGGTGCCGGACTGCATCAAGCTGACCCCGCACAATATCGAGGACCTGGAGTGGATGCCGCCCTCCTGCGCCTACCGCCGGCTGCATGAAGGCAAGGACCTGCCGCAGTGGCATCCGCTGGTCACCGGCGATCCCGACAGCACCCACAAGGCCGGCGTCTCGATCCGCGACCAGACCGTGTCGGAGCTGAGCTTCGTCGACGCCGAGGACGCCATGGACTTCGTGGCGACCGACCTGATGCGCGACCGTGGGGACGATCCATACGAGCCGGACGAGCAAGACTGAGCGCCCCCTCCCGAAGGGGCGGGGAGGGCGCTTGCGGCTGCCGGCGCCCTCCCCATCTCGGGTAGAGCTTCACCGGAGCCTGCGCATGTCGTTGCTGATCGCCGCCCTGATCGGGCTCCTGGCCCTGACGGTCTCGCGCGAGCCGGGCGGGACGTTATGGCGGATGCTCGTGGACTGGCCCGCGCGGCGGCTCGGTGCGATGAGCTGGCGGACGATGCTGGCCGGGGCTGTCGTGACGGCCTTCGCCATCTTCGCCGCCGAGCTGGTCATCGCCGATCTCGTCTGGGTGCTGGCCTTCGACATCATCGGCTGGGTCGAGCTGTTCGCGGCGACCCTGCTTGTCACGCGGCTGGCGCCGGGGTGGCGGTCGTTCAGGGCGCTGCTTGGAAGCGGGGTTCGACGCGTTGTGGGACTGCGGCCCCGCTCTGCGCGCGCACGCAGGATCCCGCTTCCGGCCAAGGTCTCAGATGACCCCGACCCCAGTTGGGGCCTGGCCTTCGCCTGACCCCCAGATACAGAAAAAGCCGGCCCGCGATGCGCGGAGCCGGCTTTTCGTCGCCCTTACGGCGAGAAGGGTGCTTAGGCCTTCTTGCCGGTGAAACCGGCGAACTTGGCGTTGAAGCGCGAGACGCGGCCGCCGCGGTCCAGCAGTTGGGCGTTGCCGCCCGTCCACGCCGGATGGGTGCGCGGGTCGATGTCGAGCGCCAGGTTCGAGCCTTCCTTGCCGTACGTCGAACGGGTTTGGTAGTTCGAGCCGTCCGTCAGGGTGACGGTGATGAAGTGGTAGTCGGGGTGAATGTCTTGTTTCATGGCGGCGATCCAGTCCGACTAAGCCGGCGAGTGTGAATTTGGATAAGCGCCATCCACGCACGCGCGGGGTGGCCCTCGAAGACGGGCGGCTATAAAGAACCCGCGCGAATTTGGCAAGGGACTGTTGATGACCGACGTGAACGGCGGCGAGCAAAAGGTTGATGGCCGCCCCGGCGCAGGGGCCGCCTTGGCCCAGGGCATGGCCGAAGCCGGCGCCAAGCGCGAGCGTCGCAAGGACATCCGGCCCCTGTTGCATCTGCTGCCGTTCATCAAGGCCCACAAGGGCGATGGGCTGGCGGCGGGCTTCTTCCTGCTGTTCTCCACGGGCGCGACCCTGGGCCTGACGGCGGCCTTCAAGCAGGTGATCGACAAGGGCTTCGCCGGCGGCGGGGCGGAGGCCGACATCAATGGCGCGTTCCTGGGCCTGGGCGTGGTGGCCCTGGTGCTGGCCATCGCCACGGCGGCCCGATTCTTCTTCATCACCCGCCTGGGCGAGCGCGTGGTCGCCGACCTACGCGGCGCGCTCTATGGCCACGTCCTGAGCCTGGATCAGCGCTATTTCCTCAAGACCCGCACGGGCGAGGTGCTGTCGCGCCTGACCACCGATGTCGGCCTGGTCGAGCAGCTGGTCGGGACCTCGGCCTCGGTCGCGCTGCGCAACACGCTGAGCCTGGTCGGCGGCCTGGGCTACATGGCGGTGGTCTCGCCCAAGCTGGCCGGCTTCATCATGTTGATGGTGCCGGTGATCCTGGCGCCGATGTTCTTCTTCGGCCGCAAGGTGCGCAGCCTGTCGGTCACCGCCCAGGACCGGTTCGCCGACGCCGTGGGCTATGCCGGCGAGAGCCTGGACGCCCTGGAGACCGTGCAGGCCTTCGGACGCGAGGCGGCCTCGACCGCCCGGTTCGGCGACGCCGTCGAGACCGCCTACAAGGCTTCGGTCAAGCGCATCACCGCCCGGGCGCGGATGACGGCCATGGTCATCGTCCTGGCGTTCGGCGGCGTCACCCTGCTGCTGTGGATGGGCGCGCGCCTGGTCCTGGCCGGCGAGATGACCGGCGGCACCCTGGCCCAGTTCGCCATGCTGGCGGTGATGGCCGCGGGCTCGATCGGGGCCTTGGGCGAAGTCTGGGGCGACGTCCAGAAGGCCTCGGGCGCCATGGAGCGGATCTCCGAGCTGCTCAACTCGCAGCCCGACATCGCCGCCCCGGCCGCGCCGGCGACCTTGCCCAGCCCGGCCAGGGGCGCGATCGCCTTCGAGAACGTCACCTTCGCCTATCCCGGCCGCCCGGACCTGCCGGCGCTGAACGGCTTTTCCCTGGACGTGCAGCCGGGCGAGACCGTCGCCCTGGTCGGTCCTTCGGGCGCGGGCAAAAGCTCGGTCCTGCGCTTGCTGCTGCGCTTCTATGATCCGCAGGTGGGCGGCATTCGCCTGGACGGCGTCGACCTGCGCGACGCCGATCCGTCGGAGGTGCGCGCGCGCATGGCGCTGGTAGGCCAGGACTCGCCGCTGTTCTCGGGCTCGGCCCTGGACAACATCCGGTTCGGCCGCGCCGGCGCCAGCGACGCCGAGCTGAAGGCCGCCGCCCAGGCCGCCCAGGCCGCCGGCTTCCTCTCGGCCCTGCCGCAGGGTTTCGACACCCCGGTCGGCGAGCGCGCCAAGACCCTGTCGGGCGGCCAGCGCCAGCGCCTGGCCATCGCCCGGGCCCTGGTCCGCGAGGCCCCGATCCTGCTGCTGGACGAGGCCACCAGCGCCCTGGACGCCGAGAGCGAGCGCTTGGTGCAGCAGGCCCTGGCCACGGCCATGGAAGGTCGCACCACCCTGGTCATCGCTCACCGCCTGGCCACCGTGCTGAAGGCCGACCGGATCGTGGTCATGGAGGAAGGCCGCGTGGTCGAGCAGGGCAAGCACGCCGAGCTCTACGCCAGGGGCGGCCTCTATGCCCGTCTGGCCCGTCTGCAGTTCGGCGTCGAGGCGGCCTGATAGCAGGGCTTAATGCCTACTAAATTGATCTGATTTGTCGCGACCGCTCTGTGACGCCACGGTCGGATACCGGCCGACGCGAGATCTTCGCGTCGGCGGCTCCTTTCTGGCGACGCGACCATGGCCGACGAAACACGCCCGCCGACCGCTCGCGAAGACCTAGTCCTCGGTGATGAGGCTGGTCTTCCGGGTGTCGGGCATCCGCAGGTAGACGATCAGCGACACGCCGATCATCGCCGTGACGTAGATGTAGAAGCCGCGCTCCATCCCCTGGCCCTTGAACCACAGGGCCACATACTCGGCGGTGCCGCCGAAGATGGTGTTGGCCAGGGCGTAGGGCAGGGCCACGCCCAGCGCGCGGATGTGGGCGGGGAACAGCTCGGCTTTCACCACGGCGTTGATGGCGGTGTAGCCGGTGACGATCACCAGCGCGCCCAGCACCAGCAGGAAGGCGGCGAACGAGCTGCTGGTGGTCTCCAGCGTGCGGAAGATGATGAAGGTGAAGGCCACGCCCAGCACGCCGAAGCCGACCATCAGCGGCTTGCGGCCGATGCGGTCCGACAGGGCGCCGGCCACAGGCTGCAGCAGCATGTAGACGAACAGCGCCGCCGCCGTGATCGCGGTGGCCGACTCGCGGCTGAAGCCCGAGGTGTTGACCAGGAACTTCTGCATGTAGGTCGAGTAGGCATAGAAGGCCAAGGTGCCGCCGGCCGTCAGCAGCACCACGGTCAAGGCCTGCTTGGGGTGGTGGCGAAACAGCGCCCAGCCGCTGGACTTGGCCGTGGAGTCGCGCTTGGCGGCCACAAAGCTGCTGGTCTCGCTAAGACCGCGGCGGATGTAGAACACCACGATGGCCAGCACCCCGCCCGCGGCGAAGGGAATGCGCCAGCCCCAGCTTTCCAGGTCGTGCACCGGCATGATCGCCTGCAGCAGCAGCAGCACGCACAGGGCGATCAGCTGGCCCGAGATCAGGGTCACGTACTGGAAGCTGGAGAAGAAGCCGCGGTTCTGCTTTCCGGCCATTTCCGACAGATAGGTCGCCGAGGCGCCGTACTCGCCGCCGACCGACAGGCCCTGCAGCAGGCGGGCGGTCAGCAGGATGGCCGGGGCGAAGATGCCGATCTGGTCGTAGCCGGGCGTCACGGCGATCATCAGCGAGCCGGCGCACATCAGGGTGACCGAGAAGGTCAGGCCCGCCTTGCGGCCCTTGCGGTCGGCATAGATCCCCATGATCCACGCGCCGACCGGACGCATGATGAAGCCCACCGCGAAGATGGCCGCGGCGCTCAGCAGCTGGGCGGTCGGGTGGTCGGAGGGGAAGAAGGCCGGGGCGAAATAGAGGGTGAAGGCCGAATAGGCGTACCAGTCGTACCACTCGACCAGATTGCCGGCGGAGCCGCCGATGATCGACTTGATCCGCTGGCGGCGGTCCAAAGCATCCTTCAAGGTCTCTTCTCCCCGGTCTTCATCGTTCTGGCGGCGGAGCAGGGTCCGGCGGCGCGCGCAATGGCGACGCAATCATCCGGGCCTTGGCCCCCCTGTCCTGTCAAAACGAACGGCGCGAAAATTTCCGCCATAGGATCGTATCGTCAATCGCGATCGCGCGCGGCAAGAGCCTCGGCGCCCATATTCGATCGCAAACTGCGTCGGACTTGGACGAACCCACCTCTCTTGGCCCCCGATCGCGCCTTTGCGATCGACGCGGACCATTTGACGAGACCTTCTGGATATGGCGCGATGGCGCACCGCCCCTTTTGCGGAGGGACCCAATCATGGACGGTCTGACCACGCGCCTGAGCTGGTTCAAGGCGGTGATCCTGCCCCATGAGGCGGCTCTGCGCGCGCGCCTGCGCCGCGCCTGCCCGCCCGGCTTCGACGTCGACAACCTGGTGGCCGAGAGCCTGGCGCGCGCCTATGCGGCCAAGGACATCGACCGGATCCCCACGGGCCGCGGCTATCTGTTCACCATCGCCCGCAACCTGCTGATCGACACCCTGCGGCGCGAAACCATCGTCTCGCTGGATTTCGTCGCCGACCTGGACACCCTGCGCAGCGACGACACCCTGGAAGCCTCGCTGACTGCCCGCGACGAGCTGCGTCGACTGCACGCGATCATCGAAACCCTGCCCGCCCAGTGCCGCCAGGTGTTTATTTTGCGACGCGTGCACGATGTTTCGTTCCAAGAGATAGCGGTTCGCATGTCCCTATCCGTTTCGACAGTAGAGAAGCATCTTGCTAGAGCTGTGATGCTCGTGGCCAAGGCTATGTCCGAGCGCGAGGAAGGCAGTGTTGACCGCATCACCCGCAGGGGCCGAAAGGCAGCAGATCGACGAGAGGGCCTCGGCGCTCCTCGTTAGGCTGCACGCCGGCGCGGCTGCGGACGAGCGTCAGGCCATCTTCGACTGGCTGGAAGCCGATCCTCGCCATGCGGTGGCCTTCGCGCGGATGGAAGCGGCCTGGGAGGCCGGCGAGCGCCTACGAGCCAGCCCGCCACCGGTCGAGATTCCCGCGGCGGTGGTCGAAGATCCGCCCATGGTGTCGCGCCGCGCTCTGGTCGGCGGTTCGGTGGCGGCCCTGTTCGTCGCGGCGGTCGGCACGGCGGCCTGGCGCTATCTCGGCGATGTCGACCTGCACCACACCCGCACCGGCGAGCGGCGGACGGTCACCCTGGCCGACGGTTCGCGTATCCACCTCAACACCGCCTCGGCCGTTGAGGTGGCGCTGCGCAAGACCAGCCGGCAGGTCCGGCTGATCAAGGGCGAGGCTTTGTTCGAGGTCGCCCATGATCCGGGCCGGCCGTTCCTGGTCGAGGCGGGCTCGGCCCGCCTGCGGGCTATCGGCACGGCCTTCAATGTCCGCATCCGCGACACCGTGGTCGAACTGACCGTCACCGAGGGCGTGGTGGCCGTGGCCGAGGCCGGCGGCAAGTCGCAGGCCGACGTGCAGCGCGCCGATGCGCCCAAGGTCGTGGCCGGCGGCGGCGCGGTGATCGGTTCTGGGGCCATGGCGCCCACGGCGCTGGGGCCGGCCATCCTGCGCCAGCGCACCGCCTGGCAGGACGGGGTGATCGAGCTGGACGGCGAGACGCTGGCCCAGGCAGTGGCCGAGTTCAATCGCTATCGCGGCCCGCCCATCGTCATCGGCGACCCGCGCCTGGCCAATCTGAGGGTCGGCGGACGCTTCGAGGTGGACGAGGCCGACAAGTTCCTGACCGCGGTCGAGGGCAGCTTCCCGGTCAATGTGATCCCCGCCGCGGACGGCAGCATCCTGCTTGTGACAAGGTCGTGAAAATTATTCTCTAATTAGATGGCGGTTCCCCGCGCGGCGGCTCGTTGCACTTGATTGAGACTGTTCAATCACGCTCGGGGGCGTCCAATGGCCGGTGGTTCTAAGTTCAATTCTCTGTATCGCGGCGCGTTGTTCGCCACGGTCGCAATGGTCGCGCTGCCTGCTGCCGCGGCCGAGGTTTCCAAGGACTTCAACATTGCGGCCCAGCCGATGCAGGGGGCGCTGAACGCGCTGTCCCAGCAGTCGGGCGTGCGGTTGCTCTATCCCTACGACCAAGTTTCGGGCCTGCGCTCGCCGGCGGTCAACGGCCGGATGCCGACCCGCCAGGCGCTGGACGCCATCATCGAGCGCTCGCCGTTGCGGGTGGCGATCATGAAGGAGGGGCTGATCGCCCTGACCGCCGAGCCGGCAGCGCCGACCGGCCTGATCAAGGCCAGCGCGCCGATGGGCTACGCCGTCCAGGAAAGCGTCGCGCCGGTGCGCGAGGCCCCCGAAGAAGTCACCGAGGTCGTGGTGACCGGTACGCGCGGCGTCGCCCGCACCGTGACCGAGAGCCCCACCCCGATCGACGTGCTCAGCGCCGCCGACCTGGAGCGCACCGGCAAGGCCGGCGCCTTCCAGGCCCTGCAGACCCTGGTGCCCTCGTTCAACCTGCCGGCCCGCGCTGGCGGCGGCACGGCCACCGTCATCGCCACGGGCGGCCTGCGCGGCCTCAACCCCGACCAGACCTTGGTGCTGGTCAACGGCAAGCGCCGCCACAAGACCTCGCTGATCAACTCGGTGTCGTCGCTCTATAACGGCTCGGTGCCCGCCGACCTGGACCTGATCCCGACTTCGGCGATCGGCCGGATCGAGGTGCTGCGCGACGGCGCGGCCGCCCAGTACGGTTCGGACGCCATCGCCGGCGTCATCAACATCATGCTGAAGGACACGCCCGGCGGTTCGCTGACCGTGACCCATGGCAAGAACTTCGACCGCGGCGACGGCCAGTTCACCCAGGTGCAGGGCAGCTACGGGACCAAGATCGGCGAGGATGGCTTCCTGAACCTGTTCTTCGCCACCAAGGACCAGGCGCTATCGAACCGCGCCGAACCGATCGCCTCCACCATCCGCCTGTACCCGCTGGTGGGCGGCGCGCTGGACCCGCGCGAGGCCACGGTGAACCGCATGGTGACCCGCAACTCGGGCGTCCTGCCGCAGAACGGCGTCAATCTGGGCTACAACGCCCGCTATGACGTCGGCGAGGTCGAGCTCTATTCGTTCGGCACCTTCAGCCACCGCGTCTCGGACCTGCCGTTCACGTTCCGGGCCCCGACCAACGTCAATTCGCTGCCCCAGGTCTATCCGGACGGCTTCCGCCCCAACCTGGTGATCAAGGAGCAGGACTTCGAACTGGCCTTCGGCGCGCGCGGCGTGATCCAGGGCTGGGACTGGGACGTCTCGTCGACCTTCGGCAAGAACCTGGCCAAGGAAAACGTCTCCGAGAGCATCAACGCCAGCCTGGGTCCGGCAAGCCCGACCACCTTCTACGTCGGCAAGCTGGTCTCGTCGGAGTGGGTCAACTCGCTGGACGTCACCCGTGGTTTCCAGGCCGGCGGCGGCGACCTGCAGCTGTCGTTCGGCGCCCAGCACCGCCGCGAGACCTATCAGGTCGGCGCCGGCGAGCCGCTGAGCTACGCGGCCGGGACCTATGTCATTCCGGCGGGCCAGCCCTCGGCGGGCTCGCGTCCGGCGACCGGCGCCCAGGCCGCGCCGGGCTTCCAGCCCAGCGACGCCAGCAAGACCAAGCGCACCAACCTCGCGGCCTATGGCGAGGTCGGCTACAGCCTCGACAAGCTCTTCCTGGGCGCGGCGGTCCGCTACGAGGACTATGACGACGCCTCCGGCGACACCGTGGTCGGCAAGATCAACGGCCGCTACGAGCTGACGCCTTGGCTGGCCATCCGCGGCGCGGCCAGCACCGGCTTCCGCGCGCCGGGCCTGGCCCAGAACAGCTACGCCGCCAGCTCCAGCCAGTTCCGTCAGGTCAATGGCGTGCTGGATCTGCTGCAGATCAAGACCCTGCCGGTCGGCTCGCGCGAGGCCATCGCCCTGGGCGCGCAGCCGCTGACGCCGGAGAAGTCGAAGAACTACAGCGTCGGCGTGACCCTGGAGCCGCTGCCGCGCCTGTCGGTCACCCTGGACGCCTACCAGATCGACGTCGACGGCCGCATCGCCATCACCAGCACCCTGACGGGGACGGCGGTGTCGAACATCCTGGTGGCCAACGGCCTGCCCAGCTCGCTGAGCGCCCAGTACTACACCAACGCCATCGACACCCGCACGCGCGGTGTCGACCTGGTCACCGCCTATCGTCACGAGCTGGGCGACTACGGCACGCTGCGCCTGACCCTGGGCTATAACCACAACGAGACGAAGATCACCGGCATCATCGCCAACCCGCCCCAGCTGGCGGCGCTGGGCGCCAACTACGCGCTGTTCGATCGTCTCAGCCAGGGCTACCTGACCAAGGCCTTCCCGAAGGACAAGGTCAGCCTGGGCGTCAACTGGGCGTGGGACAAGCTGAACGTGAACCTGCGCGAGACCCGTTTCGGCAGCTACACCGTGCAGCAGAACATCGTCGCCAACGACCGCTCGTATGGCGCCAAGTGGATCACCGACCTGGAGATCGGCTACCGCGTCCTGCCCACGGTCAATATCGCGATCGGCGCCAACAACCTGCTGAACGTCTATCCGTCGCGCAGCGGCCCTTCGACGGCCGCCAACGCCTCGTACAACGTCAACACCGGCACGGGTCAGTATCCGGGCATCTCGCCGTTCGGCTTCACCGGCGGCTCGTACTACGCGCGCCTGCAGTGGGACTTCTGATCAAGAGTTGTGGGTTGCGGGGGCCGCTGCGGCGGCCCCTTAGAATGAACTAGGTTGGGGAGCACCAAGGCCATGACGATTCTTCGCCGCACCGTCGCGACGCTGCTGCTGACGGGCTGGATCGGCCTGGCGGCCGGACCGGTCATCGCTCAAGAGGCAGCGACCAAGCCGGCCGCCGTAGCGCCGGCCAAGCCGACCAAGAACGAGATCCTGTGGGACACCTACGGCGTGCCGCACATCTACGGCACGGACGCCAAGGCGGTGTTCTACGGCTACGGCTTCGCCCAGGCCCAGAGCCACGCCAACACCATCCTGCGCCTGTACGGCGAGGCGCGCGGGAAGGGCGCGGAGTACTTCGGTCCCGAGTACGAAGAGACCACTACCTGGCTGCTGACCAACGGCGTGCCCGACCGCGCCAAGCTCTGGTACAAGCAGCAGACGCCCGCGTTCCGCGCCAATCTCGACGCCTTCGCCAAGGGCATCAACGCCTATGCGGCGGCCCATCCCGACAAGATCGACGCCGACCTGAAGCAAGTGCTGCCGGTCAGCGGCGTCGACGTCGTGGCCCACGCCCACCGGCTGATGAACTTCATCTACGTGGCCTCGCCCGGCAAGACGATCGGCGAGGGCGATCCGCCGGACATCGCCGACCAGGGCTCCAACTCGTGGGCCGTGTCGCCGTCCAAGACCGCCGACGGCAACGCGCTGCTGCTGCAGAACCCCCACCTGCCGTGGGGCACCGGCTATTTCATCTATTACGAGGCCCACCTGACCGGGCCCAACTTCGAGGTCTATGGCGCGACCCAGGTCGGCCTGCCGATCATCCGCTTCGCCTTCAACCAGCAGATGGGCATCACCAACACCGTCAACAGCATGGTGGGGGCGACCAACTACAAGCTGACCCTGAAGGACGACGGCTACGTCTTCGACGGCAAGGTGCTGCCGTTCAAATCGCAGGGCCTGACCTACAAGGTGCGCCAGGCCGACGGGACTCTGGCGACCAAGCCGCTGACGGTCCGCTCGACCGTCCACGGCCCGGTGTTCGACCGCAAGGACGGCTCCAAGGTCGCCGTTCGCGTGGCCGGCCTGGACCGGCCCAAGATGCTGGAACAGTATTTCGACATGGTCACGGCGCCGAACTTCAAGGCGTTCGAGACGGCGATGAAGCGGCTGCAGGTGCCGACTTTCAACATCATGTACGCCGACCGTGACGGCCACATCGACTACACCTTCAACGGCATCGCGCCCAAGCGCAGCGAAGGCGACATCAACTTCTGGAGCGGCCTCGTGCCGGGCGACAGCTCGCGCTATCTGTGGACGGAAACCCACCCCTTCCAGGATCTGCCGCGCGTCACCGACCCGGTCGGCGGCTTCGTCCAGAACGCCAACGACCCGCCGTGGGTGGCCAGCTGGCCGGTGACCATGAAGCCGGACGACTATCCCAAGTACCTGGCCCCGCGCACGCCGGAGTCGTTCCGCGCCCAGAACGCCGTCAAGCTGATGGCCGAGAACGACAAGATCAGCCTGGACCGCTTCAAGGAACTCAAGCTGTCGACCAACGCCCTGATGGCCGATCGCGTGCTGCCCGAACTGGTTCCGGCCGCGCTGAAGGACAAGGACCCCGAGGTCCAGGCGGCCGCCCGCCTGCTGGCGGGCTGGGACCGCAACTTCACGGCCGACAGCCGCGCGGGCCTGCTGTTCGAGGAATGGGCCAAGCTGTTCGCCGGCCCGACCTTCGCCGGCCAAGGCGGCTACGCCATTCCGTGGACGGAAGCCCGCCCGATCAGCACGCCCTACGGCCTGAAGGATCCGGCCGCCGCCGTCGAGCAACTGCGCACCGCGGTCGCCAACACCAAGAAGAAGTACGGCGCGATCGATCGCCGCTTCGGCGACGCCTCGCGCTTCATCCTGGACGGCGTCGACGTGCCCGGCACCGGCGGCTTTGGCAACCTGGGCGCCTTCCGGGTCATCACCTGGTCGGAGCCCGACGCCAAGGGGATCCGCACGCCCAACCACGGCGAGACCTGGGTGGCGATGATCGAGTTCTCCACGCCCGTGAAGGCCTATGGCCTGATGAGCTACGGCAACGCCCGCCAGCCCGGCACGACCCACTATGCCGACCAGCTGGACATGTTGTCCAAGGACCAGTTCCGCGAGCTGTGGCTGCGGCGCGAGCAGGTCGAAGCTCACGTCTCCGAACGCACTGACCTGAAGCCCTGAAAGGCGAACCGATGTCCAAGAAACACGCCTTGATGGCCTCGTCTCTATTGGCCGCCGTCCTGATGGCCGGCGCCGCTCATGCCGCACAAAAGGGGGCGGCCGATCCGGCCTTCACCTCGATCCAGCCCGAGATCTTTTCGGTCCCCGGCTCGCTGTCGAACGCCTGGGCCGATTTCGACAAGGACGGCGACCTGGATCTGGCCGTGTCGCTGAAGGGCGGCGACGTCCGCCTGTACCGCAACGACAACGGTGTGCTGACCAATATCGGTCCGGCCCTGGGTCTGCCCACCACCGGCAAGGAAGTCCGCGGCGTCAGCTGGGGCGACTATGACGGCGACGGCTATCTGGACCTGCTGGGCGGCTCGAACGTCCCGGCGGCGCAGGGAAACCAATCCTTCGTCTGGAAGAACGAGGGCGGCAAGCGCTTCGTCGAGGTGTCCGAGAAGATCGGCCTGACCATCCCCGATCGCATGAGCCGGCAGGCCAACTGGATCGACTACGACAATGACGGCCGGGTCGACCTCTATGCGTCCAACCGCCTGGGGCCCAACCAGCTGTTCCACAACGAAGGCGGGACCTTCAAGCAGGCCTTCGCCGACGGCGGCGTGACCGACCTGCGGCCGACCGTCGGTTCGTGCTGGTTCGACTACAACCGCGACGGCAAGCTTGATCTGTTCCTGGCCAACCAGTCGGGCGCGACCGACGCCCTGTGGCGCAACGACGGGGCCAAGGGCTTCACCGACGTCGCCGCCAGCCTGGGCCTGGACGCGCCGGGCCGCACCAAGGAAGAAGGCGGCGTGGGCTGCGCCATCGGCGACTACGACAACGACGGCAATCTGGACATCTTCGTCGCCGTCTACGGGGCCAACCTGCTGTACCGCAACAAGGGCGACGGCACGTTCGAGGAAGTCGGCAAGGCCGCCGGCGTCGACGATGCCGGCCACGCGGTCGGGGCCGCCTGGGGCGACTACGACAACGACGGCTATCTGGATCTCTACGTCACCAGCTACGAGGGCGAGACCGGCAAGCAGACGCCGCTGGACCTGCTGTACCACAACAACGGCAAGGGCGGCTTCGACCAGATCCTGACCCGCGAGAGCCTGCTGAACGCCGGCGATCACGGCGTGGAATGGGTCGACTACAACGGCGACGGCGCGCTCGATCTGTCGGTCATGCGCGGCTACAGCCCGGTGGGCGGCCACTTCCTGTTCCGCAACGACCTGGCCGCGCCCGCCAAGAGCCGCAGCCTCAGCGTCCTGGTTCTGGACGCCAAGGGCCACTACACCCGGGCCGGCGCCGAGGTTCGCCTCTACGACAAGGCCGGCAAGATCCTCGCCACCCGTCTGGTGTCGACCGGCGGCGGCTACAACGCCCAGAGCGCTCTGCCCGTGCACTTCGGCCTGAAGACCTTCGACCGGGTGACGGTCGAGGTGTCGTTCATGAGCAATGACGGGGTGAAGAAGCAGACCCTCCGCAACGTCGATCCCAAGGCGTTCGCCAAGAAGCCCCTGGTCATCCGCGAGGGAAAGGCGTCCTGAAGCCTGCGATAAATCGATAGGTCTGTTTGACGGAAATTCCGCGCCCGTGCATCGCTTTCTATGAACCGCGAGAACGGGGGAGGGACGGTGTTGGAAGGACGCGCGCGCGTCGTGGCGTGGCTGGGGCGGGAAATCCTGCCTCATGAAGCCGCCGTGCGCGTCTGGCTGCGGCGCTCGTTCGCCGCCGCCGGAGACGTCGACGACATCCTTCAGGAGACCTATTGCCGCTTGGCCGCCCTCAGCAACATCGAGCACATCGGCGAGCCGCGCGCCTATTTCTTCCAGGCCGCGCGCAGCGTCGCCCTGGAGCAGATCAGGCGCGCCCGCGTGGTGCGGATCGAGACCGTCAGCGAGATCGAGGCGCTGGACCTGGCGCTGGAAGATCCGTCGGCCGAGCGCATCGTCTCGGGCCGGCGTGAGCTGGAGCGGGTGCGCGGGCTGATCGCGGCCCTGCCGGATCGCTGCCGCAAGATCTTCGAGCTGCGCAAGATCGAGGGCCTGCCCCAGCGCGAGATCGCGCGCCGGCTGGGCGTCACCGAAAATGTCGTGGAGAACGAGGCAGTGCGGGGGCTGCGGGCCATCCTCGCGGCCATGACCGAACAGGACGCGTCCGCGGGCGCCAAGGGACTGAGAGAGAAGACCGATGGTCGATCGCGAAAGCGCCGCTGACATCGAGGCGGCCGCCGCCCGATGGGTGGTCCGCGTCGATCGTGATGGCGATGAACCCGGCGTCCGCGCCGAGCTGGAGGCCTGGCTGGCCGGCGATCGCCGGCGCCGGGGCGCCTATGCTCGCGCCGAGGCCGGCTGGACCCACCTGGGCAGCGCCAGCGTGCTGGCCCTCGAAACACCGGAGCCTGTCCCCGCACCCCTGTTGCGCCGGCGGGGCGTGATCGGCGGCCTGGGCCTTCTGGCGGCCAGCCTGGCCGCTGTCGTGGTTGCGCCGCGCCTGCTGGCCAAGCGCTACGGCACCGCGCTTGGCGAGATCCGCCGCGTGCCGATGGCCGACGGTTCGGTGGCGGCGATCAACACCAGCTCCGAGCTGGAGATCTCGATGCGTCCCCGCCTGCGCGCCGTGCGGTTGGAGCGCGGCGAGGCGTGGTTCGCGGTGGCCAAGGATCCTGATCGTCCCTTCGTGGTCGAAAGCGGCCCAGTTCGGGTGCGGGCGGTCGGCACGGCGTTCTCGGTGCGCAAGCACGAGGCCGGCAGCGACATCCTGGTGACCGAGGGCGTGGTCGAGGTCTGGACCGACGGTCAGGCGCCGCGCCGCGTCGTTGCGGGCCAGCGGGTGTTCGCCGACAACGGCGTGGGCGTCCAGGCCGCGCCCAAGGCCGACGACAATCTGGCGCGTCAGCTAGCCTGGCGCGATGGCCAGATCGTGCTGGACGGCCAGACGCTGGCCGAGGCCGCCGCCGAGTTCAACCGTTACAACGACCGCAAGATCGAGGTCGCCGACCCTCGTCTGGCTGGCGAGCGCTTCGTGGGCTGGTTCCGCACCAACGACCCTGAAGGCTTCGCGCAGGCCGCCGCCACCACCTTCAACGGCCAGGTCCTGACCAGCGGCGAGAGCATCGTCCTGCAGGCCGGCTGAGGGTTTTTCGCGGCTCTCTGCAAAAAAATCTGCCGATGTCTGACGGAAACCGGTTTCCGCCGCATCGCTCTAGGCAGGCGTTCCAAGAAGCGCCGCTGGAAACGAAAAAAGGGAGGGGCCGCATGCGAACGTCGCTGCGCAACCAAGACAAGTCCTATCTGATGCTCGCCGCGGGCGCGACCGCGCTGCTGGCCGCCTCGGGCGTGCACGCGCAGGTGCGCAAGTTCGACGTGGCCGAGCAGCCCGCCGCCACGGGCATTCCCCAGTTCGGCAAGCAGGCCGAGCTGCAGATCCTGGCCCCGCAAGGCGCTGTCCAGGGCAAGCACGTCAACGCGGTGCGCGGCGCCTATACGGTCGAGGAAGGTCTCGCCCGCCTGCTGCGCGGCGGCGACTTGACCGTCGTCTCCAACAACGGCCGCACCGCGGTGCTGGGCCAGACCGCTTCGCTGCAGCTGGCCTCGACCGCCCCTGTGCCGCTGATCGCCGCCCAGGCCGTCGCCCCCGTCTCCGCGCCGCCGGAAGAGGCCGCCGCCGAGGTCGAGGCCGTCGTGGTCACCGGCTTCCGCGCCAGCCTGCAGAGCGCCATGAACATCAAGCGCCGCGCCAGCGGCGTGGTCGACGTCATCAAGGCCGAGGACATCGCCGACTTCCCGGACGCCAACCTGGCCGAGTCCATCCAGCGCGTGCCGGGCGTCTCGATCGCCCGCGACGCCGGTGAAGGCCGCCAGATCACCGTCCGCGGCCTGGGTCCGCAGTTCACCCGCGTACGGATCAACGGCGTCGAAGGCCAGAGCACGGCCAGCGGCACCGACAGCTCGGGCGGCGCCAACCGCAACCGTGCGTTCGACTTCAACGTCTTCGCTTCGGAGCTCTTCAACAGCATCACGGTGCGCAAGACCGCCTCGGCCCAGACCGAGGAAGGCTCGCTGGGCGCCACGGTCGACCTGCAGACCGGCCGGCCGTTCGACTACAAGGGCGCGACCCTCGTGGTCTCGGCCCAGCAGGGCTACAACGACCTCTCCAAGTCCTGGGACCCGCGCTTCGCGGTCCTGGCTTCCAACACCTGGTTCGACGGCAAGCTGGGCGGCCTGGTCTCGGTGGCCTACACCGAGCGTGGCCTGCTCGAAGAGGGCCACGGTTCGGGCGGCTGGCTGAACGGCACGGAAGTCGGCGGCTTCAGCCCGGCCTCGACCTTCAAGCCGGCCAGCACGGCCTCGGTGTTCACGCCGCGCTTCCCGCGTTACGGCCGCCTGACCCACGAGCAGAAGCGCCTGGGCCTGACCGGCTCGTTCCAGATGCGCCCGGACGACAAGACCCTGATCGGCCTGGACGTGCTCTATTCCGATTTCAAGGCGACGCGCGAAGAGAACTGGCTGGAAGCCCTGTCGTTCGCCCGCAACGCCTCGCAGGGCGGCCGTCCCGAGATCATCGTCCGTGACGGTGTGGTCAATTCGAAAGGGGACATGGTCTACGGCCTGTTCGACGACGTCGACGTCGAGAGCGAGACCCGCTTTGACAAGCTGGACACCGAGTACACCCAGGCCACGTTCTCGGTCGAGCGCCAGTTCGGCGATCGCTTGAAGGTGAGCGGTCTGGCCGGCTTCTCGAAGTCGGACTTCAACAACCCGATCCAGACCACGGTGATCCTGAACCGCGAGAACGCCGACAACTTCTCGTACGACTATCGGGTCAATCCGAACCTGCCGGCGATGAGCTTCGGCTTCGACGTCACCGATCCGCTGGCCTACAACTTCGGCGCGGCGCGTTCGGAGATCCGCCTGCGGCCGCAGGGCGTGACCAACAAGATCGCCACCTTCCAGCTGGACGGCGACTATCGCCTGGCCGATGGCCTGCAACTGAAGGCCGGCGTCAATCTCAAGCAGTACGACTTCAGCTCGTGGGCCCTGGCGCGGGTCAACGAGTCCGTCGTTCCGACCCTGCCGGCCGGCACGACCCTGACCAGCCTGACGAAGATGGTGTCGGGCTTCGGCAAGAACCTCGGGGCGACGGGCATTCCGACCCAGTGGATCGCGCCGGACCTGGACGCCTTCGCCAAGCTCTACAACATCTACAGCGGCACGGGCCTGTTCGAGCTGTCGGGCGCCAGCAACGCCAACGCCCGCGGCAACATCCGCAGCGTCGAGGAGAAGGACAGCGCCGCCTACGTGCAGCTGGACTTCCAGACCGAACGCTTCGCCTTCCCGATCCGCGGCGATGTCGGCGTGCGCTACGTGAAGACCGAGCAGAGCTCGACGGGCTACCAGCTGGTGGCCGGCGCGGCTCAGCAGACCACGGTCAAGCGCGAGTATGACGACATCCTGCCGGCCCTGAACGTGACGGCCGAGGTCACGCCGGACTTCCTGCTGCGCTTCGGCGCGGCCAAGGTGATGACCCGTCCGAACCTGGGCAGCCTGACCCCCGGCGGCAGCCTGTCGACCGTGGGCGTGTTCAGCGTCAGCTCGGGCAATCCGAACCTGAAGCCGATCCGCGCCACCACCTACGACCTGTCGGCCGAGTGGTACTTCGCCAAGGACGGCCTGCTGTCGGTCGGTCTGTTCTACAAGGACATCAGCAGCTACATCCAGACGTCGCGGATCTCGCAGCCGTTCAGCGCCTCGGGCCTGCCGGTCAGCCTGCTGGACGGCCTGGGCGTCTCGGCCGGCGACACCTTCCTGTTCAGCCAGCCGGTCAACACCAAGGGCGGCCCGCTGAAGGGCATCGAGGTCAGCTACCAGCAGCCGTTCAGCTTCCTGCCGGGCGTGCTTAAGCACACGGGCGCGATCCTCAACGCTACGGTGGTCGACTCCAAGATCGACTACATCTCGGCGCGCTCGGCGACGGGCTTCGTGCAGAACGACCTGGTCGGCCTGTCGAAGAACGCCTTCAACGCCACGCTCTACTACGAGGACGAGGTGTTCAGCGCCCGCGTCTCGGCGGCCTATCGCGACAAGTACCTGACCGCCGTGCCCAGCGGCACCAGCACCAACGACATCGACGGCGTGCGGTCGATCACGACCATCGACGCTTCGGCGTCGTACGCGATCAACAAGAAGCTGAAGCTGACGTTCGAGGGTCTGAACCTGACCGACGCCTTCAACAATCAGTACACGGATAGCAACCGCGACAGCGTCTACGTCTATTCGCATACGGGCCGTCAGTTCAATTTCGGGCTGCGGTACTCGTTCTAAAGTCCACTATTCTTCCCCCCGAGGAATTTGGGGCGTCGGCGGTCCTCCCCGCCGGCGCCCGCTCTTTTTGGAAAGACGCATCATGTCGCTGTTTCTTCCCGATCGCCGCAGCGTCCTGGCCGGCGCGGCGTTGCTGGTCCCGGGCGTGGCGTCGGCCGCGGCGCGCTATGACGCGGTGCTGTGGCGCGGACCCGGCAAGCCGCCGGTCGCCGCCCCGACCTATGCCAGCCTGTCTGCGGCGGTCGCAGCCGCGCCGGCCAACGGGACGAAGCCCTTCCGCATCTTCGTGGCCCGTGGCGTCTGGGACGAGCAGGTCGTCATCGACAAGCCGTTCGTCCATCTGGTCGGCCAGGATCGCAAGGCCTCGGTGATCAGCCACCTGGCCGCCTCGGGCCTGACCGCGCCGGACGGCAAGCGCTGGGGCACCTTCCGCACGCCGACCCTGTTCGTTCGCGCGCCGGACTTCGCGGCCCGCAACCTGACCATCCAGAACGCCTTCGACGGCCTGGCCGAAATGTCCAAGCCGGGCGGCCTGCACTCGCACGACGGCGGCGGCCCGCAGGCCGTGGCGCTGATGCTGGACAAGGGCTCGGACCGCGCGCGGTTCGCCGACGTGGACCTGCTCAGCTACCAGGACACCCTGTTCCCCGACGCCGGCTCCAGCCTGTTCGAGCGCTGCCTCGTCACCGGCAGCTATGACTTCATCTTCGGCGCGGGTCAGGCCCTGTTCCGCGACTGCGAGATCCGCTCGCGGCCGCGGCCGGTCGACCCGATCGACGGCTATATCGTCGCTCCCAGCACCTCGATCGAGCAGCCGGTCGGCTTCGTGTTCGTCAAATGCCGCCTGACGAAGGAGGCTGGCACGAAGAAGGGCTCCGTCTATCTGGGCCGCCCCTGGCGTCCCTCCAGCCAGTTCGCCGACGGTCGCTACGGCGACCCCAAGTTCCAGGGCGCGACCGCCTTCATCGACTGCTGGATGGACGACCACATCGCCCCGGCCGGGTGGACCGAGATGTGGTACACCGGCAAGGACGGCAACCCCCGCACCATGCTGCAGCCCGAGGACGCGCGGTTCTCGCAGTTCAACGCCACGGGGCCGGGCGCGGCGAAGTTCGAACGCGGCCGGTGGCTGTCGGCGAGCGAAGCCCGCGCCATGACCCAGGTGGTGCTGGCGCGGCTCTAGGCGGTCCGCCAGCGCTCCAGGTGATAGAGGACGTCGGCGACCACCTGTTCCTGGGTGAAGCCGGTGACGTCGCGGGGCCTGGCGACATCGTCCGAACTGGCTGACACCCGCCATTCCATCGCCCGGCGGCTCTCCGGCGCATCCAGCGCCGTCAGGGCCGGCCGTGGCCGGGAGCGGGCGACCAGGCGATACTGGAAGCGCCGTCCGCCGTCGCCGATCGCGGCGTTCAGCAGCAGGCTGTCCTCGTCCCGCGTGACGACCGCGTCGAAGCCCTCCGCTGTCAGGCCGTCGCGCACGCTCTCCAGCGCCGGTACGCCGGTGCGGTCGATCTGGCGCTGGACCTCGCGGCGGCTGGCGGGCGACAGGATCCGCTTCAACTGCTCGGCCAGCGGCGGGGCCTCGGTCTCGACGGTGCGGCCGGCCACGTCGGCGTTCATCTGCCGGACCAGGCCCACGGCCAACAGGATCATGATCACCGCGAAGGGCAGGGCGGCCACCAGGGTGGCGGCCTGCAGCGCGCCCAGTCCGCCGGCCAGCAGCAGCAGGGCGGCGACCAGACCCAGCAGAACGCACCAGTACATGCGCTGCCAGCGCGGGGTGTCGTCGGCCCCGCCGGACGCGATGGTGTCGATGACCAGGGCGCCGGAGTCGGCCGAGGTCACGAAGAACACCGCCACCAGCACGATGGCCAGGGTCGAGGTGATCGCCGCGCCCGGCAGTTGCTCCAGGAAGTGGAACAGCGCGGTCGACAGGTCGGCGGTGACGGCCCGCGAGATCGCCCCGGCGGCCTGGCCCATGTCCAGGCTGATGGCGGTGTTGCCGAACACCGTCATCCACAGGAAGGTGAAGCCGGCCGGGACCAGCAGCACATTGAGGATGAACTGGCGCACCGTGCGGCCGCGCGAGATGCGGGCGATGAACATGCCCACGAACGGCGACCAGGCGATCCACCAGGCCCAGTAGAACAGCGTCCAGTCCGCCATCCACGCCCGCGGCTCGTAGGCGTAGAGGGTGAAGGTGCGGTGGACGAAGTGCTCCAGATAGGCGCCGAAGTTCTGGACCAGGGCCTTGAGCAGGAAACCGGTCGGACCCACCGCCATTACGAACAGCATCAGCAGGATGGCCAGGATCAGGTTCAGCTCGGAGAGGCGGCGGACGCCCTTGCCGACGCCGCTCATCATCGAGGCGGTGGCGGCGCTCATCACCACGGCGATCAGGATCACCTGGACCCAGGCGTTGTTGGGGACGCCCAGCAGATAGGTCAGGCCGCTGTTCATCTGGGCCACGCCGAAGCCCAGCGAGGTGGCGATGCCGAAGGCCGTGCCGCAGATGGCGAAGATGTCGACGGCGTCGCCGATCGGACCCTTGATCCGCTTGCCCAGCAGCGGCGACAGGCCCGAGCGCAGGGTCAGCGGCAGGCCCTTGCGATGGGCGAAGAAGGCCAGGCTCAGGCCCACCACGGCGTAGATCGCCCAGGCATGGACGCCATAGTGGGTGAAGGTGATGACCATCGCTTCGCGGGCGGCCTCGAAGGTGCGCGGGGCGACCTCGGGCGGGCTGATATAGTGCTGGATCGGCTCGGCGACGCCGAAATACATCAGGCCGATGCCCATGCCGGCCGCGAACAGCATGGCCAGCCAAGAGACATAGGGAAAGTCGGGCTCGGAATCGTCCGGTCCCAGCTTCAGGGCGCCGGTGGGGCCCAGGGCCAGGAACAGCACCAGGCCCAGGAAGCCGGCGACCGAGGCGACATAGAACCAGCTGAAGGTGTCGATGACCCAGGCCTGGGCGGTCTTGAAGATGCGATCCGAAAATCCGGGCGCGACGACGGCCAGCACCAGCAGCAGCCCGATCACCAGGCTGGCCCCCCAAAAGACGCGGGGGTTCATTTTCGTC
The DNA here is from genome assembly GCF_013181195.1 of Caulobacter sp. RHG1. GTDB lineage: Bacteria > Pseudomonadota > Alphaproteobacteria > Caulobacterales > Caulobacteraceae > Caulobacter. Next base: position 290,098 of record NZ_SMZP01000006.1, read on the forward strand.
GTCAGCATCATCAAACCTCAGCGGCCGGGTCGCCGCTTTCGCGACGCCCGGCCGTTCATTCCATCGTCAGAGCGGCGCGCTGGGCGCCGTGTCCTAGAGTGCGCGATGCAGCTTGTGCATCTCGTCGCGGCGCATGCCGCCGACCGCCGCGGCGATGCTGGCGGCGAAGGCGCTGGTCAGGGCGCCGATCCCCAGGAACAGCGAGATCTGGACGCTGATCTGGCCGGCGCGCAGGGCTTCAGCCGGGGTGAGGTCGACAGGCGCGGTAACGGCCGGCGCGGCCATCAGGGCCCCCAGCACCAGGAGGCCGACGACGCTGGTCGCCCAGGCCAGCAGGCCGTGGGCAGTGTCGCGGAAATGGGTCTCGTGGTCGTGAACGTACAGCCACTTGGTGCGCAGCCGCCCGGTCAGATAGCCGCCCAGCATGCTGGCCACGACCTGGCAGGCGACGAAGGCCGCGCCCAGGATCGGGGTGAAGTCCTCGGCCGTGACGCCGCTGGGCCAGCGTGGGGCCATCTTCAGTCCGAAGCCCGCACACAGCGAGACCAGCACGAACAGCATGGCGACGGTCGCCGCCGCCCCGGCCCAGATCGCGTCCCAGCTGATCGCCGACTGGGTCTCGTCGGGAATGACCTCGACCGTCGTGGGTGTTTCATAGGTCATGGCGGGGCTCCTGCCGGCTCAGAAGTGATGTGTGCAGAAGGCGAGCAGGAGGATGATCGGCAGGGGAACGCCCAGCAGCATCAGGAGGATGGATCGCATCGCGCAGGCTTCCTTGCTTGGTGAGGACAGGCTTGGCTGTGTTGCGCTGGGAAACGGCTCAGCTGTTCGAGAGTTCCGATCCATGCCGGAAGGCGTAGCGTCGACCTTGTTTCATGGCCGAGCTTGGCCGGCGCGGTGCGAGGCGATACCTCTACCGGAAAGCGTGAACCCGTTTAGGTCGTGTGCGAGAACTGGAGCGTCCCCTGGCTACTTCCTGGATTGTCGCCATCGGGCTGGCCTTGGCCGCCCTCGTCGTCGTGGTGATCTACAACGGCCTGGTCCGGGCCCGGGCGCTGGTGCGCGAAGGCTGGAGCGGCGTGACCGTGCAGCTGCGCCGCCGCGCCGATCTGATCCCCAACCTGGTGTCGTCGGTGAAGGGCTATGTCGAACACGAGCGCGGCCTGCTGGAGACGGTGACCGCCCGCCGCGCCGAGGCGGTGCAGGCCAGGACCGCGCCCGAGGCCGTCCGCGCCGACACGGCCCTGGACGGGGCGCTGGGCCGGCTGATGGTGGTGGCCGAGGCCTATCCCGACCTCAAGGCCGACCAGACCTTCCTGGCGCTGCAGGCGCAGCTGGCCGAGATCGAGACCGAGCTGCAGAGCGCCCGGCGTTACTACAACGCCACCGTCCGTGATCTGAACACCCGCATCGCCACCTTCCCCGCCTTGCTGATCGCCGGGCCGCTGGGCTTCCGCGAAGAGCCCTCTTTCACCGACGACGACCCCGGGCTGGGCGCCGCGCCGGCCGTGCAGTTCGACGCCGCCCGGTGAGGTCCTTCATGCGCGCCTGGGCGCTGACGGCCGCCCTGGTTCTGGTGAGCGCCGGGCCCGTTGTCGCCGAAGAGCGGATCACCAACTTCGTCAGCGACGTCTGGGTCCAGGCCAATGGCGACCTGGACGTCGTCGAGACCATCGCCCTGGAGTCGGAAGGCGAGACGATCCAGCGCGGCATCCAGCGCGACTTCCCCACCCGCTACCACACCGCGCGCGGCCGGCTGGTGGAGGTGGGCTTCAAGGTGGTGTCGGTCGAGCGCGACGGCCGGGCCGAGCCCTTCAAGCTGATGCGGATGAGCAACGGCCAGCGGGTGCGCATCGGCGACGCCGATCGGCTGCTGGACCCGGGCGCGCACGTCTATCGCATCCGATACCGCACGACCCGCCAGCTGGGCTTCTTCGACGACTTCGACGAGCTCTACTGGAACGCCACCGGTACGGGCTGGACCTTCCCGATCGAGCAGGCCGAGGCGCGGATCACCCTGCCGACCGCCGCGCGGTTCGGAAAGCGAGCGGTCTATACCGGCGCCCAGGGCGCGACCGACCGCAACGCCGAGGTAGTAACCGAGCGGCCCGGCCAGATCGTCTTTCGCACCACCCAGCGGCTGGAGGCTCAGGAGGGCCTGACCGTCGCGGCCGCCTGGCCCAAGGGCGTGGTCGCCGAGCCGTCGTCGGCGCAACGTCTGGGCTGGTTGCTGCGCGAGCAGGGCGGCCTGCTGCTGGCCCTGGCCGGCGTCGTCGCCATCGCCGCCTACATGGCCCGGGCGGTGTGGCGAGCGCGGCGCAATCCGGATCCGCGCCCGATCGTGCCGCTGTTCTCGCCGCCCGACGGTCTGTCGGCGGCGGCCGTCCGCTACATCTGGAAGGGCAAGTTCGACGATCGGGCCTTCACCGCCGCCATCGTCGACGTCGCCGTGCGCGGCCATCTGCGCATCGTCGACAAGGCCAAGAAGGGCAGTTTCGGCAAGCCGGTTCGCCGCCTGCTGAAGACCGTCGGCAAGACCCCATTGCCGCCCGCCGAGGCGGCCATGGTCCGCGAGCTGTTCAAGGGACGGTCCAGCCTGACGCTCAGCCAGGGCAACTATCGGACCCTTATGGACGCCCGCATGGACCTGGACCGGAAGCTGGACCAGGACTACGGCGAGGATCGCTACACCTCCGACGCCGCCGGCAAGGCCAATCGCGGCTGGCTGGCCCTGGCCGGACTGCTGCTGTCGCTGGCCCTGATCCTGGTGCTGCTGAACGCATCCCACGCCGCGCCGTTGGCCCTGGGCGCCGTGGCGGTGGGCGTGGGCGGCGAAGTCGCCCGTCGCTGGCTCAAGCGCCTGCGCGCTGGACCCCTGTCGGCCAAGAGCGGCAAGCGCACCCTGTCGTTCATCGGCACCGGGATCGCCGTGCTCGCGACCTGGCACGCAGGCGGTCTGCTGCTGATGATGGGCTTCGCCAGCGGCGACGCCGCGCCGATGCTGGTCGCCCTGATCGCCCTGCCGATCGTCATCGTCGCCAAGATGAACCTGCGCGGGCCGACGGCTCTGGGCTGGCCGATGCGGGCGCGGATCGCCGGCTTCCGCCACTATCTGTCGGTGGCCGAGGAGGATCGCCTGGAACGGCTGAATCCGCCTGAAAAGACCGCCGAGCTGTTCGAGAAGTACCTGCCCTACGCCATCGCCCTGCAGGTCGAGACCCGCTGGGCCAAGCGCTTCGCCAAGGTGCTGGCCCAGGCCCAGATGGATCCCGAGAAGGATTGGTACGACGGCGACCGCCGCACCATCAGCCAACCCGCCGCCTTCGCTGCTTCGATGGGCGCGGGGCTGGTCTCCACGATCGCCTCGGCCTCGACCGCGCCGGGCTCGTCCGGCGGCGGTTCAAGCAGTTCGTCCAGCAGCGGTTCCTCGGGCGGCGGCTCCTCCGGCGGCGGCGGTGGCGGGGGCGGCGGATCGGGCTGGTGAGCGCCGGCCCCTCCTGACCGCCAGCCTACTTCCGCAGGTCCGCCGGCGTCGTCGGCTCGCTGATCACCCGCTCCATGGCTTTCCAGCGGGCGTCTTCGGTCTTGCCGGCGCGGTTGACGTGGGCGCGGACCATGTCCTGGCCCAGGTTGTAGTTGATGACGTACGAGCGATAGGTCTCGACGAAGGCCACCCGCTTCTCGGCCCCGCCCCGCGAATAGAGATTGTACTTCATCATGGCCTGCACGGCCTGTTCCTTGGTCATCCGGCCGGCCAGATACTCGGCGGCGATGGTGTTGCCGGCGCTGGACAGGGCCACCGTGGCCTCCCGCAGCTCGCCATAGGCCTGGGCGGTCTTGGGATCCAGGCCCGCCAGCGGATAGAGCTTGTCGCGCTCGAACACGGTCTTGCTGTCGCCCGGGAAGGCCAGCTCGATGCCGAAGTTGGCGCTGCCTTCGGCGATGAACGACTGCGGCGAGAACAGCGGATAGACGCTGAACTCGACCCAGCCCTTGCCCTTGGTCAGCTTCTCTTCCAGCAGGGCGTTCAGCACGTGGTGGCCGGGGTAGCCCTCGTGGCAGCCCAGGTCGAGGGCGCGGCTGATATAGATCGGCAGGTCGGTGTTGATCTCGATCAGGCTGTGGGCCTTGCCCTGGTACCAGTTGTAGCCGCTCCAGGGCTTGCCGGTGACGAACGACAGGTCGAAGCGCTCGCCTTCCGGCAGCTTGATGTGCTCTTCGGTCTTGGCCTTGCAGGCGGCGATGCCGGCCTTCATCACCGGCTCGAGCTTGTCGGTCGGGATGACGTACTTGTTCTGGAAGGCGTCGACGCGGCTGGCCAGGTCGCCCTTGCCGGGGACCAGCTTGTCGATGCGGGCCAGGATCGGGTCGTAGCTCTTCAGCGGCTTGAGCACCGGCCGCACGCCGAACAGGCCCTCGGCCTCGTCCTGGAAGCTGAACTTGTCGCCGGCGATCATGGCCAGGCGCGTCTGGGCGGCCTTGACCTGACCCTTCAGGAACAGCTTGCGGCGCTTTTCATCCGCATTGAGGTCCTTGTCCGGGATGTGGCCCAGCAGGCCCTGCAGGCGGTCGGCTTCCTTGCGCAGCACCGAGACCGGGCGCGGCGCGGCCTTGGCGGTGTTCTGCAGCGCCTCGGGGCCGTAGTAGGCGTCGACATAGCCGGGCTCGCGCACGCCGGCTTCCAGGGTCATCCGCACGAAGTCCTCGGCGACGCGGTTCAGCACCTCTGCGCCCGGGGTGGCGGCGAAGGCGGGCGCGCCCATCAGCAGGCTGGCGGCGAGGGCGGCCGCGGAAACGGCGTGGCGGAGGTTCATGGCGTGGCCCCAGGGCAAATCGAGGCCGGCACGCTGCCCGGGCGAGGCTATTTCCGCAAGAGCGCTGCTTAACGCGCCGCGACCGCCGCTGCCGGGAAGTCGCTGAACACGCCGTCGACGCCGGCCGCGTACAGGGCCTTGAACACCGGCGTCACGTCGCCGTGCAGGGCCAGGAAGGCGGGGTCCTTGGCATCGCCCTTCCGCAAGGTCGCGGGCAGGAAGTAGTTCTCGGTCCGCACCGTCCACGGATGGACCTGCAGGCCGGCGGCGTGGGCGTTCTTCACCAGGTCGGTGGCCGGAAGCAGGCTCTTGCCGTCGCTGGGGACCACCAGGCTCCAGGTCGGGCCCAGGCCATCGGCATAGACCGCGACGTCTTTCAGGCCCTGGGCGGTGATCAGGTCGGCATATTTGACGTTGGGCAGATCGGCGGGTCCGCCTTCGCCGTCGACCAGGAACACCAGCTTGGCGGGGGTCTTGGCGCGCAGGCGTTTCAGCGGGCCGACCTCGAAGCACTGGACGAACACCGGCGCGGTCGCCGAGTTGAGGTCGTTCTTCTTCAGCAGGGCGACCAGGCGGTCCTCGGTCGGCAGTCCGATGCTGGCGAAATAGGTCGGGTGCTTCAGCTCGGGATAGACGCCGATGGTGCGGCCGGTGCGCTTGGAGCCGGCCTTGGCGATAGCCACCACCTCGTCGAAGGTCAGGATGCCGGCCTGGCCGTCGAACTTGGCGCTCTCGGGGCGCAGTTGCGGCAGCCGCTCGCGGGCCTTCAGCGTCTTCAGCTCGGCCAGGGTGAAGTCTTCGGTGAACCAGCCGGTGATCGACTGGCCGTCGATGGTCTTGGTCGCCTTGCGGGCCGCGAATTCGGGGCGGGCGGCGACGTCGGTCGTGCCGCCGATCTCGTTTTCGTGGCGCGAGACCAGGTGGCCGTCCTTGGTGGGGACGAGATCGGGCTCGATGAAGTCGGCGCCCTGCTCGATGGCGCGCTCATAGGCCAGAGCGGTGTGCTCGGGCCGCTCGCCGCTGCAGCCTCGGTGGCCGATGACGAGGGGCTTCTTGGTCTGCGCGAAGGCGAGGCCCGGCAGCAGGGTGCCGGCAAGGGCGGCGGTGGTCATGGCGCGACGGGTCAGCAGGGTCATGGCCTGCGATTTAGCGCTCGGATGTGACGGTTTGGCGAGCGTTTTGCGCCCCCTCCGTCACGATGCTTATTCGCATCGCGCCACCTCCCCCGCTGCGCAGGGGAGGAGGAGCATTCCATCCTCCCCCATGAAACGGGGGAGGTGGCGAAGGGCCGGAGGGGGCTTGAGGCGCTTAAGCCGCCCGCAGACGCTCCAGGATCTGCGGGTGCAGGTCCTGGTTCGAGGCCAGCAGCGACTTGCCCTGGACGATGTCGAGGTCGCTCTCGTCGATGGTGGTGATCTTGCCGCCCGATTCCTGGATCATCAGCACGCCGGCGGCGACGTCCCACGGGTTGAGGTTGCGCTCCCAGTAGGCGTCGAAGCGGCCGGCGGCGACCCAGGCCAGGTCCAGGGCGGCCGAGCCGAAGCGGCGCACGCCGGCGACCTTCTGGCTGACCTGGTGCAGCTCCTTCAGGAACTGGCCGTGGCCGGGCTTGCCCGCGAACGGCACGCCGGTAGCCAGGATGCTCTCGTCCAGGTGACGGCGGGCGGCGACACGCAGGCGCTTTTCGGCGCCCAGGAACGCGCCCTTGCCCTTTTCCACCCAGAACAGGTCGTTGCTGATCGGGTTGTAGGTGACGCCGGCCACGACGCCTTCACCCTCGCGCTGGAGCGCGATGTTGACGGCGAAGTGCGGGATGGCGTGCAGGAAGTTGGTGGTGCCGTCCAGCGGGTCGACGATCCAGGTGTGGGTCTTGTCGGTGCCCTCGATCATGCCGCGCTCTTCGCCCAGGAAGCTGTAGCCCGGGCGGGCCTTGGTCAGGATCTCGAACAGGGTCTGTTCGGCCTTGAGGTCGGCATTGGTGACGAAGTCGGCCGCGCCCTTCTTGGACACCTGCAGCTCCGTGACCTCGCCGAAGTCGCGGGCCAGGCCGCGGGCGGCCTTCCGGGCCGCGTCGATCATGACGTTCAGGAGGGCGGAAGGCGTGGCCACGGGCGGATATCCTCAAGGAAATGCCGTCGACGCCTGCCGGAAAGTCCGGCGGCGGAGCGGTAGGTCGACGGTGTGAAAGAACGGGCGCGGAACCTAGTCGTCCACAGGCGCGATGGCAAGATGAGGGATTTGGGGCGTGGTTAAGGGCGTGAGCGCCCCCTCCGGCCCTCCGGGCCACCTCCCCCGTTTCACGGGGGAGGAGAGGCGTGCTTCCTCCTCCCTTGCGTAGCGGGGGAGGTGGCGCGCCGCGGATACGCGGCGTGACGGAGGGGGCGCTAACGCCCTAAGGCAGCGCCACGGTCGGCAAGCTGTCCTTGGTCTCGCAGACCAGCTTGCCGGCCTTGCCGACCGCGCCGGAGATGTCCTCGACCTTGGCTTCCTTGCGCCAGCCCTTGGGCAGGGCATGGCCGCCTTCGAAGTCCATCCCGAGGTCCATCCATTTGTCGGCCGCGCAGTCGAGCGCGAACATCAGGATCGGGCCCTTGCCGGCCGGCCAGCTCTTGTACGGACCGTTCGGCTTGCCTTCGGCGATGCGGGTCACGACCAGCCCGGTGGACTGGTCCACCCGGGTGAAGTCGACGTCGTAATAGGTCTTGGTCTCGCCCGGCGGCAGTTTCCAATTCTCGGCCCAGGCAGAGCCCGAGATCGCCAGCAGGACCGGTACGCTAAGCAAACACCCTTTGAGCCGCATTTCGCGCGCCTCCCCCAGTTATCGTTCGCTGGAGAGACGCTATGCCTGTGTGCAGTGCGTCACAAGGCGGCGTGAATAGCGGCTTTTACTTACGGGCCGCGAGGCCTTCGGCGATCGCCGCGTTCAGGGCGGCGACGGCGGCGGCGGGGCCTTCCGGATGGGCCCAGACCCCGGCCGCGACGGCCAGGAAATCGGCGCCGGCCGTTGCCAGCGGGGCGGCGTTGGCGGCGGTGATGCCGCCGATGGCCACGCACGGGATCTCCATCGTCTCCTGCCAGATGGTCAGGATGTCGGGCTCGGCGACGGTCGGGGCGTCCTTGGTCGTGGTCGGGAAGAAGGCTCCGAAGGCGACATAGTCCGCGCCGGCCTCGGCCGCTTCCATGGCCAGGTGGCGGCTGTCGTGGCAGGTGACGCCGACCATGCGGCCGCCCATCAGCTTGCGCGCGTCCCTATAGGCCATGTCCGACTGGCCGACGTGTACGCCGTCGACCGGCAGGCGGGCGGCGAGGTCCGGGCGGTCGTTGAGGATCACGGCCACGTCACGGGCCTGGGCGAGCGGGGCCAGCACGTCGACGGCGGCGGCCACGACGTCGTCGGGCGCGTCCTTCAGGCGGATCTGCAGAGCGGCGACGTCGCCGCCTTCCAGGGCCTGGGCCAACTGGCGGCCGAACCCGGCCAGGTCGTCCAGGGCGGGCGGAGTGATCAGATAGAGGCGGCAGTCGAGCGTCATGCGGTGGCTTTAGGCCAAATCACGGCGCGACAGAAGATGCCTCCCCGCGACACCACGCCGCTGCGAACTCGACTGAGAGTCAGTTGCAAAACTCGACTCGCTCGGCTAAATGAGAATGACACTCAATCGGGTAGGGCGTTCTTCCTTGTACGTCTGTAACTGTAACGGCATCCGCGAGCGCGAAGTGCGCGCCGCCATCGACGCAGGGGCCACCCGCCCGGCGGAGATTTTCCGTCACAAGGGTTGCCAGGCCCAGTGCGCCAAGTGCGTCTGCGAAATGCGCCAGATGATCCAGGAAAGCCGCGAAGCCCTCGCATTCGCAGCCGAGTAACGGCCCAAAACTCTACTTTGTCGGCTATCGCGAAGCACTCGCACGCTTTTCTGTGAGCCTGCGAAACACTTGCACAGATAGCGGTTGAAGCCCCGAACGGCTTGCCCCAGGTTCCGCCCGAACAGCGAACCCTTAAGGAGGCCGCCATGCAAGGCGACGCCGGCGTCATCCGCGTGCTCAACGCGGTGCTCACCAACGAACTGACGGCGATCAACCAGTACTTCCTGCACGCGCGGATGTACGACAACTGGGGCTTCAAGCGCCTCGGCAAGATCACCTATGACGAATCGATCGGCGAGATGAAGCACGCCGACAAGCTGATCAACCGCATCCTGTTCCTGGAAGGCCTGCCCAACCTGCAGGACCTGCACAAGCTCAAGATCGGCGAGACCGTGCCGGAATGCCTGGCCAGCGACCTGAACGTCGAACTGTTCAACCGTGAGATCCTGGTCCCCGGCATCGTCCAGTGCGAGACCGTCCGCGACTATGTCAGCCGCGAGATCCTGCGCGAGATCCTGACCGACACCGAAGAGCACATCGACTTCCTCGAAATGCAGCTGGGCCTGGTCAAGTCGCTGGGCGACCAGAACTATCTGCAGTCGGCCATGGGCGAGCTGCCGGCTTAAGCGCGCCGCTCCATGAACACCCGCAGGCTCTCGTCGAGCCCGCGCGCGATATGCTGACGCCGGATCTCCCTGAGGTCCGGCGTTAGTTTTGTCTCATCGATGTCGACGAAGCCCAGGCGGCGGTACCAGGGCGCGTTCCAGGGGATGTCGCGGAAGGTCGACAGGGTCAGGATCGTGGCCCGCTCGGCCACGGCGTCCAGCAGGGCCGCGCCGATGCGGCGGCCGGCGAAGACCGGCAGCACGTCGATCTGTTCGATGTAGAGGCCGTCGTCCACGGGGCGGAACATCACGAAGGCGACGACCGCGCCTTCCGTCTGCGCGACCAGCAGGCCGCCGGCCGCGATGCGGGCGGCTAGCACGTCAGGCGGCGACGGCTCGTCCGCGGCCAGGGCGTCCATCACTCCGACGAACCGCTGGGACGAAGCCCGCTCGATGGCGCGAACGGTCTCGATCTCGGATGGCAGGGCAGGGCGGATGAGAAGGCTCATGGCGGCAAGCCTATCATCGACATCGCCTTAGCCCGAGTTTCCCCGCGAAGGCGGGGATCCAAGCGGACTTCCAAGAAGAGGCTGAGACCGAGCCCCAGTCTGACAGCCAGCTTGGGTCCCCGCCTTCGCGGGGAAGCTCGGTGTGGTGGATCTGCCGTGGAAACTTTACGCCGCCCGCGCCCCCGGACGGCCATAGGCGCCGCGGATCTGGGCCTGGCGTTCGACGACGATCTCCTGGCCGGTGTTGAAGCGCTGCATCATGTCCGACAGGTCGTGGGCTTCGGTGCGCAGGTTGGCCGAGGCCGCGGTGGTCTGTTCGACCATCGCGGCGTTCTGCTGGGTCACCTGGTCCATCTGGTTGACGGCGCTGTTGACCTGGTTGAGGCCGGTGGCCTGTTCCTGGGACGAGCGGGCGATCTCGGAGATCAGCAGGTCGATCTCGCCGACCTTGGCGACGATGCCGTCCAGCGAGGCGCCGGTCTCGCCGACCAGGCGCACGCCACGATCGACCTGGGCCGTCGAGTTGGCGATCAGGGTCTTGATCTCGCGGGCGGCCTCGGCCGAGCGCTGGGCCAGGGCCCGGACTTCCTGAGCGACAACGGCGAAGCCGCGGCCGGCTTCACCCGCACGGGCGGCTTCGACGCCGGCGTTCAGGGCCAGAAGATTGGTCTGGAAGGCGATCTCGTCGATGACGCCGATGATCTGGGTGATCTGGCCGGAAGACTTCTCGATCTCACCCATGGCGGCGACGGCCTCGGCCACGACCTTGCCCGAGCGGTCGGCGTCGGCGCGGGCGCCGGACGCGGCCTGCGAGGCGCGGTTCGCGCCGTCGGCGCTGCGGGCCACGGTGGCGGTGATCTCGTCGAGCGCGGCGGCGGTCTCCTCCAGGCTGGCGGCCTGTTGCTCGGTGCGGCGCGACAGGTCGGAGGCGGCGTAGGAGATCTCGTCGCAGCCGGCGTGCATGCCCATGGTGCGCTGGACGATGCCCTGCACGGTCTCGCGCAGGCTGGCCATGGCGGCGTTGAAGTCGTCCTTGATCTGCTGGTAGCGCGGATCCATCGACGCGTCGATGCGGGCGGTCAGGTCGCCCTTGGCCAGGCTGTCCAGGCCGGCGGCCAGCACCGAGACGACGGTGTTGTCCTGGTCGGCCTTCTTGCGGGCGGCCTCGGCGGCGGCGCGTTCCAGCTCGACCTGGGTGATGTCGGCGGCGAACTTGATGACCTTGTAGGCCTTGCCGTCCTTGTCGAACATCGGGTTGTACGAGGCCTGGATCCAGATCTCCTTGCCGTCCTTGCCCACGCGGCAGAACTTGTCGGAGAAGAACTCGCCGCTGGACAGCCGCTTCCAGAAGTCGCGGTACTCGCCGCTCTTGGCGTAGTCGCAGTCGACGAACAGGCTGTGGTGGCGGCCCTGGATCTCCTGCAGGCCGTAGCCCAGGGTCTTCAGGAAGTTGTCGTTGGCGGTGATGATCGTGCCGTCGAGATCGAACTCGATCACCGCCTGGCTGCGGTGGATGGCGGCGATGACGGCTTCCAGCTCGGTGATGCGGCTGGTGGTCTTGTTGTCCTGGCGGGCCCGAAAGATCGACATCGGCATGTTCCCCAGCGGGTCCCCGACCGGCCACCCCCTGGTGACGAGTCCTTCCCGCGTTTCGGCGAAAGGTTGTGCTCCGAAGTTCAAGGGAAGCTTAATGACCGGCAACCTTAACCGGTCCATTTGGGCTGTTGATCTGGAATAAATCGTAGAAAAAACAGTATTTTATTGGGAATTTTCATCCCAAGGTGCTGTCGCGCGGCATTACGTCACACGGGTCCTTGAACGGCGTTGCGCGAAAAGGTTGTGGCCCCTTAAGGCCTTACGAAACCTGCCTTTGACGCGTTTTCCGCTGGCGTGAAAAAACGATCGCGGCATCATGCGTCGAGGTGTCGCTACGGCTGAACCGCGGTCTGGAACCAAGGTGCAGCTGGGCTGTTTGACCTTATCGAGTAGACGAGGGAGTCCCGCCATGCATATCGCCAACGGAAAGACCCGCGACCGCGCCCTGGCCGGCCGTGAGGCGTTCCAGCTGGACAGGCGGGAGGGTGGCGTACACCCCGTGGCCCAGATCGCGGCCGGCGCGGCCTTGGCGGGCGCCGCCATCGTGGTGGCCCGACTGATGGGCGGCCGCCATGAACGCGTCCTCGACGACGAGATGTACGCGGTCGAGTTCGCCGAGATGCACGAGCCGGTCGCCCACCAGCCCAAGCCCCTGACCAGCCTGCTGCTGCCGCCGCTGTTCATCGCCATGACCTTGTCTGGCCTGCGCACCTGGAATTCGCCGTCCAGCCCGGCGCGCACCCGCGCCCTGACGATCTGGAGCCTGGTGCAGGGCTTCAACGCCCTGTGGCTGGGCCTGGGCGCCAAGCGCGTCGGCGGTCAGCTGGGCGCGGCCACGGCTTCGCTGGCGGCCTCGGCGGCCTATGCGCTGGAAGCCCGCAAGGTGGGCGGCGGTTCGGCCCCGGACCTGGGCTGGGTCGGCATCGCCAACGCCCTGACCGCGCAGCTGTGGCGCCGTCCGGTGCTGCGCGCCCCGACCATCCACTAGTCAGGCCTCAAGGTCGGCCGTCTCCGCGTCGCCGCGCAGCGCCAGAAGCAGCGGCAGGCCCAGCGAGACGCCAACCAGCAGCGTGGCTACGCCAGTCAGCCAGAATACGCGCGGCCCATGCCGTCTGGCTTCGCGCCACGCGAACACCAGCAGCGCCACGGCCGAGACGATGACGTCCCAGCCGAAGAACGCGCCGATCCGGGTCGAGAACAGCTCGGCGACGAACGGTCCGGGCGCCAGGCCATGCTCGGCGACCCAGGGGGCGAAGGCGCTGTAGGGCAGGACGATTCCGGGTACGCACAGCAGCCAGTAGAGCTTGGACATCTCATCTCTCCGAGGTGGAGCGTCGATGTGAACCGCGGCGCTGGCCCTGGCCAGGGGCGTTGTGTCGGACGCCCGACGTGCATCACGTTTTGTACCGCTACCTCATGGTTGATTGACAAACCATCGTTCGACCAATGAAGTGCCGCGGCCTTTCGCGCATGCGGCGCAAGGGCGACATCCAATCCCGTAGGCCGGCTCTGTGGGGAGAGGCGCGTGACGATAGACGACGCGCTCGCAGCGGCGGGCGGCGACAGCGAACCTGTTTCTGGCGGCGTTGGATGGTCGGCGGCCAACCTGCCGTGGCGGCTGGTCGAGACGGCCATGGCCGGAGCGCTGGCCGGCGTGCTGATCATCTTCTTCTGGCTGGAGTTGCGGCCGGATCTGCCGCTGGCGGCCAGCGGGGCCTTTTTCTGGATCAAGGGGGGCTATCCCCTCGCCATCGCCGCCTGCGCCCTCGTGGCGGCCACGCGGCTGGCGCGCGAGCAGCGGGGAGCGGATGTGGCGCTGGGCGCGGCGGCCGTCCTGGGCGGATTGATGCTGGTCGCCGCCGCCGTGCAGATCATCGACCTGCCGACCGAGATGGTCCTGGCCCTGCTGTGGCCCGACGGCGCGATCTGCGTCGCCAACGTCCTGACGATCGCTGCGCCGATGCTGCTGCTGGCTGCCGTGGGCCTGCGCCGCGTCGAGCTGGATCGCCCTGCGGCTACCGGCTTTGCCTGCGGCCTGTTCTGCGGCGGTGTCGCGGGGGCGGTGGATGGCCTGCACTGCTGGCAGGAGACCTACGCCTTCGTGGGGCCGTGGTTCAGTCTGGCCATGCTGGCCTGCGGCGCGGTGGGGGCAGGGAGCCTGGCGATGTTGGCGCGGTGGGGACGGCTCGGGGCATGAAAAAGCCTCCCGGATCGCTCCGGGAGGCCTCTTCATCTCAGCGATCCGAACCGCTTACTCAGCCGCAGCCTTGGCCGCGCCGGCGCCGAACTTGGCGTTCAGCTCGCCCGAGACGTAGCGCTTGGCCATGGTCGCGGTCGACAGCGGCTTGATCTTGTCGGCGTGGCCAGCCGAGCCGAACTCGGTGAAGCGGGCCTGACAGACCTTGCGCATCGCTTCCTTGGCCGGCTTCAGATAGGCGCGCGGGTCGAATTCCTGCGGCTTCTCGATCAGCAACTTGCGGATGGCGCCGGTGATGGCCATGCGGTTGTCGGTGTCGACGTTGATCTTGCGCACGCCGTGCTTGATGCCGCGCTGGATCTCTTCGACCGGCACGCCCCAGGTCTGGGGCATCTCGCCGCCGTACTGGTTGATGATGTCCTGCAGGTCCTGCGGGACCGACGAAGAGCCGTGCATCACCAGGTGGGTGTTGGGCAGGCGGCGGTGGATTTCCTCGATCACGTTCATGGCCAGGACGTCGCCGTCCGGCTTGCGCGTGAACTTGTAGGCGCCGTGGCTGGTGCCCATGGCGATGGCCAGGGCGTCGACGCCGGTGGCCTGCACGAAGTCGACCGCCTGGTCCGGATCGGTCAGCAGCTCATCGTGCGACAGCTTGCCTTCGAAGCCGTGGCCGTCTTCAGCCTCGCCCATGCCTGTTTCCAGGCTACCCAGCACGCCCAGCTCGCCTTCGACCGAGACACCGCAGCTATGGGCCATCTGGACCACCTTCTTGGTGACCTCGACATTGTACTCGTAGCTGGCCGGGGTCTTGGCGTCTTCCATCAGCGAGCCGTCCATCATCACCGAGGTGAAGCCGTACTGGATCGCCGTGGCGCAGGTCGCCGGGCCGTTTCCGTGGTCCTGGTGCATACACACCGGGATGTGCGGATACAGCTCGACTAGGCCGTCGATCAGACGGGTCAGGACGATGTCGTTGGCGTAGTTGCGCGCGCCGCGCGACGCCTGGATGATGACCGGCGAGTTGACGGCGTCGGCCGCCTCCATGATCGCCAGGCCCTGTTCCATGTTGTTGATGTTGAAGGCGGGCAGCCCGTACTCATGCTCGGCGGCATGGTCCAGCAGCTGGCGCAGCGTGATGCGAGCCACGTAGTCTCTCTCCTGCAAGCGTTAAGTGGTTGGGTCGTTTCTTGTTGTTGGGGCCGTGACGCTTTTGCGCTCTCTGCCCGGGTCGATGCGTGCCAGTCGTGTATTGCGTCTCAGTCTTATACAGGCCGAACGCGGATCTGCACGATCCGCGCCAGCAAATAACTTGAGCTTAGGCTTCCAGAGCTGCGACGCCCGGAAGCGTCTTGCCTTCCATCCATTCCAGGAACGCGCCGCCGGCGGTCGAAACGAAGGTGAAGTCGGCCGACACGCCCGCGTGGTTCAGCGCCGCGACGGTATCACCGCCACCCGCGACCGCCACCAGCTTACCCGATTTGGCCAGGGCCGCGGCATGTTTCGCCGCCGAAACGGTCGCTTCGTCGAACGGAGGGACTTCGAAAACGCCAAGCGGGCCGTTCCAGATCAGGGTGACGCTGTCGTCCATGGCCGCCAGCAGGCGCTTGGCGCTCTCCGGACCGGCGTCCAGGATCAGGTCGTCGGCCTGGACTTCGTTCAGCGCACGGACGGCGGTCTCGACACCAGGCGCGACCTTCTTGGCCACGACCACGTCGGTCGGCAGCAGCAGCTCGCAGCCGGCCTTCTCGGCCTTGGCGATGATCTCGCGGGCGGTGTCGGCCAGGTCCTTCTCGCAGAGCGAGGCGCCGACGTCGTGGCCCTGGGCGAACAGGAAGGTGTTGGCCATGCCACCGCCGATCGCCAGGCGATCCAGCTTGGCGACCAGGTTGTTGAGCAGGTCCAGCTTGGTCGAGACCTTGGAGCCGCCGACGATGCCGATCACCGGCTTCTTCGGATTGCCCAGGGCGGCGTCCAGCGCTTCCAGCTCACGCTGCATGGAGAGGCCCGGATAGGCCGGCAGCAGCTTGGCCAGGCCTTCGGTCGAGGCGTGGGCGCGGTGGGCGGCGCTGAAGGCGTCGTTGACATAGACGTCGCCGTTGGCGGCCAGGGCGGCGGCGAAGTCGGCGTCGTTCTTCTCTTCGCCGGCATGGAAGCGGACGTTCTCCAGCAGCGCGACGCCGCCGTTCTCGAGACCGTTCACGACGTCAGCGGCGGCCGGGCCGACGGCGTCCGAAGCGAAGGCGACCGGCTGTTCCAGCAGCTTGCTCAGAGGCTCGGCCACGAAGGCCAGGCTCATCTCCGGCACGACCTTGCCCTTGGGGCGGTCGAAGTGGGCCAGCAGGATGACCTTGGCGCCCTGCTTGGACAGATAGCTGATGGTTGGCAGGGCCGCGCGCAGGCGGGTGTCGTCGGTGATCTTGCCGCCGTCGACGGGCACGTTGAAGTCCACCCGAACCAGGGCGCGCTTGCCGGCGAGGTCGGCGGTGTCGAGGGTGCGGAAGGTCATCAGGTCGTCCCGGAAAAGCGTGGGGATATCAGGCAAGGAAAACCCCGCTCCTTGTGGGAGCGGGGTTTGGTAGGGCGTTCCTTAGAGGAACTTCGCCATCTCGAGAGCGGTGTCGCTCATGCGGGTCGCGAAGCCCCACTCGTTGTCGTACCAGCTGAGCACGCGGACCAGCTTGCCCTCGATCACTTGCGTCTGGGGCAGGGCGGCCGTCGAGCTGGCGGCGATGTGGTTCAGGTCGGTCGAGACCAGCGGGTCGGTCGTCGTGAACAGCACGCCCTTCATGGCGCCGTCGGCGGCGGCCTGCAGGGCGGCGTTGACTTCATCCACCGTGGTGTCGCGCGAGGGCACGACCTTCAGGTCGATGACCGAGACGTTCGGGGTCGGGACGCGGATCGACGAGCCGTCCAGCTTGCCCTTCAGGGCCGGCAGGACCAGGCCCAGGGCCTTGGCGGCGCCGGTCGAGGTCGGGATCATGCTCAGGGCCGCGGCGCGAGCGCGGTAGAGGTCCTTGTGCATGGTGTCCAGCGTCGGCTGGTCGCCGGTGTAGCTGTGGATCGTGGTCATGTAGCCACGCTCGATGCCGACCAGATCGTGCAGGACCTTGGCCACCGGGGCCAGGGCGTTGGTGGTGCACGAGCCGTTCGAGACGATGATGTCGTCGGCGGTCAGGGTCTCGTGGTTGACCTTGTAGACGATGGTCTTGTCGGCGTTGTCGCCGGGGGCCGAGATCAGGACGCGCTTGGCGCCGGCCTTCAGGTGGGCGGCGGCCTTGTCCTTGGCGGTGAAGATGCCGGTGCACTCGAACGCGATGTCGACGTTCAGCTCGGCGTGCGGCAGCTCTTCAGGGTTACGGATGGCCGTGACCTTGATCTTACCCATGCCGACGTCGATCCAGTCCTCGCCCGACGTCACGGTGCCGGGGAAACGGCCGTGCACGCTGTCGTAGCGCAGCAGGTGGGCGTTGGTCTCGACCGGACCCAGGTCGTTGATCGCGACGACCTCGATGTCGCGGCGGCCATGCTCGGCGATGGAGCGCAGGACCAGACGTCCGATGCGGCCGAAGCCGTTGATGGCGACGCGAACAGCCATGGATCTTTCTCCGGTTTATGGCCGCCGATCGAAGGCGACCGGCGTTCCCTAGTTGGGGTGGCGTTTTGCGGTGTGCAGCCGACAAGTCAAGTCCGAGAAACTACGGCGGGCCTCGCGATTGCTGAAAGCGGTGCAAAAATCAAAACAACCGGGGCGGGTCGCGGACAGGTGAGGCCGAATGCTGCTATGGCCTTTCCCACCGCCCCAATCTCGCCTCCGAACGCTGGTGAACAGGGCCCCGATCTATATGTTGCGCTGCATGATGGAAGACTGCCGATGATCCCGGCCGATGGAACGGCTCTCGACCTGGCGGTTCGCCGCCTGGAACGGGCGGTGAGCCAGCTGGAACAGCGCCAGGCGACCAAGGCCGCCGAGGTCGAACGCGCCCTGGCCGCCGCCAGCGCCGCCGCGCCGGCCATGCCGCTGTTCTCGTCCGAGGAGCCGGGCCTCTTTGACGACCAGGAGCGCACGCGCCTGGTCGCCGACCTGGAAGCCGCCCGCGAACGTGAGAAGGCGCTGGAGGAAGCCGGCGAGCAGGCCTCGGTCGCCCTGGGCCGCGCCATCGCCGAGATCCGCGCCGCCCTCGGCGACGAGGCTGTCGCCAACGACCACCATCACGACGGCCACGCCGTGACGCCGGGCGAGGACGACGAGCTGTTCGACGATCCTGAGGAGGCCTGACCATGTCCCAGGTGACCATCCACGTGAACGGCCGCCCCTACATGGTGGGCTGCGAGGACGGCCAGGAGCCGCACCTGAAGGAGCTGGCGCGCCTGTTCGACCGCCAGGTCCGCCAGGTCAGCTCCGACGTGGGCCAGCTGGGCGAGACCCGTCTCTTCCTGATGGGCGCCCTGCTGCTGGCCGACGAGCTGTCGGATATGAAACTCCGCCTGGCCCACGCCAACGCCGAGATCACCCGCATGCAGCAGGACGGCACCAAGGCCGAAATCGCGGCGATCCGGGCGCTGGATGCGGCGGCCGAGAAGCTCGAGAAGCTGGCGGCGGAGTAGTCTCAGTCCGCGAAATCTATGGTCTTGCCGCCATGGAAGAGCCGGTCGATCACGACGGCCTCTGGGGTAATGTGAAACGCGATCTCGGTTTTTCGCTCAAAGCCCAGCAGTCGTACGCTTGGGCGGACGTCGTCTCGCGCCAAGCCTTGTTTCGGAAAGGCCGCGAGGTTGGCGCACCGCGCTTCGAGCCGCATCACATAGCCGAGGGCCGTGTTCGGCGCGCCCCGCTCGGCGATGTAACGATAGATCTCGAAAAGGTCGTCGCGCGCTTCCGGCGAGAAAACGACCTTCCGGGTCACGGCTTGGATTTCAGCCGGCCGGCGTGATGCGCACGGATGGAGGCGAAGACCTCCTCGGCGGCGATGCCTCGGTTTGGATCGTCCAGCATCGCGTCATAGACCGGCGCGACGTCCTCGCGCAGCCAGCGCTCCACCGCCGCGTCGCGTTCCTGAAGCGCCCGAACGCCGGCGCGAACGACTTCGCTGGCCGACGCGTATGTCCCGGCCGAGACCAGGTCATCGATATAGCGGGACTGTTCGGCGGGCAGGCTGACGGTGCGTTTGCTGACGGCGGACATGGCGAGGCCTCCGATCGGCAGGATAGCAGGCGGTGTGAAGCCTGCATACCGCAGGCCGCGTCACCACGCCCCTGGCTTTCCGCCTTCCGAGTCCCTATCTTGATCCACGGCGGGTCTTGCTGTGGCCCTCGTCGAAGATTTCTATTCCCAGGGACCTTAATCTCTCTATCGGGACCTGTTCCCTCCCGTGCCCGTGGCTGCGGGAACACGGGGCCCACCTGTAACTAACAGGTTCGAGTGGATTGAAACGTCTTCACGGTTCTTCGCGGCGCCGCCACCCTATCTCCCCTATAAGCGGCGAATGACCATCGCCGACCCCGCGGCCGCCAAGACGGCCCTGCGCATCTTCCTGCGCAACCAGCGCAAGGAACTGGCCCGCCAGCATCCCGAGGCCGACTGGATGATCGCCGAGGCGGCGCGCGGGCCGTTGGCCAAGCTGTTTCCCGAGCCCTCCGGCAAGGTCGCGGCGCTGTATCACGGCCTGGGCGCGGAGATTTCGCCGCTGATCCTGGCCGGCCACATGCATGAAGCAGGCTGGACCCTGGCCTTGCCGGCGGTCGAGGACGCCGAGGCCGCGCGCATGGTGTTCCGCGCCTGGACGCCTGGTGAGCCGCTGGTCCACGACGCCATCGGCCTGCGCGGCCCGGCTCCCGAGCAGCCCGCGCTGCAGCCCGATCTTGTGATCGCCCCGCTGCTGGCCTTCCAGCGCGACGGCCTGCGGCTGGGGCAGGGCGGGGGCTATTACGACCGGGCGCTGGAAGCCCTGCGGGCCCGCAAGCCGGTGGTGGTCATCGGCCTGGCCTACAGCGGCCAGCAGGTCGAAAACCTGCCGACCGAACCGCATGATCAAAGGCTGGACGCCATTCTCACAGAAAAAGAGTATATCGCCGTCAATGACATGAGCCGCTGACGGCTCGCTCTAAGGACTTTCGATGCGTTTCGCCTTCTTCGGCGATGTCGTCGGCAAGTCGGGCCGCGACGGCCTGGCCGACCATCTGCCTGATCTTCGCCGCCGTCTCGGCCTCGAGTTCGTGATCATCAACGCCGAGAACGCCGCGGCCGGCTTCGGCATCACCGAGAACACCGCCCGCGAGCTGTTCGACGCCGGCGCCGACTGCCTGACCCTGGGCAATCACAGCTGGGACCAGCGCGAGGCCCTGACCTACATCGTGCGCGAGCCACGCCTGATCCGGCCGGCCAACTACCCGATCCTGTCCGACGCCCCGGGCCGGGGCAGCCATCTCTTCCAGACCGACTCGGGCAAGACCGTGTTCGTGGTGAACCTGCTGGGCCGGGTGCACATGGACGCCATGGACGACCCGTTCGCCGCCGCTGACCGCGAGCTGGACAAGGCCCCGCTGGGCCAGGTGGCCGACGCGGTGATCGTCGACATGCACTGCGAGGCGACGTCCGAGAAGATGGCCATGGGCCACTATTGCGACGGCCGCGCCAGCCTGGTGGTGGGCACTCACACCCACGTGCCGACCGCCGATTGCCAGATCCTGCCGGGCGGCACCGCCTACCAGACCGACGCCGGCGCCTGCGCCGACTATGACAGCGTCATCGGCAACCAGAAGGAAGAGCCGCTGCGCCGGTTCACCACCAAGATCAGCGGCGGCCGCTACACCCCGGCCAGCGGTCCGGCGACGATCTGCGGCGTGTTTGTCGAGACCGACGACCGCACCGGCCAGGCCGTGCGGGTCGAGCCGATCCGCGTCGGCGGTCGCCTGAAGCAGGCGATCCCGGAAGTCTGAGCCTAGTCGCTGGCCGGCCCGGTGGAGTCCCGCACGATCAGCGTGTGGGGATGCATCAGCTGGCGGGGTTCGCCGCCGCCGTCGCGCTGGCGGCGGATTTCCTCCAGCACCAGGTCGACGGCCGCGCGGGCCATGGCCGCGATCGGCTGGCGCACCGTGGTCAGCGGCGGCCAGATGTTGTCGGCGATCGAGGTGTCGTCGAAGCCGACGATCGACAGGTCGCCCGGCACGTCCAGGCCCAGGCGATGGGCCAGACCCGCCGCGGCGGCGGCCATGTCGTCATTGCCGGCGAAGATCGCCGTGGGGCGCTGGTCGCCCGACAGCAGCCGCTCGGCCGCGTCCAGGCCCGAGCGATAGGTGAAATAGCCCTGCTCGACCCGGATGTCCTCCATGGGCACGCCGGCCGCCTTGAGCGCGCTCATGAAGCCGTCCAGGCGCTGCTGGCTGACCGTCTGGTTGGGGTGACCCTTGATAAAGCCGAACCGCTTGTGGCCCAGGCCGATCAGGTGCTGGGTCAGCTCGAAGGCGGCGGCCTCGTTGTCGATGCGGATGGTGGCCATGTCGGCGCTGGCCAGACCCGGCGCCACGGCCACGGCGGCCGCGCCCGCGGCCTTGATCTCGGCCAGCACCTGCGGGCTCTCGCACAGCGGCGGCGGCAGGATCAGGCCATCGACGCCGGTCTTCAGCAGGCGGGCCAGGGTGGCCCCGGCCAGCTCGGGCTCGGCGCACTTCTCGATGACGATCTGGGCGCCGGTGCGGCTGCTCTCGTCGAGGGCGCCGACCAGGAACTCCGACAGGAAGCCCATCGAGGGGTTGTCGTACAGCAGGCCGATGCGGAACGGCGCGCTGCCGGCCAGGCTGCGGGCGGCGGGGTTGGGGGCGTAGTTGAGGTCGGCGATGGCCTTCTCGACCAGGGCGCGGGTTTCCTCCTTGACGGTGCTCTCGCGATTGATGACCCGCGAAACGGTCATCGGCGAGACGCCCGCCCGGGCGGCGACGTCACGGATCGTGGCGCTCTGGGTCGTACGACGACGCTGGCGCTCGGTCGGTTGGCTCATTCTTGTATTTCCGTCCCTTTGCGCGGGGACACTAGAGCCTGACCGTTTCTGATGGAAACATCAGAAACGGATAATCAGGCTCTAGCTCAAACATTTTGAGCGTGGCGGGCGCCGAAACCGCTCACACTTTCGGCTGCCACGCTCAAGACCGCTTTGGGTAGAGCTTGGAAGACGGGCGCCTGCTAAGAGCGGGACATGACTTCGCTCGGCGCCATCATCCTGTGCGGCGGCGCGTCCCGGCGAATGGGGCGCGATAAGGCCGTGCTCGACTGGGGCGGCGCTCGGGCGGTGGACCGGGTGGCGGCGTTGGCGCGGGCGGTGGGCGCGCAGGCGCTGGTGACGGCCGGCGCGGATTTCGGCCTGCCGTGGGTTCCCGACGAGGATGCGATGGCGGGGCCCGTCGGCGGCGTGCTGGCCGGGGCGCGGTTTCTGGGGACGGAGCGGCTGCTGGTGCTAGCCGTGGATGCGCCGACGGTGACGGTCGATGACCTCGCGCCGCTGCTGCCGGGCGGAGGCCATTACGAAGGCCTGCCGGTGCCGATGGTGCTTGAGGCGGCCGCTTTGCCGGTGGAGGCGCAAGCCGGCTGGCCGTTGCGGCGACTGGTCGAGCGAGCGGGGCTGGCGGCGCTGGCGGCTCCGGAAGGGGCTTTGGCGCGGTTACGGGGCGCTAATACGCCGGAAGAGCGCGCGGACCTTTTGGGTCGCTAGTACACGTCCCGCCGATACCGCCCCTCGTCCGTCAGCCGTTCGAGCGCCTCACTCCCCAGCACCTCGACCAACACGGCGTGGACGTCGCGCGACATGCCTTCCAGGGAACCGCAGACATAGATCGCCGCGCCGTTCGCCACCCAGCGCCGCAGCACGTCCGCCGCCGCGCGCAGGCGATGCTGGACATAGACGCGGTCGGCCTGGTCGCGGGAGAAGGCCAGGTCCACGCGGTCCAGCAGGCCCGAAGCCTGCCAGGCCTCGATCTCGGCGCGGTGGAAATAGTCGTGGGCCGACGTGCGCTCGCCGAAGATCAGCCAGTTCCATCGTACGCCCAGGGTCGCGCGGGCTTTCAGGTGGGCGCGCAGGCCGGCCAGGCCGGTGCCCGAACCGATCAGGATCAACGGGCGGTCCTTGTCCGGGGCGTGGAAGCTGCGGTTGGTCCGCACCCGGCCGTCGATGATAGAGCCGACCTCGGCGAACCGGCACAGCCAGCCCGAGCCCAGGCCCGGGGCGCCGTCGACGCGGGGCATCAGGCGGACCAGGAGCTCGACCGCGCCGTCGCTGGGCAGGGAGGCGATCGAATATTCACGGTGCGGCAGCGGCGTCAGGTCGGCTATGTCGCCGATTGGGCCGTGCGGCAGGCGCAGGCCTGACAGCGCTTCTGTCATCTCAGCCGGCAAACCCAGGGCGGCGACCTCGGCCGGGTTGTTGCGCGGACCGATTTCCAGGATGTCGCCGGCTTCCCAGGTCGCCTTGTCGACGGGTTCGAGACGCACGTGCCAAGCCTCGCCGCCGGGGCTGCCAGGGTTCAGCAGGCGGCGCTCGGCCAAGGTCCAGCGGCCATAGGCCGGGCGGCTCCAGTCGGGGGCGTCGGTGACGCCGGTGATCAGCGACAGCTGCCCCTGCCAGTGGCGCAGGGCGGCCGGGTCGCCGTCGTCGACCTCCACGCGGTCGAACAGCGCCTCCGCCCCGGCATGGGCCAGCCAGGCGTCCAGCGACCGGCCGAAGGCGCAGTACTGGGCGTAGGTCGCGTCGCCCAAGGCCAGCACGCCGTAGCGCAGGCTCGAGAGGTCGTGGCCGTCCTTCATCACGTCGCGGATGAAGGCGCGGGCGGTGTCGGGGGCGTCGCCTTCCCCGGTGGTGCTGACCACGAACAGGGCGCGGCCGGTCAGATCGGCCGCGGTGACGGCCGATAGTTCCCGCAGAACCACCGGCGCGCCGCCTTCGGACAGCGCCTTGGCTGTAGCATTGGCCAGTTCCTCGGCAAATCCGGTCTGGCTGGCATAGGCGACCAGCACGGGCTCGCCCGAGCCCTGCGACAGGGCCTTGGCCGCCTTGCGCGTGGCGTGGCGGCGCAGGGCCTCGCGCGCGGCGATGGCGGCGCAGAACAGAGCGTAGGCCCCGGTCACGGCGCCGGCCGCGATCAGGCGGCGGGTCTCGGGCGGAAAGGCTTCGAGGTCGAACATCAGTCGTCCAGCATGGTCTGCAGGGCGGGCGACAGGCGCTCTTCCAGCGCCGTCCCGCTGCGGCTGACGATCAGCGCCGCCAGGTCGTGGGCGGCGGCGAAGGCGAGCGCCGCGTCGGGCGCCATCACGGTCAGGGCCGTGGCCCAGGCGTCGGCGCTCATGCAGTCCTTCGCCAGCACCGTGACGCTGACGGTCGCGTGGCGGACGGGGGCGCCGGTGGCGGGATCCAGCGTGTGAGCGTAGCGGCGGCCGTCATGGTCGAAGAACCGCCGGTAGTCTCCGGAGGTCGCGACGGCCAGATCGTGCAGGGCGACGACCGTATGCTCGGCGTCGTTGGCGGTCGGCGGGCGTTCGAGCTCCACCCACCACGGCTGGCCGTCGGGCTTGGCGCCCGTGCCGCGCAGCTCGCCGCCGACCTCGACGAGGTAGCTCTTCACGCCGGCCCGATCCAGCGCGGCGGCGGCCTGATCGACGCCGAAGCCCTTGGCGATGCCGTTGAGGTCCAGCTTCAGGCCGCCCGGCTGGAACAGCGCGTCGCCGTCCAGCGTCAGACGGCTCCAGCCGCCGGTCTCACGCAGGGCGGTGATGTCGGACGGGGCAGGAGGGGCACCGGCGAAGGCGCGGGGGCCAAAGCCCCAGAGATCGGTGAGCGCGCCCAGGGTCGGGTCGAACGCGCCGTCGCTGGCTGCCGCGATTTCGATCGCACGGCGCAGGACCGTGGCGGTCTGGGCGGGCAGGGCGGTCCAGCTTCCGGCCGCGGCGCGGTTGTAGCGCGAGAGGTCCGACAGCGGCTCCCAGGGGCTCATCTCGGCGACGACGGCGTCGAGCGCGCGCTGGACCATCGCCTCGAGGGCGGGGAGGTCGGTCGTGGCCGGCAGCACCGCCTTGACCGACCAGGTCGTGCCCATCGTCGCCCTGCCAAACGCACGGACGCTGCCGCCGACAGGGCGGGCAGGCGGCGTGACGATGGCGGGGATCAGGACGCGGGACATGGGGAAATCTCATCCTCCCCCGCACAGGCAGGGGAGGATGATGGCGACCTTTACGGACGCTGGGCTTCGATGACGGCGGTGTAGCTGGCGTTCTCGCCATTTCCCGGCAGCGCCTGGACAGCGCCTTGTTGAGGCGCGCCGGGCGGGCCGCCGCGGGCGTTGGCGCCCGAACGGACCGAAGCGTTGACCCAGTACATGCCCGCTTCCGGCAGGGTGAACTTCACCGCGCCGTCGGGACCGGTCTTGACCTTGATCTCGCCGGGGCTGGCGCGCCAGCGGTGGCCGCCGGGGGCGAAGGTCACTTCCAGGTCGGCGGCGGGCTTGCCGTCGATGACGAACTTGAAGGTCGCCGGCTCGGTGGCGATCACGTCGGTCGGGTGGGTGACCGGCACCAGTTCCAGGCCCTTGCCGGTCGGCTTCAGGCTTTCGGTGGTCGGCTTGTCGCGCGTCACGAAGGTTTCGTTGCGGTTGGCCGACTTGATGACCTTGAGGTCGGCGGCGCCGGCCGGGACCTGCTTGGCGAAGTCCTCGGCCGAGCCGCGGAAGCGCTTCACTTCACCGTTCTCGGTGTAGCTGGCCATGACCGAGCCGCCGGCCGTGAAGATCTTGTAGGTGCCGGGTTTGCTCAGCTGGACGTCGAAGGTCGAGCGGTATTTGCCGGTGGACGCGTTCTGGATCTTGTCGATCGCGCCGTCCGGGGCCAGCACCTGCACGCCGTCCGTGCGCATGGCGACATGGTCGGGGTGGAACAGCTCGTTGGAGACGGCTGCGTCGAAGGTCACCCAGGCGCTGTCGCCCGACAGGTTGGTGAACGACGGCAGCAGCCAGCCGCGGTGGGCTTGCGCCGACAGCGGCATCGCGAGGACTGCGCCGAGAGCGGCGACGGCCAGCAGGCTTTTCTTGAAGGTCATGTCGGTTCTTCCCCTCACTTCACGGAAACGGTGACGGCGCCCAGCTCGGTCGCGCCCTTGGCCGAGGCCGGCTTGCCGGCCTTGCCCCAAACGAACGGAACGCGGACGGCTTCGTGGCCGCCCACTTCGCGGGCGGCTTCGACGACCAGGTTGTACTGGCCGGGCTTCAGCGCCTTCAGCGCGCCCTTCGAACCGGCGAAGACCAGCTTCTGCGGACCCGGCGCGCGGGTGGCGCCCGAGACGCCGTCAACGGGGAAGCTCATCTCGCGACCGGCCTTGCGCCACCACTGGCGCATGTCCTTCAGCCACTTGGCGCCTTTGTCCTCGCGGTTGTCGGCGTCGTACCAGACGGCCAGGGTGCCGGCGGCGCTGGCGTCGGCGCCCTCGATCCAGATGGCGACATAGGGCTTGTGGTATTCGGCCACGGTCATGCGCGGGATCTCGACGGTGACGTTGAGATCGGCGGCCAGGGCCGGCGCGGCGCCGACGGCGGCGCCGGCGAAAGTCAGGAGAGAGATCGAACGCTTCACGGGGTGTGCCTCAGAGGTGAACGAAAAGGATGATGAGAACGATGGGGCCGGCCAGACCCAGCGCGACCAAGGGCCAGGTCATCGGCCGGGCGCGGGCGTGGAACTGCAGCAGGATCAGGCCGGTGACGGTGAAGATCACGCAGGCTGCGGCGAAGACGTCGATGAACCAGGCCCAGGCCTTGCCCGAGTTGCGGCCCTTGTGCAGGTCGTTGAGCAGGCTGACCGCGCCGCGCGTGGTCTTCTCGTGCTCGACGGCGCCGGTCTCGCGGTCGATCGACAGCCAGGCGTCGCCGCCCGGGCGGGCGAGGGCGACATAGACCTCGCTGGACGACCACTCGCCCTCGCGGCCGGCGACGTCGGCGCCGACGGCCTTATCCAGGAACCGCTCCATCTGCACGGGGAGGGGGCGCTTGCCCTCTTCCGGACCCTTGGCCAGCAGCGCCAGCAGGTCGGCGGGCAGCTCGGCCTTGCGGCTGACCACCTTGGGCTCGGCCTCGATCTGGCCGGCGTGGTTCAGGGTGATGCCGGTGATGGCGAACAGCATCATGCCGACCAGAGAGACAGCCGCGCTGATCCAGTGCCACTGGTGCAGCTGCTTCAGCCAGAAGGAACGGCGATGCTGATCGGCGGCGGACTTCACGGGAACGGGGGCAACCTTGGCGATGAAGGCCCGTCCTTACTTGAGAACGAATTGCAATTTCAAGCGTTATGCGCCGCTTTCGGCCCGGAACGTGGCCACCAGCACATCCCGTAGCGCGGGTTGCTCGGAATCGACCGGCTGGATCGGCGTCACCCCGTGCAGCACGCGGTGGTCGTCGAGGAACACGGCGTCGCCAGGGGCGGTCAGGGTGAACGAGCCCAGACTGGTCCCGTCCGGAGCGTAGATGTCGGTGACGCCGCGATCGACGTTGGTGCGCTCGACCAGCATGACGATCACCCAGTCGACGCCGTCGCGATGCGCGCCCTCGGGCGTGGGCTGCCCGACCTCGCCGACGCGGGCCTCGATGCGGAACTGGTGCAGTTCGACGTGCCACGCCCGGTCGCCGAAGAGATCGACGCCCGCGCGGATCACGCTCTGGGTCACGGGATGTTCGGCAATGGCGTCGGTGACGGGCTCGAACCAGCGCTGCACGCCGCCGTTCAGCGGATTGTAGTCGCGGCTCTGCCAATGGGGCTGATGGGGCTTGCGCTCGACGCCGTCGGCCGAGGCGGAAAAGGCCGCGAACCGCCGCCGGCGATAGCGGCCGCCGTCGGCCATGAAGCCGTCCAGCGGCAGGTCGTTCCAACTGTCGGCGAAGCTGGCCCAGGCGGCCTTGGCCTCGGGGCCCAGCATGTCCAGGGTCTGCTCGGCCTCGAAGCGGACGAAGCCCTGGTCTTTCATCCCGCTCAAGCGACCGCGTCCGGCTTGAAGAACAAGCCCAGCTTCAGGCTGGCGGCGATGCGCTCGGCCTTCTGGCCGACGATGGCGGCGCGCGGGGCGTCGAACAGCTCGGTGCAGGTCTGATGGAACAGGTTCAGCCAGGGCATGAACAGGCCCTCGGTCAGCTGCGGGATCCGCTGATGCACCGCCATGGGCGAGCCCTTGTAGCGGCCGGTGGTGTTCAGCACTGACGACCAGAAGTCCTTCAGCGTGGCCAGGTGATGCGGCCAGCCATCGGAGCCGACGGCCTCCTCGAAAATCGGCCCCAGGCGGTGGTGGCGACGGACGCGGGCGTAGAAGGTCTCGACCAGAGTGTCGATCTCTTCGTCGGTGAAGAGGGGAGGAGGAACAGCCATGGCCGCAAGATGGGCCTTTGGGCGCTCAGACTGAACCCCGCGCCGGTCAAACTTGGCTTTCGATTGTTACGTAAGGGGGGAGCGCCGTTCCCCTATTCCGAATTCCCCGGCGAAAGCCGGGGAGGCGGATCTAGGGTGTTCAGACCACCGTCAGCGTCGCCTTCTTCAGGTCCGCCGAGTTCGACCCGGTCAGCACCGAGAACGCGCCCGGCTCGACCACACGCTTCATCTCCAGGTTCCACATCGACAGGTCCGAGGGCTTGATCTCGAAGGTCACGGTGGTCCTGGCCCCCGCCGCCAGGGTCACGCGCTTGAAGTGCTTCAGCTCCAGCACCGGACGCGTGACCGAGGCGGCCTCGTCGTGGATGTAGAGCTGGACCACCTCGTCGCCGGCGACCTTGCCGGTATTGGTCACGTCGACCTCGACGCGGACGCTTTCGCCCTGGCCGATGCTGGCCTTGGCCAGGCGCGGGGCCGAGAGGTCGAAGCTCGTATAGGAAAGCCCGAAGCCGAAGGGGTAGAGCGGCGTAACCTCGTCGAACAGATAGCCGCGCCGGGCCGAGGGCTTGTAGTTGTAGAAGATCGGCAGCTGACCGGCGTCGCGGGCGATGCTGACGGGCAGCTTGCCGCCTGGATTGGCGCGGCCGAACAGAATGTCGGCGGCGGCAAAGCCGGTCTGCTCGCCCAGGTACCAGCCCTCGATGATGGCGTCGGCGCGCTCGGCCAGTAGGTTGATCGACAGCGGCCGGCCGTTCAGCAGGAACACCACGGTCGGCTTGCCCAGGTCGAAGATCGCTTTCGCCAGATCGTTCTGCTGGCCGATCAGATCCAGGCTCTGGCGGTCGCCCATATGGGTGTCGGACCAGGCCTCGCGGCTGGTCTGCTCGTTGTCGCCCAGCACCATGACCACGACGTCGGCCTTCTTCGCGACCTCGACCGCCTCGGCGATGAGCTTGGCGTTCACCGCGGGATCGACCGGAGTGACCTTGTCGGCGGCCCACAGGCGGGTCTCGGTGATCCGCACCGCCTCGGCATAGTCCAGCTGGAAGCCCTGCGCCTTGGCCTCGGCGGTCAGGCCCTCGTGGATCGAGACCACGTGGCGCGGAATGTCGGAATAGCCGCCGATCGGGGTGTCCTTGGCGTGCGTGCCCAAGAGCGCCAGGCGCTTGAAGCTCTTGCCGTTCAGTGGCAGCAGGCCCTTGTCGTTCTTCAGCAGGACCACGGCCTTGCGGGCGGCCTCGCGGGCCAGGGCGACGGCGTCGGGCGTGGCGGTCCGGGCGTCGGCGGTCTTCTCATCGCAGTAGGGATTTTCGAACAGGCCGGCGTCGAACTTCATGGCCAGCACCCGGGCCACGGCGGCGTCGACCTCGAACTGCGGCACGCGGCCGGCGCGGACCAGCTCTGGCAGCAGGGCGTAGGCCTCGCCGTCGGGCAGCTCGACATCGACGCCAGCGTGCATGGCCATCACCGCCGTGTCGGCGAGGTCAGAGGTCATCTTGTGGCGGCTGATAAGCTCCTTGATCGCGAAGTAGTCGCTCTGGATCGAGCCCTTGTAGCCCCACTCCTCGCGCAGGACCTTGGTCAGCAGCCAGCGATTGGCGTGCGAGGGCACGCCGTCGATCTCGTTGTAGCTGGGCATGACCGCGCGCACCGGCAGCTCGGTCACCGCCCGCTCGAACGGCGGGAAGAAGTTCTCGCGCAGGGTGCGCTCGGCGACCTGGGCCGGCGCGGTGTTCATGCCGCTCTCGGGCTGGCCGTGGCCGGTCATGTGCTTGAGGGTGACGAAGACCTTGTCCTTGGCCAGCGGCAGCGTCGACCCCTGGAAGCCGCGAATGGCGGCCAGGCCGATCTCGGCGCACAGATGCGGGTCCTCGCCATAGGTCTCCTCGATGCGGCCCCAGCGCGGGTCGCGGGCCACGTCGACCACGGGGGCCAAGGCCAGGTTCGAACCCCGGGCGCGCATCTCGCGGGCGGCGACGGCGAAGATCTTCTCGGTCAGGTCGGTGTCGAAGGTGGAGGCCAGGGCGATGGCCTGCGGGAAGCAGGTGGCGTCGCGCGCGACATAGCCGTGCAGGGCCTCGTCATGCATCAGCAGCGGGATGCCCAGCCGGGTCTGCTCGACGGCCCACTTCTGGGCGGCGTTGGTGTAGCGGGCGGTCTCGAGCGCATTGCGGTTGATCGAGCCGTCATCGGCCCCGGCGGCCGCGCCGATCACCTTGACCGGCTTGACGCCCTTGCGGTCGGACGGGCGCGAGATCTGACCCAGGCCGTTTGGGAAGGCTTCCTGGGCGCGCTGGGCCGAGAACTCGCCTTCCGGCGTCTGGATCTTGTTCTTGGTCAGCCAGATGCCGATCAGCTGGGCGGCCTTCTCCTCCAGCGTCATTCGCCCGATCAGGTCCTGGACGCGGGCGTCGGTGGGCTGGCGGCCGTCCTTGTAGAGCGGCTTGCCGCCGGAGGCCTTCGGGCCCTGGGCGGCGGCGAGCGCCGGCAAACTGACTGACAGGGCTGTCAAGCTGGCGCCGAAGAAGCGGCGGGTGATGGCGGTGGTCATGGCGTTTCCCCGGGGCTGCGCTTGCGCGGCGGCTCTTGAGGCCGCTGTCGGGGCGACTATGCGGGGGCTTTGCGGACCACTCAAGATAGAAATGGTACCGGTCTCATGTTGCGCCTGGTCTCCAGGCGCAAAAAAGGGCCCGCTTGGGAGAGGGGGCGGGCCCTTTTCGGTACGCGTTCAGAGGGATTGAACGAGGGGGAAGATGACACGTGTGTCGCCTTCCCGCCCTTCCCCAAATCGTCGCAGGCCGCGAACGAGTCGCAGAACTCGCGCTCTACTTGCGCGGCGTCAGGATGTCGTCGAGGCGCGACGGCGTCCCGGCGATCTTCTCCAGGCGCGGGTAGCGCAGCCCGCCGCGGTAGTCGAGCTTGACCATCTTGTAGCGCGAGCCGTCCTTGATCAGCAGCTCGACCAGCGGGTTTTCCGGCTTCATGGCGGCGGTGGTCGCGGCCTTCAGCTTGTCGCCGTCGAAGCTCTCGCCGTTGACGGCCACGATGGTCAGGCCCTGGGTCAGGCCGGCCTTGAACGCCGGACCGCCCCACTGCACGTCGGTCAGCACGCCGTCCGAGCCGGCGGTCAGGCCCAGCGAGTAGCTGAGGGCGGTGTTCTTGGCGCGGGTTTCGGCCGACTTCATGAATTCGGTCTGGGTGTCGGCATAGACCAGCTTGTAGCCGCCGCGCGCCAGGCCATCGAGCGGGGCCTTTTCCTGCACCTCTTCGATGCGGGTCTTCAGGAACGTCGCCCAGTCATAGGCGTAGACGCTGTTGAGGCCGGCGACGACGTCGTCGAAGACGTAGGTGCGGACCACGTACGAGCCGTTGTCGACGCCGAAGAAGGTCTTGGCGAAGTCGTCCAGCGACTTCTTGCCGCCGGTCTTCTCGCGGATCAGCGTGTCGGCGTCCATCCAGACCAGCAGGCCTTCGGAATAGTAGTCCTCGCTGCGCTGCCACGACAGCCACGACAGCGGCTTGCGGCTGGCGATGATCGGGTCGTTGGTGGTGTCCTGCACCGGACGCCAGTCGCGGCCGCGGCGGTTGTCGTAGACGGCGGCGGTCGAGGCGATCGAGTCCAGCGCCTGTTGCTTGGTCAGCAGGCCCGAGCGGGCGGCCAGCACGTTGCCCCAGTACTGGGTCTGGCCTTCATAGACCCACATCAGGCTGTCGCGCATCGGCACGTTCAGGTTCGGCGTGAACAGGTCCGCGCCGCGGCGGAACTTGCCGTTCCACGAGTGGGTGAACTCGTGGCTCAGCAGGTCGCGGCCGACGAAGGTCTTGTCCCACTCGGTGAAGTACTTCGGGGCGACGCGGTTTTCCGAGGAGCGGTGGTGTTCCAGGCCGATGCCGCCGATCTTGTCCGACAGGGCGACCAGGAAATCGTAGTGGTCGTAGTGGTGCGAGCCGAACACCTTGTAGGCCTGTTGCACCAGGTCCTTGTGCGCCTGGATGTGCTCTTCCTTGGCCTCCAGCAGCTCGGGGCTGTCGGCGACCATGTTCAGGCGCACCGGAACCGGACCCTTGGGATCCAGCTCGACCGACTTGAAGTACTTGCCGGCGAAGATCGGCGAGTCGACCAGGGTCTCGACCGTGATCGGCTTGAAGGTCGTGGTCTGGCCGGCGGCGCTGGCGGTTTCCAGCGCGGTGGCCAGTTTCCAGCCTTCCGGCAGCTTGACGCTGGCCTCGATCGGGATCTGGCGGGTGTAGTAGCCGGCCGGATACATGGTCACCTGCATCCATTGCAGGTTCAGCATCTCGGGCGTGACCTCGATGCGGCCGACCTTGGCCTCGACGGCGGTCAGGAACTGGTAGCTGACCTGGATCTCACTGACGCCGGCGGGGACGTCGACGTGGAAGGCGTGGACGCTGACGACGTCACGCTTCCAGGGGATGGTCTTGCCGTTGGCGGTGACCACCAGGCCGGCCAGCTTGTCCAGGTCGTTGCGCGGCGAGTGGCCGCCCGGGACCCATTGGGGATACAGGAACACGAAGTCGCCGGCCTTGTTGACCGGGATCGTCGTGGTGACGTTCCAGATCTTGCGGTCCAGATCGGTGGCGTCGACGTTCAGCTTCAGCGTGCCGGCGTAGGGGGTGTCCTGCGGCGCGGCGATCGGTGGGGTCGGCGCGGCCGACTCGGGCATGACCTGGGTGGTCATCTGGCCTTGGGCCAAGGCAGCCGACGCGACCAACGACAGAACGGAAGCTGAGAAGAGCAGCACTTTCACGAAAACACCCCAATGCAGCGCGCGGGTGTTGCGCCCCGCGGCGAGAAGCCGGGATGTTTGTGGCGTTAACCCCCACTTGTCGAGGCCAAGTTGGCCTGGAGGGGAAGAACGTGGGTATGCAGTGGGGGCAGCGCCCGCGCGATGCGCGGGCGCTGCTTCCGCGTTCCCTAGCCCAGCGGCGGGGTGATCGGCACGGCGGTAGCGTAGGCCTCGCCGCGGTCGATGCGCAGGTTGTTCTGGACGTTGTCGACGCCCGAGACGCTTTCCGCCAGCGCCTCGGCGCGCTTCTTGTCCTCGCGCGACCGGACGGTGCCTGTCAGGGTGACTTCGCTGGCGGCGACGGCGACCTCGATATTCTGGGCGTCCAGCCAGCTGTCGTCGGTCAGTCGGTCGCTGACGTCCTCACGGATGCGGTCGTCCGAGCGGCGATAGCCCTTGGGCCCGCGGCCGCGGTGCTCGCCGTCCAGTTCGCGGCGGCGCTGGGCGTCGTGGTCGCCCATCCACGAGGAGACCTCGTCGCGAGCGCGGTCGAACCAGCTGCGGTCCTCTTCGTAGCCCGCGCGGTCGCGGGCGTTGGGGGCGCCATTGGGGCCGAACGACCGGTAGGGATTATGCCGGCCATACTCGCCGCCGTATCCGTAACGGTCGCGGTCCCGGTGCTCGAAGTAGCGCTCGTCGCCATAGTCGGCGGTGCGGCTGGAATAGCCGCTGGAGCCATAGTCGCCGGTCGCGCCGCCGAAGTCGTGGCCGCCGGCGCGGTCCCAGCCGCGATTGGCCGAGGTCCCGCCGTAGTCGGCGCCCGAGCGGATACGGCCATAGCCGATGTCGCCGCCTTGTTGGGCCGCGCGCAGGAATTCGCTGCTGCGGTGACGGCCGCGCCCGCCCGGATGGACGTCATCGGGGCCGTAACCGCGTCGACGCGACGCGTCGTACGGGTGTTCACGGTTGCGGTCGAAATCGCCGTCGGCCTCGACATCGAAGCGGCCTTCGCGATCGTTCCAGCGTTGCGGCATGGGTTTTCTCCGTGGCGTTTTTGAAGGGGAGACGCGTCGAGGCGTCTCCTGGGCTTGCAAAAAACGGACGGCCGGAGTCGGCGTTCCTAGTGCCGAGCTTGTGTCGGGACGGATCGATGGAAATATCGGATAGACCGATATTATGTCCCGCGGGCATATTCGCCCGCCGCTCCGCAGCCCCGTTTTCTAATGCGTTTCGACGACCGCTTTCTCGAAGAACTGAAGTCCCGCCTTCGCCCGTCCGACGTCGTCGGCAAGTCGGTGAAGCTGCGGCGGCAGGGGCGCGAGTATGCGGGGCTGTCGCCGTTCACCAAGGAAAAGAGCCCGTCATTCTTCGTCAACGACGAGAAGGGCTTCTATCACTGCTTCTCCAGCGGCAAGCATGGCGACATCATCAGCTTCCTGCAGGAGACCGAGCGGCTGACGTTTGCCGAGGCGGTCGAGCGGCTGGCGGCCGAGGCCGGTATGAGCCTGCCTGCGCCCGATCCGGTCGCGGCGCGCGAGGAGCAGAAGCGTTCGAGCCTTGGCGACTGGATGGAGCTGGCCGCGGCTTGGTTCGAGAGCGAGCTGCGCCGGCCCGGTGGTCAGGCCGCTCGCGCCTATCTGGAAAAGCGCGCCCTGCCGGAAAGCGAGTGGGGCCGTTTCCGGCTCGGTTTCGCGCCCAACAACCGCACGGGCCTGAAAGACTACCTGATCGCCAAGGGCGCCAAGCCGGGCGATCTCGTCGACGCGGGGGTGCTGATCTCGCCCGAGGACGGCGGCGCGCCCTATGACCGCTTCCGCGACCGGATCATCTTTCCGATCACCGACACGCGCGGCAAGGTCGTCTCGTTCGGCGGCCGGGCCATGGATCCGGCCGCGCGCGCCAAATATCTGAACGGCCCCGAGACCAGCCTCTTCCACAAGGGGCGACTGCTGTATGGCCTGTTCGAGGCTCGCAAGATCCTCCACGACGGCCAGAGCGGCGGCGGCAAGCCGGCCATGGTGGTGGTCGAGGGCTATATGGACGTCATCGCCTGCCAGCGGGCCAAGGTCCCGGCCGTGGCGGCGATGGGCACGGCCCTGACCGAGGAGCAGATGGACGCCCTGTGGCGGCTGCACCCCGAGCCGACCCTGTGCTTCGACGGCGACAAGGCCGGCCAGCGCGCGGCCCACCGCGCCATCGACCGCGCCCTGCCGCTGCTCAAGCCCGGGCGCTCGTTCCGCTTCTCGATGCCGGTCGGGGGCAAGGATCCCGACGACGTTATGCGCGAGCAGGGCGCCGACGCGTTGCGCGCCCAACTTTCCGACACCAAGCCCTTCGTCCAGGCGCTGTTCGAGCGCGAGCGTGACCTGGAGGAGCTGGACACGCCCGAACGCAAGGCCGGCCTGCGCCAGCGCCTGCGCGCGGCGGCCGGCACGATCGCCGACAAGGATCTGGCCCAGGCTTACAAGGACGACCTGCGCGAGCGCTATGACGAGCTCTTCCAGCGCGCGCGGCCGCAGTCCAGCGACGGAGGCTACGGCGGCGGGGGAGGTGGTTTTCGCGACAGCGGCCGGCCGTTCGTTCCGCGCAATGGCGGCGGCGGGTGGAAGAACGGCAAGCGCGAGCCGCCGGACCCCGGCCTGCGCCCGATTGCTCGCGCCCAGATCGGCGGGCGGATCAATCCGTTCCACGCCGCCATCGCCCTGGCCGCCATCGACCATCCCGGCTGGGCGCGGTCCTATGACGAGGCCATCGAACGCATCGGCTTCGGCGATCCGCGCCTGCAACCCCTGGCCCAGGAGCTGTTTGCGGCCCTGTGCGACGACCATGGCGAGGACGTCTCGCTGCGCGAGCGCCTGAACCGCCGGGGCCTGTCGGGGATGCTGGCCGAGGTCGAGCGCATCGCCCAGTCCGATGCGCCGTTCCTGGACAAGCGCTTCGACCCAGCCAAGGCCCGCAGCCTGTGGGCGGCCTGTTACGAGGCGGTGGTCGAGATCGCCGATTCCGAGCGCGCCCTGGATGGCATGCGGCGCGAGGAAATCACGACCGCGACGCTGAACACGACCCGCGACCTGCGCGCCCGCATCGCCGTCCTGCAACGGCAGATCAGCCAACTGGAGTTCTGGCGCGAGGCGCTGTGATTTTCGAATCCGTTTCCCCGGCTTTCGCGGGGAAACGGAATGTTGGGCGCGGAATATTTGCCAACCATCTTGACACCGGCGTCACCCAAAGCCACATGCCGACTCAAGGATTTGCCAAGCAGCTGACTGACATCGGCCGGGCCGCCGTAGCGCGCGCCCTTATCGAAACAGGATGTCACCCTCGCCGCCGCACCAGGTCCCCAGTGGTCGCTGTTCCGAAAGGGTGGCGTCAGGCCGCGCTCAAGCCATGAGCCTCCGCCGGGTCCCCCGCGGAGTGCTTGCACGTGGCGGGCGGGATTTGGCGATGCAACGGGAACGCGATTGTTGGGAAAGCGCTAAAATAAAAAGCGCAGGACCTCGCCGGCCAGATCCTTTTCGAAACGGATTTTCTCGACGTCGCTCCCTGTGAAGCGGCCGGCGTCGATTTCGGAGAGCTTGATGAGCAACAATTCCTCGGCCGAGACGGAAGCGCCCGAAGCCACCGGTGGTGACGGTCCCCTGCTCGACCTGACCGATGCCGGCGTCAAGAAGTTCATCAAGCAGGCCAAGGCCCGCGGCTACGTCACGATGGACGAGCTGAACAAGGTGCTGCCGTCCGAGGAAGTCAGCCCGGACGCCATCGAAGACACGCTGGCCATGCTCAGCGAGATGGGCGTCAACGTCGTCGAGGCCGAAGAGGACGCTGAAGGCTCCGAAGGTGGCGAAGTCGCGACGCGCGACGAGAACACCACGGTCATCACCAGCGAAAAGCCGGCCGCCTACGACCGCACCGACGACCCCGTGCGCATGTATCTGCGCGAGATGGGTTCGGTCGAGCTGCTGTCGCGCGAAGGCGAAATCGCCATCGCCAAGCGCATCGAAGCCGGTCGCGACACGATGATCCGCGGCCTCTGCGAGTCCGCCCTGACCTTCGAAGCCATCATGGTGTGGCGCGAGGAACTGGGCACGGGCCGCATTCTGCTGCGCGAAGTGATCGACCTGGAAGGCACCTACGCCGCCATCAACGGCGTGGCCGCCCAGCCGGCCGCCGAGGACGACGACGCCGAACCGGCCGAGCCGGTCGACCAGGAAGCCGGGGCTGAGCCCAAGCCCGAGGGCGAAGGCGACGACGACGACGATTTCGACGACGGCGCGGGTCCGACCGTCAGCGCCATGGAAGGCGAACTGCGCGAAGGCGTGATGGCCATCCTGGACGCCATCGCCAGCGAGTTCGAAAGCTTCCGCAAGCTGCAGGACAAGCTGGTGGGCAGCCGCCTGAAGGGCGAGGACCTGACCGACGCTGATCGCAAGGCTTATGAAGGCCTGTCGGCGACGATCATCCAGCACCTGAAGACGCTGAAGCTGAACAACAATCGTATCGAGGCTCTGGTCGAGCAGCTCTATGCGATCAACAAGCGCCTGATCGGCCTGGAAGGCCGTCTGCTGCGCCTGGCCGACAGCTACGGCATCAGCCGCGGCGAATTCCTGAAGGCCTATTTCGGCTCGGAGCTGAACCCGACCTGGTCGGATCAGGTCAAGGCCATGGGCGTGCGCTGGACCAAGTTCGTCGAGAACGACAGCCAGTCGGTGCTGGACATCCGTGGCGAGATCGCCGCCCTGGCCACCGAGACCGGCGTGCCGATCGACGACTACCGCCGCATCGTCCAGACGGTCCAGAAGGGCGAGCGCGAAGCCCGTCAGGCCAAGAAGGAAATGGTCGAGGCGAACCTCCGCCTCGTGATCTCGATCGCCAAGAAGTACACCAACCGCGGCCTGCAGTTCCTGGACCTGATCCAGGAGGGCAATATCGGCCTGATGAAGGCCGTCGATAAGTTCGAATACCGCCGCGGCTACAAGTTCTCGACCTACGCCACCTGGTGGATCCGTCAGGCGATCACCCGCTCGATCGCCGACCAGGCCCGGACCATCCGCATCCCGGTGCACATGATCGAGACGATCAACAAGATCGTCCGCACCAGCCGCCAGATGCTGCACGAGATCGGTCGCGAACCGACCCCGGAAGAGCTGGCCGAAAAGCTGGCCATGCCGCTGGAAAAGGTCCGGAAGGTCCTGAAGATCGCCAAGGAGCCGATCTCGCTCGAAACGCCGATCGGCGACGAGGAAGACAGCCACCTGGGCGACTTCATCGAGGACAAGAACGCCGTCCTGCCGATCGACGCGGCCATCCAGAGCAACCTGCGGGAAACCACCACCCGCGTGCTGGCCTCGCTGACGCCGCGTGAAGAGCGCGTGCTGCGCATGCGCTTCGGCATCGGCATGAACACCGACCACACGCTGGAAGAAGTCGGTCAGCAGTTCTCGGTCACGCGCGAACGTATCCGCCAGATCGAAGCCAAGGCCCTGCGCAAGCTGAAGCACCCGAGCCGGTCGCGGAAGCTGCGGAGCTTCCTGGACTCGTAAGAGGTCCCTCGGACTGGCGCCGAGCCCTTTGAAACAGAGACGCCCCGGCCACAAGGCCGGGGCGTTTTTGTTTCGAGAGCTTGCAGGCTGGCTAGGCTTCTCGAAACAGCCAGACGCCATCGGGCTGCCGGATGAGCAAGTAGTTGCCCTTGGTGGATTCTCCACTGTCGGCGGCTTCGAAGACCGCTTCGAATTTCAGGGCGTTCTTTGCGGGCTTGCTCCAGCCCTGGAGGCGCACCACGTCCATGCAAGTGGATCGGTCATGATACTGAGTCCGCAGGTTTGGAGCCGAGTAGGTGCCGAAGTTTGCCCCTGGGGCCGCAAAGATATTCAGGGAACTACCGTTCCAAGTCGTGATGCACGACGCACGCTCCAAAAATGGCTGAATCGTCGCCTTCGCCTCGGCGATCGACTGCTGCAGGTCCTGGTTCGGCTGCGTCTGGGCTAGGCGCTCGGTGATGGCTGCGCGCTGCTCTGGCGCGATCCTGGCCAGACCGGCCAAGGTTTGGCCTCTGGTCGCAGGGCTTGACGTGGACGCCGGCGTTGCGCCGCCGGCCAGCGCTCGATTGGTTTCGGCGAGGCTGTTGTTCATTTGCTCAAGCGCCTTGTTGAGGCGGTTGAGCACCTGAGCCTGCGCCAGATCGGCTTGAGTGAAAGCCATAAGGCCGACCGACATGGCCAGGAAGAGCCGATTACGCATGTGACACGCCCCATCTACTTAAGATGGAAAATCTTTGGCGCGATGCAATTTCAGATCGGTGAAGCGGCGCGGTTATCCGCATGTTCACTAACCGACAGCCGCGCTGGCTTTCGCCGGCCAGAGGCGAGCCTCCCCACCCTTCCCAACCTCCTCGCTAGAGGAGAGGGAGCCCCACCGCCACATCCACCATGATCTCGCCGGAGATCGACTCCAGCGCCGCCTGCACCGTGTCGGGCTTCAGCCCCGCCGGCAGGCGTAGTTGCGCCTCGAGGTGGAACAGCGGGCCGCCCGAGTGGGGCTCCACGCTGAGGCGGGTCTCGAAGGTCTCGATATTGGCGCCCAGGTCGGTGAGCACGGCCGTGACCTGATGGACGATGCCGGGACGGTCGCCGCCCACGACGTTGAAGCCGACCGTCTCGCCCTCCGCCTCGGGGGCTTCCAGAGCCGGCGTGATCCGCACCTCCAGGCCCTGAGCGTCGACCTCGGCGATGGCGGCGCGCAGGCGTTCGACGGCGTCGGCCTGAAGCTCGATCAGCACCGAGCCGACATAGAGCCCGCCCAGGCGGCTGAGATGGCTCTCCAGCCAGTTGCCGCTGGCCGAGAACACCGCGCGGGCCAGGGCCTGGGTGAGGCCGGGACGGTCGCTGCCGACGACGCTGAGGATCAGGTTGGCCATGGGTCGGAACTCTCGGAAACCGGCGCGCGTCGCGCTCGCCCGCGAACGAGCCACGCGCGCCGGTCTCCGTCAATCTACCAACGGCGGGTCAGCTCCAGCCCGACCACGCGCGGCGCGTCGACACCGGCGTACCAGGTCCCGTCATTGCCGAAGAGCGAGTTCGCATAGGCGCTCGTCACAAAGACGGCCTTGTCGGTCAGGTTCTCGGCATAGAGGCGGGCGGTCCAGGTTTCCGTCTCCCAGCCGATCTGGGCGTTGATCC
The DNA here is from genome assembly GCF_013181195.1 of Caulobacter sp. RHG1. Taxonomy (GTDB): domain Bacteria; phylum Pseudomonadota; class Alphaproteobacteria; order Caulobacterales; family Caulobacteraceae; genus Caulobacter. The sequence continues at coordinate 329,983 of NZ_SMZP01000006.1, forward strand.
GCCAGACGGCGTCCTGGGCGGCGGTGTTCTGGGCGTTCAGCGGCGTGTCGCCCAGGCCGTTCAGCTCGCCGCGCACGAACAGGCCGCGCCACGGGCGCCAGCTGGCCGCCAGAGAGGCGTCCCATTCGGGCGTCAGCTTGACCTTTCGGCCCTTCAGATCCTCCAGCCCGAAGACGTAGCGGTCGTAGCGGGCCCGCACCCAGCCCAGAGAGGCGGCCAGGTCCAGGGTGCGGGTCGGCTTGCCGGTCAGCTCAACCTCGAAGCCGCGGCTGGTGATGCCTGCGTCCGAGGTCACCAGGGTGGTCGAGGCGACCTGACCGCTGGCGGTGTAGAGGACGTTGATCTCCTGCCAGTTGTCGACCTTGATGTAGAAGGCCGCCGCCGACAGCAGGGCGCGGCCGCCCAGCAGCTTGCGCTTGGCCCCAACCTCGTAGGTCCACAGGGTCTCGGCGTCGTAGCGCGAGAAGTCGCCGGCCACGGCCAGCGACGTGGCGGCCAGGTTGAAGCCGCCCGGCACCCAGCCCTTGGCGGCCGAGGCGTAGAGGCGTAGGCCCTCGGCGGGGGCCCAGTCCAGCGACACGCGCGGCAGGACGGCCTCGAAGCTCTTGTCCAGGTCCTCGGCCGCCGACACGAACTGGCCCAGTGGGCCGAGATCCAGCACGCCGGCCTGCTGCTGCTTGTCGCGCTCGGCCCGCTCGTAGCGCAGGCCGCCGGTCAGGTTGAGGGTCGGCGACAGCGGCGCGGTCGCCTGGCCAAACAGGGCGTAGTCGCGCGAGCCGGTCGACTGCTCTGGCGCCCAGGCGTAGTCGTCCAGCGCGCCAGGGCCGATCAGCGACGACAGGGCCTTGGTCTGGCGCCCGCGATAGTGGTTCAGGCCCACCACCCATTGCACGGTCGCGCCGTCGGGCGAGGCCAGACGGGCTTCCCAGTTCCAGTGCTTTTCGCCGACATGGTGGCCGCCGGCCGCGCCGGGCATGGCGGTCATGTCCAGATCGGTGCCGAACGACAGGTCGTCGACGTCGCGCCATGAGCCGCTGAGGTTCAGGGTCGCCCAGTCCAGGCGGTGGGTGACGCCGACGCCCAGCACATATTCGTCCTTGTCGCTGTTCTTGGGCGCGTCGTGGATCAGCGAATAGCGGCCGGCCTTGCGACCGCCGTTGAAGCCCGCATAGAGGCGGTCATAGAGGGCGCGGTCCATGGGCAGGAACTCCTGCTCGTAGAGGCCCGGCGCGCGCTGCAGGGCGACGTAGCCCATGGCGTCGACCTGGGTGCGCTCGGTGGGCGTCCAGCGCAGGCGGCCGTGGACGAAGGTGTTCTCGATCTCGCCGCGCTCGCCGATCGACGAGGCCAGGTTGCGCACGAAGCTGTCGGCCTTCTCGTAGGACAGGGTCAGGGCGCCGGTCAGGTCCGGGCCCGCGATGGGACCCGACAGCCGCAGGCGGCCCTCATAGCCCTCGCCGTTGCCGAAGCCGTAGGCCCCGGCCAGGCCCTCGGCCTCGAAGCTTTCGGTCGGGGCGCGGGTGGTGACCAGGATCAGGCCCGACTCGCTGTTGGCGCCGTACAGCGTGCCCTGCGGCCCGCGCAGCACCTCGATCTGCTGGACGTCGCCCAGCGCCTGGTCCGACGGCTGGCGGAAAGGCACGCCATCGATATAGACCGCCGCCCGGTTGACCACGAACGGGTTGGACTCGATGCCCCGGATCGAGATGTAGGTCCCGCCGACCTGGCCGATCTGGTTGAACTGGACGTTGGGGACGAAGTCGTCGATCTGGCGCAGCGAACGGATGCGGGCGTCGCGGGCGAAGCCTTCGGTCAGCACGGTGGCGGCCACGGGCGCGTCGGCCAGGGCCTGGTCGCGCCGGGCGGCGGTGACCACCACCTTGTCGATCTCCGTCGTTTCCTGGGCCAATGCCGGAAGCCCGCTAGCGCCCATCGCCGCCAACCCGATCAGAACCGCCTTGCGCATCGTCGCACCCCTTTTGTTGAGAGCGGTTCTCATAAGGGGGAGGGGCGCTGCCTCGCCATGCGGCGGCCGGCGTTTGACTTACGCTATTCGGAATTCAGTGCCGACGCAGGTCCACGGGCCGATAGCCGAAGTGGCGCAGGAAGGCGGTCGAGAAGTGGGCGGGCGTGTAGCCGACCGCCTCGGCCGCCGCCGCCACGCCTTGTCCGCGCACCAGCAGGGTATGGGCGGTCTCCAGCCGGCGGCGGGTGACATAGGCCGCGATCGAGACGTCGAAGGTCTCGCGGAAGGCCTGGGTCAGGCTGCGGACATTGACGCCGACCTCGCGCGCCAGCCGGGCCAGGTCGGGCGGGGCGGCCAGGTTGGCCTCGAGAATCTCGCGGGCCCGCTCGGCGCGGCGGGTCAGCAGGGCCGGGCGGGCGTCCGGCTGGGCGGAGAGGGATAGCCAGTTCAGGGCCATGGCCGCCAGCTCCAGGGCGCGCGCCTCCATGGCCAGCGACCGCGCCGCGCCCTGGAACCACGGATCGATCGGTCGGCAGAGGCCTGCCACCACCTCGGCCGGCGGACGGTCGGTGGCGCGCAGGCGGCCGCCGGCAGCCAGGCGCCCGGCGATTTCCTCCAGGCCGCCCGAGCCGCTGTCGGCGAGCTGCTGCGGCGTCAGATAGATCCCGCACGACAGGGCCGGACCCTTGTCGATCCGGGTCTCGAACGGCTCGGCCTCGTCGCGATAGAGGATCGCCGTCAGACCCAGGCCGTCGAAGGCGAAGCTGCCCAGGCGCGGATGGCGGCTGCGCAGCCGGGCGATGCCGCAGCTGAGATGCAGGCCGGGCGGCAGGGGCGCGCTGTACTCCTGGGCCGCGTCCAGGACCTGGGCCGACTGATGCAGCAGGCCGTGGCGCAGGGGAACGGTTTCCAGCGTCCGGGCCAGGCCGGCGTCCTCGACCACGGCGCGGATGGCGGCGTCGGCGCTCACGATCTCTCCATATTGCGAATGACTCGCAACATGCTTAGGCGGCTTGGCGTCGAAGCGCAACCACGCGGGTCAGGCTTGGGCGCGGTCCTCGTCGGACGCCGTCCTGCGGCCCTCCAGGGCCCGGGCCACGGTGGCGATCAGGGCTTCGCGCTGGATCGGCTTGGGCACGTGGTCGTCCATGCCGGCGGCGCGGCAGCGGGCGATCTGCTCGGGCAGGACGTCGGCGCTGAGGGCGATGATCGGCAGGGCGGCCCGCGCATCGGGCAGGGCGCGGATCGCCCGGGTGGCGGCCAGGCCGTCCATCACCGGCATGTGCACGTCCATCAGCACCAGATCGATGTCCTCGACCTGCACGGCCTGAACCGCCTGGACGCCGTCCTCGGCGGTAATCACCTCGCAGCCGGCCAGGGTCAGCAGCGCCTTGCCCAGCTCGCGGTTCATCGGGTGGTCGTCGACCAGCAGTACGCGCGGCGCGCGCTCGGTCAGGGTCTCGGGCGCGGTGTGAGCGGTGAGGTCCGGCGCGACGGCGGGCTGAGCGGTCAGGGTGATCCAGAAGCGCGCGCCGTGGCTGGGGCGGCTCTCGACGCCGATCTCGCCGTCCATGCGGGTGACCAGAGCCTTGCTGATCGCCAGGCCCAGGCCGGTGCCGCCATAGCTGCGGCTGATCGAGCTGTCGCCTTGCGAGAAGCGCTGGAAGAGGCGCGGCTGCACCGCCTCATCGATGCCGATGCCGGTGTCTATGATCTCGAACCGCAGGGCGCCCGGCGCAGGGCCCAGGGTCAGCTTGGCGGTCACCCCGCCCACTGCGGTGAACTTCAGGGCGTTGGCCAGCAGGTTCAGCAGCGCCTGGCGCAAACGGGTCTCGTCCAGGGCCAGCAGGGTGTCGGGCGCGGTCTCGTCCAGAACCTCGACCACCGTGCGCAGGTAGAGGCCCTTGGCGGCGGCTTCCGGCGCGATGATGGCGGTGGTGTCGCGCAGCAGGGCGATCGGCGAGGTCGGCGTCAGGGTCAGGTCCATGCGGCCGGCCTCGACCTTGGCGAAGTCGAGCAGGTCGCCGACGATCTCGGCTAGGGAGCGGCCGGCCTGGCCGACCAGATCCAGCCGCCGACGGCTCTCGGCCGACAGGTTGGGATCGTCGGCCACCAGCGACGCAAAGCCCAGGATGCTGTTCAGCGGCGTGCGGATCTCGTGGCTGATCGTGGCCAGGAATTCGGACTTGGCCTGGTTGGCGGCCTGGGCGCGGGCCTGGGCGGCGCGGGCCAGGGTCGAGCGGCGGGCCAGCAGGGCCTTCAAGCGCTTCTGGCGGCTGAGCGCCAGGGCTGCGACCAGGCCGACGGCATAGAGCACGACCAGGAAGATCAAGGCGTGGCGCAGCGGCGGCAGGGCCACGCGGGGATCGACGCCTGTCCGCTGCAGGACGGCTGGAATGGCGACGGCGATCGCGACCAGGACCAGCACCGCCACCGCGCGGGGGCCGCCGCGGAAGGCGGCCAGGATGACGGGGGCGAACAGCAGGACCTGGTAGTCGGACTGGGTGGCGAAGACGATGGCGGAGACGGCGCCGACCAGGGCGGTGATGCCGAACGCTTCCAGGGGATGGACCGGAAAGCCTTCGCCCTGGCGACGATCCATCAGGATCAGGGTCGCGGGCAGGGCGACCGCCGCGCCCAGGACGTTGGAGATGGTCCACTCGCTCCATCCCTTCAGCAGCGGCCGGCCGGCGCTGAGCGACAGTAAGCCGTTGCTCATCAGCGAGGTGAGGACCGTCAGCACGCAGGCCAGGCCGATGATCGTCAGCAGGCTGCGCTGATCGCGGATGCGGATCGGCGCGGCCAGCCGGCGCAGCAGATAGGCGGTGCCCGTCATCTGCAGGGCGTCGACCATCGTGACCAGCAGGGTGAAGCGCACGCTGTCCTGGATGCTCAGGCCCAGAACGATGCGCAGGACGCAGGTGGCGGCGAGGAAGGCGAAGCCCTGGCGCCGGTTCAGCACCATCAGGGCGCCGATGGCGATGGCGTTGGCGGTCCACAGGGTGGGCAGGTTGTGCGTCGCGCCGGCCAGGAACAGGCTGTAGGCGACGCTGGTCAGATAGGCGCAAGCAAGTATGGCCGGCCGGCTCCAGCCGCGGATCCCACTGTGGTCGCGTGCTTGTTCCACCCCCGTCGCGACCGGACTAGTCGCGGATGGCGATCAGCGACTTGGTCAGGACGAGGATCTTCTCGTCGACGTGACGGGCGTCGGGATACAGGAACTTGAACTGGGCCTTGTCCAGCAGGCGGGCGTGCTGGACGTCGCGCATGGCCGCGCCGAGGTCGGGCGCCTTCTCCGAAAAGCCGTGCGGGCGCTTCATCAGCAGCTTGGCGCGGGTCTGCTCGGATCGCCAATGGAAGAACGGCGTGGAGAAGTGCGGCTCGACCGGAAACCAGAAATACGGGGTCTGGACGTAGTAGCGCGGCGCCAGGCGGCGGCATTCGGCGGCGAAGGCCTCCATGCGCGGCCAGTCGCCGACATGCTCGACCACCGAATTGGAATGAACCAGGTCGAAGCTGTTGTCGGCATGCTCGTGCATGTCGCAGGCGTCGCCGACGGCGGCCGTGAACAGTGGATCGTCCACCGCGAACGCCTGCGGGTTGAACAGGCTGATATGGACCTTGTGCGCTTCCAGGAACTTGCGGTCGTACAGGATCTGCCAATAGGTCGGCTCACCGCCGAGGTCGGCGATGTGGACCTGCCCGCGCTCGGCGAAGGTCTTCTCGATCAGGGCGACCACATGGGCGGCCCGCGCACGACGAAAACGCGCCGACAGCGAATTTTCGCTGTCCATGTCCTGGAGGGCGTGGATCAGTTTCATGCGGACACCTTGCCGCAGGGCGCTTGAGATTTCGTATATGCGAAACGGGTTTTCGCTTGGGGGGAGCGTTATCCCGACAGCACTTCCGCCAGCGCCTGGAACATCGGTTTTGGCTGGCCGGCGTCGTTGAGGGGCAGGCCCTGGTCCTTCGGGCGCTTGCCGGAGTCGCCGCGCAGCCAGCTGTCCTGGTCGCGCAGGCCCCAGACGGTGAAGGCGAAGCGCTGTTGCGGCGGCAGGTCCATATAGGCCTGGGCCAGCTCGCGGGTCAGGTCGGCCTGACGCTGGAGCAGCTCGGGCAGGCGCGAGAAGTTCGGCCGCTCGCCCAGGGAAATGTCCAGCTCCGAGACGTGGATCGGCAGGCCGAAGCTGGCCAGGTCGCGCATTGCCGCGCGGCACAGCCCCGGGCGGGTGGAGTCGAGATCGAGGTGGCTCTGGGTGCCGATGCCGCCGATCGGCGCCCCGGCCTTCAGCAGGCGCTCGACCAGGCGCATGAAGGTGGCCCGCTTCTCCGGGTTGTCTTCCAGATGGTACTCGTTGATGAACAGCACCGCGTTCGGATCGGCTTCCTTGGCGTGGTGGAAGGCCAGGACCATGTGCTCGTCGACGCCGAGGTTGCGGGTCCAGATCGACTGGCGCAGCTCTCGGCCATTGTCCGCGACCGCTTCGTTGACAACGTCCCAGCCCACGGCCTGGCCGCGATAGCGCCCGGCGACGGCCAGGATGTAGTTGCGATAGGCGTCGGCGAACGGCTTGCCGCGACCGTCCAGCTTCTGGAAGGCGGGCATCTCCTGAGCGTACCAGACCAGGGTGGTGCCATAGAGGCGGACGCCGTTGCGGCGGGCGAACGCGGCGATGGCGTCGGGGCGATCGAACCGGAAGCCGCCGTCGTCCTGGAGAATGTACTCCATCTTCATTTCCCACTCGGGCGTGAGCTGGGAATAGTGACGCAGGAACAGGTCGGTGAAGGCCGGATCCGACAGCTGGGCGTGCTGCACGCAGGCGCCGACCGGCGTCGAGGCGATCGACTTCAGCGGCACGTCGTCGATGACGGGGGCGGGCCCCGGCTGGCTCTGGGCGCGCTGTCCGCAGGCGCTCAGGGCGAGCGCAGAGGCGATGGCGGAACGGCGGGTGAGCCGTTGCACGCTTACCGCCCGGCCATCGCTGTGCGACGGATGCTCAGTTCGTCCAGCTGCGCGGCCTCGAAGGCGCCCAGCTTCTTGGCGGCGACGATCTTGGCCTGCTCGGCCACGTGCTCGTACTTCTTGAGGTTCTCGAAGGCTTCGGAGAGGGCCTCGCGGGCGCCCACCTCTTCCAGCTGCGACTGCTCGACCTGCACGACCATGTCGGCGCGGCGGCGCTTGTAGCCCTCGCGATAGCCGATCATGTACCAGCCGGCCGACGCGTCGCCCTCGGCGTTCTTGGCCTCGGCCTCGGCTTCGGCGTCCAGCATGGTGATGCGCAGTTCAGCGGCCGTGCGGCGCTCGGTGATCTCGGCAAGGCGTTTCTGAAGGGTCTCGACCTCGTGGTTCGAGATGCGGATCAGCGAGGCGGCCCACTTGGTCATCAGTACTCACTCTCGAGGATCTGCCCCAGATGACCGAAAGAGTCGTCCAGACTAGTTGCTTCTTCCTTATCCTGGCTGAGGAAAGCCTCGATTGCCGGGTTCAGGCGGATCGCGCGGTCGACCGTGGGGTCGGCCCCGGCGCGATAGGCGCCGATGCGGATCAGTTCTTCCATGTTGGCGTAGGCGGCCATGACCTGGCGCGCGCCCTTGACGATCTGGCGCTCGTGCGGGTGCTGGCAGCCCGGCATGGTCCGGCTGATCGACTTCAGCACGTTGATGGCCGGGAAGCGGCCGCGCTCGGCGATGGCCCGTTCCATGACGATGTGGCCGTCCAGGATACCGCGGGTGGCGTCGGCGATCGGCTCGTTGTGGTCGTCGCCGTCGACGAGGACGGTGAACAGGGCGGTGATCGGCGCGGCCGTGGTGCCGTCGGCGCGGATCGGCCCCGGACCGGCGCGCTCCAGCAGCTTGGGCAGCTCGGTGAAGACGGTGGGCGTATAGCCCTTGGTGGTCGGCGGCTCGCCGGCGGCCAGGCCGATCTCGCGCTGGGCCATGGCGAAGCGGGTCACCGAGTCCATCAGGCACAGGACTTCCTGGTCCTGATCGCGCATATATTCGCTGATCGCCAGGGTCATGTAGGCGGCCTGGCGGCGGGTCAGGGCCGGTTCGTCCGAGGTGGCGACCACGACGACGGCGCGGCGCAGGCCTTCCTCGCCCAGGGTCTCTTCCACGAACTCGCGGACCTCGCGGCCCCGCTCGCCAATCAGGCCGACGACGACGGCGTCGCAGGTGGCTTCCTTGGCCAGCATCGACAGCAGCACCGACTTGCCGACGCCCGAGCCGGCGAAGATGCCTAAGCGCTGGCCGCGGCAGGTGGTGGTGAAGACGTTCATCGATCGCACGCCCAGATCCAGGCGCTCGCCCACCCGGCCGCGGGCGTGGGCCGGCGGCGGTGAGGTCTTCAGAGGATAGGGGATCTCGCCCTGCGGCAGCGGGCCCAGGCCGTCGATCGGCTCGCCGAAGGCGTTGATGATGCGGCCCAGCCAGGCCTTGGTCGGGCGGACGACCGCGCCTTCCGGCACGATGCGGATCTCCGCGCCGGGGCCCACGCCCTCGACGGGGCCAAACGGCATCAGCAGGGCGCGGGTCTCGCGGAAGCCGACGACCTCGGCCGGCAGGGGCTTTTGGCCCAGGCGCTCGATCTCGACGCGGGCGCCGACCGACAGCCGGGTCAGACCGCCGCGCACCTCGATCAGCAGACCGTTCACGGCGGCGACGCGGCCATAGATGGTCAGCGGATCGATACGTTCGACGGCGGCGATGAGACTGCGCAAGGCGGCTCCTTAATGACCTGCGCAGACTCGGCGATCGTGGTTAATCAGGTGTGAAACTGGCCATGGCTAAGGTGCGACCAATTGGTCGGTGAAGAACCGGACGACGGCGGCGTTGAAGTCCCGGTGGAAGGCCGCGCGGTCGAAGCCCGGCGCGCTGGCGCAGATCGCCCCGACCTCCGGCGCGGGCCTGGCGTTGCAGGGCGTCAGGAAGTCGAAATGCAGCGCCCCGGCCACGACGCGATAGTCGTGCGGTCGGGGGAGGCTGCGATGCACGGCTTCGGCGTAATCGTCGCCGGGCAGGATCTCGTCGTCGGCCGCCTTCCATAGCTGCACCGGGGCCTTGATCCCTTTCAGGCCGCCCTTGCCGAAGGTGAAGCCCAGGGCCGGGGCGGCCGAGACCACGGCCTTGATCCGGTCGTCGTGAACCCACCTGGCCGTCAGCGCCTCGGCGGGGATCGGCCGGCTGGCGGTCAGCTTGCAATCGAAATTGCCGGGGTGGGCGCGGCAGTGGGCGGGAACCTTGCCCAGATCCGGCTCGCCGCCGGCCGCCGCCAGCACCGTGAAGCCGCCCGACGAGAAACCGAACGCGCCGACCTTGCTCGGGTCGATATTGGCCTTCAGCGGCGAGGCCTCCAGCATCCAGCCGATCAGGGCCGACAGCGCCGCCGGACGGTCGCTCATCGCCGTGGCGCGGCTTTGGTCCTTGTAGTTGTCGCCGGGGTGGGTGAGGGCGGCGACCACGAAGCCAGCCTCCGCAAGAGCCTGGGCCGTGTCGGCGTGGCCGCCGAAGAAGCCGCCGTTGCCGTGCGACATGACGATCAGCGGCAGGTGCTCCCCCGTCACCGGCGCGCCGGCCGCGACGGTGTGACCCCAGGACCCGAAGCTCATCGGCGCCGGCGTCGCCGCGGTGGGATACCAGACCCCGACCTCGACCGGCTGCCCCTCGGGGCGGGGCTCGTGCAGCAGCATGAACCCGGCGTTGGCGGCGAACGCCGGGGAGGAGACGGCGCTCGCCGCCAGGGCGGCGACGAGGAGATGACGGAGCGACATGACGGCCCTTCAGCGAATGACGATGACCTCGCTGTGACCGCCGCCGGTCCCCTTCGCCACGCTGCATGCGGGAATGGGCGAATGGGTTCGCGGACGGGCGAACGGCCGCTATACCTCGCCGGATGACCGCCCACGCTTCCAAGCCGCCGCTGCTGGGGACCGCTCGCGAATGGGCGATCGACCTCGCCGTGGCCGTGGGGATCGGCGTGCTGCTGGGGCTGATGGGGCCGTTCGGCAGCTTCTTCAACGGCGGTCCCCTGGTGCGGATCACCTATTGGGTGGCCAGCATCGCCTGCGGGATGATGCTGTCTGGCGTGCTGGCCCGGCTGGCGGGCGCGGGCGCGCGGCGTATCGGGGCGCCGGACTGGACGATCGTACCGTTCGTCATCCTGATCGGCAGCGCTATTCAGGCCCCGCCGCTGCGCCTGGTCGCCGTCGCCCTGTGGCCGCTGATCGAGACGGCCGTGTCGCCGCTGGCCTGGTACGGCCAGTGTGTGGCGATCGCGACGCCGGTCGTCGTGGCCTACTACTTCATCCGCGTGCGCTCACGTGTGCATGCGCCCGCGCGCGAGGGGCTGGTCCCGGTCGAGGCCGCGACGCCCGCCGCCGATCCGGGCGCGGTGCTCTATCTGAAGATGGAGGACCACTATGTCCGGGTCCGGACCGAGCACGGCTCGCGACTGGAGATGGGGCCGCTGGCGCGAGTGACGGCGGGGCTGTCGGGCGTCGAGGGGCTGCAGGTCCACCGCTCGTGGTGGGTGGCGCGGCGGGCGATCCAGGGCGTCGAGCGCGATGGCCGAAACCTGCGGCTGCGCTTGACGGACGGCCAGACGGCCCCGGTCAGCCGCGCCTCCGTGGCCAAACTGCGCGCCGCCGGTTGGCTGGCCGCAGAAAATCCCGCCTGAAGGCCTGCGGCCGGCTGTCGCGGCCTGCGCCAACGGTTCAGCTTGGCCGCGGAAATCGTCCGTCCAGAGCTTGAGTATGGCGTTCAAATTCCCGCGACGGAACGCCGCAATCGCGCCGCAAAGATGACCGCCGATTGAACTTTGCCTTACTCGCGTAACGGCGTTCCAACCGCTTTGTGGGCACGGATTTAACGTCTTTGCGTTGGTTAACGAGAGCGCCGGAGGGGCCCCCTGCGACGCGTGCGACCAATGTGACCAAGGGCTCTCCGCCCGCTTGCACCCGATTCGCAAATCATATTAACCATTCGACCAACGGAAACATTCACCATTAACCAGTCTTAAATTAACTCTCCGGCACACTGGCCGCAGGGTTTAGAGGCGGACTTCCGCCATAAGACGTTCGAATGCGCCAGATTGGCGCGGAGGGGCTCATGCGCGTACTGTTGATCGAGGATGACAGCGCGACGGCGCAGACCATCGAACTGATGCTGAAGTCTGAGGGCTTCAACGTCTATACGACGGATCTGGGTGAGGAAGGCGTCGATCTGGGCAAGATCTACGACTACGATCTCATCCTGCTCGACCTTAACCTTCCCGACATGAGCGGCATCGATGTTCTGCGCACCCTGCGGGTCGCGAAGATCAACACGCCGATCATGATCCTGTCGGGCTCGTCTGAAATCGACACGAAGGTGAAGACCTTCTCGGGCGGCGCCGACGACTACATGACCAAGCCGTTCCACAAGGACGAGATGATCGCCCGCATCCACGCGGTGGTCCGTCGTTCGAAGGGTCACGCGCAATCGGTCATCAAGACCGGCGACATCATCGTCAATCTGGACGCCAAGACGGTCGAAGTGAACGGCAACCGCGTTCACCTGACCGGCAAAGAGTACCAGATGCTCGAGCTGCTCTCCCTGCGTAAGGGCACGACCCTGACCAAGGAAATGTTCCTGAACCACCTGTACGGCGGCATGGACGAGCCTGAGCTGAAGATCATCGACGTCTTCATCTGCAAGCTGCGCAAGAAGCTGGCGGCCTCGGCCCACGGCAAGCACCACATCGAGACGGTCTGGGGCCGCGGCTACGTGCTGCGCGACCCGAACGAGGCGGTCAACGCCGCCTAGGTCTCCAAGACCAGTAAGCGTAAAAGTTCCGCGTACCCAGAAACGCCCACCGGCAACGGTGGGCGTTTTCGCAATTGGATCATATGGTTACGGTTGGGCCGCCGCGGCGCCGTTAACCATGTCCGTGACAAAACGCCCGAAGCGCCGAATAGTCCTTGCCGTGCGGAGCATGGCCGACCATGTTCCGGCGCGACGATTGCTGGGGGGCTACCCAGCCGTGTCATTTTGACTTGCGCGGCATCGACACCGACGGGGGCACGATGCAGGAATTTGATCCGCGCCGCAGCGCGACGCGCTGGGCGCCGAGGGTTTTCACCGCCGTCGCCGGCATGGCCGCTCTGGGCCTGGGGTGGAAGCTGACCGCCGAGGACGCCAAGACGCCGTCCACCGAGCGTGCGGCTCTGGACCCGGCCGCCCTGGTCGCCCTGCAGCACGTGGCCTTCGCCAGCGCCGAGGCCCAGCCCGGCTTCGAGCGTCCCGAGAACATCGCCGTCAAGGTGCGCCCGGGCGAGACCCTGCAAGGCGCCGTGCAGCGCGCCGGGGTCGCCCCGGAAGAGGCGCAAGCCGTCGTCGCCACGCTCCAGGGCGCGATCGACACCGTCAACATCAAGGCCGGCATGGCCTTCGAGGCCGCCATCGCCCAGCGCCGCGGCCAGCGTGGTCCGGTCCGCCTGGTCGGCCTGTCGATGCGCACCAGCCCCAACTCGACCCTGACCGTCTCGCGCACCTTCGACGGCGCCTTGCGCCTGCGCGAGCTGGAGGAAAAGGTCCGCGACGAGCAGAAGGTCGCCTGCGGCGCCATGAACGGCTCGTTCTACGAGAGCGTGGCGAGCGTCGGCGGCACCCCGGCCGTGATCAGCCAGGCGGCCAAGCTGTTCTCGCACAAGATCGACTTCTCGCGCGACATTCGCGAGGGCGACAAGTTCTGCCTCGTGTTCGGCCGCAAGGTCACCGAGAGCGGTCGCACCATCGAGGCCGGCGATCTGGAATATGCCGAGGTCAAGGGCCAGAAGTTCTACGCCTTCGACCGCAAGGGCGAGGACAAGAGCCAGTTCTTCGACGAGACCGGCAAGAACATCAAAGGCTTCCTGCTGCGCACCCCGGTCGATGGCGCGCGCATCACCTCGACCTTCGGCGCGCGTCGCCACCCGATCCTGGGCTTCAACCGCGCCCACAAGGGCGTGGACTTCGGGGCCGGCACGGGCACCCCGATCCTGGCCGCCGGCGACGGCGTCGTGCTGGAAGCCCGCCGCTGGAGCGGCTACGGCAACTGGCTGCGCATCCGCCACGCCAACCAGTGGGACACCGGCTACGCTCACATCTCGCGCTACGCTCCCGGCATCAAGGCCGGCACGCGCGTGCGCCAGGGCCAGGTCGTGGCCTATGTCGGCTCGACCGGCATGTCGACCGGCCCGCACCTGCACTACGAAGTCTGGCTGAACGGCCAGCGGGTCAATCCGATCGGCGCCAAGGTCCCGCAGGGCACCATCCTGGGCGGCGCGGAGCTGGCCGCGTTCAAGTCGCAGAAAGCCCGTATCGACCGCATGCTGGCGTCCGGCGGCGAGCCCGTCAGCGGCGACGACACCCCCAAGCTGGCCATGGCCGACATCGAGCAGGCCAAGAGCAAGCTGCGCTAGGCATAAAGGTCGATCCGACCGGGATCTTTCGAGGGGCGCGACATGCTGGCGATACTGATAGCGGCCTCCCTGGCCGCCTCGGCGGCCCCTGAGACCCTGGCTGGCGACTGGGTCGTCGACCTGACGCCCAGCGCCAGCGCTGCGCCCTATCTGAAGGCCATGAGCCTGACCCTGGCGGCCGATGGCACGGTGACGGGCAGCTTCTACGATAGCGACATCCAGGCCGGCCGCTGGAAGGCCTCCAAGGGCCGCACCTGCGTCAGTTTCCGCACGACCGACGGCAAGGGTCCCTACCATACCGCCGCCTGCCTCGACGCCGGGCGGCTGACCGGCCAGACCTGGGCCGAGCATCGGAACTTCGTCTTCGTCTGGGACGCGCGCCGCGTCCCTCCTGCGGCGAGCCAGTAATCAGGGCCAGGGGGAGTTGGCCTGATGCAGACACCGCCGGCGTCCGCAATGGGCGGTGAGCGGACGCTGCCCCACGGCCTGTTCAGCGCCTCTCGCGAACGAAGAGCACCGTTTCGTTCAACATCCCAGTCGAAGTCCGGTCATACTGGGCGTGGATGCTCCGCATGAGCATCGGACCATCTCCGACGCTTCCGGTCACATCGAATGTGCATGCCCAGACCCCGTAGTGGGGCTCGCAGCGCACGTTGGAGATAGATGCCAGAGAAGCGCTAGCTCCCTCCTGACCGGCACGGAGACTGAAAAGCTTGCCGTAGGACAACCGATCGGACTGGGGCCAATGAGATTGAACATAGTCCCTCACTTCGGCTTCGGTCGGTCGAGGGGATAAGTTGCTGACAGGCGCGCGCGTGGTGCATCCGGTAAGGAGGCTCAGAATACATCCAGAGACGGCCGGCAATTTCCGGAGCATCGTCGCCACCACCTTCACAAAGCGAGTTCTATCGACGCCTGCACGTGACCGGGGTCATTCTCGCATCTTGTATGTCAGCCGTACCAACATTTAGGCGGACGTCGGAAACGTCCGCAACCGGGGGGTGAGCGGATATTGTACGCGGACGATAGACCGGTAGTTTGGTCGCAATGGCTTCGCTTCGCATCCCGACCATCGTCGCCTTGGCTCTCGCAAGCTCGATCCTCGCTGCGTGTCAGCAAGGCGTAAAAATAGAAGTGCATGGCGCTCCCGCCGAACCAACTTTCATGCTCGCAAGGCCGCGCGCTCTTGGGTTCGCCGACGGCGCACCGGGCATGTTGGAGGTAAGGCAAGTACTGGAAGGGAAAGATCAGACGGTCTGGCTGGTACGCGTCGAAGACATGGCCAGCCTGAGGTTGCCAGCCTCCATTCAATACGGTCGCGCCACACCGGGCATCATCGAAGTTGTAGCGCCGAAGCCGCTTGTGGAGGGGGCGATCTATTCGGTCAGCGCGTCAGGAGGTGGCGTCCTGGGAGGCTCCCTCTTCAAGATCACCCACGGTAGGCTCATAAGCGTCCCGGGGCTTGGGGACGGACCCTTGAAAAGAATTGAGATGATGTCTCGGTAGGCGCCAAGCTAAGCGCATCACCAGTGTCCGCAACGGGTCGAAGTCGGTCCTTGGCGACGGTGCTGGAGTGGGCGTCTGCGCCGCCGCCGTTACCCCACCGCCGCCTGGATCCCCGCCAGCAGATTGGCCGCCGTGATCGGCTTGGCCACGTGCAGGTCGGCGCCGGCGGCCAGGGTCTGCTCGCGGTGGGTGGTCAGGGCGTTGGCGCTGAGCATGATGATCGGCGTGCGGCTGGCGCCGATCTCGGTCTCCCAGGCCCGCATGGCGCGGGTGGCGGCAAGGCCGTCCATTCGCGGCATCTGCATGTCCATCAACACCACGTCGAAGGTGGCGACCCGGAAGGCGTCCAGGGCCTCGATCCCGTCGCCGACGGTGACGACCGCCGCGCCCTGGGCCGCGAGGATCAGCTGGGCGACGCGCTGATTGGTCGGGTGATCCTCGACCAGCAGCACGCGGAGCGGGGCGTCGGTGCGGGGCAGGGGCGGGGCGCCGGCGTCGCGGATCTCGGGGTGTTCGGCGGGCGCGCGAGGCAGGGGCAGCACGACGACGAAGCGGCTGCCGATGCCCGGGGTCGAGGTCGCCCAGATCTGGCCGCCCATCATCTCGACCAGTGAGTGGCAGATCGACAGGCCCAGGCCCGTGCCGCCGAACCGGCGGCTGATCGAGGCGTCGGCCTGGTTGAAGCGGCCGAACAGCTTGGCCGCATAATCCGCGTCGAAGCCGATGCCGGTGTCGGTGATCTCCAGCGTCAAGCCGGCGGCCTCGTCGGCGATGCGCAAGGTGACGCCGCCGGTCTCGGTGAACTTGACGGCGTTGGACAGCAGGTTGCCAACAACCTGGCCCAGACGCGTACCGTCGCCCAGATAGCGGCCGCCCAGATGGCCCGGAGGCAGGTCGCCGGCGCATTCGACCCGCAGGGTCAGGCCCTTTTCCTCGGCGCGATGGCGCATGATCTCGACGCAGGGGCGCAGGGCCTGATCCAGGTCGAACGGCCGTTGCTCCAGCCGCAGCTGGCCGGCCTCGATCTTGGCCACGTCCAGGAAGTCTGAGACCAGCCGCTCCAGGGTCGCGCCCGAATTGCGGATCAGGTCGACCATCTCGGCCTGGTCGGGGTTCAGCGACGTGCGCGCCAGGGCGTCGACGATGCCGATGACGCCGTTCAGCGGGGTGCGGATCTCGTGGCTGATATTGGCCAGGAAGTCGGTCTTGGCGCGGTTGGCCGCCTCGGCCGCGGCCTTGGCCTCCAGCAGGGCCCGCTCGGCCGCCACGCGTTCGGTGACGTCGCGGGCGACGCCGAAGATGTGGTCGCCGTAGCGCTGGGCGCGCCATTCCAGGGTCAGGTAGTGGCCGTCGCGGTGGCGATAGCGATTGGTGAAGCCCACCACGGGATCGCCGTCCCGCCGGTTCTCGACCTCGATGACGCTGCCGGCGGTGCCAGGCATGTCGTCGGGGTGCACCAGGCGCAGCAGCGGCTGGCCTTCCATGTCCTCGGGGCTGTGACCCAGCTTGGCCTGCCAGGAGCGGCTGGCCTTCAGCACGCGGCCTTCGATGTCGCGAATGACCAGAAGATCCAGCGAGACGTCGAAGAACGCGCTGACATCAACGGGCAGAGTCTCGCGGGTGGTCATCGTGACCGAAATCCTTGCTGACGCCGAAAAGTCCTGGCGCGGCGGCGACAAAACAAAACATCGATATCAGTGAGGCTTGGCGTTCGTGAACAACCTTGAGCAGATTTTCGAAAAGACTTGTCACGCTTGCTGGGTCGCTCCCAAATCTCACAGAATGTGGGACCAAGAACGGCGTTATCCATGATTTGTCCGACGAATATTGCCAGGCCGGTGTCTCATCATTGGCAGCGCAGTCATTGAAGCTCGGGAGCGCACGGCCTAGAAGCAGCGCTTGCGCCCCTGAAGCGAGCCCGCGTTTGTCCTCTCCTCGCCCGACCCTCTACACGGACCGCCGCTTCGTCATCGGCATGGCCGTGCTGTGCTGCTTCCTGTGGGGCAGCGCCTTTCCGGCGATCAAGGGCGGTTACGCCCTGCTGCATGTGGCCAAGAGCGACACCGCCGCCCAGATGCTGTTCGCCGGCTGGCGCTTCCTGGCGGCCGGTCTGATCCTGCTGGTGCTGGCCGCCGTGGGGCGCAAGGCGCTGATCCCGCCCCGCGACCAGATCGCCAAGGTCGTGGGCCTGGGCGTCTTCCAGACGACCCTGCAGTACGTCTTCTTCTATGTCGGCCTGGCCCACGCCACCGGCGTGAAGTCGTCGATCATGAACGCCACGGGCGCGTTCTTCGGCGTGATCCTGGCCCATTTCCTCTACGCCAACGATCGCCTGAACCGCCGCAAGGTGCTGGGTTGCCTGCTGGGCTTCGCCGGCGTGGTGGTCGTCAATCTTGGGGGGAAGGGGCTGGACTTCGACTTCACCCTGCTGGGCGAGGGCTTCGTGGTCATCGCCGCCTTCGTGCTGGCTGCCGCCTCGATCTGGGGCAAGACCATCTCGCAGAAGATGGACCCCATGGTGATGACCGGCTGGCAGCTCGGAATCGGCGGCCTGGGCCTGCTGGCCATCGGCTATGTCGGCGGCGGGGCGCTGCACGGGTTCGACATCCGCTCGCTGGGCCTGTTGGCCTATATGGCGGCCCTGTCGGCGGCGGCTTTCGCGCTGTGGAGTCTCTTGCTGAAGCACAATCCGGTCGGGCTGCTGGCGGTGTTCAACTTCCTGATCCCGGTGTTCGGCGTGCTGCTGTCGGCGCTGTTCCTGCACGAGCCGGTGCTGGCCTGGAAGAACGCCGCCGCCCTGGTGCTGGTGTGCGGCGGCATCTGGCTGGTGACGCGGAAGGCGCCTTGAAGATGCTCCCCCGCGATGCGGGGGAGCTGTCACGAAGTGACTGAGGGGGCTAATGCGGCCTAAGCCGAGCTCGCCCCCTCCGGCCCTCTGGGCCACCTCCCCCGCAACGCGGGGGAGGATCTATTAGTCCACCCCCGCCACCGCTAGCAGGGCGGCCAGGCCGACCTGCATGCCCTTCAGGCCTTCGGTCTTCTCGACGTCGATCCACTCGTCCAGAGCGTGGGCCCGCCCGGCCTTGCCGCCGGCCCCGATGGTGACGGCCGGAATCCCCAGGCTCATCGGCAGGTTGGCGTCGGTCGAGCTGTCGCCGTGCTGGGGCTCAAAGCCCAGGGCCGAGATCGCCGCGGCGGTCAGCACCACGATGTCGGACTTGGGATCTGTCTGGCCCGCCGGCCGCTCGCCGATCACCTTGGCCTCGTAGCTGACCTTGCCGGCGACCGTGGAGCGGGCGGCGTTCTCGGTCGCGACCGCCTTGTCCAGGATGCCGACCAGGGTCGCGTCCAGCTTGGCCAGTTCGGCGGCGCTTTCCGAGCGCATGTCGAATTCCATGAAGGCGCTGTTGGGAATGGAGTTCACCGAGGTGCCGCCGCCCGTGACGCTGGCCGAGTAGGTGGTCTTGGGATCCTTGGGCGGCTGGACGGCATAGAGGTCGGTCACCGCGTGGGCCAGGGCCGCCATCGGGCTGACGATGCCGAACGCGCCGTAGCTGTGGCCGCCCGGGCCCTTGAAGGTGACGCGATAGCGCTTGGAGCCCACGCCCTTGTCGACGATCCGCGATGGGTCCGAACCGTCCATCGAGAAGAAGGCGCTGATCCTGCCCTTGTAGGGGCCGGCGTCGAACAGGTGGCGCACGCCGCGCAGGTCGCCGGGGCCTTCCTCGCCGACATTGCCGACGAACAGGATGTCGCTCCGGGTCTTGACCCCCGCCGCGTCCAGGGCGCGCAGATAGGCCAGCAGGGTGGCCAGCGAGCGAGTGTCGTCGCCGACGCCGGGGGCCATCAGCTTGGTTCCCTCGCGCTTGACCGTCACATCCGTACCTTCGGGGAAGACGGTGTCCAGGTGAGCGGCGATGACCACGAACGGGCCCTTGCCTTTCGTCGCCGTGCCGGCGCGGACGCCCATGACATTGCCCTCGGCGTCCATCTCGACGTTCGACAGACCGTGGGCCTTGAGCATCTCGAGATAGGCCTTCGCGCGAGCCTCTTCCTTGAACGGCGGCGCGGGAATCTGGGTCAGCGTCACGATGTCGGCGACCGTGCGGTCATAGTCGGCGTCCAGCTTGGCCACGGCCTTCTTGAAGGCGGGGGAGGTGACCAGCTTGCTCACGGTCTTTTGCGGATCAGCCTTGGGGGCGGCGAAGGCAGACCCGCCGCTCAGGGCAGCGGCGAGGGCGAGGAGCGAAGCGGCGTGGCGAAGGGTCATGTCGGCGTCCTGAAACGATTCTAAGCCACCATATCCCGCTTCCCCGGCGAAAGCCGGGGCCCAGATCCATCCCGAGCCGCTTGGGATGATCCGGGATGCGCCCTGCCATTTCGCAACGCGCTCGTGGGTTCGATCTGGGCCCCGGCTTTCGCCGGGGAGATCGGAAAAAGAGAACCCTAGATGGTCAGCCGCGCCGCCCCGCCCATCAGCGGATCGCTGATCGACGGCGCGCCGGTCTCGATGCGTCCAGCCAGGCGGCGCAGCCAGTCGGGGTCGCCGTCCTGGCGAACGGTCAGGTCGTACCAGCCCTGCTGCGTCGGCAGGGCGCGCGAACCGATCTCGCGCGGAGCCAGGGTCACGCGCCAGGGCTCGCCGGTCTCGGCGGTGACGACCATGGTGCGCGGCTCGGCGCCGCTGTTCTTTAGGGTGACCAGCAGGGTGGCGCCGCGCACGCGGGCGCTGGCCTCGACGCCGGTCGTCTCGCCCGCATTGACGAACTGGCGATGGAAGCCGTTCGGTCCCAGCACCCACAGGTCGTAGGCGCCGGCCGGCCAGGCGTCGTCCAGGGTCTTGCCCGGGCCGACCGTGTAGCGGCGCGGCACGGCGTCGAGCCGCAGGCGGTCATAGACGTGCAGCACGGCGGCCTGGGCGCCGGTGTTGGTGAAGGTCAGGGTCATGGCCCCGTCGCGGACCTTGCCTTCGACGCCCAGAGCGTAGGGCAGGGCGCGCGAGGGCCGCGTGCCCTTGTCCTGCACCGGGGCGACCACCTTGGTCGGCGTCGGCGGCTTGAACTCCGGCAGCTTGGCGGCGCGGGCGGCGGCTTCGGCCACGCGCGGCAGCGGCGCGAACGGCTGGTCGTTGGGGGTCTTGAAGTCGAAGCAGCTGGTCAGGTCGCCGCAGACCGCGCGTCGCCACGGCGAGATGTTGGGCTCCATCACCCCGAACCGCGCTTCCAGGAAGCGGATCACCGAGGTGTGGTCGAACACCTGGCTGTCGACCCAGCCGCCGCGGCTCCAGGGCGAGATGGCATAGAGCGGTACGCGCGGGCCCAGGCCGTAGGGGCGGCCCATCAGGTCGTCGCGCTCGGACTTGGCCTCGCTGGCGGCGCGCACGTGGTGGTGCTCGCCGGTCAGGTCCACGGTCGAGCCGCCCAGCAGCTTGCCGTCAGGGCCCTTGGATGGAGCCGACGGGGGCGGCATGTGGTCGAAGAAGCCGTCGTTCTCGTCGAACATCACCAGGAACACCGTCCGCGCCCAGACCTTGGGATCGGCGGTCAGGGCGTCGATGACCCGGGCGGTGTAGTCCGCGCCCTGGGCCGGGCTGGACGGGGCGGGATGTTCGCTATCGCCGGCCGGGGCGATGATCCACGACACCTGCGGCAGGCGGCCGGACACGACGTCCTCGCGCAGCTTGTCCAAATGCTGGGTGCTCAGCGCCAGGGCCTTCAGCCGCTTGTCCGAGCCCGGCAGATCCTTGTGGGCGTCGCGATAGGCCTTGAAGCCGGCCAGCGGGTTGTCGGTGAAGTTGTCGGCCATGTCCTGGTAGATCTTCCAGGAGACGCCGGCCTTCAGCAGCCGCTCGGGATAGGTCGTCCAGCTGTAGGAGTCCGGCGAGCCGCCCTGTTCGGCGAAGTTGTCGTGCGAGTTCGAGATCGACGGCCCGCCGGCCTTGCCCGCGGGGTCGTTGGTGCCCGTCCAGAGGAACAGGCGGTTGGTGTTGGTGCCGGTCTGCGTCGAGCAGTGGTAGGCGTCGCAGAGCGTGAAGGTCTCGGCCAGGGCGTATTGGAACGGCATGTCAGCGCGCTCGAAATAGCCCATCGACCAGGGCTCCTTGGAGTCCGGCCAGCGGTCCATGCGGCCCTGGTCCCAGGCGTCCTGGGCGTTGGTCCAGCTGTGCGGCGTGCTCTCGACCCGCATGTGGGCGAAGGTCTTGGTGGTCTCCAGCGGGAACGGCGCCAGCAGCTGGTCGCCATAGGCCTGCAGGAACACCGAGCCGTTCTCGCGGCCGGGTTTGTTGTGGACGGGGATGGGGAAGCGGTCGCCAAAGCCGCGCACGCCCGACAGGGTCCCGAAGTAGTGGTCGAAGCCGCGGTTCTCCTGCATCAGGATGACCACGTGCTCGACGTCCTGGATCGTGCCGGTGCGCACGTCCGCATCGATCGCGGCGGCGCGGGCCAGGGCCGGCGGCAGGGTCAGGGCGCCGATGGCGGCCAGCAAGCTGCGGCGGTCGAGAGCGGGCATTGAGGGTAGTCTCCGGTAAGTTGCGCCGGAGGTAGCTCAAGGATGTGACAGGTCGTGCAGCCGTCCTCGCCCTTCGACAGGCTCGGGGTGAGGACGACTTTTGGCGCCGATCAGTAGGAAACCTCACCCTGAGCTTGTCGAAGGGCGAGGCTTCCGGTCCCGCTGAGGCGCCTCAATCAAACACGATCACTGACCGCGCCAATTCCCCGCGCTTCAGCTCATCGAAGGCCGAATTGACCTCCTCCAGCTTGATCCGCCGCGAGATCAGGGCGTCCAGGTTCAGCTTGCCGTTCATGTAGAAGTCGACCAGCCGCGGCATGTCGACCGGGAAGCGGTTGGAGCCCATGTAACTGCCCTGGATGCGGCGCTCGCCCAGGAAGTCGACGCCGTGTAGTTCGATCTTGGTGCCGACCGGGATCATGCCGATGACATTGGCCGTACCGCCCCGGCGCAGCATCTTGAACGACGCCTCCGCAGTCTGTTTCAGGCCGATGGCTTCGAAGCTGTGCTGCACGCCGCCGCGGGTCAGCTCGACCACGGCCTTGGCGATGTCGTCCACCTGCGAGGCGTCGATCACGTCGGTGGCGCCGAACTGCTTGGCCAGCTCCAGCTTCGACGCCATGCGGTCGATGGCGATGATCCGGCCCGCCCCGGCGATGGCCGCGCCGTTGATGGTGGCCAGGCCCACGCCGCCGCAGCCGATCACCGCCACGGTCTCGCCCGGGCGGACATTGGAGGTGTGCATCACCGCCCCGACCCCGGTCATCACCGAGCAGCCGATCAGGGCGGCGCGGTCGAACGGCATGTCCTTGCGGACCGCGACGCAGGCGTGCTCGTGCACCAGCATCATCTCGGCGAACGACGACAGGTTCAGGAACTGGGCCATCTTCGTATCGCCCCCTCCTTCGCCATTTGGCCCGGACAGGTCTTCCTTGAACAGGCGCGGCGCGTCGCCCTTGTCGCGGCGGGTCTCTGGGCTGATGCACAGGTTCATGTGGCCCGTGAGGCAGACCTCGCAGTGGCCGCAATAGGGGTTGAGGCAGGTGATGACGTGGTCGCCGACCTTGACGGTGCGGACCTCGGATCCGACCGCCTCGACGATGCCGGCGCTCTCGTGGCCCAGCACGGCGGGCAGGGCGTGGGTGTAGGAGCCCTCGATGAAGTGCAGGTCGGAGTGGCAGACGCCGGCGGCCTTGGTGCGGATCAGCACCTCGCGCGGGCCCGGCTTGCCGATGGCCACGGTCTCGATCTCGAGGGGCTTGCCCACCTCGCGCAGAACAGCGGCCTTCATGCTCGTCTCCCTTTGTTTGGCGGGAGACT
The DNA here is from genome assembly GCF_013181195.1 of Caulobacter sp. RHG1. Classification (GTDB taxonomy): domain Bacteria; phylum Pseudomonadota; class Alphaproteobacteria; order Caulobacterales; family Caulobacteraceae; genus Caulobacter. The sequence goes on from NZ_SMZP01000006.1 coordinate 352,723, forward strand.
AGCGTTCGCCAAGGGGAGAGCGGAAGGGGCTATTCGAACAAATGTTTGGAGCGAGGCCTACTCTTCGCGCAGCTCAAGCGCGGTGAAGGGGCGCTGGTCGCGCTCGATGCGGATCAGGTCCAGAACGCCGATCATCTGCCGGGCCCGCCAAGCGCTGGCCATGTAGGCCAGGGGGCCGCAGGTCAGGATGACGCCGATCGCGATCGCGGGCTGCTGATTGGCCTTCAAGAAGGTCACGACGCCGTCGCCGGCCAGATCCGCCAGCAAGGCCGTGATCGAAAGCGGGAAGGTCAGGTAGACGATGATCACCGCGCGCAACATCTGATCCTGCCGCCGGGCGTTCAGGGCGGCCAGCGCCGAAAGCCCGTCGAACAGCGCGTCGTCGACGCCGTCCAGCAGCGCGAACGCCTTGCGGGTCGAGGGATTGCGACGGAAGCCGGACAGGAAATCGACGCCGAGATAGCCCCACGAGCCAGGGGACACGAAGCCGTCGGGGATCAGAGTCCGGATCGGGAACAGCCGGTGCAGCGCTTGCCAGAGCCGCCAGAGGTCCGGGCGCACGCTCTCTACGGTGTCCATGCTGTGTCCCCCGACAAAGGCGGGCACAGTGTTCGACGCGAAGGCGGGTTGCAAGTCGTACGCGATGAGCGCCGGAGGCGAGCTGTGGAAAATCCTTAGGCCGCCAGGGCGACCGGACGCTCGGGCAGGATGCGGCTGACGGCCAGCAGGACGGTCATCGAGCCTTCGCCGGCGGTGATGACGGCCGACACCAGCGGGCTGTCCTGGCCATCGCCCAGGGCCGGCGGCGGATTGATCTGCTCGGCCTCGACGGTGAAGCTGTCGCAGACGGCGTCGACCAGCAGGCCGGCGACGTCGGTCTGGTTCTCGACCACGATGATCACCTGTCGCGGGCCGTCCTCAGCCGCGCCCTTGCCCAGGCGCCACGACAGGTCGATGACCGGCATGACCTGGCCACGCAGATTGATGACGCCGCGCACATAGGGCGGCGCGTCGGGCAGCGGGGTCGGCGGGGTGACGCCACGGATTTCGCGAACGGCGCTGACGGGAACGCAATAGGTCTGGGCGCCCACTTCGAACGACAGAACCTGCAGGGCCTGGCCTTCGGCGTACGACAGGGAATTGCTCATGGCGTTCTCTCCGGAGCGCGCGATCTCTAGTTCGGCGGAGTTTTCCCCAAAAAGATGAACAAACCGATTGCGGCGCCCGTTGGGTCTTGGCGTTGGTCAGGTTCGTTCAGGCGCCGTTCAGCCACGGAGTCCGATCTTCTGCTCAACGCTTGAGACGACGCGCATCGCGCCGGGAAGCAAAGGATTTGAGGGAGGCCGTCATGGCCAGCAAGCTCATCACCACCATCGGCCGGGTCGGCGCGGGCGTCGCCGCGGTGTCGCTGGTCCTGGCCGCCACCTCGGCCTCGGCCGATCCGCGCTATCGTCATCACCGTAACCGGGGCGGCGACACTGCCGCGGCCGCCATCGCCGCCGGCGTGGTCGGCCTGGCGATCGGCGCAGCCATCTCCGATAGCGGCCGTCGCGATCGCGGCTATTACGACAACGGCTACTACGCCCCGCCGCCGCCCCCGCCGCCGCGTTACGGCTATGGCTACGGCTACGCCCCGCGTCCCTACTACGGGGGCGGCGGCGAGTGCTGGACCACCCGCGAATACGACCGCTGGAACGGCTCTTACTACGAACGGACCGTCTGCCGCTAAGCGACGGCCTTCAAGCAAGAAGCCCCGGAGCCTGTTCGGCCCCGGGGCTTTTTCGTGTCCCGAAATGAGGACTCGACTCTCTTGCGGAATGCGAACAAAAAAGGAACATTACTCCCGGCCACAGGAGGCTCCGCATGTCGCTCGCCGCTCAGTACCCCGTTTCACAGACTCCGTTCGGCGCGGGCCTGCATCTGACCGACGATCGCCTCGACATCGCCGAGGCGGTGCTGGCCGGAGCCTGGCGCACCTTGCGCGCGGCCGGCTTCGGCGAGGCCGAGGTCCAGGCGCTGTTCGACCAGATCGCCGACCGGCCGGAAGATCTCGCCCGCCGCCTGCGCAAGATGGCCAATGCGGCGGGTTGATCCGTTTTGGGATTTTAGGGGCTAGGCCAAGCGTTCGATCAGGGCGCGCAGCATGTCGGCGCGCTGGGCGGTGTCCACCGAGATGCGGCCGGCCAGTTCGCGCACGCCGACTGGATAGGCGTCGCCGCCGTCGGCGATCAGCTTGGCCTGGTCGGCCAGGCGGCGCAGGTCGCTGTTCAGGCGCTCGACTTCCTCATGCGCCAGGATGCGGGCTTCTTCCTGCAGACGCTTGATGCGCTGACCCGTGGACTCTGGACCGCGGCCCAGGTCGTAAATTTCCGCCGGACCCGAGACGGGCGGCACGATCTTCAAAGGCTTGCCAACCATGGATGGGGGCTCCCTGGATTGCAGGTCGCGAGACGTCGACCCTCACCATAACAAAGCCCGGCTTAGCGTCAGTGTTCCGTACCGACGGTCGCTAAGTCGCTGGCGTGGCCGCCGCGCCACATAAGAGGGCGCGGCGCCGCAAAAGGCGTCAGTGGGCCGTATGGTTGTAGGGGCTCTGCGAGGCCGACGGGGCGGCCTGCGGGGCCGGTGCCGGCTGAGGAGCCGCCTGGTGGGCCTGCGGCTGCGGGGCAGGCGCGGGGCGGCGGAACTTCAGGCTGCGGCCCTGGAACTCGGCGCCGGGCTCCATGGCCAGCTGCTCGTGGGTGATGTCGCCGTCGACGCGGGCGGTGCCGTACAGACGCACGCTCTGGGCCGTCACCGCGCCGATCACCAGGCCGTGGATCTCCATGGCCTGCGAGACGACCGAGCCCTCGATCCGGGCGTTGGGGCCGACGATCAGCTTGCCGACCTTCACGTCGCCCAGCACCACGCAGTCCAGATGCACTTCCACGTCGCCGACCACGTCACCGCGGATCGTCAGGCCCTGGGCGAACATCGAGACCGGCTTGGGACGCGCGGGCGCCGGCGCAGGCTGGTGCTGGACCGGCGCAGCCACGCGCGCCGGCTGCTGTTCCAGCGGAGCCAGGGCCAGGGGGGCTTCTTTCTTCTTGGCGAACATGGCGGCGACCTTGTCTCAAAATGGCTTGTCTTGAGTGACGTGCCGCAAGATCGGGGCCGTTTTCGGAACTCGGCCGGCTTTGGCCTATTTCGTGTCCCGAACATGGGTCGTCGGCCGGTCGTCGCCATCCGACACCTCGCCGTGCCAGACGGCGTTCTTGTCCTCGTAGACGATGCCGACGTCCTCGCCGGGCAGCTCCTGTTCAGCCGCCGCGGTCTTGGCCGCCTTCAGCGCCGCCTCGTGGGTCGGGAAGGTCTCGGAGAACGTCGCCCCAACCTTATAGGCCCAGCCGCCGTCGTGCTCGACGATGTCGTAGGTGATGTCGGTCATGGGGCGGTCTCCGGTTGAGGCGGGAAACGAACGGGCCATCGCCCCACTACGTTCCTTCTCCCGCGAAGGGAGAAGGACGAGATCAGGCCACCTTCACGCGCGCCGCGCTTTCCGGCAGATCCGTGCCGAAGGCGCGTTGGAAGAACTCGGCCACCGTGGGGCGCTCGAGCTCGTCGCACTTGTTCAGGAAGGTCAGGCGGAAGGCCAGGGCCACGTCGTGATCGAAGATCTCGGCGTTCTGGGCCCAGGTGATGACCGTGCGCGGGCTCATGACCGTCGAGATGTCGCCGTTCATGAAGGCGTTGCGGGTCATGTCGGCGACGCGGACCATGGCGGCCAGGGTGCGCTTGCCGTCGGCGGTGTCGTAGGACGGGTTCTTGGCCAGCACGATGGCGGCTTCGACGTCGTGTTCCAGATAGTTCAGCGTCGTGACGATCGACCAGCGGTCCATCTGGCCCTGATTGATCTGCTGGGTGCCGTGATAGAGGCCGGTGGTGTCGCCCAGACCGATGGTGTTGGTCGTCGAGAACAGCCGGAAATACGGATTGGCGCGGATGACGCGGTTCTGGTCCAGCAGGGTCAGCTTTCCGCCGGCTTCCAGAACGCGCTGGATCACGAACATCACGTCCGGACGACCGGCGTCATACTCGTCGAACACCAAGGCGATCGGGCGCTGCAGGGCCCAGGGCAGGATGCCTTCGCGGAACTCGGTGACCTGCTTGCCTTCCTTCAGGACGATGGCGTCCTTGCCGACCAGGTCGATACGGGAAACGTGGCTGTCCAGGTTCACGCGGACCAGCGGCCAGTTCAGGCGCGCGGCGATCTGCTCGATGTGCGTGGACTTGCCGGTGCCGTGATAGCCCTGGACCATCACGCGGCGGTCGTTGGCGAAGCCGGCGCAGATGGCCTTGGTCGTCTGCGGATCGAAGCGATAGGCGCTGTCGATTTCCGGCACGTGGCTGTCGCGGTGGCTGAAGGCCGGGACCTTCATGTCGCTGTCGACGCCGAACGCGTCGCGGAGCGTCACCCACTTGTCGGGGACCAGGGTGATCAGCGGATCTTGGGCGGAGCTGGTTTCGGCGAACTCGGGCATGCCTACCCGATTAAACGCTTGACCCAGGGTAGGGGAAGGGGGCGCCGCATCGCGACACCCCCTCCGGGCCTAGTTTTTTAGCGGTTGGCGATGATCACCGAGGCGATCAGGCCCGTGGCGACGGCCGTCAGCAGGTACTGGTTGTCGACCCGCTGCCAGCGATAGCCGCGCGGCGGCTGGCGCAGGCCATAGCGACGATAATCGCTGACGTAGTAGCGGTTGTCGCGATACTGGCGGTCCAGGCGTTGGCCCTTGGCCCAGCGGCGGTATTCGCGACGGTCGCGGCGGTCTTCGGCGCGGGCCTGGTCGCGGCGGCCTTGTTCATAGGCGCGGTCGCGCTGGTCATAGCGGCCGTTGTTGTTGTGGTCGCGGTACTGGGCCGAGGCGGCGCCGGCGCTGCCAGCGATCATCAGAACGGCGAGCGAAGCGGTCAGAAGGCGTTTCATGTGGGGTCTCCTTCGATGAGGATGTCAGAATAGGGGACATGACCTAGTCCCAGCATGAACGACGCTGGTCAGCTTAAGTTCATGTTTCAAAAGGGAAATATTGTAGTCTGAAGTCTGCATTTCGGGAGCTATGCCTTTGATCCGTATCGACTTTCGCGCTCTGCTGACGGCCGCGCGGCGCGAGTTGGCTGCGACCTGCGCTTTGCTGATCGTCGGTCTGGGGGCCATGGGCTTCCTGTCGATCGCCGAGGAAGTTCAGGAAGGCGAGACGCGGGCGCTGGATCTGGCGGTGCTGAAGGCCCTGCGAGTCGATGGCCAGCCGGACGTGATGATCGGCCCCGATTGGCTGCATGTCGCCGCGATCGACATCACCGCCCTGGGCTCGCTGGCGGTGCTGGCTCTGCTGATCCTGCTGGCCTTCGCCTTTCTGGCGGCCCTGCGGCGCTGGAGCGAGGGTGTGCTGCTGGTGGCGGGCGCGGGCGGCGGATTGCTGATCAGCCAGGGCCTGAAGCTGGTGTTCGGGCGCGAGCGGCCGGACTTGGCCTATCGCGCGGTCGAGGCGGTCAACGCCAGCTTCCCGTCCGGTCACGCCATGCTGTCGGCCGTGGTGTTCCTGACCCTGGGCGTTCTGGCCGCGCGCTTCGCAGACCGACGGCGGGTCAAGGTGCTGGCGGTCAGCGCCGCGGTGCTGATCAGCCTGCTGGTGGGCCTCAGCCGGATCTATCTGGGCGTCCACTGGGCCAGCGACGTGCTGGCCGGCTGGTGCATCGGCGCGGCGTGGGCGATGGCCTGCTGGCTGGCGACGGTGTTCGTCCAGCGCCGCTTCACGCAGCGCGTGGCTTAAGCTTTCGGCTTGGGCCGCCAGCGCAGTTCCAGGGTGGTCCAGACGGCGCCGGCGAAGTCGAGCAGGCCGAACGCCAGCCAGGCCTTCGGCAGCCAGTCGGCCAGCACGAAGGCGCCGATCACCACCAGCGAGAACACCCGCAGCACCACCGAGGCCCGCATATAGGTGCGTTGTCCGGTCCAGCCGGCGACATGGTAGCCCATGGCGTAGGCCAGCAGGGCGAGGCCCGCGAACCGGACCCAGGGCAGGGACGGCTCTTCGACCGAGGTCTTGAGCAGGTCCAGGCTGGCGCGCGGGGCGACCGCCAGGGCCAGGCCGCCGGTCGACAGCAGGCCGCCCCAGAACCAGATGCTCCACGGCTTGCCGAACGGCACGGGCGTCACGGGCGTCGGCGGCTCGCTAGGCGCGCGCCATTCCGGGTCGTTGACGGTCATGAAGAAAGGTCCCTACGCCCACTGGCGCGGGAGGATGGCCCAGGGGAGGGGCGCTTCGCAAGTGCGGGGCCGGACGAGCCTAGGAGCGCTGACAGGATCGGCGTCCCAAACTCCTCCTCATTAGAGAGAAGGGCGTGGGCGCGCCCTCAGCTCTTCACCATGCCGGACTTCTGCAGCGTCTTGTAGGCCTTGATGACCCGCTGCAGCTTGTGCTCGGCGCTGCGGTCGCCGCCGTTGGCGTCGGGGTGGCAGCGCTTCAGCAGCTCCTTGTACTTGGCCTTGATCGCGGCGCTGTCGGCGCCAGCTTCCAGGTCGAGGTCGGCCAGGGCCTGGCGCTCCAGCTTGCCCAGGCCGCGCTCGGCGGCGGTGCGCGCTGATTCGGCCTTGCGCTGCTGGGCGCGGAACACGCCGAACGGATCGGCGAAGGCTCGAGCGTCGCGAGCGGCCGCGGCGGCGGCTTCGCGGGAGTTGGCGTCGGCCTTGAAGCTCCAGGTCGGGCGGCCGCCGGTCTGGCGTTCCTTCTCCTGAGCGGCGCGGATCTGCGACTCGCTCATGCCGGCGTAGAAGTTCCAGTTCTTGTTATACTCGGCCGCGTGCGGCTGGCAGAACCAGTAGTGCTCGTTGGGCATGTCGCGCGACTTGGGCGCACGGGTCGATCCCGCCAGGCGACAGTCAGGATGGTCGCAGCGTTTTTCGCCCGGCTTCAGGCCGAGGACGTCGTTGACCGCGTCGTCCTCGCCCTTCTTCGGGGGGCGGACGCGGATGTCGGTAAACTTGGGGCGATATTCGAACTGCCGGCTCATGGCCCCTAGAGTAATCTCGCGCTATTTCCGTTCAAGGATTGACTTGCAAGAGACGCATCATGGGCGCCGTCATCGACACCATCCGCCACAAGCTGGAGGAGGCCTTTTCGCCCACCCGCCTGGAGATCGTCGACGATAGCGATCGCCACCACGGTCACGCCGGCCATACCGGTTCGGGCGAAAGCCATCTGAACCTGCGGATCGAGGCGCAGGCCTTTGCGGGCAAGGCCCGGGTGATGCGCCAGCGGCTGGTGATGAAGGTGCTGGAAGCTGAGCTCGCAGGCCCCGTCCACGCGCTTTCGATCATCGCGACGGCCCCCGGCGAAGGGTGATCCCAGGGGCTTTCGCGCTGCGTTTTTCGCTTGCGCGGAAGCCCTGCGGCTGATTGCCTCTCTCCCCGGCGCGATCCTCTGCCGGAAGGTGGGACGTCGCATGATCGCCAATCCAGACATCGCCGAACAAGAGGCCGCCCGGGTTCTGCCCGAGCTGTTGTCGCGGTCCTATGCCCGCTATTCGAACTTCACGGTGGCGGCGGCGGTGATCGACGAGGACGGTCGCGTCCACTACGGCGTCAATGTCGAGAACGCGGCCTATCCGGTCGGCACCTGCGCCGAACAGACGGCGATCGGGGCGATGATCACGATGCGCGGCCCCCGGCGGATCGACAGGGTGTTGATCGCAGCCGGCTCCGGCGCCGTGGTCCAGCCTTGCGGGGCCTGCCGCCAGCGCATCGCCGAGTTCGCCGGCGAGGCCTGCCAGATCGTCTCCGTGCAAGGCGGGGCGACGACCGAGCGCCTGCCGTTCTGGGGTCTGCTGCCGCATTCGTTCGGGCCGCGTGACCTCGACTAACGTCGCGAGACAAGCTGGGCGTGTAGGGTGCGAATGATCTGCACGCTGGGGTATGTTCGGTATGCGACGCAACCGAAACAAAGTGTTTCGGAAATAATTTGTCTCAAATATCGCTGATCTGCGGATTCAATCGTTCTGGCGAAAGTTCGCCTTGGCGCAAGTCGATCGCGGCGATGTCGGGGCAAACTTTCCCTCAGTCCGCCCAATTGTGTTCAAATAGTCACGTTATTTCTAAAATGAGGCCGAATGCGGCCGTGAAGGGTTCGGATTTGTGACGATCCTGCTACGGTGCGGTGTGGATGAACGCGGATATTTATGCCCCGTTCGGCCCTGAACCCTCCGTTTTTCGTGTCGTCCTTGGGGGACCTCTGTTGAGCTTGAACAAGAACATTCTGCTGGGAACGACGGTCATTACCGGCGTTCTGTCGCTGATCGCCGCCGCCGCTCCCGCCTACGCCCAGACCGCGCCTGACGCGCCGGCCGCCGAGGCCCAGGAAGTCGAAGCGATCACCGTCACCGGCTCGCGCATCCGCCGCAGCGAATTCACCGCCGCCGCGCCGATCCAAGTCCTGACCTCGGAAAGCGCTGAGCTGCAAGGCCAGGCGACGATCTCGGCCGTGCTGCAGAACTCGTCGCTCGCCGCCGGCAACGGCCAGATCAACAACCAGTACACCGGCTACAACGTGACCGGCGGTCCGGGCGTCAGCACGATCTCGCTGCGCGGCCTCGGCGCCAACCGCACCCTGGTCCTGCTGAACGGCCGTCGCGCCGGTCCGGCCGGCGTGCGCGGTCAAGTCGGCCCGTTCGACCTGGGCGTGGTTCCGGAATCGATCGTTGAACGCGTCGAAATCCTGAAGGACGGCGCGTCGTCGGTTTACGGCTCGGACGCCGTCGCCGGCGTCGTCAACATCATCACCCGCACCAAGATGGACGGTGGCGAGCTCAAGATCTGGGGCAGCAACCCGATCGACAAGGGCGGCTCCTCGTACCGCATCACCGGCGCCTACGGTAAGACCTTCGACCGCGGCTACGCCAACATCTCGGGCGAGTACTTCCGCCAGGAAGTCCTGCGTCGCGGCGACCGCGACGACACCGCCTGCGCCGCCGACTATCTGTTCGACCCGAAGACCGGCGCCCGCCGCGACTACAAGGACTCGCTCACCGGCCAGTTCAAGTGCGTCAACCTGGGCAACGGCTACGTCCAGCAGGTCGCCGGTTCGGTGAACCTGATGCCGGTCGTTCCGGGCCAGACCTATCCGACCGCCGCCCAAGGCAACGACTCGGCCTTCCCTGGCTTCGTCCGCTTCAACCGCATCGGCTATCCGAGCACCTACAGCTACGCGCCGCAATCGACGCCGCTGTTCGACCGCGCCAGCACGGTCAGCCCGGAAATCCGCACGACTTTGAACTTCAACGGCGGCTACCAGCTGACCGACAAGATCGAAGCCTACACCGAGCTGATGTTCAGCGAGCGTAAGTCGGCTCAGTACGGCGTCGCGCAGATCTTCCAGTCGTTCGCTCAGCGCAACACGCTGAACGGCGCGCCGAACTACCTGCCGGGCAACAACCCGAACAACATCCTGGGCGTCAACGCCCTGACCATCTCGGCCTACGCCTCGGACGGTCACCAGGACGTCAAGTACTACCGCGCCGTCGGTGGTCTGCGCGGCTCGGTCGACTTCAACGGTGGCTGGGACTGGGACCTGTTCGGTCAGTACTCCAAGTCGGACGCGACCTATGACTTCGGTTCGCGCGTCTATCTGGACCGCTTCGTGGCCCTGAACAGCCCGAACGTGGCCTGCACCAACAACCCGCTGGGCGGCAACGTCTCGGGCTTCAACTGCTCGGCCCTGCCGAACGGTATCCCGTGGATGTCGAACCGCGTCCTGCAAGGCCAGTTCACCCAGGCCGAGAAGGACTTCCTGTTCTTCAACGAGGAAGGCACCACCGAGTACAGCCACGCCTACATCGAAGGTTCGGCTTCGGGCGACCTGTTCCAGCTGCCCACCGGCGCCGTCGCCGGCGCGTTCGGCTTCCAGGTCCGCAAGGAACGCATCAACGACAAGCCCGGCACGCAAGCCGCGACCCGCAACATGGCTCTGTACAGCTCGGCTGGCCAGACCAAGGGCAGCGACAGCGTCAAGGAAGTGTTCGGCGAAATCGACATGCCGCTGGTTCGCGACGCGCGCTTCATGGAGCGCCTGGACCTGAACCTGTCGGGCCGTTACTCGGACTATGACAGCTACGGCTCGAACGCGACCTGGAAGGTCGGCGTGAACTGGCGCGTGTTCCCGTCGGTGACCCTGCGCTACACGCACGGCACGTCGTTCCGCGCTCCGTCGCTGTACGAACTGTATCTGGGCAACCAGATCGGCTACTCGGCCCAGAACGCTGTCGACCCCTGCTACGACCTGGCCAACTCGACCACGGCGACGCAGCTGACCCGCACCAACTGCGCGTCGCAAGGCATCCCGGTGGACTACAACGCCCTGGGCGGCAGCAGCGCCACGATCTACTCGGTCGGCGGCGTCGGCAACCTGAAGGCTGAAACGGCTCAGGCCAACACCTTCGGCGTCGTCTGGTCGCCGAGCTTCGCGGACCTGAACGTCGCGGTCGACTACTTCACGATCAACGTCGACGACCAAGTCCGTCAGTTCGGCGCCGCCAACATCCTGAAGCAGTGCTACAACTCGGCCGACTTCGCGACCAACCCGTTCTGCTCGCTGTTCACGCGCGATGCGACCCGTCACTACGTCCTGACGGTTCAGAACAGCTACGTGAACGTGGCCAACCAGGTTAACCGCGGCATCGACCTGACCACCCGCTACGGTCAGGGCCTGTTCGGCGGTCGCTTCGTGATGAACTCGCAGTTCACGTGGCAGACCAAGAACGTGACGACCCTGCTGGGCGGCGCGGCTCCGCTGAACTACCTGGGCACGACCTACAACTTCGATGGCCCGGGCTTCTCGGGCAACGTGCAGGCGACCTGGAAGAAGGACGACTGGACGTTCTTCTGGGGCGTCAACATGATCGGCAAGGGCTCGGACATCATGCAGCCCGCCAACATGGGCAACGTGTTCCCGGTCACGAAGTACAGCGACGTGGTCGGCGGCGTGACCAACGTCTGCACCGCGGCGGCGAACTCGTGCTCGTCGTACAAGCTGCACACGGAATTCACCTCGTACCACACGTTCTCGGTGAAGAAGGACTTCGACAGCATGTCGGCCCAGGTCGGCATCAACAACGCTTTCGACGAGCGTCCGCCGGCCCAGTCGTCGGGTCAGTTCCGCGTCGGCACCGCCGCCATCGGCAACTACGACATGATCGGTCGTCGGATCTTCATGTCGGTCAGCAAGAAGTGGTAGTCTGACGTCCTCTTCGGCCGGGTGTCCGCACCCGGCCGATATGGATCCAGACGACGGATACGGAAAAGGGGCGGCCCCGTGAGGAGCCGCCCCTTTTTTGTGTCCGAAACCCTGGAAGGGATCAGGCCGTCTGGCTGACCAGGCCTTCCAGCACGCGGCGCAGATCGGCCTCGCGAAAAGGCTTCTGCAGGACGCTGGCGCCCTTGTGGTCTTCGCTGATGCCGGCCTCGCCATAGCCGCTGGCGAAGGCGTAGGGCACCCCGCGGGCGCGCAGGGCGTCGGCGACCGGGAAGATCGGGCGGCCGCCCAGATTGACGTCCAGCAGGGCCGCGTCGATGTCGGCCGAGGTGGCCAGGCGCAGGGCTTCCTCGATCTCGGCGGCGGGGCCCACGATCGTGCAGCCCAGATCTGTCAGCATGTCCTCGACCAGCATGGAAACCAGCGCTTCGTCTTCGACGACCAGGACCTTGAGGGCGGATAGTGTCTTCATGTGTCAGGCTCCAGCGCGCGCAAAGGCAGCGCCATAAGGCAAACGACGCCGGCGGCATCATAGGTCAGGTCGACCGCGCCGGATAGCTCGGCCGCGAGACCGCGTTCGAGCAGGCGGACGCCGAAGCCGCGCCGGGCGGGAGGCTGGACTTCAGGTCCGTCCTTTTCCGTCCAGGTCAGCCGCAGCACATCGCGGTCCAGGGTCCAGGCCACCGTCACCCGTCCGTCCGGCGTCGAGAGCGCGCCGTACTTCGAAGCGTTGGTGGCCAGTTCGTGCACGCCCATTCCCAGAGCCACGGCGGCCTTGGGGCTGAGGCGGATATCGTTCTCGTAGTCGAAGCTGACGCGGTCCTCGCCGGCCATGGCGTGCATCTCGGCGTCGATCACCTCGCGCAGGCTGGCGCCCTCCCAGCTTTCGCGGGTCAGAAGGTCGTGGGTCTGCGACAGGGCGATCAGGCGCGACTCGAAGGCTTCGCGGAAGAACTCGGGCGCGGCCACCGAGCGCAGGGTCTGGGCGGCGATCGACTGCACCGTGGCCAGGCTGTTCTTCACCCGATGGTTCAGCTCGTTGACCAGCAGCTTCTGGCGTTCTTCGGCGCGCTTGCGCCCGGTGATGTCCAGAGAGACCCCGGCCAAGCGCCTGACGCCGCCGTCGTCGGCGATCGTCGCCGCGCGGCCGCGCGCGTGCAGCCAGCGCAAGTCGCCATTGGGATGCACCACCCGATACTCGACGTCGTAGTCGGCCCCGTCGCGGATCGCCGCCTCGATCGAGGTCAGGATGCGCGGGCGATCGTCGGGATGGATCGTGTCGATCAGGTCGGCGAACCCGAAGCTTTCCTCAGGCCGGCGGCCGTAGTTCAGCTTGCAGAGGTCGGAGGCCTCATAGGCGCGGGTGGCCACGTCCAGGTCCCAAGAGCCCATGCGGCCGCTATCGAGCGCGAACTTCAGGCGCTCCTCGGCCCTCCGACGCTGGATCAGTTCCTCGCGAGCGTCAGCATTGACCTTGATGGTGTCGATGGTCGCCGCGACCTGGGCGCCCATGCCGACCACCAGATTCTCGTCGCGAGCGGTGAAGCGGCCGGCCTCGGGGTGGCCGAAGAACAGTCCCCCCAGGATCTCGCCCTGGCGGTTGGCGACCGGGATGGCCAGATAGCTGCGCACCGGCAGGTGGCCTGCGGGCATGCCGTGGCGCGGCGCGTTGCGGCCGTAGCGCGGATCCAGCGTGATGTCGTCCGAGCGAACCACGCCCTCGCCGTTGAAAGTGGGGGCGAACACTTCAGTCTTGCGGACATTGGGGAAGGCGGCGAAGGCCTCGGGCGAGGCGCCCGACAGGCGGTAGAGGGCGTAGGACTCTCCGTCCGTATCCACCACATTGTAGAAGAAGGCTCCGAACGCGGCGCCGATGATCTCGCGGGCGCCGTCGATCACGACCTGGACGCAGGCGTCGACATCATGGCTGGAGGCGACGGCCTCGGACACGCGGGCCAGGGTCTCGGATTTACGGATTTCTTCGGCGAGACTGCGTTCGGCGGCCGCCAAGCGCGAATAGACGTCAAAATCGACGTCCTCGCGGGCCCCCACCTCGCGCACTTCGGTCTCAGCCAAGCTGGCCAATACGCCCCTCCATGCCGGTCTCCCCCGGACCAGCAAGGGCAGAAAACGCATCTTTCTAAGGATGGTTCCGCGCCCTCGGCGGAAATCTGCTCAGAGTTCGGCGATGGCGTCCAGCGATGTCTGTTCGCGCCGGCGTCGGCCTAGGAATTGGGCTGGTCGCTGACGAAGCGTGCGACCGAATCCCGGAACGTCTGAACGTCCTTGTTCAGCTGAACCAGCTTGTCGACGCTGAGGCCCGCCGCGGCGAACAGGGTCTGGCCCAGACAGGCGCTGCGCGCCTGCATCTCCTGGCCGGCCTGGGTCAGGCTGACGACCACCTGGCGCTCGTCGGCCGGGTTGCGCACGCGCGACACCCAGCCCGCGCCCTCCATCCGCTTGACCAGCGGCGTGACATTGCTGGAATCCAGGCCCAGCCGCTCGCCGATCGCGCCGACGCTCAGGCCGTCGCTCTCCCATAGGGCGCTCAGCACCAGGTACTGCGGATAGGTGATCTCCAGCGCGTCCAGCAAGGGCTTGTAGGCGCGGTTGATCGCCATGCTGGCCCCGTACAGCGAGAAGCACAGCTGCTCGTCGAGGGAGGGGATGTAGTCGGACACGGCGCAGGCTCCTGATCGGCGGATTATCTACTGCGAAAATAGATGTCGTGACAAATAACGGCTCGACTCTGCGCTTCGCCATGCGGTAAGGCGATAAACATGTCGCGACATATAATGTCTCGGCATCTATTTCATTCAACCGCTGAGGGAGGCCGCCATGGCCCTTGTCGAAGACGTCAAAACCGGCGCGCTCAAGCGCTACTATTTCCTGCGCGCCGCGGTGTCCGTTGCCTGGATCGCCGCCGTCGTCGCGGTCGGGGCCGGCAATCCGCTGGCCGCCGGCGTGCTGCTGGTCGCCTATCCGGCCTGGGACGCCCTGGCCAACGCCATGGACGCCCGCGCCAACGGCGGCTTCAAGGCCAATCCGCCCCAGACCTTCAACGTGGCGGTCAGCCTGCTGGTCGCCGGCGCGGTGCTGGTGGCGTTGCAGGCCGATCCGCGTCGGGTGCTGACGGTGTTCGGCGTGTGGGCGGCGTTCGCAGGCCTGCTGCAGCTGGTCGCCGGCGTCCGGCGCTGGCGGTCCGTGGGCGCGCAATGGCCGATGGTGCTGAGCGGCGCCCAATCGATGCTGGCCGGCGCCTTCATGATCGCCGCCTCGCTGGGCGCCAACCCCCATCCGCCCACCGCCGTCGCCGTCGCCCCCTACGCCGCCTTCGGGGCCTTCTACTTCCTGCTGGCGGGGATCTCGCTGGCTCTGAAAGCGCGAAAGACGGCTTGATGATCCTCCCTCGTAAGACGGGGAGGATCTACCGGCGCTAGACCGCGCCTTCGTCGATCAGGAACGACTTCAGCGCCGCGCGGTCGACGTCCTTGGCGACGAAGGCGTCGCCGATGCCGCGGACCAGGACGAAGGTGAGGGCGCCGCCTTCGGCCTTCTTGTCCTGGCCGCAGTGGGCGACCAGGGCGTCGGCGTTGAAAGGCTCAGGCCGGACATCGGCCATCGTCGTCGGCAGGCCGGCGGCCTTGATGGCGGCCTCGGCGCGGACGGCGTCCTGGCTGGGGCACAGGCCCTGCCGGACCGAGAAGCGGAACGCCTGGGCCATGCCGACGCCGACGGCCTCGCCGTGCTTGAGCGCGTCGCCAAAGCCCATCTCGGCCTCGATGGCGTGGCCGAAGGTATGGCCCAGGTTCAAGAGCGCGCGGCGGCCGGCTTCCTTCTCGTCCTCGGCGACGATCTCGGCCTTCATCTCCACCGAGCGGCCGACGGCGCGAACCAGGGCGTCGACGTCGCGCTCCAGGACCTTGGCGACGTTGGTCTCCAGCCATTCGAAGAAGGCGAAGTCGCCCAGCAGGCCGTACTTGATGATCTCGGCATAGCCGCAGGACAGTTCGCGGGCGGGCAGGGTGCACAGCACGTCGAGGTCGGCCAGCACCAGGCGCGGCTGGTGGAAGGCGCCGATCAGGTTCTTGCCGCGTGGGGTGTCGATGGCGGTCTTGCCGCCGACCGAGCTGTCGACCTGGGCCAGCAGGGTGGTGGGCACCTGCACGAAGTCGATGCCGCGCTTGTAGATCGCCGCCGCGAAGCCGGCGAGGTCGCCCACGACGCCGCCGCCGAAGGCCACGATCTGGTCGCCGCGCTCCAGGCCCAGCGCCAGCAGGCGGTCCGACAGGTCCGACAGACCCTCGAAGCTCTTGCTCTCCTCGCCGGGTGGGATGGTGATGACGTCGACCGCCACGCCGGCCTTTTCCAGCGACACCGCCAGGCGTTCGCCGTGATGCTCGCCCACATTGCTGTCGGTGACGATGGCCACGCGCTTGCGCTTGCCCAGCACCGGAACGATGCGCTCGCCGGCCGAGTCGAGCAGGCCCGGGCCGATGACGACGTCATAGGCGCGGTCGCCCAGGCCCACGGGAACGGTGCGGATCATGGGCTGTACTCCTTACGAGGCGACGTTGGCGCGAAGGGCTGCCAGAATGGCCTCGACGGCCACCATGTGCGGGGTGTCGCCGGTCTGCACGTGCACCTGCGCCTCGGCATAGGCCGGATTGCGCGTCAGGGCCAACTGGGTCAGCACCTCGACGGGATCCTTGCCGCGCACCAGCGGGCGGTTGTCCTTGCGCGAGACGCGGCGGGCCAGCAGTTCGACATCGGCCTTCAGCCAGACCGAGACGGCCTTCTCGTTGATCAGGGCGCGGGTCTCGGGATTGACGAAGGCCCCGCCGCCGGTGGCCAGCACGTGCGGCGGCTCGTCCAGCAGGCGGCCGATCACCCGGCGCTCGCCGTCGCGGAAAGCCGATTCGCCCAACTCGGCGAAGATCTCCGAGATCGAGCGGCCGGCGGCGGCCTCGACCTCGTTGTCGGCGTCGCGGAACGGCAGTTCCAGCACATTGGCCAGGCGGCGGCCGACGCTGGACTTGCCCACGCCCATCAGGCCGACGAGCACGATGGTGCGCTCGCGGAAGGGCGCGAGGTCGGCCTTCGCGTCGATCAGCGCGGCGGGCAGGGTTTCGGGCGTTTCAGTCGGCTCGGTCATGATGCGGTCGCGGGTTTACACGAGGGTGGGGCCAACCGCCAAGTTTGCGAGAACCCCGTCATGCGTCATAACCGGTCCATGGTCATTTCGAAGCGTTCTCCGTTCGCCGCCGCGCTGATCCTGGCGCTGGCCGTTCCCGCCCTCGCAGCCGCCCAGGAAGAGGTTACGGTCAAGACCCTGGCCGCCCCGGACTACTTCTCCGGACCGGTCACGGACACGGGGATCGGCGGCGACCTGTGGAAGGGAACGTCACCGGCGATCATGCGTGATGCTCTGCCCAAGTTGGCGGGCTCAAAGCCGCTGTCGCCGGCCTTCGCCAGTCTGGCGCGGCGCCTGCTGTCGACCGGCGCCAACGGCCCGGCCGGCGTGGGCGACGACGCCGAGATGGGCGCCCAGCGTGGCCTGGCCCTCATCGCGCTCGGCGAGGCCAAAGGCGCCAACGCGGTGCTCGACCGCGTGACCGGCGCGCCCGGCAGCGCAGCGCTGTCGATGGCCGCGGCCGAGGCGGCCCTGATCAGCGGCGACGACGACAAGGCCTGCCGCGTCGAGCAGGCCCTGACCGTGGATCGCGGCGCGGCCTACTGGCTGCGGCTGCGGGCCTTCTGCCAGCTCAAGGCCGACCAGCCCGACGCCGCGCAACTGACCTTCCAGCTGGCCCAGAACGCCACGAAGGACGCCGACTATGGCCGGCTGATGGGCGCGGCCCTGGCCGGCTCGGCCCCCGGGGCGGCCAATCTGAAGAACGGCGTCAACTACGCCCTGTCGCGCCGCCTGAACCTGGATGTCCAGTCGGCCGCCGCCATCGCCTCGGCCTCGCCGGCGCTCAAGCCCGTGCTCAAGCCGTCGGGCGACATCTCCGGCGTGGCCTCGGGCGCGGACCTGACCGCGCAGGAGGCCTCGGACCTGGCGTTCCTGCGCCAGGCCAAGACCCTGACCGCCTTCATCGAGGCCGCCCACGCCTCGGCCGCCTCGATCGCGGTGCTGGCCTCGGCCGGCGGCCCGCTGCAGGACCCGGTGCTGCTGGCCCGCGCCGCAGTGGCCTCGGGCGACGTCGCCAGCGCCCAGGCCATCCGCGGCCGGCTGGTCGGCGACACCATTCCCGGCGCCAGCGCTGCGGACCTGGCCATCCTCGACGCCCTGATCGCCGCGGCCTCGGGCAAGGCCGACAACCAAGTGCTGGATAATCTGGTGGCGCGCGGTGCGACCGGCGGCTCCAAGTCGCCGGCCCAGTCCGCCGCGGTGTTGTTGCACGCCCTGGGCGGGACGCTGGACGCCGACGCTCGCGCCCAGTTCGCGGCCTTCGACCTGGCCAAGCCCGCCGCCTCGCCGGCCCGCGCCCTGTTGCTGGAAGACGCCGGCGCGGCCAAGCGCAAGGGCGAGGCGGGCCTCCTGGCTCTCTCGATCGCCCAGGACGCCGGCGCGACCGGTCCTGCGCCGGTGGACCGCGCCCGCATCGCGCAGGCGCTGAACCACGCCGGCCTTGCCCTCGACGCCCGCGCCATCGTCGTCGAGGGCGTCCTGGGCCTCGCCTTCACCAAATGAGCGCCAAGGGGGCAGGCTGGGTCGACGCTTTCCTGGAGATGATGGCCGTCGAGCGCGCGGCCGCCCGCAACACCCTGACCGCCTACGGCAAGGACCTCGAAGACGCCCGCCTGTTCCTGGCCGGCAAGGGCGTGGATCTCGACGACACCGACGCCGAGACGATCGAGGCCTATTTCCAGGACCTGGGCGCACGCGGCCTGTCGCCGGCCACCGCCGCTCGTCGCCGCTCGTCGGTGCGCCAGTTCTACCGCTTCGTGCTGGGCGAGAGCTGGCGGCAGGACGACCCTTCCCGCCGCGTCGCTGCGCCCAAGGCCGGCCGCCCGCTGCCCAAGGTGTTGGAGCGCGAGGAGATCGAACGGCTTCTCGCCGCCGCCACCGCCAAGGACGGCGCCCAGGGCCTGCGGCTGTCGTGCATGATCGAGCTGATCTACGCCTCGGGCCTGCGGATCTCCGAACTGCTGGCCCTGCCGCTGACGGCGCTGGCGCGGGATCCGGCCTATCTGATCGTCAAAGGCAAGGGCGGCAAGGAGCGGCTGGCCCCGCTGAACGATGCGGCCCGCACCGCCGTGAAGACCTATCTGGCAGCGCGACCGTCGTTCCTGCCTAAGGGGCAGAAGGACAGTCCGTGGCTGTTCCCCTCGCGCGGCTCGACCGGCCGCCTGACGGCTCGGCGGGTCGGGCAATTGCTGGAGGACGCCGCCATCGCCGCCGGCATCGACCGCGACAAGGTCAGCCCGCACGTGCTGCGCCATGCCTTCGCCACGCACCTGTTGGAAGGCGGCGCCGACTTAAGGGTCATTCAGACCTTGCTTGGCCACGCCGATATTGCAACCACGCAGATCTATACGCACGTGGCGGGCGAGCACCTGGCCCACGTCGTTCAGACCAAGCACCCTTTGGGTCGTAAAAAGTAAGAGACCATGAGCGAAGAGACCCGCGACTCCAACGGAACCATCCTGTCCGATGGCGACACCGTCACCCTGATCAAGGACCTCAAGGTCAAGGGCTCGGGCGGCGTGACCCTCAAGCGCGGCACGGTGGTCAAGAAGATCCGTCTGACCGGCGATCCCGACGAGATCGAGGCCAATGTCGACAAGGTTAAGGGCCTCGTTTTGAGGACGGAGTTCGTCAAGAAAGCTTAGGCTTAACCAGACGGCGACCCGCGTTACCCCATTCTGGCCGCTCAGACAGGCCAGAATGGCCGCGCGGGGGCGAAAGCCATGAGGGTGACGGGGCAGGCAGGGGCGATGGCGGCGGTGGCCTATGGGGCCAGGGCGACCGAGACCCGGGACGCGCCGAAGGCGGCGTCCGAGCCTGAGAAGAAGAGTCCGGAGGCCGAGGCCCTGGACCAGCTCAAGAAAGACCTGCGGACCAACCGCAAGACCGCGATCGGCGACGCCAAGGGCCGGGCCCGCGACAAGCTTCTGCAGCTGATCGAGAAGCTGAAGATGCTCAGGAAGATCTTCGCTGACGATCCCAAGGCCATGGCCAAGGCGCTGGCGGCGGCCGCCAAGGAACTGCAGGGCGCGGTCAAGGACTACGCCAAGGCGGCCAAGGACTCCGGCGAGATGTTCAGCCAGGACCTGGGCGCCCCGCCGGACACGTCGCTGCCGCCCGACCAGCAGGCCGCCGCTCGCCAGACGATCGAAGAAGAAGCCAAGATGGAGGCCCATAACGACATGGACTTCATCAAGACCGTCCGTAGTCTGAGCAATGCCTTCAGGGAGGAGCTGCAGACCGCCAAGATCAAGGGCGTCTTGACCCAGCCGGGCAAGTTCGAGCGCTCCGACGAGGTCAAGGACGCCGAGGGCGCGCTGAAGGAACTCGACCAGATGACCGAGGACCTGGACCGCCAGGTGCGGCGGGACATGCCGCCGGGGAGCCTGATGAAGCTGGCGGCTTAGGGGGCATGAATTCTCCTCCCCCAAGGGGGGAGCAGATTTGACGGCCTCACCCCGCCTCGTACGCCGCTTTCAATCCCGCGACGTCGATCTTCACCATCCCCATCATCGCCTTGAACACCCGCGCGGCCGCTTCGCGATCCTCGCCGGTCGTCCACTCGATCAGCTGCTTGGGCGTGACCTGCCAGGACAGGCCGTACTTGTCTTTCAGCCAGCCGCAGGCGACCGCCTTGCCGCCGTCGGCCGTCAAGGCGTCCCAGTAGCGGTCGACTTCCGCCTGACCGTCGCAGTCGACGACGAACGAGATCGACTCGTTGAAGGTGAAGGCCGGGCCGGCGTTCATCGCCGTCCAGGGCTGGCCGTCCAGCTCGAAGCTGACGGTCATCACGTCGCCGGCCTTGGGGCCCTGCGGCGGGTCGATCGGATAACGGTCGACGCGGACGATCTTCGAGTTCGGGAAGATCGAGACGTAGAAGGCGGCGGCGTCTTCGGCCTCTTTATCGAACCACAGGAACGGACTGGTCTTGGGCATGACGGTCTTCCTCCTTATCTGCTCAGCCTAGGACGGTCGCGCGACGAGCGTTCCGACATTCTCTGCGAAAAAATCAGGAGCTGCCCATGAAGACGCGCAAACTCGGCGACGGTCTCGAGGTTTCGGCTATCGGTCTCGGCTGCATGGGCATGGGCCAGGTCTACGGCACGGCGCTGGAGGCCGGCGACGCCCACAAGGTGCTGGCCAAGGCGGTCGAGCTGGGCGTCACCTTCTTCGACACCGCCGAGGTCTATGGCCCCTATCTGAACGAGATCCTGGTCGGCGAGGGCCTCAAGCCCTTCCGTGACCAGGTGGTGATCGCCACCAAGTTCGGCTTCGACATCGCGCCGGAAGGCGCGGGCGAAGGCTTCTCGCGGATGCGCGGCGTCGACAGCCGCCCCGAGCACATCCGCGCCGTCGCAGAGGCCTCGCTCAAGCGTTTGGGTGTCGAGGTCATCGATCTCTTCTACCAGCACCGCGTCGATCCCAACGTGCCGATCGAGGACGTGGCCGGGACGGTCAAGGACCTGATCGCCGAGGGCAAGGTCAAGCATTTCGGCCTCTCGGAAGCCGGGGCGGCGACGATCCGCAAGGCCCATGCGGTGCAGCCGGTGGCGGCTCTGCAGAGCGAATATTCCCTGTGGTTCCGCGATATCGAGGCCGAGATCCTGCCGACCCTGCGCGAACTGGGCGTTGGTCTCGTCCCCTACAGCCCGCTGGGCCGCGGCTTCCTGACCGGGGCGATCAAGACCGAGCTGGCCGACAACGACTTCCGCCGTGCCCTGCCGCGCTTCCAGGGCGAGGCCCTGAGCAAGAACCTGGGCCTGGTCGAGGCGCTGACCGTCATCGCCGCCGAGAAGGGGATCACCCCGGCGCAGCTGGCGCTCGCCTGGATCCTGCATCAGGGCGAAGACATCGCCCCGATCCCCGGCACGACCAAGATCGCCCGCCTGCAGGAGAACCTCGGCGCCGTCGATGTGACCCTGTCGGCCGAGGACCTGGCCCGTATCGCCGCGGCGGTGCCGGAGACGGCGGTGGAAGGCGAGCGCTATACGGCGGCGGGTCTGGCGATGGTTGGGCGGTAGGGGTTAGCGCCCCCTCCGTCTCGTCGCGTATCCGCGCCGATCCACCTCCCCCGCAGGCGGGGGAGGAGGGGTATGTTGCTCCTCACCCGTGAAACGGGGGAGGTGGCGCGATGCGGTTACGCATCGTGACGGAGGGGGCGCTCGCTCTTGATCCGAAGCAGCCCATCCCCCCACACTCCCGCCATGGCCGCCAATCCGCTCCGCACGCTCGATTCCTTCGAACTCCTGAAGCTGGGCAAGGCCTCGGTGACCGTCGGCGGGCTGGCGGCGGGGGTGTTGATCGTGGTGGCGGCGATCGTCGCCGCGCGGCTGACCTCGGCGGGCCTGCGGCGGTTGCGCGAGCGCGCGGCCGGCAACGCCGCCTCGCTGTACATCGTCGAGAAGGTGGCCACCTACGGCCTGGTGATCATCGGGCTGATGGCCGGCCTGTCGACCATGGGCGTCGACCTGACCTCGCTGACGGTGTTCGCCGGCGCGCTCGGCGTCGGCGTCGGCCTGGGCCTGCAGGGCATCATCAAGGACTTCGCCTCCGGGGTCAGCCTGGTGTTCGAGCGGCTGGTGGCGGTGGGCGACTTCGTAGAGCTGCCCAATGGCGGGCGCGGCGTGGTGCACGAGATCGGCCCGCGCGCCACGCGCATCCGCACCAACGACAGCACCGACATCATCGTGCCCAACTCGGTGCTGGTGAACGACCAGGTGATCAACTGGACCCTGCGCGGGACCAATCGCCGCCTGCGCGTGCCGTTCGTCACCGCCTTCGGCGCCGACAAGACCAAGGTCCGCGAGGCGGTGCTGAAGGCCGCCAAGGCCGCGCCCTACACCTCGCCCGACGACGCCACCCGCCGCGCCCAGGTCTGGCTGGTCGGCTATGGCGACCACGCCCTGAAGTTCGAGCTGGTGGTCTGGCCGACGGTGGACGCCGTGCGCCGCCCGGCGGCGATCTATGCGGCCTATACCTGGCTGATCGACGACGCCTTGCGCGGGGCCGGCATCGAGATCCCCTATCCGCAGCGCGATATCCGCGTCCGCGGGCTGTTCGGCGAGGAGGGCGAGGACGCCCTGACCAGCCTGCGCCTGGAGCCCGCCGCCCGTCGCCGCAAGGCCAAGGCCGTCAAGCCCGGCTCGAGCAACGACGCCGCCGCCGACCTCGAACGCGAGGACCCGGACGAACTGCCGCCGCCGCTGGCGGCGAAGCCTCCGCCTGAACGGCGATAATCTTGACGCTCCTCCCTCGGCGTCGCAGTCTTCTCGCAACTGCGAAATAAAGATCGGGGAGTGAGCGGATGAAGACGCCGCGTGGTTTTTTCAAGCCCTTGGCCATCGGCGCGCCTGCGCCGTACCGCGAGTTGCCAGCTCGCGTGGAGCGGATGATCCACTTCGTGCCGCCGCACCTGGACAAGGTTCGCGCCAAGCTTCCCGAGATCGCGCCGACCGTCGACGTCGTCCTGGCCAATCTGGAAGACGCCATTCCCGCCGACGCCAAGGGCGCGGCCTTGGCCGGCCTGGTGGCGATGTCGCGCGAGGTCGACTTCAAGGCCCTGGGCGTGGGCTTCTGGGCGCGGATCAACTGCCTGAACTCGCCGTGGCACCTGGATGAGATCGCCACCATCGTCGAAAAGGCCGGCGACAAGCTGGACGTGATCATGGTCCCCAAGGTCGAGGGGCCGTGGGACATCTTCTACATGGACCAGCTGCTGGCCTCGCTGGAGGCCAAGCACGGCGTCACCCGGCCGATCCTGCTGCACGCCATCCTGGAGACGGCCGAGGGCGTGATGAACGTCGAGGCGATCGCGGCGGCCAGCCCGCGAATGCAGGGGATTTCGCTGGGTCCAGCCGACCTGGCCGCGAGCCGGGCGATGAAGACCACGCGGGTCGGCGGGGGCCATCCGGGCTATCGTGTGGTGGAAGATCCGCATGCGGACGGATCGCCGCGCGCCTCGGTGCAACAGGACCTCTGGCACTACACCTTCGCCAAGATGGTCGACGCCTGCGCCGCCCACGGGATCAAGCCGTTCTACGGCCCGTTCGGGGCGATCGACGATCCGGCAGCCTGCGAGCAGCAGTTCCGCAACGCCTTCCTGATGGGCTGCGCCGGCGCCTGGAGCCTGCACCCCAGCCAGATCGACATCGCCAAGCGGGTGTTCAGCCCTGATCCGGCCGAGGTCGCCTTCGCGCGCCGGATCCTGGAGGCCATGCCCGACGGGACGGGCGTGGCGATGATCGACGGCAAGATGCAGGACGACGCCACCTGGAAACAGGCCAAGGTGATGGTCGATTGCGCCCGGCAGATCGCGGGGAAGGATGCGGACTACGCGGCGCTGTATGGGTTCTAAGGTGATACTTGCCCCCACCTGACCGCTACGCGGTCGTCCGCCCCCGGGAGGGGGCAGACGGTGATCCGTCTTCCCCCTCCGGGGGAGGAGCGCGAAGCGCGGAGGGGGCCTGTGCTGGCCTACTCGCCGCCCACCGTCGTCACCACCCGCGCCCCCGCGGTCAGCAGCTTGTGGATCGGGCACTTGTCGGCGATCTGGAACAGGCGCTCGCGCTGTTCGTCGTTGAGGTTGCCCTCCAGCGTGATCGTCCGTTCGAAACGGTCGTGCGGGGTCTGGTCGGCGTCGAAGTGGTGGAAGACCTCGACATGCATCGCCGCGATGTCCCAGTTCTTCTGGTTGGCGTAGAGCCGCAGGGTCATGCTGGTGCAGGCCGCCAGGCCCGCGCAGACCAGTTCGTGCGGATCGGGGCCCAGGTCCAGGCCGCCCTTCGCCGCGGCGATGTCGGCGACGATCGTGGCCGGACCCGCGGTGACGAAGGTCTGCAGGCCGCCGTGGCCGCTGTCGTCTGCGGTGGCGGAGGGGCGCGTGGCGGGAGTCTCGGTCATGGCGGGGCCTTTCGAACAACTGGCGGGAAGCTGACGCTTCAGGCCGCGCCGTTCAAGGGCTTCAGCACAAACGCCGGCTCGTGGTCCGGTCCCAGGGTGATCGAGGCCTTGGGCAGGACGGGCCGGTCGCTCTGCAGGCCGATCTCGACCCGCGCCAGCAGGCTGGCCAGGATGATCTGGGCCTCGGCCAGGGCGAAGCCCGCCCCGATGCAGACGCGCGGCCCCGCCCCGAACGGGATGAAGGCCTCCACGCTCCAGGGATTGGCCTGGCCCAGGAAACGCTCGGGCCGGAAGGCGGTCGGGGCGTCCCACAGCTTCCGATGCCGGTGGATCAGCCACGGGCTGATGGTGATCATGCAGCCCGGAACGACCTCGCAGCCCAGCACCGTGTCGGCCTCCAGGGCTTCGCGGGCGATCAGCGGCGCGGCCGGATAGAGCCGCAGGGTCTCGAACAGCACCGCGCGCAGCAGCGGCCAGGCCTTCAGGTCGTCGAGACTGGCGACCCGCTCGGCCGGAAACGCTGCGACCTCGGCGCGGATGCGGCCCTGCGTCTCCGGATCCAGCGCCAGCAGGTAGGCAGCCCAGAACAGCAGGCGCGAGGTGGTCTCGAACCCTGCCGCCAGCATCGAGCTGCACTGGTCGCGGATTTCCCGGTCGGGCAGGGGCGCGCCGTCCTCGTCGCGGGCGGCCAGCAAACGGTCGAGCATGTCGCGCACGTCAGGGTGCGGGTGAGCCCGCCGCTCGGCGATCAGGGCGTCGACCGTCTTCAGCCAGCGCCGGCCCAGCGCCCGACGGTCGCCGTCCAGAAAGGTCAGGTCGTCGGCGCCGCGGCTGGCGAAGTCCAGGAACTTGAAGTGCGCCGGACCCTCCATGTAGCGGCGCGCCAGATCGGCCAGCAGCGCGCCTTCGGCGTCGGCGCGGCGCGAGAACAGGGCGCGCAGCACCGCGTCGAGGGTGGCGTGGTGGAAGGCCTGGGCCAGGTTGGCGTGGTCGCGATCGTCCAGCGCCTCGACCAGGCCCGCGCCGGCGGCGACGAAATGGGGCAGCAGGCCGCCGGTCGCAGCGGGCGTGAACACCGGGGCCAGGCTCTTGCGCTGCCGCCGCCAGGTCTCGCCCTCGCTCAGCAGCAGGCCTTCGCCGACCAGGGGCTTCAGCGGCCGGCTGGCCTTCACCGGACGGCGGTAGTTCGGCGAGGTCAGGACCTGACGCGCCGCGGCCGGGTCGCTGACCACCAGACCCGGACTGCCCATGAACAGGTAGGGCGTGACCAGATTGTCGAAGTCTTCCTCGCAATAGGCCCCGACCAGGTTGCGGCCCATCTCCCAGGCGATGCGCAGTTCGCCGAACACGGCGTAGCCGAGCGGCGACGGATGGACCTTGGGTGCCGGGGGAACGATCAGGCGATCTTGGGGCGCGAGGACCTGGGCGTCCATGAAGCGGCCTTCCGGTGCGCGGCGCCCGTTCTGGGCGCCGTCCGGAGGCGAAGGCTACAGCCGCTCAGGTTGCGGCGCAATAATTCAACGCGCGGAGAATAAGGCCTTACGCCGCCACCGCATGGTGCGCCGACACGTCGAACACGCGCTGGGATCCGCGCCACACTTCCACGAAGTCGCAGCGGGTATGCATGTCCAAAAGTTCAAAGGCGCGGACGCGGGCGGCCTTGTCGTCAGCGCAGGGCGTGACGTCGAAGCGGGGAACCGAGCCGTCCGACTCGACACAGAAAAAGGTGAACACCTGCATGGGAACGCTTTGCTCTCATCAGGCGGGTCCGAGCCACATTCGATGGGCGGGGGCCGCGGGCGCAAATCGTCTTCCGCGATCTGCTACAAAGCAACATAGGACTCTATGTCGCGATTCACCAGAGGAGAGAGTCTCGATTCGAGACTCACCTGGGGATCCTCAGTGGGGACCCTGTGGATAAAACCCGGCGGATTCGGGGCGGTTCCCTGTCTGAATCTCGCCTCTTTCCCTCGAGGCATTCCGCCACTAGGTTCGCACCCTTTCATCAACGGCGACGTTAAAGGTCAATGGCCGCTCATTATCTCGATTTCGAACGCCCAATCGCTGACCTGGAAAGCAAAATCGAAGAGCTGAGCAAGCTCTCCGAGACGGCTGGGCCGGGGGCGTTCGACAGCGAGATCCAGGCCCTTCGCGATCGCGCTCAAGAGCTGCGCACCGAGGCCTATTCCAATCTCGACGCCTGGCAGAAGACCATGGTCGCGCGGCACCCGCAGCGGCCTCACCTGCGCGATTATGTCGCGGGCCTGATCGACGAGTTCGTCGAGCTGCGCGGCGACCGCAAGTTCGCCGACGACCAGGCGATCGTCGGGGGCCTGGGCCGGTTCCGCGGCCAGCCGGTCGTGGTCATGGGCCACGAGAAGGGCCACGACACCACCACTCGCCTGAAGCACAACTTCGGCATGGCTCGCCCCGAGGGCTACCGTAAGGCCGTGCGCCTGATGGACATGGCCGAGCGCTTCAGCCTGCCGGTCATCACCTTCGTCGACACCGCCGGCGCCTATCCGGGTCTGGGCGCCGAGGAGCGCGGCCAGGCCGAGGCCATCGCCCGCTCGACCGAGCGCTGCCTGACCCTGGGCGTGCCGATGGTCGCCACGATCGTCGGCGAAGGCGGCAGCGGCGGGGCCATCGCCCTGGCCGGCGCCAATCGCGTGCTGATCCTGGAGCACTCGATCTATTCGGTGATCTCGCCGGAAGGCGCGGCCTCGATCCTGTGGCGCGACGGCGCGCGGGCCAAGGACGCGGCGACCAACATGCGCATCACCGCCCAGGACCTGATCAAGCTGGGCATCGTCGATCGCATCATCGAAGAGCCCGCCGGCGGCGCGCACTCGGCCAGCGACGTGGCGATCCAGGCCGTTGGCGACGCGGTCGAAGAAGAGCTGAAGGCGATGAGCGCCATGAGCGCGGCCGAGCTGAAGAAGCAGCGCTCGGAGCGTTTCTACGCCATCGGCCGCGCCGGTCTGCAGTAGCCACGCTTTCTTACAAAACTTCACGGAACGGTCGGCCGGTTTGCCGGCTTAGCTTCCTGTCGCCGGCATCATCCGCGACGTGGAGCTTTCGACCATGCCGCTGTTCGCCGCGACACTGATGCTGACCCGGCCGCCCGCCCTGCGCCGTCGACCGGGGGCATGGCGCAAGCCTCTTGCCTGACGTAGCGGGCGCCCGGCCATAGTCCTTCCCAAATCAGAGGGAAGGACGTCGGCATGGCCATCAAGACCCGTTTCACCGAGCTGTTCGGCGTCGAGCATCCGATCGCCCAGGGCGGCATGCAGTGGGTCGGCAAGGCGGGGCTGGTCGCCGCCGTCGCCGAAGCCGGCGGGCTGGGCTTTCTCACCGCCTTGACCCAGCCCTCGCCGGAGGCCCTGGCGAAAGAGATCGCCCGCACCCGCGACCTGACCGACAAGCCGTTCGGGGTGAACCTGACCATCCTGCCGGCCATGACCCCGCCGCCCTATGCCGAGTACCGCGCCGCGATCATCGAGAGCGGGATCAAGGTGGTCGAGACCGCTGGCTACAAGCCGCAGGAGCATGTCGACCACTTCAAGGCCAACGGCGTGAAGGTGATCCACAAGTGCACCGCCGTGCGCCACGCCCTGTCGGCCGAGCGGATGGGCGTCGACGCCATCTCGATCGACGGCTTCGAATGCGCCGGCCACCCGGGCGAGGACGACATCCCCGGCCTGATCCTGATCCCGGCCGCGGCCGACAAGGTGAAGATCCCGATGATCGCCTCGGGCGGCTTCGGCGACGCCCGCGGCCTGGTGGCGGCCCTGGCCCTGGGCGCCGACGGGGTCAACATGGGCACCCGCTTCTGCGCGACGGTCGAGGCCCCGATCCACGAGAACTTCAAGCAGGCCATGGTCGCCAATGACGAGCGCGCCACCGACCTGATCTTCCGCACCCTGCACAACACCGCTCGCGTGGCGAGAAACGCCATCAGCCAGCAGGTGGTGGCCATCGAACGCGCCGGTGGCGCCAAGTTCGAGGACGTGGCGGATCTGGTGAAGGGCGCGCGCGGTCGCGAGGGCCTGGAGACGGGGGATACGGATCATGGCGTCTGGACCGCCGGCATGGTCCAGGGCCTGATCCACGACGTACCGACGGTGAAGGACCTGATCGACCGGATCATGAGCGAGGCTGAAGCGCTGATCCGGCAGCGGCTGGCGGGGATGGTGGGGTAGCGCAAAGCGCCCCCTCCGTCCGCTTCGCGGCCACCTCCCCCGTTTTACGGGGGAGGAGATGCAGTTTCCTCCTCACCCGCTTGCGGGGGAGGTGGCGCGATGCGGATACGCATCGTGACGGAGGGGGCGCTCAGCGGCTATGACGAAGCTGGGCCGCCGAACCTGCTTCATCACGAGACGTCATGACGACGAAATCCGCCTTGCTCCACGCCGCGATCGCGGCGTCGCTGTTGTTCGCCGCCCCGGCCGCCAAAGCCCAATCCATCCAGTCCACCGCAGACGGCTATCGCCTGAGCCAGGGCCTGGCCGACTTCTACGACACCGCCTTCGTGATGAAGGACGCCCAGGGCCAGCCCCGTGTCGTCAGCCCCGCCGAGGCCGCCGAGCTGCTGTCGGCCTATGACGTCGTGTTCTTCGGCGAGAGCCACCGCCATCCGGGCGTCCACGCCCAGCAGCAGGCGCTGTTCCGGGCCCTGGTCGCGCGCCACCCGCGCTATGTCCTGTCGCTGGAGCAGTTCGAGCGCGACACGCAGGCCACCGTCGACGCCTACCTCGCCGGCAAGGTCGGCGAGAACGCCCTGAAGGAGAAGGGGAGGGCCTGGGACAACTA
Source organism: Caulobacter sp. RHG1 (assembly GCF_013181195.1). Taxonomy (GTDB): domain Bacteria; phylum Pseudomonadota; class Alphaproteobacteria; order Caulobacterales; family Caulobacteraceae; genus Caulobacter. The sequence continues at coordinate 381,907 of NZ_SMZP01000006.1, forward strand.
CCCGACCTCGTACCGTCCGCTGGTCGAGTTCGCCAAGGCGCGCGGCCTGCCCGTGATCGCCGCCGAGGCTCCGACCTGGGCGATCTCCTGCATCGGCCAATTGGGTCCCGAGATCCTCGCTCAGTTCACGCCCGAGGAGCGCGGCTGGGTGGCGCGCGAGCTCAATCCCGGAACCGGCGCCTACCGCGCCAAGTACATGCGCTTCCAGTCCGGCGCAGCGGCGCACGGCGGCGGGGCCAGCACGTCACCGGAGGCTCTGCTGAAAGCCGAGCGCAGCCTGGCCGCCCAGACCGCGCGCGACGACACCATGGCCGAGGCGATCGTCCTGGCGCGCAAGGCCAATCCCGGCGCCAAGGTCCTGCACCTGAACGGCAATTTCCACAGCGCCGCCTTCCTGGGCGCGGTCGAGCGCCTGAAGCTGCGCGATCCGGCCCTGAAGATCGCCGTCATCGACCCGCTGGAGGTCGACGACCCCAAGGTCCCGGCCTTCAAGGCGGCCGACCTCGACAACGGCACCCTGATCCAGCTGATCTACCCCAACCCGCCGACCTTCGTGGACGGCGAGGACACCAGCGACTGGGTCCGCGCCCTGATGGCCAAGCGCAAGGCCAGCGTCTGCAAATACGCGCCGGCGAGCGCGGCCAAGCCCTAGAGCCCGATCAGCGTCCGCAGGCGGGCCTTGTCCGGTTCGGCCAGGTCTTTCTCGAAGTGCGCCATGCAGGCGGCGTCGGCGGCGGCGAAGCGGGGGACCTCGCGGGCTCGCAGGCTCGAGTCGATCGGGGTCATCTTGCCGAGCCAGGCGCGGAGGTCGGTCGTGTCGCGGGCCAGGCGGGCTTCGGCGGCGCTGGGGAAGGTGACGTCGTAGTTGAGGGCGTGGGTGGGGGCCGCGCCGGTGATCTCGCTGGGCGTGGTCGCGCAGCCGACGCCGACGCTGGTCGCCGCGCCCCAGGACCAGTGCTCGCGGGCCTTGCCGTCGATCAGCCAGGCCGCGCCGAACGGCGTGGCGACGCCGAGTTCGGGGCGAGCGGCGAGGCCTGCCACCGCGATGCCGCCGACCACCGCCGCGGCCGAGGCCCCGATCGCGACCAGCCGGGCGCGACGGGCGAGGGCCGGGGGGACGTTACGCGCATCGAGGCCGAACGCGCCGGGGACCACCAGGGCGGGGACGGCCAGGGTCAGGATGAACGCCCAGAAGGCCAGCGGCGAAGGATCGCGCCACGAGACCAGCACGTCGGGGATGGTCTTCAGGAACATGTCGTCGCGGCGGGCGATCCAGATGTCGAGCACGCCCAGCCCGAACAGGCCGGTCACCATCAGGCCGGCGGTGACCAGCACCCCGGCCAGCTTCTCGACGAGGATGGCGAGGGAGGTGCGCGGCGCGGGCGGGGAGCCTTCTGTCATGACGGCAGGGTGCGCGAGGCGGCGGCGCGAGGGAAGGGGGTGTCTGGGCTTAAGGGGGAAGATGCTCCACCGCATCGCGGGGAAGCATCTACGCAAAACCTACTTCCGCTTCTTGCGGAACTCCTCGGCCTTCTCCTGGCGGATCTCCGCGCGGATGCGCTTGGGGGCGGCCTTGTCGACCGTGTCGCCGGTCGCGGTCAGGACTTCGTTGGCGAATTCCAGGTCCATCAGCTTCATGCGCTTGATCTCGTCGCGCAGGCGGGCGGCGGTCTCGAACTCGAGGTTGGCGGCGGCCTCGCGCATCTTGGCCTCCAGGTCCTTGAGCGCGGCCTTGAAGTTGTCGCCGCTGAACGGACGGTCGTCGGTCTCGGACATGCCCATCGGCACCAGCACGCGGTCGCCGCGCTCGTAGGGGCTGTTGAGGATGTCCTTGATGTCGCGCTTGACGCTCTCGGGCGTGATGCCGTGCTCGAGGTTGTAGGCGTGCTGCTTTTCACGGCGGCGGGCGGTCTCGGCCATGGCCCGCTCCATGCTGCCGGTGATCCGGTCGGCATAGAGGATGACCTTGCCGTCGACGTTCCGCGCCGCGCGGCCGATCGTCTGGATCAGCGAGGTCTCCGAACGCAGGAAGCCTTCCTTGTCGGCGTCGAGAATGGCCACGAAGCCGCACTCGGGGATGTCCAGGCCCTCGCGCAGCAGGTTGATGCCGACCAGGACGTCGATATTGCCCATCCGCAGCTCGCGGATGATCTCGATGCGCTCCAGGGTGTCGATGTCGGAGTGCATGTAGCGCACCCGGATGCCCTGCTCGTTGAGATATTCCGAGAGGTCCTCGGCCATCTTCTTGGTCAGCACGGTGACCAGGGTGCGGTAGCCCTTCTTGATGGTCTGGCGGATCTCGTCGACCACGTCGTCGACCTGCGACGCCCCATCCTTGGACACGGGACGCACCTCCACGGGGGGATCGATCAGGCCGGTGGGGCGGATGACCTGCTCGGCGAAGACGCCGCCAGCCCGCTCCAGCTCCCAGTCGGCCGGGGTCGCCGAGACGTGGACCGACTGCGGCCGCATGGCGTCCCACTCCTCGAACTTGAGGGGGCGGTTATCCAGCGCCGAGGGCAGGCGGAAGCCGTACTCCGCCAGGGTCCATTTGCGATTGCGGTCGCCCTTGTACATGGCGCCGATCTGCGGAACCGTCTGGTGGCTCTCGTCGGTGAACAGCAGGGCGTTGTCGGGGATGTATTCAAAGAAGGTCGGCGGCGGCTCGCCGGTCTTACGGCCCGAGAGATAGCGGCTGTAGTTCTCGATGCCGGCGCACGAGCCGGTGGTCTCGATCATCTCCAGATCGAAGGTCGTGCGCTGCTCCAGGCGCTGGGCTTCCAGCAGCTTGCCGTTGGCGGTCAGCCACTCCAGCCGTTCCTTCAGCTCCTTGCGGATCTCGATGATCGCCTGGCGCAGGGTCGGGCGCGGCGTGACGTGGTGGCTGTTGGCGTAGACCTTGATGGTCTCCAGCTCGGACGTCTTCTTGCCGGTCAGGGTGTCGAACTCGGCGATCGCCTCGACCTCGTCGCCGAACATGGTCACGCGCCAGGCGCGGTCTTCGTAGTGGGCGGGGAAGATCTCGATGGTGTCGCCGCGACGGCGGAACGTGCCGCGCTCGAAGGCCTGGTCGTTGCGCTTGTACTGCTGCGCCACCAGGTCGGCGATCAGCTGCTTCTCGTCGACCCGATCGCCCACCGTCAGGGTGAAGGTCATGGCGGTATAGGTCTCGACCGAGCCGATGCCGTAGATGCACGACACCGAGGCCACGACGATGACGTCGTCGCGCTCCAGGATCGCCCGGGTGGCCGAGTGACGCATCCGGTCGATCTGCTCGTTGATCGATGAGTCCTTCTCGATGAAGGTGTCGGTCCGGGGCACGTAGGCCTCGGGCTGGTAGTAGTCGTAGTAGCTGACGAAGTACTCGACCGCGTTCTCGGGGAAGAACGACTTCATCTCGCTGTAGAGCTGGGCGGCCAGGGTCTTGTTCGGCGCCAGGATCAGGGCCGGGCGCTGGGTGCGCTCGATGACCTGGGCCATGGTGAAGGTCTTGCCCGAGCCCGTGACCCCCAGCAGCACCTGGTCCTGGTCGTTGTTCTCGATGCCCTCGACCAGCTCCTTGATCGCCGTCGGCTGGTCGCCGGCCGGCTGGTACTCGCTGACCAGCTTGAACTTCTTGCCACCCTCCGACTTGTCGGGGCGCGAGGGGCGGTGCGGGGTCCACAGCATCGGCATGACGCCGGCCGCGACGTCGCCGACGACGCCCCCGAGGTTGTCCATGACGAACGGGGTCGAGACGTCCGAGACGCCAGAGTTTGGGCTGCGAGGCATGGGCCGAATTTAGGATCGCCGGTACGCGAAGGCTAGAGGGCCTGCTGACGGCGAGTGGCAGCAGGGTGGCGGGATGTGTCCATGGCAGGCCTTGCTGTGGACAACTTCCGATGGAAACCATGGTCGGCGAACGATCGGGGGAGGTGTTCATGACGGCGCAGGCGACGCGACGCGGCGTGATGGCGGGGCTGGGCGCGGCGGCTCTGTCTCAACCGGTCTTCGCGCAGGAGTTCCCCCGTGCAGGGATAGGCCGGCTGATGGACGAGGGCCGCTATCTGCCGCTGTGGCACGAGGTGGCCGGGCCGCATCCGCGGGACTTCAACGTCCAGTGGGCCAGCTTCGTCGGCGAGGAGGGCGTGGCCCTGGCCTGGCGCAATCCGACCCCGAAGGATGCGCTGGCCGCCGATGCGGAGACCCAGGACGCCGTCGCGGCCATCGTCGAGGCCGCGCGCGGGCGGCGGGTGGTGATGCTGAACGAGTCGCACTCGGCCTCGCGGCACCGGTTGTTCCTGGCCAAGGTCATGCGGGCCCTGCGGCCGGAGGGCTTCGACATCCTGACTTGCGAGACCTTCATCAATCGCAGGCCAGGCGAGTTTCTGGACGTTCGGGGGATGAAGGCCGGGCAGCCATTCGAACCCAGCGCCGGTTACTACACCTACGACCCCGTCTTTGCCGACACGGTCCGCGAGGCCCTGGACCTGGGCTACCGGCTGGAAGCTCATGAGTGGCGCCGTGACCCGTCTGACCGCAACCTCGATGGCGCGGAAGCCATCGCCCGCCGCGAGGCCGCCCAAGCCGAGAACCTGGCCGCCATCCTGGCCGCCCATCCCTCGTCGCGAGTGTTGGTCTATGTGGGCTTCTCGCATCTGCGCAAGACGCCCGACAGTAAGGGCAACCGCTGGATGGCCATGCGCTTCCAGGAGAAGACCGGGATCGATCCGCTGTCTATCGCCCAGGCCTATACGGGCTCGTTCGGCCCGCACGGCGTCGACACGACCCTAACCGAGGCGGTGCTGGCCCGGTTCGCGCCCAAGGTGCCGATTGTGGTGCGGGCTGGCGGCCAGGCGCTGGAGGCGGAGATCGCCGGCGCCGACCTGGCCGTCTTCCACCCCAGCCTGCCGGACGTCGAGGGGCGGCCCGGCTGGATGGCCGCCGATCCCCTGCGCCAGCGGCTGGTCGTCGCCACGCCCCAGCGGCCCTCCGGTGAGGTGGTGATCGTCCAGGCCGTCCATGCCTACGAGCCCGACCGCACCGTGCCCGCCGACCAGCACGTGTTGGCCAAGGACGAGCGGCGGGCGGTGCTGTTCCTGCGGTCCGGGACCTATCGCCTGCGGATCGAGAGCGAGGCGGGCTTTGAGACGCTGCGGACCGTGACCGTTCCGCACCCCGGGTGACAGCCTACCCATCGCCGCCTATCCTGCCGGCATGTCATCTTTTCCGCGGCCAGGGGCGCCGTCCGAAACCTCCGGCATGGTCCTGGATGCGGCGACGCGAAGAGCGTTCGCGGCCGTCGATTGGGCGGCTAGCGGCCTGGGCGCGCCCGAGGGCTGGCCGCAGTCGCTGAAGACGGTTCTGGAGATCATGGTCTCGTCGCGCTTTCCAATGTGCGCGGCCTGGGGCCCCGACCTGATCTTCTTCTACAACGCCGCCTATGCGCCGTTCCTGGGCGCACGCCATCCGGCCGCGCTGGGCATGCCGATGAACGAGGTCTGGGCCGAGGTGTGGCCCGACCTCCAACCGCTGATCCGGCAGGCTATGTCCGGTGAAGCGACCTGGTCGGAGGACCAGCACCTGGTCATGACCCGCAACGGCTTCGAGGAGGACACCTGGTGGACCTTCTCCTACAGCCCGCTGCGCGACGAGAGCGGGGCGATCGCCGGCTTCCTCGACATCTGCAGCGACTCCACCGGCAAGATGCTGAACGCCCGGACGGTCGAGACCAAGCGGGCTCGCCTGGCCGAAAGCGAGAGCCGGTTCCGCGCCCTGGTCAATGCCAGCTCCGATGTCGTCTACCGGATGAGCGCCGACTGGCAGGAGGTGCAGCAACTGGACGGTCGCGGCTTCCTGGCTGACATCGACGGCCCGACCATGGGCTGGATCGAGATCTACATTCCCGAGGAGGAGCAGCCGGTCCTGCGCGCGGCGATCGCCAAAGCCGTGGCCGCCAAGTCGCCCTTCGAGCTGGAACACCGGGTTTGGCAGGCTGACGGCGCGATCGGCTGGACCCTGTCGCGGGCCATTCCGGTGCTGGGAGCGGACGGCGAGATCGTCGAGTGGTTCGGCATGGCGACCGACGTCACCGAGCGGCGGCGCAAGGACGAACACCTGCGGCTGGTGGTCAACGAGCTGAACCACCGCGTGAAGAACAACCTGGCCATGGTCCAGTCGATCGCCATGCAGACCTTCCGCCGAGCTGAGGACATGGACCAGGCCGCGACGGAGTTCTCCGCCCGCCTGGTCACCCTGGCTCGGGCCAACGACCTGCTGACCGGCGAGCGCTGGACGGGCGTTGACCTGCGCGGCGTGCTGCTGGAGGCGGTGGGGTCGCACAGCGATGATCCGGAGCGCCTGGTGCTGGAGGGCGAGGATGTCGAGATCTCGGCCAAGTCGGCCCTGGCCTTGACCCTGGCCGCCCACGAGCTGGCCACCAATGCGGTCAAGTACGGCGCCTGGTCGAACGCAGCCGGGGTGGTGACGATCCGCTGGACGGCTCAGCCCCTGCCCAAGGGATGGCGCCTGTCACTGGCCTGGATCGAGCGCGGTGGGCCGCCCGTGGTCCCGCCGACCCGTCGCGGCTTCGGCTCGCGCCTGATCGAGCGCGGCCTGTCGGCGGAACTGAACGGCGAGGTCAGTCTGACCTTCGAGCCCGAGGGCCTGGTCTGCCGCATCGAAGCCCGGATCGGGATCGAAGACGGGATCTGATCGTGGCGTTGCGTATCCTTATCGTCGAAGACGAGATGACCATCGCCATGCTCCTGGAGGACATGATCGAGGCGCTGGGTCATGCGGTGACGGGCCTGGCGTCGCGTCTGGGCAAGGCCCTGGAACTGGCCGCCGCCGACGGCTTCGACCTGGCCATTCTCGACGTCAATCTGGACGGCCGCTCGTCCAGTCCGGTCGCCCAGCTGCTGCGCGAGCGGGGCGTGCCGTTCTTTTTCGCCACCGGCTACGGCCGTTCCGGCGTCGACCCGGCCTTCGCCGACGTGCTGGTGCTGAGTAAGCCGTTCCTGATCGAGGAACTGGGCGCAGCGATCGCGGAAACGGCGGGGCGCTAGGCCCCGCCGTTCCTGAACCCTTCGCTAGAAGCGCGAGGTCATGCCGACGAAGAACCGGCGGCCGGGCTGGTAGTAGTTGAAGCCCGTCGAGGAATTGATCTCCTTCTCGAACACGTTGGTGATCCCGCCGCGGAAGGTGACCGTCTCGCTGACGGCGAAGCGGCCGGACAGGTCGAACATCGTGTAGCCCTGGGTGATCGCCGTACCGCCGCCCAGCTGCTTGCCGGTGTACTGGGCCGACAGGAACAGGCCCGCGCGGTCGGTGATCTCCCAGTCCAGCGACGAGAAGGCCGACCATTCCGGTGTGGTGATCAGCTGGGCGCCGGTGACCAGGTTCTTGGCCTCGATCATCCAGGTCAGGTTGGTGTTCCAAGTCAGCTTGTCGTGCAGCGGCGCCTGGAAGGTCGCTTCCAGCCCCTTGGTGCGGGCGCTCTGGACGTTTTGGCGACGCGTCCACCAGCGGCCCTGGAAGAAGCCCAGCGGCGCATACTCGATCTTGTTGCTGAAGTCGGTGTGGAAGTAGGTGACCCCGAACTTCCAGTCGCTGCGGTCATAGCCCAGGCCCACCTCGTAGTTGGTGCTCTCCTCGGGCTTCAGGTCGGGATTGCCGGTCATCCAGCAGCCGCCGCTGCTATAGCCCATCGGGATCAGGCCGCTGCAGCCGTTGCCGCCGGAATTGGTGGCTGCGCCGGGCGAGCTTTCCTTCAGGGTCGGAGCCCGGAAGCCCTTGGAGATTCCGCCGCGCAGGGTCCAGTCCTCGCCCGGGTGCCAGACCAGATAGACGCGCGGCGTGACATGCGAGCCGTAGTTGTCGGTGCGGTCCACGCGGCCGCCCAGGGTCAGCAGCAGGTTTTCACGCAGGGTCACCTGATCCTCGAGGAACAGGGCGGCCGTGTCGTCCTTCAGCTTGCCCGACACGTCGACCACGCCGCCGTTGAAGTCGACCGGCACCGTACCGATGGTGTCGGTGTTGATGATCTTCTCCTGGCGGTACTGGCCGCCGACCGACAGCTTGTGCGTCCAGATCAGCGTCTTCTCCATGTTGAGGATGGCGTCGACGATGGTCTCGGTGTTCTCCGAGCGGCCTTGGGTCATCTTCCAGGCGAAGTCGTTGCGGTAGACGTCGATCCGCGAGCGGCCAAAGCCCCAGTCGCCCTTGTGGCTGAAGCGCACGGCGGTCCGCTCCAGCTCCGAGGCGCCCCAGGCCGTGCGGGCGGTTCCCGTGGCCGTCAGCGGCGGCTGGTTGACCGTCTCCTGCACGCCATAGGTTCCGTCGAGCTCGAACGTGTCGTCGGGCGTCAACGCCCAGCTCAGGGCGCCGTTGACGCTCTTGTCGGTGACGCCCGACGCGCCGGTGTCCTCATAGCGGCCGCCCAGGGCCACCTTGTCCGGGTTCTGGCGCGAATAGGCGGCCCCGACGCGCAGGCCCAGCGACTCGGCGAGTGGGCCCGTGGCGTTGACCGAGACCTGGTAGACGTCGCCGCGGTCGCCGTCCTGCGGCAGGGTGTAGTTGGCGCTGGCCGAGCCGCGCCAGGTCGGGGCGATCGGCCGGGTGATGATGTTGATGACCCCGCCCATCGCGTCGGAGCCATAGAGCGACGACATCGGGCCGCGGACCACCTCGATCCGTTCGATCATGTCTGGCGCGATCCAGCTGAGGTCCTGACGGCCGAGGTCGGGGCGATAGGCCAGGTCACGCGACGAGCCCTGCCGGCGGCCGTCCACCAGGATCAGGGCGTAGTTGTCGGGCAGGCCGCGCAGCTTGATCTTCGACATTTCGCCGGTGCCGCTGAGGCCCCCGCTGACGCCGGGCAGGCGGGCCAGCAGTTGACCGATGTTCTGCACCGGCTGGCGGGCGATCTCCTCGCGCGAGATGACGCTGACCGAGGCGGGCGCATCACGTAGGTTCACGCCCGAGCCGGTGGCGGTGACGATGGCTTCGCTGACCTGGGTGGAGTCAGCCGAGGCGGCGTCGTTTTCGGCAAACGCGAGCGTAGGCGTGACGAGCGCGGTGGAGGCCAGCAGGCACAGCCCGAGACGTCGAGACAGATAAGCAGACATTTTTCACATCCAGAGGCGCGGCCCCTTTGCGCCCCCCATCCGGAGCCGGCCGCTGACAAACCCGCTTTGAGCGGATGTCGCGCTCTTAATAATCATTCGCATTTGTGAACATGACGCGTTTGCAATGATTGTCATGCGTCTGACACATAACGGCGAAGGTCCAGCCGCTGGCGGCATAGTCGGCATGTCGAAGGCGGCATTGCTCCACCGCCGCGTGCAGCCCATCGTGGCCGCCCTTTCGACTGGACGAACCGCCCTTGACCGCGCCGATCACAAGTTCCCAGCCTCGCCGCGACGTCCTTGGCGACATCGCTCATCGGGTTCGCGCGGCCGGCGGTCGCTTCAATGAGGAGCGCGAGGCGGTGGTCAGGGCGTTGCTGGGCTCATCCCAGCCCCTGGATTCCGAGGAGATCTGGCAGGCGGCCCGCCTGGCGGGATCGCGCTTCCATCGCGCCACCACCTATCGCAGCGTCGCCGTGCTGACTCAGATGGAGATCATCGAGGTCGCGGCCGTACGTCGCCGGCGCAAGGTCTATCAGATCAAGCGCCAGCTGCCGTCGGTGCACATGGTGCGCGCCGACACCGGCGCCATTCAGGAGGTCATCGATGAGTCGCTGCTGGCGGCGGTGATGGATGCGGCGCGCCGCCATGGCTATCGGCTGATCGGCGGAGTCGAGATGCGGGTCGCGCCGCTCTAGTCCAGCCGCGCCAGGGTCAGCGGATCGCCCTCGCCGGCGAAATACTTGTCCAGCGCCTGGGCGAACGCGCGCTCGTGCGGCGCGGCGGCCTGGAACAGGGTCAGGCTGGACCGCAGCTTAAGGTCATCGGGCGTGCCGAACACCGCGTGGGCGTCGCGACCGGGCAGGGCGTTGATGGCCTCGACGGCCTCCACCAGCCGGGGCCCAAGCACAGGGTGGGCCAGATAGGCGCGGGCCTCGGCCAGGCCGGCGATGGCGTAGCGCTGCGCCGTCGGGCTACGGCCCAGCCCGGCGATCTGGGGAAACACGAACCACATCCAGTGGCTGGTCTTCTCGCCGCGCCGCAGTTCGGCCAGGGCCGTCGCATAGGTGTTGGCCTGGGCGTCGACGAAGCGGCTCAGGGTCATGACGGACTCAATAGTTGCCGAGGCTGAGGATGTTACCGTCGGGATCCTTGAACCACACGACCCTCATGTCGCCGGCGACGTGAATGTCGCCCTCGCGGGTCATGCCCGGCAGGTCGTAATGCTCGAAAGCCACGTTCTTGGCCTGCAGCACCCGCACCGCCTCGTCGAAGCTGTCGCCCAGCGACCAGGTCAGCACGGTCGATCGGTTGGTCCCGGCGTGCTCGGTCTCATAGACTAGGATCTGCGCCTGTCCGGCCTGGAAGCCCGCCACGCTGGGCTCGTCGCTGGGGAGGGGCGTCAGACCCAGAACCTCCTCATAGAACGGGCGCGCCACGTTCAGGTCGCGCACCCCGATCGTGGCCTGGGCGTCCTTGTTGCCGAGCATGGGCCGTCTCCTCACGGGTTCGAGGAGGTAAGGCGCGACCGGTGAGGGCGTTCCGCGCTCGGTCCGCGCAAAAAACCGCGTTCCGCATGTTGACGTCAAAACATACTGTGCGCTACACAGTGTGCGTCACACACCATGTGATGCACACTATGTGGCGCACAAGTCATGCCGACCGAAACAGACATCTTTGAATCGCTCCGCCAGGAGCTGCGGCGGGGGTCGTTGATCCTGGCCGTGCTCGCCCAGCTACGGGAGGAGCGCTACGGCTACAGCCTGCGCCAGGCCCTCTCGAGCGTGGGCGTGGAGATCGACGAAGGCGCGCTCTACCCCATGCTCCGCCGGCTGGAGGCCCAGGGCCTTCTGGCCAGCGAATGGCGCGAGGAAGACAAGCGCAAGAAGCGTTTCTACCAGCTGTCGGACGACGGCCGGGCTGTGCTGGCCCGCCTCGCCGACGAATGGCGCGCGATCAACGCCGCCCTCGAGCCGCTGCTGTGACTGCGGCTCCTTCCATTCAGGGGAACAAGACCATGAACGATCTGATCGATCGCTATCTGGCGGCCGTCGCCGCCCTGCTGCCCAAGGGGCAGCGCCAGGACATCATCGCCGAGCTGCGCGACCTGATCATGAACAAGGTCGAGGAGGCCGAAGAGCGTCTGGGCCGTCCGCTCGACAAGAACGAGACCGAGACCCTGCTGCGCGAGATCGGCCATCCGATCGCCGTGGCCGGCCGCTACGGCCCGCGTCGCGCCCTGGTGGGTCCGGAGCTCTATCCCTACTGGGAGTTCGGCGTGAAGGTGCTGCTGGCCATCGCCGCCATTGCCGCGGTGGTTCCGGCCGTGATCATGCTGCTGACCGGCGAGGGTGACGCCCGCCTGGTCAGCCGCACGGTCGGCGACTTCGTGCCGACCGCCATGACCCTGATCGGCTTCGCGACCCTGGTGGCGGCGGCGTTCGAGCGCGGCTGGATCAAGACCGATGGCCTGACGAACTGGAAGGTCGCCGACCTGCCGCAGCTGTCGGGCGGCAAGACGCTGTTCGTCAAGAGCCGCTTCGAGGGGGTGTTCGAGCTGGCCGTGACGCTGCTGTTCATCGGCTGGTGGACCAAGCTCGTGCCGTTCCCGGCGGCGCTGATCACCGACGACAACCATGCGCTGAGCCTGGTGATGAGCCCGATCTTCCAGACGCTGTGGTGGCCGGTCCTGGCCCTGGCGATCATCCAGATCCCCGCGTCGCTGATCGCGGTGGTCCGGCCAGGTTGGGTGCGCGGGCGTTCGGCGGTCGAGATCGTCTGTTCGCTGGGCGGCCTGGCGCTGGTCGCCGTGTTGTGGCCGATGCAGCCGCTGGTGACGGTGGTCGCGCCGGACGCCAATGTCGCCGGCCTGGCCAATCTGCAGCGGAGCCTGGACCTGTCGATCCAGGTCGGGCTGGTCATCGCCGCTGGCGTCTATTTCAGCAAGCTGGCGGTGGACGTCTGGCGGGTGGTGAAGGGGTAGCACTATCGTCATCCCGCGCATTAGGCGCGGGATGACGATTGGGGAGAGCTCTTAAGGCCGTGCGACCTTGTCGACGGCCACGCCCGCAGCGCCGCCCACGGCCGCGCCGACCGGGCCGCCGACGACGGCGCCGGCGATCGCGCCGCTGGCCGCGCGCTGCTCGGCGTTATGTCCGCAGGCGGTCAAAACGAAGGCGCAGGCCGCCGTCAGCGCGATCGTTTGCAGAGTCGTTTTGGAGGCGTTGTGAGCGTTCATCTTCGGCCTTGTCGTTAAGGTTCATGTCCTCGTCGAGTAACGATGTGGCCAAGCTCAGGTTCCGTTACGAAAGGTTGAGCAGAGGCGCGCACTGGCCTTTTTCGTCCACAAAAAAACGCTGATCCGCTGCCTGCCGCTTTTTGCAATGATTCAAGGTGTTAACAAATTAACCATGCGGCCCATGGGCGCACGGCCGGTGGTGACCAGCCGCTAAAGCTTGCGAGTCGGTCACTGATACGTCATAAGCCGCGTCAAGCAGGATCTTGGCCACGTCGTGATACGGCCAGTTCCCCGCTTCGAAGGGCTCCCCGCCAGTGGATTTACCGGGGATTTCGAGGCGGATTTTGTCGGGGGGCCGGAGCGCCCTCGCCGCGCAGGACACGAGTTTTGTCTATCAAGTCGCAGACGCGTGCTGATGCACGCGGGCTGGTCGGCGCCGTATTGGTCGGATCCATAACGGGTCTGGCTCTGGGCGGCGTTTACCTTCTCGGTGGCCTGGCCCAATCGGCCTCCACCCACGCCCGTGTCGCTCGGCTGGCAGAAGGCGCTTCGGGGGATTTCTCCGAAACGGCCATGCTCAGCGCGTCTACGCGTATGGACCGCGGCGCTCTCGCCGTGGCCAAGCGTCATGATCCCTCTCTCTTCGCCGCCCTGGACTCGCGTGATCGCCAGGTCCAGATGCTGGCCGCCCGTCTCGAGAACACCGGCAATCTGATGCCGGGCCAGAGCGGCCGCAGCGGTCCGTTGATGCTCCGCGCCAGCTTCGGCTCGGCCTTCAACCCCGGATTCAACTCGGTCAGCGCCGCTCCGTTCCAACTGGGCACCGCGCTGGAGAGCTCGCGTGAGCTCGAGTGCCTGGCTCAGGCGGTCTATTACGAGGCCCGCGGCGAGACCCCGAGCGGTCAGGCGGCCGTGGCCCAGGTGGTCATGAACCGCGCTCGCCATCCGGCCTTCCCGAAGTCGATCTGCGGCGTGGTCTTCCAGGGCGCCTACAACCGCACGGGCTGCCAGTTCAGCTTCGCCTGCGACGGTTCGATGCGCCGCGCCCGCGACATCGGCGCCTGGAGCCGGGCCCGCAAGGTCGCCACCCGCGCCCTGGCCGGGACCCTGGACAACCAGGTCGGCTCGGCCACCCATTTCCACACGACCGGCGTCTCGCCCGGCTGGGGCCCGCGTCTGCTGCGCGTCACCCAGGTCGGCATGCACGTGTTCTATCGCTTCGGCCGTGGCGGCGGCTCGACCTACGCGCCGTCGCGCACGGTCGAGGACATCGCTCCGACCGAGATCGCCAGCCTGACGGCCGATGGCAAGCCGCCCGTGGTCTATGCGGTCAGCGCGCGTATGGAGCCTTCGTCCAAGGCGGGCGTCGGCGGTCCGATCGGTCCCGTGACCGAGCCGGCCTCTGCGCCGATCGCCACGGCCCGCACGATCGCGATCCCGGCCGACAAGACGGCCGCCAAGACCATCTCGGTCTCGGCCGAGCGCTCGCCGCTGGAAGGCCTCAAGACGACAGTAGGGGCCGGGAGCGGAGCTGCTTCCTAAGCGCGCCGGGCATGTGGCTGCTGGCGAAGCGCATCTGTTTCGCCCGCTTGCCCACGAAATAGTGCAGCGCCTTGCCGTGGGCGGCGTCCCAGATCGCCTGGGCGGCGTCCTCGACGGGATAGACCTCCAGCCCGCCCGCGCGCAGGGCGTCGGCCATCTGCTCGTTGGAGCCTGACGCCCCGGCGTTGAGGATCGGCGTCTCGACGAACCACGGCATGACGCAGGCGACGCTGACCCCGTGGCGTGCGTACTCGACGTCCAGCGCCTCGGACAGGCCCCGCACCGCGAACTTGGTGGCCGAATAGACCGCCAGCTTCGGCGAGCCGTAGAGCCCCGCGCACGAGGCGACATTGATCAGTCGTCCGCCGGCCGCCTGCAGCAGCGGCAGGCCCGCGCGGGCCCCGTTGATCACGCCCTTGATGTTGATGTCGACCTGCAGGTCGCAGTCGGCGTCCGACAGGTCCTCCAGCACCCCGAACCGCGCGATGCCGGCGTTGTTCAGCAGGACGTCGGCCTTGCCGCCGGTCTCGCGGCCGAAATCGCCCAGGGCGTTGTCCCAGGCCTGGCGGTCACGCACGTCCAGGACATGGACCGAGCCGTTGACGGTTCCGATCGCCTGATGGGCTGCGGCCAGGCCCGCCTTGTCGATGTCCGACAGCCCCACGAACCAGCCGGCGCCGGCGAAGTGCTTCGCGGCCGCCAAGCCGATGCCGCTGGCTGCGCCCGTGATGAAGATGGTCTTCCGGCCTTGCGGCGCCATGTTCGTCCCCTCCCGTATCATTGTTATCAATGATCAGAAGCCCGAACCAGGGAGGGGTCAAGATAGATCCTCCCCCGCGATGCGTGGGAGGTGGCCCAGAGGGCCGGAGAGGGCTAGCTCGGCTTTCGCGGCGCTTGCCCCCTCAGTCGGCTCCGCCGACAGCTCCCCCGCATCGCGGGGGAGCATCTTCAGCCGCCGATCAATCCGCCAGCGTCTGGTCTTCGATCTCGGCGCCGGGGCCGTTCTTCAGGATCGACTCGATGGCGTTCTTGGCCGAGGCCTTGGACGAATAGCCCTCGGTCCAGAAGATGCTCTCGCTATTGTAGACGAAGTAGGCGACGAACTCGCCGGCCTTGTTCTTCTTGATCAGAAACTTGTGGGCCATCGGCTTTCTCTCCAGAGCACTTGAGGTTCATCGGCCCCACCCGACGCACCGACCGTCGCCTTGCCGACGCAGGCCTGTCAATCGCGACCTTGTCATGTTCTGCGCAACCAGCCGATGATCGCCGCCGATCCCTTCGCGCGAGTCCCTTGAAGAGCATGTCCCAGGAACGCCTCGACCAGATGTCGCGCGAGCTGCTGCGCCGCCCCTACGAAGAGCTGACCGAGGTGCAGCGGCGGGCCATCCACCTGGTGCTGGCCGAGCAGCCGTCGGAGAAACCCGACGAAGACGAGGACAACACCTTCTGGACGCGCCTGGCCGACAGGGTGGCGGCGATCGGCGGCTCGTGGGGCTTCATCGGCGGCTTCGCCCTGGCGCTGGTGCTGTGGATGGGGGTGAACCTGATCCTGGCCCCGTTCAGGCACGCCTTCGACCCCTATCCGTTCATCTTCCTCAACCTGCTGCTCTCGACCCTGGCGGCCATCCAGGCGCCGGTGATCATGATGAGCCAGAACCGCCAGGCGGCGAAGGACCGCAAGACCGCCGAGCACGACTACGCCGTCAACCTGCGCGCCGAGCTGGAGATCATGCGGGTCATCGACAAGCTGGACGCCCTGCGCAGCGAGGAGCTGATGGTCCTGTGCCGCGAACACGCCGCGCGGTTGTCTGAGCTGCAGGTCGAGATGGCGCAGCTGAAGGCGGGGCGGGCATGACATCCGCCTCCAGGCCGACCTTTTTCGACCGATGCGCGGTCCCGGCGACCCTGGTCGGGTTAAGCGCTGCGGCCTTCCTGACGTACAAGCTGTCGGCCGGGGAGAGAGCTCCCGTGGCGGTATGGCTGGTTGGCGTCTGTCTTTCCCTGATGCTTCTCGCCCTGCACAAGGCCAGGGCGCTCTCCCTGCCGGCGGTTACGTTTGTCGGTCTCTCGTCGCTGGTGATCGGCATCGTCGGGGCGGCCGTGGCTCTCAACGGCCTCGGGTGACCGAAACCGGGAGGCGGGCAGACGGCGGGTCGTCGAGAACCTCGCCCGAGGCTTGAGGGGCGAGGTTCTCCGGCGGTCCTAGCGCCACACCGTGCGGCAGACGCGGACGCGGTGATGGTGACGCCACTCGGGACGGCAGACGCGCACCTTGCGGGCGCGGTGGTGGCGGCGCTCGTAACGATCGTGGCGGTCGTAGCGATGATGACGCGGGCCGTCGTACCGGACGTGGTCTCGGCCGTAGTAGCGGTCGTGACCGGCGGCGAGAGTGGCCGTGGGGAAGGTCACGACGAGGGTGGCGGCCGCCAGGGCGGCGACGCCGAGCGCTTTGCCGAAAGGCATGGCTGGCTCCTTTGTGTTTCGTCCCTCGAACGCACGTTCCCCGGCCCGTGTTGCAGCCTTGTTGCACGGAGGTACGCTGCCGCTGCCTTATTTCAGGCGCGGCGCCGAACGGCCTGGGGCGGCTGGCCGAAGGCGCGGATGAAGGCGCGGCGCATGCGCTCAGAGTCGCCGAAGCCGGTCTCCAGCGCCACGTCCTCGACCTGCAGGGGCTGGCTGTCCAGCAGGGCGCGGGCGGCCTCGACCCGCAGGCGCTCGACGGCCTTGGCGGGGGTGACGCCGGTTTCCTGGGCGAACAGGCGGGCGAAGTTGCGGGGGCTCATGGCCGCGCGGTCGGCCAGTTGCTCGACCGAGAGGCTTTCGGCCAGGTTCTGGCGGGCCCAGGAGAGCAGGGCGTCGAAGCGACCGGGACGCAGGTCGATCAGGGCCGAGTGCTGTGACTGGCCGCCGGGGCGATGATGATAGACCACCAGCTGCTGGGCCGTGCGGCGCGCGACGGCCTCGCCCTCGTCGGCGCCGATCATGGCCAAGGCCAGGTCGATGCCGGCGGTGATGCCGGCCGAGCTCCACACCGCGCCATCCTGGATCCAGATGCGGTCGGGCTCCAGGCGCACGTTCGGGAACCGGCGCTGGAAGTCCTGGGTGCGGCTCCAGTGGGTGGTGGCGCGCTTGCCGTCCAGCAGGCCCGCGGCGGCCAGGACATAGGTCCCCGAACAGACCGAGGCCACGCGGCGGGCGTCGCGGGCGGCGGCGCGGACGAAGTCCAGGGTCTCTTCACAGGTGGCCGGGACCTTCACCCCGTCGCCGCCGGAGATCAGCAGGGTGTCCAGATGCGGGGCGTCGGCCAGGGCGGTGGTCTGGATGGTCACCCCGGCCGAACTGGGCGTCAGGCCGCCGCGCAGCGACAGGAAGTGCAGGGCGTAGGCGCCGGCGGCCAGGCGGCCGGCGATCTCGAAGGCCGCGATCGGGCCGGTGGCGTCCAGCAGCTGGAAGCCGGGATAGACGAGGAAGCCGATGGCGCGGGTCATGCCAGGAACCGTGTCTGAATTCGTGGGAACTATGTCATTCCTGACGGACGCTAATCGAACCATGGTCGCTGTCAATCGTGACGGAGGCTATCGGATGACCCAGATCGTGATCGCGTTGTTCCCAGGCGTAACGCACCTGGACTTCACTGGCCCTCACCAGATCCTGTGCCGGTTGCCCGGCGCGACGGTGACGGTCGCCAGCCTGGACGGCGGCGAGATCGAGGCCGACGGCCTGGTGTTCGCGCGCTTGCCGCGGCTGGCGGACATCGCGGCCTGTGACGTGCTGATCGTGCCGGGCGGGTTCGGGACGACGCAAGCGATGAGCGATCGAGACTTTCTCGCGCAGATCCGCCGGCTGGCCGAGGGGGCGACGTATGTCTGCTCGGTCTGCACCGGCTCGCTGGTGCTCGCGGCGGCGGGACTGCTGACCGGCAAGCGGGCGGCGTGCCACTGGGCCTGGCGCGATCAGCTGGCGCTGTTCGGGGCTATCCCGGATCTGTCGCGGGTGGCGCGGGACGGACGCTACTTCACCGGTGGCGGCGTGACGGCGGGGATCGACTTCGCGCTGGTGATCGCCGCCGAACTGGCCGGGGATGTGGTTGCGCAGGGGATTCAGCTGGCGGTGGAATATGCGCCGGATCCGCCGTTCGACGCTGGACGGCCGGAGACGGCGCCGGAGGACGTGCTGGCGCGGGTGCAGGGGATTTACGCGAGGGGTATGGAGGAACGGGTCGAGGCCGCGAAGATGGCGGCGGGGGCTGTATGAAGATCCTCCCCCGCGATGCGGGGGAGGTGGCCCAGAGGGCCGGAGGGGGCCAGCTCGGCTTTCGCAGCACTCGCCCCCTCAGTCGCTCCGCGACAGCTCCCCCGCATCGCGGGGGAGCATCTGTTCCAAGCTAGCCGATCTTCACCCCCGTCATCGAGATCGCCGCCCAGACGTCGTCGGTGAAGAACTCGACCGCATCCCCCGCCTGCTGCGCGCCGAGCACATAGAGCAGCGGCAGATAGTGCTCGGCGCTGTTGATTGAGGCCTCGGCGTCCGGCCCCAGCGACCGCCAGTCGATCAGCGGATCGTGGTCGCCGGCGGCGATCAGGGCCTTGGCCTTTTCGTTGAAGCGATCCGCCCAGTCCGGGGCCTCGGGCCGGCGCCAGTCGACGGCGCGCAGGTTGTGGACGATGTCGCCGCTGCCCATGATCAGCACGCCCTCGTCGCGTAAGGGCGCCAGGCGCTGGCCGGCCTCGTAGTGCCAGCGGTCGGGGCGACCGCGGTCGAGGCTCAGCTGCACCACCGGAATGTCGGCGGCCGGATACATCGGACGCAGCACGCCCCACGCGCCGTGGTCCAGGCCGCGGGTCGGGTGCTGCACGACGACGTCGGGCGACAGCAGGTCGGCGACCCTCGCCGCCAGGGTCGGATCGCCGGGCGCAGGATACTGGACGTCGAACAGCGCCTGCGGGAAGCCGCCGAAGTCGTGGATGGTCTCCGGATGCGCCGAGGCGCTGACCGCCGTGGCGCCGCGCGTCTCCCAGTGGGCGCTGATCATCAGCACCGCCTTGGGACGCGGCAGCTCGCGGCCCAGCCGGCCCCAGTCGCGGTTCCAGGCATTGTCCTCGATGGCGTTCATCGGCGAGCCGTGGCCGACGAACAGGACGGGCATGCGAGAAGAGGACGGGCGGGACATGGCCTGACTCATTAGAAACAATAAGAGTTACAGATAGGCGGCGCGACCGAGTATCGCAAGGTCGCGGACCCGCCCCTATCTTCCCCGGCGCGGCGGGCTTTGTTATGCCCTTGGATGTGACAGTTCCGCTTTCCCCTCCTGAGGCTCATCACGAGCCCCAAGCCGCCCCGACGCTGGAGCGTCCCCAGAAGGAGGCGGTGCGCGGCGGGTCGCTGGATTTCCTGCGTTTCTTGGCCTCGCTGCTGATCGTGGTCTACCACTACGGGGCCGAGAGCCCGCTGCGGATCGAGCGCTTCCATCCGGTGTTCGCGCGCGGTTTCCTGGCCACCGACTTCTTCCTGATGCTGTCGGGCTATGTGCTGGGCCGGGCCTATGGCGCCTCGATCCTGAGCGGCCGGGTGGCCCCCGGAAAGTTCTGGGTGCGTCGCGCCGCGCGCGTCTGGCCGGGACACCTGGTGGTGCTGGCGCTGCTGGCGATCCTGGTCCTGGTCCTCAACGCCATCGGCACCGACGCCCACAAGCCCAGCCGCTTCGCCTGGGACCAGCTGCCGGCCCAGGCCTTCCTGGTCCATGCCTGGGGCGTGCCCAGCGACGGCTGGAACCTGCCCAGCTGGTCGCTGTCGGCGCTGATCGTCTGCTATGCGGTGTTCCCGTTCCTGTGGCGGGCGGTCGGCAAGGTGCGCCACGCCTGGCTGCTGCCGATTGCGGCCGCGGCGGTGGTGGGCCTGTTCGAGATCATCGCCCGCAAGGTGTTCGGCCACGCGCTGCCCGACCTGCAGTTCCAGTACGGCGTCGTGCGCGCCCTGCCGCTGTTCATCCTGGGTCTGTGCCTGGCGCGGGCGGTCGACATGCGCTGGCCGTCCGAGACCGTCGCCAAGGGCCTGTTGTGGGGCGGCGTCGCCCTGCTGGTCATCACCCAGGCCTTCGACCGCTATGCGCTGCCCGACCCGTGGTGGTTCGACACGCCGTCGCTGCTGGCCATCGCCGCCATCGTGCTGGGCGCGGGCCGCCTGCCGGTGAAGCATCCGCGCAAGTGGATCGAGGAGGGCGCCAAGCTCTCGTTCGCCCTGTTCATCACCCACATCTTCGTCGGCGTGATCTACTGGAGCGCGGTCCACAAGCTGATCGACACCGTGCCGATCGGCATTGGCTGGCAGTGGCTGATGTGGCTGGCCGGCTTCCCGCTGGCCTACGGCGCGGCGTGGGCCTTCCACAAATATGTCGACCAGCCGATCCAGGACCGGCTGCAACCGCTGTTGCGGAAATAGGTCTCCAAATCCGATCTCCCCGGCGAAAGCCGGGGCCCAGATCGAGCCCTGAATCTCTGGATCCTTGGTGATGCCCGCGGCGCGAACACCCCAGGCGTTTCGGATCAATCTGGGCCCCGGCTTTCGCCGGGGAAGCGGGGGAGGGAATGGCGTGGGGGGATTTAAATCGTCACCCTCTGCCGCTAAGTCGTTCGTCCATGACCAGACATATCCCCCTGCAAGGCGTCGAGAATTTCCGTGATTTCGGCGACTACGCCGCCGGGGCCGGGCGACTGAAGCGGGGCGTGCTGTTCCGCGCCGCCCACCAGGCCCAGGCCACCGACGAGGACCTGGACGCCATGGCCGCCCTGGGCGTGGTCACCATCGTCGACCTGCGTCGGCCCAACGAGCGCGAGCGCGATCCGTCGCGGCGCTGGACCGGCTTCGCCGCCCAGGTGATCGACAACGATCTGGGCGCGACCGGGCCGGACCCGTGGCTGACCTTCCTGCAGGAGTCCGACCTCTCGGTCGGCGCGGTCGAGGGCTACATGGAAGAGTACTATCGCCGCCTGCCGCTGAAGGAGCGGCATATCGACCTCTTCCGCCGCTACTTCCAGGCGCTGAGCGAGGCGCGCGGCCCGGTGCTGATCCACTGCGCGGCCGGCAAGGACCGCACGGGCATGCTGGCGGCTCTGACCCATCACGTGGCCGGCGTCTCGGACGACGACATCATCGATGACTATCTGCTGACCAACGACGAGGCCCGCTTCGCGCGCCGGGGTCCCAAATACATGGTCGCCATCGAGGAGGTGACCGGCCGTCGCCCCAGCGAGGCGGCGATGCGCGCGGCCATGGGCGTCGAGGCCCGTTATCTGGCGGCCGCCCTGGAGGTCATCCAGGCCGAGTTCGGCGGGCTGGACGGCTATCTGGAAAAGGTCATCGGCCTGGACGACGCCGCGCGCGACAAGGTGCGGGCGCATATCCTGCTTTAACCGGCTTGAGGATGGTCAAATCCGTAAGGTGACAAACGACCGTTTAAGGTCCAGCCTCGCCTTACGGTCCCGTCAGAGGACCGAGCATCACTAGGGTGTGGCATGAGTGAGTTGGCGGGTTCGGCTCCGGGCATGAGCGATGTCGCGGGCGATGACATCCTGGTCCCGACACCCCAGAAGAAACTCTCCCGAGGCGCGCTGAGCTGGATCCTGCACCAGGGCTCGCGCGACCCCTACGTCATCCTCGTCACCATCTACGTCTTCTCGCCTTACTTCTCGCGGGTGCTGGTCGGCGATCCGGTCAAGGGTCAGGCGGTGGTGGCCGACATCTCCACCGTCTACGGCGTGCTGACCGCCCTGACCGCGCCGCTGCTGGGCGCCTCGATCGAACGCTTCGGACCGCGCAAGCCGCTGATGGCGCTGATCCTGGCGGTCATGGTTCCGCTGCTGATCGGGCTGTGGTGGGCCGCGCCGGGCGGGCTGTCGGTCGGCGTAGTGGGCGCGATGCTGATCGTGCTGGGCGTGGTCTACAACTGGGGCGACGTGCTGAACAACTCGCTGCTGTCGCGCGCCGCCGAGAAGGGGCAGGAGCCGGTGCTCTCGGGCCTGGGGTATGCGACGGCCAACGGCCTGTCGGTGACGCTGCTGATCTTCGTGATGTGGGCCTTCGTGCTGCCGGGCATGGTCCCATGGTCGTTCGTGCCGTCGGCGCCGCTGCTGGGCCTCAGCCAGACCGCCCACGAGCCCAGCCGCATCGCCGGACCGCTGGCGGGCCTGGTCATGGCGCTGGGCGCAATCCCGTTCTTCCTGTGGACCCGCGACGCGCCGCGCACCGGCGTGCCGTTCCTGGCCTCGCTGAAGGAAGGCGTGAAGCTGATCCTCGACACCTTCGCCAACCTCAGGGGTCACGCCGACGTCGCCAAGTTCCTGGGCGCGCGGATGCTGTACTGCGACGGCATGACGGCCCTGCTGATCTTCGGCGGCCTGTTCGCGTCCGGCCTGATGAAGTGGGGCGAGCTGGAGATGCTGGCCTATGGCGTCTCGCTGTCGATCTTCGGCGTGCTGGGCGGGCTGCTGGCCCCATGGCTGGATCGCACCCTGGGGCCGCGCAAGGCGGTGCAGGTCGAGATCGGCTGCTGCATCCTGATGCTGCTGGGCACCCTGGGCATGGGCCGAGAGAAGATCCTGTTCTTCTGGACCTGGGATGCGGCGACCCATCCGCCGGTGTGGAACAGCCCGCTGTTCTCGACCCTGCCCGAGCTGATCTATCTGGGCATGGGCCTGCTGATCGCTGTCTTCGTCACCGCCCAGTACGCCTCAAGCCGCACCCTGCTGGTGCGACTGGCCCCCGCCGACCGCATGGCCGCGTTCTTCGGCCTGTTCTCGCTGTCAGGCACCGCGACCATGTGGCTGGGCTCGCTGCTGGTGGCCCTGGCGACGAAGATGTTCGCCAGCCAGGTGGCGGGCTTCATCCCGATCGCGGGGCTGCTGGCCCTGGGGCTGGTGGGGCTGTTCTGGGTGAAGGGCGGAGAGCGGGAGGCGGCATAGCGCCCCCTCCGTCACGCGGCTTCGCCGCGCGCCACCTCCCCCGTGCAACGGGGAAGGGGACCGCGAAGCGGTGGAGGGGGCGCTGGCCGCCTGCTACACCGCCTCCCATGCGCCGCGTCGCCCTCCTCACCGCCCCCTGGCGCGAGCCGGTCTGGGCCCTCGCGCCCTTCCGGGACGAGCCCCATGCCTGCGCGCTGGTCACCGGCGGCGGCGGGCGGTGGTCGTACCTGCTGCGGACGCCGGACCAGACCTTCGACGTCGCCGCCGATCCGTTCGCGGCCTTCGCCAACCTGCTCGGCCCCCGCCTGCCGAGCGATCCCGAGGGCCCGCCGTTCCAGGGCGGCGTCGTCGGGCTGGCCGCCTACGAACTGGGCGACCGGATCGAGGCGCTGGCGCTTTCCCGCACCGACTGGCCGGACCTGGCCTGCGCCCGCTACCTGGCCCTGCTGGCCTTCGACCATCACGCGCGGCAGGTCGTCGCGGTGGGGCGCGGCGAGACCGACGCCGAAGCGCAGGCGCGCGCCCGCGGCGCCCTGGCCTGGCTGGACGTCGCCGCCGCCGAGCGCCCGGAGCCCGCCGGCCCGCTGTGCCCCGACCTGACCGCCGCGGACCCCGCCGCCTACGAAGCCGCGGTCGCCGAGGTGGTCGCGCGCATCCTGGGCGGCGAGATCTTCCAGGCCAATATCGCGCGTGCCTGGACCGGACGCCTGGCGGCCGGCGTCGATCCGTTCGACCTGTTCGCGCGGCTGCGCGCCGCCAGCCCCGCGCCGTTCTCGGCGTACTTGCGCCTGCCCGGTCGCGCCCTGGTCTCCAACTCGCCCGAACGCTTCCTGAAGGTCACGCCGGACGGGGCGATCGAGACCCAGCCGATCAAGGGCACCCGCCCGCGGGGCCGCTACGCCGCCGAAGACCGCGCCCTGGCCGCCGCGCTGCTGGCCAGCGACAAGGACCGGGCCGAGAACCTGATGATCGTCGACCTGATGCGCAACGACCTGGCGCGCGTCAGTCCGCCCGGCAGCGTGCAGGTTCCCGCGCTGTTCAAGGTCGAGAGCTTCGCCAACGTCCATCACCTGGTCTCGACCGTCACGGCGCGGCTGGCCGGAGAGCGCACCGTGGCCGACCTGCTGCGGGCCAGCTTCCCGCCGGGCTCGATCACCGGCGCGCCGAAGGTCCAGGCCATGAAGGTGATCGCCCAGCTCGAGCCGCCGCGAGGGCCCTATTGCGGCAGCCTGTTCTGGGCGGGCCTGGATGGCGCGTTCGACTCCAGCGTGCTGATCCGCAGCGTCGCCCTGACCGAGGAGGACGGCGGCTGGCGCCTGGAGGCCCGGGCCGGGGCGGGCATCGTCGCCGACAGCGATCCGCGCGCCGAACGCCTGGAAACGGAAGCCAAGATCGCCGCCCTGAAGAAGGCCCTGACCGAATGATCCCTGCCGGCGCCATTCCTCTTGATGACAGGGGCCTGCTGCTGGGCGATGGCCTGTTCGAGACCCTGCTGGCGGTCGACGGCGTGGTCCCGCACCTGGCGGCTCACCTGGATCGCATGACGGCCAGCAGCGACGTCCTGGGCTTGCCGTTCGATCGCGGCGACGCTGAGCGCGCGATCCGCGAAGCCTCGCCCGCTGAAGGGCGGTTCGCCATCCGCCTGACCCTGACCGCCGGCTCCGGGGGGAGGGGCCTGGACCGTCCCGCCGCGCCGGTCCTGCGGCTGTTCGCCGCCGCCGCGCCCTCGGCGGTCGTGACGACGCCCGCCTCCGCCATCATCGCGACCACGCGCCGCAACGAGGGCTCGCCGGCGTCGCGGCTGAAGACCCTGAGCTATCTCGACAACGTCCTGGCCCGGGCCGAGGCCAAGGCCGCCGGCGCCGACGAGGCGGTGATGCTGAACAATCGCGGCGAGCTGGCCTGCGCCGGGGCGGCCAACCTGTTCTGGGTCGCGGGCGGGCGGCTCTTCACGCCCCGTCTGGACTGCGGCGTGCTGGCCGGGATCACCCGCGGGCGGCTGATGGCGCTGCACGACGTCGAGGCGGTCGCGGTGGGACCCGAGGTGCTGGACAACGCCGAGGCGGTGCTCCTGACCAACAGTCTGATCGGCGTGCGGCCGGTGTCACGTCTTGGCTCGCGAGCCTTCGCCGAGCATCCGCTGGTCGCGCGGCTGCAAGCCCAGCTGGCCTAGTTTTCCTTGTTCCACAGCACCACGTCCGACTTGCGGGGACGCAGGTAATAGGTGCGGGTGAAGGTCAGGGGCTTGGACAGCACGAACTTGATCGGCGAGGTGTAGGCGTAGCTGGCTCGGGCCAGGATCACGCTCTGGTTGGCGGGCAGCACCCCGACGGAGACGTCGGTCACCACCACGCCCTGCTTGGGGCAGGTGACGCCGGCGTTGGAGGTCTGGGACCAGGCCACGGTGTCCTTGCCGCTGGCGTCGGAGGTGATGCTGGCGACGCACATCGACAGATTGCCCTCCGGGAAGGGGGCCATGATGATCTTGCCGATGGTGAAGGTGTCGGCCATCTTCAGCGGACCCGTCTGGCCAGTCTGGGCGATAAGGTCGCCGATGGTCGAGGTGATGTTGGACAGGCGCCGCTGGGCCATCATCGCCTGGGTCAGCTCGGCCATGCCGCAGTACATCAGGATCAGCACCGGGGCGATCAGGGCGAACTCGATGGCCGAGACGCCGCGACGGTCGCGCCAGAAGCCGATCAGCGGTCGGGTCGGGCGCGCGCGGCGCGTCATCGGGTCGCGCCTCATTGGTCGTAGGGCTCGTTGGTGAAGGCGGTGGCGGCGTAGAGAACCCGCTTGCCGTTGCTGCTTTGCAGGCCGGTCTGCAGCAGGGGCGTGATCAGCGGCCAGGTGTAATAGGCCCGGATCAGCACGACCGAGCCGGGCACGCCCGGCTTCCAGGTCATGGTCTTGGGCGTGTCGCCGTCATTGGCGGTGTTGGTGGTCGTGTAGTCGGCGAAGGTCTGGACGTCGATCTGCAGCGACGTGGCGCAGTTGCCGCCGATCGGCAGCATCTTGTTGCAGACGGCGGTCTTGAACGCGGCGGCGCTGGTGCCGGCGGTCTGGGCCTCGCCGGTGCGGATGGTGCGGCCCACGTCGATGACCGCGCTTTCCAGCGTCAGCGAGATCACCAGCACCAGGCCCAGCTCGATGATCGCGAAGATCAGGGTCAGGAAGGGAATGGCCACCAGGGCGAACTCGACCGCGGTCGCTCCGCTCTCGGCGCGCGCGAACCGGCCGGTCGTGCGGACCAGGCGGCGTCGAGCGCGTTCGAGGATCGGAAGTCGGGCCATCGTGCGGGCATTCCGTGAAAAGGACCCCGGCACCCTAGCCGAACGATCCTAATCACTGGTGTAGGGGCCTGGAGCCTTGGGGAGGTGCGACGAACGCACGCACGCCCGTGAGTCTATACTAGGGAACGGTCGCGCCGCCGGTCAGGCGGGTGCATTGCGCCCCGCAGGCGTAGGTGCTGGGGTTCGCGCCGCGATAGACGGTGACGCCGGCGCCCTCGGAGACAACGATCTGACGATCGGCCAAGGCGCGGCCGCTGGCGCCGAACGCCAGCAGGCTGGTCACGCCGGGGCGCTTGCCCAGGACCACCAGGGTGCGGTCGTTGACGACGCTGACATCGGCGACGGTGGGGTCGCCCACGACGACGTCGCGCACCGCGCCGCCCAGATTCAGGTACGAGGCCTGGCCGGCGGCGACCGGCAGATCGGCCGATGCCGCATTGATGGGAAGCATCTGCGCGCTCACGGAGACCCCCGAAAGGGTCAGGGCGGCGGCGATGGCGAGCGAAAAGCGGCGCATGAGGTTTGCGTTTCCGGATCAGACTGTACGTCGAGGATCATTTTATTTGGTCAACAAATACCTAAAGCGAGACTGTGTGCGTCAAGGCGTCGCTTGAGAGAATCCTTGATTCAAAAGGGTTTTGAGATCGCTCTGGATCTCATAGTTAAGAACAAATAATGGTAAATACAAATAAACCAAAAGAAAATTCCCAGAAACTAGTTCGAGTTTACTGGCCATTAAGTCAGTTGGGCGAAGTTGATCGTGTTTTCGGGGGTGAGCAAGTCGAACGGCTTGAAAGCCTCAAATCAACTCAAACTGGTTTAGGAGACCAAGTCATGACCAAGTTCGTCACTCGCTTCCTGAAGGATGAATCGGGCGCCACGGCCATCGAGTACGGCCTGATCGCTGCCCTGATCGCTGTTGTGATCATCACCGGCGTGTCGGCTCTGGGTAACAACCTGAACGCCAAGTTCAACGCCATCGCGACGAAGGTCGGCACCACCGCCTAACGGTTGCTGATCTCTCGAAAAAAGAGGGTCGGGGCTCACGCTCCGGCCCTTTTTCTTTGAATGGTCCCTGTTTTTCCGGGGCTCTCTTCTTTGGACCGCAAGCAGAGCCGATCCCGCAAAGCTGGGAAACGTTTGCTTCATCGGTCCGTCCCAGAATGAAGCGACCCGAAAGGGAAGCACACGAGGCCTCTTAAGCCATGCAAGCCATCCAGATCACGCTGCTGCTGGTGTTCCCGGTCCTGGCCGTCATCGGCGGCCTGAAGGACCTGACCAGCTACACGATCCCCAACTGGATCTCGCTGGCCCTGATCGCGGCCTTCTTCCCTGCGGCCCTGATCAGCGGCGCGCCGCTGGGCGAGATCGGCCTGTGCCTGGCCGTCGGCCTGGGCGCTCTGGTTCTCGGCATGGGCATGTTCGCGGCCGGCTGGATCGGCGGCGGCGACGGCAAGCTGTTTGCGGTGTGCGCCCTGTGGGTGGGGGCGTCCGGCGCCTTGCCGTTCCTGCTCTATACCTGTCTCGCTGGCGGAGCCCTGACCTTCGCCATCCTGTTCCTGCGCTCGGGCTTCTTCACGCCCATCGTCGCGGGCGGACCCGGCTGGCTGCGCAACCTGGGCAAGGAGGGCGGCGACCTGCCTTACGGCGTCGCCATCGCCATCGGCGCCCTGGCGGCTTTCCCCGAGGGCGCCCTGGCGCGGGGAATCCTGGGTTGAGCCCCAAACCCTGAGACTCGCCCCGCGACAGCCTGTCGCGTGCGCCATTCGACTCAGGGTTAAAAACTTTTAGCGGGCGTTAACCATGCACAGGCGAGCATGGGACGTAGCCAGAAAGGCTGACTGACGAATTTTGCGCGCTTGCCGGAAGGGCGGCCGTGGAGTTCTTCCCAAGAGTTTCAGCCCGCGCATGAGCCCCGTCCGCCTCCTGATCGTCCTGATCGCCGCCGTCTCGGCCATCGGCCTGGCCGTGGTCCTGCAGCGCGCCATGGGCGGCAAGCCGACCGAATCGGTCGCCGCGGCCGCGCCGGCCCCGCCCGAACCCAGCAAGCCGATGACCCAGGTTCTGGTCGCCAAGCGCGACCTGCCGATCGGCACGCGCCTGGTCGCCGCCGATGTCGACTGGCAGGCTTGGCCCTCTGACGCCATCAACGGCGCCTTCATCACCAACGGCGCCGCGCCGACCAAGCCCGAGGGCAAGGTCGAGGAAGCCAAGGCCGCCGTCGCCGGCGCCGCCGATCAGATGATCGGCGGGGACCCGGCCAAGGTCGTCGAGGGCGCGATCGTTCGCGACCCGATCCTGACCGGCGAGCCGATCACCAGCCGCAAGATCGTGCGGGGCGGGGAGGGCGGCTATCTGTCCGTCGTCCTGACGCCCGGCAAACGGGCCATGTCCGTGCCCGTCACCTCCGACACCGCCGTGGGCGGCTTCATCCTCCCCGGCGACCGCGTCGACGTGCTGCTGACCCGCGAGACCTCGGTCAACAACAGCAACGGGGGCGGCGAGAGCAAGGTCGTCGTCGCCGAGACCGTGCTGCAAAACATCCGCGTCCTGGCGCTGGACCAGTCCACCGCCGCCGACAAGGACGCCAAGTCGATCGTCGCCGCGACCGCCACCCTCGAGGTCGGCCCGGTCGAGGGCGAGGCCCTGGCCCGCGCCAAGGCGGCCGGCTCGGTGACCTTGGCCCTGCGCGCCTATACCGACCTGGGCGGCCCCTCGGGCCTGGCCAGCTCGGCGGCCAAGGACACCACCATCCGCATCAACCGCGGCGGCGCGACCACAGACGTGGCGGTGCGCCCATGATCGCCCGCGCTTCCTATCGCCCGCCTTCGACCAGAACGCCGAAAGCCAACATGTCCATCCAGCGCCGAATGCTGACGGCCCATCTGGCCGTCCTGCTGGGCCTGACCTCGACCGTCCCGGCCTTCGCCGACGGTCCGGTCGGCGGCTCGCACGTCTATCGTCCGGTCCGGGCGGCCCGCCCGATCGCGCCGGCGCCGGCGCCGATCATCGCTCCGCCGCCGGTGGGCGACCAGATCCCGCGCATCTATCTGACCGCCGACCAGGGCGCGGCCTCGATCGACCTGGCCAAGGGCAAGTCGGCGATCATCGAGTTGCCGTCCGACGTCCGCGACCTGCTGGTCACCAATCCGCTGGTGGCCGACGCGGTGCTGCGCGACAAGCGCCGCATCTATGTCGTCGGCCTGGCCGAGGGCGTGACCGACGCAGCCTTCTTCGACGCCGCCGGCCGCCGCATCCTGTCGCTGTCGATCCGCGTCAGCCAGCCTGTGGATAACCTGTCGGAGACGATCCGCCGTGTCCTGCCCGACGCCCAGGTCCAGGTGCAGGCGGTCCGCGACAGCGTCGTGCTGAGCGGTACGGCCCGCACGGCCGCCGACGCCGAAGCCGCCGGGCGCATCGCCGCCCAGTTCACCGGCTCGGCCGACAAGGTCCTGAACATGATCGGCGTGGCCGGCAAGGACCAGGTCATGCTGCAGGTCCGCATCGTCGAGGTGCAGCGCAGCTCCATCAAGCAGCTGGGCGTCGACCTGAACGCCGTCTTCGGCCAGCTGGGCCAGAACCAGTACAGCTTCGGCTTCTCGCCCACCTACGGCGTCAACGGCTCGCTGATGGGCGGCGTGACGGGGGGCTTCAGCCGCAACACGACCAAGGCCCCGGTGGTCAATCGCGACGTCAAGGTGCCGCTGACCACCTGTACGGCCGAGGGCTGTACGACCTCGGAAGTTCTGAAGGCCTACGATTTCGTCGATCCCAAGGATCCGCTCTCGGTCATCAAGGACGTGGCGGGCGCCACCGGCCTGAACCAGGCCAAGAGCATGATCCAGGCGTTCGAGCGCGTGGGCCTAGTGCGCACCCTGGCCGAGCCGAACCTGACGGCCGTCTCGGGCGAGCGTGGCAACTTCCTGGTCGGCGGCGAATTCCCGGTTCCGGTGGGCCGCGACAACGACGGCCGCGTGTCGATCGAATTCAAGCCTTACGGCGTGGGCCTGGCCTATACGCCGGTGGTGATGTCGGGCGGCCGCATCTCGCTGAAGATCTCCACCGAGGTCTCGGAACTGACCAATCTGGGCGCCTTCTCGCTGACCGGCGGGACGTCGTCGAGCCTGGTGGTGCCGGGCCTGTCGGTGCGCCGCGCCGAGACCGTGGTCGAACTGCCGTCGGGCGGCTCGTTCATGATCGCCGGCCTGCTGCAGCAGACCAACAAGCAGACCATCGACGCCCTGCCGGGCATGACCAGCATGCCGATCCTGGGCACGCTGTTCCGCTCGCGCGACTTCCTGAACGGCGAGACCGAGCTGGTGGTGATCGTTACCCCCTACATCGTCGACCCGACCAAGCCGCAGAACCTTCAGACCCCGGCCGATGGCCTGAAGATCGCCGGCGACATGAGCACCACGCTGCTGGGTCGCCTCAACCAGGTCGTCAAGGCGCCGCCGGGCGCCAACGCCGGGCGCGCCTACCAAGGCCCCGTCGGCTACGTGATCGAGTAGGACCGCCATGACGCACAACCCTTCCGTCAAGATCGTCCTCAAGGCCCTGCTGCTGTCGGCCGCGATGTCGAGCCTGGCCGCCTGCGCCTCGACGCCGCCCGACCAGGGGCCGTCGAAGACCGCCGCGACCGAAACCCAGCAGTGGGTCGACCGGATCAAGGTGACGTCCTCGCCCGACGAGATCGTCTTGGCCGCGCACGCCGCCGGCCTGTCGGCCAACCAGAACGCCGCCCTGCAGGACCTGTTCGGCCGCTGGATGCAGGCCGAGGGCCGCGAGCTGGTGGTCACCACGCCCAACGCCGCGGGCGCCATGGGCGGCCAGATCCGCGACCGCCTGATCTTCCTGGGGGCCCCGGCCTCCCGCGTGCGGGTGGTCGGCTTCCAGCCCACCGGTCCCGAGGACAACGCCATCCGCGTCGGTTTCCTGCGCTACGAGGCGCAGCCGCTCAAGTGCGGCCAGAACTGGGAAAACCTCGCGGCCACGCGCGACAACAAGGCCTATGACAACTTCGGTTGCGCCATGGCCGCCAACATGGCCGCCCAGGTGGCCAACCCTGAGGATCTGGTCCGGCCGCGCGACATGACGCCCACCGACGCCGGCCGCCGCGGGGTGGTGTTCGGCAAGTACCGCAAGGGTGAGATCACCGCGACCGAGCGGGATCAGAGCTCCGCGGGCTTGATCTCGAGGGCGATCCCGTAATGCGCCCGACCGACAATGATCCCTTCGACCTGGGTTTCGACGCCGCCGACGAGTTCACGACCGGCGGCGCGGATCCCTGGCGCGCCTCGGCCCCGCCGTCGCTGAGCCCGGCCCTGGGCGGGTTCGAGGACCCGTTCGCCGAGTTCCCGCCCGCGCGTCCGCAGGAAGCGCCCCGCGCGCAGCCCGCCGCCCCGGCGGCCCAGGCTCCGCGTCCCGCGCCC
>NZ_SMZP01000007.1 GCF_013181195.1 Caulobacter sp. RHG1
TCTTCAATCGTGATATGGTCGTAGCGCGATCCCATGTGAAAAATCTCCGTGGACGTAAGTCCATAAAAACCCTCACAAATCGCACTTCAAAATAGAATCCGCCCGGCTACAAACATTTATCGTCTAAGATATATTATCAGAAATAACGATGCAGCCGCGACGACCAAATCCCGAACCTCGGCTTCCTATGCCGTGTTTGATCTGGGAAAGTCACCTGGTCGGTTCGCTCGGTTAGATTGGCGCCATGCTCAACAAGGCCACACAGATGGACTTCATCCGTATCCTCCGCTCGCTGGAGGAATTTCTCTACGAGGTGATGACCTGGCTGGTGTTCTATCCTCGCACGCTCCTGCGCACGGCGCTGCGGCCGATCGAGGTTCTGGAGTACTCGCGCACGGAGATGCGCAAACCCGAGGAAGAACAGTTCCAGGACGCCTTGAGCGCGCCGCTCTTTCTGATGCTGACCCTGGTGATCTCGCATTCGGTCGAGTTGGCCATCACGCCCAACGCCTTTCCGGTTGCGACGAAAGCTGGAACTCAACTTTTTGGCTCCTATCAGAATCTCGTCCTTCTGCGGTCGCTGATGTTCGCCGCCTTTCCGCTGATGTTCGCCCTGCAGCAGGTCAAGGACGCGGGACAGTCGCTGACCAGGCAGACGCTGCGCGGGCCCTTCTTCGGCGAATGCTATCCGGCGGCTGTGTTCTGCCTGGTGTTCGGGATCGGCGGCTCGCTGGCCCAGACCTATCCGCATCATCGCCCCGTCGGCCTGGCGATGATGGCCGTTGCGATCGTCTGGTACTTCGCCGTTCAGGTGGTCTGGCTCAAGCGCTTCAACGACCGCTGGAGCCGCGCGGCGCTGATGGCCGCCGCAGCGTTCCTCAAGGCGACGCTGGTGATGCTGACCGTCGCTGTATGCGTCGCTCTGGCCATCAAGGATTAGGGGCCAGCGCGCGGGCGCCGGCCCCTAGTCTGTTCTAGAATTTCCGATCGCCGTCCAGCGGGTCGCACGAGCCGCTGAACTTGGTCAGGCCGTCCAGATTGATGTGGCCGCTACGACGGTCGATCATCAGCTTGGGCCGGTTCATGCCGTTCAGCTTGAACTCGCCGCGGATGATGTCGCGCGAGACCGAGAGGTTGGCGATGTCGTACCAGCCGGCGTCGTTGTCGCCATGGATCGGCGGGACCATGTTCTTGGCCGGACGGATGCGGCCGCGGCCGCCGTCGATCTCGACCGTGACCGAGGTGTCGTAGTCCTGGCGGGTGTATTCGATGCCGCTCTTGGGAACGTAGCGTCGCTTGTCGGTGTCCCACTCGTAGCCGGACCTGTACTGGCTGCCCAGGCGCTGGCCCTCGCCGTAGCAGATCAGGGCGATGTGCTCGCGGTAACCGCCGCCGCGATTGTCCTGGCCATAACCGAACTCGGGCGGGCGATAGCCCCCTCCTCCGTTTCCGCGGTCGCCGCTTCGCTGGCAATCCGGCGCGGGGGTGGAGGCGATCGAGTCGTAGCGGCCGTCGACGGTCGCCACCGACAGGCAGACGCTGCGGCTCTCATTCCACCAGTAGGTCCACTTGCGATCGTCGCCGGTCTGGCCGCCGACATTGACGTAGCCGCGCGAGGCCAGTTCGGCCTCGCCACTGGAGCCACGGGCTCCGACCAGGTCGCGCACGTCCGACGGGGTGACCTGGGCCAGGGCCTGGCCGCCCAGCAGGGCGCCGCCCGCGACGATCAACGAGACCAGAACTGCGCTTCGCATGAGGGGCTCCGTGAGGCTTGCGGCGAGATCGCCGTCCGACAGCTTGACCACGCCTAGGTGACAATCGATGTGCGAAAAAGTCGAGTTCGGCGTCGAGCGCTGCTTTTCGTTGATCGCGGCGCTGTCGTAGTCCAAGGCTCGGCCAGGCTGCGGAGCGATACGGCATGAGCGCCAAGACCAGCGGACGCTTCTGGTTCGAATATGCGGGCGACGACCTGCCGTTCTACGATGGTGAGCCGACGGCTCTCTCGCCGGCCCGGTGGGGACTGGTGCTGGTCGCCGTGGCGCTGGGCTTCGCCGCTCTGATCGCGCCGATACCGCGCCTGCAGGCCGGGCTGGCGGGCTTCGCGCCGGCGCTGTTGTTCTTCGCCATTCCCCTGACCGCGCTGGCGATCGTTGCGCCGCGCGGCTGGACGCGTCTCTTTCGCCGGATTCAGCCGCGCGACGTCTTCTGGATGGTCGCCTTCGCGGTCCTGAACATCGCCATCACCTTCGCGATCGGCTACGCGGTCCAGAAATTCCTGGGCGCCGGCGCCAATCCGATGATCGAGCGGCTGCCGGCCCTGTCGACGCCCGACCGCCTGCTGTTCTTCGCCCGTACGATCCCGCAGCTCTTCGGCGAGGAGGTGCTGACGATCCTGCCGTTCCTGGCGATCGTGACCTGGCTCCATCGCAGCGCGGGGGCCTCGCGGCGATGGGCGATCTTCGGCGCCTGGATCCTGTCGGCGGCCCTGTTCGGGATGGCCCACCTGCCGACCTACGACTGGAATTTGGCCCAGTGCCTGCTGATCATCGGCGGCGCGCGCCTGGTGCTCACCCTGCCCTACGTGATGAGCAAGAACATCTGGGTCTCGACGGGCGCCCATATCGTCAACGACTGGGCGCTGTTTGGCGCGGCGGCGCTTATAGCAGGCCGCCACTAGGCCTCAGCATGCGAAGCGCTGTCAGGTCCCGCAATAGGCGGCGATCACGCCTGAGCACGGATCGTACGGCGCGGCGGTGACCGTCGGCGCGCCGCCGGTGTTGCGCCCTGCCCCGGTGTCGCCCGATGACGTGCTGGCCGCAGCAGACAGATTGGTCAGAACCGTGGCGCCTGTTCCGCCCTCGGTCGAGGCTGTCGTGATGTTCGTCACAGCCGCCTGCGTCGTCGCGCCTGGCGCGTCGCCCCACACCAGAGCGTAGTTGGCCAGCCCCGCCTCCACGGCCGTAGAGACCTGCGCGGCATCCCCGGGCGCAACCCGAACCACGGCGGCAGCCACCTGCCCCGCGACGGATGGATTGGCGAAAGCCACGGCCCCCGCCACCTGCGCCGCCCTGTCGGGAGCGACCTGAACGATGGCGGCTGCGATCTGCGCAGTCGCTGCAGGAGCCGCAACGGCGACCGCCTCCGCGACTGCCGCTGCAGCAGACTGGTCGGCCTGAACCACGGCGACAGCGAGCCGCGTGGCGTTGGCTGGGGACGCCTGGGCGACGGCGGCGACGGCCGCCAGGGCGCCGGACAGGTCGATCCGAGCAGCAGCGACGACCATCTCCTGAGCTGCTCCGGGAGAAACCTGAGCCACGGCGGCGATTACCGACGCCGTCATCTGGGGATTGATCTGCGCGACAGCGGCGCCGGCCACGTTCGCAGGGACGCCGCCGCTCGCAACGGCCTGACTCATGGCGGCCACGACCACCTCTTCCGAGGCACCGGACTCTGCAATGGCGGCCGAGACGGCGGCGGCAATGGCTTGCTGGGCTGCAGCTTCCTGGTCGACGGGATTGTAGCCTTGGGCGGCGGCCTCGGCTGCTGCCTTGGCGCCGACGTTCGCAGCCTGCGCCGCAGCGACCGCCTTGGCGATGGCCGCCTGCAAGGTGCTGGCGGTGACCGGAGCCTGGACTGCCGCAGGCGGCGCGGCGACCGTGTTCTGGGCCCAGACGGCGCCGGCGCCGACGACCGCGAGGGTGGCGGCCAGACCTGTGGCCATGCGATGAGCGCGATGAGAAATCATGGTTGGCTCCAAGTTTTGGCGCTCTTGCTTGAGGTGCCCCGCGCCGATCCCTGAACCTCGTCTAGGCTGTGGAGCTTGATCGCCGCATCCCCCAGTTGGGCGACGCCGTTACAGCGAGAGCTCGCCGCGGGCATACAGCGCCAGCAACTCGCCACGGCTGGAGACGCCGGCCTTGGCGTGGATCGACTTGATCTGGCTACGTACGGTCTCCAGCGCCGAACCGCGGGCGCTGGCGATCTCGGTGACTGCCCTGCCCTCGATCAGAAAGGCCAGGACCGCCCGCTCCGCCGGCGTCAGCAGGTGGGCCAAGGTGCTTTGGGCCACGACCAGGGCCGACGCTCCCATCACCGGCAGGCCCAGGCGCTCGGGCAGCGGCGTCAAGGTCAGGAGCGTCGCGGGACCCGGCGCCTCCCGGCGAATGAACACTTGGCGGCTGGCTTGGGCGGTGACCGGGTAACGCCGCACCGCCGCGCCGATGGCCGCCTGCAACTGGGCGTCATTGCCAGCCTCGCGGGCGTTGAGTCGGCCATTGGCGAGGCGCAGCCCCCGGTCGGCGGCCAGATGTTCGGGCGTCTTGGCGCTAGCGGCGATCACGCGACCGAAGCCGTCGAGCACGAAGGCGGCGGCCTTGACCGCTTCCAGTCCGGAGACCAGCAGGCGCGCGCCGTCTTCTCCGATCACCCTCGCCAGCTGGACGGCTCGGTTGGCTGAAACCAGCGCAGCGTCGAAGGCGCGGCGCCGCTCGGGGTCGACACCGCCCTGGCGGCGGGTGCGCATGACATTCAGCGTCAGCAGGTTGGAGTCGCGGGCCCAGACCTTGCCGCTGCAGACGTGGGGCATGTCGTACTTGGGATGGACGTAGGCCCACAGGTCGGAATGCCGACGCACATGGTCGGAAACGACCTCGTCCGAGGCGATGCTCGACATGATGCGGCTGGTCAGGGAGGCGGCGATCAGCGGGTTGGCCAGGGTCGCGCCTCCGGCCGCCAGCCAGTCGGTGAAGATGGCGTCGTCGACATTGAGCATCATCACCGATGGGATGTGCTCGCCGACCCAGCCGGCCCACTGCACCGAGCAGGCGTCGGTCAGCTCGGCGACGGTCGCCATCGCGGCCGACCATGCCGTCGGATCGAAGGGAGCGGCGGTCATGCTCTGCTCGAACCTGTCCAGCAGAGATGTGAGGTCTGAAGACATGCGAGCGACAGGATCCGAGAGACCAGGCCACGGCGAGAAACCCAGATTTCCTCCCCGAAAACGCGCTTAGAGGCAGCTGGCGGCTTGGTCGTCCCTCAAATGAGGGATGCGCAGCGCGCGCCCGCCAGTGGGGCGCCTGTTTCGCGTCCCGTGATCGTTCTGCGGGAGGCAGAATGCGGCAAGGCTTCATCGCGGTTTTGCCACCCCTTGCTCTGGCCGCGGCGTCTCTCTAATGGGCGTTTGGGGGACCGGCGTTATGCAACGTTTGAGCCGTGAGGCGATCTACGAAGCCGCCTATGACGACGAGGTGTTTCAGGCGCTGCCAGACTTGATCCGGCAGGCTCACGACGCCCGTTCGGTGGTGATGCATTTCGTCGATGCAGGCGGGCTGCACCTGAGCATGGCCCACACCGGGCAATGGAGCGACGACCAGGTCGCGCTGTACGGTAGCCTCGCCGAGAAGGACATCCTGCAGCAGGCCACCGCGCAGATGGGCCGGATGAACCGGTTCTGGAACATCACCGATGACCTGGTGTCGCCGCTGCGCCTGAAGAATTCGGAGATCTACAGCCGCTTTTATCGCCCGATCGGCGACGACACCCGCCACGTGCTTGGCGTCTCCTTCCAGACGCCGTGGGGCGTCGGCGCCATCGGCGTCCACCGTGGGGACCATACCTCGGCTTTCGGTCAAGCAGACGTCGACGCCTTGCAGGATGTCGCCGTCGACCTTCGGCGAATGCTCACCATCCGCAGCCGGCTGATGCTGAGCGCCCAGCGCGAGGCCCAGGCCAAGGCTGTGCTCGATCGCTTCAGCCTGGCCATCTTCCAGGTCGACGCCGAGGCTCGCATCCACGACGCCAACGCCCAGGCCCGGCAATTGATCGATTGGGCTGGGGCGGGCCTGGTCCGAGGCGGCGTTCTGCAGCTGGAGGAGCCGGACATGGGGGCGCTGCGCTGGGCGATCCGTCGCGCCACACGCACGCGTGCGCCGGAAGCCAACATGGTGCGCCTCGCCGCCGGCCAGTTCGCGGGCTGGACGTTGACCGTCACGCCGATGCCGACCATGGGCGGGGCTCGCGCCCTGGTCCTGGTCAAGAGCCTGACGGCGGAACAGGATCTGGCGCAACGCCTCCAAGCCCTGTTCGGCCTGAGTCTGGCCGAGGCTCTGGTTGCGATCGCGCTTTCGCAAGGCGAAGCGACACGGGATATCGCCGTAGCGCGCGGCGTCACGGAACATACGGTGCGCAGCCAGATCAAGTCGCTGATGGCCAAGACCGGGTGTCGCCGCCAGGGGCAGCTGGTGTCGCTGATCGCCAGCCTTCCACCGGTCGCGTTCCGCTGAAGACGGCGCGCCGGCGCAGAAGCTCAAGCGGGACGAGCGTGGATTCCCGTAGGAAATCCACGTTACAGGCTTGGTCGTAAAGGCGCAGTCTGTCCCGTATGTAGAGGCTGGCTATCGCGCTTCGGCGACGCGTTGGGCATAGCGTCGGGCGCTGGGTTTCGGCGTTCGGACGAAGGTTTCGCGGTCCACGGCGACCAGGCCGAACGGCCGCGAATAGCCATGCAGCCATTCGTAGCAATCCAGCAGGCTCCAGTGGAAATAGCCTCGCACGTCGGCGCCGGCCTTGCGCGCCCGCGCCAGGGCGTCCAGAGCCCGGTCGATATAGGCCACCCGGCGCGCGTCGTCGTGCGCCGCGACGCCGTTCTCGGTGACGTAGATCGGCTTGCCGGAAACGCGGGCGGCATAGGCGATCGTCGCCTCCAGCGCCTCGGGATAGAACTCGTATTGCGCTGCGGTCAGCTCCGCGCCCGGCGGCGGCGGCAGGTTGCCCCTTGGGCCGACCAGGGCGCGGGTATAGGTCTGGACGCCCACGAAGTCGCCATGCTCCGCCGCGAGGCGCAGCCAGGGTTCGTAAACCTCGGACTTCTTCCGTTCGGCCAGGTTTCCTTCGCCTACGCCCTGCTCGTCGCCCATGGCCAGACTGATGCCGACAGGGTAGCGGCCCGGGCCCGCCTTCAGCGCCTGAACGCCCAGGGCATGCGCGCGCATGATGGTCGGGTGCAGCGTCTGCATGTCGCCGTACAGGAACGTGCTGAACTTGTCGGAGCCACAGGCGCGGGCCGCCGACTGCAGCATGGCGTTGAACACCGCCATGGTCCGCGCATCCAGGTCATAGCCGGTCGGGGACCAGGTCACCTGCTGGACGACATTGGGCTCGTTGAAGGTCACCGCCCCGGCCAGGCGGTCGCCCAGCGCCTTTCCGACCCGCTCGGCATAGGCGGCGTAGCGATCCGCCGTCTCCATGACCTCGAAGCCGCCCTGCGCGGCCAGCCAGCGTGGCGAGGCGAAGTGATGCAGCGTCAAGAACGGCGCCAGGCCTCGCTCCAGCGCGTAATCGACGATGCGTTCGTAATGGTCGAGCGCGGCTTGGGAGAAAAGGCCTGGTTCAGGCTCGATCCGCGCCCATTCGACGCCCATGCGCCAGGCGTTCAGCCCCAGATCCGCGGTGATGCCGATATCCTCGCGATAGCGATGATAGGCGTCGCAGGCGTCGCCGGACGGTTCGGCGAAGACGGTCGGCTTCACAGTCTCCAGCAGCCAGATGTCCGACCCGACATTGCCGCCCTCGACCTGATGGCCGGCCGTGGCTACGCCCCACAGGAAGGGGGCGGCCTGGCCGGAGGCCGGACGCGGCTTGGCGCGGCTTTCCGCCTGGGCGCCGGTCGGCGCGAGCGCCGCTAGCAGGGTCGCGCCCCCAAGAGCTTGCCGACGGGAAAGGGCCGTATTCGGGATCATTTGCCGGCTCCCTTGACGTGAGGGCCGGCGATGGCGACGGGGTTGGGCCGCGAGCCGCCGGGGAATGGGCTGACGACGAAGCTGTTGCCGAAGATGTTCGGCGCGAAGGGATAGTCGGTCGAGACGATCTGGGCGCCGCTGGCCAGGGCGGCGTCGCGGCGGGCGACGTCGTTGGTCCGGGCCTCACCGGTGTCGATGTCCGACCGCGTCCGCACCAGATAGCCGCGCGAGACCAGATCGCGGATCTCGGCCCCACGGGTCAGGGCGTTGTCGAGCATGACGAAAGCCGCATGGGGCATGCCGGGCCGCCCCTGCACGAAGGCCAGGCGGCCCTCCAGGTTCGGCCGCCCTTGCATGTAGGGCGTAAAGGTCGCGAGGTTCAGGCCCGGCACAATCATCAGGAAGACGATCTTCCCCTTGGCCGCTTCGAGCGTCGGCCAGTTGCCCGCCAGGGCGGCGGCTTCCAGCGTCGGATACGAGCCGCGCAGGTCGTCGGGCGCGATCACCCGGTCGCGGCCGATGATCTCGGCGATCGAAGCGTCCATTTCCGCAAAGGCGCGAGCGTCGAACGGATCGAGCGGCGTCGCCCCCGGGGCCGCGGCGGCCAGGCTCTGGAACTTGGGCTCCAGCAGGATGAAGACCGGCGAATGGCCCGGATTGGCGTCGGACCAGGTCTTCACCTGGCGCAGGCAGATGCGGAAGGTCGGGCAATGGCTGCGGAAATCCACGTCGACGGCGTGCATGACCTTCAGGCCCGGCTCCGCCATGGCGTCCGAGTAGATCGGCGCCAGGTCGCGTTCGCCCTGCTCGCGCAGCAGACGATAGGGCAACGGGTTCAGGAACCGGCCGCCCTCGTGGTCGACGTTCAGGTCGAACTCCAGGCTGCGCAGCCCGCCGCGCAGTTGCGCTTCGATCGGAGGATGAATGTATTCCAGCCCGGCTTGGAGATTTTCGAAGACGCTGTTCGGATGTTCTTCGCGCAGGATGCTCATCACCTCCGGCGGCAAGGTCGTAAGCATCTTGTCCAGCGTGGGCTGCAGCAGCGGCGTCATCACCTTGAAGACCCGGGCATCGGCCGGCTGACTGTAGCTGTTGTGAGTGCCGATCACCTGGATCTGGTTCAGGCGCGGCTGCGGCGGTTCCGCGGCGGTTGCGGGGGCCGTGGCGGCCAGAACCGCGGCGAGCGCCGCGGTCCCTTTCAGAATGGCGTTCATGCGGCTCACCCCTGGATCCGGAAGCGCACGCCGAAGAAGCGCGGATTGGCGCGGATCGCGGTCGGCACGTTGAAGCTCTTGCCGCCGTTGCCCACGTCGCGGACCCAGTTCTGATCCAGCAAGTTCTCGCCGTAGAGCTCGATGCGCAGACCATCCGAGCGTTCGACGCCCAGGCGCAGGTCAAGCAGGCCGAAGGCCTTCTGCATCTCGGTCTCGAGGTTGTCGTTGTTCATGTAGAACTTCGACCGCCAGGCGTAGTTGGTGTTGGCGAACATCTCCCAGTCGTTGGCGACGGCCTTGCGCCAGTCGGCGCCCAGCGAGACCGTATGCTTGGGCGCCATGCGGAAGACATTGCCCGAGCGATCGGTCAGGACGCCGCCCACGACCTCGTAGAACTCGTCGTACTGGCTGTGCAGGAAGGCGTGGGCCGCCGTCAGCTTCAGATCGGGCGAAACCCGCCAGGTCGCGCTGGTTTCCAGGCCGTAGGCCGAAGCCTTGCCGGCGTTGACGGTGCCGACGGTGAGGTCGATGGCCCGGGTCTGGAAGTTGCTGTAGTCGTACGTGAAGGCGGCCGCCTCGATATACAGGTTGCGGCCCAGCATGCCCTTGGCGCCGATCTCGTAGTTGACGATCTCCTCGGTCTTCAGTTCGCTGAACACGGGGCGGGGCGAGCCGCTGACGGGCGCGTTGAACGTCACCTGCGGATAGCCCGAGCGCAGACCGCGCGAGACCCCGGCATAGACGTTCAGGCCGTCGTTCAGCTTCCACATCACCGACGCGCGCGGCTGGATCAGGTCGTACGTGCCGGTGTTGGAGAACTCCTGGCCCAGCGAGTTGCCCAGGCCGTTCGGCAAGGCGATCGGCGCCACGCCGTCGATCGTCGACACCTTGGACCAGTTGCTGACCGTAGCCTTGTCGTGGGTGTAGCGCAGGCCGACGTCCAGGGTCAGGCGCGAAGCGAGATCGTAGCTGATGTTGCCGTAGGCCGACCAGCTGTCGCGATCGTTACGGGTCGAGTTGAGGTTGTTGACCCCTTTGGTCACCGGTCGGAAGACGCCCGGCGCAACCTGGAACTGGGTGACCGGCGTCGTGACGCGCGGGAATCCGGCCAGCAGCAGCTGCTCGTTCAGGGTCAGGTCGACAA
Organism: Caulobacter sp. RHG1; assembly: GCF_013181195.1. Taxonomy (GTDB): domain Bacteria; phylum Pseudomonadota; class Alphaproteobacteria; order Caulobacterales; family Caulobacteraceae; genus Caulobacter. The sequence goes on from NZ_SMZP01000007.1 coordinate 10,095, forward strand.
GGTTGAAGGTCTTGTCATTGTAGTAGCTGGCGCCGAATGCGGTGCGGAACCGCCCGCCGTCGTCGTAGTTCAGGCGGAACTCCTGACTGAGGATCTTCTGGTCGTCCGCCAGGTTCTTGCCGATGGCGAACTCGTACGACGTGCCGTCGATGTCCCAGGATTCCGCGAAGTCGACCTTGCGCCACGCGCTGATCGAGCGGGCGCTCCAGGCGTCGTTGAGGGTCCACTCGCCGATCAGGGTCGCGCCGGTCTGCTTCCGGCTCTGGGGCGGGTCGTAATAGTTCTGGGCGGCGTCGCTGAACGGACTTCTGTCGCCGCCGGGCGAAGCGATGTTGATCGCCTTGGTCATCGCGGCCGTGTCGGCGTCGGCCTGGTGGTCGACGATCAGGTCGATGGTCGCGTTCGGCGCGGCCTGCCAGCGCAAGGAGGCCCGCGCCGCCCACAGGTCGTCGTCATTGAGCATGCGGCCGTCGACCAGGTTGCGCGCATAGCCGTCGCGGTCACGGCGGCGCACGGCGACACGCAGGCCCAGCTCATCCTTCACGACCGGCACGTTCACCACGCCGGTCACGCTGTAGAGGTTGTAGTTCCCGGCCTGCCCTTCCAGCGACCAGAAGGTCTCCGACGTGTTGGCGCGCTTGGTGTAGACGGCGATGGCGCCGGTCTGGGAGCCGCGGCCATAGAGGGCGCCCTGGGGGCCCTTGGCGATCTCGACCCGCTCGATGTCGAACAGCTCTTTCAGGGCGCCGCGCGAGCGGCTGGTGTCGACGTCGTTGAGGAAGAACGAGATGCCCGGTTCCGACGCGGCGCCGGCGCTGGCCGCCTCGACGCCGCGCATGACGAAGCTGGCCGAGCTGTCGGTCTGCTGCTGCACGAAGAAGCCGGGCGTCCGCAGGGACAGCCGCTCGAAGTCCGTAAGGTTTTCGCGGTCCAGCGCCTCGGCGCCGAAGGCCACGATCGAGATCGGCACGTCGCTGAGGCGTTGCTCGCGCTTCTGGGCCGTGACGAGAACCTCGTCCACGATGCTGACCTGGTTGGCGCTCTGAGCGAACGCTTGTTCAGCCGCCAGAAGGCTGACGCCGCACATGAGAATGAGGCGTGAAGCCGACGAAACTAGGCGAAAAGACACAGGTGAGCCCCTCTGATCGTGTTCGACGCGGAGGCTTATGGCCGTCATTGATGACGGTCGCATAACACATGTGCAAAATCCCATCCCAGCCAAGCCTGGCGCGTCCAAAGGCTGGATAACGATTGTTCAGTTTCTGAGTTTTCTCGAGATCCAACCGCTGAGCTCGGGGGAGATGACCCCGCCCAGACCGCTCAAGGCCCCTGCCCCGGTCATCACCAGCGCTGCGACCTGTCCGTCGAGGTCGTCGATATGGGTGCAGCCATCCTCTCGAAGCGTGTGGACATAGTTCTCACCGCGGAGGCGGCGCAGATCGATCGAATGCTCCACCAGCGTCCTGTCTCTCGCAGCGGCCAGGGCGATGGACAGCGTGCCGCGCACCACGACGGCCGCGCGCCGCTCGTAGGAATCGGGCGCGGGGGCCGGCGATCTTCCCTGGGCGACGAGATAGACCATGGCCAAGGCCGCACGCATCAGGTCCGGGGCGGCGCGGAAATGGTAGGCGACCGTCGATGGCGGAATGCCGGCTCGGTCACCGACCGCGCGATGGGTGACCCCGTCGATCCCCTCATCCAGCAGCACGCCGCAGGCCGCCAAGGCGATGTCGTGACGACGTCCGGCCAGTTGCAGGTCGGAAACCGCGTCCCGGCCCGGGAGATCCATCCTGGGGTTCAGGCGCTCGACGAGCCGCGCAAACGCGCCATCAACGCCCCCGCGTTGCATGGGATCCAGTTGCCGAGACAGACGATCCGCCGCCATGCGGCGCAGCAGCCGGTAGTCGGGATTGTCGCCGAGGGCCAAGCTGTGAACGCCCTCGTCGGCTGTGAAGGCCCAGAGCGCCATGCTCCACATCGAGGCGTCTTCGATGCGTCCGTCCAGCAGGCGGATCCAGAACGCTTCTCGTTCTCGCAGCCAGGGCTGCATCAGCGCCTTGACCTCCTCGTCCTGAGGCGCGCGCAGCATCAGATCCGTCCAGATCAGTTGCGTCAGCCGAGCGTCATCGCGCGAGATGGCTTCCAGATAGTGCTCCAGCAGGGCGGCCAGAGCCTGGGCGTCCAGTCGATCGAGCGGAGCGAACCGCTCCAGCCAGGCCTCGTGCCAGGTACGGTCGCGCGCGCGCTCCCCCGCCACCACATCCGCCAGGATCTGGGCCTTGGCGCCGAGATGGTAGGTCAGTGCGCCGGAGGTGGCGCCCGCCGCTTCGCCCAACCGGCGAAAGCTCATCGAGCGCAGCCCCCCGGACGCCAGCTCGCGACGCGCGACGTCGATCAATCGCTCCGATGAAGGAAGCCCCGGAGGAGTGTTCGAGTCTGAAGCCGACGCCATGTTTTCCGCCACAAGTCAGTGCGCAAGGTAACGAACCGCGACGGTTATTAGGCGGCGAAGGGCGGCCGCGCAAAGACCTGCCGGTTCACGGTGCGGGACGCTCCCGCCAGAACAGCGCGATCCCGGCGCAGGCCAGGGCGCCCAGAATGGGAAACCCCGATATCAACAGGATCAAGCCGTCGCTGCCGGTCGCGCGGTAGTCGAACTGTCCAAGCAAGACCCCAAGGCCCAGACCGCTCACGGCCGGCGCTGTCTTCGAGACGGCTGTGAAGACGCCGTAGATCAAGCCGACCTGCTCGCGTCCCCGCGCAGCCGCCTCGTCAGCCACCGTCGACCAGATCAGCATGTTCAGTCCGCCGCTGGCCACGCCGATGAGGCCCGCCGCGATAGTCGCCTTCCAGGCGGTCTGCGCCGACAATCCAAACACAACGGCGCTGGCCAGGAGGGCGAAGCTCAGACAGATGAAGGCCCACCGCCGTCCAAGACGTCGCAACACGCGCCCCCAGGCCAGTTGCGATAGGAGCACGCCCGACGAGCCGGCGATCGCCAGGGCGCCGGCCCAGACCGGTGAAGCCAGCACATAGGCGACGTAGTAGGGCTCGAGCTTGGCGAAGGCCGACATGGCGAAGGGGAACGCGAACGCGATGCCGTAGAGGGGAAGCAGTTCGACCATCGGGGCCCCCGCCCTCGCCGCCTTCGGGTCGACGGGCGACTGCGCCTTGGACGGCGAGACGTGTTCCAGATCCACGCGCGACAGCGCCCATCTCAGCCAGATCGCCGTGCAAAGTCCGATCATGGCCATGGCGCCGCCCAGCGCTACGAACAGCATAATGCGCTGGCGCGGCGCGGAGAACGCGCCGGAAGCCAGCAAAGGCAGCACGCCCGCCGCCAGGATCAGGGCCGCAAGGCCGCTGACAGCCACCCTCAGAGCGGCCACGCGAGATCGTGACGAGGAATCATGCGTGGCCAGCGTCATCAGGGCGTTCTGAGGCGTGTCGTAGACGCTGTAGCTGACGCGCAGGGCCAGCAGAGCCGCCAGCACCCAGCCAAAACGCAGCGCGGCAGGCGCCAGCGGCGCGGCGAATAGGCCCAGCAGCGCCAGGCTGACGAAGATGCAGCCCCAAACCTGCAAACTTCCGGCCGACAGAGGGTGTGACAGTCGCCGGTGCAGCAGGCGGCCGATGATCACGTCGGTAGCGGCGCTGAGCAACAGGCTGCCGGCCAGCACCGCGCCCATGGCCAGCGGCGACAGGCCCGCGACCTCGGTCAGGAAAAAGGCCAGCAGCAGCGTGCCGCAATTCCAGAACAGGCTTTTGCCGAAGTGCGCTGCGCCGTAGGCCAAGGTCAGATCGCGATGCCGACCGAGAGAGATCGGCGCCGCCGACATGTTCACGCCCCACCCAAGGCTGGTTTCGGAGAACCGCAAGTGGGCGCAGTTACCCCATGGGCGTGATGGGCTCGTGACAGCCCATTATGAACCCGGACGGACGCCGCGGTCAGATCCCGAGATAGGCCCGAGCCAGGGTTTCATCGCCGGCGAGGTCGGCCGCTGCGCCCTGGGCGACGACCTGGCCGTCGGCGATGACGTAGGCGCGGTCGGACACCGACAGCGCCTGCCCCGCCATCTGGTCGACGATCAGCAGGGTCATGCCCTCGTCGCGCAGCCGCCGGAAGGACGCGAACATCTCGGCGATGACCTTGGGCGCCAGACCCAGGGACGGCTCGTCCAGCAACAGGATGCGGGGCTGGCTCATCAGCGCACGGGCCAGGGCCAGCATCTGTTGCTCGCCGCCGGACAGCAGGCCAGCGCGACGGTCCAGCAGCGTGGCCAGCTTCGGAAAGCGCTCCAGCACGGCGGTCTTACGGACCTCCAGGTCGCGACCGTCCAGGAAGGCGCCCAGGCGGATATTGTCGGCCACGGTCAGTTCGGGAAACACCTGCCGCCCCTCGGGCGACAGCACCACACCCTTGCGCACCCGGTCATCGGGCGCGAGGTCGTTGATCACGACGCCCTCGAACACGACCTGGCCGGCGCCGGCCGGATGCAGGCCGCTGACGACCTTCATCAGGGTGGACTTGCCGGCGCCGTTGGCGCCCAGCAGGGCCACGGCCTCGCCTTGGCGCACCTCCAGCTCGACGCCGTTCAGCACCGGCGCGGCGCCATAGCCCGCCCCCAGGCCGACGACGCGCAGGGCGTCGCGGCCACGCGGTCCACGCGGAGCCTCGTGCGCCGCGGCAACCGCTGGGGCGGCGCCGAGATAGGCCTCGCGGACCCGCTCGTCGGCCTGCACCGCCGCCGGCGCGCCCTCGGCGATCCGGGCCCCGGCGCTCAGCACCACGACATGGTCGGAGACCCCCATGACCAGGCCCATGTCGTGCTCGATCAAGCCGACGGCGATCCCGCAGTCGGCCACGGCGCGCAACAACTGACCTAGCCTGGCCTTGTCGGCCTTGGACAGGCCAGCGGCGGGTTCGTCCAGCAGCAGGACGTCAGGATCGGCGGCCAGGGCCCGGGCGATCTCGACCAGGCGACGATCGACATGGGCCAGCCCGGCCGCCAGCGCGCATGGATCGCCCGCGAAGCCGCAGGCGGCCAGCAGGTCGCGGGCAAGCGCGCGTTCGGCCGCCAGGCGCTTTGGTCCGTCCAGCACGCCGCCCAACTGCCCCTTGCGGCAGGCAATGGCGACATTGTCCTCGACGCTGAGACCCTCGAACACCTGCGATGTCTGATAGGTGCGCGCCACCCCGGCCCGGGCCACCTGGCAGGCTGCGCCAGCAGGCAGCGCCGCGCCGCCCAGCAGCGCCCTGCCCTGCGTCGGCGCATAGAAGCCGCTCAGCATGTTCATCACGGTCGACTTGCCTGCGCCGTTCGGACCGATCAGGGCGGTCACACGGCCCGGCGGCAGGATGAAACTGACGCCGTCGACCGCCTTCACGCCGCCGAACGCCATGCCCAGCCCCTCCGCCTCCAAAGCGCGGCGTGAGCGTACGGACAGAACCTCCGCCAGAGGGCGACCGCTGTCGATCGGCTCACCCGCCTGGGGCTTGGCGCCCCACAGGCCGACCAGACCCTCCGCCGCCAGCCACAGGACCACCAGCAGCAGCGCGCCGAACACCAGGATCCGGTAGGCCTCGAACGACGACAACAGCTCCGGCAGCAGCCCGACCACGATCGCGCCGAGGATCGGCCCCAGCCGCGAGCCGGTCCCGCCGATCACCACGACCAGCACGAACAGGATCGATTGGGTCAGGCCAAAGGTCTGGGGCGTCACGAAGCCGGCCATCGGCGCGAACAGCCCGCCCGCCAGGCCTGCCAAGCCTGCGGAGACCGCGAAGGCCGTCGTGCGCACTACGGTGGCGTCGATGCCGATCGAGGCGGCGGCGACTTCGCTGTCGCGCACCGCACGCAGGCCCGCGCCCCAGGGGCCGGCCGACAGCGCGGCGTAGGCGACGTACAGCACACCGGCCACGGCGACCCCCAGCATGGCCAGGCCCCGCCCGTCGAGGACGATCGGCCCAAGGTGCGGAGCGGCGATGTCGAGGATGCCGTTCTGTCCGCCGGTCAAGCCCTTCAGCTCGACGAGGCCGTGCTCGACGATCAGGCCGAAGGCGATGGTGACCATGGCCAGATAGGGGCCCTTCAGGCGCAGGGCCGGCACCGCCAGCAGGGCTCCGACCGCAGCGGCGGCGACCGCGCCCAGCGGCCAGGCGATCCAGAAGCTCAGGCCCAGGCGAGCCGTCAGGATCGCGACGGCGTAGGCGCCCAGGGCGTAGAGGCCGGCATGGCCGAACGACATCTGGCCGCTGAGGCCGATCAGCACGTTCAGGCCGATGCCGACGATGGCCAGCAGCGCGATCTGGCCCAGTACGAAGGCGTAGTAGCTGTTGACCATGGCGGCGGCGGCCATGGCGGCGGCGACTGCCGCCAGCACCGGCAGAAGCGACGAAATCCGGCTCATACCTTCCTCACCTCAGCCTTGCCCAGAAGGCCATTGGGGCGCACCGCCAGGGCCAGGATCACCAGGGCGAAGGTCAGCATCTGCGTGTAGCCGGAGCCAAGGCTCATCGTGATCGTCGACTCTGCGACGCCAAACAGCAGGCCGGCGATCATCACGCCCCAGGCGTTGCGCAGTCCGCCCAGGATGGCGACGGCGAAGGCTTTCAGGCCCAGCACGACGCCCATGTCGGACTGCACGTTGAACAGGGGCGCGACCATGATTCCCGCTGCGCCCGCCAGGGCCGACGAGGCGGCGAAGGCCCCGGCCACCATGGCTGAGACCGGTATGCCCATCAGGCTGGCGGCGTCGCGGTTCTGGGCCGTCGCCAGCATGGCCACGCCCCACAGGGATCGGCGGCTCAACAGGTGCAGTGCGCCAGCGATAGCCAGGGCCACGACTGGGACCAGCAGGTGCAGCTGATAGACGCCCAGCCCTACCCCGCCGATCGTCACCGACGACTGCACCAGAGGCGAGCTCATCGCCCGGGGCTCGCTGCCAAACAGGAACAGGGCGGCGTTGTCGGTGATCAGGCCCAGCGCGACCGTGGCCATCAGCCAGGCGTCGGACCGGCGCGCCAGGAACGGCCGCACCGCAGCCCGCTCGACCACCAGGCCATAAAGCCCACACAGGAAGATGGCGACCGGGATCGCTGCGGCCGAAGGCAGACCCGCCTGTCGCAGGGCCAAGGTCAGCACCGCGCCCAGCATGGCGCTGCTCCCCTGGGCGAAGTTCAGCGCGCCGCAGACCGAAAAGGTGAGATGGAAGCCCAGCGCGATCAGTCCGTACAGACTGCCCAGCGCCAGGCCGCTGATCAGGGCCGGCAACAGGTCCATGGCCGCCTAGACGCGCGAGGGCGAGGCGAGGACGATGTGATCGCCTTCGAACTGCGCCCAGACATAGTCCTGCTGACCCAGAGCATCATGGCTGGTCGCGAACGGTCTTTCGTAGCGCTTGATCAGGCCATCATAGACCTCCACGCCGGCATAGCCGCGCCGGACGGCGTCGCCGTCGGTCGAGCCGGCCTTGGCGATGGCCAGGGCGGTCAGGTGCATGGCGTCGTAGGCGTTGGCCACGCCGACCGCCGGCGTGACGTCGGCCGGCCCCTTGATGTCGGCGTACTTGGCCTTCAGCGCGGTCATCACCCGGTCGCGGATGGGGCTGGAGGGACCGGCGAAGCTGTAGGTCTGGACGAACTTGACGCGGCCAGCGTTCGGCCCCGCCAGCTCGCCGAAGCGTCCGCCGGCGGGCCCCCAGTGCGAGACGACGGGGACGGTCCAGCCCATGCGATCCAGAGATTTCACGACCTGGGCCGAGGGGCCGACCGTGCCGACCAGCAGCAGGGCGTCCGCGCCCGCCGCCCGCAAGCGGCCCAGTTGCGGCGTGACATCGATGTCCGAGGCTTCGAAGCGTTCCGAGCCGGCCGGCGACAGGCCCGTGGCGGAAAGCGCCGCCTGCAGGCCCTTTTCGTTCGACTCGCCCCAGGGGTTGTTCAGCATGATCAAGCCGGGCTTGCGGGCGCTGAACACCTCACGGGCGTAGGCGACCATGGCCTTGTCGACCTCCTCGTCGACGGCCGAGACGCGGAACACGAAGTTGGGGTCGGCGCCGTTGTGGGTGATGGCGGTGCCCGCCGCCCAAGGCACCATGAACGGGGTCTTGGCCTGGGTGGCGATCGGCACGATGGCGCGGGCCACCGGGGTGTCGAGACCACCGACCAGCACCGCGACCTTTTCCTTGAAGATCAGCTCGCGCGCGGCGGTAACGCCCTTGGCGGGGCTGCTCTCGTCGTCGCGGCGGATCAGCTCGACCTGCCGCCCGCCCAGCAGGCCGCCGGCGGCGTTGATCTCGTCGATGGCCACGGTCAGGCCGCGGGAGATCGCCTCGCCCGAGCGAGCCGATTGGCCCGACAGCGCAGTGATCAGGCCGATCTTGATCGGCTCGCCGCCGCCGGGGCGCTTGAGCGCGATCGCCGCCCCGCCCAGGGCCATGACGGCGCCGCCGCCAATCAGAAGAGTACGTCGGGAGGGTTGCGGCATGGGCGCACCTCTAGGATCAGGGCCATACGCCCCTCGCGGCGGCGTCTGACCCCAGCTAAGTCGGCGGTCGACGCAAGATCGATCGCAAAATCGTCGACGATATGAAGATTTATTGGTCGACAGTTGATGTGTGCAAAAAGTCGACAAAAGTCGTTGTCAGATTGCTCGCCATCACGGCAATCTGCGGTCAACGACGTCAGGACGTATCGGTTGGCGCTTGCGCTGAACGCAACCTGGCGGGCCTACAACCCCATCTTCGTTTACCGGCTTACGTCATGACCAAGCAAACCGCATCCGCCGCGCCCCGCAAGTCCGCCGCCAGCGGCAGAGGCAAGGCCACGCGCGGCCCCGCCAAGACCGACATGGGCGGCATCGCGCCGGTCGACGGAAGCGGCGACGTCGAGCAGCGTATCTATCAGTCGGTGTTCGACGGCGTTCTGAATCAACGCCTGCCGCCGGGAACCAAGCTGCCCGAGCCGGCGCTCTGCGACCTGTTCGGCGTCAGTCGCGCCGTGGTGCGCAAGGTGCTGCAGCGCCTGGAACATGACCACATCATCGAGCTGCGCCCCAACCGCGGGGCGGTGATCGCCGCTCCGACGCCGGAAGAGACCCGCAAGATCTTCGAAGCCCGCCGGGCCTTGGAGGCGGCCCTGGTCGAGCTGGCGGTCAAGCGCCACAGCGGCAAGGACATCGACGAACTTCACGCCCTGCTCCGGCAGGAGGAAGAGGCGATGAGCAACGCCTACCAGCCGGCCTGGGCCCAGACCGCGCGCAACTTCCACCTGCGGGTGGCGGCATTGGGCGGCAATCCGATCCTGCTGGGCTATCTGACCGAACTGATCTCGCGCTGCTCGCTGATCGTCGCCCTGTACGAACCGGCCGGCAACGCCGCCTGCGAGCATGAGGAGCATTGCGACATCGTCGACGCCATCTCCAAGGGCGACGCAGCGCGGGCCGTGGCGGCGATGAACGCCCACCTGGTCGGGTTGGAGGATCGCATCTGCCTGGAGCGGCCATCCTCGGTGAAGACCCTGGCCCAGATGCTCAACCTGGCGTGATCGCCGCCCTCCCCTCCAGCCGGACGGTCGCCATGCACGTCGATTTCGCCAAGCTGACCGCCTATCAACGCTACAAGCTGATGGCGAGCCTGATCGTCCCTCGGCCGATCGCCCTGGTCACCACCGTCAACGCCGACGGCGTGGTCAACGCCGCGCCCTTCAGCATGTTCAACATGCTGGGCGAGGATCCGCCGCTGGTGATGATCAGCGTCAACATGCTGGCCGACGGCGCGCTGAAGGACACCGCCGCCAACATCACCGCCACGGGCCAGTTCGTGGTCCATCTGACCGACGAAGCCATCGCGGCCAAGATGCATGCCTGTGGAGAGGCCATTCCCTCACACGAGAGCGAGCTGGACCTGGTCGGCCTGACGTCGGCCCCGTCGGTCGAGGTGGCACCGCCGCGCATCGCCGAGGCGCCCGTCGCCTTCGAATGCGCCCTGTGGGAGACCGTCCGCACCGAGAGCCGACTGATCTTCTTCGGCAAGGTGCTGCACCTGCACGCCCGCGAGGGGCTGGTCGATTCCACAACCTGGCGTGTTAGCCTGCAGGACTATTTCCCGGTCGGCCGCTTCGGGGCCAGCTTCTACGTCACGACTCGCGACCGCTTCTCGTTGGAAGGTGGCGCAGAGAAGGTCCGCGAGACCGAGATCGACCGTCTGTAGTCGACACGACTGCGACCTGATCGTCGACGATCTGTCGCCCTTCCGGCGACCTTCCCTGCCCTTTCAAACCCTCAAAACCGCTTCCGGGCGCCGCTGTTGCAAGCATCAGCCGTTCTCGGGCGCTAAAAATCCGGCAGACATTAACGTCGACGTCATATATTCAAATCGTCGACGATTTAATTTTAGATCATCGACGAAACCTCTGGCTCCCTAAGGACGCGCCCAGGGCGGGCGGTCGGCGAGGCCGGCCCCGCTCCAGGGCGACCGCCGCGTGGGGATACGCGGATCGGACTCGCACAGAGGGGATTTGGCGATGTCGTTTTCAAGAAGGCTTGCGTCCAGCGTCGCGTTCGGGGTGATCGCGATGGCCGTGGCGTCCGCACCGATGGTGGTTCGCGCCCAGGTGATCACCGGCGCCATCCAGGGGCGCCTGACCGACGAGGCTGGCGCGCCGCTGGCCGGTGTCCCGGTCACCATCGTCCACGCCCCGTCGGACACCACGACCAATACGACCACCAATGCCGACGGCGGCTTCTCGGCCCGCAACCTGCGTCCGGGCGGTCCCTACGTCGTGACGGCGAAATCCAGCCAGTACGGCGCCAAGTCCGTCCAGGTCCCGTCGATCAATACCGGCGACGCCTTCCAGCTGAACTTCGCTCTGGAGACCGGCTCGGTCGACGCCGTGGTCGTCACCGCCGCTTCCGTGGGCGCCAAGGACCTGAAGACCGGCCCCAGCTCCAACTTCAGCGCCGCCGAGATCCAGCTGGCCCCCTCCATCAGTCGCGACCTGAAGGACGTGGCGCGGATGAACCCGTTCGTGGCCATCGACTCGACCAACAACAAGGCGCTGATCTGCGGCGGGGCCAACAACCGCTCCAACTCGCTGACCATCGACGGCGTGCGCCAGAACGACGATTTCGGCCTACAGGCCAACGGCTATCCGACCCAGCGCTCGCCCGTCTCGATGGACATCGTCGAGACCCTGGGCGTCGAGATTGCGCCCTACGACGTCAACTACGGCTCGTTCGGCGGTTGCACGCTGAACGCCACCACCAAGTCCGGCGGCAACGCCTTCCACGGCGCGGCCTTCTTCGAGAACACCAACCAGAACCTGCAGGGCAAGAAGTTCCAGTACACCGACTTCCAGGACGGCTCGCTGCAGCGACGCACCCTGGGCGGCAAGTTCTCCGAGAAGACCTGGGGCGTCACCCTGACCGGCCCGATCATCAAGGACCGGCTGTTCTTCACCTTCAACTACGAGAAGTTCGAGCACCTGGAGCCGTCGCTGACCGGCCCGACCGGCTCGGGCATGCCCAACGAGGTGCCTGGCGTCACCGTCGCCCAGGCCGAACAGGTCCGCGAGATCATCAAGTCGGTCTACGGCTATGATCCGCTTGGCTACACCGCCTCAGAGTTCCCGAACCGCGACGAGAAGTGGTTTGGGAAGCTGGACTGGAACATCAACGACCGCCACCGCGCGACGGTGTCCTACCAGCGCACCTATGGCTCCAGCCTCAGCGCCTCGGGCAACACCCTGACCGGCAGTTCCACCTCGCTGGGCTTGCTGTCCAAATACATCGAGCGCGAGAACAATCTCGACGTCTACAAGGCGCAGCTGTTCTCGAACTGGACCGAGAACTTCACCACCGAGCTCAGCGCCTCTTACAAGAAGATGGACAACCCCTCGACGCCGCTCGCGGGAACCGATTACGCCCAGTTCCGGGTCTATCTGAATGGCGCGACCACGGGCCCCAGCATCTATGCCGGCACCGACGCCTCGTACCAGGCCAACGAGCTGACCACCTATCTGCAGCAGTACCGCGCCAAAGGCATCTACACCCTGGGCAATCACAGGATCACCGGCGGCTACGAGCGCGAGGCCCTGAAGATCTGGGACCTGTTCGTCCAGAACGCCAACGGCGCCTATGTCTTCAACTCGATCGCCGACCTGCAGGCGCGCCAGGCCTCATCGCTGGCCTATGCCAACGCCGGCGACAACAACAAGGCTCACGGCGGGGCGACCATCCACTCGACCATGAACACCGCCTATCTGCAGGACGAATGGTCGGTCCTGCCGAACCTGACCCTGAAGGCCGGCCTGCGCTACGACTGGTTCGAGCAGAGCGACAGGCCGCAGAGCAACCCGGTGGTCATGGCCCGCTACGGTCTGGACAACGGCGCCAACCTGGGCGGCAAGCATCTCCTGCAGCCGCGCATCGGCTTCAACTGGCAGCCCGATCCGACCCTGACCGTCTATGGCGGCGTCGGTCTGTTTGGCGGCGGCTCGCCCACCGTCTGGACGGCCAACACCTTCTACAACACCGGCATCGTGCTCGGGAACGTCAACTGCAGCCGCACGGCCACCGCCAGCGCCGCCTGCGTGACCGCCCTGAACAATGTCGACGCCAAGACCGTCAACGCCACCGTCCAGGCCCTCAACACCCAGAGCGCCGCCACCGGCCAGGGCATCACCAACATCCTGGATCCGGACTTCAAGCCGCAGTCGTCGTGGAAGGCCTCGATCGGCGTCCAGAAGAGCTTCGATCTCGGCCGCTATGGCGGCGACGACTGGCGGGTCAGCGCCGAATATATCCGAACCGAGGTCAACGACGCGGTGACCTGGGAGGACCTCTACAGCAAGGCCAATCCCGGCCCCGCCGCGCCGGATGGCCGTCCGACCTTCCTGCGCAACCGCGACAACCGTTACGACATCTTCGTCACCAACACCGGCAAGGGTCACGCCGACCAGCTGGGTCTCGCGGTGGGCAAGCACTGGTCCGGCGGCCTGCTGGACGGCCTCGACGCCCAGCTGTCGCACACCTACATCAACTCCAAGGACGTCAATCCAGGGGTCAGCACGGTCGCGGCCGCAAACTACAACGGCGTGGCCACCGACAATCCCAACAACCCGTCGCTGGCGACCTCGAACTACGAGTTCCGCCATCTGAGCAAGCTGGCGCTGAACTATCGCCACGAGTTCTTCACCGGTTACCGCACGGGCATCACGCTGTTCGCCCAGCGCCGCTCGGGCCTGCCGTTCAGCTACAGCTTCGATGTCGGGGCCAACGCGTCTCAGGCGGCCGACGTGCTGGTCGGCGAGAACGGCGCGAACGCCTCGCGCAACCGCCAGCTGCTGTATGTGCCCAAGACCTCGAACGGCGCGGTCACCGCGACCAGCGATCCGATCATCACCTATGCGCCCGGCTTCGACTTCGCGGCGTTCAACGCCTTCCTGAAGACGACCGGCCTGATCGACTATGCCGGCAAGATCACGCCTCGCAACGCCTTCAAGTCGCCCGAGGTCACCACCGTCGACATCCGCATCAGCCAGGAGGCTCCGGCCTTCTTCCCCCATGCGGCCAAGGCCGAGATCTATGTCGACGTCGAGAACCTGGGGAACATGATCAACAACAAGTGGGGCGTGATCCAGCAGGTCCCCAGCCCCTACGTCTCGTCCAACATCGTCGCGCGCAACTGCCAGTTCACCGGCGTGGGCTGTTCGGCGGGGACAGGCAATTTCTATCAGTACGACCGCTTCACCTCGAAGGCCGCTTCCAGCTTCAACGCCCAGTCCGTCTGGCAGGTGAAGCTGGGCGTCCGCTACAAGTTCTAGAGGCCGACATGACCAACCAGAGCGAACCCATGACTCCTGATCTCTCGCGCCGGGCCCTGCTCGGCGCCGGCGGCCTCGCGGCCGGTGCGCTGGGCCTGGCGGCGACGACCTCCGGCCAGGCGCGCGCGGAGGCCAAGCCCGCCCCGGCCAGCGCCTACTACCTGCGCAACGTCAAGCTGGAGACGGGCTACGAGCGCGAGGGCGACGAGGTGATCGCCACCCGCACCGAGCTGAAGACCCTCAAGATCGACAAGGGTGTGATCGCCGCGATCCTGCCGGCCGGCCAGGCGATCCCGCCCGGCGCGACCGTCTACGACGCTGGCGGCCTGCTGATGCTGCCGTCGTTCCGCGACATGCACATCCACCTGGACAAGACCTTCTACGGCGGTCCGTGGCGCGCGCCTCGCAAGCGCAAGGGCGGCATCGCCGGCCAGATCCAGCTGGAGCATACCCTGCTGCCCCAGATGCTGCCGACGCTGGAGCCCCGCGCAGAAGCCCTGGTGGCGCTGTTGCAAGGGAACGGCACGACCTTCGCGCGCAGCCAGTGCAACGTCGACAAGGTGGTCGGGACCCAGCATGTCGAAAAGCTGAGGGCGGCGCTGGAGCGTCACAACGCCGACTTCGGCCACGAGATCGTCGCCTTCCCGCAGCATGGCCTCGTCAGCATCGGGCTGGAGCAGACGATGCGCCAAGCCATCCGCGCCGGCGCCACCCATGTCGGCGGCATCGACCCCACCGCCGTCGATGGCGGCATGGAGAAGTCGGTCGACACCATGATGCAGATCGCTCTCGACGAGAAAGCCGGGGTCGACATCCACATCCATGAACCAGGCGAGAGCGGCGTCGCCGCGATCAACCGGATCACCGACATCACGGCCAAGAACCCGGTGCTGAAGGATCGCGTCACGATCAGCCACGCCTTCTCGCTGATGTCGCTGGACAAGGGCGCCGCCGCCGACATGGCCCAGCGCTTGAACGCGGCCGGAGTCTCGATCGCCTCGACCGTGCCGTTCGGCGGTCGGGTCATGCCGATCCCGACCCTGCAGGCGGCGGGCGTGAAGGTGTTCACGGGCACCGACAGCGTCGTCGACCACTGGGTCCGTGTTCGGCAGCGGCGACGTACTGGAAAAGGCCAAGCTGGCTTGCCAGCTCTACGGCTGGTCCGACGAGCTGAGCCTCGGCCAGGCCCTGAAGATCCCGACGGGCGGGATCACGCCGCTGTCGCCGTCCGGCGAACAGCTGTGGCCCAAGGTCGGCGACCCGGCCGACTGCGTGCTGGTCGACGCCGCCTGTTCGGCCGAGACCGTGGCGCGGCTGCCCAGGCGCCAGACGGTGCTGCACCGAGGCGTCTTGGCGGCCGGCCAATTCCCGAAGCGGGCCTAGCGCAGGAAGGCGTGGCGACGAGTCGTCGTCACTCCAGCTCGCAGCGGAAGCTGGCGGCGCTGTCCGTGGAGCCCTTGCCGTCCCAACGGGCGGTTTTGGGATAGGCGCACAGCGGCCGCGTCCGCAAGGTCTTGGCCGGCATGCCCAGGAGTTCGGCATAGTCGTTGTCGGTCTTGGCCGCGATGACCTGGTTCGGCGCGGCGCCGCCCTCGACCCAGGCATCCAGCGTCGCCAGCATGTCGAAGCTGTTGGGTCCTGGTCCGCCGAAGCAATGCGACATGCCCGGAACCATGAAGAGCCGAGAAAACGCGTCGGCTGACTTCACCCCCATCTTGCCACGCACGGCGTCGTAGTACTGGATCGTGGCCAGCGGCGTGATCGCCGCGTCCGACCAGCCGTGGAACAGGATCAGCTTGCCGCCCCGCGCCTTGAAGGCCGAGAGGTCGGGATTGTCGGACGCCACCACGGGCGCGATCGCCTTGGCGGCCTTCAGGTCCTTGTCGAGGTTCAGCTGGGCCAGCTGCCAGCCGGTGTCGGAATAGACGAAGTTGGCGAAGAACGAGCGGGCGAAGGACGGGTGCTGGGCTTTCTCGCCGCTGATCCACAGCGGCCAGGCGCCGGGCGTGGCCTCGCCGCCGGCTGGGAAGCCGGGCAGGATCGACTTGCCCCGGGCGTCGCGCGGCCCCTGATACAGCTTGCGCAGGCCCGCGACCTGGGCCGACGTCAGGCAGTCCTTGGTCTGGCCGTCCTGGCATTGGACCACGACGGGATCGAAGCGGCAGCGGCGGGGATCCTCGATGACGCCGTCGACGACGCCGTCCAGCTTGTCGCACTGGGCCAGCGCCGCCTTCTGGACGATAGCCAGGCTGGCGTCGGGAATGCGGCTGGCCGGGTCCTCGTGCACGGCTTTCCAGCTCCAGGCGAAGCTGGCCATCAGCCGGGTCCAGGCGTTGGCCGGCGCGCCAGCGACGATCCCGTCGAAGTCGCCCGGATAGCGCTGGGCCTCCATCAACGCCTCGCGGCCGCCATCCGAGCAGCCGGTGAAATAGGCCCGCCGCGGACCCTGGCCATAGTGCGCGGCGATCAGAGCCTTGGCGAAGAGGGCCGTCTCGTGATTGGCGCGATGGCCCCAGTCGGCGATCTTCTCGGGCTGGTTCAGCGCCCAGTCGGCCGAGCCGCCAGCGCCGTCCTCGGTGTGGCCCATGTCGGTCCCGGCCACGGCGTAGCCGGCCTTGACCGCCGGACGCATGGCCAGGCGCGGCCCACCCAGCGTGCCGCCATATCCGCCGTTGCCGGTGGCCATGAACTTGCCGTTCCAGGTTTCCTGCGGCGGCAGCCAGACCTCGACCTGGATCGACGACGCCGGCGTCGGCTTCAGGGTGGCGTTGACCCGGCAATAGGCGGCGCTGGTCGGCAGCGGGGGGATGCCGAAGACCTCGATCGCCTGCAGCGCGCCGACGCCCATGGCCTTGACCGCGGTGATGGTCGCGCCGGGGATCTTGATGTCGGCGAGGTCATCGCACGGCGTGGCGGCATGGGCCTGGCCGGCCAGCGCCAGCGTTCCCAGAATGGCCAGAGGAGCGGCCAGGTAAGCGGCGCGGTTCATTGGATCACCGTCTCTTGCAGCGAAAGCTTGGTGGGGGCGACCGGCGCATCGGCCGAGCGGGCGGCGATCTCGGCCACCATGGTCTCGTGCGACGCGCGGGTGATGGGGTAGAAGGCGATCAGTCCGGCCGAGGCCAGGCCGCCGGCCAGCGGGATCCAGAACATCATCGCCTTGATGCCGGCCAGGGTCTCGGGACTCTGCGCGGCGTTCGGCACATAGCCGACATGGGTCAGGGCGATGCCGAGGAACCCTGCGCCCAGGCCTAGCGCTGCCTTCTGCCCCAGCACGACCAGGCCGAAGACCAGCGACTCGGTGCGCACGCCGGTGCGCCATTCGCCGTACTCGACGGTGTCGGGCAGCATGCCCCAGAAGCAGACGACATAGGACGCCAGGCCCATGGCCTGCAGGGCCACGGCGGCGAACAACAGGGTCACGCCCTGCCCGTCCGCCAGATGCCACAGCACCAACCCGGCCAGGCCTGGGATTGCGCCGATCAGCCAGGCGGCGCGCTTGCCCGCCAGACGCACCACGACCGCGAAGGCTGGCACGCAGATCGCCGCCGTCAGGGCGCCGATGGCCAGGGCGGCGCTGCCGAGCTTGGCGTCGCCGACCACATACTTGAAATAATACAGCAGGTTCTTGGAGAACATCGTGCCGGCGAAAGCGCTCAGAACCACGGCGCCCAGCACCAGCAGAAGGGCGCGATTGGCGGCCAGGCTGCGCAGGACGTCGCGGACCGGGCGCGGCGGCGGCGCGGCCTCCTCGGCTGTGTCCAGACCGCGCGCGGCCCAGGCGACGGCCAGCAGGCACAGGGCGGCTATGACACCGTAGAGCGCCGAGAGGATCAGCCAGCCCCGGCGCGGCGCTTCGGGCGTCGACAGGGCCTGGGCCAGCGGCAGGGTCAGGGCGGCCACGGCGATCGCCGCCAGGGTGCCGAACACCATGCGCACGCCGGCCATGTCGCCCCGCTGGGTGCTGTCGCGGGTGATGCGGGCGAACAGCGCCGCATAAGGGATCGAAACCACGGCATAGAGGGTGCGGAACAGCAGGTGCGTCAGGGCCGCGAACACGACCGCGCCCCTGGCCGGCCAGACCGGTCCGGCGAACACCGCCACGAACCCGAGCGCCAGCGGCGCTCCCCCCAAAAGCAAATAGGGCCGGTAACGCCCCATGCGCGTGCGGGTGCGATCGACCACCACGCCCAGGACCGGATCCAGCGCTGCGTCCCAGATCAGGGCGGCCATGTAGATGAAGCCGGCGGTCGCCGCCGGCAGGTCCAGCACGTCGGTATAGAAGAACAGCAGGTAGAGCCCGGCCGTCTGCCAATACAGATTGAAGCCGAAGTCCCCGATCCCGATCGCCGCCTTCCGGACAGCCGTCAGCCGAGGGGCGTCGCCCCCCAACGCGCTTACAGCCACGCTTGGCATTCCCTGATCGCCTCCCCCGTTCGGGGCTGGACCAATCGGCGCGCCCCGTTTATTCACCACTTGTATAACGAAACAGACAATGCCTTTGGGGGAGCGGAATGTCAAAGCCGTCTATCGATGTTCTTGGAAGCCGGTTCGTCGACGCGCACGGGCGTCATGCGATCCTGCGCGGGGTCAATCTGGGCGGCGACTGCAAGGTCCCCTGGCCCGACGGCGGCACCGACCGGCCCAGCGACTTTTCCGACCATCGCACGGTCAGCTTCGTGGGCCGCCCCTTCCCGCTCGAGGACGCGGACGAGCACCTGGGCCGCCTCGCCCGCTGGGGTTTCAACACCCTGCGTCTGCTGACCACCTGGGAGGCGGTCGAGCATGCGGGGCCGGGCCAATATGACGAGGCCTATCTCGACTATTTCACCGCCGTCGTGGAGCGGGCCAAGGCTTACGGCCTGTTCGTCTTCGTGGATTTCCACCAGGACGTCTGGAGCCGGATGAGCGGCGGCGACGGCGCGCCCGGCTGGGCGTTCGAGGCGCTGGGCCTGGACTTCACCAAGTTCGACGCCGCCGACGCCGCCCACGTCATGCAGCACCGCTATGACTACGCCAGCGAGGACCGGCGGCAGGAAGACCGCTATCCGATGATGAGCTGGCCGACCAACTACCGGCTGGCTGCGAACTGTATCGCCTGGACCGCCTTCTTCGCCGGCGAGCTCTTGACCCCCGACTGGATGGTCGAGGGCCGCAACGTTCAGTGCTATTTGCAGGACCACTATCTGGGGGCCATGGCCGCCGTGGCGCGGCGGGTGGCGCACCTGGACAACGTCATCGGCTTCGACACCTTCAACGAGCCGGGCCTCGGCTGGGTGGGGCTGCCGACCAGCCAACCGCGCCTGCGCGCGACGCCGGAAGATCCCCTGCCCGTCTGGCCGGGTCCAAGCTGGACGCCGCTGGACGGCCTGCGCGCCGCCCGTGGCCGTAACGTCGAGGTCGCCCGCCTGGGCTGGAGCGATGAGCGCGGCGTTCTGCAGGTGATCGGCCACGATCCGGCCAACGAAGCCGGCGTGTCGATCTGGCTGGACCATGGCCCCGATCCGTTCGAGCAGGCCGGTGCCTGGCGTTGCGACGCGGCCGGCGACGTGGTGCTGGACGAGGACTTCTTCCGGGTGCGCGACGGCAAGGTCATCGACCATGAGGCGGAATGCATGGCGCCGTTCTTCGCCCGGGTGGCCGAGACCATCCGCGCCGTGCGTCCCGACTGGCTGGTCTTCGCCGAACTGTGCCCCTACCTCGTCGGCACAGGCCGGATGTTCCCCGAGGCCATGCCGGCCCGCAGCGTCAACGCCAGCCACTGGTACGACGTCGACATCCTGCGCAAGAAGCGCTTCGACCCTGACCAGCCCACCGATCCGCTGAAGGCCAAGTACTTCAACCAGATGGCCTATATCGCCTGGCTGGGCACGCGCTTCGGCGACGCCGGCGCCCCGACCCTGATCGGCGAGTTCGGCATCCCGTACGATCTGAACCACGGCGACGCCTTCGGGGCCTGGGCCCAGGGAGAGCGCGGCGAGCAGGTCTGGACCGCCCACGCTCAGGCGCTGTCGCTGATGTACGACGCCCTGGACGCCCTGAAGCTGTCTTCGACCCAGTGGAACTACACCGCCGACAACCGCAACGACCTGCGGATCGGCGACGGCTGGAACCAGGAGGATCTGTCGATCTATTCGCCCGACCAGGCTGCCGGCGTCGCGCCGAATGACCCGGACGCCGGGGCGCGAGCGCTGCTGGGCTTCTGCAGGCCCTATGCGCCGCTGGTCCAGGGCGTGATCGAGACCGTGCGCTACGCCGATGATCGCCTGGATCTGGTGATTGAGGCCGACCCGACGATCGATGCTCCAACCGAGATCTTCGTGCCGGAGGTCCGCTTCCCGAACGGCGTCTCGGTCGAGGCCTCGCAAGGCGACGCCAAATGGCGTCACGACCGCGCCGCTCAGAAGCTGCTGGTCTGGGCCGCCGGGGCTGGCCCGTTGTCGATCTCCGTCCAGCCCGCCTAGCCACAAAAAGAAGGCCGGAGGGACGAACCCTCCGGCCATGGGCGCGGCGTGTCGAGCAGGAGGAAACGCGCCATCCGACCCGGCTGCCCGATGGGGAGGGCCCCGGGCCGTCGCCGAACTCAGTACCGAACGTTCAAGGTCACCCCGTAACGGCGGAAGGCGTCGCCGGTCAGGACCTGACTGTAGTCCCCCAGTCCACCGAACGGCGTAGCGAACAGCGCGCTGGGATAGCGTTTGTCCGTCAGGTTCTTGCCCCATACCGCCAGGCGCCAGCGATCGTTCTCGGCCCCGAGCCCCAGGGTCGCGCCCAGGACGCCATAGCTTCTGATCCGGGTGGCGGCCGTGCCGGTGGCGGCGGCGTTCTGCGCGTCGCGCCAGCCATAGTCGGCCGAGGCGTTCAGCTGCAGGCCGTGACCGATCGGACGCTCATAGACCGCCGCCAAGCTGGTCTTCCACTTGGACACTCCGCCCAGCCGCTTGCCCGAGGCGTTGAAGCCGTAGATGCCCGGCGCGATCAGCACGCAGCCCACCGGCGTCGAGATCGGATCGCACGACAGCGGCGCGAACGTGCCGTACTTGGCGTCGATATACGCCGCCGAGGCCATGACCAGCAGGCCTGGGGCCAGGACGGCGGTCAGGTCGCCCTCGAAGCCCTTGGTCTTGAGATCGCCGGCGTTGATCGTGCGGAAGGCCGGCGGGGTCAGGCTGAAGTCGACGGTTTGAGCCTGATAGTCCTCGAACTTGGTCGAGAACGCCGCCAGGTTCAGCACCGCCAGCCCGCCCAGCAGGGTCGTCTTGACGCCGACCTCGTAGCTGGTCGGGATCTCGGGGCCGACCGCCTGCTTGGTCGTGGCGTTGGAGACGCCGGTCTGGTTGAAGCCCGGACCCTTGTAGCCACGCGAGATCGTCGCGTAGCCCATCGCCCGCTGCGCCAGCTGGTACTGGGCGCCGATCTTCCAGGAAAGGTTGGTTTCCTTGGCCGTGTCGTCGAAGACGACGGTTGGGTTGATGCCGATGAAGCCCGGGCGGGTGAACTGGTTGAAGTCCAGGCTGACCTTGTCGTGTGTCAGACGCGCCCCGCCGATCAGCGACAGCTTGTCGGTCAGCTGGAAGCTGGTCTGGCCGAAGGCGGCGTAGCTCTCGGCATCGACCAGGCTGCGGATCGTCGAATTGACGATCGGGATCGGCGTGACGCCGAACGTGCCGCGCTGGTCGGTCACCTGATCGGTCTTCTGGCGGTAGTAATAGAGGCCCGCCACGTACTCCAACCGCTCGCCGGCGGGCGAAGCCAGACGCAGTTCCTGGCTGACCTGGCGCAGGTCCTGGTTGGAGATGTTGGTGTTGAGGATGTTCAGCGGCAGGCTGTCGGAGTCGCCCTCGCTGAAGTCGAAGGCGCGGCGGCCGGCGGTGATCGAGGTCAGGGTCAGGCCGCCCGGCAGGCTCCAGTCGACCTGGGCCGAGAAGCCGTAGTTCTCACGGTCCTTGTACTGTGGGCCGTCGATGCAGATGTCGGTGTTCTGCGGCGAGGCCTTCACCCCGCAGGCCGCCAGGGCCAGGCTCATCAGGCCAAGGCCGGTGCTGTAGGGCGACCAGGCGATCGACTGGTCCTGCTTGGCGTAGTCGGCGGTGATCAGCACGTCGACCCTGTCCGAAGGCCGCCACAGCAGCTTGGCGCGGCCGCCCCATTCGTCGTTGCCATTGAAGCTGCGGCCGTCTCGGGGATTGTGGATCACGCCGTCCAGCTTGTTGACGAAACCGACCACACGCAGGGCGGCCTTGTCGCCCAGCGGCAGGTTCGCGGTCAGGTCGGACTTGTTGTAGCCGTCGCCGCCCAGATTGACGTTGGCGATGGCCTCGACGCGGCCCAGCTTGGGCGCGTTGGTGGTGATGCTGACCAGGCCCGCGGAGGCGTTCTTGCCGAACAGCATGCCCTGCGGTCCGCGCAGGATCTCGACCCGGGACACGTCATAGAAGCTGCCCAGCGCCATTTCCGGCCGGCTCAAAACCACGCCGTCCAGCACGGTCGAGACCGTCGGCTCGATCGAGGTCGAGAAGGTCGAGGTGCCGACGCCGCGCACCGACACGCCGAAGGATGTCGCCTCGAAACTGGGCACAACGAGCTTCAGCTGGTCGATATTGCCGATGTTGCGCCGCTGCAGGTCGGCCTCCCCGACCACGCTGACGGCCACCGGCACGTCCTGCAGCTTCTCCTCGCGCTTCTGGGCGGTGACGACCACCTCCGTGATGGTCAGCGCCTCGGCCGCCTTGCTCTCCTGAGCCTGGGCCTGGCCGGCGGCCAGGGCCGCCAGCGAGCTCCCCAGCGCCAGCGCCGTCTTCAAATGTCTCATGGTACCCCTCCCCTTTTCTTTGTTGGTCTTTGTCAGCGCGCCGGGCTGTCCCGAAGGGCTCCCAGGGCCTTGATGCGCTCTGGCGTCGCCGCCATCGCCATGCCGTCGTTGGTGACGGTCATTCTCTGATCGGTCGCCAGGGCGTTGCGGGCCCAGCCCGGATCGCCGGTCTTGGCGAAGGCGACCCAGGCGTCGGCCCAGCTCTTGGCCATCGCCTGGTCGGCGGCGGTCGGTGGGTCCTTCAGCTTGTCCAAGGTGTCGAAGGCGTAGCCGAGGTCGCTGGAGTGCGGTGCGCCGCGCCAATCCTTGCGCTTGGCCTGGGCCACATAGCCGAAGCTGTAGCTCCAGACCGGCTGGCCGCTCTTGGTCGCCCGTTGCGCCAGGGCATGGGCTGGCTCGACGAAGGTGGCGTCGCCTGGCAGGTCGTTGTTGAGCGCAGACTTCGATCCGTAGATCGCCAGCAGCTTGTCTTCCGGCAGGCCCAACTGGGCGATCGTCCGGCCCGCGAACATGCCCTTCAGGAAGCCGGGGATGATGCCCAGCTCGTCGCTGTTGGCCCCGACCAGCAGCGGGACCTTGGCCTGGCGGCCGGCCGTGAAGCCCTCCACCGCCGAGCCGGTGACCAGTCGGCCGTCGATCACGGGGCCGGAGAAGATCGCCTCCTCCATGTTCAGAAGATCGAGCTTGCCCAGCAGCTTGGCGGCCGGCAGGGCGCGCAGGGTCGCGGCGTCGGCGGCCTTCGCATTCGCTTTCTCCGCGAAGGCGACGCCAATAGCCTCGGCGGAGGCCTTGCCCGGGCGGTCGGCGGCCAGCAGCGGCCAGACATCCCGCCCGCCGCCCGACTGGACGATGGCCTGCTGGAAGAGATCGCGCGCACCGGGGATCAGCATCATCTGAGCGACAGACCCGCCGCCGGCCGACTGGCCGAAGATCGTCACCCGTTTGGGATCCCCGCCCAGCGCCGCGATATTGGCCCTCACCCAAGCCAGGGCGGCCATCTGGTCCATGAAACCGTAATTGGCCTTGGGGTCGTCGGCGTGTTCGGCGCTCAAGGCCGGATGGGCGAAGAATCCGAAGCGGCCCAGGCGGTAGTTGAAGGTCACCACCACGACGCCGCGCCGGGCCAGGGCCGCGCCGTCAAACACCGGCTGGCTGCCCGAGCCCATGACGAAGCCGCCGCCGTGGATCCAGACCATGACCGGCGCCCGCTTCGCGCCTTCCGGCGTCCAGACGTTCAGGGTCAGGCAGTCCTCGCTGACCGGCAGCTTGGTCTGGGTGTCATCCCATCCGACCCGGTTCTGCATGCAATCTGGCCCAAAGGCCTGGGCGTCACGCACGCCGGTCCAGGCCTGGGCGGCCTGCGGCGGCCGCCAGCGCAGGTCGCCGACAGGGGGCAGCGCGTAGGGCACGCCCTTGAAAATCCGCACGCCGTCGTCGACAGAACCGCGCAAGGCCCCTTCTTGCACGCTGACCTCGACCGGCGTCAGCGGAGCCGGCGGCGTCTGGCTCTGTGCGCCGCAGGCGGCGAGTGAGGCGGCAATCGCCAGAAGCGGCGCGACGCGGTGGCGTGTTCGGCTCAGGTCGAGCATGGCGTTTCCCTCGGACTCTGTCGGCCCGTCTCGAGCAACACGTTATGCAGTTGCATAATGAAATGTCGAGACTGATTCACCGATTGGTGAACCAATTTCCATTCCCATGCGACTGTTGCTAGTCTCGCGGCTCTTCGCTTCGAGCCCTCCCACAAGGAAGCCCACTTGAATCTTCGCGCGCGTCAGAAGGCCGCCACCCAGGCCAGCATCCTCCAGGCGGCGCTGGAGATCTTCTCCGAGCAGGGCTTCGAAGGGGCCTCGACACGGGAGATCGCCGCCAAGGCCGGTGTCCACCACGCGCTGATCAAGTACCACTTCGACAACAAGGACGCCCTGTGGCGCTCGGCGGTGACCTATCTGTTTCAGCGTCAGGCCGAGGAGATGGAGCTGCCGGCCCCCGACGATCCGGCCTATCGTTCGTATCGCGACTTCGCCAAGGCGGTGATCCGTTCGGTGGTGCTCTATTCCGCGCGTCATCCCGAGCATGCCCGGCTGATGGTCCAGGAGAGCGTGCGCGACAGCGAGCGCTTCCGATGGGCGGCCGAGGAGTTCATCGTCGAGACCCGCAAGGCCGCCGAAAGCTTCATCTTGCTGTGCCAGCGCGAGGGCATCCTGCCCAAGGTGTCTGTGGCGGCCAGCGTCTACATCTTCGTCGGCGCGGCCCAGCTCTTCTACACCCTGGCGCCTGAGGTGCGGCAGGTCTGGGGCTTGGATCCATCAGATCCCGAGGTGATCGAGGCTCATGCCGAGGCGCTTTCGGCGATTCTTGTTCGCTGACCCCTCGACTTTCGTTATGCACCTGCATAACGTGAACGGCGATAACCGACGCGGCCAGGATGGGCGAAAGCGTCGGGATCGGGGAGAGTAACCATGAAGCGTATGATGTCGGCCGGCTTGATCGCCGCCGCCCTTTGCCTGGCGCCGCTGAGCCTTGCCCAAGCTCGCGAGACGACGCCCGCCCAGCCGCACTACACGCTGGACACCAAGATTGCTGACATCTTCGCCGACCCCAAGGCCCGCGACGTGTTCGGCGAATTCTTCCGCAAGCGCGGCGAGGCCGCTGGCCAGCCCGAAGCCTCGCCTGAGGACCAGGCCAACACCGCCCAGATCATCAAGAACTTCACCCCCCGCCAACTGGCGACCTTTCCGCAGGCCAATCTCGACGAGGACGCCTTGAAGGCGCTGAGCGAGGCCCTGGCCAAGGTCCCTGCCCCGGCCCAGCACGCCGCGCACTGATCCCGTCATGACCGGCCCGACCCGACGCGACGCTCTTTCCGGGGCGGCGGCCCTGGCCGCATGCCTGGCCGCGTCCTCGCGAGCGGCGGCGTCAGTCCTCCCCTTGCCTTCCGCCCTGACCAGCGAGCACGGCGTCGGCCTGATCGGGCTGGAAGCGCCCCGCCCTCGCCTGGCCTGGACGCCGCCGGTCACGCGCCAGAGCGCCTGGCGCGTGCAGGTCGCCGCCTCCGAGGCCGACCTGCTGGCCGGCCGTCTGACCTGGGATAGCGGCAAGATCGTCGACCCTCTGGCGGCGGAGGCGGTCTATGACGGTCCTCCGCTGTCCTCTCGCGCCCGCCGGGTGTGGCGCGTGCGGCTGTGGGACGCCGCCGGCCAGCCCGGCGCCTGGAGCGGGCCGGCTCACTTCGAGATGGGGCTGCTGGCGTCCGAGGACTGGGGCGACGCGGCCTGGATCGGCCGCTATGCCGAGCCGCCGCGCGGCTGGGCCGACCTGACGCTGGATGTCGACTTCACCCTGAAGGGCCGGTTCTTCGACGTCCTGTTCCGCGCCCGTCCCGAAGGCAAGACCTATGGCGAGGCCTATGTCCTGCGCGTCGGTCAGGTCGACGACAAGCCGTCGCTGATGCTGCAGGTCCGGCAGTATCCAGGCGGAACGAGCCCGCAGGTCAAGCTGCGCCGGCTGCAGGTGTGGCCGCTGCCGATCGATCCGAAGGGCCAGCGCCATCGCCTGACCGTTGAGGCCATGGGCGCGTCGTTGCGCTTCAGCCTGGACGGACAGCTGGTCGGCGCGTTGGAGGACGCGACCCAGGCCGAGGGCACGTTCGGCTTCCTGGCGCCGGAGGCTGAAGCCGCCACGATCCATGCCGTCGCTCTGAAGGCCCCTGACCGCTCCGGCTTCGAGAGCCGTTTTGAGGGGGGCGACAATCCCTTTACCGGCGGCGATGTCGGTGCGGACGGGCTGATCCTGGCCTCGGGCGTGCCGGGCAAGGACATCGTCGTCCCGCTGGTCCATCCCGCGCCGCTGCTGCGTCGCGCCTTCGCTGTTCAGGGCGAGATCGCCAGCGCCCGGCTCTACGTCGCGGCCGGCGGCTTCGCAGCGTTGAGCCTGAACGGCGAACCGCTGGGTGAGAGCGCGCTGGCCACCGGCTGGACGGCCTATGACAAGCGCGTGCTCTACCAGGCGCTGGACGTTACCGCCCAG
The DNA here is from genome assembly GCF_013181195.1 of Caulobacter sp. RHG1. Taxonomy (GTDB): domain Bacteria; phylum Pseudomonadota; class Alphaproteobacteria; order Caulobacterales; family Caulobacteraceae; genus Caulobacter. The sequence continues at coordinate 36,755 of NZ_SMZP01000007.1, forward strand.
CTGAAGGCCGGCGACAACCTACTGGCCGCCGAGCTGGCGCGCGGCTGGTACGGCGTCGCCGAGCCCAATGAATGGTACTTCCACAAGGCCCCGTGGACCGCCGAGCCGGTGCTGAAGGCGCGGCTGGAGATCGTGCTGACCGACGGTTCGACCCAGGTTCTGGTCACCGACACGACCTGGCGCACCGCCGACGGCCCATGCCTATGGGACTCGATCTATGCCGGCGAACGGCGCGACGCTCGCCGCGATCCGGTCGTCTGGGACGCCGCGCGGGTGGCTCGAGGCCCGACCGGCCGTCTGGTCGCAGCCGTCCACGAGCCGATCGCCCCGCTCGCCCGCCACGCCGCTGTCTCGGTCAAGGAAGTGAAGCCGGACGTCTGGCTGTTCGACTTTGGCCGCATCCGCACAGGCATCCCCGAGCTGTCGGTTACGGGTCCTTCCGGCCGCACCGTGTCGATGGTGCTGGCGGAGAAGCTGCGCAAGGACGGCGCGATCCAGGTCGCCAGCGGCCTGATCGACGCCCAGCTGATGACCTGGCGCTACACCCTGGCCGGCAAGGGGCGCGAGATCTGGCGCCCGGCCTTCGGTTATGGCGGCTTCCGCTATGTTCAAGTCACCGGACTGGACGGGACACCGCCAGCGGACACGATCACCGCCGTGGAGATCCACTCGGCCGTCGCCTCGATTGGCCGGTTCGAGTGCAGCGAGCCCTTGGTCAACGATATCCACGACGCCGCCCGCCAGGCCTTGCTCAACAACCTGCACGCCGCCCAGACCGATACGCCCAGCCTGGAGAAGAACGGCTGGACCGGCGACGCCCAGGCCTCTGCGACGGCCGCGGCGCTGAACTTCGACGTCGTCCGCAGCTGGGAGAAGTGGCTGAACGACTTCGTCGACGCCCAGGCTCCTAGCGGCGAGCTGCCCGAGATCGTGCCCTCGACGCCGCTCTACGGGTTCGAGAACACGCCGGGCTGGAACTATATCTGGGGCCCGACACCAGCCTGGGACGTGGCCGCCTTCATCCTGCCCGAAGAACTGGAACTGCGGTTCGGCGTCAGCGCGTCGGCGCCGGTCCGTGAGATGCAGAAGCGCCTGGCCGACTACACCGCCGGCTTCCTGAAAGCGCCCGAATACCGCTACGACCACGGCCTGGGCGAGTACGCCGCCGCAGGGCCAACCGGTCCGATTGACGCCACTTCGACGGCTTATGTCTTCCACATGCTGAAGGCCACGGGCCAGGCCGAACTGGCCGCCAAGGTCCGCGCCGCCTACAACGCCCGCTACTGGGATGCCGCCGCCCGCCGCTACGTCGCACCGCCCGAGGGCGGCAAACCCGCGCCCTATATCCAGACCATGAACGTGCTGCCGGTGGCGCTGGGCCTCGTCCCGGACGGCCAGGCCAAGGCGGTGATCGATGGCCTGGCCGCCGACATCGTCGCCAAGGGCTACCGGCTGGACGTCGGCGTTTATGCGCTGCGCTATCTGCCGTTGCTGCTTAGCGACCATGGCCACGGCGAGATCGTGTGGAATTTGGTCACCCGCACCGACGAGCCCAGCTGGGGCTTCTGGCTGAAGAACGACCTGCGCAGCATGCCGGAGGGCTGGGGCCTTTCCGCGCGGTCGTGGAACCACCACTACTTCGCCTCGATCAGCAGCTGGTTCTACGAAGGCCTGGCAGGCCTTCGGTCCACTGCGCCGGGCTATGCCGCGCTCCAGGTGCGTCCGGTGATGCCCAAGGGGCTCAACGGCGCCAGGGGGGCGCTACAGACGCCGCGGGGCGAGGCGCGGTCGCGATGGGTGCGAGCGAAGGGCGCGGTCACGCTGGAGGTCGGCATTCCTGGCGCCTGCCAGGCCGAGGTCTGGCTGCCCAACGGCGGAGAGCGCCTGGCCCGTCCACCGTCTGGCGCTCGCTGGCTGGGCCGTCGCGAAGACCATGCCGTGTATGGCGTCGGCCCGGGGACCTGGACCTTCAGCCTGTAGACGTCGTCACAAAACGAACGGGAATGGCGACAGCGATTTGCTGCTCTCCTCGACCAGCAGGGTGCGGTTGATCGGCGCCGCCGCGCGCTGCGGACAGGCCGGGCGCTCGCAGATCCGGCACGAGGGGCCGATCTCGACGGTGATCGGCGCGCCCATGTCCAGGCCGCGCGCATGGACCAGCTTGCCAGCGTACTTCAGCTCGCAGCCCAGGCCGACGACCAGTTCGTCCTCCAGGCCCGAATGCAGGCCCGAGACGCGACGCACGGTGCGCGACAGCGTGAAATAGCGAGCAGCGTCCGGCGTCTCGATCACTTGGGTGACAATGCGGCCCGGGGTCTTGAAGCTGTCGTGAACGTTCCAGCGCGGACAGGCGCCGCCGAAGCGCGAGAACGGGAAGGGGCCGGCGGCAAAGCGCTTGGAGATGTTCCCCGCCGCGTCCAGCCGCATCATGAAGAACGGCACGCCGCGCGCGCCCGCGCGGCCCAGGGTCGTCAGGCGCTGAGCGGCCTGCTCGTAGGACACGCCAAAGCGCGGCCGGACCCGCTCGATGTCGTAGCCGCTGGCTTCCATGGCGCTGAGGAACGGCTCATACGGCATCATGATCGCGGCGGCCAGATAGCCGTCCAGGAACACTTTGAGCAGTTGACGGGTGGCGCGGTCCGGCGCCTTGAAGCGGTCGGTCAGGTCCGACAGCACCGCCTCGCCTTCCATCAGGCCGAGCTGGTAGCACATGCCGAAGAGGCGGCTGGCCGGGGCCAGGGTCTCCGACAGCATCAGGCGCTTGCGGTGATGATCGTAGCGGCGCAGCGAGCCGGTCATCACCTCGACGGGCATGATCCGGGTCTGGACGCTGAACTTGGTCAACAGGCGCTCGCGCACAGCCGGTCCCAGATCCTGCGGATCGGCCTTCAACTGGGCGACGATAGCCTCGGCCAGGGTTTCCAGCTCGGCGAAATGGTTGCGCTGGGCGCCGACCAGGTCGCGGACCCAGTCGGTCGGAGACTGGTCGGAGGCCCCTGCCCCGTCCGGTCGCTCGAAGACGCCCAGATCGATCAGCCGGCCGCGGTCCAGATAGGCGCGATAGAGCCGGCTCATGGCCTCGGCCAGGCCCGGCGACAGCTCGGCGACCTCGGCCGCTTCGTGGCGCGAGACGCCCAGGTCGGCGAACATCTTGTCGGCCAGCACCTCTTCCAGCCCCGCGCCGCCGCCCGGATCGTCGGCCGACAGGCTGCGCAGGTCCAGGTCATAGGCGTCGGCCAGGCGCAGCAGGATCTGAGCCGTCACCGGCCGCTGGTTGCGTTCCAGGAGGTTGAGATAGCTGGCGGAGACGCCCAGTTCCTCAGCCATGCGGGCCTGAGTTACGCCCAGGTCGCGTCGGAGGCGCTTGAGGCGTCCACCGAGGAACAGTTTCTTGTCGTTCTGTTTCTTGTCGAGCACGGCCATTCCGTCAATTTGTCACGACTTTACAGAAATTACAAAGTCGATCTTTGACAAATTGCCTTCAATAGGTTCGACCGCTCCCGCAGTGCAGCGTTAGCTCCATCCCAACGAACTTCCTCTGGGATTGAACAAGATGACGCAGCGCAAAACCTACGCCGAACACCGCGACACCCTGCTGGCGCGCTATCCCGACGGTGTCGCGCCCGGCGGCGTGGACATCGACGCGATTATCCAGCTGAAGCTGCAGAACACCTTCCCGACCCACCTGGACATCGCTCGCGCCATGGCCCCGGTCATGCGCGCCGACATGGCCGCCTATGACGCCGACAGCAGCAAGTTCACCCAGTCGCTGGGTTGCTGGTCGGGTTTCCATGCCCAGCAGATGATCAAGTCGGTCAAGCGCCTGCGCGGCACGACCAAGGGCGCCTACGTCTATCTGTCGGGGTGGATGGTCGCCGGCCTGCGCAATCGCTTCGGTCACCTGCCCGACCAGTCGATGCACGAGAAGACCTCGGTCGTCGACCTGATCGAAGAGATCTACGTCTCGCTGCGCCAGGCCGACGAGGTGGCCATCAACGATCTCTTCAAGACCCTGGACAGCGCTCGCAAGGCCGGCGACCAGGTCGCCGAACAGGCCGCGATCAAGGCGATCGACAACTTCGAGACCCACGTCGTGCCGATCATCGCCGACATCGACGCCGGCTTTGGCAACGAGCACGCGACCTATCTGCTGGCCAAGGAGATGATCAAGGCCGGCGCCTGCTGCCTGCAGATCGAGAACCAGGTCAGCGACGCCAAGCAGTGCGGCCACCAGGACGGCAAGGTCACCGTGCCGCGCGAAGACTTCATCGAGAAGCTGCGCGCCTGCCGCCTGGCCTTCGAGGAACTGGGCGTCGACGACGGCGTCATCGTCGCTCGCACCGACAGCCTGGGCGCTGGCCTGACCCAGAAAATCCCGGTCAGCCAGGGCGAAGGCGACCTGGCCGCGGACTACATCAAGTGGCTGAAGACGGAAGAGATCACCGCAGAGAACCCGCTGAAGGACGGCGAGCTGGCGATCATGAAGGACGGCGCGTTTCACAAGCCCGTGCGCATGGCCAACGGCCTGTTCGCCTTCCAGGACGGCACCGGCCGCGCTCGGGTCATCGAGGACTGCATCGCCAACCTGACGCAAGGCGGCGCCGACCTGCTGTGGATCGAGACCGACACGCCCAACGTCGACGAGATCGCCTCGATGGTCGCCGAGGTGCGCAAGGCCGTGCCGAACGCCAAGCTGACCTACAACAATTCGCCGTCGTTCAACTGGACGCTCAATCTGCGCAAGCAGGTGCGCGAGCAGTGGATCGCCGAGGGCAAGATCCACGCCGACAGCTATCCGGACGGCAATGTCCTGATGTCGGCCGAGTTCGACGGCAGCGACCTGGGCCGCGAGGCCGACGAGCGCCTGGCGCGCTTCCAGGTCGACATCGCCGCCCGCGCGGGCGTGTTCCACAACCTGATCACCCTGCCGACCTTCCACCTGACGGCCAAGAGCATGGACGAGCTCTCGCGCGGCTATTTCGGCGACGACCGGATGAAGGCCTACGTCAATTCGGTGCAGCGCGAGGAGATCCGCCGCGGCGTCTCGGCCGTCAAGCACCAGCACGAGGTCGGCTCGGACCTGGGCGACACCTTCAAGGAGATGGTCGCCGGCGAGCGCGCCCTGAAGGCGGGCGGCCATGCCAACACCATGAACCAGTTCGCCGCCGAATAGCCCCCTACCCCACGCAAGCAAGGAGTAAGTCGATGTCTGTCACGCCATTCGCTCCCGCCTCGATGCCGGACTCCGCCGCCAAGGATCGCGCCGTCGATCGCGTCGCCGAGGCCTCCCACCGTCTGAACGAGGCTGTGCGCCGCGCCATTGAGGCCGGCTACTCGGTCGAGCTGGTCCGCGCCTCGCGCCACCACGACGGAACGGGTAATTGGGGCGACCAGATCGTCCCGACCGTCCGCCCGACCAACGGCGCCGCCTAAGAGCGCCTCGCTACAATAACCGACCAGAGTCCCGACGACGGCTCCCCGGATCTTCCGGGGAGCCGATCTCACCGCCAGGAAAGCTTCCCATGCCGCTCGACATCGCCGCCAACATCCAGGTCACCGGTCCCGTTGAAGGCCGCGCGGTGGAGGTGCTTACTCCTCAGGCCCTGGACTTCGTCGCCGATCTGCACCGCCGCTTCGACGCCCGCCGTCGCGAGCTGCTGCAGGCCCGTCAGGCGCGGCAGGCCCGGTTCGACGCCGGCGAGCTGCCGGACTTTCTGAGCGGGACCGCCCACGTCCGCGCCGCCGACTGGAGCGTCGCGCCGGTCCCCGCCGATCTTCTGGACCGCCGCGTCGAGATCACCGGCCCGGTCGATCGCAAGATGATCATCAACGCCCTGAACTGCGGGGCCAAGGTGTTCATGGCCGACTTCGAGGACGCCACGGCCCCGACCTGGGCGAACGTCGTCGAAGGGCAGGTCAATCTGAAGGACCGCTGGTCCGGCCAACTGACCCATGTCGACGCCAAGTCTGGCAAGTCGTACGCCATGGGCGCGACCCCAGCCGTGCTGAAGATCCGTCCGCGCGGCTGGCACCTGATGGAGCGCCACCTGGAGGTCGACGGCCAGGCCGTGGCCGGGGCGCTGTTCGACTTCGGCCTCTATGCCTTCCACAACGCCAAGGCGACGCTGGAGCAAGGCTCAGGCCCCTACTTCTACCTGCCCAAGCTGGAGAGCCACCTCGAAGCGCGGTTGTGGAACGACGTCTTCGTCCGCGCCCAGGAATCCCTGGGCCTGCCGGTCGGGACGATCAAGGCCACGGTGCTGATCGAGACCATCCCGGCCGCCTTCGAAATGGATGAGATCCTGTTCGAGCTGAAAGACCACATCGTCGGCCTGAACTGCGGCCGCTGGGACTACATCTTCTCGTTCATCAAGCGCCTGGGCCGCACACCGGCGTTCCTGACCCCGGACCGTTCGGCCATGGTCATGGGCAAGGCGTTCCTGGGCGCCTATTCGCTCAAGCTGATCCAGACCTGCCACCGCCGCGGCGCCTTCGCCATGGGGGGCATGGCGGCCCAGATCCCGGTCAAGGGCGACGACGTCGCCAACCAGGCCGCTTTCGCCAAGGTAAAGGCCGACAAGGAGCGCGAGGCCGGGGCCGGCCACGACGGCACCTGGGTCGCCCACCCCGACCTCGTTCCGGTGGCCATGGAGGTCTTCGACCGCCTGATGCCGACCGCTAATCAGCGCGACAAGACGCTGGAAGGCCTGGAGATCACCGCCAGCCAGATGCTGGAGCTGCACGAGGGCGTGCGCACCGAGGCGGGCGTTCGCGAGAACATCCGCGTCGGCGTTCGCTACACCCAGGCCTGGCTGGAAGGCCGCGGCGCCGTGCCGCTCTACAACCTGATGGAAGACGCCGCGACGGCCGAGATCTGCCGCACGCAGCTGTGGCAGTGGATCCGGCTGGGCGCCGAGTTGGACGACGGCCGCGTGCTGACTTCTGAGCTCTTCGTCAGCCTGTTCACCCAGGAGATGGAGGCCTTGCGCCGTGACTTCGGCTCGCCGCGCCTGGAATCCGCCGCGGAACTCTTCACGCGGATGGTGCTGGCCGACGGTCTGGAAGAGTTCCTGACCCTGCCTGCTTATGAAATGATCTGAATGACGTCCCCGGGTCGCCCTAGGCGGCGATCCGGGCGTCCAACGCGGCCAGCTTGACCAGGATCCGGTCCAGGGTCGAGCGCTTCACCGGCTTGCCGTCGCGCAGCTTGGTCCAGGTCGTCTCGCTGATCGCGTAGCAATCGAACAGGTGCTCGCGCGTGATGGCGGGCAGCCGCGAACGCAGGCGCTGGAAGATCTCGCGGGAGATGGTGACGGTTTCAGCCATGACGATCGATGGGGTTAAGGCGGGCGGCGCGGCTTGTACCGCGCTCCTGTGACGATGCTGTTATCCTGTCACGATTTTCGTTCGTTTTTGTGTCCGACGCCAGACAAGTCTTTGATACAACTTCAGAATGCGAAACGCATGCCATCATAGGCCGGCTCAACGCCCGCCGGCAGGCGTGCGGACAGGGCGTTGAAGTCCAGGTCGATGTGCAGGTTGGTGAGGATGGCCCGGCGCGGCTTGGCCTTGGCGATCCACTCCAGAGCCAGCTCGACATGGGCGTGGGTCGGATGCGGCGTCCAACGCAGGGCGTCGACGATCCAGACGTCCAGGTCGGCCAGATCCTTCCAGCTATCGTCGGGAATGGCCCGAACATCGGGGGTATAGGCCACGCCGCCGAAGCGGTAGCCGACGGCGCGTATCTCGCCGTGGTCGACGTCGAAGGTGTGGACGGGGATCTCGCCCGAGGGGCCGTCGATGGCGAAGCCCTCGCCCAGCGGCGGGATCAGGCGCGGTTCCAGGATGGCCGGATAGCCGCCGCGGGTCTCGAAGATGTAGTTGAACCGCGTCAGCAGGCCATCGTGCGTCGCCTGGTCCATCCAGGTCGGGATGCGCTGACGCTGATTGAGGAAGAACGGCCGAAGGTCGTCGATGCCGTGGGCCTGGTCGGCGTGATCGTGGGTGAACAGCGCCGCATCGACCCGCTTCACCCCCGCCATCGCCGTCTGCAGACGCAGGTCGGGCGAGGTGTCGACCACGACCGTCGTATCGTGCAGCGAACCCCCCTGCCCCTTGCGCTGGACCAGCAGTGAACAGCGCGAGCGATGGTTCTTGGGCTCGGCCGGATCGCAGTCGCCCCAATTGCCGTCGGCGCGCGGCACGCCGCCGGACGAGCCGGAGCCCAGGATGGTGAACTCCAGCGGTCCGGTCATGGCCTGGGGATCCGATCGAACAGGTTGAAGAAGGCGTCTTCGGTCCGCTGCTCGGTGTCCGCCCGGCTCCAGCCGCGGATCTCGGCCAGCTTGTCGTAGATGTGCGGCAGATAGGCCGGCTCGTTGCGGCGGCCGCGCATCGGCACGGGCGCCAGATAGGGGCAGTCGGTCTCGACGATAATCCGGTCGGCCGGCATCCCGCGGATGATTTCGCGCACGTCCTCGGCCGCCTTGAAGGTGGCGATGCCCGAGACCGAGAACCACGCGCCCAGCGCCGCGGCGCGTGCGGCCAGCTCGGCGCCGCTGGTGTAGCAGTGCATCAGGATCTTGAACGGTCCGGCCGCGTGTTCCTCTTCCAGGATCTGGCCCATGATCTCGTCGGCCTCGCGGGTGTGGACCACCAGCGGCAAACCGCTTTCACGCGCGGCGATGCAGTGCTGGCGGAACACCTGGGCCTGAACCTCGCGCGGCGAGAAATCGTAGTGGAAGTCCAGACCGCATTCGCCGATTCCGATGACACGCGGACGACCGGCCAGCTCGACCAGGCGCGCGGCGGTCAGCTCGGGGTCTTCCTTGGCCTCGTGCGGGTGCGTGCCGACCGTGCACCAGATGTCGGGCTCGGCCATGGCGATTTCGTGGACCGCCTCGAAGGACGAGACCTTGTCGCAGATGGTGACCATCAGGGCGATTCCGGCTTCGCGGGCGCGGGCGATGACGGCGTCCTTGTCCTCGGCGAACTGGGGCGCGTGCAGATTCACGTGGCTGTCGATGAGCATGCCGCTCAAATCGCCGTCTTGGCCGCCGCGCGCAAGTCCGAGATCACGCTCCAGAAGACATCGGCGCGATCCAGGTTCACGGCTTCAGCCTCACCGGGCCAGCGCGACAGCCGTTCCCAGGCCGCGGCCCAGCGGTCCAGGCCGGGCGAGTTCTTGCCGTCGGCGGCCACCTGGGTGGCGAAGATCCGCACCTGGTCGGCCAGGCGGTCCATCAGCAGCTCGAACCGCGCCGCGCCCTCAGCGCCGCGGAAGGTGTCGGCCATGGCCAGCAGCGCACCCTCATCCAGCTTAGGCAGGCCGCGCAGGATCTCGTTGGCCGCGTCGTCCATCTCCAGGGCCTTGGCGGCGGCCAGCTGCAGCGCCTTGCCCGGCGCGCCATGGGCCATGCGGGCCAGACGTTCGGCGTCGCGGCCGGAGATGTCGGCCATGCGCTCGACCATGTCGGCGGCAGCCGCGATGCCCGGGGCTGGCACGGCCAGGCGGCGGCAGCGCGAGCGGATGGTCGGCAGAAGCTTGCCCGGGGCATGGCTGATCAGGAAGATCACCCCACGCGGCGGCGGCTCCTCCAGCGTCTTCAGCACGGCGTTGGCGGCGTTGACGTTCAGGTCGTCGGCGGCGTCGATGATCGCCACCCGATAGGGCGAGACGGCCGGGGTCGTGGCGAAGAACTCTGGCAGTTGGCGGGCCTCGTCGACCGGGATCGACTTGCGGGCCTTGCCGTCGTCGGTCAGCCGCTCCAGCACCATCAGATCGGGATGCGAGCGCGCGGCGACCTGCCGGCTGACGCTATCGGACGGGGCGGCGCCCAGCAGGCCCATGGACGGCTCGGGCCGCGCGCCGAGCAGGCGGCGGGCCATGCGATAGGCCAGGGTCGCCTTGCCGACGCCTTCGGGGCCGGTCAGCAGCCAGGCGTGGTGCAGCCGGCCGCGCTCCAGAGCGTCGAGGAACGCGGCCTCGGCGGCCGTCTGGCCGTCCAGCCCGTAGACGTCGCGCGGATGGGCCGGGGTATGCATCAGAGGTTCAGCCGCTGGGCGACAGCCGCCCAGATGGCGTCGGTCACGGCGTCCAGCGCGGCGTCGGCGCCGATGACGACGCAGCGCTCGGGCTCCTGGCGGGCGATCTCCAGATAGCCGGCGCGCAGGCGCTCGTGGAATGGCAGGCCCTTGGACTCGAACCGCGCCGCCCCGCCGCGGGCCTCGGCGCGGGCCAGGCCGACCTCGGCGGGCAGATCCAGGATCAGGGTCAGGCCCGGAACCGTACCGGCCAGCACATGGTCCTCCAGCGCCGCGATCAGTGAAGCCGGCGCATCTCCGCCAGCGCCCTGATAGGCCCGGGTCGAGTCGGCGAAGCGATCGCACAGCACGAACTTGCCTTCGGCCAAGGCCGGACGGATCACCCGCTCCACGTGATCGCGGCGGGCGGCGTACATCAGGAGGGTCTCGGTGACGGGCGACCAGCGGTCGGCCTCGCCATTGACCAGCAGTTCGCGGATCGCCTCTGCGCCGGAGCTGCCGCCCGGTTCGCGGGTGACGACGACGTCATGGCCTGCGGTCTGAAGCCGCTCGGCCAGACGGCGGATCTGGGTGGACTTTCCAGCCCCCTCGCCGCCTTCGAAACTGATGAAAGAGCCTTGGGTCACCCGCTTCCATTCGGCTGGAACGCGGGCGATGTCTAGGGCCGAAGGACGGTCGCTCCCTGATATCCCAAGGCTTCGACGCGCTGGCGCAGGCTCCAGGCCTCGCCCTCGGTCTGGCCGGCCGAAACCGTGACGCGATAGAGCGTGCCGCTGGCCCGTTCGATCGTGTCGATCGCGGCCTGGCCGGAACCGGAAAGCTGGCGCACGGCCTTCTCGGCGTTCTCACGGCTGGAGAACGAACCGGCCTGGACGCGATACGCCGACTTGCCGGCGGCGGCGAACACACGGTCGGGCGGATTGATCGACGGCGCAGCGCCCCAGTCCGGCTTCGGCTCGGCGCGCGGCGGCAGGACCTGGACGCGCTGAGTCGGTTCCTGGATGTCGTCGAAGCTACGCGGGGCGTTACGAACCGGCGCGGGCGGCGGTGCGGAGCGTGGCGCCGTGGCGTATTGGCGCGGGGCGTCGAACACCGCCTTGGGCGCAGGGCCCACATACTTCACGCGGACCTTGGCCACGCCGGCGCGGCGATAGCCCAACTGGTCGGCGGCGGCCTTTGACAGGTCGATGATGCGGTCGCCGACGAACGGCCCGCGATCATTGACCCGGAGAATCATCTTCTGTCCGTTGTCGAGGTTGGTCACCTCCACGAGGCTGGGCAGAGGCAGTGTCTTGTGCGCTGCGGACGGGATGTTCATGTCGAACATCTCGCCATTTGCGGTGCGACGATTGTGGAACTGCTCGCCATACCACGAGCCGATCCCGACCACATTGTAGTCGGGGTCTTCCTTCGGATAGTACCATATGCCGTTGATTTGATACGGCTTTGCGGTTCCTCGCAGCGGCTTTCCGTCGCGCCCCACGGTCGAACCGGCGCGTGGCGCGGCGCCCCGGGTCGTGTCGTTGCGGGCCGTGGCGGTGTAGCCGGACTTGCCGGTGCCGTACTTGGGCGTGGCGCAGGCGGCCAGACTGCCGGCGGCCAGAACCATCAGGCCCGCCACCCGCACATTCCGCCACGCCGTGTTGAAGCGCTGGTTCATCCGCTCGCCGTTCAGAGTCTTTCGAGCAGAGATGGTCACTGATTTGTTTTGAAGTCTGGTTAAGGACCTAGAGCGCTGATATAGCCGCCTGCTCCGGACAGGTGGCCGAGTGGTTTAAGGCAGCGGTCTTGAAAACCGCCGTAGGTGGAAGCCTACCGTGGGTTCGAATCCCACCCTGTCCGCCACTCCCTTTTAGCGAAGCGCTGACGCCGTCAGGCGCGTGAGCGCTTCGCGGCTCTGGGTAGGCTGGCCAGCAAGACCTCGTCTGTTTCGTTGCGACTATCGGTGACCAGGACGCGATAGCGGCCGTCGGCGTCGACGCGCACCACCACGTGGCCCTCGACGATCTTTACGCCTGGCAGGAACCGCCCGTTGACGGCCCGGCTCTCGGGCGCGAGGCGCGTGATGTAGACATCGCGGCGGGCGCGTCCTGGCCAGTCGTCGAGCAGCCTCTGCAGCGTCGCCATAGCCGGATGGGTCGCATGCCAAGCCTGGACGACATAGGCGTCGGCGTTCAGCGCGCGGACGAACTGCGGGCCAGTGGCGTCGAAATAGCCGTGGTGATCGGCCGTGGCCACGTCGACTGGGCCGGCGGCCTGAACGATCGGCGTCTCGACGTCGAGCCAAGGATAGGCCCCGTCCTGGGTGTCGGCCATCAGGTCGCCGCCCGTGAAGTAGCGGAACGGACCGAAGGCCAGCACCATGGCGATCGACAGGTGGTTTTCCTCGAGCCTGGCGCCGGCGGTCCGCGCCGATGGCGGCGGATAGAGCGCGCGCGACGCCTCGCCGTCGCCGGTCCAGACCCGGCCGTTGCCGCCGACGAACCGGACCGCGAAAGCCCCTTCGCGGCGAGCCTTGAGCTGCCGAACCGAGCCGACAGCGACCCGCTCGACCCGCCGTCCGGCGCGCAGCCGCGCCTCCAGCCAGGCGCGATGGTTCGCCGCGAACGGCGCCGATATCAGCGGAAGCGGATCGTAGTCTGGATAACCGCGATCGATGACAGTCGTCGCCGGCATCATGGCGTCGACCTCGCTCAGACCCGTCAGCACAACGCCGTCCGCGGCCTTGGGATCGCCCGGCAGCGGTGAGCCGATGTGGTCGGGGTGCACGTGCGTCGCGACCATGTAGTCGAGGGTGTCGCGGCCGGCGGCGCGGGCGTGACGCAGAGCGTAGCGGGCGACCGCCTCCCCGGCCGACCGCGCGCCGTCCGGGCGCAACTCTGTGGATGCGGGCGGCCCGCCGCGCGTGGCGCCGCAATCGATCAGGATGGTCGAGCCATCGGGCGCGAGAATGAAGGTCGCATTGCCCACACCGGTGTCGATGTGGTGGATGTCCAGCGTTCCGGGTGTCCAGGGCGGCAGCGGGCCCAGGCTGGCCAAGGCGCGACCGGGCGCGAGCATCAGGCCGCCCAGCAATCCTCCGATCAGGTCCCGCCGGGGAAGTTGGAAGCTCATGGCGTCTCCAGAGTCGTTGAGGCGGCGCATGCGAAGTTGGCGGCGTCGTTGCTGTCGCCCGCGCCCCTGTAGCGCGGCGCCAGTGGGTAGGCGCAGATCGGCCGGGTCATGGTCTTGGACGGATCCAGCAGAGCGTTGCCCGCACCGATGAATTGCCTGGGCGCGACGTCGTTCTCGACCCAACGTTCGAGCGCCAGAACCAAGTCGTATTGCGGATCTGCGGCGGCCATATCGATAGGCGCAATCGTGGTAGGCCCATCGCCGCCATAACAGTGGCCCATTCCGGGAACCAGGAACAGACGATAGAAGCTGTCGACAGCCTCGGGCCCGGCGTTCCGCGGATCGGGATACTGGGCCATGAACCCCGCCACGGCGTCATGGTACTGGATCGATCGTTCGGCCGGCATGAGGCCGTCCGCCCAGCCATGGTAGTGGATCAGCTTGCCGCCACGGGCGCGGAACGAGCGCAAGTCAGGGCTGGTGGCGTCCACCATCGGCGCGCTCTTGCGGTCGGAAACCGCGATGTCGCGGTCGAAGTCCAGCGTGCGGAAATCCCAGTCGGGCCGCTCGAACACGACCTGGCCGAAATAGCTGGCGCCATAGGAAAACGCGCCCGGCTGCACCGGCGCGATGAGCGCGCCTTCGACGCCGGGCGGATGGCCGGGATAGATTTGCTCCCCCGTGCGCGGATTGCGAGGGCCCTGGTACAGCTTCCTCAGTGTCGCCACCTGGTCGGCGGTGAGGCAGTCGGCTCGCTCGGCGCCGCCGCAAAGCAGGACCGCGGGATCGAAGCGGCAGGCTCTGGGATCAGTGATCAGGCCGTCCACGACGCCGTCGATCCCATCGCAAGCGGCCATGACCGCGCTCTGGATGATCGAGCGTTTTGTCGTCGGGATGACGCCAGGCGCGTCGGCCAACTGAGCCTGCTGCGCCCAGACCAGTCCCGCGCCCCAGCGTGACCAGTCGTTGCCCGGATTGCCGGCCAGAACGCCGTCGAAGGCGTCAGGAAACCGCTGCGCCACCATCAGTGCCTCGCGACCGCCGTCCGAGCAGCCGACGAAGTACGACCTCGCCGCCTCGCGCCCATAGAAGGCCTGGATCACCGCCAGAGCCACGTCGTGCGTCTGGCTGAGCGCACGATAGCCGAAGTCGATCAGCTTCTCGGGATGGCCGATCGCGAACGCCGCCGACCGGACGCCGCGGCCGTCGTCGGTGAGCCCGCCCGTGTGTCCGTTGTCGGTGGCGGCGGCGGCGTAGCCGCGCCGCAGCGCGTCGGCCAAGGGCGCGTGATGAATGGCGCCGGCCCAACCGCCATTGCCGACCTGCTGGTACTTGCCGTTCCAGCCTTCGACGGGCAGCCAGATCTCGATCCCGATCTCGGAATCCCGTGTGGGGCGCGCCACCGCGTTGACCCGGCAATGGGCGGCCAGGGTGACGGTCTGCCGGCTCGAGACCGTGGGCGCGGCGCTGACCTCCTGGCCGGCCGGCGCCAGGACCGCCGACGTGATCTCGACCTTCGCCAGACGCAGACCCGTCAGTCGCGCGCAGTCCGGTCGGCCGGGTTGAGCCTTGGAAGACGCCATCGCCTGGCCGGGAAGCATGGCGGCGGCGCACAGGATCAGAGCGCCAAGGAGACCAGTCCTGCGGAAGCGGTTGTCCATGTCACTCTCCTTCGAAGGGCGGACCGGCCAGGCCGATCCGCCGCATCGTGATCCTATTGATATCTATAGCTGAGCCGCAGGCCGAACGTCCGCGGCGGAGCCAGCCATTCGGCGTTGACCGAATAGTTCGAGATGATCAGCGGGTACTGCTCATTGGTCAGGTTGCGGCCCCACAGGATCAGACGCCAGCGCTCGTCCAGCGCACCGACGCCGACCTGGGCGTTCAGCAGGCCCGTCGCGGGGATCGCCTGCGGGAGCGTGGCGCTGGGGCGATAGCTGTCCTTGTGGGAATAGGACGCGCTGGCCAGCAGTCGACCCCACGCCATCGGCTGGTCCAGATCGGCCGACAGTGAATAGGTGTAGCGCGGCGAGTTGCCCAGCGGGTTGCCAGTCGCCGCCGCCGCGCCCGGGATGACGAACTGATCGTACTCGCCGTGCAGATAGGCGAATGTGCCGCTGAAGGTCAGGGCTCGGATGGGACTGTAGGCGATGTCCGCCTCGACGCCCCGCGCGCTGGCCTGGGCGGCGTTGATGATGTTGCCGACGAAGGTCAGGTTGTTGAAGACGAACTCCTGCTTGTCCTTGTACTTGGTCGAGAAGGCCGCGACGTTGAAGCGCCCTCGCCCCTCGGCGAAGCGCGACTTCAGGCCAAGCTCGAAGGACGCCGAGCGCTCGGGATTGAAATAGGCCCGAAAGGCGCCGATCACGTCGGCCTCGGTGTTGAAGCCGCCGGCCGTGAAGCCCGTCGCATAGCTGCCGTAGAGCGTGACGTCGCGCGTCGGACGCCAGGTCGCCACGCCGCGATAGGTGACCTCAGACCAGCTTTGCGATGCGATCCCGGTGAAGCTGGTGGCCGGCGCGGTCTTGCTGGTCAGCACCTCGCGCGCGTCCTTGTCCTCGTAGGTGTAGCGCACCCCGCCGGTCAGATCGAAGCGGTCGGTGACGTGCCAGGTGGCGTCGGCGAACGGCGCGGCGCTGGTGGTGCGGACATCCTGGTCGTAGAAGTTGTCCATCGTGATTGCGCCGGTGCGCGCGTTGAGGCGGTACTTGCGGAAGCCGCGCTCGGAGTCCTCGTTGAAATAGAAGACGCCGGCGATCAGGCTAAGCGCCTCGCCGTCATAGGTGAGCCGCCCTTCCTGGCTGAAGGCCGAGTCGCGTTCGCGCTCCTCGCCGATCTCCTGAAAGCCGCTGGCCAGGCTCAGATAGCTGAGGCCCGAGCGCGAGAAGATCTCGAAGGTGTCCGAGTAGCGGTAGCCGGTGATCGAGGTCAGCTTGATCGGACCGTCGCCGTAGTCGATCCGCACCGATCCGCCGGCCATGTCGCGTTCGAAGGTCTGGACGACGCCCAGCTGTGACGTGCGCCGATCGGTGTCGCTGCCGGTCAGCGCCGACAGCGCGCGGCCGCCGTTCTTGTCGCGCCCGTAGTCGGCCGAGAGCTGCAGCTTGAAGGCGTCATTGGGCTTGAACAGGAACTTGCCCCGGGCGGCCCAGGTATCGGCGTCGTCTTCGTCGCGGCCCGTCAGCAGGTCCTTGCCGAAGCCGTCGCGCTGCTCGCGATTGACCGAGAGCGACACGGCGGTCTCATCCGAGAGCGGGGTGCTGACATAGCCGGAGAACTCTCGCAGACCGTAGTTGCCGACGCCGGCGCGAGCGTTGGCCTCGACGCCCTGCAGCGACGGTTCTCGGGTCTGCACCAGGATGGCGCCGGCGGTGACGTTGCGGCCAAACAGCGTGCCTTGCGGGCCCTTCAGGACCGATACCGACTGCACGTCCGACAGCGTGATGTTCGAGGCCGAGAAGCGCGGAATATAGACTTCGTCGATGAAGACGCCGACCGGCTTGGTCGCGCCGGCGGCGGAGAAGGTGTTTTCCGCGCCGCGAATGGCGAAGATCGGCTTGCCGTAGCTGAATTGAGCGGCGTTGAAGCCCGGCGTGAACCGCGACAGGTCGCTGACCTGCTCGATATTGCGCCTTTCCAGGTCGCGCGCGCCAAACGCGGTCAGGGTGATCGGCACGTTCTGGGCGTTTTCCGAACGCTTCTGCGCCGTCACCACCACCTCGTCCAGCACCGAGGCCGGCTGCTCGGTCCCGCCGTCCGCCGAGATGCGGGTCGGCGTCGCCGCGCGGCGCAGGATGATGGTCGCGCCATTGTCGCTGGCCACCTCGAGGCCGGTTCCGGTCAGGAGTTTGGCAAGGGCCGAGCGGACGTCCTGCTGGCCGGTGATGGCCGGCGTGCGACGCCCGCGCAGCTCGGACACTGGCGCAGTGATCTGCACCCCGGCCTGGCGCGCGAACTCGGGAATGGACTTCGCCGCTTCTTCGGACGGAACGTTGAACTGCCGCGTCTGTGCGGCGACGGCCGTGGCCGCCAGCAGCGCCATGGTCGCGACGGATGCGCCAAGCCAGCGCTTCGAACCCTTAGTCATCGGTAGCCCCCTGCAGGTCGCGCCCTCCCCTTGAAGAGCGTTCGGGCCTAGACGGGGAGAGGAAGCGGCTTCCTCCGCCTTTTGACCGTGAAATTTCGATGACGGTCAGCGATAGACCCGCACCTCGCCCTCGGAGACTTGCGCATGGGCCCCTAGCGAGAGGGCGATCGACTGGGCGAAGCCGATCGGATCGGTCGCCTGGTAGAGGCCAGCGATCTCCTCGCGAGCGAGTTGGGGGTCGTCGACAATGATCCGGGTGTCGCTGTAACGGGAGAAGGCGCCAGCGGCGACGGCCAGGGTTTCGCCTTCGAAGGCCAGCTGGCCGCCGCGCCAGGCCAGCGCCCTCTGAAGCTCAGGCTCCGAGATCTGAGTCACCGACACGGGATTCCTGGTCGCAGCCGTGACTGCGCCAGCGGTGCTGACGGCCCGCATGTTGACGGCCAGGCGCTGAACCGGTTTGCTGGCGACATCCTCTCGGCGCACCTCGACAACGCCTTCGCGGACCAGGACCTGCACCGCCTCACCGGGCAGGCGTCGCACCGTGAAACTGGTTCCGACGGCGACGGCTTCCGTCTCGCCGGCGCGTACGACGAAGGGGCGAGACTTGTCATGCGCGACGTCGAACAAGGCCTCCCCCTGCAGCAGTCGGAGCTCGCGGCGCTGGTCGCTGAAGCGCACGTGCAGCACGCTGTCGGTGTTGAGCGTCACGGCCGAGCCGTCGCGCAACGCCAGTTGCCGCACCTCGCCTTTTCGCGTCCGGTAGCGATCGCCACGCCACAGAGGCAGGCCTGCCACGGTCGCGGCCGCACACGCCGCCACAAGCCCGCCGCCCGCCAGCAGCAGGCGACGACGCGAGGGCTCCCGATCAGAGGTTTCGGCGAAATCCTGCGGTGTGAACGACGGGCCCAGGGCGACGGCTCGCTCGGTCTGCAAGGCCGTGGCGCGCATGATCGCAAACGCGCCCGTGCGGCGGATGTCGCCCGCCAGCCAGCCGTCCAGGTCGAGCTGCTCCGCCGGAGAAAGGCCGCGATCAACCCTCGCCGCCCAGTCGGCGGCTTCCCGGTCAATCTCCTGTGCGGTCTGCCGTGTCATCCTCAACCCGTTCGGCCTCGACTCGGCCCTTAGACGCAACAACCCTACGGCTTCCTCCGCGACCCAGGAGGACGGACATCTGAAAAATGGCCCGGCTCACATGTTTTTCGACCGTGCTCTCGGGCATCCGCAGCCGCTGGGCGATCTCGCGCTGGGGCAATTGCTCCACCCGTCTGAGCCTGAAGATGGTGCGGGTGGGCTCGGGCAAGGCTGCGATGCCGCGCGCAAGCCGTTGAAGTTCCTGGCGGTCTGAAAGCACGATCTCGGCCGACGGGTCGCTTCCGGCTATGTCGAGAATGTCGGTGTCCGACACCGTGATCGCGACGACCTTGCGGCTGCGCAGGTGGCTGGCGACCACCGACTTGGCGACCTGGAACAGATAGGTCCGCGGATCGCGAATGCCGTCGACGCTGGCCATGCCGACCAGTTTGGCGAAGGCTTCCTGGATGACGTCGTCGGGCTCCAGATCGCCCAACGGTCGCCGCGACAGCCAGGCGCGCAGCTCGGCCCGGTGCGGCAGCACATGCCGCCCCAGCCAGATCGCCCGCTCGTCCGAAACCTTGGTCATGAGCGGCTAAAGAGCTTGGCGCACCGTGTCTGGCAAGGGGGAGGCCTCGCGTCCCTCGACTTAAGGTGTTGTTGAAGGCTTCTTTTTGCTTATGAGCGGGTGAGGCGAAGCACGGCTGGACAGGGCGTACGCGATGGAGTGGTTGCTTATCCTGGGCCTGGGCGTCTGGGTCTATCGACAGGGCCAGGCCATCCGGAGGCTGGAACGGCGGCTGGGCGCGATGGATCCGCTCGAGCAACCCATCCGCGTCCCCGCCGAATCCCCTGCTTCGGCGCCTGCGCGGGAACCCCCTGCGCCGGTCACGGCAGCCGCCTTGTCCGAGCCGCTGGAAGCCGCCCTCGCGCCCAAACCCGAGCCGGTCTTTACGCCGCCGCCAGAGACGATGCGCCCCGAGCGGGTTCTCACGCGGGCTTCGATCGCGACCTGGCTCTCGGAGAATGGTCTCGCCTGGATCGGTGGTGGCGGCCTGGCCCTGGGCGGCCTGCTGCTGGTGGGCTACGCAGCCCAGCGCGGGCTCTTTACCCCCGAGTTGCGCATCGCCCTGGCGGTCATCCTGGGCGGGCTGATGCTGGGCGCCAGCGAGTGGATCCTGCGCCTGAAGCCTTCGATCGCAGGCGGACGTCACCTGCTGGCCGCCGCAGTCTCGGCCGGTGCAGGCGCCGTCACGCTCTATGGCGCCGTCTGCGCGGCGCAGGGCCTCTATCACATGATCCCCTTCGGCGTAGCTGCGGTGCTGGCCGCGAGCATTTCGCTGGGTCTGCTGGCGCTGTCGTTGCGACATGGTCAGGCGCTGGCCCTGGTGGCCATCATCGGCGCCTTGCTGACGCCATCGTTCACGGGGCTGGCAGAGTGGTCGACCCACGCCCTGACCGCTTACGCCATGCTGATCGGGGTGACGGGCTTCTCGATCTTCGCCTTGCGGATGTGGGACAAGGTCGGCGGCGCCACGATGGTCGGCCTGCTGCTACTGAGCGCAGCGCCGCTGGTCGGTCATCACACGCTCTCGACGGTCCTCATCCAGACGCTGGCGGCGATCGGCCCGTTCGCCGGCGTGCTGTGGCGGCGACGCTTCCACGCGAGCGATGATGTCGAGCCGGCCGGGCGGGCGTTCCGCGACCTCCCCGGCAGCGCCCTGATCCTGACCTGCCTGGCTTCTTTCCTCCCGTGGTTCGCTGGACAGACGGACGGCGGGCAACTGCCGTTCGCGGTCGCCTTGTCGGGACTGCTCGTGGTCCTTGGCGCGACCATGGCGGCTCGGGAGGTGATCAGACCGCTGGTGTTCGCCGCCCCGGTCGGCGTGGCCATCGCCTGTGAGCTGGTGGTCATGGCGCTGGGCGCGCGCCTGCCGCCTTTCCCGTCCTGGCAACCCTGGCTTTACACCCTCACCGGCCTGATCCCGGCCGCCGCCCTGTGGGCGGCCCTACGCTTGCCGGCGACTGGCCGCACCCACGTCCTGGCGATCGGCGGTCTGGGCGTCGCCATTCTGGCCAGCCTGACCTGGCCGATCCTGCACGCGGCGGACCGCCAGTTGGGCTGGGCGCCGGCCGCGGCGCTGGCGATCGCCCTTTTCGCGTTATCGCCCCTGATAGCGCGCCGCGTCGAGGACGCCGCCGCCGACCGGGGCCTGTCGCTGTGGCTGGCGGCGGCGGCCGAGCTGGCGTTCCTCGCGATCCATGCAGCGAGCGATCCTCGTTTCGAACCGCTCGCCTTCGCCCTGGCCGCTTTTGCCTTGGCGATCGCCGCCTGGCGCTTGCCCTGGCTCGGCTTGGCCGCCGCCAGCGTCGTTGGCGGTCTGATCGCCTTCGTCGCCATGCTGCGCCCGGAATTCATCGGGGCGACCCTGGAAGGCCGTCTGCACCTTCTGTCGATGCTGGCGCTCAGCGCGACCGCCGCCGCCCTGCTGGCCGGCGCAGCGCGGTTGATCTGGAGAGGCGGCGGCGAGACGGCGCGCCATGAGGCCGAGGCCCAGCGCGCCACCGCCCTGCTGATCGTGCTGCTGGCGGTCTTCGCGGCCGTCCACGTCATCTTTGCCGGCCCGCGCGGACAAGCCGAGGAAGGACTCCTGCAGGCCTCGCTGCGCACCCTGGTCCTGCTCAGCGCGGGCTTGCTGCTGGTTCTGCGCCAGCGCGCCGACGATGGCCCGATCACCCGCTACCGCACCGTGGTGATCGTCACCTTGGGCGTCGCCCACGGCCTTCTGCTGCAGGGACTGGTCTGGAACCCCTGGTGGGGCGCCGGTCAGGCGCCGGCGGGCCCGCCGCTGCTGAACACCCTGATCCTGTCCTATCTCGCGCCAGCTGGATTGGTGACGGCGATCGCCTGCCGGCGCAAACCTGCGGACGACCTCTGGAGGCGGGGCTGGATCATTGCCGCGCCGGTCTTCGCCTTCCTTTGGGCCTTGCTTGCTTTACGTCACGTGTTCCATGGCGCGGCGATCTCGGTTGGCGAGGTCGGGCGCGCGGAAGGCGCGGCCTACGCCATCCTGGCCCTGATCGTCACCCGCGCGCTGCGGTCGCCGCGCCTGGCCCAACTTTCCAGCACCGGCTGGCTGGTGCGCGCTGCGCCGGCTTGCGGATGGATCGCTCTGGCCTCGGCCGCTCTGGTGTTCGGCTTCCGCGCCAGCCCCTGGTGGGGGCCCTTCACCCAGCCGCTCGCGTCCACGGGCGCGGCGGTCCTGCTGTTTGCGCTGTATGGCGCAGCCGTGGTCGCCATGCTTCATCTTCGCCGCGGCGAGACACTCTTTGATCGCGTCGCGCTGGCCGCGGCGGTCGGCACGCTGTTTGCGCTGCTGACCCTGCTGATCCGCTATGCCTTCCACGGCGCGGACATGCACACCGCGACGCCGGGCGGCGGCCTGGAAACCTGGACCTTCTCGGCGCTTTGGGCGGTGTTCGGGCTGGCGGTCCTCAGTCTGGGCGCGGCGCGCAAGGACATGGTGCTGCGATGGGCGGGCCTGGCGGCGCTGCTGTTCACGGCGGCCAAGGTGATCCTGTTCGACCTGGCGCGTCTGGAAGGCGTCACGCGGGCTGCCTCGTTCCTGGCTGTCGGCGCGCTGTTCATGGGCGGCGCCCTGCTGGCCCGGCGCTTGAACGCCAGGCACAGGCCGCCGTCCGAACCGGAGGACGAAATCAGCGCCGAGCGATGACGTCGATGCTCAGTGAGGCGCCGCCGGCGGCGATCTCCAGCAGGCGGTCGATATTCGGATGGGCGCCCGGGCGGTTGCGGGCATCGATCGTGTGCTCGGCGAACACCAGCAGGCCATGTTCGGCCGCCTTGGCGTCCAGAGCGCCGAAATGCTGCTGCAGATACTGATAGACGGCCAGCGAGCCCTGCTTACCCGGCTGGTTCTCGATGCTGGCGACCACGCCGCCGGCGGCGTCCGCCAGATCGATGCGGTCGACGCCGTCGATGGCCGGCAGCTGCTGGAGGTTGTCCTTGAACGTCGCGCTCGGGTGAATCATCGCCAGCTCTTCTTGAATGCCTGAGGTCGTGGCGCGGGCCTGTAGCACCCTCTGCGAACGCTCGCCATGAAACACGCGTCCCTTCACGCGGCGCCGGCTTTTGCGCTAATGACGCCGCTCGAGGACGTTTCGGTCCATTTTTCAACAGACGGCGGACTTACCCCGCCACGCGTTTTCAGCGCCAAAGCTCTTTCAGGACCAGCATGTCGGCTACTCGCACCGCGCTCTACGGCCAGGCCGATCATGATCTGGCGCCCGCCGCGCCGGACGCCGTGCAGCTATCGCCGACCCAAGTCGGCTCGACCGATATCGCATCGCTGGCCGACGAGTCCGTGAGCGCCGTAACCGTCCGCGCGCCCGCGGGCGCGGTCGAGCGACGCTATGTGCTGGCCCAGGCGCTGCGCATCCTGGCTCCGAACGGTCGCCTGACCGCCTTCGCTCCGAAGGACCGAGGCGGCCTGCGCCTGAAGAAGGAGCTGGAGGCCCTGGGCTGCGAGGTCGGCGAAAGCGCCCGCCGTCACAACCGCATCTGCCTGGTCGTGCGTCCGGTCGAAACCAAAGCCTTCGCCGAGGCCATCGCCGCCGGCGCGCCGCGCCAGATTTCCGAGAACGGCCTGTGGACCCAGCCGGGTGTGTTCAGCTGGGATCGCCTGGACGCTGGCACCAACGCCCTGCTGCAGGTGCTGCCCGAATTCTCCGGCGCCGGCGCCGACTTCGGCGCGGGCATTGGCCTGCTGGCGCTGAACGTCCTGGCCGCGCCGAAGGTCACCAAGCTGACCCTGGTCGAGCTGGACCGCCGCGCTGTCGACGTCGCCAAGCGCAATGTCACCGATCCACGCGCCGCGTTCGTGTGGGGCGACGTGCGCCAGACGGACCTGAAGGATCTCGACTTCATCGTCAGCAACCCGCCGTTCCACGAGGGCGGCGGCGAGAACAAGACGCTGGGCCAGGCCTTTATCGCCTCGGCGGCGGCGGCCCTGCGCAAGAGCGGCGTCCTGTGGATGGTCGCCAACCGCCACCTGCCCTACGAGGCGATCCTGGGCGAGAGCTTCAGCAAGGTGCGACTGGTCGCGGAAGGCGGCGGTTACAAGGTGTTCGAGGCGCGCAAGTAATGAGCAAGGCCATGATGGCCCGCCTGGATCGGCTGCTGGCCAATCTGGGCTATGGCAGCCGCAAGGATGTCCAGGCCCTGGTTGCGTCCGGCAAGGTGATGCTGGACGGCAAGGTGCTGAAGGACTCCGGCGCCCGCATCGCCGTCGACGCGACCCTGCCCGAGCGCATGACGATCCGGGGCTTGCCGGTCGATCCGCCCGCCCCGCTGGTGCTGATCATGCACAAGCCGCTGGGCGTGGTGTGCTCGCACAAGGAGGACGGCGAGAAGATCTACGACCTGCTGCCGCGCCGCTGGCGGCTGCGCGATCCGGGCCTGTCGACCGTGGGGCGGCTGGACAAGGACACCAGTGGTCTGATCCTGATCACCGACGATGGCGACTTTCTGCACCGGGTGATCTCGCCCAAGCGCCATGTGCCGAAGACTTACCTTGCGACGCTGGACCGGCCGCTGGCTGGTACGGAGGCGGAGGTATTCGCCGCCGGAACCCTGATGCTGGACGGCGAGGAAAAGCCGCTGCTGCCGGCGCAGTTGGACGTGGTGGATGAGAGGACCGCGCGGCTGACCATCACCGAGGGCCGCTATCATCAGGTGCGCCGGATGTTCGCCGCCGTGGGCAACCATGTGGTCGGCCTGCACCGCGAGCGTATCGGCGGCCTGATCCTGCCTGCTGACCTCGAGCCCGGCCAGCACCGCATCCTGTCAGCCGAAGAGGCTGAGGGAGTCTTTGCTGATGTCTGAGCAGATCCTCGTCGACGCCCGCGGCCATCACTGCCCCGTCCCGACCCTGAAGCTGCGCAAGGCTCACGAGGCCGCGGCGCCGGGCTCGGAACTGGTCCTGCTGGCCACCGATCCGATGGCGCGGATCGACGTGCCGCACTTCGCCGGTCAGATCGGCGCCAGCGTGCTGGAGATCGCCGACCAGGACGGCGGCGTGATCAGGTTCCGTATTCTGAAGGCGGCTTGAGCGCCACGGGGCGCGGGCCTTCCAAGAGGGCCTGAGGTCGCTCGTCCAGGGCGATCTCGACCTCGGTGGCCAGGGCGCCGCCGAAGAAGATCGCGTTCACGCTCCACGACAGCCAGATCAGGAAGATGATCACCGCCGAGATCGAGCCGTAGGTCGCGCCGAGGTGAACGACCTTCTCGACATAGAAGGCGCTGGCCCACGACATGAACACGCACAGCGCCGCCGCCGCCGCGCCGCCGGCGATCGAAGCGCGCCAGCCGACCGTCTCGCGCGACATGGCGTAGCGATAAACGAGGCTCATGCCGATCACGATGCCGAGGCTTGCCCAGGTCCACTCGCTCTGGATCCACGACACGCCCTCCAGCGGCCGCAGGTCGACCGCCGAAGCCAGCAACCGCAGGGCCAGGAAGACGCCCGACATCACGAAGAGCAGGCCGAAGGCGGCGATCAGCACCAGCAGGGCCATGATGTTGAAGCCGAAGAAGCCGCGCTGGTTTTCCTCGTCGTGGATGAACGACAGGCCCGCCAGCAAGGCCTTGAAGCCCCGGTGCGCGGCGTAGCCGCCGACGATCAGCACGACGCCGCTCTGCAGCGAGATGGCGCCGCCCGAGGCCTGGGCCAGATGGCCGAACTCGTCCTGGAACATCGAGCGCGCCCCGGCCGGCGCCAGTTCGGCCAGCTTGGCGGCCTGGCGCGCGGCGGTCTCGGGCGTGAGGAAGAAGCTGTAGAGGCCGATCAGAATCGCCAGGCCGGGAAATACCGCCAGCAGGGCGAAGAACGAGACCCCGCCAACATAGAGCATGACGTCCCGGCCCCACAGACGAGACAGCGCCAGACCCAGCACGCGCAGGATTTCACGGGTCCAGTGGAGCGGGTCTAGGTCGAGGTCGCGCCAGCGGATGCGGTGCAGCGGGTCTTGCATCCGGCGGACCATGAGGGCGCCCGCCTTTAGAGTCAAAGACGCGCCGCCCAGGAAAGGACGGCGCGTCTCCGCAGGACGGGCCTGTGTATCGATCGCCACATCGAGGGACGGATGGCGCAGCGACCGATCGACCCTCGCAACCTAAGACCCGCCGCCTGAACCGCACCTGAACGCGGCGCTCATCCTTCTAGAGGGCGCCGGACGCCTTCAAGCCGGCGATGGCCTCGCTGGAAAAGCCCCAGTCGGCCAGGGCCTCGTCGTTGTGGGCGCCGATCTTCGGCGGCGCGCCCTGGATCGCGCCGGGCGTCGCCGAAAAGCGCGGCGCGGGAGCCGGCTGGGTGACGCCGCCGATCTCCACGAAGGTCTCGCGGGCGGCGTTGTGGGCGTGCTTGGGGGCCTCGTCCATGCTCAGGACCGGAGCGAAGCAGACGTCGGTGGCGTCCATGATCGCGCACCAGTCGTCACGGGTCTTGG
This sequence comes from Caulobacter sp. RHG1, assembly GCF_013181195.1. Lineage (GTDB taxonomy): Bacteria > Pseudomonadota > Alphaproteobacteria > Caulobacterales > Caulobacteraceae > Caulobacter. Next base: position 62,595 of record NZ_SMZP01000007.1, read on the forward strand.
TCTTGATGACCACGGCCAGCTTCTCGCGCAGCTCCGGCCACTCCTCGCGGCTCATCTGGTGCTGGAACTGCGGGTCCGTGATGCCGGTCTTCTCCAGCAGCAGCAGATAGAATTGCGGCTCGATCGAGCCGATCGAGATCCACTTGCCGTCCGAGCACTCGTAGGTGTCGTAGAAGTGCGCGCCGCCGTCGAGCAGGTTGGTGCGGCGGCCTTCGTTCCACATGCCGCCAGCCTTGAAGCCGTAGAACATGGCCATCAGCGAGGCCGCGCCGTCGCTCATGGCGCAGTCGATCACCTGTCCCTGGCCCGTCGACCGCGCATGGATCACGCCGGCCAGCAGGCCGAAGGCCAGATAGAGCGCCCCGCCCCCGAAGTCGCCCACCAGGTTCAGCGGCGGCACGGGCTTGGCCTCGGTGCCGATGGCGTGCAGCGCGCCGGTGATGGCGATGTAGTTCATGTCGTGGCCCGCGGCCTTGGCGTAGGGACCGGTCTGGCCCCAGCCGGTCATGCGGCCGAAAACCAGCTTGGGATTGCGCGCCAGCACGACGTCGGGACCCAGGCCCAGGCGCTCCATCACGCCCGGCCGGAAGCCCTCGATCAGGCCGTCGGCGCTTTCCAAGAGCTTGAGGCAGGTTTCGATCGCCTCGGGGTTCTTGAGGTCCAGCGCCACCGAGCGACGACCGCGGGCGGTGATGTCGGCCGGCGACGACCGCCCCTGCCCCTTGCGGTCGATGCGGATCACGTCGGCGCCCAGGTCCGACAGCAGCATGCCGCAGAACGGCCCCGGACCGATGCCGGCGAACTCGACGATCTTCAGTCCCGAAAGCGGCCCCTGGCCCATGATCCATATCTCCCTGTCGGCTCTTCGACGCGGCCGGTCTCGCACACTAGAACGCCCCTGACGTTCGGTCAGGCAAGCCCTTGCTGTTTACCCCCAGCCTGCGGCGTTCCGTACCTTTGACCGCGCCAAGCCTCTGCTATGTTGCCGTGTCGAATCTCGGCGGTCTTTGCATGACCGGTCAGGCGAGCGTTCGGGCGGAGGTTGGTTTGGCGGTTGACGCCCGGATCCTGATCGTGGCGCGCGACGATGTTCGCGCCGGACCGCTGGCCGAAGGGCTGGACCGGTTGGGCTGGCGCACCATCACCGCCCGCGGCCCCTATGCCGCCCTCGCCGCCTTGGGCGACCTGCCGATCGAAGCGGTGATCGTCGATCTGGCCAGCGCCGGTCCCGAGACCCAGACCCTTGCTCGACGCCTGAAGGCCGCCGTCGCCCCGCGTCGCCTGCCGGTCATCGCCATCGGCGAGCCCGAAGGCGACTATCGCAATCAGGCCTTCGATCTGACCCTATCGCCGCCGCTGCACCCGTCGCAGGCCGCTCTGCGGCTGGAGACCCTGGTCCGCACCGCCATCGCCGAGGAAGAGTTCGAGTTGCGGCTCGAGACCTTCGGCGATCGCGGCCGCCGGCTGGAGCAGCCCGAGCCGGACAGCGCGCCCTATCGCATCCTGGCGGTCGGCGAGCCGGCCCCGCAGTTCCTGGCCCTGTCCAACGCCCTGCAGGCCAGCGGCGCGGAAGTAGTCGGCGCGTTCACCGCCTATACGGCCTTCGACTATCTGCACGAGCGGGCCTTCGACTCCGTGGTGCTGTGGGCCGGCGACAGCCAGCAGGAAGCCCTGTCGATCGCGGCCGGCATGCGCCGCAACACCCGCCTCTTCCACATCCCGGCCCTGCTGTATCTGAAGGCCGAGAGCTATGTGACCATGTCAGAGGCGTTCCATCGCGGCGTGTCCGACGTGGCCTCGCCCGAGACGCCCGAAGTCGAGACCGCCCTGCGCGTCATGGAGCTGGCCCGCAGCTTCCGGCGCGGCGAGGCCATTCGTGGCGCCCTGGAGAAGGCTCGCAGCTCAGGTCTGATGGACGCCGCCACCGGCCTGTTCACCCGCGACCTGTTCGCCGCCCATCTGGCGCGACTGTCTTCCGCGGCGCGCGAACGCGCTCGGCCGCTGTCGATCTGCGTGCTGCGCATCGCCGAGAAGCCCGAGACCACCTGGGCCCGTCAGAATGGGTGGCTGGACCGCGCCATTCCGCAGATCGGCTCGATGGTCGGCCGCCTGGTGCGCGTCGAGGACACCCCGGCCCGCCTGGCCACCGAGGTCTTCGCCCTGGCTCTGCCGGCCACCAATCTGAACGCCGCCCGCGCGGCGGCCGAGCGGATCGCGGCCGTGATCGGTTGCACGGCCTTTGACGCCGGCGAAGACCGCCCGCCGTTCGTCTGCGAGTTCGACATCGGCGTCGCCGAGGTCCAGCCCGGCGAAGGCGCGGTCAAGGCCCTGGAGCGAGCCGCCTCCAGCGCGCTCAAACGCGACGCCGGCTGACGTTCCCCGATCGGGCGCCTATATGGAACCCGTCCAGTCGCGTTCCCGAGGAGACCCACGTGAGCCAGCCCCAACCCATGCTCGTCGACGTCGTCGCCGATGTGGTCTGCCCGTGGTGTTATCTCGGCTGGCGACGACTGAAGTCCGCCCTCGCCTTGCGTCCCGACGTTCCGGCCCAGCTCATCTGGCGCGCCTATCAGCTGGATCCGTCGATCCCTGAAGAGGGCGTGGACCGCAAGGAATACATGGCCAACAAGTTCAAGGACCCCGAGCGCCTGAAGGCCGTACACGCGGCCCTGGTCGAGGGCGGGGCTGAGGAAGGCATCGCCTTCGACTTCGAGGCCATCCAGTTCTCGCCCAACACCAACGCCGCCCATCGCCTGATCCGTTGGGGGCTGTCTGCCGGCGTGCAGGACCAAGTCGTCGAGGCGCTGTTCAAGGCCTATTTCGAGCAGGGCCTGGATATCGGCGATCCGATGGTGCTGGGCGACATCGCCGAGGCCGCCGGCATGGAGCGCCTGGTGGTGCTGCAACTGTTGTCCGAAGGCGCGGACAAAGAGGCCGTGGCCCGCGAGCACGCCATGGCGGTTCAGGGGGGCGTGACCGGCGTGCCGTTCGCCATCTTCGCGGGCAAGGTCGCGGTCGTCGGCGCCGAAACGCCCGAACGCATCGTCGAGGCGATTGACCAGGCCCTGGCTTCCGGGGCCTGATCCTCGTCACACCAGAGTCGTCGGGGGACGCATCGTGGATCATTCGAAACAGCAGATGATCAGCTACGCCATCACCGGCGTCGTGATCGGTCTCGTTCTCTTCTTTCGCATACGCCGCCTGAACCAGGAACGGCGGCTGAAGCTGGAATGGATGTGGGTGCTGCCCGCGGTGATGGTCGCGGCGACGGTGGCTCTGCTGATGCAGTTTCCGCCGCACGGCCTGGACTGGTTGTGGCTAGCCCTGGTGTTCGCGGTCGGCGCGGGCATCGGCTGGATGCGCGGCAAGCTGGTCCCGATCAGCATCGATCCCGAGACGCACCTGCTGAACACCAAGCCGTCGCCGGCCGCCCTGCTCTTCCTGCTGGGCCTGTTCGTGGTGCGTTTCGCGGCTCGCGCCTATCTGGAGAGCAACGCCGCCGCCCTGCACATCAGCATCGGCCTGCTGACCGACGGCTTCGTGGTGCTGGCCGTGGGTCTGTTCGGCGTCTCGCGGCTTGAGATGGCCTTGCGCGCCTGGGGCCTGCTGAAGGCGGCCCGGGCGGCGAAGGCGGCGGCTTAGGCTGTGCGTCCTTCGAGGCTCGGCTTCGCCTCACACCTCAGGATGAGGAACTACAGATAACCTCATCCTGAGGCGCCCGCGCAGCGGGCCTCGAAGGACGCACACAGCTTCCGTCAGGCCTTCGCCAGCCGCGCCAGCACCGTCAGGATTTTCTCGGCCGCGTCCAACCGCTGAGCCGGCGTGTCCCACTCGCCCTTGACCACGACCTTCTGGTCCGGGCGGACCTTCCAGATCAGGTGGTTCTTGGCGACGTGCTGCATCAGCCCGAGCGGATTGGCGTAGGTGTCGTTGCGGAAGCTGGCCACCGCACCCTTGGGGCCGACGTCGATCTTGGCGACATTGGCCTCGCGGCACAGGCCCTTGATGGCGACGACCTTGAGCAGGCTGTCGGTCTCGGGCGGCAGCGGGCCGAAGCGGTCGATCATCTCGGCGGCCAGGGCTTCACGGTCGTTGGCCTGTTCGGCGTCGGACAGGCGGCGATAGAGCGACAGGCGCACGTTCAGGTCGGGCACGTACTCGTCGGGGATCATCACGGCCGCGCCGGTGTTGATCTGCGGCGACCAGCCCCGGTCTTCCAGCAGAGCCTCCTGGCCCTGACGCTGACGCAGCTCGGCGACCGCGTCTTCCAGCATCTGCTGATAGAGCTCGACGCCGATCTCCTTGATGTGGCCGCTCTGCTCGTCGCCCAACAGGTTGCCGCCGCCGCGCTGGTCCAGGTCGTGGCTGGCCAGTTGGAAGCCGGCCCCCAGGCTGTCCAGGGACTGCAGCACCTGCAGGCGCTTCTCGGCCGACAGGGTCAGGGTCTTTTCGACCGGCGTGGTCAGATAGGCATAGGCGCGGGCCTTGGACCGGCCGACGCGGCCCCGGATCTGATAGAGCTGGGCCAGGCCGAACATGTCTGCGCGGTGGACGATCAGGGTGTTGGCCGACGGGATGTCCAGGCCGCTCTCGACGATGGTGGTCGCCAGCAGCACGTCGTACTGGCCCTCGTAGAAGGCCGTCATCACGTCTTCCAGCTGGGTGGCCGCCATCTGGCCGTGGCCGACGACGTACTTCACCTCGGGCACCTGGGTGCGGAGGAACTTCTCGATGTCCTCCAGGTCCTTGATGCGCGGCACGACGTAGTAGGACTGACCGCCGCGGTACTTCTCGCGCAGCAGGGCTTCGCGCAGGGTCACCGGGTCGAACGGGCTGATATAGGTGCGCACCGCCAGGCGATCGACCGGCGGGGTGGCGATGATCGACATCTCGCGGATGCCCGACAGCGCCATCTGCAAGGTGCGCGGGATCGGCGTCGCGGTCAGGGTCAGCATGTGCACGTCGGCGCGAAGCTCTTTGAGCTTCTCCTTGTGCTTGACCCCGAAGTGCTGCTCCTCGTCGACGATCACCAGGCCCAGGTCCTTGAACGCGACCTGCTTGGACAGCACCGCGTGGGTGCCGACCACGATCTCGAACTGACCATTGGCCAGGCCCTCGCGGGTCTCGGCGGCTTCCTTGCCGGTGACCAGGCGCGACAGGCGCGTGACCTTGATCGGCCAGCCCTGGAAACGGTCCTTGAAGGTCTTGTAGTGCTGGCGGGCCAGCAGGGTCGTCGGGCAGACAACCGCGACCTGCTTGCCGCTCATCGCCACCACGAAGGCCGCGCGCAGGGCGACCTCGGTCTTGCCGAAGCCGACGTCGCCGCAGATCAGGCGGTCCATCGGCTTGCCCGAGCCCAGGTCCTCGAGAATGTCCTGGATGGCGCTGAGCTGGTCGTCCGTCTCCTCGTAGGGGAAGCGGGCGCAGAACTCGTCGAACACGCCCTGGGGCGCGTCGGTCTCCTCGACGGACTTCAGCGAGCGGGCGGCGGCGATCTGGATCAGGCCCTCGGCCATGACCCGCAGGCGCTCCTTCGCCTTGGCCTTGCGGCCCTGCCAGGCCGCGCCACCCAGTTTGTCCAGCTGGACGCTGTCGGGGTCGGACGCGCCGTAGCGGGTCAGCAGGTCGATGTTCTCGACGGGCAGATACAGCTTGGCCTCGCCGCCGTACATCAGGTCGAGGCAGTCGTGCGGCGCGCCCTGGACGTCCAGGGTCTTCAGGCCCTCATAGCGACCAATGCCGTGGTCGATGTGGACGACCAGATCGCCCGGCGTCAGCGCGGATGCTTCGGCCAGGAAGTTGGCGGCGCGGCGCTTCTTACGCGGGCGGGCCAGGCGGTCGCCCAGGATGTCGGTCTCGGAGATCACCGCCAGCTGGTCGGTCTCAAAGCCGTGGTCCAGCGGCAGCACGACGCGTTGCGGGGCTTTCGGATCGTTGGCCTTGGCCGCCTGCCAGTAGCCGGCATAGGGGATCTTCTTCAGGCCATGGTCGGCCAGCATGGTCCCCAGGCGTTCGGACGAGCCCTCGGACCACGAGGCGAACAGGACGCGCTTGCCCTCCCCGGCCAGCTTTTTCGCATGGTCGGCAGTCGCCTCGAACAGGTTGACGCTGTCCTGCGCCCGCTCGGCGGCGAACACTCGGCCCAGCTTGGCGCCGAGGTCGACGACGTCCAGGCCCTGGGGCTGGAACGGTGTGAACAGGCGGTGCGTGCGGTCGGTGAGCTCGCGGTCCCACTCGGCGGCGGTCAGGTACAGCGCCTCGGGCGCCAGGGGGCGATAGGCCGATTTGCGGTCGGCGCTGGCGCGGGCCTCGTAGGCGTCCTGGATCATGGCCAGGCGCTCGTCGCGAGCCTCGGCGGCTTGGTGATCGACGCCGATCAGCGCGCCGTCCGGCAGGTAATCGAACAGGGTCGACATTCGCTCGTAGAACAGCGGCAGCCAATGCTCGAGACCGGCGCGGCGGCCGCCCTCGCTGACGGCGGCGTACAGCGGATCATCGCCCGGTGCGCCGAACTCCGCGACATAGCCCTTGCGGAACCGCGAGATGCCGTCGGCGTCCAGCAGCGCCTCGCTGACCGGCAGCAGGTCGATTTCCTTCAGCTGCTTGGTCGAGCGCTGGGTCTCGGGATCGAAGGCGCGGATGCTTTCCAGCGTGTCGCCGAACAGATCGAGGCGCACAGGCTCCTCGGCGGCCGGCGGATAGACGTCGATGACGCCGCCGCGAATGGCGAACTCGCCGCGCTCGGAGACGGTGGAGGCGCGGGTGTAGCCGTTGACGGCGAAATAGCGCTCCAGGTCCTTGATATCGACGCTGTTGCCGACCTTGGCGCTGTAGCTGGCGCGCAGCAGCACGTCCTTGGTCGGCACGCGCTGCAGCAGGGCCGGCGCGGCGATGACCAGGATGGCGGCCTTCTTGTCGCCGAGGCCTCGGGCCAGGCGCGATAAGGTCGCCATCCGAGTGGCCGACACGCCCGATGACGGGCCGATGCGGTCGTAGGGCAGGCAGTCCCACGAGGGCAGCAGCACCGCCTCGATCTCGGGGGCGAAGAACTTCAAGGCGTCGATGAACGCGCCGGCGCGGGCCGTGTCTCGGGCCACGAAGGCGGTCAGGCCGCCGCGCGCTCGGGCGATGTCGGCCATCACCAGGGCGTCGAAGCCCTCCGGCGCGCCGGCCAGGGTCAGGCCGCCGGCGGCCTTGGCGATCTGTTTGGCGTCGTAGGCCATGACGTCTCTTCTAAGTGTGCTTTAGGCGCCGTCGCCGATCGGACGCGCGGCGTGCGCTTCGAACCTGAACGCGCGGATCATCGCCAGGACGTCGGTCTCGAACGTTTCGGGCGTCTCTTCCTGGCCGACGATCCAGGCATAGATCTCGCGATCCGGCTGTTCCAGCAGGGTTTCCAAGGTGTCGAACTGCTCGGGGGTGAGGTTCGGGCCATGGACGTCCGCAAACGGACCCAGGATCAGGTCCGCTTCCCGGAAGCCGCGATGCCAGGCGCGAAAACGAAGGCGCTTGAGGCGGGAGTCGTGATCGATAGTCATGTGTCGGCGGATATAGAGCGGTGCTCGCCCAGGCGCCAGCGTCACGGATGCTCGAACATGTCAGCAGAGATCCTGTGCCCTTGCAGAGATTGACTTTGCCGACTTTCGGCCTATTTATCCCCACCTTCGGAGCAGGTCTGGCGAATCCGCGCCGCCCGCTCGCCCAAGCACGGGCGGCTCCGTCAGACCAGCGTGTACATGACCGAATTTACCGACCTCGGGCTTTCGCCCACGACCCTGCAGGCGGTCGCCGACACCGGCTATACCACTGCGACCCCCATTCAAGCCCAGGCCATTCCGGTCGCCCTCGCGGGCCAGGACGTGCTCGGCATCGCCCAAACGGGCACCGGCAAGACCGCCGCCTTCACCCTGCCGCTGATCGACAAGCTGCAGTCGGGCCGCGCCAAGGCTCGCATGCCGCGCGCCCTGGTCATCGCCCCGACCCGCGAGCTGGCCGACCAGGTCGCCTCCAGCTTCGAGAAGTACGCCAAGGGCACCAAGCTCTCGTGGGCGCTGCTGATCGGCGGCGTCTCGTTCGGCGACCAGGAAAAGAAGCTGGACCGCGGCGTCGACGTGCTGATCGCCACGCCGGGCCGTCTGCTCGACCATTTCGAACGCGGCAAACTGCTGATGACCGGCGTCCAGTTCCTGGTCGTCGACGAAGCCGACCGCATGCTGGACATGGGCTTCATCCCGGACATCGAGCGCATCTTCAAGATGACGCCGCCCAAGAAGCAGACCCTGTTCTTCTCGGCGACCATGCCGCCGGAAATCACGCGCCTGACCAAGCAGTTCCTGAAAGACCCTGTCAGGATTGAAGTGGCCAAGCCGGCGACGACCAACGCCAACATCACCCAGCTGCTGGTCAAGGTGCCCTCCTCCGACCCCAAGGCCAAGCGCCTGGCGCTGCGGGCCCTGGTCGAGAAGGCCAACATCGAAACCGGCATCGTGTTCTGCAATCGCAAGACCGAAGTCGACATCGTCGCCAAGTCGCTGAAGGTGCACGGCTTCGACGCCGCCCCGATCCATGGCGACCTGGACCAGAGCCAGCGCACCAAGACCCTGGCGGACTTCCGTTCGGGCGCGCTGAAGATCCTGGTGGCCTCGGACGTCGCCGCCCGCGGGCTGGACATTCCGGCCGTCAGCCACGTCTTCAACTACGACGTCCCGCACCACGCCGACGACTATGTCCACCGCATCGGCCGCACCGGCCGCGCCGGGCGCACGGGCGTGACCTACATGCTGGTGACCCCGGCCGACGACAAGGGCTTCGACAAGGTCATCAAGCTGATCGGCATGACGCCGGACGAAGAGAAGCTCGAGCTCGACTACTCCAACGCCGTGACGGTCAAGCGCGAGGGCGACCGCGATCGCAAGCGCGGCGCTCGTGACCGCGACAAGGATCGTGACCGCAGCGAGCGTCCGGGCGGCCGTGGCCGCAACCGCGGCCGCGCCTCGGAAGAGGCCGCCGCCGAAACTCCGGCCGAGGCCGAAGTTGTCGAAACGCCGGAAGCCGCGCCCGTCGAGGAGCGTCCCGCCCGCGAACGCAAGCCGCGCCGCGAGCGTGAACCGCGTCCGACCGCCCCGGCCTCGACCATCGAAGCCGCCGAGCGTCCCGCACGTCCGGAACGCACCGAGCGTGCGGAACGCCCTGAGCGCGCCGAACGTCAGGATCGCCCTGAACGTCCCGAGCGTCCGGTGCGTGGCGTTCAGCCGATCCGCGACCGCGATGACGACGACCGTCGCGTCGTCGGCTTCGGCAATGATGTGCCGGCCTTCCTGGCGCGTCCGCCCCGCGGCAAGTAACGCTCCACGATCGCAAGATCTTGAAAGGCGCCGGACCCGTCCGGCGCCTTTCTCGTTTGCGGACACGGCCGATGGTCGCGCTTGCGGAACGGTGTTATTCTGAGCTCGTTCTCGGCTTGATCGCGCCGGAGCCCGGCCGGTCGCCCAACGAATGGGAGGACTGCCCATGACCGTCATCGACTTCAACACCGCCAAGGCGCCTGACCCGGCGAAGGAAGCCGACCTGATCGCGCACGAGAAGACCTATCACGGCTTCAACATGCTTCTACGCTGGTCAATGCTGGCGCTCGCGGCCGGGATCAGCGGCCTGACCGTGGCGTTCGCAACGCCCGGCGGCTTCTGGGGCGGCGCGATCGTCTTCGCGCTGGTCTGGGTAGCGGGCTATTACGGCATGGTCCGCCGCGAGGAGAAGCAGCCGCTGGACCCCTGGGTTCCGGGCCGCAAGGGCATCCTATAGCGCCTCGTCGACGAACCGCAGCAGGTCGTCCAGCCGCGGCCGATAAGCGAACCTGAACCCACGGCGCAGTTGGGCCATCGGCGGCGTCCGCCAGCGCGGGATCGGCGAAGCGCAGACATAGCCGCGCCAGTCGACGCCGACCTGGCGGCAGGCCGCCCTCACCCATTGGCTGGTGAAGTTGGTCGGTTGGACTTCCACCACCCGCGCGTCGCGGGGCAGGAAGACGGCGTTGGCCAGGGCCGCGCCGCTGGCGCCGACCACGACCTCGGCGTCGCGCATCAGGGCGATCTGTTCGGCGGCGCTGAGGGTTTCGGGGCTCACGATGACGAAGCCGCGCTTGGCCAAGGCCCGCTCGAACGCCGCCTCGCCGACCATGACCCGCATCGACTGACCGCGCCGCGAGAGATAGACGCGTCGCGCGCCTTGCCCGGCCGGCGCCCGCGCCAGCACGCGCTCGGCGACCTCGGCCAGCAGCGCATTGGGATGGTGCAGGAAGTGATCCATGCAGGTGGCGTAGGTCACCCGGCCCAGGCGCACGGACGGCGCATCGACCTCGGTGATCTCCAGATCCGGAAAGGCCATGGCGATCAGGTCACGCTGCCAGGCCGTCAACGGCGGCGCCAGCACCGGCGTCCCGTCCAGCAGGCCCGCCTTCTCCAGCGCCAGCAGCGACGTCAGGGCGTCGATGACGAAGTGGCCGTAGTTGAACGTGCCGCCCCAGGGCAGGAACACCGCGCCAGCCTCGATGAACGGCGCGTCGACCGGCGGCGTGAAGCGCGCGGCGTTATCGGTGACGCCGGTCAGCGCCGAGAGGTCCGGCGAACCCTGCCGCGCCTCGACGATGGTCGCGTTGTAGAGCGCGCCGTCGGTTCCGATCAGCCCGCCGAAGCGCGGGAACCACCAGGCCTCCCCGATCGCGCACAAGGCTGGCGCGTTGACCGGCGGCGGGGCGTCGATGTCATGCGGCCAGACGCTGGCCTGCGGACCGCCAATCCGTCCGGCCGGCGCGCCGTCTGAGGCGTCGGCCGCCGGCAGCCAGGCGACGCCGCTCTCGCCTTGGACGAAGCGCTCGCGCAGGGCGTCCAGCAGCAGCGGCGGCAGGTCCTGGGCTTCGACGATCAGGCGCAAGGGCAGCGGCGCGGTCATGCGCCGCTTGGAGCATGCCGCGCCCGAGAAATCAAAGCGACCCGACTACTTCTTGATCTGGCCGGCCAGGTACTTGCGGATCCCCTCCCCGTACGGCGGGCGCAGGCCCAGCATCGGGGCGATGTCCTTCTTCAGCTGATGGAAGACCGCCTTGCGGTGGCTGAACTCCAGGAAGCCGTCATGACCGTGATAGGCGCCCATGCCAGCCGGACCGACGCCGCCGAACGGCAGGTCCTCCTGAGCGACGTGGAAAATCACGTCGTTGACCGTCACCCCGCCACTGGTGGTGCGGCTCAGTACCCGCTCCTTCTCGGCATCGTCGGTCCCGAACCAGTAGAGCGCCAACGGCCGGTCGTGGGCGTTCACATAGTCCACGGCCTCGTCGAGCGTCTTGTAGGTCTTCACCGGCAGGACGGGCCCGAAGATCTCTTCCTGCATCACCTTCATGTCGTCGGTGGGGTCCAGGATCAGGGTCGGGGCGATCTTGCGGTGCTCCTGCTGCGAGAGATCCTCGCCGCCGGGATTGATCTCGATGACCCGTGCGCCCTTGGCCCGGGCGTCGTCGACATAGCCCTTGACCCGGTCATAGTGCCGCTGGGCGACCAGGGCCGTATAGTCGGGATTGTCTTTCAGGGTCGGGAAGTAACGGCCGACAGCGGCCTGAGCTTCCGCGACGAAGGTCTCCACCTCTTCCTGGGGCGCCAGGACGTAGTCGGGCGCCAGGCAGATCTGGCCGGCGTTGAGGGTCTTGCCGTTCATGATCCGCGCCGCGGCCGTGGCCATGTCGGCCCCGCGCGACAGGATCACCGGGCTCTTGCCGCCCAGCTCCAGGGTCACTGGCACCAGGTTCTCCGCCGCCGCGCGCATCACGTGCCGGGCCACGGAAGTCGCGCCGGTGAACACCAGGTGGTCGAAGGCCAGACCCGAGAACGCCTCGCCCACTTCGGGCCCGCCGACGAACACCGCGACCTCATCCTCGGAGAAGACCTTGGCGAACATGACCTTGAGCAGCTCGGAGGTCGCCGGGGTGTATTCCGACGGTTTGATCATGGTGCGGTTGCCCGCTGCGAAGATCCCCGCCAGCGGCGCGAAGGTCAGATTGACCGGGAAGTTCCAGGGACTGATCACGCCCACGACGCCCTTGGGCTGATACTGGATGCCGGCCTTGGCCCCGAACAGGCCCAGGATGGCGGGGGTGGTCTTGCGCTTCTGCGGCTTCATCCACTTGGCGACGTTCTCGCGGGCGAATTTCAGCGGACCGATCGAGCCGGCGACGTCGGTCAGGGCCGTGGCTTCGGGCGAGCGCGAGCCGAAATCGGCGTTGATGGCGCGGGCGATCTCTGTCTGGTGGCCGACCAAGAGGTCGATCGAGCGGTTAATCCACTCGATCCGGGTTTCGACGCTAGGCGGACCGTCCCGAAGACTTGCGGCTTTCTGACGCTGAAGAACGACGTTCATGCTGGCGCGATGCGCCTCGGACCCAAGATTCACCGGTGCATTCATAGTCTTAGCTCCCTCCGCCCGAGTGGCGCTGGCCGTGCCGCGCTCATCTTATCGGCGATCACCATGGGCGAGGGAAAGAGCCCGCGCAAGCGAACGTTGTTCGCGCTTAACGCCTCGTAAGACTCTTCTGACTACGGTGTGGCTCCAAGCGATCGGTCTTTCCGTACGGGAAAGTCGAGCCGGGGAAGAAAGATGTCGGACGTCGAAACCATCCTGCGCGGTCCTGAAGCCTACCGGATCGCCTCGCGCGCGGTGGAACTGATGGAGCGCCACCAGGTGTGGCCGACCGCCTTGAATTTCGAGCTATGGACGCACTACGTCGCCGACCCCGACGGGGCCCTGGCGCGTGAGCTGACCCGTCTGATCTCGCTGGGCGAACCGATGACCGAGCTGGTCAGCGAGGAGCTGGCCGCGCACTACCTGCCCAAGGCGCGCCTGAACGAACAGATCCGCGACGCCGGCGACATCCTCTCGAAGGAACTGGAAGCGGTCTCCAAGGCCATCCAGAACGCCCAGAAGACCAACGCCGCCTTCGGCCAGCAGCTGGCCGGCGCCAGCAAGAGCCTGGATGGTTCGACCGACGTCGAGGCGATCAAGACCGTCGTCACCCATCTGGCCGACGCCACTCGCCGCGTCCACAAGGAGAACCAGTCGCTGGAATCGCGTCTGGCCGAATCGACCTCCGAGGTCGAACGCCTGCGCGAGCACCTGGAACAGGTCCGCCGCGACGCCACCACCGACGGCCTGACCAACTTGGCCAACCGCAAGGCCTTCGACGACGAGCTGGACCGCGCCTGTTCGGACGCCGACGAGCAAGGCTCCAGCATCTGCCTGGCTGTGCTCGACATCGACCATTTCAAGGGCTTCAACGACACCTGGGGCCACCAGACGGGCGACCAGGTCATCCGTTACGTCGCCTCGGTGATTGGCCGCGTGGCCGCCCCGCCGCGCTTTGCCGCGCGTTACGGCGGCGAAGAGTTCGCGATGATCTTCCCGCGCGAGGCCGCTTCGATCGTGGCCACGACCCTGGAAGAAATCCGCGTCGAAGTGTCATCGCGCATGCTCAAGCGTCGCTCGACCAACGAGGACCTGGGCGCCATCACCGTGTCGTCGGGCTTTGCCGACCGTCGCCCGGGCGAAACCGGCCACTCGCTCATGGAGCGCGCCGATGCGGCGCTCTACGCCTCCAAGCGCGGCGGCCGTAATCGGGTCACGGCCGCGGAGTCGATGCCGGCCTCGGCCAACGCCGCCTAAGCAAGCTTCAGCAGAAGACCTACCTGTCGCGCCGCTGGTCTCACGATCGGCGGCGTTTCCTTTTTGAAATTTCCGCTAGCCTTCCCAAGCGGCAAAGGCGCCTAGAGTCTCCCCAACGAACAGAGATGGGAGCCCAGGCCGTGGACTATCAGAAGATCCGTGTCTCGACGGAAGGCGGCGTCGCCACCGTCACCCTCGCCGATCCGTCGACGCTGAACGCGGCCAGCCTGGAGATCGCCCGCGAGCTGATCCACGCCTTCTCGGCCATCGCCCACGGCCGTGAAGCCCGCGCAGTGATCCTGACCGGCGAAGGCCGCGGCTTCTGCTCGGGCGCCAATCTGTCGGGCGGCGGCGCGGCCGGGCGCGAGCTCGATGTTGACGGCAAGCCCGACGCCGGCTCGGCGCTGGAAAGCACCTACAACCCGCTGATGACCCTGCTGCGCGATTTCCCGCTGCCGATCGTGACGGCGGTGAACGGTCCGGCGGCCGGCGTCGGCTGCTCGATCGCGCTGATGGGCGACATCATCGTGGCCGCCGACAGCGCCTATTTCCTGCAGGCCTTCCGCCGCATCGGCCTGGTCCCCGACGGCGGCTCGACCTATCTGCTGCCGCGCCTGATCGGCAAGGCGCGCGCGATGGAGATGATGCTGCTGGGCGACAAGATCCCTGCCGCAACGGCTCTGCAGTGGGGCCTGGTCAACCGCGTCGTGGCGGACGCCGACCTGATCCCGACCGCTCACGCCCTAGCGCTCGAACTGGCCCAGGGCCCAGCGGCGCTTGGCACGATCCGCAAGCTGGTCTGGGACAGTCTGGACAGCGACTGGACCGGCCAGTTGCACGCCGAGCGCAAGGCTCAGAAGGTCGCCGGCAAGACCGAGGACTTCCTCGAAGGCGTCAGCGCCTTCCTCCAGAAACGCGCGGCGGCCTTCAAGGGGCGGTAGCGGCGGCCTGCAGATTCAACAGGATTCGAACTGCTTCGTCAGCGCGATCCAGTGGCACGAAAACATGGTCGTGGTTCAGCGCCGCGACCATGTTGCAGGCGATGTTGGTCTTGGCCAGCGCCGAGGCGACGGCGGCGGTCAGGCCCACGCCGTCGAGGGCCGAATAGACGTTCAGCGTGATCAGAGCCATCGGCGCATCGACGGGAAAGCCCGCCGCTGCGGCGGCGTCGCGCTCCAGGATCAGGCTGATCCCTTCTGACTCACGGAACATGGCTAGCGGGTCCAGGGCAGCTCAGTCGCGGTCGCCGGCCGCGCAGAACACGTAGGCTCCAGGCATCAGCTGGGGCGTCATGCCGGCGACCATCTCGCGGGCGCCGCTAACAAGCTGCGTCACTTCTCGGGAACCGCCAGATAGGGCCGGTAGCTCTTTTCCTCGATGATCTCCGAGCCCGCGGCCTCGTTGATCGCCCGCTTGATGGCGGCGCGCTGGTCGTTGTCGATATAGACGCGGCGGGCCAGGGCGACGAAGTCGGGACCAAAATCCTGGCGGCGCTCGCAGTCGCGCTTGCCGTCCTCGATGTCCCAGAGGGCGGCGTTGACGGTCATGAGCGCGTCGGTCAGCCGGGCGATCTCGGCATTGTCGGGCAGGTGCTCGCGGGCGGTGGCCTCCAGCAGAGCCAGCTCCTTGCGAACATTGGCCTCCTTGACCGGATCGCCGATGCGCTGGGCCTTAACCCTCAGGATGGTGATCTTGTCGACCAGTTCGCCCGCCGAGATCGGCGCGAGGATGGACATTCAGGACGCTCCGGAGACCAATTTCTGCAGCGCCAGCCAAGCCGCATCGACCGGCAGAGCGCCCATGCCGCTTCCGTAGTCTTCCGCGACCAGTAGCTCAAGCCGCTCCGCCGCCGGACGGAATTTCACCGACTTGCGACGGTCCTGCTGCAGCGACAGCAGAGGCGCGCCGCCAGCGGCCAGCATGTGACCGGGACCGGCGTCGTTAGCCACGCCAGCCGCCAGGCGTCCGGCCAGGGCGATGACCAGCAGCGGCCCCTTCACCGCGCTGAAGTCGTCGGTGCGGTTGCGCTCGGGCTGGAGGGCCTGAGGAACCTCCCGCGCGGCGATGGCGGCGTCCTCGGCCTCGTCGGGGCCAAAGAAGAACACCGGCGCCCAACCGTTGGCTGCGATCCGGCGGGCCAGCTCCAGATAGTTCTCAAGCGGCCAGCGCTTATCCTGGCCGCCGGCGCCGGGCGCCAAGCCGACAAAGGTAGGGCCGGCTGGCAGCAAGGCCTGCGCGGCCTTCAAGGCGTCGGGATTGTTCAGCGTCAGAGGGCGAGGCGCACCCTGCCCGTCCGTGGCGAGACTCAACAGTCGCGCCAGACGGTCGGTGACGGCGACGGGCCAGTCCTTGCTTCGCGCCTGATGAGCGGCCGAGACGAACCGACCGCTGGCGCCGCGCTTGGCGACGCCGCTACGGCCGACATGCTCCTGGGTGTCTATGACGAGATCGAACTTGCGACCGCAGAACGGCCGGTTCCACGGCAGCATGTCCAGCGGTGCGCCGCCGTTGCGACCTTCCAGGATGAGCTCGTCGATATAGCCCGCCACCACGCTCTTCAGCGGGCCGGCGTAGACGGTTTCGACCTTGGCGGCGCACCAGCTGATGCGAGCGTCCGGGAACGCCGCGCGCAGGCCGGCGATGAAGGGCAGCTTGATCAGGCCGTCGCCGATCACCTCGCCCATCGAATAGATCAGGACTGTCTGGACCATGGCCGTGTGTCGCCGCCTCGCTCGTCACGGTCAATCACGGAAATGTAAGTGAACACTCACTTGCATATTCTGGGCGTTGTGAGAGGGTCTGGCCATGAGCGCCAAGCCCCGCATCGAACGCGCCGCCCTGGAGGCCTTCGTCACCGAAGGCGTCGACGCGGCCACGACCAAGACCATCGCCGCCCGCGCCGGCGTCTCCGAGGGGGCGATCTATCGTCACTGGAAGAGCAAGGACGCTCTGGCCGTGGGCCTGTTCATGGACTGCCACCGGCGCCTGTCGACCTTGATCGGGGGTGAGGCCAACGCCGTCCAAGGCATCGAGGCCAAGGCCGAGGCTGTGGTTCGGGCCTATTGCGCGGTTGCCGACGAGGACTGGCTGCTGTTCTCCTTCCATCTGCTGCAGCTGCACCATTTCCTGCCCTACTACCAGGAGGACGGGCGCGACCCGGTCACCCTGGTCGAGGACATCATCAAGCGCGCCATGATGGATATGCAGCTGCCGCCGGCCGATCCCCGGGTGCTGGCGGCCATGGCCATCGGGGTCATCACCCAGACCGCGCAGAACAAGGCTTATGGCCGCCTGGGCGACGACGCCCTGTCGGTCCATGCTCCCCTGATGACCGCGGCCGTCAAGGCCGTGCTCTTCGCCCGCTAACGAGGTCCCGAATTCATGCGCAGCGCGCTGTTCAACGCCTACTACTGGGTCCTGTCGATCTTCTACGGCCTGTCGGCGGCGCTGGCCGCGTTGGCGCCGGGCCGTGACGCGGTGACCTTCGTGCTGCGGCTCTACAGCAAGCGCATGCTGGCGACGCTGGACACGCTGGCCGGTGTGAAGGTGCAGTTGAAGGGGCTTGAGAACCTGCCGGCCGGCCCCTGCATCATCGCTGCCAAGCACCACAGCTGGGGCGACGGCTTCGTGATGTTCGCTCATGTCGACAACTTGAGCTTCGTGACCGGCGACCACCTGGAGAAGTTTCCGCTGGTCGGGGCGATCCTGAAGAAGTTCGGGGCCATCGTCGTCGACAGCTGCGGCGGCCCAGAAGCCCGCGCCGCCCTCTCCAAGAGCGCCGCCCAGGTCGCGTCGGAAGGTCGTCGGATCCTGATCTATCCCGAGGGCCACCTGGCAGCGCCGGGCGAGCGGTTCCGTTATCGGTCGGGCGTGTACTTCATGAGCAAGGACTTCGACCTGCCTGTCGTGCCGGTGGCGACGAACCTGGGCTGCTTCTGGCGGCAGACCGAGAAGAAGAAGACACCCGGGACCGCCACCGTAGAGTTCCTGCCCGCCCTGCCCCAGGGCCTGGAGAAGGACGACTTCATGGCGCTGATGGAAGCGACCATTGAGGGCCGCACCAACGAACTCATCGCTCAGGCGCGCGGCGAACCTGTCCGATCGTCAGTGTTGGTGGAATGGAACGGTCGAGAGAACGTGGCCAAGGCCGAGCCGGCGCGGGCCTAGACCTCGACGGGGCACTCCGCCGGAACGCCTGCGAATGTGCCTTCAGCCCGGCGTTTGGCGAAATGGGTCTGGGCGCAGCCGCTGGAACACAGCAGGCCGGTGTCGGACCAGTAGAGCGGCGCATCGTCCTCGTGCTTGAAGCGCGGCGCGCCCCACGGCAGGCCACATTCGACGCAGGACGGGGTCTTGGCCAGCATCAGTCCTGAACCTCGGCCGCCGGCTGGATCGTCACGCTCTCGCCGCAGCCGCAGGCGTCGGTTTCGTTCGGGTTGTTGAACACGAACTTCGACGACAGCTTGGTGGTCTCGTAGTCGATCTCGGTCCCGATCAGGAACAGCACCGCCTTGGCGTCGATCAGGATGGTGACGTCCTTGTCCTCGACCACCTCGTCCAGCGGGGCCTTCTCGGCGGCGTATTCGAAGATGTACTCCGACCCCGCGCAGCCGCCGTTCTTCACGCCGACTCGCAGGCCGGCATAGGGCTTGTCGGCCCGGGCCATGATCTCCTTCACGCGCGCGGCCGCGGCGTCGGTCAGGGTGACGACCTTGGGGCGCGGGCGGCGGGGACGTGCGGTGATCGCGGTTTCCATGGCTTTCGAACCGATCAGAACATGTTCAGTTGCAGCTTGGCTTCGTCGCTCATCCGCGAGGAATCCCACGGCGGCTCGAACACCAGCTCGACATTGCACGACTTCAGCCCGGGGATCTCCATGACCGCGTCGCGGACCCAGCCCGGCATTTCCCCCGCCACCGGGCAGCCCGGCGCGGTCAGGGTCATGTCGATGGCCACATCCTTGTCGTCGCTGACATCGACCTTGTAGATCAGGCCCAGCTCATAGATGTCGACCGGGATTTCCGGGTCGTAGACGGACTTCAGCTTCTCGATCAGCAGGTCCGTCAGGCGGTTCAACTCGTCTTTCGACAGGGCCGAAACGGGTTCCGGAGAGGCGGCGGCGTCGGTCATCGTCAGGCTCAACTAAAGAAACTGCGGGCCTTGGCCAGCGCGTCCACGAACGCGTCGGCCTCGGCCTCTGTGTTATATAGGGCGAAGGAGGCGCGCGCGCTCGACGTTACGCCGAAACGGCGCATCAGCGGCTCCGCGCAATGGGTTCCGGCGCGGACGGCGACACCGTAGCGGTCCAGAACCTGGGCGATATCGTGGGCGTGAGCGCCCTCGACCGTGAACGACAGCACCGCGCCCTTGCCGGGGGCCTCGCCCAGGATCCGCACGCCGTTGACGCCGCGCAACTGCTCGGCGACGCGCTCATAGAGGGCGTGCTCATGGGCGAAGATGGCGTCGCGATCCAGGCCGTTCAGCCACTCGATCGCCGCGCCCAGGCCGACGGCCTCCAGAATCGCCGGGGTGCCGGCCTCGAAGCGATGCGGCGGATCGGCATAGGTGATGCGATCCATCGACACCGAGCCGATCATCTCGCCGCCGCCCTGATAAGGCGGCAGGGCCGCCAGGCGCTCGGCCTTGCCGTAGAGCACGCCGATCCCCGTGGGGCCGTACAGCTTGTGGCCGGAGAAGACGTAGAAGTCGACGTCCAGGGCTTTGACGTCGACCTTGGCGTGGACGATGGCCTGGCAACCGTCCAGCAGCACCGGCGCGCCGGCCGCATGGGCCAGGCGGACGATCTCGGCCACGTCGTTGACCGTGCCCAGCACGTTCGACATGTGGGTGACGGCGACCATCTTGGTCTTCGCCGACAGCAGGCCCTTGAAGGCCTCCATGTCGAGGCGGCCGTCGTCGAGCACCGGAATGAACCTCAGCACCACGCCCTTGCGCTCACGCAGGAAGTGCCACGGCACGATGTTGGCGTGGTGCTCCATCTCGGAGATCACGATCTCGTCGCCGGCTTCCAGCGACTGGCCGAACGACGACGCGACCAGGTTCACCGCCTCGGTGGCGCTCTTGGTCCAGACGACTTCATTGGTGTCGGCGTTGATGAAGCGCGCAACGGTTTCGCGCGCCTTTTCATAGGCTTCCGTCGTTTCGTTGGCCAACGTGTGCAGGCCGCGGTGGACGTTGGCGTACGAAGTGCGAGCCAGGCCGACCATGGTGTCCAGCACCACGTCCGGCTTCTGGGCGCTGGCGGCGCTGTCCAGATAGATCAGCGGCTTACCGTGCACGGTGCGCTGCAGGATCGGGAACTGGGCGCGGATCGCCGCGATATCCAGAGCCATCAGCGGACACCGCCCAGCTTGTGCGCGACCCAGGCGGCGGCGATCTCGCGCGCGCCCTCGTGCTCGATGCGGTCGACCACTTCACCGACGAAGGCTTCGGTCAGCATGGCCTTGGCCTCGACCTCGGGGATGCCGCGCTGTTCGGCGTAGAACAGGGCGTTCTCGTCCAGGGCGCCGATCGTGTTGCCGTGCGCACAGGAGACGTCGTCGGCGAAGATCAGAAGCTCGGGCTTGGCGTCGATCTCGGCCTTGTCCGACAGGATCAGGGCATGGTGGCCCATGCGCGCGTCAGTCTGGTCAGCGCCCTGCGCCACCACGATGCGGCCCTGGAAGACGCCGCGGGCCTGGTCGGCAGCCATGCCCTTGGTCAGCTGGCTGGTAATCCCGTCGACGCCGGCGTGGGTGACGACCGTGGTCTGGTCGGCGTGGCGCTGGCCATCCAGCAGATAGACGCCGTCCAGTCGAACCTGCGCATGGGCGCCGGGATGGTTGACGCGGGTCTCGATCCGTTGGCGACGCGCGCCGCCGGTCAGGACGGTCTGGGCGTAGCGAGCGCCGGGCGCGAGCACGACTTCGGCGGTGACGACATTGACCGCCTCGGCGTCGTCCTCGACTAACACGATGCGCTCGACGAAGGCGCCTTCGCCCACGGCGATGTCCAGCAGGACGTCCGACACGTAACCCGAGGCGCGGCCTTCGTGGCTTTCCAGCAAGACCAGGGTCTCGCCGGCCTTGACGACCAGGCTATGGCTCGCGCCCTGCGAGGCCTTGTCGGCCAGGGCGACGAAACGCAGCGCCACGACGCCCGAAGCGGCTTCGGCGTCCGCGACACGGCGGCCGTTGACGAACAGGGTCTCGGTCTCGGCCAGGCCCGCGAACGGACTAGCCGGGATCTTGCCGTCATGCGCCGGCGCGGCGGGCGGCAGCGTCCGCAGCAGCCCGCGCAGGTCGGTCCAGCGCCAGTCCTCGTCGCGCCGCGAGGGCAGCGCGGTCAGGTCGCCGGTCTTGAGGGCGGTCGAAAGGGTCAAGCCGCCACTCCGACGTAGCGGTCGTAACCCTCGGCTTCCAGCTGCAGGGCCAGTTCCGGACCGCCCGAGGCGACGATGCGGCCCGCGGCCAGGACGTGCACCTTGTCGGGTTTGATGTAGTCCAGCAGGCGCTGATAGTGGGTGATCACCAGCATGCCGCGCTCAGGGCTGCGCAGGGCGTTGACGCCTTCGGAGACGATCTTCAGGGCGTCGATGTCCAGGCCGCTGTCGGTCTCGTCCAGGATCAGGAACTTGGGCGACAGCATGGACATCTGGAAGATCTCCATCCGCTTCTTCTCGCCGCCCGAGAAGCCGACGTTCAGGCCGCGCTTGAGCATGTCGAAGTCGATCTTCAGCGCCGCCGCCTTCTCCTTGGCCAGCTTCAGGAAGGCTGGGGCGGCGATCTCGTCCTCGCCGCGCGCGCGGCGCTGGGCGTTCAGCGCGGTGCGGATGAAGGTCAGGGCCGGAACGCCAGGGATTTCAAGCGGATACTGGAAAGATAGAAACAAGCCCTTCGCGGCCCGTTCGTTCGGCTCCAGCGCCAGCAGATCATCGCCGTTCAGCGCCGCCGAGCCCTCGGTGACCTCATAGCCGCCACGGCCGCTGAGCACGTAGGACAGGGTGGACTTGCCGGCCCCGTTCGGGCCCATGATCGCATGGACCTCGCCCGCCGGAACGTCCAGCGTGACGCCCTTCAGGATC
Organism: Caulobacter sp. RHG1; assembly: GCF_013181195.1. Taxonomy (GTDB): domain Bacteria; phylum Pseudomonadota; class Alphaproteobacteria; order Caulobacterales; family Caulobacteraceae; genus Caulobacter. The sequence goes on from NZ_SMZP01000007.1 coordinate 84,382, forward strand.
GGCTTGTCCTCGACGCGGGCGTGCAGGTTGTTGATAGAAAGCATTTAACCGACGGATCCTTCGAGAGAAATCGCCACGAGCTTCTGGGCCTCGACGGCGAACTCCATGGGCAGTTGTTGCAGCACGTCCTTGACGAAGCCGTTGACCAGCAGGGCCACGGCCTCCTCCTGGGAGAGGCCGCGTTGCTGGCAGTAGAACAGCTGGTCGTCGGACAGGCGCGTGGTGGTGGCCTCGTGCTCGAACACCGACTGGCCATTGCGGGCCTCGATGTAGGGCACGGTGTGGGCCGCGCAGGTCTTGCCGATGAGCAGGCTGTCGCACTGGGTGAAGTTGCGCGCGCCCTTGGCCTTGGGATGGGCCGAGACCAGGCCGCGATAGGTGCTGGTCGACTTGCCGGCGCTGATGCCCTTGGCGACGATCCGCGACTTGGTGTTGGCGCCCAGGTGGATCATCTTGGTGCCGGTGTCGGCCTGCTGATGGCCGTTGGTCACGGCGATCGAATAGAACTCGCCCGACGAGCCCTCGCCGCGCAGCACGCAGGACGGATATTTCCAGGTGATGGCCGAGCCGGTCTCGACCTGGGTCCACGACACCTTGGAGCGGTCGCCGCGGCAGTCGGCGCGTTTGGTGACGAAGTTGTAGATGCCGCCCTTGCCGGTCTCCGGATCGCCCGGGTACCAGTTCTGGACGGTGGAATACTTGATCTCGGCATCATCCAGCAGGACCAGCTCGACCACGGCCGCGTGCAGCTGGTTCTCGTCGCGCATCGGGGCTGTGCAGCCCTCGAGGTAAGAGCAGTAGGCGCCCTTGTCGGCGATGATCAGGGTGCGCTCGAACTGGCCGCTGTCCTTGGCGTTGATGCGAAAATAGGTCGACAGCTCCATCGGGCAGCGCACGCCCGGCGGGATGTAGACGAACGAGCCGTCCGAGAAGACCGCGCTGTTGAGGCAGGCGAAATAGTTGTCCGAGGTCGGCACCACGCTGCCCAGGTACTGGCGCACCAGTTCCGGGTGCTCGCGGATGGCCTCGCTCATCGAGCAGAAGATGACGCCGACGGCGGCCAGCTCCTTCTTGAAGGTGGTGACGACGCTGACGCTGTCGAACACCGCGTCGACAGCGTAGCGGGGCGCGCCCTCGACGCCGGCCAGGACTTCCTGCTCCTTCAGCGGGATGCCCAGCTTGGCGTAGACGGCCAACAGCTCGGGATCGACCTCGTCGAGGCTTTTGGGGCCTTCCTTGGTCTTGGGCGCGGCGTAGTAATAGCTGTCCTGGTAGTCGATCTTGGGGAAGTCGACCTTGGCCCAGTTGGGCTCATCCAGCTCCAGCCAGCGGCGATAGGCCTCCAGACGCCATCCCAGCATCCATTCCGGCTCTTCCTTCTTGGCCGAGATGAAGCGCACGATGTCCTCGGAGAGGCCCTTGGGGGCGAACTCCTGATCGATCTCGGTGGTAAAGCCGTGCTCGTACTTCTCGAGCGCCGCTACGGTATCAACAGTCTCTTTGACCGCGGCCACTACGCCACCTCCCGGCGCCGGGCGCCGATACGCTTCCAGGCGGCGAGCCAGGCGTCGCCACACTTTATCCAATCCGCTTCGGTGCTGGCCCATCCGCCGCTCACTCTGAGAGCGTAAGGAGCCAGATCCGAGCGGCCCATGGCCTCGACCACACGGCTGGCCTTGACCTTGCCCGACGAGCAGGCGCTGCCGGCGCTGACCATCACGCCCGCCAGATCCAGGTTCATGACCTGCACCTCGGAGCCGAAGCCTTCGCCGGCGAAACAGAGGGTTTGGGGCAGGCGTTGCGCGCCCTCCCCGAGCACGACCGCGCCTTCCGCCTTGAGCCGGAAGGCCAAGGCGTCGCGCCAGTGGCCCTGTTCGGCCAGGGAGGCAAGGCCTTCTGGGGCGGCGAGCGCGGCCGCGCCGAAGGCGGCGATGCCCGCCACGTTCTCGGTGCCGGCCCGGCGACCACGTTCCTGGCCGCCGCCATGTTGGCGACGGGTGACGGCGGCGCGCGTGCCGGCGACCAGGGCGCCGACGCCTTGAGGGCCGCCCAGCTTGTGCGCCGACAGCGCCATGGTGTCGGCGCCGAGGCCGGAGAAATCGATGGCGATCTTGCCGGCCGCCTGGACGGCGTCGACATGCAGCCAGCTCTCGTGGGCGCGGACCAGGGCCGAAGCCTCAGCCACCGGCTGGATGACGCCCGTCTCGTTGTTGGCCAGCATCAGGCAGACCAGGGCCTTGCCGGGCGTTTCGAGCGCTTGGGCCAGCCAGGCGAGATCGGCCACGCCATTGCTGTCGACGGGCAGGATCTCGACCGGCAAGCCGGAAACCTTGGCGGTCTCGACCACGGCGTCGTGCTCGACGGCGCTGATGATGATGCGCTGAACGCCTGCGGCCTTGGCGCTGTCGATGGCCAGGGCGTTGGCCTCGGTGCCGCCGCTGACGAAGGTCACAGAACCGGCCGGCACGCCGACCAAGGCGCCGACCTGGGCGCGGGCGCGTTCGACGACATCACGCGCGGCGCGGCCGGCGGCGTGGACGGACGAGGGATTGGCCGGGCTCTCCAGGGCGCGCAGCAGCGCCTCACGCGCTTCCGGCCTCAAAGGGGCCGTGGCGTTATAGTCGAGATAGACCGATGTGCGGTTGATGCTCACTCGGCCGCCATCTCCATGGGGCGACCGCCGATGGCGCCTTGCGGGCGCAGTTCGCCCTTCAGCACATCGGCGACCGACACGCTGGCCAGGTAGCCGTGGATCTGCCGGCCCATCTCTTCCCACAGGTCGTGGGTCATGCAGCGTTCGCCGCCGGCCATGCAGCCCTTGGCCTGGTTCTTCGACAGGCCGCAGCGGGTGGCGCGCAGGGGTTCGTCGACCGCCAGCACGATGTCGGCGATGAAGGTCTCGGTGGCCTTGCGGGCCAGGCGATAGCCGCCGCCGGGGCCGCGGGCGCTGATCACCAGGCCCTTGCGGCGCAGGCGCGCGAACAGCTGCTCCAGATAGGAGAGCGAGATTTGCTGGCGCGCGGCGATCTCGGCCAGGGCCACGGCCCGGCCCTCGCTTTCGTCCTGGCGCTTGGCCAGGTCGGTCATCGCCATGACCGCGTAACGTCCCTTGGTGCTCAGGCGCATCGCCTTACCCCTTGCAGATTCCGCGCGCATCGGCTTTTGCGTGTGCTACAAGCCGCGACTTCGCGCGCGGGCCCTCCAGCCCGCGAACTGGTTGCGATCTAGGAAGACCAAGCGCAGTAGTCAAGTATTCGACGACCCAAATCGTCGGACGACGGACCGCTGACGAGCTCAAGGGAACGACATGCCTGATGTGATTTTGACCGGCGCGTCTGGGCGGATCGAAGGCCGCTATTCTCCGGGCAAGACCGAGACGGCGCCGATCGCGCTGATCCTGCACCCGCACCCCAAGGCCGGCGGTCACATGAACCACCCGGTTTCTGTGCAGCTGTATCACCTGTTCATGAAGCGCGGTTTCGCGACCCTGCGCTTCAATTTCCGCGGCGTCGGCCGTAGCCAGGGTGAGTTCGACGCCGGCATCGGCGAGCTGGCCGACGCAGCCACGGCGCTGGACTGGCTGCAGACTTCCAACCCGGCCGCCAGCCAGACCTGGGTCGCCGGCTTCGACTTCGGCGCCTATATCGGCATGCAGCTGCTGATGCGCCGTCCGGAAACGGACGGCTTCATCTCGGTGTCGCCGCCGACCAATATGTACGACTTCAGCTTCCTGGCCCCCTGCCCGGCCTCGGGCCTGTTCCTCACGGGCTCGGCCGACACCATCACCCCGCCCGTCGAGGTGGAGCGCGTGGTCACCAAGCTGCGGACCCAGAAGGGCATCACGATCGACTACGAGGTCATCGACAAGGCCACCCACTTCTGGGCCGAACACCTGCCCAGCGTCGAGAAGAGCGTCAGCGACTATCTCGACAAGCGCCTGGCGGAAAACCCGATCTAGACGACGTTTTGAAGGCCTCCCTCCGGGGAGGCCTTTTTCATTGTGCGGTGCAGAACAAGCCCCTGGCGTAACGTCGATCTCGCGCCTATGTTTTCATCGATTGATGAATATCAAGCGAGGCGGTGATGCACTACGACATCGTCATCGTCGGCGGGGGCGCCGGCGGACTGGAACTGGCCTCGCGGCTCGGCCGCAAGTTGGGTGGCCGAAATGGCAAGCGGCGCGTGCTCTTGATCGACCGCTCCAGCTTCCACATCTGGAAGCCAACGCTGCACGAGGTAGCCGCCGGCACGCTGGACGTCCACCAAGAGGGCATTTCCTATTCGATCCTGGGCCGCTCGAACGGCTTCAACTTCCTGCTAGGCGAACTGGCGACCTTCGATCCGGCCGCCAAGCGCCTGACGCTGAAGGCGATCCTGGCCGAGGACGGCCAAGTCCTGGCGCCCGAGCGCGCGATCACCTTCACCTATGGCGTGCTGGCGATCGGCTCGGGCTCGAACCTCTTCGGCACGCCGGGCGCGGAAAAGGCGCACCTGCTGGAGCGTACCGAGGACGCCGAAGCCTTCCATGTCCGCCTGCTGGCGGCCTTCACCAAGGCCTCGTTCTCGGCCGACAAGATCATGCGCGTGGCCATCGTCGGCGGCGGGGCGACCGGGGTCGAGCTGTCGGCCGAACTGATCGAGGCCCATCGCGAACTGCTCGGCAGTCTCGGCGACGAGCAGCGCTTCCGCCTGGACGTCACGGTGGTCGAGGCCGGGCCGCGCATCCTCAACGGCCTGCCGCAGAAGATCGCCGACAAGGCTGCGCTGGCTCTGGAGCGCAAGGGCGTCGCCGTCCGCACCGACGCCAAGGTGCTGGCCGTCCATGCCGACCGTCTGGAGACCAGTCAGGGCGACATCCCGGCCGACCTGATCGTCTGGGCGGCCGGGATCAAGGCCGCCGACGCCAACGCCAGCTTTGGCCTGGAGACCAATCGCGGCAACCAGTTCGTGGTCAACGATCGGCTGGAGACCTCTGCGCCGGACGTCTGGGCCTTGGGCGACTGCGCCGCCGCGCCGTGGAAGGACGGTCGCACTGTCCCGGCCCGCGCCCAGGCCGCTCACCAGCAGGCCAGCTATCTGGAAAAGGCCCTGCTGGCGCGCCTGCGCCAGGGCCGGGTCACCGAGCCGTTCGTCTATCGCGATTTCGGCTCGCTGGTGTCGCTGGGCGACGACAAGGGCGTCGGGGCGCTGATGGGCGGTCTGGGAGGGCCGAACTTCTTCGTCGAGGGCCTGATCGCCAAGTGGGCCTACATGTCGCTGCACCTGGACCACCACCGGGCGATCCTGGGCGTGGGCCGCACCGCGACGCTAGCCCTGGCGCGGCTGCTGCAGCAGCGAGTGTCAGGCCGACTGAAGCTGCACTAGGGCTTGGCGATCCGCCCGCCGGTCATCGGCGCTGTCACGCCCGTGGTGCCAGGGAAGCTGATCGGCAGGCCTCTCGCCGTCCGCGCCGCCAGATAGGCGAAGGCTTCGGCCTCGATGGCGTCGCCGCGCCAGCCATAGGCCTCGGCGGCCTTGACCGGCACAGGCGCGCGGTCGGCCAGGGTCTTCATGATCGCCGGATTGTGCCGGCCGCCACCGCAGACAATCAGGGCGCTGGGCGTCTCGCCGCCTTGGCTGAAGGCCCGGAATACGCCTGCGGCCGTGAAGGCCACCAGCGTCGCGGCGGCGTCCTCGGGCGACAGGTGCGCAACCGGGGCCAGGGAGAAGTCGTAGCGGTCGAGCGACTTGGGAACCGGGGCGTCGAAATACGGGCTGGAGAGCAGCGCGTTCAGGGCCAGTTCGTCGACGCGGCCGACCGAGGCCAGCTTGCCGTCCTGATCGAAGCGGGCGATGCCGCGCTCCTGCAGCATCAGGTCGATCATGCCGTTGCCGGGGCCGGTGTCGAAGGCCAGCAGCGATCCATCCGCCCCGATCAGGGTGATGTTGGCCACCCCGCCGATGTTCAGCGCCGCGACCGGCGCGGCCAGGCCCGAAGCCCGCGCGCGGGCGGCGTGGTAGATCGGGGCTAGCGGAGCGCCCTCCCCGCCGGCCGCGACGTCGGCGGTGCGGAAGTCGTAGGCCACCGGACGGCCGCAGGCCTTGGCCAGGCGTTCTGCGTCCAGCAACTGAACGGTGCGACCTACGCGCTCGGCGGTCGGGCGCTCGTGCAGCACCGTCTGACCGTGGACGCCCAGGAGATCGAAGTCGGCCCAGGAAAGGCCGTGCTCCTCCAGGAAGCTCGTTGCGGCATGGAAATGCTCGTCGGCGACGGCTTTGCGAGCCTCGTCGAAGATCGCCGGTTCGGGCTCGCCGCGTGGCCAGGCGCGGGCGATGTCGGTGGTCTTCAGCAGCAGATCGCGGGTCGCCTCGCGCAGCTTGCGCTCGCCCGCCGGGCCGAAGCCCTGGATCTCTTCGCCGTCGGTCTCCAGCACCGCCATGTCGACCGCGTCGAGCGAGGTGCCGGTCATGAATCCCAGGATCTTCATGCGACGTTGACTGCCACGCCCGCCCCGCTGTAGCTAGGCCCCATGATCGACGCTTTCGTCCTGGCTCGCCCTTATTACCGCCCGCTGCCATAGCGGGAGGCCGACCAGACACGTCGCCGCCCCGCCTTGCCGGGGTCGCTCTTTTTCCAGTCGATCATGCGCTCCGGCCCCTCCCCGGAGTATGAAATGAAACCCTCACATTCGGACCCCGCCGTGCTAGACGGCGCCCCATCGCAATCAGAGAGTCGAGCCATGTCCGCCGCCGCGTCCTTCAAGTCGGATTTCCTGCGCACCATGCAGGCGCGCGGCTACATCCATCAGATCACTCATCCGGATGAGCTGGACGCCGCCGCGGCCGCCGGAACGATCGTGGCCTACATCGGCTTCGACGCCACCGCCGCCAGCCTGCACGTCGGTCACCTGATTCAGATCATGATGCTGCGCCGCCTCCAGAAGGCCGGTCACAAGCCGATCGTCCTGATGGGCGGCGGCACGACCCGCGTCGGCGATCCCAGCTTCAAGGACACCCAGCGCCCGCTGCTGACCGACGAGCAGATCCAGGCCAACATCGCCGGCATCAAGCAGGTCTTCACCAACTTCCTGACCTTCGGCGACGGCCCGACCGACGCTGTGATGGTCGACAACGACGAGTGGCTGAGCAAGCTGGGCTACGTGCAGTTCCTGCGCGACTACGGCGTGCACTTCACCATCAATCGGATGCTGACCTTCGACTCGGTCAAGCTGCGGCTCGAGCGCGAGCAGCCGATGACCTTCCTCGAATTCAACTACATGCTGATGCAGGCCACCGACTTCCTGGAGCTGAACCGCAAGTACGGCTGCGTGCTGCAGATGGGCGGCTCGGACCAGTGGGGCAACATCCTGAACGGCGTCGAACTGACCCGCCGCGTCGACCAGAAGGCCGCCTTCGGCCTGACCACGCCGCTGTTGACCACGGCCTCGGGCGCCAAGATGGGCAAGACCATGTCGGGCGCAGTGTGGCTGAACGCCGACCAACTGAGCTCGTACGACTACTGGCAGTTCTGGCGAAACACCGAAGACGCCGACGTCGGCCGCTTCCTGAAGCTGTTTACCGACCTGCCGCTTGAAAAGATCGCCGAACTGGAAGCCTTGGAAGGCGCCCAGATCAACGAAGCCAAGAAGGTGCTGGCCGACGAGGCCACGACCCTGGTCCACGGCGCGGACGAGGCTCGCAAGGCGCGTGAAACCGCCGAGAAGGCCTTCGAACAAGGCGTGCTGTCGGCCGACCTGCCGACCTTCGAGGTTGCGGCTGCGGATCTGGAAGCCGGCATCGTGCTGGCGGCCCTGTTCACCGACGCTGGTCTGGCCGCGTCGCGCGGCGAGGCGCGTCGCCTGGCCCAGGGCGGCGGCGTGAAGGTCAATGACGCGGCCGAGGCCGACGCCAATCGCACGATCACCTCGGCCGACCTCGTCGAGGGCGTGGTCAAGCTGGCCGCCGGCAAGAAGAAGATCGTGTTGGTGAAGCCCGTTTAGTTATCTAGTTTCCCTTGCGGGATATCTGGTTGATTGTCGTCCCGGCAGCGGCTTAGCCAAGGATTCGCGTCCTGGCGGCGCCCGGCCGGGACGGCCGTTCATGTGGAGACGCGTTCGATGCTGCAACCCGGCGACAAGGCCCCCGACTTCGACCTGCCGACCGACACCGGCCGGGTCAGCCTGGCGGGCCTGAAGGGCAAGAACGTCGTGCTCTATTTCTATCCGAAGGACGACACCGCCGGCTGCACGTCCGAGGCTCTGCAGTTCTCGTCGGAAGTCGAGGAGTTCCAGAAGCTGGGCGCGGTGATCGTGGGCGTGTCCAAGGACAGCGCCGCCTCGCACGCCAAGTTCCGCAAGAAGCACGACCTGACCATCGAACTGGCCGCCGACCCGCTGGGCGACATCGTCGAGGCCTATGGCGCCTGGGTCGAGAAGAGCATGTACGGCCGCAAGTACATGGGCATCGATCGCTCGACCTTCCTGATCGACCGCGAGGGCGTCGTCCGCGAGGTCTGGCGCAAGGTTAAGGTGCCGGGGCACATCAAGGCGGTGATGAACGCCGCCAAGGCCATCAAGTAAGCTTCACACAATAAATTCGCCTGGCGCGGGAACCTTCGCTCGCCATCTGTGTTGTATCTCAGCCTCTACCTGTGACCTTTCGGCAGAGCCTCACGCTTAACGCGTGGTCTTGGCGGTTAGGATTCATTAAGAAATGGGGCGCAAGGTGCTATTTCGCGACTCGCGCTCACTTGGGGCGCTAAGAGTCTTGCGCCTTTCCGCTTTCTCGTAGCATATCCCCCAGACCTGAAACGGGGGGTTTCCTGGTACGATGGCGATCAAGCGCTTCAAGCGGCTGCGGCATTCTCTGGAAGCGCTGTTTCCCGAGCGACACATCTATATCCGCTCCGGCGGCGAGATGCGTGGGTACGTCTTTTCCACCACCAAACAGCTTTTGGGCGCGACCTGCGTCGCCGCCGGCGCGCTGTGGATGGGGGTCTGCACCGCTTCGATGATGGTCAACGCCCTGGCGGTCAGCTCGACCGACCAGCAGGTCATCCGCCAAAAGGCCTATTACGAGCGCCTCAACGCCGATCGCCAGGCCCGCCTGAACAGCGCCGTGGCCCAGCTGTCGGCCACCAACGGCTCGCTGGACGATCTGGCCAGCTCGGTCGAGAAGCGCCACGCCGCCCTCGCTATCCTGGTCTCCGACTTCAAGGGCGTGCCCGGCGCCGCCGACGCTCTGAAGGTCGCCAAGCCGCGCCTGCTGGCCGCCAGCCCGGTCCAGCGCATCCAGGCCACGCGCATGGACCAAGAACGCCTGATCGACGCCGCCGAAGGCTTCGCCAAGAGCCGCGCCGAGCGCCTGCGCCTGGCCATGAAGATGGCGGGCCTGGACGCCGGCAACTTCACCAATCGCGGCGCTTCGCTGGGCGGTCCGCTGATCGAGGCCAAGGACCCGCGCGCCCTGGCCGCCGTGCTGGACGTCGACGAAGAGTTCGCCACCCGCATTCAACGCGCCGCCAACGACATGTCGGACATGCGCTCGCTGGGCGCGGCGACCAAGAAGCTGCCGCTGTATCGTCCGACCAGCAATCCGGCCCTGTCGTCCAGCTACGGCGTCCGGTTCGACCCGTTCACGCGCCGGCCGGCCTTCCATTCGGGCCTGGACTTCCCGGGCGCCTTCTACACTCCGATCATGGCCACCGCGCCGGGCGTCGTGTCGTTCACGGGCGTACGTTCGGGCTACGGCAACACGGTCGAGATCGACCACGGCAACGGCTTCAAGACCCGCTACGCCCACCTGGCCACCATCGGCGTCCGCGTCGGCCAGCGCGTGGCGATCGGCAACCGGATCGCCGCCATGGGCTCGACCGGCCGTTCGACCGGTCCGCACCTGCACTACGAAGTCTGGGTCAACGGTAAGGCCCAGAACCCCAATCGTTTCTTGAAGGCTGGTGAGTATGTTCAGCAAGCAAGCTAAGTCGTCCAAGACCCCGGCCCGCATCGAGCCGCTGCCGACCCCGATGGCCATGCCGCCGGTAGAGCCGGCCCGTCGCGCCCCGCCCAAGGTCGCCTCGCTGCTCTCGGCCGACCTGACCATCGAAGGCGGCGTCACCGGCGAAGGCGAGCTGCAGATCGACGGCGTGGTCAAGGGCGACGTCCGCGTCGGCCGCCTGACCGTGGGCGAGACCGGCCACATCGAAGGTAGCGTCTATGCCGAGGCCGTCGAAGTGCGCGGCCGTGTCGTCGGCGCGATCACCTCCAAGCAGGTCCGCCTGCACGGCACCTCGTACGTCGATGGCGACATCACCCACGAGCAGTTGGCCATGGAAACCGGCGCCTTCTTCCAGGGTCGCAGCCTGAAGTTCCAGCGCCCCGCCCCGCCAGTCGCCCAACCGGCCCCGGCGCCGCATCCCGAGACCCTGGCGATCGCCAAGCCCGCCGCCGGCTGAGGCTTCATCAAGGCTAGATACAAGAACGCCCCGGATCGCTCCGGGGCGTTTTCGTTTGTGTCTACGAGAAGCCCTTAAGCCTCGCCGCCATCCCGCGTCGCGCCGACCCGCTGGGCCAGAGAAGCGCCCATGAAGGCGTCCAGATCGCCGTCCAGCACGCCGGCGGTGTCGGAGGTCTCGACGTTGGTCCGCAGGTCCTTGACCATCTGGTAGGGCTGCAGGACGTAGCTGCGGATCTGGTGACCCCAGCCGATGTCGGTCTTCTGGTCTTCCAGCGCCTGCTGGGCGGCTTCCCGCTTTTGCAGTTCCACCTCGTAAAGGCGCGCGCGCAGCATCTTCCAGGCCTCGTCGCGGTTCTGGTGCTGCGAGCGACCGGTCTGGCAAGCCACGGCGATGCCGGTCGGAATGTGCGTCAGGCGCACGGCCGAGTCGGTCTTGTTGATGTGCTGACCGCCGGCGCCCGAAGCGCGGTAGGTGTCGGTCCGCACGTCGGCCGGGTTGATCTCGATCTCGATCGTGTCGTCGACGACGGGATAGACCCAGGCCGAGGCGAACGAGGTGTGGCGACGAGCGCTGCTGTCATAGGGGCTGATGCGCACCAGACGGTGCACGCCGGCTTCGGTCTTCAGCCAGCCATAGGCGTTGGGACCCTTGACCAGCAGCGTGGCGGACTTGATGCCCGCCTGGTCGCCATCGGTCTCTTCGATCAGCTCGGTCGTCATGCCGTGGGCGTTGGCCCAGCGCGTGTACATGCGCAGCAGGATGCCGGCCCAGTCGCACGACTCGGTGCCGCCGGCCCCGGAGTTGATTTCGACATAGCAGTCGTTGCCGTCAGCCTCGCCCGAGAGCAGAGCCTCCAGCTCGGCGCGGCCGGCGCGGTCCTTCAGCGCCTTCAGCTGGGCGCGGGCGTCGTTCAGGGAGTCCTCGTCGGACTCCATGTCGGCCAGTTCGGCGTATTCGACCGCGTCCTTCAGGTCGCGTTCGATCGACTGCACGGCCTCGACCTTGGCGGCTAGGGCGGCGCGGTCCCGCGAAACGGCCTGGGCCTCGGACGGACGATCCCAAAGAGTCGGGTCTTCGACCCGGGCGTTCAGCTCATCGAGCTTTCGGAGGGCGACATCCCAGTCAAAGACGCCTCCTGAGCAGTCCCAGGGACTGCTCGATGTCGGCTGCAGCAGCCTCGACATCCGGTCTCATCACGTTACTCCGTGACAGTGTTGAAGGGCGCGGGAGATAGCGTGCGTCGCCCTCCCGCGCAATGCGCGATCAGGTGGAGACCCCTTAATAGAGCCCACTCAGCGGATCGACCTTCTGCGCCGGCTTGCCCGGCTGCTGCGGAGGCGGCGGCGGGTTGGGCAGACCCGACTGCAGGTCATTATAGGGGATGGGACCGGTCGGCAGCGGCGCGGGCTTGGGCTCGGTACCCGGGCGGAAGGCCTCGCGCACGCCGCGCACCAAAGCGAACTTGGCGTTCTTCGGCGGCTTGAAGTCGACCACGGGCTGACCGTCCAGCGCCACCTTCATGAAGTCCATGAACACCGGAATGGCGTCGGTCGCGCCGGTCTCGCCCGCGCCCAGCGAGCGATTGTCGTCGAAGCCGACGAAGACCCCGACGACCAGATTGGGCGAATAGCCGACGAACCAGGCGCTGCGATACTCGTTGGTCGTGCCGGTCTTGCCGGCCAGCGGACGGCCCAGCGAGCTGACCCGGGCGGCGGTGCCGCGCTGAACTACACCCTGCAGCATCGAGGTGATCTGATAGGCGGTGACCGGGTCCATGACCTGATCGCCCGGCGCGGCGAAGCGCGGGCTCTCATCGCCATTGAAGCCGGCGTCGCAGCGCACGCAGTCGCGCTTGTCGGCCCGGAAGATCACCTTGCCCTCGCGATCCTGAACCAGCTCGATCAGGTGCGGGTCGACGCGGCGGCCGCCATTGACGAACGGGGCGTAGGCGGCCGTCAGCTTGAAGGGGGTGGTCTCCCCTGCCCCCAGCGCCATGGCCAACACCGGATCCATGCTCTTCGTCACCCCGGTGCGCTTGGCGAACTCGACGATCTTCTTCATGCCCACGCCCTGGGCAAGGCGCACGGTCATGGCGTTGATCGACTGTTCCAGGCCCTTGCGCAGCGGCTGGGCGCCGTAGAACTGCTTGCTGTAGTTCTCCGGACTCCAGTCCTGGCCGTTGGCGCCTTTCAGGGTAATGGCGCTGTCGACGATGACGCTGGCCGGCGTGTAGCCGTTCTCCAGGGCCGCGGCGTAGACGAACGGCTTGAACGACGAACCCGGCTGACGCATCGCCTGGGTGGCGCGGTTGAAGTTCGACAGCGAATAGGAATAGCCGCCCACCAGCGCCACGATGCGGCCGGTATAGGGCTCCATGGCCACCAGGGCGCCGTTGACCGCCGGGGCCTGGCGCAGGCGATAGCCGCCGGCGTCGGTCTTCTCGACGAACACCAGGTCGCCGGCCTTCAGGCCCTTGCCGTTCTTGGCCCAGGTGACGTCCTCGCCGACCAGCTGGCCCTCGCCCTCGTTCTTGACCAGTCGGATGCGGCCGTCGTTGGAGGTGACCAGGGCGGGACGCCAATTCGTGCGCTCCGACGGGATTTGCTTGGCCAGGGCGGTCTTCTCCCAGGCCAGGTCGGTCGATTCCACATGGCCCCACGCCCCGCGCCAGCCGTGGCGGCGGTCATAGTTTTCCAGCCCGTCCATCAGCGCCACGCGAGCCGCGGTCTGCAGGCGCGGATCCAGGGTGGTGCGCATGTAGTAGCCGCCTTCGTTCAGGCGCGGACCCAGGGTGGCCATGCCACGCTGGCGCACTTCCTCGACGAAGTAGTCGGCGTCGCGATAGGCGGCGCGCTTGGGCGCGGCCTGGACGACCAGATCCTCGGCCATGGCCTGCTTGGCCTGCTCTCGCGAAACCCAGCCTTGCTCGGCCATCTGACCAAGCACCCAGTTGCGGCGGGCCATCGCCTTGGCCTTGTTGCGGATCGGGTGATAGTTATCCGGACCCTTGGGCAGCGACGCCAGATAGGCGCATTGGGCCAGGGTCAGGTCGGGCAGCGACTTGCCGAAATAGTTGTAGGCGGCCGCGCCGACGCCGAACGAGCGATAGCCCAGCCAGATTTCGTTCAGATACAGCTCGAGGATCTGCTGCTTGGTCAGCGACTGCTCCAGGCGGTGCGCCAGGATCGCTTCCTTGAACTTGCGGCCGACGGTGGCGTCGCTGGTCAGCAGGACGTTCTTGGCCACCTGCTGGGTGATGGTCGAGCCGCCTTCGAGGCGGCGGCCGCGCATGGCGTTGCCGACATTGTTCAGCATCGCGCGCGACAGGCCGCCGACGTCGACGCCGCCGTGCTGGAAGAAGTTGCGGTCCTCGGCGGCCAGGAACGATTGCGCCAGCTGGGCCGGGATCTGGTCGTAAGGAATGAAGATCCGGCGTTCTTTGGAGTACTCGCCGATCAGGGTGCCGTCCCACGCATAGACACGCGTGGCGGTCGGCGGACGATAGTCCTGCAGCTCCCCAGCATCGGGCATGTCGTGGAACAGCCAGGCGGCATAAATCGCGATCGCGAAGCCCGCGACGGCGATGGCCGACAGCACCGCCACGCCCGCGATGGCCATCCATCGTTCGGTGGGTTTCAGATCCACGCGACCTCCGTCGGGCGGATCCCCTGGCCCGCCGCACACACTTCACTAGATCGCTTGGCGCAGAACCGTAAGCGGTTTTGCGGTCGCACCCTCGTTGCAAGGGCGCGCGGCGATGTCCTTGTCGTGATTAGAGCGCGCCGCGAAAAAGGGGAAGCGCGCTCTACCTTTGGGACTAGGACTTGCGCAGTTGCGGGGTGAAATACGCCTCGATCGAGTCCGCCACCGCATCGACCATCCGCTTGCGGCTGGACTTGGTGGTCAGGAACGCTTCGTCGTCGGGATTGGTGATGAAGCCCATCTCCAGCAGCACGGCCGGGATGTCCGGAGCCAGCAGCACGATGAAGCCCGCGTCGCGGTGGCTGCGGCGTAGCAGCGCCGTCTCCTGGCCGACATTGGCCAGCAGCAGTTGAGCGAAAGCCGCCGAGCGGTTCTTGGTGGCGCGCTGCGACAGGTCCAGCAGGATCTGGCTGACGGCGCGATCGCGGCCCGGCATATTGGCCTTCATCAGCCAGTCGTCCTTCTCCAGGACGAGGCCGACGCGATCGGCGCCCTTGTCGGACAGCGTATAGACCGAGGCGCCGCGGGTGCTGGCGTCCGGACCGCTGTCGGCGTGCAGAGAGATAAAGAGGTCCGCATCGGCGCGGCGGGCGATCTGCACGCGCGATTCCAGCGGCACGAAGGTGTCGGTCTCGCGGGTCAGCACGACCTGATAGCGGCCCGAGCGCTCCAGGCGATCCTTGAGCGCCTTGGCCGCAGCAAGGGTCACTTCCTTCTCGTGGACGTTGGCGCCCAGCGAGCCGGGATCCTTGCCGCCGTGACCGGCGTCGATGACGATGACCTTCTTCAGGCGCAGCGGCGCGGCCTTGATCGGCGTGGACGCCTGGGTGACGCGCGGCAGGGTCTGCGGCGCAGCGCTGACGGCGCCGCCCACGGCCTTCAGATCGATGACATAGCGATAGGCCGTCGCGCCGTCGCCGGGCGGCAGCAGGAAGCGGCGGCGGACCTCGGCCTTGTCGGCCAGATCCAGGCGCAAGCGAGCGCCGCCGGCGGCCTCGTCGATGACCCAGCGCTTGACCAGGCCCTGGCCCGAGCCCTGCAGATCGCCGGAAACCACGACATTCGGCAGCGCCATCACCAGGCGCTGGTCCTTCATGCCGTCGGAAAGAAGCTTGCCCACCGCAGCGCGATCCAGGTCGATGACCACGCGGGTCTCGTTGCGGTCGCCGCCGAAACGCACTTTCTGCACACCCGCAGGCGCGGCCGGCCCCTGGGCCGTCGCCACAGCGACGCCAGCCGTCGTCAGGCCCCCGATGATCAGAGCCGCCCGAACCCAGCCCATACGGGCCAAACTGATAAGAACCTTACGCATACCCGCCCGCGGTAGCCGGAACTGGTGAACCGATCGTCAATATCGTTCGGAGGCGGTAGCCAAAGGGTTAAGTCGAGACGCCGATCTCGGGTGCTTTTCTTTTGTGCGGCAATGTGGCTACAGTCCCGCCGCGCGCGTAGTCCGTGATCGTCACGTCTCCGCGCGAGCCGTCTGTGTTTCGAAAGTGGTCCTGAACCCCTTCCGGCGCGGAGGCGGCAGACTAGATAGTGTTCGAGACACGGCCGACCGAGTGGGCAAGACGCCTGCTTCGACGCGGTGTCGCGGGGCTCGCGTCGGGCTCACACGCCCCTTCGGCCCAAGGCTGAGAGTGGCGACGACGCGCCATCCGATCCGCGCAATCCGGCGCGGTAACAAGCACTCCAGTCCGCGCCTGTCGCGGTAAGGACAAAACGAAACCCCTATGGGCTGCGCCGCACCCGTCCGCCTTTGGCATCCGACCTCTCGCAACCGCACTGGCGGAGCGACGGACGGCGACGCGCGCGTCCTTCATTCATATCGGCGCCCGGGCCTCGCGCCCGCCGCGCGCCGTGGAGACTTCCTTAATGTCGAAGAAGATGCTGATCGACGCAGCACACGCCGAAGAGACGCGTGTGGTCGTCGTGGACGGAACCCGGGTTGAAGAGTTCGATTTCGAAAGCCAGACCCGCAAACAGCTTCGCGGTAACATCTATCTCGCCAAGGTGACGCGCGTCGAACCCAGCCTGCAGGCTGCGTTCATCGAGTACGGCGGTAACCGCCACGGCTTCCTGGCGTTCAACGAAATCCACCCGGATTACTACCAGATCCCGGTCGCCGACCGTGAAGCGCTGATGCGCGACGATTCGGGTGACGACGAGGACGACACCCCGATCTCGCGTCGCGCCTCGGGCGGCGATGACGAGGATGACGGCAACGGTCGCGATCACGCCATCGACGACGATGAAGACGACGTCGAAGAAGAACTGGCGCGCCGCAAGCGTCGCCTGATGCGCAAGTACAAGATCCAGGAAGTGATCCGCCGCCGGCAGATCATGCTGGTTCAGGTCGTCAAGGAAGAGCGCGGCAACAAGGGCGCGGCTCTCACCACCTACCTCTCGCTGGCCGGCCGCTACGGCGTCCTGATGCCCAACACCGCCCGCGGCGGCGGCATCAGCCGCAAGATCACGGCGGTGACCGACCGCAAGCGCCTGAAGAGCGTCGTTCAGAGCCTGGACGTGCCGCAGGGCATGGGCCTGATCGTCCGCACGGCCGGCGCCAAGCGCACCAAGGCTGAGGTCAAGCGCGACTACGAGTATCTGCTGCGTCTGTGGGAAAACATCCGCGAGAACACGCTGCACTCGATCGCGCCGGCGCTGATCTACGAGGAAGAAGACCTCGTCAAACGCGCCATCCGCGACATGTACGACAAGGACCTGGACGGCATCTGGGTCGAAGGCGACGCCGGCTACAAGGAAGCGCGCGACTTCATGCGCATGCTGATGCCGAGCCAGGCCAAGAAGGTCTTCAACTACCGCGACCCGACCCCGCTGTTCGTGAAGAACAAGATCGAGGACCATCTGGCCCAGATCTATTCGCCGGTCGTGCCGCTGCGTTCGGGCGGCTATCTGGTCATCAACCAGACCGAGGCCCTGGTCGCCATCGACGTCAACTCGGGCAAGGCCACGCGCGAGCGCAACATCGAGGCCACCGCGCTGAAGACCAATGTCGAGGCCGCCGAGGAAGCCGCTCGCCAGCTGCGCCTGCGCGACCTGGCCGGCCTGATCGTCATCGACTTCATCGACATGGATGAAGGCAAGAACAACCGCACGGTCGAGAAGGTCCTGAAGGACGCCCTGAAGGACGACCGCGCCCGCATCCAGATGGGCAAGATCTCGGGCTTCGGCCTCATGGAGATCAGCCGCCAGCGTCGCCGCACCGGCGTGCTGGAAGGCACCACCCACGTCTGCGAACACTGCGAAGGCACCGGCCGCGTCCGCTCGGTCGAATCCAGCGCCCTGGCCGCCCTGCGCGCGGTCGAGGCCGAAGCCCTGAAGGGTTCGGGTTCGGTGATCCTGAAGGTCGCCCGTTCGGTCGGCCTCTATATCCTCAACGAAAAGCGCGCCTATCTGCAGCGCCTGCTGCAGACGCACGGCCTGCACGTCACCGTCGTGGTCGACGACAGCCTGCACGCCGGCGACCAGGAAATCGAGCGCACCGAGCTGGGCGAGCGCATCGCCGTCGCTCCGGCGCCCTATGTCGAGGAAGATGACGGCTTCGACGCCGACGCCTTCGCCGACGAGGAAGAAGACGACGAGATCATCGACGACGAGGACGAAGACGACGTCGAACGCGAAGACACCGACGACGACGACGCCTCGGCCCGCAAGCAGGCCCGCGACGACGATCGCGGCGACCGCAAGGGCCGTCGTGGCCGTCGCGACCGCGGCCGCGGCCGTGGTCGTCGCGACGAGCGTGAAGCCGACGCCGAGATCGAAGCCGACGAAGACGACGCCGAGGGCGATGCCGACGGCCGCGCCGAGTTCGGTGGCGAGGAAGACGACGACGACCGTCGCCGTCGCCGTCGCCGCGGCCGCCGTGGCGGTCGCCGTGGCGGTCGTGAGGACGGCGATCGTCCGGCCGACGCCTTCGTCTGGATCCGTCCGCGCGTCCCGTTCGGCGAGAACGTCTTCACCTGGCACGACCCCGCCGTCCTGGTCGGCGGCAACAGCGAACCGCGCCGTCCGGCGCCGGAAGCCCGCGCCGAAGTCGAAACGGTCGAACGCGCCGAGCGTCCTGAGCGTCCCGAGCGCGAGGAACGTGAAGGCGGCCGTCGCGAGCGTGGCCGTCGCGGCCGTGACCGCGGTCGCCGTGGCGAGCGCGCCGAGGCCGCCGAGGTCGCTCCGGTCGAGACCGTAGTCGCCGAGCAAGCCGCTGAACCGGCCGAGCCGTTCGAAGCCCCGATCCTGGCTCCGCCCGTGATCGCCGGCCCGCCGGCCGACGTCTGGGTCGAGCTGCCCGAGGCCGAAGAAGCGCCGAAGAAGCCCAAGCGCACCCGCTCGCGCAGCAAGAAGGCCGCCGAGCCGGCGCCGGAAGCGGTCGAGGCGGTCGCCGAAGCCGTGACCGAAAGCGTCGCTGTGGTTCCGCCGGAACCCGAGGCGGCTCCCGAGCCTGTCGTCGAAGCGGCGCCGGAACCGGTCGTCGCACCGGAGCCTGAGCCCGTCGTGGAGGCTGCGCCCGCAGCCCCGGCCGAACCCGATCCGAATGAGATCGGCACGCCGCCCGAAAAGCCCCGCAAGGGCTGGTGGCGCCGCTAGGCTGACCTGAAGATGGCCCGTGCGTCGCCTGACGCGCGGGCCTTTTTCGTTGTGGGGCAAAGCGGAACCCTTGTTCCCTCGCCTTTTGAATCCAAGTTAGACTGGTCGTGGTTCGCGGGGGCGCGATCTGGAGATCATGCGATGACCTCGCGTAGTGGACGTGTTGGACGGCGATTTGGCGTGGCTGCAGCCGCGCTATCCGTCCTTGCGTCCGGAGCCGTCGTCACGTCCGCCTCGGCCCAGTCCCTGATCCGGGACACCGAGATCGAGGAAATCCTTCATCACGACTCCGCCCCGATCTTCGCGGCGGCGGGCCTGGAGCCCAAGAACGTCAGGATCCTGATCGTCGGCGATAAGTCGCTGAACGCCTTCGCCACGCCGGGTTTGCAGATGGGCCTCAACACCGGCCTGATTCTGCAGACCGAGAACCCTAACCAGCTGCGCGGCGTCATTGCGCACGAGACCGGGCACCTGGCCGGCGGCCACCCGATCCGCTCCGACGAGATGATGAAGGCCGGCCTCAAGCCGATGATCCTGACCATGGGCTTAGGGATCCTGGCCGCCCTTGCCGGCTCGGTCGATGGCGGCGCGATGCTGATCGCCAATTCCCAATATGCGGGCGCGCTGGGCGCGCTGGGCTATAGCCGCGAGCAGGAATCGCGCGCCGACCAGGCCGGGGCCGGCTTCCTGGAAGCCACCAACCAGTCGGGCCGCGGCCTCGTCGAGTTCTTCGACAACTTCCGCTACCAGGAGGTCTTCGACCAAGCTCGACGCTTCGCCTATTTCCGTAGCCACCCGCTGTCCTCGGAACGGATCGAGGTGCTGCGCAGCCGCGTCGAGCGCCAGCCGCACTATACCGCCGTCGACACGCCCGAGGATCTGGCCCAGCACGAGGTCATGAAGGCCAAGCTGGAAGGCTTCCTGAACCCTCAGGTCGCCCTGATGAAGTACAAGGAAACCGACACCGGTTTCCCGGCGCGCTACGCCCGAGCCATCGCCTACTACCAGATGAAGGACCCCGACCGGGCCCTCTCCCTGATCGACGGCCTGCTGGCCGACCATCCCGATAATCCCTACCTCTGGGAATTGAAGGGCCAGGTCTTGTTCGAATTCAACCGCGTCGACCAAGCCGAGGAACCACAGCGCAAGTCCGTGGCGCTCAAGCCCGATGCGGCCTTGCTGCGAGTCAATCTGGGTCAGACGTTGATTGGCTTGAAGGACCCGAAGAAGGTCGAGGAAGGCGTCCAGGAGCTTAAGCGCAGCCTGCTGAACGAACCCGACAACTCGGTGGCCTGGCGCCTGCTGGCCCAGGCCTATGACACTCAGAAAAAGGATGGCGAAGCCCGTCTGGCCACCGCCGAACAGTACTATTCGCTGGGCGCGGTCAGCGAAGCCAAGGTCTTCGCCATGCGAGCCCGTGAGCTGTTGACCAAGAACACCCCCGACTGGCGCCGCGCCACCGACATCGTCCTGGCCTCGCGGCCGTCCAACCAGGAGCTGAAGGACCTGGCCAAGGACGGTCTCGCGCCTTCCCCTGCCGGCCACTAGGCCGCCTACCGACCTGAGATTTCCATGACCCTGCTCCGTCGCGCCGCGACCCTCGCCCTCCCCCTGGCCGTCGCCGGTCTGGCCCTCGCCGGCTGCGAGCGGCCCGATCCCAAACCCAGCGATCGGTTCGGCGAAAAGGTCCGCGCCTACCTGCTCGAGCACCCCGAGGTGCTGATGGAGGCCAGCGCCAAGCTGCAGGAAAAGCAGGTCGCCCAGCAGGCTGCCGACGCCCAGAAGTCCATCGGTCAGTACCGGCAGGCCATCGAGCGCGACCCGCGCGACATCGTCATCAATCCGACCGGCACGATCACCGTCACCGAGTTCTTCGACTACCGCTGCAGCTTCTGCCGCCACGCCACGCCCGAGATCGTCGAGCTGGTCCAGAAGAACCCCGACGTGCGCCTGGTGCTGAAGGACTTCGTGATCTTTGGCAACGACAGCGAAGCCGCGGCCCGTATCGCCCTCGGCTCCAAGGACCAGGGCAAGAGCCTGGAACTCTACAAGGCACTGATGGCCGAGAACGCCTTGGACGCCGCCGGCGCTCTGCGGATCGCCCAAGGCCTGGGTATCGATCTGGCCAAGGCCAAGGCCGCCGGCGAGAGCCAGGCCGTCACCCAGCATCTGGCCGACACCAGCGCCCTGGCCAAGACCCTGGGTCTGCAAGGCACCCCGGCCTTCATCGTCGGCGAGACCCTGGTTCCGGGCGCAGACATCAACGCCCTGAAACTGGCGATCGACCAGACCCGCGCCAGCAAGGCGAAGGGCTGAGGCAATCGCCCTCGCCGTGCGACAAACGCAGGGCGAGGGCGACTGGCTTAGATGAGGCCCGCCAGCGGCGAGCTGGGGTCCGCGTACAGGCGCTTCTGCATCCGGCCGGCCAGATAGGCTTCGCGGCCGGCAATGACCGCGTGTTTCATGGCCTTGGCCATGCGGATCGGGTCCTTGGCTTCGGCGATGGCGGTGTTCATCAGGATGGCGTCACAGCCCAGCTCCATGCCGATGGCCGCGTCCGAGGCGGTGCCGACGCCAGCGTCGACCAGGACCGGGACCTTGGCGTTCTCGACGATGATCCGCAGGTTGACGCGGTTCTGGATGCCCAGGCCCGAGCCGATCGGGGCGCCCAGCGGCATGATCGCCACGGCGCCGGCGTCTTCCAGCTTGCGGGCGTAGACCGGATCGTCGGAGCAGTAGACCATCACCTGAAAGCCCTCGGAGACCAGCAGCTTCAGCGAGCGCAGGGTCTCTTCCATGTCGGGATAGAGGGTCTTGGGGTCGCTGAGGACTTCCAGCTTGACCAGGTCCCAGCCGCCGGCCTCGCGGGCCAGGCGCAGGGTGCGCACGGCGTCCTCGCCGGTGAAGCAGCCTGCCGTGTTGGGCAGATAGGTGAACTCGGTGGGCTTGACGTAGTCGACCAGCAGCGGCTGGGTCGGGTCGGTCAGGTTCACGCGGCGCACGGCCACGGTGACGATCTCGGCCCCTGCCGCGCGGGCGGCGGCGGCGTTGGTCGCATAGTCCTTGTACTTCCCCGTGCCGACGATCAGGCGCGAGCGGAAGGTGCGGCCGGCGACGGTCCAGGTTTCGTCGGTGTCGGGAGCCGAGACGGAGTCGGGGGAAACGTGCGCGTTCATGCGGCTGGTTTACGCCCCGTCAGCCGGCGTTTCAAATGTCCAGGATCAGCCGCCGCCGATAAAAGTGACGATCTCGATGCGGTCGCCGTCGGCCAGGGCCGTATCGCCATAGGTCGAGCGCGGGGCGATCTCGAGATTGCGCTCGACCGCCACCTTGCGGGCGTCCAGGCCCAGCTGAGCCACCAGATCGGCGATCGTGACCACCCCGGCCACGTCCCGTTCTTCCCCGTTCAGTAAAAGCCTCATCTCACCTCCGAAGCGAGCCGTGCTTGTGACCCGGCGGAACCGGCTATACAAGACCTCCCGGAATCGACGGCGGAGCCGCATGGTAAAACCGATCCACGTGCTGAGCGGACCCAATCTCAACCTGTTGGGGACCCGCGAGCCTGAGATTTACGGCAAGGACACCCTCGACGATGTCCGGGCGCGCTGCGAGGCGCGGGCGGCTTCGCGCGGGCTTTCGGTGGTTTTCCGCCAGTCCAATCATGAGGGTGTGCTGATCGATTGGGTTCAGGAGGCGCGTGAGTCGGCCTCGGCCTTGATCCTCAATCCGGCTGGCTACGGCCACACTTCGATCGCGCTTCTGGATGCGCTCAAGACCTTGAGCATCCCGGTGATTGAGTGCCACCTGTCCAATCCGGCGGCGCGGGAGGAATTCCGCCGCCACACCTATGTTTCGCTGGCCGCCACGGGGATCGTCTCCGGGTTCGGCGCGGCGAGCTACGAACTGGCGATCGAGGCCGCTTTCGGCCTGATCGGCGTTTAACAACGATATCGCACCGGCGTTTTCCGCCGCCGTCGCGCTACAGAAGAACAAGGTAAGCTTCCATGTCGAACCCCAAGGCCCCCGCCGATCCGGTCGAAGCTCCGGCCATCGACGCCCGTCTGGTCCGCAAGCTGGCGGACATCCTGAAGGACACCGGCCTGTCGGAGATCGAGGTCGAGCACGCCGGCCTGAAGATCCGCGTGGCGCGCGAACTGACCGCCGCGCCCGTCAACTACGTCCAGCAGGCCGCGCCGGCCTACGCTCCGGCTCCGGTCGCCGCCGCGCCGACTCCGGCCGCTGCGCCAGTCGCTGAAGCCGCGCCGGCTCCGGCCGCCGTCCGTGGCGACGCTGTGAAGTCGCCGATGGTCGGCACCGTCTATCTCTCGCCCCAGCCCGGCGCCGACGCCTTCATCAAGGTGGGCGACACCGTTTCGGCCGGCCAGACCCTGCTGATCGTCGAAGCCATGAAGACCATGAACCCGATCTCAGCCCCGAAGGCCGGCAAGGTCGTCGAGATCCTGGTCGCCGACGCCCAGCCCGTCGAGTTCGGCGAGCCGCTCGTCGTCATCGAGTAGCCCGCATGTTCGACAAAATCCTCATCGCGAACCGGGGCGAGATCGCGCTCCGGGTTCACCGCGCCTGCAAGGAAATGGGCATCGCCACCGTGGCGGTCCACTCCGAGGCCGACCGCAACTCCATGTGGGTGCGCCTGGCGGACGAAAGCGTCTGCATCGGCCCCGCGCCGGCCGCCAAGAGCTATCTCAACATCCCGTCGATCATCGCGGCGGCCGAGATCACCGGCGCCCAGGGCATCCACCCGGGCTACGGCTTCCTGTCGGAGAACGCCCGCTTCGCCGAGATCGTCGGCGCGCACGGCTTCACCTTCATCGGTCCCAAGCCCGAGCACATCCGGATGATGGGCGACAAGATCACCGCCAAGCAGGCCGTGAAGGACGCCGGCATTCCGGTCGTCCCCGGCTCGAACGGCGGCGTGTCGACCGAGGAAGAGGCCTTCGCGGCCGCCGACGAGATCGGCTTCCCGGTGCTGATCAAGGCCGCCTCCGGCGGCGGCGGTCGCGGCATGAAGGTCGCCCAGACGCGTGAAGACCTGGCCGAAGCCGTTTCGACGGCCCGCGCCGAGGCCCGCGCCGCGTTCGGCGACGACACGGTCTATATGGAGCGCTACCTCCAGAAGCCGCGCCACATCGAGCTGCAGGTCATCGCCGACAGCCACGGCAATGTGGTGCACTTGGGCGAGCGTGACTGCTCGCTGCAGCGCCGCCACCAGAAGGTGCTGGAAGAAGCGCCCTCGCCGGCCCTGTCCGCCGAAGGTCGCGCCAAGATCGGCAAGATCGTCGTCGATGCGGTCAAGGCCATCGGCTATCTGGGCGTCGGGACCATCGAGTTCCTGTGGGAGAACGACGAGTTCTTCTTCATCGAGATGAACACCCGCCTGCAGGTCGAGCACCCGGTCACCGAAGCCATCACCGGCATCGACCTGGTCCGCGAACAGATCCGCATCGCCGCCGGCCTGCCGCTGTCGTTCACCCAGGAAGACGTCGTCTTCGAGGGCCACGCCATCGAGTGCCGGATCAACGCCGAGAACGCGCGGACCTTCACGCCGTCGCCCGGCACGATCACCGACTTCCACGCTCCCGGCGGCCTGGGCGTTCGCCTGGATTCGGCGATCTACACCGGCTATGCGATCCCGCCCTACTACGACAGCCTGATCGGCAAGCTGATCGTGCACGGCCGCGACCGCGCCGAGTGCATCGCTCGCCTGAAGCGCTGCCTGGGCGAAATGGTCGTCGGCGGCATCGAGACCACGATCCCGCTGTTCCAGGACCTGCTGGTGCAGCCCGACATCCTGGCCGGCGACTACGACATCCACTGGCTGGAACGCTGGATCAAAGCCCAAGAGGCCTAGTCTGAAGTGGCGATGGAAGAGGCCTTCTCGGTCGACGACCTGATCGCCTGCTATGCGCGCGGCGTCTTCCCCATGGCGGACGCCCGCGAAGACGAAAGCGTCTTCCTGATCGATCCCGAGCGGCGGGGCATCCTGCCGCTCGGGGGCTTTCATATCCCAAAGCGCCTCGCGCGCACCGTGCGTACTGGTCCTTATGAGGTCCGCGTCGACACCGCCTTCGAGGTCGTGATCGAGCACTGCGCGGCGTCCAAACCCGGCCGGGTCGAGACCTGGATCAATCACCCTATTCAGCGGCTCTACGGTCAGCTCTACGCCCGTGGCCTTGCGCACAGCGTCGAGACCTGGCTGGACGGCGAGCTGGTCGGCGGCCTCTACGGCGTCTCGCTGGGGGGGGCGTTCTTCGGCGAAAGCATGTTCTCGACGGCGCGCGACGCCAGCAAGGTGGCGCTGGTGCATCTGGTCGCGCGGCTACTCGCGGGCGGCTATCAGCTGCTGGACACCCAGTTCATCACCGATCACCTGATGCAGTTTGGCACGGTCGAGATCAGCCGCGCGGACTATCGCCGGCGGTTGGCCAAGGCCCTGGCGGTTCCGGGCGACTTCTACGGCTTGGCGGGCGGCGCGACCGGCGCGGCCTGCTTGCAGGCGATCAACCAGGCGTCATAGACCGGGTGCTGCAGCGGGTTCAGGCTGGGCGTGCTGGCGTACATCCAACCCTTGTAGACCTGTCGTCCGGGCGGCGCGGCGCGACCGGCCTGGGCCTTGGGCTGGGTGTCGACGACGACATAGGCGGACGTCTCCGGCGCGATCTCGTCCGACGCGGCCGTCTCGCAGGCGCGGACGGTGAAGATCAGGGTCTTGTAGCGGATCGGCTGACCCACCGGGACCTCGAACCGCATGGTCTCGGTCGTGACCTTGTCCAGGGCCTGCAGAATGGCGATCGTATAGCGGCCGCGCTTGGCGGCCTCGACCGGCTTGGCCGGCGCGGTCTCGGCGACCGGCTTGCGCGTGGTCGCGGGCGGCGGCGAAGCCGGCGGATTGGGATTGGCGACGGCCGGCGAGACCTGAACCGGCTGAGCGGCCTTTTGCTCACCTGTCGGCGCGGGCAGCTGGCCAGCCGGACGCGGCGTCGGCGCCACGGGCGCTTGCGGCGCCAGAGGCGCGGTCGGCGGCTGGTACTGGGCGTTCTGACGCGCCAGGGCGGCGCCCGTCACGGCCAGGCCGGACAAGGCCGCGGCTGCGGCGAGCAGGAGCGCCCGGCGGGCCATGCGGCTTATTCCGGCTTCCAGGCTTCGTAGTCGCTGGTGGCGGCGGCGCGTTCGCCGCCACGGGTCAGCGAACCCTTCGGACGCCAGGCATGGACGGTGCCGGTCAGGTTGGGCAGGTGATCCTTTTCCCACGCGCGACGCGGCAGTGGAACCTGGGTCGGCGGCTCGTCGAAGGTGTAGTGCAGCCAACCGCTCCAGTCCGGCGGGACCTTCGAGGCTTCGGCATAGCCGTTGTAGATCACCCAACGGCGCTTGCGCTGATCGTACGAGTCACTGTTGTCGCGGGCTTCGAAGTAGCGGTTGCCCTGTTCGTCCTGGCCCACAAAGATACCGCGGCGGCCGATATGGAAGCGCTGACCCAAGGTCGCGCCATTCCACCAGGTAAAGATCGCTTTCAGCACTACGTTCGCACCCGAAAATCTGAGGGCTCAAAAGGCGTCGCGGCAGGCGCGACGAAGCGGCCGGACTATAGGGCTCCAGGCCCTCAGCGTCCAGCGCCGCCAAGCCTCACCGCACTTCAACATGTTGTGGATTAGGCCGTGCCGACCCACGACATCTATTGAGGCCGATCAACCAAGGTTCTAGGTTGACGTGCGACCTTACGCGCATCCCATGCATCTAGAATCGGGCATTAGGGATTTGGTAAGATTATGAACTGGCAGACCGAGACCAGGAAGTAGCGATGCGCACGACCGCCAAAGCCGCCGGACTGGTTCCCGCCATGGAATGGCGCGATCTCGAACGCGCCGATAGCGTGGTGGTGGTTTCCGCACCACCAGCCTGGAGTGACGCCCGAGTCGAGGCCTGGCTGGACTGGGCTGGTGAGATCGAGCCTAAAGCGCCGCTGGGCGGCGGTCCTGCCCGTTACGCCGAACGCATCGCCAAGATCGGTCTGGCCCGCGGCGTGTTCGGCGACAAGGCGGATGCCGCCGCCTTCAAGGACGCCCTGCTGGCCACCATGCTCTCGGGCATCGCCACCCCGGCTGGCGGCCAGTCGCCCCTGGATCTGCTGCCCGAGATCGTCGAGTTCGAGTTCCAAAGCACGGTCAAGGATCGCCTGGCCCGCCGCCGCGGCCGCGTCCTGGCCGCCCAGGCGGCCGCGCGCCTGGATGCGGCCCTGGCCCAAGTCGCCGACGCTGTTCGCCGGTGCTCGGGCGACGCCCGCGCTTGCATGGACGTGCGCAAGAACCCGGCCCTGGCCCGCGCCGCTCGCAAGGCGCGTGAGCTGGGCGCCGACGACCGCACCATTCTCGACGCCATCGCCACGGCCGACGCGCCACGTGTCGCACCGCTGGAAACCGCGCCTGAGCCTGAGCTGGCCATGATCGCCTCGGCCACGCGCCAGAGCGTGGCGGCCGGCGACGAAGGCGCCGCCCTCGCCGCCCAGGTCGGCTGGGAGACTAGCGCCCTGACCCTGGCCCTGTCCCCGAACGACGCCGAATTGCTGTCGCGCGGCGTGGGCGTCGGCGCGGCGATCGACGCCAGCGCCTTCCTCGACGCCGACGGCTTCGACGTCGAACGCTTCACCTATGTCTGCCACCTGTGGGGCACGGCCCTGGAGCTGGATCGCGACGAGGTTCCTGCCCGCCTGGCCCTGGCTGGGGTCGGCGACTGCCTGCTCAGCCTGGGCTATGCCCAGACGAGCATCGAAGGCCGCGACGGCGCCGCCGCGCTGTGGGCTCTTGCTGTCGGCGCCGCCTTGTCGGCCAGCGCCGAGGCCGCCGCGGTGCTGGGCCACGACCCTGCTTTCGCCCAGGACAAGCAGGGGGTGCTGAAGACCCTGGCCGAACGCCGCGTCCGCGCCGCCGCGCTGCGCTCAGCCCTGGCGACCGAGGCCGCCGCCGCTCTGGCCACCGCCCACGCCTTGGCCCGCAAACACGGCCTGCGCTCGGCGGCCCTGGTCGGTCCATTCGAGGACGCCGAAGCCGCCTTGCGTCTGGGCGGTTCGCCTGTCGGCGCAGCCGGCGCTCAGTCTCCCGTGTCAGTCAGCCAAACTGCCGATGGCTTCCTGCTGCCCACCTTCAGCCCCGCAGCCTTCGAGGCGCTGTCAGCCGAAGGTGTCGACCTGGACGCCGCCCGACGCCACGCCCTGGGCCACGGCTCGCTGGCCGAGAGCCCGGCGATCGACCACGTGATGCTGCAGGCCCGCGGCTTCACCGCCCACGAGATCGAGAAGGCCGAGAACGCCTTGCGTGAAAACCACGGTCTGCGCGACGCTTTCGCCCCGGCCGTGGTCGGCGCGGGCTTCCTGCGCGACGTGCTGGGCGCCTCGGCCGAGGATGTCGCCCGCCGCGACTTCGACACCCTGGCCTTCGCCGACTTTTCGCCGACGGAGATCGCCGTTGCCGAGCGTCACGCGCTGGGTGCGGGCCGCCTTGGCGATTGCGACGCCCTGAACCCAGAGCTGCGCGAAGCCTTCCAGTCGGTGGAGGGCCCGACCTTCGCCGATCGTCTGGCCATGCTGGCCGCAGTCGAGAGCTTTGCCTGCCGGCCCAGCCCGGTGACCATTCCCGTGGCCTTCGACAGCCGTCCAGCCGACGCCGTGCGCGCCCAGGCCGCCGCCGCGCGCGCTGGCGTTCGCGCCCTGCGCTTGCAACGGGCCGAGGCGCCGGCCGACTTCAAGCTGGACCTGCCCGAGGAGCCGACCGCCGAGCCGGCCCGCGCGGCGCCGGTCCGCGAACCCGTCGTCACCGAACGCGTGGTCGAGAAGATCGTCGAGCGCGACCGCTCGCGCCGCCGCCTGCCCGATCGCCGCAAGGGCTATATCCAGAAGGCGGCCGTCGGCGGCCACAAGGTCTATCTGCATACCGGCGAGTACGAAGACGGCGAGCTGGGCGAGCTGTTCATCGACATGCACAAGGAAGGCGCGGCGTTCCGCAGCCTGATGAACAACTTCGCCATCGCCGTGTCGCTGGGCCTGCAGCACGGCGTGCCGCTGGACGAGTTCGTCGAAGCCTTTGTATACACCAAGTTCGAGCCGGCCGGTCCGGTGACCGGCAACGACTCGATCAAGTCGGCGACCTCGATCCTGGACTACGTTTTCCGCGAGTTGGGCGTGTCCTATCTGGGCCGCGACGACCTGGCCAACGGCGACCCTGGCGAGTTCAACGCCGACGGTCTCGGCGCGGGCAAGCCCCTGGACGACGAGGCGCTGGCCGATGTCGAGCTGGATCCGGTGCCGGCCAGTCGCTTCATCTCCAAGGGCTTCTCGCGCGGCACCACGCCCGACAACCTGGTCTTCGCCTCGTTCGGCCGGCCGCGTGTGGAAGGCGCCGATCGCCCCGGCAACGAAGGCGAGATGTGCCCGGCATGCGGCGATCTTTCGTTGGTTCGCCGCGGCGGCATGACCGTTTGCGACACCTGCGGGGCTCAATCGGACCGACCGGGCCCGATGGCGTCGTCTTGAGTTGGCGTTAAGCTTGCTGCGGCAGGGTGAACACGACCCCTTCCGCGTAGGATCTGCGCCAGAATGAAACCGATCGCTCTTCTTTCGGCTCTCGCCGTGCTGACTCTCGCCACGGCGGCGTCCGCCCAGAACGCCGGCCAGATCGCCTCCGTGCGCAAGGGCGCCAACTGTCCGCGCTGCAATCTCTTCCAGGCGGATCTGTCGAACCTGACGCTGAACGGCAAGAACCTTGCGGGCGCGCGCCTGCGTCAGGCCGATTTCTCGACGGCGATCATGAACCGCACCAGCTTCGCCGGCAGCGACCTGCGCGACGTCAACGCCTATGGCGCGGTGCTGACCGGCGCCAGCTTCGCCCGCGCCGACCTGACCAACGCCAGCTTCGTCGGCGCCTATCTGCAGGGGGCGAGCTTCGCCGGCGCCAAGCTTTCGGGCGTCAATTTCTCGGGCGCTGAAATGAACCGCGCGACGGGCCTCACCCAGGGCCAGTTGAACCAGGCCTGCGGCGATGACTCCACGTTGACTCCGCGCGGTCTTTCTATCCCCCGCTGCCGTTAAATCCCCGTCATTACCGCGATTTAAGTGGTCTCTGGCCCGCCGTCGGTTCAAACCGTAACTCACACAGTCGCGTATGGACTGCACGGAGAAGTCGATGTCCCGCCTGGGCGTTTCCATTGCCGCCTTGACCCTGAGCCTCGTGGCCATGACCGGCCAGGCGCAGGCGTCGATGGACGACAAGAACGTCGCCAAGCTCACCTCGTTCGGCGGCATGTGCGTCAATTGCGACCTGGCTGGCCGCAAGCTGATGAACGCCAAGTTCACCGGCGCCAACTTCGTTCGCGCCGTGATGATCGGCGCCGACCTGCGCGGCGCAATGTTCTTCGGCAGCAATTTCACCCGGGCCGATCTGAGCCGCGCCGATCTGCGCGGCGCGGAAATGCGCGGCGCCAACTTCACCAACGCCATCTTCTCCGACGCCAAGATGTCGGGCATCGAGAGCAGCGGCGCCAACTTCACCAACGCCGTCATGATGCGGGTGGACCTGTCGTCCTCCGAACTGCATGGCGCCAGCATGCCCGGCGCCAATCTGGAGCGGGCCAACCTGTCGAGCAGCGAGCTGCAGGGCGCGGACCTGCGCGAGGTCAATGCCCGGGGGGCCAACTTCAGCTCGGCGGAGCTGATCGCCAGCAATCTGACCGGCGGGAATTTCGAGCGAGCCGTCTTCCGCAACGCCGAATTCAACAACGCCAACCTGCGCGGCGCGATCTTCAACGGCGCCGATTTCCGGAACGCAGACCTGTCGGGGGCCAATCTCAGCGCCGTGGATCTGTCGGGCGTGCGCGGCCTGGACCAGGATCAACTGGATGAGGCCTGCGGTGACAGCCGCACCCGCTTGCCTTCCGGATTGTCGGTTCGGTCCTGCAACGGCCGGCCTACACGGATCATGCTGCTGCGCGAGATGCCCAAGGCGCCGCCCGCCCCGCCGGCGCCGCCAGCCGCTCCTCGGCCGCCGCGCTAAGCGCCCCACCCGCCAAGAAAAAGCCCTCCGATCGCAAGACCGGAGGGCTTCTTTGTTTTTGAGCGTTCCGCTCGCCTTTAGACCTTGATGGGCGGGGCGGTGCGGATGTGCAGCTCTTTCAGTTGCTTATCCAGCACATTGGCCGGCGCATTCATCAGCAGATCCTGGCCCTGCTGGTTCAGCGGGAAGGCGATGACTTCGCGGATGGCGACCTGCTCGGCCAGCAGCATAACGATGCGGTCGATGCCGGGGGCCAGACCGCCGTGCGGCGGCGCGCCGTAGCGGAAGGCGTTCAGCATGCCGCCGAACTGCTCCTCGACCACTTCCGGGCCGTAGCCGGCGGTGGCGAAGGCCTTGAGCATGATCTCGGGCTTGTGGTTCCGGATCGCGCCCGAGCACAGCTCGTAGCCGTTGCAGACGATGTCGTACTGGTAGGCGCGGATGGTCAGCGGGTCCTGGGTCTCCAGGGCTTCCAGACCGCCTTGCGGCATCGAGAACGGGTTGTGGCTGAAGTCGACCTTCTTCTCGTCCTCGTTCCACTCGAACATCGGGAAGTCGACGATCCAGCAGAACTTGAACTGCTCCTCGGCGACCAGCTTCAGCTCCGTGCCGACGCGCGTGCGCGCCAGGCCTGCGAACTTGGCGAACACGGCCGGATCGCCGGCCACGAAGAAGGCGGCGTCGCCCGAGCCCAGGCCCAGCGATTCCATCAGGGCTTGCGTAGGCTCGCCCAGGTTCTTAGCAATCGGGCCGCCCCAGCCGCCTTGGTCTTCCGACCAGAAGACGTAGCCCAGGCCCGGCTGGCCTTCGCCCTGCGCCCAGCTGTTCATGCGGTCGCAGAAGGCGCGCGAGCCGCCGGTGGGGGCCGGGATCGCCCAGATGGCGTTCTTGGCGTCTGCGCCCAGGATCTTGGCGAACAGGCCGAAACCGCCGTCACGGAAGTGCTCGGAGACGTCCTGCATCTTGATCGGGTTGCGAGTGTCGGGCTTGTCGCTGCCGTACCACTTCATCGACTGAGCATAGGTCAAGCGCTCGAAGCCCTGGTGCTCGAACGATTGGCCCACATCATTGGTGAAAGTGTGCGTGCCTGAGATCGGCGACACCGGCTTGCCGTTCGAGAACTCTTCGAAGACGCCGTGCATGACGGGCTCGATGGCCGCGAACACGTCCTCCTGGGTCACGAAGCTCATCTCGACGTCGAGCTGGTAGAACTCCAGCGAACGGTCGGCGCGCAGGTCTTCGTCGCGGAAGCACGGGGCGATCTGGAAATAGCGGTCGAAGCCCGAGACCATCAGCAGCTGCTTGAACTGCTGGGGCGCCTGCGGCAGGGCGTAGAACTTCTCGGGATGCAGACGCGACGGCACCAGGAAGTCGCGCGCGCCTTCCGGCGAGCTGGCGGTGAGGATCGGCGTCTGGAACTCGTTGAAGCCCTGCGCGAACATGCGGTTGCGGATCGACTGGATCACACGCGAGCGCAGCACGATGTTCTTGTGCAGGGTCTCGCGACGCAGGTCGAGATAGCGGTGCTTGAGGCGGATTTCTTCCGGATAGTCCGGCTCGCCGAAGACCGGCAGCGGCAGCTCGGCGGCTTCCGACAGCACCTCGACGGCCGAGACGCGAATCTCGATCTCGCCGGTCGGCAGGTTGGCGTTCACGACGCTGGCGTCACGGGCGATGACCTCGCCGTCGATCTTGATCACGCTTTCGGCGCGCAGACGCTCGACGGTCGCAAAGCCTGGCGTTTCCGGGTGCAGGACCAGCTGCGTCAGGCCGTGGTGGTCGCGCAGGTCGATGAAGACCAGACCGCCGTGGTCGCGCTTGCGATGGATCCAGCCCGACAGACGCACCGAAGAACCGGTGTCGGACGCGCGCAGGGCGCCGCAGTTATGGGTGCGATAGGCGTGCATGGAGGTCATGAAAGTCTTGAATACGCGGTGATTTGTAAGGCGCGGACAGGCGCACGTGGGCGCCCTGATGTCAAGGATTCTGGGACCTTTTAGGCCTTTGTCTTGGCGCGCGTTAAACGGCGAAACCGCTTCACACTTTCGCCTAACGCGCTTTAGGCGGCCTCGATAATGGCCAGGAAATCCTTGGCCTTCAACGATGCGCCACCCACCAGCGCCCCGCCGACCTCGGCCGCGGCCAGGATCTCGCGGGCGTTGTCAGGCTTGACCGAGCCGCCGTAGAGGATCGGCGTGACCTTGCCTTGCTCGCCGAACTTGGCGACCAGCTCGGCGCGGATGGCCGCGTGCATCTCGACGATATTGTCGATCGAGGCGACATGGCCGGTTCCGATGGCCCAGATGGGCTCGTAGGCGACGTTGAAGGCCTGGCCCGTCAGGCTGGCCGGCAGCGAATTGCGGATCTGCTCGACGACATAGGTGACGGCCTGGCCGGCCTCGCGCTTTTCGAGCGGTTCGCCGACGCAGACGATCGGCTCCAGGCCCGCGGCCAGCGCCGCCTCGACCTTGCCAGCCACCTGAGCGCAGGTTTCGGCGTGATCCGTGCGACGTTCGGAGTGGCCCACGATCACCATAGTCCCGCCGGCGTCGACGACCATCTCGGCCGAGACGTCGCCGGTATGGGCGCCGCTAGCCTTGCCGTGACAGTCCTGGGCGCCGACCAGCACGGCCCCGCCTTCCACCGTTTCCGCCAGGCGGTGCAGCAGCAGCGCTGACGGGAAGATGGCGACGCGGGCCGCAGCCGGCTTCTGGTCCAGGGCGGCGGCGACGGCGCGGGCTTCGTCGAGAGCGGCCGAAAGGCCGTTCATCTTCCAGTTGCCGGCAACCAGCGGTCGGGGAGTCGTGCTCGAAAGGGTCATGAGCGCCTTCTTGGGGCCACGCTTACCGCGGAAGTCAAGTCCGCGCCGCTTGCCCCCCCGCCTTCGGCTCTACTATACCCGCTGCTCTCGACCGCTTTGCTCGTTCGCTTGGCGGTCCGACTGGAAGGTTTTCGCTCCCATGCTCGCCGGTTTCCGTTCCTTCGCCAAATCGCCGTTCGCGGTGCTGCTGTTTGGCCTGCTGATCGTCAGCTTCGCCATCTTCGGCATCAGCGACGTCTTCAAGGGCCCGCGCGGCTCGGGCGTGATCAGCGCCGGCTCGCGCAGCCTGTCGGCCCAGGACTTCAAGGTCCGGTTCGACAACTATCGCAAGGCGATGGAGCAGCAGAACGGCCAGGCCATGACGCCCGACCAGGCGGTCGAGCGCGGCGTGGACCGTCAGATCGTCCAGGAACTGGCGCTGCAGGAATCGATCGCCGCCTCGATCAGCAAGATGGGCGTCGTCCCGTCGGACGCCCTGGTCGCCAAGATCGTCCACGAGCAAATGAGCCAGCTTGCCCCGGGCCAGCGCCCGTTCGACTCGATCACCGGCAAGTTCGATCCCAAGCTCTATGCAGCGCTGCTGGCTCAGAACAACCTGACGCCCCAGTCCTACGAAGCCTCTCTGCGCGACGAGATCGCTCAAGGCCACTTCTTCTCGGCAGTCGCCGGCGGCCTGAAGGCCCCGCGCATGTACGCCGCCCTGCAGGCCGCCTTCGCCATGGAAGGCCGTAACGTCTCGGCCTTCGCGGTGAACCCGGCTTCGGTCGAAAAGCCCGGTCAGCCGACCGACGCCCAGCTGACCGCGTTCATGAACGAGAATCGCGAGCGCCTGACCCGTCCGGAGACTCGCGTGCTGTCGATCATGCGCGTCAGCGCCAAGGCTCTCGAGCCGACCGTGGCCCTGAACCCTGCCGACCTGCAGAAGGCCTTCGACTTCCGCAAGGACACTCTGGCCAAGCCGGAAACGCGTTCGCTGATCCAGATCGTGGCCCCCGACGCCAAGGCCGCCGCCACCATCTCGCAGCGTCTGCAGAAGGGCGAAGACCCCGCTGTCGTCGCCAAGGCGTTCGGCCGCACGCCGGTGGCCATCGTCGACAAGCCCAAGACCGCCCTGCCCGATCGCAAGGTCGGCGACGCCGCCTTCAGCCTCGCCGCCGGCCAGGTCAGCGCGCCGATCACGGGCGAGCTGGGCGTCTCGGTCATCAAGGTCACCAAGGTCACGCCGGGCGTCGCCGCGTCGCTCGAGTCCGTCCGCCCGCTGATCGAGGCCGAGGTTCGCGCCCAGACGGCCCAGAGCAAGGCCTACGATCAGACCCAGACCTATCAGGACGCTCATGACGCTGGCGCCGACCTCGTCGCCGCCGCCAGCAAGGCTGGCGCCCTGGTCGTCACAACTGCGCCGATCACCGCGCAGGGCGCGGACCAGACCGGCCAACCGATCGTCGGCCTGACGCCGGACATCCTGAAGACCGCCTTCGACCTGTCGCAAGGCGGCGAAAGCGACCTGATCGAAGCCGGCAAGGGCGAATACTACG
Source organism: Caulobacter sp. RHG1 (assembly GCF_013181195.1). Taxonomy (GTDB): domain Bacteria; phylum Pseudomonadota; class Alphaproteobacteria; order Caulobacterales; family Caulobacteraceae; genus Caulobacter. Next base: position 119,539 of record NZ_SMZP01000007.1, read on the forward strand.
CCGTCAAGGTCGAGAAGGTCATCGCCGCTTCGATGCCCGCCCTGGCCGAGATCAAGCCGCAACTGACCGCGGTCTGGCTGGGCCAGGAGCTGAGCAAGCGCGTGAAGGCCAAGGCCGACGAACTGGCCGCCCGCGCCAAGAAAGGCGAAGCCCTGACGGCAATCGCCGCCTCGGCCCAGTCGAACGTGCAGAAGGTCGACAACCTGTCGCGCCAGAACGCCCAGCAGCACATGGGTCTGGGCCGCGAGTTCCTGACCTCGGCCTTCAGCGCCAAGCCGGGCGATGTCTTCGTCGCGCGCGCCGGTCCGCAGGGCGAAGCCTATGTCGTGGCCAAGCTGGACGCCGTTCTCGGCGCTCCGACCGCCGACGTCGCCCGCCTCGCCGTCATGGGCCAGGCCCAGTCCGGCAACGCCCTGATGCGTGACCTGGGCGAAGCTTCGCGCGCCGCCGCCAGGACGCAACTGAAGACCAAGACCAACCTGACCCTGGCCCGCCAAGCCATCGGCGTCGACACCGACGCTCTGGCCAAGGCGGAAGCCGCCAAGGGCGGAAAGAAAGCCGAGTAATGAGTCTGGAACCCGCGTTCGACGCCTTTTCGGAAGCCTATGAGTCCGGAAAACCGCAGGTCGTCTGGACCCGCCTGATCGATGATCTCGAGACCCCGGTCTCGGCCTATCTGAAGATCGCCCAGGCGCGTCCCTACAGCTTCCTGTTCGAGAGCGTCGAGGGCGGGGCCTGGCGCGGCCGCTATTCGATCGTCACCCTGAACCCGGATCTCGTCTGGCGCTGCCGCGGCGACCAGGCCGAGATCGCCCAAGGCGACGATATCGCCGCTGGCCGCTACACGCCCCAGCCGGGCGGCGCGCTGGACAGCCTGCGTGACCTGGTCGCGCAGTCCCGCATGGAGCTGCCGGCCGGCCTGCCCCCGATGGCCGCCGGCGTGTTCGGGGCCCTGGGCTATGACCTGGTGCGCCTGGTCGAGCGCCTGCCCGACATCAACGAGGACACGCTGGGCCTGCCGGACGGGATCATGACCCGCCCGCAGATCGTGGCCATCTTCGACGCGATCGCCCAGGAGATCATCCTGACCACGGCCGTGCGTCCGCAAGCCGGCGTCTCGGCCAAGGACGCCTACGCCGCCGCTCGAACGCGAATCGAGGCGGTGATGGCCGATCTGCACCGGCCGCTGTCGCACGACGCTCCGCGTCCTCCGCGCGGTCCGATGGAGTTCACCACGCCGGTCAGCCGCGCCGACTACGCCGACGTGGTGGCCAAGGCCAAGAACTACATCGCCGCCGGCGACATCTTCCAGGTCGTGGCCAGTCACCGCTTCCGCGCGCCCTTCGACCTGCCGCCGTTCGCCCTCTATCGATCGCTGCGTCGGACCAATCCGTCGCCCTTCCTGTTCTTCCTGAACCTGGACGGCTTCAACCTGGTCGGCTCCAGCCCCGAGATCCTGGTGCGCCTGCGCGATGGCAAGATCACCATCCGCCCGATCGCCGGCACCCGTCCGCGCGGCGCCACGCCGGCCGAGGATGCGGCGCTGGAAGCCGAGCTGCTGGCCGATCCGAAGGAGCGCGCCGAGCACCTGATGCTGCTGGACCTAGGTCGCAACGATGTGGGCCGTGTGGCGATGCTGCGCGAGGCGGGCAAGAACCAGCCCAGCCAGATCGCCAAGGGCCCGCAGGTGCGCGTCACCGAGAGCTTCAAGATCGAGCGCTACAGCCACGTCATGCACATCGTCTCGAACGTCGAGGGCAATGCGCCCGAAGGCGTCGATCCGGTCGACGTGCTGATGGCCGCCCTGCCCGCCGGCACGCTGTCTGGCGCGCCCAAGGTGCGGGCTATGGAGATCATCGACGAGCTGGAGGTCGAGAAGCGCGGCATCGGCTATGCCGGCGCGGTCGGCTATTTCGGCGCTGACGGCTCGGTCGACACCTGCATCGTGCTGCGCACGGCCCTGGTCAAGGATGGCATGATGTACGTCCAGGCGGGCGGCGGCATCGTCGCCGACAGCGATGCGGACGGCGAGTACGACGAAACCCTGCACAAATCCCGCGCCCTCAAGCGGGCGGCCGAGGAAGCTTGGCGATTCAGCTGAGCCTTAGGGCTAATATTTTTCGCTAGGGACCGCCGAGCCGGTCGTCCGGGAGGTGCTGGGTGACCGCCGGCGGCGCCAGCACCATCACCGTGGCGAAGCTGAGCGCACAAACCGCGGCGAAGGCGGCGGCGGCCAGCACCGGCGCCATCTTCTGCACACGCTGCTTCTGCCGCAGCAGAGCGCGGGCATAGGCGACGGCGACGGGGTCCAGGGCGGAATCACGCGGGTCCATGCGCACATGATGCTCAAGTCTGCGACCGCTGTAACCGTAACTGAAGGCCGCGCGCGAAAATGCCGCTACACATAGGGCCAGCGCAGGCTAAGAACGAACCGCGAAAGGCGGCGTCATGATCCTGGTCATCGATAACTACGACAGCTTCACCTACAATCTGGTCCACTATCTGAACGAGCTAGGGGCCGAGACCGTCGTCTACCGCAACGATGCGCTGACGGTGCACGAAGCGTTGGGTCTCAAGCCCGCCGCCGTCCTGCTGTCGCCTGGCCCCAAGGCCCCCGACCAGGCCGGCATCTGCCTGCCCCTGCTGGCCGGTGCCCCCGTCGATCTGCCGATCCTGGGGGTTTGCCTGGGCCACCAGGCCATCGGCCAGGCGTTCGGCGGCGAGGTGATCCGCGCCAAGGCCGTCATGCACGGCAAGGTCAGCAAGGTCCGCCACGAGGACAAGGGCATCTTCAAGGGCCTGCCCAACCCGTTCACCGCCACGCGCTACCACTCGCTGGCCGTCCGCCGCGAAGACTTGCCGGCCGACCTGGAGGTCACCGCCTGGACCGACGACGGCGAGATCATGGGCGTGCAGCACAAGACCCGCCCAATCCACGGCGTGCAGTTCCACCCTGAATCCATCGCCACCGAGGGCGGCCACCAGATGCTGGCCAACTTCATCGACCTGGCCGGCGTCAAGCGCGACGCGGCGGTGTGGGTCTAGCCATGTCTGACGCTTTCAAGCCGCTGCTGGCCAAGCTGGCCGACGGCCAGACCCTGGGCGACGAGGACGCCGAGATCTTCTTCGCCGCCTGCCTGCGCGGTGAGCCGACCCCGGCCCAGGTCGCCGCGGCCGTCACCGCCATGCGTTTGCGGGGCGAGACGGTGGGCGAGATCGCCGCCTGCGCCCGCGCAATGCGTCGGGCTGCCGTGCAGTTGGAGCATCCGTACGACGTCATCGACGTCTGTGGCACCGGCGGCGATGGCCTGCACACGCTGAACATCTCCACCGCCGTGGGCTTTGTGGCCGCTGGCGGTGGCCTGAAGGTCGCCAAGCACGGCAACCGCGCCATCACCTCGAAGTCGGGCACCGCCGACGTCCTGACCGCCCTGGGCGTCAATATCGACGCCACGCGCGAACAGCAGCGCAAGGCGCTGGACGAGGCCGGGATCTGCTTCCTGTTCGCCCAAGCCCATCACGGGGCGATGAAGCACGTCTCGCCGATCCGCCAGCAGTTGGGCTTCCGCACGATCTTCAACCTGCTGGGTCCGCTGACCAACCCGGCCGGCGCCAAGCGGCAGGTGGTCGGCGTCTCGGCCCCGCGCTTCGTCGAGCCGATCGCCAAGGCCCTGGGCGCATTGGGCGCCGAGCGCGCCTGGTCGGTGCACGGCTCAGGCCTGGACGAGCTGACCACGACCGGCGAGACCGAGGTCGCCGAATGGCGCGACGGCCGCATGCACCTGTTCACGATCACGCCCGAGGCCGTGGGCCTGCAGCGCGCCTCGCTGGCAGACATCACCGGCGGTGAGCCAGCCTTCAACGCCGCGGCCCTGACCCGCCTGTTCGACGGCGAAAAGGGTCCCTATCGCGACATCGTGCTGCTGAACGCCGCCGCGGCCTTCCTCGTCGCCGACAAGGTCGAGACCCTGTCCGAAGGCATCGACCTGGCCGTCCAGGTCATCGACAAGGGCGCCGCCAAGGCCGCCCTCGCCGGCCTTGTGGCCGCCACGAATACGGAAGTGCCCGCTTGACCGACATCCTTGCGAAGATCGCTGCGTACAAGCGCGAAGAGGTGACAGACCGCAAGCGTCGCCGCACCCAGGCCGCCCTCGAGAACGCAGCCAAGAGCGCCTCATCGCCGCGGGGCTTCAAACAGGCCCTGGTCGACGGCCACGCGCCCGGCAAGCTGTCCCTGATCGCCGAGATCAAGAAAGCGTCGCCGTCCAAGGGCTTGATCCGCGCCGACTTCGATCCCCCGAACCTGGCCCGCGCCTATCAGGCCGGCGGCGCCTCATGCCTTTCCGTGCTTACGGATGGGCCCAGCTTCCAGGGCGCCGACGCCTATCTGATCGACGCTCGCGCGGCGACCACCCTGCCCTGTATCCGCAAGGACTTTCTGGTCGATCCCTGGCAGGTGGCCGAGAGCCGCGCCCTCGGCGCCGACGCCATCCTGGTCATCCTGGCGATGATCGACGATGTCCTCGCCGCCGAACTGATGGCCGAAGCCAAGCGCCTGGGCATGGACGCCCTGGTCGAGGTGCATGACGAGGCCGAAATGGCCCGCGCCGGCACCCTGGGCTCGGATCTGGTCGGGATCAACAACCGCGACCTCAAGAGCTTCGTCGTCGACCTGGCGGTCACCGAGCGGCTGTCGGCCCAGGCTCCGGCCGGCGCCCTGCTGGTCACCGAGAGCGGCGTCTTCACCCACGAGGACGTCGTGCGGATGGAGAAGACCGGCGCCAAGGCCATGCTGGTCGGCGAAAGCCTGATGCGCCAAGCCGACGTCACCGCCGCCACCAAGACGCTGATTGGCTGACGGATCGGGGACGCGCCACCTGGCGTTTTCCCCCTCGTCCGCTCAAAGTTGTCTCAACAAGAAGCCGCCAGGCGAGGAAACGCGTATGCATTGGGTCGCCCGCCTGGTGAATTGGTCCCTCGTGGCCTTCTTCAAGCGCGAGGGCTGGACGATCGAGGGCTCGGCCCCGACGACGACCCGCAAGTTCGTGATCATCGCCGCGCCGCACACCAGCAACTGGGACTTCGTCTATTTTCTGGGCGCGGCCGACGCGCTGAACTTGAAGCTCAGCTTCATGGGCAAGGCCTCGCTGTTCCGCTGGCCGTTCGAAAAGCTGATGAAGGACCTGGGGGGCGTGCCGATCGACCGCTCGCAATCGCGCGACACCGTCCAGGCCATGGCGGACGAGTTCGCCCGTCGCGACGAGTTCATGCTGACGATCGCGCCCGAAGGCACCCGCGGCAAGGCGGGCGGCTGGAAGACCGGCTTCTACAACATCGCCCTGAAGGCCGGCGTGCCGATGGTGCCTGGCTTCATGGACTATGAGCGCAAGGTGGTGGGCCTGGGCCCGGCGATGATGCCCAGCGGCGACTATGAGAAGGATCTGGCGATCCTGGCGGCGTTCTATGCGCCGGTGACGCCCAAGCACCCGGAATTGAAGACCGTTCTCTAGGCCGGGCCGACGCCACGATTTGGCCAAGCTTGCCATCCTACCCTGGCGCGAACTTGGAGGGGCGACCACCATGAGCAAGCCGCGCTGGGCCCAAGGCCTTGTCGAGACCGCCAGGACGGTCGGTCTGGTCATGGCCATCGCTCTCGTCCCGCGCGCGGTCTTCTGCCAGCCGTTCACGATCCCGTCGGAGTCGATGCAGCCCACCCTGCTGGTCGGCGACTACATCCTGGTCTCGAAGTATCCTTATGGCTGGAGCCGCCACTCGCTGACCTTCAGCCCGCCGGTCGGTCATGGCCGATTTATGGAACAAGCCCCTGAGCGCGGCGACATCGTCGTGTTCAAGAAGCCTGCCGACGGACGCACCGACGTGATTAAGCGCGTCATCGGCCTTCCGGGCGACCACATCCAGATGCGCGGCGGCGTGGTCCACATCAACGGCGCGCCGGTCCAGCAGACCCTGACCGGTATCGACACCGACGGCGCCCCCGGGCCCTATCCAATCCCGGTCCGCCACCTGCGCGAGACCCTGCCCAATGGCCGGACCTACGCCACCAACAGCTTCGGCGCCGACACCCAGGCGGCCAACACCGGCGCCTATACCGTGCCCGCCGGGTGCTTCTTCGTGATGGGCGACAACCGCGACAACTCGCTGGACAGCCGTTTCAACCCCGGTTCGACGGCCAAGGGCTACGCTTCCTGCGCCTGGGATGTGGCCCGCGACGCCGACCTGCCGCCCGAGCTGGGCATGGGTTTCATACCGGCCGAGAACCTGGTCGGCCGCGCCGAGCGGATCCTGTTCTCGTGGGACGGCTGCGGCCTGCGCCCGGACCGCATCTTCCGCAAGCTTGCGGCCCCCAAGGTTGGCTGAAGCCCTTCGCATCGCTAGGGTCCGCGCGCTTTTGTGCCGAAAGGGAATCGGATGCGGGCCTTCCTGAGTAAACTGCGTCGTGCGCTGTCGCCCGCGCCTGTATCTTCCATTGACCCGGCCGCCGTCGCCGCCCCGCAAGCCCTGTGGCACCTGGTCGGCGCCGCTGACGCCGACTTCGTCCGCGTGGGCCAGGAGTTCAAGCAGTTGTTCCTGCAGGCTGGCCTTCAGCCGCATCACGCCATCCTGGACGTCGGCTGCGGCATCGGCCGCGCCGCTGCGCCGCTGGTGGACTATCTGGACGAGAACGGCCGCTACTGCGGCTTCGACGTGATGGCCCAGGCCATCGACTGGTGCAAAGCCAACATCGCCGTCGGCGACCCGCGCTTCGACTTCGTCCATGCCGACATGCATAGCGACCGGTACAATCCGGAAGGCTCGCAGCCGGCCAGCGCCTTTGTCTTCCCCTATCCCGACAACAGCTTCGACTATGTCTGGCTGGGCTCGGTGTTCACCCACCTGCTCTCGGCCGACCAGGCCCAATTCGCGCGCGAGATCGCCCGGGTGCTGAAGCCTGGCGGCATCAGCCTCGTTTCCTGGTACCTGATCGACGAGGAAGCCCACGCCAACACTGGCAACGGCCTGATCGCCTTCGACTTCGTCCACCCGCTGGACGGCTGCTGGACAGCGACCCCGGACCTGCCCGAGGCCGTGATCGGCTACGACCTGGCGCCGATCCAGGCCCAGTACGACGCCCTGGGTCTCGAGATCGTCAACCTGGCGCTGGGCGTCTGGCGGCGCGAACCGATCCAGGACCAGGACATCGTCGTGGCGCGCAAGCGGGACTGAAAGCTTTCGTTAAGCTTTTGATTCTGAGCGACATTTGTCTGCTCGCCCAAGCTAGACCTTGTTTTTGCTGGCTTTTCCGAGCCGAGCGCTGCTCGACTTGACATTAACGCGGAACGCCTTGAGAACATTCAAAAGGTTTGCGGTTTGTTCCGCGCTCCAGCCGAGGTCGTCATGCTCACGCGCAAGCAGCACGAACTGCTGATGTTCATCCACGAACGCATCAAGGAGACTGGCGTCTCGCCCTCGTTCGACGAGATGAAGGAGGCGCTGGATCTGGCGTCCAAGTCCGGAATTCACCGCCTGATCACGGCGCTGGAGGAACGTGGCTTCATTCGCCGCCTGGCTCACCGGGCCAGAGCGCTGGAAGTCGTCAAGCTGCCGCAGCAAGCGACGACGGCCGCGCCGCCCAAGGGCCGCGGTTCGTTCCGTCCGCAGGTGTTCGAAGGCGGCGGCGCCCCGCCCGCCCCTGCCACGACGGCGCCCGCCAATGACAGCCGCGAACTGCCGATCCTGGGCAAGATCGCCGCCGGCACGCCGATCGACGCCATCCAGCACGAGCGCGAGCGCCTGCCGGTGCCCGAGGCCATGCTGGGTGGCGGCGAGCACTACGTCTTGGAAGTGCAAGGCGACTCGATGATCGAGGCCGGCATCCTCGACGGCGACTACGTGATCATCAAGAAGGGCGACACCGCCACTTCTGGCGAGATCGTCGTCGCCCTGGTCGGCGAGGAAGCCACCCTCAAGCGCCTGCGCAAGAAGGGTGGTTCGATCGCCCTGGAAGCCGCCAACCCCAAGTACGAGACCCGCATCTTTGGCCCCGATCAGGTCGAGGTGCAGGGCAAGTTGGTCGGCCTGATCCGCCGCTACCACTAGCCCTTCGCAGGCTCGGAAATCGGCCCCGACCTCGCTTGAGGATCGGGGCCTTTTCGTATCAGGCGCCCTGCTCCGCCAGCGCCTTGGCGGCGGTATCGAAGCCCGCCCAGGCCGCAGCCGCCAAGGCCGCGCCGGTGCTGACCCGGCGTACGCCCAGGGCGGCCAGGCTCTGGACGGTCATGTCCGGTCCCCACTGCAGGACATTCACCGGCTTGGGCGCAATGGCCTCGACAATGGCGCGGATATCGTCTTCCGCAGTGACCGCCGGCGCATACAGGCAGTCGGCTCCGGCCTCGGCATAGGCCTTGAGGCGCTCGATCGTCGCCGCCAGGTCCGGCGCGCCGCGCAGATAACCTTCGCTACGGCCGACCAACATCACGTCCTGGCCGGAGACGTCGATAGCGGCGCGGGCGGCCTTGATCCGCGCCACGGCGGTCGGCAGGTCGTAGAGCGCCGAGCCCGACCAGTCCTCGATCGAAATCCCAGCGACGCCAGCCTCGATCGCCAGGGTCACGCTCTCGCCCACGCCCTGCGCCGTCTCAGCAAAGCCCGCCTCGAAATCGGCGTTCACCGGCAGGTTGGTGGCGGCGCACAGCATCCGCAGATGGTCGATGACCTCGTCGCGGGTCACCTCGCCGTCGTCCCTGCCCAGCGCCCAGGCCATGCCGGCGCTGGTCGAGGCGAGAGCCTTGAAGCCCATTTTCTCCAGTCGCCGCGCGCTGCCGGCGTCCCACGGATTGGGCAGGGCGAAACAGCCTTCGGCATGCAGGGCGCGAAAGGCGGCTCGACGAGCGGCAAACGAATGGGTCATGGCGGCGTCTCCAGATGGCGCTGCTGAAGATCTAGCGGGCGCTGATGACAGCGGATGTCAGCATGTGGCTCCAGGGCCGGTCGCCACGCAGCGGCTGGGCCCAGACGATGCGCCAGCCGTCAGGCCGGCGATAGAGTTCGGCCGCTCCGCCGCGCGAAAAGTCTTCGGCGGTCAGCAGCACGGTCTCCGCGCATAACGGTGGAACGCGTTCGGGCGCTGGGCCTCGAATGACCACCACCTCGCTCTTCACGCACAGGCCGGCCAGGGTTTCGGCGTCAGGTGTTCGACGGCTCCAGGCCAGCGAAAGCTGAACGGGCGCACCCAGGGACGGCGCGCAGATCCGTTTGTCGCAAGCGTAGAGGCTCCAGGTGGCTGGCTCCAGACCGCGCCGGCGGGCCCACAGCTCGGCCCCGAACCGCTTGGCGTCGGTGCGCAGTAGGATGGCTGCATCGCCCGAGCGGACGGCGGCGGCAGCGCCGTCGTTGGCGATCCAGGCGTCGGGCGGCGCGGGCCTTGGCCATAGCGCGACCGCCAGCGCTATCGGCGCGCCGATCCAGCGCAAGCGGCCCCGCCACAGGCACAGGATCATCAGGCCCAGGAACGCCACGATCAGCACCTGCGGCGGCGCGCTGGCCACGATCCTCTGCGCGCCGTGGGCGTCGGCGAACCCATTGGCGATACCGACCATGCCGTCCACGCCCCATCCGGCCACCGCCAGGAACGGCCCGCCGAGCCCAAAGGGTTCAAGCAGCGTGCCGAGCGCCAGGAACGGCATGATGACGAACGACGACAGCGGCGCGACCGCCAGATTGGCCGGCAAACCCCATACGGCGACGCGGTTGAAGTGCTGCATGGCGAACGGCGCGGTGGCCAGACCTGCCACCAGGCTCGCCGCGACACTGGCCGCCAGCCAGGTCATCGCCGCTTGCGGCCAGCGAATCCACCAGGGCGTGGAGATCTCCTTCACCGGCTGCGGCCAGGATTCGGCCAGCGCCACCAGAGCCGCCGTGGCGGCGAACGACATCTGAAAGCCCGGCTCGCCGGCAGTCTCGGGTTTCAGCACCAGAATCAGCAACGCCGCCAGCGCCAGGCCATGCAGAGTGATGGCCCGCCTGTCGAACAGGATGGCCAGGAAGGCGACACTGGCGGTGATCGCCGCCCGCTCGGCCGGCGGCGGCGCGCCCGAGATCACCAGATAGCCCAGCACCGCGATCAGCCCCGCCATGGCGGCGATCTTCTTGCCGGGCGCCCGCAACGCCAACCACGGCCAGGCCGCGACGCCCAGGCGAATAGCGGCGAACACGAAGCCGCCGACAATGGCCATGTGCAGGCCCGAGATCGAGATGATGTGCGCCAGACCCGATGCCCGCATGGCCTCGGTCTGGTCCTCGCTGATCCAGGCTTCGTGACCGGTGACCATGGCCGCGCCCAGGCCGCCGCTGCGGGGTCCCATCCGCGCCAGGATTCGCTGGGCGAGACTCCATCGGAAGGCGTTGACCGCCATCGTGATCCGCAGACGCAGGGGCGCCGGATCCAATCGCGCAGGCCCGATGTCTCCGATCACGAAGCCGACCCCGCCGATCGAGTCGAACCAGGCGTCGCGGGCGAAGTCGTAGGAGCCCGGCGCAGCCGGTGGCGGCGGCTGGCCCAGCATGGCCCTCAGTCGCACTGCCTGTCCCGGCGCGGGCGTCTCGTTCTCGCCGATGGTCACACGGATCCGGCGCGGCGTCGCCTCGGCCGCCAGCCCGGAGATCGCCACCGGCGCGATGACCAGCCGCGTCCCGCCTGCGCCGGGACTGACGACGTCGACGACGAAGCCCTCGACGCGCCGCACGATCCGCTCGCCTCCCATCAGGGGCGCGGCGACACGATCGCTACGGATCTTGGCGGCCAAGCCACCCGCCGCGCCAAACGCTATCAGGCCAAGCAGGACAACCAGCCCGGACGCCGCAGCCCAGCGTCGCGCCATCCACCACATCGTCGCCAACACAAGTCCGACGCCCGACAGGATCCAGATCGAGGGCTCGACGGGCGCCTCAAGATAGCCGGCCGCCCCCAGCCCAAAGGCCACCGGGCTCCACAGAAACACCCGCTCCCGGTTGATGGAAAGCTGGGCGCGCGCCGATTCTGCCAGCGCCCGCCAGGACAATCCCGACGGCGTCGCCGCCAGCGGCGTTTCGACAAGTTCCGCGCCTAACATTCAGAAACCGCTGGATTTTTGACAGTTAAGCCAAGTTCGCCGCAATGCGGAAAACCGCTGGTCCCACGCCGAACCGCCGTGCTAAGACGCCCCGCCCAAGCCGTTTTGCGGCTCGCGTTTTCCGCCGCCGTTCCGGCGCTCCGTCCTGAAGCCGTGAAGTCCATGTCGAACTCCTCCCCCACCGGTGTCGTCACGCGCTTCGCGCCCTCGCCCACCGGCTTCCTGCATATCGGCGGCGCCCGCACGGCGCTGTTCAACTGGTTATATGCGCGCCATACGGGTGGGAAGTTTCTTGTTCGCGTCGAGGACACCGATCGCGAACGTTCGACCGAAGCCGCCGTCGCCGCCATCTTCGAAGGCCTGGACTGGCTTGGCCTGAAGTCGGACGAAGAGGTCGTCTTCCAGCACACCCGCGCCCCGCGCCACGTCGAGGCCGTCCAGCAGATGCTGGACGCCGGCCGCGCCTATCGCTGCTGGATGACCGTCGAGGAACTGGAAGTGGCTCGCGAGAAGGCCCGCGCCGAAGGCCGCGCCATCCGCTCGCCCTGGCGCGACGCGCCGGAAGGTGACCTGTCGGCCCCGCACGTGATCCGCTTCAAGGGTCCGCTGGACGGCGAGACCGTGGTCAACGACCTTGTGAAGGGCCCCGTGACCTTCAAGAACATCGAGCTGGACGATCTGGTCTTGCTGCGCGCCGACGGCGCCCCGACCTACAATCTGGCCGTGGTCGTCGACGACCACGACATGGGCGTCACCCACGTGATCCGCGGCGACGACCACCTCAACAACGCCGCCCGCCAGAGCCTGATCTATTCGGCGCTGGGCTGGGACGTGCCGGCCTTCGCTCACATCCCGCTGATTCATGGACCGGACGGCGCCAAGCTTTCCAAGCGCCACGGCGCTCAGGCCGTCGGCGAGTTCGCCGACCTGGGCTACATCGCCGAGGGCATGCGCAACTACCTGGCCCGCCTGGGCTGGGGCCACGGCGACGATGAGGTCTTCAACGACGAGCAGGCGATCAGCTGGTTCGACGTCAAGGACGTGGTCAAGGCGCCGGCGCGTCTGGACTGGGCCAAGCTGAATCACATCAACGCCCAGCACCTGCGGCAGGCCGACGACGCCCGCCTGACGGATCTGGCGTTCGACGCCGCCCAGAAGCGCGGCGAGCCCCTGCCCGACGACGCCAAGGCGCGCATCGCCCGCACCGTCCCGCAGGTCAAGGAAGGCGCCAAGACCATCCTGGAGCTGGTCGATCACTGCGCATTCGCCCTCAAAACGCGTCCATTCCCGCTGGAGGAAAAGACGCAGAAGCAGCTGACCGAAGAGACGGTCGAGCGCCTGAAACGCCTGCGCGACCAGTTGGCCGCCGCGCCGGCGTTCGATGCCGACACCCTGGACACCGTGTTGAAATCCTTCGCGGAATCCGAAGGCGTCGGTTTCGGCAAGTTCGGCCCGGCCCTGCGTGGCGTCCTGACGGGCGGCGCTCAGGCCCCGGATCTGAACAAGACCATGGCCGCCCTCACGCGCGAAGAGAGTTTGGGCCGTCTTGACGACGCCCTGGCGCCGCGCGCATGAGGCGCTATAACGCACCCGCGAAAAGCGAAAGTTGGACTGACCGTTCCAATTATGAAGGGGTCTAAGTATGACCGATAAAGCCACGCTGACGATCGGCGATAAGAACTACGACCTGCCGATCCTCAAGGGCAGCACGGGTCCGGACGTTCTGGACATCCGCAAGGTCTATGGCGAAAGCGACCACTTCACGTTCGATCCGGGGTTCACCTCGACCGCTTCGTGCGAGAGCAAGATCACCTATATCGACGGCGACGCCGGTGTTTTGCTGCACCGCGGCTATCCGATCGACCAGCTGGCCGAGAAGTCCTCGTTCCTCGAGGTCTGCCACCTGCTGCTGAACGGCGAACTGCCGACGGCTGAAGAGTTCGCCAAGTTCGAACACAACATCACCTACCACACGATGTTGCACGCCCAGTTCGACCGGTTCTTCGAAGGCTTCCGTCGCGACGCCCACCCGATGGCCGTCATGACCGGCGCCGTCGGCGCCCTGTCGGCCTTCTATGCCGACAGCATCAATGTCGACGACGCCCGCGAGCGCGAAATCAGCGCTCATCGCCTGATCGCCAAGATGCCGACGATCGCCGCCCGCGCCTATAAGTACACGGTCGGCCAGCCGTTCGTGTCGCCGCGCAACGACCTGTCGTACTCGGAAAACTTCCTGCGCATGTGCTTCGCCGTGCCGGCCGAAGAGTGGAAGCCGAACCCGGTGCTGACCCGCGCCATGGACCGGATCTTCATCCTGCACGCCGACCACGAGCAGAACGCCTCGACCTCGACCGTCCGTCTGGCCGGCTCGTCGGGCGCGCACCCGTTCGCCTGCATCGCCGCCGGCATCGCCTGCCTGTGGGGCCCGTCGCATGGCGGCGCCAACCAGGAAGCCCTGGAGATGCTGGAAACCATCGGCTCGGTCGAGAACATCCCGGACTACGTCCAGGGCGTGAAGGACCGCAAGTACAAGCTGATGGGCTTCGGCCACCGCGTGTACAAGAACTTCGACCCGCGCGCGAAGGTCATGCAAAAGACCGCGCACGAAGTTCTGGCTGAGCTGGGCCACAACAACGACCCGCTGCTGCAGGTCGCGCAAGAGCTGGAGAAGGTCGCCCTGAGCGACCCGTACTTCATCGACCGCAAGCTGTACCCGAACATCGACTTCTATTCGGGCATCACCCTGCGCGCGATGGGCTTCCCGACCAACATGTTCACCGTGCTGTTCGCTCTCGCCCGCACCTCGGGCTGGATCAGCCAGTGGAAGGAAATGTTCGAGGACCCCACTCGCAAGATCGGTCGTCCGCGTCAGCTCTACACGGGCGCCACGCAACGCGACTACGTGCCGGTGGAAAAGCGCTAGGCGCTTCGTCATCGCGACAACGGATCAGGCCCCGCTGCGGCGGGGCCTTTTTCGTTTCTATCGACGCAGGATAAAGCTGAGGACCTCGGCGACGGCGCGGTAGAGGTCCTCGGGGATCTCCTCGTCGACCTCCAGGGTCGACAGGGCCTGGGCCAGGACCGGGTTCTCCTCGATCGGTACGCCGTGTTCGCGCGCCGTCTCGATGATCTTCTCGCCGATGAAGCCCTGGCCCGAGGCCACGACCTTGGGGGCGTTAGGCTCCTCGTAAAGCAAGGCGACGGCGATGCGCGGCCGCGCCGAAGGTCCGCTGATCCCGCTCATGACGCCTGGTCCACGAAATGGCCCAGCGGGCTGGCGCCCTGCGTCGACGGTGCGCCGGAATGGACGGCGACCTCGGGGACCAGCTCGGCCTCACGCAGGGCCGCACCCAGAACCTCTTCGCTCGCACGCAGGCGGGCGATGGTCTCGGCCCGCTCGGCCCACAGAGAGACGCGGGTGCGAGAGCCCGTCAGGGTGACCAGGGCGTGGACGGGACCCATGGGCTCCAGATCAATCGAGAAGCGCGCCTTGTAGGTGCGCTCGATCGGGCCGCCCGCATAGCCGCCGGAGCCGCCGCCGTCGTGACCGATCTCGAACTGTGCGACCGCCACGCCCTGCGGCGTCACGAACGGAAGGTCCAGGTTCAAGCGCGCGCCCTGTTGCCGGATCTCGGGACTATCGACGTCGGGTCGGGCGCTGTCAGGCAGCGAGGCAATCTGCATCAGATCCTGACGCGCCAAGGCGCCGCCGGTGGCTTTGAGGAGGTTGCGCACTGCGTCGGCGATCGGCAGGTCCGGCGCCAACGTCATCGCCGCCGGCTTCTGCCCCGCCATCGGACCGCCGGCATAAGGCGGCGGCGGTGTCGTCGCGCGAGCTGTCTCGGCAGGCGCGCCATAGCCGCGCGGGACCAAAATCTTGGGCTCGGCTGCCGGCGTGTTCGGCATCTGTGTCGCGACGGCCTCTTCGGCGATCAGCCCCAGTTGCACGAGCGCCGACAGGGCGGCGCGAACCGGCTGCTGAGCGGTCGGCGCGGCTTTGGGTGCGGCGACGAAGGCGCCGAAGCGGGCTTCCAGGGCCTCATCCTCGGCCGGCGGAGCCTGGGTCGTAACGGCGCGCGGCGCAGCCTCGACCATCTCGGGTTCGGCTGAGATCGCCGGCGCGACAGCGGGCTGTGAAGCCTTGGTCTCGACTTGCGACGCAGGAGGCGCAGCGGGCGCGCTCGTCTGTGCTGGCGCGCTGGACGGCATGCTGGACTGGGCGCGTGGCGCAGCCTGAGCCGTTGGCGCCGTGGTCGGCCTGGCGCGAGTCGCTAAGTCCGGCGTCTTGGCGAGGTCCGGGTCGGCTTCAGGCGCGCTGGACGATGCCTCCGCCGGCGGGCCGTCGGCTGTAGCCGGGGTGGTCGCCTTGCCCAGCCACGCTGACAGCGCGCCGCGGAAGACCAGGAGGGCGGCCTTCATGTCGGTGGATCGGAGCGGCGTATCGGCGTCCGGGGCCGCAGCCGCCCGGGCCATGTTGGCTTCCAGAAAGGCGCCGGAGCGCTCCACGGCGCGGCGCAGCCCCTGCGGACTGGTCAGGTCGGCGATGGGTGGCGCGCTGGCCAGCAGCGCCCTGCCCGCCTCGCGCACGGGCGCAGGCGTATCGGGACGTTCGACGACCGCGCGAACGTTGGCCATCAGCGGCGCCAGCCCCGACTGACGCGGCGCGGCCTCGGCGGCGGCGACGCGGACGGCGCGAGCCATCAGGGTCTCGGGGGCCTCACGGACGACCGCGCCCTGCACTGGCGCCTGCGGCGTGGCCTTGGCCTGGCTGGTGTCGAGGTTGGCGATCTGGGAGCCGGTCTGGCCGGCTTCCTCGATCGGCGCGCTGGCCTGAGCCGTCGCGCCCGCGGAGCGGCCGACGAGTTCGCTCAGTTGCTGGGTGGTGTTAGCGATGGCCTGGCGCGCCATGGCCTGCAGAAGAGCCACGGAGTCCGGCGACTTCCCGACCGGCAGGGCCGGAAGCACTGGGGTCAGGGGCGTGGTCGGGTCGATGGCCACGACGCGGCTCCGAGCGGAAGATGATTAGAGACTGAGGCCGAGTCGTAAATCAGGCGTTAAGCCTCGTCGCGCCCATTGGTCGCGCACCAAGCTTAACTATTGGAAATTCCGCGTGTTTTCAAAAAGGCCAACAGGGCGTCTGCAGCCGCCTCGGACGGGTCGGGCATGCCGCGCCCCATCTTGTCCAGCGCGACGGATTGCTCGGTCGCCTGACTGCGACGGAGGGCTGGATCGTCCAGCAGGCGCCCAATCTCACGCGCCAGACCCTCGCCCTCACAGGCGTCCTGCAGCAGTTCGGGCGCCACGGACTTGTTGGCGGCGATGTTGAACAGCGTCACCCACTTGGGCTTCATCAGGCGGCGCATGATGGCGTAGGTGATCGCGCCAGTCCTGTAGCCGACCACCATCGGGACGCCGGCCAAGGCCAGCTCCGTGGTGACGGTGCCGCTGCAGGCCAGGGCGACGTCGGCGGCGACGAAGGCGTCGTCCTTCAGGCCCTCGTCCTCGATGACGTGAGCGCGGAACGGCCAGCCGGCGACGCGAGCCCTCACCGCTTCGGCGACGGTATAGGCAGCGGGTACGACGATGGCGAGCTCCGGCCGGTCGGCCTTCAGCCGCTTCACCGCATCCTCGAAGGCAGGCAGCACCCGCTCGATCTCGGACGGACGGCTGCCGGGCAGGACCAGCAGGATCGGGTCGCCAGCCGCAACGCCGATCGGCGATCGCAGCCGTCCGGCGTCAGCGGCGTCGAAGCGCTTGGCCAGGGCGGAGTTGCCGACGAAGACGTTCCTCAGCCCCACGGCGTCGAAATAGGCCTTGTCCATGGGCTGGATCGACAGCAGCAGATCAACGGCCTTGGCCAGCACGCCAGCGCGTTTCGCGCTGTGGGCCCAGACCTGAGGCGCCACGTATTTCACCAGGGCTAGCTCGGGATCCAGTTTCCGCAACGCCTTGGCCAAGCGGATGGTGAAGCCCCAGCTGTCGATCAGGATCGCCACATCGGGCTTTTCCCGGGCCGCCAGAGCCACAGTGTCATCCAGGCGGGCCTTGACCGTCGGATAGGCCTTCAAGCCCTCCCAGATACCCAGGATCGACAGCTGGGCGATGTCGAAGGGGCTCTGCACCCCCTGCTCGGCCATCTTGGCCCCGCCGACGCCGACGAACGTCACCTGGTCGCCCAACCGAGCCCGCAGCGCCTTGGCCAGGCTGGCGCCCAGGGCGTCGCCGGAGGCCTCCGCGGCCACCAGCATGATCTTCAGCGGCACTAGACCCGCCCCTGCGGATCGACCCCCAGCACGAAGAGGCCCAGTTCGTCGGCGCAGGCGATGACCGCGTCGCGATCGACAACCAGCAGGCGGCCGGTCTCGCCGACCACCCCGGCCAGACCCGCGCGAGCGGCGCGCTGGATGGTCGCTACGCCGATAGTCGGCAAATCGACCTTGGTCTCCTGGATCGGCTTGGGCGCCTTGGCCAACACGCCGCGAGGGCGTTCGGCCGAGCCGCGGATCGTCTGAGGCAGTTGCTCGACCCGGCGCAGCATGGCGTCGGTGCCTTCCTGGGCCTCCACGGCCAGGACCAGGCCTTCGCAGACCACGGCGCCCTGCCCGACATCCAGCCGGCCGATCTCGCGCGCCACCAGCAGCGCCTTGTCGATATCGGCCATGTGGGCGTCGGCTGGCGACCACTTGCCCAGGCGCCCCTGAGGCAGGGTCATCTCGCCCATCACCTCGTGGGCGCCCTCGATGTCGAAGCCTTCCTTCTCGAACTCGTCCAGCACCCGGCGCAGCAGGGCGTCGTCGCCCTTGCGCGCGGCGACGATCAGGCCCGGCAGGACCTTGATGCCACGGCCATCGGGCATCAGGGTCGCAAAGTCGGGACGGCTGACATTGCCGGCGAAGCAGACGACGTCGCAGCCCTGCTCTCGCAGCGCCTTGAACACCTTGCCGAACTCGCCCAGGCCGACCTCGACGCCCGGGTAGCGGGCCAAGGATGGCTCGGCGAAGCTCTTCAGCCGCATGACCGAAAAGGCGCGGCCGGCGGCCTCGCAATGGGCCGCCAGTTCGACGGGCAGCGAACCGCCGCCGGCGATGAGGCCAAGCTTACGCATCACAGGAGACTAGACCTCGCGCTCGGGCAGGCAAAGCGGCCGGTTGGCGTCGGCGCGAATGAAGTCGACGATCTCCATCACTTCGGGATTGCCGGCATGGATCTCGGCCACGTCGTCCAGGCGTTCCTGGAAGGTGCCTTCGTCGGCGAACATCAAGCGATAGGCCGCGCGCAGGGCGTTGATCGTCTCGCGCGAGAAGCCCCGCCGCTTCAGGCCCACGAGGTTCAGGCCCTCGAGGTGGGCGTGATTGCCCCAGACCGAGCCGTACGGAATGACGTCCTTGGTCACCGCAGCCAGGCCGCCGATGAAGCTGTAGCGGCCGATGCGGGAGAACTGGTGCGCGGCGGCCAGACCGCCCATGAACACGTAGTCGCCGACCGACACGTGGCCGCCCAGGGTCGCGCCCTTGGCCATGACCACGAAGTCGCCCAGCTCGCAGTCGTGCGCCACGTGCGAGCCGACCATGTAGAGGCCGTCCGAACCGATCCGGGTCACGCCCTTACCCGAGGCCGTGCCGGTATGCATGGTCACGTGCTCGCGGATGATGTTGCGCGGGCCGATCAGGAGTTCGGTGCGCTCGCCCTTGTGACCCAGGTGCTGGGGCGGACCGCCGAGGTTGGCGAAGGGGTGGACGATGCAGTTCTCGCCGATCGTCGTCGCGCCCTCGATAACCACGTGCGACAGCAGCCGCACGCCAGCTTCCAGCGTCACGTCGGGACCGACGATGCTGAACGGACCGATCTCGACGTCCGAGGCGATCTTGGCGGCGGGATCGACGATCGCGCTGGGGTGGATCGTCATGCCTTGGGCCCCGTCTCGACGACCATGGCCGCGAACTCGACCTCGGCGGCGACCTTGTCGCCCACCTTGGCCACGCCCTTGAACTTGAAGATCGTCGAGCGCGCGCGCACGACCTCGACTTCCATGCGGATCACGTCGCCCGGACGCACCGGATTGCGGAAGCGGGCGTTGTCCACCGACATGAAGAAGATGGTCTTGCCCTCGGTGTCGACCTCCAGGCTCTTGCTCATCAGCACCGCGCCGGTCTGGGCCAGGGCCTCGATGATCAGCACGCCCGGCATCACCGGATTGCCCGGGAAGTGGCCCTGGAAGAACGGTTCGTTGACCGTCACGCACTTGATGCCGACGATCGACTTGTGCGGGTTGTAGTCCTCGGCCCGGTCGACCAGCAGGAACGGATAGCGATGCGGGATGCGCGCCAGGATTTCCGCGATGTCGATGTTGGTCTGCACCGTTTGCTCGGCGTTCTCGCTCATGATCCTAGTCCTTCGTCCCTCGGCTGCGCGCCATGCGCGACAGCCATGCGGTCTCCCGGAGCCACCGCTTCAGCGGTCGCGCGGGGAAGCCCGTCCAAGTTTCACCGTCCGGCACGTCCTTGAACACCGAGGCGGCCGCCCCGACGCTCGCGCCCGAGCCGATCTTCAAATGGTCGGCCACGCCAGCCTTGCCGCCGAAGGCCACGCCGTCGCCGACGATCGTGCTGCCCGAGATGCCCGTATAGGCGGCCAATACACAATTGCGCCCGATACGGACGTTGTGCGCGACATGCACGAGGTTGTCGATCTTGGTGTTCTCGCCGACCACCGTGTCGGAGAACGCCCCCCGGTCGACGCAGCTGTTGGCGCCGATCGTGACATTGTCCTGGATCACCACCCGGCCCAGCTGCGGCAGGTCGACCATGCCTTTCGGGCCGGGGGCGGCGCCGAAGCCCGCCTCGCCCAGCACAGCGCCGGCCGAAATCGACACGCGATCACCCAGCAGGGCGAAGCCGATCACGGCATTGGGGCCGATCACGCAGTCGCGGCCGATCAACACGCCCGGACCGATGACGACTCCGGGCGCAATCCGCGTACCCCGGCCAATCCGCGCACCTTGGCCGATCGTTGCGTTAGGCGACAGCAGAACGCCCTCTTCCAGCACCGCGTCAGGATGCACGGCGGCCGCGGACGGGTCATGGCGGCGCGGCGTCAGCAGCAGACCGACAGCGGCGGCCCAGGCGGCCTGAGGATGGCGGGTCAGCAGCGCGGCGCAGCCGGGCGGCAGTGCGTCGGCATGCTCGTGACGCACGAAACAGGCGCCGGCCTGGGTGGTGGCGGCGGCGTCCTTGCGCTTGGCGTCGGAGAAAAAGGTGATCGCGTCAGGGCCGGCCGTATCGAGCGGCGCAGCGGTGGCGATCGAGAGATCAGCCGAGGCCGGATCCGCCAATTCGGCGGCGCCGGCCCGGGCCAACTCGGAAAGCGATGCCGGACCCAGGCTGTCAAAAAAACGCGGGTCCGGCATGGTTCCTCACGGCGAATTCATTCCCCTAGGTAAACCTAAAGGACGCGATTCGCTTACTTATTGGTCGGTTGCAGGGCGCCGGCGGCCGGGGCCTGGTCCAGACGTTCGCGGTCGAAGGTCAGGGTCTTGATGCGGGCGTCGAGGGCGGCGACCACGGCGGCCGTGATGTCCATCGACGGGTTGGCCAGCATGACCGACTCGCGATCCAGCAGGATGCCGCACTTCTGGGCCTGGTAGACCTGCTTGATCGGCGTATCCAGCTCTTGATAGACGCGCGAGAGCGCCTTTTGCTCGGTCGCCTCGACTTCCTTCTGGCGCAGCTGGCCCTTGCGCTGCCAGGCGTTCGCCTTGACTTGCAGCGCGCTGGCCTGTTGCTCCAGGGCGTCCTGAGCCAGCGTGGCCTTCTTGGCGTCCAGAGCCTTGGCTTCGTTGTCGAGCGAGGTGCGCTCGGCGGTCAGCTCGGCGTTCACCTGCTGGATGATGGTCTTCAGGCGCGTATCGACGGCCTTGCCGACCAGCGAGCCGCCAACGGCGCCTTGGCTGGAGAAGATGCAGACGCCAGCGATGGCCGGGCCGTGGGTGACGGCCGGCGCAGCGGCGGCGGCCGGAGCCGTCTGAGCCGAAGCGCTGGTCGCGAGAGCAAGGGCGACGACGCTGGTAGCGGCCGCAGACAGGAACTTAGACATGATTATTGGAACCTTGTGGAGGTGGAGAACCGGAACGTTTCGACTCGGTCGTAGCTTTCCTTGGCCAAAATACGGCTGATATCGAAGCGAATGGGACCCATGGGGGACTTCCAGTCGATCGAGATGCCCGCCGAGGCGCGCAGGCCAAGATTGTCCTTGATGTTCGGATCGAAGACGCCAGGCGACCTCTGACGATCTACATCATCCAGAAGACCGGCCGTACCCACGTCGCTGAACAGGGCGGCCTTGATGCCGTACTGCTCAGGCAAGAAGGTCGGGACGGTCAATTCGAAGGTGCTGATGGCGTAAAGCTTGGCGCCCATCGAGTTGTTCGTGCTCGAGATGTCGCGCGGGCCGATACCGGCGATCTCGAAGCCGCGGAACGAGGTGCCGCCGCGATAGAAGCGGTCGTTGATGCGGACGTTGTCGCCGCCCCAACCCTGGATGTAGCCCACCGAGCCGGTAGCGCTGAACACCAGGTCCTTGGTGAAGCCGTAGTACATGCCGGCGTCGGCCTCGGTCTTTAGATACTTCACGTCGCCGCCGATGCCGGCCAGATCCTGATTCAGGTCGGCGAACCAGCCGCGGGTCGGGTTGATCGGGTCGTTCCGCTTGTCGATGCGCAGGCCGTAGCCGATCATCGAGGTGATGTAGGCGCCGCGCTGCAGGCAGAGGATCTGCGAGACCGAACCGCTGGTGCAGAGGCTGTCGGCCACGCTCACGTCGTCCTGGCGGACCGTGTAGCGCAGGCTCATCGACGAGTTCTGGGTCAGCGGGAAGCCGAAGCGGATGTCGCCGCCCACCGACTTGGTGTCGTAGGCCGCGAACTGCGAAAGGTCATAGCGGAAGGTATACAGGTTCAGGCCGCCGACCAGGTTGCGCCCCAGGAAGCGCGGCTCGCTGAAGCCGAAGTCGATCTGCTGGCGCAGCGAGCCCATCGAAGCGCGGGCGCGCAGGTTCTGACCGCGGCCGCGGAAGTTGCGCTCGGTGATGCCGACGTCCAGCACCAGCTTGTCGATCGAGCTGTAGCCGGCGCTGAACGACAGTTCGCCCGTCGGCTGCTCCTCGACCTTGACCCGCAGGCTGGTGCGGTCGGGCGCGCCGCCGGGGGTGTCCTCGATATTGACTTCCTTGAAGAAGCCCAGGCGACGGATGTTGTTCTTCGAGCGGTCGACCAGCACGCGATTGTAGGCGTCGCCTTCGGCCACTTCCAGCTCGCGGCGCAGGACGTAGTCCAGCGTGCGGGTGTTGCCGACGATGTCGATGCGATCGACGTAGACGCGCGGGCCTTCACGGACCTGGAAGACGACGTCGACGGTCTTGGTTTCGCGATTGGGCACGTAGCGCGGGCGCACGTCCACGAAAGCGAAGCCCGCCGCGCCCGCCGCGAAGGTCAGGGCGTCGGTGGCCTGCTCGATACGTTCGTCTTCGTACAGCTGACCGGCGCGGATCGGCAGGATCTGCGACAGCAGGTTGCCGTCCAGCTTCTTCAGCTCGGTTTCGACGGTGACCTTCCCGAACTTATACTTGGGGCCCTCGTCGAGCGTGTAGGTGACGGCGAAGCCGTTCTTGTCGGTCGCCAGTTCGGCCACCGACGACACGACGCGGAAATCGAAGAAGCCGCGGTTGCGATAGTGCTTACGCAGTTGCTCGCGGTCGTACTCGATGCGGTCAGGGTCGTAATTGTCGTTGCTGGTCAGGAACTTGTACCAGTGACTTTCCTTCGTCACGACCACGTCGCGCAGGTCGTTGTCCGAGTACTCGCTGTTGCCCAGGAAGTTGATGCCCAGAACGCCGCTCTTGGGGCCTTCGGCGATTTCGAACACCAGGTCGACGCGCTTTTGCGGCAGCTCGACCACCTTGGGCGTCACCGTCGCCGAGATGCGGCCCGAACGGCGATACAGCTCGATGATGCGCTGGACGTCGGCCTGCACCTTGGCGCGGGTGAAGATGCCGCGGGGGCGGATCTGCACTTCGTCCTTCAGCTTGTCCTCTTTCAGAGACGAATTTCCCTCGAAGACGACCTGGTTGATGATCGGGTTTTCGACCACCTTCACGACGAGGTCGCCGGCCTGCATCTCGATCTTCACGTCGGCGAACAGATCGGTGCGCGCCAGGGTCTTCAGCGCCAGGTCGAGGCGCTGGGAGTCGACCGTGTCGCCCGGCTGGATCGGCAGATAGGACAGCACCGTGCCCTGCTCGATGCGCTCATTGCCCTGGACGACGATGCGCTGGACGACGCCGGTCTGCGCCTGGGCGTAGGCCTGCTGAGGCGCCGTCAGGGCCGTCGAGCCGAGGAGTAGCGCCACGCCGGTGGCGAAGGCGGCGCTTTGGGCGCGTAGT
Source organism: Caulobacter sp. RHG1 (assembly GCF_013181195.1). Classification (GTDB taxonomy): domain Bacteria; phylum Pseudomonadota; class Alphaproteobacteria; order Caulobacterales; family Caulobacteraceae; genus Caulobacter. Next base: position 143,082 of record NZ_SMZP01000007.1, read on the forward strand.
TTGCTCATTTGACCAATCATGGACGGAGGACGGGCGTTCACGTGAAGAGCCCGCCGATGAATTTGAACACGTCGTAGCGGTTGAGGTCGTTCCACGCCGCGAACAGCATGAAACACAGGATGAAGGCAAGCCCCGCACGGAAGCCAGCCGCCTGGAAGTCCGCGCGCAGCGGGCGTTTGGCGATGGCCTCATACGCGTACATCAGCAAGTGGCCGCCATCGAGAACCGGAATCGGCAACAGGTTCATGAAGCCGATGCTGACCGACAGGCTGGCGATCATGACCATGGATGAGGTGAAGACCCGCAGCGCCATGGTCGCAAGATCAGGCGCGCCCTGGACGCTGGCCTTGGTGACCGCGCCGGCGGTGTGGCCGATGCCGATGATGCCGCTGATCTGGTCGGCCGGCATCTGACCGGTGACGAGGCGCCCGAGATAGAAGGCGATCGTCTTGATCATCTTCCAGATCTCGACGGTGGCGTCGGGGATGGCGCTCAGCAGCGTGGAGCGCTTGAATTTCGAGACCGAAGCGCTTTCGAGGCCCAGCTGACCGGTCTTCATGCGGCCGCTGATCTTGTCCTGGATCTCGACCAGTCGCGGCGTGGCCTTCAGGTGAAGATTCGCATCGCCGCGCTTGACCGTGAAGTCGATGGGCATGTTGGCGCGCAGCGACACATAGCCCTGTAGATCCTGGAAGGTGGCGATCTTCTTTCCGTCCGCGGCGACGATCATGTCGCCCTTCTGGAAGCCGGCCGCTTCAGCCGCGCTGCCGGGCGAGACATTGCTGACCGTGGTCGCGCGCTGGGGTAGGCCCAGGGTGACCATGAAGACGGCCATGATCAGGATCGCCAGGACGAAATTGGCGACGGGGCCGGCGACGGCGATGATCGCCCGCTGCCAGACCGGCTTGAAATGGAAGTAGCGCGAAAGGGCCGCCTCCCCTTCCCGCTCGGCGATCGACCGGCGCATGGCGGCCAGGTCGTCCTGGTCCGGAACACTGGCAGCGTTCTCGTCGCCTGAGAACCGGACGTAGCCGCCCAGCGGGATCGAGGCGATCCGCCATTCGACGCCCTGCTTGTCGCGCCACGAGATCAGCGGCGCGCCGAAGCCGATGGAGAAGCAGTCGATGGCCACGCCGCACGCGCGAGCGGCCCAGTAGTGCCCCAGCTCGTGGATCGTCACCACGACGGACAGCACGAAAACCGTGGACAGGACGAAGATCAAAACGTCGGTCATTTGGTGGCCGGGTCCCCCGGATCAGAGCCGGCGATGCTTTTGCGCGACAACCTCGGCCGCAATGCGGCGAGCGCTGGCGTCGATCATCATCGCGTTTTCGACCGCATCACTTTGTGCGACGGCGAGATTGCCCAGACTGTTCATACGCTCGAGGGTCCCCGCCACTGCGGCGGCAATATCGAGAAAGCCAATCCGCCGGTCAAGGAAGGCCGCAACGGCGACCTCATTGGCGGCGTTCATCGCTGTCGGGGCCCCGCCTTCCAGGCGCAGCGCTTCACGGGCGATGTCCAACAGCGGGAAGCGATCCAGGTCCGGCGATTCGAAGGTGAGCTGGCCGTAGGCGGCCAGGTCCAGCCGAGCGGCCGGCCATTCCAGGCGATCGGGCCAGGCGAAGGCGCAGGAGATCGGGCTGCGCATATCCGGAGGGCCGAGCTGGGCCAGGGTGGAACCGTCCGTGTACTCGACCAGGCTGTGGATCACCGACTGCGGGTGAACCACGACATCGATCTTCGCCTCGGGCGTGTCGAACAGATAGGACGCCTCGATCATCTCGAGGCCCTTGTTCATCATCGTCGCGGAATCGACCGAAATCTTCGCGCCCATCGACCAGTTGGGATGGGCGATAGCCTGCTCGGGTGTCGCCGCAGCCATGGCGGCCTTGTCCCAGGTGCGGAACGGGCCGCCCGATGCGGTCAAAATCAGCCGCGCGACCCGGTGTGCGCAGTCGGGTTGCAGCACCTGGAAGATCGCCGAATGCTCGGAATCCACCGGAATCACCGAACCGCCGGCCGCCTTGGCGATCGCCAGCAGGGCCGGCCCCGCGCAGACCAGGCTTTCCTTGTTGGCCAGAGCGATGACCGCGCCGGTCTCGGCAGCGGCGACGGTGGGCGCCAGGCCGGCCGCGCCGACGATGGCTGACATCACCCAGTCTGCGCCCATGGCCGCGGCCTCGGCCACAGCGGCCGCCCCGGCGGCGGCGCGCACCCCGGTCCCCGCCAGGCCGTCCTTCAGAGCGGCCAGCTTGGTCTCGTCCTCGATCACCGCCACTGCGGGACGCCACTGGCGCGCCTGCGCGATCAACCGCTCGACGTTACGCCCAGCCGTCAAGGCCAGGATCTCGACCGGGACGCCGGACTCCTCGAAGAGGCTCAAGGTCGAAAGGCCGATCGATCCCGTCGAGCCCAGCACCACCACCTTACGGGGTAAGGTCAATGAGCCCATCCCCAGTGGTCCACCAGGCGGATAGCGGCCACGACGATCACGGCGAACATCAGGCCGTCGACACGATCCAACAGGCCGCCATGGCCCGGAATGATGTCGCCGCTGTCCTTGACGCCGAAGCGGCGCTTGAGGATCGATTCCCACAGATCGCCAGCCATGGTGGCCAGGCCGCCCAGAAAGCCGACCAGGGCGGCCGCCGGCCAGACCAGGCGCAGATGGGCCAGATAAGCGACGGCGACGGCGCCCAGGGTGGCGGCGATCAGGCCGCCGATGAAGCCCGACCAGGTCTTATTCGGCGAGATCTGGGGCCACAGCTTCGGGCCCTTCAGCAGGCTGCCGACCACATAGGCGAAGATATCGGCGAACCAGGTGACCACGAACAATAGCAGGGTCCACCACAGGCCGTCCGGCAGCGAACGCAGCCAGACCAGGGCGATGACCGCCGGCGCGATATAGACGACGCCATAAGCCGCGTCCGCCCGACGATCGACGGCCCCGCGCGCGATCAAGCCCGCCAGGAAGGCTCCCGCCAGGACGACGGACCAGGCGATGAAGAAGAAATGCAGGAAGGCGGCGACGACGGCGACTGCGCAGAAAACGCCGACCACGGCGCCGACGGCGCGCGGCGCCTTGGGCGCGCTGATCTTGCCCCACTCGCGCGCCAGCAGCGCGACACAGACCAGGGCGAGGGCCAGGAACCAGAAGCCGCCCAGCCAGACGGCGGCCACGACCGTAGGCACGAGCACGGTGGCCGAAACCACACGCATCCGCAGATTGCCCCAGTTGAAGCGCTTAGCCGGCGACGGCGACGTCATCGGCCGCGATCCCTCCATAGCGTCGGTCACGACGGCGATACTCGGCAATGGCCGCAGCCAGGGCCTCGGGTCCGTAGTCCGGCCACAACACGTCCTGGAAGATCAGCTCGGCGTAGGCGCATTCCCACAGCAGGAAGTTCGAGATCCGGCGCTCGCCGCTGGTGCGAACGATCAGATCCGGCGCCGGCGCGGCAGCCGTCGAAAGATAACGCTCGAACGTCGCCTCGGTCAGGTCCGCCGGCTGGACCTCGCCTCGCACGGCCGCTTCGGCAAAAGCCCGCGCCGCGTCGGTGAGGTCGGCCTGGCCGCCATAGTTGAACGCCACCTGCAGGGTGAAATCGCTGTTCTGGGCGGTGCGCTGCTCCGCACGCTCGATCACCTCGGCGAGGTCGGCCGACAGGCCGGTGCGACGACCGATGATCCGCACGCGAACGCCAGCCCGGGCCAGGCGCTCAAGGTCAGATTCGACATAGGCCTTCAGCAGGCTCATCAGCTCGGACACTTCGTGCGCCGGACGACGCCAGTTCTCGGTCGAGAAACCGAAAACCGTCAGCACGCCGACATTCTGGCTCTGCGCGCCCTCGACGGTGCGCTTCAGGGCGTTGACACCGGCGCGATGGCCCAGGACGCGCGGCATCCCCCGCTGCTTTGCCCAGCGGCCGTTGCCATCCATGATAATGGCCACATGCAGCCGATCCTCCGGCGCGTCGCCCCCAGCGCGCGCCGAAACGTTCTGCAGGCCGGTGGTCAGCGGCATTCGCTTCAACCTTCCCTCGTCGTCTTCCCCAATCCCACCAGGAAGACGATCAAACCTGCATGATCTCTTGTTCCTTGATTTTCAAGGCCTCGTCGATGCGCTTGATGGCTTCGTCGGTCATCTTCTGGACCTCGGTCTCCATCTTCTTCAGGTCGTCCTCGCTGATGACGCTGGCCTTCTCGGCCTTCTTGAGGTCGTCATTGGCGTCGCGACGGATGTTGCGCACGGCGACCTTTTGCGTTTCCGCGTACTTGCCGGCGATCTTCGACAGGTCCTTGCGGCGCTCTTCGGTCAGCGGCGGGATCGGGATTCGCAGGTTGTTGCCTTCGACGACCGGATTCAGGCCAAGATCCGAACTGCGGATCGCCTTCTCGACGGCCGAGACGACGCCCTTGTCCCAGATGTTGACGTTGATCTGGCGCGGCTCAGGTACGCTGACCGAGGCGACCGTGTTCAACTGCACCATCGAGCCGTAGGCATTGACCAGGATCTGGTCGAGCAGGTTCGAGGACGCGCGCCCGGTGCGCAGACCGGCGAAGTCTTCCTTCAGCGACAGCACGGACTTTTCCATGCGGTCCTTGTATCCGGACAGAACGGGCTTTTCGGGAGCGGCCATGGGTCGGGCTCTCTTCTTTGGAGTTTAAGCGGCGCGGTCTTCGGCGACCACGGTGTGGGTCCCCTCGCCTCGCAGGACGTTCAGCAGGTTGCCGCGCCCCTTGATCGAGAAGACCACGATCGGAATATTGCTGTCGCGCATCAGCGCCACGGCCGAGGCGTCCATGACCCGCAGGTCCTTGGCCAGCACGTCCATGTAGGTCAGGCGGTCGTAGCGTTCGGCCGACGGATCCTTCTTGGGGTCGGCGGTGTAAACGCCATCGACGCTGGTGCCCTTGAACAGGGCGTCACACTGCATCTCGGCGGCGCGCAGGGCCGCGGCGGTGTCGGTGGTGAAGAACGGGTTGCCGGTGCCGGCGGCGAAGATCACGACGCGCCCCTTCTCGAGGTGACGCTGGGCGCGACGGCGGATGTAGGGTTCGCAGACCGTCGCCATCGGAATGGCCGACTGCACGCGCGTCTGGACGCCGATGCGCTCGAGCGCGTCCTGCATGGCTAGGGCGTTCATGACCGTGGCCAGCATGCCCATGTAGTCGGCGCTTGAACGCTCCATGCCCTTGGCTGCGCCGGCCATGCCGCGGAAGATGTTGCCGCCGCCGATCACCAGGCACAGCTCGACGCCGGACTTGACGATCTCAGCGACGTCGTCGGCCACCGACTGCACCGTCTTGGTGTCGATGCCGTAGCCCGTATCGCCCATCAGCACTTCGCCGGAGACCTTCAGCAGGATGCGGCGGTATTTCGAGGGTGCGCTGGTATCGGACATGGACCGCTGTTCCTGAGTCGTCGGCACGCACATTACGGTGCGTTCTACAAAAGTGGGATGTGTTTTGCCAACCCGGGCGCGCCTTCTGACGAAGCGCTGCACGGCAGGCGCAAAAAGGGCGCGGCGCGCGCTGAATGCGCGCCGCGCCCTGATTGTCGATCCAGGGCGTTAGAGCCCCGGAGGCAAGGCGATTAGGCCTGGCCGGTCATCGAGGCGACTTCGGCGGCGAAGTCGTCCTGCTTCTTTTCAACGCCTTCACCCAGGGCCAGACGCGTGAAGCCCTTGATGGTGATCGGGGCGCCCAGGGTCTTGCCGGTTTCGGCGACCAGCTGCTCGACGGTCTGGTCCGGGTTCATGACGAAGGCTTGCTTCAGCAGCACGACTTCTTCCAGGAACTTGCGGATACGACCTTCGATCATCTTTTCGATGACCGCCGGGGGCTTGCCCGATTCCAGGGCCTGCTCGGTGAACACGGCCTTTTCACGCTCGATGGCGGCCGGGTCCAGATCGTCCGGCGACAGCGACAGCGGAGCGGTCGCGGCCACGTGCATGGCGATCTTGCGGCCCAGGTCGCGCAGGGCGGCCTTGTCGCCGGTCGACTCGACGGCCACCAGCACGCCGATGCGGCCGAGGTCCGGCGCGGTGGCGTTGTGGATGTACGAGGCGACGACGCCGTTCTCGACCGTGTGCTTGGCGGCGCGACGGACCATCATGTTCTCGCCGATCGTGGCGATCAGGTTGGTCAGGTGGTCCTGCACGCTCTCGCCGCCGGCCAGCTTGGCGGCGGTGATGGCGTCGATCGAGCCGTCGGTGGCCAGAGCCGCGCCGGCGATCTGACGAGCAGCGCCCTGGAACAGGTCGTTGCGCGACACGAAGTCGGTTTCGGCGTTCACTTCGACGGCGGTAGCGGTTTCACCCGCGCCCTGCTCGGCGGTGGCGACGGCCACCAGGCCTTCGGCGGCGGCGCGGTCAGCCTTCTTGGCGGCCTTGGACAGGCCCTTGGCGCGCAGCCAGTCGATGGACGCTTCGATGTCGCCGTTGTTTTCCGACAGCGCCTTCTTGCAGTCCATCATGCCGACGCCGGACTTTTCGCGCAGTTCCTTGACCAGCGCAGCCGTGATCTCAGCCATGGAAAATCTCCAGATTCAAACGGTTAGGACCGGGCATGCAGCCCGCCATACTCATAAAAACGTAGCGACCGGGCTTGTAGCCCGGTCGCATGTCAGGGTCGCGACGGTTCCCGCGGCGGGCCGTGAGGCCGCGCGGGAACACGTAGGAATCAGCCTTCGGCCGATTCCGGAGCAGCTTCGGCAGCGTCCGGGGCTTCCGGAGCGGCTTCGGCGGCAGCCTCGACGGCGGCTTCCGGAGCAGCTTCAGCAACCGGCGCGGCTTCCGGAGCCAGAGCGCGGGCCAGGGCCGGCTCGGTCGGGTTGACGGCGGCGCCCAGGTCGACGCCCGAACCGGCTTGGCCAGCGGCCAGACCGTCCAGGACGGCGTCGGCGATCAGGTCGCAGTACAGTTGCAGCGCGCGGGCGGCGTCATCGTTACCCGGGATCGGATAGGTGATGCCGTCCGGATCGCAGTTGGTGTCGAGGATGGCGACGACCGGGATGTTCAGCTTGCGGGCTTCCAGGATCGCGATCGCTTCCTTGTTGGTGTCGATCACGAACATGATGTCGGGGATGCCGCCCATGTCCTTGATGCCGCCCAGCGACAGTTCCAGCTTGTCGCGCTCGCGCGTCAGCTGCAGCAGTTCCTTCTTGGAACGACCCAGGGCTTCGCCGCCCAGGACGCCTTCCAGCTCGCGCAGACGAGCGATCGAGCCCGAGACGGTGCGCCAGTTGGTCAGGGTGCCGCCGAGCCAGCGGTGATTCACGTAGTACTGGGCGCAGCGCTTGGCGGCCGTGGCGACCGGGTCGCTGGCCTGGCGCTTGGTGCCGACGAACAGCACGCGACCGCCAGCAGCCGCGACTTCACGGACCTTCACCAGAGCCTGGTGCAGCAGCGGAATCGACTGCGACAGGTCGATGATGTGGATGTTCGAGCGCGAACCGAAGATGTAGCGGTCCATCTTCGGGTTCCAGCGGTGCGTCTGGTGACCGAAGTGGGCGCCGGCTTCCAGGAGCTGACGCATGGAGAATTCGGGAAGAGCCATCGGGCCTTAATCCTTTTTCCGGTTGAACCTCCGTGGACACCCCCGCTCCAGACCATTCTGGAAGCGGGACCGGAACGGCGACGTCGGGATGTCTCCCCGATGCTGCCGAACGTCCACGTGTGGAATGGCGGCGCAGATAGTCCCTTACGGGCCTGATTGCAAGTCCTAGTCGTCCGGAGCGGTTTCAGCGCACGGGTTATGCGCCGGCATGGCGAGCACCGGACAATCTATTCGGGGGCGGCTTCTCCCGCGCCCCTCAGCCACCGAGCAGGCCATGTTTGCAGTCTGCCCGGCCCCAACGAAGCAGCAAAACAGATATCAGCAGCGCACGCCTTCGATCGCTCCAGCCCAACACTGTTTAAAGCGACAGGAAATCGATCAGAACGATTTGCCGTCCACCTGCTGCGGCTGCAGTGCGAATACGTCCACTCCATCCAGGCAGCGGACATTGACCGCCACCATCTCCGCGCCGTTCGGCGCCACGCCCCGGCCGAACGATTGGATGCCGCAGGTTTCGCAGAACAGGTGCGAAATCTTGTGGCTGTTGAACTGGTAGGCCGTCAGAGCGTCCTCGCCGCTCTTCAGATCGAAGGCGTCGGCGGGCGCAAAGGCCAGGATCGAGCCTAGCTTCCCGCAGCGCGAACAGTTGCAGCTGATCACCTCATCCAATCCGACATCGACCGCGAAACGCACGCGTCCGCACTGACAGCCGCCTTCATGCTGAGCCATAACCTCTCCCCTCGCCAACAAGTATAGGAAAATATTCCTACACGTCTTCCAGCAGCGCCACCCCCGGCGCGGTCTTCAATGCGCCTCGCAGCGCCGCATCAAGGGTGTAGCGCCCCGGCAAGCGCAGCTCGATCTCGCGACCGCCGCCAATCGCGGCGACAAAGGTCACCTCACCGCCCTTCTGGCCCTGGGCAGGCTCAAGGCGACGCTTCAGCGCCTCCATCTCGGTCGCCGACGGCGACAGGTGAACGCGCAGACCGGCCACGACGTTCTCGATGGCCTTCTCGATCGGCTCGGCATCGTCGCCGAAGAAGCGAACCTCGCCGTCGCGCGCCTTGGCGCGAACCTTGATAACCACGGCCTTGCCCGGCTCCAGCACATCGCGGCACTTCCGCAAGCTCTCTGGCGGGAACAATACCTCGTATTCGCCGGACGGGTCCGACAGCGACACGAAGGCGAACTTCTCACCGCTCTGCGATGCGCGCTCCTGGCGGCGCCGCACGACACCGCACATGCGCAGCGCCTCCATGCCGGCCTCGGCTTGGGCCATGGCCTCGGTCAACAAGGCCACGCGCTTGCGGCGCAGCATGCCGACCACATCCTCCAGCGGGTGACCGGTCAGGTAGAAACCGACAGCCGACAGCTCCTCGTCCAGCAGGTCGACCTGGTTCCAGTTCTCGGTCTTGGCCAGGCGAGGACGGCCAGCGCCCGGATCCGAACCGAACAGGCCGCCCTGCCCGCCCTGGCGGTCGGCATGGCAGCTCTGGGCGTGGGCGATCAGCACGTCGGCCGAGGCCACGATCTGAGCGCGGTTCTTGTGAATCTGGTCGAAGGCCCCGGCCCGCGCCAGGTTTTCGATAGCGCGCTTGTTGACCTGCTTGGGATCGATGCGCTCGACGAAATTGAAGATGTCGCGGAATGGCCCGCCCTCTTCACGGACGGCCACCAGATGCTTCATAGCCTCCAGGCCCACGTTGCGGATGGCGCCCAAGGCGTACAGCACCTCACCGTTCTCGACCTCGAAGTCGGCGCCGGAGACATTGACGTCCGGGGCCCGGACATTGATCTCGAACTTACGCGCGTCCTGATGGAAAACGGCCAGCTTGTCGGTGTTCGACAAGTCCAGGCTCATCGAGGCGGCAAAGAACTCGACCGGCGTGTTCGCCTTCAGCCAGCCCGTCTGGTACGAAATGAAGGCGTAGGCGGCGGCGTGCGACTTGTTGAAGCCATAGCCGGCGAACTTGGCCACGAGCTCGAAGATCGATCCCGACTGTTCCTCGGGAACGTTCTTTTCCTTGGCCCCGGAGACGAAACGGATCTTCTGGAGATCCATCTCCTCCTTCTTCTTCTTACCCATGGCGCGACGCAGAAGGTCAGCTTCACCCAGGCTGTAGCCCGCCAGGATCTGGGCGATCTGCATCACCTGTTCCTGGTAGACGATGACGCCGTAGGTCTCCTTCAGCACCGTTTCCAGCGACGGGTGCAGGGTGTCGACGGGCTTTCGGCCGAACTTACAGTCGACGAAGGTGTCGATGTTATCCATCGGGCCAGGCCGATAGAGCGAGATCAGCGCGGTGATCTCCTCGATCGAGCCGCAGCGCATCTTGCGTAGGGTGTCGCGCATGCCCTGGCTTTCCAGCTGGAACACACCGACCGTCTGGCCCGAAGCCAACAGCTCGTAGGTCTTGGTGTCGTCGAACGACAACTTGCCCAGATCGACCTCGAAGCCGCGCTTCTTCAGATGCTTCACCGCCCGGTCCAGGACGGTCAGAGTCTTCAGGCCCAGGAAGTCGAACTTCACCAGGCCGGCGCTCTCGACCCATTTCATGTTGAACTGGGTGGCCGGCAGGTCCGAGCGCGGATCCTTGTAGAGCGGAGTCAGCTGGGTCAGCGGCCGGTCGCCGATGACCACGCCGGCGGCGTGGGTCGAGGCGTTGCGGAACAGGCCTTCAAGCTGCAGGGCCACATCCAGACAGGCCGAGACGTTGGCGTCTTCCTTCTTGGCCTGCTTGAGGCGCGGCTCGAGATCGATGGCCTGGGCCAGGGTCACCGGCGCGGCCGGGTTGTTGGGCACCATCTTGCAGAGACGGTCGACCAGACCCAGCGGCAGCTGCATCACCCGGCCGACGTCACGCAGCACGGCGCGCGCCTGCAACGAACCGAAGGTGATGATCTGGGCCACGCGATCGCGGCCGTACTTCTCCTGAACGTAGGAGATCACCTCTTCGCGTCGCTCCTGGCAGAAGTCGACGTCGAAGTCGGGCATGGAGACCCGCTCGGGATTGAGGAAGCGCTCGAACAGCAGGCCGAAGCGCAGTGGGTCCAGGTCGGTGATGGTCAGCACCCAAGCAACCAGCGAGCCGGCGCCCGAACCCCGCCCCGGACCGACCGGAATGCCGTGGGTCTTGCCCCACTTGATGAAGTCCGAAACGATCAGGAAGTAGCCTGGGAAGCCCATCTTCTTGATGATGTCGAGCTCGAACTTGAGCCGCTTCCAGTACTCGTCCACGGGCGCGGCCAGGGTCAGGCCATCAAGCCGCATACGCAGACCTTCTTCAGCCTGGTGCGTCAGCTCCTCACCCTCGTCGCGGCCGTCGCCGGTCGGGAAGCGGGGCAGGATGGGCGCGCGCTTGTGGACCATGAAGGCGCAGCGGCGGGCGATATCGAGGGTATTGTCGCAGGCTTCCGGCAGGTCGGAGAACAGCTTGCGCATGTCAGCCGCCGGCTTGAACCAGTGCTCGGGCGTAACGCGGCGACGTTCGTCCTGGCCGACGAACGAGCCGTCGGAGATGCACAACAGCGCATCGTGGGCGTCGTAGAAGCCTTCCTTGACGAAATAGACGTCGTTGGTGGCGACCAGCGGAACATCGTGGTCATAAGCCCAGTTGACCAGGCCCGGCTCAGCCGCCGCCTGCTTGGGCAGCCCGTGGCGCTGCAGTTCGACATAGAAGCGGTCGCCGAACACCCGCTGCATTTCGGCCAGGGCGGTCGATGCCTCGGCGGTCTTGCCGGCGGCGAACAGCGCGTCGACCGGACCGTCCGTGCCGCCCGATAGCAGGATCAGGCCCTCGCTATATTCGATGACCTTGGCCCAGGGCACGATCGGCTCGGGCAGTTCGGCGCTGTCGAGATAGGCGATCGACGACAGCTCGGAGAGATTGAGGTAGCCCTGTTCACTCTGGGCCAGCAGCATGATCGTCGGCGCCCGAGCCCAGCGCTCGGTCGGGCCGCCGCCGATGCCGGTGATAGGAATGGCGCAGCCGATGATCGGCTGGACCCCCGCATCCTTGGCGTAGGACGAATATTCCAACGCCCCGAACAGATTGGCGCGGTCGGCGATGCCCGCCGCCGGCATGCCCGCAGCGGCGGCGAGCTTGCCGATCTGATCGGCCTTGATGGCACCTTCCAGCAGCGAATAGGCCGAACGGACCCGCAGGTGGACGAAGCCCTGTCCTTCCGCGTCCGCCATGACCGATCCTCCGCTACGCCTGTCGACAGACAGGCCTTCTACATGATTCAGGCCACGAGCTGGGCGACCGTGCACATCATCCAGACGAAGCTGGCGACCGACACAAGGGCCAAAGACTCACGCGCGATACGGATCATCGGAACCTCCACAGATTTCTTGTTTTGTTCCATATTCCGCTTTTGTTCTGTTCACAAGATGTTCCGCGACGTTCCACCGCATTTTCTTTCCGCGAGTCATTCGCTTGGCGCCCTCTGGCCAAGCCTGGCGGATCGGTTCAGATCGTCTCCATGCGCTTGATCATCGATACTGACACTGCTGGCGACGACGTCTTCTCGCTGATGCTGGCTCTCACCCGACCCGGCGTCACGGTGGAGGCCATTACCATCGCCCACGGCAATGTCGGCTTCGTCCAACACGCCGAGAACGCGCTGGTCACGCTGGATCGCTGCGGCAAGGGCGACCAGGTTCCGGTCTATCTCGGCGCTCAAGCGCCGTTCAGCCGCGCGCCACTGGATGCGGCCTATGTGTTCGGCCACGACGGCATGAGCGACAGCGCCTTCGCCAAGGCCGCTCAGCGCCCCGCCGACGGCCACGCGGTCGACGAACTGGTGCGGCGGATCATGGATGCGCCCGGCGAAATCACCCTGATCGCTCAAGCGCCTCTGACCAACATCGCCCTCGCCTACCTGCGCGAACCACGCATCGCCAAGGCCCTGAAGCACCTGTGGGTGATGGGCGGCACGGACAATGGGGTCGGCAACGTCACCCCGGCGGCCGAGTATAATTTCTATGTCGATCCCGAAGCGGCCAAGATCGTCGTCAACGCCGGTTTCAACCTATCGATCGCCACCTGGACGCTGACGCTCAAGGACGGCCTCTGGAGCGGCGCGCAGTTGGCCGAACTGGAAGCGCTGGGCACAGACAAGGCGCGCTTCTTCACCGATGTGAACCGCGCCTCTCTGGCCTTCGCTCGCGAGACTGAAGGCCTGGACGGCAGCTTGCACCCCGACGCCCTCACCTGCGCCATCGCCCTGGACGAGAGCCTGATCCTCGAGGCCGAGGACTGCGTCGTGGACGTCGAGACCATGGGTGAGCTGACACGTGGATATTTGTCGGTGTCGCACTCGATCCTGCCTGATATCGAGATCGCAGATCCAGCGCTGAAACGTCGACTACCCAACGCAAGAGTCGTCAAGAAGATCGACCAGGCTGGGTTCTTCGCCGCGATGAAGACTGCGCTGCTTTAACCTATTTTCAGCGGTCCCGCCCCAGAGTTCGTCTCATGGGGAGAACCAAAACCACGGCCTTGAGCCTGGGACTGATCTTGGCGAGCGCCGGCGGCGCGCACGCCCAGGCCGACCTGTTCTCCCGCCAGACCTTCTCCGGCCTGATCGACCTTCGTCTGGCCGCCGCCGACGGCGAGCCTTCGTGGGTTGACGGCCGCCTGGGCAAGGCGCGGTTCGGCAAGGGCCGTCAGGGCCTACGCCTCGGCGAAGCCGCCCTGGTCTGGAACCCGCGCCTTTCCGACACCCTGTCGGCCGTGGTCGTGGCCGAAAGCCAGGACGGCCAACGGCATCTGGTCGATCTGGGCGAAGGCTATCTGGCCTATCGCTCGCGGCCGGGCTCGGCCTTGCGGCTATCGGCCCGGGCCGGCGTATTCTATCCGCCGATCTCGCTGGAGCACGATGGCCTCGACTGGTCTGTGCCGGACACCATCACGCCCTCGGCGGTCAACACCTGGGTGGCCGAGGAGGCCAAGGTCCTGGGGCTGGAGGCCACGGTGCGGCGCACGATCGGCGGTCAGACCTTCAGCCTGACGGCTGGCGCCTTCACCAACGGCGACACGTCGGGCACGGAGCTGACCTTCCGCGGCTGGGCGCTGCACGACATCAAGTCGCCGGTATTTGGCCGCTTCCCGCTGGCGCCGCTCAGCAACTACATGGTTCGCAAGCAGGCCCCGTCGACGACGCCGCTGGCCGAGATCGACGGCCATGTCGGCTATTACGGTCGGCTGGAATGGCGCCCCTCGTCGACGCTGGCCTTCGACCTGTTCGGCTATGACAACGCCGGCGACCGGACCAGCGTCGACGCCAATCGCGAGTGGTCGTGGGAGACCCGGTTCTGGAACCTGGGAATGCGGCTGGACCTGCCGGTCGCCGCCATCAAGGCCCAGGTCATGACCGGCGAGACCCTGATGGGCTATTCGAACGCCAACGGGATCTGGGCGGACATGGGCTTCGAGGCCGCCTACGTCTCGGCCAGCAAAACACTGGGGCCGGGTTCGGCGACCGTGCGCTACGATCGCTTCTCCACGACCGGCCGGACCAACAAGGCGCTGGACAACAACGCTGAACACGGCCGGTCAGGCATGGCCGCCTATCGCTGGGACGTGCGGCCGGACAGTCAAATCGTCTTCGAGGCTTTGCACATCGACAGCTTCCGCCGCGATCGCGCGCGGCTGGGCCTGGCGCCCCAGCAGCGTCAGACCGTACTGCAGGCCGCGTTTCGCCGGCAGTTCTACTAGCTAGAAGGTCTGCGCTTCCAAGTGCCCGTCCTTCAGGGCCAGGACGCGATCCATGTAGCGGGCCAGTTCCATGTTGTGTGTGGCGATCACGGCCGCGACGCCCTGCTCACGGCAGATCTGATACAGCGCCTGGAACACCGCCGAGGAGGTCGCCGGGTCGAGGTTGCCAGTCGGCTCGTCGGCCAGCAGCAGCTTGGGACGATTGGCCAAAGCGCGGGCGATGGCCACGCGCTGTTGCTCGCCACCCGACATCTGGGCCGGCTGGTGGTCGAGGCGGTGACCCAGGCCCAGACCTTCCAGCAGTTCCTTGGCGCGCGCCTCGGCCTCCTTGCGGCTTTTGCCGGAGATGGTCAGCGGCATGGCCACGTTCTCGAGCGCCGAGAACTCGGGCAGCAAATGGTGGAACTGGTAGACGAAGCCGACCGTGCCCAGACGGATGCGGGTGCGTATGCGCTCGGACAGCTTCGAGCAGTCGCGGCCCTCCAGGGCCACGAGCCCGGCGTCCGGGTGCTCCAGGAGGCCCGCCGAATGCAGCAGCGACGACTTGCCCGAACCCGAAGGGCCGATCAGGCCGACGACTTCGCCCGGATAGACATCGATATCGACGCCGCGCAGCACCGGCAGCGGGCCTGCTTCGGTCTTGTAGACGCGCTCGACCCCACGCAGGGCCAGGATCGGTGAGGACTGTATCGGATCACTCATAACGAAGCGCCTCCACCGGATCGAGGCGCGAGGCGCGCCAAGCGGGCGGCAGGGTCGCCAGGATGCTCATCAGCGCGGAGGCCGTGACGATGCCGCCAACCTCCGTCCAGTCGATCTTCGCCGGGATATGCGAGAGCATGTAGACGTCGGCGCTGAACACGGCGGTGCCGGTGGCCCACTCCACGAAATTCTGGATCGGGGTGATGTAGGTGCAGAACAGCGCGCCCAGCGCTAGGCCGCACAAAGTGCCGGCGACGCCGATCGAGGCGCCGGCCATCAGGAAGATGCGCAGGATGGCCCCCTGCCCGGCGCCCATGGTGCGCAGGATGGCGATGTCCTTGCCCTTGTTCTTCACCAGCATGACCAGGCTGGAAATGATGTTCAGGGTGGCGATGGCGACGATGCAGAACAGGATCAGCCGCATCACCTTTCGCTCCACCTGGAGCGCCGTGAAGTAGCTGTGGTTCTTGTCCATCCAGTCGCTGACCAGCGAACCTGGGCCAGCGGCGATCTCGACCGCGCGCTTCAGCTCCTTGGCCTTATCGGGATCGTCCAGCTTGATCTCGACATAGTCGATGGAGGTGTCGCGGCCGAAGAACAGCTGAGCCTGTTCCAGCGGCATGTAGACGAAGGCCTCGTCGAACTGGCTCATGCCGACGCTGAAGACGCCGCCGACGATATAGTTCTTTTCCTGGGTCGAGCTGCCGAACGCCGTCGACGGGCCCGAAGGGGAAATCAGGGTGATGGCGTCGCCGACCTGCACGCCCACGCTCTGGGCCATGCGCTCGCCGATCAGCACGATGTCGCCGCCGTACTCGCCCTGACCGAAGCCGTCGATCGTGCCCTTCTTGATGTTCCCGGCGATCAGCGACATGTGCCGAAGATCGGAGGTGGAGACGCCTCGCACGATGGCGCCCGTCACCTGTGTCGGACCCAGCACCATGGCCTGAGCCTCGACCATCGGCGCGGCCTGGATGACGCCGGGCGCGGCCCGGATGCGACGGATTATGCCGTCACGGTCCGGGCCATTGATGAGTGGCGACTGGGCATAGAGGTGACCGTTGAAGCCGAGGATCCGGCCCAGCAGCTCGGCTCGGAAGCCGTTCATCACGCTCATCACGGTGATCAGGGCGAAGACCGCCAGCGTCACCGCGCAGAACGAGATGATCGAGATCAGCGCCACGCCGCCGTTCTTGCGCTTGGCGAACAGGTACCGGCGAGCGACGGAGCGCTCCCAGCGACTGAAGGGACCGGCGGCGCGGGTGTCTGGCATCAGGCGTTCTTGCTCTTGGTCAGGCCGTCGAGAACCGACTCCAGCGAGGCGGTGTGGCGTTCGCCGGTCTTGCGGTTCTTGATCTCGACCACGCCCTCGGCGATGCCCTTGGGGCCGACGATCAGCTGCCAGGGCAGACCAATCAGGTCCATGGTGGCGAACTTGGCGCCGCCACGAGCATCGGTGTCGTCGTACAGCACGTCCTTGCCGGCGGCGTTGAGCGCGGCATAGGCCGTCTCGCAGGCCGCGTCGCAAGCCGCATCGCCCTGACGCATGTTGACGATGCCGACCTGGAACGGCGCGACGCTTTCCGGCCAGATGATGCCACCCTCGTCGTGGCTGGCCTCGATGATCGCACCCAGCAGGCGCGAGACGCCGACGCCGTAGCTGCCCATCTGGACCGGCGTCTGCTGACCGTCCGGCCCCTGAACCGTGGCCTTCATCGGCTCGGAATATTTCGTGCCGAACGAGAAGATGTGGCCGACCTCGATGCCGCGCGCCGACAGACGGTCGCCTTCCGGCAGCGCGTTGAAGGCGGCTTCGTCGTGCATTTCCTCGGTCGCGGCGTAAAGCGCCGTGCGCTGGTTCACCAGCGGCTGCAGGTCGCCGTTGATCCAATCCAGATCCGGGCCCGGGGCCGGCATCTCGACCAGATCCTTGTGGCAGAAGACGGCGCTTTCGCCCGTCTCGGCCAGGACGATGAACTCGTGGCTCAGGTCACCGCCGATCGGACCGGTGTCCGCGCGCATCGGCACGGCCTTCAGGCCCATCCGCGCGAACAGGTTCAGATAGGCCACGAACATGCGGTTGTAGGACTTGCGCGCGCCCTCGGCGTCGAGGTCGAAGCTGTAGGCGTCCTTCATCAGGAACTCACGCCCGCGCATCACGCCAAAGCGCGGACGGCGCTCGTCGCGGAACTTCCACTGGATGTTGTAGAGGTTCTTGGGCAGGTCCTTGTAGCTCTTGACCGAGGCGCGGAAGATGTCGGTGACGACCTCTTCGGCCGTGGGGCCGAACAGCAGCTCGCGCTTGTGGCGGTCGGTGATGCGCAGCATCTCGTCGCCGTAGTCGTCGTAACGGCCGCTCTCACGCCACAGCTCGGCCAGCTGAATGGTCGGCATCAGCAGTTCGATGGCGCCGGCGCGGTCCATTTCCTCACGGACGATCTGCTCGATCTTGTTGAGCACGCGCAGACCCAGTGGCAGCCAGGCATAGATGCCCGCGGCTTCCTGACGGATCATGCCGGCGCGAAGCATCAGCTGATGCGAAACGATCTGGGCGTCGGACGGTGCTTCCTTCAGCACCGGCAGGAAATAGCGCGACATGCGCATGCGCGTGAAAACTCCGGGAATTCAAGGAGGCCTGAGATAGCCTCTCGTCCGACAGCTTGGCAACGCGCGAGGCTAAACTAAGGCTCCACCGTAGAAAAAAGAGAGGCCGCGCGGATCGCCGCGCGGCCTTGTCAGTCATCGTCGGGGAAGACGCCACAGAGCGAGACCGGCAAGGCCGATCTCCTGAAGTCACCTTACCCATCGAACGAATGTTGGGGCACGGTCATGCGACGGCAGCGCTAACATCGGACCATTTCGCCCAAGACTTGGGCGAAAGCAGGCAAATCGCCCACGCCGCGCCCAAGGCTTGTGCAGTTGCACGTCAGGCGGCAGCCGGGAGGTCGGGCAGACGGATCAAGTGGAAGTGCATGACGAGGAACAGCACCACGAACACCGCCGCCGACACCCAGGTCGTGGTGATGAACTTGCGCTTCAGGTTCGGATTCATCGGCACGCCGGGATCCACACCCGTCGGCGGCGTGACGCCGGCGTCGTAGTAGCTGCGCGTCCCCAGCGGCAGGACGGCGAACAGCACCGTCCACCAGATGGTCATGTAGATGGCGAACCAGGTGATGGGGCTCATATCAGTGAGCTTCCTTTGGAGTCTCCATGAGCTCGACCAGCAGGCCGCCCATGTCCTTGGGGTGTACGAAGATGATCATCGTGCCGTGGGCGCCGATGCGGGGCTCGCCCAGCACGGTCGCGCCCTTGGCCACCAGATCGTCACGCGCTTCGTAGATGTTCTCGACCTCGAAGCAAATGTGGTGCTGGCCGCCTTTCGGGTTCTTGGCCAGAAAGCCGTGGATCGGCGAGGTCTCGCCATAGGGCTCGATCAGCTCGATCTGGCTGTTGGGCAGATTGACGAAGCAGACCCAGACGCCCTGCTCCGGCATCGCCCACTTCTCGGTCACCGAGGTGGCGCCCAGCAGGTCGCGGTACATCTTCAGCGACTCGTCGATGGATGGCGTAGCGACGCCGACGTGATTGAGCTTGCCGATCATTTCCTACCCCTTCTTGTTTTCTAGCCGCCGAACGTACCCAGCGGATCCGGGAAAGCCGAGGGCAGCTGCGCCAGCTTGCTGATCGGCATGTAGAAGCTGCAGCCCTTGCAGGGCTCGGGCACGCCGCAGCCTTGCCAGTCCCACAGGTGACGCACCTTCTCCGAGTTCAGCAGTTCGGCCAAGCTGGCGTCGCGGATGTCCCCCAGCATCAGGGCCGTCTTGCCGTCGAAATCGGCGCAGCCGCAGAACGACACCTTGCCGCTCGACAGCACCTGCAGGCTGATCAAGGGCAGCGCGCATTGTTCGGTGTTCTGCTGCGGCGGCATCCACTCGGCGTCCAGCGGCAGCGGCTTGGAGGTGTCGAACACCGTCCAGTTGGCGTAGGTGCTTGTACCTGGGAGCGACAGCCTGGCCGCGTCGACGCCGGCGCGCTGGGCCACCTGCGCCAGCCAGCCGTCGATCTCTTCGGAGGTGCGGGCGCGCAGGTGGCGGGCGCCCAGGCCGACCTTGTCGACGCCGAAGATCCGGATCAGCCGGCCCAGCGACTCCATGAACTGGTCGTACTGATCCTTGCGGGTCATCAGCGCGAACTCTTCGGCGTCCAGGCCGTAGACCGACACCGTCACCCGATCGAAATAGCCGGCCAGTTCGGCCAATTCCTCGTCGGAATAGAGATAGGCCATGGTGGCGTTGGTGATCGCCGAGACGCGGGTGATCGCCGGGGTGGCGCGCAGCAGCTTCAGGCGCTCCAGGAGCTGCTTGTCCAGCAGCATCTCGCCAACCATTGGGGTCAGGGTGATCGGGCCGCCGCCCAGCGCTGCGTAGTCGGACACGATTTTGGCGAAGATCGCCATGTCCATGCCCTGCTTCTTGCGGGTCTGGATCGAGTACGGGCAGATCACGCAGTCGTTGTTGCAGATGTTGACCGTCTCGATGCTCAACGCCAGCGGCCGGAAACGCCCGCGGTGCGTGAAGTACGAGATGTTCTCCGGCGTGTAGATGGCCGGAAACTTGGCGATCGGATGGCTTCCGAGCTTCTGGCGATACTCCGGCGAGCCGACGATCTCGGCCTTGATGTCGTCGATCGTCGCGCCGTTGGCCATCCAAGCCACGCAGGCGGCCAGGGAGTCGGGGTCAGGCTCGCGCTTCAGCAGCTCGCGATAGAGATGCTGGACGATCTGGGCCGCGTAGCCGTTCCCGTCCGCCGCAGCGGCGGTTGAGGCCGCCTCTGGCTTCTGGGAACGGCGGAAGATCACAGGCGCAGAACCGTCGTCTCGACGACCGGCTTGCGTTCCCAGATGCGGAACGCGGCCTTCTTCACCGCGCGAGAGATGGCGCTCTCAATATTCTCGTCCATTTCGCGCGCGTCGCCCTGCAGCTTCTTGTAGGCGGTCTCGGCTTCTTCAGCGAGATCGTCCAGGGCGTCGTCCAGCGTGTACTCGTCGTCGCCGGTCATGCCGATGCCGCGGACCTGCGGGCCAGAGACGATGCGGTTACGGCCATCGAGCACGATCGACACGGCCAGCATGCCGTTAAACGCCGCGTGACGCCGCTCGCGCAGGGCCTCGCCGTTCTCGGGCGTCATGACGCCGCCGTCGACGTACAGACGCCCGGCCGGCACCTCGTCGATGATCTCCGGATGGCCCGGCGCCAGGCGCACCATGTCGCCGTTGCGCGGGCTGACAGCGTGCGGGACCTGCAGGTCCTTGGCGAAGGCGGCGTGCTCGATCAGGTGGCGACGCTCGCCGTGGGTAGGGACCGCGATCTGCGGACGCACCCAAGCATACATCTGGCGCAGCTCTTCACGGCACGGGTGACCCGAGACGTGGATGCCGGGGGTGTCGCGCTCGGTGTGCAGGCGCACGCCGCGGTCGGCCAGCTTGTTCTGCAGATTGCGGATCGGGATCTCGTTACCCGGGATGACCCGCGAGCTGAAGATCACGTGGTCGCCCTGCCCCAGCTTGACGTGCGGATGGCTGCCGTCGGCGATGCGCGACAAGGCCGCACGGGCCTCACCCTGGCTGCCGGTGCAGAGGAACAGGACCTCGTTCTCCGGCAGGTGCTTGGCCTGGTCGTCGTTGATGAAGGCCTCAAGCCCCTGCAGCAGACCGACCGAACGGGCGGCTGCGGCCATGCGATGCATCGAGCGGCCGGCCAGGCAGACCTTGCGGCCGCACGCTTGAGCCGCGCGGATCACGGTGTCCATGCGCGCCACGTTCGAGGCGAAGCAGGCCACGGCGATCTTGCCCGACAGGCTCTGGATCAGGTTGCCCAGCGCCTTGCGCACATCGGCCTCGGAGCCGGCCTCGCCTTCCTGGAAGACGTTGGTGCTGTCGCAGACCATGGCCAACACGCCCTCGTCGCCGAGGCGGCGGATGGCGGCTTCGTCGGTCGGCGCGCCCAGCTGGGGCTCGGGATCGATCTTCCAGTCGCCGGTGTGCAGGATCGTGCCCAGCGGCGTCTTGATCGCCAGGCCGTTCGGCTCGGGGATCGAGTGCGTCAGGGTGATCAGCTCCAGCTCGAACGGGCCGAGCGAGAACTTGCCGCCCAGAGGCACTTCGGTGATCGGCACGTCGTCCAGGATACCGGCGTCGCGCAGCTTCTCGCGCAGCAGGAAGGCGGTGAACGGCGTGGCGTAGACCGGCGCCTTCAGGCGCGGCCACAGCCAGTGCACGGCGCCGAGGTGATCCTCGTGGGCGTGGGTCAGGACGATGCCGACGATGTCCTTGGCATAGGGCTCGATGTACGACGGATCGGGCAGGATGATCTCGACGCCGGGCGTCGTCTGGTCGCCGAAGGTCACGCCGAGGTCGACGACGATCCACTTACGATCATGCGCCGGGCCGAAGCCATACAGATTGAAGTTCATGCCGATCTCGTTCGACCCGCCCAGCGGCAGGAAGACGAGCTCGTCGCTCTTGGATTTTTTCATCAGGTCTCAGAAATGGTGTTTCGACGATAGATTTCGAGAAGACCCCGTATCGTCAGGTCGGAGTCGAAGTGGTCGATGCTGTCGGTGGCGCCCTCGAACAGGGAGGCGACGCCGCCGGTGGCGATTACGGTCATGGGCTCGCCGCGCTCAGCCTTGATGCGCGAGACGAGACCCTCGATCAGGGAGATATACCCCCAGAAGACGCCCGATTGCATGGCCGACACGGTGTCGGTGCCCACGATCCTGTTACCGGCCGGACGCTGAATGGCGATCCGGGGCAGCTTGGCCGCCGCCTCGTGCAGGGCCTGCATGGAAAGATTGATGCCGGGCGCGATGATGCCGCCCTCGAAGCCGCCGTCCGGCGCCACGATGTCGAAGGTCGTGGCCGTGCCGCTGTCGATGACGATCAGCGGGCCGGGATAGACCATGTTGGCGCCGATGGCGTTGACCAGCCGGTCGGCGCCGGCCTCGGACGGCTTCTGGATCCTGACCTCGACGCCCAGCTTGGCGTTCTCGCCGATCACCAGAGGCTCGACGTTGAAATAGCGGCGGGACAGGTTCCGCAGGTTGAAGATCGACTGCGGCACGACGCTGGAGATGATCACAGCGTCGATGGCCCGGAACCCCAGGCCCTGCATCGACAGCAGCTGCGACAGCCACACCACGTACTCGTCGGCGGTGCGGGTGCTCTCGGTCGCCGAGCGCCACTGCGCCACCCAGGACACGCCATCATGGATGGCGAACATGGTGTTGGTGTTACCCTGCTCGATGGCCAGCAGCATTACGCGACTCCGAAGAAGACGTCGCCAGCGGTAATCCGGCGAACGCGGCCGTCGTCAAGCCTCAGTCTCAGCGCGCCGTCATTATCCAGCCCTTCGGCGATGCCCTCGACGGTCTCGTTGCCAAGACGGGCAGTGCAGGCTTCGCCCAAGCCGTGGGCGCGCGCCGTCCAGGCGTTGGCGATGGCGGGAAAGCCCAGAGCGGTCCAGGTGCGATACCAACGCTCGAACGCGCCGGCCAGAGCCTCGACGGCCTCGGTCGGATGCGGCGGCGGAACTTCTCGATAGGTGGCGATCGAGGTCGCCGGTCGCTCGCTGTCGATCGGCTTGCGGGCCAGGTTCACGCCGATGCCGACGGCCAGCCACAGACCGCCCTGGGGCGAGGCGCCCGACTCGATCAGGATGCCGCTGACCTTCAGTCCGCCCAGCAGCGGATCATTGGGCCATTTCAGGCTGACCAGCGACGCCGGCACGTAATTGGCCAGCATATCGGCTACGGCCAAGGCGGCGACGAACGAGACCTGCGCGGCCTCGGCCGGCGGCTTGTCGGTGCGGAGGAGCAAGGTGGCGGCGAGGTTGCCCTCGCCCGTCTCCCAGGCGCGACCGCGACGGCCGCGCCCTGAAGTCTGGCGCAGGCCGAGCAGCCAAACCGGCCCGGCCTCGCCCGCCTCGGCCCGGCGACGGGCTTCGGCGTTGGTGGAGTCGATCTCGTCGAGGACGACGACGGGCGGGACGCCCGTCACGTCACGCGTGACCAAAGGCGGCCGCAGCGGCCTTGGCGGCCGGATCCAGCCAGACCAGGGCCACGAGAACGACCGGGAACGAGAACAGCGCAGCCGCGAAGCCGACGGCGCGGGCCGAGGGCGACGGCGCATCGACCGAACCGACCGGCGCGTCGAACCACATCGCCTTGATCAGGCGCAGGTAATAGAACGCGGCGACGACCGAGCCGACCAGACCGAGGACGGCGGCCCACTGCAGCATCACGTCACCCGTGCCGAGCGCGGCCTTGAAGACGTAGTACTTCGACCAGAAGCCCGAGAACGGCGGCAGACCCAGGGCCGACAGCGAGAACGCGGTCATGGCCAGGGCGATGCCGGGACGTTCCTTGATCAGGCCGGCCATGTCCTCGATGGTTTCCATCGGACGGCCGTCGCGGTTCAGCGCCTGCAGGCAGGCGAAGAAGCCGGTGACGTCGACCATGTACAGCACCATGAAGACCAGCATCGATTGCAGGCCGACCTCGCCGCCGGCCGCGACGCCCAGCAGGGCGTAGCCGACATTGGCGATCGAGGAATAGGCCCACAGGCGCTTGAGGTTGATCTGGGCCAGGCCGGCGAAGGCGCCGACGAAGACCGACAGCAGGGCGGCGATGACCAGGACCTGGCGCCATTGCTCGACCGAGGCCGGGAAGGCGTCGCCCAGCACGCGGGCGAACATCATCATGGCGGCCAGCTTCGGCGCGGCGGCGAAGAAGCCGACGACCGGGGTCGGGGCGCCTTCGTAGACGTCCGGGGTCCACATGTGGAACGGCGCGGCCGAGACCTTGAACGCCAGGCCGCAGATCAGGAACACCAGGCCAAACAGCAGGCCCGTGCCGTGCGTACCGCCGTGGGCGGCGGCCAGGGCGATCTGGTCGAAGCGGGTCGAGCCGGTGAAGCCGTAGATCAGCGACGAACCGTACAGCAGCAGGCCCGACGACAGCGCGCCCAGCACGAAGTACTTCAGGCCGGCTTCCGAGGCCTTGGCGTCGTCACGGCGGAAGGCCGCCAGGACGTACAGGGCCAGCGACTGCAGTTCGACGCCGACATAGAGGCTGATCAGGTCGCCGGCCGAGGCGGTGACGCCCATGCCCAGGGCGGCCAGGATCACCAGGACGGCGTATTCGAACTTCTGGTCGTCGCGCTGGGCCAGCCAGCGGTCGCCCAGCACGATGGCGATGGCGCTCGACAGATAGATGGCGACCTTGGCGTAGGTCGCTGCGGCGTCGGCCGCATAGACGCCGTTGAAGGCCGAACCGTGCGGACCCAGCACCGCCGTGGCGGCCGCCGCGATCAGCGCGGCGACGGCGGCCAGGGTGAAGATGCCCCCGACCTTGCCCCGGAAGGCGCCGGCGACCAGCAGGACGAGCGCCGCGATCGCCAGGACGATCTCAGGCAGGACGAGCGTGAAGTTGGCGGAAAAGGTCATAGGCTCCTCACCCGCCCACGGCGGCGCGCCAGGCGCCGACGAGGCCGTCGACGGACGTCGCGGTCAGGTTGAACACGAGATTGGGATAGATGCCCAGCACCAGGGTCATGATGATGAGCGGCACGAACAGCGTGATCTCGCGAGCGTCCAGATCCTTGATGGTCTTCAGCTCGGGATTGGTGATCTCGCCGTACATAACCCGGCGGTACAGGGTCAGGGCGTACATGGCCGACAGGATGACGCCCGAGGCCGACACGATCGCCGTCCAGGTCGAGGCCTGGTAGACGCCGGTCATCGTCAGGATTTCACCGACGAAGCCCGAGGTGCCCGGCAGGCCGACATTGCCCATCGTGAACAGCAGGAACACGAAGGCGTAGTGCGGCATGCGGTTGGTCAGGCCGCCGTAGAAGGCGATCTCGCGGGTGTGCATGCGGTCGTAGACGACGCCGACGCAGAGGAAGAGCGCGCCGGAGATCACCCCGTGGCTCAGCATCTGGAACAGAGCGCCCTGCTCGCCTGCCGCATTGCCCGAGAAGATGCCCATGGTCACGAAGCCCATGTGGGCCACCGACGAATAGGCGATCAGCTTCTTGATGTCGGTCTGACGGAAGGCCACCAGCGAGGTGTAGACGATGGCGATGGCCGACATCGCGAACACCAGGGGCTGGAACAGCTCCGAGGCGTTGGGGAACATCGGCAGGCTGAAGCGCATGAAGCCGTAGCCGCCCATCTTCAGCAGCACGCCGGCCAGGATGACCGAACCGGCCGTCGGGGCCTCGACGTGAGCGTCGGGCAGCCAGGTGTGCACCGGCCACATCGGCATCTTCACCGCGAACGAGGCGAAGAAGGCCAGCCACAGCCAGGTCTGCAGCCACGGGGCGAACTTGAACGTCATCAGCACCGGGATCGACGAGGTGCCGGCGATGCTGATCATCGCCAGGATGGCGGCCAGCATCAGCACCGAGCCGAGCAGCGTGTAGAGGAAGAACTTGTAGGCCGCGTAGATCCGGCGCTTGCCGCCCCAGATCCCGATGATCAGGAACATCGGGACCAGGCCGAACTCGAAGAACAGGTAGAACAGCACCAGGTCCAGCGCCGCGAACACGCCGATCACCAGGGTCTCCAGGACCAGGAAGGCGATCAGGTACTCGACGACCCGCTTCTCGACCGACTTCCAGCTGGCCACGATGCAGATCGGCAGCAGGAAGGCGGTCAGCAGGACGAACAGCACCGAGATGCCGTCGACGCCCATACGGTAGTGGATGCCCGCGAACCAGGCGAAGTCTTCCACGAACTGGAAGCCCGGGTTCTTCGGATCGAACTGGAGGGTCAGGACGAGCGACAGAACGAACGTGACCAGGGTCGCGACGAGCGCGATCCATTTGGCCAGGGTGTCGGTCTTTGCGCTCTCGCCCTTGAAGGCGCGCGCGGCGAGGATCACCGCGACGCCGACGATGGGCGCGAAGGTCGTAAGGCTGAGAAGGCCGCTCATTAGCTCCGTCCCCCTCAACGGAAGGCGTACAGGGCGAAGGTCAGCAGGCCGGCGACGCCGAGCAGCATGACAAACGCGTAGTGATAGACGTAGCCGGTCTGCAGCTTACCGGTGCGCTTGCCGACCTCGTAAGAGACCGCGCTGACGCCATCCGGGCCGAGGCCGTCGATGATCTTCTGGTCGCCGCCCTTCCAGAACAGGTCGCCGAGGAACTTGGCGAACCGCACGAAGGTGGCCGCGTAGAGTTCGTCGAAGAACCACTTGTTGTAGAAGAAGACGTAGAGCGGACCCTTGCGCTCGGCCAGTTTCAGGCCCAGGCGCTCGTTGCCCTTGATCAGGTAGACATAGACCGCGATCAGCAGGCCCAGCAGCGAGGCGATCAGCGGGCTCCACTTCACCCAATTCGCAACCTCGTGCGCTTCATGCAGCACGTGGTTGGTCGGGGCGGTGTAGATCGCACCGCGCCAGAACTCTTCCTGGTGGTGGCCGACGAAGTAGCCGGTGAACACGAAGCCGGCGGCGACCGCGCCGATCGACAGCACGACCAGCGGGAACAGCATCACCCACGGGCTTTCATGCGGCTTGTGATCGTGGCCGTGGCCGTGATCGTCATGGGCCGCGTGGTCGTCATGAGCGTGCGCGTCGGCGGCATGAGCGTCGTGACCATGAGCATCATGGGCGTGAGCGTCATGGCCGTGGTCGTCGTGACCCCAGCGCGCCGTGCCGTTGAAGGTGAAGAAGGCCAGGCGCCACGAGTAGAACGAGGTCAGGCCCGCCACCAACACGCCGATCACCCAGGCGAACATCGCCAGCGAATTGTGACCGCCCGCCGCGAACGCGGCTTCGATGATGGTGTCCTTCGAGTAGAAGCCGGCGAAGCCCAGGTGCAGCGGCGGGAAGCCGAGGCCCGTGATGGCGATCGTGCCGATCGTCATGGCGATGAAGGTCACCGGCAGCAGCTTGGCCAGGGCGCCGTAGCGACGCATGTCCTGCTCATGGTGCATGCCGTGGATCACCGAACCGGCGCCCAGGAACAGCAGCGCCTTGAAGAAGGCGTGCGTGAACAGGTGGAACATGGCCGCCTGGTAGGCGCCGACGCCGGCCGCGAAGAACATGTAGCCCAGCTGCGAACAGGTCGAGTAGGCGATGACGCGCTTGATGTCGTTCTGGGTCAGGCCGACGGTCGCAGCGAACAGGGCCGTGATCGCGCCGATGACCGTGACGATGTTCTTGGCGACGGGCGCGTATTCGAACATCGGCGACAGCAGGCACAGCATGTAGACGCCGGCGGTGACCATGGTCGCCGCGTGGATCAGCGCCGACACAGGGGTCGGGCCTTCCATGGCGTCCGGCAGCCAGGTGTGCAGGAAGAACTGCGCCGACTTGCCCATCGCGCCGATGAACAGCAGGAAGCAGGCGATGTCGATCAGCGGCCAGGTGTGGCCGGCGAACTCCCAGGTGCGGCTCGCGCCGGCCTGGATCATCGGGAACAGCTCGGCGAACTGGATGGTGCCGAAGGCCCAGTAGACGGTCATGATGCCGAGGGCGAAACCGAAGTCGCCGACCCGGTTGACGACGAAGGCCTTGATGGCCGCGGCGCTGGCCGAGGGCTTCTTGAACCAGAAGCCGATCAGCAGGTACGAGGCCAGGCCCACGCCTTCCCAGCCGAAGAACAGCTGCATGAAGTCGGCGGCGGTGACCAGCGACAGCATGGCGAAGGTGAACAGCGACAGATACGCGAAGAAGCGCGGCTTGCTGTCGTCCTCGGCCATGTAGCCCCAGGAATAGATGTGCACGAGGGCCGAGACCGTCGTGACCACGATCAGCATGGTGGCCGACAGGGCGTCGATGCGGATCGACCAGTTGGCGACGAAGTCGCCGACGTGGATGAACGGCAGCAGGTGGACCGTAAAGGCCTCCATGTGCCCCCAGGTCCACTGGCTGAACGTGTACCACGACAGGCCGCAGGCCAGGATCAGCGCGCCGGTGGTGACCGACTGCGAGGCCACGTTGCCGATACGACGGCCGAACAGGCCGGCGATGATTGCGGCGATGACCGGCGCGAATACGAGGATGGTTACAAGCGTCTGCATGACGTCGCTTAGCCCTTCATCATGCTGGCGTCGTCAACCGCGATGTCGCCACGGTTGCGGAAGAAGGTGACGAGGATCGCCAGACCCACGGCCGCCTCGGCGGCGGCGACGGTCAGGACGAACATGGCGAAGATCTGGCCCGCCACGTCGTGCAGGAAGGCCGAGAACGCCACCAGATTGATGTTCACCGCCAGCAGGATCAGCTCGATCGACATCAGGATGACGATGATGTTCTTGCGGTTCACGAAGATGCCGAAGACGCCGATCGTGAAGAGGATCGCGGCGACGACGAGATAGTGCGGAAGGCCGATCATTCGGAGATCCCCTCACCCGGCTTGATCTGAACCAGCTCCATGCCGGTCTTGGGCGTGCGGGCGACCTGAGCGCCGATGTCCTGGCGCTTGACGCCCGGCTTGTGGCGCAGGGTCAGGACGATGGCGCCGATCATGGCGACCAGCAGCACCAAGCCCGCCAGTTGGAAGAAGAAGACGTAGTCGGTGTAGAGCACGCGACCGATCGCTTCGGTGTTGGGGACGCCGCCCGGCGAGGCGTTCGGCAGCGGGTTCTTCGAGGCCGCGCCGTTGTTGGCCACCGTGGCGGCGACGAACACCATCTCCAGCGTCAGAATGCCCCCGACCAGACCGCCGATCGGCAGGTACTGGGCGAAGCCCTGGCGGAGCTCGGCGAAGTCGACGTCCAGCATCATGACGACGAACAGGAACAGCACCGCCACCGCACCGACGTAGACGACGATCAGCAGCATCGCCAGGAACTCCGCGCCCAACAGGACGAAGAGGCCGGCGGCCGAGAAGAAGGCGGTGATCAGGAAGAGCACCGAGTGCACGGGATTGCGCGCCGACACGACGAGAAGACCCGCCGCGATGGTCACGAATGCCAGCAGATAGAAAGCGATCGCCTGCAAGGCCATTGGCCCAGGTGCTCCCCTGAAAACTTAAGTCCAATGACGAAAAACCGAGTGGTCAATCGCCGCCTAGGATTCGTCCGACCGTTTAGCGGTAGGGCGCGTCCAACTCCAGATTCTTCGCGATCAGGCGCTCCCAACGGTCGCCGTTATCGAGAAGGCGTTCCTTGTCGTAGTAGAGCTCTTCGCGGGTCTCGGTCGCGAACTCGATGTTCGGACCTTCGACGATGGCGTCGACCGGACAGGCCTCCTGGCACAGACCGCAGTAGATGCACTTGACCATGTCGATGTCGTAGCGGGTCGTGCGGCGGCTGCCGTCCTCGCGCGGTTCGGCTTCGATGGTGATGGCCTGGGCCGGGCAGATGGCTTCGCACAGCTTGCAGGCGATGCAGCGCTCTTCGCCCGACGGATAGCGGCGCAGCGCGTGTTCGCCCCGGAAGCGCGGCGACTGCGGGCCGCGCTCGTTCGGGTAGATCACCGTCTTCTTCGGCGCGATCAGGTACTTCATGGCAAGGCCAAAAGCCCCCGCGAAGTCCAGAAGGGCCGCGCCCTTGGCCGCTTGAGTGATGCGCTGGAACACCAGAGCTCTCCTAAAACTTTAAACGAGGGAGGAGGCGACGCCCCTTCCCTGCTCTCTATTCGACTGCCTCAGGTCCCCGGGCGGGGAATGACGCAGGTGTAGTTCGACAGCTGGGCGGGATCTCCCCCGTCCTGCTTGGCCCGGATCGCCCCGCCTTCGGACTGGCACTTCTCGCCAGCGCGTCGCAGGTCGTCATAGGCCACCACCCCTTCGCCCAGAGAGTATGAGCGGACCGGCGCCGGACCTGTCGTTGCACAGGCACAAAGCGCCAGGCCCGTCAGGCCCAGGGTTATGAGGGCGGGAAGGCGCATCAGGCCGCCGGACCGAACACGCGCCAGGCGGCGACCGCGGCCACCAGCACCAGCGAGGTCGGCAGGAACACCTTCCAACCCAGGCGCATCAGCTGGTCGTAGCGGTAGCGAGGCACGATGGCCTTCGCCATGGCGAACATGAAGAACCAGAAGCAGATCTTGGCGTAGAACACCAAGGCCAGCATGAAGTTGACCAGGAACGGCGGCCAGTTGGCGGCGAAGTCGATCGGGAAACCGGGGTTCCAGCCGCCGAAGAACAGCACGCTGATCATGGCGCACATCAGGACGATGTTCGAATACTCGGCGACCATGAACAGCAGGTACGGCGTCGAGCTGTACTCGACCTGGTAACCCGCCACGAGTTCGGATTCGGCTTCCGGAAGGTCGAACGGCGGGCGGTTCGTTTCGGCCAGGGCCGAGATGTAGAACATGCCCATCGAGACGATCATCACCGGCAGCAGCACGATGTTGTGCAGGCCGCCGCCGAAGACGTTCCAGTTCCAGATCCAGCCCGACTGCTTCTCGACGATGGTCGAGAGGTTCATCGAACCGGCCAGCAGGATCACCGTGATGATGATCAGGCCGATGGAGACTTCATACGACACCATCTGCGCCGCCGAACGCAGCGCGCCCAGGAACGGATACTTCGAGTTCGAAGCCCAACCGCCCATGATGATGCCGTAGACGCCCAGCGAGCTCATCGCCAGCAGATAGAGAATGCCGACGTTGAGGTTCGACACGACCCAGCCCGGTGCGAAGGGCACGACGGCCCAACCCACGAAGCCCAGGATCAGACTGACCAGCGGCGCCAGCAGGAAGATCGCCTTGTCGGCGCCGGCCGGAATGACGATTTCCTTCAGCACGAACTTGAAGAAGTCGGCGAAGGACTGCAGCAGACCGAAAGGACCCACGACGTTGGGGCCTTTGCGCATCTGGACGCCGGCCCAGATCTTGCGGTCGGCCAGCAGCAGGAAGGCCAGGCTGAGCAGAACCCAGATCACGACCAGCAGAATGCCGCCGGTCGTCAGGCCAAACCAGAGAAGCGGAGAAGTCGAGCCCACGGTCTACTCCGCAGCGATCTTGGCGGCGCCGGAAGCCACGGCCGCGCATTCGGCCATGGTCACGCTGGCGCGCGCGACAGGATTGGTCAGGTGGAAGGCCTTGATGGCGCTTTCGAACGGCGCGTCCGAAACCTCGCCAGCAACGCCCAGGGCGTCGATATCGAACGAGGTTGCGACCGAGCCCGGCGCGAAGTCGATCTGGCCGAAGGTCGGGTGGTCGGCGAACAGCTTGGCCCGCAGTTGGTCCAGGCTGTCGTAAGGCAGCTTGTGGCCCAGCACTTCCGACAGCGCCCGCAGGATCGACCAGTCTTCCTTGGCCTCGCCCTTCGGGAACACGGCCCGCTTGCCCATTTGCACGCGACCTTCGAGGTTCACGTACAGACCGTTCTTCTCGGTGTAGGCGGCTCCCGGCAGGATCACGTCGGCCTTGTGCGCGCCGGCGTCGCCGTGCGTGCCCAGATAAATCTTGAAGGCGCCGGTGGCCGCCGTTTCGCACTCGTCGGCGCCCAGCAGGAACAGCACGTCCAGCGCGCCCGGCTTCAGCATGTCGGCCGTTGCCAGACCGCCCTCGGCCGGGACGAAGCCCATGTCGAGGCCGGCGACGCGCGCGGCGGCGGTGTGCAGGACGTTCCAGCCGTTCCAGCCGTCACGGACGACCTTGATGGTCTTGCCCAGGCCGGCCGCGGCCTTGAGGATCGCCGCGCCATCGGCGCGGGCCAGAGCGCCCTGGCCGATGATGATGGCGGGACGCTCGGCGGCCTTCAGGGCGGCGACGAAGTCGCTCTTGCTCTTGGCCAGGCCCGACAGGGTCTGGGCGCCAGCGCCGAGATAGTCGTAGTCGAACGTCAGGTCGGCCTTTTCGCCGATGACGCCGAAGCGGGTCTTGCCGGCGATCCACTGCTTGCGGAAGCGGGCGTTCAGGACCGGCGCCTCGAGGCGCGGATTGGCGCCGACAAACAGGACGACGTCAGCGTTCTCGATGCCGGCGATCGTCGAGTTGAACAGCCAGCCCTCGCGCGGGCCTTGGCCCAGGGCCGCGCCGTCCTGGCGGCTGTCCAGGTTCTTCACGCCCAGGGCGGTGAAGAGGTCCTTGGTCGCCTTCAGGCTTTCGGCGTCCTGCAGGTCGCCGGCGATGACGCCGATGCGCTCAGGCGCAGTCGTCTTGATCTTGGCGGCGACGGCGGCGAAGGCTTCCGACCACGTGGCGGGCGCCAAACGACCGGCGGCGTCGCGGACGTATGGACGGTCCAGGCGCTGACGACCCAGGCCGTCGACGGCGTAGCGCGTCTTGTCCGAGATCCACTCTTCGTTGACGTCGTCGTTGTTGCGCGGCAGCACGCGCAGCACGGCCGAGCCGCGGGCGTCAACGCGGATCCACGAACCCAGGGCGTCCATGACGTCGACGCTCTCGGTCTTCTTCAGTTCCCACGGACGGGCTTCGAAGGCGTAGGGCTTGGAGGTCAGGGCGCCGACCGGGCACAGGTCGATGACGTTCGCGCTGAGCTCCGACGTCACCGCAGCGCCCAGATAGGTCGTGATTTCAACGTCTTCGCCGCGCGAGATCAGGCCGATTTCCGGCGAGCCGGCGACTTCGGTGATGAAGCGGACGCAGCGCGTGCACTGAATGCAGCGCGTCATCACGGTCTTGATGAGCGGGCCCATGGCCTTCTCTTCGACCGCGCGCTTGTTCTCTTCGTAGCGGCTGTCGTCGCGGCCGTAGCCGACGGCCTGGTCCTGAAGGTCGCACTCGCCGCCTTGGTCGCAGATCGGGCAATCCAGCGGGTGGTTGATGAGCAAGAACTCCATCACCCCTTCGCGGGCCTTCTTGACCATCGGAGTCTTGGTGAAGATCTCCTGGCCCTCGGCAGCCGGCAGGGCGCAAGACGCCTGCGGCTTCGGCGGGCCGGGCTTAACCTCGACCAGGCACATGCGGCAGTTGCCGGCGATGGACAGGCGTTCGTGGTAGCAGAAGCGCGGGATCTCTTCCCCAGCCAGTTCCGCGACCTGCAGAACCGTCATGCCGGGTTCGAACTCGACCTCGACGCCGTTGACCTTGGCGATAGCCATTCTTGTTACTCCGCCGCGATCAGCTTGGCGCCCTGCACGTGCAGGCGACCGCTACGATAGGAAGCGATCCGCTCCTCCACCTCGTGGCGGAAGTGGCGGAACAGGCCCTGGATCGGCCAGGCGGCCGCGTCGCCCAGGGCGCAGATGGTGTGACCCTCGACCTGGGTCGTGACGTCCAGCAGGGTGTCGATCTCTTTCGGATCGGCCTCGCCGGTCGCCATGCGTTCCATGACGCGCCACATCCAGCCGGTGCCTTCGCGGCACGGCGTGCACTGGCCGCAGCTCTCGTGCTTGTAGAAGTACGACAGACGGGCGATGGCGCGGACCAGATCGGTGTCCTTGTCCATGACGATGACGGCCGCGGTGCCGAGGCCCGAGCGCAGGTTGCGCAGGGCGTCGAAGTCCATCGGCAGGTCTTCGCACTGCTCGGCCGGGATCATCGGAACGGACGAGCCGCCCGGGATGACGGCCTTGAGGTTGCCCCAGCCGCCGCGAATGCCGCCGCAGTGATCTTCCATCAGCTGACGGAAGGGGATGCTCATGGCTTCTTCGACGTTGCAGGGCAGGTTCACGTGGCCCGAGACGCAGAACAGCTTGGTGCCGGCGTTGTTGGGACGGCCAAAGCCCGCGAACCACTCGGCGCCGCGACGCAGAATGGTGCCGGCGACGGCGATGCTCTCGACGTTGTTGACCGTGGTCGGCATGCCGTACAGGCCCGCGCCGGCCGGGAACGGCGGCTTCAGGCGCGGCTGGCCCTTCTTGCCTTCCAGGCTTTCCAGCAGGGCCGTCTCTTCGCCGCAGATATAGGCGCCGGCGCCGTGGTGGACGTAGATGTCGAAGTCCCAGCCGTGCACGTTGTTCTTGCCCACGAGGTTGGCCTCGTAGGCCTGCTTGATCGCCGCTTCCAGGCGCTCACGCTCGAACACGTACTCGCCGCGGATGTAGATGTAGCAGGCGTGAGCCAGCATGGCGCGCGAGGCGATCAGGCAGCCCTCGATCAGGAGGTGCGGGTCATGCCGCATGATCTCCCGGTCCTTGCAGGTGCCCGGCTCGGATTCGTCGGCGTTGACCACGAGGTAGTGCGGACGACCGTCCTTCACTTCCTTGGGCATGAACGACCACTTCAGCCCGGTCGAGAAACCGGCGCCGCCCCGGCCGCGCAGGCCGGAGTTCTTCATGTTGTCGATAATCCAGTCGCGCCCGGCGTCCAGGATGTCCTTGGTGCCATTCCAGCAGCCGCGCTTCTTCGCGCCCTCGAGGCCCCAATCCTGGAGACCGTAGAGGTTCGTGAAGATGCGGTCCTTGTCTTCGAGGATACCGACCATGACTCAGCTTTGCGGATCGAATGGATGGGCGCGCACATAGCTCGCCCGACGAATGATGACATAGACGAAAAGCAGCCAAGCCACGCCGATGATGACGAGGCCGGCGCCAACCGCCAGAGGCGGCGCGCCCTCAACGGTGCGGCCCCAGATCAGCAGGAGCACACCCATCAGGCTCGCCACGAAGCCGACGCCGCGTTCGCGACGACCGATGCTCCGGATAGTGTCGGCATAGGCCGCCCGGCGCAGGTTCAGGGCGCTGTCGTCGATCATGACGAGGCCCCTTCCCGCTTGGTCGCGCGCATCCAGCCCAGAATGAACCAGATCTGCGCGCCCAGGCCGCCGGCGACCGCCAGAAGGAAGACCGGCAGCAGCCAGTCGACCTTCAGCGACACCGCGCCAAAGATCGCCGCGCCGGCCAGCACGAAGCAGACGACGGTGATGGCGAGCATCACGGTCAGGCGCTTCTTCTGGATGGCGGCATCGGCGGTCATGTTAGGCGGTCGGCTCCGGCTTTGCCTTCGTCGCCTTCGGCTTCTCGGGCAGGTTCGGAATCTTGATCTTCTTGGCGTACGAGCCGTCGTACAGCTTCGGATCCGTCAGGGTGTGGATGGTGCCCTTCGGCTCCGACGCACCGCGGCCATCGTAGCTGCCCGGCTTCGGGGCCTTGCCGGCCGCGAAGTCGTCGAGGATCTGGGCCAGGCTCTCCGGCGTCAGGTCTTCGTAGTAGTAGTCGTTGATGGCGGCCATCGGCGCATTGCAGCACGCGCCCAGACACTCGACCTCTTCCCAGCTGAACTTGCCGTCCGCCGAGACGTGGTTGGCGTCGCCGATCTTGTCCTTCAGCACTTGCTTCAGGTCCAGCGCGCCGCGCAGCTGGCACGGCGTGGTGCCGCACAACTGCACGAAGGCGACCTTGCCGACCGGCTGCAGCTGGAACATCACGTAGAAGGTGGCCACTTCCAGCACGCGGATGACCGGCATCTCGAGCTGCTTGGCGATCTCCTGGATCGCCGGCTCGGAAATCCAGCCTTCCTGCTTCTGGGCCAGCCACAGCATCGGGATCACCGCCGACTGCTTGCGGACGGCGGGATACTTGGCTTTCCACCAGTCGGCCTTGGCCTGGCTGTCGGCCGAGAAGGCGAAGCTGGCGGGCTGTTCCTTGGCGAGACGACGTACGCTCATCGTGCGAAATCCACGCGGACGATCTTGTCGTCCTTGAAGGTGTAGATGGCGGCGACCTGGAACGGCGCATCGCCGTTGCCGCGGTCGACATGCTCGTGGTCGATGACGGTCGAGCCGACCACGATGCGGTTCAGGAGCTTGGCGTTGTTCTTGGGGAACTCGGCGAAGGTCTTGGCGTAGAAGGCGCGGTAGGCGTCGAGGCCCGTGCGCGCCACGTCGCCGTTCAGGCCCGCGACGACGACGTCGTCGGCGAAGTGGGCGCAGTGCGCATCCAGATCCTGGGCGTTGTAGGCGTCGAGTTGCGCCTGGGCGATCGTCTCATAGCTCATCGGTCGACCTCGCCGAACACGATGTCGAGCGAACCCAGGATGGCCGAGACGTCGGCCAGCTGGTGGCCGCGGTTCATCCAGTCCATCGCCGCTAGGTGCGAGAAGCCCGGAGCCTTGATCTTGCAGCGGTACGGCTTGTTGGTGCCGTTGCTGACGACATAGACGCCGAACTCGCCCTTGGGCGCTTCGACAGCCGCGTAGACCTCGCCTTCCGGCGTCTTGAAGCCCTCGGTGTAGAGCTTGAAGTGGTGGATCAGGGCTTCCATCGAGCGCTTCATCTCGGCGCGGCGCGGCGGGCTGACCTTGTTGTCCTCGGTCAGCACCGGGCCCGGCGTGCCGCGCAGCATGGCGACGGCCTGCAGGATGATCTTCGTCGACTCACGCATTTCCTGCATGCGGCAGAGATAGCGATCGTAGCAGTCGCCGTTCTTGCCCAGCGGGATGTCGAACTCGAACTCGTTGTAGTTCTCGTACGGCTGGTTGCGGCGCAGGTCCCAGGCGATGCCCGAACCGCGCACCATCACGCCCGAGAAACCCCAGGCCCAGGCGTCTTCCTTGCTCACGACGCCGATGTCGACGTTGCGTTGCTTGAAGATGCGGTTGTCGGTGATCAGGCCTTCGATGTCGTCGCAGATCTTGGGGAAAGCCTTCGCCCAGGTCTCGATGTCGTCGATCAGTTCGGGCGTCAGGTCCTGGTGGACGCCGCCCGGACGGAAGTAGTTGGCGTGCAGACGAGCGCCGCAAGCGCGCTCGTAGAAGATCATCAGCTTCTCGCGTTCCTCGAAGCCCCAGAGCGGCGGCGTCAGGGCGCCGACGTCCATGGCCTGGGTCGTCACGTTCAGCAGGTGATTCAGGATACGGCCGATCTCGCAGAACAGCACGCGCACGATCTGACCGCGCTTGGGCACTTCGACGCCCAGCAGTTTCTCGATGGCCAGGCAGAACGCATGCTCCTGGTTCATCGGCGCCACGTAGTCGAGGCGGTCGAAGTACGGGATGTTCTGCAGATAGGTCCGCGCTTCCATCAGCTTCTCGGTGCCGCGGTGCAGCAGGCCGATGTGCGGGTCGACGCGTTCGACGATTTCGCCGTCCAGCTCCAGCACCAGGCGCAGCACGCCGTGCGCGGCCGGGTGTTGCGGGCCGAAGTTGATGTTGAACTTGCGGACGGGCGTTTCCGGGATCGCCGGAACCGTCGGTTCGTCGCGGAAGAAGTCGGTGGATGCCGCCGGAGCGTTCGTACCAGTCATGGCTTTATGCCTTCTCCGCCTTCTCGTCGCCCGGCAGGGCGTACTTGGCGCCTTCCCACGGAGACAGGAAATCGAAGGCGCGGAACTCGGTGATCTTCACAGGTTCGTACACGACGCGCTTCAGCTCGTCGTCGTAGCGGACCTCGACATAGCCGGTCATCGGGAAGTCTTTCCGCAGCGGATGGCCGTGGAATCCGTAGTCCGTCAGGATCCGGCGCAGGTCCGGGTGGCCGTCGAAGAACACGCCGTACATGTCGAAGGCTTCGCGCTCGAACCAGTCGGCGACCGGGAACACCGGCGTGACGCTGGGAACGGGCGTGTCTTCGTCGGTCTGCACCTTCAGGCGGATGCGGACGTTCTTCACCATCGACAGCAGGTGATAGACGACGTCGAAGCGCTGGGCGCGCTCCGGATAGTCGACCGCCGTCAGGTCCACCAGCTGGTGGAAGCGGCAGGCCGCGTCGTCCCGCAGGAAGGTCAGGATCGCGACGACATCAGCGGCCTTGGCCGTGATGTTCAGCTCGCCGAAGGCCACCGAATGACCCAGCGCGCCAGGCGCGCGGGCGACGATGTCCAGGCCCAGGGTTTCGAGGTCTTGGCTCATCGCTCGATCGTGCCCATGCGACGGATCTTCTTCTGAAGCTGCAGCACGCCGTAGACCAGAGCTTCGGCCGTGGGCGGGCAGCCCGGCACGTAGATGTCGATCGGCACGACGCGGTCGCAGCCGCGCACGACGCTGTAGCTGTAATAGTAGTAGCCGCCGCCATTGGCGCAGCTGCCCATCGAGATGACGTAGCGGGGCTCCGGCATCTGGTCGTAGACCTTGCGCAGGGCCGGAGCCATCTTGTTGGTCAGCGTGCCGGCGACGATCATCACGTCCGACTGACGCGGGCTGGCGCGCGGCGCGAAGCCGTAACGCTCCAGGTCGTAGCGCGGCATGGCCGAGTGCATCATCTCGACGGCGCAGCACGCCAGGCCGAACGTCATCCACATCAGCGAGCCGGTGCGGGCCCAGGTGATCAGATCGTCGGCGGCGGCCGTGATGAAGCCCTTGTCGGCCAGCTGTTGCGAGACGCCGTCGAAGAACGGGTCGTGCAGCTTGGGGTCATAGCCCTGGACCGTCGAGCGGCCGCCCGACAGCGCGGGGACCGAAGAGGCGTTGGCGGGAACGATCACTCCCATTCGAGGGCGCCCTTCTTCCATTCATAGATAAAGCCGACGGTCAGTACGCCCAGGAAGGTCATCATCGACCAGAAGGCGAATTGCGCCGCTTCCTGCGGCAGCTTCATCAGCGTGACCGCCCAGGGGAACAGGAACGCCACTTCCAAGTCGAAGATGATGAACAGGATCGACACCAGATAGAACCGGACGTCGAACTTCATGCGCGCGTCGTCGAACGCATTGAAACCGCATTCGTATGCGGACAGTTTTTCCGGGTCCGGAGCCTTGGGCGCGAAGATGGCCGCGGCCAGGATGAAGACGATGCCGATAATGGCCGCGATCCCTAGGAAGATCACGATCGGCAGGTACTGGAGAAGGAAGGCGGTCATGACAGCCCTTGGCTTGAATCGAGCGGGTTGTAGCCCAGTGTCGCCAAGGCTTCAAACGCCCGAAGCACATTGAGAAACGATCGCAACTAGTGACGCTTTCCGTAACGTCGATCGTCCGAAATCCTTTGCAACGAATGCGCCCGTAACGCGCCCGCGAAGTCGCGCGCACGCGTAAGGCCAAGCTCGATCCAAAGGCGTCCACAGCCCTAATTGTCGCTTCTTCGATATGGCCGTTGACACGAGTCTTCGGTCGACATATCAGACGCCCCTCGCCGCAGGGCGGGTCGCACTTTCGCTTCGGCGAAGGGATATGCGGATGTAGCTCAGTTGGTTAGAGCGCCGGCCTGTCACGCCGGAGGTCGCGGGTTCGAGTCCCGTCATTCGCGCCACCCCTTTTAAATAAGGGGTTCGGAAAGCGCCCTCCCCTCGGTTTACGGACGACCGTCGCGCCAAGGCGCAACGATGCGGATGTAGCTCAGTTGGTTAGAGCGCCGGCCTGTCACGCCGGAGGTCGCGGGTTCGAGTCCCGTCATTCGCGCCACCGTCCGGTGGTTCTTCTCCTCAAATCGATATTGGTCGAAGCAACGTCTTGAGTTGCCGTCCTTGCGCGCCATCTAGCGCCTATGACCAGCACCGCTTTCCCGCCGTTCTCCGTCCTCGACCTCGCGCCCGTTCCGGACGGTACGCCCGTCGGCCAAGCGCTCCAGAATAGCCTGGATCTCGCACAGCACGCCGAATCTCTCGACTTCCATCGCTATTGGCTGGCCGAGCATCACAGCATGCCGGGAATCGCCTCAGCCGCGACAGCCGTCGTGATCGGTCATGTGGCCGGCGGCACGAAGACGATTCGAGTCGGGTCGGGCGGGGTCATGCTGCCCAATCACGCCCCGCTGATGGTCGCC
The DNA here is from genome assembly GCF_013181195.1 of Caulobacter sp. RHG1. Lineage (GTDB taxonomy): Bacteria > Pseudomonadota > Alphaproteobacteria > Caulobacterales > Caulobacteraceae > Caulobacter. The sequence continues at coordinate 182,636 of NZ_SMZP01000007.1, forward strand.
GAGCAGTTCGGCACCCTGGCCGCGCTCTATCCCGGCCGCATCGATCTGGGTCTTGGCCGTGCGCCCGGCACCGACCAGGCCACCATGCGCGCCCTGCGCCGCTATGCCGGGGCGGTCGATTCGTTCGCCCAGGACGTCGTCGAGCTGCAGCACTGGTTCAAGCCGGCCGATCCGAACCAAAGCGTTCGTGCGATTCCCGGCGAGGGCCAGGACGTGCCGATCTGGATGCTGGGCTCCTCGACCTGGGGCGCGCAGCTGGCCGCAGCCCTGGGGCTGCCCTACGCCTTCGCCGCCCACTTCGCGCCGGACGCCCTGCTGGACGCCCTCCTCCTCTATCGCCGCAACTTTAAGCCGTCGGAGACCCTGGACAAGCCCTACGCCATGGTCTGCATTGGCGTCTGTGCGGCCGACACCGACAAGGAAGCGACTCGTCTGGCGACCTCGACCCAGCAGCAGTTCCTGGCCCTGCGCCGCGGCCGCCCGGGCCTGCTGCCGCCGCCGGTCGACGACATCCGTGAGATCGCCTCCGAGGCCGAGCTGGCCGGCCTGGACCACACCTTCCAGTACTCGGCCATCGGTTCGCCAGAGGCCGTGAAGCGCAAGATCGAGCAAGTGCTGGCTCTGACAGAGGCTGACGAGCTGATGTTCGCCTCGCAGATCTACGATCACGGCGCGCGCAAGCGCAGCTACGAGATCCTGGCCGACATCAAGAAGGGCTAGTGGTCGCGCAGCGGGATCTGGCCGCCAAACGCCGCGTTGCCCGTCAGCCCGCCATAGATCGCACACAGCTGACGGAACACCGCCTCCCAGCCGTGCCGCTCAACGGCGCGCAGGCGCGCGGCAGCGCCCACCGCGGCGAGATCCCGCGCGAATAGCGCCTCGATGGCTTCGGCGAAGGCGGCGGGCTCGGAAGCCGTCGCCAGCTGGCCGACCTCTTCATCGACCGACTCGGCCACGCCGCCGGCGGCGACGCCCACCACGGGCAGGCCGCAGGCCATGGCCTCCAGCACGATCAGGCCGAACGGCTCGTTGTCGTTGGCGTGGACAAAGGCGTCGCAGCTGGCCAGCACGCCCGCCAACTCGGCCGGGTCGCGGACATAGTCCAGGCACAGTGCGCGATCGCTGACCGGCGCCCCGCCGCCGGCGCCGACGAACAACAGCTTGTAGGGCGCGCCCAGGCGCTCCACGGCCCCGACCAGCACATCGAGCCGCTTCTCGCGGGCCGGACGACCGGCGAAGACCAGCAGGCGTTCATCGGGCGCCACGCCCAGGCGGCGACGAAGGCCGTCGCGATCGGCGCGCGAGGGATGGAAGATGTCGGTGTCGACGCCCAACGGGAGGCCGATGGCGTTGTGGACACCGGCCTCGATCAGCCGGCCGGCGATGAAGCGGCTGGGGGCCACGGCCTGGTCGAACTGGCGATAGATCGCCGCCCAGCGCTTCTGGACCGGCTTCTCGGCCCATTCGCCGATGTGCAGCGCCGCGAGGGCGCCGAGATCCGTGTGGCAGAAGCCGACGACGGGAACGCCCAAGGCGTCGCCGGCCCGCAAAGCCGCCAGGCCGGGAGTATAGGGATCGCCAGCTTCGATGATGTCCGGGCGCTGACGAATCAAACGCTCCATCCAGGCCGCCTTGACCACCGGCCAGCGATAGCCGGCCCCAAACGGCAAAGGCGCCGCATAGATCGAGACCCTGCCCTGCCCGTCGTAGGAATCGCGGGCGCCCGGCACCACCAGCGTGTGGCGGACCTCCGGACGATTGGCCGCCAGCCAGGCGCGCTTGGACGCCAGATAGCGACGCACCCCGCCGCTGCGCGGCGCGTAGAGCATGGTGGTGTCGACAAGCCGGGCGCTGCCGTCAGACGGCGGATCGACTCGCAGAGAAAAACCGCGCGGGCCGAACGGCCGGGTCAATCTCGTGTCGGTCACGCCGAATCCTCATCGGTACTGCAGGCCGCCCCATTCGGCCTCGGAACGATAAAGCTTTTGCGACAATCAGGGTTCCTCGCCGTCCCCGGACGATTTTAGGGAAACGCCGCGACGCCCAAGAGCCTCTCGCAACAACACTTCTACCTGAGCATTCACGCTGCGCAACTCGGCGCCGGCCAGCCGCTCGACGGCGGCCAGCACCTCGGGGCGGACGCGCATCAGGAACGCGCGCCGTCCACCCCCCACTCCTTTTGGAGCGCTGTCTGGATCGCTCGCCACGTCAGCCGTACAGCGTGCCGGTGTTGACCACGGGTTGGGCCTCGCGGTCGGCGCACAGCACCACCAGCAGGTTGGAGACCATCGAAGCGCGACGCTCGTCGTCCAGATTGACGACGCCTCGCTCACTCAGCTGGCCCAGCGCGCTTTCGACCATGTCGACGGCGCCGGCCACGATCGTGCGGCGCGCGGCCAGGACAGCCTCGGCCTGCTGACGCTTCAGCATCGAGCCCGCGATCTCGGGCGCATAGGCCAGGTGCATCAGGTGCGCCTCATCGATCGCAACGCCCGCCACCGCGGTGCGCTGCTGCAGATCCTTGCGCAGACGATCGCCGACCTCTTCGGCGTCGGCGCGCAAGGTGGGCTCGCCCTCCTCCGCGTGGTCATAGGCATAGTGAGTGGCGACCTCGCGCAGGCCCGTCTCGATCTGGATGTTCACGAAGGTCGCATAGTCGTCGACGTCGAACAGGGCCTGGGCCGAGTCCTTCACGCGCCAGACGATGTTGGCGGCGATCTCGATCGGGTTGCCGCGCTTGTCGTTGACCTTCAGCGTCTCACTGGTGACGTTGCGCACCCGCAGGCTGATCTTCTTGCGTCCGTACCAGGGCAGGATCCAGCGCAGCCCGGTCTTGCGGTCTGTGCCGACATACGAGCCGAACAGCGTGATGACATAGCCCTCGTTCGGCTGCAGCGTATAGAAGCCGCCGAAGATCAGCAGAGCCAGCGTCAGGAGCACCGCCCCCGACACACCGAAGAGCGCGCCGCCACCGCTCTTGGCCTGCACGATCATCCAGACGCCCGCAGCCAGGATCAGGGGCGCGGCAACCAACGCTATACTGCCGTTCATGCCGCCATGGGCGCGCTCGACAGTGGGGTTGATGGTGCGAACGTCAGTCATGGGGCTCCCTCCAGATTTGCGATCAAAGTGATATCACTTTGATCGCACACTTCAACCCTGAGGGCGCGCAGACGCGCCGCGCGGACGAACCGCGACACAGGATGCTGACTGGAAGGGGGTGGTGGGCAGTGAGGGGATCGAACCCCCGACCCTCTCCGTGTAAAGGAGACGCTCTACCGCTGAGCTAACTGCCCTACTGGGAGGCCGCTTCTAGCGGGCCGGTAAGCTTGCGCCTAGTTCGAAAAGAGCGGCGCGACAACGAAAAGGCGGAACGCCGACCATGGCGCCCCGCCCGTTCTGGACGCGGAAACTGGATCAGCCGTTCAGCGACGACTTCAGGCCTTCGCCAACCTGGAAGCGCGCGGTCTTGGACGCAGGGCGATTCACGGTCTCGCCGGTACGCGGATTGCGGGCGGTGCCGGCGGCGCGGGCGACAGCCTTGAACGTGCCGAAACCGACGAGCCGAACGTCTTGCCCCGATTTCAGGGAGTCGGTCACCGCGTCGATAAACGCTTCCAGAGCGTCCTTGGCCTGGTTCTTGTTGATGCCCGCCTTCTCGGCGATCGCCGTAACGAGTTCGGCTTTTGTGGTCATGTTTTTCTCCCAGCCGAGCGGCGACGTGTTTTCGCTTACGGCGCTTCGCTCTGCGGGGATTATGGCTGTTGAAAAATTGTCGTCAAACGAGAGCGGCGCGGGAAACTCCCGCGCCGCACAAGTTATCACCAATAAGTTACAATCAGTGGGTCAGGACGGCGTCGCTGTCGCCATCGTCCTTCTTGGAAGACCCGCCGATCGGCTCCTCGGCTTCGTTCCATTCGACCGGCGTCAGAGGCCCGGTTAGAGCCAGCTTCAGCACTTCGTCCATGGTCGAGACCGGGATGATCTCCAGGCCGTCCTTCACGCTCTGAGGGACGTCCGCGAGATCCTTCTCGTTCTCCTGCGGGATCAGCACCGTCTTCACGCCCGAGCGCAGAGCCGCCAGCAGCTTCTCCTTCAGGCCGCCGATGGCGGTGACCCGGCCGCGCAGGGTGATCTCGCCGGTCATGGCGATGTCCTTGCGGATCGGAATGCCCGTCAGCACCGACACGATGGCCAGACCCATGGCCGCGCCGGCGGACGGACCGTCCTTGGGCGTGGCGCCGTCCGGCACGTGGATGTGCACGTCCATCTTCTCGAACACCGGCGGCTTGATGCCGAACTGCAGCGAGCGCGAACGGACGTAGCTGTTGGCCGCCGCGATCGACTCCTTCATCACCTCCTTGAGGTTGCCGGTGATCTGCATCCGACCCTTGCCCGGCATCTTCACGGCTTCGATGGTCAGGATGTCGCCGCCGAACTCCGTCCAGGCCAGACCCGTGACGATGCCGACCTGATCGACCTCGTCGGTCTCGCCGTAGCGGTACTTCTTGACGCCCGCGTACTTGGCCAAGCGCTCGTCGTCGATGGTGATCGTGGTCAGCTTTTCGCGGGCCAGATCACGCACCGTCTTGCGCGCCAGGGCGCCCAGTTCCCGCTCCAGCGACCGCACGCCGGCTTCCCGGGTGTAGTAGCGGATCAGGTCGCGGATCGCCTTGTCCGGGACGATGAACTCGGCCGGCTTCAGGCCGTGATCCTTGGCCAGCTTCGGCAGGACGTGGCGCTTGGCGATCTCCAGCTTCTCATCCTCGGTGTAGCCGGGGATGCGGATGATCTCCATGCGGTCCAGCAGCGGCTGGGGCATGTTCAGGCTGTTGGCCGTCGTGACGAACATTACCTGCGACAGGTCGTAGTCGACCTCCAGATAGTGGTCGCCGAAGGTCGAGTTCTGCGACGGGTCCAGCACCTCAAGCAGCGCCGAGGCGGGGTCGCCGCGGTAGTCGCTGCCCATCTTGTCGATCTCGTCCAGCAGGACGAAGGCGTTGGTCGTCTTGGCCTTTTTCATCGACTGGACGACCTTGCCAGGCATCGAGCCGATATAGGTGCGGCGGTGACCGCGGATCTCGGCCTCGTCACGTACGCCGCCGAGGCTCATGCGTACGAACTCGCGGCCGGTCGCCTTGGCCAGCGACTTGCCCAACGAGGTCTTGCCGACGCCGGGAGGGCCGACGAGGCACAGGATCGGGCCCTTCAACGAGTTGGTCCGGGCCTGGACGGCCAGATACTCGAGAATGCGTTCCTTGACCTTGTCCAGACCGTAGTGGTCGGCGTCGAGGATGCCCTCGGCCTCGACCATGTCGATCTTCTTGGTCTTGGCCTTGCCCCACGGGATCGACAGCAGCCAGTCCAGATAGTTGCGGACCACGGTGCTCTCGGCCGACATCGGGCTCATGTTGCGCAGCTTCTTCAGCTCGCTCTCGGCCTTGGTGCGGGCTTCCTTGGACAGCTTGGTCTTCTTGATGCGCTTTTCGAGATCGATCAGCTCGTCGCGCGCATCGTCGGGGTCGCCCAGCTCGCGCTGGATCGCCTTCATCTGCTCGTTCAGATAATACTCGCGCTGGGTCTTCTCCATCTGGCGCTTCACGCGCGAGCGGATCTTCTTCTCGACCTGCAGCACCGAGATCTCGCCTTCCATGAGGGCGAAGACCTTTTCCAGTCGCTTGGTGACGTCGAAGATTTCCAGCAGGTGCTGCTTGTCGCCGATCTTCACCGACAGGTGTGCGGCGATGCTGTCGGCCAGCTTGCCCGGCTCGGCGATCTGCGGGATCGACGCCAGGGCCTCAGGCGGCACCTTCTTGTTCAGCTTCACGTAGTTTTCGAATTGCTCGACGACCGCGCGCGACAGGGCTTCGGCTTCCGGGCCAGCGCCTTCGTCTTCGCTGACTTCGCCAATCTGGGCTTCGTAGAAGGTTTCCTGATCGGTGAACTTGACGACCGCGGCGCGGCCCTTGCCTTCGACCAGCACCTTGACGGTGCCGTCGGGCAGCTTCAGCAGCTGCAGCACGGTGGCCAGCACGCCGACGTCGAAGATGTCGCCCGGCGCCGGATCATCATCCGCCGAGTTTTTCTGGGTCACCAGCAGGATCTGCTTGTCGCCGCGCATCACCTCTTCAAGGGCGCGTACGGATTTATCGCGGCCCACGAAAAGCGGCACCACCATGTGCGGGAACACAACGATGTCCCGGAGCGGCAACACAGGAAGCGTACGTAGTTCGGACATGTGCTCTATACTCCCGGCCTCAGCGCCCCTGGCGCCTGGCCCTGCAGGCCGCCGTAACTTCAGACGATGCGCCTGAGTCGAACGGCCCGTCCGCCCGTGACTGAGCGAATGGTCGCTATTTATGTGGACGTTTTACAACAGGGTTCAAGCGTAGCGGGACGACAGCGGCGACAGGTCGCGCGTAGGCGGTAAAGCTAGGCCCCTCATGCCCCCTGCCCGCTCGTGACAGGCAAGTTGTGCCAAGCACCCGACTTTTCGAGGCTTTTGCTCGCTCAAGCTGCCCGTGGCGCGGACGCCTCACCGGTCGGCCAAAGGCAGCACGCCCCCGTTTTATCCACGAAAAAGGCGCGCCCCCGAAACGGAGACGCGCCCAATTCTTGCGGTGAGGCTCCGGTTTTAGGCCGAAGCAGCCCCGCCCTTCTTCTCGGCGTAGATCAGCAGCGGCTGAGCCCGGCCTTCGACGACCTCGGCATTGACCACCACTTCCTCGACACCCTCGTAGTTGGGCAGTTCGAACATGGTCTCCAGCAGAATGCCTTCCATGATCGAACGCAGGCCACGGGCGCCCGTCTTGCGGATGATGGCCTTCTTGGCGACCTGATGCAGAGCGTCATCGGTAAAGGTCAGACCGATGTTCTCCATCTCGAACAGACGCTGGTACTGCTTGACGAAGGCGTTCTTCGGCTCGGTCAGGATCTTGACCAAGGCGGTCTCGTCGAGATCCTCCAGGGTCGCGACCACCGGCAGACGGCCGATGAATTCCGGGATCAGGCCGAAGCGCTGCAGATCGTCGGGCTCGACGTTCCGCAGGATCTCGCCCGTGCGGCGTTCTTCCGGATCGGTGACCTTGGCGCCGAAGCCGATCGACTTGGCCGCACCGCGCGCCGAGATGATCTTCTCGAGGCCGGCGAACGCGCCGCCGCAGATGAACAGGATGTTCGTCGTGTCGACCTGCAGGAATTCCTGCTGCGGATGCTTGCGCCCGCCTTGCGGCGGCACGGAGGCTACAGTGCCTTCCATGATCTTCAGCAGGGCCTGCTGCACGCCTTCGCCCGACACGTCGCGGGTGATCGACGGGTTGTCGGACTTGCGGCTGATCTTGTCGATTTCGTCGATGTAAACGATGCCGCGCTGGGCGCGCTCGACGTTGTAGTCGGCGGCTTGCAGCAGCTTCAGCACAATGTTCTCGACATCCTCGCCGACGTAACCGGCTTCGGTCAGCGTCGTGGCGTCGGCCATCGTGAACGGCACGTCGATGATTCGGGCCAGCGTCTGGGCCAGCAGCGTCTTACCCGTACCGGTCGGACCGACCAGCAGGATGTTCGACTTGGCCAGTTCGACGTCGTTGTTCTTCGACGCGTGGTTCAGGCGCTTGTAGTGATTGTGCACCGCGACCGCGAGCACCTTCTTGGCGTGACCTTGACCGATCACGTAATCGTCCAGGACTTCGCAGATCTCGCGCGGCGTGGGCACGCCGTCCTTGGACTTCACGAAGGCGATCTTGTGCTCTTCGCGGATGATGTCCATGCACAGTTCGACGCATTCATCACAAATGAACACCGTCGGCCCTGCGATGAGCTTGCGCACCTCGTGCTGGCTCTTTCCGCAGAAAGAACAATACAGAGTGCTCTTGGTGTCGCCGCTCGCGGCTTTCGTCATGATCGCTTCTCACACTATGGCGACTTACGGCTTATCACCGGAGACGCCCCTCCGAGCGCACACACCGCCACCGAAGCAGACAGGATATACGCCGGGAGTTGTCTAATCCTTGACATTCCCCGATCCGGGCTCGCTTCACAAGCCTTGGCGGCTCCTTTCCGCCTGAAACGCTGCGAAGCACCGGATCGTGTCATGACCTCGTCGTCTAATTTGGGCGATTGGCGGCAGGACGCAACCCATACCGCGCCTTGGGCCTTACAGCGGTCGGCGTAACCCCGTATGACGAGAGCCGGAATCGTTGAAACGGAGCGCGGACATCGCGCCCACACGGAAGGATCGATGGCGAAGCGTTCACTGATGGCCAAGGGCTTGAGCGCCTCGCGTCCGATGACCGGCGACCTGGGAGACGAACCTGCTCTGGTGGCGTTCGACTTCGACGGCACCCTGACGGTCAGGGACAGCTTCAACGCCTTCCTGAAGTGGCGCGCCGGCCGCCGATGGACGCGCGGCGTCATCCGCCTCACCCCAGCCCTGGTCACCTACGTCTTCGATCGCAACCGCGCCAAGCTGAAGGCTGCGGCGATCCGCGAGTTCCTGAAGGGCGCCACCGTCGAGCAGATCGAGACCGACGCTCGAACCTTCGCGCAAAATCACGCCGCCTCGCTGCTGCGCCCCGACGCCCTCGCCGTCTGGCGCTCATGGCGGGCCAAGGGCGCCAAGCTGGTGATCGTCACGGCTTCGCCCGAGATCACCGTCGCGCCCTTCGCCCGCGGCCTGGGCGCCGACATGCTGATCGGCACCCGTCTGATGACCAGCGAGGACGGCCGGGTGCTGGGGGGCCTGGACGGCAACAACTGTCGCGCCAAGGAGAAGGTGCTGCGCCTGCGCGAGGTGTTCGGCCCCGACGTCCACCTGACGGCGGCCTATGGCGACACTTCGGGCGACACCGAGATGCTGGCGATCGCCGACGAGAAGGGCTACCGCGTGTTCAGGGGCAAGCCGGCGTCCTAGACCACCCCTCCCCCGCATCAGACAAAGAAAAAGCCGCTGACCCGAAAGTCAGCGGCTTCGTCTTTCCGGGGCGGATACGCCCTATTCGGCGCCCGCCTCGGCCGCGTCGCGGCTGTCGTAGACGTGGTCGACCAGGCCCCAGGCCTTGGCTTCGTCGGCGCTCATGAAGTGGTCGCGGTCGAGGGTCTTTTCGACTTCCTCATAGGTGCGACCGGTGTGCTTGACGTAGATCTCGTTCAGGCGGCGCTTGGTCTTGATGATGTCCTCGGCGTGGCGCTCGATGTCCGAGGCCTGGCCGCGGAAGCCGCCCGAGGGCTGGTGCACCATGATGCGGGCGTTCGGCAGCGCGATGCGCTGGCCCGGCGCGCCGGCTTGCAGCAGCAGCGAACCCATCGAGGCGGCCATGCCCATGCACACCGTCGAGACCGGGCTCTTGATGTATTGCATGGTGTCGTAGATCGCGAGGCCCGACGTCACCACGCCGCCCGGCGAGTTGATGTACATGGCGATCTCTTTCTTGGGGTTCTCCGACTCCAGGAACAGCAGCTGGGCGCAGATCAGGCTGGCCATGCCGTCCTCGACCGGACCGGTCAGGAAGATGATCCGCTCCTTCAGCAGGCGCGAGAAGATGTCGAACGCGCGCTCGCCGCGGCTGGTCTGCTCGACCACCATCGGAACCAGGTTCATCGCCGTCGCCATCGGATCGTACATCATGGGGGTTCGCCCTTTGTCGTGTGTCTTGTTGCGCGAAAGCGAATCAGCCCCCGCGCACCGTCGCTCACGCATATCGCGTGGCGCTTAACAGGTTGCAAGGAGAGGCCCGGTTTCGACGCGTACGAAAAAGGCGCGGTCCTTGCGAACCGCGCCTCGTTTCGTTCAGCTTTCAGCGAGCCTTAGCCGCCGTAGCCTTCCGGCAGGTCGTCTTCTTCCAGGAGCTCGTCCTTGGAGACTTCCTTCTCTTCGATCTTGGCCTTGCCAAAGATCAGGTCGACGACCTTGTCTTCATAGATCGGGGCGCGCAGGGCGGCCTGCAGGTCGGCGCGCTGACGGTACATGTCGAAGACCTGTTGGGCTTGCGGGCCGTACTGGCGGGCTTCGCGCATGATCGCGTCGGTCAGTTCCTGGTCGGTGACGACCACGTCGTTCTTGCGGCCGATTTCCGCCAGCACTAGGCCCAGACGCACGCGGCGCTCGGCGATCTTGCGGTACTCGTCCTTCAGCTGGTCGTCGGTCTTCTCGGCGTCTTCCGGCGGCAGGCCGCCACGGGCCTTGTCGGCCTCGACCTGTTGCCAGATGCCGGCGAACTCGGCTTCGACCATGCGCGGCGGCAGGGCGAAGTCGTGCTTGGTGTCCAGCACGTCCAGCAGGGCGCGCTTCAGCTTGAAGCGCGAGGAGTTGTCGTAGCGGCCCGACAGGTTCGAGCGCAGCAGGTCGGTCAGGGCGGCCAGGTCCGACAGACCCAGGCGCTTGGCCAGTTCGTCGTCGGCCTTGCCGTCGACCGGCGCGCGGACTTCAGTCACCTTGGTGGCGAATTCGGCGTCCTTACCGGCCAGATCGGCGGCCTGGTAGTCTTCCGGGAACTTCACCTTCACGATGACGTCGTCGCCCGCCTTCGAACCAACCAGTTGGTCTTCGAAGCCCGGGATGAACTGACCCGAACCCAGGACCAGCTCGGCGCCTTCGGCCTTGCCGCCGGCGAACTCGACGCCGTCGATCGTGCCGACGAAGTCGATGACCAGTTGGTCGCCGTCCTTGGCCTTCACGGTCTTGCCGGTGCGCGGCTCATAGGTGCGGGCCTGCTTGGCCAGCTCTTCCAGAGCTTCGGTCACTTCGGCGTCTTCGATCTTGTAGACCGGCTTGACCAGCTCGATGGTCGACGGGTCGATCGGCTCGAACTCCGGCATCACTTCGACGGCCAGATCGAAGACCAGATCTTCGCCGCCGTTGACGACCTTTTCCATGTCCGAGGTCGGGTTCAGCTCGGGCTGACCGGCCGGACGCAGCTTGTTGTCTTCCAGGACCTTGGTGGTGGTCTCGTTGAGCGCCTGCTCGATGACTTCGCCCATCAGGCCCTTGCCGTACAGGCGACGAACGTGAGCCGTCGGCACCTTGCCGGGGCGGAAGCCCTTCACGTTCATTTGCGGGGCGACTTCGGCGATACGGGCTTCCAGACGCGTGGCGAGCTCACTCGCGGGCACCGTGACACCGAAAACGCGGCTGAGGCCTTCGCCCGACTTTTCAACGATCTGCATCGACATTCTTATTTCTCGGGTCCGGGACGCCGCGCGCCCGAGCTCCGCCCTAGGGGTCCAAAAGATCGACGCCGCCCGCGAAAACCCGGGCGGCGAAAGAGCGCCCTTATGTCACGACGTAGGCGTGCGTCCAAGAGCAGCGGCGATAAAACTCGTCAGGACTCAGAGAGCCCGCGAGAACAGTGGTGCGGATGAGAGGACTCGAACCTCCACGCCTCTCGGCGCTAGAACCTAAATCTAGTGCGTCTACCAGTTTCGCCACATCCGCGTGGGTCGGGGCTTACGGACTTAAATCCGAGCGCGCAAGCCTGCTTTCGGGATCAGCGTCGCGCGTGGAGTTCGGCCAGGATCGCCGGCGCCAGGCCTGGCAGATCCTCGGCGATCAGGCCCGGACCGTGGCGCGCGCCGCATTCGGCATGGATCCAGGCGCCGGCGCAGGCGGCCTCGAAACTCTCCATCCCCTGAGCGATCAGACCTCCGATGAAGCCAGCCAGCACGTCGCCCGAGCCGGCCGTGGCCAGCCAGGGCGAGCCGTTCAGCGACACCGCCGCGCGGCCGTCCGGCGCGGCGACCACCGTGTCGGCGCCTTTCAAAAGGACCACGGCGCCGGCCCGCTCGGCAGCCGCGCGAGCCGCAGCGACGCGGTCGGCAGAGGCGCCCAGCAGCCCCGGGAAGATTCGCTCGAACTCACCCGGATGCGGGGTCAGGACATCGTCACGATCCAGACAGGCGAACAGCGCCTCCCGGTCGTGACGGAAACTGGTCAAGGCGTCGGCGTCGACGACCAGGGCCGCCCCCGTGCGCGCCAAGGCCTGCAGGTTCTGCGCGGTCGCCTCGCCCACCCCGGCCGCCGGGCCGATGATCATCGCATCAGCGTCCTCAGCGGCGACGGCGAGATCAGCCTCCGTCCCGAACGGCGCCAGCATGACCGCTTCGAGATGTGCGGCATTGACCGCCAGGGCGCCTGGAGGCGACAGCACGGTCACCGCGCCAGCGCCGATCCGCAGAGCGCCGCGCGCCGCCAGTCGCGCCGCGCCTGTGCTCCACATCTCACCGCTGACCACCTTGAGCCGGCCGCGCGTGTGCTTGTGGGCGTCCAGCGCCGGCCAAGGGAAGCGGCGCGCCCAGAGCGCCGGGTCGTTCTCGAACAGCGTCGCGCCGTCCGAAGGCGGCAGACCGATGTCGGCGACGACGATCTCGCCGCACGCCTTGCGCCCCTCGACCAGCACGTGGGCGCGCTTGCGACGGTGGAAGGTCACGGTCAAATCGGCGCGGAACGCCGCATCGCCCAACGGTCGGCCGGTGTCGCCATGGATTCCGGACGGCACGTCGATCGCCACGATCGCCACGATGCCCGGCGACCACTCGCCGCTGGCCCGCGCCAGCGCCGCGACATCGCCTTCCAGCGGACGCGACAGCCCGGCCCCGAACAACGCATCTATATAGAGCGTGCCGACCGACAGTTCGGCCGACAGTGGGCGGACCTCGCCCTTCCAGCGAGCGGCGGCCTTGCGCGCGGCGTCGGTGGCCGGCGGCTGGGCGGCCTCGACCACGACCTGCCAGCCACGCCGGCGCAGATGACGCGCCGCGACATAGCCATCGCCGCCGTTGTCTCCGGGCCCGCACCAGATCACCACGGGCTGGTGAGCGTAGCGAGCGCGCACAGCCTGGGCCACGGCTTCGCCGGCCCGCTCCATCAGGACCGTGGTCGGCGTTCCCCGCTCGACGGCCGCACGATCGGCGGCGGTCATCTCGGCGACGGTCAGGATTTCACGCGGCACGCCCATATCCCCGAAACGCTAGAGCACCTGACTGTGAGCTTCACGCCCCTTTCGCGACAGGATCAAGCGGTCACCCTCGATCTCGAACACCGTAAGGGAGCAATGATCGGGTCGGAACGCCGCCACCTTGGGGTCGCCGGTCGCCGCCGACACCGCCGCGTTCAGAGCCACGAAGTGACTGAACACCGCCGCGCCGCCGTGCTCGGCCAAGGCGCTGGCGACGCTACGGGTCCAGACGACATAGTCCAGATCGCCTGCCACCTCTTCCCAGCGACCGCCAAACGCCTCACGCAGCCAATTCGGCCGCTCGGCCGCCGACAGCGCGGCAGGCGTGGGGATTTCACCAACCCGCGGATCGATCTGGATTTCCACGCCCAGAGCGTCAGCCAACGGCTGAGCGGTCTCGCGGCAACGGCGCAGCGGCGAAGACACGACCCGGTTCGGCCGCTCGCTGTCCGGCAAGGCCAGGATCTCCCGGGCGACCGCTTCGGCCTGCGCCCTGCCCTCTGCGTCCAGCCCCGGATCCTCGTCCGCGCCGCCCCAGGTCGAGGCCGGACGTCCGTGGCGGATCACATGCACGCGGCTCATGCGGCGGCCTCCCGAAGGGCCTTGCGCATCGTCACTGTCGTCAAAGCTTCACGGCCAGCAAGAACCGACCCTTTTGACGCGCCAACCCAGGCTGCGCATTCCGCCGCAAGATTCAGCAATTTACCGGGATAAAGCTGATTTCCCACAAAAGCCCCTTTGCGAATTTGGCCGACATCGAACACGCACCGTGCTTCATCCCGCACTTTCGCCCCCGTTCGAACGGACGTTTAAGGCGATCCTAGGCGTCCAACCGCATGCGGCAAGGCCATTTGGCGGCCATTCCGAAAATGCGCATTTCTCGTGCGACATCTGCACAAATTTCGATCACATGCCCGGAAGTCGATCGCTCGCTCATCTTTGTCGCAAGGGCTCGCTTGCGGCGTTTCGGGCGGCGTGATCGGTGCGCTTCAGCAATGGGCGGTTCGCCGCCGACGGGACCGAGTGGAACCGATGAAGAAGATCGAAGCCGTCATCAAGCCGTTCAAGCTGGATGAGGTGAAGGAAGCCCTGCAAGAGATGGGCGTCCAGGGCATGACCGTGCTCGAAGCCAAGGGCTATGGCCGTCAGAAGGGCCACACCGAGCTGTACCGCGGCGCCGAGTACGTCGTGGACTTCCTCCCCAAGATCAAGGTGGAGGTCGTCGTCGAGGACAGCCAGCTGGACGCCGCATTGGACGCCATCACCCGCGCCGCCCGGACGGGCCGCATCGGCGACGGCAAGATTTTCGTCTCGGACATCGCGGAAGTGGTCCGCATCCGAACCGGAGAAACCGGCCCGGCCGCCGTCTGAGGCGCTGGACCGTCAATCGCTACTGAAAGACACTACAAGGGGATACGGAATGAGCACCGCCAAGGAAATCCTGGACCTGATCAAGGAAAAGGACGTCAAGTACGTCGACGTGCGCTTCACCGACATTCACGGCAAGATGCAGCACGTGACGTTCGACATCGATCTGGTCGACGACGAGTTCCTGACCGACGGCACCATGTTCGACGGCTCGTCGATCGCTGGCTGGAAGGCCATCAACGAGTCGGACATGAAGCTGCGTCCGGACCTGTCGAGCGCCATCATCGACCCGTTCTACCAGCAGACCACGCTGGCGCTGTTCTGCGACGTCGTGAACCCCGACACCGGCACCCCCTACAACCGCGACCCCCGCTCGATCGCCAAGGCCGCGCTGAACTACGTGAAGTCGGCCGGCGTGGGCGACACCGTGTACTTCGGTCCGGAAGCTGAATTCTTCATCTTCGACGACGTGCGCTGGTCGACCGCGCCTCACGACACCGGCTACTCGTACGACTCCACCGAACTGCCGGTGAATTCGAACAAGGCCTATCCGGAAGGCAACATGGGCCACCGCCCGGGCCCGAAGGGCGGCTACTTCCCGGTCAATCCGGTCGACAGCAGCCAGGACCTGCGCGGCGAAATGCTGGCCGTCATGGGCGAGCTGGGCATGAAGCCGGAAAAGCACCACCACGAGGTGGCCCCTGCCCAGCACGAACTGGGCCTGAAGTTCGACACCATGGTCGTCATGGCCGACCGGATGCAGCTCTACAAGTACGTCATCCACAACGTCGCCGCCGCCTACGGCAAGACGGCCACCTTCATGGCCAAGCCGATGTTCGGCGACAACGGCTCGGGCATGCACGTGCACCAGTCGATCTGGCAGGACGGCAAGCCGCTATTCGCCGGTGACAAGTACGCTGGCCTCTCGCAGGACTGCCTGTACTACATCGGCGGCATCATCAAGCACGCCAAGGCGATCAACGCGTTCTCGAACTCGACGACGAACTCGTACAAGCGCCTGGTGCCTGGCTACGAAGCCCCGGTGAAGCTGGCCTACAGCTCGCGTAACCGCTCGGCCTCGATCCGCATCCCGCACGTCGACAGCCCGAAGGCCAAGCGCATCGAAGCCCGCTTCCCGGACCCGATGGGCAACCCGTACCTGACCTTCGTCGCCCTGCTGATGGCCGGCCTGGACGGCATCATCAACAAGATCGACCCGGGCGCGGCCGCCGACAAGAACCTGTACGACCTGCCGCCCCGCGAGCAGAAGAAGATCCCGGAAGTCTGCGGCTCGCTGCGCGAAGCCCTGGAAAGCCTGGACAAGGACCGCGCCTTCCTGAAGGCCGGCGGCGTCATGGATGACGACTTCATCGACAGCTACATCGAGCTGAAGATGGAAGAAGTGATGCGTCTTCAACTGCACCCGCACCCGGTCGAATTCGAGATGTACTACAAGTGCTAATCGCGTAAGCGGATAGAACAACGACGAGGGCCGGAGAGCGATCTCCGGCCCTTTTTCGTCGCATCGCGAAGTCATCGCCGCGCCGGCGAGTAGAATGATTTATTACTTACTGGGCGCCGCATGAACAAAATTGTCGCAACTTCGCAACATAAACGACGTAATCGCCCGAAACGGGCTTAAAACGTCCGTTCCGAGATATCCCGAGAGCCGGGACTTCGCTTATCGCAGCCTCAATAGAAGCGCTGCGAACGCCCCAGTAGAGTCGGCGAGAGCGGCGCCTGCATCATCACAGGATGTCTCTCATGCTTCCCAAGCAATCCCTCCGTCGCACCCTCTCGGTGTCGTGCGGCCTGGCCGCGCTGACGGTCTCGCTGGCCGCCGGCTCGGCCGCCCTCGCCCAGGACTCTAAGGTCGGTGAGATCATCATCACCGCCCAACGCCGCAGCGAAAATCTGCAGGAAGTCCCCGTCTCGGTAGCCGCCATCGGCGGCGAGAAGCTGCAATCGACCTTCGCCGCCGGCGACGACATCCTGGCCTTGTCGGCCAAGGCGCCGGGCCTGTACGCCGAGTCCTCGAACGGTCGCGCCGCCCCGCGCTTCTACATCCGCGGCCTGGGCAACGCCGACTTCGATCTGGCCGCCTCGCAGCCGGTGTCGATCATCCAGGACGAAGTCGTTCTCGAAAACGTCGTACTGAAGAGCTCGCCGATCTATGACCTCGACCACGTCGAAGTCCTGCGCGGTCCGCAAGGCACGCTGTTTGGCCGCAACACCACGGCCGGCATCGTCAAGTTCGACACCGTCAAGCCCAGCGAAGAGTTCAAGGGTCGTGCGGCCGCTTCCTACGGCAGCTTCAACACCTTCACCTTCGACGGCGGCGTCGGCGGCGCCATCGTCCCAGGCAAGGTCGCGGTCCGCGCCTCGGCCCTGCTCCAGCGTCGCGACGACTGGATCGACAACACCTTCACCAAGAAGGACAACGCGCTGGGCGGCTTCGAGGAAAAGGCCGGTCGCCTGCAGGTGCTGTTCACCCCCACCGAAAAGCTCTCGGCCCTGTTCAACGTCCACGCCCGCGACCTGGACGGCACCGCTGCGGTGTTCCGCGCCAACGTGCTGACCAAGGGCTCGAACCAGCTGAACGGCAACTACGACCGCGACAAGGTCGCCTACGACGCCGGCGGCGGCAACCATCAGCGCTACAAGGGCTATGGCGCCTCGGCCAACATCCAGTACGACCTGGGCGGCGCCAAGCTGACCTCGATCACCGCCTATGAGAACACCCATGGCTACAGCCGCGGCGACATCGACGGCGGCAACCCCGCTGGCCCGGGCTTCATCCCGTTCCAGTCGGACACCCAGGATGCGATCCCGAACCTGTTCCAGTGGACCCAGGAAGTCCGCCTGGCCAGCGACACCGACGGTCCGTTGAGCTGGCAGGTCGGCGGCTTCTACTTCGACACCAAGTACGCCATCGAGACCAACCCCTTCTTCATGCCGCCTACCCGTCTGCAGCAGAAGAACAAGGCCTGGGCCGTGTTCGGTCAGGCTTCCTACGCCGTCACCGAAGCGTTCACCCTGACCGGCGGCCTGCGCTACACCGAAGACGACAAGGACCTGAAGGTCATGTTCGGCAACGCCGCACCGGCCGTCTCGGTCTCCGACGACCATCTCTCGTGGGACGTCTCGGCCTTCCTGAAGCTGGACGAGAACGTCAGCGTCTACGGCAAGGTCGCCTCGGGCTTCCGCGGTCCGTCGATCCAGGGTCGCGACATCGCCTTCGGTTCGCCGGCCTCGACCGCCCGCTCCGAGACCATCATGTCGTATGAAGTCGGCCTGAAGAGCGAACTGCTGGACCGTCGCATCCGCCTGAACGGCGCGATGTTCGCCTACACGGTCGACGACCCGCAGTTCAGCGCCGTCGGCGGCGGCAGCAACTCCAACCGCCTGATCAACGCCAAGAAGGGCGAGGCCTTCGGTCTGGAACTGGACAGCGAGTTCGTGATCACCCCGAACTTCGTGGTCACGGCCGGCTACAGCTTCGCCCAGACCAAGATCAAGGACAGCACGCTGGCCGTCGCGCCTTGCGCCGCCTGCACCGTCACCGATCCGCTGAACGCCGCCGGCCAGGCCCTGGTCAACGGCAACCCGTTCCCGAACGCGCCGCGCTACACCTTCGACTTCACCGCGCGCTACTCGTACCCGGTCGCCTCGGGCGAGCTGTTCGCCTTCACCGACTGGAAGCGTCAGGGCTACACGAACCTGTTCCTGTACCAGTCGAAGGAGTTCTACTCGAAGAACGACTTCGAGGGCGGCCTGAAGCTCGGTTACGCCAACAAGGCCGCAGGTTGGGAAGTCGCCGCCTTCGCGCGCAACATCACCAACGAGCACAACATCAAGGGCGCGATCGACTTCAACAACCTGACCGCGTTCGTCAACGAGCCGCGCGTGATCGGCGTCTCGGTCAACGCCAACTTCTAGGACCTTCGGGACCTCGAAACGGAAAGGCCGCGGAGCGATCCGCGGCCTTTTTCTTGGGTTCTAGGCTTTCAGCCCGTGGCCGATGACGGGCGTGGTCTCGAAGCGCTGCGGGAAGCCGGCGATCAATGGCCGGCCCTTGGCGATGGCGGCCTGCACGCCCGGCAGCTTCAGCGAGGCGGCGTGGGCGTCCTTGTCAGTCCAGACCTCGGTGATCCACAGAGCGTCGGCGTTGGTCGGGTCCCGGGCGATCACGTAGGATAGACAGCCGGGCATATCGCCGGTCCCCTCGCCCAGGATCGCCAGCAATTCGTCGCGCTTGCCGGGCGCAGCCAGCATCTGGCCGATCAGTCCATACATCGGTTTGCTCTCCTGAGCCTGTGCGGTGGAGGCGAACGCGGCGGCGGCGAGGCCGCCGGCCAGGGCGTCGCGCCGGTCGAGGATCGTCACGCCTTGCACTCGCCTTGGGCGGCGACGCTAGCCCCGGCGCCGGCAGCCTGGCAGGCGTTGCCATAGGTCTTGCCGTCGCAGCCGCAGACCGGCTGGTAGATCATCGGGCACATATCCGGCTTCTTGCGGCAGACACCCGCCGCGTCGGCGACGGTCCGGCACTGGCCGACCTTCATTTCGCAGGTCAGGCCCGACTGGCACTGGAAGCCGGCGAATCCGCCGCACATGCCGCCCTCGGCGACGGGCGTTCGCGGGCCGCCGGACGGCGGCGGCGTGGACTGCCCCGGCGCGCTGCACGCGGTCACCAGGATCAGGGCGAGGCAGGCGAGCAGACGGCGCATGAGCAATCTCCGATAGCGGGTACGACTTGATAAGCCGGTTCTTTTCGTCTGTCCTTCCCGCCTCTTCGAGAGTCGGGGTTTTTCATGATCAGATGGCGTAGCGTGGCGATGGCCACCAGCCTGCTGGCGATCGGGCTTTCCGCCTGCGCCACCACCGGGACCACAGCGCCCGCCAAGCCGGCCGAGAAGGCCGAGGCCAAGCCGCTGCCCAAGGGCCTGGACGGCCAGGCGTCGAGCGGCTTCCCGTCGACCTATCTGCCCCTGCCCTCGCGCCCGACGGCCTTCGTCGGCGCCACGATCCTGACCGCGACGGGCCAGCAGATCGACAATGGCGTGATCTTCGTCGCGGGCGGCAAGATCGCCTCGGTCGGCGGTCCGGAGACCCCGATCCCGGCCGACATCGCCGTGATCGACGCCAAGGGCAAGTGGATCACGCCTGGCATCATCGACGCCCATAGCCACCTGGGCGTCTATCCCTCGCCCGGCGTCTCGGCTCGCTCGGACGGCAACGAGGCCACCGACCCGAACACCGCCCAGGTCTGGGCCGAGCATTCTGTGTGGCCGCAGGACCCCGGCTTCAACCGGGCCCGCGCCGGCGGCGTCACGACCCTGCAGATCCTCCCCGGCTCGGCCAACCTGTTCGGCGGCCGCTCGGTGACGCTGAAGAACGTCCCGTCCCTGACCATGCAGGGCATGAAGTTCCCCGACGCGCCCTACGGCCTGAAGATGGCCTGCGGTGAGAACCCCAAGCGCGTCTATGGCGGCAAGGGCCGCTCGCCCTCCACCGCGATGGGCAACGTCTTCGGCTATCGCAAGGCCTGGATCGACGCGGCCGACTACAGCCGCAAGTGGGACGACTATCGGTCCAAGCAGCAGAAGGGCGAAAAGGGCGACGCCCCCAAGCGCGACCTGCAGCTGGAGACCCTGGCCGGCGTGCTGAAGGGCGAGATCCTGGTGCACAATCACTGCTACCGCGCCGACGAGGAAGCCGTGATGGTCGATATCGCCAAGGAGTTCGGCTACAAGATCACGATGTTCCACCACGCGGTGGAGAGCTACAAGATCGCGCCTCTCCTGGCCCGCGAAGGCATCTGCTCGGCGACCTGGTCGTCGTGGACCGGCTTCAAGATGGAAAGCCTGGACGGCATCGACGCCAACGCCGCCATCCTGTGGAAGGCCGGCGCCTGCGTCGTCATCCACTCCGACGACCCGATCATGACCCAGCGGCTGAACCAGGAAGCCGCCATCGCCATGACCGCCGGCAACAAGCTGGGCTACGGCATCAGCCGCGCCGAGGCGATCAAGTGGATCACCGCCAACCCGGCCAAGTCCATGGGCATCGACGGCAAGACCGGCAGCCTCGAAGCCGGCAAGGCCGCCGACCTGGTGGTCTGGAGCCGTGACCCGTTCAGCGTCTACGCCCAGGCCGAGCAGGTCTTCGTCGACGGCGCCCTGATCTACGACCGCAAGGACAAGCGCTTCCAGCCCAAGTCCGATTTCGAGCTCGGCCAGCCCGGCCAGGGAGCGTTCAACTGATGATCCGGTCACTGCTTCTCGCCAGCGCCGCCGCTGCGCTCGCCCTCCCCGCAGCCGCTGAAACGATCGCCATCGTCAACGCCCGCATCGAGCCGGTCTCCAGCGCCGCCATCCCGGCCGGGACCCTGGTGATCCGCGACGGCAAGATCGCCGCCGTCGGCGCCAACGTCCCGGTGCCGGCCGGCGCCAAGGTCATCGACGCCAAGGGCGGGGTCGTCACCCCCGGCCTGGTCGCCCCGTCCTCGAACCTCGGCGCGTCCGAGATCGGCGGGGTGCGTGAGACCCGCGACGACGGCACCGGCAACGCCCTGTCGGCCGCCTTCGACATCGCCTACGGCGTCAATCCGATGTCGCCGATGATCGGCCTGGCCCGCGACGGCGGGATCACCAGCTCGGCTGTCACGCCCGTCCTGTCGGGCAGCGGCGCCGGCGCTCACGTCCATGCCGACGACGGCGAGGTCGAGGAGATGACCGCCGGCAAGGACGGCGCGGGCGATCCGCCCCTGTTCGGCGGCCAGGCCGCGTTCATCCGCCTGAAGGCCGGCGCGCCCGATATCGTCGAGGCCTCCAAGCTGGCCGTCACCGTCTCGCTCGGCCAGAGCGGCGCCCGCGCCGCCGGCGGTTCGCGCGGCGCCAGCCTGATCCTGATCCGTTCGGCGCTCGAGGACGCCCGGGCCTTCGCCGCCCGCCGCACCGCGTTCGAGCAGGGCGCGACCCGCGACTTCGGCCTGTCGCGCCTGGATCTGGCCGCCCTGATCCCGGTCGTGCAGGGCAAGGTCCCGCTGCTGATCCGCGTCTCCCGCGCCGCCGACATCCGCCAGGCCCTGAAGCTGGCGGCCGATGAGAAGATCCGCATCATCCTGGAAGGCGCCGAGGAGGGCTGGATGGTCGCTCCGGAAATCGCCAAGGCCGGCGTGCCCGTGATCGTCGACGCCCAGGCCGACCTGCCCGACAGCTTCGAGACCCTGGGCTCGCGCCTCGACAACGCCGCCCGGCTGCACGCCGCCGGCGTCAGCGTGGCGATCAATGGCTCGCGAGACTTCAACAACCTGCGCCAGGAGCGGCTGAACGCCGGCCTCGCGGTGGCCAACGGCTTGCCCTATGCGGCCGCCCTGGCCGGCGTGACCCTGATCCCGGCCAGGATCTGGGGCCAGGACGGCAAGATCGGCTCGCTGGACGTGGGCAAGCAGGCCGACGTGGTGGTCTGGAACGGCGATCCGCTGGAGACGACCAGCTGGCCGCTGAACGTCTTCGTCGCCGGCGTCGAGCAGCCGCAGGACAGCCGCCAGACCCAGCTGCGCGACCGCTACGCCAGCAGCGACCAGAGCGGCTACCCCGCCGCCTACCGCTAGACCGACCTCCGCCCCCGGCTCGCGCTGGGGGCGGATTTCGCTTTTCAGTGGAAGCCGCTCGCCGCATACGAGGCCCCTGCACCCGAATCGCCTAGACTTCCGCCGATGTCCTCCGACAAGACCCCCTCCCTGTTCGACGACGAGGCCCTGGCGCCCGTCCCCGCCGCGCCGTTCCAGGCCAGCGTGGAGCCGCACGTCGAACCGACGCCGCGCCCGATCCCGCCGCCCCCGCCCTCGAAAGAGCCGCCTCCGCCCCCGCCGGCCGGCAAGACCAACGCGCCCGGCGAATACTCGGCCGCCGACATCGAGGTGCTGGAAGGGCTGGAGCCCGTCCGCAAGCGCCCCGGCATGTACATCGGCGGCACCGACGAGCGGGCGCTGCACCATCTGTTCGCCGAAGTGCTCGACAACTCGATGGACGAGGCCGTGGCCGGCTTCGCCAAGACCATCGAGGTCAAGCTCGACGCCGACGGCTATTTGTCGGTCAAGGACGACGGTCGCGGCATGCCCGTGGACCCCCACCCCAAGTACCCGGGCAAGTCGGCGCTGGAGGTCATCATGACCGTCCTGCACGCCGGCGGTAAGTTCACCGGCAAGGCCTACGAGACCTCCGGCGGCCTGCACGGCGTCGGCGCCTCCGTCGTCAACGCCCTGTCCGAGCGCGTCGAGGTCACCGTCTGGCGCGACGGCTTCGAGCACCTGCAGGTCTTCTCGCGCGGCAAGCCGCTGGGCCCGATCGAGCAACTGGGCCCGTCGCGCAAGAAGGGCACCATGGTGCGCTTCAAGCCCGACGACGAGATCTTCGGCGAGGGCGTCGGCTTCAAGCCGGCGCGCCTGTACCGCATGGCCCGCTCCAAGGCCTATCTCTTCCGCGGCGTGCAGATCAAATGGTCCTGCGATCCCTCGCGGATCCATGACCAGACCCCGCCCGACGCGGTCTTCCACTTCCCCAACGGCCTGGCCGACTTCCTGGCCGAGCGCACCAAGGGCCTCAACACCGTCACGCCCGAAAGCTTCTCGGGCCGCATCGAGCGCCAGGGCGAGGCCGGCGCGGTCGAGTGGGCCGTCAGCTGGACGCCCCAGGGCTTCGGCGAGCACGACGGCTTCATGCAGTCGTACTGTAATACCGTTCCCACCCCCGAAGGCGGCACCCACGAGAGCGGCTTCCGCGCCGCCCTGACGCGCGGCCTGAAAGCCTATGCCGACCTCAAGGGCGAGAAGCGCGGCACGATCATCACCGCCGACGACGTGGTCGCCCAGGCCGGCGCCCTGATCTCTGTGTTCATCAAGAACCCGGAATTCCAGGGCCAGACCAAGGAAAAGCTGTCCACGACCGAGGCCCAGCGCTTCGTCGAGGCCGCCCTGCGCGACCCGTTCGACCTGTGGCTGACCTCCAGCCCCAAGAACGCCCAGGCCCTGCTGGAGTTCGTCATCGAGCGGGCCGAGGAGCGCCTCAAGCGCCGCAAGGACAAAGAGGTCACCCGCGCCAGCGCCACCCGGAAGCTCCGCCTCCCGGGCAAGCTGGCCGACTGCGCCGGCGGCGCGGTGGACGGCGCCGAACTCTTCATCGTCGAAGGCGACTCGGCCGGTGGTTCCGCCAAGCAGGCTCGCGACCGCAAGTACCAGGCCATCCTGCCCCTGCGCGGCAAGATCCTCAACGTGGCCAGCGCCAGCGGCGAGAAGTTCACCGCCAACAAGGAGCTGTCGGACCTGATGCTGGCCCTGGGGGCCCAGGGCGGGAACAAGTATCGCGAGGAAGACCTGCGATACGACCGCATCATCATCATGACCGACGCCGACGTCGACGGCGCCCACATCGCCAGCCTGCTGATCACCTTCTTCTACCGCACCATGCCGGACGTGATCCGCCAGGGTCACCTCTATCTGGCCCTGCCGCCGCTCTACCGCATCGCCCACGGCGGCAAGAGCGAATACGCCCGCGACGACGGCCACAAGGACGAGCTGCTGGCCACGGTCTTCAAGAACAAGAAGCCCGAGATCAGCCGCTTCAAGGGCCTGGGCGAGATGATGGCCTCCCAGCTGAAGGAGACCACCATGGACCCCAAGAAGCGCACCCTGGCCCGCGTGACCCTGCCGCGCTCGGAAGAGGCGGTGGAAAGCCTGGTCGAGACCCTGATGGGTCGGAAGCCCGAGCTGCGGTTCCGCTTCATCCAGGAAAACGCCGAGTTCGCGTCGGCGGACCTGGATCTCTGATCCGCCGTGCGTCCTTCGAGGCCCGCTCCGCGGGCGCCTCAGGATGAGGACTTCAGAAAATCCCTCATCCTGAGGTGCGCGGCGAAGCCGAGCCTCGAAGGACGCACGGCGTCTCGGCTTCACGCGGCGAACCCGCTGAAGGTGCATGGGGAGGCGACGGAGCGGCCGGGCGAACCCGGAGACCGTGAGGTTTGTTTGTGTTTCGGCTCGCGAGTCCGCTCCGCCAGGTTGTTCTTGCCCGTGAGGTAGGGGGGCGTGAGCGTTGTGTGCTCGGGACCCCAAGAACCCCCGGACGGGCGCGGACCAACTGGATCGGCTACATCCGTCTCCAGCCCGACAGTCCACGATAGGCGGCTTTAACGGTCACCGCCCTGTCGCTCCGCTGAAGGCTTGATCCCGGAAACTGCCCGTTCGCCAACCGATCTGCCTAAAGAGTACAGACGGAGCGACTTTCGAGCTTCCAGGACCCCCAGCGGCCCCGCTCAACCTATCCCCATCGCCGCTTTGGGCCGGATCCAAGCGCCCTCCCCTTGCGACGGGGACCAAGTGATTATGGGGCCGCGCTGAACGCGGATCATTCGATGGCGCGAGAAATCGACAAGCGATTGATTTCATTGGGTACGAGATCGCGAACGCCGAGCGTTCAGACGCTCCAATGCACGTCCCCCATCGTCATCCCGCGCTTTATGCGCGGGACCCATGGTTCAGCTTCCATGTGAGAACGTGAGCCCGCACTTCACCTGCGGCGGACAGATGGGTCCCGCGCATAAAGCGCGGGATGACGAGGATGATTAGGTGCGAGCCGGCAAGGTCTCACCCGCCCCCTGCTCGGCCCGCATCCGATACGCCATCACCGCCGTATGCCCCAGCCGCTCCACCAGCCGCCAGTTGACGATCGCCCCCAGCGGCGCGCCGACCACGGGGATGAACTGGGCCAGCTTGGCCAGGTCGATATGGTCGCGATACTGCTGCTGGAAGGCCCGCCAGTCGAAGTCGTTCAGGTGGGCCGGATGCGGCCGCGCCTCCCAGTCGTCCAGCGCCGCCATCACCCCGGCCCGATGCGCCGCGTCCGAGAACGCCAGCTCGAAGATATGCAGGATGAACAGGCGCTCGGGCAGCTCTGTCCCGTCATGGCCGAAGATCGCGGCGATCTCGAACAACAGCTTGATCTTGAAGCTCATCAGCAGCGGGAAGTCGGCCGCCGCCAGCAGGAAGCCCCCGGCCCCGGTCACCCCGCCCTCGGCCGCCGCCGCCTTCTTCCAGCCGTCAATCGCCTTGGCCGCCTTGGCGCGGCGTTCGTCCAGCGGCAGCCCGATCAACGGCGACCCCGTCGCGAAGTCCGCCCCCGTCAGCATCGCCCGCGTCATGCCGGAGATCCCGGCCGTGACCGCGGCATGGACCTTCTCGGGGATGAGACGGTTGATCCGCTGCTGCGCGGCGCGAGCGACGCCGTTCAGCGCGCCGGGCGGCTGCAGGATCTCGGCGCGCCAGGCGAGGATGTCGGGAGAGAGAGTCATGCGGCCACTCTAGCGGGTCCGCCCTCGTCCTTCGACAGGCTCAGGATGAGAGCTACTTTAGCCTGAGCCTGTCGAAGGACGAGGTTTCGGTCCCACGCTCGATGTCGGCTCACGATCCAAAGCAAACAGGGTCCAGTAGCCCCTAGTGCCCACCGGTCGACCGGAGGAAATCAAGCGCTAGGCGGAGCGCAGTCCATGCCCCGAGCAGCAACAGAACCCAACTCACCGCATGAACCCAGCCAGAGAAGACACGCTGCGGAAGCAGCGGCACGCGTGCAGCCTCACCTTGGTCCGTCCGAACTCGCTGGACAAACGGAAGGTCTGCGTTGACCTGAAGCACCTCCATCGTGAAGTGCTCCTTGTGACCGAGGTTGGGGACCTGGACGACATAAAAGTTCTCAGGGGTCCGCGTCGATCCGTAATTGACTAGAGGCCACAACTGATAGTGCTGTGGTTCCATCCCGAGGAAGACTTCAACCTCCTTGGCTGGAGCGCGGCCGACGTTGTGTACAAAAATGGTCTGGGTCCGAACCGTTACTGGCGGTGCAGGCGGCTGTCCCTCCGCGCCCGGTCTGGCCGGTAGGGCGAAGTGGAACTCGTGAGAGACGCCCCAGAGCACTTTGGGGCGTGGGTCGAACGCCTTTACCAGCAGCCCCAGGACCAAGAGAATGAGCCCCGAAGCTAGGGAGTTCTGGAACTGAGTTCGGGCAAGAAGATCGATTAGTTCGTGCATATGGGCCTCGGGCTCAGATGCTTAACCTTAGCAGAGCTCTAGAAGAGCGGCATCGGGTTTCGACGTGGGAAGCCTAGGGTTGCCGGCGGGATCACTCAGGTACTTGGACAGCTCATCACCAATCTCTGACGCTCGGACCGTCTGCCCCCACAGCGCTGTGCGTCCTTCGAGGCTCGCCTTCGGCTCGCACCTCAGGATGAGGTATCAGGAACCTAGGGCCTCATCCTGAGGCGCCCGCGCAGCGGGCCTCGAAGGACGCAGAGGCTATCCGCCTCGCCCGAACGGTCCCCATCCACACCCCCTGCCCTTCCATCCCCACGATCCCCAGCCCCGCCGCCTCGCCCTAACCCGCGACGCGGCCTATATGCTTGAGCGCATATTCACCACGCCCGGACCCCCAGGCTTGTCCACCCAGTTCAGACTGCCGCTGGCCGCTGCGCCGACCTATGCTCGGGAGGACTTCGCTGTCTCGCCCAGCAATGGCGACGCCGTCGCGCTGCTGGACGGCTGGCCGGCCTGGCCCGAGGGGCGGCTGGCGCTGGTCGGGCCGGCGGGGTGTGGGAAGACGCATCTGGCCCGGGCCTGGGCGGAGGCCGTCGACGCGGTCGTGATCGAGGGCGACGCGGACCTCCCCGCCCTGCGCGGCCGGGCCGTGCTGGTCGAGAACGCCGACCAGCGCGCTGACGAGGCGCTGTTCCACATCCTCAACATGGCCGGGGTCGATGGCGGGACCGTGCTGCTGACCGGCCGCGAGGCGCCGCTGGCCTGGGCGACGGCGGTGCCGGACCTGCGCTCGCGGCTGAACGCTCTCTCGGTAGCGACGATCGCGCCGCCCGATGACGCGGTGCTGGAGGCGGTGCTGCGGCGGGCCTTCGCGCAACGGCTGCTGAAGCCCGATCCCGACCTC
Source organism: Caulobacter sp. RHG1 (assembly GCF_013181195.1). GTDB lineage: Bacteria > Pseudomonadota > Alphaproteobacteria > Caulobacterales > Caulobacteraceae > Caulobacter. The sequence continues at coordinate 209,937 of NZ_SMZP01000007.1, forward strand.
TATCCCTATCTGCTGTCGCGCCTGCCGCGCTCGGCGGCCGAGGCCATCGCGGCGGCCGACCTGCTGGACGAGGCCGCGGCGCAGCAGCGGCGCGAGCTGAACAAGGCCCTGGCGCGGGAAGTGCTGGGGGATTTCGAGGGGGATGAGGAGGGGTAGAGCCCTTCTCCCCCCCGATCTCCCCGGCGAAGGCCGGGGCCCAGATCGAACCCATAGACGCCCGACGGGCCTGCAGGGCGCATCCCGGATCAACCCAAACCGCCCAGGATGGATCTGGGCCCCGGCCTTCGCCGGGGAAACGGGTTTGGGGTGAGCGGCGAAGTCCTTGCTCCGAAAGACTTTGTCGCTCTGTCGTCACTTGCCTCGTTCACCATGGCGGAACACACTCGCGTCTAAAGTGACCCCATGAACGAGATTACCGCCCTGACCGCGCCCGCCATCGCTCCGCAAGCTGAAGATTCCGCGCCCCTGGCGCTCGACGCCGAGCTGATGGCCTCGCCCGAGCGGTTCTTCAATCGCGAGCTGTCGTGGCTGGCCTTCAACCAGCGGGTCCTGGAGGAGAGCAGCAATCCGCGCCACCCGCTGCTGGAGCGGCTGCGGTTCCTGTCGATCTCGGCCAACAATCTCGACGAATTCTACATGGTGCGCGTGGCCGGCCTGAAGGGCCAGGTGCGCGAGGGCGTGCGGGTGGTCAGCCAGGACGGCCTGACGCCGGGCGAGCAGCTGAACCGCATCAACGCCTCGGCCTTCGAGCTGATGGCCGAGCAACAGAAGATCTGGCGCCAGGTCCGCACCCAGCTGTGGGACGAGGGCCTGAAGCTGCTGGACGCCAAGGATATCGAGGGCGAAGACCGCAAGCGGGCCGAGGAGATCTTCCGCAACCAGATCTTCCCGGTGCTGACGCCGCTGGCGATCGACCCGGCCCACCCGTTCCCGTTCATTCCGAACCTGGGCTTCTGCCTGGCGCTGAAGCTGCGCCGGATCGCCGACGACAAGCACCTGTACGCCCTGGCGCCGATCCCCTCGCAGGTGCGCCGGTTCTGGGAGCTGAGTTCCGTCGTCACGCGCGGCAAGAAACGCCAGCGCAAGATCGTGGCGCTGGAAAGCTTCATCATCCTGTTCCTGGAGCACCTGTTCCCCGGCTACGAGGTCGAGGGCCGCGGCCTGTTCCGCCTGATCCGCGACAGCGACCTGGAAATCGAGGAAGAGGCCGAGGACCTGGTCCGCGAGTTCGAGGCGCAGCTGAAGAAGCGTCGCCTGGGCGCCGTGGTGCGGGTCAAGATCCAGACGACCATGCCGCCGGACCTGCGCGACTTCATCATCGAGGGCCTGCGCGCCGAGCCGGAAGACGTGGTGCTGGTCGACGGCAAGCTGGGTCTGGCCCAGATGTCGGAGCTGATCCCGCCGGATCGTCCGGACCTGAAGTTCCCGCCCTTCAACGCCCGCTTCCCCGAGCGCATCCGCGACCATGGCGGCGACTGCTTCGCGGCGATCCGCGAGAAGGACATCCTGGTCCACCACCCGTTCGAGAGCTTCGACGTGGTGGTGCAGTTCCTGCGCCAGGCCGCGCGCGATCCCAACGTGCTGGCGATCAAGCAGACCCTGTATCGAACGTCCAAGGACAGCCCGATCGTGGCGGCCCTGATCGAGGCGGCCGACAACGGCAAGAACGTCACGGCCCTGGTCGAGATCAAGGCGCGCTTCGACGAGGAGAATAACCTCAAGTGGGCGCGCGACCTGGAGCGGGCCGGCGTGCACGTGGTGTTCGGCTTCGTCGACTGGAAGACCCACGCCAAGCTGTCGGTGGTGGTGCGCCGCGAGGGCGACAACAATCTGCGCAGCTACTGCCACTTCGGCACCGGCAACTATCACCCGCAGACGGCCAAGGTTTACACCGACCTTTCCCTGTTCACCTGCGACCCGGCCCTGGGCCGCGACGGCGGCAAGCTGTTCAACTTCATCACCGGCTACGCCCTGCCCGGGCGGCTGGAGAAGCTGTCGTTCTCGCCCCACACGCTCAAGCCCGACCTGCTGCGGATGATCGAGGCCGAGGCGGATGCGGCGCGCGCGGGCAAGCCGGCCGGGATCTGGGCCAAGATGAACGCGGTCGTCGATCCGCAGGTCATCGACGCCCTCTACGCCGCCAGCCAGGCGGGCGTGCAGATCGATCTGGTCGTGCGCGGCATCTGCTGCCTGCGGCCGGGCATCGTCGGCCTGTCGGAGAACATCCGGGTCAAGTCGATCGTGGGCCGCTTCCTGGAGCACACCCGCGTGGTGGCTTTTGCGAACGGTGGACCGCTGCCCAGCGCCCAAACGCGGGTGTTCATCAGCTCGGCCGACTGGATGCCGCGCAACCTGGACCGCCGCGTCGAGAGCCTGGTGCCGATCGAGAACCCGACCGTGCACCAGCAGGTGCTGGACCAGATCATGGTCGCCAACCTCAACGACGAGGCCCAGAGCTGGAAGCTGGACAGCGAGGGCGACTACGCCCGCGACCCGGCCTGGGCCAGCAAGGGCGCGTTCTCGGCCCACGACTACTTCATGACCAATCCCAGCCTGTCGGGCCGCGGCCACGGCGCGCGCGACCTGCCGCGGGCGTTCGACCACGTGGGACCCAAGCGCAAGCGGTGAGGCTCGCCCTCGCCGCTCTGCCGCTCGTGGTCCTGACCGCCTGCGCGCCCGAGCCGGGGCGGCAGGCGGACATCTGCGCGATCCAGGCCCTGCCCGCCCGTCCCGGCGTCGACGCCTTCGGGATCGCGCCGGACATCGAGCAGGCCGCCCAGACGCGAGGCGACGTCTACGGTCCGGGCGTCCTGCCGGGCGGCGGCATCCGCTGGTGGGGCCGCTGCCCGCGCCAAGCCGACACGACCGACATGATCCTGATCGGTCCTGGTCCGTGGGCCCTGACCAAGGGCGGCCAGCGGGCGAACGGGCGGCCGCTGGGCTACGGCACCTGCTATCACCGCGACGACGGCGCCGGCTGGCAAACCGTGGCCTGCCGCATCAATCCGTGAGCGGAAAAGGCTTTCCGCGCGTTTCTTCCCCACGGAAAATGATCAGCAGCGCTTCCACCGTCCGCCGAATAGGCTAAAGCAGCCCCATGCCCTTCCCGGCGCCGCGCGACGCGGCGGTCATCGATATCGGTTCAAACTCGGTGCGCCTGGTGGTGTACCGGCTGGAAGGCCGCGCCATCTGGACCGTCTTCAACGAGAAGGTCCTGGCGGGCCTGGGCCGCGACCTGGCCAAGACCGGCCGGCTGTCGCCTGAGGGCGTGATCCAGACGCTGCAGGCGCTGAAGCGCTTTCGCGCCGTGCTGGAGGCGGTCAAGCCGGCCGAGGTCTTCGCCGTCGCCACCGCCGCCGCCCGCGAAGCCAAGGACGGCCCCGACTTCATCCGCCGCGTGCGCGAAGAGACCGGCTTTTCCGTCCGCGTCCTGACCGGCGAGGAAGAGGCCCACTACGCCGCCGTCGGCGTACTGGCCGGCGCGCCGGACGCCGAGGGCGTGGTCGGCGACCTGGGCGGGGCCAGCCTCGAGCTCATCCGCCTGAACCCCACGGGCGCCGGCCAGGGCGTAACCCTGCCGCTGGGCCCGTTCAGCCTGGCCGGCCCGCAAGGCAGCCCCTTCGATCCCGAGCGCGTGCGCCGTCTGGCCCGCGAGCGGATCGCGCCGGTGGCCGCCGACTTCCGCACCGACACCTTCCACGCCGTGGGCGGCGCCTGGCGCAATCTGGCGCTGCTGCACATGCGGCTGTCGGGCTACCCGCTGCACGTCGTCCACCAGTACCAGATCGACGCCCAGGAGGCCCTGCAGGCCGCCCGCCTGGTCGCCCACCAGTCCAAGAGCTCGCTCGAGCGCATCGAGGGCATGAGCAAGAAACGCTCGGAGACCCTGCCCTACGCGGCCGTGGTGCTGGAGACGCTGATCGAGCACCTGCAGCTGAAGCGTATCGAAATCTCGGCCTTCGGCGTGCGCGAGGGCCTGCTGTTCGAGGCCATGCCGCCGCGCGTACGCGGGCTGGACCCGCTGATCGAGGGCTGCGACGCCCTGGGCGCGCGCCAGGGCGTCGCCGACGACCTGGGCCCGGCGCTGGACGCCTGGATCACCCCGGCCTTCCGCACCCTGCCGCCGCTGTTCGGCGAGCGCGACAGCGTGCTGACGGCGGCCGCCAGCCGCCTGTCGGACCTGGGCGCGCGCCTGCACCCGGACCATCGCGCCGATCTCGTGTTCGAGCAGGTGCTGCGCGCCCCGATCGCGGGCATGGCCCACGACGAGCGCTGCTACCTGGCCGTGGCCGCCCACGCCCGCCACGCCACCAATTTCCACCCGCCGGAACTGGCGACGCTGGAGCGTCTGCTTACCCCAGCGCAGCTAAAGCGCGCCCGCGCCCTGGGCGCCACCATGCGCCTGGCCTGCGACCTCTCGGGCCGCAGCCCCAGCCTGCTGGCCCACTCGCGCCTGACGCTGGACAAGAACCATCTGGTGGTCACCGCCGAACCCGGCTTCGCCGACATCCTGCTGGGCGAACAGACCAGCAAGCGCGCCAACACGGCGGCGCAGCACCTGGGCCTGAAGCCGAAAATCGTCACGGGATAGAGGCCTACGCCGCTGATGTCGGCGATGGGTGGGAAGCCGCCACGGGATAGCGCCGCTTCCTGGAACGGGTTACCGATGGCGACATGCTCTCCAGGTTGATCCGCCTTATCTTTCACAAGACGAAAGCTCCCACTCGGGAGGACGGCTTCGATGTAGACGCGTTCATTGCCTCTACCTCGCCGCTGACGTCCGAAGATGTGTTCCGGAAATTGGCGGCTCTGTTCCACGCGCGTCCTGAAGATGTCATCCATCTCGGGCCAGAACTCTGCGCGTCCCTTTTTAGCCAGTACATCGACGCGCGTCCCCGCGCGATGGCGCTGATGCGTCAGCATCCCCGCCTCGCCTGGCTGCTAGCTTTCCACTCGAACGGAAGAATTCGTGAGCCTGCGCTGCGCAGCGTTGATCGAGCCGCCCGCGACGGCCTCAGAGTTCATCGCCATTAGCCTGCGGCTCAACGATTGGGTTTCGGTCGTACGAGTCTCGGCGCGCGAAGCGGCATCCCGGCTTTTTCCGCTCACCCCTCCCGAGGTCGTGGCCGCCGCTGCGCCTTATCTCTTGGCCCGGCGCTTTATGTGGACCCGTTGGGACGATGAATCCGGAGTCTTGGACGATGCGCTGGCGAGGCCCGATGTCGCCGAGCACCTCAGTGGGAGCATAGGTGAGCTGAGAACTGGCCCAGGCGGGAGCATCTTGAGAATGGCCGCTCGATTTCCGTCGCTAGACCCCTACCTGCCATACTTGGTCCGGCGCGCGCGACATCCGTCGGTAAGGGCGGTGGCTCTCGAAATGCTCGTTTCCAACCAAGCGCGCTGGACGACAGGTTTTGATTGGGCATGGGTCGATAAGACGTATGGAATCCGGAAGCGAATAGCGGTGACCGCTACCCGGCCTCTCAGCCTAACCCACGACGTCGAAACCTTGATCCGCGAGGCGCTCACGGACCGCTTTGCGGCGGTTCGTAAGGTCGCCGCCGATGCTCTCTACGAAAAGCGAGCGACCATAGGCGACGCCATGATGCTCGCCAAATCGATGCTCGACGATCCCAGCCCTGCGGTCAGAGAACGAGCGGAGTTTCTCGTCCGTCGCCTTTCGGAAGTACACTAGACGTCCGCAATGGGTGGTTAGGCGACGCTATGTCATCCCTCGGCGGTCAGCGCTCTTAGCAGCGCTTTCCCAATCTGATCAGACTTGTCAGCGTCCACTGTTAGCGCGTCGCCGGTGGGTTCAAATCCTTTGGACCCCAAGTTACGGGACGGCCGCAGAACCACCCTCCCATCTTGCTGTTCCACCGAAGCGTGCTGCGCCGATTGCATGAACGCTTTTAGGCTCCTGGCCCCTGCTACGGTCGGTACCGGAAACTTGATAGCCTTCCAGTCGGTGGGATGAGGTGTCTCAATCGCCGACCTAGCGAGCGCCCCAAGCAAAGCTTCCCCGAGCGCGACTTGATCGTCGGCCTCATACGCCTCAGCCCAACCGTCCGAAATCCAAACCCCGGCGGTAGTCTGACGTTCGGCAGCGAGCACTATTCTACCGCCAAATAGGTAAGCGCTAGCGCATCTCATTTCCTGATGCTCGCTGAGACAATCTCATCTGACAAGGTCCGCAACGGGTCGTGAGCAGCCACCCCAGCCCCTCCAATAAAGTAACCGTCATTCCGGGCCTTGTGCCCGCCCCCTTCTGTCCGCGTAAGAGGGCATGGGTCTGGTCCCGAGCGATCCGCTCCACGTCAGGCGGATTGAACGAGGGCTTCCGGGCACAAGGCCCGGAATGACGATGTAATTTTAATCGCGCCGCCGAGCACTCAAACGTCCGCGCTGGGGCGGAGGCCCCCTACTCCTCCGCCTGATGCGCCCCGCCGGCCACCTGGGTCGGCGCCAGGGCGGGCGGCTCCATCTCCAGGAAATCGGTGAAGGGCAGCTTGTAGGCGCGGTCAAAGAACTCCGCCTGGAAGCGGAAGGGCAGATTGCCGTCGCTGTTCCACAGCATGACGACGCCGGTCTTGGTCGCCGGATCGAACAGCATCGTCGAGCGATAGCCCGACACGGCGCCGCTGTGACCGATCAGGTGGTGGCCTCTGTAGTCGAAACTGCGCATGCCCAGGCCATAGCCGGGCGACTTCAGCTCGCGAGCGAAGGTCATGCGGCCGAAGGGGCGAGCGGTGGCGACACGCGAGCGCTGCACCTCATCAAGCACGGCCGGCGACAGGATCTCCGGACGCAGCCCCATCTGAGCCTGCATCCAGGTCGCCAGATCCAGAATGGTCGAGTTGACCCCCGCCGCCGCCGGCACACGGTAGTAGGCCTCCGACACGGTCAGCAGATTGCCGTGGCGGTGCGGCCGAGCCCAGTGAGCGGCCGAGGTCAGGGCGGCGTAGCCGAGACTGGCGCCTTTCATACCCAGCGGCTCGAACAGCTTCTGACGCACGGCGGCGTCATACGACTCGCTGGTGCGCTGGGCGACGATCTCGCTGATCGTGTCGTAGGTGATGTTCTGGTAGGCGTGGCAGGTGCCCGGCGCACAGACCGGCTTCAACTGCCCGAGCGCGGCGCGGATCACCGCGGGATCGCGGCCATCCTCCAGCCAGCCGTCATAAGCGTTCTTGCCCAGGCCCGTGCGCTGCGACAGCAGCTGCTCGATCGTCAGGGCGTTCTGGGCGTCGCCGGGCAGGCGCAGGCTGGTGTGGAAGACCTGCAGCGGATCGTTCAGCGACAGCACGCCATCGGCGGCCAGGCGTGCGGTCAGGGTTCCGGCCACGGTCTTGGACAAGGAAGCCCAGCGGAACACGGTGTGGGCGTCGATAGGCTCGCCATTCTCGACCGAGGTCAGGCCATAGCCCTTCACGAACGACAGGCGACCGTCCTCGACCACGGCGACGGCCAGGCCGGTCATCGACGGATCGGTCATCAACTCGGTCAGGCGGCCGTTCAGCGCCTGGTAGTCGATCTGGCCGCGCCACTGCGCTGGACTGGCCGGCAAGCTCGTCAACGCCGCCTCGCCTGCCGCCGACGGTCCGGCCTTCAACGCCTTGACGCGCGGGATCAGCACCCCGCCGACCAGCACGACGCCCACCAGGCCAGCGGCCAGCAGCTTCAGCCGGCGACGACGCTTTGCGGGATCGAAGATGCGTTGAACCGGCACGGCGACTCTCGGAACGGCTAAGGGACTCGGCGAGCCGTCAGTCTATCCCCGATCGGCCGGCTACGCGCCCGGCAACATACGGAAAAGGTGCGCCAAATTGAGGCGGCGGATCGCTCTAGGCCTCGCCGAGCAGCGCGGCGTAGAGGTCCTTCGCGTTCACCGGCTTCTCGACCCAGCCGGTCATGCCGGCCTCATGGCAGGCGGCGACCTCTTCGGGCGAGACCGCGCCGGTGACCGCGATGATGGGGGTTTCGCGGTTGGCCCCGTGGTCGCGCAGGCGGCGCGAGGCCTCCAGCCCGTCCATGCCGGGCATGCGCACGTCCATCAGGATGACGTCGAAGACGCGGTGTTCGGCGAGGGCCAGAGCGGTCGGCGCGTCCTCGGCGGTCTCGACCTCGGCCCCGAAGGCTTCCAGCATCTGGCGAAGGGTGCGACGGTTGATGTCGTGATCGTCCACCACCAGCACCGACAGCGAGCGGTCCGGCGACGCCAGGGCCGCGGCCTCGGCCGTATCGACGATGGGCGGCGCCGCGCCGTCCGGCGCCGGCAGGCGCAGGGTGAAGACGGCCCCGCCCCCGGGCGCATTGGCCGCGCTCAGCTCGCCGCCCATCAGACGCGCCAGGTTGCGGCTGATGGCCAGTCCCAGGCCCGTGCCGCCGAAGGCCCGCGCCGTCTCGACACCCAGTTGCTCATACGGGCTGAACAGGCGTGCGATCTGGTCGTGGGTCAGGCCTGGCCCGGTGTCGCGCACCGTGATCGCCATCTGACGCTGGCCGTCGACGCCGCTGATGGCGATGGAGACCAGCACCTCGCCCTGCGCGGTGAACTTGATGGCGTTGCTGAGCAGGTTGTTGAGCACCTGGCGCGTGCGCATCGGATCGCCGCGCACCCATTGCGGCAGGCCATCCAGGCCGGCAAGCCGCAGCCCGACACCCTTGGCCTGGGCCGTATCGCGCCACAGGTCGACGCCGTCGACGATCAGGGCCGGCAGATCATAGTCGACGACTTCGACCCCCATTCGCCCGGCCTCGATCTTGGACAGATCCAACAGGTCGGTCAGCAGGGTGCGCATCATCAGGCCGGCGTCGCGGATCAGCACGGCGGCGGTGCGGTCGGTTTCGCCCGAACGGCCTTCAGCGTGCTCCAGCGCGGCCGCGCCGTTGACGATCGCGTTGATCGGCGTGCGCAGCTCGTGGCTGACCATGGCGACGAAGGCGGACTTCGCCGCGATCTGAGCCTCGGCCGCGCGGCGAGCCCTACGCTCGGCCTCCATGGCTCGACGCGACCACAGGAACACCATCGACAGCGTGAGGCAGAAAAGCCCGCCGCCCGCCAGGAAGAACGGAAGAATGGGGTCGTCGCGATCGGCGGCGATCAGCGGGGTCGCGACCAGATAGGTCACGTGCGGCGAGGCCGACGCCATGAAGGCCGCGACGCAGCCCTCCGCCCCCATCAGGGCGGTGATGATCGAGCCGCAGAGCAGGAGAATGGCGCCCGCCGCGCCGACGGGCGTGCCGGTCTCCCAGACCGGGATCGCCAGCCATCCGAAGATCACGGCCAGCGCAAAGTCGGCGAAAAGGTTCAGCGCCACGGCCCTGCGCGGCTTCGCCGCGCGCAGGAAGCGGTTGAGGGCCACCACCTCGATCAACTGCGCGACCAGATAGATGCCGGCCCAGGCGAAGACGAAGCTCATGCCGGGCTTGAACAGCGCCAGGAGCGTCAGCACCAGAACGACGAAAAGTCGGAGGGGGACCTGCTTCCTGCGCGAAACGGCAGCTGGCCCGTACGCCTCGGCCAAACGCTCCCAGAACTGACTCAACGCAAACCCCCGCAAGGTCCGCTCGTCCTCACGGAGCGGCCTTCAGCCCACTCTTACGCCAAGAGCGGGCTAGCAGACACTATCAATTCCATATGACACTTCGAATTGACCCCATGGTCGCGGGGCCAATCAGCGGCGTCCCAAGGAGGTTCAGTCGGCCTTGGCCGCTCGACGCACTTCGACCACGCGGACCTTGGAACCGTCCAGCACCAGGGCCAGTTCGCCGCGCTTGATCTTCAGGGCGTCGGCCCCGAAGGCGTCGCGGCGCCAGCCGGCCAGGGCCGGGGTGGCGGCGTTGTCGTCGGCGGCGATCTTTTCCAGGTCGGAGACCGTGGCGATCAGCTTGGACGCGACACCCGCCTCTTCGGCGCGGGCCTTCAGCAGCACCTTGAGCAGCTCGACCACGGCGCCGGCGTTCTGGGGCGGGGGCGGACCGGGCTTGTCGACGACCGGAGCGTAGCCCTCCGGATCGGCCAGGGCGGCCTTGATCGCGGCCAGCAGGTCGGGACCGAACTTGCTGCCGCCGAAGCCCTTGGGCACGCCGCGCAGGTTGTTGAGGGCGTCCAGGGTGGTCGGGGCCTGGGTGGCCAGCTCGTCGATGGCCTCGTCCTTCAGGATGCGGCCACGCGGCTGGTCGCGGTTCTGGGCGGTGCGCTCGCGCCAGGCGGCGACGGCCTTGAACACGGCCAGATATTTCGGAGCGGTCTTGCGCGGACGCAGGCGACGCCAGGCTTTCTCCGGATCCACGTCATAGGCGGCCGGGTCGGAGATGGCGGTCATCTCTTCCTCGACCCAGGCCAGGCGGCCCGAGGTCTCGAGACGCTCGCGCAGGGTCGGGAACAGCGCCGCCAGGTGGGTGACGTCGGCCAGGGCGTAGGTCAGCTGCGCCTCGGTCAACGGGCGGCGGGCCCAGTCGGTGAACCGGCTGGACTTGTCCAGCTCGATGCGCAGCATCTGGCGGACCAGGGCGTCATAGGCGATCTGCTCGCCGAACCCTGCCGCCATGCCCGCCACCTGAGTGTCGAACAACGGACGCGGCATGGCCTTCAGGTTGTTGAAGATTTCAACGTCCTGACGGGCGGCGTGGAACACCTTGAGGATGCTCTCGTCGCGCATGACGGCCAGCAGCGGCTCCAGGTCGATGCCCTCGGCCAGCGGGTCGATGACCGCCTCATGGGTGGGGGACGCGACCTGGATCAGGCACAGCTTGGGCCAATACGTCGTTTCGCGCATGAACTCGGTGTCCACAGCAACGAAAGGCTCGCCCGCAAGCGCATTACAAAACGCCGCCAGCTCGGCGGTGGTGGTGATCGGCTTCATCCGCTGCTAATAGCCTCGCGCACCCCCGAGTCTGCAAGCGTCAAGACGCGCCCAGCGTACCGGGAAAGCAAATTTTCCGCGTGTTCGGAGGGTCTCGTCGCCTTCCGATAGACCAAAGCGAGCCCCAGAGCGCACCATGAGCGATCAGCAGAACGGCCTCACCTACGCCCAGGCCGGCGTCGACATCGATGCGGGCGCCGCCCTCGTGGACGCCATCAAGCCTTTGGCCAAGGCCACGCGCCGCCCTGGCGCGGAGGCTAGCCTGGGCGGGTTCGGCGCGCTGTTCGACCTCAAGGCGGCCGGCTACGAGGACGCCCTGCTGGTCACCACGACCGACGGCGTGGGCACCAAGCTGCGGATCGCGATCGACGCGGGCATGCACGCCACGGTCGGCATCGATCTGGTGGCCATGTGCGTCAACGACCTGCTGGCCCAGGGCGCCGAGCCGCTGATGTTCCTGGACTACTTCGCCACCGGCAAGCTGGACGTCGAGACCGCCAAGAGCGTCGTCGCCGGCATCGCCGAGGGCTGCAAGCTCTCTGGCTCGGCCCTGGTGGGCGGCGAGACCGCCGAGATGCCGGGCATGTACAGCGACGGCGAATATGACCTGGCCGGCTTCTCGGTCGGCGCGGTCGACCGCGACAAGGTCCTTCCCAAGCTGGACAAGCAGCGCGCCGGCGACATCATCATCGGCCTGGGCTCGTCGGGTCCGCACTCCAACGGCTACTCGCTGGTGCGCCGCGTGGTCGAGCGTTCGGGCCTGGCCTGGGACGCCCCCTGCCCGTTCGAGGACGGCAAGACCCTGGCCGAAGCCCTGATGGCTCCGACCCGCATCTATGTGAAGTCGCTGCTGCCCCTGCTGAAGTCGGGCCGCATCAAGGGCGGCGCCCACATCACAGGCGGCGGTCTGATCGAGAACCCGCCCCGCGCCATCGCCGAGGGTCTGGCCGCGGAGTTCGACTGGAACGCCTGGGCCCAACCGGCGGTGTTCGACTGGCTGGCGGAAGTGGGCGGCGTGTCGGAGCACGAGATGCGCCGCACGTTCAACTGCGGCGTGGGCTTCATCATCATCGTGGCGCAGGCCGACGCAGAGCCGGTGCTGGCCGCCCTGCTGAACGCCGGCGAGGACGCCTTCATCTGCGGTCAGCTGGTCAAGGCTTGATGAGCCGTACGAAAGTCGCCGCGCTGATCTCGGGCCGGGGCTCCAACATGGAGGCCCTGGTCCGCGCGGCGCAGGCGGATGACTGCCCGTTCGAGATCGCCCTCGTCCTGGCCAACAAGCCCGACGCCAAGGGCCTGGAGATCGCCGCCGCGGCCGGGGTCGAGGCGCTGTGCGTCGATCAGAAGCCCTTCGGCAAGGACCGCGAGGCCCACGAGCGCGCCATCGACGCGGCCCTGCGCGCGCGCGGGATCCAGGTCATCGCCCTGGCCGGCTACATGCGCATCCTGACGCCGTTCCTGGTCGAGACCTGGGATGGCCGGATGCTGAACATCCATCCATCCCTGCTGCCGGCCTATCCGGGGCTGGACACCCACAACCGCGCGATCGCCGCCGGCGAGGCCGAGGCCGGCTGCACCGTCCATCTGGTCACGGTCGGCGTCGACGAAGGCCCGATTCTGGGCCAGGCCCGCGTGCCGATCCTGGCCGGCGACGACGAGCACAGCCTGTCGGCTCGGGTGCTGGAGCAGGAGCACAGGCTCTATGCCGCCACCCTGGCCGATTTCGTCGAACGGCGATTCTCGGTATAGGCTGGCGACAACCCTGAGACGGCGTGTCGCATCGGCGAGCGTCGTTCGGTCAGAACTTCGTCACTATCTTCGGGCAATGATGGTTTCCATGGACGCCTTCACCGCCGATCTCTTTCGCGCCGCCGCGGACAACAACGCCCTTGTGGGCGCGATCCTGTTCGTCCTGACGCTGCTAGAAGCCCTGCTGGTGGTGGGCCTGCTGATCCCGATCGTCGGCGTCATGCTGGCGGCCGGCGCCCTGGTCGCCAACGGCGCCCTGCATCCGGTGGAAGCCATTCTGTGGTGCAGCGCCGGCGCGGCCGCCGGTGACGCCCTTTCCTATCTGATGGGTCATCGCCTGGGCGGCCGCCGCGCCACCAAGCTGCTGTTCGCCGGCCAGCGCCGCCTGCTGGCTCGCGCCAAGCTCCTGACCCGCCGCCATGGCGTCATCGCCATCGCCGCCGCCCGCTATCTGGGTCCGGCCCGGCCGTTCATCCCGATCCTGGCGGGCATTTCGCGCACCCGCCCGTGGAGCTTCCACTTCGCCAATGTGCTGTCGGCGCCGATCTGGGTGATCTCGCTGCTGGCGCCCGGCTATCTGGCCGCCCGCAATCTGCAGATGTTCGGCAGCGACCCGGCCCTGGCCAGCGGCATCGCCCTGGCGCTGATCCTGGCTGTCGGCGGGGGCGTCATGTGGTTCAAGCGCAGCCAGCAGCCCGCCGCCGCGGCCTAGATCACGGTGCGACGACGACGTCCGACGAGACGTCGTAGTACCGGTTCGACTGCTCGTCCCAGGCATAATCGGCGCTGCCGATCTGCGCGCGGTCATAGCTGGGCGAACCCTTGAACTGGTCCTTGGAGATCTCGGCCCGGAATTCCTTGGCCATCGGATCGTAGCGGACGATCGACCACGGAACCGGGTGATACTTTCCCGATCCACCAAGCAGTCCGACCGCCTCCACGACCAGGAACTCGATCCGGCCCGTGTCGAGATCGACGAAGGTCTCGCGAATGGCGCCCAGCTTTCCGCCGCCCTGCCCGATCAGGTCCTCACCCAGGATGTCGTGGCTCTTGGTCAGGGGCATGGGGTCCTCGCATTCGCATCTGCTTACGAGGACATAGCGCGCCCGCCCGCCGGGAGTTTCCAAACAAAAAGGCCGGAGCTTTCGCCCCGGCCTTCTCGCAGTCGATAAGGCGGAAAGCCTTAGCCGACGATTTCGTCTTCGGTGAAAAACTGGGCGATTTCGATGCCCGCGTTTTCCAGGCTGTCCGAACCGTGCACCGAGTTTTCGCCGATCGACAGGGCGAACAGCTTGCGGATCGTGCCTTCGTCGGCGTTTTCCGGGTTCGTGGCGCCCATGACTTCACGGTACTTGGCCACGGCGTTGTCGCCTTGCAGCACTTGGACCACGACCGGCTCGGCGGTCATTTGGCCGACCAGTTCGCCGTAGAAGGGACGCTCGGCGTGCACTTCGTAGAACTTCTTGGCTTGGGCTTCGGTCAGCTTCACGCGACGTTGAGCGACGATGCGCAGGCCGGCGGCCTCGATCACAGCGTTGACCGAGCCGGTCAGGTTGCGACGCGTGGCGTCCGGCTTGATGATCGAGAAGGTGCGTTCGGTCACGTGTTGGTCTCACAGAAGAGTTGTGAATTAGAAGGTTGCGGGCTTATAGCCGTGCGCCTCCTCCCCGCCAACCCCGCCGCGTAACCTTCATAAAATGCTTCAGATCCGTGACCTGACCTTCAACGCCTGGGGTCGGAAGTTCTTCGACCATGCCAGCGTCAGCCTGCCGCCGGGCGCCAAGGTCGGCCTGATCGGTCGCAACGGCGTGGGCAAGTCGACGCTGTTCAAGCTGATCCTGGGTCAGCTGCACGCCGGCGACGACGAGATCAGCCTGCCCAAGACCGCGCGGATCGGTTCGGTGGATCAGGAGCACCCGGCCACGCCCTTCACCCTGCTGGAGACGGTGCTGGAGGCCGACGAGGAGCGCCACGGCCTGCTGACCCGGCTGGAGACCGCCGATCCCGAGGAGATGGGCGAGATCTGGGGCCGGCTGATCGAGATCGATTCCGACGCCGCCCCGGCCAAGGCGTCCGAAATCCTGGTCGGCCTGGGCTTCACGCAGGAAGACCTGGCGCGGCCGATGAGCGAGTTCTCGGGCGGCTGGCGCATGCGCGTGGCGCTGGCCGCGGCGCTGTTCGCCGAGCCCGACATGCTGCTGCTGGACGAACCGACCAACTATCTCGACCTGGAAGGCGCGCTCTGGCTGGAAGCCCGCCTGCAGAAATATCCGCACACTGCCCTGATCGTCAGCCACGACCGCGAACTGCTGAACAACAGCTGCACCCACATGCTGCACCTGGCCGGCGGCAAGCTGGAACTCTACACCGGCGGCTACGACGATTTCGAGGAGCGTCGCGCCGAGAAGGCTCGCCTGCAACTGTCGGCCAAGGCCAAGCAGGACGCCGAGCGCGCCCACCTGCAGGCCTTCGTCGATCGCTTCAAGGCCAAGGCTTCCAAGGCCGCCCAGGCCCAGTCGCGTATGAAGCGCCTGGCCAAGATGCAGCCGGTGGCCACCACGATCGAGGAGCGCGTCGCGCCCTTCACCCTGCCCTCGCCGCCGCGCCCCCTGCCGCCGCCGCTGATCCGGCTGGAGCGGGCCAATGTCGGCTACGAGGAAGGCCGCTCGATCCTCAAGAACCTCAATCTGCGCATGGACCTGGACGACCGGATCGGCCTGCTGGGCGTCAACGGCGCGGGCAAGTCGACCTTCGCCAAGATGATCGCCGGCGCCCTGGGCGTGCAGGCCGGCGAATTCCACCGCGACAAGAAGATGAAGGTCGGCTGGTTCCACCAGCATCAAATCGAGGCGATGGATCCAGAGGACACCCCGCTGGAGATCATCCGCCGGGCCATGCCGGAGTCTTCCGAAAGCTCGCGCCGTTCCAAGCTGGCGCAGTTCGGCCTCGACTTCGGCAAGCAGGAGACCAAGGTCGAAAGCCTGTCCGGCGGCGAGCGCGCGCGCCTGCTGCTGAACCTGGTGGCGATGGACGCGCCGCACATGCTGATCCTCGACGAACCGACCAACCACCTGGACATCGACAGCCGCCGCGCCCTGCTGGACGCTCTGAACGACTATCAGGGCGCCGTGATCCTTATCACCCACGATCGCTCGCTGATGGAGCTGGTCGCCGACCGCCTGTGGCTGGCCGCCGATGGTACGGTAAAGCCGTTCGACGGCGACATGGACGACTACGCCAAGTTCGTGCTGGACCGCGCCAAGCAAGCCGTGAAACCGACCCAGGTGGCGCGCGAACCGGTCGCTGCGGCGGAACCCGCCAAGAAGAAGGTCGCCGTCGAGCCGCTGCGCCGCAAGGTCGAGTCCGCCGAACAGGTCATGACCCGCTGCACGCGCAACCTGGCCGAACTGGAAGCCCAGCTCGAGGACCCGGATCTCTACGTCAAGAACCCCGGCAAGGTCGCCGAGCTGACCAAGCGTCGTGACAACGCCAAGACCAAGCTGGACGAGGCCGAAGCCGCGTGGATGACGCTGGCGGAGGAATTGGCGGAGGCCGAGGCCTAATCCCCCACTCCGCCTCCCCGGCGAAAGCCGGGGTCCATATGGAAGAGCGCTGGCGTGGGCGCTATCGGCGCCGCGCTCATCCCATCATCTCCGCGCCCCGAGATCTGGGTCCCGGCTTTCGCCGGGAAGTCGGAGAGGTTGTGGTAAACCTCTATCAACCAAGAAGTTTAGCGCTTCCGCGACACCTGGCGTCGCATGGTCGGCTCATGAGCAAGCCCGCCCATCCTCGCAACCACGTCGTGGCCAATCCGGAAGGATTGTCCGCTCACGCCGTCCTGGAGGCTTTCGCCGCCTGGGTGAACGCCCGGATCGGCGAGGCCATGCGCGTCGAGATGGACCTGGCCTTCCGCGACCGTCCTTTCGACGTCGTGATCGGCCGCACCCCGGCCCTGGTCGGCTGGGAGCACAAGTTCATCCAGCCCGGCGCCGCCGCCCCCAAGGGCAAGCTGTGGACCGTCTACCGCCTGCATGACCAGACCGGCCGCCCGGCGCATCTCCCGCAGTCCGGCGACCTGGTCGAAGACCTGACGCCGCTGCTGGGCGAGCTGGGCTATCTGGGGGTGTTCGACGGCGAACCGGCGATGTTCCCGGGCCTGGGCAAGCGCTGATCACTTCGCCGGCGTCAGCCGGATCGTCGACACGTCCGCCGCGCCTGTCGATCTCAGCACCAAGGTGTTGGTCCCCGTTAGCAGCTTCACGACCGCGCCGCTCTTCACCTCTGAGTCGCCGTTGACGACGATTCCCATCGGTCCGGTCCCTACGATGTTCACCGCATACCGTCCGGCCGTCGCCGAGATCGTGTAGCGCAGCCATTCGCCTGCCTTGAAGTCGACGACCTTCAGCCCGCCGTCCGGCGTGCGCGCCAGGTCGACGCCGTCGTTGCGACCCGTGCGGCCGCTGTTCCAAGGCTGACGCTCGCCGCCCGTCGAGACGTGATAGTTGGCCGCGTCGGTGTCGTGATAGGCCGCGCCGATGACGCCCAGATCGTATTGCCAGGCTGGGATCGTCGCGCCCTTCGAGCCGACCGCATGCCGGGCGAACGGCCGGACGCTGGCGTCGTGCGGCTGACGGAACATGGCGTCGATGACGTCGGGATGGGCCTCGTTGTTTTCGAAGCGCACGTCGTGCGAGGCCAGCTTCATCAGCACCGCATAGGCCTTGTCTGCGCTGACCGGGGCCTTGCCCGCCATTTGGGCTTCGCCGGTCAGGGTGGCGACGACGTCGTCATAGGCCGGGTCGACCTTGATCTCGAGCGGCTGGTTGAAACCGATCTTCTTCAGCGGCCAGAAGGCCCAGCCGATATCATGCTTCTCGACCAGGCGGATGGCGTCGGCGAACCAGACGTTGGAGTTCTCGCCGCTCTCGCCCAGCCACAGCGGCAGGCCGGTCTCCTTGCGCAGCTTCAGGTGGGCGGCGATCGACGCGTCGTCATTGACGTTCCAGTACTTGTGGAAGCTGAGCGCCATGTTGGCGTCCCACGGCTTGCCCATGCCCTTGTAGTTGTTGCCCCAGCAGTTGCCTTCGATGACGATCAGGCGGCGCGGATCGATCTCGCGAATGGCGGCCGTGGCCTCACGGTAGAAGGCCCACAGGGCGTCCTGCTTCTCGTCCTTGCAGCCGTTCTTGGCGCCGGATCCGTCGAAGTCCCAGTTGGGCTCGTTGATCAGGTCATAGGCGCCGACCATCGGCTCGTCCTTGTAGCGGGCGGCCAGCTTCCTCCAGAGGGCGATGGTCTTGCGGCGCGCCTCGGGACTGTCCCACAGCGAGGGTTTGGCCGGATCGCGGTCGGAAATCGCTAGGTCATTGCCCTGCCCGTTCGGCGCTGCGTGCAAATCCAGGATCAGGTAGACGCCATTGGCCTTGCTCCAGGCCAACAGGTCGTCGATCCGCTTGAAGCCGTCCTCCTTCCAGGTATCCGCGCCCGGCGTCGGCTCCTGGTCGACGGGAAGCGTCAGCAGGTCGTAGTGGATCGGCAGGCGCACCGAGTTGAAACCCCAGGCGGCCATGGCGTCGATGTCGGCCTTGGTCGTGTGGTTGTCGAGCCAGGCCTCGTGGATGGCCTTCTGGCGCTCAGGGCCCACCAGGTCGGCGATCTTGCCTTGGATCACATGCTGCTGGCCCAGCTTGGCCAGGCGCAGCATGTAGCCTTCCTGCAGCTTCCAGCCACCCAGGCCCATGCCGCGCAGGATCACCGGCTTGCCGGTCTCGTCGACGATGCGGGCGTCCTTGGCCTTCAGCCAACCCTCGGCCTGGGCCGGTGCGGACAAGGCGAGCACAATGGCGGCGCCCCATACCGAAAAGGATTTCGGCGCGAGCCAGGATTTCATGCGGCGTCCTCCCGTCCAGAGGCCGCCTCTTGTGCGGGCGGCTACCGGTCAGGCCACTTGGTGACGCAGATTGACAACGTTGTCTAGATAGGGGCGACGCGAGGTCCGCTGAGCGCGTGAACCAGCGTCGCCAGCAGCGAGGCCACGGTCAGGGGCTTGGGAGTCGCGCCGTCGAACACCGGGTCCAGCGGCGCGGTACGGACGTCGGCGGAGAAGGCGATGATCGCCGCCTTGGCGCTGGGCCCATCGCCCTCGCGGATGCGCTGGGCGGCGGCTGCGCCGTCCAGCTTGGGCATGCGCAGATCCATCAAAATGGCGTCGTAGGCCGCGGCGGCCGCGGCGGCGACGCCGGCCTCGCCGTCGGCGGCCTCGACCACCTGGACACCGACCGCCTCCAGCACCGAGCGGACCAGCTCGCGATTGCCCGGATTGTCGTCGACGACCAGCACCCGGCTGCCCGGCGGCGGCAGCACGATCTCGCCGCCCTCCTCCGGCGCCGGAGCGGCGTCGTGGGGAGGACCTGTCTCGGCCGGAACCTCGAACCAGAAGCGCGCGCCCTGCCCCATGGTGCTCTCGACGCCGATCTCGCCGCCCATCAGTTCGACCAGGCCGCGCGAGATGGCCAGCCCCAGGCCCGTGCCGCCGTGCTCGCGGGTCAGGGCGGCGTCGATCTGGGCGAAGCGCGCGAAGATCAGCGCCTGATCCTCGGCGGTGACGCCCGGACCGGTGTCGGTAACGGTGACCCGCAGGCGCCCCGCCTCGACGTCGTATTCGGTGTCCAGGCGGACCTCGCCGGCGTCGGTAAACTTCACGGCGTTGCCGATCAGGTTCAGCAGCACCTGCCGCACGCGCTCCGGATCCAGATACAGCTCGGGCGGCGCGATCTCGTCGCCGGCCGAGCGCAGCAGCAGGTCCTTGGCGGCCGCGTCGGGCCCCAGCATCTCCAGCACCTCGGAGACTAGGTCGGTGATCTTCACCGGACGCGGATTCAGGGCGATGCGGCCCCGCTCCAGGCGCGAGAAGTCGAGAATGTCGTTGATGGTCGCCAGCAAGGTGCGGCCGCCGGTGGCGATGCGGTCGACGTAGCGCTGGCCGCGGGCGCTGAGGGCGGGCTCGTCGGCCAGCAGGTTGGCGAAGCCGATCACCGCCGTCAGCGGGGTGCGCAACTCGTGGCTCATATTGGCCAGGAACTCGCCCTTCACCGCGGCGGCCTTCTCGGCTTCCTCGCGGGCGGCGCGCAGGTCCATCTCCAGCGCCTTGCGGGCGGTGATGTCGCGGATGATGTCGGTGACGCCGCTGGCCTCGCCGGTGACGGGGTCGCAGGCCAGGGTCGGGCGCGACTCCAGCCAGATGATCGCTCCGTCCTTGCGGAAGACGCGATATTCCACCGTCGTGGTCGGCGGAGCCTGGTCGGCGTTGGCGCAGCTGCGCTGGGCGCGCAGCACGCGCTCGATCGTCTCAAGGTCGTCGGGATGCAGGATGTCCGGATAGCGGCGGCCCAGCAGTTCCTCGGGCGCGTAGCCGGTGATCGCCAGGGCGGCCGGCGAGACATAGGTCATCTGCCCCTGGAGGTCGCTGTGGGCGATGATGTCGAGAGCGCTTTCGGCCAGCAGGCGGAAGCTGGCCTCGCTGCGCTGGGCGGCCGCGCGGGTCTCCAGCAGCGTGGCGACGATGGCGCGGCGATGGCGTTCCAGCGCTGCGACCGGCAGGGTCACGAAGGTGGCGACGACCAGGAACACCTGCAACATCAGCGACTGCGGTCCCGGCCCGACGTCGATCGTGTGGATGGGGCCCAGCCCCGCCATGGTCATCGACACCGAGATCGCCGCCACCAGGGTCGCGCTGATCGCCGCGCCCAGCACTTCCTGGCGCCAGGCGACCAGAAGCATCACCGGCGGGGCCAGGAACAGCAGCGGATAGGTGCTCTGGGTGAAGACGAAGATCGTCACCACGCAGCAGATCAGGATCGACAGCACCCCGTCGCGGGTCAGCGGCCGCTCGCGCAGATAGGTCGGGGCTCGCAGCAGCACCAGGAGACAGGGCGCGATGCTGAGCATCCCCAGCATGTCGCTGAGCGTCCAGCCCGCGAAGTCCGCCCAGGGCGCAGGGCCGACCAGCCAGATGTAGAGGCCCGCCGTGATGGGACCGGTGCACAGCGGCGCGCCGAAGCCGGCCAGCAGGATGAAGGACAGCATGTCCCGGGGGCGGCCCAGATCGATCTCGTCGCCGACCACCCGCCGCACCGCATAGGCCGCCAGCAGGCCTTGCAGCACGCTGGCGCCGCCGATCAGCAGATAGGACCACGGCCCATAGCCCGCATGCCAGCCCGCCACCCAGGACCCTAACAGGCCGCCGACGAAGATGATCGGCCAGCGCCGGTTCGGCGCGGTCAGCAGGATGGCGGCGAGAAAGCCGTTGGACAGCCAGATCGGCGAGGATTGGCCCAGCGAGCGCGGAACCTCGACGCACAGATAGGCCAGCAGTCCAAAGCCGAGGGCGGCGATCAGGCCGCTGAGAAGCGTCGCCTGCCAGTCATTGCCGAGCTTGGGCTGGATATTCGCGCTATCGACCATGCAACAAGCCAACCGGGCGGAAATGTCCGGTGACTCGGCTTATTTCACCCGAGACGCGAAAACGCCAGGAAAGCCTCGGATAACAACGTTATTACCCGCACTTCACTTCCTGAACGATGCCGGTGTCGGCATTGAACAGGATATTCAGTCGATCTGCCCGGAAATCCATCGTCACCGGACAGGTGGTGCAGGCCACGCGCCAGCGCGACGGATCGACCGGGGCCGGCAGGCTGGTGCGGGGCTTGCCGATATACTGCTGGGCGTCCTTCAGACCGCACTGGTCCTTCTCGGCCGGCGGCTTGGCCGGCAGGGCCAGGGCGGGCGGCGCGGTGGGCGTGGTCGGCGGCGGCGGCGGGGCCGGCTCTGGCGCGCTGGAGCACGAGGCCAGAACCAGGCCCAGGGCCAGGATGGATGCGATCCGCTTCATGCCTGCTTCTCCCAACCGCGCTCGGCGCCCTGGCGCCAGTAGGATACCGGATGCCCGGCCTTCTTGAACACCGACCAGCGCCCGCGCGCCTGCGCCAACGCCTCGTCGTTCCTGCCATCGAACAGCAGGATACAGCGGGAAACCCCTGAAAGATCTCCAGGATCCGCCCCGTCGATCAGGAACACCGCATCGCCGGCGTTGGGATTGTGGTCTTCCCCCGTCAGCAGCACCGGCTGCCGCTCAGCCATCGGCTCGCTGGCCAGGCCGTGCGGCAGGAAGCTGTCCTCCCGGAAGGTCCACAGGTGCTGGTCCAGCGCCTCGATGCGTTGCGGATCGCCGCCGCGCACCAGCGCCTTCCAGCCCCTGCCGAGCGTCTTTTCCAGAAGCTCGGGCAGCACCGCCTCGAGCGGCGAGCGCTCGAGGTGATAGAACCAGACCTCGCAGGGGGTAGCGCTCATGCTCAGCCTTCGTAGGCGTCGGCGACGAGGCGGTTCAGCAGCCGTACGCCGTAGCCGGCCGCGCCATCGGGCACGGTCGGATCGGTCGACGGCTTCTTCCAGGCCACCGAAGCGATGTCGAGGTGAGCCCACGGCACGTTGTTGACGAAGCGCTGCAGGAACAGACCGGCTGTGATCGAGCCGGCCGGGCGACCGCCGATGTTCTTCATGTCGGCGATCGGGCTGTCGATCTGCTTCTCGTAGGCGGCCGGCAGCGGCAGGCGCCACAGCGGCTCGCGCTCGGCCTTGCCGGCGGCGAGAAGTTTTTCCGACAAACCATCGTTATTGCTAAACAAACCCGCATAGTCATGACCCAGCGAAATGATGATCGCGCCGGTCAGGGTGGCCAGGTCGATCATGAACTGCGGCTTGAAGCGGTCCTGGCAGTACCAGAGCGCGTCGGCCAGCACGAGGCGGCCTTCGGCGTCGGTGTTGATGACTTCAATGGTCTGGCCCGACATCGAGGTGACCACGTCGCCCGGACGCTGGGCGTTGCCGTCGGGCATGTTTTCCACGAGACCCAGAATGCCGATCGCGTTGACCTTGGCCTTGCGGCCGGCCAGGGCGTGCATGAGGCCGGTCACGGCGGCCGCGCCGCCCATGTCCCACTTCATGTCCTCCATGCCGTCGGCCGGCTTGATCGAGATGCCGCCCGTGTCGAAGGTCACGCCCTTGCCGACGAAAGCGATCGGCTGAGCCGATTTGTCGGCCGCGCCCATCCACTTCATGATCACCAGCTGGCTCTCGCGGCGGCTGCCTTGGCCCACGCCCAGCAGGCTGCCCATGCCCAGCTTGGCCATTTCGGCCTCGCCCAGAATCTCGACTTCCAGGCCCAGGCTTTCCAAGCTCTTGGCGCGGGCGGCGAACTCTTCCGGATGCAGGATGTTGGCCGGCTCGGAGACCAGATCGCGGCTGAACAGGATGCCGTCGGCCAGGGCCGAGAGCGGCTCGAACGCCTTCTGAGCCTTGACCGGATCGGCGGCGGCGACCTTGATCACCTGGATCGACGGCTTCTTCTCGGCCTTCTCGGTCGTGCGATAGCGATCGAAGCGGTAGGCGGCCAGACGCGCGCCGAAGGCGGCGCGGGCGGCGCTCTCGGCGTCGGCGCCCAGCTTCAGGACCAGCTCGGTGACGCCCGAGGTCTTCACGGCCTGGTAGGCCGAGGCGGCGGCGGCTTCGACGGCTTCCGGCTCGACAGCGCCCTGCCCGTCCACGCCGACCAGCACCAGGCGGGCGGCTTCCAGGCCGTGCGGGGCGACGAGGTCCAGGGCCTGGCCCTTGGCGCCGGTGAAGCGACCGCCGGCGATGGCGCGCGCCAGGGCGCCGCCGGTGGCTTCGTTCGCCGCCCGGGCTTCCGGCGAGAGGGCCGCGCCCTCATGGGCCAGAACCGCGATGGCGGCGGTGGCGCCGGCCTGGGTGTCGACGGGGACGAACTCGATACGCATGCCGCGCTCCTGCATTTGGGCGACTTCAGAACGGCGCGTCGCGACGGCGCTGCCGCTGGTCTTGATTAGGCGGCATAGTCCAATGCCGCGCCATAGAAAAGGCTCCGTTCGCCGCCACTGCGGACGGCCAAGTTAGGTCCCTGGTTGTGCCGAGACAAAGCCCCCGTGTAGAACGGCCCATCTTCGGGGTTCGTCCCGCGAATCCATCCGCCCCGAACGACTCTGCATGCGCCTCATAGAACGTTATCTCTTCCGCCAGTTGCTCGGCCCGACGCTTCTGGCGACGGCGGCCCTGGTGGCGCTTGCCTTGTTGGCGCGCAGCCTGTCGGAGTTCGACGTTCTGGTCGAGCAGCGCCAAAGCGCGCTGGTTTTCCTGAAGATCATCATGCTGGCCCTGCCCCAGCTCTTGGCGATCATGCTGCCGCTGGCCCTGTTCGTGGCCGCTCTGGTGGCCCTCAATCGCCTGCACACCGAGCAAGAGATCGTCGTCTGCTTCGCCGGCGGCATGAGTCGCTGGAGCGTGATCTCGCCGGCCATGCGCCTGGCGGTGATCGCCGCCCTGCTCTCGCTGGTCTCGGGCCTGTGGCTGCAGCCCTGGAGCGCCCGCCAGATCCGCGAGACCTCGTTCGAGATCAAGGCCGACGTCGCTTCGACCCTGGTGCAGCCGGGCCAGTTCACCGAGCCCGGCCCCGGCCTGACGGTCTATGCCCAGTCGATCGACCGCGACAACAAGATCCAGAACCTGTTCATCCACCAGGACCTGCCCAACGGCGGGGCCTCGACCTATTCGGCGCGCGAGGCCGAGATCGCCACCCGCCGCGGCGAGCCGGTGCTGATCATGCGTCATGGCAGCAACCAGCAATTCTCCAGGCAAGGAGTGCTGCAGTACACCTCGTTCGACGAGTACACCTTCGACCTGTCCAGCATGGTCAAGCGCGACGAGCTGCTGCACTACAAGATCTCGGACCGCTATCCGCACGAGCTGTTCTTCCCCGACCTGACCCAGGAATGGGAACAGCGGAACAAGGACAAGATGCTGGCCGAGGGCCATTCGCGCTTCGCTAGCCCGCTGTACAACATCGCCCTGATGACCATGGCCCTGGCCGCCGTGCTGGGCGGCTCGTTCAGCCGCATGGGCTATGGCCGCCGCATCGCCGCGGTGGGCGCCGCCGCCGGCATCGTCCGCATCGTCGGGTTCGGCGTGCAGGCCGCGTGCGAGGACGGCGCCTGGCTGAACGTGCTGCAGTACATGGTGCCCCTGGCCGCCATGTGGTGGGGCCTGTCGCAGATCTTCCGGCAGAAGGTCTCCCGTCGCCGCGCCAGCAAGTCGATCAAGCCCGCCCCCGCCTGGACGGGAGCCGCCTGATGACCATGGGCATGCTGGAACGCTACGTGCTGCGGCGCACCATGGGCGCGCTGGTCGGCGCCGTGTCTGTGCTGGGCGCGATGGTGATGCTGATCGCCTTCGTCGACATCGCCCGCAACGTGGGCACCCGCACCGATGTCGGCTTCCTGCAGCTGTTCTACCTGACCATCCTGCAGGCGCCGGCCACGATCCTGGTGCTAGCGCCGTTCGTCTTCCTGTTCGGCACGATGTGGGCGTTCGTCGAGCTGAACCGCCGCAGCGAGCTGATCGCCATGCGCGCGGCCGGCGTGTCGGCCTGGCGCTTCATCATGCCGGCGGCGGCGGCGTCGTTCGTGATCGGCCTGCTGTCGATCACCCTGCTCAACCCGATGACCACGGCCATGACCGCCCGGTTCGAGACCGAGCGCGACAACATGATGAACGGGTACCTGAAGGAAATCCCCAAGGGCACCTGGCTGCGTCAGGGCGACGACAAGACCCAGATCGTCATCCGCGCCCGGGCGCGCGACACGGTGGACGGTTCGGTGCGCCTGCGCGGCGTGTCGCTGTTCGTCTATGCGCTGAACAACAAGGGCGTGATGGACTTCACCCGCCGCATCGAGGCCAACGAGGCGCGGCTGGAGCCCGGCTTCTGGCGCCTGTCGGGCGTGCGCGAGGCGACCCCCGGCGCCGGGGCCATCCGCTCCGACAGCCTCTCCATCCCGTCCAACCTGGACGACCGCAGCGCCTCGGAGCGCTTCAACACCCCGCAGGCCGTAGCCCTGTGGCGCCTGCCCTCGACGATCCAGCGCACCGAAGACGCCGGGTTCTCGGCCGCGCCGTTCAAGCTGCGCCTGCAGCAAGACCTGGCCACGCCGCTGCTGTTCGCGGCCATGTCGGTGCTGGCGGCGGCCTTCTCGCTGCGCCTGATGCGCCTGGGCGGCCTGGCCACTCTGGCCGGCTCGGGCGTCGCGCTGGGCTTCGGGTTCTTTTTCTTCAACGAGCTTTGCAGCACGTTGGGCAAGGCGGACGTTCTGGCTCCGGTTATCGCTGCCTGGACGCCGCCGATCGTGGCCCTTTTGGCGGGGTTCACTTTGCTTTGCTATACGGAAGATGGGTGAGTCATTGCTGCCAGGGTCGTTCATGACTGAAACGCGTCACAGCGCTGTCTGCCGCGCTCTGCTGCTGAGCGGCGCGGCGTGGCTGACGTTCGCCTGCACAGGTGCGGCAAACGCTCAGCAAAGCCTGGTCAACATTCCGCCGGTCCCGGTGGTCTCGGCCGCCCCGTCCGACGGACTGGGCGACGAAGGCTATTACCTGGAAGCCGATCTGCTGATCCGTGACGAGCAGGCCGAGAAGATGACCGCGCGCGGCAGCGTCGAGGCTCGCTATCAGGGCCGGACCCTGCGCGCCGACGAGGTCGTCTACGATAGCAAGACCGGCGCGGTGGTCGCCAATGGCCACGTCCAGATGATCAATCCGGACGGCACGGCCGAGTTCGCCGACCACCTGGAAGTCGACAAGGACATGAAGGCGGGTTTCGCCCGCAACTTCGCCGCCCGCCTCGACCAGAACATGAAGCTGGCCGCCGTGACGGCCGTGCGCCGCAACGAGAACATCCAGGAGCTGAACCAGGCGATCTACACGCCCTGCGAGGTTTGCGCTGAGAAGCCGCGTCCGACCTGGTCCGTGCAGGCCGACAAGATCGTCCAGGATAAGCAGCGCCAGCTAGTCTACTACAAGAACGCCGTCATCCGCCTGTGGGGCGCGCCGGTGGTCTATCTGCCGCTGTTCTGGCACCCCGACCCGCAGGCCAAGCGCAGCTCGGGCTTCCTGTCGCCGCGCATCGACTTCTCGCGCGGCCGCGGCGTCTCGTACCAGCAGCCCTATCTGCAGGTGATCTCGCCGTCGTCGGACGTGGTCATCACCCCGCAGATCAACAGCCAGGTGAACCCGTTCCTGAACGTGAACTACCGCAAGCGCTTCTACTCGGGGATGCTCGAGGCGCGCGGCGGCTTCACCTACGACAAGGACTTCGACATCCGGGGCGACCGCTTCGGCCAGTCCACGGCCCGCAGCTACATCCTGGCCAAGGGCAAGTTCGACATCGACGAAAAGTGGAAGTGGGGCTTCTCGGCCGAGCGCGTCTCGGACGCAGTGCTGTTCGACAAGTACAAGATCAACGACGTCTACCAGCAGCGCGGCCTGTTCACGAGCGACGACCGCCGCCTGGTCTCGCAGCTGTACACCACTCGCCAGGACGAGCGCTCGTGGCTGTCGGTCTCGGCGGTGTCGGTGCAGGGCCTGCGCGTCGTCGGCCTGAACGCCACGACCGGCACGGCCAACGCCTTCGAAAACAGCGGCGCCTTCCCGCTGATCGGTCCGCTGGTCGAGGGCCGCTGGGAGCCGTCCGCTCCGGTCCTGGGCGGGCGCCTGCGCCTGCAGGGCACCGGCGTCATGCTGAACCGCTCGGAGTCGCAGTACGGCGAAGCGCCCTACTTCCTGCCGACCTACAAGGGTCAGGGCGGCGTCGATTCCAGCCGCGCCACCCTGCAGGGCGACTGGCGCACCAGCGCGATCATCGGCAACGGCCTGAAGGTCTCGCCCTTCGCCCAGGCCCGCGCCGACGCCTATGCGATCAAGACCTACGTCACCCCCGCGGCGGCCGCCCTGGGCGACGAGACCAAGCAGAACTACACGCGGGCGCTGGGCGTCGGCGGCGTCGACTTCAGCCTGCCGTTCTACAAGCCGCTCGGCGGCGGCGGCAGCGTGGTGCTGGAGCCCCTGGCCCAGGTGGCTATCGGTTCGGAAAGCTCGCGCGTGCCGACCGTGGTCGCCCGCAACGGGACGACCCAGTACCTGTACAACGAAGACAGCCAGACGCTGGAATTCGACGAGACCAACCTCTTCCAGGCCAACAAGTCGCCGGGCTTCGACCTCTATGAGGGCGGCCAGCGCCTGAACGTCGGCGGTCGCGCGACCGTCAACCTGTCGAAGGGCCGCGGCGGCACCATCCTGGTCGGCCGCAGCTTCCGCACCAAGTTCGATCCGCTGCTGCCGGCCCGCGCCGGCCTGCAGAGCCGATCGTCCGATTGGGTCGTGGCCGCGACGGCCACCCCCATGGCGGGCATCACCGGCTTCGTCCGGACCCGCCTCGACGCCCAGACCCAGGAGATCCACCGAATCGAGACCGGGGTGAACGCCTCGACCGCGCGTGGCTGGGCGGTGGTGCGCTACCTGAAGGACGAGCTGGACACCAACGGCAACCGCCAGGAAAGCTTCGAGGCCATCGCCGAGCTGAAGCTGACCAAGAAATGGTCGCTGACGGCCCTGGGCTCGCGCGACATGGTCTCCGACCTGTGGCGTCGCCGCGACCTGGGCGTGGCCTATCAGGACGACTGCATCCGCATCGACGTCATCTACCAGCAGGAAGATCGCTACGCCTCGACGGCCAGCGGCATTCGGCTGCAGCCTGACCGAACGGTCGTCTTCCGCCTAACGCTCGCCACATTGGGTGATACAGGGTACTAGCTCGAAACTTGAGTAACCGCGCCTGGGGGGCGAGCGGGGCCAACTCGGCGATCGCCGTCTCCAAAAACGTGATAAACGACCCGCGCGCCCGTCAGGGCGATGATTGGGCCTAAAGGAACGACACTATCCATGCGGTCTGCGCGTAGCGTGACGACTTTCGCGGCCGGCGCCGCATCCATCCTCGCCTTGACCGTGGGCGGCTTCGGCCTGCCCGCGCTGGCTCAAGACGCCGCGCCGCCGCTGGTGCAGGCGCCGCAAGCGGCCGCGCCCGCCGCCGCTCCCCGGGGCCTGGCCGAGAGCGTCGCGGCGGTGGTCAACGACGACATCATCTCGACCTACGACGTCATGCAGCGCATGCGTCTGCTGATGGCGACCTCGGGCATGCAGCCCACCGAGGAAAACCTGCCGCAGATCGAGCAGGAAGCCGTTCGCTCGCTGATCGAGGAGCGCCTGCAGATGCAGGAGCTGCGCCGCGTCGAGCGCGAGCAGAAGATCACGATCATCTCGACCGACCCGGAAGTCGACGAGCAGATCAGCGACATCGCCCAGGGCAACAAGATGACCGCCGATCAGCTGAAGCAGCAGCTGACCTCGCAGGGCATCGGCCTGGACACCTGGCGCGCGCAGATCCGCGCCGAGTCGAGCTGGCAGTCGTGGATCCAGGGCCGCTACGGCTCGCGCCTGCGCATCGGCGAAGACCAGATCAAGGCCTACCAGCGCCGCCTGGCCGAGTCGGCCGCCAAGCCGCAGTACCAGATCAGCGAAGTGTTCCTGGACGCCGCCCGCGTCGGCGGCATGCAGGTCGCCGAGAACGGCGCGGCCCAGCTGATCGGCCAGATGCAGCAGGGCGCGCCCTTCCCGGCCGTCGCCCGTCAGTTCTCCGGCTCGGCCACGGCCGCCAACGGCGGCGACGTGGGCTGGGTCAGCCAGGGTGAAATGCCGGCCGAGGTCGACGCCGCGCTGGAACAGCTGCGCCCCGGCCAGCTGTCGCGCCCGATCGCGGTGAAGGACGGCGTCTACATCATCTATCTGCGCGACAAGCGCGCGGGCTCCAAGACGGCCATCGTCGACCTCAAGCAGGTCGCCTCGCCGCTGGCCGCCGACGCCACCCAGGCCCAGGTCGACGCCGCCGCCAAGGTGCTCAACGACCTGAAGCCGAAGATCACCAGCTGCGCGACCCTCGAGGCCACGGCCGGCAAGGTCGACGGCCTGATCGCCGGCGACCTGGGCGAGGCCGAGATCACCGACCTGGCGCCCGCCTTCCAGGACGCCGCCGGCAAGCTGGACGTCGGCCAGATCTCCGATCCGATCCGCACCGACGCCGGCCTTCACCTGATCGCCGTCTGCGGCAAGCGCCAGGGCGGCGCCAACGCCCCGACGCACGACCAGATCGAGAACCGCCTGCGCGGCCAGCAGCTGGCGCTGATCGCCAAACGCTATCTGCGTGACCTGCGCAACCAGGCGACCATCGAGACCCGATAGCCGGTGCCCCAGCGCCCCCTGGCCCTCAGCGCCGGCGATCCGGCCGGCGTCGGCGCCGAGATCATCGCCAAGACCTGGCGCGCCCTGCGCCAGGACGGTCCGCGCTTCGTGGTGATCGGTGACGCCCAATTGCTGGCCTCAGCCGGCGGCGGCATCAAGGTGCGCCCTGTCACGGGTCCGGAAGAGGCTGTCGGCGTCTTCGAAGACGCCTTGCCGGTCATCGACATCCCCGTGCTCTCGCCCGTGGTCGCCGGCCAGGCCTCGCCGGCCTATGCGCCGCAGGTGATCCGCTGGATCGAAACTGGCGTGGGCCTGGCCCTGTCAGGCGCCGTGACGGGCCTGGTCACGGCCCCGATCGCCAAGGCGCCGCTCTACGAGGCCGGCTTCAAGTTTCCCGGTCATACCGAGTTCCTGGCCGAACTGACCGCCGCCGAGCGCTTCGAAGGCGCGCGCGGGCCGATCATGATGCTAGCCGCCGCCGACCTGCGCGCCACGCTGGTGACCATCCACACGGCCATCAAGAACGTCCCCGAGGCGCTGTCGGCCGAGGCGATCGTCAACTGCGCCCTGGTCACCGCCCAGGCCCTGCGCCGCGACTTCGGGATCGCCCACCCGCGCCTGGCCGTCGCCGGCCTCAATCCGCACGCCGGCGAAGGCGGCTCGATCGGCCGTGAGGAGATCCTGGTCATCCAGCCGGCCGTCCAGGCGCTGAAGGATCTGGGCGTCGACTGCTTCGGTCCCGCCCCCGCCGACACCCTGTTCCATCCGGAAGCGCGGCTGCGCTACGACGGCGTCATCTGCATGTACCACGATCAGGCCCTGATTCCGGTCAAGATGCTGGACTTCTGGAGCGGCGTGAACGTCACCCTGGGCCTGCCGATCGTGCGCACCTCGCCCGACCATGGTACGGGTTTCGATATCGCCGGCCGCGGCGTGGCCCGCCCCGACAGCCTGATCGCCGCCATCCGCATGGCGGCCGACATCGCCGCCCGCCGCGCGGCTTACCAGTCCTGACCCGAGTTCCAAGATGAGCCTCGCCGATCTTCCCCCGCTGCGCGAGGCCCTGGAGCGCCACGACCTCCTGGCCCGCAAGAGCTTCGGTCAGCATTTCCTCCTGGACCTGAACGTCACCCGCAAGATCGCCCGCCTGGCCCAGGTCGGTGGAGGCGACACCGTGGTCGAGGTCGGTCCCGGTCCCGGCGGCCTGACCCGCGCCCTGCTCGAGACCGGGGCCCGCGTCGTGGCCATCGAGAAGGACAGCCGCTTCCTGCCGCTGCTGACCGAACTGGCCGAGGTCGCCGACGGCCGCCTGGAGCTGGTCGAGGGTGACGCGCTAAAGGTCGATGGGGCCAAGGCCGCAGGGGGCGGTCCGGCCCATGTCGTCTCGAACCTGCCCTACAACGTCGGCACCCAGCTGCTGATCAACTGGCTCACGGGCCCGTTCAAGCCGCTGTCGATGACCCTGATGTTCCAGAAGGAAGTCGCCGATCGCATCGTGGCGGATACGGACGATGACGCCTATGGCCGCCTGGCCGTGATCTCCCAGACCCTGTGCGAGGCCCGCACGGTCATGGACCTGCCGGCCAAGGCCTTCACCCCGCCCCCGAAGGTCGCCTCGGCCGTCGTGCGCCTGGTCCCCAAGGCCGATCCGCCGCCGGCCGAAATCATCGCGGCCCTGGAGCGCGTCACCGCCGCCGCCTTTGGCCAGCGCCGCAAGATGCTGCGCTCGAGCCTCAAGGCGCTGGGCGGCGGCGAGCTGTGCGAGAAGGCCGGGATCAGCCCCGATGTCCGCGCCGAGGTCGTCGACCTGGCCGGCTTCCTGGCCCTGGCCAAGGCGACGCTGAGCTAGACCTTTACAGACGCGCGCAATGCCCATCATCCTCAACCCAGACTAGTCTGGAGAGGCTGACATGCGCGCGATCAAGATCACGGCTCTTGCGGGCGCGCTGGCGGCCCTGGCTCTAGGCGCCGCGGCTCAGGCCCAGCAGCTGGACGCCGCCGCCCGCGCCGACGCGGTGACCAAGCTGTCGACCGCCTTGCGCGATCGCTACGTGTTCCCCGAGGTCGGCGCCAAGGCCGCCGACACCATCACCGCCAATCTCAAGGCCGGCGCCTACGACCAGCTGGCCGAGCCCGGCGCCTTCGCCAAGCAGCTGACCGACGACCTGGCCGCGGTGGCCCACGACAAGCACATGCGGGTGATGTCGCGCAGCGCCCCGCCCCCCAGGACCGGGGACGCGCCCAAGCCGCCGCCGATCAACGAGGCCGGCATCGTGCGGGCCGACAAACTGCCGGGCGACATCGGCTACATCGAGGTCGTCGCCTTCCCGCCGGCCGAACGGTTCAAGCCCGTGATCGACCGGGCGATGACCGCGCTGGCGGGAAGCAAGACCCTGATCTTCGATCTACGGCGCAACGGCGGCGGATCGCCGGAGTCGGTGGCCTATCTGGTCAGCTTCATGACTCCCGAGGGCGCGCCAACCCACATCAACGACATCGTCAGCCGGACAGCGGGCACGCAGGCGTTCACGCGCAGGAGCTTCCATAGTCAGGCCACGCCCGTCCGCTTCGCCGGCGTCCCGGCCTTCGTGCTGACCAGCGGCAAGACCTTCTCCGGCGGCGAAGAGTTCGCCTACGACCTGCAGGCTCTCAAGCTGGCCACCTTGATCGGCGAGACCACAGGCGGCGGGGCCAATCCGGTGAGCGGCGCACAGTTGAGCGCCGACCTGGGCGCCGCCGTGCCCTATGGCCGGGCCGAGAACCCGGTGACCAAGACCAATTGGGAAGGCGTTGGCGTAAAGCCCGAGATCGCCGTCCCGGCCGCCGACGCCCTCGCCGCGGCGCTGAAGCGGCAGGATCGTCCGGCGACAGGCACGGTGGCCGAGGCTGGCGGCAGCCAGGTCTTCGCCCCGCGCTCGACGCCGACGCCGGGCTCGCGCGAGGCGCTGGAGCACGCGATCAACGCCGCGCGGACCGACAATCCGGATCTCAGCTTCGCCTCGGCCAACGCCGCCAAGGTCTTTCCTCGCCAAGCCGGCATGATGAAGGCCCGCCTGGGCGATCTCGGGGCGATCAAGGACATGACCTTCCGCGGGCCCGACACCATGAACGGCGACGTCTACGACGTGGCCTTCGAGCGCGGGGTGTTCCGCTGCGCCGTGGTGCTGGATGCGCAGGGAAAGCTGGACGGCATCGGCCTGATGGGCCCAGCGCCCGCCCCCTAGGTCGCCTCGAACGCGGTGATGATCGGACATGGCCCGGCCGTCGCGCCACAGGCGTCGGCCAGTCGCGAGAGCGCCTGCCGGGCCGCCTGCAGTTCGGCGATCTTGTCGTCCAGGGCGCCGATCCGCTCGCGCGCCAGAGCCTTGGCGCGGGCGTGGTCCTGGCTGGCGTCAAGCGCCAGCAGCTCGCCGATCTGCTCCAGGGTGAAGCCGGCGGCCTGGGCGGCGCGGATGAATTTCAACCGGCGGACATCCTCGGCGTCATAGCGCCGGACCCCCACGGGCTTGTCGGGCGTTCGAAGCAGGCCGCGGCGCTGGTAGTAGCGCACCGTCTCCACCCCCACGCCGCCCTCGCGCGCCAAGCTCGCGATCGTGCCCCCATGACGTGTTGTGGCCATGCCTTGACTCCGTACCATGGTACGGAACCTACATGGGGTGGGTCCGATCGCGAATCCAGGAGTGAAGCGATGAAGCCCACAGCTGTTCTGTACCGCATGGTGACCTCCAGCCACGTATGTCCCTACGGGCGCAAGGCGCTGCATCTGCTGAAGTCCAGAGGCTACGCGGTCGAGGACCAATGGCTGAAGACGCGGGAAGAGACCGACGCCTTCAAGGACCTGCACAAGGTCAAGACCACGCCCCAGGTGTTTATCGACGACGTGCGGATCGGCGGATACGACGACCTGCGGCGGCATTTCGGGCTGAAGGTCCGCGATCCCAAGGCCCTGACCTACACGCCGGTCATCGTGCTGTTCGCCATGGCCGCCCTGCTGGCCCTGGCCGCCAGCCAGGCCGCCTTCGGTAATTTCCTGACCGTACAGGCCGGCGAGTGGTTCGTGGCCTTCGCCATGGTGCTGCTGGCCCAGCAGAAGCTGCGCGACGTCGAGAGCTTCTCGACCATGTTCCTCAACTACGACCTGCTGGCCCAGCGCTGGGTCCCGTACGGGTATGTCTATCCCTTCGCCGAACTGACCGCCGGCGTGCTGATGGCCGCGGGCGTTCTGACCGGTTTTGCTGCGCCCCTCAGCCTGGCTATCGGCGGGATCGGAGCGGTCTCGGTGTTCAAGGCGGTCTATGTCGAGAAGCGCGAGCTCAAATGCGCCTGCGTCGGCGGCGACAGCAACGTGCCGCTGGGATTCGTCTCCCTGCTGGAGAACCTGATGATGATCGCGATGGCGGTCTGGATGCTGGCGCGGCCACATGTATGACGACTAGGGATGACCCTAACGTCAAAGCCTATTGACGGTTGAGCCGCGTCTCTCCAGCTTGCCTTCGGGAAGAGTGGGGCGAACGTGTCGACCAATAGTGCTGTGAGAGCGCCCTCGACTGTCGCGCGGCGCCTGTTGTTCATGGCGCTTACGCTGGCTGCGCCCGCCATCCTGCTGATGGGCGCGCTGGTGGCCATGCAGTACACCGAGGGCCAGCGTCGCTTCGCCACCCAGCTGACAGCCATGACCCGCGCCCTGTCCCTGGCCACCGACCGCCAGATCGGTCAGGGCCAGAGCGTGCTGCAGGCCCTAGCGGTCTCGCCCGCCCTGGCCGAGGGCGACCTCAAGACGTTCGAGAAGCAGGCCCGTGAGGCCGTGGAAGGCCGCGAAGGCTGGATCGTGCTGATGAGCCGCGACCGGCAGTGGATCAACACCCGCCTGCCGCCTGGCGCGCTGCCGCCCATCGCCCCGGTTACGCCGGCCTCGTGGCGCGAGATGACCACGGGCAAGTCCAACGTCAGCAACCTGATCCCGCGTCACGGCGCCGGCCCGATCGTCGGCGTCAACGTGCCGGTGCTGGTCCAGGGCGAAGTGCGGGTGCTGGGCTACATGCAGCAGCCGGCCGCCTTCCATGCCCTGATGACCGCCCAGGCCTTCCCCAACACCTGGACCGCCAGCATCGTCGACCGCAACGCCGCCCTGGTGGCCCGCTCGCGCGACCAGGAGAAGATGCTGGGCAAGCACGCCAGCCCGGACATGCAAGCCGCCATCGCCCGCGCCTATGACGGCGTGGTCAAGACCCACACCCTGGACAAGGTCCAGACCCTGTCGGCCTTCAGCCGCTCGCCGACCTATGGCTGGACCTTCATCGTCGGGGTGCCGCGGGCCGAGCTGAACCGGGCGGTGCTGACCTCGCTGGGCCCTGCAGTGGCAGGATCGGTGCTGATGATCGCCCTGGGCGTAGCTGCGGCGTTCGGCTTCTCGCGGCCGATCTCCCGCGACGTGCGCGGCCTGGTCGCCGAGGCCGAGGCCCTGGCCGCCGGTCGGCCGCTGGACCCTGCGCCGTCACATCTGCAGGAGATCGCCGAGGTGCGCGGCTCGCTGCAGGCCGCCGCCGACATCCTGCAGGCCCGCGACGACGAGGCCCGCAAGGCCGCCGAACGCCAGCAGCTGATGATCAATGAGCTGAACCATCGCGTGAAGAACACCCTGGTGGTCGTGCAGTCCCTGGCGCGCCACAGCCTGCGAGAAGGCGGCGATCGGGGCCTGGTTCAGTTCAACGACCGCATCCACGCCCTGGCCACGGCCCACGACCTGCTGACCCGCCGCAACTGGGAAGGCGCCGACCTGGGCGAACTGCTGGCCGAAGCGCTGGAGCCCTACGAGACCCAGGTCGCGCTGGACGGCCCCTCCCTGCCCTTGGCCCCCAACGCCGCCGTCGCCCTGGCGATGATCTTCCACGAGCTGGCCACCAACGCCTCCAAGTACGGAGCGCTATCGACGGAAGCGGGCCGGGTTACGGTCGACTGGAGCCTGGAAGGCCGCACGCGCCTGTCGATCGTCTGGCGTGAGCGCGGCGGCCCGCCGGTCTCTCCGCCCAAGCGCAGCGGCTTCGGGTCGCGCCTGATCGCCGCCAGCCTGAAGGGCGACCTGGCCGGCTCGACCGCGTTCGACTACGCGCCCGAGGGCCTGACCTGCACCCTGACCATCCTGGCCGCGCCTCGCGCCGCGCCGCCGGCCGAATAGGCACATCGTCGCAGCGCCTCACTGTCGCCTTGGCTTGGCCACGGAGCATCTGCAATAGCTGCCCCGCGTCTCAAGGGGATTACACGATGGATCTGCCGTTCCTGATCGGAGCCATTCTGGGCTCGGGCCTGTTCATCGCGTTCGGCCGTCCGCCGGCGGAGAAACTCATCGCCTACGTCCAGGACCGCATGCGCGGGAACTAACGTGACCATCAAGGACTTCATTGGGCAAGGCCGCGCAGGGCGGCCAATCGCTCATGGAGTCCCGAAGATGTCCATTCTCGCTTGGCTGCTACTCGGCCTGATCGCCGGCTTCATCGCCAGCAAGCTCGTCAACCGTTCTGGCAGCGGCGTGCTGCTCGACATCGTGCTCGGCATCGTCGGCGCGTTCGTCGGCGGCTGGCTGTTCAACCAGTTCGGCAATGCCGGCGTGTCCGGCTTCAATCTCTACAGCCTGCTGGTCGCCACGATCGGCGCCGTCGTGATCCTGGCGCTGTACCACCTGATCTTCGGCCGTCGCGCCCTCTAAAGCATGCGAGGCTTCGGCGGCGGGTTTCGGCCCGCCGTCAGATCTCTTCTTGCAGGAGGTCGCCCACCAGGTCGCCGATCCACGGGTTGCGAGCCCGCTTCAGACGTTCGGCGTGATAGATGTGGGCCAGGTCCGCGTAGGCGCGGTCGAAATCATCATTCAGAATGACGTAGTCGAACTGCTCCCAGGCGGCGACCTCGTCCTTGGCGCGCGACAGACGACGGTGAATGACCTCTTCGCTGTCCTGGCTGCGCGCGTGCAGGCGGCGGCTCATCTCGGCCAGCGACGGCGGCAGAATGTAGACCAGCACGCTGTCTTGCTGGGCCTGGGCATGCACCTTCATGGCGCCCTGGAAATCGATGTCGAACAGCACGCTTTCGCCGCGCTCCAGCGACGCCATGATCGGCTCGCGCGGGCTGCCATAGTGGTTGCCGTAGACCTCGGCCCACTCGAAGAAGGCCTCGTCCTGGATCATGCCCTGGAACTTGTCCGTGGAGACGAAGTGATAGTCGCGGCCGTCGTGTTCGCCAGGCCGCGGATCACGGGTCGTGGCGCTGATCGACAGGTGAAGATCGTTGTGGTCAGCCACCAGACGGCGGGTCAGCGAGGTCTTG
The DNA here is from genome assembly GCF_013181195.1 of Caulobacter sp. RHG1. Lineage (GTDB taxonomy): Bacteria > Pseudomonadota > Alphaproteobacteria > Caulobacterales > Caulobacteraceae > Caulobacter. Next base: position 247,061 of record NZ_SMZP01000007.1, read on the forward strand.
CCGACGCCCGAGGGGGCGACGACCATCAGCAGCAGACCGCGGTGGGGGTGATGGGGCTTATTCAACGTTCTGGACCTGCTCGCGGAACTGCTCGATCACGGCCTTCAACTCCAGACCGATGGCGGTCAGGCTGGTCAGGGCCGATTTCGAGCAGAGGGTATTGGATTCTCGCATGAATTCCTGGGACAGGAAGTCGAGCCGACGACCCGACGCGCCCTCGCCCGTAAGCAAGCTGCGGGCGCCGGCGACGTGGCTGGCCAGCCGGTCCAGCTCTTCGCGAACATCGGCTTTCACGGCCTGGGCGGCGGCTTCCTGGACGACGCGCTCCTCGCTGGCGGCTTCGCCCAGCAGTTCGGTCATGCGTCGGGCGAAGCGTTCCTTCAGCACCGCCGGCTGACCGGCGGCCTCGGCCTCGGCCTGGGTCGTCAGGGCCTCGATGCGGTCGACGGCGCCGTGCAGCACCGGATCCAGGGCCGCGCCCTCTTCCAACCGCGCCGCCTTCAGTCCGTCCAGAGCCTGAGCGATCGACAGGGCCATGGCCGCCTCGACCAGGGCCCGCTCGTCGACGTTGTCCTCGTCCTCGCGCGCCTCGATCACGCCCTTCAGCGCCAGCAGGCCGTCCAGGGTCGGCTTGGCGACCATGCCGGTGGCGACGTAGGGATCGCCGGCGCGCAGATAACGCTCCAGCACCGCGACATTGACCTGGGTCTCCCCGGAGGTCTCGGCGCGTTTGGCCTGGACGTTGACGGTCAGCTGACCGCGCTGGAAGCGACCTTGCGAGCCTTCACGGGCGGCGCGCTCAAGCGTCTCGAAGCTGGGCGGACCGCGGAAGCGGGTCTCCAGATTGCGGCCGTTGACGCTGCGCGCCTCGACCGCCCAGGTCCAGGCGCCGTGCGCGCCTTCGACCCGCGCGAAACCGGTCATCCCCGACAGCGCCATGGGCCTAGTTCCCGACCGGCTTGGCCGGGACCACGGGCACATCGGCGTTGGCGCGGTCGCGCTCGATCTGGCGCCACTTCACGACATTGGCGTTGTGCTGCTCGAGCGTCGAGGCGAACACGTGGCCGCCCGTGCCGTCGGCGACGAAATAGAGGTCGCCGGTCTTGGGCGGATCCAGCACGGCGGCCAGGGCCTGGCGACCGGGATTGGCGATCGGCGTCGGCGGCAGGCCATCGATCAGATAGGTGTTGTACGGCGTCAGGCGCTGCAGCTCAGACATCCGGATGCCGCGACCCAGCGGACGGCCGCGCGAGATGCCGTAGATGATGGTCGGATCAGAGCCCAGGCGCATGCCCGTGCGCAGGCGGTTGACGAACACCGAGGCCACGCGCGGGCGCTCTTCGGCCAGGCCGGTTTCCTTCTCGACGATCGAGGCCAGGGTGACGGCCTCTTCCTTGGTCTGGAACGGCAGGCCCGACTGGCGGTTGGCCCACAGCTGGTTCAGCAGCTTGTCGCGGTCGTCCATCATCCGCTGCAGGACGGCGGCCCGGTCCTCGCCGCGCTGGACCTCGTAGGTCTCGGGCAGGATCGCGCCTTCCGGCGGGGTCGGGGCGCTGCCGGTCAGGAACGGCGAGGCGTTGAGGATGTCCATGACCATGTCCGAGGTGCGGCCCTCGGGAATGGTGATCCAGTGGCGCACGATGCGGCCGTGGCGGATGGCGTCCAGCACCTGGGCCATCGAGGCGCGGCTGGCGAATTCGTACTCGCCGGCCTTCAGCGTGCGGGCCGCGCCCGTGACCTTGGCGGCGGTCATGAAGATCGAGGACGAGCGGATCACCCCGCCCTGTTCCAGGCTGGAGGCGATCTCGGGCAGGCTGGCCCCGCGGCGCAGGACCACGGAGGTCTTGTCGCCGGCCTTCGCGGCGGGACCCGGGCCGTTATAGACCCAGGCCGCGCCCAGGATGGCCACCATGCCGATGACCACCAAAGTCGTGATCGCGCCGAAGATGGCGCGGATCAGCCGTCGCCCCACAGAGGCGGTCTCCCGACGGGAGGTTTTCGCTCTAGGAGCGGCTTTGCGGGGGGGCGACGGCTTCTTGCTCACGAGACCTTCTTGAACACGACGGTGGCGTTGGTGCCGCCGAAGCCAAAGCTGTTGGACACGGCCACGTCGATCTTCATCGGCACGGCCTTGTTCGGCGCCAGGTTCATGGCGACGTTCACGTCCGGGTTATCGAGGTTGATCGTCGGCGGGGCGATCTGGTCGCGGATCGCCAGGATCGAGAAGATCCCCTCGATCGCGCCGGCCGCGCCCAGCAGGTGGCCGGTCATCGACTTGGTCGAGGACATGACGACGTTCTTGGCGTGGTCGCCCAGGAAGCGCTCGACGGCGCCGGCTTCCAGGCCATCGGCCATGGTCGAGGTGCCGTGGGCGTTGACGTAGTCGATGTCCGAGGGCTTGAGCCCTGCGTCCTTGATCGCCGCCGCCAGGGCCCGGCCGCCGCCTTCGCCGTCTTCCGACGGGGCGGTGATGTGGTGGGCGTCGCCCGACAGGCCGTAGCCCACGACTTCGGCGTAGATCTTGGCCCCGCGCGCCTTGGCGTGCTCGTACTCTTCCAGCACCAGCGCGCCGGCGCCCTCGCCCATCACGAAGCCGTCGCGGTCCTGGTCATAGGGACGCGAGGCCTTTTCAGGCGTGTCGTTGAAGCTGGTGGACATGGCCCGGCAGGCGATGAAACCGGCCACGCCGACCTTGCAGACGGCCGCTTCGGCGCCGCCGGCGATCATCACGTCGGCGTCGCCGTACTTGATCAGACGCATGGCGTCGCCGATGGCGTGGGCGCCGGTCGCGCAGGCCGTGACGACCGCGTGGTTGGGGCCCTTGAAGCCGTACTTGATCGAGACCTGGCCCGAGATCAGGTTGATCAGGGCCGAGGAGATGAAGAACGGGCTGATCCGGCGGGGGCCCTTGGCTTCCAGCTCCAGCGCGGTGTCGGCGATGGTCGACAGGCCGCCGATGCCCGAACCCAGGATGACGCCCGTGCGCCACTTGTCCTCGTCGGTTTCCGGGACCCAGCCCGAATCCTTGATGGCCTCGTCGGCCGCGGCGATGCCGTACAGAATGAAGTCGTCCACGCGCTTCTGGTCGCGCGGGCTCATGGTCTGGTCGGGGTCGAACGAACCCTCGACGTCGGGACCGCCGCCGCCGCGTCCATCGACGCGCGGAACCTCGCAAGCCACCTGACACGCGTAGTCGGTCGGATCGAACGCGGTGATGCGGTTCGCACCGGACTTGCCGGCGAGGATGTTCTTCCAGGTAACGTCAACGCCCTGGCCCAGAGGGGTCAGCAGGCCGATACCCGTGACGACGACTCTACGCATGGATCACTCCCAACCTTCGATGCGGGGCGCGGTATGTGGGGACAACGCCCCGCCCACGCCAGCCGCGAATCTTGGCCTCAAACGAAAACCGCCGCGCGCACGATGGCAAGAGCCTGTGCGACGCGGCGGAAATGGTCAGGTTCGACTAGCGAACTCGACGCCTTATTAGGCGGTCTTTTCCGTGATGAACTTCACGGCGTCGCCAACGGTCTGGATGTGTTCAGCGGCGTCGTCGGGGATTTCGATGTCGAATTCCTCTTCAAACGCCATCACCAGCTCAACGTTGTCGAGGCTGTCGGCGCCCAGGTCGTCGATGAAGGAAGCCTTCTCGGTGACCTTCTCGGGATCGGCATCCAGGTGTTCGATGACGATCTTACGCACGCGCTCGAGAATGTCGGACATTCGGTTCAGTCCCTCGTTATGAAAATTTCGGCCCGAGAACAGCGAAGCGAAAACCGCGCTATTCGCAGGAATTGTCGGGCTCCGCCTATCACGTTCCTTTTCGGCTTGCTAGCGGCAGACCGAAGGAGCGAGAGCGGTTTTAGATCATGGCCATGCCGCCGTTGACGTGCAAGGTCTGACCGGTGACGTAGCCGCCTTGATCGCTGGCCAGATAAACGCACGCCGCAGCGATATCGCTCCCCTCGCCCAGCTTGCCGGCGGGAATCGTCGACAGGATGCCGGCCTTCTGCTGGTCGTTCAGGGCGTCGGTCATCGGGCTGGCGATGAAGCCCGGCGCCACGCAGTTGACGGTCACGCCGCGGCTGGCCAGTTCCTGGGCCAAGGCCTTGGAAAACCCGATCATACCGGCCTTGGAGGCCGCATAGTTGGTCTGGCCGGGGTTGCCGGTGACGCCCACGATCGAGGTGATGCCGATGATGCGGCCGGCGCGGCGCTTCATCATGCCCTTGGCGGCGGCGCGAGCCAGGCGGAAATAGCCTTCCAGGTTCACCTTGATGACGGTGTCCCAGTCCTCGTCCTTCATGCGGACGATCAGGCCGTCGCGGGTGACCCCGGCATTGGCGATGACGATGTCCAGCGGCGCGCCGGCGGCTTCCTCGGCCTTGGCGACCAGGCCGTCGACGGCCTCGGCGTCCGAGAGATTCGCCGCCACGTACGACACGCGCTCACCGAACTGGGCGGCCAGCTCCTGCAGAGCCGATTCGCGGGTGCCCGAGAGGACGACGTGGGCGCCCTGTTGGTGCAGAGCCTTGGCGATAGCGCCGCCGATGCCGCCGGTGGCGCCGGTGACGAGAGCGGTCTTGCCGGTCAGATCGAACATTGAGCGGTCTTTCTTAGCTTAAAGCGACTTGGCGAACGCTTCGAGGTCCGCCGGGGTGTTGAGCGGGGTCGCCTCGGCGTCCGGGGCAATGCGCTTGGCCATGCCCGAAAGCACCTTGCCTGCGCCGGCTTCGGCGAAACGCGTGACGCCGCCGTCCGTGGCCAGCCAGGTCATGCTCTCGCGCCAGCGGACGCGGCCGGTGACCTGCTCGACCAGCAGCTTGCGGATGACGTCCGGGTCGTGAACCGGGGCGGCGGTGACATTGGCGACCACCGGCGTGCGCGGGGCGATGATGGTGGTCTTGGCCAGAGCCTGCGCCATCTCGTCGGCGGCCGGCTGCATCAGAGGGCAGTGGAACGGGGCCGAGACGTTCAGCGGAATGGCGCGCGCGCCCAGTTCCTTGGCCTTCTCGATGGCCTTGTCGACCGCGGCCTTGTCGCCCGAGATCACCACATTGCCGTTGTTGTTGTCGTTGGCCACGACGCAGACGCCGACTTCCGAGCCGGCCGCAGCGGCGGCTTCGGCCAGGGCCAGGTCGGTCTTGGGACCGATCAGCGACGCCATCGCGCCCTCGCCCACCGGCACGGCGCGCTGCATGGCCTGGCCGCGCAGCTTCAGGAGACGCGCGGTGTCGGCCAGGGTGATGGCGCCGGCGGCAGCCAGGGCCGAATATTCGCCGAGGCTGTGACCGGCCACGAAGGATGCACGATCGACGCCGACGCCAAATTCCTTTTCCAGGACCCGGGTCACGGCCAGGCTGACGGCCATCAGGGCCGGCTGGGCGTTCTCGGTCAGGGTCAGGTCGCCTTCGGGGCCTTCCTTCATCAGGACCGACAGCTTCTGCTCCAGGGCGTCGTCGACTTCCTGGAAGACCTCGCGCGCGGAGGCGAACGCCTCGGCCAGATCGACGCCCATGCCGACCGACTGGCTGCCCTGGCCGGGGAAAATGAAGGCGATGCTCATGAAGCCCGCTCCGTCTCTTTCAATAGATTCAAGGCCGGGAGGGTTAGGGTAAAGCCCCCGCCCCGGCAAGAGCGACGCGCCGGCTTGCAATCCTTAGGGCGAAGTCCACAGTGCCGGCCGACACTCCTGGAGCCTTCCCATGAAACGCCTGATCGCCGGCCTCGGCGTCGCCGCCCTGCTGACCGCCTCCCCCGCCCTGGCCGCCCTCAAGGTCGGCGACAAGGCTCCTGACTTCAGCGCCAAGGCCGCGCTGGCCGGCAAGGACTTCGACTTCAAGCTCTCGCAGGCCCTGAAGAAGGGTCCGGTGGTGCTGTATTTCTTCCCGGCCGCCTACACCAAGGGCTGCACCGCCGAGGCCCACGAGTTCGCCGAAGCCACGCCAGAGTTCGAGAAGCTGGGCGCCACGGTGATCGGCGTCACGGCCGGCAATGTCGACCGCATCAAGGACTTCTCGAAAGAGCACTGCCGCGACAAGTTCGCCGTCGCCGCCGCCGATGCAGGCCTGATCAAGAGCTATGATGTCGGCCTGGCCATGAAGCCGGAATGGTCGAACCGCACCTCGTACGTGATCGCCCCGAACGGCAAGATCCTGCTGTCGCACACCGACGGCAACTTCATGGGTCACGTCGACAAGACCATGGACGCCGTGAAGGCCTTCAAGGGCAAGAAGTAAGCGAGGCTTTTCGGGTTTCGGCCAACCGCGCGGCTTGAGGGCCGCGCGGCGCGGGAGAGATGATCGGCCATGATCGATCCCGCCCACATCGACCTCTCTGGCCTTGAGCTCGGGTTACGAGGCGTGGCCATCGGCGCCTTCGCCGCCACCGGCGTCTCCCTGGCCGCCAGCCGCAAATTGACGCCGACGCGGTGGGTCGGCGTGCTGCTGATGGCCTGCGCCATCGCACACATGTTCGAGAGCCATTTCTACTACACGACCCACCTTCACTTCAGCGTATTGACCTGGTTTCTGAGTTCGATGGCCGCCGGGGTATTCTGGCTGTTCTGCTCCGTGCTGTTCGAAGACGAGCCGAAGATCCCGACCTGGCGCTTCGCCGTCCCTGGAATAGTGGTCGCGCTCTGGATCCCAGGCGCCTTCCTGCCGCCATCTCCGGCCCGCGCCATCGCCTGGTGGATCTTCGCCGCCTCATCGCTGCTCATCCACCTTCATATCCTGCTGATGACTTGGCGCGGCTGGCGGATCGACCTGGTCGAGCGACGTCGGCATCTGCGCGCGCCGATCGCGGCCGCCGCGACCGGGTACATGCTGGTTCAGACCCTTTGCGACTTCGGCCTGGGCAAAGGCCCCGTCCTGCCCAGTATGGTTCAGGCCTTGGCGCAGGTGCTGCTGGGCGTCGGTTCAGCGCTGGCGTTGCTGAGGGCCGAGCCCGTGCTGGTCCAGGCTGGCGCCTCATCGAACACCGCGCCCGTCGACAAGCCCGCCGAGACCCTGGACCTGACCCCCGCCGACCGCCTTGTGCTGGCCCGCCTCGACAAGGCCATGAACGAGAACGAGGTCTGGCGCGGCGAAGACCTGTCGATCGGAACCCTGGCAGCCCTCGTCGGCGCGCCCGAGCATCGCCTGCGCAGACTGATCAACGGCACGCTGGGCCACCGCAACTTCGCCGACTACGTCAACGGCCGACGTATCGAGGCGGCCAAGATCGCCCTCTCAGACCCCGAACAGGCGCTGAAGTCGGTCTCGACCGTCGCCTACGAGCTGGGCTTCGCCTCGCTGGGGCCGTTCAACCGCGCCTTCCGCGCCGCCGTCGGCGTCACGCCCTCGGCCTGGCGCCAGCAGGCCACCCCTGCGATCGGCCATCTGCGCCTGGTCGAAATCGGCGGACGGGCGCCGAAATCCGACAAACGCGCCTGATTTCGCGTTCGGCGCGACGCGCGCCGGCGACACGGTTTGCCTGGACGGGTCTCTCACCGTTCAGGAGCCCCCTTTATGCTCGACGCCCTCCTCCCCTTCGCCCGCAGCTGGCTCGGCGGCGTCCAGGTCGATGTCACGCGCTACGCTACCTTCGCCATCGGCGTGTGGTTTGTCCTGTGGGTCGTGTTGGCGATCCCCCTGGCCAGCCGCAAGATTCGCGAAAGCCGGCCGCCCGGCCGTCAGCTGCTGATCGAGTTTCTGACCTCGATCCGCTCGATCATGATCTTTTCGACGGTAGGACTGCTGACCTTCGGCCTGCATCGCGCCGGCTGGCTGCCGGGCCCGGATATGGCCAAGACCTGGGGCGCCGCGTGGCTCTGGACCAGCATCATCCTGATGATCATCGCCCACGACGCCTGGTTCTACTGGACGCATCGGCTGATCCACGACCGGCGGCTGTTTCGCACCTTCCATAGGCGCCATCACCGGTCGAACAATCCCTCGCCGTTCACCGCCTACAGCTTCGACCTGGGCGAGGCGGCGATCAACGCCGTGTTCGTGCCGCTGTGGCTGATCCTGGTTCCGACGCCCTGGGCGGCCGTCGGCGCCTTCATGCTGCACCAGATCGTCCGCAACACCATCGGCCACTCAGGCTACGAGCTGTTTCCCGCCGGCAAGGACGGACGGCCGCTGATCCCGTGGCTGACGACGGTGACGCACCACGACCTGCACCACGCCCAGGCGGGCTGGAACTACGGGCTCTATTTCACCTGGTGGGATCGCCTGATGAGCACCGAGCACCCGGACTATCTGAAGCGTTTCGCGGCGGTCGCGGCCCGAAAGGACCGGACGCTGGACGCTACCAGCTCGTCTTCAGCAGCTTGACCATCGCGCGGGCGTCCTGGACGCGCCAGGACTCGCCCGTGGCGTTGGCGCCGCGCACGCTGAAGGTGAACTCGGCCGGAATGTCGAACGGGCGGTTCAGGGCTAGGTCCACGCCCTCCTCGCCGACCGAGCCGCCGCCGAAGGCGATCGAGCCGATCGGCTTGCCGTCCAGGGTCAGGGAGGAGCGGATATTGGCGCGGGTCACCGGGATCGCGCCCGGCACGGCCATCGGCTGGCTGGCGTTCATGTCCATGGAGACGCTGACGAAGTTGGACTTCGGCAGCAGGCCGAAACCGAACGCCTTCGACATCGAAGAGCGCAGGCGCGCCTCGTGTTCGCTCCACGACGCGCCGACCGCCATCGACCGTTGGCCCACCTTGGCCTCGCTGGGCTTCTGCAGCAGGTTGAGATCCACGTCGTAGGTCGGGCTCTCGATCATGCCGGACGAGCGGACGGTCAGATTGACCTTCTCGGTGTCGGTGGAGAGATCCAGCGGCAAGGCGGCCGAATAACCGGTGAAGCGCCCTTCGTAGGCCGACACCGAAGTGACCGGCTTCTGGACGATTTCGGCGCACGTCGGACCGCCACCGGCAAGCGCCGTCGCGAACGCGAACAGAAGATGGCGTGTCCCAATCACCATAAGTGGGCTGCTACCATGATTGAGTATGTGCGCGAACCCCCGAACCCGTCCTTTGTCGGAAGGGCCACACTTTGATGCAGGTTCGGGCCGCAAGCCGCCGCCGCAGCTTGCCTTTGCGGCCCACCTCCTGTAGTAGCGCGCGTTCTCACGGAAGGCGGTCTTGCACGCACCCATCCGGGACCGGGGATTTCCCCGCTCGGCTTGCAGGATCCATCGTGGTCGGCGGACTTCCGTCGTCGACTGCGCCGCCTTCCACAACGGAAGAAGGAAAACATGGCGTTCTACGAACACGTGGTCATCGCGCGGCAGGACATCTCGCCGCAACAGGCCGAAGCTCTCAACGAGCAACTGAAGACCCTCATCGAAGAGAATGGCGGCCACATCGCCAAGATCGAGTACTGGGGCCTTCGCAACCTCACCTACCGCATCAAGAAGAACCGCAAGGGCCACTATTCCCTGCTCGCGATCGACGCCCCGGCGCCGGCCGTGAAGGAAATGGAGCGTCAGCTGCTCATCAACGAAGATGTGCTGCGCTTCATCACCATCCGCGTGGAAGAGCTGGACCTGGAACTGTCGCCGGTTCTGGCCCGTCGCGACCGCGGCGATCGTCCTGACCGCCCGGAACGTTCGGATCGTCCGGAACGCTCGGACCGCCCGCGCGAAGATTTCGCGCCCCAGGCCCAAGCGTAAGGGAGATATAGATCATGACCGATACGACTGCTCCCGAAGCCGGCGCTGCTCCGGCCGCCGCCGCTGGCGGCGCTCGCCGCCCGTTCTTCCGTCGCCGCAAGGTTTGCCCGTTCTCGGGCGCCAACGCGCCGAAGATCGACTACAAGGACGTGAAGCTGCTGCAGCGTTACGTTTCCGAACGCGGCAAGATCGTGCCGTCGCGCATCACCGCGGTGTCGGCCAAGAAGCAACGCGAACTGGCCAAGGCCATCAAGCGCGCTCGCTTCCTGGCTCTGCTCCCCTACGTCGTGAAGTAAGGGAGACACCACGATGAAAGTCATTCTGCTCGAACGCGTTGAAGGCACCGGCGTCCTGGGCGACGTGGTCACCGTGAAGGACGGCTTCGCCCGTAACTTCCTGCTGCCCCGCTCCAAGGCCCTGCGCGCCAACAAGGCGAACCTGGAAGCCTTCGACGTTCAGCGCGCTGACATCGAAGCCCGCAACCAGAAGAACCGTGAAGCCGCTGGCAAGAACGGTGAAGCCCTGGACGGCACCCAGTACGTCCTGATCCGTCAAGCTGGCGAAAGCGGCCAGCTGTACGGTTCGGTCGCGGGCCGCGACGTCGCCGACGTCATCAAGGCTGAAGGCGGCAAAGTCGACCGCTCGATGATCGTGCTGGACAAGCCGATCAAGACGCTGGGCGTCCACGAAGTGAAGGTGAAGCTGCACGCTGAAGTGACCGTCACGGTCACCCTCAACATCGCACGCAGCGCCGACGAAGCCGATCGCCAAGCGCGCGGCGAAAACGTGATCAACTCGCAGTTCGAGGAAGATCGCGCGGCCGAAGCCGAAGCCGCCCAAGACATGGCGGAAGGCGGCGCCGGCTCGTTCGAAGGCGACCACTACGAAGCCTAATCCCGTCAGGGATCGGAGCTTTTCCAGAGAAAACGGCGCGGAGCAATCCGCGCCGTTTTTTTCTGCGCCTTCGCCTAGAAATGCTCAGCTTGTACGCAGCAGCACAAAAACCCATCCTCTGACTGGGGGATGAAGACCCCCACGGGGAGCCGTGGCCGCGCGCCCGCATCCCCGGCGAAAAAGAGGGGATTTCTCATGCGCTACAGAAGCTTGCTGCTGGCCGCCGCCTCGTTGACGGCCTTCTCCGCCACCGCCCACGCCCAGACCGCGCCTGCCGATGACACCAATGTCGAAGAATTGGTCATCACCGGCACCCGCACCGCCGGCCGCACCCGTCTGGACAGCCTGGCGCCGGTCGACGTCATCACCGCCAAGACCCTGCAGCAGCGGGGCTCGACCGAACTGGCCACGGCGCTCGCCGCCACCGTCCCGTCGATCAACTTCCCGCGCCCGTCCAATACCGACGGCACCGACTCGGTGCGTCCGGCCGTCCTGCGCGGCCAAGGTCCTGACCAGACCCTGGTGCTGGTCAACGGCACGCGCCGCCACGCCACGGCTCTCGTCAATCTGAACGGCTCGGTGGGCCGCGGCTCGGCCGCCGTCGACCTGAACGCCATCCCCTCGGTCGCGCTCGAGCGCATCGAGGTCCTGCGTGACGGCGCCGCCGCCCAGTACGGCTCGGACGCCATCGCCGGCGTCATCAATCTGCGCCTGCGCGAAGCCAGCAGCGGCGGCGGCGTCACCGTCACGACCGGCAAGTACTTCACCAGCTTCGACGGCCTGCAGACCGGCCAGAAGCAGAAGCGCCGCGACGGCCTGACCAAGACGGTCTCGGGCTGGCAGGGCCTGAAGCTGGGCTCGGACGGCTTCCTGACGCTGTCGGCAGAGTATGTGGATCGCGACTTCACCAATCGCAGCGACACCGACACCCGGGTGACGCCCCAGCGCGTGACCTCGCGCTTCGGCGATCCCGAGGTCGAGCAGGTCAGCTTCTACGCCAACGCCGGCAAGCCGCTGGGCGAGACCTGGGAAGCCTATGGCTGGTACGGCTATCAGCAGCGCGACGCCGAGGCCTCGGCCACGTATCGCCTGCCCACCGACGCCAGCCAGAATATCCCCAGCGTCTACCCCAACGGCTACCTGCCGCTGATCACCACCAACACCGAAGACGTGACGGCCGCCGTGGGCCTGCGTGGCGAGCTGGCCGGGTTCAAGATCGACACCAACTTCGTTTACGGCAAGAACGACCTGGACTTCGGGGTCAAGAACACCATCAACCCGTCGTACGGCCCGACCTCACCGACCAGCTTCCAGGCCGGCGGCCTGACCTACGACCAGCTGGTGTTCGGCCTGGACGCCAGCCGCGAGTTCGACGTCGGCCTGGCCGGTCCGCTGAACGTCGCCTTCGGCGTCGAGGCCCGCCGTGAAGGCTACAAGATCAACGCCGGCGAAGTGGCGTCCTACGCCCGCGGCACGGTCTCGCCCTCGCTGGCCTTCGGCTCGCGCGGCTTTACCGGCTTCACGCCCAGCAACGCGATCGACGTCGATCGCGACGCCGTGGGCGTCTATCTGGACCTGGAAGGCAAGCTGACCGAGAAGCTGACCGGCTCGGCCGCCATCCGCTACGAGGACTATTCGGACTTCGGCACCAATACGAGCTGGAAGCTGTCGGGCCGCTACGACTTCACCGACGCCTTCGCCATCCGTGGCGCGGCCTCGACGGGCTTCCGCGCGCCCAGCCTGCAACAGCAGTACTTCACCTCGACCTCGATCCTGTACATCAACCAGAACGTCGGCGGCGTGACCACGGCCGTGCCGTTCGAGACCGGCACCTATCCGTCGGTCAGCGCGGTTGGCCGCGCCCTGGGCGGCAAGCCGCTGGAGGCCGAGAAGTCCGAGAACTACTCGCTGGGCTTCGTCTATCACAAGGGTCCGTTCGAGCTGACGGTCGACGCCTACCAGATCAAGGTCGACAACCGCATCGTCCTGACCGAGACCCTGACGGGCAGCGCAACGGCCGCCGCCGGCACCAACGCCCGGGTGATCTTCGACCTGCTGTCGCCGGCGGGCGCGTCGGCCGGCCGCTTCTTCACCAACGGGGTCGACACCAACACCCGGGGTGTCGACATCGTGGCCCGTTACCGCATCACCGACGAGCAGGCCGGCAACTTCGACCTGACCGCGGCGGCCAACGTCAACGACTTCAAGGTCAACCGCACGCCGTCCACCACGGTGCTGCCGACCCCGGTGTCTCTGTTCGCCCGCCAGGCCACCCTGCGCTTCGAGGAAGGCACGCCGCGCACCAAGGTCTCGCTGCAAGGCGACTGGAGCAAGGGTCCGTGGGGCGCCACCCTGCGCACCACCTTCTATGGCGACGTCCTGGCGCCGGGCACCGCGGCCGACGGCAGCGGCGACTGGCACACCGACACCACCGGCCTTGTGGACCTGGAGGCGCGCTATCGCTTCGGCCAGCACACCACCGTGTCGGTCGGCGCCGACAACCTGTTCGACCAGTACCCCGCCCAGGTTCCGCCAAACCTGAACACCAGCGGCGGCAACCCGTTCTCCAGTTTCTCGCCGTTCGGCTTCAACGGCCGCTTCGCCTATGCCCGCCTGGCGGTCAGCTGGTAGTTATCCACAGGCCTTAAAGCCTGCAAACGTTTGGGCGCGGAGAGCGATCTCCGCGCCCTTCTTTCGTCACGTCAGAAGCGGTCGCCGCTGAAATTCAGTGCACTTGCACGCCTGCTGCCCCGTCGAGATATACACAGAACATCCTCAGGTCCGTGGGCCAACTGGGGACTGTTGCCGAACTCTGGCAAACCTTGCCTCAGGCCTCAGGCTATTCTCCGCCGATGTCCCTCGTGCCCGCCCTCGATCTGCTTCCGCCCCCTGCTCCCGAGCCCGCGATCAACGTCGCGCCGCACAACATGGAAGCCGAGCAAGCGCTGCTGGGCATCCTGCTCTACGACAACGCCGCCTATGAGCGGCTGACCGACAGCCTGCAGGCGCGCAGCTTTTACGAGCCCTTCCACGCGCGCCTGTTCCAGTCGATCGAGACCCACGTCCGCAAGGGCCAGCTGGCCGAGCCGATCCTGCTGGCCGACGAGTTCAAGAAGGACCCCGCGTTCGAGGAACTGGGAGGCCTGCGCTATCTCGCCGACCTCGTCGACCGGGCCCCGCCCGCCGCCAACGCCGGCGACTACGCCCGGGTGATCTTTGACCTGTCCCTGCGCCGCGAGCTGATCCGCATTGGCGGCGACATCGCCACGACAGCCCACAGCGGCGTCGGCAAGGACGAAGAGAAGAAGGCCGCTCGCGACCAGATCGAACAGGCCGAACAGCAGCTGTACAGCCTCGCAGAAAGCGGCACCGCCTCGTCGGGCTTCGTGTCGTTCGGCGACGCCCTGCGCGGCGCCGTCGAGATGACCGCAGAGGCCTACAGCCGCGACGGCGGCATGTCGGGCGTCTCCACCGACCTGATGGACCTGGACCAGAAGATCGGCGGCCTGCACCCTTCCGACTTGATCGTCCTGGCCGGTCGCCCCTCGATGGGCAAGACCGCGCTGGCGACCAACATCGCCTTCAACATCGCCAAGAAATACGCCTACGAGATCCAGCCCGACGGCACCAAGAAGACCGTCCAGGGCGGCGTCGTCGCCTTCTACTCGCTGGAAATGAGCGCCGAACAGCTGGCCCTGCGTATGCTGGCCGACGCGTCCGGCGTCTCGGGTGACAAGCTGCGTAAGGGCGAGATCGACGCCTCGGAGTTCGGCCGGGTCCGCGACGCAGCCATGGAGCTGCAGGAAGCGCCACTGTTCATCGACGCCACCGGCGGTATCTCCATCGCCAAGCTGACCGCCCGCGCCCGTCGCCTGAAGCGCCAGCACGGCCTGGACCTGGTCGTGGTCGATTACCTTCAGCTGGTCACCGGCTCGGACCTGTCGTCCAACGCCAGCCGCGTGCAGGAAGTCTCGCAGATCACCATGGGCCTCAAGGCCCTGGCGAAAGAACTGGCCTGCCCCGTCATCGCCCTTTCGCAGCTGTCGCGTCAGGTCGAGCAGCGCGACGACAAGCGGCCCCAGCTCTCCGACCTTCGCGAATCCGGTTCGATCGAACAGGACGCCGACATGGTCTGGTTCGTGTACCGCGAGGCCTACTATGTCGGCCGCGCCGAGCCGCGCGAAGGCACGCCAGAGCACCTGACCTGGCAGGAGGACATGGACCGCCTGCACGGCCTGGCCGAGGTGATCATCGCCAAGCAGCGTCACGGCCCCATCGGCACCGTGCGCCTGTCGTTCAACAGCGACACCACCCGCTTCGGCAACCTGGCCCGCGACCACTACTTCGCCCAGGCGCGGAACATTCCGTCGGACGAGTGATTCCCTGTTCCGATCTCCCCGGCGAAAGCCGGGGCCCAGATCGAACCCAAGAACGCCTCGGGCTTCACCAGGACCTTTGGCGCAATCACGCCAAACGCTCAGGATGAATCTGGGTCCCGGCTTTCGCCGGGAAGGCGGGCTTTGGTGGTTTGACGACCTAGGCTGGGCGGGCCAGGGTTTGCCCTCACTTCCCGCCCCTGACGAGTCGCATGGACTTCAGCCCTCTTCCCACTTCCAGCCTCGTCGGCGCGTTCCTGCTGGCGTTTCCGGCGCTGTTTTCGATCGTCAATCCGGTCGGGGCCTCGCTGATCTTCGACCAGGCGATGGGCGGCCGCAGTCGCGACGAGCGGCGCAAGCTGGCCCGGCAGATCGGCTTCTACGCCTTCCTGGTGCTGCTGGGCTCGCTGCTGCTGGGCGGCTACATCCTGAATTTCTTCGGCGTCAGCCTGGGCGCCTTGCGGGTGGCCGGCGGCCTGGTGGTGGCCATCCGCGCCTGGAGCCTGCTGATGGACCCGCAGGAGCAGGAGGATCGCAAGGCCAGCCAGACCGAACCGGCCCAGCGCCATGAAGACGTGGCCTTCTTCCCGCTGACCATGCCGTTCACGACCGGCCCTGGATCGATCTCGGTGGCCATCGCCCTGTCCTCGCAGCGTCCGACCGAGGGCGCGGCCGTGGCGCCGTTCTTCGTCGGCGCAGGCCTGGCGGCGGCCGTGGTCGCCGTGCTGGTCTGGCTTTGCTACAGCGCCTCGGGCCGCATGATGCGCCTGCTGGGCCCGTCCGGCGCGCGGGTGCTGTCGCGACTGGTGGCGTTCCTGCTGCTGTGCATCGGCGTGCAGATCATCGCCTCGGGAGCCGAGAACCTGATGGCCAAGTTCCTCACCGCCCATCACGCTTAAGGGCGTTGAACGCCAAGGCTGCGTCGGCTACGCCCTCCTCGTGACCGAAGCCCGCCTGACCCTCGACCTCGACGCCCTCGCCGCCAACCACGCGACGCTGAAAGCCCGCGCCGGTAGCGCCGAGATCGCCCCGGCGGTCAAGGCCGACGCCTACGGCCTCGGCGCGGCCACCGTCGCCAACCGCCTATGGCTGGAAGGCGCGCGCAGCTTCTATGTCGCGCGGCTGTCCGAAGGCGTGGCGCTGCGTCAGGCGCTGGGCGACCGTGACGCGACCATCTACGTGCTGGACGGCGCGACGCCGGGATCGGGCGACACGCTGGAAGGCGCCAAGCTGACGCCGGTGCTCAACAGCCTGCCGCAGATCGAGGCCTGGAACGCCCAGGCGCGCTCGGGCCGACTGAAGGCCGCCCTGCATCTAGACACCGGCATGAACCGCCTGGGCCTGCGCCCAGAAGAACTGAAGGTGCTGCTGGGCGCATTCGACCGCCTCAAGCGCCTGGATCTCGAACTGGTCATCAGCCACCTGGCCTGCGCTGACCTGCCCGATAGTCCGATGAGCGCCCGCCAACTGGAGCGCTTCGAAGAGACCACGGCTCTGCTGCCCGGCGTGCGCCGCAGCCTGGCCAATTCCGCCGGCCTGTTCCTGGGTGAGGCCTATCGCTTCGATCAGGCCCGGCCAGGGATCAGCCTCTATGGCGGCGGCCCCGAAGGCGCTCCGCACCCCGACATCCGCGCCGTCGCCACGGTGGAAGCCCCGATCCTGCAGGTTCGCGTCGTGCCCCGCGGCGAGAGCGTCGGCTATGGCGCGGGCTGGACGGCGCCGGAGACCACCCGCGTGGCGATCCTGGCGGCCGGCTACGCCGACGGCGTGCTGCGGTCCAGCCACCCCAACGGCCAGGCCTGGTTCGACGGCGCCCGCCGCCGGATGCTGGGCCGGGTGTCGATGGATCTGATCGCCATCGACATCACCGACTGCGACGCCGCCCGCCCCGGGGCAATGGTCGAACTGTTTGGCCCCAACCTTCCGATCGACGAGGCCGCCAGCGCCGCCGGCACCTCGGCCTACGAGCTCCTGACCCGCATCGCGCCACGCGCCCGCAAGGCTGTCCTGGGCGGCGGTTGACGCCCCAGCCGACGCAACCCTATGTCGGTCACCGATTTGGGGACGTAGGCGATGCTTGAGATCATCCGGGACCTGGCCGGGCGGACGCGCCGCGCCGTGACCCAAGCCGTGACGGTCGAGAACCGCGAGCGGTCCGTGGCGGTCGGCCTCGCCGTCCTGGCGCTTCTGCTCTTCCACCATCTGGTCGGCCTCGGGATCGTCAGCGCCCATTCTCCGTTCTGGCGCGCGCCCAACGCCGACATGGCCGCCATGCTGGCCGGGGCCGAGGCGATCTTCCAAGGGCCCTGGCGCTTTCCCTTCACCCTGTCGGACCGCCTGCTGGCACCGGCGACGATCTCGGTCGTCTATACCGACAGCCTGCCCTGGCTGACCCTGTTGCTGAAGGCGACCGGGGCCTGGAAGATCGTCAATCCGCTGGGCCTGTTCCTGCTGGCCTCCTACGTGCTGCAGCCCTTGGCCATGCTGGCCCTGCTGCGCGCCCTGGGCGTGCGGCAGGTCGTGTTCCAGGTGCTGGGCGGGGTGCTGGCCCTGCTGCTGCCGGCTTGGCTTCTGCGCCATGGCCACGTCGCCCTCACCGGCCACTGGCTGATCCTGCTGGCCCTGGCCGTCTCGGTCGCCAGCGCGCGCGAGGGCCTGACCCGCGGCCGCATCGCGGCCTTCGCCGCCCTGGCCGCCGTCGCCGCCGGCCTTCACGCCTACCACCTGCCCCCGATCGGCCTGGCCTTCGCCGCCGCGCTCGTGTCCGAAGTCGCCCAGGGTCGCGCCCACGCCCTGCGCCGCTCGGCCATTGCAGCCATCGTCGTGCTGGCCAGCCTGGGTGCCTCGGCCTTCGTGCTGGGCTACGGCGCCGCGCCGGCCAAGCACGCTGCGGCCGGGATGATCGGCTACTACTCGATGAACATCCTGGGCCCGGTCCTGCCGCAAGGCTCGGCGCTGTTCGGCCAGACCTACAACGGCGGCTGGTTCACCCACACCTTCGACGCCAGCGGCGGCCAGGCGTTCGAGGGCTATGCGTATCTTGGCCTGGGCGTGCTGCTGCTGGTCGTCTCGGCGATCCGCCTGTCCAAGCCCTCCAGCGCCTGGGTGCGACGCTGGCTCCCCCTGACCCTGGCCGCCGTCGCGCTCACCGTGGCCGCCATCGGCCCACGCCCGTTCCTGGGCATGCATCTGCTGTTCGAAGGCCCGCAGCCGTCCGGACCGCTGGCGTGGCTGGGCCTGTTCCGCGCCCATGGCCGGTTCTTCTGGGGCGCGGCCTACCTGCTGATCGCGGTCTCGACCCTGCGGCTGTCGCAGCTGGCGCGGCCCATCACCGCCGCCGTCCTGGCCGTGGTGGTCCTGGCCCTGCAGATCGCCGACACCAGCCAGATCCGCCTGCAGACCCGCGACAGCTTCGTGCGCGCCCCCGGCCCGCTGCATCCGGTCGAGCTGGAGACCGCCCCGGGTCTGCGAGGCCGTCCCTGGATCTTCGCTCCAACCTTCTACTGCACGACCGACGCCGCCGACCGCCAGGAGATCGCCCAGCTCTCCCTGACCGCCACCCGCACCGGCGGAACGTCGAACGGCGCCTATACCGCCCAGGATCCGGGCCAGGACTGCACGCCCAAAGCCCAGCTGTTCACGCCCGCCGCGCCAGGCGATCGCCGGATCACGGTCGCTCTCGCCGCCAGCCTGGGCGCGGACATCGAGCGGGTCGCCAAGCGCGGCGACTGCCAGCGGCTGCCGCGCGGCCTGATCTGCGGCCGCGACCTGGGAAAGCTTCCGGGGCTGGAGCCTGTGCTGGCGAACCTGCGCGTCCTGGCCACGATCCGCTTCGACACCGGCCAGCCCGCGCCGGAGCTGGTTCGCGGCTGGTCAGCGCCCGAACCGACCGGCGTCTGGTCCGACGGCCTGTCGGCATCCATGCGCCTGGCCGCGCCCGGCGTCCGTCCCGGCGCGCCGCTGGTCGTCGAACTGCACGCCCTGGCCTTTGCCGAACCGCCCGCCAGCCAGCAGCCGATCGCAGTGTCCGTCGCAGGCCGAAAGTTGGCCGATTGGAAGGTCGAACGCGTCGACTGGCGGCCCTACACCGTCATCGTCCCGGCCGAATGGGTCGGATCGGACGGCGGCGTCACCCTGGACTTCGCCATCCCCAACGCCAAGCCGTCCACGCCGCAGGACCCGCGCCGCATCGGCCTGGGCGTCCAGAAGGTCGTGATCAGCCAGCCGGCGCCAGAGCCTTTAGCCGCGCGCCGTTGACGGTCTCGACGGCGACCTTCAGCACGTCGACATCGTCGACCGCGCCATCCGCCGAGATCGCGAACCGGTCGGCTGCGACCATGCTGTAGCGACCTTTCCGAGCCGTCTGGTCCCATTGCTCGGTGATGGTGCGGCCTGCGGCGGTCGAGACCTTCTCGTAACCCGTGGCCGTCTTGCGTTCGCTGACCGCCCCCACCGCCGAGGGCTCGGCGCCCACCGAGCCGATCGCTCCCAGATCGGTGACGCGCAGCTCGAAAACCTGCGCGCCCTTGGCGTAATGACCGATCGCCGTCGTCATTCCGGGCTCGGGGCCGGCCTCGCTGCGCACGTCCACACGCTGGTGATGGCCGACGCTGGCTGGCAGCAGGTTCGGCAGGCCTGCCGGCGCCAGGGCGCTTGTCCCCTTCACGGCAGCCTTCTCGGCGTGGGCGGACACCTTTTCCAGTTCGCGCAGATTGGTCTGCTGGCCGTTGACCTCGACCGGCGCGGTGGAGGCTTTCTCGCCCTCGCGACCACAGGCGGCCAGCATCAACGCCGCGACGGCGACCGCGCTCCAAGCTCGGCTCATGGGCCTCTCCTCTTCTCCACAGGCAAACGCGCCGGGCGCGGCCTTGGCTGCGTCCGGCTTTGGCGCAGCCGGCCACGACCCTGTAGTCTCCCGTCATTCGAGAATCAGGAAATCCCCATGGCTCGCGACAGCGCCGTCTACGCCTGCCAGTCCTGCGGCGCGGTCCAGACCAAGTGGTCCGGACAGTGCCCCGCCTGCCAAGGCTGGAACACCCTGGTCGAAGAGGTCGGCGCCAAGCCGCCCGGCGCGCTGTCGTCGACCAAGGCCACCCGCGTCCGCGGCCTGCAATTCACGGGACTGGAGAGCGACACCGCCCCTCCCCCGCGCATCCTCACCGGCGTCGACGAGTTCGACCGGGTCTGCGGCGGCGGCGTGGTGCCAGGTTCGGCCCTGCTGATCGGCGGCGACCCGGGCGTGGGCAAGTCGACCCTGCTGCTGCAGGTCTGCGCCAGCGCCGCCCTGCGCGGCGTGTCCTGCGCCTACATCTCCGGCGAAGAGGCCGTCGAACAGATCCGCGGTCGCGCCGAGCGTATGGGCCTGGCCAAAGCCAATGTCAGCCTGGCCGCCGAGAGCTCGCTGCGCGACATCCTGGACGGACTGAAGCGCGGCAGCTTCGACCTGGTGGTCATCGACTCGATCCAGACGATGTGGAGCGACGCCCACGAGGCCGGTCCCGGCACCGTCACCCAGGTCCGCGCCTGCGCCACCGAACTGGTGCGCCTGGCCAAGAAGCAGGGCGTGGCGATCCTGCTGGTCGGCCACGTCACCAAGGACGGCCAGATCGCCGGCCCGCGCGTGGTCGAGCACCTGGTCGACGCGGTCCTCTCGTTCGAAGGCGAGCGCGGCTATCCGTTCCGCATCCTGCGCGGGGCCAAGAACCGCTTCGGCGCCACCGACGAGATCGGCGTCTTCGAGATGGGCGACATCGGCCTGCGCGAGGTCAAGAACCCGTCTGCCCTGTTCCTGAACGAAGGCGGCGAGCGCGCGGCGGGCGCTGCGGTGTTCGCCGGGATAGAGGGTTCACGGCCCGTCCTGGTGGAGTTCCAGGCGTTGGTCTCGCCCTCCGCGTACGGAACGCCGCGTCGCGCGGTCGTCGGCTGGGACTCCGGACGCCTGGCCATGGTTCTGGCCGTGCTCGAGTCCCGATGCGGCCTTGGTTTTGGCGACAAGGACGTCTATCTGAACGTCGCTGGCGGCCTGCGGATCACGGAACCGGCGGCGGACCTCGCGGCGGCGGCGGCCTTGGCCTCCTCAGCCCTCGACGTGGCCCTGCCCCAGGACTGTGTGGTGTTCGGCGAACTGAGCCTGTCAGGCGAGGTCCGAGCCGTCAGCCGAATGGAGTCACGCTTGAAGGAAGCCGCGAAACTGGGATTTGGCCGCGCGCTGGGACCGCTCGCCGGCCAGCCTGAGGGCGGCACGGCCTTGCCGGTGGCTGGCGTGGCGCGTCTTGCCGACGCCGTCCGCCGCATCGGCGACGAGATCTGGAGCACCCACGCGTGACGCCGTTCGACATCATCGCCGGACTTCTGCTGCTGGTTTCCGCCGTGATGGGCTGGGTGCGCGGCGCCTCGCGCGAGCTGACCTCGGCGCTGTCGTTCATCCTGGCGGCCGCCGTGGCGCTGTTTGGCCTGCGGATCAGCGGCCCGATCTTCCGAGAACTCATGGACCCGGACTGGGCGGCGACCGCCGCGGCGGTGCTGGTGGTGTTCGTCGTCTTCTTCGTGATCTTCCGCCTGATCGGCGGCCGCATCACCGCCAGCCTGCACGAGACCTCGGCCGGGACGCTGGACCGCGCGGTCGGCGCGACCTTCGGCGTGATCCGCGCCTGCGTGGTGCTGGGCGTGTTCAACCTGCTGCTGCACCTGGCCACCCCGCCGGACCGCATGCCGCGCTGGGTGGAAGACTCGCTGTTCTACCCCCTGTCCGAAGCCAGCGGCCAAGTGCTGAAGGTCTTCGCGCCCAAGGGCAAGGCGCTGGCCGGCAAGCTGGCGCCCGCTATTACCGACGCCGTCCATGCGGATGGCGACAATACGTCCGGCGAGACATCGTCCGGAAAAGGCTATGATACAGACCAGCGTCGCAAACTCGACGACCTGGTGGAGAAATCGCGATGAGCTTCCTGGGCCAGTCGACCGACCGTTTTTCCTCCGCGCCCTGGCGTGACCCGGAAGATGACACCCTGCGCCTGGAGTGCGGCGTGTTCGGCGTGTTCGGCGTTCGCGACGCCGCCGCCATCGCCGCTCTGGGCCTGCACGCCCTGCAGCACCGCGGCCAGGAAGCCTGCGGCATCGCCGCCTTCGACGGCAACCGCTTCCACACCGAGCGCCACATGGGCCATGTCGGCGACGCCTTCACGGGGTCGGACCTGGTGCAGCGCCTGCCCGGCAATCTGGCCATCGGCCACACCCGCTATTCGACGGCCGGCGGCGCGGGCATCCGCAACGTCCAGCCGATGTTCGCCGATCTCGAGACCGGCGGCGTGGCCATCGCCCACAACGGCAACCTGACCAACTTCCTGACCCTGCGCGAGCGCCTGGTGCAGGAAGGCGCGATCTTCCAGTCGACTTCGGACTCGGAGGTGATCCTCCACCTCATCGCTCGCTCGCGGAAGGCCAAGATCGTCGACCGCTTCGTCGACGCGGTCGGGCAGATCGAAGGCGGCTACGCCCTGGTGGCCATCACCAACAAGAAGATGATCGGGCTGCGCGACCCGCTGGGCATCCGCCCGCTGGTGCTGGGCGACCTGGACGGCAAGCCGGTCCTGGCTTCGGAAACCTGCGCCCTCGACATGATCGGCGCCCGCTTCGTGCGCGACATCGAGCACGGCGAGATGGTGGTCATCGAAGAGACCGGCATCACCTCGACCAAGCCGTTCCAGACCAAGGCCGCCCGGCCCTGCGTGTTCGAATATGTCTATTTCGCCCGCCCCGACAGCGTCGTGAACGGTCGCTCGGTCTATGGCGTGCGCAAGCGCATGGGCCGCAACCTGGCCAAGGAAACCGGCGTCGACGCCGACGTGATCGTGCCGGTGCCGGATTCGGGCGTGCCCGCCGCGCTGGGCTTCGCCCAAGAGAGCGGCATCCCGTTCGAGATGGGCATCATCCGCAACCACTATGTCGGCCGCACCTTCATCCAGCCGACCCAGGGCGTGCGTGAGCTGGGCGTGCGCATGAAACACAGCCCCAACCGCGCCATCCTGGCCGGCAAGCGCGTGGTGCTGATCGACGACTCGATCGTGCGCGGCACCACCTCGCTGAAGATCGTCCGCATGGTCCGCGAGGCCGGCGCCAAGGAGGTTCACCTCCGCTCGGCCAGCCCGCCCATCAAGTGGCCCGACTTCTACGGAATCGACATGCCCGAGCGTGAGCAGCTGCTGGCGGCCAACAAATCGCTGGAAGAGATGGCCAAGTTCCTGGAAGTGGACAGCCTGGGCTTCCTGTCGGTCGAGGGCCTGTACGACGCTCTGGAAGCCGGTCCGCGCGACCCGGCCGCGCCGCAGTTCACCGACCATTACTTCACCGGCGACTATCCGACCCGCCTGACCGATCGCGAGATCGCCGAGGGCCGCAACGAGACCAACGACAAGCAGCTGTCGCTGCTGGTCAGCGCCTAAGATCGTCTGACCAGGATGGGGCTGAAGGGCGTTCTCGAGAAGCTGAAGCTCGAGCCGTATGTGCTGGCGCTGTTCGGCATGGTCGTGCTGGCCTCGATCCTGCCGGTGCGGGGCGAGGTCGCGCACGGCCTGGACATCGTGGTCAAGCTGGCCATCGCCCTGCTGTTCTTCCTGCACGGCGCCAAGCTGTCGCGGGAATCCGCCGTCGCTGGCCTCACCCACTGGCGGCTGCACCTGCTGATCCTGGGCTTCACCTTCGTGATGTTCCCGATCCTGGGCCTGGTCTTCAGCAAGATCGGCGTGCTGCCCACGACCCTGGCGGCGGGCATCCTGTTCCTGTGCTGCCTGCCGTCGACGGTGCAGTCCTCGATCGCCTTCACCTCGATCGCGCGCGGCAACGTCGCCGCCGCCGTCGTGGCGGCCAGCGCTTCCAACCTGTTTGGCATCTTCATCACGCCGGTTCTCGTCGGCGTGCTGATGCAGACCCAAGGCGGCGCGGCCGGCGGCTGGGAGTCGGTGCGCGACATCGTCGTCCAACTGCTGCTGCCGTTCATCGCCGGCCAGCTGGCCCGACCGCTGGTCGCGGCCTGGATCGCCCGCCACAAGGAACTGATCGGCTATGTCGATCGCGGCTCGATCCTGCTGGTCGTCTATTCGGCGTTCAGCGAGGCCGTGGTCGGCGGCATCTGGCACAAGATCTCGCCGGGGCAGTTGGCCATCCTGCTGGTGGTCTGCGGCGTTCTGCTGGCCATCGTGCTGGCGGCCACCACCTACGGCGCACGCGCCCTGGGCTTCTCGCCCGAGGACGAGAAGGCCATCACCTTCTGCGGCTCCAAGAAGAGCCTGGCCACCGGCGTGCCCATGGCCAATATCCTGTTCCCGGGCCCGACGGCCGGGGTCATCGTCCTGCCGCTGATGATCTTCCACCAGATCCAGCTGATGGCCTGTTCGGTGATCGCCCAGCACTACGCCAAGAAAGCCCAAGCCGCGGAAGTGATGGCGACGGAAGCTTAAGGAGCCTCCAAGGTTCCCGTTTGGCGCGGCCTGTTCTAGAAACCGCGCCATGACTATCGACTCCCAAAAGCCGCTGGCCGGCCGCATCGCCCTCGTCACGGGCGCCACGCGCGGCATCGGCAATGCGGTGGCCCTGGGCCTGGCGCAGGCCGGCGCGCACGTGATCGCCGTGGGCCGCACCCAAGGCGCTCTCGAGGCGCTGGACGACGCCATCCTGCAGGCGACTGGCGAGCGCGCCACCCTGGTGCCGCTGGACCTGCGCGAAGCCGATGGCCTGGACCATCTGGGCGCAGCCATCCACCAGCGCTGGGGCAAGCTGGACATCGTCATCGGCGCCGCGGGCCTGCTGGGCCCCCTCACCCCGGTAAGTCACCTGGACCCCAAGGGCTGGGACATGGTGCTGTCGACCAACCTGACCGCCAACTGGCGGCTGATCCGGGCCATGGATCCGCTGCTGCGCGCCTCGGACGCCGGCCGGGCCCTGTTCTTCTCCAGCAGCGTCGCCAAGAGCCGCCCAGCCTTCTGGGGCGTCTATGCGGCGACCAAGGCGGCGCTGGAGGCCGTGGTCGACGTCTATGCCGACGAGATGGAGAACACCGCCGTCCGCGCGTTCTGTGTCGACCCCGGCGCCATGCGCACCAAGATGCGGGCCGGCGCCTTCCCAGGCGAGGACCCCAAGACCGTTCCTGCCCCGGAAACGATCGTCCCGTTCATCGTCGACCTTGTGCGCCCCGATCGCGAATCGCCCAAGGGCGTCGTGCGCTTCAAGGAGCGCGGGCAAGAATCACCCTCGATCGACGCTTAACGGCGATCAGGTTCCAAAGTGACCGCTATCAAGCGGCATAAACTTTAGAGTTGTCCTCAGGACAAAAATTCCAACCGGGACGATCATTGGAGAACGTAGTTTTGTGACATTCTGTAAACCGGACCCCAAATTAGGACCTCGTTAACCGCCCCAAACGAGAGCTTGGCTGCAAATTCTCCTTTCTCTTGCAGCTGGGACCCGGAATTAAATGGCGCTGTTCTCCTTCAATCGCGAAGACGGCAATGCGTCGGCCCGCATGGCCGACCTCGAGGGCGTCGTGGCGGCCATCCAGCGCTCGCAAGCCGTGATCGAGTTCAATCTCGACGGCTCGGTGATCACGGCCAACGAGAACTTCCTGAAGACGCTGGGCTACACCCTTCCGGAGATCCAGGGGCAGAGCCACCGGCTGTTCGTCGACGCCGAGTACGCGGCCAGCAACGAGTACCGCGAGTTCTGGCGTCGCCTGAACGCCGGCGAGTTCTTCGCCGACAAGTTCCGCCGCATCGGCAAAGGCGGCCGCTCGGTCTGGATCCAGGCCTCCTACAACCCGATCTTCGACAAGACCGGCAAGCCGGTGAAGGTGGTGAAGTTCGCCGCCGACATCACCGACGTCGAGGTCGAGCGCCACCGGGTCGAGCAGGAGCGCGAGCAGGTCCAGCAGGAGCAGGAGCACGTCGTCTCGGTCCTGGCCCAGAGCCTTGGCCGTCTGGCGCAGGGCGACCTGACCGCCCGTATCGAGGCCCAGTTCGACGGCCGCTACGCCAAGCTGCGCGAGGACTTCAACGCCGCCATCGACAGCCTGAAGGGCGCGATGGGCGCGATCGCCGAGGCCGCCCACGGCATGGAGAGCGGCGCCAACGAGATCGCCAGCGCTTCCGACGACCTCTCCAAGCGCACCGAGCAGCAGGCCGCCAGCCTGGAAGAGACGGCCGCCGCGCTCGACGAGATCACCGCCACCGTGCGCCGCAGCGCCGACGGCGCCAAGCAGGCCTCGGGCGCGGCCTCGGCCGCCAGCGCCGACGCCGACCGTTCGGGCGAGGTCGTCCGCGAGGCCGTCTCGGCCATGGGCGAGATCGAGAAGTCCTCGACCCAGATCAGCCAGATCATCGGCGTGATCGACGAGATCGCCTTCCAGACCAACCTTTTGGCTCTGAACGCCGGGGTCGAGGCGGCTCGCGCCGGTGAAGCCGGCCGCGGCTTCGCGGTCGTCGCCCAGGAAGTCCGCGCCCTGGCCCAACGCTCGGCCGACGCCGCCAAGGAGATCAAGACCCTGATCGCCAATTCGACCGCTCAGGTGGATCGCGGCGTCAAGCTGGTCGGCGAGACCGGAACGGCTCTGGCCGGCATCGTCAGCAAGGTCGGCGAGATCAACGGCCTGATCCGCGAGATCGCCGAGTCGTCGCAGGAACAGGCGACGGGCCTCAACCAGGTCAACGCCGCCGTCAACCAGATGGACCAGGTGACCCAGCAGAACGCCGCCATGGTCGAGGAAGCCAACGCCGCCTCGGCCAACCTGCGCAGCGAGGCCCAGGACCTGGCGCGTCAGGTCGGCCGCTTCCAGATCGGTCAGGTCGCCGCCAGCCGTCGCCCCGAACCCGCCCGCGCGGCGCCAGCTCGCAATGCGGTCGCCGAACAACGCGCTCGCATCCAGACCTTCGCCCGCCCTGGATCGGCCGCCACGGCCGTCGCCGCTTCGCCGGAATGGGAAGAGTTCTAGCGAGCCTGCCTTAGCAGCAGGTTCGCCACGGCCGCCGCCGAGCCGTCCCCCGTAAGCGCGGCGGCCACGACGACGCCGTCGCGCACCGAATAGGCCACGACCGCGCTGGCGCCCGGCGTGCCGCCCAGATGACCTAGCCAGAGGTCCTTGCTCCCGTCCGGCGCAGGGACCTCGACGGCCATGACTCCCAGGCCATAGAAGCTGCCGGCGTCGAACATCGGATAGAGCCTGCCGAACATCGCCTGGACGGTGTCCTGTTTCAGGAGCTCGCCGCCCAGCAGCGCCGCCCAGACCCTGGCCATGTCACCGGCCGAGCCGACTGCCGGTCCCGCAGGTCCGGCCCAGGCCGGTTCGATCGGCGCTTCCTTGGCCGAGACCAGCTTGGCGACGTCTTCGGCCTTGTCGCCCTCCTGCAGCATCCGCAGCGTCTTCAGACCGAGCGGCTGGATGATCCGTGCGTCGACGGCGTCCTGCCACGAGCGACCGTCGACCGTTGCGATGACCTTGCCCAGCAGCGCGTAGCCGGTGTTGGAATAGCGCCAGCGCTCGCCCGGGCAGACCATGGCGCCGTGGCTAGCGATGATCTTGACGTCTTCGTCCAGGGTGAAGGCCCGGCGCGCGGCGCGGGCCTTGAGATCCTCATTGGCGCTGAACAGGCCGCCGGTATGGGCCAGCAGGTCGCGGATGGTCACGACATCGCCATTGGGCACGCCGGCGACGTATTTCGAGATCGGATCTTCCAGCTTCAGCTTGCCGGCCTCGACCAGCTGCAGCGTCACGATGGCGATCAGGCTCTTGCCGGCGCTGGCCCAGAACAGCAGCGGCGGCTGGTCGCCGCTGTCGGTGCGGGTCCAGGCGCCCTTGCCCGGAACCAGCACGGCGGCGGTCATGGCCGGCGCCTTGAGCGCGGCCCTGGCTTGAGCGAAGCCCGTGTCCAGCCGCGCAACGACGGCCGGGTCGAGTTCGGCTTTGGGAGTGTCCGCCAGCAAAGGCGGCGTTACCGGCGCGCGCAGCGGCGCGCCCGCATAGGTCACCGAACTCTTGCAGACGACAGGCTTGTAGTCCTGCGCGCCGGCCATCGCCGGCAGCGCCGCCACGATCAGCGCCAGCCCCAACCCTCGCATCACCCGCCTCCACGTTCAGCCCTCAGAGAGCTGAACGCTTATGGCGAAGTTTAGGCTCAGCGTTTCTTGGCCGGGCCGGTATTGCCGCGCACGGTGCGAGCGCCGGACGTCGGGCGCTTCGGACCGGCCGCCTTGCCGCCGGCGGACTTTGCGCCGACCTTGTAGCTGGGGGTCGTCGAGACCTTCTTCTGGACCTTGGGGCCCAGCTTCTTGACCGACTTGACGGCCGCCTTGCCGGGCTCGGCCGCGACTGCGCCCTCGACCGGTGCGGCCGCGACCTTGGGCGCGGCGGAAGCCTTCTTCTTGACCGGCTTGGCCTCGCGCGGATCGGGCAGGCCCGCCTCGATGGCGGCCTTGGCGGCGGCTTCGTCGGCCAGACGCTTGGACTTCTTGACCGTGTTACGCGAGGCGCGAATGCGCTCCTCCTCACGCTCGCGGCGTTCGAACTCGCGCTTGCCGCGGCCCGAGTGGCCCTTGGCCTCGCCGTCGGCATAGGGGTTGGCGCCCGACTTGATGGTGATCCGCAGCGGCACCCCCGGCAGGTCGAAGCTCTCGCGCAGACTGTTGATCAGGTAGCGCCGATAGTGGTCGGGCATCTGATCGGCGCGGCTGGAGAACAGCACGAACGTCGGCGGACGGGCCTTGGTCTGGGCCATGTACTTGGGCTTCACGCGGCGGCCGCTGACCGCCGGCGGCGGATGGCGTTGCATGGCCATCTGCAGCCAGTCGTTCAGGTCGCGGGTCTTGACCTTGGTCGACCAGTCCTTGTGGATCTTCAGCACGGCCGGCATCAGCTTGTTGACGCCGCTGCCGGTCTCGCCCGACAGGCCCACCACCGGAGCCCCGCGCACTTGGGGCAGCATGCGCTCGGCATGCTCGCGGAAGGCGGCCAGGGTCGCGGCCTGATCCTCGATCAGGTCCCACTTGGCCAGCACGAACACCAGGGCCCGCCCTTCCCGCTCGGTCAGGTCGGCGATCTGCAGGTCCTGGATCTCGAACGGGTGGGTGGCGTCCATGACCAGCACCACGACCTCGGCGAAGGTGATGGCGCGGATGGTGTCCTGGGTGGAGAGCTTTTCCAGCTTCTCCTGAACCTTGGCCTTCTTGCGCAGGCCGGCGGTGTCCACGAGGCGGACCTTCTTGTCGCCCCAGACCCAGTCGACCGAGATCGAGTCGCGAGTGATGCCGGCCTCCGGACCGGTCAGCAGACGCTGCTCGCCGATCAGGCGGTTGATCAGGGTCGACTTGCCAGCATTGGGACGGCCGACGATGGCCAGGCGGATCGGCTTGTCCTCATCGTCGTCATCGCCGGAATATTGATCTTCAGGAACGGCTTCCAGCATGGCGGCGTACAGCTCGGCCATGCCTTCGCCGTGCTCGCCCGAGATCGGAATCGGCTCGCCCAGGCCAAGCTTGTAGGCCTCGCCGATGCCCGATTGGCCAGCTTTGCCCTCGGCCTTGTTGGCGGCGATGATCACCGGCTTGCCGCGGCGACGCAGCAGGGCCGCGAACACCTCGTCCAGTGGGGTGACGCCTTCGCGGGCGTCGTAGATGAACAGCGAGAGGTCGGCTTCCTCGATCGCCAGCTCGGTCTGGGCGCGCATGCGCGCTTCCAGGCTCTCGTCGGCGACGTCCTCGAAGCCGGCGGTGTCGATCAGTTCCAGTTCCAGGTCGCCCAGGTGGCCCGAGGCGTAGCGGCGGTCACGCGTGACGCCAGGCTGGTCGTCGACGATCGCCAGCTTCTTGCCGGCCAGACGGTTGAACAGCGTGGACTTGCCCACATTGGGGCGGCCGACGATGGCGAGTTTCAAAGGCATAGGCGTCCAGTAGTCGATTTTTGCCCTTCCCGCAAAAGAAGCCGGAAAAGCGAACGCCCGGGCCAGCTTTCGCGGACCCGGGCTTCAAGCGTTTCAAAGTATCCGACAGGCCTGAAGACCCGCCAGGAGATCAGCGAATGGCGACCAGTTCGGCGTCGTCCGTGACCAGGTAGATCATGTTGCCGACCGCGATCGGGTTCAGCAGGACCGGCGAGCCGATCTTCAGCGTCTTTTCCTTGGCGCCGGTCTTGGCGTTCAGGGCCACGGCCTCACCGGTGCTGGAGACCGTGATCAGCCGGCCATTGGCCAGGATCGGGGTCGACCACAGGATCGGATGCTTGGCGCGCTTCTTCTTCTGCTTCTTGGACAGGGCCTCGGTGTTGTTAAGGTCCTGGATCCAGTAGACCGCGCCGTTCTCGCGCGAGACGCAGATCACCTGGCCGGCCTTGTCAACCACATAGACGACGTCGCCCGCGGCCCACGGCGTGGTGATCGCGGTGATCGGCAGGGTCCAGCGCGGCTGGCCGGTGCGCAGGTCGGTGGCGGCGAACACGCCCGAGTGGCTGACGGCGAAGACGTCGCCCTTGTAGATCACCGGGCGGCCCGGGATGTCGCGGATTTCCGACAGCGCGTTCGTGCGGCTGGCGCGCGACAGGGCCTCGTTCCACAGGTCGTTGCCGTTGGCGGCGCGGAGAGCCACCAGCTCGCCCGAGGCGAAGCCGGCGACGACGGTGTCGCCGCTGACGGCCGGCGTCGAGGCGCCCAGGATGCGGGCCGGCTCGCTCAGGGCCTGATAGGTCCAGCCCGGCGTGCCGTTCTCGGCGTTGAAGGTCAGCAGCTCGTTGTCGGTCGACACCACGAACACCCGGCCGTCGACGACCGTCGGGGCGCCGTGAATCGGGGTCGAGGACGGCTGGGTCCAGTTCAGATTGCCGTTCGCAGCGTCGATCTGGGCCACGAAGCGGAAGCCCGAGGCGACATACAGCTTGTTGTCGGGACCCAGAGCCACGCCGCCGCCGAAGCCCGAGCGGTCGTTCTTCTGCGGGATCAGACCCAGGAAGCCGCCCTTGCGGGTCGGACCGGCGGCGGGGCGCAGGTCCTTGCTCCAGATGATCGAACCGGACTTGGCGTCGATGGCCGACACCTCGGCGATGCCGTCCATGACGTAGATGCGCTCGCCCGAAGCCACCGGCGGAGCGGTGACGTGGAACTTGCGGCCGCCCTTCTTGCCGAAGCCGCGCTTCCAGGCGACCTGGAAGTCCTTGCCGGCGTCGACATGCTCGACCGACTGCTCGCCATTGCCGCCCGGCAGGCGCCACTCGGCCTGGACCGCCGGTTCGGGCAGGTAGAAGTCGGCGCCCTTCAGGCCCTCGTTAGCCTCGACCTTCTGGTCGAAGGCGATGATCGAGATGCGCTGACCCTGGCTGGCGGTGGACTTGTTCTTGTCCTTGTCGCCGAAGGGATTGAGCTTGGAGACCGTCGAACAGCCGGTGACGGCCATCGAGGCCGACATCAGCGCCACCAGGGCGACGGAACGCTTGGAGATCATCAGGCGGCTCATTGGGCGTTGGGAGCGGCGTTGGGAGCGGGCGCCAGGCTGACCGGCGGGGTCGGCGGCAGGGCGGCGGCGGCCTTGACCGCAGCGGCCAGTTCCTTGGCCGAACCCGAGTCGATCATCTGCATGGCGGCCTGGGCGCGCTGACGCACTTCCTCGGACGTGTTGTCCAGTGAATTGGCCAGGACCACGAAATCGCCGCGCGCGCCGGCCAGATCACCGGCCTGCAGCTTCGCGAACGCCAGGGCTTCCTTGGCGTACACGCGGTACGGGCTCTTTTCCCCCGCCAAAGGCGTCAACCTCGCTTCGATGTCCTTGTAGGACGCCGTGTCCATCAGGGCGAAGGCGGATTTGAGGCGAGCCAGGTCGCCCATCAGCGCGTCCGGCGCGGCCTTGGCGGCCTCGTCGAAATAGCCGACCGCGTCCTTGGTCTTGTTCTCTTCCATGCGGATGTCGCCCATCTGCATCAGAGCCAGAGCCTTGTAGCCGCGCGCGCCGCCGTCGGCGACGGTCTTGAACTGGTCGAACGCCTTGCTCGGACCGTTCTTCTGCGCCGCTTCCAGCGCGGCCTGGTAGCCTTCCGAGGCCTTGTTGGCCTGCGACGTCTTGTAGGAGTCCCAGCCCCAGTAGCCGCCGACGCCGATCACCGCCGCCGCAACGGCCGCCACCACCCAGGGCAACGACTTGGTCGCCAGGCTGCGATAGCGCTCCCCGCGAAGCTGCTCTTCGACTTCGTCAAAAACATCGACCACGAAACGAGGCTCCGAAACAGGCGCTAGCGCCTTGGACGTCGCGCCCGAAATCCGGCCGACATCGCTGGTTTAACACTGATTGTGGCGAGCGGAGGGCCGCCCGTCGAGGCGGCGAACCTATAGCGTGCCGCGCGCCGTCGCAACGAGCCGTTTTAGGGCTTCTTGGCGTAGTAGGTCTCGGCCTCGCCGGGGAAGCTGCGATCCTTGACGTCGCGGGCGTAGTCGGCGGCGGCTCGGGTGATTTCGCCCTTCAGATCGGCGTAGCGGCGAACGAACTTCGGGGTCCAGTCGAACAGGCCCAGCATGTCGTCGGTGACCAAGATCTGGCCGTCGCAGCCGGCCGAGGCGCCGATGCCGATGGTTGGCGGGTCGATGGCTTTTGTGATCTCGCGGGCCAGGCTTTCGGCCACGCCCTCGACCACGACGGCGAAGGCGCCGGCCTCTGCGGTGGCGCGGGCTTCCTCCAGGATTCGCTCACGTTCGGCCGTGTCGCGCCCCTTGGCCTTGAACCCGCCGTCGACCAGCACGGCCTGAGGGCGCAGGCCGACATGGCCCATGACCGGCACGCCGCGCTCGGTCAGGTAGCGGATCGTCTCGGGCACGGTCGGACCGCTCTCGACCTTCACGGCTTGAGCCCCGGTCTCCTTCATGATCCGCACGGCGTTGGCATAGGCCTCTTCCAGCGAGCCCTCGTACGAGCCGAACGGCATGTCGATGACGACCATGGCCTTCTTCGAGCCGCGCATGACAGCCTGACCATGCAGGATCATCATCTCCAGCGTCACGCCGACGGTGTTGGGCAGGCCGTGGACGACCATGCCGACCGAATCCCCGACCAGCAGCAAGTCGCAGGCCGAATCCAAGGCCGCCGCGACCGGCGCGGTATAGGCGGTCAGGCAGACGATGGGCTCACCGCCCTTGCGGCCGGCGATGTCGGGTGCGGCCAGGCGGCGGACGGTCTCTTCACGGTGAGCGGACAGGACGAGGCCTCCCAAACGACGCACTTCAGGGGCGTCGTTGTGGGCTGGATCGTCCCGCCTCGCAACCTGAACGGCGATCAGGCGCTCGCTAAAACTCCTCGACCGCCCGCGTCACCGCGAAGGCCAGGGCGATCACCGCCAGGCCGGCCGCCATCCAGAGCGCCTCGCCACTGGCCGGCGCGCCGCTGACCAGGGCGCTGACCTTGTTCAGTCCCGCGTCGATCTCGCTGGAGAAATTGCGCCCGCTGTTGCGCGACAGCTCCGCCATCTCGCTGGAGAAGCGAGTGGTCAGGATCTGGAACGCGGCGAACAGGCCCGCAGCCGTGCCGGCCAGGCCGATGAAGACCCGCCGCATCGCCCAGCCGCGGTCCAGCTTGCCCGCGACCTCGGCATTGAACAGCGCCGCGTCCGGGAACGACGGCGCTTCGGCGAACAGCCGGCTCAGCTGGGCTTCGAAATCGGGTTCAGCCATGAGCTTCCCTCCTCGCGCCTTCCTCGGGTCGGGCCAGTTTCGCCCGAAGTTTATCCAAACCACGTCTGACATGGGATTTCACCGTGCCGATCGGGATATTCAACGCTTCGCCCGCCTCGGCGTGCGACCAGTCGGCGCCGTAGCAGAGCGAAACGCACAAACGCTCGCCGCGCGACAGCGACTTCAGGGCCTCGTCCAGGTCGATGCGGCTGGCCGCGTCGGCAGGCGTGTCGCGGACGCTCAGGTCCTCGACCGGCTCCAGATTGTCCGAGAAGATCAGCCGCGCCTCGCGCTTGACCTTCTTGAGGTACAGTCGGGCCGCGATCTTCTTGATCCAGGCGCCGAAGGTCCCCTCCCCGCGATACTCGGCCGCCTGTTCGAAGCCGGTCATGAAGGCGTCCTGAGCCAGGTCGTCGGCGGTGGCCGAGTCGGCGCCCAGGCGACGAAGCAGCCCGCGGACGGCCGAGCCGTGCCGTCGCACGAGCTCCCCATAGGCCCGGCGATCCCCGCTCGCCGCGCGGGCGGCAAGTTCGACATCGTGGCCGGTTGGCGGGCGATCCATGCCCATTGCAATCAAACCCCTCCCAAGGTTTTGCGGCTAGACCCGCGGTTCCTTGTGCGGATTGAAGAAGCTCAGAGCGATCAGCGCCAAGCCGATCACGCTGGGAATGATGGCGATGCCCAGCAGCGGGTGCAGGGCCTCCTCCTCGCGAATGCCGATCATGGCGCCAAGCCCGCCGATACCCAGGCCGATGGCGAGCCAGATGACGCCCGAACGCATGTCGCGCAGCGCCGTCGGCGGGCCCTTCACATTGCGGGTCAAGGCTTCGATGACCTCTTGCGGCACCGGCTGGCCCTTCTCGATCGCCGAACGCAGGGTGGCCTGCATCTCCTTGCGATCCCGGCTCTTGAGCCAGACCGGCGTGATGCACACTGCGGCGATGCAGGCGAAAAACGCGATGGGAACGATGACGTCTTCCATGTCGACCTCTGATGCTTGGACGACGCCCCCGCGCCGCCTTCACTAGTAAGAGGCGTTCATGGCCCCGTTTGGAGGCGCCCGCCGCCATGAAACTTTCGTAAGGCGGGAATCAGCGGATCGACAGCCCTAACCGCTTCCAGACCGACGGCCCGCCCGCGAGCATCGCCGCCCCGGCCAGGACCAGGATCGCCGCGACCGGCGCCAGGCTGGGCGCGACGGCCGAGACGGCCAGATCCAGCGCCGGCGCGCAGGCCCAGAGCACCAGGCCGATCACCACCGCCCCAGCGGCAGCGGCGCTGACCCGCTCGAGGAAAAGCTGGCGTTCGGCGCGCTTCATCACCTCGGCGGTAAAGACGTCGGCGAGGCTCTGCCTGGGCTCCTCGCCCAGGAAGGCCGACAGTTGATCGTCCAGGTTCATCGCGAACCTCCCATAACCGCCAGAAGCCGCTCTCGGCCTCGGACAACATGCGACTTGACGGTGCCCAGGGGAAGCCCCAGCGCCTCAGCCGCCTCGGCGTGAGACCAGCCCTGGCCCAGGCACAGCGTGACGCAGGCGCGCTGATCCTCAGGCAGGGTCGCCAGGGCCGCCTCGAGAGCCATGCGGTCCTCAGGCCCGACCTCGGCGGCGGCCTCCAGTTCCTGCTCGCCCCGCCAGGCTTCGTCGCGGGCGGCCGCGCGCTGGGCGCCGCGCCGCTGCGACAGGGCCTTCTTCCATGCCACGCCATAGAGCCAGGCCCGAAAGCCCTCGTCCTCGCGCAACTTCGGAAGCCCCGCCCAGGCCGCCACGAAGGCCTCCTGAGCGATGTCGTCGGCGTCGATCCAGCCGCTCTTGCGGAGGAAACCCCGCAAGGGCTTTTCGTGGATCGCCACCAGCCGGGCGAATGCCGCCTGGGATCCCGCGCGCGCCTGTCTGACGAGCGCGGCGTCCATCAGACCGTCGGTCCGTTCCGGTCGAGCAGCACCTGCACCAGGGTCGCCGCGCACAGGGCCAGCATGACGAAGGCGACGATCACGAACGCCTCGCCGGCGCCGTAGATGTCGGTGGCCGCGGCGAAGGCGAAGCCCGCGCCCAGGATCCCGAACAGCACCACCTGGTACCAGGTGCGCTCGCGGCGGCGGCGATAGCGGGGACGCTCGTCCTCGTCATCGGCCTCGCCGTGCCAGCGCTTGTTCAGGCGGGCCATCAGCTCGGGCGGCGGCTCGCGGCCCGACTGGGCGTAGGTCTTGATCAGGTCCAGGGTCTCGCGATTGGCCCGATACGACAGCCAGCTCTGCCAGGCCCCGTAGACAAACCAGCTCAGCGGGAAGAGCAGCCACCAGAACTGGCGGAAAAGGTCCTCGAACATGTTGGTTCCTAGCGTTGCATCTGAGCGACCAGCGCTGCGGGGGGCTCGCGACCGGCGTCGGCCAGTTCGCGCAGGGTGCGCACCACTTCCTGGCGGGCGCGATAGTCCAGCCAGGCGCGGAAGCCGGCCTGAGCCATGAAGCCCATGGGGAACAGCAGCCACCAGAAGTCGCGGAACAGGTCGGCCATGTGCGGCGGTCCTTCGATCAAGGGCGCGATCATTCGCGCTTTCGAAGGTTAGTCGCCGCCGACCACCGCCTTGGATGCGCCGACATACGAAATAATTTCGGACATCGAGGCGAAAGACACCGTCGGCCCGTGCTGGGCCAGGATCGCCGGCTTGGCGTAGCCCCAACCGACGGCGCCACAGTCGAGGCCCACCGCGCGGGCAGCCTCGATGTCACGGGTCTCGTCGCCGATGCAGATGACCTTGTCGCGCGAGACGCCCTTGGACGTCACCTGCTTGAACTTGCGGGCCTTGCCGAACAGCGACGCGCCGCACGAATAAAGGCTGATCAGGTCGCCCAGCTCCTTACCCAGCACCCGGCGGATCACCGCCTCGCTGTTGGAGCTGACCACCGCGATCTTGACCCCGGCCTCGTGCAGGGTGCGCAGCATGCGAGCGGTTTCAGGAAACAGCGGAATGGTGTGGGCGTCGGCGGCCATCAGCTTCTTGCCGGCGCGCGCGATCAGCGGGAGCTTCCACGGCGAGACGCCAAGATAGCGAATGACCTCGCGGGTGCTGCGCCCGCGCAGCATCTCGATCTCCTCGTCGGTGACGGTCTTGAAGCCGTACCGGCGGGCCATCGGATTGACGGCGCGCATCATCCAGGCGGCGCTGTCGGCCAGCGTGCCGTCGAAGTCGAAGATGACCAGTTCGTACCGCGAGATCACGTCCTCCCCCACGCGCTCAGCCCCTTTTTCGCCCGCGAAACGCGGATGCTCCGTCCAGTGATAGACTGATCCCCCGGAAGTTGTCGTCTTAAAGTTCGCGCGACGAGCGACGTAAGGGGTGGATAAGCCCTCAGCCGAAGACGGCCCCATAGAGATCGGGCTTGAAGCCGACCAGACGGCGATCGCCCAGGTCCAGCACCGGTCGCTTGATCATCGACGGCTGGGCCAGCATCAGCCCGATGGCGTTGTCGGCGTCCAGGTTCTGGCGGTCGGCTTCATCCAGCTTGCGGAAGGTCGTACCCGCACGGTTCAGGATCACCTCCCAGCCGTGCTCGGCCACCCAGGCCTCCAGATGCGGGCGATCGATACCGACGGCCTTGTAGTCGTGGAAGTCGTAGGCCTGGCCCTTGGCCTCCAGCCACTTGCGAGCCTTGGCGACCGTGTCGCAATTCTTGATGCCATACATCGTCGGGGTCATGGCCGCTCCTTAGCCGTTCAGGCCCCACTCGCCCAGCACGATATGCTGGGTTTGTCCCAGCTTGCTCTGCACGAGGACGAAGCGGTCTACGGTCCAGCCGATCGGGTCGATGGCCTGGGCCGGAACGACCTGGCCGTCGTAGAGCAGCGTCACGTGCGGCACGAACTGCTTGTCTGGCTTGAGCTTGGTCCTGGCCATCTTCTCGCCTAGCGCCTTCTGGAAGTCGATCAGCGTCTCGACACCCTCCCCGCCCTGCAGGGTGAAGGGGTTGTTGCCCGGACGGTTGGCGAAGCTGACGGCGCGGTCCAGCGTCACGTCGAACGGCGCGTGGGCCAGGGCCACGCCGGTCTCCCTGCCCCTGGCTACGATGTCATTGGGCAGCCCCACATAGTCGCCCAGGTGATGCAGGGTGATGTGGAAGCGTTCGGTCAGCAGCGGCGCGCCGCGCAGTCCCAGCGCGCCCTTCAGCCGGCGAGCCTCGGCGGCGATGCGTTCGGCGGTCGCCGCGTCCGGGTACAGCAGGAACATCAGCCGATCGGTCGGCGTGGGCGGGTCGAAGCCCGGCAGGCCCATCTGCTGCGTCATGCGTCTCTCCTTGGCGAGCGTCACGGTTAGCCCGCTTCGCGCCGGGATCAAACGCTGCATTACATTTCGTTTACGCGCGTAATCGATCGCTTGACGAGAACGTTTACGTGCGTAATCGTCAGAGGATGGAAACGCACCGCATCAGCGCCGCCGAAAGCGAAGTCATGAAGGTCCTTTGGGCCGACAGCCCCAAGCCGGCAGAGGACGTGCTGGCCATACTGGCCAAGGACCAGGGCTGGGCCGAAGGTACGGTGAAGACCCTGCTCAACCGCCTGCTGAAGAAGGGCGCGATCGCCGCCGATAAGGACGGCCGCCGCTTTCTCTATCGCCCGCTGATCGGTCGCGACGACTATGTCGACACCGAGAGCCAGGGCCTCCTGGACAGACTGTTCGATGGCCGCCTGGCGCCGCTGGTCAGCCACTTCTCCAAGCGCGAGAAGCTGAACCCCGAGGACGTCGCCGAGCTGCGCCGCCTGCTGGAGAAGCTCGATGATGGCCAGTGAGCTCGCTCCCTTCCTGCTGAAGGCCAATCTGGCCGTCGCCGCGGCGGTGCTGCTGGTCCTGGCCCTGCGCCGACCTGTCCGCGCGGCTTTCGGAGCCCGCAGCGCCTATGCCCTGTGGCTGGTGCTTCCCCTGTCGATCCTGGCGCTGCTGATCCCGGCGCGCACGGTCGTCATTCCCTTCGAGTCCGCTCAGGCCTCGCCCATTGCCCAGGCGCCGTCCACCGCAGCCCCGGCAACCGCGGCCGCCCAAGCGCAGACGCCCCTGCCCTGGGCCGAGATCGCGCTTAGCCTCTGGGCGCTCGTCGCCCTGGGCGGCCTGGCGATCCAGGCCGAGCGCCAGCGGCGGTTCGTCCGTTCGCTGGGCCGGCTGAGCGCCGCCGATGGCCTGCTGTGGTCAGACCGCCCCGGCGTCGGTCCGGCGGTGATCGGCGCCCTGGCCCCGCGCGTCGTACTGCCCGCCGACTTCGCCCAGCGCTTCACGGCGCAGGAACAGGCCCTGATCCTGGCCCACGAGCAGAACCACCTGGCCGTCGGTGACGCCCAGATCAACGCCCTGGTCACGGGCCTGCAGTGCCTGTTCTGGTTCAACCCGATGATCCACCTGGGCGCGGCCGCCCTGCGCATCGACCAGGAGATCGCCTGCGACGCGGCCGTGCTGGCCCGCCATCCCAAGACCCGCCGCGCTTATGGCGAAGCCATGCTGAAGACCCAGCAGGCCGCCTGCGCGCCTCCGCTCGGCTGCCACTGGCCAGCCTCCGCCAACCAGCAACTGAAGGAACGCTTCACGATGCTCTCCCGTCACCACGCCCATCGCGGCCGCCACCTGGCCGGCGCGGCGGCCGTCGCCCTGCTGGGCCTGTCGGCCGGCGTCGCCGCCTGGGCCGCCCAGCCGGCGCAGGTCGTCCAGCAATCGCCGCAGCAGGCCAGCCGCGCCATCGCCCGTCACCTTGGCCAGCCGCTGTTCGACGCCGTTCGGGCTCGCGACCTTGCCGCCGTCCAGGAACTGCTGGCTCTCGGCGCGAACGCCAACGCCGTGTTGCCCGGCGACGGCTCGCCGCTGATCGAAGCGGCCCGTCGCGGCGAGAGCCAGATCGTCCAGGCGCTGCTGACCGCCGGCGCCGATCCGAACCTGGCCGTGCGCGGCGACGGAGCCCCGCTGATCCAGGCTTCGATTTCGGGCCATCTGGACATCGTCCAGGCCCTGGTGGCCCGCGGAGCCAATGTCGAGATCTTCGTGCCCGGCGACGAAACCCCGCTGATCAACGCCGCCCAGGCAGGCCGGCTGGACATCGTCACCTATCTGGTCGAACGCGGCGCGGACGTGAACCGCGCGGTGCAGGCCAATCCGGGCGAGATGCGGTCGCCGCTGAGCCAGGCGCAGAAGAACGGCCATGGCGCCGTCGTGAACTACCTGAAGGCCCGGGGCGCGCGGTCCTAAGGACCCGCCCCAACTTTCCCTTACAAATCAGCGAGTTTTTCAACGATGGCGATCATCGACGCCCGGACTCTGCCCAATGCCAGCCGGATCGAAGCCGATCTGGTGATCATCGGCGGCGGCATGGCCGGCATCACCTTGGCCAAGGAGTTGGCCGGCGGCCCGCTGAAGGTCGCCCTGCTGGAGAGCGGCGGGCTGGAGATCGACATGGAGGTCCAGGCCCTCTATGCGGGCTCGGCCGTTCAAAAGGCTCCAGGCCAGCCCGATCGGCCGTTCGATGACTATCCGATCCAGTCGCGGGTGCGGGCCCTGGGCGGCTCGGGTCTGGTCTGGGGCGGCAAGTGCGCGCCGCTGGACCCGGCCGACTTCGCCAAACGCCCGTGGATCGCCCACAGCGGCTGGCCAATCACCCGCCAACAGATGCAGCCCTACTACGATCGGGCCTGCGACCTGCTCGAGATCCCGCGCTTCCCACTGGAGATGGTCAGACCGACCGAACCAGAGCGCCAACCGCTGGCGCTGGATCCGGCCGACGGCTTCTTCCCCGCCCCGCGCGAATTCTCGAAGTTCTCCGGCGGCGCGGACAAGACCGCCTTCGACCGTTTCCGCACGGATTTCGCGCAAGCGCCGAACATCACCGTCTATCTACACGCCAACGTCACCCGCATCCGCCGCGAGGCCGATCGGATCAC
Source organism: Caulobacter sp. RHG1 (assembly GCF_013181195.1). GTDB lineage: Bacteria > Pseudomonadota > Alphaproteobacteria > Caulobacterales > Caulobacteraceae > Caulobacter. The sequence goes on from NZ_SMZP01000007.1 coordinate 287,570, forward strand.
GGGGCTCGACGTAGGCTGCCTCTCGGGACAGCGCCACACGGCGATCGCCCAGCGCTACGTTCTGGCGGTCGGCGGCATCGAGAACGTGCGGCTGCTGCTGGCCTCAGACAACCTGGGCAACCGGTACGACCTGGTCGGTCGCTTCTTCCAGGGCCACGTGACCTATTCCAACGACGGCGACGCCGAGACCGAGGGCTCGGCCGTGGCCATCGCCCGCAAGACGCCAATGGACCTCTACGCGCCGTCCAAGCGCATGGCGGCCTATTGCGTGATCGGCGCCGATCTATCGGCCCAGCAGCGTCTGAAGACCGGCAACTTCACCGCCACCCTGTTCAAGGCGACCTTCTCCGGTCCCGAGACCAAGGTCGGAGCCGACACCCGGACGATCGGCAAGACCACCGCCCAGGATGGCGACGGCCAGCTTCTCGGCTACTTCGCCATGGCCGAGCACTTTCCCCATCCCGAAAGCCGCGTGACCCTGGATCCCGAGCACAAGGACCCGTTGGACATGCCGCGCGTACGGCTGACCTGGACCTACGCCGCCAAGGATCACGACGACCTGGTGCGCTCGGTCGAGGGATTGTCCGACGCTCTGGGCGCTTCGGGCGAAGGCCGGATGTGCTGGTCGATCCCGCGCGGCCAGTTGCTGGCCATCTCCAGCGCCTCGCGCCATCACATGGGCACGACGCGGATGCACGCCGATCCCAGGAAGGGCGTGGTCGACGCCGACCTGCGTCTGCACGAGGCCAGGAACCTCTATGTCGCCGGCAGCTCGGTGTTCCCCACGTCCGGCATCGCCAACCCGACCCTGACCATCCTGGCCCTGGTCATGCGCCTGGCCGATCACCTCAAGCACGAGACGGGAGCCGCCCGATGACCAGCCGCCGCGACCTGCTGGCCGCCCTGGTGGCGCTAGCCGCTACGCCCGCCATGGCCCGCGAGCCGACGCCGTTTCCCGGTCTCGATCCTGCCGCCGTCAAGCGCATGGGAGAAGCTTGGCGCGCCGCCCATCCCGACATCGCCCTCCGAAAGCTGGAGGCGCGCCTCTTCCCTGGCGGACGCGGCAAGGCCGCCCTGCCCCGGCTGCGCGAGCAGGCCGCGGCCGACTTCCGGCGCGGAGCGGTCTTCGTCTATCGCGGCTGGCGGTTGTCGGACACCGAGGGCGCGCTGTTCGCCCTGCTGTCCCTGGAAGCCTAGGACGCGCGGCGCACGGCCGAGGCCTCAACCCGTGTCCAGGTCTGCGACTTGCACAGGAAGTTGGGCAGCAGGCAGCCCTTGGCGCGCAGCGAGGCGCGGTCCAGCAGGCGCACCTGACCCGAGAAGGTCATGTTCAGGTCGGGCACGAAGACCTTGCCCTTCCATTCGTTGTTGTCCTTGGTCGCGGTGAAGTCGCGCAGCAGCTGCATGCCGATCAGGCCCTGGTTACTGCCCTTCTTGACGTCGGCCTGCGCGTCAGCGTTGGCCCAGACGACATAGCCGCAGGTCTCCTGACCGCAGCCCTTGATCTCGATATGGACACTGCCCTTGGGATTGCGCCAGACGCCATAGAGGTCGCCGGTGTTGCCGGCGGGTTGCGCCATGGCGCCGCCAGTCACGCCCAGGGCGACGATCGCCCCAAGCCACATCGTTCGGCTCATGCAGCCGTCCTTCCGTAAATTCACAATGCGCCAAACCCCGGCCAGAACCTAAGGCCTCGGGAGGTCGGAAGCCAGAGGGGCTTTCCGCCGCAGAGACCAATGCCCCGGCCCGCATCGGGTTTCCGGCAGGGAAGGTTGACGACAGGCGCCGCCGATAGAGAAGCTTCGACAAGACGAAGGAAAACTTGGCTTCAAATCCTACCAATTCGATAGGAGTTTTCGTCGCGAATTGGAACCTGCGGCTCAGACCGCACGCCGACAATGGGGATAAGTCCAGTGATCAAGCGTCTTCTCATCGGGACCGCCGCCGGCGCTCTCGGCGTCACCTTCGCCAGCGGGGCCTATGCCCAGGCGACCAACAACACCGAGTTGGAGCAGGTCATCGTCACCGCCCAGCGGCGCGAGCAATCGGCTCAGGACGTCGGCGTCGCCCTGTCGGTGCTGTCGGGCGAAACCCTGGACGCGCGCGGCGTGACCAACGTCAACCAACTGCAGTTCCAGACCCCCAGCCTGGAGGTGATCCCGGCCTTCGGCGGCGGCCAGCCGCAGTTCCGCCTGCGCGGCGTCGGCTTCGACGACTACGCCACCAACAACACCCCGACCGTCGGCGTCTATGTCGACGAGGTCGCCTATCCGGTGCCGGCCGCCACGCAAGGCGTGCTGTTCGACATCTCGCGGGTCGAGGTGCTGCGCGGGCCGCAAGGCACGCTCTACGGCCGCAACACCACGGGCGGCGCGATCAACTTCATCACCAACCGTCCCACCGACCAACTGTCGGCCGGGATCATCGGTGAATATGGCCGCTTCGACTCGGCCAAGGTCGAGGGCTTCATCTCGGGCCCGCTGTCGTCGACCTTGAAGGGGCGTCTGTCAGCCGTCACCGAGCAAGGCGGCGCCTGGCAGCGTAACCGCACGACCGGCGAGAAGCTGGGCGACGCCGACCGCACCGCCGTGCGCGGCCAGTTGCAATGGACGCCCAGCGCCAGTGTCGACGTGCTGGTCAACGCCCACTACGGCCGCGACAAGTCCGATGGCCAGGGCCTCTATCTGCTGAACGTGCCCGGTCAGACGGGCGATACGCGCTACAACGCCACGGGCTGGGGTCGCTCGGCCGCCTTCGCGCGGCTAGCCGGCGTCACGGCGACCGAAGCCCCCTCGCGCGACAACGAGTCCGGCGGCGGCGCGATCACCGCCAATATCGACCTGGGCTTCGCCAAGCTGACCAGCATCAGCAGCTACGAGACCCTCAAGCGCCGCGAACTGAACGACTGGGACGCCAAGCCGACCTCGGAGTCCGACACCTTCTGGGGCAGCGACGTCGACATCTACTCGCAGGAACTGCGCCTGGCCTCGAAAGACACCGGCCCGCTGAACTGGGTGGCCGGCGCCTATTACAGCCGCCAGACCCTGGACGAGACGTTCCTGACCGACTTCACCCAGAGCCTGGGCTTCATCACCGACACCAGCTACCGCCAGAAGGTCGAGTCGCTGAGCGGCTTCGGCCAGCTGGAATACAGCCTCACCCCGCGCCTGAAGGCGATCGTGGGCGCGCGTTACGAACACGAGGAACGTGACCTCGAGAACTTCGCCACCAAGATCGGCGGCGCGCCGCTGTTCACCAACGGCAATCGCCACACCTCGCTGAACGAGCTGTCGGGCAAGGCCGGCTTCGAGTTCCAGGCCGACGACAACGTGCTGCTCTATGCGAACGTCAGCCGGGGCGTGAAGTCGGGCGGCTTCACCGTCTACAACTCGCCGCAGTCCGACCAGATCAACGCCTTCCAGCCGGAAGTCGTCTGGGCCTATGAGGCCGGCTTCAAGGGCGACCTGGCCCCGAACCTGCGCCTGAACGGCTCGGCCTTCTACTACGACTATCGCAACCAGCAGGTGCTGGCCGTGGTCATCAACCCGACCAACGGCGCCATCGGCCGGATCACCAATGCGCCGAAATCCGAGATCTTCGGGGCCGAGCTGGAACTGCAATGGAGCCCCGCGCCCGGCCTGCAGATCACCCAGAACGCCGGCTTCAAGAAGGGCACCTACAAGGAGTTCGACGACGTCGACGCCAACACCGCGGCGCGTAACCCGACGACCGGTCTGTGGTCGGCCCAGACCATCGACCGCGCCGGTCAGCGCCTGAACTTCCCGCGCCTCAGCTATGGCGGTTCGGTCAGCTATACCTGGGCGGTCGGCGATTTCGACATCCAGGCGGCGACGGACTACAGCTATCGCGACACCGCCACCTCGTTCCTGGGACGGGAGTTCACGGTCGACTCGTTCTGGCTGGCCAACGCCAACCTGACGATCCAGCCCAAGGATGGCCCGTGGAGCCTGGGCCTTTGGGGCCGCAACATCTTCAACGAGAAGTACGACGTGACCCGCAACTACTTCCTGGCCTCGGCCAAGATCGGCGCGGCTGGTCGTCCCGCGACCTATGGCGTTCGCGCCAGCTACGCCTTCTAATCAGGCCGTCGGGGAGAACCGCTCATGCTGAAGATCATCCTGTTGAGCCTGGGCGGCCTCGCGGCCCAGGTGGTGCTGATCGCCTTCGTAGGCTGGCTGGCCCTGCGCGGGCCGGACATCCCCTACGACAAGCTGGAGGCCCAATACGCCTCCAGCGCCTCGCACTATGCCGACCTGCCGGGCGGCGTGCGGCTGCACTACAAGGACGAAGGCAAGCGCGACGGCCCAGTGCTGGTGCTGGTGCACGGCTTCGGCGACAGCCACTTCTCGTGGGAGGGCTGGGTTAAGCGCCTTTCCGACCGCTACCGGATCATCACCGTCGACCTGCCCGGTCACGGCCTGACCCGCGCCCCGGACGGCTACCAGGCCACCGCCGACGGCTATGCCGACCTTATCGACGCCCTGGCCGCGAAACTGGCTCTGCCGCCCTTCGCCATCGCCGGCAACTCGATGGGCGGCGGCGTGTCCTGGCAGGTCGCCACCCGCCACCCGGAGCGCCTCTCCAGCCTGATCCTGGTCGACGCCGCGGGTTGGCCGGCCAGCACGCTGAAGAAGCCGCCATTGGCCTTCAAGCTGCTGCAATATCCGTGGGGCCGGGCCTTCCTGCGCTCGATCGACAACAAGCCGCTGATCCGTTCGGGCCTGCGCGGCCAGGTCGGAGATCCGGCCGTGATCACCGATCCCTTCATCGATCGCTGGGCCGAGCTGCAGCGCGCCCCCGGCCACCGCGCCATCCTGATGTCGATCCAGCCGGGCAAGCACAGCCAGGCGACCAAGGATGTCCTGGCGAGCATCAAGGTCCCGACCCTGATCCTGTGGGGCGAGATCGACCCGCTGCTGGAGGTCGACGGCGCCCACAAGTTCGCCGACGCCATCCCGGGTTCGAAGCTGATCGTCTATCCCAAGGTCGGCCACCTGCCGCAGGTCGAGATTCCCGAGCGCTCGGCCGACGACGTCGCCGCCTTCCTCTCCGAGACCGCCGCCCGCTAGAGTATCCGTTATGCGTACCGACTATCTCGGCAATCCGGTCAGCCCGGGCTCCGACGCGGCCCTGGCGGCCGTCGACAACTTCGTCGACGGCTTCCTCAGCTACGAGACCCGGGCGGCCGAGGTGATCGCCGCCGCCGAGGCCGAGCCGGGCAGCGCCTTGCTGAACGCCTATGCCGCGATCCTATGGCTGCTGCTGGAGGCCCCGGAAGCGGCCGAACGCGCCGCGCCCTATCTCGACCGGGCGCGGGCGGCGGCGGCCAACGACCGTGAGCGAAAGATCATCGCCTTTGCGGACGCCTGGGCAAGCGACGACATTCCAGGCGCCCTGGAGATCGCCGACGCAATCCTGGCCGCCTGGCCGCGCGACCTGCTGATCCTGAAGCTGCGCCAGTATCACGACTTCAACCGCGGCGACTTCCCGGCCATGCTGCGCGTCGCCAGCGCCGCCCTGCCCCACGCGGCCGACGTCGCGCAGTTGCACGGCATGCTGGCCTTCGCCTACGAGCAATGCCACCTGCTGACGGAGGCCGAGGCCGCCGCCAGACGCGCCCTTGAACTCAAGCGCAAGGAGCCCTGGGCCCAGCACGCCATCGCTCACGTGATGCTGACTCAAGGCCGCATCGACGAGGGCGCGGCGTTCCTTGAAGGCGTGCAGGACACCTGGACCGGCCTGAACTCGTTCATGGACACCCACCTGTGGTGGCACCTGGCGCTGTTCCACCTCAGCCAGGGCCGCGAGGCGCAGGCGCTAGCGGCTTACGACGACCATGTCTGGGCCCAGGCCAAGGACTATTCCCAGGACCAGGTGGGAGCCGTGTCGCTGCTGGTGCGGCTGGAGCTGGCCGGGATCGAGGTTGGCGACCGCTGGCGCGACCTCGCCGACCACTTGGCGACGCGCGCCGACGACGTGGTCCAGCCGTTCCTGAGCCTGCAGTATCTCTACGGCCTGGCCCGCGCCGGCCGCCCGGAGGCCGACGCCCTGCTGGCCGCCGTGCGTCGCGCGGCGCTGGAGGCCCCCGACTTCGTCCGCCCCACCTGGCGCGAAGTCGCCCTGCCGGCCGCCGAGGGGCTGGTCGCCCATACGCGCGGCGACCACGCCGCCGCCTTGCGAGGACTACAGGTGGCCCTGCCCCGCCTGGTCGAGATCGGCGGGAGCCACGCCCAGCGCGACCTGTTCGAGCAGATCGTGCTGGACGCCCTGATCGGCTCGGGCCGCCTGGCCGAAGCCCAGCAGGCCCTGGAACTGCGCCGCGCCCACGATCCCGACGGCGTGCCGCTGAACCGCACCCTGGCCGAGATCTACGACCGGCTGGACCTCCCCGCCGAGGCCGCCAAGGCCCGCGCCCGCGTCGACCAGCGCCTGGCGGCCCTGGCGTGAAACTCTCCTCGTTCTTCTCCGGCCTGCTGGCGGCCTGCGCCCTGCTGGTCGCGCCGCTGGCCGTCCAGGCCCAGACCAGCCTCACTGTCGGCTTGCAGCTGGAGCCGCCAAATCTGGATCCCACCTCCGGCGCGGCGGTGGCGACCGACGATGTCGTCTACGGCAACATCTTCGAGGGCCTGGTCCAACTGGACCCGCAAGGCGCGGTCAAGCCGCTGCTGGCGACCTGGTGGGAAGTTTCGCCCGACGGACTGAGCTACACCTTCCACTTGCGGCAAGGCGTGCGCTTCCAGGACGGGACCGCCTTCGACGCCGCCGTCGCCAAGTTCAGCCTGGACCGCGCTCTGGCCGCGACCTCGACCAACGTCCAGAAGCAGGCCCTGGGCGCCATCGCCCGCATCGAGGCGGTCGATCCCCGGACCCTGCGCCTGATCCTGAACCGGCCCGACGGCAACCTGCTGAACGTCATGGCTTTGGGCGACACGGTGATGGTCTCGCCCAAGTCTGCCGGCAAGCTGGCGACCGACCCGATCGGCACGGGTCCCTTCAGGTTCGCCGGCTGGCGGCGCGGCGATTCCGTGACCCTGGACCGCTTCGACGGCTACTGGGGCAAAGGCGCGAAGCTGGCCCAGGTGCGATTCCGGTTCATCGGCGATCCGGCGGCGGCCTTCGCGGCGATCAAGACCCGCGAAGTCGACGCCTTTCCCGACTACCCCGCGCCCGAGAACCTGGCCCAGCTGCGCGCCGATCCGAAGCTGAAGGTCATCGCCGCCGCCAGCGAGGGCGAGGTCATCCTGGGCGTCAACAACCGCACCGGCCCGCTGGCCAACGTGCGGGTGCGCCGCGCCATCCAGCACGCCCTGGACCGCCGAGCGATCATCGATGGCGCGATGTACGGCTACGGCACGCCGATCGGCAGCCATTTCCCGCCGCAGAACGCCGCCTATGTCGACCTCACGGGCCTGCATCCGCATGACATCGCCAAGGCCAAGGCGCTGCTGACGGAAGCTGGCTATCCGAACGGTCTCGCGCTGACCCTGAAGCTGCCGCCGCCCAACTACGCCCGCCGCAGCGGCGAGATCATCGCCGCTCAACTGGCGCAGGTCGGAATCAGGGTGAAGATCGAAAACGTCGAATGGGCCCAGTGGCTGGACCAGGTGTTCGCTCGCCACGCCTTCGACCTGACCGTCGTCAGCCACGCCGAGCCGATGGATTACGACATCTACGACCGGCCCGACTACTATTTCGGCTACTCCAGCCCAGCCTTCCACGCCCTGATGGGACAGCTGCAAGCGGCGACCGACGAAGGCCAGCGCGCCGCGATCCTGGGCCAGATCCAGCGTCGCATCGCCGACGACGCGGTCAACGGCTTCCTGTTCCAGTTCCCACGCCTGGGCGTGTTCGACGCGCGGCTGAAGGACTTCTGGGTCAATTCTCCGACCCGCAGCATCGACCTGGCCAACGCATCGTTCGACGGCGCCGGCGGCGGTGGGATCGCTTCGGGCCGGAGCGGCGGCGGCGCGATCCCTGGCCTCGTCCTGGCCATCGCTGTCGTCGGCGGCCTGGCCTGGCTGACCGCGCGGTTCGGCGCTGTCTGGCTTGCCGGTCGCGCGGCGATCATGGCCGTGACCCTGCTGGCCGCCAGCGCCGTGATCTTCACCATCATCCAGGTGGTCCCCGGCGATCCGGCCGCCTTCATGCTAGGCCTCAACGCCAGCCCCGAAGCCGCCGCCAACCTGCGCCAGCAGATGGGCCTGGAAGGACCGGCGGCGCAGCGATACGCCGCCTGGCTGCTGGGCATGGTCCGCGGCGACTTCGGCGTCAGCTACACCTACCAGACCCCCGTCGCAGGCCTGCTGGCCGAGCGGATCGGCGTCTCCCTGCCGCTAGCCTTGTTGGCCATGATCCTGTCGGTCGTGGTTGGAGCGCCGATCGGGGCGCTCGCCGCCGCACGCCGAGGCAAGGCCGCCGACACCGTCGTCATGGGCCTGACCCAGGTCGGCGTGGCGATCCCAAACTTCTGGTTCGCGGTGCTGCTGGTCATGGCGTTCTCGATCGGCCTGGGCTGGTTCTCGGCCGGCGGTTTCCCGGGCTGGGACGCCGGCCTGTGGCCCGCCCTCAAGGCCCTGACCCTGCCCGCCATCGCCCTGGCCGCGCCGCAGGCGGCGATCCTGGCTCGCGTGACCCGCTCGGCCCTGATCGACACCCTGGCCGAGGACTACATGCGCACCGCCCGCGCCAAGGGGCTTACGGCTAGCCAGGCCCTCTGGCGCCACGGCCTGCCCAACGCTCTGATCCCGATCCTGACCATCCTGGGCCTGCAGTTCCCGTTCCTGCTGGCCGGCGGGGTGATCATCGAGAATGTCTTCTTCCTGCCCGGCCTGGGTCGCCTCGTCTTGCAGGCCATCGGCCAGCGCGATCTGATCGTGGTCCAGGGCGTGGTCATGCTGCTGGTCTTTGCCGTGGTCGCCACCAACTTCCTAGTCGACGTCGCCTATCGCCTGGTTGATCCGCGCCTGAGTGGGAGGGCCGCCCGATGAGCCGCGCCGCGCCCACGCTGGTCATCGGCGGCGCGATCAGCGCGCTGTTCGTCGCCCTGGCCTTGCTGTCGTTCATCTGGACGCCCTATGCGGTCACTGATTTCGACATCGCCCATCGCCTGCAGGGGCCGTCGACCGCCCATTGGCTGGGCCTGGATCACTTCGGCCGCGACGTCGCCTCGCTGATCCTGCTGGGCGCGCGCAACGCCCTGCTGGTGTCGCTGGTGGCGGTGCTGCTGGGCGCGGGCCTGGGCGTGCCGCTGGGCCTGCTGGCCGCCGCCCGAGGCGGCTGGATCGACGAGCTGGTCATGCGCGGCGCCGACGTCGTCTTCGCCTTCCCGGCCCTGATCCTGGCGATCCTCCTGACCGCGGTTCTAGGTCCCGGCGCGCTGAACGCGGTGATCGCCATCGGGGTGTTCAACGTTCCCGTCTTCGCCCGGCTGACGCGCGGCTCAGCGCTGTCCTTGTGGACCCGCGACTATGTCCTGGCCGCCCGCGCCGCCGGCAAGGGCGCAGCGCGGATCTCGCTGGAGCACGTGCTGCCGGGCCTCCTCAGCGTGCTGATCGTCCAAGCCACCTTGCAGTTCTCGCTGGGCGTGATCGCCGAGGCGGGCCTGTCCTATGTCGGTCTGGGCGCGCAGCCGCCCGCCGCCAGCTGGGGCAAGATGCTGGCCGACGCCCAGACCCTGGTCGCCGTCGCGCCGCTGCAGGCGATCTTCCCCGGCCTGGCCATCGTCATCACCGTGCTGGGCCTGAACCTGCTGGGCGATGGCCTTCGCGACCGTCTGGACCCGCGCCTGACGGAGGACCGCTGACATGGCCCTGCTGGAGATCCGCGACCTCTCGGTGTCCATCGGCGAACGCCCGATCCTGCGCGGCCTGAACCTGTCGCTCGAGGCCGGTCAGGTGCTGGGCGTCGTGGGCGAGTCCGGCTCGGGCAAGTCGATGACGGCCCTTTCGATCCTCGGCCTGCTGCCGGCCGGCGCCCAGGTGAGCGGCGCCGTGACCTTCGACGGCGAAGATCTCCTCGTCATGCCCGACCACGCCCTGGCGCGGCTGCGCGGCAACCGCATCGGCATGATCTTCCAGGAGCCGATGACGGCCCTGAACCCGGTGATGACCATCGGCGCTCAGGTCGGCGAAGTGGTGCGTATCCATCGCAAGGCCTCCCGCAAAGAAGCCTTGGCCGCTGCCCGCCAGGCCCTGGATCGCGTCGGCCTCCAGGCCATCCCCCTGACCCGCTATCCGCACGAGCTGTCCGGCGGCCAGCGCCAGCGTGTCGCCATCGCCATGGCCATCGTCCTGACGCCGCGCCTGTTGATCGCCGACGAGCCGACCACGGCGCTGGACGTCACCACGCAGGCCCAGATCCTTGACCTGCTGCGCCAGCTGGCCCGAGAGGACGATGCGGCCCTGATCCTGGTCAGCCATGACCTTGCCGTGGTCGCCGAAGTCGCCGACCAGGTGGCCGTGATGCAGGACGGCCAGATCGTCGAGGCCGGCGAGACGGGCGCGGTGTTCGCCGCGCTCGGCCATCCCTACACCCGCAAGCTGGCCGCCGACGCCGAACGCGCGCCGGCCCGCAATCGCAGGCCCGACCCGGCCGCCGCGCCGGTTCTGGAGGCTCAAACCCTGACCCGTGACTATCCGGGGGCGCGCCGACTGCTGGGCCGCGGCCCGGCTCATCGCGCTTTGAACGCGGTGTCCCTGACGATCCGCCCCGGCGAGATCGTGGGCCTGGTCGGCGAGTCCGGCAGCGGCAAATCGACCTTGCTGCGCGCCCTGCTGGCCTTGGAGCCGGTCCAAGGCGGTCAGGTGCGTTTGGCCGGCGAGCCCTTCACGCCGCGCTCGTCGGCGCGACGCCGCAAGCATCTTCAGATCGTCTTCCAGGACCCTCACGGCAGCCTCGACCCACGCTGGACCGTCGAGCGGCTGGTCGCCGAACCGCTGCACCTGCTGGGCGCGTCCCTTGCCGAGCGCCGCGCCAAGGTCGAGGCCGTGCTGGCCCAGGTCGGCCTGCCGGCCGAGGCCGCAAACCGCTACCCGCACCAGTTCAGCGGCGGCCAGCGTCAGCGCATCGCCATCGCCCGCGCCCTGATCGTCCAGCCCGATGTCATTGCCCTGGACGAGGCGGTCTCGGCTCTGGACGTCTCGGTGCGCGCCGAGGTGCTGGACCTGCTGGCCCGGCTTTCCGACGAGCTGGGCGTGGCCTATCTGTTCGTGACCCACGACATGGGCGTGGTGCGCGGCCTGACCGACCGGGTGCTGGTGCTAAAGGACGGCGTCATCGTCGAACAGGGCCCGACCGCCGAGGTGTTCGCCGCGCCACAACATCCGTACACGGCACAACTGATCGCCGCGACGCCGGATCTGAAGCGCGCGCTGGCTCAGCGCGCCAGATAGACCCCGCGCGCGATCGCTCGAGCCAGGCAGTCGCCGGCCGCCGAACCCAGGCGCGCGATGCGGCGCAGACGCTCGGTCTCGCCGAACGCGACCTCGCCCGAGGCGACTGCGAACACCACGTCGCCGTCGAAGGGCGTATGGGCCGGCCGCACGGCGCGGGAGAGGCCGTCCTGGGCCATCATCGCCAGGCGCTTGCACTCGGCGGGCGTCAGGGCGGCGTTGACCGCGACCACGGCCAGGGTGGTGTTGGCGCCCTGGGTCAGTCGCCCCTGCCCCGCCAGGCGGGAGTCATCGGGCATCGGCTCGATGGCGCTCTGCGGACCGGTCGGGACGCGCCCTCCGAATTCGCCGTCGATCTCGAACGGCCAGGCCCAGAACGTCTGGCCGTCGGGCATGAAGACCGAGCCTACCGGATTGACCGCCGCCAGGGCCCCCACCATCAGGCCATCGCCGAGGTCCAGCGAGGCCGAGCCCAGCCCGCCCTTCACCAGACCCGCCCGCGCGCCACGACCGGCCCCGACCGAGCCCAGCTCGAACGTCTCGCCAGCGGCGACCAGAGCATCCTGCCCCAGGCGACGGTAAGGAGGATCGACGCCCCAGGCCTTGTCGCCGCCATTGGCCAAGTCGTAGAGCACCGCGCCGCCCACGATCGGCGCGGTCGGCGCGCCGGGACGCACCGGAAAGCCTTCGCCCGCCGCCGAGAGCGCCGCGGTGACGCCGTCGGCCGCGCCTAGGCCAAACACGGAGCCGCCACTCAAGGTCAGGGCGTGCAGGCGGGCATAGCCGTTCTCAGGCGACAGGGTCTCGGTTTCACGCACGCCAGGACCGCCGCCGCGCACGTCGACGGCGGCGCTCCAGCCGCCGGGGAAGCGGGCCACGGTCACGCCGCTGGCCACAGCTTCGTCGGTGGCGTTGCCGACCAGCAGCCCCGGGACGTCGGTGATCAGATTACGCGGACCGGGTCGAAGCAAGGCGGCGTCCTTCAAGGGATTCGGCGAGCGAAGCGGCACTCTAGCGGAAAGGCGTGCGGGCGCCCTAGGCTGGCGCCATGAGCGATCTCGCCGACCTGACCGCCAGCGACCTTTCGAGCCTCTATCGCTCGGGCGAGACTTCACCGGTCGAGGCGACGCAGGCGGTGCTGGATCGTATCGACGCCTGGGAGCCTCAGCTCAACGCCCTCTGGGCGCTGGACGCCGAGCAGGCGCTGGCCGCGGCGCGCGCCTCGGAAGACCGCTGGCGCCGTGGCCAGCCAGTCAGCGCCCTGGACGGCGTCCCAGTCACCATCAAGGAACTGATCGCTACCAAGGGCGTGGCCAAGCCTCTGGGCTCCGCGGCTACCGAGCTGATCCCCGAACCCGTCGACGCCCCACCCGCCGCGCGGCTGCGCGAGGCTGGAGCCGTGATCCTGGCCAAGACCACCTCGCCGGACTTCGGCATGCTGTCCTCGGGCTTGTCGAGTTTCCACAGGCTGTCGCGCAATCCGTGGGACCTTTCGAAGACCCCCGGCGGGTCCAGTTCCGGCGCAGGGACAGCGGCGGCGGCCGGCTACGGACCGCTACACGTCGGCACCGACATTGGCGGCTCGATCCGCCTGCCGGCCGGTTGGTGCGGGGTCTACGGTTTCAAGCCCAGCAACGGCCGGGCGCCGATCGATCCGCCCTATATCGGCCGCTGCGCCGGACCGATGACCCGAACCGTCGCCGACGCGGCGCTGATGATGCGCGTGCTGTCCGCCCCCGACTGGCGCGATCACATGAGCCTACCGCCCTCGGACCTGGCCTGGGAGGCTCTGGACGTCGACCCGAAGGGCCTGCGGATCGGCCTGATGCTGGACGCCGGCGTCGGCGCGCCCGTCGAGCCCGAGGTCGCCGAAGCGGTGACGGCGGCGGCGAAGACTCTGGAAGCGGCCGGCGCCATTGTCGAACCCTTCACGCCGTTTTTGACTCGCGAGATGCTGGACGGCCTGGATCTTTTCTGGCGCACCCGGTCTCTCGCCGACCTATCGGCCCTGCCGCCCGAACGCGCAGAACGCGCCCTGGCCTATATCCGCGCCTGGGCCGAAGCCGCGCGCGGCGCCGACGGGATCGCCGTCTATCAAGGCTTCAACCAGATCCAGCGGATGCGCGAGGCCGGCGCCAAGGCTTTCCAGCCGTATGACTTCATGATCTCGCCGACCGCGCCGATGCCCGCCTTCGCAGCCGAGCTGCCATCGCCAACCAATGACCCCGCCAGACCGTTCGAGCACATCGGCTTCACGGTGCCGTTCAACATGACCGAGCAGCCGGCCGCCTCGATCAATTGCGGCTACACGCGAGAAGGACTTCCCATCGGCTTGCAGATCGTAGGCCGTCGCTTCGATGATCTGGGCGTGCTGCGCCTATCGGCGCTGTACGAGAAGCTGAGGCCGGCCCAGCGGCCCTGGCCCAAGCTCTAGGCGGCCAGCCGGTCGTTGGACGAAGCGGGCTCGAAGCGCTCGGCGCGCCAGCGGCCGCAATAGGCGCCGGCGGCGTCATGGACCCGGATCTCGCTCTCGCAGCCCCGCACGGCCATGCGCGCCGCGAAGAACCGCGCCCGGCGCTCGGCCGTCTCGAAGCTGGCGACGACGGCGATCAACTCACCGTCCTCGACGCCCAGGCGCCAGCCGTCGCAGGTGGGTTCGATACGAAGAATATAGGGCACGCGATCACCGTTCGAGCGTCGCGAATGTGGCGACGGGATGGCAACGTGCGATGCGCCCGCGTCGTTCCCGTCGCCATCTTCAGACTTTGCGCGCGCGCTCCAGGATCGCGCCGATGCGCCGCGCCAACTGGTCGATGGCGAAGGGCTTGGTGATGATCTCCATGCCGTCGTCCAGGAACGCGGCCTGGTCTGCAGCCTGCTCCGCATAGCCGGTCATGAACAGGATCGGCAGACCGGGACGGCCCTCGCGGGCGATCTCGGCCAGCTGACGGCCATTCAGCCCCGGCAGGCCGACGTCGCTGATCATCAGGTCGATCGCACGGGAGGACTGCAGGATCGGCGTGGCGTCCCGGCCGCTCTCGGTCTCGATGGCGTTGTAGCCCAGCTCCTCCAGAACCTGGACCACCAGGAGACGCACGCCCGGATCGTCCTCGACCACCAGCACCGTCTCCCCGGCGCCGGCGTGAATCACGCCCTCGCCATCGTCGACAGCCTGCTCAAGCTCTCCTCGGTGGCGCGGCAGGAAAAGACGGATCGTGGTGCCGGCCCCCTCGCGGCTCTGGATGTCGATGTGGCCGCGCGACTGCTGCACGAAGCCATAGATCATCGACAGGCCCAGGCCCGTGCCCTGCCCCAGCGGCTTGGTCGTGAAGAACGGGTCGAAGACCTTGCCCAGCACGTCCGGCGCCATGCCCAGGCCCGTGTCTGTAACGCGGATCTCGACATAGTCGCCCGGCGTGGCGTGATCGCTCTTGCTTAGCTCGGCTGCCGAAAGCTGGACGTTGCGCGCGGCGATGGTCAGTCGCCCGCCACGGGGCATGGCGTCTCGCGCGTTGATCGCCAAATTCAGAATGGCGCTTTCCAGCTGATTGTCGTCGGCCACGGCGGTCCAGACATCGTCAGCCACCTCGGTCGCCAGCCGCACCTGTTCGCCCAGGGTTCGGTTGAGCAGGTCTTCCATCGACCCGACCAGCGTCCTCACGTCCAGCGGACGGCTATCCAGCGACTGACGGCGCGAGAAGGCCAGCAGGCGGTGAGTCAGGGCCGCTGCGCGCTGGCCCGACTGCATCGCCGCCTCCAAGAAGCGATCGGCGTCCTCCATCCGTCCTTCAGCCAGGCGCCGGCGCACCATGTCGATGCCGCCCAGGATGCCGGTCAGCATATTGTTGAAATCGTGAGCCAGGCCGCCGGTGAGCTGGCCCACGGCCTCCATCTTCTGGCTCTGGCGAAGTTGATCCTCAAGCGCCTTGCGCTGCGTGACGTCGCGCCCGACGGCGTAGATGAACTCGCCCTCGACGACCGCCGTCCAGTTGATGCAGCGATAGTCGCCGTCCTTGGCTCGCACCCGGCAGTCGAAGTCGGCCACCGAGCCTCCGTCGCGGATCCCGGCGGTCTGCGCCACCGCGTCGTCCCAATCGTCCGGATGCACCAGGCCGCCCATGGTCACGCCCACCAGATCGGCGGCGTCGTAGCCCAGCAGCTGCGTCCAGGCCGGATTGATCGCCCGATAGATGCCGTCGCGCCCGGAAATGCTGAGCAGGTCGCGTGACAGGTTCCAGATCCTGTCGCGCTCCTGGGTGCTGACCTCGATCCGCGCTTCCAGGGCCGCGGCCAGGGCGCGAAGCCGGGACTCAGCCTGTTTGGTCGCCGTGACGTCATAGATCGCGCCGATGAAGCTGATCCCGCCGGTGGGCGCGGCCTGGTATTCGCCGCGACAGGCTAGCCAACGCTCCTCGCCGGTGTCGGCGCGAGCGATGCGGAACTCATGGACGGTGGGGCCCAGCGGCGTCTGGTCCTCACGCCCGCTGATCAACGGCGGGTCGCCGGGCCGCACGACCGCATTGATGGTCCGCACCGGCAGGCTGTGGGCGGCGTGAAGACCCAGCAAGCGGCAGAACTCGTCGGAGACATCGACCGTGCCGAAGCCACTGAGATATTGGAAGGTGCCGATGCCGCCGGCCGCCTGGGCGATCCGCAGGCGTTCTTCGACCCGCTTCTGGTCGGTGATGTCGGCCAGCACCCCAGAGAAGCGGACCGGTCGTTCCTCGGCGTCCAGGTAGGTGCGGCCGCGAGCCGACACCCATCGGATGTCTCCGTCGACCACGACGCGATAGTCCCGGCTGAAGACCTCGGCGCCGTTCAAGGCGCCGGCTACGGCGATCTTCAGCCGCATGCGATCGGGTGCGAAGACGGTTTCGAAGAACGATGAGGTCGGCAAGCCGAGCGCAGCGGCGGCCGGATCCAGGCCATACAGGCTGGCGAAGCGGGCGTCGGCGACCACGCGGGCGCTGGCGATATCCCATTCCCAGGCCCCGACCGCGCCCGCGCCCGCGGCCATCTGGGCGATACGCAGCCGTTCGCGGGCTGCGGCCGGTTCGCGGGCGTCGCTGGATACTGTGTCGACAAGCTGCGTCATGACGCGGTCAGAACGCCAAGCTGGGCAATAGGTTCAGTCCCCGGATCATCAGCCGATATCGCCCGCTACGCGCTCGATGAAATCGTGGATCAGAGCCCGCAGCGCCTGCAGCGACGGCAGATCCATCAGCATGGCGATATAGCCGCGGATATCGCGGTCGTTGATCGCGAAGTTGATATAGAGAAACAGCACCACGCCGCCGTCCGCATGCTGGCCCGACAGGCTGAACAGCGCCTCGCCGTCACCGCGCATCACCTGCGGCAACGACATCTGCAGCGGCTTCTTCAACATGTTGGCCATGGTCGCCAGGCAGCTGTTGAGAACGACATTGCCGGTCTCGACCAGCGCCTCATCCTCCATCTCGGCGGCCTCGCCCACGGACAGCGCGCCCCCGGTGACCGCATGGACCAGGGCCATGCTGTTGGCCTGCGGGAAGATCAGCAGCGCCCGCCCCGAAAACACGCCCTCGAAGTCCTGGCGCACGGCGACCAGTTCGCCGTTCTCGCGCTCACGGATCAGGGTCGCCGCCCCTTCCCGGCTGACGACCTCGACCGACGGCACCGACAGCAGAACCTGTTCGCCCACCATCTTGCGCAGGCTGCTGGCCGCCCGGCTGACGCCGATATTGACCAGCTCGGTCAGCGCATCGCGCTCGAGTTCTTCCAGGAAGACGGCGTGCAGGCTCATCGGCCGGCCGAACGCAGACGCAGGGCCGCGCCCGAGACGAAGCCGCGCATGCCGTCTTCCGTCACCGGCTTGGCGATGAAGGCGGCGTTGGCGGCGCGGGCGCGGGCGATGATCTCGTCCTGGACATTGGCGGTGGCCACCGCGATCGGCATGTCGGGGAAGCGGCCGCGCAGTTCCTCGGCCAGCTCCAGGCCGTCGCGGCCGGGCATGTTGAAATCGAGGATGACCAGGTCGATCTGCTCGCTGTCGAACAGGGCGATCGCCTCGTCGGCCCCGCTGGCCTCAAGCCGCCGCCATTCGGGTTGCAAGGCCGCGAGGGTCTTGCCAACCACGATGCGGGCCAGCTTGCTATCATCGACGATCAGAACCGTCGTCACCATGTATGCCTCTCCAACAAGCCGCGTCCGAGGACGACGGCGAAACACTCTAGACCTTGGGCCGGCCCGCTGTCGCGCTCCGCGCCAGGGCGGGGATCAACAAGGACGCCAGAAAGGGCTCGGCCGGCTGTCCCACGATTGGGACGCCGAACGCCAGGATCGCCTGGACGACCGCCGAATGCAGGCTTTCGCATGCCGAAACGTCGAGGGTCGCGCCCGGCGACTCGTGTAGCAGCGCCGCCAGGGGCTCGGCGTCCTCTACCCGACAATGGCCCTGCAGGGCGATGACGTCGCCGTCGCGGATGATGTTCATGCCAGCAGCTCCGCCAGATCCAGCACCAGCAGCACCGCGCCGTCGGCGTCCAGGGTAGAGCCGACCACGCCCTGCGCGCCAGCCAGGAGGCCGGTCATGGGCCTGACCACGGCGTCGGTGCGGCTCAGCACCGCGTCGACCGCGAACCCGACCAACTCTCCGTCCGCCCAGGCCACGACCACGCGGCGCGGGCCAGAGGCGTCCGGCGACGAGGCTCCGCCCACGGCCTGGCCCAGTTCGATCAGCGGCACGACCTGGTCGCGCAGCACGAAGGCGTGGCCGGCGCGGATCGGGATCAGGCTTGCGCTCTCCACGCGGGCGACCTCGACCACGCTCTCCAGCGGCAGGCCGAAGCGCTCGGCGCCGCACGCCACCACCATCAGCTTGGCCAGCACGGCGCGGATCGGCAGGGTCATGCGCACGGTGGTCCCGGCCCCGGCGCGGCTTTCGACCTCGACCTGGCCGCCCAGCCGCGTGACGCCCGCCCGCACGGCGTCCATGCCCACGCCACGTCCGGAGACGGCGCTGACCGTATCACGGGTCGAGAAACCCGGGCGGAAGATCAGGTCGACGATGTCTGCGTCGCTCATGACCGCGTCGACGGCGATCAGACCTCGCGCCTCGGCGCGGGCGCGCACGCGAGCGGGATCGACCCCGGCCCCGTCGTCGGCGACCTCCAGCACGACCTGGTCGCCCTCGGTGCGGGCCGACAGGCGGATGGTCGCCTCGGCGGGCTTGCCAGCCGCCGAGCGGGCCTCGGCGCTCTCGACGCCATGGTCGGCCGCGTTGCGCAGCACGTGCAGCAAGGGCTCGAACAGGCCATCGACAACGGCCTTGTCGACCTCGACCTCGCCGCCGGCAATCTCCAGCGAGACGGGCTTGCCCAAGGCGGCGGCGGTCTCGCGCACTAGCCGGGGGAAGCGTCCGAACAGCGGCGCCAGCGGGGTCATCCGCGCCTGTCCGACCGTGGTGTGCAGCGCCTCCACCAGACGATCCAGCTCCAGGCGGCGAGCGCGAAGAGCCAGCCCCAGCGCCTGCCCGCCCACCAGCCGCTCGACCTGGTCGGCCAGCTCGGCTAACCCGCCCTTGGCCACCACCAGTTGGTCGGCCAGCTCGGCAAGGTGGTCGATCCGCTCGGCGTCCACCCGCACGGTGCGCCGCGCAGGCTCGGCGTCCGTCGGGACGGACGGCGCGATCGTCGCCAGCGCCACCTGATCGCGCACCAGCCGAAGCGCGGCCTCGACCCTGGACAGATCAGCCGTCGACAGGGCCTCGATGACGAGGTTGCAGCGGAACGGATCGTAGAGCACGTGATCGTTGACCGGCTCGGCCAGCGACACGCGCAGATCGGCAAGCTCGGGCACGGCGGCGATCACGGCCAAGGGATCATCGCCCGAAAAATAGCTGTCGGCGCGCGGCGTGTAGCGGATGGCGACCCCTGATCGCCCGGTGAAGAGGCCGGCGCCGTCCCAATCGCTCGCCAGGGCCCGCGGGGTCTGCGTCTCGCCGTCTCCCCCCAGATGCACGATCAGCCGCGCGGCGACCGTCTCGGCGTCGGCCGGCAGCGCACCGCCGACCTCCAGCGCATCCAGCCAGCGATCGACCTGATCGATCGTCTCCACCAAGGCCGGAAAGCGCGCCGCGCCGTCCTCGCCGTTGCGCAGGGCGCCCAGCAGGTCCTCGGCGACATGCAGCACCTGCCCCATCGGCCGGAAGCCGAGCAAATCCGCCGACCCCTTCAGGGTGTGGACGGCGCGAAAGCAACGCTCCAGCCGCGCCGGATCCCTTGCGCCGCGATGCAGGGCGGCCAGCTCGACGCCGGCCTCCAGAGTCTGCTCGCGGCCTTCGACCAAAAACTGCGCCAGGAGTTCGTCGATCACGACGGGCCTCCCGGTCGCTGGAAGACGATCGCTTCCTCGAAGCGGCGGGAGACGAAACGGTCGTCGATCCGGCTCATGGACTCGGTGTGGCCAAGACACAGATAGCCGCCGGGAACCAGCCGATCATACAGGTTGGCCGCCGCAGCCTCGCGCGAGGCGTCGTCGAAATAGATCAGCACGTTGCGGCAGAAGATGATGTCGAACACGCCCTGCTCGCTCAAGCCGGCGGTCTCCATCAGGTTGGCGGGGGTGAAGGTCACAGACTCGCGCAGGTCGTCGATGATCTTCCAGCGATGACGCTTCAACGGCTCGAAATAGGCGTCGCGCACGGAGGCCGGCAGACGCGACAACGCCCTCTCGGCATAGACCCCGGCGCGGGCGGCCTCCAGCGCCTGACTGTCGATATCCGAGCCGACGATCTCGATATTGTAGGCGTCGACCATCCGCCAGTTTTCCAGCAGCCACAGAGCGATGGAATAGGGCTCCTCGCCGGTCGAACACGGCGCCGACCAGATCCGCACCTTGTCGCCGGGCCGACGGGTCGAGACGATGTCGGGCAGCAGCGCACGACCCAGACAGGCCAGCTGGTGCTCCTCGCGATAGAAATAGGTCTCGTTGACGGTGAAGGCGTTGATCAGGGCCTGACGCTCGGAGGCGTCGGTCCGCAACCGCGCGAAGTAATCGCCGACATCGTGGCTTCCGGTCGCCGCCAGCCGCTCGGCGGCCCGTCGCTCGATATAGTAGCGCTTGGCGTCGCCGAACCACATGCCGGTGCGCCGGTAAAGGTGCTCGCGGAAGCGGTCGATGTCCCCGTCGGTGAAGGTCATGGCGCCAGCATCGCCGACAGCCGCCCGGCGATCCGCCCGACCGGCTCGATCGCATCGGCGCCGCCCATCCGCACCAGGGCGCCTGGCATGCCCCAGACCACGGCGGATTGCTCGGCCTCGGCGATCGTGCGGCCGCCGGCCTCCCGCAGCGCCGTCATCGCGCCTGCCCCGTCGTCACCCATGCCGGTCATCAGCACCCCGATCAGGCGCTCGGCGGCGACATGGTCCATGGCGCTGCGCACCAGCCGCTCGACGCTGGGATGCCAGCGAAACGCCGGATCGGTCGGCGCGGGCAGCGCCACCAGTATTCCGGCCCGGCGACTGACCACCATGTCGGCCCCGCCGCGCGCCACATAGACGCCGCCAGCCTCCAGGCGCGTCGGCCCGGCCACTTCCAGCACGTCCAGCGCGCACAGACCATCCAGCCGCGCCGCCAACGAAGCCGTGAAGGTCGCCGGCATGTGCTGGGCCACCAGGATGGGCCAGGGGAAATCGCCGCCGACATCCTTCAGCACCGTTTCCAGCGCCCCGGGTCCGCCGGTCGAGGTTCCCACCAGGACCAGCCCGTCCGGCTCGCCGCTGCGTCGTCGGGGTTTAGGGAGGGCTTCGTCGCCACGGCGCGTTCGCAGCCGCTCGACCAGCCGGCGCGGGGCCCCGACCCGCGCCGTGGCCGCAGCGGTCACCTTCTCGACCAGCACAGGCGCCAGTTCGTCGACGGCCAGCGAAATCACGCCGTCGGGCTTGGGCAGGAAGTCCACCGCGCCCAGCTCCAGCGCCGACAGGGTTTCCTCTGCCCCTTCACGGGTCAGGGACGAAACCATGATCACCGGACGCGGACGCTCGATCATGATCCGATCAAGGCATTCCAAGCCGCCCATCCGCGGCATCTGCACGTCCAGGGTCACGACGTCCGGCTCGAAGACCTGCAGCATGGCCAGCGCCTCGACGCCGTCGCGTGCGATCGCCACCTCGAAACCCGCATCCGTCAGGATTTCGCTGAGTACGCGCCGTATCAGAGCCGAGTCGTCGACCACGAGGACCTTGGTCACGAGGGCGTCACCGCCTTGGCAAGGTCGCGCAGCAGGTCAGCCTCGGCGCGTTCCAGCAGCGCCTTTGGATCGATCAGAAGAATGAGTTCGCCCCCGCGCTCCACGGCGCGGTCGAACAAACGAGCTTCAGGACCGGTCAGTTCCGGCGCGGCTAGAAGTTCGTCGACGGCGACCTCAAGGACCTCGCTAGCGGCATCGACCGCGAAGCCCGCCTGCAGGCGGTCCACGGTCACCACGACCACCCGGCCCGGCCCTGCGGCTTGCCCCGACACGCCCAGCCGCATGCGCTGGTCGATCACCGGCACGGCCTTGCCGCGCAGGCTCATCACGCCCTGAACATAGGCTGGGGCCTTGGGCATCCGGCTCAGTTGCTCGGGTGCGCGAACCACCTCGTCCACGGCCCCGATCGGCAATCCGTAGCGCTCCTCGCCCAGGCGCAGGACGATGAAGCGCTCCCGCGCGACGCTGGTCTGGCTCAGCGCCATCTGCGCCTCCTCGTCTGCGGCGGCCAGGGCCAGCCACTGGGTCACGCGCTCGTCGGCCAACAGGCGCTCGGGCGTCAGTATGGCCAGCACGCCGCGGTCGTCGGCCAGCCGCAGCACGGTGTCGATGCGCGCCTCTCCGCCACCACGATTGAACACGCTTGGCGCACGCGACAGCCGGTCGGGCGACGCGCGGACGATGGCTTCCAGACGGTCGACCACAAGGCCCAGGCGCTCGCCCGACAGATTCAGGACCACCAGCCGCTCGCCCCCGTCGCCCGGACGCTCCGGCAGGCCCAGCAATGCGCGACCAGACAGCACCGGCAGCAAGCCGCCGCGATAGGCGCAGACGCCCAGCAGCACCACCTCCGTCCGCGGCAGATCGGCGATGACATCTGGCACGGCGGCGACCTCGACCACGGACTCCAGCGGGAAGCCATAGGCCTGTCCGGCCAGGTCGACGCGGAAGAAGGCCCGATCCTCGGCATGATCCGGCGCCGCCGGCGCCGGCATGGCGGAAGCCTTGGCAGCAGTCCGACGGCCTTCGCCCCGCGCAAAGCGGCCGACCAGCGCCGCCTCCAGCTCCTGCCAGGTCTTGCCGGCGTCCTCGTCAGACAGCGCCTCGACGCCATCGACCGCCAGGCCGACCGGCGGCTCTCGACGCAGGACAACCACGCGAGCGGCATCGCCGGCGGTCAGGCCCAGGAGCTCCGACAACGACACCACGGGCAATACGGCGCCGCGCAGATGCGTGACGCCCAGCAGCCCCTCCGGCGCGTGCGGCATCCGGGTCAGCTTCGGCCGACGGATGACTTCGGCGACGGCCTGGGTCGGAAGGCTGACGCGCGCATCCCCAGCTCGGACCGTTAGTCGTCGCTGGGCGCCCTCGCCCATGATCACGCCGCCGACGTGCGTTGCAGCTCGGCCGCCAGCAGCGCGATCTCCTCGATCGCCGCGGCCAGGGCCTCGGCGCCGTGCGACTGCTGCCGCGCCGCGACCGCGGCCTGGGTCGCGGCCGTGCTGGCCTCTTCGGCCGCCACGGCGATCTGGTTCATGCCGGCCAGCAACTGGGTCGAGGCGGAAAGGACCCCCTCCCCGCTCCTGGCGATCTCGTCGGCGCCGCCCCCCAGGACCTTGGCGTCATCTGCGACCTGGGCGAGCCGAGCCTCGATCTCGCGGTTGCGGTCGATCTCGATCTCGGCGACGACGGCGGTCTGCTCGACCTCACGCCGCACCTTGCCGATCTGCACGCCAATCGCGGCGATCAGGTTCTGCACGGTCTCGGCATTGGCGGCGGAGTCGCGCGCCAGGGTGCGGATGTCGCCCGAGACCACGGCGAAGCCGCGCCCCGCCTCGCCCGCGCGCGCCGCCTCGACCGCGCCGCTGGTCGCCAGCATCGTCGTCTGCACCGCCACCAGCGCCAGACCGTCGACCAGCTTGGCCGTCGTCGCGCACTCCAACTCCAACGCCTCGATCGCGTCCAGCACCACACGGTTCTCGTGCGCCGCCTGACCGACATTAGTCACCAGCGAGGAGACCGCGGCGCGGCTCTCGTCCAGCAGATTTTGCATCGTCTGCGCCCGCTTGGCGCTTTCGGCGGCGTTGGCGCCAGACAGGCGCGCGGCCTTCTCGACCTGGGCCATGGCGGCGCTGGCCTGCTGCGTCGCGGCGGCCTGGATCTGGGCGCCCCGGCTGATCTGATCTATGGCCGCCAGGATCTCGCCCGCCGAACTGGAAAGCTGCTGGATCGCCGCCGACAGCTGCTCGGCCGCGGCCGCCGTTTCCGTCGTGGACTCTTCCCCGTCGCTGGCCCCGTCGATCTGCTCGGCCAGAGCCTCGGTCGCGATCTGGCTCTGCTCCAGGGACTGGTTCTGCTGGCTCACCGCGCGCTGGGCTTCCGCCGCCGCCGACGCCTGTTCCTCGGCCGCGCTGGAGATGCTCTCGGCCCCGCGCCGGATCTCGCCGATCGCCGAAGAGGCCTCGACCGCCGCGATCAGGATGACCTGGCTGTCCTCGCTGAGCTTGGTCATGTCCAGGCGGATGGCCTCGAGCTTGCCCGTCACGCTGCTCGCGGTCTCCGCCTCGGTCTCAGCAGCGGTTGCGGCCTGGCGCAGGCTGTCGCCGACGCCCCGCACCATCGCCGCCATCCGCTCGGCGGAGGCCTGGATCGCTCGCGATCGCTGCTCGGCCGTCTCGGCAAGGGCTCGCACCTCGTCGGCCACGATCGCGAAGCCGCGCCCCCCGTCGCCCGCCCGCGCCGCCTCGATCGCGGCGTTCAGCGCCAGCAGGTTGGTCTGGTCGGCGATGTCGGCGACCCCGACCGTGATCTCGTTGATGCGCGAGGCGTGCTGGTCCAGCAACCCGACCGTCTCGACCGTGACCATCTGCCGGCGTGCGTTCAACAGCACGGCCTTGGCCGACGCCGCCACCGCCCCACCGGACTCGGCCAGCAGCGCCTGCAGCCCCTCGGCCCGTTGCCTCGCCGTCTCCGCCCGTTCGCGCGCGTGGCCGAACAGATCCGCCATCGAATTGACCGCGGCCAAGGACTCATGCGCGGCGCCCGCCGCCTCTTCGGCTCCGCTGGAGATCTGGGACAGAGCTCGCCCCAATTCCTCGGCGGCGCTGGCGGCTTCCGAGAGACCGGTCGTCAGTTCGATGACCGCGGAGCCGATGCGCTGTTCGGCCGTCTCGCGACGCGGCTTGGCCTTGCGGACTGGCGCCGGCTTTGGCGGCGCCGGCGCGGCATCGCTATCGGGCAGGATGCCGCGATGCTTCGCGCGCCCCACAAGCCGCGTCGTCTTCACAAGCGCCATTCGGCAAATCTCGACTCTAGGACAGCCTCGCGCCGCCGCCCATCACGGCCGACACTGTCAGACACGCATCAAAGCACGGTTCGGCGAAGCGGCTCAATGTCCTGTGACGCTTGCCTCCGATGCGGCGGCGCCCATCGACAGCCATGCGCCCCCTGCCTTATCCGGGTATATTAGATCGTTGCGCTGACGGGTCCGCGATTCAGCCCGCCACTACAGAGCTAGCGAACAGAGTGAACTGAAAGGACGACGACATGGCTTTGCTCGACGAGCTCAAAGCTGACCAACTCGCGGCGCGCAAGGCGAACGACCGCCTGAAGGCTGACGTGCTCACCACCCTGATCGGTGAAGCGACGCAGATCACGACCGAGGAGTTCAAGCGCGGCGTGACGGAAGTCACCGACGAGAAGGTCGTCGCCACCGTCGCGAAGTTCCTGAAGAACACGAAGGTGACGCTGGAGAATCTCGCGACCGAACGCGCGCGCCTGATCGAAGCCGGTGGCGATGCGTCGAAGGTGGACGAGCGGACCAAGGCGGCCGAAATCGAGCTGGCGATCCTGTCCTCGTATGGCCCAAAGCAGATGACGGAATCGGAGCTGCGCGACGCCATCAACGATTTCCGGGCCAAGAACCCAGGCGCCAACGTCGGGGCGATCATGGCCCACCTGAAGACCAGCTTCGGCGGTCAGTACGACGGCAAGGCGGCCAGCGCGTTGGCCAAGGCTTAGAGCGAGCCCCCTCCCTGCCGATGCTGAAGTCCGCTCACCGCCGGCGACGAATGGCTAGCCGAGCTTGAACGTCGGCGGGGGCAGGTTCAGGCGGGTGTCGGCCACCGTCTCACCGCGGAAGAAGCGCACCAGAAGGCCCTGTACTTCGGGATGGGCTTCGAAGGCGTTGTGGCCGGCGTTTTCGATGATGACCCGGGATTTCCGCCGAAACTGTGCAGCGACCTCGTCCTGCTCGGGCATCGGCGTGCGGCCGTCCAGCGTGCCGGCGACCAGCAGAGCGGGATGGTCGATGCGGATCGGGGCCCGGAACGTCTGGCCCAGATCGACGCCTGGAACCGCGCCCAGCAGCTGCGGCATCGGAAAGTTCAACGCCGAGCCCACCACGGCCGTCCGCGCCTCGCGCTGCACCCGCGCCAGCCGCTGGGGCGAAATCCCCGAAGCCAGGTCCGTCGCCTCGGGCATGCCCCTCACGCTCAGCAGATCGGCCACGTCGCCCAGGAACGGCCCCAACACGTCGGTCCGTCCAACGTCCAGCGCCAGGTAAAGGCCCGGCAGCATGGCCAGGGTGTTGGGATTGGCGATCAGCCCTCCGGCCAGCATCTGAACGCCGAATCCGCCCATCCGGATCTCGCCCGGAGCGCCGTTCAGCTTGACCTTGGTCAGAGCCGGCTCGGCTTCCAGCTTGGCGTGCACGCGGCGCATCAGGGCGGGAAGATCAGGGATCGCCGCGCGCACGGCGGGATCGGCGGCCAGCAGGCCGTCCACATGCTTCAGGAGATCGTCGATCCGCGCCGGCCGCTTCACCGTCTGGTCCTGGCCCTCAAGGCTGGCCAGGGCCACGCGATTAACCCGATCGCCATGCCGCTTGAGCACGCTCAGCGCCAGGTGCGAGCCGTAGCTGATGCCCCAGAGATCGATCTTCTCGGCGCCCAGATGACGTCGCAGATCGTCGATGTCGTCGGCGTTCTGTTCGGTGTTGTAGCCGGTCATGGCCACGCCGGCCTTGGTCCAGTCGGCCCAGGCGCTCTGGAATTCTTCGCGGACGTAACGGGTCAGCCCCGCCTCATCGAACACCGGAAGCGGACGCGTCGAGCCCGGTCTTTCAGGGATGCTCGAGGACAAGCCCGTGCCGCGCTGGTCGAAGGCGATGACATCGGCCACTTCGCGCAGGGCCATGAAGATCGGAAATCGCGGGCCGGTCGCCGCGCCCGTTCCCTCGCCGCCCGGTCCCCCCGCCAGATAGATGATCGGCGGCCCAGGCTTCGCCGCCGTCGAGGCGAACCGGACATAGCCCAGCCGGATCTTCCGCGAACTGGGGTCGCGACGATCCTCCGGAACCTCGAAGAACCCGCGCTCGGCGTCGGCCTCCTGGCCGCGACGGCTCTTGAAGCGGAACGGGCCGGCCTGTGTCGGCGCAGAGGCTTGAGCAAATGCGAGGCCTGGCGTGAGAAGGCCGGCGGCGGCGAGCAGGGTGCGGCGATTGAGCGATGTCTGGGTCATGTCGCTAGCTGCGTCGCTCGAGCCACTTGGCGCCACAGCGCATCGGTCAATGGCGCCGTTTCATCGGCGAATGGCGGCGCATCTCGGCGAGCGACGGCTTAAGAAGAGGCTCATGTGGCGCATCCTCACTCTCACCATCTTTCTGGCCAGCCTGGCGACCGCAGCGTCTGCGCAAGATCTGTCCTGGGAAGCCTGTCATGGAGTCGCCAGCCCGGTCGGGCCCGTGCTGAGCGACTGTCGCCCTGTCCGGGATTTCGTAGATCCGCAGGGGCGCGAGCTCTGGGTCCGTGCGACGCCCGGCGCCCCCGCCGACACTCAACCCTACGCGCTCTATGTGGCCGGGGTCGCGGCGTCGGAGGCCTGGCTCAATGGTCAGCCCCTGGGTGTCAACGGACGTCCTGGCGGCCAGGCGCGCAATGAGACGCCCGGACGCTATCAAGCGGTCTTCCCGATCCGGGAAACCCTGTGGCGATCCGCCGACAACGTGCTGGTTCTGCACCTGTCCTCGTTTCACGGCGGCCTGCGCTTCGCCCGTCCGATGAGCGCGATGTTCGTCCTGCCCTACCCCTATCCGCAGCGCACGGCGCTGTTGGCGGTGACCTTCGTGGCGGCCGGCGCCCTGCTGGCCGCGGCGTTTGGCTTCGGCGTCATCCACGCCTTGCGACGGACAGGATCCAGCCTGGTCCTGGCGGCCATGTCCGGCGTCGCGGCGCTGCAGGCCGTCATCGAAAGCCTGCGGCCCCTGTTCGACTATCCCTATCCTCTGCACGCTTGGCGCATGAGCGCCATCTGGGGCCTCGCGGCCGCTTTCGGGATTCTGCTGGTCGCCTATGCCGCCGCCAGGTTCTGGCCCAGGGCGCGGAGCGTGCTGATCGGCCTGGCGATCGGCGTCGTTGGGGCCACCGTGCTGTTGCCGGGCTTCGACAACAAGACAGTCTGGGCGCTGATCCTGGGGGTGACTCTGGCGGCGCCGCCGGCGGTCGCGGGCGTGCGCGGCAACATGGCGGGCGCCAGACCGACCCTGGCCTATCTGGCGCTGTTCCTGGCCCTGGCCTTGGTCTTCCCCGAGTGGTTGGCCGACCTGTCGTACTTCGTGCTGGCCGCCGGCCTGCTGCTGCCGCTGCTGATGGTCGAGGTCGTCCGGCTAGGCCGAGAGGATCGGGGTCGAGAGGCCGCCCTGACCCTCGCGGCCAGCCTTCCCGACCGCCTGACCGTGGCGTCGGCGCGTGGCGTCGAACTGGTGCCGATCGACGATATCCTGGCCGTGGTCGGCGCGGACGACTATGTCGAGCTAAGATTGGTGGGCGGTCGCAGCCTGTTGCACGCTGCGCGGCTGGACGGCCTGCAAAGCCAGCTGCCCCAGACCTTCTTGCGTGTCCACAGGTCCGTGATCGCCAATCTGAGCCACGCTCGACGCCTGGAGCGGGACAGCGAGCGCTGGCGGCTACATCTGAGCCAAGGCGCGCCTCTGCCGGTCAGCCGGTCGCGTCAGCCCGCCCTGCGCGAAGCCTTGAACGACGCCTCCCGCACCGAAGGCCTGCCGGCCTAGCCCTCACAAAGACCTGCTCATCGCCGGATGAACGCGATGTTTCGCGCCCCGCCAGCCCAGGCGCCGAAGCTCGTGACCTTCCCGTCGGGGCCGCGCGCGAAGACGAAGGTGGTGACGCCGCGCAAGCGGGTGGTGAAGGCGTCGGCGAAGCTGGGGGCCAGGGGCCATGCGACCCCGAAACGTTGGCGCATGACCAAGCCGCTTCCCTCGCGGGCGACCGTGATCAGCGTCTCCAGTTCGGCGCTATAGTAGGTTCCGAGATAGTCGGCGAAGATGGCCGGGTCGGTCGCTGCCGGGCGCACGGCGACGAAGGTTTGAGCGCCGCCGCCGCGTGTCAGCTTGAATCCTGAAGCGCTTCCATCCTTGCCGACGAAGTGAAGGAGGATGCCGTCTGGGCCTTCGAACCGATCCTGGCCCAGGGGGGCCAGAACGTGGGACGCGCCGCGCTTGAGCACCAGCTGGCCGCCTATCGCCTCCAGCCTGATCAGGTCGCCGGCCACCGGATCACGAAAGAGGCCCTGGTAGCGCGTGAGGTCCTTCGGCGCCTGGACCGTCGCGACCGACTTCGACGCCGCCACCGCGGCCTCCGCTTGAGCGTAACCGGCGGCGGTCAGGGCGCGTCGAGCGATCTGCTCCCCCATCGCGGAGGGATCGATCCCTCCGTTGTTGCACATCAGAGCGATGGAGACGCCCGCCTCCGGATAGCGGCCCAGCCAAGCCTTGTAGCCAGCCGTCGAGCCACTGTGCGAGACCAGCCGGCGGCCATGATCGCGAGTGATCTCCAGGCCCAGCCCGTAGTCCAGCGGCGAGCCGTCGGTCAGCTGCCCCGGGGTCTGCAAGGCTGCCGCCAGCGCCGGGCCGCCACGCAAGGTCGCGGGCTTGTCCAGAAAGGCGTTCCACCGCAGCAGGTCGCCGACCGTGGTCAGCAGGCCGCCATTCCCATAGACGCTGGTGAACGGCATGTTGGCGGCGAAGCCGGCCTCGGTCGGCGCATAGGCGTTGGCCCGCTCGCGAACGACCGTGCGGAAGTCCTCGCGCCAGGTCGTATGGTCCATGCCGAGCGGCCCGAACAGGCGATCCTGGGTGAAGGCCTGCAGGCTGGCGCCGTTGACCCGCTCGACGATCATCGCCGCCAGGACGTAGTTGGTGTTCGTGTAGAGGAACTCGGCGCCCGGCGCGAAGTTCAGGCCCTTCTGGCGCGACGCCAGATCCAGGATCATGGCGTTGGTATGGGCCTGAGCGCCGGGGCCGTTACCCGTCAAGGCCAACAAGCTCCATTGCTCGCGCAGGCCGCTCGTGTGGCTGAGGAGATGGCGGATCGTGATTGGCGTCCCGTAGTCGGGCATTTCGGGCAGATAGCGACGGATGTCGTCGTCGAGGCTCAGCCGGCCGTCCTGAACCAGCAGCACCACGGCCGCGGCGGTGAACTGCTTGGCCAGCGATCCGGTCTCAAGCACAGTCGCGGAGGTCAGAGGCGCGTCGCGCTCCAGGTCGGCCTGCCCCCGGGCGACGATGATCGGCGATGCGCCGGCAAGCTCTACCCCAGCGACGCAGCCTGGGCCGTCCGACGACAGCGAGGCAAGCGCCGTATCTAGGTCGAGGGGCTGGGCGGATGCTTCCGCGCCCGTGCTGGCAAGGAGGCAGGAAAGGGCGAAGAAGGTGATGACTGGGCGCATGGGATCCTCGAACGATCCCTCCCCCCTAGAGCGGCGCACGGAGCCGCCAACGTCCCATCGGCGAAACGCAACCACGGAACGGTGAGCGGCACGTACGCAGCCGGCCGTCCTAGGGATCACATCCTCCAGCGACGGCGAAGCCCTCGCCGGGCCCGCTACGCGAGCCCGAGCGACGAACGCAAATCCGGCAGACGCGGTGTTATGCTACCGCTACTCCCACTCGATCATTGTCATTTCAAGCAAATATATGAATTGACTGATCTTTTAATTTCACGACTTTGTTATCCCGCCGACGAATACGCCGGTATTTTATCTCATTGTTTTACAATGAGAATTAATTTACTTGACCGACGACACGGTCCATGCCGAACCACATCAACACCATGTAAATAGCAAGTAAATCTATACTGCTCAATACTACGCAAAAAATCGCCACAGCCACCCCAAACTACGCCAGCGCCCTCCGCTCGATTGACCGAGCCTCCCTCCTCCCGCTCAACAGCGGACACGCGCGCTCTGGACCATCTAGGGCGCGTCAGCCAGCCGCGACCACGGTGCGTGGATTTCGAGCCGATTTTCAGCCAGCATTTTACCGTCAACGGCCTTAAAGACCCCCGCCGCAGTTGCGCCATCTCCGCGCTTGCACGCGGAACGGCAGCGCCTTAGCATTCCTGTGGCTACAGATTGGAGCACCTTCCTCCCGCCGCTCAGCCCGAGCGAGCCGGACGCCAGAGTAAAACGCCAAATCCCGCTCCAGGGACGGCGGCCCTCTCCTGTAGCCCCAAATCCTCCACTCTGCGCGCGAGCCCATGCAGAACCTAAACCTGCGCCTCCACCACGAAACTTTCGGCCCGATCTCCGATCGTTCCGCCCGCCAGATCCTCAAGATGCTCAGCAAATCGCTGCGTATGGCGCAGATGACGACGCTGGAGAATTTCATCTATTCGCTGGAGCTGTCTCACAGCGACACGCGCTCCCTCATCGACACCCTGCATGGCCACGCCGCCGAGATCCCGGCGTACAACGTGCAGAAGCTGCAGAAGGGCTCGCTTGAGCTCCTCGTGATCTCGGGCGTTGGCCTGGTGATGCTTCTCGCCGAACACGGCCAATCCCGCGGCCTTCCCAAAACCTTTTTCCGCAAGCTCGGGAAGTTCCTCAAGAAGGACTACGCCACCGAAACTGCGGACCACGCCATCACCGACCTGCGCAACCGTGGCCTCGGCAACGACGTCGTCGCCGATGACGTTGAAGTCGTTCCCGACGGCAAGGACATCGAGGTCCGCGTGGAGCTCAAGACGGCCGCCAAGCGCACCAAGCACAAGCGCCGAACCGAACCCACGGCCAAATCGGTCGATGCCTTCGTAAAGGCGGCGGCCAAGGCCTCACCAGATGATGACGCCTAATCCATGCGCCGCTCGCTCTTGCTCAGCTTAGGCATCCTTGCGGCGGCCTTTGCCGCCGCATTCGGCATGCAGCAGGTACAGGCAAGCCTAGTCGTTCCCGTAGTCGCCGTGGCGCTATTCGTCCTCGTGGGAGCCCACCTCGCCCTCTTTCGGTATCTCGTCGGCTCGCTGAGCGAAAAGCTGACACCCGACCGGCTTCGCAAGAACCTTCTCTGGTTCATCGCCTTCGTCCTGCTGATCATCGCGATCTATGCTGGCCTCTACACCGACTTTGGCCTGAAGGCCGGCGACACGCAGGTCACCGACCTCGGCAGTTGCCTGTACTTTTCGGTGATCGTCTGGACGACGGTCGGGTTTGGCGACATCACGCCGGCGACACCGCTCGCGCGCACATTCGCGGCGCTGGAAGCCCTGAATGGCGCTCTGGTTATGGCCCTGTTCGTGGCCACCCTCATCCCAACGATCCAGGCGCTGATCAAAGCGGCGAACACTAAGCCCGAGGCCTGACCAAGGCCGCCTCGCGCATGGCCTTCCCCCAGGCGGGGGGAGGCCCCCTTCCCGGAACGAGAAACGTACGCGCCCTTTCCGCGCGCCATCGAATTTCTGAGCGCCAGGCGAACCTGCCCTACCCCGCTGGAACAAGTTGGCGATCGATGGTATTGCTAATGGCAGGCCGTCTCGCCTGACCTGTCGCCGGGTCAAAGTGGACATCTACCCTAGTGCTGCTCGTCGCCCTCTTTCCTTGGGTCGATGCGTAATCGGCGAACTCGATCCGCGTAAAGAGGCCCGACATGCCACTCATTCAACTCGATGAATCCGTTCAAAAACAACTGAAACGCCGCGTCAAAGATCAGGTCGACGCGCGTTCGGCTCATCTTACCGAAGCCCTGGCCGCGGCTCAGGGCTTCAGGTCCAATGCCGCCCTGCGCGCGAAACTCGAAGACGAACCCGACGCCCACTACGTCCGGTTCGATGAGGAGGCCTTCTTCCTTCGCCTGGAGGCGCTCTCGCCGCAAACGCCCCGCACCACGATCGACGTCAGCCCACTGGCCTTCAAGCCGGTCGGCCATGCGCTTCGCTACGTTCCGGGGATGCTTGAAGACCCGCACCTGACGCTACTGGAGTGGAACCCGTTCTTCGTGCGCTTCCGCTTCACTGGTCTGGCCCAGGAGGTGACGGTCAGTATCCTGATCAAGGGCCTCAACCTGGTCGAGTTCAGGCGCTCGCACGCGATCAAGGCGCCCGGTCAATTGGATTTCTACAATCCCAGCCGGCTGCACGACGATGACAACGCCTACTGCATGCATCGCGCCGTCGAGAGCCTGGCTTCGTACTACCGCAGCGCCGTCAAAGCCGGTCACACGCCGCAGGAAACCTGGCTGAAGCCCGTGTGGGCTTAAAGGCTACGACGCCCAGCCTCGCTCGATTTCGGTCGGGCCGGGCCTGGGCGTCACGCCAACCGGCGCCAATTGAGCACGCCTTCGAACGCTACTCCTGGGTTGCGCCAACAGCGCAGCTCGACTTTGCTGTTCCATCACGGGCCGATTCACCGGTCGCCGCCAGGTTGGGATGCCCCACCCCGTCATGGACTTTCTCGATAAGCAGATCGCGCCCCCGCGGTCCTGGGACAAGTTCGAGGAGCTGACGCGCGCCGTGTTCGCTGAGGCCTGGTCCGATCCAGACGCTCGCCGTCACGGTCGTTCGGGGCAAAAGCAGTACGGCGTCGACGTCTTCGGAAACCCGGCGAACTCCCCCGGCAAGACGTTCGGCGTCCAGTGCAAGGGCAAGAGCGCAAACTACGGCGCTGTCGCAACCCCCAAAGAGTTCGACGCTGAACTGGCCAAGGCGGATTTGTTCAGCCCACCGCTCAGCCATTGGACCTTCGTGACGACGGCGCCCGACGACGGGTCTCTCCAACGCCACGCCCAGGCCGTGTCTGACCAGCGCGTCACCCAAGGCCTCTTCCCGGTGACCGCGTACGGGTGGGAGACAATGCTGTCGCTGATCGCCCTGCAGCCGAATGTGATCAACGCCTTCTATTCTGAGCATTCCGACGCCCTGCAGCAGATCCTGGCGAGGCTGAAGGACCTCCCCTCAAACCGCCAACTCGCCGACCTCCTAGACGCGATGAAGGTGGCCAAGGCGCCGGCGACACCGCCAGTTTCGGCTGTGGACTGGGTTGAGGTTCGGTTCGAGGCGCAGCGCGGCCTCGGCCCAGCCCTGATGGGGCGCCCCCTGGGCCCCGCTGACGTAGCCGCCTGCCCCACCCTGCCCGAGGTGTCGACGCTGCTGGACGATCTGGCTCGTGCAGGCAGCGCCCGCCTGGCCGGGGTCGCCGGCGCCGGCAAATCGATCTGCGCTCTGCAAACGGCCCACACGCTGCGCGCCCACGGATGGCGTGTCATGCGTCTGCTCGACCCGACCGGCGCCATCCCGTCCTTCAACGGCGGCGACGAACGAACGATCTATCTGATCGACGATGCTCATCTCGCCAATCCAGGCCAGCTGCGCGCGCTCGAAGAAGCGACCAACGCCGGGCGCCGGCTTTTGACGACCCACACCTCGCTGGACGGCAAGACCAGCGCTCCAGGGACCGTCCACCTGGACGCCAAGCGCGCGGTCAAGGTCATCGCGGCCGGCCTTCGAGCGACGCCGGACCTGACCCTCGCGGCGGTTCAAGCTGCCGATGACCGCGTCGGTGATGGCATTGGGGAGGAGAGGCTCGACCATCGCCTGGAAGCGGCCGAGGCCGCCGACTTTCCCTGGCAGTTCTGCTTCACCCTGGGCGGCGGCTGGCGCCGAGCCCGGTCGATGGCCGACTCGGCCAGGGCCGCCTCGGCCGACCTCGTCCTGGCGGCGGCGGCGGTTCGCCAGCTGGCGTCCCGGGATGCGCCTTGCGCCCCGCCCCAGCTCCAGGCGCTGATTGGCGCCGAGTTACACCCCGACCAGGTGAAGACCGCGGTCGCCTGGCTTGTCGGCCAGCGCCTTCTCCTCAGCGAAACGGATCTGCGGTGTCCCCACCAACGGCTCGCCGGCGCGCTACTGGATCAAATCCTTGACGGCCAGGCAGCCCAGGGCCGCGCCCTGATTGCCCGGTTGATCACCACGGCGCTGACCGACACCGCCTTGCCGCTCGGCGGGTTTGCCTTGCTGCTGCGAGAGCTGACGTTCGGACGCAGCCACGGACGCTGGAAGTCCCTGATTTCGCCGGACGCGCTCCGCTTTGCGCGATCCCGGGCATGGACCGCGGCGGCGACGGCTGAGATTCGAGAAGCCTGCTGGTTTTTCAACGAATCCAGCTCCGCGCTGCCCGACACCGCGACGGACTTCGAGGCGCATCTCGACGTTTTCGCAGGCTGGGTCGAATCCGCGCCCGAAGGCGCCTGCTACGCCTTGGGCGCCGTGATTAATCGAGGCTCCGAACGCGAAGGCGTCGCGGCGGCCCTACGCCAACGGATTTCAGCCGCCAAGATCGCCAATGCGCTCAATGCGGCTCCAGCGCTCTACGCGTCCGAAATCACCGAGCTCATCTCCGCCCTTCGGTCTTGGGACAACAAGATCTGGACGGGTGAATTCCTTGGCAAGCTGGATCGCAAGCGGTGCTTTGCTCTTGTCTCGTCATGGCCCGCGGACGCCTGGCTTTCGTCGGCCGCGAGCTACTGTCAGCACCTCTTTTTCGTGGACGAGGCCTTGGGCCTCGACCTGGTCGAAGCCCTCCTCCCCGCGATCGCCGAGAGGGTTCGCGCCGACCCGCTGTATGCGTTCCATGAGCTCAGCGACATCGTTCGCGACACGCTTCGCGTGCACGATGTTCTTGAGGTCTATGTCGGCAAGCTTGCGCCTACCAGGCGCATGAAGCAGCTGGCGCGCCAGCTCTGCCGCAACTGGGATCCCCGTGACCTCGCCGCCAAGCTGTCGCTCAGCACGCCGCGAAACTTCCAGACCGCCGCTGGTCTCCTGCTGTTCATGCGAAAGGTCGCGCCCAAGCAGTTCGAAGCAACCGTCCTGGCCATGGATTGGAACGCGGTGGAGGCGACGATCGGCGATGGCTGGGCAAACGAGATCGGCGACGCTCGGATGCTCCTGGGCGTCGCGTCAGGCCTCCCGGCTGGACATGACGCCGTCAAGGCGATGATCGAGCGCAACGAGCCGCGCTACAACTTGCTCTCGCTCCACCTGGCCTACCTCAATCCCGATACGACCATCCGCCATGTCGAAGCTGGCAAGCTGGTGGCGGTCTCGCCCCACCACAGCGTCGATTGGTTGAAGGCCGCCCTGGTCGCGGCCCGGCTGGCGGCTGCGCGGCCCGACCTTCTAGTCCCCATGCTGGCGCCGCACTACGCGGCCATGGCCAAAAACCTCGGGCAGGCCAGCCCCTCGTTCTGGAACGACGCTGCGATCCTGCTGGCGCTGATCGCCGAGCACGATCCCGCCGGGCTTTCCCCCCTATTCGACCAAATGGACCCGGCCCTGGCGGCCATTGCCTGGCGCAACGGCCTGCAGGGGCTCCATGCCTCGCGCCGGGGCAGACGAATGTTCCAGGGCAAGGACGTGGTCGCGCTTCTGGTGCACTACGCCCTGGCGCGCCCCGATGCGATCGGGGACCTGGCTCGCACCTTGCGCCGACAGTTCCCCAAGGCCTCGACGCCGCCCGCCGACCATCTCGAGCCGTTGGATCTTCGAAAGCTCATCGGGTAGCGCGGTCAGCTTGGCGCTGAAAAATTCGAGCGGAAAATTCGAGGGATGGTTGGCCTGGGCCACGTATAGCCCAGACATGAGCACGACCATGACGCCCAAGCCGCAGACCGCCCTCCGACCGAGCCGGCGACTGCTGCTGGCCGCCGGCTTCATCGGGCTTGCAGGTCCTGCTCTCGCCCAACCGCGAGGGCTGACGGTCTACAAGACCCCCTATTGCGGCTGCTGCACCGGCTGGGTCACGCATATGCGCAAGGCCGGCTTCACGCCGACCATTGTCGAGCAAGAAAACCTAGCTCCAATCCGCGCCAAGTTCGGGATTCCCGACAAGCTGGCCTCCTGCCACACCGCCATGGTCGGCGGCTACGCGCTTGAGGGTCACGTGCCGCCCGCCGACGTCGCGCGCCTTCTGAAGGCGCGTCCCAAGGGCCTGGGTCTTGCCGTGCCTGGCATGCCAATCGGCTCGCCCGGCATGGAGCAGCCCGGCGGCGCCCGCCAACGGTTCGACACCTTGCTCGTCCTGGACCGGTCGGGACGCACCAAGGTGTTCGCCAGCCATGCCTGAGCCCACTGATCGGTCGCTCAACACCTCCACCACAGCCATTAGAAGCTCGACTTGCGCTTCATCGAGGCTTTGCGGAGAGCAAAGGACGGCAGACCGGTAGAGCGTGTGGCGCTCCAACCTATGTTACCCAGGTTGGAGCTGGCCTCCCCCTGTGCCTTGTAGGGGGCCGGTCAGGGGCCAGCCCTCTCACGCCGAAACGCCATGACGTGCGGCGTGTTCAGCTCGATCCAATCCACAAGCGCGACCACACGCTCCGACACCTGAAGCCCAAGGTCCGTCAGGCTGTATTCGACATGGGGCGGCACGGTCTCCAGCGCGTGGCGCAATACAAATCCATCCTCCTCCAAGCGCTTTAGAGTCTGGGCCAGCATTTTCTCGCTCACGCCCGTCGCGCTCCGACGAAGCTCGCTAAAGCGCAGCGTCCTTTCGCGCAGGCTGATCAGGCACAACACCCCCCATAGGCTGCTCACGCTCTTGAGCACCTCGCGTGAGGGACAGTCCACGGAGAACAACTCTCCCAGCCTCACCTTTTCGGTGAGCGTGTGACGATCTGCTGGCTCATCCATACTCTGCTCCACTGTGACCCTTGCCGCTGGTCACTAACCTTTGGGTGCGTACTTACCAATAGAAAGCTCCCGTCCTACCTGTCGATCTTCAGCGGCGCCCCGAACGGGTTGTCGGTTCGCCAAGCTCGGCCAAGGCGCACGCAGCCCCTGCCGACCTTCACGCTCCGACCGCCTGCAACGCTGACGACGGCATGCAGAAGGAAGACTTCGCCATGAACAACAAAAGCCTTGTCCTCAGATACATGGACACCGTCTTCAACAAGCGCGACCTGGCCGAGGCCGAAACCTTCTGGTCAGGCGACATGATCCAGCACAACCCCGCCATGCCCAATGGCCTGGACGTGCTGCGCGGCTTCATCTCCAGCCCCGAGCCGGGCCCGACCTATGAGGCGGGACTGGCGATGGAGGACGGCGACCGAGTGATGGTCCACGGCCGCTACACCAACTGGTTTGGCAAGGACATGATCGCCGTCGACATCTTCCGACTGGAAGACGGCAAGGTCGTCGAGCACTGGGACGTCATGCAGGAGGAAGTCCCTGCCGAAAAGGCGGTCAGCGGCCGCTCCATGTTCCCCGCCGAATAAACACAGCCTGCCCCCATGCCCTCGCCGCCCCTTGGGACGGGATCGGCATGTCAGAATGGAATTGAGTAAGATGAAGACGATCCAATTGCGCGCCCCGGGCGGCCTCGACCAACTGGTTATGGTGGACCTTGCCGATCCGGGAACACCAGGGCCGGGACAGATCCGGGTGCGTATCCACGCCAGCTCCCTCAACTATCACGATCTTGGCGTGGTGACGGGCAACATGCCTACGGTGGACGGGCGTATTCCCATGGCCGACGGCGCCGGGGTTGTCGAAGCGATCGGCGACGGCGTCGACGATTTCGCGGTCGGCGATCATGTCGTCTCGACCTTCTTCCCGACCTGGCTGGATGGCGAGCCGGTGGCGGGCAATTTCGCAACCGTGCCCGGCGACGGCGTGGATGGATATGCGCGCGAGTATGTCGTGACCGAGGCTAGCGCCTTCACCAAGGCGCCGCGCGGATGGAGCCATGCCGAAGCCTCCACCCTGACCACGGCGGGGCTGACGGTCTGGCGCGCCCTCGTGGCGAATGGCGGTCTGAAAGCCGGCGAAACCGTCGTGGTTCAGGGAACCGGCGGCGTTTCGGTATTCGCCTTGCAACTGGCCAAGGCGTTGGGCGCAACAGTCATCGCGACCTCGTCTTCCGACGAGAAGCTTGAGCGCGCGCGCCTGCTCGGCGCCGACCACCTGATCAACTATCGAAGCCAACCAGAATGGGCCAAGCCGGTCCTGGAGATCACGGGCGGTCGTGGCGTGGACCACATCGTCGAGGTCGGCGGCCATGGCACTCTGGCCCAATCGATCCAGGCAACCCGGGTGGGCGGCCATATCGCCCTGATCGGCGTCCTCACCGGCGCGGCCGGCCCTGTTCCGACCGCAGGCCTGACCGTGCGCCAGCAACGCCTGCAGGGCCTCATCG
The DNA here is from genome assembly GCF_013181195.1 of Caulobacter sp. RHG1. Classification (GTDB taxonomy): domain Bacteria; phylum Pseudomonadota; class Alphaproteobacteria; order Caulobacterales; family Caulobacteraceae; genus Caulobacter. The sequence goes on from NZ_SMZP01000007.1 coordinate 326,687, forward strand.
TCGGCAGCCGGCAGCATCAAAAGGAACTGGTTCGGGCGCTTGACGCCCTCTCCATTCGCCCGGTGATCGATCGCTCCTTCGCGCTTGCCGACATCGCCGAGGCGTTCGCCTTCCAGCAAAGCGGCGGTCACTTCGGCAAGGTCTGCCTCGAGTACTAACACCTGACGACTGGCGAGGCGGCGGCGCCGTCTCGCCAGCGTTTCTCGCACGCAGCATCGATCGCCAAATACGCTCACCTGACGACACTGTCTTTCTAGAGGAGGCGGACCATGAAATCCAAGCTAGCCAAGGCCTTGCTGGCGGTTGGCGTAATGCTCAGCCCGACATTCGGGCAGGCTCAGACCCCTGCGAAAACCCAACCCGATCACACCATGTCCATGGCGCCTCACGCAGCGATGGGCGCCGGCGATCAGGCAAGCGTCGAAGATCTCAAGCGTCAGGTTGCGGCCATCGCCGCGCAGCGTCGCACCGAAACGGCGAACCTGGCCAATTTCGATGATCTGGATTTCAACGTCTACAGCGGGCAAAAGTGGGACGAGCTCCCCAAGAGCCATGCCGCCGACATCGTCGTCCACATGCCCGATGGGCGCATCACCAAAGGCTTGGCGGCTCACATCGAAGAGCTGAAGCCCATGTTCGTGTTCGCGCCGGACACCCGCATTCGCGAACATCCCATTCGCATCGCGTCCGGCGAATGGACCGCCGTGTCGGGCTATGTCGAGGGCACGTTCTCGCGCCCCATGCCGGCCGCGGACGGCAAGACCATCGCGCCCACCAACAAGCCCTTCAAACTGGGCATGGTGACCATCGGCCACTGGACCCAAGCCGGTGTGATGGACGAGGAGTGGCTGTACTGGGACAACCAGTCACTGCTCAAGCAAATCGGGCTGGCGCAATAGTCGATACACCCTCTCACGCTCGAGCACGTCCATGACCACGAACCGATTGCCGACCTTCTTTATCTCGCACGGCGGCGGGCCGTGGCCGTGGATGCGCGGTATGGCGCAAGGGCCCTATGCGAAGCTTGCCGCATCATTGCAACGCATGCCGGCCGAAGCCGGCGGCAAGCCTGCCGCCATCTTGATGATATCGGCGCATTGGGAAGAACCGGTCTTCACCGTTCAGACCCATCCGGCGCCGCCCATGCTCTACGACTATTATGGCTTCCCCGAAGAGGCCTATCACATCCGTTATGACGCGGCCGGCGCCCCTGCCCTGGCCAAGCGCGTAACCGAGTTGCTCGGCGCGGCGGGCATCGCGTCGGCTCAGGATCCTGAACGCGGCTACGACCACGGCATGTTTGCCCCGATGGCTGTCGCCTATCCCCAGGCCGATATGCCCACCGTCCAACTGTCGCTCAGAGCGGGCCTTGATCCGTTGGCGCATGTCCAATTGGGCAGAGCGCTGGCGCCGCTTCGTGATGAAGGGATCCTGCTGGTCGGCAGCGGACTGAGCTATCACAACCTGCGCAACTTCGGCCCAGGCGCGGCTCAAGCGTCGGGCGCGTTTGATACGTGGCTACAAACAACCTTGATGCAGCCGCCAGAACAGCGCCTGCGCGGGCTTCTTGATTGGGAGCGCGCCCCGTCGGCGCGAGCCGCCCACCCTCGCGAGGAGCATCTTTTGCCGCTGATGGTCGCGCTCGGCGCAGCAGAAGAAGAGATGGCGAACCTCGCCTATCACGAACGGGATTTCATGGGCGGGATTACGGTTTCCAGTTTCCGGTTCGGCCCCACCGCTTAGTAGAAGAGCCCCGCGTTTCGACGCGCAGCATCGCCACAACCGCACGTTCGCAACGCTCCCCATGAAGCGGCCGCGCTCGCCGGCGAGGACCCAAGCAGCTGAGAAATGGCGCTTGGGCAGCGCCCGGCGAGGATTGGACCTCGCCGGGAGCCTTACCGCTATTTCTTGACCAGCGTCAGCGACGCCAGGTTCATCACAAACCGCCCGCCAGCATCCCCCGGGGGCTTCATCACCGCGGCGAAGAGCATCATCGGACCGCTCACGTCGGCAGGAAGCTCGATCGCCCCCTGCGCGGAGGTGTAGAGATGGCTGCGCACGCCGTCAGACTTGGCGATGACGACCGGGTAGTTCGCGAGCGGCGCACCGTTGGCCAGCAAAATGAAGCTCTTGGTCGAAGCATCGCTGGCGACGAACTCGACGCTGTGACCCAAAGCCCGCGTCGGGTCGCTCCCGCCTTCGCACTGCTGGACACAGACGAAGGACTTGGCAAAGCGGGTGGAGATCGCCTTCAGCACCCGCGGGCGCGGCAGGGCCTCGACCGCTTTGACGGCCGCCGGGTCGACTTGGTACTCTTCCATGATCCCGCCGATCCGCTCTTCCGGATACTCCACCTCGCGGGGCACGGCGCTCGCCGACAAGATCGCCAGCCCCGGCGCGCCGCCCTTGAAACGGGTTTTCAGGGATTGCGGACCCAGGCCTTCGACTTCGAAGACGGCCTGCGGGCCGCCGATGACGCCAAGCTGGGCGATGCGCTCAGGCGGCACCGGGTTGGTCAGGCCAGGGAAGCTGCTGCCGATGGTGACATCGACCGTCAGGACGCTGCCGGGCTCGACCTTGAACTTGGCGGGCATGATGAAGAAGTCATGCGCCGATGCGCTCGACGCCAGCAGCGTCGCCAGACAGGCCGCGCCCAGACGCGCCTGGATCTTGGTCGAGATGAGGGAAAATTTGCCGGACATATTCGGTATTCCTGTGTTTCTTGAATAGGTTGGATTTAGAACTTGGCGCTCAGGCCGACGTAGAAGCGCCGCCCGATCAGGTCGTAGGTGGACGGATCGGTGTTGGCGGAGATGGCCGGCGTGTAGACCGGCGGTTCCTGGTCGGTGAGGTTGTTCACACCCGCGCGCAGCGAGATCTCGCCAGTGACCTTCCAGGCGCCGTTGAGGTCGAAGTAGTTCACCGCATCGATGGCCTGAGCCCGATTGTTGAAGTTCTCGACCGCGCCCTGGTAGCGCCACCGCGCGCCGAGGTTCACCGGGCCGTAGAGCCAGTTCACCGACGACAGCAGCTTCCACTCCGGCAGCGTCAGGCCGAAGGCATTGGAGATGGTGCCTTTGCGATCGGTGAACGCGCCGCCCGGGATGTCCTGGCGCTGCCACTTCTGCAGCTTGGAGCCAGTAACGTTGAAGGCCAGCGTGCCCCAATCGGGCGCGCCGAGGTCCACCAGGTTCAGGCGCCAGTCGACCTGGAAGTCGATCCCAGTGGTCTTGAGCGTGCCGAGATTGGCGTTGGTCTCGAAGGTGTTGATGATCTGACCCGAGTTGGGGTCGCGGCTGAACAGCTGGCAGAAGAAGTTGTTCTGGTCGTAGGTCGGGTTGGAGACACCGTCCTGATTGAAGCAGCGCCGCAGCTGTTCGGTTACCGACACCGTGCCGACCACCTGCTTGATGCTGATGTCGTAGTAGTCGATCGACCCCGACAGATGGCCAAGCCACGGACTGGCGAACTGCGACTGCCACGAGACGCCGACCGTGAACGAGTCGGCGGTCTCTTCGCGCAGGTTGGGATTGCCGCCGGTCAGGCCCGAGACCTGGGAGTTGGAGAAGGTGAAGCCGTCGATGACCTGCCCCGGCACGTTCTGGGCCAGACACAGGGTCCGGACCGAGGCCGCGCCGTTCGCGCCAGGCGCGCGATAGGAGCCGCGAACATCGCAAGGATCGCCTGAGAACTGGCGCGCGCCCGTCGAGGAGACCGGCACGCCGATCGAAGGGAACGACAGGTTCTGAGGACCAAACAGCTCGCCGATGGAGGGCGCGCGAACCGCGCGCTGGACGCCGCCGCGCACCCGAAGACGCTCGACGATCTCCCAGCTGGCGTCGGCCTTGTAGGATTGCACCCCGCCGATGGAGTCGTATTTGGAGACGCGATAGCCCAGATTGGTCTCCAGGCGGTGGACGAACGGCAAATCCCGCAGCAGCGGGATCAGAACTTCGCCATAGCCCTCATAGACGCTGTCCGAACCGGCGAGCGGCTGGGCCGAGTTGCCGGCCAGTTCCGGGCCCGTGACGCCGTTGAGCGTGAAGGTGGCCAGCAACAAAGCGTCGGGAACGAGCTTATAGTTCTGCTCGCGATAGGTCCCGCCCAGAGCCAGGCGGACCTGCCCGGCCGGCAGATCAAAGACCCCGCCCTGCAGGTTGGCCTCGAAGACCCGCTGGTCGTTGACCGTCGTGTTCTTGGCGATGCGGCTGATGTAGTTGATGCACGAAGCGCTGAGCGTGGTTTCGCCGAACGGGTTGAAGCCCCCCGCGCAAAGCGAATTGCCGCCGTCGCTGGCGTCCAGCAGACGCTGTGTGGCTGAGCGCGACAGATAGCCGGTATAGGTGGTGCCGTCGTCGACGCGGCCATACGAGAAGTAGGCGTCATAGGTCCAGTCGCCCAGACCCTTCAGGTCGCCGCGAAGCCCCGTGGTGATCTGATAGACGTTGTAGTTCTCGGTCTGCTGACGCGGGCCAAGGATGTTGAAGCGCTTGTCGAGACGGAACGAGCCGGTGGGATCGGGCCTGGAGTTGAGGACCCCGCGCAGCTCGGCCGAAATGAAGGGATTGGTCGACGGGACGCGGAAGCCGGTCGTCGGGCCGGTCGCGGGGTTGGGCGCCAGCAGGTTGCCGCTCTCGTACTGCGAGAACATGAAGTCGGCATAGGCTTCGATCGACGAATTGATCTCGTAGCTCGCCGCGCCGTACACGTTGTAGCGGGTCTGCGGGATGATCAGATAGTTCTGCGGCCCGGTGTTGTAGGTAAAGTCGGTCTGCTGCAGCGGCCCGGGCATGCGGAAGCCCTCGTAGTCGATGCCGCCGGGGCTGATGTAGTCGCGCGCGCCCTGGTAGGCGAACAGCGTGCCGTTGTTGTTGAAGCCGAAGGTGTTGCCTCGGGCCGCGCCAGGAACCGCCGCGCTGATGGCCGCGGCGCTTGGCAGGTTGGTGGCGTCAAAGACCGTCGAGCCCAGCGGCGAGGTGCCCGCGAAACCCGAGATCGACGGCGAACGGCGCGCGGCGTTGAACACGCTGTCGCGTTCGGAATAGCTGAGCGACAGCGCCGCCCGGCCCCGGCCCTCGGCGATCGGGCCGCCCATCGTCAGGCTGACGGCCGTGGTCGCCGCGTCGTTGCGGCTCGACTGGCCGTACTGCAGATCCAGTTGCACGCCCTCGAACCTGTCGTTGACCAGGAAGTTCAGAACGCCTGCCACCGCGTCCGAGCCGTAGGTGGAAGACGCCCCGCCCGTGATCGTCTCGATCGACGAGATCAGCGGCGTGGGCAGCAGGTTCAGGTCGACCACGGAAGAGGCGTTGGACGGCACCACCCGGCGGCCGTTCAGCAACACCAGCGTCCGCACCGTGCCCAGGCCGCGCAGTTGCACGTTCGCCTGGCCGCCGGAATTGGGGTTGTTGGAGGCCGCGTTCGCTGCCGGCGTGAACTGCGGCAGATCATTGATCAGGCTTTCGATATTGATCGAGCCCGTCGCCTGAAAGTCCTCCTGGGTCACGGTGACGATCGGGCTGTTGGCGGCGTAGTCCTTGCGGGCGATGCGCGAGCCGGTGACGATGATCTCGTCGATCCGAGCGGGCTCATCCTGGGTTTGCGCGATCGCCGGAGCGGCCATCAGGCTGGTGGAGGTGACGATCGCCAAGCCGGCGATGACGGAGGTGCCAAAGAGTCGGCAACGAAAAGTGGTGTCGGCCAAAATGCTGTTCTCACGATCTGGATTTGGGCCAAATTGCGCCCCCCTAAATCGCGTACGCAGCGGCAAGAGCTTACCCCTCAGCCCTCGGTTCTCGATCCAAAGCCGCCCTGACCAAGCCGTATCGAGCATCTAAAATTGCCGTTTTCCACGGCACGAATGGCCAAACTAGGGGCTGCCCGCGCCAGGGTTGCAGCGTAAGCTGCATCACGCGGATCAGCCCCCCGGAAGGCCGATCTGGCCGCGCTCAGAGGCCCCTCGCCCCGCGCTGAGGGATTGCCCAGGTTGGCGCGTATTCACCCTCAAGATCGATCGTGTCGGGAGCAAGCGAGCGTGAACGGGCATATGCACGAGCATCACGGGCATGACGCGCTCGCCCAGAGCGCCCCCTCGCCCGCCCCGCGACGGGAAGGCCTGGTTTATACCTGTCCTATGCACCCGGAAATCCGCCGGGACGCGCCAGGCGCCTGCCCGATCTGCGGCATGGCGCTCGAGCCGATGACGGTGACGGCGCAGGCGCAACCCAATCCCGAACTGCGGGACATGACCTGGCGCTTTTGGATCGCGCTTGTCCTGACGCTCCCCGTGTTCGTCCTGGAAATGGCCCCGCACATGGGCCTGATGCTGGTGCACCTACCGCCGAGCGTGTCGGCTTGGGTCCAGTTGCTCCTGTCCTCGCCCGTGGTCCTGGGCTGTGGCTGGCCGTTTTTCGAGCGTGGCGCCCGCTCGATCCTGACGCGTCAGCTCAACATGTTCACCCTGATCGCCATGGGGATCGGCGTGGCCTGGGGCTACAGCCTCACCGCCACCCTGGCGCCGCAGATCTTCCCCGAGGCATTCCGTGGGGCCGATGGCTCGACGCCGATCTATTTCGAGGCTGCCTCGGTCATCACCGTCCTGGTGCTTCTGGGCCAGGTCCTGGAACTGCGCGCGCGCGAGAACACCTCCGGCGCTATCCGAGCGCTCCTGGACCTGACGCCCAAGACCGCGCGCCGCCTGTTTGACGGAGAGGATTTCGAGATCCCGATCGAAGAAATCCAGCCAGGCTTCAACCTCCAGGTTCGCCCCGGCGAGAAGATCCCGGTCGATGGCCGGGTGCTGATGGGCCAGGCGCTGGTCGACGAGTCTCTGGTCACCGGCGAGTCGATGCCGGTGACCAAGACGCCGGGCGACACCGTCATCGGCGGCTCACTCAACAAGACCGGCGCGTTCCTGATGATCGCCGACAAGGTCGGCTCCGACACCCTGCTGGCCCAGATCGTCGCCATGGTGGCCCAGGCCCAGCGTAGCCGCGCGCCGATCCAGCGCATGGCCGACCGGGTGTCGGGCTGGTTCGTACCAGCGGTGATCGCCGCCGCGCTTGCGGCCTTCCTCGTCTGGAGCCTGATCGGCCCGCCGCCACGCCTGGCCTTCGCGCTGGTGGCGGCTGTTTCGGTGCTGATCATCGCCTGCCCCTGCGCCCTGGGCCTGGCCACGCCGATCTCGATCATGGTTGGGGTTGGCCGCGGCGCGCGCGCCGGCGTGCTGATCAAGAACGCCGAGGCGCTGGAGCGCTTCGAAACCATCGACACCCTGGTGGTCGACAAGACCGGCACCCTGACCGAGGGACGGCCAGCGCTCACCGCCATCCACCTGGCCGAAGGCTTTGCCCAGGACGAAGTCCTGCGCCTGGCCGCCAGTCTCGAGCGCGCCAGCGAGCATCCCCTGGGAGATGCGATCCTGCGCGCCGCCGCAGCCAAGGACCTGCCGCTGAGCCATCCTCAGGGCTTTGACTCTCCGCTTGGCAAAGGCGTCACCGGCAAGGTCGACGGCCGCGCCCTCATCATCGGTTCGGCGCGGTTCCTGGACGAGCAAGGCCTTGCCCCGGGCGCGCTGGCGGACATCGCCGAGACCCTGCGCCAGGACGGCGCCACGGCGATCTATGTCGCGATCGACGCGCGTCCGGCCGCCGTCCTGGCCATCGCCGATCCGATCAAGCCGACCACGGCCAAGGCGGTCCAGACGCTGCAGGCCCAAGGCGTTCGGGTCGTCATGCTGACCGGCGACAACCGCACAACCGCACTGGCCGTGGCCAGCAAGCTTGGCATCCAGGAGGTCGAGGCCGACGTCCTGCCGCACGAAAAAGCCCAGGTCGTCGAGCGATTGCGCCGCGAGGGCCGCAAGGTCGCCATGGCCGGCGACGGCGTCAACGACGCCCCAGCGCTCGCCGCCGCCGAAGTCGGGATCGCCATGGGCGCGGGCTCGGACGTGGCCATCGAAAGCGCAGGCGTGACCCTGCTGCATGGCGACCTGCAGGGCCTGGTCAAGGCGCGGCGACTGTCACGCGCGGTGATGGGCAATATCCGCCAGAACCTGTTCTTCGCCTTTGCCTACAACGTCGCCGGCATCCCTATCGCCGCGGGCGTGCTCTATCCGACCTTCGGCTGGCTGCTGTCGCCGGCCATCGCCGCGGCGGCCATGGCGCTCTCGTCGGTCAGCGTCATCGGCAACGCCCTGCGGCTGCGCGCGATCCGCCTCTGAACTCAACCGCGGTCAGTCAGCCGAGGGGCCTCTTACGACACGGCTCGCTATCCAGAACGCGACACGCGATTTTTTTTGAGGGGTATTTGAGCGCGCTGCGTATCCCAACTGAAGAGCATGGATGCGCGGCGACGCCCATAAGGTTCACCCCGCGCTCATTTAGATATAAATCCGACTCAGCGTTGAATTAATTCAACGCTCGATATGTCATGCTTAATTGATGCTCCCAGAAATCTCTCAAATCGGTATAATATTTGAATCCTCGTTCTAGGATTGTCGAATCGATACTGATCAATCAGCGCTTTATTTTGCGATTAGACTCCAATCACTAGCGACTGAAATTGTAGGCGCCAAACTACCCACCGAGCGAATAATTAGATTTACGAAAAATAACCGTTACGTGACGAAAATATTCTGAAATTCGACATTATTTTCCGAAAACTGGCCATTTTTACGCAACCTCCCACCGCAGAAGCACGATCACTCGCACGAATCCACCCAAACAAGCGCGCCAATATGTATATACATAGCTTGACGTTGCGACCGGCGGTTCCCGAGCATGCCCCTCAAGACGCCCTGGTCGGGGCGGGATCGGACACACACACGAGGGGGATCACTCGATGAACCGACAGTTCAAGCGGATGCTATTGGCTGGCGCCATGGCCACGGCGTCTTTCAGCGCATGGGCCGCGCAAGCCCAGGAGGCCAGCAACGTCGAGGAAGTCGTCGTCACCGGCACCCGGATCAAGCGTCAAGACATCAGCGGGGTGGGTCCCGCAACAGTAATCTCGCAGGAACAGGTCGAACGTTCCGGCGTCAACAATGTCGAGACACTGCTCCAGCGCCTGCCGTCCTCGGCCGGTAACGCGGGCAACCAGACCAACGCCTACTGGACCGGCAACGGCTACGGCACGGCCCAAGTCAACCTGCGCGGCCTGGGCATCAACCGGACCCTGACGCTGATCAACGGCCGCCGCGTGGTCAACGGCGGCACCGGCGCAAACAGCGCGCCAGACCTGAACATGATCCCCACGGCGATCATCGGCCGGATTGACGTTCTGAAGGACGGAGCCTCGGCCATCTATGGCGCCGATGCGGTCGCCGGCGTCGTCAACATCGTCACGCGCACCAATGTCGAGGGCCTTACGGTCACGGGCAAATACGGCGTCACCGACGAAGGCGACGGGGCCGAGTACGCCATTGATGGGCTTTGGGGCATGCACAACGATCGCGGCTCGATCACCGCCGCGATCACCTGGCAAAAGACCGAGGCGGTCAACCTGGCCAGCCGCGCGCCGTGCGGCCTGGGCGAGGTCGGCGGCGTCCTGACCTGCGTGTCCTCGGCGTCCACGATCGGCGGGCGGGCCGTCCTGCCCAACGGCCAGCAGATCAATTTCAACCAGACCCCCGGCGGCAACGGGAACTTCTACGAGCCCTACAGCGCCGCCAAGCACAACTTCAACTCCAACCCCTTCCTCAACGCCGTCAGCCCGATCGAGCGCTTCAGCACCGCTTTCCTGGCCGACTACAAGCTGACCGACCGCGTGACGGTGTTTGGCGAGGCGTTCTTCACCCATCGCCAGAGCCGGCAGATCGCCAGCCCCGGCACCCTGCGCAACCTGGCTATCTCGGCCTCCAACCCGACCAACCCGACCGGGCAGAACATCACCCTGGTGCAGCGCCGCCTGGCCGAGCCGGGCGCGCGCATCTTCTCCCAGAACGTCGACACCTATCGCTTCGTGGGCGGCGCCCGCGGCGACCTGGGCGGCGACTGGACCTGGGAAGCGGCGGCCAACTGGGGCCGCACCACCGGCGTCGACGGCATGACCAACATCGCCAATCTCGAGCGGGTGGCCAATTCGATCAATCCGGCCGTCTGCAGCACCACGCCCGGCGCGGCGATTCCGTGCGCGGACTATCTGGGCGCTGGCGACCTGACGCCCGCGGCGTTGAAGTACATCCTCTACAATTCGCGCGACACCGGCGGCAACGAGCAGCGCAGCGTCACCGCCGACGTCTCCGGCTCCCTGCTGACCCTGCCGGCCGGCAAGCTCGCCATCGCCGCGGGCGTGGTCTATCGCGAGGAGAAGGGCTGGCGCGACCCGGACGCCCTGACCGTGCTGGGCATCGCCAACACCAACCAGCAAGACCCGATCTCCGGCCAGGTCTCCACCAAGGAAGCCTATGTCGAGCTGTCCGCGCCGCTGCTGGCCAACCTGCCTCTGGTGCGCACCCTCGAACTCAACGGCGCGGTCCGCTACTCCGACTACGATCTTTTCGGCTCCAACGAGACCTACAAGCTCGGCGTCAACTGGGGCGTGATCGAAGGCCTGCGTCTGCGCGCCACCTATGGCACCGGCTTCCGCATCCCCAGCGTCCCGGAACTCTTCGGCGGCGTGGCCGAAGGCAACCTGACCACCACCGATCCCTGCAGCCGCTATTCCAGCAGCACCAACGCCACCCTGGTGGCCAACTGCCGCGCCAGCGGCGTGCCGGCCAACTACGTGCAGCTAGGCAACACCGTCCTGACCACCGTCGGTGGCAACGCCAACCTGTCGCCTGAAAGCGCCAAGACCTTCACGGTCGGCGGGGTCCTGCAGCCGACCTTCGTTCCGGGGCTTTCGGTCACCGTCGACTATTTCGACATCAAGATCACCGACGCCATCCGCTCGATCCCCGGCTCGACCAAGCTGGCGGTCTGCTACGCCTCGACCAATCTTAGCCACCCGTTCTGCGGCCCGGCCAACTTCACGCGCAGCAGCCTGACCGGCGAGATCAACTTCCTGTCCTCCCAGCCCTCCAACGCGGGCCGCGAACAGATGCGCGGCGTCGACATCGGCGTGCGCTACGACTTCGACGTCCGCGGGCTGGACGCCAGCATCGACTGGAACACCACCTACCTGGACAAGTACGTGATCACCCCGTTCCTGGGCGCTGCGCCGATCGTCTTCGACGGTCATATCGGCGGCGGCAACGGCGGCTATCCGCACTGGCGCTCGAGCGCCAACGCCTCGCTGCGCAGCGAGCACTGGTCGGCCAACTACTCGGTGCAGATGATCGGCAAGGCCACCGACTTCAACGCCGCGCCCAAGGACATCGGCTACCGCACGTCCAACGTCTTCTACCACAACGCACAGTTCGCCTACCGGCTGGGAACGCGCGCGGGCCTGACCGTCGGGGTCGACAACCTCTTCGACAAGAAGGCGCCGTTCATCAAGAGCTGGACCGACGGCAACACCGACACGATGACCTACGATCTGCTGGGCCGTCGCGGCTACCTGAAGCTCACCTATCACTTCGACTAAACAAAGGGGAAAGCCGGCCAGGCCCCGCGCCTGGCCGGCGACTTTCGTTCATGGCGACCGCTAAGAAAACCACGATCCGTTGGCCAGCCTGGGCTCGCAAGACCCACAAGTGGCTAGCGCTGATCATCGGCGTCCAGGCGCTTTTCTGGATGCTGAGCGGCCTTTACATGACCGCCGTCCACATCGACATCATCCACGGCGACGCCCTGGTGCGCCCCGCCCCCGTCCTGCCCGTCGATCCGGCCAGCGTGCGTGACCCCGCAGAAATCCTGGCGCGCTACCCGGCCGCCAGCACGATCAAGCTCGACAGCCAGCTGGGCCAGCCGGTCTTCATCATCGGCGAGGGTAAGAAGCGCGCGCTCGTCGACGCCCGATCAGGGGCCCCAATCTCGCCCCTCAACCAGGCGGCCGCCGAAAATCGGGCGCAGGCGATCTTCGCCGGCCCTGGCAAGATCGTGCGCACCGAGCTGCTCAGCGTCATCCCCAGCGAGATCAAGGGGCGTTCCGCCCCCATCTGGCGCGTGGAGTTCGCCGGGCGCTGGCGCCCGACGCTCTACATCTCGCCCCAGACCGGCGAGCTGGTGGCCAAGCGCCATGATCTTTGGCGCATGTTCGACTTCGTCTGGATGTTCCACATCATGGATTACGAGGCGCGGGTCGACGTCAACAACCTGCTCCTGCGGGTGGCGGCCTGGATGGCCGTGGCCACCTCGCTCACAGGAGCCTGGCTCCTGCTCTTCAGCTTCCGTCGCAAGCGCCGCGTGCGCAAGCCCGCCCAAGGGTGACCTCGTGTTCCTGATCCGCACCCTGCACAAATGGTTTGGCCTGATCCTGGGCCTGCAGTTCCTGCTCTGGTCGATCAGCGGGGCCATGATGGCCATGCTGGACGCCAAGAAAGTCGCCGCCGAGGATAGCGAACGCGCCCCGCCGTCCCTGGCCCAGCCACTGTCGCCGGTCCGCCTGGCGAGCCTGGCCCAATCTCTGGAGGCCCCCATCCTGCGCGCCCGGCTGCGCCCGCTTGGCGAGCACTATGTCTATGAAATCGAGACGCCGCTGGATCTTCGCCTGTTCGATGCGGCCACCGGCGCGCCGGTGACCATCGACGCCGCCCGCGCCAAGGCCTTGGCCCAAGGCGGCTATGCCGGCGCTGGCGCGGTGGCCTCGGTCGACAAGATCGACAAGGTCAGCGGCGAGGTCCGCGGCGTAAAGCTTCCGGTCTGGCGGGTCGCCTTCGACGATCCCGAGCACACCACCCTGTTCGTCGATCCCGGCACGGGGGCGATCCATCATCGGGTCAATGACACCACCCGGACGTGGAACCTCTTTTGGATGATCCACATCATGGACTACCCCAACGGCGCGGGCTTCAACCACCCCCTGATCGTCACGGTCGCGACCGGATGCGCCTGGCTGGCGTTGAGCGGCTTCATTCTGCTGTTTCGAAGCTTCCGTCGACAGGACTTCGCCTACCTGCTGGATCCCATCGACAAACTCCGGGGCCGCTGATGGCGGTCCCGGACACAGACCTCGGCCTTGCTCCGCCCGGCGAAAGCCTGCACGGGCGGATCAAGGCCGACATCGCCGACAAGATTCTCTCGGGCGTCTGGCCGCCCGGTCACCGCGTACCCGCCGAGCACGAACTGATGCGCCGCTACGGCTGCTCGCGGATGACAGTGAGCAAGGCGCTGTCAAAACTGGCCGATAGCGGCCTGATCATCCGTCGGCGGCGGATGGGCACCTTCGTCTCGCGGCCCAGGATCCATTCGGCGGTTCTCAACATCCCCGATATCCAGGCCGAGGTGCGCGCGCGCGGGCAAACCTACGCTTATCGTCTGCTCAGTCGGCGCGTCCGCCCCGTCACCCGGCGAGAAGCCATAGAACTGGACCTGCCCGAAACCTGCGAGGTGCTGGTGCTGCGCTGTCTCCACAGCGCCAACGAGCGCCCCTTCGCCCTGGAGGAGCGTCTAATCAGCTTGGACGCCGTGCCCGAGGCGCAAGATGTCGAGTTCTCGCTGACGCCGCCGGGCACCTGGCTGCTACGCACCGTGCCCTGGACCGAAGCCGAGCATCGCATCAGCGCTGTGCGCCCGACCAAGGCCGCGGCCCAGGCGCTCGAGACCGATCAGGCCGGCGCTTGCCTGCGGTTGGACCGGCGTACCTGGCGGTCCAGCGCGGGCGTCACTCATGTCAGCCTGCTGTTCCCAGGCGACGCCTTCGATTTGGTCGCTCGCTTCACCCCGACCGCGCCCCTGCCCTGACGCGCTCGCCCTGGCGCGATCGCCCCCTGCGACGAAAAAACCCGAACCAGCACGAGGGGCCAGCACGGTGGCCGCGTATGGCCTTACGCAACCTCCTCTCTAGGACTGGATTCCATGAAAGTTCGCGCTCTCCTCCTCACCGTCATGGCCGTCTCGGCCCTGGCTGCCGGCCAAGCCAGCGCCCACGCCAAGCTGGTGTCGTCGAACCCGGCCGCCACCGCCACCGTCGCCGCGCCCAAGACCATCACCCTGACCTTCAACGAAAAGCTGGCTCCCGCCTTCTCGACCTTCGAGCTGGCCATGGCCGACGGCATGAAGGTGCCGGTCAAGACCACCGTCTCCAAGGACCGTAAGTCGATCACCGGCGCGCCGCAGGGCAAGCTGATGCCGGGCGGCTACAAGATCACCTGGCGCGCGGCGGCGGGCGAAGACGGTCACCGCATGGACGGCGTTGTCCCCTTCACGGTGAAGTAGGCATGGAAACGGCGGTCGTCCTCCTGCGGTGGGCGCAGTACACGGCTGGCTTCGTCCTGATGGGCGGCGCGGCCTTCGCGCTCTACGCGCTCCCTGCTCGGGGCCCCTCCAGCGCCGCGGCGCTGGGCTGGCCCCGGCGCATCCTGTGCGGGTCGGCCGTCGCCCTGCTGCTGACGACCGCGCTGGGCTTGATCGCCCAAACCGCGGTCGTCGCCGGCTCGCTGTCCGACGCGCTGAATCTCGAGACGCTCAGCTCGGTGCTTACCGACATGGCCATGGGTCCGTCCTCGGCCATCCGTGCGGTCGTCGCCCTGCTGGCCGCCTTGCTCCTGCTGGCGCGGCGGCCAGGCGCGGCGGCCTGGTTCGTCACCGCTCTGCTGGGTGCGATCGCCACAGCCAGCTTCGCCTGGATGGGCCACGGGGCGGCCACCGAAGGGTCTGGCGCTCTGCTCCACTTGGTAGCGGATATCCTGCACCTGGCGGCTGCGGCGATCTGGATCGGCGCCATCGCCTTTTTCATCGGCTTGACCGCGCGCCGGAGCGAACCCGATCGCGACCAGCTCGCGGCCTTCCACGCGGCCCTGGCGGGGTTCTCCGGCATCGGCTCGAGCCTGGTCGCCGTCCTCCTGGCTACAGGACTGGTCAACAGCTGGTTCCTGGTCGGCCCCGACGGACTCGGCGGCCTCTTCTCGACCCTCTACGGTCGCCTTCTTATGGTGAAACTGGCAGCATTCGGGGCCATGCTGCTCCTGGCTGCGGCCAACCGCTTCCGGCTCACCCCGGCGCTCAACGCGGCGCTGGAGGCGCCAGAACAGGCGCCGGCGGCGGTGGCCGAACTCAAGCGCAGCCTCGTAATCGAGGCAGGCGCGGCGCTGACTGTTCTGGCGTTGGTGGCCTGGCTGGGGCGCCTTGCGCCCATCGTGTCCCAGTAGCCTCCCGCCCCCCGGCGACGCCGGGCAGTCAGGCCGGGAGGCCGAGGGACGTCGTCACCCCTTAAGACGTCCCTCGGCGCTCCTTTGCGGTTCCATCGCGCTCAGGTCCGCCCCTGCGCTTGACGCGGCAAGAGGCCGCCCCTCGGCGGCCTCTTGCCTGCGCGCCTCCGGGGGAAGCTCCATAAAGATCTAAAGCCCGTTGGCGCGCGCCGTCCTGATTGTCGCGGCGCTCAACCTGGCCCATTTCGGCGTCGAGTTCGCAATGGCCGTGCGGATCGAATTGGCCTCGCTGCTGGCAGACGCCGCCGACAATCTACTGATCTTCATCGGCCTGGGCTGATCGATCGCCAACCGCGCCAGGCTTGGACGTGTGTTGGCGCTGATCATCCTGGCTCCGGCCCCGGCGTTTCTATGGACGCTGTGGCGCAAGCTCGGCGCGCCGCGTGGCGGACCTGCTGTCCGCTAACCGATCTGGGCGCGCCGGCGATCAATCTCTTCTGCGCCGTCCTGCTGGCCAGCCATCGCCACCATGCCGGAAGCCTGACCAAGGCCGCCCTCCTGTCAGCGCGCGAGGTCGTCGTCGCGGCCAGGAGCGAAAAGAAAACGGCCAGCGCGCAGCGCTGAGGTGATGACCCGCCAGCGTCCTTCCTGAGACAATCAGATCAGCGGCTCTCGCCGCGGCTCCGCCGGCGGCTGCGGCCTGAAGGGATCATGAGCGCGCAGCCAGTCGCGCGCCGGGCGCTCGACCAGGTGATAGGCAGCCACCGACACCGCCAGGCAAACCCCAAAGACGCCAAGCCAGCCCACGAACGCCCCGACGCCAGAAAGGCTGGGCGCCACTCGGACCAGGGCGTGGAAATAGGCGATGTCGACCGGCAGGTGGGTCATGTAAACCGCGTAGGACACCTCGCCCAGATAGACCATCGCCGGCGCGGTCATCAGCCCGGTGGCGCCGATCTTGGCGGCCTCGGCCAGGCAGAAGATCACGACCGCCAGGGCCGGCCAGATGTAGAGATCGCTTAGTCGCAGGGTAGCGGCGACCATGATCCAGGCCGTGGCGATAAGCGCGCCAGGCCCCGCCCAGCCGTCCGGCAACGTCGACGAGGATCCCAGGCGATGCAACGCCGCCCCCATCAGGAAGCTAGGGATGATCCGTATTGCACCGATCTGGGCGGTCATGTCGGTGAAGAGGACGCCTTCGCGCTTGGCGCCCAGAAACATCGCGACGAACAACAGCAACGCCAGGCCCACCAGCAGACGCGGTCGCGCGCGCAATCCCAGTGACGCCATCGCCGCCAATGGAAAGCCCAGATAGGCGAACCATTCGGCCGAGATCGACCACGAAGGAAAGTTCCACTGCACGGTCGGTGTCGTGCCCCAGGCGTGGATCAACAGCAGGTGCTGGGGCAAAGACCGCAGGTCAAAGGCTACCGGATCGAAGGTCGCGCCCAGTTTCACGGCCACCATCCAGATGGCCAGGGTGGCGGCCAGAGTGACCAGGTGGACCGGATAGACGCGGGCCAGACGCGCCCACAGGAAGGAGCCGTAGTTGAAGCGCTTGTCGGCCACGGCTCGGGTGTAGACGTGGCTGAGGATGAAGCCAGACAGGATGAAGAAAAGGTCCACGCCAAGATAGCCCTTGGCGATCAGGCCGTAGCGATCCAGGCCCAACGCTAGATGATCGCGGAAATGATAGACCAGCACCCAGATCGCCGCGCAAATCCGCAACGACGTAAGCGGACGGATATCCGTTGGATACATTTATCCCCCCGAAGAATCGTGACGGGGCCGGCGGCGTTGGTCGCCGGCCCCGCGTCTTGTAGCTAGAGCGCCTTCAGGCCGACGACAGTCTTGCCCTGCAGCTGGAAGCGGACCTTGGTCCCGACGGCCATCCCCTTGAGCAGCGCCGGGTCCGAGACCTTGAAGGCCATGGTCATGGCTGGCCACTTCAGCGCCGGGATGGCCTCGTGCGCCAGGGTGACGCTGGCGGCCTTGGCGTCGATGGCGCGGATGACGCCGGTGGCTTCGACCGGTGCGCCCGCGGGCATGGCGTGGTCGCCGTGCCCGGCGTGCTGGTCGCCCATGCCGCTCATGCCGGCCATCTGCGCGGCGGCGGGTTGGACGCTCGCGGCCAGGGCGGCGAAGGCGAGCAACGACATAGTACGTTTCATAAGAGTCTCCTTGAGGGGATCGAAGAGGAAGGGCCTAGAACCAGGCCCGCAGGCCGACGACGAAGCTGGTGTCACTCACGTCGCGTCCGGCCGCGCGCGCCAGATCCGCAGTCTTGCCGACCGAACGCTCGTAGGAGACGCCGATATACGGCGCGAACTCGCGGCGGATCTCGTAGCGCAGGCGAAGCCCCAGCTCGGCCGTCGACAGGCCCGAGCCGGTTTCGGTTTCGGGGATGTTCTGGGCCGCGAAGTTGAGCTCAGCACGCGGCTGCAGCAGCAGCCGCTGGGTCAGGCGCAGATCATAGGCGCCTTCGACCCGGGCCAGCACATCGCCTTTGTTCGACAGGAAGACCGCGCCGCTGGCTTCCACCCAATAGGGTAGCAGGGTCTGGAAGCCGGCTGTCACGTAGGTGCGCGACTTGGGCTCAACATCCTGGCGCAGACCAAACTGCAGGTCGGTATAGGGCGCCATGGCGCGTGAGTAGAGGAGTTGCACCTCGCCTGCGTCGACGCCCTTGCGGTCGCCCTCGCCCTCGGTCTTGACCACGAAGCGATTGATGTCGCCACCGAACCAGGCCTCGCCTTCCCAGCGATAACCATCCGCGCCGGAGCGGACCTGGCGCTCCAAAATGCTGGCCATCACCTGCGAGACCTGGGCGCCGCCATGTTCACCGGCCAGCACCTTGCGCGCCCGGACCATCGCGCCCGGATCGAAGACCTTGTCGGCTAGGTAGTCGGTCGCCGCCGGCGGCGCGGGCGTCTCGCGCTCGGCCACCGGGGGCGCGCCCATCTCCATGCCGTCATGGCCGCTCATCGCGCCCATCGCGGACATGTCGTGGCCAGCCGGCATGGTCATGGCTTGGCCTTGCTTGGCCTCGCCCGGCTTCACGCCGTCCATCTTCATGTCACCCATGGTCGACATGTCGTGCCCAGCCATCGGTGCCGAAGCCGCCGGTGCGGCGGGCTTGGCCGCATCCATCTGCATGTCGCCCATGCCCGACATATCGTGTCCGGCGTGAGGATCGGCCGGCTTGACGACCGGAGCCTTCTTGGCGACCGGCGCTGCTTTCTTGACGGGGGCCTTCTTCTTGACCGGCGCGGCCGAAGCGGCCGGCTTCATGTCGTCCATCTTCATGCCACCCATGGTCGACATGTCGTGGCCGGCTTGCTGGGCCAGCACCGGGCTGGCCCAGAGAACGGGCAGAAGAGCCAGAACCGAAACCTTCATCGCGCGGCCTCCCCTTGGGCGTCGCGCACGCTGAAGACCTGAAACATCCCGGCGTGCATGTGGTAGAGCATGTGGCAGTGAAAGGCCCAATCACCGGTTTCGGCGGTGAAGTCGAAGCTGACCTTGCCGCCTGGCAGGACGATCACCGTGTGCTTGCGCGGCAGGTAACCGCGCGGCCCGAAGGTCAGTTCGAAGAAGTGGCCGTGCAGATGAATGGGGTGAGCCATCATCGTGTCGTTCACCAAGGTGACGCGCACGCGCTCGCCGTTGCGGAAGGTGTAGGGCGGCGGCCCTTCACTGAACTTGCGCCCGTCGAACCCCCACATGAACCGTTCCATGTTGCCGGTCAGGTGGATCTCCATCGAACGACTGGGCGCGCGGGTGTCGGGATTGGGCTCCAGGGCGACAAGGTCCTGATAGACCAGCACCCGGTGACCGACGCTTTCCAGACCCTGGCCCGGCTCACCCGTGCGATCGGCCGGCATCGGCGAGATCGTCTGCACACCGGGGCCAAGCTTGACCCCCGGAGCGTTGAGCGGGTTGCGCATCGACATGTCCATGCCGCCCATACCCGACATGTCGCCCATGGCGTCGGAACCGCGCACGCGCGGCGACGCCATGCCCGGCGCGGACTTGGCCATCGCCATGGCTCCGTGGCCCATGGCCGCGTGATCCATCCCGCTCATGTCCATGCCCGGCATCGCCTTGCCGCCCATGTCCATCCCGCCCATGTCCATGGACCCCATGTCCATGCCCATGTCGCGCATGTTGGCCAACGGACGCGTGCGCAGCGGCGGAACCTCCGCGCTCATGCCCAGGCGCGGCGCAAGGGTGGCTCGGCCCAGGCCCGAGCGGTCGACCGACTCCGAGACGATGGTGAAGGCCTTGTCCTCGCGCGGCTGGACGATGACGTCGTAGGTCTCGGCGTTGCCGATCTGAAACTCGTCGATCTCGACGGGCCGCACCGGCAGGCCGTCGGCGGCCACCACGGTCATGCGCAGGCCCGGGATGCGGACGTTGAAGACCGACTGGGCCGCAGCGTTGATGAACCGCAGCCGCACGCGCTCGCCGGGCGAAAACAGGGCTGTCCAGTTGTCCTTCGGGCCGTGGCCGTTGATCAGGAAGGTGTAGGCCGCACCGGTGACGTCGGAGATGTCGGTGGGATCCATCAGCATCTTGGCCCATTCCCGCCGCTCGGCTAGGGTCTGGTCGCGGCCGGCCAGCAGGCCCGCCACGGTCTGGCGCTGATAGTTGAAGGCCCCGCTCTGCTGCTTCATCTTCTTGAAGATGGTGTGGGGGTGCAGGCGGCTATGATCGGACAGCACCACCACGTGCTCGCGGTCGAAGGCAATCGGATCCTCGCCGGCCGGATCGATGATCATCGGCCCGTAGTGACCCTGCTGCTCCTGCAGCCCCGAGTGGCTATGGTACCAGTAGGTGCCCGACTGCTTGACCGTGAACTCGTAGGTGAAAGTCTCGCCCGGCATGATCCCGGGGAAGCTGACGCCGGGCACGCCGTCCATTTCGAACGGGATCAGCAGGCCATGCCAGTGGATCGAGGTCTCCTCGTCCAGGGTATTGTGCACCGATAGCTTGACCTTCTGGCCTTCCTTCAGGCGGATCAGCGGCCCCGGCACGGTGCCATTGATGGTTACAGCGTGACCTTCGACGCCGTCGACCCGGAACGGCGTGTGGCCGATGGTCAGCTTGATCTCCGAACCCGAGAGTGCGGGGGGCGAGCGACCGGCTTCGGCGGCCTTGGCCCAGTCGGGCAGCAGCCCAGATAGCGCGGCCCCGCCGCCCAGCAGGCACAGGCCCTGAAGCAGGCGACGGCGATCTAGAGCCGCATCGGATCGACGCATGATATCCCTTTGGTCGAAGGTCCGCCGCCGGAGAAGCCCGAAGGAGCCGTGGCGCGGTCTTGACGGGGATTACGCAGCGCGGGGGCTCGGCCCTCACCGGCGCGTCGAAAAAGTCTCAGCCCGGCGAAATCCATTCGGCCAGGCGCTTGCGCGCGCGGTAGGCGCGGGTCTCGATGGTCTTGGCGCTGACCCCCAGAAGGTCTGCGGCTTCCTGCTGAGAGTAGCCTTCGAGATAGGTCAGGATCAGCGGCTCCTTGAGCTGGAGCGGCAAGCGGGAGATCGCCGCCTCCAGCCGTGCCAACTGCTGGGCGCGTTCGGTCTGGGCCTCGGGATCCAGCCCCTCGTCGGCATAGTCGGGCGTGCCGGGCGCATCGATCGAACGCTCGCCCAGAATCAACCGCCGCACCACCAAGCGCCGACCATGGTCGCGGCACTTGTTGAGGGCGATGGCGCGTAACCAGGTCGAAAACGGCCGGGCTGGATCGTACCGGTCCAGCGCCTTCCAGGCGGCAACGAAGCTGTCTTGCACCACGTCGCGCGCGGCTTCCTGGTCGCCGACATGGCGTCGGGCGAAGGCGTGCAGTGTCCCCTTGTGGCGACGCATCAGCTGGCTGAAGGCTGGCTCGTCGCCAGCCGCCGCCCGCCGCGCGAGGACGGCGTCCTCGGCTTCGCCGAGCCCGTCGGTCACGGCGCTTCGTTGGTGAGGGCCTCGGTGATGCGGCGATCGAACTTCTCGGCCTGCTCGGGCGTCAACACTTTGCGCATCGCCAAAACGTGCTGGACGGTTTCCAGTTGCAGGGCGCCCATCGCGCTGTGGAAGCGTTCGACAGCGGCCTGGACCTCGGGGGAGTATTCGTGACGGGCCTGGATGGCGGCCGCCAGCTGGGCGTTAGCGGCCCGTAGTTCAGCTTCGCGAGCCTTGCGGCGCACAGAGAAGTCCTGCTCAAGCACGTCGAGCTGGCGATCCTGATCGGCCGAGAGCTTCAGCTCGTGGTGAACCATTTCGTGCAACGAGACCGGCCGACGGGACGGCAGCAGGCCGCAGGAACCGATCCAGGCTCCGCCGGCGCCGGCCAGGAACGCCAGCACGACGGTGAGGATCAAGCCGCGGGTGATCTTGGGCATCATCGACCACCGCCCAGCAGGGTCGAGGGCGCCAGATGCGCGTCAACCGAGAAGGCCGAGATCTCCGACGGCTCGCGCGCGGCCGCCGCAGCCGTGAGGGTGCCGCCCGCGAGGCCTACGCCCAGGGCGGCGATCACGCAGGCCGCGCGCACCGGCAGCAGCGCGCCGGACATACGCCGAGCGTCGCGAGCGCTGTCGATGCGCGCCCAGACCTGGCCTTCGAGGCCATGCAACGGTGCTGTCGGCGATCGCCTCAGCACCTCCAACATTTGATCGAGCTCATCGCTCATGGGTCGATCCCCTGACCTTGACGTCTCACTATACGCGCGCAGCGCGCGGTCCCCTCACATAGGAAACCTCTGGCGCCGTGCTCTAGCATCTTAGCGTCAAATGCGGCGCGCGGTTGCCTCGTCTATCAGGGGGGGGGGGGGCGGACCTCGGGCGGTGCGAAAGCTGGAAGCCGCAGGAGCCGCCACCATCTTCAGAATCGGGCTTGGGCGGTGTGCGGGGGGCGTCGACGTTGGTCGCCCCCCTTGATCGCGTTAGCCGCGACTACAACAGCCCTTGGCCGACGCGGGCTCGCGGAGCGAGGCGACCGTCGCGACCGTCGCGACCGGCTTGGGTGTGTAACCGGCCGCGGTGATGGCGGCCCCGACGGGTCCGGCCCCAGCCCGGGTGTCCACGGCGACCTGTTTGGCCGACAGATCGATCTGGACTTGGGCCTTAGGGTCGAGTGCGAGCAGCGCCGCGGTTATGGCCTTGACGCAGTGGCCGCAACTCATGTCCTCGACAGCGAAACGAAGCATGAAACTCTCCTTGTGATCGGCTTCGTTGCGGTAGATGGGGCTTCCCACGATGGTAAGGTCAAGGACCGCCGCCTCCAGTTCGATGGCCTTTCGACAACCGCTTGACCTTACCATGATGGGAAGGATCATCAGGATCGGGCACGCTCCCAAGGAAAGCCGACGATGCCCGCTTCGACCTTCGCCTCCATTGATATCCCCGTCCTGGGAATGACCTGCGCCAGCTGCGTACGCCGCGTGGAGAAAGCCATCGCCGCCGTCCCCGGCGTCAGCGCGGCCTCCGTCAACCTGGCCACCGAACGCGCCCAGGTCCACCTCAGCAATGGCGGCCAGAGCCAGGCCGTCGTCGAGGCCATCCGCAGGGCTGGCTACGAGCCGCTGTCCAGAACCATCGACCTCACGATCCAGGGCATGACCTGCGCCAGCTGTGTGGGTCGGGTCGAACGTGCTCTAGCCGGTGTTCCTGGCGTGCTCGACGCCTCGGTCAATCTGGCGACCGAGCGCGCGCGGGTCACGGTGCTCGAAGGCTTGGCCCCGACCGCCCTGAGCGCGGCCGTCGCGGCAGCGGGCTATGGGGCGCAGGTCGCGCCGGCCCTCTCCGCCGAGAGCACCGACCGCCAGCAACAGGCGCGCGATCATGAGATCAAGATTCTCAAGCGCGACGTGACCCTGGCCGTGGCTGGAACGTTGCCGCTGTTCATCGTCGAGATGAGCCGCCATTTCCTGCCCGGCGCCCACGCCTGGCTGATGGCCTACCTGCCCGACGCGATCTGGCGGCCGGTCAGCTTCCTGCTCGCCGCCGCCGTGCTGCTGGGTCCGGGCCTGCGGTTCTATCGCAAGGGCGTGCCGGGCCTGCTGCGCGGTGCGCCAGACATGAACGCCCTGGTCGTGCTGGGAGCCAGCGCCGCGTTCCTGTTCTCGGCGGTGGCCACCTTCGCTCCAACCTGGCTGCCGGCCGGCGCCGACCAAGTCTATTACGAGGCCGCCGCCGTCATCGTCACCCTGGTGCTGGTGGGACGGCTCTTCGAGGCCCAGGCCAAGGGCCGCACCAGCGAAGCGATCAAGCGGCTGATGACCCTTCAGGCCAAGACCGCCAGGGTCGAACGCCAGGGCGTGATCCTGGACGTGGCCATCGGCGAGGTCCAGGTCGGCGACATCGTCCTGGTCCGGCCCGGCGAGCGCCTACCCGTCGACGGACAAGTCATCGACGGCGCCTCGTTCATCGATGAGTCGATGCTGACAGGAGAGCCGATCCCGGTGGAGAAGACCGCCGGGGCGCAGGTCACCGGCGGCACGCTCAACAAGAACGGCGCCTTGCGGTTCCGCGCCGACAAGGTCGGCGCGGCCACCATGCTGGCCCAGATCGTGCGCATGGTCGAAAGCGCCCAGGGCGCCAAGCTGCCGATCCAGGCCCTGGTCGATCGCATCACCGGCTGGTTCGTGCCGGCAGTGATGGCTGCGGCCTTGCTGACCTTCCTCGCCTGGCTGGTCTTCGGCGCCTCCCCGGCCCTGAGCTTCGCCCTGGTCAACGCCGTGGCCGTGCTGATCATCGCCTGTCCCTGCGCCATGGGCCTGGCCACCCCCACCTCGATCATGGTCGGAACCGGCAAGGCTGCCGAGCTGGGCGTGCTGTTTCGGCGCGGCGAGGCCCTACAGGGGCTGGCCGACGTCCAGGTCGTGGCATTCGACAAGACCGGCACTCTGACCCTGGGCCACCCGGCCCTCACCGACCTGCTGCCCGCCTCCGGCTTCCAGGCCGACACGGTTCTGGCGCTCGCCGCTGCTGTCGAGGCCCAGTCCGAGCATCCCATCGCCCTGGCCGTGCTCGACGCGGCCCGCGCCAAGGGCCTGGACATCGATACGGCCGAAGGCTTCGAAGCTGCGGTCGGACACGGCGCCCAGGCCGTGGTCGGCGGCCGGCGGGTCCAGATCGGGGCCGATCGCTTCATGACCAGCCTGGCCATCTCGGTCGAGACCTTCGCGCCAGAGGCCAAGCGCTTGGCCGGCGAGACCAAGACCCCGCTCTATGTCGCCATCGACGGGACGCTGGCCGGCCTGCTGGCGGTGGCCGACCCGATCCGCCCGACCAGTTTGGCGGCGATGCGGGCGCTTCAGGCGCAGGGGCTAAAGGTGGCCATGATCACCGGCGACAACGCCGTCACCGCCCGAGCCGTGGCTGATCGCCTGGGCCTGGACGAAGTGGTCGCCGAGGTGCTGCCCGATGGCAAGGTCGCCACAGTGGAGGCCTTGAAGGCCCGGTTCGGACGACTGGCCTTCGTCGGCGACGGGATCAACGATGCGCCCGCCCTGGCCGCGGCCGACATCGGCTTAGCCATGGGCGGCGGTTCGGACATCGCCATCGAGAGCGCCGATGTCGTGCTGATGCGCGGCGATCCGCGGGCGGTGGCCACGGCCCGGGCTCTGAGCCGTGCGGTGATGACCAACATCCGCCAGAACCTGATCTGGGCGTTCGGCTACAACGCCGTGCTCATCCCCGTTGCGGCCGGCGCGCTCTATCCTCTGCTTGGCCTGCTGCTTTCGCCTATGGTCGCGGCCGGAGCCATGGCGCTGTCGAGCGTGAGCGTCCTGGCCAACGCGTTGCGCCTACGCGGCTTCAAGGACGCCGCCAGCCAGGAAGGAACGCCCGCATGAACATCGGTCAGGCCGCCCGCGCCTCAGGCGTCACCGCCAAGATGATCCGCTACTACGACGAGATCGGTCTGGTAGCGCCAGCCAGCCGGACCGACGCCAACTATCGTGAGTATGAAACGCGCGAGGTCAACGAGCTACGCTTTATCAAACGAGCGCGCACCCTGGGCTTTTCGATGGAGGAGATCACCCTGCTGCTGTCGCTATGGCGCGATCGCGGCCGTCCCAGCCGCGAGGTCAAGGCCATCGCCGAAAAACACGTAGCCGCCCTTGATGCCCGGATCGCCGAGATGCAGGCCATGGCCGACACGCTACGTCATCTGTCGCACTGCTGCGCGGGTGACGAGCGACCGGATTGCCCGATACTGGCTGACCTGACAGGCGGAAGCGAGCCCACACCGGCGCGTCACCAGCGGACCGTTCAAAGCCGCGGGCGCCAGCGCGACTAGGTCTTGTCGAGCAGAGACAGCGTACTCTTCTCCATAGCGTCCAGGTTCTCCAGGACATTGAGATTGGCCTCGTACGACCGCATCGCCTGCTTCATGTCCAGGGACTCGGCCAGGCCATTGACGTTGGGGGTCAGGACGTAACCGGCCGCGTTCGCAGCTGGATGGCCCGGTTCATAGGCCTTGGAAAAGGGCGACGGGTCAGGCCGCACGCGGCTCATCTCCACACCCTGGCCATCGCCGAGATCCTTGACCTCGAAGACCGGGATCTGACGCCGATAGGGTTCAGACCCCGGTGTCGATCCCGTCGAATTGGCGTTGGCTATGTTCTCGGCGATCACCCGCATGCGTCCCTGTTGGGCGCGCAAGGCCGAGGCGGCGATCGCAGCCCCGCCCCCGTCCCCATGACCAATCTTGCTCATCATCACCTCCTGGCGGTGGACTGGCGTCAGGCCTTTGCAGCCGGCGACGACACGGTTGAGGGGGCCCCGCCGATCGACGGCCGCAGCGCTCTGGGCAGGGTCATGGCCAGGACCTCGGCTCAGCCGAATGGTCGATGGCGCTGTAACGAACTTCCAGCCTGGCGACGGCCACGCCCGAGACGTTCTTGAGCAGTACGTCGTAGCGCGCCGGCTGGGCGTCCTTGCCCGGCGGCAGCAGGCCGCTC
The DNA here is from genome assembly GCF_013181195.1 of Caulobacter sp. RHG1. Classification (GTDB taxonomy): domain Bacteria; phylum Pseudomonadota; class Alphaproteobacteria; order Caulobacterales; family Caulobacteraceae; genus Caulobacter. The sequence goes on from NZ_SMZP01000007.1 coordinate 352,828, forward strand.
CAGTGGGTGACGGCCCTGGCGATGATCGCGCCGCCGTCATCGAAGGCGATGACATCCAGATGCGCCGCTAGCGGCGGCGCGGCGGCATGGATGCTGCTGGTGACCTTGCCCAGCACCCAAAGCCCCTTCGGCGTGGACAGGGTGGTTGTCGTCAGAATGGTGACCGGCGGCGCGTCCAGGCGGTCGATATGCAGGGGTTCTTGAGCCGCGGCCAAGACTGGAACGAGTTGGGCCAGGGCAGAGCTGAGCATCAGGATCGCCCCGGCGGCGACCAAGGCGGCATTGGGCGGCAGATCGCCTCTCGAGGCGGATGGGCGCTTCCAAAGCCGAGCCATGATCCAGCCTCCCTCAAGCTTCCCCATGCGCGTCGAACCGCGGGCCACAACCCGGCACAACGCCGAGACCGAGGGCCATCGACTCTGTGTACGCAGCCCAGAGCGTTCCCCCTCGCTCATCCCCCGTGCGCTGAGGGTCAGGTCAAATCGACGGCCCGCTCACGCAGGGCGTTGTGGATGGCGGTCGCGGCGATCGCCGCCTCGCCGACGGCGACGCTGATCTGGTTGAGCCCGCGCACCACGTCGCCGGCCGCATAAAGTCCCGGGCGTGACAGCCTTTGATGCCCGTCGACGATCGCGCAACCGCCCGCGTCCAGGGCCAGGTCCAGCGACGCCAAGAGCCTTGTCTGAGGGTCGACGCCGAGCGCGCCGTAGACCGCGTCGAAAGGATCAAGGTCGCGGCCTTGGGGATCGCTGGCCCAAACCGCGCCGCCGGCGAAGCGCAGGGACCCCTGCCGCGTGGCCTCGACTGCCACGCCAGCTTGGCGCAAGTCGACCGCCATCGCCGCGGAGAGGTCGCCACCGTCGCTAAGCAAGGTGACCGAGGGGCTGTAGCGTCGCAGAAACAGCGCTTCGCGGGCGGCATGATCACCGTCGCCGATCACCGCGACGCGTTTGTTGATTGCCTCAAAGCCGTCGCAGATTGGACAGAACCGTAAGACCCCTTGTTGAAGCGCCGCCTGAGCGTCGAGCAGCTGGGGCCAGCGGTCGCGCACCCCGGTGGCGAGCAGCACAGTGCGCGCGTGGACCAGCCGCCCCTTGAAGATGACCCGCCAGTCGTGCCCATCGGCCTCCAGTCCGAGAACCTCACCGCCCCATTCGGGCTTTCCGTAGGGCAGCATCTGGCGTTGCAGCCGCCGCAGCAGGTCGAGCCCGCCGATCCCCTCGGGAAAACCCGGATAGTTGTGACTGCGCGGGATCATCGTCGCGCGGCTGTCGCCACGCTCGGCGATCAGCACCGAACGCCGAAACCGGAGGAGATAGAGCGCGGCGACCAGGCCGGCGGGGCCAGCGCCGATGATCACGCAGTCGATGGGCTCGGACATCAGGCCTCCATGCGGGTCAGGCGTCAGGATCAGGCGGGACGGCGCGAGCGCGGCGTCCGCGCTGGATATACGCGGCCGCCACCCGACGCCCTCGCGCAGGCCAGGGCACAACGCGGACGCGCGGAATGGGTCTGGCGCCCGTGGGTCCGAAGCGCTTTGCTGGCCAAGTGTCGCCATGTCGATTCCTGGCGGCCAGGAGGGGCCCGAGTGTCGGATGCTTTAATGCGGGAGCTGTTGAGCCGCTGGCGGGACGATCCGCGTGGCGCCTATCGCGGCTGGTTTCTGTGGGAAGACCGGTTGAAGAACTTCAGGTCGATCCGGCGCGGCGTCCAGCAGGTCGCCGCCGAGATCGAGACCAACCGGTTCGGCGTGACCTATCGCGGCTCCTCGCTGGAGACCGTCGTCCACTCGATCGCCGAGCAACGGCAGGTGTTCAAGGGCGCCGATCACGCATTCCTGTGGAAGCCCAAGCTGCGTATCCCTGACATCTATGAGAACCCCGATAACCAGCGGGCCTTTGGCCGCTTGCTGGACGCCTGCGTCTGCTGCGACACTGAAGAGCATGTGCTGGCGGAAATCCACCGCATCGACGCGCTCAAGATCAAGGGCCTGGGACCGGCGGTCGCCAACATCCTATATTTCCTGCACCCGACCATCGCCCCGCCGTTCAACACCGCCATTGTCCGGGGCTACAACGCCCTGACCGGGGCCAATGTGAAGCTAGGCCGCTGGGACCAGTATCTGGCCATGCGCCAGGGCCTGATCGCCTTCAACCAACGCCATCGCGACCTGCTGTCCAATGACCTGGGCGCGGTGGCCGCGTTCTGCTTCGACCTGGGCATGGGCCTCTACGCGCCGCCACCGCGCGCCGACGACGAGGCGGCCCGTCAAGCCTTCGTCGCCGACTTGGCCAAGGTCCGCTCGCAAGCCGCCAAGCCCACGCCGGCCGAATCCGACGACCGGACCCATACCCAGATCCAGGGCTGGCTGCGCGATCTGGGGCTAGCGCTGGGCTATCAGGTCTGGATCGCCCAGAACGACCGTGGCCGCCCCTACGGCCCGGGCCGTCTGGGCGACCACTGCCTGCCCAGGCTGCCGGCCGTCCTCGACGCTCGTCCGGGAGCCGAGGCCGTGCGCCTAATCGACGTCCTGTGGCTGGACACGGCCGGTGCGATCGTCGCGCCGTTCGAAGTCGAGCACACCACCTCGATCTATTCGGGCATCGTGCGGATGCTGGATCTGGCGCTAGGCGGAGAAACCACCGGGTTGCACAGCCTCTTCTTGGTCGCGCCCGACAAACGCGAGGCCGATGTCCGCGCCCAGATCGCCCGCCCCGCCTTCAGCCGCATTGCAGACCTCAGCGTTCGCTATCTTCCCTATAGCGCCCTGGAAAAGCACCGCGACGCCATCGGCCAGTTCGGGGCCGGCGTCGCGGCGCTGGAGAAGGTGTCCCACCGGCTTACCTGACCGACGGGTTCAGGTCTGGAGCCAGGTCCTTGGTCAGCAGCTTTCGCGCCCGGTAGACCCGGGTCTCGACCGTCTTGACCGAGACCCGCAGAACATCGGCGGCTTCCTGTTGGCTCATGCCCTCGAAGGCGGTCAACAAAAGCGCCGCTTTCAGCGGCGCGGGGAGCCGGGCGATGGCCCGGCCCAGGCGCGCAGCCGCCTCCTCCTGCAGCACGCAGGTTTCGGCGCTGTCGGCCGGATCGGGCGTGGCCAAGGCCTCGGCGTCATCCAGTCCGCGCGTCCCGAAGAACAGGCGGCGCACCATCATCCGCCGCCCGCGATCACGGGCCTTGTTGATTGCGATGGTGCGCAACCAGGCGCCGAACGAGCGGTTCGGATCGTAGCGCTTCAACGCGCCCCAGGCGGCGATGAAGGCCTCATGCACCGCCTCATAGGCTTCGTCGGCGTCGTCGGTATAGCGGCGCAGCAACCGGTAGAGCCGATCCTTGTGACGACGGACCAGCGTCGCGAAGGCCTGTTCATCACCGGCCGCCGCCCGCTCGGCGAGCACATTGTCGGACGGTTGGCTGTCCACAATCAGCGCATATTTTCGGTCAGGGAACGCACGACGGCCTGATCGAACCGGGCGGCCTGCTGCGGTGTCAGCACCCGGCGCATCACCACCGTGTGGACGATGGTCTCCTTCTGCAGCGCGCCCATGGCCCCATGCACACGATCGATCGCTCGTTGCACCTCGGGGGTGTAGGCGTGAGTCTCCTGAATGGCCTGGGCGAGCTCGATATTGGCCGTCCGCATTTCAGCTTCCAGGCCCAGCCGGCGGGTCTCGTGATCACGCTCGATGTCGGCGATACGTTTCTTCTGCTCGGCGCTGAGCCGCAGGCCGTGATGGACAAGCTCGTGGAGCGCTGGCCGCCGCGCGCCCTCGGTGATCAGCCGCGCGCCGGTCCATACGCCCAGAACGGCGACGATCAACGACAGGCACAGAGTGAGCGCCGTGCTGCGGACCATGCCCACTAGCGCCCCTCCAACAGGCTGGACGGCGCCAAGCGCGCGGCACTGGCGAACAAGCCGTAGTCGCGCTGGGGATTGACCGTGGACGCGGCCAAGGCGCTGCCTGCGGTCAGGCCCATGGCCAAGGCCAGCACCACCGAAGCGATCTGCACGGGCGCCATGGCCGCCTGGACCAGAGCCTCACGGCGCTGCGCCGCTATGCCCCGGCTGATCTCGGCTTCCAGGCCGTCGAGGGATCTGTCAGCTGACCGGGCCGCAAGGCGCCTCATCAGCTCATCCAAAGGCTCGGTCATGTGCGGGGTCCTTCAAGCTCACCCAAATCGGATACGCATCGGCGCGGCCTTTCCCCTGCAACGCTTGCGCGATGGGCGGAATCAGTCAGCGCCTGAGGGAGCCGATCGCGGCTAGCGAGGCCTGGGCTGGGCCGGCGGCTGAGACGCCGCCGCCGTTCCAGGGGGCGGCGCCAGACGTCCGACGACCTTGAAGATGATGCTGCCGGCGATGGGTTGGACCTCGCCGGGAATCTTGGCGGTGAACCTCAGCGCCCAGGTCCCGTCGGTCGGCAGATCAGCCCGAAAACTGTAGATTCCGTAGTCGAGACTGGGCGCAAAGAAGGCGGGCAAGGCCCCGCCGATCTGGCCTTCGGGCGAAAGATCGACTTGCAGGTTGCTAAACTGGACCTGCGGCACGAGGCGATTGTCCAACCGCCAGACCCGCACCTGCAACGGCACGGCAACGCCGCGGACCACCACCGAGGCGATCGGCTCGAAGCGATAATCTGTCGGCGCGGCCTGGCCCGCCGCCGGCCACAGCGCCAGGACAGCCAGGGCAGCTAGGCATGCGATCCGCCAGATCAGCCGTCTTTGCGGTCTCATCGTCGAAGTCCCGCCTCGCGGCGTATCGCCCATCGACCGCCTGAAGGGATTACGCAGGCCCCGCGCCCGCCCCTCACAGCCGCGCACGGCCGATCATCCAATCGCGACCCTGCTCATCACGTCGCATGGCCCATTTGAGGGCTGCCCCCACCCCGGCGCGTATATCGGCCAAGGATCGAGCGGGGTCAGATGCGTCAGAACAAGTCAAAGACAGCTCGCGGGATCGCTGATACGGCTTTTCCCGCCTCTCTGCCGGCGCTGACTTCAGTGCGCTTCCTGCTGGCTCTTGGCGTGGTGCTCTTCCACTATCAGCTACAGTGGTCTTGGAACGCATCGGCCTGGACTGGCCTGTTCAACCGGACGCAGTATGGCGTCGACATCTTCTTCATCCTGTCGGGCTTCGTCCTGACCCACGCCTATCGCCAGCCCCTGGCCGAAGGGACGCTGGACTACCGACGCTTCCTGGTCGCCCGCATCGCGCGGATCTATCCGACCCATCTGCTGGTGCTGGCGTTCGTGCTGGTGATGGTGGGACTGGCGGTGCTGGTCGGCGCCGATTTCGACCAGAGGCTCTACAATCCCCTGGGCCTGCTCATCACGGTTTTGCTGGTTCATGCCTGGCTACCCGAGACCGTGCCCGCCGAGTGGAACGGTCCGTCCTGGTCGCTGTCGGCCGAATGGTTCGCCTATCTGGCCTTTCCTGCTTTCGCCTGGATCGGCGTGGCGCTCGCACGGCGCCCTTGGTGGCTACTGGGCCTGTCGGGCCTGATCTTTCTGGCTGCGGAGTTGAGCTACCAAGCGATGTTTGGCCAGACCGTGGTCCACGCCCAGGCCAACCTCGGCGTCCTGCGCATCGCGCCAGAATTTCTCTACGGCATCGGGCTCTATCGGCTGGGCCAAACCCTGCGCCCGACGCGGATCCAGGCCATCGTGGCGGCATGGCTGTCGGCGACGGCGCTGCTGCTGATGATGCACTTTGGGGCCGATGATCGCCTGGTGGTCGCGGCCGCCGGTCCGCTGATCCTGGCCCTGGCCCTGCTGTCGACGGCGCGCGCCGATCGCCCCGTGTCGCGGCCCTGGATGTTGGCCGCCGGAGAAGCCTCCTATGCGCTCTATCTTCTACACATGCCTCTGTTGATTGGCTGGAAGGGTGTCGTTTCGATCCTGACGGCCCGCCCGAGCACCTATCTGCTGAGCGCCTGGGAGGTGGCCTGCCTGCTGATCCTCAGCACCGCCGCCGCGCTCGCCATCCATCACTACTTCGAAGCGCCCGTGCGCGGCCGATTGCGCAGAGAGGCCGATCGGCTTTGGCCCGCCACGAGCGCTCACGCCGCCAAGGTCGCCTCCCCCGACCCTCAGTAAAAGAGTCCAGATATGCCCAAGTTCGCTTTCCAGCCCGACCGTCGGGCGCTGCTCGCCACAAGTGCCGCCTTGCTTCTCGCCGGCTGCGCCCAGGCCGCGCCGCCAGGACAGTTCGTTCTCTACAAGACCCCGACCTGCGGCTGCTGCACGGCCTGGATGAAGCAGATGGAGCAAGCCGGCTTCAAGGCCACGGTGATGGAGATGGACGATCTCCATCCGGTCCAGACACGCTACGGGATAACGCCCCAGCTAGCCTCGTGCCACACCGGCGTCATCGACGGCTTCGTGTTTGAGGGCCATGTGCCGCCGGCCGACATCGCGCGCTTCCTCAAGGAAAGGCCCAAGGGTCTGGGCCTGACGGTTCCGGGCATGCCGATCGGCTCGCCGGGCATGGAAATGCCCGGCGGCCAGCGCGATCCGTTCGACACCCTGCTGGTGCTGGATCGCGCCGGCAAGACGGCGGTCTTCGCTCGGCACCGGGCCTAGCTCGGTCTTTGGGGGGGGCGAACATGAAGATCTGCTACGTGATCAATTCGCTGGATGGCGGCGGCGGGGCTCTGCCCCTGCCCCGGATCCTGACGCTCCTGCGGGCTGCGGGCCATGAGGTGTTCGTGGTGTCGCTGATGGAGCGCGACGGCTTGGCCCGGCCAGCGCTGGAGGCGACCGGAACGCCCTATGCGGTCATCGGTGGCGCCAAACGCAGTTTCGTGCGCACCGCGCTGCGCCTGAACCGCATCGTCAAGACCATGGCGCCGGACTTGATCTGGACCTCGCTGAGCCACGCGACCGTCACCGGCCAGCTCGTCGGCCGGCTGCAGGGGATCCCAGTGGTCAGCTGGCTGCACAACGCTTGGCTGAAGCCCGCCAACAAGGTGATCATGCGCGCCACCGTGGCTCTGACCCGCCACTGGATCGCCGACTCCGAAACCGTCGCCGCCTTCGGCAAACGCGTGTTGGGCATCGGCGAGGCCAAGATCAGCATCTGGCCGATCTTCCAGGCCGATCCGGACTGGCCCGTGGCCAAGGCCGCGGCCGAGGGCAAGTTCACCATCGGCAGCCTCGGGCGCCTGCATCCCAACAAGGGTTACGACGTCCTGATCGAGGCCCTCGCCCGGCTGCGCGAGACCTCACCGACCCTGGCCAGAACGATCCAAGTGCTGATCGCTGGAGATGGTCCCGCGCGGGCGGATCTGCAGCGCCGGGTCGCCGAACTGAAGCTGACCAATGTCTGGTTCGTCGGCTTCACTGCCCCCGGCCCCTTCCTGGCCTTGCTCAATGGTTATGTGCAGCCCTCCCACCATGAAGGCTTCGGCATCGCCGCTCACGAGGCGATGTGCGCGGGCCTGCCTATCATCGCCAGCCCGGTCGGCGAGATGGCCAACAGCATCAGAGCCTCGGGCGGCGGCGTCCTGGTCGACTATGGCGACGTCGAAGAGCTGGCCGTGGCGCTGGAGAGCTTTGCCACGAGGCCGCAATGGGCCTTCGATTGCGGCCAAGCGGGACGCGCCTGGGTGACGGCTCGCTATTCGCGGTCGGCCTTCGCGACCAATGGCCTGGCCGCGATCCGCGCCACCGGTGTCGGCGTGGCTGGCCTGGGCGTGGCCGGCGCCAGCACAGCTGCCCGTTAGCCGTGATCTAGCGCCTAGCTGGTCCATTACCGCACGATCGGCGCGCTCATCCTCCATCAGGCTCGGAGCTTGAGCTTCCTGGCCGGGGGGTTGGCCTAGGCGCGCGGCAGGGTCAGAGACACGGCCAGACCCGGCCCAGCGTCCTCCAGGCGCAGCGCCGAGACGTGGGCGCGCGCCACCGCGCCGGCTAGCGCAAGACCCAGGCCGTGGCCGGGCTTATGACGGCTCTGCTCCAGCCGCGAGAACCGCTGCAGCACGACCTCGTGCTTGTCGGCCGCGATCCCCGGACCATTGTCCCGGACACAAAGGACCGCGTCGGAGGCCGTCGCGTCCAGGGACACTATGATGAGCGTGCCCAGGGGCGTGTGGCGCGCGGCGTTTTCGATCAGATTGACCAGCAGCTGGGACAGCAGGTGCTTGTCGCCCTCAACCGCGAGGCCATCCTCGATGCGCGCGCGCAGGACATAGCCCGCGGCCTCCACATCCGGACGCAAGGCGTCAAGGCAGCGCTCCACCAGGCCCGACAGATCGACACGTTGGAAACCGGCCCGAACCTCCAGGCTCTCGATCTCGGCGATCCTCAGCAATGCGGCGAAGAGGTCGAGGATTTCCTCGGCGTGGGCTGAAGCGCGCGCCAGAGCCAGCCGCACGCCCTGGTCGCCATCACCGGCGGGCTGGCGCAACGCGGTCTCCAGCACCCCGTGCAGACGCGTCAGCGGCGTGCGAAGGTCATGGGCGATGTCGCTGGTGACCTGCTGCAGGGTTTCCATCAGCGCCTGGATGCGGTCGAGCATGTGGTTGAGGGTGGCGGCCAGCGCGTCGAACTCGTGAGAAGCCGGGTCACGCGGCATGCGGCGCGTCAGGTCGCCGTCCACGATCGCCTGGGCCGCGGCGCTGATCTGGGCCAGGCGCTGCTGGATAACCATCCCGAGGAACCAGGCGCCGCCGACGCCCAGCAGCAACGTGATCGAGAAGGCCCCGGCGAAGACCCTGAGCAGCGCCATATCCGCGGCGTCGATCGGCGCGCGGTCGGCGGCCACAACCAGCCGGCCGCCTCCCGGCAGGGCGGTGGTCAAGGCCTGGGCGACGCTGCGCGCGCCGTCGGTGTCTTCGAAGTCAAGATGCTCCAACCACCCAGGCTCCGGCGGCGAAGCGCGCAGGGTTCCGGCCAGGCGCTCGCCGCGCGCGCCTACCAGGATATAGCCCATCCCCTCGCCTCGCCCCTCCTCTTCGCGCAGGCTAATCGCCGAGATCAAGGCGGACGAGCCGCCGAGACGCCGCGCCGCCAGAAGACCTTGGGTCTGGACCAGGACGCGGTGGCGCGACTGGCGCTCAAGCGCCTCGTGCGACACCCGATAGGCGATCAGGCCCAGGATCAGGGTGGCCAGCGACAGCAGTCCGGCGACCAGAAGAACGAGGCCCGCGGTCGATCGGGGAAAGAGCCGGATCATTCGCTGCGGATCATATAGCCCGACCCGCGCTGGGTGATGATCGCGTCGGTGTCGAAGCCGGCGTTCAGCTTGGCGCGCAGACGGCTGATGTGGGTCTCGACGATGTTGGTGCGCGGATTGAAGCCGAGCTCCCAGACCGCTTCGAGCAGCATGGCGCGGGTCATGAAGCGATGGGGATTGCGCATCAGCACCTCCAGCATCGTGATCTCGCGCGGCTGCAGATCCAGGCGCTTGCCGCCGCGTCGCACGACACGCTTTTGCAGGTCCAGCTCAAGGTCGAGCACCACCAGCGCCCTTTCGGGCCGGGCCACGCTGGCGCGGCGCGCGATCAGGTTCAGGCGCGCGTGCAGCTCTGAGAAGGCATAGGGCTTGATCAGATAGTCGTCGGCGCCGTTCTCCAGCGCCTCGACCCGATCGGCGATCCGGCTCATGGCCGTCAGCATCAGGGCCGGGGTGCTCACCCCACCCGCCCGCAGCATCTTCACGACCGACAGGCCGTCCATGCCCGGCAGCATTCTGTCCAGGATCAGCACGTCGAAGACCTCGTTCATGGCCATCAGCAAGGCTTGCACGCCATTGTCAGTGCGTGAGACGCCATGGCCCACGGCGCGCAAGGCCTGCGCCAGGTGGTCGGCGGTCTCGTCGTCATCCTCGGCGATGAGGATCCTCATGGTCTTGATATCCTTCAGGCGCGCGCCCCCATGCGCGCCCGGCCTCAAGCTGACGCCGACCAGAGCGCGAAGCTCTGGTCGGCGTCGAACCGGTCGGCCTTGTCCGTCGCCCCTCGGGGTCAGAAGCTGGCGGACAGGCCCACCTTCACCGCCGTCGGGGAGCCGGGGGTGAGGTTGGAGTTACTCTGAGCAAACGGGTAGTAGCGCGCGCCAAACAGGTTCTCGGCATTGATCTGCGCCTTCAGCTTGTCGTTGATCTTGAAGTAGGCAGCCGCATCGACCCGCATGTAGCTGGGCATGGCCACGAGATTGTCGCTCGAGGCGAAACGCCGGCCCTGGTAGACGACGCCCGCGGCCAGGCCGAGCCGATCGGTCGCCTCAAAGCGGCTCCACAGCGAGGCGCTGGTCTTGGGCATATTGGCCAGCTGATTGCCGGCCTTGACCGTGCCCGACACGTTGTCGCGGAAGGTCCCGTCCGAGTAGGTATAGGCGCCCACCAGGCTCAGCCGGTCGCTGATCTGGCCGGTCGCGCTCAGCTCCACGCCCTTGGTGCGCTGACGGCCGATCGGCACGGTCGGCGAGGCGGCGTTGTTGGGGTCGCTAAGCGCAAGGACGTTGCTGCGATCAAGCTGGAACACCGCCGCGGCCAGGTTGAGCCCCGGCAGGACATCCCATTTGGCCCCCAGCTCGTAGTTCTTGAACTGCTCGGGATCCAGGTTCTGGTTGCTGATCGACAGGCTGGTCAGTTGCTCGCCGCCGCGCGGCAGATAGGTCTTGGAGTAGCTGGCATAGAGCGAGGCGTTGGCTGCGGGCTTATAGATCACCCCCACGCGCGGCGACCACAGGGTGTCGGTGACGTCGAAATCGCGCTGCTGGCCTACCGGGAAGCCGACCGTACGCCGGTCGGTGACCTTGGTGTGGAAGCGCTCGTAGCGCAGGCCCAGGACCAGCTCGACCTTATCGCCCAGCGCGATCTGGTCTTGCGCGTAGACGGCCGCAAGCTTGGTGACCCCGGCGTTGTCGCCGCTGCTGGCGATCGCGACCCAGCTGATCGGCTGGTTGATGGTCGGCGCGGTCACCGGAACGGTGACAGAGGTCGCTCCGCCCGCGAACCGGCCTTCCAGCCGCAGGTTGCTGGTTTCCTGGCGCCCGAACTCGCCCCCGACCAGGAGCTTGTGGCTCAGCCCACCAAGCACCAGATCGGCGTTCAGGTCGGTCTGGTTGATCAAGTTCTTGCGCTGGGTGCGGTTGTTGTAGGCCGAGATCGGAACCGTGGTCTCGGCCGCGTTGACCGCCCCGGTGAAGACGTTCTGATAGAACTTGTCGTAGTCGGCGTAGCGCGTCCGGTTGCGGATCGACACCCGCTCGCTGATCTGGTGAGCGACAAACAGGGTCAGGGCGTCGGTGTTGGTCCAGGTCGGGCTAGCGGCCGGATCACCGAAGAACAGGCCGCGCGGCGTGCGCAGCGGCTTGGCCGGGCGGGTCGCGCCAGCCGGCAGATAGCGGGCAGGAACGCCGCGATCGGCGATGCGGTCATCCTCGAAGTGCTCGTAGCCGACCTGGACGAGGGTGTCGGGCGTAAGACGCAGGGCCGCCGTTGGATTGAAGCCCCAACGCTCCAGGGACACGCCGTCGCGGTAGCTGTCGCTGTTCTGGTAGACGCCAGCCAGGCGCAGGGCGAGCTTGTCGTCGACTCCGTCGCCGAGATCGAACTGGACACGCTTGTGGTTGAAGCTGCCGGCTTCCAGTTGCACCTCGCGGACGCGCTGCCAATTGGCCATCTTGGTCACGCGATTGACCACGCCGCCGACCCCGCCGCGACCAAAGATCATGGCGTTGGGGCCGCGGAAGATCTCCAGGCGCTCGATGTTGTAGAGATCGCGATAGGTCTGGATGTCGTCGCGGACGCCATCGACGAAGAAGTCGCCGGTAGTGGCGTTGCCACGGAACACCAGGGTCTCGCGGTTGCCCTCGCCCTGGGCGGAGAAGACGCCGGGCAGATAGCGGATGGCGTCGCCGATGCCGCCCGCCGCCTGATCCTGGATCTGCTTGAGCGAGACGATGCTGACCGACTGAGGTGTGTCGATCAGGGCGGTGTCGGTCTTCATCGCCGACAGGGCCTTGCTGACCTTGTAACCCTGGCGACTTTCGGTCTGCCCGGTGATCGTCACGCCGCTCAGTTCATTGGCCTCTTGGGCGCGGGTGGCAGGGCTGGAGGACTGGGCCCACGCCGCGGAGGCGACAAGCGCGGTCCCGCTGACGGTGAGCAGCAGAGCAAGACGAGGAAGGTTCTGGATGCGCATGACGGACAAGCCCCACGTTTTGCAGTTGCGACTGCGAATTAATTGTAGGTGGCGTTTGTCGTCAGCCGACGGAGAAGTCCAGCGGCGTCGAACCAAGCTTCGCAACATGTATAGTTCGCGCAATCGGACAGAGACTCTGGGCGGTTCATCGCACGGTCAGGACGGCTGGATCGGCGCTTGGGCGCTCGGCCGCGAGCGCCTGGGCGACGCAGGTGAGCAACTGGTCCATCGAGAAAGGCTTGGGCAAGGCTACGTCCGCCCCCAGGATACGGGCCATGCGCAGCAGCACCATGGGGTCGAAGGCGCCGATGCCGCCGCTGATGGCGGCGATGCGCACGCCAGGCCAAGTCTCCTTGGCCATGAGAATGATCTCGATGCCGTCCAGATCCGGCATGAAGAGGTCGGTGAGCAGCAGGTCGGGCCGCATGTCCATCAAGGCCAGCGCGCTGCGCCCACCATCGGCCTCGACGCAGGCATAGCCCGCGTCGGTCAGGATCTCGGCCATCAGACCCCGGCAGTCGGGATCGTCGTCGGCGACCACAATAAGCTTCTGCCCCACGGACTTGCCCCTGACGCCTTGCGGCTTTCTAGGAGATACGCAGGCCTGACCTTTTGCCCTCGCCGACGACGGCATTCTGGCCGCTACTTCTTGGCGGGCGGCGCCTTGGACGAGATGTGCAGCTGGACGATCCGCCAGGCCCCGTCGGTCCTGACCAGGACCGTAGTGGTCGCGCCCAAGCGCGAGAGCGGCGTGGGCTTGCCCTTCAGGCGGACCTCATAGCCATAGGTCTCATAGGCCCACGCCACGTCGCCGGCCTGGCGGACGCTGACCTTGCGGTCCTTGACGGTGAAGCTGTCGAACTCGGCCAGCTCGGGACCCAGGTGGTGGTGGAGATAGGTCTCGAAAGAGCCTTCCAGCCGCCCGCCCTCGATGACGATGCTGTCCTTGGCGAACAGCGGCCCCATGCGCGCGGCGTCCTTCTGCAACAACGCCTGGGTGAATTGATCGACCACGGCGCGAACCTCGGCGGACGGATCGGGGGTTTGCGCGCCGGCGGTGTTGGACAGGGCAAGGGCGGCGGCGAGACTGGCCGCAAAGAACATGGACTTCATGACTATTCCTCGAGATTGAACATGGAAAAACCTGCGACCAGCGTCCCCTCGGGCTGGTGAGGGGACGCCGGCGCAGGCCGCCGCCATCAGAAGCGTCGCAGTATCTGCACGCCATACTGACGCGGCTCCCCAAAGACGGAGAGCGGCAATGCCGGGTTGGAAACCCCGGTCGCATCCGTGCCGACCGTCTTGTAGGTGGCGTATCGCGCGTCGGTCAGGTTGCGGGCGAACACCGACATCTCCCAGACGCCGCTGGCCGGCGCGAAGGTGGCCCGCGCATTGACCAGGGTGTTGGGGTCTTCGGAGAACTGCCGCAGATTGTTGGGCTTGAAGTAGACGCGGTCGCGCCAGCCCACGTCGCCGCGCAGGGTCAGGCTATGACCGTCGGCGAACTCGAAGCGGTAGGCCGCCGCGAAGGTCAGGTTCCATTTGGGCGCGTTGGGCAGAGTGTAACCGGCTAGGCTGACGCCCTGGTCGAAATAGCGGTCGTACTGAGCGTCGAGATAGGCGGCAGTGGCGGTTAGATCCAGGCCCGAGACCGGACGAGCGACGATCTCCAGTTCCCCGCCCTTGAGCGTGGCCTTGCCCGCGTTGGTCGTGGTCGCCACCCCGTTGATGTACTCGACCACCTGCAGGTCGGTGTAGTCATAGTAGAAGACGCTGAGATTGGCCCGCACGCGCCGATCCCACAGCATGGATTTGACGCCGCCTTCGTAGCTCCAGATGTATTCGGGTCGGAATGGACGCCCGTCGCCCAGTTGGAAGCCGCCGGACTTGAAGCCGCGCGTCACCGACGCGTAGGCCATGACGTCGTCGCTGACGTCGTACTGTACGCCGAGTTTGGGCGTCCAGGCGCGCCAGGAGGCCTTGGCCGCCTCCCCGCCCGCATCGACGCCGCCGACCTTGGCGCGATAGGCGAAGTCCTTGCGCTCATAGCTGTAGCGCAGGCCCGCGGTCAGACGCGTGCGGTCCATGACCCGATAGGTCGCCTGGCCATAGAGCGCCGCGGCGTCGGTGACATTGCTCTCCGGCAGAGCCAGCTGGCGTCCGGGCTCGAGGATCTGAAGCTGATCGCGGGCCTTTTCGCGCAGGTAGAAGGCGCCGGCGATCCACTCCAGGCGTCCGGCGTCGTTGTTGCTGACCTGCAGTTCCTGGGTGAAGGAGCGCGAGCGTTCCCACAGAGTGATGTTGCGCAGGAAGAGATTGGTGGCGTCGACGTCGAGAACCTGATCGACCGTGCTGGCCCGCAAGGCGGTGATCGACTTGAAGGTCAGCGGCGCGGTGACATAGGTCGCCGTGGCTGATGCCCCGCCATTCTCGACATTGTTGCGTGGCCGGGTGTCGAGGATCAACTCGTCTCGGCCGCGCGGAATGGTCGCGCCCGCCTGGGCGAAGGCGGCCGGATAATTGTCGCGCAGCGAGGGATAGCCGGTTTCGCGGTCGCGGCCGTAGTCGGCGCGCAGCACCACGTCCAGTTGGTCGCTGACCAGGAAGGACAGCGTGCCCCGCACCGCGGCACGGTCGATGTTCTGGTAGTCCTCGCCGGTCTTGGGATTGGAATAGATCCCGTCGCGATCGTTCTTCATCACGGTCAGACGCCCGCGAACCCGCTCGCCGAGCGGTCCCGACACCGTGCCGCTGAAGGTGCGGCGATCGTAGTTGCCCAGGGTGGCGCTGAGGACGCCCTGCAGGGTGGCGGTCGGCGCCTGGGAGGTGATGTTCAGCGTGCCGCCCGCCGAGTTGCGGCCAAAGAGAACCCCTTGTGGGCCGCGCAGCAGCTCGATGCGCTCGACGTCGAACATGTCCTGGTAGCTGGTGGTCGGCCGCGGAATGTAGACCCCGTCATAGTGGACGGTCGAGCTGGGATCGGTGGCCACGCCGAAGGCCGAGGTGCCGATGCCCCGGATGTTGATGATGGCCATGGAGTCGTTGGTGATGGTGATCCCAGGCGTGAAAACCTGAAGGTCTTCGATGGTCGCCACGCCCAGGGCCCGGAGCGTGTCGCCGGTGATGGCGGTCACCGCCACAGGCGTGTCCTGAAGATTGGTCTCGCGTCGTTCGGCAGTGACGACGATCTCTTCGAGCGCGGCGGGCGCCTGGACTTGGGCTTGAGCCCAAGCGCTGGCCGGAATGGCGGCGAGCGCAACGGTCAGGGCGAGCGTCGATGCGCCCCCCAGGCCTTGACGATTGGCTTTCACGAAAATCCCCCAAAAGCGGTTTCTGTCTGGGGTACGCGCTAGCCTCAGCCGCCCCCTCAAGCCGACGACCGCGGTCGATGAACAACGTTCCAACCTGCCTTTTTTGCAAGCGCCGGTCCGCCCGCGCCGGCCCGTACACGAACCTGCGCATGCGATGAGGGAAGTCGCACCCCACTGCGTAAGGCAAGGCAGCGGCGCCTCGCGCCGCCCGCGGTTTTTCCGGAGCAAGGCAGATGCCCGCGACTTCGGCTCAGGGTGGGTTCGTCGATGAAACGCCTATCGCCAATGCCGCCCAGCGCGGTCCCGAGCGCCCCCGGTGAGCGGGGCCGAGGTTCTGGACGTGGCGCGCGAGGCGATCTGGCTGACTATCCAGATTTCCGCGCCGGTGCTGATCGTCGGCCTGGTGGTGGGCGTCGTGATCGGGCTCTTCCAGGCGCTGACCCAGATCCAGGAGCAGACCCTGGTCTATGCGCCCAAGATCGTCGCGATCTTCGTGGCTCTGCTGATCTTCCTGCCGATGATGGCCGCGCTGATGAAGGCATTCATGGTCCAGATCGCCAAGCGCATCGCCGGCCTCTAGCCGTCCACCGCGCCCAAGACGCGCCGTCAACGACACCGCGTCCGCCAAAAACCATGTCCCATAGGGAGGGATAGACCATGAAGCTGTTCGGCTGGGATTTCGCACATCCACGAACCCATCTTGGCATCGTGCTGGTGTTGGGGGCGGCCGCCCTCCTGGCGGTCTTGATCGCCGGCGTCACCATCGGCCTGGGCGTCTACAACATCGGCGCCGACGCGCCCCATACCCGGCCCGTCTACGCCCTGCTCGAGACCCTGCGAAACCGTTCGATCAGTGTCCGGGCCACCGGCATCCAGCCGCCGGACAATCTGAGCGATCCCAAGCGCATCGCCAGCGGCGCGGGGCTCTATACGCAGATGTGCAGCGGCTGCCATCTGGGTCCAGGCCTTGAAAAGACCGAGATGAGTTGGGGGCTCTATCCGCAGGCTCCAGAGCTTTGGCGCACAGCTGGAAGGCCTCCCGGCGAGCAGTTCTGGGTGATCAAGCACGGCGTCAAGATGACCGCCATGCCGGCCTGGGGTCGCACCCACAGCGATGCCCTGGTGTGGGACATGGTCGCCTTCGTGCGACAGCTGCCGTCGATGTCGCCCGAGCAGTACCTGGCCGCCACCCAGAACGCCCCGGCCGACCACGACGCGGTGATAAAGCAGGGCGGCGACATGCCGGACATGCCCGGCATGAAGAGCCCCGAAGGCATGGGCGACATGAAAGGCATGGCCATGCCCTCCGCCCCGGCCGCCGACACGCGACGCCAGCCCTGACCCCGACCGCCGTACTCGCCGCGTCCTTGCGGGGCGAGTACGGAATTTTGCCAACCGTACGTCCGAAATCGGCCTATGAGATGATAATGATTAGCGCTCTCAAATCCACCCTGAGCGGCCTCGTCGCCCTCCTCCTGGGCGCCACGCTCGCGCTCGCGCCGGCCCAGGCCCAGGAAGCCACACCGGCCCAGACCGTCTGGCGACTGCTGGACTATGTGTCCGTCGACTATGCCGGGGCGGTGAAGGACGGCAAGGTCGTCAGCGCATCCGAATATGCCGAGATGAACGAGTTCGGGACGCAGATCCGCGATCGGATCGCCAAGCTGCCCGCGACCACCGTGCAGCCGGCCTTGCTGGGCAAGGCCGAGGTCCTGCAAGCGTCGATCGCCGGCAAGAAGGACCCGGTTCTGGTGGCGGCCCAGGCCCACAGCCTGGCCGCCGATCTGCTGGCCGCCTACCCCACGCCCCTGGCCCCTGCGCGGGCGCCAGACCTGATGCGCGGCGCGGCGCTCTATGCCGAGCAGTGCGCGGCCTGCCATGGGGTCGACGGCCGCGCCGATGGACCCAACGCCGCGGGCCTGGATCCGCCGCCGATCGCCTTCGCCGATGTCGAGCGCGCACGCCAGCGCAGCGCCTTTGGCCTCTACCAGGTCATCCAGCAGGGCCTGGATGGCACGGCCATGGCCAGCTACGCCCACTTGCCCAGCGACGACCGTTGGGACCTGGCCTTCTATGTCGGCCGCTTTGCGTTCACCGACGCCGAGGCCAAGACCGGCGAGACCTTGTGGACCAGCGATCCGGCCGTGCGAGCGCGGTTCGCCAGCCTGCAGGCCCTGACCCAGACCACCCCGGCGGCCCTGGCAGCGGCGATCGGCGAACCCAAGGCCCGGGCCTTGACCGCCTATCTGCGCCGCCATCCCGAGGTTGTGGTCCAGGCCACCGGCGGCACGCTGGACATTGCCCGACGCAAGCTCGATCTCAGCCTGGCGGCCTACACCGCCGGAGACCACCGCCAGGCCGCCGACCTGGCCCTGGCGGCCTATCTCGACGGCTTCGAGCCAGTCGAGCCAGCCTTGCGGGCGCGGGACGCGGCGCTGATGCAACGGATCGAAGGGGCCATGGGCGATGTCCGCGGCGCGATCGGCAGGGGCGCGCCGATAAGCGAGGTGCGAAGCCAGATCGAACGGCTAGATGCGCTGTTCGGCGCGGCCGCCCAAGCGCTCGCCCCGGAAAAGGCCAGTGGGACCTCCAGCTTCGCCGGCGCCCTGACCATCCTGCTGCGCGAGGGGTTGGAGGCGCTGCTGATCGTGGTGGCCATGCTGGCCTTCCTGCGCAAGGCCGACCGCGCCGACGTCCTGCCCTATGTGCATGGCGGCTGGATCGCGGCCCTGGCGGCCGGCGGCCTGACCTGGGCGGCGGCGACCTATCTGATCTCGATCAGCGGGGCCAGCCGCGAGCTGACCGAGGGCTTTGGCTCGCTGATCGCCGCCGTCGTGCTGATTTCGGTCGGGATCTGGATGCATGGCAAGTCCCAGGCCGACGCCTGGCAGGTCTATATCCGCGAGAAGCTGTCCAAGGCGCTCTCGAAGCAGTCGGCCTGGTTCCTGTTCGGCCTGGCCTTCCTGGTGGTCTATCGCGAAGTGTTCGAGACCATCCTGTTCATGACGGCGCTGTGGAGCCAGGGCGGCGGCACGGCGATGCTGGCGGGGATCGCCACGGCGGTGGTCATCCTGGCGGCGATCGCCTGGCTGATGCTGAACTTCAGCAAGCGCCTGCCGATCGGCCAGTTTTTCGCCTACAGCGCCGGCCTGATGGCCCTGCTGTCGGTGGTGCTGGCCGGCAAGGGCGTAGCGGCCCTGCAAGAGGCGGGTCTGATCGACCTGCACCCGCTGCACACCCCGCGCATTGAGCTGCTAGGCCTCTACCCCACCGTCGAGGGGCTCGTGGCCCAGGCGCTGACCATCCTGGCCCTGGCGGCCGGCTTCTGGTGGGGCCGCCGGGCCAAGCTGTCGACGACCTGAGCCCCTGCGCGCGGCGGGCGCCGGTCAAGCGTGCCCGCCCGCCCCGTCCTGGCAGCGCTGGCTCTCGGTCTGGATGGTCACGTGGTGCAGATCGTAGTCGGCCTCCAGCCGCGCGGCCACGGCCTGGCGCACCGCCTCGCCGTCGGCGCCGTCGGCCAGCACGATGTGGACGGTGCAGATGGCCTCGTCCGCCCCCGTGGTCCAGACATGCAGTTCATGCGCGCCGGCGACCCCGGGTGTTTGCGTGATGGCCTTGCGCACCGCCGCCAGGGTCAGACCCGGCGGCGCGCCTTCCAGCAGGATGCGGGTGGTGTCCTTCAGCAGGATCCAGGTGCGCGGCAGCACCCACAGCCCGATGCCGATGGCCACGATGGGGTCGACCCATCGCCAGCCGGTCAGGCGGATGATGATCGCCCCGGCGATGACGCCGAGCGAGCCGAGCATGTCGGCCCAGACTTCCAGATAGGCGCCCTTCATATTGAGGCTCTTATCCTTGCCCGCCGACAGCAGCCGCATGGCGATCAGATTGATGATCAGGCCCAGCACCGCCACGATCAGCATACCGGTCGACTGGACGGGTTCGGGATCGACGATCCGCTTGATCCCCTCAACCAGCACATAGATGGCCACGGCGAACAGCAGGATGGCGTTGAAGGCCGCCGCCAGGATCTCGAAGCGGCGATAGCCGAATGTGAAGCTGTCCGTCGGTTTGCGGCGGCCCACCTGGATGGCCGCCAGGGCGATGGCCAGGGCCGCCGCATCGGTGAACATGTGCGCGGCGTCCGACAACAGCGCCAAGCTGTTGAAGACGACGCCTGCGACAACCTCGGCCACCAGGAAGGTGAGGGTCAGGCCCAGCGCGATCCCCAAGGTCCTGGCGTTGGCGTTGCCAGCGCCGTGGTCGTGTCCTGCTCCCATGCGACGATCTCCGTAAGGGGTGAACGGTGGTCGAACCTGCTCGGTCCAACACGCCGCCGTGAAAATGGGGCCGCCCTACAGGCGGCTTCTAACGTGCGAAATGGGGCGACGCGCGGGCCGCGTGACGCCCAGGTGACGGACCAGGGCCGTGGCGACCTGGCCGTAGGCTTGCTGGACGGACGCTTCATAACGCGCGCGACCGCCGTTGAGCGGCCCGACCCAGCTTGGGACCTCGGCGACCTGGATCAGCCGCGTCCCTCCGGCCGTCGGCTCCAGACGCAGGCGCTCGTAGCTATAACCGGTCAGCCACCGCCCAAAGCGGAAGCTCAGACAGGCCTGCGCCTCCAAGACGTCGATGCGCGCCGGCGTCTTGCGGCGCAACGGATGGGCGTTGGCCACCAGATGCGCTACGCGCGCGCCGCGTTCGGCCTTGCCGATGATCTGGCGATGGGGATGCCAGTCGCGCCAATGGTCGAAATCGACCAGGCTGGCCCAAACCGCGGCGACCGGCGCACGGATCTCGGTTTCAAACGTGACGGTGATGATCATCGCGATCTCCCGGCATAAGACGGTGGGACCAAGCCGGCGCGTCGGGTCGCCCCGACGCGCCGGCCCGACCAGTCAGGCGAAGTGGATACGGTGACCGCCGTAGCGGACCACTTCGACCTTCTCCAGGGTGACCAGACCGATCTCGTCCCCGGTCTCAAGCTCGGCGATGAACGGCGTAAGCTTAGCCTCTTCATCAACGATCTCGACGACGACCGGCAAATTGCGCGCCAGATCAAAGCCGCGTTCGCCGTGCATGACGCTGGAGGCGCCAAAGCCCCGCAGGCCACGCAAAACCGTAGCGCCGGCCAGGCCCGCCGCCTGCGCCCGATCAACCAGCGCCTCGTAGTAGCGTCGATCACCAAGGGTGGCGTTCTCGTCGGTATAGACCCGCAACAGCAGGGCTTGTCCTAGGATCATAGGGTCCTCCTCACGCTTGGGGTTGAACAGCGCTGGCCGGCCGCTCGGACCCACGCGGGCGCAGGACGAAGCGGCAGATGGCCGGCAAGACGAACAGAGTAAGCGCCGTGGCGGTGATGAGGCCGCCGATGACCACAGTGGCCAGCGGGCGCTGGACCTCCGCGCCGGTCCCGGTGGCCAGAGCCATGGGCACGAAGCCGAGCGAGGCGACCAGACCCGTCATCATCACCGGCCGCAAACGCTCCATGGCCCCGTCGATGATCGCCGCCTCCAGCGCCACACCCGACGCCAGGCGCTGGCGGATCGCGGTCATCATCACCAGACCGTTGAGCACCGCCACGCCCGAGAGCGCGATGAAACCAACCGAGGCCGAGACCGAGAACGGGATACCGCGTAGCGCCAAGGCAAACACCCCGCCGGCCAGGGCCAGCGGAATGGCCGAGAACACCGCCGCGGCCGGCGCGACCCCGCCCAAGGCCATGAACAGCAAGCCGAAGATCAGCAGGAAGCAGAGCGGCACGACGAGCGCCAGGCGGGCCTGGGCGGCTTTCAAGTTCTCAAACTGTCCGCCCCAGACCAGCCAGGACCCCGCCGGCAGCTTGATCTGCGCACCGACCTTTTCCTGAGCCTGCCCCACGAAAGAGCCAAGATCGGCGCCCCGCACATTGGCCTGCACAACCACTCGGCGCTTGCCGTTCTCGCGGCTGACCTGGTTGAGGCCTTCCGAGTACGAGAACTTTGCCACGTCGCGCAGCGGCACCGAGGCCCGCGTCCCACTCCCAACCGGCAACATGACCGGCAAGGCGCCCACGGCGTCCAGATCGTTGCGGCTGGCGTCCGGCAGGCGGACCACCACGTCGAAGCGGCGGTCTCCCTGGAAGACGAGACCAGCCTCCCGACCACCCATCGCCACGGCCAGCGTGTCGGCCACTTCCTCAACCGTCAGGCCGTAGCGACCGATGGCGTCGCGGTCGAGCACGACGTCCAGGGTCGGGAAGCCCGAGGTCTGCTCGACCTTGACGTCCGCCGCGCCCTTGACCGTCCGCAGAACCGTGGCGATTTCCTCGGCGGTCTTGGTCATGGCGTCCAGATCGTCGCCATAGACCTTGATGGCCACATCGCCGCGCACGCCGGCGATCAGTTCGTTGAACCGCATCTGGATCGGCTGACTGAACTCGTAGGCATTGCCTGTGAGGCCCTCCAGCTTGTTCTCGATTCGGCCGATCAGCTCGGCCTTGGTCTCACCCTTGTTGGGCCAATCCTTCTGCGGCTTGAGGATGACGAAGGCGTCAGAGGCGTTGGGCGGCATCGGATCGCTGGCGACCTCGGCCGTCCCGGTCTTGGAATAAACGAACGCCACTTCCGGGAAGGTCGCGACCACGCGCTCGATGCGCCGCTGCATGCGCAACGACTGCTCCAGCGATGTCGACGGAATGCGCAGGGCCTGAACGGCCATGTCCTTCTCGTCCAGCTGCGGTGTGAACTCCCGTCCCAGGAAGGTAAAGGTCACCACAGCTGCGGCGAAGATCCCGACCGAAGCCAGGATCACCGGCAGCGGACGCGCCACGACCTTGCGCAGCAGCGGCTCGTAACGCGCCTTGGTCCAGCGGACCGGCGCCACCTCCTTCTCGGCGACCTTGCCCCGGATCACGAGCGCGATCATGGCCGGGATGAAGGTCAGCGACAGCACGAACGCCCCGGCCAAGGCCAGCATCACCGTGATCGCCATCGGCGAGAAAGTCTTGCCCTCCACGCCGGTGAAGGTCAGCAGCGGCGCATAGACCAGGAGGATGATCGCCTGGCCATAGACGGTCGGCGAGATCATCTCGCGGGCCGCCTCGCGGGTTTCCGAAAGACGTTCGGACAGGGTGAGCAGACGCCCTTCATGGTGCTGGCGCTCGGCGAGACGTCGCAAGGCGTTCTCGACGATGATCACCGCGCCGTCGACGATCAGGCCAAAGTCCAGCGCCCCCAGACTCATCAGATTGCCCGATACGCCCAGTTTGTTCATGCCGATGGCGGTGATCAGCATCGACAGCGGGATGACCAGGGCGGTGATCAAGGCGGCCCGGAAGTTGCCCAGCAGCAGGAACAGCACGACGATAACCAGCAGCGCGCCTTCGGTCAGGTTCTTCTCGACCGTCTTGATGGTCGCCCCGACCAGCTTGGAGCGGTCATAGACGATCTGGACCTTCACGCCCGGCGGCAGGCTCTTGGCGACCTCGGCCAACTTCTCGGCCGAAGCCCCGGCCACCGTGCGACTGTTCTCGCCGGTCAGCATCAGCACGGTGCCGACCACGACCTCCTCGCCGTTCTCCGAAGCCGCGCCGGTGCGCAAAGCGCCGCCGACCTTGACCACGGCGACGTCACGCACCCGAACCGAGACACCCTCGCGAGCCGTCACGGTGGCGTTGGCGATCTCGTCGACCGTGCGAACACGTGCGTCGGCGCGGACCAGGAAGGCTTCCCCACCCCGTTCGACGAAGTTGGCGCCGACCGCGAGGTTGGCCGCTTCCAGCGCCTTGGCCAGATCGGCGAACGACACGCCGTACGAGGCCATCTTGGTTGGGTCCGGCTGAACAACGAACTGCTTTTCGAAGCCGCCGATGGAGTCGACACCCGCCACGCCCTGGACCGAGCGCATCTGTGGCCGCACGATCCAGTCCTGCACCTCACGCAGGTAGGCCGCTTGAGCGGTCGGGTCGGCGAGGTGCTCGCCGGTCGAGGTCAGATACGCCCCGTCACTCTGCCAGCCGGGGGCGCCGTCCTGGCGCTTGGCGCCTTTGCCGGCCGGATGCTCGAAGGCCACCGTCCACATCAGGACTTCACCCAGGCCTGACGAAATCGGCCCCATGGCGGGCTCGGCCCCGGCCGGCAGGCTCTGGCGAACCCCCGTCAGGCGCTCGGCCACCTGCTGACGGGCGAAATAGACGTCCGTGCTTTCCTTGAAGACGATGGTGACCTGCGAAAAGCCGTTGCGCGAGATCGAGCGTGTCGACTCCAGGCCCGGAATGCCGGCCATGGCCGTTTCCACCGGGAAGGTGACCAGCTTCTCCACCTCGGCCGGGGCCAAGGTCCCGGCGACGGTGTTGATCTGCACCTGCTTGTTGGTGATGTCGGGCACCGCGTCGATCGGCAGGCGCACGAGATTGTAGACACCCAGGGCCGCGACGAGTGTAACCATGGCGATCACGGCCCAGCGGAAGCGGACCGAAAGGTCGAGGATGCGGCCGATCATCGCGCCCCCTCCCCGCCTTCGGCCGCATGGGCCTTGGCCTGGTAGCGCACCTGGAGCCTGCCCGCCTGGGCCAGGGTAACCGTCGGGATCACCGCTGCGTAGCGAACCGGATCGCGATGACGCAGGCTGGCGGTAAGCAACGCCAAGCGCGAGGGCGTTGTGGCCATCAGCACGCCCCGGTGGTCGAGGGCGCTGATGTCCAGATGGGCGGTGGCCGGCGGCCGGCTGAAGCTGCGGTCCCGGCGGATGAGACCGGAGACCCACAGGCCCTGGTCGGTGTCGCGAGCCGACGCGGTCAGGATTTCGACGCCGCGGCCACCAATCCGTTCAATCGGTGGGACTTCGGCGGCGAAGACGGCTTGAGCCGTCAAGCCAAGGGCGATCGCCCCCAGAAGCATGACCTTAGTCATCATGGCTGGCCTCCCCCTTGCCGAGTTCGGCCTTGAGCAAAAACGCGCCCTTGCCGGCGATCTGCTCGCCAGCGCCTACACCTGAGACGATCTCAACCTGACCCGCGCCGCGTCGACCGACACGCACAGGGCGCGGCTCGAAGCCGTCCTTTGTGCGCACAAAAACGACATCGGCGCCGTTGACCGACTGCACCGCCTCATCGGGCGCGGCCAAGCGGCCGCTGGCCGCGACGACGCCGCCACGCGGCGTGATGCGCGCGCGCAAGGCCTGACCGGGCGTCAGGGCCGGGACTGGCCCGTTCAAAACCAGAACCGCAGTCGCCGAGCGGCTTTCGGCGTCCAGACCCGGCGTTACGCTACGCACCGAAGCCGACACTGAACCCGTCGCGGTCTCGACCACGGCCAGATCGCCTGGCTTCACTCGCTGAGCGTCGCCGACGGGCAGCGCCGCCTGGATCTCGACGCGCCCCGGATCGGCCACGCGGAAGAGTTCCGAACCTGCCGTCACATAGGCGCCGAGCGTGGCGCTGGCGGCGGTGATACGCCCCGAGATCGGACTGGTCACCGCCAGGGTGCGGCCGTTGCCGCTGACGCCGGCGGCAGCGCCCGCGTTGCTGGCGCGACGCAGTTCAGCCTCGGCAATGGCGGCCTCGGCCTGAGCGGCCTCGAGATCTTGACGCGCGGTGATGCGGGCGTCGAACAGCTTGCGTTCGCGAGCCAGGGCTTGGCGAGCGGCTGCGGCCTTGGCGGCCGCAGCGCTGCGCTCGGCGCTCATGGCGGCGGCGTCGCGGCTCTCGATCGCGGCGATCACTTCGCCGGCGGCGACGGGGTCGCCAAGGCGCTTGTTGATCCGCACGATCGCGCCGTCGGCGCGCGCGGCCAGGATCGCCGCGCCATTGGGCGTGGCGACCACAGTGGCCTGGGCCGGGATAGCGGCGTCAAGACCGCCATCGGCCAAGGCCAGCACTTGGATGCCGTCGGCGGCGATCCGCTCGGCGGTCATGCCCACATGGGGTTTTTCACCGGCATGATCTTCCTTGGCCTCAGCGGCGGGCGCCTCCTTGGCCGGCGCTGAGAGTAGCGCCTTGCCGGCCACGGCGCCGGCGCCGGCGGCGATCAGGCTGCTGACCGCCACGGCCGTTAGCAGGGTCTTTCTGTCGTTGGACTTCATGATTAGCTTTCCTATTGGGCGGCGGCGCGGTCGAGCGCGGCCAGCGCCTTGGCGCGCTCTAGGCGCGCGGCGATGAGGTCGGTGCGAGCGGAGGTCAGAGCGCTCTGGGCGTCGAGGACATCGAGCAACGAGAACTTCCCCGCCTCGAAGCCGCGACGGGCAAGATCCACAGCGGTTTCGGCTTGCGGCAGGATCTTGCCTTGCAAGGCCTCCAGCCGCGCATCGGCCGCGACCAGCGAAGCTTGGGCGTCGCGTATCGTCCGAACCGAGCGGGCCAGGGCCAACCGTTCGCGCGCCTCGGCCACGGTGGCGTCGGCGCGCGCTGCGCTGACCGTCCCCTGATTGCGATTGAACACCGGGATCGGCGCGGAGAAGCCGACGATCAACGCGGAGTCGCCGGTCTGCTCGAACCGACGCAATCCGGCCTGGACGGTAAGGTCCGGACGGCCCACGGCCCGCTCGCGGTCGATGACCGCCTCGGCCGTGCGCCGATCGGCCCGCGCCAGGCGCAAGTCCAAGGTCTCGCCCGGATCGACCAGGGCGCGAGACGCCGGGGCTGCCAAAGACGCGTCGACCAGATCGACGACCTCGCCGGCTTCGCCCCATAGGGTCACCAGCGCCCGGCGCGCGGCGGCGGCCTCGGCCTCAGCGGCCGTGACCTCGGCAGCGGCTTCTCTACTGGCCGCCTCGGCGCGCAAGGCCCGAAGCGGCGGCTCGCGCCCCGCCTCGACCAGGGTGGCGGCGACTTTCGAGAGATCCCCCGCTCGTTCGGCGGTGTCGCGGGCCAGCGCCAAGCGATCACGACCGGCCAGAGCCTCCGCGTAGCGCACCGAGACCTCCTGACTCAAATCCGCCCGGGCGATCGAAAGGCCCAGACGCGCGGCCTCGACCTCTGCGGACGCCGCGGCCAAGCGCGTGCGGCGCTTACCACCCAGCTCAAGGCGTTGGCTGACCGACAGTGTCGTCTCTGTTGAGGCAAAGTCGCCGTACTGGCCTGACCCGGCGAAGTTCTCGGCCTGAAGGCCCGCTTCAGGATTGGGCGGAAGGCCGGCTTGACGGGCCCGGCCTTCGGCGGCCGTGACCTGCGCCTGGGCGGCGGTCATCAGGGGTGATTGGGCCTGGGCGCGCGCTAGGGCGTCGGCCAGGGTGAGCGGCTCGGCCAGGACGCGCAAAGGCGCGCCCAGGCCAGCCAGAGCCACAACCGCGCCGATGACGGCGGGCCGGGCATGTCGGAAAAACATGGAAAATCCCAGATTGCGTTGCTGACGAGGGGATCACGCGCGCGAATGCGCGGCCTTGTCAGACGCGGGGAGGTTCCGTGGGACCGTCAGGCTGGTTGGAGGGCGGCAGGCCGCTCGTCTCGGGGGCCAGGACCAGCGGGCGCACCAGCGCGACGGCCGCCATCGCGCCTATGGGCGGGGCGGCCGACAAGCCATGGTGGCAATGACCGTGGGCGCAAACCTCGCCGCCGACCTTGCCGGTCTGGGACCGATCGTCGTGGTCGCTGGTGGCAACAACCTTGCCGACGGCCAACTGCGCGCTGACAGCCGGTCGGCCCTCAAAGCCACAAAGGAGGGAATCGACGGCCGGTACGAGCGTGAAGACGACAAGTACGAGGCCGCAAAGCGCCCCCGATATCGTCTTCAGCCATGTCGCTGTCCAAGCCATGATGCGCCTATAGCTTGGAAGCTTCCAGATGAGAATGTGTTACATAGTCACGTCGGACGGCTGCAGCTCAGAACAACAGGCCCGCCTTCTGCCGCTGCCAAACCATGGTCGCAAGCTCCGACACCGTCCGATCAGCTGGGGATGGGGAACACGTCGAGAATCCGCGTTGAGCGGCCTTTGGATTTCCTTCAGCAAGATGACTGTTCCCCGCGATCGACAGCGAACTTTCTGCGGCGACTATCAAAGCGCGATCGCCCTCCCGAGCACATAGACTGCGGCGCCAATGACCATCACGGCAAACAGCCGGCGTGCCAGCAGCGTGCGCGAAGCCAGGCCGGGGGCCAGGCGCACGCCCGCGACGACGCCGAGGCCGCCGCCCCCGACTAGGGCCACGAACAGAGGTCCGTCCACGAGGCCCGAGGCGGCGTAGCTGAGACTGGTCGCCGCACCAAACAACGTGACCGACACCAGAGAAGAGGCCGCCGCGTTCGCCAGCGTCATGCCGGTGGCCGCCATCAGGCCGGGCGCGATCAGAAATCCGCCGCCGATGCCGAAGAAGCCCGCCGCCAGGCCGGTGGCCGCCCCGGCGGGAACCAGTCTGAGGGCCTTGGCGGGATCGATATGGACGTCCGGATCGCCCGGCGAGCGCGGGGCGCGGAACATCGAAAGGCCGACCGCTGCCATGGCCACAGCGAATCCGACCAGCAGATGACCTCCCGATATGGCCTTGGCAAGGTGCGCGCCGACGAGCGAACCGACCAGACCCGGCGCGCCGAAGGTCAGGGCGCAGGGCCATTTCACGCGGCCCGCCCGCGCCTGGGCGGCAAGGCCCACCGCGGCGTTGACCGCCACCGCCGCCGCCGAGGTTCCGATGGCCACATGCGCGTCCCTGACCCCTACGACGTAGAGCAGCAACGGCGTGGCGAGCACCGAACCACCGCCGCCGAACACGGTCAGCAGCAGCGCGACGACCGCTCCGCTGAGGGCGGCGGCTAAAAGGCTCGGGTCCATGGTCTCACGCCGACGCCGGACGGTTCCAGGGCGCCAGGGCTAGCAGCCGCGCCATCCCGCAGAAACCGCTGATCCCCGCGAACGTCAGGCCCGCGCCGACGAAGCCCGCCACGCCCAGTAACCAGGGCGAGACGGTCAGGCCCAGGATGACGCCGATCAGCACCAGCGATCCGGCGACGATCTGGACCTGGCGCATCATCTCCAGCGGCGCCTTGCGGTCGACCTCGACCGGCAGGCCGGCGCCGTCCCAGGCGTCGAGACCGCCTTCCAGAACGTGCACGGAACCTCCGCAGGCGGCTGCCAGCCGCTCGCCGTTGGCGCCGGTGCGCATGCCCGATCGGCAGGTGAAGATCACCTCGCGCGCGTCGGGCAGACCCAGCCCCTTGGCGTCCAGGGTCGAGAGCGGGCGCGACAGCGCGCCCTTTGCGCGGCGGCGGGCGAACTCGTCAGGCTCGCGGATGTCGATGAGGACAGCGCGGCCCTCGGCCAGGCGCTTGGCGACGTCGTCAGGCTTCAGAGGATTGAGGATCGTGGTCATGGGCGGCGTTCTCCGCTGGAGGGCAGAAGATCTCCGCGAGCGTGCCGACCACCTTGAGGGCGGCGGGATCGGCGATCCGGTACCAGAGGCTCGTGGCCTCGCGGCGCGAGGCCACGACGCCTTCCTCGCGCAGCACCGCCAGGTGCTGCGAGAGCGCCGACTGCGAAAGGCCGACCAGGGGCTGGATCTGCCCCACCGACCGTTCGCCATCGGCGAGCTGGCACAGGATCATCAGCCGCCGCTCGTTGGCCAGGGCGCGCAGGAGCTTTGCGGCCTGCGCGGCGCTGGCCTCGAACTGGCCGACATCGAAACGCGAGAGATCGGACATGAACGCCATATATTAGCTTGATCTAATTTAGCAAGACCTAATATTAAGGGCCTGCTCCTATCGGAGGCTCCGGCCATGCGACCCGACGTTCAAGCGTTTTTCGATCCCGCCACCTCCACCGTCAGCTATATCGTCGCCGATCCCGCAACACGCATGGCGGCGATCGTCGATCCCGTGCTCGACTTCGAGTCCAAGACCGGCAAGCTCTCGACCCGCTCCGCGGACGCCCTGCTGACGGCGGTCGAGGCGCGCGGGTTGACGCTGGCCTATGTGCTTGAGACCCACGCCCACGCCGATCACCTGTCGGCCGCCGACTACATCCGCGGCCAGACGGGCGCGAAGATCGTCATCGGGGCCCGGATCGTCGAGGTGCAGAAGACCTTTGTTCCCGTATTCGAATCCGACGTCGTCGCCGACGGCTCGGTCTTCGACGTGCTGATGAGTGAGGGCGACACGCTGCCGCTGGGCGAGCTTTCGATCGGCGCGCTGCACACACCTGGCCACACGCCCGCCTGCCTAACCTATCTGATCGGCGACGCGGCTTTCGTGGGCGACACGATCTTTATGCCCGACTACGGCACCGCCCGCGCCGACTTCCCCGGTGGCGACGCGCGAACCCTGTTCCGTTCAATTCACAAACTGCTGGCCCTGCCCTCCGAAACGCGGATCTTTGTCGGTCACGACTACCTGCCCGAAGGCCGCTTGGACTACCGCTGGGAGACCACAATCGCCGAGGAGCGGGCCCACAACATCCACGTCCGCGACGGTGCGACCGAGGATGCGTTCGTCGCCATGCGCTCGGCGCGGGACGCGACCCTTCCAGCTCCGACGCTGATTTTACCGTCCCTGCAAGTCAACATCCGCGCTGGCGCCCTGCCCGCGCCCACGCCGGCCGGAAGTGTCTTCCTACGCCTGCCAATTACAATCACTGAGTGAACACCCACTTGTGGCAAAAGCAGGTCTTGCCCACCGTGACGTCGAAACCCTGCAGGGCGTCTCTGCCCCGAACAGCCGCCTCCCCGGCCAGGCCTTTGGCCCAGACTTCGCACGGCAGGCGACCTACGGACGCGCGATCATGGTGATGAGCGATGCCCATCTTCGCAGCCTCGGCCTGATCAACGCACCGATGAGGATCGAGCAGAGGCCCACCCTGGGCCAAACTCCGTCCATACCGCGCGTCCGCCATCACCCCACAGTCCTCATTCCGCTTGGCAACAGCCTGATCCTGCGCCTGAAGGAGGCGGCCGCGCCGGTGGACGACGCGGCCGATCGGCCCGGCCTTGAACCGCAGAGGTCAGCGAACGAGGCAACCGCCGCAGAGCAAGAAGAGATCTCGCGCAGGCGACGGGCCTAGGATCGAGAGAGAAGCTCTCGGCGGGCTCGTCAAGGAGCCGCGCCATGAACCGCCAGCCCGCCGATCCGCGACAAGTTTCCGACACGCCCGTCGCCGGCGCCTACGCCATCGACATCACCCGAGGCCAGCGCCTGGGTCGGGTTTCCTCGGAGTGGTTCAACCGCCCCGACGACGAGCGCTTCCTCTCGCTCGGCGATCTCGAATCCGGCCACATCGATCTTGTTCGAGGGCGACTTTCCACTGGCGAGCGGTCTCAGCTTGAAGACGGTGGACATGAGACCGATCCCTTGTCGACTGTGCGTCCGGCAAGAGAACGCAACTTCACTTTCGGCGAAGCTTGCAGCCCCGACTAGGTGACCGATCGATCACGTGAACGGCCCGGCGACGACGACCTTGGCTCGCAGCGCCCCGTAGTCGCGTTCAATGTCCGCGATCAGGCCTTTGGGGTTGGTGATGTGCCCGTCCGGATCGTAGACGAAATAGATCAGCGAGCGCACATCGGGGTGCTTGGGATAGCGCCCGATATCGATCAGCGCCTCGCCGCCGGTCTTGTTGTCCTTCAGGTCTGGGCGGGTCATCTTGAGTTCTAAGGCCACGCCCTCGGCCTTCAGCAGAAAATCGATCTTGGCGCTGCCGCCCGCCGCCGTAGGGGTAGGCTCCTCCGGCCGGATGTCGTCGAAGAACAGGCCGAGCATGGCGTGCATCAGGTTCTGCACGTCGTACTCGTCCTCAACCACGTAAGCCGGGCGGTCGGCGCGTCGCTTCTGCAGCCTTTTGGCGAAGGCCGGAAAAGACCGGCAGATGTGCACGAGCTTGTCTTCAGCCGCGACCAGGGCGTCAGCCGGCGCTGACGGCGCGTGCGGCAGACCAAAATCCTCCAACTCCTGGATCATGCCCGCCAACAGCGTCTTCGCCGACATCAGTCCATCGCGATAGCGCTTGGCGCTAGGGCCATCTCCTTCGTCGCTAAACGCGAAATTGTTCCTGTAGCTGATCCCCTCAAACTCTGCTTGGTGCGCGCTATCAGGCAGAAAAATCTTATCCAGCACCGTACGCGTGCGTCGCTGCCAAGCCTGAAAGGTCGTGCCGAACCGAACATCATCGACTAGGCGATCGACTACGTCGCGTTGCGCCTTGAGATTGGCGATGGCGTCGTCGAGAGTCATGGCCCGGCCTTGTCAGGAAAATCTGCCCGCTTGCTGCGGGGCGGCGACCCTGGCCCAAGTTGGCGGTCGGAACAACGCTATTGCAGCCCCTGCTGGCGGCCCCGGGGCCCGTCAGTTGATAGGATAATCCGCGACGCTACGGACAATCTCGAACAACTAAGGACCCGACCGCCATCGTGCCGCCTACGCCACAAGGCCAAGGCATGAGCCGCACGCCGAACGCCGAACGCGTCGAGACTTCAGAACCGCTTCCTGACCGACACCGTCACGGTGCGCGGCTCGCCATAGATCAGGCTGGTGGCCGTCACCGCCGGAGTGATCGCCCCGCCGCCGGCCGCGTAGAGTTCATCAAACAGATTGTCGACGCTCGCAGACAGCGTCAGGTCGTCCCGCCCCGGCGGCTGCACCGCCAGGCCCAGGCTCGCCACGGCGAAGGCCTTCTGCTGGCCGTTGCTGTCGTGGGCTCGCTCGACATAGCGAACCCGGCCGCTCTGAAAGACGTCGGCCCACAGCGTCCAGCGCCCCAGCCGCGCGCTGTCGATCGCCCGCCACTCACTCCCCAGCCGCACGGTGTAGGGCGGGGAATAGGAAAAGCGCAGGGCACTGGGATCGGTCGGGGTCAGGCTGGCCAGCAACACCGGAATGGTCAGGCTGGTGAATTCGGCCTGGGTCAGGGTCGCCGAAGCCGAAAGAGTCAGCCGCTCGCCCCGGCGGCCGCGCCAGCCCAGCTCCAGGCCGCTGATCCGCGCGGCCCCGGCGTTGATGATCAGGTTGGGCGGATCGTTGCCCGCGATCGCGTCGCCGTCGAAGTTCTCGGCCGGGAACAGCGCCCGCTGGACATCACGCGACCAGCCTCGGAACAGCGCCGCGTCCAGGCGGTGGCGCCAGTCGCCCGCGCCGCCGGCCCACTTCAGGCCCAGCTCGACGTCGGTGAGGCTTTCCGGGGCGTAGACCTGATAGGCCGTCAGCAGCGGGCCAAAGGTCGGCGCATTGACTCCGCCGGCCCGATAGCCGCGTCGTGCCACAACGTAGAGCGTCAGGTCGGGATGGCCGCGCCAGGTCAGGCCCAAGGTCCAGGTCGGCGCCGAGGACTGAGCATGCCCGGTCTGGCCGCAGGCCGCCTCGGAAATGTCGGGCGTCGGCGCGGCGACCCGCACCTGGCAGGCGCTCGACACGTCGCGTGTATAGCGCAGGCCTCCCTCCAGCTCGAAACCGCCCCGCAGCCGCCGGGTAACGTCGACGAAGCCGGCCAGGCTTTCGCCCCGGCGGTACTGGAACTCGACCTTGGCCGGGTTGGACGGGGTGACGGCGCTGGCCCACAGGGTCTTCTGCACCCCGACCGGCGTTGTCGACATGTAGAACAGCCCAGCCTGCCAGTTGACGGTCTGATCGCTTCCGCTGGCTCGAACCTCCTGAGTGAACTGACCCAGATCGATATGGCGGACGATCTCGTTGAGCGGCAGCGGCGAGCCATCGCTGTCCAGGGCGCTGTCGAGCACGCTGCGCCGATAGGCGGTGACCGAGCGCACGGCGACTGCGCCCTCGCGCCAGTCCAGCCGCAGGGTCGCTCCGTCGTTGCGACGGTCAGAGCGCGGCGCCAGGTCGATATCGGTTTTGCGCGGCCCCCTCGCCCGCTGCAGGGCCAGGGCGATATCGATGTCGCATCCCGCCAAGCCGCAATCGAAATAGGCGGCGTTTTCCGGCAAGCGGCCGTTACCGCCGCCCGTTACGTCCGGCGGATTGGGATAGGTCCCCGACAGGATGGCCGCGCTGCCGGTTTCGCGGGCTCGAAAACCGTCCAGCACCAGCAGCGCCGAGAGCGGTCCGTCTGGACGCCAGGCCAGCGACAACCGCACGGCCGCCTGGTTGCGGTCGTCCAGGTCGCCGCCGACGCCCAGGTTCTCGACCAGGCCCTCGCGCTTGACAGCATAGAGCGCCAGCCGTGCGGCCACGGGCGTGTCGCTCCCCGTCAGGTCGGCGCCGAGCTCGATCTCGCGCAGGCGATACGAGCCTGCGGTGAACCGGGCGTAGTTCTCGCGACCCGGTTCAGTAGTGTGGATCAGCAGCGCGCCGCCCGTGGTGTTGCGTCCGAACAGCACCCCCTACGGCCCGCGCAGCACCTGTACCTCCGACAGGTCGAACAAGGGCAGGATGGAGCCGTTGTTGGGTAGCGGCGCCTCATTGACATAGGTGATCACCGACAGGGCGGAATCCCCGGCAGTGGCTCGGCGCTGACCGCGAATGACCAGGGTCGGCGTCTCGACCGAGACCTGGCCCGCCGATGTCAGACCCAAGGCCGCTCTTCGCAGAGCCAGCACCCCATCACCGCCCAGGCGGTCAAGCTCGGCCGACGAGACCACCGCCACCGAGGCCGGCACGTCGATCAGCCGCTCCTCGCGCCGTCGGGCCTGGACCACGACCGCGTCAAGCGCCTGCCCCGGACTCGCGATAGCCGGCGATGATCCGGGCACGTGGGATGAGGCCCGGGTCGGGCTGGTGGGCATAGCGGCCACGATGGCGAAGGCGCTGGCGCCGATCCGACGGGTCTCCAGGCCGCTGCCGCGCAGCAGGCGCCGCAACGCCTGGTCTGGCTCGGCCAGGGCCCGCCCGCCGGGCGAACGCAGACCCTTAACCGCCTGCGGCGAAAACAGCACATTGACGCCGGTCTGTTCGGCATAGGCCTGCAGAACGCGTTCGAGGGGACCGGCCGGAACGTCGTAGCGAAGGGGCGCTGCCAACGCCGTCGCCGCCTGGGTCAGCAGCACGGCGCAAGCCAGCGCGCCCGCCCTGCGCCTAGTCCGCCGCCGCACTGGAATCCTTGGCTGGCGAAAGGACGATCGCTCCATCAGAGCTCTTGCCCACGCTCAGGCCGTGGACCGCCGCTATCGCTCTGGCGAAGGTCTCGGGATCATCCACCCCGAAGGCGCCGCTGATCTTCAGGGCGCGAGCCGCACCGCGCACCACGATCGGCCGTCCACCCCGCCGGTTGATCTCGGCCGCAGCGGTCTCCAGCGGCTGGCCGTTCAGCACCAGGCGGCCCTCCCGCCAGGCCGTAGCGGCTGCCACGTCGTCGTTGACGACAGCGCCAAGCCCCGGCGCGGTCGTCTGCAAAATTTGTCCTGGCGCCAGCTCGACAGCCGCTCCGTCGGCAGCCTGGCTCACCCGCACCCGGCCGCGCAGCAGGGCCACGCGATAGGCGTCCGGCGCCAGATCGACCTCAAATGCCGTGCCCAGCGCCCGCACCACGCGGCCCGCGCCGCTGACCTCGAACGGCCGGCCAGGATCGTGGGCGACGTCGAAGAAGGCCCGCCCGCGCGTCAACACGATGTCGCGCCGGCTGCGGCCGATGCGGGCGGTGATCGCCGCCCCGCCATCCAGCGTCACATGTGAGCCATCGGCCAGCACCACCGTGCCGCGCCGGCCCGCTTCAGCGACATAGGTGCGCTCGGACACCTCGCTATGCGTCCTGGACCAGATCCCCGCGCCCGCCAGCACCGCAACCCCGACGACGCCGGCCGCCATCAGCCCGAAGGCCCGGCGCGAACGCCGCACGCGGCCCTTGGCGAAGGCCGCCCGGGCCTCATCCATTTCGTGGTCCAGTTCGCTCGCGGCCACCGCGTCGTCCAGAAAGGTCTCGACCTCGCTCATGGCGGCATAGGCGTCGACATGCTCGGCGTCGGCCTCCAGCCACGCGGTCAGGGCCGCTTCGTCGGCCTGGCTCCAACCAGCCAAGCGCCGGCGCTCGCGCCATCCGGCGGCGGCGTCGTAGACGTCGGCCAGGCCATCATCGGCCGGCAGGGACGAGGCCGGCGTCATGGACGGCGAACCCGGCGGGTCAGATGGGCCATGGCCCGGCGCACGTCTTTCTCCACAGTGCTGATCGACACCCCCAGAGCGTCGGCGATGGCCTGATGCCGCAGCCCGTCGATGCGGTAAAGCAGGAAGATGTGGCGCGTCCGCTCGGGCAGGTCGGCCAGGGCGCGGCGAACCTGCGTCAGGGTTTCGCGATCGATCAAGGTCTGTTCTGGCGTCGCCGGCGCCTGGGCGGCCGCCGCCTCCTCGATCTCGGGAAGGGCCAGCCGGCGCACGTGCTGGCGACGGGCGCGGTCGCGGATCAGGTTGGCGGCGGTCTGGAAAAGGTAGGAGTCGAGCCGTTCGACGCTCTCGTTGGGCGGACGTCGGGCGAAGCGCAGGAAGACCTCGTGCACCAGGTCGTCGACATCGGCGCTGCCGCCTACACGCAGGGCGATGAACCGGCGCAACATGCCCTCGTGGCGTCGCACCGCCAGGTCGACGTCGTCGGACCGGACTTGGCCGAGCGAAGCCGGGCCGAAAGTCGCCTGACTTAAACTCGCCTGGCTCGAACGCGACTGACCGGACACCTCGTTCTCCCGCTGTCGGGATGTCCGGCTATGCGAACTTGATCGCTTGACGATGATCGAACCGGTCTGCCCCCCCGACATTCCGCCAGCACGCCCGCAATTTGATCAGAACGCGCCCAATTTGCGGACAGCTTGACCAAGCGTCCGCCCCGGCGCGCGGCAGCGAAAAAAGTCGTAAGGGCGATCTCCCCTCGCCCGTCTTGCGGCCCGGAACCGAGCCACGCCCGGTCCTCAACGAAGGGGATAACAACTTGAACCGCACCGTTCTTTGCACGCTTCGCCGCGCGGCCCTGGCCACCAGCGCCCTGGCCGCCCTGGCCGCCGGAAACGCCCACGCCCAGGAGGCCGAAGCCGCCCAGCCGGCCATCGCCGTCGACGAGATCATCGTCACCGCGTTAAAGCGCTCGACCAGCCTGCAGGACACCCCGCTCAGCATCTCGGCGGTCGGCGAGACCCAGCTCAGCCGCATGGGCGCCACCGGCATCAATGACTATTTCCGCCAGGTCCCGAACCTGTCGCTCGATGGCGGCACGCCGTCCAATCGCCGCATCACCATGCGCGGCGTGCGCAGCGCCGGCGAGGCCACGACCGGCCTCTACTATGACGAAACCCCGCTGACCGGCCCGACCGGCACCACCCAGGACGCCGGCTCGACCACCCCAGACATCAACCTGTTCGACGTCGAGCGCGTCGAGGTGCTGCGCGGCCCGCAGGGCACGCTGTATGGCTCCGGCTCGATGGGCGGCACCCTGCGGGTGATCTTCAACAAGGCCAACACCAACGAGTACGCCGGCGCCGTCGAGGCCCAGGCGACCACGACCAAGGGCGGCGAAGGCGGCTTCTACGGCAAGGGCATGGTCAATGTGCCGCTGATCGAGGACAAGCTGGGCGCGCGCCTGGTGCTCTATCGCGAGGAGCGCGGCGGCTATGTCGACAGCGTCCCCCTGAAGAAGAACGACATCAACGGCTCGACCTCCAGCGGCGGCCGCCTGATGGTGACCTACACCCCAACTGAGGACCTGACGATCCGCGCCACCGCGGCCTTGCAGAACGAGGAAGTCGACGGCCAGGCCAGCTGGTCGGCCGCCGCCGGCCGATACAAGTCCGACCGCAAGACCATCGCCCAGAGCAACTCCAAGCTGGCGCTCTACAACGTCACCGCCGAGTGGGACCTGCAGTTCGCAACGCTCACCGCCACCTCGTCCTACTACAAGTGGAAGATGCTGCGGAACAGCGACTGGACCAACAACATCGCCAACAACCGCACCAGCAGCGCCGCCTGCGGCCGCTATTTCGGCCTGTCGGGCACGACCTGCTCCAGCGCTCAGCTCAGCCAGTACACCGCCTGGGCGGACTCGCGCGGCCCGGCCGTCTCCTGGCAGCCGATGAGCCTGGAAACCTGGACCCACGAAGTTCGGATGGCCGGCAGCCTGTTCGAGGACAAGCTCGATTGGACCGGCGGCGTCTACTACGAGACCCGCAAGGACCACGTCGACAGCATCCAGACCCGCGCCGACGCCACCACCGGCATGGCCGTCACACCGTTCGACGCCCTGGGCGCGCGCTACATCGACAACGACGTCAAGCAGACCGCCTTCTTCGGCGAGTTGGCCTATCACGTCACCGACGCCCTGACGGTGACCGGCGGCGCCCGCCGCTTCGACTACAACAAGACGGTCTCGGGCGCGGTGACTGTCGGCAACGTCATCTCCAACTCGCCGATCACCGCCTTCAGCCAAGTCGACGCCAGCGCCAAGGGTTGGGTCCAACGCCTGAACGTCGCCTATGAGTTCGACAAGTCGCTGATGGTCTACGCCCAGGCCTCGAAGGGCTTCCGTCCCGGCGGCGCTAACAACATCCCGGGCCTGACCAGCGGCCTGGTGGCCTTCGCCCCTGACAGCCTGTGGAACTACGAGGCGGGCGTGAAAAGCGACTGGTTCGACCGCCGCCTGACCGTCAACATGTCGGCCTACCAGATCGACTGGAACAACATCCAGGTCCAGGCCCAGGCGAACGTCGGCGCCAACTTCTTTATCATCACCAACGCCGGCGCGGCCCGCATCCGCGGCGTGGAGCTGGAAACTACCCTGCGGCCAATGACCGGCCTGACGCTCGGCGCCGCCGTGGGCGTGTCCGACGCCAAGCTTACCGAAGACATGACCAACTCGTCGGTGACGGTGTCTGGCTCGACCGGCCTGTACGGCGACCGTTTGCCCTTCGTGCCGAAGTTCAATGGCTCGCTGAACGCCGACTACACCTGGCCGGTGGCCGACGGCTTGAACGGCCTCATGCACCTCGACGCCAGCTACACCGGCGGCACGGCCTCGCAGTTCCGTCCGACCTACGTCTATTACGAGAAGGTTCCGGCCTACACGGTCGTGGGCGCTCGCGTGGGCGTCGAGGGCGATGGATGGGGCGCCTACGCCTTCGCCCAGAACCTGACCAACTCGGTCGGCCCGGTCTCGATCACCTCGGCCGCCGGCGCGCTGGACCAAGTCGTGAGCCTGACGCCCCGCACCCTGGGCGTGATGGTCCGCCGCACCTTCTGATCCCGTTCATCCAGTACAAAGATCATTTCATGAAAACCCGCATCACCTCGGCGGCCCTGACCGCGCTCCTCTGCGCCGTCGCAGCGCCCGCCCTCGCGCAGGAAGCCGCCAAGCCGGCAGCCCAAGTCGACTTCGGCAACGTCCGCCCGCCGGCTCCAACCTCGCCCTTCACCAAGCAGGCCAAGGCCCTGCTGGCCAGCAAGGGCTTCAAGACCGCCAAGGCGACTCTCGCTGTCGGCTACGACCAGACCGTCGCCGACATCGTCACCCTGACCGAGATTCCGGCCCCGCCCTTCGGCGAGGCCGAGAAGGGCAAGGCGTATCTGGCCATGCTCGCCAAGGAGGGGCTGACCGATCTGGAGACCGACACGGCCGGTAATGTCATGGGCCTGCGCAAGGGCACGGGCGGCGGCGGCCTGCTGGTGGTGGCCGCCCACCTCGATACCGTGTTCCCGGCCGGCACCAACACCAAGGTCCGCCGCGACGGCGACAGGCTCTACGCCCCCGGCATCGGCGACGACACCGTCGGCCTGGGCTCGATCCTGGCCATCCTGCGGGCCATCAACGCCGCCGGCATCCAGACCAAGAGCGACATCCTGTTCGTCGGCGACGTCGGCGAGGAGGGTCCGGGCGACCTGCGCGGCATGAAGGAGCTGTTCTTGAAGGGCCGTTACAAGGACAAGATCGACGCCTTCATCTCGCTGGAGCCCAGCGGCCCTACCGTGATCGTCAACGGCGGCGTCGGCTCCAAGCGCTACAAAACCACCTTCAAGGGCCCGGGCGGCCACAGCATGGGCGACTTCGGCACGGTCAACCCAGCCTACGCCCTGGCCGACGCCGCCGGCCAGTTCGGCAAGCTGAAGGTCCCCAGCGACCCGCGCACGGTCTACAATATCGGTCTGCTGGAAGGCGGCACCTCGGTCAATTCGATCCCGTTCGCGGTATCGATGACCGTGGACATGCGCTCGTCGGGTAAGGACGAGCTGAAGGCCGTCGAGGACGCCTACCTGGCCATCCTGCCCAAAGCCGTCGAAGCCGAGAACGCCGCCCGCTCCACCAAGCGCGGCGTCATCAGCCTGGACAACAAGATGGTCGGCGATCGCCCCGTGGGCGAGACCCCGGTCACCTCCCCGTTCGTGCAGCAGCTGGCCGCCGTCGGCGACGCCCTGGGTAAGCCGATGGGCTACGTCGCCGGCTCGACCGACGCCAATATCCCGATGAGCCTGGGCAAGCCGGCGGTAACGCTGGGCGCCGGCTTCGTGACCTTCCGCGGCCACTCGCTGGAGGAAGGCATGGAGGTCAACAAGGCCCGTGACGTCGAGAGCATCGCCACCACCATGGCCCAGATCCTGATGGCCGCCGGCGCGCGCTAAGCGACAGGACAGTCGGCGGCGCATTGCGCCGCCGACTGTTTCCGCCCTCGCCGCCACTGTCACCCCTGCAGGCGGGATAGTCGGCGGTACAGCCGGCGTATGAACAAGCCATCGGATCAACACTGGCCGTTCGGATCAGACAGCGGTGCGACTGGCCCAAGCGTCAGCGCCCAGGGGGATAAGACGAGGTGCCACCTCGGCTTGCACGCTGCAACGGTAGCGTCACGGCGCAACCGATAGGCCCGGCCTTGGACCGCGGAGGCCAGCGAACAAGGCAGCCGCCGCAGAGCAAGAGGAGATCTCGCGCGGGCGACGGGTTCAGGATCGAGAGAGAGGCTCTCGGCGGGCTCGTCAAGGAGCCCCGCCATGAACCGCCACCCCGCCGATCCGCGACAAGTTTCCGACACCCCCGTCGCCGGCGCCTATGCCGTCGACATCACCCGAGGCCAGCGCCTGGGTCGGGTTTCCTCGGAATGGTTCAACCGCCCCGACGACGAGCGTTTCCTCTCGCTCAGCGATCTCTACAGATCCGTTCGCGGCCGCGCCGAGCGGGCCCGCACGCGCGTCGTGCAAACCGCATCCCTGCGCGTTGAGGCCGGGCGCGACGATCCCGAGCGCCTCAGCCTGATCCTCCCAGGCGCCGACGATCGCATCACGCCGACCCACTGGTCATTCACCCAGTTGTGCGGTCTGGTCGGCGCGCCGGCCGGCTATCTGCGCGGCCTGCCAGCCCCCCTGGCCGGGGTCAATCTGCAGCACGGCCTGATCGATCACCGCCCTGAGCTGATCAAGACCCTGGAGGCCGATGACGGCCGTGTAGAGCTACGCGCGGTCACCGGTCCCGACTACGGCCGGATCTGGGATCACGAACTGGTCGAGGCTGTCATGCGCATCGCCGGCGATGGCACGGGCGACACCCGCTGGAAGGTTCCTGGCCTCCTTGACTGGTCGACCATGACCCACAACCCCCATGTGGAGGTCACCAAGGACACCACCACCCTCTATGCCAGCGACCGCGACGTCTTCCTGTTCCTGGTCGACGACGCCCACCCTATCGAGGCCGGCAGGCTGCCCAATGGCGAGCCGGACCTCTACTTCAGAGGCTTCTACTGCTGGAACAGCGAGGTCGGCTCCAAGACCCTGGGGATCGCCACCTTCTACCTGCGAGCCGTCTGCATGAACCGCAACATCTGGGGCGCGGAAGGCTTCCAGGAGCTGTCGATCCGCCACAGCAAGTTCGCCGCCCGCCGGTTCGCTGGCCAGGCCGCCCCAGCCCTCGAGCGCTTTGCCACCTCGTCATCCCGTGACTTCGTGGCCGGGATCACGGCGGCGCGCGAAGCCGTCGTCGCTCGCAAAGATGAGGATCGCGAGGTGTTCCTGCGCAAGCGCGGGTTTTCCAAGACCGACACCGGCAAGATCATCGCCACGGTCCTGGCCGAGGAAGGCCGCCCGCCGGAATCGATCTTCGACTTCGTCCAAGGCATCACCGCGGTCGCCCGCCAAAAACCGCACCAGGACGCGCGTCTGGAACTGGAGGCCAAGGCCGGGCGGCTGCTGGCCTCGGTCGGCTAGACCTCGGCCCGGCGATCCGGATCAGCGAGATCACGGTGATCCGGATCGCCGCTCAGCCGTAGACCCGTAGCGCCGGCGATCTGGGGCGTCGTGTTTCCGCCGATACGGATTTGCGGACACTCGCGCTTTGCGAAGACCCGCAGCTGCGGGTTTACGGGTCGGCGAGGCGGCGGATAGGCGCATGCCCGGACAAGCGGACCGCCGCTTAAGGCGGATCCGCGCAACCTCGCAGATCCGCTCATCCGCCGCCCCGCCGATCAGGCTTGTCGGCGAACGAACCGGACGCGCTCGGCGCTGGTCTCCAGGAACGCGTCGTAGCCCGCCTCGCGCCAGGCCCGAACCTGCACGTGCGCGCCCTTTGGATCGATCTCATTGGCCCACCACTGCGGACGCTGGGCGCTCTTGGGCAGCATCGCGCCGAGGATCCGCTCGATCTCGGCAAAATCCAGCTGCACGCGGTCGGTTCTCAGCCGACGAAGATGGCCGCCCAGCGGATCGTACTTGCCCATAGGCGTCTCCTTGCGCCCCGGCGCCGCCCGCGCAAAGCCGCCAAAACGCCGCGCCCAGCCCGGCCGCCCTCGAGGAAGAGGGCGGCCGAAGGCTCGTGACGGGCGTGCCGTTCGAGAAGAGGTCTCGAACCGCCCGTCATGGAGCAAGTCCATGTCCAAGTCCAAGACCCCCACCCTTCAGCTCAGCCGCTCGCGCGACATCCCGTTCGACAAGCTGGTGCTGAGCCAGTCCAATGTTCGTCGCACCAAAGCCGGCGTCTCGATCGAGGAACTGGCCGAAGACATCGCACGCCGCACCCTGCTGCAGAGCCTCAGCGTACGGCCCGTTCTCGACGAGGCCGGCGCCCAAACCGGCATGTTCGAGATCCCGGCCGGCGGGCGTCGCTATCGCGCGCTCGAGCTGCTGGTCCGCCAAAAGCGCCTCGCGCGCAACGCCCTGGTACCGTGCGTGATCCGCACCTCGGGTCTGGCCGAGGAGGACAGCCTGGCCGAAAACACCCAGCGCGCCCCGCTGCACGCCCTCGACCAGTTCCGCGCTTTCCGCCTCATGGCCGACAAAGGCCAGCCCGAGGAAGAGATCGCGGTGGCCTTCAACACCACCGTCGCCGTGGTTCGCCAACGGCTGCGGCTAGCGGCCGTCGCACCGGCGCTGCTGGACTTCTACGCCGACGACGCCATGACCCTGGATCAACTCATGGCCTTCACGGTCAATCCCGACCACGAGCGCCAGATCGCCGTCTGGGAAACCATCCAGAAGACCTACAACCGCGAGGCCTACCAGATCCGGCGCATGCTCACCGACGGCGCGGTGCGCGCCAGCGATCGTCGCGCCCAGTTCGTGCTGACCGAATACCAGGACGCCGGAGGGCCGATCCTGCGCGACCTCTTCGAGGCCGACCAAGGCGGCTGGCTGAAAGACCCGGGCCTTGTCGAGCGCCTGGTGCTGGCAAAGCTCGAGCGCGCGGCCGAACGGGTGCGGGCCGAGGGCTGGAAGTGGGTCGAGACCGCCATCGACTTTCCTTACGGCCACACCTACGGCCTGCGTCGCCTCG
Source organism: Caulobacter sp. RHG1 (assembly GCF_013181195.1). Lineage (GTDB taxonomy): Bacteria > Pseudomonadota > Alphaproteobacteria > Caulobacterales > Caulobacteraceae > Caulobacter. Next base: position 395,855 of record NZ_SMZP01000007.1, read on the forward strand.
ACGGCGAACCCGCCCCGATGGACGAGGCCGAGACCGCCACGCTCGCCGCGCTCAAGGCCGAGTACGAAGGCCTCGAAGAAGCCCACGACGGGGCGGCCGACTATCCCGAAGCCGTCGACCAGCGTCTGGGCGAAATCGAGACTGCCATGGACGCTATCCGAGCCCGCCCGACCTGCTACTCGGGTGAAGAACTGGCGATCGGCGGCGTCTTCGTCAGCCTTGCCCCGGACGGCCAGCTACGCCTCGAGCGGGGCTTCGTGCTGCCCGAGGACGAGCCTCCGATGGTTGGCGAAGATCCCGAGCCGGGCAAAGGCGACAGCGTCGACGACGAGGCGGCGTCCGATGAGGCCGCACCCGACGATGACCCGGCCGCCGAGCGCGAGGAGGACGCCGATCCGGGCCGCCCCCTGCCCGATCGGCTGATCACCGAGATGACCGTTCACCGCACGGTCGCTCTGCGCCAGGCCCTGGCCGAAGCGCCCGACGTCGCTTTCCTGGCGGCCCTGCATGTCCTGGCGCTGCAGGTGTTTAGCCGCGGCGCCTACGACTCCTGTCTGGAGATCAGCGCCAAAAGCGTCAGCTTCGCCATCCAGCCTTCGAACCTGGCCGAAACCCCGTGCGCCATGGCGCTGGAGACCCGGCGCGAGGCCTGGGCCAAGCGCCTGCCGGCCGATCCGGGGCGGATGTGGGAGACTGTGGTCGCGCTGGACCCGGCCGAACGCTGGGCGCTGTTTGCGCTGTGCGTCGGCCTCACGGTCAACGCCACCAGCGAGGCCTGGAACCGCCGCCCCCGCGCCCTGGCGCACGCCGACGATCTGGCCCAGGCCCTGTCGCTGGACATGGTCGCGGCCGGCTGGGCGCCCACCGCCGAGACTTTTCTGAGCCGCCTGACCAAGGCTCAGATCGTCCAGGTGGTGACCGAGGCCAAGGGTGCGCCCTCGGTCGAACCGCTGGCGGGCCTGAAGAAGGACGAGATGGTCGCCACGGCTGCGGAGACCATGGCCGGCAGCAACTGGCTGCCCAAGGTCCTGCGCACGCGCGCCGCTTCGCCGGAGGGTGAAGCGGCGGCTCTGGAGGGCGCAACGGCCGTGGGCTCCGAGACGCCATCGAGCGATCCTGATGACCGGTCGGCCGCCCCCCACGTCTTGGCCGCCGAATAGGTCCGACGCACCCCACCCACGGACCTGACTTTGGACCCGCCGCCACCCCGGCGGGTCCCTTTTTCTCTTTTCGGGAGGCGTCGATGACGCTCACCGCCGCCGACCTGGCGCGCCGCCTGGCCGATCGCGCCGAAACCGTCTGCCGCCACTATCTCTCCAATGGCCGTCGCGAAGGCGCCTACTGGCTCGTGGGCGACGTCGATAACGCACCGGGGCGCAGCCTCTATGTTCGCCTGACGGGCCCGCCATCAGGTCGCGGCGCTCAGGGACGCTGGATGGACGCGGCCACCGGCCAGCATGGCGACCTCCTCGACCTCATCGGACTGAGCCTCGGACACACCCGGCTTGGCGAAACCCTCGACGAGGCGCGCCGATGGCTGGCCTTGCCCGACGACCTTGCCGGCGGCGAGCCCAACCCTCGCCCCTCGCGGCGTCGCTCGCACGGGTCGAGCGAACGGGCCGCGCGCCGCCTCTACGCCATGGCCTCGCCGCTACTGGGCACCCTCGGCGAAACCTATCTTCACGCCCGAGGCCTTGACGCCCGACGCGCCGCCGCCACGCTCCGCTTTCACTCCGGCTGCTATTATCGGCCCGCGAGCACCGACGCCCCAGACACCGCGACGGCCTGGCCGGCGATCATCGCACCGGTGACCGATCTGGCCGGACGCCAGACCGGAGCCCACCGCACCTGGCTCGATCGGCAAGGGCGCGGCAAAGCGCCCATCGCCACGCCCCGGCGCGCGATGGGCGCCCTCGCCGGCGGGGGCGTCCGCTTCGGCGTGGCGCAGGACGTCCTGGCCGCGGGCGAAGGGCTCGAGACCATACTGTCGCTGGGCGACCTAGCCCCCGCCCTTCCGCTCGTCGCCGCACTCTCCTCGGCGCACCTGGCCGCCCTGGCGCTGCCGTCTTCGCTTCGGCGCCTCTATGTCGTCGTCGACCCTGATCCGGCCGGCCGCGCGGCCGCGCTCGCCCTGGCCCAGCGCGCCGGGGCGGCGGGAATCCAGACGCGCGCCCTAGGCTCGGACGTGGACGACCTCAACGACGCCTTGCGCCGCATGGGTCCACGCGCCCTGACCGCCCACCTCGCCTCGCAGATCGCCCCCGAGGACCTCACCCGCTTCTTGCCACGCGTCTAGACGCCGCCCCCAGCGCCCGGTTGGCCGTGGAAGGGTTCGGGCGGGCGCCCGCCGGACGTTGGACCATGCCGCGGCCTCCCGGCGAGACCAGGCCACGCCCACGGCCTTCTAGAGGGCGATCTAGGCGGGCGACGTCGACGGCGCGCAACGCCGGAGCGGGACTGTTTTCCGCCGCCGAGCAGAGCTCGGCTTTGCATCGCCAGACAAAACAGTCCCGCCCCGGCGTCCTCCGCTGCGCTCCGGCCGCAAGCGGTGCCCGCCGCCGCCGCCGCCCGAGAGGGATCGCCACGAAGGCCGCGATGGGCGCGGCCTGATCCCCCAGGAGGACGCCGCCATGGCCCTCGATCCCGGCTTCGACACACCCGAACCCTTCCACGGCCAATCGGCCACCGGCTATGCGCTCGACGCGTTGGCCCTCTTCGGCTCGCCGCCCCTCGACGCCGACAGCGATCCTCGCCCGCCGGCAGACCCCTTGGCCCTTACCGGCGCCGCAGCCGACGTCTTCGACGCCCTCGTCGCCACGCTCAGCGACACGCGCCTGGAGCCCCTCCTGCCCGAACTGCTCTGGTCTGCGGTCGATCTCTTTCACCGCGCCGCCGACCGGCTGCAGCGCCGCCTGGACGACAACGAGGACGCCCAGAAGCTCAGCCAGCAACGCCAGGACGGCTCGGAGGTCGCCTCCGTCGAGCTCGAACGGCTCCTCGCCGAAGGCCAGCGGCTCCTCGACCAGCGCGATGGCCTCGAGCATCTTCGCGACGCGGCGGCGGCCGAATTCCTGCGCCACACCGGCGCGGGCTGGACGCCCAGGGCCGGCTCGCGCGTCAACCGCGCCGCCCTGACCGCGACAATGATCGACAGCCGCGACTTCCTGGCCGCTCGACGACGCGCCGAGACCCAAGTCCTGGCGCCACCCGGCCCGAAGATCGCTTTCACCGGCGGCTCGACCTGCAACGACCACGCCCGGATCTGGGAGGCGCTAGATGTCGAAGCTATGAAGGTTGTTCACCCGGAGGCGGGCTTGAACGAAGCTGGGGTTGCGACACTCCACTTCCAGAGCCGGAAGCCCCCGGATGAACATCCATCACAATGCCC
>NZ_SMZP01000008.1 GCF_013181195.1 Caulobacter sp. RHG1
CCAACCGCCCCAGAAACCCGGGAACCGGCCCATCCGTTTAACGCCCGATGTCGGCGGAGGCGGCTATCTATCCAACCCCGAATTCCGTGTCAAATCGTTTTTTACAAAACTTTCCGACCAACCCGCCAGCCAACCCGAAGGCTTTCGGCGGAGCCGGCAGCTTCTAAAGAAACTACCGAACCCAGTCAAGCAACTTTCCGAAGAAAAGTAGAAGCCAGACTGGAGAGAAACACTTCGAAGTTCTTGCGAACTCTTTGGTATTTCTTGGAGGGCGGCTTCTAAAGAAGCCAAACCTTCCGGTCAACCACCCTTTTTACTTTTGATTTCCTGGCGACCAAGGCCGCTTCAGAGCGCAAAAATTACCCAGGACGCGCCACGAGGGAGCGCCGCAAGTTCGAAAGGATTCGATTGAGGCTGCGGAACTTAACGATCCACTTTCAGAAACGCAAGCCCCGAAGGGCGAAGGTTCCGTCCGGCGGGCCGTGGCCCCGAAGCGAGGGGCGGCTTCTAGAGACCCCTCCCCGCCCCTGCAACCCTGGAATCGCCAATCCATCCCCAGGCGCCCCATTCCGCTGTGCATGAACGACGTCACCCGAAATGCCCCCGAAGGCGGCAGGGGGACTTGCCTCGAGCCTCCGCCTCCCTCAGAAGGCTGAGCACTTCGAAAGCGCCGCCGTCATAGGCAGCTGCGCTTATATAAGGTGACCGGCGTCCATGTTGTCCCAGAAGGCGCGTTACGCCCTGCGCGCGATGATCGAACTGGCTCGGGAGAACGGGCAGGTGACCGCCGGCGAGCTGGCCGAGCGCGCCGATGCGCCGCGCAAGTTCCTGGAAGCCATTCTTCTATCTCTGGCGCGCGAGGGCCTGGTGGTCAGCCGGCGCGGCAAGTTCGGCGGCTATGTGCTGGGCCGCCCGGCCGACCAGATCAATTTCGCCGAGATCATCCGTCTGGTCGACGGCCCCCTGGCCCTGACGCCCTGCGTCAGCCGCACGGCCTTCCGCCGCTGTGAGGACTGCCGCGACCTGGCGACCTGCGCGCTGCGCGAGGCGCTGCTGCGCGCCCGCGACGCCACGGCCGCGGTGCTGGAAGGCTACAGCGTCGCCGACGCCGCCCAAGGCGCCGGCGCCGAACTGATCGAAGGCTGAGCGCGCGCTCTATATAGAGACGCCCCCCTCCTTGATCCTCGCTCAAGTAGCGAAGCGATAGCGAGGATCAAGCGCGGGCGTCAGCCCGCAGAGATATAAGCCTTGAGGCCGTCGGCTTCGGCCTGGGTTTCGCTGATCTTGTACTTCACCAGGTCGCCGATCGAGATGATCCCGGCCAGACGCTCGCCGCGCACCACCGGCAGGTGACGGATACGGCGGTCGGTCATTCGCTCCAGCAGAGCATCGACCGTCTCGTCCGGCTGAGCGAACACCACATTCACCGTCATGCAGCTGGCGATCGGCTTGGTCAGCGCGCCTGCGCCTTCCTTGGCGATCACCCGCACCACGTCGCGCTCGGACAGGATGCCGACGACGGCCTCCTGCTCGTCGATCACCACCATGGCCCCCACCTTACGCGTATGGAGCAGGGCGGCGGCCGCTCCCACGGTCTCCTGGGGGGAGGCCGTGAACACGAGGTCACCCTTGGTCTTGAGGATCTGAGATACCAGCACTGCGCGTTCTCCCTTTTTCTCTGGAGAACAAGGGTCTCGCAAACAGGCCCCATGATCAATGGGGTGCGAAAACTTGGTCACTCCGGCTTGAAAGCTTCGCCGGTCGGGCCGGCCCAGCGCGCGAACGGCCCGATCATCAGCACGCCAGCGACGAAGCCGATCAGGTGCGCTTCCCAGGCCACGCCGCCCGCGCCCATCGTCAGGAGGCTGCCGGTTACGGCCATCACCAGGTTGACGACCAGCCAGCCAAGGCCCAGCGACAGCACGCGCGGCCCGAACATCGGTCCGACCTGGCCAGGACTGTCCATGACCCGAGCGGCCGCGCCCATCAGGCCAGAGACTGCGCCCGAGGCGCCGATCACCGCCGCCGTCCGGTCCGGATGGATCGCCGCATAGCCGATCCCGGAGGCGACGCCGCAAGCCAGGTAGAACAGGCAGAAGATTCCCCCTCCCCGGCCGTTAAGTCCCAGCAGCCGCGCGACCGGCGCGCCGAACGCCAGGGCGAAGGCGCCGTTCATCAGGGCGTGAACCCAGCTGCCGTGCACGAACATCATGGTCACGACACCCGTCCAGGCGCCCTCCCAGAAGTCGCGCGGGATCAGGGCCAGCGAGACGACCGTCTCCTGGCTGGCCGACAGCAACAGGGCGTGGGTTCCGATGATGGACGCCGCCGCGAGCAAGGCGGGCCAGGGGGCGTTGAAGATCGGCTCGGGGCGCTGGGTCGTCATCGCTCTTCTATCTAGGCTGCTTCGCGGCGATGCGAAGGGGGCGCCTTGAGACCCTTCGTCGCGTTTTGGGGACGCCGCCACGGCCCTTAACCAATTTTTCGAGACCTTGGGGCTAGGTGTGAGCCTGTATCTTTTTGGCACGGGTGTTGCTTGCCGCTCCGTGTCGACAGTTCTCGGAGCCTCTCATGGCCTGGCATCGGAAGAATAAGACCCGCGCGGCGGCTCTCGCCGTCGTCGTGGTGATGAGCGCGGGCGGGGTCGCCCAAGCGCAATCGATGTCGACCAACTCGGCCTCGTTCAACGCCGGCTACGGCCGCAGCTCGGGCCAGGAGAACCGCATGGTCGACTATTCGACCCGCGACGTGAACGGCAACCGGGTGATCGTCGACGGCGTCATGCTGACCGGCGCGGACCAGAGCGTCTATTCGTCGAGCCGCAGCTCCGGCTCGCTGGACGCCTATTCGGGCGTAGGCGGCCTTGGCGGCTACGCCGGCTCGACCGCGATCGGCAACAACCTGACGGTCATCACCCAGGGCAACAACAACACGGTCATCGTCAACTCCAGCCAGGTGAACAACGGCAACGTCTCCGCCGGCTCGAACGTCGTGAAGGGCGGTACCGCGCAATGAACCTGAAGCGCACAGCTCTTGTGCTGACCCTGATGGGCGCCACGGCGTTGGCCGGTTGCGGCAGCGTGCCGGTGGCCTCGACGGCCGGCAACTACGCCACGCCGATCGGCACCGCGCCGGTCACGGCCAACCCCACCGACTATTCGGCGGCGCTGGTCTGCCTGAACCAGTACGCCCGCGCCAACCACGTGGCCGCCCCGCGCGTCGCCATCGGCCGCATCGCCGACTACACCGGCAAGGAAGAGTCCGACGGCTCGGGCCGCAAGGTCACGCAGGGCGCCTCGCTGATGGCGTTCTCGGCCTTCGCCAAGGCCGGCATGCCGATGGTCGAGCGCTTCGACACCTCGGTGTCGGAGTTCGAGCTGAAATACGCCAACAACAAGCTGATCTCGGACCGTCCCAACGCCGCGCCCGACGCGCCGGCGGACTTCCGCAAGATCCTGGCCGGCCAGGTGCCGGGCTCGGACTTCTATGTGGTCGGCGGCATCACCGAGCTGAACTACAACATCCGCTCGCAAGGCATCGACGCCTATGCCGGCGACAAGGACACCGACGGGCTGAAGGGCAACTTCCGCCGCCGGGTGTTCGTCATGAACATCGCCCTGGACCTGCGGATGGTGAACACCCGTACGCTGGAGGTGGTGGACGTCATCTCCTACCAGAAGCAGGTCGTCGGCCGTGAGATCAGCGCCGGCGTCTTCGACTTCCTCAATGGCAACCTGTTCGACATCTCGGCCGGCCGCGGGGCTCTGGAGCCCATGCAGCTGGCGGTGCGCGCCCTGATCGAGCGCGCCACCGTCGAGATGTCGGCCAACCTGTACGGCATGCCGGGTCCGCAGAGCTGCCTGCGTTACGACCCGTTCGGCGACGCCACGGTCGGCCAGACCGGCGCCTTCACGCCCGCTTACGACAATCTGGGAACGAACAATGCGCAAACCCGCGATGACCCGTCTCGCTGGAACGCTCGCCGCGATCCCGATATCCGTGATGCTAAGCGGGGTCGCTACTAGCCAGACCACCGGGTCCGGCGAAGTTCTCAACAGCCAGATCAATCTGAGCGAGATCTTCTCGGAGCAGACGCTCAACGTTCAGACCGTAACCGAAGGCGTCACCGCCAGCACCTTGGCGCACGCCAACGGCGTCTCGGTGGGCGTGACCAACGCCGACGCCTCGATCACCTCCGACCAGGTCAATCAGGGCGCGGTCTACGGCCACACCGTGGCCAATATCGGCGCGGACGCCGGCGCGGCGAGCGCCGTGCGCACCACCGCGGTCGGCAACTCGGCCGCCTTTGGAGCCTCGAACGGCACGGTCTCGGGCTTCTCGGTGCAGACCAATACGGCGGAAGTCACCGCGCGGGGCCAGGTCGAGGCCGAGCAGGCCAGCGCCGCCGACCTGACCGTCTCCACGCTGGCCATGGGCAACACCCAGGGCGTGACCCTGGACAACAGTTCGGCCGGCGCACGGATCACCCAGTCCAACCAGGCCAATGTCCTGGCCGATGGCGGGGCGATCGTTCAGTACGTTTCGGGGACCAGCGCCGTCACGGCCACAACGACAGGCAACAACATCAACGTCGCGGGCGGCAACCAGTCGGCCGCCCGTCTGATCACCGACCAGGCCAACACCGCCGACGTCACCCAGGCCAGCAAGTTCACCGCCTACGGCAACAGCTACCTGACGGCGACCATGGCCACGGCCACCGGCAACAATCTGTCGGCCGACAACGAAGGCCCGCTGCTGGACGTCGCGTCCCACCAGTGGAACACCTCGTACGTCCGGGGCCAAGCGGAGGGCTCCTCGTATCAGTTCGGCGCGGCCCAGACCGGGGCCTATGCGATCGGCAACTCTTCGCAGGTCAACAATGTCGGGACCGAGGTCGTCCTCGACAACCTGCAGACCAACACCGGCGGCGGCGTCGAGGCCGTGGCCCGGTTCGAAGGCGCCGAGGGTTACGACGCAGTGACCACCGCCACCGCCATGGGCAATGCGGTCAGCAGCTACGCCTGCTCGCGCTGCAACGCCCGCATGACCGTGACCAACACTCAGAACAACAGCGCCGACATCGGCGCCTCCTCGTCGACGACGATTTCGTCCAGCGGCCGCCAGGTCACGGGCGTCTCGACGGCGATCGGGAACAACGCCGGCTTCACGGTCGGCTCGCCCTACTAGAGCTGGAGACCTGACGGCATCACGCGAACCGCAAGCCACTTCGCTCGAAAAATGCTCTAGAGACCAAGGCCCCGTTTGGGCTTGGAGTGCTCTGATGACTTTCCGTTGGTTCGCGGCGCTTGCCGTGTCGCTCGCAACCTTGACCGCCTTCGGTCCGGCTACCGCCAGCGACGTCGGGACGTCGACCCTGCGCACGCCCATCGCCGCCGAGTATGGCTTCAAGGACCTGCTTCGCGACCCCGGCACGCCGCGCGCCGGACCGACGGACGCCGACGTCACCATCATCATGTATGCCGACTACAACTGCGGCTACTGCAAACGGATGGAGCCGGTGCTGGTCAACGCCCTGAAGGCGGACCGCCGCCTGGCCGTCGTTCACAAGGAATGGCCGATCTTCGGCGACGTGTCCGAGCATGCCGCACGGGTGGCGCTGGCGGCCAACTATCAGGGCCAGTACCCTGCGGTGCATCGCGCCTTCATGTTCTCCCCGACCCGGCTGAGCGACAAGGCGACCGTGGAGGCCATCGCCAAGCAGTCCGGCGTCGACTGGGCCCGCCTGACCCGCGATCTGAAGACCCATGCGAGCGACATCGACGCCATCCTCAAGCGCAATGAGCGCGAAGCGATGCTGCTGTCGCTGCAGGGTACGCCAGGCCTGGTGATCAACGGCTACCTGGTTCCAGGCGCGCTCACCGACGAGCAGTTGAAAACCCTGGTCCAGAAGATCCGCGCATCGCAGAAGCCGGCGGCCTGAAGCGGCCTACTCGGCGTTGACGACGTTGTAGCGCTGAAGTTCTTCGCTGCTCAGACAGCGCAGGGTCGACTTGTCGCTGCCCGAGAAGGTGTCGGCCTTCTGCTGGTACATGACCTCGGTCAGCAGGCGGCGCGAGATGCCCATGCGGATCAGGAAGTCGTTCTCCTCGGTCGCCAGCAAGGCCGAGGCCTGCTCGCGGCGGGCGATGTTGTTCAGGGTCATGTTCGAGTCGTTGCCCTTGCGGGTGACGTCGACATAGGCCTGGTAGTCCGTGCTGGCCGTGATCGTGAACATGTGCACGGCGAAGGCCGCGCCCTCGTCGATCGTGCGGATCGCCCCGCCCATGAAGGCAAAGTTGCAGGCGCTGGCGCAGCCCCAGCCGTTGGGCACACGCGTCGGCACGCCCATGGCGCGGATCATCTTGCCGATCTTCAGCCCCTCAGCCGCGTCGCCGCCGCTAGAGCCGATCCAGACCTCGTCGATCGGATCGCGGCTCTCTTCCAGCGCGCGCTCCAGCTTGTCGGCGGCGCCGGGCACGATCGCCCCGCTGAACTTGACGACACGACGGCCATCCACCTTGGCCGACTGCACCTGCACCGGGCCAGATAGCGGACCGAACACCTTCTGGATGCTGGGGCATGTGGGATTGTCGGCGTCGGGCGTGTTGGCGCGAGCCGCGCCAGCGCCGAGCAGGAGGACAGAACAGGCGGCCAGGAGGACGGATGTCTTCATCGCGTCGGAGCCTACTACGGAGCGGCGGCCAGGGTGAAGCCCGTCGCGCCCACCGCGCGGCACAGAGTCTTGGTGACCGTGGTCTCCTCGCCGCTGATGATCACCACGTCGCGCACGGCGCGGCACAGGGAGCCGTCGGCGCGCTTGGTTTCGCTCATCACCGACGAACGACCGCTGACGTCCGGACGGCTGGTCGAGGTCCACTGCGCCTGGGCGCCGACACCCTGGGTGACGACGCTCTGGGTGGCGGTGGCGGCGGCGGTCTGTTCGCCCGGATTCAGCAGGCAGGCGATCTTGTCGGTCAGCAAAGCGCCAATCACCAGTCCGACGACTTCCGCATTCTTGATGCCGGCCTTCTTGGCGGCGAGCGAAGCGCCAGCGGTGACGCCCGCGCCCAAGGCGGCGTTACCCGATGCGCACGGCGCGCTCTTGGCCGCGCCGGAAGCCAGCTGGGCCAAATTCTGCGGAAACGGCGCAGCCTGCGCACTAGTGCTGACAACACTGATGGCGACCAGGGAGATCACGGCGGCGGAAAGACGCGACATCAGGCGGGCTCCATCATTTGATAGCCGGTTAGATCGTGCGCGAGGTATCGATCGAACGCCGTCATGTGTCGAGGTCTAGACGCGCCAAAAGACGACGATGCGACAACTTGCCCCGCAAGCACGTGGACGGGTTCTGAGGGCTACCGAAAATGGGGTTCAAGCCCGGAGCGCCGCCGCCTTTGCCCAAGCCGCGATCAAGCGTCTTACGAAACCGGAGTGAAAGCGGTCGAACCGGAAGCACGGCACAGGGTCCGGGTGATCTTGGCCTCTTCGCCGCCGATGATGATGATCTCGCGGACGGCGCGGCAGTTGGCGCCGTCCGGGCGCTTGCTCTCGTTCAGAACCGACGTGACGCTGGCGACATCCGGGCGGCCGCCAGCCGGAACGGCGGCGCGGGCTGTCCCTGCGCTGAACGCAGTCAGGGCAACCAGGGTCAGCGTGATCAGGGCGGCGGCGGAACGCGACATCGAACTGAACTCCAAATGATCGTGATCAATTAAATAGTGTGCGATCTGTTATCGAGCGATCATGAATGTGTCGAGAGGCAGACATGTGAAAAACGGGGCCTGCGACAACCTGTCCCGCAGTGCGCAACCGCTTATCCGAAAAGGGCTTCAGGCCTGGGTGGCGCATCCCTTGCGCGCAACCTGCGCAGGCCGGCTGTCGCCCCAGACGGCGACCTTGGTCAGCAGCTCACGCGGGTTGATCGGCTTGCCGACGTGGTCGTCCATACCGCTGGCGCAGTAGAAGGCCACCTGGTCGGGCAGCACATTGGCGGTCAGGGCGATGATGGGCGTCAGCGCCGCCTCTCCAGCCAAGCCGCGGATGGCGCGCGTGGCCGCCAGGCCGTCCATATGCGGCATCTGCACGTCCATCAAGACGACGTCGTAGCCGCCCGTGCGCGCCGCCTCGACCGCCGTGACGCCATCGGCGACCACGTCCGCCCGGTGCCCTGCTGCACGGACCAGGGCGCCGATCAGCTCGCGATTGGCCTCGTTGTCGTCGGCGACCAGCAGCCTCAGCGGGCGGACCTCGACCGCAGCGGGTTCCACTGCCGAAACCGCCGGCGCGGCGGCTACGGCCAAGTCCAGCACGAACCAGAAGCGCGCGCCCTGCCCCGCGATGCTGTCGACGCCGATCTCGCCGCCCATCAGCCCGATGATCTCCTTGCTGATCGCCAGACCCAGGCCTGTGCCGCCGAACGTACGAGACACGTCCGGTCCCGCCTGGGCGAAGCGATCGAAGACCAGATCCAGCATGGCCGCCGGCACGCCGACGCCGGTGTCGGCCACCGCCAGCTCCAGTCGCGCGGAGCCGGGCTCAGCGCCAGGCCGCAAAGCCGCGCTCAGGGCGACTTTGCCCGCCCCCGTGAATTTCACCGCATTGCCCAGGAAGTTGACCAGCACCTGGCGTAACCGCTCGGGGTCGCCCTCCAGCCATTCGGGACAAGCCGGATCGATGCGCAGGCTGAGGTCCAAGGTCTTGGCCTGGGCCTGGGCCTCGAACAGACCCACGGTCTGGGAGAGCAGCTCGCGCAGGGCGAACGGCCGGATCTCCAGGTTCATGCCGCCGGCTTCCAGCTTTGAGAAGTCCAGCACGTCGTTCAGTGTCTCCAGCAGCACGGCCCCGGCGTCGCGAATGCGGTCCAGCCGCCCGCGTTGTTCGTCGTCCAGGCGGGAGGCGGCCAGCAAATCGGCGAAGCCCAGGATGCTGGTCAGCGGCGTGCGCAGCTCGTGGCTCATATTGGCCAGAAAGTCCTGACGCGCAGCCATGGCCGCCTCGGCGCGCTCGCGGGCCTCGGCCAGAGCGGACTGGGCCTCGACCTCCTCGGTGATGTCGGCCTCGTTGACCAGGACGCAGGGCTCGCCGGTCATCGGGTCGGGCGTACGGCGGACGGTCACGCTGTGCCAGCGAGGGCCGTGCGCGGTCGCGACGCGATAGGCGCCCTCGACGACCTCTCCGGCCAGGGCCGAACTCCACAACGCGCCGCCGACATCCCCATTGGCGAAGATCTCGGCGAAGCGCACGCGCGCCCCTGGATAGCTGGTCATCGCCGCGGGGTTGCCGAACAGGCGATATCCGTCGGCGTCATAGAGAGAGACCAGCGCGCTGGTGTGGCGCAGGGCCTCGAGGGCGCGCTGCTTCTCGGCCGGCGGCGCGACCGACGCCCCCTCGAACAGCATGGCCCGCCCGCCGCCCGGCAGATCGATGCGCGAGATGACGCTGTCCAGCGTGACCGCTACGCCCTTCGGATAGAAGGTCCAACGCTCCTCGACGGCGTCGCCGGCCTCGATGCGACCGGCGATATCGGCCATACGCCGCTGGATGGCTGGAGACTGGTCGGAGAAGTCGCGCGCCAGCAGTTCGTCCAGCGAAGCCGCGCCCCAGAGGTCCAGGGCGGCTCGGTTAGCGTAGACCTTGCGCTTTCGGACATCGTCAAACACCCAGATCGGCCGCCTCAGGCTGTCGAAGCCCAGGGTCAGCGGAACGGTGGTGTCGGAAGCGGAAAAGTTGTCCGTATTCGACTGCAAGGCGAGTACTTGTGCTCCGGTGGGGCGGGTTGCTAGCAAGGTCAGGCTTGGCGAGCTGTTAACACGCAAGGTTATCGCACCCTGATGGGGTATCGCCGCGCTCCGGGGCCGGCGGCGATTTAGACGTTCCCTCGGCGCGCCGCCTGCTATACGCCGCTCACCTTCACGACATTCCAAAGCTTTAAGTCTGTAGATCATGGCTTCTCCGACCCGCGCGCCCGTTCTCGCCCTCAAGGACGTCCGTCTCGCCGATGGGGCCAAGCCCCTGTTCGACGGCGTCGACCTGGCTCTGGAGCCGCGCGTGCGCGCCTGCCTGGTCGGTCGCAATGGCGCGGGCAAGAGCACTCTGCTGAAGATCCTCGCCGCCCAGGGCGTCGAGCCCGACAGCGGCGAGCGCGCCGTCCAGCCGGGCGCCAAGATCATCTTCGTCAGCCAGGAGCCGGAGATCACCGGCGAGACCCTGCTGGACTACTGCACGGCCGGCGGCGCCCAGGACTATCTGGCCCAGTCGGCCCTGGCCGACTTCGGCCTGGATCCGGAGAAGAGCTCGCAAGGCCTGTCGGGCGGCGAAAAGCGTCGCGCAGCCCTGGCTCGCGCCTTCGCCGAAGAGCCCGACGTGCTGCTGCTGGACGAGCCGACCAACCACCTGGACATCTTCGCGATCCAGACGCTGGAAGAGGAGCTGGCCGCCTCCAAGTGCGCCGCTCTGATCGTCAGCCACGACCGCGCCTTCCTGAACCGCGTCACCCAGCGCACCTTCTGGCTGGAGCATCGCAAGGTGCGCCGCCTCGAAAAGGGCTTCGCCGAGTTCGAGACCTGGAGCGAACAGGTTCTCGCCGCCGAGGCCGACGAGGAGCGTCGCCTGAACAAGGTGCTGGAACGCGAGAACGCCTGGCTGGCGCGCGGCGTCCAGGGCCGTCGGGCCCGCAACGAAGGCCGCCGCCGCGCCCTGATGGACCTGCGCGCCCAGAAGAAGGACCTGCAGGGCGACAAGCGCGGCTCGATGTTCATGGCCGTCGAAACCGCCTCGGTCTCGGGCAAGAAGGTGGTCGAAGCCAAGGGTCTGACCAAGAAGTTCGGCGATCGCGTGATCGTCGAGGACTTCTCGACCCGCATCCTGCGCGGCGACCGCGTGGCCCTGGTCGGCCCCAACGGCGCGGGCAAGACCACCCTGGTGCGGATGCTGCTGGGCGAGATCCCGCTGGACGCCGGGACCGTGACCCTGGGCACCAATCTGGAGGTCTCGTACATCGACCAGGGCCGCATGGCGCTGTCGGACAAGATCACGCTTTGGGACTTTCTGACCCCGGGCGGCGGCGACTCCATCATCGTGCGCGGCCAGCCCAAGCACGTGGCGGGTTACGCCAAGGACTTCCTGTTCACCGAGGCCCAGCTGCGCCAGCCCGTCACCAGCCTGTCGGGCGGCGAGCGCAACCGCCTGCTGCTGGCCCGCGCCCTGGCCAATCCCACCAACCTGATGGTGCTGGACGAACCGACCAACGATCTGGACATGGACACGCTGGACCTGTTGGAGGACCTGCTGGCCGATTTCGAGGGCACGCTGATCCTGGTCAGCCACGACCGCGACTTCATCGATCGCCTGGCCACCTCGACCATCGCCATGAACGGCCACGGTAACGTGCTGGAGACGCCCGGCGGCTGGACCGACCTGATCGACCAGAGCCCCGACTTCTTCAAGGGCGCGCGCGGCGCCGGCGCCGGTTCGTCCTTCACGCCGGTGGCCCGCAACACCAAGGCGGCCGCCCCGGCGCCCGCCGCGCCTGCGCCGGCCAAGAAGAGCGTCAAGCTGACCTTCAAGGACCAGCGTCGCCTCGAAGAGTGCGAGGCCCTGATCGCCAAGAGCCCGGCGATCATCGCCGGCTTCGAGAAAACCCTGGCCGATCCCAATCTCTACAGCCGCGATCCCGCCGCCTTCGACAAGACCATGAAGGCCCTGGACAAGGCTCGCGCCGATCTGGAGCAGGCCGAAATGGATTGGCTGGCGCTGGAAGAGAAAAAGGAAGGTCTCGCCGGCTGACCGCCGCGAACCCTCACCAGCGCTCCCTCTTGAATTGCACTTGCGAGCGTGCATTCTGCGCCGCCCAAGCTGCGGCGAAACGACACATTCGGCGATAAGCCCGCAACTGGGCGCAGCGGGGGCGTATTGATGATCGGAATGGCGCGGGCCGCTGCTCGCGTTCAACCGTCATAGCCGCTGCGCGACGCGGCCGAATGGGGGACGACCAAGGCATGCCGCATAGGCTGGCTTTGCATGAGCGCCAACGACAGACCGCCTTGCTGCTGGTCCTGTCGGTCGTGATCGTCGCCAGCCAAGTGTTCAGCGAATATCTGACGCGCACCAGCCTGGGCGTCGCCGCCTTCTGGCCCGCCACCGCACTGCTGGCGGCTGGTCTTCTGGCCCTGAACGGCTCGCGCCGCCTGGTCCTGTCGGGCGTCTTCGTCGCCTCGCACCTGGCCGTCGACCTGACGACCGGCGACGCGGTTCACCTGGCCCTGCTCTATACCGCTCTCGATACGCTGGAGGCCCTGGCCGTCTGGGGCGTCTGCCTGCGGCTGGCGCATGGAGCGCCGCGTATCCGGACCATGCGCGCCCTGACGACCCTGCCTACCATCACCACGCCGATCGCCGCCGTTTTCGCCGTTCTGTGCGCCGCAATCCTGAGCGCCGGCTTCGGCGGGTCATTCGTACAGATCGGACTGGACTGGTTCCTGCGCGACGCTCTGGGCCTGGCGGTGATGCTGCCCGCCGCCCTGGTGCTGATCGACGCCGAGCATCGCCGCTCGTTCAAGCGATCCTGGCCCGAGCAGTCGGCCCTGCTGTTCGCCGTCGCCGCCGTCACCCTGCTGTGCGCCCACCCCGCCTCGGGCGCGCCGCCGTTCCTGATCTTCCCGATCGCCCTGGCCACCGCCTATCGGCTGGGCGCGCGCGGCGCGGCCATGGCCTCGATCATCGTCGCGGTGATCACCCTGCCGATCGCCATGTCCGGCGCCTCGCCGCGCTTCAACGCTATCCTCGGTCCCGTCGCCCAGGCGCGAACCATCCAGGTGTTCATCGCGGTGCTGTTCTATACCTGCCTGGCCGCCGGCCTGGTCCTGGCCCAGCAGGATCGGCTCAAGCGACTTCTGCTGCGCCGCGAGCAGCTGACCCGCGCCGCCCGCAGCCGGGCCTTGGCCGCCACCGAGGCCAAGACCGAGTTCCTGGCCACCATGAGCCACGAGATCCGCACGCCGCTGAACAGCGTGCTCGGTTTCGCCCAGCTCCTGGCCGCCCGCCACGACCTGCCGCCCGACGCTCGTCGGCAGGTCAATCTGATCGACAGCGCCGGCGCGGCCCTGCTGACGGTGCTGAACGACATCCTGGAGTTCTCGCGCGTCGAGGCCGGCCAGATCGAGCTCCTGCCCCAGCCGACCTCGGCCCCAGCCTTGCTGCGCGACACCGTGTCGATCATGGCCCCCGAAGCCCGGGCCAAGGGCCTGGCCCTCAACATCGAGATCATCGACCCGGTCGAGGCCCTGCACGAACTGGACGCCGATCGCCTGCGCCAGGTGCTGATCAACATCCTCAACAACGCCGTGAAGTTCACCGAAGAGGGCCGTATCGACACGCGCCTGGTGATCGAGCGCGGCGAGGTCGAGGACCGTCTGCGCTTCGAGATCATCGACACCGGCGTCGGCATCGACCTGGACAAGCAGGCTTTGCTTTTCCAGCGCTTCTCCCAGACCGACAGCTCGACAAGTCGGCTGCATGGCGGCTCGGGCCTGGGCCTGGCCATAGCTCGCACCCTGATCGACGTGATGGGCGGCCGCATCGGCGTCGACAGCGTGCCGGGGCGCGGCTCGTGCTTCTGGATCGAACTGACCGCCCCGACCGCAGACGAGGCCTCTGCCCCCGAACGGCCGAAGGCCGCTACGCCGGGCGCAGCGCGGATCCTGATCGTCGATGACCACGCGGTGAACCTGGAGATCGGCGCGGCTCTGCTGTCGCTGGTCGGCTGCGAGGTCGATGTGGCCGAGAACGGCAAGCAGGCCGTCGATCAGGTGCAGAAGGCCGAGTACGACCTGATCCTGATGGACATCCACATGCCGCTGATGGACGGCCTGCAGGCGACCCGGGCGATCAAGGCTCTAGGGGGACGCGCCGGCCAGACCCCGATCGTGGCCATGAGCGCCGACGCCCTGCCCCGCCAGGTCGAGCGCTGCTACGCCGCCGGCATGGTCGACCACATCGCCAAACCCGTTCAGCGCGAAGTGCTGTACGCCAAGGTCGATCGGTGGATCCGGCGGCGCTAGCCCAACAAAGCGCTTTCCCCGGGGAAAGCCGGGGAAACGGATGAGGTGGGTTGGAACCGCCCCCAACCCCGCCTAACTTGACGATGAACAAGGGGGACTTCCGATGCAGCGCCGCGCCATACTCGCTCTGGGCCTCGCCGCCCTGATCGCTGGCTGCTCGCCCGCGTCTCAGAAGGAAGCGACCCAGCCCGGCCGGACTGCCATGAAGCTGGCCACCGACTGGCGGGCCCAGGCCGAGCTGGGCGGCTACTACCAGGCCCTGGCGACCGGCGAGTATCAGAAGCGCGGCCTGGACGTCACCCTGATCCAGGGCGGACCGGCCGTGAACGTGCCCCAGCTGCTGGCCGCCGGGGCGGTCGATGTGGGCGTCGGCTCCAACAGCTTCATCGCCCTGAACCTGGCCAAGGAAAACGCCCCGGTCAAAGCCGTCGCCGCCTTCATGCAGAAGGACCCGCAGGTGCTGATCGCCCATCCGGGCCAGGGCGTGAACGGTTTCGCCGACATGAAGGGCCGGCCGATCCTGCTGTCGGACGCCTCGATCACCGCCTTCTGGGTCTGGCTACGGTCCAAGTACGGCTTCACCGACGACCAGGTGCGCAAGTACAACTATTCCAGCGCCCCGTTCCTGGCCGACAAGCGGGTGATCCAGCAGGGGTACGCGACCAGCGAGCCGTACCTGATCGAGAAGGAAAGCGGCATCAAGCCGGCGGTCTTCCTGCTGGCCGACAGCGGCTACCCCGCCTACGCTTCGTTCGCCCTCGTGCCAGACAGCCTGATCGCCAAGAATCCGGCGGCGGTGCAGGCCTTCGTCGAGGCCACGGCGGCGGGCTGGAAGTCGTATCTCTACGGCGACGCCAAGCCGGGCGACGCGGCGATCCTGAAGGACAATCCGGAAATGACCCAGGACGTCCTGGACCAGGCCCGCGAGAAGATGCGCAGCTATGGCATCGTCGGCAAGGACGGCGAGATCGGCCAGATGACCGACGCCCGCTGGGCAGAGCTGTTCAAGGTCACCTCCGAAGCCGGCGTCTATCCTGCGGACATGGACTACAGGAAGGCCTACACGCTGCAGTTCCTGCCCAAGGGCCAATGAGCCTCGCCAGTCTTTCCGGCGTCGAGGTCGACTACGACCGTGGCCGCGCCCTGGGACCGATTGACCTGAGCCTGTCGCCCGGCGAGGTCGTGGCCCTGGTCGGGCCGTCGGGCTGTGGCAAATCCACCGCGCTACGGCTGCTGGCGGGCCTGGAGGCGCCGACGCGCGGGACCGTGACCCGCGCCGCCGGCAAGGGTGAGACCGCCGTCGTCTTCCAGGCCGCGACTTTGGCCCCCTGGCTGCCGGCGCGAGACAATGTCGCCCTGCCGCTGGAACTGGCGGGGACCTCGAAAGTCGAAGCTCGCGCCGCCGCGGACGAAGCGCTGCGCAAGGTGGGCCTGGGCGCCGCGCTCAACGCCCGCCCTGCCCAGCTGTCCGGCGGCATGGCCATGCGCGCGTCTTTGGCCCGCGCCCTGGTCACCCGCCCGCGCCTGCTGCTGCTGGACGAGCCTTTCGCCGCGCTGGACGAGATCACCCGCCGCGCCCTGGCCGACGATGTCCTGGCCCTGACCGCTGAGCTGGCGCCGGCCGTTGTGTTCGTGACCCACAATGTCGAGGAGGCCGTCTACATGGCCGGCCGCGTCGTGGTCATGACCTCTGGCCCCGGTCGCATCGCCGGAGAGGTCGCCGTCGCCGGCCCGCTGGTCCGCCCGCCCGGCTTTCGAACAACCGAAGTTTTCCGTACGGCCGCCGAAGCCGTCTCGACCCTGCTGGCCGGCGCGATGGAGCGCGCGGCGTGACCCGTGTCCTGGCCCCTCTGATCCTGATCGCCGTTCTGCTGGCCGGCTGGGAGATCGCCTGCCGCGCGCTCGGTGTCGCGCCCTATTTACTGCCGCCGCCCAGCGCGATTGGCATGGCGCTGGCGCAGTCCTGGCCGCTGTTGCTGGGCTCAGCCTGGGCGACGCTGTCGACGGCGCTGCTGGCCCTGGTCATCGCCAGCCTGATCGCCTGTAGCCTGGCCCTCGCGGTCAGCCTGAATGGCCTCTTGGAAGACGCCGTCCGCCCGATCGCCGTCACCCTGCAAGTGACCCCCCTGGTGGCCATCGCGCCGCTGGTGACCATCTGGGCCGGCATCGACCACCCTGAGCGGGCGGTAACCGGGCTGGCCGCCGTCGTGGCGTTCTTTCCGATCTTCTCCGGCGCGCTTTCCGGATTGAAGGCCATCGATCCAGACCTGTCCCGCCTGTTCGATCTCTATGGCGCCACGCCCTGGCAGCGCCTCACGCGCCTGCGCCTGCCTTCGGCCGTCCCGGCCTTGCTGGAGGGGCATAAGGTCGCCGCCGGCCTGGCCGTCATCGGGGCCGTGGTCGCCGAGTTCGTGGCCGGCTCCGGCGGCTCCCAGGGCTTGGCCTGGCGCATTCTCGAGGCCTACAATCGGTTGCAGACCGCCAAGGTCTTCGCCGCTCTGCTGACCCTGGCGGTGCTGGGCGTCGCGCTGCACGCCACCATGGAATATTTAGAACGCAAGCTCCTGAACTCATGGCGGGGCCGTTAGCCATAGATTAAGCGGCAAGGCCTAGGACTGGTCGGTGAGAGATCCCTTGTCCTGGAACGGTTCATGCGCTCCGTCGCCCTCATCGCCGCCCTCGCCTGCGCCACTATGGCGCACGCCGATGGCGTTCGTGAGAGCCGTTACGGCCCCGAACGTGAACGCGCTCCCGCGCCGCTGAACGGCTCGCAACCCTACGGCGCCCAGCCCTATGCCGGTCGCACCCTGGGCTGGAGCGGCAAGCGCGCCGACGTCGCGCCGCCTGCGCCGCAAGCCGCCTCGCGGATCGCGGCTTCCCAGTCCGCCGCTCGCAACCAGCCCTGGTGGTCGCTGCCGGTCGGTGCGCCGCCCCCGATTCAGCCGCCCGTCCAGCAACAGGCCGTCCGCGCGCCCATCCCGCAACAGGTCCCGCAGGCCCCGGCCCGCGCCCTGCCACAGAGCATCTACGACGCACCGCCGGCCCCGCCGCAACCGCAGACCTACGCTCAAGCGCCCTACGTCGCGCCGCCCGTCGTGCCCCGCGCGCTGCTGCCGGGCCAAACCACCGCCCGCACCTATTCGGTCGGCCGCGAGTTCGGCCTGCAACCCGATCCCATTCCCGCCGCGGGCCCCTCGCGCATGGTGCTGGTCGGTCCGCCGGCCACCGCGCCCGACGACGACGAGCCGACGTCCCGCAGCGACAAGAAGGACGACACCCAGTGATGGAGTCCCGCCTTCACGACCTGATCGCGCTGGCCAACGAGCCGTCCAGCGCCAAGCGCCGCGAGCTGCTGCGCGGCGTGACCGACATGTTCTTCGAGGGCGAAGGTCATGGCTCCGTCGAGATGGGCCTGTTCGACGACGTCATGAGCCAGCTGGCCGGCGAGATGGAAGAAGCGGTCAAGGTCGAGCTGGCCCAGCGCCTGGGCGAAGCGCCCGCCCCGCCGCGCGGCCTGACCCGCACCCTGGCTTCAGACTCGATCGCCGTCGCCGAGCCGATCCTACGCTCCAGCGCCCTGACCGACGACGACCTGCTGCACGTGGCCCGCACTCAGGGTCAGGACCACCTTCGCGCCATCTCGCAACGCGCCAGCGTGTCCAGCGCCGTCTCCGACGCCATCGTCGCACGCGGCGACGACGACACCCTGGGCGTCCTGTTGCGCAACGAGGGCGCCGTGCTCTCGCGCACTGCTCACGAGACCGTCGTCGACCGCGCCGCGGCCAACCCGGCCCTGCACGAGGCGGTGATCGACCGCAACAGCCTGCCAGTCGACCTGCTGAACGAAATGTACTTCATGGTCGAGGCCAAGCTTCGCGACCGGATCATGGAGAAGAACGCCGGCATGGACCCGGCCATGCTGGAGGCGGCCCTGACCGCCGGCCGCAAACGTGTGGCCATGGACGACGGCGCCCTGCCCGCCGACTACGCCGCGGCCGAGAAGGAATTCCGCACGCTGCGCGCCAAGGCGAAGATCTCGCCGCAAGTGCTGGCCGGCATGCTGCGCGCCAAGAAGACGACCCTCTTCCTGGTGGCCTTGGCCGACCTGGCCGATGTCGACTTCCACACCGCCCGCAAGATCCTGGAGCGGCGCGAGATGGACGCCCTGTCGGTAATCTGCAAGGCGGCCGACTTCGACCGCTCGCTGTTCCTGACCTTCGCCCTGCTGATCCTGGATCCCTCGGACGAGGTGATGCTGCGCGCCCGGGCCTATGGCGAGCTCTATGCCGCCCTGCCGCGCGAGAGCGCTCTTCGCACCATCCGCTTCTGGCGCCTGCGTCGCACCACGGGCGACGTCGCGGCGGCATAACAGAACCCGCTTTCCCGGCGAAAGCCGGGACCCAGGTGGCGAGCTTTGGGGCTGACGCTATCAGCGTCAGCGCTTCTCCAATCATCCCCAGCGTTTCGAGATCTGGGCCCTGGCTTTCGCCAGAGGGACGGGTTTAGGCCGCTCTCGCGCCTTGCTTGCGCCATGGCGGACAGTCAAGGTGCCGCCTTCGTTGGCTCTACCCTGGATTCTCGATGATCAGCGCTTCGCGCTTGGCGCTTGTCGCCGCCGCCGGCCTCTCGCTGGCCGCCTGCTCGCATCTTCCCTCGCCCAAGCTGCCGCTGCTGAAGCATGAGGCCACTGCGCCCGAACCGGCTGACCTGCCCGGTCCCAAGCTGGCCGACCTCAAGCCGGGCCAGTGGGCGCAAGAGCTGTCCGACGTCGCCGTCGATCCGTCCTGGCGCTTCGGGACCCTGCCCAACGGCATGCGCTACGCCATTCGCAAGAACGCCACCCCGCCGGGGCAGGCCAGCTTGCGTCTGTGGTTCGACGCCGGCTCGCTGATGGAGGCCGACGACCAGCAGGGCCTGGCCCACTTCCTGGAGCACATGGCTTTCAACGGCTCCAAGAACGTGCCCGAGGGCGAGATGGTCAAGATCCTGGAGCGCCACGGCCTGGCGTTCGGAGCCGACACCAACGCCCAAACCAGTTTCGACCAGACCAGCTATCAGTTGGACCTGCCCAAGGCCGACGACGCCACGGTCGACAGCTCGCTGATGCTGCTGCGCGAAGCGGCCGGTGAGCTGACCATCGCCCTCGAGGCCGTTGATCGCGAGCGCGGCGTCGTGCTCTCCGAGCAGCGCACGCGCGACACCCCCGGCTATCGCGTCGCCATCGCCACCCTGTCGGCGCAGATGGAGGGCCAACTGCCACCCAAGCGCATCCCGATCGGCAAGACCGAGGTGCTGAAGACCGCGCCCGCCCAGCGCATCCGCGACTTCTACGAGGCCTGGTACCGCCCCGAGCGGGCGGTTCTGGTGGCCGTGGGCGATTTCGACGTCGACGCCATGGAAGCCAAGATCAAGGGCAAGTTCGGCGACTGGGCCGGCAAGGGCCAGCCGGGCAAGCTTCCCGACGTCGGTCCGGTGGCCAAGCGCGGCCCGACCGCCAAGGTCATCACCGAGGCCGGCGCGCCGTGGTCGGTGCAGATCAGCTGGATGCGCAAGCCCGACGACCTGCTGGAGAGCAAGGCCGTCGACGAGCGCGACATGCTGGAGAACCTGGGCTTTGCGGTCATCAACCGCCGCCTCCAGGCCATCGGCCGCTCGGCCGAGCCCCCGTTCATCGCCGGCGGTGCGTTCAAGAACGACCAGTACGGCGCGGTGCGGGTGACCACCTTCGCCGCCACCGCCCAGCCCACCGAATGGCAGGCCGCCGTCGAAGCCCTGGACGCCGAGCAGCGCCGCGTGCTGCAGTATGGCGTGCGTCAGGATGAGCTGGATCGCGAGATCGCCTCCCTGCGTTCGGTGCTGGCCGCCACCGCCGCCGGCGAAGCCACCCAGCGCACGCCGGCCCTGGCCAACCAACTGGTCGGCACCCTGAACGACGGCGAGGTCATCACCTCGCCCAGCCAGAACCTGGCCTTCTACGATCAGCTGGTGAAGGGCCTGACCGCCGAGCGGGTCAACGCCGTGCTGAAGACCGCCTTCGCCGGCCAGGGCCCGCTGCTGACCATCGCCGCCCCCACCGCGATCGACGGCGGCGACAAGGCGGTGCTGAAAGCCTACGAGGACGCCCGCGCCAAGCCGGTGCTGCCGCCGTCCGCGCCGGGCGAGACCGTATGGCCCTATTCCAGCTTCGGCCAGGCCGGCAAGGTCGCCGAGCAGAAGGACATCACCGATCTGGACGCCGTCTTCGTGCGCTTCGAGAACGGCGTGAAGCTCAGCATCAAGCCGACCAAGTTCCGCGACGATCAGATCCTGGTGAAGGTGCGCGCCGGTCACGGCCTGCTGGACCTGCCGTCCGACAAGCAGAGCCCGCTGTGGTCGGGCTCGGCCTTGATTGAGGGCGGCCTCAAGCAGATCCCCGCCCAGGACATCGAGCGCGTATTGACCGGCAAGATCTGGAACGCCCAGCTGGGCGTGGAGGACGACGCCTTCACGCTCACCGGCCGCACCCGTCCGGAAGACCTGTCCACCGAGATGCAGGTGCTGGCGGCCTATGCGGTCGAACCCGGCTGGCGTCCGGAGGCCTTCAATCGGGTCAAGACCGGCTACGGCACCCTGCACGACCAGCTGCAGAGCACCACCGGCGGCGTCCTGGGCCGCGATCTCGGCGGGCTGATGCACGAGGGCGACCAGCGCTGGACTTTCCCGTCGCGCCAGCAGATCGCCGCCGCCTCGCTAGACGAGCTGAAGACCGCCGTGGCCAACCCGCTGGCCCAAGGCGACCTGGAGATCGTCATTGTCGGCGACACCACGGTCGACAAGGCTATCGCCGCCGTGGCCGAGACCTTCGGCGCGCTGCCCAAGCGTCCCGGTGACCCGCCGCTGGCGGGCGCGGAGAAGGCGCCGTTCCCCGCCCCGTCGGCCCAGCCGGTCATCCGCACCCACAAGGGTCGCGCCGACCAGGGCGCGCTGTTCATGGCCTGGCGGACGGACGACCTCTTCGCCGACCTGCAACGCTCGCGCGACATCACCGTGCTCAGCCAGGTGATGCAGCTGCGGCTGATCGACGAGCTGCGCGAAAAGCAGGGCGCGACCTACTCGCCCTCGGCCTCGTCGACCGCCAGCGTGGTGTTCAAGAACTGGGGCTATCTGGCCGTCAGCCTGGAAGTGCCGCCCGAACAGCTCGACGGCGTCGTGGCGACCATCCGTGAGATCGCCGCCGACCTGCGCGACAAGCCGATCACGGCCGACGAGCTGGAACGGGCCAAGAAGCCGCGCATCGACCAGATCGAGAAGGCCCGCGCCACCAACGAATATTGGCTGAGCGCCCTCTCCGGCGCCCAGGACGATCCGCGCCTGCTGGACGCCAACCGCTCGGTGCTGGCGGGCCTGTCACGGGTCAGCGCTGCGGACGTCCAGAAGGCGGCCAAGGCCGTCCTGGCGGACGACAAGTCCTGGCTTCTGTTGGTGAAGCCGGAAGCCGGCGCCAAGTAAGACGCAGCAAAAAGGCCCTCCCAATCGGGAGGGCCTTTTCAGTTCCGGCTCCAGGACTGGATCCTAGTAGACGACCCCGCCGACGCCGCCGTCCAGGCTGAAGCTGGCGCCCAGCGTCTGGCGTTCCTGCACCATCTCCTCACGGTAGGCGGTGTAGGTCTCGGTGGTCAGGATGGTCAGCACCTTCACACCGGCCCCGAAGCGACGCAGCAGCGAGCGCTCGTTGCAGTCGCGGGCCGGACGTTGCGGACGGCAGCTCAGCGAAGCCTGGCCCTGCACGGCGCCAGGCACGTGGTACAGCGACTCGTTCTTGCGGCAGGTGTAGGTCTGGCCGGCGCCGCCGGTGCTGATGTCGATGCGGCCGTCATAGTCGCCGACGACGTACTGCATGCGCGAGCCGGCGATGCAGCGATAGAGCTCGCCGTCGTAGCCGTCCTCGATCTCGCGGTCGGGCGTGACCTGCGAGGCCGGGTGCGGCACGTCGCGGTCGTCCAGGCACACAGCGCGCACGACGACGCGGCGCAGCTTGGTGCGGGTGGCTTCATAGGCCTGGCGGCGGCGCTGCTCGCCGCCCTCGACATTCAGACCCTGAATGTAGCCGGTGGCCATCGGTCCCGAATAGTAGCCGCCGTGACCGCCGCCGCCGTAATAGTTCACCACGCCCGCGGCCGAGCCGGCGCCCGCCGCCGCGCCCGAACCGGAGCCGGCGTTGGCGGTGGCCGAAGCCGAGGCGTTGGCGTTGACGATCACCGTCGCGCCGATGTTCACATTGACGCCCGGGATGTTGACGTTGTGACCGCCGCCGCCCTTGCAGCAGCCGATCGGCGGCGCCGGAGGCTTGGGCGGAACCGGGGGCGGCTTGCAGCACGCCGGCGGCGTCGGGACACAACCGCTCGTGCAGCCGGCCGCATAGGCCGCGCCGCCCAGCAGCACGCCGCCCAGCAGCGTTCCCAGGCCGATCGCCAGCCTACGCGGGATCAATTTCAGCGCCTTCATCACGGCGGTTCCCTTCACATCGGGTCGTTCCGCTTTGGTTAAGCAAGAAACGGGCCGAGGCGGCCGCTCCGCCTGACTTGCGCCAGAATGGGACGGTGAAGCGCTTGGCCCGGTTCTCCCAGCAAGGTCCGTGCGGTCGAAAACAGCCGCGAATGGACCCGCCAGGGGACGACGATGTTCCATCCAAGCACGGAACGATTGATAGACTATTGGCGCGACAAAAAAGGTGAATCCGCCTTGCCGCGTCGCACCGACATCAATCCGGGCGATTTCCTGGAGCTGCTGCCCCAGGTGTTCATCCTGGGCCGCGACGGCGCGAGGCTGCCGTTCCGCCTGGCCGGCGGCTTTGTTTCGGACCTGCACGCCCGCGACCTGCGGGGTCACGACGCCCTGTCGCTATGGGCCCTGGCCCACCGTCTGGAGCTGAAAACCGCCCTCGACGTCGCGCGCAAGCGCCGCACGCCGGTGGTGGTCACCGCCGACATTCGCGCTCACGGCGTACCCAGCGTGGGGATGGAGGTGCTGTTCGCGCCCCTGCAAGGCGCGTCGGGCGAAACCGACCGCTTCCTGGGCCTCTATCAACCCAAGGCGATGATGGCCCGGTTGATGGGCCGCCCGGCCTATGAGCTGGCCGTGCGCGAGATCAAGCCGTTGGGCGACGGCAACGAAGACTTGCCCCGCCTGCGCCTGGCGACCCTGGATGGTCGGCGGATCGCCTAACCCTAGGGGCTGGGGCGCCCCGCCGCATCCAAACGCTTCCAGACATCGCCCGGCAATTCCAGCCGGGCAGCGGCCATCAGCTCGTCCAGTTGCTGCAGCGAGGTGGCGCTGGCCAGTGGCGCGGTGATGGCCGGGTGGGCCATGATCCAGGCCAGGGCGACCTGGGCCGGCGTCGCCCCGACCTCTTGCGCCGCGTCATCCAGAGCCGACAGGATCGCGCGCCCCTTGTCGTTCCAATATTCGCGCTTGATCGTCGACGCCCGCGCCCTGCCCTCGAAGTCGGCCTCGGTGCGGTACTTACCGGTCAGGAAGCCCGACGCCAAACCATAGAATGGAATGACGCCCAGCCCCTTAGCCTGCGTCAGGTCGGTCAGCGCGCCCTCGACCTCATCGCGATCGAACAGATTGAACTTCGGCTGAATCGTCTCGTAGCGCGCCAGGCCCTTGGCCGCCGAAATCTCCAGGCTGGACTTCAGCCGGGCCGGCGCGAAGTTCGAAGCCCCGATCGCCCGCACCTTGCCGGCCTTCAAAAGCCGATCGAAGGCTTCCAGGGTTTCGTCCTGGGCCGCCTCCTCGTCGTCGCGATGGGCCTGGTAGAGGTCGATATAGTCGGTCTGCAGCCGCTTCAGCGAACCTTCGACCGCCGCCTCGATATTGGCGGCCGACAGGCCCGGCTGCTTGGGCCACATGGCGACCTTGGTCAGGATCAGCACCTTCTCACGCTGGCCGGAGGTGGAGAGCCAACGGCCAATGACGCTCTCGGACTCGCCGCCCGTGTGGCCAGGGACCCAGGCTGAGTAGACGTCGGCCGTGTCGACGGCGTTGAAGCCGCCGTCGACGAAGGCGTCCAGCAGGTGGTGCGAGGTCGCCTCGTCCGCCGTCCAGCCGAACACGTTGCCGCCGAACACCAGCGGCGCGGTGGAGAGGCCGGAACGGCCGAGCGGGCGATGCTGCATCCTGTCTTCCTTACTCCGCAGCCACTGCGTGGCCGTCCTCGAACACCGGAACGTCCAGCGACGCCATCGGCGCCTTGCCGCGGATCAGGTCCGAGGCGCGCTCGGCGACCATGATCGTCGGGGCGTTGGTGTTGCCGCCCACCAGGGTCGGCATGACCGAGGCGTCCACGACTCGCAGGCCTTGCAGACCCTGCACCCGCAGTTGGTCGTCGACCACCGCCAGCGGATCGCCGGCCACGCCCATGCGGCACGCTCCGACCGGGTGGTAGATGGTCTCAGCCTTGGCGCGGATCCAGGCGTCCAGCTCGGCGTCGGTCTTCACGTCGGCGCCCGGCGCATATTCCGAGGCGCGGTAGGGGTCGAAGGCGGCCTGGGCCACGGTCTCGCGGGCGATGCGCACGCCCTCGCGGATGGCGCGGCGGTCCTCGTCCGTCGACAGATAGTTGGCGCGGATGGCCGGATCGTCGAACGGATCGGCCGACTTCAGGCCCACATGACCGCGGCTTTCAGGACGCAGCTGGCAGACGTGCAGGGTGAAGCCGTCCTTCTCGACCACGGTCTTGCCGTGGTCCTGCATGATCGCCAGCACGCCGTGGATCTGCAGGTCGGGCCGGTCCAGATCGGGCCGCGACTTCAGGAAAGCGCCGCTTTCCAGGAACTGCTGCCGGCCCAGCCCCTTGCCGAACATCATGTAGTTGAGGCCGACGCCCAGCTTGTTCAGCCCCTTGTTGGCCGAGAAGGCGGTCTTGAGGTTCTTGCTGGTCCACGAGACGCAGACGTCCAGGTGGTCCTGCAGATTGGCGCCGACGCCTTTGGACTCGTGGGTCACCGCGATGCCCTGGGCCCGCAGCTCGTCCGGCGCGCCGATGCCCGACAGCTGCAGGATGTGCGGCGACTGCACGGCCCCAGCGCTGAGCAGCACCTCGGCGTCGGCGTGGGCCACCTGGCGCTCGCCGCCCTTGCCGACCGCATATTCGACGCCGATCGCCCGGCCCTTCTCGACCAGGATCTTGGTGGTCCGCGCTTCGGTTATGCAGGTCAGGTTCGGCCGACCCAGCGCCTGGCTCAGATAGGCCATGGCCGTGCTCCACCGCTTGCCGTCGCGGATGGTCAGGTCATAGGGGCCAAAGCCCTCCTGCTGGTAGCCGTTGAAGTCCTTGGTGACCTTGTGGCCCGCCTGGCGGCCAGCCTCGATCAGCGCGCCGTAGAAGGGACTGTCGCTCTCACCCTTCGACACGTGCAGCGGGCCCGCCTCGCCATGATAGGCGTCGCCGCCGCCGTGATGGGTCTCCGAGCGCTTGAAGTACGGCAGCACCTCCGAATAGGACCAGCCCGACAGGCCCATCTGCCGCCACTGATCGTAATCGCGCGCATGGCCGCGGATATAGATCATGCCGTTGATCGCCGAGGACCCGCCCAGGCCCTTGCCGCGCGGCCACCACAGGCGCCGATTGTCAAGATGGGGCTCGGGGTCGGTCCAGAAGCCCCAGTTCTGGTCGCCCTTGTCCTTGATCAGATTGCCGACGCCGGCCGGCATGCGCACCAGGATCGAGCTGTTCTTGCCGCCAGCCTCCAGCAGCAGGACCTTGATGTTGGGATCTTCCGTCAGGCGCGCGGCCAGCACACAGCCGGCCGAACCGGCGCCGATGACGACGTAATCATAGCGTTCACTGGCCATGGCCCGGACGCCCTCCCTGAATGTTATCGTTGTTAAGGCAGAGAGTGATCCGGCTTTTCGCCGCGCGCAAGGGTTGGCGAACATTGCTCGCGCAAGCTGGAACTTGTCCCTGCGGCAACGCACACAGCCAATAATGCTGAGAAGTTTGGCGGGCTTTCGGCCATCCCGCTCCGGCCAGTGCAAAAGAGTGAGCGATCAGCAGGGCCGATCGCTCACCCAGTATGGGCGATCGGTCTGATCACCCGCCCGGCAAGTCCTTGGGGGGGACGGCCTGAGACTTCCTTGAGCTAGGGGTCGCGCGGGTCCGACGGATCGATGCGCGTCGAAGCGATCGAGGGCTTGAAGATCAGCGCCGTGGGCGCGAGGCGAGCGGTGACCTGGCCGGGCTGATAGCCAAGTTCGGCCGCCGCCCTCGCCTTGAAGTCGGGGCCTTCGATATACTGGGCATGCTGGGGGTTGGTGACGATCAGCGCCTCGCGCTCCAGCGGCGCGCCCATCGCCAGCAGCCTTCGCGTGACGTTTCGAAGGTTGGTCGTCGTGTGCCGCGCATAGGGCTCGATCAGAACACGCTCGGCGGGCACGCCGTAGCGCTCGACCAGCGCCTTGCGCATCTCGACCGCTTCGACGAACGCCGTGCCCTTGGGGTGGACGCCGCTGCCGGACACGATCACGAAGGGTGCCAGACCCGCCGCGAACTGCTGGGCGGCCAAGCGGACATTGAGCTTGCCCCGGGCGCTCAACGGCGTGGAAAGATCGGTCGGTCCGACGCCCGGTGCGATGATCGCGACATACCGGTAGCGCTTCCAGTCGACGGTCGGCGCCGACGACAGCGCCGCGGCGTTGTAGGTCGCATCCAGAGGCTCGAATGCGACGGCGTCGTCCGCGCCGTTGGCGTCGAGCAGCGCCATCGCCACCGCTAGGCTCGGATCGAAATCCGCGCCCGGATCGTCACGGCCCGCTTCCGCCAGCATCATGGCGTCGGCCAGGGTGGCGTTGAACTGCGCGCTGCCCGGCGGGTCGATCGGCCCATCGATCTGCGGATAACGCGGGACGGCGCGCAGACCATAGACCTGGACGATGGCGTTCAGCCCCCTCAGCTCCCGCAGCACCTGGGCGGAAACGCCGTCGTCGGCCGCAACCGCCTTGCGACTTGCGGGCTTCAGCGCGGGTGCGGCCTGAGCGGCGACCTCGTCCATCTCCGCGTCCGTCCACAGAGACGCTCGCAGGACGCACGGCGCACCGCGCTGGCAGGCGTCCAGGCGCTTTCGCCGCTCGGCCCGCATCGACGACGCGACCTGCGCCCCCTCGGGACTTTGCGCCAGCGCCGTCAGGGCGGGAAAGAGCCGGCCGGCCAGCAGCGCCCAGTGCTTGTCGCCGACCGGCGCGGCCAGCGCGGAGCCGCCGCTCAGGGCCACGACCATCAGACAGGCGCTCATCACGAGACGGATCGCTATGCGGGACATCATGGAATTTGGCGGCTTTCCAATGGGGAGGGACCGACCAGCGCGGTCATGGCTTCCAGGGCGCGGGCGCGCTGGGTGTCGTCGAGAGTGAGATATCTCGCCGATCCGCGAGCGTCGGCCTCGAACCGGGCGACGCCGTCGGGCAGGACCTTGATCGCGCCCGGACCCGACAGCGAGAAATAGCCGCGGTCGGGACGGACCGCGTAGAGGACCGAGGTCAGGTCGAAAGTCTTGTGGTCGTGCAGCGCCCCGCTGGGCGCCGTGGCGGACCGGTAGGTCTGGTCCATGTACCGATAGGTGATCGGGATGGGATGATCTGGGGCGCGGGCGAACCGGCGCTGGATGTCCGCCCCCTTCATCCGCAGGGTGAAGCCGACCTCCGCGCCGCTGGCGACGATGGGCGTGGGCCAGTCGCGAAACAGCGCCCGGGCGGACGGGATGTCCTTGCGGATGTTGTACTCGGGGCGGCTCTTCAGGAGGACTTCGTCACCGACCCGCGCATCGGCGAAGCGGCCGGCCATGATCGACAGCAGCCGGACCTTGCGCCGCACCAGATCTCTCCCCTTCAGCGGGCTGGCCGCATCGGGTCCGCTGGCCAGCAGCCGCGCCAGATTGGTCGAGAAGCCGATGGCGACGACCACGACGCTGGCGTCCGGCTGCGCGGCCAGGGTCTTTCGCAGCAGCGCCACCGCCTCAGGCGCGTCATCCCCGTCCGCCAGGCTGTGAGGGAACTTTGGGGTTCCGTCGAGCGTGCGCAGCTTGGCGACGTACTCGGTGTACATCGGCGCGCCCGCGTCCATCGGTGCGCCGTCCCCCGCCCAGCGCGCCAGCGGCTTGACGCCATTCCGCACGAGGCCGACGGGGATGCCGGGACGGCCATAGGCGGTGTCGAGCAGATCGACATAGGCGGCGCACCAGCGGTCGTCCGTCGAGCTGGTGACAGCCAGGATCCTCGCCTCGCCGCGGTCCTGCAGCGCATGCAGCATCGCCAGGGCCAGAGCGTCGTCGATGTCGCCCCACATGTCGGTGTCGAGGATGATCGACGTGGGCGCGGCATCGCGCGCCTGCGCTTGGCCGGACATGAGGCCCGCTCCCAGGACGATGGCCGCCAGGGCCGCCACGGCTTGCTTCATACGCCCCTCCCCTTCGCCGTGCGGCCGAGCCGGCGCGACGCCGGCTCGGCCATGGCCCTTAGAACTTCACGCGGCCGCCGAAGAGGATGCGGCGATCCAGCTCCTCGACATTGAACGGCATGTGGAGCGCGCTGGACTTGTTGACCCGCTGCGATCGGGTGAGGTTCAGCACCTGCATCTGCAGCGAGAAGCGGTCGGTGAGGTCGTAGTTGGTGCTGAAGTCCAGCTGGCCGTACGGATCGGTGAAGCGCGGAATGCCGAAGTCGCTGTTGAACTCGGCCAGGAAGCGCGCGCGCCAGGAATACGAGAAGCGGGCGTCGAACCGGCCGTTGTCGTAGTAACCGACCAGATTGTAGCTGTTCTTCGACAGGCCCGGCAGGCCCGCGCTGCGCACGTCGCCGGCCGTGGCGAAGTCGGCCGAGCTCTCGGTGTAGGCATAGTTGGCCACGAAGCCGAAGTCGCGCAGGGCGTCCGACACGAAGTCCAGCCGCGACTGGGCGGTCAGCTCGAAGCCCTTGATCTTGGCCGACACGCCGTTGACCGGCCGCACGAAGGTGATCGGCCCCGTCACCAGCACCGCGTCCGCCTGACGGGGGAAGGTGCGATTCTCGACGAACGCGGTCGTGTCGATGAAGTCCTTGATGTCCTTGTAGAAGACATTGGCGCCGATCAGGCCGCCTCGCCCGAAGTACCACTCCGCGCCCAGGTCGAGATTGTCGGCGGTATAGGGCGTCAGCTCCGGATTGCCCATGGTGCCGCGGCCGCCGCTGGCGTCGATGCCGTTGAAGCTCTCGCGCGGCGCGACGTCGCCCAGGTTCGGCCGCGTCAGGGTCCGGCCGTAGGCGGCGCGCAGCACCACGTCGGGAGCGACCTCCCACTTGGCGGTCAGGCTGGGCAGGAAGAACTGGTAGGTCTTGTCGACCGTCACCGGAGTGATCTGCTGGCTGGGCAGGTTGGCGTTGATGACCCGGTTGCCGGTCGCCGACTGCTCGGTCCGGACGAAACGCAGGCCGGCGACGAGGTTGAAGCGCTCGACCTCGACCTGGGCCTCGGCATAGCCGGCGAAGGTCTTCTCGGTGACCTCATAGCTGCCGCTGGCC
The DNA here is from genome assembly GCF_013181195.1 of Caulobacter sp. RHG1. GTDB lineage: Bacteria > Pseudomonadota > Alphaproteobacteria > Caulobacterales > Caulobacteraceae > Caulobacter. The sequence goes on from NZ_SMZP01000008.1 coordinate 29,595, forward strand.
TCGTTCGGGATTTGACGGGTCAGGGCCGTTCCGGCGATCGGCGCGCCGCCTCGGCCGTTGGGCAGGAACAGGGCCAGCACCTTGTCCTCGTCGACATTCAGCAGCTGGTTCGGTACGGACGCGCCCGCGCCACGGACGTTGAAATCGACCAGGCTGGCGACGGCCGACAGGTTCGGCACGGCCAGGGTCGAGGTTCCGGCGATACGGTTCAGGCGGGTGTCGAACGCCTGGCGGCTCTTCTCGCGGTCCGAATAGCGGGCGCCGAACTTGATGCTCTTGAGCGCGCTGTCGAACGTGCGCTCGACGTCCAGCTTGGTCGAGAACTCGTTGTCCTCGTCGCGCGTCGGGCGGAACGCGAAGGTGTTGAACAGGAAGTTCTCTGGATTGCCGACGAAGTCCGTCGCCGTCGAGCCGAAGTCCAGATAGTCGCCGCGCACAGTGTAGCTGACCGTGCCGGGGTCGAAGACGCCCGCCGCATTGGCCAGGCGGAACGAGTAGAGGTCGAAGGTGGAGTCGTTCTCGCGACTGGAATAGCCGACCATGGGCGCGATGGTCCAATGCTCGGTGGGCGTCCACTTGGCCGAGGCCGAGGCTTGGTAGAACTGCTCGTCGGTCGTGTAGAAATTGGCGCCGACGCGCTGCTGGATGTTGGTGAAGTCGCCCTTGGTGATCACGCCGTTCTGGACCGTGATGTTGGTCGGGGCGTTGGCGCCGCCCTCGATCGCCATGTCGTCGCGCAGCGCGTTGCGATGGCTGTCCAGCTTGCCGTAGAGGCCGTCCAGCGTGAACTCCAGCGTGTCGGTCGGACGAGCCTGGACGCTCAGGGTCGAGCCGAACGTCTTGCGGTCATCCTTGACGTAGTAGTAGCGCGGGCCATTGGCGATCAGCAGGGCGCCGACGTCGGCTGAGGCCTTGATCGGCCCGGTGTTGGAGTTGCTGAACGCGCGCCAACTGCCGCCCTCGACGGTGTCGGAGCGATAGGTGGCATCGGCGTAGGAGACCGAGGCGACGACCCCGTACTTGCCGGCGTTGTAGCTGAGCAGCGCCGCGCCGCGTCCATCGGCCTTCTCGTTGATGCCGCTGTAATTGCCCAGGACCGAGGCCGACATGTGGAAGCCGTCCTTCTGGTCCAGCGGCCGCGGCGTCTGCAGCGACACCGAGCCGGCCAAGCCGCCTTCGGTCTGCGAGGCCAGGCTGGTCTTGTTCACGACCGCGCCGGTGAAGAGTTCCGAGGCCAGGATCTCGAAGCTGAAGCCGCGTCCGCCGCTGCCCTCGCTGTTGCCCAGGCTGCGTGCGCCGTCGTTGTTGGAGGTGCCGGCCACGCCGTTGACCTCGACCAGGGTGAACTGCGGACCCAGGCCCCGCAGGTTGATCGCCCGGCCTTCGCCGAAGGCGTTGCGGTCCAGGGTGACGCCGGGGATGCGCTGAAGCGATTCCGAGATGTTCAGGTCCGGAAACTTGCCGATGTCCTCGGCCGTGATCGCGTCGGAGATGCCCGAGGCGTCGCGCTTGATGCTGATCGCCCGCTCGAGGCTGGCGCGAAAGCCCTGGACGACGATCTCGTCGACGGTGGCGCCCGCATCCGGTGGGGTCGCGATCGGCAACGCGCCGCCGGTGGTCTGGGCCAGCGCCATGCCCGGCGCGAAAGCGATCGAGGCCAGTAGCGCCCCGCGCAAGCTCACTCGACGAAACAACATCACCATTCCCCTCCAAGGAATTAAATCGCTTGTAGGGATTTAATATAGCGCCAATGGGAGCGTTCAAAGTGTAATTTTTGCGACAGCACACTCCCACGGCACTCAACGCCCTCACGATAGCACCAAAATATTTTAGCGATATCAGTCATATAACTAGATTCCCGCCATTGCGTAGCAGCCTAAAGATTGGTCACGCATTGGTATTTAATTGGCCTATCTAGCGCTTAAGCCTCACGACGGGGATAAATGGCGAGACTTTCGACGGCTTGGGAAAGCCCGCCGCCCCTGAAAGCGACGAGGTCGATCTTGACGCCCATCACCCAGTTTTCGCTCATTCCCAGCCACAAGGCCGTCCTGCGGGAGATCCATCGCGCCGGATCGGCGACGCGCATCGACCTCACCAAGACCACAGGCCTGTCGACCCAGTCGCTGACGCGGATCACCAAGGAGCTGATCGACGACGGCCTGATCGTCGAGGGCGAGCGCCGCATCACCGGGCGCGGCCAGCCGGCGATCTATCTGTCGATCCGTCCCAGCTGCATGGTGTCGTTCGGCCTGGTCATCGAGCACGACCAGATCACCTGCGTGGCCTCGGAACTGGGGGGCGAGCAACTGGTCTATCTGAAACGGCACGGCGACTTCCAGAAGGCCGACGCCGCGCTCGCCGAGGCCGGGGCAATGCTGGCGACCGCGATCGACCAAGCCCCGCCCAAGGCCCTGGCGCTGGGGGTCGGCGTCTCGGTCTCGGGCTTCTTCGTCGAAGAGGGCTCAAGACGCTTCGTCTCGCGCAACGACATCGAGGGCTGGCGGGCGATCGACCTAGCCCACGACCTTCCCCTTCCGCTCCCGATGCCGGTCTTCGTCGAGAACGACGGCCGCGCCGCCGCCATCGGCCAGGCCGTCGACGGGATCGGGCGCGGGCTGGAGAGCTTCTTCCTGGTGCTGATGACCAAGGGGATCGGGGGCGGCTTCGTCTACCGGGGCGAACTGATCCGGGGCAGCCTCGGCAACGCCGGCGACCTGACGGGCTTCGTGCCGCGCAGCCCGTCCACCAAGCGCCCCACGGCCGAGAGCCTGGCCAATTTCCTGCGCCAGAAATGGAGCGCGCCGCCGACCGACGCCCAGATCGACGCGGCCCTGCGCGAAGACGACCCTGCGATCCTGGAATGGCTGGTCGGCGCGGGACAATCCCTTCAGGAGGCGTTGGCCGTGGTCGCAGGCCTCCTGGATCCCAAGGCGATCATCCTGGCGGGACGGCTCTCGCCGGCCGTGCGTCAGGCGCTTGCGGATCGGGTCAAGGTGGAGACGGTCAACTTCGCCGGCTTCCAGGCGCCGCCGCCGATGATGCTGGTCGATCCCAAGACCGACTGCCTGTCGGTCGGCGCGACCGCCCTGCCCGTCGCCGCGTATCTCTACAGCCGATAGGCGTTCAGGCCGGCTGCCCGGCGCGTCCACGGCGCAGCAGGAGCCCGGTCATGGCGACGGCGGCGATCGAGGTGGCCAGCGCCGCCCCGATCATGCTGGCCAGGTCATGCCGCCCGGCCCCCTCGATCAGCGGCCCCACGATCAGCGCGCCGACCGCGCCCGCCGCATGGGTCGCGGCGATCGCGACCCCGAAGATCGCCGCGTCCCGTCGCCGTCCGGTCCGGACCGCGTCGTCGCGCGCCAGCAGCGCCACCGCCGTCCACATGCTGGTCAGCAACGCGCCGATCGCCACCCCATGGACCAGAGCCGCGACCAGACGCAGCGACGTCTGTCCCTCTCCCATCGCCTGCGCCCAGGCCGTGATCGCGGCGACGACCGCGATGGCGATCAAGGCGCGCGCCTCGCCAAGGGCGCGCTCCAGCCGCTTCATCGCGCCCGGCCCCAGGATCGAACCGGCGCAGAACGCGCAGAGGAACCAGGCCCCCAGATTGCGCCATCCATCGACGTCGGGCGCGAAGATCAGCAGGCGTCGCGTCACCGGCAGGATGATCGCGGCCACGCAGACGATCAGGAAGACCGCGCCCCAGCCGGCCGGCGCCCGCCGCCTCTCCCGCACCGTCGGTTCGGGCGCAGGCATGGGCGACGGCGGCCGGATGCCCAGCATGAGCGCGGCGCTGACGACCACGCCGATCGCGACCAGGGACAGCGCCGGCAAGGCCAGGCCTGCCAGACGCCCGCCGGCCCACAGATAGGCCAGGGTGATCGCCAGCTTGGCGATGGGCGACAGCATGGTCTGCAGCCGCACGTAACGACGGGTGTCCTCGTCGTCGCGGGGCAGGATCGAGCTGAGCGCCTTTTGCGGAATGTCCTGCAATGCGTACCCCACGCGAAAGGCCAGCCCCGCCGCCAGGAGGACGCCAAGATCAAGGGCGGTGAACTGCAGCACGAAGGACACGCCGGTCACGATCGCGCCGACCAGCTGCAGCCAGAGCAGCTTGCGCGGCGAGAGGCCGAGCGCCGTCATCAGATAGCCCGCGCCCAGCGTGGCCAGCGCCCCGACCGACAGGAACAGAAACAGCATCTGCCCGACCGCTTCCCCCGCCAGGCCGACCTCGGCATGCAGCCGCCACGCCAACAGCATGTCGGTCGTCAGCCAAGGCACGCACTTGCCGAAGTTGCCCGCGCAGAAGAGAGGACGATTGAGGTCGAAGCGGGCGGGCGACTTGCGCGCGTCCGATACAGCCTTGGTCGCCGAAGCCAGGGTCATGGTGGGTCCAATAGGGACCAACGGTTACAGGAAGACGTCAACCCCGGCCTGGCCTAGGCGGCGGCGTCGGGCTCACTCGCGATGGCAAGCCATGATCGCCTGCCCTGAAGAATGGGCGTTCACACCTAATCGAATCCAGCCTACGCTACCTATGGGCGAGCCGACATGCTCAAACCGTCGCGTCAGGCGAGGTCTTCCCCCTGCGCTGCGGACCGTGTCTGCCCGCCCCTTCCGACGTCCCTCTCGATCGGACGCCAGAAGCGGGAGCGTCGTCGCCATCCCCCCAAAACGGCCGGCGACGCTCCCAACAGCCATTAGCCTTCGACCGCCCTCAGATCGCGGGCGTAACGCCTCCAGTTCTCGACATAGTGCAGGGCCGAGGCCTGCAGGATCATCGCCTGGTGCTCGCTGACCTCGCGGATGATCTTGCCCGGCGCGCCGACGACCATCGAGTTGTCCGGGATCTCCTTGCCCTCGGTGATGAGGGCGCCGGCGCCGATCAGGCAGTTCTTCCCGATCTTCGCGCCGTTCAGCACGATCGAGCCGATTCCGATCAGACTGCCGTCGCCGATCGTGCATCCGTGCAGCATCACCATGTGGCCGATGGTGACGTTGGCGCCGATGGTCAGGGGAACGCCAGCATCGGTATGAAGAACCGAGCCGTCCTGGACATTGCTGTTCTCGCCGACGGTGATCGGATCATTGTCGCCGCGGGCCACCGCACCCCACCAGATGCTGGCGTTCTTCTTGAGAATCACGTTGCCCATCACGCTGGCCGACGGCGCGATCCAGTATTCGTCCTGCGGCGGAAGCGTCGGGGTCACGGCGCCCAGCGAATAGACAGTCATCCGTATGCCTCGTTTCTTGTGAGCGATTTTCCGGTTAACGCCCCATAAACCATGATTTGCCATTGTAGGAGGGCGGAACGAGAGGGAACATTCCTTAAGCGGGAATCACTTTCTTCTCCCCGCTGACGAAGACGGGGTGTTGCTCTTGGCGTTTCGGCGTACAGCATCGACCATCGCAGGCTCTCCCGAGCCGCCGCGTCGCGCGCCTGATTTCGTGCCTGGCTTCGTTTCTGTCCAGCCCACCGACAACCAGCTCACAAGTAAGGACGACGCCTTTTGGCCTCGTCCTTTTTTCATGCCCGAATGGAGGCTTTGATGACCAAGCGAGCCCTGAAGCGGATGGCGCGCGAAGGCGCGTATGAGACCAGCCAGTATGGTGATGACGCCAAGGTGCGTCGCCTGCCGGTCGATGTTCGCGACCGTGGGAACAGCTGGAACCCGCTGGGGCATGACGGCGCGCCAAACAATCCAGAGCGCGATCAGAGCTACCTCAAAACGATAAAACCGAAGTCGCCAGGTCAGGCCCAGTTGATGGAGGCCATCGACGAAAAGAACCTTGTCATGGCGCTCGGCCCGGCTGGCACCGGCAAGACCTACATCGCCATCGCCAAGGCCGTGGAGGCCCTGGAGGCGGGCCGCGTCAATCGCATCGTCCTGTCGCGTCCCGCGGTCGAGGCCGGCGAGTCGATCGGCTACCTGCCCGGCGACATGGAGGACAAGCTGGCCCCCTATCTGCGCCCGCTCTACGACGCCCTGACCGATCGCCTGTCGGTCAAGCGCATGCGGGCCCTGATGGCCGAAGGCGCCATCGAGATCGCGCCGGTCGGCTTCATGCGCGGCCGCACCCTCAACAACGCCTTCGTGGTCATCGACGAGGCCCAGAACTGCACCTACATGCAGCTGAAGATGCTGCTGACCCGCCTGGGCTGGCACTCGACCATGGTCGTCACCGGCGACCCGAACCAGTCGGACCTCTTGCCCGGCATTTCGGGCCTGGCCGACGTCGCCGACCGCTTCGAGGCAGTCTCCAACATCGCCGTCGTCCGCCTGGCCGACCGCGACATCGTCCGCCACCCGCTGGTGGCCGAGATGCTGGGCGTGCTCTGAAACTTTCACGTCCGGTCGACCTGGAAAGCGCTCCCTTCGCGGAGCGCTTTCTTTTTTCGCCAAGGTCGAGAACAGCATTGACCGCTCTCGAAAGTTGAGCGCCAATACTGACGATATTCAGGCAACATAGGGAAGCTGCGATGAAGACCCGCTCCGCCTTCGCCCCGACCGCCTTCGCCCTGGCCGCTGTGACCGGCGCCCTGATGGCGACGACCGCCTTCGCCCAGACCGCAAAAGCCCCCGCTTGGACCCCGCCGCCCGGCATGGGCGCGCAAATGCCCATGAGCGGCTTCGGCGCCGATGTGTGGTCCGTCATGGCCGTGCGGAGAGCCGACGAGAACGCTCTCAAGATCGTCGACAAGGGCGGCTGGAGCCGGGCCCGCGAAGCCGCCGCCGCCATCAATGGCGGACGCTGCGGCGAGGCCGGTATCATCGCCGCCCAAGCCCAGGACACGCGCCTGATGGAAGGCGTCAAGCGCGCCTGCAAGTACGGCTGATCCGACTTAACCCGGCCGCTCCCTAGAGCGGAGCGGCCCCTTCGAGAGGATTCGATATGCGCGAGTTTCTGCTTGGCGCCGTCGCAACCCTGGTGATCGCAGGCGCGGTTCAGGCCCAGACCCGAACCCTCACCAGCCCGGTCACCACCACGCCAAACCTCAACTACTCCACAGCCAACTATGATGGCTGGAGCGTCAATTCACTGCATCCGGCGAGAGGCCGGATGCTGAAGGCGATAGATGCGGAAACCGACCGGCATTCGTGGTCCCGCGCCCGCCAAGCCGCCATCGCCATCAATGACGGTCGCTGCGCCGACGCCGTAGCCGTCGCCATGTCGGCCAAGGACGCCAAGCTGCTCAGAGGCATTCAACGCGTCTGCAAGGGCGCGTAAGCGCTGGAAAGAGAACAATCGTGCGCAAGATCATTCTCGCTGGCGTTTTCGCCGCCCTGTCGACCAGCGCCGCGATCGCTCAGACGGCGCCCGGCGGTCCGCCGGCCAATACGATCTTCGTCGATAACATCACCGCCGGCGGCTATTCGGGCTCGCAGCGCCTGATGAACGTGCCGCAGATCAACTATACCGAAGAAGCCCGCCTGAGAGCGGTCCGCGCGCGCGCCGCCGCTGGCCTCATCCGCGATGGCCGGTGCGGAGACGCGGCTCGCCTGGCGCATCATCAACGCGACGAGGCCATGGTTCAGCGCATCGGCGAGGTCTGCTCCACCGCTGCGCACGCGCCGACGCCGCCGGCATAGGCGGAACGAAAAGGACCGCTCCCCAGCCTTTCCGGCATGAAAGCGGCGGGAAACGGCGTTCCGGGGACGAAATCTGAGCTTGAGTTGTAGGCGGTCGGGCGTGCAAGGTCCGGCCGCTTTAACTTTTTGGACTCTTAAATGGCCGACCTCACAGCGCCACGCTCCGAACTGACCCTCCGCGGGATCGGTCTGGGCGTCCTGATCACGCTCGTCTTCACCGCCGCCCAGGTCTATCTGGGCCTCAAGGTCGGCCTGACCTTCGCGACCTCGATCCCCGCCGCCGTCATCTCGATGGCCCTGCTGCGGGCGTTCAAGACCTCGACCATCCAGGAAAACAACATCGTCCAGACGATCGCCTCGGCGGCGGGGACGCTGTCGTCGGTGATCTTCGTCCTGCCGGGCCTGCTGATGATCGGCTGGTGGTCGAACGTGCCGTTCCTGCCCACCTTCGGCGCCTGCGCCGTCGGCGGCATCCTGGGCGTCATGTACACCATCCCGCTGCGCCGGGCGCTGGTGACCAACTCGCCCCTGCCCTATCCCGAAGGCGTCGCCGCGGCCGAAGTGCTGAAGGTCGGCACCGGTTCGCGTGAAGGCGCAGCCGAGGGCAAGGCCGGCCTGGCCGCCGTCAGCATGGGCGCGATCGCCTCGGCCCTGTTCGGCGCCCTGGCCGCCATGAAGGTGTTCGCCGCCGAGGTGGCCGGCTACTTCAAGGCCGGCGCCGGCGCGACCGGCCTGGGCGCCTCCAGCTCGCTGGCGCTCATGGGCGCGGGCCACCTGATGGGCATCACCGTCGGCATCGCCATGTTCACCGGCCTGTTCATCGCCTGGGCGATCCTGGTGCCGATCCTGACCATCGCCACTCCAATGCCGGGCGCGGACGCCGCCACCCACGCCCTGAAGGTGTGGAGCACCCAGGTCCGCTTCCTGGGCGCCGGCGTCATCGGCGCCGCCGCCATCTGGACCCTGGCCAAGCTGATCGGCCCCATCCTGTCGGGCCTGAAGTCGGCTTTGGAAGCCGCCAAGCAGCGCAAGAGCGGCGGCGAGGCCCTGCCCCGCGTCGAGCAGGACCTGCCGATCGGCATCGTCGGTCTGGTCACCCTGGTGCTGATGGCCCCGGCCGGCTGGTTCCTGGCTCACTTCCTGGCCGGCGGCCCGATCGCCGGCCTGACCGTGCCGCTGGTGGCCATCGGCATCGGCTACCTGATCGTCGCCGGCCTGCTGGCCGCCGCGGTCTGCGGCTACATGGCCGGCCTGATCGGCTCGTCCAACAGCCCCGTGTCCGGCATCGCCATCCTGACCGTGCTGGGCGCCTCGCTGATGGTCGGCATGGCGAGCCGCGGCATGATTGGCCCGGACGTCACCAAGGCCCTGATCGCCTACGCGCTCTACGTCACCACCTGCGTCCTGGCCGTGGCCGTGGTCGCCAACGACAACCTGCAGGACCTGAAGACCGGCCAGCTGGTCGACGCCACCCCGTGGAAGCAGCAGGTCGGCCTGATCATCGGCGTCATCTCGGGCGCCATCGTGATCCCGTTCGTGCTGGAGCTGCTGAACCGCTCGAACGGCTTCGCCGGCGCCCCGAACCTGCATGCCATTTCGGACCAGCCCCTGGCCGCGCCGCAGGCCACCCTGATCTCGACCCTGGCCAAGGGCGTGCTGGGCGGCGATTTGAACTGGACCCTGCTGGGCGTCGGCGCCCTGATCGGTCTGGCGCTGGTGGCCGTTGACGCCATCCTGCGCAAGACCAGCAACGGCCGCTTCAGCCTGCCGGCCCTGGGCGTGGGCCTGGCCATCTACCTGCCCAGCACCGTGACCGCCCCGGTGGTCGTCGGCGCCGTGGCCGGCTGGCTCTACGAGAAGATCGTCAGCAAGGACCGCGCGGCCGAGCCGGCCAAGCGTCTGGGCGTGCTGATCGCCTCGGGCTTCATCGTCGGCGAGAGCCTGTTCAACGTCTCGCTGGCGCTGCTGATCGTCACGACGGGCAAGGGCGAACCCCTGGCCCTGCCGTTCGCCCCGTCCGAACACATCGGCATGCTGCTGTCGCTGGTCGCCGCGGCGATCACCGTGGTCGGCCTCTACCGCTGGTCCCGCAAGGCCGCCGCGAAGACGGTCGAAGCTTAAGGCTTTCAGCCGCCTCTGAAACGGAAACCCCGGAAGGTCCGCCTTCCGGGGTTTTTGTTTGTGTAGCGAACCTAGCGCCCCCTCCGTCTCGTCGCGTATCCGCGCCGATCCACCTCCCCCGCTTTGCGGGTGAGGATGAGCTGTCCTCTCCTCACCCGTGAAACGGGGGAGGTGGCGCGCGGCGTAGCCGCGTGACGGAGGGGGCGCTGTCGAGCCGCCCCCTACGCCGCCGTCAAAATCGTGAACGCCACTTCGCGCCGGCCGCGATAACCCAGCGACTCATAGAGGCCGATGGCCGTGGCGTTGTCGGCGTAGCTGTGCAGGAAGGCCTTCTCGCCACGCGCCAGGATGCGAGCGGTCACCTCACGCAGCAGGCGGGCGGCATAGCCCCTGCCGCGATGGTCGGGATGCACGCAAACGCCGCTGGCCTCGGTGTAGCCGTCCGGGCGCATCCGCTCGCCGGCCATGGCCGCCAGTCGGCCATCGACGCGCACGCCGATGAAGTCGCCCAACTGGTGGGTGCGGGTGAAGAACGGACCGGGCTTGGTCAGGGTGGCCAGGGCCAGCATCTCGGCCGCGTCAGCATCGCCCAGCGGCAGCATGTCGAACGCCACGTCCCAGGCCGGCGCGACGGTCTCGGCGACCATCTGCAGGCAAATGGCGCTGGAGACCACCTTCGTCCCCGGGGCCGGCGGCGGCGCGACGGGCTCGACCAGGCCGACATTTCCGCGCGCACGCACCAGCTCGCCCAGGGCGGCCAAGCTCTCCGGGCTGTGGTCGATCGTGGCGGCGAACAGGCCGTAGTCCGGATCCATCCGCATCGCCCCGCCGTGAGGAATGGCCAGATGGCCCTGCCGGCCGTTGAGCGTGGCGAAGACGGGACGGTCGAGAATGTGCGGGGTCATGCGGGACAATAGGCTGCGATCAACGCCCTGACAGCCCCGATCACGGCCTTGGCCGGTTTGTCGTCGCCGTCGAACATCTGGCTGGAGGTGAAGACGCCCTCGATCAGCAGCATCATCGCATCGCCCAGGGCCTTGGGATCTGACGCGCCCATCTCGGCGGCCTTGGCGTGCAGGCGCTCGCGCAGCGCCTGCTTGTGGACCTGGGCGACTTGCCGGCCGGCGTGCTCGCGGTCAGGATATTCCACGATCGCGTTGGAGAGATTGCAGCCGCGATAGTCGCCACCGCCCGAGCGCTCGGCCAGGCCGCAGAAATAGGCGACCATCTGGGCCTTGGGGTCGTCGGGATGCAGGATCTCGGCTGCCTCGAAACGCGCCCAGAAGCCGGTCTCGACCTCGCGCAGCACGGCGGCGACCAGTTCATCCTTGGATTTGTAGCTGCGGTACAGGCTGGGCTTGGTGACGCCCGCCCTGGTGACGATCTCGTCGACGCCGACCGCGCGGATGCCCTCGCGATAGAACAGCTCGCGCGCCGTGTCGAAGATGCGTTCGGCGGCGCGGGGGGCGGGTGCGTAGGGTCCGGACAGGACCTCTTCTGGCGTTCGCTTGGACATGGCTCTTGACGATGTTACTTACCGGTACGTATGTAGTCGAACAACCCCGTACCGATCGGTTACATCGAGACCTCCATGACGACGACCGCTCGCCGCCGCCCGTTCGGACAAAACTACGCCTTCGTCGTGGCCGCAGCGATTTTCCTGTCGCTGCTGGCGGCCGCCGGCCTTCGCGCCGCCCCGGGCGTGCTGATCCTCCCGCTGGAGAAGGCGTTCGGCTGGGACCGCGCCTCGATCTCGCTGGCGGCCGGAATCGGCATCTTCCTGTACGGCCTGACCGGCCCGTTTGCGGCCGCGCTGTCTCAGTCGTTCGGCTTGCGCAAGACCGTGACCCTGGCCTTGCTGCTGATGGCGGTGTCGACGGGCCTCTCGGCCTTCATGACCACCACCTGGCAATATGTGGCCACCTGGGGCGTGCTGGCCGGAGTCGGCAGCGGCGCGGTGGCCATGGTGCTGGGGGCGACAGTGGTGAACCGCTGGTTCGTCGCGCGGCGCGGCGTCATGATGGGCCTGCTGGCCGCCTCGACCGCGACCGGTTCACTAATCTTCCTGCCCGGCATGGCCCTGATCGCCGACCACGGCGGCTGGAAGCCGGTGGTGATCACCGTCTCGCTGGTCTGCCTGTTCCTGGCCCCGCTGGTCTGGCTGCTGATCCCCGAGCGGCCGTCGGACATCGGCCTCAAGCCCTATGGCGCGCCGGACGACTATGAGGCGCCCGAGCCGATGGGCGGCGCCAACGCCCTGGCCTACGCCTTCCAGGCCCTGGGCCGGGCGGCCAAGACCCGGACCTTCTGGCTGCTGTTCCTGGGCTTCTTCATCTGCGGCCTGACCACCAACGGCTTGGTGGGCGTGCACATGATCGCCTTCTGCGGCGATCGCGGCATGCCCGAGATCAAGGCCGCCGGCCTGCTGGCGCTGATGGGCCTGTTCGATCTTGTCGGCACCACGGCGTCGGGCTGGCTGACCGACCGCTACGACCCGCGCAAGCTGCTCTTCGTCTATTACGTGCTGCGCGGGCTCTCGCTGATCTACCTGCCGTTCTCGGACTTTTCGGTGGTCAGCCTGTCGGCGTTCGCGGTGTTCTACGGGCTGGACTGGCTGGCGACCGTGCCGCCGACCGTCCGCCTGGCCACCGAGGCCTTCGGCGAGCGCGACGCGCCCATCGTGTTCGGCTGGATCGCGGCGGGGCACCAGCTAGGCGCGGCCACGGCGGCCATCGGGGCTGGCGTCATCCGCGCCAGCCAGGGCCAGTATGTCGAGGCCTTCGTCATCGCCGGCGCGGCGGGCCTGATCGCCGGCGCGGCCTCTCTGATGATCCGCCGCGCGGTCCCCAAGCCCATCCTGGCCTGAGGCGCGCGGCGGTCAGGGAGCTTTAGTCCAGGTCTTCGGCCAGGATGGCCATTTCGAACATGTAGGAGCCGTCTTCGTCTTCGTCCTGGAATAGGACGCCGATGAACTCGCCGGCGACTTCGACCTCGGCCGAGTCCTTTTGCTTCGGACGGGCCTTCACGGCGATGTGCGGGTTGCCGAAGGTGCGCTTCAGGTGCGCTTCGAGCTTGGCGATGGCAGTGGCGTCCACGGGGGGCCTCGTTGTTGCTGAGCGCCGGGGCGCGTTGTTGGGGCGAAACTAGCGCCCGCCGCGAGAGTCGCAAGACGCTTCGGGTGGAAGAGGTGTGGACGCTCCCTGTTCCAGCAGCCAATCGCGGAACAGAAGCGCCTCTTTCGTCGCGCCGTCGGGCGGGGTGACGGCCACGATCCGGGCACGGCCGTGTGTGAAGCCCAACGGCGCGACCAGCCGTCCGCTGGCCAGATCTCGCTGCACGAAGGCCCAAGGTCCGATCGCCACGCCCAGGCCGGCCGCGGCGGCCTCGATCATGTAGAAGTAGTGGTCGAACACCTGCTCGCTGGCCGGCGGCGGTAGGTGGTCCAGCTCGAAATTACGCGCCCAGTCCGACCAGCCTTCCAGGAAGGTCCGGGTCAGCAGGCGTGGCATGGTGCAGATGCGCTCCAGGCTCATCGGTTGGGCAACCGCAACCTCTGGCGACATGATCGGCCCGTGATAGTGCTCCATGAACGGCCAGACCTCGGCCTCGTAGGTAACCACCGTGTCGGGCGAGCGCATGCGGATGGCCAGGTCGACGCCGTCGGCCTTGAAATCGAACGGGCCGTTGGACTCGGCAACCCGCACCGGGATGTCAGGATAGGCGGCCTGGAAGCTGGGCAGTCGTGGGATCAGCCACTTCATGGCGAAGGTCGGCAGGCACGAGACGACCAATGGCCGCGGGCCAACCGGGACCGGCTGCGGCACGGCCGCCTCGATCTGGTCGAAAGCCGGCGAGAGGGCCTGGGCCAGCTTGAGCCCCGCCTCGGTCATCCTCAGCCTTGAGCGCGGCCCTTCGGTCAGAGCGACGCCCAGCTGCTCTTCCAACTGGCGGATCTGGCGGCTGACCGCGCCGTGGGTCACGCACAGCTCGTCGGCGGCCAGGGTCATGCGGCCGTGGCGGCCGAACGCCTCGAAGGCGCGCAGGGCGTTCAACGATGGAAGCTGGCGGCGGGCCATGTGAAGAAACCTCACAGAAGGCCGACGGATAAGTCGTTATCTCAAGCGGTGCAACGGGCCGATAAGAACGGCCATGTCCTCCGCCCGCATCACCCTTCCCCAGGTCCTGGCCCTGATGGCGATCTGGACCGCCGTGCTCTACGGCGTCGTCGCCAAGCCGGCCGTCAGCCAGACGGCGCTCACGACGAAGCCGACGGTCGCCTGCGCCAAGGATGTGAAGGAAATCCAGACCCCAGATAGGGGTTGGGCCCCGACGCGTCTCGCGGTCGGGGCCCCGGTCCGCCCACTAGGTCGGGGGGGCGTAGAGGGGCGGACGTGAGATAAACGCCGTCTCCCGAACGCGGTTCCGCGATCTAACGTTGTGGCGCGAGTTTTATTTCGAACAGCTTGGGCCACAGCTTTCCGGTGACGAACAGGCGGTCGCCGGCGGCGTCGTAGGCGATGCCGTTCAGCACATCGTCCTGCTTTCCGGTGACGCCGGCTTCCTTCAAAAGGCCCGCCAGCTCGATCCAGCCGGTGACCTTGCCGGTGCTCACGTCGATGCGAGCGATGCGCGTAGTCTGCCAGACATTGGCGAAGAGCTCGCCCTTCACCCACTCCAGTTCGTTGAGGTTGCGCACCGGCACGCCGTGGTCGGTGACCTCGATCCGGCCGATTTCCTTCAGGGTCTCGGGGTCGAGAAAGCGGATGAACGAGGTGCCGTCGCTCATCATCAGGCGCTTGTCGTCGCGGGTCAGGGCCCAGCCCTCGCCCGGATAACTGAACTCGCCGATCTTCTCGAAGGTGTCGATGTCGTAGATCAGGCCGACCTGGTCGGTCCAGGTCAGCTCGTAGAGCCGGTTCTTCCAGTCGACGACGCCCTCGCCGAAGTAGCGGCTGTCGACGATGCGCTCCTGCTCGGAAACGCCGGTCTCCAGGTTCCACTTGCGGATGAACGAGCGGCCCACCAGGCCAGTGCTCTCGAAGATGAAGCCGTCGCGGTAGAACAGCCCCTCGGTGAAGGCGCGGGTGTCATGGGGATAGGTCTTCACGACCGTGTAGCCGCCCACCGGCGCGGTCTGCTGCGAACAGGCCGGCAGGCCGACTGCCAGGGTCAGCGCCAGGGCGACGCCGGCGAAGCTGAACTTCACAGCCCGCACTCAGATCTCGTAGTCGCCGTAAACCACCTCGGCCAGGGTGTGGTCCATGGTCTTGGCCGGCTCCTCGCAGGTCGGGCAGTTGACCAGCTTGGCCGGCACGCCGGCGGCCGTGCAGTGGGCCGGCACGGGGCGCAGCACCACCGAGCCCGAGGCGACCTTGGCGTAGTCGCCGACCGTGATGTTACCCAGCACCTTGGCGCCGGCGCCCAGCAGCACGCCCTTGCCGATCTTGGGATGGCGATCGCCGCGATCCGAACCCGTGCCGCCCAGGGTCACGCCATGCAGCATCGAGACGTCGTCGCCGACCACCGCGGTCTCGCCGATGACGATGCCGGTGCCGTGGTCGATGAACACGCCCTTGCCGATCCGGGCGCCCGGATTGATGTCGACCTGGAAGATCTCGCTGGCGCGACTCTGCAGGTAGAAGGCCAGGGTTTCGCGCCCCTCGGTCCACAGCCAGTGCGACACGCGGTGGGTCTGCAGGGCCAGGAAGCCCTTGAAGAACAGGAACGGCTGGACATAGCCCTTGCAGGCCGGATCACGCTCGAACACCGCTTTCAGGTCGGCCTCGGCGGCCTCGACCATCGACGGGTCGGCCCGGAAGGCGCTGGCGGCGAACTCGCGCGCCGTCATCGCCCGCAGTTCCTGGTCGCCCAGCTTGCGCGCCAGCTGGAAGCTCAGCGCGTCGGCCAGGTTGTCATGGCTCAGGATCACCGCATTCAGCAGCGAAGCCAGGGCCGGCTCGGCCTTGGCGGCGTGTTCGGCCTGGTTGCGCAACGCGATCCAGACAGGGGTGTCCGTCTCGGATGTCACGACTTCCAGATGCTTGGCCATCGGGCTCTCCCTTCCCAGAAGGCATGCGACTAACAGCATCTATAGACCAGATGCTCGACAAATCCTTCACGGAACCGTCGCCGCTCAGATCAGGGCAAAATCGCCGGGGTCAAGGTCTCGATGAAGAAAGAGACGATATCGCCGGTCCGTTCCAGCGGGTTCAGGCCCTCACTGTCGCCCGCCAGCATCGTCGCCAGCGTGCTGGTCGACACCGCGTCGGGGCCTGCCGGCACGACATCGGAGATCACGCCGCACTGCAGGGCCCGCATCGGCCGACCGGTCGAGTTGATGCGCGCGGCGGCGTACAGGTGAGCGCAGTCCAGATTGACGATATCGCAGCCCTCCAGCCGATAGTGGTCCAGCAGGGCGTCGTACTCGCGATAGATCGCATCGCCCGTCGCCACGCGGACCGGCTGCAGCGCCTGGCCCCGCCACAGGGCGTGCGCAGCGTTGATCAGGTCTTGGTCGGCCCGCAGGATCCGCGCGCCGGTGTAGTGCGGGGTCGTGCCGTCGGCCGCCAGGGTGTCCTCGGCCAGATAATAGTCGCCCATCCCCAGGTCGCGGGTCCCAAGGCCGCCAGCCAGGCCATAGGCCAGGACGAACTCGACGCCGTAATAGGCCAGCTCCTCGACGGTCGAGCTGGACACCGGCCCGCCATAGACATGGGCCAGCGACAGGAAGCGTCGGCCATTGTGGTTCAGCAACCGCACGCTGTCGGGCGAGACGTGGATGAAGTGCTGGTCGGTGACCCGCTCGGGGCTGTAGCGCTCCAAGACGGGCGGCGGCGGGCAGTAGCCGACCAAGGCCACCTTCACGTCGCCGAAGACGTCGGGCGCGAAGCGGCGGCCGACAAGGCTCTGCGGCGTCAGATGGGGCGCTTTGGTCATGACCGTCTTTCCAGACTCAGAAGGGGCGCCGCCCTTCTGGCCTGGATCGCGCGGATCTCATCTGACGAGGATCAATTACAGAATGGCGGCCGCCAGTTCGGCGGGCAGCTCGCCCCGCACCGCCATCAAATGGACGCGTAGCAGCAGCGCCACCGTGATCGCGTCCGGCATGTGACCGGCTACGGCGGCGTCCAGGGCTTCGCGGAACGGCACGCGGGCCACGGCCAGGTCTTCGGTCTCGTCCGGCGCAGTCTCGGTGGAGGTCAGGCCCATGGCGAGGAAGCCGTGACAGATCTCGTCGGTCACCGAGTTGGACAGCTCCAGGCGCAGCACCTGCCGCCAGTCGCTGGCCTGCAGCCCCACCTCCTCGGCCAGCTCGCGCTTCGCGCCGTCCAGAGGGTCCTCGGCCAACGGCGCACCGCCTTCGGGCAGCTCCCAGCTGTAGTTGGCCAGGGAAAAGCGATTCTGGCCGACCAGGGTCACCGTGCCGTCGTCGTGCAGCGGCACCACACCGATCGCCTGGTTCTTGAAGCCGATCTTGCCATACAGCGCCGGGCGCCCGGTGGGCGCGATGGCCTGATATTCGGTCAGGGTGATCCAGGGATTGTCGTAGACGACCTGGCTGGACGAGACGCCCCAGGGCTTTCCGTGCGGCTTCAACCAGGCGGGTTTTTCGGTCATCTGAAGCGCGTCCCTTGTGGTGGCCGGACCGCGGCCATAGGTGAGCCGCTTATAGAGCTTCGGAGTGATCGTCTTGACCGGTTCCGTTCCCCCCGCCCCCGAATTTGGCGAAACGCTGCCGATCGAGGCCTCGCCGCAGGTCGTCGCCTTCCTGGCCAAGCGCCGCTCGGCCAGCGCCATGACCCTGACCGCGCCCGGACCTGATGACGCCCAGTTGGCCGACATCCTGCGCCTGGCCGCCCGCGTGCCCGACCACGGCAAACTGGCCCCCTGGCGGTTCATCGTGCTGAAGGGCGAGGCCAAGGACGTCTTTGCCGAAAAGATCACCACCCTGGCCGATAGCCAGACCAATCCGACCAAGGCCAACGCCGCCCTGCGCAAGCTTACCCGTCCGCCGGTCTGCGTGGCCGTGATCTCGCGCCACCTGGACGGCGAGATCCCCGAGTGGGAGCAGCGCCAGAGCGCCGCGGCAGTCTGTCATCAACTGCTGCTGACCGCCGAGGCTCTGGGCTGGGGCGCAAACTGGATCACCGACTGGTACAGCTACGATCCGCGCGCCCTGGAAATCCTGGGCGTGATACCCGGCGAGAAGGTCGCCGGCTATCTCTATCTGGGCACGGCGACCGAAGCCCCGCAGGAACGTCCCCGCCCGGACGTGGCGGCGATCACGAGCGTATGGACCCCAGCCTGAGGTTGGAGCGTTCGATCTTCGCACAGGAGGCCAAGATGGCGCGACGCAAGGATCCCTGGACAACCCTGGCCTTCGACAGCTGGACCCTGGGCCTCGAAGCCTCATCGGTGATCGGCCTGCGCATGATGAAGTTGGCGGCCGGCGGCGCAGCCGCCCAGGCCGAGGCTCAGCTGATGGTCGGTGAGAAGGTCGCCGCCGGTCTGACCTTGCCGATGCTGGCCATGACCGGCCAGTTGGGCGCCAGCGGCCCGGCCATCGCCTCCGGCTCGCTGGCCCACCTGCGCCGCAAGGTGCGCGCCAACCGCCGCCGGCTTTCAAAGAGCTAACCTGCCTAAGAGCTGGACTTGGCGAAACGACCGACCGAGGGCATATTCAAGGCATGAAAGTCACCTCGACCGAGACTTTGAAGGCGCTTCGCCAAGCTCGTGCGAAGTACGGCACGTGGTCGGAAGTGCTCAAGCACGCCCGGCGCGACAAGGACGGCATCCTGCGCGTCCCGCGCGCCGTCGACGAAACCGAACTGGCCGCGCGTAAGGCCGGGTGACGTTCAGCTTCAATCTCGTCCTGGCGCTGTTCCTGCTGGCGCCGGGCTTCGCTTTCGTGATGGGCATCTATTATGGCGGGCCGCGCACGCGGCTCGAGCCCACGCCGCCGCCGCCCAACTCCCTGGTCGCCCTGGCCCTGGTCACCAGTGGGGCGCTCGTCGCTCACCTGGCCTGCGCCGGCGTCTATGCGCTCTTCGAACTGGTCGCCTTGACGCTCAAGGCCAGCTGGAGCCTGCCGCATCCCAATCCCTATGTGGTGGCGCTGAGCCTGGGCAAGGGCGCCGATCGCTATCGCGAATTCGGGGTGTTCTGGGCGCTGCTGAACCTGATGGTTCTGTCGGCGGCGACGTTCGGCGCGACCCGCTTCCTCATCGACTGGCGCCTGCGTCAGCACAGCCGCATCCGCGGCGCGCTGTACGGCTGGCTCTCGGAAGCGACGATCAGCGAAGGCGCGATCGCCTATGTGGTCACTACCCTGGAGCTGGACGGCGCATCCGTCGGCTACCAGGGCGTGCTGGAATACATGACCCTGGACTCGTCCAAGCAGATCGTCTCGCTGGTTCTCACCGACTGCGAGCTGTTCACCATGGTGGCCAAGGGCGGCATGGTCCACCGGGTGCGCAATCCGCGCGAGGTCCCGCTGGAGAACATCGTCCTGGGGCGTGAGGCGATCCGAAACATCGCCTTCACGCCGATCGGAACGGAGTAGTTCAGCCGCGGCCGCGGTACGGGGCCACGCCCTGGTCGGGGACCCACAGGCCTTCCGGGGCCGGGCCGGTCTGCCAGAACACGTCGATCGGGATGCCGCCGCGCGGATACCAGTAGCCGCCGATGCGCAGCCAGCGCGGCTGGGCGATCTCGACGATCTTGCGGGCGACCTTGACGGTGCAGTCCTCGTGGAACGAGCCGTGGTTGCGGAAGCTGGTCAGATAGAGCTTCAGCGACTTGCTCTCGATCAGCCACTCGCCCGGGGCGTAGTCGATGACGAGGTGAGCGAAATCCGGCTGGCCGGTGACGGGGCACAGCGAGGTGAATTCCGGCGCGACGAAGCGGGCCAGGTACAGCACGTCATGCTGCGGGTTGGGCACGCGCTCGAGAACGGCGGCCTCGGGGTTTTCGGGAGCGTCGACGACGCGGCCCAGCTGGGTGACGTTGAGATCGGTCATCGCCGCGATTTAGGCCTCCCTGCGTCGCGAGACAAGCCGCGCCAGCCTCGCTACAAAGTCGCAAACAACTGTTTGCCAAAATAAAGAGGGAGAGACGGTGATGCGGGACTTCGACGGTTTCACGGTGGTGATCACCGGCGCTTCCACGGGCCTGGGCCGCGCGATCGCGGTGGAGGTCGCCAAGCGCGGCGCCGGCCTGGTGGTCGTCAACTATGCTCGCAGCGCCGATGAGGCCGCAGAGACCGCTCGCCTGGTCGAGGCGGAAGGCTCCAAGGCTGTGCTCGTCCAGGGCGACGTCGCCGTGGACGAGGACTGCAAGAAGATCGTCGCGGCCGCCGCCCCCACGGGCCGCATCGACGCCCTGTTCAACAACGCCGGCATGACCAAGTTCGCGCCTAACCACGCCGATCTCGACGCGGTGAACGCCGAGGATTTCCTCAAGCTCTATTCTGTCAACGTCGTCGGGGCCTTCCAGATGGTACGCGCCGCCCGCGCCCTGCTGGAGGCCGCGCCTTCGCCGGGCGCCGTGGTCAACACCGCCTCGATCGCCGGCGTGGTCGGCAACGGCTCGTCGGTGCCCTATGCCGCGTCGAAGGGCGCGATGACGACCATGACCCTGTCGCTGGCCCGAGCCCTGGGCCCGCGCATCCGCGTCAACGCCGTCTGCCCCGGCTTCATCGACACGCCGTGGTTCAAGGACATGCCCGATGAGTCGCTGGAACGCCTGCGCGCCGGAGCCGCAGCGGCCACGCCGCTGAAGGTCGCCTCGACGGCCGAGGACATCGCCGGTTCGGCCGTCTTCCTGGCCTCGCCCGCCTCGCGCCACGTGACCGGCGAGACCTTGCTGGTCGACGCCGGCCTGCATCTGGGCGGCGCCAGCTTGGCGATGCGCTGACGCGGACAGAAGCGGCCGCGCCACACGACAAGCGAGATTCACCATTCTACAGCTTGTTACGCGTGCGCGGCCTTTCTGTAGCAAATGCTTCACACCGCGCCTGAATTTTAGGCGCCGGGCGCCCTTCTCGCTGGCGTTACATCCCCCCTGATTGCCACCCGACGGCTGCGCTCAGCTAATCGACCTCGGGACGCAAATGCGCTTGCAGGCGCAGTCGAAACCCAGGGCCAACCTGGGAGACGATGCAGAAAAGGGGATAAACCAATGAAAGCCATGAAGATCGCGCTGGCCGCCGCCACCGCTGCTATCGCCCTGGTCGGGGCCGGAGCCGCCTCGGCTCAGGAAGTAAGCGTTTCGTACAATGTCGGCATCTTCAGCGACTACGTTTTCCGCGGCGTGAGCCAGACCCAGAACGATCCGGCCCTGCAGGGCGGCATCGATGTCTCCTACGGTCAGTTCTACGTCGGCACCTGGGCCTCGAACGTCGACTTCGGCGGCCCCAATCCGGACGCTGAAATCGACCTCTATGCCGGCTTCAAGCCGACGGTGGGCGACACCTCGTTCGACTTCGGCGTGCTGTACTACGGCTACGTCAAGGACAAGAACGGCGCGCCGGGCGCCAACAGCTACATGGAGCTGAAGGCCGCCGTCGCCCATCCGGTCGGCAAGGCCACCATCGGCGCGGCCTTCTACTACTCGCCGGAATATTCCGGCAATTCGGGCTACGCGACCTACTACGAGCTGAACGCCGCCCTGCCCCTGGCCGACAAGCTGACCCTCAGCGGCGCGGTCGGCTCGCAGAAGTACGACAAGATCGGCACCTATGCGACCTGGAACGTCGGCGCGACCTACGCCCTGACCGACAAGCTGGCCGTCGATCTGCGCTATGCCGACACCGACGCCCACAGCTGGGGCAAGGTCTATGACAGCCGCGTGTTCGCCAGCCTGAAGGCCACCTTCTAGGGCGCGAACACTCAAGAATGACGAGGCCGCCCTGGCTCCCCCAGGGCGGCCTTTTCTATGCCTGCAGCTCTATGCCGGCTCCTTCGGGGGCCGCATGGCCAGCACGGCCACGAACACCACCGCCGTCACCGCCGCGAACAGCTGGAAGGTCGGCGAGAAGCTGCCCAGCCGGTCACGCATGGCGCCGGCGATGAACGGCCCCGCCGCAGACACCGCGCCGACCAGACAGGTCAGCGAGAAGAGCTCCAGATTGCTCTGCCGGCCGTAGTAGTTCAGCAGCAGCACGGTCACGGCCAGCACGGTCAGGCCAAAGCCGACGCCGGTGCCGATGGCGTAGACCAGCATCAGGGCCGGGCTCGTCGCGTGGGCCAGGGCCAGCAGGCCCGCCACCAGCATCCCTTGCGCCAAGACCAGCAGCCAGCGCGGGTCGATGCGATCGCCCAGCGCCCCGCCGGCCAGCCGGGCCATGGTCTGCATCAGCGATTCCAGGCTCAGCATCTTGGCGGCCAGGGCGGCGGCGGCCACCGAGGCCACGCCAGCCGCGATCCCCAGTTCGGTCAGGTGCGAGACCGAAACGCTGGCCACGGTCACCCCGACCAGCAGGTGGCTGAAATAGGCCGCGACGAGAATGTAGAACTGCGGCGTGCGCAGGGCTTGCTTGACGGTCCACTCGTGGGCGGTGCGGTAGACGCTGGCGTTGGCCGGGGCCTGGCGGGCCTCTTCCTCGACCTCGAGATCGACCTCATGGGCGGCCTGGGCCAACCACTTCGAACCGCCGACCATCAGGGCGCAGACTAGGCCGACCATGGCGGCCAGGGCCGCCTGGACGATCCAGTACTGCCGCCAGTCGTCGCCGCTGGCGCCCATCAGGCTCAGCGCCATCCAGGGCCCGGCCGCGCCGCCCAGCGAACCGAAGGTGAAATAGACGCCGAACGGCAGGGCGCGCTTGCGGAACAGCGACGACAGGACGTGAGTGCCGGGGATCAGCGCCGCCATCTGGAAGCCGACGCCGCACGCGGCCGCGCCGGCATAGTAGCTGAGCAGGCTCTCGGAATTGGCCAAGCCTAAGAACCCGCCGGCCAGCACCGCCGCGCCCAGCATCAGGGTCCCGCGCACGCCGATCTTGCGGATCAGGATGGCCGGCAGCCATGACGACGCGCCGGTGAAGACGCCCAGCACCGAAAAGCCCAGGAACGCCTTCTCGAAGCTCCATTTCAGCTCGCCGATCATGGCCGGCAGCACCACGCCCAGCGAGCCGTAGGTCGAGGCGGTGATCAGGAACAGCAGCAGGCTGAACGCGGCCAGCAGCACCCAGGGGCGGAAGCGGTCTTTGAATTCGGTCACGATCAGAAGGTCCGCTTCAAGGTGGCCCGCCATTCGCGGCCCTTGCCCGGCAGGGCGCCGAGGTTGGCGTAGGTATCGGCGTCGGGGGTGAAATAGAACGTGTTGAACAGATTATCGATGTTGAACGACAGGCTGTACGCCCCGCGCTGCACATAGGCCGAGGCGTTGACCAGCCAATAGGCAGGATACTGCACCGCGTCCTGCACCGTGCCGGCCGTGCGGCTGACATGGCTGGCGCCCAGGGTCGCCCCGGCTTGGCCCCAGTCATAGGCCTTGCTGGTGTAGGTCCCGTACAGGCTGACCACCGACTTAGGGGTCAGGGTGTAGGCGTAGTCGCCGCTGCGGCCCGGCAGGGTCGCGAAGCTCCAGACCACGTACGAGCCGCCATAGCCCTGCGCGCCTGGCACGCCGGCCGTGTAGGCGGGGATGTACTGGAACGACGTGTCCGGCCCCTTGATCGTCGTGCGCTGGCTGTTGCCGGCGAAGGTGAAGGACAGGCGCTCGGACGCCAGCCAGCGGACCTCCAGCTCGACGCCCTTGGCGCGCGTGCCCTGCACGGTCGGCGCCGCGATGGCGCCGGCGATCTGGGTACGGTTCTGGCGATAGGCGGCCAGCGAGCCGATCAGGGTCCCGCGCAGCAGCTGGAACTTCACGCCCGCCTCGGTCAGGTCCGAGCTCGACAGCCACGAGCTGTCGGCGATCAGGTTGGGCGCGAGGTCACCGGCCTGGCTCATCTCCAGGGCCGCGGCCTTGGCGTAGCTGGCATAGGGCATCAGACCGATCGGCAGCTTGTAAGTCAGGCTGGCGTTCCAGGTCGCCTTGTCGCGGTCGGCCGACTGCCGGCCGGCGACCACATAGCTGAGGATCCCGGTGTCCTCGCTCTCGACGCTGTAGCGATCCCAGCGGCCGCCCAGGACCAGGTTCAAGCGCCCGGCCTCGATATCGGTGGTGATGAAGACGCCGGTCTGCCGCCACTTGGAGCGGTTGTCGTTTTCCCACTGCATCCCGATGCCGCCCGACTCGTCGTCGAACGGGCTGTCGATGGTGTCGGTCGCCGTGGCCCCGAAGCTGATGTCGCGGCGGTCCAGAGCGATCAGGCCGCTGTTGTAGCTCTCGCGCCGGCGGCCCTCGAACCAGCGATGCGCGCCGCCGACCAGGGTGCGGGCCTGGACAGCGCCCACGCGCGTCGGGAAGGCGTAGGCGACCCGGACCTCGCTGACCTTGGCGTCGATCGCCGAGGGGTAGCCGTAGGAGACGAAGCGCTTGTTGTCCTGGCGGTCGTGGAACAGCTGCAGCTTCAGCGACCGGTCCTCGCCCAGATCCTTGGCCAGGTCGAAATAGAGGGTCTGGGTGTTGGTCTTCGAGAAGTCGGCCGGGCTGATATAGACCGTGCGGCGGTCTAGCCGGGTCGTGCCTACGCCGACGTCCAGGGTGTGGACCGCGTCGCTCGTGGGGAAGCCGTAGTACGGCAGGTAAAGCGCGCTGGCGTAGGGATAGGCCCCGACTTCATTGGGCGTGATCTTGCCGTTGCCGTCGACGTCCCGCAGCGTCGTGTCGCGGCCGGTGATGTAGGTGCGGTTGTCGATCAGGTCCTGGGTCAGGCGGTTCCAGCCTGGCGTCTGCACGTCGCCGTCTGAGTGGAAGACCATGCCGCCGAAGGCCGTGCTCCAGCCGCTTCCCAGGTCGAAATCGGCCGAGGCCTCCAGCGTCTGGTGACGCGGATAGACACCCTTGTAATAGCTGTGGCTGTCCTCGGCCTCGCCATAGACATAGACGCCGCCCTCGGTGCGGCCCAGCGACACCGGCGCGCCGAACTGGGCGGTGACCAGCTTCTTGTTGTAGCTGCCGAAGGTGGCGGTCGCCTCCCCTTCCGGCCCGGCCAGGAAGCGGCCTTCGTCGCGGGCCGACTTGGGGATGAAGTTGACCAGCCCGCCGACCTTGCCGGCGCCATAGACCGGCGTGGGCGGACCGCGCAAGATCTCGATCCGCGCCGCCCCGCCGATCGGGGTTGAATAGGTGCCGCGATTCTCCACCCGCTTGAAGCCGCGGAAATAGTTCTCCGCCAGGGTGCCGCGGATGTTGAGCGCGCCGGGCACGCCGTAGAAGCTAGCGGTGTGGGTGCCGGGCGCGACCTTGGTGGCGCCGTCCAAGGTCAGCACGCCGTAGCGCTCCAGGGTCAGGTCGCTGACCAGGCTGGCCGAGCGCGGCGTCTCGATCAGCGGCTTGGCGATCCCGAACACCGTCTGGCTGGGCTGCTTTTCCAAGAGGCCCGCCTTGTCGCGCGCCACGATCACCACGGCGTCGACCTGGTCGGTCAGCTGGGTCTCGGCCTGGACCGAGGTGGCGCAGAGCATCGCGAGCGCGCTAGCGGACAGCAGCAGGGTTTTCGACATCGGGTTCGGCCTCGCTCGCCGCCGAATGGGAAGCCCCGACGGTCAAGGTCCCCGATATCTGGTGATCGCTTGACGTTCGTCAAAATGCCTTCTGACATTTTACATGAGATTGCGAAGGCGCTGTGGCGCCGATGTCGCAGGTGACGCGGCGTCCGCTAGCCTTGCACGTCCAGGATCTTCAGCATCGCCAGGCGCGAGCCCTCGACGTCGCCGCTGGCGATGACGCGGGCCACTTGGCGGTGCTCCTCGATCTCGTCCAGCAGCTCTTGCTCGGACGCGCCGTTGAACGAGAACACCCAGAAGCGAGCGGCCTTGTGCTGCAGGGGGATCAAGATACGGGCCAGCGTCAGGTTGCCCGAGGCCCGCGCGACCAGGGCGTGGAAGCGCAGGTCCATGGCCACCAAGGCCGGCAGGTCGGCGTCGCGGGCGGCCGCCTCGCCCTCGACGAAGACGTCGTACATTTCCTGGGCCTCGGCCTTGGAGGCGACCTTGGCGGCCAGGGTCGCGCAGTGCGGCTCGATCAGCACCCGGGCGTCGTAGCCCTGGCGCAGCTCCACCAGATCCAGCGACGCGACAGTGGTGCCCGAACGGGCGCGGCGGATGACCAGCCCCTCCAGCGCCAGGCGGCCCAGGGCGTCGCGCACCCCGGCCAGGCCCGCTTCGTAGCGGGCGGCCAGCGACTGCTCGTCCAGCCGCGAACCGGCCGCCAGCTCCCCCAGGATCAGGTCCAGCAGGATCTGCTCATAGACCTTGGTCTTCTGTAGCTCAGGGGCCCAGTCCTCCAGACCCGAGGAATTGGCCACGTCCAGCACCAGCCGGCGCGCGGCGGGCGATTTCTGCAGGGGCGAGGCCATGGCGAACTCCGAAGCGGCGGCCGCTGCTAGGTAAGGTGAAATGTCAGGCGAGGCCAGCGGGTCAGAACGCCGGCACCACCGCGCCGGCGTACTTCTGGGCCAGGAACGCCTTCACCTCGGGCGAGGTCAGGGCCGCGGCCAGCTTCTTCACCCGCGGGTCGTCCTTGTTGTCCGGACGGCCGACCAGGTAATTCACATAGGGGCTGGTCTTGTCCTCGGCGATCAGGGCGTCCTTGGACGGGTTCAGCTTGGCGTCCAGGGCGTAGTTGGTGTTGATCACCGCCAGATCGACCTGGCTCAGCACGCGCGGCAGGGCCGGGGCTTCCAGCTCCTTGAACTTCAGGTTCTTGGGGTTGGCGGTGATGTCCTTCAGGGTCGACAGGTCGCTTGGGTTCTTCAGGGTGATCACGCCGTTCTTGGCCAGCAGGATCAGGGCGCGGGCCTCGGTGCTGGCGTCGTTGGGAATGGCCACGGTGGCGCCGTTCGGCACTTCGGCGATCGACTTCCACTTGGTCGAATAGGCGCCGATCGGCTCGACGTGGACGCCAGTGATCGTGACCAGGTCCGTGCCCTTTTCGCGGTTGAAGTCCTGCAGATAGGGCAGCGTCTGGAAGTAGTTCACGTCGATGCGCTTTTCGGCGACCTGGGTGTTGGGCTGGACGTAGTCGTTGAAGACCTTGATCTCCAGCTTCAGCCCCTCGGCGGCCAGCTTCGGCTTGACGAACTCCAACACCTCGGCGTGCGGGATGGCGGTCGCGGCCACGGTCAGGGTGTCGGCGGCGCTGGGCGCAGGAGCCTTGGGACCGCAGGCGGCCAGCGCGAGGACGGCGAGGCCGGAAACGAGAATAGCGCGGCGGGCGACCATGAATGGCTCCATAAGGCGATCTGACCGGTAGGCTTTTGCCCCGTTCGGCGCGCCAGATGAAATCAGATTTCCTGATCGCCCGCCTAGTCCCTTAGCCTAGGGCGGCCTTGTTGGCCTCCAGGAACGCCGCGACGCGGGTCGGCTCACGGCCGGTCAGCGCCTTGACGGTGGGGGCGAAGGTGGCGTGGTGGCCTTGGGCGGCGGCGACGTCGAAATCGACCAGCGCCTGAGCCAGGAACGGCGGCAGGCCCGCGCCGTTGAGGCCGGCCAACAGTTGATCGGGCGTCACCGCGATATGGGCGACCGGACGGCCCGAAACCTCGGCCAGCAGGGCAGCCAACTGGTCCTGGGTGACGGCTTCAGGGCCGTTGACGTCCAGGATCTGCTTGCCCGTTGCGGTCAGGAGAGCGGCGGCGTCGACCTGGGCGCAGTCCTCGCGGGTGACGAACGAACGCCCCTGCCCTTGCGTCGCGCTGAACAGCTGGCCGCTGGCGATGGCGTGGCCCGCGCCCATCAGGATGGTCTCGGCATAGAGGTTGTGGCGCAGCAGGCTGAAGTCGAGGCCCGAGGCGATCACCGCCTGCTCGCTCCAGAAGTGGTCGTCCAGCACGCCGCCGCCCTCTTGCGGGATCGGGGTCGGGGCCGAGGTGTAGACGATGTGCTTGACGCCCGCCGCCACGGCCGCGTCGACGGCGGCGCGGTGCTGGGCGATGCGCTGGCCGGGCTGGCCCAGGGCGTCGGTGCTGATCAGCAGCAGGCGCTCGACGCCGGCGAAGGCGCTAGCCAGCGAGGCGGCGTCGTCGAAATCGGCCCGGCGGGTCTCGACGCCGCGCGCGGCCAGGTCGGCCAGCTTGGACGGATCGCGCGAGGCGGCCACGACGTCGGTCGCGCCGGCTTCCAGCAGCAGTTCGACCACGCGGCGGCCCAGCTGGCCGCCAGCGCCGGTCACGAGAAGCTTGGAGGAAGAGAAGCTCATAGGGAAATTCCTGGTCTCGGAATGAGACCAGCACTATTTATGGAAGCGCCAGGCGGTCGTGAAGGCGGCAGCTTGGCGGAACAAGGTATGCTTTTGGGAACCACCTCATGGCCGTTCAGGCGCTGATCGATAGCTTCAACCAGTGGAAGGGCCAGCCGGTCGCGGGTGGCGAGTGCCCGGTGCGCGACGTCATCGACCACCTGGGCGACAAGTGGAGCACCCTGCTGATCATGGTCCTGGCCTCGCGCCCGCATCGCTTCAGCGAGATCCGCCGCGCCGTCCCCGATATCAGCCAGCGCATGCTGACCCAGACCCTGCGTGACCTGCAGCGCGACGGGCTGATCGATCGAACGGTTTTCCCGACCAATCCGCCCAGTGTCGAATACAAGCTCTCGTCCTTGGGCGAGAGCCTGCTGGAGCCTCTGGCCGCCATGGTGGTCTGGGCAGAGAAGAATCACGACGCGATCCGCGCCGCGCGCGTGACCTATGACGGCCAGGCGGCGGCCTAGGCCTCTTCGTCCTCGTCGTCATTGGCCGCGTCCGGCACATCCGGCAGACCGTGAATGACCCAGTTGGCGACGAAGTCGGGCTTGTCGCCGGCCAGGCTGGTCACGCCCGTCTCAGCCGGAAGGATGGCCGAGGTCTGGGGCGGCAGGGTGTAGGTGTCGCCGTCGTGCTCGCCCAGCAGGTCGAGCACGATGCCCTCGCTCTCGGTGGCGTCGATGACCACGCCGAAGAACTGCTGACGCTCCTGCACCTCGCCATCGTCGTCGAGGAAGGTCAGGTTCATCAGCAGGGTCTTGCCCAGCAGCGTCTTGGCGAAGTCGGCGTCCCAGTGGGCGTCCTGGTCGATGTCGTCAGTCATGGAAGCGCTCTTACTTGTGCGAAACGCGGCGCACCACCGCGTCGCCGATCATCTGCAGAACCTGGACCAGCACCAGCAGCAGCACGACGGTGACGATCATCACGTCGGTCTGGAAGCGCTGATAGCCAAAGCGGATGGCCAGGTCGCCCAGGCCGCCCGCGCCGACCACGCCGGCCATGGCGGTGTAGGAGACCAGCGCCACGGCCGTCACGGTCGCGGCGGCGACCAGCCCCGGCAGCGCCTCGGGCAGCAGCGCGCCCAGCACCACCTGCCGGCGCTTGGCCCCCATGGCGAAGCTGGCCTCGATCACGCCCTTGTCGACCTCGCGCAGGGCGGTCTCGACCAGGCGGGCGAAGAACGGGGCAGCGCCCACGACCAGCGGCGGAATGGCCCCGGCCACGCCCAGTGACGTGCCGACCAAGGCGACGGTCAGCGGGATCATCACGATCAGCAGGATCACGAACGGCACCGAACGCAGCACATTGACCAGCAGCGACAGCGCGCCGTTGGCCAGCCGGTTCTGCAGCATCTGTCCCTTGCCGGTCAGGAACAGGATCACGCCCAACGGCAAGCCCAGCAGGATGGTCAGCACCATCGAGCCGCCCAGCATGGCCAGAGTATCGAGGGTCGCCTGGCCGATCTCGGCCCAATCGATGTTCTCCATCAGACGCTCTCCCCACCCAGATCATCCACGCGGACGCCGGCGGCCTGGAACTGTGCGATCGCCGCGGCGACGTCGCCGCCGGTCAGGGCCAAGGTCAGCTGGCCATAGGGCGTCTCGCGCAGGCGGTGAATGCGCCCGCCCAGGATCGAATAGTCGACGCCGGTGGCCCGGGCGACCTCGCCCAGCACCGGCTTGTAGGTGGCTTCGCCCTTGAAGGTCAGCCGCACCAGCCGGCCGCCGACGCCCGGCGCCACCGAGATCTCGCCCTCGGCCTCCTGCACGAACCGGCGGGCGGTGCCGCTGGCCGGATGCAGGAAGACGTCCTCGACCGAGCCCTCCTCGACCAGCCGCCCGCCCTCCAGCACGGCGACGCGGTCGCAGACGCGGCGCACCACGTCCATCTCATGGGTGATCAAAACGATGGTCAGGCCCAGCTCGCGGTTCAGGCCCGAGACCAGCTCCAGGATCTGCTCGGTGGTTTCGGGGTCGAGCGCGCTGGTGGCCTCGTCGCACAGCAGGATCTTCGGGCCGGTGGCCAGAGCGCGGGCGATGCCGACCCGCTGCTTCTGCCCCCCCGACAGCTGGGCCGGGAACTTGCCGGCATGGGCCGAGAGGCCGACGCGCTCGAGCAGTTCGGCCGTGCGCGCCTTGACCTCGGCGGCAGGGCGCCCGGCCAGCTTCAGCGGGAAAGCGACGTTCTGGGCGACGGTCTTGCCGGACAGCAGGTTGAAGTGCTGGAAGATCATCCCCACCCGGCGGCGAAGGGCGCGCAGGCCCTCCACCCCGAGCGCGGCGACATCATCGCCGTCGACCACGACGCGGCCGCCGGTCGGAGTCTCCAGGCCGTTGATCAGCCGGATCAGGGTCGACTTGCCGGCCCCCGACGCGCCGATCACGCCGAACACCTCGCCGGCCTTCACCGACAGCGAGACCCCGCTCAGGGCGGCATGGCCGCCGCCCTTTTCGCTTAGAGCCGCATAGGTCTTGGAAACAGCCTCGAAGGCGATCACGTCGGGCAGGTCCTTGCGCGTCCGGAAGAGAGGTCGCCGGAATTGTCGCCTGGCTCCATGGGAATCAAGAGGCCAGGCGCATTTTTCGCACGAACGGGGGTCGCCGACTCGATCCGTCTCGCCCCCGGCAGGCCCGCGCCCGCCTCCGATGCTTGCCCCTATTTCACCTGATCGAATTCGACGTCGATCTGAAGCTCGACCTCGGCGCCGACCGGACCGACCAGATAGGTCAGACCGAACTCGCGGCGGTCGAACTTGCCCGTGGCGGCGAACCCCAGCTTGGCGCCGTCCTTGGCCTTGCCCACGCCACTGAAGACCACGTCCAGCACCACCGGCTTGGTCACGCCCAGGAAGGTCAGGTCGCCGGTCACCTTGCCCGTGGTGGGGCTTTGCAGGGCGATCGACTTCGAGACGAAGGTGATGGTCGGAAACTGGGTCGACTTGAAGAACTTGTCGCCCGCCAGCTCCGCGGCGAAGCCGGCGACGGGCGTGTTGATCGAGGTGGGATCGATGGTCACCGACAGGCTCGACTGCTCGGGCTTCTGGCCGTCCCATTTCAGCGAACCTTCCAGCTTGTCGAAGCGGAAGACGCTCTTGGAGACCCCGGCCTGGTGGTCGATGCGCGCGACCAGCGCGGCGTGGCGCGTATCCAGCGCATAGGTCCCGGTCGGGGCTGAGGCGGGATTGCGGTCCGGCGCGGCCCAGGCCGATCCAGTCGAGAGCGGCCCGGCCAGAAGCGCCAGCGCGGCGAGAGCAGGAAGAAGACGAGCCCGAACCATTCGATTTCCTCTTGAAAGCCAAGACGCGGCGAAAAGGCCGCCGCCTGCCATACCGTCACTGCGATACCCGCCCGATATGACGATCGGGGATAAGCTAATTCAATCCCGGGTCTGGCCGCTTTTGGGGCGATGCGCCCGGGAAGCAGGCAGATGGGCGAGCAGGCCGTCATCCTTGCGCGCCTTCGCCCGGCTCGACAGACTGGCCTGAAAAACGAGAGCCGAGGAAACCATCCCATGAGCAGTCGCCACCTGGTCGACCCACAGCTGCTGCCGTTGCTGGAGCTGGTCCCGCCCTTGCGGCTTTCCGAGGAGGTGCTGCCCGCGATGCGCTCGCGGCCGCGAATGTTCCAGCCCGATCCTGCCGACCTCGAACGCACCGACCTGGAGATTCGGAAGATCCCCGGTCCGGCCGGCGCGCCGGAGGTCGAGATCCTGGTCTACACGCCACGCCAGGCCGCTTCTTCTCGCCCCGCCGTGCTGCACATCCATGGCGGCGGCTATGTGGCTGGCGACGCGCGCGATCTCGAGGCCGCCCACCGCCCGCTGGCGGCGACCCTGGGCTGCACGATCGCTTCGGTGAACTACCGCCTGGCCCCCGAGACCGTGTTTCCCGGCGCGATCGAGGACTGCTACGCGGCGCTGAGCTGGTTGATGGCTTCGGCCGATGAACTGGGCGTAGACGCCGCGCGGGTCGGGATCATGGGCGAAAGCGCCGGCGGCGGTCTGGCCGCGGCCCTGGCCCTGCTGGTCCGCGATCGCGGCGAGCACACGATCGCCTTCCAGCACCTGATCTACCCGATGATCGACGACCGCACCTGCGTCACCGCCGATCCGCACCCGTATGTCGGCGAGTTCGTCTGGACCCCGACCTCCAACCATTTCGGCTGGACCAGCCTGCTGGGCAGGCCGCCCGGCGACGCTGACGTTTCGCTCTATGCCGCCGCCGCGCGCGCTTCTGACCTCTCAGGCCTGCCCAAGACCTATATCGCCACCGGCGCCCTCGACCTCTTCCTGGAGGAGAACCTCGCCTACGCCCAGCGCCTGATCCGCGCGGGGGTGCCGACCGAGCTGCATGTCTATCCTGGCGCTTTCCACGCCTTCCAGTGGGCGGCCCATACCGACGTCGCCCAGGCCGCCGCCCGCGACAGCACCCAGGCCCTGGCCCGCGCGATGACCCGGTAGCAGGCCTCGCCCCGCGAGACTGGGTGGAAGGGGCGCACCGGGGTTGGGGGGTGTGCGCCCCTTCCTGATCGCAGCGACTGCACCGCGATCCCCCGCGCCGTCGCGCGGGATGGCGAGATCAGACGCCCGAGCGGCCCACAGGACCGCCCAGCGCCCGATAAAGATTGATCGACGCCGCCGCCTGTTCCTGACGCAACTGGATCAGGGTCTGCCGGGCCCCGTAGAGGCTGCGCTGAGCGTCGAGCAGCTCGATGCGGTTCTCTATGCCGGCCCGGAAACGGCGCTGCGACAGCTCGGTCCGGCGTTCTGCCGCCCCGACCACCGCGACCTGCGCTTGGATCTGACCGCCATAGGTGGCGCGAGCCGCCAGACCGTCGGCGACTTCGCGGAACGCCGTCTGCACGGCCTTCTCGTAGTTGGCGACCGCCAGGTTGCTGCGCACATCGCTCAGGGCGTGCTGCGCGCGCAGCCGGCCGCCCTGGAACAGCGGCAGCGAAATCTGCGGCGTGTAGGTCCAGGTGCGCGAAGCCGTATCGAAGAGCCGGTCCAGATCGCCCGACGCAAAGCCGTACTGGCCCGTCAGCGACAGCGTCGGGAAGAACGCGGCCTTGGCGGCGCGAACATCGGCCTGGGCGGCTTTCAGGCGCTGCTCGGCCTGCAGGATGTCGGGCCGGCGCGTCAGGAGGTCCGACGGCAGGCCCGCCGCGATCTCCACGACCACCGGCTGATCGACCAGGGCCAAGGGCGCCGGAAGGTCCGCCGGCAAGGGCGCGCCGACGACCAGCGCCAGCGCGTTCTGGGCCTGACGATATCCGCGCTCGGCCGCTTCCAGCTCGGCCTGGGCGGTCGTGGCCAGCCCTTCGGCCTGGGCCAGCTCGACGCCATCCGACTGCCCCGCCTGCTTCAGACGCCGGGTCAGCGCGAGAGAGGCCGACCAGTCCTTGGCGGTCAGGCGCGCAAGTTGCAGCCGCTCGTCGGCGGCCCGCTCGGCCAGATAGGCCTCGACCACGGCCGACACCAGGGTGATGCGCGCGGCCCGCGCGCCCTCCTCGGCCGCCAGGTAGGTCGCGAAGGCGCTCTGGGACTGGTTACGAAGCCGACCAAACAGGTCGAGCTCGAACGCCGTCAACGACAGGCTGACCGTCGTCATGCTCAGCGCCATGCCCTGCATCATCGGCTGGTGGGTGCCCGAATACTGCCCGCCGGCCTGGACCTGCGGGAGGAACGCGGCGTCCTGGGCGCGTGACTGGGCGCGCGCCGCCTGCGCCTCCAGCAGGGCGACGCGCAGATCGCGGCTGTCGGTCAGAGACAGCTCGACCAGACGCCGAAGCCGCGCATCCCGCACGACGGAGGTCCAGTCGAGATCGGCGACCGCGACTCCGTCCACCGGGGTGGTCGCCGGATAGGCGGCGGGCAGGATGTTCAGATCCGGCTTG
The DNA here is from genome assembly GCF_013181195.1 of Caulobacter sp. RHG1. Taxonomy (GTDB): domain Bacteria; phylum Pseudomonadota; class Alphaproteobacteria; order Caulobacterales; family Caulobacteraceae; genus Caulobacter. The sequence goes on from NZ_SMZP01000008.1 coordinate 63,556, forward strand.
CGCTCGGGATAGGACTGGCAAGCCGACAGGCAGAGGACGGCGGCGGCCGCTGCGAGAACGTGGGTGCGGGTCATCATCAGGCTCCCTTGCCGGCCTGGCCACGCGACCAGCGGGGCAGACGAACGGCCTTCAGACGCTCGCTCAGCTGACCTGCCGTGGTCAGCACGAAGACGAAGAAGACCGGCACGAAGAAGATGGCCAGGAAGGTCGCCGTCAGCATGCCGCCGAACACCCCCGTGCCGATCGAGTGCTGGGTGGCGGCGCTGGCGCCCGCGGCGATCATCAGCGGCACGACGCCCAGGGTGAAGGCCAGCGAGGTCATGATGATCGGACGCAGGCGCAGGCGCGCCGCCTCGATCGTGGCCTCGACCAGACCCTTGCCGTCCTCGCGCAGCTGCTTGGCGAACTCGACGATCAGGATGGCGTTCTTCGCCGACAGGCCGATGATCGTGATCATGCCGACCTTGAAGAACACGTCGTTGGGCAGGCCTCGGATCATCGTGGCCGCCACCGCGCCGATCAGGCCCAGGGGCACCACCAGCATCACCGACACCGGGATCGTCCAGCTCTCGTACAGCGCGGCCAAGACCAGGAAGACCACCAGCATCGAAAGCACCATCAGCATCGGCGCTTCGTTGCCGCTCTGACGCTCCTGCAGCGACTGACCCGTCCAGGCCACCGAGAAGCCGGGCGGCAGGTCCTGGGCCAGGCGCTCCATCTCGGCCATGGCTTCGCCGCTCGACACGCCGGGCGCGGCGCTGCCGGAGATGCGGGTGCTGAGATAGCCGTTGTAGCGGACCAACTGCAGCGGGGTCTCCTCCCACTGCGGCGTGACAAAGGCGCTGAGCGGGACCATGCCGCCGGAGCGGTTCTTGACGTACAGGCCCAGGACATCCTGGATCTGCATGCGCGCACGCGGCTCGGCCTGCACCACCACCTGTTGCATGCGGCCATTGTTGGGGAAGTCGTTGACATAGGCCGAGCCCATCGCCGCCGACAGCGTGCTGCTGATGGCGTCGAACGACACGCCCAGGGCCTCAGCCTTCTCGCGGTCGATGGCGAGATGCAGGCTGGCGCCGTCGGGCAGTCCGTCCGGATAGACCATGGCCAGCTTGGGGCTGGTCGCGGCCATTTCCAGCAGCTTGCCCTGGGCGGCCCCAAGCGCGGCCGAGCCTTGGCCGCGGACGTCCTGCAGCCGCATTGCAAAGCCCGACGAGGTCCCCAGCTCCGAGATGGCGGGCGGGTTGAGGGCCATCACCACGCCGTCCTTGACGCTGGCCATGGCCGCCTGCGCCGCGGCGATCTCGGCGTGGACCGTGGCGCCGTTACGCTTGTCCCAGTCGATCATGTTGGTGAAGGCCATGGCGGCGTTCTGGCCCGAGCCGGAGAAGCCAAAGCCGATGATCGAGGTGTTGCCGGAGATCGCCTCGCGCTTGGCCAGGTGATCCTCGTACTGCTTGATGACCGCTCGCGTGCGTTCGACGGTCGCTTCGGCCGGCAGGGTGAACACGGTCATGAAGCTGCCCTGGTCCTCGTCGGGCAGGAAGGCGCCGGGAAGGCGCGAGAAGCCCAGGGCCATCGCCGCGACCAGGGCGACGAAGACCAGCATGGCGCGGCCCGTCCGCTTGACCAGACCGGCCACGCCCTTGGCGTAGCCCGCCGTCATGCGATCGAAGCGTCGGTTGAACCACCCGAAGAAACCGGTCTTCTCGTGATGGTCGGGGTCCACAGGCTTGAGGATCGTGGCGCACAGGGCCGGCGTCAGGGTCAGGGCCAGCAGGGCCGAGAACAGGATCGAGGTGGCCATGGCCAGGCTGAACTGGCGATAGATCGCGCCGACCGAGCCCGAGGCGAAGGCCATCGGAATGAACACCGCCGACAGGACCAGCGTGATGCCGACCACCGCGCCGGTGATCTCCTTCATCGCCTTCTGGGTCGCCGCCTTGGGCGACAGACCCTCGGTGGCCATGATCCGCTCGACGTTCTCGACCACGACGATGGCGTCATCGACGATGATACCGATCGCCAGCACCATGCCGAACATCGTCAGCACATTGATGGAAAAGCCCGTCAGCAGCATCACCGACAACGTGCCCAGCAGCGCGATCGGCGCGACGATCGAGGGAATGAGCGTGTAGCGGACGTTCTGCAGGAACAGGAACATCACCAGGAACACCAGCACCATGGCCTCGAGCAGGGTGTGCAGCACCTTCTCGATGGAGACCTTCACGAAGGGCGCGGTGTCGTAGGGCACCAGATAGCCCATGCCCGCGGGCATGGACGGGGCCAGCTCCGCCATGCGCGCACGGACGGCGTCAGCGGTCTTCACCGCATTGGCGCCGGGCGCGAGCTGGACCGCGGCGATGGCCGAGGGCTTGCGGTCGTCGGTGGTCTCGAAGGCGTAGGTCTGCGAGCCCAGCTCCACCCGCGCCACGTCGCCCAGGGTCAGGCGCGAACCGTCGGGATTGGCGCGCAGGGTGATGGCCGAGAACTGCTCCGGCGTCTGAAGCTGGCCCGAAGCGGTCAGGGGCACGGTGACCAGCTGACCCGTCGTCGCCGGCGTATCGCCCAGGCGACCGGGAGCCAGTTGCTGGTTCTGGGCGGCGATCGCGGTCGTCACGTCGCTGAGCGCGATATCGTAGGCGACCAGCTTCTGCGGATCGACCCAGATGCGCATCGCCTGCTCCGAGGCGAAGCTCTGCACCTTGCCCACGCCGGGCAGACGCTGCAGCTCGCTGACAAGATTGCGAGCCATGTAGTCGCCCAGCTCCTGCGGACCGAAGGCGCCGTTCTCCGACACCAGCGAGACCATCAACAGGAAGCCCGACGAGGCGGAATCGACCATGACGCCCGTCTGGCGCACGGCCTGGGGCAGGCGCGCCTCGACCGTCTTGAGGCGGTTCTGAACGTCGACCTGCGCCATCTGCGGGTCCGTGCCCGGACGGAAGGTGGCGGTGATCGAGGCCGTGCCGCTGGTGTCGGCCGAGCTCTCGAAATAGAGCAGGTTCTTGACGCTGGAGAGCTCACGCTCGATCGGCGCGATGACGCTGTCGGTCAGGGCCTGGGTCGTGGCGCCCGGATAGGTGGCCGAGATCGACACGCTCGGCGGCGCGACGGACGGGAACTGGGCGATCGGCAGGCGCGGGATGGCGAGCAGCCCGGCCAGGATGATGAAGATGGCCAGGACCCACGCGAAGACGGGCCTGTTGATGAAGAACTGCGACATGAGTGGCTCTCCCGGCTCAGCGCTGAGCGGCGGGCTGGACGCGCGCCGCGGAGGTCCACGGCGAAGCCTTGACGGCCAGGTTCGGCTGGATGCGATCGCGGCCTTCGACGATCACCTGCTCGCCAGGGCGCAGGCCGCCCATGACGACGTACTGGTTGTCGACGACCGGTCCGATCGCCAGCGACCTCACCTCGGGCGCGCCGGTCCCCTTCAGCACCATGGCCTGGGCCTTGCCGCCCGAGAAGAACACCGCCTGTTGCGGGACCTGGACGACGGCGCGGGGCGGACCGTTGGGCAGGCGAACGCGGACGAACATGCCCGGCAGCAGGTTGCGGGCGGGGTTGGCGACCAGCGCCCGGGCGCGCAGGTCGCCGGTGCTGGGATCGACGACGAGTTCGGAGAACAGCAGCTTGCCGCGCAGACCTGTCGGGGCTCCGTTCGCGTCCAGAATCTCCACCATCGCATTGTCGCCCGCGCCTGACTTCTGCAGCTCCACCAGGCGCGCGGCCGGCTGGCGGACGTCGACGAAGACCTGGTCGATCTGGTGGATGGCGGCCAGGGCGTCCGCGCCGCCCTGACTGACCAAGGCGCCCTCGGTGACCGCCGACGCCCCGATGCGGCCCGAGATCGGCGCGGTGATGGTGGCGAAGCTCACGTCCAGGCGACGCCGCTCGGCCGCGGCGCGCGCGGCGCCGACATCGGCTTCGGCCTGGTCCAGCGCCAGCACCGCATTGTCGAACGCCTGCCGGCTGACGGCGTCGACCTCGATCAAAGGCTTCAGCCGGTCGACCTGGACCCGGGCCTGGCTGCGGGTCGCCTCGGCGCGGCGCAGCGCGGCGACCGCGCTGTCCAGATCCGCCTTGAAGGGCGCCGGATTGATCTGGAACAAGGGCGCGCCAGCCTTCACCTCGGCGCCTTCGACGAACAGCCGGCGCTGGATCAACCCGCCCACCTGGGGACGGATTTCGGCGACCCGATGCGCGACGACACGGCCGGGCAGATCGTCGGTCAGCTGCACCGAGGCGGCCTGGGCGACGGCGAAGGTGACTTCGGCGATCGCCGGCGCCTGTCCTTCAGACGGAGAGCCGCAGGCGGCCAGGCCCAGCGACAAGATCGCGGCGGCCCCGAGGAGGGTCATGCGCAGGGACGGAAGCATCGAGATCGTTCTCCGGAGGCGCGGACAAACGACCGCATCAGTTCCGCCGGCCCTCTCCCATGCCTGCGTCCCCGCTGTGTGGACGGATGATGGACGATCGATGGACGCCGCCCAGCGCGTCTGGTTCGCGGGCGGCGTCTATGCCAAGCAAAGACGATGACCCCGCTTGCACTCATCGCCGAAGACGAGGCCGCGATCGCCGAGATCCTCGACCGCTACCTGGTCCGGGAGGGCTTCAGAACCGCCCGCGCCCAGGACGGCCAGGTGGCGCTGGATCTGCACGCGCTGCTCAAGCCCGACATCTTGCTGCTGGATGTGATGCTGCCGCGGTTGGATGGCTGGGCGGTGCTGGGCGAGGTGCGACGGCGCGGGACCACCCCCGTCGTAATGATGACCGCCCTGGATCAGGACATCGACAAGCTGCAGGGCCTGCGGATGGGCGCGGACGACTATGTGGTCAAACCGTTCAATCCCGTCGAGGTCGTGGCCCGGGTGCAGGCCGTGCTGCGGCGCACCGCGGGCCTTTCGCCTGACCGCGTCATCCGCCAGGGCAAGCTGGAGGTCGACCCGGTCAGCTATCTCGTCTCGGTGCGTGGGGACGATGGCCTCAGGCCGCTGGACCTGACGCTGACGGAGTTTCGCATCATCGAGTTCATGGCCCGCCATCCGCGGCGCGTCTTCACTCGCGGCGAGCTCGTCGACGCCTGCCTTCCGGGCGAGGAGGTGCTGGAACGGACCGTCGACAGCCACATGAGCAAGCTGCGCTTCAAACTGAAGGCCGCCGGCCTCGACGATGTCGTCCGCGGCGTGCGGGGCGTCGGCTATCGGCTCGACGTGCGATGATGTTCGGCCTGCAGGGACTGACCCGACAAGTCGCGATCTACATGACCGTCGTGGCGCTCGGCGGCCTGTTGTCGACGACGATCGGCTGGAGCCTGCTCTACTGGCTGTTCGTCAACCAGGGCCTGATCGTCGACGACGCGTCCATGGAGTTCAAGCCGGTCGACTACCTCGCCTTGGCGTTGTCGCTGGTGTTCGGCCTGTTCACGGCGATCCTCGCGGCCCGCAGCCTGACCCGCCGGATCGTCCAGCCCGTCACCCAGATCGCCGAGGCCGCCCGCACGATCACCAAGGGCGATCTCAGCGCCCGGGCGGGCGGCGGCGATGAAAGCCTGGGCGAGATCGCCGACCTCGTCGCCGACTTCAACCACATGGCCAGCCGCCTGGAAGTGTCCGTCGCCGAGGCCACCCAGTGGAACGCGACGATCGCGCACGAACTGCGCACGCCCCTGACGGTGCTGAACGGCCTGCTGCAGGGGGTCGCCGACGGGGTGTTCGAGAAGGACGACGCCTGGACCGCCCTGTTGCGCGCCCAGGTCGACGGCCTGACCCGCCTGGTCGAGGACCTGCGCGTGCTGAGCCTGGACGAGAGCGGGCATTTCCATCTGCGACTCGAGGTGGTGAGCCTGGCCGCGATCATCGCTCCCTTGCGCACCCTCTACGACCCGACGCTGACCCAGGCGGGACTGGCGCCGACCTGGATCCTTCCGGACGTCGAGGTGATCGGCGACCCGGCCCGTATTCGTCAGGCTGCGATGGCGCTTCTGGAGAACGCCCGCATCCACGCCGCGCCGGGCGCGCTGGACATCGCGATCACGGTGCGCGGCGACCGGGCCGTCTTCAGCGTCGCCGACACGGGCCCCGGCGTGCCCGAGGAGACGGCCAAGAACATCTTCGCCCCGTTCAAGCGTGGGCGCGCCGACGGCAATGGCTCGGGACTGGGTCTGGCGGTCGTACGCTCGATCGCCCGCGCCCACGAGGGCGAGGCCATGCTCGCCCCCTCGCCGCTGGGCGGGTCCAGCTTCGGCTTCTCGCTGCCGCTGGCGCGCGAGCAGGCATAGCCCTTCCTTCCCGCTTACCCCGCCGCCGCCGCCAGCTCGCGCTCGGACTGGACGAAGCCGTAGGCCGGGACGATCGACTCGTCGCGGCTTTCCATGGCGCTCCAGTTCAGCGTGAGCTGCTCGCCCATGTCAGCGATATCGCCCAGGTACAGCCCCTGGGTCAGTGTCATGTGGGCGGCGGCGAAATGGCCTGCGCCGGCGCAGAGGATGGCGCGCGTGGGCGCATCGTTGCTGACGAGCGGCAGCAGACCCGGGCTGACCAGCGCCGGGTCGAGGCGCTTGAGGTTCTCGTCCGACAGCAGGCCCTCGGTCATGCCGGTGGCGGCGGTCGGGGCCAGGCAGTTGACCCGGATGTCGTTCTTGGCGCCCTCGATGGCCAGGGTCTGCATCAGACCCACCAGCGCCATCTTGGCCGCGCCATAGTTCGCCTGACCGAAATTGCCGTAGAGCCCCGACGACGAGGTGGTCATGACGATCCGGCCGTAGTTCTGGGCGCGCATCGTGTCCCAGACCGCCTTGCAGACCACCGTCGCGCCCATCAGGTGGACGTCGACCACCAGCCGGAACTCGGCCAGGTCCATCTTGGCGAACGACTTGTCGCGCAGGATGCCGGCGTTGTTGACCACGATGTCGATGCGGCCGAACTCGGCCAGCGCCCGGGCGACCATGGCGGCGACCGCGGCTTCGTCGGTGACCGAGGCGGCGATGGCCAGGGCGCGGCCGCCCTGCCCGCGGATCTCCTGGGCGACCCGATCGGCGGCGTCCTGATCGAGGTCGTTGATCACCACCGCTGCGCCCCGGCTGGCCAGGTAGAGCGCGTGGCTGCGGCCCAGGCCTCCGCCCGATCCGCTGACCAGGGCGACGCGGCCTTCCAGAGGCTTGGCGGGTTTCGTCATGTCGATCAGTTCTCCAGGCCGCGCATCGCCGCTTCGGCGAGCGGTCGCATCAGGTGATAGCCGCGGGTCTGCGGGTGGACGCCGTCCCGGGTCAGGTCGGCGCGCAGGGCGCCATCCGCATCCGCCAGCGCCGCGAAATAGTCGACGAACGTCAGGCCGTTCTCGCGAGCGAAGTCGGAAAGCCAGGCGTTCAGCGCGGGGACCCGACCACGCGGATCCCGCACCTCCGGCGCCCAGGGAAGCGCCGTGACCGGCGTCAGGCTGCCGAGAATGACGGTGATGTCGTGCGCGCGCGCCAGATCGGCCATCGCCTGGATGTTGTGGCGGTAGTCCTCCGGCGTAGTCGGGCCCGTATTGCCGGCCACGTCGTTGACTCCGCACATCAGGTGGACCGCACGGGGTTTCAGGGCGACGACGTCGGGCATGAAACGCAGAAGGATCTGGGCGCTGGTCTGGCCGCTGACGCCCCGGCCGACGATCCCGTTCGCGAACAGGTCCGGCTGGGCGATGGCCCACATCTCGGTGATGGAGTCGCCAATGAAGACGACATCCGCCGCTTGCCCCCCCAAGGCTGCGTTGGCGTCGCGGTAGTGGCCCAGGGCGGCGAAGTCGTCAGCGCGACGCTGGGCCTTGATCTGGTCGCGGGCGGCGATCCGCTCGGCGTCGCCCAGCATGGCCAGGACCGCGGGGTCCATCTCGCCGTCCGCCAGATAGGCCCGCGCGAACGCCAGTTCGTCGGCCGAGGCTCCGCCGTATCCCGGCAGATGGTCGACCATCCCCTTGGGCCCGCTCACGACGCTCGCCCGTACAGGGTCACGACGCAGGCGCCGCCCAGGCCCAGATTGTGCTGCAGGGCGAAGTCCAGCCCCTCGACCTGCCGCGCCCCGGCTCCGCCGCGCAGTTGCTGGGTCAACTCGAAGCATTGGGCCAGGCCCGTCGCCCCCAACGGATGCCCTTTGGACAGCAGGCCGCCGGACGGATTGACCACGTGGTCGCCGCCATAGGTGTTGCGGCCGTCGCGGATGTAGCCTTCGGCCTGCCCCTCCCCGCACAGGCCCAGCGCCTCGTAGGAGATCAGCTCGTTGGCGCTGAAGCAGTCGTGCAGCTCGACCACGCCGATGTCCTCGGGACCGACGCCGGCCTGGTCGTATACCGAGCGGGCCGCCTCGCGGGTCATCTCGTAGCCGACGACGCTCATCATCGACCGACCGGTGAAGGTCTCGGCGTAGTCGGTGGTCATGGCTTGGCCGAGGATCGCGACGTCCGCCTTCAGGCCGTGTCGCGCGGCGAAGGCTGGCGAGACCAGCACGGCGGCCGCGGCTCCGCAGGTCGGCGGACAGGCCTGGTAGCGGGTCAGCGGGCCGTAGAGACGCCTTGAGGCCATCACCTCGTCCAGCGAGAGCGGGTCGCGCAGCAGCGCCAGCGGGTTGTTGGCGGCGTGTCGGCGCGCCTTGACGGAGACCATGCCGAACACCTCGTCCGGCGTGCCGTAGCGCGCCTGATAGTCCAGGCCCGCGCCGCCGAACTGCTGGGCGACCAGCGGCGCGACATCGTCCTGGCCGAGGATCGTCTCCTGCAGGGTCAGGTGGTGGTCCAGCGTCCGCTTACGGTCGTTGAACACCGCGCCCAGGGCGCCGGGCAGCATCTGCTCGAAGCCGAAGGCCAGGACGCAGTCGACCGCGCCCGCCTCGACCATCTGCCGGGCCAGCCACAGGGCGGTCGAGCCGGTGGCGCAGTTGTTGTTGACGTTGACCACCGGGATGCCGGTGCAGCCGACGCGGTACAGGGCCGACTGGCCGGCGGTGGAGTCGGCGTAGACGTAGCCGGCATAGGCCTGCTGGATCAGGGCGTAGTCGACACCGGCGTCCGCCAGGGCCAGGCGGATGGCCTGTTCGGCCATCACGTCCCAGTCGGCGCTCCGTCCGGGCTTGGCGAAGGGGATCATGCCGACGCCGGCGACAAGGGCTCGGGTCATGGAGAGGCTCCGTTCGAAAATGGGGCTCAGGCCGTCTCGACCGGCGGCTCGGGCGCCGTCCCGTCGGTGCTGACCTCCGGCGCGAAGCGCATCGCGAACCAGTAGCCGGCCAGGGAGATGAAGCCGGTGATCACCCCCAGCCAGGTCAGGGTCAGGCCCAGGCCGCTCGGACCTTTGAACAGCATGGTCATCCAGGCGATGATCGCCGCCGTCACCGGCCCGCCCACGAACTTGCCGACGATGGCCAGGGCCGCCAGGCTGGTCGCCCGCTCCTCGTTGGGCAGCAGCACCGCGATGGCGGCGGAGTTGACCAGATTGACCACCGCCCCGCCGGTCAGCAGCGCAAACAGCATCCAGGCGAAGCCCACCACCGTCGGCATGATCGGATAGGCGCTGGCCGGGATGCTCAGAAGGGTTGCGATCACCGCCGGCAGCAGGATGGCGCCGCGCATCTTCAGCTTCTGGCCGGCGTCGGCGGCGAACCCGCCGATGACCGAGCCGACGATGCCGGACGCCAGGATCACCAGGCCCACCCAACCGCCGAACTGGCCAGGCGACTGGCCGTACTGGCGCACCAGCACCGAACCCATCCACAGCGCCGCGGCGCCCTCGGCGAGCGAGCCGGCGAAGTTGCCGACATATAGCGCGCCCAGGAAGTAACGGCGCTTCCAGAAGGCCTGCAGCGCCGGCTTGAACGCCACCGTCGCCTGCTCGACCTCCTGGCGCGCCGGCTCGCGGATCAGCAGCAACGGCAGGACGAGAATGGCCGCGCCGATGCCGACGATCAGGTGAGCCTCACGCCAGGCGGGCATGCCCTCCACGAACGCCGTCGGGTGCGCCTCGAGCCAGCCGAACAGCAAGCCCCCGATGGCGAAGGCCGCGCCGACGCCGGCCCAGGCCCCGATCGACAGCAGCAGCATGGAGCGCCCCCGCCGCTCGGGCATGCAGACGTCCGCGATCAGCGACACGACCACGGGAAAGGCGGTGGCGGCGCCGACGCCCGCGACCAGGCGTGCGGCGAACAGGCCGTAGAAGTCCTGCACGAAGGCGGTGCCGATGGTGCCCAGCGCCCACAGCGAGGCCAGGATCACCAGCAGGCGCGCTCGGGTGTAGTGGTCCACCAGCCAGGCGATCGGCAGGGACAGCACCGCCGCCGGGATCGCCGTGGCGCTGCCCACGATCATCGCCAGCTGGAAGTCGTTGATGCCCAGGTCGGTCTTGGCCGCCTCCTGCAGCGGCGCCAGCAGCCCACCGACGGTCAGGGCCGAGAACAGCGTCAGGGTCAGGAGCCAGACGACGCTCCACTTGGTCTTTCGGAAGGCGACGGCAGGCGGCAGGGCGCCGCTTCCGGCCTCGGGGGACAGAAGGGTCATGGTGTTTCCTCGGGTCGGGCCGCGCTGCGATGGGGCGGGGCCTCTTATGTGAACTTGGGCCGGGAGCGGCCTCAGCCTGGCGCTTGTCTCTCCTGCGCGCGCTCGGCGCAGATTGCGTGGAAGCCGCCGGCCATGAACCTGGCCATCCGCGCCTTCACCGCCTCGAAGTCCTCCGAGCGGCATAGCCCGCCCGACAGGGTGTCGATCCGCCCGGTGCGCGCCAGCGTCATCATCAGGGCGCCCGAGACGAAGTGGTAACCCCAGAAGATGTCCTCGTCGGGGGTGTTTGGCATGGCCTTGCGCAGCAGGTCGATCAGCCGCCACACCACCGGGTTCATCAGGCGGCTCATGATCTCCGAACCCCATTCGGGGGTGTTGGCGACCTGGGCGCCGAGAGCGGCGTAGTTGCGCCACGGCTCGCCGCCCTGGATGTACGAGTCCAGGTCGGTGTCGAGATAGGCGTGCAGCGCCCCTTCCACCGTGACCTTGCCGTCCACCGACGCTTCATAGGCGTCCATCGCCGCCATCCGCCGGCCCGAGGTGACCGGCGCGCGCCGCTCCATCACCGCGTCGAACAAGGCTTTCTTGTCGTCGAAATAGTAGTGCATCAGCGAGGTGTGAACGCCGACCTCGTTGGCCACGTCCTTCAAGGTCACGCCATAGAGGCCGTGCTTGGAGAACAGGCGCTCGGCCGCGTTCAGGATTCCCTCGTGGGTCTCGGCCCGCTGCTCGGCCTTGGTGCGGCCCGAGGCGAGCTTGGCGCGCGGAGCGGCCGCCTTCTTGACCTTGGCGCCTTCCGTGGGGGCCTTGGCGGCGCGAGGGGATTTGGAAGCCGTCATCAGTCCTGTCCGTAGAGGGCGCGCAGCCGCGCCTTGTCGATCTTGCCGGTCGCCGCCTGGGGCATGGCGTCGACCCGCTGGATGCGATCGGGGACCCACCAGTCGGCGACCCGGCCCTTGATCGCAGCCTTGAGGTCCGCGTCCGAGACGGGTTCGCGCAGCTCGACCACCAAGACGGGGCGTTCGCCCCACTTGGCGTCGGGACGCCCGATCACCGCCACCAGGGAAACGGAGTCGAGCGCCCCGACAAGCTGTTCGATCTCGACCGGGTTGATCCACTCGCCGCCGGACTTGATCAGGTCCTTGGAGCGCCCGGCGATGGTCAGGGCGCCGGTGTCGTCGATCGAGGCCAGGTCTCCGGTGTCGAACCAGCCGTCGGCGTCCAGCGCGGGCTGCTCGGCGCCCAGATAGCGGTTCACGACGCTGGCCCCGCGCACCTTCAGATGGCCGACGGCGTTGCGCTGCGCGGGCAGGGCCACCCCGTCCGCATCGGTCAGCAGCAGGTCGAGGCCGATGGAGCCGCGCCCCGAAGCCAGCGCCGGCGCGGCCGGGTCCGACAGCGTGCCGGTCGGCGACAGCTCGGTCATGCCCCAGCTGGTCTGGACGCGGACGTCCAGGCCCTGTTCGAGGCGGTTCATCAGACTCTCGGGACAGCCCGACCCGCCCAGCACGATCCGCTCCAGACTGGGGACACCCTCGCCGCTGGCCTCGACATGATCCACCAGGCCCAGCCAGACGGTCGGGACGCCGGCGGTCAGGGTCACGCCTTCTTCGCGGATCAGCCGGGCCAGGCGCGGACCGTCGGTGACGCGCCCAGGCAGGACCAGCTTGGCGCCCACGGCCGGCGCCGAGAACGGAAAGCCCCAGGCGTTGGCGTGAAACATCGGCACGGCCACCAGCACGACGTCGCGACGCGTGAGGCCCAGGGCGTCGGCCATCACCGAGCGCAGGGTCACCAGATAGTTGGACCGATGGGTGTAGACGACGCCCTTGGGCGCGCCGGTGGTGCCGGACGTGAAACACAGACCGGCCGGCGTCCGCTCGTCGAAGCCGCCCCAGACCTCGGCCTCGCCGGACGCCACCAGATCCTCGTGGTCCAGGGTGGCGCAATTGGCGGCGGGGCGCTCGTCCAGAGCGATGAGCCGCAGACCGGGGCGCAGGCCGGCGATCTCTTCGGCCAGCCTGGACAGGCCCGCGCCATAGGCCAGGACCGTGGCTTCCGACTGCTCCAGCATCGAGACCAGCTGCGTGGCCGTCAGGCGTGGATTGAGCGTGTGGCAGACCATCCCCACGCCCATGGCGGCGTACCACATCTCCATGTGCGGCCGGGTGTTCCAGGCCAGGGTGGCGACCACGTCGCCCTGCTCCAGTCCCAGCCCCTTCAGCGCTCCGGACAGGCGCCGGCTGCGCTCCAGAACCTGAGCGTAGGTCAGGCGGCTGACCTCGCCCTCGATGTCGCAGGAGACGACCTCGACATCGGGATGCCAACGGGCGGCATGGACCAGGAACCTGTCGACCGTCAGCTCATAGGCCTGCATCCCGTCGGTCATGGCCGCGAGCGGACGCTTGCGGGCCGGGGCGGCGCCTTCGGACGTGCGGTCGAGATACGCTTGCGGGGTCATGTCAGCTTTCAACGCTCGGAAAAGTCGGGGACGGGCCGGAACCCGTCCCCCAGGCGATACAGGGGAAGGTTCAGAAGCTCCGCGTCAGACGCACGCCGTACTGCCGCGGCGCGCCGGCGTAGCGCATGCCGGCCTTGACCGAGGCGACGTATTCGAGATCGCCGAGGTTGGTCGAATAGGCCTGCAGCTTCCAGTCGCCGGTCTCGTAGGTCAGCTGGGCGTTGACGATGTCGCGCTTGGCCAGGTGATCGCCGAGCGCCGGATTGGCGAAGATCGTCGCCCAGGTGTCGGAGATGTGGCTGTAGTCGATGCGCGGCGTCAGCGTGCCGGAGCCCAGGTCGAAGTTGTACTCGACGCCCAGGCTGAAGGTCATTTCCGGCGCGTAGGTCTGCGGGTTGCCGCCGACATTGACGCAGTTGCCCGTCGCCGGCCCAGTGTTGGCGTTGCAAAGCCCGGTGCGCGCCCGACGCGGATCGGCGGCGTAGAAGTCGCCCAGCTTGGAGTTCGACAGGCTGAGTCCGACATCCAGGCCCAGGTTGCCGAAGCGGCCCTGCGCCGAGGCTTCCAGACCGTAGATCTTGGTGTCGCCGGTCACGTTCAGGATCGAGTTGATCGAGGGCGTGGTCGGGTCGCCGATGATGATCTGGAAATTCTTGTAGATGTTGTAGTAGGCGCCCAGCTGGGTGCGCAGGCGGCCGCCCATCAGGGTCGATTTCCACCCCGCCTCGAAGTCGGTCACGTTCTCGCCCTTGAAGGGCTTGGGCGGCACGAAGGCCAGGTTCACGCCGTTCAGGCCGCCGGCCTTGTGGCCGCGCGCGACGAAGGCGTAGAGGAAGTTCCTGTCGTCGAGGGTGTAGTTCAGCGCGACCTTGCCGGTGACGGCGTTCTCCTCGTAGCGGTCCTTCTGGGTCAGGCTGAGGCCCAGCAGCGGCGCCGAGCTGACGGCGTCATTGACCACGGTCGAGCGCGTGTACCGAGCCCCGGCCTGCAGCTCCAGCCGGTCGCTGAGATCGTAGCTGACCTGGCCGAAGACGGCCTTCGTCGTCTTGGGGTTCCGGCCCTGCAAGTACAGCGCATAGATGATCGGCAGGGCCGCCGACACGTACTGGGTCGTGACGAACTGGTTCGGCGGGAAGGTGATCTTGTCGTGCTGGTAGTAAGCGCCCACCACCCACTTCAGCGGGCCGGCGTCCGGTGAGATCAGATTGAACTCCTGCGACAACAGCCGCTGCTTGCTCTCACCGTAGTAGGTGAACGGCAGGGTCGCGGTGCCGTCGGTGTCGGACCGGACCATGGTCGTGCCGTACTGGGCGCCCGAGATCGACCGCAGCGTAATGCCGTTGTCGAACACGTAGCTGGCGTTCAGCACCGTGCGTGAGGTCTCGTCGATCGCAGCGTAGGGTCCGTTCGTGGCGATGGTGTGCAACGGCAGCGGCGAGGTGATCGGGCTGATCGGATAACCGCCCATGTCGTGCTTGGTGTAGTCGCTCTTCAGCAGCACCCGGACCTTGTCGGTCGGGGTCCATAGCAGACTGCCGCGGATGCTCTTGGTGTCCAGCTCGCCCGGATGGCCGCCCGTCGTCGGCGTACCCAGCACCTCGAAGAAGCTGTCGCGGGTCTCGCGATTGAAGGCGATGCGCGCCGCCAGGGTCTCGCCCAACGGAATGTTGACCGCCCCCTGCACCCGGACGTCTTCGTAGTTGCCGTACTGGCCGGTGACATAGCCGCTGAGGCCGCTCATGTCGGGGTTGCGCTCGGTGATGAACACCGCGCCGCCGGTGGCGTTCTGGCCGGCGAACGTGCCCTGAGGGCCGCGCAGGACCTCGACGCTCTGGATGTCGAAGAAGGGCTCGTTCTGGAAATAGGCCGGGAACACCGCGACGCCGTCGCGATAGGTGATGACGCCCACCCCGATCGACGAGCTGTTCTCGGTCTTGCCGATCCCGCGGATGTTGAAGCTGTTGCCCTGGCCGGAGTTCTGGACGGTCACTGACGGCATCGAGAACTGCAGGTTCTCGATGTTGTTGACCCCCTTGTCCTGGAGCTCATCGCCGCTCAGCACCGCGGCCGCGACGGCCGTGGTCTGCAGGTTGGTCGTGCGGCGCTCGGCGGTGACGAGCACCTCTCCCAGCACGTTGGCCTGTGGCGCCTGCGAGACCGGTGCGGCCTGCTGGGCGTTGGCCGCGCCGCACCACAGCAGTGCGACGGCGGACGTCGAAATCAAGAAGCTGCGGCCCATTTCGGGTCCCCTTTTCCTATGCGTTTCCTCGGGCGATCTCCGTCGCCATGCCCCGATGGTTTTCACCGAATGAGCTCGACGTCAATATTCATTCAATCGCGGATGAATATCTTGCATTTGCCGCGAGACGGGATGAGGGTGGCAGCGAAGCGGCGCTCCGGAAGAGGGCGAACAAGCCGCGCCAAGGGAGAATGGAATGCGCAACCTGGAACGCGGCGGCGTGCGCCTGGCCTGGAATGAATCAGGCTCGGGAACGCCGATCCTGCTGATCATGGGCCACCGCTACAGCTCGGCCATGTGGTACCCGGTGTTCGAAGCACTGGGCGAGCGCTACCGCCTGATATGGTTCGACAACCAGGGCACGGGCCAGAGCGGCGCGCGCAAGCGCACCAGCGTCCGCGAGATGGCCGACGACGCCCTGGCCGTGCTGGACGCAGCCGGCGTCGACAGCGCGCATGTCTACGGCGTCTCGATGGGCGGCGGCATCGCGCTGGAGTTCGGCCTCCGCTACCCCGAACGCACGCGCTCCCTGATCCTGGGCTGCACCATGGCCAAGACGCCCGAGTTCGCCGCCAAGCGCAGTTGGCTGCACTGGGTCGTCTATCATCTGCCCACGCCGCTGCTGAAAGCGCTGGGCTCCAAGAAGTACAATCGCGGCTACGGCGACGCCGCGCCCGAGGACCGCATCCAGAGCGACCTGGCGCGACTGGCCAAGGACCCCTTCAGCCGCAAGGGCGTCTGGGCCCAGGCCGTGGCCATTTCCGACTATTCGGTCGATCCCGCCGAGGTCCGCGCCCTGACCAAGCCGGCCCTGGTGCTGCACGGCACGCAAGACCTCGCTGTGCCCTACGAGCAGGGCAAGAAGCTCTCCGAGATGCTGCCGAACGCGCGCCTGGTGACCTTCCAGGACACCGGCCACAACTACTTCGTCGCCCACGGCGAGCGCGCCAACGCCGAGGTCGAACAGTTCATCGCCCAGGTCGAGCAACAGCGATGAGCCGCGCCATCGCCCTCGACCGCTGGACGGCCTGCGACGTCGATCCCGGCGCGGGCGAGCCGCCGGTCCTGACGACCGGACTGGCCATCTCCGCCCCCGGCGACCTCTACCAGGCCCTGGTCGCGGCCGGCCGCCTGGACCATCCGTTCGAAGGCCGCAACGAGACCGAGGCCGCTTGGGTGCGCGACCGCGAATGGTGGTGGCGCACGACCTTCGCCGCGCCCGACTGGAGCCCTGACGACGACATCGCCCTGGTGTTCGAGGGGCTCGACACCTTTGCGGAGGTCTTTCTGGACGGCGTGCCCCTGGGACGCGCCGACAACATGTTCCGCAGCTGGCGCTATGATCTGGCCGCCCGTGTCACACCGGGCGCGACGCACCAGCTGGCGATCCGGTTCGAGCCCACGGCCAAGGCCCTGGAGGGGCGAGCCCCTCCCCCGCCCTGGGCCGCCTTCACCGACCGCATCAGCCGCTCGAAGCGCAATCTGATGCGCAAGGCCCAGTTCGGATGGGGCTGGGACTGGGGACCCGACCTGCCGACGGTCGGCGTCTGGAGACCGGCCCGGATCGAGGTCCGGCCGCGCCGTCGCCTCGACGATGTCCGCTTCGCCGTCCGTTCGGTTTCGCAACAGCGCGCCGACGCCTCCGTCACGGTCGAGCGCAGCGCCGCCGCCCAGGGCGCTGTGGTCCAGATCACCCTCACCGCCCCTGATGGCGTTGTCGTCGCCGAGCAGCACGCGGAAGGCGATGGGCCGATCCACATCGCCATCGACCATCCCAGGCTGTGGTGGACGGCCGATCTAGGCGACCAGCCGCTCTATGATCTCCGCGTGCGCCTGTTCGACGGCGACCATGTCGTGGACGAGATCCGTCGCCGCGTCGGCTTGCGCACCATCGCGCTGGACCAATCTCCGGATCCGGACGAGCCCGGCGCGACCTTCTTCCGCTTCGTGCTGAACGGCGAGCCGCTCTTCGCCAAGGGCGCCTGCTGGGTTCCCGCCAGCTCGTTCGTCGCCGATGTCGACGTGGCGGCCTACACGCGGCTGATCGACCAGACGGTCGGCGCCAACATGAACATGATGCGGGTGTGGGGCGGCGGGATCTACGAGCCCGACCTGTTCTACGACCTCTGTGACGCGAAGGGCGTGCTGGTCTGGCAGGACTTCATGTTCGCCTGCGCCCCCTATCCCGACGACGAACCGTTCGTGGCCGCCGTGCGCGCCGAGGCCGACGAGCAGGTGCGCCGCCTGCGCCACCACCCGTGCCTGGCTCTGTGGTGCGGCAACAACGAGAACCAGGCCATTCACCGGATCAATGTCGACGTGTCCGGCGTCGACACGCCGCTGCCCGGTGCGATCCTCTACGACACGGTGCTGCCGGACCTGCTGGCGACGCTGGATCCCGACACGCCCTATTGGCCCGGCAGCCCCTGGGGCGGCGCGAATCCCAACAGCATGAAGGCGGGCGACGTCCACGACTGGACCGTCTGGCACGGCGTGCCGCCCATCCCGGACGACCACATGGTCGAACCGTTCGGCTTTTCGCCCGACAAGATCGGCTACCAGCGCTATGCCGAGGACACCGGCCGCTTCATCAGCGAGTTCGGGATCCAGGCTGCGCCCGCCCTGGCCACCCTGGAGCGCTGGATGGACCCCGCCGACCTGTCGCCCGACAGCGAAGGCTTCGAGCAGCGCATCAAGGACGAGGCGCGCAAGGCCCTGGCCATGATCGGTCCGGTCACCGGACCGCCCGCGTCGCTGCAGGACTATGTCGACTTCACCCAATGGACCCAGGCCGAAGGGCTGAAGTTCGGCATCGAGCACTTCCGCCGCCGCCGGCCGCATTGCTCGGGCGCGCTGCTCTGGCAGTTCAACGACTGCTGGCCCTGCGTCAGCTGGAGCCTGGTCGACTACGACGGCGTCGAGAAGGCGGCCTATCACGCGGTGCGCCGCGCCTTCGCGCCCGTCCTGGCCTCGTTCAAGCCGGCGCCCGATGGAGCCGTCGAACTCTGGATCAGCAATGACACGCGCGAGCCCGTTCGAGGCGAGGTCACGATCCTTCTGGAAGGCCTGGACGGCGCCGCCATCGAGCGCTGGACCACCGCCTATGGCGCCCCGGCCGGCGGGCACGCCACGCCCTGGCGCGTCCCGCTTCCCTCGGCGCCCGACCGTGTGCTGCGGGCCCTCTGCGGCGCCGCAAGGTTTGAGCCGGCCCGACACTTCTTCGCCCCGATCAGGGACCTGAAGCTGAGCGACGGCGAGCCCCGCGTCCGGGTCACCCGGCTTGGCCCCAACGCCCTCCGCGTCGAGCTGACATCGCCTGTCTGCCTGCCGTTCGTCCACCTGACGTCCGCCCGGCCGGACCTGCGCTTCAGCGACAACCATTTCGATCTCTTCCCCGGCGACGTCCGCCGGATCGAGATCACGGGCGCGGCGCCGTTCGGAGCGATCGACCTGGACCTCGCCTGGTGGCGAACCGACGGCCGCCCGGGATCCCGGCGTTTGCCGAGCGCTGCGCCCCTCACGTCAGGCGCAGCCTTGTGATCCCGTCTGAAAACCCTTACCCCACGCGGGACGGGGACGTGGCGGAATGGTAGACGCGCCGGACTTAAAATCCTATGCGCACCGATCCCAAATCCAGAAATTCTCAAGAAACAACAACATCTTATCGCAAGCCCAAGGCAACGCTTAGCACAGAGCTAGCACACTCCGCCGGGGCTCTATCACAATCCCGACTTATCGGACTTTCGGCGCCGCGCGACGGGCGACACGCGATCCTGGACGGCAAGGTTCAGCTTTATCTGCGCAGCGGCAGCCCCAACTGGCAGTGCGCCTGCTCGGTCGGCCGCCGCCAGCACCGCGCCAACACCGGCGAGGACGGCCTCACCCGGGCAGCCGCCTTCGCAAGCGACTGGTTTCGTACGCTGAACGCCAATGATGCCGTCGGCCCGACGGCGGCCCAGCCGATCCCTCGCCCCGCTTCGCTCGCAGGCCGGCGCGTTCCGCGCGCAGCCGCCCGCGCGCCGCAGCAAACCTTCCGAGAGGCGGCCAGCCGCTTCATGGTCGAGTTCGAGGCCCTGACAAAAGGCCAGCGCAATCCGATCTACGTCGACGGTCATCGCGCCCGGCTGGCCAACTACCTGATCCCATTCTTTGGCGCGATGAGCGTGCGCGAGGTCGACGCCGGCGTGATCGCCGAATATCGCGTCATGCGAATGAGCGATCGCCGCGGACCGCCAGCCCGGAGCACCCTGCATCAGGAGATCGTCTGCCTGCGCCAGGTGTTGAAGACGGCGATCCGGCTGCGCTGGATCGACCACCTCCCCGACCTTTCGGCGCCGTACGGCCGATCGGGCAAAATCTCGCACCGCGCCTGGTTTTCGCCCGAGGAATGGAAGCTCTTCGAAGAGGCCCTGCATGACCGGGTGGCCAAGCCTCGCAAGGCGCGCTGGCGCGAGGCTGGTGAGAACCTGCGCGACTACGCGCTGATCATGATCAACACCGGCCTGCGGCCCGATGAGTCGTTACGCCTGGAGTACCGCGACGTCGCCGTCGTCACCGACGACGCGACCGGCGAGCGCCTGCTGGAAATCGCCGTCCGCGGCAAGCGCGGCGTCGGCTGGTGCAAGAGCATGCCCGAGGCGGTGGAGCCCTTCCTCCGCCTCAAAGCGCGCAACGCCGGCCAGCCGCTGGATCGCCTTTTCCCATCGTTCCAGCGCGAGCTCTTCAACGCCCTGCTCGACGAGCTGAAAATGAAGACGGACCGCGAAGGCCGCCGACGCACCGCCTACAGCCTGCGCCACACCTACATCAGCACCCGCCTCATGCACGGCGCCGACATCTATCAGGTGGCCAAGAACTGCCGCACCAGCGTCGAGATGATCGAGACCTACTACGCCGCGCACATCAAGAATGCGATCGACGCCTCGGCGATCAATGTCCGCAAAGCCCGCCCATCTCCTACCGGCGCAACGCCTGCGCCGTGATCCTTGGCCGCTCAAGGCCGGAACCGGCCGACGCGGCTAAGCGCGAAGGGATGGGCCGGACGGTCCATACCGCTGGCGACCGCGCGCCGCACGGCGCGCAGCCATCGCAACGCTAAGCCTCCTGCGGCATTGCCGTAGACACCATTGATCAGGCTACGGCAATGCCGTATATGGGTGATGAAATGGAAGTGGTTGTCGAAACGCCAACCTACCTCAAGGCGGCCAAGGCCGCGGGCATGACCGAAGCGGAAATGAAGGCCGCAGCACTTTTGGTTTCGGCCGATCCGCAAGCCGGTGATTTGATGATCGGAACGGGCGGTCGCCGAAAGGTGCGCCTGGCCGGCAAAGGCAAAGGGAAGTCAGGCGGCTATCGCCTCATCACCTTCTACAAGATCGGTGAGCAAGTGTTCTTGCTGACCGTGTTCGCTATGGGCGATCGCGCGAACCTGACCCAACGCGAGCGCAACGCCCTGAGAGATCTTACCGCCCTGCTCTGAGAACTGCGAGCAAGGCACGGAGAGCGCAATGACGAAGAAAGCCTTTGAAAGCATAGCCGCAGGGCTCAAGGACGCTGTCTCAATCTCCGCGGGCCAAGCCGATCCCGCGAGCTATCGCGTCCACGTGCCCGCCGAGATCGACGTGAAGGCCATACGGGGCCAAATGGGCCTGAGCCAGGAGGCCTTCGCCGAACGCTTCGGCTTTGCCACCGCCACAGTACGCGACTGGGAGCAGAGGCGGCGACGGCCCGAGGCGAGCGCGCGGATCCTTCTGCGGGTCATCGAACGCGAGCCGGACGCCGTCCAGCGCGCTTTGCGCGACGGGTAGCTCCCCTCCCCTCGCCCCGCTAACGAAGGACGGCACCCATGCAAGACACAAGAAGCTTCAACCGCATCATGCAAGGCCTTGCCGAGGTCGTGGAGATCGAGGCTGGCCGAGCTAAGCCCGCACGGACGCACGTCCCGGGGCGGCTAGATGTAAGAGCCATCCGAGAACGGCTGCACATGTCCCAAGCACAGTTCGCTGATCGCTTCGGCTTTCCCCAAGCGATGGTTGAGGACTGGGAGCAGCACCGGCGCCGGCCTGAGACCAGCGCGCGAATCTTGCTGACGATCATCGACCGTGAGCCTGAAGCGGTTCAGCGGGCCCTTTCATATTGAGAGAAGGAAGCGTTCATGACCTCGTTCCTCGACTACGAGTTCACCTCTCCCCTACCCCACCCTGGCGAAATCCTGCGTGAGGCTTATTTGGCCCCGCGCAACATGACCGCTGGAGCCTTGGCCCAGGCGATGGATCTGAGTGGATCAGAGCGTGTCGAGCGGATCATCGGCGAGCTCAAGGCGGTGACCGCCGATACCGCCTTGCGGCTCGAGCGCGTGCTTGGCGTCAATGCTCAGTTCTGGATGAACCTTCAAACGCAGCACGATCTCTCGAAGGCGGCGATTAAAGGTCGAACGGCGTTGAGGGCGATCCCTGGTCTAACCCTCGCAAAACCCCAGTAACAAAGGGGCGCACGCTCGCATTGTAGGGCCAACACTTCTGCGATTTTCATGCCCCTTGATGGAGGGCTTCCGATCGAAGACCCCCGCTCAGCGGTCCTTCAGGAGGTTGCGGTAGCGTTAGACAGCGGGGGACCGTTCACGAGGTTACATTCGCGCGACGCCGTTGCAATTTATTCCAGAAGGAATAAATTCATTCTCGGATAAATTTGGATGGCGGCTATCTGCACGATTGGGCCACGGCCAGGCGCTGCTCAGCTGGTTTGAAAGCAGTGGCTTTGCCGATCGCTATGCGCCGATCTACATCGCGCTCCGGGCCCTGGTCAGAGGTGAGAAGACGTTGTTGGATGCCAACCTCGAGGTCCGACACGCCGCCAGCCAGATCTACGAGCGGCTCGTCGCCGGCCAGCCGCCTGGGCGCGCTTCCGGAGCCCGGGCGGCTGAGACGCGCGCACGCCACAGCAGATGATCATGGTCATTCGCCAATCTTTACAGCAGAGAATAAATCGACATACCGCTGCCGCTTCGGTGTCCAGTTAAACCTAGTTGAACCGCCGCTCGTCGTCGCCGCGCGCCACCAAGAGGACGATATGATGGCCCCGCGGCGATTTGGCAGCAAGCTGCTGCACAAACTCGAACTCGGGATGGGCCCGCGAAGTCCCCCAGGTGACGCAGGTTGCGCGGGGAAAAGCCGCCCAATTCCGGAAATGACGCCGCCAAGTCAGCCGCCAAGTTTGTGATGATCTTGGCTCCCCAGCCCGCGGCGCGTTCGCGCTCGCCTATGTCGCGGCCGAGGGACCAGTAGAGCGTGACCAATTCTCGGTTCACCGCAAAAGCGGCGCTGAGGCGCGCAGAATCGCAACCCCGGTGAGGGCCGCCTTCTGCTGATCCAGGCATAGCAGTACTGCTAGCAGCGTGGTCAGAAGCGGTGTTAGCAGCGGCATGTGGTACTCGACGTTGATCGCGGGGCGGAGCGGCGCCGGCGCTGGAACGAGGATCAGAAGGAGGCCTATCTGGCCCCGCGCAACATGACCGCTGGAGCCTTGGCCCAGGCGATGGATCTGAGTGGATCAGAGCATGTTGAGCGGATCATCGGCGAGCTCAAGGCGATGACCGCCGATACCGCCTTGCGGCTCGAGCGCGTGCTTGGCGTCAATGCTCAGTTCTCGATGAATCTTCAAACCCAGCATGATCTCTCGAAGGCTCCGATTGAAGGACGAACGGCGTTGAGGGCCGCCATTTGCCTGTCGCCTAGCCGCATGCAGCCATAGCGATGCTTGCTCGTTGAGCCTTACAAGGAGGACGATTGCATGTCTCGCGACGATGAGGAGAAGTTTCGCGAAACCCTGATTGGCGTCATCCCGCATTTGCGGGCTTTCGCAAGAAGCCTCGTTTACGACTCCGCTGACGCTGACGATCTCGTTCAAGAAACCCTGGCCAAGGCGCTATCGTCGCGCAGTCAGTTCAAGATGGGGACCAACCTTCGCGCTTGGACCTTCATGATCCTGCGCAATCGGTTCCTGTCCGACAAACGTAAGTCGTGGCGCCAATCGCAGCTGGATCCGGAAACGGCTGAACGTATTCTGGAGGCCACAAGCGACCCTTCGGCGGCCCTGGAACTCGACGACGTACGAAGAGCATTGCGTCAGCTTCCCCATGTTCAGCGAGAGGCCTTGATCCTGGTTGGCGCTGGTGGGCTGTCCTACGAGGAGGCCGCCGAGATCGCCCAGGTTGCGGTAGGAACAGTCAAGAGCCGGCTCAATCGCGCTCGCCTCGCCCTCAACGAGATCATCGAAAAGCAGCGCGTGACGCCAGGCGGGGATCCCGTCTCGGCGGCTGACGCCATGGGTGAAATCCTAGCCGAGATCGAGGCGCGCGTCGGCGAGGCCCAGCGTTAGCTCTGAATGGCCCATATGGGCCTCTAAAGCGCCAAGGCGCGCTTGAGGCCGTCATGCTCGAAGTCGTTTTCCATGCGCTTAACCTCGGCGGCGCGGGCGCCGGCCGCCCTGGCCACGTCGCGCCAGGTGGCAACAGCCCCCGGAGGGCGGGAGGCCGCCGCGGCATGCCTATCGCCTTACCGAATTGGGAATCCAGCTGGCTCGCGAAAACCCGCCTCTGGCCGCGACACCCGAGAACCTC
Organism: Caulobacter sp. RHG1; assembly: GCF_013181195.1. GTDB lineage: Bacteria > Pseudomonadota > Alphaproteobacteria > Caulobacterales > Caulobacteraceae > Caulobacter. The sequence goes on from NZ_SMZP01000008.1 coordinate 87,400, forward strand.
GACTGGTTGGCCAAGGCATGATCTTAGCGCGACGCCTGGCGAATAGGATTTGCGACCTCCTGCAGTTAAGCCTGCCGGCCCCGAGCCGCGAGTGGGCCTTGGCCGTACGCGCGGAGACGGACGCGATCGAGAGTGACATCCAGGCCCTCGCCTTCGCAGCGAGAACCTACCAGAGCCTGGGAATCGCCGGCCTTGGCTGTCGGCTGCTACGAGCCGGGGTCAGGCTTGGCGGTGACGCAGGACCCGCTCACGATCTTCCGCGTCTGGGCCGGCGCTTCAATATCACACGCTGGCCACGCGCCTTCGGGATCGCCAGTGCGATCATCGCGACCATTATCGGGATTGCTGTCATCGCCGCTACGCATGGGCCGGTCTCCTACATGGCCGGCAACATGTTTGCGTTAGTCGCCGGCCTGGCGATGCTTGCGCTTATCGGTCGAAAGCCCGCGCGAGCAGATCAGGGCCTCGACCGGTTCTTGGTGGTCCTGAGCTTGCTCCTCTGGGGCGCCGCGGCCTTCGGAGAAGGCTCAAGCGGCGCTACGCGCTGGCTGCGCCTGGGCGGACTGGCGATACAGCCGAGCCTTTTGCTCATTCCGACAATCGTCGTCGGGTTTTCGAGGGCTAGAACGCCGCTTGGCGCGATTGCAATGGTCATGGCTGCGGGCGCGCTGGCGTCACAACCCGACCGCGCCATGGCTGGCGCGCTCTGCGCCGGCCTGGCTGCGCAATGGATCTCTCGCCCCGACGGCCCGGCAGCCATCGCCTTCGCTGGGGGAATCGCGGGGTTGGCCTTCACCCTGGCGGCTCCTGAGGCCGGCGCGCCGACACGGTTTGTCGATGGCGTCCTGGCCTCCGCCCTTGACGCACATTTCCTGCTGGGACTGTCCGTGCTGTGCGGCATGGCGCTGCTCTTGGCGCCCGGCCTTTTGGGGACGTCGCGCTACGTGTCCAGGGTGGCGCAATCCACCTTCAGCATGGTGTGGAGCGCCGTGTTTGTCGCCAGCGCACTCGGCCCTCATCCGACGCCCATACTCGGCTTCGGCGGCAGCGCCATCGTCGGCTACCTCCTAAGCCTAGTCATGCTCCCATCGAGCCTGCCTGAGCTGGCGGATCGCAGTATCGGCGCTCCCGGCAACAGCCCCGCTCCCCCACAGCCAACCCTGCGCCTCAACCCCACCTAGCCCTACGGCTCCCAAAGCCCGCCGCGTTCCCGACCGACCGGCTCGCTATCAAGAAGGAAAACGCCGTGAACTTGCCTCGCCTCGCAAAGCGGGATCGATACCTGCTGTCCGCAATTTTGCTCGCAAGCCTGCTCTGGTTCGGCTGGACTGAACTGACCCGGACGCGGGGAGACCAGGTCGTCGCGTTTCGACCGGCCGCGCAGCAGTGCGGCTCCGATGGCCCGCTTCGCTATTGCGTTTACCGTGCGGTGGGCGGGGTCAACGGCGATATCGTCTATCATTTGCACGGTCGGGGTCTGGACGAGCAGATTTGGAACGACAACACCTATCTGACCGCCATGCTGCAAGCGCGTTGGCAGGCGCTCGGGGCAAAGCCGCCGACCGTGGTGACCCTGTCGTACGGCCCCACCTGGCTGCTGACCCCCAAGGGACGGATGGCCAAGAGTGGGCTGCTCGACGACATGATCCAGCGCCTCCCGGGCATTGAATCCCGGATCGGCGCGCCCCAGCGCCGTCTACTCGTAGGAGAATCGATGGGTGGCCTGAACGTGCTCATCGCAGGCCTCTCCCATCCAGACATGTTCGCCAAGATCGCGGCGCTCTGCCCGGGCGTCTATGTCGACTCGCCCTTCTCCAAGATCTCCACGACCGTCGCCGCGGCGCGTCGGACCGGCGCCAACCCAAAGATCGTGTTCGGCGTACGCACGCTCGCGAGAACCTATGCCGCGGATGAGGCCGAGTGGCGGCGGATTTCGCCGATTGCTCTGATCGAACGCGCGAACCCGAACTACCCGGCGCTCTATCTCTCCTGCGGACTCTACGACAACTACGGCAACTTCGAAGGCGCCGAGAGACTTGCCAGTCTCGCGCGGCGGCACGGCGTGAAGACCCACTGGCACCCTCTCTACGGCGGCCATTGCGTGACCGACATCAACTCGGTCAGTGACTTCCTGCTGGAGTGACCAGATCACCGTGATGTCGGGCCCGCGCTAGTCGCTGTCGTTGGCGCCGCTCCATAAACGCGACGTTCGGCGGCCGACCGTGAAGGCAGCATCCACCCCGCCCGGAACTTGATGACGTCCGCTAATCGGCCCTAGACCGCCGCGGTTCTCACCGGATGCGTACGTTTCACCGCATGCCCGGCCGTCCGGACGCAAATGCGCTGATCCTCTGCTGCGCCTCATGAACCGGAGCGTTTGAAGCGTGTGGCGAACGCGCCAAGGCCCGCGTATTTCGAGCGCCGCCAAAGTGGAATTTGCCGATCAGCTCGCTCAGGGTCTGAGTTTCTTGACGCAGCGTGTGGGCGGCGGCGGTGGCTTCTTCGACCATGGCGGCGTTCTGCTGGGTGACTTGGTCCATTTGATTGACGGCGGCGTTGACCTCGTTAAGGCCGGTCGCCTGCTCTTGGGACGAGGTGGCGATCTCAGAAATCAAACTGTCAATCTGAGCGACCTTGTCGACGATCGCCGTCAGAGCCTCGCCCGTGTCGCCAACCAGTTTTACGCCGCGACCGACCTGGGCGGTGCTGCTGGCGATCAAGGCCTTGATCTCCTTGGCAGCGTCCGCGCTTCTCTGGGCGAGCGCTCGCACTTCCTGAGCAACGACGGCGAAGCCACGTCCGGCTTCTCCTGCTCGGGCCGCCTCGACGCCCGCGTTCAGCGCCAGCAGATTGGTTTGGAAGGCGATCTCGTCGATCACCCCGATGATCTGTGTGATCTGACCTGAGCTTTGCTCGATTTCACTCATGGCCGTCACGGCTTCGCGCATGACTACGCCGGATTTCTCGGCGTCAACCCGCGTTCCGGAGGCTGCTGAAGAGGCTTGCTTTGCGTTGTCGGCCGCGCGCTTCACGGTCGCGGTGATCTCGTCGAGAGCGGCGGCGGTCTGCTCGAGGCTCGCAGCCTGCTGCTCGGTGCGCTTCGAAAGGTCGTCGGAAGAGGCGCCGATTTCCTCAGTCCCGACGCGGATGGTGGCGGCGGTCTGACCGACGCGCTGCATCGTCGCCTGCAACGTCTCAAGGGCGCGATTGAAATCCAGACGCAGCTTGTCGAGTTCCGGGATGAATGCCTCGTCGATCCTTTGCTCCAGGTCGCCTTGCGCGAGGGCGGCCAAGGCCTCGCCGATCTCGCTTACGGCGTGAACCCGTTTGGTCACGTCGGTGGCGAACTTGACGATCTTCACCACCTTGCCATCGCCGTCGAGGATCGGATTGTAGGAGCCTTGGATCGTCACGATCCTGCCGCCTTTGGCGACGCGTGTGAACTCGGCGGCCTGGTATTCACCGCGAACTAGCCGCGCCCAAAACTCCGTGTAATCCTGGCTGTCACGATAGGACGGCTCGGTGAACATCTCGTGTTTGCGCCCCGCCACCTCGTCCAGCCGGTAGCCCATGGTTTGTAGAAAATTATCGTTGGCGTCGATGATCGTGCCATCGACTTGGAATTCGATTACGGCTTGAGAGCGACTGATCGCGGCGATCTGAGCGGCATAGTCGAGGTTGAGCAGCCGCGCTTTGGCGTCAGCCCATTCGACAACAAATCCGACCACCGCGCCCGCACGCCTTTGCGGCGTTACCAGAAGGTCGAACGCGAGGCCGCCGACGCGGATCGTGGCGTTGTGGCGCGCGGACAGGCGCGTTAGCAGCGTACGCTGATGGGTCGGGTTCTTGTGGAAGACGTCGATGTTGCTGCCGATCAGCGTGGCCACGCTGAAGTGGGGCAATTCCTTGCGAAGGTCGGTCTCATGCGCCTCTAGCAGGGCGCGCACCGCCGGGTTCATGTAAGTGATATTGAGCTTGGCGTCGGCCACCATGATGTTGGCTTGCAAAACCTCCAGAACTTTGTTCCCGTCTTGGCGATCTCGGCGACCGGTGAGCGTCTTCAGCATGGCAGGCTCAATAACTCTCTGATTGTATTATCGCAATGAGAGGCAGAACTGAACGCGCCATCACCAGGTAACGCTTGCAAGTCTAGATTAACAGGAACTTTCCAGAACCGTAGTCTTGAAAGATGCGAGGCATTTTGCCGCGCACCGCAATAGCAGAAGTTGCGTCTTTAATGCCCCACGCCGCTGATCGCTATTTAGGGTGGCGGTGATGGGCCTGCGTTGGTTCTATATTTTTCCAGCGTTCCTTGGCCCCCATAGCCGTCTTGGCCAGGCGCGACTTGTTAGGGGCGGCCCGTTGGACTACGGTGAAGGCTGCAGGGCATTGCGTGGCCTCCCTGCCCCGGCCACCTCCGCTCAGTGTCTCGCCAAGCCTGGCGCCTCGGGACGGCGATGCGTGCCTGACGATCATAAGCTTCCGCCTGCCCTCATCGACCTGACAAAGGTCTTTTTAAAAATAGGCTTCGTCAGCTTTGGCGGACCGGCCGGCCAGATCGCCTTGATGCACCGAATCCTCGTTGCTGACCTCGGTTGGGTCGAGGAAGAGGATTACCTTCGCGCTCTGAACTTCTGCACCCTACTCCCGGGTCCTGAGGCGCAGCAGCTGGCCACCTATATCGGCTGGAAACTGCATGGCTGGCGGGGCGGTTTGATCGCCGGCCTGCTTTTCGTCATCCCGGGAGCTCTCATCGTGCTGGCGCTGTCGGCGTTGTACGCCTACGCCGCACGCTTGGACGTCGTCACCGCAGCGTTCCTGGGGGTAAAAGCCGCGCTGCTTTCCATCATCGTAGAAGCGCTGCTGCGCCTTGGCCGCAGAGCCCTAAACGATTGGGCCCGGCGCGCGATCGCCCTGGCGGCTTTGCTGGCTATCGCCGTCTTCCAAGCGCCTTTTCCCTTGGTGATCGCAGGCGCGGGGCTCATCGGCGCTGCCCTGTCACATGTGGGCGGTTGGGGCGCGACATCGGTGACGGACGCGCCCCAGCGACCGATCAAGCGGGTGATCATGAGTTCGGGGCTGACCGCGGTAATCTGGGGTGCGATCTGGGCCGCGCCGCTCATCCTGATCGCCCTCTGGCTCGGTCCCAGCCACGTGCTGTTCGACGTGGGACTGTTCTTTTCCCAGCTGGCCCTCGTCACCTTCGGCGGCGCCTATGCGGTTCTGACCTACATGGCTCAGGAAGCGGTCACCACCCACGGCTGGCTCGGGCCCCGCGAAATGGTGGACGGCCTTGGCTTGGCTGAGACCACGCCGGGCCCGTTGATCTTGGTCACTGAGTTCGTGGGCTTTCTGGCGGCGTTTCGCGCGCCGGCCCCATTTACCCCACTGGTCGCAGGACTGCTCGGCGCGCTCGTCGCGCTTTGGACAACCTTCGCCCCCTGCTTCCTGTGGATTTTTACCACCGCCCCGTTCGTCGAGAGGCTCTCGACCAACCTGCGCCTCCAAGCGGCGCTCGCCGCGATTACCGCCGCCGTCGTCGGCGTGATCGCAAATCTTACGGCCTGGTTCGCCGCCCATGTGCTGTTCACGCGCTTCGTCCCCCTCCAGGCGCCCCTCATCCGCCTCTCGCTGCCAGATCCGACGGCCTTGAACCTGCCCGTGGCGGGTCTTGCGCTTTTTGGCGCACTGCTGCTCTTTCGGTTCAAGGCGGGCGTCTTGGGAACCCTTGGCGCTTGCGCCTCGGCAGCGGTCATTCTTAGCGGTCTCCGTGGCGTGGGTGGTCTTTGGTGACCTTGATCGCCTTTTGCCGCCCCCGCTCCTATCGATTGTAAAAGTACACCGACGGCGTGGACGTGATGCGAAGGCTACCCAGCGCGGGCGATCTCCCTGTTGAGTTGAATTGGGCAGGAGCTTCCGCGCCAAACACCCATCGGCTCAGTCCGAGCCACAACGTTTAGGGCCCCCTAACCGCGATGTTTCCGTTCCGGAGGCCCAGTGGCTTGCGCCTTGCCTTCCCCCGCAAGGCCAAGCATCGTCCGGCCTATCGTTAAAGCAGTTGCGTGACGGAAATCGCTGACGACATTGCGGCGATCGCTTGGATCGGGCTTGTCCAGACCGGTTCACAAGCCTTGAGCGCGGTCTCAGTGTTGGCGTCGTTCGATGAGCCTCACGCACAAGATCGAAACCTCAAAGAGAAGGCACAGCGGCACGGCGAGCGAAATCTGGCTGATCGGATCGGGCGGCGTGACTACGGCAGCCACCACGAAAACGGCGACGATGGCGTAGCGGCGGCCAGCGCGTAGCATGGTCGAGGTCACCAGGCCGGCCAGGCCGCCCAGCGATAGCACCACCGGCAGCTGGAACGACAGGCCGAAGACCAGCAGCAGCGTCGTGACCAGGGTCAGGTACTCCGACACCCGCGTCTGCAGCACCACCTTGACCCCGTCGCCATTGATCTGCTGGCTCAGCGAAAACCACAGAACGAACGGCAGCATGACGTAATAGACCAGCGCCGCGCCCAGCAGGAACAGCACCGGCGAAGCGATCAGAAACGGCAGGAATGCGTTGCGCTCCTTTTTATAAAGGCCCGGCGCGACGAAGCGATAGAGCTGCCAGGCGATGATCGGGAACGCCACCACGATGCCAGCGAACGCAGCCAGCTTGATGTGGGTGAAGAACTGCTCCAGCGGCGCGGTAGCCTGCAGGGTGATGTCCTTCATCGCGCTGGCCGGCACGTCCTTTAAGCCGATCAGCGCCAGGAACAGGTCGAAGTGGCCGTGCGAGGCGCCGGTGTCCTGCATGGCCTTCAGGCCCTCGGCGACGGTGAACGGCCGCACCAGGAACAGGAAGATCGGCTTCACGAAGGCAAAGCAGACGCCGAAGGCCACGGCGATGGCGCCGACGCAGATGATCAGGCGGGTGCGCAGCTCGACCAGGTGCTCGAGCAATGGCGCGCGCGAGGCCTCGATCTCGTCCTCGCGGTCGTATTCGATATGGCTCACGAGGCGATGTCCGAAGCGGTGGAAACGCCGGCCTTGGCCACGCGCTTAGGCTGGGCCTTGGCGGCGGGCGCCGCAGCGGCGGTCTTAGCGGCTGGGGTCTTCTTGGCGGCGGGCGTGTTGGCCATGGCCTTGGCCGCCGCCGGCTCGACCGCGGCGACCGCCTTCTTGCGCGGCGCGCGCTTGGGCTGGCCGGCTTCGAAGGGCTCGGCGACCGAATTGTCGGTGGTCAGGGCCGGAGTGTGGATCTCGGCGCCGGCATCGGGATGGCTCTGGGTCGCGCCGCTGGACAGCGAGGCGTCGATGTCGGCGAACACCTGGTCGACGTGGGCGTCCTTGGCGGCGTCGGCCGCGTCCTTGACCGGATTGGGGTATTGGCCCTCGCGCATGGCCTGCACCTCGCGGCGTAGTTCCTCAAGCTCGGACTGGCGGGCCATTTCGTCGAAGCTGGCGCGAAATTCCGAGGCCATGCCCCGCATCTTGCCGACGAACTGACCCAGCTTGCGCAGCATGAGAGGCAAGTCCTTGGGCCCGACCACAATCAAGGCAAGGGCTGCGACGATCAAGAGCTCTGCGCCGCCGATATCAGGGATCATGCGCTCGCCTTAAATCGCAGCTCTGACGAAGGCAAGAACCAGCTCCTGAATCGCGCTCGTCAGGATCTGAAGGCAGTGAGCCGCCTGCAGGACAATCTTCCGACCGGAGGTTGGGCATATCCTAGTGGTTTGGCTTCACCCGCGATGTGGCGCGGCCCGTGACCAAAGGCGCGTAGAGACTCGCCGCCAGCGCTGGCCTCGCCCTATCCATACGGCTGGAAAGCATCAGAAGCGGCTTTGTGATCATCGACGCCGCCAACCACAGAGCGCTGACAATACCCAGCACGATACCGGTAACAGCGAAAGCGAACAGTCGCCAGCTCGTTGCGTCGGAGGCCGCGCTTAACCGTGATCTTGGTTCCGATGCGGGCGCGCTTGAGGGCTTCATACTTGAGATCCACGAGATGTTCGGCGCGCGGAGCCTGGGACGGCCGCCGCGGCACAGGCTCCTGCCATCTCTATCGCGCCGCGGCCAGCTCGCTGGCTTGACACGCTCCTCGCCATACCGTGGTGTCAAGCCATGAGCCTCACGCCGCCAGGACCCGTTAGTCGTGTTGGCCCCATCACGTCCCATCGGCGAGCGGAGTTGCCGCTCCCAACGCCGGCGGCGACGGGCGCCGCACGTCCCGTCGAGGAGAACACCCAAGAGCCGCCGACGAGTCAGCCTTCGAGTTGGCGTGGGCGGCTAAAGGCGCACTACGGCATTGCCGCAGCCTTTCTTCTCCTGCTGGCCGGAGTGGCTCTTGGATCTTCTGATCCAGCCTCAAGCCCCCTGGCCATAATTGCGGTGTCCGTGCTGATTGGCTTGACGCTGAACGCTTTGATCTCCTAGCGGACCCAGAACCTAAGACAGTTCACCAACCTTGCATGGCCGATCGCGTGGTCGCTGATGAGCTAGGGGTGGGGACGTCCGCCCAGGATAACCCGCGGCAACCAGCCTATCGCGTCGCGCGCCGTTGACGACGACTGCGCTATCAGCGCGGCGGGTTGTTCGTTAGCCCCGTACAAACGGGCGAAGGCGGCCAGACGGTCCGGTTCGCTGCTCAGAAGCATGGAGACGGTGAACTCCAGCTTAGCCTGGAGTTCACGACAGGTCTGTTCGGCCCGCTGCGCACGAGCAAGCAAGGCCGCGGACGTCGTGCTCTGGTCGTTGTCGCTGGTCTGAAGCGGCGCCGTCGGCCTAGTCATCACATTCAGCAGTTCGATATGCCTATCCATGCATGCCCCCAAGTCCAGATCGTCATATGCCCAAGATCCTGCAGAAAATGAGGGTCGAGGTCGTGGGGCGCCATTGTCGCAGGCCACCGCTTGGGGGCGCGGGGTCAGTTCGTGCGCCGCCGCCCTGCGCGAAGCGGGGCTTCGCTTTCCAAGGCCACTGCGTGGGTGAGCGCCCCCGCCGCGTCGAGCACGGGGAAGACGTCAAGCTCGCAGCGATAGGCTTCACCGGACTTGCGGTAATTGACTAAGGTGACTTGGACGCGTTCCCCTTTGCGCAAGGCTCGAGAGAGCACACGACGCGCGGCCAGGCTGGTTTTCTCGCCTTGCAGCAGGCGTGGAGACCGGCCGACCAGTTCGCTCGCGTCAAAGCCGCTCATGCGCTCGAACGCTGCGTTGACGTAGAGGATGGTGGGGCCTGGAAACTGCAGATCGCCATCGGTCAGCACGAGCGCGCGATCGCTCGATGCAGCTAACACGCTCATAAGGTCTTTCAAGCTCATGCCGATACACCGCCCTCTTGATCAGACCTTCATGGCGGCGCGCAATTAAGCTTTCGTAAAGGCTCCCGCAGAGCCCTACTGCTCAAGCGTGGCCTGCGATTATTGGTCGCGCGGAGAAGTCTGCTCGGCCGTTAACGTCCTCAATTAGGGATACGTTAAGCGCCGCCTCAGATGGTCTGCCCCCAACGTCGGAGAGACCCAATGCGCTTTGGATTGTCGGGCAAGGCCCACCGCATGTCCGAAGAACTGACTGAGCTGCGCGCCCAGGTTCGGGCGATGGATCGGTCCCAAGCGGTCATCGAGTTTGGACTCGATGGCGCGATCCTGCGGGCCAATCAGAATTTTCTGGACACCCTCGGCTATCGGTCCGACGAAATCATCGGACGCCATCACCGGCTGTTCGTGACCGCCGAGGAGGCGGCGAGCCCAGATTACGCGGCCTTATGGCAGGCGTTGAACCGCGGCGAGTACGTGGCCGGCAAGTTTGAACGCGTCCGCAAGAACGGCGCTGCCTGCTGGATCCAGGCCTCATACAATCCGGTGCTCAATGATCAGGGAAAACCCGTCAAAGTCATCAAGTTCGCGATGGACGTGACCTTGGCCGAGCAAGAGCGGCGGGACAGCGAAGCCGAACGCCAGCGAAACGCTCAGGAGCAAACCGACATCGTTACTGCACTGGCTCAAAGCCTCCAACGTATGGCGGACGGCGACCTCAGCGCGCGCATCACCACCGACTTTTCAGGTCGCTACGCGCGCATAAAATCGGACTTCAACGGCGCCGCCAATGCCCTGACAGAGGCGATGGCCGCCATTTCCGCCGGAGCGGGGTCCATGCGGGCTGGAGCGGACGAGATTTCGGTCGCCGCAGACGATTTGTCGCGCCGTACTGAGCAACAGGCCGCCAGCCTGGAGAAAACCGCTGCGGCGCTGGGTGAGCTTACGACCACGGTGCGGTGCAGCGCCGAAGGCGCGCTGCAGGTGGCGCAAATGGCCTCCAGCGCCAGGGCCGAGGCTGCGCGATCCGGCCAAGTGATGGCTGAGGCTGTCACCGCCATGGGCGAGATCGAGAAAAGCGCTGATCAGATCGGCCGCATCACCGGCCTTATCGATGAGATCGCTTTCCAGACGAATCTCCTGGCGCTCAACGCCGGCGTCGAGGCTGCGCGCGCCGGCGACGCGGGTCGCGGCTTTGCGGTGGTGGCGCAGGAAGTCAGGGCGCTAGCTCAGAGATCGGCCGAGGCGGCCAGGGAGATTAAGACCCTGATCGCCAGCAGCGCCGCTCAGATCGATCGCGGGGTCCGGCTGGTGGGCGATACTGGACAGGCGCTGAGCGGCATTGTGGGCAAGACAGCCGAGATTGACGGTCTTATTTCCCAGATTGCTCGGTCGACCCAGGATCAGGCGGCGGGACTCGACGAGGTCAATACGGCAGTCGACGCCATGGACCGGGTCACTCAGCAAAACGCCGCCATGGTCGAGGAGGCGACAGCCGTGGCGTCAAACCTGAAGGAAGAGACGCTTCGCTTGGCGAAGCTAATTGGCCAGTTCAGGCTCGAGGCCGGCGTTACACGGTTACACGCGGGTGCGTCGCCCGTCCGCGAGGGCCTGCCGATCAACGCGCGCCGTCAACATGCCTGATCTCCCGTGGGTTTCTATCACGGAAATGGCGCCGCCCACAAAACCTCCATGGCAGGCGCCGAGCCAAGAGCGCTGCGGTGACAATTTACCCCACGCCATGTTTAAGCAAGGCGCAAAGTTTTCAGGTCAAGATGATAGCGCAGAGGCTATCGACCTGAAGGACGAAGATTTGGCGACCAGAGACGCCCAACGCCTTAAGGTTGTCGAATCTCTCCAAGGGTTCGGCGACAAGGCCGAAGCCGCTTTTGACCTCGCTGCAGAGGCCGCACGCCGCGCGGTCGGCGCAGACGCGGGGGTTGTTTCCTTGCTTTGCGATCAACAGGTCTGGTTCAAAGGGTCTTCAAACGGGGCCAGGACATCGCTTCCGCTTGGCGAGGCCCTCTGCAGCCTGGTTGTAGAGGCTAGCGCGCCCATCTTCTTGTGCGCAGTTCAGGGCGCGCGCCAGGCAGGGCGCGGGCCGGTGGGCGCCTATGCCGGCGTTCCGATCTGGGTCCAAGGGTTTGTCGTCGGCGCGATCGCGGTGACGTGGGATCGGCCACAAACCTTCGATGCTTCCTTAGGGGAGACCCTTGAACTCTACGCGGCGATGGTCGCCGAACGTTTCGAGAGCCGCCGGGAAAAGGTGTTTCTCAACAAGCTATTTGACGCCGCGTCGGACGCGGTGGTGATCGTCGATGAAAATCAGACGATCACGCAGTGGAACAGCGCGGCCGAGGCGATGCTGGGCTATAGCGCCCGTGAAGCGCTCGGGCAGCCGCTCGCCATGATTATCCCACCCGCCATGCGCGCTCATCACGATCGGGGTTTCGAACGGGTGCGACACGGGGCGCGGCCAACGATGCAAGGCGCGGTCGACGTCCCGGTTCTGAGGCGGGACGGCTCGGAGTTCCCGGCCAGTCTGGCGCTGTCGATTTGGCAAGACCGGGGACGCACAAGCGTCGGCGCCATCATCCGCGACATATCCGAGCGCGAAGCCCTGGCCCAGGCGCGCAGCGCCAGCGAGGCCAAGACGCGCTTCCTGGCCAATATGAGCCATGAGATCCGCACACCGCTCAACGGCATTATCGGCCTGGCCGACGTTCTATCTCGCACGCGGCTCGACGAGGACCAGCTCGATCTCCTGCGCTCGATGCGCGGCGCAGCCAGGACCCTGGAGGCGCTGCTGGCGGACGTCCTTGATCTGGCAAGGCTTGAAGAGGGGGCGCTCCGGCTCCTGAGCGAGCCGTTCGACCTGACCGAGACGCTCCGCGAGCTGGTCAATCTGCATCGCCCCGCCGCCGAAGCCAAAGGCCTTGACCTGCGCGTTGACGCGCCTTCAGCGCCGGCCTGGGTCTGCGGGGACGGGGCGCGCCTGCGCCAAGTCTTAGGCAACCTCCTCAGCAATAGCGTCAAGTTCACCGCCAAAGGCGCGATCGTGCTTTGCGCCCGCCCCGAGCAGCACGGATGGCGGTTCGAGGTCATCGACACCGGCATCGGCTTCGATGATGAGGCACGGCGCAGGATCTTCGACCGCTTCACACAGGCCGACGACTCGATCACCCGGCGGTTTGGAGGATCCGGTCTTGGCTTGTCGATCTGCCTTGAATTGGTGCGCGCCATGGGCGGCGAACTGGAAGTGTCGTCGGCAGTCGGCGAAGGATCGCGCTTCGTCTTCCAACTGCCACTAGAGCAAACGCTCGCGCCAGAGCTTCCCGAAAATGACCCGAGCCTGATCGATCGCAGCGCCAAAGTTCTGCTGGCGGAGGACCATCCCGTCAACCGCAAGGTTGTCGAGATGATCCTAGCGGAAGTGGGCGTTGACGTGGTGTCCGTAGCCGATGGGCGCCAAGCGGTCGCTGCGTTCGCTAGCGAGCCGTTTGATTTGGTGTTGATGGACATGCAGATGCCGGTGCTCGACGGCCTCACCGCAACACGCGAGATCCGGGCGCTGGAGCGCGGTGCAGGGCGCAGAGCCTGCCCGATTATCATGCTGACCGCCAACGTGTTGCCCGAACACGTACGCGCCGCGTTCGAAGCCGGCGCCGATCGCCATTTGCCAAAGCCTATTGAAGCTCAATCCCTCTTGATGGCCATCGACGAGAGTATCTCGGGATACGACGCCGAGGCGGCTCGCTAAGCCAAGGCGACGCCCATGGGAGGGTCTAGCAGCCGAGCCTGCTGGCTCCGAGAAAAGACCCAAGAGCGGTTGATCGATGGCACAAGCGGTGCGATAGCCAGAGCGGGTGTCCGATCATGAGGGTCGGTCAGGTTCTTTCGTTGGTCGGGCCGCCAGCGCGAGGATCTGTGCATGCGCGTTGACGCCCGAAAACCTTCTGTTCTTCGCGAATTCCTTGAAAGCGGCGCGGCTGGCGGTCTGCTGCTGATGGCGGCGGCGATCCTGGCGCTGTTCATCGCCAACTCGCCCCTGGCCGAGGGCTATTTCGCCGCCCTGCACGTCCCCATCGCCGGTCTTGATCTGCTTCATTGGATCAATGACGGCTTGATGGCGATTTTCTTCCTGTTCGTGGGTTTGGAAATCAAGCGCGAGTTCTTGGATGGCCAGCTCTCGACCTGGGCAAACCGAGCCCTACCTTGCATCGCCGCCGCCGGCGGCGTCATCGTCCCTGGCCTGATCTATGCGGCCTTGAATGCCGCCAGCCCCGCCACGCTGCGCGGCTGGGCGATCCCGACCGCCACCGACATCGCCTTTGCGCTCGGCGTCTTGTCACTGCTGGGATCGCGCGTGCCCACCAGCCTGAAGGTCTTCCTGGCGACCCTGGCCATCGTCGATGATCTCGTCGCAGTGCTTGTCATCGCGGTGTTCTACACCTCGGAAATCAACCTTGCAGCCCTTATGGGCGCGGCCATAGTCGCTCTGTCGTTGGTGAGCCTCAATCGCCTCAAGATCACACGGCTGGCTCCTTATCTGACACTGGGCGTAGCCCTGTGGGCGCTGGTCCTGCTGTCAGGCGTCCACGCCACGATCGCTGGCGTAGTCTTGGCGCTCACCATCCCGTTGCATGCGTCCAAGGGCGCGCCCGACGACGCCCATTCCCCCCTTCATCGGCTAGAGCATGCCCTGTCGCCCTGGGCAGCGTTTGTCATCGTGCCCGTCTTTGGATTCGCCAACGCGGGGGTCTCGTTCGCGGGCATGGCGCCCTCGGTGATTGCCGAACCGGTCACCCTTGGCGTTGCCGCAGGGCTGTTCATCGGCAAGCAAGTGGGGGTTTTCGGAGCGTCCTGGCTGGCGATCCGCTTTGGGGTGGCGCGCCTCCCTGTCGCGGCGTCTTGGGCCCAGCTCTATGGAGTCAGCCTCTTGTGCGGCATTGGCTTCACTATGAGCCTCTTCATTGGCCTCCTGGCCTTCGCTGACCCGGCGCTGCAGAACGAGGTCAAGGTCGGTGTGCTGGTCGGGTCGCTCGTCTCCGCCCTTGCCGGCGCAGCCCTCCTCAGCGTCGCCAAGCGACGCTCCCCTGCCCTTCCCCCTTTCCCTCCCGGCGTGTCGTAGCCAACCGCTTAAGTCGCGACGTTCACAGTCAAAGTGGAGGTGGCAGGTGCGCCCATCTGAAGTGCATGACGATCGTCATCTCGGGGCCATGATCCGGGCTAGGCGCAAAGCGGCGGGCATGTCTCAGACCGTGCTCGCCAAGGCTCTCGGCGTAACGTTCCAGCAGGTTCAAAAGTACGAAAGCGGAACGAGCCGGGTCACAGTGCACAGGCTCTTCGAGATCGCCGCGCAGCTGCGGTGCGATCCCTGCTCGTTCATCGTTGGCGCCCAGAACCCCGACCACGACGCTGCGCCATCCGACCTGGTCAGCGGCTTTCTCGCCAGCCGCGAGGGCATCGAGTTGGTCAAGCTGTACATGGAGGCGTCGCCGACTGTTAGAACGCGACTGCTGTCGCTCATCCGCGCCGTCGCGACTGAGGCGCCATGATGAACGAGCGACCTCCTCCTGAACGGGGGGCCTGCGCCTCACCCAGCATGAGGTCCTGTGACGTAGCAGGAGCTGATCGTCTGCGGGCGCGCCTCACCATGGTTGGAACAGAGTTTTTGATGTCTCTTAGCTTTCAACCTGGCGGGGCAAGCCAAGAACCCAGCTGGACGCGGCAAGAGTGGTGCCCGACTTGGGCCGCAGCCATGGAAATTGTGGAGTGCGAGGTAAAATGCCGCCCGACCGCCATCCTATCGATCGATGATCGAACTTGAGAGGGGTCTGGCTGATGCGTTGATGTGGCGCTGACGCGACTGCTCCCCCCTCGCCGGGCTGTTTTCGAACGCCGCCAGTATTGGCGAAGCCTCACAGCCTCCAGCGTTCCAGAACCTGACCCGCAAACTGTAAGCCCGTCGTCGTCGCCGCAACACCATGACGATTGACGTTGAAAAAGCGCGAGGGTGGCGGCATCAAATAGAGGCGGTGCTAAAGGAGCACGCGGCTTGGCCAGGCGTTGGCCTGGCAAGCCAAATGTCAGGATCCACGGGATGGGTTTATGGCGGAAATAGAGGTCTATCCCGAGAAATTCGGCTGGTGCGTCCATCCCAAGGGGGCGTTCCCTATGGCAAGGCTTCCCACGATCGAACAGGCGATATGCCGCGCTCAATGGATCGCGGCCTCAACGCCAATCGGGGCGCCAGAGCCGCGGATCCTGCTCCTCCCGTCAAAGCACCGAGCCGCATATGAGAGGCTTCACGGGACATCTGACAGCGTGGCGTCGCCCATCTAGGGCAAGCTATAGCGGCGGAAGGAGGATGTTCCTCTTCCGCCCCATAGATCAGAAGCGCTTTGCCGCGCCGATCCGCCCCGTCGTCGAGGTCAGCCCACCAGCCTTCTCTCCGCCGATGTCGAGATCGAGCGTCCATCCAGAGCCCATCTCTGCGCCAGCGCCGAATTCAAAGTTGACCCGCTCGCCCTTCCAGCCGACGCCGGCGAGTTCGTACACGGCGCCTTCCAGCCAGTCGGCGTAGCGGATCCGCTGCGGGTCGATACCGGCAAACTCACGGTCGTATTCGAGCCGCAGCCGCGGGGTAAGGACCAGCTCGCCGATCTTGTAGCTGAGGCCCAGCCGTCCGCCGACAACACCAATGCGAGACCGAAGATCGCGCTGGTCGAAGGCCAGGCTGTAGATGTCCGAACCGTTCTCGGCATAGGCCTTGAGCTTGCCGTCGAGGCTCTTGGCGCGGAGATAAACCGACCAAAGCGCCCTGCGGGTTTGGCCGTCATAGCCTGCAGTCAGGGCCCGAAGCGCAGCGTCGCATCGCGGCTGCCCAGGGCGACGTCCCAGGTTGCGACGACTGTACGACGGGTGCCGAACGTCAGGTCTCCGATGCCAACCACGGCGTCGATGAACGCGCCGGCGAGGGTGGAAGCTAGCGTAGCTCGCCGCCGTCCAGCCCTTGGCTTCGACGCGCCCCAGGCCTTGACCCAGCTTGCTGACGTCAGAGGCGTAGCCGCCACTCAGGCCCACGGTCAGGGTCGTCGAGACGCGCACGTCCGCGCCGCCGCTCACGCCGGAGGTCTGGACGCTGACCGCGACGGAGCGGACGCGGCCTGTGAAATACGTGACAAGGTCAGGTCGAAGGCGATCTTCATCACGGGCTCATGAGAACCGTCGACGCTAACCGGATCGAGGACAACACCCAGCCGCCGTCCTGTTCAAGCCCATGGCAGAGGCCGAACTGGCGCGGACAATCCGCGCCCTACTCGCCGAGCGTCCTTAAAACCAAGCGCCGAGGTTCGATACGACGCTCGGCAAACGGGAATGCCGCTTCAAAAACTCAATCCCGGCGACCATTTGACACATGGATGCGGGGCGCATGCTACCGCCTAATCGGCTCAGCTTAAGCAACGCTGCGAGGTTTGCTGTGGCCCGCCGAAACGAGATATCGCTAACCGACAGTTTCCTGGCGAGCGCCCTCAACAAGGCCGCGATTGTCGCCAGCACGAACGTCAAGGGCGACATCATCCATTGCAACGATCTGTTCTGCGAAATCAGCGGTTACAGTCGAGACGAGCTGATGAAGGCAAATCACCGGATCCTTAATTCGGGCATTCATGACCAGGCGTTTTTCGTCGAGATGTATCGCACGATCGCGCGGGGGCGCTGCTGGTCCGGCACCATTTGCAATCGATCCAAGTCGGGTGAGCTCTACTGGGTCGACACGACGATCGTCCCGCAGTGTGACCAACGTGGTCGCCCCGTCAGCTACGTGTCGATCCGGTTCGACGTAACCGAACACATCAAAGCCTTATCCGCGCTGGCTGAGGCACGAGGTCGCGCCGAGGCCGCTGCCCAAGCCAAGGACCGCTTTCTGGCCAAGGTGAGCCATGAACTCCGAACCCCGTTGACCGGCATCATCGGCATCACCGATCTCCTTGAGCGCACCGCGCTAAGTGACGAACAGCGTCAATACGCCGCCTCGATCGCCGACGCGTCCGGGACGCTGCAGGCCCTGGTCAACGATGTGCTTGACCTCTCCAGCCTGGAGGCCGGCGGGGTGAAGATCTTGCCAGCGCCGACCGATCTGGCAGCGCTGGTGACCTCGACGAGCGCGTTGATGAAACCACGCGCCGACGAGAAGGCCCTGAATTTGATTGTGGAGACACGGGGACTTGCGCCGACCGTCTCCGTCGACGCCCTGCGCCTTCGGCAGGTGATGACAAATCTTTTGGCCAACGCCGTAAAATTCAGCGACGCGGGCTTCGTCGCTATAGAAGTCGCGTGGGAGGGTGACATCTTGTCGTGCTCCGTGCGCGACAGTGGCCCTGGGTTCTCGATCGAAGACAAGGACCGCCTGTTCAAACCGTTTGAGCAGGGTGTCGATACCCGCGATCGCACGTTCGGTGGAGCGGGCCTTGGACTGGCCATAAGTTCGGACTTGGTCTTGGCGATGGGCGGTCGGCTCGAGGCCGAAAGCGCCCTGGGCGAGGGCGCACGCTTTTTCTTCGCCATCCCCGCGCCAGCGTGCGCGCAACCTACCATGACCGATCGTCCCACGGCGGCGCCTGTGTTCGACGCCGGACTTTCGGTGCTCGTGGCCGAGGATAATCCAACCATCCGTTTGCTGTTGAGCCGCATCCTGGAAGCCGCCGCGTGCCAGGTGACGCTCGCGGCGAACGGCGAAGAGGCGGTCGAAGCAGCTCGCGCCCAACACTTCGATCTCTGCCTAATGGATCTTCGCATGCCGAAAATGGACGGTTTCGCTGCCGCCAGGGCGATAAGAGGGCTGCCCGAGTGCGCGAACCTGCCCATCTTCGCCGTGTCCGCAGACCTGATGGACGGCCGTGAAACCGTCGAGAGCACCGGGGATTTCAGCGGCTTCCTGTCCAAGCCGCTTCGGCCCGACCTCATCTTGGAGATGATCAGTTCGGCGCGCCCACGCGCGGCCTGGCCGCGCGGGCGCGTCGAGCGCGCCTCCCTCCCCTCTCGCAAGCGTCAGAGCTAGCGCCAGATTCTCGGCGAGGCGACACACGGCCCAAAGCGCCCTCCAAGAGGCCTTCGGCGCGGAGCTGGAACGGTTCGCCCGTCGGGCCGACGATTAACTCGTTCAGCTCGACGACGGCTTCCGCGCTAAGCCAGTGAGGTTCGCTCACTCAGCCAGTTTGGCGAGGATCTTGGGATAGCGACGCGAAATCTCCGCGTGGAAAGCCTTCACGTCGACCTTGGCGCCAGTTGGGGCGTGCGGGGTGCTTCACCACCGGCGCCGTTTCGGACCCAAGCAGGGCGGACATAGGACGGACTTTCAACAGCGTCCCGTTGACGCCTTCGTCAAACGTGATGGTTAGTCCCTACGGCGTCAATGTCATGTTGATGAAGCACACGTCGTGACGCAGGCCCACGACGTTCGAAGCCGAGCGTACTTCGTGAGAATGCCAACGACGCGGGCTCCCCGTATGCCGCGCACGATGCCCGAACTAGGCTGAGCGCCTATGTGCACACGTTGTGTCGCTAGTGGCAGGTGGGCTCCGGGAAATGCTCCGCCAGATACGCACGGATGATCTCAGCGCCTTTGCGCCAGAGGGCGTCAGCCGCGTCGATGTCGGCGGCGGCGTCCATCTCCCGCGTCACCCGCTCGACCATTCGCCCCAAGTCACGACAGGCTGAACCTGTTCCCAGGTGAGCCGACCGGCTTTCAGGTCGTCGCGGATCATCATGATCCGCCCCAGCAGCAGATCCGCTTCGTCCTCGAGATGATGCATGACCATCAGGCTTTCCCGGCAAACCGCCCTCGCTCAATCCGTCGCCAGAGGAACAGTTTCAAGCTGCCGCCTCGATTGAGCTCGACACCCAGCCCCAGCGCGAGCGCTAGCGCGCGCCCGGCCCGCAGGACCGTTCTCAAAACGGCGCACAATTGCTATCCTGGGTCGAGTGATTTGTAGCTTACGGATCCAGCGCTATGGCCGAGACCGTGCGTCACGCTCTGATGGATGGCCGGGTTCAGGTCTATCGCCGCGCCGGCAGCCCGTTGTGGCAATGCTCTTGTTCGGTGGCCGGGCGGCAGCGGCGTCGGACCACAGGCGAGGAGAGCCTCGCACGCGCAAAAGACGTCGCTCAGGACTGGTATCTGGGCCTGCTTGGCAAATACCGCGCTGGCGAACTTAGGGCCGGCAAGACTTTCGCCGAAGCCGCCGACCGCTTCATCGATGAGTTCGAGGTCATCACCCGCGGCGAACGCAGCCCGATCTATGTGAACGGTCATCGTGCGCGGATCGCCAATCACTTGGGACCATTCTTTGGCGGGACGGTCTTGAGCGACATCACGGCCGGCATGGTCCAGGACTATCGCATCCATCGCATGCGGCAGCTGCGCGATGGGAAGCCGCCATCCGCCAGCACGCTCCACCAGGAGATCGTTTGCCTCCGACAGGTTTTGAAGTCTGCTAACCGCCGTCGGTGGTTAGAGCACCTGCCCGATCTCTCAACGCCCTTTCGTCGTTCGACAAAGATTGCGCATCGCGCCTGGTTGGCGCCGGATGACTACAAGCGCCTCTACAATGAGACCCGCACCAGGGCCCGGGATGAAGATGGCAAGGCGCGCACCGCCAAGGATTTGCATGACTACGTGCTCTTGATGGTCAACACCGGACTGCGCCCCGACGAGGCCGCAAAGCTGGAGTTTCGCGATGTCGCCATCGGCCAGGAAGGCGGCCAGCAGCTCCTCGAGATCGCGGTTCGAGGAAAACGCGGCGTGGGCTGGTGCAAGAGCATGCCCGGCGCTGTCGTTCCGTTTCAGCGCTTGCAGGACCGTCACGACGGCCCGTCCACCGACCGGCTCTTTCCAGACTCTCTGCGCAATCCCCTGAACGCGGCGCTGAACTTTCTCGACCTGAAATTTGACCGCGAAGGCCGACGCAGAACCGCCTACAGCTTGCGCCACACCTATATCAGCATGCGCCTGATCGAAGGTGCCGACATCTATCAGGTCGCCAAGAACTGCCGCACCAGCGTCGAGATGATCGAAACCTTCTATGCAGCCCACATCAAGGATGTGATCGATGCCGGCGCAGTCAACGTCCGCAAGGTGCGCGGCGCCACTGAAAAACCGGCGCACAGGCCGACGCGAAAGGCTCGACGCCCAGCGCCTAGCCGACTATAGCTCGCGTCGGTTTTAAGCGGGCGTGGCGGAACTGGTAGACGCAACGGACTTAAGCCAAGGATTGAGTGCGCTCGGGGAAATCCGGGACGTAGAACCGCTCAAATTCGGGGAACCCTGTCAAATGGCGATCCCGAGCCAAGCCCCTTTTGGGGAAGGTGTAGAGACTAGACGGGCGGCGCCTAAACCTCGTTACGAGGCATGGCGAAGGGATAGTCCAGACCACGAACGCGGCCTAGCCGCGGCGGCGAAAGCCGAAGTGGTATGAAAATCCGTCAGCCGAAAGGCTATGCCGGTTCGATTCCGGCCGCCCGCACCACCGGATTAGGTCCGGGACAACGCCGCGACAGCAACGGTTCGAAACACCCGCTGGAAGCTCGTCGACACGCTGCTCTGCCAGCCAGCGCCGCTCAGCGTTCGCTCGCAGACCTTAGAAGCGCGGCCGGCTCCACACCAAGCGCCAACGCTAACCGCTCGATGTTGTCGAGTGAGAGGTTGCGTTCGGCGCGCTCGATCGAGCCCACATAGGTCCGGTGCAGATCAGCGCGCTCAGCCAATTCTTCTTGGCTCTTCCCAGCTGCGCGTCGCAGGCGCCGCACGTTCTCGGCGACTACTAGGCGAAGGTTCGAAGGAGGCGCTTTCATGCGCCCAGATCGGACGCCTGATGACCATGAGTCGACAGACTATGAGTAGCATTGTAAGTGATGACTATAGGTAGCATCACAAGGCAAAGCGATGACGTCAGTCGGATCGAAGACCGCCGCGGCCCTGGCGGCACACCCTCCCGCCGAAAGCGCGCGCCAGCCCCGGGGACCGGCTGGCGACCGATGTCGGCGCTCGCCCCCGCTATCTCCTAGACGCGCGCAGCTCGACAGAACCTTCGCTATTGCTCTGAAAGCGGCGATCCGGAGCGGTGGCGAGTCTTGCTATCAGCTCTACGGCGCCCTTCGCGCCGCCGGATACAAAGTCCCCTACACAAGCCTCTATGCCTGGCGACGCGGTGACGATCATCCGCGCCATGTAGAAAGCCTCCGGGCCCTCAAGTTCATTGAACGCCGCTACGACCTACCGGCAGGTCAGCTGAAGAGCCTCATCCCCCACCAAGGCAGAGCCTGCGCAGGCCTCCGGCCTGTGGGGCTGAACCCAAATGAGCGCAGGCGCCTAGCCTGGCATCTGCCAGATGATTTCAACGAGCGCTCTCTAAGCCAGCAAGCCGAGATCGTTGAGTGGGCGCGATCGGTGATCCTGACAGGATCTACGGCCTATCGCCGATATCAGAGCGCAGCCCAGAAACATCCCTTTGCGATCGGCTTCTCGCCTGAGGCGCTCGAGACGTCAGAGACCTACCAGCCCTCCGCTTCGTCCCGCACGGTCCAGGCCAAAGCGCCGCAATTCCACCGGGTCCCCGCTCCTGCGACCCTCGATCGAGAAATGGCGGCCCTCCTGCGCTTTAAGGCCGCCAGGATCACGCCGCTTGGCTATCGCCGCGTCGGCGTTTGGGGCGCCCAGACACGGCAACAGAAAGCCGCGCATCTAGGACTCCTCTTCGGAGCGCTGTCGGCCTCTCCATCCAGCCCGACTGGCGGCCTTGGTGTCCCAACAGCGCACCTGACCTTTGCCCTGCTCGCCTTCCCGAAAGTCTGGAACTGGTACATCGACTGGCGCATGCATCGGCGGGGCTTTCACACCCGCTGGGAGGCCGACATGCTGTGCATGGGCGTGTCGCTCCTTCGCCGTGAGACAGGCTGGCTGCGTCAGTCCCCGGCGCTATCTGGACACCTAAAGCCGATCCCCGGCTTGCTGACAGAGCATGAGATAGAGCGCGCCCAATGCGACTGGCAGGCCGCATGCGATGAGGGTTACGGCTATGCCAGCGCCTGGCGCAAAGACATCAAGCGTGTCGCCCGGGTGCACCGCGACACCTTCGAGCCCATCATGCCGGTGCTTGAGGCCGAAAGCCCTGTCGGTGTCTACAGCCTGATCGCCGATGAAGTCGACCGCCGCACGCCCGACCCTCGGCGCTATCCGCTCGCGGCGGCGGAGGCCGTCCGAAGCCTTCTGATGCTGAGGATAGGGCTGCACACGGGCCTCCGACAGCGCAACCTTCGCGAGCTGGGGGTGCGTCGGCGAGACGAAACACCGACACCGCTGCGAAAGCTGGAGGCGGTTGGCCGAGGCGAACTGCACTGGGATGCGGGCCGCCAAGGCTGGATGATTACGATCCCAGCCGCGGCATTCAAAAACGCGACCTCGTCATACTTCTCGGATCAGCCTTACAGGCTCCTGCTTCCCAACGTCCGAGAGCTTTACGGCCGCATCGATGCCTATCTGGCCGTGCACCGCCCCGTACTTCTGTTCAACGCAGACGATCCAGGCACCTTCTTCGTCAAAACGGCGCGTTATCCCCATCTGCGGCACGCCAGCTATTGCCAGACGTCATTCTATGAAGCTTGGCGTCACACCATCGAGCGCTATGGGGTCTTCAATCCCTATACAGGCCGAGGCGCGATCAAAGGCCTCCTCCCTCACGGTCCGCATAACGTCCGCGATGTGCTAGCCACCCACATTCTGAAGCGGACCGGTTCATACGAGCAGGCCGGCTACGCGATCCAGGACACGGCAGAAACCGTAGCGCGCTACTACGCTCGCTTCCTTCCCAACGACAAAGCCGCTGTCGCCGCGCGGATCCTCGATGAAGTTTGGGCGGCGGCGTGAGCGCGCCCCGTCTGTCACCGCGCCGCGCGCCGCCTTTTGGCGCAAGTCGCGCTTGGCGATCACACTCCCTGCGCGCGATGCCAGCGCCAAGCCGATCCCAGGATCGTATCCAGATCACGCGTGGCCCTCCATCCGAGCTCGGCCTGCGCCTTGGCGCTATTGGCAACCAGCACCGGCGCATCGCCGTCGCGGCGCGGCGCCACGTCGACCGGCAGCGGTCGCCCCGTCACGCGCTCGACGCCCTGGATCAACTCGCGCACGGTCGTGCCGGCGCCCGTCCCCAAATTGTAGGCCGTCGATCCGCCGCCCGCCAAAAGTCGGCGCAGCGCCAGGATGTGGGCGTCAGCCAAGTCCAGTACGTGGACGTAGTCACGCAGCGCTGTGCCATCTCGGGTGTCGTAGTCCTCGCCGAAGATCGTGAAGCGATCTCGCCGGCCGAGCGCGACCTGCAGGGCCAGAGGGATGGCGTGGGTTTCCGGCTCGTGCCACTCGCCAATGCGCCCCTCCAGATCGGCGCCGGCGGCGTTGAAGTAGCGCAGCACCGTGCTCCGGAACCCGACATAGCGGTCGTAGTCGGCCAACAGTTGCTCGACCATCAGCTTGGTGCGTCCATAGGGGTTCAATGGCTGCTGCGGGTGCATCTCGTCCATCGGCAGAAACACAGGGTCGCCAAAGGTCGCGCAGGTCGACGAAAGCACCAGCGCGTTTACTCCCGCGCGTCGCGCAGCTTCGATCAGCGTGATCGTACCGCTGACATTGGTTCGGAAGAATGGGCCCGGGTCGCGCGTGGATTCCCCGACCTCAATGCGAGCGGCAAAATGCAGCACCGCCACCGGTCGATGCGTGCTGAAGACCTCGTCCAGCCTAACGCCGTCGTTGATGTCCCCGACCTCCAGCGGCCCCCACTGGACGTGTTCGCGATGGCCGTTGGAGAAATCGTCGAATGCGACGGGGGTGAACCCCGCGTGGGACAACGCCAAACATGCGTGCGCGCCCAAATACCCGGCGCCGCCGGTCACCAGCACAGTTGGCATCGAATCCTCATTCCTGTGCGCACCATAGCGCCAAGGCTTGGCAGGAATCGGACCTATTCTCGCCGCCTAGCTTGGCTTTTGTATCATCTGAGGGCGCAGCCCTTGAATTCTCGCTGCGTAAGCTCCTTTTACCCAGTCCTCGTCCGGCGCAGCATGCCGAACGAACTCGATGGAGCCTGTAATGGCTGACAGCTTCGAAACTCGCACGCCTAACTACGTCGACCTACACGTGGGCGGCCGTGTCCGTATACGCCGCAAAATGATCGACTTGAGCCAGGAACAACTCGCCGACGCGATCGGGCTCACTTTCCAACAGGTTCAGAAGTACGAGCGGGGCGCCAACCGGATCAGCGCGTCGAAACTGTACGAGATCGCCAGGACGCTGCAGGTCCCTGTGTCGTTCTTCTTCGACGGCCTCGCCGATCCCGTCACAACAGAGCCCACTGAGGTGATCGAAAAGGCGCGAGCCAGCGAGCGGATTGTCTCGGAGTTTCTCAGCACGCCAGAAGGAATGGAACTGGCGGAACTGTTCCCCAAGATCGACCGAGGCCCTTTGCGGCGACAGATCGTCGACCTGGTACGCGCCATGGGCGTTAGCGAGACTTAAGGGCGGACTGCCGTTCGTCGCTCCAGCTATTTGGAAGCGAGCGATTCCACCCTTCCGCCCTGACAACCATTGAACCTCTTACATTTCCAGACCAGCCACCCGCCTTTCCAAGCGACATTCTCCGGGAATATCTAGTCCGCATAAGGACTTTACTCTCTGATTTCCGGAGCTGCCGACAGCGGTCGAGTCGAGCGAGAAGGGCGGCTCAGCGCGCTTAGGCTTGCCGTTCACGGTAGCCCGCGGCTAACACGGCCAGGTACGCCGCATCGCCTTCCAGGCCATAGAACGCATACGGGTTTAAGAACTGGCGCCCCCAGAAAAGCCGGCGATCCACCTGGCCCAGATTGGCCTCTGCGCAGACGGCGCCCCAGTGATCTCCGATAGCGCGGATCAATCGCTCTACAATCGCTCGGGCGTCTGCGTCGTCCAACTGAAAATGCCGAGCAGCCCCCAAGCACACCCGGATCTGGCTGGCGCGGTCTGTCCCATCGATCAGCATGGCCTGGCTAGCCTCTTCGCCCGCGCGTGCTTGCGGGCAGATATCATAGGCCGCAGTCAGGGCTAGGTGATGCCCATCCCAGAACGCGGCGTGGTTGCGCGCGTGATCATCGACATTCCCGACCAGGACGTTGAAACAGATACGAGCGAAAAGCTCGTGCAGGGCGGCGCGAACGTTAGAAAAGCGAAAGCGGATGATCTCCGCCAAATCCTGATAGCTGGCATAGCGCGCCTGCATCTCGTCGAGGCCCAGGATCGTCAAGGCAGAGACCATCGCCTTGCGCCGCCAGCCATCCGGAGCGTCTTGCCGGTCAAACCGGCGGACTAGCAGCACGTCCTTGCCCGAAGCCCGCTCAAGCCGGACAGGCGCGACCTCCAGGCCAGCCAACGCGGCCAGGCGCATGGCGATGTACTCGCCCTTGACTACGCTGAAGGTGTCGACGCTGCTCGAGAACTTGGCGATGTAGCGCGCGTGTTCGTCAGCGATCAACGCCTTGGGGCGAGCGCCGCCGATCGAGCTACCGTGATGCAGCGCCTGATCCAGCTCCGGGGTCAGGGGAATGTTCCGCTCGACGCGTTCGGCCGACGCCAGAAGCTCCTCCAGCGACGCCTGTCCGCCGCCGCGGGGAGCGTAGATCTTGGCTGACGCCTGGAAGTCGAGCGCCCCGATGCGGTCCGACCCGGATTCCAGAAGATAGGTAAGCTCGTCCAGTTCTTGGCCGCTGATCGCATCGCCCTTCAACCCGAGCGTACGGTTCAAGATGACCCGTCGCCCCCAAGCATCGGGCGCGCCGTCTCGGATCGCGCTCGCCATCTGAAGGCCGAACGGCGGGGCGATCACCCCGCTCCCAAGCGGCAGTTCAGGCAAATAAAGCGCGATGGCGTCCGCCCGCTCGCGATAACTTTTGCCGTACACGAAGTCGATCCGACCGCCACGGTCGACCAGCTGCCCGGCCACAACGGGTTGGGTGTGCTCCGGCAGCCAGGTCCAAACATAGGCCGAGCGCGGCGCAGCTGGCTTACGATCGGGGGAGGCCTTAGAAGTCATCGTCGATCACGCTGGACTTGGCCCGGGCATATTTCGGCATGAGGACGAGACGCTTACCGGCCTCGTCCAGGCGCGCTGTCAGGGCAGGCAGGCCTTCCTCGAACAAGGGCAGGCCCAGCAGCGCGAAAGCCTCAAAGGCGATACCCAGCTCCACCTTCGGATCACCCGCCTCTAGGCGCTGCACCGTCCCGCGAGAAACCCCTAGGCGATCGGCCAACTCCTGCGCGGTCATCCGCCGCTCCTTGCGAGCAAGCTGGATCGTGCGCCCCATAAAGGTGGCGGCGGCAAGGGTATATCGGGCGTAGCTTTGCTTTTTTGAGGCAGGCATGATCGATACATAGCACATATTGTGCCGATATGATCGCTCCATCGATCAGACTTCAGTTTTTCACCGCAACTTTCGCGCCCGCTATGTGGTATATACGTAGAGGACCGGCGCCTGCGCGTCGCCATCGACACCGGCGAGATGGAAGCGAACTGGAACGCAGCCCAAGCCGCACCACCGATCGGCCCCTTCCCCGCCGAGAGCAAACGTAACGATTTCGTGGATTAGGCGCTCGCCTTGTGGTCGGACGAAGCGCCATCCGCCGGGTGATCCACGGCGTCGCGATTTGCCAGTTGCAGCCCCGCAACGGCTCCTGTATCGAACGCCCTCCCCCGCCGACGTGATTTGCGTCGACGCCCGGATGGCCCGGTGGCGGAGTGGTGACGCAGCGGATTGCAAATCCGTGCACCCCGGTTCGATTCCGGGACATGTCGCCGCGCAAGACATTTATAAGCTGGGGAAGCTCGTCAATGCTGGTCGTGCGGATGATCTTGCCGAGCGTCGTGATCCGATCGTCGTCGCGCTTGGCCTGGACGACCTTCGAACCGTTCTCCTGACACCGCATCGAGCGGAACTTGAAGATCGTAAAGGCCTGACCGTTCAGCCCGCCGCGGGATTGCCGGAACAACACCGGACCGGGCGACTCGAGCTTGATCAGAATAGCGACGAGAGCGAGGAGCGGCGCGAAGAACAGCAAAGCGCCGCCCGCGACCAGAATATCCATCGCTCGTTTTAGCGGATCCTTGGCGACCGGCGACGCTTTCACGGCGCAGGTTCGCTGATCCGCTGACGGATTAGTTGCAATCAGCACGTGGTCCCCACCAGTGTTATGTATCCGGGTCTTTGCCCGATGATTTAACAAGCCTTTACTAAATCAGCGTTCTGCAAACAACCGCCCTCAGTGGTTGTTAACCAACCTTTCTTCGCGGCGCGGCGATTCCTGCGCGTTCAAGTGACATTCTCAGCCCTAATGACGGGCGCCCGGGTGAATAATGACGACTTCAGCACGCTAAATCAGCGAGCACCGGCGCGTCCGACTGTGACGGAATGCACACGGTAAACGCTGCCGCGCCTCACTGAACCGTCATATGCGTCGCAAGAATATGCGACAGGGTCTTTGCGCCCCCGCTCTTGAATGTCCCCAATACTCGGTAAACGGGAGCTGGCCGATAAGGACTGCGCGCATTGGCGAGCGGCCGATCCAGTAATGGCCGGGAACTGGTCGGCTCTGTCGGCGCCCCACAGAGGACTTAGGGCCAGCCCCCAGCGCGCTGCGAAGCGGCTTCCGCCCAGCTTCGGCCGATGTCGCTCGCGCGCCAGCGGACCTGCAGCCGGTTCCCCGCGAAGCCGCTCCTCCGCTTGCACCCCCGGTCTCGCCGACGGGCGTCGGGTTTCAGACGCGCCTTTTGCGTCCGCAACCCAACGACCGAAGGAGATCACAATGTCCAACGCAGCGGACCGGCTATCGCCCAGGATCTTTGTCGCTTGCCTGGCGGCCTACAATGCCGGCCGCCTTCACGGGGCGTGGATCGACGTCGAGGACGAAGAGACGGTCAAAGACGCCATCACGGCCATGCTGAGCGTGTCTCCAATCGCTGGCGCGGAAGAGTTCGCCATCCATGATCATGACGGCTTTGGCGGCGTGACCATCGGCGAGTACGAGGACATCGGGCGGGTCGTCGAAATCGCATCGTTTCTTCGCGAGCGCGGCCAGCTTGGCGCACTGGTGCTCGATCATCTCGGCGGGAACATCGACGAGGCGAGCGAGGCGCTCGACGACGGGTACCGAGGCGCGTTCGAATGTCTCGCTGACTACTTTCAGGAACTGACTGAGGAAACGGTCATGATCCCGGAGCCCCTCCGCCTCTATATCGACTACGAAGCCATGGCGCGGGACGCGGAGCTGAGCGGCGAGGTGTTCACGCTCCGGACGGCTCACGACAAGGTCCACGTTTTTTGGGCGCGATGAGGCGAAGGCGCTCAGAACAGGCCTTTGAATTCAGGATTACTGTAGTAGCGGACCTTGCGCGCCAGCGCCGGGTTCGCGCCCGGTCGAAGTAGGATCAGCGACCCGCTATCGATCCGCATGACCTCGTCGGGCGTGACCAGATCCCGCCGCGCGAGATTGACGTTGGTTGAGCTGCCATGCGTGGAGAAGAGCTTGTTGACGGCCTGCGTCGTTGACTGGCCGCTCGTGCTGTAGGTTTCGGTCGCGACACCCATCAACCGCGAGACCCAGGTCGCCGTGTCGATGTCGGCGACATTGAACACCTGAATGACCCGAGCATTGGCCAGGAAGGTCCCGGCGTGATCGCCATAGGCGCTCTTGAGCTGGTGAAGATCCTGCAGGATCGCCCAGATCTGCACGCCGTATCCGGCCATCAGCCCGAACGCCCGCTCGACCGGCTCCAGGTGTCCGAGCGCGGCGAACTCATCGAGCATGAGCAGTACGTCAGGACCGTCGCGCTCCGCGCCCACTGGTCCGCGCGCCAAGGCCCCGATCGTCTGCACCACCATCAGCCGCAGCCAGCGCGCATGGGTTCGAAGACGCTCAGGCGGCAAGACCAGGAACACACTCACGAGCCCGGCCCGTAGCTCGCTCAACGAAAAGCCCGACCGCTCCAAGACCCGCGCCATGCGCGGACTATCGAGGAAGTGCGTGTGCCGCTGCGCCGCGGACAACACGCCCGCGGCCTCGCGATCGCTCTTGCCGCGATGACGGTTTGCCGCGCGCGCGACCAGACCGCCGGCCGCGCCGCTGTCCTGCATTGCCTTCAGCATCTTGGCGAAGGCGTCTGGCGCGGCGGTGAGAAGATCCCGCACCGTGGTCAGGCTACGAAGGTAGTCGGGCGCCGTCGTCACGACATGAAGGATGACGCCGGAAATCAGCGCCTTGGCCTCCTCGTTCCAATGGGCCTCGCCAACTTGGTTCGGCGGGTCATAAACCAGCGCCTCTGCGATCGCGGCGACGTCGTCGACCAGGTCGAGACTATCGGGGTCCAGCGCCGACAGCGGATTGAACGCCGCGCACGGCTGACCCGACACGTCGAATGGGTCGAGCACGAAGACCGGCCCCATCCGCGCGCGCGCCGCCGCCGTGATGCGCGTGTTCTCTCCCTTAGGATCCACACAGAGAACCGAACGCCTCAGAGTGAGGAGATTGGGAATGATCGTCCCGACGCCTTTACCCGCTTGCGACGGCGCGATGGTCAGCAAGTGCGCCGGGCCGTCGTAGCGAAGCAGCTTGCCGCGCATCGAACGGCCGACGATCAGGCCCTCGTCGCCGCCAAGCGTCCGGGAGATCTCGTCCTCGCGACTGAACCGCGCCGACCCATGCGCATCGGAGACAGCGCCATCGGGCCACCAGCGCCGCCACCGTAGAAAACCGACCAGGCCGCCGAGCAGGCTCGTGACGACCAGAACCAGAATGCTCACACCAGACCCAACCGGCCCGACCGCGACGATGACGGTGAGCACGAAGCCGCCGATCAGCCGCCCCACGAAAAGACCGATCAAGATCGCGCCAATCATGGTGGCCGTGCGGATCATCTCGCCGCCCCGCGCATTAGCCGATCGCGCTCCGCATCGGCCTCAAAGACATGCCGTCCGCGATGCCGCCACCGCGCGAGCACGTCGGCGCGGCCGGCGTCTTGAAGCTGATCGGCAAGTTCGAGCAGCCCGCCCAGCAGAGCCGCGCGGTCGTCGTCGGTAAGATCGACGAGGCCGGCCTTGGTGACGAGGCCGCCAAGTTCGATCAGGTGATGTGTGCGCTCACGGCGCTGCACGACCCAGGCTCTCGTATCGAGGCGCGCGGCGACGGCTTCAGCCCGTCGCGCCAGCGCCAGGGTCTTGGCCAGCGCCCGCAGCGTCGCTAGCAGGCGCCGACGCCAGCTTGCGGCCGGCGCCCTTGCGAAAGAAGGCCTCGCCCTCCGACTTCCAGGCCTCCCGCGACTTGGCGTCCTTGGAGGCCTTCGCCGTCAGAAGCGCGCCGGCCAAAACCTCCGGGTCGAGTTCGTCCGCGCCAGTGGCGATGACGAGTTCGCCGAGCTGTTTGATCTTCTGGCTTTTGAGGTGTTTCGCCTTCGCCGCCAGAGCCTCCAGCTCGGCGTCGATGTCGCGGGGTTTGCGCATAGCTCAAGGCCTCCTGCGATGGAGCCCACCCCGAGCACATAAATACCAAAGGTTGTGATGATCGCGCAAGACGTTTAAAGTGCCCGCGTGCAGCAAGTCAGGCCGATCTGCGATCGGAGTGCGCGCTTATACGTCGTGCCGACGTCCCCGACGGGTCGGTGCGCGAAGGAGTGAAGCTGAAGGAACGCCCCGATGGCGATCTATCACTTCTCAGCCAAGGTCATCAGCCGCGCCAACGGCTCCAGCGCGGTGGCCGCCGCCGCGTACCGCTCCGCCTCCCGCCTGCATGACGAGCGCCTGGACCGAGCGCACGACTTCACGAACAAGACCGGCGTCGTCCATTCGGAGATCCTGGCGCCCAACGCGGCGGCCCGAGAGGCCTGGCCCGACCAGGCGCGTTTGTGGAACGCGGTCGAGGCCGGCGAGAAGCGCAAGGACGCCCAGCTGGCGCGTGAGGTGGAGTTCTCGATCCCGCGCGAGATGGATCAGGCCCAGGGCGTCGCGTTGGCTCGCGACTTCGTGCAGCGCGAGTTTGTCGATCGCGGCATGGTCGCCGACCTCAATGTGCATTGGGACATGGCCGAGGACGGCAGTCCCAAACCGCACGCCCACGTCATGCTGACCATGCGCGAGGTGGCGCAGGACAAGGATGGCGCGACGCGGTTCGGCGGCAAGGTCCGCGACTGGAACAGCACCGAGCTTTTGACCCATTGGCGCGGCGCCTGGAGCGAGCACGTCAACGAGCACTTGGCCCAACTGGGCATCGAGGCGCGGATCGATCACCGCTCGTTCAAAGATCAGGGCATCGACCTGGAGCCACAGGACAAGATCGGCCCGGCCGGCTCGCGGCGCGACGATCGCGGGGAGAGCGCGCAGCGCGCCCAGGACCATCGCGAGATCGCCCGGCGCAACGGCGAGCGGATCATCGCCGAGCCAAGGATCGCCCTCTCGGCGATCACCCACCAGCAGGCGACGTTCACCGACCACGACCTAGCCCGGTTCGCCCATCGCCACAGCGACGGCAAGGACCAGTTCGACCAAGTCAGAAGCGCGATAAAGACCTCGCCCGAACTCGTCGCCTTGGGACGTGACGGCCAGGGCCGCGAGCGGTTCACCAGCCGCGAGATGCTCGACGTCGAGCGGCGGCTGGAGCGGTCGGCGGAAGGCATGGCCCAGCGGCGCGACCATGGCGTCAGCGCTGGTCGGCAGGACGCCGCCTTGGCCAAGAGCGCGGCGGCGGGCCTGACGCTGTCCGAGGAGCAGCGCGACGCCTTCGCCCATGTCACAGGCCGCGAGCGATTGAGCTTGGTCGTCGGCTACGCCGGCAGCGGCAAGAGCGCCATGCTCGGCGTCGCAAAGGAGGCTTGGGAAGCGCAGGGCTATCGGGTCCAGGGCGCGGCGCTATCGGGCATCGCCGCCGAGAACCTGGAGGGCGGATCAGCCATCCCTTCGCGCACGCTAGCCAGTTTGGAATATGGCTGGGCACGCGGTCGCGATCAGCTGTCGTCCAGCGACGTGCTGGTGATCGACGAGGCGGGCCTCGTCGGCTCACGGCAGATGCAGCGGGTGCTGGATCACGCCGAGCAGGCCGGGGCCAAGGTGGTGATGGTCGGCGACGCCGAACAGCTCCAGGCCATCGAAGCCGGCGCTGCGTTCCGCGCTCTGACCGAACGACATGGCGCGGCCGAGATCAGCCAGATCCGCCGCCAGCGCGAGGACTGGCAACGGCAGGCCACGCGGCATCTGGCGACCGGACGCACGGACCAAGCCCTAGCTGCCTATGAGGCGGCCGGCATGGTCCACGGCCATGACAGCAAGGACGCGGCGCGCGGCGCCGTGATCGACGGCTGGGCCAGCGAACGCCAAGCCGATCCGCAGGCGTCGCGGATGATGCTGGCCTACACCCGCGAGGATGTCGGCGCGCTCAATACGCTGGCCCGAGAGCGCATGAAGGCCGACGGCGAGCTTGGACCAGATCAGGCCGTGAAGACCACACGCGGCATGCGTGACTTCGCCGCCCAGGACCGGGTGATGTTCCTGCGCAACGAGCGCTCGCTTGGCGTGAAGAACGGCACGCTGGGAACGGTGGAAACCTTCGGCCAGGGCGCCATGGGCGTGCGGCTCGACGATGGGCGGCGCATCAGCGTCGATCTGAAGACCTACAACGACTTGGATCACGGCTACGCGGCGACCATCCATAAGTCCCAGGGCGTCACCGTCGATCGCACCCATGTGCTGGCCAGCGGCCACATGGACCGGCATGCGGCCTATGTGGCGCTCAGCCGGCACCGCGACGGGGTCGCGCTGCACTACAGCCGCCAGGACTTCCCCGAACGGCGCGACCTCGTGAGGACCTTGGGTCGCGATCGGCCCAAGGAGATGGCGCTCGATTATCCCAAGACATTCGCGGCGCGGCGGTCGATCGACGGCCCGGCCGATGGCGCCGGACGCGGCCGGTTCGCCGGGTTCAATCCGAAGCCGGCGCAGACCAAGACCCCCGACATCGCCAAAGACGACCGGGCCGCCCATCGCGCCATTCGCGGCTACGCGGCGGCGGTGATGGATGTGCAGCGCATGCGGCAGGCCGGCTTGCCGATGCTGGAGCACCAGAAGCAGGGCCTGGAGCGCGGCGCCCAGGCGGTGGCGGGTCTGTGGCCCGGCGCGGCCAAGCACCTGGCCAGCGTGGTCGAGAACAACCCCGCGCTGCTGACGGCGGCGGCCCAAGGCCGTACCGGGCCGGCTCTCGCGGCGATGAAGATGGAACGGCTGGCGCCCGACAAGGCGCGCGGCGCGCCAGCCCAGGATTTGAAGAAGGGCATGGACCATGATCGTGGGCGCGGCCCTGGAGACGAGCCCAGCAAGAACCGTGATCGCGGTTGGGAAAGGTAAAGTGGCGTGACGGACGAGGCGTATGGCGATCCGGCCGAGGAAGCGTTTGGCCAACTGAGGACCGAGGTTGCCCTGTTGCGGCGGGCGGTCGAGGGCTTGGCGGCGGCGGAAGAGCGCCATGAGCCGGTCGATTATGGTCCGACCTTAGGCAAGATGGCCAGCCAGCTCGCGGCGGTGGACAAGCGCATCGAGGCCTTGGCGCAGTCGCCATTGCTCAGCCTGACGCCGGCTCGTGTGGCGGGAGAGGTTCAGGCCGCCGCGACACGCGCCCGGCAGGAGGCCCAGGGTGACTGGTCACGGGCCCAGCGCGGTTTGGACGACGCCGTGAGAGCGCTAGGCGAAGTCGTGCCGCGTCCGCGCGCGACACGCGATCAACGAAGGTGGCTCATCGCTGCCGGCGCCGGTGGCGTGATGGCGGGCATCGTCCTTTGGGTCGGGCTGTCGGGGCCAATCGCGCGCGCCTTGCCCGATCGCTGGCAGGTCGCCGAGCGGATGGCGGCGGCCACGCTGAAGCAGGATCGTTGGACGGCGGGCGGACAGATGATGCACGGCGTCAGCCAGCAGGATTGGGCTCGGATCGTTGAGATGTCGCAGTTCGAGCGGGACAATCGAGAAGCGCTGGAGGCCTGCCGGCGAACGGCGGCCAAGGCCGGGAAGGACCAGAGCTGCAAGCTGGTTATTCGGCCTCACTGATCCGAGCATAGTCAGCCCTTCAGGCGGACACCGAATCCAAGCACGGCCGCTTCGTCTGGATCAATGAAGACGACGCCCGCGTCTTCCAGCGCCCGCCGCACGGCCTTGACGTTGACGGCTGAGCTACGGCCAGGGCCGACATCGCTTTTTTCCATACGCCATATCGTTTGGAGGGAGACGCCCGACGCGTTCGCAAGCTGCTCACCGCTCCAGTCGATCAAAGACCGCGCAGCTCGGATTTGAGCAGCCGAGATGGAAGAAGTAGAATTTTCTGCCATATGGTAGTTTTTCTTTGACTTCTAACTGGTCGCGTGGTACAAAATCTCTAACATGCAGCCAGAGTTATCGCCATGGGCTCACGTCGAAAGACGGGAGGCGCGGTCGCGCGCCTGCCCGAACTGTCGAGACGCGCCGTGTTGGTCGGCGCTTCCGCCACGCCGGCGCTTGCCGGACGGGCTCCCGCCCCCGGCATCGATCCGACTATCGCCGCGTGTGACAGGTGGTTCGCCGTTGAAGCAGAGCGGGAGCGCTTGAGTGCCGAGTGGGGCCATCATGAGAGTTTTCTGGCTCGCGAATTCAACTGGTTTCGTCTTTCCGAGGACCAACGCCGCGCGTTGCCGCAGGCGCGTAAGCTCGACGACATAGCGGTTGAACTCGAAGCGTTGGACAGGAAGAGCGATGCGCTGCTGAAAGCGTTGCCTTCAACGCCTGCGGCGAGCGTGGCGGCTGTGGTGGCAAACCTGACCATCGCGACGCGACTCCTCTATCCCGACGGGTACGAAGAGGTCCACGGCCTCATGGTCCGGGCAGTGCGAGACCTCAAGACGCTGAGCCGTCCAACATGAGGAATGACGCGCTCCATCGACGGCACGGCCGCAACGACCGCCGCCTAGCCGAACGGTTCCTCCGCAACGCCAGGAGCTTCTGGAATGGTACGGAAGAGTTGGTCCCAAGATTCCCAGACGGCGCGCGACACTTCCTGGCCATCGCGATCGAGCTTGCGCTGAAGGCCTATCTTCTTCACCGGGGGATCAGCGACGACTGGAACCGCATCCACGTCCGCCATGACCTGCTCAAAGCGCTGAAAAGCGCAAAGCGGGCCGGGTTCGAGGGCGCGCCGCCCGGATTGGCCAAGATCGCGGCGGCGCTCAATCCCTACTACAAAACCCACACCATTCCCCACATGCCGGCGGAGACCATCGCATCGGTGTGCTGGCTCGACGCCTGCCAGACGGTGGACGACCTAATCGCCGCCGTTGGGATCGCCATCGGGGCTCAGGTTCCAGGCGGCCCCACCAATGCGATCCCCCGTGAGCGCGGATGATGCGCCGCGCTTGGAAATATTGGCAGCTTGATCCGATCCAATGGTGGCGTTGGCGCCACCCGCGTCTATGGGCCGGCGGAGGCTTTGATCCTCACAACAGCCAGGAGGTGATCCATTATGCCGTCATGCGCCTGCGCGGTGACACGCGAGACGTCTTCATGCTGAAACGCTTCCGTGCGCTCGACTACGCGCAGATCGGCCGTCACCTGACCCTGACGGTCCAAGAGGTAGAATCGCACATGGCGATTGCGATCTGTCAGATCGACACCATCGTCTGTCTCATTGAGCGAACTCGCCCCCGGCTTGACGTCGGATGAACTCGCCCGTCAGTCTCTCAGCAGTTCGATGGAGGTCCCCACCATGTCCGTTCTGAGAACCAGCACCTTTGAGCACGCCGGCCGGGCCTTCGAGATCCGGGCCGAGACCTACGCAGATCCGACCTATGTCGAAGCCGTCGTGTTCGAGAACGGATCGCCCGCGACCGTGACCTATCCTGGCGGCCTTTCGGCCATGCCCACCTACGGCGCCAACTTCCATCGGGAGCTAGGGCCGGAGGACGCGGCAACGATCGATGCGCTGATCGCCGGCGCCGAGAGCGAATTTCGGAGGCTGACGCCCCTCGGCGTCAGCTAGTATGAGGTGAAGGGTGTTCGCCGGGCCAGCCGCCCTGTTCGCGGCCTTCTATTTCTCGCCAACACGCGAGAAGCGGTTGATCAAAGACCTGCGCATCCCGCCCCCCCTCCACCTACCGGCACAATGTCCATGATCGATTGGAATGGCTTATACAGATCACATTCCAATGGATTTTGATCGATATATCGGATAGATATCGATCATGGTTTGGAATTGGCAGCAGGAAGGCTGGCCCGAGTTTACTTGGGATCAGCGCACATTGGTGCGCGCCGAAGCGCTCTTCATCGAGAACGCGGGCGTGCTCATCGGTGCATCCAAACATCTGGACGCCGACGACCAATATGCCTTGCGCATCGAATTGATGAGCCATGAGGCCGTCGATACTTCCGCCATTGAGGGCGAACCGCTCGACCGAGATAGCGTCCAGTCGTCCATCCGCAGGCGCCTAGGCCTAGCCAGCGATCGTCGCCGCGCGTCGCCCGCCGAGGCCGGCATCGCGGAAATGATGGTCGATCTCTATGAGCGGGCAACTACGCCACTGACCGAAGAGGCCCTGTTCCGTTGGCATCGCTGGATCACCAACGGGCGCACCGATCTGGTCGATATCGGGCGCTATCGCACCCACACAGATCCGATGCAGATCGTCTCGGGCTCGGTGCACGCCCCGAAAGTGCATTTCGAGGCTCCGCCTTCATCCGCCCTTACCGCGGAAATGCAGCGCTTCTGGGATTGGCTGGAGCGCACCGCGCCGGGCGGCGACACACCTCTCCCCGCCATCACCCGCGCCGGCATCGCCCACCTCTGGTTTGAGAGCATCCACCCGTTCGAGGACGGCAACGGCCGTGTCGGTCGCGCGATCAGTGAGAAGATCCTGGCGCAAGGATTGGTCAACCCGGTCGTCACCGGCATGGCCAGCACCTTGCTGCAGCATCGCAAGGCCTACTACGCCGAGCTTGAGCGAGCACATCGCGAACTCGAAATCACCGACTGGCTATTGTGGTTTGCCGCCAAGACCCTCGAGGCGCAGCAAAGTACGCTCCGCCAGGTCGAATTCGTGCTGGATAAGGCCCGCCTCATGGGCCGATTGCGCGGCGCACTAAACGAGCGCCAGGAAAAGGCGCTCATCCGGCTATTCGCCGCCGGGCCGGAAGGCTTCAAGGGCGGGCTCAGCGCCGCCAACTACATGACCATCACTGGCGCGCCGTCGGCGACCACCACCCGCGATCTCGCCTCACTGGTTGAGATCGGCGCGCTGACCCGCACCGGCGCGAACAAGGCGACGCGCTATCACTTAAACATCGCCGTCCCCGCCATAGCATCAATGAGCGGGAAGGACATCATCTAGCCGCACGACAAATGGGTAAGCACCATGAAGGGACGTTGGCCTACCACCGGGAACGTGACGTTCAGCGGGGTACGCGCTACCCTTTTGGCTAGGAGACTACAATGAATCAACGCGATCCGAACATCATCCGATCGGGACTTTCCGGCCCGGTGTCTGCGGATGGAATAAGCGCGACTGTGGAAATCTATCGGCTTGAAAATCAACCGGGCTGGGCGCTTGAGGTCGTGGACGAGGAAGGTACATCCACTGTCTGGGATGATCAATTTCCGACAGATGACTTAGCCATGGAAGCCTTTCGGTCCGTTCTACAAGACGAAGGGATGGCGGCGTTGCTGGGTCGATCGAACGTGGTGCCCTTTCGGCGCTGATCGGTAGCGATGTGCCAGAGCGCCTCATTCAGATCATCCGACGGGTACGAGCATCTGGCCGCAGAATCCACGACCCGCCGGAAGCCGTGATTGATCCGTCAGGTCCTATGCCTTCCTTTTCGAAGGCTAGGTCGTCCTCGCCGGATCTACAGACCGTAGGCCGCCACAAGACGGGCTATGGCCTCGTCCGGCGTCATCTTGAGCTTGAAGTCGGCCGGCTTGAAGGTCTTGTCGCTGGCCACGGCGTCGACGAAGGCAGTCATGTCGGCCCGGATCGCTTCGGGTAGGGGTTGAACCTCGCCTTCTGGCAAGAGCTGCAACAGACGGAAGACGTCGCTGCGGTGCTTCTTGATGTTCCCGCCATCAACGGCTTCGCCGGCGGCCTTACGCTTCGCCAGATCGAGGTGGGCGCGAGCTTTGAAGGGGATGATCGCCGCTTCGTTCAGCAAGGGCAGGCCGTCGACCACACGGGCGTTCTCGCGCAAGAAATCGTAGTAGCCGCCGTCGAGAAGGATCGCCGACAGGCTGGCGGCCGCGTCGTCGATCGGCAGTGGGACTAGCTGGCTTCCCGGCGCCAAATCGATGCCGTCAGGCGCGCGGGAGAACAGCTCGATCATCTGCGGATAGTCGGATTCCGAGGGGCGCTGGAACCTATAGAGCTTGCCGCCATCGGCCTTCTCGCGCCGCTCGTAGCCGCCCGCCTCGATGAAGGCCCAGAAGACGTCGGCGAAGGCCGCGTCGAGCAACTCGACGAGCAGCACCACATCGAAGTCCTTGGTCAGCCGAAAGGTAAGACCGACCTCCTCCATCACCTGCTCGCACGCCACGCCGCCGACCAATACGTAGCGGTCGGCATAGTCGGCGAAGTGCTCGCGCCAACGCTTCAGGCCTACGACCACGACATGTCCTCTAGGAGCTGCTCGGCGGCTTGGGCGACACGTTCGTCGGGGTGGTCGCGCGTGCTCAGGTATAAGGAGAGGCGGTCGACTACATTGCGGTCGGTGCGATCGGCCAGCGCCGCCGGGTCGTAGCTCCAGGTCTCGACCTCGTCGCCGGCCGGGTCTCCCGGCTCGCGCGCGATCAGGCCGTGGTCGCGGACCAGCTGGGGCCAGTTGGCGGCGGCGACGGCAAGTCGTTGGACGCGTGGCGACGCCAGCGGGGTATAAAGCGACAGGGCGCTCTCGCCCGCTACCCGGCCAGGGAAGTGCTGGGGAAAGGGGATACCGACGGTCCGAACCTTGCGCACGGGCGATTGCAGACGCGGCGCGGCGACCTCCCAAAGATCGAGGCCATGGCTGACGAACCTGAGAACCCTCTGCTTGCCGGTGCGCGAGGTGTCGGCCAGGCCGGCGGCCTGCAGTTCGTCGAAGGCCCGGCTCACGCTCATGGTGGCCACGCCATAGCGGGTGGCCAGGGCCGTTGCGCTGGGCGCTTCGGTCTCGCGCCGCAGGAGGGCGCCGATGACGATCATCTGGCTGGTAGGCGAAAACGTCTCGACGTCATGCACCGGCGCCCTGGGCGCCCGCTCGCGCAGGTCCATCAAGGCTTCGGGGATGTAGAGCTGCGCCCCCGGCACCAGGAACGCCAACCGCTGCTTCAGCAAGCTCAGGCGCCGCGATGGCGACAAGGTCTCAAACACCAACACCACTGTCGGGGTGTTGCTGCGCTCCCGGACGACATGAACGTGGCGGGCCAGCTCGTCGGCCGTCGCGCCCGTGGCCGCCCGGACGGCCATCAGCACGCAGGACCGCTCGAAGATCTCGGCGCGCCAGAGGGCGTATTGATCGGTTATGAAGAAGGGCATGCCAGTGGGCTCGGCACGAACCAACCAAACGCTCGCGCCGAAGCTCTCCCGCAGATAGGCCTCAGCCTTCTCCGCGAGCTGCTGCTCCCACTTGTCTTTCCACGTCCGTAACATCACGTGCGAAATTAACATCACTGATGTTATCTTCAAGTGCACTGTTAGCGAACGAGCGACCCACGATACTCTGTCGCAGGCTCAGATTGGCGACCGAAGCCTCGGCCGGAAAGAGTCGGGGCGACTCATCGATACGAGTCCGACGACAATCAGCGTCGTCGAGTGCGGCCTTGACGAGTCTGACGACGCTTACCGCTACCTTCTCTGGACAGTCCGCGCCGAACGCGCGATTATGATTGGCAAAAGCCGCGCTTAGCACACCCTTCTAGCACAATCGGCTTTTTCCCTTTAAAATCAACGATGTAACCGGACTTAAAATCCGTTGGAGCAATCCGTGTGGGTTCGAGTCCCACCGTCCCTACCAAGTTTGGCTGCGACTCGCGTAGCGTGCCGACATGGCCGATGTCGCCTTATCGTCGACCGAGCGGATCGCCCGCCTGACGCCGCGCGAGCGGGCGTGCCTGGCGTTGGTCGCGCGCGGCTTTTCCTCCAAGGAGATCGCCCTTCAGCTGGGCATATCGCCGGCCAGCGTCGACGTGCGCATCGGCAAGGCCTGCGAGCGGCTGGGCGTGGCCACCCGGCGCGAAGCCGCGCGGCTGTTCTCCGGGCATAGCGATTTTCACGCCTACGAAACGTCCCCACTGACGCCATCACCCCCGCTCCCCTCTCCTGAAGGCGGCACGGGGGAGATGCATGGACCAGCCGCAAACGAACAGCGATCGGACAAAGACGGCGAGCCAGATGGCCTCGCGCAAGATCTTCGAGAGCCGACGCTTCCGGACGCGGTTTCCAGGCGCACCGGAGCCGCGACCAGACCTGCCGGGGACGACGTGGGACCATCTGCAACGACAGCTGACCGCCCTTTCATCCTGCGCCCCGGAAGAGGTGGAGGCGATGCTGCGCCCCATCCGGGACGCCCAGTCCGGCAAGCCGCCGGAAATGGTTTTGCGCGAGCTTCTGATCGCGGCGTCGATCCTTCTCGACGAAGCCCCCCGCCAAGCTGGCGAGGGAGGCTGGACCATGACCTAGACCCCTTCGCCAACCTGGCGGTGATGGCCCTGCTGGCCATCGTCGTCGCCCTCCTCTTCAGTGGACTTCTGATGGCCGCGCACAGCTTCCTGATCGCGATTCAGGACTGGCTCTGGCGCATCTTCGCCCGCTGACCTCCCCGACATTTCGAGACCAGCGCCGCGCCGGCGACCGTTTGGCGCGACGGGAGACCTTTGCATGCAACGCAAGATCATCGGGGCGCGCGTCGCCCAGGAACTGTTCGCCGTCGAGACCGCGGTCGAAACCACCTACGGCGCCATGGCCCAATTCGCCGGCCTGCTGGCCAACGCCCGCACCGAGGCCAATCTCTCGGTCGTCTATGGTCAGGACGTGATGGAAGACGTCAACGCCGCCATGGCTCATCTGCTTCAGGCGCGCCGCGCCCTGGTCAAGGCGCATGGCGGTTTGGCCGAGGTTCGCGACCAGGTCGGCCTGCGCCAAGTCGCCTTCGGCGTTCAGGACAAACCCGAGGTGGAGCAGCCCCGCGGACGCCTACGCGCGGTTGGTGAATAAGGCCCGATAGGCGATTAAGCGTTTCACCGGAGGTCGACTCCGGTCAGGATCACGGCGGCACTACGTAAGACGGAGGCCGCCGTGTTCCATCAGCTGATCGGCCAGGCCTCCCTGGTCCTGATGCTCATCGTCTGCGGCTGGGCCCTGTGGCGCGGCGGCAAACCCGAGCGCCTGGCCGCAGCGGCCATGGTCGCCGCCTGGATCGGCACGTCCTTCGTCCTCGACCGCCGCTTCATCGACATCCAATGGGCGACCCTGGTCGTCGACCTCGCCCTGCTGGCCGTGCTGGTGGGGCTGTCGCTCGTCTACCGCCGGCGCTGGCTGCTGGCCGCCAGCGGCTTCCACCTGCTGGGCGTGGCCACCCATGGAGCGATGGTCATCGACGACAAGATCCAGGCCGCCCCCTACATCGTCGCCCTCGGGATCTGGAGTTGCGCGGTCGTCGCCAGCCTGGCCTATGGCATGGCGGTCCTGACCCGTTCTTCCCCCGCGGCCACTGCGCGATGAGCCGCCCGTCCTCCCCTCTCCCCTTCCTGTCGCGTTCGAGTGAGTAAGCATGGCTGAAGAC
Organism: Caulobacter sp. RHG1; assembly: GCF_013181195.1. Taxonomy (GTDB): domain Bacteria; phylum Pseudomonadota; class Alphaproteobacteria; order Caulobacterales; family Caulobacteraceae; genus Caulobacter. Next base: position 129,580 of record NZ_SMZP01000008.1, read on the forward strand.
AAGACCCCCGATCCCGTCGACATTCACGTCGGCCGCCGCCTGCGCATGCGCCGCAAGGACCTGGGCTACTCGCAGCAGGCTCTCGCCGACGCCCTGGGCCTGACCTTCCAGCAGGTGCAGAAGTACGAAGGCGGCGCCAACCGCATCAGCGCCAGCAAGCTGCACGCCACGGCCATGTTCCTGAAGACGCCGATCGGCTTCTTCTTCGAAGGCCTGGATGACCCGGAAGGCGCCGACACCAGCGCCGCGGACCTGGCCAACGAGATGGCCGGCTTCTGGTCGCTGTCGGGCGGTCCGGAACTGGCGCGCGCCTATGTGTCGATCCCGTCGACCGGCATGCGCAAGCACCTGGTCGACCTGGCCAAGGCCATCGCCGGCGAAGACTAGAGATCTCTGGAGCTTTAGGCCGGGTCCGCCAGCAGCTCGATGTTGTTGGCCCCGGCCTCGGCCAGGGCGCTGATCAGTTCGCTCACGGCCGCGTCCAGTTCGTCGGCGTCACGCCCGCGCAATACCAGATTGGCGCCGTAGACGTCCGGCAGGGCGAAGAACGGATAGCTGCCCAGCGACATGTCCGGATGCGCCTTGGCCACAGCCTCCAGCGGCGCAGCGATCGCCCCCTCGCCCGTGCCCGTGACACGGACGGTCTTGGACAGCACCACCGCTCCGCTGCGCAGGCGAGGCCCCACGTCCTCCAGCATGCCGCGCATGATCGCCGGGACGCCGGCGAGCACGAACACGTTCTCCTTCTGGAAACCGGGCGGCCCCTGCACGGGGTTCTTCACCAGCATGCCGCCCTCGGGCACATGCGCCATGCCACGACGCGCGGCGTTAGGCTCGCCCCAGCGCTCGCGCAGCATGGCCATGATCTCGGGATGCTCGGGCGCCGTGACCCCGAAAGCCTTGGCGATCGAGTCGGCGGTGATGTCGTCGTGGGTCGGGCCGATGCCGCCGGTGGTGATGACGTAGTCGTAGCGGGCGCGCAGGGCGTTGACCGCGTCGACGATGTCCTGCTCGACGTCCGACACCACCCGGGCTTCGCACAGGTCCACGCCATAGGTGGCCAGGTACTTGGCGATAGCCGACAGGTTCACGTCCTGGGTCCGGCCCGACAGGATCTCGTCGCCGATGATCATCACCGCCGCCGTCACGCGTTCGCTGGTCGCCATCGCTTCGATCCCTTATGTCGCCTTGTTCCGATTATCGACTTAGGCCCCGCATGCTGCTCCCGCAACCGCTCGTTCATGGCCGCCTGGTCAGCCGCTACAAGCGCTTCTTCGCCGACCTCGTGCTGGACGACGGACGGGAGATCACCGCCCACTGCCCCAACCCCGGCGCCATGCTGGGCGTGCGCGAGCCAGGCCAGGGCGCCTGGGTGTCATGGTCGGACGATCCCAAGCGCAAGCTGCCCTGGACCCTGCAGTTGGTCGAGCAGGCCATGGCTTCTGAAAAGAGCGCGCTGGTGGGCGTCAACACCCTGCTGCCCAACCGGCTGGTCGCCGAGGCCCTGGCCAACGACTGGATCCCCGAACTTTCCGGCTATGCGACCGTCAAGCCGGAGGTGAAGTACGCCGAAGCCAGCCGCGTCGACTTCCTGCTGACCCATCCGGACTGGCCGCCCTGCTGGCTGGAGGTGAAGAACTGCCACTTCAGCCGCGCGCCGGGCCTGGCCGAGTTTCCAGACTGCAAGGCCGAGCGCTCGACCCGACATCTGACCGACCTGGCCGCCCAGGTGCGCGAGGGCCACCGCGCCGTGGCCCTGTTCATCGTCCAGCGCGAGGACTGCGAGACCTTCAGCGCCTGCGCCGATCTCGACCCGGCGTTCGCCCGGGGATTGGACGCTGCGGCCAAAGCCGGGGTCGAGGTGTTGGTCTATGCCTGCGCCATGAGCACGCAGACGATCCAAGTGGCCCGCCGCATCCTGTGGACCAACGCTCACCTAACAGGGATTTAAGCTGCAATCGCCAGCGTGTCGGTTACCCATGCGTCCGTTACGCGAAGTGGGGATCGCATGAAGAGGACCGTACTGGCCATCTGCGCACTGGCGCTCGCCGTCTCAGCCTGTGGCCGGACCGAGCCGGGCAAGCCCGAGAGCGGCATGATGACGGGCTTGCGGGCGATCTTCGCGTTCAAGGCCTGCACTGGCAAGCTGGAGGACCGCTTCGGCCTCAAGACGCTGGACGGCGTCAACTCCAACGACATGGATCCCGTCCCTACCGGCAAGCCGGGCGAGTGGGACGTCAAGTTCACCGCCGACGTCACCGAGAAGGAAAGCGGCCGGGTCACGCGCTACAAGGGCGTCTGCCATGTGCGCCGCGACAAGCCCACGACCCTGGACGCCGAGTTCGTCAAGGAGGTCCGCCCGGCCCACGACACCGTGCGACGGATCAATCCTTAGAAGGCTTGGGGCCGTTGAGGGAGGTCCGGGGTTGAAATCCGTGCTAGGATTGCGAGATACGCCCTGAACATTTCCGATCGCCGCGCCTCGCGGCGGCGACGCCCGAGTAGAGCATGACCTTGGACAACACCCTCGAAATCGAAGCCGAAACCCGCACGGGGCAGATCAAGCTGCACAAGCCGGAAGACTTCGAGGGCATGCGCAAGGCCGGCAAGCTGGCTGCCGAGTGCCTGGACATGCTGATCCCGCACGTGCAGCCGGGCGTCTCTTCGGATCACCTGGATACGCTGGCCCGAGAGTTCATCCTCGACAACGGCGCCCTGCCCGCCTGCCTCTATTATCGCGGCTACCCCAAGACGGTCTGCATCTCGCGCAACCACGTGGTCTGCCACGGCATCCCGGGCGAGTGGACGCTGAAGGAAGGCGACATCGTCAATATCGACGTCACCGCCATCGTCGACGGCTGGCATGGCGACACCTCGCGCATGTATGGCGTGGGCGAAGTGGGCCCGCGCGCCCGTCGCCTGGTCGAGATCACCTACGAAGGCATGAAGCGCGGCCTGGAGGCCGTGAAGCCGGGCGCCACGCTGGGCGACATCGGCCACGCCATCCAGAGCTACGTCGAGGCCCAGCGCTGCTCGGTGGTCCGCGACTTCTGCGGCCACGGCCTGGGCAAGGTGTTCCACGACGCCCCCAACATCCTGCACTTCGGCCGCCCCGGCCAGGGCGCGGTGCTGAAGCCGGGCATGTTCTTCACCGTCGAGCCGATGGTGAATCTGGGCAAGCCGGCCGTGAAGGTGCTGAACGACGGCTGGACCGCCGTGACCCGCGACAAGTCGCTTTCGGCCCAGTGCGAGCACTCGATCGGCGTGACCGAAGACGGCTACGAGATCTTCACCGCCTCGCCCGCCGGCCTGTTCCAGCCGGCGATCCTGGGCGGCTGATCCTGGACTAGACCCTCCCCCGCACGCGGGGGAGGGCCTACAGAACCCCTGGACAACCCTGACGCGATCACCTCACTATCCCTCGCCAGAGTTCGGGGGACGGCATGGTCAGCGTCAAAGCCTTGGGCGTGTCCGATGCGACGCCGGTCGAGCCGGTCGTCGTCGCCCAACCCGCATCCGGCAAGCCCGTCCGCAAGTCCGCCCACGCCCATCACGCCGGCCATCGCGAACGCTTGCGCCAGCGGGCCAAGGCCGGCGGGTTCGTGGCCCTGCCCGACTATGAGCTGCTGGAGCTCTATCTCTTCCGCACCTACCCGCGCGGCGACGTCAAACCGCTGGCCAAGAGCCTGCTGACCCGGTTCGGCTCCCTGGGCGGCGTGCTGGGCGCGACGATCGAGGAGCTGGCCACCGTGCCCGGCGTCGGCGAGGGCGCGGCGATGGACATCAAGCTGCTGCACGAAGCCACGCTGCGGGCCGGCCGCGACAAGATCGTCAAAAGGCCGGTGATCAGCTCGTGGAGCGCCCTGCTCGGCTATGTCCGCGTGGCCCTGGCCAACGAGTCGCGCGAGCAGTTTCGCGTACTTTTCCTGGACAAGAAAAACCAGCTGATCGCCGACGAGGTGATGAACCGCGGCACTGTCGACCACGCCCCGGTCTACCCGCGTGAGATCATGCGTCGGGCGCTGGAGCTGTCGTCCAGCAACCTGATCATCCTGCACAACCATCCTTCGGGCGATCCGACCCCGTCACGCCCCGACATCGACATGACCAAGCAGATCGTCGAGGCCGGAAAAGCCCTGAAGATCGCCGTCCATGACCATCTGGTGGTCGGCCGCGAGGGCGTGGCCAGCTTCAAGGCCCTGGGCCTGATGTGAACGCTTGACGCCCCCCTCGCCAACGCTGAGCTTGGCGCCTCAAATCTGTTGGGGAGTCTCCATGCGTCGCCTGCTCACCGTCCTGCTCGGCTCGGCCGCCTTGCTCGCGTCCGTCTCCGTGGCCCACGCCGCCGACAAGAAGGCCCCGGCCAAGCCTCCGGTGGTCTCCAAGACGATCAAGGCCCTGCATGACAGCTTCCTGATCCTGGACACCCACCTGGACACCCCGACCCACTTCGGCCGTCCGGGCTGGGCCATCACCGACCACCACGAGGTCGAGCACGACTTCAGCCAGGTCGACCTGCCCCGCATGAACGAGGGCGGCCTGGATGGCGGCTTCTTCGTCATCTACACCGGCCAAGGCGACCTGACGGCCAAGGGCTATGAGTACGCCCGCGACTACGCCCTGCACCGCGCCGTCGAGATCCGCGAGATGCTGGCGGCCAATCCCGGCCAGTTCGAAATCGCCCTGACCGCCGACGACGCCCGCCGCATCAACAAGGCCGGCAAGAAGTTCGCCTTTATCAGCATGGAAAACAGCTGGCCGCTGGGCGAAGACCTGACCCTGCTGGAGACCTTCTACAAGGAAGGCCTGCGGATGGCCGGCCCGGTCCACTTCCGCAACAACCAACTGGCCGACAGCTCGACTGATCCCAAGGGCAAGCTGTGGAACGGCTATTCGCAGCTAGGCGTGCGCTGGGTGGCCGAGGCCAACCGCCTGGGCATCGTCATCGACGTCAGCCACGCGTCGGACGATATCGTCGACCAGTCGCTGGCGCTGTCGAAGGCCCCGATCATCGCCTCGCACTCGGGCCCGAAGGCGATCTACAACCACCCCCGCAACCTCGACGACGCGCGTATCAAGAAGATCGCCGACGCTGGCGGCGCGATCTGCATCAACTCAATCTACCTGACCGACAACACCCCCAGCCCCGAGCGCAAGGCGGCCTATGAAAAGCTGGGTCGGGGTCCGGACCTGAAGACGGCCTCCCCCGCCGAGGTCAAGGCCTATGCCGACAAGCGCGCGGCCGTGGACAAGGCCTATCCGGCTCCGCGCGGCGACTTCGACCTGTTCATGAAGAGCATGCTGCACGTGTTGAACGTGGCGGGTCCCAAGGGCGTCTGCGTCGGCGCCGACTGGGACGGCGGCGGCGGCATGGACGGCTTCGAGGACATCACCGACCTGCCCAAGATCACCGCGGCGCTGAAGACCGCCGGCTATAGCGACGCCGACATCGAGGGGATCTGGAGCGGGAACGTGCTGCGGATCGTGGCGGCCGCGCAGGCGGCGGCGGAGAAGAAGTAGGGCGGGACACTCGCCCCCTCCGGGCCTGCGGCCCTCCGCCCCCGGAGGGGAAGACGAAGCGCCGTCTGCCCCCTCCGGGGGCGGACGACCTCGCGCAGCGAGGTCAGGCGGGGGTCTGCTGAGCCCGCTTTCTAAGCTCCCAAACCCGCCAGCCCATCAGCGCCAAAAACACCGCGCCATAGACCAGCGGCGGCCGGTGGTCGGCCTTCACCAGCAGGTAGTAGTGGGCCACGCCCAGCGGCACGATCAGATAGATTAGCCAGTGCAGCCGCTGCCATGCCGCCCGCCCCATCCTGATCACCCAGCCGTTGGTCGAGGTCACCGCCAGCGGGATCAGCAGCACGAAGGCCAGCATCCCCAGGGTAATGAACGGCCGCTTGAGGATGTCCTTCCACAGCTGGCCGAAGTCGAAGAACAGATCGATGCCGATGTAGCTGAAGAGATGCAGCGTGACATAGGCGAAGGCGAACAGCCCGATCGTCCGCCGGAAGCGCACCAGCCGGGGCTTGCGCAGGATCCGCGCCGCCGGGGTGATCACCAGGCCCACCAGCAGCAGCCGCAGGCCCCACACGCCCAGCTGGCGGATCAGGGTCTCGATCGGATTGGCCCCGAGATCGCCCGAAAAGCCCCGCCAGGCCAGCCAGGCCAGGGGCGCGAAACAGGCCAGCCAGACGCCGGCGTAGACGGCGTTGTCCTGAGTCTTGGACAGACGTTTGCTCACGACGCCGCCTCCTCCCGATCCGTCTCCCCGGCGAACGCCGGGGCCCAGATCTCAAGGCGTTTGGGATGACGGGGGACACGCCGAGCCCCTAGAGCCCACCCCAGCATTCTTCCAGCTGGGTCCCGGCTTTCGCCGGGAAGGTCGGTTTCCAGGATGGCCATCAGTAGAACCGCTTCAGGTCCATCCCGCGGTACAGGTCCGCCACCCACTCGCCGTAGCCGTTGAACGGCAGGGTCTCGCGGCGGCGGAATTCGCCCAAGCGGCGTTCGGTGGCCTGCGACCAGCGCGGGTGATCCACGGCCGGATTGACGTTGGCGTAGAAGCCATACTCGCGCGGCGCCAGCTTGTTCCAGGCCGTGGCTGGCGGCTTTTCAGTCAGGGTGATGCGCACGATCGACTTGCCGCCCTTGAAGCCATACTTCCACGGCACGACCAGCCGCAGCGGCGCGCCGTTCTGGTTGGGCAGAACATCCCCGTAAAGTCCGACCGCCATCAGGGTCAGCGGGTGCATGGCCTCGTCGATGCGCAGGCCCTCGACATAGGGCCAGTCCAGGGTGTTCCAGCCCTGGCCCGGCATTTCCGATGGCCGCCGCACGGTCTCGAACGCCACGTACTTGGCCTTGGACGTCGGTTTCACCGAGGCCAGCAGGTCCTTCAGCGGAAATCCGACCCAGGGGATGACCATCGACCAGCCCTCGACGCAGCGCATGCGGTAGATGCGCTCCTCCAGCTTGTTTCCGGCGATGAGGTCCTCAATGCCGACCGTGCGGGGGGCCTCGCAGGCGCCGTCGATGCGCACCGTCCAGGGACGCGGCTTGAACCGATCGGACTTCTCGGCCGGATCGCCCTTGTCGACGCCGAACTCATAGAAGTTGTTGTAGGTCGTGACGTCCTTGCGCGGTGTCGGCTTCTCCGTGGTCGAAAAGCCCTTCGTATAGGTCAGCGCCGCATTCGCCTGTCCCGCGAAACCCGCCAGGCCCAGGCCGGCCAACCCCGCCATCAAGGTCCGTCGCTGCAGATAGACGCCCGGATCGGTGACGTCGTTGTCGGTCAGATCGGGCGCGTGGCGGATGAGCATGACTCAATCCTTCTCCTGCTGTTCGGCAAGATTGCGGCGCGGCGCATAAACCTTGGCCATGCCCTGGGCCAGCACCGCCCGCTCCTCCGGCGACAAGGTCGCGGCATAGGCGGCCAGAGCGGTCTCGACATTGGCCCGCGCCTGGCCGTCCAGCGCACGGGCGTTGGCCAGGCGACGGCTGACCTCGGTCGGGTCGAAGCCCGGGGCGCGCATGGCGGCCAAGGCGGCCTGACGCTCGGCGCGAGCCTGACGGGTGATCGGCTGGTTCTTCTGATTTGCGCCGCGCAGGGCCTGACGCAGGGCCTTGCGGCTCTCGGGCGACAGCGCGTCGCCGGCCCGCCACAGCGGCGCGCGGGGCGCGCGTTCCGGCTGAACCGCCGGCGGCTGGCGAACAACGACGGCCGGACGCTCGATCGGCGCCGAGGGCGAAGCAGCCGGCGGCGAAACATAGACCGTCGCCGGCTGAGCGGGCGGAGCTGGCGGCGCGACGGGCTTCTCGGCCAGGCGGACATAGGCCATGCCCGCCACCCCGCCGATCAGGAACACGTTGAGAGCCGCCGAGACGATCAGGCCGACCAGCAGCGGGCGAGACAGGCTCATAGGGCGGCGGGCTCCTCGAGAGCGTCCTGCAGGTCGGCGGTGAAGTCGACGGCGGTTACGGTTTCGGCCTGAGCCACGGCGGCCGGCGCGGGCTGAGCCTGACCGCCAACCATCACCCCGACGCTGACCCCGGCGAAGGCTGCTGCCGACAGCCCCAGGGCCGCGCCCAGGCCGGCAATCCACCGGCGGGCGGTGTTGGCTGGCTGAGGCGCAGCGGCGATCAGACGGCCCAGCAGGGCGGCGTCGGGACGCTGGGCGGGGGCGAGGTCCAGCAGGCGGTCCAGACCAGCGGCTTCCGTCAACACCGGCGACAGCCTTGCGGGCTCAGCGGCCAGCAAGGCGCGGGCGGCCTCGCGCTCGCCTTCCGGCCAGCGGGCGATCTCACCGCCATAGGCGGCGGCCAGGTCCTCGAAGCGTTCGAATGTCATCATCGTCTCAGTCCTCCCCCCGCAAGTCGGCCAGCGAAGCCTTCAAGGCCCGCCGTCCGCGCCCCAGCAATCCCTCCAGCGCCTCGACGCTGATCGCCATCACGGCCGCAGCCTCGATATTGCCCAGCCCCTGATGGTGACACAGCACGATGGCTTCGCGCTGCCGGTCGGGCAAAGCCGCAAGCGCCGCCTCGACCCGCTGGCTCAGATCTGAAGCCAGCAGGCCCGCGTCGGGCGCCGGCCCCGGATCGACCTGCTCGGGCGGCTGGTCGGTCGGCGTCTCGCGCCGTCTTCGCAGCCGGTCGTAGCAGAGGTTCAGAGCCACCCGGTGCAGCCAGGTGTCGAACCGCGCCGCGCCCGGCTTCCAGGCCCGCGCCTGCTTCCAGGCCCGCAGGAACGTCTCCTGCGCCACGTCCTCGGCCTCGCCGGGGTCGTTCAGCAGCCGCCGGGACAAGGCGAGAATGCGCGGCAGACGTCGGTCCAGCAGGGTGCGAACAGCCGAGGCCTCGCCTCGTCCCACCCCCGCCAGCAAGGCTTCGTCGGGATCGTTCCCGTCCGTGGCCAATCGTCAACCCGCCGCGCTCGCTCGTGTCAGATCCCGACCTTGGCCTTGCCGGACTTCGCCTGCAATTCCTCAAGCGTCAGGATGCCGTCATTGTTGGCGTCCATCCGCTTGTAGCGCCAGGCCAGCACGGCGTCGGCCTCGGTGCGCGACAGGAAGCCGTCCTTGTCGGTGTCGAAGCGCGCGAACATCCGCTCGCCCCGCTTGCCGGCCTTGGTCGCGGCGGCGTCCACCTTGGCGTTCTTCTGGCGGAAGGCCTCGAACTCCTCGCGCGAGATCTTGCCGTCCTTGTTGGTGTCCAGGCGAGCGAACATCTTGTCGCCGTTCGAGGCCTGGAACTGTTGCAGGGTCATGCCCTGGGGTTTTGCGCCGGCAGGCGCTTCGGTCTGCGCCAGGGCCGGGGCGGCCATGGCCAGGAGAGCGCCGGCGGCGATCAGGGTGCGTACGAACATCAGTCAAAGGTCTCCAGAGAGATCGTCCCTGTGACCTTGAACGCGCGGAGCCCCCGATTCCGTCGCGCCTTTTCTAAGCTTTCACGATCGCCGCATAGGCCGCCCGCGCCTCGACCTTGGCCTTGGCCAGTTTCGGCTTCAACGACTTGAACTGGGCGACGCCGCCGGCGCGGGCCAGCAGGGTCTTGAAGGCCTTGGGCTCGGCCTCGACGTCGAGGCCGTCTTCCAGGGCGACCTTGATCAGCTGGGAGAGGTCCTGCTCCAGCCGCCAGGCCGATTCCAGTCGCGCCAAGGCGGCGTCGTCGGCCAGGCCTGCTGCGCGGAAGGCGGCCAGGGCCTCGCCGGTGTTCTGGGCCAGAGGACCGCCGTCCGCCGCGTGGGCCAGCTGCAGGAACTGGGCGGCGAACTCGATGTCGACCAAGCCGCCGGGATCCAGCTTCAGGTCCCAGTCGCCCTTCCCAGGCCGCTCGTCTTCCATCAACTGGCGCATTTCCACGACGTCCTTGGCGGTGACGGCGCGGTCGCGCGGCCGGCGCAGGGCCGCCTGGATCGCGCCCTCGGCCTGGACCTTGAAGTCCGGCGAGCTGGCCCAGATCACCCGGGCGCGGGTCAGGGCCAGGAACTCCCAGGTCTCGGCTTCTCGCGCGTAGTACTCGCCGAAGGCTCCGAAGCTGACCGCCACCGGCCCCTTGGCCCCGGACGGGCGCAGCTTCATGTCGACCTCGTAGAGCGTGCCCTCCGCCGTCGGCGCCGACAGGGCCGAGATCAGCCGCTGGGTGAAACGGGCATAGAACACCTCGGCGCTCCACCCCTTGCCATCGGACATCGCGGCGGGATCGTCGGCGACATAGACGGTCATCAGGTCGAGGTCAGACTTGGCGGTCATCTCGCGCGAGCCGGCCTTGCCCAAGGCGACCACCGCCACCTGGCCAGGGAAGGCTCCGCCCAGGCGCTCCGTCTCCAGCAGGGCCGCCGGGGCCAGGCCGCCGACGACCAGGTCGCCCAGCTCGGCGAAGGCCCGGCCGATGTCGCGGGCGTCGGCGCTGCCGCTCATCACCCGCACGCCGATGCGGAAGCTCTGGTCGCGGAACAGGCGCCGGGCAGCGTCCATGGCCCCCTCGAAGTCGGCGGGATCCCACGGCGCGACGGCCGGGGTCTCGATCGGGCCGAAGAAGCTGGGGTCCAGCAGGGCGTCCAGGGCGGTCGGCCGCTTGGCCATGGTCTGGGCCAGGCGCGGGGCGAAGGCCATGACCTCGACGATCAGCTCGAACAGCCGCGGCTGGGCCAGGAACAGCGACTGGATCTGCACGCCCGAACTCAAGGTCGCGAAGAAGTCGGCAAAGCGGTTGAAGGCCTGGTCGGGCGCGCCCGTCGCATTGGCCGCGTCCAGCAGGCGCGGCGCCAGGCGGGTGAAGAGCTCGCGGCCACGCTCGGTGCGGGTGGCGGCGATGTGGCCATGGTGCCAGCCGCGGATGGTGGCGGCCACGCGCTCGGGACTGGAAAAGCCCATGCGCTTGAGGGTGGCCAGGGTCTCGGGGTCGTCCTCGACGCCAGTGAACACCAGGCTGCCGAAGCGGGAGGACAGCTCTTCCTCGCCGGCGAACAGCCGGCCATAGCGCTGATTGACGCCCTTCAGGATCTTGCCGACGGCGGCGTCGAAGCTGCGCAGATTGTCTTGCCCCCACAGGGCGGCAACCTTCTTGCGGTCGTTGTCCGACTCCGGAAGCTTGTGAGTCTGGTCATCGGCGATCATCTGGGCGCGATGCTCCAGCGCCCGCAGGTCCTGGTAGGCCTGCGTCAGCCAGGCGGCGTCCTCCGGCGTGACATGTCCGGCGGCGGCCAGGGCCTTCAGGGCGTCCAGGGTGCGCGGGCTGCGCAGGTCCGGCTGGCGGCCGCCCAGGATCAACTGCTGGGTCTGGACGAAGAACTCGATCTCGCGGATGCCGCCCCGGCCCAGCTTGAGGTCCGCGCCCTTGGCGGTCAGGCGGTCGTCGACCTTGTAGGTATGGATCTGGCGCTTGATCGAATGGATGTCGGCGATGGCCGCGAAGTCCAGGTTCTTGCGCCAGATGAATGGCTGCAGCTCATCCAGAAACGCCTGGCCCTGAGCCATATCGCCGGCCGCGATCCGGGCCTTGATGTGAGCGGCGCGCTCCCAGTTCTGGCCGACGCTCTCATAGTAGTCCATGGCCGCGTCGACCGGCATGGCGGGCGGGGTCGAGGACGGGTCGGGGCGCAGGCGCAGGTCGATGCGGAAGACATAGCCGTCGCCGGTGCGCTCCTGCAGCACCCGGCCCAGATGGTTGGCGATCCGCACCGCAACGGCTTGCGGCTCGTGGCCCTCCGCGACTGGCAGCTTCTCGGGCGCGTAGAAGATCGAGAAGTCGATGTCGCTGGAATAGTTCAGCTCGAACGCGCCATGCTTGCCCATGGCGATGCAGAACAGGCCCGGCGCGGGACCGCCCTCCCCCTCCGCCACATGGGTCAGCGCCCCGCGATCGACCTCCTGGCGCACGGCCTGGGCCAGCGCGGCCTGCAATGTGGCGTCGGCGAAGCGGGTCAAGGCCCCAGTCACCTGGTCCAGGTCCCAGACGCCCGACAGGTCGCACAGGGCGGTGACCAGATGCAGGTCGGCCTTCAGCTCGCGCAGCGTCCGGCGGGCGGTCTCAAAGTCGGGCTCGGCGGCGACGGCCTCGGCGGCGGCCAGGATGGCGTTCAGGGTCTGGTCCGGATCGCCGTCCAGCAGCCGAGGCAGGCGCTGGCCGTCCCGACGCGCCAGGCTGGCCAGGTAGGACGACGCGGCGAACACCGGCGCCAGGGCCGGCCAGACCGGATCGACGCCCGCCATCGCTTCGCCGACCCTCTTGGCGATCGCCTCATACGCCCGGTCGGCGGCCTTGGTGTCGATGATGGGGCCGCAAGGCGCCAAGCGTTCAGCGAGACGAGTCATGGCGGCACCGTGGCCCGCCCGGCGTCCAGCGACAAGAGTCCGGCTTGACTACGTAATTTACAGTTGTAACCATACTATCCGAGGAAACGGCCGGAACGGCATTCGCAATGATCGAGCTCTTCGCCCTCGCTTTGATCCGCGCCCAGCTGGCCGCCGCCGCGGCCGTGCTGCTGATCGTGATCCTGCGGCCGTCGGCCCGCCGCCTGTTCGGCCCGCGCCGCGCCTACGGTCTGTGGGGGATCGTGCCCGCCGCCGCGGCCGCCGCCTTCTTCCCCAGCCTGGCCGAGACCATGGGCATCGGCGCGCCGTCCCGGCCGCTGGGGGCTTCGGCGCCGATGCTGGTCGACCTGTGGCTGGCCGGCTGCGTGGTCGCAATCGCCATCCTGGTCCTGCGCGAGCGCCTGTTCCGCCGCCGGGTCAAGCAAGGCGTGGCCGGTCCCGCGGTCATGGGCGCCCTGTGGCCGCGCATCGTGCTGCCGGCCGACTTCGCCCAGCGCTTCGACGCTCGCGAGCGCGAGATGATCCAGCTGCACGAGCGCACCCACATCAATCGCGGCGACCCCATCGCCAACCTGGGCTTCGCCGCCGCTGGGGTTCTAGGCTGGTGCAATCCGATGATCGCGCTGGGCCTGCGCCTCGTGCGCATCGACCAGGAGCTGGCCTGCGACGCCACCGTCGTGGCCCTGCGCCCCGGCATCCGCGCCGACTACGCCAAGGCGCTGATGAAGGCCCAGCTGACCGTCGCCACCTCGCCGCTGGCCTGCGGTTGGGCCACCCATCCGCTGATCCTGCGCGTGTCGCTACTGAACAAGCGCGAGCCCAGCCTGACGCGCGACGTGGCCGGCTTCCTGACCACCACCTTCCTGGCGGTGGCGGCGATGGGCACGGTCTGGAGCATCGCTCCGCGTGGCCCCGATGCGCGCGACCTGACCCAGAGCTTTGCGGCGACCACGCCCAGCTACATGGCGCTGATTACCTGGGCCGGGCGCTAAGGCCCGCCCTCGTCAGCCCCAATCAGCCGAGAAACAGCTTCACGTAGTCGTCGACTGGACGGCGGGTCAGCGTGTCGTTGATCCACACCTCGGTGGTCCCGTCCTTCTGCGGCTTCAGCAGCCGCACCCCGGCCACGCGCATACGGTCGAAGGCGCCTTCGGCCAGCTTCGGGTTCAGCACGATGTGGCGGATGTTCGAGGCGTTGGGCGCCGGCTTCAGCCTGGCGGCCCCCGCCTTCTCCAGCCCCGCAAACAGCTGGTCGGCGGCGGCGAAGGCGGCCTTGTGGCGGGCCTGGAAATCGTCCAGCGCCGCGAGCGCCAGCACCGCGGCCGGCCAGGCCTGATAGATCGTGCCGCCGAACTGATGGCGCAGGGCGCGGGCCTTGGCGATGTCGGCCTTGCTTCCCGCCAGCACCGCCCCGAACGGCGCGTCCAGATACTTATAAAGCGAGACATAGACCGTATCGAACAGGGCCGCGGTCCCGGCGATATCGTAAGCGGGCGGAGCCAGGAGCAGGCGCGCGCCGTCCAGGTGCAGGCGTATGGACTTGCCCCTGGCGTAGGCGGCGATCTCGGCCAGCAGCGCCGGCGACAGCATCTCACCACCGGCCCGTCGCACGGGGCTCTCGAGTGAGATCGCGCCGATCTTCAGCGGATAGGGCCCGTTCTCCGCCTCGTCGACGGCGGCCTTGATCTCGTCCAGCGACGGTCCGGCGCGGCCGGGGGCGAGGTCGACGAGGTTCAGGCCCGATAGCAGCTGGGTCGCATCGCTCTCGTCGCGATAGAGATGGCTCTCGTGCTGGACGATGACCCGCGTGGCGTCGCCCGCGAGAATGCGCACGGCGACGTGGTTGGCCAGGGTGCCGGTGGGCAGGAAGGCGCAGTCCTCCTTGCCCAGCATCGCGGCGAACCGCTTCTCCAGCTCGGCCACCGCGCCGCCGGCCAGATAGCTGTCGCGCGGCTTGCCCTGCTGAACCAGATCGGCCAGGCGGGCGGCGGTCTTGACCGCATCCGGCGGGGCGCTGTCGCCGACCAGCCAGACGCTCCTGGCGTCGACGGGCGGGAACGGCGACGGCGGAGCGGCCTGGGCCAGGACGACGCCGGGCGTCAGCGCCAGCAGGGAAGCGGTCAGGAACTGGCGGCGGTCCATACGTATCCCCCTCGATGAAATGGCCTATTCGACCCGCGGCAACACCAGCGCCACCCGAAGACCCGGGCCGCTGCCATTGTATTCGCCCGGCCCCTCGGCCAACTCCAGGCGGCCGCCGTGCGAGACGGCCACGGCGCTGACCAGCGACAACCCCAAGCCCGCTCCCGGCTCGCTGCGGCTGTTCTCCAGGCGCACGAAGCGCTGGACCACGCGGGGACGGTCGGCCTCGGGCACGCCCGGGCCAGTGTCGGTGACCGAGAACTCCAGCTCGCCCGACGAGGTGCGGCGGGCGCGCAGCATGATCGCCCCGCCCTCGGGCGTGTACTTGATGGCGTTGTCGAGGATGTTGGCCAGGGCCTGGGCCAGGAATTCGCGGTTGCCCTTGATGTTCAGGGCCGGGACGATCTCGGCCTTGAAGTCCAGACCTTTGTCCTCGCACGAGAATTCGTAGAGCTCGGCCATGTCGCCGGCCAGCTCGGAGGCGTCGAAGATGCTCTGGTCCGGGGCCGAGCCGGCGGCCTGCAGACGGGCGATGGCCAGAACGGCGTTGAAGGTCTTCAGCACCCCGTCAGCGTCCATCAGCGCCGTCTCGAGCGCCGCGACCGGATCGCCCTTGCCGTTTTCGGCGTCGATCAGGGCCACCTCCATGCGGGCGCGCAGGCGGGTCAGGGGCGAGCGCAGGTCGTGGGCGATGGCGTCGCCGGCGTGACGCAGGCCACCCATCAGGCGCTCGATCCGGTCGAGCATGTCGTTCAGGCCCTCGGCCAGCTCGTCATACTCGTCGCGCGTGCCGCGCACCCGGGCGCGAGCGTGCAGGTCGCCGGCCCGCACGTCGTTGACCACGTCGACCAGCCCTTGCATCGAGCGACTGACGTTGCGGCTGATCAGGACCCCGCCCGCCAGGCCCAGCAGAATCACCAGCGCCCCTGCGCCCCACAGGGCCCGGACGATCTTGCGGACATACGCCTCGGAGGCGTCGACATCGGCCCCGACGAACAGGATCTCGCCCTTTTCCAGCCGCTGCTGAACGCCCCGTGCAGCGGCCTGGACCTCGGCGCCGTCCAGGTCGGTCTCGGTGACCTTGAAGCTGGCCCACTGCGGCCCGTCGCCATTGAAGTCGCCCACCGGCGACTCCTCGATCGAGCCGGAGATGCGCTTGCCGGTCTTGTCTGCCAGGAAATACAGGAACGGCCGCTCGCCGATGGCGCGCTCGACGATGGTCTGGTTCAGCGCGTCGACGCCGCCCTGGCGATAGGTCGCCTCCAGGCTCTCGAACTCGCGGCTGATCTCGGCCTGGGCGCGGCGGTTCACCTCGCCCGCCGTGGCGACATAGATATAGCCCAGGAACGCGCTGGCGGCCGCCGCGAATAGGGCCAGGAACAGCAGGGTCAGCCGGAACGGCGTGGTGCGGAGAAGGCGCGGCAGACGCATGGGACTCTAGGATTTCTTGCCGAGCAGCGCGGCGATGTTCTGGCGAGTGTCGAGAATGCGAAGGACGTGAATGCCGTCTCCGTCCGGCAGCGGCTCGTAGACGGTCTTCCACGGATAGACGGTGAAGACGCTAGGATCGCCCCTGAAGATCTGCTCCACACGCCCTAGCCTCGGACGACGCGCCAAGCGAGCGATGCTGGCATTTATGCGATCGATCACGGCCTGAGCCCGCTCCTCCCCGGCGTCGAGCGCGATCCAAAGCGCCAGACGGGCGACATCCGTTCGCGCTTTGACGCTGAACTCGACTCTCGCCCCCATCATTTGGACGCTATCGGCCCTCTTTGCGGAGTTGTTCGCGGACTTCGTCCATGACCGCCTCGGGATCCCAAGGCACGCTCTTACCCTCGGCGAATTCCTGGCGCGCTCGGTCCAGAGACTCATTGATCTCGTCGAGATTGCGAACGATCCAGGCGTCCCATTCCGCCTTGGTCGGCATGGGACCATAGATACCCGACAGGTCGTCGGCGTCGTCAGCCTCGGGTTTGGCGGGCTTGTTCATGGTCTGATCCTACCACGCCCCTGCCCCGTCGCCTACGGATCCAGCCGATAGCCCGCGCCACGCACGGTCTGCAGCATGGCGCGGTCGAAGCCCTTGTCGATCTTCGAGCGCAGGCGCGAGATGTGCACGTCGATGACGTTGGTCTGCGGGTCGAAGTGGTATTCCCAGACCTTCTCCAGCAGCATGGTGCGGGTCACCGACTGGCCGGCGTGGCGCATCATGAACTCCAGCAGTTGGAATTCGCGCGGCTGCAGGTCGATCTCCTTGCCTTGCCGATGGACCGTCCGGTTGATCAGGTTCATCTCCAGCTCGCCGACCTTCAGAGTGGTCGCGACGGCGCCCGTCTCACGGCGGCGTGACAGGGCCTCGACCCGGGCCATCAGCTCGGGGAAGGCGTAGGGCTTGACCAGATAGTCGTCGGCGCCGGCGCGCAGGCCGGTGACGCGGTCGCTCACCTCGCCCAGAGCCGAGAGGAACAGAACCGGCGTCTGGTCGCCCTCGCGGCGCAGGGTCTCGACCACCTGAACGCCATCCATCTTCGGCATCATGCGGTCGACGATCAGCACGTCGAAGCCGCCCTTCTGAGCGACGCCCAGGCCGGCCTCGCCGTCGGGCGCATGCTCGACCTCGTAACCGGCTTCCTTCAGGCCGTGCGCCATGGCGGCGGCGGCTTCCAGGTCGTCCTCGATAATCAGTATACGCATCAGCGAGCCCCTCATGCGCTGGGACAGAAACGACGGAACGGTCGACGTTCTCTCGATTCTGGCCGCCGCGCGACTGTCGGAACGGTTGATAGCCGTTTCGACGACCGCCGTAACTTAAACCTTGGACAGATACGAAAAAGCCCCGCTCCGGCGAACCGGAACGGGGCTTTCGTCGTCTGAACCTTGAGACCGCCTTACGGGGCGATCTTCAGCGGCACGAAGACCGGACGGTTCTGGCGGATCACCTTGACCAGCACGCTGGTGCGGCCCGCCTTCTTGGCGGACGCCACCGAGGCGTTCACCTCGGCGACGGTGTTGACCGCCGAACCGTTGATGCTGGACAGGACGTCGCCCTTGGCCAGGCCCTTCTCGCCGGCGTCGCTGTCGCCCTTCACGGCGGTGATCAGCAGGCCCTTGACCTCGCTGTCGATCTTGTAGGTCTGACGCGAGGCCGCATCGATTGGACCCAGGCTCATGCCCAGGGCGGCGATGCTCTGGCTGGTCGGCTTGTCCGGGGTCGGAGTCGCGCCGCCGTCCTTGTCCTGATCCTCGTCCGACAGGCCCAGCGTGCCCTCGGCCGGACGAGTGCCCGACTTGACGTCCACGGTGCGCGGCTTGCCGTCGCGCAGGACCGACATGCGGATGTTCTCACCCGGACGGGCCTTGGCCACTTCGCGGGTCAGTTCCGAGCGGTTGGTCACGGCCTGGCCGTTGACGGCGGTGAGGATGTCGTCCGGCAGCAGGCCGGCCTTGGCGCCAGGACCGCCGGCGACCAGCTCGGCGACGATCGCGCCCTTCACGTTCGGGATGCCCTGGGCTTCGGCCATCTCGGCGCTGAAGTCCTGGATGGTCACGCCGATATAGCCGCGCACCACCTTGCCGCCCGAGATCAGCTGCTTGACGGTCGCTTCGGCGATGTCGGCGGGAATGGCGAAGCCGATGCCGACCGAGCCGCCCGACGGCGAGTAGATGGCGCTGTTGACGCCGATCACCCGGCCATAGATGTCGAAGCTGGGGCCGCCCGAATTGCCGCGGTTAATAGGCGCGTCGATCTGGATGTAGTTGACGAACGACGAGGTGTTGTCGCCCAGATCGCGGTTATAGGCCGAGATGATGCCGGCCGTGGCCGTGCCGCCCAGGCCGAACGGGTTGCCGATGGTGATGACCCAGTCGCCGACGCGCGGCTTGGCCTGGTTCTCGAAGTTCACATAGGGGAAGTCCGAGCCCTTGGCCTTAGGGTCCACCACCTTGACGACGGCCAGGTCGGTGCCTTCGTCACGGCCGACCAGGGTGGCCTTCAGCTCACGGCCGTCCTTCAGCACAACCTGGATGTCATCGGCTTCGGCCACAACGTGGTTGTTGGTGACGATGTAGCCGTCAGCCGAGATCAGGAAGCCCGAACCGGCGGACTGCTGCTTGGGCCCGGTCGGCGTCTCACCCTCGCCGTCTTCCTGGCCCTGCCCCGGCTTGCGGCCGCGCGGCACGATGTCGAAGCCTTCCAGGCCTGGAATGCGCAGGGTCGGCTGGCTGGCCTTGGACGTCACATTGATCTGGACGACTGCGGGCGAGACCTTCTCGAAGATGTCGGCGAAGGACATCGGCGCGCCGGGCGGCGGTGCGAAGGCCGGCGCGCCGGCCATGGCGACACGAACGGGTTGCGCCTCGGCGGCGCCCGCCGTGCCCATGCGCATGCCCACCCCGGCCAGAGCCGCAGCCGCGACGCCTGCGCCCGCGACGGCGCCCACAATGAAACCCGACTTCCTAGCGGTCATTCTCGTCTTTCCTCACCCGCACGCTCGGCGCGCGGTCCCATGTCATCTGAGAACCTAGTCGTAGCAACGAAAGGCGCAATGGTCCTCGACCTAACTTTACGTCATCCGCCGAAGCTTCTTGGGGCCGCTTTTCGGCGCAATCGTGTCAATCCTCTTCGAGGAGACGCTTCAGGCGGGCTTCCTCGTCCTGCGAAAGCTCGCTCTCTGCTGTCTCTCGACGCCGCAGCAGGCCGAACATCAGGCCGCCCCCGACCAGCAGGACGCCGATCGGCGCCAGCCAGAGCGCCGCGTTACCGGCCGAGAACGGCGGCTTCAGCAGCACGAACTCACCGTAGCGCTCGACAAGGAACGCACGGATCTCGCGATCGCTGCGCCCGGACTTGACCTGTTCGCGCACGACCTTGCGCAGGTCGCCGGCCAGTTGGGCCTCGGAATCGTCGATCGACTCGTTCTGGCAGACCAGGCAACGCACTTCCTTGAAGAGCTCGCGGGCCCGGGCTTCCTGGGCCGGATCGGCCAGGCGCTCGGACGGTTCGGAAGCGCCGGCGACCAGGGCCAGGGCGGCGAGCGCGATGGCGGCGGCCTTCAGACGGTTCACGACACCACCTCCTGCGCGCGCTTGCCCACGCCCAGGCGCACGCGGCGGTCCGACAGCGAGATCGCGCCGCCGATGGCCATCAGCAACGGGCCAAAGAAGATCAGCCGCACCCAGGGGTTCACATAGGCGCGGACCAGCCAGGCGGGCTTGCCGCCCGCACCGGCGCGGCGCTCGCCGATGACCACATAGATGTCGTCCAACAGGCGCGGACAGATGTGCACTTCCGAGGTCGTCTGGCCGCCGGTCGGATAGAAGCGGCGCTCGGGCTGCGCCCGGCAGACCACGACGCCGGCCTTGTTGACCACCTTCACGATGCCGCGCTCGGCCAGGTAGTTCGGCCCCTCGACCGTGCCGACATCGGTCAGGGTCAGCGCATAGGCGCCCAGCTTCTGGGTGTCGTTCAGGCTCATGGCCTGGGCCGTCTCGACCCGCCAGGCGGTCTCGAACGACGCGCCCAGCACGAACAGGCCGAGACCCGCGTGAGCCAGGGTCGTGCCCCAGGCGCCGCGCGGCAGGCCCTTGGCCCGACGAACGCTCTCGGCGGCGGGGGCGCGGAAGAGCTTCAGGCGATCGGCGATCTCGACCAGCGCGCCGCCCACCAGCCAGAAGCCGACGACCAGCCCGCCGCTGGCCAGCAGCTTGCGCGGCTCGACGATGGCATAGGCCAAGAGGCCCAGCACGACGGCGGCGGCCAGGGCGATCCACAGCTTGCGGGCGACACCCTTGGCGTCGCCGCGCTTCCAGGCCAGCAGCGGCCCGGCCGGCAGCACCGCGAAGGCCAGGATCATCAGCGGCACGAAGGTCATGTTGAAGAACGGCGCGCCGACCGAGACGGCCTCACCGTCCATGGCCTCGCGGATCAGCGGATAGAGCGTGCCCAAGAGCACCACCGCCGTCGCCGTCGACAGCAGGATGTTGTTGAGCACGATGGCGCTCTCGCGGCTGATCGGGCGGAACTGGCCGCCCCGGTTCAGGCTGGGCGCGCGCAGGCCGAACAGCAGGAAGCCCGCCCCGGCCGCCACGCCCATCATGATCAGCAGCAAGACGCCGCGCGTCGGGTCGACGGCGAAGGCGTGGACGCTGGTCAGCACGCCCGAGCGCACCAGGAAGGCGCCCAGCATCGAGAAGGTGAAGGCCGCGAGCGCCAGGAACGCCGTCCAGCCCGGCAGGGCGCCGCGCTTCTCGGTGACGATGGCCGAATGCAGCAGGGCCGCCCCAATCAGCCACGGCATGAAGCTGGCGTTCTCGACCGGGTCCCAGAACCACCAGCCGCCCCAGCCCAGCTCGTAATAGGCCCAGAAGGCGCCCAGCGTGATGCCGATGGTCAGCAGGCTCCAGGCCGCCAAGGTCCAGGGCCGCACCCAGCGGGCCCAGGCCGCGTCGATCCGGCCCTCGATCAGGGCCGCCAGCGACAGCGAATAGACCACCGAGAAGCCGACATAGCCCGCATAGAGGAACGGCGGATGGAAGGCCAAGGCCCAGTCCTGCAGCAGCGGATTGAGCGAGCGCCCCTCGACCGGCGGGTCCAGCAGGCGGTCCAGCGGGTTCGAGGCGAAGACGGTGTAGGCCAGGAACATCACGCCCAGCGCGCCCTGAACGGCGATGGCGTAGGCCCGCAGACGGGGCGGAAGGCTGTCGCCGAACACCGCCATGGCCGCGCCGTAGCCGGTCAGCACCAGGCACCACAGCAGCATCGAGCCTTCGTGGCTGCCCCAGGCGCCGGCCACCTTGTAGAGCAGCGGCTTGGCGGTGTGCGAGTTGGCCGCCACGTTGGCGACCGAGAAGTCCGAGCCGACGAAGGCGTGGATCAGGCAGCCGAAGGCGACCAGCACGGCCAGGAAGGTCGCGATCGCTGCGCCTCGGCCGGCGCCCGCCAGCACCACCGATCGCCGCGCGCCGCCCACGGCCGACAGCCCGGTCTGCGCAATCGAAAGCATCAACGACAGGACGAGGGCGAACGCGCCCAGTTCGACGATCATGGCGCGGGCTTCCCAGCAGCAGGTTGGCCGTAAGAAGGCTTCTCGCCTTCACCACGCCACTCGCCCTGCTCCTTCAACGCCTTGGACACTTCGCGCGGCATGTAGCGTTCGTCGTGCTTGGCCAGCACCTGCTTGGCGACAAAGACGCCGTTCTCGTCGAACGTCCCCTCAGCGACGATCCCCTGCCCTTCGCGGAACAGGTCGGGCAGGTCGCCGTGATAGGTCACTTTCGCGGTGGCCTTCTGATCGGCGACCACGAACTCGACGTCGCCGTTCGGGTGCTTGACCACGCTGCCGGTCTGGACGAGGCCGCCCAGCTGGACCTTGCGGCCCGGCTTGACGTGGGCCTCGGCGGCCTGGGCCGGAGTGTAGAACAGCGAGATGCTGTCGCGCATGCCGTACATGGCCAGGCCTACGGCCAGGGCCAGCACCGGCGCGACGGCCAGGATGACGGTCAGGCGCGCGCGCGCCTTGCGTGATTTCGGCCAGAAACTCATGGCGCTTTCAGATTCGATTGAGCGGGGGTGTCGGCGGCCTGGCGCAGGGCGGCGATCACCTTGGGCTGGTCCTTGAAGCGGTTCGACGCTTCGGCCAGGGCCGCGTCGCGCTTGGCGACGTCGCCCAGCACGGCGTAGGCGCGAACCAACCGCACCCAGCCGTCGGCGTCGTCAGGGGCCTGGGCCAAGCGCGCGGCCAGGCCTTGGACCATGCCGGCGACCATATTCTGGACTTCGGGATTTTCCTCGGCGACGGGCGCGCCCGGCAAGCCGCCGGCGGTCTGGGCCTGGTCGATCTCGCGGGCCAGGGCCAGTCGGGAGGGATCGGCCTCGGGCACGCTGTCGCGCAAGCTGCGCCAGTCGGCCAGGCCGCCGGCCAGATCGCCCTCGGCGATGCGACCGCGCGCCAGGTAGTAGCGCGAGCGCAGTTCGTTGGGCTCGATCTTCAACGCCTCGCGGAAGGCCAGCTTGGCGTCGGCGCCGACCTCACCCTTGGCTTCCATAACGAAGGTTTCGCCCAGCAGACTCCAGATGTCGGCGCGCTTGGGGGAGACCTTGACGGCGCGGCGCAGCGCGGCCTCCGCGCCCGGCAGGTCGCCGGCAGCGGCGCGAGCCTTGGCCAGGAACACCAGCGGCTCGACATCCTTGGGACGCTCGGCGACCACGCTCTCCAGCACGGCGGCGATGCGGGCCGGATCCAGCGTCGAGGGATCGCTGGCCTTCCATTCGGCCACGCGCTGCAGATAGGGCTGATCGTCCAGGCCCGGCTTGCCGACATAGATGTAGAGGCCAAGCGCGCTGGCGCAGACCGCGCCGATCGCGGCCACCACGCCGATGCGCGCGGCCTTGCCGCTGCGGCCCCAGGTCTCGGACTGATCGGCGGCGGCCAGCAGGCCCCGGCCGGCCTCGGCGCGGGCGGCCTTCAGCTCGTCCTGCGCGAGCAGGCCGTCGATGGCCAGGCGCTCGACCTCGGCCAGGCGGCGGCGATGCGGTTCCAGGCGGGTCTGGGCGTCGTCGACGGGCCGGGCGCGGGCCGCGCCGCGCAGCACCAGCCCCGCCGTCGCGGCCGACAGTCCCGCCGCAGCGATCCAGAAAGCGATCATGGCCGCGTGTTAGCCCGTAACCGCGCGCGAAGTTAGCGAAAAAAGCGCTTAAGGACGACGGTATGACAAGAGCGCGCTCGCCGCGCCGCCACCGCCTCAGAAACCATCCAGGGAAACCGCCATGACGCCGATCCTGCTGATCCCAGGCCTGCTCAGCTCGGCCGAGATCTTCGCACCGCAGTTGCCAGCGCTGTGGCGCTACGGTCCGCTGACCGTCGCCAGTACCCTGGAGGGCGACACCGTGCCGCAGATCGCCGCCGCGATCCTGGCCAGCGCCCCGCCCCGCTTCGCCCTCGTCGGGGTGTCGATGGGCGGCTATCTGGCGCTGGAGATTCTGCGCCAGGCGCCCGAGCGCGTCGAACGTCTGGCCCTCGTCTGCACCTCCGCGCGACCGGACACGCCCGAGCAGTCCGCCAATCGCCGCGACATGGTCGAGCGCGCCCGCAAGGTCGGCTTCGATCGCTTCTGCGCCCTGGGCGCCGACAGCCTGACCCACCCCAGCCGCAAGGGCGATCCGGAGCTCAACGCCATCAGCGGCCGCATGGGCGCGGCGGTCGGTCTCGAGGGCTATGCGCGCCAGACCGAGGCGGTCATCGGCCGCGCCGACAGCCGGCCGCTGCTGCCCACGATCAAGGTTCCGACCGCGATCATCGTCGGCGACGCCGATCCCCTGACCCCGGCCTTCCTCTCCGAAGAAATGGCCGCCGCCATCCCCGGCGCCGTCCTCACCCTCGCGCCGGACTGCGGCCACGTGATCACGCTGGAAAGGCCGGAGGTCGTGAACGCCGCGCTGATCGCGTGGCTGGAGCGCTGATCAGGCCGCGATCGCGGCCGCCGCCCGCCGCCGCACGATCTCGGCGGTCTTGTCGTCGCGGGTGAAGGCGATGAAGCCGGCGGCGACGTCCAGATACTTCACGGCTAGGCCGGAGTCGCCGCCTTCGCCCGTGCGGGCCACGTGCAGGACGTCCTCGATATAGGGGTCCAGGCGGGCGTTGAGCTTTTCCAGGACCTTGTTGCGCGAGCTGCCATAGCCGGCCTTGTCGGCGCAGGCGCGCAACTCGGCGACGAAGGTCAGGGCGCCCTTGGCCCGACGGATCATAGCCTCGTCCGGCTCGTCGGTCAGCTTGGCCACGCCGCGCGAACCCTTCTTGGCCAGCATCGAGATCGGACGGGTCGGCAGGGCCTTGTCCAGTTCCTTGTCGGCCTGGTCCATGCGGGCTTCGCAGATCTTGGCCATCTGCTGCTTGAAACGGAACAGGCGCTTGCCCCAGGGGCCGTCCTTGGCCACCTCGATCGACTGCTGGAACTCCAGGATCTGCATCTGCACGCGCTGGGCGTCGAGCCCCGCCGCGCGGCCGGCCTTCTCGCCGCCGGCGAAGTCGAAGGTCTCGATGCGGGTCAGCGACGCGCCGATGTCGGCCAGCACGCGCTCGCCGAAGCGGCTGACCTCCGACGAGGCCAGGTAGCGGTCGCTGGGACGGTCCATGACCGCCGAGATCACGCGCAGGATGCGCCACTCGTCGGGCAGGTGGGCCGACAGGATGTCCAGCAGCAGCGGACCGGCGTCCTCGCTGATCCGGCAGGCGTCGCGATAGGCCAGGCGGGCCGCGGCGGCGCGCTCGTCCGACATGCGGCTGACCCATTCCGACAGGCGCGGCAGGCAGGTGCGCGTGATCGACGACAGCTGCAGACACATGGCCAGCTGCTCGGGATCACAGATCGAGCGGATGCTGTCGAAGGCCTCGTTGCCGCCATCGCGCAGGCCCGCGGCGGCGACCTTGCACAGCTCGTCGAACACCGGCGGGGTCCCGTTTTCCAGGTCCCACGGATTGCACTTGGCGGCGGCGTCCTGCACCTGCTGCGGCGCCACGGCCTTCAGGGCGCGCCAGAGACGCGACAGCGTCACCGGCGGGAAGGACACGCAGTTGTCGCCGCGGTTGGCGCACAGCGGCACGACCGGGCCCAGGATGTTGTTGCGGATATAGCGGTTGGCGGCCTCGTCCTCGACCAGGCCGCGGACGGTCGCCAGCGAGCCTTGCGCGCCCGCGCCGGCCAGGGCCAGTTCCAGGCTGCGCAGGGCGGCGTCCGGCGCGGTTTCCACCAGCGTCCGGATAAGCTGCAGTTTTTGCGCGGCGATGGCGGCCATAGATCCTCGTGTCGGACTCCCACGGCCGACAGCGTCAACCATGTTCGCTACGAGTTAAGGATTTCCGAAACGCGTCAAAAATCCAGCGCCTCCGCGACGCTCTGGACCACATAAAAAGCTGTTGCCTACCAGAAGTTTAGCCGAAGACGGCGCCGAGCGCAGCCAGACCGTTCCGCGACGTCATGACGCAACCTGAAGTTACCCTTCGGCGCGCGGCAGGTCGAGGGTGACTCGCAGACCGCCGAGGGGTGATTCACCCAGTTGCACCGAGCCGCGATAGGCCCTGGCCAGTTCGTCGACGATCGACAGGCCAAGGCCTGAGCCGGGCGCCTTCTCGTCCAGGCGCTGGCCACGCTTCAGGGCCTGGCTGCGCTCCTCGGGCGTCAGACCCGGGCCGTCGTCGTCGACGGTCAGCAGCATGCGGGCTTCCCCCTGCGGGGCGGCCTCGACGCGGATCTTGCCGCGGCACCACTTGCCGGCGTTCTCCATGAGATTGCCGGCCAGCTCCATGAAGTCCTGCTTCTCGCCCTGGAAGGCCAGGTCCTCGGGACAGCGCCAGTCGATCTCGATCCCCTGCCCGTCCGACTTGTCCTGGAAGATCCGCTCCAGGGTCACGGCCAGTTCGTCGAGGATCGGCTCGACCGGCGTGCGCTCGCCAGAGGTCTGCGAACGGGCGGCGGCGCGGGCGCGGCGCAGGTGGTGGTCGACCTGCTCACGCATGGTCTGGGCCTGGCGCTCGACCACCTCGGCCAGCTGGCCGGGCTGCTGGCTGGCCTCGGTCAACATCACCGACAGGGGGGTCTTGAGGGCGTGCGCCAGGTTGCCGACGTGGGTGCGCTGGCGCTCGACGACTTCCTGGTTGTGGGCCAGCAGGGCGTTCAGCTCCACGGCCAGCGGCTCCAGCTCGACGGGATAGATCCCATCCAGCCGTTCGGCCTTGCCGCGACGGACGGCGGCCACCTCGCGGCGCAGGCGAAACAGCGGCTGCAGGCCAAAACGCACCTGGACCACCACCGCCAGGATCAGGCCTACGCCCAGGATCGACAGGGCGAAGATGGTGATGCGGCCGAACTGGCTGGCGTCGGCGTCGATCGGCGAGCGGTCCTCGGCGGCCACGAACACCAGCGGGTCGGCGTAGCCCGGCAGCCGCGCCAGGATGGCGGCGGCGCGCAGCGGCTTGTCCTGCGGCCCGCGCAGGTCGAAATACTGGGTCTTGCCCGGGGCGGCGTCCAGCTGATCGATCTGGCTGGAGGCCAGCATCAGGTCGCTGTCGAACAGCGAGCGCGAGCGCACCAACGGCCGGATGGCCCCGTCCTCCGACTTGTCCAGGATGGCCCAGTAGCGCCCCGAATAGGCGCGGGTCGCGCGGATGTCGGTCAGCACCGGCGCGCGCAGCTGGCCGTCCTCGATGGTCGAGCCGGCATAGAGGTCGTCGGTCAGCACCGCCAGCGACGAGTCGAACCGGCGGATGGCCGCGGCCTTGAACTGCGCGGTCAGAAAGACACCGGCCGCCAGCATGACCACCAGGGTCCAGGCCCCGGCGATCAGGACCAGGCGACGGACCAGCGATCGACGGCGCAGGTCCAGCAAGGGACTAGTCAGTCGCTTCGCCCGCCAGCGGCGTCAGGCGATAGCCCAGGCCGCGGACGGTCTCGATGCGGTCGGCGCCCAGCTTCTTGCGCAGACGGCCGATGAACACCTCGATGGTGTTTGAGTCGCGGTCGAAGTCCTGGTCGTACAGGTGCTCGACCAGCTCGGTGCGGCCGATCACCCGGCCCTGGTGCATCATCATGTAGTGCAGCAGGCGGTATTCCAGCGAGGTCAGGCGCAGCGGCTCGCCATTGACGCTGGCGCGTGCGGCGCGCGGGTCCAGGCGTAGCGCGCCGCACGACAGCGACGGCGCGGCGTGGCCGGCCGAACGGCGCAGCAGGGCGCGCAGGCGGGCCAGCAGCTCTTCGGTGTGGAACGGCTTGGCTAGGTAGTCGTCGGCCCCCGCATCGAAACCGGCGACCTTGTCGCTCCAGGCCGCGCGGGCGGTCAGGATCAGCACCGGCGTGGTGACATTGCCCCGGCGCCAGCGCTCCAGGACCGAGACGCCATCCACCTTGGGCAGGCCCAGGTCGAGAACCACCGCGTCATAGGGTTCGGTCTCGCCCAGGAACTGGGCTTCCTCTCCGTCCGGGGCGTGGTCGACGGCATAGCCGGCGTCGGCCAGGGCCAGCTTCAGCTGGCGCGACAGGTCGGGATCGTCCTCGACGAGCAGAATGCGCATGGAAAACTCCTGAAAACGATCAGCCGCCGCTGAGGATCTGGCCGGTCTCGGCGTCGACGATGAAGTCGATGCGGCGACCGTCGGCAGTCGCCCAGCGGACCCGGTAGTTGCGGCCTTCCAGGCCGGCGTCCAGCACGCGGCCGGGCACGCGGGCGGCGATCATCGAGATCACCCGCGACAGCGGCACGAGACGACCCGACTGCACGCCGCCGCGCGCCTGGTCCTGCTGGGCGCGCCAGTCGGCGCCGAGCGAGTCAGGACCACGACGTTGCGCCGACGCGGCGCCCGGAAGGGCGGCGACGAGCGCGGTGGCGACAAGAAGGGCGCGGATCGTTTTCATGCTCTCCGGTCTAAAGGATCGCGGCTGAATGGAGACTGAACGTCGGGGTTATGAACGCGCTGCGACGTTCTGTCACGCTAGCTCACCCCTTAGCCGAGTCTGTGCCGGATCAGATTTCAATCCAGAAGCCAAAGACCAGACACAGATTAAAGCGCGATCAGGCTCTTGCGGACCGTCAAACGCACCGTGCGGCCCAAGGGATCCAGGTAGTCGGCCTGGTAGGCCTGGGGCGTGCGGCCCAGGGCGTCCTTCACCACGGGGCGACTGTAGAGCACGTTGTCGGCGGCCACCGTGACGCGGGCGCCGGCCACCCATTTGGACACCGGCCCCAGGTTCAGGTCCTTGGGCGCCTCGTAGAAGGCCGACAGGTTGATGGTGGTCTGGTCGTCGAAGCGCAGGGCCCCCGTCGACGGGCCGGCGTCGATGACGCTGCCGCCGCGCCAGTTGCCGTTCACATTGACGCCCAGCCCCTGCTTGAAGGCGTTGAGGCGGAAGGAAAGCTCGCGGCGCGGCTGGCCGCGGCGGCTGGTGCTGGCGCCGTTCAACAGGTCCAGGGGCGGCAGGCCGCCGCGCAGAGTGGTCTCGTCGCGCAGCCGCCAGACATAGTTGACCGACATCTGCACCTGGCCGGCCTTGCTGCGGTCGGGCTTGGCCTTGCTGCCCTTGGGCGGCTGGCCCAGGAAGCGCGTCAGGTTGAAGCCGCCGCGCACCTCCTCGCGGTCGATGGCGTCGAAGTTGAGCGGCCGGCTGTCGATGGCCGTCAGCACGCCGTCGGCGTTGCGGGTGAAGCGCTCGGGGAACGCCGCCTCCAGCGCCGCCGTGCCCAGCGGGAAGTTGGAGATCGGATCTTCGATGTGGGTGGCGACGTAGTTGGCGTTGACGGTCAGACGCGTGGGCCCGCCGTCGCGCCCCATCGGCCGGAAGTTCAGGCCGGCCCGCAGGCTCCGCCGACGGTCGTTGGCCAGCTTGGTGTTGCCGCCCTCCAGTCGCTGCACGGCCACGCTGTTGCCGGTGGCGAAATCGAACACCGTGACGCTGGGGGTCAGCACCGTCGGGTCGACCAACTGGTTGGCGTTGGGCGCGGTCTCTTCCTGCGAGATGTTCAGGTTCACAGACACCAGCTTGTCGGGCGTCCAGTTCAGGCCGCCGCCGAACGCCAGTCGGTCGCGGCGGCTGTCGATGTCGTAGCCGGCGTTGAGGCTGGCGGTCAGGTCGCCCACGACCGGCAGCACCTCGCGGCCGCGGCTGGTCAGCGGCACGTCAATGTCGCCCTGCAGCGAGACCGCGCGGCGCTCGAACACGCTGTGCATCGTCCCGCTGGACCGCACGGTGTCGGAGACCTGCTGGATGCGTTGACCGCCCAGCTTCAGGGTCGAGGTGATCCGTCCGGCGGGAGCCTCGGCGACATCACCGTTCAAGACGAGTTCGGCCTTGGCGGTCTTGGACGTCGACTTGGCGGTGTCGGGCTTGTTGATCTTCAGCAGGGCCGGCGAGACCGAGCCGAACGGATTGACGCCGGGATCGCCCGCCGCGATAGCCGCCTTCCAGTCGGCGGAGTCGACGCCCCGGCCGGTGACCGTATCGCTGTCGTTCTGCTCGTAGCCGCCGGTCACCGTCCAGCGCCAGTCGCGGACATAACCGTTGGCGGCCAGGCCCAGCTGCCCCTTGAAGGTCTGGGCCTCGCGGACCAGCGAGCCGGGCGCGTCCAGGTAGCGATAGACGGTGACGTCCTGGCCGAACGGCGAGAACGGGTTGCCGGCCGGCAGCTTCACCGAGGTCGCGGGCAGTCCCAGACGACTAGTGCGCAGCGCGTCCTCCAGGTTCAGGCTGACCGTGACGCTGACCCGTTGCGCCAGGTCGCGGGTGACCGCGGTCTTGAAGCCCTTTTGCTGCAGCGCCGCCAGCAGGCTGCGATGGGCGATCAGGCCGTCCAGCTCCGGCGAACCGGCTCCGGGAACGAAGGCGGCCAGGTCCTGAGCGCCATTGGCCGCCGCGTCGGGCGCGCGGACCACGGTGACGACGCCGCCAGCCAGGTCCGACAGGGCCGGATCGATCTCGGCGCCGAACGGCGAGGCCGCCACGTTGCCGATCAAGCCATAAGGCGAGGTCGCCGACGGGATGCGGTAGATGTCGCGATCCGCTTCCAGCAGCACGCCCTCGCCGCGGACGTCCAGGCCCGCCGTGGTGCGCTCGTCGCCGGCCAGGCGGAAGGCGTCGGCGGTAAGGCGGCCGGTCAGCCGTGGGGCCGCGATGCTGCCCTCGCTCTCGGCCGCGGCCGAGGCGAAGCGCTTGCGCAGCACGAAGTTGACGACCTTCTGGTTGGGTCGGAAGCCGTACGACAGCGCGGTTGCCGGCGGCAGTACGTCCATGCGCTCGATGGCCTGGGTCGGCAGGTTGCTGATCTCGGAGAAGCCCGAGATCCGCCGACCATTGGCGAGATAGATCGGCTGCGGCGCGTCCGGATCGCCGGTGGTGATCTCGCCCTGCAGCAGATTGACCAGGTCCGCCACGGTGCTGGCGCCTGTGCCCAGGATTTCCGAGGCGTCCAGGCTCAGTTCGGGCAGGGCCGGCCCCTGGGCCTTCCCGCGCGGCCCGGCCTGCACGACCAGCCCCTCGATCAGGGCCGTCTGCTCGCTCTCGGTCGGCGCGGTGGACACCGGTGTCTCTTGCAAGGGCGCACTGGCCTGCAGGAGCGTCAAGACGCTGACCAACATCATGGGAGCCTCCCCGGATCCTCAATGGAATATGGGGAATCCCTAAGATGGGTAGGCGCTGGAGGCAAGGGGGCCAGCGCCCTCTACGGCCTACTTCCGCTTAGGCGAGTACGGCTTCTGGTCACGCCAGGCCTGGGCGAACTTCTCCAGGTCCTCGTCGACCGTCTCGGGCAGGGTCACCACCAGGCGCGCCAGCAGGTCGCCGCGCTTGCCCTTGGCGTCGGCGAAGCCGCGGCCTTTCAGGCGTAAGGTCTGGCCGCTGTTGCTGCCCTTGGGCACGCCCAGCATGACATTGCCGTCGGGTGTCGGAGCCTCGACCTTGCCGCCCAGCACCGCATCGGGAACCGAGATCGGCAGGTCCATCACAAGAGCTTCGCCCTCTCGGCGATAGATCGGGTGAGGCTTGATGGCCAGCTCGATCAGGGCGTCGCCCTGACCGCCGCGACCGGGGCTGCCCTGGCCCTTCAGGCGCAAGGTCTGGCCTTCCTGGGCGCCGGCAGGGATGGTGACGTCGATCGTGCGGCCGTCCGAGAAGGCCACGCGCTTCTTGCCGCCCTTGATCGCCTCTTCCAGGTCGATGTCCAGGCGCGCCTTGATGTCCGCGCCCTTGGCGGCGAAACCCGGACCGCCACCGCCGCCGAACGGGCCACGCCCCGCGCCGCCGCCCTGATTGAACATGCCGCCGAACAGGTCCGACAGGTCGATCTCCGGCCCGTCGTCGCGCTGGAAGCCGCCACGGCCAAAGCCCCCGGCGTTGAACGGGCCGTTGCCCGGCTGGCCGCCGAAGCCGCGCATGGTCTCGCGACCATCGGCGTCGATCTGGCCCAGGTCGAACTTCTTGCGCTTTTCCGCATCGCCGACGATGTCGAAGGCGGCGCTGACCTGCTTGAACTTCTCCTCGGCCTTCTTGTCCCCCGGATTGGTGTCCGGGTGATGCTGCTTGGCGAGCTTGCGGAACGCCTTGCGGATCTCGTCCGCGGTCGCGGTGCGGGAAACGCCAAGTTCCAGATAGGGGTCGCGCGCCAAGGAAGGTCCTTCGAAGAATTGAGCTGTGGTGGGTATCGCCCTCCATCTAGAACGTCCAGAGCGGGACGCAAGGGCCGATGTGGCCGATTTACCACAACCCTATGGTCGCAGAGGCGCCCCAGCCGTATAGCGCATCGGCCTGGGCGACCTCGATCACCGCCGCCGACGAGGGCGCGTCCGCCGTCCGCATGGCGGCTGTGTAGACGAAGGCCGGGCTCGAAACCTCGACCTCCCGCAGCGCCGCGCCACCGTCCAGCACGCGGAGCCGATAGCGTTCGCCCCCCTCGGCCAGCGGAACCTCGCCGTCCCAGACGTCGCCGCCGACGCGGGCGCGGCGGATCCAGGACAGGCGCAGGTCGCCGCCGACCATCCGGCCGCGCAGATGCGCCGGCGCAAGCGGTCGCAAGGCGCGGCCGGTCCAGGTCGCCGTCACCTCGGTCATGGCTGCGCCCGAAGGCGGACCGCCGGCCGGGGCGGCGCGGATCAGCAGCGGCGCGCCGCGCTCGAAGGCCGCCACGCTCATCGGCGCCACCGCCTCGTCCAGCAGCACTAAGGCGGCGCCGGTCGGGATGATCGCCTCGCTCGCCGCGCCGTCGCGCTGGCCGCGCAACAGGCCCGAAAGCCGCCAGACGTCCGGCGCGATCAACTGGGCGGCCTGGAAGGCGATAATCTCCCAGTCGCCGGCGGCGGCGCGAATGGCCAGGACGTTCTCCCCCGCCAGCACGGCGGCCAATGGGGCGGAGGAGAGACTGCGCCCTTCCATGCGGACCGTCAGGCTGCCGGCGCGATCCAGTCGATGCGGCAAGGCCGGCGGCAGATCGCTCAGCGTCTCGCCGACCGTAGCCGGCGCGGGAATACGGGCGCGGACGGTCAGGGTCGCCGCATCGGCCCCGGCATGGACCTCCAACGGCCGCCAGGGCTCGCTCGCCGCCGCGACCAGAGGCCGGGCGTCATCGGTCAGCGCGCCATCGGACGGCAGGTCCAGCACGTGCAGCACCGGCGGCGCGGCCGGGTCGCGCGGCGGGGACGGCGTCCAGTCGATGGCCTCGCCCACGCCTTGCACCGCCAGCACCGGGACCAGGGTGGCGCGCGGCTGCTCGTCCAGATCCAGGCGCGCCACCCGCCAGGCGCCGCCGTCGAACGCCAGCCGGTCGCCGGCCTCCAGCCGCAGGGCGGCCGACGGCGCCAGGCAGATGATCCGCGCCCGTCGCGTCGCTTCGTCGGCGGCCAGCATCCGGCGGGCGACGGCTTCGGCCTCGGCGGCCGCCAGCACGATCGGCGCGTCGGCGTCGCGGGTCCCCTGCCCCGTCTCGCGCCGCACGATCAGCGCCCCGACCTGATAGTCGCGAGCCGCATCCAGGAAGCGCAGGCGCAAGGCCTCGACGGCGGGATCCAGCGTGCGGGTCTCGGTCTGGCCCGGGCCGTCCTCGGGCAGGACCAGATCGTCGTCGGTCAGCGCGCCGGACGTCCGTCCCGACCGCGACGCCATCCGCACATGATCGCCGCGCTCGACCGGATCCAGGGCGAAGGCTTCGGTCAGGGGGCTGAGCGCGTCGCGCAGACGCATCGGCCGGTCGACGACATAGCCGCCCACGCTGCCGCCCGCCTCGCCGGGGTCGATCCGCACCCCGGCCCGCGCGCCCAGGGCCTGGATCAGCTCGGGCAGCGGCGCGACGCCCGCCCGTCCCGTCAGCCAATGGCCCAGCAGCCAGTTGTCGCCGTCGGCCCAGACATCGGACCGGGCCGGAAAGTCGGGAAACGGCCGGGCGTCCCAGCACCAGGCGCTGGCCGCCTCGATCATCGGCCCGCCATACAGCGGCGAGACCGGATTGGCGTCCGGCTCCTCAAGCCAGGCCAGCACGGTCTCCAGATAGCGCCGCTGGCCGAAGTCGTCGCGCTCGCCGGTCGAATAGGGCGGCAAGAAGCTCTCGGAGCTCTTGGGATCGACGAACAGGTTGGGCGCATTGGCGCCCTTGTCGACGGCCGGGCAGCCGAACTCGGTCAGGCGGATGGGCTTGGACTTCGGGACCCAGACCGTGGGCGTCGCCGCGCGCACGCCGGCGGGCCGGTCGTGGTGGGGATTGCTCCACCACGCCTTGAGGTCCTTGGGGCGCCAGATCCACGGCTCGCCATGCGCGCCGTCGGTGATTGGGGTGCGCGCCTGGGCGTCGCGCGCCGCCGCGTCGGTATAGAACCAGTCGTAATTGTCGCCGCCGGTCAGGCCGGCGCGCAGATAGGCCGCGTCGCTGGGACCGAACCAGCCTGCCTGGGCGTCTAGGTGCGTCTCGCCCTCGCGCCAGTCGGTGACCGGCGGATACCAGTCGACGCCGACGAAATCGATGTTCGGATCGGCCCACAGCGGGTCGAGGTGGAAGACCGCGTGGCCGCCGCCGGGCTGGTGACCGAAGTACTCGCTCGAAAACTACGGCGTTAAATACCAGCACGATCCGCTGCGGAAAGCCGTTGCAGTCGCGCACGAGTTATTGAGTTGGGGCCTGCCTCGACCGGCGCTTGATCGCCTTCACAGTGTTGCCGATGCTCTCGTGAAAACGGTCGTCAGCCTCATCGGCCTTTTCCACGTCGGGCAGCCTACGCTCGTACTGGGCATGCAGATCAAACCTACCACCATGTTCGCGCCTCCCGAGCTTGAAGCGCGCCCTAACCTCGCCAGCGACGGTCAGCAGCTTGTACCCCACCCGGACACATTCGATCCGTGTATCGTCAGCGGTATGGCTCGCGTCAGTAACAGCGAGGATGCCATCGAGCTTCGTTTGGGCCGCAGTCACCGCGCCTTGGCCACTCAGTACCTTCATGGAGAGCTTGGCGCCGATAGCCCGCCAATCCGTCGTCGGAGGGAAATCTGGAAAGGCTGGCACGCCGACGTAGGGTTCGCCCATCGTGCCCGCCGACCCGTTGAACAGTTCGATTTGCTCTGCACGGTACAATGCGACGGCCGCGAAATTTTCCAGCGCCAACGTGACGAACATCGCCGACGTCCGCCCCTGCTCGCTCTTGGTAAGGTAATCCCGCAAAAAGGTGGCCAGTTGGGTCAGGGCCGCCGCCAATAGTCCAGACAGGAAAATTGGCAGGATTTTATCGGCGGTCCACATCAAGTGGCCAACTTTTCGGCCGCACGCGGGCCGCGCGTCATCCAGTAACTTAGGCCGAACGTTGCGACCAACGCGAGGATCAGCAGCAGCTTCAGCGGAATCGTGAACAAAGGCTCGTCATGGCCGATTGGGTCACAGGGGACAAACACCATCCCGCTGGTGTCGCACGGGACGTCGATGATGTGCTTCATCGGGCCGAGGATCGCCCCAGCTTCTATCGCGGCGAACATCCCGATGTTGTTGGCGATGATGAAGAAGTTTGACATCAAGACCGCGACTACGAACGCCAGCCAGACAGCGCCGATCATCCAGTTCACACGTGCTTTCACGGCATCCCCTTAATGCAGTGTACGCTCTGGCCAATGATCGTCGGCGTAAGCTTGGATCATGTCTCGCACGAACCGTTCGCGGGCGCTGGCGTCATCCGAATCCTTGGCCGCGTCCATCACAATGGTGACGACCTCGGCCAGTTGTTCCCACTGCTCGACCGTCAGCGGCGCGGCCTGTCCGCCTTCAATCATGGCGGAGATCGTGAGCAAGCGTGCGTAGAGCGGGTCGGACGCGGTGGACATGAGCGTCACCATACGGACAGCTTGAGGTTGGCGGCAAGACGCCATTGAACTTGGCCGTGAGGCTTGCGAGCTTGGCGCCCGTACCTTGGGGGATTCATGAAATACATTTGCCTTGCCGTTGTCGCCGCGACCCTCGCTGCGTGCGACGCCGCTCCCCCTCCTGAACCTCCGAAGGCGCCGCCAGCGCCACAGCCGATCACGTTCGAGAGAATACGGCTGGAGGGCGGCCCGGACGTGGCCAAGGCTGCTGGGTTCACCCGGTGCGAAACGAACGAGGGGACCGGCTTCACCTGCTACCGCGACGACACGACCGTACTTGGGATCAAGGCTGAAAGCGCGAGCGTCAGGCTCGATCACCCCACGATCAACAACGGGCTCGACAAGGACACTCAGCGGCTCGCTTACGACACCATCGTCTTCAAATTCCCCGACAAGAAGCGCCGCGAAAACTGCGAGTACGACGGCGACCACCCGTTCGCCTGCGATGTCGGAGAGGGTGGCCTGAGCAGCCTTGACAAGGCGCTTCGCGAACAAGGCTACGTCTTGGAAAATCGCCGTTACGGTTACGTCTTCACGTCCATCCGCCAGCCAGTTCAGGTGACGGTCGGCACGAACAACTGGGACCGGGACGAGGTCAGGGTGTCAGGCTTGGGGGACGCGGACTGGAAAGAGCAGATCGCGCGGTATCAGGCCCGACAGTCAGCCGCCAAGGCCGAGAGCGATCAGAAGCAAGACTTCGTGAGGTCGATGGCCGCGCCGTAGGGGACGCCGTCGCGTCGCGCTCATTGCACAAGGCGTAGAGCCGCCGGGGGAAGTTAGATGATTCAAAGCATGGACGGCCAATGGATTGGCCGAGTCGAGGGGGACGCGCCGGGCATAGGCGTTTTCGAGCTTGATGATTTTGGGACCGACCTGAAGGGGATCGCCTATCACTTCCCAGATGATCCGCAATTGCCGGGGGTCACCGTCCGCTTCACCCTTCCCAATCGAGGACCGAAGCACAGCATCAAGGGCGCGCCCCTCACCCCTATCAATCCCGCCAACGGCTTCGTCCTTCAAGCTGGCGAAGTGCAGCACCAGTTCCCGGATTCCGTTGTTGGGGCCACCGCCGATCTTGAAATCGAGTTTCGCGATAACGGTCATGTGCAAATCGCCTATTTGACGCCGATCTCCAAAGGCGAAGGAACCCTAATAGGCAGCTTGGCTGGAACGGGATCAAAGCTGGTCCCCCATCCCGATGTCACGTCGTGGTCCACCTTCAAAGAATGGGCGTTCGAAGTAGAGCCGCACCGCTATTTCTATCGTGGTCAAAGCGTCCCTAAGCGCCTCAGAACTTCCTTCCACCGCACGAACCGGAAGAATTTGGCATGGTATCGGGATTGGGACATCAATGAGATGCGACGAGTGCTGAGCGCCCAGCTCAAGCACTTCTTTGATCCACGTGATCCGGACCAAAACGGGGCATTCTACAACTTACTGCAGCACCACGGGTATCCGACTCCCCTGCTGGATTGGTCGCTCTCGCCATTTGTCGCGGCTTACTTCGCCTTCTGTGCGAAACCGGGCGACCGGAAACCCGAAGATGTAGTTCGCATCTACATTTTTGACGCCAAGCACTGGCGCGAGGACGTCACGCCGCAAGTTTCCATCGCGTACGTGGCGCCGCACTTCTCGATCATCGATCTGCACGCCATCGAAAATCATCGAATGATACCGCAGCAGGCGAAGGCTACGCTGACGAACATCGACGACATAGAGACCTTTGTCGTTGGCGTTGGGGACGTGAAGAAAAAGGAATACCTGATGGCGGTAGACCTTCCCCTATCAGAGCGCGGACAAGCCTTGTCAGACCTGAACCTGATGGGGATCAATGCAGGCTCTCTGTTCCCCGGGATCGACGGCACGTGCGAGGCAATGCGCTACCGAAACTTCGAGCCGTAGGGGTCGCGACGGTCGCGATCCCCGCGACCACCATGTCGGACGTAGAGTTGGGTTGAAGGTGGCTGGACCGAACCGAAAGCAACGGAGAGCGGCGGCGAAGAACTCTCACAAGGGTTCGACACAGTCGTCATTCCGCCATTTGCCGCCTTCTCTACTTCGCGACCAAATGGAAGAGCTGGCGGTCCTCGGTGGCTTTGCCAACCACGTATCGATGGCACAGACCGGCCTACCGACGACAACGGCTGGTGAGTTGGCGTCGATGGTGTTTGCAAAGTGCTGTGCCCATGCCCGGTCCATCGGCGCTATCGTTAGTCAGTCGTCGATGTTTGACCATCACGCCGTGATGGCACTTGCCCGGATGATCATGGAAGCATCGACCATGATCTCGTATCTGAACGACCCCGTCGGCACCGACGAGTGGGAGCTACGACACACCGTGCTCCGCCTCCACGACACCGCGACCCGGATCAAGTTGCTTAGAGGCTTTGGCGGGTCAGCCGACGACCTGCGCGCCGGACGTGAGGAACTGAAGGCAAAGCTGCTTAGCTTGCCATTGTTCGCAGCCCTGCCGGAGCAACGACGTGCAAGGATTCTGACCGGCGAGGAGATGTTCACCACTGGGATGCGGGGTGTCGCAATTAAGAAGATGGGGTGGGATGAGGATCAGTTCACCGCAATCTACGCCTATCTTTCTGCCCACGCCCATTCCGCCCCGGTAAGCTTCATGCGTATGCGCGAGCATCAGATTGATTACATGGCGCCGAGCGAGACGCAGATGGAGACCTTGGCAATCTCCATGCAGGTCGCGATTTCATGCCTTCGGCGCGTACTGGTGCGTCAGATCGATCTGCAACCGGATCAAGTCGGCGAGTATCAGCCAGACCTCCTTGCCGAAGCGCGGACGGAAGACGCGGCATGCCCCTTCTTCAATCGCCGCCCTGTGAGCATTAGCAGACAGCCCGACGCAGGCGCTCCAATACCGCCCGCTGTGCCAATAGACCTTGGCCGTGTGACAGGTAAGCAACCATGAGCAAGAGTGTGCCGCACGGGTCGAATTGACATTTTGGCACCATTGTGCCACAATATCTAACGATTTTTGGCACAAGGTTTAGGACATGGGAGCACTCATTGGTTACGCGCGGACATCGACGGCTGATCAACACGCCGGTCTCGATGACCAGATCGCTGAACTTCAGGCCGCAGGCTGCACAAAGATTTTCAGCGAGAAGGTGTCCGGTG
This sequence comes from Caulobacter sp. RHG1, assembly GCF_013181195.1. GTDB lineage: Bacteria > Pseudomonadota > Alphaproteobacteria > Caulobacterales > Caulobacteraceae > Caulobacter. The sequence goes on from NZ_SMZP01000008.1 coordinate 168,036, forward strand.
TGGACGCTGACCGTCCACAGCTACGGGCCGCACTCGACTACCTTCGCGATGGCGATTCCTTCATCGTCTGCAAACCCGACAGGCTCGCCCGCTCGACTCTTGACCTGTTGAACATCGTCAAGAGGCTGAAGGAACGCGGCGTCAACGTGGTGATCCGGTCTATGGGTCTGACGACCAATACGGCCACAGGCGAGCTGATCCTGACAGTTCTTGCGGCCGTGGGGTCCTTCGAAAGGGCCATAATGCTCGAACGCCAGAGGGTCGGGATCGCAGCCGCAAAAGCCGCTGGCAAATATGTCGGTCGGGCACCCACGGCCCGTAACAAGTCCAGCGAAATCCTAAAGCTGAAGGCCGAAGGAAAGAGTGTTGCCGAGATAGTCAAGGCCACGGGGGTCAGTCGGCGGAGTGTCTACCGGATAACTGCGGACGGGTGATTTAGCGCCCAGAAGACGGGCGTTTCAGGCTGGGGCTGGCGAAGCGAAGAGCTCGGCCAGTCGGGTGAAGGACCTGTTCTCGTCACGTTGATTGTCATCGGCGCGGATAAATACCTGAAACCCCACAGCCGTGCCCCTTCATGTCCCCCTCCCCCGACTACCCGTCGCGAACCTACTACTTGATAGATTACGCCGATCTACGCCGGTCGCAGGTCGTCTACGCGCTGGGGCCGATGTGCTACGAGCAGGCTGCGCGCGCCGCAGAAGTCGCGCTTTGGCAAACCAGCGGCGTCGCCCCGGCGGCGGGAGAGCGAATTCGCGTTAGCGGCCCCTATCTGGTCGAGCAGGGCCAGAGCCGCGAGTTCGTTGTCGTCGAACCTGCGCGACCTCGCACGGAAACAGTGCCTCAGTAAGCCATGCTCGCCGTCTGGACCATCAGCCGCAGCGAGCCGTGCTGGCTGAACCGTTTGATTTTCGAGCCAAACGCAGGCCCAAGCCGAGAGCTTCACGCGCCCGATTGAGGTTAGTTTCCTTTACAAATGTGCCTGCATCGAACGCCATGATCGCGGCGGTTTGGGGTAGAAACCTTTACCGCGACGTTGCTCGCGAGGGTCAAAACACATCGTCCGGCCCAAACGTCTGCAGAACCTCACGCTGCGCTCTGCGCGCCCGTCGAAGTAGATCGGCAATCCACAAGTCGAGCTCCCCGTCCGGCAGGGATCGACTGGCATCTGGCCGATCTGGTCGCCCCCAGCCAACATTGGCGAACTGAGGATGTCGGCTCTCATGGCCGTTCGGATCGGGCGTCATATTGTTGCCCAAGGCAAGCGTCTGTCCGGGCGATCTGGCCAGAGGAGCATCCGCAGGACGCATGCGGCCAGAAAGTAGCGCCGGTGGTCAATCAGGAGCCGTATCAGCCGCACCATGGCGGCGTCTGATGGAAGGCGGTCGCCGCGTAAGCAAGCATAGTTGGGCGCGCCACCGAGCCAGAAAGTGCTGAAGTGGCGGTATGATTGAGTCAAACCCCGTGCTCGGAGCAAGGTGAAGAGCTGTTCCATGAATCTATTTATCTGAGGGCGTGGTAGCGGTTGCGACCGCTTCTGTCGAAGGCGCTACCGATAAGGCGAACTGCAGTTTTCCATGGGGGAAGAACGGTGCGGATCATTTTTAGCCGGAAGGGCTTCGACAGCGCCTCTGGCGGCTGTCCGAGCCCGATTATAGATGGCCGTCCGGTCTCGCTACCGATCCCGACGCGCCAGCCGACGGTGACGAGATATCGCGATCTGAGTGGCCCCTACGCCGCCTTGGTGACGGACCTGACCAAGGGGCGCTTGACGGGCGATAGCCCCTGCCACACCGATCCTGACCTCATCCACGACACCCTGCCCCGCGCGTCCGGCTGGCGCGGAGCACTGGGACAGATCGCGTCGTCGCAGGGCCATCTGGCTAAGCACGGTGTCGGCGCTGGCGATCTATTCCTGTTCTGGGGGCTATTCAGGCCTGTCGCGTTCAACGGCCGCTGGCGCTTCACCGGGAAGTCGGAACACCGCATCTGGGGCTGGCTTCAAGTCGACGATGTGATCACCCTTGGCGTCGATGGTTCGCATGCGGAAGCGACGCACCCATGGCTCAAAGGTCATCCGCACGTCAGCGACGGCTGGAGCCGGTCCAACACCCTCTACGTCGCAACGCCACAACTCCAGCTCAACGGGACCGAGATGAACTTGCCCGGATATGGCGTATTTCCGGCAGGTCTCCGACTGAGCGCCGATGAACCTCAATTGTCGATCTGGCGCGCGCCGGACTGGCTGCACCCCCAGACCGACGGGTGCGGCATGACCTACCACCCCGCCCATCGCTGGGGGGCGGACGGAAACGTCCGTAGCGCCGGGCGCGGACAGGAATTCATCGCAGCCCCAGATGGGGACCCGCGAGCGATAGGCTGGCTAAACGACCTGTTCGCGCAGGTCACCGCATGAGCCGCGTTTGGCGCTATGTTCTCGCCGCTGACAACGGCATGGCTCCGTGCGTCCACGGTGGCGTGTTGTCTTTGGCCTGCTGCAAGCCCGGCATACGGAAATCCGCCCAGAGGGGTGATTGGGTGATCGGCTTCATGCCGAAGTCGTATGGGCGCGGCCTTGTGGCTTGGGCGGGTGAGGTCGATGAAGTGGTCAAGCTCGGCGCCTATCAGAAAAGCCATGCCCGGCGGCCAGACGCCATCTATCGCCTCGATGGGCACACAACCGAGGGCGCTGAAATCCTGACACCGCTGCGTCACGACTATCATTGGGACGGCGTCAGTCGGGGGCGCGACAAGCGCGGTCAAAACGCCGTTCTGTTCCGGCGGTTTTGGTATTGGGGCGGTCAACCGGTCGCAGCGCCCGAGGAAATCGCTGTTCTCGCCCACTACTTCGTCGGCCAATCCAGCGCCGGTTCGTCGCCAGAAATGGTGGACAGCCTGTCGAACTGGCTGATGTCCGTGGCGACGCCGGGGGCTCATGGTAGCCCGCGCGACCAGCGGCTGACGCGGTCGATGTCGCGCTGCTGATGACTTGACCCTAGCGCGACATCTCGATCCAACACACTTTGAAGGCGCGCCAAAAGTGCGGCGCGATTATGGGGCGATCCGTGGCGACACTCTCTCAATCCGAGCTGGAAACCCACCTCTGGAAGGCGGCAGACATCCTGCGCGGCCACGTCGATGCAGGGAAATTCAAGGACTACATCTTCGGTTTGCTTTTTTTCAAACGTCTCTGCGACGTTTGGGATGAGGATTTCGAGAGGCTGCTCGCCGAGACGGGCGACCGCGAAGAGGCGGCCGAACCGGACGAGCACCGCTTCCATATTCCGGCCGAGCACCGCTGGGACGCGGTGCGAAAGCATTCCACGCAGATTGGTCAGCACCTCAACATCGCATTCAAGGCGATTGAAGACGCGAACATGCGGCTGCGCGGTGTGTTCGGCGACATCGACTTCGCCAATCAGGAACGCTTCCCGGACGCCCGATTAGAGTCGCTTCTCGCCCACTTCGAGAAGCATCGGCTCCGAAACGCAGACGTGCCAGCCGACATGCTCGGCAAGGCATACATGTATCTAATCAAGAAGTTCGCCGACAGCGCAGGCAAGGCGGGCGGCGAATTTTACACCCCGACAGAGGTCGTCCGCGTCATCATCGAATGCCTCCAGCCCCAGCCCGGCATGTCGATCTACGACCCGACGTGCGGCTCGGGCGGCATGCTGCTGGAAGCCGCGCAATACGTAAAAGACCACGGGGGCGACACCCGAAGCCTGTCCCTCTTCGGACAGGAGAAGGAACTCGACACTTGGTCTATCGCTGAGATCAACCTGTTCTTGCACGACATTGACGACGCCTTCATCGCCAAGGGCGACACGCTGCTGGCGCCGAGACGGTATGACCCAACGGCTAAGGAGTTCGTCGCGGGCATCGGCGCCTACGACCGAGTGTTGGCCAATCCGCCTTTCTCGGTGAAGGAATGGGGCCACGACATCTGGTCAAACGGCGACCCGTTCGGCCGCGACAAATACGGTTGTCCGCCGAAGGGATACGGCGACCTCGCCTTCGTCCAGCACATGGTGGCCTCGCTCAAAGATGACGGCATGCTGGGGGTTGTCGTGCCGCACGGCGTGTTGTTCCGGAGCGGCGCCGAGGGCCGTATCCGCGAGGCGATGTTGAAGGCCGACATCATCGAGGCGGTGATCGGGCTGGTGCCCAACCTCTTCTATGGCGCGGGCATTCCGGCAGCGATCCTCATCATTCGGAAGAGCAAACCAAGGGATCGGAAAGGCAAGGTGTTGGTCGTCAATGGCGACGCGACCTTCCAGCCGGGCAAAGCCCAGAACGCCCTCACCGACGCGAACGTAAAGACACTCGCCGAGGCGTTTCACGGCTTCGCCGACATCGAGAAGCTGGCTCGCGTCGTGCCTGTGGAGGAGATCGAGGCAAACGGCTTCAATCTCAACATCAGCCGCTACGTGCAAACCGGCGCCGACGCGGAGGTCGTCGATGTCGCCGCCGAAGTCGCCAAGCTGCAAGACCTGATCGCCAAGCGGAACGAGGCCGAGGCGGTTATGGTCGAGCACCTCAAGAGGCTCGGCTATGCGCGGTGATGGCCCAGTAACCACCAACTTCAACGTTGGGGAACTGACCGAGATTCTTTCGGGCTTCGCGTTCAAGTCCGAGCAGTTCACCACTGAACCCTCCGAGGGGATGCCACTAATACGAATCCGCGATCTCAAGTCCGATGAGACGGTTTGCCGATACGTTGGTGACTTCGACCCTGCTTACATCATCAGGAAGGGCGACATCGTAGCGGGGATGGACGGCGAGTTCTTGGCTGTTCGTTGGGCTGGCGAAGATGCGCTTTTGAACCAACGGGTGTTGAGGCTCAAATCGTCTCGACCAAACGTCTTGGACAACGAATACCTCTTCTATCGCATGCAGCCCGAACTTAAGCGCCTTGAGCAGGCGATCACAGGCACTACGGTCAAACATCTATCGACCAAAGACATTAAGCGCCTCGTGTGGGACCTCCCGTCGCTCGATGAGCAGCGGCGTATCGCCGAAGTGCTGCGGTCGATGGATGCCGCGATTGCGACAACGGGTTCGGTCTTAAGCGCGGCGTCAGCGGTTAGACAGAGCGCATTGGATGCAATGATGCAGGCCATCGTGGAAGCCGACGGGGGCGATCACGTGCTGTCTGACGTCGCCGAGGTTCGCACCGGCATCGCGAAAAACAAGAACGCCGACGGAAGACACGTTCAACTACCCTACTTGCGCGTAGCCAACGTGCAGGATGGCTGGTTCGACTTATCCGAAATGCAGGAGATCGCGGTCGAAGCCGATAAGGTGGACCGCTATTCACTCAAGGACGGCGATGTTCTACTGACCGAGGGCGGTGACTACGACAAGCTCGGCCGTGGTGGTGTTTGGAAAGCGCAGGTCCATCCTTGCCTTCACCAAAACCACGTTTTCTGTGTTCGAAGTGACCAAATGCGGCTTCTTCCGGCGTTCCTTGCGCTGGTAACTCAATCCTACTTAGGCCGCGCCTACTTCTTGTCCTGCGCGAAGCGCACAACAAATCTGGCATCAATCAATTCGTCTCAGCTAAAGGCCCTGCCCGTTCCGCTTCCCGATCTGGAAAGGCAGGGTGCCGTGGTTGAGGAGATCGGTTGCATAGACGCGCTGATCGAGCATGAGCAGGAAAAACTAAGGTCACTGCGACGGCTTCGCTCAAGCCAAGCGACCGAACTTCTATCAGGCAGAGTGCGCGTGCCCACATGAGGCTCGGAGAAGGTGCAATCGCCAACCTCGCTACGATTGCCTACGACACCGGCATGAACAGCACGCGGCTGATCGGGTTCTTCAACTCTTTCGGCCTCGATGAACCGGTCGTGCGTATGCTTGAGAACAAAACTTCGTTTGCCGAACAGGCTTGGCGAAAGCTCAACGGGACCGATCAGATCGCCGAAGCGATCAATCAAATCATGAGCCCGCATTTCTACCCCGGTGTGGGCGACCGCGAAAACCGGATCGAGGCTCTCCGCCGCTGTGTCGCTCGCGACGGCTTCGACCTAATCGATGACGGAAATAGGCTCGATTTCGTACCAAAGTCTGGTGCCGCTGCGACAAACGTTCTCCAACACCTTCGCGCGCATGGCGAAAAGATCAGTCACGAGAATGTCCTATCGCGCATTCGTAACATCGAGCGCACTTGCGAGAGTAGCCCGGCAGACGCAATTGGCTCGGCCAAGGAGCTAATTGAAGCGGTTTGTAAGGACATCATCGAGCGATCGGGCGAGGCTTTCGACAAATCAGCGAGCCCGTCGGCGCTCGTGCGGCAAACCCTGAAATGTCTGCACCTCGCGCCGGACGACATTCCTGAGCGAAGTCGAGGCTTGGACGCCATCAAAGCGACCCTCAACGGCCTCGGCAACATAGCCCATCAGATGGATGAGCTTCGTGCGCTGTATGGTTCGGGACATGGAAAGCCGAGTTCAGCCCGAGGCCTCACCTCTCGCCACGCCCGCCTCGCAGTTGGTGCCGCCGGAACGCTCTGCCTCTTCTTGATTGAGACCTATGAAGCAGGAGGCCGCCAGCCATGAGCGAATACCGCCTCGCCGAAAAGCCGACCCTCGATGCGCTCGCCACGCTCGGCTACCAGCCGCTCTCGCCCGAAGCGGCCATGGCGATGCGGCAGGAGGAAAACCGTGTCATCCTCAAGCCAGTTCTGGTCGAGGCGCTGCAATCCCTGAACGGTATGAGCGCGGCCGACGCCGACGCTATCTATGCCGAGCTCTCAACCCTTTCCGACAATGAGGAATGGCAGAAGAGGCTGCGCGGCGCCTACACGCGAAAGCTTACCGGCGAGGCTCAGGGGCGGAACATCGCCCTGATCAACTTCAAGCAGCCCGAGCGAAACCGCTTCCACGTCGTCCGCCAGTTCCGCGTCGCCGCCCAACGTTCGCGTATTGCCGACATCGTGGTGTTCGTGAACGGCATCCCGCTCGTCGTGATCGAGGCCAAGTGCCCGTTGAAGGCCACGGCCAAGGCCGAGGAGGCGTTCGAGCAGATCAAGCAATACGAACGCGACGTCCCGCGCCTGTTCTATTCCAACGCCTTCAACCTCGTGACGGACGGCATCACCACGCTATACGGCGCTACCGGTAGCCCTTCGCAGTTCTATGCCCCGTGGCCTGATGCGTGGCCCCGCCAGCGAGCCGACTTTCCCGATGACCTCGCCAAGGACCTCTGGTGCCTGCTGGAGCCTTCGCGGTTGCTGGACATCTTGGCTCACCTCATCGTCTTCGAAACCGACCCTGAGAGCGGCCGGAAGATCAAGAAGGTCTGCCGCTACCAGCAGTTCCGAGCAGTCAACAAGGCGGTTGCCCGTGTCGCCGAGGGCAAGCTGAAGAAGGGGCTGATCTGGCACACTCAAGGCTCGGGCAAGAGCCTGACCATGGTGTTCCTTGCCCTGAAGCTGAAGACCCACCTGACGCTGGATGCGGACACGCTTCAGAACCCCAACATCCTCGTCCTGACCGACCGCATCGACCTCGACGACCAGATTTCCAAAACCTTCGTTGCCTGCGGACTGCCCAATCCCAAGCAGGCGGCGTCGGTCGGCGAACTGCGCGAGGCCGTGGCGCGCGGCGGCAACGGCCAGATTTTGATGTCCACGATCTTCAAGTTCGCCGGATCGAAACACCCGATCCCGAACTCAGACAACTGGATCGTGTTGGTGGATGAATGCCACCGAACGCAGGAGAAAGACCTCGGCGCCTTCCTGTCGGCGACGCTGCCGGATGCCCGGTTTTTCGGCCTCACCGGCACGCCGATCAAGAGCACCGACAAGGACACCTACGCCCGCTTCAGCGAGCCCGGCGAAGGCTATCTCGACAAGTATGGGATCGACGACGCCGTGCGCGACGGCGCGACCGTCCCGATCCTTTATGAAGGCCGGAAGACCGACTGGTCGATTAACGAGGCCGAGCTCGACATCCTGTTCGACCGTTGGTTCGTCGATTTGCCCGACGAGAAGCGCGAGAAGCTGAAGTCCAAGGGGCTGACGCTCGCCACCCTCGCCAAGCACCCCGAGCGCGTTCGGCTGGTCGCCTTAGACATCTGGGAGCACTTCAAGCAGGTCTGCCGACCGGACGGCTTCAAGGCCCAAATCGTCGTCGTGGATCGTGAAGCGGTCGTCCTCTACCGCATGGCCTTGGCCCATGTGATCGCCGCCGACCTGATGAAAGGCGGCATGGACAAGGCTGACGTGAAGGCCAAGGCCGACGCCATGATCGCCTGCGTCTTCTCCAAATCGCAGGAGGACAACAAGCCGTCAGAAGACCCGGATGTCGCCGCCCTGCGGGCCGAGCTTGAAGGCTGGTATCTGGATGATGCGGCCGAAAAAGAGGCTAAGAAGCGGTTCAAGGCTTTCGGCGAGGAGCCATCCTTCCTGATCGTCTGCGACAAGCTGCTGACCGGGTTCGACGCGCCCATCGAGGCGGTGATGTATTTGGACAAACCACTGAAGGAGCATGGACTCCTTCAGGCTATCGCCCGCACCAACCGGACCTGTTCGCTAAAGCGACCGGACGGTGTGGAGATCGAGAAACCCCACGGCCGGATCGTGGACTACATCGGGGTCACCAATCACCTCGATGAGGCTCTGGCCTCCTACCGCGCCGAAGACGTGCAGAACGCTCTGCGCGACATCTCCACCCTTCGGAACGACCTAAAGGAAGCCCACGCCCGCTACGCCCGCCAAAAGCGGCTGATGGGCCTCGACGGCATGGACGAGAAGGCAGCGGCCTACGCGGTCGGCAAGTTGGCGGCCGAAGACCGCGAGGACGACTGGTTCGAGCTTCAGCGGCTCGCCCGCAATTTCATCCGCGTCTACGGCGACCTGTCGCCCGATCCGGCGATCTTGGAGTTCACCGCCGACGTGAAGTGGGCGGCGGCTTTCCTACGGCTGGCGACACAGGTGATCTCCAAAGACGAGAGCGTCGATCACAAGAGCTACACCGGGAAGATCAGGGACATGCTGGAAGAGCATGTCCACGTCACCGGCCTATCGACCACCATCCGCCTGCGCTCGATCACCGACCCAAACTTCGGCGACGACTTCGAGGTCGAGGAGAAGACCGAGGAAGAGCTTCAGGAGGCGTTTGTCCGCAAGTCGGCCGAACTTCGCCGCGTCACCCGTGAGCTGGTGGACAAGAACCCGGCCCAATACGGGCGGTTTTCAGAGAAGGTGCTGGAAATCATCCGCCGGTTTGAGGAGGGGCAGATCGCCGCCGCCGAGGGCCTGCGGGACTTCGAAGACCTGACCGGCGGCATCAACGCCGAACAAGGCGCCCACGCCGATCTTGGCATGGACGAGCGGGCGTTTTCGATCCTGCGGATCGTGGAAGCGTTGGCGCCAGATGTGGACCATGCCAGCCTGCAGGCCGCCGCCATTCAGATCGGCGACCTTTATGTAGCGGCCCTGCGCGACCAGCCCTCTTGGTTCTTCATGGATGGATACCGGAAGGACCTGCGGAAGTCCGTCCGACCCATCCTGCGCGCAAATGGGGTCGCGGACGCGGCGGCGGTTTGCGAGAAGATCGAAGAGTTCGCGATTCACGCCTACGCCGGATCGTCCTGATGCCCAGCCTCCGCATCGGCCAGACCGAGATCGCCTATGAACTTCGACGAACCGCCACGGCGGCGGAGCGCCGGATCACGGTGACGCCCGGCTATGTCGAGGTCTTGGCCCTGACTACGGACGACGACGCGGCCATTGAAGGCTTCCTCGACCGCAAGCGCCAATGGCTCTTCGAAACCATACGCGAGCTTGAAGAGCAGACCGCGACCCAGCACGTCGTGCCGCGTTTCATGACGGGTTCGAAAATTCCCTTCCGGGGGCGAATGTCTTCCCTGACGGTTCGGCGTCATGACGGCGCGGGTGTTCAGGTCACGCACAAAGCGGGCTTCCTCGTTGACCTACCCTCGTGGGTCGAGGCCGAGACGGCCGACGCCATCGTGGCCCTGCACGTCAAGCTATGGCTCAAGCGGCAAGTGCGTCAGGACGTAAACGCCATCGCTGCCGCCTATCAGAAGCGGCATGGTCTTAAGCCACGTGCGATCCGCGTCGCTGACATGAAATCCGGCTGGGGCTCGTGCGGCGCCGAGGGCGCTATCCACATCAACTGGCATCTGGCTTTCGCACCCAGACGGGTGCTGGAGTATGTCGTCGTCCATGAGCTGGCCCACCTGAAGCATCGCTCCCATGGCGAGGCGTTCTGGGCGTTCTTGGCATCGATCCTACCAGACTACCAACGCGCCAAGGCTTGGCTCGACCGGCATCAGGCGTCTTTGGATTCTGGGTTCTTGGATGCTCCAGCGCGCCGCACGGCACCGGCTCGATGCAAGCTTGAGGTCTCGCATTCCAGCCTGACAGAACCGCTGCCCGCATAACATTCGAGTAAAGGTTTTTGCTCTATTTTTGGCTCGACATGCCGTTCGACGCCGCCCAAAAAGTCAACGAAACTGCCACCCCCGTCGGGGCCGAGGGCCTTGGGGCGAGCCTGCGAGCGCTTCGACGCCACCGCCGCCTCACCCAGCTTCAACTGGCGACGTCCGCCGCCATGGACATCGCCACCGTCCGACAACTGGAGGCAGGCGGAGGAACTGTCGCTCCGCTCCTGCGCGCGACAGGCATTCTAAACGGACGCTTCGTCGGCCAGCCCCCTGAAATGGCGCTCGGGGCTTGGATCGCGGCCGCCCGGAAGGCCGCCGGACTGACCCAGTCCGCACTCGCCGCGCTCGTGGGCGTGAGTAAACCGACCGTTGTCCAGATCGAACACGGCCAAGGCTCTATCAGGAGCCTGACCGGCGCGATGACGTCGCTCGGGTTGGCACCGGAACTGACGCCTCGATCCGCGCTCGGCCTCGGTATGCAGCTCTACGAGGGCGATTGCCTCGACATATTGCCGCTCCTTCCCGACAGGTCGGTGAATACGATTATCACCGATCTGCCCTATGGCTCGACCGAGTTGGATTGGGATCAGCCTATCCCGCTCGAACCGTTGTGGGACCAGTTTCGAAGGCTGCTGACGCCTAATGGCACCGTGATAATGACGGCCAGCCAGCCATTCACGTCGCACCTGATCACCAGCAATTTGGCTTGGTTCAAATATAGTTTGGTCTGGGAGAAAACCCGGCCAACCGGCTTTTTGCATGCGAAGCATATGCCGCTAAAAAAGCACGAGGACGTCTGTGTGTTTTCGCCCGGCGTCGTTGTCGGCAGGCACCGCAGCGAGCGGCAGATGACCTACCATCCGCAAAATCTGGAACCGCTTCCGACGCCAAAACACAGAGCCAACGGCTATACCCACGGCACGTTCATCGGCAGGAAGCTGGGCGCGTCCACAGTCCAGACACATACCGGCTATCCGACGTCGATACTGCGGTTTGCCTCTGAAGCCGCGCCGATCCACCCGACCCAAAAGCCTATCGATCTCATGCGCTATTTGGTCCGAACATACAGCCACCCCGGCGACACGGTGATGGATGTTTGCATGGGGTCCGGCACTACCGGCGTCGCGGCCGTTCTGGAAGGCAGGCAGTTCATCGGCATTGAGCTTGATGCTGAGTATTTTCAGGCAGCATCAATGCGGCTGGCCCAATGCCTCAAGCCTTAGAAGTAGAGGTAATGAGGTCCGCCTGCCGGTTTTGAACTTAACCATCCAAATGCTCCCTTAGGGGCATACCGAGGAAACGTTTTAGCGCGCGAGCTTCGCTCACGCGGACCTCAGCGACCGCTTCGGCTGTCGCCTTCGCTTCTCGCCTTCGGTCGGTTTTCAATCAATCCAATCAAATATGGTGTGCAAGCGATGTTGTTGGCTTCTCTTGCGCTCAGATTAGCTTTTATCCCCCCTGTTCCTCACCCCCCTCTGCCTGAGAAGCGGTTCAGGCAGAGGGGGGTGAGGAACAGGGGGATTGTAACTTTCTCGGACGAGTCAGCTTCTGTAGGAGGCGTTTGGTTGTTACACCGCGAGTGGTTTCCCGAGACCTCGCAATTACCTCGACTTCCCGACCCCACAGCACCGACTTCGTTCCACCTGAAGGTTGGAGCTTTGGGGACTTGGACTGCGATGTCGCTTTCGCATTTTCATCGGCCCGCCTTGCACTCCCGGTGAACGATACATCTGGCCGCCCCATCGTGTGGGACGTTGCTGCTTGAACTGGGTCGAAACGGTTCGTTGCCACCGGCCACGGTGACAACTGCACTGCCGGGCTCTACAGACCGCACGGCAGTCGCCTTGGCTCCCATCGGTTCGGGTGGACCACGACTTCTATAATCTGGCGTGGATACCAACCCACACGTGGCCCCTTCGGGCCTTACGGACGACCGGGACCGATCCCGTTCCGGTGGCGCTCCCTACGCCATTCCTGTGCCGGTCACGAGTTTACGCCCAGCCTTTTCCAGTTTTGCGGTGGGGTCCGCTTCATGACCGCCGATGGCGATCCCCCGAGAGACACGGTCGCTGATTGAGCAGGGCCGCTGGGCGGTCCACATTGGTATTTAGCCAGCGACGGAAATTCCCGTCCATATCCGCGTCACCGGGAGCATGACGACACCACGCAATTTTCGGTAGAATTGCCGCATGCCATGACCTACCTCCACACGATGACCGACTACAAAGAAGCCTTCTCCAAGCACGGCTTTTTGGCAAAAGAAATCCAAGGCCACGTGCCCACGATCCGTGCAGCTAACGCGGATTGGTTCGCCTTTGCCGACAAACTGAACGACCGCCTCCAGATCATCGCTATCGACGGTTCAGAGCAGATCACCGGCGCCAAGCGCGGTGGGTCGCAGAGCCCCGAAACGGTAGCCACAATGTTGATGTGGCGTTGCCTTGGGAATTATCAGGGCATGGTCTTGATGGCTGAGCGCGGGATGAACGCCGAAGCGGGCATCCTTGCTCGCAGCCTGCTGGAAGCCTGCTTCCAGTTGGCAGCGATGACTGCCGACACGCCGGAGGCCTTGGACCTGATCTGGTTCGACGCCGCGAAGTCGCGGCGTGGGCTCTACAAGTTCATCCTCGAAATGGACAACGTGGACCCGATACAGCGAACCGCCATCGAAGCCAAACTGGCCGAACTCAACGCGCGGATCGACAAGCAACTTGCCGAGCGTGCCATCCGCCTTGCTTTGGACCCGACAGGCCGCAGACTTCCGGACACTGGCGTGAAGACATTCGCAGACAAGGGGCCACTCAATACGCAATATCTACACTACAAGCATCTATCCGATGAGGCGGCACACCCGTCTTTATCGTCTATGCACAAGCACTTGAACATCGCGCCTGACGGTAAGTCGTGGAGCAATTTTCTGATTGGCCCCAACGAGGATGGCGGCATCAAACAGACGCTCGCCCGCGCTTCCAAATTCATGTTTTACGTCGGCGTGGCTTACGCCGAGATCACGAACATCGACTTTGTCGATGCGTCGGACATCGGTGCCGAGTTGGAAGAGCTGAATAGCAAACTTGCCCGTTGAACTGCGGCGTCGCAGCTTGAGCGTGGCCGCGATCACTGGAACGACGTGTTTGGCCGACGAGGTAGGGACATCGCCGTGGAAGTTGACTTGATCGCGTTTGCGAAATGGCTGGGCATCCCGGTGTTCAGTGGACTGGCGGCATGGGTTGCGGCTTACAGCTACCTCAAGTTTGCGGGCGAGAAGGCTATCGAGAACGCCCTTCAGAAGGACCTAAAAAAGTTCGAGCATGGACTGACGAGTGACATCGAGAAGTTCAAGGCCGAAGAGGCCCTGAAGAATGAGGTCTTCAAGGCGACCCAGACCGACAAGATCGAGCACTTCCGGTTCGACGTACTGGTGTCATTGGATCGGACCACCAAGCTCCACGAGCAGGAGTTCAAGGTGCTGCCCCGAGCATGGCACCTTCTCCACGTAGCCGGTGGCGCCACAGGCAAGATATCGCCGCGCAACGTCGCAGGCCGCCCCATTGTCGAGAATCTGGAGCCCGACGTGTACTCGCGCTTCCTCGACACCTACCAGTTCTCGGAGATCGATAAGGACAGGCTGCGTACACTCGTCGGCAGAGAACGACAGGACGAGTTCGTAAAGGGGGTGGAATTCCTCGAACTTCAGGCCGCAAGAAAGGCCCACTCCAAGTTCAACAACTACCTTCTGTCGTTCGGCATCTTCGTTCAGAAGCCGTTGCGTGATCGGTTCAAAGAATTCTCCAGCCTGATCGGCGCGGCGAACTCCGAGGCGGCGTTTGAGCGCGAGCTGGGCCGGATACCGGGCGCTAACCAGCGCGAGGCCCGAGACGCCTTCACCGTCGAATGGTCCCCAAAGATTGCGGAATTCGAGGCCGACGTTCAGCGCCGTCTCTGGGAAGCACGCCTACCCAGTATCGATCAGCGCGATCCAGAAGTTGGCGTAACAGAGAACCCCGCAACTAACTGATGGCCCCAATCGGGATGCCCGCGAACCGAGACGCGATCTTGCGGCCTTCACGCCAGTCTGGGCCATAGGCCTCTTCCATCTCGGCGGCGTCCTGCTCATCCATCCGCCGCTTTTCTTCCTCAACATAGCGCTCGTAGAACAACCGGGCCTTTTCCCTATGCGTCGGTGTCGGCGTGTTGGGTGCGGCGAGCGCACGCGCAATCTTGTGAATGGCGCGCAGGCCCGAGGGATCATCACCCTCGCTCAGATCGCCGAACTCGTTGGCGCCGACCATCCGAACGATGTCGAGGGACTTGGTGACCTCGCCACGATTGCCGATCCAGAACACCGCAGCGCCACGAGCGACAACCATCCTGTACAGCCGCTCGCCACCGGCAACGTGACAGGTCACCTTCACCGGCATCGCCCTCAACGCCTCGGCGACCTTCATTCGCGCCTGTGTCCGGGTCTCCTCGTCGTCCACATCCAACAGGTCGCGGACCTCGAAAACGCGCCGCTGATGCTCGGCCGGATCGACCGCACCTCGTGCTCGATTCAGGCGCTTTTGGGCGTCCTCGACCGCAGCCTTCAGCTTGCCGATCTCCCGTTCCAGTTCATCGACGCGGACTTGATAGCCCGGAATGTGCGGGTTCTTAATCGACAGGTTGATCGCGGACGCCTGCTGCTCGACGGCATCCTTCAAATCCTTCTCGATTTGGGCAAGCTCGATCACCAGACCGATGGTCTCACTGCCCTTGGTGAAGTATCGATCATCCAGCGCGAGGTGCAGCACCTCTTTCAACGCCGATTTCTCGAACGGGGCGTAAGCGAACATCTGCCGCTGTGTGCAACCACGGCGCTGCATGGCATTCCGGCACTGGAACAGACCCTTCCGCAGGACGCTGGTCGGCGAAAGCTTGCTCGACTGGCGGGGGCGGAGCG
The DNA here is from genome assembly GCF_013181195.1 of Caulobacter sp. RHG1. Lineage (GTDB taxonomy): Bacteria > Pseudomonadota > Alphaproteobacteria > Caulobacterales > Caulobacteraceae > Caulobacter. Next base: position 183,388 of record NZ_SMZP01000008.1, read on the forward strand.
TCATCGGCCCACCGCAGCAACCGCAGTAGATCGATTGGGCGAACAAGTTGGTGGACAGGCGACGATAACGCCCGCCCGTGCCGCGCCGACCATCGGATGCGGCCCGGGCCGCAGCAACAAGCGACGGGTCAACGATACGGTCGAAATACCCGACGATGCGCTCGCCCGTGCCGGTCTTGTTGCTGGCGCCGGGGATGTAATCACCTTCGACCGCCGGGTTGTGAAGCAGCAGGCCAATATACTTGTCGGTCCACTTCACACCACGCCCACCGAAGCTCGGGACCGCCTGATCGTTGAGGTAGGCGGCGATCATGCGATTGCCCTGCCCCTCAGCGCTCCAGCGGTAAATGTCGCGGACGATGTCAGCCTTCAGATCGTCGATCTTCCATTTGCCCTCGTCGGTGACAGTCATCCACGCCGGAGTGCGGCGGGAGATAATCTTGCCCTCTTTGGCGCGCTCGAATCGACGTTGCCAGTTGTCGCTGTTCAGGCGCGACTTGCGTTGCGAGTGCTCGTGCGCGACCTGAGCCTTGATCAGGATCATCAGGATATTGGTAATAGCGTCGGGGCCGCGTAGGGCGTGCTCGTCGTAGACCTTGTCGCCATCAACCGTGGCGATCTTCAGCCCGATCTCGCAGAGGTCTTCCATCCACCGTTGCGCGCTCCGAGGGTCAAGGCGCGACAGGCGGTCGAGTTGTTCGACAACGAGAATCGAGCCCGGCTCGATCTCTCCGTTGCGGACGCGGGCCGCGAACTTCCCCAGCTTGCCGGATCGAAGGTGGTCGCCCTTCCACGCCGACTTACCCTTGTCTTCCACGATTTCGGCTACTGTCCAGCCGTGGCGCGTGCACATGTTCTCGCACAGTTCGCGTTGCCTCTCCAGCGACGCGCCGTGCTCTTGTTGAGGCGTGCTGAACCTCGCGTATAGGTAGGCTTTCGGCATAGTTAGAACCCTCACTACATGCCTTAGCTGTCGATGCTTAACATCCACCTATTCGGACCAGTGCTACGGCGTTAGTCGCAGTAGCTAACAGCGAAATACTTGCTCCAGTCGGCAGCGTAGCCCAGCCGGGTCGCCGGACCGACCACCGCCCGCACCTCGGCCGCCAGGGCCTTCAGCTTGGTCACCGCCGGATAGGCCCCGCCCGCGCCGCGCACCGTGGTGACGCCGCGCAGCTCCGAGCCGATGACGAAGCCGTCGACGCCGCCGGCCTGGGCGGCCAGCGCGGCCTGGTGCAGCACCATGCGGCGCAGGCCCCATTCGCCGTCGAAGAAGGCGTTGACCTGGGTCGCCGCCGCGGCTGTGCCGTCCGCCCCCGCCGCGCAGGTGATCCGGCCACGCCAGGGATAGGTCGGCGTGTCCATCAGGATGAACGGATACAGCACCACGCGCAGCCCGCGCCGCTTCAGCTCGGCGATGGCCTGCAAGACCACCGCGTCGGCCGGCGTGCCGCCATAGGCCGGGGCGCCATCCTTTAGCGAGACCACATGCGCGCCGGCGCGATCGACGCCGGCTACGCTCCAGGAGAACGGCAGCGTCTCCTTGGCCAGGTGCTCGACGCCCGGCTTGATCTGGCACTGGCCGCAGCGCAGGTCGGTCCCGAACCAGCTGACGACCAGGGTCACCTCCTCGACGGCGGGCAGTTGGGCCTGCAGTTGATCCAGCGCCACCACCAGGTCCGGCCGCCCTTCGCCATTGTGGATGCTCTCGGACGCCGTGCGGGTCAGGCCTTCACGGCGCAGCACCGCCTGCGTGGCGTAGACGAACTCGCCCGCGCCAGGGATCAGGCAGACGCCCTTCAGCCGCTCCTCCAGCCCGACGGTCCCTGGAACGCGCGGCCGGCGGAAGACCTCGAACGACAGCTGCGGCGGGCGATTGCCATAGGGCTCGAGCGGCAGATCCTCGAACACCACATAGGCCACGCCGCGATAGGCCGGAGCGTCGCCCTGAACGGCGACGATGAGAGGGTCCGGCAGCTGATCCTCGGTCCCGCGATGCAGGCGCATAGTCACGCCGGTCATGTCCATGACCTTCCCGTCGGCCCAGATCCGGCCGACGCCGTCGATCGGCCCTTCGGCCACGGCGACGGCGAATGACAGGCTGTAGGCGTAGGCAGTCGTCTTCTGGCCCTTGGAGCCGCCGACGCGACCCTCGACCCGCTTCTCGCGAAACCGCGCCGCCCAGATCACCTGGCCGCCGACGCGCGCGCGACCGAAGACGCAAGGGATCGCCGCCCCCTCCGCCGCCCCAGTCAGGCGCAGTTCGGGGATGCGCGGCCCGATCTGGCGAGCCGGGCTCAGGGCGCTGACCAGCGCCTGGTCTGCCATCGCCCCCAGCGTGGCGCCGGCCACCGCCCCGAGCGGTCCGCCGATCGCCGCGCCGACGCTGGACAGGATCATCTGGGCCATGGCGGCCTCCTATGCGGGGAAACGAAAGACGGCGACCAGGCGCTCGCGCCACCAGCGGCCCAGGGCGCTCTCGACGCAGGCCCGGCCCCAATAGGCGTGGATTATCCGGTCGGGACCCGACTGGATCGCGCAGTGCTTGGCGACCGCGCCGGGGGCCATGCGGAAGACCAGGACGTCGCCGGGGCCGGCGGTGCTTGGCGCAACAGGCAGCAGCCAGCGACCGAACGCCTCCAGCAAGAGTTCCCGCCCGCCGGTCTCAGCCCAGTCGGGGCGATACGGCGGCGGGGCCTCAGGCTCGGCGCCGTTGAGCGCACGCCAGACGCCGCGGACGAGCCCCAGGCAGTCGCAGCCGGCCTGGAGGGTCGAGGCCTGGTGGCGATAGGGCGTGCCCAGCCAACGGCGGGTTTCGGCAACCACGAGCGCCCCCTCCGTCTCGCTGCGTATCCGCAGCGATCCACCTCCCCCGCACGCGGGGGAGGATGGGGCACCTTCTCCTCCCTCGTGAAACGGGGGAGGTGGCGCGGCGCGGATACGCGCCGTGACGGAGGGGGCGCTGACCGCCTTCACCGCCGCCCCCCATCATTCCGCTCGCCCTCGACGGGGTACAGGGTCAGGAAATCCTCGCCCGGCGCCGTTGGGAAGCCGCGGAAGTTCACGCCGTTGGCGAACGTCCCGACGCACGTCGCCCAGCGCTTGTCGCAAGCCGCGCCGGTCTGCGCCACGATCCCGCACCGTTCATCGCCCAGCCGCGCGTCGCACAGCCGGGTGAAGGTGCGTCCCGCCATCCGCTCCAGATCCGCCGCCGGTCCGGCCAGGGTCGCCTTGAAGGCCTCGCCCTCGCAGGCGACCGAAGCGATGCTGGCGGTCCACAGCCGCACCACGCGATGCGGCGCGCTCCAGTCCACCCGCAGCGCGGCCACCTGCGCCCCATCATAGAGACCCGCCGCGAGATCCGCCTCGCTGAGGCCAGCGTCGTCCAGAACGCCCAGCGCCGCCGCCTGCCCAGGCGCATAGCCGACCGCGGCGTCGCTGGCGCCAGGGCTCCAGCCGCCGCCGGCCCTGCAGGTCACGCCGTCGACCACCAGATCGCGATCGTGGTCGGTGAAGCCCAGTCGCGCGCCGTCGCTGCGCACCACGATCCAGGCCCAGCAAAGGCGGGCGACATCCAGCCCCTCGGGCAGGGCGCGCATCAGACCCGCACCTCGACCAGGGCGCAGGCCGTGACCCGGCCGGCGGCGAAGCCCTCCAAGGTGACGTCCAGGCGGTCGGTGTCGAAGCGCGCCGGCGCATCGAACTCGAAGCCGGCCTTGACCGCCGCGCCCGCGGCTGGCGCGACGTTCAGGGTCACGACGCCGGTCGTCGCCTCCACCGTGAAGGCGCTGGCGGCCAGAACCACGCCGGCCACCGAGACCTTGACCGTGCCGACGACCGGCTTGGCGATCGTCCGCGACACCGTCCCGTAGGCCTTGACCAGCTGGAACGCCTTGCGCGCGCCATCGCCCGCGCCGATCGCCTGATCGCCCGCCGTCGTCACGCCCGAGGGCGCGCATGACTTGAAGTCGGCCGGATCCCTGAACCGAAACCCCGCCAGCCGCCCGCCCCGCGCCTCGAAGAAGGCCAGCAGCTCGGCGATCTCATCCAGCGGCCGGGCGGCGGTGGCGATCAGCCAGCGGCGGCGGCCCTGGCTCCACGGACTGGTGCGGCGCTCGAACCCCGAGGCCAGGGTCACGACCTCGGTGCGCCGCTCGATCCCGCCCGTGCAGCCGAACGCCAGGCGCGCGGGCAGGCGCACCTCGTGGAACTCGCTCATGGCGATCTCTCCGGGTTCACGAAAAGGTTTGCAGAAAATTTGACGCGGAAGCGGAGCTGTTCGCGGCGAATGCGATTAAGTCTGCGTCATGACCCGCTTTTCACTTCATCGGCGGGTCGTCGGTCCCTACGTATGGGGTCGAGATTGGAGAACACGATGGATTGGAAGACCCTGTTCCTGTCGCCGGAAGGCCGCATCGGCCGCCAGGCGTTCTGGATCGGCTGGCTCGTCCTGCTGGGCGTCAACGTGGTGGCCGGCTGGCTCCCGCTGATCGGCTGGGCCATCTCGCTGGCCACGATCTACGCCAGCGTCTGCATCCATTCCAAACGCCTGCACGACATGGGTCAGACCGGCTGGTGGCAGGTGCTGCCGTGGGTGCTGGGCCCGATCCTGGTGTTCGGCGCCGTCGCTTCGGTCGGCCTCTCGGCCCTGGGTGCGGCCTTCAACGGCGGCGAGCCCAGCATGGCCATGCTGGCCAGCATCGGCGGCCTGCTGATGTCGATGTTCATCGCCTTCGCCGTCTGGCTGGCCTTCACGCTCTGGGTCGGCTGCAGCACCGGCTTGCCCGGCGACAACAAGTACGGCGCCGCGCCGATCAACACCGCGGCCGTGGTCCTCTAAAGACGCCCAATTCTACAGACGGCGGGCGCCAAGGCTCACGGCGCGCGCCAGGGCCTGGGCCAGCTGGGCGTCCGAGCGCACCAGGCTCGCGACCTCGCCGCCCTGGACGTTGACGGTCACGGACACCCCGCCGGCGGCTCCCGCCGGCTCGATGCTCCCGGCGCCGTGCGGCCGGAATACCTCCGGCCCGCGCTCGCCGACCAGATAGGCGCCGCCCGGCAGCACGGGGCCGCCATCGGCCCTCGCGCCCGAGAAGCTCTTCGACAACGCCGCCCCGAGCCCGGCGCCGGCCGCGCCCAGCACGGCGCGCGCCAGTTCGGCCAGCGACACCTCGCCGTCGGAGGCCGCGCGCGCCAGCGAGCGGGCCAACGACGTTCCGGCCCTGGCGAAGGCGTCGTCGATCGACCGCGCGGCCTGCTCGGCGGGGGCCTTCAGGGCCTCCAGCGACGCGGCGGCCTCGGCGGCGCGGGCGGGAACGGCGCCGAGGCCGTCGGTTTCCAGGCTCATGGGCAAGGCTCCTCGTCGGGATAGCGGGCGATCAGGTCGGTCAGGTCGGCGCGGGTCAGGACCGGTCCCGACGGCGCTTCGGTCAGGGCCCGCCATTCGACCAGCGACAGCCGCCAGAAGGCTTCGGGCGGAACGCCCATCTGCAGCGCCAGCCGCAGCGGCGACGTCCAGCTCATGCGCTGGCGGCCAAGGCGGCGGCCAGGGCGCTGGCGGCTTCGGCGACCGTGGCGCGCGCGGCGATAGCCGGATCCTCGCCGCCGCCGTCCAGCAGCGCGGCGAGCACGGCGGAAAGCTCGCCGGCGCTCAGGGTCGCGATCCGGTCCGGCAGTTGCGCCCAGTCCGTAAGCCCCAAGGCTCCCTCGATCCGCGCCAGGGCGCCGAGGGTCAGGCAAAGACGCCGCGGCGCTCCAGCCAGGCTCACCACGACCTCGCCGCGCGCGGGGTTGGCGGTCAGCATCAGAGCGCCGTGAACGTCACGGCGCCGGCGCTGGCCAGGCTGAGCGCGAACGCCGCCTCGCCATCGTGCTCGCCAGCATATTCCAGAGCCGCGACCAGAAACGCGCCCTCCAGCTGGCCGAAGTCGGGGATCACCAACCGCCACACGCGGGCCGACTGGTCGAAGAAACTGGTGCGCACCTGGGCGTCGGACGCGGCGTCGCGGAACACGCCCGCGCCCGACACGGCGACCGACTTGACCCCCGCCCCGGCCAGCAGCTCGCGCCAGCGGCCGGTGCTGTCGCTGTCGGTGGCGTCGATGGTCTTGGCGTTCAGGCTGATGGTCCGGGCGCGCAGCCCCGCGACGGTGTGGAAGGTCGGGGTCGCGGCCCCGTCGCTGATCTTCAGCAGCAGGTCCTTGCCGGCTTGGGCGGCCATGGGATTCTCCGGGATCTAGAGGGGTTCGGTGACCGCCCGCACGCGGACGATCCCCAGCGTGGTCTCGCGATCGGCGCCGGCGAAGACATCGGCATAGGGCGTGCGCAGGGTGACCAGGCGCCGTCCGGTCAGCGCGGGCCTGGCCTCGTGCAACGCCGCGCGGACGGCCGCGACCAGGGCGCGGGCTTCCTCGGGACCGCCGAAGCGGCTGGCGCAGGTCAGGGTCAACAGGTGCTCGATCGTCTCCCCCTCGACGGGGCGGCCTTCCGACCGGGTGACGACAACGCACGGATAGGTCGGCATGCGCGGCGCGGCGGCATGGATCCGCGCGCCGGCGATGGCGGTGACGGCGGGCGCAGCCTTGAGCAGCGCGACCAGGGCGTCGATCAGGGGCTTGTCGGTCACAGCCGCGGCTTTCGGTAGGGGGCCAGCCAGGGTTCCACGAGGGCCAGCGCCGGTTCGGCGCGATGTTCGTAGGCGTGGGCGACCAGGATCAGGATGGAGAGCCGCAGCGGCGCGGGGCTGGCGGGCGTCAGGGCGACGCCGGCGGCCGTGGCGACACGCGCCTCGGCGGCGTCGATCAGCAGTGTAAGGACCGCGTCTTCCGACGTGTCAGGCACGCGCAGGAACGCCCTGGCCTCGGCCAGGGTGAGGGATTGGGGCATGGGGGATTTCCTGGATGAGGATCACTTGCCCCCTCCGCGCTGCGCGCTCCTCCCCCGGAGGGGGAAGACGGGGGACGCCGTCTGTCCCCTCCGGGGGCGGACGACCTGCGCAAGCAGGTCAGGTGGGGGCAAGTGACCGGGTCAGACGACTAGCTCGCCGCGAACTTCAGCAGCTTCACGGCGTCGAAGTTCTGCACGCCGCCGCCGACGCGCTTGGTGGTGTAGAACAGCACGTGCGGCTTGGCGGAATACGGGTCACGCAGCACCCGCACGCCGGCGCGGTCGACGATCAGATAGCCCTTCTCGAAGTCGCCGAACGCCACGGCCAGGGCGTTGGCCGCCACGTCCGGCATGGCCTCGATCTCGGTGACCGGGAAGCCCAGCAGGCTGGCCGACTGGCCCGGCTGCAGCGCCGCGTTCCAGATGTAGTTGCCCTGCGCGTCCTTGAACTTGCGCACCGCGCTGACCGTGCGGCGGTTCAGCACGAAGCGGCCGTTCTGGCGGTACTGGGTCTTGGTCGCGTAGATCAGGTCGATCAGCTTGTCGGTCGGATTGGTCGCCGTCCAACCGCCCGCCACGCCGGTGGCCACATAGCCCAGTTGGCCCCACGTGTAGGTCGCGTCGGGCGCGGCGGTATAGGCCAGCAGGCCCTTGGGCTTGTTGACGCCGTCGCCGGTCACGAAGGCCGTGGTCTCCTGGGCGGCAAAGGCGTCCTGCACCTCCTCGGCCAGCCACTCGTCGATGCTGACATAGGCGTCGTCCAGCAGAGCCTGGGTGGCGGCCGGACTGGCGTAGAGCTCGCCGGCCGGGAAGTCGATGACGTCCAGGGTCGGGGCGGTGGTCTCCGGACGCACCGCCGTCTCGGCCACCCAGGCGGCGGCCAGACCGGTCGGCGACACCGGCTTGCGGAACGTGCCGGCGCCGATGGTGCGCACCTGACAGATCTCGCGCATCGGGCTGGTGGCCGCCAGGCGACGCAGGATCAGCCGCTCCAGCTCTGGCGGGGCGACGTAGCCGCCGGCGGTGGCCACGCCTTCCGACAGCCCCTTGGCCTCAAGCAAGGCGGCGGGCGTCTCGCCGGTCTTCACATAGCGATCGAAGGCGGCCTTGCGCTCGTCGACCGCATGCGCCAGCGGCGCATCACCCGAAAGCGAAGGCCTCCGCAGGTCGCTCATCAGACGATCGAGCCGGTCCTGGGCGCGGCCGACGGCCTCGTCGATGCGGCCGACCTTCTCTTCCAGCAGGACATCGGCCCGCTTGGTCTCGATGGCGGCCAGTCGCTGGTCGTTGGCGGCCTTGAAGCTCTCGAACGCCGACAGGACGTCCGCCAGCGCCGCGCGGGCCTCGGGCGAGGCCGCGTGTTTGGTTTCCTTCATGGGAATCTCCGGGTTTTGGGAGCAGAAATCCGCTAGAGAGCGGATCGGGTCAGCCGCGCGCCGGGAAGCATCGGGAAGGTCACGATCGACACCTCCCACAGCTCGACGCGGGACAGCACGCGCAGGCGGCCCTGGGTGCGGGCCTTGACCTGTCGGAAGCCGATGGAGAGGCCGTCCAGGGCGCCGGCCTCGACCAGCGCGGCGACCAGGCGGCCACGGGGCGTGGAGCGCAGGATCCGGCCACGGACGAACAGGCCCTTGGCGTCCTCGACCACCTCGTCCCAGACGCCGACGGGCTCGGCCTCGTCGTGCTGGTGCAGCATCACGACCGGCGCGCCGGCGGCCAGGCTCTCGGCGAAGGCGCCGGCGGCCGTGACGTCGTCATTGAGGTCGCGGGTCCAGAACAGCGACGCGTAGCCTTCGATCTTGAGATCATCGTCCATCGCGGCGCTCCAGGCGGGCTTCGATACGGATCAGACTCTGGCGCGAGGCTTCGGCCTGGGCCTCCAGCCGCGCCAGGCGTTCGGCGACCGGGGCCTGCGCCTCCAGCCGCCGCTGCATCTCGTCGATCCGGGCCGAGGCCTTGCCGGCCCACAGCAGGGCGGCGGCGGCCTGCAGGGCCACGGCGACCAGGACGGCGGCCGACACCTGGCGGTCCAGACGCCAGCGGTTGGCGGGAGCGCTCAATGCTCCAGCCCCGCCAGGCGCCGGCGTTCGTCGTCGGTCAGGAAGCTCGCCGCCTGCAGCCGGCTCCAGAGGGCGTCGCGCTCGGCCGACAGGGCCGGCACGGCGTCCAGGTCCGGGGCGATCCGCGCGCCGGGGAACTTGGCGGCGAGCCAGCCGGTCAAGGCGCGCGCCGCCCGCTCGGCCAAGGGCGCGACCGTGCCGCGCCAGAACGCGGCGTTGGCCTCGCGATAGTTGGCGTAGGTGTTGTCGCCGGGAATGCCCAGCAGCTGCGGCGGCACGCCGAACGCCAGGGCGATCTCGCGGGCGGCGGCGTGCTTGCCCTCGGTGAAGTCCATCTCGGCCGGGGTCAGCGACATGGCTCGCCAGTCCAGGCCGCCCTCCAGCAAGAGCGGCCGGCCGGCGTTGGCGGCCCCGGACTGGGCGGAGGCCAGTTCGGTCTTCAGCCGCTCGAACTGTTCGTCGGTCAGCCGGTCGCCGGCGTCCTTGGAAGAGTAGACCAGCGCCCCCGACGGCCGCGCGGAGTTGTCCAGCAGCGCCTTGTTCCAGGCGCTGGAGGCGTTGTGGACGTCGATCGCGAACGCCGCCGCCTCGAGGGGCGAGAAGCCGTAATGGTCGCTGGTCGGGTTGAAGAGCTTCAGGTGCAGCACCGGCAGCCAGCCATCGGCGTCCCGGGCGATCCGCACCGTGCGCCCAGCGGCCTGATAGTCATAGGCCAGCGGCCAGCCGCGCGGGCCCGGGACCAAGGTCATCCGGTCGGGCCGCAGGGCGTAGAGCTCGGTGGGCGCGGCGTCGCCGGCCGCTTCCAGATAGGCGTTGCCGGCGACCTGCAGGCCGCCGAAAAACGCCTCCATCAGGTCGGGTCCGCCCTGCTCGGGATTGGGCCGATCAAGGAGGCGTTTGAGCGGGTGATCATCGGCCCGCCGACCGTCGACGAACACGGCCAGCGGCGTGGAGGCGGCCGCCTCGGCGATCAGCCGCGTGCAACGATAGGCGACGGGGTTCTTGGCGAACCCTTCGGCCGCCAGGGCGCCGTAGTCGCGCGGCGTCCACTGCGGCCGACCGCCGGTGGTCAGGGCGATGAGGCGCGCGGCGCGCGAGTCTTTTCGCTCCGGCGCGCGGGGCTTGAAGAGGGGCATTGACGCCTCCCATGATTGAGAACAAATTGGGAACATTACTCCTCCTCCCCTTTGAGGGGAGGGGGACCGGCGAACGCCGGTGGAGGGGCCAGCACCGGAGATCCGGGATGGAGACTACACGCGAGACTGTGCTCAACGCCCGCCGCCTGCGACGGCGGATGTCACCGCCAGAAGCTCGGTTATGGAGCGCGTTGCGAGGTGGTCAGCTCGACGGTTTGAAGTTCCGACGACAGCATCCGATCGGACGATGCGTGCTGGATTTCTACTGTGCGCCCTTAAGGCTCGCGGTCGAGATCGACGGTTATGATCACTGCATCGATGGCAGACCGGAGCGCGATGTCGCGCGTGATCGGTGGCTGATGACACAGGGCGTTCGGACGCTGCGGATTCCCGCGCAGCATGTGATGACTTCGGTGGATGGGGCGCTCGGGCAGATCCGCATGTTCATCGCGGAGAACCTGCGAAGGCCCCTCCACCGCCGTTCGGCGGTCCCCCTCCCCTAAAAGGGGAGGAGAGACTTCTCCCCCGAACCGGAGGCGTGATTTCTCCACCCCCTCCGGGGGCGGACAGACCTGCGTAGCAGGTCAGGTGGGGGCTTGTACGGCGCCTAGAGACTTCGCAATCTCGGCCTCCCCCTCACCCCCAGCATCAACTCACTCACCGCCCACACCAGCGCGTCCGCGCGGTCCGGACTGTGCTCCAGATCCCCCGAGCCCAAGGCCATCAGCTCCTCCTCCAGCGCCGGAAACGCGCCGCAGTGGAGCACCCTGCCCTGCTCGTACAGGGCCGCCACCGGCTCGGCCCGCGCGCGCTTGCCGACGCTGGCGCGAACCAGCCTGATCCGGCACGGCGGCTCGGCCTGGGCCAGCACGCTCCGCACCATGTCGCCGCCCTGGTTGGCCTCGGCCACGAGGGCGTCGGCGGTCCAGGCTCGCGCGGCGGCCACCGCCCGCGCCGCCCAGCCGGCGGGAGACAAACCCCGCGCGGTCTCGTCGGCCAGCACGAAGGCGCGGTCGTCCCGGCGTCCGACCACCACGATCCCGCAGGCGTCGCCGGTCGCGGTGGCGGGCGGGTCCACCGCCACCACCACGCGGTCGAACCTTGCCGGCTTGCCCGCCCGGCACCGCGCCAGGTCTTCCGCCCGGAACAGGCCGCCGTCCGTCTCGACAATGATCCCGTCCAGCTCCTGGGCGGCCAGGCGCGTGCCGCCATACAAGCCCTCCAGCGTCCGCAGGAACGCCGGCGCCAGGTTCTGGGCATTGGCGGCCGTCCCCGCGCGGGTCACGTGCACGCCGGGCTCGGCCATCAGGGCCTTCAGCGCCTTGATCGGCCGCGGCGTCGAAGTGACCGCCAACCGCGGATCCCTCCCCAGCCGCAGGCCGAAGCGCAGCATGGCCAGGGTCTCGGCGGGCTTGGGCCAGGCGCAGAACTCGTCGGCCCAGGCGGCGTGGAACTGTGGCCCACGCAGGCTGTCGGGGTCCTCGGCCGAGAAGGCGTAGGCGCAGGCGCCATTGGGCCAGACCAGCCGCCGGCGGGAGGCTTCCCAGCGGGGGCGAAACAGCGGCCCGCCCATCGCCTTCAGGCCCGACGGCCCTTCGATCATCACCTCGCGCACGTCGTGCAGGGTGGGACCGACCAGGGCCAGGGTCGGATGCCACAAGGCGTTCAATGTGATCCAGCGCGCGCCCGCGAAGGTCTTGCCCGCGCCGCGCCCGCCCAGCATCAGCCAGGTGGTCCACAACTCATCAGGAGGGGCCTGCTGGTGCTTCAGCGGACAGGCCAGCATCGCGCTGAGCACACGCTGGCGATCCAGCGTCTCCGCGTCCGTCCAGAGCCTCGCGTCGCTTTGTTTCGATGAGCTCGGCCACGTGAGCGAAGCGCTCGGCCAGAGCGGCGTGAAGCTCTTCGGGATCGTCGGGAATGCCGTCATGCATGGGGGCCTCCTCGTCTTCGGCCGCCGGACGGGCGACCGGCTTGGCTTTCGGCTCGGGGACCATGGTGTCGACCGCTTTCACGGTGCGGGCGACGGTCATGTAAGCCTTGGTGATCTTCTCGACCTCGGCGACGACCGCCAGATCGGTGTTCTCTTTCAGGCGTGCGATCTGGGCGTCCACCAGACCCTTGAGCGTGTTCTGGTGCGTCTCGCCCCAGCCCGTCTGCTCTTCGCTTCTTCCGGCCATGACACAAAGATACGGCGCCAGCGGGCGCGGATGATTGGGACCGGCGTAAAAGTGACAAGCCGTTGATTTTGCCGGTTTCGGTCTCGCGAACGCCGAGCATTCACCGGCGCGAATGCCCGTGGTCGAGGCTCCGGTCGCTTTTCCCCAGGGAAAACCCGGACAATTCCCGGGCGCGCATGGACTTGTCATGGTCGCGGTCCCATTTAGGCCGCTCCACGGAACACGACGGGACGACGACCATGACTTTGACGGGCGAGCTTCTGATCGGCGGCGAGCGCCGCTTCGGGACCAACGGCGAGATCAAGGGCGTCAATCCCGCCAGCGGCGAGACCCTGGAGCCGGCGTTCGGCGGCGCGACCAAGGCCGATGTCGACGCGGCTGCGGCCCTGGCCCAGGAGGCCTTCGCCAGCTACCGCGCCCTGCCCTACGAGACCCGCGCGACCTTCCTGGAAGCCATCGCCGAGCATATCGAGGCGATCGGCGATGATTTGATCGTCCGGGTGATGGCCGAGACCGGCCTGCCGCGCGCGCGCCTGGAAGGCGAGCGCGGACGCACCACCGGCCAACTGCGCCTGTTCGCCAGCGTGCTGCGCGACGGCGGCTTCCTGGAAGCGCGGATCGACCCCGCCCTGCCCGAGCGCAAGCCGCTGCCGCGTCCCGACCTGCGCCTGCGCAACGTGCCGCTGGGTCCGGTGGCCGTGTTCGGGGCCAGCAACTTCCCGCTGGCCTTCTCGGTGGCTGGCGGCGACACCGCCAGCGCCCTGGCGGCCGGCTGCCCGGTCATCGTCAAGGCGCACCCGGCGCATCCGGGCACGTCGGAGCTGATGGGCCGCGCCATCCAGGCGGCCGTCGCTTCGGTCGGCCTGCACCCGGGCGTGTTCTCGCTGATCCACGACAGCGGCTATGAGGTCAGCCAGGCGCTGGTCGCCGATCCGCGCGTCAAGGCCGCCGGCTTCACCGGCTCGCGCCGCGGCGGCCTGGCGTTGGCCGCCATCGCCCAGGGCCGGCCCGAGCCGATCCCGTTCTATGCCGAGATGAGCAGCATCAATCCGGTGATCCTGCTGCCGGCGGCGCTTGCTGCGCGCGGTCCGGCCATCGCGGAAGGCTTCGTCGGCGCCCTGACGCTGGGCGCAGGCCAATTCTGCACCAATCCGGGCCTGATCCTGGCCATCGACGGGCCGGAACTGACCGCCTTCGTCGAGGCCGCCGGCAAGGCGGTCGAGGCCGCGCCGGCCGCGGTCATGCTGACCCCGGGCATCTGCCAGGCCTTTGCGCATGGGGTCGCGGCCCTGAACGACGCGCCGGAAGTGACCACCGTGGCGCGCGGCCTCACCGGGGTCGGCCACACCGGCCAGGCGGCGCTGTTCAGCGTCTCGGGCGCGGACTTCCTGGCCAATCCGCACCTGCACGAAGAGGTCTTCGGCGCCGCGTCGATCGTGGTGCGCGCCGCTGATCAGGCGCAGCTGGAAAAGGTCATCGCCGCCATCGAGGGTCAGCTGACCATCGCGATCCACATGGACGAGGCCGACCACGGCCTGGCCGGCGACCTGCTGCCCGCGCTGGAACTGAAGGCCGGCCGCATCCTGGTCAACGGCTTCGGCACCGGCGTCGAGGTGGCCCACGCCATGGTCCACGGCGGTCCGTTCCCCTCGACCAGCGACGGCCGCACGACCTCGGTCGGCAGCCTGGCCATCGCCCGCTTCCTGCGCCCGGTCAGCTACCAGAACCTGCCGGAAGCCCTGCTGCCGGCCGAGCTGAAGACCGACAACCCGCTGGGCGTCGTGCGCCGGGTGGACGGCAAGATCGGCTGATCCGACAGCGAGAGCCCGCCGTCTTCGGACGGCGGGCTTTTTCTTCGCGCCAATAGTTAGGCAATTGCTTGACTATCCAGGCACGCGCCGATACTTAAGCCCATGCCTAACCAACAGCCCTCGCTCGACCTGATGTTCCAGGCCCTGGCCGACCCCGCCCGGCGCGGCATGGTCGAGCGGCTGAGCCGGGGCCCGGCCTCGGTCAGCGAGCTGGCCCGGCCGCTGGACATGTCGCTGCCGGCGGTCATGCAGCACCTGGCCATGCTGGAGGCGGGCGGGATCGTGACGTCGCAGAAGGTCGGGCGGGTGCGCACCTGCGCCCTCCAGCCCCAGGCGCTCAGTCTCGCCGAGCAATGGATCAACCAGAGGCGCACCCAGTGGGCGCAGCGCCTCGACCGGCTGGGAGACTTCCTGGCCGCCGAAGAGGAAACCCAATGACCCCTCGCAACGCCGTCCACGCCACCTTCGTCGTCGAGCGGACCTATGCCGCCTTGCCCGCCCGGGTGTTCTCCGCCTTCGCCGATCCGGAGAAGAAGGCCCAGTGGTTCAAGGGGCCGGACGAGTGGGGTCCCGGCGACATCGGCTTCGACTTCCGGGTCGGCGGCGAGGACCACAGCATCGGCGGCCCGCCGGGCGAGCCGCCGCACCGGTTCTACAACCGCTATCTGGAGATCATTCCGAACGAGCGGATCGTCTATGCCTACTGGATGCACCACGGCGAACCGCTGGCCTCGGCCTCGATCGCGACGCTGGAGTTCAAGGCGGAGGGGGACAAAACCCGGCTGGTGATCACCGAGGTCGGGACGTTCCTGGACGGATACTACGACGCCAAGGGGCGGGAAGAAGGGACGCGGTGGTTGCTGGAGAGCATTGCGCCGTTGGTTGAGGCGGAAGGCTAGCCGTCCTTCCGCCCCCTTCCGGGGGCGGACGACCGCGCGCTGGCGCGCGGTCAGGTGGGGGCGAGTAAGGTGAGTTCTCGCTGACTTGCCCCCTCCGCGCCTGCGGCGCTCCTCCCCCGGAGGGGGAAGACGGTTCGACCCCGTCCCCTCAATGCCCCCCAGGCGCCGGCGGACGCGCGATCTTCGCCACGTCCGCCTCCGTCACCGGCTTGGCGTAGCTGTTGCCGAAGTGCGTGCGGATATAGGTCACCGCCTCGGCCATCTGGGCGTTGGACAAGGTCCCGCTGAACCCCGGCATGCCGCCCTTGCCGCCCGCCACGACCATGATCGGATAGGCCGCGCCGGCCAGTTTCGGATTGGACGCCAGGGCCGGGATCTCACCCGCGCCCTTGCCGCCTTTCGCATCCGCCATGTGGCAGGCCTGGCAGACCGCGCCATAGACCTGCTCGCCAGTCACGGGCTTGGGTACGCGGACCACGCCGCCGCCGGTGTCGCCGCCGCCGGACGTCTGGGCCGTGGCCGAAGACGCCGCCAACAGCGCTGCCAGAATTAGGATCTTACGCATCGGTCAAGCCTCCAGCGCGCGCTTGTGCAGACGGGTGATGGCGTCGATGGACGACAGCAGCGCGCCCTCCATCCAGCAGCCGACGTAAGAGGCGTGCTCGCCGGCCAGGACGATGCGGCGGTCCATGCCGACCAGGGTCTGGTAGTGCTCCTTGCGCGTCTCGTCGTTCCAGCGGGCGCAGCAGCCCATGGCCCAGGGCACACGGCTCCAGGCCACCGAGGCGCCGTTGGAAAACTCCTTGCGATAGCTGGCCGGGTGCAGCACCGAGCCCTGCTGCAGGGCGACCTCGATCCGCTGCTCGGGCGTCATGCCGGCCAGGCGATAGGCCCCCATCTCGCGGGCGAAGGCGCCCAGCAGCACGGCCGGACCGTCCTTGAACATGTTGTTGTTCGGATAGGAGATCAGGGCGATCTCCTGGTCGGTGAAGCTGTGGCCGCCGTAGATCGACTCGTCCTCTTCCCAGAAGCGGCGCTTCATCTCGAGGCCGATCTTGACCTGGCCCGAGTAAGGCACGGCCTTGATGGCGGCCATCATCTCGTCGGTCACCTGCAGGTCCATCTGGCCCAGAATGCTGAGCGGGATCGTACAGACGCACCAGTCGGCCTTGGCGTCGGTGGTCTTGCCGGTGGCGGTGTCGGTCCAGGTCACCGCGACGCCCTTGTCGTCCTGGGCGACCTTGCTGACCTTGGCGTTATACGTGATCAGGCCTTCCACCTGCTTGGCGAAGCCCTTGCCGATCATGTCCATGCCGCCCACCGGCTGGAACATGGTGGTCTGCATCTCGTGGCCCATGAAGAAGCCGATCGAGGTCCAGACCTGCGGGTCCAGCACGTCGTGCAGGCTGTTCAGATCCTTGGACGCGATCGGCGCGCCGTTGATCCCGCCGCCGGGCGGACGGTCATAGCCGCGGTGGGCCGAGGCGCGCAGGCTGGAGACGTACTTGTAGTCCTTGTCCAGCATGCCCCAGCCCTTCAGGGCTTCCAGCAAGCGCTCGCGGTCCTCCAGGGTGACGGCGTCGTCCAGGGCCTTGGCGTTGACCGACTTGGCCAAGAGCTCGGCGATGTTGCCCTCGAAGTCGGCGGCGGCGGTGTTGAACCGCACCGGCTTGCCGCCGAAGGCCTCGGACGAATGCATCCAGGTGTTGTGGTTGTACTGGATGAAGGGCTCCAGCGAGACGCCAAAGGCCTTGCAGTAGTGCAGCAGGGTGCGGTGATGGTGCGGGATCCGCCACGGGCCGGGGTTGAAGTAGTTGCCCGGCGCATAGCCGACCTTCTGGGTCGCCCCGCCCAGCTCGGTGTAGGTATCGCCGCCGCGCAGCGACCAGTTGCGGCCGCCGGGACGGTTCTGGAACTCCAGGATCTTCACCTTGTAGCCGGCCCGGGTCAGCTCGTAGGCGGCCAGCATGCCGGCCAGGCCCGCGCCCAGCACGATGACGCTGGAGCCGGGGCGCGCGCCTTGCAGATTGGGCGGGCCGTGGAACTGGGTCTCGGCCGCGTGGCCCAGGGTGGTCATGGCCTGGTAGAGCGCGGCCGTGCCGCCGACCCTGGCGATGGCCGAAAGAAGCTGACGCCGACTGGGCGCCCTGACACCGAAATCCATACCTGAAAGCCCCGAACCAACCGCCGGCCCTTTGGCGGTGCGGTGTTAAGGGGTAACGGCGGTCGACGAGCGCGCGAGGGGTTGTGTGGCGGCCAGGCCCAGGTCGTGGACGGGGCTCTGAATTATCGGCGCCCAGATCGTCCGGATGCGCGGGAAGTGGGCATGAAAACCCAGGCTAGAAGGTAGGGTTTGACGTCCCGTCTGCCCTCCCGGGGGCGGACGACCGCGCGCTGGCGCGCGGTCAGGTGGGGGCAAGTGAGGGAGTGCGCTCTGACTTGCCCCCTCCGGGCCTTTGGCCCTCCTCCCCCGGAGGGGGAAGACGGGCGCCGCCCTACCCCACCACCCGCAGCGTTGGCCGATCCGCCGCCGCCTGGGTCAGGGGCACGGTGAAGTAGAAGCACGAGCCCTGGCCGGGAGCGCTGATCACGCCGATATTGCCGCCCATCAGCTCGACCAGTTCGCGGCAGATCGACAGGCCCAGGCCCGCCCCGTCGTGGGCGCGGGTCAGGCTGTTGTCGACCTGGGAGAAGGTCTTGAACAGGTGCGGCAGGTGCTCGGCGGCGATGCCGACGCCGGTGTCCTCAATGTCGAAACGCAGGCCGTCCTTGCCGGCGTGGCGCACGCGGACCGTCACCCGGCCCTCGTTGGTGAACTTCACCGCATTGGCGGCCAGGTTGCCCAGCACCTGGCGCAGGCGGGTCGGGTCGCCCGTCCAGCGGCCGCGCAGGTCGGGCGCGATGTCGACGTGCAGCTCCAGGTCCTTGGCCGCGGCCGCGCCGGAGAAGGCCGCGCAGCTGGCCTCGACCATGCCGGCCAGGTCGAAGATCTCGGCCCGCAGCTTGACGGCGCCGCCTTCCAGTCGGGCGATGTCGAGGATGTCGTTCAGCAGGGTCAGCAGCGAGCGGCCCGACTCCTCCAGGATGCGCAGGCGGCGGGCCTGGCGGTCGGTCAGGATGTCGGCCGCCATCACCTGGGCCATGCCAAGGACGCCGTTCAGCGGCGTGCGGACCTCGTGGCTCATATTGGCCAGGAAGCGGGTCTTGGCGGCGTTGGCGGTCTCGGCCTCTTCCTTGGCGGCGACCAGGGCAAGACGGCCGGCGCGCAGCTCGCGCAGGGCCTCGCGCACCCGCAGCAGCAGCACCGCGGCGGTGACGCCCAGCATCAGGAAGGCGGCGATGACCCAGCCCGCCACGCTCTTCAACAGCGACAGGCCAGGGTTCTCCGGCGCCCAGGCCAGGGCCCCGATCGGGCGGCCATCGATGTCGCGCAGCACCACGCGCGGCTCGCGGCCCTCGACCGAGTCCGACAGGGCCAGGCCCTTCAGGCCCAGGTCGTCGGACAGCTCGCGCACCAGCGGCGGGCTGACCAGGCGCGCCGACACCAGGACGGCGGTCGGGCCGGTATAGGTCTCCGCCACCGCCCGGGAGTCGGGCGTCACGGCGGCGAAGGCTACGACATAGGCCGCGCCGTCGACGTTCATGAATCCGACCCGCGTGGCCTCGGCGGCCAGGCCCAGATGACCGTCGGCCTCGTTCGCGCGGCTTTCGGCGGCGACGTCGGCGGCGATGCGGGTCACACGGCCGGGGAAGTCGCCCAGGGCCGCGACCGGCGCACGGACGCCGTTCTTCGACGCGTAGACCACCTGGCCCGAGCGCATGATGAAGGTCAGGTCGTGCTTGAACTGGCCGCGGTAGTAGGCGGCCAGATTGATGTCGATCCAGTGCGGGTTCAGCGTCCAGCCCGTGGCCTTGTAGGCCTCGTCCCAGATGGCGGCCGAGGCCAGTTCGCGCTCGGTGCGGACCTGGGTGCGCGAGATGATCCGGCTGACCAGAGCGATGTCGTCGGCGGCGTCGTGGCGGTCGACCTCGCGGGCGGCCAGCAGCATCAGAGCCAGGGCTCCGACGATCGAGATGGCCACCAGCGCCGCGGCCGCGCCGACGATCCCCAGGATCAGTCGCATCGGCCGCGCGTCGGGTCCCATGAAGGTGAGTTTGCTTCGCGCCATGGAAAGAAGCCTTGGGCCCGGATGGCTAGCGATGTGTAAAAAGCGGCGCTTGGTCGCTGCGACAACTTGGCCGCGTTTTTGAAGGCCTGCGCAACTGCGATCGCATGCGGCAAAGCCTTGTACGGCAAGGCTTTGCCATCGATCTTCGGCGCCGCTGGAACGTCGCGTTCTGCCTGCGAAAGGCCGGGTGCGGCGGATCGCCGCCTAGCGCTTGCGCGGTCGCTCCGCGCCTCCAGGCGCATGCATGGTTGAGATTGCGTCGTTCGTCGAAGTGGCGTTTGCTGCGTCCTCGATTGAAGGACGCTGCGTTGACGACCTCTCCGATCACCCCGCTCTCGCCGCCCTCCTTTGGACCTGGCGCCGTCATGCTGCCGGCCCGGCCAGAGCCCCTGCCCGTCGATCCCAAGACCACCGCGGTGATCGTCATCGACATGCAGAACGCCTACGCCTCCAAGGGCGGCTACCTCGACCTGGCCGGCTTCGACATCTCGGGCGCGCAGGGCGTGATCCAGAAGACCAAGGGCGTTCTGGAAACGGCCCGCGCGGCCGGCATGACCGTGATCTACTTCCAGAACGGCTGGGACGACCAGTATGTGGAGGCCGGCGGTCCCGGCTCGCCCAACTGGTGGAAGTCCAACGCCCTGAAGACCATGCGCGCCCGGCCCGAGCTGCAGGGCAAGCTGCTGGCGCGCGGCCAATGGGACTATGAGCTGGTCGATGAGCTCAAGCCCGAGCCGGGCGACATCCAGCTGCACAAGACGCGGTATTCCGGCTTCTTCAACAGCCAGCTGGACAGCGTACTGCGGGCGCGCGGGATCCGGCACTTGGTGTTCGTGGGGATCGCGACCAACGTCTGCGTGGAGTCGACGCTGCGGGACGGCTTCTTCCTGGAATATTTCGGGACCGTGCTGGCGGACGCGACGCACCAGGCGGGGCCTGAATTCGTGCAGCAGGCGGCCCTGTTCAACATCGAGACCTTCTTCGGCTGGGTCTCGACGACGGCGGATTTCAAGGGGGCGTTCGGGCAGCTGGCGCCGGGCTGAACCGCCGTGCGTCCTTCGAGGCTCGACTGCGCCTCGCACCTCAGGATGAGGACGCTGCTACTGAATTCCTCATCCTGAGGCGCCCGCAAAGCGGGCCTCGAAGGACGCAGGGCCTTTCAAATTAGGGAGTAAACCGATGCCCAAGACCGTCATCACCCCGCCCGGCACGGGCACGCCGATCGCCCCGTTCTCGCCCGGAACCCTGGCCGACGGCATCGTCTACGTCTCCGGCACCCTGGCCTTCGACAAGGACAACAACGTCGCCTTTCCCGACAACGCCGAGGCCCAGACCCGCCAGGTCCTGGAAACCATCAAGTCGGTGATCGAGACCGCCGGCGGGACCATGGACGACGTGACCATGAACCACATCTTCCTGACCGACTGGAGCCACTACGGCGCGATCAACAAGGTCTATGCCGAGTACTTCCCGGGCGACAAGCCGGCCCGCTTCTGCATCCAGTGCGGCCTGGTCAAGCCCGGCTTCGTGGTCGAGATCGCGACCATCGCCCACGTCGGCAAGTCATGACCTCAGGCACGGTCGACGGCCTCCACTACGAACTGCACGGCGGCCCCGTGGCGGGCCGCGAGGTCGTACTGCTGTCGTCGGGCCTGGGCGGGTCGGGCGCGTTTTGGGGGCCGCAGATGGAGGCCCTGACCGCGCGCTGGCCGGTCGTCCTCTACGACCATCGCGGCACGGGGCGCAGCGTCCGCCAGCTGCCGCCGGACTACACGGTCGCGCACATGGCCGACGACATGGTCAAGGTCATGGACGCCCTCGGTCTCGCCAAGGCCCATGTGGTCGGCCACGCGGCCGGCGGCAACGCCGGGCTGCAGCTGGCGCTGGACCACGCCGACCGCCTGGCCAAGCTGGTCGTCGTCAACGGCTGGAGCCGGCCCGACCCGCACATCAGGCGCTGCTTCGACACCCGCATCCACCTGCTGAACGACACCGGCCCGGAAGCCTACGTCCACGCCCAGCCGATCTTCCTTTATCCGGCCGACTGGATCTCGCGGAACCACGCCCGGCTGGAAGCCGAGGAGGTCCACCACGTGGCCGGCTTCCCACCGCGCGAGGTCATGCTGGCCCGGATCAACGCCTTGCTCGCCTTCGATGTCGACGCACAGCTGGAGGCGATCACGCACCGGGTGCTGATCTCGGCCAGCGCCGACGACATGCTGGTGCCGATGAGCTGCTCGCAGCGGATGGCCGGCCGTCTGCCCAACGCCGCGTTCCAGCAGGTCGCCTGGGGCGGCCACGGCTTCACCGTCACCGATCCCGAGACCTTCAACGAAGGCCTCATCCAATTTCTAGCGGGGGAATAATCCATGCAGGTCGGCGTCTTCATCCCCATCGGCAACAACGGCTGGCTGATCTCGGAGACCTCTCCGCAGTACATGCCAAGTTTCGAGCTCAATAAGGAGATCACCCAGAAGGCCGAGAAATACGGCTTCGACTTCGCGCTCTCGATGATCAAGCTGCGCGGGTTCGGGGGGAAGACCGAGTTCTGGGAGCATAACCTCGAGAGCTTCACCCTGATGGCGGGCCTGGCGGCCGTGACCAGCAAGATCAAGATCTTCGCCACCGTCGCCACCCTGACCATCCCGCCGGCCATCGTGGCGCGCATGGCCTCGACCATCGACTCGATCGCGCCGGGACGGTTCGGCATCAACCTGGTCACCGGCTGGCAGAAGGCGGAGTACAGCCAGATGGGCCTGTGGCCGGGCGAAGAGCACTATACCGACCGCTACAACTATCTGGCCGAATATACGACCGTGCTGAAGGGCCTGCTGGAGACAGGGGTTTCGGACTTCAAGGGCAAGTACTTCACCATGGACGACTGCCGGGTCAGCCCGCACCCGCAGGAGACCAAGCTGATCTGCGCCGGCTCGTCCGACGAGGGCCTGGCCTTCACGGCGCAATATGCCGACTACAGCTTCGCCCTGGGCAAGGGGACCAACACCCCGACGGCCTTCGCCGGGGTCAACAAGCGGCTGGAAGCGGCGGCGGAGAAGACCGGTCGCGACGTGCAGTCGTTCCTGCTGTTCATGATCATCGCCGACGAGACCGACGAGGCGGCTTTCGCCAAGTGGCAGTCGTATCGGGATGGCGCCGACCAGGAGGCCCTGGCCTGGCTGACCAACCAGGCCGCGCCCAACGCCAAGGCCGGGGCGACGACCAACACCACTCAGCTGGCGGCGCCGGAGTCGGCGGTGAACCTGAACATGGGCACGCTGGTGGGCAGCTATGAGAGCATCGCCCGGATGATGGACGAGATCGCCGCGGTGCCGGGCACGGCGGGTGTGCTGCTGACGTTCGACGACTTCGTGAAGGGGGTGGAGGCGTTCGGGGAGCGGATTCAGCCGCTGATGAAGTCTCGGCAGTAGTCGGTCACTTGCCCCCACCTGACCGCTTCGCGGTCGTCCGCCCCCGAAGGGGGCAGACGGTGATGCATCGTCTTCCCCCTTTGGGGGAGGAGCGCGAAGCGCGGAGGGGGCAAGTCGGCTCGTTAGTCGACCGCCAACATCCCAACCAGCTGCAGCCGGAACACCAGCACGCTATCGGGCGGGATCTCGCCCATGTCTCGCGGGCCGTAGCCCAGCGAGGACGGGATATACAGCGTCCACTCGTCGCCCACCTTCATCAGCGGCAGGGCTTCCAGCCAGCCCTGGATCAGGCCGTCGGCCGGCATGATCGCCGCCTTGCCGCGCGCGAAGCTGCTGTCGAACACCGTGCCGTCCAACAGCTTGCCTTCGTAGTGGACCTTGATGATGTCGCCGATCTTGGGCGACGGGCCGGCCTTCGGGCCGCTGGTGGTGATCTTGTACTGCAGGCCCGAGGGCAGGCTGACCACGCCCGGGGCCTTGGCGTTCTTCTCCAGGAAGGCCTTGCCGGCGATCGCCCCGGCCGACGGGCCCGCGTTCAGCTGCGGCGGGGCGGTCGGCGTCACCTGGGCGTGAGCCGCGCCGGCGGCGAGGAAGGCCGCGAGGGCCAGAAGAGCGAGAAGGCGCATCGAAGGGTCTTTCGGATCGTGTCGTTAGCGACACCCTAGCGATCCTTGAGCGGAACTTCGCGGCGAAATTTGGGGAGCGCCCCCTCCGGCCCTCCGGGCCACCTCCCCCGTTTCACGGGGGAGGAGAAACTCCCCTCTCCTCCCCTGCGAAGCGGGGGAGGTGGATCGCTGCGGATACGCAGCGAGACGGAGGGGGCGCTCGCCCTAAACCAACCCCCGCCGCTGCGCCTCCAGCGCCGCCTCCGCCCGCGAGCAGATGTTGAGCTTGCGGTAGATGGCCTTCACATACCCCGCCACGGTCAGCTCGGTGACGCCCATGACCTTGGCCGCCTCGCCCGAGCGCAGACCGCGGCCGATCAGGCGCAGGACCTCGGTCTCGCGCGGGGTCAGGGCCGCTTCGGGCTCGGCGGCGGGCGAGGGCTTGCGGAAATAGTCCAGCATCCGACGGGCCACGGCCGGCGACAGCGGGGTCTCGCCGGCTTCCAGGCGGCGCAGGTAGCGCACCAGGTCCGCGCGATCCATGTCCTTGAGCAGATAGCCCCCCGCCCCGGCCGCGATGGCGTCGAACAGGTGGGCGTCGTCGGCGTAGATCGTGACGACGACCGACCGCGTCGCCCCGCCCGAGCGCTCGGACAGGTCGCGCAGGAAGTCGACGCCGCGACCGTCCGGCAGGGCCAGATCCACGAGCGCCAGGTCCGGCGCGCCCCCGTTCAGGAACGAGCGCGCCTCGGCCAGGTCCGCCGCCCCGGTGGCTACGACGCCCGGAAACGCCTCGGCCAGGGCGGCCAGCAGGTGCTCGCGGGTCTCGGTCTGGTCCTCCAGCACGAGCGCAGTGACGGGGATACTCATGCTTCAGCGCTCGCACGGATGGGGGCGGAAAGCCGGATCACCGTGCCCCGCTCGGTGTCGGGGATCTCGACCGCCCCGCCGATCTCGCCCAGGCGGCGCTCCAGGTTGGCCAGACCGCTGCGGCGGCCGCCCGGCTCGCGCGGCAAGCCGACGCCGTCGTCGCTGAGGGTCAGCTCCAGCCGGCCGTCGGCTTCGTGCACGGTGACCGCCACGGTCGCGGCCCCAGCGTGGCGGATGGCGTTGGACACCACCTCGCGCACGGCCGAAGTCAGGTTCTTGTAGACCCGGTAGGGCGCGGTGACGTCAGGATCGGCAAGCTCGACCGGCGGCCAGTCCAGCGTCAGGCCAGCCGCCTCCAGCCGCTCGGCGGTCTCGTGGCGCAGGTCGGCCAGCACCGCCTCCAGCGGCAGATCGTGCCCCGACAGGCCCGAGACGATCGAGCGCAGGTCGCCGATCGCCCCGCGCATGGCCTCGCGGGTCTGGTTGAGGTCCTGGCGGTGCAGGCCCGACAGCAATCGCGCCCCGACATCGTCGTGCAGGTCGCGGGCGATGCGCAGGCGCTCCTCGACCACGCCGCGGGCATAGGCGTCACGGCCTTCCTCGATCTGGGCGAGAAGACCGACAAGCTGCTCGGCCAGCTGGACCTGGGCCGTGCCGAACAGGCCGCGGCCGCGGAACGGGAAGCGCAGGGTCAGGGCCGTGGTCCCGGCGGCGGCGGGCAACCCCAGGCCCACGCCCTCCTCCAGGATCTCGACGGCGGCCTGGGTCGGACTTCCCGGCGTGACCTCCAGCGGCTCATAGACCTTGGCCAGCAGCGCCTTCCAGGCCTGGCCGCGGGCCTCGACGCCGTGGATCAGCGCGACGTCGGCCACGGCGGCGAACATCTCGTGGTCCTTCATCGTCCGCCGGCCGATGGTCAGCCGCCACAGCACGTCGCGGAACGGCAGATAGACGAAGGCCACGATCAGCAGCGACACGCCCAGGGCGGTCTGGGCGCTGGTCCCCAGGGCCGCGATCAGCAGGCCGTCCAGCACCAGCAGGGCCGCGCCGGCGCCCAGGTAGAACAGGATCCGGAACGCCCATTGGTCCAGCTGGAACAGCTTGTGGCGGCGCAGGCCCACGGCCATGCCGACATAGATGATGACGAAGAAGCCTAGCGAGAACCGCGGGTCCAGGAACGGCGCGCGGCCTAGAGCGATCGGCACGGCGACATTGCCGATGAAGGCTCCGGCCCCGATCACGACCGACAGACCGAGCCAGCGGGTGGCGGCCATGGCGGCTGGATCCTTCCGGCTGGCAAAGGCCTGGATGGCGATGGCGACGATGATCAGCGCCATCTCGATCGAGGTCGCCGCCTGGCCAGTGGTCTCGCGGGCCGGATTGCCGGGCAGCAGCGGCGTCAGCGCCCACAGCAGAACGCAGATCGGCGCCAGCAGCATGACCGGCAGCCTGGTGACGCGCTTGGGATAGGCCAGGAAGAAGGCGATCATCGCCCCGCCATAGGCCACGGCGCCGGCCATGTTCAGCCAGGCCACCGTCATGGCCGTCGCCTGATCCTGCACCAGCTCGACGCTGGCGTGCACCGCCCAGCCGAAGGTGAAGGCCAGCATCGAAAGCCCGGTGAGGGCGAACAGTTGGGTCGCCAGGTCGCGCGGCCGCAGGGCCCAGACCCAGCCGACGATCAGGGCCGCGACCAAGCCGAACATCAGATTGGCCCAGAACTCCGCGCCCAGTTGCGTCAGCGGGCGGGTGCGGCCGTCCAGGGTCACGGCCCGCTGGACGCCGTCGGGCCCCGCC
Source organism: Caulobacter sp. RHG1 (assembly GCF_013181195.1). GTDB lineage: Bacteria > Pseudomonadota > Alphaproteobacteria > Caulobacterales > Caulobacteraceae > Caulobacter. The sequence continues at coordinate 209,231 of NZ_SMZP01000008.1, forward strand.
AGGCGCAGGACCAGCGGCCGGGCTTCCAGGGCCTTGGCGAACAGGCCCTGGCGACGGTGCTGCTCGTCGGACGCCGCCTGGGTGTCGGGCGCGTTCAGTCCGCCGATCTCGTCGATATGCAGGGCCGCCGCAGGACCGTCCCCCACCATCGCGACGCCGGCCAGCCGCTCGCCGACCTTGGCGCCGGCGCGGTCCAGCGGCCCATCGGGGGTCAAGGCGGTGATGACGATGGCGCCGCCCGGCTTGCCCTCGAAGGCGGCCCCCAGCCAGGCCGGAGACGTCGCCATCCAGACGCCGGTCAGCGCCGTGGCCACGCACAGCAGGATGACCCCGAGCAACAGGGTGGTGGGAGACGAAACGCGCATCGCCCGCACAGCTTGAGCCAGGACAAGCGCTGCCGCAACCTTGGGTGAACGCCGTTCTGGGGTCGAGACACCCCCAGGGTTGGGGGTTGCACGGGCGCTTACCCGGGTTCTGGGGGTTGCGGGCGCTTAGCCCTACACCATCCCGACGGTTTTGAGCCTGGCGCGCGGGTGGATCTCGTTCTGGCTCATCACCACGGTCTGGCCGCGGAAGCGTTCGATGATCGAGCGAACATAGGGGCGCACGCCGGGGCTGGTCAGCAGGACCGGAGCCTCGCCGGCCAGGGCGGCGCGTTCGAAGCTGTCGCGGACGCCGCGGATGAAGTCCTGCAGGCGCGAGGGCGGCAGGGCCAGCTGCTTGTCGTCGCCGGGGCCGATCAGGGCTTCGGCGAAGGCCTGCTCCCAGTCGGCCGACAGGGTGATGATCGGCAGGGCGCCGTCGTCGCCGCGGTTGGCCCAGCACAGCTGGCGGGCCAGGCGGGCGCGGACCTGCTCGACCAGCTGGGTCACCGAAGCGGTGTGCGGGGCGGCCTCGCCGACGCCTTCCAGGATCTGCGGCAGGTCGCGGATCGAGACGCGCTCCTTCAGCAGCGACTGCAGCACGCGCTGGACGGTGGTGGCGGTGACCGTGCCCGGGATCAGGTCGGCGACCAGTTTCTGCTGCGCTTCGGGCAGTTCCTTCAGGAGCTTCTGGACCTCGGCGTAGGACAGCAGGTCGGCCATGTTCTCCTTGAGGATCTCGGTCAGGTGCGTGGTCAGCACCGTGGCCGGGTCGACGACGGTATAGCCGCGGAAGGTGGCCTCTTCGCGCAGGTCGTCGGTGATCCAGGTGGCCGGCAGGCCGAAGGCGGGTTCGCGCACGTGCTCGCCGGGCAGCTCGACCTGGCCGCCGCGCGGGTCCATGGCCATCAGGCTGCCCAGGCGCACCTCGCCTGCCCCGGCCTCCATCTCCTTGATGCGGATGGCGTAGCCCTGGTTGGACAGGCGCATATTATCCAGGATGCGAACCGGCGGCATGATGAAGCCGAACTCGCCAGCCAGGGTCTTGCGCAGGGCGCGGATCTGGTCGGTCAGCTTGCGGCCGTCCAGGTCGTTGATCAGGGTCAGCAGGCCATAGCCCAGCTCGATCTTGACGTCGTCGATGGCCAGCGAGGCGCTGATCGGCTCTTCCTCGGCCTCGGCGGGCGCGCCCGCGGCGGCGTCCATGTCGGACAGGTCGATCGGCTTGGGCTTCTTGGCGTCCTGCACGCGCTTGTAGGCCAGGGCGCCGGCGCCGATGGCCAGGGCGGCGAACGGCAGGATCGGCATGCCCGGGATCAGGGCGATGATGCCCGACGAGGCCGAGACCATGCCCAGGCCGGCCGGGTTCATGCCCAGCTGGGTCATCAGGGCCTTGTCGGCCGAGCCTTCGACGCCGGCCTTGGATACGACCATACCGGCGGCGATCGAGATGATCAGGGCCGGGATCTGGCTGACCAGGCCGTCGCCGATGGTCATGATGGTGTAGGAGGACGCGGCTTCCCCAATGGGGATCTTGTGCTGCACCACCCCGATGATGATGCCGCCGACGATGTTGATGCCGGTGATGATCAGGCCGGCGATCGCATCGCCCTTCACGAACTTGCTGGCGCCGTCCATGGCCCCGAAGAACGTGCTTTCCTGCTCCAGCTCCTTGCGGCGCAGCTTGGCCTGTTCCTGGTCGATCAGGCCGGTCGACAGGTCGGCGTCGATGGCCATCTGCTTGCCCGGCATGCTGTCCAGGGTGAAGCGGGCGGCGACTTCGGCGATGCGGCCCGAACCCTTGGTCACGACCATGAAGTTCACCACCACCAGGATGATGAAGATGATCACGCCGATGACGAAGTTGCCCTGCATCATCAGGTGACCGAAGGCCTCGATGACCGCGCCGGCCCCGCCGGTGCCTTCCTGGCCGTGGCCCAGGATCAGACGGGTCGAGGCGACGTTCAGGCCCAGGCGATAAAGGGTCGCCACCAGCAGGACAGTCGGGAACGAGGTGAATTCCAGCGGGCGCTTGATCAGCACCGCGGTCATCAGGATCAGCACCGAGCCGGTCAGCGACACGGCCAGCAGCACGTCCAGCAGGACGGGCGGCACGGGCAGGATCAGCAGGACGATGATGCCGACGACGCCGATCGCCAGGCCCATTTCACCGCGCATGAAGCCGTCCAGCAGCGACTTGGCGCTGGGGACGGATCGAGCGGTCGGGGCGGCGGCGTCAGCCATGCGAAACCTTGGTGCCGTGGATGAAAAGCTGGACCAGCGCTTGGAGCGATTTGCCGCTGGCCGCCATCTCCTTAAAGAAAATTAGCCATGTTCGGCGCCGGACGGAGTGTCGCGGCGCCGCGACATGTTGGCCCAACCTTATTGTCATCCCGGACGGCCAAAGGCCGATCCGGGATGACAGATTGAGGCATCAGGCCGCGGCCCCCACCCCGCCCTGCGGCGGCGGCACGGGAACGCCGGCGTCGCCGTATTCCTTGAGCTTGTTGCGCAGGGTGCGGATCGAGATGCCCAGGATGTTGGCCGCATGGGTGCGGTTGCCCAGGCAGTGCTCCAGGGTGTCGATGATCAGCTTCTGTTCGACTTCAGCCACGGTCGATCCTACGAAAGTGCGAGAAACAGCGTCGGCGGCCATCTGGGCGCCGCGCGCCATGGCGACGTCGGGGGCGGGTGCGGGGGCCAGTTGCTGGCCGTCCGGCAGGCGGATGGCGAACTCTTCGATCTCGTCGCCGGTCGACAGCAGCACCGCGCGGTGCATGGCGTTTTCCAGCTCGCGGACGTTGCCCGGCCAGCGGTGGGCCAGCAGGCGGCGCTTGGCTTCGGCCGAGATCGGCTTTTCCGGCATGCCGTTGGCGGCCGAGTACTTCTTGACGAAGAACTCGCACAGGCTGAGGACGTCGCCCGGACGCTCGCGCAGCGGCGGCAGGCGCAGGTTCACGACGTTCAGGCGGTACAGCAGGTCTTCGCGGAAGACGCCGTCCTTCACCGACTGGGCCAGGTCGCGGTTGGACGTGGCCAGGATGCGGATGTTGACCTTGACCGGCTTGGAGCCGCCGACGCGGTCGATCTCGCGCTCCTGGATGGCGCGCAGCAGCTTGGCCTGCAGGCGGACATCCATTTCCGAGATTTCGTCCAGCAGCAGGGTGCCGCCGTCGGCCTCCTCGAACTTGCCGATGCGGCGGGCCATGGCGCCGGTGAAGGCGCCCTTCTCGTGGCCGAACAGCTCGCTTTCCAGCAGGTTCTCGGGGATGGCGGCGCAGTTGACGCTGATGAACGGCGCCTTGGCCCGACGGGACTTGCCGTGGACGTAGCGGGCCATGACCTCCTTACCCGAACCGCTTTCGCCGGTGATCAGGATCGAGGCTTCCGACGGGGCGACCTGGTCGGCCAGCTTCAGGACCTGCTCCATGGCCGGGTCGCGCACGACCATCGGCTTGTCGTCGTCGGTGACGGCGGCCAGGACGGCGGCGATCAGCTCGGCGTCCGGCGGCAGAGGGATGAATTCCTTGGCGCCGGCCTTGATGGCCGAGGCCGCGCGCATCGGGTCGGCGTCGACGCCGCAGGCCACCACCGGCACCCGCATCCGCTCGGCCTCGTTGGCGGCGATCATGCCGGCGATGTCGAGCGAGTACTCGACCATCAGGAGGTCGGCGCCCTGTCCGGCCCGCAGCGCGTTGGTCGCCTGCTCCGTGGTTTCGACGTGCGAGACCTTGGCCCCCGCGTTCATCGCCATTTTCACGGCGACCGAGAGCTGTCCGTTCAGTTTTCCGACGACGAGAAGCCGCATGGTTCTACTCCTTCAGACCCGGGCTTAGCCCTGGTCGCCGTCCTTGATGATTTCCGTCATGGTCACGCCCAGGCGCTCGTCGACGACGACGACCTCGCCCCGGGCGACCAGGCGGTTGTTGACGTAGATGTCGATCGCCTCGCCGACCTTTCGGTCCAGCTCCAGGATCGAGCCCTGGCCCAGCTGCAGCAGCTGCGCCACCGACATGTTGGCGCGGCCCAGCACGGCCGAGATGTTGACCGGCACGTCGAAGACGGGCGCCAGGTCCGATGCGGTCTTGTCGCTCAGCTCGATCGGCATTTCGGAGGCCAGCATCGAGCCGCCGAATTCGTCCAGGGTCAGATTGTCTTCGGCCATCTCAGGTCAGCCTTTTCAAGAGAACATCGGTTCGGCGTGGAGACCTTCGGCGGCGATGGCCGCTTCCAGCGCTTCGGCGACACGCAGGGCGGCGCCGTCGGGATCGAAGGCCGCACGCCCCTCGCCCCAGTCGAAAGTAAAGGCCGCGGGGACCATGGCGCCGTCGGCGCGGGCGACGATCTGGCCCTGGTAGCCGATCTGGGCCGCGACGTTCTCCAGCGCCAGCTGGGTGCGTTCCTCCAGCTCGGGCGACACGCGGACGAAGATGCGCGGCGCGGCCTCGACCTCGCGGGCCAGACCCTCGAGCGCGGCCATGACCGGGGCCTCGGGGAAATGGTGCAGGGCCGCGTCGGCGATCTTGCGGGCGCAGGCCAGGGCCAGCATCGCCGCGCCTTCGCGGTGTTCGTGAGCGACCTGGGACAGACCGCCGAACGCCTGCTGGATCGCCTGGGCGACCTCGTTCAGGGCGTGGGCGGCTTCCTGTTCGGCGCGGGCCACGGCCGAGCGCTCGCCCTGGGCGTAGCCTTCGGCGCGCGCGGCCTCGACCTCTTCGATCGTGAAGGTCTTCTTGACCTTCGGCGGAGTGTACGCGACGCCGCCGCGGTCGTCGAAGACCGTGTCGAAGGCGAACTTGCGGTGGGGGGTGTCCATCATGATGTCATCTCCCTCAGTAGATCAGCTCGTCGTCGCCGCCGCTGCCGGCCAGCATGATTTCGCCCTTGGCGGCCAGGTCCTTGGCGACCTGGACCATGCCGACCTGGGCCGCATCGACGTCCTTCAGGCGCACGGGGCCCATGCTGTCCATGTCCTCGCGCATGATCTTGGCGGCGCGCTCGGACATGTTGGAGAAGAACATGTCGCGCAGCTTGTCCGAGGCGCCCTTCAGGGCCAGGGCCAGCTGTTCCTTCGGCGTGCCGCGCAGCAGGGTCTGGATGCCGCCCGGGTCCAGCTTCGAAAGGTCTTCGAAGACGAACATCAGGGCGCGGATCCGCTCGGCGGCTTCGCGGTTGCGCTCTTCCAGCGCGGCGATGAAGCGGGCCTCGGTCTGGCGGTCGAAGTTGTTGAAGATCTCGGCCATCATCTCGTGGCTGTCGCGCTTGGACGTGCGCGCCAGGTTCGACATGAATTCGGTGCGCAGGGTCATCTCGATCTTGTCGAGGATCTCGCGCTGCACCGGCTCCATCCGCAGCATGCGGGTGACGCATTCCAGGGCGAAGTCTTCCGGCAGGCAGGCCAGCACGCGGGCGGCGTGGTCGCTCTTCACCTTGGACAGCACCACGGCGACGGTCTGCGGATATTCGTTCTTCAGATAGTTGGCGAGCACCGCCTCGTTCACGTTGCCCAGCTTGTCCCACATGGTTCGACCCGCCGGACCGCGGATCTCTTCCATCAGCTGGTCGACCTTGTCCTGCGGCATGAACGACGCCAGCAGGCGCTGGGTCTGCTCGTAGGAGCCCATGATCGCGCCGGTCGAGCTCATGCCCGAGACAAACTCGACCAGCAGGTCTTCCACGACCGAGGCCGAGACCGTGCCCAGGCCGGCCATGGCCTGGGAGACTTCCTTGATTTCCTCGTCGTCCAGAGCTTCCCAGATCTTGGTGTGCTCTTCACCCAGGGCGAGCAGCACGATCGCGGCCTTTTCGGGCCCCGAAAGCTTGGTGACGTCGTTGACCGCGACTTTCATGGCCATCAGGTCGACTCGTGCAGCCAGTTACGCAGGATCGCGACGGACTCTTCGGGGTGCTTTTCGACGAACTCCGAAACCCGCTTGATCGACGAGGCCTTAACCTGACCCTCGATCTTGGCGATGTCGATACGCTGATCGATGTCGCTGGCCGGACCGGCGATGGCCATCGGCTCGCCCGACTGGTCGACGACGACCTGCTGCTGGGTGCCGTCCGACAGGGTGACCAGGCGGGTCACCGGCTGGCCGGGGCCGGCCAGGGCCAGCTGGGCGGGGGCGGGCGACGTCAGGTTCTTGATGAACGGGCGGACGGCGAACAGCAGGACCAGCAGGGCCACGACGCCCAGGATGCCCAGTTCGGCGAAGCGCATGATGTCGTTCTTGTCGAAGCCCGACAGCAGGCCCTGCTTCTCCAGGCCCTGGTCCTCGGGCTGCGGGAACTTGATGTTGGTGACCTTGACCTGGTCGCCGCGGGCCGCGTCGAAGCCGACGGCGGTCTTCACCAGCTCTTCGATCTGGGCGATCTCCTCGGCGGTGCGCGGGGTGTAGGCGCCCGGCTTGCCGTCCTTGCCCATCGGGGCGGTGATCCCGTCGATAGCCACGGCGACGGCGACCTTGCGGACGGTGCCCGGCTCCTGGACGGTGGTCTTCACCGACTTGGAGATCTCGTAGTTGGTGACGCTCTCGTTGGCGTTCGACCGCGAGCCCAGTTGCTGGAAGCCGGGGTTGGCGGCCTGGCCGGGGACGTTGGCGGTGGCGGTGACGCCCGAGGTGTCGTCGTTCTTGGTTTCGCTGTTGCCCGACTCGTTGGTGCTTTCCGAGCGGATGACCTGGCCATCCGGATCGAAGCGCTCTTCCTGGGTCGTGATGCGGTCCAGGTTGATGTCGGCGGTGACGTTGACGCGGGCCTTGCCGGCGCCCAGGACGCCCTCGACCATGTCCTTGACGGTCTTGGCGATGCGGGCCTCGGCCTCGGTCTTGCGGTCCTGGGCCAGCTTGCCGGCCATGCTCTCGTCGCTGGGGGCCGACAGGGTCTTGCCGTGCTGGTCGATGATGGCGACCTTCTCGGCCTTCATGTTCGGGACCGACGAGGACACCAGGTTCTGGATGGCGCGGACCATGTCGGTCGACGGCTCGCGGGCGCCGACACCGATGGTCACGGCGGCCGAGGGTTGTTCGGCGTCTTCCTCGAACAGCTGGCGCTTGGGCAGCACCAGGTGGACGCGGACGCTGTTGACGCCCTGCATGGCCTTGATGGTGCGTTCCAGTTCGCCCTGCAGGGCGCGCTGGCGGTTCAGCTGCTGGACGAAGTCGGTCTGGCCCAGGGCGCTGGAGCTGTCGAAGATTTCGTAGCCGATGTTGCCCGAGCTCACGAGGCCCTTGCCGGCGATCATCAGGCGGGCGCTGGCGACCTTGTCGCGCGGCACCATGATGGTCGAGCCGTCGCCCTTGGCTTGGTAGGGGATCTTGGCCTGGTCGAGGGCCGCGGTGACTTCCGAGGCTTCCTTCAGGTCCAGGTTGGAATACAGCAGTTCCTGGGGCTCCTTGCCCATGAACATGACCAGGGCCACCAGCACGGCGACAACGCCGGCGCCGACGCCGAGCATCGCGGCCAGACGGCCAACGCCAAACTGCTTGATCGAACCCAGAAAGCTTTCCAAGCCTCACCCCTGCATCTGCCGACGAAGCGGGGAGAGCCGCCCGTCGGTAGGCAGGATTTACCCAGTGCAAGGTAAACGAGCCGTTTATATTTGGGTCTGGAAGGGGGCGCGGATGGCGCCAAAACGTCGCGGCCGCCCCCTTTCGGGAGCGGCCGCTGAACGTCTTCAAACCCTTTTGGCGCAAGGCCTAGAGGGGATTTTGAAGCTTCGGGAGCGAGCCAAGAGGTCGCACCCCGAAGAGGTCTTAACGGTACTGCTGGATCCGAGTGGTCCGCAGGCCCGCCAGGCCGTGTCGATCGATCGATTGCTGCCAGGCGAGGAATTCCTCGTTGGTCAGCTTGTAACGATCGCAAGCCTCGTCGAGCGAGAGGAGACCCCCGCGGACGGCGGCCACGACCTCGGCCTTGCGGCGGATGACCCAACGCTGGGTCTCCGGCGGCGGCAGATCGGACAGGGTCAGAGGCGCACCGGTCGGACCGATAACGTACTTTTCACCCCGGCTGTTCGTGCGCTGCTGTTGCAACATGGCTTTACGCCTTTCCCACAACCATCACTGTTGAGAGCTCACTATAGGCGCCGCGCAATAACAGCGGCTTAATTCCAATAGTAAAGATCCTCTAAACAGGCGGCCCTATCCAGTACTCGAAAGTGTATCGAACTGACACACAAGAATTAAACAGCGTTAATCCCTAGGATTAGCGCTTAATATTCAGAAGCTCTTCCAGCATCTGATCTGCAGTCGTGATGATTTTCGACGAAGCAGAGTAAGCACGTTGCGTCGTAATCAGGCCCGTGAACTCGGTCGACAGGTCCACCGTCGAAGCTTCCAGCGTCGAAGGGGCCAGCGAACCGGCGCCGCCCTGGCCCGGAGGCTTCAGGCTGTAGGTGCCGCTTTCGTTGGTGACGCGGTAAGCATTGCCGTTGACGCCCTTCAGGCCGTTCGGATTGCTGAAGGTGGCCACGGCCACCTGGGCGATCCGGCGGGTGACGCCGTTGTCGAAGATGGCCGAGACGTAGCCGTCGGTGTCGACTTCGATGTTGGTCAGGTTACCGAAGGCCGTACCGTTGGTGTTGACCGACTGGACGACCGACTGGCTGTTGTACTGGGTCAGACCGCCGGCGGCGCTGGCCAGGTCGACCTGGACGTCCTGGGTGTCGATGCCCAGGCCCTTGGCCCAGACCGGCGGCTGCGGCAGCTGCGCGGCCGGCGGGGCCGGCTGGGTGACCAGCGGCGTGCCCGACGCCTGGATGTTGATCGCGGTCGGCGTGCCCGTGAACAGGTTGCCCGTGCTCATCAGCTTGCCGTCGGTGGTGAACTTGACGATGCCCGTGCTGATCAGGCCATTGGCGTTGTTCTCCAGGTCGCCCGGCTGAGCGCGCAGTTCGGCATACCACTCGTTGGGGCCCGGGGCCTTCAGCAGCGACATGGTGACCGTGCGCTGGCCGCCCTTGGAGTCCGACAGCGGGATCTGGATCTCGAAGTCGGGCTTGACGCCTTGCGGCTTGGTCGTGGTGTCCTTGGTCGCCTGACGCAGGGCGTAGGTCGACATCGAGTTGGCGGCCGGATCGTACAGCGCGCCCTTGTTGACTTCGTCGGCGTCGGTGGCCGGGGCCGCAGCGCCGGTGGTGATGCCCAGGTCGGCCAGATCGACGGTGGTGCCGGCGGCGATCTCGACGTCGTTGAGCGAACCCGTGGCGGTGCCGCCCGGATAGGTCAGGGTCGAGCTGGCGATGGCGCCGGTGGTCGGATCGTAGCCGACGGTGCCCGAGATCTTGACGACGCCGTTCTCGCGGATCTCGACGTCGAACTTGTTATAGGCCGGCGTGCCCTGCGGGTTGGCGACGCCGGTCGACTTATAGGTCACGTCGTAGTTGTGGGTGGCCAGGGTCGAGTCCGGCACGGCGGTCTTCGACGGGGCGCCGGCGGTGCCGACCTTGTACGAGACGTTGGCGGCGACCGGCTGCTCGGAGCGCAGGTTGGCGTTGACGCCGACGCGGGTGGTGCGCTCGGCCGTGCCGCCGACGGTGCCGACATTGATCGCCGACAGCTGCATCAGGTCCGACGGGTCGGGCGTGATGATGCCGCTGACCGGATCGGCCAGCCAGCCTTGCAGATAGAGGCCGGCGTCGTTCTTCAGATAGCCCAGGCTGTCCAGCTGAAACGAGCCGGCGCGGGTGAACGAGCGGGTGTCCGACGAGGTCAGGCCTTCCGGCTTTTCCGTGGCGACGAAGAAGCCCGAGCCCGAGATCGACAGGTCCAGGTTCGACGTGGTCGACTGGTTCAGGCCCTGCTGGCTGACGAACTGGTGGGTCTGGGCCTTCACGCCGCCGGCGCTGTAGGCGGTGTTCTTGCTGCCGCCGGTGACCAAGGTCGAGAAGTTGGCGGTCGAACGCTTGTAGCCGACGGTGTTGACGTTGGCGATATTGTCCGAGATCGCGGCCAGGGCCGACGAGTTGGCGATCAGGCCCGAGACGCCCGAGAGCATGGCGCTGTTGATGCTCATGACTGAATTCCTGCTTCTAAATGGGGTTCGAAGGGTTCAGCGCTGTTTGCGTTTGGGTCCGGGGGAAGACCGTCTTCCGGGGGACCGCGTCGGCGTCATTCTGACGCCCGTTCGATAGGAATTGGATTAGGCGGCGGCCGAGGTGTCCGTCTCCGCCGCCTTGGTGACGGCGGTGACGCCGATGACGCTGTCGATGGGCACTGCTTGACCGTTGATCATGACCTTCGGCTGGCCGGTCGAGTTGTCGACGGCGGTGACGACGCCCTCGATGCGGCCCTTGATGTTGGTGACCTTCAGATCCTTGCCGTCGCCGCCCTTGGCCACGACGTTGATGCCGTAGACGCCGCCGTCGGAAAGCTGGGCGCCGCTGTCGTCCTTGCCGTCCCAGGTGAGCGTGTGGGCGCCGCTCTTCTGGTCTTCCGGGGTCAGGGTGCGGACGACCTTGCCGGCGGCGTTCTTGATCTCGACGGTCAGCGAGGTCGACTGGCCCGGCTGGCTCCAGGTGAAGGTGGCCTTGCCGTCCTGCAGGGTCGAGGTGTCGCTGGTCGCCGTGACCTGCTTGCCGATCATGTTGACGCCTTCCGACAGGCCCGAACCCGTGTTCATGCCGACCAGGGCGGCCAGCAGGTCGTTGGTGACCAGCTGCTGCTCGACGCCCGTCATCTGGGTGATCTGCTGGGTCATCTGGGTCGTGTCGGTGGGCGACAGCGGGTCCTGGTTCTTCAGCTGCGTGGTCAGCAGCTTCAGAAAGGTCTCGGTGTTGTTGGCCATCGACGTGCGGCCGTTGTTGATCCGGTCGAGGACGGACGAGGTGTTCGCTGAGGAGACGGCGGTAGCCATGGCTCGTTGCTTCCTTAGATCCGGATGTCCAGGCCGCTGTCGGCGGCCACTTTCAGGCCGGGCAGCAGGTCGGGAAGGAGGGCGATGTCTTCTTCACCGGTCAGGGTGTTCTGGAAGGCGCGACCGGCGAAGGCCTGGCGGCCCTGGTCGTGGAAGCCTTCGAAGGCGAAGAAGGGATTGTTGTTGTTCTGGCCGTTGTTCTGGCTGGAGACATCGAACGACAGGCCATTGTCGGCGACGTTGAAACCGGCGTCGTTCAGGGCCTGGCGCAGTTCGTTGGCCTTGCCGCGCAGCTCCTGGGCGGCGTGGACCGTGTCGAACTTCATGGCGGCGGTCATCACGCCGTCGCGGCCGATCTCGATCCGCACGTCGACCTTGCCCAGGGCGTCCGGGGTCAGGACCATGTCGAAGCGGGTGGCCTTGCCGATGGTCTTGATGATCTGGGCCGACAGGGCCGCGACCGTCTCGGGCGAACCGCGGACCGGCGCCTTGGCTTCGGCCTCGACGGCGGCCTTGGCGTCCAGCGCCTGGGCGGTTTGGGCCGGAACGACGACCGGGTTGGCGTCGACGGCGGCTACGGCGGGAGCCTCGACCGCGGCGATCGTCGCAGCGGCGGTGTCGGTGGTGGTCTTGGTCTCGACCGAGGCGTCGCTGCTGGCGGCGACGGCGGTCACGGCCTGAGCGGTCTCGACGGCGACGGCGCCGGCGGCTTGCGCCTGGGCGGCCTGGACAGTCGGGGCGGCCTTCGGGGCCTCGACGGCCTTGGCCGCGCCAGCCTTGGTGTCGACCGGCGCAGCTTCGACCGGGGCGGCCTCGACGGCGGCGACGGCTTCGGCGACCTGGACGGCGCTGGCGACGGGCTCGGCGACGACCGGCGCGGCGTCGGCGACGACCTGGGCCTGGACGGCGACCTGAGCAGCTTGCGGCGCGGCGGCCTGCGGGGCGACCGGAGCGGCTTGCGCCTGGACGGCCGGCTTGGCGTCGGCAGCGATCTTCGGCGCGTCCGTCTTGGAAGCGGCTTGGGGCGCGGCCTGGGCGGTCAGGTCTTCGGCGGCGAGCGGCGCGGTCTCTTCGGCGACGGCCAGCTGGGCCAGAGCCTCGAGGGCGGCGGCGTCGACGGCCTGGCCTTCCGGCGCGGCGATCGTCTGAGCCTGCTGGGCGACGGCGGCCGGCTGAGCGGCTTGCGCCTGAGCCTGGACTTGAGCGGCCTGCTCGGCAACCGGAGCCTGAGCGACCTGGACCGCGGCGGCGAAGTCGGCGGTCGCGTCGACGGCGGCGGCGTCCACGGCCGGCGCGGCCTCGACTTCACCTTCGACCGGAGCGGCGACCGGCGCAGTCACGGCGGCCTGGGCGGCGATCAGGGCGGCGGCGGCCTGGTTGGCGGCGTCTTGATTGACGGCGACGTCGGCCTGGACCGGAACTTCGGCGGCGTCGGTCTTGTCCGAGGCGGCGGCCTTGTCTTCGCCGGCCTTGTTGGGGGCGACGTCGCCTTTGTCCGAGGCCTTGTCGGCCGTCTCGACCGTCTTGTCCTTGGGGGCGTCGGCGCGATCAGCGGACTTGGCGTCGCTCTTGCTTTCGGTGCGAGCCGGCTTGTCGGCCGTCTTCACGTCGCGGGCTTCGGTCTTGTCGTCCGAGCGGGCCGCCGAACGCGCCGGAGCGCGATCGGCGCTCGTGTCGCCACGGCCTGCGATGTTCAGCAGGGCATCGAAGCCTTCGCCCGAAACCTTGACGCCAGCAGCGGCCGGAGCCGGGTTGGCGGAAGGAGCGGCGGTAGATGCGGCGATCGCGGTCATTCGCAGTCGTTGCTCGGCTCGGTTGGGTGGGACGGCTCATGACGAACCGCCTTGTCGCCGATCCTCTGAGCAACGGTCGGGCCAACTCGGCAAAAACAGGTCAAGTCTTTGTTTTTACTGATATTAACAGCTTGTTTACGAAGCAAAAATGCGCCCGATGCGGCGCTTTTTGCCGGGTGTCGGCGCCCCGACAGGACGGGAGTTGCCGCGTCCGGGCGTCACAGCCCCCTCGCCGCTCAAGTTGGCGCCGTCCTTGCGCAGTGGTCCTTGTCGAATTTCCGACCACCGGAACATATCGCCATGAAATTCAATGGCTTGGCACATAACCGGGGACTGATCCCCACCGCGACCCGGCAAGTTTCGCCCGGCAAGGACGCATTGTGCGTTGCGCGGTTTGCCGAGCTAGAAGGGGCCTATCGCTATGTCGCTTAATGCGATCATGAGCACGGCGACGTCCGGCATGATGGCCGCGCAGACGGGTCTGCGCGTCACCTCGGACAACATCGCCAACGTCAACACCACCGGCTACGTCCGCAAGACGATCAGCCAGTCGAACCTGCTGTCGAACGGCATGGGCGTGGGCGTCAATATCGACGCCATCAAGCGCGCGACCGATCGCTTCCTGCAGTCGGCCAGCCTGAACTCGGCCTCGGACAGCGCCCGCGCCTCGGTGGTGGCCTCGACCCTGAACAGCGCTCAGAAGCTGTTCGGCGACCCCAGCGTCGACGGCAACTTCTTCTCGACCCTGGACGACATCTTCACGGCCTTCTCGGCCGCCCAGGACGATCCGACCTCGGCCCTGCTGCGCAGCCAGGCCCTGACCCGCGTCGAGGACTTCCTGGCCGACTCCAGCCGGATCACCTCGTCGCTGTCCAAGCTGGGCAAGGACGCCGACGCCCGCATCTCGGGCGATGTCGAGCGCGTCAACGACCTGCTCAGCCAGATCGACGCCCTGAACATCGACATCACCCGCGCCAAGGTGGCCGGGGCCGATAGCACGGGCGCCGAGAACGTCCAGAGCGGCATGATCGACGAGTTGTCGAAGCTGATGAACGTCCAGGTCTCGCAGCGCACCCTGGGCGGGGTCGTGGTGCGGTCGACCGAAGGCCTGAGCCTGGCCGGCGAAGGCGCGGCCAAGGTCACCTACCAGACCTCGCCGACCGCGACCGGCTATCTGACGGTCCAGCTGGCCAACGGCTCGATCAACCCCACCGCCCTGAACATCACCAACGGCGAGCTCAAGGGCCTGCTGGACGTGCGCAACACCGAGCTGGTCAATCTGTCCGACCAGCTGGGCGAGTTCACCACCCGTGCGGCCGAGGCGATCAACAAGGCGGCCAACGCCAGCTCGTCGGTCCCCGCCCCCGCCACCCTGACCGGCCGCAACACCGGCCTGGACGCCGAGGCGGCGTTCCGCGGCTTCACCGGCCAGACCACCATCGCCCTGACCAACGGCGACGGCGTCATCCAGCGCAAGATCGACATCGACTTCAGCACCAACTCGATCAGCGTCAACGGCGGCGGCCCGTCGGGCTTCTCGCCGGCCAGCTTCCTGGCGGATCTGAACACCGCCATGGGCGGCATGGGCTCGGCCAGCTTCACCGGCGGCGCGCTCAGCCTGTCGGCCGGCAGCGGCCTGGGCGTGGCCGTCGCCGACCCCACGCCCGACGCCACCGCCATCCCTCCCGTCGTGGCCTCCAACAAGACCGGCAAGGGCTTCAGCCAGTACTTCGGCCTCAACGACATCATCCGCACCAACAGCTATTCGCCGTACGAAACCGGCCTGAAGGCCGCGGACGACCACGGCTTCACCTCGGGCGCGATGACCATCCGCCTGACCGACGTCGAGGGCGGCCGGATCCGCGACGTCGTCGTCGAGCCCCCCGCGGGCGGCACGATGCAGGACATGCTGAACGCCTTGAACTCGCGCGCCACCGGCGTGGGCGTCTACGGCCAGTTCTCGCTGAACGACAACGGCCAGATGACCTTCCAGTCGAGCAGCAGCTCGCCGGTCAGCATGTCGATCCTGGGCGACACCACCGAGCGCGACGTCGGCGGTCCTTCGGTCAGCCAGCTGTTCGGCCTGGGCCCGGCGGAGCGCAGCACCCGCGGCGAGAAGTTCTTCGTCAATCCGGCGTTCGAACAGACCCCCAAGCTGCTGCCCTTCGCCCAGCTGGACCTGAAGCAGACGGTCGGCGGCTCGCCGGCCCTGGCCGTGGGCGACGGCCGCGGCGCCCTGGCCCTGGCCAAGGCCGGCGAGACCACCATGGCCTTCTCGGCGTCCGGCGACGCCGTCGCGGTGAACATGTCGCTGTCGCGCTATTCGGCCGACTTCAGCGGCTCGGTCGCCCGCAAGTCGGCCACCGCCGAAAGCCGCAAGGACGCCGCCGCCGCGGTCTCCACCGAGATCGACAGCCAGCGCCAGTCCGCCGAGGGCGTGAACCTCGACGAAGAACTGATCAACCTGACCACCTATCAGCAGGCCTTCAATGCGTCCGCTCGCCTGATCCAGGCCAGCAAGGACATGTTCGACGTCCTCGTCGGAATTATGGGGTAAGCCATGACCCGCGTTTCCACCGTCCAGAACTACAACATCATGACGTCCAACCTCATGAAGGCGCAGGTGCGCCAGAACGAGGTCGGAGGCCAGGTGTCCAGCCAGAAGGTCGCCAACGACCTGAAGGGCTACGCCAAGAACGCCGAGATGCTGACCGCCATGCGCGGCACCCAGACCCGTATCAACGGCCTGGTCGAGCAGAACAAGCTGGTCAACAACCGGCTCGAGATGCAGGACACCGGCATCGGCAAGGTCGCCGACTCCACCAAGAGCGCGCGCGACGCCATCGCCAACTCGCTGGCCGCCGGCAACGCAACCACCTTGATGCAGGAGTTGCAGGCCGCGTTCGGCAACATCGTCCAGGGCCTGAACACCAAGTCGAACGGGCTCTACGTCTTCTCGGGCGCCAGGACCGACACCGCCACGACCTCGGCGACCACCATGTCGGACCTGACCACCGCCCCGGACGTCACCGACCTGTTCCACAACGACCAGTACATCACCACCAACCGGGTCGACGAGCAGACCAGCGCCAAGACCGGCGTCCTGGGCGACAACCTGGGCAAGGACGTGTTCGCGGTCTTCAAGGAGATCCAGGCCCGCGTCGACGCGCTGGGCCCGTTCGCCGGCAACCTGGACGACGCCACCGTCACGTTCCTCAAGGATCGGATGACCGACCTGGACAAGGCCTACAAGGGCGTCGTCGACACCCAGGGCAAGAACGGCGTCACCCAGAAGCGCTTCGAGAGCGCCACCACCGATCTGTCGAACCAGGCCGACACGCTGACCGTCATGGTCGGCGGCGTCACCGACGTCGACATGGCCGAAGCCGTCACCCGTCTCCAAGCCGCCCAACTGGCGGTGCAAGCCTCGGCCCAGGTGTTCTCGAGCCTGCAGCAGTCGTCGCTGCTGAACGTGCTGCGGGCTTAGGCAATCCTGGATTGAGTCGTTTAAAAGTATCGCGCAACCATGACTCATGGTCCCGCGCGACGCTTCCATCGCCGTCTACATGATGACGAACAGGCCATACGGCACGCTGTACATTGGCGTGACGAGCCTGTTCGAAGCCCGGCTCGTCCAGCACCGCGAGAAACAACTGAAGGGCTTTACGCAAAGGCACGGCCTGACGCGGCTGGTCTGGTACGAAACCCACGACGAGATGAGCATCGCCATTCACCGCGAAAAACGGCTGAAGGAATGGCCCAGGCAGTGGAAGATCAACCTGATCGAGCGGGACAATCCGCATTGGGATGACCTGTATGATCAGCTGGTGAACTGGACGCCGGTTCCCCGGCAATTCTAGCGCCAAGACCAACCCAACCCGTCATCCCGCGCTTTATGCGCGGGACCCATGGTTCAGCTTCTATGTGAGCGCTTTAGGTCCGCACTTCACTTGCGGCGGACAAATGGGTCCCGCGCATAAAGCGCGGGATGACGATGAGGTGGGTTGACGCGCCATATCCCCCGACCTCGCAAAACCGCCCCTTCCGCGCTATATCCCCGGCGATGAACGCCGACCTGCTGATCCCTGCCGCCCCCTCGCCCACCGACGCCCTCATCGCGCGCGCGGTGGAGCAGGTGCGGGCGGCCGTGGGCTTGCCCGAAGGCGCGCGGATCGTGGCGGCCATGTCGGGCGGCGTGGATTCCACCGTCACCGCGGCCCTGCTGGCCAAGGCCGGCTACGACGTCGTCGGCGTGACCCTGCAGCTCTACGACCACGGGGCGGCGATCACCAAGAAGGGCGCCTGCTGCGCTGGCCAGGACATCCTGGACGCCCGCATGGCCGCCGAGCGGATCGGCATCCCGCACTATGTGCTGGACTACGAGAGCCGCTTCCGCGAGCAGGTCATCGAGGACTTCGCCGACGCCTATCTGCGCGGCGAGACGCCGATCCCCTGCGTGCGCTGCAACCAGACCGTCAAGTTCCGCGACCTGCTGGACGTGGCCCGCGACCTGGGCGCCGAGGCCATGGCCACCGGGCATTATGTGCAGCGCGGGTTCACGGGCGGCTCCAACCGTCCGCAACTGCGCCGCGCCGCCGACCCGGCCAAGGACCAGAGCTATTTCCTGTTCGCCACCACGCGCGACCAGCTGGACTTCCTGCGCTTTCCGCTGGGCGGCATGGACAAGCCAACCGTGCGCGCCGTCGCGTTCGGCCTGGGCCTGTCGATCGCCGACAAGCCCGACAGCCAGGACATCTGCTTCGTCCCCGAAGGCAAATACACCACGGTCATCGACCGCATCCGCCCGCAAGGCGCGGAAGCCGGCGACATCGTCCACCTGGACGGCCGCGTGCTGGGCCGCCACGAGGGCGTGACCCGCTACACCATCGGCCAGCGCCGGGGGCTGAACATCGCCGTCGGCGACCCGCTGTTCGTCGTCCGCATCGACGCCGATCAGCGCCAGGTGATCGTCGGCCCGCGCGAGGCCCTGCTGACCGCCGCCCTGACTCTCAAGGAAGGCAGCTGGCTGGGAAGCCAGGACAGCCTGGAAGCCGCGGCCGAGGACGGTCAGCCGGTTCTGGCCCGGGTGCGCTCGACGCGCGAACCGGTCGCCGGCCGCCTGGCGGTGACGAACGGCGCGGTGTCGGTGGTGTTCGACGGCGTGGAAGAGGGCGTCGCGCCGGGCCAGGCCTGCGTGCTGTACGACCCGGCCGATCCCGAGCGCGTTCTGGGCGGCGGCTTCATCGCCGGGACCACGCGGGCGATGGACCTGTAGCCCCCTTCACCGAGCTTCCCCGCGAAGGCGGGGACCCAAGCTGAGTCCGCAGGCTGCACACTGGCCTCGCTAGTGTCTGAACCTCGGCTTGGATCCCCGCCTTCGCGGGGAAACTCGGTTGAGGGTTAGCGGATCAAAGAGGGCCAGACGGGGTTGTTGTGATCAAGACCTCACAACCCGGAAAGCGCCCCATGCTCCGCTCCCTGCTCATCGGCCTGTCGGCCGGCTCCCGTTCGATGACGCCGCTGGCGGCCGTCAGCGAGGCCGCGCACGGCGGACATCTCGACGCCGCCAACCCCTCGGCCCAGCTGCTGGGCCACCCGCTGGTCGCCGCCGGGACCAAGGCCCTGGCCGCCGGCGAGCTGTGGGGCGACAAGATGAAGTCGGCGCCCGACCGGATCGTCCCCCTCGGCATCGCCGCCCGGGTGATCACCGCGGGCTTCACCGGCGCGGCCCTGGCGCCGCGCAAGAAGATGCTGCTGGGCGGCGCGCTCGCGGCCGGCGCGGCGGTGGCGGCGGCTTACGTCACCTTCCACTTCCGCATGAAGGCCCTGGATCGCTTCGGTCAGACCAGGAGCGGCCTGGTCGAGGACGCCCTGACTGTCGGCGCCGCCCAGTTGGTCACGCGGGCGCTGCGCTGATGGACCGCAAGGACAAGAAGCCGGTCGAGCCGGAAATGACGCCGACGACGCCGGATATCGTCGAGGGCGTACGCCAGCAGCGCGAGCACATCGAAGAGCTGGACGGTGAGGACCCGCTGCGCGGAGGAGTCGCGGACTAAATCCTACTCCGCCGCGATCTTCGCCGCTTCCAGGGCTTCGCCGACGGTCAGCGCCTGTTCTTCAGGGAGCACGCGTTCGATGTCGCGGCGTTGCGCGACCTCGCCGCAGGCCTCGCAGGCCAGCACCGGGTGGAAGGCGCAGCCGCAGGTCTTGTGGCGGAACATCACCGGCGACTTGTCGCGGCCATAGACGTGCTGGTCGCCCCACTCGGCCATGGTCAGCAGCACCGGCGAGAGGGCGAGGCCCTTCTCGGTCAGCCAGTATTCGTGACGCGGCGGGCGTTCGGAATAGCGGCGGGTCTCCATGACCCCGTTGGCCACCAGGCTCTTCAATCGCGCGGCCAGTACATTGCGGGCGACGCCCAGGCGTTCCTGCCACTGCTCGAAGCGCTTCACCCCATTGAAGGCGTCGCGCAGGATCAGCAGCGTCCACGGATCCCCGACCACCTCGAGGGTGGCGGCGACCGAGCAACGCTCGTGGGTATAGTCAGCAGTGCGGCCCATTTGCGCAGGGTGAGGCGTTCCGCGAGGGAAAGCAAGAGAAGGTTGCGTTTGAAGATGAACCCTACTAGGTTTTTATTCGCAATTGACTCTCTCGGTTATTGCACACCTGGCGAGCGGCCCCTTCCATCGACGGCGGCCGCTCGCCCTCTTCCCGCACCAACTCGCAAACCGCTTGCTTGACGTCGCGCGAAGGGGGCCTATTCCGCCCCAAAATCCTCATTCAGGGAGCTGACCATGTCCGCCGCCGATCCTGTCGTCATCGTCTCGTACGCCCGCACGCCGATGGGCGGCTTCCAGGGCGCGCTGGGCGGGGTGAAGGCCACCGACCTGGGCGCGACGGCGGTCAAGGCCGCCATCGAACGCGCGGGCGTGGCGGGCGACAAGGTCGAGCAGATCATCATGGGCTGCGTGCTGCCCGCGGGCCTGGGTCAGGCTCCGGCGCGGCAAGCGGCGCTGGGCGCCGGGTTGCCGCTCTCGGTGGAAGCCACCACCGTCAACAAGATGTGCGGCAGCGGCATGCAGGCGGCCATTCTGGCTTTCGATTCCCTCGCCGCGGGCTCGGCCGACGTCGTGGTGGCCGGCGGCATGGAGAGCATGACCGGCGCCCCCTACCTGCTGTCCAAGCACCGGGCCGGAGCCCGCATCGGCCACGACCAGATGTGGGACTCGATGTACCTGGACGGCCTCGAAGACGCCTATACCCCCGGCAAGCTGATGGGCGCCTTCGCCGAAGAGACGGCCGCCGAGTACCAGTTCACCCGCGACGACATGGACGCCTACGCCACGCGCGGTCTCTTGAAGGCCAAGGCGGCGATCGAGAGCGGCGCCTTCAAGGCCGAGATCACCCCGGTCACCGTCGTCACCCGCAAGGGGACCGAGGTCGTCGACACCGACGAGCAGCCCGGCAAGGCCGACCCGGCCAAGATCCCCACCCTGCGTCCGGCCTTTGCGCGCGACGGCGGCATCACGGCGGCCAACAGCTCCTCGATCAGCGACGGCGCCGCGGCCTTGGTGATGACGCGCGAGAGCGTGGCCAAAACCCTGGGCCTGCCGATCGTCGCCCGCGTCGTCAGCCACGCCGCCCACGCCCACGAGCCGGGCCTGTTCACCACCGCCCCGGTGCCGGCCATGAAGAAGGCGTTGAAGAAGGCGGGCTGGGAGGTTTCCGACGTCGATCTCTTCGAGGTCAACGAGGCCTTCGCCGTGGTCGCCATGATCGCCCAGAAGGAGCTGGGCATCCCCGACGATAAGCTCAACATCAACGGCGGCGCCTGCGCCCTGGGCCACCCGATCGGCGCCTCGGGCGCGCGCATCCTGTGCACCCTGATCGCGGCGTTGCAGGCGCGCGGCGGCAAGAAGGGTCTGGCGAGCTTGTGCATCGGCGGCGGCGAGGCCACGGCGATGGCGGTGGAGCTGGTGTAAGGCCATATAAGATGCTCCCCCGCGATGCGGGGGAGCTGTCACGGAGTGACTGAGGGGGCTAATGCGGCAAGCATCCAGCTCGCCCCCTCCGCCCCTCTGGGCCACCTCCCCCGCATCGCGGGGGAGGATCAGATCATCATAAGGCGCGTTCACTCATCATGACCGAACCCTTCCGCCACAACCCCGAACTCAGCCGCTACGAGCTCGAAGAGGACGGCCTGCTCGCCTGGGCCGACTACCAGCGCTCGGGGCACCGCCTGGTGATCCCCCACGTCGAGGCCGACCCCGCCCTGCGTGGCAAGGGCACGGCTGGTCGGCTGATGACCAAGGTCGCCGAGACCGCGCGCTCTGAAGGGATGAGAATTACGCCCCTGTGCGGCTATGCGGCGGCGTGGCTGAAGCGGAACGATCCGGACCTGATCGCCTAGGGCTTGGGGACGGGCGCCGGGCTCTCGAAGCTGCCCGCCGCGCCCGGGAACACCACCGGGCTTTCCCAGCCGTCGGCGCTGACCGCCGACACCCCGAAGAAGTAGTCGTCGATCACCAGTTCCTTCAGGGTCGTGGCCTCGCCGGCCGGGACCCAGCGGTTGAAGCGCCACGCAGGGTCCGTCGTCACGCGCCACCACACGCGGTGGCCGGCCGCGCCGGGTGTCGGGGCCCATGAGACCTTGGTGTCGGGGCTAACCGCGCCGGCGATCTTGACGTCAGACGGAGGGGCTGGCGCGGCGGCCAGGCTGGCCATGGCGATCGCGTTCAGCCGCGTCACCTGGGCCAGGTAGGCGAAGTCGACGCCCTCGATCACGTCGCCATAAGGCTTGCCGTTCTCGGTCCGCAGGTCTTGGTGCTGGCGGTCGTAGTTCTCGACAGCCTCGGTCACCCGCACGGCCGGATAGCCGGCCTCCAGCAGCGGCACCTGGTCGCCGCCCCGGCCGTAGCGGTCCGTGCGATAGACCATCACCACGTCGAAATTGGTCAGATAGCGGTCGGCCAGGCCGTCCAGATAGCGGGCCAGGTTGCGCGAGGGGCTGTCGACCTCGCCGCCATTGTAGCGCCGGCCGTTGGCCTGCTCGGGCGTCTCGACGGCCTTGATCCCTTCCGAGAAGACACGGACGTGGGTGTTGTCCACGACGCCGCTCTGGCCGCGGCTGTTGCCGACGATGTCGTTGTTGAGGTCGGCCTCGACCTTCCAGCCCTGGGCCCGCGCATAGTCGGCCAGCACCTTGCCGCCCAGCAGGCCCTGCTCCTCGCCCGACAGCACCGCGAAGACGAGCGTGGCCGGGAACTTGTGCTTGCTCAGCACCCGCGCCGCCTCGATCACCGCCGCCACGCCCGAGGCGTCGTCATTGGCGCCCGGCGCGTCGCTGGTGAAGTTCATGATGTCGGTGACGCGACTGTCGATGTGACCGGCGATGATGATCACCCGCCCCGGATCGGTGGTCCCCTTCTGGATAGCCAGGACGTCCACGACCTCGGTCGGATTGGGCACGCGCTTGTTGGTGAAGACTTGGGCCGGCGTCTCGACCGTCAGGCAGCCGCCGCAGTCCTTGCCGATCGCCTCGAGGCGGGCCTTGGCCCAGCGACGGGCCGCGCCGATGCCGCGCTTGTCCGACTTGGTGTCCGACAGGGTGTGCCGCGTGCCAAAGCCGACCAGCGAGCGCACCGTGCTTTCCAGCGCCTTGGGGTCGACGTCGGCCGCGATCGCGCGAAGCAGCGGCTGGTCCCCAGAAGGCGCTTGAGGCGAGGGGGCCTGCTGGGCGTGAGCGGCGCCCGCGATCATGACGGCGGCGAGGACGATCGGCAGGCGCATCGAGGGGGACTCCGGAAACAGCCCGCGAGCTTTGCCGCCCGTCGCGCCTAGCCGCAAGCCCTGGCCTCCAGCGGAAACCACTGCCGCCCAAACCCGTACATCGCCGCCAGCACGGGCTGGAAGTCGCGTCCCATCGCGGTCAGCACATACTCATGGCGCAGGGGTCGTTCGCTGTAGGCGCGCTTCTCGAGCAAGCCGTTTTCGACAAGCGCCGCCAGCCGCTTGGTCAGGATATTGGGCGCGACGCCCAGGCTCTTTTCGAACTGGTCGAAGCGGGTCAAGCCAAAGCCTGCGTCGCGCAGGATCAGGAAGGTCCAGCCATCGCCGATCCGGGCCAGGGTGCGGGCGACCGGACAAGGACTGCAAGCGCGTTCAGAACTGCTCATGACGAAAGATTTGGCCACTCACTTGCGGAATGCAAGCCACTCCATAGCTAGAGCCCAGACCGCATCGCGGCATCGAAGAGGAACCTGACATGAGCGACTCGAATAAAGGCGCAGCCCTGGTCACCGGCGCGTCGACCGGCATCGGCGCGGTCTATGCCGACCGGCTGGCCAAGCGCGGCTACGACCTGATCCTGGTCGCCCGCGACGAAGCCCGCCTCGCCGCCCTGGCCGAGCGCCTGCGCGCCGAGGCCGGCGTCAAGGTCGAGGTGCTGAAAGCAGACCTGACCGACCGGGCGGACCTGGCCAAGGTCGAGGAGCGCCTGGCCTCGGACACCGCGATCACCCTGCTGCTGAACAATGCCGGCGCGGCGCATTTCGGCGGCTTCGAGACCGTCGACCGCGACGCCCACGAGAAGCTGATCGCGCTGAACGTCCTGGCCGTCACCCGCCTGGCCGCCGCGGCGGCGGCCAATTTCGTGCCGCGCGATACGGGCACGATCATCAATATCTCGTCGGTCGTCGGGCTGGTCCCCGAGTTCAAGTCGCCCGTCTACGGCGCGACCAAGGCTTTCGTGACCTATCTGACGCAAGGGCTGCGCGTCGAATATGCGGACAGCAAGCTGCGCCTGCAGGCGGTGCTGCCGGGCGCGACGCGGACCGAAATCTGGGAACGCTCGGGCGCCGACCTCAATGCGGCCGATCCAGAGACGGTGATGGACGTCAACGACCTGGTCGATGCGGCGCTGGTCGGGCTGGACCAGGGCGAGCTGATCACCATCCCGTCCCTGCCGGACGCAGGCGACTTCGACGCCTTCAACGCCGCCCGCCTGAAGATGGCCCCGAACCTGTCGCGGCGCACGCCGGCGGCGCGGTTCAAGGCTTGAACGAGCGGAAAGCTCGCCGGCGCGGCGCTCACTCCCACGCCGGCGAGTCCGCCCTGATCGCTCTACCCGGGTTGATGCGCACCGGGTAGAGCGACCTGGAACTCTAAACACTGTCACGCGACGGACGCCGAAAGCGGCTTCCGCTTTCGGCTGTCGCGCTTACGCGAAACTTACGAAAGCACCATCACGACGACGCGGCGGTTCTGGGCCCGGCCTTCGCGCGTCTCATTGGCCGCCACCGGAGCTTCCTGGCCGTACGAGATCGTGGCCATGCGGTTCAGGGCGACACCGTGGGTGCTGAGGAACTTGCGCACGGTCTCCGCGCGCTTCTCGCCCAGCTCGTCGTTGTATTCCTTCGAGCCGGAATTATCCGTGTGACCCTGGATTTCCAGGTACACGTTCTTGTTGTCGGTCTTCAGCTTCTCGGTGAATTCCGCCAGGCGCGTTTCGGCTTCCGGCGACAGGTTCGCGGCGTTGACCGGGAACTTCACGGAGTCGTCGCTGAGGACCAGTTGGTACTGGAACTTGCCTTCCGCCAACTTGCCGGCGGCGGTGGCGCGATCCAGGGCTTCCTTGGCGGTGCGGTCCAGCTCGCCGATCTGGGTGTCGTGCCCGCTGACCCGGGCGTCGACCTGGCCGACCTGCTGGTTGACGTACTTCTTGGTCGCGCAGCCGCTGACCGAAAGACCACCCATCACCAGGGCGGCGGTAATCATCAGGGTCTTGGTGCTAGCTATCACTTTGTGCCTCGTCCGTAGTGGGTGCGGGCGTCCTGCAACGCTCGCCGGAGGCAACACCGCGAGCCAAACTGGGCTAAAGATAGGCGCGATTTCGGCGCTTCCGGGCCAAGCTAGACCATTGATCCAGCTCGACAATTGGCCGACTTAATACTGCGCGCAAGCGCCGTGTCCGGACTTTGGTTCCAAAGATTCTTTATTCGCCCGAAGTGCCGGAAAGCCACGCCTGGAAGGCCAGGAGGGCCGGACTCGGGGCCCTGGATTTCAGCCAGGTCAGCCAATATCGGCCGGCGCTGACCTGAGTCTCGAAGGGGCGAACCAGCCGCCCCTGCTGCAGGTCGCGAGCAAACATCATCGGCGGCGCCAGGGCCACCCCGAAACCTTGCAGCGCCGCCTCGACCATCACCCACGAGCTGTCGAACACGGGGCCGCGCACCGGCGGCGGGGGCAGGCCCGCGGCGGCGAACCAGTCGGGCCAGTCCGCGGCGCGATAGCTGCGCAACAGGGTCTCGGCCAACAGGGCGGACGGTTCGGTCAGGCGCTCGGCCACCTGCGGCGCGCACAGCGGGCTCATCGGCGCCTCGAACAGCGGCGCGGCCTCGGTGCCGTGCCAGGCGCCGTCGCCGAACCGCACCGCGCAGTCCAGCCCCTCCCCCGCCAGGTCGGCGCGGTTGTTGTTGGTGAAGAGCCGCAGGTCGACGAATGGGTGGGCTTCCAGGAACGACGGCAGGCGCGGCAGCAGCCAGCCCACGGCAAAGGTGCCGACCACCCCGACCCGCAGCACCTCCAGCACCCTGCCGCCCTCGAAGCGATCCAGCACGTCGCCCAGCTTGTCGAACGAGTCGCGGACGCTGGGCAGCAGGGCCATCCCCTCGTCGGTCAGGGCCAGGCCCCGCGGCAGGCGGCGAAACAGGGTCGCGCCCAGCCGCGCCTCCAGCCCCTTCACCTGATGGCTGACCGCGGCCTGGGTCACGCACAGCTCGATGGCGGCCCGGGTGAAGGACAGATGCCGGGCCGAGGCCTCGAAGGCGCGCAAGGCGTTCAGGGGCAGTTGCGCGCGGCTCATACGGATAAGACCCAAATTCAACTAATGGCTCAGCCAAGGTATCGTCGTTTGCGGCCGGCGCCAGCCCCGGGCAGTTTCCGTTGGCAAGGAGACCCCACATGCTCGATCGCAGAACGCTGATAACGGCCCTGGCAGCCGCCCCTACCCTGCTGCCCACCATGTCGCATGCAGCCGCGCCGTTAACACACCTTAATTCAAGTATGGCCAAAGTCGAAAAGCGTAGTGGCGGACGCATCGGCGTGGCTGTCCTCGACCTGCAGACCGGCCAGCGTTTCGCCTGGCGCGGCGACCAGCGCTTCCGCATGTGCAGCACCTTCAAGATGCCGCTCAGCGCCGCCATCCTGCGCCGCGTCGACCAGGGCCGCGAGCGCCTGGACCGGGTCATCCCCTACGGCCCCGAGGTACTGATGGGCAATTCGAACGCCACCAAGCAGAACCTCGGCAAGGGCATGACGGTCGGCGCGCTGTGCGAGGCCACCACCATCTGGAGCGACAACGCCGCCGCCAACCTGCTGCTGGACGCCCTGGCGCCGAAGAAGGGCCCAGAGGCCATGACCCGCTTCCTGCGCGCCATCGGCGACCAGACCACCCGCGTCGACCGCTACGAGCCGGAGATGAACACCGGCCCCGAGAGCGACCTGCGCGACACCACCACCCCCACGGCGATCGTGGCGACCTGGAAGGCCCTGCTGGTCGATGACGCCCTGTCGCCCGCCTCGCGCCAGCAGCTTACCGCCTGGGTGCTGGACAACCGCACCGGCGACAAGCGGCTGAAGGCGGGCCTGCCGCGCGGCTGGAAGGTCGGCGACAAGACCGGCAACAATGGCGAGAGCATCACCAACGACATCGCCATCGCCTGGCCGCCGGGCCGCAAGCCGGTGTTGATCGCCGCCTTCCATGACCGCGGCTCGTCCGACGACGACAAGCGCAGCGCCGTGCTGGCCGAGGTGGCGCGGACCCTGGTCGCCGGCGGGTTCGGCAAGGCCTAGTCGGTCTCGACGAACACGAAGTCGGTCTGGCCTTCGCGGATCGTCAGGGTGCGCCGGTCGCCGGCCTTTCCGGGCGTGAACGGGAAGGTCGGGCTGGGGGCCATGGCTACGAAGATCGGCGCCCCGTCCGCGCCGGCGCGCGAGGCCACCGGCGTCGTCCAGGCGTCGAAGGCGAACACGGTCTGGCCGGCCGCCTGTTCGACCTTCAGGCCGCCCAGGATGGCGTTGCGATAGCGTGGGGCCAGGGCGGCGACCGCCGCGGCGTCGGCGGGATAGCGCACCGCCTGGCGCGAGGTCTCGCGGCGCTGGCGGTCGGTCGCGGCCGCGGCGGCGACCATGCCGTCGGCCAGCGGCCGGCCGTCGAACAGCACCTCCAGCAGCTTGCGCGGCAAGGCCTCCATCAGCACATTGCCGGTGCTGGCGTTCATCAGGATCACCACCCCGACGCCGTGCTCGGGCAGCCAGATGGTGTCGCCCCGGAAGCCGTACAGCCGCCCGCCGTGATAGCGCACGGTCACGCCGCTGGCCGTCGTGGTGTCCAGCCCCATGCCGTACCAGGAGGCCGCGCCGGTGCTGACCTGGGCGTCCGAACGGGCCTTCAGCGCCGCGCTGGAGATGTAGCGCGTTCCGTCCGGCAGCAGGCCGTCGGCCAGCTCCATGCGGACATAGGCCAGCAGGTCGTTGACGCTGCTCCAGGCCCCGCCCGTCGGCCGCACCGCATGCATCTGGCGATTGCGGGCCGGATCGACCTCGGCGAGCTCGCCCAGCGGGTTCACCCCGTAGGCGCGGGCGTAGTTGCCCTGCATGGCGCGGTCGAAGTCGAAGGTCGAGCGGGTCATGCCCAGCGGACCGAACACCCGCTCGGCCATCGCCCGGTCATAGGCCCAGCCCAGCGCCAGCTCGGGATGGGCGACATGGCCGCCGACAAAGCCGCCGGCCGCGGCGATCGGGTTGGAATAGGAATAGCTGGAGCCGAACGGGCGCGCCGAGCTCATCCGGCTCAGAGTGTCGAACGCCAAGGTCTCGGGCGCGTCCGGCGGCGCGAACTCCCAGTCCAGATTGCGGTACGGCAGGCCGGTGCAGGCGCAGAGCAGGTGCTTGACCCGGACCTTGCCCGTGGTCTCGGCGTCGGCCAGGCGGAAAGCCGGCATCAGGTCGGCGACCGGGGTCTCCCAGTCCAGCCGCCCCTCGTCGACCAGCTTGGCCAGCATCAGCGTGGTCAGCGGCTTGGTGTTGGAGGCCACCAGATAGAGCGTGTCGGCGTCCGCCGCCTCAGGACGCCCCTGCTCGCGCACGCCGAACCCGCCGGCGAACAGGGTCTGGCCGTCCTGCACGATCCCCAGCGAGACGCCGGGCACGCCCAGGGCCTGGCGCGAGGTCTCGACGAAGTCGGTCAGGGCCTTCAGCCTGGCCGCATCCAGCCTGTGCGCCTTGCGGCCGGCGAAGCTCTCGGGGGCCTGGGCGACGGCGGGGGCGGCCAGCCCCATGAACAGGCAGCCGGCGATCACGGCCCACAGCCCTCGAACCCGCATCGCGCCCATCCCCGAACCCAAGACGGGTTCGCGAGTCGCACGGACGGCAGAAGCGCGCAAGCCGTCGCGTAACGAAGATCTCCGAGACGCTTCAGAGCGGCGGCGGACCGTTTCGCCACTGCGGCCAGTCGGCGACGATGCGGTCGACGACCCGCGACCCCACCGCGCCGATATTGGCGACGGTCTCGGCGAAGCCGCCCGCCGTCTGGCCCGGCGCCGGGTCAAGGTGCTGCAGGGTCGTCTCCCCCGGCGCGCCCTGGTCGAAATTGACCGCGCCGCGCAGGCTGAGGATCCGCCCGGTCCCCCACTGGCGCTGGATCACCAGGGCCAGGGCGGCGGCCTCCATCTCGGTGATGACATAGTCATCGGCGCCGTAGAGCTTGGCGATGTGCTGGGCCTCCTTCGACAGGCCCGGGCCGTGGAAGAACGTATCCCCGGTCATGTGCGTGCCGACCGAGACCGAAGGCGCCGCCCGCGCCCGCGGGTCGGCGTAGCGCAGACGGTAGCGGCGGGCGTCGTCGCTGTCTTGCAGCTGAACGTCCTTCGACAGGCGAACCGCCCAGCCCACCAGGGTCGGGTCCAGCGGGAAGCGGCGATAGGTCTCGTAGCCGGCTCGCGGCATGAAGGTCGGCGCGCCGGGCGTGTTCTCCGCCGGCGCCCAGCGATGGCCCAGGTCGTAGTCGACCAGCCAGGTTCCCCATGAGACGTCGCCGATCGTGCCGCGCGACGGCGGGGTCCCGCCAACGCCGCTGAGGATGAAATAGGCCTGGGAGAAGTCGTAGGCCGGGTCCAGCAGAATGGCCTGCATCGAGGCCGAGGCATTGACCTTGCCCATGCCCAGGGTCGAGCCGCAGACGCCCTCGGGATTGCAGAAGACCGGCTTCAGGGCGCCCCGCACGGTCCGGGGCTCGCTCTGACGCCAGTAGCGTTCGTACCAGGGCTGGAACTCGCCGGCCCGGTCGCCGGTGTTCTCGCCGATCTCGAACATGGCGGCGACGAAGACCTTCACCTTGATCGGGCCTGGGGCTTGCGCCTGGGCGCCGCCGGCGAAGGCGAGCGCGACGAGAAGGACGGCCAGCAGTCTCACAGCGTCTCCAGGTTCGGATGGTCCTGGCGAACGACTAGGACCTGGCCGGCGCGCCGCCAACCACAAGCGCCGCCATCCCGGCCGAAAGCCGAAGACTGCGTGCGACTTGGCCAGGTCGCGCCCGTCGGCGCCCATAAGAAAAACCCCGCCTCCCTTTCGGAAGGCGGGGTTTGGTCAGGCTCAGTAGCTCTGCAGCGGCCGGACGTCCAAGGCCTCGTCCGGCGCGCCGGCGATGGCCTGGGCGGCGGCCAGGGCCCCCGCGGACGTCGTGTAGTAAGGCACCTTCATCATCAGCGCCGTGCGGCGGATGTCGAAGCTGTCCTCCAGGGCCTGCTTGCCCTCGGTGGTGTTGAACACCAGCTGGACGCCGCCGTTCTTCATCACGTCGACGATGTTCGGACGGCCTTCCAGGACCTTCTTGACGTGGTCGACCTGGACGCCCTGCGTGGCCAGATAGGCCCGGGTGCCCTCGGTCGACAGCACCGTGAAGCCAGCCTGTTGCAGCAGCTTCACCGGCTCGACGATCCAGGGCTTGTCGCTTTCCTTGACCGAGACGAACGCCGTGCCCTTGCGCGGCAGCTTCACGCCGCCGCCCAGCTGGCTCTTGGCGAAGGCGCGGGCGAAGGCCGGGGCCATGCTCGTTTCGCCGTCACGCTTCCAGTCCAGGCCCATGACCTCGCCGGTCGAGCGCATTTCCGGGCCCAGCACCGTGTCGACGCCGGCGAAGCGGGCGAACGGGAAGACCGCTTCCTTGACCGCGATGTGGTCGTAGGGCTTGTCGACCAGGCCAAAGCCGGCCAGGGGCTCGCCGGCCATGACCTTGGCGGCGATGGCGGCGACGGGCTGACCAATCGTCTTGGCCACGAACGGCACGGTGCGCGAGGCGCGCGGGTTCACTTCCAGCACATAGATGCGCGGGGCGTCCGAGTGCGGTTCCTCGATGGCGAACTGCACGTTCATCAGGCCGCGCACGTTCAGGGCCAGAGCCATCTGCACCGTCTGGCGCTTCAGCTCCTCGATGGTCTCGGCCTTCAGCGAGAAGGGCGGCATCGAGCAGGCCGAGTCGCCCGAGTGGACGCCGGCTTCCTCGATGTGCTCCAGCACGCCGGCCACGAACACGTCCTTGCCGTCGCACAGGGCGTCGACGTCCACTTCCGTGGCGCGGCTCAGATAGTGGTCCAGCAGGATCGGGTGCTCGATCGAGATGTCGCCAGCGTTGGCGATGTAGCGCTCGAGGTGATCGTGGTCGCGGATGATCTCCATGCCGCGGCCGCCCAGCACGTAGGACGGACGCATCACGAACGGGAAGCCGATCTTGTCGCCTTCGGCGCGGGCTTCATCCCAGGTGCGGGCGATGGCGTTTTCCGGCTGGGCGATGTCCAGGCCGTTCAGCAGTTGCTGGAAGCGCTCGCGGTCCTCGGCCAGGTCGATGGCGTCGGGGCTGGTGCCCAGGATCGGGATGCCGGCCTCTTCCAGCGCATGGGCCAGCTTCAGCGGGGTCTGGCCGCCGAACTGGACGATGACGCCGGCCAGCTCGCCGCTGCGCATCTCGACATGCAGCAGTTCCAGCACGTCCTCGGCCGTCAGCGGCTCGAAGTACAGGCGGTCGGAGGTGTCGTAGTCGGTCGAGACGGTCTCGGGGTTGCAGTTGACCATGATCGACTCGATGCCGATCTGGTCCAGCGCGAAGGCGGCGTGGCAGCAGCAATAGTCGAACTCGATGCCCTGGCCGATCCGGTTGGGACCACCGCCCAGGATCACGGCCTTCTTGCGGTTCGAGGGCTCGCTCTCGCACTCGGGGATCTGGCCAAGCGCGCCCGTCTCGTAGGTCGAATACATGTAGGGCGTCGAGGCCAGGAACTCGCCGGCGCAGCTGTCGATGCGCTTGAAGACCGGGCGGACGTGCAGCTCCTGGCGCAGGCTGCGCACGGCGCTCTCGGTCGAGCCGACCAGCTTGGCCAGGCGGGCGTCGGAGAAGCCTTGGGCCTTCAGGGCGCGGAAACCCTGAGCATCCGTGGGCAGGCCGCCGGCCTTCACCCAGCCTTCCTGGCGGACCAGCTCGGCGATCTGGCGCAGGAACCAAGGCTCATACGAACAGGCGGCGTTGACCTCTTCCACGGTCAGGCCGTGGCGGAAGGCCTGGGCGATGACGCGCAGGCGGTCGGGGGTCGGGGTGCCCAGGGCGCGCACGACGGCGGCCTTGCCGGTGTCGGGATCATCGGCGCCGACGATTTCCACCTCGTCGAAGCCGGCCAGGCCCGTCTCCAGGCCGCGCAGGGCCTTCTGGACGCTTTCCTTGAAGGTGCGGCCGATGGCCATCACTTCGCCGACCGACTTCATGGCCGTGGTCAGCAGCGGCTCCGAACCCGGATACTTCTCGAACGCGAAGCGCGGGATTTTGGTGACGACGTAGTCGATGCTGGGTTCGAACGAGGCCGGGGTCGCGCCGCCGGTGATGTCGTTCTTCAGCTCGTCGAGCGTGTAGCCGACGGCCAGGCGGGCGGCGACCTTGGCGATCGGGAAGCCGGTGGCCTTCGAGGCCAGGGCGGAGCTGCGCGACACGCGCGGGTTCATCTCGATGACGACCATGCGGCCGTCGGCCGGGTTGACGGCGAACTGGACGTTCGAGCCGCCGGTCTCGACGCCGATCTCGCGCAGCACGGCGATCGAGGCCGCGCGCATCCACTGGTATTCCTTGTCCGTCAGGGTCAGGGCCGGGGCGACGGTGATCGAGTCGCCGGTGTGGACGCCCATCGGGTCGATGTTCTCGATTGAGCAGATGATGATGCAGTTGTCCGCCGTGTCGCGGACCACTTCCATCTCGTACTCTTTCCAGCCGAGGACGCTTTCCTCGATCAGGACTTCCGTGGTCGGCGACAGGTCGAGACCGCGTTCGACGATCTCCTCGAATTCCTCGAGGTTATAGGCGATGCCGCCACCGGTGCCGGCCAGGGTGAAGCTGGGGCGGATGATCGCCGGCAGGCCGACGAAGGCCAGGCCTTCGCGGGCCTCGTCCATGTTGTGGGCGGCCTTGGACTTGGGGCTTTCCAGACCCAGCTTGTCCATGGCGTCGCGGAACTTCTGGCGGTCCTCGGCCTTGTCGATGACCTCGGCCTTGGCGCCGATCATCTCGACGCCGAACTTCTTCAGCACGCCCTGCTCTTCGAGCGCGAGTGCGGTGTTCAGCGCGGTCTGGCCGCCCATGGTCGGGAGCAGCGCGTCGGGGCGCTCCTTCTCGATGATCTTGGCGACCATCTCCGGGGTGATCGGCTCGATATAGGTCGCGTCCGCCACGTCCGGATCGGTCATGATCGTGGCCGGGTTCGAATTGACCAGGATGATGCGGTAGCCCTCAGCGCGCAGAGCCTTGCAGGCCTGGACGCCCGAGTAGTCGAACTCACAGGCTTGACCGATGACGATGGGCCCAGCGCCGATGATCAGGATCGAGGAGAGATCGGTACGTTTGGGCATGGCTAACTCGCGCAAAGACACGGTCGCGCACATCCGCGCGCCCGCTGTCGACCATCTTGCAGGTTAAGTCGCCCGTGTAGAGACGGAGTCGGTTTTCCGCAACCCCGCATCTTATGAAGGGGTTAACGGGGCCTTCCGGCGAGCGGCGTTCGCCGTGACGCGCCGCTTCAGCAAAAGTTATCCACAGAAAAGTCCACTACCCGACACAACGCCTTGAGCCTGGTCAAGGCGGCCCCAGACGGACGCCTCCTCAGCAAGTGTTAACGACCTAAAACGCTGGAATTCTTCGAATACAAAGGTTTGCACGCCTCATATCGGGGTCGTTAAGACACCTTAACCGAGGGAAACGTCCGCCCCCCAATCACCCTGCGACTCCTGCGTCAAAGACGCAGGGTTCACACCCTCCGGTCGCTGGCTATGAACGCTGCGGGGGGCTGCTGGTCCCGGGCTTAGAGGCGGGACGAGATGGCTTATACCTACGAGCAGCTGACCAAGGCCTATGCGGCCGTGCATGGCGGCATCGCCCCGACCGGAGACGCCGCGACCCGTCTGCTGCAGCTGACCGACGCCGCGTTCAGCGACGCCGACCGGCTGAACTACATCCTCAACAGCGCCGACGACAGCACCGCCGTGGCCGTGCTGACCTACCAGTTCTTCACCGGCAAGAGCCCCAAGGCCGACGGCATCGCCTGGCTGCTGAACTCGGCCGACAACGCGACCGACCTCAACGACGCCGCCTTCGCCGAGTTCAATCTCGAGCACCGGTTCATGAACTTCGCCGCCAGCCTGGCCATGTCGGGCGACGGCAAGGCCGCGTTCGACGCCCAGTACGGGTCGCTGACCTATGCCGGCTATGTCGCCTCGATCTACAACAGCATCATCGGCACGGCTCAGGCCCGCGCGGCGGGTCTCGACCCCGACAAGATCATCCAGGACATCATCGGCCGCCAGGACCTGATCCTGGCCTCGGCCCGCGCCGCCGGCATGATCGGCCCCAACGCCACCGCCGCCGAGATCGACCTGGCCCTGAAGACCGCCACCGCCGCCTATCTCCTGGCGGAAGGCATCAAAGCCGACATCGGCATCTACGCCGCGGCCACCAACAACTTCATGCTGGGCCTGGCCAAGGGCGACGCCGTCTACAACACCGACATCACCCAGACCTATGCGGCCAACACCAACGGCGGCTCCAGCGGCACGGGCAAGGCCGTCGACAACCCGCCGCCGGTCCAGAGCCTGCCTGGCGCGCCGCCGCTTCCGCCTGCGCCGCCGACGCCCGAGCCGGAACCTGAACTGCCCGCCCCGCCCCCGCCGCCGTCCCACCAGAGCTTCACCCTCACCACGGGCGCGGACAAGTTCACCGGCGGGGTCGGTAACGACACCTTCACCGGCACGCATCTGACCTTCAACGACAGCGACGTCCTGGACGGCGGCGCGGGGAACGACACCCTGACGCTCACGGCCACAGGCTTCATCGGCAACGCGTACGCGCCCAACGCCACCACCACCGGGATCGAAACCCTGGTCGTGACGTCCGACGGCGGCGTGAACTTCTACACCCCGGACCTGGTCGGCCTGACCAAGCTGACGGCGACCGCCGGCAAGGGCACGAGCAACATCACCTCGAATTCGGCCGTCGAGACCAGCCTGACGGTCACGGGGCAGGCGGACCAGACCATCGGCGTCTACGGCGGTTCGGACGTCAAGGTGGCCAGCACGGGCGCGACGACGGGCACGATCACGGTGGGCACGACCGCCAACTGGGCCGGCGAGATCACCGGCGACGTCGTCGTCACCCGCGAACTGACCGGCAACAGCGCCGGCGGCGCCATCACCGTCACCGGCGGCAAGACCGTCAGCGTCACCCAGACCGCGGCGACCACCTACAACTCGGTCCAGACCAACGGCGCCGTCACCGTCAATGGCTCGGCTCTGACAAAACAGGTCACGATCAAGGCCACCGCGGCGTTCACGGATGGCCAGGCCGAACTGACGGCCAACACCGTCGCGATCAACGACGCGGCGGCGGCCGACAAGGTCGGCACGATCACCAAGGCGACGATCGACGGCTACACGACCGCCACCCTCAAGGCCAATGCGCTGTCCACGCTAAGCCTGGCGCACGGGTCCGGCAACATCACGATCGACAACGCCAGCGCCCTGGCGTCGGGCGACAAGACCACGACCCTGAACCTGGCGCTGAACGGCGTGACCGGCGGCGTGCTGGACGACGCCGACGTCTACACCACCCTGAACCTCACGACGGGCGCGACGGCCTCGACCCTGGCCAACATCACCGACACCGCGCTGACGACCCTGAATATCGCCGGCGACAGCGCCCTGACCCTGACCAGCACCGCTGGCATGACCGGCCTGACGACGGTGGTGATCAGCGGCGCGGCCGGGCTGACGGCCACGCTAGGCAACCTCAAGCTGACCTCGGTAGACGCCTCGAAAACGAGCGGAAACAACACCGTTACGATAACTGGGACCAGGACGGACTTCACCGGAGGCTCCGGCTCCGATTTCGTTACCTTCAGCTCGGCAGGCCTCGGCAAGACCATCGCGCTGGGCGACGGCGACGACATGGTGACCTTCGCCGCGGGCACCTCCAACTTCACCAGCACGATCACCGGCGGCGACGGCATAGACACCCTGAAGATGGCGGCCGCCACCGCCTTCACGATCAGCCAGCAGGGATCGACATTCGCGACCAAGGTCACCGGCTTCGAGCGCCTGCACCTGACGTCATCGGGCGGCAACAAGACGATCGACCTGGCCAATCTCGGCACGCAGCAATGGCTGACCACCGACGGCTCCAACGGCTCCTTCCACAACATGACCAGCGGCGGCACGCTGGAACTGACCAGGGCCAGCATAAGCTTCGACGTGTCCAACAACGCCTTCAGCGCGGGCGTCAACGACACGATGAACCTCAGGCTCGTCAACGGCACGGGCGCGACCGTGGCCTATGCCTCGAGCGGGATCACCGCCACGGGCGTCGAGACCTTCAACATCACCAGCATCGATACGCGCGACGCGCCGTCGGGGACCTTCAACAATACGGTGAAGCTGAACGGCAGCAGCCTGAAGACCGTCACCGTCAGCGGCGACGCCGGCCTGACCCTGACGGCGGCCAGCACGGCCCTGACCGGCCTCGACGCCAGCGGGCTCACCCTGGGCGGCTTCGCCTGGACCTCGGGCGCCCTGACCGCCGCCGCTACGGTCAAGGGCTCGGCCACCGGGACCAACACCATCGACCTCAGCGCGGCGACGGGCGGCGCCGTCACCTATACCGGCGGGACCGGCGACGACGTGATCACCGGCGCCAACGGCAAGAACAATATCGTCAGCCTGGGCGCGGGGAACAACAGCTACACCGGCGGCTCGGGTAACGAGACCATCACCGTCGGCGCGGGCGCCAACAGCATCGA
The DNA here is from genome assembly GCF_013181195.1 of Caulobacter sp. RHG1. Taxonomy (GTDB): domain Bacteria; phylum Pseudomonadota; class Alphaproteobacteria; order Caulobacterales; family Caulobacteraceae; genus Caulobacter. Next base: position 245,615 of record NZ_SMZP01000008.1, read on the forward strand.
CCTGGGCACGGGTGCCGACACGGTCAACATCACCGCCGCCAACGCCTCCAGCGCCAGCGTCTTCACGACGATCACCGGCTTCGGCGCAGACGACAAGCTGACCATCACGGCTCAGGGCGGGGCCGCCGCGGCGACCAGCCTGGGCGCGAAGATCACCGGCCAGGCCAGCCTGGCGGCCTATCTGGACGCCGCCGCGGCCGCCGATGGCCACACGACGGCGCGGATGAACTGGTTCCAGTTCGGCGGCGACACCTATGTCGTGCTCGACAGCGCGGCCGGCGCGACCTTCACCGGCAGGACCGACACCGTCGTCAAGCTGGCGGGGACAGTCGATCTGAGCCACTCGACCGTCGCGAACGGAACGCTGACCTATGGCGCGCCGCCGACCAGCCAGACCTTCGTCCTGACCGCCGGCGCGGATGCGTTCACCGGCGACTTCCCCGAAGACGCCTTCACCGGCACGCATCTGACGTTCAACGATGGGGACGTGCTGAACGGCGGCGCGGGCGCTGACAGCCTGACCATCACCGCCACGACCGGCGCGACCTACGCCCTGCCCAACGCCAGCGTCACCGGCATCGAGACCGTCACGGTCAGCAACGACGCCGGCCTGTCCGGCGCCCTGAGCAGCTGGACCGACGTCACCCAGGTGAACACGACCTCCTCGGGGTCCTACGAGCTGTACCTGTCCGCCTCGGCCAACCTGAAGGCCGCTGTCACCGCGCAGGGCTCGGGCCTCTTCGCGCTCGAGGGCGGCAAGGACCTGGACGTGACCATCACGGGCGCGACCACCGCCGCCTTAAGCATCGGCGCCAGCACCGCCGCGACCGGCGCGATCAAGATCTCGCGCGAGACCACGGGCGCCGTCGTCGCCGGCCAGATCGACGTCACCGGCGGGACCACCGTCAGCATCACCCAGACGGCGACCAACGCCGCCAACACCACCCAGACCCACGGCGCCGTGAAGGTCGTCGGCACGGCCGCGACCACAGAGGTCACGGTCAAGGCGACCAAGGCCGCGAACGCCGACGGCTCCACCGCCGGGATCACCGCCAACACCGTCACGATCACCGACGCGGCGTCGGCGACCACGGTCGGCTCGATCACCAAGGCGACGGTCGACGGCTATACGACCCTCGACATCACGGCCAACGCCCTGTCCACATTGAGCTTGGCCCGCGGGTCCGGCAACGTGAGCCTCACCAACTCGAGCAGCCTGGCGTCGGGCGACAAGACCACCACCCTGGACCTGACGGTGAACGGCGTCACCGGCGGCCGACTGCAAGATTCCAGCGTCTATACGACCCTGAACATCACGACGGGCGCGGCGGCCTCGACCCTGACCAACATCCACGCTGCCGGGGTGACGAGCCTGAACATCGCCGGCGCCAGCGGCCTGACCCTGAACAGCGCCACCGGGCTGAACACCCTGACGACGGTGAAGATCACCGGCTCGGCCGGCCTGAAGGGCACGTTCGCACAGACGACGCTGACCTCGGTGGACGCCTCGGGAACCAACGGCGCCAACACCCTGACGCTCAATCCGCAGAAGGCCGACTTCACCGGCGGCTCCGGCGTCGATGTCGTCACCCTCTCCTCGAGCAGTGTCAACAAGACCATCGCGATGGGCGATGGCGATGACATGCTGTCCCTCAATCAGAACACGACCGCCCTCAGCGGCGCGATCAGCGGCGGCGACGGCATAGACACTCTGAAGGCCTCGACGGTCGATATCCGCGCGATCAGTTCTTCGACCACCTATTCGGCCAAGATCACCGGCTTCGAGCGCCTGCTGCTGTCGAACGGCGCCAGCCAACCCGTCAACCTGGCCAATCTGGGCATCCACTGGGTCACCCTCACCGGCACGAACAGCGGCTTGACCTTCAACGGCATGGCCAGCGGCGGCACGCTGGAACTGACCGCGGCCGGCACGAGCTACACCATCGTCAACAGCGCCTTCACCGCGGGCGCCAGCGACACGATCAACGTCAAGCTCACCAGCGGCGCGGGCGCGGGCGTGGCCTTTGCTTCGACCGGGATCGGCGCGGCAGGCGTCGAGACGATCAACCTCACCAACACCGACACGCAAGCCACGCCGTCGGGAACCTTCAACAACACCGTGACCCTGCTGGGCAACGATCTGAAGACCCTGACCATCACCGGCAACGCCGGCCTGACCCTGACGGCGGCCAGCACGGCCCTGACCAGCCTCGACGCCAGCGGGCTCACCAAGGGCGGCTTCACCTGGACCTCGGGGGCGATCGCCAACGGGTCGACGGTCAAGGGCTCGGCGACGGGCGCCAACATCATCAACCTGTCGGCGGGCGGCCGCGTGACCTATACCGGCGGCGCGGGCGACGACCAGATCACCCTGGGCGACAACGGCTTCGGATCAGAGCTGAACCTGGGCGGCGGCGCCAACACCGTCACCTCCGGCACGGGCGGCATAACGATCACGGCGGGGGACGGCGACGACACCGTCACGGTCGGCTCGGGCAACCACACCGTCAATCTTGGCAACGGAACCAACGCCTTCACGATGGAGGCCAACGCCTACATCCTCTACACCGGGGGCACGGGCGCCGACACCATCACCGTCGGCAACGCCGGCCACCAGATCAGCCTGGGCGGGGGCGCCGACAAGGTGATCATCACCAGCGCCGGCTTCACGGACGATATGGTCCACGCGTCGATCAGCGGCTTCGATTCGGACGACCAGCTGACCCTCATGCCCGCCTCGGGCGTCAACGCCGCAACCGGCTCCATCGGCGCCAAGATCACTGGTCAGACGTCGCTGCAGGGCTATCTCGACATCGCCACGGCGGGCGATGGCGGCACGACCTCGATCATGCGCTGGTTCCAGCTGGGGACCGACACCTATGTCGTCCTGGACAACAGCGCGAACCCGACCTTCCAGAGCGGCGTCGACAATGTCGTCAAGCTGGTCGGCCTGGTCGACCTCACGGGTTGGGGCGTCTCGGGCGGCGTGCTGTCCGCCCTGCCCCCGCCGCCCTAAGGCTTGCGCGCCGCGGTCTCCTCAGGGACCGCGGGCGCGACCCAGGCGCTTCCGTCCAGGGCCTTCTGCTCGCCCAGCTGGAACAGGGTCTCGCGGTTGGCGGCGCTGAAATCCAGGCCCGAGGTGTCGCCCGGGGCGTCGTCGGGGATGGCCGCGTACTGCATCGTCCCGCCGCTCTGGCGCACGAAGGCGGCGCTGGCGGTCAGGTGGGTGCGGGTCAGGGCCTTGCTCATGGTCAGCCACGAGCGGCCGACGATCGACAGGGTGCCGCCCTTGGTAAAGCCGAACGTGCCGCCAACCTTGCCGTTGACGATCACGTGCACCCGGCCCGGCCGCGCCTCGCCGCCGGCCGGCGGGGCCCACAGCAGCAGCGATTCCGGCGCGACGAAGAACGGGATCGTCACCCCGCCGTCGACATGCATCTCCGACAGCCGCCGGCCTGCGCCCTCGACCTCGATCAGGGTGGGCGGGAAGACGCCGGGGATGCTGGCCGAAGCCACCAGCACGTCGCGGAACAGCTCCAGCGACTCCTCGCCGCCGCGGGCGGCGATGGCGCCCATGTCCCAGATCACCGTCTGCTCGGTGTCCAGATTGGTGGTGGCGATCAGCAGGCGCCGGCCCTTGGAATGCTCCATGGCGATCGCCCACAGCAGCGGCGGATCGACGTATTTCTCGACCAGGGCGCGCAAGGCCTTGGTGTCGTACACGCCCGGCCGGAAGAACATGTCCAGCCCGCGCCGCGACAGGATCTTGTCGGCCGCGTCGCTGGTGTAGGCCTGGGTCAGGCGGCGGTCCCAGTCCTTGCCCAGAAAGGCGAACGGCGCGGTCAGGGCCCCGGTCGAGACGCCGGTGACGATGTCGAACTCGGGCCGCTCGCCGGTGCGGGTCCAGCCGACCAGGATCCCCGCGCCATAGGCTCCGTTCGAGCCGCCGCCCGAGATGGCCAGCACGTCGAAGGTCTTCTGGTGGGCGCGACGGGTGCGGGCGCCCTCGGCGAAGCGGATGCCGGCCGCGGCGTCGCTGGCGTTGAAACGGATGTCGTTGAGGCCCTTGGGGGCTTCGGCGCCCAGGTCCGACGCCGTGAACGGATCGCGCGGCAGCGAGCCGCAGGCGGTCAGCAGCAGGGCGGACATCAGGACGACGAGAAGTCTGGCCATGAGGGGGGAAAAGCCTCGCACGCGCGACCGCGTCAACCCCGGCGCGCATTCCGACAAGAGAACGCCGTTCTTCGACATGGACACCACCGTCCGATCGGTCATAGTCGCCCCGTCGTCTTGCCGGGGGGAAGACATGCCGTATCGCCATGCATGGCTGTTCATCATCGCGCTGATCGGCGCGACCGTCTTCGCTTTCTGGCGCAGCTATTTCAGCGTCCTGTCCACATCCTCGACCGGGTTCCACATCCACGGGGCCACCGCCACGCTCTGGATGCTGCTGCTACTGGCCCAGAGCTGGACGCCGCACCGCGGCCAGCTGGCCGCACACCGCCTGGTGGGACGCGCGACCTTCATGGCCACGCCGCTGTTCGCCGCGGGGGGCCTGGCGGTGATGCACTCGATGGCGGCCGGCACGATCGGCGGCAATCCGTTCTACGCCCTGTGGGGCGTCAAGCTGAGCGTGCTGGATGCGCTGGCGTTCGGCGCCGTGCTCTATGCGACCGGCATGGCCCTGCGCCATCGCCGCCAGGTGCGGCTGCACGCCGGCTGGATGCTGTCGACCGCCCTGCCCCTGGTCAGCCCGGTGCTGGGCCGGGTGTTCAACCAGACTGTCCCCGGCCTGATCGTGCGCGGACCGCAGGACTTTCCGGTGTTCGGAGGCGGCGTTCAGCTGGCCAATCTGGTCGCCGGCCTGATCGCCCTGTGGCTGTGGCGGCGCGACCCGCGCCATGGCCAGCCGTGGGCGGTGGCGCTGGGGGTGATCGTGGTCCAGATCGTCGCCTTCCAGCTGATTCCCGCCGGCGAGCCGTGGACGTCGGCGTTCGGGCTGATGGCCGCCCCGCCGCTGACCGTGCTGCTGGCCCTGGGCCTGGCGATCGGCGCGGCGAGCGTGTGGGCAGGCTGGACGACGCCGGCGGATCGTCGAAAGGCGCAGCCGGCGGCGGCCTAGCGCCCAAACGAAAAACGGGCCAGCGCTTGCGCACTGGCCCGTTCGATCGTTCGACGAAGGTCGTCCGACTGTAAGAGGTCTTAGACCGCTTGCAGTTGGCCGGCCGAGGTCTTGCCGCTGCGGCGGTCTTGCTCGAGCTCGAACGCGATCTTTTGACCTTCGTTCAGCGAACCCAGGCCGGCGCGCTCGACGGCCGAGATGTGCACGAACACGTCCGCGCCGCCGTTGTCGGGCTGGATGAAGCCAAAGCCCTTGGTGGCGTTGAACCACTTCACGGTGCCGGTAGCCATAATCAGTATCCTTGTAGACAGGTGTGGTCGATCGCCCGGCGTATCCCGGGGCGACGATCAAATTTCGTTGGAAGTTCGGGTGGCGCGTCCGGCGCTCCGGCGTCCGGAGCAAGGAATAGCAGGCCGATCGGCAGCGAATTCGATGAGGCTTTATCCGCTCTCACCTGGAGAAGATCAAGGAAAAACTTTTCGACGACTTTGAACTCTCTTTGGACCCTAAGCTTTGCCTGGTGCGTTTTGCCTTGGTGAATCCGTCAGAACCGGCGGAGAAAACTGGAGTTCGCCGAATGACCTTGCTGGAAAAGATCCCCACCCTTGGCGACACCGAGCTCAACAATCTGCTGGCCAACGCCCGCCGTCTGGACGTCACCGGGACCCCGGCCCAACGCCGCGCGGTCGACGAGGTGCTGGTCCCGCTGGAACGCGAAGCCTCGCGCCGCCGCGCCGTCGGCCGTGCGAAAGTCCTTAAGCGCTAAATCGCGCTTGCGAGACTCCTAAATGCAATTCATTCTCAGAAACATCATCGCGAGGAGACGACGATGGTTCTGAGAATGACGGGCGCCAGCTGGCTGGCCACCATGATGCGTGCAAGCCGCGACCGCGACGAGCCGCAGGACGAAACCGACTGGCTGCTGCACGGCCCGACGGACCCGGACGTGGTCGAAACCGACCGACGCCCGGCGAACGATTGAGGACCCTCCCTCGCGATGCGAGGGAGGATCAGCTGGCGAACCGCCAGACCCAGGCGATCAGCCAGGGCGCGACCAGCAGGATCATCACGCTCAGCGGCGCGCCCAGTCGCGCGTAGTCGCCGAACCGGTAGCCACCCGGTCCCAGCACCAGCGTATTGCACTGGTGGCCGACGGGCGTGAGGAAGTCGCAGCCCGCCCCCACCGCCACAGCCATCAGGAACGGGTCGGGAGAGAGGCCAAGCTTCTGCGCCACGCCCATGCCGATCGGCGCGGCGATCAGCACCGTGGCGGCGTTGTTCAGGAACGGGGTGGCGGCCATGGCCACGGCCATCATCGCCGTCAGGGTGGCGATCGGCGGCAGGCCGTTGAACGCCCCCGACAGCCCGCTGGCGATCAGGTCGGCGCCGCCGGTCTTCTGCACCGTGTCGCTGACCGGAATCAGGGCCGCGACCAGCACCAGCACCGGCGCTTCCAGGGCCGCATAGGCCTCGCGCATGCGCAGGGTGCCCGACGCCACCACCAGCACCGCAGCCCCCAGGAAGCCGGCCGCCACCGGCACGACGCCCGTGGCCACCAGCACCATGGCCGCCACCAGGATCGCGACCGGCAGGATGGCGTGGCGCACCCCGCCCAGCCGCACCTCGCGTTCCGCCAGCGGCAGAAGACCTAAGGCTTGCAAAGCGCCCGGCAGCGACTGCTCGGCGCCTTGCAGCACGACGATGTCGCCCGACTTCAGGCGGATGGTCGCCAGGCGTCCGGCCATGCGGTGGCCGCTGCGACTGACGCCCAGCAGGTTCACGCCATGGCTGTCGCTGAGCGTGACGCTGCGGGCCGACTGGCCGATCAGGTCCGACTCCGCGCCGATCACCGCCTCGACGACCCGGACCTCCTCGGTCGGTTCGTTCATGGTCACCGGCCGCAAGGCGTCGCGCAGGCGCAGCTTGGTCTTCACGATCAGCTGATTGAGGTTCTCCTGCTCACCCTCCAGCAGCAGCACATCGCCCGGGTGGAGCTTCAGATTGGCGTGCGGAGCCTGGGTGCGCTTGCGGCCGCGCAGCAAGGCCACGACCGTGACCGAGCCCTCGGCGGCGGCGCGGACCCGGCCGATCCGGCAATCCTCGAACGACCAGGCCTCGGGCACCTCGACCTCGGTGACATAGGCCTTGGCCGCCAGGGCCGCGTCGATGTCGATGGCCGCGGTGCGCTCCTTGGGCAGCAGCCGGTAGGCGAAGGACAGATAGGCGACGGCCAGCACGGTCAGCACGCCGCCGACCGGCAGGAAGTCGAACATCCGGAACGGCTGGCCCAGGGCCTCCTGGCGCACCTCCGAGACGATGATATTGGGCGAGGTGCCGACCAGAACGGCCAGGCCGCCGACCAGCGAGCCGAACGCCATCGGCATCAGGATCCGGCCAGGCGGCACGCCGGTGCGGCGGGCGATCTGCAGGGCGCTGGGCATCATCAGGGCCAGGGCCCCGACGTTCTTGGTGGCCATCGACAGGATCGCCGTGGTCCCGGCCAGGACGGGGACCTGGGTGCGCTCGTCCTTCAGCCTGGGCAGCAGCGGAGCCATCACCAGGTCGACCACGCCCGAGCGGGCGACGGCGGCGCTCAGCACCAGGGCGCTGGCGATGATGATGACGATGTCGTTGGAAAAGCCGGTGAAGGCGTCCTTCACCGAGATCAGCCCCAGCGCCATCCCGCCCACCAGGGCGCACAGCGCGATCAGGTCGTACCGCCACCGCCCCCAGACGAACGCGGCGATCGTCGCCGCGATGAGACCGAACGACAGGGCTTGTGGCAGCGTCACGTGTGTTGGTTCCCCGAAGCTGTGCTGGAGGGGAACGGGGGGGATGAGGGGTTGGTTTCCCAAGCGCATCAAAAGCGCCCCCTCCGGCGCTTCGCGCCACCTCCCCCGCTTTGCGAGGGAGGAGAGGAACTTCATCCTCCCCCGTGCAACGGGGGAGGTGGATCGCTGCGGATACGCGGCGAGACGGAGGGGGCGCTAAGCCGCTCCTAGTTCAGCGCCTTGCGCGCCGCTTCCCAGTATTGCGCCCCGGTCACCAGGGTCACCAGCGTCGCCAGCCACAGCAGGCTGTGGGCCACGATCGTGAAGCCGCCCATCACGCTCGGCTCCGGCGACAGGCCGAAGGCGCCCCACGAGGCCAGGATCATCTCGGCGCCGATCGCGACCAGCTGCAGGGTGGTCTTCCACTTGGCCAGCAGGGTCACCGGCAGCTTGACGCCCTTGCCCGCGCCGACTTCGCGCAGGGCGCTGACGGTGAATTCGCGGAACAGGATCAGGCCGGCCGGCAGCACGACCATGGCGTTGGGGCCCAGGGCCATCAGGCCCAGCAGGGCGCCGCAGACCAGGATCTTGTCGCCGATCGGGTCCAGGATCGCGCCCCAGACGCTGACCGCATCCAGCTTGCGGGCCAGCCAGCCGTCGAAGAAGTCGGTCACCGCCGCCACCACGAAGGCGTAGAACGCCCAGCGCTCCAGCCGCAGCTGGCTTTCGGCCGTCAGCTGATCGCTGAGAAACGGCACAGCGCCGGCCGCCGCGGCCAGGGCCACGAACATGAACAGCGCCATCACGAGGCGCGAGCTGGTCAGGATGTTGGGCAGGGCTTTCATGGTTCCCTCATAACGCACAATTGCGCGAAGAGGCCATGGCTCAGCCTGCGGTGTCAGCGTTAACCGAGATAGCGGATTTTACTGACGCGCAGGGCGAGCGCCTTCGCTATACAGACGGTGAGGGGGCGATGCGACGCCCTCGTGGTCGCGGGCGTACGCGGGAATGACACGGCAGGGATCGGGACGCGGTCGCTTCAGCTCGGTGCGCAGCCGGCTCGTGCTGCTGACCGTCAGCCTGCTGGCCCCCGCCCTGCTGGCCATGGGCTTCCTGCTGGTCAGCGCCGATCGCGAATCCCGCAGCCAGCTCTACCAGCAGCTGGTCACCACCGCCCGGGCGCTGTCGGGCGCCGTCGACCGCCAGGCCGCCGTCGGCATCTCGGTGGCCGAGACCCTGGCCACCGACCAGGCCCTGATCAATGGCGACTGGGCCGCCTTCCACGCCCGCGCCCAGCGCGTCGCCCAGCGGCGGCCGGGCTGGATCGTGGTCTCCGACATCAGCGGCAAGCAGATCCTCAACACGCTGAAGCCCTACGGCCAGCCCCTGCCCACCGTGCCGCGCGCCAACGAGCTGACCACCGCCCTGCTGGCCGGCCGCAGCAAGATCTCCGACCTGCGCGAGGGCAAGGTCACCGGCCGGCCGGTGATCACCGTGGCCACGCCGATCCAGGTCAAGGGCCAGCCCTACGTCCTGTCCTATGTGGTCGAGTCCAGCTCGTTCACCTCGGTGTTCCGCCAGCAGCGCGTGCCCGAGACCTGGATCGCCACCGTCATCGACAACAACCGCCGGGTCGTCGCCCGCTCGCGGCTGAACGAGAAGTTCACCGGCAAGCCGACCACCCGCGACATGGCCCGCAACCTGGACCACTCCACCGAGGGCGTCAGCAAGAGCACCTCGCTGGACGGCGTGCCGACCATGGTGGCCTACACCCGCTCGCCCCAGACCGGCTGGACCATGGTGGTGGCCGTGCCCCGCGCCGAGCTGGCCCGCACGATCAACCGCTCGGTGATCACCGGGGCCGGGGTCTTCGTGCTGCTGCTGGGCATGGGCCTGGCGCTGTCCCTGGCCTATGCCCGCCGGATCAATGGCGAGATGCGCCAGCTGATCCTGGACGCCGACGCCATCGGCCGCGCCGAGAGTCTGCCGCCCGCCGACCCCGACACCCTGGACGAGATCGCCGCCGTCCACGCCGCCCTGCGCACCGCCTCCCAGGAGCTGAAGATCCGCGAGGAGCGCCAGGGGGTGATGATCAACGAACTGAACCACCGGGTGAAGAACACCCTGGCCACGGTCCAGGCCCTGGCCCGTCAGACCTTCTCCAAGACAAAAGACGCGCCGGTCGAGGTGTTCACCGACCGCCTGATCGCCCTGTCCGCCGCCCACGACCTGCTGACCCGCAGCGGCTGGCGCGAGGCCGACATGGGCCAGTTGGTCGAGGCCAGCCTGGGCGCCTATGCCGACCGGGTCGACGGCTCCGGCCCCGCCGTCGCCCTGGCCCCGCACACCGCCGTGGGCCTCTCGATGGTGTTCCACGAACTGGCCACCAACAGCGCCAAGTACGGCGCGCTGTCGGTCCCCGCCGGCCGGGTCTCGGTCACCTGGCGCCTGGACGAGGACAGCGGCGACCTGGCCTTCGCCTGGCGCGACACCGGCGGCCCGCCGGTCACTCCGCCGGCCTCGCAGGGTTTCGGCACGCGCCTGATCGAGAGCTCGATCCGCCGCGAGCAGAAAGGCAGCGCCCGCTTCGACTTCCAGCCCGACGGCCTGGTGTTCGAGGCGACCCTGCCGCTGCCCAAGACGGTGCGGTGGAGCAATACGTTCTGAGGGCCTGACCCAGATCAAGGCGGCGGCCGCTGAAGGGCGCGATGACGGCGGGGTTCTCAAGGAGCCCGACCATGCGGATCGCCCTCATCCTCGCCCATCCCTCGCCGCTGAGCTTCGGCGTGACCCTGGCCGGCGACTGCGCCGAGGTGCTGCGCGCGGCCGGCGTCGAGGTCGTGGTGCGCGATCTCTATCGGATGGGCTTTGATCCCTGCCTGGCGGCCGAGGAGTTGCCGGGCGCAAAAGGACCGCGCGCCGATGTCGTCGCCGAGCGGGCGATGCTGGCCGAGGTCGACGGCTATCTGCTGGTCTATCCGCTGTGGTTCAACGCCCCGCCGGCCATGCTCAAGGGCTATGTCGACCGGGTGCTGAGCGGCGGCTTCGGTTTTGCGCCCACCGCCCACGGGGCCGATCCGCTGCTGGTCGGCAAGACCTTGATCAGCGTCACTACCTCGGGCGCGCCGGACGCGCACCTGGACAGGACCGGCGCGCTGAACATGCTGACCCGGTCGTTCGACCTGCACCTGTGCGGCATGACCGGCCTGCGCTTCGTCGACCACCAGCACATCGGCGGCGTGGGTCCCGACATGAGCGAGGCCTATGCGGAAGACCGCCGCGGCCAGGTGCGGGCGATGCTGGCGCGGGAGGTGTTGGGCGCGGAAGCGGACTGAGCGCCCCCTCCGTCACGCGGCTTCGCCGCGCGCCACCTCCCCCGTTTCACGGGTGAGGAGGGAAACAACTCATCCTCCCTCGCCTGCGGGGGAGGTGGATCGGCGCGGATACGCGACGAGACGGAGGGGGCGCTAGGCCGCCAAACCCACCACGTCGCCCTCCGCCACCGCCCCGCCCTGCGTCACGTTCAGGTAGATCCCGCAGAACATGTGGCCGTAGTTGTCGAACAAGGCCTTCACCAGATCCACGTCGCGCTGCGCCGTCGTCGGGTCGACGTGGGTGGCGGCGCAGCGGACGATGGGTTTCAGCACCTCCGCCACCGCGCTGCCGACCTGCAACGCCCGGCCGGTCCAGTCGTTCTCGGCCCAGGCCGGCCAGCCGTCGACATAGAGGTTGGCGCGGAAGCGCAAGGGGTCCAGGTCCATGCCGACCTTGGCCGACAGGTCGCGCACGCTGGCCAGGTTGACGATCGAGACATAGCCCGAGCGGCTGTCCATGAAGCGATAGGCGCCCGGCCCATCGATCACCTTCAGCGGACCGCGGATGTCGCCCTCCAGCAGCGCCGAGAGCCAGGCCTCCAGCCCCGCACGGCCGCCCGCCGAGGCCAGGTCGCCGGCGAAGTCGGGCTGGCCCTCGGCCCGGGCGGTGAAGATCCCCGTCGCCTCGTCATAGGCGGTGCGGGCCCTGGCCACGGCCGGGATCTTGGCCAGCACCGTGAACTTCATCTTCGAGATGTGGGCGGGCTCTTGCGACTTGAAGCCGCTGGGGCCGTCCTCGACCGCGAACAGCCGATCGCAGGGGAAACAGGCGCCGGCCTCCAGGCTGGCGCTGGCCAGGCGCTCGGGCGTGAACCCCTTGACGGGGTGGCGATAGAGCGAGGCGATCCGGGCGTTCATGACCTGCGAAAATCGGGGACGACTCGCCCCCTGGCAAGGCTTGGTTGGAACTGAGACTCCCGCCCGGGGTTTTGCTGCTCTGGAGGGCGTTTCATGACCGACGCTTCGCCGCGTCCGATCCTCAAGTGGTTGAAGTCGCGTCCGTATCACCTGACGCCGTGGATCGTGCTGCTGGCGGCCGCGCCGTTCGCGTTCCCGAAGAAGCCAGCAGCGCCCGACGAGACCCTGATCGAGGCCCCGCCGGGCCTGTCGGAAGACCGCGCCATGCCGCCGGACCAGTTCGACGAGGCCGAACCGCGCCGGGGCCGCGCCGCTCGCCTGCCCCACCACATCCCGCTGCTGGGCTGGCGCGACATCGTCTGGCGCACCTGGCGTGAGATCGGCGTCGACCGCCTGCCGGCCGTGGCCGGGGGCGTGACCTTCTACACCCTGCTGGCCCTGTTCCCGGCCATCGGCGCCTTCGTGTCGCTGTACGGCCTGTTCGCCGACGTGCGCACGGTCGAGCAGCAGCTGCGCGAGATGTCGGGCATCTTCCCCACCAGCGTCGTCCAGATCGTCGGCGAGCAGATGCTGCGTCTGGCCAGCCAGGAGCAGGCCAAGCTGGGGGTGGCCTTCGGGGTGTCCCTGCTGCTGTCGATCTGGAGCGCCAACGCCAGCATGCGGGCGCTCTTCGACGGGCTGAACATCGCCTATGACGAAGAGGAAAAGCGCGGCCTCGTCCGCAAGACCCTGCTCTCCTACGCCTTCACCTTCTGCGCCCTGCTGTATGCGGCGGCGTCCTCGGCCCTGCTGATCGTCACGCCGTTCCTGCTGGAGGCCGCGCGTCTGTCGGCCCTGGACGCCTTCTGGGCCCCGATCCGCTGGCTGATCGTGCTCTTCATCACCGCCTTCGCCTTCGCCGTGCTGTACCGGTTCGGACCGAGCCGATCGCGGCCGCGCTGGCGCTGGGTGCTGATCGGGGCGGTGACGGCGGCGGCCGGGTGGCTGCTGGGCTCGCTGGGCTTCTCGGTCTACGTCAACACCATCGCCCACTACGACGCCACCTACGGCCCGCTGGGGGCGGTGATCGCCTTCATGGTCTGGGTGTGGTTCTCGATCATGGCCATCCTGGTCGGGGCCGAGCTGAACGCCGAGATCGAGCACCAGACCGCCGTCGACTCGACCACCGGCCCCGAGCAACCGATGGGCTCGCGCGGCGCGGCCATGGCCGACACGGTGGGGTTGGCCTTCCATCCCTGGGAGATGATCAAGCGCGAGGCGGGAATGGTGAAGCGGGTGACCGGCGGGGTGTGGAACAAGGTGCGGCGGAAGTAGATCCTCCCCCGCGATGCGGGGGAGGTGGCCCAGAGGGCCGGAGGGGGCGAGCTCGGCCAACATCCAGTTAGCCCCCTCAGTCGCTCCGCGACAGCTCCCCCGCATCGCGGGGGAGCATCTTTTCCGGCGCCCCCGCCTGACGTAGACCTTGGCCATGACCCATCTCGCCCCCTACGCCGACCACGACCTCGCCGACCTCGCCGACCTGGTGAACTCGGCCTATCGCGGCGAGCTGGCCACCCAAGGCTGGACGCATGAGAGCTACCTCCTCGGCGGCCAGCGGACCGACGAGGCGTCCCTGCGCGCCGACCTCGCCGCCAAGCCGGGCGCGACGATCCTGGTGCTGCGCGACGCGCCCGACGCCAAGCCACACGCCTGCGTCTGGGTCGAGCCTGCGGGCGGGAACGCCTGGTACGTCGGCATGGTCACCGTCTCGCCCCTGCGCCAGGCCGGCGGTATCGGCCGCATCATGCTGGACGCCGCCGAGGCCCACGCCCGCGAACGCGGCGGCGCGTCGATGCAGATGACCGTGATCTCGGTCCGCGACACCCTGATCGCTTGGTACGAACGCCGCGGCTACGCCCTGACCGGCGAGACCCAGCCGTTTCCGTACGACGACGAGCGGTTCGGCGAGCCGCAGCGGGACGACCTGGCGTTCGTGGTGATGCGGAAGGCGTTGTAGCCCTTCACACTCCCAAACCCTCACCGTCATCCCGCGCTTTATGCGCGGGACCCATGGTTCAGCTTCTACGTGAGAGCGTGAGCTTGCACTTCACTGGCGGCGGACAGATGGGTCCCGCGCATAAAGCGCGGGATGACGGGTTTGGGGTTCTCAGATCACCGCCCGCGAGCGTTCCGACACTTCGCTCGACAGCGCCCCGGCCACGATTTCCAGGCCTCGCCGCAGCGTCACGCGGTCCTCGGTCGAGCCCAGGCAGATGCGGACGCCATTCTCCAGGCCCGGCTCGACGATCGGGGCGCCGGGCGGGGTGACCTCGGCGCCGCCGCGCAACGCGCGGCCGGCCAAGCGCTCGGCCTCCAGCTCGCTCATCGGCAGCCAGACGTGGGGCGAGGCCTCCGAGCGGGCCGGCTCCATGGCCGGGCCCAGGAGCTCGCGGGCCATGGCCAGGCGCGCGGCGCCCTCCTCGAGGGCCTCGGCCAGGATGATGTCGGCGGTGCCGTCCTCGATCCACTGGGTGGCGATCAGCCCGCCGAAGGCCGGCGGGGCGTAGGCCATGACCTGGACTCCGGCCAGCACGCGCTCGAAGCCGGCCGCGTCGGGGGCGACAAGAAAGCCGGCGCGCAGGCCCGGCGCCAGGGTCTTGGACACGCCCGAGACGTGGAAGGTGCGCTCGGGCGCCAGCATGGCGAACGGCGGCGGGGCGTCCTTCACATAGGCGCCGTAGATGTCGTCCTCGACGATCGTCAGGCCGTGTTTGCGGGCGATCTCGACGATGGCCTCGCGGCGGGCGCGGCTCATGATCCGGCCGGTGGGGTTCTGCAGGGTCGGCAGCACGGCCAGGACCCGCGCGCCGGTGGCGGCGATGGCGGCCTCCAGGGCGTCGGGGCGCAGGCCCTCCTCGTCCATGGCCAGACCCCGCATGCGCCAGCCGCGGTGGGCCGCCAGGGCCTTCAGCCCATGATAGGTCACCGCCTCGGTCAGCAGCACGTCGCCCGGCGACAGCACCGTGCCCAGGGCCAGGGCAAGGCCCTGCTGGGCGCCGGCGCAGCAGACCAGCCGCCGCCAGTCCACCGCCGCATAGCTACTGGTGCGAGCCAGCCACGCCGCCCCCGCTCGCCGCTGGGCCTCGTGCCCGGCCATCGGCGAATAGCCCAGGTGCTCCAGCAGGTCGGGACGCTTGCGCAAGCGCGCCAGAGCCTCGGACAGCCGCGAGGCGGCCGGGGCCGACGGCGAGATGTTCTGGGCCAGATTGATCGGCCCTTCCCGTTCGGCGAAGCGGTGCGAGGCGGGCGCGTTGACGAAGCTGCCCCGGCCGACATGGGCGCTGACCAGCCCGGCCTTCTCGGCCTCGACATAGGCCCGTGTCACGGTGCCCAGCCCGACGCCCAGCCGATAGGCCAGATCCCGCTGCGGTGGCAGGCGCGTCCCGGTCGCCAGAGCGCCGCCGGCGATATCGGCGCGCAGCACCGACAGCAGCCGCTCGTACAGCGGCGCCGCGCCGTCGGGAATGACCGGGGTCCAGGCCTGCGCCACGGATGTCTCCTTTATTGTCACCATATCAATATGCCGTTTGACTCACGATACAATGAAAATCAACACAATGACACCTCGGCCCAACCTCTGGAGACAATGAGGCTGCAATGACTCCCGACCTGCTGCTGGCTTTCGTCCTGTTCTGCTTCGCCACCGCCGGCACGCCCGGCCCCAACAACATGCTGCTGCTGGCGTCGGGCGCGAACTTCGGCCTGCGCCGCACGCTCTGGCACATCGCCGGGATCAGCTGCGGCCTGGCGATCATGGTGCTGGCGATGGGCTTCGGGCTGGGCGGGGTGTTCCGCGCCTATCCGGTGCTGCACGAGATCCTGCGTTGGGTCGGGGCGGCCTACATGCTGTGGCTGGCCTGGAAGATCGGCGGCTCTCGCTCTGTCAGCGACCGCGACCTGGCCAAGCCCATGACCTTCCTGCAAGCCGCGGCGTTCCAGTGGGTCAACCCGAAGGCCTGGGCCATGGCGCTGGGCGCGGTGACGACCTATGCGCCGGAAGGCAGCGGCTGGACCATCGTGCCGCTGCTGGCCGGGACCTTCATGCTGGTCGGCGCGCCGTGCAGCGCCGCCTGGGCGGGCTTCGGCCAAGGCCTGCGGCCGTTCCTGGACAAGCCGGCGGTGCTGCGGGCGTTCAATGTCACCATGGCCGTGCTGCTGGTGGTGTCGCTGTATCCGCTGGTGGTGGATCACAAGGCCAGGCCGGTGAGCCTGGAGGCGCTGGCCGATGTGCCGGCGCCGCCGACGATGCGGTCGCACGGGTAGGCCCAAGAGCGCCCCCTCCGGCCCTTCGGGCCACCTCCCCCGTTTCACGGGGGAGGAGAACACTCTTCCTCACCCGCATCGCGGGGGAGGTGGCCCGGTGCGGATACGCACCGTGACGGAGGGGGCGCTTAGCGCTTAGGATCGCGTCCTCACGAGGACCTCCCCATGCGCCTGCTGCTCGCCGCCTTCGCCGCTCTTGCCCTGCACGGCGCCGCCCTCGCCCAGGACCTCAAGGTCACCGTCGCGGGCCGCGACACCGTCACCCTGACGCCCAAGGACCTCGCCGCCCTGCCCCGCGCCAAGGCGACGATCACCGTCAAAGGCGCGGCCGTGACCTATGAGGGCGTCCGCCTCGACGCCGTGCTGGCCCAGGCCGGCGTCGTGCATGGCGAGCGGCTGATGGGTCGCTATCTGAACCAGGTGGTGATCGCCCGCGCCGCCGACGGCTTTTTCAGCCTGCTGTCGCTGGCCGAGACCGATCCGGTCTATCGCGCCAATCCGGTCGTGGTCGCCGACACCGTCAACGGCCACAAACTGGACGACCGCGAAGGCCCCTATCGCCTCGTGGTCGACGGCGATCTGCGTCCTTCGCGGGCGCCGCGCCAGGTGGTATCGATCGAGGTGAAGCCGGCCTTCTGAGGGCGCTGGACAACCGGCGCGAACTTCGGAATTTTCCCGCCAAACGATTGTGGGGCTTTCCGTGACCAAGCTTATCCTGAACCGCCGCGGCCTGTTGGCCTGGGCTTTTGCCTTTGCCGCTGCGCCCGCTCTGGCGCGCATCTCAGCAACCTCGACCACCACCATCCAGGTCGCCGACCGCGACGTCGAGCTGACGGTCATCCGTCCCGACGCTGCGAAGGGCGTCGTCATCTTCTCGCACGGTGCGGGCGGCTGGCCGACGCACTACCAGACGCTGCTCGACCTGTGGGCCGCCGCCGGCTTCATGATCGTCGCGCCGCTGCACGTCGACTCGATGAAGCACCCCAAGCGCGACCAGTACAATCTGCAGAGCGCCTTCCCGGCCCGCCTGGCCGACCTGGCCGCCGCCACGACCTGGGCCGCCAAGGCCGCGCCGGGTCTGCCGATGGCCTCGGCCGGGCATTCGTACGGCTCGCTGATGTCGATGATCCGCGCCGGCGCCTTCCAGGGCATGATCCCGGCCCAGGACCCGACCACCAAGGCGGCCCTTTGCTTCTCCAGCCCCGGCGTCATCAAGGGCCTGGTGGGTCCGACCTCCTACCAGGGCCTGACCAAGCCGATGATGATGATCACCGGCGACCAGGACGTCGTGCCGGGCCTCGTGCCCGACTGGCATGAGCACCTCTACCCGTTCGACACCAGCCCCGCCGGCCAGAAGTACCTGTGGCAGGGCAAGGGCGTGAACCACGGCCTGGCCTACCACCCCGAAGTCCCCGCCTTCGCCGAGGCGGCGGCGCTGTCTGTGGCGTTCCTGAAGGCCAAGGTGCTGGGCGATGCGGCGGCCGAGGCGACGCTGGCCAAGCAGGGGTCGACGGAGTTTGCGGAGTGGAAGACCCGGTAGGCTCAGCACTGGCCCCCACCTGACCGCTGCGCGGTCGTCCGCCCCCGGAGGGGGCAGACGGCGCGTTCCGTCTTCCCCCTCCGGGGGAGGAGCGCCGCAGGCGCGGAGGGGGCCTTAAGCCGCCCGCACCCGCTCAGCCCCCAAATTCAGGAAGTCCCGCTTGCCCAGCGGCACGCCCTGGCTGCGCAGGATGTCGTAGGCCGTCACGACGTGGAACTGGAAGTTCGGCAGGGCGAACTCCAGCAGGTAGTCGGTCCCTGTGAAGCCCAGGGTCAGCGGCCCGGCGCCGAACACCACCTCACGGGTCTCCGCCCCCTCGAAGGCGTCGGCCGGCACGCTCTCGACATAGGCCAGGGTGCGGGCCACGCGGTCCTGCAGCTGGGCGAAGGTCGCCTCGTCGTCGGCCATGCCGGGCGCGGTCGTTCCCGTCAGACGCGCGAACACACCGCGGGCGCTGTCGGAGGCGCGCTGGATCTGGCCGGCCAGCGGCAGCATGTCGTCATAGAGCCGCGCCTGGACATAGGCGTCGGGGTCGGTCCCGGTCGCCTCCGCATGGGACTTGGCCTTGTCCAGCAGCAGGGACAGGGTTTTGAGACCGCGCGTGATCGCGGTCGCCGTGACGTGATGGATCGAGAGGGACATGGCCGCTTCCTCCTGGAGCTGGGCTACGGCCTAGCTAAGCGCCCTCAAGTCAGTTTTCAATCACTACTGATGACGATAACCGTCAGCAGGGTGCATTCCGTTCGGAAAAGGCCTAGAGAGACCGACCCATTCTTTCAGCCTAGCGACCACACCCTTGCGACTGCCCCAGGCCCGCCTCGACCAGGTTCTCGACCGCTTCCGCGAAGTGGAGGCGCGCATGGGCGCGGCCACCGACGGCACCGAGATCGTCAAGCTCTCCAAGGAGCACGCCGAGCTGCGCCCGGTTGCTGAAGCGGTGGAGCGGCTGGCCAAGCTGTCGGCCGAGCGCGCCGAGCTGGACATCATGGCGGCCGATCCCGAGATGGCCGACATGGTCAAGGACGAGATCGTCGCCCTGGACGAGCAACTGCCGATCCTCGAGCGCGACCTGGCCCTGATGCTGGCCCCCAAGGACAAGGACGAGAACGCCTCGGCCATCCTGGAAGTGCGCGCCGGCACCGGCGGCGACGAGGCGGCTCTGTTCGCCGGCGACCTCTTCCGCATGTACCAGCGCTACGCCCAGCTGCAGGGCTGGCGGGTCGAGATCGACAGCATCTCGGAAGGCGAGATGGGCGGCTTCAAGGAAATCGTCGCCTCGATCACCGGCGACGGCGTGTTCGGTCGGCTGAAGTTCGAGAGCGGCGTCCACCGCGTGCAGCGCGTGCCGGCCACCGAGGCGCAGGGCCGCATCCACACCTCGGCCGCCACCGTCGCGGTGCTGCCCGAGGCCGAGGACGTCGAGATCGAGATCAAGGAAAGCGACCTGCGGATCGACACCTACCGCTCGTCGGGCGCTGGCGGTCAGCACGTCAACAAGACCGACTCGGCCGTGCGCATCACTCACTTGCCGACCGGCGTGGTCGTGACCTCCTCGGAAAAGTCGCAGCACCAGAACCGCGCCCGGGCGATGAAGAACCTGAAGGCCCGCCTGTACGACATGCAGCGCGAGGCCCTGGACACCGCTCGCGCCGACGCCCGCAAGAGCCAGGTCGGCAGCGGCGACCGTTCGGAGCGCATCCGCACCTACAACTTCCCGCAAGGCCGGGTCACCGACCACCGCATCAACCTGACGCTTTACAACCTGTCGCGGGTGATCGAGGGCGACAATCTGGACGACGTGATCAATCCGCTGATCGCCGAGGATCAGGCCGAGCGCCTGGCCAGTCTGGAAGAGAGCTTCGGCTGATGGCCTGGACCTGCACCTACGACGAGGACGAGCCCCAGCGGGTCAACAAGTGGCTGGCCCAGAGCGGCGTCTGCTCGCGCCGCGAGGCCGAGGCCCTGATCGCGGGCGGCCTGGTCTCGATCGACGGCGAGGTCGTGGAAGACGTCGGCCGCAAGATCCTGCCTGGCCAGACCCTGGTCCTGGCCGACCAGGCGACCGCCAAGCTCGACTCCACCTTCACCTACATGATCCACAAGCCGGTCGGCGTGGTGTCGGCCCAGCCCGACCCCGGCCAGGTCCCGGCCGCGCGCCTGCTGACGCGTCAGAACATCTGGGGCGGCGTGCCCGCGCCGATCCCGCAGTCGGGCGACCTGCTGCCGCCGATCGGCCGCCTGGACAAGGACTCGCGCGGCCTGCTGCTGCTGTCGCAGGACGGCGTGGTGGCCAAGGCCGTGATCGGCCCGCAGTCGGACCTCGAGAAGGAATACCGCGTCGCCGTCATGGGCGAGCTGACCGAAGAGAAGATCGAGCTGCTGCGTTTCGGCCTCGAACTCGACGGCCGCGAACTGCGCCCCGCCGAGGTCGACGTAATCTCCGACCAGCGCCTGCGCATCGTGCTGCGCGAAGGCCGCAACCGCCAGATCCGCCGCATGTGCGAGCTGGTCGACCTGAAGGTCGTCGACCTGTTCCGCGTCCGCATCGGCCCGCTGACCCTGGGCGAAATGCCCGAGGGTCGCTGGCGTCCGCTGACCCCGGAAGAGCGCGCGGCGCTGGTGGCGGGCTGACAGCCCACTTCCGCTTCCCCGGCGAAAGCCGGGGCCCAGGTTCATCTGGGGCGGCTTGGGGTGATCCGAGACGCAGCCGGTCAGTCCGTCAGGCGCCTTGGATTCGATCTGGGCCCCGGCTTTCGCCGGGGAAACGGATCAAAAGCTCAGATCTTCTTGCGCCGCCGCGGCACGCGCACGACCGCTTCGCCATCCATGATCAGGTCTTCGCCGACATAGCCGGCGCAGCGCAGGGTGACGCGGGCGCTCTCGGCGTCGATCTCGGAGACGGTGACGCGAGCGGTGACGACGTCGCCGATGCGGACCGGCCGGTGGAAGGCCAGGGTCTGGGACAGGTAGATCGCGCCGGCGCCCGGCAGGATGGTGCCGACCACGGCCGAGCCGAACGAGGCCGACAGCAGGCCGTGGGCGATGCGGCCGCGATAGGCGGTCTTGGACGCGAAGGCCTCGTCCATGTGCACGGGGTTGAAGTCGTCCGAGGCCTCGGCGAACTGGCCGATGCGCTCTTCGGTGACGGTGACGTGCTTTTCCGCCGTCATGCCGACGGACAGTTCTTCGAGAATATAGCCGCCGGAGGGGTGACGTTCGATCATCCCCCGGCGTTAGCGGTCACGGGCCGTCCTGGCCAGGGAAATGTGACGAAAGCCCGTCCCCACGAACGGCAGCGCCAACGCCGCCAGCAGGGCCAGGGCGCCCGTCATGCCATTCATCGCATAGAGGGCGGCGAGGCCGGCATAGGCCATCCAGAGGCGCTCGTCGGTGCGGGCCAGATAGGCCGCAACCGCCGGGGCCAGCAGGGCCAGCTCGTAGTTCATGGCGTAGGGCGACAGCAGCAAGGCCCCGCCCAGCAGGCCGATCAGGCGATCGGGCCAGGATGCGTCCTGGCGGAAGGCCTTCCAGACGCCCCAGACGGCCAGCGGCGCCAGCAGCCAGGCCCACGCGCCGTTCAGGCCGTGGGCGACCAGCCAGGCGTGCGGCGTGATCATGTCGTCGAGCAGACCGCGATCGGCCATCACCACGGCCGAGAAGCGCGAGACGGCAGCCAGCCAGTCCAGCCAGGCCTGGACGCCGAACAGCCCCGCCGACAGCCCGCACAGGACCAGGGCGGCGACGCCCGTCGCCAGGATGGTCAGCCAGGCGCTCTGGGCGGCCAGGGCCAGCGGCAGCAGCACCAGGACCTGCGGCTTGATCACGCCCGCGATGGCGAAGCACAGGCCGGCGATCCAGGGCCGGTCGCGCAGGCTCAGACCCAGCAGGACGAGGCCGGCGATCAGCAGGGTGACCTGACCGCAGAAGACGGCGAACGGGACCATCGGCAGCACGACCAGCCACCACGGCGCGCCGATCCGGCGGGCGCCGGCCAGCAGCGTCGCCAGGCTGATCAGCATCAAGGCTGCGTAGGCTGCCACGAACGGCAGGCGAGCCAACGGCGCCAGCAACAAGAGGGCGGACGGCGGATTGACGTAGGGCCGCAGCACCTCGGGCGGCAGGCTCAGGCCCTGCAGGGCGGTGACATGCGCGAAGTCGTAGATCCGACCCGGCTCGGTCAACGCCACGCGCCCACCGGCCCACAGCGCCAGGAAGTCCAGCCCGGCCGGCTGCGCGCCTAGGTCATGGACCAGCGACAGACCGCTCACGGCCGCCAGCGCCGCCAGCAGCACGATCAGCAGGGTTCTGTAGTTCGGCTGGCCGGCCTGGGTCATGCCCCGACGATCGCAGGGGCGGCTGTGCAAATCGCTAACGGCTACTCGGCCGCCAGGGCTTTCGCCGCTTCGGCCGCTTTCAGTTCCTCGGCCTTCTTCTCGACCAGCTCGACGATGTGATCGATCATGCCTTCGTTGGACTGTTTATGGTCGGGCTTGCCGGCCATGTAGACCATGCCCGCCCCGGCCCCGCCGCCGGTGAAGCCGATGTCGGTCATCAGCGCCTCGCCCGGACCGTTGACGACGCAGCCGATGATCGACAGCGACATCGGCTGGGCGATGTGGGCCAGACGCTCCTCCAGGGCCTCGACGGTCTTGATGACGTTGAAGCCCTGACGCGCGCACGACGGACAGGCGATGATGTTGACGCCGCGGTGGCGCAGGCCCAGCGACTTCAGGATGTCGAAGCCGACCTTGATCTCCTCGACGGGATCGGCGGCCAGCGACACCCGGATGGTGTCGCCGATGCCGGCCCACAGCATCGAGCCGATGCCGATCGAGGACTTCACCGTGCCCGTGCGCTGAGCGCCGGCCTCGGTGACGCCCAGATGCAGCGGGCAGTCGATGGCCTCGGCCAGCTGGTAATAGGCCGCCACGGTCATGAACGGATCGGACGCCTTCACCGAGATCTTGAACTCGTGGAAGTCGTGGTCCTGCAGGATGCGGGCGTGGTTCAGGGCGCTCTCGACCATCGCGTCCGGGCACGGCTCGCCGTACTTCTCCAGCAGCTCGCGCTCCAGCGAGCCGGCGTTGACGCCGATGCGCATCGAGCACCCGTGGTCGCGGGCGGCCTGGATGACGTCGCGGACGCGATCGGGCGAACCGATATTCCCCGGATTGATCCGCAGGCAGGCCGCGCCGGCCTGGGCCGCCTCGATGCCGCGCTTGTAGTGGAAGTGGATGTCGGCCACGAGCGGGACCTTGGCCTCGCGGGCGATGGTCTTGAAGGCGGCCGTCGAGTCGGTGTCGGGGCAGCTGACCCGCACGATGTCGGCGCCGGCCTCTTCCAGCTGGCGGATCTGGTTCAGCGTCGCGTTGGCGTCGCTGGTCAGGGTGTTGGTCATCGACTGGACGGTGATCGGCGCATCGCCGCCCACCTCGACATTGCCGACGCGGATCTTGCGCGACGGGCGGCGCGTAATCATGCGCCAGGGACGGACGTGCGTGTGGTCTGCGGCCATGGCGCTAATCTAGAGGGTCTGAGGCGGAAACTGAAGGGTCCCGATACCCTACAAATACCGCTCATCCCCGCGAAAGCGGGGACCCAAGCCGAGTCAGCAGACCGATCGCAGGCCGCGCCGGTTCTGAAAGCCAGCTTGGGTCCCCGCTTTCGCGGGGATGAGCGGTGATTATTGGGGAGCCGGAGCCTTCGGCGCCGCCGGGACCAGCTTGCCCAACGCGGTCGAATTAGTCTGCAGGCGGCCCGTCAGCACGCCGTTGGCGTAGACGTCGAACACCGCCGGATCCGAGACGTCGGCCGTCAGGCCGGGCGTGCGCGGAACGCGATAGGCTTCGCCGGCCGCCAGGGCGCGGGCGAAATAGACCTGGCCGTCGCCGCGGACCACCAGGGTGGCGCCCCTGCGAGCCTGCAGGACGACGCCCGAGCTGTCGGCTGGCGCCGCGCCCAGGATCGCGCCCTTGGGCTTGAAGACCGACCCCAAGGCGATCTGCTTGGACGGATCGACGATACCGGCGCGGGCCTCGGCCTCGGCGCGGGCCTTGGCGGCGATCTTGGCGGCGTCGACCGAACCGCCATTGGCGGCGGCGTCGTCCAGGCCAGGAGTCTTGTAGGGCTCGGGCGTGGTGCTCTCGACCGGGGCCGGCAGCGGCGCGCCCAGCGAGACCGAACCATCGCCGGCATTGGCGCCGGCGTTGCTGGCCTGCGGCGTCGCGGCGGCGGAGGTCGTGGTGGAGGTGACGACCGACTGGGCCACCTGCGCGGGCGGCTCTTCCTTGGTGATCGCGCGCTGGGCGACGTTCCACAGCAGGATGGCGCCCACGACCAGCAGGCCGCCGGCCAGGATCAAGGCCAGGCGCGGGTCGCGCTCGCGGCGCACGCCGATCGGGGCGCGCAGCTCGACGCCGTCATCGGGCGCATCGTCCTTGAAGCGCGACACGGCCGCATCGCCGTCCAGGCCCAGCAGGCCGGCATAGGCGCGGACATAGCCGATGGTGAACGGGCGCGACGGCAGGTCTTCGAGGCGCATGTCCTCGAGGGCTTCGATGTAGCCCTGGCGGATGCGGGTGGCGTCGGCGACGTCCTGGGTCGTCAGGCCGCGGAACTCGCGCGCCCCCTTCAGGGCCAGGCCGATGTCCGCGCCGTCGGTCAACGACGGTTGCGACGCGGCGATCGGCGTATCGTCGACATCGGCGTCCGTGACGAGATGCAAACGCCTGACGTTGCCCGTATCCAGCGGCATGACAGCTAAACGGCCCCCAACCAACGGCACACGCTGAGCGGGCGCCGCAATCCCCCTGCCTCCGTATCGCACGGAAGTCTTAACAAGTGTTTGTGGATATCAAACTAAGTAGCCGGATTCAATGTACTAAACAGTGACGCTTGGTTAACGGCAAGGTTTTGTCACACGGCTACGTAGAGCTTGCGCGCCAAGGTTTCGATCTCGCTGCGCAAGGATCCGCCAGCGCCCTTCAGTAGGGCCTCGACGTTGCGGCGCGCGGCCTCGCGATCCAGCGACAGGACCATCTGCTTGACCGGGCCGATGCCGGCCGGCGGCATGCTAAGCCCTTCAAATCCCAGAGCGACCAGGGCGAAGGCCTCCAGCGGACGACCCGCCATTTCCCCGCACACGGACACCGGCGTGCCGGTGTCGGCGCAGGCCTGCTGGATGGTCTTCAGCGCCCGCAGGGCGGCCGGCGACAGCGGGTCATAGCGGTCCGAAACCTTCGGATTGCCCCGATCGGCCGCGAACAGGTACTGCATCAGGTCGTTGGTGCCGACCGAAACGAAGTCGGTCATGGGCAGAAGTGCGTCGAGATGCCACAGCAGCGACGGCGCCTCGACCATGGCCCCCACGTCCAGGCGCGAGGGCGCGGGCCGGCCGCGCTTCTGGGCCCAGGCCACTTCCTGGTCGACGAACGAGCGCGCGGCGCGGAACTCGTCGACATTGGCCACCAGCGGGAACATCACCTTCAGCGGCCGACCGTTGGCGGCCTTGATCAGGGCGCGGATCTGCATGCGCAGCAGGGCCGGACGGTCCAGGCCCATGCGCACGGCCCGCCAGCCCAGGGCCGGATTGTCCTCGCGCTCCAGCTCCATGTACGGCAGCAGCTTGTCGCCGCCCAGGTCGAGCGTGCGGAAGGTCACCGGCATGCCGTTGGCGGCCTCCAGCACCTTCTCATAGAGCGCCGTCTGGGCCTCCAGGCGCGGCAGCTCCTCGGCGACCATGAACTGGAACTCGGTGCGGAACAGGCCGATGCCCTCGGCGCCCGTCTCGGCCAGGATGTCCAGGTCGACGGCCAGGCCGGCGTTCATCAGAAGCGTGATCTTGGCGCCGTCCTTGGTGATCGGCGGCGTGTCGCGCAGGCGGGCGAACTCGGCCTTGCGCTGGGCGCGGACCTCCATCCGGGCCTTCAGCGCCTTGACCACGTCGACGCGCGGCCGCAGCCAGGCTTCCTGCGTCTCGGCGTCGACCACCACGGGGTCGCCCTCGCTGACGCGGTCGCGCAGGCCGGCCAGGCGGCCGACGCACGGGATGTCCAGCGCCCGGGCGACGATGCCGGCGTGGCTGGCGGCCGAGCCTTCCTCGAGCAGGATGCCCTTCAGCTTGGTGCGGTCGTATTCCAGCAGGTCGGCGGGCCCCAGGTTCCGGGCGATCAGGATGGCGTCGTCGGGCAGCTGGCGCACGGCGTGGACGTCGCCCGACAGGTGGCGCAGCAGCCGGTCGTTCAGGTCTTCCAAGTCGTGCAGCCGCTCGCGCAGATAGGGGTCGCGGGCCTGGCCCAGGCGGGCGCGGTGCTCGGAGCGCACGCGTTCGACCGCGGCCTCGGCGGTCAGACCCGAGCGCACGGCCTCGTTCAGCGACCGATTCCAGCCCCGGTCATGCGCGAACAGGCGGTAGGTTTCCAAGACCTCGTATGACGCGCCGACCAGGCCGTGCTGGCCTTCCAGCATCTGGTCGATCTGGGTCTGCAGCGCCTCGATGGCGTAGGAGAGCCGGGCTTCCTCGGCCAGGGCGTCGTCGGACAGCAGGGTCTCGGGGACCACCGGCTGCTCGTGCAGCACGGCCACCCCGTACGCCAGACCCTCGGCGAAGCGCGAGCCCTTCAGCCGCTCGGGCTTGTGCGGGGCCAGCTCGACGTCCTTGAGCTCGTCGGCGCCCAGCAGCTCGCTGGAACTGACCATCTCGGCCAGCACCATGGCGATGATCTGGAGGTCCTCGACCTCCTCCTCGTCATAGTTGCGCTCGGTGCGGTTCTGGACGACCAGCACGCCGATCGCCCGCCCGCCGCGCAGCAGCGGCACGGCCAGGAAGGCGTGGTACGGGTCTTCGCCGGTTTCCGGGCGATACGAGAACGACGGGTGGCTGGCGGCGTCCGACAGGTTCAGCGGCCGGCCCAGACGCATGGTCTCGCCGACCAGACCCTCGCCCGGCATCATCCGCGTGACGTGGACGGCTTCGGGCGACAGGCCCTCGGTGGCGAACAGTTCGAGATCGCCCGACGCGCGGCGCAGATAGATCGAGCAGACCTCGGCCACCATCGACACGGCGATGGTGCGCACGACCATGTCGAGCTTGTCCTGGGCGGGACCGCCGCCGGCCATGGCCTCGCGGATCTGCCGAAGCAGGCTGCGGGGTCCTCGAACGGCGATGCCGGTTGCCGCCATGTGCCTGCAGCGTGCTCCCTAGGTTTCGAAGGAACGGTCTAGCCCAGCTTGTGAGGCCGTGGGTTAAGACCGCTCAAGTCTCAAGATTGGGGCTACCGCAGATTTCGCAATGGCGATAGCCGCCGCGTCAACCGAACGACGATTAGGTGAGCGCGCACGAAAAAGCGCCGCCCGGTTGAAACCAGGCGGCGCAGTCATGCTCGCTAGGGGAGGGATCGGAACGCTAGCGAAGCGAAACCGGGCTTAGCGATAGTAGCCGTAGCGGCTGTTGTAGCGGTCGTTGCGATAGCCGCCGCGGTCATAGCGGTTGTCGTAGTAGCGGCTGTTTTCGTAGCGGGGGTTGCTGCGATAGCCGTAACCGTAGCGGTCCTTCTTCTTGGCCGTGGTGGCGCCCAGGGCGGCGCCGGCGACGGCGCCGATGGCGACCGCTTCGGTCTTGCCGTCGCCGATGGCGGCGCCGGCGACACCGCCGATCACGGCGCCCAGGATGGCGCGCTCGGTCTTGCTGGCGGCGAAGGCGGCCGAAGCGGGGGCGACCAGGGCGCCGACGGTGGCGACGACGATCGCGGTCTTGGTGAACTTGTGCATGACAGTCTCCTTTTCCGGTGGCGTCGCCCCCAAACAGTTCTGGGCGGCGCTGTTGATGTCCGTTGTAAGGGGGCCTGCCTGAACCCGACTTGAACCGCGCCGTTCAGATTCCGGTCATGTTGAAAAAAGTTTGCCCCTTCCGTTTCCCCGGCCTTCGCCGGGGAAACGGGTTTGGTTAGGCCAACTCCACCTTCGGCCGATGCAGCCGCACCGACCAAACCACCCCGGCCAGCATCAGCACGATCGCCGCCGTCTCCAGCCCATGCGGCCAGCGGCCCTCGTGCAGGAAGCCGTACAGCAGGGCGAACAGGGTTTCGAACACGATCATCTGGCCCGACAGGCTGAGCGGCAGGTAGCGGCTGGCGGCGTTCCACAGGCCGTTGCCGATCACCGAGGCCCCGATCGCCACCGCGAAACTGACCATCCAGAACCAGCCCCAGGCAGAGGGGACATGCGCCTTGCCGCCCAGGAAGAACGCCGGGACCAGCACCAGCGACAGCAGGCCCGTGGCCACGCCGGTCAGCAGCGACCACTCGTGGCTGGTGAACTTCGGCGTCGCGGCCAGGCGGCGGGCGTTCCAGACGGCGTAGACGGTCCAGACCCCCAGGGCCAGCAGCGCGCCCAGCAGGCCGATGAGCTGCTTGCCCAGGCCCACGCCCTGGTTCTGGGTGAACACCGCCACATTGATGCAGACCCCGCCGGCCACGACCAAGGCCAAGGGCGCGATCAGCTTGCGGATCGGAACCCCCTCCCCCGGCTTCGCGCCGAGCAGGGTCACTGTCACCGGCAGCAAGCCAATGACCAGCGAGGCCAGGGCCACGCCCGAGGTCTGCACCGACACCGCCAGGCCGACGTAGTAGATCAGGTTGCCCAGCAGGCTCAGCAGGAAGAGGTCGCGCCAGTCACGCCCCTCCATCTTGCCCATCACGGTCCGCCACACCGGCGCCAGCAGCGCCACCGAGGCCAGGCCGTAGGCGATGTAGCGCCCCGCCGTCATCTGCAGCGGCGTGAAGGCGTCCAGCAGCTTGGGAGCCAGGAACACCCCGCCCCAGAACGCGCCGGCGACCAGCCCGCACAGCAGGCCCAGGAGAAGATTGCGGGAGGTGTTCATCGCCAGCGGATTAGCAGGTCGCGCCAAGCGGGGCTTTGGCGAAAGCTGCTGAGCCTTTGGCGAATGCTCCTGACCGCTCGCCCGCCAGTTGACTCCCAGGTAGAGCGATGAGCTAATTCAATCTCCGGTATATCACAGGAGGGTAGAATGAAATCTCGCCGTGAATTGGTTTTCGGCGCCGCAGGCGTCGGCGTGGGTGCGCTGATGGCAGCCACGGCCGCCCAGGCCCGGACGCTGTCGGCCAGCGCCTCGCCCACGATCGTCGACGTGACGGATTCGAGCTATTCGGCGCCCGTCACGGTCACCGTCAGCGGCGGTGTCGCGCCCTACAGCTACCTGTGGACGCAGGTTTCGGGCTCGACCAACATCATGATCTCGGATCCGACCAGTCCGGTGGTCGAGTTCGGCTGGGTCGGGCCGTTCAACGGTCCGCCGCGCCTCTCGGGCTGGGTCTGCCATGTGACCGACGGCGCCAACGAGACCGCCAGCACCGGCGTCGTGCGCGCCGCCTACAGCTCCTGAAACCCGCCTAGGTCCGACCCTTGCGCCATGCGGCCGGGGTGACGCCCAGCGTCGCCTTCATCCGCTTGGTGAGACCGCTTTGATCGCCGTGCCCCGTGCGTACGGCGATCTCGGCGATCGACAAGGCGGTGCCCGCAAGCAGCCGTTGCGCGGCGCGCAGGCGCGCGTCGCTCAACGCGCCGTGTGGGGTGGCGCCATAGGCTTGCGAGAACTTGGCGAAGAAGCGGCTCTGGCTCATGCCGGCCTCACTGGCCAGGTCACGGACGGTCAGCGGCTGGTCATAGCGCGCCTCGATCATCGCCGCGGCGCGCGCCAGGCGCGGGTCCACGGCGATCGGGCCCGCGGACAGACCGCGCAGCAACAGCGGCGTCCAGAGACCGGCGACGCCGTCGTCGACCCCGCCCGGAGCCTCGCCCGACAGGAACGACAGCAGGCCGTGCACGGGTCCGGTCACCGAGGCGAACGGCCTGTCCCGCAGGCGCTCGAAGGGTCGCATCAGCGAGTCGCCGATGTCGGCCACGACGAACAGGTTCTCGCCGTCGGCGGCGCAGACATGGCGCGTGCCCGGCGGAATGACCGCGGCGCTGCCGGGATCGACCCGGCCGCCCTTGCCGTCGATCTCGATCTCAAGAACCCCGCGGCGCGGCAGCACGATCTGGTCGAAGTCATGGGCGTGCGAGATCGCTTCGACGCTGTAGCGACGGAAAGACAGCTCGGCCGGGGCGGTCAGGTGGTGACCCATGACCTCACTATAGCGCGATCAGCCGTGCCCCGGCAGGGCCAGGGGCTCGTCGGCGTCCTGCACCAGGCGGCGGGCCTGCTGGAGGGCGGCGTCGATGTCGGTCTCGATGAACTCGACCTCGAGGTCGGTCAGCGGGTGCGGCGCGGCGATGACGTTGCGCAGATAGGCGCGCTTTTCCAGCGCGTTCATCGTCCACCAGCCGACGGTGTGACCTTCCTCGATGACCGCGTCGCCCATGGCCAGCAGGTCGTCGGTGTCGAAGATCGGCTGGCCAGGCTTTTCGGGGAACCACTGACCGTCGTCCGGCAGGGCCTGGTCCAGCTGGTTGAGCAGCGCGGCCAGCCAGGGGCTGATCAGCAGCGGCTTCTCGTAGCCATCGCCGAACTTGGCGCGCAGCAGCAGGTCGTAGAGCAGGTCGAGACCGGCGTCGCCGTGGAAGGTGACGGTCTTGGCGTCGGGATCGAACTTGAAGACGTCGGGCATGGGGAATCTCGGGAGCTGTGCGGTCGCCTTCTTAACGTCAGAACACGACGTTTGGACAACGGCGTTTGAGCGCCCCCTCCGTCTCGTCGCCTATCGGCGCCGATCCACCTCCCCCGCTTCGCAGGGGAGGAAGAGGCCGGTTCTCCTCACCCGTGCAACGGGGGAGGTGGCGCGCTGCGGATACGCAGCGTGACGGAGGGGGCGTCCCTCCGTCCTGAGAGCCTTACAGCTGGTCCAGCCCGTACACCGCGTGCAGCGCCCGCACGGCCAGTTCGGTGTAGGCCGCGTCGATCAGGACCGAGATCTTGATCTCCGAGGTCGAGATGACCTGGATGTTGATGTTCTTCTCGGCCAGGGCCGCGAACATCGACTGGGCGACGCCGGCGTGGCTGCGCATGCCGACCCCGATCACCGAGACCTTCGAGACGTCCTCGTCGACGGCGACGTCCTCGAAGCCGATCTCGGCCTTGGCGGCCTGGACGATCTCGACGGCGCGGGCGGCGTCGCGCTTGCCGACCGTGAACTCCATGTTGGCGGTCTCGGCGGTGCGCGCCCGCGACTGCACGATCATGTCGACGTTCACATTGGCGTCGGCCAGACGGCCGAAGATCTGCGAGGACACGCCCGGATGGTCGGGCAGGCCCAGCAGGGTGATCTTGGCTTCGTCGCGGCTATAGGCGACGCCCGAGACGATGCGCTTTTCCATGATTTCTTCCTCGTCGCAGACGACCGTACCTTGACCGGGGGCCTCCCCGGGTTCGACGAAACTCGACAGCACCCGCAGCGGGACGCGATGGGCCATGGCCATCTCGACCGAGCGGGTCTGCAGCACCTTGGCCCCCAGCGAGGCCATTTCCAGCATTTCCTCGTACGAGATCTTGGCCAGCTTGCGGGCCTTCTTCTCGATGCGCGGATCGGTGGTGTAGACGCCGTCGACGTCCGTGTAGATGTCGCAGGCGCCCTTGACGGCGGCGGCGATCGCCACGGCCGAGGTGTCCGAGCCGCCGCGGCCCAGGGTGGTGATCCGCTGGTTGCTGGTCACGCCCTGGAAGCCGGCGATGACGGCGATCTCACCGGCCGCGAAACAGGCTTCCAGATTGGCCGGCGGAATGTCCTCGATGCGGGCGCTGCCATGGGCCTCGTTCGTGAGGATCGGCACCTGCCAACCCAGGAACGAGCGGGCCTTGTGACCCATGTTGCGCAGGGTCATGGCCAGAAGGCCGGCCGTGACCTGCTCGCCCGAGGCGACGATGGCGTCGTACTCGTCGTCAGACTCCGGAAGACCCGCCGCGGCGCGTCCGGCGCCGTCGGTCCAGGCGACCAGCTCGTTGGTCTTGCCCGACATGGCCGACACGACCACCGCGACCTGCTTTCCCGTCGCCACTTCGGCGGCGACCAGGCGCGCCACACGGCGGATGCGCTCCAGGTCGGCCACCGAGGTGCCGCCGAACTTCATCACCAGACGTGACACGTCCTTGGTACCTCGACACTTGGTTATTTCTTGCGCCCGCGCGGGCAGATCGCTCCCCCTCGCGCAAGCCCCGGCCTTCTAGCGGGGGGATGGCGCAACGGCAATGTCGCGGCGGTGTCTTTTTTCACGGATCGTGGCGAGAGGAACCGCGCGTGATAGACAAGCCCCATGACTCAAGCCGCTGAAGCCGCCCCCTCCTCCTGGAGCATCGACCCCGCCGACGTGGCGCGGTTCTCGGCGATCGCCGCCGAGTGGTGGGATCCCAAGGGCAAGTTCGCGCCGCTGCACGTGTTCAATCCCTGCCGCCTGGCCTTCATCCGCGAGCAGGCGCTGGTGCGGTTCGGCCGCGACGGCGCGGCGCGTCAGCCGTTCCAGGGCCTGACCTTGCTCGACATCGGCTGCGGCGGCGGCCTGCTGTCCGAGCCGATGGCGCGCCTGGGCTTTGAGGTCACCGCCGTCGACGCCTCGGAAAAGAACATCAAGACCGCCGCGACCCATGCGGCCGAGCAGGGCCTGACCATCGGCTACCGCCCCGCCACCGCCGAGCAGTTGCTGGCCGAGGGCGCGGGGCCGTTCGACGTGGTGCTGACCATGGAGGTCATCGAGCACGTGGCTGATCCGGGCGAGTTCCTGCGCACCTGCTCCAAGCTGCTCAAGCCCGGCGGCCTGATGATCGTGGCCACCCTGAACCGCACGCTGAAGGCCCTGGCCCTGGCGAAGATCGGGGCCGAATACGTGCTGCGCTGGGTGCCGGCCGGCACCCACGACTGGAACCAGTTCCTGAAGCCCGAAGAGCTGCGCGCCTTCCTCAGCAGCGAGCCGGTCGAGATGCAGGGCCCGTTCGGCGTGGCCTACAACCCGCTGACCGGCCGCTGGAGCCGTTCAAGCGACACAGACATCAACTACATGATGACAGTGACCAGGGGTTGAACCGTACGCCTTCCGGGAACTTCGCCGCTGCGCGGGCTTTCTGCTCGACAGGGACAAAGCACCCGGATTGACGGCCCGTGTCGGGGTCGGACGTCGATCCGTTCGAAAAGGGAACGGAGCCTCTCATGACTTCCAAGACGCTTGCAGCAGCGCTCGCCGCCACCGTGGCGTTCGGCGCGATCGCGCCCGCCGCCTTCGCTCAGGACTCGGCCTACCAGCAGAGCCTGCGCAACTACGACAACCAGCGCTCCAACTATTACGAGCGCGTGGCCGAGTATCAGGACCGCCAGGACGCCTATGAGCGCGACCGGGCCAACTACATGCGCACTCGCGACGACTATGACCGCCGCTATGGCCGCGGCGCCTATGACCGCCGCAATCCCAGCTATGCCGAGCGCTATCGCGTCGCCCAGTATCGCGACAGCGCCGCCTACTACGCCGAGCAGGCCGAGTTCGAGCGTGGCCGCGCCACCTACGAACGCGCCCGCTACGACTACGACCGCCGCTATGGCGAGGGCGCTTACGACCGCCGCAACCCGCGCGAGGCCGACCGTTTCCGCATGAGCGGGGTGAGCCAGGCCTCGGGCTATGACGCCAATCGCGACCAGTGGGAGCGCGATCGCGACCGCTACACCCGCGCCCGCGACGACTATGACCGCCGCTATGGCTACGGCGCCTATGACCGCCGCAATCCGGGCGAGGCCAGCCGTTACGGCGCACCCTACGCCGGGGCCGTGGGCATCGACACCAGCGCCAGCGTCAACTATCGCGACGACTGTCGTCAGGACGCCAAGAAGAACGCCACCGTCGGCGGCGTGATCGGCGCCCTGGCCGGCGCGGCGCTGGGCTCGAACGTCGCCGCCCGCAACGCCCGTCCGGAAGGCACCGTGCTGGGCGCCCTGGTCGGCGCAGGCGTCGGCGCGGCCGTGGGCAACGCCTCGGCCAAGTGCGACACGCGCGGCAACTACTACAGCTACGACCAGACCCAGCCCTATCGCTATAGCGACGGCCGCTACGCCAGCGCCAGCGAACGCTGCCGCCTGGCCCCTGCCCCGGCCGAGTACAATGGCCGCGTCGAGAACCGCTACGTCCGCGTCTGCCCCGACGCCGACGGCCGCTATCGCGTCGAAGGCTGACGCGTCCCCAGGCCGACGGTCGAGTTTCCGACTTTGATTGGAAACCGGCCGTCAGCTTGGGCGTTTAGGTCTCGAGGGATCGAAAATAACAAACGATCGGAGAGCTCGTCATGCGCCCCCGTATTAAAGCCATTGTCCTGGCCACCGCTGTCGCCTTCACCGCCAGCAGCGTCGCCATCACTGCCGCCGAAGCCCAGGGCCGTCGCGAACGCGTCCTGGTCTGTAACAAGTCCAAGGCCAAGAACGGCGCTATCATCGGCGCGCTCGGCGGCGCCCTGGTGGGCAACACCGTCGCGGGCCGCGGCAACAAGACCGAAGGCGCCCTGCTGGGCGCCGGCGTCGGCGGCCTGGCCGGTCACGAGATCGGCAAGGGCAAGAAGAAGTGCCACTACGAGTACCGTTATCGCTAACGGCTAGCTCGGCACTGAGCCTTCAGAAGGGCGTCGGACTCGAAGGGTCCGGCGCCCTTTCTGCGTTTGGCCTCAAGCCCTAAGGCCCGACCGCGTCGAGGCTCTGGGGCTGCCAGGCCTCGCCCGAGGCGAACACCAGGGTGCGGGTCGTGCCCAGGCGGCGGATGTTCACTTGGTTGACCTCGTCGTCATAGACGTCGGCGAACATCGCCGCCCGCACGGTGATCTCGGCCCTGACGTCGGCGGGCGCGACCTGGCCGGCATATTCGAAGCGGACCTCGTCGGCGCCCAGGGTCATGTCCTTGAGCGCCAGATCGACGGCCTGGCCGTTCACCGCCACCCGGAAACTACGCAGCATGTAGGTCTTCAGCGCCGCGATGGCGTCGGGATCGTCCAGGCTGGCCTGGGCGTTCGGCGCGATCAGGGCCAGAGCCGGCTCGGCGTCATGGGCGGGGATGCGGTGCGTGACCTTCATCCCGCCGGTCTTGGCGTCGATCTCCACGACGCTCAAGGCGCCGTGGCCGCGGTGCGCGGCCGCCGGCAGCGGGGCGAGCACAAGGCCCGCCGCCGCGATCAGGACGGCCGCACGCATCGTCACTTGGGGGCTTCGTCCTTCTTCGGCTCGGCCGCCGGCGTGAAGTCCAGACCACCCGGCTCGACCTTGACGTTGGCGTCCTTCATCCGGTTGGCCGTTTCCGGCGCCTTCTGGATCTTCAGCGTCGTGGGCGTGATGGCGCCGTCATAGACGTTGTTGCCACGGTCGGCGTCGGCGGTCTCCCACAGCGGGTCGATCTCGGCGCCCTTCAGGTCCTTGGCCGAAACGTACTGCCAGGTGACCTGCTTGGAGTTCTTGCGCCAGATCTCAGCCGGGATGCGGACGGTCTCGGACGTGCCATCGGTGAAGTCCATCTTCAGGATCACCGGCATCACCAGCCCGCCGATGTTGCGGAAGGTGAAGCGGTAGAAGTTGTCCTTGGTCGACTGCGCGGCGGCCTCTTCCGGCGTCAGGTCGTCACGCGCGGTCTTGGCCTTCTTGCGGGCGCTGTCGAAGACGGCGAACTGGTCGTTCTTGTCGTAGAAGTCGCGGGTCTTGGGATCGCGCTCGACGACCGTCTGCCCCGTATTGCGGCTGGCGGTCAGCGAAGCCGGCTCCTTGTCGTTTTCGCCCCTGCGGACCCCGGCCTCGACGTCGGGATCGCCGCTGTCGATGCGGGCGCGCACCACCTTGTCCAGCGAGATGTCGACGTGGTCGGTCGAGTAGAACCAACCGCGCCAGAACCAGTCGAGGTCGATGCCCGACGACTCTTCCATCGTGCGGAAGAAGTCGTACGGCGTCGGATGCTTGAAGCGCCAGCGGTTGGAATATTCCTTGAACGCGCGGTCGAACAGCTGGCGGCCCATGATCGTCTCGCGCAGGATGACCAGCGCGGTGGCGGGCTTGGTGTAGCCGTTCGGGCCGAACTGGATCACCGAGTCCGACTGGGTCATCAGCGGCACCTGGTCCTGGCTGACCATGTACTCGACGATGTCCTTGGGCTCGCCGCGACGGGCGGGGAACTTCTTGTCCCACTGCATCTCGGCCTGGAACTCGAGGAAGCTGTTGAGGCCCTCGTCCATCCAGGTCCACTGGCGCTCGTCGGAATTGACGATCATCGGGAAGTAGTTGTGGCCGACCTCGTGGATCACCACGCCGATCAGGCCGTACTTGGCGCGCTCGGTATAGGTCAGCTCGCCGGTCTTTTTGTCCTTCACCGGCCGCGGGCCGTTGAAGCTGATCATCGGATATTCCATGCCGCCGACCGGGCCGTTGACCGACTGGGCGGTCGGGTACGGATAGGCGAAGGTGAAGTCCGAATAGACCTTCAGGGTGTGGGCGATCGACTTGGTCGAATAGGCGTCCCACAGCGGCCGCGCTTCCTTGGGGAAGAACGACATGGCCATGACCACCGGGTGCTCGGCGGGGCCGTCCTGCTTCACGCCCAGGGCGTCCCAGACGAACTTGCGCGAGCTGGCCCAGCCGAAGTCGCGGACGTTGCTGGCCTGGAAGACCCAGGTCTTCTCGGTCGTGGCCTTGCCCTTCTCGGCGGCCAGGGCCTCCTCGGGGGTGACGACATAGACCGGCTCGGCGGCGGTGCGGGCCTTGGCCAGGCGGTCGCGCTGGGCGGCGCTCAGCACGGCGGCGGGGTTCTGCAGCACGCCGGTGGCCGAGACCACGTGGTCGGACGGCACGGTCAGGGCGACGCGATAGTCGCCGAACTCCAAGGTGAACTCGCCAGACCCCAGGAAGGCCTTGTTGTGCCAGCCTTCATAGTCGGAATAGACGGCCAGGCGCGGGAACCACTGGGCGCCCTCGTAGATGCAGTTGCCGTCCTCGCCCTTGCCGGTGAAGCACTCGTAGCCGCTGCGGCCGCCGATCACCTTGTTCTCGATCATCGGCAGCGACCATTCGATCACCAGCTTGGTCTCGCCGCCGTTGCCGCGCACCGCCTGGGGCAGGTCCACGCGCAGCAGGGTGTCGACGACGGTGAAGGTCAGCGGCCGGCCCGAGGCGTCCTTCACCGACTTGATGGTGAAGCCGCCTTCCCACTCCTTGAAGCGCTGGATGCGGCGCAGCTGGCCCAGGCTGATGCTGTCGCCCGAGACGGTCTCGGTCAGCTTGCTGATCGAGTCGCGCTTGGCGTCCTGGTCCAGCAGCAGCCACAGATAGGGCAGGCTGTCGGGCGAATTGTTCTTGTAGGTGATGGTCTCGCGACCGGTCAGCAGCTTGCTGTCCTCGTCGAGGCGGACGGCGACGTCGTAGTCGACCTTCTGCTGCCAGTAGCGATAGCCCGGCGCGCCGGCGGCGTTGCGATAGTCGGTCGGGGTGGGCCAGTCCTCGCCTTCCAGCTGGCGGAACTTGTCGTCGAAGGGCGCCTTGGTCTGCTTGATGGCGTCGGCCTGGGCGACCGAGACGAAGGTCGCGCCGGCGAGCGCGGCGGCGATGACGCCGGCCACGGCGTAGCGGATAGAGCGCTTGGACAAGTTCGGAAAGCCCCTCGGAAAACCCGGTACCCGGATGAAACCCCGCGCGGACCTTGGCGAGGGGACGGGGGGAAATCCACCCCCAATTTCGCGGGTCTGATCAGAAATTGATCTTCAGACCCGCCCGAACCGCGCGCGGTTCCACCGGGTGGAAGTGGACGTCGTCGACGCCCTGCGCCGGCTCGCCCGGCAGGCGCGAGGCGTAGGCATAGGCGATGTCGTCACGCTGGCTGCCGGTCAGGTTCAGCACCTCGACCATCAGGCTGGCCTTGCCGAAATTCTGCACGAACAGGGCGTTGACCAGGCTGGTCGGGCGCGAGCGCACCGAATTGTCCTCGATCAGCGGGGCCGCGCCCAGCCGGCGCCAGGTCAGGGAGAGGGTCGAGCCCTGGCGCAGGGTCCAGCTGGCTCCAGCGCTCATCACCGAACTGACGGCGTTGGGAATGCGGTCGCCCTCGGCCGGATCGCCGGTGAAGCGGGCGTGGGTGGCCGCGTAGGAGCCCGTCAGGTTCAGGCCCGGCAGCGGACGCCAGTCGGCCAGCAGCTCGATCCCTGCGCGCCTGGTCCCGCCGCTGGCTTCGGTGAAGCCGGCGTCGCCGACATAGACGAGCTCGGACTGCACCTTCAGCGCCCAGGCCGCCGCCGTCAGCATGAAGTCCCCGCGCTTCCAGCGCAGGCCCAGCTCGGCGCCGTCGGCGGGCGACAACAGCGGCGCGCGCTCGGCTGGATCGCCGGTGATCGGATCGACCGTGATCACCGCCCCGCGGGCGTCGTTGGAGTGGAAGCCGCGCCCGGCGTCGGCATAGAGCTCGAAGGTCTTGGACACCCGCCAGGCCAGGGCCAGCTTGGGGCTGACCAAGAGGTCGCTGACCTCGCCGGCGTTGCGCGGGTCGCCGGCGTCGACGTCCGCGCCCATCGCATCGGCGCGCAGGCCGAAGGTGGCGTCCAGCTTGCCGAACGACTTCGACGCCTCGCCCCACAGGGCCGTCGACCATTCGGTCAGGGCGTCTTGGCGAACGGTCTCGCGGCGCACGCGGGCCGTGGTGCGATAGAGGCCGACCTTGCCGATGTCGTCGACCCGGGCGGTGACGCCGGTGCGGGCGCTCCAGCCATCGCCCAGGGTCCAGCGCTTGGTCAGCGCCCCGCCATAGATCCAGCGCTGGTCGGCCTGCTGGAACTGGTCGCCATTGACCGGATCGTCGAGGAAATAGGTGAAGTTCGAAAAGAGATCGAGCTTGTAGCGCTGGACATAGACCACCGTATCCAGGCCACGCAGCAGGTCGCGGCGGCGGGCCGACAGGATGTAGCGCGAGGAGCTGCCGCCATCGGTCGTGTCGATGGCGTCCAGCCGGCCCAGGGTCCCGGCCTCGACCGCGCGGCGCGGGATCTGGTCGGTGGCGTTCCAGTCGGCGTCATAGGCCAGGGCGGTGATCGACCAGCCGCCGACGATGGCCCGGCCCAGCAGGTTGATCTTCTTGAGGTCCTCGGGCGTCGACCAGGCGCCGCGCGTGGTCGACAGGTCCGCGGCGACCATGAAGTCCTGGCTCAGCGCCTTGGAGCCAACGGCGCGGTAGTAGTCGTACTGGCCGGCCCAGGCCTGCAGGCCGTCGCCGTGCAGGTGGTCGGCGGTCTCGAAGGCTACGGCCCCGGCGGTGGCGAAATCGCCGCTCTCGGCCGAATAGGGCCCCTTCTTGAAGCCGATGTCGTGGACGAACTCGGGGGTGAGGATGTTGAGATCCAGATAGCCCTGGCCGTGGCCGTGGCTGGGCAGGTTCAGCGGCACGCCGTCCAGCGAGGCGGCCAGGTCCGTGCCGTGGTCCAGGTTGAAGCCGCGCAGGAAGTACTGGTTGGCCTTGCCCGCGCCGGAGTGCTGGGTGGCGACCAGGCCCGGCACCGCCTCGATCAGCTCACCCGGGCGCAGCAGCGGCCGCACGGCGAAGTCGGCATAGGCGATGCGGCCCTCGCTGGCCGAGGTCGCGCGGCCCAGATCATTGGCGCGCCGGCCCCAGACCGAGATCGGCTCGACGTCCTGGGCGTAGGCGGCGACGGGCAGGCAGGCGGTCAGCAGCAGCGCTGCGGAAAGACGATAGAACCCCATGCGGCGTCATAGGGCCTGGCCGCGGCCAAGCCAACGCCCCGCTAGTTCACATCCGTCTTCTTCGGCGCGGCCGGCGGCAGCGGGGCGACCCTGACGCCGTCCTCGACCAGGGCCTTGACCTCGGTGGGCGAGGCCTCGCCGTAGATGCCGCGCTCCTCGGAGGTCCCTTCGTGGATGGCGCGGGCCTCCTTGGCGAAGGCGTCGCCGACATAGTCGAAATTGTCCTCGACGTGTCGGCGGACCTCGCCCATGGCCGTCATCATCATCTCGCGCATCTTCGGGTCGATCGCCGGCGACGCGCTCTGGGCCTTCGTGCCCGCC
Organism: Caulobacter sp. RHG1; assembly: GCF_013181195.1. Lineage (GTDB taxonomy): Bacteria > Pseudomonadota > Alphaproteobacteria > Caulobacterales > Caulobacteraceae > Caulobacter. The sequence continues at coordinate 285,595 of NZ_SMZP01000008.1, forward strand.
ACGGCCGGGGCCATGATCTGCTTGCGCACGCCGCGCGAGCCGCAGATCGGGCAGTCGACGAGGCCGCGCGCCGACTGGTCGTCATAGTCGGACGACGAGCCGAACCAGCCCTCGAATTCGTGGGCCTGGTCGCACTGGAGGGCGTACTTGATCATGTGCCTTACGGACCGGCGAAGGGCCGGGCGTTCTGGAGGGCCGGGATCGCCGCGCGCGCCGACAGGGCGGACGGCAGGTCGAGGTCGGCCATCAGCACGCCGGGCTCGTCGTGGTCAAGCTGGGCGATGATCTCGCCCCATGGCCCCACCACGATCGAGCGGCCCCAGGTGCCGCGGCCGTCCTCGTGGAAACCGCCTTGCGCGGCGGCCATCACGAACGAGCCGGTCTCGATGGCCCGGGCGCGCAGCAGCACTTCCCAATGGGCCTCGCCGGTCGGACGGGTGAAGGCGGCCGGGACTGTCAGCACCGTCGCGCCGGCCAAGGCGAGCGCGCGGTGCAAGGCCGGGAAGCGCATGTCGTAGCAGATCGACAGGCCGAACTTCGCCAGCGGGGTGTCGACCACCACCGCCGCGTCGCCGGGCTGGTAGGCGGCCGATTCCCGCGCCGTCTCGCCGGTCGGCAGGTCGACGTCGAACATGTGCAGCTTGTCGTAGGTCGCCACGATCGCCCCGGCCGGGTCAATGACCACCTGGCGGTTGGCCGCGCGGCCGTCGCCGTCCGGGCGCGTCACGAGGGCCGAGCCGACATCGATCCAAGTCCCGGTCTCGGCGGCGATGGCGCGCAGGCCGTTTACCACCGGATCGTCCTCGAGAGACGTCAGGGCGGGCAGCAGCTTGGCGCGGTCCTTTTGAACCACGTTGGTGCATTCCGGCGTCAGGACGAACTGAGCGCCCTGCCCGATCGCCTCGCGCACCAGCGGCGCGACATGCGCCAGCGCCGCCGCGTGCGTGGCCGGCGTACGCGTCTGAATCAGGCCGACTCGCAGGCTCATGCGGCGAGCAGGCCGTCCAGCTTGCCCTCGCGCTCCAGCGCCATCAGGTCGTCGCAGCCGCCGATGTGGCTGTCGCCGATGAAGATCTGCGGGAAGGTCGTGCGGCCCGAACGGGTCATCATTTCCTGGCGCAGGGCCGGGTCCATGCCGGCTTCGATCTCGTTGAAATCGACGCCCTTCTCGGTCAGCAGAGCCAAGGCGCGGGCGCAGTAGCCGCAGAAGGGACGGGTGTAGAGAGTGACTTGGGCCATGATCCAGCTCGACTGTGGAGCGACCTCATATAGGACGCGCTTGCGTTTCTGTAACGCGGGCGACGACCGATAGGCTCACGGAAGCCGCGCCTGCGGCCAGAAGCGCCCGCGCGCAGCCCTCGGCGGTGGCGCCGGTGGTCAGGACGTCATCGACCAGGACGATGCGCCGCCCCTCGATCTGTTTGCGCTTGCCCGGCGGCACGGCGAAGGCGGCGGCGACGTTGCGCTTGCGGCCCGAGGCCGACTTGCCGCCCTGGCTGGCGGTGTCGCGCTTTCGGATCAAGGCGTCGGGCAAGTACTGAATCCCCGCCGTCCGGGCCAGCGGCCGGGCGATCTCGGCGGCCTGGTTATAGCGACGGGTCAGCAGGCGGGCGCGGTGGACGGGCACCGGGACCACCGCATCGGCCTCGCCCAGCAGCTCCGCGCCGGAACGCGACAGCCAGCGGGCGAACAGACCCGCCAGGTCCGTTCGGTCGGCGTGCTTGAGCTTCAGGATCAGGTCGCGCGAGTGCTCGTCATAGACGCAGGCCGCTCGCGCTCGCCCGAACGCCCGCGGCTTGGCCAGGCACGACAGGCACCGCTCGGCCGACGCGTACGACATCGCCAGGCCACAGCCGTCGCAGACCGGATCGTCCAGGAAGGTCACCCGCGCGAACGCCGCCGCGGTTAGCCCGCCGCTCAGCGCCGCCTCCCCGTCCAGGCTGGAGGGCGGCAGCAGGAGATCCAGAAGCGACCGCCCAAGACCCCTAAGATGAGGCCGCGCTTTCCATCCCGGTTCGGAATCGCCATGTTCCGCGCGCAATGACCGCCTCGCCCCTGCTCTTCGACCGAACCCTGCACCGCCAGCGCCTCGACCGCGCCGCGCCCGACTATGCGTCCGCCGACTTCCTGAAGGCCCGGGCGGCCCAGGACGTGGTCATGCGGCTGGAGACGATCCTGCGACGCTTTCCGGTCGCCGTCGATCTCGGATCCAGAAACGGCAGTTTTTCCAAAGCCTTGGCCGACAGCGACGCGGCCGCCAACATCGACGTGCTGTTCGAGACCGACCTGTCGGCGAAGATGCTGGCCGGACGGCCGGGCCTACGGGTCGCGGCCGACGAGGAGCGCCTGCCATTCGGCGACGACACCCTGGATCTCGTGGTCTCGACCCTGGCCCTGCACTGGACCAATGACCTGGTCGGCGCCCTGATCCAGGTCCGTCGGGCGCTGCGGCCGGACGGCCTGTTCATCGGCGCGATGTTCGGCGGCGCCACCCTGACCGAGCTGCGCCAATGCCTGCTAGCCGCCGAGGCCGAGGTGTCGGACGGCGCGGCCATGCGCGTCTCGCCCTTCGCCGACGCCAGCGACGCGGCCGCGCTGCTGCAGCGGGCGGGCTTTGCCTTGCCGGTGGCGGACGTGGATCGCGTCAAGGTGCGATACGCCCATCCGATCAAGCTGCTGCAGGACCTGCGGGCCATGGGCGAGACCAGCGTGCTGCTGGACCGCTCCAAGAAGCCCCTGCCCCGCAAGGTGCTGCTGCGGGCGCTGGAGCTCTATGTCGAGAGGTTCGCCGAGGCCGACGGCCGGGTGCCGGCGACGTTCGAGATCGTGGCCGTCACCGGCTGGGCGCCGCACGACAGCCAGCAGAAGCCGCTGCGTCCCGGCTCGGCCAAGATGCGGCTGGCGGATGCCTTGGGAACGACCGAGCAGTCGACGGGCGAGAAGCCCGGCTAGGCCATCTTCCCCGACAGCTTGGTGAAGACGCCATTGAGGTTGCCGCCCAGGGCGCCCAGGGCGCTGATCAGCATCACGCAGATGACGGCGACCATGATGCCCAGCTCGACCGCGGTCGCGCCGGAGCTGTCAGCCCAGAAAGCGCTCAAAGAACGTCGCGCAGCCACGCGACCAGGGGCTCGTCCGCGGGGGGCATCGGATAGTCCGAGAGTTTGTCGGGCTTCACCCATGCCAGCGCCTCGTGCTCCTTGCGCGTCACCTGGCCCTCCCAGCGACGCAGCAGATACAGTGGCATCAGGAGGTGAAAAGACTCGTAACTGTGGGATGCGAACACGAACGGGGCGAGGCACGCCTGGGCGACCTTGATCCCCAGCTCCTCGTCCAGCTCGCGGATCAGGCATTCCTCGGGGGTCTCGCCCGGCTCGACCTTGCCGCCCGGAAACTCCCACAGCCCGGCCAGTTGCTTGCCCTGCGGCCGCTGGCAGATCAGCACCCGCCCATCGACATCGATCAGGGCGGCGGCGGCGACGAGAACGGTGGGCTTGCTCATGACGGCGGGTGTGGCGTGACGGAATGTCGCTGGCAAGCCCCGAATAGCTGCTCCCCCGCGATGCGGGGGAGCTGTCGCGGAGCGACTGAGGGGGCGAGCTGGATATGGGCCGAGTTGGCCCCCTCCGGCCCTCTGGGCCACCTCCCCCGCATCGCGGGGGAGGATCCGTCTTTCCCACAAAACTTGACTTCCCCGCTCGGATAACCGATATCCGCCCCGCGCCACCTTGGCGCTATTGGCGCTCCAGCCGCGTGAGGGTCCGTTTCGGACCAGCCTGTCGAGCGCTTTGAGAGCTTTCTCATCAGATCGCCCGTGCACGCGGGGCGCTCCCCGACCGACTAGCCGAATGGGCCAGCCGTGCGAGGACGCATGGGCTGTCTTTCGGCGCACGAAAGACGAAACACCCGTGACTCAATTTGCTGACCTTGGCCTGGCCAAGCCGCTGCTGAAGGCCCTTGCCGAAAAGGGCTACAAGGAGCCGACCCCGATCCAGGCCCAGGCCATTCCGGTCGTGCTGCAAGGCAAGGACCTATTGGGCATCGCCCAGACGGGCACCGGCAAGACCGCCGCCTTCGCCCTGCCGATCCTTCAGCGCCTGGCCGAAGACCGCAAGCCGGCGCCGCGCCGCGGCTTCCGCTGCCTGGTGCTGTCGCCGACCCGTGAACTGGCCACCCAGATCGCCGAGAACTTCAAGGCCTACGCCGTCCACATGGGCCTCAGCGTCCACACCATCTACGGCGGCGTGAAGTACGGCCCGCAGATGAAGGCCCTGGCCGGCGGCATCGACGTTCTGGTCGCCACCCCGGGCCGCCTGATGGACCACATGGCCGAGAAGTCGGCCACGGTCTCGGGCACCGAGATCTTCGTCCTCGACGAAGCCGACCAGATGCTGGACCTGGGCTTCGTGGTCCCGATCCGCAAGATCGCCAGCCAGCTGACCAAGAACCGCCAGAACCTGTTCTTCTCGGCCACCATGCCGTCGGAAATCGGCAAGCTGGCCGGCGAGCTGCTGAATGATCCCGTACAAGTCTCGGTGGCGCCGCAAGCCACCACCGTCGAGCGCATCGACCAGCGCGTCCTGTTCATCGAGGCGCAGCGCAAGCGTCCCCTGCTGGCCGAGATCCTGGCCGCGCCGGGCGTCGAGCGCACCATCGTCTTCACCCGCACCAAGCGCGGCGCCGACCGGGTGGCCAAGTATCTGAACGCCGCCGGCATCGAGGCCGCCTCGATCCACGGCGACAAGACGCAAGGCCAGCGCGAGCGCGCCCTGGCCGCCTTCAAGGCCGGTGAGATGCGGGCCCTGGTGGCCACCGACATCGCCGCGCGCGGCATCGACGTCAACGACGTCAGCCACGTCATCAACTACGAGCTGCCCAACGTGCCGGAGGCCTATGTCCACCGGATCGGCCGCACCGCCCGCAAGGGCAAGGACGGCATCGCCATCAGCTTCTGCGCCGATGACGAGCGTAACCTGCTGAAGGACATCCAGAAGGCCACCCGCCAGACGATCCCGTCCTTCGACCGTCGCAACGACAAGCAGCTGGCCGCGGCCGCCGCCGTCGCCGACAAGCTGGCTCCGGCCGAGAAGTACGTCGATCCGCGCAAGGCCGACCCGCGCAACGACGTGCCGTCGGAACTGCGCCGCAAGCGCAACCGTCCCGGCGCCCGCAATGGCGGCAATGGCGGCGGCGCCGGCGGTGGCGCCAAAGCCGCTGGCGGTCGCTCCGAGGGCGGACAGAAGGCCCAGGGTCAGGGCCGTCCCGGCGGTCAGGGCCAAGGTCGTGGCGGGCCGCAAGGCCAGGGCCGCAACAAGCCGAAAGGCAATGGTCCTCAGAACGAGTTTCGCGGCCCCAAGCGCGACGCCGCACCCGCGGAAAAACGCTGGTCGCCCATCGACTGAACCATAAGCAATTCCAAGAGTTTGAAGCCCGGTGCGACAGTTCGTCGCGCCGGGCTTTTCTTTTGCGCCTATGTCGGAGTCCGCCTTGTGCCAAGCCCGACGATGGGTCCACTTTAGCTCTTGGGCCGATCGGTTGATCGGATGGGGGACCACAGGGAATGAGTGAGGGCAGGCCTCGCGCCACGCCTGAACTGACGCGCATTGCCGGCGGCGAAATGGCCGCGCGGGTGGCGTCGTTCGACTGGGCGAAAAGTCCATTGGGGCCAAGGGACGACTGGTCGCCCTGCCTGCGCCTGGTCGTCGACATGATCCTGGCCACCAACTTCCCCATGGCCGTGCGCTGGGGTCCGCAGTTGGCCCTGATCTATAACGACGCCTACGCCCTGTCCCTGCACGAGCGTCACCCCGAAGCCCTGGGCATGCCGTTCGAGGTCCATTCGCCGGACTTCCAGGAGACGCTGCGCCAGATCCACGACGACATCATGAGCGGGGCCAGCGGCGGCTTCGCCTTCGAGAAGCTGCCCCTGCGCCTCTCGCGCAACGCCGGCGAGAGCGAGGTGGCGTTCTTCACGGTCAGCTACAGCCCGATCCCCGACATCGCCGCGCCGACCGGCGTGGGCGGCGTGCTGATCACCGCGGTCGAGATCTCCAAGGCCGTCCGTACCGAGAAGACCCTCAAGACCACCCAGGATCGCTACGAGATGGCGCTGGAGGCGGCCGGCGGCGTCGGCGCCTGGGAGTGGGACCTGAAGGCCGACCGGATCTATGCCGATCCGCGCTATGCCGCGCTGCATGGACTGTCGGCGGACGAGGCCGAGGGCGGGCTGCCGCTGGACCGCTTCACCCCGGCCGTCCATCCGGCCGACGCCGAGCGCGTCCGCGAGCAGGCGGTCCTGGCCCTGCGCAGCGGCGGCGACTTCACCGAGGAGTACCGCTTGGTCCAGGCCGACAGCTCGGTGCGCTGGGTCTATGTGCGCGGCAAGGCCTATCTCGGCGCCGACGGCAAGGCGCAGCGCGCCGCCGGGGTGATGGTCGACATCACCGAGCGCAAGGCCACCGAAGCCGCCCTCGCCGCCGCCCGCGCCGGTCTGGACCTGGCCGCCCAGGCCGCCGGCATGGGCCGCTGGGACTACGACCCCGACGCCCGCACCCGCTACTGGGACCCGCAGGTGCGCGCCATCTTCGGCATTCCGGCCGACACCCCGGCCTCGGCCGAGGTGTTCGAGGCCCTGATGCACCCCGATGATCTGGCCATGGTGCAGGCGGCAGTCGCGGTGGCCACCGACCCGGACGGCCCCGGGACGATCAATCTGGAGTACCGCATCTATCGCGGCACCGACGGCGACCTCCGCTGGGTCGAGGTGTCCGGCCGGGCGTTCTTCGAGCGCGGGCGCTGCGTGCGCTTCGTCGGCGTGGTCTCCGACGTCACCGAGCGGCGCCAGGCGCTGGAGCAGCAGCTGCGCCAGGACGAGACCCTGCGCCTGGCCGTCGACGCCGCCGACGTCGGGGCCTGGGACTTCGACCTTCTGCGCGACGAACTCTCCTGGTCGCCGGGCTGCTACGCCCTGTTCGGCGTGCCGCAAGGCCAGCCGGTGTCGCTGGAGATGTTCTATCCGCTGGTCCATCCCGACGACCGGCCCCGCGTGCGCGAGGCCATGCGCCTGGCCCTGGATCCGGACCTTCGCGCCGACTACGCCATCGAGTTCCGGGCCATCAACCCCACCGACGGCGTCGAGCGCTGGATCGCCGTGCAGGGCAAGACCTTCTTCGGCGACGACGGCCGCCCCGAGCGCTTCGTCGGCGCCGTGGTCAATGTCACCGAACGCAAGCGGGCCGAGCTGCACCTGCGGCTGCTGGTCAACGAGCTGAACCACCGCGTCAAGAACAGCCTGGCCACCATCCAGGCCATCGCCAACCAGAGCTTCACCGACGGTCGCGCGCTGGACGACGCCAGAGCCGCCTTCTCCAGCCGCATCGTCACCCTGTCGGAAGCCCACGACCTGCTCACGCGCGAGAACTGGGAAGGGGCGGACCTGCACGACGTGACCATGCGCCTGGCCTCGCTGCACGGCGGCGCGGGACGCTTCACCCTGAACGGTCCGGCGGTGCGGCTGTCGCCCAAGACGGCCCTGTCGCTGTCGATGGCCCTGCACGAGCTGGCCACCAATGCGGTCAAGTACGGAGCCCTGTCGGCGCCGGAGGGCCGGGTCGAGATCGTCTGGACCCAGGTCGCCCAGCCCGGCGCGCCGCGCCTGGAGCTGATCTGGACCGAACGCGGCGGCCCGCCAGTGACCCCGCCCGAAAGCCGCGGCTTCGGCTCGCGCCTGATCGAGCGCGGCCTGGCGGCGGAACTGTCGGGCTCGGCGGACATCGACTTCCGGCCCGACGGCGTGGTCTGCCGGATCGAGGCGCTGCTGGAGGCGTAAGGCCGCAGAGCGCCCCCTCCGGCGCTTCGCGCCACCTCCCCCGCTTCGCAGGGGAGGAAGGTTTTCTCCTCACCCGCCTGCGGGGGAGGTGGATCGCTGCGGATACGCAGCGAGACGGAGGGGGCGCTCCCTACGCCGCCGCCCGCAACGCCGCGGCGATCTGCTCGTCCGTCCGGCGCAGGGCCATCATCAGCGCGCCGGCGACGATCAGCGGCAGGACCGCCCAGACCAGTAGGCCGGCGATCGCCAGCGCCGTGGCGGCGCCGATCAGCAGCGACACTGCGATCTCGGCGATGGCGACCAAGAGCGAACCGCTGCGCCGGCGGCGGAAGTCTGCGCGCTTGCCGGGCTTCTGGCGCCAGACATGAACGAGGCCCGCGCACCAGGCCGACAGCCCCGCGCCGATCGCGGTCCAAAGGCCGGCCAGCGGCTGATACCAGGCCAGCACTGCGACCGGGGCGACCAGCAGGATCGCCACCGGGATCAGAGCCGCCGCCAGCTTGGCCTGGCGCAGCACCTTCATCTGCGTTGGGGCGACGGCCAGCAGATCGGGCGCGTCCTCGGCCGACAGGGTGATCCAGGCCAAGCTCCCGGCCACCTGCCCGGCCAGGATGATCACCGCCGCCGCCGAAGCCGCCAGGCTGGCGGTCGGCAGAGTCCCGGCGTTGCGGGCCATGACCAAGGCCAGCGGCGCCAGATACAGCACTCGCAGCAAGACCTGCGAGAGCAGGGCCGCATCGCGCCGCATCAGCCGCAACTCCTTGCGCACCGTGGCCTGGAAGGCGCCAGCGGCGAAGGCGCGCGTCGGACCGCGGGCGGCCTTGCGGGTCTCTGCCCCTTGGGTGGCCGCGGCCGCATCGGCGAAGCGGCGGCCCAGCACCACGACGGCCAGGGCGAAGACCCCCGCCCCGATCGCCACCATGGCCAGCAGCGGCAGCGGCTCGCCCACCGCCGCCCTCAGCGGCAGGTCGGCGAAGGGCGGCGGCTGGATCCGGCCTTCCTTGGCGTCCAGCGCGATGCGGGCGATCAGGCTCTCGGACCTCTGCTCACCCAGCAGATTGCGGTACTGGCTGGCCAGGAAAAAGCCGGCGCCGATCAAGGCGGCCAGGATCTGGGCCACGGTTCGGGTGCGGCGCGGACCGATCAAGGCGAACAGCGCCATGGCCAGCAGCAGGCCGACACCCGTGGCGCACAGGGCCGCGGCGATCAGCACGACGAACACCGCCGCCCAGGCCGGATGGCCCAGCACGATCGACGGGGTCAGCAACAGCAGCGTCGGCAGCAGGAACCAGAGACCCGCATTGACCGCCAGGCCCAGCGCCCGGATCAGCAACACCCGTCCAGGCCTCAGCGGTGAGGAAAACAGCAGGTCCAGGTCCCCGCGCTCGTAGAGGGCGTCGGCCGAGGCCGCCAGCGTGCTGGACAGCATCAGGGTCAGGACCACCGCCAGGGCGAGGTCGGCGATCACCACCGCCAGCGGAACGATCGGGACCTCGATGTCACGCAGGGCCAGGCCCATGGCGACGCCGCCGACCAGGATCAGCACGCCCAGGATGGCGAAGGCGACCATCGCCCCCTTCGACTTGCGCCCAGCCCGGAAGCCCCGCCAGGCCAGCCGCAGCTCGTGGGCCAGCAGCCAGGGCGCCGAGGCGGGCCGGAACGGCAGGCTCACGTGTGAACCTCTGCCGTCAGTTGCAGGAAGACGTCCTCGAGGGTCTTGCCGCTAGCCTCGCCCGCCCGGCCGCGCAGCTCGTCCAATGTGCCCTCGGCCAGCAGGCGGCCGCCGGCGATGATGCCGATGCGGTCGGCCATGCGCTCGGCGACCTCCAGGATGTGGGTGGTCAGGATCACCGTACCGCCGGCGTCGACCCGCGCCTGCAGCATGTCCTTGACCAGGCGCGCCGCGGCGGCGTCCAGGCCCGTCAGCGGCTCGTCCAGGATCAGGAGCTTGGGATCATGGATCAGCGCCCCGGCCAAGGCCACCTTCTGCTTCATGCCGCGCGAGAAGCCCTCGCACCGGCGGCGCGCCTCGTCGGCCAGACCCAGGGTGGACAAAAGCTGCTCGGCCTTCGCCTTGGCCGTGCGCGGCTCAATGCTCCACAGGCCGGCGACGAACTCCAGATATTCCAGCGGCGTCAGCTTGTCGTAGATCATCGCCTCGTCGGGGGCCCAGGCGACCAGGGCCTTGGCGCCGGCGGGATCCTTCCGGGCGTCCACCCCGAAGATCGCGATCTCGCCCGCGTCCGGCTGGGTCAGCCCCGCCACCATCCGCAAGGTCGTGGTCTTGCCCGCCCCGTTCGGCCCCAGCAGCGCATAGAGCTCGCCGGCCCGCACCGTCAGGTCCAGATCCGACACTGCAGGCTTGGCGAAGGCCTTGCTCAGCCCCCGCACGATCAAGGCGTCCGTCAAACCGCTCTCCTCTTGATCCCCAACCCTCTCCCGGCGAGAGAGCGGGTTCAAGTCCTCAGCGGCGGGGCCTGGCCATGCGCTCCAGCTCGACGGCGCGTTCGATGGTCAGGTTCAGGTGGCAGCTGGGACGCTCGATGAAGTCGATGGTGCCGCCGGTCAGGTTGGCGCTGCACTCGGCGTCACGGTTCTTGATCCAGGCGCGCTGGACGGTGCGCAGGTTGGTCTTGGCCTTCGGCGACAGCCGCGCCATGGCCCCGGCATAGGCGGTGTTCAGCCGCTTGTCCTGGCGGGCCAGCTCGGCGTTGATGCAGCCCGCCATGGCCGGCGTCACGCCCCGCGCCGCGTCGCCGGTCCGCAGGCAGCGCGTATAGGTCACCGAATATTCCTTCTCGACGTCGATCGAAGAAGCGGCGGCGGTCGGCGGCGCCAGCAAGGCGGCCGCCAGGGCGAGGGCGAACAGCGTCATCGCAGGGCTCCCGCTCAGAACTTGGTCTTGCAGCCTTGCCGCAGATGCACCCCGCGAAGGAAGCCGCGACGGGCCAGGCCGGCGTCGACGGCGGCGTTCATCTGGCGGTCGGCGGGGGCCGCGCCCGTCACTTCGCGCACCAGGCCGCGGAACGGGATGATGCTGTTGATGATGGTCTTGCCGCCGGCCTCGGCCAGCTTGCCGCCGCGGTTTTCCTCATAGGTGTTACCGACCACGTAATCGGGACCCAGCGTCGCGTTCAGGTCCTTCACCTCGGCGGCCAGCGCCTTGCAGGTCTTCAGGCCCTTGAGGCTGTAGGGGTCGTCGAACGCCTTGATCAGCACCGGCGGGACCTCGCGCTTGGACATGCCCACGTCGCGGGCCGGCTGCGAGCCGATGTCGATGGCCTTCTGGCGCGCCTCGCCCCAACGACCGGCGGGCTCGTCGGGCTTGGCCGGCGGCTTGGTCTGGGCGTGCGCCGCCGAGGCCGTCAGCAAGGCCGCGCCGAGAACAATGCAGAATTTCCGGGTCATTTTACGCCCTCCAGCTGAACACCGATCAGGAACGACAAGCTTGGCCTGAGGTTCCACTCACGGGCGAGTATGGAATCCTAGTTCGGCGGCGTCGCCGTTTCCAGGTCGAAAGCCGCGTCGAACGCGTCGTCATTGGGCACCGCGCCGGTCAGCGCCGCCTCGAACAGGCCCTCCAGCGCCTCCCAGACGAAACCCAACTGCTCCAGAACGGTCGGCACGCTGTAGGCGTCGAAGCCCGGATAGAGGTCCTCGACCAGCCACAGGCCCGAGCCGGGATCGAAGCCGAAGCGGCAGCCGATCAGGCGGAACTGGGCGCGGGCCATGGTCTCGAACAGCGCGGTCAGGTCGCGGGCGTCTTCCAGGTCCTCCGGACCCAGCACCAGGCAGCGGATCTGCAGCCAGCCGTGGTCGGGCAGCAGGTAGAAGGCGCTTTCGTCCTCGCCGGAAACCTCCAGGCCCCGGTCGATCGCCTCGACCACGAAGCCGGCCTCGCGGCAGACATTGGTCAGGCTCTCCAGCATCGCGCCTTCCTGGTCGGGAGTGAGATCGGTCATGGGAAGGCTCCGGGGGATGGGGATGGTGGTGTGTAGCACGGTGGCGGGCCCTGTGCGTCCTTCGAGGCCTGCTGCGCAGGCGCCTCAGGATGAGGAAATCTGTGAATCCCTCATCCTGAGGCGTGAGGCGAAGCCGAGCCTCGAAGGACGCACGACGCCTCAGTCCTCCCCGACCAGCGCCAGCAGGTCGGCGAAGATCTCGCGCCACAGCGCATCGTCCATCGGGAAGCCGACCACGTGGCGCAGCAGGAAGGCGCCCTCGACGGCCAGGAAGGCGATGCGGCGGCGTCGCTCTTCGGGGGTGGCGGCCGAGAGGTCGCCGGCCCGTTCGGCGTACCAGTCGGCCATGGCCCCGACCGTCTGGCCCGTGCCGGCGACGGCGGCCAGCAGGGTGGCCGTGCGGCTGATCGTGTCGTGGTCCTCGATTGCGGTCGAGCGGATGTGCTCGGCGATCACCGCCTGCGGCGTGGGGTCGGGACCGACATTGCGGGCGAACCGAGCCTTCTCCTGCTCGGCCCAGCGATTGAGCAGAGCGTCCAGGAGACCTTCCTTGGTCCCGAACGCCGACTGCACGCTGGCTTTCGGGACATCGGCGGCCTCGGCGACCTTGCCGAAGGTCAGGGCCGCGGCCCCGGCGTCGGCGACGACCGCCTCGGCCGCATCCAGCAGGCGATTACGATCCAGACTGCGCGGCCTTGCCATTCCCGCTCCTTGAAACTAATTAGATACGATCGTATTTAAACTGCGAAATCAGACGCACGACAAGGAGATCATACCGTGGCCTGGACCTATCTGTTGCTAGCGGGACTTCTGGAAATCGGCTGGCCGGTCGGGCTGAAGCTGGCCCAGGCGCCGGGCACGCGGATCACCGGCATCGCGATCGCCATCGCCTTCATGGCCGCCAGCGGAACCCTGCTGTTCCTGGCCCAGCGCCAGATCCCGATCGGCACCGCCTATGCGGTGTGGACCGGCATCGGCGCGGCCGGCACCTTCCTGGTCGGCGTCTTCGTGTTTGGCGATCCCAGCTCGCTGGTGCGCTATCTGGGCGTGAGCCTGATCGTCGCCGGCGTGGTGGCGCTGAAGCTGGGGCATTAGGGCTGCCAGCGCCCCCTCCGTCCGCTTCGCGGCCACCTCCCCCGCAGGCGGGGGAGGAGAAACACCCTCCTCACCCGTGAAACGGGGGAGGTGGCGCGCTGCGAATACGCAGCGTGACGGTGGGGGGCGCTCGACGCAGATCTAGCTCCGGTAGTCCCCGTTGATCGCCACGTACTGCTTGGTCAGGTCGCAGGTCCACACCGTGGCCGAGCCCTTGCCGACGCCGACGTCGACGCTGACCTCGAACTCCTGGTTCTTGACGTAGGCGCTCATCTTGGCCTCGTCGTACTCGGGCGAGATCAGGCCGTCGCGCGCAGCGTAGAGGTCGCCGAACTTGACGCTGATGCGCTCGCGGGCGACCGGCTCGTCGGCGCGGCCAACAGCCATGACGATGCGGCCCCAGTTGGCGTCCTCGCCGGCGAAGGCGGTCTTGACCAGCGGGCTCTCGGCGATGGTGCGGGCGATCTTGCGCGCGCTGGCGGGGCTCTCGGCGCCGTTGACGGTGATCTTGACGAACTTGGTGGCGCCCTCGCCGTCCTTGACCAGCTGCAGGGCCAGATCCAGCAGCACGTGCTCCAGCTTGTCCCTGAAATCGGCCAGGCGCTTGTCGCCCGGACGGCTGATCTTGGGCGCGCCCGACTGGCCCGTCGCGAACAGCAGCAGCGTGTCGTTGGTCGAACGGTCGCCGTCCACCGTCACGCAGTTGAAGGTCGTGCGGGTGTAGAGCGAAACCAGGGTCTGCAGGGCGGCGGGCGCGATGGCCGCGTCGGTGGCCACGAAGGCCAGCATGGTGGCCATGTCGGGCGCGATCATGCCCGAGCCCTTGGCGATGCCGGCGATCTTGACCTCGACGCCGTCGATCATCGCCGTCGCATACGACCCCTTGGGGAAGGTGTCGGTGGTCATGATCGCCCGACCAGCCTGGGCCCAGGCGTCGGGCGTCAGGCGCGCTTCCACGTCCGGCAGGCGGGCGGTGATCTTGGCGTCGTCCAGGATGACGCCGATGACGCCGGTCGAGGCCATCATCACGTCGCGCTGGCGGCAGTCCAGGCGTTTGCCCACGGCGGTGGCCACGCGGCGCACGGCGTCGGCGCCCGGGCGGCCGGTGAAGCTGTTGGCGCAGCCGGCGTTGACCACCAGGGCGCGCACGTCCGCGCCGCCGGTGGCGGCCAGCTGCCGCTTGCACCAGTCGACAGGGGCCGAGCCGACGCCGTGGCGGGTGAAGACGCCCGCCGCCGAGGTGCCCTCGGCGAAGCGCATCAGCAGCAGGTCTTCGCGCTCGTGCTTGTAGAAACCGGCGCGGCCAGTGGCGATCTCGACGCCGGCGATCGGCGGAATGACCGGGAACGGCACGGCCAGCGGCGAGACGGCCAGGCCAGGCTTGCCGGCCCCCGTCGCGGCCGGCTTGGCGGGCGCGGCGGCCGGGGCGGGATCGACCTCGCCGGCCGACTTCTGGGCGCGACGCAGACCGGCGCGCTTCAGGGCCGAGGTCAGCGGATCGACCAGGGCGCGCTCGATGGCCGCGCCCGCGCGCTCCACAGGGCCCGGCCCCGTGGCATTGGGCGTCGCTTCAGGCGCCGTCTCGGCGGGGGTCTTGCCGGAGGCTTTCGGAGTCTTGGTCATCTTGAGCCGCTTTAGTTCTTGGCGGTTGGAGCGGGGGCAGTTTCTGGCGGCGCCGAGGCCGGCTCCTGGGCGCCGCCGGTGTTCGGCGCGTCCTGGGGCTTGCCGATCAGCATCTCGACCTTGGCCGAGCCGCGCAGCTTCTCGAGGATGTCGCGCACTTGATCATAGGTCAGGAAACGCACGATCTGCGGTCTGGCCGCCTCGAGCGTGATCGGCTCTTCGGTGCGCTTGTCCTCGACCCGGACCAGGACCCAGCCGCCCTCGGCCGCGAACGGCCCGACCAACTGGCCCTTCTGAGCGTCCTTCAGGGCCGCGCCATAGGGCTCGGGCATCACGTCCAGGGTGAAGTAGCCCAGGTCGCCGCCGTTGAAGCGGGTGGCCTGGTCGGTCGAGCGCTCCATGGCCAGGGCGTCGAACGAGGCGCCGGTGGCCAGCAGCTTCTTCACGCTCTCGGCCTCGGCCTGGCTGCCGACGATGATCTGGCGGGCGCGGATCTCTTCCGAACGCTTGGAGAGCTTCTGCTGCTCGGCATAGAGCTTGCGGATGGCGTCCTCGGTGACGGCCTTTTCCACGACGCCCTCGACCAGCATGTCGCCCAGGATGCGCTCGCGGGCGGCGTCCAGGCGGCGCTGGGCCACGGTTTCCTTGTCCAGCTTGCGCTTGGCGGCCTCGGCGGCGAGGAGTTTCTGGTCGATGACCTCGTCCAGACGCTGGCGGAAGACCTCGCTGGAGATGTCCAGCGGCTCGCCTTCGCTGATCAGGCCTTGCGCGACGGCCTCGCGCTTGACGTCCGACGCCCAGATCACCTGGCCGTTGACGCGGGCCACGGCGGTGTCGCCCGGCTCCGGCGGCTTCTCGGCGACCTTGTTCTGACCACAGGCGGCCAGCAGCAGGGCGCAGGTCATGACGCTGAGCATGCTCAAGGCGCGAAGGGACGCGAAAGTCTTCAAGGCCCAAGTCTCCGGCTTTGCTTCAACCGGCTCTAGCGCGGTTTTTCGAGAAGAGGAAACGGCTTCGCCGCACAAAGCGTTCGAGGTGACGAAAACCGCCGTCCAGAGCCCCGGTTACGGGCGATAACCCCTCTTCGCCGAGGGGTCTTCGCGTTGACACCAAGGGGGGCGGTGCTTAAGTCTCCGGCCGCGCAGGACTAACGGATTTTTCCGTTGATCCCGCGTGACTTCATTCCCGTAGTCGAGGCCGCAACGCCTTAGCGCCGGCCTCCTCGTCACACCGTCCCCGTTCGGAATTCCCTGCATGCTTGGTTTCGCCAAAAAGCTCTTCGGCTCTTCCAACGAACGCAAGGTCAAGACCTTCCAGGCGCGGGTCGCCAAGATCAACGCGCTGGAAGCCGAGTACGCCGCCCTCTCGGAAGAGGCGCTGAAGGGCAAGACCGAAGAGTTCAAGGCGCGCCTGGCCAAGGGCGAAAGCCTGGACGACATCCTGAACGAAGCCTTCGCCGTGGTCCGCGAAGGCTCCAAGCGCGTGCTGGGCATGCGCCACTTCGACGTCCAGCTGGTCGGCGGCATGGTGCTGCACTTCTCGGGCATCTCGGAAATGCGCACCGGCGAGGGCAAGACGCTCGTCGCCACCCTGCCGACCTATCTGAACGCCCTGGAAGGCAAGGGCGTCCACGTCATCACCGTCAACGACTACCTGGCCCGCCGCGACGCCGACTGGATGGGTCAGCTCTATAACTACCTGGGCCTGTCGTACGGCGTGATCGTCAACGGCCTGTCGCAAGGTGAACGTCAGCGCGCCTATCGCAGCGACATCACCTACGGCACCAACAACGAATTCGGCTTCGACTACCTGCGCGACAACCTCGTCTACAGCGTCGAGGAAATGGTCCAGCGCGGCCACAACTTCGTCATCGTCGACGAAGTGGACTCGATCCTGATCGACGAAGCCCGCACGCCGCTGATCATCTCGGGCCCGACCGAAGACCGCAGCGAGTTCTACAAGACCGTCGACGTCCTGGTGAAGCAGCTGATCCAGGACAAGGGCACCTACGACCACGACGAGAAGCAGAAGCAGGTCATCCTGACCGAGGACGGCCAGGAGAAGATCGAAGAGATCCTGATGTCGGGCGGCCACCTGGCCGAGGACTCGGCGGGCCTCTACGACGCGGCCAACGTCTCGGTAGTGCACCACGTCAACCAGGCCCTGCGCGCCAACGTGTTGTACACGCGCGACAAGGACTACATCGTCAAGGGCGACGAGATCGTCCTGATCGACGAGTTCACCGGCCGCATGATGACCGGCCGCCGCCTGTCGGAAGGCCTGCACCAGGCCATCGAGGCCAAGGAAGGCGCCGCCATCCAGCCCGAGAACCAGACCCTGGCCTCGGTGACCATCCAGAACTACTTCCGCCTCTACACCAAGCTGTCGGGCATGACCGGCACGGCCTCGACGGAAGCCCAGGAATTCGACGACATCTACAAGATGGGCGTGTCGGAAATCCCGACCAACCGCACCATCCAGCGCATCGACGACGACGATGAGGTCTATCGCACCGAGCGCGAGAAGAACGAAGCGATCCTCAAGCAGATCGCCGACTGCCATGTGCGCGGCCAGCCGATCCTGGTCGGCACCGTCTCGATCGAGAAGTCCGAAGAGCTGTCCAAGCTGCTGTCGACCTTCGCCTTCGAGAATGACGGCAAGAAGCAGAAGGGCATCCCGCACCAGGTGCTGAACGCCCGCTTCCACGAGCAGGAAGCCGGGATCGTCGCCGACGCGGGCTTCCCCGGCGCGGTGACCATCGCCACCAACATGGCCGGCCGCGGCACCGACATCCAGCTGGGCGGCAATGTCGACATGCGCCTGGCCAGCTGGCGCCAGCAGCAGCGCGGCATGGGCCTGGAGATCGACCACCAGGACGAACTGGCCCAGAGGGCGACGTTCGAGGCCGAGATCGCCGACTCCAAGGCCAAGGCGCTGGCCGCTGGCGGTCTGTTCGTGCTGGGCACCGAGCGCCACGAAAGCCGCCGCATCGACAACCAGCTGCGCGGCCGCACCGGCCGTCAGGGCGACCCGGGCCGCTCGAAGTTCTTCCTGTCGTGCGAAGACGACCTGCTGCGCATCTTCGCCGGCGAGCGCCTGGACGCGATCATGCGCACCTTCGGCGTCCAGGAAGGCGAGGCGATCACCCACAAGTGGCTGAACAACGCCATCGCCACGGCGCAAAAGCGCGTCGAGCAGCGCAACTACGAGATCCGCAAGAACCTCCTGAAGTACGACGACGTCGTCAACGACCAGCGCAAGGCCGTGTTCGAGCAGCGCCAGGAGTTCATGGAGTCGACGGACCTCTCGGACATCATCACCGAGATGCGTCAGGACACGATCGACGATCTGGTCGCCCGTCACCTGCCGCCCAAGGCCTATGCCGAGCAGTGGGACATCGCGGGCCTGAAGGAACGCGTCCAGTCGGTCCTGGGCCTGGATCTGCCGATCGAGACCTGGGCGGCCGAGGAAGGCATCGCCGACGAGGAGATCAAGGACCGCATCGTCAAGGCCGCCGACGAGTACGCCGCCCAGCGTGAAGTGATCATCACGCCCGAGCAGATGCGCGGCGTCGAGAAGAACTTCCTGCTGCAGATGATCGATCTGCAGTGGCGCGAGCACCTGATGCACCTGGACCACCTGCGCAACGTCATCGGCCTGCGCGGCTACGGCCAGCGCGATCCGCTGAACGAATACAAGACCGAGGCCTTCTCGCTGTTCGAGAAGCTGCTGGGGGATCTCCGCACCAACACCACCCGCTGGCTGATGACGGTCGAGATCGCCTACGCCGATCCCGAGCCGCTGGAGAGCCCCGACAACCTGGTCGAGGTCCACCTGGACCCGCTGACCGGCGAGAACGCCGCCGTCGCCGGCGCAATCCCCGACGGCCTGTCGCCCGACCAGCGCGAAGCCCTGCCGGTCTCGTCGCTGCCGGAAGACTGGGAACGCACCGGCCGCAACAGCACCTGCCCCTGCGGCTCGGGCAAGAAGTTCAAGCAGTGCCACGGCTCGCTGGTGAAGTGAGACGGGGCCTGAAGGTCTGAGTTCGAAGCGCCCGCTCCGGGAAACCGGGGCGGGCGTTTTCTATTTGCGGGCCGGAAAACCCGCCACCACCGCCGCCCCCACCAGCATCACCGCCGCACACACCCCCGACACCCGCAGGCCCGTCACCGCATCCGCCCCGGCCAGCGCGCCGAAGATCGCGACGCCGGCCGCGCCGCCGACCTGGCGACAGGCGTTGAGGGTTCCGGAGGCGGCGCCGGCGTCGTGGCGGTCGACGCTGGCCAGGAGGCCGCTGGTCAGGGCCGGGATGGCCAGGCCCATGCCGCCGGGGATCAGGGCGAAACCGGGAGCCATGTCCCAGAGGCCGCTCCCCGCCCCCAGCCGGGCGGTCAGGGCGTAGCCGCAGGCGGCGATCAGCACCCCGCCGGTGGTCACCGCCCGCGCGCCGAACTGCGCCACCAGGCTTCCGCTGATCAGGTTGGAGACGATGAAGGTCGCGGTCAGCGGCAGGAAGGCCAGGCCCGCCTTGCCGGGGGCCCAGCCTAGGGCGCGCAGCATGTAGAGGCCCAACACGAAGATCAGGCCGTAATAGGTGAAGTTCAGCGCCGAACCGACCACCACCGCCGTCCACGCTGGGCGCTTGCCGAAGGCGGTCAGCGGCATGGCCGGATGGGCCGCGCGGCGCTCGACCCACACGAAGGCGGCGGCCAGGATCAAGCCGGTAGCCAAGGCGATCAACGGCAGGCCGGTCCACCCACGATGGCCGCCCTCGATCAGCCCGCCGACCAGCAACGTCACCGCCGCGACCGCCAGGACCTGGCCCGGGATGTCGAACGGGACGCGCGGCTTCTTCGGCGCTTCCGGCGCGACCAGCAGGGTCAGCAGCGCGCCCGCCACGCAGACCGGCAGGTTGACGAAGAACACCCAGCGCCAATCCAGCGCCTCGACCAGCAGGCCGCCCAGCACTGGTCCGGCGGCGATCGACACCCCGCCGGCCGCCGTCCACCACCCCACGGCCGAGGCCCGCGCCCGGTCGTCGCCGTGCGCGGCGTGGGCGATCAGGGCCAGGGAAGGCGGGATCAGCAGCGCCCCCGCCGCGCCCTGGGCCACGCGCGCCAGGATCAACATCAGCGGACTGCTTGCCAGGCCGCACGCCGCCGAGGCCAGGCCGAACAGCAGCAGCCCCGTCACGAACGCCCGCCGCGGTCCCACCCGATCGGCGATCGCCCCGGCCGACAGCAGCATGGCGGCCAAGGCTAGGATGTAGGCGTCGACCACCCATTGCAGCTGGGCGGTCGGAGCGCCGAACGCCGTCCCGATGGCGTCCAGCGCCACATTGACGATGGTCACGTCCAGCTGGGTGACGAAGAAGCCGAAGCTGGCGGCGGCGGTAATGAGCGGGAGCTTTCTCATGCCGTCTCCATGCCCCGCCCCACACCGCGAATGCTACACGCGCCGATGAACCATTCCGCGCCGGATGCGCCTAGAGTGCCGCCATGGACGCCAATATCGCCACCCCCGCCGCCCTGATCGGCGACCCGACCCGCGCGGCGATGCTGCAGGCCCTGCAGGACGGCCGCGCCCAGCCCGCCAGCGCCCTGGCCTGGGCCGCCGGGGTCACCGCCCAGGCGGCCAGCAACCACCTCTCCAAGTTGGTCGACGGGGGCCTGCTGGCGGTCGAGCGCGAGGGCCGGCATCGCTACTACCGGCTCGCCTCAGCCGAGGTGGCGCACGTCATCGAGGCCCTGTCGGTTCTGGCGACGCCGGTGCGGTCGCTGGCGGTTCCGAGATCGCCGAAGGCCCGGGCGCTGCGGGATGCGCGCTGCTGCTACGGCCACCTGGCGGGGCGACTGGGGGTGCGGGTGTGCGAGGCGCTGGTCGAACGCGATCTGATCCGGCCCGAGGCGGACAAGCTCTATGCCGTCACCGACGAAGGCCGCGCCTGGTTCGAGGATCTGGGCGTCGACGTCGGCGCTTTGCGCTCGCCCAGAGGCGTGGCGCGGCAATGCCTGGACTGGACCGAGCGGCGGCATCACCTGGCGGGACCGCTGGGGGTTCGGATGCTGGAAGCGATGACGGCGCGGGGGTGGTTCGTGCTGGAGGCGCAGGGGCGAGCGGTGCGGGTGACGGCGGCGGGCGAGCGGGCGCTGCGGGAGCGGTTGGGGGTGAGCCTCAAGGAAGAGCGGGTGGCCGCCTGATCGTCGGTCTCTCTCCTCCCCCTTTGGGGGAGGGGGACCGCCGAACGGCGGTGGAGGGGCCGGCGCCGGAACTGTGACTCAGCACAAGCCCCCTCCGTCTCGCCCGGCTTCGCGGGCGATCCACCTCCCCCAGACGGGGGAGGAGAGATGAACTCGCTCAGGGTTCGAGAATGATCCCCACATCCGGCGCCGTCCCGCCATCCACCTGCGCCAGGTACGCCGCCTGCACCGCCTCGCGGCCGCTCGAGCGCTCCACCTTCAACCACCGCGGCGCATCGGCCACGAAGCCGCTCCATGCCGCGCCGTAACGCTGCTCGAAGCCGCCCGGGCCCCAGTCCTGCTGGCGCTTGGTCACGCGATCGGGCGCGAAGAAGAACGCCGGCGTCGGGCCGGGCAGATCGCCACCGCCCTCGCGCGGCGCCTCCCAATGGGTGCCGCCGACCAGGATCGAGGCCTTGAGCTCATCCCCAAACCGCCGGTGCACGCCGCCCAGCACCGCCGCGTCGCCGGCAAAGTCGACATAGGCCGCCGGTCCCTCGATCGGCGCGGTCGCCAGGTCGTCGTACAGCACCACCTGGTCGTAGAACCCCAGCCCCTCGACAAAGGCCTTGTTGCGCGCCGAGGTCAGGCCAACGACCTTGGCCCCGCCGCGCTTCTTGAGCAGCGCCGCCAGGCCGATCGCGGTCTTCGACGAGGCGCTGGAAAGGATCACGCTGCTGGCGTCGTAAAAACCGTTCTCGTCGAACTGGTCGTCGATCAGGAAGGCGGTGATGAACAGCGGCTGCAGCAGCGCCTGATGGGCCTGAAGGCCGTCGTCCTCCCCCACCGCCTGGTACTGGTTGTAGATCGGCGGCAGCGGCGTGCGGTGCGCGGACACGTCGGTGAAGCCGCTGCGGCCAACCTTGGCCTGCACGGTCAGATGGGTCGACATCGGCCAGTAGCCGTAGAACCGCTGGCCCACCGCGATGTCGGGATGGGCCGAGGCCTCGACCCTTGCATGCCCCCAGACCGGCACCCGGCCAAACCCTTCCGACGCCGGGAAGAAGTCCCAGTAGCGCATCATCTCGCCGAACACCGCGTAGGTGATGTTGTTGGCGGTCAGGGCGAAGCTCTCGATCGCCAGCCGGACCTGCCCCTCGGCCAGCGGCGGCGGTTCCGCCTCGCGGAATTCGCTGCGGCGAAGGTCCGACTTGGCGACGACGAAATCCCAGGCCATGGCGCTGCTCCCCTTATGATCGCGGGACGTTCGCCCGCGCCTGGATCGAAGTCAAACACCCGTTGGAATTGTCACACGGGACAATGTTTCCGTTGCGGCAGGGGGTGCGAAGGCTCAAGTCCGGCTCATCCGTTCCCTGGAGCCGACCGATGACCCACGCGTCCCTGCCCTTGCGCCACTTCCTGCTGGCGCTGGCCGTGGTCGCGGTGTGGGGCACCAACTTCGTGGTCATCCGCATCGGCCTGGACCACCTGCCGCCGCTGCTGTTCGCCACCCTGCGGTTCACCCTGGTGCTGCTGCCGGTGGTGTTCTTCGTCAAGCGCCCGGCCGTGCCGTGGAGCAACCTGGCGGCCTATGGCCTGCTGATCGGCGCGGGGCAGTTTGGCCTGCTGTTCGTGGCCATGAAGGGTCACATCTCGCCAGGCCTGGCCTCGCTGCTGCTGCAGACCCAGGTGTTCTTCACCATCGCCCTGGCCATGCAGATCAACCGCGAGCGGGTGCAGGGCTTCCAGATCGCGGCCCTGCTGCTGGCGGTCGCCGGCATCGTGGTCATCGCCGCCCACGGCGGCGGGGCGGCGACCCCGCTGGGCGTGGGCCTCGCTTTGCTGGCCTCGCTGAGCTGGGGCTGCGGCAACATCGTCGCGCGCCAGGCCGGGCCGGTGAACATGCTGGGCTATGTGGTCTGGGCCAGCCTGTTCTCGATCCCGCCCCTCTTCGCCATGTCGCTGTGGCTGGAAGGCTGGCCGGCCATGGTCAAGGGCGTGACCGAGGCCGGGATCGGCACCTGGATCGCCGTGGCCTGGCAGGCCATAGGCAACACCATGTTCGGCTATGCCGCCTGGGGCTGGCTGCTGCACCGTCACCCCGCCGCCACGGTCACCCCGATGGCCCTGCTGGTCCCCGTCTTCGGCATGAGCGCCTCGGCCCTGTTCCTGGGCGAGGGTCTGCCGGCCTGGAAACTGATCGCCGCGGCCCTGGTGCTGACCGGCCTGGCGGTGAACATGCTGTGGCCGAAAGTGCGGGCGCGGTTCCTCGCTCCAGCCTGACCCCTTAGACTGCTTCCCCGGCGAAGCCGGGGAAGCGGAATGAGTGGTGCTTGACCTCCCCCACGTCACCCGCCTGACCCTCCTGCGCAAAAGGGAGGGCCGCGATGCCGACACCGTTCGAGGTCAACTGGACGAAAGCCCAGGTCGACAAGGTGCTGGACCAGGTCCGCGCCTATGAGTTTCCGTCGGCGCCGGAGGGCGGCGGCTGGGCCTATGGCTGCGACGCCGACTTCCTGCAGGCCCTCTGCGCCTACTGGACCGACGGCTACGACGTCGCCGCGGCGCAGGCGACCCTCAACCGCTTCCCGCAATTCACCGCCACGATCGAGGACCTGGACATTCATTTCGTCCACGTCGTCGGCGAGGCGCAGGGAAAGCGTCCCCTCCTCCTGACCCACGGCTGGCCGGGCAGTCACTTCGAGTTCTGGGACGCCATCGAGCCCCTGGCCTTCCCCTCGCGCCACGGCGGCGACCCGGCCGACGCCTTCGACCTGGTGATCCCGTCGCTGCCGGGCTTCGGCTTCTCCGGACAGCCCAAGCGGCCGCTGGGCCAGCGGGCGACGGCACGGCTCTTCAACACGTTGATGACGCGGGAGCTGGGTTACGAGACCTACCTGGCCCAAGGCGGCGACTGGGGCGGCCTGGTCACCTCGTGGCTGGGCCTGGACCACGCCGCGCACGTCCGCGCCATCCACCTCAACATGATCGGCCTGCGCCCCCACGGCCCGCCGACCACGCCCGAGGAGATCGCCTGGATCACGGGCTTCGGCGCGCAAATGGATCTGTGGGGAGCCTATTTCCGGCTCCAGGCCAGCAAGCCGCAGTCCGTCGCCTGGCTGGGCGCCAACAACCCCGTCGGCCAGGCCGCCTGGATCCTGGAGCGCTTCCACGACTGGGCCGATCTCTCGGCCAAGCCGTTCGAGCAGGTCTTCACCCGCGACCAGCTGCTGACCAACCTGATGCTCTACGTGATGACCGGCAGCTTCACGACCGGCGCCTGGTACTACCGCGCCATGCTGGAGGAAGGCGGCGTCGTGCTGCCCGAAGGCGTGCGCTGCGAGACCCCGACCGCCTTCGCCAACTTCCCCGGCGAAAGCATCTACAAGCCCCCGCCCCGCTCCTGGGCCGACCGCGCCTACGCCATCACCCGCTGGAGCGAGATGCCGCGCGGCGGCCACTTCGCGGCGATGGAGGAGCCGGGGCTGTTCGTGGAGGATGTGAGAGGGTGGGCGCGGGACCTGTAGACGGCCGAGGCTCCGCCATGGCATCCGGGCGCTCTGCTTTCCTGGAGTTCGCCCGCATGGCCCGCTACGATTTCGCGTCCGACAACGTCGCCGGAGCCATGCCCGAAGTGATGGACGCCCTCGTCGCGGCCAATGCCGGGACCGCTTCAGGCTATGGCACGGACCACGTCAGCCAGGCCGCCGCCGACCGCATCCGCGGCCTGCTGGACGCCGACGCGCAAGTGCGGTTCACCGCCTCGGGCACGGCCGCCAACGCCTTCGCCCTGACCCTGCTGGCCCAGCCGCACGAGGCGGTGCTGGCCCACGAGCACGCCCACATCTGCACCGACGAAACCGGCGCGCCGGGCTTCTTCGGCCAGGGCGTCGGCCTGATCGGCCTGCCCGGCGCATCGGGCAAGATCGAACTTTCCGGCCTGGAAGCCGCCCTCGCCAAACCGGACGTCTCCTACCACCAGCCCGCCGCCGCCCTGTCGCTGACCACCGCCACCGAGTACGGCACGGTCTATTCGCAGGCGCACCTGGAAAGCCTGGTCGCGCCGGTGAAGGCCAAGGGCTACGGCGTCCACCTGGACGGCGCGCGCCTGGCCAACGCGGTGGCGGCCGGCTTCGACCTGAAGAGCGTCGCCAAGATGGGTGTCGACATCCTGGTGATGGGCGGCACCAAGGCCGGCTCGACCCCGACCGAGGCCGTGGTGTTCCTCAACCCCGCCCATGCTCGCCGCCTGGACGCGCGCCTGAAACACGCCGGCCAGCTGGTCAGCAAGGGCCGCTTCCTGGCCGCTCCGTGGCTGGGCCTGCTGGGCGAGGATGGCGGGACGGGTCCGTGGGCGCAGCGCGCGGCTCACGCCAACGCCATGGCGCAAAAGCTGGCGGCCGTGATGCCGTTCGAGATCAAGCACCCGGTCGAGGCCAACGGCATCTTCGTCGAGATGGACGAACCGACCCTGGAGCGCCTGCGCGGCGAAGGCTGGTTCGTCTACCGCTTCCTGGACGGCACGGTGCGCTTCATGTGCTCCTGGGCGACGACGCCGGAGATGGTCGAGGAGCTGGGTGCGGCGCTGAAGCGGGTTCGATAGATGCTCCCCCGCGATGCGGGGGAGCTGTCGCGGAGCGACTGAGGGGGCCAGCTGGAATAGGCCGCGTTAGCCCCCTCCGGCCCTCTGGGCCACCTCCCCCGCATCGCGGGGGAGGATCATCGGGACAGTGTCCTTGGCGCTTAGCACCGCCACCGACGCTCCAGCCGCCACCACCCGCTCCACGCCCAACAGCCTGGCGATATCCGCCGCCGGCGCGGGGCGGCTGATGAAGTAGCCCTGGATCTCGGCACAGCCCTGGCCGCGCAGGGCGTCCAGCTGTTCCTGGGTCTCGACGCCCTCGGCCGTGGTGACCACGCCCATGCTGGCGCCCAGGTCGAGCACGGCCTTGATGATGGCCATGGCGTCGCTGTCGTCGAGGATGTCGCGGACGAAGGTCTGGTCGATCTTGATCTTGTCGAACGGGAAGCTGCGCAGATAGCTCAGCGAGCTGTAGCCCGTGCCGAAGTCGTCCATCGAGATGCGCACGCCCAGGGCCTTCAGGTCGTGCAGCATCTGCATGTTGGCGACATTGTCCTGCAGCAGCACCGACTCGGTGATCTCCAGCTCCAGGCGTTGGGCGTCCAGGCCCGAGGCGGCCAGGGCCGAGACCACAGTGCGCACCAGGCCACGATCGCGGAACTGGGCCGGCGACAGGTTCACCGCCAGGCGCACGTGCTCGGGCCAGTGGGCGGCCTCGGCGCAGGCTTCGCGCAGCACCCATTCGCCCAGCGGGACGATCAGGCCGATCTCCTCGGCCAGCGGAATGAAGTCGGCCGGCGAGACCATGCCCCGGTCGGGGTGGCGCCAGCGCAGCAGGGCCTCGCAGCCCGTCACGCGCTCGTCGCCCAGGTGGTAGAGCGGCTGGTAGAACAGCTCGAACTCGCCGGCCTGCAGCGCGCGGCGCAGGTCCAGCTCCAGGGCGCGGCGCGCCTGCAGCTGCTCGTCCATGGCGCGTTCGAAGAAGTGGAAGGCCCCTCGGCCGTCGCCCTTGGCGCGGTACAGGGCCATGTCGGCCTTCTTCAGCAGTTCGTCGGCGTCCTCGCCGTCCGAGGGCGCGGCGGCGACGCCGACGCTGGCGCCGATCACCACCTGATGGCCCTGCAGGTCGAACGGGGCCGACATCGCCTCGACGATGCGGCCGGCCAGGCGGGTGGCGCCGGTCATGTCGTCCAGGCCGGTCTGGACCACGGCGAACTCGTCGCCGCCCAGGCGCGCGACGGTGTCGCCCTCGCGCACGCAGCCGCGCAGGCGTTCGGCGGCCTCGCGCAGCAGGGCGTCGCCCAGCGGATGGCCCAGCGTGTCGTTGACGGTCTTGAAGCGGTCCAGGTCGATGAAGTGCACGGCCAACTGGTCGCCCTTGCGCGCCCGGCGGGCCAGGGCCTCGGACAGCGACTTCTGGAACAGCACCCGGTTGGGCAGCTCGGTGAGCGGATCGTAGTGAGCCAGACGCGCGATCTGGGCCTCGGCCCGCTTGCGCTCGGCGATGTCCTCGGAGACGCCCAGCAGGTACTCGGCATGGCCCTCGGCGTTGCGCAGGGCGATCTTCTTGGTGCGCAGGATGGCCGTCGAGCCGTCGCGGCGCGGCACCAAGTCTTCCTCGATGACCCGGACCTCGCCGGAATCGAGCACCTCGCGGTCGCGCTCCACATAGAGGGCGGCGAGCGCCTCGCCATGGACGTCGGCGTCGGTCCTGCCGATCACTTCGCTGCGCGGCAGGCCCAGGGTCTTCTCGCCGGCGCGGTTCAGCAGCACGTAGCGATGGTCGTGGGCGTTCTTGACGAACACCATCGAGGGCATGGCCTCGACGATGGCGGTCATGAAGGTCTGGGCGCGCTCGACCTCCGCCTTCGCCTCGGCGAGTTCGGCCACACCGCGGCGGTTGGTCTCGTTGGCGGCCTGCAGCAGCCCCAGCACCGTGCCGACGCCCAGATAGCGGCCGGCCTCGGTGACGATGAAGCCGCGCAACAGGTCCGAGGCGCGGTACGACAGGCTGTCGGTGGTGAACGAGGCCAGCTCGGTGTCGGCGTCGACGACCAGCGGCTCACGATCCATCAGGGTCGAGATCGGTCGGTTGGCATACAGGGCGCGGCCGTACTCGGCGGCCATGCGCAGGAAGAAGGCGTTGCGCTCGACGATGCCGATCGGCCGGTTGTCGTCATCGACCACCGGAACGATCAGGGTGTCGGGCTCCGCGCGGAACCGCTCGTACAGAGACTTGCCGAGATCCTCCTGACGCGCCGGCGCCAGCGAAGAAACCGTATCCCTCAAGGTGAACATCAATACGCCTCCACTCGCGAGCGGAGGAGCCATTCACTCGGCTAACGACGTGATAATGGCGGAGCTGTTGACGGCGGATTTCGCGAAACATTCATGCAGCCGTCACAGTGCTTGCAGGCATTTTTACCGGTTTTCCCGCCAAGCGGTGAGATGCAACCCTGGCGCTACTTTTCCGTGTCCAGGAAATCGCGGCCTGCAAAGTCCGGCGCCGCCACCTCGACCACCGGTTCGTCGCGGTCGTCGAACTCGGTGCGCAGGGCCCGGCTCATCACCGCATGCATCTCGTAGAGGCAGGTGATGTAGGTCAGCTCCAGGATCTGCTCGTCGTCGAGAAACGCCTTCAGGGCGGCGAACACGCCATCGGCGATGCGGCCGCCATCGAGCACCAGGCCGTCGGCATAGGCCAGCACCGCCCGCTCGTGCGCGTCGAACAGATCCGACACCGGCCAGTGCGGCACGGCGGCGATCTTCTCCTCCGAGACCCCCAGCCCCCGCAGCGACTTGCAGTGCTGGGAGAACACGAACTGGCTGCCCCGCGCCCAGCCGGCCCTCGTCTGGGCCAGTTCGCGCAGGATCGGATCCAGCTTTCGGGCCGGGTCGCGGTAGAGGGCGAAGCCCTGCGAGGCGTGACGGAGGATGTCGGGACTGCCGGCGAACACGGTCCACCAGTCGCCGCGCGTGCCGGTGGCGGTGCCGGGCTCGCTCACCGGATCCCGGTCGTCGAAGAGCAGGTCGTAGAGCTTGCGGGTGCGCTCGTCGGCGACCTCGGCGCGGGGGACCTGGCGCAGGCGCGGCATCAGGCGTGCGCCGTGACGCCGGCCGGCTCGTGCGCGACATCGGCGGCGGCGAAGTCGCGGGTGAAGGCGGCCAGCTCCATCATGATCCCGTTGGGATCGGTGAAATAGACCGAGCGCACGAAGACGCCGGGATGCGGTTCGCGCGCCACGCCCATCGGACTGTCGTCGTGGCTGACCACCATGGGAAAGGCCGGGACGCCGGCGGCCTGCAGCCGCTGCAGGCAAGCCTCCAGGTCGGCCTCGTCGACGGTGAAGGCCACGTGATTCATCGAGCCGACCGCGGTCTTGGAGTCGGCCGGGAACGACCGCACCGAGGCGATCCCGGGCGCGGCCGCGGGGGTCGTCGGCCACCAGAAGAACGCCAGGCACGACCCGCCGCCGCAGTCGAAGAAGAAGTGCTGCCCGCCGTCCGGCAAGGCCACCGTCTTGACCAGCGGCATGCCCAAGACCTCGGTATAGAACCTGACGGTCTCGCCCATGTCGCGGCAGACCAGAGCCAGGTGATTGACGCCGGTGATCTTCATCTCGGCTTCCTCCCTGGGCGGGAGGTTACGCCGATGGGGCTGGGCGTCGAGCTTGCCGTTGGGGCGCCTGCCCAAACCCCAAAAATCCGTTTCCCCGGCGAAACGGTAGGCGGCTACTCCCGCTTGGCGTCGCCGATCACCACCTGGCCGATCCAGCTGACGACGCCCGTGACCACAGCCGCCTGCACACCCGCCCACAGGCCGTTGACCTCCATCCCCGGCACGACCAGCGACACCAGGCCGATCATCGCAGCGTTCACCACCAGCAGGAACAGGCCCAGGGTCAGGACCGTGAGGGGGAAGGTCAGCACCGTCACCACCGGCCGCACGATGGCGTTGACGATCCCCAGCAGGAAGCCGGCCATCAGCAGGGTCTTCCAGCCTTCGGCGACGACGCCGGTGATCAGGCGGTCCGATAGCCACAGCCCGGCGGCGGCGATCAGGATGCGAAGAATGAAGCGGATCATGCGACTCTCTTTCCTTGGGATTCGGACCCAGATTTCCTGAAGAGTGGCCGATCGCGCGGCCCGATCAAAGTGCCGCCGCATTCGTACAATATCCAAGCGCTGAACTCGGACATTACAAATGCGTTACCACCCTTTCGCCCGCAATTTCGCGAACTATCTATCCTCTCGTGTGGGGGATGATCGCGCGCGATTGGCGAGCGGATCCGCACGCAAGGGGATATGAAGACCATGGCCGTGAATTCTCTATCGGTGATGTCGCCGGACGGCGGCCTGTCGCGCTACCTGACCGAAATCCGCAAGTTCCCGATGCTGCCCAAGGACGAGGAGTTCATGCTCGCCCAGCGCTGGAAGGAACATCAGGACAGCGACGCCGCCCACAAGATGGTCACCTCGCACCTGCGTCTCGTGGCGAAGATCGCCATGGGCTATCGCGGCTACGGCCTGCCGATCGGCGAAGTGATTTCCGAAGGCAATGTCGGCCTGATGCAGGCGGTCAAGAAGTTCGAGCCCGACAAGGGCTTCCGCCTGGCGACCTACGCCATGTGGTGGATCCGCGCCTCGATCCAGGAGTACATCCTGCGCTCGTGGTCGCTGGTGAAGATGGGCACGACCGCCGCGCAGAAGAAGCTGTTCTTCAACCTGCGCAAGGCCAAGAGCCAGATCGCCGCCTTCCAGGAAGGCGACCTGCGCCCCGACCAGGTCAGCGCCATCGCCACCAAGCTGGGCGTGCTGGACAGCGAGGTCATCTCGATGAACCGCCGCCTGTCGGGCCCTGACGCCTCGCTGAACGCCCCGCTGCGTTCGGACAGCGAGAGCGAGTGGCAGGACTGGCTGGCCGACGACGACCAGGTGTCGCAAGAGACCATGGTCGCCGAGAACGAGGAGAAGTCGCTGCGGATGTCGCTTCTGGAAGAAGCGATGGTCGAGCTGACCGACCGCGAGCGTCACATTCTCACGGAGCGTCGCCTGAAGGACGACCCGACCACCCTCGAGGAACTGGCCGCCCAGTACGGCGTCAGCCGCGAGCGGGTCCGCCAGATCGAGGTCCGGGCGTTCGAGAAGCTGCAGAAGAACATGCGCGAGGCGGCCGTCGCCAAGAACATGGTCGAAGCCTAAGCTTCTTCCTCAAGGTCTAGAGATCACGCCCGGCGGCCTTGCGGTCGCCGGGCGTTTTCGTGTGAAGCTTGGGCATGACCGACGCTGACATCGCCAAGCTCGCCGAGGGCCTGCTGGATCACAGCCTGCCCAAGGCGGAATGGACCCACGCCGCCCACCTGACCGCCACCCTGCGCCTGGTCCGCACCCGCGACGCGGGGCTGGAGCGCGACCTGCCTGGCATCATCCGCGCCTACAACGTCGCCGTCGGCGGGGTGAATGACGATGCGGGCGGCTATCACGAGACGATCACCCAGGCGTACCTGGCGGCGATCCGGGCGTTCGCGGCGGCGCTGCCGGCGGGGACTTCGGACAGCGAGGCGGCGCGGCGACTGCTGGAGACGCCGCTGGCCGACAAGGACTGGCCGCTGACCCACTGGTCGCGCGAGCGGTTGTTCAGCGTCGAGGCGCGACGGGGCTGGGTCGAGCCGGACTTGAGGCCGCTGGAGGCCGGGCCAGCTTAGCGCCCCCTCCGTCACGCGGCTTCGCCGCGCGCCACCTCCCCCGTTTCACGGGTGAGGAGGATGCTTCTCCTCCCCTGCAAAGCGGGGGAGGTGGATCGGCGCGAATACGCGACGAGACGGAGGGGGCGCTCCAGATCCTCGATCTTTCTCGCACCATCCCCATAAAAAACAGGAAGACCGCCCCCACCTCTCCAGTCTATCCCCGCCGCCATGACCGGTCGCCTTTACGCCGTCCTGCGGGGCAAGAGCCCCATCCGTCCCATCGACGCCCTGCGCGGCGGGGCCGGCGCCCTCGTCGGCCTGCTGTTCGCCGGCTTGCTGGGGCGGTTCGCGGTCGGCGGCGGCGATTGGCTGCATCCGCTGCTGGTCGCCCCGATCGGCGCGTCGGCGGTGCTGGTCTTCGCCGTGCCCGCCAGCCCCCTGGCCCAGCCGCGGTCGGTGCTGGGCGGCAACCTCGTCTCGGCCTTCATCGGCATCACCGTAGCTCTGCTGGTTCCGCAGACCCTGGTCGCCGCGCCGCTGGCCGTGGGCCTGGCGATCGGAACCATGATGCTGCTGGGCTGCCTGCACCCGCCCGGCGGCGCCGTGGCGCTGATCTGCGTGATCGGCGGTCCGGCCGTGCGCGAGGCCGGTTTCCTCTTCGCGCTCAATCCGGTGCTGGTGGACTCAGCCCTGCTGGTCGCCGCCGGCATGGCCTGGGGACGGGTGACCGGCCACTCCTACCCCCACCGCGTTCCCGCGCCAGCCGCCAGCCCGCACCATACCAAGGACCCCACTCCCGCCGCCCGCATCGGCTACAGCCCCGTCGATCTGGACGCGGCCCTGGCCCGTTACGGCGAGCTGCTGGATGTCAGCCGCGAAGACCTGGACGCCCTGTTCCGCGAGGTCGAGATCTCGGCCCACCAGCGGCTGCACGGCCAGATCCGCTGCGGCGAGGTGATGTCGCGCGACGTCATCCGCCTGGACCGCGACCAGTCGGCCCAGAGCGCCCTGGCCTATCTCCAGGAGCACGAGTTGCGCGCCGCCCCGGTGGTCGACGAGGCCGGCCGCGTCATCGGCATGGCCCGCCGCGCCGAACTGCAGGCCAACCACCGCCGCACGGTCGAGGCGGCGCTGGATCCCTTCGTGCACAAGGTCATGGAAGGCACGCCGATCGCGGCCCTGCTGCCCATCCTGTCCAGCGGCCACACCCACGAGGCCATGGTCGTCGACGGCGAGCGGCGGCTGGTCGGCGTCATCACCCAGACCGACCTGATCGCGGTGCTCTATCGCGCCCACATCGTCGAGAGCGTCGCGGCCTCTTGACGGGAGCGGGCATCGTTCCGCCACTGTCGGAAAAAGGCAGGGAGCGCCGCATGATCATCGTCCACCACCTGAACAACTCGCGCAGCCAGCGGGTGCTGTGGCTGCTGGAGGAGCTGGGCGTCCCCTACGAGGTCAAGCGCTACGAGCGCGACGCCAAGACCATGCTGGCCCCGCCCGAGCTGAAGGCCATCCATCCACTGGGCAAGTCTCCCGTGATCACCGACGGCGACAAGGTGGTGGCCGAGACCGGCGCGATCGTCGAATACATCATCGAGACCTATGGCCAGGGTCGGCTGATCCCGGCGGCCGGGAGTCCCGAGCGCCTGCGCTATACCTACTGGCTGCACTATGCCGAGGGCTCGGCCATGACGCCCCTGCTTCTGAAGCTGGTCTTCACCGCCCTGCCCGCCCGCGCGCCGGGCCTGATGAAGGGCCTGGTCAAGTCGATCGCCAACAAGGCGCAGGCTGGCTTCGTCGACCCGCAGATCAAGGCCCATGTCGACTACTGGGAGGCCGAGCTTTCCAGGTCCGAATGGTTCGCGGGCAGCGCCTTCACCGCCGCCGACATCGCGATGAGCTTCCCGCTGGAAGCCGGCGCGGCGCGCGGCGGCGCGGGCAGCCGGCCGCATGTGAAGGCGTTCCTCGACAGGATCCACGCCCGCCCCGCCTACCAGCGGGCCCTCGAGCGCGGCGGTCCCTACGCCTATGCCTGACACGCTGCAGGCAGGTACGAACGAAAGTTAAACGAAATAACAACGGTCGGACTCTGACCGCGACAACTTGCCGCGCATGACCAATACCTGAAATGAGGCGGATCATTTCCCCATGGGGAAGCGATTAACCTTTATGGCCCAAGAAGCAGGGCCATGGAAAAGACGTTATTGGCATGCGCGCTCGGGGCTCTGGCTTCCGGGCTGGTGGGGATTTCGGCCGCACAGGCGGGCGAAGCATCGTCGGTTCTGGACGCGATCACGTCCGGCAAGCCGATGCTGGAGGTCCGCACGCGCTATGAGCACTGGGACCAGACCAAGACCGCGACCCTGACGGAGAACGGCCAGCAACTGACCACCCGCGCCCGCTTCGGCTGGGAGACGGCGTCCTACAAGAACTTCAAGGCCCTGGTCGATTTCGAGCACGTCGAATGGCTGGGTCCGGTGCGCTTTGCGATCACCGCCAACGGCGGCCCGCCGCTGAACGGCGCCGACAAGGCCAAGTATCCCGCGATCAACGACCCCGAAGGCACCGAGGTCAATCGCCTGCAACTGGCCTGGACGCCGAACAAGACGGTCGGGCTGGTCGTGGGCCGCCAGCGCATCCAGCTGGACGACTCGCGCCTGGTCGGCGCCGCGCCCTGGCGCCAGGACGAACAGACCTGGGACGCCTTCCGCGCCGACGTCAGCCGCGGCCCCTTCAAGGCCACCTACATCTATGCCGACAAGGTCAATCGCACCCTGGCCGAGCTGCGCGACTGGGACAGCGACAGCCACTTCGTCAACACCAGCTGGACCTTCTCGAAGGCCCTGACGGTGCAGGCCTATGTCTACGCCATGGACTTCGAGCAGGCCCCGGCCAGCAGCGTGATCACCAAGGGTGTCAAGGCGTCGGGCAAGCACAAGGTCGGCCCGCTGGATGTGGCCTACAACGCCACCTTCGCCCGCCAGAACGACTGGCGCGGCCGCACCGCACCGTTCGAGCTGGACTATTTCGGGGCCGACGTCGCCGCCACCCGCGGCGCCTACACCCTGCGCCTGGCCTATGACGCGCTGGAAGGCGACGGCGTGCGCGGCTTCGGCTCGGCCACCGGCGCGGCCCACGGCTTCAACGGCTGGGCCGACGCCTGGAACAGCCCGGGCGGCTTCAAGAACTTCGCCGACGGCCTGCAGGACACCAATGTCATGCTGACCGTGAAGCCCAAGTGGTCCTGGCTGCCGGCCAAGAGCGAGCTGATGGCCCGCTACCACGACTTCGACAACTATCGCACCAACGTGGACCTGGGCCACGAGTGGAACCTGATGTACGCCGCGCCGATCAACGCCCACTGGTCGATGCAGTGGAAGTACGCCGACTTCAACCGCGCCAACACCGTGCCCAAGGGGGCCATGGCGCCGCCGGCCTCGCGGACGAAGTGGTGGCTGACGATCGAGTACAAGCTCTGACGATGATGGCGGGTCCCACGGGCCCGCCATTTTTCTTGGCGCCCGGCCAGGTTCGTTCCGGGGCCCGCCGATCCGGCTGGTTCAAACGGCAAACTCTCGTTATGCAGTTGCACTTCATAACGCGGACAAGACCATGGCCTTTCGGATCGCTCTCCTCGCCGGCACGCTGCTGACGGGCGTCGCCCACGCCCAGACCACCACCCCGAAGGTGAGCGACGTCTATGCTCTGGGCGAGGTGCGGATCACCGCCCGCGGCAGCGACGGCGGCCTGGTCGGCGGAGCCGTGGTCAAGGGCGAGGACCTGCGCAAGTTCGACAAGGTCAGCGTCGATCAGGCGCTCGACCTCGTGCCCGGCGCCTCGGCCGGCAACAGCGGCGGCTCGCGCAACGAACGCCTGGTGTTCATCCGCGGCTTCGACCGCTTCCAGACCACGATCTCGATCGACGGCGTCCGGGTTTTCCTGCCCGCCGACAACCGCATCGACTTCGCCCGCTTCCTGACCGCCGACCTCTCGGAGGTCCAGGTGTCCAAGGGCTATGTGTCGGTGCTGGACGGTCCGGGCGGCATCGGCGGCGCGATCAATCTGGTCACCCGCATGCCCTCGGCTCCGTTCGAGGGCGAGGTGCGGCTGGGCGCAGGCTTCGACGCCGACGGCTCGCTGAACAGCAATGCGGTCTCGGGTCGGATCGGCGGCCGCAGCGAGCACTTCTATGTCCAGCTCAGCGGCGCGCGCAACGAGCGCACCCACTGGGCGCTGCCGGACGGCTACCGCCCCACCGGCCTGGAGAACGGCGGCTATCGCGACCACTCCGAAAGCGAGGACTGGCGGGTCAACGCCAAGGTCGGCTTCACCCCGCGCGAGGGCGACGACTACTCGCTGACCTTCACCCGGCAGGAGGGCTCGAAGAACGCGCCCTTCCACGTCACCGACACGGCCAGCACCCGCTTCTGGACCTGGCCCTACTGGAACATCAACAGCCTGGCGTTCCTGTCACGCACCCAGATCGCCGACAACGCCTATCTGAAGCTGCGCCTGTACCGGAACACCTTCGAGAACGCACTGTTCTCGTACGACAACGCCCGCCAGAACAGCCAGACCCTGGGGCGCGCCTTCCGCTCGTACTATGACGACGTCGCCTATGGCGGCAATGTCGAGCTGGGCTTCGCCCTGACCCCGAGCAACACGCTGAAGGCCGCCGCCTTCTACCGCCGCGACGAGCACGTCGAGTGGCAGCAGTCCTTCGCCCCGCCGTCGACCGAGCCGCGCCAGACCACGATCGAGGACACCACCTCCATCGCCCTGGAAGACACCCAGCGCTTCGGCGAGAACGTCGACCTGGTGGTGGGCGTG
This sequence comes from Caulobacter sp. RHG1, assembly GCF_013181195.1. Classification (GTDB taxonomy): domain Bacteria; phylum Pseudomonadota; class Alphaproteobacteria; order Caulobacterales; family Caulobacteraceae; genus Caulobacter. Next base: position 321,381 of record NZ_SMZP01000008.1, read on the forward strand.
TCGCGCGACCACCGCGACCTGTCGATGGCCCAGGACTACAATTCCAACGCCTTCGTCTCGTACCCGCTGACCGGCGACAGCGCCTGGAACGGTCAGGCGGCCCTGATCTGGCGGCCGACCGCCACCAGCAGCCTGCACGCCAGCGTCTCGTCGCGCGCCCGCTTCCCGACCCTGTTCGAGCGCTTCTCCTCGCGGTTCGGCACGGCGATCCCCAACCCGAACATCAAGGCCGAGCGGGCGGTGAACTACGAGCTGGGCGGCCGCGCCGAGCTCACGCCCGCGGTGTCGGTCGAGGGGGCGGTGTTCTACAGCGACGTCCGCGACGCCCTGATCCAGATCCCGGTCGCCCTGGGCGCGCCGTTCGGCACGGTGAACCAGACCCGCAATGTCGGCGACGGCGAGTACTACGGCGCGGAAGCTTCCGTGACCGCCAAGCTGTCGCCGCGCCTGACCCTGGGCGGCAACTACACCTATCTGCACCGCGACTTCACCGACCCGACCAATGCCGCCTTCCGGCCGCAGGGCGTGCCCGACCACAAGGCCTTCGCCTATCTGGACTGGGCGGCGGCCGACCGCCTGACCCTGACGCCCAGCGTCGAGGCCACGTCCAAGCGCTGGACCGTGACCTCCAGCAGCCTGATCACCCCGCCGCGCTACTACCGCACCGGGGCCTATGTGCTGGTGGGGCTGACCGCCCGGGCGGCGATCACCGACAAGATCGACCTGATCGTCGGGGCGCGGAACCTGCTGGACCAGAAGTACCAGCTGGTCGACGGCTTCCCCGAAGAAGGCCGCAGCTTCCGCACCGACCTGCGGGTCAAGTTCTAGGTCTAGCGCCCGGCCAGGCGCTGCTCGTCCCAGCGCCAAAGCCGGGCCAGCCCCCAGGCGGCCAGCGCCATCAGGCCGATCTGGGCCAGGTAGATGACCGGCAAGGTCAGGCCGCCTGCGCCCAGGCCCGGCATGGCGATGGCCAGCACGGCGACCGCCACGGCGATCCGCGACACCGCCTTCGTTGCGCCCAGCATCATGGCCGCGGCGGCCGCCACATGCAGCGCGCCCATGCCGCCCAGCACCGCGAACTTCCAGCTCCAGTGCGCCAGGGAATGCTGCTCGATGACGCCGACCACATAGGGCGTGGCCTTGGCCAGGCAGGCCTCGCCGCCGGTCATCAGCGACACCTTGCGGCACAGGTTCATGCCGGCGATCTGCAGGTGGACATGGCCCAGAAGGCCCGCCGCCAGACCGATCGAGAACCGCGCGGCGACGATGCCCGCCGCCGGCGCGCTGAACCGTCGCCGCCATGCCGCCAGCACGCCGCCGCTGGCGAACATGACCGCCTGCAGCGGGTCGTCGACATGCGCGATCTCCGCCGCGATCGCCCGCCCCTGCTCGGGATGGACGACGGCCAGAACGCGCTCGGCATGGCGGCCCAAGGCGCGGGCGAGGCTGTGAAGGAAGGTCATCATGTCGCCAGTCCCAGCTTGCCCCCCGCGACGGGCGGCGCGTCTTGCGTCCAGAGCTCGGCCTGGACGCGCCCCGCGCCCGTCAGGCGATAGGCATGGCGCGGCGGCCGGCCCGGCGTGTCCGAAGGCCGCCATTCCGAAGCCAGCAGCCCCTGCCCGGCCCAGCGCTCCAACAGCGGATACAGCGTCCCCGCACCCACCCCGGTCGCGCGGGTCAGGTCATAGCCGTAGCGCCAGTCCGCGGGCGCCGTCAGCAGGGCGCGCAGCAGGCGAAGAGCAGGCTCGGAAGGGCGTCGATTTCGCTTCATGCATTTAAATCGACATATATCGAGTTAAGAGTCAACGCGCGCTCGCGCTTGCCTCCGCCGCGTCGCCGGGTCAGCCTCCGACCCGGCCGACAATGGCCAGGAGGATCGCCATGAAGATCGTCACCAGCCTCAGCTTTCAGGGTCAGTGCCGCCAGGCCTTCGACTTCTACGCCCAGGTGCTGGGCGGCACGGTCACCGCCGCCTATCCGTTCGGCGACGGCCCGCCCGACATGCCGGTCGACGCCAAGTACAAGGACTGGCTGATGCACGCCTGGCTGGACGTCGGCGACCAGTCGATCATGGGCGCGGACATGCCGCCTGAGTTCGCGCCGAACATCGACAAGCCCAAGAACGGCTTCGACGTCACCTATCACACCGACGATCCCGTCGAGGCCCGCCGCGTGTTCGACGCCCTGTCGGAAGGCGGCACGGTCAGCATGGCCTTCGCCGAGACCTTCTGGTCGCCCGGCTATGGCAACTTCATCGACAAGTTCGGCATCCCGTGGATGATCAACACCATCCCCAAGCAGCTCTAGAACCAGCCGGCGTCTTTCAGCACCGGCGCATGGGTTCGGCTGACCGGCGCGGTCAGACCGCCGGCGAGACCGATCTCGCCGGCCCCGCGTCGCCAGCGCACCGTCTCCACGGCGTCGGCCGCCACCCACCACGAGCGGTGGACGCGCCATCCGTGGGCCTGGGCCAGCTCTTCCAGCGCATCGGCAAAGCGCAGGGTGATCAGCTCCTCGCCGGCGCCGGTGTGGACCTTCAGATAGTGGTCGTGCGCCTCGACTGCGATCAGCCGCGCCGCCCGCCGCTTGGCCGACAGTCGCCGCCGGAACGCCGCCTCGGCCTCGGGCAGGGGCGCGGCGATGACGGTGCGCGTCTCGACCCGAACGGGAACGTTGCGCCAGACCAGCGCCCGCACCGCCATCATCGCCAGCGAGATCGGCCCGACTTGCCAGAACAGCCACCAGTAGCCCGGCCAGCCGAACGGCGCGTTGGCCAGGACGTGCTCGGTCGTCAGGACCAGCAACGAGACGGGCGGCGTCATCACAGCGGAGACCGCCACGACCCGTCGCCAGGTCGCCGCCATGCGCAGGCTCGCAAGGTCGTCGACGAGGATCCCGATCACCCCGCCGCCGACCATGCAGATCATCCAGTGGACATAGCGAGTCACCACCGGCGCGCGCTCCGAGGCGAACGGCGCCAAAAAGCCCATCAGCAGGCCGATGGCGACGAACATCGCCAGGTCGATCGCCCAGCGCCGCGCACTCGCTCTGCCCGCCTGCCGTATCGCCCCGCCGTCCATGCCGCCCCGTTCGCGCAACCCCGGCGCCGTTCGCGAAGCAAGGCCTAGCGAGCCGCCAGCCATCGGGCAACGAGGTTCGGCCAGATCGCTCACGAGAACCTCGCCTTGACCATGCTTCCCCTCCGGCCCACGCCATGGCCCTCCCGCATCGCCTGGACGGTCCTGACCGTCCTGTGCCTGGGCGTCGCCGCCTATTCGGCGCGCTACGTGCTGCACCCGCCCTCCACCCCGGCCCAGGCGCTGAACAATCCGCGCGGCGTCCCCTGGCTGCTGGTCCATGTCGCCGGCTCGATCACGGCGCTGGGGCTGGGGTCGCTGCAGTTCCTGCCCGGACTGCGCCGCGGCCGCACGCATCGCTGGACCGGCAGGGTCTATGTCGCGGCTTGCCTGATCGGCGGCGTCGCCGGCGTCATCCTGGCCTTCGGCTCCTCCGCTGGCCCGATCGCCTCGGCGGGTTTCGGCAGTCTCGCGGTCCTCTGGATCGCGGTGAGCCTGCTGGGCTGGCGCGCCGCCGTGCAGGGTCGTTTCGCCGATCATCGCCGCTGGATGATCCGCTCCTGGGCGCTGACCCTGGCCGCGGTCACCCTGCGCCTCTACCTGCCGCTGGTCATGATCTTGGACCTGCCGTTCCTGCCCTGGTATCGCGCGATCTCGTTCCTGGCCTGGGTCCCCAACCTGATCGCCGCGGAGCTCTGGCTGCGCGTCTCGCCCCAACCGCTCAAAGGCTGACCATGTCGTTTCTCGCCCTGTGAGCCGCGCTTCTCGTCGCCGCCCCGCCACAACTGGACGCCACGCCGCAGACGCGGCTGGACCCCGCCCTGCACTGTCGACTGGGCGCCTATGCGCTGCCCGCGGGACAGGTCGTGACCATCACCGGCCACGCCGGTCACCCGCGCAATCTGCAGTACACGCTGTCGACGGGCGCGTTCGGCCGGCTGCAGGAAGGCGCGGACGGGGCCTATTCCGGCCGGGGCCTGACGGTCGCCTTCGAACCCTGCGCCGCCGGCCGCCTGGTCCTGACACGCGGCGAGACGGTCCAGACCGGCGTCCGCCTGCCGCTGGCCGAGCGCGAGACCACCTTCGCCAGCGGCGACGTCACCCTGCGCGGCAAGCTGGTCCTGCCGCAGGGCGGCCGGCCCAAGGCCCTGGCGGTCTGGATCGATGGCTCCAACAACGATCCCTCGACCGACGACACGGCGTGGCAATACGAGTTGGCGCGCCGCGGCGTGGCGGTCTTCGTCTACGACAAGCGCGGGACCGGGGCGTCGACGGGCGCGCTCTCGGCCGACTTCCAGGTGCGGGCGCGGGACACGGCCGCGGCGGTCGCGGAGGCTCGCCGCCTTCTGCCGGGCGTAAGGCGCGTCGGCGTGATCGGCGGCAGCCAGGGCGGCTGGGTCGCGCCGCTGACGGCGACCCTGACGCCGCTGGATTTCGTCATCCCCGCCTTCGCGATGGCCGAGGGGCCGATCGCACAGGACCGCCTGGTGGTCGAGGATCAGGTGCGCCAGGCCGGCTTCGGCGACGACGCCCTGGCCCAGGCCCGAGCCCTGACCGCGATCACCGAACGCATCGTCCGCTCCGACTTTCGCGAGGGCTATGCCGCGCTGGACGCCTTCAAGGCGCGGCACGCCAGCGCCCCATGGCTGAAGGCCATCCAGCCGCGCTCCTACACCGGCGTGCTGCTGACCCTGTCCAGCGCCGACGCCAAGGCCGGCGGCCCGGCGGCGTCTCAGGGGCTGAGCTTCGCCTATGAGCCGCGCCCGGTCATCGAGGCGATCAAGGCGCGCCAGCTGTGGCTCCTGGGCGGCGACGACCACCAGGCCCCGAACGCCGGCACCCAGGCGATCCTGCGGCAGGTGCAGACCCGGCGGAAAGATCTGGCCGTCGTGGTGTTCCCCAAGGCCGATCACGGGCTGATCCAGCGCACGCGCACCGCGGACGGGACGACGACCGCCTACGCCGCCGGCCTGTTCGACATCGCCGCGGTGTGGATCCAGACCGGGCGGCTTCCGGGGCCGGGAAACTTCGTGATCCTGCCGACAAACGACTGAAGATCGCCGTCCGCATGCCCTTAAGGTCAAGCTGAACCCCTTGCGCACCGGGAGATGGGCGCCTATCCTCCCAGCCCCCGGTTGTGAACGCCCGCGACTGGAAGTCATTCCTCCCAAGGCGACCGAGCTAAAATCCGCAATGGAAAAAGTGCCGATGACCGTCGGGGGTTATCAGACCCTCGACGAAGAACTGAAGCGTTTGAAGACCGTCGAACGACCGGCCGTGATCGCCGCGATCGCCGAGGCGCGCTCGCACGGCGACCTGTCGGAAAACGCCGAGTACCATGCCGCCAAGGAGCGTCAGGGCTGGATCGAAGGCCAGATCGCCGAGATCGAGGACAAGATCGCCCGCGCGCAGGTGATCGACGTCTCGAAGCTGTCGGGCAAGCAGGTGAAGTTCGGCGCCACGGTTAGCGTGGTCGACGAGGACACCGAGGACGAGGCTCGCTACCAGATCGTGGGCGAGCACGAGGCCGACGTGAAGTCGGGCCGCATCTCGGTCTCCTCGCCGCTGTCGCGCGCGATGATCGGCAAGGAAGTCGGCGAGGTGGTCGAGGTCAACACGCCTGGCGGCGTCAAGGCCTACGAAATCCTCAAGGTGGAGTGGCTGTAGGGCCTCGCCCTAGCTACGCCACAACTACGGTTCAATGGAACAAGGTCGCTTCTCAACGAGCGGCCTTGTTTCGTTTCGCGTATCGGGGGTCAACCGTTTGACCGAAGCTCCGAAACTGCCGCTTAGGGTCTCCCCCCTCAAGGTATGGGCCGTCTCGGACGGCCGCGCCGGCATCGAGGCCCAGGTCGTGGGCCTGTCGGAAGCGATCGCGCGCCTGGTCCCCTGCGAGGTCGAGGTCAAGCGCGTGGGCTGGAAGGGCCGCACCGGCCGTCTGCCGTGGTGGCTGCATTTCTTGCCCAAGCGCTGGCTGACGCCCGAAAGCGGCATCCCCCAGGGCAAGGAAGGCGAGTGGCCCGACATCTGGGTCGCCGCCGGCCGCGCCACCCTGCCGCTGTCGATCCGCGCCAAGCGCTGGTCGGGGGGCAAGACCTATGTGGTGCAGATCCAGGACCCGCGGGTCCCGGCCCACATGTTCGACCTGGTGATCCCGCCCAAGCACGACCGTCTGGACGGCGACAACGTGCTGCCGATCAGCGGCTCGCCGCACCGGGTCACGCCCAAGCGGCTTGAGGCCGAGTACGAGGCCTTCAAGGATCTGATCGATCCCCTGCCCCGGCCGCGCGTCGCGGTGCTGGTCGGCGGCAAGTCCAAGGCCTTCGACCTCTCCAGCGAGCGGGCGGCGCAGATCGCCCACTCGATCCAGATCCCGCTGGAGCAGGAAGGCGGCAGCCTGCTGATGACCTTCTCGCGCCGCACGCCGGACGCCGCCCGCGCTCTGATGACGGCCCGCCTTCGCCACCTGCCGGGGACGACCTGGGATGGTCAGGGCGCCAACCCCTATTTCGCCTTCCTGGCCGGCGCCGACTACATCCTCGTCACCGAGGACTCCACGAACATGGCCACCGAGGCGGCCTCGACCGGCAAGCCGGTGTTCGTGCTGAAGATGGACGGTTCCAGCCTGAAGTTCCGGCTCTTCCACGAGGAACTGGAGCGCATGGGCGCAGCCCGCCCCTATGGCGGCGCGTTCCATGGCTGGACCTACGATCCGGTCGATGAGACCGATCGCGCCGCCCGCGAGGTTCTGGCCCGGATCGGCGTGGAGATTCCCGCGCCGGTGGTCGAGCCCGTGGAGATCGAGGAGGCTCCAAAGCCGAAGCGGAAGCCTCGCGTGAAGCCGATCGAGGGGACTGTGGAGAGCCCCACCCCCAAGCCGCGCAAACCGCGTGCGATCAAGCCGAAAGTTTGATTTTTCTCGTTGCCGGCGCGCAGACGTTCGCGTTATGTTCGCGACATGGTTGAACCGCCAAGCATACCTCGCCCAGGCAAGGCCGCGCGGAATGAACAGCGCAAGGCGTTGGCGGCGACCTGTAACGCCACGGCCGTGGCGTTCCTGGGCTCAGCGCTCCTGCAGCCGCTCGTATCCGGCCGCGCCACCCCCTTACTAGTGGTCGGCGCGCTCGTGAGTTTCATTGCCCTTCAGGGCGCCCTGCACTACGTTCTTTATCGAGTGGAGGACTGAATGGATCCTGTCTTTCAATCCATGCTGATCTGCTTGGTGTTCATCGCCTCGGCGTTCGGCGTCCACTGGTTCTTCATGCGGGACTACAATCGCGCGAAGAAACGGCGCGACTGAACTGCCGCGCATCCTCTTCATCTGCAACGCGGGCCCCGCCATCGGCGGCGGACACGTCATGCGTTCGATCACCCTGGCGCGGGCTCTGCAGGCGCGGGGCGCGGCGTGCGCGTTCCTGGCGACGCCGGAAACAGCGCGGGTGCTGGAAGCCTTCGCGCCGGACATGGCGCCGGTCGCGGACGACGACGGCTTCAGCGCCGTGGCCTTCGATCACTACGGGCTCTCGGCCGACGACCACCGCGCGCTGGCCAAGGGCCGGCCCAGCCTGGCGCTCGACGACCTGGCCGACCGGCCACTGGCTGTCGATCTCGTCCTCGACTCCGGCCCGGTCCGCAAGGCCGAGGACTATGCGGGCCTCGTCTCGCCCGAAACACGCCTGTTGCTGGGCCCGGCCTATGCCCCCGTGCGGCCGGCCTTCGCCGCCCTGCGCGAAACCGCCCTCGCCCGCCGAGCCGAGCGTGGCCCAGTGAAGCGGATCCTGGTGTCGCTGGGCCTAACCGACGTCGGCGGAATCACCGGCCGGGTGGCGGACCTGCTGCGCCCGCTGGCTGGCGAGGCGAGGCTGGATCTCGTCCTGGGCGGGGGCGCGCCCTCTCTGCCGGGCCTGTGGGAGATCGCCGCGCAGGATCCCCGCGTGACCCTGCATGTCGACACCCAGCACATGCCCGAACTGGTGCTGGAGGCCGACCTGGCCATCGGGGCCGGCGGGTCCACGACCTGGGAGCGCTGCACCCTGGGCCTGCCCGCCCTGAGCCTGATCCTGGCCGACAATCAGGTCGCTGCGGCCCAGGCGCTGGACGCAGCCAGCGCCTCGCCATGCCTGGACGTCGCCGCCCCCCACTTCGAAGCCGCCTTCAAGGCGATGGTCGCCGACCTGCTGACCAACACCGACCGCCGCGCGGCCCTGTCGACCGCCAGCGCCGCCGTCTGCGACGGACTGGGCGCGGACCGGGCGGCGGAAGCGCTCCTGGCCGCCCTCTAGGCGTTTGCCGTCGTCAGGCGCATCCTCCCCTCATCAAGCGAGGGGCAGGGCATGACGAAGACATCCGTGGTGATCACCGGCGTGTCCACCGGCATCGGCTGGGGCGCGGCCAAGGTGCTGACGGCCAAGGGCTTCCACGTGTTCGGCAGCGTGCGAAAGCGCGCCGACGCCGACCGGCTGAAGACCGAGTTCGGCGACGCCTTCACCCCGCTCCTGTTCGACATCACCGACGAAGCGGCCGTGCGCGAAGGCGCTAGGCAGGTCGAGGCCGCGCTGGACGGCGCGACCCTGGCGGGCCTGGTCAACAACGCCGGCATCGCCGTCGCCGGCCCCCTGCTCTATCTGCCGGTCGAGGAATGGCGCCAGCAGCTGGAGGTCAACCTGACCGGCGTGGTCGTCGCCACCCAGGCCTTCGCGCCGCTGCTCGGGGCGGGTGAGGCCCGCCGGGGCCGGCCCGGCCGGATCGTCAACATCTCGTCGGTCGGCGGCCGAAACGCCAACCCGTTCATGGCCCCCTACTGCACCAGCAAGTTCGGACTGGAGGGCCTGTCGGAGTCGCTGCGCCGCGAGCTGCTGCCGTTCGGCGTCGACGTCGTGGTGGTCGCTCCCGGTGCGGTCGCGACGCCGATCTGGGCCAAGGCCGACGAGACCGACACCAGCCGCTACGCGGGCACGATCTACGCCCCAGCCCTGGAGCGCCTGCGCCAGTACATGCTGACCATCGGCAAGGCCGGCCTGCCGCCCGAGGCCATCGGCGAAGTCATCCACACGGCCCTGGCCGCGGCCCGGCCCAAGGTCCGCTACGTCGTCTCGCCCTCGCCCGTGCAGGTGCTGATGACCGAGATCCTGCCCAAGCGCACGCTGGACCGGATCACGGGCAAACGGCTGGGCCTGATCGAGGGCTAGCCGACCATCGACCAGTCCAGCGGCTCACCACGGACGAGGTCACGAGCGGCGGTTTTGCCCAGGACGTTGTCCAGCTCGCCGGGCGGCAGGCCGCTGCCGGGACGGACCGAGCGGACGTTCTGGCGGCTCAGCGCCTCGCCGGCCTTGACGTCGGCGCTGACATAGAGCGAGCGGCGGAACTGCAGATTGGCCTGTTCTGCCCCCAGCACGTCGTAGTGGGCGACGCCCAGCGCCGCCCAGGCGTTCCTGGTGTCGTCGACCAGGGCCTTGAACTCGACCGGCTCCAGGCTGAAGGCCGCGTCGGGGCCACCGTCGGCGCGCGCCAGGGTGAAGTGCTTTTCGATCACGCAGGCGCCCAAGGTCACCGCCGCCACCGAGGCGGCCGTGCCCGGCGTGTGATCCGACAGGCCGATCGGGCAGCCGAAGCGCTGGGCCATGTCCGGCACGGTCCGGACATTGGCGTCGGCGAAGGTGGCGGGATAGCTGGACACGCAGTGCAGCAGCAGCACCCCCGCCGCGCCGGCTTCCAGGGCGGTGTCGCGGGCCGTCTGCATCTCCTGAAGGTTGGCCATGCCGGTCGAGATGATCAACGGCTTGCCCTTGGCGGCGGCGTACTTGATCAGCGGCAGGTCGACGGCCTCGAACGAGGCGATCTTGAAGGCCGGCGCGCCCAGGCCGTCCAGCAGGTCGACCGCGGTCTCATCGAACGGACTGGAGAAGATGGTCACGCCGCGCTGGCGCGCGCGGTCAAAGATCGCCGCGTGCCATTCGAACGGCGTCTGGGCTTCCTGATAGAGCTCGTACAGGGTGCGGCCGTCCCACAGACCGCCATGGATCTTGAACTCGGGCCGGTCGACGTCCAGCGTGATGGTGTCGGCGGTGTAGGTCTGGATCTTGATCGCGTCGCAGCCGGTGTCGGCCGCCGCGTCCACCATCGCCAGGCAGCGCTCGAGGCTGCCGTTGTGGTTGCCCGACAGCTCGCAGATCACATACGGCGGATAATCGGCCCCGATCTTGTGGCCGTCGATCTCGATGAAGGGCGCGGTCATGGCGGTTCACCCGGAAAACGTGGTTTCCGTCAGCTTAACGCCGCAAAGGTGGACGAGGCGTCAATCGCCTAGTCGACGGCATGCTCCATGACCGGCGGTTCGACCGGCCGCGTGTCGTAGTCGCGCTTGGCGTTCCAGGCCGAGATCCCGGCCACCGCGCAGAACGCCGCGATCAACGCCGCGCCCAGGGTCACGTCGCCGAACCAAAGATTGGCCAGGCCGGCAAAGAGGGCCACGATCGCTGCGGCCAGCAAGATTGCGAGCTTCATCAGGTTTCCTCCGCGTGGCTTGTGGTCGCCACTGAATGGAATCGACACTATATCTGCGGCCATGTCCACGTCCGCTCCTCGCCACACGCGCTGCCTGATCATCGGTTCGGGTCCCGCTGGCTACACCGCCGCCATCTACGCCGCTCGCGCGCTGCTGAAACCCGTGCTGATCGCGGGCATCCAGCCGGGCGGCCAGCTGACCATCACGACCGATGTCGAGAACTATCCGGGCTTCGCCGACGTCATCCAGGGTCCCTGGCTGATGGACCAGATGCGCGCCCAGGCCGAGCATGTCGGCACCGAGCTGGTCAACGACATCGTGCTGTCGGTCGACCTGTCCAAGCGTCCGTTCACGGTCACCACCGACAGCGGCCAGGACTGGATCGCCGAAACCATCATCATCGCCACGGGCGCCCAGGCCAAGTGGCTGGGCATCGAGAGCGAAGCCAAGTTCCAGGGCTTTGGCGTCAGCGCCTGCGCCACCTGCGACGGCTTCTTCTATCGCAACAAGGACGTCATCGTGGTCGGCGGCGGCAACACCGCCGTGGAAGAGGCGCTGTTCCTGACCAGCTTCGCCAGCAAGGTCACGCTGGTGCATCGCAAGGACGAGCTGCGGGCCGAGAAGATCCTGCAGGAGCGCCTGCTGGCCCACCCCAAGATCGAGGTCATCTGGGACAGCGTCATCGACGAGGTCACCGGCCAGACCGACCCGATGGGCGTCACCGGCGCGCGGCTGAAGAACATCAAGACCGGCGAGACCCAGGACGTGGCCGCCGACGGCGTGTTCATCGCCATCGGCCACGCCCCGTCGTCGGAGCTGTTCAAGGGCCAGCTGGAAACCGGTCCGGGCGGCTATCTGAAGGTCAAGCCGGGCACGGCCTCGACCGCCATCGAAGGCGTCTATGCGGCCGGCGACGTGACGGACGACGTGTATCGCCAGGCGGTGACGGCGGCCGGCATGGGCTGCATGGCGGCGCTGGAAGCCGTGCGCTTCCTGGCCGAGGAAGACCACAAGGCCGCGCATCATCCGATCAGCCACGCGGAAGCGAACAAGATCGGGGTCTGGTAGGGCGGCTTAGCGCCCCCTCCGGCCCTTCGGACCACCTCCCCCGTTGCACGGGGGAGGAGAAAACCTTTCCTCCCCTGCGAAGCGGGGGAGGTGGCGCGGCGCGCAGCGCCGCGACGGAGGGGGCGCTCCCCTCCTTCTAGTTCAGCGGGTTCAACAAACTCGGCGGCCGTGACTTCGGCTTCGGCGGGGGTGGCGGCGGCGGAGGCGGCGCGGGCGGCGCCTCGACCGCAGCCGGCGGCGGGTCGGCGACGGCTTCCAGCGCCTTGTTGATCCGCTCGATCTCTTCGGCCGTCGGGATCCGGCGTCCCGCCACCGAGCCCTGCACCGTCACCCGCTCGCCGCCGTGGCCGTCGGGGACCGAGATCAGCTTGGCTTCCGGCAGCACGAGATTGCCCACGCCCAGGGCCTGGGCCGCGGCGCCGACCATCGGCGTCGGCGCGTTCTGAGCGGCCAGCACCTCGGGCGGGGCCGCTTCCAGCGTGCGCGGGTCGGCGGCCATCAGGATCTCGGCCGAGACGGTCTCGTTGCCGGAATAGCGGCCGTTGAACGCCGCCAGGGTCCCGGACGGGCCCGTCCAGCGATAGAAGATGTGCTGGCCGAACTTCCTCAGCTTGACCAGGGTCGGCGCCCAGTACGGCGAGACGTAGTCGGCATGGTAGTGGGTCGACATGCCCACCGGCTTGAACACGAAGCCGCTCAGCGCCCGCTTGGCCACGGCCTGCGCATTCGCCCACATGGCCGGCACGGGCGTGCGCGCCAGGGAGCCGTCGCAAGCAAAGCTGAACTGGCATCCGGTGACCCGCGCAGCGCCCTCATAGATCACGCCGCAGACCGACTTCGGATAGCCCGGGTGGCGCATGCGGTTCAGCACTGTCTGGGCCACGGCCTGCTGGCCCTCGCCCGGCTCGAAGGCGGCCTCGTAGTAGACGGCCTGCGACAGACAGTTCAGCGCCTTGGCCCGGGCGTCGGCCGAACCGGTCAGCACGAACGGCTTGGCGGCCTCCAGCTCGTCGGGCGCCATCGGGCGCAGGCTGTTGATCAGCCGCGCCTCGTCGAAGTCGGGCGCGCGGTCGCCGATCCGCGGGATGTCCTTGAGATTGATGACCTCCCAGCCCTCCACGCGCCCCCAGTAGTCCGTATGCGGACGAGGATCGTGGCGCTTGGCCAGGGCCAGCATGGCCGGGTCGAAGTCGGCGGTGTAGCGGGCCAGGCCCTTGTCGGTGAAGCTGCGGGTGATCCGCACCATCCCGCCTGCCCGTCCTTCGCCGGCCGGCACGTAATAGGTGGTGGTCGAGCACGCCCAAAGGCCGCCGGCGACCAGCACGGTCGCGGCGGCCCCAAGGGGCGTTCGAAGGCTCAGGGTCCCCACCCTGTTCTCCTGGAAGCTTACTTCTTGCCCAGGGTCGAACGGATCATCCAGGCATGCTTCTCGTGCGCCTGCAGGCGCTGGGTCAGCAGGTCGGCGGTGGCTTCGTCGCCGGCCTCGTCAGCGGCGGGGAAGCTGTCGCGCAGGGTGCGGATCACCGTCTCGTTGTCGGCCAGCAGCTCGTTGAACATGGCTTCCCAGTCGTTCTCGGGATTGCCGTCCTTGATGCTGGAAAGGTTGCCGAACGCGCCGTAGCCCTGCGGGGCCAGCTCGCCCAGAGCGCGGATGCGCTCGGCGATGTCGTCCAGCGCCGCCCATTCCTCTTGATATTGGCCTTCCAGCAGCACGTGCAGCGACTGGAAATTCGGGCCGCGAACATTCCAGTGATAGCCATGCGTCTTCAGATAGAGCGCGTAGCTGTCGGCCAGCACCTTGTTGAGGGCCGAAGCGATGTCGCCGCGCTGCTTGGCGGTCAGTCCGGTGTTCAGGGCGTCAGCCATAAATAATCTCCCGAGTTGCGCGTCTTAGGTAAGCGTGTCCATGCTGTTGGCAAGACATCTTTGCGGGGAGCGGAGATGGAGAGCAAAGACACGTCAATATTCGCCCCGAATCCCTCGCCTCCCGAAGAGCGAGGACGCACCCACGCGCTGATTAGCGCTTGGCTCATACCCAAGGTTCCACCGCCCTGGCCGCTGTGTGCGCTGGCCGCCCTGATCGGGGTGGCGATGGCCGTGCTGATGCGCGTGAGCCTGCTGGGCCTGCAGGGCGGCGTGGGGGCGACGCAGCCGTTCTTCCCGGCCGTGATGCTGGTGACGCTGTACGCCGGCTGGCGCTGGGGTTTGGTTCCGGTCGTGGCCGGCGCGGTGTTCGGCTGGTGGCTGTGGGGCGGCCGCCAGGGTCAGCCGCTGTCGGAGGAGGAGCTGGCCACCATGGTCATCTATCTGCTCTGTGCGGTCATGGTCGTGGCGGTCGGCGAAGGCCTGCGCGGCGCCCTGCGCGGCCTGACGGAGGCGCGCGAGACCCTGGCCCAGACCGAGGACCGCCTGCGCCTCACCCAGACCGCCGCCGGCGCCGACGCCCGCGGTCGCGACCAGGCCGAAGACCAGATGCGCGAGAGCGAGGCGCGGTTCCGGAACCTGGCCGACAGCGCCCCGGCCCTGATGTGGGTGTCGCGGCCCGGCGGGGTGCGCGAGTTCGTCAACCAGGCCTATGTCGCCTTCACCGGCCACGACTATGACGACGCGGTGGCCATGGACTGGCGCACGCGACTGTACCCCGAGGATCTGCCGGGCATCTTGAAGGCCCAGATCGCCGGCGAGGCCTCGCGCAAGCCCTTCGAGCTGGAGGCCCGCTATCGCCGGGCCGACGGCCAGTGGCGCTGGCTGAGGTCGTTCTCGCAGCCGCGGTTCGATCCGGCCGGCGGCTTCCTGGGCTTCATCGGCATCGCCTTCGACACCACCGAGGCCAAGCTGGCCCAGAGCGACCTGACCCGGCTCACCGAGATGCTGGAGGAGCGCGTGGCCGCCACCGTGGTCGAGCGCGACGCGGCCCAGGCGGCGCTGATGCAGGCCCAGAAGCTGGAGGCCATCGGCCAGCTGACCGGCGGGGTGGCCCACGACTTCAACAACCTGCTGACGGTGATCATCGGGGCTCTGGACGCGGTCGAGCGCCATCCGGGCGACGCGGCCCGGCGCGAGCGGATGCTCACGGCGGCGGCCGCGGCGGCCAAGCGCGGCGAGAAGCTGACCCAGCACCTGCTGGCCTTCGCCCGTCGCCAGCCGTTGAAGCCGGAGGTCTGCCGCGTCGACCGCCTGATCGCCGAGAGCGAGAGCCTGCTCAAGCGCGCCCTGGGCGACGCCTATGGCTTCCACCTGCGGCTGGGGGCGGGGGTGCGCTCGGCCAAGATCGACGCCGGCCAGTTCGAGGCGGCCCTGCTGAACCTGGTGGTCAACGCCCGCGACGCGACGCCGCCGGGCGGATCGGTGACCATCGAGTCCCATCCGCTGACCCTGGTCCGCAAGCAGGGCGAGCTGGAGCCAGGCGAGTATCTGCGGGTCAGCGTGCGCGACACCGGCATGGGCATGGACGCGGCCACCCTGGCGCGAGCGGTCGAGCCGTTCTTCACCACCAAGGCTCCCGGCCAGGGCACGGGCCTGGGCCTGTCCCAGGTCTACGGATTCGCCCGCCAGAGCGGCGGCGGGGTCGAGATCGAGAGCCAACCCGGCCAGGGCGCGACTGTCTCGCTGCTGCTGCCCGAGGCCGCGACGCTGCCGGCCGAGGACGCCGCCCCTCGCCGCGACCGCATCCAGGCCCAGACGCCATCCCACGTGCTGCTGGTCGAGGACGACCCCCAGGTGGCCGAACTGATCGACGCCATGCTGGCCGATCTGGGCCACACGGTCGTGCGCGCGGGCTGCGTCGAAGAGGCTCTGAAACGGCTCGACGAGGATGAGGGCGTGCAACTGGTGCTCAGCGACGTGATCATGCCCGGCGGCCGCAGCGGGGTGGACCTGGCCGAGCAGTTGGCCGCCACCCGTCCGGGCCTGCCCGTGGTCCTGTGCTCGGGCTATACGGGCGGCGACCAGGGCCGCGCCCGCGCCGGCGACTGGCCCTTCGTCACCAAGCCGTTCTCGCTGGAGACCCTGGCCCAGGCGCTGACCGAGGCGCAGGGACGGGTGCGACCGCACTAGGGGCGCGGCCTCACCCCGTCCAGCGCAGCGCCTCCACCACCGTGGCGAAGGCCAGCGACTGCTGTCGGCGGTGCGGGAAATAGAGGTGGTAGCCGGAGAAACGCGGGCACCAGTCCTCCAGCAGCCGGACCAGCCGGCCGTCGTTCAGCGGCTCGGCGACATGGTCCTCGGGCAGAAAGCCGACGCCATAGCCGGCGACGGCGGCCGCCGCGACCAGTTGCGGACTGTTGAAGGTCAGCCGCCCCTCGACCCTGACGCTGAGCTCGCGGCCGTCCTTTTCGAACTCCCAGGCATAGAGGCCGCCCAGGGTGTTGAGCCGCAGATTGATGCAGTCATGGCTGGCCAGATCGTCCGGCGCGGCGGGGCGCGGACGACCGGCCAGATAGGCGGGCGATGCGACCGCCGCCATCTGCAGGTCGGGGCCGATCCGCACGGCGATCATGTCCTTGGCCACCTGTTCGCCCAGCCGCACCCCGGCGTCGAACCGCTCGGCGACGATGTCGGAGAGACCGGCCTCGATGAACAGCTCGACCTTGATGTCCGGATAGCGCGGCAGCATCCGCTCCAGCGCCGGCCACAGCAGCATCGTCGCGGCGTTCTCGCTGGTGTTGATGCGCACCGTGCCGGCCGGCCGGTCGCGGTGCTGGGTCAGGCCCTCGATCTCGGCCTCGATCTCCTCGAGCCGCGGCGCCAGGGTGCGCAGCAGGCGCTCCCCCGCCTCGGTGAGGCCGACGCTGCGGGTGGTACGGGTCAGCAGCCGCACGTCCAGCCGCTCCTCCAGCGCCCGGACCCGGTGGCTGAGGGCCGATTGCGACAGTCCCAGCTGCGCCGCGGCGCGGGTGAAGTTCCGCTCGCGCGCCACCGCCGCGAACGCCGTCAGGTCTCCGAGATCAACCCGCGCCATTTATCGATATCCTGCATAGGTCCATGCAGCTTTTAGCAGCTAATCACCAAAGCGGCCTCTCCCTAGACTATCGGCTCGGGCAAGCGCGAGGCCGGCATGACGAGCAGACGAGAGACGATCGCGACCGCCCTGGCCGCCACCGGCTGCCTGCTGTTTCCCGCCTCGCGCGCCGCCGCTGCGACCAGACCGATAGGAGTGTCCATGATCCTCAAACGCGCCGGCTCCCAGCCCTCGCTGAAAGGCCCCGAGCAGACCTTCACGGGCGTGGTGCGCATCGACCCGCTGCACGCCGCCGAAAGCCCGGCCCGAGTGTCGGCCGGCTCCGTCACCTTCGAGCCCGGCGCCCGCAGCGCCTGGCACACCCATCCGCTCGGCCAGATCCTGGTGATCACCGCCGGCTGCGGCTGGACACAATGCGAAGGCGAGCCGATCGTCGAAATCCGCGCCGGCGACGTCGTCTGGTGTCCGCCTGGCCACAAGCACTGGCATGGCGCGACGCCGACCACCGCCATGACCCACATCGCCATCCAGGAAAGCCTCAACGCCTCGGCCGTGACCTGGCTGGAGAAGGTGACCGACGCCGAATACCTGGCCGGCCCGCCCGCCGGCGGCGCCGCATGACGTTCCTTGCCGCCCTCACCGCCGGAGCCCTGCTGATGTCCACGGCCGCCCAAGCCCAACAGCCCACCCCCGCCGGTCGGCGCGTTTCGCCCGACCAGGTGCGCGCCGTCGCCCCGGCGCTCGAGGCCCATACGCAGGAGCGGCTCTATGGCGAGATCTGGCGCCGGCCAGGGCTCAGCCCCCGTGACCGCAGCCTCACGACGATCGCCATGATGATCGCCCGCGGCCAGCAGCCGGCCCTGACCTACTACGCCGATCAGGCCCTGGAGAACGGCGTCGCCCCGCGCGAAATTTCCGAGACCATCACCCACCTCGCCTACTATTGCGGCTGGGGCGCGGCGATGGCCGCGATCGGCCCGGTCGGCGAGGTGTTCGCCCGGCGCGGGATCGGCGCGGACCAGCTTCCGTCGGCGACGCCGGACCTGGCGCCGATCGACGCCGCCGGCGAGGCCCGGCGCGCCCAGACCGTGAGCGACCAGTTCGCCGCCACCTCGCCCGAGCTGGTGGGCTACACCACCGACTATCTGTTCAAGGATCTGTGGCTGCGTCCCGACCTGGCGCCGCGCGACCGCAGCCTGATCACGGTCGCGGCCCTGATCGCCGCCGGCCAGACCGCCCAGATCCCGTTCCACCTGAACCGCGCGATGGACAACGGCCTGACCCAGGCCCAGGCCTCGGAGATGATCACACACCTGGCCTTCTACGCCGGCTGGCCCAGCGCGATGTCGGCCCTGCCGGCAGCCAGGGACGTGTTCGCCGCCCGGGCCGCCGCGCGATGAGCGGCGCGGCCTGCCTGGGCCTGGGTCTCGCCGCCCTGGCCGCCGTGGCGCCGCCGCCGGTGGCGCGCGCCGAACCCCTGATGGTGCGCATCGCCGAGCTGGAGATCGATCCCGCCCAGCTCGACGCCTACAAGGCCAGCCTGGTCGAGGAACAGGAGGCCTCGGTGCGGCTGGAGCCCGGCGTCATCATGCTGCACTCGGTCGCGATCGGCGATGCGCCCCACCAGATCCGGCTGCTCGAGGTCTATGCCAGCCGCGCCGCCTACGAGGCCCACCTCAAGTCTCCCCACTTCGTGAAGTACAAGACCGCCACCCAGACGATGGTGAGGTCCCTGCGCCTGGTCGAAACCCAGCCGATCCTGCTGTGCGCCAAGTCGGCAGGGCTGGAGGGCGGCCCCGTCACCTGCCTGGACGGGACGACGGACGCGCTGGACCGGCGCAGATAGCGCCCGGCGCATCCCTGGCGTAAGCGGTCGCACGTATCTGCGCCGCAGCGCGCCAACCTCGCGTGACGACCATGACCACCGCCGACCAGATCTCGCCGAAGACCAATCCCTGGCGCGACACCGCGCAGCGCTATGGCCTGGTCAGCCGGATCCTGCACTGGGCGATGGCCTATCTGCTGATCTGGCAGTTCGTCGGCCTGCTGACCTGGAAGATCTTCGGCGACAGCCCGATCGCCCGGACCGTCTCGTCGCTGGGCCCCAGCCACGGCGCGGTCGGGCTGCTGGTCTTCGTGCTGGTGATGGTCCGCGCCGCCTGGTGGCTGTCGGGTCGGTCGGGACGTCCGCCGCACGCCTCGGGCTGGGAAGGTCGCGCGGCGCTCTTGGCCCATGTGACGCTGTACGGCCTGATGTTCGCCATTCCGGCCCTGGCCCTGTTGCGCAGCTATGGCGGCGGCAAGGGCTGGAAGATCGGCGCCGTGCAGCTGATCCCCGAGACCGGGGTCAAGGTCGCCTGGATGATCGCGCCGGCCGACCGCCTGCACGGGCTGCTGGCCTGGGGTCTGTCGATCCTGATCCTGGGCCACATCGGCATGGCCCTGGTCCACCGCTTCGTGCGCAAGGACGGGACCCTGGCGCGCATGGCCGGATCGCTGCGCGCCTAGTCTTCGACTATCCCGGGCACGATCCCAGGCGGCGGTATTCGTGTCGCCAGGTCGCGGCGGGGACCGAGCCGGGCACGGCGGGCGTCTTCACCGACACGACCCAGTGCTCCTCGTTGCCGCTCTTCTCGATCAGGATCGGCAGGTCTCCGGCCGGCGCGTTGACGCCCAGCGCCGGGATCTGGACCGCCGGACAGTGGATGACCCCCTCGGCCTTGGTCGCGAAGTCGCTCTTCATCTGGATCTCGCAGGTATAGTCCTGGCCGCTGGGCGACGCGGCCTGGTTGATCATCTGCGTCAGGGCCGCCTGCGAGACGCAGCCCTTCTCGCTATAGGGCTTGGCGGCCGGGTTGGCGGGGATGGTGGCGAAGCTGTGCTGCCACAGGCCCGGCTTGGCGGCCTTCATCACCTGCAGCGTCGCAAGGTTGGTCGACTGGCCCGCCGCCATGACGACCGGCGCCGCGGCGACGACGGCGAGGCCGATCAGGATCTTGCGGGTTGGGATCTTCGAGGACATGCGCGCTCCAGCTCTGCTGCGGCGCGGTAACGGCTGAGTTTCCGGACGGGTTCCGACGCCAGGACCATTCGGTTGAGCAGAACCGATTCCCTCGCCCTTACGTAGCTTCCATGAACCGCAAGTAAGTAAACCTTCACTGAAGTGACATCGAATTTGCCTATAGCGCGAGCACGCTAAGGCTGGGGATGCTTAGTGCGGCGTCAGAGACGAATCGCGCGGGCCCCGATAGCTCCGGCGCACTTCCCAAGACGGCCGAAAACGGCCGCGAACAAGGTGTCTCTCAACATGCGTTACCAAACCTCCCGCAAGCTGGCGTTCCTGCTGGGCGCGGCCGTGTCCGTCATGGGCATGGCGACCGCCGCCCAGGCCCGCCAAGCCGACGCCAACACCGCCCTGGACGAGATCGTCGTCACCGCCGAGCGCCGCTCGGTGAACCTGCAGAAGACCCCGCTGTCGGTGGCCGCCGTCGGTGGCGACCAGCTGCGCGCCGTTCAGGCCGGCGGTGAGGACATCCTGGCCCTGTCGGGTCGCGTCCCCAGCCTCTATGCCGAAACCACCACGGGCCGGATCTTCCCACGCTTCTACATCCGCGGCCTCGGCAACATCGACTTCTACCTCGGCGCCTCGCAGCCGGTGTCGATCATCCAGGACGACGTCGTCCTCGAGCACGTGACGCTGAAGTCGAACCCGATCTTCGACGTGCGCCAGGTTGAAGTGCTGCGCGGCCCGCAAGGCTCGCTGTTCGGCCGCAACACCACGGCCGGCATCGTCAAGTTCGACAGCATCCGCCCGAGCGAAGACTTCAACGGCCGCTTCTCGGCCTCGTACGGCAGCTACGGCACGACCACCTTCGACGGCGGCATCGGCGGCCCGATCGCGCCGAACCTGATGTTCCGCGCCTCGGTCCTGTACCAGCACCGCGACGACTGGGTCGACAACACCTTCGCCGGCGTCAGCGCTGACGGCACCAAGACCCCGCAGAAGAACGCCATGGGCGGCTTCGACGAAAAGGACGTGCGCCTGCAACTGCTGGCCACCCCGAACGAAAAGCTGACCGTGCTGGCCTCGGCCCACGCGCGCGACTACGACGGTACCTCGACCCTGTTCCTGCGCAACGCCATGACCAAGGGCTCGAACAAGCCGAACGCCCCGCGCGACAGCGTCGCGTACGACGAGGCCAACAACAACCAGCAGGCCTACCAGATGGCCGGCGCCTCGCTGAACATCGCCTACGACTTCGGCGGCGTGACCCTGACCTCGATCAGCGCCTACGAGACCGCCAAGGGCAAGAGCCGCGGCGACACCGACGGCGGCGCGGCGGCCAACTTCCCGGTCGGCGGCGTTCCGAACGGCTTTGGCCAGTCGATGGGCCAGCTGCGCGACCTGGACCAGCTGACCCAGGAAATCCGCCTGGCCAGCAACGGCGAAGGCAAGCTGAAGTGGCAGGTCGGCGGCCTGTACTTCGACTCGCGCGACACCACCGACTTCTATCAGCGCGGCTATTTCCTGCTGCCGACCTCGGCCGGCTACAACCCCAACAACTGGGTGCGCCTGAACAACCTGAACACCTCGTGGGCGGTGTTCGGTCAGGCCAGCTATGAGGTCACCGACGCCCTGACCATCACGGCCGGCGCGCGCCAGACCTACGACGCCAAGAAGACCGTCCTGGCCAAGACCTCGAACAACGCCGCCGGCGTGTCGACCTACAACGGCCGCCGCTACGTGCGCATGACCGATGAACAGCCCAGCTGGGACCTGTCGGCCCTGTACCAGGTCAACCCGGACTTCAGCGTCTACGCCCGCGTGGCCAAGGGCTTCCGCGGCCCGACCATCCAGGGCCGCTCGGCCGTGTTCAACGCCGACTTCACCACCGCCGACAGCGAAACCATCCTGTCGTGGGAAGCCGGCTTCAAGAGCACCCTGCTGGACAACACCCTGCGCTTCAACGCCTCGGCCTTCACCTATGAGGTCAAGGACATCCAGCTGAACGGCAACGACAGCAACGGCAACGGCGTGCTGTTCAACGCCGACAAGGCCAAGGCTTACGGCGTCGAGGCCGACCTGGAATGGCGTCCGGTTCCGAACCTGCTGCTGACGGCTGGCGCCAGCTACCTGCACAGCGAGATCAAGGACAAGCGCGTCTACGCCCAGGTCTGCGCCCTGAACGGCGTGGTGGTCTGCACGGTGGAAAACCCGACGATCAAGGTCGGCGCCAACACCTTCGCGCAGATCGACGGCGAGCCGCTGCCGAACGCCCCGGAATACAACCTGAACTTCACCGGTCGCTATGACATCCCGGTGTCGGACAGCGGCCGGGTGTTCGTGGCCACCGACTGGAACCTGCAGGGCTACACCAACTTCGTGCTCTACAAGACCCGCGAGTTCTACTCGAAGGGCAACTTCGAGGGCGGCGTGAAGCTGGGCTACGAGAACCTGGACAAGGGCTACGAGATCGCCCTGTTCGGTCGCAACATCACCAACGAGAAGAACCTCAAGGGTGTGATCGAGAACTACATGGCCGCCGTCTACAACGAGCCGCGCGTCGTCGGCGTCTCGCTGAGCGCCAAGTTCAACTAAGCCTTTCCTCCCCTGCGAGGCCTTCGGGCCGAGCATGACTTCAGCCGTCTCGGAGCTTGCTCCGGGGCGGCTTTTTCTTGGGCACAAGGCCAGGCGCTCAACCTTAGGATTGTCCGAGCGCAAAATTCGGGATTAAGCTGAGGGTTCCACAGTCCATTGGAGCCTTCGCATGCGCTCGTCTTGGTCCCTGCTCGCGGTCGCTGCGACCCTCGCCCTGCCCGCTCTCGCTCACGCCGCCCCCGACCCGTTCGCGCAGTTCAAGCGGGCTTGCGTCGATGGCAAGGCCAAGCCGGCCGCCATCGCCGCCGCCGTCTCGACGGCCGAGGGGGGCTGGCGCCAGGTCGACCGCGCCACCTGGTCGCGCCAAGCGGCCGACGGTGAATACCGGCTGGTTTCCGGGGTCGAGCAGCTGGAGGTCGGCGAGCGTCGCACCTGCACCCTGATCGGCCCGGCCAATCTGAGCGTCGACGCCCAGGCCCGCGCCTGGGCCGGCCAGCGTCCGTCCGCCCATCATGGCGACACGACCACCTATCTCCTGATCGACGCCGCCCGGAAGCCGCGCACGCCCTCGGCCGAGGAAGCCAGCAACTGGCGCAACGCCGACCGGATCTCGGGCCTGGCGGTCTCCACCGCCGCCGACACCACCACGCTCAGCTACGCCAGCTTCACCGCCAAGACGGTGCCCCCCTATCGCGAGCCATTCACGCCGCCGCCGGAGCTGAACTTCAGCTACGCGGCGCGCGTTCTGCACGCCCCCGACAGCCCGCGCTGAGGCGCAAAAAGAAAGGGCCGGCTCCTTTCGGAGCCGGCCCCTGACTGACCCGAAGGTCCGCCAAGCCTGGTATGCTCAGCCTTAATAGGCGAAGCGGACGCCGACCTTGAACGTCCGGCCGATCAGGCCGGGGAAGTGGAAGGCGCTCAGGTAGTTCGGGTTCGAGCTGTAGGCGCCCGGAGCAACCGGGGCCGAAGCGTCGAACACGTTGCCGATGTTGCCGTAGACCTGGACCTGATCGGTCACCTGGGCGGTGGCGTTCACGTCGACATTGACGAAGCTCTTGATGTGGCAGAACTTTTCGCCCATCGCAGCATCGCCGTTGTTGTACAGGTTGCCCTTGGCGCAGCTGGTGTCTTCGTAGACGTCGGCGGCGACCTGCTTAATCTTGCCGACATAGTAGGCCGTGGCCGACAGCGTGTACTTCTCGCCGAACGCCAGGGTGTTCTGCCAGTTGCCGCGCCAGTTCGGCGTGCCGTTACCCGCCGACAGGCCGTTCGGGCCCAGCGTACCGGCGTACTTCTGCACCTTGCCATCGGCGGTGTGCAGGTCCGACTGGATCACGTGGGTGACTTCCATGCGGCTGGTCCACCGGATGCTGTCGGTGATCGGCGCCTTGACCGTAGCGGCCAGGTCGACACCCGACGTGATCTGGTAGTTGGCGTTGACGAACGGCGCATTGATGATCAGCACGCGCGGCAGGGCGGTCGGGAACAGCGGGTCGACGCCGTCGACGACGTTGCACGAGTAGCCCGGGCCGATGGCGGCGACGGCGGCGCAGGCCTCCGTCACATTGGTCTTGCTGAAGTAGGCCGCGCGGGCCTGGGCCATCAGCGGACCCGAGACGATCAGGTCGTTCTTCTTCACGTTGTAGTAGTCGACCGTCATGCTCAGCCAACGGGTCGGCTCATAGATCGCGCCGGCCGTGAAGCTGCGCGACACTTCCGGCTTCAGGTCCGGGTTGCCGTTGTAGCCGCCGCCGATCGAGTACTGGCCGGCATAGGGGTTCTTGTTGCCGCCGGTGACCGTGCCGCCGTGCGCGTTCTGGAAGGCGGTCGGCGGGGTGTAGTTCGAGAAGCCGGCATATTGCGAGGCCGCGCTGGCTTCGGCGAAGGTCGGGGCGCGGAAGCCCTTGGCGAACGTACCGCGCAGGGCCAGTTGACGGATCGGCGTGTACTTCACGCCAACCTTCGGCGAGAAGTGACCGTAGCCTTCCGAGTAGTGGTCGTAGCGACCCGACACGTTGACTTCCACCTGCTCGAGAACCGGGGCCAGCACTTCGAAATAGCCGGCGCTGACGGTGTGTTCACCGGCGGCCGACGAGGTGGTCAGGGTCCAGGTGTCCAGGCGAGCGTTCTGGTTGCGGTTGTTCAGCTCTTCGCGACGGACCTGGGCGCCGACGGCCAGCTGCATGTCGCCGCCGGGCAGGGTCCACAGGCGCTTGGTGATCGAGCCTTCCAGCGACATCAGCGACGAGCTGGACGGCGTGGTGATGTCCGGCGAGATCGACTGACGCACGGCGGCGGTGTTCTTCGACGGATCGACGAAGTTGTACGAGCCGGTGTTGATGGCCTTCAGCGTGTTGGCGATGTTCAGATAGCCGCGCTGGGTCAGGCGCAGGTTGTCCTTGGCGCCGACGGCTTCGATGCGCCAGTTCCAGTCGCCGCCGAAGTCGCCGCTCAGGCCGGCCGTGCCGCGGATGACGTCGTTGCGACGCGCGCTGCTGACCGGAATGTCGCTGAACAGGTAGTAGATGCGCGCCGCGCCGTTGGCCGGATCGTTGGCGTAGGCGGCCGCATAGGGGTTGTTCGGGTTCAGGCGGCGATCGGTCGCCACGGCGCAGTTGGTTCCCGTCGAGCAGATCCAGACCGGCAGGACCATGCCCGGGTTGTTCGAGGCCAGCGAGGCCGCGGCGCCGAAGGGCTGACGCAGACGCGTGCTTTGCGGCGCGCTGCGGATGTTCACTTCGTTACGCGAGAAGCTGCCGGTGGCGTAGGCTTCGATGTTCTCGCTCAGGCGGACGCTCAGGCGGCCGTTGAACGCCATGCGCTTCTGCAGCGGCGAGATCTGGTTGTACAGGTCTTGCAGATTGTACTTGCAGCTCGTGCCCTGGGCGGCGCCGGTGGTGACGGTGAACGTGCCGTTGGTGCAGTTCAGGTTCAGCGCGTCATATTGGCTGGTGAACGGCGAACCGGCGGCGCCGGCCAGCGGGTTGTTCAGGTCGGATTGGCCCACGCGCGTCACGACGGCGGTCGGCGTGACGGCGACCATGCTGCTGTCGGCGGCGTTGTTGTCGACGCCGCCGATCGGGGTCAGGTCGGTCGTGTTGAACGGGAAGCCGCGGCTGTGGTTCGTGACCCGGCCGTCCTTCTGGTACTCGGCGTTGATGTAGACGTTCCAGCCGCTGGCGGCGTAGTCGCCAAAGCCCAGGGTCAGGTCGCCGCGCTTGTGCTCGGCGTCGCCGCGGTCGCTTTCACCGGCTTCGAGGCTGCCGGCGACGCCGACGAATTGCTTCTTGAGCTTCAGGTTCACCACGCCGCCGATGGCGTCGGCGCCGTACGACGACGAGGCGCCGTCCTTCAGAACTTCGACGCGCTCGATCAGGCTGAATGGGATCGTGTTCAGGTCGACATAGGCGTTGTGGCCGTCATCGTTCAGCGGGAAGTTGGCCGATCGCAGGCCGTCGACCAGAACCAGGGTCGACGAAACGCCCAGGCCGCGCAGCGAGACGGCCGAGCCGCCGGCGCTAAAACCACCCTGGAAGCCGGTCGGGATCGAACCGGCGCCGTCGGCCGAGATCGAGCGAATGGCGTCGGCGGCGGTGCTGATGCCCGCGCGCTGCAGGGTTTCGGAGGTCAGCACGGTGACCGGCGACGGGGTCTCGGTGTCCGTACGACGGAACAGCGAACCGGTGACGACGATTTCTTCGACCTGCGTGTCGGCAGGCGCCGTCTGAGCGACGGCTTGGCCAGCGCCGAGCGTGGCGAACGCCGCGCCACAGATCATGGAGGAAGCGAGCAGGCGCTCCCGGATGGTCTTCGTATTCAAGGTACTCTCCCCAGAGTCACAAGCGCCGCGCGGAAGACGCACGGCCCTTTCCGGATCGCGTTCGGAGCCGGATTGGCGGGAGCTACGGACTGAAACGATCTTAGGTCAACGAACATTGCGACGACGAAATATGACACCGAACCGATGTCGCATTTAAGTCACATCATTAATAATATGTAACCCAATATCGGTATCAGAATAAAGTCGATGAATTAAAGCACAGTCATTATTGCAAA
Organism: Caulobacter sp. RHG1; assembly: GCF_013181195.1. Classification (GTDB taxonomy): domain Bacteria; phylum Pseudomonadota; class Alphaproteobacteria; order Caulobacterales; family Caulobacteraceae; genus Caulobacter. The sequence goes on from NZ_SMZP01000008.1 coordinate 347,648, forward strand.
TAATATAATCTATATGCGATATAGTTCAAATTTGGCCATTTTCACTATAATAAATACTTGTACATGAATTACTGTACAAGTAAAACATCAGGGCCATTGGCGAACAATTCTGCGCATCCGGTCTTGTTGCTAAATATTGCTTCTGAATTACCGATATGTAACGAAAAATTGCTGACAGGACAACGAAGCCGCGCAGCGATCGCGTCCTGCCCCGCTCCGTCGCCGCACTCTTGCCCGAGGAGCCCACGAGGATGCCGGACACCCCTCAGGTTTGGCTGAACCCGGGTTTGCATTCCGCCTTCGAAGGTCTATATGTGTGACAGACGAGTTATGCTCACTTTCAGCATAATGCTGACGGCATAACAGTGACGCCGGAACGGAATGGCCGATTCCGCCCCGGCGTTTTTTGAGACCCTGGAAATGCTCACTTTGAGCATAACGGAGGATCCCATGGCCGATGGTTTTGCTGCGCCGCTTGAGTTCACCGCTGCGATCGAAGCGGAAACCGCCCAGGTCTGGGACAAGGTCAAGCACCACGTCACCCCGATGGAGTGGCGCGCCCAGGCCCCGCTGATCTCGGCGATCAACCGTCTAAAGCGCGAGAAGAACGCCGCGATCCTGGCCCACAACTACATGACGCCGGACATCTTCCACGGCGTGGGCGACTTCGTGGGCGACAGCCTGGCGCTGGCCAAGGAAGCCGCCAAGAGCGACGCCAAGATCATCATCCAGGCCGGCGTGCACTTCATGGCCGAGACCAGCAAGGTCCTGTCGCCTGAAAAGAAGATCCTGATCCCCGACCTGAAGGCCGGCTGCAGCCTGGCCTCCTCGATCACCGGCGCCGACGTGCGATTGATCAAGGAGCGCCACCCGGGCATCCCGGTGGTCACCTATGTCAACACGACCGCCGACGTGAAGGCCGAGACCGACATCTGCTGCACCAGCGCCAACGCGGTGCAGGTGGTCGAGTGGGCGGCCAAGGAGTGGGGCGTCGACAAGGTCATCCTGATCCCCGACGAATATCTGGCCCGCAACGTGGCCCGCCAGACCGACGTCAAGATCATCGCCTGGGCCGGTCATTGCGAAGTCCACAAGCGCTTCACCGCCAGCGACATCGCCGACATGCGCGCCGCATGGCCCGGCGCCGAGGTTCTGGCCCACCCCGAATGCCCGGCCGAGATCCTGGAAGCGGCCGACTTCGCCGGCTCGACCGCGGCGATGAACGACTATGTGGCGGCCCGCAAGCCGGCTCAGGTGGTGCTGATCACCGAGTGCTCGATGGCCAGCAACGTCCAGGCCGAAAGCCCTGCGACCCAGTTCATCGGCCCCTGCAACATGTGCCCCCACATGAAGCGCATCACGCTGCAGAACATCTATGACGCCCTCGTTTACGAGCAGTACGAGGTGACGGTCGACGCCGACATCCTCGACCGCGCGCGCCTGGCCGTTCAGCGGATGATCGACCTGCCGCCGCCGGCCGTCCCGGCGCGGTACGACCTGGTGAAGGCCCGCCATCACGTCGATGTCGAGCTGATCTAGAACGCCTTCCCTTCCCTCTCCCCAGGGAGTGTTTCAGTGACCCAGCGTTTGGCTTTCGACGGCCCCGTGATCCTCGGGGCCGGTCTGGCGGGTCTCAGCGCCGCCCTTTCCGCGACGAAAGGGGCCGCCGGCAAGGCCCTGGTGCTGTCGCCGACGCCACTGGCCACCGGCTGCTCCAGCGCCTGGGCGCAGGGCGGCATGGCCGCAGCCCTGGCCGGCGACGACACCCCGGCCCTGCACGCCGCCGACACCATCGCTGCCGGCGCGGGCCTTTGCGATCCGGACGCCGTCACCCTGCTGACGCAAGAAGGCCCCCAGGCCGTGCGCGACCTGGCCGCCCTCGGCGCGCCGTTCGACCGCCAGCCGGACGGCGGCTTCGTGCTGAGCCTGGAAGCCGCCCACGCCAAGGCCCGGGTCGCCCGGGTCGGCGGCGACGGAGCCGGCGCGGCGATCATGGCCGCCGTGGTCGCAGCCGTCCGCGCCACGCCGACCCTTGAGGTCCGCGAAAACGCCCGCGCCCGCCGCCTTCTGCAGGACAAGACCGGCCGTGTCGTCGGGGTGCTGGCCGAAGTCGATGGCGCCCTGGTCGAGATCCTGTCCACGGCCGTGATCCTGGCCACCGGCGGCATCGGCGGCCTCTACGCCGTCACCACCACGCCCGCCCAGGTGCGCGGAGAGGGCCTGGGCCTGGCCGCCCTGGCCGGCGCGACGATCGCCGATCCGGAGTTCGTGCAGTTCCATCCCACGGCCATCGACATCGGCCGCGATCCCGCGCCCCTCGCCACCGAGGCCCTGCGCGGCGAGGGCGCGATCCTGCGCAACGCCGACGCCCGCGCCTTCATGGCCGACTACCACCCGGCGATGGAGCTGGCCCCGCGCGACGTGGTGGCCCGCGCCATCCATGCCGAACGAGAGGCCGGCCGCTGCGCCTTCCTCGACGCCACCCAGGCGGTCGGCGGACACTTCCCGAAAGAGTTTCCGGCTGTGTTCGAGGCCTGCATCAGCGGCGGCATCGACCCGCGCCGGGCGATGATCCCGGTCGTTCCAGCGGTGCACTATCACATGGGCGGGGTCGCGACGGATCTCGACGGCCGCGCCAGCCTGCCGGGGCTCTACGCCGCCGGCGAGTGCGCCTCGACGGGCGTGCAGGGCGCCAATCGCCTGGCCTCCAACAGCCTGCTGGAAGCGGCCGTGTTCGGCGCCCGCGCTGGCCAGGCGGCGGCGACGGAAGGCCAACACGGCGGCGCGCCGATCAGCCTTGAGCCCCTCCCCGACCTGCCCGACGCCGCCCTGCAGACCCTGCGCAAGGCCATGAGCCGAGACGCCGGCGTCATCCGCGACGCCGCGGGCCTGACCCGCCTGCTGGAGCAGATCCGCGCCTTGCCTGCCAATGCCCCGACCGTCGTCGCCGCCCGCCTGATCGTCGAGGCCGCCCTGGCCCGCCAGGAAAGCCGCGGCGGCCACTACCGCGCCGACTTCCCCCAGACGGGCGAAGCAGCGCGCACCTTCGTCACCCTTACGAGCGCGGACGCCGTCCGCTACGCCGCCGAATGACCATCACGCCTCTCGACGACCTGCTGATCCGCCCCATCGTCGACCACGCCCTGGCTGAAGACCTTGGCCTGGCCGGCGACATCACCGGCCAGGCCTGCATCGACGCCGACACCCGCCTGTCGGTCGTCTTCGCCAGCCGCCACGACGGACGGATCTCGGGCCTGGCCTGCGCGCGCCTGGCCCTGGCCGCCCTGGATCCGACCGCGACCTTCGAGGTCGTGACGCCCGATGGTTCGGACGCCGCGCCGGGCGCGATCCTCGCAAGGGCTGAAGGCAACGCCCGCGCCGTGCTGGCCGCCGAGCGCACCGGCCTGAACCTGCTGGGCCGCCTGTCGGGCATCGCCACCCTGACCCGGGCCTATGTGCGCCTGGTCGAGGGCACCGGCGCCACCATCGTCGACACCCGCAAGACCACGCCCGGCCTGCGGGCGCTGGAGAAGTACGCCGTGCGCTGCGGCGGCGGGGTCAATCACCGCTTCGGCCTGGATGACGCCATCCTGATCAAGGACAACCACGTCGCCGCCTGCGGCGGGGTCGGCGAAGCCGTCCGCCGGGCGCGCGCCCACGCCGGCCACCTGGTGAAGGTCGAGGTCGAGGTCGACGGCCTGCACCAGTTGGAAGAGGCCCTGAAGCACGGCCCCGACGTGGTCATGCTCGACAATTTCAGCCTCGACGACCTGCGCACGGCGGTGAGCCTGGCCAAGGGCCGCGCGGTGCTGGAGGCCTCGGGCGGGGTCAACCTGACGACGGTCCGCGCGATCGCGGAGACGGGCGTCGACGTGATCAGCGTCGGCGCCCTGACCCACTCGGCCCCGGTGCTGGATATCGGGCTGGACGCGATCTAGCCGAACACCTTCACCAGCTCGCGCACCACCATCGCCGCCAGCACGCCGGTCGACACCAGGAACAGCAGGAACCGCACCGCCACCAGGTTGACGCTGACCTGCACCAGGCTGTGCAGCACCCGGGCGACAACATAGACCCAGGCCAGATGCACGGCCATGCCGTCGGCGTGGCCGGCGACCTGAATGGCCAGGGCCGCCGCGTAGAAGATCGTCGGCTGCTCCATCAGGTGATTGTAGTTGTCGGCCGCCTGCCGAGCGCCGTCGGGCAGCGCATTCAGCGAGCCGGGGAACCGCGCGTCCTGCGGCTTGATCCCAGCCTTCTGCATGGCCGGGATCCGCTGGACGTACATCCACAGCCAGATCAGCAGCGACCACCCCACCAGCGCCATCACCGGCGCGATCATCGTCTCGTTCATCAACGGCCTCCCCATTTTGAGGGGAGGCTAGTCAGAGAACGGCGATACGGAAAGGGTGACGTTACGGCGGCCGATCAGGCCGCCCGGCCGGGCCGGCGGGCCTCCTGGCCGTCGCGGTTGAGGCGGAAGCGGGTGGTCAGAGCGGCCAGTTCGCCAGCCTCGCGGGCCAGGGCCTCGCTGGCGGCGGTCGACTGCTCGATCATCGCCGCGTTCTGCTGGGTGGCCTGATCCATGTGATTGACCGCGACATTGACCTCGCGCAGGCCGGTCGCCTGCTCCCGCGACGAGGCGGCGATGTCGGCGACCAGCTGGCTGACCGCGCCGACCTGGCCGATGATCTTCTCCAGCGCCTGGCCGGTCTGCTCGACCAGGCCCACGCCCTGGGCGACCTCGTCCGACGACTTGGTGATCAGGGTCTTGATCTCCTTGGCCGCATCGGCCGAGCGCTGGGCCAGCGCGCGGACTTCCTGGGCGACGACGGCGAAGCCGCGCCCCGCCTCGCCGGCCCGCGCCGCCTCGACCCCGGCGTTCAGGGCCAGCAGATTGGTCTGGAAGGCGATCTCGTCGATCACCCCGATGATGTTGCCGATCTCGCGTGAGCTGGCTTCGATGCCCGTCATAGCCTCGGTCGCCTGATGGACGATCCGGCCGCCCGTCTCGGCCGCCTGGCGTGCGCTGGTCGTCGATTCCGAGGCCTCGCGGGCGTTCTCGGCGGTCTTCTGGACGGTGGCGGTAATCTCGTCGAGCGCCGCGGCGGTCTCTTCCAGGCTGGCGGCCTGCTGCTCGATCCGGCGCGACATGTCGATGGCGGCCGACGAGATCTCGCGCGAACCGGCGGTCATGGCCGACACGCCCGTGGCGACGGTCGAGACCGCCGCCTCCAGCGCCGAGGCCGCGCTGTTGAAGTCGGCGCGCAGCTGCTCATAGGTCGCCGGGAACGGCTGGTCGAACTGGACGCGCAGATCGCCCTGGGCCAGGGCGTGCAGCCCGCCCGCCAGTTGCTCGACGACGCGGGCCTGGGCCGCCGCGGCGGCCTGCTCGGCCTCATGCGCCCGGGCCTGCGCTTCGCGCATCGCCACGGTCTCGCGGAAGTCCTGCCAGAACACCACCAGCACTTCGCGCACGCCGATCTTGGCGGGGATGACGGTGGCGAACACAGGCAAGGGTGAGCCGTCGAGGCGCTGGTGCAGCCATTCGAACCGGATATGCCCCTTGGCGAAGGCCTCGGTCATCCGCGAGCCCACCAGATCGGCCGAGCGCCCGCCGCAGGGCTGGAACTCGGGGGACAGCTGGGTGGGCGACACGCCGAGCAACGCCTCGCGGCTGCTGGCCATCAGCTTTTCCATCGCCGGATTGCAGTCGACGATCACCCCGTTCTCGATGACGTAGTAGCCGTCGGGGGAGTGCTGGAAGATGAACGCCGCGACGTCGAGTCGATCGGTGTTTTCGGGTTTCCGCCGGAACATGCGCGCCTCAGGCAAGGTGGAGTCGGCACGGACTTAAGACGTCAAATATTAATGGGAAGAAAAGGCTATCCACAGGGTTGTCAACAACCCCATGGAGCCCGCTAGTTGCATGCAAGCCCTTGCAAAACAACGATTTTCAGAAACAAAAGTGACACATGTCACCGTTCTGGGAGCGCTGGGGTCCGGGCGTCCGTGAGCACGCCCGTAAACCTTACCCGCGGTCGCGGAACGGGTCGGCCGGATAGACGCCCAGGATCTCGAACTTCTCCGAGAAGAACTTCAGTTCGTCGAAGGCCAGGGCCAGGCTGCGGTCCTCGGGGCGGCCGTCAACCTCGGCGTAGAAGAAGGTCGCCGTGAAGGCGCCGTTCTCCATGTAGCTTTCCAGCTTGGTCATGTTGACGCCGTTGGTCGCAAACCCGCCCATGGCCTTGTAGAGCGCGGCCGGCAGGTTGCGGACCTTGAACACGAAGCTGGTCACGCAGCGGTGGGTGAACGGCGGCGGCTCGGGATTTTTGTCAGCCGTCATCACCAGGAAGCGGGTGGTGTTGTGGCGCTCGTCCTCGATGTCGCGGGCCAGGATGTCCAGGCCATAGATCTCGGCCGCCAGGGCCGGGGCGACGGCGCCGCGGGTCGAGTCAGGCTTGAGGGCCAGGTCCTTGGCCGCGCCGGCCGTGTCGCCGGCCGCCTCGGTGCTGACGCCCAGCTTCTTGAGGCTGTGGCGGCACTGGGACAGGGCGATCGGCATCGAGGCCACGACCTTGATGTCGGCCAGCTTGACGCCCTTGTTGGCCATCAGCTGGAAGCGGATCGGCTTGAAGCGCTCGCCGATGATCTTCAGGCCCGAGGCCGGCAGCAGGTGGTGGACGTCAGCGACCCGGCCGGCGATCGAGTTCTCGATCGGGATCATGCCCAGCTGGGCTTGGCCCGTCTTGATGGCCTCGAACGCTTCCTCGAACGTCTTGCAGGGATAGGCCTCGTACTCGGGAAAGTACGTCCGGCAGGCCTCGTGGCTGTTGGCGCCGGGCTCGCCCTGGAAGGCGATTTTCTTGAGGATGCTCATAGGGCCTGCTTTCGGGCGGCTTCGAGGTCAGAGGGGTTGTCGACGGAGATCGGGGCGGTCGCTGCAACGGCCGCGCGGATCGTCAGGCCCAGCTCCATGGCGCGCAGCTGCTCCAGCTTCTCGCGCTTTTCCAGGGCCGAGGGGGCGGCGGCGTTGAACGCCGTGAGCGCCGCGCGGCGATAGCCGTAGATGCCGATGTGGCGCCACACGGGCGCATCGCCATAGAGCGTCGAGCGGGTGAAGTAGAGGGCGCGGCCGCTCTTCTGATCGGCTTCCATCGCCAGCACGGCCTTGACCACGTCGGGATTGGACCGGTCAGCGGGCGAGGCCTCGGGCGCGACGACGGTGGCGATGTCGGCGTCGCCATAGTCCTTAAGTAGTCGCGCGCAATCGCTCAGCACCGCCGGGTCGACGAACGGCATGTCGCCCTGCAGGTTGATGATCACGTCGTGCTGCGAACCCGGATCGAGCACGGCCAGCGCGGCCAGGATGCGGTCCGAGCCCGAGGGCAGGTCTGGATCGGTCAGCACCGCCGTCCCGCCAGCGGCTTGAACCGCCAGGGCGATTTCGGCGTCCCCGGCGGCCACGGCCACGGGGCCGATGCCAGCGGCCAGGGCCTGGTTCAGGACCCGGACGATCATCGGGACGCCGCCGATGTCGGCCAGCGGCTTGTTCGGCAGGCGGGTCGCGGCCATCCGCGCGGGGATCAGGACGATGGGCTTCATAGGCGGATGCGGCCTCAAATCTTTGCTGCCCGGTTGCGCGAGGGGCGGTAGCGTGTAAGAGACGCGAGCGCAACATGACGCACGTCTGGACTCGCCAGAGACCGCCGTGCGTCGCGGATTCAAGCCCGGCTTGCGAACGGGCTGACAAAGGGCTGACTAGGCTAGATGAGCGACCTGACGTTCAACAAGATCGCTGGCGGCGTGCTGCTGACCGGCCTCGTTATCTTCGGTCTGCGCGAAGCGTCGGACATCGTCTTCAAGAAGCATGAGCTCGAGAAGGCCGGCTACGAGATCGCCATCCAGGAAGAGTCGGCTGGCGGCGGCGCCGCCGCGGCCGACGTGCCGCCGGACTGGAACGCCGTGCTGACCCCGGCCAACGTCGCCGCTGGCGCGGCCGTCTCGGCCAAGTGCGCCGCGTGCCACAAGATGGACGCCTCGAACGCCAACTCCACCGGCCCGGGCCTGTGGGACGTGGTGGGTCGCAAGCCGGCCGCTCACGCTGGCTTCAACTATTCGGGCGCGATGAAGGACTTCTCGGGCAAGACCCCGGTGTGGGACTACGACGCCCTGTACCTGTTCCTGAAGGCTCCGGGTAAGGACGTCCCCGGCACCAACATGACCTTCGTGGGTCTGAAGAAGCCGGAAGATCGCATCGCGCTGATCGCCTATCTGCACAGCCTGGGCAGCACCCTGCCGATCCCGGCTCCGCGTCCGGTCGCCGCCGCGGCTCCGGCCGAAGGCGCCGCCGCCACGGAAGCCGCCGCCAACCCGCCGACCGGCGAAGCGGCTCCGGCTGCTGGCGCCGCGGCCGCTCCCGCCGCCCCCGCGGCTGGCGGCAACACGGCCCCGCCGAAGGTCTGATCCTTCAGCGCTCCTGATATCGAAGAGGCCGCGAAGCGAAAGCTCCGCGGCCTTTTTGCTTTTCCCCTCTCCCCCCGCTGCACCGGGGAGGATGATCAGCTCAGACCCGCCGATAGCCCAGCGGCGCCCCCGTGCCCGCCGCCTCGATGCGGGCGATGGCCTCGCTCAGGGGCTCAATCGCCGTCGCCATGTGGTGGGCGTTGGCGTGGAGGATGGTGTCGGGGTCCAGCAGGAGGGCGACGTGGCCCTTCCAGAAAACCAGGTCGCCACGCTTGCGGTCGCTCTCGACGATCTGGCGGAAGAAGGCGCGCTGCATGTCGGTGTCGCGCGGACAGGCGCGGGCGCAGGCGTAGAGGGCCTGCTGCACGAGGCCCGAGCAATCCAGGCCCAGGCTCTCGCGGCCGCCCCACTGGTAGGGCGCGCCCAGGAAGGCCTGGGCGACGGCGACATGGTCGCGATGACCGCGGCCGATCGGGGTCAGGTGCTCCTCGACGAACCAGCCCGTGCCGGCGCCCTTGGCGAACCGGCCTTCACGAGCCTCGACCGTGACCAGGGCGTTCAGGCTGTACAGTCCCTCCGGCCGCGACTTGATGTCGGGCTGGCTGAAGGCGTAGGTGCGGATCGCGCTGACCGCATGGGTCGGCGGATGGCCCTGTTCGATCAGGGCCGAGCTCGCGACATAGCCGACATAGCCGTCGCGGGCCGCCTGGCCCCAAACGAAGCCGTTCTTCTCCTCCAGCACCCGGAAGACCTCACCGAACAGCAGCTGATCCCACTGCTCGGCGTCGGGCGCGGCGTCGGCGCGGATGGCCGTCGAGGGTTCGGCGCAGACCATGACCCGGCTGGCGGCGTAGCGCTCGGCCGGGGCCAAGCCTTCCATCCGCTGGTCGGCCAGATCCGTGCGGGCCAGGGCAGTACGAGTGTCTAACGTCATGCGAACCGGCTCTTGATCATGGCGAAGGCGGCGCGGATGGCGTGAACCTCCGCTCCTACCGGGAATCCGGGGCGTCCCTTGGGGTTCCAGGCAAAGACGTCGAAGTGCGCCCAGGGGCCGACCTCTTCTCCATTTGGGGCGAAGCGCTGCAGGAACAAGGCCGCCGTCGTGGCGCCGGCCTGGGCCCAGCCGTCGGGGTCGTTCTTGAGATCGGCGATGTCGCTGTCCAGGGCCTCGCGATAGGCCTCGGTCAGGGGCATGCGCCACACCGCGTCGGACACCGTCTTCGACGCCGTCTCGATCTGGCCGGCCAGCTTGTCGTCCGGCGTCCAGAACGGGATCACGAACGGCCCCATGGCCATCCGGGCCGCGCCGGTGAGGGTGGCGAAGTCCAGGGTCAGGGCAGGCTTGAGCTCGGCGGCGCGGGTCAGGGCGTCGGCCAGGATCAGGCGCCCCTCGGCGTCGGTGTTGCCGACCTCCACCGTCAGGCCCGCGCGGGTCTGCAGCACGTCGCCCGGGCGCATGGCGTCGCCAGCGATGGCGTTCTCGACCACCGGGGTCAGGATCACCAGCCGCACCGGCAGCCTGGCCTCCATGACCATTCGGCCCAGGGCCAGGGCGTGGGCGGCCCCGCCCATGTCCTTCTTCATCAGCCGCATGCCGGCCGAGGGCTTGATGTCCAGACCGCCGGTGTCGAACACCACGCCCTTGCCCACCAGGGCCAGCACGGGGTGGTCGGGATCGCCCCAGGTCACCTCGATCATCCGGGGGCTGCGAACCTCGACGGCGGCGCGACCCACGGCGTGGATGGCGGGGTAGTTCTCCTTCAGCAGGTCGTCGCCGCGCACGACGGACAGCGTCGCGCCGTACTTCTGCGCGATCTCACCGGCGATGGTCTCGATCTGCAGCGGCCCCATGTCGTTGGCCGGGGTGTTGACCATGTCGCGGGCCAGGGCGCAGGCGTGAGCGAAGGCGGTCACGGCCGCGACGTCGACGCCCTTGGGGGCGACCAGGCGCGGGATCGGCTCGCCGCGCTTCTTGTAGCGGTCGAAGCGATAGGTCCCGAGCGCGAAGGCCAGGGCCGCCTGCTCCGGATCGATCCCGCGCGGCAGCTTGGCCAGGGCGTATTCGCCGGCCGGCAGCTTGCCCGCCAGGGTGCGAAACAGCGACAGATCAACGCGGCCGGAGCCCGTGCCCAGCAGCACCCGCTCGACCGCGCCGCTGGCGCCAGGCACGGTCAGAACCTGGCCGGCCTTGCCCGAGAACTTGTTCGCCGCCGCATAAGTCCTTACCGGCGCTCGCTTTTGCGCCAGGAACGCCTCGACCTCGCCCTCGGCCAGGGGGTGGACCGGGATCGCCTGCCCCTGAGCCTGCTCGAGGATCGGATGCGTCGCGTCGGTCATCGGCGGAACCCTTTAAAATTATGCTTAACGATTCCTTGAGGCGGCGGCCGGATCATGGCGCAACCTTCTGGAGACGTGTCTTCCATGTGTCGCAAGCGCGCGCTCGTCGCAACCGTTCTCGCCCCGGCGGCTCTTCTGCTGGCCCTGCCCGCCTTCGCCGCCGATGCGCCCCAGGCTGCAGGCAAGAAGCCCGAGGCCGCCGCTCCCAAGCCGCCGCCCAAGGCCAGCCGCGAGCTGCGCGCCGAGGCCGCGCGCCTGGACCCGCTGGCCCGCGCCGCCTTCTGGGGGACGCAGATCGAACTCGACCCGGCCGACGCCGAGGCCGGCGCCGGCCTGGCCCTGGCGCTGCGCAACCTGGGTCGCAACGATGAGGCCGCCGAGGCCGCGACCAACGCCCTGGTCGCCCATCCCAGCGACCTGCCGCTGCTGCTGGAGCTGGCGCGCGCCCACATCGCCCGCGGCCAGGGCTTCTACGCCGTCGATCCGGCCCGCAAGGCCGCCGCCCTTTCGCCCAAGGACTGGCGCCCGCAGGCCCTGCTGGCCGTGGCCTATGAACAGGCCGAGCGCGGCGAGGAGGCCGAGGTCGCCCACCGTCAGGCCCTGGCCCTGGCCCCGAACGAGGCCGCGCCGGCCACCAACTACGGCATGTTCCTGGCCGCGCGAGGCGACCTGACCGCCGCCGAGGCTCAGTTGCGCCGCGCCGTCGCCCTGCCGACCGCCACCATCCAGGCGCGCCAGAACCTGGCCCTGGTCGTGGGCCTGCAAGGTCGCTTGCCCGAAGCCGAAAAACTGGCCCGCGCCGACCTGCCCCCCGAACTGGTCAACAACAACCTGGCCTATCTGCGCGCGGCTCTGGGCCAGGGGGGCCCAAGCCAGGGCGCCACGGGCCGGACCTGGGAATCGCTGAAAGCCGGCGGCGGGCAGTAACGCCGGGCGCCAAGAGCTCCGACTAAACCCAGGGCGGAAGAGACCGAACCACTCGCCACAATTGGAACAAGCCAAGCCTTAACGCTCCAGCATCGATGGGGGAGCGGCATGATGATGCGCTTGATCGCGAGTGTGGTGTGTCTCTTGGCAGCCAGTGGCGGGGCCATAGCGGCGGCCGCGCCATCCGCGGCGGGACCGTTTAGCGTCCCCTCCTCCGCGGGTCCCGAACCTAGCCGCCCCCTCGCGGGCCGGGGCGCGGACAACCTCGCGGCTTTCGCCCGCGCGTACGGCTATGTGCGCTTCTTCTATCCCGGAGATGCAGCCGCGCAGGCGGACTGGACCCTGGTCGCCATTGCGGGCGTTCGCCAGGTCGAGGACGCAAGCTCCCCTCGCGATCTCGCCAAGCGCCTTGAAGCGGTCTTGCGCCCCCTGGCGCCTGAGTTCCGAGCCTGGCCGACCGCCACGCTCCCGCCCAAGGCCGAACCGATCCCGGTCGGCCCCGGCCAGCGCTGGCGCCATGAAGGCGTCGGCCTGAAAGTCCCCAGCCGCTACATGAGCCTGCGCGTTCCGGCCGAGGCCGGCGCGGCAAGCGACCTGTTCACGGCCTCCTTGCCGGGCGGGGTCAGCGTCCGCCTGCCTCTCGTGACGCCGAAGACCGGAGAGATTTCGCCGTACGCCGTCGCGCAAATGCCCGACAAGGCTGCCCTCGCCTCATACTCGGCCGAGGACCGCGCCACGCGCCTTGCCGATATCGTCATCGTCTGGAACGTCTTCCAGCACTTCTACCCCTATTTCGACGTGGTCGGCGGAGACTGGCTGGGTCAGTTGCCACCGGCGCTGATCGGCGCCGCGGCGGCGCCGGACGCCGTCAGCTTTCGGCCCGTCTTGAGCGGCCTGCTGACCGCGCTTCATGACGGACACGGCAGTGTCGTCGGGCCGGGCCCCACCCAGCAGATGCTGCCGGTCGCCTGGGAGTGGATCGAGGGACGATTGGTCGTCCTGGCCGCCGCGCCAGGCACGGGCTTGGCGCCTGGCGACGTCGTGACCACCCTGAACGGTCGCGACGTGAAGGATTTGCTCGCCGAGAAGGAAGCGCTGATCTCGGGCGCAACGCCTCAGTGGAAGCGCTGGCGATCCAGCCAGGCCCTCAAGCAGGGGCCGGCGGGCTCCAAGATCGCTTTGACCGGCGAACGATCGAACGGCGCGCCGCTAAGCGTCACGGTGCAAGTCGTTCCCAACCCCGAGGCCCTGAAAATCCGGCCGGCGAAGCCCGCGCCGCTGTCCGATCTCGCGCCGGGCGTCGTCTATGTCGACCTTGACCGCATCAAGGACGCCGAGCTGGACGCGGCCTTGCCTCAGCTTGCCGCCGCCAAGGGGGTGATCTTCGACATGCGGGGCTATCCAGGCAATGTGACGCCACGCTTCCTGAGCCACTTCAGAGACGAAGCCATCTACTCGGCCGAGTGGAACATTCCCGTGGCGTTGCGCCCGGATCGCCAGGCGGTGACCTGGAAGACCGCCCGATGGCGGCTGCCACCGTCCGAACCTCGGCTGAAGGGGAACGCGGTGTTCATCACGGACGGTCGTGCGATCAGCAAGGCCGAGTCGTTCATGGGCGTGGTCGAAGGCGCCAAGCTTGGCCCGATCGTCGGCGAGACCACGGCGGGGACGAACGGCGACGTCAATCCCCTGACCTTGCCTGGCGACTACACCCTGACCTGGACAGGCCTGCGCGTGATCAAGCAGGACGGCGCGCCGCATCACGGCGTCGGCGTCAGGCCGACCGTCGAGGTCCATCGCACCGTGGCCGGCGTGCGCGCGGGGCGGGACGAGCAATTGGAAGCGGCCTTGGCGCTCGCTCAGGGGGTCAGCGCCCGCATGTGATCCGTCCAGGGTCCGATGATCGCCCCCTAGGCGTCAGGGCGCCCTTGTAGCCGGAGCCGCGCGTCCTCAGGCCAGCGCCTGGCTGATCACCTTGGCCGCACGGGTGAGCTGGGCCAGCAGCGGGCTGGCCACCACTTCCCGCACCACCAGCGCGAAGAACGCGCCCAGCGACAGGATCAGGCCGGTTTCCAGGGCCGCGCCGCCGCGCTCCTCGGTCAGGCCGTCGAGGATCTTTCGTTTCAGCTTGGCCACGCGCCCTGTCCCAGTTTGAGATCACTGGGAGCAGGCCGGGCAAGGGACGGGCCACAGGGTGAACGCGACGTTTACCCTGTGGTCTCGTCCGTCAGTGCTTCATCATCGTGTCCATGATCCGGATGATGGCCGGACCCATGATGACGATGAACAGCGCGGGCAGGAAGAACAGGATCATCGGCACGGTCAGCTGGGCCGGCAGGGCCGCAGCCTTCTTCTCGGCGGCCGACAGGCGCAGGTCGCGGTTTTCCTTGGCCATGACCCGCAGGGCCGTGCCCAGCGGCGTGCCGTAGCGCTCGGCCTGGATCATGGCGGTGGCCACCGACTTGATGCCCGGGTGATTGGTCCGGCGCGCCAGGCCCTCATAGGCCAGGCGGCGGTCGGGCAGATAGGACAGCTCGGCGGTCAGCAGGCTCAGTTCCTCGGCCAGCTCCATCGAGGTGGAGCCGACTTCCGCGCCGACCTTCTGGATCGCCGCCTCGATCGACATGCCGCTTTCCACGCAGATCAGCAGCAGGTCCAGCGAGTCCGGGAAGGCGGCCACGATCGACTCGCGGCGCTTCTGGGCGATGTTGCTGATGTAGATGTTCGGCGCGTAGTAGCCCGCCGCCAGGAAGGCCATCCAGGCGCAGACCTTCTGCATCGGCAGCAGGCCGAAATCGTTGATCAGGTAGAGATAGAAGGCCGCCGTCGCGGCGCAGGCGAACGGCATGATGAAGCGGAAGAAGTAGAAGGTCGTCACCGGGCCGGGGCCGCGGAAACCGGCCTGGGCCAGCTTGTCGACGACCTTGGGGTCCTCCAGCAGCCGCGACAGCTGCAGGCGGTCGACGACGTTCTTGTACAGACCCTCGTCCTGGTGGCGCAGCGAGCTGCCCGCGGTTCCGCCGCGTTCGGCGATGCTCTGGCGCGAGCGACGGCGCAGTTCCTCGCGGCGGTTGGCCACCGACTTCAGCCGGCCTTCCAGGCCGCTGGCCCGCACCATCGGCGAGGTCAGGGTGATGATCGTGGCGAACACGACGAGGGCGATGAACGCCGTCAGCAGGTTCGAGGGATTGGTCAAAGCTTCGATCATGTCCGCGCCCTCCCCCTAGAACTTGAAGTTGATCATCTTGCGCATCACGAAGATGCCGACCGACATCATGCCGCCCGCCGCCAGCAGCATCAGGTGACCGCGCGGATCGGAGAACAGCGGGACCATGTAGGTCGGCGCCGTGACGCAAATCAGCATGGTCACGCCGGGCGGCAGGCTGCCGATGATCATCGCCGAGGCGACCGCTTCGGCCGACAGCGCCTTGATCTTCTCCTTCATCAGCTTGCGCGCGCGCAGGACGGTGGAGAGGTTGCTGAGCGCTTCGGCCAGGTTGCCGCCGGTCTTGGCCTGGATGCCCAGGACGATCGAGAAGAAGCGCAGCTCGCTGGTCGGCATGCGCTCGTACATCTTCTCCAGGGCGGCATCCATCGGCACGCCCATGCCGACGTTCTCGGTCAGGGTGCGGAATTCGCCGGCCAGGGGCTCGGGGCTCTCCTTGCCGATGATCTTCAGGCAGTCATGGACCGGCAGGCCCGACTTGACGCCGCGCACGATGATGTCGACGGCGTCGGCGAAGGCGGCGGTGAACTTGGCCATGCGGCGCTGGCCCAGGAAGCCCAGCACCCAGCGCGGCAGGCCCAGGCCCGCGGCGAAGCCTGCGCCCAGGGCGACGAAGGCCTGCTGGCCCAGCACGATGACGATCAGGGTGACCATCACGCCCAGCACGCCGCTGATGATCCAGAACATCCTGATGTTGGGCGTCAGGCCCGCCGCCTGCATGCGCGCGGCGATGCTCAGCGACGCCTTCTTCTGCTTGCGTTCCTGGTCCTTCAGGGCCTTGAGGATCGACTGGCGGCGGGCTTCGGGCGTGTTGGCCGCGGCCTTGGCGCGCACGCGCGCCTGGCGCTCGCCGCCACCCGCGATCATCTGGGCGCGCTTGGCGGCCTTGACGTTGTCGCTGTCGCCGCCGGCGAAGGCGAAGCCCAGACCTGCGATGGTGATGAAGCCCAGGATGCCGGCCAGGATGAACAGCATGGCGCCCTACTCCGCCGCGTCGAGGGCTTCGGCCAGCTCGCGCTCCAGGCCGTAGTAGCGGGCGCGATCCCAGAAGCGCGGACGGGCGATACCGGTCGAGCGGTGCTTGCCCACGACCTTGCCGTGCTCGTCCTCGCCGGTGATCTCGTAGACGAACAGGTCCTGGGTGACGATCACGTCGCCTTCCAGGCCGACCACCTCGGTCACGTGGGTGATGCGACGCGAGCCGTCGCGCAGACGGGCCGCCTGGACGATGACGTCGACCGAGCCGACGATCATCTCCTTGATGGTCTTCGAGGGCAGGCCGTAGCCGCCCATGGTGATCATGCTCTCGATACGGCTGATGGCTTCGCGCGGGCTGTTGGCGTGCAGCGTGCCCATCGAGCCGTCGTGGCCGGTGTTCATGGCCTGGAGGAGGTCGAACGCCTCCGGGCCGCGGACTTCACCGACGATGATGCGTTCGGGACGCATCCGCAGACAGTTCTTGACCAGGTCGCGCATGGTGATCGCGCCCTGGCCTTCCAGGTTCGGCGGACGGGTTTCCAGGCGCACCACGTGCGGCTGCTGCAGCTGCAGTTCGGCGGCGTCTTCGCAGGTCACGACCCGTTCGGTGGGGTCGATGAAGGCGGTCATGGTGTTGAGCAAAGTGGTCTTGCCCGAACCCGTACCGCCGGAAATGACGATGTTGCAGCGGCAGGCGCCGATGACGCCGAGAACCCGCGCCCCTTCCGGGCTGATGGAGGCGAACTCCACCAGGTTCTTCATCGTCAGCTTGTCCTTCTTGAACTTACGAATGGTCAGGGTGGGACCATCCAGAGCCAAGGGGGGCGCGATGACGTTGACGCGCGAGCCGTCGGGCAGGCGGGCGTCGCAGATCGGCGAGCTTTCGTCGACGCGGCGGCCGACCTGGCTGACGATCCGCTGGCAGATGTTCATCAGCTGCAGATTGTCGCGGAAGCGCACGTTCGTGAGCTGGACCTTGCCGCCCACTTCGATGAACACCCGGTGGGCGCCGTTGACCATGATGTCGGCGATGTCGTCGCGCGCCAGCAGCGGCTCCAGCGGGCCGTAGCCGAGGACGTCGTTGATGATGTCCTGGACCAGGTGCTCCTGCTCGGAGACCGACATCGAGACGTTCTTGATCGCCACCAGCTCGGCGACGATGTCGCGGATCTCCTCGGCCGCCTGCTTCTGGTCGAGCTGGGCCAGCTGGCTCAGGTCGATGGTGTTGAGCAGGGCGTTGAAGATCGTGGTCTTGGTGGCGTGGTAATAGTCGCTCTGCTCACGGACGATGTTGGTCGTCTGGGCGGCGGCGACGCCCTGCGCGGCGCGCAGCTGGTCGAGACCCGCCGTCGCCTTGGGCGCGGGTCCACCTTTTGAAGAAGGACTGTTGACCTTCGGCGCGGGCGCGGTCGGCGCCGGGGTCGGCTCGACCCGTTGCGGACGCGTGGCGATAGGCGCGCCGCCCGCGGGGGCGGGGGGCGGCGCCTTCTGTTCGGCGGAAACGGATTGGTCGCGCTTGCCGAACATGGGGTCTACTTCTTCTTGAACAGGCCCGAGAGCATCGAGGTCTTCTGCGGCGCCGGCGGATCGCGGCGGCTGATCAGCCGCGCCAGATGCTCCAGCCCCTCGGCGGCCTTCGACTTGGGCGCCACCTCGGCCAGCATCTGGCCGTTGTTGGCCGCCTGGCCATAGGGTTTGGGATCGAACGGCAGCACCAGCGAAGGCTGGACGCCCAGGGCCTCGCCGAAGTCCTTGACGGGGATCTCGGGACGGCCTGGCACGCCCACCTGGTTCAGCACCAGGCGCGGCGGGATGTCGTTCGGTCGCGAACCGCGCACCAGGTCGATGATGTTCTTGGCGTTGCGCAGGGACGCCAGATCCGGCGTCGCCACCACCACCAGGTCGTCGGAGCCCAGCAGCACCCGGCGCGTCCAGGCGCTCCAGACGTGCGGGATGTCCAGCACCACGAACGGGGCGGCGTTGCGGATCTTCTGCGTCACCTCCTCGAAGGCGTCGGCGCTGATCTCGTAGTCGTCGTCCAAGGTCGAGGGCGCGGCGAACAGCGACAGGCGGTCGCCGCAGCGAACCATCATCCGGTCCATCAGCACCGGGTCCAGGCGGTCGGGCTGGGTCAGGGCGTCCAGAACGCCCTGCACGGGGTCCTGGTTGAAGTCGAGGCCTGCGGTGCCGAAGGCCAGGTCCAGGTCGGCCAGGACGGTGGCCGTCTGCATCCTTTCGGCCATCGACCAGGCAAAGTTGTGGGCCAGGGTCGAAGCCCCCACCCCGCCCTTGGCGCCGACGAAGGCGATCTGGCGGCCGACGAACGGCGCGGCCGGGTCGGCGTAGAGCGCCCCGATCGCGCGGATCACCTGCAGGGGCGAGCGCGGCTGGGTGATGTACTCGCTGACCCCGCGGCGCATCAGCTCGCGGTACAGGGCGATGTCGTTGGTCTGGCCGACCACGACGACCTTGGTGCCCGGGTCGCAGACCTGGGCCAGGCTGTCGAGCAGGTGCAGCAGGCGCTGGGCGCTCTCGGTCGTCTCGACCATCACCAGCGAGGGCGTCGGCTGGTTCTGATAGTGCTCGACGGCCGCGTCCAGCCCGCCGTCGCGGACGATGGTCGAGGCGCGGGCCATGCGACGGTCGCCCGCCGCGTGCTGGATCAGGGCCGCCGTTTCCGGACGGGCGCAGAAGGCGTGGATCGAGATGCGCGGAATGACCGCCTCGCCGACGCCCACTTCGTTCAGGCCAGCGTCGCCGGCCGGCTCGTCATAGACCGGGGCCGACACGGTCGGACGCACGGTGATGTCCAGGTCGCGATAGTCGTCCTCCTCCGCCGCGATGGGCGCCGCGACGGGCGCTGCGGCCGGCGCGGGGCGCGGCGCGCGGGCCT
>NZ_SMZP01000009.1 GCF_013181195.1 Caulobacter sp. RHG1
GCGGCGGGAGCGGCGAGTTCGCCGGCGGCGGCGGCGGCGGCGGCGGCGGCATCGCTGGCGTGGGCGGCGGCAATGGCGGCGCTGGCGGATATGATTTGGCTAGCTACTCCGGCCATTCAGGAGGCGGTGGCGCGGGTGGTGCGGGAGGCGACTACCAAGGTGGGGCCAAGCACGCAGGGCGCGGCGGAACAGCACTAGGCGCTGGCGGCGCTGGCGGCGCAGCCGCAGGATACGCCAGCGGTGGCGCAGGCGGCACGGCTGGCAATGGTGCGATCTCGATCGGCGGCGGCGGCGGTGGGGCGGCCTTCTCTGACAAAGGCGCAGCGGGAGGCTCGGCGGTTGGGGGTATCTATAACACTGGAACCCTCACCGTTCTAAGCTCCACGGTGTCGGGCAATGTCGGCGGCGGCGGCGGCGGCGGCGCGGGCGGCTTCGGCTCTGGCTATGGCGCTGGCGGCGCTGGGGGCCGAGGCGTCGGCGGCATCTGGAACACCGCGGGCGCGACGCTGAACCTTGATGCGTCCAGCAACAGCGCCATGAGCAACAATGTCGGCGGCGGCGGCTCGGGCGGCAACGGCAATGGGGGCAACGGTGCGACCGGCGGCTCCAGCACCAATATCTACAATCTGGGCACGCTGAACGTGCTGACGTCCGCGACGATCACGTCCGCGCCGGACGTCACGGTCGCGGGTGGGACGACCTATACCGTCCGGATCACCTACGCCGCCGGGAGCGGTACGGTGGCCAGCAGTTCCATCGGGACGAACGACATCACCCTGGGCGGTCAGGCCGCGACAGGCTTTTCGATCTTCTCGGGCGCGGACGCCGCCACCACCGTCGTGGACTACACCTTCGCCGCGCCGGGCGGCAGCTTTGACGCAAGCGACAACGGCACGCTAGCTCTCGCCTTGGGCGCAGGTCCGGTGACCAGCTCCGGCGGGACCGCCGTCGCCTCGCTCACCACCGGGGCGGCCGACGCCAATGTGCAGGTCAAGATCAACGGCGCCCCGACAGGCTCGGTGACGATCGGCGGGACGGCCACGCAGGGCCAGACCCTGACCGCCAGCAACACCCTGGCCGACGCCAACGGCCTGGGCTCGATCAGCTACCAATGGAAGGCAGACGGCGCGAATATCGCCGGCGCCACCAGCTCGACCCATGTTCTGGCCCAGGCTCAGGTCGGCAAGGTCATCACCGTCACGGCCAGCTATACCGACGGCATCGGCACGGCCGAGAGCGTCACCTCCAACGGCACCGCCGCCGTGGCCAACGTCAACGACGCGCCGACCGGCTCGGTGACGATCTCGGGGACGGTCACGCAGGGCCAGACCCTGACGGCCGCCAACACCCTGGCCGACGCCGATGGTCTTGGGGCCATCAGCTATCAGTGGAAGGCCGATGGCGCGGACATCGCCGGCGCGACCAATTCCACCCTGGTCCTGGCCCAGGCCCAGGTGGGCAAGGCCATCACCGTTGTGGCCAGCTATACCGACGGCGGCGGGGCCGCCGAAAGCGTGGCGTCCGGCGCGACCGGCACGGTGGCCAACGTCAATGACGCGCCGACGGGTTCGGTGACGATCAGCGGCGCGGCGACCCAGGGGCAGACCCTGACGGCGGCCAATACTCTGGCCGACGCCGACGGCCTGGGGGCGATCAGCTATCAGTGGAAAGCCGACGGGACGAATATCGCCGGCGCCACCGGCTCGACCCTTGTGCTGGCCGAGGCGCAGGTGGGCAAGGCCATCACCGTCGTCGCCAGCTACACCGACGGCGGCGGGGCCGCCGAAAGCGTGGCGTCCGGCGCGACCGGGACAGTGGCCAACGTCAATGATGCGCCGACGGGTTCGGTGACGATCAACGGCACGGCGACGCAGGGCCAGACCCTGACGGCGGTCAGCACGGTGGCCGACGCCGACGGACTGGGCGTGTTCAGCTATCAGTGGAAGGCAGACGGCGCGAACATCGCCGGCGCCACCGCCTCGACCTTCGTGGTCGGCCAGGCCCAGGTCGGCAAGGCGATCACGGTCGTCGCCAGCTATACCGACGGCCATGGCGCCGCCGAGAGCGTGACGTCCACCGCGACGGGAACGGTGGCAAATCTCAATGACGCGCCGACGGGTTCGGTGACGATCAGCGGCGCGGCGACGCAAGGCCAGACCTTGACGGCCGCCAACACTCTGGCCGACGCCGATGGCCTGGGAACCATCAGCTATCAGTGGAAGGCGGGCGGCGTGAACATCGTCGGCGCGACCAGTTCCACCCTCGTGTTGAGCGAGGCCGAGGTCGGCAAGGCGATCACGGTCGTGGCCAGCTACACCGATGGCTTCAACACCCTCGAAAGCGTGACCTCCACCGCCACCGGCGTCATCGCCAACGTCAACGACGCCCCGACCGGCGCTGTCTTGATCTCGGGCTCGCCGAAGGAAGGCCAGACCCTGACGGCCAGCGACACCTTGGCCGACGCCGATGGTCTGGGAGCCATCACGTACCAGTGGAAGGCCGATGGGACGAACATCGCCGGCGCTACCGGTGCGTCTTACAGTCTGACCGCCACCGAGCTTGGCAAGACGATCACGGTCGTGGCCAGCTATACCGATGGGCACGGCGCAACCGAAAGCGTGACATCGACTGCGACCAGCGCGGTGACCATCGCCAACAACGCCCCGACCGGTTCGGTGACGTTTAGCGGTACCGCGACGCAGGGCCAGACCCTGACGGCCGCCAACACTCTGGCTGACGCCGATGGGCTTGGGGCGATCAGCTATCAGTGGAAAGCCGACGGGACGAGTATCGCCGGCGCAACCGGCTCGACCTTCGTGCTCGCCGAGGCGCAGGTGGGCAAAACCATCACCGTCGTCGCCAGCTATGTCGACGGGCTTGGCGTGACCGAGAGCGTTTCTTCGGGCGGCGGCAGCAAGGTCGCCAACGTCAATGACGCGCCGACGGGGTCGGTGACGGTCACCGGCACGGTGGCCCAGGGCCAGACTCTGACGGCCGCCAACACCCTGGCCGACCTGGATGGTCTGGGCGCGATCACCTATCAGTGGCAGGCTGGCGGCGTCGACATCGCCGGCGCCAGCGGCTCGACCCTCGTCCTGACGGAAGGTCAGGTCGGCAAGGCGATCACCGTGGTGGCCAGCTACACCGATGGCCACGGGATGGCCGAAAGCGTCACGTCGGGCGCGACCTCGACAGTGGCCAACGTCAATGACGCCCCGACAGGTTCGGTGACGATCAGCGGCGCCGTCGCCCAGGGGCAGACCCTGACGGCGGCCAACACCCTGGCCGACGCCGATGGTCTTGGAGCCATCACCTATCAATGGAAGGCCGACGGGGTCGCCATCAATGGCGCGACCAGCGCCAGCCTTGTCCTGGCCCAGGGGCAGGTCGGCAAGATCATCACCGTGGAGGCCTCCTACGTCGATGGTCACGGAACGACCGAGACGATGGTCTCAACCGCGACCGCCACGATCACCAATATCAACGATCTGCCCACAGGCGCCGTCACCATCGGGGGGTCAGCTGTCGAGGGGCAGACCCTGACGGCGACCAACACCCTGGCTGATGCCGATGGTCTTGGAGCGATCAGCTACCAATGGCTGGCCGATGGCAAGGCGATCGCCGGTGCGACCACGGCGAGCTACGCTCTGACCTCGACGGATCTTGGCAAGGTCATCACCCTGACCGCCAGCTACACCGACGGCTTCGGTGCGACCGAGAGCGTTACGTCGACCGCGACTAGCGCGGTCGCATCGCCTCCGCCACCGCCGACCACAACCCCGCCGCAGACCAGTACTGTCGATGGCGTTCAACTGCAGACCTCGACCGTCACAAATGCCGACGGCAGCACCTCGACCCAGGTCGTCATTCCTGTGGTCCAGACCAACCGGCCAGAGCTCACCGGCAACCCGTCGCTGGCCGACATCCCGATCACATCGTCAGGCGTGAACGGCATGGTGGTGCAGGTTCCGACCGGCGTTGGCATGACCGTCAGCGGTCCGGCTCAATCGAGCACCGGCGCTCTCTCGCTGACCGACCTGATCCGCGAGACCCGGGCGCATACGGTCGCGGGTTCGACCGACCAGGCCAACCTCACGGGGGCTGGCGGCGGCTGGCTTTCGACCCTGCCGACGGACACGCCGATCGACGTCAGGTCGATCACTCCGACCTTCACGGCGCCTGATCAGCCCGCCACGATCAATCTCGTGGGCTCGACGTCTCGCGTCGAGGCCTTGGTGATCGACCTGTCGGGCGCGCCGACCAATACCCAGCTGACGCTGAACGACATCGACTACGCGGTGATCATTGGCAACGTGACCGTTACGGGCGGGGCGGGGGCCAATGTGGTCTATGCCGACAGCGGCTCCCAGACCATCATCCTGGGCGCGGACGATGATGAACTGCACGGCGGCGGCGGCGACGACATCATCGGTTCGAAGGGCGGCAACGACAAGCTCTACGGCGACGAGGGAAACGACACCCTGTTTGGCGGCGAGGGCGATGATCTGATGGATGGGGGCGTGGGCCAGGACACGGCGCTGTTGGCCGGTGTGCGCTCGGACTACTACTTCTTCCATGGCGCCGAGGGCTTGAGAACCGCCAGCTTCGAGGGGACGGACACCTACCGCAACATCGAGACCCTCAAGATGTCCAACGGCGAGATCGTGACGGATTTCGCCAAGTTGGTGGCGGGGACGACCTCGGTGGCGGTGATGTCCTATGCCTTCTTCACGGGCAAGACGCCGACCGGCCTGGGCCTGCAGTATCTGCTGCACGCGCCCGACAGCATGAACGCAACCGACCTTGGCGACGCCTACTACGCCAAGTTCAACACCGAGAACCGTTACATCAACTTCGCCGTCAACCTGGCCTCGGCCAAGGGCGAGGCTCACGCAGGCTTCGTCAAGGCCTACGGCGCCCTGACGATGGAGCAGACGGTGTCCAAGGCCTATGCGGAGATCTTCGGCTTTACGCCCAATCAAGCGAAGATCGACATCATCCTCCAGGACAAGGTTGGTGACGGCGGTATCACCCGGCAGAGCTTCTTCGAGGCGGTCGGCGGGTCCATGGATGGGGCCAAGGCGGCCCTGATCGGCTGGCTGTTGGCGATGGCCGTGATCGAGAATACGGGCCGTTACGCTGATGCAAACAACGCCTTCCTGACGGACTTCACCGATGGCGACGCCAAACTGAACGTCGACCTCGTCGGCGTCTATGGCGATGGCCACGCCTGGGCGGGTCTCGCCTAGGCGTTGTCCGGATACGGATGAGCAGAGTCAGCTGGCGCATTCTCGCGCGCCGGCTGACTCCCAAGTCCTGTGGGATCTAGTTGGAGCTGGCGACCAGGACGCTCCTGATCGCGAAGCTGGAATTGATACGGGCGACCCCGGGCAGGCGAGAGAGGATCTCTTTGTGGATCCGCTCATAAGCCGCGGTGCTCGAAGCGGTGGCGCGCAGGATGTAGTCGGCGTCGCCGGTCATCAGGAAGCACTCGGCGATCTCCGGGTGCATCCGCACGGCCTGTTCGAAACGGTTCAGGTAGTCCTCGGTCTGCTTGTCGAGCGTGATGCGAACGATGGCCACGACGCCGTCGTCGGCCACCGCCTCAGAGACTATGGCGGCATAGCCCCGGATAGCCCCCGTTTCCTCGAGAGCCTTCACGCGACGCAGGCACGCTGAAGCCGAGAGACCAATCTGGGCGGCGAGTTCGTTGTTGGGCATTCGCCCATTGACCCGCAGCAGGCCGATGATCTTCCGGTCGAGCATATCCAGGTTCAGCATTTTGTTCGGCCTCTGCTGCACATCATTTCGATGCGTAGCTTATTATGGAGGAATCTGCGGCCAATAGGTCATTCATTCGAACCATATTTTCCTACGGTCATGGTCGAATTCAGCCATGCTGAGGATCGATGCCGAATGACCCACGCGCCTTCCCGAGACATGGCCGGCGGTCTGCTGACCATCGATCTTGCGGCCTTGACGGCCAACTATCTCGACCTCGCCCGACGCGTCTCGCCGAGCAGGACCGCGGCAGTGGTCAAGGCAGACGCCTATGGCCTGGGCGCGTCGTGCGTTGCGTCCGCTCTTGAAGGCGCGGGCTGCCAAGACTTCTTCGTGGCCCATCTCGAAGAAGCCTTAGCCCTCAAATCTGTGCTTTCGCCGAACGTGCGCCTTTACGTACTCAACGGCCTACAGCCCGGCGCCGAAGCGGCCTGCGCGAAGGCCAGCGTCATCCCCGTCCTGAACGGTCTGGACCAAGCCTGGCGCTGGCGTGATCTGGCCATGTCGCTGGGGGCGCCGTTGCCGGCCGCCATCCAGATTGACAGCGGCATGGCTCGGCTGGGCCTCTCGGCAGCGGATCTGGATACGCTGTTGGCCGACGCCGCGTTCTTCAGCCAAATCTCGCTGATGCTGGTGATGAGCCACTTGGCCTGTTCCGACGAGCCGGAGGCGCCCAGCAACGAGGCTCAGCAGGCGTTCTTCGCGCGTCAGGCCGACCGGTTGCCGCCCGCGCCGCGGTCCCTGGCCAATTCAGGCGGGATCTTCCTGGGCGCCGCGCATCACGCAGACCTCGTTCGGCCGGGCGTCAGCCTCTATGGCGTCGCCCCCAATGACGCGCCCAACCCGATGCGCGCGGTGGTGCGGCTCGACGCGAAGGTGATCCAGGTTCGCGACATCGCCGCCGGCGACCGGGTCGGCTACGGCCTGACCTATGCGCGTGAAGCGCCGGGCCGCATCGCCACCATCGCCGTGGGATATGCCGACGGCTGGCCGCGCCATCTCAGCAATGCGGGCGCGGCCTACTCTCACGGCGTCCGCCTGCCGATCGCGGGCCGGGTCTCGATGGACAGCATCACCCTGGATGTCTCGGCGCTGGCCGGACAGGGACTGGACCTGAAGCTGGGCGACCTCGTCGAACTGCTCGGGCCGCACCAGACGCTTGAGGACGTCGCCCGGGCCGCCGGGACCATTCCGTATGAAATCCTGACCGGCCTCGGCCGCCGCTACCACCGGACCTATGTGGAGGACACCACCATGTCGCAGCTCTCCGTAACGCCGCGCCAAGCGACCGTGTTCTCATGAGGGTCGCTGTTCTCGGCGGGGGCGTCGTCGGCGTCACGACGGCCTACTCTCTGGCCCAGGCCGGTCACGAGGTGGTGGTCGTCGATCGCCAGTCCGGCCCGGCGCTGGAAACCAGCTTCGGCAACGCGGGCGAGATTTCCCCAGGCTACGCCTCCCCATGGGCCGCGCCAGGCATCCCCCAGAAAGCCATCAAGTGGCTGATGATGCGGCATGCGCCGCTGATCCTGCGCCCGGCGCTGGACGGCGAGATGCTGTCCTGGCTTTTCTCGATGTTGAGCAACTGCACGGCCAGCCGCTACGCGCTCAACAAGGGCCGGATGGTCCGTCTGGCCGAGTACAGCCGCGATCGCCTGATCGCGCTGCGCGCCGCGACCGGTATTGCCTATGATGAGCGGATGCAGGGCACCCTGCAGCTGTTTCGCACGCAATATCAGCTCGATGGGATCGGCAAGGACATCGAGGTGTTGCGCGCCGGCGGCGTGCCGTTCGAGGTGCTGGACCGCGCCGGCTGCATCGCCGCCGAGCCGGGACTAGCCCATGCGGACGACGATTTCGTCGGGGGGCTGCGGCTGCCTAATGACGAGACCGGCGACTGCTTCAAGTTCACCAACGCCCTGGCCAAGCGGGCCGAGACGCTGGGCGTGGAGTTCCAGTTCGACACTACCGTCGAAGCGATCGAGGCTGATGGCCGGGCCATCACCAGCGTGCGGACCTCTCGCGGCCCGCTGACCGCCGACGCGTATGTCGTGGCGATGGGCAGCTTCTCGGCCAGGCTGGTTCGCCCGCTGGGCCTGCAGCTGCCGGTCTATCCGGTGAAGGGCTATTCGATTACCGCGCCGATCATAGATCCCGAGCGCGCGCCGGTTTCCACCCTGCTGGACGAGACTTACAAGGTCGCCATCACCCGGCTGGGTGATCGGATCCGCGTGGGCGGCATGGCCGAAATCTCCGGCTACAATAATGACCTGCCCGAGCGCCGTCGCGCGACCTTGAGGCGCTCGGTCGGCAGCCTGTTCCCCGGCGCGAGCGATCTGGACGCGGCGACCTTCTGGTCGGGCCTGCGACCGATGACGCCCGACAGCACGCCCGTGATCGGCCCGACGGCGATCGGCAATCTCTATCTCAACACCGGCCACGGCACCCTGGGCTGGACCATGGCCTGCGGTTCGGCCCAGGTGCTCAGCGACATCGTCAGCCGCCGGACGCCGGCGATCGAGACCGCCGACCTTTCGATCGCGCGCTACGGCCGCTAGAGCCTTCATCCCCTCAACAGAAGAGACCTTCCATGACCATCACCCGTCTGCATTCCGGCCCGCGCATGAGCCAGGCCGTCATCCACGGCGACACCGTCTACCTGGCCGGCCAGGTCGGTGCGCCGGGCAAGAGCGTCACCGAACAGACCCAGACGATTCTGGGCCAGATCGACGCCCTGCTGGCCGAGACCGGCAGCGCCAAGTCGAAGGTTCTGTCGGCGACGATCTGGCTGGCCGACATGGCCGACTTCGCCGAAATGAACGCCGTCTGGGACGCTTGGGTCGGCGGCCAGGACGCGCCCGCCCGCGCCACCGGCGAGGCCAAGCTGGCGACCCCGGACTACAAGGTCGAGATCATCATCGTCGCCGCGCGCGACTGACGCCCAAGCGACGTCGGCGCGAGTGCGCCGACGTCGTCACGACGCCTTTCGTTCGATTTCGCGGACATGCGATAACGGCGAAGGTTGTTCGGTTTGGAGAGCGTCGCGCGAAAGTCCTTTCCGCCGACGCGGTTGAAGATCGACGTTCTGGGGGCTTCGACGCCTGATGAGGAATTCGATCATGTCATCGACCGCCAAGCGCTCGTGTTTGACCGGCGTCGCCGCCCTGGCTCTGGGCCTGGCCCTTTCCACCGCGCACGCCGCTGAGCCTTCGCCCACCGCCCTGTTTCCGCCGGGCTGGGACGCGCGCCTGGCCAAGGCCGAGCGCCTGCTGGGTCCGGTCATCCGCCGCGAGTTGGGCGATGTTCCCGTTCAGCGCCGTTTTGACCCCGGCAATCGGCCCATGCTCGATCCGCTGGTCACGCCCGTCTGGGCGGCGGATGGTCAGACGTTCTTCTATTGGGCGCAGGATCGGTCGCTGAAGCACGCCAAGCCGCTGGCGGGCCGTCAGGAGGTTCTGGCCGACAAGGCGCGGATCGCGGAGATTCTCAAGCAGGCCGGTGCGCCGGACGCGGCAAAGGTTTCGCCGGAAGTCGTCCTGGTCACCGGCGCGCCGGTGCTGGACTTCACGCTGGGCGGCAAGATTTGGCGCGTGGACGTCGCCGCCGGAACCGCCAAGCCGCTGGAGGCCAAGCTCTCGACGGTCGAAGGGCTGGCGCTGTCGCGTGACGGTCAGGCCGCCGCCTTCGTGCGCGACCACGACCTCTATGTGCGCTCGCCCGAGGGCATCGAGCGGCGGATCACCCAGGACGCCGACCTCTGGTACAGCTTCGACCCGCGTTTCGCGCGCAGCAATCCCGTCAACAAGGTCAAGCCGGGTCCCGCGGGGCGACCCAATGTCGTCTGGTTGCCGGGTGCGGGCCACCGGCTGCTGGTCGAGCGCTGGGATTTCCGCAAGGTCGGCTCCAACTGGATGATCGACTCCCTCGCCAAGCCTCGGCCCAAGCTGTTCGAGCAGCGCATCGCCGTTCCGGGTGAGACGGAGCTTCCACGTCCCGAGTTCTGGATCGTCGACGCCGACACCGGCGTCTCGCGACGGATAGACGCCGGCGCATGGGCGTTCATGGGCAACATGGATGTCGGCGGCGGCGGCTACTTCCCGGCGCCGGATGGCCGCAGCCTGCTGTTCAACCGCATGACCCGCGACTATGGCGTCGTCGAACTGGTGTCGCTCGATCTGGCGACCGGCGCCGAGCGCGTGCTGGTGCGGGAGACCAATCCCAACGGCTCCAGCATTCGCTACCCGATCGCGACCTTCATCGAGCAGGGCAGGGCGGTGCTTTGGAAGTCCGATCGCAGCGGCCGGACTCAGTTCTGGCGCGTGGACCTGGCCACCGGCGCCGCGCGTCAGGTGACCAAGGGCGATTTCAGCGTCGAGCAGGTTCTCCACGCCGACGACAGGACCGGCAGGCTCTACTTCTCGGCCTATGGCGACGGTGAGGGCGGGGAGGCCGACTATCCCCACACCTGGAGCGCGGACATGCGCACGGGCAAGGCCCGCCGGTTGGACGAGGCCGACACCGCGCACGTCGCCAACTTCGCGCCAAAGGGCGGCTACTTCCTCGACACATCTAGCCGGGTCGACCGCGCGCCACACGCCTACGTGCGGTCGGCGGCGGACGGCAAGGTTCTGCTGGATCTCGGCGCGGCCGACATTGCTCCGCTGGCCAAGCTGGGCTGGCGCGCGCCCGAGCGGGTCAACGTCAAGGGCGCGGACGGCAAGACCGATATTTATGGCGTCATGTGGAAGCCGACCGACTTCGACCCGGCGCGCAAGTATCCGGTCGTCGTGCAGGTCTATCCCGGTCCCTATTCGGAAGGTTTCCCGGTGGGCTTCGCGCCGCACCAGCCCAATACCGCCTTGTCCGAGATGGGCTTCGTGGTCGTGCGGCTGGGCCAGCGTGGTGGCTCGCCGGTCCGCGATCCGACCTATGCGCGCTACTCCAGAACCCAGGGCAGCGTTCGCGACTATCCCCTGGCCGACAACCGCGCCGCGCTGATCGCCCTGGGCGCGGACCGTCCCTACATGGACCTGGGCCGCGTCGGGATCATCGGCGAGTCCGGCGGGGGCTTCATGACCGTCGCGGCCATGCTGGCCTATCCCGAATTCTACAAGGTCGGCGTCGCCGCGGCGGGCAACCACGACAACCTGATCTACGAGATGAACTCCAGCGAGTTCTACTGGGGCACGCCCGGCAAGCCGGGCAGCGCGTCCTACGACACCGTGGCGTCGCAAGCGACCAAGCTGTCGGGCGCTCTGCTGCTGGTGCATGGCGACCAAGACGACGACGTCACCCTGTCCAGCTCCGTCCGGCTGATCGACGCGCTGAACCGGGCGGGCAAGCGCTACGACTTCCTCCTGTTGCCGGGGGCTTCCCACTTCAACTTCGAACCCGCGACCTCGGAATACTACCGTCGGCGGATGTGGGGCTTCCTGGTCGAAAATCTCAAGCCGGACGTCAGGCCCTAGTCTGGACGTTCGCAAGTCAATCGAAAGCATCATCCCATGAGACGATACCTCTTCGGACTGACGGTGGCGCTGCTGGGCCTGACGGGTCTGAGCGCCTCGGCGCTGGCCCAGTCGCCTGCCAGCCCCGCGCCGTCGAAGCCGGATGGCTTCGGCAAGCCACAAGCCGTCAGCGGCACGCCCTATAGCCGCTATCAGCGCCAGTCGGTCTATGTGCCGGTCAAGGACGGCACGCGACTGGCCGTCGACATCTTCCGGCCGATGACCGAGGCGGGCGTCGAGGACAAGCCGCTGCCGGTTATCTTCTACTATGCGCGCTACTGGCGCGCGCGGCAGTTGCCGGACGGTTCGGTGGTCACCGACCTGGGCGTGCTGGGCAAGGGCCAGACGGTCGGTCAGCTGACGCCGCGTGACGGCAGCGGACGCCTGCTGTTCTGGGACACCGGCCGGGAGTCGTTCCCCGAGATCATGCGCCACGGCTATATCTTCGTGCGGGCTGAGGGCCGTGGCACCGGGGCGTCGGAAGGCTTCCGGATCGCCGACTACACGCAGGAAGAACGGCGCGACGGCGCCGACCTGATCGCCTGGATCGCCGCCCAACCCTGGAGCAATGGCAAGGTGGGTATGGCCGGTGGCTCGTACCCCGGCATTACCCAGATCGCCGTGGCCGCCGAAGCGCCGCCGGCCCTGAAGGCGATCTTCCCGGCCGCACCGACCCTCGACTTCTATCGCCTGGGTTCGGCCGGCGTCGGCGCCCTGCACAAGGGCATCATCGGGTTCCAGGCGGCCCAGGCCAAGAGCGACGGCCTGGACGTCACCAAGCCCGTCACCGGCAAGGTCGTCCCCGTGGACGCCGACCCTACCGGCGAGCAACTGCGCGAGATCCTCCGCCTGCGGGTCGAGAAGACGCCGCCAGACGTGCTGCTGCGCGCCCTCAAGGACCTCAGCCCTGACTTCGCCGCGACGGTGCAGGACCTGACCTCCAGCTGGAAGCTCAAGACGGTGGCCGAGGCGCGCGCCACCTTCATGGACGTCGACAAGTTCATCGCCGCCCAGCGCAACAATCCCGAAGCTCAGGCCAAGGCCTTGGCAGGCCTGTCGCTGGACCGTGACGCGCCGATCTACTCGTCGCTCGACACCCCCGGCATGTCGTCGCCGCATCTGCTGCTGCCAGCGCTGAACAAGGTCCAGATCCCGGCCTATGTCTGGTCGGGCTGGTACGACATGGATACGGTGGGAACGACGCAGCTCTACAGAAATCTGAAGGGTCCCAAGAAGCTGACCCTGGGTCCGTGGAGCCATGGCCCCAACGAGGACAACGGCACGCAGAAGAGCCCGCTGATCTTCGCCGAGGCGCGCTCGCGCGAGCTGATGACAGCCGAGGCCATCCGTTGGTTCGACTACTGGCTGAAGGGCGTGGACAATGGCGTGATGTCCGATCCCGCCATCCACTACGGCTATGCCGGCGATCGCGATCTCACCTGGAAGACGGCCGACGCCTGGCCAGCGCCGGGCGTGGAGCAGAAGCGCTTCTACCTGTCCGCCGCCCGCAGCGGTACGGTTGCGTCGGTCAATGACGGCGTCCTGGCGGCATCGGCCGTCAAGCGCGGCGAGGTAGCCTTCACGGTGGACTATCACGCCACCATGGGCGCTCAGACCCGCTATCACGACAGCTTCAGCGGCGCGCGGGAGATGGCCTATCCAGACCTGACGGCTCACGCCCGCAACAACCTGGCCTTCACGACCGCGCCCCTGGCCGAGGATCTGGTCATCTCCGGCCACCCGATTGTGGACGTCACGGCGCAATCGACGGCGGCGGATGGCGATCTGTTCTTCTATCTCGAAGACGTGGGTCCCGATG
The DNA here is from genome assembly GCF_013181195.1 of Caulobacter sp. RHG1. Taxonomy (GTDB): domain Bacteria; phylum Pseudomonadota; class Alphaproteobacteria; order Caulobacterales; family Caulobacteraceae; genus Caulobacter. The sequence goes on from NZ_SMZP01000009.1 coordinate 13,105, forward strand.
GCGTGAGCTATGTCACCGAGGCCGTGGTGCGGGCCTCGCACCGCACTCAGGGCGCCGCTCCCTACGACGTCGGCGGTTTGCCGTTCTCTGACTCTCGCAAGGCCGCGGTGGCTGCCACCGCGCCGTTCAATGCTGCGCCTGCGCGTCTGGTCGCCGACTTCCAGCCGACGGCCTATCGCTTCAAGGCGGGGCATCGGATCCGCCTGGTGGTGACAGGCGCGGATGCGGACAACTACATCACCCCGCCGGTACTGCCCGAGCCCAGCATCCGGCTAAGCCTGGGTGGGACAACGGCCGCTTCCATCACGCTGCCTGTGCTGACGTCGAGCCCGGCGCGTCCCTGAAGTCTACAGAGTTGATAATTCAGAAGCCTCGACCAGAAATGGTCGGGGCTTTTCTATTGAAGCCCTGCGTTGAAATGTGACGCCCTGACGCAGATCCTTCACGCATCTTATAAGAAAAGGAAATATCTCGCCGCAAACAGCGTCCCGATCCGCAGCAACTTCCAAGTTGCGTCCCTAAGGTTTGATCTGCGCCATGTCTTGTCCGTCAGCCGGGGGGCTGAGCAAGTTGGCGTCGCGCATGGGGGGAGGGCGTATGAAACTTGCAGTTTGCGAGGGCCTTCCGACGTCTCCTTCAGCGCGGCTTTCCGTCCCCTTATTGCCGGAGAAGTTTATGCGCAGCCTTTTGCTATACGGCGTTGCGGCCGTCGCTCTTTGTCCGGCCATGGCTTTCGCCGCCGACGCGGGCCAAGCCGACGCCAGCCAAAATGAAGTCGACGCCCTGGTCGTGACGACGCGGGTCAACAACAAGGTCGCCGTCGGCAAGTCCGACGCCCTGCTGATCGAGACCCCTCAATCGGTCTCGGTCGTCGACGCCTCGTTCATCGAGACCATCAACACCAAGACCATCAGCGAAAGCTTGGGCTACACGCCTGGCCTGATCACGCAGTCGGCTAGCTTCGCGCGCGCTGCAGACAACGTCTATCTGCGTGGCTTCGCCGTGAACACGGCCGATGGCAGCATTCTTCTCGACGGCCTCAAGCCTCAGTCCTCGACGTACGGCGGCGGCATCGAGCCCTATGCGCTGGAACGTCTGGAGGTGCTACGCGGCGCCACTTCGGTGCTCTACGGCCAGCTCGGCCCGGGCGGCGTCATCAACGGAGTCAGCAAGCGGCCCTCCTTCTCGAAGTTCGGTGAGGTGCGCGCCCAGTACGGTAGCTTCAACCGCAAGGAACTGGCCGCCGACTACACCGGGCCGCTCTCCGACACGGTCGCCTTCCGCATCACCGGCCTGATCCGCGATTCAGACACCGACGTCGACTACATCAAGGATGACAAGCGCTTCCTGGCGTCTGCCGTGACCTGGAATCCGGGCGACGCGACCTCTCTGACGCTGCTGGGCAGCTATCAGGAGATCAACATGAACTTCGCCGCGCCGCTCAGCGTGCAACTGGTCACGGGCGCTGGCCTCCCGCGCGGTCCCATCGCCCGCGACCTTTTCGTGGGCGAGCCGGGCTTTGACCACTACGACGCCAAGCAGTGGACTTTCGGCTATCGCGCCAGCCACCGCTTCTCGGATGCGCTCAGCGTCGAGCACGCGCTGCGCTACTACGAGGGCAAGCTTGATTGGGATTATCTGCAGGTCGGCGCGGTCACGGCGGCCGGTGATCTGGCCCGCACGGTCAGCTATCGCCGCGAAAAGACCTCGGCGCTCTCGACCGACACCCGGGTCAAGTACGACCTGACCATCGGTCGTCTCAAGCATGAACTGCTGGGCGGCCTGGACGTCTATGTGCCGGTTTTCCGGAACGACCGCTTCCAGAACGGCTCGGTGACGCCGATCAACATCTACAATCCCGTCTATGGCGCCGTACCCGTCGTCGACATGCGCCAGAGCCGCAATCGCGGCACCGACGTGCGCGGTCGCCAGGTCGGCCTGTACTTCCAGGATCAGGTGCATATCGACGACAAGTGGATCGTCGTGCTGGGCGGCCGCCAGGACTGGAGCCGCAACCGCACGGGCATTCGCGCCACGAATGCCGAGGTCGAGCAGAAGGACGACGCGTTCACCTGGCGCGCCGGTCTGGTCTACAAGGCCGACAGCGGCTTGGCGCCGTATGCCAGCTATTCGCAGTCGTTCGCGCCGCAGATCGGGACGGACTTCAACGGCGCCGCTTTCGTGCCTAGCCAGGGCGAGCAGTTCGAGGCCGGGGTTCGCTATCAAAAGCCAGGCTCCAAGCTGCTGCTCAGCGCGGCGGTCTATCAGCTGACCCAGACCAACGTCCTGACCACCGACACGACGCCTGGCCGCCCTGCCGGCTTCAGCGTCCAGACCGGTGAAGTGCGGGTTCGCGGCGTCGAGGCCGAGGCCCAGGCCCAGGTCGCGCCGGGCTTGAACCTGTTGCTGGCCTATGCCTGGTTCGATCCCGAGATCACCAAGTCGAACATCGCCGCCGAACTGGGGCAGCGTCCGACCTTCGTGCCCAAGCAGACCCTCTCGGTGTTCGCCGACTACAAGTTGGCGTCGATCGGTCTGCCTGACGTGAAGCTGGGTCTCGGCGCGCGCTACACGGGCTCCAGCAACATCATCGGCGCCACCTTCGACAACAAGGACTACACCTTGGTCGACGGCCTGATCGAATGGTCGCCGGGGCCCTGGCGCGTGGCGTTCAACGCGCGGAACCTGCTGGACAAGAAGTACGCGGGCTGTCTGTCGGCCGGCGTCAACGCGTGCCGCTATGGCGATCCTCAGCAGTTCGCTCTGACGGTCGGCTACCGCTACTAGCCTATCCGACCAACCGGCCGTCGAGCGCGGTCGGTTGGTCGAAAGCGCCGTGGGACCTTTCGTGGCCCGGCGCCATGAGCGCGCATTATTCGGCCCTCGCCTTGAGGGCGGCAAGGCTTCCCGGACGGGGCTGGCGATGGTGGTCCCGTCAACTCAGAGGGTCGCCCGTTGCCTGCTTCCGTTCCGCCTCGCCTGTCGATGCTGCTCACCATCGAGCGCTGGCCGCTGACCACCCCGTTCCGCATCACGGGCTATACCTTCCATGATCTCGAAGTCGTCGTCGTCACTCTGAGCGACGGCGAGCACGTGGGGCGCGGCGAGGCGACCGGCGTCTATTATCTGGACGACATGCCTGCAGGCGTCGTCTCGCGCCTGGAGAGCCTGCGGTCCACGATCGAGGCAGGGCTGGATCGTGAGATGCTGTCGCACCTCCTGCCGGCGGGCGCCGCGCGCAACGCCATCGACTGCGCCCTGTGGGATCTGGAAGCCAAGCGCGCCGGCGTTCCGGTCTGGCGCCTGGCGGGGCTGGAGCCGCCGCGCAAGCTGCTGACGACCTACACGATCGGCATCGACGCGCCGGAGGTCATGGCGCAGCAGGCGGTTACGTTCTCGCAGGCGCGCGCGCTCAAGTTGAAGCTGACGGGTGATGGCCAGGACGCCGAGCGCGTCGCGGCGGTGCGAGGGGCGCGGCCGGATGTCTGGCTGGCCGTGGACGCCAACCAGGGCTTCACACCGACAAGCCTCGCGGCCTTGACCCCGGCCTTGGTGGCCGCTCGCGTCGAACTTCTGGAGCAACCTTTCCCCCGGGGGCAAGACGCCCTGCTGGATGGACTTTGCTCGACGATCCCTGTCGCAGCCGACGAGAGCGTCCAGCATACGGGTGATGTCGCCGCGATGGCGGGGCGGGCCCATGTGATCAACATCAAGCTCGACAAGTGCGGGGGCCTGACCGAGGGCCTGGCCATGGCGGCCGAGGCCCGGCGGCTCGGCTTCCAGATCATGGTCGGCAACATGCTGGGCACGGGTCTGGGCATGGCGCCGGCCTTCGTGCTGGGCCAGCTGTGCGACGTCGTCGATCTGGACGGTCCGCTGCTGCTGGCGGCCGATCGCGCGGATAGCGCGATCTATGAGGACGGGTACCTGACCTGTCCGCCGACCCTGTGGGGCTCGCCCGTATGAGGGCGTCGGAGAAGACCTGGTTTGGTCAGCCGCGCGGCCTGACCATTCTGTTCCTGACCGAGACCTGGGAGAAGTTCTCGTTCTACGGAATGCGTGCGCTGCTGGTCTATTACATGACCCGCCAGCTGATGATGGAGCAGCAACACGCTTCGCTGGTCTACGGGCTCTACACGGCCTTCATCTATCTGACGCCGGTCTTGGGCGGTGTAATTGCCGACCGCTGGCTGGGGCGGCGCAAGGCCGTGATCATCGGCGGTTCGATCATGGCCCTGGGTCATTTCATGATGGCCTTCGAGGGCCTGTTCTATCCGGCGCTCGGCGTGATCGCCCTGGGCAACGGCCTCTTCCTGCCAAGCCTGCCTGGCCAAATCGGCAGCCTGTTCGCGGCCGACGATCCTAGGCGGGGCTCGGCCTACAACGTCTACTATGTCGGCATCAATCTTGGAGCATTCCTTGCCCCGCTGATCTGCGGCGCGCTGGGCGAGATCTATGGCTGGCACTGGGGCTTTGGCGCAGCGGGCGTGGGCATGCTGGTCGGGCTTTGCATCTATCTCGCGGGCCAGCGCTATCTGCCGCAGGAGACCTTGCGCGAAGCGGATCGCACGCCAACCACGGCGGCGTCTGCCGAGCAGGGTCTGAAGCAAAGATTCCTGCTGCTGGCCGGCGTCGGCCTCGCCGTCGTGGTGTTCCGCATCGCCTATGAGCAGACCGGCAACACCCTGGCGCTGTGGATCAACACCAGCGTCGATCGTCGTCTGGCCGGTGACTGGTCGATCCCCGCCACCTGGTTCCAGTCGCTCAACCCCATGCTGGTGTTTCTGCTGACGCCGCCCTTGGTGGCGTTCTGGATCCGAGCTGCTCGGCGAGGCCGCGAGCCGTCGCCTCTGCGCAAGATGGCGTCTGGGGCGTGCGTGGTCGCCATCGCCTATCTGATGCTGGCGGCCTTGAGCGTCTGGGCCGATGGCGCGGGCGCGCAGGTCAGCTGGATGTGGCTGGCCCTGTTCTTCTTCGTGTTCACCGCAGGCGAACTCTACATCCTGCCGGTGGGGCTGGGCCTGTTCGGCAGAATGGCGCCGCCCCGGATGGCCGCCACCCTGATCGCCGCCTGGTTCTCGGCCGCGTTCGCCGGGAACTTGCTTGCCGGCGTAGCCGGCACGGCTTGGGCGCGGATCAGCCATGGCCAGTTCTTCGCCCTGATGGCGGGCGCGACGCTCGTGGCCGGCGGGCTGCTGCTCCTTCTGGATCGACCGATGCGACGCCTCGACCCGTCCTTAACCCAAGCCCCTGCGGAGACTCGTCCATGACCTTAGCGCCGCTCTTACGCGGGGCCGCTTCGGCGCTCGCCTTGACCCTGGCGATGGCGGGAGCGGCTCTGGCCGACCCGCCTGCGGGCTTCGACGCGCGCGCCAAGGCGGTGCTGCGCGCCTCAGGCACGCCGGGCATGTCGATCGCCATTGTCGAGGGCGGCAAGACGACACTGCTGCAAGGCTATGGCGTACGGCGACTGGACCGCCCGGACACCGTGGGCGCCGACACGATCTTTCCGATCGCGTCGGTCAGCAAGGCGTTCACCGCGGCCGCCCTGGCCATCCTCGTCGATGAAGGAAAGCTGGCCTGGGACGACAAGGTGATCGATCGCCTGCCGGGCTTCCAGATGTACGATCCCTGGGTGTCGCGCGAGATCACGGTGCGCGACCTGCTTGTCCATCGCAGCGGCCTAGGCCTGGGCGCCGGCGATCTGCTGTTCTGGCCCCGGTCCACGCGCAGCCGGGCCGATACCGTTCAGGCGCTCAGGCATCTGAAGCCCGCAACCAGTTTCCGCAGCGGCTATGCCTATGACAACGTTCTGTACATCACGGCGGGCCAGCTGATCGAGGCGGTCAGCGGCCAGACCTGGGAGGCCTTCGTGCGCGATCGAATCCTGGCGCCGTCCGGCATGAAGACCGCCGTTACCGAGCCTTCCGGACGCTTCGCCAACCCCGATCGGGCGACGCCGCACGCCAGGCTGGACGGCGCCATCCGCGGTCTCGGGCGCATGGAAGCGCTGGACGAAAAGGATGTGCTCAGCGCCAACGCCGCGCCGGCGGGCGGGGTGGTGGCCAGCGCTCGGGACATGAGCCGGTGGATCGCCCTGCAGTTGGCGGGCGGCGCGCTGCCGGGCGGTGAAAGGCGCCTGTTCAGCACCCAGGCCTCGCAGCAGATGTGGACGCCCCAGACCCTGATGCCGCGCGAACCCAGAAGCGCGCCGGCTGGCGCGGTTCCGTTGTTCTCGACCTATGCGCTGGGCTGGAAGGTGATCGACTACAAGAGCCAGCGGGTTGTCTGGCACACCGGCGGCATCATGGGCTTCCGGTCGATCGCCGTGTTGCTTCCGGACAAGGACGTCGGCTTTTCCATCCTCACCAATGCCGAGGACACCGCGCTGATCATGGGGCTGATGTACGAGTTGCTCGACCACTATATCGATCCCGTTGGCGGCAAGACGGACTGGCCCGCGGCGTGGTCGGCGTTGACCTCGGCGAAGGCTCAGGCCGCGGCGAAGATCGTCGCTCAAGGGCGGCCGGATGGCGCCAGAGCGCCGCTACCGGCAAGAGCCTATGTCGGGGCCTACAGCGATCCATGGTTCGGGCGGATCACCATCACCGAGCGTGGCGGCCGCTTGATGATCGATTTTCCGCAGAATCCGGGCATGTCGGGAGAACTCGAACCCTGGTCGCGAGACACCTTCCGGACGGCTTGGATCGACAAGAGCTTCGAGCCCGCACTTGTCAGCTTTGCGTTTGGTGCGGACGGCAAGGTGGCGCGCATCACGCTGAAGGCGGCCTCGCCGCGGGCCGATTTCAGCTATGACTATCAGGACCTGGACTTCACGCCTGCACCTTGAACCAGGCCGTCTTCGGACGGTTTCAGACCAGATTGGGCGTTCGCCTATCGTTGTTCGAAAGAAGATTTCTTCGCTGATCCTCGGCCTGGAAGCCATCCGTGCGCGGGCGCCCGACTATCGTGGGTGACCCGCGAGCGGTTGGAGCGAAAGACCAGGCATGACCCTTGTTTCCATCCGTCCCCCGCGGCGCAAAACGAAGAGCTTGGTGGCCGCATCATTGCTGGCGTTGCTGACCGCCACGTCCGCGGGCGCTCAACAGCCCTGGGATACGACGGCGCCGCGCGGCGCGGTGAGGGAGCTGGATTTCACCGTCTCCGAGGGGACCGGGATGTCGGTGGACATCTCGCCTGACGGTCAGTGGCTGCTGTTCGACCTGCTGGCCCACGTCTACCGCGTGCCGATCGCAGGGGGCGCAGCGCAGGTCCTGTCCCAGGACAGCGGCGTCGCGCTCAACTACCACCCGCGCTATGCGCCGGACGGCAAGTCGATCGTCTTCATCTCCGACCGGGGAGGACAGGCCAATCTCTGGGTGATGGATGCCGACGGCGGCGCACCGCGCCCGCTCCTGGAGAGCTCGGACAGCACCTTCACCGAGCCCACCTGGAGCGCGGACGGCCAGGCGGTGTTCGCCGTCCGACAATATCCGCATGCCTTGGGGACTTGGACGCGGACCAATCGAATCTGGCGCGTTCCCATCAACGGCGATCCGCCCAAGGAACTGCTGGGGACGGACAGCGACCTGGTGTTTGCGCCCACCGCCTCGCCGGACGGCCGATACCTCTATTATCACCGTAGCTCCGCGCCGGTGACCGCCGATGGCTATTTCAAGACGGCGACCGACCACCAGATCCGGCGGTTGGACCTGCAGAGCGGCCGCGACGAGCCCTTCGATGAAAGCGCTCAGCGGCGCTATTATCACCGCGAGCCCTTCTCGGACTTCGCACCGCGTCTCTCTCCGGACGGCAAGGTCATGGCCTTTGAGCGTCGCATCCCCGGAGGCGTGACCGAGCACGGCGGGGTCAAGCTAGATCAGCAAACCGGGCTTTGGTTGAGAAACCTGGCGACCGGCGAAGAGACGCTGGCCATCGACCGCCTGGCGCCCGACCAGCTGGAAACCCACACGCTGTATCAGATCAGGCTGGCGCCCGGTTACGCCTGGGCCAAGGACGCCGCCTCGATCGTCTATTCCGAAGGCGGCAAGCTGAGACGCGCCTGGCTTGGCGATGGGCGGGTGGAGACCATTCCGTTTACAGCTCAGGTGAAGCGGACGATCTCCGAAAGGGTCAAGCCGCAGCTTCGCATCTCTGACGGACCGCTACAGGTGCGGTCGCCGCGCTGGCCATCCTGGTCGCCCGACGGCAGTTCGGTGGTGTTCGAGGCCGCCGGCAGCCTGTGGCGCAAGAACGCTGGTGACGCCACGTCCAGCCGATGGGGCAAGCCCGACGCGCGGTTCGGCGCACAGTCGGTCGAGCTGTCGCCCGCCTGGTCCCCCGATGGCCGCTGGATCGCGTTCACGACCTGGAGCGACGAGATCGGGGGCCATGTCTGGAAGGCTCCGGCGGCCGGCGGACGTCCGATCCAGCTGACCTCGCTTGCAGGCGAGTACCTCAATCCATCCTGGAGCCCGGATGGGCGGGCCATCGTCGTCGCCAAAGGGACCGGCGCGGGCCTGCGAGGCGAAGGCGTCGGTGTCGGGGGCTGGAATGACCTGATCGTTTTGCCAGCCATAGGGGGCGAGGCGCGCAGCCTGGTCCGGGTCACGACTGATGATGGGTTCTCACGACCAACCTTCGGCCAGGACGGGCGGGTCTATTTCACGGCGCGCGCCGACGCGTCAGACAGGGTGATCGACCGCAGGACTGGCGCGGTGCTGCGGTCGGTTTCGGCCTCGGGCGGCGACGCCAGCACCCATGCCGGCCTTCCGGGCGGAACCAAGGCGGTGATCTCGCCGGATGGCCGCCGTCTGGCTTTCGAGGCCGGCGAGAACATGTTCGTAGCCGAGCTGGATCTGAAAGCGACGACCCCGCCCTACGTCGCCGCCAATGATAGTCGCAGCACGACGCGTCGCCTGACCTCGAAGGGCGGCGGCTTCGCCACTTGGACCGGGGCTGGCAAGCTCGCCTATCTCCAGGGACCGGCGCTGAAACGGTTCGATCCTGCTTCGGGCCAGACCGACAGCCAGGCGATCGGCCTGGAGATCGACCGGGATCCGCCCAAGGGTGACATCGCGCTGACCAATGCGCGCATCCTGACGATGGATGGCCGCAAGGTGATCGAGAACGGCGCGATCCTGGTGCGTGGCCAGCGCATCGTCGCGGTCGGCGACGTCCCTCTGGCCGGCGTGTCAAAGGTGATCGACTTGAAGGGCAAGACGGTCATGCCCGGCCTGATCGACGTCCACGCCCATCATATCAGCGGCTACGACCACGAGATCATTCCGCAGCATCGAGCGCGGTCGGCCAACTATCTCGCTTATGGCGTCACGACCGTCTTCGACCCGGCCGCGCCTTCATTCTCGGTGTTCTCCGTCGCCGAGCAGACTGCGGCCGGCAAGCTTCTGGGGCCCCGACTGTTCAGCACGGGCACGCCCATGTACGGGGCCGGCGCGCTGGTGTTGAAGGACGAGGCGTTCGCAGACGATACGGCTGCCCGGCTTGCCGGGATCGGCGCGATCGGACTGAAGCAATACTACCAGCCGCGTCGCTCGCAGCGGCAGTGGGCCACCCAGGCCGCGCGCGATCACGGTGGGCTGCTGGTCACGGGCGAGGGCATGGACCTGGCCTATGACCTGGGCATGATCATGGACGGCCAGACGGCCTGGGAGCATCCGCTGCTCGACCTTCCGCTGTACGACGACGTGGTGCAGTTCGTGGCGCGCTCGGGCACGCAGTACAATCCCGAATTGATCACGCCAGGGCAGGGGCTGTACCTGATCGAGTACTTTATGGCGGAGGCGGATCTGTCCTCGGACCGCAAGCAGCAGCTGTGGGTGCCGTGGAAGGACCTTTATCGCAAGGGCAACTTCACGCGCCGCCCGCTGTCGCAATATTCGGCGATCCTGTCCGTCCAGGGCGTCAAGGACATCGTCCGCGCGGGCGGCAAGGTCGGCGTCGGCGGTCATGGCCAAGATCAGGGCCTGGGGACGCATCGGGAAATCTGGACGTTCGGTCAGGCGCTGACGCCGATCGAGGCGCTGGAGGCCGCGACGATCGTCAATGCGCGCTATCTGGGCTTCGAGCGTGATCTCGGCTCGATCACGCCAGGCAAGATCGCCGACCTGCTGATCCTGGACGCCGATCCGCTGAGCAACCTGCGCAACACCCTGTCCGTGCGCCAAGTGATGACCGGTGGGCGCCTCTATGACGCCGAGACGCTGGATCAAGTCTGGCCCAAGGCGCAGCCCTATGGTCCTCGGCGGTGGATGATAGCGCCTTCACACCTGAAGAAATGAGGGTTTGGGCGGCGATCGGGCGGCGCGATTTCTTGTGCGAAATCCACGCGATATCCCGCAGTTCAAACGCTGAAAACTTGAGCGCCGGCGCCTCTGAGAGCGCAATCTGCACCGCTCGCGAAATGAAGGAAATTCTTCAAATTCGCGGAGGATATAAGAAATTTCCCCCGGTTTTCCGACGCTCAAGGCGGACAGTCGCCTGTTTCCGGCTCGCTAGCATCTACCTCGCACGGACCGTTTCGCCCAAGCGAACCGCCTGATCCGGCGCCCGCGTAGCCAGCAGGCTCGAGGAACGATTAATGAGGGGAACGATGAAAAAGTGGCTCGGCGGCGCCAGCGCCGCGGCCCTGTGCCTGGGAGTTTTTCCAGCACAGGCCCAAACCCAAAACGATAGCAGTACGGTCGAAGAGGTCGTCGTCACGGGGTCCAACATCGCCACCGGCGGCAAGCTGGTCACCAACGCGACGCCCGTCGATGTGATCAGCGAGCGGACCGTCAAGGCGACCTCGGGCGAAGCCATCTCGACCTTGCTGAGGTCGCAACCGATCGCGACCGGGGCCTCGCTGGCGCCCACCAACAACGAGTACACCGGCGGGGGTTCGTCGGTGAACCTGCGCGGGCTCGGCGCCGTCTACACGCTTGTTCTGCTCAATGGTCAACGCTTTGGCGGCGAGGACATCCCCGACTTGGACGCCGTGCCGGCCGAGGCTGTGCAGAGCATCGAAATCCTGAAGAACGGCGCGTCGGCCATCTTCGGCTCGGACGCCATCGCCGGGGTCGTGAACATCAAGCTCAAGGAGCGCTTCGAGGGCGTTCAGGCGTTTGCGTCCTACGGCAACACCACCGACGGCGACGCCAGCTACAAGCGCGTGGGGATGCTGTTCGGGACCCATACCGACAAGCTAGACTTCGTCGGTAGTCTGGCGTTCCACGAGCGCAACGGCATGGTCAAGGCCGACCGCGAACTGACCGCCAGCCGCGACTATCGCGCCTTTGGCGGCACGGATCGTCGGAGCACCTCGGTGACGACGCCAAACCGCCTGACGGTCCGCGGCGTCAACTACACGATCGACACCTCGCGCTTCCAGCCCGGCCAGACCGGAACCTCGCCCAGTGACTATGTCCTGCGCACGCAGGCGACCGCGGTCTCGACGAACGAAGAGGGGACCTTCCCGCCCCAGAAGGGTTTCTCCGGCCACTGGTCGGCGAAATACGATCTGCTGGGTGATCGCCTGGTGCTGTTCAGCGACGGCTATTTCAGCACCCGCGACCAGAAGTTCGTCGCCCTGGACTCGCCGATCGTCAACGTCGTGGTGCCCGCCAACAACCCCTACAACCCGTTCGGCGTGTCGGTTGCTGCGGTCTACAAGTTCGGCCCCAACGAATTTGGTCCGATCACCGAATATTTCGACACCACGAACCTGCGCGGGACCGTGGGCCTTAAGGGCAAGGTCGGCGACTTCACCTATGAGGGCGGCTACATCCGCTATCAGAAGACCGTCAAGGAACACTACGTCAACGACATCTCGCTGGCCTTGGCCCAGGCCGCTGCGAACCGGACCGACGCGACGGCCTTCAACCCCTTCGGCTACTACGCCAACAGCGCTGCTCAGCTGGCTGGCCTGAGCCCGACGAGCAACTACGAGCTCAAGAACGAGGTCTCGACCCTCTACGCCAAGATGACGGGTTCGCTGTTCAGTCTGCCGGCCGGTCGGGTGCGGTTCGCCGCCGGCGCCGAGTATCGCGAGATCGATTACACCGCGACCTACGACGCGGGGTGGCGCAACACGGTCTACTGGTGGAACGGCGGCGGGCGCACCGATCAGAAGCGTTCGCGCGATAACAAGACGGTGTTCGGCGAGGTTTACGTGCCGATCATCTCCAACACCTCGTCGAAGGGCCTGAGCTCTCTCGAGGCGACCGGGGCGATCCGCTACGAGAACTACAGCGACTTTGGCGGCGCCACGGTCAAGCAGGCCAGCGTTCGCGCGGGCTTCCTGGAGGAAAGCCTCTATGTCCGCGCCTCGTGGGCGGAGTCGTTCCGCGCGCCGTCGCTGGCTCAACTCTATGCGGCGCAGTCGCGTAACACCGAACCGGGCGGCTTCTTCTACGACCCTGTGCGCGGCGGCAATCTGCCGGTCGACCGCATCGTCGGCGGCAACACCGCCCTGAAGCCGGAGCTGGGCGAGTCGTACAATGTCGGCGTGGTCTATCTCCCGACCTTCGTCGATCGTCTGTCGGTGAGCCTCGACTACTGGAAGGTTCAGATTACCGACCTGATCGCCGCCCCCGATGGCCAGGCCCTGCTCAACGGGACGTCGCCCAGCGGTACGATCACGCGTGATCCTGTGACCCGCTACCCCACCCTGGACCTGCGTCTGTCGAACGGTGGCGATCGCACCGCTCAAGGCGTCGATCTGGGTGTCAGCTACGGGCTACCGGAGACCCCAATCGGTCAGTTCACGCTGAACCTCAACGCCACCTACACCTTCGAGTTCGAGGACAAGGCGGGGGCGATCGTCGTTGACCGTCTGGACAACTACAGCGCCGTCTTCGGCCCCATCCCGAAATGGCGTTGGGTCGGCGGCGCGCTCTGGAGCCACGGCGCGGTCGATGCCGCGGCGTTCGTCCGCTACACCGGCAGCTACAAGGACATCCTGCCCGGCGTGGTCAGCCGACGCGTGGGCGACTATGTCACCGCCGATCTCCAGGCCGGCTACACGTTCGCCGAGGATGCGCCCGGCCTTCTGAACGGCCTGCGGGTGTATGGCGGCGCCGAGAACGTCTTCGACGCCAAGCTGCCCTTCGTCGCTTCGTCCACCGATGGCTGGGACCGCTTCCTGGCGGACTATCGTGGTCGCTACCTCTACTTCGGGGTCTCCAAGACGTTCTAGCATCGAGCCCTCTGTCCCGATCTCGGGGCAGGGGGCAAGCCGGCCACCGGCGCCGTTCTTGGGCGGCGCTGGTGAAGGTTGTTCGGTTTAAGGCTGCTTCTTCGAAACACTTCCCGCGTCAGGCCTGCAAAATGGCCTCATGGGATCTCAAGCCAAGCAGACCAAAGTAGACGATCAAGCAGCGTTGCTCTTTGCTCGCCTGCGGGCCGGAGCGTCGACGGTGTGGCTCAACCCCGCAGTCTCCGCACTGAACGTCACCCAATCCGATCGCGACGAAATTCAGTGCGCGGCCGAACGCTTCGCGCGCTTCGAGCCCTTGTTGCGCAAGCTGTTTCCCGGCCAAGGCTGGGATGGCCGGATCGTCTCCGGCCTGGCGCCCTACGCCGATCCGCCGGCCGATATGGCCGACACCTGGATCAAGTGTGATCATGCTCTGCCGATGACGGGCTCGATCAAGGCCCGCGGCGGCGTCCACGAACTACTCTGCTATGTCGAGAAGATCGCGCGTGACGAGGCGTTGCTGGCGCCTGGCGAGCCGATCGAAGCCCTTCTGGAGCCGCAGGCTCAGGCCGTGCTCAACCTGCATTCGGTCGCCGTCGCCAGCACGGGCAATCTCGGCTTCAGCATCGGCCTTGTCGCTCGGGCTCTGGGTCTGAACGCCGAAATCCACATGTCGATCGACGCCAAGGAATGGAAGAAGGAGCGCCTGCGCGCCCTGGACGCCAAGGTCATCGAGCACGAGTGCCACTACACTGAAACCGTAGCCCGGGCCCGCGTCGCATCGACCGGCGGCCAGCGGGTCCACTTCATCGATGACGAGCAGTCGCGGGACCTCTTCTTCGGCTATGCCGTGGCGGCGCAGGAGGTGGCGGATCAGCTGGCCGAACGCGACCTGACGCCCAGCCTTGAACGGCCGCTGGTCGTCTACCTGCCCTGTGGTGTGGGCGGCGCTCCGGGCGGGGTGCTGTTTGGTCTGAAAGCCCTGTTCGGCGCGGCCGTGGTCGGCGTGTTCGTCGAGCCTACTCAATCGGCCAGCATGTTCGCCGCCCTGGCCTTGGGCGGGAGAGAGACGGTGTCGATCCATGAGATCGGCCTGGACAACGACACGATCGCCGATGGTCTGGCCGTGCCGCGCGTTTCCAGCTTCGTGCTGGAGAAGGTCGGGCAGGCGATCGACGCCGTCGTGGCTGTGCCGGACGCCGACATGCTGATCTGGATGCGTCACGCGCACCACGCCAACGGCTTGCGCCTGGAGCCTTCGGCGGCGGCCGCCTTGGCGGCGATGGAGCCGTTCAAAGCCCAGGGGCTGGGCTCTCCATCGCTGGCCGAGCGACTGCCCCAGGCTGTCCATCTGGTCTGGGCGACGGGCGGCTCTGCGCTGCCCGACGAGGAGTTCTACAAGGCGATCGCAGACTAAAGCCGAAAGCCCGTCAGAGCACCGGCTGTCGCGCTTTCTGGGAGAGGTAACTGGCCGCCATGGGCTCCTCCTTTGTCTTGCGCATGACGATGTAGGACGAGAACTGGCTCATCTTGCCGAACGCCTCCATCAGGCCGTCCATGATCGCCAGATAGTCGGTCATGTCTCGCGCGACGACCTTCAGCATGTAGTCGAACTGACCGGCGACGAACAGGCACTCGACCACCTCAGGCGTGGCGCCGACGATCTGCTCGAAGCGGGTCGCCTCATGCTGCCGATGCGATTCCAGCGTCACGCAGGCGACGACAGTGACGAAAGAACCGATGGCCTTATGGTCGAAGTGGGCGGTGTAACGCTGCAGGACCTTCTGCTGCTCCAACCGCTTGACGCGATTGAAGCAGGCGCTTTCCGAGAGGCCGACATCCAGCGCCAGGCGCGCATTGGTGATCCGCCCGTCCTTCTGAAGGATGTCGAGGATCTTCAGGTCGAAACTGTCAATCTGCATGGCAGGCCCCTTCGGTTGCCGGATCAGTCGATCACGAACAGTCGGCGCTCGAACTTGCAAAGCGTGTCGGAGCCGGTCGCGGTGATCACGAACGGCTCGGTGATGACGATGGACGCCGTCTCCTGCCAGACCGCCGGCATCAGGTGGAAGGTCATGCCTTCCTCCAGCACCGTCCTGTCCTCTGGACGCAAGCTGACGTTCAACTCGCCGATCGTGGGCGGATAGGCGATGCCGATGCCGTAGCCGCAGCGCGCGGCCTTGTGCACGCCGTGGCGGCCGGCGGCCTTCTGCCAGGCGTCTTCGACATCGGCGGCCGTTGCGCCAGGCTTGGCGGCCTCAAGCGCGGCTTCGATCCCGTCAAGGGCGGCCTTCTCGAGGTCGACCAGCGCCTGGGGCGGCTTGCCCAGGAACACGGTGCGGGCCAGCGGCGTGTGATAGCGATGACGAGCAGCCACGAGCTCGAAGTTGGCTTGGCCGCCGCGCTCATAGGGCGCGTCGGTCCAGGACAGGTGGGGGGTGTCGACACGGTCGCCGGTGGGCATGAACGGCGGTGAGGCGGCGTACTGGCCGCCGTACTCCGCCGTGCCGCGCATCAGACTGCGATAGATTTCTGCCGCCACGTCGCATTGGCGCACACCGGGGCGGGTGTGATCGACGGCCGTGCGCATGGCGCTTTCGACGATCTTGGCGCCTTGCCGCATCAGGGCCACCTCGGCCGGCGACTTCTTGGAGCGGATCCAGTTCACCAGCAGACTGGCGTCGACCAGAGTGGCGTTGGGCAGCGACGTTTCCAGAACTTGCTGGGTCTTGGCCGTCAGGTAGTAGCTCTGCAGCTCCGTGCCGATGCGGCCCTTGTCCAGTCCGCGTTCGGCCAGGAAGGCCGCCAGGAACTGGGCGGGGTGGCGCTCTGCCGACTGCACATAGGTGTCGGGATAGGTGTGGATGTCCTCGTCTTGCAGCCACGTCGTCAGGCGCGCGCCCCGGGCGTCCATCTGGCGACCCAGCCAGATGGGGCGGCCGGTGTCGGCGGTGACGATCAGGTACTGCTGGACGTAGAACGACCAGGCCTCATAGCCGCTGACATAATAGAAATTACACGGGTCGCTGAGGATAAGGAGATCCAGCTTCTGTTCCGCCATGGCCAGGCGCACCCGGGCGAGACGGGCTTCGAACTCCGCGGTTTCGAAAGTCGGCGACGGGTTCATGCGGCGGATCCTTCTGGGCTCTGGACGGCGGCGCGCAGGGCCGCCGAGCGGGCTCGGATGATGAACAACAGGGCGGCCGCAACGAGCAGGCCGGTCTGGATGAGGGTGAAGTAGGAAGCTAGGCCCAGGCGGTCGGCGTAGACGCCCAGGAAGCCGGCCAGGTAGTTCCCGATGCCGACAGTCACGTACCAGACGCCGATCAGCAGGCCCGTCAGGCGCGGTGGCGCCAGGCGGCTGATGGTCGAAATCTGCGGCGGCCAGATCAGCACGTCGCCGATCGAGAAGCACAGATAGCCGGCGACGATCCACCAGGCGCTGTGCAGGCCCGTGACGGCGTGAGCGCTCTGCGCCACCGCACCTTGGAAGAACGCGTAGCCGATGGCCAGGGCCACGAGGGCGCCGATCTGCTTCAGATAGGGGTCGATGCGAATGGACCGCGCGGCCAGCCGCGTCAGCAGGATCTCAAAGATCGGAGCCAGGATCACGAAGCCGATGGTGCTGACCGTCAGGAACACCGACGCCGGCAACTCGACGCCGCCGATCGTGCGATCCGTTGTGGACTTTACCATCAGGGTCAGGACGCCGGCCTTCTGGTAGAAGGCTGTGGCATAGACGGCGGTGAAGGCGGTCAGCAGCAGGATGGCGGGCAGGGCAAGCGGAGGGCGGGTCGCCTCGGACGCGGTCTGGGCGCTGGCCGCCGTGGGCTTGAGGCCGATATCGCCTAGCAGGGGCGGCGCCTTCAGCGTGTAGAGAACCAGGCCCGCACCCATGCCCAAGGCCGAAACCAGGAAGCCCCAGCGGAAACCGATCATCTCGCCCAGGGCGCCGGCCAGTAGGGTGCCAGCGACCGAGCCCATCCAGATGCACATCAGGAAGATGGTGTAGCCCGCCGTGCGCGGATACTCGGGCTGGCGGTCATAAATCCGCCCGACCAGGGTCGAGATCGCGGGCTTCAGTAGTCCGGTGCCGACGATGATCGCGCCGAGGCCCAGGAACAGCAGGGCGCTGGCCAGGGTGTCCTGCAGCCCCCAGGTCATGATGAAGAGGGTGAGGTTGCCTAGGAATATGCCGAATCCGCCCAGCAGCACGCCCTTGCGCTCGCCTAGCCAACGATCGGCCAACCAGCCGCCGGCGGCGGGAAGGCAGAAGGCCAGGCCGGCGAAGATTCCGTAGGCTTGCAGAGCCTGATCGCGGCTCCAGCCCAGTCCGCCATCGGCCGATGCGCTGCTCAGGAACAGCACAAGCAGGGCCACCATGCCGTAATAGGAGAAGCGCTCCCAGAACTCGGCGGCGGCCACGAGGTAGACCCCGGCCGGTTGTTTCCACAGGCTCGTTGATGGTGTGCGCGTCATGTTTCCTCGCGGCCTGCAAAGCTAGGCCTAGCGCATGATCCCGCTGCGCGCCCGCAATGTCCGCCGTTCGGTGCGTCCTTCACGAAAGAATCTTCTGCGACGGATTGTGCGGAATGAGCCAGGCCCTGGTTTGGGTTTGCGGGGATCAATCTGAAGGGGTTTCTGAAAAAACGCTCAATCGCAGAAGATCGCTTCGTATGCCGTGCGGCGGCTGGAAGTCTTGCGGCGTGCGCCTGCCTAGCCTTGTGGCGAAAGGCGGGATCATGTTGCCATCTACTCTCCAGCAGGCGTCTCAGAAGGATTATGCGGCGACCTTCGCCGTGCATGATCCTGCGACCGGAAGCCAGATCGGGTTCGCACCGGATCAGACTCTGGCCGACGCGGACGAAGCGGTCGCCAGGGCCGCGGCGGCGTTTCCGGCCTGGAGCGCTCGACTGGCCTCGGAGCGAGCGGCGTACCTGCGTCGCTGGCGCGACGCCCTGGCCGCGCAGGCCGACACTCTCGCCGAACTGATCACCCAGGAGCAGGGCAAGCCGCTGGCCGAGGCGCGCGGCGAAGTCGCCTACGGACTGGGCTTCGTCGAGTGGTTCGCGCAGGAAGCCGTGCGCGTGAACGGGTCAATCATCGCCAGCCATCTGCCAGGGTCACGCCTGATGGCGACGCCGGCGCCGCTGGGCGTGGCGGTGGCGATCACGCCGTGGAATTTCCCCCTCGCGATGATCCTGCGAAAGGCCGCAGCAGCCCTTGCCGCAGGATGCACGGTCGTCGTCAAGCCGTCGCCCGAAACGCCCCTGACCGCGTTAGCCATTGCCGAGGCGGCGCAGGAGGCTGAGTTTCCCGACGGCGTTTACGCCACGCTGACCGGCGCCTCGCCGGTGCTGGGCGAGCGCCTCGTCGCTCACCCCCTGGTGCGGGCGGTGAGTTTCACCGGATCGACGGTGGTTGGGCGCCGCATTCTGCGCGACGCTGCCCCGACCGTGAAGCGGGTGCTGCTGGAGCTGGGCGGGCACGCGCCCTTCATTGTCTTCGAAGACGCCGACATGGACGCGGCCGTCGCCGACTGCGTCGGCGCCAAGTTCGTGACGTCCGGCCAGGACTGCCTGGCGGCCAATCGCATCTTCGTCCACCGAAGCGTGCACGATGCGTTCGTCGACAAGCTGGTGACGGCGACCGCCGCGCTCAAGGTCGGACCGGGAACCGACCCCACCGTCGATCTTGGGCCGATGATCCATGCCGGCCAGGCGCAGGTCTGCGCCGACCAGGTCGAGGACGCCGTCGCCAAGGGCGCGGTCGTCCGGTTCCAGGGCTATTGCCCCGAAGGCGAGGCCTATTTCGCGCCCGTCATCCTGGATGGCGTGCGTGAAGACATGCGGATCTTCCACGAAGAAACCTTCGGCCCCGTCGCGCCGGTCATCATCTTCGACGACGAGGACGAGGTGATCCGGCGGGCCAACGACAGCGTCTATGGCCTGGCGGCCTACATCCAGACCGCCGATCTGGCCCGCGCCCTGCGAGTCCAGCAGCAGCTCGACTACGGCATGGTCGCAGTCAACACCGATCGCATGACCGGACCGCCGGTGCCCTTCGGCGGCCGGCGTCAGTCAGGCCTTGGCCGGGAAGGCGCCCAGCAGGGCCTGCTGGACTTCACCGACATCAAATATCTCTGCCTCCATCAAAGGTGAACGCCTTGACCTTCGACTCCGAAATCGCCCCGCTTCGCAACCAGAGCCTCGAGCAACTGGACCGCGCCTCGCTCATCCATCCCTTCACCAATCTGCGAGCTTACGCGGCTGGCGACGCCGGCGATCCGCGCATCGTCACGGGCGGCAAGGGCGCCTGGATCCGCGATCAGAACGGACGCGAGATCCTGGACGCCTTCGCCGGGCTCTATTGCGTCAATGTCGGCTATGGGCGCACCGAGATCGCCGACGCGATCGCCGAGCAGGCCCATAAGCTGGCCTACTATCACGCCTATGCCGGCTCCTCGAACGAGCCAGCGATCCGCCTGGCCGACAAGATGCTGTCGATGGCGCCAGCCGGCATGCAGCGGGTGTATTTCGGCCTGTCGGGATCGGACGCCAACGAGACCCAGGTCAAGCTGGTCTGGTACTACAACAACGTCCTGGGGCGACCCGAGAAGAAGAAGATCATCTCGCGTCGGCGCGGCTATCATGGCGGTACGATCATTTCGGGCGCGCTCACCGGCCTGAACGTCTATCACGCGGGCTTCGACCTGCCGTACGGCCCCATCCGCCACACCACCGCGCCTCACCACTATTGGGAAGCCGAAGCGGGCATGAGCGAACAAGAGTTTTCGGTGCGATGCGCCGAGGACCTTGAGCGCATGATCCTGGAGGAAGGCCCCGACACTGTGGCCGCTTTCATCGGCGAGCCGGTGCTGGGCACTGGCGGCATCGTCCCGCCGCCGGCCGGCTACTGGGAAGCGATCCAGGCGGTGCTGCACAAATACGACATCCTGCTGATCGCCGACGAAGTGGTCACCGGCTTTGGCCGGATCGGCGCCAATTTCGGATCGGACGTCTATGGCATCCGGCCCGACCTGATCACCGTCGCCAAGGGCCTGACCAGCGCCTACCTGCCGCTGTCGGCGGTCATCGTCGGCGAGCGGGTGTGGGAAGTTCTGCAGAAGGGTCAGGATCACTATGGTCCGTTCTCGCACGGCTACACCTACTCGGCGCATCCAGTTTGCGCCGCGGCCGGCCTGGCCAACCTCGAGCTGATCGAGCGCGAAGACATCATGGGCAATGTGCAGTCGGTGGGACCTTACCTGCTGGAGTCGTTGCGCGCCGCCTTCGCCCATCATCCTAAGGTGGGTGAAGTGCGCGGCGTGGGCATGCTGGCGGCCATCGAGTTCGTCGATGACAAGGACCGCAAGGTCCGGTTCGATCCGGCCGAAAAGATTGGCGCGCGCGTCTCGGCGGCCTGCGCCGAGCGGGGCCTGTTGGCTCGCGGCATGCCCGGCGGCGATATCCTCGGTTTCGCCCCGCCGCTGGTGCTGACGCGCGACGACGTCGATACGATCGTCGCGCGCGTGGGCGGCGCCCTGGCCACCGTGTTTCCGAACGCCTAGGTCTGGACGATGAGCGAAAGCCTGACGCAACTGGATACGCCGTGCCTGATCCTGGATCAGGCGCGGCTGGACCGAAACCTGGCCCGCATGCGGCAGCAACTCGCGACCTGGCCGCAGGTGGTGTTTCGTCCGCATATGAAGACCGCCAAGTGTGTCGAAGTCGCGCGGCGGGCTTTGCCGGCTGGCGGCCCGATCATCGTATCGACCCTGCACGAGGCCGAGTACTTCTTCGATCACGGCTTCGACGACATTCTGTATGGCGTTGGTCTGGCTATCGACAAGCTGCCGCGCATCGCCCGCCTGGCGGCGCGATCGGCTCGGCTGACCGTGATCCTCGACAATGTCGTCACCGCCCAGGCCCTAGGCGACTTCGTCCGTGAAAGCTGCTTGTCGATCAGGGCGCTGATCGAGATCGACACCGACGGTCATCGTAGCGGAGTCACGCCAGAGGCCGAGGCGCTGCTGGCGATCGGTCAGGTACTGCAAGCAGCGGGCATCCTGCATGGCGTCCTCACTCATGCGGGCGAGAGCTACAACGCTCGCAGTGAGCCCGAGCTGCACGCCTTCGCCGAGCTCGAGCGGTCGGGCGCCGTCCGCGCCGCCGAGCGGCTGCGCGAGGCGGGCCTGTCCGCCCCTGTGGTCAGCGTCGGCTCGACGCCGACCGCCTTGTTCGCCCAGGACCTTGCCGGCGTCACCGAGGTGCGGGCTGGCGTGTTCATGTTCCAGGACCTGGTGATGGCCGGGGTCGGCGTCTGCACGCCCGACGACCTGGCGTTGTCGGTGCTGACGACGGTGATCGGTCATCAGGCGGAAAAGGGCTGGGTGATCACCGACGCCGGCTGGATGGCGCTGTCGCGCGATCGCGGCACTGAACGCCAGCCGGTCGATCAAGGCTATGGCCTGGTCTGTGACATCGGGGGACGGCGGATCGGCGAGCTGATCGTGATCTCGGCCAACCAGGAACATGGGGTCATCGCCGACCGTCTCGGCGCGCCGATCAGTCCGGACGACTTTCCGGTCGGCACGCGCCTGCGCATCCTGCCCAATCACGCCTGCGCCACTGGCGCCCAGCACGCCAGCTATGTCGTGCTGGAAGATGGCGTGGTCATCGATCGATGGGCCCGCGAGCGGGGCTGGTGACAAAGCCGCCTCGCGCCGTCCCAACGGCGGCGCGAGGCGGGCTTTTCCTAGATCTCGAAGGTCTGGATCAGCTTGGCGTCGATCGCCTTGCGCATCGCCAACTGCGCCATGGCCAGGTCCTGTAGACCCAGGCCGGTGCCGTCGAACAGGGTGATGTCCTGATCCGACACCCGTCCTGGCGCTTGGCCCAGAATGACGTCCCCCAAGGTGGTCAGCCCGCTCTCATGATCCGGAGCGCGCTGGCATTCGCCCAGCGTCCGCGCCTGGACGATCGAGTCCGCGAACAAGCTCGCCATCGCCAGAAGTTCGGCTGGCGTTTCGCCCTTGCCGGCGGTGTCGGCGCCCATGCAGGCAAAGTGGGTTCCGGGCTTGACCGCGCTGACATCGAACAACGGCGTGGTGGCGCCAGTGATCGTGACGACGACATCGCTGGCCTTGACCAGGCCGTTGCTGGACGTGGCGACTTCCGCGCCGTTACCGATCGCAGCAGCCAGTTGAGCGGCGGCTTCGGGCGTGCGGTTCCACACCAGCACGCGGTCGAAGCGGCGAACAGCCAGAGCGGCCTTTGCGTGCCACAGGGCCTGTCCGCCAGCGCCGATGACGCCCAGAACCTTTGCGTCGCTGCGTGCCAGCACGTCGATCGACAAAGCCGCCGAGGCTGCGGTGCGCAAGGCGGTGATCACGTTGCCGCCGACCAGGGCGACAGGCTCGCCCGTCCGTGGGTTGGTCAGCACGACGGTCGATTGATGGCGCGCCATGCCAAGCTCGGTGTTGCCGGGCCAGTAGCCGCCGATCTTCAGGCCCAGCAGGTCATCGGCGCGATTGACGCCGGATTTGACGCCATAGACGCTGTTGGCGATGCCGGGGCGCTCGCGCACGACCGGGAAGTTGTCGGCGTCGCCCGCCGCCATCTGGGAGAACAGGCTGCGCATGCAGTCCAGGGCGTCCGCCGCGGTCAGCAGCTTTTCACAGGTCTTGTCGGAGACGAGCGTTACGTGGCTCAAGACATCACTTCCTTCATTCCGTTCAAGGCCTGGCGGGCTATCTGGCGGGTGCGAAACAGCACCATCTCCTTCCACTCCTGAAACTCGGGGTAGAACTGTCGCCGCATGGCCAGGCGCGCGGCGCGGCCGATCTCGCTGTCGGGCTCGCCGTCGCCATAGGCGTGGTGCCAGTGATCCAGGCGGTAGGCCGCGCGACTGGCTTCTTGGTCGAAGGTGCCGAACTCCAGGCAGATATAGACGTACCGCCCATCGCCCCTCAGGCGCTCCCAGAACAGCTGAAGCGAGCCATTGATCGGCACGGAGAACGAGGTGCCAAGCGCAGGGAAGGTGAGGGAAGGGCCGAACATGCCGACCGCGAGCGCGTGGCTCGCGGTGTCGGGTTCGTTCTCGGATTGAGCTTCGCCGTATCCAAAGGGACCAAGGCCGGTATGGATGTCGATCACGGTGACGAAGCGGCGGTCGGCCAAGCCGAAGTCGCGGGCGATGGCTTCGAGTGTCCGGCTAGCCGCCGCGGGACCAAAACCACCGAAGAACATGCCCCTGGGATCGACATATTGGCCGCTCTTGCGCGCGACTTGGAAGGCCAACTCCCCGACCTTGGCGCGGTAGGCGGCCAAGGCCTCTTCAGCACTCGCCAAGGCCTCTGGCGCCAAGGTCTTGGGAAGGAGGT
This sequence comes from Caulobacter sp. RHG1, assembly GCF_013181195.1. Classification (GTDB taxonomy): domain Bacteria; phylum Pseudomonadota; class Alphaproteobacteria; order Caulobacterales; family Caulobacteraceae; genus Caulobacter. The sequence continues at coordinate 36,684 of NZ_SMZP01000009.1, forward strand.
GAGCAGCTATGGCCTCGTAGCCGGGATTGGCCGGTATGCCCTTGTCAAAGTCGACGAAGTTCCGGTTGAGGTCGCAGCCTTCCTCGGTCACCCGACGATCCCAGGCGAAGCCATAGGGGTTCACCGCGTGTACGAGCAGCAGGGCTTGGTCCTTGTCTAGGTCGCATGCCAACATGAGGTCCAACTGCGCGCCAGAGCCGCAGTAACCCTCGACTCCATGCACGCCGGATAGCACCACGAGGACGTCCTGGGCGTCTTTCGGACCAATCCACGCCACGTCGGTCGACAGCGCTTCGCCGGCCGGGCCGACAGCATTGCTGGGATAGCTTCGGCTGCCTGACTGGGCGGCGAGGCGAAAGTCGGCCCGCGCGGTTGCGTAGCTGTCGGGGAAGCAAGCCGCTGCCGCTTGAATGATGTCCGTCATGATGTCGCTGCGTCTGCCAAGGCGTCGCCTATCATAGGCAGACATAGGGGTATGGCGTCGCCCGTGATGTCTTCACAGCGAAAGGACCCGCCGCAACGACGCAGGTCTGGACGTAGCTTCTTTCGCATGGAGCTGAGAGGCGACGCATCCGGGCAAAGCGATATCGCCGGTCTAGTTCACCCGGCCAGGATGGCCGGCGTTAGCCAGAGAGCGATGATCAGGAGCGCCAAGGCGGGAATGGACCACCAGGACACGCCTCGGATCGCTACGCTCCAGGCCGACCGAGAGCCAGCCTGGGCGGGCTGTAAGCGTGTGGCGTAGATCATTACGCCGGTGACCGAGAGCGCGGTCAGCCCCGCGCCAAACACAAACCAGATCAGCTTTGTGGCCAGGCCGCCAAACGTGCCGAAGTGCAGGGGGTCGGCCATCTCGGCTATCCGCTGGTGGGCGCTCAATTGATCGCCGACCACCTTCAAGGTCACGGCGTTTGAGACCGGATCGACAAAGACCGCGTTGGCTTTCTCGGTGACAAGGGTCGTACCCGCCTCGCCCTGGAAACCGACCGCCTTCATGCCGGGGAACGGAAACAGCACGCGGCTGACCGTCAGCTCTGGATAGGCGGTCGCGGCGCGGGCGGCCAGCCGGTCGAGATCCGCGCCCGACGGCTGGGGCAGGGCGATCTTGCGCTCGGCCTTGCTGACGGTCTGCAACGGCAGGGTTGGCGGGGCTGAGGCCCCGAGCAACTCGACCAGGTACCAGAGGCTGGTGACGACCACGAGGGCCACGAACCACAGGCTCCAGACCCCGAACAGCCGATGCAGGTCGCCGCTAGTTTTGCGCAGGGTCCCGCCGCGCGGACGCTTGAAGAAGCCCTTCCAGAACTTCTTGTAGGTGACGAGGCCAGTGATCAGCGAGGTCAGCAGCACGAAGGCCAGGCTGGTGACCAGCGGGATGCCGATCGCCACCGGCAGCATCAGCCGCCGGTGGAAGTCGCGCAGGAACCGCTCGATGCTGCCGAAGCCCGCCACGCGATTGACCTCGCCGGTGGCCGGGTCGAGCAGCACGCGCCTGCGGTGACCGTCGGCCGCCTTGATCACCACCGTGGTGGCGAACCAGGGATCGGGACCGCGCTCCATCAGGTCGATGCGACCGCCAGGCACGGCGTTCAGCGCATTGTCGGCCAGGGTTCCCCAACTGGCGCTCTGGCCTGCTGCGGGCGAGGCCCGCAGAGCCGGGTCGGCCAGCCAGTCCAGTTCGTTGGCGACGACGGCCAGGGTTCCCGACAGGCAGATGATCGCCATGAACAGGGACAGTTTCAGTCCCAGCCAGGCGTGCACCCGCCACCAGCGCGACCGCGCCTTGGGCGCGCGCGCCGTCCCCGTCGTCGTCGCTTTCATCGGCTAGAAGCGATAGCCGGCGGTGAAGGCGAACTGCTGCGGATCGCCATAGCGGCAGGCGTTGACGCCGCCGGCCAGGCAGGCCGTGTATTTCTTGTCCAGCAGGTTGCGGGCGTTCAGCGCGAAGCGGTAAGGCCCTGGCGTCCATTCGACCAAGGCGTCGACCAGCGTGTAGGCCTTGTTGTCGAAGGTCGCGCCGACGATGTTGCTGGCGCCGATATAGCGCGCGCCTGCGCCGATCTTGACGTCCGACAGGCCCAGCCCGGCCAGGCGATAGTCGGCGAACACCGACAGGGTTTGACGCGGCACGAAGGTCGGGCGCTGGCCCTGCTCGCCCACGGTGTTCGAGCGGGTAATCTCCGGATCGAACCAGGCATAGGCCACCAGCAGGTTCAGGTCCTTGGCGACTTCGGCTTGGGCCTCGGCCTCGACGCCCCGGGTGCGGATCTCGCCAGTCTGGACGCTGAAGCCGGCGGGGCGGCCGGGCGTGTTGTCAGGGGTCAGGACGTTGGTCTGGGTCAGCTGATAGACCGCCGCGCTGAGCAGCAGCTTGGAGCCTGGCTTCTGGTAGCGCAGACCCGCCTCGATCTGCTCACCCCGGCTGGGCACGAAGCTCTCACCGGCGAAGTCCGAGCCGATCTGCGGCGCGAACGAGCGGGCATAGCTGGCATAGGGCGCCAGGCCGTTGTCGCCGACATGCACGACGCCGGCGCGCCAGGTGAAGGCGTCGTTTTTCTGCTCGGTGTCGACGCCGGTGGCGCGCACGTGGGTGCGGTTACGGCTCCAGTCCTGACGGCCGCCCAGCACCACGATCCACTTGTCGTAGCGGATCTGGTCCTGGAAATAGACGCCGACCTGACGGCTGCGGACGTCGGCGCCGCGGTTGCGGCTCTGGCGGTTGTCCACGACCGGAACCGCGCCATAGACGGGGTTGTAGATGTTGATCGGCGTGATCGTGCCGTTCTGGAAGCGATCGTTGCGATAGGTCGGCACGTAGACGTCGACGCCGGCCATCAGCTCATGCGTCAGGGCGTCGGCGTTCAGTTCGTACTTCACGCGGGTGTCGGTCGACAGGGCCGTGGTCTTCTCGCGGCGATAGCTGATGGTGCGGGTCAGATCGCCCGCGGCGGTCACCGCGCCGACCTGCAGGTAGTCCCAGTCCAGCTTGCCCTCGTAGTAGCGCAGGCTGTGCTCCAGCTTGAGGCCTTCAGAGAAATTGTGATTGAAGCGGTAGCCCAGGGTCCACTGGTCGGCGTCGTAGCGGTCGAAGCCGGGCTCGCCGACGAAGCGATCTCGAGCGATCGCGCCGCGCGGCAGGCCGGCGCCCGTGACCAACTGCACGCTGAGCGGGGCGGCGAAGTTCATGCGGATTTCCTGGTAGCTGCCCAGCAGCGTCAGGTCGGTGTCGGCGTCGATCTTCCAGGTCAAAGCCGGCGCGAAGAAGCGCTTGTCGTCCTTGATGTGGTCGACGTCGGTGTTGGAGCCGCGGACCAAGCCAGTCAGGCGCACGGCGACGCGGTCATTGATCGCGCCGGTGTAGTCGGCGGCCAGTTCCTTGCGCTCGAAGCTGCCGTACTGGGCGCGGATCTCGCCCGAGCGGGCAAACGAGGGACGCTTGCTGACGGCGTTGATCACGCCGCCCGGGCCGAGCTGCCCGTACAGCACCGAGTTGGCGCCGCGCAGCACTTCCAGGCGCTCCAGGGCGTAGGGCTCGATACCACCGCCATAGGTCGCGGCCTGGGGTTTGAGGCCGTCCAGCAGGATGCTGCCGTCGGCGGTGTTCACCGGGAAGCCGCGCAGATAGACGTTGTCGGCCGAGCGGGCGAAGCTGGCCGACTGGGTGACAAGACCGGGCGTGTAGCCCAGGCTTTCACTGATGGTCTTGGTGTTGACGGTCTCGATGAACGAAGCGTCGACGACGGACACCGATTGCGGCGTCTCGATCAGCAACGCGTCGGCCTTGCCGACGGCGACCCGATTGTTGACACGAGCGGTGACGACCAACTGGCCGACCACGGTATCGGCTTCTAGGGGAGCGATCTCGGCGGCGGAGACAACGGCGGGGCACAGGGCGGCGATCGCCGCGCCCAGAAGCAACAGGGTACGCATAACATTCCTTTGTTTGCGGCTCTGTTACTGAGAGGCGTTATTATTTGCAAGATCGTGTGGCCGTTTCGGCATTGGCCGACCTGACGTGCTGGCTATGTTGCGTTCCGATGAGATCCAGGACCTCAGGGGCGGACGGGCGCGGTCTCGAGCGGCTGCTGAAGCGGCTGGGGGGCTTGGTTCGCCTGGCGGACGGCGGCTCGGCGAGCCTGAACCGTTCCGAAGAGCTCCAGATAGGCCGAGGCGACCTGAGAGGTCCGATAGCCTTGAACGGCCTGGGACAGGCGCTGCGGATCGGGTGACGGCGTATTCAGTTGCGCCTCGAGCGCCTGGGCCATGCCCTGGATGTCACCGGGCGACACGACGCGGCCATGGGCGGGTGTCCAGAGCAGGTCCTTGACCGCAGGCGTGCAGGCGGTGGCGACCACGGGGCGGCCGCGGCCCAGGGCCTCGACGATCACTGCGCCGAAGCCCTCGTGCCACGAACTGAGCAGCAGCAGTCGCGCCCGGTCGAGCCAGGGGCGAATATCGGGCGCATAGCCGGCGAACTCGACACGATCCCGGACGCCGAGATCGATAGCCAAGGTCTCCAACTCGGCGCGCAGCGGACCGTCCCCGACGAAGGCCAGGCGCGCCTCCGGATCCTGGATCTGCGCAAAGGCCTTCAAGGCGACATCGTAACCCTTCTCAGGGGCCAGGCGGCCCGCCGCAACGATGAGCTTGCCTGAGGCGATGCGGAGCGGATCGACGGCGTCGTCCAGGGCGGGGAGGGGGATGGCCGTCGCGATGGCGCGGCCCAGCAGGCCGTCGATCTCAGGCAGGGTTTGCGGTGACAGCGTCACCATCGCGTCGGCGTCGCGCAGCCGACGGCGGGCGCCGACCTCGAACGCCCACTGCTTCAGGCCGCGCCGGCCGTGGCGGAAGATCGGCGAACTGACCTGGGCCACGATCGCGGGACGGGCGTTCCCGAGGGTTTTGGCGACGGACCGCGCGAGCGACCAATGGAAGTTTCCAGGCACGAACAGCACGTCGGCTGGGTGGAGGCGCAAGTGCTCGGCGACGGCCTCGCCCAACCGGAGGCGTGATCCCACACCGCGTGGAATGGGCGGAAAGCACTCGATCAGGTCGATCGCCGCCGACACGTGACCCGACTGGGCTCCGGTCGCCGATCCACAGAGGAGGGTGACCTGATGGCCCGCCTTGGCCCAGGCGTCGGCGAGGCGCAGGGCGACGCGTTCGGTGCCGCCCAGTGGCAAGTCGTGAAGGACGACGAGAATCCGCATGTCAGGCCATCGCTCGCAAGCGTTGTACGATCGCCGCGCCCCGCGCCACGAACTGCTCTGACCCGAAGCGCGTCTGGGTGCGGGACCGAGCGGCCTGACCCATGCGCGCCAGGCGCTCCGGATCGCTCAGCGCTTCAGCGAGGGCGGCGGCGAGGGCGGTCGCATCGCCCGGAGGCGCCAGGAAGCCGGTTTCGCCCGCGACGATGCTGTAGGGCAACTCGCCGACCGCCGAGGCCAGCACCGGCAGTCCCGCCTGCATCGCCTCATGGGCGGCGACGCACAGGCCCTCCGATCGCGAGGGCTGCAGATAGAGATGCAGGTCGGCCAGAAAGCGCGGCGGCGCGGCGCAGAAGCCGACCAAATGAACATTGTGCAGGCCGGCCGCGGTCTTCTGGGCCTGCAGCCGCTCCATTTCCGCGCCGTCGCCGGCGATCCGCACTTCGAACGGCGCGGGCGGCGAGAAGCCGTCGCGCTTGAGCTGGGCCAGGGCGTCGAGCAGGACGTCGTAACCCTTGACCGGATGCAGACGGCCCAGGGCGCCCAGCCGCAGGGTTTCGCCCTGTCGCCAGGCTGTGGCTTGCGGGGCCTGGGCGTCCATCGCGAAGATCGGCCAGCAGATCAGGCGGTCCGGCGCCGGCGCGATGCGCTCGGCGGTCAGGGCTGTGACGCTCTCGGAATCGCCGATCCACAGCGCCGAGGCCGAGCGCCGCCAGCGTAGCAACGCGCGGTTGGCGGGCTTCAGGAAGGCGGCGTGCTGCCAGCTGACCACCGGCGTGTTCAGCCAGCCGCCGACGATCTGGCCCATCAGGGTGGCGCGCGTCAGGGAGGTCCAGACGACGTCGGGCTTCCAGGTCTTGAGCTGGGCATGCAGCCACCGCAGGGCGGCGACCTGCTGCTTCTCGCCGAATGGACAGACCCGCACGTCGAGACCGGCGGCCTCCATGGCGGGAAGACCGCGGCCGTCCCGGCGCCCCAGGGCGAAGACCGCGATCTCGGCGCCGGCCTGGCGCAGGACTGCGGCGATGGCGGGCACAGGCGACTGGGCGCCGCCGCCTTCCACGGAATTGATCACATAGGCGATGCGGAGATCTGGCTTGGCGAGCATGTCAGGCGGTCCTGGGCGCGGGCGCGGCGGCCGACGGGGCCTGAAGGGCCAGGGCGAGGGCCAGCAGGCTCATGGTCAGCACGGCTTGAGCGACGATACAGGGACCGATGGCGGCCTCGCCCCAGGCCGGTAGGGCGACCAGCAGCATGACCACCAGGCCGAGGCTGGCGGCCAGATTCATGCCGGCCGACAGGCTGGGCCGGCCCAGGGCGGTCAGGGCGGCGCTGAGCGGCGGCGCGCACAGCAGCAGGGTGCGGGCGATGGCCAGCCACAGCATCAGCCCGCCGGCCGCGGCGAAGCCGTCGCCGCCGATCAGCCTGGCAAGGTCGTTGCCGAACAGGCCAAACAGCGCGCAGACCGGGACGGCCACGAGCATGGTCACGGCGCTGACGCGGGCGATCGTCGAAATGACCTGGGCCGTCTGGCCGCGGGCCGCCAGCTTGGCCAGCTCGGCAAAGGCGGCCTGGCCCAGGCTCTGGGCGGGTTGGGCGATGACCGTGGTCGCCCTTTGGGCGATGGCGAACAGGCCCGCGATCGCCGGACCGCCCAGCCAGCCGATCGCCAGCGGCGTCAGGCGTGCGGCGAGGTCGGCGAAGGTCACATCGGCATTGGCGCCCAGCATGAAGCGCAGCAGACCTGGGTTCTCTGCGCGCACGCCGCGAAGGCCGGTCTGCAAGGTCAGGACGCGCAGCGAGCGCGGCGCGGTCGCCAGGGCCATGATCCACATGACCGCCCATTCCAGCACCGCTGCAGCGAGCCAGGCCCACAGGAAGCCGACGAGGCCCCAGCCGCCGGCCCAGACCGCGACAGCGCCGATCAGACGGGCGACGGCGGGGACCAGGCTGTGGGCGCCGAGCAGGTCGAAGCGTCCGGTCACCTGCAGGTAGCCCGCCGCGGTGGCGCGCACAGAGGCCAGCACGGCCAGGCTGTAGGGCAGGCTCAGCGCGATGGCGCGCGGCGACCACCCGAGCTTGGCGCCGATCCAGGGAGCCAGCAGCGCCGCGACGACGACGGCGACGACGCCGCAGGCCAGCTCCAGCACGGCGGCGAACTTCAGAAGGCGCGCCAGCCGCTGTTCGTCGCCGGCCAGCAGGGCTTGGGCGCCATAGCGTACGACGGCGTGCCAGCCGGGGAACTCGATGATCCCGCCAACGGCCAGCACATAGGTATGGACCAGGACGAGGATCCCGTAGTCCGTCGGCCCCAGGGCGCGAGCGGCCAGGGCGATGTAGACGAGGCTGACGACCCCGGCCCCGGCCTTGCCGCTCAGCAGACGCAGCGTATTGCCGAAGATGCCGCGCAGCGCGCCGCGATCCTTAGCCATAGGCGACACGGGCGAACTCGGTCAGCGGTTGCAACAGCGGAGCGGTCAGGCCGGCGAACGCCGCCACGGCCCGCGCCGCCCGCCGCGCCGAGGGTTCGTCCGTCAGGTCGAAGCTGTTCTCGAACAGCTCTTGCTGCACATGGCGATAGCCCGTCGCGTGATCGGCCGAGGCCGTCTCCAGCGCTTGGCCCAACTGGTCGACGCCCTCGATCACCCGGCCCATCCGCCAGTGGCCGAAGTTCTTGTCGTCCTGCCAGTCATGGCCCTGGGGGTTGAGGAAGATGCAGGGGCGCGAGCGCAGCAGGAACTCGTAGACCTGGCTGCTGGCGTCGCCCAGATAGATGTCCGCCGCCTGGGTGTAGGCCATGGTGGTCGAGGCGCGGCTGCCCAGGTCGATATGGATGTTCGGCGCGTTCAGGTGGCGCGCCTCCATCTTGCCCGGACGATCGATGCGCAGCTTGTCGATGCTGATCGTGAACGGCCGCTCGAACAGCATGACGTGTGGCGCGAAGATCAACTGGTACTCGGGATGGTCCACGAACCAGTCCAGCACCTGGCGACCGGCCGTGAACCACGACGACAGGTGCGGCGAGACGTGCGGATTGTAGAGCACCAGCGGTCGGCCGTCGTTGGGCAACGGACGGGGCGGGGCGGCCGGGGCCAGATCGAACTTCGGATAGCCGACGACCGAGATCGCGTCGGGGCGTACGCCGGTGTCGCTGATCAGGCGCTCGCGGATCTTGGGGCCGGAGACCAGCACGTGGTCGAAGAGGGCGCTGGCGGGATCAAAGCCGACGGCCCGGTCGCCCGCGCCGTGGCGGGTGTGCACGATCTTCAGATGATCCAGGCCAAAGCGGGTCTTGAGGATCAGCGAGGTCTTCTCGGCGACCACCAGCACGTCGACCGTGCGGAAGAAGTCTAGGTTGTCGCGGTAGAACAGCAGCTTGCCGGCGGGCAGCAGGCGCTCCAGCATCTGGTTCGCCAACTGGCTGGACCGGCGCGTGAGGCCCAGCTCCACGACCGGCAGGCCCGGTCGGCCGCCGCTCAACCGGGTCACCTCGGCGGTGAGCCGCGGGTTCGAGGTGGCGATGACCACCTCGGCGTCGAGATTGGCGTCCACCATCGCCAGAGCGATCGGCAGGCTGTGCGCCACCTGATGGACTTGGTCGTGATTGAAGAGGAAACAGATCCGCATATGAGAGTGACGCCGCCGATCGACGACCACCCTACACGTTCTTTAAAGTCCTGCTGCGGCGCCTGGTCGCAGATAATATTCCTATAAAGAACGCCTCGCGGCCCGGAGGCGCAGCTTGCGGGCGATGTCGATCGCCAAGCCTTGCGGCGAGGCCTTGATCCACTTGGCGTCGAACAAGGTGACGGGCCCGCAGGCGGCAAGGGTGTGGCGTCCGCCGGTGTAACGACCGGGCGCCGTCGGCCCCTGCAGGATCGGCGAAGCCGAGGCCTCGAAGCGGTCGGGCGTCAGCACGTCGACCACCAGCAGGCGCAGGTCGCCGCCATAGGTGCGGGTGCAGTCCTGAACGGGCAGATGCAGGCGGCCCTCATGCACGAAGGGCGTGCCGCCGGGGCGGCTGCTGGCCAGGTCGATCCGCACGGGATTGCCGGCATGGGGCGTCCAGGGGCCTTGCAGGCTTTCGGCGTAGGCCAGATGCAGCTTGCCCTGCTTGTCGGCTTGCGTCCCGTCCGGCGAATAGGCGCACCACCAGCGGCCCTCCCACTGGAAGAAGGTCGGATCGATGGCTGGCGTGTCGAAGGCGATCGTCGTCACGGGCTCCCAAACGTCCGGAAAGCGCTTGGCCCGATAGAGGGTGAAGGTCCCTGAGCGGAAGGCCTCGGGCGTCATCCAGGTCTCGCCCTCGGCCTCGAACACGACTGGATAGGACAGGTGCCAGGGCTCGCGGATCACCGTGCTGCGGCTGACCGGGCGGAAGTCGGCGTCCAGCTCCAGATGGTCGATGATCCCGTGGCGGGTGCGATAGTCGTAGGCCTCGGCGAACAGGTGCAGACGGCCGTCGCGCCACAGGCCGAAAGGATCAGCCAGGAAGGCGTAGGACGGCTCTTCCGGCAACCAGCGCACGGGGGCCTTGTGCAGGCCGCCGGCGGCGGCGACCGCTTGGATCGGGCTCTCGATGACGCCAATCCGCCAGATGTCGGAAAACAGGGGCATGTCCTGCGCTAGCGCAATGCGCAGGGGATTTTCAAGGCGAATGCGTGGCGACCTCCTTTGGTCTGAAATTGGCTAGACCAGTTTGGCCTCGCGTTGTACCGGTCAGATATCCGGACGTGCTGAATGGAGAGCTCGGTGCTCAAGCGGCTTTCTCTCGCGGGGATCCTCGCGCTGTCCATGGCGTCGGCTCAGGCCCAGGATCATGGCTCCCCAACGCCGCTGACCAAGCCGGACGCCGAGGGGCAAAAGCCCCGCGCGACGGTGGTGCTGGCGCCATATCGCTTCAACGACATCCTGTGGGAAAACGACCGCACCGCCCACCGGATCTACAGCCGCGACCTGGAGAAGAACGAGCCGCCGTCGACTTCAGGCATCGACGCCTGGGGCAAGAGCGAGCGCTGGCCCTATATGGACCGCCAGCTGAAGACCGGCGACCAGCATGCCAACCACGGCGAAGGGCTGGACTTTTATGATGTCGGTACGGGCCGCGGGTCTGGCGGACTGGGCGTCTGGGCCGACAACAAGCTGTGGACCTCGCGCAACTGGGCCGACTGGAAGGTGATCCAGAACGGTCCGGAGGTGGCCAAGTTCAGCGTCGACTACGCGCCCTGGCCCGTGGACGTCGACCGCAAGGTCTGGGAGACGCGGACCTTCACCTTGCCGCTGGGGACGAACTTCACGCGCATGGTCTCGACGATCAGCTCGGACAAGCCCGGGACGCTGGTGGTCGGGATCGGCATCTCCAAGCGCAAGCGGGCCAGCGGCTCGGGTGTGTTCCGCAAGGATCTGGCCCCCGGCCGCGTCACCTTCTGGGAGCCGGCCGACCCGACCAAGGGCTCCATGGCCATCGCCCTGATGGTCGATCCGGCGTCGGTGGTCGAGGTGCGCCAGGACTTCGACAACTACCTGATCCTGATCAAGGTCGAGGCCGGCAAGCCGTTCGTCTACTACATGGGCGCGGCCTGGGACAAAGGCCTCGACTTCCACACCGCCGCCGAATGGGACGCCTATGTGACGTCCCAAAAGCCTGACTTCGACCCCAGTCGCTAGCAGCTGGGAGGCTGCTGGGCGGGGGCCAGGCGGATGTCTTCCAGCGTCAGTGACAGCGGGCCGTTCGTGGTCAGCTTGAACGGTTCGCCGACGGCGCTCAGGTCCGCGCCGGCCTTGGCCAGGCAGGTGAGGGCGATTTCCGTCGTCTTCCAGGCGCCAACCTCCGTCAGGGGAAGGGCGACGCCGCCGCCGCCCAGGCCGAAGGTCGCCGCGTTCGCTGCGGGGGCGTCGAGACGATAGCGGACGCGCAGCGCCAGCCCTTGCTGGGCCTGCGCCGTCAGGCTGACGGCCTTGCCCGACAGCGAAACCTGACCCGCGCCAGCGAACACCAGCGATCGCCCCGACTCCTGCGCCGAGCCGTCGACCACGGCGTAGCGCGAACCGCCGCTCGGCGTGGCAGCCTGGCGCGACTGGCCGGCGCGAACCGTGCCGCTGGCGTCCTTCAGGCTCAGCGACCAGGGCGGGATGATCCGGCCGTCGGCCAGGAACCGCTCGACGCCACCGGCCAGCACGCCGGAGACCTCGGCCAGCTGAGCGACTTGCGCCGGTTGTTTGTAGGAGAGGCCATAGCCATAGGCGAACTGCGGATCGTAGCCGGCCTGGCCGATGTTCAGCGGGCCCTGGACAGCGGTCTTGGGCCAGGAGAACGACAGCTTGCCGGTGAAGTCGTGGCGCGGCTTGCCGTCCTTTCCGGCCACGAGCACGTCGGCGACGCCGCCGCCTTCCGTCCCCGGCAGCCAGGCGGCCACGAAGGCGTCTGCGGTGTTGATCTCGGGGTTGGTCCACAGCGGCCGGCCCGACAGGAACACCGCGACAGTCGGCACGCCCTTGGCTTTCAGAGCTCGCATGAGTGCCAGGGGCTGTTCAGGGACGAAGTCCAGGTTGTCGATATCGCCTTGGAACTCGGCATAGGGCGTCTCGCCGAACACCACGACGGCGACGTCCGGCTTGTCGGTGAAAGCGCCGTCCGGGCTGAGCACGGCCGAGCCGCCGGCGGCGGTCGCGGCGTCGCGCAGGCCGGCCCAGATCGACTGGCCCTGCTTGAAGTCGGCATTGGTCGTGCCCGTGCCCTGCCACGAGATGGTCCAGCCGCCCGAGGCCTGGCCGATGTCATCGGCGGCCGCGCCGGCCACCAGGATCTTTGCGCCGGGCTTCAGCGGCAGCACGCCGCCATTGTTCTTCAGGAGAACCAAGGACTCGCGCACGGCTTCTCGCGCCAGGGCGCGGTGCTCGGGCGAGGCGATGACCTTGAAGTCGCCCTCAGCGGCGGGACGCTTGGCCTCAAACAGGCCGGTCTTGACCTTGACGCGCAGGATGCGGGTCACGGCCTCGTCCAGGCGCGCCATGGGGATCTCGCCCGACTTCACCTGGGCCAGGGTGTTGGCGTAGAGGCCCTTCCAGCTGTCGGGGGCCATGTACATGTCGAGCCCGGCGTTCATGGCCAGGGCGCAGCTTTCCTTGCTACAGCCCGGCAGCTGGCCGTGCGCGTTCCAGTCGCCGACCGTGAAGCCGGTGAAGCCCAGCGGGCCGCGGAGGACATCCGTCAGCAGGCTCTTGTTGCCGGTGTGCTTTTCGCCGTTCCAGCTGGAGAACGAGGCCATGATCGTCAGGACGCCGGTGTCGATGGCCTCGCGATAGCCCGACAGGTGGACGTCGATCAGTTCGCGCTCGCCGCCTTTGTAGTCGCCCTGGTCCAGCCCGGCCTCGGTGCCGCCGTCGGCGAGAAAGTGCTTGGCCGAGCCGGCGATGTGGCCGTTGGCGAGGTGTCCGGTCGTCAGCTTGCCCTGCAGGCCCTCGGTCATCGGGCCGGCATAGCGACGGGCGATGTCGGGGCTTTCGGCGTAGCCTTCGTAGGTGCGGCCCCAGCGGTCGTCGCGCGGCACGGCCAGGGTGGGGCCGAAGGTCCAGTCGGCGCCGGTGGCGGCCACTTCCAGAGCGGTGGCGCGGCCGATGCGTCGGATCAGGTCGGGATCGTGCGCCGCGCCCAGGCCGATATTGTGCGGAAACAGCGTCGCCCCGACCAGGTTGTTGTGGCCGTGCACGGCGTCGATGCCGAACATCAGCGGGACGCGCGCGCCGGGGCGCTCGGACGCCGCTTGGCGGAAGCCGCGAACAGCCTCCAGCCACTTGGCGGCGTCACCGCGTTCGTCGCCGAACGGACCCGAACTGCCCCCGGCCAGCAGCGAGCCCAGCGGGTAGGTCAGCAGGTCTTCGGGTTTGATGTAGGTGATGTCGGCCTGGATGGTCTGGCCGACCTTCTCCTCGACGCTCATGCGCTTGAGGAGATCGGCGACGAAGGCCTCGGTCCTGGCGTCGGTCAGCGCCTTGGGGCTGGCGGCCTTGGGCCAGTTCGTCGGCTGGGCCTGGCTCGAAGCGGCGACCGCTGGTGCGGCCGCCAGGATCGCGGTGGCGCACAAACCCGCGGCGAGTTCGAACCGGACCATAAGCACTCTCCCTAACGCTGTTCTTTCGGCCTCGTTAGCGGAGGAAGCGCATCGTGGCCAGACCAATTTGAAATGACTTCGAAATGGCTTGACCAAATTTGGTCGACCGTTAGTGATGGTCCCAAATCGTGGGAGGTTTCGATGCAACGACGCAGCGGCGGCGCAGCCCTGGCGCTTGTTCTTTTGGCCGCGACGGCGCCGTTCGGGAGCGCCCAGGCCGCGCCCGCGGCCGCCGCCCGGGCTGCCTCGCCGCTGGCCGTAGCGCGTCCGGTGGCCGACTGGCAGTTGGCCCACATGGACCGCTTCGACTACGTCAGCAGCTTCCGGCATCACACAGAGGCGCCGCGCGACTGGATCCAGGCGACCTTCTATATCGGCCTGTCCGACTTCGCCGACGCCACCAAGGATCCGCGCTACGCCGCCGCCCTGCAGGCCCACGGGGCCAAGGAGGGCTGGGGCTTCGACGGCCGGCCGCGCCACGCCGACGCTGACGTCACTGGCCAGGTCTGGCTGTGGACGGCCGCACGATCGGGCAACCGCAAGCAGTTGGCCCCGATCACCCAGCGCTTCGACGCCGTGCTCGCCGCGCCGTCGACGGTGTCGATGGACTTCGGGCCCAAGCCCCCGCAAGGCGGCGACCCCTACTGCCAGGCCCGATGGTGCTGGAGCGACGCCCTGTTCATGGCTCCGGCCGCCTGGGTCGGGCTGTCGAAGGCCACCGGCGATCCCCGCTACCTGGCGCACGCTGACCGCGAGTTCTGGGTCACGACCGACGCGCTCTATGATCCGGTCGAGCACCTCTATTTCCGCGACAGCCGCTTCATCGAACGCCGCGACGCCGGCGGCCGCAAGATCTTCTGGGGACGCGGCAACGGCTGGGTGTTCGGCGGCCTGGTGCGCATCCTGTCGGCCTTGCCGGCTGACCATCCCAGCCGTCCACGTTACGAGGCGCTGTTCAAGGACATGGCCGCCAAGCTGATCACCCTGCAGGGCGCGCAAGGCTATTGGCCGGTCTCGCTGCTGGAGCCGCAGGACATCCCCGAGACCAGCGGTACGGGCTTCTTCGTCTATGGCCTGGCCTGGGGGATCAACAACGGCCTCTTGCCCGCCAAGACCTACAAGCCGGCGACGGTGAAGGGCTGGGACGCCCTGCAGCGCGCCGTCGGTCCTGACGGCAAGTTGGGCTGGGTGCAGCAGGTCGGCGTCGCGCCGGACAAGGTCGCTGCGACCGACACCCAGCTCTACGGCGTCGGCGCGTTCCTGATGGCCGCGACCCAGATGGAAAAGCTCAAGTGAAAGCAGCCTATGCTTTGACAGCCGTCCTGGCCGCCGTGGCGTTCGTGGCGCCGGCGAAGGCCGCCGAGCCCGGTCCGCAATGTGTCGGCGCTCAGGGCTATGCGGCCAGCTTCGGTGAGCGGCGCACGTTCCGCTGGCGGCCGGAATGGCTGGCGGCCAGCAAGGCCCAGCGCACCGATACGCCGGCCTACACAGCGCTGATCAAGCGGGCCGACGCGGCGTTGACCGGTCCCGTCTACACCGTCACCGACAAGCTGCGCACGCCGCCGAGCGGCGACAAGCACGACTACATCAGCATGGGCCCGTACTGGTGGCCCGACCCGGCCAAGCCGAACGGTGAGCCCTATGTGCGGCGCGACGGTCAGGTCAATCCGGAGCGCAACACCAGCGCCTTCGACGTCACGTCGCTGGAAGCGATGAGCGGGGCGGTCGAGGCGCTGTCGCTGGCCTACTACTTCACCGACGACCCGCGCTACGCCGACAAGGCCGCTCAGCTCCTGCGGGTGTGGTTCCTTGATCCCGCTACGCGGATGAACCCCAACGCCCGCTTCGCCCAGGGCGTGCCGGGCCGCACGCCAGGCCGCGCCGAAGGCGTGTTGGACACCTTCCGCCTGTTGCGCGTGGTCGAGAGTGTTGGCGTGCTGTCGCCGTCCAAGACGCTGTCGGCCGCCGACCAGGCTGGACTGGAGCGCTGGTTCGCCGACTACGCCCGGTGGATGCAGACCAGCCCGACCGGCCGCGAGGAGCGGGCGGCCACGAACAACCACGGCAGCTGGTACGACTATCAGCTGGCGACCTTCGCCCTGTTCGCGCGCGACGACGCCTTGGCGCGCAAGGTCATCTCGGAGGTCGGCAAGACGCGGATCGCGCCTCAGGTCGCGCCCGACGGCGGCCTGCCCGAAGAGCTGAAGCGCACCCGCGCGCTGCACTACAGCTATTTCGCGCTGGAGCCGCTGGTCGGCCTGGCGGACCTGGGTCGCTGCGTCGGCGTCGACGTCTGGGGCTATCAGACCAAGGACGGGCGGGGCCTGCGCAAGGCCATGAGCTTCTTGGCCCCCTATGTCGGACGCGAAGCCAGCTTCCCGCACAAAGAGATCAATCCGGCCGGAGCGGCGGGGGAGGGCGCGCCGCTGTTCACCCTGGCGGCGCGCGCCTATGGCGACGCCGGCTTGGCCAAGGCCGCCGCGGTCTCGGCCGCCGCCAGTCCCACCGCGCTCGATCGGCTGCTGATCGCGCCTTACGAGCCCAAAGAGCGCTTCTGAAATCTGTCGATCAAACCGGGCGATGCGTATCCTTCGCCCACCCTCCCGTATCGATGGAACGGGCGGCTGGATCCTCCTCCAGCCGCCCAATTTTTTGCGTCAGCGGGTCGCGGCGAACAGGGTCAGCCAGGCCGGCGGCGACTTGGTCGTGGCGCTCGACACCGCCTTCAGCACCGGTGCGTAGCGCGCGTCCAGCTGCGTCGCCAGGGCGAAGGTCTGGACGCCGTTCGACCGATCCCAGGGATGAGGCTGGTACTCCTTCTGCCCGGCCGCCGCGCGCTGGGCGTCGAAGGCGATCTTGGAGCGGGCGAACTCCTGGTGGGTCTTCTCGCCTAGCGCATAGGGCGCCAGCCAGTCCAGCGCGCCCGGCAGGCTGGAACCCGCGGCGCTCTTGCGGCTGAACCAGTCCTGGCCGTGCGCCTTGGCCGTAAGGGCGGCCATCATCAGTGGGTCCAGGTCGTAAGTGACGTAGTGCAGGGCGTCGCGCTCGTGGAAGTCGAACACCGTGCCGTCGGGATTGATGTTGGCGCCGATCTGCCGGTCATAGGCGTCGCGGGCCCTTGTGATCAGCTTGGCGTCTCCGGTCAGGAAGGCGGCCATGGTCGCCAGCTTGACGCGGTGGCTTTGCCAATTGGTCTCAGGCTTGTCGCGTGGTTTGTCCATCGCGTCCAGATAGCCCTCGGCCATGGCGCGGGCGAAGCGCTGGATCTTCTCGCGTCCGGCCGGCGACATTTCCGAACAGGTCAGGTCACAGGCCATCACGACCTGGTCGAAATGGGTCTCGTCGATTGGGTTGAGCGAGATCTTGTAGACATCCGCCCACGCAGTGAGGAAGCGCTCGGCCGACTCGAGATAGCGGCGCTCGCCGGTCATCCGGTAGGCCAGAGCCAGGTTCAGCATGATCGGCAGGTCCTCGCGGGCCTTGGTGCTGATCTCGCGAATACCCTTTCCGGGTAGGGTGCCTTCGGTGTGAACCACAGGCAGCGGGCCGGGTTGACGGGCAAGGCCAGCCTGGGCGCGGCGCACGATCTCGACCGCCGCAGGGCGGTCGCTGAGGCCGGGCAGGGCGGTGGTGAAGCGCTCGTCCAGAAGCGCGAAATCCTGGGCGTGAGCGGTGTTTGCGAGCGCCAGCGCAAAGGCCGCGCTGGCGAGAAGATATCTGACCATCTGAAAAGCCTCCTCCGTGCGTGGTCGCTTCGTTTTGAGACGCGCGCCCACATTATGGTCTGACCATATAGCGATGGTCACAAAGATTGGCATTACCAATTCTTGACAACGTTGGACAGTCGTCAGATACGTCATCCCAAGGGAGCCGCAAAAGCGCACCCAGGGAGGGAATTTTCAGATGATCCAAGATCGTAGACTCGTGCGCCGCGCCACGCTGCTGGCGTCCTGCGCCGTTCTGGCCGTGAGCGCGTCGGCGCAGGCGCGTCAGACCCAGCCGACCGCGCCCGCCGAAACCGAGACCGTCGACGCGGTCGTCGTCACCGGCTTCCGTCAGGCCTATGCCAACGCCATCGCCACCAAGCGCGACACCCTGCAGATCTCGGATGGCATCTCGTCCGACGGCCTGGGCCGCTTTCCCGACCTGAACGTCGGCGAGGCCATCCAGCGCATCCCGGGCATCCAGATCAACCGCGAGGCCGACAGCCGCAACGCCACGATCAGCCTGCGCGGCCTGCCGGGCACCTTCGCCCGCACCACCCTGAACGGCGGCGCTTTCGCCGACCCGATCCTGAACGGCTCGACCCCGCTGGGCGCCTTCAACTCGGACATCTTCTCGTCGATCAACGTGATCAAGTCGCCGATGTCGACCGACTTGGCCGGCGGCCTGTCGGGCAATATCGACCTGCGCATCGCGCCGGCGCTGCAGCGCAAGGACGGCGGCTTCGCCAAGGTTTCGTACGAATACAACGACCTTGGAAACCTGGGCAGCCCGCTGGCCTCGATCGGCTACAACAAGCACCTGACCGACGACTTCGCCGTGTTCGGCGTGGTGGCCTGGAAGGACGAGAAGTTCCGCCGCGACTCGATCACGGTGAACTCGTGGGCCAACCGCCTGGGCTCGATCCAGGTCGGCAATCAGGCGACGCCGGGCAACAACCCGACCTATGACGCGCTGATCGCCCAGTATCCGGGCGGGGTCTACTATCCCAGCCAGACCCGCCAGCTGGTCAAGTTCAATCGCGGCACCACCCTGTCGGCGGCGACCGGCTTCGAATGGCGTATGAACGAGAACTGGAAGTTCGGCGCCAACGGCTTCATCACCAAGCGCAAGCTGGACGAGGCGACCAACAACCTCCTCTACATCGACGCCGGCGGCGGGCAGGGATCCAACACCGCCCTGACGGCGACCTCCGCCGTGGCCGTGATCAGCAATATCGGCACGCCCTTCGTGGTGAAGACGCCGAATGGCGATCGCGCCTACATCAACAAGTTCTCGGCCGCCAACATCAACACCTTCGACTCGATCCGCTCGGAGCCGGCCACCAACCAGACCTGGGCGATCAACCCGACCGTGGAGTTCAAGAACGACGACTGGCGCGCCACCGCCAACCTGACCGTCTCGCGCGCCAAGGCGATGGCCAACCAGATCGAGTTCGACATCGTCCAGAATCCGTACCGCAACTTGGGTGCGGGCGGGCTGAACGGCATCACCACCTCGGTCAATCTGGGCGGCACGGACCTGTCGAACTACACGGCGGTCCTCAACACCCCGCGCGCTACCCACCTGCCGACGGGCGGCTTCACGATCCCGGCCGCGGCCAACGCCGCCACCCAGGCCGGCGCCCAGATGCCCGGTCAGGCCGCCAACGTTCCGGCCGACCGCTTCGGCGTCACCGGCACCAACGGCCAGGCCGACAACAAGCTGGATTCGCTGCAACTGGACCTGGAGCGCTCGTTCGCCGAGAACCCGTTCCTGACCAGCTTCCAGTTCGGCGGCCGGATCGAGCGCGGCGAGTTCACCTCGACCGGTTCGCGTAACACCTCGCTGGGCTCGCAGACCCAGAACATCACCCCGGCCATGGCCTCGCAGCTGTCCTATGCGCGCGACTTCTTCGGCGGCAAGGCGAGCGGCGCGACGTCCAACTGGATGGGCGTCAATGTCGACGAGATCCTGAAGGTGCTGACGCCGATCAACACCAACCCGCGCTCGGCGACCAATCCCAACGGCCTGCCCGATCAGTTCACCCTTGGCGCGCCTGGGGTGTTCCTGACCCCCTACGGCTTCATCAATAACTACTGGGACGGCAACTACTGGAACAACAACTTCAGCACCCGCAACGACGTCTATTCGCTGTACCTGACGGCGAAGTTCAAGGCCGATGTGCTGAGCATCCCCGTGCGCGGCGCCGCGGGCGTCCGCTACGAGTATACCAAGAACGACATCACGGCCCTGGACTGCAAGAACTGCTCGGCTGCGACCTCGGTGGTGGCCGGTCCCATCAACCACAGCCTGAGCACCCGCAAGACCGGCCAGAACTACGACTACTGGCTGCCGTCGCTGATCGTCGCCGCCGATCTGCGCGATGACCTGGTCCTGCGCTTTGCGGCCTATTCGACCTATGTCCGCCCGCAGCCGCGCGACAACGTGCCGACCTCGTTCGTGCAGACGCCGATCGACCTGACCCCGCCGGTCGACCCGATCTACACGGTCACCATCGGCGCCACCGACATCAAGCCCTACACCTCGGACTCGTTCGACGCCTCGCTGGAATGGTACAACCGGCCCGGCGGCCTGGTCTCGCTGGCGGCCTATCGCAAGAAGATCGACGGCTATATCGGCCCGATCACCGACCAGTCGGTGCTGTGCCCGTCCAGCGGCGTGATCCCCGGCCTGGACGTCGCCCTGGGCACGCTGACCATCGACAACTCGGCCGGCACGCCGCGCTGCATGAGCTCCAACCAGTTCATCGGCGCTGGCGGGGTGCTGAAGAACGCCCAAGTCAATATCAGCGGCCGCACCAACCAGAACCCGATGACCGTCACGGGCCTGGAGTTCAACATCCAGCAGAACCTCGACTTCCTGCCGGGCTTCTGGAAGGGCTTCGGCGGCGCTTTCAACTACTCGCGCACAAAGATCGAGGGTACGGATACGGCGGGCAACAAGATCACCCTGCCCAGCGTGTCGAAGAACAATATCAACCTGATCGGCTACTACGAGGCCAAGTGGGGCGGCGTGCGCCTGGTCTACAACTGGCGCGACAAGTACGACCTGGCCGCCGGTAACTCGTTCGTCGGCGACGCCCGCACCGTCAAGGCGCGCAGCCAGCTGGACGCCTCGGCCTCGTTTAACGTGACCAAGGACCTCACCGTCTCGCTCGACGCCTTCAACCTGACCGACGCCACCCGCTCGGAATATGAGAACGACCCGATGCTGCCCCGCCGCATCGACTACGACGGCCGCACCTACCAGGTAACCGTCCGGGCCAAGTTCTAGCGCTTCGTTCCCCCGAAGGCCTCGCGGCCCAGGCGCTTCCTGCGCGCCTGGGCCGTGATTTTTTTGAGGAGCAAACCGGCCAGCGCGTCGTAAGGAAAAGGATCGTCATTTCCGATGACGCGCACAGCGGCCGAAGAGCCGCGAGGGGAGGTGAAGATGTATCGGCGCACCGCTCCAGGTCGCCGCGTTGACTACTGCGCTTTGGCGCTTTCGAGCCTCTGCGTCCTTGCGCCGGTAAGCGCTGTCTCCCAGACGATTTCCCGTCCTGTCGCTCCGCGTATCCTCGACCAGGACGCCTCCAGCCTGACCCTGGCGCTACAGCGGCTGAGCCAGTCTACGGGCGCGCAACTGCTCTACGGTCCCGATCTCGTCGCGGGTCAGTCCGCGCCGGCCCTGAGGGGGCGGATGGGCGTGGAACGGGCGCTGACCCAGCTGCTATCTCGCACCGACCTGGCCTTCCGCCGGACGCCGTCCGGTGTGTTCGTGATCTATCGCATGCGGCCGGCCGCGCGCGTCGCTCACGACGCCCCGGCCGTTCGCCAAGCGCCGTTGAGTGAACCGGTCGTAGGCCTCGAAGCTGTTGTGATCACCTCGGGTAAGCGCCTGGAGACGCTGGGCCGCTCCGATGCGTCTGTGCAGGCGCTGTCGGGCCAGATGATGGACCGCACCGGCGTGCGTGACTTCGAGGATCTGGCCAAGCTGGCTCCGTCGCTGACCATCTCCAAAACTACCCAGCCGGGCAACAACAGCATCAATATCCGCGGCGTAGGGACCTATTCCTACTCGATCGGCACCGAGCCCAGCGTGGTGGTGGTGGTCGACGACGTGCCCCAGGCCTTCCAGGCCATGGCGTTTTCGGCCTTGGCCGACGTGCAGCAGGTCGAGATCCTTCGCGGTCCGCAGAGCACCCTGTTTGGCAAGTCCTCGGCGGCGGGTGTCATCTACATCACGACCAAGCCGGCCAGCGACGTGTTAGGCGTCCAGGCCGAGGCCCTGATCACCAACGACCACGAGGAGCGGATGCAGGCGGCCGTCACGGGGCCGATCAGCGACACCCTGAAGTTCCGCGCCGTCGCCGCCTACAGCCGATACCGCGGCACGGTGTTCAACCTGGCGACCCGTCGCTGGCTCAATGGCCAGTCGGACGTCAATCTGCGGGCCAAGCTGGTCTGGACCCCGGGGGATGACTGGACGGTGTCGGTCTCGCCCCACCTGACCCGCACCCTCTCATCGTGCTGCGTTGGAGCCGACACCTATATCTCGGCCAACGCCACCCTGACCCGGGCCGAGCTGAACCGCGAGGCGGTGCTGCGGGGCATCGTACCGGGGCCGGACAACCGAGAAGCCCGCTACAACATCAACGCCCGCGGCAATTCCACCGATGTCGGCGTCAATGTCCGCACCGTTGGTTCGGTCGGCTCCTGGCGGCTGACCTCGATCACGGCCGTGGACCGCTACACGCTCTACGATCGCCAGGACACCGACGCCACCGATCTGGACTACAGCCTGCTGGACCCGCGGCTGCCGCGCGGCGGCTCGGCCAACGGCGGCGATTTTCTCATCCGGGCCGAGAGTCAGGAGGTGCGGCTGAACAGTCCCTCTGGCGGGCGCTGGGACTATGTTGGCGGGCTCTATCTGGGCCGGACGCGGTCGGAGCGCTACTTCGTGCGCGGCTCCGATACGCTGGGCGACTACAACGGCCTGCCGGCGCTGCCGACCACCAACAGCACGCTCTATTCGCGCTATTTCGCCCGGACGACCTTGCGCACCTTCGCCGCGTTCGGTCAGGGCAGCTATGCGGTCAACGATCGGCTCTCGATCCTGTCGGGCCTGCGGCTGGCCCACGAGCGGATCGCTTATCGCTTCGACGACCTGGGCGCGGGCGTCACCTATGGCGCGCCGGCCTGCTCGCGCATGACGCCCTCGGTGGCCATCGAGACCTGCCATGCCGACACCGCGCTGAGCGGCCGGATCGGCCTGCAGGGCAAGGTCTCGCCAGGCCTGACCGCCTATGCGACCTACTCGACGGGCTACAAGGGCAGGGCTTACGACCTGACCAGCAGCCTGACCATGCGCACGCCGTTGGCCAGCGGTCCCTATGCCGGCCTTCCGGCCGCCGACGTCGTGGCCGCTCAGCAGCCGATCGCTTCAGAAACGGTGGGAAGCTACGAGGCCGGGCTGCGGGCGATCTCGACCGATCGCAATCTGAGCTGGAACCTCACCGTCTATCAGGAGCGCTTCAACGGCTTCCAGGCCCAGAGCCGCGACGACGCCATCGGCCTCAATGTGCTCAATAGCATCGGCAGCATGCGCGCCGAGGGCGTGGAGAGCGAGTTCAGCGCCCGCCTGACCCCGCGCCTGACCCTCGCCGGCGCAGCCAACTACAACCGGGCGATCATGCGCGATTTCGCCAACGCCGCCTGC
Organism: Caulobacter sp. RHG1; assembly: GCF_013181195.1. Taxonomy (GTDB): domain Bacteria; phylum Pseudomonadota; class Alphaproteobacteria; order Caulobacterales; family Caulobacteraceae; genus Caulobacter. The sequence goes on from NZ_SMZP01000009.1 coordinate 59,425, forward strand.
TACTTCGGCCAGAGCGCAGCGCAGGGCTGCGTGGGCGGACGTCAGGACCTGTCGGGCAAGACCTTGTTCAATGCGCCGCGCTGGTCGCTGAACCTCAACGCCTTTTACCAGCGGCCGCTGGCCGGTGACCGGCGGCTGGAGATCAATGCTGGTTATCGCTGGCGCTCACGCGTGGTCTACGGGCTGCTGCAGGACCCGGCGTCGCGCGACCAACCCCAGGGCGTGCTGGACGTTTCGGCTGCGGTCGGAGGGCCGGGCTGGCGGGTGACGGGCTTCGTCGACAACGTCCTGGACCAGCGCATCGCCCTGACGCGCGGTCGCGACGTGCAGTGGAACCTGATCGGCGCCGATGGCCGTCCCGCCCAGGCCACGCACTGGAAGCCCTCGCGCGACAGCGGCCGCCACCTGGGCCTGCGCCTGGCGGTGGACTACTGACGTGTGGTTTTCTTTGAGGGTCGGTCGGGGTAGCGCGTCGGAACGGAAGAGCGGACGAGAGAGCCGTCTTAGGGAGGTACCGGTCTAGGCATGGTCGCGCAGCCCAAACTCGATCCGCGCGAGCACGCCTTCTTCGAGCGCCTGTCGGCAGCCTATCGTGGCCCGCTGATCGCCTATTTCGAGCGCCGCGTGCGCTCGCGCGAGGAGGCTGAGGACCTGACGCAGGAGGTGTTCCTGCGCCTGGTGCGGCGACCGGAGGGCGCGGACCTCGACAATCCCGAGGCCTTCGTCTTCAGCACGGCGGTCAATCTGCTGCGCGACCGGATGCGGCGGGACAAGACCTTCCGCAGCCACCTGAGCGAGACCGAGCACCGGCAGGAACGCTTTGAGGGTATTTCGCCCGAGCGCGTCTTACAGGATAGGCAGGCGCTGCAGACAGTGATGCAGCGGCTGAACCAGCTGGACGAGCGGACCCGCGACGCCTTCATCCTGCACCGGCTGGAGGGCTGGAAGCACGCCGAGATCGCCCGCGCTTTCGGTGTGTCCGTCAGCTCGGTCGAGAAGTACATCATCAAGGCCCTGGCGCACCTGATGCGGTCGCCCGGTCCCTACAAGAGCTGAGCCGTGTCGAACCCGTTGCAACAGTCCCTGATCGACGAAGCCGCCGCCGGCTGGGCCGCGCGGCGTCTCGGCGGCGACGCCGTGGACGAGGCGGGCTTCACGCGCTGGCTGGACGAGAACCTGGCCCATGCCGAAGCCTATGACCGCGCCGAGGCCGCCTGGCGGCTGATCGGGGAGGGGGCTGGGACTTCCGAGCTTCTGGCCGCGCGCCGTGACGCCCTGGCCCGCGCGCGACGGCCCAAGGTCACACGCTTCGACCGGCGTCTGGTCGCGGCTGGCCTGATCGCCGCCGTGGCTGCGCCGACCGCCTGGTGGCTTGGCCGGCGCGGCGAAGAGGACCAGCTGATCCAGACCGCGCTGGGCGAGCAGCGCACCCTGACCCTGGCCGACGGCAGCCGCGTGACCCTGGACGCCCTGACGGTCATGCGGGTTCGCTACACGCCCGGCCTGCGCTCGGTCGATCTGGTCGCCGGCCGCGCCTATTTCGAGGTGGCCAAGGACGCGTCCCGGCCGATGCGGGTCCGCGCCGGCCCGCGCACGGTCACCGCCCTGGGCACGGCCTTCTCGGTTCGCCGCGAGCCGCGCGAGACCATCGTGGTCCTGGCCGAGGGCAAGGTGTCGGTCAGCAATCACGAAAGCGCTGCGACCCTGGCGGTGATGCGCCCCGGCCAGACCATGGTGCTGGGCGACGGTCTCGCTGTGAGCGCGCCGGTCGCCGCCGATCTCGACCACGCCCTGGCCTGGCGGCGCGGGCAGGTGGTGCTGGACAATGTCGCCCTGGCCGACGCGGCCGCCGAGATGAACCACTACTCGACCCTGCAGGTGGTGGTCGCCGACGCTCGCCTGCGTGGCCTTCGGGTCAGCGGCACCTTCAACGCCGGCGACAGCGCCGCCTTCGTCGAGGCCGTGCAGTCCTACTTCCCCGTGCGGGTCGAGAAGACCGCCACCAGCGTCGAGCTGCACGCTGCGCGATAAAATGCGGGGCGCCTGAAAAAACTTTTGAGGAGGTCGCCGGCCAGCGCGTCGGAACGGTCAAGAGCAAGGTCGAAACGACCATCTCGGGAGGATCGTTCTTGAAGCTGACACCGGTTACTGCGCTTTCGAGCCTCATCCTGCTGGGCCTGGCCGGTCCGAGCCTTGCCGCTCAAACCGCGCCCATCCCCGCCTTCGACGCCACGGTCCGCGACCGCATCCAGCCCCAGACCGAGCAGCTGCTGATCAAGCTGGTCAAGGACGGCCGCAAGCTGGAGCTGGACGGCACCCCGGTGTTCAACGGCAGCGACAAGTTCCTGCCCGGCAAGATCGCCCTGGGCCTGGTGGACTATCTGATCGCCCTGCCGGCCGACGATCCGCGCCTGCCCAAATACCTGGCCGACTTCCGCAAGATCGCCAAGCTGACCGCCGACGACGCCAACGACAGCTGGGGCGCCTACTACTACCTGTCGGCCCTGAACAAGCTGCGCGAGGCCGGTCGCCTGAAGGAGGCCGTCGATCCGCTGACCCTGGCGAAGCTGCGCGTGCGGCTGGACTGGCGGATGTTCGTCGACGTCGACACCTATGCGCTGATCGACCACCCCAACAACTACTACTGCGTGGCCTTCGCCATGGCCCGCCTGCGCGCCACCATGGGCTGGGATGACGGGGCGCCCGCCGAGAAGCTCTACGCCAAGATCGCCGAGCACTACGACCTCTATTCGGGCCAGTACGGCTTCGCCGACGAGACCGACGGCGACGGGCGCTTCGACCGCTATAGCGTCCTGTTGGCCGGCGAGATCGCCCAGCGCTACATCGAGACCGGCGGCAAGCCGCCGGCCGAGACCCTGGCCTGGCTGCGCAAGTCGGCAGACGTCATGCTGATGCGCCTGGACGCGCAAGGGCGCGGCTTCGAGTACGGCCGCAGCATCGGTCCCTACGGCGAGACGGCGATCATCGAGACCCTGACCGCCGCGGCGGTGCTGGACCTGCTGACGCCGCAGCAGAAGGATCTGGCCTATGCCTACGCGGCCCGCGCCGCCCAGCGCTATGTCGAGTTCTGGCAGGACCCCAAGACCGGTTCGGTGAACCTGTGGGACGGCGGCCGCCGCACCGACGACTATCGCGGCAAGTTCCGGATCCTGGGCGAGAACCTCTCGCTGGCCCACCAATATGCCTACACCAGCGCCCACTGGGCGCGGATGGGCTATGCGAACAAGGCCCCGGCCGCCGACTGGGCCAAGGGCCTCGCCACCCTGCCGCGCCGCCAGGTCACCTGGTTCGCCAAGGGAAAGTACGACCGCCTGCTGGTCAGCACCCGCGACGGCGAGCGGATGATCAGCCTGCCGGTGATCAATGGCGGCGCCAGCCAGCACATGCACAATCCGTACTTCCCGATCCCGTTCTCGCCGGGAATGCTGGAAGCCTCGCCCGACGGCGTCGCCCCGTTCCTGACCCCGCGCCTGACGCTGGACGACGGCGCGCAGCTGATGCCGCTGGCCTACATCAAGGACGTCAAGGTCGACGCCAAGGGCGCGCGCACCACCGTCTCCTGGCGCCAGGACGAACTGGACCGGATGGGTGACCGCGCGCCCGTCGCCGACGCCCGGGTCTCGGTCGCCACGACCTACGTCCTCGAGCCCGGCCGGATCACCCGCACCGACGTCTTCACCCCGGCCAAGGGCGTGACCGTCAAGGACGTCGAGCTGCAGCTGGGCTCGTTCTCCACCGGCGCCACTCAGGCCGGCGGCGTAACCACCTTCGCCGACGGCGCGGTGCGCCGCTTCGCCGTCGAGGGGATCAAGGCCTGCGCGGCCAGCGCGCCGGGCGAAGACAAGGAATACCGCGCCGCGACCGGGGCCATGGCGACCAAGGTCGTCTGCCAAGGCGCGCCGGCCGCCGGTCCGTTCAAGATCACCTGGCGGATCGACTACCGCTGAGGCGGAAACCATCAACAAAAACAAAGATAAGTAAGAGGGGAAGAGCCTATGAAGTCCCAATTCTATCGCGGCCTGCTGCTGTCGGCGGCCATCATCCTGCCGGCCCACGCCTGGGCCCAGACCGCGGCGCCGCAGGCCGAGGAGGCCGCCGTCGACGAGATCGTCGTCACCTCGGCCCGCGCCACCCAGCGCAGCTCGATCGAAACCAAGCGCACCGCCAGCGTCATCGTCGACGGCATCGTCAACGATGAGATCGGCGCTCTGCCCGACAACTCCGTGGCCGATACGCTGGAGCGCATCACCGGCGTCACCGCCGACCGCTTCAAGGGCAACGCCAACGAGCTGTCCGTCCGCGGTCTTGGCCCGACGCTCAGCTTCTCGACCTTCAATGGCCGCGAGGTCTCGACCGCCGGTCCCGACCGCTCGGTGGCCTTCCAGCAGTTCCCGTCGGAGCTGGTCAACGGCGTGCTGGTCTACAAGTCGCAACAAGCCGACTTCCTCGAAGGCGGCCTCGCTGGCGTCATCGAGCTGAAGTCGATCCGCCCGATCGACTACGGCAAGCGCCGCATCCAGATGGAAGTCCGCGGCGCCTACCTGCCCAAGGACGCCGACATCCGCGGCCGCAACGGCCTGGGGTATCGCGGCAACATCTCCTACACCGACAGCTGGGACACCAAGCTGGGCGAGATGGGGGTGAGCCTGGGCTACCAGCGCCTGGATCAGGCCACGCCCGAAGACTACTACATCACCAACTCGGCCTTCGTGCCGTGCACCACCTATGCCGCAGCCCCGGGTACGGCGACGGCCAACTGCTCGAACGCGACGACCGCGCCGGCCGGCTCGACCGTCGGCCCGCGGTACTTCGCCACCAGCGCCCGCACCTTCCAGGCCAAGGTCACCGACGAAGTTCGCGAAGCGGTGATGGGCACCTTCCAGTGGAAGCCCACGCCGAACCTCGACATCAGCCTGGACGGCCAATACTCGACCCGCAACAGCGGCGAACGCCGCAACCAGCTGGCCATCACCGAGGGCCTGCGCGGCATCCAGCCGCTGCTGGTCGGCGACGGCGGCGACTACAGCAACGGCGCCCTGATGCGCTACAGCGGCAACTCCAACCTCGAGATCCAGCTGGAGAACCGCCAGCGTAACGAGAAGTACATCGGTGGCGGCGGCGCGGTGACCTGGACGCCCACCGAGCGCCTGACGGTCAGCGGCGACCTGTCATACTCGCAGTCGCACCGCACCGAGCTGCAGAAGGCCACCAACATGCGCTCGGCCAACCGCGTGGCCTATACGCTGGACGCGACGGGCGACGAGGTCCCGTCGGTGACCTTCAGCAATTTCGACGTCAACGATGCGTCGAACTTCCTGATCGCCACGCCGACCAACAACAGCAACTACGCGCGCTATCGTCAGGTCACCGACCGCTTCGACAAGATCGGCGCCGTGCGGGCGGACGTGACCTACGAGCTGGGCGACGGCTTCTTCCAGAGCGTCAAGTTCGGTGGCCGCCTGTCGGATCACCGCCGCACCCAGGACGCCAACAACAACGCCGACGTGAACCTGCCGGTCGCCTATGACGGCCGCACGCCGGCCCAGCTGGTCGCCGCCGCCAACGCCAACTGCCGCACGCCGTTCGTCAACAGCAACTTCATGGACGGCAAGGGCAATGTCCGCTCGTGGGCGCTGTTCGACAACGACTGCCTGTTCCGCACCTATACCGGCCGCGACAGCAACCCGCTGCCGGCCAACGCCCCGGGTCCGGAAGACTCCAACATCCGTGAGCGGATCAGCACCGCCTATGTGATGACCAACTTCCGCACCCAGCTGGGCGACACGCCGGTCTCGGGTAACGCGGGGGTTCGCTATGTGCGCACCCGCGTGCTGTCGAAGGGCTTCCGCGGCGAGGTCACCGTGACGCCGTCGACCGGCGGCTCGGCCGCCATCGTGATCCGCACCCCGGGCACCCCGCTTGAGGAGATCGAGGGCACGGGCGGCTACGAGTACTTCCTGCCCAGCGCCAACGTCGCCTTCGACCTCAGCGACGTGATCAAGCTGCGCCTGGCCGCGTACAAGGGCCTGTCGCGCTCGGGCATCGAGGACTTCAACGTCGGCATCACCCCGGTCGCCGACGCCAACGGCACCACGGTCGAGTCCGTCCTGGTCAACAGCACCACCGGCAACCCGAACCTCAAGCCGATCCGCGGATGGAATCTGGACGCCTCGCTGGAGTTCTACGTCAATCGCGACACCTCCTTCGCCGTGGCCACCTATTACAAGCGGCTGAAGGGGGCCGCGTTCGACGCCCGCGAGCCGCTGCCGACCACGATCATCGCCAACGGCCAGCCGGTGACCTTCAACGCCATCGCCCCGGCCAACGACCCGAACACGCGCGAGCTGTACGGCATCGAGTTCAGCGGCAACCACGCTTTCACCTACCTGCCGGGTCTGCTGAGCGGGTTCGGGGTTTCGGGCAGCCTGGCGATCACCGAGGCCGACTTCGAGTTCGCCGATCCGTCGACGGTCGGTCCCTACGTCGATCCGGCCAACCTGATCGGCCTGTCGAAGTATACGGGCAACGGCTCGGTCTACTGGGAGAACGACAAACTCTCGCTGCGGGCCTCGTACCGCTACCGTTCGAACTACTTCAAGCCCAACAGCGGCTCGAACCGCAGCGTCAAGGGCTCGGGCTTCCTGAACCTGTCGGCGACCTACGACCTGACCAAGCAGGTCCAGCTGAAGCTGCAGGCTCTGAACGTCACCAACACCCGGGACATCATGTTCAAGCCCGGCGAAGACTCCATCACCGAGGTCAGCGACAACGGCTCGCAGATCTATTTCGGCGTCCGGATGCGCTTCTGATCTGACCCCCTCATCGGCGCGATCTAATCTTCGTTCCCATCGCGCCGACACTGTCCCGCCGCCGAACGCGGTCCGTTAGTTTGACAGATGCGCCGTCCCTCCCGGCGGCGCATCTGATCACGGATGTTCCCGCGCAGGCGGGGCGCGGGATTTCTTTATTCGCCCGCTCAGGAGCCGTTTCATGAATCGACGCGACTTCTGTCTGGGGACGGCCGGTGTCGTCGGGGCCTTCGGGACCTCGGCGCAGGCTTTGGATCTGGCCGCCATCGACCGCGGCCGGATCCTGAAGGCCGCCGATCGCTATCTGGCCGAGCGCCCGGTGACGATCACGGCCTTCGCGGCCGAGCGTAGTCCAGCCGGCCCTCACGACTACTATTCCGAGGCCGACTACTGGTGGCCCAACTCCGCCCATCCGGCCGGGCCCTATGTCCGCAAGGACGGCTTCTCCAATCCCGACAAGTTCACCGCCCACCGGGACGCGGTGATCCGCCTGGGCGTCCAGCTGCCGGCCTTGGCGGCGGCCTACCAAGTAACCGGACAGGCCCACTACGCCGAGCATGCCGAGAAGCATCTGCAGGCGTGGTTCGTCTCGCCTAAGACCAAAATGAACCCGCACCTGGAGCACGCCCAGGCGATCATCGGCGTGAACACGGGGCGCGGGATCGGGGTCATCGACACTCTCCACCTGGTCGAGGTCGCCCGCGCCGTTTCCGTGCTCAGGGCCGCGCGGCCCAAGGCGGCGGTCTATGCCCCGACCGTGGCGTGGTTCGACGCCTACCTGACCTGGATGACCACCTCGGCCAAGGGGATCGACGAACGAAACCAGAAGAACAACCACGGCAGTTGCTGGGCCCTGCAGGCCGCCGAATTCGCCAAGCTGACGCACCGCCCGGTCGAGCTGGACGTGGCGCGGGGCCGGATTAAGGCGCTGGTCCCCGGCCAGATCGCCGCCGACGGGTCCCAGCCCCTGGAGCTGGCCCGCACCAAGCCCTACGGCTACTGCCTGTTCAACCTGGACGTCCTGGCGGCCTGCGCTCACGTGCTTTCCACGCCGGGCGACGATCTCTGGACCTTCAAGGGGCAGACCGGCGGATCGATCGCAGATGCGCTGGCCTGGATGGCGCCGTTCATCGCCGACAAGACGACTTGGCCCAGGCCGCCCGACGTCGAGGCTTGGGACGGTTGGCCTGTTCGTCAGCCCAGTCTGCTGTTCGGCGGCCTGGCCTTGGGGCGAACGGATTATCTGGATCTGTGGAAACGTCTGGACCCGGACCCGACCGACGCCGAGATTGTCCGCAATTATCCGCTTCGCCAGCCGGTGCTCTGGATCGATGCTTAAGCTCGCCGTGCTGTTGCTGTCCGTTGCAGGGCTGGCCCAGGCCGCCGAGGTTCGACGTGAGCCGTTTGGTGAGACGAAGGCCGGCGTCGCCGTCGTCAGGACGGTTCTGCGCAACGACCTGGGCATGACCGTCGCGGCCATCGACTTCGGCGCGACCCTGACGGCGATCAGGACGCCGGATCGCCAGGGCCGGTTCGCCAACGTCGTGCTGAACCGGCCCGATATCGCCGCCTACGAGACCAACCAGCGTCGCTACGGCGCGGTGGTCGGGCGCTATGCCGGCCGGATCACCGACGCGCGCTTCACCCTGGACGGGACGACCCACCAGCTTGAGGCCGGCCGCAACAACATGACCCTGCACGGGGGGGCGAACGGCTACGACAAGCGCGTCTGGAGCAGCAGTCTCGTCTCCGATCGCCGCTCGGTCGGCGTCCGCTATCGTCTGCTCAGCCCGGCCGGCGACCAGGGCTTTCCGGGCGCGGTCGAGCTGACTGTGACTTACCGCCTGATGCGCCAGGCCAATGAACTTCGCATCGAATATGAGGCTCGCACCGACGCGCCCACGGTGATCAACCCGACCAACCACGCCTTCTTCAACCTAGCCGGGGCGGGGCAGGGGACCGTGGCCGACCATCGTGTCCAAATCGACGCCGCTCGCTACGCCGAGGTCGACGCCCGCAAGGCCCCGACGGGGGCGTTGCCCTCGGTGGCCGGCACGGTGCTGGACTTCCGTACGCCCCGCCGGGTGGGCGACGTGCTGAAGCTGGACGACCGGCTGCTGGCTTCGTCGAACGGCTTCGATCACAGCCTGGTGCTGGCCGACGCCGCCACGCCGGCGCCCAGGCTGGCCGGCTGGATCGAGGACCCGTCCAGCGGTCGCCGCATGACCATCCTGACCACCGAACCCTCGGTGCAGTTCAACACCGGCAACGGCTTCGATGGCGGCGAGACAGGCTCGGAGGGCGTGGCCTATCCCCGCTATGCCGGCCTGGCCTTCGAAACGCAGCACCTGCCAGACAGCCCCAACCAGCCAACATTCCCCACGACGGTGCTGCGGCCGGAGAAACCGTTCCGCTCGATCACGGTGCTTCGCTTCACGGGAAGATGAAGGTAGGCGGGCGACAACCCCGGTCGACGGTATTATGTGGACCGCCGTCCCGGCGCTCGTTTTCCTGAGGTGGTCTTTGCAAGCGCGTAAGGTTGGCCTGGCTTTAGCGCAGGCCCTCTCACTGTTCGTCTTGAGCGCCGGCAGCGCGGCGTCCGCCCAGAGCGGGGCATCGGCGCCGTTTACGGTCGAGCGGGTGCTTGGCGAGATGCGCAGCGCGGGCATCGCCGTCTCGGTCCCGACCGATCCGCCCGCCGGCGCGATCCAAGCTCGCGAGGACCTGGAATACCTGAGACGCGGCGACGACGTCCTCCGCCTGGACGTCTATCGTCCCAGCGCGGCGGGACCGCGGCCCGCAGTGCTGATCCTGCACGGCGGGGGCTGGGAGTCCGGCTCGCGCCAGATGGAAAGAAATCTGGCCAAGGCCTTGGCCGCCCGGGGCTTTGTCGCCATTCCGGTCAGCTATCGCCTGGGCGCGGCCGGACGTTTCCCCGGCGCGGTTCATGATGTGAAGGCGGCCGTGCGCTGGGTGCGCGCCAACGCCAAGACGTTCGGCGTCGACCCTGAGTTCATCGCCATCGCCGGCGGCTCGGCCGGCGGGCATCTGGCTGCCTTGGTCGGGGCCAGCAATGGTGTGGCGGCGCTTGAGGACAGCCCGAGGTTCGAAGCCAAGGCCAGCGCCGTGCAGGCCATGGTCGATATCGATGGCGCGGCCAGCTTTCCCGACGCGGCCCTGATCGCCCAGGAACAGAAGCGGCAGGGCGCGACCTCGCGGTTCCTGGGCGGCAACTATGTCGAGCGCCGCGAGACCTGGTTCGCCGCTTCGCCCCTGACCTATGTCGGCCCTGCCAGCGCGCCGTCGCTGTTCTTCGCCACCAACGGCAAGTCGCCCATCCTGCCTGGACGGCCTGAGATGGCCGCGCGCCTGCAGGCTCTGGGCCTGGTCGCCGAGATCCACGATCTGCCGCCGGGTACGCCGCACCCGTTCTGGCTGCTCGAGCCCTGGTTCACGCCGCTGGTCGACCAGATCGCGACCTTCCTGGACGCCCGCTATCAGGCGACCAAGCCCTAGGGCGCGGGCTTCGCCGGGCGTGAAGTTTTGATGAAATCAGACATTCCCCGCTGAGGCCCCTTGGGGCCGCGTCGTTGAGGGCGTCGGGGGCGTGGGTTGGACAGCATGTCCAATGACCCCGCCGTCGCCACAAAGACCAGGGGATAGCGATGATCGAACTGAACACGAAGGGCCGCCGCGCGCGCCATACGGCCTGGCTGATGACCAGCTGCGCCGCCGTCGGCCTGTTCGCCGCCACGGGCGCCCACGCCCAGGCCGCCGCGCCGCAAGACGCGTCGATCGAAGAGATCGTCGTCACCGGCAGCTATCGCCGCAGCCTGCAGAAGGCCGTGGACATGAAGCGCGAAACGACCGGCTTCTCGGACTCGATCGTCGCCACCGACGTCGCCAACTTCCCGGAACAGAACCTGGCCGAAGCGCTGCAGCGCATGCCGGGCGTCACCATCGAGCGTAACAAGGGCCTGGGCGGCCGCGTCAGCGTCCGGGGCCTGCCCAGCGAGTACACCTTCGTCAGCATCAACAACCTGGGCACGGCCACGGCCTCGAGCGGCGGCGGCCGTGACGTCGAGTTCGACATCTTCGCCTCGGAAGTGATCCAGCAGGTCACCGTCCAAAAGTCGCCGCGCGCGTCGGACGAAGAAGGCGGCATCGCCGGCTCGGTGTTCATCTCGACGGCCCGTCCGTTCGACTACAGCGGCCGCAAGCTGGTCGCCTCGGCCGAGGGCGCGTACAACTCGATCTCGAAGAAGAGCGACCCGAAGGTCTCGTTCCTGGCCAGCGACACCTGGGGTGACTGGGGCGGCCTGGTGTCGTTCTCGGCCGCGCGCCGCACCAACCGCACCGACAGTAACTCGGGCATCAACTTCCGTCCGGCGTTCCGCTTCCTGGAAGCCGGCGGGACGCGCGCTTCCCAGGCCGTCTCCGTACTGGCGCGCGACGCCGGCGTCGTCGTCACCGACGTCCGCAACCGCGACCAGACCGGCCGCATCATCTTCCAGGACAAGGTCGGCGACCGCGCCTATCTGAACACCCAGGACCAGTGGGGCGGCACGGCCTCGCTGCAGTACAAGCCGTCGGCGAACTTCGACATCGCTTTCGACGCCATGGTCGGCGGTTTCGACAACACCGAGGACGAGTATGACGCGGCGGCCTATTCGGCTTCCAGCCGCAGCACGTTCGAGACCATCCACAGCTACGACAAGGAAACCCTGTCGGAGTACGGCATCGTCGTTCTGCGCGACGTCTCCTACACCGCCACCCAGCACGAAATGCTGAGCAAGGAGCGGATCAGCAAGACCGACTACGCCCAGTTCGGCACCGAGTTCAACTGGCGTGGCGACAGCTGGACCCTGCATGGTCTGGCCGGCTATTCGGGCGCCGAGAAGACCATCGACTTCTCCAACCTCAAGCACGTGGCCTACGCCCCGTCGCGCACCCGCTGGACGGAAAAGGGCGGCGAGACCGTCAAGAGCGCCAACCCGGCCTCGATCGACATGTACAACAGCCCCGCCTCGTACCTGTTCGAGGCCTATGAGACCAACGTCGAGAAGATCAAGGACGACAAGTACGCGGCCCAGCTGGACTTCACCAAGGAGTTCTCGCTGAGCTTCTTCCCGGCCCTGAAGGCCGTGCAGGTCGGCGCCCGCTACACCGATCGGTCGAAGGAGCGTCAGTACGGCGCCCTGAACATCCAGGGCCCCAGCGCCGGCAGCTCCGCCTGGCTCAACACCCGCAAGATGTCCGACAGCCCGCTGACGCCGATCGACCAACTGGTGCCGGGCGGCAAGTACAGCATCCGCGACATCACCTGGAGCCAGATCTCCAACGAGTACGCGCGCGAGACCTTCCGCTACGCCGGTTTCTCGACGCCGTTCACGCCGGGCGACTACTATGAGGTATCGGAAGAGGTGAAGAGCCTCTACGCCATGGCCGATCTGGGCTTCGACGTCGGCCCCGTGCCGGTGGCGATCAACGGCGGCGTCCGTTACGTGGACACCTCGGTGACCTCGTCGGGCTACCACCAGATCCAGACCCCGACCGGCGGCACGACCTACACCCCCGAACCGGTGTCCAGCGACGGCAGCTACAACAAGCTGCTGCCCAGCGTGAACTTCACCGCCGAACTGACCGACAGCATCGTGCTGCGCGGCGCCGCGTCGAAGACCCTGATGCGTCCGGGCCTGACGGACCTGGCCTACAAGCGCACGGCCAGCTGGAACTCGTTCCGCTTCACGGACGGCAACCCGAACCTGAAGCCGATCTTCGCCGAGCAGTGGGAAATCGGTCTCGAGAAGTACCTGCCGGAAGGCGGTCTGCTGGCGGTCTCGTACTTCAACAAGAAGCTGGAGGGCGTGATCCGCCAGGCCCTGACGGGTACGGTGCCGAACGTCACCAAGTACAACGCCAATGGCACGATCGACGGCGTCTACGACTTCGACGTCTATCAGCCGATCAACGTTGCCGGGACCAGCAAGGCCACGGGCTTCGAAATGGTGGCGATCGTGCCGTTCGGCCTGTTCTGGGAGCCGGCCAAGGGCTTCGGGATTAACGCCAACTACACGATCCTGGACAGCTCGCTGAACGGTGCGTCGCTGCTCAACGTGCCGATGTCGCTCCCGGGCCTGGCCGACAAGGCCTACAACGTCACCCTGTTCTACGAGAACGCCAAGTTCCAGGCTCGCGTCTCGTACAATCACAAGGGCAAGTACGTCGAAAGCATCGGCTACGAAATGTATCCGGTCTGGCGTAGCGGCTACGGCCAGGCCGATATCTCGGTCAGCTACAACATCAACGACAACGTCCAGGTCAGCCTCGAGGGCATCAATGTCACCGACGCGCGGACCAAGGGCTACACGATGGATCCGTCGTTCCCGGTGATGGACGAGAAGTCGGGCCGTCGTTTCAGCCTGGGCCTGCGCCTGAACTTCTAATCCGTAAACTGACGTCAGGACGGTCGGCGAACGCCGGCCGTCCTGTTCTTTTCGGTCGTCCAGCAGTCGCCCAGAAAAAGTGTCATGCTTTTGGGCGATGGCTGCGACCCATGAAGGCGAAGAGGAATCTGGTGCCAGGTCCAAGCTTGGGCGCGCGGCTTCAATCTCCGGCCGCGGGCGCGTTCGGCGTTCCCGAGCGCGCGGAGAAGGGCGGGGTCGCCACGCGCCCCGACGCCTTGGCGGCTGTTCTGCGTCGCGACCTGATCGCCTATCTCCAGCGCCGCGACCGGGCAGGAGAGGTCGAGGACGTCGTCCAGGAAGCCTTCGTGCGGTTTCATCGTGCGGGCCACGATCTGGCGGCGCCGGACGCGCGGCCGTTGTTGTTCGTCATCGCGCGAAACCTGCAACTCGATGGCTGGAAATCCGGCCGACGGGAGAAGACGCGTCGCAGCGTCGACGACATTCACGATCTGGACGCCGGCCCACGCGCGATCGCCAGTGAAACGCCTTCCGCCGATCAGCGCCTGATCGGCCGTCAGGATCTGGCCGCCGCCGCCGCCGTCATCCGCGCTCTGCCGCCGAAGACGCGCGACGCCTTCCTGCTGCACCGGTTCGAAGCCAATACCTATCGCCAGATCGCCGACCGCCTGGGCGTGTCGGTTAGCATGGTCGAGAAACACATCGCTGAAGCGCTGCGCCAGCTGAAGAAAACGCGACATGACTGAGGTGTCGCGTCCCTGGATCGTTGTGGCTTTTGAGACGGCCGGCGACGATGCGCCAAGCCGTCGGACGCAAGAGGATTTCCGCCGCCTATGCTTGGCCGCCTGACCGCCATGATCGCTGCCCGGCCGAAGACGGCTGAGGCCTGGCTGGCGCGTATGGGCCGACCGGGCGTGAGCGCGCGCGACCAGGCCGCGTTCCTGGAATGGCTGGAAGCCGACGTGGATCATCTGCGTCAGTACGAGGCGGCCAAGGCTGATCAGGCGGCCCTCGAAAGCCTGCGCGGCGACTTCATCACGGACATTGCACGCCTGCGCCGACGCGAGCGTTCGGGGAGCTCCACGCGTCGCCTGGTGATGGCGGGCGGATTGGCCGCCACGGCCGCCGCCGTCGCCATCGTCGCCCTGACCCCGACCTTAGGGCCCGCGCCGGTCGAGCAGTTTTACGAGAGCGCGCCGGGGCAGGTCATCGATGTGGCGCTGGACGACGGTTCTCGCGTGACCCTGGATGCGAACTCTGCCGTCCGTGTCGCCTTTGCCGACGACGTGCGGCGGGTGACGCTGGAGCGCGGCGCGGCCTATTTCGATGTGGCCCACGACGCCAGCCATCCCTTCCAGGTCAGCATCGGCGACCGGCAGGTGATCGTCACAGGCACACGGTTCGTGACCGCCCTGACCGGCGACGGCGCCCAGGTCTCGCTGCTCCAGGGGCGGGTCCTGGTCGGTCGCCGTGATGTCGCCGAGAAGGCCGCGCTGGACGGCGCCCTGGTCCTGTCGCCGGGCGAGCGCGCAGTCTTCCGCCCTGGGCAGCCAGGCATCGAGAAAGCGGTCGCGGACGTGGAGACGACGACGGCGTGGCGTCGTCGCAAGCTGGTGTTCCGCAATGCGCCGCTGACCGATGTCGTCGTCGCCGCTGCGCGTTACTCCGATGCGCCGCTGGTAGTGGCCGACCCCAGTCTCTCGCGCATCAAGGTCACCGCGGTCCTGCCGCTGGAAGGCGAGGGGGCCTTGGCAGATCGCATGGCGGCCCTGCTGCCGGTGCGCACCGAGCGCACCGCGGACGGCCGCGTCCTGATCCGCGCCGAGTAGGCCTGCATCGCAGAGCTGTCACGCCTCCGCGCTAAGGGGGACACGGATCGTCTCGTCGGGGCCTGTCGTCCTTGAAACCGCCTGCTGCATCGCCGCCCGCCGGCGTGCGACGTAGCCTATGGGGCGTCGCCGCCCTGGCGCTTGCCTTGGCGGTTGCGCCAGAGACCTGGTCGCAGTCGTTCAGCGCACGGGTGCAACGCTTCGACATCCCCGCGCAGGACGCGTCCTCGGCGCTGCTGGAACTTTGCCTGCAGGCCGACTGCGAGCTGGCCTTCGTTCCGCAGGCCAGCCATCCCGCGCGGACGCAGGCGGTTCGCGGCCAGATGACCTGGCGCGAGGCGCTGGCGCGGATGCTGGAGGGAAGCGGGCTTCATCACCGGTTCGTCGGCGTGCGCGGCGTGCGGGTCTGGACCGCGCCACACACAGCGAAGTCGCCGCGACCGCCGCCGCCACCCGAGCCGGTCGAGGTCGAGGCGGTCGAAGTCGTCGGTCGCCCGTCACGTCAGATCGCGGAATCTCTGCGCCGAAAGCGCGCCGCGGACGTCATTTCCGATGGCGTCTCCACCGAGCAGATCGGCGGGCTCCCCGCCGCCAATCTGGCCGAGGCCCTGCAGCGCGTCCCTGGCGTCGCCATCGAACATGAGGTCGGCGAAGGCCAGTTCGTCAGCGTGCGCGGCCTGGGACCGCTGTTCCAGTCCGTGACCTTGAACGGCGCGCCGGTGGCCTTCAACGAGAACATCCGCAATTCGACCCAGAGCGGCCGGCAGTTTCGCTTTCGGGCGCTGTCGGTGGATCTGTTGGCGGGCGCGCGCCTGGCCAAGTCCGCCACAGCCGACATGATCGACGGCGGCATCGGAGCCAATATCGACATCGAGACCGCGGGGGGGCTGGATGGGGATCCGTTCGGTTCGATCCGCGTCGGCGGCGACGTCGAGGTGCGAACCGGTGGCTTTGGGCCCGATGTCTCCTTCGCCGGCCGGGTCGTCTCGGCCGATGGCGACAAGGGCGTAGTGGCCGGCTTCTCGCAGGAGGAGCGGTTTGTCCGCTATGACCGTTTCCAGACGATGCGGTTCGGCAAGATCGACGTTGGAGGCGTCTCTCTGGTCGCGCCCAACGATATCCGGACCACGGTCGAAAGCGAGGATCGCCGTCGTCGCAGCGCCTTCATCGGCACCGACTGGCGGGTGTCGCCGGACCTGCGACTGGACTTCGACGGCCTGGTCTCGACCTTTGACAACACCATCCGCGAAGACCGGCTGGTCTACAGCCTGGGTCCGCGCCTGATCGCATCGGACGCGGATCTGCGCATCGAAGATGGGGTGGTCGTCGCCGCACGGGTCACGAACGGCCGCATCGACAACAACACCGAGTTCTCGGACCAGTCACACCTGAACTTCGCCGCCTCGCTGGGCGCGGAGTTGCGCACAGGCGACTGGACGCTGACGCCGCGCCTCAGCGTCTCTAGCGCCTATTCGGTGCTGGACACGCCGTTGCTGCGCCTGTCGGCCCAGTCCCCGGAAGGCGTGGCGTATGCGTTCGACCTGGCCGATGCGGTCGACAGTCGCAAGGCGTCGCGGCTGACCACGGCCTTTGACCTGCAGGATCCGTCTCGTCTGACCCTGGCGCAGCTGAACCTACGGGCCGTGGACTCGCGCGATGACGACGTCACCGCGTTCTTCAATGCTCGCCGTGCGGTCGATCGCCATTGGGGTTGGCTGCACGTCTCGGCGCTGCGCTTGGGCGGTCAATTCAGCGATCGCAGCCGCGACTACCAGCGGCGCGACCGTCGCGCAGCGCCGCGTTCTGCAAATCTCAGTGTCTCCGACATCTATCGCGAGAAGACCGCCGGCAATGTCTTCGCCGACGTCGTGCGCGCCCGTTCGGCGCCTTGGGTCACGGCCGACTACGATCGCCTGCGTTCGGCCTTCGTCGTGCCGGGCGAACGGGATGGCGTCGTTCTCACGCCCGACGATCTGTCACCGACTGGCTCTGATCTGCAGAACTCCTATCGGGTCGGCGAGCAGGTCAGGGCGATCTATGCCCGTCTGGACTTCGACGGTCGCGCGCCGGCCTGGCCGTTCTCCGGCAATGTGGGCCTGCGGCAGGTCCAGACCCGGACCCATGTGGAAGGCGCACGGCTGGAGTTCGTTGGCGGCGCCGGCGTGATCAAGCCGGTGGCGTTCGCCGGCGTGCACGACGTTTTGCTGCCCAGCTTCAACATCGCCTTCGAGACGGCCGACGACGCGATCCTGCGCATGGCCGCCTCGCGCACGATCACGCGGCCCTCGCTCGCCGATCTGCGGGCGTCGACCGTGCCGGCCAGCATCCTGGTGTCGGCGATCTACAACTACGGTCAGGCGGCTGTGGATCGTCCCGAGCCCGGCGTCATCTTCAGCGGCGTGGGCGGCAACCCGGCCTTGACGCCGTATGTCTCCGACAATCTGGATCTGTCCTACGAAGTCACCCGCCGCCGCTTCAGCTACAGCCTGGCGGTGTTCCACAAGACCATCCACGACTTCATCCAGATGGTCGACGCGCCCGAGACCCTGACCTTCGAGACCCTGAGCGGCCCGCCGGTCTCGACGCAGGTGCTGATGGCGCGACCGCAGAACCTTGGCCGGGCGAACGTCGATGGGGCCGAGCTCGGCGTGCACCGCCGCCTGACCGATGACGTCGGCGTCTGGGCCAACCTGACCTGGACGCACAGCCGGGTGGATGGCAAGCGGCTGACGGGGGTGTCGGATCTGGCCTGGTCGATCAGCCCGTACCTGGAGCGGGGACCCTTCACGCTCAACGTCTCGTGGTCCTGGCGATCGGCGTTCCGATCGGAGGCGGACATGCAGGGCGGGGGCGTCTCGGATTTCACGATCGGGTCGGCGGGCTATCTGGACGCCCAGGCCAGCTACGATTTGAGCGAGCATGCCCAGCTGGTGGTTTCAGGTTCGAACCTGACCAACACCCACGATCTGGCCTATGAGGGCTCGAAGGCGCGCCTGCTGCAGATCGGCTCCTCGGGTCGCTGGTTCTCGGTCCGGTTGAACTGGCGCTGGTAGCGGCTTCGTCGCCGTAGCTGGGCCGTCACACGCTTGTCGTCGCACGGTGGCATTCGGCCGCGCCATGTCCTTGCCTGCCTATGATCATGGCGCGACGCGCGAGTCGGCAAACGCGACGGGCGCGGAGCGTTTCGAGGCCCTGACCCGGCGCCTGCGCATTCCGCTGCTGCGCTACTTCACGCGGCGAACGGGCTCTCAGCCCGACAGCGAGGAGCTGGTGCAGGACTTGTTCCTGCGCCTGCTGCGCCGTCCCGGCCTGATGGCCCTGGAGAGTGTCGATGGCTACGTCTTCGAGGCTGCGGCGAACCTGCTGCGCGACAAGGTGCGCCGCGAGCGGACGCGGCCGATGCTGAGCGCCGTGGGACTGGACAGGATCGATCTGGCCGACGACCTGCCGGGCGCTGAAGACGTAATCGGCGGGCGGCAGAGCCTAGAACGCATCGAGGTGGCGTTGAAGTCGCTGTCGCCGCGGGCGCGGACCATCGTCATCCTTCGCCGCTTCGAGGATATGAGCCACGCCCAGATCGCGGCCCGACTGAACATCTCGGTCAGCGCCGTCGAGAAACACCTGGTGCGGTCGATGGCCGTGCTGCGCAACGCGCTGCGGGAGCAGGGCTGATGGCGCGCTTTCATGACGACGAGGCCGCCCGGTGGTTCGCCAAGGCCGACCGCGGGCCCATGTCAGCCGACGATCGGCGGGAGTTTCTGGAATGGCTCGACGAACCTGAGAACGCCGACGCCTATCAGGAGACCGCCGACGCCTGGTCGACCCTCGGCGCCGCCAAACGCGCTGACGGGCTGATGGCGATGCGCGCAGCGGCTTTGCGCGAGGCTTCTGGCGTCAGTCGCCGGCGAGCGATCTTCGGCTTGGCCGGCGCCGCCGCGGCGGCCGGGGCAGGGGGCGCAGCGCTGATGATGGCCAGCGCGGCCGGCGCCACGATCCGCACTGGCGCGGGCGAGCGCCTGACCGCGCCCTTGCCTGACGGATCCAGCGTGACGCTGGCGCCGCTGTCGACCGTGCGCGTTCAGTACGACGATGCGCGCCGCCGCGTGCGGCTGATCGAGGGGCAGGCCTATTTCGATGCGCGCTCGGCCCCCGAGCGGCCGTTCCAGGTCATGGTGGGTGATCAGCGCGCTCAAGGCAGCGGCGGTCGTTTCCAGGTCACCAAGCAGGGCGAGACCGCGCAGATCCTGATCGAGGACGGCGCATTGGATGTCGTCGCCGCCAAGGCCGCCGCGAGCCATCGATTGACGACAGGGCAGATGATCTCCGGTCCGGCCGGCGCCCAGCAGGTGGCGGCCGCCGACCTCGACGAGCTGACTGCCTGGCGTGACGGGCGACTAGTGTTCAGCGACGCGCCATTGCCGCAGGTCGCCGCGGCGTTCAATCGCTACTCCAGCGACCGGTTATCTTTGGCCTCGAGCTCGCAGCTGGATGGCATCCGCATCTCCGGATCGTTTCGCTACGACGGCACGCGCGAGTTTGCTCAGGCCCTGCGCGCGGGCTTCGGCCTGCGGGTTCGCCAAGTGGACGAGACGACGTGGGAGATCGCCGCCTGACATCGCCAGGGCGCTCGGCGTTCGATGAAATTTTCACGACAGGATGAGGCTTTCGGCGACGGCGAAGTTCCTGGGGATGATCGGTCGACGGGGGCCGGCGAATGTCTAGGACATCACGATGACGAACCGAGTTTCCCACGCCGCTGGTCTTCGACGCGGTTTGATGGCCTGCTGCGCCATCGCTGTTCTCAGCGCTGCCGCGCCGGCCCTGGCTCAGGAAGGCGCCGCGCCGCCGGTGGCCTTCACCGTCTCGGCCCAGCCGCTGGAACTGGCCCTGCCGGCCTTCGCCAAGCAGGCCGACGTGCAGCTGCTGTATGCGTCGGGCCTGGTGAAAGGCAAACGCGCCAACGCCGTGGTCGGCACGCGCGCGCCGGCCGAAGCCCTGCGTGACCTGTTGGCCGGTTCGGGCCTGAAGGCGACGGCCACCGGGCCGCGCACCTTCCTGATCTCGGTGCAGGAAAATCCGGTCGTCAGCGAACTCGACGAAGTCGTCGTCACCGCTCAGAAGCGCGTCGCCCGCATCGAGGACGTCCCGCTGGCCGTGACGGTCGTCGACGGCGCCGACGCCCAGCGTCGCGGCATTACCAGTGTCACCGACCTGGTCGACCAGGTTGCCGGCGTCTCGGTCAACTACGCGTTTGGCGGCACCAACTACGGCCTGATCAGCATCCGCGGCATCGGCGGCGCCGACGACTACAAGCCCAACGGCAACCCCTCGGTCGCCATGCATGTCGACGGCGTCTACCAGACCTCGAACGCCTATCTGGGCATGCCGCTGTTCGATCTGGACCGCATCGAGGTGCTGAAAGGTCCGCAGGGCACGCTGTACGGCCGCAACACGACCGCCGGCGTCATCAACGCCATCACCCGCGGCCCCACCAAGACCGTCGAAGGCTCGGGCCGCATCGAGTACGGCAGCTACGACTATACCGAGATGGAAGCCTCGGTCGGCGGCCCGATCAGCGACACCGCCGGCGTGCGCCTGGCCGTGCTGGCCCAGAGCGGCGGCGGTTTCATGGACGGGGCAGGGGCGGGTCTGCTGGCCGGCTTCCGTCCGTCGGTGCGCGGCGTCGTCCAGACCCAGGTCCCGGCCCTGGCCGATCCTGGCCGCCGCAAGGGCTTTGGCGATAAGGACCTGTTCGCCGGCCGCGCCACCTTCGACGTCCAGATGGCCGAGCAGTCGGACCTGACCATCAAGCTGTTCGGCAGCCGTGACCGTGGCGACACCCGCCAGTACGACCGTATCGCTCGCTCGCTGGACGCCACCGTCGCCAACGCTGGTGAGAACGCCGACCCGTTCGAATTCTACTCGACCGGCTATCCGACCCACAGCATCGACATCTATGGCGGCTCGGCGACCTTCAGCCACAAGGTGCGTGAGAACCTGAACTTCACCGCCGTCGGCGGCTGGCAGGGCAGCAAGCGCTCGGTGAAGGGCAATGGCGACGGCTCGCCTTATCCGGCATCGTATTTCGACGCCGACGAGAAGCTAAGCCAATCGTCGCTGGAACTGCGCCTGGCCGACGACACCGGCGGCAAGGTCGACTGGATCGTCGGCGCCTTCTACGTCACCGACGACGTCAAGTTCGACACCAACTGGATCAGCTATTCGGCGCTGACCATGTACGACAACCTGCACCGCCAGGAGCGCAAGAGCTTCGCCCTGTTCGGCCAGGCCGACTATCACCTGACCGAGCGCCTGCAGGTCTCGGGTGGCCTGCGCTACACCCGCGACGACGCTCACTATGTCGGCCGTAACGTCGACCACAATCCCTGGGGCATCAGCACCTTCACGACCACCTTCGCCACCACCAACCCGTTCGCGTGGGACGAAAAGTTCGAGGACGACAACGTCTCGGGCCGCCTGACCGTGAAGTACGACGTCACGCCCAGCCTGAACGTCTTCGTCTCGGCCGGCACCGGCTATCGCGGCGGCGGCTTTGACGGCACCTCGATCTTCACCGTCGCCGAGACCAAGCCGTTCGCCTCGGAAACCGTGCGCGCCTACGAGGCCGGCCTGCGCTGGACGACGCCGCGCCTGCGCCTGTCGCTGGACGCCTTCGACTATCGCTTTAGCGAGCTGCAGGCCACGACGCGCCTGGCCAACGACACCAACGGCCGCGCCAATGTCGGCAAGGCCAGCAGCAAGGGCATCGAGGTCGCGCTTAGCGCCCAACTGCTGCGCACCGAGCGCCAGCAGCTGACCTTCGACGTCAACGCCGCTTGGCTGGACACCGAGGTGCTGTCGTTCACCTCGAACCGCGTGGCCGAGGTGCTGCAGACGGTCGGCGACCCGCTGCCGGGCGCGCCGGACGTCTCGGCGACGGCTTCGCTGAACCACAGCGTCGTGCTGCAACCGGGTTGGGAGCTGCGCTCGCGCTTGGGCGTCACCCACCATGGCGAGGAATCGAACCGTCTGAACGCCACGCCGGGCAACACGGCCAAGGCCTACACCCTGGTCAACGCCCGTCTGGACCTGGCGACCCCGTCGAACTGGACGCTGTACGCCTATGGCCGCAACATCACCGACGAGGTCTATTTCCCCGAGCTGAACGGAGCTGCCCGTCTGGTCGGCGCGCCAGCCACCTATGGCGTCGGCGCCCGTTTCGACTTCTGACCATGAGAAAAGCGATCCGGTCCTTGCGGGCCGGATCGCTCGATTTCGACAGGTTTTCGGCCGCGCCCGCATCGGGCGCGGCCGATTTCGTTAGAACGTCGCCTTGACCCCGAACTTGCCGGTCCAGGAGTATTCTTCGTACTGCAGCAGGCGGTCGCCCTTCGGGCCACGCTGGTAGGCCACATAGGGCTCGTCGCCCATGTTGACGAGGTCGGCGAAGACCTGGACCGACTTACTGACGCGGTACTTGGCCGACAGGTCGTACTGCAGGTGGTCCTTCACGTAGCGATCCTTCTCGGCGCTGGAGCCCAGTTCGTCGAGATAGAGATCGCGGTAAGTGGCCGACAGGCGGATGCTGATCGGACCCTTCTCGTAGCCGACCATGGCGTTGAAGGTGTTCTTCGACGAGGCCGGCAGCGGGATGGTCCGGCCCAGGATGTCACCCTCGGCGTCGGTGTAGGTGTAGTTGAAGCCGAGCAGGGCGCCGCTGAGCAGACCCGGCAGCGAGGTCAGGGCCTGCTGGTAGTTGAACTCGAAGCCCTTGATGGTGGCCTCGTCGCCGTTGATGGGGCGGACGACCTGATTGTAGACAACGCCGTTGAAGGCGTAGTCCTCGTACTCGGCGTCGACGATGAAGTTCTTGACCTTCTTGTAGAACAGGCCGCCCGAGAGCACCGCTTCCTTGGCGAAGTACCATTCCGTCGACAGGTCCAGGTTCCACGCGTCGTAGGGCTTGAGGTCCGGATTGCCGAACTCGCCTTCGTTGTCTTCGACGATGAAGCGCGGGGCCATCTTGCCGATGCCCGGACGCACCACGCTGCGGAACACGCCGGCGCGCACCAACAGGTTCGGCTGGGCTTCGTAGCGCAGGGTCGCGCTGGGCAGCCAGTCGGTGTAGTCGCGCTTGAAGCTGTTGGGCGTGACGATGACGTCGTCGCCATCGACCTCGACGAAGTTGCCGCTCAGACGGTTGCGGGTGTGCTCGACGCGCAGACCAGCCACGGCGCGCAGCGGACCGGCGTGGTAGCGGCCCAGCATGTAGCCGGCCAGGATGTCTTCGTGGACCCGGTAGTCGGTCACGGCGGACTCGTACACCGTGTCGAAGTCGCTTTGCTCCAGCTTGCCGGCGTTGGTTTTCAGGAAATCGGCGACCGCGGTCTTGCCGACCACCGGCGAGATGTCGGCCAAGCCGTAGTCCTGTTGGCCTTGGACGTTGGCCAGGGTGAACGTGCCGTCATAGCCGTCGTAGTAGTCGATCTCGAGGTTGTTGGTCTTCTCGCGCAGGCGGGCCTTGCCGCCGAACTGGATCTCGCCGCTGGCGCCGTCCCAGGCGAAGGCGCGACGGGCGTCGAACTTGAACGTCGCCTCCTCGTCGCGCGACTCCGACAGGCTGGTCTGCTCCAGGCGGTAGAACGCGTAGCGCGAGGCGTCCAGGAAGTTGGCCTGGCCGGTGGTCACGGCGTAGCGCGGCTTTTCCATGTCGCTGTAGTCGAAATTGACGTTCAGCGAATTGCCCGTGAAGCGCTGGCGGAAGCGGGCCGGGTCGATCGAGCCGGCTTCCTTCTCGCGCGCCGCCGAGAAGGCGGCCGAGTAGTCGAAGCGCCAGGCGCCGGCGTCGGTGCGGCCGCCCAGGGCGACCGAGCGGATGGTCTGGCTCTCGAAGCGGTCCTTCACGTCGCGGATGACGGTGATGCGGCCGTCGGCCGAACGGAAGTTGGCCGAGGTCGCCGTGCCGCTGACCGGGTCGCCTTCCATTTCGAAGATGGTGCGACGGCGGTATTCATGGTCGTCGAACTGGCTGGCCAGCAGGCGCAGATACAGGGTGGTGTCGTCGGTCGCGCGATAGTCGAACGACAGCGAGCCGCCCAGGCGTTTACGGGTGACGTCGTAGTCGCGATACTCGAGTGTCTTGGCCGAGACGATGCCGGCGTCCGACTCTTCCCAGTCGTCCATCTCGACATTGTCGGTCGCGAAGGTGCGCTTGTAGTACGACAGGCCGCCGGCCACGCCCAGGCGATCCCCGATCGTGCGCGAGAAGTCGACCGAGCCCTTCGGCGTCGTCTTGCCGGTCATGTCGTTGTAGGAGCCCTCGGCCGAGACGGCGAAGAACGGCTTGCGGCGATCGAAGGCGCTGGTGGTGTTGATCTCGATCGAGGCGCCGATGGTGTCGGCGTCCATGTCGGCGGTCAGCGTCTTCTTGATCTCGATCGACTCGATCAGTTCCGACGGAATGACGTCGAGAGCCACCGAGCGGACGTCGGCCTCGGGCGAGGGAACGCGCACGCCGTTGATCGAGGCGGCGTTCAGGTTCGGGTCCAGGCCGCGGACGGCCACGAAGCGGCCTTCGCCCTGGTCGTTCAGGACGTTGACGCCGGGCGCGCGGCGCACGGCTTCAGCCACGTTCTGGTCGGGGAACTGACCCATGGCGTCACGGGTCAGAACGCTTTGGATGCCTTCGCCGGCGCGTTGACGCGAGATGGCGCTGGCCAGGTTGGCGCGCTGGCCCACGACCAGCAGAGTGTCGACCGCGTCGCCCGCGGGGCTCAGCGAGACGGTGATGCGGGTGTCGGCCTGGCCGACCGTCACGGACGTCTCGGTGGTGGCCGCGCCGGTATAGCGGGTGCGCAGGGTGTAGTTGCCGGCGGGCAGGTCGGCGAAGCGGAAGCCGCCATCCGACTCCGTCTGGGCGACGCGGCCCAGCTCGACGATCGACACTTCGGCGGCCTGCAGGGCGCGCGTGCCGGTGGAATCGATGACACGGCCCGACAGGGTGGCGGCCATGGCCAGGGCGGCCAGGGACCAGGTCCCGATGACGGTGGAGCCCAGAAGCAGAGCGCGCTTCGAAGCGGTGAGTTTGGTCGGCATGAGCAGTGCCCCCATTTGACTGAAACGATGGGGGCGGGTCGTGCAGAGATTTTGCGACAGCGCTGCTACAGCATTATAACGAAATTATATCGAGCGCTGAGGCGTGGCGCCGACACCTCACCGGGTGGCGGCGCCCTCCGACCTACTTCTCGCGACCCAGGCAGCGACCGCCGTCCGGCCCCTTGTCGCCATCGCACATGCGGATCGGCGGCAGCGCGTCGGTCTCGGTCAGGCGATTGCGACCGTCCGCGCCGCGCTTCAGCTCGAAGGCGTCGTAGAGGCGGCCCGTAGCCGTGTGGGCCTCGAAGCGCAGCTTGTCCTTTTCGACCGAGATCACCTGATAGAGCTGGGTGTCGGCGGCCACCCGATCGGGCTGGAACGGGGCGCGGTCGTTCAGGGCGTACATCTTGGTCCCGGTCACCGAGACGACATAAACCGGTCCTTGGGCCTCGCCGGCCTTGTGGCGGCGGGCGGCGTCGGTCTTGCCCAGCACGCTGGTCAGGCGCGAATAGCAGTGGTCGTGACCCTGCAGGACCAGATCGACCTTGTGGCGTTCGAAGACCGGAACCCAGGCGGCTTTCAAGGCCTCGGTGTCCTGCGGGCGGGCGCAGGTGTAGATCGGCTGGTGGAAGACCACCACGCGCCACAGCGAGCCCGGCGCGGCCAGGGCGGCGTCGGCCCAGCGGGTCTGGGCCTCCAGCGTGCCCAGGTTCAGGGCCGAGGTGCCGTCCAGCACCACGAAGCGGACGCCCTGGTAGTCGACGGCGTAGGTGGTCGCGCCAGCGCCGGGCGCGCCATTGCCCGGCAGGTTGAACTGCAGCGGGAAGTGCGGACCCAGCTGGTAGACTTCCTTGCCGTCGGGGCCGACGGCGTCGACATACTCGTGGTTCCCGGTCGCGGGCAGCTGCGGAATGCTGGCGAAGTTGAAGCCGCCGGCCTGGGTCCACTCGCCCCACTCATCGTCGTGGATCATGTCGTCGCGCTGGGCCACCAGATCGCCGGCGTGCAGCATCAGGGCGGGGGCGGCGGTCGACAGATAGGCCTGACGGATCACCCGCGCGCCATGGCTGAGGATGCCGTTCTGGGTGTCGCCCAGATAAAGGAAGCTGAACGGGCGGAACTGCGCCGCGGCGGTCTTGAACTGCAGCCACTCGCCCCAGCCGGCCGCGCCCTTGACGCGGTAGGCATAGACGGTGTCGGGCTCCAGGCCCGTGAAGCGGATCTGGTGGTACAGCGCCGCGCCGTTGTCGGTGTCGATGCGCTTGGAGACGCCCGAGACCGTTTTCGCCTGATCGACCAGGCTGGGACCGTCCAGGCCCTTGAGGATCTGCGCTTCGGTAGTGGTTTGCGCCAGGTCCGTCCGGAAGGCCACGGCCATCTCGCGGGCTGCATCCGCGCCGGGCGTCAGCACGACGCGGTCGGCCAGATTGCGCGCGGCATAGGGCGCGCCGGGCGAGTGGGGAGGCGGCGTCGTCGCGGCGGTGGTGCAGAGGGCGACGGCGAGCAGGGCGCCCAGCTTGAGCGGAAGTTTCATCGTATAGACCTGTGGGCGGCTGCGGGACGGATGGACTGGACCCGGCCGATGGCAGAGTTGTGCGAAGGTTTGACGACGGCCTTCCGGAGCGCCGTGCGCGTCGCGTAGACCGCGGTTTTGGCGGCTCGGATCGCCATCATGTGAAGCCGCTGGCATGTTTTGTCACTTTGATGTGCGGGACCGGCATCTATTCTGGCCATGGAACCTAATGGGCGTGGCTTCGCTCAACTGTATCTCGTGGCGGGGGCTGCCGATCGTTTGTCTTCAAATCTGCTCATACTCCTGATCTTGGCCGCGCCGTTCCTGGGCGCGGCGATCGCGGCCGGCCTTCCGCGCCACGCCCGCACCTCGGCGGCCATTCTCTCGTGGATCGTGGCCCTGGTCTGTCTGGTCAGCCTGGGCGCGCTGTGGCCGATGTTCGCCGACGGCGAGATCCTGCGGCTGGAGATTCCCTGGCTGCCATCGCTGGGCGTGGATCTGGTGCTGCGGCTGGATGGGCTGTCGTGGATCTTCTGCGCCCTGATCCTGGGGATCGGCGCCTTGGTCGTGCTGTACGCACGCTACTACATGTCGCCCAAGGACCCGGTGCCGCGGTTCTTCTCGTTCCTGCTGGCCTTCATGGGCGCGATGCAGGGCGTGGTGCTGTCGGGCAACCTGATCCAGCTGGCCGTCTTCTGGGAGCTGACCAGCCTCTTTTCCTTCCTGCTGATCGGCTACTGGCACCAGAACCCCGCCGCGCGTGAAGGCGCGCGGATGGCGCTGACGGTCACGGCCCTGGGCGGCCTGGCCCTACTGGTCGGCATGATCCTGCTGGGCGCGATCGTCGGCAGCTACGACCTGGACGTCGTCCTGGCCGCCAAGGACCAGATCCTGGCCGATCCGCGCTACGTCCCTGCGCTGGGCCTGATCCTGCTGGGGGCCCTGACCAAGAGCGCGCAGTTCCCGTTCCACTTCTGGCTGCCGCGCGCCATGGCCGCCCCGACGCCGGTCAGCGCCTATCTGCACTCTGCCACCATGGTGAAGGCGGGGATCTTCCTCCTGTTGCGCATGTGGCCGATCTTCGGCCAGACCGACACATGGTACTTCGTCGTCGGCGGGGCCGGCGTGGCGACACTGCTGCTGGGCGCCTGGTGCGCCATCTTCCAGCATGATCTCAAGGGCTTGCTGGCCTATTCGACCATCAGCCATCTGGGCCTGATCACCCTGCTACTGGGCCTGGGTTCGCCGCTGGGGGCGGTGGCGGCGATCTTCCACACGATCAACCACGCGACCTTCAAGGCGTCGCTGTTCATGGCCGCCGGCATCATCGACCACGAGGCCGGCACTCGCGACATGCGCAAGCTGAGCGGTCTTTATCGCTACATGCCCATCACCGGGACCCTGGCCATCGTCGCGGCTGCGGCCATGGCCGGCGTGCCGCTGCTGAACGGCTTCCTGTCCAAGGAGATGTTCCTGGCCGAGGTGGTCTCGGGCGGCAACGGCCATGCGCTGAACAGCGCCCTGCCGGTGTTGGCCACCTTGGCCAGCGCGTTCGGCGTGCTCTATTCGCTGCGCTTCATCCTGGCGACCTTCTTTGGCCCGCCGCCCACCTTGCTGGACCGCACGCCGCACGAGCCGCCGGGCTGGATGCGGCGGCCGGTCGAGATCCTAGTGGCGCTGTGCCTGCTGGTCGGCGTCGCGCCGGCCCTGACCGTTGGTCCGTTCCTGCGCAGCGCCGTGATCTCGGTAGCGGGGCCAAACCCGCCTTACTACAGCCTCGCGCTCTGGCACGGCTTCAACATCCCCTTGTTGCTTAGCGTTCTGGCTCTGTGCGGTGGGGGCGTGCTGTACCTCGTCTTCGGCAAAGCGCTGGCAGCCAACACGCGCGGCGGGCTGCTGCATCTGCGTCGCCTGAATGGCGGCTATCTGTTCGAAAAGGCGATGACCGGCATCGTCAAGGGCGCCCGCTGGGTCGAGCGGGTCCTGGGTGCGGATCGCATGCAGCCCCAGCTGCGGGCGGTGGTGCTGGTCGCGCTGCTGGCCGGCGCCGCGGCGGCCGTGGCCGGCGGCCTGCCGATCACGCCGGACTGGTCCGCGCCCGCACCTTCGGACTACGCCTTCGCTGGCCTGTGGCTGGTCGGCGGCGGTTGCGCCGTCGCCGCGGCCTGGCAGGCCAAGTATCACCGCCTGGCCGCCGTCGTGCTGATGGGCGGGGCCGGGCTGGTCAGCTGTCTGTCCTTCGTCTGGCTGTCGGCCCCCGACCTGGCCATCACCCAGCTGCTGGTCGAGGTGGTCACGACCGTCCTCCTGCTGCTGGGTCTGCGCTGGCTGCCCAAGCGCCTGGAAGAGATGAAGGTCTCCGACGCCGAGCAACGCCGCTCGCGTCGCCGCCGTCAGGTCGACCTGGTCATAGCCGTCGTCTGCGGCCTGGCCCTGGCGATCGTGGCCTATGCCGTGATGACCCGGCCGATGGTCGAGGGCATTTCGCGCTTCTTCGTCGAGCGCGCCTACAGCGAGGGCGGCGGGCGAAATGTCGTCAATGTCATCCTGGTGGACTTCCGCGCCTTCGACACCTTCGGCGAGATCACGGTGCTGGGCATCGTCGGCCTGACTGTTCTGGCTCTGCTGCGCCGCTTCAGGCCCGCCGACGACAGCCTGGCTGCTCCGAACCAGAGGCAGGCCCAGGAACACGCTTTGGCCGACGGACCCACGCCCGGCGACGCCCTGCGCGACACCCTGCTGATTCCGCGCGTTGTCATGCGGTGGATGTTCCCGTTCGTCATCGTCCTGGCGGTGCACCTCTTCCTGCGCGGGCACGACCTGCCGGGCGGGGGTTTCGCGGCCGGCGTGGCGCTGTCGATCGCGGTGCTGCTGCAGTACATGGCCTCGGGCGCGCGCTGGGTGGAAGAGCGGCTGCTGCTGCGGCCCATCCTGTGGATCGGCCTGGGCCTGATCATCGCCGCCGGCTGTGGTCTGGCGGCCGTGGGCTTCAACCGGCCGTTCCTGACCTCGGCCTTCCAGTATGTGCATCTGCCGGTGCTGGGTAAGACGCCGCTGGCCAGTGCGGTCATCTTCGACCTGGGCGTAGTGCTGCTGGTCGTCGGCGCGACCGTTCTGATGCTGGTCGCCCTGGCGCATCAGTCGCTGCGCCGCGCCAAGCGCGATGAAGACGCGGCGGAGGAGGGCGCATGACCGAAATCGTCTTGGCCATCGCCATCGGCGTGCTCTCGACGGCCGGGATCTGGCTGCTGCTGCGCCCGCGGACCTTCCAGGTGATCATGGGGCTGTCGCTGCTGTCCTACGCGGTGAACCTGTTCATCTTCGCAATGGGCCGGCTGCGCTCGGGCGCGCCGCCGGTGACGTCCTCGGGTCTTGCGCGGCCGGAGCTGTATGATGACCCTACGCCCCAGGCTTTGGTGCTGACGGCGATCGTCATCAGCTTCGCCCTGACGGCGCTGTTCCTGGTCGTGCTGCTGGCCGCGCGGGGCGCGACGGGCAGCGACCATGTCGACGGACGGGAGCCGGCCGAATGATCGCCTGGGACGTCCATCTGATCATCCTGCCGATCCTGCTGCCGATGGTCATGGCCGCGGTCATGCTGCTGTTCGACGAGCGTCGCCGACGGCTGAAGAGCGTGATCAGCCTGACCGCCATGGCCGCGATCCTGATCGTCGCCCTGATCCTGCTGTACGAGTGCCTGACCGGCGCGGCCGACGGCGGCGACACCGCGCGAGTCTATCATCTGGGCGACTGGGCCGCGCCCTATGGCATCGTGCTGGTCGCCGACCGGCTGTCGACCATGATGGTGGCCCTCACGAGCGTGCTGGGCGCAGGCGTCCTGGCCTTCGCCCTGGCCCGATGGGACCGGGCGGGACCCCGTTTCCATGCGCTGTTCCTGTTCCTGATCATGGGCATCAACGGCGCCTTCCTGACCGGCGACCTCTTCAACCTGTTCGTCTTCTTCGAGATCATGCTGGCCGCCTCCTATGGCCTGGCGCTGCATGGGTCGGGCGAAGAGCGGATCCGGGCGGGCCTGACCTATATCGCCATCAATCTGACGGCCTCGCTGCTGTTCCTGATCGGGGTGTCGGTGATCTATGGCGTGACCGGCACGCTGAACATGGCCGACTTGGCGCTGAAGGTTCGCGTCATCGCCGAGACCGATCGCGGCCTGCTGCACGTCGGCGCCGCCGTGCTGGGCACGGCTTTCCTGATCAAGTGCGCGGCCTGGCCGCTAGGCTTCTGGCTGGCGCCCACCTATACGGCGGCCAGTGCGCCGGCGGCGGCGATCTTCGCCATGCTGTCCAAGGTCGGGGTCTATGTGCTGCTGCGCCTGTCGCTGCTGGCGTTCGGCGACCAGGCGGCTGGCTCGGCGCATTTTGGCCAGGGCTGGCTGCTGGCGGCAGGTCTGGCGACGCTGGCCTTCGGCACGCTGGGCATCATCGCCGCGCGGGACCTGGCGCGTGCAGCGGCCTATGCCGTCATGGTTTCGTCGGGCACCGTGCTGGCGGCGGCGGGCGTGGGTCATCCGGCCGTACTGGGCGGGGCGCTGTTCTACCTGATTGGCTCGACCCTGGCCTGCGGGGCGCTCTTCCTGCTGGCCGAGGTGCTGCAGCGTGGCGTCGACTCCGGCGCGCAGCGCGAGCGGGCCGTATTCGACGACGAGTATCGTGATCCGTTCGACGATGACGAGCGCAACGAGCCTGGCCTCGTCATCCCCGCAGCCGTCGCGGCCCTGGGCGGGGCGTTGCTGATCTGCACCCTGATGGTCGCGGGCCTGCCGCCGCTGTCGGGCTTCATCGGAAAACTGGCCATGCTCGATGGCCTGGCCAATGCTCTTGATCCGGCCAGCATCGCGGTGATGGTCGCCCTGTCGATCTCCAGCCTGGGCGGGCTGATCGGTCTGACGCGCCTGGGTGTGAAGGCCCTGTGGGCGCGGGACGAGGACGCCCCTGAACTGGTGGTCGGCGCGGCTGAACTGGCCGGCATGGGCGGTCTGCTGGCGGCCTGCGTGCTGCTGGCCATCTTCGGCGGCATGGGTCTGATCTATGCCGAGCACACCGCCGAATGGCTGGGCCGGCCGGACGCCTACATCGAGGCCGTATTGGGAGCGTCGCGATGATCCGGGCGCTGTTTCCCCATCCCATCCTGGCGGCGGGCGTCTTCGCGACCTCCGTGCTGCTGAGTGGGGCGTTCAACCCGCCGTCGATCGCCCTGGCCGCTCTGCTGGCCGTGCTGGCGCCGCAGGTGATGCGCGCCCTGGACCTGCAGCGGGTCCGCGTCCGCGCGCCGTTGGCGATCCTGCAATTGGCCGGACTCGTGGCGGTCGACGTGCTGCGCTCGAACTGGGCGGTGGCGACGATCATCCTGGCGGGCCGCAAGCGCGAACGGACGTCGGGCTTCATCCATGTGCCGCTGGACCTGAAGGACCGCTACGCCCTGGCGGTGCTGGCCGTCATCCTGACCGCCACGCCCGGCACCCTGTGGGTCGAGTACGACAGCGCCTCGGGTCGCCTGCTGCTGCACGTCCTCGACCTCGTGGACGAGGAGGCGTGGGTCCACCTGATCAAGGATCGTTACGAGCGCCGGCTGCGGGAGATCTTCGAATGAGCCAGACGATTTTGGCCTGGAGCCTGCTGGTCGCCCAAGCGCTGCTGGTGGTGGCGATGGCCCTGGCCGCCTGGCGCGTCGTGCGAGGCCCGCGCGCCCAGGACCGCGTGCTGGGCATGGACACTCTCTATCTGAACGGCATGCTGCTGCTGCTGGTCTTCGGCGTGCGCACCGCGGACACGGTCTATTTCTACGCCGCCCTGATCATCGGCATGCTGGGCTTCACCGCCACGGTGGCCCTGGCCAAGTTCCTGATGCGCGGCGAGGTGATCGAATGACCGCCAATCTGCCGACCTGGGCCGCCGTCGTCGTAGGTCTGCTGATCCTGGCTGGCGCGGCGCTGTCGCTGCTGGGCGCGGTCGGTCTCTGCACCTTCAAGACCTTCTACGAGCGCGTCCACGCCCCGACCCTGGGCGCGACCCTGGGCATGGGGCTGATCGTCATCGGCTCGATCCTGTTCTTCACGATCGTAGAGGGGCGGTTCATGCCGCGCGAACTGCTGATCGGGGTCTTCCTGACGGTGACGACGCCGGTGACCCTGATCCTGCTGGCGCGCGCGGCCCTGTTCCGCGACCGGACCGAACCGCAAGAGAAGCAGGGCGCCGCGCCGCCGCCCTAGAGCCACGATGCCCTTAGAACTCCTTGATCAGGCGCAGGCCGACGCGCGGGCGCCAGGCCTCGCCCGTGGCCTTCACCGCGCCCAGGCCGGCCTGGACATTGACGCCTGGGCCCAGGCGCTGGTGGATCTGCGGCATCAGCAAGGTCGTACGGTCCGGGCCGGTGCGCAGATTGTATTCCAGCCCCAGGATCGTGGCCTCCGACGCCTCGAAGAAGGTCGTGTGGTTGAAGATGAAGGCCCGGTCGCCGGGATGCTTCACCGTCACGTCGCCGACCCCGATCATGGTCATGGTGCTGAACCGCTCGCCGAAGCGATGGCCGACCAGGTAGAGGGCGGTGTTTTCCCAACGACCGGTATGGCGGTTGTAGAGGCCCAGATACTGGACGCCGTGCACGCCGCGGCCGTTGTTGAACGATCCAAAGGTCCCCTGCAGGCCCATCTTGTAGTCGGTGACCTTCATATCCTCCATTGGCAGCTCGAACTCGATGGCGAAGCCGTCGGCGAAGGCGACCTCGATCTCCGGGGCCCACTCGACGCCGCGATGACCCGACAGGTTCTGCTGGGCCAGGGCGTTGACCTCCAGTTCGCCGCGGCGCGCGCCCAGCGGCCGGACCATGTCGAACACCATCGGCTCGGGGATGTGCGGTGCGGCGTCGGCGTGGGCGGCCAGCGGCGTCAGGGTCACGAGGAGAGCGAGGAGGGCTATGCGCATGGGAAGCGGGATCCGGTCTGCGCCCGGCGCGTCATGTCGGCCCGGGCTTGTCTGCGCCCGGCAAGGCCCCGCCTGAGATTACGGCGTCCTTACAAGGAGGGACGGGCGTGCGGCTGCTGATCGTCGAGGACCATGACGAGCTGGCCGAACTGATCGTCGGCCGCCTGGCCGACGCCGGCTTTCCCAGCGACCGCGTGGCCAGCGCTGAGGATGCGCGCCTGCTGATCGAGGCTGGCGACCATGGCGGCATGTTGCTGGACTTGGGGTTGCCCGATGGCGACGGCCTGGACCTGCTGGAGTGGACGCGCCAGCGGGACGCCAACCTGCCGGTGCTGATCCTGACCGCCCGCTCGTCGATCGGCGACCGGGTGGCGGGGTTGAACGCCGGGGCCGACGATTATCTGGCCAAGCCGTTCGCCACTGATGAGCTGATCGCCCGCGTCCGGGCCTTGATGCGCAGGGCAGGGGCCAATGCCGGCGCGGCCCTGGCTTGCGGACGGCTGACCTACGACCCGGCCGGTCGGGTGGCGCAGATCGCCCAGACCCCGCTGATCCTGTCGCGGCGCGAGACTCAGCTGCTGGAACTGTTGCTGCGTCATCGCGACAAGGCCGTGCGCAAACGCCAGATCGAGACGTTGTTCTTCGGCTTGGGCGAGGAGTTCTCGTCCAACGCCGTGGAGGTGGGCGTCCACCGGTTGCGCCGGCGCCTGGAGCAACTGGCGGCGGGCGTCGAGATCGTCACCCTTCGCGGCGTGGGCTATCTGCTGCGGGAGGAAGTCGCCGCATGATGATCCGGGCGCGCTCGATCCTGTCGCGGGTGCTGCTGCTGCATGCCCTGGCGACCCTGGTGACGGCCTTGGTCGTAGCCGCCGGGGTGTGGCTGCTGCTGGAGACCACTAGCGAGCGCCTGCAGCG
This sequence comes from Caulobacter sp. RHG1, assembly GCF_013181195.1. GTDB lineage: Bacteria > Pseudomonadota > Alphaproteobacteria > Caulobacterales > Caulobacteraceae > Caulobacter. The sequence goes on from NZ_SMZP01000009.1 coordinate 93,973, forward strand.
CCAGATCCTGTCGGCCTATGCGGAGACGTTGCAGGGCGGGCTGCGCGCCGCACCGGACGGCTGGATGGTGACCGACGCGGCCCATCCGGCGCTGCACGGCGGCGGCGACAGCTTCACGTTCGGCCTGCTGCAAGGCGAGCGGCTGGCGCCCATTGGCGATCTGGCTGCTCCCCCGCCGTTGCGGCGCGTGCCGGCCGACGGCGGCCCGGCCTTCTTCGAGCGCGTGCAAGGCTCGAAGCTCTACTCGGGGCTCAGCGTGCCGGTGATGGGGCGCGAGGATCTTCGGATCGTCGTGATCCAGAACCTGGACCACCCGGACGTCATCTTCGACGATGTGGTCACCCAGGTGCTGATCATCGGCGCGGGGCTGATCCTGCTGCTGCTGACCCTGCAACTGGCCATCGACATCTGGATCGTGCGCCGCACCCTGGCGCCCGTGCGCAAGGTCTCCGACGCCGTGGCCGCCATCCATCCGACGGCGCTGGAGGAACGGGCCGACGTCAGCGCGCTGCCGGCCGAGGTGCTGCCGCTGGGCCAGGCGTTCAACAGCGCCCTGGACCGGGTGACCGAAGCCTATCGCATCGAGCGCGACTTCGCCGCCGACGCCGCCCACGAACTGCGTACGCCTTTGTCGTTGCTGCAACTGCGCGCCGAGGAGGCGGCTGATCCGGTGCTGCGAGGCCGGCTGCTGACCCAGATCAGTCATGTCCGCGGCATCGTCGAGCGCCTGCTGCTGATCGCCGAGTTGGACGCTCACGCGCCCGATCCCGCCGCCCAGGTCGACCTGCGCCAGGTCGCCGAGGAGCAAGTCGTGGCCATCGTGTCGCTGGCCCTGTCGAAGGGCCAGTCGATCTCCGTCACGGGCCTGGAGCGCGCCGTCGTCGCTGGCGACGGCGAGCGGGTGGGACGGGCGCTGGCGGCCCTGTTGGAGAATGCGGTGCGGCACACGCCTGCTGGCGCGGCGATCGAGGTTCAGGTCGAGGCCTTTGCGGTCCATGTCCGCGACGACGGTCCGGGGATTGGTCCGACCGACGAGCGCGAGCTCTTCCGCCGGTTCTGGCGCAGCGACCGACGCAGCGGCGACGGATCGGGTCTGGGCCTGTCGATCGCCGAGCAGATCATGCGTCAGATGGGCGGATCGGTCAGGGTGAAGCGGGGAGATCCGGGCGTCACCTTCACCCTGGCGTTCCCGGAAGCCGGCGCCGGCTAGAAAATCTGACACGAACCGACCCTAGAAGCGCCGCCACGCGAGCTCGACCGCGCGGTGTTTCCGGACCGATGTCAGATCTGATTCCAACTTCGACCCGCGTCGGTCTCGGATGACGTTGCGCGCGGATCCCGCCGTGGTGGCTTGGGTCGGGCGGCACGTGCTGCCTTACGAGGCCAAGGTGCGTTCGGCCCTGTCGCGGGCCCGTGTGCCCGAATCGGACATCGACGACCTGCTGCAGGAAGCCTACTGCCGCCTGTGCTCCCTGCGCTCGATCGAGCATGTCGAGAACCCGGAAGGCTATCTTTTCCGCACCGTTCGCAATGTGCTGAACGCCCAGATCCGCCGCCGGCGCATCGTGCGGATCGACTTCGTCAACGCCATGGACCTGCTGGCCCACGCCGATCAGCGGCCGAGCCCGGAAGAGGAAACCAGCTACCGTCGCTATCTCGCGCTGGTGCGCGAGGCCATGACCGCCTTGCCCGAGCGCTGCCGCAGAATCCTGGAGATGCGCAAGATCGAGGGCCTCTCGCAGCGTGAGATCGCCCGCCGGATCGATGTCAGCGAGAGCATCGTCGAAAACGAGGGCGCGAAGGGTTTGCGGTTGATCGCCAAGGCCCTTCGCGACAAACACGGCGAGGACGCGCCCGAGATCCAGTGGCGCAGGCAGGCTAGAGACTAGGGTGAAGCGGCAGACCGCGCAGGAGATCGAGGCTGACGCCCTGGACTGGGTGATGGCCCTGGATCGCAGCAACGACGCTCGTTCGCAGCGGCGGCTGGACGCCTGGCTGGCCGGTGACACGCGCCGTCAGGGCGCCTTCCTGAAGGCGCAGGCGATGTGGGCGACCCTGGGCGAGGAGGCTTCCGGAGCCGAGGTCACGCCGCTGTTTCCTGCCGCCACGCCTCGTAGAGCGCGACGCGGCATCGACCGGCGGACCGCCATGGTCGGCGGCGGTCTGGCGGCCAGCCTTGCCGCCGCGATCGGTTTCGTCCTGAGCCCCCAGGTCTATCGCACCGAGAAGGGCGAGCAGCGGGCCATGCCGCTGGAGGATGGCTCGACCATCCGCATCAACACCGACAGCGCGCTGAGCGTGGCCCTGACCCGCGAACGGCGCAGGATCCGGCTGAAGGACGGCGAGGCCTGGTTCAAGGTCGCCCACGACAAGGCCCGGCCGTTTATGGTCGAGGCCGGCGGCGTGGCCGTCCGGGCCACCGGCACGGCCTTCGCGGTGCGGCGGGCCGAGAACGGCGTCGACGTGCTGGTCACCGAGGGCTCCGTCGACGTCTGGAGCCTCGACGCGCCGGATCGCAAGGTGGCGCTGAAGGCGGGGCAGAGCCTGTTCGTCGCCAATGCCGCGCCGGCCCCTGACAAGGCCCGCATCCTGGACGACGCCGGCGAGGTGCGCCGCAAGCTGGCCTGGCGCGACGGTCGCATCGAGCTGGATGGCGAGACCCTGGGCTTCGCCGCCGCCGAGTTCAACCGCTACAACCGCCTGCAGCTGCGGGTGACCGGCGACGCCCTGGCCGGCGAGCGCCTGTACGGCGTGTTCAGCGTCGACGACCCCGAAGCCTTTGCGCGGGCGGCGCAGGTCAGCCTGCAGGCCTCGGTCCAGCGGCCTTCGTCCGACGAAATCGCCATCTCCCGCTGACCTTCTGAAAAAAAGTTTGCGGCCCGCGTAAGGAAAATCGAGGGCCGGACATCCTTGGGTCAGGCGCCTGGACGGACGGCGCCGACCAACAGGGGATCTCTTCGTGAAATCGTTCTTCATGGCTGGCGTTGCGCCGGTCGCCATCGTCGCCTTCATGGCGGCGACGCCCGCCCTCGCGCAGGACGTTCGCTTCGACGTGCCGGCCCAGCCCGCCGCGTCGGGCGTCGCCGCCTTCGCCAAGCAGGCCGACATCCAGCTGATCATCTCGGCCCGCGACGCCGAAGGCCGCCGGACGAACGCCGTCACCGGGACCTTCACTGTACAGTCCGGCCTTCAGCGCCTGCTGGCTGGCGCTGGCCTGACCACGCGGATGATCGACGCCCGCACCTTCGCCGTCGTGGCCGAAGAGGGCGTGATCCGCACCGCCTCCGCCGAGCCCGAGATGGTCGAGACCGTGGTCGTCACCGGCTCGCGCATCGCCCGCACCGGCTTTGACGCCTCAACCCCGGTCAGCGTGCTTAGCGCCGAGGACTTTCGCATCTCCGGCACGACCAATGTCGAGGAGCTGCTGAACGACTCGCCGCAGTTCGTGCCGTCTACCAATGGCGGCGCCTATGGCAATGTGGTGCCCGGCGGTTCGGCCGACTTGAACCTGCGCGGCTTTGGCGCGTCGCGGAACCTGGTGCTGGTCAACGGCCGCCGCTTCACGGTCAACGGGCCCGAACTGGTCACCGACATCAACACGATCCCGTCGTCGCTGATCAAGCGGACCGAGATCGTCACCGGCGGGTCGTCGGCCGTCTATGGTTCTGATGCGATCACCGGCGTGGTCAACTTCATCACCCGCGACGACATCGACGGGATCGAGCTGAACGCCCAGGCCAGCTTTGACAGCCCGACCCGCACCCCGACCTACAATGTCGACCTCTCGGGCGGCCGCAAGTTCGCCGACGGCCGCGGGCAGGTCATCGCCTCGCTGAACTATCTGGATCGCGGCGCCATGACCCGGGCCGAGCGCGGCGACTTCGCTCCGCAGTGGATGGTTAATGGCTGCGTCACCGCCGCCAGCTGGCGCAAGAACGGGGTGGGCACGCCCATGACCGTTCCGGCCGGCTCCAATTGTCGCGCGGCCGGCGGCCTGCCGGGCCTGATCGCCAGCGGCAGCGGCGACATCCCCAACGGCCGCTTCACCGGCGTGCCGCTGCCCGGCTCGACGGCCTCGAACGCGGCGCTGAACGCGGCCCTGACGGCGGCGGGCCTGGGCGGGCTGGGCTCGCGCGGCTTCACCTTCAACGACGCGGGCAGCACCGTCCGCCCGGCGCTGACGCCGCAGGACGACTACAACCTGCAGCCCGACAACTACCTGATCGTCCCGCAGCAGCGGGTGATGTTCAATTCCTTCGCCCACTACGACCTGAACGATCGCGCGACGGTCTATGGCGAGGTCCATTTCAGCCGCAACAAGGTCGACCAGCAGCTGGCCCCGTCCAGCATCAGCGGTCCGTTCCTGTTCAACATCAACAACCCCAACCTGTCGTCGGAGATGCGCGAGGTCCTTCGTCAGCTTGATCTGAAGGAGACGAGCGCAACCACTGTGGTCACCGGCCCGACCTCGATGGTCAACCGTCCGGGCGACGGCCTGGCGGCCCTGAGCATCGCCCGTCGCCTGCTGGAAGTCGGCGTGCGTCGCAACATGACCAAGCGCGACGTCTTTCGCGGCGTGGTCGGCGTGAAGGGCGACCTGCCCGACGCCTCGACCTCGTTCCTGACCAACCTGTCCTACGACCTCTATTACAGCTACGCCGACACCCAGCAGACCGACACCCAAGCCGGCAACGTCTCGCGCAGCCGCTTCCAGGCGGGCCTGCTGTCGGCCAATGGCGCCGCGCCGCTGCTGAACATCTTCGGCCAGAACCTGTCCCAGGCGGGCGTCGACTCGATCATCATCGCCTCGACCACCAACGAGGTCGAAACCCGCCAGCAGGTGGCCGCCGCCAACCTGTCGGGCGAGGCCTTCCGCCTGCCGGCCGGCCCGGTCGGCTTCTCGCTGGGCGCGGAGTGGCGCAAGTCGTTCGCCGGCGTCTCGCCCGACGCCAACCTGGTGAACGGCGACGTCGTGGGCTTCAATCCCGGCCTGCCGTCCAGCGGCTCGATCACCGCCAAGGAGATCTACGGCGAGGTGCGCGCCCCGCTGTTGGCCGATCTGCCGCTGGTCCAGAACCTGACCGCCAACGCCGCTTTTCGCTATTCGGACTATAGCCTGAAGGGCATCGGCGGGGTCTGGACCTATCTGGGCGGCCTGGAGTGGCGCGTGAACCCGGACGTCGCCCTGCGCGGCCAGTTCCAGCGCGCCGTCCGCGCCCCCAATGTCGGTGAGCTCTATGCCGGTCTGTCGACCAGCAGCAGCGCCGCCGTCGACCCGTGCTCGAACCGTCAGCCGGTCGCGGCCCGCACCGCCGCCGTCCGCGCGCTCTGCATTGCCATGGGCGTGCCGGAAGGTCAGGTGTTTGGCGCCGGCGTTCAGCCCAACGAGACCATCACCGCCGTCTATGGCGGCAGCGATCAGGTCGGCGTCGAGGAGTCCGACACCAAGACCTTCGGCGTGGTGCTGACGCCGCGCATCGTTCCAAACCTGGCGGTCAGCGTCGACTATTTCGATATCGAGCTGAAGGGCGCCATCGCGCCCCTGGGCGGCGGCCTGAACAACACCCTGAACCTCTGCTACAACATCGTGCAGAACCAGAGCAGCGAGTTCTGCCAGGCCATCGCCCGCAACCCGCTGACGGGCGAGATCAGCAATCCCTATTACGTGCAGATCCGCTCGGCCAACACGGGCGCACTGAAGACCTCTGGCGTCGATTTCGCGGCTCGCTATCGTTTCGGCATGGACTGGGGCTTCGACGGCGCGAGCCGCTTCGAGGTGGCCAGTAACTGGACCTGGACCAAGGAGCTGGTCTCGACCCCGGTGCAGGCCTTCCCGAACGTGCAGAACAACTGCGCCGGCGCCTATGGCACCACCTGCGGCGAGCCGGTCCCGCGCCTGAAGGGCGTCACCCGCCTGACCTGGAGCAGCGGCCCGCTGACCCTCAGCCTGCGCGGTCGCTACATCGGCAAGGTCACGGTCGACACCTACGTGCTGCCCAGCCGCTCGGGCCTGCCGACGCCGGACCTGGCCGACCTGACCAACCCGGTGCTCAAGGCGCGCGGCTATCTCGACCTGTCGGGCGCCTGGGACGTCAGCAAGGCCCTGCGCCTGTCGGGCGGGATCGACAACCTGCTGAACAGCGATCCGCCGATCGTCGCCAACCCGCGGGCCAACACCTATCCGACCACCTATGACGCGCTGGGCATGCGCTTCTATCTGGGCGCCTCGATGAGGTTCTGACGGCGAGGGCGGCCGCGGCGTATCTCCCCCTCGCACCGCGGCCGTCCGATCCATCCAGGGGTTGTAGAACGTTTCCAGGCTTGGTGTTGAGGCGAGTCTGATTCTTCTGCGGGCGTCGCTCCGGGACGCCGCTGTATGCAGCAGGCGCAGGCGCCGCCTGCCCAGTCCAAGGTCACCACGAAGTAAGAGTTTATTTCACTTCCCTGCTTGCTTGACCCTGCTTCGGTCGAAGCCTTTGCATCCCATCAGGACACGCCATTGCGACGTCCGGGGGGCCGCGCTCGTGAGTGTTCACGCGGCCGAGTAGGGGAGTGAGTGAGCATGTTGAACCTGTCCGCCTGGACGCGCCGGTCGTTGCTGGCTGCGGCGTTCGCGGGAGTCGCGGCGACGTCCGCGCTCGCACAGGCCCCGGCCGCTCCTGCGCCTGCGCCCGCCACGGCGGCAGCGCCCATTCCGATCCGCGTCGTGGTCGTCACGGCCTACGCCCTGGAAGACAAGGCCTGGATGGCGCAGGCGCCGCAGAAGCTGGATTTCCCCAATGGCGTCGCGCCGTTGGGCTATGATCCGGCCAAGGGCGTCCTGATCCTGCGCACGGGCGTGGGCACCAACCACGCCGCCATCACCACCTTCGCTTTGGGCGCGGACCCGCGTTTCGACCTCTCCAAGGCCTACTGGGTCATCGCCGCTATCGCCGGGGTAAACCCGGACGAGGCTTCGCCCGGCTCGGCCGCGTGGATCGGCAACGTGATCGACGTCGACTTCGGCAAGTGGGTCGATCCGCGCGAAGCGCCGCCGGAATGGGTGGGCGGCTATCCGCCGTTCGAGCCGCCGCGCGCCGACCGGCCCAGCAGCGTCTACTATCCGCTCAACATCGGCCTCCGCGACTGGGCGTTCAACCTGACCAAGGACACGCCGCTGCCGGACACCGAGGCGCTGAAGACCGCCCGCGCGCCGTTTTCAAGCTTCCCGAACGGCTCCAAGCCGCCGTTCGTGCTGACCGGCGATGAAATCTCGGCCCAGGCCTACTGGCACGGCGCGATGCTGACCAAGCGCTACGCCAAGCTCACCACCGACTACAGCGGCGGCAAGAGCCGGTTCATCATGACCGCCATGGAAGACACCGGCGTAGCCAACGCCCTGCGTCGTCTGACGGCCGTCGGCAAGGCCGACTACGACCGCCTGGTCGTGTTGCGCACGGCCAGCAACTATTCGCAGCAGGCCCCAGGCGAGAGCCCGGTCGACAGCATGAACCGTCCCTATGCCGGGGTCGGCGACGCCGCCGCCTACGCCGCCCATGTGGTGGCCGGCAAGGTGGTCAACGAGCTCTCGGGCAACTGGGCCGTCTATCGCGACAAGATTCCCGGCGCCGGGAAGTGAAGACCTGAAACGGCGGACCGGCCTTCACGCCGGTTCAGCCGCGAGGACGCGCAACGGCGTCCCGACCGTTGGGGGAAGCAACCGGAGACTCTGACCTCGTGGCTTGCCGCGCGCCTCGTCGCGCGTGGACGCAGCCTGGGGCGCAGTAGGCGTAACGGCTTCAGTTCGGTGTGGCTCGGGGGGACCGCAGGCGCACCACCATCCAGGGGACCCAGATGCGACACCTATATGCTGCAAGCGCCATTGCGCTTGCCCTGTCAGCCACCGCGACGGCGGTGGTCGCTCAAGAAACGACTTCCTCGATCCGCGGCTCGGTCAGCGCGGCCGGCGCGTCCGCCGTCGGCGCCAGCATCAGCGCGGTGCACGAGCCGTCCGGCACGACCGCCAGCGCCACCACCAACAGCGCCGGCGCCTTCAACCTGACCGGTCTGCGTCCCGGTGGTCCGTACACGGTTACGGTGACCGCGCCCGGCTTTGCGCCGGTGACCTCGCAAAACCTCTTCCTGACGGTCGGCCAACCCTACAACCTGCCGATCGCCATCGGCGAAAGCCAGGTCGACGAGCTGGTGGTCACAGCCAGCCGCGCCGAGCGCTCAGGTCCGATGGTTTCGGTGTTCGACCGCGACAGCATCGCCAGCGTCGCCTCGGTTTCGCGCGACATCCGCGACATTGCCCGCCGCGACCCGTTCGCTTCGTTCAACCCCAGCACGCGTGGCGTCTCGATCGCCGGTCAGAACGGCCGCACCAACCGCTTCTCGGTCGATGGCGTGCGCTTCTCGGACAACTTCGGCCTGAACCAGGGCGGCCTGCCCAGCGCCCGGGGCCCGATCCCGCTGGACGCCGTCGAGCAGTTGTCGGTCAAGATCGCGCCCTACGACATCTCGGAAGGCGACTTCCAGGGCGGTTCGATCAACGTCGTCCTGCGCTCGGGCGGCAACAAGTTCACCGGCGCCGCCGGCTACACCTATTCCGACGACAGCCTGATGGGGACCAAGTCGAAGGGCAGTTCCTTCTCGCAGGAGATGACGTCGAAGACCTATAACGGCTTCATCTCGGGCCCGATCATCAAGGACAAGCTGTTCTTCGCGTTCGCCTACGAGAAGCTGAACGAGACGGTCCCTGCGGTGTTCGGCGCGCCCGGCACCGGCAACGCCGTGCCCAACCTGACCCAGTCCCAGATCGACCAGGTCAGCTCGATCGCCAAGAGCGTCTACGGCTACGACACGCTGGGCGTGGCCACCAGCCGTCCTGAAATGGACAAGAAGTGGACGCTGAAGCTCGACTGGAACATCAACGACAATCACCGCCTGTCGTACTCGACCATCCAGAACAAGGGCGAGACGGTCGCGCTCAGCGGCGGCAGCTCGTCGATCACGTCGCCGGGCCTGGGCCTGGCGTCCTACGCCACCCACGAACCCGAGCGGGTCGAGACCCACGCGCTGCAGCTGAACTCGACCTGGTCGAACGCCTTCAGCACCGAACTGCGGGTCAATTATCGCGACTCGATGAAAGCCCCGATCTCGTTCGGCTCGCCGGGCTACAGCGACATCACCGTCTGTCTGGATCCGACCTCGGTCGGCTCGCTGAACCAGTGCACTCAGACCGGAACGCCGCGCCTGGTGTTCGGCACGGAGGCCTTCAGCCACGCCGACATCGTCGGCCAGAAGCAGTACGGCGCCGAGTTCGTCGCCCGCTACAATCTCGGCGACCACGCCTTCAAGCTGCACGCGGCGTACAGCAAGCTGAAGATCACCAACACCTTCGTGGCCAATTCGCTGGGCACCTACTACTTCGACTCCGTCGCCGACTTCCAGGCGCGCCAGGCGGGCCAGCTGCTCTATCAGTACTCGATCACCGGCTCGCTCGCGGATGTCAGCGCCAGCTTCAACTACGACCAGATCACCTTCGGTCTGCAGGATAGCTACGACATCTCGCCGGAGCTGAACGTCACAGCCGGCGTCCGCTTCGACGGCTACAAGATGGACGACCAGGCGCCGCTGAAGCAGTCGTTCGTCAACCGCTACGGCTTTGCCAACAACGCCAATATCGACGGCAACCTGGTGGTCCAGCCGCGCGTGGGCCTGACCTGGCGCCCGACCGACCGTCTGACGGTTCGCAGTGGCCTGGGCCTGTTCAACGGCGGCTCGCCGGACGTCTTCGTCGGCAACAGCTTCTCGGCGGCCGGGGTGTTCACCAACACCATCACCGTCGGTCGCGCGGTCGGCGGCACCGGCTGCACCATTCCGGCCACCGTGGCCAATGCCGCGGCGATCTGCAACGCGGCGCTGAACAACGTCCAGGGCAACAAGATCGACCCGCTCGTTCTGAGCTATCTGCAAACCAACACCGCGGCCCTGGCTGCGTCGCCGACCTCGTTCATGTCGCCGACCTTCAAGCTGCCGGCGCAGTGGAAGGCCAATCTGTCGCTCGACTACATGGCCGACTTTGGTGAGCGCCTCGGCGACGGCTGGCGCTTCGGGGCTGACCTGTTCTACGGCCAGACCGACAGCGCGGCCTACTACATCGATCAGCGCCTGACCCAGGTCGGCACGGCCCCGGACGGTCGTCCGATCTATGCCGACACCTACACCAACACGGCCAACAGCGACCTGGCCATGAAGTACACCGACAGGGGCAAGTCGCTGATCGCTGTCGCCCGCGCCAGCAAGTCGTTCGACTTCGGCCTGGATACCGGCATCAGCTACACCTACTCGGACGTGAAGTCCCTGTCGGACATGGGCAGCTACGCCTCGGGCGGTTCGACCGCCAGCGGCACCTATGGCGGCCAGCCGATGTTCGACCCGAACAATCCCGCCTACGGCCGGTCGAGCTATGAAGTGCGCGACAACTGGAAGTTCAATATCGACTACAGCCACGCGTTCTTCGGCGACTACAAGACCAGCTTCAACCTGTTCGGCGAGCTGCGCTCGGGTTCGCCCTACAGCCTGACGATGAACACCACGGCGTCCAACAGCCGCTCGACCCTGTTCGGCACGACCGGCGGCACCAACCGCTACCTGCTGTATGTGCCGGACGTCTCCAGCATGACCGCCGACTCCAAGGTCACCTATGCGTCGACCGCGGTGTACGAGGCCTTCCGCGCCTTCGTGCAGGGCAACGATCTGGCCCAGGGCGTGATCGGCAAGAACACCGAAAAGTCGCCGGACTACTTCAAGGTCGATCTGCACATCGAACAGGAACTGCCGGTGCCGCTGCTGCCCTCGGCTCGCTTCAAGCTGTTCGGCGATGTCGAAAACGTCCTCAACCTGATCAACAGCGACTGGGGTTCGTACCGGACCTACAACCCGCTGACCTCGGTGGTGAACGTCGCCTGCGCTCAGCAGGTCGGCAGCAACTGCAACCAGTACTCCTACACCGCCTTCACGGCCCCGACCCTGCAGGCCAACGCTCAACTGGGCGTCTGGCGGATGCGTCTGGGCGCTCGCTTCGAGTTCTGATTGGTATAGCTTAAGCAACGGCCTCGGCGTTCGCGCCGAGGCCGTTTTCATATGGGGGAAGCGCATGACGTCTGCATCGAAGATGGACGCACACAAGATCACTCTGGCGGCGCTGTTCGCCGCGACCTGCCTGGCGTCGGGCGCGCCGGCCTTGGCCCAGACGGCGCCGGATCCCGCGCTGGACGCGGTCTTCGCCAAGGCCGCGGCTTCGCCGCCGCTGCTGCGCCTCCTGCTGACCAAGCTGCCCAAGGGCGCGGACCTGCATAACCACGCGGGCGGCGGCACCTATGCCGAGGACTTCATCGCCTGGTCCGCGGCGGCGGGCGGCTGCTTCTCCAAGACGACCCAATCCCTGGTCGCCGCGCCTTGCGGCGCCGACGGCAACGCCGATCTGGTGGTGCTGAAGGGCCTGCCTGAACGCGACCCCGACCTCTACAGCGACATTGTCGACGCGCTCTCCACGCGTCGGTTCGAGCAAGGCGTGGGCGAGCCGGAAATCTCCGGCCACCGCCGGTTCTTCCGCACCTTTGGCCGTTCGGGCCGGGGCGGGGGCGAAGACAAGGGCGTGCGCATCCAGGCCGAGGCCCTGCGCCAGGCCGCGCTCGACAACACTCTTTATCTGGAGCTGATGGCCGGCTCGAGCGCCTCGCGCGCGGTGATCGAAGCGTCGGCCGCGATCCCGTGGACCGACCCATGGGTCCAGACGAGCGACGGCTCGCCGCCTCAGCGCCTGGATGCGAAGATCCTGCAGGCGCGCCTGGACCAGCTGAAGCCGGTGATCGCCAAGGCTACGCCGGCCGCGACCGTCGGCGCCGACGCCAACGACAAGGCCATCGCCGCTCTCAATCGCTGCGGCACGGCCAAACCGGAGGCCGCTTGTGACGTCACCCTGCGCTATCTGCTGTCGATTTCGCGCCAGCGCCCGCCCGAGGTGGTGTTCGGCCAGATGGCCGCCGCGTTCGCCCTGGTGAAGGCCGATCCGCGCTATGTCGGCATCAACATCCTGGAGCCCGAGGACGGTCCGGTGTCGGTGCGCGACTACCGTCTGCATATGCGCCTGTTCGCCTTCTTCAAGACGCTCTATCCGGACGTGCCCCTGACCTTGCACGCAGGCGAGCTGGCCATGGGCCTGACCCCGCCGCGCGATCTGCGCTTCCACATCACCGAAGCGGTCGAGATCGCCGGCGCCAAGCGCATCGGTCACGGCGTGGCGGTCGCCTACGAGGACGACGCCGACAAACTGCTGGCGCGCATGGCCAAGGACAAGATCGCCGTCGAGATCAACCTGACCAGCAACGACGTCATCCTGGGCGTGAAGGGCAAGGACCATCCGCTGCCGCTGTACATGGCGGCCGGCGTGCCGGTGACCCTGTCGACCGATGATCTGGGCGTCTCGCGCAGCGACCTGACGCACGAGTACATGCGCGCCGTCCTGGAGCAGGGCGTCAGCTACGGCCAGCTCAAGCAGATGTCGCGCAACAGCCTGACCTACTCGTTCCTGCAGGGCGCCAGCCTGTGGGATGGCCCGTGCGCCAGGCTGAACGCTTCGACGCCGACCGCGCCCTGCGATGCGGTGCTGAAGGCCAGCCCCAAGGCGCGCGATCAATGGCGCCTGGAGCGGGCCTTCGACAGCTTCGAGGCCGAAATGAAGGCCATCGTCCCGAAGCTTGCCCCGTAGGGCTTTGAGTGGCGGCGGGCCTCAGCCCGCCGCCATCCAGACGAAGCGGGCCACGAACAGGCCGGCCAGCACGAACAGCAGCCAGTCGCCGCGCTTGGCCTGGCCGCGCACGATCTTCAGCGCCGCGAAGGCGGTGATGCCGAACGCCAGCCCGTTGGCGATCGAGAAGGTGAGGGGGATGATGATCAGCGTCAGGAACGCCGGCACGGCCATATAGGCGTCGTCCCAGTCGACCTCGGCCAGCGGGGCCATCATCAGGCCGCCGACGATGATCAGGGCCGGGGCGGTGGCCGCCGCCGGGGCCAGCTGAGCGTAGGGCGCGACGAACACCGCCAGCAGGAACAGGATGCCGGTCACCACCGAGGCCAAACCCGTGCGACCGCCGGCCTGTACGCCCGCGGCGCTTTCGACATAGCTTGTCACGGTGCTGGTGCCGGCCATGGCGCCGACCATGGTGGCCACCGAGTCGGTGGTCAGGATCTTGTTCAGGCCAGGGATCTTGCCGGCCGCGTCGACCAGGCCGGCGCGCTTGGTCACCGCCACCAAGGTGCCGATGTTGTCGAAGATGTCGACGAACAGGAAGACGAAGATGATCTCGATCAGGCCCAGGCCGTGCCCGCCGCCGAAGCCCAGGGCCCCGGCGATGTCCAGCTTGAACGCCGTCTCGGTCAGGGCCGTCAGGCTGTAGGGCTGGGGCGTGAAGTGCACCTGGCCGCACAGCCAGGCCACGATGCTGGTGACGACGATGCCGATCAGCAGCGCGCCCTTCACCCGCCAGGCGCTGAGGCCGGCGATGACGAGAAGGCCGAGCAGGGCCAGGGCGGGGCCGGGCTGCTTGAGATCGCCGATGGCTACGAAGGTCGCCGGGTTGGCGACCACGATGCCGGCGTTCTTCAGGCCGATAAAGGCGATGAACAGGCCGATGCCGCCGGCGACGGCGGCGAACAGGTGCACGGGAATGGCGGCGATGATCATCTGCCGAATGCCGGCCACGGTCAGCAGCAGGAAGATCACGCCCGACAGGAAGACGCAGCCCAGGCCGACCTGCCAGGGCACGCCCATCTGCAGCACGACGGTGTAGGTGAAGTAGGCGTTCAGACCCATGCCGGGCGCCAGGGCTAGGGGCACGTTGGCCACCAGGCCCATGGCCAGGGTGGCGAAGCCGGCGGCGATGCAGGTGGCCACAGCCACGGCGGCGACCGGCAGGCCCGCGTCCGACAGGATCGCCGGGTTGACCATGATGATATAGGCCATGGCGATGAAGGTCGTCGCCCCGGCCAGGATCTCGGTGCGCACCGTCGAGCCGCGCGCGCTGATCCCGAAATGACGGTCCAGCGCTGCCGTCTTTGCTGGCGCGCCCGGCGCCGTCTCACCACTCATGGCTATTCCCGATCCTTCACCGTGCCCCCGAGGAGGGCGCCGGTACGCCAATAACAGGGCAATTCACGGCAGATGCGCCGCTGGCCCGCGAAGAGGCGCGCGTCTCGGCGACGGGCGGCGGCCTTCGTGGCTAGACACATAGCCGTGTCGCGATGGCGTGGGGTTTTGCATAATGAAGCTGTTACTTACTGGCCTGCGATCGGCGGCCGATGCTGAAAGCGTTGGCGCGGTTCGCTCATCCCGCGGGCGCCTTGCCGGTCTGGCCCTGAAGCTCGCCGCCGGCATCGGCTTGGCCAGCGTGTTGGCGGCGGCCTCGGCGGCCTCGGCCCAGGTCGTGGCGACACCGCCGTGCAAGGCGACGATCGCTGTCATCGGCGGCACCTATCTGAACGACGCGCTGCTGAACTCCAGCTATCTCGGCGCGAAGTTCCGCATCCAGACGCCGGTCGGCGAGTCGCCCGAGATCGTCTGCGGCAAAGCCAATGGCGTCGACTTCTACTATGTTCACGGCCACGGTCAGGGCCGCTGGGTCGAGACCTGGACGGCGCTCTACAAGATGGGCGTCAAGGAAGCGATCGGCGGCGCGACGGCCGGCGGCATCAATCCCGAGATGAAGACCGGCGACTTCGTCGTGCCCAGCGACTTCATCGACTTCAATATCTCGCGCCCGCGCGGCCTGCCCAAGAGCATCTTCCCTGCTGGCGAGACCATCCTGCCGCGCTACGTGCCGGCGACCGATCCGCTGCTGGACGACATCCTGCTGGACGAGACCCGCAAGCGCCTGACCGGCGACGCGACCCGCAAGGTTCACAAGGGCGGGGTGGTGATCCAGGCGGCTGGCGGCCGCTTCGAGACCCCGGCCGAGATCCGCTTCTTCAAGCAGATCGGCGGCGACATGGTGACCATGAACGTAGGCTCGGAGATGTCCTACGCCCGTATGGTCGGCATCAACTACGCCAGCCTGGTGGTGATCTCGAACCCGGCCGAGGGCTTGGGAGAGTGGAAGTTCGAGGACCTGACCACGATCTACCGCGCGCTGAACAAGGTCTCGCTGGACGTGGTGATCGCCGCCTTGCCGCGCATCGCCGGCCTGGCCGGAAAGCCCCGGGTCGGCGACGCGCTTCGGGTGCATCCGGAGATGACCAGCAAGTAGCCTCAGGCCGTCTTGCCGGCGGCGGGCAGGGGTGTTGATTTGCCCTTGGTCGCCGCCTTCTTCTTGCGCTTGGGCAGGCCGCTGGGATTGCCCCAGAAGGTCACCACGGCCAGCGTGCCCAGCAGGGTCAGGGCCAGGCCCGACACCGTCATCACCAGGCGATAGGGCAGGCCGCCGACCTTGGCCGCATGCAGCGGGAAGTCGGCGTTGGTGATCCGCGAGCCCAGGGGCAGGGTCTGGGCGTCGCGGGTGGCGACCATGCGGCCGTCGGCGGGATCGAACCAGGCCATGGTCCGACCATTGGGCAGCCACTCTGCCTGTTGGCGCAGGCGCATCGAGATCAGCCCGCCCGCCTTGGCCGGTGGGGTGATGATCCGCACCTCGGCGCCGGGATAGCGGGCCTGGGCCGCGCCGATGATCTTGGCCCAGTCCAGGTTCTTGGCCGGCTTGCCGCCCTTGATCTTGGGCGCCGCCGAGGCCTTGGCCATCTCCGACGGCGCGGTGAACGGCGCGCGCAAGGCTTGCGAGAACCATTTCAGGTCCATGGTCGCGCCGGTGGTCAGGGAAATGATCAGCAGCGGCGCGACCAGCACGCCCAGGTCGCGGTGATGATGAACGATCGCCGCCCGCTTCATCATCCGCGGCCAGGCGCGCAGGTGGAACATCCGCCGGGTCGGCCACCACAGGATCAGGCCGGTGACGACGAAGGCGAGACCCGCCAGGCCCGCGATGCCGCCGATGGTCTTGCCCGTGTCGCCGGCGAACAGGTGGTGGTGAAAGTCGAGCAGCCAGACCTCGGGCCGCGCCCACTTGGACGTCCAGGCCATAACGATCGCGCCGTCCTGGTCGGTATAGGCGGCGCGTTCGCTGTCCTTGTAGCTGAGCCTGTGCAGCCCCTGGTCGGCGGACGCCAGCACGATCGAGCGCGGACGGTCTTGCGCGGCGAAGACCCGCGTCGCCGCCGCCGCCAGGCTGGCGGTGTCCTGCCGCTGGGCGTCGGCGGCATGGGGCACGGTGGCGCGCAGGAAGGCGTCCTCGTGCACCAGCAGCGCGCCGGTGAAGCCCAGGATCGCCAGCAGGAGGCCGATCAGGCCCCCCGTCCAGCGGTGCAGCAGGCGCAGGGTCTTCATCAGAAGCGCGTTTCCCAGCCCAGGGTCGCGGTGCGGCCGCGGCCGGCGTAGAACTTGTCGCGCGCGGGCAAGGTCGTGTCCGAGTGGTAGGTGATGTACTGCTTGTCCAGCAGGTTCTGGACGCCCAGCGACAGCGCCCCGACCGGCAGTTCGTACCGCACGAAGGCGTCGGCGACCGTGTAGCCGTTGAAATCGTCCTTCACCGTCGCGGTCTGCATGTTGCGCGACATGTACTTCTGCACCTGCAGGCGCAGGGCCCACTTGCCGGTCTGGTAGTCGGCGGCCAGGTTCAGGCGGT
Source organism: Caulobacter sp. RHG1 (assembly GCF_013181195.1). Lineage (GTDB taxonomy): Bacteria > Pseudomonadota > Alphaproteobacteria > Caulobacterales > Caulobacteraceae > Caulobacter. Next base: position 110,688 of record NZ_SMZP01000009.1, read on the forward strand.
CGGGCGAGATGTTGGCGCCGTCCAGATCGGTGTCCATCTTGCCGTCGCGGTTGGTGTCGGTCTGGCCGCGCAGACGGGCATAGCCGGTCGAGACATCCAGGCCGGGCACGGGCGTGCGGGCCCGCACATTGACCTCAAGGCCCTCGATGGCCACGCCCTGGCGCTGGACGTCGAAGATGCCGCTGGCGTTGCGGACCAGGAACTGGCCGTACTTCGACTTCGACCAGAAGTAGGCCACGCTGGCGTCGAACGGGCCGCGCTTGAACTCGGCGCCGATCTCGCGGTTGTTGGACACGATCGGCTCGATCGCCACGTAGGTGTCGACGTCCTGGTTGGGGATGTTGATGCCGCGCAGGATCCGGCCCACGTCTGGCACCGTGTAGCCCTCGGCATAGCTGGCATAGGCGCGCAGGCCCTTGGCCGGCTCGAACACTACGCCGCCATTGACCAGGGTGGCCTTGAATTCGGGCGAGCCGCCGCCGACCTGGCGCGAGCCGTAGGAGGCCAGGGTGGTGAAGTCGTCGACCTTCAGCTTGACGTTCTCGAAGCGCACGCCGCCGGCCAGGCGCAGCTTGCCGTCCAGCAGGGCGTAGTTGCCCTGGATGAACGGGGCCAGGCTCTGGAACTTGGTCGGGGGCACCCAGGCGCGGCCCGTGGCGGTCAGCAACTGGGCGGTGGTGTCGGTCAGGGCGTCCAGGCCGGCGGTGGCGACCAAGCCCTCGATCCCCGGCACGGCGCGCTCATAGCTCATCCGCGCGCCCAGCTTGCGCGAGCGGTTGGCGGACTGGTCGAACAGCGTGCCGATCGGCGCGATGCTGGCGTCCTGGAAGGTGGCGCTGATGTCGCCGCCGAAGGTGTCTCGCGTGCGGTTGAAGAACAGCTGGGCGTTCAGCACGCCGCCGTAGAGGTCGTCATTGACCAGCGACGCCGACAGCGTCTCGACGCGGTTGGCGGCCGGGTCGCCGGGGACCTCGCCGCGGAAGGACGTGGTGGGCAGGCGCGCGGCGATGTTGGCGTCCGTGGGCAGGATCGCGCTGGCCGGCGTGCGCCCGGCGACCGGGGCGGTGATGTAGTCGCCGTCGCCCTTCAGCTCGAAGCGGCTGCCGACCACGTCCAGGCGGGTGCTGGGGCTGAGCTGCCAGCCCACGCGGGCGAACAGCGACAGGGTCTTGGAGTCCTGGACGTCGCCTTGGGCGGTGTCCATGCCGATGCGGCGGCCGTTGCCGTCATAGAAGGCGCCGCGGGTCTCATAGGCGACGCCGGCGGTGGCGTCGAACGCACCGCCGCGCCAGCCGACCAGGCCGGCGACCTTGCCGCCCACCGAGTCGCCCAGGTCGTCGCCGCCGCTGGCCTGGATGAGGGTGCGGCCCGAGACGCCGTCCTGCTTGGGCGGGCCGACCGTCACCTGGTTGACGACGCCGCCGGTGGCGCCGATGCCCTGCAGGGCGTTGGAGCCGTAGATCAGCTCCACGCGGTCGATGAAGAAGGCGTCGATCGTGTAGCCGTCGCGCGAGCCGTCGCGGATCGGCGTCGACTGCGGGATGCCGTTGATGGCGTACAGCGGCGAGCGGCCGCGCAGGCTCTCGCCCGCGCCCGACAGCTTCTGGCGCGTGGGCGAGAACGACGGCGACAGGGTCGAGACGGCGTCGATGATCGAGCCGCTGATCGCTACCTGTTGGTTGAGGGTGGCGTTGTCGACGACGTCCACGGTCAGGGGCAGGGCGCTGGCCGGCAGGATGGTGCGAGCGGCGGTGACCACGACCTGATCGACATCGCTTTCCTGGCCGCGGGTCTGGGCGGCGGCGGCCTGGGCGAGCGCCGCGAGGCTGAGGCCGGCGAGGCAAGCCAGCCGAAGGCGGGTGTGGGAAACTTGCTTGGTCATGACGCCCTCGGAACGGCCTGGATTCAAATGTCGCCGCCGTATGCTGTGATTGCGACTGATTTGCAATATTGAGAAACGCTCATTTGCTGGCCGTGACTTTGAAGCCACGCCTTCCCGGAAGCGGGCAAAACTCTTTAAGAACCTTCGGAGCGCGTCGCGGCCGGCGCGCATCGGGAGGATCCGCGATCGTGGGCAAGGCTAGGACGTATCTGGTGTTCGGGGCGCTGGCTCTGATCGGGGCGGTCTCGTTCGGCGTCGTCGCGCTCAATCGCGGCGAAAGCGTCAACGCCATCTGGTTGGTGACCGCCGCGCTCTGCACCTATGTGGTCGCCTATCGGTTCTATGCCCGCTTCATCGCGACCAAGGTTCTGCGCCTGGACGCCTTACGGCCGACGCCGGCGGTGCGCCGCGACGATGGCCTGGACTATGTGCCGACGCCCCGCAACGTGCTGTTTGGTCACCACTTCGCCGCCATCGCCGGGGCGGGGCCGCTGGTCGGTCCGGTGCTGGCCGCCCAGATGGGCTATCTGCCCGGCGTGATCTGGATCCTGGTCGGGGCGGTGGTCGCCGGCGCCGTGCAGGACATGATGGTCCTCTTCATGTCCACCCGTCGCGATGGCAAGTCGCTGGGCGACATGATCCGCAACGAGATGGGCCCGATCCCCGGCGTCATCGCCCAGATCGGCGTGCTGATGATCATGGTCATCATTCTGGCCGTGCTGGCCCTGGTGGTGGTCAAGGCGCTGGCCGAGAGCCCCTGGGGCGCGTTCACCGTCGCCGCCACCATCCCGATCGCCATCTTCATGGGCCTCTACACCCGCTACCTGCGGCCGGGCCGGGTAGGGGAGGTTTCGCTGATCGGCGTCGTCCTGCTGGTGCTGGCGATCATCGGCGGCGGCCATGTGGCGACGCACCCGACCTTGGGTCCGGCCTTCACCCTCACGGGCCCGACTCTGGCGGTGGCGATGATGGCCTATGGCTTCGTCGCCTCGGTGATCCCGGTGTGGCTGCTGCTGGCCCCGCGAGATTACCTGTCGACCTTCCTGAAGATCGGCGCGATCGCCGGCCTGGCGGTCGGCATCCTGATCGTTCGCCCGCACATCCAGATGCCGGCCGTGACGCCGTTCATCGATGGGACGGGCCCGGTGTTCGCCGGCGCGCTGTTCCCGTTCCTGTTCATCACCATCGCCTGTGGCGCGGTTTCGGGCTTCCACGCCCTGATCTCCTCGGGCACCACGCCCAAGCTGCTGGAGAACGAGAGCCAGATCCCGCTGATCGGCTACGGCGCCATGCTGTGCGAGAGCTTCGTGGCCGTCATGGCCCTGATCGCCGCCACGGTGCTGGATCCGGCGGTCTATTTCTCGATGAACAGCCCGGTCGCGGTGATCGGCAAGGACGCCGCCAGCGCTGCGGCCGCCGTCGCCCAGTGGGGCTTCCACATCATGCCGGGAGAGTTGGAGCAGATCGCCCGCGACGTCGGCGAGCACTCCATCCTGTCGCGGGCCGGCGGCGCGCCGACCCTGGCGGTGGGCATGGCTCACATCCTGTCATCGGTGATCGGCGGCAAGGCGATGATGGCCTTCTGGTACCACTTCGCCATCCTGTTCGAGGCGCTGTTCATCCTGACAACGGTCGACGCCGGCACTCGCGTTTGCCGCTTTATGGTTCAGGACCTGCTGGGTCTGGCCGTGCCGAAGATGCGCGAGACCCAGTCCTGGACCGCCAATGTCGCGGCCACGGCCCTGACGGTCGGTCTTTGGGGCTATTTCCTCTACACCGGCGTGGTCGATCCGCTGGGCGGCATCAACAGCCTGTGGCCGCTGTTCGGCATCGCCAACCAGATGCTGGCGGCGGTGGCGCTGATCCTGGGGACGGTCGTGCTCTTCAAGATGAAGCAACAGCGCTACGCCTGGGTCACCGCTGTGCCGACGGTGTGGCTGCTGATCTGCACCCTGACCGCGGGTCTGCAGAAGCTGTTTCATCCGGACGTTCGCGTCGGCTTCCTGGCCCATGCGCGCCAGTACCAGGCGGCCCTGAGCGACGATCGCGTCCTGGGTCCGGCCAAGACGGCGGCTGACATGCACCGGGTCATCGTCAACGATTATGTCAATTCGGCGCTGACGGCGGGCTTCCTGTTCGTGGTGGTGGTCGTGACGCTGTACGGCGTCGGCGCCTGCCTAAAGGCCCTGCGCGCCGACGGTCCGACGGTGCGCGAGATCCCTGAGGCGGCCCATGCGTGACGACCTCTTCTGCCGTTGCCGGGATGTGGCGATCTCGTGGGGCAAGACGGCGCAGCGGACGGCCAATCTGATGATCGGCCAGCCCGACTACGACGCCTATGTCCGCCATGCCGCCAGCCGCCATCCCGATGATCCGCCGATGGACCGCACCGCCTTCTTCCGCTTGCACGAGGCCCGGCGGTTCGGCGCAGGGGGCGGCGGCTTCCGCTGCTGTTGAGATCTCAGCGCGAGCGGCCCAGATAACGGCCGGGACGATGGTTCAGGGCGATGACCAAGTTCAGCACCAGCGCGCCCAGCGCCGACAGGGCGACCTTGGTTGGCGACAACAGCAGCAGGCCTGAGGCCAGGATCAGGGCGTCGATCGACAGCTGCACATAGCCGGCCCGTAGACCGAAGCGTTCCTGGAGCATCTGCGCCAGGATGCCGACCCCGCCCAGGGTGGTGTGGTGGCGGAACAGCGCCAGCATTCCCAGGCCAGACAGCAGGCCGCCAGCCACGGCGGCGAAGGCCGGATCGACGTTGCTGAAGGTGATGTAGTCGCCCAGGTGATTGGTCATCCACGACAGCAGGGCGACGGCGACGAGGGTGTTCACGCAGATCCGCCAGTCGCGTCTGACCAGGGCCAGCAGATAGAATGGCGCATTGAGGGCGAAGAAGGCGGCGCCGAACGAAACGGGCGTCGCGTAGCTGAGCAGCAAGGCCAGCCCGGCCATGCCGCCGGTCATGATCCCCGCACTGGCCAGCATCTTGACCCCGATCGCGACGGCCAGGGCGCCGGTGAACAGCGCCTGGAGGTCCTCGACCCAGGTGTGGCGGTGAGTTGGGGCGGGCGAGTCGAGGGCGGCTGCGGTCATGGCTCTGGCCCAACACCACGATGGCGCGGCGGGCCATGATCTCGCGCAAAAAAAGCGACGCCGGAGAGAGGTGTCCGGCGCCGCGAAGGAAGGGAAAAGAAGTCGACTAGAAGCGGTAGCGAACCCCGACCCGATAGTTCGGGCCGCTGCCGCCGTACGACTGGATGACCGGGTCGGTGTAGGCGGTGCGTTCAGACATCTGGTCGGTCAGGTTGAGCGCCTCGAACGTGATGCTCATCTGCTTGATCGGCGAGTACCGCATCGAGAAGTCGACATTGGTCGTCGCCTTGGAGCCGCCGAACTCGTTGATCAGCGGGCCGTCGCACGCCGTGCCGTTGGCCTGCAGGCCTGGATCGCAGTTGCCGGCGCTGAGCGGGTACGTCGTGTAGTAGGCGTCGCGCTGAGCGACCGAAGCGCGGGCGCTGAACTTTTCGGTCTCGTAGTAGATCGTGAAGTTCATGCCCTTGGGCGAGGCGCCCAGCCACGGGCCGGAACCATAGGTCGGGGCCTTGGTGACCACGCCGCTGCCGGCCGTGACCGAGCCCGGGTCCAGGATGTAGGTCAGCTTGGTGTCCAATTTCGTCATGTTGAACTGGACGCCCAGGTTCTTGAAGTACCAGGGCAGGAACTTCAGATCCTGCTGGAAATTGAATTCCCAGCCTTGCAGGTAGCCGCCCGGCGCGTCACGGACCTGGCGGGCCAGCATCGGGCTGTCGGCGTCGATATAGGCGCGGCGGAAGACGTCGGCCCCGGTCTCGCCCGGGAACTGCAGCTTCAGCTGGGCGATGGCGTCCGCGTCCAGGAAGTTCGACAGCGGCGCTTCGAAGAAGACCGTCTGCGGGAAGCTGTCGATGTCCTTGCGGAAGAAGCCCAGGCTGAGCAGGCCGCCTTCGGTGAAGTACCATTCAGCGGCGACGTCATAGGCCTTGCCGCGGAACGGCGAGAGCTTGGTGTTGCCGACGGTGAGCGTGCCGCCTGTGACGGCGCCGTCGCCGGGGACGCTGACGCCGGTGATGGCCGGCGACAGGTTGCCCAGCAGAGGCCGGGCCATGACCTTGGCCGCTGCGAAACGGATATAGAGGTTGTCGTAGGCTTCCCAGGTCAGGTTCGCCGACGGCAGGGTGTCGGTATAGCTGTTCTCGCCGGTGATGCGGCGACCCGCGGTGGTCTCGCCGACGGCGAAGACGTCGGTCTGGGCCTGACGGACGCCCAGGTTGCCGAACAGGCGACGGCCGCCCCAGACATTATAGTCGAAGCCGAACTGGACGTAGTAGGACAGGTTTTTCTCATCGACCTCGAACGAGGCTGAGCGGTTGCGCTTTCGCGTGATGCGGAAGTCGCCGTACTTGTTGATGCAGTTGCAGTCGAAGCCGAACGCGCGGCTGAAGGCGTCCAGGTTCGGCGTGAAGAAGCTCGAGGTGGTCCCGGCCGGCACGTCCAGCCCCTGGCCGAACTCGATGACTTGGCCCAGCGAGGCGATCGAGACCTTGGCTTCCTTCTCGGTCGGGTTCAGCAGGTCGTTGTTGCGCTCGTACTGGTCGGTCGAGAAGCCGAACTCGCGCTTGGTGATGCCGCCCTTGATGGTCCAGTGATCGTCAAGCTCGTAGGTCAGGTCGATCTTGCCGCCCTTGTAGTCGTTGGTCGTGGTGCGCTGATAGTGACGCATCCCCGAGAAGCCCTTGACGATGCTCCATTTGTTGGGATCTGCGGCATTGAAGCCAGCGTCGAACTTGGGCATGCCGGTCGCGCCGCGCTCGTCGAAGACGAACGGTTCGGCCGCGTCCATGTAGTTGAACTCGACCAGGGTGCCGACATTGCGGTTCTCGGACCGCGAGGCGCCGACCGAAAACACGCCGCGCAGCTTGTTGCTGAACTCGTGGGTGACCTCGGTCGAGACCTGGCGGAAGTCGGTGGTGTAGGCGCCGCGGTCGGCGGCGGAGCGCCAGTCGACATTGCCCAGCTTCAGATATTCGGCGTTCTGGCCGACGACGTCGGCGTCCAGAACCTTCACGGCCGGGCGGCCGATCAGCTGGCCACGGAAGGGCAGGCCGGATGCCGGACCCAGGTAACCGGGCGAGGCCGGGTTGGTGTAATACTCGTAGGCGTCCAGGTTGTTGGCGTTGAAGCTGTAGGTATAGCCGGGCAGCGGCGTCGCGCCGTTCATCGCCTGGCCGCAGTCGGTGCCGGGGTTCAGATCGGTCTCGTCGGCAAACGTGCAGGTCCCAGGATAAAGGCCGCGGCGCTGGGCGTCGGTCAGGGCCGAGCCGCCCGGGGCGGCCGCGGTTGGGACGTTGGCGCCATACTGATAGGCGGCGTTGGTGTTGTTGCGGTTCAGGCCGACCGGCGAGAGCTGGTAGTTGATGCTGTCGCTTTCGAACCGCGAATAGAGGCCGTCGATGGTGACGCGCGTGCGCGGGCTGATCTCGAACTGCACCGCGGCGGTCAGTCCCAGGCGCTCGGTCTCGACATTGCGCTGGCTCAGCGAGGGCAGGGCGGGGAAGCGGACCAGCGAGTTGTTGCAGCCGGGGCTGGTCGGGGTCAGGCCAGCGACCGGCGCGGTCGCGCACCCAGGATAGAGCTTGGCATAGGCGGCCGGGTCCGAACCGGTCATCGCCGCATAGGCGGCCGGGTTGGCCAGCGGATTGTAGTAGTTGGCCGGATTGGCTTTGTAGGCGTCCAGGGCCGAGCCCGTCAGCGTCGTCGGGATCAGGGCGCTGAATACCGTGCCGGTCGGGGCCGCGAAGCCGGCGCGGCCGGGCAGTTCGTCACCGGCCCAGGTGCTGCCGCGATAGACATAGTCCGACGAGCCGGTGCCGCGAGCGTAGCTGTCGTCCTCGGAGCTGCGCTTGGCGTAGGCGGCCGAAGCCAGCACGCCCAGCTTGCCGTCGAACCAGCGCTTGGAGGCCAGGCCCGTGATGCGCGGGCTGTGCTTCTTGCCGTTGCGGTAATAGGAATCCTCGGCCGAGAAGGCCAGGGCGCTATCCTTGTAGTCGAACGGCCGGCCGGTGATCAGGTCGACGGTGGCGCCCAGCGAGCCTTCGTCGGCGTCGGCCGAGGAAGACTTGCGCACGCGGACGGAGCTGAAGAGCTCGGAGGCGAAGGCGTTGAAGTCGAAGGCGCGCGAACGGTTCGGGCTGCCGCCGGCGTCGTTGGCTGCGCCCGTCGACAGGGCTTCCATGTTGTTGATGCGAACGCGGCTGAAGTCGCCGGACAGGCCCCGGACGCTGATCGTGCGGCCCTCGCCGTTGTCGCGGTCGATCGAGATGCCGGGCAGGCGCTGCAGCGACTCCGCCAGGTTCGAGTCGGGGAAGTCGGCCATGTCCTCCGCGTTGATCGCATCCATGATCACGTCGGCGTTCTTCTTGATGTTCAGGGCGCTGCGCAGCGAGGCGCGATAGCCCGTCACGACCACTTCGCTGACGGTCTGGTCGGAAGAAGAACTGGTTTGGGCGGCGGCCAGGCCTGGCGCCGCGGCGGTCATCGCCGCCAGTGAAATGCCGGCCATCAGGCCGCGCGCAGTTAGAGTCCTGGCGTTCCTCAACGTTTCTCTCCCCCAAGTGTGGCAGCCACTCTTTGTTGGCTGCCTTCTATTTTTACATGTGAAGCATGGTGCGCTAGTGATGCGCAAGGGAAAATGGTTGCGGTACCAAAATTCGCCCTGGTTTCGCCGTTTTCAAGCGATTGCCGGAGGAGCTTTCTCAGGTCTCCAGGCTCGTCTCATTCGAATGTGGAAGGGAGTTCACATGCGAACTGAAATGCGTGTGGCTGAACGGGATTTCGCTCGGCAGATTTTGATTTTCATATTTGACGCAAAAATTCATATGTGATGTTTCTCGTCGCAACGCTCCGGGTGAGAGCGATGTCGGAGGAGGCGCTCATGGCCAAAGGTGAGAGTTCGCGAACGGGGGCAGCGCCGTTGGTTTTGGTTGTGGCGCTGTTCTTCCTGTGGGGCGTCGCCAACAACCTGAACGACGTGCTGATCCCGCACCTGAAGAAGGCGTTCTTCCTGACCGACCTGCAGTCGGGCCTGGTGCAGTCGGCCTTCTATTTGGGCTACTTTTTCCTGGCCCTGCCGGCCGGCTTGCTGATGCGCCGCCATGGCTACAAGGCCGCCGTCATCGTCGGCCTGATCCTGTTCGGGGCGGGCGCGCTGCTGTTCTGGCCGGCGGCCGAGCTGCGCCGCTACGAACTGTTCCTCAGCGCGCTCTTCGTCATCGCCTCGGGTCTGGCGTTCCTGGAGACCTCGGCCAATCCGCTGATCACCGTGCTGGGCGACCCGGCCAAGGCCGAGCAGCGTCTGAACCTGGCCCAGGCCTTTAATCCGTTGGGCGCGATCACCGCCGTCATCGTCGGCGGTCAGTTCATCCTGTCAGGCGTGGAGCCGACCAAGGCGCAGTTCGCGGCCATGAGCCCAGCCCAGCTGTCGGCCTTCCAGGCGGCGGAGGCCAAGTCGACCCAGCTGCCGTACCTGATCATCGCCGGCGTCGTGCTGCTGTGGGTGGTGCTGGTCGCGATCACCAAATTCCCGCCCCAGGCCAATCGCCCGACCGAAGAGGATCGCCGCGACGAGCAGGTCGACCGCCCGATCCTGGGCCTGTTCCAGCGTCCGCGCTTTCTGTTCGGCGTGCTGGCCCAGTTCTTCTATGTCGGCGCCCAGGTCGGCGTGTGGAGCTACATGATCCGCTACGGCCAGGACCAGGTCCCGGGCATGGGCGAGAAAACCGCTGCGGCCTATCTGTCGTGGTCGCTGGTCGGCTTCATGGCCGGGCGCTTCGCCGGCGCGGCGTTGATGAGCCGGGTCGATCCGTCGCGCCTGATGGCCGGCTTCGCAGCGGCCAATGTGGTCCTGACCCTGGTCGCCGCCGTGGTCGGCGGACACACGGGTCTGCTGGCCCTGGCCGCGACCAGCTTCTTCATGTCGATCATGTTCCCGACCATTTTCGCCAGCTCGCTGAAGGGCCTGGGCCCGCTGACCAAGACCGGCTCGTCGTTCCTGGTCATGGCCATCATCGGCGGCGCGGTGCTGACCGCCGTCATGGGCGCCATCTCGGACGCCAGCGCCATCCGCTTTGCGGTGCTGGTTCCTTGTTTCTGCTTCGCCGTCGTCGGCCTCTTCGGGATCACCGCCCGCAAGAACGAGACGACCGCCCACGACGCCGTCCTGGCGGGAGGTCACTAAAGCTCATGATGGATGTCCTGGTCTGCGCCGCGCCCGGTGAACTGAAGATCGAGCGCCGCGATGCGCCCCAGCCCGGACCGGGCGAGGTGCTGCTGCGCGTCCGTCGGGTCGGGATCTGCGGCACCGACATGCACATCTATCGCGGCACCCAACCGTTCCTGAGCTATCCGCGTGTCATGGGCCACGAGCTGTCGGGCGAAGTGGTCTCCGCGCCGGCCGGCAGCGGCCTGGCGGCGGGCGACCACGCCTATGTCATGCCCTATCTGTCGTGCGGGACCTGCGCGGCCTGCGCCAAGGGCAAGCCCAACTGCTGCATGAACATCCGCGTGCTGGGCGTGCACATGGATGGCGGTCTCTGCGAGTTTCTCACCGTGCCCAAGGGTTTCGTGCGCAAGGTCGAGGGCGTGGACCTGGACGAGGCGGCCATGGTCGAGTTCCTGGCCATCGGCGCCCACGCCGTGCGCCGCGCGAACATCGAGCCGGGCCAGTCTGCGCTGGTGGTGGGGGCGGGGCCGATCGGTATCGCCGCGACCTTGTTCGCCAAGCTGGCCGGCGCTGCTGTGACCGTGCTGGACGCCCGCGCCGACCGCCTGGACTTCTGCCGCGACCACCTGGGCGCCGACCACGTGGTGACGCTGTCGGACGAGACGCCGGCCGCGCTGTCGGTCCTGACCGGCGGAGACTTCTATGACCTGGTGTTCGACGCCACCGGCAGTCCCGCGGCCATGCAGAAGGGCTTTTCCTATGTCGGCCACGGCGGGACCTATGTGCTGATATCAGTGGTGTCAGCCGATATCGCCTTCTCGGATCCGGAGTTCCACAGGCGCGAGATGTCGCTGTTGGCCAGCCGCAACGCCACACTGGAGGACTTCGACGTCGTGCTGGCCGCGATCCGCGCCGGCCAGGTGCCGACCGCGGCGCTGAATACGCATCAGGCTTCCCTGCACGATCTGCCGGCCGCTCTGCCAGGCTGGATGGAGCCGTCGGCGGGGGTCATCAAGGCGATCGTCTCTTGCTGATCGACGCCCACTGTCATGTCTGGCGGATCGGCCAGAACGACCACGAGTGGCCGACGCCGGACCTGCCGGCCATCCATCGCGATTTCGACCTGGACGACCTGGTTCGGGTCGGCGCCGAAGTCGGCCTGACCGGTGCGGTGCTTGTGCAATCCCAGCCCAGCCAGCGTGACACCGAGTGGCTGTTGGAGATCGCCGCCGACCATCCGCTGGCGCTGGGCGTCGTCGGATGGACCGACATCGCCTCGGCCGATGCGGTCGAGCGGATCGCCGCGCTGGCCGCCAATCCATGTCTGAAAGGTCTGCGGCCGATGCTGCAGGATCTGGCCGACGACTGGGTCCTGGAGTCGCGCCTGGAGCCAGCCCTGGCGGCCATGGTCGCCGCCGACCTCTCGTTCGACGCCCTGGTCCGACCTCGCCATCTGCCCAGCCTGCTGGAACTGGTCCGCCGCTGGCCGGACCTGCGTGTCGTCATCGACCACGGCGCCAAGCCGGACATCGGGGCAGGGCGCCTTGACCCTTGGCGCGAGCAGATCGCCGCGCTGGCTGCCGCGCCTGGCGTGCACTGCAAGCTCTCGGGCCTGCTGACCGAAGCCGGCGAGACGCCGACCGCTGAAGCTTTGGCACCGTTCGTCGCTCATCTGCTGGAGGCCTTCGGAGCGGATCGGCTGATGTGGGGCAGCGATTGGCCGGTGCTGAGCCTGGCCAGTGACTATCGCGGCTGGCAGGCCATGGCTGACGCCTTTGCAGCGCCTCTGGATCCGACGGGCCGGCGCGCGCTGTTTGGCGAGACGGCCAAGCGATTCTATCGTTTATAGGGGCCATGTCCGAGACCCGCGCCAAGAAGCGAGAATACCGTGCTCCCGCCCTGGAAAAGGGGCTGGATGTCCTGGAGCTTCTGGCCGCCAACCGTAGCGGCCTGACCCTGGCGCAGATTTCCAACGCCCTGGACCGCTCGTCCAGCGAGCTGTTTCGCATGGTGCAGGTGCTGGAGGCGCGCGGCTATGTCGGGCGCGCGGCCGACGAGGATGGCCTGGTCCTGACCAACAAGCTGTTCGCTCTGGGCATGACCCGTGCGCCGGCCAAGGATCTGCTGGAAGCGGCGTTGCCGATCATGCGCGGCGCCTGCCAGCAGATCGGTCAGTCGTGCCATCTGGCCGTGGCCAGTGGCGACCAGATGGTGGTCGTGGCCCGCATCGAGGCCCCGGGCGACCTGGGCTTCTCGGTTCGGGTCGGCTACCGCCGCAAGATCGTCGAGGCCACCTCGGGCTTGGTGCTGTACGCCTTCCAGCCCGAGGCCGTGCGTCAACGCTGGGCCAAGGAGCTGAAGCCCTCCGTCAGTGCCGCAGTCTGGAAAACCTTCGAGGCCGCCGCGGGCAAGGCGCGGTTCGACGGCTTCGTCCGGGGCGACAGCTTCGTGACCAAGGCCGTGGTCGACTTCTCGGTGCCCGTGCATGGCCCGGACGGCGTGGCCGCAGCCCTGACCTGTCCCTATCTCGACAACGTCTCGGCCATCGCGACCTCTGACACCGTGTCGATCCTGCAGCGCGCCGCCGCCGAGATCACCGCCGAGATCCGCCCGACCGCCTGATCGCATAACATTGAAACGCGCTGAAGCGATTGACTTGTCGCGCCCGAGGTGTGATTTCACCAGCAAGATAGATTTTATAAATAAACGGGGTGGAGCGTCTCGCAGCATGAAGGTCAGTCCCCAGCGCAAGGAAGGCCTCTCTCGTCTGCCGCCGCTCGGATTCGGCGGCGCGGCGATCGGCAATCTGTACGCGGCGACGACCGATGCGGCCGCCCGCGCGGTGGTCGAGGCCGCCCTGGCCGCCGGCGTCTGCTATTTCGACACAGCCCCGCACTACGGCTTCGGCCTCAGCGAGACGCGGCTGGGGGATGCCCTGGCCGGCCGCGAGGTGGCCATTTCCACCAAGGTCGGCCGTCGCCTGGAGCCGACCAATTCCGGCGATCGCGAGCGTCATGGTTTCGTCGACGCGGCGCCTTTCGAGCCAGTGTTCGACTACACGCGCGACGGCGTGCTGCGATCGTTCGAGGCCAGCCTGCGCCGCCTCAAGCGCGACCGTGTTGACGTGCTGCTTGCCCACGACCTTGGCCGCGAGACCCACGGCGATGACCACGCGCGCCACATGCGCGACTTCCTCGAAGGCGGCTATCGAGCCATGCGCGAGCTGCGTGGCGCCGGCGTCGTGGGCGCCATCGGCCTGGGGGTCAACGAGCAGGCGGTCTGCGAGGAAGTCCTGGATCACGCAGACGTCGATGTGTTCCTGCTGGCCGGTCGCTACACGCTGCTGGAACAGGCGCCGCTGGATGGTCTGCTGCCGCGCTGCGTCGAGCGTGGCGTGAAGTTGATCGTCGGTGGGCCGTTCAATTCCGGCGCTCTGGTCGAGACTGGCCGGGCGCTGCACTACAACTATGGTCCGGCATCGGACGAAATCATCGCGCGGGTAGAGCGCTTGCGTCAGGTCTGCGCCGCTCACAGCGTGCCGCTAGCCGCTGCGGCTCTGCAGTTTCCGCTGGCCCATCCGGCCGTGATCAGCGTCATTCCCGGACTGGGCTCGGCTCAGCAGGTCGTCGACGCGGCGGCCTGGATGGCGGCTCCGATCCCCGCCGCCCTGTGGGATGATCTCCGCAGCGAAGGCCTGCTGCGCGAGGACGCGCCGACCCCATGAACCTTGTCCTGCTCCATCCTGACGACAACATCCTGGTCGTGGCCATGCCCGTGAGGGCCGGTCAGGCCCTGGCCATCGACGGTGCGACCGTCATGGCTTCTGGCGAGGTCGCGGTCGGCCACAAGGTCGCCCGCCGCGCCCTGGCCGCCGGCGACAAGGTCCTGAAGTACGGTGCGCCGATCGGCTCGATGACCGCTGCGGCCGCGCCCGGCGAGCACGTCCACATGCACAACATGAAGAGCGACTACATCGCCAGCCACACGCGCCAAGCGACGGGTGAGGGCCAATGAGCATCCAAGGCTTCCTGCGCGCAGACGGCCGCAAGGGCATCCGCAACGTCGTGGCCGTGGCCTATCTGGTCGAGTGCGCCCACCACGTGGCCCGCACCATCGTGACCAGGAGCGACGATCCAGACGTCCACCTGATCGGCTTTCCGGGGTGCTACCCCAATGCCTACGCCCTGAAGGTCATGCAGGCGATCGGCACGCATCCCAACATCGGCGCGGTGCTGCTGGTGTCGCTAGGCTGCGAGAGCTTCAACCGCGAGGCCCTGCGCGCCACGATCGCCGCCAGCGGCCGGCCCGTGGAGACCCTGGTCATCCAGGAGAGCGGCGGCACGGCAGAGACCATCCGCAAGGGCGTCGAGGCTGTGGCCCGCCTGAAGGCCGTGGCTGACCAGACGGCGCGCGTGCCGATGGACGTCTCGGAGCTGGTCATCGGCACGATCTGCGGCGGCTCGGACGGCACCTCGGGCATCACCGCCAACCCCGCCGTGGGCCGGGCCTTCGATCGTCTGGGTGCGGCTGGCGCGGCCTGCGTCTTCGAAGAGACGGGCGAACTGGTCGGCTGCGAAAAGATCATGGCCGATCGCGCCATCACGCCGGAGCTGGGCGAGGCGCTGGAAGCCAGCGTCCGCAAGGCCGAGGCTTACTACACCGTCATGGGCTACGGCAGCTTCGCGCCGGGCAACGCCGAGGGCGGCCTGACGACCCAGGAAGAAAAGTCGATGGGAGCCTATTCCAAGTCGGGCTCGGCGCCGATCGTCGGCATCCTCAAGCCGGGCGACCAGCCGCCGACCGGCGGGCTCTACCTGCTGGACGTCGTGCCCGACGGCGAGGTGCGCTTCGGCTTCCCCAACATCTCCGACAACGCCGAGATCGTCGAGTTGATCGCCTGCGGGGCGCACATGACCCTGTTCACCACCGGGCGCGGCTCGGTGGTTGGCTCCGCCGTCTCGCCGGTGATCAAGGTCTGCGCCAACCCCGAGACCTATCGCAAGCTGTCGGGGGACATGGACATCGACGCCGGTCGGATCATGGAAGGCCGCGGTACGCTGAACGAGATCGGCGACGAGATCTTCGACCTGGTGCTGGACGTGGCCGCTGGCCAGCGAACGGTGTCCGAGGCGCTGGGCCACCAGGAATTCATCCTCACCTACAAGGCCTTCGACCCGATCGGTCCGGCCTGCCTGCCGCTGCGGCGCGCGAGTTAAGGGGCGTATCCATGGGAAGACTGACGGGAAAGACCGCGCTGGTGACGGCGGCGGGGCAGGGCATCGGCAAGGCCAGCGCTGAGCTGTTCGCCCGCGAAGGCGCGCGGGTCATCGCCACCGACCTCAACGGGGAACTGCTGAACAGCGTCGAGGGATGCGAAGGTCGCCGCCTGGACGTGCTGGACCCGGACGCCATCACCGCCCTGGCCGCCGAGCTGGGCGCGATCGACGTGCTGTTCAACTGCGCCGGCTACGTTCATTCCGGGACGATCCTGGACTGCGACGAAAAGGCCTGGGCGTTCTCCAACGACCTGAACGTCACCGCCCAGTACCGCGCCATCCGCGCTTTCCTGCCGGCCATGCTGGAGGCCGGCGGCGGCTCGATCATCAACATGGCCTCGGTGGCCAGCTCGATCAAAGGCGTGCCCGGCCGTTTCGCCTATGGCGCCACGAAGGCTGCGGTGATCGGCCTGACCAAGGGCGTGGCCGCCGACTTCGTGGCCCAGGGGATCCGCTGCAACGCCATTTGCCCTGGCACGGTCGACACGCCTTCGCTGAACCAGCGCCTGGCCGACACCGGCGATTACCAAGCCGCCCACAAGGCCTTCACCGCCCGCCAGCCGATGGGCCGCCTGGGCAAGCCGGAAGAGCTGGCCCAGCTGGCGCTCTATCTGGCCAGCGACGAGTCGGCCTTCACCACGGGCCAGATCCACATCATCGACGGCGGCTGGATCAACTGATCCGCGCGCGACTTTCGGGACAGGTTTCATGAAACTGCTTCGCTACGGCCCCGTGGGCCAGGAAAAGCCCGGCCTGCTGGACGACGACGGCGTCGTGCGTGACCTGTCGGGCGTCATCGACGACGTCGCCGGCGGCGCGCTGTCGCCCGAAGGTCTGGAACGCCTAGCGGCGCTTGATCCTGCCAGCCTGCCCAAGGTCGAAGAGCCCGGCCGCATCGGTCCCTGCGTGGGGCGCGTGGGCAAGTTCATCTGCATCGGCCTCAACTATGCCGACCACGCCGCCGAGAGCGGCCTGCCGGTGCCGGTCGAGCCGGTGATCTTCACCAAGGCCACCAGCGCCATCGTCGGTCCGGACGATGATGTCATCCAGCCGATCGGCTCGACCAAGCTGGACTGGGAAGTCGAGCTGGGCGTCGTGATCGGGACCGAGGCCCGCTATGTCTCGGAGGAGCAGGCGCTGGAGCACGTAGCCGGCTATTGTGTGGTCAACGACGTCTCCGAGCGGGCCTTCCAGATCGACGGTACTGGCACCTGGGACAAGGGCAAGGGCTGCGACACCTTCGGTCCGATCGGCCCGTGGCTGGTGACGAAGGACGAGGTTGGCGACGCCGGGAACCTCTCGATGTGGCTGAAGGTCAATGGCCAGACGTTCCAGAACGGCTCGACCAAGACCATGGTGTTCGGTCCGGCCTTCCTGGTCTCGTACGTCTCGCGGTTCATGAGCCTGCAGCCCGGCGACATCATCTCGACCGGAACTCCGCCCGGCGTCGGCATGGGCCAGAAGCCGCCGCGCTATCTCGTCCCTGGCGACGTGATGGAACTGGGCATCGAGACGCTCGGCGCTCAGCGCCAGACCGTCGTCGTCGAGACCCGCGTCTAAACTGAAACTTGGAGGGCTGCCTATGAAGGCGACACGTAGAAGCCTGTTGGCCATTGCCGGCCTGGCTGGGGCGAGCATGACGGGCGCGCGCGGCGCGATGGCGGCGACGGGCAAGACCTCGCCGCAGCGGCTCTGGTACCGCCAGCCGGCCAAAGAATGGGTCGAGGCCCTGCCTGTCGGCTCGGGCAAGCTGGGCGCGATGGTGTACGGCGGCGTCGCGGCCGAACGTCTCCAGCTAAACGAGGACACCCTGTGGGCGGGCGGTCCGTACGAGCCGATCAATCCGGAAGCCAACGGCGCGCTGCCGGAGATTCGCCGACTGATCAATGAAGGTCAGTACGAGAAGGCTACTGAACTGGCCGACGCCAAGTTCATGGCGCTGCCCAAGCGCCAGCAGTCGTACCAGACCATCGGCGATCTGAAGCTGGACTTCCCGGGCCTGGCCGAGGCTGGCGCCGACTATGTCCGCGACCTGGACCTGGACGGCGCGATCGCCACGACCGTCTTTACGGCCGGCGGCGTGCGCTATCGCCGCGAGGTGATCGCCAGCGCCCCGGACGGCGTGATCGCCGTGCGCCTGACCGCCAGCCGCAAGGGCGCGATCACGGTTGATCTCTCCTTCGCCAGCCCGCTGAAGTCCAAGCCGGTCGCCTCGGTCGAGGGAAACCAGTTGGTCTTCACAGGCGTCAACGAAGCCTCGCAAGGCATCGAGGCCAAGCTGAAGTTCGAGACCCGTGTCGACGTCCGCGCCAAGGGCGGCTCGGTCAGCGGGCAGGGCGGTGTACTGTCGGTGAAGGGCGCCGACGAGGTGGTGTTGCTGCTCGCCGCCGCCACCAGCTATCGCCGCTATGACGACGTATCGGGCGATCCCGTCGCGCTGAACAAGGCGACCCTGGGCAAGCTTTCCGCCAAGCCTTGGGCCAAGATCCTGGCCGACCATCAGGCCGATCACCGCGCCCTGTTCCGCCGGGTCACCGTCGACTTTGGCCGCACCCGCGCCGACCTGTTGCCGACTGACGAGCGGATCAAGCAGTCGCCGACCACCGACGACCCGTCGCTGGCGTCGCTGTACTTCCAGTTCGCCCGCTACCTGCTGATCGCCTGTTCGCGTCCGGGCAGCCAGCCGGCAAACCTGCAGGGGATCTGGAACGAGAAGACCTTCGCCCCGTGGGGCGGCAAGTACACGATCAACATCAATACCGAGATGAACTACTGGCCGGCTGAGCCGACCAGCCTGCCCGAACTGGTCGAGCCGCTGATCGCTCTGGTCCAGGACATCGCAGAAACCGGCGCGCGCATGGCCAAGGCCATGTACGGCGCACGCGGCTGGGTCACGCACCACAACACCGACCTGTGGCGCGCCATGGGCCCGATCGACGGCGCCAAGTTTGGCGTCTGGCCGACCGGCGGCGCCTGGCTCTGCAAGCACGTCTGGGACCACTACGACTACAACCGCGACAAGGCCTATCTGGCCAGGGTCTATCCGCTGATGAAGGGCTCGGCGCGGTTCTTCCTCGACACCCTGGTGGTCGATCCCAAGTTCGGCGTGCTGGTCACCAATCCGTCGATCTCACCCGAGAACAATCACGGCCATGGCTCGTCCCTGGTCGCCGGCCCGACCATGGACCAGGCGATCATCCGCGACCTGTTCGACAACTGCCTGAAGGCCGAGGCCGTGCTCGGCGCCGACGCGGCCTTCGTGGCTGAGGTCAAGGCGGCGCGCGACAAGCTGGCCCCCTACAAGATCGGCAAGGATGGCCAGCTGCAGGAGTGGCAGGAGGACTGGGACGCCGACGCCAATGACCTGAAGCATCGTCACGTCTCGCACCTGTACGGCCTGTTCCCGTCCGACCAAGTCTCGGTCGACACCACGCCGAAGCTGGCCGCCGCCGCCAAGAAGACCTTGATCACGCGCGGCGATCTCTCGACCGGTTGGGCCATCGCTTGGCGGCTGAACCTGTGGTCGCGCCTGGGCGATGGCGACCATGCGCACGGCATTCTGAAGCTGTTGCTGGGTCCCGAGCGGACCTATCCGAACATGTTCGACGCCCACCCGCCGTTCCAGATCGACGGCAACTTCGGGGGCGCGTCGGGCATGACCGAGATGGTCATGCAAAGCCGCAACGACCGCATCTATCTGCTCCCGGCCCTGCCGTCGGCCTGGCCGACCGGCCACATCACGGGGCTGCGGGCGCGCGGCGCCATCGGTGTCGACGTGCGTTGGGCGGGCGGCAAGCTGACCGAGGCGGTGCTGACCGCAAAGGCTGACGGTCGCCACACGGTGGTGCTGGCTGGCTCGACGCTGGATCTCGATGTGAAGGCGGGCCAGCGTGTCCGTCTCGTGGCGCGCAACGGCGTCCTGACGCGGGCCTGACGCGGAAGGTGCGGCGGTCTTGTCCGCCGCACCAAGCTCTTCCTCAGCGCAGGCTGAGGGCGTCGCGGATGATGTAGAACAGGTCGGTCTGGTCGATCAGGCCCTGCACGCGCTCGGCGCTGGGGCCGTAGGCGGCGATGCGCAGCTGCGTGCCGGTATGGCCCTGCGAACCGCTCTCGGCAGTGGCGTAGTTCACGCCCATGACCGCGCCGTCCTTGGTGTTCAGCGCCAGGGTCAGGCCCGGCGACGTCGCCTTCGGATCGATGATCTGGCTGGTGTGGGCATGGTCGGCCGTGACGATCACCAGGGTGTCGCCGTGCTTGCGGGCGAAGGCCAGGGCCACCTGCACGGCCTCGTCCAGGTCGACCGTCTCGCCGATCTGGCCGCAGGGGTTGGCGGCGTGATCTTCCTTGTCGATCGAGGCGCCTTCGACCTGCAGGAAGAAGCCCTTCTGACCGGGTTGCAGCAGGTCGATGGCCTTCTGGGTCATGGCCGCCAGGGTCGGAGTCTCGGGACCGCGCGCGGCGTTGACGGCGCAGGTCACCGGCGCCTGGTCCAGATTACCGCGACGCAGCGCCTTGGGACCTTCCCAGCGCACGGGCATGTTGTTGTCGGCGAACAGGCCGATCAGCGGCGCCTTCTGGTTGGCGGCGGTGACGGCGGCCAGCTCGCTGGCGTTGGCGACCAGGCGGAAGCCGCGGGCCTTGGCCTGGTCGTTCAGGGTCTTGCCCTTCCACTCGCCCGCCGTGGTGGTCTCGGCGAACGGGGCGGAACCGCCGCCCAGGGCGACGTCGGGGCGCAGGTTCAGCAGCTGTTCCGAGATGGAACCAGCGCCGCCGTTCTCCAGCGCGTTCTCGGCGCACAGCTTGCTGGTCGCCACGGGACCAAAGCAGCCCCGGTGAACGACGTGCGAGATCTGGGCGCCGGGCGTGGCGTCCTGGATCGCGGCGGTCGAGACAACGCCGGTGGCCAGGCCCTTCTTCTTCGACAGCTCCAGCAGAGTGGGCTGGGCCTTGCGGCGGATGTCGACGCCCAGAGCGCCGTTGTAGGACTTCACGCCGGACGACCACGCCGTGGCCGAGGCCGCCGAGTCGGTGACATAGGCCGGCTTACCGGTCTTGGCGTCGAGCGAATAGTGCGTGTACTGACCGGTCATCGGCAGGGCGTCGATGCCCTCGAAATAGCCGGCGGCGCCGCGGGCGTAGTTGCGGGCCAGGGTGATCTCGGAATCGCCCATGCCGTCGCCGATCAGCAGGATGACGTTGCGGGCCGGCTTGGCCGAGGCGGGCGGGGCGTCGGGCAGGCGACGCGCGCCGCCGGGCTGGCTCAGGTCGCCCTTGGCTTCGCGAACCACCGTGGGGGCGATCGCGGTCGAGGGTTGAGGCGCGGCGGCGAGGCCGGCGGCGAGAGCGACAAGCGACAGGCCGAGCATGGGAAGATCCGTTACAGCGTCAGGAGGATGCCGACGCTCTAGTGGCCTCATGCGACAGATCGGTGACGCGCAAGGCGCGGCTCTAGCCGGCGTCGGTCTGCAGAACGCTACGCATGGGGATCAGCGGGAAGGCGATCTCGCAATGCACGCCGCCAGGGGCGAAGGTCAGGGCCCCCGCACCCATGAGTTCATAAGGGACGCGCTGCTCGATCAGCACGGCCCCAAAGCCCGTCCGGCGTGGCGCTGCGGCGGCGATCTTCACGCCGGCCTCGCGCCATTCGAAGCGGAGCCAGTTGGTCCCGTCGCGCGGCGCGATGGTCCAGCCGATGTCGATCCGGCCCTGGCTGTCGGAAAGCGCGCCGTACTTGGTGGCGTTGGTGGCCAGCTCGTGCACGGCCAGGGTCATCACCTCGGCGGCCTTGGGCGGCAGCAGGATCTCGGGACCTTCGATGGTGATGCGCTGGTCGTCCGCCACCTGGGCCAGCAACTCGTCGCGAACGAGACCTTCCAGGTCGACGCCAGCGCCAGGGCTGCGGGTCAGCAGCACCTGTGTGCGGGCCAGCGCCGCCAGTCGGCCGTCGAGATGAGCCGACAGGTCTTCGACCGTCTCGCTGGTTTCAGCCGTGCGGCTGACGATGGAGCGGATGACGGCCAGAATGTTGCGCACCCGGTGCTGCAGCTCGGCGACCATCAGGTTGCGGGCCTGGCCGGCCCGAATGCGTTCGGTCGTCTCGAGCAGGATCAGAAAGACCCCGAAGACCTGGCCGGCCTCGTCGCGCACAGGCGAACAGGAGAGGGTGAAACAGCCATCTTCGACCGCGCCGTCTCGGCGGAAGGGTAGAGGGTGGTCTTCGAACGTCACAGTCGCACCGCTTCGTACGCTGTCCAGCGCTGGAGCCAGAGCAGCCCTTGCGGGCTCGAGCGCGCCCAGGCCAGCGTGGCCCAGGTCGTCGCGTTCGATCAGCAGCGCATCATAGGCGTCGTTGTAAAGGGTGGTGGCCTGCGGTCCGGCCCACAGGACGGCGGGAAAGCCGCAGCCCAGCATGACGTCTACCGCCGTCTTCAGGCTCTGCGGCCACGCCTGCGCAGGCCCCAGGGCCGTAGCGTTCCAGTCGAAGGCGCGGATACGTTGCGCCATGCCGCCGGACGAGACCCGTTCGCCGCTGTGATCGCGCATCGCTTCCTTTCCAACGCCACTGTGTCGGAAGCCCGACGCAAAATGCGCTGGGCGTTCGTAGGCGATAACGCGAAGCTTGGAAATCGCCACGTTCCACCGAACGTTTCAGGATGAACGCGCGTTTCGTCCTAACGACGCGTCGAGCCTATCAGATGATAAAGACCAGCACGGGGCTCGCTGCTAGGGACGAAGCGAGCCATGACGATATTCACTGTACGGCCAGATTCGGACGGAGCGAGCGCTCCATGTTAGGCGCCCCTGCGCATCGGGCGGTCGAGAAGGCGTATGTGCGCCGACTCAAACGTTTCGGTCCGCTGCAGGATGACGACCTGACGGCGCTGGAGGCGCGTCTGGGCCGTATCGAGGCCTATCCCGCCGGCAAGGATCTGGACCTGGTCGGCTCGCCGCCGATGTTCCTGCTGTCCGGCTGGGCCTGTCTGGCGCATTCGCTACGCGACGGTCGTCGGCAAATTCTGGCCTTCCTGCTGCCGGGCGACGGCATCGGGTTCGATCTCCTGACCCGATCGCAGCGTTCGGTCGAGGCCCTGGCCCTGACGCCGTTGAAGATGCGCCATGCCCAGCCCGGCTTCACCGTCGGGACCGAGCGCCTGGGGCGGGTGTTCGCCGGAGCAGCGGCGGCGCAGCAGGGGCGGATGATCGACCAGATGGTTCGCCTGGGTCGCCAGACCGCCTACGAGCGCATGGCTCACCTGCTGCTGGAGCTGCACGGACGTCTGGCGGAGATCGGCGAAACGCGGGGCGACAGCTTCCATCTGCCGATCAAGCAAGAGATCCTGGCTGACTCCCTCGGGCTCAGCCTGGTGCACGTCAATCGGACATTGCAGCAGATGCGCCGTGACCAGTTGATCGACATGCGCGGCGCTCAGATGACGCTGCTGGACCGCGCCGCTCTGGAAGCAGCCTCCGACCAGAGTTCTTAGAGAATAACATAGGTTATTTGGCGCTCTCGGCGGCTCTCCTATGCCTGACCCTCGTATCTTGAGGGGCGTAGCATGGCGGATGTGCTGAGGGGGGTGGCGGTGCTGATCGTCGAGGACGAGTTCTATCTCGCCGATGATCTGGCGGCCGCCCTGGTCGGCGTCGGCGCCAAGGTGCTGGGGCCGTTCGGACGGGTCGAGGATGCTCGCCGACTGATTGAGGGGGGCGAGGCTGTGGACCTGGCGATCCTGGATGTCGATCTGGCTGGCGATCGCGTGTTCCCCGTTGCCGACTTGTTGCGCGAACGCAAAGCGCCTTTCCTGTTCGCGACCGGCTACGATCCCGAGATCATTCCAGGCCGCTTTGTCGGCGTGCCCCGGCTGGAGAAGCCGGTCACCGCGGCGACGGTCATCAGTCTGCTGGAGGCGCTGCAGGGCGCGCGTTGATGGAAACAGCGTCCTCCCGAAGCGTTCTGGCTTGGGACTGCAGCCGTCAAGGAGGGCTGCCCGATGCCCGCAGCGACGAAGACAGAGCGCCAAAATCTAGCCGGACGACGCATTCTCGTCGTCGAGGACGACTTTTTCCTGGCCAGTGACGCGGCGCGTGCGCTGCGCGAGGCTGGGGCGCAGATCGTGGGCCCCATCCCCCGGTCGGCGCCCGCGCTGGACGTCTTGGCGCGAGATGGCGTCGATGCGGCCGTCGTCGATATCAATCTGGGTGATGGCCCGTCGTTCGAACTGGCGGACGCGCTGAAGCGTCACGGCGTGCCGTTCGTCTTCGTCACGGGTTACGACGAGATCCTGATCCCCGAGCGCCTGGCCGATGTCGTCACCGTGCTGAAGCCAGCCGACATGAAGGCGGTGGTCCTGGCCGTCGCAGGACTGCTCGACTAGATTCGCTCCTTGTGCAGTCGCAGATAGTCGGGATCGAACTCGGCCAACTGGGCCAGGCGTTCCCAATCCAAAATCTCGACATGCTGGTCGCGCCAGACGATCAGGTCGCGGCGGCGCAGCGCCTGCAGGGTGCGGTTGGCATGGACTACCGAGAAGCCCAGCGCCTCGCCAAGTTCCTGTTGGGTCAGCGGCAGGTCCATCTGCCGGTCGCGCGCCAGATCCACGGCTTCCAGGCGGACATAGAGTTCGCAGATCAGCCGCGCCAGGCGGGCGGGGGCGTTCTGTCGGCCCAGCGCCAGAAGCCACTGCCGATGGATCGCCGCGTCGACGACGGTCTCCAGCCATAGCAGGCGAGTCAGATGCGGATGGCGCTCGGTCAGCCGCTTCAGCTGTTCGTGCGGGACATCCAGGACGCGGCAGTCCGAAAAGGCGTGCACCCCGTGATCCAGCCGCTTCATGACGAAGCCGTGCAGGTCGATGAAGTCGCCCGGCACGCCGATTTCGGTAAACTGCCGCGCGCCGCTGACCAGGGCCGAGTAGCGCCCGCACAGGCCGGAGATCAGCAGGGAGCTGACCTGCACCCGCGCCGCCAGGCCGATGATACTCTGGCCGGCGTGGATGTCGCGCAGGCGGCCCGAGAGGCCCAGCAGGGCCTCGCGCTCGACCTCGGAGAGATCGTCCCGGCGCTCGAGCTTGCGGATGAAGGGAGCCATCTGGTTGTCGGCGGTCATGCGCAAACGACGCCGTGGCCCAGGTTAGGTTCCCGATTTTCGTTCAGGGCTTTGGCGCGAACCACGGCGGGCGAACGACAAACTTCAGACCCAAAGGGTCTGGCGCGCCGGGGTAGTAGTCGGTGCTGATCACCTGGGCGCCGGAGCGTACGGCGACGTCCAGGCGGTTCAGGTCGTGCGCGCGCGCCTCGGCAGTGTTGGCGTCGCTACGGGTGCGGACCAGGAAGCCCCGAGCGACCAGCGCCTTGATCCGGGCCTCCTCCGGCTGAGGGTCCTGAATATTGAAGACCGCCGCCTCGGCCTCGGTCTCGGCATAGAGGCCGAACATGACGCGGCCCTTCAGCGACGGATGGCCCGCGCGATAGGCGTCGGCGATGCGGGGATTGGAGTCGAGCACCAGCAGCACCTTGCCGCGCGCGTCGTCCTGCGTGGGCCAGCCGCCTGCCAGGACGCCGTCACGCAAAGTGGCGCGCGCGCCTCGAACATCGTCGGGCGTGATGAGGTGGTCGCGACCGAAGGCCTTCAGCGCGTCGGCGTCGACGCCAGCGAGGTCGGTTTCCGAATAGAGCGGCGGATCGGGAATGGCCGGGTTGTTGAACGGTTCTTCCTTGGTGTTGACGAAGATCACCAGCGGCTGGTGGTCCGGATGGGCCTTGGACCAGCTGGCGACCTCGGAAAAGCAGTCGGACAGGCGCAGGCACAGGGTGCGGGCGTCGACGACCGGGGCGTGCAGAACCTTGGCGCCGGGCTGGCGCATGATCGCCATCTTGGCTGCGTCGCTGGCATAGGGCGCGGCATAGAGGCCGCCCTGGGTGTCGGCGTAGGGATCGAATTCCAGCTGGCGAACGCCGAGATCGAGTTGGGTGGTGATCGAAGGATGGCCGTACTCGACGCCCCGCGAATGCTCTGCGCCCATCACCTGGCGCTGATGGGCGAGGGCGGCAGGGTCGAGGTCGGGTCGATAGCTGTTGTGCGAGCCCAGCCAGCGCAGGGCGTTGATCTTCGGCGCGTCGGCGGCTTCGGCGGCGAAGGCCAGCGTCGACAGGGCGGCGGCGAGTATCAGCTTGCGCATGGCGACCTCGTGGACAGGAAAAAGGCGCGGGCCGGATCCGACCGGCCCGCGCAAGGCGACGCCCCTCTATCGCGAGAGGGCGTTCGGGGATGGGGTTAGAACTTGCCGCGGAGCGTCAGCGAGACCGTGCGGCCCCAGTGATAGGTCTCCATCGGCTGGTCCTTGGTCTTGCCGTAGTGACGACGGATCTCGTTGCTCAGGTTCGAGCCCTCCAGCGTCAGGCCGTATTGCGGCGTGATCTGGTAGGAGAGCGAGCCGTCCAGCGAGCCGTAGGCGTTGACGTAGGATTGGGCGGTGGTGGTGCTGCCGATCGAGGCCAGGTAGCGCGAGCGCCAGAACCAGCCGAGGCGGGCGCTGATCGGGCCCTTCTCGTAGTAGCCGACCAGATTGTAGCTGGTCTTGGACAGGCCCACGAGGTCGTCCTTGATCTGGCGGTTGCCGGCGAAGTAGTTCGCCTTGCTGTCCACCAGGGTGACCGAGGCTTGCACGCCCAGACCGTCCAGCAGACCGGGCAGGAACGAGAGCGACTGGTTGTAGGCCGCCTCGAAGCCACGCACCTCGGCGTCGCCGCCGTTGACGTTGGACGACAGCAGAACGTCGCCGCGGCCCGGCACCTGGATGGTGACGTTCTGAGCGGTGATGTAGTCGTCCATCTTCTTGACGAAGATCGCGCCGGTCACCGCCGTGGTCGGGGCCGGGTACCATTCCAGCGACACGTCATACTGATCGGCCAGGAACGGATTCAGGTCCGGGTTGCCGCCCGATGCCGTTGGCGAGTCGCGAGAAACGCTGATGCGCGGGGCGCTGTCGGTGACGTTCGGGCGGTTGACGACGCGCGAGGCGGCGAAGCGGGCGATCAGGTCGTCGCGCAGGTCGACCTTCACGTTCAGGCTGGGTAGCCAGTTCTCGTAGGTCTTCAGATAGCCGACGGGCACCGGGGTCGAGCCGCTGGTCAGCGTGCCGCTGGCCAGTTGCTTGGTCTCCGAATAGCGGACGCCCAGGTTGCCGCTGACGGGCACGACCAGGTCGAACTTGAAGTCGCCGCGCACATAGGCGCTGCGGATCTTCTGGTCGACGATGAACGAGTTGCGCAGATCGGCCGCCGACCAAGGCTGGGCCGCGACCGCCGGGGTGTACAGGCGATTGTAGTAGGCGTCGCGCGTCGGCGTGACCCAGGTGCGCGGAGTGGCGCCATCGAAGTCCTTCAGGAAGCCGGAATAGGGCATGGGTTCGTAGAAGGTCGAACCCAGCGTCGTCAGCGGCACGTTGAGGATGTCGTTCAGCACCCAGTCGCGACGCAGGTAGTTGCGGTTCATGTTGTGCTGTTCGACGCCGGCCGAGATCTTGGTCAGCCAGCTGGAGAAGACGCGCGAACCGTCCAGGCGAAGGGTCTCGTCGGTGTCGCGCGAGTCCTTCCAGGTGTAGTCGAAGGCCTGGCCGACATAGGCGGCCGGGTTGTTGTAGTCGACCGGCGTGGTCAGCTGGGGGATCTTGTTGAAACCGCGCGAGAAATCGTAGGTCAGCGGCGCGAAGAAGGCGATCCGGTTGCGGGTGGTGGCCTTGCCGTCCGGGTGATAGCTGCGGGCGCGCGAGAAGCCGTATTCCAGGTTGAACGCCCAGGCCCCGGGGGTCCAGGCCTGCTTGACGCCGAAGATCGCCAGGTCGTGGCGGTTGAGGCTGGTTTCGCGCGAGCCCATCCAGCGCACGTTGTTGATGGTGCCGACCACGACCGTGTCACCGACGACCTTCTGGCTGCCGGCCACGAAGCTGGGGACGGCGAAGGTGCTGTCGTCCGGATAGATGTCGAGGCCGAACTCGTCGTAGTCGACGTCCAGGCGGGTGATCAGCAGGTCGACGTCGGTCTGGAAGTCGCCATTGGGCTTCCACTGGCCCGAGATGGCGCCCGAATACAGCTTGCGCTTCTCGGTCTCGACCGTCGGACGCGTGCGCGTGGGCGTGTAGAGGCCCGCGCCCAGCACCGAGGTGAAGCGGTTGAGATTCCAGCCGCTCTGATACAGGCGGTCGGTGCGGTTGTGGCGCTGGTCGTACAGACCCGAGGCCAGCAGGCCCAGGGTGTTGTCGGCGCTGGTCCAGCTGACCAGGCCCGAGGCCGACGGATCGGCCTTCTTGCGCACGTCGTTATAGGTCTCGCGCACCGAGAAGGCGGCCTTGTCGCCCAGATCCAGCGGCTTGAAGGTCTTGATGTTGATGTTGCCGCCCAGGGCGCCTTCGTCCATGTCGGCCGTCGGGCTCTTCACGACCTCAATCTGCGAGATCAGCTCAGCGGGCAGCACCTCGAAGCGGAACTGACGGCCACGGGCGCCGCCGTTCTCGATCAGCTCGTTGACCGCGATCGAGCGGCCGTTCAGCTCGGTGTACTGAAACTGTGGACCCAGGCCGCGGACGCTGACGTACAGGCCCTGGCCGCGCTGGCGGTCGATGGTGACGCCGGTGACCAGCTGCAGCGCCTCGGCGGCGTTGCGGGTCGGAAACTTGCCGATATCCTCGGCATTGACCGCGTCGAGCGCATAGTCGGCCGAGCGCTTCAGCTGGGCGGCGGCCTGCAGGCTCTTGCCGTACGAGGTGATGACGACCGCGTCGACGGCGTCGGCCGGCTCGGCGGCCGGCGGCATGGCGTCAGCGGCCTGGACTTGACCCGCGCCGAGGGCGGCGAAGGCGAGGATGGCGACGGCGCCCGCGCAGCGCGCGGACGGGAACTTCGAGCTGGACATCTATCCCCCGATCTCTGTTTGCCCGCAGGGAGGCGCGGGTCAGGGCAGAAGAACGGGAGCGCGCATGCGCGCCCTCAGTCGGGCATCGGTGAAATATTTGCGACGATCCTGTTGAAAAGTCTCGATTTTATCCGTGTCGGGAAGATCTCTCGCGCGGGGAAATCTCCAGGTCGCCCGTCGGTGAAACCCATGCGCGGACGGGGAGAAGCGCTTCCAGGGCCGCGCCGACATCGCTCATCCGCTCGACGCTCAGCGAGCCTGACAGGCGAAGGCCGCTCAGGCTGGGATCGGTAAGGTCGACGCGCCGTCCAGCCGCCCGCGACAGGCGTTCGGCGGCTTCGCCGAGGCTGGCGTCGCTGAGCACCACGCGGCCGCTGGTCCAGGCACCGTCATTGCCGACATCGGCCGTTTCGGTCTCGCCGCCGACGCCCGCTGCGCCGACATAACGCTGGCCGGGCTTCAGCAGCACATTGGCCGCGCCGGCTTGACTGACTCGCAAGGAGCCTTCGACCAGAGACACGGTCAGGCGTTCGCCGGCGGCCACGTTGAAGCGGGTGCCCAGCACCGTCAGGGCCCGACCAGAGGCGGCGACCTGGAACGGTCGGTTGGCGTCGTGGGCGACGTCGAAGAAGCCGTCCCCGGCCTCGAGCGTCACGTCGCGTGCGCCGCGGGTGAACCGCGTCTTCAGCTTGCCGCCGGGGCTGAGCACCACGTGGCTGCCGTCCGCCAAGGTCAGGCGGGCCGGCGCATGGGCGGGGGCGGCATAGGTCTCGGTCTGCGGCAAGGCCGTCATCGTCACGCCGACCGCAACGGCTGCGGCGGCGAGCGCCAGACCTGCGATCAGGGGGCGACGCCCCGAGGCGCGCGCAGTCGGCGGGTCCATCCGGGCCTCGCGACGGACGCTCTTGCGCAGGGCGCGCACGGTCGGATCCTCAGCGGCTAGGCCCATGGCCAGCCAGACCTCGCGGGTGCGGGCGACCTCTTCGCGGGCTTCGGGCGAGCGGGCTTCCCAAGCGTCGAGTTCGGCCTGCTCGGCCGGGGTCAGGTCGCGGGTCAGGCTGGCGCTGAGCAGGCGGCGGGGATCGGGGGCGGAGTCGTCCAGGCTAGGCGTCATGCGGGGTCTCGATGGCGTCGCGCAGGCGGGCCAGGGCGTTCATCATGTGTTTCTCGACGGCGCTGACCGACAGGTTCAGGCGCGCGGCGGCTTCGGCTTGGGTGAGGTTTTCGAAGCGGCACAGTACGAAGACCGAGCGCGCGTTCGGGTGCAGGTCGTCCAGGGCCGCGATCAGCTTCTGCAGCCGCTCACGGCCGGCGAGGGCGGCCTCGGCGGTGGGCTCGTCGGCGGGCAGGGCGGGATCGACCTCGACATGGCGCTCGCGCTTGCGGGCGCGCTGGTGGCGCTCGTGATCGATCAGGGCGTTGGAGGCCACCGTGAACACCAGCCCGTCCGGGTTGCCCCAGTGCAGGCGCGAGAACCGCTGCGACAGCCGCATGAAGACCTCCTGCGTCAGGTCCTCGGCGTCTTCAATGCCGACCGACCGGCGCTGGAAGAAGCGCAGCAAAGGGCGGCGATAGCGCGACACCAGCGCCTCGAAGCGCGGCGCGTCCAGCGGCGGATTGGCCTCGACCGGGTCGCTGGGCCCGTCTGGCGGATCGACGCGCGTTCCCGCGCCCAGGAAGGTCAGAACGCCCATCTCATCCTCGCGGACAGGTAACGGCCCCAGCTGTGGATTTCCATCGGCTGGTCCCGGCTTTCGCCAAAACTGTAGCGGCGGGCGTCCGTCAGATTGACGCCCTCCAGGGAAAAGGTCGAGCGGCGGTCTAGCCGCCAGGATGCCGCGCCGTCCAGCGATCCGAACGCCGTGGCCGTCGTCGGGGCGGTCACCGAGTTGCCGATTGAGGTCAGGTATGGGCCTCGCCAGTTGTAGCCCACCCGGATCGAGCCGCGGCCTTTCTCGTAGAAGACCAGCGCGCTGTAGGTGGATTTCGAAAGGCCCATCAGGGCGTTGCGGATCACCCGGTCGCCGGCGAAGTAGTTGGCTTGGCTGCGCACCAGGGTCGCGGCGCCCTGGACGCCGAAGCCGTCGAACGGCGCGGGCAGGTCGCTGAAGACGCGGCTGAAGGTCAGCTCCAATCCTTGCAGCCGCGCCTGCCCGCCATTGACGTTGGTCGACAGCAGGATCTGGCCGCGGCCGGGCACCTCGATGAAGGTGTTCTGGGCGGTGATGTAGTCGTCCAGGCGTCGGTCGAAGACGGCGAGGGTCAGGGCTCCGCCTGTCGGGAAATACCACTCGGCCGAGACGTCCAGCTGGGTGGCCAGGAACGGCCGCAGCTCGGGATTGCCGCCGTTGCCCGTCGGGGTGTCGCGAGCGATGGAGATGCGTGGCGCGCTGTCGACGACGTTGGGCCGGCTGATCACCCGCGAGGCGCCCAGGCGCAGGTGCAGGTTATCGGCCAGGGCGATCTTGAGGTTGGCGCTGGGCAGCCAGTCGCCATAGGCGTTGCGCCATTCGGCAGGCAGAGGCTCCGAGCCGCTGGACATCACGCCGCTGGAGACCTGGCGGGTGGCGGCGTAGCGCAGGCCCAGATTGCCATCGATCGGCCGGCCGAACGCCTCGGCCCGATAGTCGAGCCGGACATAGGCCGAGCGGATCTTCTCCTCGACGACGAAGGAGTTGCGCAGGTCGGCGGCCGTGGGCGGGCGCGCAGCGACTTCGGATGTGTAGAGCAGATCGTAGAAGGCGCGTGCGTTCGGCGCGACCCAGCCGCGGGGCAGAGCGGAGTCCACGCCGGTCAGGAAGTCCGAGAAGGGTGTCGATCCGTAGGCTGATGACCCCAGGCTGGTCAGCGGCCGGCCTGTCAGGGTTTCCAACGTCCAGTCGCGGCGTCGGTAATCGCGACCGCGGCGATGCCCGCTGACGCCCAGCCGCAGGTCGAACGCGCCGAGCGGACGGCGCAGGTCGAGCGTGGCGATCTCGTCGACGTCGCGGGAGTCCTTGGAGGTGTAGTCGAACGACTGGCCCACGAAGTTGGCGGGGTCGGCGTAGTCGAGAGTGGTGCGCAGGTCAGGCCCGCCGGACAGGCCGTGGCCAAAGTCGTACTGGAGCGGCGCGAAGAAGGCGACGCGGGCCCGGACCGTGGCCTTGTTGTCCGGATGATAGCTGCGGGCGCGGGAGTAGCCATAGTCGCCGTCCAGCGTCCATGGGCCCGTCGTCCAGCGGCCGTGTAGGCCCAGGGCCACCAGGTCGTGCCGGTTCAGACTGATCTCGTGCGAGGCCATCCAGCGGACATTGTCGATGGTTCCAGCCTGAACCGTCTTGCCTTTGACTACCTGCGTGCCGGGCACGAAGCGCGAGAACGAAACGGACGGATCGTCGGGATGGATATCCAGGCCGTACTCGTCGTAATGGGCGTCCAGGCGGGTGGCCAGAAGGTCGAAGTCCAGGCTCAGGGCGGACGTCGGTCGCCACTGCAGCGTGAAGTCGCCAGACGCCATGCGGCGGTCTTCCAGCTCGACGGTCGGCCGCGTGCGCGTTGGGGTGTAGAGGCCCGGGCCCAGCACCGCGGCGAAGCGGTCGAGATTCCAGCCGGTGTTATAGAGGCGATCGTTGCGCACCCGCCGTCGTTCGACGACGCCGCCGATCAGGACGCCCAGGCGGCCGCTGTCGTCGACCCAGCTCCAGACGCCCGACACCGACGGATCGGTCCCGCCCATGCGACCGTTGGACAGGCGCGCCGACAGCACCGAGCGTCGGCCACGATCCAGTGGTTTGAAGGTGCGCACGTCGATATCGCCGCCGAGGGCGCCTTCGTCCATGTCGGCGGTGGTGGTCTTGATGACCTCGATCTGGTCGACGACGTCGGCGGGCAGCACTTCGAAACGGAATTGCCGGCCCCGGAAGCCGCCGTTCTCGATCAGGTCGTTCAGGGCCACGGGCCGACCGTTCAGCAGAACATTCTGGAACTGCGGTCCCAGGCCCCGGACGCTGACATAGAGGCCTACGCCCCGGTGGCGTTCAAGGCTGACGCCAGGGGCCAGCTGCAGCGCCTCGGCGGCGTTGCCAGCGGGCAGGCGGGCAATGTCCTCGGCGCTGACGGCGTCCAGCGAATAGCTGGCCAGGCGCTTGGCGGTAAGCGAGCGGTCGAGGCTGGCGGCGTAGGTGGTGATAGTGACCGCATCGAGTTCGACCGGACCTGGGTCGACGGCAGGCAAGGCGCGCGGGATGGGTGAGGCGGACGTCCTGCCTGACTCCAGCACGAAGACGCCATGGCGGACTTCGCGCACGGTCGCGCCGACCTCGGCCAGCAGCCACTCGATCGCTATCCGGGGCGAGACATCGCGAGGGAGCGCCCGACCAGACTTTCCGGCGACCAGCTCAGGCGAATAGATGATCTGGATATTCCGCTGCGCCGCCAGCCGCGTCAGGCTTTCAGCGAGACTGACGCGCGAAGACGCGGACGCTTCCGGCGCGACAGCCAGGAGAGCGACCCCGATCGCACAGGCGTGGAAACAGGACGGCATGCCTGGCGTAGAGGCCCAAGGCTGAAACTGGCGGTTCCCTTAGCGGTCCGTCATGACAGTTGGGCGACAACGATCGACGCGCCGGGTCGCATGGCGTGTTCAGGTGATGTTTTGCGGGGAGAGTGCCGGCAGCCCCCCCGAGGACGCCGCCGGCTAGTTGCTCGCCGGTGGGGTGGCGAGAGGCCGGGAACCTACGGCGTGACATCCATGCCGTGCAATCCTGTTCGCGCCTGAAGGGCGGGGAAAACGATTTCGGACCCAAATTAGAGGCTGCGGACCCACGCCCACACGTCGTCAGGGCGCTCCAGCGCCGACAGACCCTCCTTGCGGGCCGACTCACCGACTCGGCGCAGGCGGCCCGGCGTAACCCCGAAACGGCCACGGAAGGCTCGGCTGAAGTGGGCGTCTGAGCGGAAGCCGTGACGATAGGCGATCTCGCCGAGGGTCTGCTGCTCGGCGCGGTCCTGCAGGATGGCGTCGAACGCCTGATCGAGCCGCCGACCCTGGATGAAGGCGCTGATGCCGCCCACCGGTGCGAAGACCTTGTAGACAAGGCTGCGCGAGACGCCGAGGTGTTCGCGTACGGCTTCCGGAGCTAGGTCCGGATCGGCGAGGCGCCGCTCGATATACTGGCGGCCCATGGCCAGCAGCATTTTCTCGACTGGGCGGGCGTCGTCGCGCGCCGCTTCACAGCGGCTGAGGATCGCACCCCCCAGCAGGCTAACCGCAGCCTTGGCGCCGACGGCCGCATCGACGGAGGTCATATCCTCAATGGTGTCCCACAGGGTTCGTAGATGCGCCGCCAAGAGGCGTCCGCTCCCGAGGCGGTCGGAGATCACCAGGCCGTGGAAATCCATGTCGACGGCCTGCGGATCGAGCAGGGCGCGCGGCAGGATCATGTAGAGCGTGCGGTAGGGCGTGGTGGTCACGCTGAACGGCCGAACCATATCGACAACCCGGATCGCGCCATCCTCGCTGCTGACGGTCCGGCCATCGTAGTCGCCGCGCCATTCGCTGCCGTCCAGATCGAGGACGAGCATGATGGTGTCGCTGCCGTCCCCGACGATCTGTGGGAGCCTGCGCTCGAAGCGTTGAGCCACGCCCGCGCATTGGGCGAAGACGACGCCGCCCAGATTGTAGCCTTCCAGACGATTATAGAAGGCGTCCTCGGGCGAGAGCAGGGTGATGTCGAAGAGGTGGGCGCAGGCCTTGCGATATTGTTCGGCCGCGTCGGCCTGCTCGGCGGCGTCCAGAAGCCAGAGATCCTTGCGAAGCCGACTATTCGACACGGGGCGCTCACCACTCCTGCAGCCAAGCCCTGTGGATAGCAGCTGTGGACCGGCGAGCAATAGAATGTGGACCGCCGGTCAATGACAGAGCTGGCGGCGAGCGCGAAAAGAAAGCTTGCCCCGTGCGCCGGTGGGGTTGCCCTTCGGGTTGCTGGGCGCGCGATGTGTGGCCGTCGAGTCCCCGCCGGATTCGACGGTCCGGCAGCCTCAGGCGCTCTTGGCCAGGAATGGGGGCTCCAAGCGGAGAGCTT
The DNA here is from genome assembly GCF_013181195.1 of Caulobacter sp. RHG1. Lineage (GTDB taxonomy): Bacteria > Pseudomonadota > Alphaproteobacteria > Caulobacterales > Caulobacteraceae > Caulobacter. The sequence continues at coordinate 145,076 of NZ_SMZP01000009.1, forward strand.
GGCCAAGAGCGTTCGCAGCGCTCACCACAGCCTTGATCACTCGCTCGCGCTTCTCGTCGAAGCGACTCGTCACGCAGCCGATATCCAGGGCGGCGATTGCTCGGCCTTCGGCGTCCAGCACCGGCGCGGCGACCCCGGTGCCGCCCAAGGCGAATTCCTCGGTCACAACGCAATAGCCCTGGTCGCGGACGTCGCCGACGATCCTCAGCAGTTCGGTCTTGTCGGTCACCGTATGGCGTGTGAGGGGCGCAAGCGGCTCCTCGCCCAGCAGTCGCGGCCAATCGCGTTCGGGTTGGTGTGAGACCAGCACCCGTCCGATGGCCGAGCAGTAGAAGGGGATCGGCCGTTCGATGTTGGTGGCGTAGCGGACCTCGAGGTCCGCTACGATCTGGGCCAGCGCTCGGGCGTGCCCTGGAGAGCCGTACCCGCCGAGGATGACCGTTTCGCCCAGGCTGAGCATCAGCTCTTCCATGATCGGCCTGGCGGCCGCCAGCAGGCGGCCATGCGGTGCGATCTTCCAGCCGAAGACGCCGGTCCGGTACTCCGTGGACAGGGTGTAGCGATCGCTGATCGGATCGCGCTCCACATAGCCTCTGTTCACCAGGGTGCGCAGCAGCATCAGGGTACTGCTTTTGGGGACGTTCAGGCGCTGCGTCGCCTCGCGGAGCAGCACCCCGTGATCCGCCTCGGCGATCAGCTCGATCAGTTCGAGTACGCGTGCGGCCGAAGGAACATTTGCAGTCATGGCTCGAACGGCGTTCCGATGATTGAAAGTGTCGATAGACGATCTCCAGCGCCGTCGGCATGAAGCTGCGACTCTGGAAGTAAAGATGGCGGTGTCGACGGTCTGTTACGCGGAACTGTCACGGACGCAGGGGCGCTGCTGACCGCTGATATCCGACCTAACACTGCATGGCGCGAGACTGAAAACGAAATTTGTTCGTGATATCGACAAGTCTATCGCGTGGATCGGCCTCTCAAGGCGCGTGCTTGAAATCCATTTTGGGTTCAACCCGCAATAGAATTATTGCCGAGATCCCCAAATTTCCTGATCGACGCCGCTTCTGCAGCCGTATTCGCCGCGCGCGTGTCCTGAAAATGATCAGCTTCGGCCTGACCATTACCCTGCATTGTTGAAAGGTCCACGAACCGTTGTTGGACGTGCAGCGGTTTCCCTGCCCACACTCCGAACATCGGGCGGAAACTCAATCCGCCGGAGGGGTAAAGTAGAGCAGGGGATAAGATATGAGTAGCACGTGGTCGCGTAGTCGCGCCGCCATGCTTGCGACGAGCGCGCTGTGCGCCGTCGCCGGTTTCGCTTCCATGGCGCAGGCCCAGGAAGCCTCGCCCGAGACCTCGGTCGAGGAAATTGTCGTCGTCGGTTCGCAGATCAAGGGCGCCAAGGTCACCGCGGCTCTGCCGGTCACGCTGGTCGGCGCCGAGCAGATCGCCGCCGCCGCCGCCGGGTCGGGCGACGAACTGTTCCGGACCATCCCGCAAGCCGGCAACGTCCAATTCAACTCCAGCTTCCTGCCGGGTTCCAGCAATTCGGCCCGCGGCGACGTCAACTCGATCAGCCTGCGCAACCTGGGCACCGGCAACACCCTGGTGCTGCTGAACGGTCGCCGCACGGTCGTTCACCCCACCACCCAGGCCGAGTCCCTGGTGCCGGTGTTCACCTACAACACCAACGCCATTCCGGTGGCCGGTCTGCAGCGCGTCGAAGTGCTGCGTGACGGCGCTGCGGCCATCTACGGCTCGGACGCCGTGGCGGGCGTCATCAACACAGTGCTGCGCGAGGATTACAACGGCGGTCAGATCGAGGCCCAGTACGGCTTCGCCGAAGGCACCAGCATGAAGGAAGGCCGTCTGACCGGCCTGTTCGGTCGCGACTTCAAAGAAGGTCGCGGCAACTTCACGATGTTTGCCTCGACCGAGCGCCGAGCCGCGCTGCTGGATTCGGATCAGGACTACACCGCCTTCGCCGACAAGCGTCCGCTGTTCGCCGGCACCGAGTTCGAGACCGCCACCAGCCTGGACGGCCGCAGCACCTCATCGCCGTGGGGCCAGTTCACCGCCCGCAACACGACGACGGCCATCCGCTCGAACGGCGTGGCGGTCACTGGCGCGACCGGCATCTTCAAGATCGTGCCGACCGCCAACGGCTGCGGCATCACGCTCAGCCCGGGCCTCTGCATCACCAGCGGCGCGCTGAACACCACCACCGATCGTAACCTCCGCCAGGAATCTGCGGCGGTGAAGACCTACACGGTGCCGGAAGTCGAACGGTACAACTTCTTCGGCACGGCCCACTACGACCTGACCGACGACGTCACCTTCTTCTCGGAGCTCGGCTACTACCGCGCCAAGACCCACGGGCTGCAAGGGCCGAGCGCCGTGGCGACCTCGGGCTCGATCACCATTCCGACGACGGGTTACTACAACCCGTTCGGCGCCGCCGTCCTGCCCAACGGTCAGGCCAACCCGAACCGCCTGCCGGGCCTGAACATCTCGGCCGCCGGCGTCCCGGTGACGATCAACACCTACGGCTTGGTCGATGTCGGCGCCACGCCCGTCGACGTGACCAACGACCAGTACCGCGTCCTGGGCGGCCTGCGCGGCCAGCGCTGGGGCTGGAACTGGGAGAGCGCCGCGCTCTACTCCGCCGCTCAGGTGAAGGACGAGTCGGTGGCCGTCAGCGCGACCAAGCTGCAGGCGGCGCTGTCGCTGAGCACGCCGGACGCCTACAACCCGTTCAATGGCGGCAATCTGGCCGGCCTGAGCTACGGCGACGGCACGCCCTCGAACAGCGCCACCCTGGCCAGCCTGACGGTTCCGATCCTCCGGAAGAACAAGACCACCTTGGCCCTGTGGGACTTCAAGGTGAACCGTCCCGACCTGATCCACCTGTGGGGCGGCAACGACCTGGGCGTCGCCGTGGGCGTAGAGGTTCGCAAGGAAACCTATCGCGACGACCGCGACTCCCGCATCGACGGCACCATCGTCTACACCGACGCGGTGACCGGTACGGTGACGGGTTCGGACATCCCCGGCACCAGCACCTCGCCCGACGTCTACGGCAAGCGCACGGTCATGTCGGCCTTCGCCGAGCTGGCCATTCCGCTGGTCTCGCCGGAAATGAACATCCCGCTGGTCAACCGCCTGGAACTGCAGGTCGCCGGCCGCGCCGAGGACTATGACGACGTCGGCAGCGTCGCCAAGCCGAAGATCGCCGGCGCCTGGGACATCATCCCCGGCATCCGTCTGCGGGGGTCGTACTCGGAAGGCTTCCGCGCTCCGAACCTGGAACAGATCAACGTCACCCAGGTCAGCCGCAGCAACACCCGCACCGACTACATCTTCTGCGAGGCCGATCTGCGCGCCGGCCGGATCACCAGCTTCAACGCCTGTGCGCGCGGCAAAGCCACGCGGGCCGTGCGGGCCGGTAACCCCGACCTGAAGCCGGAAACCTCGACCAGCCTGTCCTACGGCTTCGTGTTCGAGCCGCAGTTCATCCCCTCGCGCTTTGGCCGTGCGACCCTCACGGTCGACGTCTGGAAGATCAAGCAGCAGGGCATCATCGGCGTCTTCGGTGAAGGCAACGGCGTCATCCTCGACTACTTCCTGCGCACTCAGGGCAGCTCGAACCCCAAGGTTCACCGCGCTGCGCCGACGCCGGAAGAGATCGCGGCCTTCGCCGGCACCGGCCTCACCGCCGTCGGTGAAGTGCTCTATGTCGACGACCAGTACGTCAACCAGCTGCCGCAGGTGGCTCAAGGCGTGGATATCGGCTTCCAGTACCGCCTGAACACCGAGCGCTTCGGCGACTTCTCGTTCAGCGCCGACGCCGCCCGCATCGACAAGCTGTATCAGCAGCCCACGCCGCAGATCCAGGAACTGCTGGCGGCTCGCGCCTCGGGCAAGATCAACGCCAACACCGTGATCACCGGCGCGTCCGACATCGTCGGCCAGAACGGCACCCCCGAGTGGCGCTGGTCGGGCACCCTGACCTGGAAGAAGGGCAGCTTCAGCGCCGACTGGTTCGCCAGCTATGTGGGCTCGTTCTACAACACCGGCCTGACCTACTCGGCGACCGGCGAGTTCTATGACGTGCCCTCGACCACGTTCCACAACGTGGCGGTCAACTACGCCTTCGAGGATGGCCGCCTGGCCGGCACCCGCTTGCGGGTCGGCGCGCGGAACGTCTTCGACAAGGATCCGCCGCTGACGCCGGGCGGCTATACGGGTTCGGTCTACAACCCCTATGCCCGTTACTGGTACTTCAACATCCGGAAGACCTTCTAACTGTCGTAACCACGGCGCCGTCCCCTACCAGAAGGGGGCGGCGCCGATCGGGGAGCACCATGCGTAAATCGACTCTGCTGGGCCGCTCGGCCCTGTTGCGCGCCGTCCTTGCCGGCGCGCTTGTCACGTCCAGCCTGGCGCCGCCGTCGCTGGCCTTTGCCTTCCAACAGGAAGAAGCCACCGCACCGGCGCTCGCCCAGACCGGCGGCGACCTGATCGGCTACGGCTCGATCCACCATCCCACGATCGGTCGTGACGGCATGGTCGTGAGCCAGAGCAAGATCGCCTCGAAGATCGGCGCGGACATCCTGGCCAAAGGCGGCAACGCCGTCGACGCGGCCGTGGCCGTGGGCATCGCCGAGACCCTGACCCTGCCGCGCGCCGGCAATCTGGGCGGCGGCGGCTACATGCTGGTCTATGACGCCGCCTCCAAGAAGACGGTCGCCATCGAGTACTATGGTCAGGCCCCGCTGGCGGTGAAGCCCGACTTCCTGCTGAACGACAAGGGCCGGGTCGACGGCGAAAAGGTTCAGTCCTTCAAGGGCGTGACCGTGCCCGGCACCGTCGCGGGCCTCTACGAGGCGCACAAGCGTTTCGGCAAGCTGCCCTGGGCCGATCTCGTCCAGCCCGCCATCGACCTGGCTCTGAACGGCCTGGTGATGAGCGACGACGAGGCCGACGCCCTGTCCAAGCGCAAGACGGCGATGTCCAAGGATCCGAACGGCGCGCTCAAGGTGTTCTTCAAGCCGGACGGTTCGCCCTACGGCCCGGGCGAGGTCTACAAGAACCCCGACCTGGCCTGGACCCTGCAGCAGATCCAGGCGCGCGGCGCGGACGGCTTCTACAAGGGCCCCGTGGCCGACAAGCTGGTGGCCGGGATCAAGGCCGGCGGCGGCATCATCAGCCTGAAGGACCTGGCGTCCTACAAGGCCAATGTGCTGGAGCCGATCTGGTCGGACTATCGCGGCTACAAGATCGCCTACATGCCGCCGACCTCGGCCGCGTCCAGCGTCGCCGAGGCCATGAACATCCTCGAGCACTTCCCGATGGACAAGCTGGGGGCCGGCAACGTCGCCACCATGCACGTGATCGCTGAAGCCCTGAAGATCGTCACGGTCGACCGGCGCTATTCCGGCGGCGGGCCGCAGTGGAAGACGCCCGCCAAGGGCATTGCCAGCAAGGCCTTCGCGCAAGAGCGCGCCAAGCTGATCTCGATGGACAAGTCACTGGACTCCAAGTCGCTGCCGGGCCTGGATCCGCATCCCTACGAGAGCCCGGACACGACGCACTATTCGATCGCCGACAAGGACGGGAACGTGGTGTCCAACACCTACACCCTGACCGCGTCGTTCGGGGCGCACGTCGTCGCGCCGGGCACGGGCTTCCTGCTCAACAACTCGCTGGGCAATTTCGACTGGAACCCCAAGCCGACCAGCCTGGGCAACAAGATCGAGCCGGGCAAACGCGCCCAGTCGACGATCTCGCCGATCATCGTGTTCAAGGACGACAAGCCCTGGGTGGCCACCGGCACGCCCGGCGGCGGCACCATCATCGGCACCATGGTGCAGGTGCTGGTCAACCTGATCGACTACAAGCTGAACATGGCCGAGGCCGCCCAGCGCCCGCGGATCTATCAGGCGGGTGTCGACGGGCCGCTGCAGATCGAGGAGTCGATCCCCGAGGATCTGGTCGCAGGCCTGGAGGCCAAGGGCCACAAGGTCGAGCGCTCGCAGATCATCGGCAGCACCCAGTCGATCATGATCGGACCGGACGGCAAGACGTTCTATGGCGCAGCCGACACCCGGCGGCCGGACTCGGCCGCGATCGGGGTCAAGCAGTACTAAGCGAATGGAGGGGGCCGCCGCGAGGCGGCCCTTTTCTCTTTCTAGGCGGTGGCGCGACGGCGGAACGGCAGCGGCTCGGCTTCCGCCTCGAACTCGGCGCCGGGCAGGCACTTCAGGAACATTTCGGCGGCCAGGCTGAGCTTGCGCTCGGAATGGCGAAGCACGCGGAAGTTTCGGCGTGGCAGGTTCACCGCCCGCACCAGAGCGCCTGACGCCAACGCCTCGCGCGCCACCAGGTCGGAGAGGGCGCTGGGACCCAGGCCCGCCACCACGGCCGACAGGATCGCCTCGTTGGTCGGCAGTTCCAGGCGTACGTCCAGCTTCTTCACGTCGGCGCCGAGACCGCGCAGGGCGCGTTCAAACTCCGAGCGCGTCGCCGAGCCTTCTTCGCGCAGAACCCAGCCGCCGCGCACCAGCTCTTCCGGGCGGGGAGGGCGATGCGCCCAGGCGTGGTCGGGTCGCACCAGGATACAAAGTTGGTCGCCCTCGACATCGACACCATCCAGGTCTGGGTCGACGTGCGGGGCGGCGACGAAGCCGATGTCGGCCGCGCCATCCAGGACCATGCGGGCGGCTTCCTCGGTATTGGCGATGTGCAGGTCGATGCTGAGGTGGGGGAAGCGGTTGCTGAACTCGCCGATCACCCGGGGCAGCCAATAGTTGCCGATGGTCTGGCTGGCGTAGATCGTCACCGTGCCGCGACGCAGGTTCGACATGTCCATCAGCGTGCGCTGGGCTTCGCGCACCTGGTTCAGGATCTTGCGCGCCTCGTCCAGGAAAGCCCGTCCGGCTACGGACAGCTCGATGCGTCGGCCGACCCGGTCGAACAACGCTGTGCCGTAGGTGTTCTCCAGGGCGCCGATGGAGGCGCTGACGCCGGATTGCGTGATGTGCAGCGCTTCTGCGGCGCGCGTCATGTTCAGTCGTTCAGCGACGCAGACGAAGATCCTCAGCTGCTCCAGTGTCATAGTGAAACCCCGCTTTTTCCCGCGAAGCCAACTTAGGCACAACGAACAGCCGTTCAGCAAAGAAAATGTCGTTCAGCGTATAGAACGCCTGGCGATGTTGCCGGTACCATCGACCGGCGCCCACCTTGGGGCAATTTATGCCGTTTTGGGTTTCCCTGCGTCGACCTGCGTGCGCCCTGGTGGCTGCGATGCGGCCGTTGGGGGTAGGTCATACCGACTCGCGTCGCGGTGTCCGACCAATTGGGACATCGGCGATCATGAGGTGAGCTTGTAGAAGTAAAAGGCGCGCCTTGTGAATATTTGTGGGTTGCTAGACTGTTGATGGCCAAGTCGTGTTCGGTCATCATCTTTGTATTGGTGGCGTGGGGCTTTCGGGGCGAATGGCGTTGGATTGTGTCGAGCGCCTGTCGCCCGGGGCGGAGCGTGTCGCGCTCGGCCCGGCGACGCGCCGGCGCGCGATCACCGCCTGTCTGGCCGGTAACCTGTTCGAGATCTTCGACTTCGGGGTCTACGGCTATTTCGCCGTCCAGATCGGGCGGGCGGTGTTTCCGTCCGCGGACCCGATTGCTTCTGTGCTGGCCAGTTTCGCCACCTACGGCGTCGGCTTCCTGATGCGGCCCATCGGGGCGATGGTGATCGGCAGCTATGGCGACCGCCACGGCCGCAAGGCGGCGCTGGCGCTGACCATCACACTGATGGCGATCGCCACGGGCCTGACCGGCCTGATCCCGACCTATGCCCAGGCTGGTCTCTGGGCGCCGATCATGTTGCTGCTCTGCCGACTGGTGCAGGGGTTCTCGACAGGCGGCGAGTGGGGCGGGGCGACCACCTTCCTGATCGAGCATGCGCCGCCCGGCCGTCGCGGTTTCTACGGCAGCCTGCAGCAGGTCAGCACGGGTCTGGCCCAAATCCTCTCGATCGGCTCGGCCTTGCTGCTCAACAGCATCCTCGGCGCGGAGGATCTGCAGGCCTGGGGCTGGCGGCTGCCGTTCCTGCTGGGCTTCGTGCTGGCCCCGATCGGTTACTACCTGCGCGCTCGCGTCGAAGAGTCGCCCGAGTTCGCGGCCGTTTCGCGGAGCAAGCGCGTCGCCTCAGCGCCGCTGCGCAGCGCGCTGACCGTCCATCGCGGCGCGGTGCTGACCTGTTTCGGCCTGACCATGATCTGGACGGTGTCCAGCTATGTCTTCATCACCTTCATGCCGACCTTCGCGGTTCACACGTTGGGCATGCAGCCCTCCACCGCGCTGGCGGGGACCATCTGCGCTGTGCTGGTCAATGTCGTCGTCATCCCGTGGGCGGGCTTGGCCTATGACCGCTGGGGCGGCCGTCGCCTGCTGATCGCTGCGGCGGCGGGTTTCGCCCTATTGAGCGTGCCGCTGTTCGCCTTCCTGGCCCATGAGAAGAGCCTGGCCGCCCTGGCGCTGGTCGCCGTCGTCGCCGGCGTATTCTACGGCATCTACAACGGCGCCGCGCCGGCTCTGCTGTGCACGCTGTTCCCGACGGCTGTCCGCTATACGGCGCTGTCGGTCGGCTACAACGGCGCGGTGATGGTCTTCGGCGGCTTCGCGCCCTTTGTTTCCACCGTCCTCGTTCGAGAAACCGGCCTGGCGATCGCCCCCAGCTTCTACGTCGCGCTCTGCGCGGCGGTGAGTCTGGGCGTGCTGACCTGGCCGCGCGGGCGAGGGGCCTTTGTCCACTAGAATGCAATCGAGGGGATCTTTCATGCGGCGTTCGCTCAAGCGCCAGAGCCTGGTCTACGCAGCCGCGATCGCGGCGCTGGCTCTGACATCCTCGGTCCTGCCGTCGGCTTCCTACGCAGCCGACTGGGCGCAGACCGCCGCCGGGGCCGCCCAGCCGCGCGAGGGCCTGCTGCGGACCTTCGTCGACGCCAAGACCGGCAAGGTCTTCGTCCAGGTGCCGCCGGCCGGCGCCGATGGCGTCTCGCTGCGCGTGATCTACCAGGCGAGCCTGGCCTCCGGCCTGGGCTCGACCTCGCTAGGTCTGGACCGCGCCGCCACCGGCCGCGCCCAACTGCTGGCCTTCCGCCGCGCCGGCAAGAAGGTGGTCATCCAGGCCGAGAATCCAGAGTTCCGGGCCAACGGCACCGGCGAGTTGGAAGCGGGCGCGGTGCGCAGCTCGTTCGCGGTCTCCAACCTTTGGAGCGGCGACGCGATCGCCGAGGGCCCGGATGGCGCGGCTCTGGTCGACATCACCAGCTTCCTGACACAGGACACACTGGACGTCGCCGGTCGGATCCGCATGCGCAAGCAAGGCGTCTATCGGCCCGCCGCCAACCTGACCTATGTCGACGCCCCGCGCAGCGGCGTCTTCCCGACCAATCTGGAGTTCGAGGCGGTCCAGACCTTCACCGCCGACGATCCCGGCGCCGAGGTCCGCGCCATCGCGCCGGACGCCCGCTCGATCACCCTGACGGTGCACCACTCGTTCGTGAAGCTGCCCGAGGCTGGCTTCGAGACGCGCCGCTTTGACCCCCGCACCGGCACCTCCGTGCAGGTGCCGGTCGTCGACTTCGCCGCCCCGCTGGACTCGTCGATCGTCTACCGCCTGGCCCGCCGCTTCCGTCTCGAGAAGACCGATCCGAACGCCGCCCGCTCGCGGGTCAAGAAACCGATCGTCTTCTATGTCGACCGCGCTGCGCCGGAGCCGATCCGCACCGCCCTGGTCGAAGGCGCCAACTGGTGGGGGCAGGCGTTCGACGCTGCCGGCTTCATCGACGGCTTCAAGGTCGAGGTGCTGCCCGAGGGCGCCGATCCGATGGACGCCCGCTACAACGTCATCTTCTGGATCAATCGCCAGACCCGCGGCTGGTCCACAGGGCAGACCATCGTCGATCCCCGCACCGGCGAGATCGTCCGTGGCGTGGTGCAGCTGGAATCCCTTCGCGTCCGCCAGGACAAGATGATCTTCGAGGGCCTGCTGGGCGCGGCGGGAACCGGCAAGGGCGGGGTCAACGATCCGGTGCAGATCGCCCTGCAGCGGATCCGCCAGCTGGGCATGCACGAGACCGGCCACGCGCTGGGCTTCTCGCACAACTTCGCCGGCTCGACCTTCGGCCGGGCCTCGACGCTCGATTATCCGGCGCCGCTGATCCACGTGAAGGGCGACAAGCTCGACTTCAGCGACGCCTATGTCAAAGGCGCGGGCGCGTGGGACAAGTTCACGGTCAAGTGGCTCTACAGCCAGTTTCCGACCGGAACCGACACCGCCAAGGCGCTGGACGGGATCGCCCGCGAGGTCGCCAGCCAGGGCATGATGTTTATCGCTGACGACGAGCATCCGGCCAGCACCCAGTGGGACAATGGCGCCGACCCGGTCGACGGTCTGAAGGACACCCTGGCGGTGCGCAAGATCGCCCTGTCGCGCTTTGGCCTTGGCAATATCGCCCCCGGCGCGCCGGTCTCGGACCTGCGCCGGGTGTTCGTGCCGATCTATCTGTTCCACCGCTACCAGATCGACGCGGCCGTGAAGCAGGTCGGCGGCGTCGACTTCAGCTATGCGGTGAACGGGGAGGGGCGCGAGAAGGCCAAGGTCATCGACGTCGCCGCTCAGCGTCGCGCCTTGAAGGCCGTGCTGGAAACCCTGGATCCGGCGCTGCTGGACACGCCGGACGACCTGGTGGCCCTGCTGTCCCAGGCCGCCTCGGGCACGAGCGACCGCCAGTTCGAGATCGAGCTGTTCGATACGCTGGGCGGACCGGTGTTCGATCCCGTCGGCGTGGCCGTCGTGGCCTCAGACATGGCTCTGCGCCAGTTGGTCGAGGCCCCGCGCCTCAACCGGGTGCAGGAGCAGGCCCGTCGCGATGCTGGCCAGCTGACCGTCAGCGAACTGCTGGACGCCCTGTTCGCCCAGGTCCAGGCCAAGCCCAGCGAGTCCGTGCGCTTCGCCGAAATCCGTCGTCGCCAGCAGGCGCGGCTGATCGGCGATCTGGTCGACACCCTTGGCGACAAGACGCTGTCGCCGACCGTGGTCGCGGCGATCGAGGCCAAGCTGGCCGACACCGGCAAGGGCTTGGCGTCTGGCGCCAGCGCCTATGACCGCTACCTGGCGCGGCTGCTGGCCGACGGCGATCGCGAGGCCATGGCGCGCTTCGCCTCCGACCAGGCGCCGGCGCCCAAAACCCCGCCCGGCAGCCCGATCGAGGACTGCTGGTTCTGCGCCCCATCCGACCAGACCCGCGCCGCCGCGCTGCAAGCCACGGAGTTCACGCGATGATCGCCTCTCGTCGAAACGCCCTCGTCGTTCTGGGTGGGGCCGCATTGTCGGTCAGCAGCCTGAGCTCGGCGCGGGCAGACGCTGTTGCGGCGCTGAAGGCCCAGGGCCTGGACCTGCCAAAGGTCGCCGTCCCGATCGGCAGCTATGCGCCATTCGTGCGGCATGGCGATCTGGTCTTCGTCTCGGGTCAGCTGCCGCTGAAGGACGGAAGTCTGATCGCCAAGGGCCGCGTGCCCGTCGAAGTCAGTCTCGAGCAGGCCCAGGCCGCGGCGCGCCAATGCGCGCTGAACGTGCTGGGCGCGGCGGCGGCGGCGGTTGGCGGCGACCTGGAGAAGATCGCCGGTTGCTTGAAGCTGACCGGCTTCGTCGCCTGCGATCCCGGCTTTACCGATCACCCCAAGGTGGTCAACGGCGCCTCGGATCTGATCAAGGCGGTGCTGGGCGACCGTGGGCAGCACGCCCGCGCCGCCGTCGGCGTCGCCTCTTTGCCCATGGGCGCGCCCGTCGAGGTCGAGGCCATTTTCAGCGTCCGGATTTAGCGCCGTCGTTCGTCGTCATGAGGTGAGCCGTCGAACGGCTCGCCCAGTTTCACTCTAGGAGTACGCTCGCATGTCCGCATCTATCCTGCGCATCCTGGCCGGAGGCGTCGCGGTCGCCGCGCTCTCGACCTCGCTGGCCATGGCCCAGACCAAGCCGCTGGCGATCACCAACGCCGAGATCTTCGACGCCACGGGCGCTGCGCCCTATCGCGGGACGCTGGTGGTCAAGGATGGCCGCATCGTCGCCGTCGGCGCCAAGGTGAAGGCGCCCAAGGGCGCGACCGTGATCGACGCGGCCGGCAAGGCCGTGGTCCCGGGCTTCATCGACGTCCACACGCACTGGACGCCCAGCGGCGCGCCGGCCGTCACGCCGAAGATCGCCGACGCCTACCTCGCGGCGGGCATCACCACGGTCAACGACTTCCACCAGCAGCCGGAGTCGTTCGAGCCGCGCCGCCGCTGGCTGTCGACCCTGACCGCGCCGCACGTCAACTTCGTCGCTCGCATGAGCACGCCGGGTGGTCATGGCGCCGACTGGGCCGACGAGAACACCACCCGCTGGGTCGACACGCCCGAGAGCGCTCGCCTGGCCGTCGACGAGATCGCCAAATACAAGCCCGACGCCATCAAGGCCTTCCATGACGGCTGGCGCTACGGCGCTATGGCCGACAATACCAGCATGGATCCCTGGACACTGAAGGCCCTGACCGAGACGGCGCACAAGCACGGTCTCAAGGTGCTGACCCATACGGTGACCGTTGAGCGCGGCGCGGCTGCGGCCGATAGCGGTGTCGACGTCATTGCCCATAGCCTGCAGGACAAGCCGCTGGACGCGGCTACGGTCGCCAAGATCAAGGCCTCGGGCCTGTTCTACGCTCCGACCCTGGCCGTGTACGAGCCGGTCAAGCCGGGTCAGAAGCCGCCGGCCGATCCCGACAGCCCGCGCGCCAGGCAGTCCCAGTTGAAGTTCGGCTACGCCCTGGGCAACACCAAGGCCCTGTTCGACGCCGGCGTGCCGGTGGCCCTGGGCACCGACGCCGGCATGCCGGGCACGCCGCACGGCCCGTCCAGCCTGCGCGAGATGGAGCTGCTGGTGCAGGCCGGCCTGACGCCCAGCCAGGCGCTGATCGCCGGCTCTGCCATCAGCGCCAAGGCCATGAACCTGCTGGCCGATCGCGGCACCCTGGAGGCCGGCAAGCGCGCCGACTTCGTGCTGGTGTCGGGCAAGCCCTGGGAAACGATCACCGACGTGCGCCGCATAGACCGCGTGTTCCTGGACGGCCAGGCGGTGTTCGGTCCCGGTTCGGTTCGCAAACCTGCCAATGACCGCATGACCATGACGGCTCTGAAGGCCAAGGCCCTGATCGACGACTTCGAAGGCGCGGTGGGCCGCACCAGCCTCGACACCAAGCGGCTGGACGATTTCGACGGCGGTCACGACCGCAGCCTGGAGGTCTCGCAGGTGATCGAGCGCGAAGGCGGCGGCAAGGTGCTGAGCGTCGGCGCGCGCATGGCCAGCAAGACCGACGCTTCGGCCGGCGTGCTGCTGCCGCTGAGCCGCGGCTCGGTCGAGCCGGTCGACGCCACGGCGTTCAAGGGCGTGAAGCTGGCCGTGCGCGGCGACGGCGGTCCGTATCAGGTGACCATCCGCAGCGTGGGCGGTCTGTTCCGCGCCGAGGTCGAGGCCGGTTCTGCCTGGAAGACCGTCGAGCTGCCGTTCTCGGCCTTTAAGCCGGTGACGATGCGCGGCCAGACCCCGACCTTGACCGGTGCGGATCTATTGGAGGTCGGCGTAGACGGCGAACGCGCCGCCCGCGCCAAGCTGTGGTTCGAACTGGATGACGTGACCTTCTACTAGGCGGCTTCGGGCCGGGGAGGGCGGACGCTTTTCTCGGCCCGGTTCGCCCCCTGTGGAGCCCGACTTCGATCTGTGAACAAAATCGGAACCTGGGCTTGCGCCTTCGGCCCTTCGAACGCTAAATCCGTCGCTCTGCGGTGTCGGGCTGCGGATCTGTTCTGGGGCGTATCGTGTCGCGTATCGAGGGGACTTTCGTCGAGTTGGCGCTGGAGATCGGCCTGGCCGAAACCATCGCCGAGACGCTGCGCGATATCGACCGCGCCATGGCCGACCTGCCGGCCGACGCCGGCGGTACGCGCTGGCTAAAGCGCCTGCAGGAGCAGAAGACCAGCCTGCGCAATCCGACTCTGAGGACAACGGCCGCCCTGGTGGTGGCCATGTGCGTCAAGGACACGGCCCTGACGCCACGCATCCGTCGCGCCTTCGCCGACCTGATCGAGCGCCATCCGGAACTGGCCTGGTTCTACACACAGCTGCCGGCAGCCTCGGCCGAGCCGTTGCGCCGCGCGAGTTAGGCCTTCTTCGGCCGCAGCGCCAGCGCCACGCCCAGCAGTGACAGTCCGCACAGGGCGAGCCAGGTCAGGGCATAGACCAGGTGGCTGTTGCGGAAGGCGATCACCGTCAGTCCGCCGACCGGGAAGTCGCCCGGCTTGGGATCGGCTTCGGCGTCGATGAAGAACGGAGCGACCTCTTCCGTGAGGCCATGGGCCTTGGCGATCATCACGACGTCGCGCGAGTACCAGCGGTCCAAGGTCGGCTTGTTGGAGCGCAGGAAGCCGCCACGCGGTTCGCTCATCCGCATCAGGCCGGTGATGGTCACGTGTTCGCCGGGAATGCAGCGCGTGCGGGTGGCCGGATCGCGCCACTGCGGCGGCACGAAGCCGCGATTGATCATGATCAGGCCCTGCTTCGTGCGCAGGGGCGTCATCAGCCAGTAGCCGGGGCCAAGTTCGGTGACGGCCTGCACCAGGGTCTCCTGCTCATGCAGGAACTCGCCGTCCACGCGGACGCGACGGTACTCGTCGTCGCGGGCGTTGACCTTGCTCCAGGCGCTGGGCGGAGGCGGCGCGACGGGGCGCGCATGGACCCGGGCGTCGACGCGGGCGATCAGGTCCAGCTTCCAGGCCCGGCGCTCGACCTGCCAGGCTCCCAGCGCGCCGAAGACGAGCGCCAGAAGCAGGCAGCCGAACGCTAGCCACCACTTGTTCAAGACGCTCTCTTGCTCAAGGCGCCGGCGGCGCGCTCGCCGGGTTCATCGGCATCATCATGTTGCTGTTGAGGTGGAACATGATCCACAGCGAGCCGCTGATCACGATCGCCACGATGACGATGGTGAAGATCAGGGCCATCAGCGTCCAGCCGCCTTCGGACTTGGTGTTGATGTGCAGGAAGAAGATCGTGTGGACCACGATCTGGATGAAGGCCAGGGCGACCACGATCGCCGCCGTGGTCTGGGCGTTGGCGATCGCGCCGCTCATGACCAGCCAGAAGGGCAGGGCCGTCAGCACCGCCGACAGCGCGAAGCCGATCAGGTAGCCGCGGCGCGTGCCGTGGCTATGGCCGTCGTCGTGCGGATGATCGTCGTGTGGTGTGTCGTGGGCGCTCATCGCAGCACTCCCAGCAGATAGACGAACGTGAAGACGCCGATCCAGACGACGTCCAGCAGATGCCAGAACATGCCAAGGCACACGAGGCGGCGGCGGTTGTCGGCGTTCAGGCCGCGCTGGCCGACCTGGACCAGCATGACCACCAGCCAGATCAGGCCGAAGGTCACGTGAAGGCCGTGGGTGCCGACCAGGGTGAAGAAGGCCGACAGGAAGGCGCTGGTCTGTGGTGTGGCGCCTTCATGGATCAGGGATGTGAACTCGTAGAGCTCCACCCCGATGAAGGCCGCGCCCAAGAGGCCGGTGATCGCCAGCCAGATCTGGGTGGCGCGCTGGTTGCCCGCCTCCATGTCGATCATGGCCATGCCGTAGGTGATCGACGAGAATAGCAGGAAGGCCGTGTTCAGGGCCACCAGCGGCAGCTCGAACAGTTCGCCCGGACCCGGACCGCCGGCATAGCTGGTGGAGAGCACCCCATACGTCGCGAACAGCGTCGCGAAGATGAGGGCGTCGCTCATCAGGTAGATCCAGAAGCCCAGCAACGTGCTGCCGCCGCTGGCGGCATGGTGATGCCCGGATTCCTCGACCAGGTAGAAGGTTGGCGAGGTTTCGGCCTTGTCGGTGGAGGGAGTGGCCATCTTACGCTTTCTCCGCCAGCAGGCGCGAACGCTGGTCCTCGGTGTCGGTCACCACGTCGGCGGCGATGTAGTAGTCGCGGTCGTAGTTGAACGTGTGGGCGATGCTGAACGCCACCAGGGCCACGAAGCTGACGATCGCCAGCCACCAGATGTACCAGACCATGGCGAAGCCCATGACCATGGCCAGGCCCGACAGGATCACCCCCATGCCGGTGTTGCGCGGCATGTGGATGGGCTGGAAGCCGGCGGTCGGCCGCTGCGCCGCGCGATCCTTCATGTCGTACCAGGCGTCCAGATCATGGACGACGGGCGTGAACGCGAAGTTGTAGTTCGGCGGCGGGGACGAGGTGGCCCACTCCAGCGTCCGGCCATCCCAGGGATCGCCGGTGGTGTCGCGCAGCTTGTCGCGGTTCTTGATGCTGACGGCGATCTGGATGACGAAGGCCACGATGCCGACGCCGATGATCAGCGCGCCGATGGCGGCGAGCACGAACCACGGCTGCAGGCTGGGGTCGTCGAAGTGGCGAACCCGGCGCGTGGTGCCCATCAGGCCGACCACGTAGATCGGCGTCCAGGCCAGCCAGTAGCCGACGACCCAGCCCCAGAACGAGACCTTGCCCCAGAACGGATCCAGCTTGAAGCCGAAGGCCTTGGGGAACCAGTAGGTCATGCCGGCGAACAGGCCGAACACCACGCCGCCGATGATGACGTTGTGGAAGTGGGCGACCAGGAACAGCGAGTTGTGCAGCACGAAGTCGGCCGGCGGAACGGCCAGCAGCACGCCGGTCATGCCGCCCACGACGAAGGTCAGCATGAACGCCACGACCCACATCATCGGCAGCTCGTAGCGGATGTTGCCGCGATACATCGTGAACAGCCAATTGAAGATCTTGGCCCCGGTCGGGATCGAGATCACCATCGTGGCGATGCCGAAGAACGAGTTCACGCTGGCGCCCGAACCCATGGTGAAGAAGTGGTGCAGCCAGACCAGGTACGACAGGATGGTGATGACCACCGTGGCGTAGACCATCGACGAATAGCCGAACAGACGCTTGCCCGAGAAGGTCGAGGTGATCTCCGAATAGATCCCAAAGACCGGCAGGACCAGCACATAGACCTCTGGGTGACCCCAGATCCACACCAGGTTCCAATACATCATCGGGTTGCCGCCGAGATCATTGGTGAAGAAGTTCATGCCCAGATAACGATCCAGCATCAACAGGGCGAAGGCGCCGGTCAGCACGGGGAAGATGGCGATGGCCAGGACGTTGCTGCACAGCGCCGTCCAGACGAACACCGGCATCTTCATCATGGTCATGCCGGGCGCGCGCATCTTCAGGATGGTCGCGACCATGTTGATGGCCGAGAGCGTCGTGCCCACGCCCGCGATCTGCAGGGCCCATAGATAGTAGTCGGGTCCTGTGTCGGGACTGTTCTGCAGGTTGGCGACGGGGACGTAGTTCAGCCAGCCGGCGCGCGAGAACTCGCCGACGAACAGCGAGATCATCACCAGGATGGCGCCGGCCGCCGTCAGCCAGAAGCTGAAGTTGTTGAGGAACGGGAAGGCCACGTCGCGCGCGCCGATCTGCAGCGGCATGACGTAGTTGATCAGGCCGACCACCAGCGGGATGGCCACGAAGAAGATCATGATCGTCCCGTGGGCCGTGAAGATCTGATCGTAGTGGTGGGCGTTGAGGTAGCCCTCGTTGGCCCCGAAGGCGATGGCCTGCTGCAGGCGCATCATGACGGCGTCGGCGAAGCCGCGCAGCAGCATGATGATGCCCAGGATCATGTACATGATCCCGATCTTCTTGTGGTCCACCGTGGTGAACCACTCGGTCCAGAGATAGCCCCACAGCTTGTACTTGGTCACCGCGGCCAGGATGCCCAGGCCCAGCAGCACCACGACGGCGAAGGTGACGAGCAGGATCGGCTCGTGGATCGGGAAGGATTCCCAGGACAGCCGTCCGAAAATGGTTTTCGCGAGGGTCTGATCGAACATTGGCTTAGGCTCCGATCGATCCATCGCGCGCCAAGGCGGGCGAGATAGAAGATATGTCGCGGTTCTTCGGCGAAGCGGGCGCCTGGTTGCCCGGCGGCTTGGGATCACGCGGCTTGGTCACGTTCGTGCCCGGCGCGATCTCGTGCGGCTCCTTGAACACCGCGCCCTCGGGCGGGGCGCCGTGCTGGTGCTCGCCGCCACGCGGCGGGACCAGGCCGTGCTGCTTGCCGTCATGCTTCATCGTCGCGCTCATGCAGGTGGTGCCCGGCGTGATGCAGCGGTTGACGATGCGGCTGAAGATGCCGGCCTCGACGCTGCCGTAGCGCGCGACGGGGACCTTCTCGCTGGGCTTTTCCAGCGCCAGGTATTGTGGGGTCTGCAGGGTCTTGGTGCTGGCCTTGGTCTCGCCGATCCAGCGGTCGAAGCTGGCCTGGTCGACGCCGTGCAGCTTGAAGCGCATGTCCGAGAAGCCCGCGCCGCTGTAGTTGGCCGAGAAGCCCTCGTACTCGCCCGGCTTGTTCAGCACCGCGTGCAGCGTGCTCTGCATGCCCGGCATCGCGTAGATCATGCCGGCCAGGGTGGGCGCATAGAAGGTGTTCATCATGTTGGTCGAGGTGATGTCGAACCGCACCTGGCGATCGACCGGCAGCACCAGTTCGTTGACCGTCGCCACGCCTTGCTCGGGGTAGATGAACAGCCACTTCCAATCCAGGGCCACGACCTGCACCCGCAGCGGCGCGACGTTGCGATCGATCGGCTTCTCGGCCGAGATCCGGTCCAGCGGGCGGAAGGGGTCCAGAAGGTGGGTGCTGGACCAGGTCAGGGCGCCCAGGGCGATGATGATCAGCAACGGCGCCGACCAGATCACCAGCTCCAGCGAGGTCGAGTGATGGAACTGCTTGTCGTAGGTCCCGTCACCACCTTTGCGGTAGCGCCAGGCGAAGACGACGATCAAGATCATCACCGGGACGATGATGAGCAGCATCAGTCCCGTTGAAATGTAGATCAGATTACGCTGTTGCAGCGCGATGTCCCCAGCAGGGTCCAACACAGCCCGTTCGCATCCCGACAAGAGAACGAGAAGCGCGATTGGGATAACGCGGGCATGTCGCCCAAGACCTGGGAAGCTTAAGCGCATGAGGGGACCAACAGGCTGCTCATTCCGGCTGCTTTCAGAGTTGTACAATCTTTTCGCTAGCGCAATATGTAGCGATCAATCGGACCGGTGGATTGCACGATCCGCGCCTTGAGCCAACCCCAGGACGTGACGCATGACTGACTCGATCGCCGCCTCGAACTCGACTCAGCTCGAGCGCGACGCCCGGCTGGTGACCGCTGACGACCACCGCGTCGCCCCCGGAGAGATCGCTATTGGCGTGATTATCGGGCGTACGAGCGAGTTCTTCGACTTCTTCGTCTATGCCCTTGCGTCGGTCCTCGTGTTCCCGGCCGTGGTGTTCCCTTACGTAGACGCGGTGACGGGTACGCTGTTCTCGTTTGCGGTCTTTGCCCTGGCTTTCATCGGTCGTCCTTTCGGGACGCTGCTGTTCACCGCCATCGACCGCAAGCACGGACGAGGCGTGAAGCTGACGATCGCCCTGTTCCTGTTGGGCGGCTCGACCATGGCGCTGGCGCTGTTGCCGGGCTTCGAGACGATCGGCGCGTGGTCGGCTGTTCTGCTCGCGGTGTTCCGCTTCAGCCAGGGCATCGCATTGGGCGGCGCCTGGGATGGCCTGCCGTCATTGCTTTCGCTCAATGCGCCCAAGGATCGCCGCGGCTGGTACGCGATGATCCCGCAGTTGGGCGCGCCGCTGGGCCTCTTGGTCGCCACCGGCCTGTTCGCCTATTTCATCTCGATCCTGTCGCCGGCCGACTTCCTGTCGTGGGGCTGGCGCTATCCGTTCTTCGTGGCTCTGGCCATCAACGTCGTCGCTCTGTTCGCCCGCCTGCGCCTGGTGGCGACGCCGGAGTTCGAGCGCCTGTTCGAGAGCCAGGAACTGCAGCCGTCGCCGCCGTTCAAGACCGTGGCGGTCGAGTGGCGCACGATCGCTCTGGGCGCTCTGGCCCCGCTGGCCAGCTTTGCGCTGTTCCATCTGGTTACCGTGTTCCCGCTGTCGTGGGTGACCCTGCGCGCGGGCGAGGAGCCGATCCGCTTCCTAGCCATCGAGGCCGTCGGCGCGGTGATCGGCATCCTGGCCATGCTGGCTTCGGGCGTCATCGCCGATCGCGTCGGCCGTCGCGCGGTGCTGGGCGTTTCGGCCGTGATGATCGGCGCCTACAGCGGCTTCGCCCCGCAGCTTCTGAACGCCGGCGGCCTGGGCGAGGCGATCTACATGATCGCCGGCTTCGCCCTGCTGGGCCTGGCGTTCGGTCAGTCGTCGGGCGTGGTCAACAGCAGCTTCCCGGCTCAGCACCGCTATACGGGCGCTGCGATCGTCGCCAACTCGGCTTGGCTGATCGGCGCAGGCTTCGCGCCGCTGGTGGCTCTGTTCCTGGCGACGCGTTTCGGCCTGTGGTCGGTGGGGGCCTATCTGCTGTCCGGCGTGGCCTGCACTCTGGCGGCCCTGGTCATCAACAAGGACTGGGCGCCGAAGTCGGAATAGGGGCTCAGGCCTCTTCCAGCGCCATGGCGAGGAGGGGGGCGACGTCGATCTCCTCGTGCATGGCGACATATCCGCCGCCGGCGATCTTGGTGTGCGAGACGCGCACGCGGCGGGTCTCGTTGATCCAGTACTCGCCGATGACGGTGTCCTCGGGACCGGCCTGATCGTCGAGCGCCAGATGATCGCGGACATTGACCGTCGCCCAGGCGAAGCGGGGGGCGCAGAACGCGACGATCTCGGCGCGCGCGGTGCCGGGCTGGGTCAGCCTCGTCGGCAGCCCGTACATCGCCGCGAAGGCTGCGTTGCAGAAGATCAGCCGCGCCTCCTCATCGATCATGCACATCCCGCGCGGCATGCTCGCCAGGGTCTCGGCCAGTTCTTCCAGAAGCGCCCGGTCTGCGTCCTCCAAGCCCTCGTTCTCGTACGCCAGGATCGGGTTTCTGGGCTCGAAGGGGATGATGTTGGAGTGCGTCATGACACGGGTTCCTGCGACCGGGGCAACCTGCGCCCGACGTGCCTAATAGGGCGTAGCTTGCCGGCGTGGCGTTCCGTCGCAGTCCGGCGGAAATGACGTCTATGGGTCGCGGGTTTGCGCCTGCGCAAAGTTCTGTGCGGAGGAAGTTCCTAGAAGGGCTGCACCGGGTCGATGAGCCCGATCGCATAACCCAGGAATTCCCATGTCGAAGTCCGTTCTCGCGCTCGCCGCGATCGCCGGGGTCATCACGTTCGCGAACGTGGCGGGGGCCGCCGAGCTCAAGGTCAAGATGCTCAACCGCGGCGCGGAAGGCATGATGGTCTTCGAACCGTCGACCGCCAAGCTGAAGCCGGGCGACACCATCCGCTTCATCCCGACTGACCCGGGCCATGACGTCGCGTCGATCCCCGGCATGGCGCCTCCGGGCTTCACGCCGGTGAAGGGCGCGCTGAACAAGGAAGTGGTCGTCACCCTGGCCAAGTCGGGCGTCTACGGCTTCAAGTGCACGCCGCACTGGGGCATGGGCATGGTGTTCGTGGCCAAGGTCGGCGACGGCAAGCCCAACGCCGCAGCCGCCGAGGCCAGTGTCGCCACCACCCCCGGCTTGGTGAAGAAGCGCCTGACTGCAGCCTTCAACGCGATCCGCTAGAGCAGGCGCTGCTGAGCGGGCGGCGTCGCGGCCGTCTCGGGAAGCTGGCCGCGACGCCGTAGTTCGGTCTCGGCGCTGAAACGCACGTCGAGATCGCGCTCGCGGGCGAGAGCCTGCAGCGCTTCGGTCCCAACGTCTCGCCAGGGCTTACCGCGCTCGGCCCCACTGGGTGCGCGTGGCAGCAAGCCGGGCTCGCGGCTCCAGGCCAGGAGCTGCTCCACTGAAGCCTCCTTCAGCATGTCGCGCAGATGGTGGGCGGTGACGTAGGCGTCCGGCATGGCCCGGTGCGCCGGCAGGCCGGTCGCATGATCCAGGCCTTCGGGCTGCCGCGTGTAGCGCAGCATCTGGTTGGAGAAGCTTGGCAGGTGCGGCCAAAGGCGAAGCGCGCATTTCCAGGTGCAGATCCACGCCGCGCCGCCAGAGAGGCGGGGCGTGCAGAACCGCTGCTCGAAAGCGGCCCTGTGCGCAGCAAGCGCCAGGACCCCGCCGTCTGGTCGCAATATGCCTGGCGCAACATCCTTCCAGAAGCCCGCGCCGGTCACGTCGTCGTCGCGGATGTGGTGGATAGCCATCGTCCGAGGTGAGATCGGGCCGCCCGGATCGACGAACTTTGCGCCGCGCTCTTTGCTAACGACCCAGCGTCCGCCCTCGTCCTGGAGCACGTCCTGCCAGCCGATTTCGCAGACTTCATGAGGAGCCGTGCCGGCGGTCTCCAGATCGATGACGCGGACGCGGAGCAGGGGCATTTCATCAATATGGTCCGCCTCTGGCGAGATCCCAAGACGGCGTTGCAAACACGGATGCGCACGCCCGGTTCCTGATCGAACTCAATTGCTTAAACCGCTCTGTTGTCGGCCGCCCGACACTGGAACGGCCGCGCCGCAGCCTCGTTTGACCCTCGCCGGGGCGCAGGCCGGCGATGTGATGGAGAGCAGGACGTGTTTGGTGGAGAGCGTCTTTCGCGTATGGGCGCATTCAGCCCACGGTTCCCTGACGCCGAGGCGTTGCACCGGGGCTTGGCCCACTGGAACCACCAGCGCTTGGCGCCGGCCGAGCCGGGCGAGGACTGGCGGCGCGAACTGGACGAGAACTCTCGTATGCTCCGTCTCGAAGGCGAGTTCATCGAGGCCTTCCGCGCGCAGATCGCGCCTCTGGTCGCCGATGTTCCGACCGATCCGGAAGGCTTCATCGCCTGGTTCGAGGCCTTGAAGGAACACGGCCCGGGCCAGTGGGATCCGCTATTCGACTGGCTGGAAGGCGCCGCCTCGCTCGACGACCTGAAGTGGTTCCTGACCCAGGAAGCCGCGGGCGAGGCCGGCTTCGACGACCTGGTGGCCATGACCCAGGTCAAGGTGCCCGACCGCGCCAAGCTGGAGCTGGCCCGCAACTATTGGGACGAAATGGGCCGCGGCAGCGCTCGCGGCATGCATGGTCCCATGCTGTCGCGCACTACCGAGACCCTGGGCCTGACGCCCACCATCGACAGCACGCTCTGGCAGTCGCTGTGCCTGGCCAACGTCATGACGGCCTTCGCCACCACGCGGCGCTATGTTTGGCAGTCGATCGGCGCCCTGGGCGTCGTCGAGCTGACCGCCCCGACCCGCGTGGCCTGCGTCGATGCCGGCCTCAAGCGCGCCGGCGTCTCGCCCGAGGCTCGCAAGTACTTCGCCCTGCATGCTCAGCTGGACATCGAGCACTCCAAGGCCTGGAACGCCGAGGCGCTGATCCCGCTGGTCACCGAGGACCCCTCGCGGGCGCGCTTCATCGCCGAAGGGGCGGTGATGCGATTGATCTGCGGCGAGCAGTGCTTCGAGACCTATCGCGCCCACCTGTGGGCCCACGTCCACCCGGTGGTCTACGCCGCCGAATAGGCGATCTTTACGCGGCCCTTACATCAGGGCCCCGCTTCCACATGGAGCCCTTACGCGGCGCCATGGTCCATCCGGCTCCAATGAAATGGAGGCCGCGATGGCTGATCTGATGTTCCTCGGAGGAGGTCTCGTCCTCTTCGCCCTGTTCGCGGGCTTCGTCGGCGCCCTGAGGCGCGTCTGACGATGCTCGTGAACCTTCTGTGGGCGGCCGGCGCGATCGTGGTCGCCGGTTACATGGTCGCGGCGATGCTGCGGCCCGACAAGTTCTGACGGACCTCCTCAAATGACTTGGCAAGGATGGGCGGAAATCGCCCTGACCCTGGGCCTGGCGGTCGCCATCGGTTGGCCGCTGGGCGTTTTTATGTCGCGCGTCTGGAAAGGCGAGCGGACCTTCCTCGATCCGATCCTGCGTCCGGTCGAGGCGCTCCTGTACGCCGCCTGCGGTGTCGATCCCAAGAAAAGCCAGAGCTGGCACGGCTACGCCCTGGCGCTGCTCGCCTTCAACCTGGTCGGCTTCATCCTGACCTATCTGGTGCTGCGCCTGCAGGGCGTGCTGCCGCTGAACCCGCAAGGCTTTCCCGGTCTGTCGGGGCATCTGGCGTTCAACACCGCCATCAGCTTCGTCACCAACACCAACTGGCAGAGCTATGCGGGCGAGACGACCATGTCGACGCTCAGCCAGATGCTGGTGCTGACGACCCAGAACGTCGTTTCGGCCGCCACCGGCGCGACCGTGGCCGCGGCCCTGGCGCGCGCGTTCGTCGCCAACCGCGGCGAGGGCGTCGGCAACTTCTGGGCCGACCTGATCCGCACCACGCTCTATGTGCTGCTGCCGGTCTCGTTCGTCGTCGCCGTGCTGCTGGTCGCGCTGGGCTTGCCGCAGACCTTGTCGGCCGGCGTCACCGCCACGACCCTGGAAGGCGCCGAGCAGAAGATCTCGCTCTACGCCGTGGCGTCGCAGGAAGCCGTCAAGATGCTGGGCATCAACGGCGGCGGGATCTTCAACGCCAACTCCGCGCACCCGTTCGAGAACCCCACGCCGCTGACCAACCTGATCACGGCGATCTCGATCAATGTGCTGGGCTGGGCGTCCTTCTTCGCCTTCGGCCGCATGGTCATGGCCAAGAAGGAGGTTCGCGCCCTGGTGATGGCCGCTTCGGTGCTGCTGTTCGCCGGCGCGGCGGGCATTTACGCCACCGAGACGCAACCGGCTCCGGCCCAGGTCGCGGCCGGGGTGGATACGTCGGTCAACATGGAGGGCAAGGAGGTCCGCTTCGGCGCGCCGTCGACCGCCGCCTGGGCCGCCATGACCACCGGCGCCTCGAACGGCTCGGTCAACGGCATGCACTCCAGCCTGATGCCGCTGGGCGGCGGCATCGCGATGTTCCTGATGCAGCTGGGCGAAATCCTACCGGGCGGCATCGGGTCGGGCATCGCGATCATGGGCGTCATGGCCCTGCTGGCGGTGTTCGTCGCCGGCCTGATGGTCGGCCGCACGCCGGAATACCTTGGCAAGAAGATCGAGGCCCGCGAGATCCAGTTCGCGATCCTGGCCGTGATCGTCATCCCGCTGTCGATGCTGGGCTTCTCGGCTGTGTCGGCGGTGCTGCCCGAGGCGCTGAAGGGCCTGATGCACGAGGGGCCGCACGGCCTGTCGGAGATCCTCTACGCCTATGTCTCCGGTACGGCCAATAACGGCTCGGCCTTCGCCGGTCTGACCGCCAACGCGCCCTGGTGGAACGTCACCCTGGCCATCGCCATGGCCATGGGCCGCTTCCTGCCGATCGTGGCCGTCCTGGCCATCGCCGGCGCCCTGGTCGTCAAGCCGAAGCTCGCCCCTTCCGCCGGCACCCTGCCGACCGATGGCGGTCTGTTCGTCGGCCTCCTGGTCGGGGTGATCCTGATCCTGGGCGGCCTGCAATTCTTCCCCGCGATGGCGCTGGGACCGATCGTCGAGCACTTCCAGGTGCTCGGCGCGGTCGCGGCCCTCCGCTGAACGGTGACATCATGAGTGTCGTAGACATCCGCGCTGGAGGTCTTTCCAGCGCCGTCCTGGCCCGCGCGGCCAAGGACTCCTTCCTCAAGCTCGACCCGCGCAAGCTCACCGGCAATCCGGTGATCTTCGCGACCTGGATCGTGGCCCTGCTGTCGACCGTTTCGGCGGTCGCGGCGGTTGCCACCCAGCAGCCGGCCGGCTTCGCCATCCAGATCGCGCTGTGGCTGTGGGCCACCGTGCTGTTCGCCAACCTGGCCGAAGCCGTCGCCGAAGGGCGCGGCAAGGCCGCCGCCGACAGCCTGCGCGCCACCCGCGTGACGACCAAGGCCAAGCTGCTGGTCGATCCCACGACCGGGACTTACGTCCCGACCCCGGCCCACAAGCTGGGCGTGGGCGAGATCATTCTGGTCGAGGCCGGCGACGTCATCCCGACCGACGGCGAGATCGTCGAGGGCATGGCCAGCGTCAACGAGGCGGCGATCACCGGCGAAAGCGCGCCGGTGATCCGTGAAAGCGGCGGCGACCGCTCGGCCGTCACCGGCGGCACCACGGTGGTCTCCGACTGGCTGAAGGTCCGCGTCACCGCCGAGGCGGGCAACACCTTCCTCGACCGCATGATCGCCATGGTCGAGGGCGCCGATCGCCGCAAGACGCCCAACGAGGTGGCCCTGGCCGTGCTCTTGGCCGGCCTGACCCTGATCTTCCTGATCGCGGTGGTGACCCTGCTGGGCCTGGGCAGGTTCTCGGGCGTGGTCCTGGATCCGCTGGTGCTGGGCGCGCTGTTCATCACGCTCATTCCGACGACTATCGGCGGCCTGCTGTCGGCCGTCGGCATCGCCGGCATGGACCGCCTGCTGAAGGTCAATGTCCTGGCCACCTCGGGCCGGGCCGTGGAAGCGGCCGGCGACGTCGACACCCTGCTGCTGGACAAGACCGGCACCATCACCTTCGGCAACCGCATGGCGGTCGAGGTGGTCCCGGCCCCCGGCGTGCGTCCCGACGCGGCCCTGAAGGCGGCGCTGATCGCCTCGCTGGCCGACGAGACGCCGGAAGGCCGTTCGATCGTCGAGCTGGCCCGTGGTCGCGGCCTGATCGTC
Organism: Caulobacter sp. RHG1; assembly: GCF_013181195.1. Lineage (GTDB taxonomy): Bacteria > Pseudomonadota > Alphaproteobacteria > Caulobacterales > Caulobacteraceae > Caulobacter. The sequence continues at coordinate 171,758 of NZ_SMZP01000009.1, forward strand.
GAGCAGCCGGCCGGCGCCACAGCCATCCCGTTCACCGCCCAGACCCGCCAGTCGGGCCTGGACCACGAAGGTCGCAGCTGGCGCAAGGGCGCAGTCGACGCCGTCTATCGTTCGCTGGCGCTGGAGCCCAAGAGCATTCCGGGCGAGATCGCCGCCGCCGTCGACCGTATCGCCCGCTCGGGCGGCACGCCGCTGGCGGTCAGCGAGGACGGCGTCCTGGTCGGCGTCATCCACCTGAAGGACATGGTCAAGCCGGGCGTCAAGGAACGCTTCGCCGACCTGCGCCGCATGGGCCTGCGCACAGTGATGATCACCGGCGACAACCCGGTGACCGCCGCCGCCATCGCCTCGGAAGCCGGCGTCGACGACTTCCTGGCCGAAGCGACCCCCGAGGACAAGCTGCGGCTGATCCGGGAAGAGCAGGGCAAGGGGCGCCTGGTCGCCATGTGCGGCGACGGCGCCAACGACGCCCCGGCTCTGGCTCAGGCGGATGTCGGCGTGGCCATGCAGACCGGCGCGCAGGCGGCCCGCGAGGCCGGCAACATGGTCGATCTCGACAGCGACCCGACCAAGGTCATCGAGATCGTCGAGGTCGGCAAGCAGATGCTGATCACCCGCGGCGCCCTGACGACCTTCTCGATCGCCAACGACGTGGCCAAGTACTTCGCCATCATCCCGGCGATGTTCGTAGCCTCGCTGCCGGCCCTGGGCGCGCTGAACATCATGAACCTGCACAGCCCGCAAAGCGCGATCCTGTCGGCGGTGATCTTCAACGCCCTGGTGATCGTCGCCCTGATCCCGCTGGCCCTCAAGGGCGTGAAGTACCGCGCCGTCGGCGCCGGCAAGCTCTTGTCGCGCAACCTGACCCTCTACGGGATCGGCGGCCTGATCGCGCCCTTCGTGGGCATCAAGCTGATCGACCTCGTGGTGTCGGCCCTGGGGCTGGCCTGATGCCCCGCTCCAAACCTCTGAAAGCTAGTCCTTCCATGAACTCGAAGTTCGCGTTCCTCGCCCTGGCCACGGTTTCGGCCATCGCCTTCCACGGCGCCGCCTCGGCCCAGGAAGCCCCGATCTGCACGGACCGCCCGACCAAGTCGAACGCCGTCTGCACGGTCCCGCAAGGCGCCTGGCAGGTCGAGGCCGACGGCGTCAACTGGACCCGCAACAAGGTCGGCGGCGTCAAGGCCGACACGACCGCGATCGCCGCCACGACGCTCAAGGTCGGCCTGACCGACAAGAGCGACCTGCAGGTCACCTGGACGCCCTATGTCGAGGCCCGCACCCGCGGTCCCGGCGTCGACGACAAGCTGGACGGCGTCGGCGACGTCTGGGTCCGTTACAAGGCCCAGGTCTATGCCCAGGGCAAGGCGACCATCGCCCTGATCCCCTATGTCAAGGTTCCGACCGCCAGCCGCGGCCTGGGCAATGACAAGGTCGAGGGCGGCGTGGCCCTGCCGGTCAGCTTCGCCCTGGACGGCGCTGTGCTGACCTTCAATCCGCAGGTCGACCTGCTGCTGGACAGCGATGGCAGCGGCCGTCACGCCGGGATGACCAACACCATCAATCTGGCGCGCCCGGTCACCTCCAAGCTGACCCTGATCGGCGAGCTGTGGACGTTCACCAACTTCGATCCGGCCGACACGATCACCCAGTTCTCGGCCGACTTTGCGGCCGCCTATCTCGTCACTCCGACCCTGCAACTGGACGGCGGCGCCAACTTCGGCTTGAACCGGAACACGCCTGACGTTCAGCTGTATGTCGGCGTTTCGAAGCGCTTCTAAGGACGATTCGAAATGATCTCTCATCTGCGACCGGCCCTGGTTTCGATGGGCCTGTTCACCGCGCTGCTGGGCGTGGCCTATCCATTGGCCGTGACTGGCGTCGCCCAGGCGGCCTTTCCGGCTCAGGCCGGCGGCAGCCTGGTCCGCGACGCTGGCGGCAAGGTGGTCGGTTCGGCCCTGATCGGCCAGGTCTTCACCGCGCCCGGCTACTTCCATGGCCGTCCATCGGCGGCCGGCAACGGCTATGACGCCAGCGCCTCCAGCGGCTCCAACATGGGGCCGATGAACGAAAAGCTGATCGAGCGTGAGAAAGCCGATGCGACCGCGCTGCGGGCCGAGAACCCCGGCGCGGCCATCCCGGCCGACGCGGTGACGACCTCGGGCTCGGGCCTGGATCCGGACATCTCGCCGGCCAACGCCCGCTTCCAGATCCTACGTGTCGCCAAGGCGCGCGGCGTGCCGGAAGGACAGGTGTCGGCGATAGTCGAGGCCCAGGTCCTGCCGCCGCTACTGGGCTTCATCGGTCAGCCGCGGGTCAACGTCCTGGCGCTGAACCGGGCGCTCGACGCTCGCTTCCCGAAAGGCGGGTAACTTCGTTGACGGGCGAGCCAAAAAGGCCCGACCCAGAGGCGCTCCTGGCCGCCGCCAACAAGGCGAGCCGGGGGCGCCTCAAGGTGTTTCTGGGCATGGCGCCGGGCGTGGGCAAGACCTACGAGATGCTGCGCGCCGCCCGTCGCCGCAAGGCGCAGGGCAAGGACGTCCTGATCGGCCTGGTCGAGACCCACGGCCGCCGCGAGACCGAGAGCCTGTTGCGCGACATGGAGGTCATGCCGCGCCGGCCGATTGAGCACGGCGGCCGCGTGCAGATGGAGTTCGACCTCGACGCGGCGCTGCAGCGCAAGCCGGCGATCCTGCTGGTGGACGAATACGCCCACTCCAACGCGACGGGCTCGCGCCATCCCAAGCGCTGGCAGGATGTCGAGGAACTGCTGGCGGCCGGCATCGACGTCTGGACCACCCTGAACGTCCAGCACCTGGAGAGCCTGGTCGACGTCGTCCAGCGCATCACCGGCGTGCGCCAGCGCGAGACCGTTCCCGACAGCGCCCTGTCGCGCGCCGACGCCATCGAGTTCGTGGACATCACGCCCGACGAACTGCGCGAGCGGATGGCGGCCGGCAAGGTCTATGTCCCCGAGACCGCGCGCCTGGCCTCGGAGAACTTCTTCAAGGTCGAGAACCTGACGGCGCTGCGCGAACTGGCCTTGCGCCGCGCGGCCCAGACGGTCGACGACCAGCTGGTCGCGGCGATGCGCGAGCGGGGCGTCGAGGGACCCTGGGCGGCGGGCGAGCGGATCTTGGTGCTGGTCGGCGGCGACGCCATGGCCGGAGCGTTGGTGCGGACCGGCCGGCGGCTGTCGGACATGATGATGGACGCTCCCTGGATCGTCGCTCATGTCGAACGCACCGATCGGCCGGCGGCCGGGGAGGGCAGCGCCGCCCGGGTGCGCGAGGCCTACCGCTTGGCAGAGCAACTGGGCGGTTCGACCGTGGCCCTGACCGGCGGCGACATCGTCGCGACCGTGATGGCTTATGCCCGCCGCAACAACGTCACGCAGATCGTGCTGGGCAAGTCGGTCGAGAGCCGCTGGCGCGAGGTCCTGGGCCGCTCGCTGGCCGCCGCCCTGCTGCGCGAGGCGCGCGGCGTCGCGGTCCATGTGGTCACCGAGGCGACGCACGAGCGCGAGCCGCGACCGGTGCGAGCGCTCGGGCTGGGTCGCTGGCAAGGCTATGCGGTCGGGGCGCTGTTCGTGGCCGCCGCGACCCTGGCCGCCTGGGGCCTGGACGTGGCCTTCGACCGCGTCGACCTGGGGATGATCTTCCTGGCCGCGGTGCTGGCCGCCGGCGTGCTGCATGGCCTGAGGCCCGCCCTGGCGGCGGCGACCGTGGCCTTCCTCGTCTACAACTATCTGTTCCTGGCCCCGCGCTACAGCCTGGCGATTGGGGCGCCGACCGACTTCATCACCCTGGTGGTGTTCTGGGCCGTGGCCCTGGCGTCGGGCGGGCTCGCGGGTCGGGTCCGCGACCAGGCCTTGGGCTCGCAGCGCCGCGCCGCCGCCGTGACCACCTTGCTGGCGGCTAGTCGGACGCTATCGGCCGCCACGGGGCGAGACGCCGTCGCCCAGGCCCTGGCCGAGCAGGTCGCGGCCGCCGCCGGTGGACGGGCGCTGGTCCTGCTTCCCGAGAACGGCGAGATCGCGCCCTTCGCTGGCTCGCCCAGCCTGGAAGCGCTGGACGCCGCCCAGATGGCCGCCGCCCGCTGGGCCTGGGAGAAGGGCGAGGCCGCCGGCTTCGGCACTGGAACCCTGCCTCAGGCGCGATGGACGTTCTGGCCGCTGGAGGGCGTGCGCGCCCGCGCCGGCGTGGCCGCCGTCGAGGCCGGCGCGGGCGCGGACCAGGAGCCGCTGATCATGGCGCTGCTGGAGCAGGGCGCGGTGGCGCTGGAGCGCTCGCAACTGGCGACCGAGGCGCTGGAGACCGAGACCCTGCGCCGCGCCGATCGCTTCCGCTCGGCCCTGATGAACTCGGTCAGCCACGATCTGCGCACGCCGCTGTCGACGGTGCTGGGCGCCTCCAGCACCCTGCTCGAGCTCGGCGACAAGATGAGCAAGGCGGTGCGCCAGGACCTGCTGGTCAGCATCCGCGAGGAGGCCGAGCGTCTCAGTCGCTATGTCGCCAACCTGCTGGATATGACCCGGCTGGAAGGCGGGGCCTTGCGGCTGCGCACCGACTGGACCGACGTCCGCGATGTGCTCAACGCGGCGGCCCAACGGGTGGAGCGGCGATTGGGCCAGCGTCCCCTGTCGCGGGACTATCCGGATCGTCTTTCCATGGTGCGGATCGACGCGAGCCTGCTCGAGCAAGTCGTTGTCAACATTCTGGAAAACGCCATCGCCTACAGCGCCGACGGCAGCCGGATCGAGCTGGCCGCCTACGAGGATCGCGGCAATGTCGTGATCAGCATCGAGGACGAGGGCCGGGGCGTGCCGCCGGCCGAGCTGGAGCGGATCTTCGACAAGTTCCGCCGCATGGAAGAGCCCAGCGATCGGAGCCAGGGCGCGGGCCTGGGTTTGGCCATCGCCAAGGGCTTCATCGACGCCATGGGCGGGCGCATCGCCGCCGCCAGCCCGATCCACGACGGCCGCGGCACGCGCATGCTGATCAGCCTGCCCAAGACCATCGCCACGCCGCACGATCTGCTATGAACGGCGCCATGAGCAGCGACCCGCGCCAGCGCATCCTCGTCATCGACGACGAGCCGCAGATTCACCGCTTCCTGGGTCCTGCCCTGGACGCGGCGGGCTACGAGCCGCTGCGCGCCGACAGCGGCCAGGAGGGCCTGCGCGCCGTGGCCCTGTGGTCGCCGGACGCGGTGGTGCTGGACCTGGGTTTGCCCGACATGGACGGCAAGCAGGTGCTGGAAAAGGCGCGGGCCTTCTATGACGGTCCGATCCTGATCCTGTCGGCCCGCGACCGCGAGGTCGAGAAGATCGAGGCCCTGGACAAGGGGGCCAACGACTATGTCGAAAAGCCGTTCGGGGTCGGCGAGCTGCTGGCGCGCTTGCGGGCCGCGCTGAGACACACGGGCAAGGCGGCCGGCCCGCTAGGGCCGATCCGCCTGGGCGAGGTCGAGATCGACCTGGACAAGCGCCTAGTGACCCGCGCCGGCGAGAAGGTCGGTCTGTCGCCCAAGGAATACGCTCTGCTGGCGCGTCTGGCGACGAGCCCGGGCAAGGTGCTGACGCAGAAGGAGCTGCTGGTCGCGGTGTGGGGCGCTTCTCACGCCCAGGACTCGCAGTACCTGCGGGTTTTCATCGGCCAGCTGCGCCAGAAGCTGGAAACCGAGCCCTCGCACCCGCGCCTGATCCTGACCGAGCCGGGGATCGGCTACCGGCTGGTCGAGCCCTGAAGGCTTTCGACGAAGTGCGCGGCCAGCGTTTGTCCACAGGCGGCTAGGCAGGTCTGGACGTTTGAAGGTGCGTTTGTGCGAAGGCTTTGCCCTCGGCGTTCTTTATCCAAGGTGATGGTCACCGGCCCTTCGTGAGCCTCGAACAGATCCGGCCGAACCAGCCAGGCCAGCGCCGCCACGTCGTGCAGCACGCAGCCGTCCAGGCCCTCGTGCTCGGCATAGGCGGCCGCGTAGCCGCGCGAGACGTCGTGGGCCAGCCGTCCGCCGTCGCCGGCCGTGTGGGCGAGCGAAGCGGCGGCTGCGTTCGAGAGGACGCACGACATCGTCGCATCGAGCGGGACGAGCGTTATGGGCCAGTCGGCGGCAAACACCGCGGCGGCGGCGTCTGGATCGTTGTGGATGTTAGCTTCGGCGTAGGGCGTGACGTTGCCGCCACCGAACGCGCCGCCCATGATCACCACCTCGGCGACCTGCCGGGCGATGTCCGGCGCCGCGCGCAGGGCCAGGGCCAGGTTGGTCAGCGGGCCGATGGCGACGAGGGTGACGGCCCCAGGGTGAGCGCGAACGGCCTCGAGGATGCGCTCGTGCGCTGCGCCCGGATCGACGGGAGGCGCTATAAAGTCGCCGAGATCCAGATCGCCCAGGCCATTCTCGCCATGCACATGCAACGGCGAAGGTCCACGCGGGCCCTGCAGCGGCGCGGCGGCTCCCCGGTAGACCGGAACGTCCAGTCCCAGGCGCTGGCGCAGATAGAGGGCGTTGCGGGTGGTGGTCTCGACGTCGGCGTTGCCGAACACGGTAGTGATCGCCAGCAGCGTCAGCTCGGGTCGGGCGCGCAGATAGAGCAGGGCCAGGGCGTCGTCGACGCCGGGATCGGTGTCGAGGATCACCAGCCGGGGCGCGTGGCTCATCCGTAGACCGCGCGGCACACGGCTTCGCACTTGGCTAGGTCGAGCAGGCCGTCGGTGCGCACGCCCGACTCCATGTCGATCCAGTAGAGCGCGCCGTCCGGAGCAGCGATGCGGGCCAAGACGTCCTCGACGGTGTCGGGACCGATGCCGCCGGAATAGCCGCAGAACGGACCCTCGGCCTGCGGCGGAGCGGGCCAACGGTCTGGGCGCATGCCCGTGCCGAACGAGACGTCGTAAAGCCAGTCGACGCCGGTCTGGGCCAGCGGGAAGGCGGCCGAGCACTGCAGCACCGTCCGCACGCCCGTGCGGCGACCATAGTCGCGCGACGCGGCGGCCTGGGCCGGGGTGCTGCCCTTGAAGCTGTGATTGACCTGTACCCGCTGGACGCCGCCGGGGGGAAGGGGCCCGGTCAGCGGGTCGGCGACGATCGCGCGGGCGGCCTCGCCGCACACGTGCGCCGCCCAGCGCAGGTCGCGCTCGGCCAGCAGGGCGTCACGCACCGTCGCTTCCGGAAAGAGGGCGCTTTCGCCTTCCTGCGCCGCATCGACCAGAACGCCCCACTCGATCGGATAGCGCGCCGACAGCGCCTTCATCCCAGGCAGCAGGTCGAGGCGATCGACGCCGGTGAAGGCGATGAAGACGGGGGGCTGCATGGGATGGTCCGGGTCCAGATTGTCCTTGCAAATTAGCAAGTGAAACGTTTCAGTCAAGCGAGCTTCCGAGGATGGGACGGCATGACGGGACCGGTGGTGGTCGCGGGTTTCGCGACGATCGACTATGTGGCGCGGGTCGAGGGCGACTTCACCGGGCGCGGCACGCTGCTCATGCGTCAGGGCGCCGACGACGCGTGGCCGCGGGCCGGCGGGGCGGCGCTCTATGCCAGCGCTGCGCTGGCAAAGGCGGACGTGGCCGCCGCGCCCCTGACCTGGGTCGGCGACGACTGCGACGGTGAGGCCTACCTCGCGGCTTGCCGCGCGGCGGGGGTTTCGCTGGACGGTGTCGCCGTTCAGTCCGGCGCATCCTCGACCCGCTGCCTGCTGATCTACAACGCCGATGGGACCTATGGCTGCCTGCTGCGGCCTGGGCCCGCCGAGCTGACCGAAGCGCAGGTGCGACTGGCCCATGCCGCGACGTGGCTGGTCATCGCGGCGGGGCCGGCGGGGCTGCTGCGCCGCCTGCTGCATGTCTTGCCGCCAACCGCGCGCCTGGCCTGGATCGCCAAGGACGATCCGGCCTGCTTCCCGCCTGATCTCGTCGCGCAGCTGACAGGTCGCGCCGATGTGGTGTTCTGCAACGCCGGCGAACGCGCCTGGCTGGAGGCTGGGCGCGACGGACACGCACCCCATGGCCAGATCCTGTTCGAGACTCGCGGCGCCGACGGGGTCCGGATCGAGGCGGGCGGCGTGGTTCTGGATCTGCCCGTCGAGGCGCTCGAGGTCGACGACGCCACCGGCGCGGGCGACACCTTCGCCGGCGCGGCCCTGGCCGCGCTGATCGTCGGCGGCTCGCCCCGCACGTCCGCCGAGGCTGGGATCGCGGCGGCGGGCGTCCTGCTGTCTACCCGCCAATGATCCCCATCAGCGTGGCCGTCATGCAGATGGTCAAGAACGAGGCGGCCAAGGCCTTGAAGCCTAGCTCGACCACCTCGCCGACCTTTTCCGGGGCCATGGCCGACAGGCTGCCGATCAGGATGGCGACGCTGCCGACATTGCCGAAGCTGCCCAGGGCGTAGGTCAGGATCAGCAGGCTTTTCTCGCTGAGCGCGCCGGGCGGCAGGGCCATCATGTCGCTGTAGGCCACGACCTCGTTGGCGGCCACCTTGGTCCCCAGGATCGCCCCGACGGTCTGCAGCTCGCCCAGCGGCGCGCCGGTCAGCCAGACGATCGGGGTCAGCAGCCAGCCCAGGATCGCGCCCAGCGTCAGGGGCGTTCCGGCGTGAGGCAGGGCGCCCAGGCCCATATTGATCAGGGCGATCAAGCCGACGAACACCACCAGCAGGCCGGCGATGTTCAGCACCATCTTCACCGCGTCCAAGGTGCCGAAAGTCACGGCCTCCAGGCTGCTGCGATATGGGCTGGCGAGCACGATGGGCTCGTGGGTCTCGGAAGAGGCCGCGCCCGGAATGATCAGGCGCGCCATGCCGATCGCCATCGGTGTGCTGATCAGCGAAGCGATCAGCAGGTGGCTGAAGGCGTTGGGCACCTTGGCCGAGATCAACGAGCCCAGCACGATCATCATCGAGCCGCCGATCACCGACAGGCCGTCGACCATGATGATGAAGATCTCGGCGCGCGACAGGCGCGGCAGGAACGGCTTAATCAGCAGCGGCGCCTCGACCATGCCTAGGAACACGCAGGCCGAGGTCGAGACCCCGACCGGGCCGCTGACCCCGAACAGCTTGCCGAACGCCCAGGCCGCGCCGCGAACGATCCAGATCAGCACCTTCCAGTGCCACAGCAGGGCCGACAGCGCTCCGACCAGCAGGATGGCTGGCAGGGCCTGGAAGGCGAAGATGAAGGCCGCGCCGGGATCCTCGACGCTGAACGGCGCGCGGCCGCCGCCCAGATAGCCGAACATGAAGCTGGAGCCCGCGCGCGAGGCCGCCTGCAGGGCGTCGACGGCATGGGTGGCGGCGGCGAAGGCGGCGGTGATCGCCGGGACCTTGGTCAGCAGCAAGGCTAGGCCGATCTGACACGACAAGCCGACCAGCACGGCGCGCCAGGGCAGGGCGCGCTTGTTCTCCGACAGCAGCCAGCCCAGGACCAGGAACACGACGAGGCCCAGCAGCGCCCGCGCGGTTTCATTGACCAGCATGTCCCCTCCGACGACGTTCGGCGTCAGGATATAGAGTGAAACGTTTCAAGGAAATATGGCGAAATTACTGACGCTGGCCGGTGTGGTTTGGGGGCGCTGCATGCGGGGCGATCAGCGCTCCGCTTGGAAATGTCTCATAATAGCAAAGGGTGATGTGTGATTGGGCGTCCAGATCATCCTGGCGGTCTGTGATGAAATTGTCATTGAACTTGAATATGAAACGTTTCACTAAATCAGTACCGACATCCGCCACGGCGGATCCGCCTTAAGGGGGCCCGAGCATGAAGACGTCCACTTGGCTGGTTTCGAGCGCACTGTTCCTGGTCATGGCCGCGCCGGCCATGGCGCAGCAGGCCGCGCCGACCGCTGACACCCTTGAAGAAGTTGTGGTCACCGCCGAGCGCTTCGGCTCGGGCCTGACCCGCGCCACCTTCGCGGTCGGCGCCGAGGACATCCAGGAGCGTCCGCTGGGCGCGGAGATCACCCAGGTCCTGGTCAAGGTTCCGGGCGTGCAGGTCTCGACCGGCGACGCCCGCGGCGGCAGCTTCTCGTTCGAGATCTACATGCGCGGCCTGGGCGACGAGCAGATCGGCCTGACCCTGGACGGCATTCCCACCGGCGACAGCCGCTTCAACGGCGGCTCGCCGCCGCAGCGCTTCATCGAAAGCAGCAACATCGGCCGGATCAACGTCTCGCAAAGCGCAGGCGACATCGGCGCGCCGTCGCGCTTTGCTCTGGGCGGCTTCATCGACTTCGTCACCGACGCCCCGCGCAAGACCTTCGGCGCGACGATCGAGGGCGGCGTCGGCTCGTTCAACTTCCAGCGGCTGTACGGCCGTATCGACAGCGGCGAGATCGCGCCGGGCCTGTCGGGCTACTTCACGCTGTCGCACCAGGAGAACGACGTCTGGACCGGCCGCAAGAGCCGCGGTTCGGAGCGTGATCACTACGAGCTGAAGGTCGTGAAGGACTTCGACAACGGCTCGTTCCTGAAGGCCCGCGTTTCGTACAACGAGCAGACCGACAACGACTTCAACATCGTCACCAAGGGCGAGTTCGAGGCCGCGCCGCGCAGCGACCGGGCGCTGGACGCTCTGACCGGCATTCCGGCCCGCGACATCGACTTTGGCGGCGCGCTGGGCGGCTGGCGCAAGGACTGGCTGGGCTATGCCAACGCGCACATCGTGCTGAGCGACGCGATCAGCTTCGACGTCAATCCCTACTACCAGAACCTCAAGGGCGAGTCGTTCCGCTACCAGGATCGCCAGCGCATCCTCACGGGCGGCGATCCGCGCGCGGTGACCGGCTACAACGCCAACGGTGGGGCGGTGCGCCCGACCCTGACTACCCTGCGCAACAGCAACGTCGTCGGCGGTCCGGCCGACATGCGCGTCACCCCGCGCGATCGCGACCGCTACGGCGTCACCGGCGAGATGAAGGCCCGGTTCGGCGCTCATGCCTTGCGCTTCGGCGGCTGGTGGGAAGGCGGCGACTCCACGGAGAAGCGCAACTTCTTCCCGATCTTCAATTCGGCCGTGAGCACCACCTATGACCGCTCGAAGCTGAACTATGTGGAGTACGAGCGTTCGGCCACGGTCGAGACGACCATGCTGTACGCCCAGGACGAGTTCCGCGCCCTCGACGACAAGCTGAAGGTGGCTCTCGGCGTCACCTGGTACAACGTCAAATACGACGCCAAGTCGCCGCTGGAGTACCGCGCCAACGTCAAGTTCTCGCAGCATTCGGATCTCAATCCGAAGATCGGCGCGACCTACCAACTGGCCCCGGCGCTGGAGCTGTTCGGCGGCTACGCCAAGAACTTCGCCGGCATCCCCGAAGACGCCTTCCTGGGCTCGACGGCGGTGATCAATCCCAAGGATCTTACGCCGGTCTCGACCGAGAACCTGGACATCGGCCTGCGCTACGTCAAGCCGAACATGGCCTTCTCGATCCAGGCCTATGACGTCGACCTGAAGAACAATGTCGGCATCGTCACCCGCGATCCGACGGCGGTTCTCGACCCGCAGGAAGTCATCCGTGGCAATGTCGCGACCAAGGCGGTCAACATCGCCGGCATCAAGACCCGCGGCGTCGAACTGACTGGCTATTACGACTTCGGTCCTGTCGACCTCTACGGCTCGTACTCGCGCCAGGACGCCAAGCACGACAACCCGGCCGTGGGCAGCGACGCCCGCAAGGCGCTGGCCTCGGTGGCGATCATCGGCGGCGCTGGCGTGCGCGACATCCCCAAGGATAGCTTCTTTGGGCAGATCGGCTGGAAGCCGCTGGCGGGCGTGAAGCTGGACGCCAATGTCCGCTATGTGGGCGAGCGCGTCGGCGGCCATCTGGTCGCGCCGACCATCTTCCAGGAACTGGGGATCGAGAAGCTCGACAGCTACGCCCTGGTCGGTCTGACGGCGACCTACGACTGGAAGCGGGCGGGCGCACCGGACCTGCGCATCCAGTTCAACGTCGATAACCTGCTGGACGAAGAGTACATCGGCGCGGTCAGCGGCTCGACCGCCACCCAGCCCGAGTTCGGCTACACGGCGGCGACGCCAAACGCCCGCACTCTGGATCGCTACTTCGTCGGCATGCCGCGCACCTACACCGTCTCGGTGCGGGCGCGCTTCTAACGGCTGCTTGGGCGGGTTGACCTAGACCATGAAAGGTTTCACGTGCTGAGGGCACACGGAATCCGACGCATGGCCAAGACCGACCCGCCCAACGACGTCCCGCGGCGCGCGACCCTCAAGGAGGTCGCCAAGGCCGCCGGCGTTTCGCTGGCCAGCGCCTCCTACGCGATCAACGGGGCCGGCTCGGTGGGCGAGGCCACGCGCGAGCATATCCTGAAGGTCGCCGCCCAGCTGGGCTATCGCCCCAACCAGAGCGCCAAGGCGATGAAGACCGGGCGCACCGGGGCTATCGGCCTGATCGTGCCTGACCTGACCAACCCGTTCTTCCCCAGCCTGGCCCAGGTGGTGATCCAGGCGGCGCGGGCGGCTGGCTACAGTGTGTTCCTGACCGACACCGAAGGCTCGCCCGAGGCCGAACAGCAGGCCGTCAGCCTGATGGTCGACCACGGCGTCGACGGGGTCATCTGGTTCCCGATCGCCGACGACGGTCCCGTGGGGCGCCTGATCGAAGGCGTGCCGACCGTGGTGCTGGACCGTAACCTGCCGGGCTACGACGTCATCCAGGCCGACTATGCCGATGGCGGCCGGCTAGCGGCCGAGCATCTGATCGCAGCCGGCCACACCAACATCGGCGTCATTTCCGGCCCGCATGCGGCCTCCAGCGCCCGCCAGCGGGCCGAGGGGGCGATCGCCACGGTGCGCGAGAAGGCCAATCTGACCTGGCATGTCAACAACGCCTTCTCTTTGGACCTGGAGCCGGCCGTGGCGGCGGCGCTGGAGACCCGGACGGCCACCGCCGTGATCGCCGGCGCAGATTTGATCGCCATCGGCGCCATGCGCCATATCCGCTCGATGGGCCTTGTCGTGCCTGACGACGTCTCGGTGATCGGCTTCGACGACATTCCCTGGGCGCAGCTGCACACGCCGGCCCTGACCACGATCGACATGCCCGTGGAGGATATGGCCGCCGCCGCTGTCGAGACCCTGGTGCGCCGCATCACCAACCGAAGCGAGCCGCGCCGACGGGTGGTGTTCAATGTCGAGCTGGTGGCGCGGGAGTCGGTGACGGGGCCGAAGTCGTGATCGCGGCGCTGCTGGCGGCGGCCTTGCTGGCCGCACCGGACCTCCGCCTCGTCGGAGCGCTGGACGTTCCCAAAGACATTGTGGTCGACGGCGCGCCGTTCGGCGGCATTTCGGGCGTCGACTACGATCGCGAGACCGGCCGCTGGCTGATGATCTCCGACGACCGCTCGGACAAGGCGCCGGCCCGGTTCTTCGTCGGGAGCCTGGACTACGATGCGAGGGGCGTGCGGGGCCTGCGCGTGGAGAAGCAAATTCCGCTGCGGCGAGAAGACGGTTCGACGTTCCCATCGACCGCTGGCGAGGGTGAACGCGCGGACGCCGAGGCTTTGCGGATCAACCCAAGGACAGGCGACCTCGTCTGGAGCAGCGAAGGCGACGCCCCGCGTGGGTTCGATCCGTCGATCCGCCGGATGGACCGCGACGGCGCGGCTAGGGGCGCGATCCCAACGCCGGCAGCCTTTCGGTTCGATCCGGCCAAGACCAAGGGCGCGCGCATCAACCAGACCTTCGAGGGGCTGAGCTTCTCGCCGGACGGCCGCTGGCTGTGGCTGGCCATGGAGGCGCCGTTGATCCAGGACGGCCCCGCGCCCGCGGTTTCTAATGGCGGGCTCACGCGGATCACCCGGCTGGATCGCGAAGGCCAAGTCTCGGCCCAATACGCCTATCGTCTCGACCCCGTGCAGGCCGCGCCGGTCAAGCGCAGCGACAACGGCGTCAGCGAGATCCTGGCGGTGGACGATCGCCGCCTGCTGGTGCTGGAACGATCCGGCGTCGAGGACGGGGAGGGGCGCTTTGTCTTCCTCTGCCGGCTTTATCTCGCCGAGACCGCGGGGGCGGAGGATGTCGCCGGCCGCGACAGCCTGGCCGCCGGCGACGTGCGGCCGATGACCAAGCGACTGCTGGTCAATTTCGATCGCCTGCCCAACACGCCGCCGACCAACCTCGAGGCCATGGCCTGGGGACCGAAGCTGTCGACCGGCGAGCGTTCGCTCGTCCTGTTCGCCGACGACAACTTCGATCCGCACCAGCGCGGCCAGATGCTGGTGTTCGGCTTCAGGCCCTAGCTCCAGGCCATCTCGGTCTGCGGCTCCTCGCGGAAGGCGAAGTCGCCGTCGGTCGAGGCCGAGAGGTCGCGCCAGGCGTTCAGTTCGGCCTGCAGGCCCGCCGCCTTGGCCTCGACCACGCCGATGGCGTCCGTGCCGGCGGCCCAACGGATGGGCGGTTGGTCGGCGCTGGCCAGGGCGACCAGCGCCTGGCCCAGCTTGGCCGGATCACCCGCCTGGTTATGGCTGCGCGCGTCGTAGAAAGCCCGGATCGCGGCCGAGGCCTCGGCATAGTCGGCGATCGGATTGTCGGTGTGGCGCACCGACGAGGAGTCCAGGAAGTCGGTGCGGAAGAAGCCCGGCTCGACGATGGTCACGTGGATGCCGAAGCCCTTGACCTCATCGGCCAGCGACTCCGAGAAGCCTTCGACCGCGAACTTGGAGGCGCAATAGATCGAGCCGCTCGCGCCGCCGGCCAGGCCGCCGATCGACGAGACATTGAAGATGCGGCCCGAGCGTTGGGCGCGCATCACCGGCAACACAGCGCGGGTCATGTCGAACACGCCAAACACGTTGGTGTCGAACTGGGTGCGGGCGTCCTGGGCCAGGGTCTCCTCGAAGAGCCCCAGGTGACCGTAACCAGCGTTGTTGACCAGTACGTCGATACCGCCGAAGCGGGCCGTGGCGGCGTCGACGGCGGCCTGGATCTGGGCCGCGTCAGTGACGTCCAGCGCCAGGGCCAGCACGGTGTCGCTGTTCTCGCCGAAGGCCTCGACCAGGGCGGCGCGGTTACGGCCGGTAACGACGACGCGGTCGCCTGCGGCCAAGGCGGCGCGGGTGATGGCGGCGCCCAAGCCGCGGGCCGCGCCAGTGATGAACCAGGTCTTGCTCATGGGGAAACTCCTCGTTGGGGTGAGGAGACAAGACGCCTTTTCAGGATCCGAGCGTTAGGGCGATCCAGTCGGAAACTTGCACGATCCTGTCAAAGCGGCTCGGCGTGCTTGCGTCCGTGCTTTGGCAGGCGTTGGATAGAGCCATGACGTTCTTGCCCGAAATGAACGAGCTGATTGAGCGGCACGCCCAAGAGGTGGACACGGTCCATCCCGTGCCGGGCCTGGGGCTTTATAGCAGCGACGCGCCGACCCTGATGGTCTCGGCCGCCTATCGGCCGATGCTGTGCCTGGTGGTAGCGGGCTCCAAGCAGACCCTGCTGGGCGAGCGATTGTACACTTACGAGGCCGGCGATTGTCTGGTGGTCTCGGCCGAGCTGCCGGTCTGCGGCAGCGTGATCGAGGCGCCGTATCGCGCGGTCAGCGTCGATCTGGATCCAGCGACCGTCTCACGGATCATGCTGGAGAGCGGCGAGGCCGAGCCGGCCGAACAGCCGCCGCCGTCGGGGATCCAGGTCGCGCCGCTGCCGGACGATCTGCTGGACCCCGTCGCCCGCCTGCTGCGCCTGCTGGACCGGCCCCGCGAGATCCCCGTCATGGCCCCGATGATCGAGCGCGAGCTGATCTGGCGGCTGCTGCACAGCAAGCATGGTCCCACCCTGCGCCAGATCGGCTCGGGCGCCAGCCGTTTGACCGGGGTGTCCCGGGCCATCCGCTGGCTGCGCGCCCACTATGCCGAGCCGATGCGGGTGGACGATCTGGCCGGCATGGCCGGAATGAGTCTCTCGACCTTCCACCGTCACTTCCGCACCGTGACGACGATGAGCCCCCTGCAGTTCCAGAAACAGGTCCGGCTGCAGGAGGCTCGTGCGCGATTGCTGGCGGGTGGTGAGGGCGCGGCTCAGGCCGGGTTCGCCGTGGGCTATGACAGCGCCTCGCAGTTCAGTCGCGAATACGCCCGCCAGTTCGGCGCACCGCCCGCGCGGGATGCGGTGCGGATGCGCCAGGGGCTGGTGGCCTAGGAGATTGCCGGAGCAATGAGGTGGCGGACTTTCGGGGGCGTGTCGCCGATGTGGAAGCGATGCAGGGCTTCTTGGTTGTGGCGATCATCGTGGGTGGCCCGCTCGTGTTGGCGCAGGTGCTCCAGCCAGGAGGCGACCACGAAGGTCTCGACCACCAGGCCCGGCTCTTCGGAGTCCTCGAACACGTGCCAGGTCAGGGCGCCGTCGCGCTTGCGGATGGACTTGAAGCCATGCAACGCCTTGGCGAAGGCTGGCACGTCGGCCGGGGCGACGCGGTACTCGACCTGGATCATCACTGGACCACGATCGGCGGCGTGAGCGCCGGTGACGGCAGGCTCGGCCCAATGGCCCGAAGGTGTCAGGTCGACGGCGTTGGCGGCCGGCAGGCGGAAGCGCAGAGCGATTGCGGTCAACAGGGCCAGGGCGACGGCGGCCACGGTCAGGGCCGTGGCGATGTCGGTGCGGCTGGCCAGCGTGCCCCAGATCAGACTGCCGGCGGTCATCGCGCCTTGGAACACCAGCAGGTAGACGGCCAGGGCGCGGGCCTTGACCCAGGCCGGCACGGCCATCTGCGCAGCGACGTTCAGGCCCGACAGCATGGTGATCCAGGCCAGGCCGGCCACGATCATCACGCCGCCGGCGATCCAGGCGCTGCCCGCATGGGCCAGGGCCAGGGTGGCGGCGGCGAACAGCAGCGAGGCGGCGATCGACAGGGTGTTGGCGCTGACGTGCTTGCGGACCTTGGCCAGCACGACCGCCCCGCCGACCGCGCCCAGGCCCATGCAGCCCAGCAGAGCGCCATAGCCGGCGGCGTCCAGGCCCAGTTCGCGGCGGCCGACCAGAGGCAGCAGGGCCCAGAGGGCGCTGGAGAACAGGAAGAAGGCGACCGAGCGGATCAGGACGAGCTGCAAGGCCGGCGCATGGCGGGCGTAGCGATAGCCGGCCTTCAGCGCGCCGAAGAAGTGCTCGGACGGCAGGGCCGCGACCGTTGGCTGGCGACGCCAGGCATAGAGCACACTCAGCACGGCCAGGATCGAGACCGCGTTCAGGCTGAACACCGCGACGGGACCGGCCAGGGCGACGATCACCCCGCCCAGGGCTGGGCCGATGGCGCGGGCGATGTTGACCCCTAGGCTGTTGAGCGCGATCGCGTCGGCCAGGGCCGGCTTCTCGACCAGCTCGGGCACGATGGCCTGGAAGGCCGGGGCGCTGAGCGCCGCGCCCAGACCCATGACGGCGGTCAGCGACAGCAGCACCAGCGGCGTGGTCAGACCCAGGGCAGTCGAGGTCGCCAGGCCGGCCGCGCCCAGCAGGATCAGAACCTGCGAGGCCAGCAGCAGCTTGCGGCGGTCGACCACGTCGGCCAGAGCCCCGCCGGGTAGGGCGAACAGGAACATCGGCAGGGTGGTCGCCGCCTGGACCATCGCCACCCACAGCGGGCTGGGCGACAACGAGGTCATCAGCCACGACGCGCCGACGTCGTTCATCCAAGTGCCGACGTTCGAGACGATGGTGGCGATCCACAGAGCGCGGAACAGAGGTGTCGCCAGCGGTGAGCGGGCTGTCTGGGGCGGTGAAGCGGTCATATTGAAAGGCTTTCGAAGAAGGGGCGTGGCGTTCGAATAGGATGAGGCTTCAGACAGCCCAGCAGCCGCAGCCCAGCGCGCCCCAGAACGACTTGGCGTCCGAGGTCGGGGCGTCCAGGCGGGCGGTCGCCGCGTGATCGTGGCCATGCACGCCGCAGGCGGCGGTGCAGGCGCAGGCCGCGGCGATCTTGGCGAAGAAGCCGCCGCGGGTCTTGCTCGAATGGTAGCCGCCGAAGGTGCGGACCGGCGACCAGTCCGGCGTCGCCGGCGGGATCGGCGGAGCCTGACGGGCGAAGTCGCCGGCGCCCCAAACGACCTTGCCGCCCAGCAGGGTCAGGTCGCTCTCGATGTGAACGATCTCGTCCTCGGCCACCGAGAAGTAGTCACGGTCCAGGGCCACCAGATCAGCCAGCTGGCCCACGGCGATGCGGCCCTTCTTGCCTTCCTCGTTCGAAAACCAGGTGTTGGCCTCGGTCCACAGGCGCAGGGCTGTCTCGCGGTCCTGGCGCTGGGCGGCGGGATACATGCGCAGGCCGCCCAGGCTCTTGCCGGTCACCAGCCAGGAGAGCGAAACCCACGGATTGTAGCTGGCCACGCGCGTGGCGTCGGTGCCCGCGCCGACCGGCACGCCGGAGGCCAGCATCCGCGATACCGGCGGGGTCTCGGCCATGGCCTCGACGCCATAGCGCTCGGCGAAATCCTCGGCCTGGTACATCATCCGGTGCTGCACGGCGATGCCGCCGCCCAAGGCCGCGATGCGGTCGATGTTCCTTTGGCTGACGGTCTCGGCGTGGTCGAAGAACCAGTGCAGGCCGTCGAACGGGATGTCCTTGTTGACCTTCTCGAACACGTCCAGAGCCCGGTCGATGGTCTCGTTGTAGGTGGCGTGCATACGCCAGGGCCAGCGCTGCTCGACCAGCTGCCGCACGACGGGCTCCAGGTCGTCCTCCATGCCGGCCGGCATGTCGGGGCGCGGCTGGCGGAAGTCCTCGAAGTCGGCGGCGCTGTAGACCAGCATCTCGCCCGCGCCGTTGTGGCGGTAGTAGTCGTCGCCCTGGCCCGGCTTGACCTTGGTCCCCCAGGTCTTGAAGTCCGACAGCTCTTCCTTCGGCTTCTGGGTGAAGAGGTTGTAGGCCAGGCGCACGGTCAGCTGGTCGTCGGCGTGCAGCTTCTCGATGATCTCGTAGTCGTCGGGATAGTTCTGGAAGCCGCCGCCCGCATCGATGACGCTGGTCACGCCCAGCCGGTTCAGCTCGCGCATGAAGTGGCGGGTGGAGTTCAGCTGGTACTCTTCCGGCAGTTTCGGACCCTTGGCCAGGGTCGAATACAGGATCATGGCGTTGGGCTGGGCGATCAGCATGCCTGTCGGCTCGCCCGAGGCGTCGCGCTGGATTTCGCCGCCCGGCGGGTTGGGCGTGTCCTTGGTGTAGCCGACGGCGCGCAGGGCGGCCTGGTTCAGCAGAGCGCGGTCGTAGAGATGCAGGATGAACACCGGCGTCTCCGGCGCGGCGGCGTTGATCTCGGCAAGGGTCGGCAGGCGTTTCTCGACGAACTGGTGGCGGGTAAAGCCGCCGACCACGCGCACCCACTGGGGCGGCGGCGTGTTCTGGGCCTGCTTCTTCAGCATGGCCATGGCGTCGGCCAGGGTCGGTACGCCGTCCCAGCGCAGCTCCATGTTGTAGTTCAAGCCGCCCCGGATGACGTGGGTATGGCTGTCGATCAGGCCCGGCACGACGCGGCGACCGGAGAGGTCGATCAACTTCGTCTGCGGGCCGGCTGTCGGGATGATTTCGCGGGCCGAGCCGACGGCGACGAACACGCCATCCTTGACCGCCACGGCGTCGGCGTTGGGATTGGACCGGTCCAGAGTGGTGAAACGGCCACCGTGCAGGATCAGGTCGGGGGCGGTGGTGGTCATAGTCGGTCCCTCGCGTCTGCCGCGGCGCGGCGTGTCTATGAGGAGCACTTTGCTTCGATTTTTACGTACCGAAAACGGAAACTAATAAAACTCAAAGTTTCCAAAAATGGGTAACCTCGAGCGGGCGATGAGCCGAACTGGTCGCGGCACCATGATAGAAAATCTGGGCGAGGTCCGATCCAATCTCCATTTTGCCGATCGGGTATCTATTGTTTTGTCCTGCCTCAACGAACGAACGCCGTTCTTGAACTGGGGGCAATACGTGACCACTCGTCTTTCGGGCCAGACCCGCCGCCGCGCCGCTCTGCTGGGCGTGCTTCTCTCGACGACAGCCGGCGTCGCCCTGGCGGACGAGGTCGCCGTCACGCCGCCGGAGCAGGTGGCGAGCGCCGCTTCGGATTCCACTTCGGTCGGCCAGGTCTTCGTGACCGCCCGCCGCCGCGAGGAGAGCGCCCAATCTGTGCCGATCGCGCTCAGCGTCACCTCGGCCGAGACCCTGACCCAGACCGGCGTCAACAACATCGTGTCGCTGACCCAACTGGTGCCCACGCTGCAGGTGCTGTCGCCCAACGCGCGGAACACCGCCCTGACCATCCGCGGCCTGGGCGCCTCGTACGGCCTGGCCAACGACGGACTGGAGCAGGGCGTCGGCATCTATGTCGATCAGGTCTATGTCTCGCGTCCCGGCGCGGCGACCCTGGACTTCGTCGACATCCAGCAAGTCGAGGTGCTGCGCGGTCCGCAGGGGACGCTGTTTGGCAAGAACACCACGGCCGGCGCGCTGAACATCACCACCCGCGACGCTACCAACACCTTTGAAGCGGACGCGGAAGCGACCGTCGGCAGCCTGAATTTCCGTCAGGTGAAGGCCACGGCCGCGGGCCCGATCGTCGCCGACAAGGTGGCCGCGCGTCTCTCCGTCGTCGGCACCTGGCGCGACGGCGACCTCTACAATCCAATCAGCAAGCTGCATCAGAACGCCCGCGACAGCGTCGGCGTGCGCGGCCAGCTGAAGTTCACCCCGACCGACAAACTGACCATCAAGCTGGCCGGGGATTACAGCGCCCAGCATCCCGAGTGCTGCACCCAGGTCTATGTCACCGTCGGCACGACCCTGAAGCCGGCCGCCCAGCAATATGCGGCTCTGGCCGCGGGGCGGAACTACAAGGTCGCCAGCACCAATCCCTACGATCGTCTGTCGGACGTGGATGATGACATCCAAGCCGACCAGTTCGCGGGCGGCGGCTCGGTGATCGTCGACTATGACTTCGGCGACGTCACCCTGACCTCGGTCACCGCGCACCGGAACTGGGACTGGGAGCCGCGCAACGACCGCGACTATACCGCCCTGGACGTCACCCGCCGCTCGGCCAACCCCTCGCACCAGAAGCAGGACAGCCAGGAGTTCCGCCTGTCCTCGAACGGCGCCAAGAAGGTCGACTGGACCGTCGGCCTTTATTGGTTCGACCAGAACGTCACGACTCACGGCGTGACCGAATATGGCAACGACGCCTCGTACTGGCTGCTGCCCGGCACCAACTCGCCGGACTCGCTGCTGGCGGGCTACACGGTGTTCAACGACAGCAGCATCGACACCACCAGCTACGCCGCCTTTGGCCAGCTGACCTGGAAGGTCAATGACCGCCTCAGCCTGACGCCGGGCCTGCGCTATACCAAGGAGAAGAAGGACGGGGTCTACGCCCAGCGCGTGGCGGGGGGCTCCAACACGACCGACACCACCCTGATCAACCGTCGTCTGGGCATCGCCCGGGCGCAGAACTTCGCGGCCGAGACCAGCGACGGCTCGTTGTCGGGCCAGATCGCGGCGGTCTATGCGGTCAACGAGAACTTCAACGTGTACGGGACCTATTCGCGGGGCTTCAAGTCGGGGGGCATCAACATGACCGCCCTGCCGCTAAACAGCGCAGGCCAGCCGTCGCTGGCGGCGGCGGTGATCCGTCCGGAGAAGGTCTCGACCATCGATCTCGGCGTGAAGACCCAGTGGTTCGATCGCCTGCTGACGGCCAACCTGGCGGTCTTCGCCACCGACGTGGACAACTTCCAGGCCAATGTCGTCGACAGCGGCCCCGGGGCCCTGCGCGGCTACCTGGCCAATGTCGAGAAGGTCGAGGTGCGCGGCGTCGAGCTGGACACCACCACGCGCTCGATCGGCGGCTTCAAGTTCTACGGCAATCTGGCCTACACCGACGGCAAGTACGCCAGCTTCAGGAACGGCCCGTGCCCGCTGGAGCGGATCGGGACGTCGACGGCGGCCTGCGACCTGTCGGGCAAGGCGCTGCCGGGCCTGTCGAAGTGGGCCGGCTCGCTGGGTAGCGAATACCGCCGGAAGACCAGCCTTGGCCGCCTGAGCGGCGAGGCCTATGCCGGCGTCGACGCCAGCTTCCGCTCTGCCTATTTCGCCGACAGCTCGGACTCGATCTACACGCGGATCAAGGCTTACGAGATCGTCAATCTGCGGGCCGGATTCCAGTTGGACAAGGGCTGGGAGGCGTTCGTCTCGGTGCGTAACGCGCTGGACTCCGAGTACATCCAGAACATCACGGTGGTCTCGGGCAACTCGGGCCTGGTGGTCGGCACGCCGGGCGACGCCCGCGCAGTCGCCTTCACGCTGCGCGCCAGCTACTAAGGAAAAGGGTAGGGGGCCGCACGCGCGACCCCCCGCCTGACCTACGGGCGCACGTCGATGACAAGGCGGCGGTAGCGGGTGATCGGCGGCTTGTCGGCGGGCGCGTCGGTCACGGCCAGGATCACCTGCATCTCGCCCGAGCGGAACACGCGGCTGTTAGGCACCGTCAGCTTGGCGACGGGCTTGTCAGCATCGGCGATCTGGATCGGATAGCCGGTCTTGCCTTGCGAGGTCACGAACGTGCCGGCCTCGTTATAGACGAACCACTTGTAGGTCAGGGCGTCGCCGTCTGGATCGGAAGAGCCTTCGGCGCTGAGCGTGACCACATCGCCTTGGGCGGCCGTCAGGCGATCGGCCGTGGCCAGGCGGGCCACCGGTGGGTGGTTGGCCTCGGCATAGGACTTCACCGTCCACTGCATGCGGGCGGCGAAGTCGTTCTGATAAGCCTCGCGCCAGCGCCAGATCGTGGGCTTGTTGCCGGTGTGCCAATGGCCGTCGACGCCCTGCACTTCGTCCTCGGCGTCGGTCCAGAACGGCCGCGTCTCCGGCTGCAGGAACCAGGCGCGGGTGCGCGGGGTGTAGAGCTCATAGCGACCGCCCCAGCCGCCCAGGTCCGGACGTTCCGGATTGCTCAGCCCGTTGCCGATCAGGTTCAGGAAGCTGGGCGTGTCGCCTTCCATGATGAACTCGGTGTGCGGGTACTGCTTGCCCAGTGGGCCCAGGGCGCGGACGTGGGTGTCCAGCCAGGGATTGTCGACGATGGCGTGGTCGGCGCCGACGAACCTGCCGTGGAACTTGTCGCCGCTTATCCCCGACCAGGTCGCAGAGTGGTAGGCGCCGCCGGCGTGCATGCCGGGGCTGGCGATGTAGAACAGGCCAGGGAACTCGTTGCGGATCCAGGGCCCGGTGTCGTCCTGGTCCGAGATCGCGTAGACGCGCAGCTTCGATATGAAGCGGCGCAGTTCGTCAGGCGAGCGCGTGTCGCGCACCGTCCACAGGGCCTGGGCCAGGGTATTGGGGCCGCCCCAGACCAGCACCCAGAGCGGGCGATCGTCGGCGCGGTCGGCCATCTCGATGATCTGCTTGGAGCCGGCGGTCTCCTTGCCTGCGCCGATGGCGGCCAGGCCGTAGGCCGGCTGGCCTTCGCGCACCAACGACATCAGGCGGTCGGCCTTGGGGAAGCCCTTCTCGTGCTTTTCCAGGTTGTCGCGGACCTTGGCGTAGGCGTCCAGAATCTCGCGGATGCGCCAGGCTGCGGTATGGTCCCGCTTGTGGATCGAGGTAGTGGCGACCAGGCCCTCAACGTCCCATTGGTTCGAATAGACCAGGAAGCGCACCAGCGACTGGGCGTCGTCGGGTTCGTTCTCGATGTCGGTCAGGACCAGGACACGGGGGCGTTCGGGCGCAGCTTTCGCCTGGGCCAAGGCGTTGCCCGCGCTCAGCAGAACCGCGGCGGCCAGCACCACGCGCAAGATCGACATAGCTCTCTCCCTGATCGTCTTCCGGCCCACTATCCGGATTCGAGTTCGATTGGTCACTGGTATAAACTCAGAACCAGCTGGGTGGCGATGCGATGTTACCGGTAGCTTTTCTAGTTCGCGATCCTCGCAGAACGTGGGTATGGACCTATTCCAACTCTGTCTGACGAGGCGACCATGCGTATTCTTGCACCGCTCCTGGCCCTGGCGCTGGTCGCCCCGACCATCGCTTTGGCCCAGCAAACGCCCGTTCCCAATCCGCCGCCGCATTTCAACGCGGTGAAGGTCGTGCTGATCGGCGACTCCACGACGGCGGTGCAGGGCGGCTGGGGGCCCAGCTTCTGCGGCAAGCACCTGACCTCGTTCGCGGCCTGCATCAACCTGGCGCGCGGCGGGCGCTCCAGCGGCAACTACCGCACCGAAGGGTCTTGGGCGCTGGCGCTGCACGAGATCAAGTCCGGCGGCTTCAACGACACCTATGTCCTGGTCCAGTTCGGCCACAACGACCAGCCGGGCAAGCCGGGGCGCTCCACCGATCTGGCCACCGAGTTTCCGGCCAATCTGAAGGCCTATGTCGAGGAGATCCGCGCTGCGGGCGGCAAGCCCGTGCTGCTGACGCCGCTGACCCGTCGCCAGTTCAAGGACGGCAAGCTGATCGACGACCTGGCGCCTTGGTCCGAGGCGGTGCGCAAGGTCGCCACCGAGACCAAGACTCCGCTGGTCGATCTGGCCGCTCGCAGCACCGCGTCGGTGCAGGCCATGGGGGCGGCGGAGGCCACGCGCTTCGCTCAGCGCGCGCCTTCGGCCGAGGTGCTGGCCGCGGCCAAGACCGGCACGACCATCCCGGCCTCGACTGGGGTGGCGCCGGCGCCGAACACGCCGGCTGCGGCGACGCAAAACAACGCCGCCGTCGAGCCGATGGGGCAGGCCAAGCTAGCCTTCGACTACACCCACATCGGCGATGTCGGAGCCGACTATTTCGCGTCGATGGTCACGACCGAGCTGGCCCAGGCGGTTCCGGAGCTGCGGCGCTATCTCATCCCGTAGGAAGCAGGCGTCACCAGTTCCACATCGTGCCATCGGTCAGGCGCGCCACGGGCAGATAGGCGGGCTTGTAGGGGTGCTTGGCGGCCAGGTCCTCGTCGATGTCGACGCCGTGGCCTGGCGCGTCGCCTGGGTGCAGGAAGCCGTCCGCGAAGCTGTAGGCGTGCGGGAAGACCGCGTCCGTCTCCTCGGTGTGGCGCATGTACTCCTGAATGCCGAAGTTGGGCACCCAGGTGTCGAAGTGCAGGGCGGTCCCCATGGTCACCGGCGACAGGTCGGTGGCGCCGTGGCAGCCGGTGCGGACCTGGTACAGCGCGGCGAAGTCGGCGATGCGGCGCAGGTGGGTGACGCCGCCGGCTCCGACGATTGTGGCGCGGATATAGTCGATCAACTGGTTCTGGATCAGGTCCTTGCAGTCCCAGATCGTGTTGAAGATCTCGCCCACGGCCAGCGGGGTGGTGGTGTGTTGGCGGATGAGGCGGAAGGCTTCCTGGTTCTCGGCCGGGGTGGCGTCTTCCATCCAGAACAGGTCGAACGGCTCCAGCGCCTTGCCCAGTCGTCCGGCCTCGATCGGCGTCAGGCGGTGATGGACGTCATGCAGCAGGCGCGGTTCGGGACCGTAGACCTCGCGCAGGCGTTCGAACAGCTTGGGGGCGAAGTTCAGGTACTTGCGGGTGTCCCACACCGTCTCGGTCGGCAGGGCCGCGTCGGCGGGCTCGTAATGCAGGGTGCCGCGACCCACGCCATAGGCCATCTCGATGCCGGGTACGCCAGACTGGGCGCGGATGGCCTTGTAGCCCAGGTCGATGTAGCGGCCGACGGCGTCGACGGTCTCTTCCAGATCGGCGCCGTTGGCATGGCCGTAGACCATGACGCCATCGCGGCTCTTTCCGCCCAGGAGGTCGTAAAGCGGCATGCCCGCCATCTTGGCCTTGATGTCCCACAGCGCCACGTCGACAGCGGCGATGGCGCGCATGGTCACCGGTCCCCGGCGCCAGTAGGCCCCGCGGTACAGATACTGCCAGATGTCCTCGATGCGGCGTGGGTCCTTGCCGATCAGGCAGGGGACGACATGGTCCTCCAGGTACGACACCACCGACAGCTCGCGGCCGTTCAGGGTGGCGTCGCCGATGCCGTACACACCCTGGTCCGTCTGGATTTTCAGGGTGACGAAGTTTCGGCCGGGGCAGGTGACGATAACCTTGGCGGAGACGATCTTCATGGACGGACCTGCGGGAGGAGTAACGACACCCCCTCCCTTGGGCTACGTCAATTGGTCTGTCAATTCGTGAAAATTGGTCAGGCCTATTTTGTCAGCTACGCGCCGCGTTGAACGGGCGGGTGTCGTATCCGTTGTCTCCCAGACATTGGTCCATGGCCGTGCGGAAGGCCTGGTCATGACCGCGACGGACCATCTTCGAGCGCGCCATGCTCTTGTCATACGGGGCTTTCAGCGTCAGGCGCGTATCGCCCGGCGTCGCACCGGTGGCGGCCGGGCTCATCGGCGCCAGCTTGAAGCCAGTGGTCTTACCGGATCGCACTTCGGTCCGGCAGGACGCGAAGGTCGAGGCGAAGGCCTTCTCGTCGGTGGCGGCGCGGGTCGCCGGCGTCCCCGAGGTGGCGCAAGCGCCCAGGACCAGGCTGGCGGCGGTCAGGGACAGTCCAAGTACAGCGACTTTCATGGGGCTCTCCAAGCGGATGTGGAGAAGCAACCCATCCTGGCGTCCAAGGTTCCGGCCCAGCTCAACGGGCGGAGAGGCCAAGAAAAAACGCCGACCCCTGGGAGGAGGGGCCGGCGTGGAGTCCTAGGCGGTAAGAAGGAAGGACGCCTAGAAGTTATAGCGGAGGCCGACGATGAACTGACGGCCGCTGTGGGTGTAGACGTTCAGGCGGTTGTTCCCGACATACTGCTCGTTGAACTCATCGGTCAGGTTCACGCCTTCGATCGACAGGCGCAGGTTGTCGCGGATGTTCCAGCTGGCCTGCATGTCAACGTTCAGGGTCTCGTTGGTGCCCTGGACGCGGTTGCCATCGGCGCCCGGGACCTGGGTCAGATAGCCGTCACGATAGGCCAGCGAACCACGAACGCTCCAAGTCGGGGTCTCATAGTACAGCGTCATGTTCGCGGCGTTCTTCGACAGGCCGATCAGGTCCTCGATGACCACCGGTCCGCCCGCCGCCTGGGTGGTTGGATATTCAATCTTCGAGGCGACATAGGTGTAGTTGGCGATCACGCCGAAGTGGCTCAGCCAGCCCGGCAGGAAGGTCAGGGGCTGCTGAACGTTCAGTTCGAAGCCCTTCAGGTTACCGCCTTTGGTGTTCAGCGGCTTGGAGACCTGGAACAGCTCGGTCGTCTCGACCCGAGTGCCGTCAAGCAGCGAGGCCGGCAGGCCCAGGGTGTTGTACACCAGCTGTTGGGTCTGGGTGGCGACGAAGGTGTCGATCTTCTTGAAGAAGAAGCCGGCGGCCAGCATCGTGCCCGAGGTCGGGTACCATTCCAGCGAGACATCGACGTTCTTGGATTGGGTGGGGCGCAGGTAGGGGTTGCCCGAGCTGTAGTTGCGGTTGGTGCCCTGAACGTTGACGTCGCCGCCCGGCGACAGCGAACCGATGCCCGGACGGGCGATGGTCTTGGCGGCGCTGAAGCGCGTCACGAAGGTGTCGGTGACGTCGGCGGCCAGATTGAACGAGGGCAGGGTGATGTCGTAGTCGCGCTTGACGTCGAGCCGCGAAATCCCGCCGGTGACCGCAGCGTAGCCGGCGGACTCCTGCTCAGTGTGGACCCGGCGCAGGCCCGCGTCGCCGCGGAACGGGAGGCCGAAGGCCTGGAAGCGGTACTCGGCCTGGATGTAGGCCCCGGTGCTTTGCTCCTCGACCGCGCCGTACTGACCGCGGGCCGAGCTGTTGTTGGTGCCGGTCAGGGCGTAGATGCCGGTGTTGCTGTAGATGTTCAGTAGGGCGTTATACTTGTCGATGTCCGGGGTCAGCCACGAGGTGGCGTTGCCGGCCGGCATGCCCAGGCCCTTGCCGAAGCCGCTGAACACCTTCGACACCGAAGCCAGTTCGGCCGGGGTCAGGGTCTGAACGACCGTCTCGGTGGTGCGGTACAGGCCGTAGCTGTCGTACTCGAACTTGCGCCAGTCGACGCCGGCCTTGATCTTCAGGTTCTCGTTGGCTTCCCACTCGCCGTAGATCTTGGCGGTCGAGAATTGGTTCTCGACGAAGGTCGGGCGAATGCGGACTTCCGAGGTGCCGTTGATGGCTGACCAGTTGGCCGGGTTCGTGGCGTCGAAGCCCAGGTCGATCTTCGGGGCGCCGCCGCCGCGGAAGTCGTAGATGTAGTTGTTGGTGTTGGCGCGGTCGAACGTGACGATCGTCGAGACCGGTTGGGTGAAGGTCGAGTCCGCATAGCCGGCCAGGGCGCCGATCACCAGGCGCTGACCGATGTTGCGCTTGGCCGACAGGGTGAATTGCTTGAACTCGGTGTTCAGCTCGTCATAGGCCGACTGGGTGCGCATATCGACATTGTCCATGCGCGCATAGACGAGGTTGCCGTTCTCGACGACGCCGTCGCGAATGATCGTCTGCGGCTTGCCGGCCCCGGTGCGCGACAGGCCGATGGCCTGCAGCTGGGCTTCCTTACGGGTGCCGGCCAGATAGGCGTACAGGGTGTCGAGCGTAATCTCGGTGTTCTCGTCCGGCTTGAACTGGAACGCGCCGCTGACGCCCAGGCGCTTGTTCTCGATGTCGTAGCTGACATAGGCCGGGATGCGCGGGGCGAAGATGCCGGTGGTCGTGTTGGTCTCGTTGATCTGGGCGATCGTGTAGCCCGGGACGGTCGAGGCGGCGTTGAAGGCGCCGTTGCTGCCGCCGACGGCCCAGCGGCTGATATTGGCGCCTTCCTCCTTCAGGCGGCGCTCTTCATAGGCCACCGAGATCAGCGCGCCGAACTTGCCATCGAAGAAGGTGCGGCTGGCCAGGGCCGACAGGCGCGGCGTCGTCTTCTCGGCCAGGGTGTTGTAGCTGGCGCCGGCCGACAGGACGAGCTGCGGCTTGCGGCTGTCGAAGGGGCGGGCGGTCTGCAGGTCGACCGTGCCGCCCAGCGAGCCTTCTTCGATGTCGGCCGAGGCGGTCTTGCGCACGGCGATGCTGTTGAAGAGATCCGAGGCGAAGACGTTGAAGTCGAAGCCGCGGCCGCGGTTGGTGCCGCCGCTGTTGGCCGTGCCGCCGGTCGTCGAGATGGCTTCCATGCCGTTGATGCGGACGCGGGTATATTCCGAACCCAGGCCGCGAACGGTGATCTGGCGGCCTTCGCCATTGATGCGCGAGATCGAGACGCCGGGGATGCGCTGCAGCGATTCCGCCAGGTTCAGGTCGGGGAACTGGGCGATGTCCTCGGCCTTGATGGCGTCGACGACGCCGGTCTCGTTGCGCTTGAGGTTCATCGCGCTCTGCAAGCTGGCGCGGAAGCCGGTGACGACGACGGCCTCGACTTCATCAGAACCGGCGGGGGCGGCTTCCTGCGCGACGGCGGCGCCGGCCAGCGTCAGCGCCAGGGCCGAGGCGCTCAGCGCCAGAATGGAGCGCGCATTGCTCTTGTGGTTGGTCGACATCGTCCCTCCCGTGCCCGCGTTCGCGGGTCCTTGATGGCGAGGGCGCTGTGGCCCTCTTCGTTGCCTGAAAATACGGACGGGCTTTTGGCTAGGGCCAATCTCAATCCGGTATGAACCTATGCGCTTTGGGCACGGATCGATGTGAAACGGCCATCTGACGTCGGTTTTGGCTCCGATTTTGCTCCTCGATCGCCAATTTACGCGGTTGGATGGGGTGTTTCAGACACACTTCGATACACGGGACGTCTTGATCCATGTTGCAAGTGGATCGGTCGATAGGCGAATTGACTTAGACCTGCGAGGCCAGCGGCTCTAGCGTCGCTTGAATAGTCGTCGACGTCAGATCGGCGCCATCAGGGAAGGGACGCGAATGACAGACTCCACCAAGCGGACTCGGGTCCGCTGGCTGATCATCGCGGTGCTCTTCATCATCACCACGATCAACTACGCCGACCGCGCGACCTTCTCGATCGCCGGTCAGTCGGCGTCCAAGGAGCTTGGGCTGGACGCGGTGGCCATGGGCTACATCATGTCGGCCTTCGCGTGGGCTTATGTCCTGGGCCAGATCCCCGGCGGCGCGCTGCTGGATAAGTTCGGATCCAAGAAGATCTACATGCTGGCCCTGGTGATCTGGTCGGGCTTTACCGCCCTGCAGGGCTTTGCCGGCTTCTTCACCGGCCTGATGGCCGCCAGTGTGCTGTTCGTCATGCGCTTTGCGGTCGGCCTGGCGGAGTCGCCGTCCTTCCCCGCCAACGCCCGCATCGTGGCGGCCTGGTTCCCGGGGTCTGAGCGTGGCACCGCCTCGGCGATCTTCAACTCGGCCCAGTACTTCTCGCTGGTCGCCTTCGCTCCGCTGATGGGCTGGCTGGTGCACGAGTTCGGCTGGCGCTCGGTGTTCTGGGTGATGGGCGTGGTCGGCATCGTGGCCGCCGTGTTCTTCGTCAAGCTGATCCACAGCCCGCTGCTGCACCCCTGGGTCAACAAGGCCGAGGTCAAGTATATCGAAGACGGCGGCGGCCTAGTGCGCATGGAGGAGGCCTCGGCCAACAACGGCGCGTCGTTCACCTGGGCCAACGTCAAGCAGGTGCTGACCAACCGCATGCTGCTGGGCGTCTATCTGGGCCAGTACTGCATCAACGTGCTGACCTATTTCTTCGTCACCTGGTTCCCGATCTATCTGGTCAAGGAGCGCGGCCTGTCGATCTTGCAGGCTGGTTTCACCGCGGCTTTGCCGGCTCTGTGCGGCTTCGCCGGCGGCCTTCTGGGCGGCATGATCTCCGACGCCCTGCTCAAGAAGACCGGCAATCTGGACATCGCTCGCAAGACCCCGCTGCTGCTCGGGATGGTCCTGGCCACCAGCATCATCGTCTGCAACTACGTCGAGCAGGAATGGCTGGTCATCGTGATCATGGCCGCGGCCTTCTTCGGCAAGGGCGTCGCATCGCTGGGCTGGGCCGTGGTGTCCGACACCTCGCCCAAGGAAATGGCGGGCGTCACCGGCGGCATCTTCAACACCTTCGGTAACGTGGCCGGCATCGTCACCCCGATCGTCATCGGCTACATCGTCCAGGCGACCGGCTCGTTCGACGGGGCCCTGATCTTCGTCGGCGCCCACTGCGTGATCTGCATCCTGGCCTATTTCCTGATCGTCGGGAAAATCCAGCGTCTGGAACTGAAGGCGGCTTGAGCATGACGACCCGACGCTCGATCCTGGCCGGCGCCTCGGCGCTGGTCTTCGCCGCCCTGGCCCGTCCCGCTGCCGCGGCCGCCCCGACCCTCACCGTCAGCACGCCGATGGCGCCGCCCGAGTGGGCGCTGCTGGAACGCGAGCTGCTCAAGGCCAACGAGGAAGCCTGCACGGCCTTCTTCGAGCGCTATTTCGACGAGCGGGGCTATCTGCTGGCCTTCGCCCGCTGGGGCGCCAACGACGGTCCCGACGACGCCATCGAGAACGTCAACGACTGGCCGACCCTGCACGCTCTGGGCGGCGACGACCGCCTGGTGACGATGGCCAAGAAGGCCTTCGAGGGCAATGTCAGGCAATATACCGAGGCCAAGACCAAGGACGTGCCGTTCGCCCGCGACGGCATGTACTTCAAGGAATTCCCGGTCATGAGCGACTGGCAGCACCTGTCCGAGGGGTTGTCGATGTTCAATCTGCTGGGTCTGTCGGATCCCTATGACGTGCGCTACCGCGACCGCGTGAAGCGCTTTTCGGGCTTCTACACCGGCGAGGACCCCTCGACGCCGAACTACGATCCCAAGCTGAAGATCATCCGCAGCATGATCACCGGCAGCAAGGGCCCGATGCTGCGCAAGGCCACGCCGCTGGACTGGGCCGGCGATCCCTTCGACGTCACCCACTATTTCATGGAGCACGGCGAGAGCTCCTACCAGGAAACCCTGGACCATTATGCCGACTACGGTGACGTGGTGGGCGACGCGCCGCTGAACCTGCAGTCCACCAGCCTGGTCATGAACGCCTACATGCTGGACCAGGAGCCGAAGTACCGCGACTGGATCCTGGGCTATGTCGACGCCTGGATTGATCGCGCCAAGGCCAATGGCGACATCATTCCCAGCAAGGTCGGACTGGACGGCAAGATCGGGGGCCCCAAGGGCCAGTGGTGGAGCGGGACCTATGGCTGGGGCTTCAGCCCCATCGCGCCGCACACCGGCAAGCGCGAGGATCGCAACCGCACGCCGCGCGCCGTGGTCGGCTTCCTGAACGCCTATCTGCTGACGGGCGACGACAAATACCTGGACGTCTGGCGCCGCCAGAACGATGTCATCAACGGTCAGAAGAAGACGATCGACGGCAAGGTCTCGGCCCCGCGCATGTACGGCTCCAAGGGCTGGTATGGCTATGCGCCCGGCGAGTATCGGCTGAACAATCTCGAGATCTGGTACATGTCCCAGAAGGCCTCGGACCGGGCGCGCGCGCCCGACCATCCGTGGGTCGACTTCCTGGAAGGCAAGAACGACGGCTTCCCGGCCAAGGCTCTGCGCGCCGACATCGAAAAGGTCCGCGCCCGCGCCCAGCTGCAGCGTGAGGACAAGACGACGTCCGACACGCGCCTGGCCGACGCCACGCTGGACATCACCCCGGCTCACGTCACGGCGCTGATCCACCTGATGGAGGGCGGCATCAACATCGCCCGCCCGGCCTGGTCGCCCAGCTCGCCGCCGCAGGGCGGGGCGCTGCACTATGCCCGCTTGCGCTACTTCGATCCCGAGCGCCGCCGCGCCGGCGTGCCGTTGGATGTCGGGGCTCTGGTCGAGAAACTGACCGACGACGAGACCGTGGTCAGCCTGGTCAATCTCAGCCAAGTCGCGTCGCGCACCGTGACGGTGCAGGGCGGCGCCTATGCCGAGCACCAGATCCTCAGCGCGGCGATCGGCGAGGGCCCCGCCAAGGCGGTGGACGCCTCGGCGTTCACGATCCGCCTAGCGCCGGGCGCCGGCGCCAGGCTGACCTTGAAGATGAAGCGTCACGTCAATGCGCCGACCCTGAACTTCCCCTGGGACCGCGCCTGATTTTCTGGAGGGGCTGATGATCGGTTCGGTTTCGCGTTTCGCGCTGCTCGCGGCCCTGATCGCCGGACCGGCGATGGCCCAGGATCCCAAACCGATCGCCGCCGTGGCGGCCGGCGGGCCGGCGGCGACCGGTCAGGAGGTCACCGTCGTGAAGGTCGACCGCGAAGCCGATGACGAGGCCCAAGGCTCGCTGCGCTGGGCCATCGCGACCAGCAATGCCGAGCCGGGCCGCTACCGTATCGAGGTCTCGGCGCCCGCCATCGTCCTGAAGTCGGCTCTGCCGCTTATCAAGGGTCCGGTGACCATTGAGGGCGCAGCCTTCGCGCGCTCGGGCGGCCACAACGTCGTCGATGGTTCGGGCTACCTGCCACGCGATCTGAAGTCTTGCCCCGGCATGGTCCAGGGCCAGTACGGCACCAATGTCCGCACCGCCAGCAACCCCGGCTTCGCTCTCGTCGACACCAAGGGCGTGACGCTGCGGGGCCTGCAGATCCGCGGCTTCTGCATCGGCGTGCTGGTGCTGCGCACCTCAAACGCCGTGATCGCCGACAACCTGATCACCCGCAACATCGGCGGGGCAGGGGTGATGCTCAGCGGCGATGACGGGAAGGGCGGCTCGACCTCGCACACCACGCTGGACAACAAGGTCGTCCGCAACACCTTCTTCGAGAATGGCGATGGCCTGGAGCTGACGCGCGGCGCGGCCTTCAACCTGATCGCCGACAACACCTTCGACGGCGGGACCGACAATCTGGAACCCTCCCAGGGCATCGAGATCCTGTGGGGCAACGACAACACCGTCGTGCGCAACCGCTTCCTGCGCTACTCGGATGGCCTGCAGCTGAACTGGGGGGCGCGCAACTACATCGCCGCCAACAGTTTCAACCAGAACAGCTTCGGGATCAGCGTCTCGGGCGCCGACAACATGATCGAGGGCAACGACCTGCGCGGCAACGGCATCGGCATCGCCGTGCGGCCCGAAGCCAAGGTCGCCGCCAACCGGATGAGCCGCAACACCTTCGTCGGCAATGGCGTGCCGTTCACCCACTGTTCGGCCGGCGGCTCGTGCGACCCGAAGATGGCGCGCGGCGCGATCGTGGTCGGCCCGCCGGGGCTGGAGCACGCCCACTTCATCGGCTCGCGCGGCATGGGCGTGGTGTTCGACAAGGCCGGCGCGGCCGTGGCCTGCACGGGCGCGAACGATCCCGCCAACTGCCACGCCACGCCGCAGTTCGGCTTGCAGCCGCCCAGCCTGGCCTCGGCCCGCCTGGCCGGCGGCAAGGTGGCGGTGAAGGGCGAGGCGACCGGGCCGGCGAGCACGGTGGTGTTCGTCGAGCTGTTCGCCGGCAAGACCGCGGGCGAGCGCTATCTCGGCACGGTGAAGGCCGTCGCTGACGCCCAAGGTCGCGCGGCGTTCGCGGGCGAGGTCGACACCGTCGGCGAAGGCTCGATGATCACCGCCACGACCACCACGGCGGCCGGCGCGAGCTCAGCGTTTTCGAAGGCCGTGGCGCTGGGACGCTAGGTCCCTTCCTTCATGAAGGGCGCGCCCGCGAACAGCTCGCGCTCTTCCTTGCGGGGGTCATCGACCATCGCCGAGGTCTCGTTGACCACCAGCGTCGCGCGCTTGGGCAGCGTGTACTTCTCCCAGGCCGGGATCGCCGCGCAGTTCGGGTCGCCCGTGCGCGCGAAACTGGCGAACGCCGCGCTCATCTGATCGCGCACCTTCTGGGCTGCAGGACCTGTCCCGGTCATCGAGCCCTTGGCCGCCAGCGTGCCGAACACCAGGGCGATGTCGTAGCTGTGATAGGCGCCCATCTTCGGATCGGTCTGGGCGCCGAAGTCCAGCTGGTACATCCAGGCCGGCGCATCGATCTGGGCGCGCCGCTCGGCCTGGATCAGGTGACCCGGCCAGGAGCGGCCGGCCGTCGTGGCGGCGAAGAACACGTCCGAGGGGCTGTAGTTCGGATAGAGCTCGCGATAGCGCGCGACGATGTGCTCGGGCGCGACGTCCAGGACCAGCTCGTTCTCCATCTGGCCGGGCAGCTCTTCCCAGGTCAGGGCGAAGTTCTTCGGATTGCCGCCCAGGAAGGCCTTGGTCTCATCGTGGGTGTTGCCAATGATCATCGGGATGTGACCGCTCTCGCGCGGCGCGTCCGGATAGAACGGGTGACGCTTCAGCACATTGTGGTCGACCACCGACCAGAACACGATGCCGCCCTTGCGCTCGAGGGGATCGCGCATCCTCAGCGCCTCGACCAGTTGGGCGGCGGGCAGGGTCTTCAGGGCCTCGGTCTGGTCGGGCTTGAGGCCCAGCTTGTCCATGAAGGCGCGGGCGCGGATCGTGGCGTGGATGGGGCCCATGGCGGTGACGTGCTGGCCGCTCATGGTCGCGACCTTGTGGTAGAGGCCCGCCGCCTGCGGCATGGCCATCAGGGTCACCAGCTTGGCGCCGCCGCCCGACTGGCCGAAGGTCATGACGTTGGCGGGGTCTCCGCCGAAGGCGGCGATGTTGTCGCGCACCCACTGCAAGGCCAGGATCAGGTCCAGATTGCCGACATTGCCGCTGTCGGCCAGTTCCGGCCCGCCCAGCCGCGCCAGGAACGCATAGCCGAAGGCGTTGAGGCGATGGTTCACCGTCACCACCACGACGTCATAGGTCTTGGCCAGCCAAGTCCCGTCGTACAGCGGGCTGGAGCCCGAGCCGTTGGCGTGGGCGCCGCCGTGGACATAGAACATCACCGGGCGCTTCTTCCCGTCGACCAGGCCAGGCGTCCAGACATTGAGGAACAGGCAGTCCTCGCTGGTCGCCTCGTCGGCCTTCAACTGCGGGCTGGCCGCGCCATAGGCCAAGGCGTCGGCGATCCCTTTCCAGGGCTGGGCGGCCTGCGGGGCTTGGAAGCGGCGGGGGCCGGTGTCGGCGCCGTAGCGCACGCCCTTGAAGATCTTGATCCCCTCGACCTCGGCGCCGCGAACCCGGCCGGCCGTGGTGGTCGCCACGGGGGCGGCGCGGCCGGCGGCGTTGACGCGGGGGGCGGTGGCCAGGGCGGCGGTTCCGGCCAGCACGGCGCGACGATCCAGGATCATGAAGTCTCTCCCAAGGTCTTTTTGTTGGGCGTCGGCCCGCCGAGGGAGAGGGGCGTTCTAGCGCACCGTCTCCGCCGGCGAGGCCTCGGCCAGGCATAGGTCGATGAAGGCCTGCAGGATCGGGCTCTCGTTGTCCTTGCGCCAGGCCATATAGAGCTCGACCGGGCGGTCAGGCGTGGTCGCCACGGGGCGGAACTGCACGTCGTCGAAGTGCAGGCTCATGGCGGCTTCGGGCACGATCGCCGCGCCCAGGCCCGCATGGACCAGGGCCAGCATCGAGTGGATCTGGGTGACGTGCTGGATGTAGTTCGGGGCCACGCCGTTGGCGTCGAACAGCGTCGTCAGCATGTTGTAGAAATAGCCCGCGCCCTCGGGCGAATACATGATCAGCGGCGCGCCGTCGAAGTCGGCCAGGGTCAGCGAGGCCTTGGCCAAGCGCGGATCACCGGTCGGCAGGGCCGCGACCAGGGGCTCGGACAGTACGCGGGCGGTGGCGAACTCGACCCGCTCCATCGGCGGGCGGACCAGACCGATGTCGATGCGGCCGGTCAGCAGCGCCTCGACCTGCTCGCGGGTGACCATCTCTCGCAGCGTCAGGTCGGCGTTGGGCAACCGCGCCTTGGACAGGATCACCAGCTGCGGCAGGAAGTTGTAGCCGGACGCCGCGGTGAAGCCGATGGCGATCTGGCCGGCCTCGCCGCTGGCGATGCGGCGGGTGGCCAGGGCCGCGCTCTCGGCCAGGCGCAGGATCCGGCGCGCTTCCAGCAGGAAGGCGCGGCCGGCCGGCGTCAGCCGCACCGAGCGGCTGGTGCGGTCCAGCAGGGTGACCCCCAGGATCCGCTCCAGCAGCTGCACCTGACGGCTCAGCGGCGGCTGGGTCATGTTCAGCCGCTGGGCGGCACGGCCGAAGTGGAGTTCTTCGGCCGTGGCCACGAAACAGCGCAGCTGGCTCAGTTCGAACATCGGAAAGCGCCCATCGACAACACCCTGCAGGCGTGAAGCTAGACGCTCGTTCGGTCCGATGGCCAACGTCTTCTTGCCGGGAAGAGGCGAGAAGGCGTTCATTCCGCCTTCAGCACCCCGTCTACGCGGCGCGTCAGGCCCAGCGGATTGGCCGCTTTCAGCTCGTCCGGCAGGACGGCGTCGGGCAGGTTCTGATAGCTGACGGGACGCAGGAAGCGCGCGATCGCCAGGCTGCCGACCGAGGTCGCGCGGCCGTCGCTGGTCGACGGGAACGGACCCCCGTGGACCATGGCGTGAGCCACCTCGACGCCTGTGCCGAAGCCGTTGACCAGCACGCGGCCGGCCAGCAGTTCCAGTTCCGGCAGAAGCTGGGCGAAGGCGGGCTGGTCGGCGTCGGCCAGATGGACGGCGACGGTCAGCTGACCTTCGAGCTCGGTGAGGATGGCCTGCAGTTCGGCCAGGTCGGCGCAGCGCACCACCAGGCTGGCGGCCCCGAACACTTCCTCGGCCAGCTCGTGCTGGGCGCGGAAGTCGGCGCCGGAGACGCTGAACAGGGCCGGGGAGGCCTTGCCGCCGACGGTTTCGCCGCTGGCCAGCAGGGAGACGCCGCGCCCGGAAGCGACGCGCGCGACGCCTTCCTCGAACGCCGAGCGGATGCCCGAGGTCAGCATGACCTGGGCCGGCGCGCCGCCGACAGCGGCGGCCGCCGCTTGCAGGAACGTGTCGAGGTCGGGACCGTCGATCGCCAGGATCAGGCCGGGATTGGTGCAGAACTGGCCTGCGCCCAGGGTCAGGGCGCCGACGAAGCCGGTCGCGATCGCCTCGGCGCGTTCCGCCAGGGCGGCGGGCAGCAGGATGACCGGATTGATGCTGGCCATCTCGGCATAGACCGGGATCGGGACCTTGCGGGCCTGGGCGGTCTGGACGAGCGCCAGGCCGCCGGCGCGCGAGCCGGTGAAGCCGACCGCCTTGATCCGGTGGTCGGCGACCAGGCCTTGGCCGATCGTGCGGCCACCGCCATGCAGCATGGCGAAGACGCCAGCCGGCAGGCCGCGTTCCGCGACCGCCGCCTGGACGGCGCGGCCGATCAGTTCCGAGGTGCCGGGGTGGGCCGAGTGGGCCTTGACGATCACCGGGCAACCGGCCGCCAGGGCCGAGGCAGTGTCGCCGCCAGCCACGGAGAAGGCCAGCGGGAAGTTAGAGGCCCCGAACACGGCCACGGGACCCAGCGGCACGTTGCGCAGGCGCAGGTCCGGACGGGGCAGCGGCTGGCGATCGGGCAGGGCCGGGTCGACGCGCGTCTCCAGGAAGCCGCCGTCGCGCAGCACGCCGGCGAATAGCCGCAGTTGACCGCAGGTGCGGCCGCGCTCGCCTTCCAGGCGAGGACGCGGCAGGCCGGTCTCGGCCATGGCGCGCACGATCAACTCGTCGCCGATCGCCTCGATCTGGGCGGCGATCGCCTCCAGGAACGCGGCGCGCTCGGCATAGGGCAGGGCGCGATAGGGCTGGAAGGCCGCGTGGGCGGCGGCGCAGGCCTCGTCGAGATCGGCGGGCGTTGCGCCCCCGAAGGGCGGATCCATGCGTTCGCCGGTCGATGCGTCGAAGGCATGGACGACGCCGGCGTCACCTTTGCGGGCGACACCGGCGATCAGGAGATCACCCGTTAGCGGCACGAGGCGCGTCGCTGTTCTGGGCGCGGGCGATCAGGCCCTTCAGGACGTTCAGTTCGTCCGGCGTCAGGTCGGTCAGCGGCAGGCGGACCGGGCCGGCGTCGCGGCCGATGGCCTTCATGCCGGCCTTGACGATCGAGACGGCGTAGCCCTTGCCCTTGTTGCGCAGCGAGATGTACGGCAGCACGAAGTCGCGCAGGCCGGTCATCACCGCGTCACGATCGCGGGCGCGGACCGACTTGTAGAACGACAGCGCCCATTCGGGCATGAAGTTGAAGATCGCCGACGAGTAGGTCGTCACGCCCATTTCCAGATAGGGCAGGGCGAAGGTTTCGGCCGTCGGCAGACCGCCGATATAGGTCAGGCGGTCGCCCATGCGGGCATAGACGCGCATCATCAGTTCCAGGTCGCCGACGCCGTCCTTGAAGCCGACGAGGTTGGGATTGCGCTCGCAGATCTTCTCGAGGGTGTCCTCGTTAATGATCGCATTGTCGCGGTTGTAGACGATGACGCCCAGCTTGGTGGAGCGGCAGACCGCCTCGATGT
The DNA here is from genome assembly GCF_013181195.1 of Caulobacter sp. RHG1. Classification (GTDB taxonomy): domain Bacteria; phylum Pseudomonadota; class Alphaproteobacteria; order Caulobacterales; family Caulobacteraceae; genus Caulobacter. Next base: position 210,994 of record NZ_SMZP01000009.1, read on the forward strand.
GGGCGGCAAGGCCTTCCTGGGTGGCGTTGGTCAGGTAGGGCGGCAGCAGCAGGATGCCATCGGCGCCGGCGGCTTCGGCGTCGCGCGCCAGATCCGTGGCGATGGCCGTGCCGTAGCCGACGCCGGCGATGACCGGGGTCTTGCCGGCGGCTTCGGCGACGGCGGCGCGAACCACCTGGCCGACTTCTTCCGGGCGCAGCGAGAAGAACTCGCCGGTGCCGCCGGCGGCGAACAGGCCGGTCAGCTCATGCTGCAGCATCCACGCGCAGTGCTCGCGATAGGGCGCTTCCAGGAACTGGTGCTGGGCGTCGAAGTGGGTGACTGGGAAGGACAGCAGGCCGCCGCCGAGGTGGCGGGCCATTTCCGTCGGCGTCATTCGGCTCATGATGATCCTCCGAGCGGCGGCCTCGTCTCGGGTCGTTCCGGGAGGCCGCTTCTTGATCGTCACGGTAGAGAGCGGGTCGGTCAGGGTCTAAGCCAAAGGCGCTATCGACCAATACAGAAATTGGCTTGATGCAGAACGGGCGGACCTTGTGGGCCCGCCCGTTGTCTTGAGGTCTAGCCGAACAGAGGCACCGGCCCGCGCCCGCCGCCGTTCCAGTTGGCCCAGTTGGGGAAGATGTAGGGCATGTCCGCTGCGCTGACGCCGTACCAGCGGGCGATGGCCCCGACGTATTCTTCGGTTGCGATCGAAGGGATCCAGCGGCCGTCGTTGGAGGTGTCCTCCGCGCCGCCGAAGGTCATGTCCGGATAGCGGCCGTGGACCTTGCCGTTGGCCAGCGCCCCGCCCAGCACCAGGTGGTTCGAGCCCCAGGCGTGGTCGGTGCCGTTGCTGGCGTTGCCTTTGAACACCCGGCCGAAGTCCGACATCGTGAAGGCGGTGACGTTGTCCTGCAGGCCCAGGGCCTTCATGGCGTTGTAGAAAGCGGCCAGAGCGTTGGCCAGGTCGCCATAGAGATTGTTGTGGCTCGCCAGCTGTCCGGTATGGGTGTCATAGCCGCCCTGGCTGACGAAGAAGGTCTGCTTGGCATGACCCAGGGTGTTGCGGGCCTCGATCATCCGGGCCGCGCGCAGCAACTGACGGGAGATGTCCGAGGTCAGGACCGCGCCGGTGGTCGGGTGGACGAAGAACTTGTCGACCGCCGAAGTGGTCGAGGTGATCACCGTATTGGCCTGCACGGCCTGGGCGTAGGCGGTGCTCATGCCCTTGCCGGTCAGGTCGGTGATCGCGCCGTAGGACGAGGCGTCGGCGAAGACGCTCAGCGCCGCCTGGCGGGCCTTCACGGCCGCGTCGGTCGAGGCGGCGTTGTAGCCGTTGCGCACGATCGATCCGCTGGACGGAAGGATCAGCGGCGCGGTGCGGTCGCCGATCAGGCAGAGGTTGGAGCCGGCGATCGAGATCAGCGGCGGCAGGTCGGCGGCCGGCGCGCGGTCGTTGATCCGGCCCATGAAGCCGTTGTTGTTGACCGCGCGCGTGCGCATGCCCTGCCACTGGTTCTGCTGGTCCTCGTGGGACATCAGGTTCAGCGGGCGCAAGTCGGGACGGCTGGTGTAGAGCGCCTTGGTCAGCGGCGCGAACAGGGTGCCGGTGTTCAGCACCGCGCTCAGCGCGCCTTCGTCCCAGGCGGCCTTCAGGGGCGCGAAGGCGCCGTGCAGGGCAAACGCGGTGCCGGTCAGGGGCATCAGGCTGGACTGCTGCAGGGCCACCGTGCCGCGCTGCTTGGCGTAGTCCGTAAAGCGGCTGTCATTGGGCACGACCATGTTCCAGGCGTCGTTGCCGCCGAACAGGAACACGCCGACCATGGCGCGGTAGTTGCCGCTGTCGGCGGCCAGGGCGCTGGACAAGCCCAGCTGGCCGAGGGCCGCAGCGGCCGAGCCGCCGGCCATCAGCTGCATCATTTCACGACGAGAGACGGTCATGGGTACGCTTACCGATCGACTTGGAAGAGGGGGGAGGAGGCGACGATGTAGAGCGCCACCTGCGCACGACGTCGGGCCTGCAGGGCGGGGTCGGTGTTCTTGATGGCGGCCATGGCCGTGACGATCGACTGACGCTGAGCAGCGGTCATCGTGCCGTTCAGCATCACCAGGTTGATCCGGTCGATGGTCTTGGCGTCGTCAGTCCCGTTGGCTTCCCAAGAGGCCCAGTTGGGGACCGTGCCCGTTGGCCCGAGGGTCGGCTTGAACTCGCCTCGCGTGCTGTCGCCGCCGACCGTCCAGTCGTAGAGGAAGTTGTGACGGGCCATGACCGTCGAGGTGGTCATCAGCTTGCTGACCGGGCTGACTAGGCCATCGCCCTGGGCCAGCGGGAAGTCATACGGGTAATAGTTGAACACCGACGGCGCGCGGAACGGGGCCTGGCCCATGCCGGCGTCGCGGGTGGTGAAGGCGTAGCCGTCGGTCGCGTATCCGATGGCGCGGGCCAGGGAGGTGGCCAGCAGCACCGGCTCCTTCACCTTGCCCGGCAGTTGCGAGACGACGCGGGCTTCGCTGTCCAGATAGATCGCCCGGACCACGGCCTTCATGTCGCCGCGCACGCCGGCGCCGTTATTGGCGAACACGGCCGCCACGCGTCCGACATAGGCCGGCGTCGGGTTGGCGACGGTCAGCTGCTGGATCAGACGCTTGCAGATATAGGGAGCGATGTTGGGGTGGTTGAACATCGTGTCGACCACCGTGTCGACATTGGCCTGCTGGGTTGCGCCGGCCGCGATGGTCTTGCCCAGGAAGGTCTTGGAGCCGGTGTCGAAGCGCGCGGCGTTGATCACCATCGGCTTGGTCCAGTCGCGATTGGTGTAGTCGCTGAGCGGCGCGCCGTTCAGGCGGGCCCAGGTCCACCCCGTCAGCGCGCGAGCCACCTCCTTGACGTCGGTGTTGCTGTAGGCGGCGATCGTCGCACCCGTGGCGTCGGTCTGCGGCGTGCCATCCGGGTTCAGCAGGACGGTGCCGATCGCGAACAGTTGCATCAGCTCGCGAGCATAGTTCTCGTTCGGCTGGGTCTTGTTGCTGTCGGCCATGTCCAGGTAGTCGCCCATATACGGGTTCAGGGTGACGGCCTGGAGGATGTCGCGGTAATTGCCGAAGGCGTTGCCCAGCAGGATCTGGTCGAAGGTCGCGAGGCCGGCGGTGTTGCCGACCTCGACCGCCGAGGCGACCACGATCTGAGACAGGGCGAAGGCGACGCGCTGGCGCACCTGATCGTTCTGGCCGATGGCGTTCGAATAGAACCGCAGCTGCATCGGCGTGGCCGAGAAGTTGTCGCGGTTGCAGGTGTTCAGCTCCGCGCCGGCCGGGAACTGGGCCGAGCAGAAATTGCTGGGCACCGGCTTGGTGGCGATATCGGCATAGGTGCTGCTCGACAGGGTGAGCTGGTCATCCAGCCAGGCGGCCGCCGACTTCTTGGCGACGATGGCGGCGATCAGCTCCGGGGTAGGGCCGAAACTGGCCTGCTTGGCCAGGCGCGCGGCCTCGTCGGGCAGGATGTCGCCGCTGGGCGCCACGCCGATGTTGTCGGGCAGAGGGATGCTCGCGCCGCCGGGGGCAGCCGGAGCGCTGGCGGAGCCGCCGCCGTCCGAGCCCCCGCCGCCGCAGGCGGAGAGGAAGAGTGACAAGCTCAGCGCGGCGGCCGAGCCAAAGTCCTGTTTACGCATGACAAGGTCCCTGACGCGCCGAGAGCGAGCGGCGCGCCTTAAGCTGGAAAACCAGAGAAAACTGAGGATTTAGGCGGAGTTAGCGGTCCTGGAAGACGACCTCCTTGACCGCTCGGACGCCGCCTTGGCGATGAAGCTGGATGAAGATATCGACGACGCGCCGCACATGGTCGACGACGTCGGCGCGGCGAAGGTTGGCCCCGGCTTGCAGGGCCATCAGCGCCAGCTGGTCGACCGCGCCGGCCGGATCGTCGGCATGGACGGTGGTCATCGAGCCGGGGTGGCCGCTGGATACCGCGCGCAGGAACGAGAAGGCCTCGGCCCCGCGCAGCTCGCCCAGGATGATCCGGTCGGGCCGCAGACGCAGCGAGGCCTGCAGCAGGTCCTCGGCGCTGACCCGGGCTTCCCCCTGATCGCCGCGCACGGCCACCAGGCCGACGGCGTTGGGATGGATCAGGCGGATTTCCGGCGCGTCCTCGATCAGGACGAGGCGTTGGTCGAGCGGGACTTCCTTCAGGAGGGCGTTGAGGAAAGTGGTCTTGCCGGTCGAGGTGCCGCCGCTGACGACGATGTTCTTGCCGGCCCGCACCGCGGCGGCCAGGAAGTTGCGGACGTCGCCTGCATCCAGGAAGGCTCGCAGGATAGCGTCCGAGTTGGTCTTGGGCGCCAGGACATGATCGAAGGCGCCGTTGGAGGCGTAGTCGGCGAGGCTGAGGTCGCTGACCACATGTTTGCGGATGGCCAGGGCCAGACCCTCGCGGGTCGCTGGCGGGGCCACGACCTGAACGCGGGCGCCGTCGGGCAGCACGGCAGACAGCAGCGGATGCTCGCGGCTGACGCCCTGGCTGGACAGGCTGGCGACCTGGCGGGCCAGTCGCCAAAGGTTGGTCTCGTCAAGGGCCGGAACCTCGACGCGCTCGGCGCGGCCGCCCAGTCGCTCTACCCACAGCTCGCCGGGGCGGTTGACGTAGAGGTCCGTCACCGAAGGATCGTCCAGCCACGGCGCCAGGGGCGCAAGATAGGCCTCGAGATAGACGCCAAATTTCGACGCGAGGGCGGTCATTGGCCGACGCTCGAGAAGTCGAGGTCGCGGGCGACAAAGATCGTCACCGGCGCACCTTGGGCGGTCTTGATGGTCGGGGCGATCTGGTCGCTCTTCATCACCGTTCCGGCCATGCTGGCCGCTTGGGCCGCCGAGCCGATATAGATCTGCGAGGTCGAGCGGGCGTTGCCGACCGCCGCGACGCCGGCGTTCAGCACCGACATCAGGATCGACCCGCCGAAGCGGCCGAAGAAGTGGCGGTCGACCCGGCCCTCGATGCCGCCGCGACCCAAAGGGTCGGCCGCGGGCGAGGCAATCTGGATGGAGACGCCGTCGGGGCGGATCACGCGGGTCCAGATCACGAAGACGCGCGAGGCGCCCTGGGCGACGCCGGACTTGTACTGGCCGATCACCCGGCTGCCGCGCGGGATCAGCACGGTGGAGCCGTCGAAGCTCTTGATGTCGCGCGTGACCATTGCTCTTGCGAGGCCCGGCAGGTCGGAATTGATCGCCGTCTCCATCACAGCGGGGATTACCGCGCCCTGCGGGATGACGGCGTCGAGGTCGCGCATCGCCGTGGCCTTGGCGGGCGAGGCGTCGCCGGCCGACAGGCGATCAGCGAACTTCTCGTCGGGGTTCAGGCCGGTTTCAGCGACCGCCTTGGCTATCGGCGCGGCGGTCTCGGCATTGATCTTGACCAGGTCCGGGGAGCCGCCGAAGTCGACCACCAGGGTGGGCGCGCGGCGGCGCTGATCCATGTCGACGGCGGGGACGGGCGGCAGCGGCTCGGCCGCCATCGCCGAGATCTGAGCCGGCGTTGGTGGCAGGCTATTGTTCTCGGTGAACTGCGGGCCGGGGATATTGGCGACCGGCGCGGGCGGCGTGGTCGTGGCGACCGTCTGGGTCACGACGGCGGCGGCTGCCGTACGCTGCGGACGCGGTTGGGCGTCGGCGCGATGGCTGGCCATCCAGACGAAGACGCCGACCCCCAGCAGGCCGAAGCCGGCCAGGATCACCGGCGTCGGCACGCCGGCATGGGCGCGGGCGACGGCCGGACGGGCCTGGGCGTCGGCGGCGGCGAGGTCTTCCTGCACCTGGGCGTTTTGGCGGGGATCGGTCATTGGGCCGCTCCCGAAGCGAAGGCGTTGTTGGCGACGGTCAGGCTGGCCTTGCCCGAGCGCAGCACGAAGCGCGGGGCCAGCTGATCCACGACCAGGTACCCGTCGCGCACCACGGCGTTGGCCAGGCCTTCGACACCATCGGCGCCGACAACGAACACGGCCGGGAGGTCGGCTTGAGCCGGCCAGGCAAAATAGGTGGCTGCGCCGTCGTCGAAGATCTTCGACGGGCGGATGGCCGCATCGCCCTTCACGCTGTAGGCGGCGTTGCGCTCTGCCGGCGCGGCGGGCGGCGGCGGGGGCGCAGCGACGAACGCCGGCGCGGGAGCGGGAAACAGGAAGCGGACCACATAGGCCAGGTCCTTGGTGGTGGCCTTGGGACCGGCGACGACCAGTTCGAACACATAGCGGCGACGATCGGTGACCACGGTCATGTTCGTGGCGGCCGTCCGATCCAGGGGTTTGAGGAACAGCAGGTTGGCCTTCTTGTTCGGCGTGACCTGCCAGCCCATGGCGTCGCCGATCGAGACGTTCTCGATGCGCTCGTCGGGGGCGAATTCCAGCATGGTCTGGATGCCGAAATAGCCGGTCAGGCGCACGACCTGGTCGGGATCGTAAGCGACGGTGCGGATGCGGGAGTCCACGGCGCCGGGACGCGGGGCGTCGGCGGCCAGCGTCGGGCCGGTCAGGGCCGTGGCGATGGCCAGGGCGGTCAGCAGCATGCGGGGGTAAGCGAAAGTCACTGGTCTCTCCGGGCGCCCGAGGCGGCGCGGCGGGGGGCTGGGGTGCGGCGATAGGTCTGGCCGAGCGGCGCGCTGGGCGCGGCGTAGGCGGCTTGGCCGGCGGTCTGGCTGCGGTTCGAAACGACGGTGAGCAGGCGCGGGCCGATCGGATCTGTGGAGGGGGCGGCGTCGCGACGCTCCATGGCGGCGGCCGCGGCGGCGATGGTCACGGCCCGACTCATCGGCTCGACTTGCGAGGCCGCGTAGCGCGGGGCGTTCGGCGTAGCGGCCTGATCGGCCAGCGGCGAACCTGTCAGGCCGCGCGGCAGGCGCAGGCCCGCTGCGATGACCGCCAGGGCGATGACCGCCAACACCATCACCAGGGCGAAGACCAGGGTCAGGACCAGCACGGTGATGGCCGGATCGATCTCGAAGGCGGCGAACTGCTGGGCCGCGCGCGCCTCGGCCAGGGCCTTCAGCGACGGAGCCAGCATGGCCAGTTCCAGCGACAAGGCCAGGGTCGTCACGAGCGGGATCAAGGCCAGGGCGATCATGGCCTTCAGCCAGCCTTCGACCAGACCGCTGGTGGCTTCGAACAGGGCCAGGCCGCCGATCAGCGGCGCCAGGGCCAAGAGGATCGCCAGGACCACCTTGCTGGCCAGCAGCACGCCCAGAGTCGACAGGACCAGCGTCATGCCGCCGGTGTTGACGGCGAAGGCGCCGAAGCCCGGACCGCCTTGCATGGCCGCGGCGCCCGCGCCGGCCCGGCTGGCCAGCAGCGTGGCCGATTGCTGAAGACCGTCGAAGGCGTCCTGCAGCAGGGCGAACGGGTTGCTGGGCTGGCCTTGCAGGCCGCCCAGAAGCAGGCTGCCGACCTCGGTCGGACCGCGAGTCAGGGTGTCGTAGACCAGGGTCTGGAACAGGTTCCAGTTGGTGGCCAAGGCCAGGATCAGCCCGACCTTGATCACCTGCAGGGTGGCGTCGCCGACCCGCAAGGTCCCGCGGCCCAGCAGCAGTCGGTAGCCGATAAATACGACATACAGGGTCAGCAGGCCGGTCAGCAGCAGACCAACGGGCGAGCCGGGGCCGGCGAGGGCGGCGTAACCGGTCTGGGCCAGATCATGGACTCGGCAGTCGACCGAGCCGATCAGGCCCTGGACCATTCCGGCGTCCGTGGGAGCGCAAGGCTTGGCCATGGCTACGCGGCCTCCTGCAGTTTCGGCATCCAGGCGGCCGGGTCGTCGCCAAGCTGTTCGCGCAGGGCGTCCAGCTTGCGCACGCTGCTCTCCCGGCCTGACAGGACGGTCAGGAGTTCCGGCGCGCCGGCCAGGTTCAGGCGGGCCACGACGCTGTCGGTCCCGTGCTTGATCAGGAAGCAGCGCGAGGTGTCGGGCAGGGTCTTCACCAGCTCGAACTCGTGCTGGGTCAGGCCGAAGCCGTCGCAATAGTCCTTCGCCTGGGCCTTGGGATTGGCCATGAAGATCTGGGTGGCGGCTTGCTCGATGATGGCGCTGGCGATGCGGCTCTCCAAGGCGTCCTGGGCGCTCTGGGTGGCGAAGCCGACCACGCCGTTGCGCTTGCGCAGGGTCTTTTCCCAGTCCTTGATCCGCGCCACGAAGGCGTCGTCGTCCAGGGCCTTCCAGCCTTCGTCGATGACGATCAGGGTCGGATGGCCGTCCAGGCGCTGCTCCACGCGGTGGAACAGGTACATCATGGCTGGCGTGCGCAGGGCCGGGTCGTCCAACAGCTGGGTCATGTCGAAGCCCAGGGTCAGCGCGTCGAGATCCAAGCCGTCGGCTTGGTTGTCGAACAGCCAGGCGTGCTCGCCCGCGCCGTGCCAGGGGGCGAGGCGGGCGGCCAGGTCGGCGGTGTCGGGACGGCGGGCGCCGCGGAACAGTTCGGCGAAATAGCGCAGGCGGCGTAGAGCCGGGGCTTGGTCGTAGCTGGCGTCGACGGCGTCCTTGATCCGCGCGGCGTCGTCGGCTGAAAGGATCTCGCCGGGGATCGACACCAGCTTGGCGACCCACTCGGTCAGGAAGCGGCGGTTGGCGGCGGTGTCTTCCAGGGCCAGCGGGTTGAAGCCCGTCTGCTGGCCCGGACGCAGGGTCTCGTAGCGGCCGCCGATGGCGCGCAGGAAGATCTCGGCGCCGCGGTCCTTGTCGAAGAACACGATGCGCGGGCTGTACTTGCGAGCCTGAGCCAGCAGGAAGTTCAGAACCACGGTCTTGCCCGAGCCCGACGGGCCGATGACCGTGAAGTTGCCCAGATCGCCCTTGTGGAAGTTGAAGTGGTACGGGCCGGCCGAGGTGGTCTCCAGCAGCGTCACCGCGGGACCCCAGTGGTTGCCATCGGCCTGGCCGACCGGGAAGTTGTGGCCGCTGGCAAAGCCGGCGAAATTGGCGGTCGAGATCAGAGCTTTGCGGGCGATGTCCTTGAAGTTGCCCGGGAACTGGGCCCAGAAGGCCGGCTCCAGATTGATGTCCTCGCGCACCGCGATGGCGCCCATCTCTGTGAAGGCCGACATCACTTCCGCTGTTGAGCGGTCGAGCGCTTCCAGCGCTTCGCCGCGCACCAGCACGGTCAGGTGATGCTCGCCGAAGGCGGCGCGGCCGGAGACGACGTCGTCCTTGGCGCGGGTGAGGTCGGCGCGCAGCGAGAGGCCGTCGTCATCGGCGGCCTTCATGCGGCGCAGGGCCAGGTTCATGCGCTCCAGGGTCGGCTGGCGGTCGACGAAGCCGAAGCTCTGGCTGACCACCATCTCGCAGGGCAGGCGCAGCAGGTCGTCCAGCATGCCCGGCGTGGTCTGGGCGGGGTAGTCCTTGACCGAGACCATCGACCCGAAGCCGCGCGCCAGGGCGCCGGCGCGTGACAGTTCGAGGGTCTCGTGGCCAAAGCTGGCGCGGCGATAGGGCAGGTATTCGCCGGCGTCGCCTTGCGGCATGAGCACCGGACGCATCTCGCCGTTGTAGAGGCAGGACAGGAATTCCAACGGCTCGGAGCAGCGGGCGCCGGTGCCGTCATAGCCGCCCAGCAGGCGCGCGCCGTAGGGAGCAAGCGCCGAGATCAGGCTGTCGCGGGCGCTGTCCAGTTCGCGGCGGTCGGCGGCCAGTGTAGCGGCGGCCTCGGCCTTGCCGGTCCCCTTGAGGGCGCGCAGGAGGCCTTCGATGACGCCGCCGTGGCCCTGCAGCGGGCGGCGGACGATCGTCAGGAAGAGGTCGTTGACGTAGAGCTTGCGCGCGGCCAAGCGCTCGCTCCAGGTCGCGTCGAGGTCGGCGCTGAAGGCGTCGTCGAACGCGCCCTCGGTGCGCGCGTCGACCTGGCGGCGGACGATGTGATGGTAGATCGCGAAGCGCGAGCTCGACAGGCCGCGCAGCATCACGTCGCGCACGGCCTTGCGGTAGTTCAGCTCCTCGCTATCGGCCGTCTCGAACGGCAGGCCGGCCAGGTGGATCACCTGCATCAGCAGGCCGTCGCGCGTCTCGATCGTGACGTCGTCCAGGTGGCGGGCATAGGGCAGGCGCTTGCCGGCCGTCATCTCTTTACGCGGGTTCACGCGCTGTAGCTGTTGCATCGCCAGGCTCGGAAATTGGGTACGCGGGGACAGCGGCTGACCTTGGTCAGCCAGAGATCGAAGATGCGGGGCTCGCGCAGGCAGGCCGCGTAGCCGATCGCGTGGATCGCCAGGGCGGCGGCGATGGCCCAGAACGACTTGGTGATCAGGAAGAGCTCGGCAGTGACCACGCCGTTGATCACGAAGTAGCTGTACGTCACGCCCGCGAACATCTGCGGGCGCGTCAGGGCGCCGAACACCACGTCGCGATCCAGCGGGGCGGCCATGGCTTACGCCGCGCCCGAGGCGGCGCGGATGCCGCTGACGATCGTGGTGGCGCCAAAAAGAATGAAGCAGCCCAGGATCACGGTCGCGCCGTAGCGCCAGTTCAGGCGGCCGGTCAGCATCATGAAGCCGACGGCGGCTACGGCCATCACCGCCACGGCGGTGGCGACATTGCCCATCAGCGAGCCTTGCAGCCAGGTGACGCCGGCCAGCAGGGCGCTGGAGCCTTGCGGATCGGCCTGAACGGCCTGGGCGTGGGCCTGGCTGGCGGCGGCCGTCAGGGCGGTGGCGAGCGCGGCGGCTTTCGGGGTGATGAACTTACGCATTACTGGGCTCCGAGGGCGGGGACGGCGAAGGCGGCGCCGGTGGCGGCCATGCGGCCGAGGATCGAGGTGACGTAGGCTTGGGTTTCGGCGTAGGGCGGCACGCCGCCGTGCTTGCGCACCGCGCCGGGGCCGGCGTTGTAGGCGGCCAGGGCCAGGCGCACGTCGCCGCCGAAGGTGGTCAGCATGCGGCGCAGATAGAGCGCGCCGCCGCGGATGTTCTGTGCCGGGTCGAACGGATCGACGCCGAGGTCGCGGGCGGTGTCAGGCATCAGTTGCATGACGCCGATCGCGCCCTTGGACGAGCGGGCGGCGGGGCGAAAACGGCTCTCGCGCCAGGCCACGGCCTCGACCAGGCCGCGATCCAGGGCATAGGCGTCGGCGGCCGAGGACAGTTCGCGGCGCACCGCGTCCGGCGCGCTGCCAGCGACCAGCAGGGCAGTGGCGGGCGCCAAGCGCGCGGCGCCCTCGGCGGTGAACACGGCCGGGCCGTCATAGATGACGACCTCGCCCTGGTCGCCGATCTCCAGAACTTGGGCAGCGGCGGGGCTGGCGCAAAGGCAGCCGACCGCGGCCGCCGCCAGCAGGGCCTGGCGGACGATGTCGAACGTCAATGACGCCCCCTCATACGATCAAATCAACTTGGTTAACTGTGTATCGGGAGAGATCGCAGAGTGTAATGCGGCAGGTTGGCGCATAATGATTTGATGGTGATGTCAAAAATGATGTTTTGAAGTGATATTGTAAGCTTGGCTTGTGCGAAATGTCGGCTTTTGAACTTTTTCAAATCGTTAAATGATGGTTAATTTTGTGCACTCGGCAAAGAAGTACTCAGTGAGTACATCGGTGTTGGTGGATAGTCATAAAAGAATCTTTTCTGGATCTTCGATCGGCGCTTGCCTGTGGATAGAATCGCTCGGCAGCGTACAGTCACGATCAGTTGGGGCGTTCCATGTTGCCATTCATCAAGACCCGGGACCTGTTGGTCCGTAATTTCGCCTTCAGCTTGGTGAGCGGATGGGTGATGATCGTCGCCGTAGCCTGGACGGCGCTTCACTAGGACTCGCTCAAGACTCATCGGCGCCACAAAGCGCCGCGTCGTCGCCATCTTCGGGCGCAGTTCCGCGTTCAAGGTCTAGGACCACCAACGGAATCCAGCCTTGCCGCTCAGTATCGACGACCTCAACCGACTGCTCTACCAGACCGAACAGGCCCGCCGGCTGCTCGTGGGCGAGAAGCTCGGGCGGCACGGACTGGTTTTGGGGCAGTGGCTGGTGCTGGACGCCCTGCACAAGGAGGGCGCCTCGTCCATGTCGATGTTGGCCGGGGTGATCGGCGCCGACCGCACCACTCTGACCCGCACGATCGACGGGCTGGTGGCGGCCAGGCATGTTGTTCGCACGACACCGCTGAAGGACCGCCGCATGGTCCTGGTCGAGCTGACGGACAGCGGTCGGGCCGTCGTGGAGACCATTCTGGCGTCACTGGAAACGGTTCACGCCAGCGTTTTCGCCGACTTCTCGCGCGCCGATCTGGACGCGCTATCCGTCCTTCTTGCGCGATCCCTGGCGCAGATAAAACTGGCCGTCGCCGAAGGTCCCCGCCCCGTGGCCGTCCGGCTTGAACGGAGCAGAGCCATCATGGGCCAGGCGAAGGCTGGCCCGCGTCTGCGCCCGTAGATCGATCTCGGTCAGCACCTTGCCGCGTTCGTCCAGGATCGCCATCGTCCAGGGACCGGACTTGTTGAAGACCTCAGGATAGTCGCGGATCAGGGCGGCTCCCAGCTTCACGGCCTCCAGCTTGGCTTCTTCCAGGTTGCGCAGGAGCATGCCTTCCGGATCCGGAAAGTGCTCTGGCGCTATAACCTCGAACCGAAACCGCTGCATGATGTTCCTGCCGCGACGTCGTGGGTCGCCGCAGAGTTGAACGCATGGCGGTCTAAAAGGCGCCGCAATTGATCAAGGGAAAGTTGAGGCGGCGTTCGCGGCTCGCTCGTGCCGGTGGATCTATGTCCGGCGGGCGACCAAAGCCCAGGCCAGCACGACGACCGCCGCGCCCAGGCCGATCCACGAGATCCAGTCCAGAACGCCATCGCCCAGCAGGGCCGAGACCAGGCCGACGAGGCTGGCGATCGCCACCAGGATCGGGATGGTCCACACGCGGCGGAAGCTGGAGGGCATCTTGCTCATCGCGCCGTTTCCGCAGCCTCAGGGGGCGGGATTACCGCGTCGTGGGCCGGCGTGCGGCGACGGGCCAGCCAAAGATAGAGGCCGCTGCCCAGGACGATGATGGTGACGATGTCCAACACCGCCCATAGCAGTTTCAGCGGCAAGGCGCCGTAGTCGCCGAAGTGCAGAGGCTGCGACAACAGCAGGGCCTGGGCGTACCAGGGCATGCGGCGGACGGCGGTCAGTTGGCCGGTCTCGGCGTCGATCAAAGCAGGGGTCAGCAGTCGCTGGGTGGCCGGCGTGGCGCCCTGCAGGAACACCGCATAGTGGTGGTTGCTGGAGAACGAGCCGCCGGGGAAGGCGACGAACTGAACGCGCATTCCCGGGGCCGCAGCCTGGGCCGTCTTCACCGCCGCATCGATCGAGGCGAGTTGGATGGGGACGGGCTTGCCCTTGTAGGGCGCGGTCATCTCCGCCAGCTGGTCGGTTTTCCAGAATTGAAGGATCGGCGTCGACAGGGTGTTGATCACGCCGGTCAGGCCCACGACGATCACCCAGGCCGCCGTCACGACGCCCAAGAGGTTGTGATAGTCCAACCATTTCAAGCGGGTGGAGCGTGAGGCTCGCACGGTTCCGAAGGCGATCTTGCGCATGAAGGGGGCGTAGATCACCAGGCCCGAGACGATGGCGATGAAGAAGAGAAAGCCCATGAAGCCCAGGAACAGATAGCCGGGCAGGCCCAGGAACATGTCGGTGTGCAGGCGCAGAATGAAGTCCATCACCTTGCCGACAGGACTGGCGGTGCTGGGCGTCAGCATCTTGCCGTTCGTCTGGTCGATGGAGACGAAGTGCATCTGGGTTTCGGGCGCGTCCGGCCGCGGGCCGCTGGTGACATTGACCACCGGGCGGTCGGTGTCGAAGCTCATGAACAGGCCGACCTCGGCTGGGCGCGCCTTCAGGGCGGTGTCCAGCACTTGGTCCAGGTCCAGCAGCGGCTGGCCGGTCTGGGCGACGATCGGCGCTTCATGGCGCGTGAGGCCGTCGATCTCGTCGTGAAAGACCAGCGGCAAACCGGTCACGCACAGCATCAGCAGGAAGACCGTGCAGACCAGGCTGGTCCACTTGTGGACCAGCGACCAGGCGCGGACGGTGTTGCGCGACATCGGCAAGGCGAACTCGAAGCCCTTGAGAGTGAGACTTGTTCGCGTAGCCTCTTCGGGCGGCGGCGACAACACCGCGCCCGGCTTTAGTGGCGCGCGTCCGTTCGCCGACCGTCGCTAGGCGGCCTTCAGAAGCCCGTCGAAATATTCGATGGTCCGCATCAGGCCGACCTTCAGCGGCGCAGTCGGCGCCCAGTCCAGCGCCTCCTTGGCCAGGGTGATGTCGGGCTGGCGCTGGCGTGGGTCGTCGGAGGGCAGGGGGCGGTGAACCAGGCCCGAGCGGCTGCCAGTCAGCTCCAGAACCAGATCGGCCAGTTGTTTCATGGTGAACTCGACCGGGTTGCCCAGGTTGATGGGGCCGGTGACCTCGTCGCCAGTGTTCATCAGTCGCATCAGGCCGTCGACCAGGTCGTCGACATAGCAGAACGAGCGCGTCTGGTTGCCGTCGCCATAGAGCGTGATGTCCTCGCCCTTCAGGGCCTGGACGATGAAGTTCGACACCACGCGCCCGTCATTGGGGTGCATGCGCGGGCCGTAGGTGTTGAAGATCCGGGCTACCTTGATGCGCAGCTTGTGCTGACGCCAGTAGTCGAAGAACAGGGTCTCGGCGCAGCGCTTGCCCTCATCGTAGCACGAGCGGATGCCGATCGGATTGACGTTGCCCCAGTAGCTCTCGACCTGCGGGTGAATGGTCGGATCGCCGTACACTTCCGAGGTCGAGGCCTGCAGGATCTTGGCCTTCACCCGCTTGGCCAGGCCCAGCATGTTGATGGCGCCGTGGACGCTGGTCTTGGTCGTCTGCACGGGGTCAAACTGATAGTGAACCGGGCTGGCGGGGCAGGCCAGATTGTAGATCTGGTCCACCTCGACATACAGCGGCATGGTCACATCGTGACGCAGCAGCTCGAAGCGCGGGTTGGACAGGTTCTGGGCCACGTTGAGGCGCGAGCCGGTGTAGTAATTGTCGACGCAGAGAACCTCCGCGCCGGTTTCCAGCAGTCGGTCGCACAGGTGCGAACCGACGAAGCCGGCGCCGCCGGTGACGAGAATTCTCTGGTTATGCATCGACCGACAGACCTTCAGGGACTCAGCGCCGCTGACCGTTTGTACAGCGGCGCCGGTCCTCGCTCCAAGGTCGTGTTTTCGCTTAGCCCAGCGAGGGTTCGGCGATCGGCTTGGCCCGTGCGCGCTTGGCCGGCAGAGCAGGCTGAGGCGCACTGGGCGAGAGCTCTTCCTGGCTGAAGTCGTCCACCGCGACCACGGCGGCCACGGCGTCGTCGGCGGCGCTCAGGGCGGCGATCTCGTCGGGGCTCAGCAAGCCCTTGGCCAAGCCGTCCTTCCACTGGCGCACGCCCTGGTCTTTCAGCCGGTCGTGAATGGCCTGCGTGGCGACCACGCGGTCGAAGGCGTCGATCAGCTGGCCGATCGCCTCGTCCTTGCCGCCGATATAGACGCCCTCGATCAGGCGGTCGCGGGTGGGCGAGGGGTGCATCAGCAGCTCGGCGCAGGCGCGGGTGACGTGGTCCGGCGGACCGCGGCGGCGCGCGCCGAACGGCAGCACCGCCGCGCGCAGCAGCCAACCGGCGATGCGATTGGGCAGGTTGGCGAACACGTCGTCGAAACGCTGCTCGATCGCAGCGAAGGCGGTCTCGGCGCTCCAGCGCAGCAGCGGGAAGTCGGCGTCCTGGCGGCCCTCGTCCTCCCAGCGCTTCAGGGCGCCGGACAGGAAGTACATCTCAGAGAGAATGTCGCCCAGGCGGGCCGAAAGCATCTCCTTGCGCTTCAGTTCGCCGCCCAGGGTCAGAAGGGCGATGTCCGAGGTCAGGGCGAAGGCTGCGCTGTAGCGGCCCAGCTGGCGATAGAAGCCGCTGGCCCGGCCGGCGTCCGGCGCGGGCGAGAGGGCGCCGTTGGTCCAGGCGCGGGCCGTGGCGCGAATGCCGTTGCGCAGGGCGTGGGCGACGTGGGTCCAGAACACCTCGTCGAACGCGGCCAGACCCTTGGCTTCGTCTTCCTCACCTAGAGCCAGGATCTCTTTCAGCATGTACGGGTGCGCGCGGATCGCGCCCTGGCCGAACACCATCAGGCTGCGGGTCAGGATGTTGGCGCCCTCGACTGTGATGCCGACCGGCACGGCGCGGTACTGGCTGCCCATGTAGTTGCGCGGGCCCTCGATGATCGCCTTGCCGCCGTGGACGTCCATGGCGTCGTTGATCACCACCCGCATCCGTTCGGTGGCGCCCGACTTCAGCAGGGCCGAGATCACCGATGGGTGCTTGCCAATGTCCAGGCCCGCGCAGGTCAAGCGGCGGGCGCCGTCGACGAGGTAGGCGTTGCCAGCGATGCGGGCCAGGCGCTCCTGCACGCCCTCGAACTTGCCGATCGGCAGGCCGAACTGCTGGCGCACGCGGGCGTACGAGCCAGTGGTCAGGGCGCTGAACGCCGCCGCCGCGCCCGACATGGCCGGCAGCGAGATGCCGCGTCCGGCCGCCAGAGCGGTCATCAGCATCTTCCAGCCCTGGCCGACGCGGTCAGCGCCGCCGATCACCAGATCCAGCGGAATGAAGACGTCCTCGCCCCAGTTGGGGCCGTTCTGGAAGGTTTGGAAGGCGGGCAGGTGGCGGCGGCCGATCTTGACCCCAGGGGTGTCCGTCGGGACCAGCGCGCAGGTGATGCCGATGTCTTCCTCGCCGCCCAGCAGGCCGTCGGGGTCACGCAGCTTGAAGGCCAGACCCAGCACCGTGCAGACGGGCCCGAGCGTGATGTAGCGCTTGTGCCAGTTCAGGCGGATGCCGAGGACCTGCTCGCCCTTCCACGTGCCGCGCACGACCACGCCTTCATCGACCATGGCGCCGGCGTCGGAGCCCGCCTCGGGGCTGGTCAGGCCGAAGGCGGGGATCTCGCGGCCGTCGGCCAGGCGCGGCAGCCAGTAGTCCTGCTGGTCCTTGGTGCCAAACTTGACGATTAGTTCGCCCGGGCCCAGCGAGTTCGGCACCATCGCCGTCACCGCCGCCGAGGTCGAGCGCGTGGCGATCTTGCGGACGATTTCGGCATGGCCGAAGGCCGAGAAGCCGAGGCCCCCGTAGTCCTTCGGAATGATCATCCCGAAGAACTTCTCGCGCTTGAGGAAGTCCCAGGCCTCGGGCGGCAGGTCGCGCGTCTCCCAGGTCATCTTCCAGTCGTCGAGCATGGCGCACAGCGTGTCGACCGGCCCGTCGAAGAAGGCCTGCTCCTCGGCCGTCAACTGCGGCTTGGGGAAGGCCAGCAGCTCGTTCCAGTTCGGATCGCCGGTGAACAGCGCCGCGTCCCACCAGGTGTCGCCCGCCTCGATGGCGTCGCGCTCGGTGTCCGACAGGGCGGGCAGGACGCCCTTGGCCCATTGGTAGATGGGGCGGGTGATCGTGTCCCGGCGGAAGGAAGAGCTGCTGGTCATGACGCTGCCTCGGTGGTTACTCGAGGTGTCAAACGCCGGTCACGCCCAGCGGCTCCGAGGAAACTGCGCCTTAAGGGGCTTTAGCCGCGCCCCCACAGCCGTTCGTAGCGCCAGCCGGTCAGGTCCTCGACGATCTTCTTGGACTCTTCGGTCTCGGCCTCCGTCTCGCCGGCGCGCAGGCGCTCGACCTCGGTGACCAGCACCGCGTGGGTGCGGGCGTTGAGGCGGAACGACCACGAGGCGACCAGGCCCGCCAGCATGACCAGAACCGGTCCGCCGACCATGACCAGCACCAGGGCGCGCACGGCCTCCGGCGTCTGGACGATCACCGCGCCGGGGTGGCTCTTGTCGGCGGCGACGAAGCCGCCCAGGCCGATCAGGCTGGTGGTCAGCACGATCGCGCCGGACTGGGCGACCTTGCGGGTCAGGGTCATGACCCCGGCGAAGATGCCCTCGCGGCGCTGGCCGGTGACCGCCTCGTCGATGTCGGGCAGGTAGTTGTAGACGCTCCACGGCACGAAGTTCAGCGTCCCGCGGCCCAGGCCCGCCAGGACGATCGGCACGAACAGCCAGAACAGGACGCCCAGGCTCGCGCCGCCGCCGAACAGGTTGCCGCCCAGGGCCGACAGCCCTTCAGCGAAGCCCGCGGGCTTGATCAGGAAGAAGGCCAGGTACAGCGCCAGGGCCGCGCCGACGAAGCTGATGGCGATGCGATAGGCCACGACCGGGCCGGTGCGGATCACGACATTGACGGCGATCATCACCGAGATCAGCTGGGCGACGTACATGGTCGTCATCAGCTGCGAGATCACCAGGGTCGCCCCCATCATCACCGTGGCCACGAACAGCGGGAAGGCGGTGTTGAAGATGTCCTGGCTGATGTAGCCGCCCAGATACAGCGACAGGTGCTGGCGGAACGCCTTGATCTTCAGGGTCGAGAACAGGTCGCGGAACATGTTGACCGGGATCATCGCCGCCTTGTTCCAGTCCATCGGCTCGGGCTGGATCAGCTTTTCGTCCTCGGTGTAGGGGCGCTCCCACGACAGGAAGACGACCAGGGTCACCACCAGGCTGAACAGCACGCCGAAGATGGCGGCCATGATCAGGAAGGTGTTGGGCGAGTCCTTGCCGCCGAAATTGTTGATGATCAGGGTCGGCAGATACGAGGCCAGGATCGCCGAGGTCTGGGCCACCATCATCCGAGCGCCGGCGAACTTGGCCTTTTCCTCGTACTTCTTGGTCATCTCCGCGGCCAGCGTCTCCCACGGGATCAAGAACATCGTGTAGACGAACTCGAAGAAGATGAACGTCACCAGATAGTAGGTGAAGGTCTGGCCGCTGACGAAGATCAGGGCGAAGGCCGGCAGCAGCGGGATGGTGGCGATCAGGAAGACCTTGCGCCGCCCGATCTTCCGCCCGATCCAGGTGTGGCGCAGGTTGTCGGAGATGTAGCCGATCAGCGGGCAGGTGATCGCTTCCAGGAGGCGCGGCAGGCCCAGGATCAGGCCTGCCTCGACCGGCGACAGCCCGCAGAAGGTGATGAAGAAATAGGCCAGCCAGCCGGTGATCACCGCCTGCGCGCCGGCCCCCAGCATGTCGCCGGAGCCCCAGCCCCAGTAGTTGATCCAGGTGGGCGTGCGGGTTTCCGGCGTGGCCATGTGCGTGTCTTTCCCTTCAAGGCGGGGTCTTCACGCCCCTTCACCGGTCCGTCCCCTTGGGCGGACCGGCTATGTGGTTGTTGTTAGATGAATGCCCGCTGGAACTCGCCGAGCGCCAGCATGGCCAGGGACTGGCCGTACGGCATCGAGGTCAGCGGGATGTCCTTGTAGCCCTGGATGGTGTCGAACACCGGGGTGCCGAACGAGACCTGCTGCAGCTCGCCCGCCTCATCGATATTGGCCAGCACGCCCTTGATGGCGCGGATGGCGACGGCCTCGTATTCCTTGCTGATGTAGCGCTTACGCACGGCCTTAAGGATCCCGTAGGCGAAGCCGGCCGTGGCCGAGGCTTCCAGATACGAGGTCTTGTCGTCGATGATCGTGTGCCACAGGCCGCTCTCGGCGTCCTGGAACTGGGCCAGGGCCTTGATCTGGGCTTCCAGCGCGTCGATCAGGAAGGCGCGCAGGCCGTCGCCCGGCTTGAGGTCCAGGAGCTCGATGAACTCCGGGATGGCGATCGTCACCCAGCAGTTCCCACGCGCCCACAGGGCGTCGGCGAAGTTGTGGCGGCCCTCGAAGGTCCAGCCGTGGAACCACAGGCCGGTCTTGCGGTCGGCCAGATACTTGATGTGGACCATGAACTGGCGCTTGGCCTCCTCGACGAAGTCGGGGCGGTCGAGCAGCAGGCCGATCTTGGCCAGCGGCAGCACGCTCATCATCAGCGTGTCGTCCCACAGTTGCTGCGGGTTCTCGCTGTTAAAGACGATGTGCTGGAAGCCGCCTTCCTCGGTGCGCGGACCCTCGTACATGACGTAGTCGGCCCAGGTCTCGAGATAGGGGATGTAGGTGTGGTCGCCGGTGGCCTCATAGAGATAGGCCAGGGTCAGGAACGGCGAGACCGTGTTGATGTTCTTGGTCGGGGTGCCGGCCTCGAAGCGGTCGGCGAACCATTGCGTCATGATGTCGAAGGCGCGCTCGTCGCCGTGCATCTCGTACTGCTTCCACAGGCCGTAGAGGCCCACGCCGTGGGTCCATTCCCAGTCGTTCCAGCCTTTGGTGTCGATGACGCGGCCGTCGTCCAGGCGCAGCAGGAACTCGCCGGTCTCGTCGGTGATGTCGACGAGGTTGCTGATCAGCGAGGCGATCTTGGCCTTGATGTCCTTGGCGTCCAGGCCATGGGCGAGATTGGGCACGGGGAAGTCTCCAGAGAAAGTCGGGTAGGGCGGCGCGCGGCCGCGTGTAGGGGGCGGATCAGCCCGCGAAGTGGAAGACCGGCTTCAATGGCCACTCGACGGGCTTGTTGTCGGGATGGACCTCCATGAGGTCGGCCATGAAGTCCCACCAGCGCTTCATCACCGGCTGCAGCGGCAGGGCGTCCTTGTTGTGGTCAGGACGCAGGCGCAGCACGGCGAAGAGGCTCATGGTCTCTTCGTCCAGGAAGATCGAATAGTCGTAGATCCCGGCGCCGCGCAGGGCTTGCGCGAGATCAGGCCACAGTTCGTCGTGGCGGCGCTCGTACTCGGCGGCGACGCCGGCTTTGAGCTGCATGCGAAAGGCGAGGGGACGGTCCTCGGGCGTGGTGCTCACAATGTCCTCCTGTAGGTGATTGTTTTTATTGTTCTTGTTTAGTGGGGCAGGCGGTAGATGCGCCGGGCGTTGCCGGCGAACAGGGCTTCGCGCTCTTCGTCGCTGAAGCCCGCCGTGATGGCGTCATAGGCCGCGTAGAAGGCGCCGAAGCTGCCGTGCACGCGCTCGACCGGGAAGTTGCTGGCGAACAGGCAGCGCTCGACGCCGAAGGTCTCGATGACCTGCAGCACAAAGGGCTTCAGGCTGACCGTACTCCACGACCGGTCGACCATGGCCAGGCCCGAGATCTTGCAGCTGACGTTCGGGCGCTGGGCCAGGACGGCCAGCCCCTCGCGCCACGCCGCCAAGCCCGCCTCGTCACGATCGGTCGGCATGCCGGCGTGATTGACGATCAGCGGGATGTCCGGATGGGCGTCGGCAAGCTCGGCGGCCACGGCCATCTGCGAGGCGTAGAGCTGCAGATCGAACGACAGGCCGTACTTGGCCAGCAGCGCGAAACCCGTCCTCCAACGGGCGTCGAGCAGCTTGTCAGAGGGACCGTAGGTCTTGGTCGGGTCCTCGTGCCAGTTGACGATCTGGCGGACGCCGCGAACGGCGGGGCGGGCGGCGTGGGCCGCTAGCATCGCCTCGACGTCCGGATCGTCCAGATTGGCGCCGGCGACGATGCCGGCCACCACGCCGCGCGTGTCGGCGATCTCCTGCAGCCAGTCGGTTTCCGACAGCTGGTCCTCAGGGGGCAGGCCGCATTCGACATGGACCGTCTGCACGACGTTCCAACCCTTGGCGTCGGCCAGATAGTCCGACAGGCCGTAGGACTTGTAAGCGATCGACGTCATGTCGCCGGCCGGATTGTTCGGCAGCGGGGTGTCCTGGAGCCAGGCGTAGTAGTGCCGATCCAGATCCCACAGGTGCATGTGGGGATCGACGATGGGGCCGGTGTACGCCATGGCTCCAGGGTACCTTTTCTTAGAACGTCGTCCGGCCGCCGGAGGTGTCGAAGGTTGCAGCGGTGGTGAAGCTGCACTCCTCTGACGCCATGAAGCAGACCATCGCAGTGCTCTCGTGGATCTCGCCAAGGCGACCCATCGGGATCTTGCCCCGCATGTAGTCGACCTGGCTCTGCGGCAGCTGGGCCAGGATCGGGCTTTCGAAGGTGGCGGGGGTCAGGGCGTTGGCGATCACGCCCTTGCCGGCCAGTTCCTTGCCCAGCGACTTGGTCAGGCCGATCACGCCGGCCTTCGACGCCGAATAGGCGCTGGCGTTGGGGTTGCCTTCCTTGCCGGCCACCGAAGCGACGTTGACAATGCGGCCATAACCGGCGGCCAGCATGTGCGGCACCACTTCACGGCAGCAGTAGAACAGGCCGTTCAGGTTGATGTCGATCACGCGCTTCCAGCTGTCGAGCGGGAACTCGTGCACCGGAACGGTAGCGCCGGTGATGCCGGCCGAATTGACCAGAACGTCGATCTTGCCCAGGGCCTCCAGGCTGGCCTTCGTGGCCGCAGCCACCGCAGCCTGGTCCGAGACGTCGAGGGCGTAGGTGAAGCTGGCGCCCACCTCCTCGGCGGCTTCCTTCAGCGCGTCGGCGTTCAGGTCCCACAGGGCGACCTTGGCGCCTTCGGCGACCAGACGCTTGGCGGTGTCCTTGCCCAGCCCCGAGGCGCCGCCGGTGATCACGGCCGTGCGGCCGGCGAAACGATCTGCGTAGACGCTCACTGGACGCCGTCCTTCGACCAGGCCACGACGATCTGGCGCTGTTCACCCAGCTTCTCGATGCCCAGGCGGATCTCGTCGCCAGCCTTCAGATAGACGGGCGAGGGCTTCTGGCCCATGCCGACGCCGGGCGGGGTGCCGGTGGTGATCAGGTCGCCCGGTTCCAGCGTCATGAACTCGCTGATGTACGAAACCAGCTTGCTGATCGGAAAGATCATGGTCTTGGACGAGCCGTCCTGCTTGCGGGCGCCGTTGACGTCCAGCCACATGCCCAGGTTCTGCGGATCGCCGACCTCGTCCGAGGTGACCAGCCAGGGGCCCACGGGGCCAAAGGTGTCGCAGCCCTTGCCCTTGTCCCAGGTGCCGCCGCGCTCGATCTGGAAGGCGCGTTCCGACACGTCGTTGATCAGGACGTAGCCGGCGACGTGGTCGAGGGCTTCTTCCTCGGTGACGTACGAGGCGCGCGAACCGATCACGACGCCCAGCTCGACTTCCCAGTCGGTCTTTTCCGAACCGCGCGGGATCATCACGTTGTCGTTCGGACCGGTCAGGCAGCTGACGGCCTTGGTGAACAGCACCGGCTCCTCGGGGATCGGCAGGTTCGACTCGGCGGCGTGGTCGGCGAAGTTCAGGCCCACGGCGATGAACTTGCTGACGCCGTTGACCGGCACGCCGTAGCGGGACGAGCCTTCGACCACCGGCAGGGTGGACGGGTCGATGGCGGCCAGGGCCTTCAGGCTGGCCGGCGACAGCTGGGCGCCGGTGATGTCGGCCACGTGGCTCGACAGGTCGCGGATCTGACCTTCAGCATCGAGCAGGCCGGGCTTCTCGGACCCCTTGGGGCCGTAGCGGAGCAGTTTCATGGTTCTACGCTTTCAATGAGATCAGCGGGCGTAAGGACGGTGCAGACCGACCTCGCGATTGAGTTCGACGCCGAAGCCGGGGGCGTCGGAGAGCTTGAGCTTGCCGTTCACGGGCACGGGTTCGCCGATCAACTGCGGGTGGAACATCGGCACCACCTCGTCGGCCTTGGGGGCCATCATCAGGAACTCGGCGAACGGGCTGTTATGGCGCGTGATGACGAAGTGGTAGCTGTACACCGACGAGCCGTGCGGGATCATCATCACGCCCTTGCTGTCGGCCAGGTTGGCGATCTTGATCAGTTCGGTGACGCCGCCGCACCAGCCCACGTCCGGCTGGATGATGTCGCAGCATTCCATCTCCAGCAGCATGCGGAAGCCCCAGCGGGTGGCTTCGTGCTCGCCGGTGGTGACCAGCATGCCCTTGGGCGCGTTCTTCTTCAGGTCGCGATAGCCCCAGTAGTCGTCGGGGCTGAGGGCTTCCTCGATCCACTTCAGGCCATACTCGTGGGCCTTGTGGGCCAGCTTGGTGGCGTAGTTGAGGTCCAGCGACATCCAGCAGTCGAACATCAGCCAGAAGTCCTCGCCACAGCGCTCGCGCATGGTGGCCAGTTCCTCGATGTTCTTGCGCAGGCCTTCCTCGCCCTCGGCCGGGCCGTGGTGCAGGGGCATCTTGCCGCCGATGAAGCCCATTTCCTTGGCCAGGTCCGGGCGCGCGCCCGTGGCGTAGAAGGTCAGCTCGTCGCGGACCTTGCCGCCCAGCAGGGCGTAGACCGGCTCCTGGCGCAGCTTGCCCAGCAGGTCGTACAGGGCCAGGTCGACGCCCGAGATGGCGTTCACCACCAAGCCCTTGCGGCCGTAGTACTGGGTCGAGAAATACATCTGGTCCCAGATCTTCTCGACCTCGGTCGGGTCGCGGCCCTCCAGGAAGCGGGACAGGTGCTTTTCGACGATATAGGCGGCCGGCTCGCCGCCGGTGGTCACCGCGAAGCCGATCGTGCCGTCGGCGGCTTCGATCTCGACCACGAGAGTGCCCAGCACGTTGATGCCGAAGCTCTGGCGGCTCTGGCGATATTCCGGATAGCGCGACATCGGCGTGGCGATGTGGTCGTCGATCCAGTGGCCGTCGCCCTGGTCATGATAGTCGGCGCCGCCGCCCCGGACCACGAAGGCGCGAACATGCTTGATGACCGGAAACGCCATGGGCGACGAGGCTCCAACCTTATGGACGTCGCCTCGAGGCGACGTTCGGGACAAGGAGAGGCGCGAGCAGGGCGGACCGCTCCGCCATGTCCTGGCGCCGCCGCTCGGCCGCGCCTACCTCCCCAACACAACCTGTGACACGCTATCGCTGGGTGTCGGCCAACGTTTAGAGTCGGCGTCTGTCCGCTTGCGTTGCGTTCCACAATATGAGAGGTAGTGCTACAAAATGAAACGATCAGCGTCAAGGGGACGGAACGGGTGAGCGCCGCCGATAGCAATGACGACACCGCGGTGGCCAAGACTCCTAGCGGCAGCCAGACCCTGTTTCGGGGCCTCGACCTGCTGGACGTGGTTGCGGAATCTGGGACGATCGCACTGCCGGCCCTGGCCAAGCAGCTGGGTCTGACGCGCAGCACCACCCACCGCCTGGCCACGGCCCTGGTCGAGCGCCGACTGCTCTCGCAGGCCCCGCGCGAAGGCTACAGCCTGGGCTCCAAGCTCCTGGAGCTTGGCTATCTGGCTAGCCAGCAAATGGACTTGCCGCGCGTGGCGCGCCCACATCTGGAAAAGCTGTGGGACGACACCGAGGACACCGTCCACCTGGGCGTTCTGGACGCCGACCGGGCGCTTTATCTCGACAAGCTGACCGGCCGTCGCCGGATCAACATCAGCTCGCGCGTCGGCGACCGCCAGCCGGTCCGCTCGACGGGCCTGGGCAAGGCCCTGGTGCTGGATGACGACGAGGAGCGCTGGCGCTCGCTGTACCGCTCGGAAGGCCCGCCGGCCCCGGGCGCGCCGGACGAGAAGCGCTGGATGGAATGGATGCGCGACTACGCCAAGCGCGGCGTGGCCTTCGACATGGAAGAGAACGAAGACCGCATCCGCTGCGTGGCCGCCCCGATCCGGGGGGCGTCGGGCCAGATCGTCGGGGCCATCAGCGTTTCGGGCGCGGCCCAGTACATGGACGACGAGCGCCTCGCCGCGCTGGTCGACGACGTCCGCGACACGGCCAATGCGATCGGCCGCGACCTGGGTTGGAACGGCAAGCGGCTAGCCCGCTAGAGCTTACAAAGTAGAGGTAGGAAATGCTGCTGAAGGACAAGGTGGTGCTGGTGACCGGCGCCTCGCAGGGGATCGGCAAGGCGGCCGCGATCGGCTGCGCCCAGCACGGCGCGGACGTGGCGATCAACTACCACTCCGACGAAGCCGGGGCCGCCGACGCGGTCGCCCAGATCGAAGCTCTGGGCCGTCGCGCCATCGCCATCAAGGGCGACGTGGCGAATGTCGAGACCGCCACGTCCTTCGTGCAGGCCGCCGTCGACGCGTTCGGCAAGGTCGATGTGTTCGTCAACAACGCCGGCATCTGCCCCTTCCATGCCTTCCTCGACATGCCCCCTGAGGTCATGGAGCGGACGATGAAGGTCAATCTGTTCGGCGCCTACTACATGGTCCAGGCCGCAGCCAATCAGATGGTGAAGCAGGGGAACGGCGGCGCGATCATCGCGGTGTCGTCGATCAGCGCCCTGGTCGGCGGCGGCATGCAGACCCATTACACCCCGACCAAGGCCGGCGTGCACAGCCTGATGCAGTCGACCGCCATCGCGCTGGGCAAGTACGGCATCCGCTGCAACTCGGTGCTGCCGGGCACCATCGAGACGGCGATCAACAAGGACGACCTAGCCGACGTCGCCAAGCGCGAATACATGGCTGGCCGTATTCCGCTGGGCCGCCTGGGCGAGCCCGACGACCTGGCCGGGCCTATCGTGTTCCTGGCCTCGGACCTGGCCAAGTACGTGACCGGCGCGGCGCTGCTGGTCGACGGCGGCGCCTTCGTGAACCTGCAGTAGTCCGGTGATCGTCTCTTCCACGACGGATTTCCGCGAGGCGGCGCGGCGTAAGCTGCCGCGCTTCCTGTTCGACTATATCGACGGCGGCGCCTATGCCGAGCGGACCCTGGGCCGCAACGTCTCGGATCTGGCCGACATCGCCTTGCGCCAGCGGGTTCTGAAGGACGTCTCGGCGGCCGATCCCTCGACCACCCTGTTCGGCGTCAAGCAGGCCTTGCCGGTGGCCCTGGCCCCGGTCGGCCTGACGGGCATGTACGCCCGTCGTGGCGAGTGCCAGGCCGCTCGGGCCGCCGCCAAGAAGGGCGTGCCGTTCTGCCTGTCGACCGTCTCAGTCTGCGATGTGGACGAGGTCAGCAAGGCCTCGGCCAATCCGATCTGGTTCCAGCTCTACGTGCTGCGTGACCGGGCCTTCATGCGCGACCTGCTGATCCGCGCCCGCGAGGCCGGGGCCACCGCCCTGGTCTTCACCGTCGACATGCCCGTGCCCGGCGCCCGCTATCGCGATGCGCACTCGGGGATGAGCGGTCCCAACGCCGCCGCCCGCCGCATGATCCAGGCCATGTTCAAGCCTCAATGGGCCTGGGACGTCGGGGTCATGGGCCGGCCGCACACCCTGGGCAATGTCGCCCCGGTGCTGGGCGAGAACTCGGGCCTGGAAGACTTCATGGGCTGGCTGGGGGCGAACTTCGACCCCTCCATCCAGTGGAAGGATCTGGAGTGGATCCGCGACCTGTGGAAGGGCCCGCTGATCATCAAGGGTGTGCTGGACCCGGAAGATGCCAAGGCCGCCGCCGACATCGGCGCGGACGGGGTCGTGGTCTCCAATCACGGCGGCCGCCAGCTGGACGGCGTGCTGTCCTCGGCTCGCGCCTTGCCGGCCATCGCCGACGCCGTGGGTGATCGCCTGACCGTGCTCGCCGACAGCGGCGTGCGCTCGGGCCTGGACGTGGTGCGGATGCTGGCCCTGGGCGCCAAGGGCGTCCTTCTGGGCCGTGCGGCCGTCTACGCCCTGGCCGCCAATGGCGAGGCCGGGGTCACCCAACTGCTGGACCTGATCGAGAAGGAGATGCGCGTGGCCATGGCCCTGACCGGCGTTCGCGACGTCGCCAGCATCGACCGCTCGATCCTGGCGGAGCTGAAGGCGTGATCGCGGCCCTGGCCCTGGCGGCCGCGGTTTCGACCACGCCGCCGCGTATCGTCATCGCCAGCGACTCGACCGCCGCCAACTACGAACCCGCCAGCTATCCGCAGATGGGCTGGGGCATGGTGCTGAAATGCTCGCTGACGCCGGACGTCCAGGTGGTGAACCTGGCGCGTGGCGGCCGCTCGACCAAGACCTTCATCGAGGAGGGGTTGTGGGATCAGCTGCTGGCCCAGCTGACGTCCGGCGACACGGTCCTGATCCAGTTCGGCCACAACGACGCCGACACCAAGAAGATCGTCCGCTTCACCGATCCGAACGGCGCCTACGAGGTCAACCTGCGCCGCTTCGTGGCTGACGTGCGGGCGAAGAAGGCCTCGCCGGTCCTGGTCACGCCGATCGCCCGTTGGCTGTGGGAGAACGGCGAACTCAAGGACGCCCATACCGCCTATGCGGCGACCATCCACCGCGTGGCGAACGATCTGAAGGTTCCGCTGGTCGACCTCGACGGCGACATGATGGCGGCGCTGAAGGCGAGGGGACAGATGGCCTCGCGCGGCTTCTATCTGCAGTACGCGCCCTATGACGGGATCGCGCGCTTCCCGGACGGCATCACCGACGACACCCACGTCAACGAGCGCGGCGCCCGCCTGGGCGCGGCCCTGGTGGCGACGAGCCTGGTGAAACTGAAGCTGCCGATTTCACGCTATGTGCGGCCGGCGCCGCTGGACAACCAGGCCAAGCTGGGCGGGCCGGGCTGTCCTTAGGGACAAGCTCTGCGTCCTTCGAGGCCCGCTCCGCGGGCGCCTCAGGATGAGGAGATCAGAAACTTCCTCATCCTGAGGTGCGAGGCAAAGCCGTGCCTCGAAGGACGCACAGCGCCTACTGCGCCTTGGCGATCTCCACCGCGTACACGTGGCTGGCCCCGTGCATGTTCGAGCGGAACACCAGCCACTTCTGGTCTGGCGTGAAAGTCACGTTCGGCTCCAGGCGGTAGTCGTGGTCGCGCATGTCGACCAGACGCTCGGAGTCCAGCACGCCGGGACGGGTCAGGTGCTCGGCGCCGGGGGCGTGGATGCCGGCGACATCGGGGATGGCGCGGGGTTTGAACAGCACGATCCACTTGCCGTCCGGGGCGTGGGCGACCATCTCGCTGTCGCCGCCGTCGCCGGCGAACCACTTACCGTCCGGCGAGCTGTTGAAGTGCACCGACCAGTCGTTGCGGTTGACGTGCAGCCAGTCGCGCTTGCCGGTGGCGATCTCGTATCCGGCGACCCAGAAGTCCTCGCCGCGCGGGGTCTGCAGGTCGTACCAGACGGTCTTGCCGTCGGCGCTGAACCATTCGTGGCCGGCGATCTCCATGTTCATGGTCCGGGTGTGGATCTTCACAGGCGTATCACCGGTCCTGTCCGTCCGGATCAGCCACAGGCGGTCGACCTTGTGCCAGGGACCCTCGTGGCAGAACATCAGCAGACCCGGATCGGTTGGCGAGAACTGCAGGTGGTTCAGCCAGTCGGTGGCCTGGTGGACGATCTTGCGCTCGCCCGTCCGCGTGTCGATCGTGAAGATCTCCATCGGGATGCGGCTGTCCAGGCGAGCGTTCAGCTGCACCTCGCGGCCCTCGGCGTAGGACAGCTCCTTGCCGTCGGCGCTTTTGACGTCGTCGGGGTTCTTGGGCAGGGCGTCCATCATGTTGGCCGGGATCGGCACGTCGGTGCGCACCGCCACGCCGGCAAGCAAGGTCTCGTCGGCGTTCAGCGACTGCAGACCACCGCGCTCCATCTTCGCCACCTGGCGCGTGGCCTTGGTGTAGGGATCGGTGGCCATCACCGCCTTGGGGCCGGCCGGATCGGCGGTCAGGGCCTTCTCGTAATAGACCGCGCCGGTCTTGCGGCCGACGAACAGCAGCCGGACCTTGCCGTCGACGATCTTGGTCAGGGCCCGGGTCTTCAGGTCCATGGCCGTGATGCCGTTCGGCGTGGAGAACACCAGCCGGTCGCCCTTGGGCGTGTAGCCGTTGTAGTTGAAATAGAGGCTGGAGCTGCCGGCCTCGCGTGACAGGCGGACCAGGCGGTGGCCGGTGGACTTGTCGATCCATTCCAACGGCGGTTCGGGCGCGCCGGGCTTGGCGGCGGTCATGACGTCCTGGGCCGGGGCGGCGCCGGCCAGCGCCAGGGAGGCCAAGGCCCCCAAGGCGAGTGATTTCACAAACGATCTCATGGGCTAGCCCTCCGGATGACGATGGCGGCCTTAAGCCGGCCGGGACACGGTGAAATTCCTGACGCGCAGGTGGCTCTGGGTCGTGCGCAGGGCGAACCAGCCGCGTGTGTAGGGTTGCGGATCCTGGAGATCGAACAGCCGCCGGCCGTCGCTCCAGTATTCGATGCGTTGGCCGTCGGCGATCAGCCGCACGGCGCTCCAGCGGTTGGGCGTCAGCATCTCGTCGGCCGCGGCGTGGTTGTGACGCGGCAGCATGGGGCGGTCGCCGGCCCGGCCGACATAGCGGCGAAAGCGTGTGCTGGTGTTGGCGTTGCCGCCCTGGCCGACATAGTAGGTCTGCAGCGTGTCGTAGTCGGCGAAGGCGCCCGAGCGCGGATGCTTAAGCGGCGAGCCGCCGTCGGCCTCGCGCGCCATCCAGAAGGCGTTGAGGTCGCTGACTCGGTCCCACGGCCCGCCTTCCGAGACGGCCTTGGCCTCGTAGGCGATCGCCACGGGACCGGTTAGCTCGGGGCGGAACCAAGCGGTCAGGCCGCTGGGGGCGATGATGTCCAGCACGTCGTTCTGCGCCGTCACAGTCGCGGGCTTCTCCGCCTCGATCGCCCATTGGCGCAGACCGTCGCGAAAGTCATCGACGTGCAGCGGCCGGCCCGCGAATGGCGCGGCGGCGAGGCCCGCCAGCAGGTCGCGGCGGTCCAGCATCATGCCGGGGTCTCTTCCCGCAGCCGGACGTTCTCGAAAAGCTGCTCGGGCCGGGCGTCCGGGGTCGTGGTCTCGATGACCAGATTGTCGATCTTCAGGCCGTCGACATGTCGCGCCCACAGGCCGTGGACCGGGGAGGGGCCGAACATGCTGGGCTCGGGATAGGCGTCGGGCAGGTCGCCCGGTTGGCGCTGCGCCCACGCGGCCGGACCGCCGCCGCGATAGGACAGGCGAATGTTCGACAGGGTGACGTTCTGGATCGGCGAGTCCGGCAGGCCCGCGATCGTCGCGGCATAGTCGGCCAGGATGTCGGTGGCGGTGATGTCGCGCAGCACGATGTTGCGCATGGCGCTGAGCGGCGTGCCCTCGGGTCCGCGTCGCCGGCCGCCAACCCGCAAGAAGATCGGCGCGGTGGTGACTTCGGAGAGGGTCAGGCGCTCGGCCACGACGTTCTCCAGCATACCGCCGTCGACGGTCTCCAGCGCCAGGCCGCGCGAGCGCACGAAGCGGCAGTCGCGGATGGTGATGTCCTTGAAGCCGCCATTGGACTCGGTGCCCAGCTTGATGCGGCCGGTGACGCGGTCCTGGTCGGGGGAAACGAGCTGGGTCCGGCCGAACGTGCCGTCCAGCATGGTGCCGGGATCGAAGCCGCTGACCTCGCAGTGTTCGATCACCACCCGCTCGGTGGGGATGACCTCGCCCAGGGCCAGGGAGCTCTTCAGCACGATGGCGTCGTCGTTGGGCGTATTGACCTTGCAGCCGGTGACCAGCACGTCGCGGCAGGCGTCGATGTCCAGGCCGTCGCGGTTGGTGTCGACGATCAGGTCGCGCAGGATCAGGTCCTCGCAGCCGGTGGCCAGCACGGCGAAGTGGCCGCCCTGGAAGACGGTCAGCCCCTCGATGCGGGCGCGCTTCACGCGCTTGAAGGCGATGGCCTTGTTGCCCAGGCCCGCCATGGCTTCGACCTGCGGCGACAGCTCGGCCATCACCTCGGCCGAGAGGCCGGCCATGCTGAGCGGGAATTCGCCGGCCTGCTTACTCCAGCGGGAGCCCGGGCCCTCGCGGGTCAGGCCGGCGCCGTCGATGCGGCCGGGGCCGACGATGGCAATGTCCTCGGCGTCCTCGGCCCAGATCAGGCTGTTGCGCCAGTGGCTGTGCCCGAAGTCCTGCCACAGGTCGTGCGGATTGGGCTCGGCCGGGTCGTAGGTTCCGCCATGCAAGGCCGGATCAGCGGCCTCCAGCACGCAGCCTTCCGCCAGTTTCAGGGTCACGCCGCTGAGCAGGCGGATCGAGAACGACAGGTGACGGCCGGCCGGCAGCACGACCTCGCCGCCGCCGCGCGCATGGGCGTGGACGATGGCCGCGTTGATCGTGTCGGTGGCCAGTTTCATGCGTACAGGCCGTGGCGTTTGAAGAAGGCGTCCAGCAGGCCGGTCCAGGCCAGCACCTTGCCGTCGGGACCGGTCAGGCCCATGCCGTGGCCGCCGACCTCGAACAGATGCGCCTCGACCGGGACCTTCTGGGCGCGCAGGGCCTGCCACATCAGCACGCTGTTCTCGACCGGCACGGTGGCGTCGTCGGCCGGAGCCATGATGAAGGTCGGGGGCGTGTCGGCGGGCACCTGGCGCTCGGCCGACTGGGCCAGGCGCTGAGCGTCGCTGGGCGAGGGGCCCAGCAGTTCCGTGGCCGAGCCGGCATGCGCATGCGGCTGGGTCATGGTGATGACGGGGTAGAATAGGCCGGCTGCAAAGGGACGCGTCGGCAGCTTGTCGGCTGCGTCGACGGGCGCGTAAGTCTCGCGGGCGAACTGGGTGGCCAGACGCGCGGCGACGTGGCCGCCGGCCGAGAAGCCCAGGGCGGCGACCTTGGCCGGGTCGACACCCAGCGAGGGCGCGCGGGCGCGGATCAGTCGCATGGCCCGCTGGGCGTCTTGCAGAGCCACGTCGGGACCGGCGGCCCAGCCGTCGGCGGGCAGGCGATAGTCCATGGCAAAGACGGTCAGGCCTTGTTCCAGAAGCCAGGCGTCGATCGGCCCGCCTTCCTTGCGGGTGGCTACCCGCCGGTAACCGCCGCCGGGGATCAGCAGCACCGCCGCGCCATTGGGCTTGACCGGCCGGCGCATGGTCAGCCAGGGCCGGGTGACGTGCAGGAAGGCCGTGTCGGTCGGATCGTTGGGCGTGCGCGCAATCACTTGCTCGGTAACCGTGACCTTTTCACCGCCTGGCGCAGGACCGGGCCAGAGGTCGAAGATGTCGAGCTTGGAAGCGGCGACGGGCTGAGCGGCGCGCGCCAGAGCTGGGGCGGCTGCCAGACCGGCGGTCAGGCCCAGCAGGGTTCGCCGATTAGGTTCGATCGCCATGAACGCCTCCCACTTTTCTTTGAGCAAAGTGGTAGCGGCGGTCCTGTCGGCTTTCAATGTCAAAATGCAGGATATTGTCCTGCAATATGGGATTTAGGTTTGAAGGGCTGGCGTGGGATCGGGAGAGCGGGTGGTCCGCCAGAGCACGAGCCCCAGGCTGCCCAGGGTCAGCTCCCGCAGGCGACGCAGCAGAGACAGGGCCAGGGCTTGGTCCGGCGTCAGGCCCAGAGCGCCGCCCATCAGCAGATAACCGCCTTCCTGCACGCCCAAGGCGCCGGGAATGGCGAAGCCCACGACCTTGGCCGCCTGGGCCAGGCCCTCGACGATCAGCGCTTGCAGCAGGGTGGGGTGCAGGCCCAAGGCCCACATGGCGACATAGGTCTCGAACGCGCCGCCGACCCACGCGGCCATGTGCCAGGCCCAGGACGCGAAGATGTTGGCGCGTTGACGGCCGATGCCGCGGAAGGCTTCGCCCAGCTCGCCAACCCGGCTGGCGATGGCGGTCCAGCGCTGCGAGAACTGGCCGATCCGCCGGCCGACCCCGGCCTTGTGGGCGACGAAGAGCCCGCCGGCCAGAGCGGCGATGACGCCCAGCATCGCCAGGCCGGCGATGGCCAGGTCGGGGTTGTTCAGCGTGACCATGGCCACGATCAGGCTGGCCAGGATGATCATGAACAGACCCACAGTGCCGGCCAGCACGTCGACGACGCAGCTGGCGGTGGACTCGGCCATCGTCAGGCCGTTGCGCACGGCCAGCTTGGCGCGCACGACTTCACCGCCGACCTGGGCGACGGGAAGCAGGGCGTTGACGCCTTCCTTGATCAGCCGAAGCCGGAAGATGAACGCCAGGGACGGGCGGCGCTCGGGGGGCATCAGCACCCACCAGCCCACGCCGGCCAGGAAGGTGACGGGAAGGTGAGCCAGGATCACGAACACCGCCTGCCAGCCGACCTCCAGCACCAGCGCGCGGACGGCGCCGGCCCCATGCGTGGCCAGGAACACGGCCAGCAGGCCGATGCCGATGGTCAGCAGCCAGCCCTTCCAGGGAGAGGGCTTGGCCGGGGCCTGTGTGGTCATGCAGCGGTGCGGGCGCGCTGGACGGGGGCGGCGCCCAGGTCGCGGTAGACGTCCAGGACGGCGGCGCAGATCGTGTTCCAGTCGTAGCGGGCGCTGGAGATCCGGGCGGCGCGGGCCAGACGCAGGCGGCGCATCGGTTCGGCCACGAGGCCGGCGATCGCATCGGCATAGGCGCTGGCGTCGGCGGTCGACGTCAGCACGCCGTCCTGTCCGTCGATGACGAGCGCGCTGGTGCTGGGGGCCAGCGGACAGACCACGGCCAGACCCGCGGCCATGCCCTCCAGCGTGGCGTTGCCGAACGCCTCGGTGACGCTGGGATTGAACAGGATGTCGGCGCTGGACACCGCGCGGCCCAGGGCTTCGCCGTCCAGATGGCCGGTGAAGATCGCCTCGGGCAGCTTGTCCTGCAGGAAGGCGTGCGCAGGACCCTCGCCGATGATCAGCGGTCGGATCGGCTGGCCGCGGAGGCGGGCGAAGGTCTCGGCCATCACGTCCAGACCCTTCTCCATCACCAGGCGGCCCAGGAAGGCGACGACGATCTCGTTGTCGGCCACGCCCAGCGACCGGCGCCAGGCCATGTCCTTGCGAGCGGGAGCGAAGCGGTTGCGGTCGACGCCGCGTCCCCAGACGCGGACCCGTTCGCCCAGGCCCTGCTCGCGCAGCAGCTCGGCCAGCGGGGCGTTGGGGGCCAGCACACGATCGCAGCCGCGATAGAAGCGATCGAGATACCGCTCGGCGCTGGGGCGCAGCCAGTCCAGGCCATAATAGGTCAGGTAGGTCTCGAAACGCGTATGCAGGCTGGCCACGACCGGCAGGCCCTGGCGACGACCCCAGCGGCCGGCCTGGTTGCCCAGGATGTCCGGCGCCGACAGGTGGACGGCGGTCGGCTGGAATTGAGCAAGGTCGGCGCGCAGAGCGCGGGTCAGGCCCAGGGCCAGGCGATACTCGCCGCGGCCGGGCAGGGCGACCGACGGTGCGGAGACCAGCTGGCCGGCCGGCTCGAAGGCCGGCGTGTCGGTCGTGGGCGAGTACACTCGCACCTGGGCGCCCGCGTCGATCAGGTAGGACGCCAGCCGGTTGAGGGCCTGGTTGGAGCCGTCACGGGTGTAGTTGTAATTGCCGGAAAACAACGCCAGGCGCAGGCCTTCGGCGGATTTTTCCTCAGTGGCCTGACGAATCGATTTTCCCGCGAGCAGCACAACGCCTCCGTAGATCTACGTGTCGAGGCCCCCGCCCAATCCTCCGTATGACAATGGCCATATGGTGGAATGGTTCAGTTTACGGAAGACCGTTCGTGTCGAACGCACGACAATTTCCCGGTGAAGCTGAACTCAAGCTGAACCGTGACGTAGGCGACGTCTCTAAGGCGGCGACCGTCACCGTTTGGTCGCATCGCGCGAAAAAGCGTGGACAGGGGTTGCGTTGCGGCGCCATGCGCGGCTTTGACATGGCGGGGCCACTTGCCGTGAGGCGCCTTCGTGCGCAGTTATGCGGCGCGCGACTGGTCTGGTCGCCGTTCAACGATTCCTAGAGGGGCGAAGTCGCCCCGATCAGCGAGATTTGTAAAACGTCATGCAGCCGGTCAAGACCCTCATCCTCAGCGCCGGCCAGGGCAAGCGCCTGTCGCCCCTGACCGACGACCGGCCCAAGTGCCTGGTCGAGCTGGCCGGACGCACGGTCTTGGAATGGCAGCTGCGACACCTGCATCAAGCCGGCGTCACCGAGGCGGTGGTCGTCACCGGTTTCCGCGCCGACCTGGTCGAGGCCGAGGTCGCGGGCCTGAGCCTGCCGGGCATGACCGTCCGCACGCTCTACAACCCGTTCTACAGCGTCACCGACAACCTCGCGACCTGCTGGCTGGCGCGCGAGGAGATGCGTGGCGGGCCGTTCATGATCCTCAACGGCGACACCCTGTTTGAGCCGGCCATCGCCGAGCGCCTGATCAGCGCGCCGGACGCGCCGATCACCGTGACGGTCGATCGCAAGGACGACGGCGTCTACGACAGCGACGACATGAAGGTGCTGACCGACGGCGACGCCCTGCGCGCCATCGGCAAGACCATCACTGAATACGACGCCGAGTCGATCGGCTTCCTGCGCTTCAACGCTGAGGGCGGCGCGCTGTTCATCCAGACGCTGGAAGCGATCATGCGCACGCCGGAAGGCCTGAAGCGCTGGTATCTCAGCGTCATCAACGAGATCGCCCAGAACCACGACGCCGTCCGCGTGCGCTCGATCCAGGGTCTGGACTGGGCCGAGATGGATTTCCCTGAAGACCTGATCCGCAATCGCGCCCTGACCGCCGAATGGGCGGCCAAGGAAGCCGAGACGGTCTGAGGGCCCGTCCTCGCCCTTCGACAGGCTCAGGGTGAGGACTATTTCAGACGTCGCATTAGAAGCCTCACCCTGAGCCTGTCGAAGGGCGAGGTTTCGCGGCTCAAACTTCGCCGACGATTTCCCGCACCAGATCCAGGTCCGACGGCTTGTCGACATCGACCGCCGCCAGGCCATCGTGCGCCCGGACCGCGGCGGCCTTGACGCCGGCCAGCTTGCCCAGCTTCAGCACGGCCTGGTCCAACGTCAGCCAGTTCAGCAGATAGCGGATCAGGAACGACGGCCCCAGCATGGCGGCGATCTTCCAAGGCTGCTTGCGCAAGGCCTCGACCTTGCGCCAGGTCTCGACCACCTTGAGGGCGTTTTCGTTGCGCAGCAGGAAGAGGTTGCAGCCCGAATAGCGGCCGTCCTGGAAGCGCAGATAGGTGCGCTTGGTCTGCGGCGCGGCGGCCCGAACCTTCTCCTCGGAAGCCAGCAGCACCGCGACATCGGCCCAGTCGGGCGTGTCGGCCAGGAACTGGGTGATCCACTCTGGCCTCAGCAGGGCGTGGTCGACGGTGGTGACGACCAGCGGGAAGCCCAGTTCGCGCGCGGCGTTCTCGACGCTCTGGCTGGGTCCAGAGGCGGTGGGCAGCACCACGACCTTGGCGCCGGCGAGCGCGCTCTTGATCGCTTCGTCATTGGCCGCGACGCCGATGGTCTGGGGGCCGGCGGCCTCGATCGCGCCCAGAACCCGCGTCAGCAAGGTCCGACCTTCTAGCGTGATGAGGCCCTTGTGGCTGACCCCGGCATAGGCGGCGGCCGGATCGACCTCGCCGCCGCGCGAGCCGGCCAGGATCAGCGCCTTGAACGGCAGGCTCAAAGCGCCTTCTCGTAGACGCGATAGGTCTTGTAGTGCGTGCCGCCGACGTTCTCGGCGATGTGGCACATGGCCTTGTTGGCTTCGAGCACCCACGAAATCTCGAACCGATTGTAGCCCAGGCTCATCGCCATATCGCGGCTGGCCTTCATCATCCAGAAGGGCAGCATGCGGCCGCGCTGTGTGGCCTGGAACTTTTTCTTCACGCCCATCAGCGGGATGCGGGCCGACTTCACGCCCTTGACCTTCAGACGCCACAGCAGCTTGGCCCAGCCGAACGGCAGCAGCTTGCCGCCCAGATCGCTGATGGCCTCGTTGACGTTGGGCAGGAAGACCACGACGCCGGCCGCTTCGCCGTCGATCTCGGCGAACCAGATCAGGCGCTTGTCGATCACCTGCTTCAGCGCCTTACCCAGCTGGTGGGTCTCGGCTTCGGTGGTCGGGGTGAAGCCCCAGTTGTCGGACCACGCGTCATTGAGGATATCGGTCAGCGTCTGAACCTCGGCGTCGTAGCGGCTCATGTCCAGCTGACGCAGGATCACACCGGACGGCAGGCCGCGCTTCACCCGGCGCTGGGCGATCTCCGGAATGTCGCCGTTCTCGTCGGCCTTGTAGGCGAACAGGTCCTGAGCCTTGGCATAGCCCTGCTCCTCGACGCGCTTGCCCGCATAGGCCGGGTCGTGGCCCATCAGGATCATCGGCGGGGTGTCGAAGCCTTCGACCAGCAGGCCGACCTCTTCGTTGATCGACAGGTTGAAGGGCCCGACGACGTGCGTGCGTTCGCGGGCGCGCAGCCAGTCCTCGGCGGCGCGAAACAGCACCTGGAAGACGGCGGGGTCGTCCTCGGCGGCGATCATGCCGAAGTGACCGTCCAGGCGGCCCGGCGTCGGCTGAGGGGTCAGTTGATCGATCTGGGCGCTGATCCGGCCTACGTCACGGCCGCCCCGCGTGGCCAGGAACAGCTGGACCTCGGCATGGGCGAAGAACGGGTTGGTCTTGGGCGTCAGCGCCTCGGTCCGCTCCATGAACAGCGGCGTGATCCAATTGGGATCCTTGGCGTTCAGGCGGGCGGGCAGGGCGATGAAGCGCTTCAGCTCCTGGGGCGTCTTGACCGGAATGACCGACAGGTCGGCATTGGTGGAATCGAAGGCCATCACCCCTCCAGGGCAAGGAACGTGCGGACGGCCAAGGCGCCGAAGATCGCGGGGGCGGCCCAGACGGCCAGGAAAGGGGACAGGGCGCCGGACTCGCCCAGGGCGGTCATCATGCCGTTGGCCACCAGGAACAGCAGGCCGGCGGCCAGGCCGCCCGTCAGCAGCACCGCGCCCTGGCCGCTACGGAAGTTGGCCAGCGCCACCGGGGCGCTCAGCAGCAGCATGACCAGCGACACGAACGGGCTGGCGAAGGCCGCCTGCAGGTGGGTGGCGTAGAAGCTTTCGGGGCGGTCCGAGCCGCCGTCCTGCAGCGCCCGTCGGGCCGAAGCCGCGGTGGGGGCGGTGTCGTCGCCCAGCAGGCCCTGGACATCGTTGGGACGCAGCGCCGTGGCCCAGGTCGTGGAGGCCGCCGTCGAGGTCTGGGCCAGGTCGCCGGTGAAGCGAGTGGTCTTGGGCTGGTCCAGCACCCAGGCGCGGCCGTCGAAGCGGGCGGCGGGGCTTTCGACCTTCTCGACCAGGATCCCCTTGTCGTTGCGGCGGAAGATGGTGAGCGCGCTGATCTGGCGGCCGTCGGCCGAGGCGCTGGTCGCCATGATCAGATCGGCGCCGACGCGGAAGGTGCGGGGAGCGGCTTCCTTGCGTTCGGCGACGGGGGTGGTGTTCTTCCACCAGTCGGCCAAAGCCGGATCGGCGCGGGGGGCCAGGACCTGGCCGCACAGGGCGTCCAGCAGCATGACGCCAGCGACGGCGGGGATGGCCATGCCGATGATCCGATAGCCCGAGACGCCGCTGGCGCGCATGGCGACGACGGCGCTCTCGCGGGCCAGACCCGAGAAGGCGAACAGGCCGCCGGCCAGGACGGCGATCGGCGCCACCTGCTCGAACAGGCGTGGCAGGCGCAGGCCGGCGTAGAAGAACACGCCGGCGATACCCAGGCCGCGGTCGAGAATGTCGGTGGTGACGTCCAGCAGGTCCAGGATCTGCAGGATGGACATCAGGATCAGGGCCGCGCCGAGGATGCGGGTGGCGACCGTCTTCAGGACATAGAGCTGCAGGTTCATGCGGCTTGTCGCTTCTTCGGCAAGGGCAGGGCGCGGACGATGCGCGCGACCACGTGATTGATGCGGCGCACGGTGCGCGAGACCGGGGTGTCGCCCGGACGCGTGCGGCTGCCCATGAACAGCCAGACGCCCAGGCCCGCGAAGATCGAGAACGGGATCCAGATGGCGGGGATGGCAGCGATCTTGCCCGCCTTGGCCAGGCTCTGACCCAGCAGCAGCGAGTGCTGGAAGGCCAGCAGCATCACGCCAGCCATGACCAGACCCGGCGCCCGGTTGCCGCGTTTGGACGCCAGGCCCAGCGGGAAGGCCAGCAGCGGCAGGAACGGCAGGAACAGCGCCCGCGCCAGGCGGCCGTAGAGTTCGCTTTCCAGCGTGGCCTTGGAGACGACGGGATTGGGCGACTTGGCCTGTCGCGCCAACTCGCCCAGGGTCAGTTCGCGCTCGTCGCCGCCCCGGTCGCGCAGCAGCACGGCGGCGGCCGCCAGCGGCGTCTGGGTGGTCAGGCTGTCGAAGGCCAGATTGCGATAGGCCCCGGTCGAGTCATGGCCGATGCGGCGACCATCCTTCAGGTCCATGGTGATGGTCTTGCCGCCGGCGTCCATCTTCAGGTCGGCCGAGGCGGCGGTGATGATCTCTTCCTGACCTCGGGCGTCGAGGCGACGGATGAACACCCGGGTCAGGCGCTGACCGGCCATGTCGGCGCTGTCGGCGGTCAGCATCGAGCCCTTGTCGTCGATGAAGGCGCCGCCGGCGAGCCGTCCGTTCCAACCCGCATTGACCGCCGCGTGCATGACGGCGCGGTAGGCGTAGCGGCTATAGGGCTGCATGTAGCCGAACACGACGATGCTGAAGACGGCCAGGAACACGCCGACGGCCAGGAACGGCGCGGCGATGCGTTCCAGCGATTGGCCGCTGGCCAGCAGGGCGTCCACTTCCGAGCCGTCGGACAGCTTCACGATGACGATGAACAGCGCCACGAAGAACGCCACCGGCAGGGCCAGGCCCAGATAGTGCGGCACCAGATTGGCGGCCAGTTGCGCGACATAGCCGAAGCGGGCGCTGCTCTGCGACAGCACGTCCAGCAGGCGCAGGATGCGTTCGAGCAGCAGGGCCACGACGGTGACGCCCAGGCAGCCGACCAGCGGCCACAGCAGCAGGCGCAGCAGGTAGCGGTCGATCAGCCTCACGGGGCCGGCGGTCAGGGTCTTGGCGCTCACGCTTGTGTCCAGGCCTTGGCGAAACGGTCGGCCAGGCGCGCGACGGCTTCGGAAGACAGTTCGACGGCGGTCCCAAGGGCCGGGGCGGCGGGCCAGCCAACGTCGGGGAAACTCACGCCCTCATCCTCGCGCGCGCCTTCATAGCGAGGCAGCACGTGGAAATGAACGTCCTTATCGACCATCATCAGCATCAGGTAATTGATCTTTTCGTAGGCGACTTGGGCTTTCAATAGACGCTCGATGCCGGTTACGGCGACCTGCAGGTCGGCGAAGGCGGCGGGACTCAGTTCGGAGAACGCCTGGACAGCTTCCTTGCACACCAGCACCAAGGACCCAAATGTCGGTTGCTTGGGACGAACCAGAATCAGCCAGTGATCGGTTTCCGCGACCTTCGAAGCGGGATAGCCGAACGCCAGGGCGGTAGGATTGGTCATGAGAAAGCCGGGAATTTCGGGCAGAGATCGCCCCACGCGTAACAATAGGGATGCGGCGTTTTAGATGAAAGCACGATCCGTTCTCGTCGCCGCGATGTTCGCGACGGTCGCGACGGCGCCGGCCGCCCATTCCGAGGGCGTGGCCCGTGCGCTGACGGACAAGGAGTGCGTGGGGCGCAAGACGCCGACGCGCCTGAACGTGCAGGTGGGCGCGCTGCGCTCGAACGCCGGCAATGTGATCGTCACCGTCTATCCGGGGGATCCCAGTCGCTTCATGACCGCCAAGGGCAAGGTGGGGCGCGCCAAGATCAAGACCTCGGCGCCGATGAGTCAGGCCTGCTTCTTCCTGCCTTCACAGACCGACGCCTATGCCGTGGTCATCTACCACGACGCCGACGGCAACGGTGACCTGACTCGCAGTCCGGACGGCATGCCCACCGAGGGCTACGGTTTTTCCAACGACGCACCGACCAAGTTCGGCGCTCCGGCCTTCGACGCGGTCCGCTTCGGGGTGAAGCCCGGCGAGACCACGATCCGCGTCAAGGTCCGTTACCCCGCTAGATGAGATCGGCCAGGCTGTAGCGGCCTAACTCGGCCAAGCCTTCGCGACCCGGCTCGATGCCCCGCACGACGATGCGGGCGTGCTGGCCTTCGATCTCGATGGAATGCCAGCGGGCGGGAGAGTGGCCGCTGGGCTTGGCCGAGGCGGACGGCACGCCCAGAACCGGAATGGCCGAGCCGTTCGGACCTGGCACCGAGCCGACCAGCGCCTCGTGGGCGTGGCCGTGCAGGATCAGGTCGGCGCCGTGCTTGGCCAGCACCGCGCGCAGGGCCTCCTGGTCGTCCAGGGCCTTGCGCTTGGACACCGCGCCTTTGTGCGGCGGGTGGTGCAGTACGACGATCCGAAAAAGGTCCGCATAGGCCGGATCGGCCAGGGCGGTGTCCAGGCGCTGAAGCTGGTCCTCGCCCAGGCGGCCGGTGGCCAGGTGCGGGGCGGTCGGCACGGCCGAACACAGGTTGAAGATCGCCGCCGGGCCACGCACGCGCACCTGCGGGAAGACGGTCTCGCCGGCGTCGCCCAGCCACGGCGTCCAGGGGGCGAAGCGTTCCGGTCCGCCGACGCCTGCGAGCGCATCGTGATTGCCCGGACTGACGGTCAAGTCGTTCGCCGGGCCCAACGACTGGAGCCACGCCGTCGCGGCAGCAATTTCCGTGTGCGAAGCAAAGTTGGTGAGATCGCCGCTAATCACCACATGATCTGGCGCGGCGGCCTTCAGGTCGGCGACCAGGGCCGCCAGAATCTCGGGCCGATGAACCTTGCGCTTCTTGCGCCAGGCGATGCGGCTGAGCAGGCGCTTGGTGAAGACGTCCTTCCAGCCGAAAGCCCCGGCGGGCGGCGGCAGGTGGGGGTCGGAGAGATGCGCGATACGGTATATGGACAAGGCGGTTCGGGTCGTTCTGGTCGAAGCGGGCGAAGCCGCTTATCAAGCGGCTCGGGTTTGAAGGGGTTTATCTGTCTTTGAGTAGCGAAATGCAAAGCCGGCCGCGCGCGGTCACCGTAGGCCAGGGCGGCGGACGGATCTGGGGCATGACCTCGGGCGAGCGCCTGTCGCGCATCTATCGCCGCCTGGACATGGTCGAGACGCCGGCCGCCGACCTGTCGCACGCCGTGGTCGCCGTGGACGCGGGCTGGGTGTTCGACGAATCGCTGATCAAGGCGCTGGCGGGCCGCGAAGGCGCGGTGCTGGTCGACGACGCCGGCCGCGCCGTGGCCGTTCATGCCCCGGCCGAGCTGGCCTATGCCGCTACCGAGGCGCTGCACGCCGGCCAGGACCCTTCGAGCCTGGATCCCCGGTTGATCCGCCTGACCGCGCTGGAGCTGGGCTCGGCCTATAACAGCGCGCTGCGCAAGCGTGAGCCGCCGGTGCTGGAGCGCCTGACGCCGGAGACGGTCCGCGCGGTCGAAAAGCGCCTGTTCCAGGGCTCGTACAAAGGCGTCACCGACCTCGTCACCAAATATGTCTGGCCCGCGCCGGCCCGCGTCGTCACCCGCTGGTGCGCCATCGCCAAGATGACCCCCAACCAAGTGACCGGCATTGGCTTCCTGCTGGTGCTGGCGGCCATGTACCTGTTCTGGACCGGCCACTTCGGCTGGGGTCTGGTCTGCGCCTGGATCATGACCTTCCTGGACACGGTCGACGGCAAGCTGGCCCGGGTGACCTTGACCTCGTCCAAGTGGGGCAACGTCTTCGACCACGGCATCGACCTGGTCCACCCGCCGTTCTGGTGGTGGGCGTGGTTCGTCGGCGTCTATGCGGTCGGTCAGGAGATCCCCTATGCAGGCCTCAGCCTGGCGGTGGTTCTCGGCGGCTACGTCCTGCAGCGGGTGGAGGAGGGTATCTTCCTGGCCCTCTTCAAGCTGGAGGTCCACGCTTGGCGGCCGTTCGACAGCTTCTTCCGCCTGATCACCGCCCGCCGGAACCCGAACCTGATCCTGATGACCGGCGCAGCCCTCGTCGGCCGTCCGGACGTCGGCTTTACCCTGGTGGCGATCTGGACGGCGATCTGCCTGATCGTCCACGCCGTGCAGATCCTGCAAGGCCTGTTCGCGCCCAAGGGCTCCATCCAGTCCTGGTTGGCGAAATGACGCGCATCGGGGTCGTCCGCAATCCGAAGAGCCACGGCAATCGGGTGCATCCGCCCGGTCCCACGCCCGAGGGCGTGCGCCTGGTCGAGCCCTTCGGACGCGAGGCCCTGAAGCTGGCCCTGGAGGATTTCGCCAAG
This sequence comes from Caulobacter sp. RHG1, assembly GCF_013181195.1. GTDB lineage: Bacteria > Pseudomonadota > Alphaproteobacteria > Caulobacterales > Caulobacteraceae > Caulobacter. Next base: position 254,649 of record NZ_SMZP01000009.1, read on the forward strand.
GACGGTTTGGACCTGCTGATCATCGACGGCGGCGACGGCACGGTCCGCGACGTCATCAGCCTCTTGCCGCACACCTTTGGTGAGGACGTGCCGCTGCTGGCGGTGCTGCCCTCGGGCAAGACCAACGTGCTGGCCATCGATCTGGGCACGCCCAACGACTGGCGGCTGGAGGAGGCCCTGGTCGCTGTCCGGCAGGCCGAACCGCGCATCAAGTCGCGTCCGCCGCTGCGGGTCAGCTGGGCCGACGAGCGTCCGTGCCTGCAGGGCTTCTTCTTCGGCGTCGGCGCGCCGGTGAAGGCCACCAGCCTGTCGCAGAGGGTCCACAAGGTTGGCTTCTTCCACAATCTGGCGGTGGCCGTGACCATCTTCACCGCCACCCTGGGCGCGCTGTTCGGCGGCACGCGGGACGAGTGGCGCGAAGGCGTGCCCGCCCGGCTGTCGCTCGACGGCGAGACCCAGTCGGGGGGCGAGCGCTTCGCCGTGGTCGTCACGGCCCTGAAGCGCCTGCCCTTCGGCCTCAAGCCCTTCGGCGAGCCGCGCGAGGGCCTCAAGATCCTGGATGTCGACGCCCCGCCCAAGCGCCTCTGGAAGGCGTTGCCGCTGGTTCTTAGCGGCAAGGCCGAGCCCAAGCTGGAGAGCATGGGCTATCGCCGCCGCGATCCGTCCAAGGTCACCCTCTCCGGAGGCGCGCCGTTCGTGCTGGACGGCGAAATCTTCGACGGCGACGACCTGACCATCGGCCTGGGACCCTCGCTGCGGTTCCTGGTCGGATGAACGGCCTTCGCGACCTCGTCGCGGCCGAGCTGTCCACCCAGACGCCTAAGCCGATCACCGCCTTCGCCGAGCATCTCACGACGCTGTTCCCGGGCGCCCAGGCGGTGCTGTTCTACGGCTCGATCCTGCGTACGGGCGATCTGTCCGGGGTGCTGGACTACTATGTCCTGACCGAGCGGCCGCCGGCCGGCTGGCGGGGTCTGTTCACTCGCCTCCTGTGGCCTGACGTCAGCTATCACGAACTGGAGCACGACGGCGAGGCGCTGCGGGCCAAGGTCGCCTCCATGACCCTGGCGCAGTTCCGCAGGGCCACGAGCGGGCAGGGGATCGACACCACCATCTGGGCCCGCTTCGTTCAGCCCTGCGCCCTGATCTGGACCGCCGACGGCGCGCGCCAGACGGTGATCGACGCCGTGACCGACGCCTGCCGCACCGCCGCGCGCTTCGCCATCGCCCTGGGCCCCATTGGCGGCGCGCCGCTGGCCCTGTGGACGGCGCTGTTCCAGGAGACCTACAAGGCCGAGTTGCGGGTCGAGAAGGCGGGCCGCGAGGTCTCGATCCTCACCTACGACCCCGACCGCTACGAGCGGGTGATGGAGGCCGTGCAGGGCGACGAGGGCGCGGCCATGGCCGAGAGCGAGCGCAAGCGGCTGCAGAAGGCCTGGAGCGTCCGCAAGGCCCTGGGCAAGCCGTTGAACGTGGCGCGCCTGATCAAGGCGTCCTTCACCTTCCAGGGGGCCGCTCGCTACGCCGTCTGGAAGATCCAGCGCCACACCGGCGTCGAGGTCGAGCTGACCCCCTGGCGGGAGCGCTTCCCGGTGCTGGCCGCGCCCGGAGTGCTGTGGAAGGTCTGGCGGAGCCGGCGCTGACAAACGAAAACGCCCGGACCGAAAGGTCCGGGCGTTTCTGTTTCCAGCGGAGCGGAAGCCTTAGGCGCGAGCGCGCTGCAGGGGCTCGATGACGCCGAAGGCCGCGCCGATCTCGGCGAAGGCGTTCAGGACGGCGTCGATCTGCTCGTCGGTGTGGGCGGCGCTGACGCTGGCGCGCAGCAGCGGACGGCTGTCCGGCGTGGCGGGCGGCAGGGCCAGGTTCAGGTAGACGCCGGCTTGCAGCAGGCCGTTCCACATGGCGATGGCGCGTTCCTGGTCCGGGATGGTCGTGGCGACCACCGGGCTGGCCGTCGGGCCGGTGTGGAAGCCCATGGCGGTCAGGCCGTCGTATAGGCGCTGAGCGTTGCGGTTCAGGCGGTCGCGCAGCTCGGGCTGCTCGACCATGCGACGCAGGGCGGTCACGGTCGAGGCGACCACGGCCGGCGGCAGCGAGGCGGTGAACATGTAGGGACGGCAGACGACGCGCATGACGTCGAAATCGTCCATATTCGAGACGCAGAAGCCGCCGATGGCGCCCAGGCTCTTGGAGAAGGTGCCGACGATGAAGTCGACGTCGTCTTCCACGCCGGCCGCTTCGGCCAGGCCGCGGCCCGTGGCGCCCAGGACGCCCATCGAGTGGGCTTCGTCGACCAGCAGGTAGCCGCCCAGCTCGCGCTTCACAGCGGCGATTTCCTTCAGCGGCGCGACATCGCCGATCATCGAATAGACGCCTTCGACCACGATCAGGCGCTCACCGGGCGCGTCGCCCAGGCGGCGCAGGCGCTTGGCCAGATCTTCGGGATCGTTGTGGCGGAAGCGGATGACCTCGGCATGGCCCAGGCGCGAGCCGTCGTAGATCGAGGCGTGGCTGTCGGCGTCGAGGATCAGGTGATCGCCGCGACCCACCAGGGTCGACAGCACGCCCAGATTGGCCTGGTAGCCGGTCGTGAAGACCATGGCGTGCTTGCGGCCGTAGAATTTGGCCAGCTCGGTTTCGAGTTCGACGTGCGCCTCGAACGAACCGTTGGCGATGCGGGAACCGGTCGTGCCGGTGCCGCGTTCCTGTACCGCTTTGACCGAAGCGGCGATCGCTTCTTCGTCAAAGGTCAGGCCCAGATAGTTATTGGTGCCGAGCAGGATTGTCGGACGACCTTCGACGACGCCTTCGGTCGGCGAGGTGACGGCGTCGAAGCGGACCTTGAACGGGTCAGCCCCGGCGTCCTGAATGGCCTTGTACGCATCGCGATAGGCCAGGTGCTTATCAAACAGCCCCATTAAGTTAAGCCCTAGTCCGGAGATCGTTGATCAGTTTGGAAAGGTCGCCGACGGTCTCCACAGAGGCCAGGCGATCCAGCGGAATGGAGATGTCGAAGGTGTCTTCGAGCTCCATGATGATGTTCATGAGGGCCAGCGAATCTACGGCGAGATCGCGACCGATATGAGACTCTGCGTGCACCTCGACCGGGCGTCCCAGAACCTTGCTCGTCGCAACCCCGATCTCGCGCAAGCTGAGATCCGTCACCGTTTCCATACTAAATCAAACCTCCGGGAGCCCCACCCGTGACACTACTGTAACGGCGAGTCTGTCAGATATCCGCCCAATTCGCTCAGGCGGCGATGTTTTTTGGCAACCAACCCTCTGCTCGGTACCAGTCGACGGTGTTCTGAAACCCGTCGGTCAGACCGAACACGCTGGGTACTCCCTCCGCCATCGGAGCGCTAGATAGTGTCCAATCGGCGTGAATCAATTCCCGAGCCTTGCCGGAACCGAAGACGAGCGGTGTTTTGGTCGCTGAAGACCAAGCATCCGCAAGGGCTCCAGCGGCTCTGATGGCGGCGTCGGGAACCCTTACCAGGCTTGGCCTGCGGCCCATCGCCACCCCCGCGGCGCGCATGATTTCCGCCCAAGTGTATCCGCTACGCCGCACATCCGAGAGTTCGACGACCCCCGCGGAGTGTCTTTTGCAGTAGTCGACAAGCTTCGCCGCGGCGTCCTGCACGTGAATCATCGCTATTCGCGAGTCCGGGGAGAGCACGGGCAGGAACGGACTCTTGGCCGCCAGTTCGAACAGGGCCAGCGTCTCTGTGTCACCCGGCCCGTAGATCGCAGGCGGTCGCACGATCAAAGCCTGGGGCAGCGCTTCGAGGACAGCGTCCTCGCCCGCGCGTTTGCTGGCGGCGTAGTTCGACAGATACGGCTCGCGGGCCGCCAAACTCGAAACGAGGATGAAACGCGCGCCTGCCGCTTTCGCGGCCAGGGCGGCGGCCCGAGCACCGTCGCGATTGACAGCGTTGAAGCCCTCCAGCGACGCGGCCTTGATCAGGCCGGCGACGTGGATGACGACATCCGCGCCTCGGCACAGGCGTTCGAGCGCGCCGGGAGTCCGGAGGTCGCCAGCGACGACCTCAAGCTCGATATCCCGCCACAGGGGATGGACTGGATCGCGGCGCACCAGGACGCGGGGCGTCCAGCCGTCCTGCGCCAAGGCGCGGATCAGGTGACGACCCAGGAAGCCCGTCGCGCCGGTGACGGCGACGACAGGTTTAGTCACCGTAGTTTCCGGCCAGATAGGCGATCTTGGCCTTCGAACGGCTCAGCTTGCCGGACGAGGTCTGGGGCAGGGCGTGTGCGCCGACCAGCTTGACCTTGGCGTCGACGCCGTGACGGGTGCGCAGCAGGGTCGCGACCTGCTCGACCAGGGCTGCGCGGGTGTCTGCGTCGCCGCCGCGCGCCTGCACCAGGACCACGATCTGGTCTTCCGGCTCGGCGGGGATGGCGAAGGCGCAGACGTCGCCGCTACGCAGGCCGCCGATCTCGTGATCGGCGGTCCATTCCAGGTCCTGCGGCCAGATGTTGCGGCCGTTCAGGATGATCAGGTCCTTGGCGCGACCGGTGATGACGATCTCGCCTTCGATCTTGAAGCCCAGATCGCCAGTGTCCAGCCAGCCGTCGGCCGACAGAACGCGAGCGCTCTCTTCGGGGTTGGCGAAGTAGGCGCTCATGATCGAGGGGCCCTTGGCGAAGATCCGGCCGACGCCGCGCTCGGGCAGGACGGCGCCGTTGTCGTCACGGACTTCCAGCAGGTGATCGGGCAGGGCTGGGCCGCAGCGAGCGAAGTCGCGCGCGCGCTCGGAGCCTTCCGGCGCATCGACGGCGAGGTTGTCGCGCTCGAGGCGTTCCACATCGAGGGTCTCCGCGCGCAGGCCTTGCCCCAGCGGAGCCATGGACAGCGCCAGGGTCGCCTCGGCCATGCCGTAGCTGGCCACGAAGGCCTTGGGCGAGAAGCCGGCCGGGCCGAAGGCCTCGACGAAGGCCTTCAGTGGCGGCATGCGGATCATGTCGCCGCCCAGGCCGGCGTTGCGCCAGCGCGAGAGATCGTAATTGTCCAGCGGCTGGCCTTGCACGCGGCGGGCGCACAGCTCGTAGCCGAAGGTCGGGCTGTAGGCGATCGTCGCGCCGTTCTTGCCGATCAGGTCGATCCACAGCAGCGGGCGGCGCACGAAGGCGCCCGTGGGCAGCAGGTCGACCGTCATCTGGCAGGACAGCGGGGCCAGCAGGAAGCCGATCAGGCCCATGTCGTGATAGAGCGGCAGCCACGAAATGGCGCGGTCGCTGGGCACGACCTGCAGGCCGTCGCGGGTGATCGCCACGCAGTTGGCCATCAGGGCCTTGTGCAAGACGAGGACGCCCGTCGGGGTGCGGGTGCTGCCCGACGAGAACTGCAGGTAGCAGGGATCTTCCGGCGTGATGGTCGGCAGGTCTGCGCCGCCGTCTTCCGGCAGGTCGGCCAGGACGCCTGCGAAGTCGAGGCCCGCGCGCTGACCGATCTCGGCCACCCAGTCCTTCAGGCCGACCGGGCCGATCAGGATGCGGGCCTGGGCGGATTTCGCCAGGTTGCTGATCTGCTCGATATAGGCCTCGCGACCGCCCAGCGGGGTCGGCAGAGCCATCGGTGCGGGCAGCAGGCCGGCATATTGGCAGGCGAAGAAGGCGCGGACGAAGTCGCCGTCGGTCTCGGCCAGCAGGGCCACGCTGTCGCCGACCTTGGCGCCAGTCGCCAGCAGACGGCGGGCCAAAACGATCGCGTCGTCGCGGAGCTTGGCGTAGGGCAGGGCCTCGACCAGTTCGCCGCGCAGCGAATGCAGGTTGATCCCGGTTTCACCGGTCGCGGCGAAATCCAGGGCCTGGGTCAGGGTCGGGAAGTCGGCTAACCGAACGGTGCGGTCAGACGCCGTGGGCGTAATCATGGCTTGGGCCTTCATCGTCTTTGTCGGTGCGAGCGGAGCCTTCTTCCGCCGCGAGTCTAGCGAGCCGTCGGCGCGCCATGAAATACATGCCTATGGCCATCGCCAGGGCCGACGCCACCAGAGCAGCGCCCGCGCCGGTCAGGCCGAACGTGGTGATCAACGGAACCAGCGCCGCCAGGTAGGCGATCACCACCACCAGGCGAACGGCCAGTGCGGCGCCGGCGGCGCGCATCGAGACCAGCATCGGTTCCAGCGGCAAGGTCATGACCCCGATGGCGGCGGCCGCGACTTGCCAGTTCATCACACCCGCCGCTGCGCCGTAGCCTTCTCCCATGACCGTGGTCAATATCCAACGTCCGGCGACGAGACTGACCAGTAACAATATGCCGGCCGCGGCGCCGCCGATCAGGCCGATCTGCAGGGCCAGCTTGGTCATCGCCTGCTGGCCCCCGGAAGCCCGCATCTTGGCCAGTTCGGGGTAGAGGGCGGGCACCATCAGGCGAGCCGGCTTGGCCATGCCGTCGGCCACCTGCTTGCCGATCCGCCAGTACCCCGCCTGGACCGGGCCCAGCAGGACGCCGACGACCAGTGTCAGCACGTGCGTGAAACCCACGTCCAGGGTGCTGGAGAAGTTGGTGGCCATGGCGAAGCGCCAGACGCCCGGCAGGCCGGCGCCGGTGGGACCGAACACGGCGAAGCCTTTCAGCAGGCCGCGCTTGTTGAGGTCCCAGATCGCGATGGCGGCGATATAGATGAACTGGGCGAAGGTGCCGGCCGCCCAGGCCAGCAGGAACCACTGGATCGGCGCGTGCAGCACCGCGCAGATCGCGCAGCCGACCATCCGCACCAGCGAGCTGACCGCCTGCTGGCCGGCCAGGTAGCGGAAACGGTCGAACATCCGCAGCAGGCCCACGCCCGTGGCCGAGGTCATCACCCCGATCGACAGGGCGTAGAGCGCGCCATAGCCGATCACGTCAGCTGGCCACTGCAGTGTCTTCCAGAAGAAGAGGGCTCCCAGCACGCCCAGGACAACGCCCAGGACGCCGCTGATCAGGTCCAGCAGCAACGACAGCCGCAGCACCTGGTGGAACTTGGGACGATCGTTCTCGATCAGCGGACCCGTGCCGTAGGTGATCAGGGTCTGCCACGACTGGAAGTGCGCCACCTCGCCCAGGAACTGGGCGAAGGCGTTGACCAGCACGACGACGCCCATGGCTTCCTGGCCAAGGCTTCGGGCGGTCAGGGCGATATAGGCCAGGCCGACCACAGCGTTGACGACGCGGCCGCTCAGCAGTTGGCCGGCGTTGGCCAGCACCTTCTTCAGGGGCGACACGGGCTTGGCAGCCGCTGGAGCGTCGGTCATGCGGCGCGTTCCAGGCGGTCGACGATGGCGCGTGCGGCCCGCACCGAGGCCGGCGTGTTGCTGGTGTCGAAGGTCTCGTCGATGCCCCAGGCCTGGGTTTCGCGATAGTCCTCGTGGGTCGCGAACGCCTGGTCCAGGGCGTCGCCCAATCCGCTGATGTTCTCCAGCACCGGACCATACAGCCAATGGTGGAAGCTGGGGTCGCCGCACCAGATCGCGCCGCTGGAATTGAGGAAGAGGCACGGCTTGGGCGTGCGCAGGAACTCGTAGATCTGGCTGGACACGTCGCCCAGATAGAGGTCGGCCGAGCGGGTGTAGGTCATGTCGGCCGCGGCTGGCCCGCCCAGGTCGACATGGATGCGCGGATGCTCGGCGAAGGCCTTGAACGCGGCGCGCTCCTCCATCGAGGCCGTCTCGAACAGCCGGATGTGCGGGGCGAAGACCAGGTTGTAGCGATCGTTGGCCGCGAAGTGCTCCAGCACCTGCCGGCCCCACTTGGGCCAGGAGCCCAGCTGGGCGTGGAAGTGGGGATTGTACAGCACCACCGGGCCTTCGCGGTCGAAGCGCGGGGCGGGGCGGGGGGGCAGGTCGTCCACGAGGTCGAACTTGGGGTAGCCGACCATCGCGCAATTGTCGGGCTTGACCCAGCCTTCGCCGACCATGCGGTCGCGTTGCTTGCGGCCCGCGGCCATGACGATGTCGAACACCTTGAGGCGTGGCTCGAACGGGCCTTCGCGGTCGCCGGCGCCGTGCTGGGTGTAGACCAGCAGCGGGTGACGCACGCCTATTCGGCGCAGCAGGGCCGTGGTGCGCTCGGGCGTGATCACCGCGTCGTAGCGCGATAGCCGCAGGGCGTTGGCGATCAGCATCGGCGCCTTGGGCGGGGCGCCCCGGCCAAGGCTGCGCAGCCAGGCGGGCGGCAGCAGGACCAGCTCGATCGGCGCGCCGCCCAGATCGGCCAGCAGGCTTTCGACATAGCCCAGCAGGTCGGACGTCGTCGCGGCGATCTCGACCTTCACGCCCGGCCAGCGGCGGGCCATGGCGACAGCCACCGACAGGCTGTGCCAGACCTGATGGTGTTGCGCGATGTAGAGAAAGCAGACGCGTTTGGCGGCGGCCACGTCAGCGACTGGGCTCCAGCCGCGTGCGGACCCGGCCCTGCAGCTTCACCCGGTCGCCCTTGTCGGTGACCTCGTAACTGTTGGCGCGAGTGCTGGCGTTGGGGCCCGAGCCCTCGATGCCGGACTGGCCCGTGACTTCGCCGGTGCGCATGTCGATCAGAGCCTGGGGCGCGTCGAAGGTGTAGCCCTCGGCGCTTTCGATCTTCACGTCTTCGGATAGCAGCAGCTTGTGCTCTGCCTCGCGATAGACGCCGGTCTTGGCGGTGGCTTGTGTCGATTCCGGCTCGCCATAGCCGCGCACCAGGGTCGGAGCGATCAGGCGAACCAGGTTCTCGTCCTTGGGATCGCGCTCGGCGCGCTGGGCGGTGATCAGGAAGGCGCGGCCGTCCTTCAGCACGCCGGTGAAGCGCGGCTTGTCCAGGAGCAGCGGCGTTGCGGTCGCCTGGGTCTGCAGCTTGCTTGAGGCGAAGCTGCGCCACGAGGCCTGACCGACCACGGCGACGCCGATGACCGCGGCGAAGACGGCAAGGCCCAGGCGCAGTCGGCGGACCGGCGCCCGGCGGCGATTGCGGGCCCGTTCTGCGGCGCTGGGAACAGAGGGGACGGCGGACGCGCCATCGGTCTGGGTGAGCATTTGGGGAATGGATAGTCCTACGCCGGCTTTCGCCCAAGACCTTTGTTTCTATCTGCACGCACCTGGCGCAGCGCGGCGCGGCCGAAATAGGGCTTTCTACCCTCGCGGAAACTGAGCCGTTGTCGCCCGCCGCGAACGGCGTGATGTTCCCGCGCGCCCCGTGTAAGGATCTGCGTCATGTTCGACCGCCCGCCAAAACGCAGGGATTCCAAGCACAAGGATTTCGGCGTCTTCCTGCCCGTCGCCAATGGGGGCTGGATCGTCTCGAAGACCACGCCGACGCTGGACGGCCTCTACGCCCAGAACCGCGCCGCGGCTGTGGCCGCCGATCAGATCGGCCTGGATTTCGTGATGTCTATGGCCAAGTTTCGGGGCTTTGGCGGCGAGACCGATCACTGGGGCACGGCCCTGGAATCGGTGACGCTGATGGCGGCCTTGGCCGAAGCGACCAAGACGGTCCGCATCTGGGCGACCCTCCACCCGCTGCTGCAGAACCCGGCCGTGGCCGCCAAGATGATCGCCACCTTGGATCACATCAGTGGCGGCCGGGCAGGACTGAATATCGTCGCGGGTGCCTACAAGGCCGAGTTCGACCAGATGAGCGCCTGGGACGATTCGCTGTCGCACGACGACCGCTATGCCTTGGCCGAGGAGTGGACGACCATCGTCAAGCGGCTGTGGGCGGAGGACAGCGTCGACTTCGCCGGCCGGTACTTCACGATGAAGGACTGCCAGTCGCGGCCCAAGCCCTTGTCCCAGCCACGGCCGGAGCTGATCTGTGCGGGCATGTCGGACCGCGGCTTCCAGTTCTCGGTGCGCGAGGCCGACGCCTGCTTCATCGGCGGGCGTTCGCGCGGCGACCATCGCGACGCCTCGCGGCGGGCCAAGGCGCTGGCCTCCAGCCTGGGCAAGAGCGTGCGGGTCTATGCCATGTGCACCGTGATCCACGCCGAGAGCGATGCCGCGGCGCAAGCCTTGGCCCGTCGCTACGCGGAGGGCGCGGACATGGGCGCCATTCTGGCCATGCTGCAGAGCTGGGGCGTGCCGGCCGATCGCTTGCAGGCGACGGCGGAAAAGCAGGGCGCGTTCCTGACTCAGACCGTCATCGGCTCGCCCGCCTCCTGCCGCGAGCAGATCCAGGCCTTCATGACGGACTGCGAGCTGGACGGGCTGATGCTGATCTTTCCCGACTATGCCGAGGGCCTGGCCATGTTCGGCTCGGAAATCCTGCCCCATCTGCGTGAGGCCTTTGCATGAGCCTGCAGCACTGGATCGCGCCGGAGCGCACCGCGCTGCTGATCATCGACATGCAGGCCGACTTCGTCTCGCTGGATGGCGCGGCTGGTCGTTGGGGGGCGGACCTGTCGGCCATGCCGGCGGCCCTCGACGCCGCGCAGCGGTTGGCCAAGGCGGCGAGGGCCGCCGGCGTCCCGGTGATCTTCACGGGCCTGTTCACGCGGCCCGAGACCGACTCGCCGGTCTTGCTGGAGCGCTTGCGCCGACGTGGCGGCGATCCGGAGGTCGAGGCGGCGATCTGCCGGGACGGGGAGGCTGGCAGCGCCTTTGTCGGGCCTCAGCCCGGGCCGGGCGAGTTGGCGGTTCGTAAGACCCGCTACAGCGCCTTCTGGGAAACCGACCTAGATGAGCACCTGCGCGCAATCGGCGTCGACACGGTGGTGTTGGCGGGCGTGACGACGGAATGCTGCGTCGACGGCACGGCCCGCGACGCCTTCAACCTCGACTATCACGTGATCGTCGCCGCCGACGCCTGCGCGGCGTATGAGCCCGACTTGCATGTCGGCGCGCTGAAGGTGATGGACCTGAACACCGCAATCGTCACCGATACGGCGCGCATCACGACCGCTTGGGGCGCCTGAAGGCGGAAATCTGGAAAGTGGGGTCCGGCCGAGGCTGCTCAATTCCCCGGCCGGTTGGGGTTCGTCGGCGGTAAGGGGCTGCCGACGTCCTCGAAGAAGTGACGTCCCCGCGAGCTCGCGCCCTCACGTCTTTTCAAAAATAATTCGCTCGAATTGGGTTTGGCGCGTTCAAGCGCCGCCGTACGCTTCCTGACATCCGTTGTCAGCAGCCTCAGGTCGCTGTGCTTGCTGATGCACGGGGGAACACTGAAGTTGCCGGTACGTTGTCGTCGCGGGCCCTGACGCCGCCCGCCTTGGCCTTTCAGGAGCGCTCATGACCCCGGACGATCTGCCCGCGATGGACCTTGTCGGCGCGCCCGTCGAGACCTCGGCCGACCAGTACCGCCGCGTCCGCTGGCGCACCGAGGCCCTGGCCGCGCCGCTGTCCTCCGAGGATCAGGCGGCCCAGTCGATGCCCGACGCCAGCCCGACCAAATGGCACCGGGCGCATACGACCTGGTTCTTCGAGACCTTCCTGCTGACGCCGTTCCTGTCGGGCTACCAGGTCTTCGACGAGAGCTTCGGCTACCTGTTCAATTCCTATTACGAGGCTGTGGGGCCGCGGCAGCCGCGCCCGCAGAGAGGTCTGTTGACCCGGCCTTCGGCCCAGGCGGTCGGGGCCTATCGCACCCATGTCGATGCGGCGATGATCCGCCTGCTGGACGGCCCGTTGACGCCGGAAATCCGCGAGCGGCTGGAGTTGGGCCTGGCCCATGAGGAGCAGCATCAGGAGCTGATCCTCATGGATATCCTGCATCTGTTCGCTCAATCGCCGCTTAGTCCGGCCTACCAGCCAGGTGCGCCGGCTAAGCGCCCGGACGCGGGCGTTCTCAGGTTCCATCGTTTCGCTGGAGGGCTGGTCGAGATCGGGGCGGGCGAGGGCGGCTTCGCCTTCGACAACGAACGCCCCCGCCACAAGACCTATGTCGCGCCGTTCCGCCTGGCCGACAGGCTGGTGACCAACGGAGAGTGGATCGCCTTCATCGAGGCTGGCGGCTATGTCCAGGCCGACCTCTGGCTGTCCGAGGGCTGGAGCAAGATCCAGGAAGAGGGCTGGGAAGCCCCGGGCTACTGGCGGCGCGAAGCCGACGGGACCTGGACGACCATGACCCTGCGCGGCCGCCATCCGGTCGACCCCAATGCGCCGGTGCTGCATGTCAGCTATTTCGAGGCCGCCGCTTTCGCCGCCTGGAGCGGCCGCCGTCTGCCCACCGAGGCCGAGTGGGAGGCCGCCGCCACCGCCAGCGGCCCCTCGGCCCTGCGCCAGCTCTACGGCGCGGCGTGGCAATGGACGTCCAGCGCGTACAGCGCCTATCCGGGTTTCAAGCCGGAGGCGGGCGCGCTGGGCGAGTACAACGGCAAGTTCATGGTTAGCCAGATGGTGCTGCGCGGCGGCTGCGAGGCCACGCCCTGCGGCCACACGCGGGCCAGCTATCGCAACTTCTTCCACCCGGACAAGCGCTGGATGTTCGGCGGCGTGCGCCTCGCCGACGATGATCGCCTGAGCACGGTGACGCCCGAGAACGGCTTCCTCAGCGAAGTGATCGCCGGGCTCTCGGCCAGTCCCAAGACCCTGTCGGCCAAGTACTTCTACGACGCCGAGGGCTCGCGCCTGTTCGAGGCGATCTGCGAGCTGCCGGAATACTATCTGACCCGCACCGAGACGGCGCTGCTACGCCAGATCGCCCCGGAGATCGCCGCGCGCATCCCCGACGGCGCGGCTTTGGTCGAGTTCGGCAGCGGGGCCAGCACCAAGACCCGCATCGTGCTGGACGCCGCCCCGCAGGTCGCCGTCTACGCCCCGATCGACATCAGCCCCAGCGCCTTGGAGGCGGCTGCCGCAAGCCTGCGCGCCGACTATCCGAACCTGGCCGTCGCGCCGCTGGTCGACGACTTCACCCAGGCCATGCGCCTGCCGGAGGGCGCGCGCGGTCATACGCCGGTGGGCTTCTTCCCTGGCTCGACCATCGGCAACTTCGCGCCCGACGAGGCCGAAGCCCTGCTGCGTGGAGCGCGCGAGCTGCTGGGGCCAGGGTCGCTGTTCATCGTCGGCGCCGACGTCGCCAAGAGCGCGGACGTCCTCGTGCCGGCCTATGACGACGCCCAAGGCGTGACGGCGGCGTTCAACCGCAACATTCTGGTCCACATCAATCGCGAGCTGGGCGGGACCTTCGATCCGATGGCCTTCCGACATCGAGCGGTCTGGAACGCCGAGGAGAGCCGGATCGAGATGCATCTGGAGAGCGCTTGCGACCAGATCGTCATGGTCGGCGACCATGGCTTCCGTTTCGCGGCTGGCGAGACGATCCACACGGAGAACTCGCACAAGTACCGCCCGGAGGCGTTCGAGGCGATCGCGCGGCGCGCCGGCTGGACCGTGGCGCAGCGGTGGGTCAGCGAGGATCCGGCCTTCGCCGTCTACGCCCTGACAGCCTGATTTCCGCACGACCGCCAAGCAAAAGGGCCGCCCCTTTGAGGGGCGGCCCTATCTTTTTGCGTCTGGGTCAGGAGCGACGACCCACACACGAAAAGGCGCCGGTTCCGAGTGAGCCGGAACCGGCGTCCGAACCTCGCGGTTCGATCGTCTTAGAGTCGTTCGCCGGGTCGACCGCTGCGGGAGGACGAGCCCCCCTTGCGTCCGGCGTTGGCCGCCAGATCGCGATCCTTGGCGAAGCTGCGCTTTTCACTGGGCACGCTAGCTCCGCCCTTCCTGGCGATCTCGCGTCGGCGTTCCGGGTCCATGGCGGCGAAACCGCGACGGCCGCGGGGACGTTCGCTATCGATGTCCATGTGGGGCTCCTAGTCGGGACTGGTCACAGGCGGTACGCATCAGGTCGCGGCGCTATAGGGACGGTCGTCCCCCGGATCGACCGGTGGCGGCGAGGTAGGGGGCTCCTCGACGGGTATAACGCCGGGCTCATACTCGGGCGGTTTAGGCTCGGGCGGGGGCGGGGCGGTTGGGTCGGTCACTGGCGTCGTTTCCTGCGCGTTCCGGTGAAGTAACCAGCGAACACGGTTTCGGTTCACCGCTTGGCAGCACTAATTACGCCGCACAGGGATCAGCGGCGAAACAAGGAGTCGTCTGAGAATGCCCCGCAACGCCAAGCAGATGCTCGATACCGCCGCCGCTCATTGGCGTTTGCCGGCCGCGCTGGCGGCGGGAATTGTCGCCTGGACGGCGGCGAAAATCTTCGGAGCGCCGCGGGGCGCGCACCTGTTGCTGGGCTGGGACTGCGCCGCCCTAGTCTATCTACTGACCACCTGGGCGCTGTTTCTACGCGCCGACGAGGCCGAGGTGCGCTCGCGGGCGGCGCAGGAAGACGAGGGCGTGCCCGTCCTCCTGCTGATCGTGCTTGCCGCCATCCTCGCCAGCCTGGGGGCGGTGGTCGACGCCATGATCGCCGCCAAGACGACAGCCACCGGCGCGCGGGGGCTGATCGCCGTCTGCGCCGGGGCGACCCTGGTGCTGTCTTGGCTGGTGCTGCAGTCGGTGTTCGTCCTGCACTACGCCCACCGCCACTTCGGCGACGGCTCGGCGCCGGGCGCGATCCAGTTTCCGGGCGAGCAGCCGACCAGCTATCTCGACTTCGCCTATCTGGCCTTCAGCGTGGGGGCGACCTTCCAGGTGTCGGATAACGCCATCCTGACCTCGAAGCTGCGTCGCCTGGTCACCGCCCACGCCGCGGCAGCCTATTTCTACAACACCGCCATCCTGGCGCTGGGAATCAATCTCATCGCCGGCCTGGTTTCCGGCTAGGACCGCCCTTTGCTCGCAGCTGGGCCGGCGTCTTGGGCAGGGTCTCCAGGCGCAGGACGCCGTCCTTGTCGGCATCCAGCAGCCTGAAGCGCGTCACAGCGGCCTTGGTCGCCTCGTCCCTGGTGATCCGACGGTTGAAGTCGGCGTCGGCGCCCATGACCGGCTGAGGCTCGGCGATCAGGCCATACAGCGACGCGCCCTGCAGAGCGTTGCCGCTTATGCCGCCTCGGCCGCCGCCCTTGCCGCCGCCAGGCGGGCCGCCACCGCCGCGTCCTCCGCCGGGCGGGCCATCGCCGCCGCCGGGGCCCTGGCCCATCGGACCGCGCCGCAGCGAGGGCGGCGCTCCGCCGATGATCTCGGGCGCGATGCGCTGCTCGTAGGCGCTGACCTCGAACCCGTCGATCACGCCGTCATGGTCGGCGTCGACCATGGCGAAGAAGCGCAGCGAGTCGGCGACGAACTCGTCGCGCGTCAGGGCGCCGTCGTGATTGGCGTCCGCGCCCGCGAACCAGGCCGCGACGGGGTAGGGGGCGCCCGGCGGAGCGCGGAACGGTTCGCCCGCCGGGCTGATGAACAGCTGCTGGCCGCCGCCGCGCGGGCCGGGGCCGTCCTCGCCGGGCGGCGGACCTCGGCGCGGACCTTCCGGCGGTCCGGCGGCGCAGGCCGTCAAGGTCAGGGCGAGAGCGGCGGTCAGGCCGAGCGTGCGGGGCGTCATCCAGGGATCTCCGTTTGGCCAAGCTTGAAGCGCGGCCGGATGTCCCGGGAATGTCAGCCGTCCGACGGCGCCTTGCGGCGCTGAAACATTCTAGGCCGGCAGGCGGATGCAGGCCCGCAGGCCGCCGCCCTGTCGGTTATGCAGGGTGACATCGCCGCCGTGGGCGCGCGCGAGGGAGCGGACAACCGCCAAGCCTAGACCAATTCCGCCCGTCTCGCGGTTGCGTGAGGGCTCGCCGCGATAGAAGGGCTCGAACACCCGCTCCAGCTCGGTTGGGGGCACGCCAGGGCCGTCATCGTCGATCTCGACGATCGCCATGCCGTCCTCGGGATAGACCCGCGCGCGGGCCGCGCCGCCGTACTTCAGGGCGTTCTCGACGAGGTTGGACACCAGGCGCTTGAGAGCCACGGGATCGCCCTCGATCACCACCTTCTCGGCCCGTTCGACCGTGGCGGCGCCGCCGGTCTCGGCGGCCTCGTCCACGACGCTCTCGACCAGCGAGGACAGCTCCAGCTTGGTGCGCTCGGCCGGGCGGCTGGTGTCGCGCACGAAGCCCAGGGTGGCCGAGATCATCGCGTCCATCTGGTCGATGTCAGCCGCCAGCTTGGCGCGGATGTCGTCAGGCGTGGCTTCGATGCGGAACTTCAGCCGGGTCAGGGGCGTGCGCATGTCGTGGGCGATGGCCCCGACCATGGCCGTCCGGTCCTCGACATAGCGGCGCAGGCGCTCCTGCATCATGTTGAAGGCCGAGGCGGCAGCCAGAACCTCGGTCGAGCCGGTCAGGTTCAGCGGCGGCGTGCGCGGGTCCTTGCCCAGGCGCTCGGCGGCGTCGGCGAAGGCGGTGATCGGCTGCGACAGCCGGCGCGCGAACAGCCAGGCCAGCGGCGAGACGGCGATGACCGACAGCAGCAGGATCAGCAGCACCCGCTGCTGCCAGCTGTCCAGGCGCAGGCTGGGGCGTGGCTCGACCACCAGCCAGTGGCCGTCGCTCTGGCGCACGCCCAGCTTGAAGTCGCCAAAGATGAGTGGCTCATCGGGACCTTGGCCGCGCGCGCCGGGTCCGCCCTCGCGGGCGAAAGGCTCGCGCGCGCCGGGGCCGGGCGGCGGCCCGGGCGGACCTTCCGGGGGCTTGGGTTTGTTAATCTGGTTGCGGCGGACGAAGAAGCGCGGGCCGTTGTCGGTATGAAGCTCGATCCGGTCGACCGGCACGCCGATCGCGCGGCTGACGCCGGCCTTGAAGTCGGCGCGGCGCGGGCTGTCGACGCCCTCGGAGCGGAAGGCGTTGCGCTGGCGCACGACCAGCTGCCGGCCGTCGCGGGCCTGCACGGGCTGGCCGGTGCGCATGGCGCGGGCGATCTCGCTGGAGCGATAGAACTCCGGCGGCGGCGGCGGAAGGTTGAAGATGACGGCGATCGAGATCAGCTGGGCCGCCACCAGGGTGACGATGACCAGGCCCAGCGCCTGCACGAACAGCGGCGCGCCGCGCCGGAACATCGTCATGGCGTGCGCAGCACCTTGGCGGTGAACATGTAGCCTTCGCTGCGGATGGTGCGGATCAGTTCGCCGCCGCCGCCGTCGTCCAGCTTGCGGCGCAACCGGCTGATCTGGACGTCGATGGCGCGGTCATAGGCGTCGCTGTCGCGGCCGCGGGCCAGGTCCAGAAGCTGGTCGCGCGTGAGCACCCGTTGCGGACGTTCGACGAAGGCGCGCAGCAGCGAGAACTCTCCGCTGGAGAGGTTGACCACCACCGACTGCGGCGAGCGCAGTTCGCGGCGAACCAGGTCCAGGCGCCAGCCAGCGAACTCGCAGGCTGCGCCCATGGCGTCGTCGACGGCGCGCGGCTCCTGGCGACGGCGCAGCACGGCGCGGACGCGGGCCAGCAGTTCACGCGGATTGCAAGGCTTGGGCAGATAGTCGTCGGCGCCCAGCTCCAGCCCGACGATGCGGTCGGTCTCTTCGCCCATGGCCGACAGCATGATGATCGCCGGAGCGTCGCTGGCGCCCGACAGGCGGCGGCAGATGGCCAAGCCGTCCTCGCCCGGCAGCATGACGTCCAGCACGATCAGGTCGATCGGGCCGCGCGCCAGCACCTGCTCCATTGTGCGGGCGTCTTGGGCGGTCTCGACGGCATAGCCGTGGCGGCTGAGGAACTCGGAGACGACGTCACGGATGCCGGGGTCGTCGTCGACGATCAGTATGCGCGGAGCGGCGCCGCGGAGAGCGTCGGGTTCGCCCTGGGCGGGACCGGGTGCGGTGTTCTGGACGGTTTCCATGCGATGCTTCCTGTCACGCCCCCGTCACGCTCAGATTTCACGGCTGAAACAGGGGCGCAACCCTGTCATGTGGCCCAATGTCGCGTCCCTCGTGTCGCGGCTCAGCCCGGCGAGTGGTTCTTCGGCGCCTGATAGCCCGAACCCTGCGCCTGCATCTGGGCGATCACCCGGTCGGCGACGAACGGATTGCTGCGGCGTTCGGCGCCGAAGGTCGACATCGGCCCGTGGCCCGGGACGAAGCGAACATCGTCGCCTAGCGGCCACAGCTTCTGGACGATCGAATCGAGCAGGTCCTGGTGATTGCCCAGCGGGAAGTCGGTCCGACCGATCGAGCCCTGGAACAGCACGTCGCCGACCTGGGCGAACTTGGTCTCGCGATGGAAGAACACCACGTGGCCGGGCGTGTGGCCGGGACAGTGGAAGACCTCGAACTCTGTCTCGCCCAGGGTGACGGTGTCGCCGTCCTGCAGCCAGCGATCGGTGACGAAGATCCGGGCCTCGGGCATGCCGTACTGCTCGCCGGATTGCTGGATGCGGTCGATCCAGAACTGGTCGTCCTTGTGCGGGCCCTCGATCGGGACGCCCGTGCGCACCTTTAGCTCGGCCGCGCCGCCGGCGTGGTCCATGTGGCCGTGGGTGATCCAGATCTTCTCCAGGGTCAGGCCCTTATCAGCCATGGCCTTGAGCAGGCGATCGACCTCGCCGCCCGGATCGATGACGGCGGCCTTCATCGTCTTGGTGCACCACACGATCGTGCAGTTCTGCTGCAGCGGCGTGACCGGCGCGATCACCGCGGAGATGGGCATGGTCATTGGAGGCCTCAAAAGAAAAGGGCGGGAGCCGAAGCGCCCGCCCTCTCTGACCTAAGGCCTATGAGCCGAAGATCAATCGCGTTCTTCTTTCGAGCCCGGAGCAGGCGCGCCAGGCATCGGCGGCACGGGGCCAGCCGGCGCAGCCGGATCCAGTTCCGGCACGTCGACCAGACCGCGGCCCACGTGGCTCTTGCGGTAGCCGTAGGCGAAGTAGATCACCAGGCCGATGGCGCCCCAGATCGGCAGCACGGCCATCGCCTCGAAGGGCAGGTTGAAGTAGAGCACCGCGCAGCCGATCATGGCGATCGGGGCGATCACCCACAGCAGCGGCGTCTTGAACGGACGCGGACGATGCGGGTCCTTCTTGCGCAGCACCATCACGGCGATGGACACCATGAAGAAGGCGAACAGCGTGCCCGAGTTCGAGATGTCGGCCAGCTGACCCACCGGGAAGAAGGCGGCGGCGATGGCGACGAACACGCCCGTCACCATGGTGACGATGTGCGGCGTCTTGAACTTCGGGTGGATGGCGGCCAGCTTCTCGGGCAGCAGGCCGTCGCGGGCCATGACGAAGAAGATGCGGGTCTGGCCGTAGATCATCATCAGGATGACCGACGGCAGCGCCAGGTTGGCGGCCAGGCCCAGCAGGTTGCCCAGGACCGGGAAGTTGATCATGCGCAGAACGTGGGCCAGGGCCTCGTTCGAGCACACCAGCTGGTCCTTGTTGGCGGCCAGGTTACAGGCGGCGGTGAAGGCGGCCGAGCCGGGCTGGACGGCCGAGCCGTCGGCGCCGAGCACCGGCTGTGCGCCGATGGCGCCGATCGCACCAGCCGCGACCAGCAGATAGAAGACGGTGCACAGGGCCAGCGAACCGATCAGGCCGATCGGGACGTTGCGCTGCGGGTCCTTGGTCTCTTCGGCGGCCGTCGAGACGGCGTCGAAGCCGACATAGGCGAAGAAGATCGAGGCGGCTGCGCCGACCACGCCCATGCCGGTGGTGCCGGCCGGGCCGAACCAGCCGTTCGGGGTGAACGGCGAGAAGTTGCCGGTCTTCAGGACCGGGATGGCCATGAAGATGAAGACGGTCAGGGCGGTGACCTTGATCGCCACCAGGATGGCGTTGACGCGGGCGCTTTCGGTGGTGCCGAGCACCAGAAGGGCGGTCACGGCCAGGGCCACGATGATGGCCGGGACGTTGACGATGCCGGCGCTGAAGTCGGCGGCCGGCATCCAGCCGTTCATCGACCAGGCGGGGCCGTGCCTCAGGGCGTCAGGCCAGTGGAATCCGAGCGCGTTCTCGATCAAGCCCAGGAAGTAGCCGGACCACCCGACCGACACGGCCGAGGCCGCGACGGCATACTCCAGGATCAGCGCCCAGCCGACCATCCAGGCCAGCAGTTCGCCCATGACGGCGTAGGAATAGGTGTAGGCCGAGCCCGAGACGGGGACCATCGAGGCCAGTTCGGAGTAGCAGAGCGCGGCGAAGGCGCAGACGGCGCCGGCGATCACGAAACTCCACATCATGCCCGGGCCGGCCTTCTGGGCGGCGGCGGCGGTCAAGACGAAGATCCCGGTACCGATGATCGCGCCAACCCCCAGCAGCGTGAGCTGGACGGGACCAAGCGAGCGGTGAAGGGATTTTTTCTCAGCCGTCGCTAGGATCGCATCAAGCGATTTAACGCGCCACATAGTTCCTCCTGGATAGGCAAGACTCCCCCCGGGGGTCGCCTTTTGGAAAATTTTGCGGACCGTGACCCTTTTATGAGCATGGGGTCAAGGTCGAGCGGTGGGTGGGCGTAAATGTTCTCCGCCATCCTGGCTAGTCCGGGGCAGCGCGTGAGGTTAAAGCGGGCGCGATGTTGCCCATTTTCGAGGCCCTTCCAGCGCTGAAAGGCGCCCTGAGCGAACGGGAGACCGCCGTTCTCGTCGCGCCGCCCGGCGCCGGCAAGACGACGGCTGTGCCTCTGGCGCTGCTGGACGAGACGTGGACGCAGGGCCGCAAGATCATCGTACTGGAGCCCAGGCGGCTGGCCGCGCGCGCCGCCGCGTCGCGGATGGCCGCCAATCTGGGCGAGGCCGTCGGCGAGACGGTCGGCTTCCGCGTGCGCCTGCAGTCGAAGGTCTCGGCCCGGACACGGATCGAGGTGGTCACCGAGGGCGTGTTCACCCGGATGATTCTGGACGATCCGGGCCTGGACGGCGTCGCCGCCGTGCTGTTCGACGAGTTCCACGAGCGCAGCCTGGACGCCGACCTGGGCCTGGCCTTCGCCCGCGACGTGCAGAGCGTTCTGCGCGACGACCTGCGCCTGTTGATCATGTCCGCCACGTTGGACGGGGCGCGGATCTCCGCGCTGCTGGACGACGCGCCGATCGTCGAGAGCCAGGGACGGATGTTCCCGGTCGACACCCGCTATCTGGGGCGCGACGAGCGCCAGCGGCTGGAAGAGCGCGTCGGTCGCGCTGTCGAGCGGGCGCTGGCCGAGGAGAGCGGGTCGATCCTGGTCTTCCTGCCGGGCCAGGGCGAGATCCGCCGAGCCGAGACCTGGCTGAACGAGCGCCTACGCCGTCCGGATGTCGACATCGCGCCGCTGTATGGCGCGTTGGAGCCTGCGGTGCAGGATCGCGCCATCGCCCCCGCGCCAGTCGGCCGCCGCAAGGTGGTGCTGGCCACCTCGATCGCCGAGACGTCGCTGACCATCGAGGGCGTGCGGGTCGTGATCGATGCGGGATTGGCCCGCGTGCCGCGCTTTGACCCCGCCTCAGGCATCACCCGGCTGGAGACCGTGCGCGTCAGCCGCGCCGCCGCCGACCAGCGCCGTGGCCGCGCCGGCCGCACCGAGCCCGGCGTCTGCTACCGCCTGTGGGACGAGCCGGAGACCCGCTCGCTGCCGGCCTTCGCTCGGCCCGAAATCCTGGAGGCCGACCTCTCGCGTCTGGCCTTGGACCTGGCCCGCTGGGGCGCGCGCGATCCTTCGGGGCTGACGTTCCTGGACCCGCCGCCGGCGCCCGCTTTCGCCGAGGCGCGGACCCTGCTGACCCGCATCCAGGCGCTGGACGGGCAGGGGGACCTGACCGCTCACGGCAAGGCCTTGGCGCAGATGCCGCTGCCGCCGCGGTTGGCGCACATGGTCGTCCGCGCCGCCGCTTCCGGTCAGGGGCGCGAGGGCGCCGAGATCGCCGCCGTGCTGACCGAACAGGGTCTGGGCGGCAAGGACGTCGACCTGCGCCGACGGCTGGAAAGCCTGCACCGCGACCGCTCGCCCCGTGCGCGTGACGCCATGGCCTTGGTCGAGCGCTGGAGCCGGGCGGCCGGCAAGACGAGCGGCGCCAAGGCGCTGGAAGCCGGACTGATGCTGGCCGAGGCCTATCCCGAGCGGGTGGCCAAGGCGCGCGGCAAGCCTGGCGAGTTCCAGCTGGCCGGCGGTCGCGGCGTCTATCTGGAGCCGACCGATCCGCTAGCCCGCGAGGCCTGGCTGGCCGTGGGCGAACTGGGCGGCGGCGACAGCCGCGACCGCATCCTGCTGGCCGCCGCCGTCGACGAGGCCGATCTGCGCGAGACCTTCGCCGATCGCCTGGTCGCCGAAGACCGATTGGAGACCGCTGGCGGCAAGGTCCGCGCCAAGCGCCTGCTGCGGCTGGGCAAACTGGTGCTGGAAGAACGGCTGATCGAGAACCCCGACCCAGCGATGATCGCCGGCGCGCTGCTGGACCAGGTCCGCGCCGACGGCCTCAGGGCCCTGAGGCTGGGTGACCGCGCCAAGGCGCTGCTGGATCGCGTGGCCTTCCTGCGCGATGTCGATGGCGAGGACTGGCCCGATCTGTCTGAAGCTGCCCTGATCGCGCGGATGGACGAGTGGCTGGAGCCGCTGCTGCCGGGCCGCTCGTCTTTGGCCAGCCTGGACGAGGGCGCGCTGCATGATGCGCTGAAGACCCTGGTGCCGTGGGACCTGCAGCGGAAGATGGACGCCATGCTGCCGGCCCGCTTCGAGGCCCCGACCGGCTCGACCTTCGCCATCGACTATGCGGCTGAGGGCGGTCCCCGTGTCGAGGTGCGGGTGGGCGAGCTCTATGGCCTGTCCGAGCACCCCAGCGTCGCCGGCGGCAAGGTTCCGCTGACCCTGGCGCTGCTGTCGCCGGCCCATCGCCCGATCCAGATCACCAAGGACCTGCCCGGCTTCTGGAAGGGTTCGTGGCGCGAGGTGAAAGTAGAAATGAAGGGCCGCTACCCCCGCCATGTCTGGCCGGACGATCCCGCTAGCGCCGCGCCGGTGACCCGCGCCAAGCCGCGCGGAACCTGACTTGCCCGCAGGGTGTCGCTGGTGTGTCTGAAGGGCGCGCGATTCCATGCGCCAGTAGCGTTGAGTAACACCATGCGTCGATTGTTGATGTCGTTCGCGGCTGCCGCCGCCGTCTGTGCGCCCGGTCTGTCGCATGCGGGCGTTTTTGCGGACGGCATGTCCAAGTGCCTGATCGACTCGACTGACGACGCCGACCGGCGCGCCCTGGTGATCTGGATCTTTTCCGGCATGAGCGCGCATCCGGACGTCGCATCCTACGTCACCATCACGCAAGCGCAACGCGACGGCTTCAATCAGCGTGGCGCGGCGCTGATGCAGCGCCTGCTGATCACCAACTGCCGCAGCGAAACGGTCGCGGCCTTGAAGAACGAGGGCACGGCCGCGTTCCAGCAGGCGTTCGGCGTTCTGGGCGAGGTGGCCATGGAGGGGCTGATGGAGCATGAGGCCGTGAACGGCGCCATGGCGGGCCTCGCCGCTGCGGTGAACCAACAGAAGCTGGAGGCTTTATTCGCGGAGGCCGGCATCGTGTTCAAGGACGAGGCGGAGGCCAAGTAGGCTTTCAGGGCGCGCGGCCCAGCCAGTTCAGGATGTTGAGCAGGAACGGCTTGTTCTGGCTGGCCTGGGGCGCGTTGAAGCCAGCGGGCGCGCCGCTGGCCGCCCGCTGGGCGCTGAACATCGCCGCCTCGCTGAACATCGCCACGCGTCCTTTGCCGGTCGCCATGATCGCGCCGCGCAGATCCTTGTCGTCGGACGGGCGCGAAGGGACGCCGTCGAACTTCCAGGGCTCCTTGGGATAGAAGATCGTCCAGCCCGTCCCCAGACGCATCACCGGCATCGCCGTTGAGGGGGCGTGCAGCACCGTGCCGGTGAAGGCGTAGACGCTGTCGATCCCGCTCGGGGTGATGGGGCTGTCGGTCAGGCGGCCATTGGTCTTGGAGAACAGTTCGGGGCCGCGCGGCTCGGTGAAGGCGAAGCTGCTCTCGAAGCTGAAGCCGAACGCACGGGCCAGGCCGTCGGCGGCGTGGCTGAACGGCATGTGGTCGGCGATCAGCAGCAAGGACCCACCATCCTCGACCCAGGCGCGCACGGCGGCGATCTCAGCCGGCGCCAAGTCCTCGGCGGCGTTAGCTACGACCAGTACTCGCGTCCTGGCCAGGCTGTCGGCGGTGAAGGGCGTATCGTTGCCCACGACCCGGAAGCCGTTGTTGCGGGCTAGGGCCGCGAACGGCGCATAGCGACCGTCGATGGTGTGAAAGTTGTCGTGCGCCGCGTCGATCGTCAGCACCGGACCGGCGTCTCTCGCCCAGGCAGGCGCGGCGACGCTGACGTCTGCCTTGTCGTCGGCGACCTGCTGGGCCAGCGCGGGAGAAGCGATCAGCGCCAGGGACAGGATCAGCCAACGCATCGCGCTTCTCCGAAGGACTTACCCCGTCACCGTATAGATCATGATGCCGGTCGCAACGCTGAGGTTCAGGCTGTCGGCGCGGCCACGCATGGGGATCTTGACGTTGACGTCGCAGGCGGCGGCCAGCTCGGGCGGCAGGCCCTGCTGTTCGTTGCCCATCAGGATCAGCGACGGCTTCACATAGTCGGCGCTCTTGTGATCGACGGTGGCGGTCAGCAGGGTGCCGACCACGCTGCCAGGCCAGGTCTCGCGCCAGGCCAGAAACTCTGCGATCGTCGCCTTGGCGATCTTCACGGCGAAGATCGAGCCCATGGTCGCGCGCACGCCCTCGACCGAATAGGGATCGACGCAGTCGCCGACCAGGATCACCCCGCCGCAGCCGGCCGCGTCGGCCGTGCGGATGACGGTGCCCAGATTGCCAGGGTCGCGCACGGCCTGCATGGCCACCCAACAGGGCGCGCTCTCGGGCACGATGGCCGACAGCGGCGTGAACACCTGCTTGAAGACGGCGACGACAGCCTGAGGATTGTCGCGGCGCGAGACCTTCTCGAGGATTTCCCGATTGACCTCAATGACTTCGCCGCCAGCCTTGACGCAGGCGGCGACGGCCTTCTTGAGCATCGGATGGTCGGCGGCGTCGGGACCGTACATGACGATCTTGGGCGCGTGGCCGCAGTCGATCGCCTCGATGACGATCTTCAGGCCCTCGGCCAGGAACAGGCCGCTCTCCTCGCGCTCCTTGCGCATATGCAGGGCGCGGACGGCTTTGACCGTGGCGTTGGTCAGGGAGGTGACGGTCTTGGTGTTCATCGCGCTCACCCTTCAGAAGACCAGCGGGCGAAGAACGACAGGCCGATCTGGCGGTCGCCTTTTTCTTCGACCAGCGACAGCTCGCCCCAGTCGATGACGCCGCCGCGGCCTTCCAATTCCTGGGCTAGCAGGCCCGACATCGCGGCGCCCGAAACGCGGGCGGCATAGGCGTTCATCAGCAGGAACGAGGCGTCGGGGCTGAGCAGCTGGGCGCAGTCCTTGGTCAGGGCGGCCAGGTCCTCGAACAGGCGCCAGACTTCGCCGTCGGCGCCGCGGCCGAACTTGGGCGGGTCCAGGATGATGCCGTCGTACGTGTTGCCGCGCCGGACCTCGCGGGCCACGAACTTGCGGGCGTCCTCGACGATCCAGCGGATGGGCTTGTCGGCCAGACCAGCGAAGGCGGCGTTCTCGCGCGCGAAGCCGACCGACTTCTTGGAGGCGTCCACGTGGGTGACGGCGGCGCCGGCGGCGGCGCAGACCAGCGAGGCCACGCCGGTATAGCCGAACAGGTTCAGGATCTTGGGTTGCGGACCAGAGCCCTTGCATAGCGCCCGTACGCGTTCGTCCTGCCAGGCCCAGTTGGCGGCCTGCTCGGGGAAGAAGGCCAGGTGGCGGAAGGGCGTGAACTGGCCATGGAACTTGGCGCCGCCCCAGGCCAG
Organism: Caulobacter sp. RHG1; assembly: GCF_013181195.1. GTDB lineage: Bacteria > Pseudomonadota > Alphaproteobacteria > Caulobacterales > Caulobacteraceae > Caulobacter. Next base: position 280,303 of record NZ_SMZP01000009.1, read on the forward strand.
GTCAAATTTCTCGATCGGCTTGCCCTTGAAGCGCCAGCGGCCGGCCTCGTCTTCGTCGCTGGGATCGAAGACGGCGTCGGCATTGTCCCACACCTTCTGGTCCAGGCGCGGCGCCCAGAAGCACTGCGGCTCGGGGCGCACGACGGTGTAGCGGCCGTAGCGCTCCAGCTTCTTGCCGTTACCGCTGTCCAGCAGGGCGTAGTCCGCCCAGCCGGTGGTGCGCATGACGAGGGGGGATGGAGCGATCTTCGGGGCCATGCCCGCCCATACTGCCTAGGCCTCGGGAGGTCCAGAGCGAGGCCCAACCCGAGGAGCATGCGCGGTCTTGTCCCAGCGGTGCGGATCGGTGACGAACTGCTGCAGGGCCTTGGCCGCCGCCAGGCTCTGCAGCAGCCAGTAGAACGCCATGCCCAGCAGGTGCAGCGACTTTGGCCGATGGCCGGCTCGCATCACGCCGCGCGCACCAGCGATCGCCGCCGAACCCCAGCCCAGGACGTAGAGCATGAGATCCCAGCGCGGGATCGCAATGTCGCCGTCGGGCAGCCAGTCCATCGCCGCCAGGACCAGCGCTGCCGCCATCACCGGTCCGTGCAGGTGCGAGGAGGTCACCGACTGGGCCAAGGTCAGAACCAGGGCGACGGCGTTGCGTGGCTGCCGCGGAACGGGGCCACGGGCATGGACGAACAGCGTCTGCATGTGACCCTTGATCCAGCGGGCTCGCTGCGGGAGCCATTGGCCCCAGGTGGTCGGCGCGGTCTCCCAGGTCGGACGCGCGATCACCCCGAGGCGGTAACCGGCGGCGGCCAGCCGGAAACCGACATCGGCGTCTTCCGTGACGTTGAAGGCGTCCCAGGCCCCGACCTCGCGCAGCGGCGCGGCCTTGAAGTGGTTGCTGGTGCCGCCCAGCGGGAAGGCCAGCCCCCAGCGGGCCAGGGCTGGCAGCAGCACCTCGAAGTGGGCCGCATATTCCAGCCGAAACTGCGAGGGCAGAAACAGCGAAAGGCCGGGATCCTCGATCCGCAGCGGCGCCTGCAGGCAGGCCAGGCGTGGGTCCGAGGCGGCGAACCGCGCGGCGGCTTCGCGAAGCTGGCCGGGATCGGGCATGTCCTCGGCGTCATAGATGACGACCACCTCGCCCTTGGCGTGGTCGAGCGCGTAGTTGCAGGCGCGCGGCTTGGTCTTTGGGACGCCCGGCGGCGCGACAAGCACCGAGACGAAGCTGGGCAGGTCGAGGGATCGGGCGGCGGCCTGGGTGGTCTCGTCGTCGGCTTCCAGCACGATCAGGACCTGCAGGCGCTCGCGAGGATAGTCGATGGCCTCCAGGCTTTGAACCAGTTCGGCCAGGACTTCGGCCTCGCGATAGAGCGGGGTGATGATGGTGTAGGTTGGCAGGTCCTGGTCAGCCAGCGGCGGGGCCCGGGCCGAGGGCAGGGGCGTGCAGGCGGCCGCGAGACGGGTCAGGCCGCCCAGCAGGAACACGGCGAAGAACAGGTGATGCGCCGCGGCCAGGGCGCTGTCGGGGTCGAGAGCCACCCCGGTCGCCGCCAGCAGGCCCGCCAGGGCCACCGCGACCGCTTGAGCGGGCGACAGGCTCTGGTGGGCGCCGTCGCGGCCCCCAACCTCCAAGGCGGTCGAAACGCGTTCCGCAGGCGCCCGCTCTACAGGCGCAAAGCCGCCGCTCGCCGGCGCTAGCGCCGGTTCCAGTCCTTCCTTCCGCGTCATGGATTGCTCCCGATGCCGCCGTCGCCCCAACGCGAGGTATATCGGAATCGCAACCTTGAGCTGTCAAATGGAAAAACACGCGTCTCGCGCTTCGTCGCCGCGGAAACCCGTCACGGGCGCACGTTCTTGCAGCGGCTGGGTGATTCCCGTTTAGTGTCAGGCGGGGAAATGAGAGGGGAAGCCAATTCCGTGTCCGTCGTTTTGAAGAAGCCTCACAAGTCCGCACGGAAGCCCAAGGGTGACGGGCACATGCGCAGAGGCGAGATCCTGGCGGCGGCCGAGAAGATCTTCATCGCCGAGGGCTATGCCGGCGCGACTATCCGCAAGATCGCCGACGCCGTTGGCGTGTCGTCGACCGCGCTCTACATGCACTTCCGCGACAAGGACCAGATCCTGATGGAGATCAGCAACGACGCCATCGAGCGTCTGCTGGCTCTGAACACCGAAATCGCCGCGCAGCCGGTCGATCCGGTGGCGGGCGTGCGTCTGATGCTCGAGGCGTACATGACGTTCGCGCTCGAGAACCCCAACACCTATCAGCTGGTGTTCTGCAGCACCGGCGACCACATCTCGCAGGACAAGATCGCCGACACCCTGGCGCTGGGCGACCGCTGCTTCGAGAAGTTCAGCGAACCCGTGCATGCGATCGCCGCCCAGGGCCGCCTGCGCTCGGGCACGGCCCATGCGGCCGCCGAAGTGCTGTGGAGCGGTTGCCATGGTCTGGTGTCGCTGTTGATCACCAAGCCTTCGCGCGGCTGGTCCGATCCGGATGAGCTGATGAAGGTGATGCTGGACGGCCTGCTGTACGGCCTGGTCACGGACTGATTTCATGAATGCCGCCAAGGCCTTGTGCGCCGTTCTGGCGGCGGTGGCGCTCGTCCCGACGCTTGCGATGGCTGCGCCGCGGGTGATGTCGCTGGACTCCTGCGCCGACCAATATGTGCTGGCCCTGGCGCCGCGCGACAGCATCGTCGGCCTGTCGCACCGGGCGGTCTCGCGCGACAGCTATATGCGTGACGTCGCCGGCGGCTTGCCTTTGCGTCGGGCGACGTTCGAGAGCCTCGTGGCGGCCAAGCCCGACGTCGTGGTGCGCCTGTGGGGCGGCGATGCACGGCTCTCCAAGGCGCTTGACCGCAAGGGCGTGGCCACGGTCGCGCTGGACGACGTGGCCGATTTCGACGGCGTACGGGGCAACATCCGCAAGGCGGCCGCCGCTCTCGACCGCCGGCCGCAGGGCGAGGCCCTGATCGCGCGCATGGACGCCAAGCTGGCCAAGGCCGCAGGGGCGGGGCAGGGGCGCGAGGCGCTGTATCTGACGCCGGGCGGCTATACGGCCGGCTCCGGGACCCTGATCGACGCCATGCTCAAGGCGGCCGGCTACGTCAATGCCTCCAAGGATCCGTACTTCGCGCCGGTGTCGCTGGAGCGGATGGTCATGACCCCGCCATCGGCGGTGGTGCTGGGCCTGTTCGACCTGGTTCGCGCTGGCGGCGACCGCTGGGGTCCCGGTCGTCATGCCGCGCTGCAGAAGGCGGTTAAGACCCGCACCGTCGCCTCGCTGCCGGCCTCGGTGGTCGGTTGCGCCGGCTGGTTCGCTGCGGACGGATCCGAAGCTTTGGCGAAGGCCGCGCGATGAGCCTTGTTCGTCTTTGCTTGCTGATGGTGCTGGTCCTGGTGGGGGCGACGGTCCTGGCCGTTGTCCTGGGCGAGACGCCGCTGTCGATGGCGCAATATGCGCGGGCGGTGGGGCAGCCGGCCTCGCCGCCGGGCGAGGTGCTGTGGACGATCCGCGCGCCCCGCGTCGCCGTCGCCGCCCTGGTCGGCGCGGCCTTGGGCCTGGCGGGGGCGACGATGCAGGGCTTGCTGCGCAATCCCCTGGCCGATCCTGGCGTGCTGGGCGTTTCGGCGGTTTCCGGGCTGGGCGCGGCCTTGGCCATTTCCGGGGGGCTCGCCGTCGCACCCGGGGCCATCGAGTTGTCGGCCCTCGTCGGCGCTCTGGTCGCCGGCGCGGTGGTCGTGGCGATCGCCGCGCGGTTCCGCGAGCCCGAGGCGCTGATCCTGTTCGGCGTGGCCCTGTCGGCGTTCGGCGGGGCGCTGACGGCATTGGTGTTCAACCTCTCGCCCTCGCCGGTGGCGACGGCCGAGATCATGGCCTGGCTGATGGGCTCGGTGCAGAATCGCGACTGGACCGATGCGGCGTGGGCGGTGGTCCCGATGGCGCTCGGCGCGGCCTTGTGCCTGCGAGCCGGACAGGGCTTGCGCATGCTGACCCTGGGCGAGGAGGCGGCGCGGATGTCGGCCCTGCCGATGGCGCGTCTTCGGCTCTACGCCGTGGCGGGCGCGGCCCTGCTGACCGGGGCGGCGGTGGCCGCGGCGGGCGTGATCGGCTTTGTCGGCCTGGCCGCGCCGCATCTGGTGCGCGCGCTCGTCCGCGACGACCCCAAGCGCATCCTCTGGCCCTCGGCCCTGGCCGGCGCGCTGCTGCTGGTGCTGGCCGATCTGGCGGCCCGGCTGATCCCAACGGAGCAGGAACTGAAGCTGGGCGTGGTTACGGCGCTGTTCGGCGCGCCGGCCTTCGCCCTGCTGGCCTGGCGGGCGTCACGGAGCTGGCGGTCATGAGTGCCCTGTGGAGCCTGCACGGCCTGACCGCGCGACAGGGCCGCAAGACGGTGCTGGACGGCGCGAGCCTGTCGGTTTCCGCCGGCGAAGTGGTCGGCGTCGTCGGCCCCAACGGCGCGGGCAAGACCAGCCTGCTGCGCGCGGGGCTGGGTCTGCTGGCGGCGGAGGGCGAGGCGCGGCTGTCGGATCGTCCCGTCGCCCAACTGAAGCCGCCCGAGCGCGCCCGGCTGGTCGGCTATCTGCCTCAGGACCGCCGTGCGGCCTGGAACCTGCCGGCCCGCATGGTCGCCGCTTTGGGCGCGAGCGACTTGGCCGATGACGCCGCCGACGCCCTGGCGCTGGAGATGCTGACGCGCGTCGGCGCTCGCGATCTGGCGGACCGTGGGGTCCTGGACATGTCGGGCGGCGAGCGGGCGCGGGTGCTGTTGGCGCGCCTGCTGGCCACCCGTGCGCCGCTGCTGGTCGCCGACGAGCCGGTGGCGGGCCTGGATCCCGACGCCCAGTTGCTGACCCTCGACCTTCTGCGCGCCGAAGCGGCTCGGGGCGCGGGTGTGGTGGTGACCTTGCACGACCTGGGCCTGGCGGCGCGGTCGTGCGACCGGATCGTGGTGGTGGACGCAGGGCGGATCGTGGCCGACGCCGCGCCGCAGGAGGCGCTCTCGCCGGCCGTCCTGCGCGCCGTCTTCAAGCTGGACGGCGCGCTGATCGAGACCGAAGCCGGGCCGGTGCTTGCGGCCCGCAGGATCTAAGGCTGCGCCGAAATCCCGTCCGCGCTCGCCACCGACGGCGTGTACACATAGCCACCGCGCTTCAGGTCGCTCGACAGCGTCAGCGGCGTCACGCCACCCGCCAGCCGTGCGCGGTAGACCATGGTCGTCTCAAGTGTCCGCATCACGTAGTTGCGGGTTTCGGAGAACGGGATGCACTCGATGAAGTCCAGCGGGTCGGTGGCCGCGCCGCGCGGGTCGCCGCACAGGCCCGCCCACTGGGCCGGACGGCCGGGGCCGGCGTTGTAGGCCGCCGCGGCCATGATGTACGAGCCGCTGAACGTGCGGACCATGTCGCCCAGATACACCGAGCCCAGGCGCATGTTGTAGGGCGCGTCGCCCAGGCGCTCGACGCTGTGGCTTTCGCCCAGCTTGCGGGCGACCAGCGAGGCGGTGGCCGGCATCAGCTGCATCATGCCGCGCGCGCCGACACCTGAGCGGGCGGCGGGGTCGAAGTTACTTTCCTGGCGCGAGATCGAATAGACGAAGGCCGTCTCGGCCGCGCCGGGACCGGGCGTGAAGTGGTGGTCCAGCAGCGGATAGCCGCGCTCGGTCAGGATCATGCCGCGCTGGGCCGCCGTGCGAACTGCGCGCATGGCCAGGTCCTGGTCGCCATAGCCGCGCGCCAGGTCGACCAGCAGAGCGCTCTCCTCGGCGTTGGGCAGGGTGTCGTCGATATACAGAACCAGGCTGCGGAAGAGATCGCGCTGGCCGATGTCGGCCAGGATCCGGGCGGCCCGGACCTGCTCGCGGCCGTAGAAGCGGGCGCGGTCGGCCTGGGTGATGACCGGATCGCGCGGCAGGCGCAGTTCCTTCATCCCGGCTTTCTCGGCGGCCAGCTGGCCGTAGAAGGTGGTCGTGTGGCGCGCGCCTTCGGAATAGAAGGCCTGGGCGGCGATCGGGTCGCCTTGCGCCTCGGCCGCGCGGCCCTGCCAGTAGAGGGCCCGGCCACGGGTGATCGGCGAGGCGCCGACGGCGGCGATCTGGGCGAAGTGGGCGGCCGCGGCGTCGGGATCGCGCAGGCGGGTCAGGGCGATCCAGCCGGCATAGAACTCGCTCTCGGCGATGTCGGCGGGGGCGATGGCCTGGGTGTTGTTGGCGGCGGCATAGGCGCCGGCGCTGTTGCCGGCCTTCAGTGCGCCGACGATCAGTTGCTTGCGCTCACGCCAGATCGCGCCGGAGGCCTCCTCGGTCGGCGGGACCGGGAAATTGACCACCATCGGCAGCGCCAGGGTGTCCATGCCCTTGCGGCGCAGATAGGCGGCGCGCTCGAACACGACGCCCGGCTGGGCCTGAAGATCGGGCGTGAGGCTGTTGTAGAGGTCGTTGGCGTTGCCGGCGTTCTGGCGATAGGCCATCCGCACGCGTGCGGCGGCCTGGCCGGTTTCCGACAGCATCGCGACCATGTCGCGGGCCGCAGGACCTTGCTGGCCGTACAGCAGGATGTCGGCGCGGCGGTTGTAATCGTCGGGCGTCAGCATGCCGCCGAACCGGGCGACCATGCTGCGCTGGGCGTCGGCCTCGAACACCTTGTCGCGGAAGGTGTTGCGGATCAGATTCGTGGCGTCCTTGGCTCGGCCGGTGGCCTGCCAGGCGCTGGCCAGGGCCATGGCGCCTTCGGCCGTTGAGGGCGGGGCGCCGCCGAACCAGGCGATGATGCGGGCCGGATCCAGGCCCGAGGTCGACAGGGACTTCTCGGCCGCTGAGTCACGACGTCCGCTGCGCGGCCAGCCGGCCAGGTCGCGGCGAGCGGCGTCCAGCTCGAAGAAGCTCATGGCCTCGGCGTTGCTGTCGACCATCTGCCACTGGGCGATCTTCTTGGCGATCGGATCCTGTAGGCTGCCCATCGCCATGCGGGCGCCCGAGACGTCGCCGCGCTTGGCGGCCGCGAGCGCGCTCTGGAGATTGGCCGAGTCGGTGTCCGACAGGGTTTGCGGCGCGGCCGTCGGCGGCGTGGTGATCAGGCTCGAGGCGCCGGGCGTTGCGTAACCCGACGTCGTCTGGGCGTCCGCCGCCCCGACCACGGCCGCGATACAGGCTCCCCCGAGCAGAATCCGACGCACCACAGAAGCCAAAGCACTCTCCTCAAAGGCCCGATCCGAGCCTTCTACCTGAAACTAGGGTCAGCCCCTATGCGACGATTCAGGCCCTAATAGGTTTTAAAGTCTGGTTGGCGGGCTTGACCGGAAAGCCTTCCCCCATCAAATCCGCCTTTGCCTTGTCAGACCCGGTTGCGGGACCACAGGGCGCGGACATATTGTCCGCCCCCATCCTCAAGCCGCAACACATGCGGCGCCATTCTCACGGCAATTTGCAAGTCATGGTCCAGTCTCACTTCAAGGGCGTCATTCCGGCCCTCGTCACGCCGTTCCGGGACGGTGAGGTGGACGAAAAAGCCTTCGTGGCCCTGGTCGAGCGCCAGATCGCCGGCGGCGTCCACGGCCTGGTGCCGGTGGGCACGACGGGCGAGACCTCGACCCTGTCGCATGACGAGCACAAGCGCGTCGTCGAGCTGTGCGTGAAGACCGCCGCCGGCCGCGTGCCCGTGATCGCCGGCGCAGGCAGCAACTCGACCGACGAAGCCATCGAACTGGCCCAGCACGCCAAGGCCGTCGGCGCCGACGCCGCCCTGGTCGTGACCCCGTACTACAACCGCCCCAGCCAAGAGGGCATGTATCAGCACTACAAGGCGATCAACGACGCCGTGGAGCTGCCGATCTTCGTCTACAACGTGCCGGGCCGCTCGGGCGTCGACATCAGCAACGAGACCCTGGCGCGGCTGTCCAAGCTGCCCAACATCGTCGGCATCAAGGACGCCACGGGCGACCTGACGCGCATCAGCATACAGCGCCTGCTGTGCGGTCCGGACTGGATCCTGCTGTCGGGCGACGATCCCACGGCCCTGGGCTACATGGCCCACGGCGGCCACGGCGTGATCTCGGTGACCTCGAATGTCGCCCCGGACGCCTGCGCGGCCTTCATGAACGCCTGCATGCAGGGCGCCTGGGAAACCGGCCTCTACTGGCAGGACCGCCTTGTGCGCCTGCACAAGGCTTTGTTCCTGGACAGCTCGCCCGGGCCGACCAAGTTCGCCATGGCCCATCTGGGCCTGTGCAGCGAAGACGTGCGCCTGCCGATCACCGCGTGCGGCGAGGCCGTGCGTCCGACGATCATCGAGGCGATGCGCGAGGCCGGTCTCCAGTAATGACCAAGCCGATCGCGGAGAACCGGCGCGCCCGGTACGACTACTTCATCGAAGAGGTCTTCGAGGCCGGCATCATGCTGACCGGCACCGAGGTCAAGTCGCTGCGCGTCGGCCGGGCCAACATCGCTGAATCCTACGCCTCGGTCGAAGGGCGTGAGATCAAGCTGATCAACGCCGACATCCCGCCCTATGGCCACGCCAACCGCTTCAACCACGAGCCGCGCCGGCATCGTAAGCTGCTGCTGCACCGCAAGCAGATCGACAAGCTGATCGGCGCGGTGCAGCGCGACGGCCGGACGATGATCCCGCTCAAGCTCTATTGGAACGAGAAGGGCCTGGCCAAGCTGGAGATCGGCCTGGCCAAGGGCAAGAAGAACCACGACAAGCGCGAGACCGAAGCCGCCCGCGACTGGCAGCGTGACAAGGCCCGCCTGATGAAGGGCAATCGCGACGACTAACGGCGGGTGGGCCTAGTGCTGGCCCATCAGCAGGAAGCCGATCGCCAGACCCAGGGCGAACGCGCCGGCGCTGACGTACAGAAAGGTTCGGACCTCGTGACGAAGGGTCGTGGGGGTTTGCGCCATGGTCAGACTCCGGTTCGGCGGCGCGTGCTACTCGCGTCACGATTCAGTCTTCGCACGGATATTAAACCCTGGCGCGAGCTGAGCATTGTCAACGATTGTTAAAGGTGAGGTGTCGGGACCTCAGGCCGTGGCGGTTCGCTCGGTCACCTGAGATCGAACGCCGCGCTCGAACAGGTCTCCGCAGATGGCCAGGGCGGTCTTGTAGGCGCTCTCGACAGTATCGAACTGTCCGGCGGGGCGTCCGCCCTCGATGACGACCCAGCCATCCTGGATCGGCGCGATCTCGATATTCTGACAGTGCGCGACGCCGGTGGGCATGACGACGGGCTCCCTGGCTGAGACTCACGTCCGTGGTGTCGGACGCGCGACATCCTTAACGCGAGCTGCTTCGCGTTCATTGTCAATCAATGTAAACAGTCCCCGGACGATCGCGCGTTGCGACAGATCAACCTGCCGCTCAACCGTTCTCCAGGGCCAGCAGGGCGAAGGTCGCCAGCCAGTGCTCGCCCATATAGTCGCCCGAGACGTGCGGGATCGCCGCCGCGAGGTGGTTCAGCGCCGCGTTGATCGCCAGCGGCTTGGCGGGATCCGCGTCGGGCATGGCGCCGGCCAGGTTTCGCCAGCACCAGGCGCGCGACAGGTTCAGCCCGTCCAGCTTGACGATCTGGCCGTCCGTGCGGTCGCTGACCCGGGCTGGCGTGAACAGGGCGGCCGGCTGCTTGCGGGCGAGATCCGGCAGGAAGCGCGGGAACCACAGTTCGAAGCGCTCACGCGGCATCAGCCGGCGCATGGCCTCGGCCTCGATCAGGGTGGGGGAGAGGAAGTCGTCGCCCGATGGCTCCCACGCCGGGCATGAAGCGTCCTGGCCGTACCAGACCAGCGCTCGGTCCAGCAGCAGCTGGCGGAAGGCGGCGTCATGGGTCATGTCGGCATATTCGCTGGCCAGCACCAGCGAGAAGGCGGTGTTGAAGTGCGCGCCGCTGCGGACCGGATAGTCGGCGATTGGCAGGAACTCCTCGAACCGTTCGGCGAAGGCGTTGGCCAGGGGCGCGTGGGCGCCGGCCCACGGGTGGTCGTGGCGCAGCAGCTCGGCCTGCAGCATCAGGTTCCAGGCCCAGCCATAGGGCCGCTCGAAGCCGCGGCTTTCAGGACGGGCGAGATAGGCCACCTCGCCGGCGACCTTGTCGGGCGTGAAGGCGTCGTCGAAGATCTCGAGGATCTGCTCGGCCTCGGCCATCTCCGGACGCAGGCGCAGCAGGGTCGCCAGCAGCCAGTAACCGTGCACGCACGAGCACCAGTCGAAGCTGCCGAAGAAGATGGGATGCAGGTCGCGCGGGCTGCGGATGTCGTCAGGCCCGCCCATCACGTGATCCAGCTTGGCGGGATACTCGCGCGTCAGATGGCCCAGGGCGATCCGGGCGAAGCGCGAGGCCGTGGCGCGGGCCAGACTCATCTGAAGGCGGCGAGGGCGGTCATAAGCCCCTTCAACTTCAGCGTGACAGGCGGCGCAAGTCCCTCTTGACGCTGAAACGCCCCGGCGCGACCCTCAAGTCAACAATGATAACCTACGGAGGAAACCATGGCCGACGGGTCTCTGCCGATCACGTCCCTGAAGGGCAAGGTCAGCGACGCTGAATGGCAAGCGCGCGTCGATCTGGCTGCTCTCTACCGTCTCGTGGCCTTGCACGGGTGGGACGACATGATCTTCACCCACATCTCGGCCCGTATTCCCGGGCCTGAGCACCACTTCCTGATCAATCCCTACGGCATGTTCTTCGGCGAGATGACCGCCTCGTGCCTGGTCAAGGTCGACCTGGAAGGGAACATCGTCGACAAGACCCAGTACTTCATCAATCCGGCGGGCTTCACGATCCACTCGGCCATCCACGCCGCGCGCGAGGACGCCCAGTTCGTCATGCACCTGCACAGCGACCAGGGCGTGGCGGTGTCGGCGCACAAGGACGGCCTGCTGCCGCTGACCCAGCATGCGCTTATCACCTTGCCTCAGGTCGCCTATCACGACTATGAAGGCATTGCGCTCAACCTTGACGAGCGAGAGCGGCTTGTGGCCGATCTCGGCGCCAAGAAGCTGATGATGTTGCGCAACCACGGCACCCTGTCCGTGGGGGCCACCGCGGCGGAGTGCTGGTTGGGGATGTTCTTCCTGGAGCGGGCGTGCGCACAGCAGGTGATGGCGCTCTCGATCGGTCGCGACAACGTTCTGCTGGCGCCGGAAGGCGCTCAGGAGGAGGTCCGTCGTCAGGTCGGCATGGGCATGGGAATGATCGGCGGCCTGGCTTGGCCCGGCTGTCTGCGCCAGTTGGACCGCGCGCTGCCCGGCTACGCGGACTAGGCGTCTTTGTAGCCTTTTGGAAAGCCGTCGCGGTCCTGGTGATCGCGGCGGCTTTTCCATGTCTGGCGCCTCAGAAGGCCATGGCCGGCGCGTGGCCGATGGACGCCGGCCGCACCCAGCTCATCGCCAAGTACGAGCGCACCAGCGCCGACCAGGGCTTCGATCCGAATGGCGCTCTGGTCACGGTCGGTCACCGCCGAGACGAGATGCTGTCGGTCTTCGTCGAGCATGGCGTGACGCCCCGCCTGACCCTGCAGGGCAAGGTCGGTGTCACGCGCGGCCACGATCGATGGGTGGACTATTCCGGACGCGGGCCGATCGAGGCTGGTGTCCGTTGGACTGTCCGCCGAGACGATCGTTCGTCCTTGGCCGTCTATGTCGGGGCCGGGGAAGCGGGCGTGGGTCGCAATGCCGGCTATGCGACGCCAGGGCAGGGGAGTCTCGATCTGGAGGCGAGGGTGCTCTATGGCCGCTCGGCCGTCTGGCGCGGACGCGAGGTGTTTGTCGATCTGCAGGCTGCGCGGCTCAAGCGCCAGGGATTGGCCGACGAGACGAGGGTGGACGCGACCCTGGGCATGAGACCGGCCAGAGACTGGCTGGTGCTGGCCCAGACCTATGCCGGTCGCACCGACCACGGCGACGTCGGCGCGCGGTGGGTGAAGAACGAGATTTCCGTGGTTCGTGCGGTCGGCCCCTGGAGCGCCCAGGTCGGTTGGCGAGATACTGTTGTCGGCCGCGAAGTCGCCCGTGATCGGGGCGTAATGCTCAGTTTATGGCGCCGGCTATAGCTTGTTTCAACGCTGCAACAGTCGGTCATCCGGCTGTCACTGGACGACGCTTTAGGCTGCCGTCATATGTCGCCACAGAATAACCGCCGAATCTAAGTCGGCGCCCGGAGCGTTTCGTTGATCCGCAGGCATTTCTTTCTCGTGGTGGCCGTCGCCGCCGTCGTCTTGATGGTGGTCGCCGGGGGGCTGAAACTCGCCTTTGGCGGCAAAAAGGACGAAGGCGGCCCCGCTGGCCGTGCGACCAGCGTTTCGCAGGCCGTTGCGGTCGATCGCCAGTTCACCGACCGTATCGAGGTGCTGGGCGTGGCCAAGGGCCGCCAGTCGGTGACGATCACCTCCAACACCACAGAGCAGATCACCGCCGTGCGCTTTACGGACGGTCAGGCCGTCTCGCGCGGCCAGGTTCTGGTCGAGCTGCGGGCCGAGCAGGAAGACGCCGGGATCTCCGAAGCCCGCGCGCGCCTGGGTCAAGCCGAACGCGACTACGCCCGCTGGAAGACCCTGGCCGACAAGGGCATCGCGCCGCGCGCCACGGCCGAGCAGTCTCTGGCCAATCTGGAAGCCGCCCGCGCCGCCGTCGGCACGGCTCAGGCCCAGAAGCTGGACCGCGTGATCCGCGCGCCGTTCTCGGGCCGCGTCGGCATTTCGGACGTCGCCCCCGGCACGATGATCAGCCCCGGCGCCGCCATCGTCAGCCTGGACGACGTCTCGGTGATCCGCGTCGACTTCTCGGTGCCCGACCGCTATCTGCGCACCCTGCGCGTGGGCCTGCCGATCGTCGCGCGGCCCGACGCCCTGCCGGGCGAGACCTTCCAGGGCCGCATCGCCCAGGTCGACACCCGCATCAATCCCAGCACCCGCGCCGTCATGGCCCGCGCCGAGTTTCCCAACGCCGGCGATCGCCTGAAGCCGGGCATGCTGGTCAAGGTCGCGATCGATCAGGGTGTGCGCACCGCCGTGGCCACGCCCGAGACCGCCGTGCAGTTCGAAGGCTCACAGGCCTCGGTGTTCCGCATCGCCGAGGGCCCGAAAGGCCTGGTCGCGCGTCGCGCCGACGTCGACACCGGGGCTACCGAGAACGGTTTCGTCGAGATCCGCGCTGGTCTGAAGGCGGGCGAGAAGATCATTGCCGACGGCCTGAACCGCATCCAGGACGGCGCCAGCGTCAGCACCGGCCGCCAGGGCGCGCAAAAGGGCGGTGAAGGCCGCAAGGGCGGCTGATGCTGTCCGACCTTTCTGTCCGTCGTCCCGTATTCGCCGCCGTCGCGGCGATCATTCTCTGCGTCATCGGCCTGGCCGCCTATACCTCGCTGCCGATCCGCGAACTTCCCAGCGTCGATCCGCCCGTGGTGTCGATCTCGACGACCTATCGCGGCGCTTCGGCAGAGGTCATCGAAGAGCGCATCACTCAGGTGATCGAGCGCCAGGCGGCCGGCATCCAGGGCATCGACCGGGTCAACAGCTCGTCGCGCGACGGTCGCTCGCAGATCACCATCACGTTCAATCTCGACCGCGACCTGGACGCGGCCGCCAATGACGTGCGCGACGCTGTCAGCCGGGTGACGGCCAATCTGCCCGATCAGGCCGATCCGCCGCAGATCGCCAAGGCCAACGCCGACTCCTCGCCGATCATCATCCTGAACCTGACCTCGACCACGCTGGATCCGCTGCAACTGGCCGACTACGCCGACCGCTACCTGGTCGAGCGGATGTCGACGATCGACGGCGTGGCGCAGGCCAACCTGTTCGGGGCCAAGATCTTCGCCATGCGCGTCTGGCTGGACGCCGACGCCATGGCCGCGCGCGGCGTCACGGTCGATGACGTCGAGAACGCTCTCAACACCCAGAACCTGGAACTGCCGGCCGGCTCGCTGGAAAGCGCCACCAAGGACTTCACCATCCGGGTCGTGCGCGCCTACGCCAAGCCTGAAGAGTTCGCCCGCCTGCCGATCCGCGCCGCCGACGCCGGCGGTTTCGTCGTGCGCCTGGGCGATGTGGCCCGCGTCGAGGAAGGCCCGGACGAGCGCCGCCGCCAGTTTCGCGGCAACGGCGTCGATCAGGTCGGCATCGGTCTGACCCGCCAGTCGCAGGCCAATGACGTCGCCATCTCCGAGACCGTCCGCAAGGAAGTGGAGTCGATCAACCAGACCCTGCCGCCCGGCACCAAGCTGGTCGTCGCCGTGGACAACTCGGTGTTCACCGCCGAGGCCATCCATGAGGTCTGGATCACCATGGGGCTGTCGATCGGCCTGGTGGTGCTGGTCAATCTGATCTTCCTGGGCAGCTGGCGTTCGGCGCTGATCCCGTCGGTCGTCGCGCCGATCTGCATCCTGGCCACCTTCATCGTCCTGGCGCCGCTGGGCTTCTCGTTGAACCTGCTGACCCTGCTGGCCCTGGTGCTGGCCGTCGGCCTCGTGGTCGACGACGCCATCGTCGTGGTCGAGAACATCCAGCGTCGCGTGGACGAGGGCGAGCCGCCGCTGGTCGCCGCCGAGCGCGGCACCCGCCAGGTGTTCTTCGCCGTCGTCGCCACCACCATCGTGCTGATCTCGGTGTTCGCGCCGCTGATGTTCCTGCCCGGCTATATCGGCCGCCTGTTCGTCGAGCTGGCCGTGGCCATCGCTTCGGCCGTGGCCTTCTCGGCCCTGCTGGCGCTGTCGCTGTCGCCGATGATGGCGTCCAAGCTGCTAAAGTCCGCCCACAACGAGGGCTGGCTGGCGCGCAAGGTCAATGTGGCCATGGACGGCCTCAAGAACTCGTACCGCGCCTCGCTGGAGGGCATTCTGGTCGGCCGCTGGACCGCAGCCCTGGCCGGCGTGCTGGTGGTGGGCCTGGCGGCCTTCGCCGGCCTGATGTTCGCCACCCTGCCCAAGGAGCTGGTGCCGCCGGAAGACCGGGGCCGCGTCGACGTCTCGATCACCGCGCCGGAGGGGGCGGGCTACGACTACACCGCCTCGATCATCGGTCGGGTCGAGAAGGAGATCTCGGCCTATCGCGAGAACGGCCAGGCCGAGCGAACCATCGTCTCGATCCCGCGCTTCGGCCAGAGCCAGTTCAACACCGGCAACGGCGTGGTGGTGATGAAGCCGTGGGGCGAGCGGGACATGACCGCCGACGAGGTGGCCGCCCAGCTCAACAAGGACCTCAACAAGATCACCGGCGTGCGCGCCGTGGCCAGCGTCCGCGGTCCGTTCCAGCGGGGCGGCGGTGGCGGCGGAGGCGGCGGTACGAACGTCGACCTGATCGCCGTCGGCAACGACTATGTCCAGCTGGCCAACTGGCTGAAGCCGATCCTGCAAGCCTCGCAGCAGAACAGCGGCATGTCGCGGCCGCGCCTGGACTACGAACCGACCGCGCCGCGCCTGTCGGTGTCGATCGACCTGGACAAGGCCGCCAGCCTGGGTGTCTCGGCTCAGTCGATCGGTCGCGCGCTCGAGACCATGTTCGGCTCGCGCCGGGCGACGACCTACATCAAGAACGGCCAGGAATACGACGTCATCCTTCAGACCAACCTCGACCAGCGTCGCAGCATCGAGGACCTGAACCGCCTGAACGTTCGCGCCGCCTCGGGCGCCGTGGTGCCGCTGTCGACCGTGGTGACGACGCAGCTGCGCGGCGACACGCCGGACCGACCGCGCGTCGACCGCCTGCGTTCGGTGACCCTGACCACCCAGCTGAACCCCGGCTACACGGTCGGCGACGCCGTGACTTTCCTCCAGCAGCAGGCCGCGGACCACGCCGCGCCGGGCGTGTCGGTGAAGTGGGGCGGCCAGGCCAAGGACTATCTGGAAGGCTCGGGCGGCATCGCCATCGCCTTCGGCCTGGCCCTGCTGCTGGTCTTCCTGGTGCTGGCCGCGCAGTTCGAAAGCTGGATCCACCCGGCCGTGATCATGCTGACCGTGCCCCTGGCGGCGCTGGGCGGCCTGTTCGGCCTGTTGATGACCGGCTCGACCATCAACACCTACAGCCAGATCGGCCTGATCATCCTGGTCGGCATCGCCACCAAGAACGGCATCCTGATTGTCGAATTTGCCAACCAGTTGCGCGACGAGGGCCTCAGCGTGCGCGAAGCCGTGATCGAGGCGGCGGCTCTGCGCCTGCGTCCGATCATCATGACCTCGATCGCCGCGGCCATGGGCGCCTTGCCGCTGATGCTGTGGGCCGGGGCCGGGGCGGGCAGCCGCCAGACCATCGGCGCGACGATCTTCACGGGGGCGATCTTCGCCACCCTGCTGACGCTGTTCATCGTGCCGGTGTTCTACGACCTGCTGGCCCGCTTCACGAAGTCGCCGGAATGGACCGCTCGCCAGATCGAGGCCTACGAGGCCGAGGAGAAGGCGGCGGCCCAGAACCCGACGGCTTAAACGCCGCTGAGGATGATCACGTCGCTGAGCAGGCCGTCGCGGAAGCGATAGGTCAGGCGAGCGCGGGTGTCGGACCAGATGTGCCCCTTGTGGTCCTCGACCAGCAGCTGGACCTCGACATCCAGCTCGCCCTCGGTCTCGGCCACGACGCGGATCAGCTGGACATTGGGCCGGGTCAGGGCAAATAGCTGCGCCAGATGAGCCACAACGGCGTTGCGGCCATGCAAACGGCCGCCTTCCAGGGTGTCGGGCCACGAGACATCCGGATGCAGAACCGCGCGCGTGGCGGCCAGGTCCTGGGCGTTGACGGCCTCATAGGACCTCGCCAGGACTGTCTGTTGCGCGCTGCGTTCCGCCTCGGCCGTCATGGGCTTGGTTCCGCGTCTCCCTTTGCGGCGACATCCATGCGCCAGAAGAGGCCGTCGCGAAGCGTGTAAAGATGCCGCACGCAGAAGTCCGACCACAGCCGGCCGGTCAGGTTCCAGACCACCTGGTTGGCGTCGACCACCACGCGGCCTTCGTCATCCAGCCAGATCTCGACCGGCGTGGTCTCCACGCGGATCGAAGCGTCGTTGTAGCGCCAGTAGTCGCGAACGGCCTCCGGGGTCTCCAGCTGGCCCCCGCGTGTGATGTCGGGCCATTCCAGCTCCGCCGGGACCAGAGCGCGGAAAGCCTCGTAGTCCCGGCGCCCGGCGGCGTCGTAGAGGCGCCCGACCAGCGCCTCGATCTCTGGCGGGGCCGGGCGCAGGGTCATGGGACGGGCTTGTAGCCTGTCTCGACCTTGAGATAGGCGATCAGATCGATCCGGTCCTTGGCGTCATGCAGGCCGGCGAAGGTCATCTTGGTGCCCGGCATGAAGCCGCGCGGGTCTGCCAGCCACTTGTCCAGGTGCTCGGCGTCCCAGGCAAAGCCCGCGGCCTTCACGGCGTCCGAGTAACGATAGCCCGCCTTGGTTCCCGCCGTGCGGCCGAACACGCCATGCAGGTTGGGGCCGGTCAGGTCCGGGCCGCCTTCGGTGATGGTGTGGCACGAGCGGCAGAGCGCGAACTTTCGCTGGCCGTTGGAGAGATCGCCGGTGTTGTAGGGGGCGGGCAGGGCGGCCAGGGCCGCGGCCTTCTCGGCGTCGGTCGGGGGCGCCGCGGCGGACGCGGACGCGGGGGCCTCGCCGGAACCGCCGCCGTCCTTCGAGCAAGCCGCGAGGTTCAGGCCCATGCCCAGGCACAGGGCCGCGAGGGCGGCCGTTTCGATCTTACGCATATTGATCCCCGACGGAGCGATCCCGACTGACGTTTCGCCGCACGGGCTGCGACGGCGCGACGCATTCCAAACCCTTATAAATTCAGGGCCATGGCCTTGTCACGGAACGATGTTCCCAAACCGGGCCTCCGGCAGGGCTCTGCGACAATTGCTGGTAGCTAGCTGATTCTCTTCACGAAAAGTGGAAATGCAAACCGTGGGTCTGCACATAACCGTTTGACGTGCGTTAACCATAAATTCTACCCATTTCTCCACGGAGCGGGCTGGCTCCGAGCAGGGCACGAGAGACGATCATGGACTGGAGCGAAGAACGTACCGCCACACTCAAGAAGTTGTGGCTCGAAGGCCTCAGCGCAAGCCAGGTGGCGCGCCAACTGGGCGGCGTCAGCCGCAGCGCGGTGATCGGCAAGGTGCACCGTCTGGGCATCACCGTCCGCGACACCCCGGTTCGCCAGCGCATCACCACCGTCCGCGCCCCGTCGCGCATCGTGGCCCGCCAGCGTCCCGCCCGTGAGACCACGGCCGCCCCCCACGTCGCCCCGCGCTTCGAGCGCATCGAGGAAGACATGCTGCCGACCTCGGGCATCCTGGGCCTGGGCGCCCATTCCTGCCGCTGGCCGATCGGCCATCCCGACAGCGACGAATTCGGCTTCTGCGGCCGCCCCAAGCTGACCCGCCGCGGCTCTTACTGCGAGCAGCACAGCCAGGGCGCCCATCGCAACGGCGGCTCGGCCAAGTCGGTCGAGGCCTGGGCCCTGCGCGGCCTGAAGGAGCGGGTGCAGCCCAGCCTGGGCTGACCTGGCCTTCGACGACCTTTCACGACCTTCCCATTCCCTCGAGATCACCGAGACGAACCCCCATGACCGCTCCCCTCAATGCGATGAACATGGTCCTGATCGAGAACGCCGCCGGCAGCAGCCAAGTGATCACCATCATCGAGGAGTTCGCCGGCCACTCGGTGTCGCGCGATCTCAACCCCGGTGACCATGCCCGCATCCCGGTGACCCAGTTCAAGTCGATCACCGTGCGTGAGACCTATCCCGACGACTGGCTGACCCGTGGCCGCAACCGCAACCGCGAGGCCGCCGCCGTCGCAGCCTGACAGGCGGAGAGTCGGATAGGTGACATTTTGGCGAGACTGCTGACGTAATCGCCTGCTGCGTCAGTCAATTCTCGTCTAAATTGAAATGGATGACCCCGCGAAGCCTTTCGCGGGGTTTTTCGTTTCCGTCGCAGGCGCACAGATTGCGTTGGCGTTAACCTTATGACACACACAGCGCCGCTTCTGGGGGACGGAAACCAAGATGGGCGAGGGGTTTGAGGGCGGCGGGCCGGTCGACGAGCACGCGCTGCCGTTGCCGAGCTACCTGAGTTATCTGCTCTACCAGACCGAGCAACATCGCCGGGCGATGGCCGCCGATCTGTTGGCGCGGCATGGTCTGACGTTCGCCAAATGGGTGGCGATGATCTCGTTGCGCCGTTTCGGCGACCTGTCGATGACGCGCCTGGCCAAGCTGGCCGCCACCGACCGCACGACCCTGACCCGCGCCATCGACAGCCTGATCACCGATGGTCTGGTGGCGCGCGCGGCCTCGCCCAGCGACCGCCGTATCGTCGTCGTCTGCCTCACCGACACCGGTCGTACGCTGCTCGAAGCCATCCGCGCCGAAATCCGTCCGCTGAATCGCGACATCTGCTCGAACCTGACGGCCGAGGAGCAGGCGGCCATGACCGGCTATCTGCAGAAGATGCTGTCGGGCCTGATCGTCGAGCCCGACTGGAAGCAGGATGTTCTGGCGTTCTCGACCCCCGCGCCGTCGGAGCTGGTCTGAGGTCGCTCAGTCGTCGAACTTCACCCGGCCGCGCCCGGACTTCACGCCCGCTCGCTTGGTCTTGGTCTCCAGCCGCTTGAGCTTGCTGGAATAGGTCGGCTTGGTCGCCTTGCGCGCCTTGGGCCGTTCGGTGGCGCGCAGGATCAGTTCGACCAGCCGCGCCTGGGCGTCCTGTCGGTTCATCTCCTGCGAGCGAGAGCCCTGGGCGAACAGGATCAGCACGCCGTCCTGGGTCAGGCGGCTGCCAGCCAGCTTCTCCAGCCGTGTCTTGACGTCCTCGGGCAGGGCGGGGGAGTTGCGAACGTCGAACCGCAGCTCGATCGCGGTCGAGGTCTTGTTGACGTGCTGGCCCCCGGGACCCGAGGCGCGGGTGGCCTTCCAGACCAGCTCGTCCTCGTCGATCCGGAGCCAGGACGTGATCTCGATCATCGAGGCGGGACCCGCTTGGCCTTCACCACCAGTTGGTCCAGCGCCTGCAGGAAGCGCGAGCGGTCGGCGTTGGCGAAGGCGGCGGGGCCCTTGGTGACCTCGCCCATCGAGCGCATGTGCTCGCCGATCGAGCGCGAGGCCAGGGCCGAGCCGATCATGTCGTGGCTGAAGACTCGTCCGTTCGGGGCCAGCGCCGCGCCGCCAGCCTTCAGCACCCGGTCGGCCAGGGGAATGTCGTTGGTGACCACCACGTCGCCCGGACCGCAGCGTTCGGCGATCCAGTCGTCGGCGACGTCGGGACCGGCCTCGACCACGATCTGCTCGATCACGGGAGTCTGCGGCACGCGGATCCAGCTGTTGGACACCACGAACGTCTTGAAGCCATGACGGGCGGCGACCTTGTAGGCCTCGTCCTTCACGGGACAGGCGTCAGCGTCGATGAAGAGGATGGCGGTCATCGCGCAAAAGCCTGGATAAGGAAGACTGGTGCCGGCGGAGAGGATCGAACTCCCGACCTTCGGTTTACAAAACCGCTGCACTACCGCTGTGCTACGCCGGCATGGGTCAGTGACCCGAGGTCAGGGCTTATGCCGTTTGAGCGCGCGGACGGCAAGGTGGTGAATGGCGCCAGGACGTGTCGGCAATCCTCCTGTCGCGGGTGAGGATTGATCGTCACCGCGCCAGCCGCTAGGGACGCTCCAAGCAGGAGAACCGACATGGCCCAGGGCAAACTCATCGACGGCAAGGCCTTCGCGGCCGACGTCCGGGCCAAGATCGCGGTCGACGTCGCCGCTCTGAAGGCCGAGCATGGCATCACGCCCGGCCTGGCCGTGGTGCTGGTGGGCGAGGATCCGGCCAGTCAGGTCTATGTCCGCAACAAGGGCGAGCAGACCGAGGCCGCCGGCATGTACTCCGAGACCCATCGCCTGCCGGCTGACACGACCCAGGACGACCTGCTGGCCGTGGTCGCCAAGCTGAACGCCGACCCCAAGATCCACGGCGTGCTGGTGCAGTTCCCGGTGCCGGCGCACATCAATCAGATGGACGTCGTAGCCGCCCTGTCGCCGGACAAGGACGTCGACGGTCTGACCGTGACCAACGCCGGGCGTCTGGCCAGCGGCCTGCCGGCCCTGACGCCGTGCACGCCGCTGGGCTGCATGATGCTGCTGAAGGACGTGATCGGCGACCTGAAGGGCAAGACCGCCGTCGTCATCGGCCGCTCGAACCTGATGGGCAAGCCTATGGCCCAGATGCTGCTGGCCGCCGACTGCACCGTGACCATCGCCCACTCGCGCAGCCAGGACCTGCCGTCGATCGTACGCCAGGCTGACATCGTCGTGGCCGCCGTCGGCCGGGCCGAGATGGTCAAGGCCGACTGGGTCAAGCCGGGCGCCGTGGTCATCGACGTCGGCATCAGCCGTTTCCCGGCCCGCGATCCGGAGGCCGCCGCGGCCGGCAAGACCCGGCTTGTCGGCGACGTCGCCTTCGACGAAGTTCGCGAGGTCGCCGGCGCGATCACGCCGGTTCCGGGGGGAGTCGGACCGATGACCATCGCCTGCCTGCTGGCCAATACGCTGACGGCCGCCAAGCGCATCTCGGGCGTCGCCTGATGAGCCGGGCGTTCGTCTTCGCAGCGTTCGCCCTGTTTGTCTCAGCCTGTGGGGCCAAGCCGCCGCCGGCTCCCACGCCGGAGCAGGCTCTGGCTCTTCGCCCCGCCGATGCGCGGCTGGCGGCGCTGTACGAGACCTCGTGCCACGCCTGCCATGCGATTCCCGAGACCGGCGCGCCGCTGGTCCATGACCGTGCAGCCTGGGATCCGCGCTGGAAACAGGGTGAGGCCGTGCTGCTGGATCACACCATCCAAGGCTTTAACGCCATGCCGGCCACCGGCCAGTGCGCGACTTGCACGCCGGGCGATTTCGAGGCCCTGATACGTTTCATGGCGGGACGAGAAGATTCCGCGACCTAGACCTTGGGGAGCGGCATGATCTCACGACGCGGAGCCTTGATCGCCGGTGGGACCGGCGCTGTGGTCGTCGCTGGCGGCGCGGGCGCGGCCTATGTGGTGGCCACCGGAGACAAGCCCGAACCGCCGTCTCCCGCCTCGGTCGACGCTCAGGGCAAGATGCTGTGGCGCAACTGGTCGGGCGTGCAGCACGCCTATCCCGCTGCGCGCCTGGCCCCAAAGGACGAGGCTGAGCTGGCGACCATGCTGAAGGTCGCTCAAGCGCCCATCCGTCCCGTCGGCGCGGGCCACTCGTTCACCGGCCTTGCCCCGACCAACGGCGCGCTGGTGTCGCTGGACGCCATGGCCGGCATCATCGGCTGGGAGGGCGACGAGGCGATCGTGCGCACCGGCACGCGGCTGGGCGCGCTGGGCCCGGCCCTGGCGCAGAAGGGGCGGGCGCTGCCCAACCTGCCCGACATCAACAAGCAGTCGCTGGGCGGGGCGCTGGGCACGGCCACTCATGGAACCGGCGCCAAGATCCCGGCCATGCACGCGGATGTCACGGGCCTCAGGCTGATCACGCCGTCGGGGCGGGTGATCGACGCCGACGAAAGGTCCAACCCCGAGATCTTCCAGGCCGCCAAGGTGTCGCTGGGCGCGCTCGGCGTGATCACCCAGGTGCGGATGCGCACCGCCGCCAACCGCCGGCTGCGCCGCAACGTCTGGCTGGAGCCGCTCGACGAGGCCATGCACAAGGCCGAGGCGCGCTGGGCCCAGCACCGCAATTTCGAGTTCTTCGCCGTGCCGTTCACGGGACTGGCGGCCGGGATCAGCCACGACGAAACTGATGATGCCGTCGAGGCGCGCGGGCCCGACCAGGACACCGAGCTGCTGCAGGCCTTGCGGGGCTTGCGCAATCTGCTGGGCTTCTCGACGCCGCTGCGCAAGGCGGCGGCCAAGGCGCTGATGTCGACCGCCAAACCCGAGACGGCCGTCGACGAGGGCTGGAAGCTGCTGTCGACCGAGCGGCCGGTGCGCTTCAACGAGATGGAATTCCACCTGCCGGTCGAGAACCAGCTCAAGGCCTTGGCCGAGGTCATGCGGGCGATCGAGCGGGAGCGGCCGGACGTCTTCTTCCCGATCGAGGTGCGGCGGATCGCAGAGGACGACGCCTGGCTGTCGCCGTTCCAGGGCGGGCCGCGCGGCTCGGTGGCGGTGCACGCCTATTACCGCGACGACTTCAGCTTTCTGTATCAGCTGATCGAGCCGATCTTCCGCCGCTACGACGGCCGGCCGCACTGGGGCAAGCTGCACACCCTGCGGGCGGGGCAGCTGGAGGCGATCTATCCGAACTGGAAGGACTTCCTGGCGGTCCGCCGGGAATTGGATCCCGACGGCCGGATGCTCAACCCCTATCTGAAGGGGCTGTTTGGCGTGCTCTAGGCGCCGAGATAGTCGGCGACGCGGGCTTCCAGTTCGGTGACCAGGGCCTTGCCCACAGGATGGGTGTCGACCTTGATGTCGTCGCGGACGCAGGCCTTGATCGCGTCGATGTGAGCGTCGACCAGGAACATCGGCGCCGACAGGCGGGTGTCCGGATCGTCGATCAGCTTGCATAGCGAGGCCGCCAGGCGGGTGATCAGCGGGAACTCGTAGGTGGCGCCCAGGCCCTTCAGGTCGTGAGCGCGGAGGTACAGGGTTTCGACGGTCTGGGCGTTGAGGCCCTCGGCGCGAACACCCTGGCGGGCGGCTTCCAGCTTGACGATCTCGTCGTCCAGCCATTGAGCGAAGTTGCCCGACAGGCTCTTCAGCGCAGCTTCGGCCTTGGCGATGGCGGCCATGTCGATGCCGCCTCGACCGCCGACCTTGAGCTTCAGCATGTTCGGAACCTGGATGACCTCGGCGTTGGTCTTGTTCGTCACGGGCGCTTCCCCAGCGGCGTTAGTTGGGAATCAGATAACTCGACAGGCGTTAATATTGGATGAGACGCAAGTTTCACTGCGACCCGTTGCCTCAGGCCGAGAACTGTTCTGCCAGAACTCTTTCCTCCAGGCTGCGGCCGGCGTCGAACAGCATCGACAGCGACGTTCCGCGGTCTTCGGAGATGTGGACCTCGATGACGTCGCGGACTTCGAAGTTGTCGGCCACGGCGCTGACCGGACGCTTGTCGGCTTCCAGGATCTCGAACGTGACGCGGGATGACTGCGGCAACAGGGCACCGCGCCAACGGCGGGGGCGGAAAGCGGAAATGGGCGTCAGGGCCAGCACTTGGCCGTCGATCGGAATGATCGGGCCGTGGGCCGACAGGTTGTAGGCGGTCGAGCCGGCCGGCGTGGCCAGCAGGGCGCCGTCGCAGACCAGCTCGCCCATCCGCACCTTGCCGTCGATCGAGATGCGCAGCTTGGCGGTCTGGCGGGTCTGGCGCAGCAACGAGACCTCGTTGATCGCCAGGGCGCGGTGCTGGGTGCGGCGGGCGTCGATGGCGACCATGGCCAGCGGGTGGATGACGGCGCGCTCGGCGACGTTGATCCGTTCCAGCAGGTCGTCTTCCGAGTACTCGTTCATCAGGAAGCCGACCGAGCCGCGGTTCATGCCGTAGATCGGCGTCTGGCTGGCGATCGACTCGTGCAGGGTCTCCAGCATGAAGCCGTCGCCGCCCAGGGCGACGATCACCTGGGCGTTCTCGTCGCCGACGTCGCCATAGCGGGCGGCCAGCCGCTCGCGCGCTTCGATGGCCTCGGGCCGGTCGCTGGCCCGGAACGACAGGCGAGTCACGAAGGGTTGAGGCTGGTACATGGGGCCAAGTGGCGGGAAGCTCGCCAGCTTGTCAAAGGGAGCTTGTCAGGCGCCCGATCAGGCTTGCCCGACGGCCTGGCGGAAGGCCATGCCAGCGATGTCCGGCGTGAATGGGCCAAAGGCGCTGGCGGCGCGGCGCACGCCTTCCTCCCCGCCGCCCGGACGGCCGCCGTTCAGCTGGCGAACGTGCTCCAGGATGGTCGGGAAGACGCTGCGGTCGATGCCGATGGACGAGCAAGCCAGGGCCAGCAGTTCAGGGCGGCCGCTGTCGATGGCGCGGCGGATCTGGGCGGATTCGAACTTGCCCAGGCGCGCCAGGGCCATGACGAACAGCTGCAGCCGGCCTTCGCGCAGGACCCGCAGCAGATAGCCGGGGCGCAGCTGGCCGGCGGAGTCGAGCTTCTCGATCAACGAGCGCTCCATCTCCTCGCGATCCTCGTCCATGCCGACGGCGGCGACCTGGCCTTCTGCGGTTCCGTGATGGGCGGCCTTGGCCGCGTCGGCCACGGCGGCCTGCATGCGAACCGGGTCCAGGTGGAAGCGGGCTTCAAGGGCGTCCTGCAGCGCGCGACCGACCAGCAGATAGAGCTGCTCGGCCAGTTGTTCGGACAGGCGCGGATGGCGGGCCAGCGGCGAGCGCAGGGCGACGACCTCGCGAGACCGGTCGACCAGCTTGCCCATGGCGTCGGTCGAAATGTCGGCGGTCTCGTTCGAGGCCAGGGCGGTCAGCACGGCCGGCTCGTCGCGGTCGATGATCGCTTCGACCACCGAGGCGCGCAGGCGGGGGCGGCGGGCGATCTCGATCTGGTGTTCTAGCGTCGCCTGGACCAGCAGGCGTATCAGGTCGTGGTCCTGCAGCACGGCGCTGCGGGCGATGATCGGCCTGGCGATCTCGATCTCGTCCAGCGCCATGATGTTGATCAGCGCCGACGGCGCCCATTCGGCGTCGGCCAGGCGTTCGGCCAGGCGATGGCGGATCTCGCGCTCGGCCTCGACCACCAGCGTCATGAAGATGGAGTTGAGCAGGGCCTGGACGTCGGGATGGGTCGGCTCGCCGCGAGCCTGGCCCTCCTCGCAGAGGTCAATGATCCCGGTAAGCAAACGCTCGCGATCGCCGGCCTCGCGGCTGCGGGCCAGCTTCAGGAGCGAAGCGATCTCGACGGCTGGAATGATCCCGCCTCCACGAATCCGGAAGACCCGAATGAGGATGACCTTGCCGTCCTCAAATGAAAACATGCTTAAACCAGTCAAGGGTAGCGGCGTCGAAATGTCGCAAGCTGCAGTGGAGGACGCGTCGATGGCTCAAGACCTCATTCTGGCTTTGGACCAGGGCACGACCAGCACGCGGGCCATCCTGTTCGACCGCGCCGGCAAGCCGTTATCTGAAGCCACGCGTCCGCTGCGCCAGAGCTATCCGCGCGACGGCTGGGTCGAGCACGACGCCGAGGAGATCTACGCCGCCTGCGTGGCGGTGTTGCGCGAGGCGGTCGAGACCTCGGGCCGTCTGGAGCATGTCGCCGCCATCGGCATCACCAACCAGCGCGAGACGGTGGTCATCTGGGACAAGGCCACCGGCCGTCCGATCCATCCGGCCATCGTCTGGCAGGACCGCCGCACGGCCGAGGTCTGCGCCAAGCTTAAGGCCGAAGGTCACGAACCGCGTGTCACCGAGGTCACCGGCCTGCTGCTGGACCCGTACTTCTCGGGCACGAAGATCGCCTGGATCCTCGACAAGGTCCCTGGCGCGAGGGCGCGGGCCGAGGCGGGCGGGCTGCTGGCCGGGACCATGGACAGCTGGGTGATCTGGCGGCTGACCGGCGGGGCCAAGCATGTCACCGACGCCACCAACGCCTCGCGCACTCTGCTGTTCGACATCGCCGAGCAGGACTGGTCGACCGAGATGCTTGACCTGCTGCGCGTGCCGGCGGCGCTGCTCCCCAAGGTGCTGGACTGCGTCGACGACTTCGGTTCGTCACAAGCCGAGATCCTGGGGCGCGAGATCCCGATCCGCGGCGTGGCTGGCGACCAGCAGGCGGCGCTGATGGGGCAGGGCTGTGTCGCGCCCGGCCAGATGAAGGCCACCTACGGCACCGGCTGCTTCATGTTGATCAACACCGGCGAAGACCGCCCCGTCTCCCGTTCGCGGCTGCTGACCACGGTGGCGGCGCGGGTGAACGGCAAGACGACCTACGCCCTTGAGGGCTCGATCTTCGTGGCCGGGGCGGCCATCCAATGGCTGGGCGAGGGGCTGGGCATCACCGGCGGTCCGCGCGCCGCCGAGGCCCTTGCCCGAGCGGCCAAGGCCGATCACGGCGTCGTCGTGGTGCCGGCTTTCACCGGCTTGGGGGCGCCTTGGTGGGACGCCGGCGCGCGCGGCGCGGTCTTCGGCCTGACCCGAGACGCCGGCCTGCCCGAGATCGCCGCGGCCACCTTCGACGCCTGCGCCCTGCAGAGCCGCGACCTGATCGAGGCCATGCGCGCCGATGCGCCAGCCGCGTTTGGCGAGGCGGCGCAACTGCGCATCGACGGCGGCATGTCCAAGAGCGCCTGGTTCTCGCAACGCCTGGCCGACCTGACCGGCATCGACGTGCGCCGGGCCAGCTATCAGGAGATGACCGCCCTGGGCGCGGCCCTCTTTGCAGGGGTTGGGGCGGGGCTCTATGCCTCGGTCGAAGAGGCCGCCGAGGTCAGCCCCGCGGCCGAGACCCTGTCGCCCTCGATCAAGGAGCACGCCCGCGAGGCGGCCTATGCCCGCTGGCTGGACGCCGTGCCGCGGGTGCGATCGTAGGGGCGCCAAGACTGTCGCAAAATCTGTGTAACTGACCTAAGGGAAGTGGCGACGCGAGCAGATCGCTCTAGACATCACCCGGCGGCGCGTCTAACCGGCGCCCGCCGCCCCGCGCGTAATAAGGAACACCCCATGAAGATCGCCCTGATCACCGAGAACAGCCAAGCCGCCAAGAATCAAACGATTCACGCCGCGCTGACCGCCGTCGCCGAGCCCATGGGCCATCAGGTGTTCAACTACGGCATGTACACCGCCGAAGATAAGGCCTCGCTGACCTACGTGATGAACGGCCTGCTGGCCGCCATCCTGCTGAACTCGAAGGCCGCCGACTTCGTCGTCACCGGCTGCGGCACGGGCATGGGCGCCATGCTCGCCTGCAACGCGATGCCGGGCGTGTTCTGCGGCCTGGTCATCGACCCGACCGACGCCTTCCTGTTCGGCCAGATCAACGACGGCAACGCCATCTCGATGCCGTACGCCAAGGGCTTCGGCTGGGCGGCCGAGCTGAACCTGCAAGACGTCTATCGCAAGCTGTTCGAAGGCGAGCGCGGCCTGGGCTACCCCAAGGAGCGCGCCGAGATCATGGCGAAGAACCGCGGCATCCTGAAGGGCCTGAAGGAAGTCACCTGCAACGACATGCTGACCGTCCTGAAGAACGTCGATCAAGACCTGCTGAAGGCCGCCATCGCCGGTGAGAAGTTCCAAGAGTACTTCTTCGCCAACGCCCAGGACGAAGGCATCCGCGACTACATCAAGGGCGTGCTGGCCGACTCGCGCGTTCTCGAGAACGCCTGAGGCTAAGCAAGGCCGCGCCTCGTCAGAGGCGCGGTCAGCCTGAAGTAAAGCCCTCCGGTCGTCATGGCCGGAGGGCTTTTCTGTTGGGCCTCTACCGCACCCCTGGGCCTGAAATCGCGGATCGCTTCTCGGTTTATAAAGACTCTCACATCACCCTTGGGGCGAGTTTTTGAGGCGCCAGATGAGCGGTGTTGGAAATCTCGCCCTTGGCGGCGGCGTGTTTGGCGCGGTGTTCTTGTGCGCGTGGTTCTTGCTGCCGCATGCTGGGAAAGTCCCGCCTCCGAGCGCGCCGAAGCTCGCGGCTCCGGAGCCCGCGGGGGCGGCTCAGGAGGTCCTGCCAACCTTCTCTCAGGTGAGGACTGCACAGGCCAAGAGCGGCCTCTCTGAGCCCAGGCCCGAGGTCCAGGCCGAGGGGGAGCGGGAAATGGCCCGGCGGATTTTGGCCTTCAAAGGCCAGAAGGTCTCCGAGGCGATGTTGATCGCCGCCCAGAACGATGCGCCGCCGTCTGACAAGTATGTCCGCTTCGCCAAGATCGAGCAGGGCGCCGAGACCACGCTCTGCACGTCCTCGCGCTCCGACAAGGAGGTCGAGCACCGCGTCACGGTCTTCACGAAGACTGAGGTTCGGCCCGACCTGGCGGGGATGAGCCTGCCTCAATATGTCCTGAGCGGCTGCGCGCAGGCCATCCAGGATCACTCCAGGCTCATCAGTCACGTCCAGTACCTGCAGGCCTTCTCGGGCCTGCTGCCCAAGACGACCAAGTACGACCAGGATCGCCAGGAGCTGGCGGAGGCGATCCGCACGGCCAGCCGGACCCGCTAGGGGTTCTCGTCCAGGTAGGCCTTCACCCGGGCGAACAGGTCCTCGAACATCGGCGTCGTCAGGCGGCCGGTGTTCGTGTTGAGCCGCGAGCAGTGATAGCTGTTGAAAACCCGATAGGGGCCGGCCTGGAACTCCGAGCCGTGGCCGGGAACGCCCGCCGAGGCTTTCAGGCCCAGGGTCTTGAGCACATTGCGCCGCGAGACGTCGCCCAGGGTGACGATGACCTGCAGCTTGGGGAACATGTCCAGCCGCGCCTTCAGGAAGGGGCGGCAGTTGTTCTCCTCAGAGGTCTCGGGCTTGTTGCCGGGCGGGGCGCAGCGGACGGCGTTGGTGACGGCTGCGCCGACCAGCTTGAGGCTGTCATCGGGGCGAGCCTCGAACTTGCCGGTGGCGAAGCCGAACTTGATCAGGGTCTCGTAGAGCAGCGTGCCGGCATAGTCGCCGGTGAACGGTCGGCCCGTGCGGTTTGCGCCCTTGCGGCCGGGAGCCAGGCCCGCGACCAGCAGCCGCGCGTTCGGATCGCCGAACGACGGCGCGGGACCATTCCACCAGTCGGGATAGAGGTCGCGGTTTTCCTGGCGATAGGCCACCAGGCGCGGGCACAGCGGGCAGTCGCGTGGCGGTTCGGCGGGATTGGGGACGGTCTCGCCGACGATGTTGGAGTGCTGCAGCATCCTAGTACTCGTCCTCGGCTTCGCGCTCGGCCGGGGTGCGGGTGTCCACCACCTGGCGGGGCTGCACCCGCTGCGGACGGCCGATGATGCCGCCCAGATCGGCCAGATCCACGAAGTTGTCGGCCTGACGGCGCAGGTCGTCGCTGGTCATCGGCGGCTGGCTCTTCATCGTCGAGACCACGGTGACGCGGCGGCCCTTGCGCTGGACGGCCTCGACCAGGGCGCGGAAGTCGCCGTCGCCGGAGAACAGCACCAGGTGGTCGGCGGTCTCGGCCAGCTGCAGCATGTCGACGGCGATCTCGATATCCATGTCGCCGCGCCAGCGCTTGCGGCCCTGGCTGTCGGTGAATTCGCGCGCCGGCTTCGTCACCATCGTGAAGCCGTTATAGTCCAGCCAGTCGACCAGCGGCCGGATCGGAGAATAGTCGTCGTTCTCTGCGATCGCGGTATAGTAGTAGGCGCGGATCAGGACGCCGCGCTTTTTGAACTCGTCGAGCAGCTTGCGGTAGTCGATATCGAAGCCCAGTGACTTGGCGGCGGAATAGAGATTGGCCCCGTCGATGAACAGGGCGAGGCGTTCGCTCGGATAGAAGGTCACGGAAAATCCCTTGAAAAATCAGGTCGCTCGAAATGACTTGGACGAGGCCGTGATCGTGGCGCTCGGCTGTAATCTGCCGGGAGCCTATACGAGTCGCGAGGCGCTGTTGGAAGCGGCGCTGGAGGCCTTGCCGCAAGCGGGACTGGAGATCGTGGCCCGCTCGTCCTGGTGGGCTTCGGCGGCTTGGCCCGATCCGTCTGGACCGGGCTATCTGAATGGCGTGGCCATCGTCGACACCGACCTCTCGCCGGCTGAAACCCTGGCGGCGCTGCACCGTATCGAGGCCGAGTTCGGGCGGGCGAGGGGAGAGGCCAACGCCGCCCGCACCCTGGACCTGGACCTGATCGCTCACGGCCGGGCCGTGCTGGACAGTAATCTGGTCGTGCCGCACCCGCGCGCTCACGAACGGCTCTTCGTGATGGGGCCGCTGGCCGAGCTGGCCTCGGCCTGGATCCATCCGGTCACCGGCGAGTCGGCTTTCCGTCTGGCCGCGACCTCGACGGTCGGCCGCGATGCGCGCCCTACTGCCAGGACCTGACGCGCGGAGGGATAGACAGGCCAAAATTCAGGGAGCCGAATGATGGCCGCCATCGACGTCAATCCGGCGCATGTTCGCGAGTTCGCGGACGCGGACGCCTTCTACGATTGGCTGTCGCACCATCACGACCGGCAGGACGAGGTCTGGATCAAGATCCACAAGCTTGCGTCCGGCTTGCCATCGATCACGCCGGTCCAGGCGATCGACGTGGTGCTGTGCTGGGGCTGGATCGACGGGGTCAAGAAGAGCTTCGACGCTCAAAGCTACCTGCAACGCTACACCCCACGCACCAGGAAGAGCATCTGGAGCCAGATCAACGTCGCCAATGTCGCGCGCTTGATCGCGGAAGGTCGGATGACCCCGCACGGCCTGCGCGAGGTCGAGGCGGCCAAGGCTGACGGCCGGTGGGACCGCGCCTATGGCAGCGGCAAGGGCATGAAGATCCCCGATGACCTGCAGGCCGCGATAGACGTCAACCCCGAGGCCAAGGCGATGCTGGGGCGGCTGACCGAGCAGAACCGCTTCGCCCTGGCGTTTCGCACGCACAACATGAAGACGCCGGCCGGACGTCAGAAGAAGATCGAGACCTTCGTCGCCATGCTGGCGCGCGGCGAGACGATCTATCCCCAAAAGCTGCGCTGAACCCCGCGTCGCATGGCGACGCTGGACTTCGCCACCCGAAGCGGGCATAAGCGCCCCCTCGCGAAAGCTGGAAGATCGTGCGCGGCGTTGCGTGTCGCCGCACGGGAGCCTATTTTGCGATAGCAACCGCAGCCCGAGGAACTCATGGCCCGCGTCACCGTCGAAGATTGCGTCGAGAAGGTTCCGAACCGTTTCTCGCTGGTCCTGCTCTCGGCGCACCGCGCCCGCGCCATTTCCGCCGGCGCCGCCCTGATGGTCGACCGCGACAACGACAAGAACCCCGTTGTCGCCCTGCGTGAGATCGCCGACGACGTGATCGACCACGAAGGCCTGAAGGAACACCTCATCACCACGCTGCAACGCGTCGATGAGCACACCGAAGCCGAGGAAGAGGCCGAGACCCTGGCCCTGCTGGCCGATCCGAGCCACATGCAGATGAGCGAGCTGGAACTGGTCCGCGCTCTGCAGAGCGACCGCGACGGTGGCCAGGAGGAGCGGTACTGAGCCCCGAAGGCGCAGACCCTCTGACTTTGGAGGCGGTCGAACCGACCGCTTCCCCCGAACGCGCGCCAGATTCTGCTCCTGTCGGGGCCGAATCGGGCGCGTCTTCGTCTCAAGCTCCCGCCACGGCCGTCGAGCCGCCGGCCCCCAAGCCGCGCCCCAAGTTTCTTCGCCAGTACGAGCTGATCGAGCGGGTCCACGCCTACGACCCGACGGCCGACGAGGCGCTGCTGAACCGCGCCTATGTCTACGCCATGCGCATGCACGGCTCGCAGACCCGGGCCAGCGGCGATCCCTACTACGCCCACCCGATCGAGGTGGCGGGCATCCTCACCGAGTACCGCCTGGACACCGCGACCATCGTCACGGCCCTGCTGCACGACGTGATCGAGGACACCCCGGTCACCAAGGACGAGATCGCCAAGCTGTTCGGCGAGGAGATCGGCGAGCTGGTCGAGGGCGTGACCAAGCTTTCCAAGCTGGAACTCCAGGCCGAGCACATGCGCCAGGCCGAGAACCTGCGCAAATTCATCCTGGCCATCTCCAAGGACGTCCGCGTCCTGCTGGTGAAGCTGGCCGACCGTCTGCACAACATGCGGACGCTGCACTTCATCAAGAACCAGGCGAAACGCGAGCGGATCGCCCGCGAGACCCGCGACATCTACGCGCCGCTGGCCCGCAACATCGGCTGTCACCGGATCTGCGTCGAGTTGGAGGAGCTCAGCTTCCAGCACACCAATCCGGTCGCCCGCGACGCCATCGAGCGGCGGCTGGACGCGCTGCGCGAGGAGCAGGGCGGGGCGGTAGCCCTGGTCAGCCAGGAGATCGCCGCGCGCCTGGAGTCGGCCACCCTGCCGGCCCGCGTGTTCGGCCGCGAGAAGTCGCCGTATTCGATCTGGCGCAAGCTGCAGCGCAAATCGATCGGCTTCTCGCAGATGGCCGACATCTACGCGTTCCGCGTGATCGTCGACAGTGAGGAAGACTGCTACCGCGCTCTCGGCGTCGTGCACCGGGCCTGGTCCAGCGTGCCCGACCGCTTCAAGGACTACATCTCGACGCCGAAGCGGAACAATTACCGCTCACTGCACACGACCGTGGTCGGTCCGCGCGGCATGCGTATCGAGATGCAGATCCGCACCGAGAGCATGGACCGCGTCAACGAAGAGGGCGTCGCCGCCCACTTCCGCTACAAGGACGCTTCGTACGGCCTCGATCTGGAAGGCATGGAAGCCGCTGGCGGCCGCGACCCGCTGGCCAATCTGCGCCAGCTGGTCCAGGTGCTGGAGCATGGCGGCGACTCTGAAGAACTGGTCGAGCACGCCAAGCTCGAGATGTTCCTCGACCAGGTGTTCGTCTTCACCCCCAAGGGCAAGCTGGTCAGCCTGCCGCGGGGCGCGATGCCGCTGGACTTCGCCTATGCGGTCCACACTGACGTGGGCGACACCTGCATCGGCGTGAAGATCAATGGCGAGCTGAAGCCCCTTCGCACCCCGCTGATCAATGGCGACGTGGTCGAGGTGGTGCGCGGCTCCAAGCCCGTGGTGCCGCCGGACTGGCGCTCGCTGACGGTGACAGGCCGGGCCCGCTCGGCCATCCGCCGTCACATCCGCCAGACCGAGAAGGAAGAGTTCCTGCGCCTGGGCAAGGCGTCGATGGAACAGGTCTTCGAGCGCGCCGGCAAGAAGCTGAAGGACGTGTCGCTGCGGCCGATCCTGGAGCGCTTCGCTCTCGAGACCGAGGAAGCCCTGTTCGACGCCGTCGGCCGCGGCCGGGTCTCGCCCAGCCAGGTGCTGGAAACGGCCTATCCGGGCATGAAGGATTCCGACCGCGAGGCCGCCACGGCCCGTCGCCGGATCGAGGGCGGCGCCAACGCCACGCTCTATGTGCGCGGCGGCGGCCTGACCCCCGGCGTCTCGCTGCACTTCGCCCATTGCTGCAGCCCGGTGCCGGGCGACCGCATCGTCGGCATCCTGCGCGAAGACGGTGAAGGCCTGGACGTCCACACCATCGACTGCCCGCGCCTGGCCGAGTTCGAGGACCAGGAAGAGCTGTGGCGCGACCTGAACTGGACGCCAGAGGCCGAGCGCTCGACCATCTCGCTGACCCGCCTGCACGCCACGATCCAGAACGCGCCGGGCGTGCTGGGCCTGGTCTGCACGATCATCGGCGAGGCCGGCGGCAACATCGTCAACCTGCGCATGCACCACCGGCAGAGCGACTTCTTCGACACCGACATCGATGTCGAGGTCCGCGACGCCAAGCACCTGACCAATATCCAGGCCGCCTTGCGCGCCTGTCCGTCGGTCGAGACGGTAGACCGAACGCGCGGTTGAGCCTTCGGGCTGCATAGTTGTTAAGTTCTCGTTAAGGGTGTATTCTCCGGCTGTCGTTAAGTCAGGGGGAGACGACCATGACGGCTGTGCGCGTGTACTTTGCGACCAATCGCAATCACCAGCCGCAGAGCGCCCAGTCGGTGTTCGGACCGCGGTTCAATCCGGACGGCGTCGCGGCGCTGAGGTTCGGCCACGTCGATTTCGAGGCCGGCGCAGACGCCCTGCAGGCATCAGCGGTCACGGTCTACGAGGACGCCAAGGGCGATCCTGACGCCAAGGCCGAGTTCGACCCGCACAAGGGCGGAGGCCGCTTGCTGGAGGCCCTGCGTCAGTCGATGTGCTCGGGCCATGACACGCTGGTCTTCATCCACGGCTTCAACGTGTCGTTCAACGATGCGATGGAGGCCGGCGCTCGCCTGGCGCGAGAGATCAGAAAGCGACCTCTGGAGGGCCTCGGCGACGGGGCGCCGATGAATGTCGTCGTCTTCAGCTGGCCGTCCGACGGCGCGGCTGTTCCGCTGATGTCCTATTACAGCGACCGGGAGGACGCGCGGGCTTCGGGACCGGCGGTGGCGCGGGCCTATTTCAAGCTGCGAGACTTTCTGGTCCAGCTGCACAAGGCGGACGCCGAGCGGGTGAAAGCCGGGCTGCCGTCGCAGCTCTGCGACCGGGGCATCCACCTGATGGCCCATAGCATGGGCGCCTATGTGCTGCGCCAGGGCGTCCAGGCGCTTCTGGCCAAGGAGGCCGATGGCGTCCTGCGAATCTTCGACCAGATCCTGCTGGCGTCGCCGGACGAGGACGACGACACCTTCGAGCACGACCACAAGCTGAAGCCGCTGCCGCGCCTAGGCAAGCGGGTGACGGTCTATTTCAATCCCAAGGACAAGGCGCTCTGGATCTCGGACAAGACCAAGACCAATCCGGACCGTCTGGGCGCAGACGGCCCGCGTCTGATCGACCTGCTGCCCAAGAAGGTGGCCCTGGTGGATTGCCGGCGAGTTGCGGACGTCGCCGATCCGAAGATCCAACACAGCTACTATGTCGGCAGTCGCGCAGTGGTCAGCGATATCGAGCTGACCATCGCCGGCGCCGAGATCGATGCGTTCCCCGGTCGCCTGTGGGTGCACGAGCGGCGGGTTTGGCGGATCGAGACGGCGCTGGTCTAGGGCTTGGCCTTCAGCGCCGCTACGGCGTCCAGGGCGCCGGCGGTCATCGGCGAGGGCAGGGCGTCCAGGGCGAACCAGCCCCAGTCGTGCAGGGCGTGGTCTTCCAGGATCGTCGGTTCGCCCTCGAAGCTGTCGGCCAGATAGGTGATGGCCACCCAGTGGTAGTCTTCGGCGACCATGTCGGTGACCGACAGCAGGCGGCCGGCCTTCACGACGATGCCCAGCTCTTCCTGGGTCTCGCGCTCGGCGCAGACGTGAGCCGCTTCACCCCAATCCAGCTTACCGCCGGGTACGCCCCAGTGGTCGGCTTCGGGGTTCTTGACCCTCTTGACAAGCAGCAGCCGGCCCTGGTCGTCGAGGATGGCCGCGCCACAGCCGACGCGAGGGCGCTGGATTTCTTCGCTCATGAGCCGGTGTAAAGCCCGAAACGCGCCGAGGAGGCAAGGCGGCGTTTGAAGACTCAGGTTCGTGCTTCTATATCCGTGGTTCATGACCAACGACGACGTCCTCGACGAATTCCGCGCCGCCGGCGCCCTGCGCGAAGGCCACTTCGTGCTGTCCAGCGGCCTGCACAGCCCGGTGTTCCTGCAGAAGAACCTGGTGTTCATGCGCCCCGAGCGCTGCGAGCGCCTGTGCAAGGCCCTGGCGGAAAAGATCATCGCCACCGTGGGCCAGCCGGACGTCGCCGTCTCGCCGGCCGTCGGCGGCATCATTCCGGGCTACGAGACCGCTCGCCACCTGAACGTCGCCTCGATCTATGTCGAGCGCGAGGCTGGCGGCTTCAAGTTCCGTCGCGGCTTCCACCTCGAGCCCGGCCAGAAGGTCGTGATGGTCGAGGACATCGTCACCACCGGCCTGTCGTCGCGCGAATGCATCCAGGCGATCCAGGACGCCGGCGGTGACGTCATCGCGGCGGCCTGCATCGTCGACCGCTCGGGCGGCAAGGTCGATGTCGGCGTGCCGTTGATCTCGCTGTGCAGCCTGGAAGTGCCGGCCTATCCGGCCGACGCCCTGCCGCCTGAACTGGCCGCGATCCCGATCGAGGATCCCGGCTCCCGCCGTTTGAAGGGCTGATCGCCATGCTGCGTCTGGGCGTCAACATCGACCACGTGGCGACGATCCGGAACGCCCGCGGCTCCTCCTATCCCGAGCCGGTCCGGGCCGCAGAGCTGGCCCTGGCCGCCGGGGCCGACGGCATTACGGCGCACCTGCGAGAAGACCGCCGGCACATCAGCGACGCCGACATCGCCGTGCTGACCGACCTGTGCCACAAGCGCGGCAAGCCGCTGAACTTCGAGATGGCGGTCACCGACGAGATGATCGGCATCGCGCTTGGGGCCAAGCCGCACGCCGCCTGCCTGGTGCCCGAGCGCCGGGAGGAAGTGACGACCGAAGGCGGCCTCGACGTCGTGAAGGGCCAGAACCGTATCACCGACGCCACGGCCCGCCTGCGCACCGTCGGCGCGCGGGTCTCGCTGTTCATCGAGGCCGACCCCGACCAGATCCGCGCGTCGGCCGCCGCCGGCGCCCAGGTCGTCGAACTGCACACCGGCGCCTATTGCGACGCCTTCCGGGAAGGTCATGTCGAACGGGCTGAGGCCATCCTCGAACGTCTCAAGACGGGCGCGGCCCTGGCCGCCAGCCTTGGCCTGGAAGTCCACGCCGGCCACGGCATCGACTACGCGACGGTGAAGCCCATCGCCGCCATCCCCGAAGTGGCCGAGCTGAACATCGGTCACTTCCTGATCGGCGAGGCGATCTTCGTTGGCTTGCCGCAGGCCATCCAGCGCATGCGCATCCTGATGGACGCAGCGCGCCTGGAGGCTGCCGCATGATCATCGGCATCGGCTCGGACCTGTGCGACATCCGCCGGATCGAGAAGTCCCTCGAACGGTTCGGCGAGCGGTTCACCAACAAGGTCTTCACCGAGATCGAGCGCAAGCGGTCAGAGCGCAAGCCCGACCGCGCCTCCAGCTACGCCAAGCGTTTCGCCGCCAAGGAGGCCTGCTCCAAGGCGCTGGGTACGGGGCTGAAGCGCGGCGTGCACCTGGCGGGCATGGGCGTGGTCAACCTGCCGTCCGGCAAGCCGACCCTGGCCCTGACCGGCGGCGCGCTGGAGCGCCTGAAAGAGATGACGCCGGAGGGCATGGAAGCGGTGATCCACCTGTCGTTGACCGACGATCATCCTTACGCCCAGGCCTTCGTGATCATCGAAGCGCTGCCCGTCGCCGGTTGAAGCGGCGCCATTGTCGCGCCACGAGCGCAAGCTAAGCCGTCCCTTCGACTTGCTCCGAGCCTTCGGCCCGTCTAGCAAGGCGGAGACGACGGTCTCTCGACCGACCATTCCAGAGCCCCGGGGCCCATGACCGACGCCGACATCACGCCGCCCGAAGACAAGGGCGCCGTCGCCGAGTTCATCGAGATCATCAAGACCGTGGCCTACGCGCTGGGCATCGCCCTGGTGCTGCGGGTCCTGCTGTTCCAGCCGTTCACGATCCCGTCGGCCTCGATGGAGCCCAATCTCTATCAGGGCGACTACATCATCGTGTCGAAGTTCAGCTACGGCTGGAGCAAGCACTCGATCCCGTTCAGCCCGCCGATCATCAAGGGCCGCCTGCTGGGACGCGCGCCGACTCGCGGCGACATCATCGTCTTCAAGCTGCCGCGCGATAACCGCACCGATTACATCAAGCGCCTGATCGGCATGCCGGGCGACAAGGTCCAGATCCGCGGCGGCGTCGTCTACATCAATGGCAAGGAACTGCCGCGCAAGGCGATGGCTCCGGCGCTGGTCGACACCGGCTACGGCTTCACCCAGCAGGTCCAGCGCTTCGAGGAAACCAATCCGGAAGGCCGTCCGTACGCGACCCAGGACTACGGTCCCGACAGCCGCGGCGACAATACCGGCGTCTATACCGTGCCGACCGGCTGCTACTTCTTCATGGGCGACAACCGCGACAACTCGGCCGACAGCCGTTTCGATCCGGGCGTCTCGCCGTTCAAGGAGAGCGCCTGCAAGTGGGACTATGAACTCGACCAGTACATCGGCGACGAGGTCGGCGTCGGCTTCGTGCCCGAGGAGAACCTGGTCGGACGCGCCCAGATCATCCTGCTGTCGTGGAACGCCGAGGCCAGCCTGTTCAAGCCCTGGACCTGGTTCCTGAACGCCCGTCCCAGCCGCTTCTTCCACGTGCTCAAGTGATCTTTCTGGGTTTCTGGCAAAATGGATAGACGGGTCGCCGCCGTCGGCGAC
Source organism: Caulobacter sp. RHG1 (assembly GCF_013181195.1). GTDB lineage: Bacteria > Pseudomonadota > Alphaproteobacteria > Caulobacterales > Caulobacteraceae > Caulobacter. The sequence continues at coordinate 319,081 of NZ_SMZP01000009.1, forward strand.
CTCGAGCGCCGCATCGGCCATCAGTTCAAGGACCGCGAACTGCTCGAACGCGCCCTGACGCACGCCAGCGTCGGGGATGGGGCCAAGAAGGTCCGCGACAACGAGGTGCTGGAGTTCATCGGCGACCGCGTGCTGGGCCTGCTGGCCGCCGAGGCCCTGGCCCAGCGGTTCCCCAAGGCCAAGGAAGGCGAGCTTGCGCCGCGCCTGAACGCCTTGGTCAGCCGCGAGACCTGCGCCCGGGTGGCCCGCGCCGCCGAGATGGGCGGTGCGCTGCGCCTGTCGGCTTCGTCCAGCAAGATCGGCGGTCGCGAGACCGAATCCATCCTGGCCGGCGCCACCGAGGCGCTGATGGCGGCTCTGTATCAGGACGGCGGTCTGGACGCTGCGCGCCGGGTGTTCCTGGCGCTGTGGGCCGATGAGTTCGACAAGGCCGGCGAGGGACGTCCGCGCGATCCCAAGACCGCGCTGCAGGAATGGGCGCAAGGCAAGAGCCGGCCGCTGCCGACCTATCGCGTGCTGGACCGCACCGGGCCGGACCATGCGCCGGTCTTTACGGTCGAGGCGACGGTCGTCGGCGTCGATCCGGCCGTCGCCAAGGGCAAGTCGCGGCAAGAGGCCGAGAAGGCTGCGGCGAAGGCGCTGCTGGAGCGCGAAGGGGCGGGGTAGGAGCGGCCGGCTCAGCACAGGCCCCCACCTGACTTCGCTTCGCGAAGTCTGTCCGCCCCCAAGCGGGGCGGAGAGTTACGCGCCGCTTGCCGGGGCTTCATCTCTCCTCCCCCTTTGGGGGAGGGGGACCGCCGAACGGCGGTGGAGGGGCCAGCACGGGCGTCGGCGGGTCTCCATCCCCGGCGTTCACGATCTCAGATCAAACGAAATCAATCGCTTGTCGATTTTTCACCCCGCTGAATGATCCGCGCTCAGCCCTGCCCCATAATCACCTGGTCCCCGTCGCAAGGGGAGGGCGCTTGGATCCGGCCCAAAGCGGCGGCGGGGATAGGTTGAGCGGGGCCGCTGATGGCTCCCGAACGGTTTGGTCAGGTCGTGCGGCTTACTCTTTAGGAGCGCGTACGGGTGACGAGACTGTTCGGGATCAAGCCTTCAGCGGATCGACAGGGCGGTGAACGTTCAAAGCCGCCTATCGTGGAGCGTCGGGGTCGAGACGGATGTAGCCGATCGACTTGCTCTGCGCCCGTCCGGGGGTTCTTGGAGTCCCGGGCCGATAAGGCCCACGCCCTCCGCCCTCACGGACAAGAACAACCTGGCGGAGCGGACTCGCGAGCCGAAACACAAACAAACCTTACGGTCTCCGGGTTCGCCCGGCCGCTCCGTCGCCTCCCCAGCAAACTTCAGCGGATTGCCGCGTGAAGCGGCCAAGCCATGTCGCTGGATGAATTGTGGAGATCGTGTGGAGTTGATGTGCGATCCAAGCGCGCGTTTGAAGTCTCCGTTTCGTGAAACTTATTTGAAACATTTAAGAATGTGCGAAATACGCTTCACGCGGCGCTCGTAGGTCTCGACCCCTCTTCAGGGGATCAAGAACAATGAAGACGTCTCTCAAATCACGAGCCTATCTGCTGGCCACGGCCGCCATTCTGGCGACGCCCTTCACGGCTTTCGCCGCCGAAACCGCGCCGGCCGACGCCACGCCCGCCACGGCCGAAACGCCGGACGGCCCCACCGCGCTCAGCGACGTGACGGTCACCGCGACCCGTCGTGAAACCAAGCTGCAGGAAACCCCGATCGCGATCTCGCTGCTGGACGCCAAGGCCCTGGAAGCTCGCCACGTCCAGAGCCTGATGGACCTGGCCGACGGCGCCATTCCCGGCCTGCGCGTCGCCACCTTCGAAGCCCGCCAGTCGGCTCTGACCATCGGCATTCGCGGCATCGTTCCGCTGGACGCCAACCAGCCTGCCCGCGAGCAGGGCGTCGGCGTCTATGTCGACGGCGTCTATCTGGGCCGTCAGCACGGCCTGGGCGCCGCGCTGCTGGACATCGAGCGCCTGGAAGTCCTCAAAGGTCCGCAAGGCACGCTGTTTGGCCGCAACACCGAAGGCGGCGCGCTGAACATGGTCACCCGCGGCCCGACCGGCGAGTTTGGCCTGCGCACCACGGCCGGCGTCGGCAACTACGGCGCCTATAACGCCGAGATGCACCTGGACCTGCCCTCGGTCGGCGACTTCTCGTTCAAGATCGATGGCGCGCTGCAACGCCAGAACGCCGTGACCAAGAACCCGCTGCCCGGCAGCATCGGCTGGGGCGCCTATGACCGCCGCGGCCTGCGCGCCCAGGTCCGCTGGCGTCCGACCGACAAGTTCCAGGCCGACCTCGCCGCCGACATCGGCAAGGACAAGAACACGCCGTTCTACAGCCAGCTGCTGGGCTACAACCCCAACAACCTGGTCGTCGGTCCGGCTACGGGGACTCTGCCGGCCGGTCAGATCCGTCCGCTGCCGTCGATCGTCAAGTCCGGCACGGACCGCATGTCGGTCGCCGACATCGGCGTGCCGCAGCAGTGGAGCGTCGACAACACCAACGGCGTGTCGCTGAACCTGAAGTACGAGGTCAACGACAACCTCGAACTGCGCTCGATCACCGCCTATCGCGAAGTCGACGTCGACCAGTGGGACAACTCGGGCGGCGCTCACCGCATCCCGGCCTATTCGCCGAACACCAACTTCAGCCGCTACAGCCTGGCGGGCCTGTGGCAACACCAGTTCAGCCAGGAGTTCCAGGCCGTCGGCAGCACCGACCGCATCGACTACGTGGCCGGCCTCTACTACTTCCACGAAAACGCCAGCGACGACGCCGCCACCCCCAGCACCAACCGCTGGAACGCCGACGGCACGGGCTACACGATCAACGATCCGGCCCCGACCATCCGCGGCTCGCGCTCGATCGACCGCGCCTCGCGCGCCGAGGCCGAGAGCTACGCCGTCTACGGCCAGGCGACCTACACCCCGGCCATGCTGGATGAAGCCCTGCACCTGACGGTCGGCGGCCGTTACACCTGGGACGACAAGACTGGCCAGCTGTACATGGTCAGCAATGTCGCCACGAACCTGACCTTCGCCCAGAAGAACGACCGGTTCGACCCGATGGTGACGGTGGCCTACGACGCCTCGTCGAACATGCACCTCTACGCCAAGTACTCGACCGGCTACCGGGCCGGCGGCGCCAGCTCGCGCTCGCTGACCTATCGCCAGTTCGGTCCGGAAGAGGTCAAGGCCTACGAGATCGGCGCCAAGACCGACCTGTTCGATCGCCGCCTGCGCCTGAACGTGGCCGCCTTCGCCATGGATCGCACGGGCAGCCAGATCGACTTCAGCCTGGTGACGGTGACCGGTTCGTCGACCCGCAACACGCTGGAAACGATCAACGCCCCGGGCGTCACCAAGATCAAGGGCCTGGAAGTCGAGAGCACCCTGCGCGTCACCGAAGGCCTGACCCTGTCGGCGGCCTACGCCTACACCGACACCAAGGTGCCGCCGACCCGCAACCCGTTCAGCGGCGTGGTCCAGCCCGTGTTCATCGTCTTCACGCCGAAGAACGCCGGCAGCGTCTCGGCCGACTACGAGGCGCCGCTGTGGAACGCGACCTTCCGCGGCCATGTCGACGCCAACTACTCGGACGCGACCCAGACCTTCGACCAGACGGACGTCAAGAACGACAAGTCGTTCATCGTCAACGCCCGTTTGTCGCTGGCCGACGTGCAGGTCAAGGAAGGCGCGCTGCTGACCATGTCGCTGTGGTCGCGCAACCTGCTGAACGAGGAATATGTCTATCGTCGCGACCCGGCCAACCGGGCCACGCTGGGCGATTACGGCAACTTCAACACGCCGCGCACCTACGGCGTGGAGTTCTCGGTCCGCTATTGATCGCTTCTCTTCGAGAGATCTGGAGCAGCCCCTTCCGCCGCAAGGCGGGAGGGGTTTCTCTTTTTCCTTGATCGGAGCGAGTTTTCGCCGGACCAGAACGACATGAGCAGCCTGATCCTGATCGCCGAGGACGAAGCCGAGATCGCCGAGATCCTCGACGCCTATATGCGCCGCGAGGGCTTCCGCACGGTGCTGGCGGCCGATGGCCAGCAGGCGCTGGACCTGCACGCCACGCTCAAGCCCGACATGGTGCTGCTGGACGTGCGCATGCCCAGCCGCGACGGCTGGGATGTGCTGGGCGAGCTGCGCCGGCGCGGCGAGACGCCGGTGGTCATGGTCACCGCCCTGGACCAGGATCTCGACAAGCTGCAGGCCCTGCGCATCGGGGCCGACGACTATCTGGTCAAGCCGTTCAACCCGATCGAGGTGGTGGCTCGGGTGCAGGCGATCCTGCGCCGCCGGGTCGGCGCGCCCGACGCCAAGCTGCTGCGGGTGGGGGCGGTCGAGGTCAATATCGAGAACTACCTGGCCACGATCGTGCAGCCCGAGGGCCGCCGCCGTCTGGACTTGACCCTGACCGAGTTCCGCATCCTGGCCCACATGGCCCGCATCCCGCTGCGGGTCTTCACGCGCGCCGAGCTGACCGAAGCCTGCTTCCCCAACCAGGACGTCGCCGGCCGCACGGTCGACAGTCACGTCAGCCACCTGCGCCGCAAGCTGGAGGCGGGCGGCGCGCCGGGCCTGCTGGTCAATGTTCGCGGGGTCGGATACCGGCTGGAACCGGCCGAATGACCCGTCGCGCCAGCCTGTGGCGCAAGATCGCCACGCGCATGGCGCTGGTGACGCTGGCCGGCTTCGCCAGCGCGGCCTTCGCGGCCCTGTTTCTCTACGCCTGGGTGTTCGAGAACCACTCGGACGCGGCGCCGCGGCCCAGCGAGTGGACGCCGCACGAGATCGACTATCTGGTGATCGCCGCCGCGATCGGGGTGGCGGTGCTGATCGCGGTGATCGCCGGGGCGCAGCTGGCTCGCCGCATCGTCATGCCGGTCAACGGCCTGGCCGAGGCGGCGCGACGCATCGCCGGCGGAGATCTCAAGGCCCGCGCCGTGGTCGATGACGAGACGGCGGGCGAGGTGGCGACCCTCGTCGAGGACTTCAACCGCATGGCTGAGCGTCTGGAGAGCCTGACCACCGGCATGGTCGACTGGAACGCCGCCATCGCCCACGAGTTGCGCACGCCTGTGACGATCCTGAAAGGGCGCCTGCAAGGTGTCGCCGACGGCGTTTTCCAGATCGATGAGCGGACCCTGACCAGTCTGCTGCGCCAGGTCGACGGCCTGGCGCGTCTGGTGGAAGACCTGCGGGTGGTCAGCCTGGCCGACGTGGGGCGGCTGGATCTGCGGCCGGAGCTGATCGATCTGGCGCAGATCGTCGCCGAGCTGCAGGCGGCCGTCGGCCCGCGCCTGACCGAGGCGGGCTTTGTCTGTGACTGGCGTTTGGAGCCTGCCCGGGTTCTGGGCGACCCGGTCCGCCTGCGCCAGGCGCTGCTGGCGCTGCTGCAGAACGCCCTGGTCCACGCCACGCCCGGACCGCTCACCATCCGTTCCGGACCGCTGGGCGCAGGCGAGGTGGGCGTGGCGGTCGAGGATGATGGGCCAGGCCTTACGCCTGATGAGGCCACGGTGATCTTCGAACCCTTCCAGCGCGCCTCGACGCGAACCCAGGGCAGCGGTCTGGGCCTGGCCGTGGTCCGCCAGATCGCCCAGGCGCACGGCGGATCCATCCGGCATCGGCCGCATAACGCGGGTTCGACCTTCGAGCTGGTGTTGCCCGCGTCCTGATCGCGACGCGGCCTCCAATCGGTGCTACACGCACGCGCAATGACTGACACCACCTCCAAAAACACCCGCGCGGGTTTCGCCGCCATCATCGGCGCGCCGAACGCCGGCAAGTCCACCCTGGTCAACCGCATGGTCGGCGCCAAGGTCTCGATCGTGACCCAGAAGGTCCAGACCACCCGCTTCCCCGTGCGCGGCGTCGCCATCGAGGGCGATGCGCAGATCGTGCTCGTCGACACCCCCGGGATCTTCAGCCCGCGCCGCCGCCTGGACCGCGCCATGGTCCGCTCGGCCTGGGCCGGCTCGGAAGACGCCGAGGCCACCGTCCACTTGGTCGACGTGCAGGCCGAGCTGTCCAGCCGCGCCGACAAGGCCACGCCGGGCGAGTTCCGCTCGGCCCAGGACGTCCAGACCATCATCGAGGGCCTGAAGGCCGCCGATCGCAAGGTCATCCTGGCCCTGAACAAGATCGACGGCGTCAAGCGCGACACCCTGCTGGCCATCGCCAAGGACTTCTTCGACCAGGGCGTCTACACCGACGTCTTCATGATCAGCGCCGCGACCGGCGCCGGCGTCGAGGACCTGACCGCCAAGCTGGTCTCGCTGATGCCGGAAGGCCCCTGGCTCTATCCGGAAGACCAGACCGCCGACCTGCCGGCCCGCCTGCTGGCCGCCGAGATCACCCGCGAGAAGGTCTATCTGCGCGTCCACGAGGAGCTGCCCTACGCCGCCAGCGTCGAGACGACGGCCTTCGAAGAGCGCAAGGACGGCAGCGTTCGCATCGAGCAGACCATCTTCGTCGAGCGCGAGGGCCAGCGGATCATCGTCATCGGCAAGGGCGGCCAGACCCTGAAATGGATCGGCCAGGCCTCGCGCGAAGAGCTGTGCGACATCCTCGATCGCAAGGTGCACCTGTTCCTGCACGTGAAGGTCAAGGAAAACTGGGCCGAGGAACGCGGCCTGTTCAGCGACATCGGCCTGGACTTCGATGTCTGATCAGGGACGTCTCGCTTGAGCCAGGAGTGGGAGGACGAGGCCTATGTCCTCTCGGCCCGCGCCCATGGCGAGACCGGAGCGATCGTCGAGCTGTTGACGGAGGCGCGCGGCAAGGTCGCCGCCCACGTCTCCGGCGCGGCCTCGCGGCGGATGAAGCCCTTCCTGCAGCCCGGCGCGCGGGTCATCGTCCGCTATCGCGCCCGGGTCGAGGGCCAGCTGGGCTCTGCGGCCCTGGAGCCGATGGGCGAGGGGCCTTCCAGTCTTTTCGATGACCGTCTTGCGCTGGCCGGGCTGTCATCGGCCGCCTCGGTCGCCGCCTCGGCCCTGCCGGAGCGCGAGGCCCATCCAGGCGCCTTCCACGCGCTGGAGGCCCTGATCCGCGTGCTGGAAATCCCCGACATCTGGCCGGCGGTCTATGTCCGCTACGAGATGGGCCTGTTGCAGGAGCTGGGCTTTGGCCTGGACCTGTCGAAATGCGCCGCCACCGGCAGTTTCGACGACCTCGTCTATGTCAGCCCGCGCACCGGACGCGCGGTCAGTCGCGCGGCGGGCAAGCCCTACCACGACAAGCTGATGCCCCTGCCGCCGTTCATGCTGTCCTCGCAGGGCGGTCTAGCGGACGGTGACGTCAGCGCCGGCCTCAACATCACCGGCCACTTCCTGGAGCAGTTCGTGTTCGGCCCGCTGAACCGCCCTCTGCCGCCGGCTCGGATGTGGCTGCTGGACCGCCTGACCGAGGCCGGCAGGCTTTAAGAACCGTCACAAAGCAGAGCTATCGCCGGAGCTTCCTTCCCGGAGTTCCGCCATGTCCGTGCTCGACCGCTACGCCCTGAGCCGCCGCCGCCTGCTGGGCGTGTTCGGCGCGTCCGCCGTCACCGCCCTGGCGATCCCGCTGGAGAGCGGCAAGGCCCTGGCCCAGGTCGGGTTCCGCAGCTATCCGTTCCAGCTGGGCGTGGCTTCGGGCGATCCGGCGCCGGACGGTTTCGTGATCTGGACCCGCCTGGCGCCCGAGCCCTTCGAGATCGGCTATGGCATGCCGATGGCCCCGGTCGCGGTCGAGTGGGAAGTGGCCGACGCGGCCAATATGCGCACCATCGTCGCCAAGGGGACGGCGATCGCGCCGCCGGAACTGGGTCACGCCGTCCACGTCGAGGTCGGCGGCCTGCAGCCCGGCCGCGACTACTGGTACCGCTTCACCGTCGGCAAGGAGCGCAGCATCGTCGGCCGCGCCCGCACCACGCCGGCGCTGGGCGCGGCCCTGGACCGCGTGCGCTTCGCCGTCGCCGGCTGCCAGCACTACGAAAGCGGCTACTACACCGCCTACCGCCGCCTGGCCGAGGACAATCCCGACTTCGTGTTCTGCTACGGCGACTACATCTACGAGGGCCGCGGCAACCGGATGTACACCGGCTTGGGCGGGCCGCAGGAGAACGTCCGCCAGCACTTCGGCGGCGAGATCTACGCCCTGGACGACTACCGCCGCCGCTATGCCCAATACAAGATGGACGCCGACCTGCAGGCCGCCCACGCCGCCGCGCCGTGGTTCACGGTCTGGGACGACCACGAGATCGACAACAACTGGGTCGGCGACCTGGACCAGGACGGCACGGATCCCAAGCTGTTCAACCTGCGCCGCCAGGCTGCCGTCCAGGCCTATTACGAGAACATGCCGCTGCGGGCTTCGAGCTTCCCGGTCGGGACCAGCTTGCAGATCTATCGCCGCGCCGCCTATGGCCAGCTGTTGAATCTCAATCTGCTGGACACCCGCCAGTTCCGCACCGATCAGCCGTGCGATGACAAGTACGGCGCATCCTGCGCCGAGATCGACGCGCCCAAGGCCCAGGTCATGGGCGACGCCCAGGAGAAGTGGCTCAATGACGGCCTGACCGGGTCGAAGGCGACTTGGAACGTCATCGCCCAGCAGATCATGATGATGGACCTGGACCGCCTCCCGGAGGCTGGCCGGAACGTCAATCCAGACTCCTGGGCGGGCTACAGCATCCCGCGCGTCCGGCTGCTGAAGACGATCCGCGATCGCAAGGTCGGCAATGTCGTCGTGCTGACCGGCGACGAGCACCAGAACTTCGCTGGGGACCTGTTCCTCGACGGGGCCAAGGCCGAGGGCGCGCCGATCGCCTCGGAGTTCGTCGTCACCTCGATCACCTCGGGCGGCGACGGCAACGACCAGCGGCTGGACATGGCCAAGCTGCAGGCGGCCAATCCGATCCTGAAGTTCAACAACAACCAGCGCGGCTACGCGATCTGCGACGTCACGCCGAAGACCTTCACGACCGAGTTCAAGGTGCTGGATTCGGTGCGCCGGACCGACGGCAAGCTGTCGACGCGCGCGAAATGGGCGCTGGAGGCCGGAAAGACGGGGATCGTTCAGGCGTAACGGCTCGAATCAGGCCGAAGAGTTCTGCTAAGGTGCGATCTCGCATAACGAATCTGCCTGATGAACAAACCTGTCCTCCCCCCCGGCGGTCCTGGCGACGGTGACCGCATCCTCGACGAGCCGCTGACCGAAGCGCTGTCGCGACGCTATCTGGCGTACGCGCTGTCGACGATCGGCTCGCGGGCGCTGCCCGACGTGCGCGACGGCCTCAAGCCCGTGCATCGTCGCGTCCTGTACGCGATGAGCAACATGCGCCTGAACCCCGAGTCCGCCGCGCGCAAATGCGCCAAGGTGGTCGGCGAGGTCATGGGTAACTTCCACCCGCACGGCGACCAGTCGATCTACGACGCCTTGGTCCGCCTGGCGCAGGAGTTCAGCCAGCGCATCCCGCTGGTCGAGGGGCAGGGCAACTTCGGCAACATCGACGGCGATAGCGCCGCGGCGATGCGTTACACCGAATGCAAGATGACCGAGGCGGCCACGCTGCTGCTGGACGGCATCGACGAGGACGCGGTCGACTTCCGGCCCACCTATGACGGCCAGGACGAGGAGCCGGTGGTTCTGCCGTCGGGCTTCCCGAACCTGCTGGCCAACGGCTCGTCGGGCATCGCGGTCGGCATGGCCACCTCGATCCCGCCGCACAACGCCGCCGAGCTGATCGACGCCTGCCAGTTGCTGCTGAAGAACCCCGACGCCACGACCGAGCAACTGCTCGAAAAGGTCCCGGGTCCCGACTTCCCGACCGGCGGCGTCATCGTCGAGTCGCGCGCGTCCCTGCTGGAAACCTACGAGACCGGCCGCGGCGGCGTGCGCATTCGCGCCAAGTGGGAGAAGGAAGACACCGGTCGCGGCACCTACCAGATCGTCGTCACCGAGATCCCGTACCAGGTGAAGAAGTCGGATCTGGTCGAGCAACTGGCCGACCTGATCGACAGCAAGAAGGCCGCCCTGCTGGGCGACGTCCGCGACGAGAGCGCCGAGGACATCCGCCTGGTGCTCGAGCCGAAGTCCAAGAACGTAGAGCCCGAAGTGCTGATGGAGAGCCTGTTCAAGCTCTCGGCGCTGGAAAGCCGCTTCCCGGTCAATATCAACGTGCTGGACGCGCGGGGCACCCCGGGTGTCATGGGCATCAAGCAGGCCCTGATGGCCTTCCTGGCCCACCGCCGCGAAGTGCTGACCCGCCGGGCCCGTCACCGCCTGGCCAAGATCGAAGCCCGTCTGCACATCCTGGACGGCCTGCTGATCGCCTATCTGAACCTCGACGAGGTCATTCGGATCGTCCGCTACGAGGACAAGCCGAAGGAAAAGCTGATCGAGACCTTCGGGCTCTCGGACATCCAGGCCGACGCCATCCTCAACACCCGTCTGCGCCAGCTGGCCAAGCTGGAAGAGATGGAGATCCGCCGCGAGCACGCCGAGCTGGTCGAGGAGCGCGACGGCATCCTGGCCATGCTGGCCAGCGACGAAAAGCAGTGGAAGCTGGTCGGCAAGGGCCTGTCGGAGGTTCGCGCCACCCTGCTGAAGATCAAGCACCCGCTGGACAAGGGCGGTCGCCCGACCGGCGTGACCGGCCGCTCGATCTTCGAAGACGCCCCGGTCGTGGACGCCGAGGCGGCCATCGAGGCGATGATCGTCCGTGAACCGATCACCATCATTCTGTCCGAGCGCGGCTGGATCCGCGCCGCCAAGGGCAAGGTCGAGGATCCGTCCGAACTGAAGTTCAAGGAAGGCGACAAGCTGGGCTTCCTGGTCCCGGCCGAGACCACCGACAAGCTGCTGATCTTCTCCAGCGACGGCCGGTTCTTCACCCTGGGCTGCGACAAGCTTCCCAGCGCGCGGGGCCACGGCGAGCCGGTGCGGATGATGATCGAGCTGGACGACAAGGTGAAGATCGCGGACGTCTTCCCGTTCAAGGCGGGCCGCAAACGCATTCTGGCCTCGAAGGCCGGCTACGGCTTCCTGATGCCCGAGGAAGAAGCCCTGGCCAACCGCAAGGCCGGCAAGCAGGTCCTGAACGTCGACGCCGCCGGCGCGGCCTTCTGCCTGGAAGCCGTCGGCGACCAGTTCGCCGTGGTCGGCGACAACGGCAAGATCCTGATCTTCCCGCTGGAAGAGCTGCCGGAAATGCCGCGCGGCAAGGGCGTCAAGCTGCAGGCCTATCGCGAAGGGGGCCTGCGCGACGGTCTGTCGTTCAACGCCGAGACCGGCGCCTACTGGATCGACACCGCCGGCCGCCGCCGCGAGTGGGCAGAGTGGAAGGAATGGGTTGGCCGTCGGGCCGGGGCCGGCAAGCTGGCGCCCAAGGGCTTCGCCACGAACAAGCGGTTCCGGCCGAAGTGATGCTGACCAAGGTCGGGTTGGGGCGGTTGCGTCGCCGCGCGCTGCGCCTGTTGGCCAGCGCCTTTGGTTGCGCGGCCGTCGCCGCGACGCCGGCTGCGGCCCTGGTCCTGCCGCGCGCCAAGCCCGAGGATGTCGGCTTCAACGCCGAGCGTCTCAAGCGGCTGGACGAGCACATGCAGTCCATGGTGACCAACGGCCAGGTGGCCGGCGCGGTGACCTTGCTCGCCCGCCACGGTCGGGTGGTTCACACCAAGGCGTTCGGTCAGCGCGTGTTGGGCGGCCCGCCTATGCCGGTGAACGCCATCTTCCGTATTCGCTCGGAGACCAAGCCGGTTACGGGCGTCGCCATGATGATCCTGTACGAGCAGGGTCTGTGGAAGCTGGACGATCCGATCACCAAGCACGTGCCCGAGTTCGCCAACCTGCGCATCGCTGCGGGCGTCGACGCCGAGGGCAAGCCGGTCCTGGCCCCGATCTCGCGGCCGCCGACCATGCGCGAGCTGATGACCCATACGGCGGGCTTCGCCTATGGCATCGCCGACGACCCCAGCAGCCCTGCCGATCAGGCCTATTATCAGGCCGGGGTGCTGCAGTCGGCGTCACTGGAAGACATGGCGGCGAAGATCTCCGACCTGCCGATGTTCTCCGAGCCGGGGCAGCTATGGCGCTACAGCGTCGCCGCCGACATCCAGGGCTATATCGTCGAGAAGCTGTCGGGCCAGAGCCTGCCGGACTTCATGCAGCAGCGCATCTTTGCGCCGCTGAAGATGCGTGACACCGGCTTCTACGTGCCCCAGCAGAAGCTTCCGCGTTTGGCCGCGATCTATGATGGCGATCCGGTGACCGGCAAGCTGGTCCCCGCCGTCGAAGGCGCCTGGCGCGACGTCAGCAAGCTTCCGGCCGCGCCGTCGGGCGGCGGCGGCCTGGTCTCGACCGCCGGCGACTTCGCGCGCTTCGCCCAGATGATCCTCAACAAGGGCAGCCTGGAAGGCGTGCGGATCCTCAAGCCCGAGACCGTGGCCCTGATGACCCGCAATCACCTGCCACCGGGTTTCGTGGTCACGACCAACGGCACCACGGGCGTCCTGAAGCCCGGCCCGCGGCCGTTCCCGTTCGCCGCCGGCATGGGCTATGGCATCGACCTGGCCGTCGCCGTCGACCCTGCCGCCTCGGGCGCGCCGGTTGGTCCGGGCACGGTCAGCTGGGGCGGCAGCGCCGGCACCTGGTTCTGGATCGACCCGACCAACGATCTCTTCTTCATCGGCATGATCCAGCGCCTGGGCGGCGTGGGCGGCGGTCTGGACGCCCAGTCGCGGACCCTGGTCTATCAGGCCATCGAGCGTCCGCCCGCGCCGGCGACTGCGCCGGTGGTCCAGCCGAGCAAGCCAGCGGTGACGACCCAGCCCGCAAGGCCGCCAGCCACGGGCCAGCAGCCGGTCAAGCCGTCGGGCCCCTCGAAACCGGCCGGCACGCGCTGAGCGCAAAGGAAAGCTCCCCCCGCCAGGCGAGGGGAGCTCTTTCACGGTCCCGGAGGGGCTGAGTCTCTAGGCCGCGAACAGGATGTCGGCGTTCTGGCCGTCCTTGCCGACGGTCAGGCCGGTGACGCCGGCCAGCTTGATCAGGCCGTCGCCCGTATCCAGGCCGGCCACGCCGTTCTGGTGGAAGACATAGGTGTCGCCGTTCCACTCGAAGACGGTGTTGCTGTTGGCCGCCGTCCCGCCGGCATAGGCGGCCAGGGCGTCGTCGAAGGCAGCCGTCGTGACGAAGGCCAGGTCCTTCTTCTGGCCCGGGCCGACGAAGCCGGGGAAGATGAGCAGGTCGAAGCCCTTCTGGAAGTCCTCGATCACCGGGATGTCCACGGCCTTGCCGCCCGCCAGGTGCATATCGGCGAAGGTCCCCAGGTCGATGGTGTCGTGGCCGCTGCCGGTGATGATCCGGCCGTCGAACCTCTCGAGCATGATCATGTCATTGCCCGTGCCGGTGTCGATCAGGCCGCGCATGACGCCATTATCGACACGGACCATGTCGTTGCCGCCGCCGGTGCGGATGTGGCGGCCGGCGTCCAGCCCGCCTTGATCGGACAGGATGGGGCTGATCATGTCGTTGCCGTCGCTGGCCAGCACGTGGGTGTCGTGGGCCGGCTCCTGGTTGACCGCATCGACGTTCCAGTCGTGCTCGAACTTGGCGCGTTCGCCCGGCAGACCCGGATCGTCGACCCCGCCCGGCGCATAGCGGCCGCCCGCGCCGTACAGCGCCAGGAAGCCCTTGGCGGCGTTGGCCTGGCCGTCGACGCCGATGTCCGCCAGGTAGGCGCGCATGGCCTCGCTGTAGGGGCCCTTGTTCTCCTGCGCCGCCACGGCCATCAGCCAGCCGACCATGGCCGCCCGCATGCCCAGGCCGTTGCCGCCGTCGCCGCCGACCTCGGCGAAGAACTCTCCGCGGGTGTAGGTCCCGCCGCGGCCGTTCGGCACGTCTTCGCTGAGCATCTCCAAGGCTTCGGTCTGGGTCTTGTGGACGCCGAACAGCTTGAAATAGGCCTTGCTGAAGGTGTCGAACGCCGTGCCGCTGGCGCCGTACTCCTGGATGAAGGCGTCCTTGGCCTCGCCGCCCTTCACCAGGCTGACGGCGAAGTTGATGTAGCGATTGACCGTGTTGAACGGCGCGTAGTGGGCGCTGTTGAGGTTGTGCGGATTGGCGCCGTTCGCCGCGACCAGATAGTCCGCCCCAGCCGTGCTGAGGCTGGTGTCGGCCAGGAACGCGTAGGACAGCACGGCCACCTGGGTCGTAGCCTTGGCGCTATCCTGGATCCAGCGGGCAGCGCTGGCGTAGCTCCAGATGTCGCCGGCCTGCTGTCCGTTGCGGGCGATGTCGATGCCTTGCGCCATCAGGGTCAGCTGCGCCGTCGCCGAGGCCGGCGGCTCCCCTCCGGCCGGCAGGCGGTGAACGTTGCGATAGAGTGTGATCAGATTGTCGAGCGTCGCCATGGTCCTTGGTGCCTAAATATTTCGTAATCCCTCGTGCAGTTAAAAATATACGTGAACGTCGTTCGATCAACCCAGGCGTTCATGAAATAACCTTAACCTTAGGGCGAGCGACGTCGGCTCGCACGACTGTCACAAAAACCAGTTCCAACAACCCGATTGGCGATCTAGGGTCGCTTCAAACATCTGTTCGGGAGTGGCGACTTGGTGTTCCGCAAATTGATCGTGACTGCGCTGGCCACGACCCTGCTCAGCAGTGGCTCGGCGCTGGCCTTGGAGTCGGCCAAGGCGCCCGCGGTCGCCGTCGCCGCGCCCGAAAGCGCCGGCTTCTCGGCCGAGGGTCTGAAGAAGCTGGACGCCCACATGCAGGGTCTGGTCGATGGCGGTCACCTGCCGGGCGTCACCACCATGCTGGTCCGCCACGGCAAGGTCGTGAACTACCAGGTGCACGGCAAGAAGGGCTTCGACGGCCCGCCGATGACCAAGGACACCATCTTCCGCATCTATTCCCAGACCAAGCCGGTCACGGGCGTGGCGATGATGATCCTGTTCGAAGAGGGCAAGTGGAAGCTCGACGATCCGGTCAGCAAGTTCATCCCCGAGTTCGCCAATCTGCGGGTGTTCAAGGGCGTCAATGCCGACGGTTCGTTCGACACCGTGCCGGCCGACCGTCCGCCGACCATGCGTGAAGTGATGAGCCACTCGGGCGGCTTCGCCTACGGCCTGGTCCCCGACAACCCCATCGACAAGGCCTATGTCTCGACCGGCGTGCTGGGCGCCAAGTCCAGCCAGGAGTTCGCCCAGAAGGTCGCCGCCCTGCCGCTGGTCGCCCAGCCGGGCACGCGCTGGAAGTACAGCGTCTCGGTCGATATCCAGGGCATGATCGTCGAGAAGCTGACCGGCCAATCGCTGGGCGACTTCATGCAGAAGCGCATCTTCGCGCCGCTGAAGATGACCGACACGGGTTTCTGGCTGCCGGCCGCGAAGACCGAT
Source organism: Caulobacter sp. RHG1 (assembly GCF_013181195.1). Lineage (GTDB taxonomy): Bacteria > Pseudomonadota > Alphaproteobacteria > Caulobacterales > Caulobacteraceae > Caulobacter. The sequence continues at coordinate 334,499 of NZ_SMZP01000009.1, forward strand.
CGCCTAGCCTCGCTCTACCTGTGGAGCCCCAAGGAAAACAAGCTGGTCCCGGCCGAGGGCTTCATGGTGCTGGACATCACCAAGCCGCCGGTCGTGGCTTCGGGCGGCGGCGGCCTGGTCTCGACCAACGCCGACTATGCGCGCTTCGCCCAGATGCTGCTGAACGGCGGCGAACTGGACGGCAAGCGGATCCTCAAGCCCGAAACCGTCAAGCTGATGCGGACCAACGCGCTCAGCGACACGATCATGAACTCCGACGCTTCCGAGTTCAGCACAGCCAAGGGGCGCGGCTTCGGCCTCGACTTCGCCGTGGTGCTGGACAGCGCCAAGGCCGGTCCGCAAGGCGAGGGGACCTACAGCTGGGGCGGCGCGGCCGGCACCTGGTTCTGGATCGACCCGACCAACGACCTGTTCTTCCTGGGGATGATCCACATTCTCAACAAGGGCGGCGACCCGGCCATCAAGGACATCGACGAGGACAGCGCCAAGCTGGTCTACGGAGCGCTGGTCGATCCAGCCAAATAACCGTTTCCCCGGCGAAAGCCGGGGCCCAGATGCATCCTGAGCGATCTGGGCGCTCGCGCCGTTCTCCCCGGCTTCAACGAGGAGACCTCCGAGCTCGATCTGGGCCCCGGCTTTCGCCGGGGAGATCGGGTTTGGGGAGCACATAGGGAGTAACGCCATGAAGGCCGCCGTCTATTACGAGACCGGGGCGCCCGACGTCCTTCGCTACGAGGATGTCGCCGACCCGGTCTGCCACGCGCAGGGCGTGGTCATCCGCGTCGAGGCCGTCAGCATCGAGGGCGGCGATACGCTCAACCGCGGCGGCGGCCAGATGGCGGGCAGTCCCCACATTGTCGGCTATCAAGCGGCCGGCGAGATCGTCGAGGTCGGGGCCGAGGTCTCCCACCTGAAGGTCGGCCAGAAGGTCGTCACCGTGAACGCCTTCGGCTCGCACGCCGAACTGCGCGCGGTCCCGGCCCGCAACGCCTGGCCGATCCCGGACGGCTTTGACATCCAGAAGGCTTCGGCCATCCCGGTGCCGTTCGGCACCGCCCACGAGTGCCTGTTCGGCGCGGGCCGCCTGAAGGCCGGCGAGACGGTGCTGGTGCAGGCCGGGGCAGGGGCCGTGGGCCTTGCCGCCATCCAGTTGGCCAAGCAGGCCGGCGCGACGGTGATCGCCTCGGCCTCCAGCGACGAGCGGCTGGAACGCCTGAAGGTCTTCGGCCTGGACCACGGGATCAACTACGGCCGTGACGACCTGGTCGAGAAGGTGATGAGCCTGACCGGCGGCAAGGGCGTGGATCTGGTCGTCGATCCGGTCGGCGGCGCGACGCTGCAAAGCAGCCTCGGGGCCTTGGGCTATCGTGGTCGCATCTCGCTGGTCGGCAACGCCGGGCGCGAGCCGATGAAGGTCGACGTCTCGTCGCTGATGGGCGGCAACCGCTCTCTGACAGGGGTCTTCCTGGGCGCGGAGATCATGACCGACCGCATCCACGACCTGATCCAGGACCTGATCGACCGCGCCGCCAAGGGCGAGCTGGAGGTGGTCATCGACAAGACCTTCCCGCTGTCCGACGCGGCGGCCGCTCACGCCTATATCGAGAGCCGCCAGGCCGTCGGCCGGGTGCTGCTCATCCCATGAACCGGGTCCTGAAGCACACGGGCGCTAAATACCCGATCGTCCAGGCCCCGATGGGCTGGATCGCTCGTTATCCTCTGGCCAGCGCCGTGTCCCGCGCTGGCGGCCTGGGGATCATCGAGACCTCTTCGGGCGAGACGGAGAACTGCAAGGCCGAGATCACCAAGATGGCGGCCAGCGGCCTGCCATTCGGGGTGAACCTGCCGATCATGTTCCTGCGCGACGACGCCATGCTGCGTTTCGTGTGCGAGAGCGGGGTCAAGTTCGTCACCACCTCGGCCGGCAGTCCCGCCAAGTTCGTCGGCCCGCTGAAGGCCGCCGGCATCGTCGTCTATCACGCCGTGCCGACGGTCGACGCGGCGGTCAAATGCGTCGAAGCCGGGATCGACGGCCTGGTGGTCGAGGGCGCAGAAGGCGGCGGCTTCAAGAACCCGGAGGAGGTCTCGACCCTCGTCCTGTTGCAGGCCATCCGGGCAAGAACGGACGTGCCGCTGATCGCCGCTGGCGGCATCTGCGACGGGCGCGGCATGGCGGCGGCCTTCGCGCTGGGAGCCGAGGCCGTGCAGATGGGCACCCGCTTCGTCAGCTCGGCCGAGAGCCCGGTCCACGCCAACTACAAGGCGGCGATCACCGGGGCCAAGGAGACCGGCACCTGGGTGCTGAACAAGAAGGCCAGCCCCTGCATTCGGGCCATCAAGTCGGATCTCACCAAGGAGATCTACGACGCCGGCGTTATGCCGCCCGACGTGCTGAAGAATATCCTCGACGTCTATTTCGGCGGCGACATGGAGGCCGCGCCCGCGCTGGCCGGCCAGACCGTCGGCCTGATCGACGAGGTCAAGACGGTCCAGGCGATCATCGACGAGACCGTCGCCCAATTCCACGACATCACCGGACGCCTCGGCGCCCTGGCCGCGACGCGCGGCTTCTAGGAGACTTTCCCATGCAAGACCTCTTTTCGCTCAAGGGCCGCGTTGCGGTCGTGACCGGCGGCTCGCGCGGCATCGGCGCGATGATCGCCAAGGGCTTCCTCGTCTACGGCGCCGAGCGCGTCTACATCACCGCCCGCAAGGCCGCCGCCTGCGACGCCGCCGCCGAGGAGCTCAGCCAGTACGGCGAGTGCGTCTCTCTGCCGGGCGACATCTCGACCCAGGAAGGCATCCAGGGCCTGGCCGACCGGATCAAGGAGCGCGAGAGCAAGCTCGATATCCTCGTGAACAACGCCGGCGCAGCCTGGGGCGCGGCCTTCGACGAGTTCCCGGAAGCCGGCTGGGACAAGACCGTCGACCTCAACATGAAGACGCCGTTCTTCCTGACCCAGGCCCTGATCGGCCACCTGCGCGCGGCGGCCAAGGATCGTGTCGCCAAGGTCATCAACATCGCCTCGATCGACGGCCAGTCGGTGACCAAGGATGAGACCTATCCCTATGGCGCGTCCAAGGCGGGCCTGCTGCACATGACCAAGCGCATGGCCCTGCGCCTGGCGCCCGAGAACATCGCCGTCAGCTGCATCGCTCCGGGCGCCTTCGCCTCGGACATGAACAAGGTCGCCCGCGACCACGCCGACGCGGTCTCCAAGTCGATCCCCGCTGGTCGGATCGGCGACGACGAAGACATGGCCGGCGCCGCCATTTACCTGGCCTCGCGAGCCGGGGATTACGTGATGGGCTCGGCGGTCACCGTGGACGGTGGCGTCAGCTTCGCGCGGTAGACACAGCTACCGATCTCCCCGGCGAAAGCCGGGGTCCAGATACCAAAGCGCCCGCGGTCCAGAAAGGATCGCGGGCGTTCTTGCGTGCGGCTGGCAGTCATACGATCTGGGTCCCGGCTTTCATCGGGGAAATCTGACTAGGAAAGCTCCACGATCCCCGCCGGTTCGGCGTCGCTCATCGGGAGGTCGAGATCCCTGGTCGCGACCTTGCCGCTGGGCGGGCGGGCGCCGCGTTCGCGGGCCGACATCAGCGACCAGCCGCCGGGCTTGAGGATTTCCAGCGGCGAGAAGCGCGCCTTGTAGGCCATCTTCTCGCTGCCCGGGACCCAGTAGCCCAGATAGACATAGGGTAGGGCACCGTCCTGGGCCTGAACGATGTGGTCCAGGATGATGAAGGAGCCCAGGCTGCGGCGTTCCTGGTCGGGATTGTAGAAGCTGTAGACCAGCGACAGGCCATCGGCGAGCACGTCGACCAGCACGCAGGCGATCAGGTCGCCGGGGCCACGGTCCTGCGACTTGGTGCGGTACTCGATCAGGTGGGTGCGGACCGCGGTGTCCTCGACCATGGCCACGTAATCGGGCCAGGTCATTTCGGCCATCCCGCCGGTGGCGTGGCGAGCCAGCAGATAGCGGCGCAGCAGCTCGAACTGCTCCAGCGTGGCCTCGGCCTCGACCAGGTGACGCTCAAGATCGGTGTTGCGGTTCAGGACCTTGCGCTCTGAGCGCGACAGCACGTACTCGGCCGCCGGCGCACGGGCCGACTGGCAGGCGCGGCAGGTCTCGCAGGCCGGGCGATAGGCGATGTTCTGGGAGCGACGGAAGCCGACCTGGGTCAGGCCGTCATTGACGCTGGGGCCGTCGGACAGCGGCAGGTGGGCGAACACCTTTCGCTCTTCCCGCCCAGGCAGGTATGGGCAAGGCGTGGGCGCGGTCAGAAAGAACCGAAGCTGTCGCGTCGGAAAATGCTGCGTCACGGAACCCCTAACCCCTCTCGTCGATCTTGTTCAGCCCTGAACGGGATTAGGGGGCATAGCGTTCAGTTGCGCAAGCGTCGCAGACGCGTTGCGCGGCGAACGGTCACAGGCTTTCGCCTACAGACCGTCCGGCAGAACCGGCTTTTCACGCAGCAGCACGATCGAGATCCGGCGGTTGCCGGCCAGGGTCGGGTCGTCGGCGTACAGCGGCTCGGAATTGGCCTTGCCCGACACCTGATAGATGCGGTCGTCATTGACGCCGGCGGCGCTGAGGATCTGGCGCGAGCTGTCGGCGCGAGCGGCCGACAGCGACCAGTCGGCGTCCTGCTTGCGGCCATAGGCGTTGGCGCTGGTGTGGCCCGAGATGGTCACGCGGTTGGGCAGCTGATTGATGATCTTGGCCACGGCGCGCAGCAGGATGCGGGCGCGGTCGTTCGGCGTCTTCGAGTTCTCCTGGAACATCGAGCGGCCTTCCTGGTCGACCAGCTGGATGCGCAGGCCTTCCGGGGTCTGGTCGATCATGATCTGCTTTGACAGCTCGGCCAGTTCAGGCATGTCCTGCAGTGACTGGCGCAGCGACTGGGCGGCCGAGGCGAAGGCGTCCTGTTCCTTCTTGGCCAGGGCGTCGCGCAGGGCTTCCTCGCTGGCGGCGTCCAGATTGGCCGTATCGCTGGACTGGCCGTCCTTGCTGACGCTGTCGGGCGCCTCGGGGGCCATCTGCTGGATCACCGACATCTTGCCGTCGGCCTTGGCGCCGTCGTCGCCCAGCGAAGTGCCGCCCAGGATGCCGCCCGAACCGCTGGTGGTGGACGAGATCGAGGCTGGCGCGAAATAGTCGGCGATGCCCTGCTTCTGCTCGGGACTGGTCGTATTCAGCAGCCACATCAGCAGGAAGAAGGCCATCATGGCCGTCACGAAGTCGGCATAGGCGACCTTCCAGGCGCCGCCATGGTGCCCATGGCCGCCGCCCTTCTTGATCTTCTTGATGATGATCGGCTGTTCGGTATTGACCGCCATCGTGCTTAAGCCTGGTTAACCTTGAAGCCGGAACCTGCCTGAAGGTCGTTAAGATGGGGTTGCCGCCGAGGGCTTGGCGCGCGTAATCCCGGCGTCTGATCTGAAGGAGCAGCGGCATGAAGACGGCGTTTATCGGCCTGGGCGTGATGGGCTTTCCGATGGCGGGCCACCTGAAGGCTGCCGGCCACGAGGTCGCCGTCTACAACCGCACCGCTGAAAAGGCCCGCAAATGGGCTGAAAAGCACGGCGGCCAGGCGTTCGAGACCATAGCCGAAGCCGTGGCGGGCGCGGAGGTCGTGCTGCTGTGCGTCGGCAATGACCACGATGTCCGCGACGTCGTGGCGCAGGCCCTGCCGGCCTTGGCGCCGGGCGCGATCATCGTCGACCACACCACGACCTCGGCCACCGTGGCCCGCGAGATGGCGGCGCTGCTGGCGCAAGGCGGCCGCGCCTTCATCGACGCCCCGGTGTCGGGCGGCCAGGCGGGGGCCGAGAACGGCCAGCTGACCATCATGGTCGGGGCCGAGCAGGCTTCTTACGATCGCGTGCTGCCGGTCATCGAGGTCTATGCCAAGGCCGTCCGTCGCATGGGCGAGCCGGGCGCGGGCCAGCTGACCAAGATGTGCAACCAGATCGCCATCGCCGGCGTCGTTCAGGGCGTGGCCGAGGCGCTGCACTTCGCCAAGCAGGCCGGCCTGCCGACCGACGACGTCCTGGCCGCCATCTCCAAGGGCGCGGCCCAGTCGTGGCAGATGGAAAACCGTTGGGCGACCATGGCCCAGGGCAAGTTCGACTTCGGCTTCGCGGTCGACTGGATGCGCAAGGACCTGGGCATCGCCCTGGACGAGGCCCGGGCGAATGGCGCGAAGCTGCCGGCCACGGCGCTGGTGGACCAGTTCTATGCCGAGGTGCAGGCCATGGGCGGTAACCGCTGGGATACGTCCAGCCTGATGGCGCGGCTAGAGAAGTAGGTCGGCCAGCTCGGCGGCGTCCCAGGCCTGGTCGCGGGGGGCGACCAGGATCGACATCTGTCGTTCGAAGGCGCGAAGCATCTCGACCGTCTGACCAAGGTCCGGGGCGTCGAGGCTTTCGCTGACCACGATCGCCGCCACCGTCAGGCCGCGTGCGCGCAGGACTTCCAGCGCCGTCAGCAGATGGCTGGCCGTGCCCAGGTAACTGCCGGCGACCAGCAGCACCGGCAGGTTCAGCGCCGTCATCAGGTCCAGATTGGTCGCGTCGTCGGTCATCGGCGACATGACCCCGCCGGCCCCTTCGACGAGCGCCAGGTCGGCGTCGCAGGTTTCCAGCCAGGCTTGGCAGTCTCCCACGAGGTCGGCCATGGCCAGGGTCTCGCCCTCCAGCCGGGCGGCCAGGTTCGGGGCCAGCGGCGCGCGGTAGCGGCGAGGTGAGATGTCGGCCCAGGCGTCGGGGCGGCCCAAGGCGGCGGCCAGACGGGCGGGGTCGCTGGCCTCAGGCTCGGCGGGGTCGAAGCCGCTGACCACGGGCTTGAAGGCGTCGGCGCGGAGGCCTCGCGCGCGGACGGCGCGGAGCAGGGCGCAGGCGATGTGGGTCTTGCCCAGGTCAGTGCCGGTCCCGGCGACGAATAGCGCTTTCATCGCAGGGCTCCGATGGCGTCGGCGAGACGGATGATGTCGGCGTCGGCATGGGCGGCGTTGAAGGCCACGCGCAGGCGGGCCGTGCCTTCCGGCACCGTCGGCGGGCGGATGGCCACGACCAGGAAGCCCTGGGCCTCCAGCGCGGTCGATGCGGCCAGGGCGGCTTCGGCTTCGCCCATAATGACCGGAACGATGGGGCTGACGGCGTCCGGGAGGCCCAGTCGCTGGGTGAACAGCCGGGCCTTGGCCAGCGGCTGCTGGGTGAGGGCGGGATCGGCCTCGATCAGGTCCAGCGCTGTCAGGGCCGCGGCGGCCGAGGCGGGCGGCAGACCCGTGGCGTAGACCAGGGTGCGGGCGCGGGTCTTCAGCAGGTCGACGACCGCCTGCGAGCCGCACAGATAGCCGCCGTAGGAGCCCAGGGCCTTGGACAGGGTGCCCATCTGCAGCGGGATATGGGCGTCCGGGAACAGGGCGGCCGAGCCTCGGCCTTCCGCCAGCACCCCGACCCCGTGGGCGTCGTCGCTGAGCAGCCAGGCGTCGTGTTGCTCGCACAGAGCCGATAGCCGATCGAGCGGCGCGACGTCGCCGTCCATCGAGAAGACGCCATCGGTGGCGACGAGGGCGCGGCGGGCCTGCGAGCGTTCGGCCTCGAGCAAACGCTGGAGGTCGGCGACGTCGTTGTGGGCGAACTTGATGATCTTCGCGCCCGACAGCTGCGCGCCGGCCCAGATGCAGGCATGGGCCCAGGCGTCGACGAAGACCGCGTCGCCGGGGCCGACCAGGGTGGGGATGACGCCGGTATTGGCGAGATACCCAGAGCCGAATACGCAGGCGGCCTCGGCGCCCTTCAGGCGAGCCAGACGTTTTTCCAGGTCGGCCAGCAGCGGATGGTCGCCGGTCACCAGGCGCGAGGCTGCCGCGCTGGCGCCGTAGTTCAGCGCCGCCTCGGCCGCCGCCGCGCGCACCAGAGGGTGCTGCGACAGGCCCAGATAGTCGTTGCACGAGAACGAGATCAGCCGCTTGCCGTCGCGCTCCACGACCGCGCCGTCGTGGCGGCGGGTCGTCTTCAAGCGTCGCCGCAGGCTCTTGGCTTCAAGGGCCGCCAGCTTCTCGTCGGCGAAGGCGTCGAGGCTCTGCATGTCGTTTCCCTTTGCGGCAACGGAAGCGCGGGAATAGGCAGAGCGCCCTGAGTCCGCAAACGGAAAGCGTATCCATGTCCGAACCCGCCTGGCTGACCGAGGGCGCTGCCCATGTCTGGCGCCCGTACTGCCAGATGAAGACCGCGCGGCCGCCGCTGCCGGTCGTGGCGACCAAGGGCTCGCGGCTGGTTCTGGCCGACGGGCGCGAGCTGGTCGACGGCTTGGCCTCGTGGTGGACGGCCTGCCACGGCTACAATCATCCGCACATCGCCGACGCGTTGCGCCAGCAGGTCGAGGCCATGCCGCACGTGATGTTCGGCGGTCTGGCGCACGAGCCGGCCTATCGGTTGGCGACCCGTCTGGCCAAGCTGATGCCGGGCGACCTGAACCATGTCTTCTTCGCCGAAAGCGGCTCGGTCTCGGTCGAGATCGCCATGAAGATGGCGCTGCAATTTCAGATCAACCGCGGTGTCAAAGGGCGCACCAAGTTCCTGGCCTTCCGGGGCGGCTATCACGGCGACACCCTGGCGACGATGACCATCTGCGACCCGGAGGAGGGCATGCACAGCCTGTTCGCCGGCGTCATGCCGCAGCAGGTGATCGCCGACCTGCCACGCGATGCGGGCGGCGAGACGGCGCTGGACGTGCTGTTGGCCGAGCGCGGCCACGAGGTGGCGGCCATCCTGGTCGAGCCGCTGGTCCAGGGTGCGGGCGGCATGCTGCTGCATCCGCCGGAGGTCTTGAGGACCCTGCGCCGCCTGGCCGACAAGCACGGCGTGCTCTTGGTGTTCGACGAGATCTTCACCGGCTTTGGCCGCACCGGGACCCTGTTCGCCATGCAGGCGGCAGGGATCGAGTCCGACATCGTCACCCTGTCCAAGGCGCTTACCGGCGGCACCCTGCCGCTGTCGGCGGCGGTGGCGTCGACCAAGGTGTTCGAGGCCTTCTGGTCCGACGATGCGGGCGCGGCCCTGATGCACGGCCCGACCTACATGGCCAATCCGCTGGCCTGCGCGGCGGCCAACGCCTCGCTGGATCTGTTCGAGGACGGTGGCTGGGCCAAGGACGTGGCGAGGGTCTCCGCCGCCTTGGCGGAGGGCCTCGAGCCCTGTCGGGCGGGGAAGGGCGTCGTGGATGTCCGGACCCTGGGCGCGATCGGCGTGGTCGAGTTCGAGGCGCCTGTGGCCGTCGGCGATCTTTGCGCCCGCTTCGCGACGCTGGGCGCCTGGATCCGGCCGATGGGCAAGGTTGTTTATCTGACGCCGGCCTTCACGACGCCGGACGCGGATCTGGCGCTGCTGACGGCGGCCGTGCGCAAGGTGGTCGGCGTCGCCTGAAACCTCAATTGACCTAGGGAGGCTGGTCTGGTCCAAGCGGGCCCATGTCCGCCAAGTCCTCCCCGCTGTCTGGTCTGGAATACCTCGCCATCGTGGGGATCATCCTGACGTGGGGGATCAACAACGCCGCGGCCAAGGTGGCGACGATGTATCTGCCGCCGATGCTGATGGGCGGCCTGCGCTTCCTGGCCGCGCTGGCGTTCCTGTTCCCGTTCATCAAGCCGCCGTTCCCGGAGTTCCGGAAGCTGCTGGTGATCATGCTGCTGACCGGACCGATCCACTTCGGCGTCATCTACCTGGCGTTCAGCATGGCGGGCTCCCTGAGCCCGCTGGTCGTGGCCAGCCAGCTGTGGATTCCGTTCACGGCCCTGTTCGCCTGGCGGATGCTGGGTGAGACCATGCGCGCGCCCGCCGCCCTCGGCCTGGTGATCGCCTTCCTGGGTGTGGCCTGGATGAGCCTGGACCCGCACGCCATCGGCGACCTGCCGGCCATCGCCCTGATCGTCTTCGCAGGCGCCTGCTGGGCCGTGGCCACCGTGCTGGTGCGCAAGACGCCCGGCATCAAGCCGCTGAAGATGCAGGGCATGACGGCGGTGGTCGCCGCGCCGGTGCTGCTGCTGATGTCGCTGATCTTCGAGACCGATCAGGTCGCCAAGGTCCAGGCCGCGCCGCCGATCGCCTGGGCGGCGGTGCTGTTCGCGGGCCTGGTTTCGACCGTCGGGGCCAGCGCGCTGCTGTTCTGGCTGGTCCAGCGCCGCGAGCCGGGGAGGGTGACGCCATATTTCCTGCTGACGCCGCTGGTCTCGTGTTCGATCGGCGTGGCGTTTCTAGGGGACAAGCTGTCGGCCCAGCTGCTGATCGGCGGCGCCGCCACCATGGTCGGGGTGGCGCTGGTGGCCCTGACCGAAAAGCGCGGCAAGCCTGAAGAACAGCTAGCCGAGGCGGCCTAGCTGTCGTTTCCAAGAAGGTTGTTCACACGCTGCCAGGGCGTGAGGCCTTTGATGCCGGAGTGGGGGCGGTTGAGATTATAGCTGGCGGTCCAAGGTTGGATGGCGCG